>NZ_CP082236.1:3760000-6255857 GCF_019856535.1 Pseudomonas sp. SC3(2021) | reverse complement strand
CAGGCCGGCGCCCAGCAGGAACTGCCGTTTGCCATGGTATATGGCCAGGCGGTCATGGAAATGCCGCTGGACCTGTACATTCCGCCGGATGCGCTGGAAGTCTTTCTCGAAGCCTTCGAAGGTCCGCTCGATCTGCTGCTGTACCTGATCCGCAAACAGAACATCAACATTCTCGACATCCCGGTGGCGGAAATCACCCGCCAGTACATGGGCTATGTCGAGTTGATGCAGTCGGTGCGTCTGGAGCTGGCAGCCGAGTACCTGGTGATGGCCGCGATGCTCGCCGAGATCAAGTCGCGCATGCTGCTGCCTCGGGCTGAAACCGTCGAAGACGAAGAAGACGACCCGCGTGCCGAACTGATCCGCCGCTTGCAGGAATACGAACGCTTCAAGGCCGCCGCCGAAGGCATCGACGGCTTGAGCCGGGTCGGCCGCGATGTGATCGTGCCCAAGCTCGACGCCCCGGAAGCCCGGGCGCGCAAGCTATTGCCGGATGTCGCACTGGAAGAGATTTTGATGTGCATGGCCGAGGTGCTGCGCCGTGGCGATATGTTTGAAAGCCACCAGGTCAGCCGCGAGGCACTGTCCACCCGCGAGCGCATGAGCGATGTGCTGGAACGGCTCAAGGGCGGCGGTTTCGTGCCGTTCGTCGAACTGTTCACCGCTGAAGAAGGCAGGTTGGGGGTGGTGGTGACCTTTATGGCGATCCTTGAACTGGTCAAGGAATCTTTGGTCGAGCTGGTGCAGAATGAGCCGTTCGCCGCGATCCACGTGCGAGCCCGAGCCGAATAACGAGTCGAAACATGAACCTGACTGAACCCCGCGAGCTGGCGCCCCTGCTTGAAGCCTTTCTGTTGGCCTCGGGAAAGCCGCAATCCCTCGAGCGCCTGTTTGAACTGTTCGAAGAAGGCGAACGCCCCGAACCTGCGGTTTTCAAGAAAGCCCTGACCCTGTTGGGCAAGTCTTGCGAAGGCCGCGCCTTCGAGCTCAAGGAAGTCTCCTCCGGCTATCGTCTGCAGATCCGCGAGAAGTTTTCGCCGTGGGTTGGCCGCTTGTGGGAAGAGCGCCCGCAGCGTTATTCCCGTGCCTTGCTGGAAACCATTGCGCTGATCGCCTATCGCCAGCCGATCACCCGTGGCGAGATCGAAGACGTGCGTGGCGTGGCGGTGAACAGCAACATCGTCAAGACCTTGCTGGAGCGCGAGTGGATCCGCGTCGTCGGTTACCGCGACGTGCCCGGCAAGCCGGCGATGTTCGCCACCACCAAGGCCTTTCTCGATCACTTCAACCTGAAGAACCTCGAAGACCTGCCGCCATTGGCCGAATTGCGCGAGATGGAAGCCGATCCGGTCCTCGATTTCGACGACGCGCCGGTACCGCAAGGCTTGCAGGAACTGGCCGACGCCAGTGCCGAGCCGGAGGAGGAGAAAGAAGAGACCAGCTTCCATACGCTGTTGCTGGAGCTGGACAGCATGGAGGAGGGGATCAAGACCGATTTCGACGACTTGCTGCGCGATGCGGCGGACGGTGAGACGTCGACGCCCGATGCAGTGACTCAGATCGAGCCTGAGCCTGAAACCGCGATCGCCGAACCGGCCATTGAAGTTGAACTTGAAGCCGAGACAGAAGCCGAACCGGAAGAAGACATCCTCGGCGTCGCCGAAGCACGGGAAAAACTGTTGGCAGCCGTCGCCGCCCTTGAGCAACCCGCGCCAGCGCCAGAACCCGAACTGAGCGAAGAAGAAGCCGAAGCCCGCGCCCTGGCCGAAGCCATCGAAGCCGAGCGCCGCGAATTCGAGGACTGACCGAAATCCGGAGAACAATGACGGCCCCTGTGGGAGCGAGCTTGCTCGCGAAAGCGGAGTGTCATTCAAAGATGATGTATCTGACATACCGCCTTCGCGAGCAAGCTCGCTCCCACAGGGTTTAGTGTGAACCAGGAATATCAAATGAGTTCGACAAAAGACCCGTGCATCAGCCTCTGCAAGTTCTCCGACGACATCTGCCTCGGCTGCGGCCGCAGCAAGCGCGAAATCAAAGCCTGGAAGAAACTCGACAAGGATGACAAGCGCACAGTGCTGGCTGAAGCCGCGCTGCGTCTGATCAAACTCGGTGGCGCCGGTCGGCGGAAAAAGAAATAACTGTTGAACGATCAGCTAGTCTCTGATGCGCGATGGCGCACATCCGCGTATGATTCGCGACCCTTCGGCGATCCCTTCGCCCGAAAACCCAGATTTCAATGCTTCAGGCGCCGCCTGAACAGACCACACCGGGAGGTGCCCAGATGAGTGACATCAATCAGAAAGACGACCAGGAAATCGGCCCAGCAGGCGAAAAGCTGCAGAAAGTCCTCGCCCGTATCGGCGTCGGCTCGCGCCGTGACGTTGAAGCCTGGATCAGCCAGGGCCGGATCAAGGTCAATGGCAAAGACGCCACCCTCGGCCTGCGCGTCGACATGCACGACGCCATCACCATTGATGGCAAAGTCATCAAGCGCGAAGAGGCGGCCGAATCGGTGCGCCGCGTGATCATGTACAACAAGCCCGATGGCGAGATCTGCACCCGTGACGACCCGGAAGGCCGTCCGACCGTGTTCGACAAGCTGCCGCGTCCGAAAGAGGGGCGCTGGATCAACATCGGTCGTCTCGACATCAACACCACCGGTCTGCTGATGTTCACCACCGACGGTGAACTGGCCAACCGTTTGATGCACCCGTCCTACGAGATGGACCGTGAGTACGCCGTGCGTGTACGCGGTGAAGTCGATGACGAAATGATCGAGCGCCTGAAGGCCGGCGTCGTGCTGGAAGACGGCCCGGCCAAGTTCACCGACATCAAGCAGGCGCCAGGTGGCGAAGGTTTCAACCACTGGTATCACTGCGTGGTGATGGAAGGTCGTAACCGTGAGGTTCGTCGTCTATGGGAATCCCAAGGGCTGGTGGTCAGCCGTCTGAAGCGCGTGCGTTTCGGTCCGGTGTTCCTCAACTCCGACCTGCCGATGGGCCGCTGGCGCGAAATGAGTCAGTACGAAGTCGACATTCTCAGTGCTGAAGTCGGCCTGACGCCGGTAGCGATGCCGCAACTCAACGCCAAGAGCAAAGACAAGCTTGAGCGTATGCAGCGCAAATCGTCGCGGCCGATGGCCAAGACCGAGCGCGTGCGCACGCTGCGTCCAGCCGCTGGCGCACCGACCGGCCCACGCCCAAGCCGCGAGCCGCAGATCGAAGGCGAGCGTCCGGGTCGCAAACCGGTTGCCCGTGACGGCGAGCGCGCTCCGCGTCCGGCCAACGGTCGCACTGAACGTGGCGAGCGTGGTGCGCCTGCCGGTCGTGGCACGCCTGTGGCGGATCGTCCTGCGGACACCATCAACAAGCGCCCGGCCAAGCCTGCGCCAAAGCGTCCGGGGATCAAGCTGGTCGATGGCGACAAGCCGTCGGGCAAGCGCCGCGGTGCGCCGGCAGGTTCCGGTCAGCGTCCGGGGTTTGGTCGCAAGAAGCCGGAATAAGGCAGCTATGAGTTTCTAGCGGCAAGCTTGTAGCTCAAGCAAAAACGCCAACCTCAGGGTTGGCGTTTTTTTTCGTCTGGCGAAAGGTATGTGGTGCTTTTGAGGGCCTCATCGCTGGCAAGCCAGCTCCCACAGTTTTTTGTAGCGCTGCATAAATCCTGTGAACACCGCAGATCCATGTGGGAGCTGGCTTGCCAGCGATGAGGCCAATGCAGCCACCTAATTTGCAGGATCAGAACACAAACCGCCCGTCAAACACTGGCTTGTCATCCAGCGCCAAAACGCCGCCGGAAAAGATCAGGTCCAGGTGATGACTACCCTTGGCGCCACCCCCCAAACCAAGGTGCAACCCACAATGCCGCTCCTCAAACCCGGCATTGCGCGCATACAAATCCTTCACGCCTTCATTGGTGCCAATCCCCAACTCCTCAATGCGCCGGTTCGACGGGTTGGCGTCCAGGTATTTGTTGAAATCATGCTCCAGCCCCGGCACATCAGTGGCGATGCGGCTGATGGTCGAGTTCTCGATCCACAGTTCCAGTGGCGACTCCAGTACGCCGTACTTGCGCGCAAAGGGGATGGTGCTGAGGAAGGTGCCCTTGAATTTCACATGGCCGTTGATGGCTTCGCTGTGGGTGGCGATTTCGCCGGGGGCCAGGTCGAAGTTGCCGACGCCGTTGATGTCGGTCCACTTCTTGATGCTGCTCAGCGGCGTTTCGAACCATGAGCCGTGGTCGTCCCTGAAGCTCAGCGTGGTGGCCTGGGACATGCGCTGGATCAGATGACTGTTGAGCCCGGCGATGCGCTGCGGGGTGATGCTGAAGGTGTCGTAGAAATAGTCGCCGTAATCCTTGAACAGCAGCGACTTCTTCCAGTTTTCCGCCATTACGCCTTGCAGCGCGCGGACAAACTCCGGGCCGTCGGGACGCGGGTTGGGCAGGGTGGAAGAGTCGTAGAAGAAAATGTACAGATCGCTATCGGCAATCGCTGCGGTCAGCGTTGCGGTGCTTTCCAGATCCAGGCGCCTTGCGCTGAAGGTGAAACGCAGGTGATCGCCGGCCTGTTCGGCGATGGCGCCGGTCAGGGCTTCGTAATCGGCGGTGTGGCCGAGCAATACCTTCGCCGACTCCAGGCCGGCAAGGGCAGGGTGATGTTCGAGGTAGTAAAGGAAATGCGAGATCGCGCGGGGCTTATCCATGAGTACTCCCTGACTGACCGTGAAGGAAGCGGCAGGCACGACCGGCCGGACCGTGCCTGCCCGGGATGTCTTACAGAGGCCACATCGCCGTGCCGAACGGAACGACCGCGTCGGCTTGCATCATTTCCACAGCCGCCTCGTGGGTCGGTGCTTCAAACCATTCGTCCAGTTGCAGTTCGGTATCCAAGTCTTTTTCCAGTGCTTGCATGGTCGATCTCCTAGATGACTTTCACGGTTATGACTGGCCGGTCGAGGTGGCCGGCAAGACGTGAAAAACCTAGTTCAGGGTGTTTTGTAATGCAAAAAATTATTTATTTAAAATTTAAATAAACTTTTTGTTCTGTTTTTTGCCAAGAGTTTTCTTATTTGAAAACAAAAAACTAAGCCGCCAACTTCATTAGCAAGCTTGCTACCGTCAATTTGTAGACATCCTTCGAAAATTTCTGAAATGGAAAATCTGCGTTACGCGACGTAAAGAAATGTTTACGAAAAGCGCGGCGTAACCCAGTGGAACCACGTCTCTCCAGAGGCTGTAAGGAAAACCTGCCGAAGCCCGGCTGCGAGCGCTCCATGCAAGGCTCTGGCGCGCTTGTTTCAGCGTCGTTTGAAGGGTGTGATGCGCCCCATGCCTGTCGTGCAGGTGCATAACAAGAAGGAGGCGCAATGAACGCCGTGACTGATCTCCACTTCTCTGCGTGGGACGGTTTTCTCCCCGTCCCCGTCGATGGCCTGCAAAGGCCTGACTCAATTATTGCTGCCGCCCGAGCGTCTCGAGGCGGACACACGCAATCCCGGCAACCGCCACGCTGATCCAGCGGGGTCTGGCAGCAGGGGGTTAGCGGTGTACAATGCGCCGCGTTTTAACTGTGACCCTCTGCGTAATCGCGCAAACCTCAAGGCTATCCGCCTTGTTCACTCCGCCGCGTCATAAGCGTGTCGGGTTCGATTTCGTCACAGATAAAAACAAACAGGTGACGCATGACCGTTGTAAATAAGCTGAACTCCTGGTGCCTGCGCTGGGGTTTGATCGGGGCTGCCTGAAATCGCAACCTTGCAGCAACGTCTACTGAACATCATCAAACCTTGCGTGAGACCTTTTTCATGAGTGGACAACCCTCGCAATCAGGCGAGCTGAAACGCGGCCTGAAAAATCGCCATATTCAACTGATCGCCCTCGGTGGCGCGATCGGTACCGGATTGTTCCTCGGCTCGGCCGGGGTGCTGAAATCCGCCGGCCCGTCGATGATCCTCGGCTACGCCATCTGCGGCTTCATCGCCTTCATGATCATGCGCCAGCTCGGCGAAATGATCGTCGAAGAGCCGGTGGCCGGTTCCTTCAGCCATTTCGCGCATAAGTACTGGGGCGGCTTCGCCGGCTTCCTGTCGGGCTGGAACTGCTGGATTCTGTATATCCTGGTGGGCATGTCGGAGCTGACCGCGGTCGGCAAATACATTCACTACTGGGCGCCGGAGATCCCGAGCTGGGTCACCGCAGCGGCGTTCTTCGTGCTGATCAATGCGATCAACCTGGCCAACGTCAAAGTCTTCGGTGAAGCCGAGTTCTGGTTCGCGATCATCAAGGTCGTGGCGATCGTCGGCATGATCGCCCTGGGCAGCTACCTGCTGGTCAGCGGTCATGGCGGCCCGCAGGCATCGGTGAGCAACCTGTGGTCGCACGGTGGTTTCTTCCCGAATGGCGTCAGCGGCCTGGTGATGGCCATGGCGATCATCATGTTCTCCTTTGGCGGTCTGGAAATGCTCGGTTTCACTGCCGCCGAAGCCGACAAGCCGAAAACCGTGATCCCGAAAGCGATCAATCAGGTGATCTACCGGATCCTGATTTTCTACATCGGTGCACTGGTGATCCTGCTGTCGCTGACCCCATGGGACAGCCTGCTGGAAACCCTCAACGCGTCCGGCGATTCGTACAGCGGTAGCCCGTTTGTGCAAGTGTTCTCGATGCTCGGCAGCAGCACCGCGGCACACATCCTCAACTTCGTGGTGTTGACCGCGGCCCTGTCGGTGTACAACAGCGGTACCTACTGCAACAGCCGCATGCTGCTGGGCATGGCCGAGCAGGGCGATGCGCCGAAAGGCCTGGCGAAGATCGACAAGCGCGGTGTGCCGGTGCGTTCGATCCTGGCGTCGGCGGCGGTGACACTGGTGGCTGTATTGCTCAACTACCTGATTCCGCAGCACGCACTGGAACTGCTGATGTCGCTGGTGGTGGCGACCCTGGTGATCAACTGGGCGATGATCAGCTTCTCGCACTTCAAGTTCCGCCAGCACATGAACAAGACGAAGCAGACGCCGCTGTTCAAGGCCCTGTGGTATCCGTATGGCAACTACATCTGCCTGGCGTTCGTCGCGTTCATTCTGGGCGTGATGCTGCTGATCCCGGGCATCCAGATCTCGGTGTACGCGATTCCGGTGTGGGTCGTGTTCATGTGGGTCTGCTACGTGATCAAGAACAAGCGCGGTGCGCAACAGGCGCTGCACGCAGCGGGTGCTGCCAAGTAAGCGCTGACGCAGAAACACAAAACCCGGCCTGAGTGCCGGGTTTTTTATGGGTACAAATGCTGTGAGTCGGGTGCTATTGGTAGTCGGCGACAGGATAGTCCCTGCACAAGGTTTCGACCTCAGAACGAAACTGCGCAAGGAGCAGGGGTTCCAGTGTGTAGTCCTGCTCACCGAGCGGCGCCACTGTATTCAGAATCCGGACGATCAAATCGACGATCTGGCGGCTGCCGTGGACATCGACCCGGCGTTGCGCCAGAGCGCCCGTGCCGATGCGCAGCCCGCTGGTAACGAGTGCCGAGCGCTGATCGCCGGGGACGCGATGTTTGCTGACGATGATCCCGCAGTGCCCCAGCGCCGCCTCCGCGATGGCGCCTGTAACACCGCCACGCAAGCGAACCAGCACCGTGTGGTTTTCACTGCAGCCGCCAACCACCTCATAATCCTTGGCCTGAAACGCTTTGGCCATTTCATCCGCCGTACTGCGGATCTGCGCCATGCAGGCATCGAACTCTGCGGACATTGCATAACCCAGCGCGGCAGCCTTCGCAGCGATCATGTTGGCGGCGGGCGCGCCCTGCATTCGCGGGTAAACGGCTTGCTCAAGCAGGCGACTGAAGGTGGTCCGCAAGCCGGGAATCTTGGTGTTCGCATCAGCACCGCTGAGGATCAGGCCACCGCGAGGCCCGGCGAGTTGCTTGTGCGTGCACGTGACGGTGACGTGTGCGGCGTTGATCGGGCTTGGATGGCGCGCGGTAGCGACAAGCCCGGCGATATGCGACATATCGGCGAGCAGGATAGCGCCGGCTTCATCGGCAATGTCGCGAAACCGCTTGAAGTCCACCACGCGCGAATAGGCGGTGGCGCCGCAGAGGATGACGCGTGGGCGATGGGCGAGTGCGAGCAGACGTACCTTGTCGTAATCGATCAGGCCGTCGGATGTTGTGCCGTACTGGATCGCCTTGTAGTAGGCGCCGGAAAACGCGGCAAGGCTGCCATGCGTCAGATGACCACCGTGTTCCACCGCCATGCCCAGCAAGGTATCGCCAGGCTCAAGCAAGGCTGTGAGCACTTGGTAAACAGCGTTCGACGCCGAGTGTGGCTGCACGTTGGCGTATTGCGCGCCGAACATTTCCCGCGCCCGGCGAATGGCCAGCGACTCGACCAGTTCGACGTTCTCGCACCCCGCGCTGTGGCGCTTGCCGGGCATGCCTTCAGCGGTCACGTTGACCAGCACGGAAGCGGAGGCCGCCAAGGTTCGCGGCTGGACTGCGCAGGAGGAGGAGACCAATGAAAGGGTGTGCTGTTGACGCGTCACCTCAGCGTCGAGAATGGCCGCCAGTTCGGCATCTTCTGCGCGGAGATCCGCGAGGCCACGACGCAACACGTCAGCCTGGTTCTTGAGCGGTTCTGTAATGACTGCCATTGCTTTATTCCTTCCCTGGTTTTGCGTGATTTGCGCATGTCCTTGCTTGCCAGATCTGTACAGGCGAATCCGTGTTTTGACCGCTGTGCGCGCAAAACTAAACCCTGTACAGGCCCCCCCGTTTTTTCGTTCTTTCACTCGCGAGAATGAGACGCCGGATTGACGCATCATAGATTTTTCAGTGAGGAACACCACAGAATTAATCAAAAAAATGAACATTCTTCAAAGAAAATGATTCTTTTTGTAGTCGTTGCGGGTGTAAAACAGGCATTACCCGGTGTCGCTTTTCAAGCGCCGGGTCGAAGGCAACAGGAACTGACGAGTCAGTACGGAGGCTGAAATGACCCCGCATGTTGGCGGAAGCAGCCTGTGAAAGCTGACTTTTTATACCGAACCCAGGGAGGGAGAATGCTATGATCCTGCGCGGCACTGACAGGGATATAACTGCAATTTCCTACCTCACTTGTGTATGTCCGGAATGATCATTCGGGACGTGACAATGATTGCAGTTAAAAATGGATGATAAGCATGTGATGCACAGAAGAGAAAGATCGGAGAATCTGAAGAACAACATCAAGTATCTGATAAAGAGTCGCGGGGAAACGCAGTTGTCCCTGTGCCACTCCAGTGGTCTGACCCGAACGACCATCTACAACATCCTTGAAGGCAAGGTGGTCAATGTCCAACAGTCCACTGTGCGCAAGATTTCTGATTTCTTCGGGGTGTCTTACGAAGAAATAGAGACGATTGATTTTGAAGAAAAAGAAATCATCGAAAGCAGTATTTCGCCACAGGGGAATATGAATCCCGCAGCTGTTCCGGTGATTAAAGAAAGTATGCTGCTGCAAAATCTGGATAAAAGAATTGGTGAGTTGGCCACTATTTACCCGCTGACTTACTATTTTGGCGCGTCCTTTAACCTGATAGGCGTGCTTCTGGAAAATGAAATCAGTGGCATGAATGAACCCGGCGATCTATTGATCGTGCAGAAAGGAGCATCGACCAGCGACAGAGAAAAGCTGGTGTATGACAAAATCACAGCGAAGTTATCTATAAGCCATGAAGGCAACTTTGATACGGATCGTGTATGCGTGATCGGAGATGTAATCGAGGAACGATTTAATGGATTGCAGTGTTGAGTTGGAAAACAGCAAGTACAAGTTGCTGGGGTTCGAAAATGGAAAAAGCCTGGCCGTCATCATGGTCATCGCGACAGGCAAAATAATTAAAATAAAGCTAAGTGAAGTGTTGAATAGTGAGATTATGGATAATCTGAATAAAATCGAAGTAAAAAACCTCTACAAGAAGTTCTACTCCCAAGGCGGAGCACTCACCGCTTACGAAATAAATGACCGTCATGAGAGTTCCTGGATGATCTACATCATCCTGAACCTGATGCTGTTCACGCTTTACATCTTCACCAGCATTGCTGCGACAAAACCGATCTATCTGGAGTATTTCGATATTGTCGTCACGCCGGGTACTTTCCTCTATCCGCTGACATTTTTGATCGTTGACTTGCTCAATGAAACCTTTGGCCTGAGACTCGCGCGAAAAGCGATCCTGTTCGCGTTCATCAGCAATGCCGCGATTATCATTCTGTTGGCCATCACTACCCATCTTCCGGGCCTGCCGGGTTGGAAGCTCGATGGGGCTTACAATGATGTTATCAGTCAGTTGTCCGCAGTCCTTGTAGCGTCTTCTGTATCGTTTCTGGTTTCCGAGAACATAAACTCGTACCTGTTGTGCAAAATTAAAGAGCTCACAAATTCCAGGTTTCTGTTTTTGCGAGTGTTTTTAAGTACGTTGTTTGCCGTGATCATCGACAGCTTTCTTTTCTGCTACATCGCCTTTTACGGGACGATGGAAAACAGCGCGATACTGGGCATGATCTACGTTCAGATCGCAATCAAGGTGGGTTTTGCTTTCTTTAATATCTTGCCGGCCTACGGGGCACGGTCTTTGTTCAAGAAATACCTGACGGGTGCGCAGACGCAATAAAGAGAGGAGGGCGCTCACTCAGCATGCTTGAGTGAGCGCATCTTGTTGCGGTTTTACTTTAAGCCAAGTTTATCTTTCAAGCTTTGAGTGACCTGAGCTTTGTTATTCAGGAACTCATTCAAGCCCTTGGCGCGAAGATTACAGGCATCACAATCGGAACATCCAGTGCCTTTGATGCCGTTGTAGCAAGTCAGTGTTTCTTCGCGAACCAGATCCAGTTGATGGTGGTAATCAGCCAAGGCCCAGGTTTCTGCCTTGTTCAGCCACATCAATGGCGTATCCAGTTGCAGCTTGTAATCCATGCCTGATTCAAGGGCTTTATTCAGCGCCTTGACGAATTCATCCCGGCAATCGGGATAGCCCGAGAAGTCGGTTTCACAGACACCGGTAATGACCGTTTTGGCCTGGACTTGATAGGCATAGATAGAAGCCAGGGTCAGAAACAGAATGTTCCGCCCCGGAACGAAGGTGCTTGGCAGGCTCTCGCCGGAACTGTTCACGGTCGGCACCGGAATGTTATCGCGGGTCAGGCTGCTGATGGCCAGTTCGTTGAGCAAGGACACATCCAGCGTTTTATGCACGGTCACACCGAGCTTTTTCGACAGCTGCTGCGCCACTTCAATTTCTGCGTGATGACGCTGACCATAGTCAAACGTGATGCAGTGGACTTCATCGTAGTGGGTCAGGGCGTGGATCAAACACGTGGTGGAGTCCTGCCCGCCGCTGAATACGATAACTGCTTTGTTGGTCATGGGTATGCTTCCTGCATTGAGGTCTTGAGGGCAAAGGTGGAGATGATACTCGAAATAGGGCTGGAACTCGGTGCAGAGTCCAGAGGCGCTCGTGAGTCTGCGAGCGGCCTGATCCACTTTAGAGCCTTTTTTTTGCTGCCCTCTCTCGCGCAGTAGGTGGTTGTTAGAGGAAAGCTATACTTTATTAATTCTCAAGGGCATGATTTGTCCGCAAAGAGTTTCATAATGAAAAGTAATCACGAGCAGACGGGCTGCTCGCTGGTCCAATGATATGATTGAAAATCAAGTCTATAGAAATCAGTCTGCAATCTCGAGGATTGTTATCTGTCGACCAATTATGTAGAGCTCTCCATCCTCGCGTATCTGGGCTAGTGAAGTGGGGTCGGCATCCATGTCGTAATTTCCATCAATTTCCACACACCAGACGTCGTCAAATTTCAAGATCCTAACCCCAGAACATATTGAGTTAAACTGATTGCCTTTAACTTTTGCACTTAACTCCTCCACCGCCCCCACTATCACCTTTACTTTCTTCCATACGTTGCCTTTAACTCTATGATCTCTGGCATGGAATATTACTTGCGCGGCAAGGGGTTCATTGGGAAGGTAAAAAAATTCGAAAGAAAGAATTAACCCATCTTCAAAACGATGAAAGGCCTCCGAAACCTTGCTTACTTGTTCCATAGACAGTGTCATATCTACTTTCCTATAGGTGTTGAGGGTTGCATACCAGGAGGAATGACTCCCCATCCCTGAGGAACCGCACCGGGCTCGAGGTGGACGGCACTTGAGCCATGACCAGAAGACAGGTTGCCCGGAGGATCGATTATATGGCCATGTCCTGATACTGCGCTGCCGCCATGATTCTTGAAGTCTACTTGGCCAATTGCAATTCCGTTTTCATCGTAGATCGTATTTTGAACAGCAACCTGACCGGATTTGTCGGATTTTGTATAAATTGAGTTTGGGGTAGCACCTTCACTCCTTGGTTTTTCTGTGCCCGAGAAATGTCCACCGATTCCACAGCTGCAAGTTGATGTCAGCCCTAGTGGATCAACCCAGCCTATAGGGTTAGGCGCATAAGCATAAAGATTCAATCCCCCCGCGTAGCTAATCGGATCCTTACTAACAAACCGCCCAACCCCCGGATCATAGTACCGATGCCGATTGTAGTGCAGCCCCGTCTCATGATCGTGATACTGCCCCTGGAACCGTATAGGGTTCATCACGCCATGCTGCCGCGCCCATTCCGACCGCTGCTCCGTCACCTGCCCCCACGCCTTGTACTGCGCGGTCCACGCCATGTTGCCTTGTGAATCCGTCAGTTCCTGCGGCGTGCCCAAGTGATCGCACTGGTACCAGGCCAACGCATCAAACGGTAATGCCGTCGCCTTGTGATTCCACACCGGATCTTCATCAAGGCTGTATTCACCGCTGTAATCCGGCAACCCGATCAGCTCGATTGGCGCATGCCGTACAGCCTGCGCTACAGGCACAAAAGTCCCCGGTTCGAAGACGTAGTGCACTGTGCGCCCCGGTTCGCCATCGCTCTGGGCCGGGCTGCTTTCAAAGGCGAGGTTGTCGCCGTCCCAGCCGTACAAGGTGAAGCCGCAGCCGAGTTCGCGCTGTTTGCGCGCGTGTTCATTTCTGTTCCAGAGCGAGCCTGCTTCAGGCCGCTGTTTGTAGTGCGCGCGGGAGTTTTTGTGCAGGCGGCGTCCCAGTGCGTCGTAGGCGAAATCCACGCTCAGGCGCGGGTCTTCGAAATGCACCAGGCGATCAAACAGGTCCCAACGCAGATCGCTGCGTTGACCGTTGTGCCAGCGCTGGATCTGATTACCGCGCTCGTCGTAATCGTAGTGGGTGCCGGCGTATTCGCGCAGCAGGTTATCGACGAGTTTGCTGCGCGGTGGGGTCAGGTCCAGTGGGCGGCGAACTTCTGTCGCTTTGTCGTCGAGCAGGTTGCCGGCCGGGTCGAAGGCGAAGGTTTCCATGCCTTGACGTGTGGCGGCGCTGAGCAGGCGACCGACCGGATCGTAGCGATAGGCGAGCGGCCCGCGACGGCTGTCGTTGATGTCGGTCAGTTGGCCGGCGACGTCGTAGCTGTACTCGCGTTTGAGCAGCGTGGATTTGTCGTCGCTGCGTCCCAGCAACTGTTCCTGCAAACGGCCGGCCGGGTCCCAGCTCTGGGTTTGCAGCAGGTGGTTGCCTTGATGGCGGGCGACTTCGCGGTGCAGGTCGTCGCGTTCGTAGCCGATCAGTTCGTGTTCATCCAGGCGCAGGCCGAGCAGGTGGCCGCTGCCGTAGGTCAGCCAACTGACACGGTGGCCGTCGGGGCGGACGGTGGCGACTCGTTGGTTGAGCACGTCGTACTCGTGCTGCCAGATCGCGACGGTGGGTTTTTCCAGGCCGAGGTAGTGCTGGTGTTCGCGCAGCAGATTGCCGGCCGGGTCGTGGAACCATTGCAAGCGGCTGTCGGCGTTGTCGGCCAGCACCAGGTTGCCGTTGCCATCGTAGGCAAAGGTTTCGCTTTGCGACTGGTCGCCCAGAGTGGCACGACGCTCGGTCAAGCGGCCCATCGGGTCGAAGCTCAATGAGATGACGCGTTGGCCGTTGATCGATTGCGCGAGGCGTCCAGTGAGTGGGTCGTACTGATAGCGCGTGCTGCGTCCGTCGAAACCGCGTTCTTCCAGCAGGCGTCCGATCGGGTCGTAGTGGAAGTGGGCGCGTTGTTCGTTTTCGTTTTCCAGGGCCGTTAGCCGTCCGAGACGGTCCCAGCGGTAGCGCAGGGTTTGCTCGGCGGCATCGACACGTTCGGCTATCAAACCGGCCGCGCTGTAGCTCCAGGTGGTGCAGCGATCGAGAGCGTCGACATGCGCCAGCAGCCGACCTTCGGCGTCGCGCTCAAAACGCTCTTCGGTCTTGTCCGGGTGCTTGATCAGCACCAGTTGGCCAGCCTTGTATTCGTATTCGGTGGCGTTACCGGCGGCGTCAGTGAAGCAGATCATCTGCCCCAGTTCGTTGTATTCCCAGGCGCTAGTCTTGCCCGAGCAGTCGACGTACTCGACCATCTGCCCGGCGTCGTTATAGTCCAGGGTCTTTTCGTTGCCGTTGGCGTCCTTGATCGCGGTGGGCTGGCCGGATTTGTTGTAGGCGTATTCGGTTTTGTTGCCCAGCGGATCCAGCGCTTCAACCAGATTGCCTTGATCGTCATAGGCGCGTTGCCACTGACCGCCCTCGGCGTCGCTGATCTTGATCAGCAGGTCCTGATCGTCGTACGCGTAGTGCATCACCGTGTGATCGGCGCGGATGTGTTCGAGCAGGTTGCTGCGTTCATCGTAGCTGTAGCGATCGGTGCTGCCGTCGGCGTTGACGCGGCGCACGATGTTCTTGGCCTCGTCGCGGAAGAACCATTCCGAACGCTCGTCCGCGTAGCGAATGCGATAGGTGTAGCCAAGGATGTCGTAGTAGTGCCAGGTCTCGTTGCCGAGCGCGTCGGTGACGTAGGTCAGACGGATGTTTTCGTCCCACTCCAGGCGCGTGTCGAAGCTGCCGTCATCGGCCCATTCGCGCACGGCTTTGGCCTTGGCGCTTGAACCGTTCCACTGCAGATTCATGCCGCGCCCGGTGCGGTCGGTGTAGCGGGTGATCAGGTGATGCTGGAACTGATACGACCAGACTGCGCCGTTCTCGTCCTGCGCCTGAATCAGGTCGCCATAGGCGTCGTACTGGTAAGCACAGAGTTGTCGCAGTGGGGCACCGTCAACGATTTGCCAAAGGCCTATCAGTCGACCGTGATCGTCGATCATCGTGCCGAGGTGCAGGTGCACTTTGGTGAAGTCGTTTTCCTGATAGGTGATCAGGTCGGAGAGCAGCGAGTGTTCGCCGTGACGATGCTCGTAATGCAGCATGATCCCGGCGCCGTTACGCAGCGAAATATTGCTCAGCACAAAGCGCTGGCCACGGCGGACGTAGGTCTCCTTGCGCTCGAAACCACGGCACAACAGCAACTGGTCTTCGCCACTGCGAACCAGTGTGATGTTTTCAATGGCGTCGTAGTGGAACAGGCCGACCTTTGGCAGCGGGTAGCTGTGGTCGCGGCCGTCAGCGTCGCAGAACGTCAGGCCATCGTCCACGCAGTCGAAGCGCGTGGTGAATTCGCTGATCCAGCGAGCGCCGAGTTCGCTCTGATCGAAAGCGTCGAGGCGTGAGTTGTAGGTGCGTGTCCATTCGATCGGGAAGGGACCGGGCAGGCTGAAATCGGTATGGCTGAGGCTTTCAGAGCCTATGGCGAAATTGATGCTGTATGGCGTGGCGCATTCACAGGGGCCTTTCTTTGGATTGGGCGCTTTTTCCGCTGGAACTTGCTTTTGGTTAACGCCCAACTGGCCCTCTGAAGCCGTGTGCGTGGCCTTACCGGTCTTCTCTGTATGGACTGCGGCGTTCTGCCCGTGGGCATTGCGCTTGCGCCATAGAGTGACGGCACTGGAGAGGATCAGCAGCAACCAACCGATGGAGTTCTGAACTGACTCATCGTCCAGCTTGCTCAGCTGTGTGCGTAATTCCGGGCCCATTGCCCGCAGTTTTGCGGTTTCCGTGGCAACCCGCTTCTTCACCTCATCGGGTAGCAGGTGATCAGCGGCACTGTTGGCTAAGCCTTTGCCTGCGGCTTTATAGGCGCTGGAAGCGGCGGCGAAGATGTTGCCAAACGATGCAAGGGGATCATTCTTGAATTGATCAACTGCCGCACTCGCTTGTGCGCTGGCCGCTTTTAGATCGCCCTTGGCGTCGAGCTTGCCATTGGCCACCGTATCGAGGCCTTTGGCAATTTCGTTGATGACGTCCTCACCCAGCTTGCCAGCGTCCGCCAGAATCCCCGGCAGCTTGCCTTTGGCCTGCTCAACGAAATCGTCGAGCGTGCCGATGATGGACTCGTTCAAATGCCCGATCAGGATCTCGATGACCGACGAACTGATCAGCATCTTACTGCTGGCCCTCATCTCCTGACGTACCAGAAACAGTGTTGGGCGCAACGTCATACGGGCTGCTGCCATCGCCGGTGGCAGCGGCAAAACACCGATCAGGTTGATGCCCAGACTGGCCCAAGCCAGCAAATCACGCTTCTGGGCATTCGACAGCGTGACGATGTCACCCAGCGCATCGACCAGCGCCATGATGTTGCCCACCACGGGTAAGGCGCCGGCGACGTTCTTGATCCGGTCGAGAGTGACCACCCCACCACTGGCGGATTGAAGCCAGGCATCGAACGTTGCCGCACCGCTGGCAACGTCCTGAATGTCGATGGCGTTCAGTGGAACGATAGCAACCTGAGGTTCACGTTTTACGATTTCAGTAGTCATGACAGCATCTCACCCGGCAACAAGGCCTGGGCTTTGCGGACAAAAATTGAAGACCTCAACGAGCGGGCGACAGCAAGCCGCCTCTCAGAGGTGCGGATCAAAGTGAAAAAACGGGATTAGCTGACGACCGCGCCTTTCGGGCCACTGGCGATCAGTGCGGCCCCGCAGGCGGTTTTCATGCCGTCCAGTGCGATGGGTGTGCCATCGACGGTGTAGGTGCTGCTGCCCTCGGCAATCGGGAAAACCCCTTTGCACAGCGGGCAGCTGACCTTGTGACCGACCCCGGCAATCGGCTTGCCGTTGAGGTCGGTGCGGGAGAAGGCTTCGAGGACCTTGCCACCGTGCGTGGTGGAGTCGCCCAAGCGAATTGCGTCTTTCATTACGTCATTCCTTTGACCGAGGGTGGCTGGCTCGGCGAGCTACCCTGTCTTTCCTGCCTGCGTTCAGCACGCGTTAGTGCCGATTTGATATCAAAATCCGTGCCAGCCACTATATGGCTATTACGCGGTAAGGGTTTGCGTCCTGTGCCTTAGAGATAAATCGTTTTTTGCTGTGGGAAACCGTCTCAAAGTGCGCAAGAAGTTGCGCAGTGCTGCGCAACTTCTTGCGCACTCGGCTACAGGGGCCGTGTAACAAGGGCTACAGGCGAGTGGCGGGCGTTTTTTCGAAGACAGGTGCGCAAGAAGTTGCGCAGTTGGGCGGCTGATCGATTTCTGACAAAACGATGTTGATTGCACTGACCTCATCGCGAACAGGCGAAGGCCGGCAGTGGATCTTCAGCAGGTTCGAGGTCTGTTTCGGAGTATCCTGCGCGTTCTGAATACGGACGCTTTTTCCATGCTGGTGATTTCCAACAACGTGCATCTGCCGGATGCCGAGATCGAACTGACAGCCATCCGCGCCCAGGGCGCCGGTGGGCAGAACGTCAACAAGGTCTCCAGTGCCGTGCACCTGCGCTTCGACATTCCGGCCTCGTCCCTGCCCGAGTTCTACAAGGAGCGGTTGCTGGCGCTGCGCGACAGTCGCATCACCAGCGATGGCGTGTTGATCATCAAGGCCCAGCAATACCGCACGCAGGAAGCCAACCGCGCCGATGCGCTGGAGCGTCTGGTCGAGCTGATTCTCAGCGCGACCAAAGTCGAAAAGAAGCGCCGTCCAACCAAGCCGACCCTCGGTTCAAAAAAGCGTCGACTCGAATCGAAAACCAAGCGCGGCAGTATCAAGGCCGGACGCGGCAAGGTGGATTTTTAGTCTTCGCGGTACTTCGCCGTGTGTTTGTACAAATACACGCTAAGCGCCAAGCCACTTAGCGAGGCGAGGGCGGCGAAGAGGAAGATCGAGGCAAAACCGAATCCCGCCGCAATCGCCCCGGCCAATGGCCCGGTGATCCCCAGCGACAAGTCGATGAACAGCGAATACGCGCCAACCGCTGCGCCGCGACTGGAGGCCGGCACCAGATTCACTGCTTCCACACCCAGCGCCGGGAATACCAGCGAGAAACCGAAACCGCTCAGTGCCGCGCCGGCCAGCGCCCAATGCGCGTCCGGCGCCAGCCACAACAGCAGCAGCCCCAGGGTTTCTACGGACAGGCAGGCGATCGCTACGCGGAAGCCGCCGAGGCGATTGATCAGGTTGCCGAACAGCAGGCGCGCACCGATGAAGCTGGCGCCGAACAGGCTCAGGCACAGCACCGCGTTGTCCCAATGCTGTGTCGCGTAATACAGGGTGATGAAGGTGGCGATGGTGCCAAAGCCGATCGAGCCCAGCGCCAGTCCGCAACCGTGGGGGAAGACGCGGCCGAGCACGTGCATGAACGGCAGACGTTCGCCGGCGACAATCGGCGCGGCGGTTTTCGGCCACGCCAGCAGCAAGCCCAGTGCTGCCAGCAGAATGATGCTGACGCCCATGCTCCACAGCCCCAACTGGCCGACCAGCCACACCCCGAACGGCGCGCCGACCGCCAGTGCGCCGTAACTGGCGATGCCGTTCCACGAGATCACTTTGGCGGTGTTCGCCGCGCCGACCCGGCCGATGCCCCAGCCAATTGAACCGGAACCGACCAGGCTTTCCGCGCTGCCCAGCACCAGGCGGCCGATCAACAGGCTGATCAGGCTGAGCATGGGCAGGTTCGGGGTCCAGGCCGAAATCAGCATGAACACACCGCTCAAGCCACAACCGGCCAGCCCGATCATCACCGCACGTTTGCTGCCCTGGTTGTCGATGATCTTGCCGGCGTACGGGCGGCTGAGCAGGGTGGCCAGGTATTGCACGCTGATCACCAGGCCCGCGACCACCGCGCCAAAGCCCAAATCGCTGTGGACATAGCCCGGCAGCACTGCGAGCGGAATACCGATGTTCAGGTAGCCGATAAAGGTGAAGAGGACGATGGAAACGACTTGCAGCGTGACCGCCAGGGGGCGCTGGGGTTGTGGCATAGAGGACGACATGGGAAACGATCCACGGCAAAGCAGGATTAGATAGGCTGCTTATGATAGCGGCGCGGACGACGCTGAGGTGGGCAACAGTAAAACTATTTGCAGGGTGCTGGCATCAGGACTTGGCCGGGGCGACCAGTTGCGTGGTGACCAGGGCGGCGAGGGCATTTTCTTCGCTGCCGAAACGGGCGAGGAGGGCGGCGCGTTTTTCCGGGGAGAGGCGGTTCCAGATCTCGATCATTTTCTCGGTCGCGCCGATCAGGACGGCGGCTTGGCTTTCGGAGAATTCGTCGGTCATGGCGGGCTCGGATTCAGGCAGTGTGGAAAGCGCATGTTAGCGCTTTCCACACGGTCTGTACGGCGGGTTTTACTCGTCGTTGTCGGCCGGGCGGCTGTCAACTGCTTCTTTCGGCTCGGGCTGTTGGGCTCCGGCTTGCTGCGTGGTCGTCTGCTCAGGTACGTGCAGGCTTGGGAAGGGGAGATTAGGAATCTCGTGCATGGTTGCGCTCCTCGCTAAGTCTGTTGATAGATCTGGTAGATCCGCGCTTCTTGAAAGCCTGCGCAGGATACAGCAGGAAAAATGACAATCAGACTTTTAATTCAAATTAATGCGACAGATGGCCGCAGGGGGAGGGCAAAAGCAAAAGGTCACCGCAAAAACAACGGTAGGAGTGAGCCTGCTCGCGATGGCGGTGTGTCAGCCAGCATTTAAGTTGACTGATACACCGCCATCGCGAGCAGGCTCACTCCTACAGGGGGTTGCGGTATTACTTGCAGACGTTGGCAATGGCGTCGGCCAGCAAGGCGAGACGCGTAGCGTCGATGCCGGCGACGTTGGCCCGGCCCGAGCTGACCATGTACACGCTGTGCTGCTCACGCAATTGTTTCACTTGCTCCGGCGACAGGCCGGTGTAGGAAAACATCCCGCGCTGCACGCCAATGTGCGCAAAGCGCTCACGCAAGCCGTGTGGCTCCAGCGCTTCGACCAGACCGCTACGCAACTGGGCGATGCGCAAACGCATGGCTTCCACTTCGTCGGCCCAGCGCGCTTTCAGCTCCGGGTCGGCGAGGATGGTCGCGACCACCGCCGCGCCGTGATCCGGTGGCGTCGACCACAGGTTGCGAGCGATGTTGGCCAACTGGCTGCGGATGTCGATGAGCTTGTCGGCGGTTTTCGCGCAGACGATCAGCGCACCGGTGCGGTCGCGGTACAGGCCGAAGTTCTTCGAGCATGAACTGGTGATCAGCAACTCGGGCACTTCGGCGGCGAACAGTCGGGTCGACCACGCATCCTGTTCCAGCCCGTCGCCAAAGCCCTGATAGGCGAAGTCGATCAGCGGCAGCAGATTGCGGCTGCGCACCACGTCGAGCACGCGTTGCCAGTCGTCATGGCTCAGGTCGAAACCGGTCGGGTTGTGGCAGCACGCATGCAGCAGCACCACATCGCCTTTCGGTACTTCGTTGAGCACGGCGAGCATGGCGTCGACGTCGAGGCGGTTGTCGCTGCCCACATACGGGTAGTGACTGACCTTGACCCCGGCGGTGGCGAAAATCGTTTCGTGGATCGGCCAGGTCGGGTTGCTCAGCCACACGCCCTTGCCCGGCAGGCATTGGGCGATGAAGTCTGCCGCCAGACGCAGGGCCCCGGTGCCGCCCGGCGTCTGGGTGGCGCCGGCACGTTGTGCGGCGATCAGCTTCGAGTCGGCGCCGAGCACCAGCTCATTGATGACCTTGCCGAACAACGGATTGCCGTGACCGCCGATGTAGGTCTTGGTGTCCTGGCTTTCGACCAGGCGCGCCTCGGCGATTTTCACCGCTTCGGGGATCGGCGTCAGGCCCTGGGCATCCTTGTAGACGCCAACGCCGAGGTCGAACTTGCGCGGATTGCTGTCCTGCGCATAGGCCTCCATCAAACCGAGGATCGGGTCGCCGGGTACCCGGCCGATGGCGTCGAAGTGCATTACTTGCGTCCTTCTGCGGTCTTGGCCACTTCGTCAGTGCGCGCAGCCATGATGAAGTCGTTGCGGTGCAGGCCCTTGATCGAGTGGCTCCACCAGGTCACGGTGACTTTGCCCCACTCGGTCAGCAGGCCCGGGTGGTGACCCTCGGCCTCGGAGATTTCGCCGACTGCGTTGGTGAACGCCAGTGCATGCTTGAAGTTCTTGAACAGGAAGACCTTCTCCAGTTGCATGATGCTGTCGCGCACTTCGATGTTCCAGTCAGGGATCTGCTTGATCAGGATCGGCAGTTCTTCATCGCTGACTTGTGGCGCATCGGCGCGGCAGGCTTCGCAGTGGGCTTGGTTCAAAGTGGACATGATGTATTCCTGAAATCGAGAGTGTTTTTTTTATTAAAGCTTTTGAGCTGTCAATGCCGTCACGCTAAACCAAAGTGGCGGCGACGGACAGGCTCAATTGTCAGCAAAAGTCGCGGTTCACGCGGCTTTCGGTTTCGGCGGAAATTTCGGCGCGTGCAGACCCAGCTGCATGCCTTGCTTGACCATGGCCATGATGTCTTCATGGGCTACGTCGAACAGGCGCTTGAGGTTCGGCAGGACAAAGTACAACGGCTGCAGGATGTCGATGCGATACGGCGTGCGCATGGCTTCCAGCGGATCGAACGGCTGATGCTCAGGCTCGTCCGACAGGCAATAAACGGTCTCTTTCGGCGAGGACAGGATGCCGCCGCCGTAGATGCGTTTGCCTTGCGGGGTGTCGACCAGGCCAAACTCGATGGTCATCCAGTACAGGCGCGCCAGATACACGCGCTCTTCCTTGGTGGCCTGCAGGCCGAGCTTGCCGTAGGTGTGGGTGAATTCGGCGAACCACGGGTTGGTCAGCAGCGGGCAGTGGCCGAAGATCTCGTGGAAAATGTCTGGCTCTTGCAGGTAGTCCAGCTCTTCGCGGGTGCGAATGAAGGTGGCCACCGGAAACTGTTTGCTGGCGAGCAATTCGAAAAAGGTCTGGAAGGGGATCAGCGCCGGGACGCGGGCGACCTGCCAGCCGGTGGTCTCGCCGAGCACTTTGTTGATCTCGCCCAGTTGCGGAATGCGATCGTGTGGCAGACCGAGTTTCTCGATACCGTCCAGGTACTCCTGGCAAGCACGCCCTTCGATCACTTTCAGCTGGCGAGTGATCAGCGTATTCCACACCGCGTGTTCTTCGGCGGGGTAGTCGATAAAACCTTGCGCATCGGGCTCGCGGGCCACGTATTGCGTCTGCTTCATACTGCTCTCCTGCTAGGGGAATTCGTTCTTGTTATGTCCAGCGATGGATTCAGGATTACCCGAGAGCGCATTGATGTGCAGCAGGTTGAAACGCCTCTGCGTAGGAAATTTCTCTTTAAATCGTAAAATAATCGTTACGCTTTGCAGGATAACTCGCGTTTACGGTCATTAGTGGGTTTGAAAAGGTCGATGGCTGTCACATAATCTTGACAACTATCTGCGCGCCTCGACAGAAAAGTCTGGCGCAGTCCCCCTGTAGGAGTGAGCCTGCTCGCGAAAGCGGTGTGTCATTCACCTTCAGTACAGCCTGATAAACCGCTATCGCGAGCAGGCTCACTCCTACAGGTTCTTTATCGTTTATTCGGACGATTTTTATGCGCATCAAAGTCCATTGCCAGAACCGCATCGGCATCCTGCGCGACATTCTCAACTTGCTGGTCGCCTACGGGATCAACGTGGCGCGCGGTGAAGTGGGTGGCGAGCATGGCAACGCGATCTATCTGCATTGCCCGAACCTGATCAACATCCAGTTTCAGGCGCTGCGGCCGAAGTTCGAGGCGATTGCCGGGGTGTTTGGTGTCAAGCGTGTCGGGTTGATGCCGAGCGAGCGTCGGCACATGGAATTGAATGCCTTGCTCGGTGCGCTGGAGTTTCCGGTGTTGTCGATCGACATGGGCGGCTCGATTGTCGCCGCCAACCGCGCGGCGGCGCAGTTGCTCGGGGTGCGCGTCGATGAGGTGCCGGGGATACCGCTGTCGCGTTATGCCGAAGATTTCGACCTGCCGGAACTGGTGCGCGCCAACAAGTCGCGCATCAATGGCATGCGGGTCAAGGTCAAGGGCGACATCTTTCTGGCCGATATCGCGCCGCTGCAATCGGAGCATGACGACAGCGAAGCGATGGCCGGCGCGGTGCTGACACTGCACCGTGCCGACCGGGTTGGCGAGCGTATCTACAACGTACGCAAACAGGAGTTGCGCGGTTTCGACAGCATCTTCCAGAGCTCGAAAGTGATGGCGGCGGTGGTGCGTGAAGCCCGGCGCATGGCGCCGCTGGATGCGCCGCTGTTGATCGAAGGCGAGACCGGCACCGGCAAAGAGTTGCTGGCGCGTGCCTGCCATCTCGCCAGCCCGCGTGGGCAATCGCCGTTGATGGCGCTCAATTGCGCCGGCTTGCCGGAGTCCATGGCCGAGACCGAGCTGTTCGGTTACGGACCGGGCGCGTTCGAAGGGGCGCGCGCCGAAGGCAAGCTCGGTCTGCTGGAGCTGACGGCGGGCGGTACGCTGTTTCTCGATGGCGTTGGCGAGATGAGCCCGCGCCTTCAAGTAAAACTGCTGCGCTTTCTGCAGGACGGTTGCTTCCGGCGGGTCGGCAGCGATGAAGAGGTGTATCTGGATGTGCGGGTGATCTGCGCGACTCAGGTGGACTTGTCCGAACTGTGCGCACGCGGTGAGTTTCGCCAGGATCTGTATCACCGTTTGAATGTGCTGTCGCTGCACATCCCGCCCTTGCGCGAATGCCTCGACGGGTTGACGCCACTGGTGGAGCACTTCCTCGATCAGGCCAGTCGGCAGATCGGTTGCTCGCTGCCGAAACTGGCGCCGGCGGCGATGGATCGTCTCAGTCATTACCATTGGCCGGGTAACGTGCGGCAGTTGGAGAACGTGCTGTTCCAGGCGGTTTCGCTGTGCGACGGCGGCACGGTGAAGGCTGAGCATATTCGCCTGCCGGATTACGGCGTGCGTCAGCCGCTTGGCGATTTCTCGCTTGAAGGTGGTCTGGACGAGATTGTCGGGCGTTTCGAAAAAGCGGTGCTGGAGCGGCTGTATTCCGAACATCCAAGCAGCCGGCAGTTGGGCAAGCGGCTGGGGGTTTCGCACACCACGATTGCCAACAAACTGCGCGAATATGAAGTGGGCAAAGACCCCGAAAACTAACAGCAATGCTGTGGTATCAAGCGCTTTTGTGGCGAGGGGATTTATCCCCGATCGGCTGCGTAGCAGTCGCAAAACCTACAAATGAGGTCGTCCTGAAGGAAAAGCGGGGCGGCTTCGCCACCCATCGGGGGATAAATCCCCTCACCACAAGTTCTCCTTCAGCCGCAGAGATCGGGATTGCCGCCAAGCGGCATAACACCGCCGGTTTTTCGACTTCGATACATTTCAAGTTTCCCCTCTGATTCCCTCAAGTCCTTTGTTTATCGGGTCGCCAGCCGCCAGAAAAAAGTTGGTCTGCAAATTGCTTATGGCTCAGCAGTACAGCGGTGGGCGGCAAACGTCCGGCATGCAGAGGAAAGAGTGTGGACAAGTACCTTTATGTGGCAATGACCGGCGCCAGCCAGAACGCACTGGCGCAAAAGGCCCATGCCAACAACCTGGCGAACATCTCCACCAACGGTTTTCAGCGCGACCTGGAGCAGGCGCGTTCGATGCCGGTGTTCGGTGACAGCTTTCCGGCGCGTGCCTTTGCCATGAGCGAACGCCCGGCCACGGATTTCACCCCAGGCTCGCTGGTACAGACCGGCCGTGACCTCGATGTCGCCGTCACCGGCAACGGCTGGATCGCCGTGCAGAACCCGAACGGCGGCGAAAGCTACGTGCGCACCGGTAGCCTCAACGTCGACGCCCTCGGCGTGCTGCGCGCCGGCAACGGCATGCCGGTGATGGGCAATGGCGGTCCGATCGCCGTGCCGCCCGAGCAGCAGATCGAAGTCGGCGAAGACGGCACCATCAGTATTCGTGCGATGGGCGAAGGCCCGCGCGTCATGGCGGAAGTCGACCGGATCAAGCTGGTCAACCCGGACATCAAGAACATGAACAAGGGCCTCGACGGCTCGATTTACACCAAGGACGGCCAGCCTGCGCCGGCCGACGCCAACGTCAAACTGGTGTCGGGTTTCCTCGAGTCGAGCAACGTCAACGCCGTGGAAGAAATGACTTCGGTGCTGGCCCTGGCCAAGCAGTTCGAATTGCACGTCAAGATGATGAACACCGCCAAAGACGACGACCAGGCCATGGCTCGGGTCTTGCAGATCAGCTAATTATCAGAACGTCGCGCCGTAAAACAGGCGCACGAGGAGAATCGAATGCTTCCGGCTCTATGGGTTGCCAAAACCGGTCTGTCCGCCCAGGACACCAACCTGACCACCATTTCCAACAACCTGGCGAACGTCTCGACCACGGGTTTCAAACGTGACCGCGCCGAGTTCCAGGACCTGCTGTATCAGATCAAGCGTCAGCCAGGCGCCCAGTCGACCCAGGACAGCGAACTGCCGTCCGGTCTGCAGGTGGGTACCGGTGTGCGCATCGTCGGCACGCAGAAAAACTTCACCGCTGGCAGCCTGCAAACCACCGAGCAGCCGCTGGACATGGCCATCGACGGTCGTGGTTTCTTCCAGATCCTGCAGCCGGACGGCACCACGTCCTACACCCGTGACGGTACGTTCCACCTCGATTCCAATGGCCAGATCGTCAACGCCAGCGGTTTCGCCCTGGAACCGGCCATCGTCATTCCGAACGATGCCCAGACCTTCACCGTAGGCCGCGACGGCACCGTGTCGATCACCATTGCCGGCAACCCGGCGTCCCAGGTGATCGGCAACCTGCAAACCGCCGACTTCATCAACCCGGCCGGTCTGCAGGCCGTGGGCAACAACCTGTTCCTGGAAACCGCCGCTTCCGGTGCGCCGCAAGTCGGTACCCCGGGCCTGAACGGTTTCGGCACCATGCTGCAGAACACTCTGGAAACCTCGAACGTCAGCACTGTTGAGGAGATGGTCAACATGATCACCACTCAGCGCGCCTACGAGATGAACTCCAAGGTGATCTCCACCGCCGACCAGATGCTCTCGTTCGTAACGCAGAATCTGTAATCCAGTCTATGAGGCGGCCATGAGGCCGCCAGCAACACCGTGAGGTAGGGTCATGAAACGCTTCGTATCTGTTCTGGCATTGGGTGGGGTCGTCTCGCTCGCGGGCTGCGTCGCGCCGACGCCCAAGCCCAATGACCCTTACTACGCCCCGGTGTTGCCGCGCACGCCATTGCCGGCTGCGGCCAACAACGGCTCGATCTATCAGGCCGGCTTCGAGCAGAACCTGTACAGCGACCGCAAGGCGTTCCGCGTCGGTGACATCATCACCATCACGCTGAACGAGAAGACTCAGGCGAGCAAGAACGCCAACTCGCAAGTGGCCAAGAACAGCAAGACCGGCATCGGCCTGACGTCGCTGTTCGGCGGCAGCGGTACCACCAACAACCCGTTGGGCGGTAACGACCTGAGCCTGGACGTCGGCTACAGCGGCGACCGTGCGACCAAAGGCGACAGCAAGGCGGCGCAGGGCAACACCCTGACCGGTTCGATCACCGTGACCGTGGCTGACGTGCTGCCCAACGGCATCATCGCCGTGCGCGGCGAGAAGTGGATGACCCTCAACACCGGCGACGAGTTGGTGCGGATCGCAGGTCTGGTGCGCGCTGATGACATTGCCACCGACAACACCGTGTCGTCGACCCGTGTCGCCGATGCGCGCATCACCTACTCGGGCACCGGTTCGTTTGCCGATGCGAGTCAGCCAGGCTGGTTCGACCGTTTCTTCCTCAGCCCGCTGTTCCCTTTCTAGGTGGCGACTTTGAATTTCAAGAGCCTCATGCTGGCTGCGGCCCTGTTGTCCGCAGCCTTTGCTGCCCACGCCGAGCGGCTGAAAGATATCGCCAGCATTTCCGGCGTGCGTTCCAACCAGTTGATCGGTTACGGCCTGGTGGTCGGGCTTAACGGCACCGGCGACCAGACGACACAGACCCCGTTCACCCTGCAGACCTTCAACAACATGCTCTCGCAGTTCGGCATCAAGGTGCCGCCGGGATCGGGCAACGTGCAGTTGAAAAACGTTGCGGCGGTGTCGGTAAGTGCCGATCTGCCGGCGTTCGCCAAACCGGGTCAGCAGGTCGACATCACCGTGTCGTCCATCGGTAACTCCAAGAGCCTGCGCGGCGGCACCCTGTTGCTGACCCCGCTCAAGGGTATCGACGGTAACGTCTACGCCATCGCTCAGGGCAACCTGGTGGTCGGTGGTTTCGACGCCGAAGGGCGCGACGGTTCGAAGATCACCGTCAACGTTCCGTCGGCCGGTCGTATTCCCGGCGGTGCTTCGGTCGAGCGTTCGGTGCCGAGCGGTTTCAACCAGGGCAACAGCCTGACGCTGAACCTCAACCGTTCCGACTTCACCACCGCCAAGCGCATCGTCGACAAGATCAACGACATGCTCGGCCCTGGCGTGGCGCAAGCCATCGACGGCGGTTCGATCCGCGTCACTGCACCGCTTGATCCGAGCCAGCGCGTCGACTACCTGTCGATCCTGGAAAACCTTGAGGTCGATCCGGGCCAGGCCGTGGCGAAAGTCATCATCAACTCGCGTACCGGCACCATCGTCATCGGCCAGAACGTGAAGGTCTCGCCGGCCGCCGTGACCCACGGCAGCCTGACCGTGACCATCACCGAAGACCCGATCGTCAGCCAGCCAGGTCCATTGTCCAACGGCCAGACCGCCGTCGTGCCGCGTTCGCGGGTCAATGCCCAGCAAGAAGCCAAGCCGATGTTCAAGTTCGGTCCGGGCACCACCCTCGACGAGATCGTGCGGGCGGTGAACCAGGTCGGCGCGGCACCGGGTGACTTGATGGCCATTCTTGAAGCACTGAAACAGGCCGGCGCGTTGCAAGCCGACCTGATCGTGATCTGAGGCCGACACTCATGGATATGCGCAAGAGCGGTCTGGTCAGCAGCAACGATTCGGGTTCGTACTCGGACCTCAATCGCCTGAACCAGCTCAAGGTCGGTGACAAGAACAGCGATGCGAACATGCGCAAAGTGGCGCAGGAATTCGAATCGCTGTTCCTCGGTGAAATGCTCAAGTCGATGCGTTCGGCCACTGAAGCGCTGGGCCAGGACAACCCGCTCAACACGCCGGCAGCCAAGCAGTATCAGGAAATGTACGACCAGCAACTGGCAGTGTCGTTGTCGCGCGAGGGCGGTGGTATCGGCCTGGCCGACGTGTTGATGCGCCAGATGTCGAAGAACAAACCGATGGCGCCGGGTGAGGCTGCGGCGGCGTCCGCCGCCAAGCAGGAAGAAGCCAAAGCCAAGGCCGCCGCCGTGGTCACCCCGGTGGCCGCCGGCACTGTCGCCACCCACGGGCCGTTGTCGCGCCTCAATGGCGAACGTCCGTTGTGGGCATCGCGTTCGGTGAATGCGCCGAGCACCGATATTTCTCACCGTAATGACATGGCGCTGATCAACCAGCGTCGTCTGGCCTTGCCGCCGAAACTGGCCGATCGGTTGCTGGCCGGTCTGGTGCCGTCGGCCACGCCGACCGCCGCCAGTCAATTGCCGCAGCGCGCCGCGACCGCCGCCACGACCGGCGCCGGACCGCTGTACAACGGCGACTGGCTGGCGCGTGCCGAAAACGAAAAAGCCTCCGGCGGGTCGATGCAGGTCTATGGCCGCGCAATGGCGCAGATTCCCTTGGCGCCGGCGAAAAAAGCCTTCAGTTCTGCCGACGAATTCGTCAACACCATGCTGCCGATGGCCAAGGAAGCCGCCGACCGTATCGGCGTCGATCCGCGCTATCTGGTGGCGCAGGCGGCACTGGAAACCGGTTGGGGCAAATCGGTCATGCGCGCCCAGGATGGCAGCAGCAGTCACAACCTGTTCGGTATCAAGGCCAGCAGTAACTGGAAGGGCGATTCGGCCCGGGCGATCACCAGCGAATTCCGCAACGGGGAGATGGTCAAGGAGACGGCCGAGTTCCGTTCCTATGCCTCGTACAAGGACAGCTTCCACGATCTGGTGACTTTGCTGCAGAGCAATAATCGCTATCAAGAAGTGCTGAAGTCGGCCGATAACCCAGAACAGTTTGTAC
The DNA here is from genome assembly GCF_019856535.1 of Pseudomonas sp. SC3(2021). Classification (NCBI taxonomy): domain Bacteria; kingdom Pseudomonadati; phylum Pseudomonadota; class Gammaproteobacteria; order Pseudomonadales; family Pseudomonadaceae; genus Pseudomonas; species Pseudomonas sp. SC3(2021). The sequence continues at coordinate 6,226,526 of NZ_CP082236.1, read as the reverse complement.
GCGAGTTGCAAAAGGCCGGTTACGCCACCGACCCGAACTACGCGAGCAAGATTTCGCAGATTGCCAAGCAGATGAACGTTAACCAGAACTACGCTGCGGCGGGCGTTTCGACAACGCCTCTATAAAACATACAGTAAGGTTTGAACCATGAGTTTGCTCAACATCGGGATGTCGGGTTTATCCGCTAGCCAATCTTCTTTGATGGTGACGGGCAACAACATTGCCAACGTCGATACGGCCGGGTACTCGCGCCAGCAAACCGTGCAGAATTCAAAAGGCTCGATTCAGAGTGGCAATCTCTGGATCGGCACCGGTACCACCCTGGCTGACGTGCGCCGGGTGTACAACAGCTACATTGATGCCCAGTTGCAGACCACCACTTCGCTCAACAGCGATGCCGCGGCGTACCTGGGTCAGGTCACCCCGCTGGACAAGTTGCTGTCCGACAGTGGCACCGGCCTCAATGGTGCACTGACCAAGTTCTTCGCCTCGGTGCAGAACGTCAACGCCAAGCCGGGTGACGATGCTTCGCGTCAGTTACTGCTCAGTGATGCGCAGGCCCTGAGCGCTCGCTTCAACTCGGTTTCCAGTCAGTTGAACGCGCAGAACCAGGACATCAACGGCAACCTGTCGAGCATGGCCGATCAGGTCAACAAACTGGCGTCCACCGTGGCCCAGTTGAACCAGAAGATTTCCGAAATTTCCAACGCCGGCGGCCAGCCCAACGAGCTGCTCGACGCGCGCAACGAGACCATTCGCCAGCTGTCCACCTTCACCGGTGCGCAGGTGGTCGAGCGTGGCGGCAACATGGACATCTACCTGGGCAACGGTCAGCCGTTGGTCATGGGTGGCACCGCCAGCAAACTGGAAGTCACGCCAACCAAGGCCGACCCGTCGCGCATGGGCATCCAGATCAACAACGGTTCGACTTCCATCGACATCACCTCGGGCATTACCGGTGGTGAAATCGGCGGTCTGCTGCGTTATCGCAGCACCGTGCTGGACCCGGCGATGAACGAACTGGGCCGCGTTGCGCTGGTCGTTGCCGATCAGATGAACTCGATTCAGGGCCAGGGCATCGACAAGAACGGTGACTTCGGCGGCAACCTGTTCAACAGCATCAACACCGCGGCCAGCATGGCTTCGCGCAGCACCGCTACCATTGGCAACAGTGCCGGTTCCGGCAACTTCGATGTGAGCATCAAAGACTCCGGCAAACTGACCATCAACGATTACAAGGTGACCTTCACCAGCGCCACGGACTACACCGTGCAGCGGCTGCCGGAAGGCACTGCGATGGGCGCGTTCAGCACCACCACCACCCCGGCTCCGGTGATCGACGGCTTCTCTCTGAATCTCACTGGCGGCACGGCAGCGGCGGGCGACACGTTCAAGATCACCCCGACCCGCAATGCCGCAGCCAACATCAAGACCGAGATGACCGACTCCAAGCGTCTGGCCATCGCCGCTCCGTTGGGCGCCGCCATTGCTCCGGGTGGCAGCGGCACGCTGACCATTCCGGCCAGCGGTCAGCCGACCCTGACCACCAAGTTCGACATCTACGACCCGACCACCACCACTGCGATGCAGAACGGCATGAAGTACTCGACGCCGGTCAAAGTGGTGTTTGGTGATCCGTCGGCAGATGGCACCAGCCAGGGCTATCAACTGCTGGACGCCAAGGGTGGCGTGCTCAGCAGCGGCACCATCAAGCCGGGCCAGACCAACACCCTGAGCCTGAGCATTCCGCTCAAGGACTCGACCGGTGCGGCGATTCCACCTGCGCCCGCCACTCAGTACACCGTCAATTTCGACATGACCGTTGCCGGTTCGCCAGGCAAGGGCACGGCGGTCAACGTCAGCCTCAGCCAGCCGGGCACGCTGGACAACCGCAACGGCGGTGTCCTCGCTGACCTGCAGACCAAACAAACCGTCGACACCGGCTCTGCCAGCAAAGGCATTTCGCTGACCGATGCTTACGGCAAACTGGTCGAAGGCGTCGGTGCCAAAGCCGCTCAGGGCAAGCTCGACAGTGCCGCCACCGATGCGATTCTGGCCAACGCGAAGGGCGCCCGTGACTCGCTGTCCGGTGTCGACCTCGACGAAGAGACCGGCAACCTGGTCAAGTTCCAGCAGTACTACACCGCCTCCTCGCAGATCATCAAGGCTGCGCAGGAAACCTTCAGCACACTGATCAACAGTCTTTAAGGAGTCGTAAACCATGCGCATTTCTACTGGCCAGTTTTACGAGTCCTCGGCAGCCAACTACCAGAAAAACTTCGCCAACGTGGTCAAGAGCAGCGAAGAGGCGAGCAGCCTGGTTCGCGTCAACACCGCGGCAGACGATCCGGTGGGTGCCTCGCGCCTGCTGCAATTGGGTCAGCAGGCTTCGATGCTCGATCAGTACGAAGCCAACGCCACCACGATCAAAGGCACTCTGGGTACCGCTGAAGCGGTGATGACCAGCATCAACAACGTGCTGCAGCGTGCCAAAGAGCTGGCCGTGAGTGCCGGCAACGCCGGTTACACGGACTCCGACCGCCAGGCGACTGCCTCCGAGCTCGGTCAGATCGAAGAGCAACTGCTCAGCCTGATGAACAGCAAGGACGAGAACGGCAAATACATTTTCGCCGGCTCCAAGGGCGACACCGTGCCGTTCACGCGCAATGACGATGGCACCTACGCCTACAACGGCGATCAGGTGACCCTCGACCTGGCCATTGGCGACAACATGAAAATGGCCACCAACACCACTGGCTGGGAAGCCTTCCAGCAAGCCGTCAACACCAGCCGCAGCCAAGTCACCATGACGGCACCGGCGGTCAATGACAACCGTGTGGTGCTGTCCAACGGTCAGGTGTCGTCGAATGTCAGTTACAACAGCAAGTTCCGCAGTGGCGAACCGTATAGCGTGTCGTTTGTCAGCGGCACTCAACTGAAAATCACGGACTCGGCCGGTAACGATGTCACTGCCGAAGCCAGCCAGGGTGGCGCGTTTGATCCAGCAAGCACGGCTGGTCAAACGGTGAGCTTTCGCGGCGTAGACCTGACGCTGAACATCAACCTGCAAGCGGGCGACGTACCGGGCACCGTTCTGCCAGGTCATACGTTCACCCTCGCGGCCAAGCCTGACACCTTCACCGGTACCCGCAGCCCGGGTAACCCGTCGTCGGCGCAGATCACCGGCAGCAGCGTGACCAACTCCACGGACTACAAGGCCAGTTTCCCGACCGGTTCGGCGGTGATGAAATTTACCAGTGCTACTGCCTTCGATCTGTACGCAGCGCCGTTGACTGCCGACAGCAAACCGGTGTCGAGCGGCACCGTGGTCGCCGGCGTCGCCACTGCATCGGGTGTGAGCTTCAACATCAGCGGTACGCCGGCGGCCAACGATCAGTTCAGCATTGCCGTCAACACGCACGAAACCCAGAACATTCTGGACAGCGTGAACCAGTTGAAAAACGTGCTCAACACGCCAACCAACGGCAATGCCCTGGCGATCCAGCAGTTGCAGGCCGGTCTGGCTTCCGGTCTGGGCAACCTCGCCAGCGGTACCGATCAGCTGTCCAGCGCGATCAGTTCGGTCGGTGGTCGTGGCTCGTCGCTGATGACCCAGAGCGATACCAATCAGTCGCTGGTACTGGCCAACGCACAGACACAATCGTCGATCCGCGATTCCGATCCGGCCGAAGTCATGACCCGTCTGACCCTGCAGCAAACCATGTTGCAGGCTTCGCAACTGGCCTTCAGCAAGATTGCGCAACTGGGCTTGTTCAACAAGATCTGAGTCTGTGCCTGTCGAGCTGCCAACCGTCTTTTCCTAAGCGGTTACGGGGTTCCTGCCTGAAGAGGGCAGGGACCCGCCGCTCGAGAGTTTCCCGCCGTGAATCAACACCCCCTCGTCAGTATCGTCATCCCCGCCTTCAACCCGCGCTTCTTCGATCAGGCGCTGATGAGTGCGCTCGCGCAGACGTACGAAAACGTCGAGATCGTCATATGCGATGACTCGGCCGATGAACGGATTCGTGAGATCGTCGAGTCGTTTGCCGAGCCGGCTCATCCGATCCGTTACCTGCGCAATCCGCAGCGACTTGGCTTGCAGAAGAACCTGCTGCGCTGCGTCGAAGCGGCACGGGGCGAGTTCATCAAGGTGTTATGCGATGACGATCGGCTGTTTGCACCAAGCATCGCGTTACAGGCGCAGGCACTGATCGAGCATGCCGATGCCAATCTGGTGTTCGCCCTGCGCATGCTCAGCGACGCCGGCAACTTCCTTTTGCCGCCGCGGGTCGAGAACTGCCGTTTCAGCCCGAATGATGCCTTGTTCAAAGGCGATGACATGCTGGCGATCTTCGAATCGACGCCGCTGAACTTCGTCGGTAATTTCAGTGCGGCACTGATGCGTCGCGCCGATGTGCTGGAACTGCTGCCGGCCTTGATTCAGGAGGGCGCCGGTTTCGTCGCCACGCTCGATTTTGCCTTGTTCGTGTGCTTGATGCGTCGTGGCAATTTTGTCTCGCTCAGCACTGTGCTGAGCACCGAGCGCCTGTATCCGGAGCGTCTGAGCAAGACCCCGGAAATGCTCAAGGCCGCCAAGGTGGAATGGGACTGGCTCAAGCAAATGCTCGCCGCCCGCAGTGGTGAAGCGGCGCCCGCCGCCGGCTGGGTGCGTTACATTGATCTGGCCAATACCGGTGACTTGCCGCACGCCTGGCAGGAGTTGTGCGTAACGCGCATCCTCGGCAACCGCAACACGGTGGTCAGTGGTCGTGTCGGTGCCGAAAGCGAAAGTTACGCCGACTTCTATCGTGAGTGGTTGTCGATTCGCCGCTTCAGCGAGGTCGAGCAACGGCTGATGCCGCAACGCATTGCCAGTTGGCCGATGCGTCCGCAGATCGTGCCGATTGTGATCGACAACGCTGGCGACAGTGCTGCGCTGGCCACGACGTTGCAGAGCATCAAGGCGCAACTCTATCCGGCGCAGGCGGTGGTGGTGCTGTCGGATGCGCAGTGCGAGGCTGATGAGCGCACGCTGCAGTTGCCGTTTCAGGCCGATTGGGCACAACAGCTCAACGTGGTGATCCCGCAACTGGAAGGCACCCACTGGTTTTACCTGTTGCAGGCCGGCGACACCCTGCGTGATTCGGCGCTGCTGATTCTGGCCGAGCGTATCGCCGGCACGCCGGGCTTGTTGTGCGCCTACAGCGACGAAGGCGCGCAAGTCGACGGCGAATCGACCGAACCAGTGTTCAAGCCTGACTTCAACCTCGATCTGATGCGCGCCTATCCGTATGTGGGGCGAGCGCTGGCGTTCGAGCGTCAGCGTTTCATGGCGCTGGGTGGATTTGATCCGGTCCATGGCGAACTGGCACCGCATGATTTGCTCTGGCGCCTGGTGGAAGAGGCCGGTCCGCAAACCATCGAGCACATTGCCGAGGTCCAGGTGGAATCGAGCCTGACCTACGCGCAATGGCTGTCGCTGCCGCCAGTCATCGACTACAACGCGGCCGTCGTGACGGCGCATCTGCAGCGGATCGGGGTCGATCACCGCATGCGTCATGACGAATTGCCCCTGATCAACCGCATCGACTATCGGCATGCGGCGCGCCCCCAGGTGTCGATCATCATTCAGGCCGGTGATTCGCTGCACGCCTTGCAGCGCTGCACCGAGAGCCTGATCGAGCGCACGGCTTATACCCTTTACGAAATTCTCATCGTCGATGCCGGTGTCACTGATTCGCAGATGCTCGAATGGCTGAGCGCCATGGCCCAGCTCGGGGCGTCGATGTTGCGGGTGTTGCGTTACGCCGGTGACAACAATCCTGCCGCGATCCGCAACTTCGCCGCCGAGCAGTCCCGTGGCGAATATCTGCTGTTGCTTGACGCGCAAGCGGTCATCTGTGAACGCGACTGGCTCGATGAGTTACTCAATCATGCCCAGCGTCCGGAAGTCGCCGTGGTCGGTGCGCGGTTGCTCAGCCCCGAGGGGGCTATCGTCAGCGCGGGCCTGATTCTGGGCCTGGCCGGGCCGGTCGGTGCGCCCTTTGCCGGCGAGGCGGCCAGCAGCCGCGGTTACATGCAGCGTTTACATGTGACGCAGAACTGGAGCGCGGTCAGCAGTCAGTGCCTGATGCTGCGCAAGCAGGTTTTCGAGGAGCTTGGCCAGTTCGATGAGGTGACTTACACCCGTGGCTTGAGTGATGTCGACCTGTGTCTGCGTGCAGGCAAGGAAGGCTATCTGGTGGTCTGGACGCCTTACGCCAGTGTAGTGATCGCGCCGCTGACAGAGGCTGCGCCGGTGATCCTGCCTGAACAGGAGGAAGAGGCGTTCCATCGGCAGTGGATGAGTAAAATCATCAAGGATCCGGCGTACAGCCCGTCGCTCAGTCTCGGCGTGTCGAGCTTCAGTCTGGAACCGTCCCTGCGCAATAACTGGAACCCGTTTTGCAGTCGGGCGTTGCCGCTGATCCTCGGCTTGCCGGTAAACAGTTCGGCCGTCGGCCACTATCGCGTGACCGGACCCTTGGCCGAGCTGGAAAGCAGTGGTCGGGCACTCGGACGCTGGGCCTACGAGTCGCCGTCGACGGTCGAGATCGAGCGTCTGGCGCCTGACTCGATCATCCTGCAATGCCGTTACAGCGAAGGTGCGGTCAGCGACATTCTGCGCATTAAAAAGTACTCCAGTGCGCTGCGGATTTTCGAGCTCGACGACTACGTGGTCAGTGCACCGAAGAAAAATACCCATGCCCGCAACAAGCCGGTCAACACCGAGCAGATGCTGCGCGAGGGCATTGCCCTGTGCGATCGCGTGGTGGTGACGACGCAGCCGCTGGCGGATGCATTATCGAGCATGCACAGCGACATCCGCATTGTGCCGAACATGCTGTCACCGGAACCGTGGGCAACGCTGACCAGTCGTCGACGCACCTCCAGCAAACCTCGAGTCGGCTGGGGTGGCGGCACCAGCCACACCGGTGATCTGGAGATCATTGCCGATGTGGTGCGTGAACTGGCGAACGAAGTGGAGTGGGTATTCTTCGGCATGTGCCCGGAGGAATTGCGTCCCTATATCCACGAATTCCACTCGGCCATCAGCTTGCAAAGCTACCCGTTCAAACTGGCCAGCCTGAACCTCGACCTGGCCCTTGCACCGCTGGAGTTTCACATCTTCAACGACTGCAAGAGTAACCTGCGTCTGCTCGAATACGGCGCCTGCGGCTACCCGGTGATCTGCACCGACACCGAGGCCTATCGTGGCCATCTGCCGTGCACCAAGGTCTATAGCAACAGCACCGCAGAATGGCTGCAGGCGATCCGCATGCATCTCGCCGACCCGGACGCCAGCTACCGCATGGGCGACGAACTGAAGGAAGCGGTGCACCGTGATTTCATGTTACGCGGTGACAACCTTAATCACTGGTTGTGGGGCTGGTTGCCGGATTGATCTGAATTCGGCGGGCACAAAAAAAACGCAGGTGACCTCACGGTTGCCGGCGTTTTTTTTTTTGGAGGTCTTGATCTCAGTCTTTGGTGCTATCGGTCGATAGATTTCAAATACGTGCCCACTCAACTGAGGAGCGCCTCGCTCCTGGGACAGTATTTAACAACAACACAAGGAAGGAGCACATGGCAGTGATAAATGGAACGAGTGAAGCAGACTACCTCATCGGTACTCCTGACAATGACGAACTCTACGGGCTGGAGTCCGGGGATTTCCTCTATGGGGGGGAAGGGGCTGATCTGCTGAATGGCGGTGAGGGCTTTGACTGGGTCGATTACCGTGGTTCTGCCGCAGCGATCAGTATCGAGTTTCAGGAGGGGTCGGTGATCGCTCATGGTGGTGAAGCTGAAGGCGATACGTTGATCGAAATTGAAGGCGTCATGGGCACTCAATTCGACGATACCTTCGTTGGCAATATTGCTGGAATGACTCTGGATGGTCAGGACGGCAATGACATCTACATCATTGGCAGCGATGACGTGAAAATCGTTGAAGGAGTTAGTGGTGGATATGACGAACTCCGCACGACGCTCAACAACATGCAGATGGACGCGTCCGTTGAAAAAATGACCTTTACCGGCACCGGCGATTTCACCGGTTATGGAAATGCCAGTGACAATCTGATTATTGGTGGTGCCGGCAATGACCTGCTGTTCGGGGGGGGCGGCGCGGATCACTTTATCGGTGGTGAGGGTGTTGACACGGTCAGCTACGCCGACAGTAGTGAAGGCGTGTTCATTGATCTGGCGCAAGGCTGGATGTCTACCGGTTTCGCCAACGGTGATACGTTCACCGGAATCGAAGCCATTCAGGGTTCAGGCTTTGACGATGTGCTGTTCTGCAAGGAAGCCGGACAAGCGTTCGATGGCGGCGATGGCTACGACGTTCTGAACTATTGGGATTCATTGGAGGCTGTCAGTGTTGAGCTGCGCATCGGTGGTCTGGTCAGCAATGTGGAAAAAATCGTCGGCTCTGCGCTGGACGATCATTTCACGATCGACCTTGGTGGCGTAACAGTTGACGGTGGTCAGGGCAATGATGTCTACACCATAAACAGTGCCGGTGTGACCATTTCCGAAATAGAGAGTGGTGGTGTGGACGAGCTGTATACCAGTCTGTCAGTGATGACCATGGATCCGTTCATCGAACGCATGACTTATACCGGTACAGGTGACTTCACCGGCCATGGCAATGCCGGTGACAACATGCTGACCGGCGGCGCCGGCAATGACGTGTTGTCGGGTGGTGCGGGCAGTGATGCCTTTTACGGTAGTGCAGGGGTCGACATTGTCAGTTATGACGACAGTGATGCCGGGGTAAACATCAATCTGGCGTGGGGTTCACACACCGGTATTGCCTTGGGTGACACGTTCTACGATATCGAAGGCCTGCGCGGCAGTCAGTTTGATGATTGGCTGGATGGGGATTCGAATGGCAATTATCTGGAAGGGGGTGCCGGCGACGATTTCGTTCGCGGTGGCGAAGGGGCCGATCACATTTATGGCGGGTTGGCATCCGGTCTCGACGGCGCGGCCGCGCAGAGAGATATGCTTTTGGGGGGCGAGGGTGATGACGTTATCGTCAGCACTGCCAACGACCTGGCTACTTTTGCCAGCGGCGATGAGGGAAATGACACTATCACGGTCAATCGGGGCAATGCTGACGGCGGCGATGGCAATGATGTTCTGACCGGTACCGGCAGCTATTACACGTTGTCCGCAGGCAACGGTGATGACCTTCTGATCCTGAATCTCGTGGGCAGCCAGGGCACGGGTGGTCAGGCGCGTGGCGGTGCGGGTGATGACACCTATGTCGTGAACTCCACGGGTTTGGTGACCATTCAGGAATATGGCAGCAGTCTTAACGACACGCTGGTGTTGAACACCATTGCCAATGCCAGCCAGTTGAGTGTCACTCGGGTGGGCAAGGACGCCTATTTGCACAGTGCCAATGATGGCAGTAGCGGCGTTCCAGCCAGTGGCGTGAAGCTGGAAAACTGGTACGCGCAGGGCAACACCATCGAGCATATCCAGACGGCCGACGGCATGATCTACGATCTGCCGGCCACCGGTGATGCGTTCGCCCTATTTGGTTGATCCTTTGACGCCTTCAGCTTGAAGGTCGCGCGATGAAGGGATGAGTCCACTGTTGGATTCGTCCCTTTTTTATGCCCGTCGCACTGCCGACGCAGCGTCCATCGAGCTGGCGCGTTTCCTGCAAGACCCTCGCAAATCGCCATAAAACGAGCGCTCGCAGCTATTTTGCCGCGCCCAGTCAGGCAAAGGTTTAGCCAGAAGGCCTGCAAACGCGGGTCGAACCCGGTGAAGAACAAGAGGGGAGACGATGAAGGCAGTTATTTTGGCGGGTGGCCTCGGCACGCGCATCAGTGAAGAGTCGCACCTCAAGCCCAAGCCGATGATCGAGATCGGCGGCAAGCCAATTCTCTGGCACATCATGAAGCAGTATTCCGCCCACGGAATCCACGACTTCGTGATCTGCCTGGGCTACAAGGGCTACGCGATCAAGGACTTCTTCGCCAACTACTTCCTGCACACCTCCGACGTCACCTTCAACATGCGCGAAAACCGCATGGACGTGCACCAGAACTACAGCGAGCCGTGGAGCGTCACTCTGATCGACACCGGCGAGGAAACCATGACTGGTGGCCGTCTGCTGCGTGCTGCGCGTTATCTGCAAGATGAAGAAGCGTTCTGCTTCACCTACGGCGACGGCGTTTCCGACATCAATATCGCTCAGCTCGTCGATTACCACAAAGCCCACGGTCGTCTGGCGACCGTCACCGCCGTGCAGCCGCCCGGCCGTTACGGTGCCCTCGAGCGGCAAGGCGATCAGGTGCTTGGTTTCACCGAAAAGCCGCGCGGTGACGGTGGCTGGATCAATGGCGGGTTCTTCGTGCTGTCGCCTAAAGTGCTGCCGTACATAGCCGATGATTCCACCACTTGGGAAGCCGAGCCGTTGGCGCGGCTGGCTGCGGACGAACAGTTGAAAGCCTTCGAGCACGAAGGGTTCTGGCATCCGATGGACACCCTGCGCGACAAGAACCATCTCGAAGCGCTGTGGCAGAACGGGGAGGCCCCATGGAAGCAATGGGCCTGAGTGCGGATTTCTGGCGCGGCAAGCGCGTACTGGTTACCGGTCACACCGGTTTCAAGGGCAGTTGGCTGACCCTGTGGCTGCAAAGCCTCGGCGCACAAGTCAGCGGTTTTGCCCTTGATCCGTCGACCGAACCGAGCCTGTTCGAGCTGGCACGCGTCCACGAAGGCATCAACGATCAGCGCGGCGATCTGCGTGATCTTGGCGCCTTGCTGGAAATCATCGCCGACACCGAGCCGGAGATCGTTCTGCACCTGGCCGCGCAGCCACTGGTGCGCGAAGGTTATCGCGACCCGCTCGGCACCTATTCCAGCAACGTCATGGGCACGTTGAACCTGCTCGAAGCGATTCGTCAGGTCGGTTGCGTGCGCGCCTGCGTGCTGGTGACCACCGACAAGGTCTACGCCAACAAGGAATGGTTGTGGCCATACCGCGAAGACGAAGCCCTCGGCGGGCATGATCCTTACAGCAGCAGCAAGGCTTGCTGCGAACTGTTGGCGCAGTCTTACGCGGCCTCGTTTTTCCCGGCCGACAAGTACGCCGAGCACGGTCTGGCCCTGGCCACCGCGCGCGCCGGCAACGTCCTCGGTGGCGGTGATTTCGCCCCTGAACGCCTGATTCCCGATGTGCTCAGAGCCTGGACGGCAGACGAGCCGGTGACCCTGCGTTATCCGCAAGCCGTGCGCCCGTGGCAGCACGCGCTGGAGCCGCTGGCCGGTTACCTGCAACTGGCTGCCGGCCTCTACGAACAAGGCCCGGAATACGCCGGGGCATGGAACTTCGGCCCGGGCGAGGCGGACATGTGCAGCGTCGGTGAAGTAGTCGAACTGCTCGCCAACCGCTGGCCGCAGGCGCGCGGTCTGCGCATCGAAAAAAGCGAATTGCACGAAGCCGGCCTGCTGCGCCTGGACAGCAGCCGCGCCCGCCAAGTACTGGGCTGGCAGCCGCGCTGGACGTTGCAGCAGTGCCTGACCCAGACCCTCGACTGGCATCTGGCATGGCAGAACGGTGATGACATGCGCGCCGTGACCCTTGGCCAACTGAACCTGTACCGAGGCGCGCTGTGAGCGAGTTTTCCCTGAAGGCATTGCCGCTGGCCGGACTGTTCAGCGTCCAGCACAAGCGTTTCGCAGATCAGCGCGGGCACTTCGCCCGGCTGTTCTGCGAGGGCAGCCTGAGCGCGTTCGGCCGCGAATTTCATATCCGCCAGATCAACCATTCCTGCACCCGCGAGCAGGGCAGTGTGCGCGGTCTGCATTATCAGAATGCCAATGCGCCGGAAGCCAAACTGATCACCTGTCTGCGCGGTGAAGTGTGGGACGTGGCGGTGGATCTGCGCCCGGACTCCGAGACTTTTCTGCACTGGCACGCCGAGCACCTCAAGGCTGGCGACGGTCGCAGCCTGCTGATTCCGGCCGGGTTCGCCCACGGTTTCCAGGCGCTGACAGCCGACGCCGAACTGCTTTACCTGCACAGCGCTGATTACGCGCCGGAGCACGAGGGCGGCTTGTCGGTGAACGATCCACGGCTGGCGATCGCCTGGCCGTTGCCTGTCAATAATTTGTCAGCGCGTGATTCCAGCCATCCCGCGCTCGATCAACACTTTGCTGGAGTGCGTCTATGAACTGCCGTGGGTGCGCCGCACCGCTGAGCCTGCCGCTGATCGACCTCGGCACCTCGCCACCGTCCAACGCCTACGTGCACGCCGATCGCCTGGAACAGGCCGAGCAATGGGTGCCGTTGAAGGTTGCCGTGTGCCAGCAATGCTGGCTGGTGCAGACCGAGGATTACACCCGCGCCGACAGTCTGTTCGACGCCGAGTACGCCTACTTCAGTTCGTTCTCCAGCACTTGGCTGGCCCACGCCGAGCGTTATGTCGCCGAGATGGTCGAGCGCTTTGGCCTGACGGGCGACAGTCGCGTGGTTGAAGTCGCGGCCAACGACGGTTACCTGCTGCAGTACGTCGCGGGTCGTGGCATCCCGTGCCTCGGCGTCGAGCCGACCCGCAGCACCGCGCAAGCAGCACGGGAAAAGGGCCTGGAGATTCGTGAACTGTTCTTCGGTCGTGAGACGGCTGCACAGCTGCGCAGCGAAGGTTGGGGCACCGACCTGATGGCCGCCAATAACGTGCTCGCCCATGTGCCGGATATCAACGATTTCCTCGGCGGTTTCGCGACGCTGCTCAAGCCAACCGGCGTAGCGACGTTCGAATTCCCGCAACTGCTGACGCTGATGGCTGGCGCGCAGTTCGACACGCTGTATCACGAACACTATTCGTACCTGTCGCTGACCGCCGTGCAGACCCTGTGTGAACGCAATGGCCTGGAAGTGTTCGACGTCAGTCAGTTGAGCACGCACGGCGGATCGCTGCGGGTGTTCGTGCAGCGCAAGGACGGCCAGCGTCGTGCGGTGCAGCCGGCGGTGCAACAACAGCTGCAAGCCGAGCTGGAGGCCGGGGTGAAAACCGCCGGCTACTACGCGACCCTCGCCCCCGCCGCTGAGCGCATCAAGCATGACTTGCTGCGCTTTCTGTTGCAGGCCAGGGCCGACGGCAAGCGTGTGGTCGGCTATGGCGCCGCCGCCAAGGGTAACACCTTGCTCAACTACGCCGGGGTCAAACCCGACCTGCTGGCCTGGGTCGCCGATGCCAACCCGCACAAGCAGGGCAAGTTCCTGCCGGGTAGCCGCATCCCGATTGTCGCGCCGGCACAGATCGACATCGAGAAACCGGATTACGTGCTGGTGCTGCCATGGAACCTGTTGCACGAAGTCAGTCAGCAACTGGCTCAGGTGCGGCAATGGGACGGGCGCTTCGTGATCGCCGTGCCTGAGTTGAAAGTCCTGTGAAAGTCCTGGTAACCGGGGCTACGGGCTTCGTCGGCCGGCATCTGGTGGCGGCGTTGCTTGCTCGTGGCGACGCCGTTCGTGCCGTGGCGCGCAATGTAGAAACCGCACAAGGCATGCCGTGGATCAATGACGTCGAGTTCGTTGCGGCGGATATTCACGCCGCCGAACTCGATGTCGCCGCGCTGACCGAGGGCATCGACGTACTCGCGCATCTGGCCTGGCCGGGCCTGCCGAACTATCGGGCGCTGTTCCACTTCGAGCACAACCTGATGGCCGACTACCGCTTTATCAAAGGCGCGGTCGAGGCGGGTGTGCGGCAAGTGTTGGTCACCGGCACCTGCTTCGAGTACGGCCTGCAAAGCGGCCCGCTCAGCGAAAGCGTCGAGCCCCAGCCGAGCAATCCTTACGGTCTGGCCAAACACACGCTGCACCTGTTTTTGCAAAACCTGCAGCAGGAAATGCCGTTCACCCTACAGTGGGCGCGCCTGTTTTATCTGCATGGCGAAGGGCAGAACCCCAACAGTTTGCTCGCAGCGCTGGACCGGGCGATTGATGCCGCAGACGCGTCGTTCAACATGTCTGGCGGTGAGCAACTGCGTGACTTTTTGCCGATTGCCACCGCAACCGCTTACCTCGCCGCGATCCTGCAGCAGCGCGACTTCGACGGTGTGATCAATTGCGCCAGTGGCCAACCGGTGTCGGTGCGTTCATTGGTCGAAGAACGCCTGCGCGAACGCGGCGCGGCGTTGAATCTGAACCTCGGTCACTACCCTTACCCGACCCACGAACCGATGGCGTTCTGGGCGGTGACCGAGCGTTTGCAACAGCTACTGGGAGAGCCGCAATGAGGCACGAGTTGTATCGGGTCACCGACCTGCCGGTGTTGCAGAACCGCACCTTCGCCGACCCGGCGTCGGCGAAAGCCTCGGCCAGCGCCGACATGCTGCTGGTGCAGGATGAGCGCAGCGGTCTGATCTTCAACGCTGCGTTCGATGCCGACAAGCTCAGCTATGACGCCGACTACCAGAACGAGCAGGCGCATTCCGGCCAGTTCCAGCAGCACCTGCGCGATGTCGAAGGCATCATCGCTAAACACTTCAAGGGTCAGGAACTGATCGAAGTGGGCTGTGGCAAAGGCTACTTTCTGGAGTTGCTCAAGGGCCTCGGCTATTCGATCACCGGCATCGACCCGGCTTACGAAGGCGACAACGCCGACGTGATCAAGGCGCCGTTCACCCGTGGCCTTGGCCTGGCGGCGGACGCCATCGTGCTGCGCCATGTGCTGGAACACATCGAAGACCCGGTGAGCTTTCTGTCGGTGATCGCCGAAGCCAATCAGGGCGGGCAGATCTACATCGAAGTACCGTGCTTTGACTGGATCCTCGAGCACAAGGCCTGGTTCGACCTGTTCTACGAACACGTCAATTATTTCCGCCTCGATGACCTGCGCCGGATGTTCGGCACCGTGCACGAGGCCGGCCACCTGTTCGGTGGCCAGTACCTGTACATCGTCGCCGACCTGTCGACGTTACGCCTGACCCCGGAACAACCGGTGCCACGCCTGACGCTGCCGGACGGGTTCACCGCCAGCCTCGATCGTGCCGTGCAGATCATTCAGTCTGCCCCCGAGCAGGGTTCGGCGATCTGGGGCGCCTCGTCCAAGGGCGTGATCTATTCGCTGTTCCTGCAGCGCGCCGGTGTGGCCGTAGACCGTGTGGTGGATATCAACCCGGCCAAACAGGGGCGTTATCTGCCACTGAGCGGCGCGCGGGTGTCCTCGCCCCAAGAAGCGATGGACGCGCTGCCCGAAGGCGCCCACCTGTTTGTGATGAATTCCAATTACCTCGAAGAGATCAAGCGGATGACCGGTGGACGCTACGTCTATCACGCCGTCGACAGCGCTTCGTTTCAGTGACCCTTGAGATTATTAAAATGACCGACAACAGCATCAACAAAGCCTTCGAAGCCGAGTGCCGCGAGCAGATCGCCCAACAGGGTGACGACCAGAAGCTGACGGGCCTGGCCCGTGATTTCTTCAACGAATCGGCCAAACACAAGTACAGCTACCACTTCTCGTGGATGGGCCGCCCGATCATCCAGTTGCCGCAAGACATGATGGCGATGCAGGAGATCATCTGGCAGGTCAAGCCGGATCTGGTCATCGAGTGCGGCATCGCCCACGGCGGTTCGATCATCTACTACGCCTCGTTGCTGGAGCTGCAAGGCCACGGCGAAGTGCTGGGCATCGACCTCGACATTCGCCCGCACAACCGTGAAGCGATCGAAAGCCACCCGATGGCCAAGCGCATCAAGATGATCGAAGGTTCGAGCATCGATCCGGCCATCGCTGCACAGGTTCAAGCCGCCGCCAAGGGCAAGAAAGTCATTCTGGTCCTCGACTCCAACCACACCCACGATCATGTGCTGGAAGAGCTGCGTTTGTACGCACCGCTGGTGTCGGTCGACAGCTACTGCGTGGTCATGGACACCGTGGTTGAAGACATGCCGGCCGATTTCTTCCCGGACCGTCCATGGGGCCCGGGCGACAACCCGAAAACCGCGGTGTGGAAATACCTGGAAGAGAACCAGGATTTCGAGATCGACCAGCAGCTGCAAAACAAACTGCTGATCACCGTGGCGCCGGACGGCTATCTGCGTCGCGTTCGTTAATCAAAAACAGTTTCAGACTTCAGGCGACTGGCCGGTTGTGGGGATAGGAAAATGCAGGTTCAAAGCAGTACTCAAGCCAATGTGACACCGCTGGACGAGCTGTTCACGGTGGTGGTCATCACCCACAACCGCAGTGCCTTCCTGCGTCGTACCTTGCAGTACTACAGCAGTTACCCGGCCAGGGTGCTGGTGCTGGATTCGTCCGTGCAGTGCGACGACCGCATCGCGGTGGATTTTCCGTCGGTCGACTACCGGCATTTGCCGCAGTACACCTACAAGGGCTTGCAGGACAAATTGACCTGGGGTGTCGCGCAGGTCAAGACGCCTTATATGGTGTTCGCTGCCGACGATGACTTCCTGATTCACGACGCGCTGACTGCGTCGGTCGAATTCCTGCACGCCAACACCGATTACGGTGTGTGCCATGGCTACGGGATGATGTACCTGACCCGTGCCAACGAAGTCACCTATTACCGCCGCGACAAGCGCGTGCAGGAAGACTACGACTCGCCAGACGCTGAAACCCGGGTCATGGACTTCATGGGGCAGTTTCTGCCGCCGTTCTATGCCGTGACCCGCACTGATCTGCTGCAACAGTGGTACAGCCAGTTACCGCCAGGTACCAGCTTCGAGTGGCAGGAAATCGGTCACTCGTTCTATCTGCTGGCCTGTGCCAAGGCGCGCATTCTTCCGATTCCGTTTGCCGTGCGTGAAGTGAACTATGGCAATTCGGATCACAACACCAACGTGCTGACCGTCCTTGCTTATCAGGACGCGAAAACCGTGGCAGAGCGTGAGCAGTTCGCTGAGTTTCTGGCAACGATCAAGACCCCGCTCAGCGACCAGGATCCGGCCGCGATCAAGCAGATTGCGCTGAACACCTTTGCCCAGATGGCCAATTGTTTGCTCAAGGGTGTTTCGCTGGCGGGCGCACCGATTTTCCGTTCGGCGTGGATTGAATGCGATAAGGAACCGGTACGTTCTTTCGCTCCCGAGCAGTTCGTGGAAATGCCGTTCTACAACAAGCCGATGTTCGATTTACTGACCGAATTCGAATTCCTGCTACACGCCATGCCGGCCGGTCGCGTGCAGTTGCAGGAGCTCGAAGGCGTGCTGCTGCGTCAGCATGAGCTGATGCGCCTGCACCCTAACGACGACGAGCGCACGATTCGCGCACGGCTCTGGGAAGCGCTGACCCTCAACCTGTTCAACCGTGAAGTGGTCAAGCGTCTTGCCGAGTCGTTGCTGGGCAGCGATGAGCATGAAGAAGGGCTGAAGCTGCAAGCGTGGCTGCAGCGTCTGAACTCGGTGCCGGGGCAGGCCGACCGCAAGTTGTTCGAGAACATGCCGAGCGGGCGGCTGCTGCAATGGCTGGAGGCACGTAATCCGCACGCGGCGCAATTGCCGACCATCGCCCGCCATCTGGCCAAGCACAATGGCGGACCGCAGGTAGGCATTCTGTTGCTGGACCTGGACGCCGACATGGTCAAGCTTCAGGCAACGTTCGACAGCCTGGTCGGCGGTCAATACAAGGCTTTCAAAGTGGTGGTGTTCACCACTGGCGAACTGCCGGCCACGACCACCGTGCGCGACACCGTGCACTTCGTCAAAGTCAGCGCCTCCAACTATGTGGAGCGGATCAATCAGGTCATCGCGCAAATGAGCAGCGACTGGCTGTTGCTGGCCGAGGCGGGCGACCAGTTCACCGTCAGCGGCCTGTTGCGGGCCAGCCTGGAACTCATCGGTGCCGAAGGCGTGCGGGCCGTGGCCATGGATGAAATCCATCGCCAGCCGGGCGGCGAACTGACGCACGCGTTCCGCCCGGGCGTGAATCTCGACCTGCTGCAAACCGTGCCGTCGCTGATGGCGCGTCACTGGTTGATCCAGCGTGATGCGCTGGTGCAAGCCAAAGGTTTTGCCAGCGAGTACACCGAAGCGCTGGAGCTGGACCTGTTGCTGCGGCTGATCGAAGACGGCGGCCTCGCCGGTCTGGCGCATCTGGCCGAGCCTTTGCTGATCTGCAACGCACCGAAGGCTGAAGAAAATGCCCATGAACGCCAGACCCTGACGCGGCATCTGAGTCAGCGCGGTTACCGTGGTCAGGTCAGTTCGAAGTTGCCGTCAACCTGGCAGATCGACTACCAGCACAGCGAGCGACCGATGGTGTCGATCATCCTGCACAGCCAGGACAATCTCGAACACCTGCAAACAGCGCTGGTCAGCCTGTTGCAGCGAACCCGCTACCAGCGCCACGAAATCCTGCTGGTCGACAACCATAGCCAATCGCCGCAATTGCTTGAGTGGCTGGACAGTCTGCAGGGCAAGGGCGATCGCATTCGCGTGTTGCGCAGCGGCGAGCGGCTCAGCGAGTCGGCGTTGTACAACCTCGCCAGTGGCGAAGCCAAAGGTGAGTACCTGGTGCTGTTTTCGGCCGAGGCCGAGGTGGTCAACGCCAACTGGCTCGATGCATTGCTCAATCAGGCTCAGCGTCCGGAAGTCGGTATCGTGGGCGTCAAACTGGTGGACGGCCGTGGCGCCACGACCCAGGGCGGTCTGGTGCTGGGCAGTGATGGTCAGGTCAATGCGGTGTTTATCGGTGAAAGCAAAGACGCTGCCGGTTACCTGTTCGGCAATCAGGTCGAGCAGAGCTATTCGGCGGTGTCCGGCGCCTGCCTGATGATTCGCAAGGCGCTGTTCGACGCCGTGGGTGGCCTGGACGAGGAGCATTTCGACAGCGCCTTCGCCGACATCGACTTGTGCCTGAAAGTCGCGGATGCCGGTTACCTTACCGTGTGGTGCCCGCAGGCACAGATTCAACATCCGGGCCTGTTGCCGCCAGTCACGCAAACCGCCGCCGCGCTGCATGACAAATGGTCGGCACGTTTCGCTCAGGATGCGGCGCGCAACCCGAACCTTTCCCTGACCGACAAGGGCTTTACCCTCGGCCAGGCCTCCAGCATCGACTGGGCGCAGTTGCTCGCCTAAGCCTGACGATCAGGAAACAGGACTCAAGACATGTTCAACGGTAAATCGATTTTCATCTCCGGCGGCACCGGCTCGTTCGGGCGCAATTTCATCCGCCGCCTGCTGGAGCAATACCAGCCCAAGCGCGTGGTGGTGTTCTCCCGGGATGAACTCAAGCAATACGAAATGCAGCAGACGTTCAACGCGCCGTGCATGCGCTATTTCCTTGGCGATGTGCGCGACGCCGATCGTTTGCGTCAGGCCATGCGCGGCATCGACTACGTCGTGCATGCCGCCGCGCTCAAGCAAGTGCCGGCAGCGGAATACAACCCGACCGAGTGCATTCGCACCAACGTCAACGGCGCGGAAAACATCATCGCCGCAGCCATCGACAATGGCGTGAAGAAAGTCGTTGCGCTGTCCACCGACAAGGCCGCCAGCCCGATCAACCTCTACGGCGCAACCAAGTTACTGTCGGACAAACTGTTCGTCGCCGCCAATAACATTGCCGGCGAACAGCAGACCCGGTTTGCCGTGGTGCGCTACGGCAACGTCGCCGGCTCCCGTGGCTCGGTGGTGCCGTTCTTCAGCAAACTGATCGCCGAGGGCGCTGAAGAGCTGCCGATCACCGACGAACGCATGACACGTTTCTG
Source organism: Pseudomonas sp. SC3(2021) (assembly GCF_019856535.1). NCBI lineage: Bacteria > Pseudomonadati > Pseudomonadota > Gammaproteobacteria > Pseudomonadales > Pseudomonadaceae > Pseudomonas > Pseudomonas sp. SC3(2021). Next base: position 6,206,777 of record NZ_CP082236.1, on the reverse strand, counting down.
GATCACCCTCGATCACGGTGTGCAGTTCGTCCTCGACAGCTTTGCACGCATGCACGGTGGCGAAGTGTTCGTGCCGAAGATCCCGTCGATTCGCATCGTCGATCTGGCCCGGGGCATGGCCGAGCACCTGCCGCACAAGCACGTCGGCATTCGTCCGGGCGAGAAGCTGCACGAGTTGATGGTGCCGCTGGACGATGCGCGGATGACCCTGGAGTTTGCCGATCACTACACCATCCAGCCGTCGATCCGCTTTACCAGCGTTGACGTCGATTTCGCCGAAGACAAGCTCGGTGAGCGCGGCCGGCCGGTCAGCGAAGACTTCGAATACCGTTCCGACACTAATCCGCATTTCCTCTCGGTGGGGCAGATCGCCGACCTGCACGCGAAGCTCTCGGTATGATTCCGTACGGTCGGCAAAGCCTCGATAAGGCAGATATCGACGCCGTGGTCGAGGTGTTGAAGTCTGACTGGCTCACACAAGGGCCGACCATCGAGCGCTTCGAGCAGGCCATGGCCGAGCGCTGTCAGGCCGATTATGCGGTGGCGGTGTGCAATGCCACGGCGGCGCTGCACATTGCCTGCCTGGCCGCCGGACTCGGGCCGGGCGATCGCTTGTGGACGACGCCGAATACTTTTCTGGCGTCGGCCAACTGCGGGCGTTATTGCGGCGCCGACGTGGATTTTGTCGATATCGACCCGCTGACCTGGAACCTCGATGCTGAAGTCCTGGCCGGTAAGCTCGACGCTGCCGAGCGCGATGGCGTGCTGCCCAAAGTGCTTGTGGCGGTGGCGTTTTCCGGGCAGAGCTGCGATATGCGCAGAATTGCCCAACTGGCCGAGCGCTACAACTTCACGGTGATCGAAGACGCCTCTCATGCGGTCGGTGCGTCCTACGCGGGGCGGCCGGTCGGGTGCGGCGAATTCGCCGCGATGACCGTGTTCAGCTTCCACCCGGTGAAGATCATTACCAGTGCCGAGGGCGGCATGGTCTTGACCAATCGCCCGGAACTGGCCGAGCGCCTGCAACGCCTGCGCAGCCACGGCATGACCCGCGATCCGCAGCAGATGACTGAAGCCAGCCACGGCCCGTGGTATTACCAGCAAGTGGAACTGGGCTTCAATTATCGGATCACCGACTTGCAAGCCGCGCTCGGTTTGTCGCAACTGCACAAACTGGACGGTTTCATCGCACGTCGACGCGAGCTGGCGGCACGTTACGCGAATTTGCTGACATATTTGCCTGTGACCTTGCCGAGCGCCCAACCGCTCGCTGAATCCGCCTGGCATCTGTATGTGATCCGCTTGCAGACCGATCGGATCAATCTCAGCCACCGCCAGGTCTTCGAAGGCTTGCGCGCGGCCGGAGTCGGGGTGAATCTGCACTATATTCCACTGCATTTGCAGCCGTACTATCGCGACCTGGGTTTCGCCGAGGGAAACTTCCCCGAAGCGGAGCGCTATTACGCCGAAGCGATCAGCCTGCCGCTGTTTCCTTTGCTGAGCGATCAGCAGCAGGACTATGTGGTCGAGCAATTGCGACGGTTGACTGAGTGAACACCGCTGTGGCGGTGGATGGGAAATGGCAATGCGCAATCTGAGTGAACAGGAACAATTCTGGCAGGGTGACTTCGGCAACGAGTACGTTGCGCGCAACGTCGGGCAATCGCTGGTGGCGGCCAATCTGGCGTTGTTTGCCAAGGCGCTGGCGAGAACGGGGCGGATCGACAGCCTGTTGGAACTCGGTACCAATGTCGGGAACAACTTGCAGGCGCTGCATCAACTGTTGCCGCAATGCGAGTTGTCCGGCGTCGAGATCAACGCCAATGCCTGTGCACAGGCCAAAGCACTGGACATCGCAAAGATCTGGCACGGTTCGCTGTTCGACTTTCCCTGCGAGCGCTCCTACGATCTGACGCTGAGCAAAGGCGTGTTGATTCATCTTGCCCCGGAACTGTTGCCGAAGGCCTACGCGCAGCTGTACGAGCTCAGCCAGCGCTATATCCTGATCGCGGAGTACTACAATCCGGCGCCGGTGGAAGTGTCCTATCGCGGCAACAGCGGCAAACTGTTCAAACGCGATTTCGCCGGTGAAATGCTCGATCGCTACGCTGATCTGCACCTGCTGGATTACGGCTTTGTGTATCACCGTGACCCACAATTTCCTGCTGACGACGTCACCTGGTTCCTTCTGGAAAAACGCCCTTGAGCAACGTTGCAATCATCCCGGCCCGCGGGGGCAGCAAACGCATCCCGCGCAAGAATCTTGCGCCGTTCGATGGCGTGCCGATGATTGTCCGTTCGATTCGAACGGTGCTGGACTCGGGGTTGTTCGACGAGGTTGTGGTCAGTACTGACGACGAAGAAATCGCCGAGCTCGCGCGGGTTCATGGCGCCACGGTGCCATTTTTGCGTCCTGCGCATCTGGCCGATGATTTCACCGGCACGGCAGCGGTGATCGTGCATGCCTTGCAGCAACTGCCAGCGTTTGATTACGCCTGTTGCGTCTATGCCACGGCCCCGTTGTTACAGGCGCGGTTTCTGCGTGAGGGCTTCGAATTGCTGGAGCAGCAGTGCGACAAGTCCTTCGCGTTTTCTGTTTGCAGCTTTGGTTTTCCCGTGCAGCGCGCGTTGACGCTGGACGGGCAGGGGGCGCTGACGGCGTTGTATCCGGAGTTTCGTAATACCCGCTCGCAGGATCTGCCTGAAGCATTCCAGGATGCCGGTCAGTTCTACTGGGGCCGACGCGAGGCATGGATGCGCGGTGAGGTCTTGTATTCGCCTGCCAGTCTGCCGGTAATCCTGCCTCGGCATCTGGTGCAGGACATCGACACTGTCGAAGACTGGAAACGCGCCGAATACCTGTACGCCGCGCTCAAGGCTGGCGGGGAAGTGCAATGAGAGTGCTGATCCGTGCGGACGCGTCGCCGACCATCGGCAGCGGTCACATTGCCCGTTGCCTGACGCTGGCCCGGGTGTTGCGCAAGCAGGGCAGTCACGTCGCATTTGCCTGTCGGCGCTTGCCGGGGCATCGGCTTGATGCGTTGCAGGAAGAAGGTTTCGAGACGTTCGCATTACCCGAACGCTATGCCGAAGAAGATCCACAGCAGGCCATCGAATCGATGCTGCCGTGGCAAGCGGACATTGATGCACTGGATGTATTGCTCGACGGCCATGAAGGGTTCGACTGGATCATTGCCGACCACTATGGCCTCGATCATCACTGGCAAACGGCGGCCCGGCGTTGGGCGTCACGGATTGCAGCAGTGGATGATCTGGCCACTCGGCGCTATAGCGTTGACCTGCTGCTTAATCAGAACCTCTCCGGCCTGAGCGAGCATTACGCGCCGCTGTTGCCTGACGGTTGTCACACATTGCTTGGTCCGCGTTTTGCCATGCTGCGCGAGGAGTTCATTTGCCCGGCCATCGAGATCAAGTCCAAGGCTCGCCGGGTATTGGTGAATTTCGGCGGCTTCGACGCGGCGATGCAGACTCATCACGCGATGCTGGCGCTGGCGGATTTTCCCGAGCTTGAAGTGGATTTCGTTGCCGGCGCCGACAACCCGGCATGGGCACAGATGCAGGCCCTGGCCGAGACACGGCCGAATTGGCGATTGCACAGTTTTGTCAGCGATTTCCATCAACGCATGACCGAGGCCGATTTGTTTGTCGGCGCCGGCGGTGGCACCAGTTGGGAGCGCGCGGCACTGGGGCTGCCAACGATCTGCATAGCTGTGTCGAATAATCAGTATGCCAACGGCGAAGTCATGGCGGCGGCTGGCGCGCATGTGTTCTTGGGCGCCCGCGAGCAGGTCAGCGTCGAGCAATTGCGCCAAGCCATCGGCTTGGTCGTCGACAATGTTTATCTGCGCCAAAGCCTGGCCGAACGTTCGCGGCAATTGGTCGACGGGCGCGGCGCGCTGCGGGTTGCGGTGGCGTTGGCGGGCGCGGTGCTCAAGGTGCGCCCGGCCACGCTGGACGACGCGCAGTTGTTGTTTGACGGACGCAATGCCGAGGCGGTGCGCCGCTGGTCACTGGACGCTGGCGTTATCGACTGGAAGCAACATCTGGACTGGCTGACTGCGAGCTTGCGTAACCCTCAGCGGCTGCTGTTGGTCGCTGAAGGCGATGACGGCCCAGTCGGCGTGCTGCGCTATGATTTGCGTGGTTTTGACGCGGAGGTCTCGCTGTATTTGCTGCAAGGGCGTTTTGGTCTCGGCTGGGGCGGTGCACTGTTGGCGCGGGGCGAAGCGTTCGCTTCTGCTCATTGGCCGCAGATGAGCGCGATCACCGCTCAAGTGTTGCCGGCCAACCAGGCCTCACTGAATGTTTTTCGCGACGCCGGGTTCACTCAAAGTGCCTGCGCGTTCACCCGTGTTTTGAAGGATCACCGCACATGAGCAGTTTCAAGATTGGCAATCGCCTGATCGGTGCCGACGCGCCGCCGTTCATCATTGCCGAGATGAGCGGCAACCATAACCAGTCGCTGGACGTTGCTCTGCAAATCGTCGAGGCCGCCGCCAAGGCCGGGGCGCATGCCTTGAAACTGCAAACCTACACCGCCGAGACCATGACCCTGGATCTGGCCGAGGGCGAGTTCTTCATCAAGGACCCGGGCAGCCTGTGGGCGGGCACTTCGCTCTACGATTTGTATGAAAAGGCCCATACGCCGTGGGAGTGGCATGCGCCGATCTTTGCCCGCGCGAAAGAACTGGGGATGCTCGCGTTCTCGACGCCGTTCGATGACACCGCCGTGGATTTTCTCGAAAGCCTCGATGTGCCGGCCTACAAGATTGCCAGTTTCGAAAATACCGATCTGCCGTTGATTCGTCGTGTCGCCGCCACTGGCAAGCCGCTGATTATTTCTACCGGCATGGCCAGCATCGCAGAGCTCGATGAAACCGTGCGCGCCGCCCGCGAGGCCGGCTGCAAGGATCTGGTGTTGCTCAAGTGCACCAGCACTTATCCGGCGACACCGCTTAACAGCAACGTGCGCACGATCCCGCATCTGCGTGAGCTGTTTGGATGCGAGGTCGGGCTGTCTGACCACTCGATGGGCGTCGGCGTGTCGGTGGCGGCCGTGGCGCTCGGTGCAACGGTGGTGGAAAAACACTTCACCCTCGACCGTTCGGCGGGTGGGGTGGATGCCAGTTTCTCGCTGGAACCTGCGGAAATGGCCAGTCTGGTGCTCGAGACCGAGCGCGCCTGGCAAGCCATGGGCCAGGTGCAATACGGTCCCACCGAAGCCGAGCGCAAGTCACTGGTCTACCGCCGTTCGCTGTACGTCACCGCCGACATGGCGGCGGGCGAGGCCTTCACCACTGCCAATGTGCGCGCCATTCGCCCCGGTCTCGGTCTGCCGCCCAAGCACACCGAGGCGGTTCTTGGTCGTTGCGCTCGCACGGCCATCAAGCGCGGTACGCCGCTGGATTGGTCGTTGGTCGAATAACCCGATCTGCAACCGATTCGGCAAAATAGCGTGACCTGCGAGTCATAACGCGCATCTTCACTGTATTGTATTGATCGGGGAGATGGCGCCTGGCCCTTTATCGGTTCCAGTGATAGCCCTTTGCGCTCCCCCTCTGGTTGCCCGCTGTGGCAGCCATTTTCTGTTTGTCGGCGCCCCTCGAATCCTTGCGAGCGGTGGTTTTGGGCTGTTTTTTATTGGGAAGCCGTAATGATTGGCATAAAAAGCATTGCGAGCTACGTTCCTGTAGCCGGCGTGGACAATTACGCACAAGGTGCAAAATTCGAGAAGGATGAAGAATTCATCCTTGGCAAGATCGGCTCGGCATTCCTGCCGCGCAAAGACGCTGAACAAGAAACCTCCGATCTGTGCGTGGAAGCGGCCAATGCGCTGTTTGCCAGCAACCCTGAGCTGAAGCGTGAGTCGATCGACGCGCTGATCGTCGTCACTCAGAACGGTGACGAAGAAGGCTTGCCGCACACCGCTGCGATCGTGCAGGACAAACTCGGTCTGCCGACCAATGTCGCGGCGTTCGATATTTCCTTGGGTTGCTCCGGTTACGTCTACGGCATCTATGCGATCAAGGGCTTCATGGAAGCCGCAGGCCTGAAGAACGGCTTGCTGATCACCGCTGACCCTTATTCGAAGATCGTCGACCCGGAAGATCGCAACACCACCATGCTGTTCGGCGATGCCGCCACCGCCACCTGGATGGGCGAAGATCCGACCTGGGCGTTGGGTAAAGCCAAGTTCGGTACTGACGGCTCCGGCGCTCCGCACCTTAAGGTCAGCAATGGTGTGTTCTTCATGAACGGTCGTCAGGTGTTCAACTTCGCGCTGCTGAAAGTCCCGGCGCACTTGCACGAGTTGCTCGACGATTCCGGCCTCAAGGCCGACGACATTGATGCGTTCTGCATTCACCAGGGCAGTGCGGCGATTGTCGATGCCGTGGCGCGGCGTTTCGAAGGCGAGCCAGAGAAGTTCATCAAGGACATGGTCGAGACCGGTAATACCGTGTCGTCGAGTGTTCCGTTGCTGCTGGAAAAACACGTGCTCGATTCTGACTGGAGTCGCGTTGCGATCAGCGGTTTCGGTGTCGGTTTGTCTTGGGGTTCGGCGATCATCTATCGTCCCTGAGTCACCTGTTTTTCTATAAAACGCGGCACAAAAAAGCGCTCAAGGTGTAACCTTGAGCGCTATTTTTTTGCCCGGATGTCAGGCGAGGCGCCATGAGCGAGTTTTTTCAATCCAATACCCAGATCATCGAAAAGCGCTGGCCTGCGGTGGCTGCGCGTCTGCTGAGCGAAGACCCGAGCTCGTTGCAGGCCGATCTGGTGGAAGGACTGGGCTCGACCTTGAGCGTCAACGGCATTCAGTTGACCAGTCGGCATGATCGTATGCGTGAAGCGCAGGTGCAGGCCGCAAGCCTGGCAGCCGACAGCCCGGTGTTACACGTCTACGGTGCCGGTTTGGGCGATCTGCAACACGAGTTGCTGCTACGTCCGGCACTCGCGCAATTGCACGTGCACATCCTCAATGGCGCCGTGTTTTCGCTGGTGCTGCAACTGCTTGATCAAACACCGTGGCTCGGCGATTCACGCGTCCAGTTGCACTACGCCGGTGATCGCGAGGAAATCTGCCTGCCTTTCTTTGCCTTGCCGTCCGAACTGGTGCTGGCAGACGACTACAACGCGAAAATCCGCGACCGACTGATCAGCGAGACGCACCTTACGTTCAATAATCGCGAGTTTGATCCGCACGCTGCGCACATTGTCGAACGCTTGCATGCCAGTCAGACGCTGATGCACGTCGATGCGGATGTCGCCGAGCTGTTCGGCACGTGCGCGGGCATGCCGGTGTTTGTGATTGCGACAGGGCCGAGCCTGGAAATGCACTTCCAGCGATTGCGGACGATCCGCGAGCAGCAGGCACGGCCGCTGTTTATCTGTGTCGACACCGCGTATAGACCGTTGCTTGAACAGGGGATTCGCCCCGACATCGTGGTTACGATCGATCAGCGCATTGCCGAGCGCCACTTGCCGCCGGCCGGCACGAGCGCCATTCGTCTGGTGTATATGCCCATGGTCGATCCGTCAGTGTTGAGTGCCTGGCAAGGCCCGCGCTATGTAGCCTATTCACCTAGCCCGATCTATCAGGCATTGCGCCAGCAATTCCCCAGAGGTGAATTGCATGGGGGCGGCAGTGTGATCCATCCGGCAGTGGATCTGGCGGTGAAAATGGGTGCCGGGGAAATCACCCTGTTCGGTGCCGACTTTGCCTTCCCGGGCGACAAGACCCATGCCGGCTGGAATGACGGTGAACTGGGGCCACAACTCGGTGCGGCGAAACACTGGGTGCTCGATGGCCACGGCCAACGCATCAAGACTCAACTCAACTTCCGTAGCTATCTGTGCGAACTGGAGCGCTTTATCGCCGGGCATCCCCAGGTGCGCTTTTACAACAGCAGTCGGGCCGGGGCGATCATTGCCGGGACCGCCTTTCATCCGGAGTTGGCGCTATGAGTGCAATGTTTGTCGAGCAGGCACAGCAGTGTGCGACGTTGTTCCGGCTGGGGCGTGACGTTGAGGCAGGGTTGGCGATGATTGATCTGGCCGCTGCGCTGCAACCATCCTTCGATCAAGCGGATGCGGATAATCAACACCAATGGCTGCAGGTTCTCAGTCTGATGCTGGAATGTCAGGAGGCGCAAAACTGGCTGGCACTGGCGGACTACCTCGAATACGAATTGACTCAACTGATCACGGACAGTCTGTCCGTTTAGACAATTTCTCCCCACTCGTCGGTTCTGGCTCCCGATCTTGAGCTTCCGGCGTATTCCTGACGCCATTTTTTCGTTTGTCGACGGCCGCCAAGTCCTTGATTTACGAGGGGTGGCCGTCTGATGGCAATTTTTTTCGAAAATCCCCTAAAGCAAGTTCCAATCCCGACGATAACTATTACGAAGGTTCTCTAGGCCATACCCGGCGGTTGCCAGGGCCGGAAGCCGCAGTACCCAACCAACGAGGAATTCGTCATGGCTTTAACAGTAAACACTAACGTCACATCGTTGAACGTTCAGAAAAACCTGAACCGTGCTTCCGACGCTCTGTCCACTTCGATGACTCGCCTGTCTTCCGGCCTGAAAATCAACAGCGCTAAAGACGACGCCGCCGGCCTGCAAATCGCTACCCGTATGACTTCGCAGATCCGTGGTCAGACCATGGCGATCAAAAACGCCAACGACGGTATCTCGATCGCTCAGACCGCTGAAGGCGCGATGCAAGAATCGACCAACATTCTGCAGCGTATGCGTGAACTGGCTGTTCAAGCACGAAACGACTCCAACGGCACCGACGACCGTGCTGCTCTGAACAAAGAATTCGCGACCATGTCGGACGAGCTGACTCGTATCGCCAAGTCGACCAACCTGAACGGCAAAAACCTGATCGACGGTACTGCTGGCACCATGACCTTCCAGGTTGGTTCCAACACTGGCGCTACCAACCAGATCACCATCACTCTGAACAGCGGCTTCGACGCTGCAACTCTGAGCGTTGGTTCGGCTACTATCGCTGTTACCGGTACCGACAGCACCACTGCTGAAGCAAGCACCAAAGCTGCAATCGACGCGATCGACAAAGCTCTGAAAACCATCAACACCAGCCGTGCGGACCTCGGTGCTGCTCAGAACCGTCTGACCAGCACTATCTCCAACCTGCAAAACATCAACGAAAACGCCAGTGCTGCACTGGGTCGCGTACAAGATACCGACTTCGCTGCTGAAACTGCACAGCTGACCAAGCAACAAACTCTGCAACAAGCTTCGACCGCAGTTCTGGCTCAGGCCAACCAACTGCCATCCGCTGTACTGAAACTGCTTCAGTAATAGCTGATGAGTTTTGGCGGGGGAGTGCGCTTGTCGCGCTCTCTCGCTTTTTACTTTTTTAAGAGGTGATGGACATGGATATGAGCGCCAAGCTGAACTTGTCTTATCCTGCGGCCAAGCAGGCGACGACTGTTGCCGACAAGCCTGCGGAGAAACCTCGCCCGGTGGTTGCTCCAGTAGCTGCCGTCAAGGAAGAAAGTAAAAACGAGCAGACCGATCAAGACAAGCTGAAGATGGCCGTCCAGGAAATCGAAAAGTTTGTGCAGTCGGTCAAGCGTAACCTGGAGTTCTCGATAGATGAGCCTTCAGGCAAAGTTGTAGTCAAAGTGATTGCCAGTGAATCCGGTGAGGTGATCCGTCAGATCCCTAACGAAGAGGTTCTGAAGCTGGCGAACAGTTTGAATGATGCAAGCAGCCTGTTGTTCAGCGCAAAAGTCTGACAACTGGCACGAATTTTGTTGCTATGTTCTTTTGGGCGTTGTAGTGGTCAAAAGGCCGGCGACACACTGAAGGGAGTTCCACATGGCAAGTCCAATTCTACCGGGCACGGGTTTAGGCTCCGGCCTTGATACCGGTGCTATCGTCAAAGCTCTGGTAAACGCTGACAAAGCGGCCAAGCAAGGTCAGATCGACCGTGGGACTGCGACCAACACCGCAAGCATTTCCGGTATTGGTACCTTGAAGTCGCTGATGACGGCTTTCACCCAGACCTTGACGGATCTGGGCAGTCTCTCCAATCCGCAGTTTCCGGGTTTTGCTGCAACCTCTTCTGATCCAAAGATCCTCGGCGCCACTGCCGGCAACACGGCGGTCAATGGTAACTACGTTGTGACCGTCGGCAAGCTGGCCACCTCCTCGAAGGTCGCCAGTGCCGCTTTTGCAGGTGGTAACACCAGTCCGATTACGGCTGGCACGCTGACCATCAAGCAGGGTACTGGCACATACAACCTCGACATCAAGGCTGGGGCGACACTGCAATCGGTGCGCGACTCGATCAACGGTGACGACAAGCTCAAGAGCGCAGGCATCAGTGCCAACATCGTCACTGACTCCTTTGGTTCGCGTCTGGTACTGGGTTCTACTACCACGGGTGCGGGTTCCGACATTTCCGTCAGCGGAATTTCCGAGCTGGCCATCAATGGTGGCACGGTGATCGGTACCAGCGGTTCGCCGATGACGGCGACGTCCGCCGGTTCCATTGGTGCTCTGGCGATCGATGCCGAATTCACCATCGACGGCATGGCCCTGACCAGCAAGAGCAATACCGTCGACAAGGCTGTTTCCGGCCTGACCTTGAATCTGGTAGCGACCGGTACCTCCACTGTCACCGTCGCCAGCAACAACGATGGTTTGAAGGCTTCCATTCAGAAGTTCGTCGATGCCTACAATGCTCTGGCCAACGGCATTACTGCGCTGACCAAGCCTTCCCTGGACGATGATGGCAAGCCGACCGTTGCGGCGGCTCTGACTGGCGACGCCTTGCCGCGTTCGATCCTGTCGGCCATCCGCGAACCGCTGTCGCAAACCGGTTCGGGCGACAAGCTGACCGTTCTGGCGCAACTGGGCATTACCACCGATCAGAAAACCGGTGCGCTCACTTTTGACAGCACCAAGTTCACCGCTGCCATGAATGACAAGAAACTGGGTGGCGAAGTCCAGAAGATGTTCGTTGGCGAGTTGGGTTCTGACAACGGTCTGCTCAAGCGCATGCAAAAAGCGATTACGCCGTTCTCCACTACTGGTGGGATTCTGGATCAGCGCACCACCAGTCTGAACAAGACCAAGACCAAACTGACCAATGATCAGGCTGCGCTCGATCGTCGTATCGAAACCCTGACCGCTGTACTGACCAAAAAGTACAACGACATGGACACCCTTGTCGGCAAGCTGAAGGCCACCGCCAGCAACATCACGTCGATGTTCGAGGCGTTGACCGCTCAACAGAAAGGCTAAGGCCTGAAACGCCAAAAGCCCGGCAGCGTTTTTCTACGCTCCGGGCTTTTTGCATTTGAATCTAAAGTTTTTTGACGCGTCGTCGATACCCTTGATATGCGTACCATAGAAATTTTGATGAGGTAGAACATGAATCCGATGTTAGCCCTTCGCCAATACCAGAAGATTGGCGCTCAGGCCCAGACTTCCGAAGCCAGCCCGCACCGCCTGGTGCAGATGCTGATGGAGGGCGGTCTTGATCGTATCGCTCAGGCCAAAGGCGCCATGGAGCGCAAGGACATCCCGAACAAGGGCATCCTGATCGGCAAAGCCATCGGCATCATCGGTGGTCTGCTTGAAGGGCTTGATCTGGAGAATCGGTCGGAACAGGTTGGCGAATTGGCTAATCTCTACGAATACATGATGAAGCGTCTGACCGAAGCCAACGCCAAGACCGATCCAAAGATCCTCGACGAAGTCGCTGACCTGCTGCGTACGGTCAAGGACGGCTGGGATGCCATCGGCACGCCGGCTCCACAGTTTTAAGGAGATCACCATGAGTCTTGTATTGCAGCGAATCGAAGAAACCCGCGAGGCTCTGGTCGGTGCTCTGGCCGAGCGCAACTGGGAAGCCATCAGCGAGCTGGACATGGCTTGCCGTTCCTGCATGGAAGACGTCTTGAGTGAAGCTTCGGTGGACGAGGCCGCGTTGCGCGACAACCTTGAGGAGTTGCTCGGGGTTTACAAGCGGTTGCTGGATGCAGCGACCGGTGAGCGGCAGGCGATAGTCGATGAGATGTCGCAGATCACCCAAGCGCAGAACGCGGCAAAGGTTTACCATCTGTTTGGTTAATTAACCCCCAGTTAATCCAGACATGTGCGCCATAAATTTGACTGTGCACGGTTTTTTGACTTAACTAGTGGCTGTTTTCAGATTTCAGGCGTCTACAGGCACATGGTGTCCTGCAAGCGTCTCGCTTGCCCCATTTTTCGGGCATTGAGTTGACTAGGGAAGTTGCTATTGCATGTGGCGTGAAACCAAAATTCTGCTGATTGATGACGATAGCGTCCGCCGCCGCGACCTGGCGGTGATCTTGAATTTTCTTGGCGAAGAAAATTTGCCCTGCGGCAGCCATGACTGGCAGCAGGCTGTCGGCTCTTTGTCATCAAGTCGTGAAGTCATTTGCGTACTGATCGGGACGGTGAATGCTCCTGGTGCGCTTTTGGGCTTGTTAAAGACACTCTCGACATGGGATGAGTTCCTTCCGGTTTTGTTAATGGGTGATAATTCTTCCGTTGACCTGCCTGAAGACCAGCGTCGCCGCGTGCTGTCGACCCTCGAAATGCCGCCCAGCTACAGCAAGTTGCTCGACTCCCTGCATCGCGCCCAGGTCTATCGCGAAATGTACGACCAGGCCCGCGAGCGCGGCCGGCATCGCGAACCCAATCTGTTCCGCAGCCTCGTCGGCACCAGCCGGGCGATTCAACACGTCCGGCAGATGATGCAGCAAGTGGCTGACACCGACGCCAGCGTGCTGATCCTGGGCGAGTCCGGTACCGGCAAGGAAGTGGTCGCGCGCAACCTGCATTACCATTCCAAGCGCCGCGACGCGCCGTTCGTCCCGGTCAACTGCGGGGCGATCCCGGCAGAGCTGCTGGAAAGCGAACTGTTCGGTCATGAGAAGGGCGCCTTCACCGGCGCGATCACCAGCCGTGCCGGGCGTTTCGAGCTGGCCAACGGCGGTACGCTGTTCCTCGACGAAATCGGCGACATGCCGTTGCCGATGCAGGTCAAGCTGCTGCGCGTGCTGCAGGAGCGTACCTTCGAGCGCGTGGGCAGCAACAAGACCCAGAGTGTCGACGTGCGCATCATCGCGGCGACCCACAAGAATCTCGAAAGCATGATCGAGATCGGCACCTTCCGCGAAGACCTCTACTATCGCCTCAACGTGTTCCCGATCGAGATGGCGCCGCTGCGTGAGCGCGTCGAAGATATCCCGTTGCTGATGAACGAACTGATCTCGCGCATGGAGCACGAGAAGCGCGGTTCGATCCGCTTCAACTCCGCGGCGATCATGTCGCTGTGCCGTCACGGCTGGCCGGGCAACGTCCGCGAACTGGCCAACCTGGTCGAGCGCATGGCGATCATGCATCCCTACGGGGTGATCGGCGTGGTCGAGTTGCCGAAGAAATTCCGCTACGTCGATGACGAAGACGAGCAGATGGTCGACAGCCTGCGCAGCGATCTCGAAGAGCGCGTGGCCATCAACGGCCATACCCCGGACTTCACCGCCAATGCCATGTTGCCGCCGGAAGGCCTGGACCTGAAGGACTACCTCGGTGGTCTGGAACAGGGCCTGATCCAGCAGGCGCTGGACGATGCCAACGGCATTGTGGCGCGTGCGGCCGAACGCCTGCGCATTCGTCGTACCACGCTGGTGGAAAAGATGCGCAAGTACGGCATGAGCCGGCGGGAAGGCGATGAACAGGCAGATGATTGACGCCTGTTTTTCAAGCACCTCATTTATAAGCAGTTTTTTTTAGGCACGGGTATTGCTACATCCCTCGCAACGTTCCGTTTAACTGACGGTCAGCCAAGCGAGAGAGCACAATGCCCCAAGCCGCCCAGATGTCTTCTGCCTCCAGCTCCGAGGGGCTGCCGTCCTCCGTAGAGCAGGCCAGCCGACAGGGTCTTGAGCAGGCGTTCGCCTTGTTCAATCAGATGTCCAGCCAACTGACCGATTCCTACAGCATGCTCGAAGCGCGGGTCACCGAGCTCAAGGGTGAACTGGCCGTGGTCAGTGCCCAGCGCATGCAGGAACTGGCGGAAAAAGAGCGTCTGGCCAACCGCCTGCAACACCTTCTTGATCTGTTGCCGGGTGGCGTTATCGTGATTGACGGCCATGGCATCGTCCGTGAGGCCAACCCGGCGGCCATCGACCTGCTCGGGCTTCCGCTGGAAGGCGAGTTGTGGCGTCACGTCATCACCCGTTGCTTCGCCCCGCGTGAAGACGACGGTCATGAAATCTCCCTGAAAAACGGTCGACGCCTGTCGATTGCCACCCGCTCCCTGGATGCCGAGCCGGGGCAGTTGGTGCTGCTCAATGACCTGACAGAAACCCGTCACCTGCAAGATCAACTGGCGCGTCACGAGCGCCTGTCTTCGCTGGGGCGCATGGTCGCCTCGCTGGCCCATCAGATCCGCACACCGCTTTCCGCAGCGTTGCTCTACGCCAGTCATTTGACCGAACAGGAACTGCCGGTCGCCACCCAGCAGCGCTTTGCCGGGCGTCTCAAGGAGCGCTTGCATGAGCTGGAGCATCAGGTGCGCGACATGCTGGTGTTCGCCCGTGGCGAGCTGCCGCTGACCGATCGCATCACCCCCAATGCCTTGATGCAGTCGCTGCAAGCCGCGGCGTTGACCCATGTGCAGGACTTGCCCGTTCGCTGGCAATGCGACAGCCATGTCGGCGAGTTGCTGTGCAACCGCGACACGCTGGTCGGCTCCATTTTGAACCTGATTGAAAACGCGATTCAGGCCAGTGACGGCAACGTGCGCCTGAAAGTGCACTGCTACACCCGCGACAACACCCTGCGTTTGTGCGTCAGCGACAGTGGCAGCGGTATTGATCCGGTTGTGCTCGAGCGGCTTGGCGAGCCGTTTTTCACGACCAAAGTCACCGGCACCGGCCTCGGCCTGACCGTGGTCAAGGCAGTCGCCCGGGCACATCAGGGAGAATTGCAGATGCGTTCGCGGGTCGGGCGCGGCACGTGCGCGCAGGTGATTCTGCCGCTGTTTTCCGCTGGACAGGGAGCTGAGTGAAGGTCATGGGCATCAAGGTTTTGCTGGTCGAGGATGACCGCTCGTTGCGCGAGGCGCTGGCCGATACGCTGTTGCTGGCCGGCCACGATTACCAGGCCGTCGGTAGCGCTGAAGAAGCGTTGACGGCGGTGGCGCGTGAAGCGTTCAGCCTGGTGCTCAGCGACGTCAACATGCCCGGCATGGATGGCCATCAATTGCTCGCACTGTTGCGGGCCCGGCAGCCGCAACTGCCGGTATTGCTGATGACCGCCCACGGCGCTGTCGAGCGTGCGGTGGATGCGATGCGCCAGGGGGCGGCGGATTATCTGGTCAAACCGTTCGAGCCCAAGGCCTTGCTTGACCTGGTCGCCCGGCATGCTTTGGGCAGCCTCGGTGCCAGCGACGCCGAAGGTCCGATCGCGGTCGAACCTGCCAGCGCGCAGTTGCTGGAACTGGCCGCGCGGGTGGCGCGCAGCGATTCCACGGTGCTGATCTCTGGCGAGTCCGGCACTGGCAAGGAGGTGCTGGCGCGCTACATTCACCAGCAATCCCATCGCGCCAGTCAGCCCTTCATTGCGATCAATTGCGCGGCCATCCCGGACAACATGCTCGAAGCGACATTATTCGGTCATGAGAAGGGGTCGTTCACCGGCGCCATCGCAGCGCAAGCGGGCAAGTTCGAGCAGGCCGATGGCGGCACGCTGTTGCTCGACGAAATCTCTGAAATGCCCCTCGGCCTGCAAGCCAAGTTGCTGCGCGTGTTGCAGGAGCGCGAAGTGGAGCGGGTCGGTGCGCGCAAACCGATCAGTCTCGACATCCGTGTGGTCGCCACCACCAACCGCGATCTGGCGGGCGAAGTGGCGGCGGGGCGGTTCCGCGAAGACCTTTATTACCGTCTGTCGGTTTTCCCGTTGGCCTGGCGTCCACTTCGTGAGCGCACTGCCGATATCTTGCCGCTGGCGGAGCGCTTGCTGGCCAAACACGTCAATAAAATGAAGCATGCTGCAGCGAAACTTTCACCCGCGGCGCAGGCGTGCCTGACGGGCTACGCGTGGCCGGGCAACGTGCGCGAACTGGATAACGCCATTCAGCGTGCGCTGATCCTGCAACAGGGCGGCCTGATTCAGCCGCAGGATTTCTGTCTGGCAGGGCCGGTGACATTCGCCGCGTTGCCGGTATCGGCGCCGACGCCGGGCGTGGTGCGTGAAGTTGAAATCGAAGCGGATTCGGCCGGCGCGCTGGGTGATGACCTGCGTCGCCGCGAGTTCCAGATGATCATCGACACCCTGCGCAGTGAGCGCGGGCGGCGCAAGGAAGCGGCGGAAAAGCTCGGCATCAGTCCGCGCACCCTGCGCTACAAACTGGCGCAAATGCGCGATGCCGGGATGGACGTCGAAGGTTATCTGTTCGCCACCTGAAAGTTGACGCTGGCAAATGTGGGAGGGGGCTTGTTCCCGAAAGCGCTGGGTCATTCACGGATGATGTGATTGACCTGCCAGCTTCGGGAGCAAGTCGCCTCCCACGGTCGTTACGGTGATTCAGCGCTGGCCGGGAGCCCGGAACGGCTTTTATGAAACAGGTCAGCCGAGCTGGCACCCTTGTTGCTAACACCTGTGTACCCGCCGAGTGAGTGTCAAAAAATTGCGGGCCGCCCAAGAGAGTAGACCATGAGCCAAGGTATTGAATTTAATCGGTTGATGATGGACATGAAGGCCATGCAAATGGATGCCATGTCTGCGCCGAAATCGACTGCCGCCGTCCCTGAACTGGCAGGTAGCAGCTTTTCCGACATGCTCGGTCAGGCCATCAACAAAGTGAACGATACCCAGCAGGCGTCGACCCAGTTGGCCAACGCATTTGAAATCGGCAAAAGCGGCGTCGATCTGACGGACGTGATGATTTCTTCGCAGAAAGCCAGCGTGTCGTTCCAGGCTCTGACCCAGGTGCGCAACAAACTGGTTCAAGCCTATCAAGACATCATGCAGATGCCGGTTTAAGGACGAGATTGAGTCATGGCAGAAGCAGTCGCCGATAACGTTCCGGCCAAGGCCACCCCGATAGACGGCAAACCGCCGCTGTTCGGCCTGTCCTTCCTGGAAAACCTCTCCGAGATGACCATGCTGCGTCAGGTGGGCCTGTTGGTCGGCCTGGCTGCGAGCGTGGCGATTGGCTTTGCCGTGGTGCTGTGGTCGCAGCAGCCGGATTACCGTCCGTTGTACGGCAGCCTTGCCGGCATGGACGCCAAGCAGGTCATGGACACCCTGGCCTCCGCCGATATTCCCTACACCGTCGAGCCGAACTCCGGCGCCTTGCTGGTCAAGGCCGACGACCTGTCCCGTGCGCGGATGAAACTCGCGGCCGCTGGTGTCACTCCCAGCGACGGCAACATCGGTTTCGAAATCCTCGACAAGGAACAGGGTCTGGGTACCAGCCAGTTCATGGAAGCCACCCGCTACCGTCGCGGCCTCGAAGGCGAATTGGCGCGCACCATTTCCAGTCTGAACAACGTCAAGGGTGCCCGCGTGCACCTGGCGATTCCGAAGAGCTCGGTGTTCGTGCGTGATGAGCGCAAGCCAAGTGCTTCGGTTCTGGTTGAACTGTACAGTGGCCGTTCGCTGGAGCCGGGGCAGGTGGTCGCGATCATCAACCTGGTGGCCACGTCCGTCCCTGAACTGAGCAAATCGCAGATCACCGTCGTCGATCAGAAGGGCAACCTGCTCTCCGATCAGGCGGAAAACTCCGAAATGACCATGGCCGGCAAGCAGTTCGATTACAGCCGCCGCATGGAAAGCATGCTCACCCAGCGCGTGCACAACATTCTGCAACCGGTACTGGGCAATGATCGCTACAAGGCTGAAGTGTCGGCCGATGTCGATTTCAGTGCCGTCGAGTCGACCGCCGAGCAGTTCAACCCGGATCAGCCGGCGTTGCGCAGCGAGCAGTCGGTCAACGAACAACGCACCGCCAGCAATGGCCCGCAAGGTGTGCCGGGTGCCCTGAGCAACCAGCCGCCGTCGCCAGCCTCGGCGCCGCAAACCACCGGTGGCACCGCAGCGCCGGCCGGCATGATTCAACCCGGTCAGCCACTGGTCGATGCCAACGGTCAGCAAATCATGGACCCGGCCACCGGCCAGCCTATGCTTGCACCGTACCCGGCGGACAAGCGTCAACAATCCACCAAGAACTTCGAGCTTGACCGTTCCATCAGCCACACCAAACAGCAGCAGGGTCGCCTGAATCGTCTGTCGGTGTCGGTGGTGGTCGACGATCAGGTCAAGATCAACCCGGCCAACGGTGAAACCAGCCGTGCGCCGTGGAGCGCCGACGAATTGGCGCGCTTCACCCGTCTGGTGCAGGACGCCGTCGGTTTCGATGCCAGCCGTGGTGACAGCGTCAGCGTGATCAACATGCCGTTCTCCGCCGAGCGCGGCGAAGTGGTCGCCGATATTCCGTTCTACTCCCAGCCATGGTTCTGGGACATCGTCAAACAAGTGCTGGGCGTGTTGTTCATCCTGGTGCTGGTGTTTGGTGTGCTGCGTCCGGTGTTGAACAACATCACTGGCGGTGGCAAAGGCAAGGAGCTGGCCGGTCTGGGCAGCGACGTGGAACTCGGTGGCATGGGCGGCCTGGACGGCGAACTGGCCAACGACCGCGTGAGCCTCGGTGGTCCGCAGAGCATTCTGTTGCCGAGCCCGAGCGAGGGTTATGACGCGCAGCTGAATGCAATCAAGAGTCTGGTGGCCGAAGATCCGGGTCGCGTGGCTCAGGTCGTGAAAGAGTGGATTAACGCAGATGAGTGATAACCGAGCCGCTACCGTCAAACTGAACAAGGTCGACAAAGCCGCGATTCTGCTGCTGTCCCTGGGTTCGACCGATGCCGCACAAGTGCTGCGTCACATGGGCCCGAAAGAGGTTCAGCGCGTCGGCGTGGCCATGGCGCAGATGGGCAACGTCCATCGCGAGCAGGTCGAGCAGGTCATGAGCGAGTTCGTCGACATCGTCGGCGACCAGACCAGCCTCGGCGTCGGCTCCGACGATTACGTGCGCAAAATGCTCACCCAGGCTCTGGGTGAAGACAAGGCCAACGGCCTGATCGACCGCATCCTGCTCGGTGGCAACACCAGCGGCCTCGACAGCCTGAAATGGATGGAGCCACGCGCCGTTGCCGACGTGATCCGCTACGAGCACCCGCAGATCCAGGCCATCGTGGTTGCGTACCTCGACCCGGATCAGGCCGGTGAAGTGCTCGGCAACTTCGACCACAAAGTGCGTCTGGACATCATCCTGCGCGTCTCGTCGTTGAACACCGTGCAGCCAGCCGCGTTGAAAGAGCTGAACCAGATTCTCGAGAAGCAGTTCTCCGGCAACTCGAATGCTTCGCGCACCACCCTGGGTGGCATCAAGCGTGCGGCAGACATCATGAACTTCCTCGACAGCTCGATCGAAGGCCAGCTCATGGATTCGATCCGCGAAGTCGACGAAGACCTGTCCGGTCAGATCGAAGACCTCATGTTCGTGTTCAACAACCTCGCCGACGTCGACGATCGCGGCATTCAGGCGCTGTTGCGCGAAGTCTCTTCCGATGTCCTGGTGCTGGCCCTCAAGGGTTCCGACGAAGGCGTCAAAGAGAAGATCTTCAAGAACATGTCCAAGCGTGCGGCCGAACTGTTGCGCGACGATCTCGAGGCCAAAGGCCCGGTGCGCGTCAGCGACGTGGAAACCGCGCAGAAAGAAATCCTCACCATTGCCCGTCGTATGGCCGAAGCCGGCGAGATCGTGCTCGGTGGCAAGGGCGGCGAGGAAATGATCTAAGCCCATGGATAAGCATGACGATGTAACGGATCTGATCCGTGCCCGGGATGTTCGCGGTTTCGAATCCTGGACCATGCCCAGCTTCGATCCGCCGGCACCGGAACCCGAGCCGGAGCCGGAGCCCGAACCGCCGGAAATGGAAGAAGTGCCGCTGGAAGAAGTCCAGCCACTGACCTTGGAAGAACTCGAGAGCATCCGTCAGGAGGCTTACAACGAGGGCTTCGCCATCGGCGAAAAAGAAGGCTTTCACAGCACCACGCTGAAGGTGCGTCAGGAAGCTGAAGTCGCGCTGGCGGCGAAAATCGCCAGCCTCGAGCAACTGATGAGCCACCTGTTCGAACCGATTGCCGAGCAGGACACGCAGATCGAAAAATCTCTGGTCGACCTCGTTCAGCACATCACCCGACAAGTGATCAGGCGCGAACTGGCCATCGACTCGAGCCAGATCGAACAGGTCATGCGCGATGCCCTCAAGCTGTTGCCGCTGGGCGTGGAAAACGTGCGCCTGTACGTAAATCCGCAGGACTTCGCCCAGGTCAAAGCCCTGCGCGAACGCCATGAAGAAACCTGGCGCATCGTCGAAGACGAAACGCTGCTGCCGGGCGGCTGCCGGGTCGAAACCGAGCACAGTCGCATCGACGCAAGCATCGAGTCGCGGGTCAGTCAGGTCATGGCCAAACTGTTCGATCAGTTGCACGAACAGGCCCTGCACCCGGCCGCAGCCGATTTGAGTCTGGATATTCCCGAGGACGCTAAACCGGCCGTCAGCCCTGACGCGCCGCTCGCGGACACCGCCGATGCGCCTTGAACGCACCAGTTTCGCCAAGCGCCTGAGTACCTACGCCGAAGCCACCGAAATTGCCGGTGCGCCGATCCTTGAAGGCCGCCTGCTGCGCATGGTCGGCCTGACGCTGGAGGCCGAAGGCCTGCGCGCTGCCATGGGCACCCGCTGCATGGTGATCAATGACGACACTTACCACCCGTCCCAGGTGGAAGCGGAAGTCATGGGTTTCTCCGGCAACAAAGTCTTTCTGATGCCGGTCGGCAGTGTTGCCGGTATTGCCCCGGGCGCCCGCGTGGTGCCACTGGCCGACGCCGGGCGTTTGCCGATGGGCATGAGCATGCTCGGCCGCGTACTCGACGGCGCCGGTCGTGCGCTGGACGGCAAGGGCAGCATGAAGGCCGAAGACTGGGTGCCGATGGATGGCCCGACGATCAACCCGCTCAACCGTGATCCGATCAGCGTGCCGCTGGACGTCGGCATCCGTTGCATCAACGGTTTGTTGACGGTCGGTCGGGGCCAGCGTCTGGGCCTGTTCGCCGGTACCGGTGTCGGTAAATCCGTGCTGCTGGGCATGATGACCCGCTTCACCGAGGCCGACATCATCGTCGTCGGGCTGATCGGTGAGCGGGGTCGAGAAGTTAAAGAGTTCATCGAGCACATTCTCGGTGAAGAAGGTCTCAAGCGCTCTGTGGTCGTCGCATCTCCTGCGGACGATGCGCCGTTGATGCGTCTGCGTGCGGCGATGTACTGCACGCGAATCGCCGAGTATTTCCGCGACAAGGGCAAGAACGTCCTGTTGCTGATGGACTCGCTGACCCGTTTCGCCCAGGCCCAGCGGGAAATCGCCCTGGCCATTGGCGAGCCGCCGGCGACCAAGGGCTATCCGCCCTCGGTGTTCGCCAAACTGCCGAAACTGGTGGAGCGTGCGGGTAATGCGGAGAAGGGTGGCGGCTCGATCACCGCGTTCTACACCGTATTGTCCGAGGGCGATGACCAGCAGGACCCGATTGCCGACTCGGCGCGGGGTGTGCTCGACGGCCACATCGTGCTGTCCCGGCGTCTGGCCGAAGAAGGTCATTACCCGGCCATCGACATTGAAGCGTCGATCAGCCGGGTAATGCCGGCGGTGGTCGGCATCAAGCACATGAACCATGCGCAGATGTTCAAGCAATACTGGTCGCGCTATCAGCAGAGTCGCGACCTGATCAGCGTCGGCGCTTACGTGGCCGGGGGTGACCGCGAAACCGACACGGCGATCAATCTGCATCCGGCCATGACGATGTACTTGCGCCAGGGGCTCAACGACAACGTTAACCTGGGCTCCAGTGAAAACCATCTGGCTTCGCTCTTCGCCCCGGCTCCCGGCGGTTAACCGATCATGGCCCTGAGTCGAGCCGCGCGACTGGCGCCGGTGGTGGACATGGCCGAGAAGGCCGAGAAAGCCGCCGTGCAGCGCCTGGGGTATTTCCAGGGGCAGGTGAAAGTGGCGCAAAGCAAGCTCGCCGACCTCCACGCCTTTCGTCTGGATTATTCCGAGCAATGGATCGTGCGCGGCAGCACCGGGGTAACCGGGCAATGGCTGCTGGGCTTTCAAGGCTTTCTCGCGCAACTCGACACCGCCGTCGATCAGCAGCGCCAGAGTCTGGTCTGGCACCAGAACAACCTCGAGAAGGCCCGTGAGGCCTGGCAACAGGCCTTCGCCCGCGTCGAAGGTTTGCGCAAGCTGGTGCAGCGTTATCGCGAAGAGGCGCAGCGGGCCGAGGACAAGCGCGAGCAGAAGCTGCTGGACGAACTGGCCCAGCGCTTGCCACGCCATGATTCGTTTTAAATCGCGCCCCCATTTGATCCGGCCTCCAG
This sequence comes from Pseudomonas sp. SC3(2021), assembly GCF_019856535.1. NCBI lineage: Bacteria > Pseudomonadati > Pseudomonadota > Gammaproteobacteria > Pseudomonadales > Pseudomonadaceae > Pseudomonas > Pseudomonas sp. SC3(2021). The sequence continues at coordinate 6,184,240 of NZ_CP082236.1, read as the reverse complement.
CCTTGCCCCAAACCTGTCCAAGTGCTAAACCTTGTACACGTTCGTCAATGACAAGGAAGCCAGTCAATGTCAGTCGTTACAGAAGTCTCTGCGGATGGAAAAAAACTGACGATCTCGGTCAGGGGGCGTTTCGATTTCGGCCGGCACCAGGAGTTTCGCGAAGCCTACGAGAGGGTTGAAAAAAAACCCGGGTCCATTGTGGTTGACCTCAAAGAGGCCACCTATCTCGACAGCTCGGCGCTGGGCATGCTGCTTTTGCTGCGCGATCACGCCGGCGGCGATCACTCTGATGTACGGGTCGTCAACAGCAACTCCGACGTGCGCAAGATCCTCGCCATCTCCAATTTCGACAAACTGTTCGACATCAGTTGACCGTCATGCAGGCGCAAGAGCCGCTGACCATCCTGATCGCCGAAGACAGTGCTGCCGATCGCTTGCTGTTGTCGACCATCGTTCGCCGTCAGGGTCATGAAGTGCTGACGGCAGCCAACGGCGCCGAAGCGGTTGAAGTATTCCGTCAGCAGCAACCGCACCTGGTGCTGATGGACGCGATGATGCCGGTGATGGATGGGTTTCAGGCGGCACAGCAGATCAAGGTGCTGGCCGGGGAAACCCTGGTGCCGATCATCTTTCTGACCTCGCTCACCGAAAGCGAGGCGCTGGCGCGTTGTCTGGAGGCCGGTGGCGACGATTTTCTGGCGAAGCCTTACAATCAGGTGATTCTTGCCGCCAAAATCAAGGCGATGGATCGCTTGCGCCGCTTGCAGGCTACGGTCCTGCAACAGCGCGACCTGATCGCCCGACACCACGATTACCTGCTTAACGAACAGCGCGTGGCCAAAGCGGTGTTCGACAAGGTCGCGCATTCCGGCTGCCTGAGCGCACCGAACATCCGCTACCTGCAATCGCCTTATGCGCTGTTCAATGGCGATCTGTTGCTGGCCGCGTACACGCCGGCCGGGGACATGCACGTCCTGCTCGGCGATTTTACCGGCCACGGTCTGCCGGCGGCGGTGGGCGCGATGCCTCTGGCCGAAGTGTTCTACGGCATGACCGCCAAAGGCTATGGCCTGGCCGAAACCCTGCGCGAAATGAATGCCAAGCTCAAACGCATCCTGCCGGTGGACATGTTCTGCTGCGCGACATTGTTGTGCCTGAGTTTTCAGCGTCGCTCGGTGGAGGTGTGGAACGGCGGCATGCCCGACGGGTATCTGCACCGGATTGCCACGGGCGAGCGTGAGCCGCTGGCTGCGCGTCATTTGCCGTTGGGGGTGCTGAGTCCGCAGGCGTTTGACGATCGTACGGAAGTGCACTCGATGGCGGTCGGTGATCGGGTGTTTCTGCTCTCCGATGGAGTCATCGACACCAGTGATGCCAACGATCAGTTGTTCGGCGTCGAACGCTTGCAGCGGGTGTTCGCCGCCAGTCGTGAGCCTGATCGGCTGTTTGACGATATCGAGCAGGCGCTGCGCGATTTTCGTGGTGAGGCACGTGACGATGTGAGCATGGTCGAGGTCAGTCTGCTGGCGCCGGCACAGGTTCGTCTGCCGGCTCCGGTGTATTCCGACAGCGGTCAATCCTGCCCGCTGGACTGGTCGGTGAGCTTCGAGTTTCGCGGCGCCACGCTCCAGCGCTTCAATCCTTTGCCCTATCTTTTGCAACTGCTTCTGGAGGTGCATGGCTTGCGGGCGCAAAGCGGTGCGCTGTACAGCGTGCTTGCCGAACTGTATTCCAATGCGCTGGAACACGGTGTGCTCGGGCTCGATTCCAGCCTCAAGCGCGACGCCGAGGGTTTTGCTCGTTATTACCAGCAGCGCAACGCGAGGCTGGAGGCGTTGCAGGAAGGCTTCGTGCGCGTACATTTGCAGGTGTTGCCGCACGGCGAGGGTGGTCGTCTGATCATTCGGGTCGAAGACAGTGGCAAGGGTTTCGATGTGGCCCGGATCATGGAGCGCCCCCTCGACGGCGTCCGTCTGTCGGGGCGAGGTGTCAGCCTGGTCCGGCAATTGGGGCATAACGCCAGTTGGTCGGACGAAGGTCGTAGTGCCCGCGTGGAGTTTTTCTGGGAGGTTCAGGCATAATCGGCGCAATTCTTGATCAAGGAGTGAACAAGTGACTGACAAACATGTGGATCGCGAGGCCTTGAGCCTGTTGCGCGAAGTCATGGAGGACGGCTATCCGGAACTGCTGGATACCTTTCTGGCCGATTCCGAAAGTCGCTTGCATGAGCTGCAAAAGACCGCTGATGCCAAGGTGTTGTCCGAGGTTGCCCACAGTTTCAAGGGCAGCGCCAGCAACATGGGCGCTGTGCGCCTGGCAGAACTCTGTCATGAGCTGGAGGCCGAGGCCAAAGACAAGAGCCCCTCGGAAATTGCCAGGCTGGTCGCTGATATCAGCAGCGAGTTCTGCGAAGTACGCCCGGTTTATGAAGACGAGCGGCAACACGCACTGACCCACTGAAAGCCGCCGTCCGGCGCTTTTATCGAGTGTCGGGTGAAACTGGCCCGGCACTTGCAGTTATCTCGTCCAACTGTACCTACGATCCCAGTGCAGCGGAGACCGTGTTATGCCTGCGACCCCCAATATTCTTCTTCAGACCGCCGCTCAGGCCAAGGCGCAAGCCGCCTCGTCCAAAGCGCCGGCGACGGCCGCAGACGCCGGGGACAAGGCTTCGAGCTTCGCTCAGGTATTCGCCGATCAGGCCCCTGCCAAGCCCGCCGTGAGCGCCGACAACCCGGCGAAACCAGCGCGGGACAAGACGGCCGATAACAGCGGCAAAAAGGACGTCGGCCAAGACCAGTCTGCCGCCCCGCAACCGCCGGTTGCCGATAGCGGCAAAGCGTTGCCTGCCGACAAGCCGGCGGCGAGTGACGACCAGAGCGCCAGCGACGACACCCGCGATACTGCGCAAACGCCGGTGGCCGATACCGCGCCAGTGGATCCGACACTGGATCCGGCGCTGGCCGTCGCCGTGCAGCCGGCGGTGACGCCGCCCGTCGTGCAGGCGCCAGTGGTTGCAACGCCGGCACCGGCAGCCAGCGAAGCGCCGGCGGTGGCGGTCTTGCCGAATGCGGTCAAAGACCCGGCGCCCGACAGTGCTTTTGATCCAGAAGCCGATCCGCTCGATGCATTGCCCGTCGTCCGCATGGCGATGGAGCAGGGCGGGCACATTTCCGCCGCCAGCCAGGCCCAGCCGAAAGCCACGCCTGCGCAGGCGCAGGCTGATGGCGAGCTGACTTCGGCGCAGAACTTCGCCGCTGGCATGGCCAGCATGCTCGACGTGCAGGCCGACAAGGACAGCACCAGCCAGGGTGGCGAAAAAGCATTCAGCGGGCTGATCGAAGATGGCCTCAAAGACCTGAAAGCCGCCACCAGCGATACTCGTGTCGATGACTTCGCCAACCGTCTGGCGGCGCTGACCCAGGCGGCGACGCCGAAGACCGCGAACGCCGTTCCGGTGAACCAGCCGATCGCCATGCATCAGAGCGGTTGGACCGAAGAAGTGGTCAACCGCGTCATGTACCTGTCGAGCGCCAACCTGAAGGCGGCGGACATTCAATTGCAGCCCGCGGAACTGGGGCGTCTGGATATCCGCGTAAACATGGTGCCGGATCAGCAGACGCAAGTGACGTTCATGAGCGCGCACCCAAGTGTGCGTGAAGCGCTGGACGGGCAGATGCATCGCCTGCGCGACATGTTCACCCAGCAGGGCATGGGTCAGGTCGACGTCAACGTGTCCGATCAGGGGCGTGGCTGGCAGGGTCAAGGCCAGGAGCAGGCGCAGCAGGGCCAGACTGGGCGCACCAGCGCTGCGGGTGGTCGTCTGGACTCGGCTGAAGAAGAATTGACGCCGGCGGCTGTGGCGGAAGCGGCTGCTCAAACCACCAGCGTGATTGGCTCCAGCGCCGTCGACTATTACGCCTGATACACCCTCCCTGAAATCTGTGGGGGCTGGCAAGCCAGCTCCCACAGGCGCTTGCATCGATTCACCATTCCCTCTCGTCCTGTGCTCCGACACTTCTGGCATAACACTTGCTCTTGCCTTGCGGTGCGACTGTGAAAACCCGATTAGTGACGGATTATTGGCATGGCGAAGAGCGAAGCAGCAGCTGTAAAAGACCCCGCGACCAAAGGCAAACTCAAGATGATCATCCTGATCGTGGTGGCTCTGCTGCTGGCGATCGGTGTGTCCGTGGGCGCAACCTGGTACTTCATGCACAGTGCTCAGAGCAAACCTGCCGCAGCGGCCGAAGCCGCGCCGGTCGGCAAGCAGCCGGCGATCTTCGAGCCGATGGCGCCGGCGTTTGTCGCCAACTTCAACCAGAACGGCCGTCAGCGCTACATGCAGGTGAGCATCACCATGCTGGCGCGTAATCAGGCTGATCTCGAAGCGCTCAAAGTGCACATGCCGGTGATCCGCAACAACCTGGTAATGCTCTTCTCCGGTCAGGATTTCGCCACACTGGCGACCCCGGTCGGCCAGGAGATGCTGCGCCAGAAGGCCACAGCCAGCGTCCAGGAAGTGGCGCAGAAAGAGCTGGGCAAAGTGGTGATCGAACAGTTGCTTTTCACTAATTTCGTACTGCAGTAGGAACACGACATGGCCGTGCAGGATCTGCTGTCCCAGGATGAAATCGACGCGCTGTTGCATGGTGTCGACGATGGTCTGGTACAGACCGATAACGCTGCCGAACCCGGCAGTGTCAAAAGCTACGACCTGACCAGCCAGGATCGCATCGTCCGTGGACGCATGCCGACTCTGGAAATGATCAACGAGCGTTTTGCCCGTTACACCCGCATCAGCATGTTCAACATGCTGCGCCGCTCGGCAGACGTTGCCGTCGGTGGCGTCCAGGTGATGAAGTTTGGCGAATACGTGCACTCGCTGTACGTGCCGACCAGCCTCAACCTGGTCAAGATCAAACCGCTGCGCGGCACCGCACTGTTCATCCTCGACGCCAAACTGGTGTTCAAACTGGTGGACAACTTCTTCGGCGGCGACGGCCGTCACGCCAAGATCGAAGGGCGTGAATTCACCCCGACCGAACTGCGCGTAGTGCGCATGGTGCTGGAGCAGGCGTTCGTCGACTTGAAAGAAGCCTGGCAGGCGATCATGGAAGTCAACTTCGAGTACATCAACTCGGAAGTGAACCCGGCCATGGCCAACATCGTCGGCCCGAGCGAAGCGATTGTGGTCTCCACCTTCCACATCGAACTCGATGGCGGTGGCGGTGACCTGCACGTGACCATGCCGTACTCGATGATCGAGCCGGTGCGCGAAATGCTCGACGCCGGTTTCCAGTCGGACCTCGACGATCAGGACGAGCGCTGGGTCAACGCCCTGCGTCAGGACGTGCTCGATGTCGACGTACCGATCGGCGCCACCGTGGCCCGCCGTCAGTTGAAGCTGCGCGACATCCTGCACATGCAGCCGGGGGATGTGATCCCGGTGGAAATGCCGGAAGACATGATCATGCGCGCCAACGGCGTACCGGCCTTCAAGGTCAAGATGGGCTCGCACAAAGGCAACCTCGCGTTGCAGGTGATCGAGCCGATCGAGCGTCGCTGACGCGCCGCTCTTATTCCCACGCATTTAACTGAATTGTTGCCCGCCGAGGACAAATGATGAACGACGATATGAACGCCCAGGACGATCAGGCACTGGCTGATGAATGGGCTGCGGCCCTGGAAGAGACCGGTGATGGCAGCCAGGCTGACATCGACGCACTGCTGGCCGCTGACGCCGGTACGGCCAGCTCCAACCGTCTGCCGATGGAAGAGTTCGGCAGCGTGCCGAAGAACAACGATCCAGTGACGCTGGACGGTCCGAACCTGGACGTGATCCTCGACATTCCGGTGTCGATCTCGATGGAAGTCGGCAGCACCGACATCAACATCCGCAACCTGCTGCAACTGAACCAGGGGTCGGTGATCGAACTCGATCGTCTGGCCGGTGAGCCATTGGACGTACTGGTCAACGGTACGCTGATTGCGCACGGCGAAGTGGTGGTGGTCAACGAGAAGTTCGGCATCCGCCTGACCGACGTGATCAGCCCAAGCGAACGCATCAAGAAGCTGCGCTGAGTGAAACGGTTTCTCTGGGCGTTGCTGGCGTTGCCATTGAGCGTGCTGGCGGCGGAACCGGCCGCCGCACCTGTCGCCGCAGCCGCTGCACCGGCGGTCAACAGCGGTGTGGCCGGGCAACTGACGCAACTGGTGTTCGGCTTGTTGTTGGTGCTGGGGCTGATCTTTTTCCTCGCCTGGCTGTTGCGCCGTGTGCAGCAGGCCGGTCCTGCCGGCAAGGGCCAGGTGATCGAACTGATCGGTTCGCGCGCCCTCGGGCCGCGTGACCGGCTGATGCTGGTGCAGGTCGGCAACGAACAGATTCTGCTCGGCCTGAGCCCCGGCACCATCACCGCGCTGCACGTGCTCAAGGAGCCGGTGCCGGTGCCGGCGACCAGCGAGAAAGCCACTCCGGAGTTTGCCCAGCATCTGTTGAAGATGCTCGGCAAGGATCAAAAGGATAAGAAGTAATGGGTGCGCTACGCATCGTCTTGACGCTGGCCCTGTTGCTGGCCGCGCCGCTGGCGTTCGCCGCCGATCCGTTGTCGATCCCGGCGATCACGCTGGGCACCAACGCCGACGGCGCGCAGGAGTATTCGGTCAGTCTGCAGATCCTGCTGATCATGACCGCGCTGAGCTTCATTCCGGCGTTCGTCATGCTGATGACCAGTTTCACCCGGATCATCATTGTCTTCTCGATCCTGCGTCAGGCCCTCGGCCTGCAACAGACGCCGTCGAACCAGATCCTCACCGGCATGGCGCTGTTTCTGACGCTGTTCATCATGGCCCCGGTGTTCGATCGGGTGAACAACGATGCGCTGCAGCCGTACCTGGCGGAAAAACTCACTGCGCAACAGGCAGTGGAAAAGGCCCAGGTGCCGATCAAGGACTTCATGCTCGCCCAGACGCGCAGCAGCGATCTGGAGCTGTTCATGCGCTTGTCCAAGCGCACTGATATCGCCACGCCGGATCAGGCGCCGCTGACTATTCTGGTGCCGGCCTTCGTCACCTCGGAGCTTAAAACCGCGTTCCAGATCGGCTTCATGATCTTCATTCCGTTCCTGATCATCGACCTGGTCGTGGCCAGTGTGCTGATGGCGATGGGGATGATGATGCTCTCGCCGCTGATCATTTCCCTGCCGTTCAAGATCATGCTGTTTGTCCTGGTGGATGGTTGGGCGCTGATTATCGGCACCCTGGCGAGCAGCTTCGGCGGTGTCTCGCCATGACCCCTGAAGTTGCGGTCGACATTTTCCGCGAAGCATTGTGGCTGACCACGCTGATGGTCGCGGTGCTGGTGATTCCGAGCCTGTTGGTCGGCCTGCTGGTGGCAATGTTCCAGGCCGCCACGCAGATCAACGAACAGACCCTGAGTTTCCTGCCGCGACTGCTGGTGATGCTGGTAACGCTGATCGTCGCCGGCCCGTGGCTGGTGCAGACTTTCATGGAATACATCATCCAGCTGTACCACAACATCCCGATGGTCATTGGCTAAGCCATGCAATCGTTGCTTCAGCTGACCGACACCCAGATCAGTACCTGGGTGGCGACATTCATGTTGCCGCTGTTTCGCGTCGGCGCGGTGCTGATGGTCATGCCGGTGTTCGGCACGACCCTGGTGCCGAAGCGCATTCGGCTGTACTTCGCCATGGCCATTACTGTGGTGATCGCGCCCAACCTGCCGCCCATGCCGGCGGTCAATGCGCTGGACCTGAGCGGCTTGCTGCTGATTGCCGAGCAGATTCTGATCGGCGCGATTCTCGGCTTTTCCCTGCAACTGTTTTTCCAGGCCTTTGTGGTGGCCGGGCAGATTGTCGCGATCCAGATGGGCATGGGGTTCGCCTCGATGGTCGACCCCACCAACGGCGTGTCGGTGGCGGTGATCGGGCAGTTCTTCACCATGCTGGTGACCTTGCTGTTCCTGTCGATGAACGGCCACCTGGTGGTGTTCGAAGTCCTCACCGAGAGTTTCACCACGCTGCCGGTCGGCAGCGGTCTGATGAGCGCACATTACTGGGAGCTGGCCGGCAAACTCGGCTGGGTCCTGGGGGCGGCGCTGTTGCTGGTCTTGCCGGCGATCACGGCGCTGCTGGTGGTCAACATCGCCTTTGGCGTCATGACCCGCGCGGCGCCGCAACTGAACATCTTCTCCATCGGTTTCCCGCTGACCCTGGTGCTCGGCCTGTTCATCGTCTGGGTCGGTCTGGCGGACATTCTCAATCAGTATCAACCGCTGGCCGCCGAGGCTCTGCAGTTTTTACGCGAACTGGCACAGGCGCGCTGAGTCATGGCTGAGAGCGAAAGCGGTCAGGACAAAACAGAAGACCCCACGGAGAAACGCAAAAAGGATTCCCGTGAAAAGGGTGAGGTTGCGCGCTCCAAAGAGCTCAACACCCTCGCGGTGATGCTGGCCGGCGCCGGTGGCCTGCTGATTTTCGGCGGCATGCTCGCGCAGGAACTGATGGAGCTGATGCGCATGAACTTCTCGCTGTCGCGGGAAGTGATCATGGATCAACGCTCGATGGGCACCTTTCTCCTGCATTCAGGGAAGATCGCCCTGGTGGCGATTCAGCCGATCATGATCACCTTGCTGCTCGCTGCACTGCTGGGGCCGATCGCCCTCGGTGGCTGGCTGTTTGCCGCCGGTTCCATGGCGCCCAAGTTCAGCCGGATGAACCCCGGCGCCGGTCTCAAGCGCATGTTTTCGATGAAGGCGATTGTTGAGCTGCTCAAGGCGCTGGCGAAGTTTTTCATCGTGCTGGCGGTGGCGCTCGTGGTGTTGTCGGCGGACGTCGACGACCTGCTGCGCATTGCCCATGAGCCGCTGGACCAGGCGATCATTCACAGCGTCTTGCTGGTCGGCTGGAGCACATTGTGGATGGCCTGCGGGTTGATCCTGATCGCGGCGGTGGACGTGCCGGTGCAGATCTGGGAGAGCATGAAAAAGCTCAAGATGACCAAGCAGGAAGTGCGCGACGAGCACAAGGACCAGGAAGGCCGGCCCGAGGTCAAGCAGCGGATCCGTCAGGTGCAGCGCGAGATGTCCCAGCGGCGGATGATGGCGGCGATTCCCGATGCCGACGTGGTCATCACCAACCCGACCCACTACGCCGTGGCGCTCAAGTACGACTCGGAGAAGGGCGGGGCACCGGTGCTGCTGGCCAAGGGCAGCGACTTCCTCGCACTGAAAATCCGCGAAATCGCCGTGGCCAACAACGTCATGCTCCTCGAATCGCCGGCCCTGGCGCGTTCGATCTACTACTCCACCGAGCTGGAGCAGGAAATCCCCGGCGGGCTGTATCTGGCCGTCGCTCAAGTGTTGGCCTACGTCTACCAGATCCGCCAGCACCGTGCGGGCAAGGGCAAGCGCCCGGACCCGCTCAAGGATGATTTGCCGATTCCGCCGGATCTGCGGCGTGATTCCTGACTCTGCCGTGATGAAACAAAAAAACCGCCGTCCCGATTGAACCGGGCGGCGGTTTTTTTATGCCTGAAGACTTGTGCTGGCTGTGAGGCCGTCATCGCGGGCAAGCCTGCTCCCACAGGAGGCGGTGTTGCTCACAAACCTGTATTTACACGCAGAACCAGTGGGAGCGGGCTTGCCCGCGAAGGCGTCAGCGGCCACAACGCCTTGCTCGGGGCTGGTCACAGATCCCTGCTATTGGGGCAATTGCAGATTATCCAGCGCGCGGTTCACCGCCAGCTCACTCAGCATGATCAGTTGCGCAATCCCCAACAGCGTCCGGCGCTGCGCTACCGGCAACAGGGCGGCGGCGTCATGGGCGATGGTTCTGGCTGAAGCGAGTGTGTCGCTGGCATCGACCAGCAGTTCTTCGTTTTTGAAGTCGGCGGTGACGGCGTACATCCCGCGGCTTCTGCGTGGCAGTGGGGTGGAGCCGGGCGGGCAGAGGTAGTGATCGAGGGCGCGGTCGGCGGCTTCGTGGAGTTTTTTTGAGTCGAGGGATTCGTAGGGGGAGGTGGTGTCGGTTTCGGGCGGGTTGGGTGTTGGTTTGATCATGGTAAAGCTCCGTGGTTGATTTAGCCGCCACGGCTCATCGCTAAACAAGTAAAGGTGGCGGCTGTACGCAGGTTAGCGATCCGGGTCACAGAAACCCCGGGTAGACCCGAAGGTCTCCCACGCACAGCCACCATGACATCAAGTGCAGATCGAAAAACTGCAGTTTGAGACTGGGCACTGGTGCGTCTGTAAGTTGTCGGATCGCTAAACCCGATCGCTGATTCGTCAGCGACCGATCCACGATAGAGACCCGGCACAAGGCGCACAAGTCGGCGGATTCTGGCGTAGCTGTAGGCAAAGGCGCAAGGTTCTGTAGCTTGGGAGGTGTGTCTGAAGGTGTTTTTTAAACGCAGTGGTTTAAATGCAAAAAATCGCCGCCTTCGGCATCTCCTACAGAGAACAATGTAAGCGTTACCGAAGGCTGCGATCTCTTTGATTTGTCTGCCGCTACCTAATCAATTCCCCTCTACGCCCTTAACGGGGGGAGGGGAATTACGTTTTTCTATCAGTTGGCTGTGATATTGGTTTTGGGGATTTCGTTGATACCGCATGTGGTCAAAGTTTAAACCCCACAGCGTAGAGATCCCAATTTGTCCCCGCCAAGCTCCATTCACGCTGCGCTCGCATATTCATACAGAGAGTGTTGCTGTATTCAAGATGGAATAACATCGAGTTTGAGGGAGCAGTTGACAACTGGGCAGGGAAAAACTTTTCTATTTCTTTTGAAAAGACAAAGATTGTGATCGTGGCATATCCATTGGTTTCCCGCCAAGCCATGGCGTCCAGGTGGCTGTTAAGGATGGTAGGCGACCGATGTATCCGCCTGACATCACTCACCGTCACCTGAATCTCCACCACATCCCCACTCGCATCCGCAACGGTAATGGTCGTCGTGCCATTCCCCGTCCCGGAAATCCGCCCGTTGGTTGGGTTGGCAACGGCAATCTCCTCATTGGCAGACGTGTAGGTATAGGGCGGGGTGCCTTGCTGCGGAAATCGGTCTGCGTAGGTGCCGACCGGCGGTGTCGGATTGGCGACCAGAATTTTCTGCAGTTCTTCCCCCACCGCGATCCAGTTGCGGGCGCTGAGCACCACCGGTGTTTTTTCAATAATCAGCTCGGGTAACGCGGAGACTTTCAGGCTGCGCACGGTCGATGTCTGGCCTGAACCGTACAAGGCCTTGGCGGTGAAGGGGTGCTCTGCGACGGTCAGTCCGTTGATCCTGTGGCTCCAGATTCCGCTCAGCGGGTCGGCGCTGGCTTCGCCCTTGTCGGCGGCGCCGTCGAAGATTTGCACCGTCTGACCCGGGGTTGCGCTGCCGGTGAGGATTACGGTGGTGTCACGTGTCGTGCCTCCCTGCGGGATCTCCACGCCTTGGCTGTCTTCGGCCCGAGTGATCACTGGTTGCACGTCGGCGCCTGCCTTGACGGTATAAGAGCGCACCGGAAACCCCACCGCCGTTGCCGCGTTCGCCACCCCGTCAAAATTAACCTTGAGCGTCACCTTCAAGTCACGGCCATCTTTCAAGCCTTTCAGCCAGGCCAGTGGCACCGCCCGGCTCAAGCCTGGCGCACCCGCGCCCACTTCACCGCGAAGGTCGTCGAAGGTCACGGTCTTGTCCTGATTGTCCTTGCCTTCGTACTGCAACCACAGCCGCTCACCTTCGACGTGCGGCCAGGTCGCAACGGTGAGCTGGGCGGTGGGCAGCAACAGCAGAATGTCGAGTTCATTGCCGGTCTTGCCATCCACCACCGGCGTCGGCAAACGTGCATCGCCCTCGGTAATTTTCGACACGCTCAGGTTCAGCTCAGGCGATTGGGCAACCTCTGCGTTATTGCGATTCAGGTGCCAGCGAAACACCAGGGGCTTGCCTTGTCGTGCGGTCAGAAAAGCCTGGCTCAACAAGGTGTTGGTGCGTTTATTGGCGTTGAACGACACCAATGGAAACCCTGGTGCACCTGCGGGTGGGTTAACTTCCACCAGCTGCGCTTTATCGCCTGGCAGGTGTTCTAAATACTCGACCTGAATGGTCACGCCCTGCGGATACGCCAGAACGTCGATCGGATTCACCGCCTTCAGCAGCACCGGCGGCAACAACTCGATAGCCTCTGAGCCGGTAACTTCGGCCACGGCATTTTTCGAAGTGGCGAAGACGTTGCCATTTCTCAGCAATTCGTACTTCGCCCGCACCACACTGCCGGCGATCACTTTGGCGTTGGGCACCATCAGTTTGTAGGTGAACGGGATGCGCACGACGTCCTGTTCCACGCTGTGCAGGGTAACGGTGCCGTTCGACGAGGTGGCGCTGTAGCTCACGCGGATTTTATCGTTGGGTTGCCACAACGGAGCAAAGGTGTGGACCAATACGGTCAGGTCCTTGCCGGCGAGTTTGTCCAGATCGATGGTGCTCGGATCGTCGGTCGGATCGTCCGGATCCTCGGCCAGATCGGGGGCGGCCAGGCGGGTTTCCCGAAGATGCACATCGACCTCCACCGTGCCGGAGTAGGGCGAATCGGTGTCCGGCCCGTTGCCGAGCTGGTCGGTGACGGTGTAGGAAAAGATGAACTTCGGGTTGTCCCCGGCGCTCAGGAACACCGCTTCGTCGACCATCAAGCAGACCCTGGTCGGCTCGGCCGAGGGAATGGGCGGGGCCTCGGCGGCGGTCACGGTGTGCGTGACATCCTGACCGTTGCAGTTCAATCGGATCTGGTCGTAGGCGCGGCAGTAAGGGTAGGCGAAACACACTTGCACGCCCTGTTTGGCGCGGTCGGCGTCGATGCCGTCGTCGAGCACATCCTGGGGCAGGATCAGTTGCAGTTCCGAATGAGCGCTATCGCCGGGCGAGCGGTCCTCGATGCCGGGGCGGATGCTGTTGTACAGCAGGGTCAGCTCCGGCGTGGAGGTGCCTTTGTTCTGGCTGATGCGGGTGATGGTGTAAACGAGGGTATTGACGCGATCGGTCAGCAGCAGGCCCTTGGGCAGGTACAGGGTGTGACGGGAATTTTCTTCGCCAGCCAGGACGGTTTTTGTGGCTTCGGTATCGGCGCCGTTGAGCCGCAGCCGAATGACATCGCCTTCTTCCAGCAAGTCGTCTGGCGGCGGGTCGACGACGATGGTCAGGCCCATGGGCTTGAGGTCGTAGGCATGCTTGGGCACACCATAGACAGCACCGACCACCGGGGTGGTGGCGTCTGGAGCGTGAGGAGGGAATAGCGCCAATATGGTGTTGTCGCTGGATTTGGCTGTGGCCATGTTTACGGCTCCTGGACGGTGGGCGGGCAGGAGTTATCAGAGCGCGTTGTGGGGGAAAGCGCACCTGTCAGATCTGACAGGTGCGTTGGGGTTTTCGACGAGTGGTCAGAGTGCGGCTAACTGTTAGCGGACCGGTTCGAATCGGGTAAGTCCTCAACAGCAAAAGATGCAGCTTTCGGCAGTTCCTGATTTTTGCAGGAGTCGCCGAAGGCTGAGATCTTTTGCACTAAAAAACGGGAAAATGTGGTTTGGCTCCGTTCAGCTCCCTAGTTGAATGGCTTCAATGCCCAAGCCCCGTTTGGACCTCCTTTATTTTCACATCGAGAAATGCGGGGGGATGGATCAAAAAGAAGTGCAGCGTTTCCGGAACATCCAGCGGTTGTGCACCACCAGGCGTTCTGCCCAAAGAAGGTATAGGGAGTCTGGTAGACGCGTAAGAAATCATTGACTGCTTCTTGCGTCATTGGCGAGGCGCCGAGGCTGTTCATCCACGCCACTGCCCCATCAAAATTTACTGCACCCACATTTTTTACGTGCATTTGCCACACATTTTCCAGCCTGACCGGATAGCTCACAGAATTTCTAACGGCGTCGTACACCGTAATGGTGACGTTGCCGTTTTTCAGGCGTTTAACTTCGCCCTGATTCGAAACAGTGGCTACAGCTGTATTGCTAGACTCGTAGCTGTACGGTTCAAGTCCGCCGGTGGGGTTCTTGTTTTTGAGTTACCTATTGATTCAAGCCCGGTGGTTGGCCAGTTGTATTTTACGGAAACGCTGTTGATGAGCATTGTCGATGTATCTATAACGAATGGTGGCGCTACTGTCAGTGTTCTGGCCGGCGACGATGCGCCAGAGCCGTACAGCGCTTTGGCAGTAAAACTGTGACTGCCCAAGTCCAGATCTGTAACAGTCAGCCTCCATTCTCCATCTGTCGGACTTGCGAAGGGCTCACCTTTAGATTCGTCACCATCCACTACATCAACTTGTTGGCCCCTTGCGGCTATACCGATGAGAATCACTGAAGTTTCTACTGTGTAGCCGTTGTCCGGGATTTCGATGTTGCTCGGTGGTAAGCCTTTGATTGAGTCGATTGTCGGTTTCACATCCTCCACGGTGCTGACGGTGTAAATGCGCCGAGGAAACCCAACCGCCGTCGCCGCATTCGCCACCCCATCAAAATTAACCTTGAGCGTCACTTTCAACTCACTGCCATCTTTCAAGTCTTTCAACCAGTCCAGCGGCACCGTCCGGCTCAAGCCTGATGCACCCACGCCCACTTCACCGCGAAGGTCGTCGAAGGTCACGGTCTGGTCCTGATTGTCCTTGCCCTCGTATTGCAACCACAGTCGCTCACCTTCGACGTGCGGCCATGCCGCAACGGTAAGCTGGGCGGTGGGCAGCAACAGCAGAATGTCGAGTTCATTGCCGGTCTTGCCATCAATGAGCGGCGTCGGCAAACGCGTATCGCCCTCGTTAATCTTCGACACGCTCAGGTTCAGCTCATGCGATTGGGCAACCTCTGCGTTATTGCGATTCAGGTGCCAGCGAAACATCAGGGGCTTGCCTTGTCGTGCGATCAGAAAAGCCTGGCTCAACAGGGTGTTGGTGCGTTTATTGGCGTTGAATTCCACCAATGGAAACCCTGGTGCACCTGCGGGGGGGTTAACTTCCACCAGCCGCGCTTTGTCGCCTGGCAGAGCGCCCAGATATTCGACCCGGATGGTCACGCCTTGCGGATAGGCCAGCGCGTCGATCGGGCTCACCGCTGGTTTCAGCAGTACTGGCGGCAACAACTCGATAACCTCTGAACCGATGACTTCGGCCACGGCATTTTTCGAAGTGGCGAAGACGTTGCCATTTCTCAGCAATTCGTACTTCGCCCGCACCACACTGCCGGCGATCACTTTGGCGTTGGGCACCATCAGTTTGTAGGTGAACGGGATCCGCACGACGTCCTGTTCCACGCTGTGCAGGGTAACGGTGCCGTTCGACGAGGTGGCGCTGTAGCTCACGCGGATTTTATCGTTGGGTTGCCACAACGGAGCAAAGGTCTGGACCAATACGGTCAGGTCCTTGCCGGCGAGTTTGTCCAGATCGATGGTGCTCGGATCGTCGGTCGGATCGTCCGGATCCTCGGCCAGATCGGGGGCGGCCAGGCGGGTTTCCCGAAGATGCACATCGACCTCCACCGTGCCGGAATAGGGCGAATCGGTGTCCGGTCCGTTGCCGAGCTGGTCGGTGACGGTGTAGGAAAAGATGAACTTCGGGGTATCCCCGGCGCTCAGGAACACCGCTTCCTCGACCATCAAGCAGACCCTGGTCGGCTCGGCCGAGGGAGTGGGCGGAGCCTCGGCGGCGGTCACGGTGTGCGTGACATCCTGGCCGTTGCAGTTCAATCGGATCTGGTCGTAGGCGCGGCAGTAAGGGTAGGCGAAACACACTTGCACGCCCTGTTTGGCGCGGTCGGCGTCGATGCCGTCGTCGAGCACGTCCTGGGGCAGGATCAGTTGCAGTTCCGAATGGGCGCTATCGCCGGGCGAGCGGTCCTCGATGCCGGGGCGGATGGTGTTGTACAGCAGGGTCAGCTCCGGCGTGGAGGTGCCTTTGTTCTGGCTGATGCGGGTGATGGTGTAAACGAGGGTATTGACGCGATCGGTCAGCAGCAGGCCCTTGGGCAGGTACAGGGTGTGACGGGAATTTTCTTCGCCAGCCAGGACGGTTTTTGTGGCTTCGGTATCGGCGCCGTTGAGCCGCAGCCGAATGACATCGCCTTCTTCCAGCAAGTCGTCTGGCGGCGGATCGACGACGATGGTCAGGCCCATGGGCTTGAGGTCGTAGACATGCTTGGGCACACCATAGACAGCACCGACCACCGGGGTGGTGGCGTCTGGAGCGTGAGGAGGGAATAGCGCCAATATGGTGTTGTCGCTGGATTTGGCTGTGGCCATGTTTACGGCTCCTGGTCGGTGGGCGGGCAGGAGTTATCAGAGCGCTTTGCGGGGGAAAGCGCACCTGTCAGATCTGACAGGTGGCGACGAGTGGCAGGTGGGGTGGCGCTTGAAAAGCACAAGATCGCTGCCTTTGGCGGCTCCCTGATTTCTGCAAAAGCCGGTGAGGGCTGCGATGTTTTGTATTAAACAGCGGGAAGGTTTGCCGATTCCGCCGGATTTACGGCGCGATTTCTGAGTGTGCTGTGATGAAACAAGAAAACCGCCGTCCCGGTTGAACGGGGCGGCGGTTTTTTTATGCATTAAGACTTGTGCTGGCTGTGAGGCCGCCATCGCGGGCAAGCCCGCTCCCACAGGGGGCAGTGTTGCTCACAAACCTGTATTTACACGCAGAACCTGTGGGAGCGGGCTTGCCCGCGATGGCGTCAGCGGCCACAACGCCTTGCTCAGTCCTTGTCACAGATCCCTGCTATTGGGGCAATTGCAGATTATCCAGCGCGCGGTTCACCGCCAGCTCACTCAGCATGATCAGTTGCGCAATCCCCAGCAGCGTCCGGCGCTGCGCTACCGGCAACAGGGCGGCGGCGTCATGGGCGATGGTTCTGGCTGAAGCGAGTGTGTCGCTGGCATCGACCAGCAGTTCCTCGTTTTTGAAGTCGGCGGTGACGGCGTACATCCCGCGGCTTCTGCGTGGCAGTGGGGTGGAGCCGGGCGGGCAGAGGTAGTGATCGAGGGCGCGGTCGGCGGCTTCGTGGAGTTTTTTTGAGTCGAGGGATTCGTAGGGGGAGGTGGCGTCGGTTTCGGGCGGGTTGGGTGTTGGTTTGATCATGGTGAAGCTCCTGAGGTTATGGAGCCACTTTCCTCTGTCGCTAAACAGATGAAGGTGGCAGCTGTACGCAGGTTAGCGAACCGGTCTCAGGCACCCCGGTAGACCCAAAGGTCTCCCGCATACAGCCGCCATAACGTAATTGCGGGCGAAGAGTCCCACAACGAAGCCATGAACGCTGATGCACTGAGGTAGTCCGAGTCGCTAAACCCGATCGCTGATTCGTCAGCGACCGGACCACAATAGAACCCGACCCCAAAGCGCACAAGCCGGCGGATTCTGGCGTAGCTGTAGGCAATGGCGCAAGAATTTGTAGCCTGTAAGACGTGTCTGAAGGTGTCTTTTAAACATCTTCGTTTAATGAAGAAATTTGCGCCGAACATAAGGGCCCCTTCGCGAGCAAGCTCGCTCCCACATTTGGATTGCATTTCAATCTGACATCTGGAATGCGGTCCCCTGTAGGCCTTCGCCTGCTCGCGATAGCGGTCTGTCTGGTTTGAATGTATTGACTGGAAGAATCCTCATCGCGAGCAGGCGAAGGCCTACATGGGTCGCGTACACCTCCCTCTCTGTTTCAATCAATCGCAAAAGTTGGAAAGCTTCTTGCAGTACCCGCCGTGAGCCCGCTCTGGGCGTCAAAAGTTTGCTTTAAAGGAACGGGGAAAACCGGTGGATCGCTCTCAGTTATTCAACACTGCTCGCTCGAATGTTGCCGACCTCAGTCGAGGCAATCTGGGCGTGCCATTGTTGCTGCTGGTCATGCTGGCGATGATGATGTTGCCGGTGCCGCCGTTCCTGCTCGACGTGTTCTTCACCTTCAACATTGCCCTGTCGATCGTCGTCCTGCTGGTCTGCGTCTATGCATTGCGGCCGCTGGATTTCGCGGTGTTCCCGACCATTCTGCTGGTGGCGACGCTGCTGCGGCTGGCGCTGAACGTGGCGTCGACGCGGGTGGTGATGCTCCACGGTCAGGACGGCCACGCCGCCGCCGGCAAGGTGATCCAGGCCTTCGGTGAGGTGGTGATCGGCGGTAACTACGTGGTCGGTATCGTGGTGTTCGCGATCCTCATGATCATCAACTTCGTCGTGGTGACGAAGGGTGCCGGGCGGATTTCCGAGGTGAGCGCACGCTTCACCCTCGACGCAATGCCCGGCAAACAAATGGCGATCGACGCCGACCTCAACGCCGGCCTGATCGACCAGAACCAGGCCAAGGCCCGGCGTTCCGAAGTTGCTCAGGAAGCCGAGTTCTACGGTTCGATGGACGGTGCCAGCAAGTTCGTCCGGGGTGACGCCATCGCCGGCCTGCTGATTCTGTTCATCAACCTGATCGGCGGCATGGCCGTTGGTATCTTCCAGCACAACATGAGTTTTGCCGACGCCGGCAAGGTTTACGCCTTGCTGACCATCGGTGACGGTTTGGTGGCGCAATTGCCATCACTGTTGTTATCGACAGCGGCGGCGATCATGGTGACCCGTGCTTCCGGTTCGGAAGACATGGGCAAGCAGATCAATCGTCAGATGTTCGCCTCGCCCAAAGCGCTGGCGGTGGCGGCGGGCCTGATGGCGGTCATGGGCCTGGTGCCGGGCATGCCGCATTTCTCGTTCCTGAGCATGGCCGCGCTGGCTGCCGGTGGCGCGTACCTGTTCTGGAAGAAGCAGAACGTCGCCAAGGTGCAGGCTCTGCAAGAGGTCAAGCGCCAGCAGGAACTGCTGCCGTCGCCGGCCCGCGCCATGGAAACCAAAGAGCTGGGCTGGGACGACGTGACACCGATCGACATGATCGGCCTGGAAGTCGGCTATCGCCTGATTCCGCTGGTCGACCGCAATCAGGGTGGGCAATTGCTGGCGCGAATCAAGGGCGTGCGCAAGAAGCTCTCGCAGGATCTGGGCTTCCTGATGCCGACCGTGCACATTCGCGACAACCTCGACCTGGCCCCGAGCGCTTATCGCCTGACCCTGATGGGTGTGATCCTCGCCGAAGCCGAGATCTATCCCGATCGCGAACTGGCGATCAACCCGGGGCAGGTCTACGGCACGCTCAACGGGATCAACGCCAAAGATCCGGCTTTTGGCCTGGAGGCGGTGTGGATCGAGATCAGCCAGCGTGCGCAGGCACAATCGCTCGGTTACACCGTGGTCGATGCCAGTACCGTGGTCGCGACTCACTTGAACCAGATTCTGTACAAGCACTCCAGTGAGCTGATCGGCCACGAAGAAGTGCAGCAACTCATGCAATTGCTGGCCAAAAGCTCGCCGAAACTGGCTGAGGAGCTGGTGCCGGGTGTGGTGTCGCTGTCGCAACTGCTCAAGGTGCTGCAGGCGCTGTTGGCCGAACACGTGCCGGTGCGCGATATCCGCAGCATCGCCGAAGCCATCGCCAACAACGCTGCCAAGAGTCAAGATACCGCCGCATTGGTGGCTGCGGTCCGGGTTGGCGTTTCTCGCGCCATCGTCCAAAGCATTGTAGGCACTGAATCCGAGCTGCCTGTGATCACCCTGGAGCCAAGGTTGGAACAAATATTGCTCAATAGTCTGCAGAAGGCAGGACAAGGCTCGGAAGAGGGCGTTTTGCTGGAGCCGAGCATGGCCGAGAAGCTGCAGCGTTCGTTGATCGAAGCGGCGCAGCGTCAGGAAATGCAAGGTCAGCCGGTGATCCTCTTGGTAGCCGGCCCGATACGCGCGATGCTCTCGCGCTTTGGTCGCCTGGCAGTCCCTGGATTGCACGTGCTGGCCTACCAGGAAATTCCGGACAACAAGCAAGTGACCATCGTTGCGACAGTAGGGCCCAACGGCTGAGGTAGTGGTTTATGCAAGTTAAGCGTTTTTTCGCCGCCGATATGCGTCAGGCCATGAAGCTGGTTCGTGATGAGCTGGGCGCTGATGCCGCCATCATTGGCAACCGCCGCATTGCCGGCGGCGTCGAGCTGACGGCGGCGCTGGATTACAAATTGTCGGCGCTGGCGCCTCGGGTTCCGAACATGGAACTCGAAGACGAGCTGCGCAAGACCCAATCGCGCATCGTCACCGCCCAGGCCGAACTGAGCCTGCGTGGCGAAGCCGACGGCAATACCAATCGCCAGTTGTTCGCCGGGCTGCCGTTGACGGCCGGCCTGCCGCTGACTGCTGCCGAACCGTTGAGCGAGCCGGCCTACGCCGCTCCGGCGCGTCCGGCCCCGGCCCCTGCGCAGTCCTCCGGCGGTGTCGACCCGCGTGCGCTGGACTCGATGCGCTTCGAATTGAACAGCCTGCGCGAACTGATGGAAGTGCAGCTTGGCACCCTGGCCTGGAATCAGCTGCAAGGCAGCCGCCCGGCGCAGGCCAATCTGTATCGCCGTCTGCAGCGCATCGGCCTGTCCGGCCCGCTGTCGCGCGATCTGCTGTCGATGATCACCGATATCGAAGAGCCGCGTCAGGCCTGGCGCATGTTGCTCGCGCATCTGGCGCGGATGATTGCCGTGCCGGAAGTCGAGCCGCTGGAAGAGGGCGGGGTGATTGCCATGGTCGGCCCGGCCGGCATGGGCAAGACCACCACTCTGGCCAAACTGGCCGCGCGTTATGTGCTCAAATACGGCGCGCACAACGTGGCGCTGGTGAGCATGGACAGCTTCCGCATCGGTGCACAGGAACAGCTCAAGACCCTCGGGCGGATTCTCAATGTGCCGGTGACGCACGTCGATCCGGGCCAGTCGCTGGTGCAGGCGCTGGATCCGTTGCTGCGCAAACGCGTGGTGCTGATTGATACTGCCGGCCTGCAAGCCAGTGATCCGGCCCTGCGCATGCAGCTGGAAAGTCTGGCCGGGCGCGGTATCCGTTCAAAAAATTATCTGGTGCTGGCAACCACCAGCCAGAAACAGGTTCTAACCGCTGCTTATCACAGTTACAAGCGTTGCGGGCTTGCCGGGTGCATCCTGACTAAACTGGATGAAACGGCCAGCCTTGGCGAAGTGTTGAGCCTGGCGATCAGTCATGAATTGCCGGTCGCGTACCTGACCGATGGCCCACGGATTCCGGATGATCTGCATCTGCCGCGCCGTCATCAACTGGTCAGCCGCGCCGTCAGCGTGCAAATGCAGGAAGAACCCAGCGAAGAAGCCATGGCTGACATGTTCGCTGATATCTATCACAGCCCGACCAAGCAGGTAGGCTGAGGTATTCATGAACAGTTTTTGTACCTACATCGATGGTCTGCCATGCATTGTTCCGGTTGTGAACGCGCAGCCAGTAATGTGGCCTCCGTCTATGCAAGACAAGGTAAAGAAATAACATGGGCAGCATGCATCCCGTACAGGTGATCGCGGTGACCGGCGGCAAAGGTGGCGTCGGCAAGACTAACGTGTCAGTGAACTTGTCTCTGGCGCTGGCAGAGCTTGGCCGTCGGGTCATGCTGCTGGACGCCGACCTGGGGCTGGCGAACGTCGACGTTCTGCTGGGACTGACCCCCAAACGTACTTTGGCCGACGTGATCGAAGGCCGCTGCGAGCTGCGCGACGTCCTGTTGCAGGGCCCCGGCGGGATCCGCATCGTGCCGGCCGCTTCCGGCACCCAGAGCATGGTGCACCTGAGCCCGGCGCAGCACGCCGGCCTGATTCAGGCGTTCAGCGACATCGGCGACAATCTCGACGTGCTGGTGATCGACACCGCTGCGGGTATTGGTGACTCGGTAGTCAGTTTTGTACGCGCCGCGCAGGAAGTGTTGCTGGTGGTCTGCGACGAGCCGACGTCCATTACCGACGCCTACGCGCTGATCAAACTGCTCAACCGCGATTACGGCATGAACCGCTTCCGCGTGCTGGCCAACATGGCCCAGAGCCCGCAGGAAGGGCGCAACCTGTTCGCCAAGTTGACCAAGGTCACGGATCGCTTCCTTGACGTGGCCCTACAATACGTCGGCGCTGTGCCTTACGACGAAAGCGTGCGTAAGGCGGTGCAGAAGCAGCGTGCGGTCTATGAAGCCTTTCCGCGTTCCAAGTGCGCCCTGGCGTTCAAGGCCATCGCCCAGAAAGTCGACACCTGGCCGTTGCCGGCGAACCCGCGCGGCCACCTGGAATTTTTCGTCGAGCGCCTCGTGCAGCAAACGGCAGGACCAGTGCTATGACCGCCAGCGGTATGAATTACTACAAGAAGTCGGCACGCGACGCGCAATACGAGTTGATCGAGCGTTACGCGCCACTGGTCAAACGCATTGCCTACCACTTGCTGGCCCGCTTGCCGGCCAGTGTGCAGGTCGAAGACCTGATTCAGGCCGGCATGATCGGTCTGCTCGAAGTCTCGACCAAATACGACGCCAGCAAAGGCGCCAGTTTCGAAACGTACGCGGGCATTCGAATCCGCGGCGCGATGCTCGATGAAGTCCGTAAAGGGGACTGGGCGCCACGCTCGGTTCACCGCAACACCCGTATGGTCAGCGACGCAATTCGGGCAATTGAAGCTAAAACCGGCCGTGATGCTAAAGATCACGAGGTTGCGGCCGAACTCCAATTGAGTCTCGACGATTACTACGGGATTTTGAATGACACCCTGGGCAGCCGCCTGTTCAGTTTCGACGACCTGTTGCAGGACGGCGAACACGAAGGGCTGCACGAGGATGGCGCCAGTGCTCATCTTGAGCCGTCACGCGATCTGGAAGATGAACGTTTCCAGGCCGCACTGGCGGACGCGATTGCCAATTTGCCGGAGCGTGAGCGACTGGTGTTGGCGCTGTACTACGACGAAGAGCTGAACCTCAAGGAAATCGGTGAAGTCCTTGGCGTCAGTGAGTCGCGGGTCAGCCAGTTACACAGCCAGTGCGCGGCCCGCTTGCGGGGGCGTTTGGGGGAGTGGCGAGCGCGCTGAAGGCAGTGTGGGGACACTGCGAACGAGGCTGGTGCGGTGATGAACGGCACCGGTCTTGCTCTGTTGTGCTCCAGACAGTCTTCGAATGCTACGCCGGATTGATTGAAATGGCGCGTCCAGGTGCTGGGCGCGTTTAAGACTGCTTGGAGGTCGAATTGGACAAGAACATGAAAATCCTCATCGTTGATGACTTCTCAACGATGCGGCGGATCATCAAGAACCTGCTGCGTGATCTGGGGTTCACCAACACCGTCGAGGCCGACGATGGCACCACTGCCATTCCGGTGCTCAACAGCGGAAGCATCGACTTTCTGGTAACGGACTGGAACATGCCGGGCATGACCGGTATCGACCTGCTGCGCCACGTGCGTGCCGATGAAAAACTCAAGCACCTGCCGGTGCTGATGGTGACGGCAGAAGCCAAGCGTGAGCAGATCATCGAAGCGGCCCAGGCCGGTGTGAACGGCTACGTGGTCAAACCTTTCACGGCTCAGGCGCTGAAAGAAAAAATCGAGAAGATTTTCGAACGCATCGGCTGATGAACGCGCGGGGGAGCTATGGAGCATAACGAATCTTCACAGGGCGATTTCGAGTCGACCCTGAAAAAACACGCGGTCGAACTGGTCGAGAGCCTTGAAAAAGGCAGGTTCGGCGACGCTGTGCAACTGATCCATGAGCTCAATCAGACCCGTGACCGCGGCCTGTATCAGGAAGTGGGCAAGCTCACGCGCGAACTGCACAGTGCGATCGTCAACTTCCAGATTGATCCGCACATGCCGCAGGCCGAGGAAGTGTCGCAAATCACCGACGCCACCGAACGCCTGGGCTATGTGGTCAAGCTGACTGAAGCCGCGGCCAACCGCACCATGGATCTGGTGGAAAGCGCCACCCCGGTGGTCAATGGCCTGGCTGACGAAGCCCAGGCCCTGAGCACCGATTGGGGTCGCTTCATGCGTCGCGAGGTCGGGGCTGAAGAGTTCCGCGAACTGGCGCGTCGGGTCGACGGTTTTCTGTCGCGCAGCAGCACGGACAACCGTGCGGTGTCGAGCAACCTCAACGACATCCTGCTGGCCCAGGATTACCAGGACCTGACCGGTCAGGTGATCAAGCGCGTGACCCAGCTGGTCACCGAAGTCGAAAGCAATTTGCTCAAACTCGTGCTCATGGCCAGTCAGGTGGACCGCTTTGCGGGCATCGAACATGACCGCGCCGCGATGCTTGCAGAAAAAGATCCACAAAAACATCTCTCGCAGGGTGAAGGTCCGCAGATTCATGCCGATAAACGAGAAGACGTTGTGTCCGGTCAGGACGATGTGGACGATTTGCTATCCAGCCTTGGATTTTGAGTTTTAGGTTTTTAGACCTGTAGGAGCACCCCATTAATGAGCTTCGGCGCCGATGAAGAGATCCTTCAGGATTTCCTGGTTGAGGCCGGCGAGATTCTTGAGCAACTGTCCGAACAACTGGTTGAGCTGGAAAGCCGCCCGGATGATGCAGATCTGCTCAACGCAATTTTTCGCGGTTTCCATACTGTAAAAGGGGGCGCCGGCTTCCTTCAGCTCAACGAGCTGGTGGAGTGCTGTCACATCGCCGAAAACGTGTTCGACATCCTGCGCAAGGGTGAACGCCGCGTTGATGCAGAACTGATGGACGTGGTGCTCGAAGCACTGGACGCGGTGAACAGCATGTTCAGCGAAGTCCGTGAACGTGCCCCGATCACCGCCGCCACCCCGGAACTGCTGGCCGCGCTGGCGCGTCTGGCCGAGCCGCAAACGGCCGATGAAGCCCCGGCTTCACCGGTGGCCGAGATGATCGAAGAACTGGTCGTCGAAGGCGATTCCGGCGATTCGGGCGACATCACCGATAACGAATTCGAACAGCTGCTGGACTCGCTGAACGCCGTCAAGGCCGAAGCCGAAGCCCCGGTCGTTGCTGCACCGGTGCAAACTGCCGAAGCGGCCGCCAGCGATGAAATCACCGATGCCGAGTTCGAGTCGCTGCTCGATCAGTTGCACGGCAAAGGCCAGTTCGCACCTGACGCCGTTGCACCGACGGCAGCGCCTGCGGCCCCGGCGGCGGGCGACAGCTCGGACATCACCGACGACGAATTCGAAGCACTGCTTGATCAGTTGCACGGCAAGGGCAACTTCGCCGTGGAAGCGCTGGAGTCGGCGATCGCCTCGGCACCGGCGGCACCTGCCGCACCGGTAGCCGCTGCTGCCGGCAGCGACCTGATCAGCGATCACGAATTCGAATCGCTGCTCGACGAGCTGCACGGCAAAGGCAAGTTCGATGCAAGCGCTGCGACGGCCGGCTCCGCGTCGACAGTCGCCGCGCCTGCCGCCAAGGCTGCAGCGGCTCCGGCCGCCGCGCCGAAGGCCGCTGCCAAGCCTGAGCCAAAAGCTGAAACGCCAAAACCGGCTGCCGCTGCTGCACCGGCGCCGGCTCGTGCTCCAGCAACTCCGCCACCGGAAAAACCGGCGAGCGAAGCCGAGACCACCGTGCGAGTCGACACCGCGCGTCTCGACGAAATCATGAACATGGTCGGCGAACTGGTGCTGGTGCGTAACCGCCTGGTGCGCCTGGGTCTCAACAGCGGCGACGAAGCCATGTCCAAGGCCGTGTCGAACCTCGACGTGGTCACGGCTGACTTGCAGACCGCGGTGATGAAGACCCGGATGCAGCCGATCAAGAAGGTCTTCGGGCGCTTCCCGCGTCTGGTTCGCGACCTCGCGCGTCAGCTCAAGAAAGAGATCAACCTGGAACTGGTGGGTGAAGAAACCGACCTCGACAAAAACCTTGTCGAGGCCCTGGCCGACCCGCTGGTCCACTTGGTGCGCAACGCTGTCGACCACGGCATCGAGTCGCCGGAAGAACGCGAAGCGTCGGGCAAGGCACGTGGCGGTCGCGTGGTGCTGGCAGCCGAGCAGGAAGGCGACCACATCCTGTTGTCGATCTCCGACGACGGCAAGGGCATGGACCCGAACGTCCTGCGTTCGATCGCGGTAAAACGCGGCGTGATGGACAAGGACGCGGCCGATCGCCTGAGCGATACCGAGTGCTACAACCTGATCTTCGCCCCGGGTTTCTCGACCAAGACCGAGATCTCCGACGTGTCCGGCCGCGGTGTCGGCATGGACGTGGTGAAGACCAAGATTTCCCAGCTCAACGGTTCGATCAACATCTACTCGACCAAGGGCCAGGGCTCGAAGATCGTCATCAAGGTGCCGCTGACCCTGGCGATCATGCCGACGCTGATGGTGATGCTTGGCAATCAGGCGTTCGCGTTCCCGCTGGTCAACGTCAACGAAATCTTCCACCTCGACCTGTCGACCACCAACGTGGTGGACGGCCAGGAAGTGGTGATCGTGCGGGACAAGGCGTTGCCGTTGTTCTACCTCAAGCGCTGGCTGGTCAGCTCCGCCGCTCACGAAGAGCAGCGCGAAGGCCATGTGGTGATCCTTTCGGTGGGCACCCAGCGGATCGGCTTCGTCGTCGATCAACTGGTCGGCCAGGAAGAAGTGGTCATCAAGCCATTGGGCAAAATGCTGCAGGGCACTCCGGGCATGTCCGGCGCCACCATCACCGGTGACGGCCGCATCGCGCTGATCCTCGATGTTCCTAGCATGCTCAAGCGTTACGCCGCACGGCGTATTTGAATCCGGGGCAGCGGGGCGACAACGTCCCGCTGCACCTAATGGAGTGTTTATGGCAGTCAAAGTCCTGGTGGTGGACGATTCGGGTTTTTTCCGCCGCCGCGTCTCGGAAATTCTTTCAGCGGATCCGAGCATTCAGGTGGTCGGCACCGCAACCAACGGTAAAGAGGCGATTGATCAGGCCCTGGCGCTCAAGCCAGACGTGATCACCATGGACTACGAGATGCCGATGATGGATGGCATCACGGCAGTGCGGCACATCATGCAGCGCTGCCCGACCCCGGTGTTGATGTTCTCCTCGCTGACCCACGAAGGCGCCCGGGTAACCCTGGATGCGCTGGACGCCGGCGCGGTGGATTTCCTGCCGAAGAATTTTGAAGACATCTCGCGTAACCCGGAGAAGGTCAAGCAACTGCTGTGCGAGAAGGTCCACAGCATCTCGCGCAGTAATCGTCGTTTCAGTGCCTACAGTGCGCCGGCTCCGGCCGCTGCACCGACGCCTGCGCCAGCACCGGCGGCATCGAGCTTCAGCAGCCACAGCACCAGTGCTCCGGCTCGCCCGGCACCGGCGCCTGCTCCGGCGCGCGCTCCGGCCGCCAGCGCTTCGTCGCCGGCACCGAAACGCAAAGCCTACAAACTGGTCGCCATCGGTACTTCGACCGGTGGCCCGGTTGCCCTGCAACGGGTGCTGACCCAGTTGCCGGCGAACTTCCCGGCACCGATCGTGCTGATCCAGCACATGCCGGCGGCGTTCACCAAGGCGTTTGCCGAGCGTCTGGACAAGCTGTGCCGCATCAGCGTCAAGGAAGCCGAGGATGGCGACATCCTGCGTCCGGGCCTGGCGCTGCTGGCGCCGGGTGGCAAGCAGATGATGATCGACGGCCGTGGCGCGGTGAAAATCCTCCCGGGCGACGAGCGTCTGAACTACAAGCCGTGCGTGGACATCACCTTCGGTTCCGCGGCCAAGTCCTACGGTGACAAAGTTCTGGCGGTCGTCTTGACCGGCATGGGCGCCGACGGCCGCGAAGGCGCGCGCCTGCTCAAGCAAGGCGGCAGCTCGGTCTGGGCGCAGGACGAAGCCAGCTGCGTGATCTACGGCATGCCGATGGCCATCGTCAAAGCCGACCTGGCTGACGCGGTCTACGGCCTGGACGACATCGGCAAGCACATCGTCGAGGCGTGTATCTGATGGATGTTCTAAGCCTTATCGGGATCATCATGGCGTTCGTCGCCATCATCGGCGGCAACTACCTGGAAGGCGGTCACCTCGGCGCGCTGGCCAACGGCCCGGCGGCGCTGATCGTCCTCGGTGGCACCATCGGTGCCGCGTTGCTGCAATCGCCGATGAGCGCCTTCAAGCGCGCCATGCAGATCCTGGCGTGGATTCTGTTTCCGCCACGCGTGGACCTGGCCGGCGGCATCGACCGCGTGGTCAACTGGAGCCTCACTGCGCGCAAGGAAGGCCTGCTCGGCCTGGAAGGCGTGGCCGATGCCGAGCCGGACAACTACTCGCGCAAGGGCTTGCAACTGCTGGTCGACGGCGCCGAGCCGGAAGCCATCCGCAGCATTCTTGAAGTGGATTTCTACACCCAGGAAGCCCGCGATATCGAAGCGGCGAAAGTCTTTGAGAGCATGGGCGGCTATGCGCCGACCATCGGTATCATCGGCGCGGTGATGGGCCTGATTCACGTGATGGGCAACCTCGCCGATCCGACGCAACTGGGCAGCGGCATCGCCGTGGCCTTCGTCGCGACCATCTACGGTGTGGCCAGTGCCAACCTGGTGTTGCTGCCGGTGGCGGCCAAGCTCAAGTCAATCGCGTTGCGGCAGTCGCGTTATCGCGAAATGTTGCTGGAAGGAATTCTGTCGATCGCCGAAGGTGAAAACCCACGCTCTATCGAGCTGAAGCTTCAGGGCTTCATGGATTGATGGGGGTAATGGACTATGGCTCGCCGCAGGCATCAGGAAGAACACGTTAACCACGAGCGCTGGCTCGTGTCCTACGCGGATTTCATCACGCTGCTGTTCGCTTTCTTCGTGGTGATGTACTCGATCTCGTCGATCAACGAAGGCAAATACAAGGTCATTTCCGAGGCGCTGATCGGGGTCTTCACCGACTCCGACCGCTCGCTCAAGCCGATCCCGATCGGTGACGAACGGCCGAAAACCGTGACCCCGGCCAAGCCGCTGGTCAAGGACGCCGAGCAAGTCGACGCCGGGATCGCCGGGGCCAGTGATCCGCTGAAAAGCATCGCCGATGATATCAGCGCCGCATTCGGCGACCTGATCGCTTCCAACCAGATGACCGTGCGCGGCAACGAGTTGTGGGTCGAGATCGAACTCAACTCCAGCCTGTTGTTTGGCAGCGGCGACGCGATGCCGAGCGACATCGCGTTCAACATCATCGACAAGGTCGCGGCGATCCTCAAACCGTTCGACAACCCGATCCACGTCGAAGGCTTCACCGACGATCAGCCGATCCGCACCGCGCAGTACCCGACCAACTGGGAACTGTCCTCGGCGCGTTCGGCGAGCATCGTGCGCATGCTGGCGATGCAGGGGGTGAACCCCGGGCGTCTGGCATCGGTGGGGTATGGCGAGTTCCAGCCGGTGGCCAATAACGCCACCGCCGAAGGTCGCGCAAAGAACCGGCGCGTGGTGTTGGTGGTGTCGCGCAATCTGGATGTGCGCCGCAGTCTGACCGGCACCGGCACCGCCAATGCACAACCGGACGCGGCGTTGAAGCGCGCTGGCACACAAACTGCACCGACCCCGGTCAAGACGCCGGGACGCGAGAGTGCCGTCAATTCTCCGTCACCCGCATTAATACGCTGAGCTATGTCTCGGTCGAGCATCTCGGCCGGGAGGAACGAACCGAATGAGAGTCTGGGCAGTCGCCAATCAAAAGGGTGGTGTCGGTAAAACCACATCTTCCATCGCTTTAGCCGGATTGCTGGCGGAGGCGGGCAAGCGCGTGGTTGTGGTCGACCTCGACCCGCACGGCTCGATGACCAGCTATTTCGGCTACGACCCCGACAGCCTGGAACACAGCAATTACGACCTGTTTCTGCACAAGGGCAGCGTGCCGCAAGGCCTGCCGGGGCAGTTGCTGTTGTCGACCAGTGACGAGCGCATTTCCCTGCTGCCATCGAGCACCGCGCTCGCGACCCTTGAGCGTCAGTCGCCGGGGCAGAGTGGTCTGGGCCTGGTGATCGCCAAGAGTCTGGCGCAGTTGTGGCAGGACTTTGATTACGCAGTGATCGACAGCCCGCCGTTGCTCGGCGTGCTGATGGTCAACGCCTTGGCCGCGAGCCAGCAACTGGTGATCCCGGTGCAGACCGAACACCTTGCCGTCAAAGGTCTGGAGCGCATGGTCAACACCCTGGCGATGATCAACCGCTCGCGCAAACAGGCGCTGCCGTTCAGCATCGTGCCGACCCTGTTCGACCGTCGTACGCAAGCCTCGATGCACACCTTGCGCGTGCTGCGCGACAAATTCCCCGACGAGATCTGGCAGGGGTATATCCCGGTCGATACCCGTCTGCGCGACGCCAGCCGGGCCGGTGTCACGCCTTCGCAATTCGACGGCAAGAGCCGTGGCGTGCTGGCTTACCGCGCGCTGCTCAAGCATCTGTTGGCGCAACAACTTGTTCCGCAGGTGGCTTGAGCATGAATCGGCCGATCAAATTGACGTCGCGTCCGCAACTGGCGTTGCAATCCTATCTGGATGGCTTGCTGCAGGAGATTCCTGACGAGTTGCTGCCAGTTGAGGCGCCGGTCGAGGTGATCGAAAGCACCGAGGCACTGGACGAGTTCCAGGCCGCGGTACTGGAAGAACAGGCGCGTGATGCCCTGAAAGCGGCCAAGCCTGCCGCACCGCTTGCTGTGCCTGCCGCCGCCCCGGTGGCCAAGGCCCCCGTCACGTTGCTTGAAGAGGCTGAGCCGGTGCGCGCAGCGGTTTCGACGCTCGCGCCCCTGCTGCAAACCCAATTGCTGAAAACCACGCCGGAACCGGCGGTGGTCGAGCCGGCTCCGGCTCCAGTTGCGCGTACGCCGGTCGAGCAGACCCTGGTCCCGCCGCTGGTAGAAGTGCATCTGCCGCCGAGCAATACGCCGCCACCGGTGGAAACCGATGGCCGCCCGGCCTGGGCTTCGGAAGCGTTCGAATGCCTGCTGTTCGACGTTGCCGGGTTGACCCTGGCCGTGCCGCTGGTGTGCCTCGGCTCGATTTATTCGCTGGCCGGCCACGAGCTGACGCCACTGTTCGGCCAGCCGGAATGGTTCCTCGGGATTCTGCCGAGCCAGGCCGGCAACCTGAAAGTGTTGGACACCGCACGCTGGGTCATGCCGGATCGCTATCGCGATGACTTCCGTCAGGGCCTGCAGTACGTGATTTCGGTACAAGGTTACGAGTGGGGGCTGGCGGTGCATCAGGTCAGCCGCTCGTTGCGTCTGGACCCGAATGAAATCAAATGGAGAAGTCACCGGGGTCAGCGGCCTTGGCTCGCCGGCACCGTGATTGAGCACATGTGTGCATTGCTTGACGTTTCCGCACTGGCCGAGTTGATCGCCAGCGGTGGGGCAAAGCACCTCGGCGGCCACAAGCCGCTACATAAACCGACGTAGCAGCCGACATAACAATCAGGCGACGGCATTGTTGAATGCCGCCACACAGAACACACACCGCCCAGAGCGGTTTTTTCGAGGGGTCAGGGTATGAGTAGTCAGGCGACGAATGCAAAAGGTTCTGAAGATCCGATCCTGCAATGGGTGACCTTCAAACTGGACAACGAAACCTACGGCATCAACGTGATGCGCGTTCAGGAAGTGTTGCGCTACACCGAGATCGCTCCGGTGCCGGGCGCGCCGAGCTACGTGCTGGGCATCATCAACCTGCGCGGTAACGTGGTCACCGTGATCGACACCCGTCAGCGCTTCGGCCTGAACAGCGGCGAGATCAGCGACAACACCCGTATCGTCATCATCGAAGCCGACAAGCAAGTCGTCGGCATCATGGTCGACAGCGTTGCTGAAGTGGTTTACCTGCGTCAGTCGGAAATCGAGACCGCACCGAACGTCGGTAACGAAGAGTCGGCCAAGTTCATCCAGGGCGTGTGCAACAAGAACAACGAACTCCTCATCCTCGTCGAACTCGACAAGATGATGAGCGAAGAAGAATGGTCGGATCTGGAGAACATCTGATTGATTCTTGAGGTTGCAGTCATTGTCCTGTTCCTCTTCTGGGCAGGCACGCTGGCGATGTTTCTGGCGTACATCAAGGCGCAGCGGGTGATCGCTGCGCAACAGGCCCAGGGCGATGCGCTGCGTGATCAGCGCATCAAGGAACTGGCCAAACGTGTCGACGATTACCAGAACGGCAACGTGCGCATGGGCGACGCCCTGCATGAGTTGCGCTCGGTGGTCGGTCCTTTGCCGGACAAAATCGTTGCGCTTGAGCAGCGCGATCCATCGAGCCTGTCATTCGCCCAAGCGGCGAAACTGGTGGGCATGGGCGCGAGCGTCGATGAACTGACTCAGTCCTGCGGGTTGACCCAGGCTGAGGCGGAGTTGATGCGCAAATTACATAAGGGCAGCTAAGAGCTTCAAGCTTATAGCGGCAAGCAAAATCAAAAGATCGCAGCGTTCGGCAGCGCCTACAGGGGAAACGCTAATCCTGATGTAGGAGCGGTCGAAGGCTGCGATCTTTTCATTTGTGCATAAAGTACCGCCTGTCGGGACTGTCAGATCTGACAGTAGATGACAATCTTCGATGCTCAACATACTCAAGATGAAATCAACTTCATCAGGGTGTGACTATGAAACTCTTACTGTTCTTGACTTTAGTTTTTTCCGCTGCTGTTAATGCCATGTCTGGTCCGGCGTTAGTGGCAGACTTGAATGCAAAATATCAAAACAATGTTGCGCAGTGTTCAAATGGAACTCCTGCCTATTATTGTTCTGGTGTTCTTTTGCGGGCGGTAGACTACAGCACAGCTTTCAAGTTTTGGGATTATGGTTCACAGGCCACAAAACTTGGATCCGTTGCATTCACTTATATCCGCTCGGATGTCGGTAGTACTGCACTTAATGGGAACAGAAAAAGCGGCTTTATCTTGAAGGACCAGACTTCAGCATTGGCGGTGGGTAAGGCCGTGAGTCTGCGTTGTATTTTCCCTTTTCCGACCGAATCACTCAATGAACGGGCAGACCACGGTTGTGGATTTGCACCGAAAGTGGCACAAGCGGATCCTGATCTTGCCAATTGTGCAAAGTTAGGGGGTTCTCCCACTACGGCTGCGGCATGGTTGAAGAATTTCAAGGAACATGATTCTTTGCCAAAGAACCAATGTTCGTTAAGTACGGTTGTCGCTACGCAATTCAAGGCCAGTCTGGAGGCACACAAACTCGTAGATGCAGCGTGGACGGCCAAGCCAACGGAAGTTCTGGTTAAAGTCTGGGATGAAAGCAAGCCTGAGAAACTTCCAGTCGAGGCAGTGTTTTACGAGGCTTCGGCGCCCGCCAAATTGGCAGACGCGCAAAAATTTCAACGTGAATATTATCTTGAGACTTCTTTGTATGTGCCTGTTGTAAAAATCAATATGGCCGCAGCCAACAAGCAAATATTCAGTTTCGATGCCAAAGATCAAAGGTTTGGCCAGCTGGTCGCTGAAAGACTGAACAGTAGATATAACAGTGTTTCAAACAACTGCAACGGAAAGTCGGCGTACTATTGCAGTGGTGTAATA
The DNA here is from genome assembly GCF_019856535.1 of Pseudomonas sp. SC3(2021). Classification (NCBI taxonomy): domain Bacteria; kingdom Pseudomonadati; phylum Pseudomonadota; class Gammaproteobacteria; order Pseudomonadales; family Pseudomonadaceae; genus Pseudomonas; species Pseudomonas sp. SC3(2021). The sequence goes on along the minus strand of NZ_CP082236.1, from coordinate 6,150,894 downwards.
GTGCGTACAACTGGGGCCAAGCCGTCTTACCATTCCTGGAATCCAAGCCCTACGGCAATCAACAAGAAAGGGGTTCCTTTTTCTTACCTGCGTAAGGATTTAGGCATCACAACACTGGCGTGGGGTGACCTTCACGGTTTTATTTTTAAAGACTTTGCAACTGCGGAGCGCTTGGGTACGTATCCAATAAATCTGCTTTGTTCATTTCCAACCGATGCGGGTAGTTGGAGTCGTGCAGGGACGGGCGGTTGTGGTGCCTATAACACTTACCCTGCAAATAGCCGCTCCTGCCCTGAAGAAGGGGTAGACACGGTCGCCAAATGGATTACTCATTATCGGTCAGTCCCTGGATCGAGTTACTGGTCAGAAAAAAATAAGCATCAGTGCGGTTTTATTTCAAGTGTTGCGCAATTTGCGTTAAGTCTTACGGTGAGAGGCAGTCTTGAAACTGAGAGTGAGCGTGTGCACCACAACGAAGTGATTCTTTCACTGTGGCCACAGGATATTCCAAAGCAATTGCCACTTTACGCGTTTTTCTATCTTCAGCATCAGAGTGGCGGTGCTGGCGTGACCGGGGCCAAGTACATCCAGCAGGACTATTTCAACATGACCGGTGATGTGTTGCCTGTTATCAGGGTCGATCTCGCACCTGGGACTGCGACGGTTTTCAGTTTTCACGAAGGAGATCAGGCCACGGCGTTGAAAGGTCGTTGAGGGTGATGAATCGACTCAGAAAAAAAACAAAGGCATAAGGTGTGGTTCGTTTGCACCTTATGCCTTTTTTGCGCAAGTATTCAAAGAATGACGCGCAACACGCGAGAAAACATCAGGTTGTCATTCGAGCCGGAGCGATGAACACTGTAGTTTATCAATACGACTTTTCCTGCGTTCTCTGTTATCCAGCCTGCTGGAATGCTAAAAGCCATCGACGAACTGTTTTGAATCGGCTGGCTTTCAGTATCCCGCACGACCACGCCGTGCCATCTGACTCTGATGGAATAAGGCGAAGTCATGTTCAAAAACTTGACTGTCACATTTTTTCTGTCCCCCGATAGTCGCGGTTCACTGAGGTCAAACATTTGTTGATCTACATTCAATGAGAGCGATTTGGAAATGATCAGCGGCGCGCCAGGGCTCATGCGGACGCCGTAGTTGACCGTGACAAGGCTGCCAATGGAATCGATCACTTCAAGCCGAGGGATTCTGAAGTTGAGAGGCCCGGGGGTGCCAACGATCAATGTATCGGTGTCGTACTTATAGCGACCATTTGTCCAGCGCACCGTCACGGCTTGTCCGTCGAGCATGCCGACGAAGTGTGGTACCTGCACATTGACATGTGTGCTGTGATAGACGTCGTTAAAGTTCAGGCGCTTACCCTCGGCGCCATAAGCCTCCAGGACTTTGGGGGCTATAAGGTTTAATGCGTTCAATTGAGTACTCATTTTTAACTCCTTCTGAAAAGACAGCCAGGTTGTTTGTGCAAGTTAGAGCTCGACTCTTAATACTTGAGAAAATTGGCTTTGCTCATCGTCACCGGGCCGATTGACGCTGTAGTTGATCAATACGGTTTTTCCTTTGTTTTCTGATACCCAGTCCGCGGGGATTGAAAACTCTGCAGTGACCCCTGTTTTCATATCCTGCCATTGCGTCCGGCGGGTGATGATTCCGCCGAAACGGACGCGAGCCTGATATCCGTTGGCCATTGCTGGATATCGCACCGTCACTGTGGTTTGGTCGGGGGTAAGCCTTGGAGGGGGTAGCACGAATTCCTGGGCGTCTACCGCCAGGCTTAGCGGATCGGATCGGTGCAATGGGCCGTTCGGGTAGGTACGTACCGTGAAACTGACGGGAACGGTACTGCCTATGGAATCCACAACTTCCATGCGTGGAACGTTCAGGTTCATTGCGCCAACGGCCGTCACCGGTGTGATTGCACTGTCGTAGACATTCCGCGCGGACGCGTAACGGACACGAATGGTCTGCCCAATCGCCATTCCTACATATTGTTCAATCTGAACTGTTATGTGCCTGGCAGTGTAGATGTCGGACATTTTCAGGCGATCACCTTGCGCGCCATAGGCTTCCAGGACTTTGGCGGGCTTCAAGATGATTGTGGTTTTGACTGTGAAGGATTTAGCCTCGGACTCGGGCGATGCACTTCCACGAGCCACGCGCAAGGTGACATTGACCGCGCTTTGGTCGCTTTCGTTGGCCCAAGCCAACGGTATAGGGAACTCTAGTGTTCCGTTTCCTGAATAGGTCTTGGGCGTAGTCTCGCGCTCTATTCGCCCCTGCCAATTAACGCGGACGCTGTCGTCGGCCAATAGACCGGCACCTGAGGCAACAACCTGAATGCTGGAAAGGTAAGCAGGATCCAGTACACCTCCTTGTTCGCCTGTAACCGTGGGTGCAGGTATGCGATTCACGTTTACGCTGACTTCAGTGGGAATGGCCCAAGGAGCAAAGGCATGTGGACGGTTGCCACAGCGATCAATCACCTGGAAGGTAATTGAGTGCTTACCATCCCCCGCACGCTTGATCAGCTTCTCATCGAACAAGATTAAAATCGGATGGTTTTTCGGGTCACTTATTTGCTCAGGAGTGACGGGATAAAACATCACCTGTTCTTCATTGCCCCATCGCGCGATTATGCGGTCGAATGGCGTGATGTTCGGATAAGGTTCGATAAGCATGACAATGCCGTTTTTTGCCATTGCGGCATCGACACCCTTCCCGATATCGGGAATGAAGCTATACAACAGGCGGGGATGACCTTGTGGTTCGGGTTTATCGAGCACACCACCCGGAAGTGTTCGCTTGATCAGAATGTTGAGCTTGAACGAGTCGGCTTTGTTGTTGCTGGAACGGATAACACGATAAAAAACCGGAAACGCCCTTCCATCCAGGATCTGGCCCGCCGGTACATGGAAAAAAATGGGGGCTGTAAGTTTTTCGGAGGTGTCGAGGATTTCCGTCAGTACGGGAGTTACGTCGTCGCCCCAGAAGAGCTGGCACCTTTGGCCTATTGCGTTATCGAGCCACGGATCAACGCTGACGAGCAGATCGGCATTAAGGGGGGCGGCGCCAATGCCGCCGTGGTAACCCTCATTACCACCAATCGGTGAAATCAATGCGGGAATATATGGTGCTCCTAGGGCCAGCGTATTGCTGTCCGTGGAGTTCTCATTGGTCTCGGGGGGCAAAGTCATCGGAGCGCTCCTGTCAGTGCAGCGCCGAGAACTATTCCATCGGAGCTGTCACTTCATCAGGCGACAACCGCGACTTTTCGCGCAACTGTCAGATCTGACAGTTGCGATGAACGGTATAACTGGGTAGGGCTTCGAGTCAGAGCCGGGGCGATCGCGTCGCTAGAAGATTCAAGCGGCAAGCAAAATCAAAAGATCGCAGCCTTCGGCAGCTCCTACATCAGGATTAGCGTTTCCCCTGCAGGCGCTGCCGAAGGCTGCGATCTTTTGCTTTCAGGGCTTAATAATCATCCCCACGCTCGGTAACATCCTTCTCGACCATCGGCGCATCCGGGTCCTGTCCCTCGGGGAATTTCCCCTTCAGATTCCACGCAAACGCGATGATCTCGGCAATTGTCCGGTAGAGCTCTTCGGGAATGCTGTCGCCCAATTCCATTCGTGCCAACAAGCGCACCAGCTCGGCGTTCTCGTAGATTGGCACTTCGTAGTCGCGAGCAATGCGCAGGATTTCTTCGGCCAGCTCTTCGTCGCCCTTGGCGGTGAGGGTCGGGGCGTGGTTGCCGTCGTATTTGAGGGCGATGGCCTGGCGTGGTGCGGTGGAATCGTTCATGCGGTTTCGTCGACCCAGCGGTGTTCGAGACGGGTTTGGTTGCCTTGCGGCGGGGCGCCGAGGTGGCAGTCGAGGTCGCCGACATTCAGCCCGCAATCGAGCAGACGCTGACGCAGGGCGAACAAGTTGTTTTCGATCAGGTCGGCGGTGTACGGCCGCTCGACCCAGAGCTGGCTCGACAGGCTGCCGCTGATCAATTGCGCCTGAATCTGCATTGGCCCGAGCGGTTCCATGTCGAACGCCAGATCAACGCGCCACAGTTGTTGCCTGGGTTCGCGCTCATCGCGACGTTCGTTCGGTTGCGGTTCTCTTTCCGGCGCTTCTTCACGCTGAAACTTGACCTGCAACGGCACGATGTCCTGCAGGTTGCGCATGGGAATTTCCAGTTGCCAGGTGCTGAGCAGGCGCCCGTCGTCGGTAACGCCGGTCTGCTCCAGGCTCGACAACTGATGGCTTTGCAGGCGCGAAACGGCGGCAGCGGCGAGGCGCAACAACTGTTCCAGATCGCCTTCGCCTTCCAGGCTTTGCAGCAAACGCTCGGGCAGCGGGAAGCTGCTTGGCACCGGTTTCGCGCTGACCTGGCCAAGCATGCCGAGGGCGTTGCGAACGAAACTCGGCAGCGCTTGCGCCAGGGTGTTGGCGGCGATGATCGCGTTGAAACTGCTGTTGCCCGGCAGGCCCGGGGTCAGTTGTGCGATCAGCTTGAGCAGGTCGGCTTTCATGTCCGGTGCCAGCGTCGGGTTCTGCCCGGTCAGCAGTTTGCCTTCGAGGAACACGCCGCTGTTGGCCAAGGCCAGTGCCACGCCTTTGGCGGTACTCAGTTGTTGTACATCGGGGAGGCTGGCGAGCAGTTTGTCGACCACTGCGCGCAGATCCTGTGATGTTTGATCGGTATCGCTCGGCAGATTTTGCAAGGCGTTCAGCAACCCCGTCAGGGAGGCCTGACGGCTTTGCTGGCCGAGCAGTTGCTGACTCACGGCCAGTTGTTCCTGGCGGCTGCTCATCGGCAGGAATTTCAGGGTGTGTGAGTCTTCGACCAATGCCGACAGCAAAGTGCCGATGCGCAGTGGCTGCGGGCTGTCGATGGTCAGGGTGCTGCCGCTCTGTGCGGTGTTGAGCAAACTGACCAAGGAGCGAAACACCGCCACTTGCCCCGGCGTTTGCGGCAGCGCCTGCGAGGTCAGCACTTTGCCTTGCAGCAGCGTGCCGATCGGCAATTGCGCGGTGTCGATGCGGGTGAGGGCGGCGACGCTGCTGGCAATGGCTTGTTGCACAGTAATCGCCAGATTGCCCGCCGAGGGCTGAGTGATCGCCAGACTGGTGCCTTGGGGCAGCGGCAGATTGCTGGTCGCTTGCACGGTGGTCTGACGGCCGCTGTCCAGCGTCACCTTGAGCAGCAACTGAAAGGTCTGGTCCGCTTGCTTGAGCGACAACACCTCGGCCTTGGCGCTTTGCCCGGCGCCGATCAGGCCTTCGACCGGGGTCAGCAGCTTGAGCAGCTCACCGACCTGCGGGCGAACGGTCGCCGGGGTGGCGGGCGGGAGCGGGAGGATGTTCATTTCGCCTGTCATACGCGGACACAACCTGAGGAAAATGCACTCTTGAGAGTAAGGCACGGCATGTATAATGCCGCCCGTCTTGCGCTTCGTTCAAAAAACATAGCAATTGTTTGACCCAGCTCTCTAGATCGAGCCGTCAATGCATCTATGCTGCACCTCTTTAACGGCCGCGCCAGAGCCGACTTGAACCGTATAAGGCCCGTGATCCCTTGACCAGTCCTGTCCTGCAAACCGTTGCCCTCGCGTGTGAACGCGATCTCAGGCTGCTCTTCGAAAATCTCGAATTGAGACTGGCCAGTGGCGATATGGTGCAGATCAGCGGGCCCAACGGCAGCGGTAAAACCAGTCTGTTGCGTTTGCTCGCCGGGCTGATGCAGCCGACCGACGGTCAGGTCCTGCTCAATGGCCAGCCGCTGACCGAACAACGCGGCGAACTGGCGCGCAACCTGCTGTGGATCGGCCATGCCGCCGGGATCAAGGATTTGCTCACCCCGGAAGAAAACCTCTCGTGGCTCTGTGCCCTGCATCATCCCGCCGAGCGCGACGCGATCTGGCAAGCGCTGGCAGCCGTAGGATTGCGCGGTTTCGAAGATGTTCCCTGCCACACGTTGTCCGCCGGTCAGCAACGTCGCGTGGCGTTGGCGCGGCTGTATCTGGACAGCCCGCCACTGTGGATTCTCGATGAGCCGTTCACCGCCCTGGACAAACAGGGCGTGGCGCAGCTCGAAGAACATCTGGCCGGGCACTGCGAACGCGGCGGCCTTGTGGTCCTGACCACGCACCACACGCTGAGCCGGATGCCGGCCGGCTATCGTGATCTCGATCTGGGGAACTGGGCAGTATGAGTGTGTTCGGCCTGCTGGTTGCCCGTGAATCGCGCCTGCTGTTTCGCCGTCCGGCGGAGCTGGCCAATCCGCTGATTTTCTTCGCCATCGTCATCGCGCTGTTCCCGCTGGCCGTCGGCCCGGAAACTCAAGTGTTGCAAAACCTGTCCCCCGGGTTAGTCTGGGTGGCCGCGCTGTTATCGGTGCTGCTCTCGCTGGACGGGCTGTTCCGCAGTGATTTCGAAGACGGGTCCCTTGAACAGTGGGTCCTTTCGTCGCACCCGCTGCCTCTTCTGGTACTGGCCAAGGTGCTGGCACACTGGCTTTTTTCGGGGTTGGCACTGGTTCTGCTCTCGCCGTTGCTGGCGTTGATGCTCGGTTTGCCGGTCGCCTGCCTGCCGGTGTTGCTGTTGTCGTTGCTGCTGGGTACACCGGTGCTGAGCCTGCTCGGCGCGGTGGGCGCAGCGCTGACGGTCGGTTTGAAACGCGGCGGCCTGTTGCTGGCGCTGTTGATTCTGCCGCTGTACATCCCGGTGTTGATCCTTGGCAGTGGCGCCTTGCAGGCCGCGCTGCAAGGCATGCCGGCGACCGGGTATCTGCTCTGGCTGGGTAGCCTGACCGCCCTGGCGATCACCCTGACACCCTTTGCAATAGCTGCTGGCCTGAAGATCAGCGTCGGCGAATAATAATGAGGTCTGGTCAAAAATTGACCACTTTTTTTAAAGAATGACCCTTGCCAGCTCACACCGATGAGCGGCACCCGTGATGGAAACAGTATGAACTGGACCTGGTTTCACAAGCTCGGCTCGCCCAAGTGGTTCTACGGCATCAGCAGCAAGTTCCTGCCTTGGTTGAGCATTGCAGCGTTGCTGCTGATCGGCGTCGGCGTCGTCTGGGGCCTGGCCTTCGCGCCGCCGGACTATCAGCAGGGCAACAGCTTTCGCATCATCTACATCCACGTGCCTGCGGCGATGCTCGCGCAGTCGATCTACGTGATGCTGGCGGTGTGCGGTGTGGTGGGGCTGGTGTGGAAGATGAAACTGGCCGACGTCGCCCTGCAATGCGCCGCGCCGATCGGCGCGTGGATGACCGCCGTGGCGCTGGTCACCGGGGCAATCTGGGGCAAACCGACGTGGGGGTCGTGGTGGGTGTGGGACGCGCGCCTGACTTCGATGCTGATTCTGCTGTTCTTGTACTTCGGGGTGATCGCGCTGGGCAATGCCATCAGCAACCGCGACAGCGCCGCCAAGGCCTGCGCGGTGTTGGCCATCGTCGGCGTGATCAATATCCCGATCATCAAATACTCGGTGGAGTGGTGGAACACCCTGCATCAGGGCGCGACCTTCACCCTCACCGAAAAACCGGCAATGCCGGCAGAGATGTGGCTGCCGCTGTTGCTGACCGTGCTGGGTTTCTACTGTTTCTTCGGCGCCGTGCTGTTGCTGCGCATGCGCCTTGAAGTGCTCAAGCGCGAAGCCCGCGCCAGTTGGGTGAAAGAAGAAGTGCAGAACAGTCTGGAGGCCGCGCGATGAGTTTTGCTTCATTCGGCGACTTCCTCGCCATGGGCCATCATGGCCTGTATGTCTGGTCGGCCTATGGCATCTGTCTGGTGGTGCTGGCCTTCAACGTGGCGGCGCCGGTCCTGGCCCGCAAGCGGTATCTGCAACAAGAGGCGCGTCGTCTGCGCCGGGAGAACGGCAAGTGAATCCGCTGCGCAAAAAACGTCTGATCATCATTCTGGCGATCCTGGTCGGGGTCGGCGCTGCCGTCGGCCTGGCCCTGAGCGCCCTGCAGGAAAACATCAACCTGTTTTACACGCCGACCCAGATCGCCAACGGCGAAGCGCCGCATGACACGCGCATCCGCGCCGGCGGCATGGTCGAGAAGGGCTCGCTGCAACGTTCGCCGGACTCGCTGGACGTCAAATTCGTCGTCACCGACTTCAACAAAGCCGTGACCATCACCTACCGCGGGATCCTCCCGGACCTGTTCCGCGAAGGGCAGGGCATCGTCGCCCTCGGCAAGCTCAATGCCGACGGTGTAGTAGTGGCCGATGAAGTGCTGGCCAAGCACGACGAGAAGTACATGCCGCCGGAAGTGACCAAAGCGTTGAAAGACAGTGGTCTATCCGCGCCGACCCCTGCGAAGGAGGGTTGATCGATGACGTCCGCACTGTTTATTCCCGAGCTCGGCCATCTGGCGATGATTCTGGCGCTGTGTTTTGCGCTGGTGCAGGCCGTGGTGCCATTGGTCGGTGCCTGGCGTGGCGACCGTTTCTGGATGAGCCTGGCCCAGCCGGCGGCGTGGGGCCAGTTTGCGTTTTTGCTGTTTGCGTTTGGCATTCTGACCTACGCGTTCATGACCGATGACTTCTCCGTCGCCTATGTCGCCAACAACTCCAATACCGCTTTACCGTGGTATTACAAATTCAGCGCAGTGTGGGGCGCCCACGAAGGTTCGTTGCTGTTGTGGGCGTTGATCCTCGGCGGCTGGACCTTTGCCGTGTCGGTGTTCTCGCGGCAGTTGCCGCAAGTCATGCTCGCCCGCGTTCTGGCGGTGATGGGCATGATCAGCACCGGCTTCCTGCTGTTCCTCATCCTCACGTCCAACCCGTTCAAACGCATCCTGCCGCAAATGCCGAGCAATGGCGCTGACCTCAATCCACTGTTGCAAGACATTGGCCTGATCGTTCACCCGCCGATGTTGTACATGGGTTATGTCGGCTTTTCGGTGGCGTTCGCTTTTGCCATCGCGGCATTGATGGGCGGTCGTCTTGATGCGGCGTGGGCGCGTTGGTCGCGTCCGTGGACCATCGTCGCGTGGGCCTTCCTCGGCATCGGTATCACCCTTGGTTCGTGGTGGGCTTACTACGAACTCGGCTGGGGCGGCTGGTGGTTCTGGGACCCGGTGGAAAACGCTTCCTTCATGCCATGGCTGGTCGGTACGGCGCTGATCCACTCGCTGGCAGTCACGGAAAAACGTGGCGTGTTCAAGAGCTGGACGGTGTTGCTGGCGATTGCCGCGTTCTCCCTCAGTCTGCTCGGCACTTTCCTTGTCCGCTCGGGCGTGCTGACCTCGGTGCACGCGTTCGCTTCCGATCCGGAGCGCGGCGTATTCATCCTGATTTTCCTGCTGTTCGTGGTCGGTGGTTCGCTGACGCTGTTCGCGTTGCGCGCCCCGGTGGTGAAGAGTCAGGTCGGTTTCAACCTGTGGTCGCGGGAAACCCTGTTGCTGGGCAACAACCTGGTGTTGGTGGTAGCGGCGTCGATGATCCTGCTTGGCACCCTGTATCCGCTGATTCTCGATGCCCTGAGCGGTGCCAAGCTGTCGGTCGGCCCACCGTACTTCAATGCGTTGTTCATCCCGCTGATGGCGTTGCTGATGGTGGTGATGGCCGTCGGTGTGATCGTCCGCTGGAAAGACACTCCGGTGAAATGGCTGGCGAACATGCTGACCCCGGTGTTGCTCGGCAGCGTCGCGTTGGCCGTGGTGGCCGGTATCGCTTACGGCGATTTCAACTGGGCGGTGATCGCGACCTTCCTGCTCGCCGCGTGGGTGCTGCTGGCCGGCGTGCGCGACATCTTCGACAAGACCCGCCATAAAGGCCTGATCAAAGGCCTGCCAGCCCTGACCCGCAGTTACTGGGGCATGCAGATCGCTCACCTCGGCATCGCCGTATGCGCCCTCGGTGTGGTGTTGTCGAGCCAGAACAGTGCTGAACGCGATCTGCGTCTGGCGCCGGGCGAGTCGATGGACCTGGCTGGTTATCACTTCATCTTCGAAGGCGCCAAACACTTCGAAGGGCCGAACTTCACCTCCGACAGAGGCACTGTCCGGATCATCCGCGACGGTAAGGAAGTCAGCGTGCTGCACCCGGAAAAACGCCTGTACACGGTGCAGAGTTCGATGATGACCGAGGCCGGGATCGACGCCGGTTTCACACGCGATCTCTACGTCGCACTCGGCGAACCGCTGGAAAACGGCGCGTGGGCGGTGCGGGTTCACGTCAAGCCGTTCGTGCGCTGGATCTGGTTCGGTGGCCTGCTCACCGGTCTGGGCGGATTGCTGGCGGCGCTGGATCGGCGTTATCGGGTCAAGGTGAAAGCCAAGGTGCGTGAAGCACTGGGCATGACGGGAGCGGCTGCATGAGACGTTGGTTGATGCTGGTGCCACTGGCGATTTTCCTGCTGGTGGCGGTGTTTCTGTATCGCGGTCTGTACCTCGATCCGGCGGAGTTGCCGTCGGCGATGATCAACAAGCCATTCCCGGAATTCAGCCTGCCGAACGTGCAGGGCGACAAGACCCTGACCAAGGCTGACATTCTCGGCAAACCTGCCCTGGTCAACGTCTGGGGCACCTGGTGCATTTCCTGCCGGGTCGAGCACCCGGTGTTGAATAAACTCGCCGAGCGCGGCGTGGTGATCTACGGCATCAACTACAAGGACACCAACGCCGATGCATTGAAGTGGCTGGCCGAATTCCACAACCCGTACGTGCTGGACATCCGTGACGACGAAGGCTCGCTGGGTCTGAACCTCGGCGTCTACGGCGCCCCGGAAACCTTCTTCATCGACGCCAAGGGCATCATCCGCGACAAGTACGTCGGCGTGATCGACGAGCAGGTCTGGCGCGAAAAACTCGCCGCCAAGTATCAGGCGCTGGTCGATGAGGCCAAGCCATGAAGCGCTTTTTAGCCGCCGTGGTACTGGGCCTGAGTCTGGCCGGCATGGCTCACGCCGCGATCGACACGTATGAGTTCGCCAAGGAGGGTGATCGCGAGCGTTTCCGTGAGTTGACCAAGGAGCTGCGCTGCCCCAAGTGCCAGAACCAGGACATTGCCGACTCCAACGCACCGATTGCCGCCGACCTGCGCAAAGAGATTTTCCGCATGCTCGGCGAGGGCAAGGACAACCAGCAGATCATCGACTTCATGGTCGACCGCTACGGTGATTTTGTCCGTTACAAACCGGCACTCAACGCCAAGACCGCACTGCTGTGGTTCGGCCCGGCCGGGCTGCTGCTTGGCGGTTTCGTGGTGATCGCGGTGATTGTCCGCCGTCGTCGCGGCCAGCGCGCCGAGACCCCGACATCGCTGTCCACCGAAGAGCGTCAGCGTCTCGACCAACTGTTGGATAAAAACCAAGAATGATTGATTTCTGGCTTGCCGCAGGGCTGTTGCTTCTGGTCGCCCTGAGTTTTCTGTTGATCCCGGTTCTGCGTGAGCGTCGCGCCCAGCGTGAAGAGGATCGCACTGCCCTGAACGTCGCGTTGTATCAGGAACGCGTGGCCGAGTTGCAATCGCAGCAGGCCGAAGGCGTACTCGATGCCGGGCAAATGGACAGCGGGCGCGCCGAGGCTGCCCGTGAACTGCTCGCCGATACCGAAGGCGTTGCCGCGCCACGTGTGTCGAAACTGGGCAAACCGTTGCCGCTGCTGGCCGCCGTCCTGGTGCCGGTACTGGGCCTGGGTCTGTACCTGCATTTCGGCGCTGCCGACAAGGTCGAACTGACCCGCGAGTTCGCCCAGGCGCCGCAGTCGATGGAAGAAATGACCCAGCGTCTGGAGCGTGCGGTCGCGGCGCAACCGGATTCTGCCGAGGGCCTGTATTTCCTCGGTCGTACCTACATGGCTCAGGAGCGTCCGGCGGACGCGGCGAAGATGTTCGAGCGCGCCGCCAACCTCGCCGGGCGTCAGCCGGAACTGCTCGGCCAGTGGGCCCAGGCGCAATATTTCGCCGACGGCAAAAAGTGGTCGGCGAAGATCCAGGCGCTGACGGACGAAGCACTGAAGGCCGATCCGAAAGAGGTCACCAGCCTTGGCCTGCTCGGTATTGCCGCGTTCGAGGGCGAGCGTTATCAGGAGGCGATCGATTACTGGAATCGTCTGCTGGCGCAACTGCCGCCGGACGACAACTCCCGCGCCGCGCTGCAAGGCGGGATCAAACGTGCCGCCGAGCGTCTGGAAGCCAGCGGCGGCAAAGTCGCTCAGGCACCGGTAGCCGCGAAAGCCGCACTGTTGAAAGTCAGCGTCGATCTTTCCAGCGAACTCAGAAGCAAAGTGCAACCGGGCGACAGTGTGTTCATCTTTGCCCGCGCCACCTCCGGCCCGCCGGCACCGTTGGCGGCCAAACGCCTGACCGTGGCGGATCTGCCGGTGACTGTCGAACTGGGCGATGCCGACGCGATGATGCCGCAGTTGAAACTGTCGAACTTCCCTGAAGTCCAACTGGTTGCGCGCATCTCCCGCGCCGGCCAGCCAACGGCTGGTGAGTGGGTCGGTCGCAGCGGGCCTCTGGCCAGCAGCACCACCGCGCTACAAAAACTGATCATCGACAGCCCGGACAAATAGCCGGACACAACAGGAAAGCACCGCCATGCACACCATCGCCCGAATCACAGTCCTCACACTGGCCCTGGGCTTGAGTGCATGTGCGGTGCAACGACCGGAACCGACCACCAATCTGCCGCCGATTCCGCCGTCCCAGCCGAGCCCGACCCCGTCCACCTCGCCAACCCCTGGCAAAAGCATCCCGGCCAAACCGTCCAAACCGGTGCCACGCACCTCGGCCAGCTTCGCCCCGCCACCGGGTGGCAATAGCCACTGGGATCAGAAGCTCGGCGTCTATGTCCTCGACGACCAGCCCAACACTTTCTACCGCCAGCGCACCTACTACCGCTGGAACAACGGCTGGAGCCGCTCGATCAGCCCCAACGGTCCGTGGGAAGACACCAACATCCACGGCGTGCCGCCGGGATTGGGCAAACAGTTCGGGCAGTAATGAAAAAACGGCGATCTTTGGATCGCCGTTTTTTGTCCGCGTTTCGGGGGCGAGTCTTCAGAGCATTGCGCCGAACTTGCGCAATGCCTGCACCGATTGAATCAGGCCTTGGCGCTGTAGCAGATTGAGAAAAGGTTCGACGTCCAGCGCTGGAAATTTCAAGTGTGATCGTTGCTGTTGAGCGGCAGCGCTGGCCGTAGCCGAATCCGCGGATGGGTGATGATCGACACGGGGTGTTCCGGCATTCGCAAAGGAGGGATGTCGGGACCTTATTCGAATAAACGAAAATCGCAATAAACGAAGCGCTGGGTGCTAATGTTCGCTAGCCAGCAACCCTTGCACGTACTCGACAAACGCCCGCGCCTTGGCGCTCGCCATCCTTCCCGTCGCAAACACCGCCCATAAATCCATGTCGGGCAGGGTCCAGTCGGGCATGACGGTCTTCACCGCACCGCTGGCCAGTTCCGGGGCGAACATCCATTCGGAGGCGAGCGTCAGGCCCTGATCGGCCAGCACGGCTTCGCGCACGCCCTCGGCCGCACTGACGCGCAGGCGACCACTGATAATGACCGATTGTCGTTCCGCGCCTTTGGCGAACTGCCAGGTGTTGCCGCCGCCGAGGTTGTAGACGACGGCCTGGTGTTTACTCAAATCGGCAGGGCAGTTCGGCTCGCCGTGTCTGGCGAAGTACGCCGGGGTGCCGAGCACCACGCGGCGGCAATCGGCGATCTTGCGCGCGGTCAGGCCCGAATCGGTCAATGCGCCCATGCGCAGGGCGACGTCGATGCCTTCCTCGACGAGGTTGATGTTGCGATCGTCGAGCATCAGGTCGATGTTCAGTTGCGGGTGCTGATCGAGAAACGCCCCCAGGTGCGGAACGATGTGCAGACGGCCGAAGGTCACCGCCGCGCTGATGCGCAAGTTGCCGCTCAAACCGCCTGCACTGCCACGGGCGGCGTTGTCGGCCTCGTCGGCTTCGTCGATGGCACGTTTGGCCCGCTCGAAATAGGCCAGCCCGGCTTCGGTCGGGGTCAGGCCGCGGGTCGAGCGCAGCAACAGGCTGACGGCCAGGCGCTTTTCCAGCAGAGCGATGGTCTTCGACACAGCCGGCTGGCCGATATTCAAGCGCCGGGCAGCGGCGGAAAACGAGCCGGTTTCAACGACGCAGACGAAGGTTTCCATGGCGGCGAGACGGTCCATCGGTATTCCTGTGCAGTCTGAAAGTTGTCGTAACCCCACCGGGCAATAAGGTGTTGCTCAGAACGCGGCTTTGCCCACAGAGGCGCCGCCATCGACAAACAATGTCTGCCCGGTGATGAACCCGCTTTGCTCGGACAACAGAAACGCGATCGCCGCGGCGATCTCCTCCGGCTGCCCCAGGCGGCCCATCGGCACCCCGGCCAGATAGCGCGCTTCGCCTTCGCTGCCGGGCGGATTGTTGGCGCGGAACAGCTCGGTCTCGGTCGGTCCGGGCGCGACGGCGTTCACGGTGATGCCGGTCTGCGCCAGTTCCAGCGCCCACGAACGGGTAAAGCTGACCAGCGCTGCTTTCGCTGCGGCATAGGCTGTACGCTGAGTAATGCCCAGCACCGTCAGGCTGGAGATGTTCACCACCCGACCCCAGCCCCGCGTGCGCATCCCCGGCAACAGCGCCTGAGTCGCCTGCAACGCCGAATGCAGATTGAGCCGCATGACCTCGTCGAACGCGTCCAGATCAATGTCGCCCAAGGCCTGCGGTCGTACCAGTCCGACGTTGTTCACCAGCCCGTCGAATTCATAGGTGCGTGCCAGTTCCGCCAGTACCTCGCCGGTCAGCTTGCGATCACTCAGATCCAGTGGAAACAGGATGCCCGGAAAGCTCAGGTCAGGCTGGCGGGCAATCCCCACCACCCGATGTCCGGCACGGTCCAGATGCTCGGCCAGCGCCCGGCCTATGCCTTTGCTGGCGCCGGTGATGAGGAAGGTACGTCGGGTCATGGCAACTCCTGGGCACAGGGGATCGGATCAGCCGCGCAATGCATCCAGCATCGCTTCAGGCTCGGGACGCTGAGTGTAATCCGGGTTGACCTCGGCGTAACGAATCACGCCATTCTGACCGATCACAAAACGGGCCGGCATCGGCAATGTCCACGCTGGATCATCGTTGAAGGTCGGTAGGTCGTTGCGCAGGTTCTTGTACAGCTCGATCAGGTAGTCCGGTAATTCGAAACGCAGGCCGAACGCCGCCGCCACGTCATTGCGCGGGTCGCTGAGGATCGGGAATTGCAATTGGTTGATGCGTTGCGACTTGCGGCTGTTGGCCGCGATCTGCGGCGAAATGGCCAGCAGACTGGCGCCGGCGTGCTGAATCGACGGGAGAAAGGCCTGCAACGCCTGCAATTCCAGGTTGCAGTACGGGCACCAGACACCGCGATAGAACGTCAACACCAACGGCCCTTGCGCCAGTAGATCCGCCGACGATACGGGATGGCCTTCGGGGTCTTTCAGGGTGAACAGCGGCGCCATGTCACCGACTTTCAAGGCACGGTTTGCCGCGCCGGAGGCGATCAGCTCGGCGGTGGCGCGCTCCATCACCGGGTGAATGTCGGCGGGGGCGTTGTAAGGGGGCTTGCCGGCCTTGAAGTCGGCTTTGAACGCGTCGAGTCTTGCTTGCAGGGTCATGGTCGAAGTCCCAAGGAGCGCCGGTAGTGGCTGGATTCAAGATTGACCGTGAGGCGAGTGCGGCGGAACACAGGCGCGTGGCATAGCACTCATGCCTGGGGGGAATGGGGCCGTTCATCACATTCGGTAAAACAGCCGGACGTCACTCCGTAGATTTCTGTGCTTGAGTAAAGATAACTCCAGGGTTGCTTTTAACAGGCCGAGGCAAGGAGGCGGTGGGTGCAGAGCAGGCTATTGATCAAGGAGCTGGAGGAGGCAGGCTGGACGCTGGATCGGGTTACCGGCAGTCATCACATCTTCAGGCACCGATACAACCCGCCAGTTGGTTCGGTATTAAGCGTCATCGCTCCCACAGGTCCAGTCAGCAACCTGTGGGAGCGAGCCTGCTCGCGATGCGTTGACGTCTTACGCCGTTGCCAATGCACCACGCTGCGAGACACTCAGAAACCGCAACAGCGCCAGCAGCGGGAACACGCTGCCGACAATCACGATCCACAACCAGCCGCCATGTTCGTACACCGCACTGGCGACCGAGGAGCCGAAGGCGCCGCCGATGAAGATGCTGGTCATGTACAGGGCGTTCAGGCGACCGCGGCTTTTGGCGTCCAGCGAATAGACAGCGCGCTGGCCGAGGACCATGTTCATCTGCACGCAGAAGTCGAGTACCACGCCGGTGACGGCCAGGCCGATCACGCTGTAGGCCGGGTGAATGAAGGCCGGCAGAAAGCTCAGGCTGGCGAACAGCATGGCCAGCAGCGAGGCGATGCGAGTGTGTCCAGCATCCGCGAGACGCCCGCTGATGGGGGCGGCGATGGCCCCGATGGCACCAACCAGGGCGAAGATCGCGATTTCGCTTTGCGACAGACCATGGTTGCGCGCCAGTTCCAGCGGCACCGCCGTCCAGAACAGGCTGAACGTGGCGAACATGCAGCCCTGATAAAACGCGCGCTGACGCAACACCGGTTGCTGGCGCAGCAGGGTCCACAACGAACCGATCAACTGGCCATAAGAAGCGCTGTGATCCGGCTGACGCTTGGGTACGGTCAACGCCAGCACCACGCTGATCGCCGCCATCAACGCGGCAGCAATCATGAACATTGCGCGCCAGCCGAAATGGTCAGCCACGACGCTCGACACCGGCCGCGCCAGCAGGATACCCAGCAGCAGACCCCCCATGATCCCGCCGACCACCCGGCCACGGGATTCTTCCGGCGCCAGATGCGCGGCGAGGGGAATCAGGATCTGCACCGACACCGAACTGAAGCCCACCAGCAATGAAATCAGCAGGAACACATTCGGCTGACTGGTGAATGCCGCGCCGAGCAGGCTGGCAATCGCCACCACGGTGGTGATGATCATCAACCGGCGGTTTTCCAGCAGGTCGCCGAGCGGCACCAGAAAGAACAGGCCCAGCGCATAACCGATCTGCGTGAGCGAGACGATGAAGCTGGCCATGGTGTCGGACAGGCCGATGTCCGGGGCGATCAGGCCGATGATTGGCTGTGCGTAGTAGATGTTGGCGACGATGGCGCCGCAGCAGAAGGCGAACAGCAGCACCATGCCTCGGGTCATTGCGTGTGTAGTGGCGGTCATAAGATTTCTCGATCCGGCGAAAGGGGATGCGGTGAGGCTAAGGGACAAACCGGGTGCGCAGAAGAAGCCTTCGGTTGATATCAATTATTCCGTTGCGGAATGACTGGCTTCTGTCAGGGGGCATCCATCGGTGGACTTTGCGTCCGACCGTTGAAAGGCGATGATACATTCACTTACATCTTCTTCGATAGCGTGCTTATGTTTGCAGCGGCTTGTTCAACATTCATGACCGGAGGATTGCAATGTTTCGTCAGAGGCTTCGCCACACCGTAACCATTGCCTTGATCAGCCTGCTTGGCACGGCCAGCGTACAGGCCGCGGACGCCCCGGGGATGCGCATCGGTGTGCGCGGCGAGATCACCGGGGTCAGCGCCGAGGCGCTGAAAGTCCACGTCAACAGCGGCGAAAACGTGGTCATCCAGTTGACCGCCGACACCAAGGTCCGCGCCGTCACGCTGGCAAATATCGAAGACATCAAACCCGGCAGCTACATCGGTTCGGCGGCCATGCCCCAGGAGGATGGCACGCTCAAGGCCCTTGAAGTGCACGTATTCCCGCCGGAACTGGCCGGCAGTGGCGACGGCCATCGGCCGTTCGACCTGGCCAGGGGCAGCAGCATGACCAATGGCAGCGTCGGTGATCTGGTGGTGAGTAATGGGCGGGTGCTGACCGTCAATTACAAGGGCGGGCAGCAGAGGATCCTGGTGCCGGAGGATGTGCCGATCGTCAATCTGACGCCGGGGGATCGCAGTTTGCTCAAGGTCGGGGTGAAGATTGTCACCTTCGTGACCCAGGGCCCGGATGGCACGCTGACCGCGCAATCGATTTCCGCCGGCAAGGATGGCGTCACTCCACCGATGTAAAAGCCCCTCACCCTAACCCTCTCCCAGAGGGAGAGGGGACTGATTGGGGGATGCTTGAGAGGTACGCCGACCTGGAACTGTTTGGGCGACCGCATAATCGACTCGATATTTCAGGTCGATGTCTGACGCCAGACACCTCGGTCGGCCCCCTACACTCCCAGAGGGAGAGGGGACTGCTTGGGGGATGCTTGAGAGGTACACCGAGCTGAAACTGCTTGGGCGACTGCATAATCGACTCGATATTTCAGGTCGATGTCTGACGCCAGACACCTCGGTCGGCCCCCTCTCCCAACACTCCCAGAGGGAGAGGGGACTGATTGGGCGATGCTTGAGAGGTGCACCGAGCTGAAACTGCTTGGGCGACCGCATAATCGACTCGATATTTCAGGTCGATGTCTGACGCCAGACACCTCGGTCGGCCCCCTCTCCCTCCGGGAGAGGGCTGGGGTGAGGGGCAGGCTTCCACAAAAAAAGGCGACCGCAGAGGGTCGCCTTTTTCGTTGTCACTCAAGCCTTACTGGCCGGTATAAATCTGGTCAAAAACCCCACCATCATTGAAGTGGGTCTTCTGCACCGATCGCCAGTCACCGAAGGTCTTCTCGACCGAGAGGAAATCGACTTTCGGGAAGCGGTCAGTGTATTTCGCCAGCACCGCCGGGTCCCGTGGACGCAGGTAGTTGGCGGCGGCAATTTCCTGGCCTTCCGGCGACCACAGGTACTTCAGGTATTCATCCGCCGCAGCGCGGGTGCCTTTCTTGTCGACCACTTTGTCGACCACCGACACGGGTGGTTCGGCTTCGGCAGAGACGCTCGGGTAGATCACTTCGAACTGATCGCGACCAAACTCGCGGGCGATCATTTCCGCTTCGTTCTCGAAGGTCACCAGCACGTCGCCGATCTGGTTGGTCATGAACGTCGTGGTCGCGGCGCGGCCACCGGTGTCGAGCACCGGCGCCTGTTTGAACAGCTTGCCGACGAAGTCCTTGGCCTTGTTCTCGTCTCCGCCGTTCTTCAGCACGTAGCCCCAGGCCGACAGGTAGGTGTAGCGGCCATTACCGGAGGTTTTCGGGTTCGGCACGATTACCTGCACGCCGTCCTTGAGCAGGTCCGGCCAGTCTTTCAGGGCTTTCGGGTTACCTTTGCGCACGATAAACACGGTGGCCGAAGTGAACGGCGCACTGTTGTTCGGCAGGCGGGTGACCCAGTTTTCCGGGACCAGTTTGCCGTTGTCGGCGAGGGCGTTGATGTCGGTCGCCATGTTCATGGTGATGACGTCAGCCGGCAAGCCATCAATCACCGAACGTGCCTGTTTGCTCGAGCCACCGAAAGACATCTGCACGGTGATGTTCTCGTTGTGCTCGGCTTGCCAGTGTTTCTGGAAGGCAGTGTTGTAGTCCTTGTAGAAATCGCGCATCACGTCGTAGGAGACGTTGAGCAGGGGCGGTGCGGCTTGCGCCACACTGCCAAAGGCAAGACCGGCGGCGAGAAGTGAGGCGCCAAAGAGTTTTTTCACTGCGCATTCCTTGTTGTGTCGTGATAGCGGTCGGGGGGGATACCGTTTTGCCAGCGACTATAACGGGGCACGCATAGTCGCTTAAAGATTAAAAAGCTCTGTGCTTATTCCATTTTCTTGAACAGTGCATTGCCGCAACGGGAGCAGAACGCCGCGCCATGTTCATGGCTGTTTTTCTTGCACACCGGGCAGTCGTGTTGCAGCTGTTCGCCGCGCATGGCGTTGGCCAGTTCTGCGGTGAAAATCCCGGTCGGCACGGCGATGATCGAGTAACCGGTGATCATCACCAGCGACGAAATCACCTGGCCCAACGGGGTCTTCGGCACGATGTCGCCGAAGCCGACGGTGGTCAGGGTCACGATAGCCCAATAGATGCCCTTGGGGATGCTGGTGAAGCCGTGTTCCGGGCCTTCGATCACGTACATCAGGGTGCCGAACACTGTCACCAGGGTGCAGACGCTGACCAGAAACACCACGATCTTCTGCTTGCTGCCACGCAGCGCCGACATCAGGTAGTTGGCTTGCTTGAGGTACGGGCTGAGCTTGAGCACGCGGAAGATCCGCAGCATGCGAATGATCCGGATGATCAGCAGGTACTGCGCATCGCTGTAGTACAGCGCGAGAATCCCCGGCACGATCGCCAGCAGATCCACCAGGCCGTAGAAACTGAAGGCGTAGCGCAACGGTTTCGGTGAGCAGTACAACCGCAGGATGTACTCACCGAGAAAAATGATGGTGAAGCCCCACTCGATGTAGGCCAGCACATCGGCGTAGTTCTGGTGAATGCTGTCGATACTGTCGAGCATCACCACCACCAGGCTGGCGAGGATGATCAACAGCAAGGTGCCGTCGAAGCGCCGCCCGGCGAGGGTGTCACTCTGGAAAATCATGACGTAAAGCCGTTCACGCCAACCGTTGTTGCTGTCCATGGATAACGCCTGAATTAAAGATCAGCGCAGCCTAGGTTGATTCTCCCCCTGTACGCAAGGCGTGCCGTCCACGGCCGCTTTGCCGAGCACCTGGATCCCGGCGCGGATCAGCCAGCCGGCGAGGATGAACGGCGCCGTCAGCGTCGCCAGGCCGATGGCGGCGAACAGCGGCGTCACCAGCAATGCCAGCACGATACCGAGCAGCGGCAACCACGGCTGTTGGCGCTGACCACTGAAGGCGAGGGCGGCGAGAACGGCGTTGTAGCTGCCGAGGCCGAGCAACGCCGCGTGGGTTTCATGGTGCAGCAGACTGGAACCGAGGCCGATGGCTGAAGCCAATAGCGCCCAGGCAAACGCACGGCGATCCGCGACCAGCAGACCGGCGGCGACCAATGCGCCGGCCAGCGGATGACCGAGGAACATCACCTGACCCAATCCACGCAGTTCAGCGGCGAGCAGGTTCAGCGTGTTCATCTCGATGTGTGCCATTGGCGCGGACGGTTCGGCGAACAGGAGCAACATCCAGCTCATCGCCACGAACGGCGAGGTGTAGGCCGGTATCGACCGGCTGCGGTACACATGTTTGAGCCACTGCTGAGTGAGCATCGCGCTCAGGCCGCCAGCCGCCAGAATCAGTGGCGGCAGCAGCGGCGACCAGGGGAAATACAGGCTCAGCAACAAACCGAGCAGCACGCCGTTGTAACTGAACAATCCGGCCTGGCGATCCGCCTTGGCGTAGTTGCGCCGCTGTGCAGTGAGCAACCCGGCGACGGCACCGAGCAGCGCGCCGGCGAACAGCACCGGTGCCGTCAGCAGGATCGCCAACAGGCACAACAGACCGCACAAAGGATGGCGCTGGAGGAATATCTGACTGAAACCGTTGAGCAAAGCCTCGGCCCAGTCGGGGCAGTGGGTGTTGAAATGATTGGCAGGCATGTCGAGAAAATCTGGGCAGTTGGAAAATCAAAAGGTCTTGCAAATAACTGTGGCGAGGGGATTTATCCCCGTTGGGCTGCGAAGCGGCCCCCCATCGGAGAATGCGGTTTCTCTGTGGAAACCGTCATACCCTTAAAAGCGACGACTGCTGCGCAGCCGAACGGGGATAAATCCCCTCGCCACAGGTTGTGTAGCTTTCTTTAGATCAAGGTTTCGATACGCAGCGAGTTAGTCGACCCCGGCTGCCCGAATGGCACACCAGCGGTGATCAGCAGCGTGTCGCCGCGCTCGGCCATGCCTTGGGCCTGGGCGATCTCCAGCGCGGTCGAGCAGACTTCGTCGACCTGACGCAGGCGATCGTTGACCACCGAGTGAATCCCCCACGCGACACTCAAGCGGCGTGCGGTCTGCAGGTTTGGCGTCAGGTTGAGGATCGGCGCTTTCGGCCGTTCCCGGGCCGCACGCAGGGTCGATGCACCCGACTCGCTGTAGTTGACCAGCACCGCCACCGGCAGCACGTTGCTGATGCGGCGGATCGCACAGCTGATCGCGTCGGATACGGTCGCTTCAGCCTTTGGTCGGCTGACGTCGAGCTGCGTCTGATAGTCCGGGCCGTTTTCCACCTGACGGATGATCTTGCTCATCATCTGCACGGCTTCCAGCGGGTATTCACCGGACGCGGTTTCCGCCGACAACATCACCGCATCGGCACCCTCGGCCACGGCGTTGGCGACGTCGGTGACCTCGGCGCGGGTCGGCGCCGGGGAGAAGCGCATCGACTCCAGCATCTGCGTCGCCACCACCACCGGTTTACCCAGTTCGCGGCAGGTGCTGATGATGTTTTTCTGGATCTGCGGCACGCTTTCCGCCGGCACTTCCACGCCAAGGTCACCACGGGCGACCATGATCGCATCGCTCAGCTCGGCGATTTCACGCAGTTGCTCAACCGCCGACGGCTTCTCGATTTTCGCCATCAAAAAGGCCTTGTCGCCGATCAGCTCGCGGGCTTCGATGATGTCCTGCGGACGTTGCACGAACGACAGCGCCACCCAGTCCACCCCCAGCTCGAGGCCGAAGCTCAGGTCGCGGCGATCCTTGGCGGTCAGCGGGCTCAGGTCGAGCACCGCTTGCGGCACGTTCACGCCTTTGCGGTCGGAGAGCTCACCGCCGTTGAGCACGGTGGTGTCGATCGCGTCGGTGTATTTGCTGACCACCCGCAGGCGCAGTTTGCCGTCATCGAGCAGCAGATCCATACCGGCTTCGAGCGCGGCGATGATCTCCGGGTGCGGCAGATTCACTCGGCGTTCGTCACCGGGCGTGGCGTCCAGATCGAGGCGGAACGCCTGGCCGCGATGCAGCTGCACTTTGCCCTCCGCGAACTTGCCGACGCGCAGTTTTGGCCCTTGCAGGTCCATCAGAATACCCAGCGGATAGTTGAGCTGGCGCTCGACTTCGCGGATCCACTGATAGCGCTTGGCGTGGTCGGCGTGATCGCCGTGGCTGAAGTTCAGGCGGAAGATATTGACCCCGGCCTCGACCAGCTCACGGATGTCTTCGATGCCATCGACGGCAGGGCCGAGGGTGGCGAGGATTTTGACCTTTTTATCAGGCGTCATGATTTAGAGCTCTCGAGGATCAGAATGGCGCGGAAGTCGTTGACGTTGGTGCGGGTCGGCTCGGTGACAATCAGCGCATCGAGCGCCTTGAAGTAGCCGTAACCGTTGTTGTTATCCAGCTCGTCGCTGGCGCTCAAACCGAGGGCGGCGGCGCGGGCGTAGCTGTCCGGGGTCATGATCGCGCCAGCGTTGTCTTCCGAGCCGTCGATGCCGTCGGTGTCACCGGCCAGGGCGTAGACGCCGGGCTGGCCCTTGAGGCTGTCGGTGAGGCTGAGGAGGAATTCGGCGTTGCGTCCGCCACGGCCATTGCCGCGCACGGTCACGGTGGTTTCGCCGCCGGAGAGAATCACGCACGGCGCCGCCAATGGCTGGCCGTGGTTGATGATCTGGCGGGCGATGCCGGCGTGGACCTTGGCCACTTCGCGCGACTCGCCTTCGAGGTCGCCGAGGATCAGCGTACTGAAACCGGCCTGGCGGCATTTCACCGCAGCGGCATCCAGCGATTGCTGAGGGCGGGCGATCAACTGGAAGTGGCTGCGCGCCAGACTCGGATCGCCGGGTTTGACCGTTTCCGACTCAGGGCTTTGCAGCCAGTTACGCACGGAAGCGGGAATCTCGATGCCGTAGCGTTTGATGATCGCCAGTGCTTCGGCAGACGTGCCTGGATCGGCCACGGTCGGGCCGGACGCGATGACCGTGGCGAGGTCGCCCGGCACATCGGAAATCGCATAGGTATACACCGTGGCTGGCCAGCAGGCCTTGCCCAGACGCCCGCCCTTGATCGCCGAGAGGTGCTTGCGCACGCAGTTCATCTCGCCGATGGTTGCGCCGGATTTGAGCAGGGCTTTGTTGATCGACTGCTTGTCGGCGAGGGTGATGCCTTCGGCCGGCAAGGCGAGCAGGGCAGAGCCGCCACCGGAGAGCAGGAAGATCACACGGTCGTCTTCAGTCAGGTTACTGACCAGTTCCAGCACGCGTTTGGCCACGGCCAGACCGGCAGCGTCCGGCACCGGATGCGCGGCTTCGACCACTTCGATTTTTTCGCACGGGGCGCCGTGACCGTAACGGGTCACCACGAGGCCCGAGACGTCACCCTGCCAGCAGCGCTCGACCACTTGCGCCATCGCGGCGGCCGCTTTGCCGGCGCCGATGACGATGACTCGGCCAGTGCGATCGGCAGGCAGATGAGCTTCAAGGACCTGGTTCGGATGGGCCGCGTCGATGGCTGTGGCAAACAGCTCGCGCAGCAGTTGTTGCGGATCGACCGACATGGCGGGCTCCCGGAATTCTTGTTATTCGAAAGGGCGGTAGAGATCCCTGTGGGAGCGAGCTTGCTCGCGAAAGCGATGGATCAGTCAATATCCATGTCGACTGACACGCCCTCTTCGCGAGCAAGCTCGCTCCCACAGGTTTTAAGCGGTGGGGCAGTGGCTTATTTTTTGTCGCGAATCGAGAAGTTGGCCATGTGCTCCAGACCTTTGATCAGCGCCGAGTGGTCCCAGTTGCTGCCACCGATGGCCGCACAGGTGCTGAACACTTGCTGGGCGTTGGCGGTGTTCGGCAGGTTGATGTTCAGCTCTTTGGCACCTTGCAGGGCCAGGTTCAGGTCCTTCTGGTGCAGGCTGATGCGGAAGCCCGGATCGAAGGTGCCCTTGATCATGCGCTCGCCGTGCACTTCGAGGATCTTCGACGAAGCGAAACCGCCCATCAGTGCTTCACGCACCTTGGCCGGATCGGCACCGTTTTTCGAGGCGAACAACAGCGCTTCGGCCACGGCCTGAATGTTCAGCGCGACGATGATCTGGTTAGCGACCTTGGCGGTCTGACCGTCGCCATTGCCACCGACCAGGGTGATGTTCTTGCCCATGGCCTGGAACAGCGGCAGTGCGCGTTCGAACGCATCGGCGTCGCCACCGACCATGATGCTCAGGGTCGCCGCCTTGGCGCCGACTTCACCGCCGGATACCGGGGCGTCGAGGTACTGCGCGCCTTTTTCGTTGATCTTCTTGGCGAAGGCCTTGGTGGCGGTCGGCGAGATCGAGCTCATGTCGATCACCACTTTGCCTTTGCCGATACCGGCGGCAACGCCGTCGGCGCGGAACAGCACGTCGTCGACCTGCGGGGTGTCCGGGACCATGACGATGATGAATTCAGCTTCCTGCGCCACTTCGCGCGGGTTGGCCAGGGCGACGGCGCCAGCGGCAACCAGGTCGGCAGGCGCGGCGTCGTGGTGCGCCGACAGGAACAGGCTGTGACCGGCTTTCTGCAGGTTTGCCGCCATTGGGTGGCCCATGATGCCGGTGCCGATAAATCCGATTTTAGCCATGAGAAAATCCTCTTGTTTTTGTCTTGCTCCCAACACCGAGTCGGTGAGCTTTTGTGGCGAGGGGATTTATCCCCGATGGGCAGCAAAGCTGCCCCAGATTTTTTGCAATGCGCGGGTGTAGCTATTACGACTGCTGCGCAGCCGAACGGGGCGGTGCGACGATTCGCTAAATCCCCTCGCCACACGGGCTATGCGTGGTCAATCAGATTGCGTTGTGGGTTTTCAGCCAGCCGAGGCCCGCTTCAGTGGTGGTCAGCGGCTTGTACTCGCAACCCACCCAACCCTGATAGCCGATGCGATCGAGGTGTTCGAACAGGAAGCGGTAGTTGATCTCGCCAGTGCCCGGCTCGTTGCGCCCCGGGTTGTCCGCGAGCTGCACGTGGTTGATCTCGCCCAGGTGCGATTGCAGGGTGCGGGCCAGATCGCCCTCCATGATTTGCATGTGGTAGATGTCGTATTGCAGGAACAGGTTGGCGCTGCCGACCTGCTCGCGGATCGACAGGGCTTGCGCCGTGTTGTTCAGGTAGAAGCCCGGAATGTCGCGGGTGTTGATCGCTTCCATCACCAGTTTGATGCCCGCTGCCTGCAGCTTGTCGGCAGCGTATTTCAGGTTGGCGACGAAGGTTCTTTCGACGGTGGCATCGTCGACGCCTTGCGGGCGGATACCGGCCAGGCAGTTGACCTGAGTGTTGCCCAGCACTTGCGCATAGGCGATCGCCAGATCGACACCGGCGCGGAATTCTTCAACCCGGTCCGGCAGGCAGGCGATACCGCGCTCGCCCTTGGCCCAGTCACCGGCCGGCAGGTTGAACAGCACTTGGGTCAGACCGTTGGCATCGAGCCTGGCCTTGATTTCGGCGGAGCTGAAGTCGTACGGGAACAGGTATTCCACACCACTGAAACCGGCCTTGGCGGCGGCGTCGAAACGGGCAAGGAAATCCTGTTCGGTGAACAGCATGGACAGGTTGGCTGCGAAACGCGGCATGGTGGTCTCCTAAAAACGCATGTGACACGGTTGATCAGACTGAACGCGATCAAGTCCCCTCTCCCGGAGGAGGAGGGGGCCAATTACGTTTAGTCGAGCAGCGAAATCGCCGTTGGCGCATCGTTGCCGACCAGCGCCAGGTCTTCGAATTCATTGACGGCGTTGATCTCGGTCCCCATGGAGATGTTGGTCACACGCTCCAGGATGATTTCGACGATCACCGGCACCTTGAACTCTTCGATCATCTGTTCGGCCTTGCGCAGGGCAGGGGCGATTTCCGAGGGTTCGAACACACGCAGCGCCTTGCAGCCCAGGCCTTCGGCGACTGCGATGTGGTCAACCCCGTAACCGTTGAGTTCCGGCGCGTTCAGGTTATCGAAGGACAGCTGCACGCAGTAGTCCATTTCGAACCCGCGCTGTGCCTGGCGGATCAGGCCCAGGTACGAGTTGTTCACCACAACGTGGATGTACGGCAGTTTGAACTGAGCGCCGACCGCCAGCTCCTCGATCATGAACTGGAAGTCATAGTCCCCCGACAGGGCCACGACTTTACGGCTCGGATCGGCCTTGACCACGCCCAGTGCTGCCGGAATGGTCCAGCCCAGCGGGCCGGCCTGACCGCAGTTGATCCAGTGACGCGGCTTGTAGACGTGCAGGAACTGCGCGCCGGCAATCTGCGACAGACCAATGGTGCTGACGTAGCAGGTGTCTTTGCCGAACACCTGGTTCATCTCTTCGTAAACGCGCTGCGGCTTGACCGGCACGTTGTCGAAGTGGGTCTTGCGGTGCAGGCTGGACTTGCGCTGCTGGCAATCCTGCAGCCAGGCAGAGCGGTTTTTCAGCTTGCCGGCGGCTTGCCATTCACGCGCCACTTCGATGAACACGGTCAGTGCGGCAGCAGCGTCGGACACGATGCCCAGGTCCGGGGTGAACACGCGGCCGATCTGCGTGCCTTCGATGTCGACGTGAATGAACTTGCGACCTTCGGTGTACACATCGACCGAACCGGTGTGACGGTTGGCCCAGCGGTTACCGATGCCCAGTACCACGTCGGATTTCAGCATCGTCGCGTTGCCGTAACGGTGCGACGTCTGCAGACCGACCATGCCGACCATCAGCGGGTGATCGTCCGGGATGGTGCCCCAGCCCATCAGGGTCGGAATCACCGGGATCCCGGTCAGCTCAGCGAATTCAACCAGCAGATCGCTGGCATCGGCGTTGATGATGCCGCCACCGGCCACCAGCAATGGACGCTCGGCCTGATCCAGCAACGCCAAAGCTTTTTCAACCTGAACGCGGGTCGCAGTCGGCTTGGCCAGCGGCAGCGGCTGGTAAGCGTCGATGTCGAATTCGATCTCGGCCATCTGCACGTCGAACGGCAGGTCGATCAGCACTGGGCCTGGACGGCCGGAGCGCATTTCATAGAAAGCTTTCTGGAACGCGTAAGGCACCTGGCCCGGCTCCAGAACGGTGGTCGCCCACTTGGTGACGGGCTTGACGATGCTGGTGATGTCGACCGCCTGGAAGTCTTCCTTGTGCATACGGGCGCGGGGTGCCTGGCCGGTAATGCAGAGGATGGGGATCGAGTCGGCCGAGGCGCTGTAGAGCCCGGTGACCATGTCGGTACCGGCAGGGCCGGAAGTACCGATGCACACGCCGATGTTGCCGGCCTTGGTGCGGGTGTAACCCTCGGCCATGTGCGACGCGCCTTCGACGTGGCGAGCGAGGACGTGATCGATGCCACCGACTTTCTGCAAGGCGGAGTACAGCGGGTTGATCGCAGCGCCGGGAATGCCAAAGGCGGTATCAACCCCTTCACGGCGCATCACCAGAACGGCGGCTTCGATTGCTCTCATTTTGCTCATGGTTTTGTGCCTCTTTACGTTTTGTAATTGTATACAAGTGGCTTTGCGCAGAGTGTATTCACGGCGGACGGCGCAGGTCAATCCATTTTCTCAAGCGCCTGTTTCATTCGTCGGAAGCCTTATCTACTGTGGCTTTTCGTCGCATGTGGCGCTTTTCGAGAATTATTGTATACAAAAAAATAACTCATTGTGTTCTATTTGTTGCATCGAGCTGCGGCACAAAACCGCAGCCCCCCGACTTTCCCAATAACAAAATGAGGACGGCACCATGAGCGCTTTAACCTTGAAAGTCGCAGTCAACCTGGTCAACGAAGCCATCAGCGCCGGGCGCGCTATCAACGCTGCGCCGCTGACCATTGCGGTACTCGATACCGGCGGCCACCTGATCACCCTGCAACGCGAAGACGGCGCCAGTCTGCTGCGCCCGCAGATCGCCATCGGCAAAGCCTGGGGCGCTATCGCCTTGGGCAAGGGCTCACGCCTGCTGGCGCTGGACGCCCAACAACGCCCGGCCTTTGTCGCCGCACTCAACAGCATGGGCCAGGGCAGCGTCGTCCCGGCCCCGGGCGGGGTGTTGGTTCGGGATCAGGCGGGGAATGTGCTGGGAGCGATCGGCATCAGCGGCGATCTGTCGGATATTGATGAGCAGGTGGCGATCAGGGCAGTGGAGGCGCTGGAGTTGAAGGCGGATGCTGGGGTGGCGGCTTGATCAGTAGCGGCTGACCAAAAGTCTTCGCGAGCAAGCTCGCTTCCACAGGTTTGTGTTCTGACACATAAAGTGTGAACACCTCAAATCCCCTGTGGGAGCGAGCTTGCTCGCGAAGGCGATTCAACGGACACATCTGGCTAACAGTCTTGACGATTCCTCCCCGTTTGCAGATCTAACCTTTCAGGTCATCGCTTGAAAGGGGCAAAGGAATGCCGAAACTGTCCGCTTCACATCGCTTGCGCTTTGGTCGTTACGACGAGCCCAACCGAATTTATCTGCTGACTGCCAATACCCTATATCGCGAACCTGTTTTCCACGATTTTGCGTTGGGCAGGTTGGTCGTTGACCAACTTCGCAGCGCCCAGGATCAGGACTTTGCTGACTCGTTGGCGTGGGTGGTCATGCCCGATCATTTCCATTGGTTGATTGACTTGAAGCGGGGTTCACTTAGTGAGCTGATGCAAAGGACCAAATCCCTGAGCGCGCGGGCGGTGAATATGCATGCGGGTAGAAAGGGCCGTTTATGGCAGCAGGGATTTCATGATCGCGCGATGAGGCGGGAAGACGATTTGGTGAAAATGGCACGTTATGTCGTGGCTAACCCATTGCGGGCAGGTTTAGTACAAAAGTTTGGCGACTATCCGCTGTGGGATGCGATTTGGGTCTGACAGGCTAACCGAGTCGCTCCATTCGCGAGCAAGCTCGCTCCCACATTGGATTTGTGGCGTTCACAAATCCCTGTAGGAGTGAGCCTGCTCGCGAAGCAGTCACCGCAGTCTTACTGATCCGGCTCACACCCCTTCAACACCAATCGGATAATCGTCTGCGCTGCCGCTTCATAATCCGCCTCGTCGAGCTTGTCCTTGCCGGTGACCGCAGAGATCTGCCAGTCGAAGTCGGCGTAGGTCTGGGTCGCGGCCCAGATGCTGAACATCAGGTGGTTGGGGTCGATCGGGGCGATCTGGCCGCGGTCGATCCAGGTCTGGATGCAGTCGATGTTGTGCTTGGCCTGGCTGTTGAGTTGCTCGACCAGGTCGGCGCTCAGGTGCGGGGCGCCGTGCATGATTTCGCTGGCGAACACTTTCGAGGCGAAGGGCAGGTCGCGGGAGATGCGGATCTTCGAGCGGATGTAGCCGCTGAGCACTTCGCTCGGCACGCCGTCCGGGTTGAACGGGGTCGAGGCCTGCAGAATCGGCACGATGATGCTTTCCAGCACCTCGCGGTAGAGGTTTTCCTTGGACTTGAAGTAGTAGTAGACGTTGGGTTTGGGCAATCCTGCCTTGGCGGCGATGTCGCTGGTTTTGGTCGCCGCGAAGCCCTTGTCGGCGAATTCCTCGCTGGCGGCACGCAGGATCAGTTCTTTGTTGCGCTCGCGGATTGTGCTCATAAACCCGGTGGTTCCTTGCCTGTTCTGGCGGTTGCGCATGGTAGCACCGGCCTCGCGCGTGGCTCAAGAATGCCCGTGTGGCCTGCAGTCGCGGTATGCTGCACGGCATTATTCACATAAGGAAACAAGATTCATGGCAGGAAGCAGTTTGCTGGTGCTGATCGACGATATTGCCACCGTTCTGGATGACGTGGCGTTGATGAGCAAGATGGCCGCGAAGAAGACCGCCGGGGTGCTCGGCGACGATCTGGCGCTCAATGCCCAGCAGGTCTCCGGGGTGCGCGCCGAGCGGGAAATTCCGGTGGTCTGGGCGGTGGCCAAGGGTTCGTTCCTCAACAAGTTGATTCTGGTGCCGTCGGCGCTGGCGATCAGTGCGTTCGTGCCGTGGCTGGTGACGCCGCTGCTGATGGTTGGCGGCGCCTATCTGTGTTTTGAAGGTTTTGAAAAGCTCGCGCACAAGTTCCTGCACAGCAAGGCCGAAGATGACGCCGAGCATGCGCAACTCACCGAGGCGGTCGCTGACCCGACCACCGATCTGGTGGCCTACGAGAAGGACAAGATCAAAGGCGCGATCCGCACCGACTTCATCCTCTCGGCGGAAATCATCGCCATCACCCTCGGTACCGTGGCCGATGCCTCGTTGACCCAGCAAGTGATCGTGATGTCCGGCATCGCGATTGTCATGACCGTTGGCGTTTACGGTCTGGTGGCCGGCATCGTCAAACTCGACGACCTGGGCCTGTGGCTGACGCAGAAATCCGGCTCGGCAGCAAAAAGCATCGGCAACGCGATCCTGCGCGCCGCGCCGTACATGATGAAAGGCCTGTCGGTGATCGGTACGGCGGCGATGTTTCTGGTCGGCGGTGGCATCCTCACCCACGGCATTCCTGTGGTGCATCACTGGATTGAAGGCGTTGGCGCAGCGGCGGGCGGTGCCGGGTTTGCGGTGCCGGTGCTGCTCAACGGTGTGGCGGGGATCATCGCGGGCGCGGTGGTGCTGGCGGTGGTTTCGGTGGTCGGCAAAATCTGGCGCGCCTTGAAGAGCTAACCAGCGACACAAAACAAATGTGGGAGCGAGCTTGCTCGCGAAAGCGGAGTATCAGTCGACTTAAACGTTGACTGGACTACCGCATTCGCGAGCAAGCTCGCTCCCACACTGTTTTGTGGCAGCCGTTTTTACTCGGCAATCTGCAACTTGCGTGACTCGGTGTACACGTAGCGCACTTTCTCGTACTCGAACGGCGAGTTCATCTGGCCGTAGCGGAAGTTGGTCTGGTAGCGCTTGTCGACGGCGCGCAGGGCCCAGACCTCAGGATGGTTGGAGCTGACTTCCGAGACGTTCAGATAGTTGATCGCCGATTCGGCGGTGTAGTCCACCGCGAGCCCGGCGGTATCGCGGATGTTCGACGGGCCGAGAATTGGCAGCACGAAGTAGGCGCCGCCCGGTACACCGTAGAAGCCCAGGGTCTGGCCGAAGTCTTCGCTTTGGCGCGGCAGGCCCATGGCGGTCGCCGGGTCCCACAGGCCGGCAATGCCGATGGTGGTGTTGAGCAACAGGCGTGCGGTGGTTTCCATCGAACGCTTGCCCTTGAACTGCAGCAGGCTGTTGACCAGGTTCGGCACGTCGCCGAGGTTATTGAAGAAGTTGCTGACCCCGGTGCGCAGGAAGCCAGGGGTCACGTAACGGTAACCGTCGACCACCGGCAGGAACACCCATTGGTCGAAGCGGTAGTTGAAGTGGTAGACGCGACGGTTCCACGACTCCAGCGGGTCATACACGTTGAGCGCGTTGAGCGTCGAGCGCTCGAACTCACGCTGGTCCAGACCCGGGTTGAACTTGAGTTTGGACAACGGCTCCTTGAAGCCGTCGCTGTCGACCACCACCGGCGCGTTGGCTTTGCTGTTGTCGGCCTGGGCCACGCCTGCGCTGAGGAGCGCTGCAATCAGCAGGAGATATTTAGCCACGGAAAAACTCCAGCATGGCGTCGCTGTTGACGCGGTAGTTAAGGTTGCCGCAATGGCCGCCCAGTGGATAAACGGTCAGGCGATCGCCGAACGTCTTGCGCAGGAAGCCCAGGTCGCCCGGGCCGAGGATCACGTCGTCGGCGTTGTGCATCACGGCGATTTTCGGGCTGTCGTGCAGGTAATCCTTGAGCGCATACAGGCTGACCTGGTCGATCAGTTGCAGCAGGCTGCCGCCGTCGGTGCGCGCGCGCCACATTGGAATCACCTGTTCAGTCAGGTAGCAATCGAAGTCGCATTGCAGCGCACGCTTGAGGAACGGCGTGAGGCTGGTGCCTTCGGTGATCGGGAATTTCGGCGGGGTGATCAGGCCGCGACGGTTGATCAGGTCCGAAGTAAAGGCGATGTCGGCGGCCGAGAAGCGGAACGACGTGCCGATCAGCATCGCCATCTGCTCGTTGGTCAGGTGCTGCTTGGACTGCTGGAAGTCATACAGCAGGGCGTCGTTGAGGTCGATGTAGCCTTTCTGCTGGAAGTAACGGGTCAGCTTGCCCAGTACCAGTTCATAGAAGGTGGTGCTGTTGTTGATGCCTTTCACTTCGGTCTGAACCAGCTTGTCGAGGTTGCTGATCGAGGTGTAGAGGTTGACTGGCGGGTTGAGCAGCAGGACTTTCTTGAAGTTGAAGCTGCGCCGGGTTTCGTCCAGGTGCGCGACAAACGCGGCATCGAGGGCGCCGAGGCTGTAGCCGGTCAGGTAATACTCGGTGACCGGCAGTTTCGGGTGCTGCGCCCGTACGGCCTGCATCACCCGGTACATGTCTTCGGCGTCTTCCTTGGTGATACCGGGCGTGGCGAAGCGTGAAGCGGCACTGATGAAATCGAAACTGGTCGGCGAGGACAACTGCACGACGTGATAACCGGCCTTGTAGTAGAGCTTCTTCAGGTATTCGTTGAGCGTGCTGTCATAGCGTGCGCCGGTGCCGGCAATCAGGAAGATCAGCGGCGCCGGTTTGTCCTGCTCGGCGATGCGGTAGGTGAGCTTCTTCACCGCCCAGAAGTTGTCAGGGAGGATGAAGGCCCGCTCCGGGCGCAAGGTGATGCTTTGGTCGGACTGGTTGATGTCGTCGTTGGACGGCAATTCCGGGCGCAGGTCCGGTGGCGTCGTGGCGATGGTTGCCTCGAACGGGTTGGTCAGGGGATAGCCATAACTGGCGGCATCGATATCCACCGCCAGTGCGGACGCACTCAGAATAAGGCCGCTGAACAGCGCGGCGAAGCGCAAGGAACGGAGCATGACTGGATCCCTTAAAGGAAGGTGCCGAATGAAGTTCGCAGGCTATGACCACCGGGCTTGCGCCAAAGTGCCATGCCTCGGCACCAAACAGGCAGAATTCGGAGTAATAGTAGCTGGACGATACACTTTGCAGCGGTCGAATGAACAGTTAACAGTTGTTAGTACTTGCCAACGGTACAAGTCCGATTAAGCTGGCCGCCGATTTCCGTAGATTGGAGTGATTCATGTCTCGCCGCTTGCCCGTGGTGCTGTTGCTTGTCCTGTTGCCGTTGTGGCTGGCTGCCAGCTATGGCGCGCGTTACGGCTTCATGGAGGATGGACGGTGGGTCGGCATCTGCGTCGACGAGGCAAGCCGCTGGGAATGTACGGTGCGCTCGAACCTGGGGCTGATGATTCACTTCAAGGTGTTGGGCTGGACCGCGCTGGTTGCAGCGTTGCTGGGGTTTGTGTTGCCCGGGCGGGCAGGGTGGTGGCTGGCGGTGCTCGCGCTGGCGTTCGGCCTGCCGGCGCTGGCGTTGTACAACACCACGTTGGCGGTGTTTGCGCTGGTGATTGCCGGGTTGCGCCTGGTCCGGGCGACCCGTAGCGCCTGACAGTCAGTCATCGCGGGCAAGCCCGCTGCCACAAGGGCGTGGGTGAACACAGCATGTGTGTACGCCCCGAAAACCTGTGGGAGCTGGCTTGCCAGCGATGAGGCCGGTTCAGACGCTGAAGATCAGCCCTTGCGAACCCGCAGGCAACGCCAAAGCGCCGCCACCATCAAGCCACTG
Source organism: Pseudomonas sp. SC3(2021) (assembly GCF_019856535.1). Taxonomy (NCBI): domain Bacteria; kingdom Pseudomonadati; phylum Pseudomonadota; class Gammaproteobacteria; order Pseudomonadales; family Pseudomonadaceae; genus Pseudomonas; species Pseudomonas sp. SC3(2021). Next base: position 6,116,508 of record NZ_CP082236.1, on the reverse strand, counting down.
ACCAGCGCCCAGCCCCACGCCTGCTGATTCAACAATCCCTCTTCATACAGCTGCGGGGCAATCCCTGCGCCGATGATGAAGGTCAGCAGGGCGATTTCCCGGCGCGGCACACTGACCGGGCGGCACACGTACACCAGCGCCGGCAGAATGAACGCCATGCTGGCGAAGCTGCGATAACGTGCGTCGAACACCATCTCCAGCATCATCACCGCAGCGGCAAAACCGGCCACAGCGACCAGCCACCCGGCGCGGCGCTCCAGCCAATTGAACGCGCGTTCACGCCAACCCTGGCGGGCGCTCAAGGTCAACGCAGCGTGCACCAGCACTGACAGATTCAACACGGTCAGCAAGCCGACCCACAGCCATTCGCTGGCAAACCGCGTGGTCACCCGCGCCAGATCGCCCCAGGCGCCGATCGAGCAGGCAGCCACCGCACCGAGCAGCGGCAGGATCAATGCCGATTGTGTGCTGCGCACCCGGCCGCCGAGCAGCAGCGTACCGAGGAAAATCAGCCCGCCGAGGCCCAGCCATTCCTTCCAGTACGGCACATTGGTCACCGGCCCGGCGAGTACGCCTTTGTCCTGACGATCCGCGTCGAACAGGCCCCAGTAACCGCCAACCGCGCCTTCGCTGCCACGCTTCCATGGCTGGTCGAACGCTTCGATCAGGTTGTAGTGCCAGCCTTCCTTTTCGGCCATCGCGACAAAACCACGAATGAACTTGGCTTCATTGACTCGGCTCGGCAGGGCGGTCTCGCGCTGGCGGCCTTCGCTGGGCCAGCCGGTCTCGCCGATCATCACGTCCTTGGGCGCAAACTTGTTGCCGAACACCTGACGCACATCCGCCACGTGTTGCAGGGCGACGTCGATGTTCGACGGGTCGTCTTCCCAGTACGGCAGCAGGTGAATGGTCAGGAAATCCACCGCCGGCGCGACTTCCGGGTGCTTGAGCCAGAACTCCCAGACATCGGCATACGTGACCGGTTGCTTGACCTGGCTTTTGACTTTGTTGATCAGTTTGGCCAGTTGTGCGCCGGTGACTTCCTTGCGCAGCAAGGCTTCGTTGCCGACGATCACCGCGTTGACCACGTCCGGGTTGGCGTTGGCCGACTTGATCAGCAGATCGACTTCTTTTTCGGTGTCCACCGGGTTGCTGTTGACCCAGGCGCCGATCATCAGCTTCAAACCGTGCTTGCGCGCCAGTTCCGGCAGGGCTTCGAGGCCGGTCATCGAATAGGTGCGGATGCATTCGAAGCGCGTCGCCAGCAGGGCAAGGTCGGCATCCATGCGTTCCGGACGCAGTTTGAACGGCACGTCGAACGGCGACTGATCCTTGTCGAAAGGCGTGTAGGAGGCGCACTGCAATTTATGCGTCGGGGTCGCGGCGTCCGGGAGGATCACCGGCTTGCCGAGGTCGTACCAGAAGCCGCCAATGGCCAGCAGGCCGAGCAGGCAAGCGAAGAGATAAGGAATAAACGGGAAGCGGGACGTCGCGGACATGGTCAGGCCGAGTGGCTGCAAAGCGACGCATGTTACCTGCATTTATCCACGCGTTGGTGGCCGGCATGATTTGCCATGCAAAGTTCGGGCGGATTATCTGGCGTCATTTATTCAGCTGCAATTAATGGCTTTCTGATGTCGTTTCTCGGTGTATTGAGGTCGCTGACAGAGCAGGTCGCTGCGGGCGTCAGGCCGATGATCGAAAGCGTCAGTACTCCACTGACGGTCGGGCGAGTTTGCGGTCAGGCGTGATGGGGGCGCTGTGCACCATAACAATACGTTGACGATGCCCGGCATCCGTCGGGCGCAGCATTTCGGGGAAGTAACGATGAAGATGCGACGACTTTTAGGCGCAGGTGCCGCTCTGGTGCTTGCGATGAGTTCCACATTCGCCAGCGCTGAAAAACAGACCCTTAACATCGGTTACGTTGACGGCTGGTCCGACAGCGTCGCGACCACCCACGTGGCGGCCGAAGTGATCAAGCAGAAACTCGGCTACGACGTGAAACTGCAAGCCGTCGCCACCGGGATCATGTGGCAAGGCGTGGCCACCGGCAAACTCGACGCCATGCTCTCGGCCTGGCTGCCAGTGACCCACGGTGAATACTGGACGAAGAACAAGGACCAGGTGGTCGATTACGGCCCGAACTTCAAGGACGCGAAAATCGGCCTGATCGTGCCGGAATACGTGAAAGCCAAATCCATCGAAGACCTGAAAACCGACGACAGCTTCAAAAAGCGTATTGTTGGCATCGACGCCGGTTCCGGCGTGATGCTCAAGACGGATCAGGCAATCAAGGATTACGACCTGACCGGTTACACCCTCAAGGCCAGTTCCGGCGCCGGCATGATTGCCGAGCTGACCCGTGCCGAGAAGAAGAACGAGTCGATTGCGGTTACCGGTTGGGTCCCGCACTGGATGTTCGCCAAGTGGAAACTGCGCTTCCTCGACGACCCGAAAGGCGTGTACGGCGCGGCTGAAACCGTGAACAGCATCGGCAGCAAGGAACTCGCCACCAAAGCCCCGGAAGTGGCCAAGTTCCTGAAAAACTTCCAGTGGGCGTCGAAAGACGAGATCGGCGAAGTCATGCTGGCAATTCAGGACGGTGCGAAGCCTGACGCCGCGGCCAAGGAATGGGTCGCCAAGCACCCTGATCGCGTGGCTGACTGGACCAAATAACCCGAAATAGCATCTTTCACCACAAACCCTGTGGGAGCGGGCTTGCCCGCGATAGCGGTCTGTCAGTTGACTAATAGTTGGCTGACACGACGCCATCGCTGGCAAGCCAGCTCCCACAGTTTTTTATGTGTGCTCAAGAATGGCGATTACGTCATGGCGTTCTACTACTAAGGTCGTCTGTTACCGCGCTCGCAGCCGCATACATTAGCTACGTTCCAACAATAATTTGTGCTGCGAGGATAAAAACAATGAACGACAGCATTTACCTCTCGATTCAAAACAGTCCCCGATTCAAGGAGCTGGTGCGAAAAAGGGAAAAGTTCGCCTGGATACTCTCGGCGATCATGCTCGGGCTTTACTCTGGCTTCATCCTGTTGATCGCTTACGGGCCGCATATTCTGGGCGCGAAACTCAGTCCGGAATCCTCGATTACCTGGGGAATTCCAATCGGTGTCGGACTCATTCTTTCTGCATTCATCCTCACCGCTATCTACGTGCGCCGCGCCAATGGCGAGTTCGACGACCTGAACAATGCGATTCTCAAGGAGGCTCAGCAATGATCCGGCGTCTACTGGCTCTTTTGAGCGTTGCTGCGGTCGCACCGAGTGTCTGGGCGGCTGACGCGTTGACCGGTGAAGTGGCCAAACAGCCACTGAACATTCCTGCGATCCTGATGTTCGTCGCGTTCGTTGGCGCGACCCTGTACATCACCTACTGGGCCTCGAAGAAAAACAACTCGGCGGCCGACTACTATGCCGCTGGCGGCAAGATCACCGGTTTCCAGAACGGTCTGGCGATTGCCGGTGACTACATGTCGGCGGCATCCTTCCTGGGGATTTCCGCGCTGGTGTTCACCTCCGGCTACGATGGTCTGATCTACTCGATCGGCTTTCTGGTGGGCTGGCCGATCATTCTGTTCCTGATCGCCGAGCGCCTGCGTAACCTGGGCAAATACACCTTTGCCGACGTAGCGTCCTACCGCCTCGGGCAAACCCAGATCCGCACGCTGTCCGCTTGCGGTTCGCTGGTGGTGGTGGCGTTCTACCTGATCGCGCAAATGGTCGGTGCCGGCAAGTTGATCCAGCTGTTGTTCGGTCTGGACTACCACGTTGCGGTGATTCTGGTCGGTGTGCTGATGTGCATGTACGTGCTGTTCGGCGGCATGCTGGCGACCACTTGGGTGCAGATCATCAAGGCTGTGCTGTTGCTGTCCGGTGCCTCGTTCATGGCGCTGATGGTAATGAAGCACGTAGGCTTCGACTTCAACACGCTGTTCTCCGAAGCGATCAAGGTTCACGCCAAAGGCGAAGCGATCATGAGCCCGGGCGGTCTGGTCAAGGATCCGATTTCGGCCTTCTCGCTGGGTCTGGCGCTGATGTTCGGTACGGCTGGCCTGCCACACATTCTGATGCGCTTCTTCACCGTGAGTGATGCAAAAGAAGCCCGCAAGAGCGTGCTCTACGCAACTGGTTTCATTGGCTACTTCTACATCCTGACTTTCATCATCGGCTTCGGCGCGATCCTGCTGGTCAGCACTAACCCGGCCTTCAAAGATGCTGCTGGCGCGCTGTTGGGCGGCAACAACATGGCGGCGGTGCACCTGGCCAACGCGGTCGGCGGCAGTATCTTCCTCGGCTTTATCTCGGCGGTGGCGTTCGCGACCATTCTGGCGGTTGTGGCGGGTCTGACTCTGGCCGGTGCTTCGGCTGTGTCTCACGACCTGTATGCCAGTGTGATCAAAAAGGGCAAGGCGAACGAGAAGGACGAGATTCGTGTCTCGAAGATCACCACCATTGCCTTGGCGTTGCTGGCGATTGGCTTGGGCATCCTGTTCGAAAGCCAGAACATTGCGTTCATGGTTGGCCTGGCGTTCTCCATCGCGGCGAGCTGCAACTTCCCGGTGCTGCTGCTTTCGATGTACTGGAAGAAGCTGACCACCCGCGGTGCGATGATTGGCGGCTGGCTGGGTCTGGTGAGTGCGGTTGGCTTGATGATCCTTGGCCCGACCATCTGGGTGCAGATTCTGCATCACGAGAAGGCGATTTTCCCTTACGAGTATCCGGCGCTGTTTTCGATGATCATTGCTTTCATCGGGATCTGGTTCTTCTCGATTACTGACAAGTCGGCGGCTGCTGATAACGAGCGGGCGCTGTTCTTCCCGCAGTTTGTGCGTTCGCAGACTGGGTTGGGGGCGAGTGGGGCGGTTTCGCATTGATGGTTTGATGGTTTTGTAATGTTGTGCTGAATGCCCCGGTTGAGAGATCGGGGCATTTTTTGTGGGCGGTTATCGGCTTGAGCTGTGTACATATCCGTTGCTGCGGTAACGGCGGTTTAGGGTTTCGCCCTTACGGCGACTCACTTTTTTTCAAGCGCCAAAAAAAGTAAGCAAAAAACGCTTGCTCCTACGTACGGCCCGCTCGCTGGGGCTCGGGGTTCCTTCCGACGTCGCCTTACAGATCAAGAGCTGCAGCCGAGCTAACGCTCATCCTGTTGAGTGGTGAGGAGCGCAGCGTGCTCGGCTTTGGATTTGTGTTGGAACTGCCCCTCACCCCAGCCCTCTCCCGGAGGGAGAGGGAGCCGATTTTTGGGCTTGTCAAAATCTGAGTTCGACTCGGTATTTCACATCGAAGTAGCTCTCCCAAACACCTCGGTCAGTCTCCTTTTCCTCATGGGAGGGGGCTGATTTGTTTGCTTTTTAGAACCTGAGTTCAACGCGGTATTGCACGTCGGCGCAGCTCCCCCAAACACCACGGTCAGTCCCCTCTCCCTCCGGGAGAGGGCTAGGGTGAGGGGCTCTTGATCCGGCTTTGGCTTTTGATTTTTTGCCCCATCGGCAGGCCGAGCGAAGGTGTCCTCAGCGAGGTGCCGTACGCCGGGGCAAAGCCTTTTGGGTTACTTTTTCGCTGGGCCGGCATTCCGGCGTTTGGAAAAAGTGACTCGCTGTAAGAGCGAAACCGCCAGCGGCAACACCCGCAGAAACGGATATGCCCCCTAACCACAGTCACAGTCGGCCCGCAGGCCGCTGAGACCAAATAAACAAAAACGGCCCCTATATAAATAGAGGCCGTTCCCGGTACAACTTCAAGACGTTATCGCAAGACAAGCCTTATTTGCGGTCTTCCAGCTTGGTAATGTCACGCGACTCGTAGCCGGTGTACAACTGGCGCGGACGGCCAATCTTGTACGGGCTGGAGAGCATTTCTTTCCAGTGGGAGATCCAGCCGACAGTACGTGCCAGTGCAAAAATCACGGTGAACATGCTGGTCGGAATGCCGATCGCCTTGAGGATGATCCCCGAGTAGAAGTCGACGTTCGGATACAGCGAGCGCTCGATGAAGTACGGGTCGGTCAGCGCGATCTCTTCCAGGCGCATGGCCAGTTCGAGTTGCGGATCGTTGTTGATGCCCAGCTCCTTCAGTACTTCGTCGCAGGTCTGCTTCATTACAGTCGCGCGAGGGTCGCGGTTCTTGTAAACGCGGTGACCGAAGCCCATCAGCTTGAACGGATCGTTCTTGTCCTTGGCCTTGGCGATGAACTTGTCGATGTTGGACACATCACCAATTTCGTCGAGCATGGTCAATACGGCTTCGTTCGCACCACCGTGGGCAGGGCCCCACAGTGCGGCGATACCGGCGGCGATACAGGCGAACGGGTTGGCACCCGAGGAGCCGGCCAGACGCACGGTGGAAGTCGACGCGTTCTGCTCGTGGTCGGCGTGGAGGATGAAGATCCGGTCCATGGCCTTGGCGAGCACCGGGCTGATTGGTTTGATCTCGCACGGGGTGTTGAACATCATGTGCAGGAAGTTTTCCGCGTACGTCAGGTCGTTGCGCGGGTACATCATGGGTTGCCCCATGGAGTACTTGTAAACCATCGCTGCCAGGGTCGGCATCTTGGCAACCAGACGGATCGCGGAGATTTCACGATGCTGCGGGTTATTGATGTCCAGGGAGTCGTGGTAGAAGGCCGAGAGGGCGCCGACTACACCGCACATGACGGCCATCGGGTGGGCGTCGCGACGGAAACCGTTGAAGAAGGTTTTCAACTGCTCGTGAACCATGGTGTGGTTTTTCACGGTGCTGACGAACTGGGCCTTCTGTTCTGCGGTTGGCAGTTCGCCATTGAGCAGCAGGTAGCAGGTTTCCAGGTAGTCCGACTTTTCAGCCAGTTGTTCGATCGGGTAGCCGCGGTGCAACAGAATGCCGTTGTCGCCGTCGATATAGGTGATCTTCGACTCGCACGAGGCGGTCGACATGAAGCCTGGGTCGAAAGTGAAGCGGCCCGTGGCCGTCAGGCCCCGAACATCAATTACATCGGGACCAACGGTGCCGGTTAAAATGGGCAGCTCGACGGGGGCTGCGCCCTCGATGATCAACTGCGCTTTTTTGTCAGCCATGTGGCCTCCTATTTATGCTTGAACCATCAGACAGACCCCCCACGCAGGGCCCGCACCACTATAGTGAGATAAATTCGAATGTCAATTTGCCTAAAGTCTTGCTCCAGAAGGCTTTAAGCGTACTTTTTCCTCGAAATTGACTGCCATTTACGCCTTTTATACGACTTGTGCAATCAGCTATTTGGGGTAGGTGATTGCGTTGTCATTAGTAGCCTAACTGTCTATACTCGGCCACCGACCGCCAAGGGCTTTTGGGCCTGCTTTATTGGGGGTCGCATCCCTGGGTGGTGGTTACCTGACCAGTGCACTCCCCAACAACTTTGCCCTGATTGTTAGGGGCTCTTCAGTGTGAAAAAAAAGCCGTGAAAAGCCAACGACCTGTAAACCTAGACCTAAGGACCATCAAACTCCCCATCACCGGCGTTACGTCGTTTCTTCACCGTGTTTCCGGCATCATCCTCTTCCTGGGCCTCGGCTTCATGCTTTATGCATTGGGCAAATCCCTGGGTTCCGAGGAAGGTTTTGCCGAAGTGAAGGCATGCTTGACCAGCCCGCTGGCCAAGTTCGTAGCATGGGGCCTCCTGTCCGCTCTGCTGTATCACCTGGTAGCCGGTGTGCGCCACTTGATCATGGATATGGGCATCGGTGAGACGCTGGAAGGCGGCCGCCTGGGCTCGAAAATCATCATCGCCATTTCCGTGGTGCTGATCGTTCTGGCAGGAGTTTGGATATGGTAACCAGCGTTACGAACCTTTCGCGTTCGGGCCTCTATGACTGGATGGCGCAACGTGTGTCTGCGGTTGTTCTCGCGGCTTATTTCATTTTCCTGATCGGATACCTTGCAGCGAATCCGGGCATTGGCTACGACCAGTGGCACGGCCTGTTCGCTCACAACGGGATGCGTATCTTCAGTCTGCTGGCCCTCGTTGCCCTGGGCGCTCACGCCTGGGTCGGCATGTGGACCATCGCGACCGACTACCTGACGCCAATGGCGCTGGGCAAGTCCGCGACCGCAGTACGTTTCCTTTTCCAGGCAGTTTGCGGCATCGCGATGTTCGCTTACTTCGTCTGGGGTGTGCAGATTCTCTGGGGTATCTGATTCATGGCTAACATTCCAACGATTTCTTTCGACGCCATCATTATTGGTGGTGGCGGTGCCGGCATGCGCGCTGCGCTGCAACTGGCACAGGGTGGTCACAAGACTGCCGTGATCACCAAGGTTTTCCCGACCCGTTCGCACACTGTGTCCGCCCAAGGCGGCATCACCTGCGCCATCGCGTCGGCTGACCCGAACGATGACTGGCGCTGGCACATGTACGATACCGTCAAGGGATCCGACTACATCGGTGACCAGGACGCTATCGAATACATGTGTCAGGAAGGCCCGGCCGCGGTTTTCGAGCTGGACCACATGGGTCTGCCGTTCTCGCGTACCGAGCAAGGCCGTATCTACCAGCGTCCGTTCGGTGGTCAGTCCAAGGACTACGGTAAAGGTGGCCAGGCTGCCCGTACTTGCGCAGCCTCCGACCGTACCGGTCACGCGCTGCTGCACACCCTTTATCAGGGCAACCTGAAAGCCGGTACCACGTTCCTGAACGAGTACTACGCTGTCGACCTGGTGAAAAACCAGGAAGGCGAATTCGTCGGTGTGATCGCGATCTGCATCGAAACCGGCGAAACCACCTACATCCGCGCCAAGGCCACCGTACTGGCTACCGGCGGTGCAGGTCGTATCTACGCTTCCACCACCAACGCCCTGATCAACACCGGTGACGGCGTCGGCATGGCACTGCGTGCTGGCGTGCCGGTACAAGACATCGAAATGTGGCAGTTCCACCCGACCGGCATCGCCGGCGCCGGTGTACTGGTGACCGAAGGTTGCCGTGGTGAAGGTGGTTACCTGATCAACAAGCACGGCGAGCGTTTCATGGAGCGTTATGCTCCGAACGCGAAAGACCTTGCTGGTCGTGACGTGGTTGCTCGTTCGATGGTTAAAGAAATCATCGCCGGCAACGGTTGCGGTCCGAATGGCGACCACGTAATGCTCAAGCTCGACCACCTGGGCGAGGAAGTGCTGCACAGCCGTCTGCCAGGCATCTGCGAATTGTCGAAGACGTTTGCACACGTTGACCCGGTGGTTGCGCCGGTTCCGGTTGTTCCGACTTGCCACTATATGATGGGCGGCGTTGCCACCAACATTCACGGCCAGGCGATCACCCAGGACGCTGAAGGCGTGGACCAGATCATTCCTGGTCTGTTCGCGGTAGGTGAAGTGGCTTGCGTATCGGTTCACGGTGCCAACCGTCTGGGCGGCAACTCGCTGCTCGACCTGGTGGTATTCGGCCGCGCTGCCGGCCTGCACCTGGAAAAGGCGCTGACCGACGGCATCGAATACGACGACGCTACCGAAGCCGATATCGAAGCAGCCCTGTCGCGTCTGAACGCGCTGAACAGCCGTACCGATGGCGAAGACGTCGCCACCCTGCGTCGCGAGCTGCAAAGCTGCATGCAGAACTACTTCGGTGTATTCCGTACCGGCGAATACATGCAGAAGGGTATCGCTCAGCTGGCCGATCTGCGCAAGCGTATCGCCAACGTGAAGATCAACGATAAGTCGCAGGCGTTCAACACTGCACGTATCGAAGCGCTGGAACTGCAAAACCTGCTGGAAGTGGCTGAAGCTACCGCCATCGCGGCCGAAGTACGTAAAGAGTCCCGCGGCGCTCACGCCCGTGAAGACTTTGAAGACCGTGACGACGAAAACTGGCTGTGCCACACCCTGTACTTCCCGGGTGACAAGCGCGTCACCAAGCGTGCCGTTAACTTCTCGCCGAAGACTGTTCCGACTTTCGAACCTAAAGTCCGGACTTATTAAGGGTGACCGCCATGTTGCAAGTCAGTGTTTATCGTTACAACCCTGATCAGGACGCTGCGCCGTTCATGCAGGAATTCCAGGTCGATACCGGTGGTAAAGACCTGATGGTGCTGGACGTGCTGGCCCTGATCAAAGAGCAGGACGAGGGTTTTTCCTATCGTCGCTCTTGCCGTGAAGGTGTCTGCGGCTCCGACGGCATGAACATCAACGGCAAAAACGGTCTGGCGTGCATCACGCCGCTGTCCGCTGTCGTAAAAGGCAACAAGCTGATCGTTCGTCCGCTGCCAGGTTTGCCGGTTATTCGTGACCTGGTCGTCGATATGAGCATCTTCTACAAGCAATACGAGAAGGTGAAGCCTTACCTGCAGAACGACACGCCGGCTCCGGCCATCGAGCGTCTGCAGTCCCCTGAAGAGCGTGAAAAGCTCGACGGTCTGTACGAGTGCATCCTGTGCGCTTGCTGCTCGACCTCGTGCCCGTCCTTCTGGTGGAACCCGGACAAGTTCCTGGGTCCAGCTGCGCTGCTGCAAGCCTACCGCTTCCTGGCAGACAGCCGTGACACCAAGACCAACGAGCGTCTGGCTTCGCTCGATGACCCGTTCAGCGTTTTCCGCTGCCGGGGCATCATGAACTGCGTCAACGTATGTCCGAAAGGCCTGAACCCGACTAAGGCCATCGGTCACATCCGTAACATGTTGCTCTCGAGCGGCGTGTGATTCAGCTGCTGTAACCGTAGAACCGCTGTACCGAAGAGGCTGTGGCGCGGGCTTCAACCCGCGTCATGGCTATAACCAGAGCCGTAGTCACAAGCTGCAGCTCTTATTTTGAAGAAATGAGACAAGCAGGGGCATCCGGGCTGGTACCCGGACTATCAGCGTGATCCTAAGTGGCTTGTTTTGGTCGCTGCATTCGGACTTCTGCAAGTTTGCTCGGTGTCGACGCCGATGGTGTTCCCCTAACCGAGGGTGACCAAGCATGCAAGAAAGCGTGATGCAGCGCATGTGGAACAGCGCCTACCTTTCAGGTGGAAACGCTGCCTATGTGGAAGAGCTTTATGAGCTCTACCTGCACGACCCTAACGCTGTGCCAGAAGAGTGGCGCACCTACTTTCAGAAGTTGCCTGCCGACGGCAACTCTGCCACTGATGTTTCGCACTCCACAATTCGCGATCATTTCGTGCTGCTGGCAAAGAACCAGCGCCGCGCCCAACCGGTTTCCGCCGGCAGCGTGAGCAGTGAGCACGAGAAGAAGCAAGTTGAAGTGCTGCGATTGATCCAGGCCTACCGTATGCGTGGCCACCAGGCAGCCCAGCTTGACCCGCTGGGACTGTGGCAGCGTCCTGCACCTGCAGACCTGTCGATCAATCATTACGGCTTGACCAATGCCGATCTTGATACGACCTTCCGTGCCGGCGACCTGTTCATCGGCAAAGAGGAAGCGAGCCTACGCGAAATTCACGAAGCGTTGCAGCAGACATATTGCCGCACCATCGGCGCTGAATTTACGCATATCACCGATTCCGAGCAGCGCCAGTGGTTCCAGCAGCGTCTGGAAAGCATGCGTGGTCGTCCGACGTACTCCGCCGACATCAAGAGCCACCTGCTTGAGCGCGTGACCGCCGGTGAAGGTCTGGAGAAATACCTGGGTACCAAATACCCGGGCACCAAGCGTTTTGGTCTGGAAGGCGGCGAAAGCCTGATTCCGATGCTCGACGAACTGATCCAGCGTTCCGGTTCCTACGGCACCAAGGAAGTCGTCATCGGCATGGCTCACCGTGGCCGTCTGAACGTCCTGGTCAACACCTTCGGCAAGAACCCGCGCGAGCTGTTCGACGAGTTCGAAGGCAAGAAGAAGGTCGAGCTGGGTTCCGGTGACGTTAAATACCACCAGGGCTTCTCGTCCAACGTGATGACTGCCGGCGGTGAAGTTCACCTGGCCATGGCGTTCAACCCGTCCCACCTGGAAATCGTTTCTCCGGTGGTTGAAGGTTCGGTTCGTGCCCGTCAGGATCGTCGTAACGACGCTACCGGTGAGAAGGTGCTGCCGATCTCCATCCACGGCGACGCTGCGTTCGCAGGTCAGGGCGTGGTCATGGAAACCTTCCAGATGTCGCAGACCCGCGGTTTCAAGACCGGCGGTACCGTGCACATCGTGATCAACAACCAGGTCGGTTTCACCATCAGCAACCCGCTGGACTCGCGTTCCACCGAGTACGCCACCGACGTTGCGAAGATGATCCAGGCGCCGATTCTCCATGTGAATGGCGATGATCCGGAAGCCGTGTTGTTCGTGACCCAGCTGGCCATCGACTACCGCATGCAGTTCAAGCGTGACGTGGTGATCGACCTGGTCTGCTACCGTCGTCGCGGCCACAACGAGGCCGACGAGCCAAGCGGCACCCAGCCGCTGATGTACCAGCAGATCACCAAGCAGCGCACCACCCGTGAGCTGTACGCTGATCGCCTGACCCAGGCCGGTGTGCTGGACGCTGATCGCGTTCAGGCCAAGGTCGACGAGTACCGCAACGCGCTGGACAACGGTCTGCACGTGGTGAAGTCGCTGGTCAAAGAGCCGAACAAAGAGCTGTTCGTGGACTGGCGTCCGTATCTGGGCCATGCCTGGACTGCGCGTCACGACACGCGCTTCGATCTGAAGACCCTGCAAGAACTGTCCGCCAAGCTGCTGGAGATTCCGGAAGGCTTCGTGGTTCAGCGTCAGGTCGCGAAGATCTACGAAGACCGTCAGAAGATGCAAGCCGGCGGCCTGCCGATCAACTGGGGTTACGCCGAAACCATGGCGTACGCGACCCTGGCGTTCGAAGGTCACCCGATTCGCATGACCGGTCAGGACATCGGCCGCGGTACGTTCTCGCACCGTCACGCTGTGTTGCACAACCAGAAAGACGCGGGCACCTACATTCCGCTGCAGAACCTGTACGACGGTCAGCCACGTTTTGACCTGTACGACTCGTTCCTGTCGGAAGAAGCGGTACTGGCATTCGAATACGGTTACTCGACCACCACGCCGAACGCGCTGGTGATCTGGGAAGCCCAGTTCGGCGACTTCGCCAACGGTGCACAGGTTGTCATCGACCAGTTCATCACCAGCGGCGAGCACAAGTGGGGCCGTCTCTGCGGTCTGACCATGCTGTTGCCACACGGTTACGAAGGTCAGGGTCCTGAGCACAGCTCGGCACGTCTTGAGCGTTACCTGCAGTTGTGCGCCGAGCACAACATTCAGGTGTGCATGCCGACTACCCCGGCGCAGATCTACCACTTGCTGCGTCGTCAGGTGATTCGCCCGCTGCGCAAACCATTGGTTGTTCTGACACCTAAGTCGCTGCTGCGCCACAAACTGGCCATCTCGACCCTGGAAGATCTGGCTGAAGGTTCGTTCCAGACCGTTATCCCGGAAATCGATGCCCTGGATCCGAAAAAGGTCGAGCGCGTTGTTCTGTGTAGCGGCAAGGTCTACTACGACCTGCTGGAAAAACGCCGTGCCGAAGGCCGTGAAGATATCGCCATCGTGCGTATCGAGCAGCTGTATCCATTCCCTGAGGACGACTTGAAAGAAGTCCTGGCGCCTTACACCAACGTCAAACATGCCGTTTGGTGTCAGGAAGAGCCGATGAACCAGGGTGCCTGGTACTGCAGCCAGCATCACTTGCGCCGTAGCATCAGCAACCTCGACAAGTCTCTCGTACTTGAGTACGCGGGCCGTGAGGCTTCTGCTGCCCCAGCCTGTGGTTACGCTTCGATGCACGCCGAGCAGCAGGAAAAACTGCTGCAAGACGCGTTTACCGTTTAACGCCTTCGCGCACCTGAAACCGAATTTAAGGAACTACAGATAATGGCTATCGAGATCAAAGCCCCCACTTTCCCGGAATCGGTTGCCGATGGCACCGTTGCCACCTGGCACAAGCAACCGGGCGACGCCGTCAAGCGCGACGAACTGATCGTCGACATCGAAACTGACAAAGTCGTACTGGAAGTTCTGGCTACTGCTGATGGCGTGCTGGGCGCAATCGTCAAGGGCGAGGGCGAAACCGTCCTGTCCGACGAAGTACTGGGCTCCATCGTTGAAGGCGGCGCTGCTGCCGCTGCTCCAGCTGCTCCAGCTGCTGCTCCGGCCGCCGCTGCCCCGGCCGCTGCTGAAGGCGAAGACGATCCTGTTGCTGCTCCTGCCGCGCGCAAGCTGGCTGAAGAAAACGGCATCAACATCGCTTCCGTTGCCGGCACCGGCAAAGGCGGGCGTGTGACCAAGGAAGACGTGGTGGCTGCTGTTGCCGCCAAGAAAGCCGCTCCGGCTGCCGCGCCTGCCAAGGCTGCTGCTCCAGCTGCCGCCGCTCCTGTGTTCGCCGCTGGCGACCGCATCGAGAAGCGCGTGCCGATGACCCGCGTGCGTGCCACCGTGGCCAAGCGTCTGGTTGAAGCTCAGTCGAACATGGCGATGCTGACCACCTTCAACGAAGTTGACATGACCGAAGTCATGGCTCTGCGTTCGAAGTACAAGGATCTGTTCGAGAAGTCCCACAACGGCGTACGCCTGGGCTTCATGTCGTTCTTCGTCAAGGCCGCCACCGAAGCGCTGAAGCGCTTCCCGGCTGTCAACGCGTCGATCGACGGCGGCGACATCGTTTACCACGGCTACGCCGACATCGGTGTTGCTGTTTCCAGCGACCGTGGTCTGGTGGTACCGGTTCTGCGTAACGCCGAGCTGATGAGCCTGGCTGAAATCGAAGGCGGCATCGCAACATTCGGCAAAAAAGCCCGCGACGGCAAACTGTCGATGGACGAGATGACCGGTGGTACCTTCACCATCACCAACGGTGGTACCTTCGGTTCGATGATGTCGACCCCGATCGTCAACCCGCCGCAGGCAGCGATTCTGGGCATGCACAACATCATCCAGCGTCCGATGGCCATCAACGGTCAGGTCGTGATCCGTCCGATGATGTACCTGGCACTGTCCTACGATCACCGTCTGATCGATGGCAAAGAAGCTGTGACCTTCCTGGTGACCATCAAGAACCTGCTGGAAGATCCGGCTCGTCTGTTGCTGGATATCTAAAAAGCAGCTGCAAGCGTCAAGCTACAAGCCTCAAGCTCAATACGAGCGGATTGGCTTGTAGCTTTTGGCTTGCGGCTTGTAGCTTTATTGCTAAAGAGGATTTTTTGAATGTCGCAGAAATTTGACGTAGTAGTGATCGGTGCCGGCCCTGGCGGTTACGTAGCTGCCATCAAGGCCGCGCAGCTGGGTCTGACCACTGCCTGCATCGAGAAGTACACCGACGCCGAAGGCAAGCAAGCCCTGGGCGGTACCTGCCTGAACGTGGGCTGCATTCCTTCCAAGGCGCTGCTGGACAGCTCCTGGAAATACAAGGAAGCAAAAGAAAGCTTCAACGTTCACGGTATCTCGACTGGCGAAGTCAAAATGGACGTCGCTGCGATGGTTGGCCGCAAGGCTGGCATCGTCAAGAACCTGACCGGCGGCGTTGCCACCCTGTTCAAGGCCAACGGCGTTACTTCGATTCAGGGCCACGGCAAACTGCTGGCCGGCAAGAAAGTCGAAGTCACCAAGCCAGACGGTTCGGTTGAAGTCATCGAAGCTGAAAACGTCATCCTGGCACCAGGCTCGCGTCCGATCGACATTCCACCGGCTCCGGTCGACCAGAAAGTCATCGTTGATTCGACTGGTGCTCTGGAATTCCAATCCGTACCGAAGCGTCTGGGCGTGATCGGCGCTGGCGTGATCGGTCTGGAACTGGGTTCGGTCTGGTCGCGTCTGGGTGCAGAAGTGACTGTCCTGGAAGCCCTGGACACCTTCCTGATGGCAGCGGACACCGCTGTTTCCAAGGAAGCGCTGAAAACCCTGACCAAACAGGGTCTGGACATCAAGCTGGGCGCTCGCGTAACCGGTTCCAAAGTGAACGGCGACGAAGTCGTGGTGAACTACACCGATGCCAACGGCGAACAGACCATCACCTTTGACAAGCTGATCGTAGCCGTTGGTCGCCGTCCGGTGACCACTGATCTGCTGGCAGCCGACAGCGGTGTGACCCTGGACGAGCGCGGTTTCGTGCACGTTGACGATCACTGCGCTACCACCGTACCGGGCGTTTTCGCCATCGGTGACGTGGTTCGCGGCATGATGCTGGCGCACAAGGCATCCGAAGAAGGCATCATGGTTGTCGAGCGCATCAAGGGCCACAAAGCCCAGATGAACTATGACCTGATCCCTTCGGTTATTTATACTCACCCGGAAATCGCGTGGGTTGGCAAAACCGAGCAGGCCTTGAAAGCTGAAGGCGTTGAAGTTAACGTCGGCACCTTCCCGTTCGCCGCTTCCGGCCGTGCCATGGCCGCCAACGATACCGGTGGTTTCGTCAAGGTCATCGCTGATGCCAAGACTGACCGCGTATTGGGCGTGCACGTGATTGGTCCGAGCGCTGCAGAACTGGTTCAGCAGGGCGCGATCGGTATGGAATTCGGCACCAGCGCTGAAGACCTGGGCATGATGGTTTTCTCCCATCCGACCCTGTCTGAAGCCTTGCACGAAGCTGCTCTGGCTGTGAATGGCGGCGCCATCCACATTGCCAACCGCAAGAAGCGTTAAGACACACAATAAGAAACCACGGCGGTAACGGCCCGTCGTGAGCCTTGCGAGCAAGTCTCACCGCGGAATGTCCGCTGGACGCAGTCTTGCGTAGCTGCACCGGGTACCCGGAAAGGCTACGCAAGCAGCAGTCACAGGTGGCGCGGCACTCATCAAGAGCGCAGCGCCGAATGCGCAGTACCTAACGAAGACGGTAAAAAGCATGAATCTTCACGAGTATCAGGGTAAGCAGCTGTTCGCTGAATACGGCCTGCCAGTATCCACTGGTTACGCAGTAGACACCCCGGAAGCAGCAGCAGAAGCTTGCGACAAAATCGGCGGCAACGAGTGGGTTGTCAAAGCCCAGGTTCACGCCGGTGGTCGCGGTAAAGCGGGCGGCGTCAAGCTGGTTCGCAGCAAAGAAGACGCCAAAGCCTTCGCACAGCAGTGGCTGGGCAAGCGTCTGGTGACTTACCAGACTGACGCCAATGGTCAGCCTGTCACCAAGATCCTGGTTGAATCGTGCACTGATATCGCTAAAGAGCTGTACCTGGGCGCTGTCGTTGACCGTTCGAGCCGTCGCATCGTGTTCATGGCTTCCACCGAAGGTGGCGTGGACATCGAGAAAATCGCTCACGACACTCCAGAAAAAATTCTGAAAGCCACTATCGATCCACTGGTTGGCGCTCAGCCATTCCAGGGTCGCGAGCTGGCATTCCAGCTGGGTCTGGAAGGCAAGCAGGTTGCTCAGTTCGCCAAGATCTTCGTAGGTCTGGCCAAGCTGTTCAAGGATCACGACCTGGCTCTGCTGGAAGTGAACCCGCTGGTGATCAAGGCTGACGGCGATCTGCACTGCCTGGACGCCAAGATCAACATCGACGCCAACGCCATGTACCGTCAGCCTAAGCTGAAGACTTTCCACGATCCGTCGCAAGACGATCCGCGCGAAGCGCACGCTGCCAAGTTCGAACTGAACTACGTAGCCCTGGAAGGCAACATCGGCTGCATGGTCAACGGTGCCGGTCTGGCCATGGGTACCATGGACATCGTCAACCTGCACGGCGGCAAGCCAGCCAACTTCCTCGACGTAGGTGGTGGTGCTACCAAGGAACGCGTTACTGAAGCGTTCAAGATCATTCTGTCCGACACCAACGTCGCTGCAGTACTGGTCAACATCTTCGGCGGCATCGTTCGCTGCGACATGATTGCCGAAGGCATCATCGGCGCCGTGAAAGAAGTCGGCGTGAAAATCCCGGTTGTTGTTCGCCTTGAAGGCAACAACGCTGAGCTGGGCGCTAAAGTACTGGCAGAAAGCGGTTTGAACATCATCGCTGCTACCAGCCTGACCGACGCTGCTCAACAAGTTGTCAAAGCTGCGGAGGGCAAATAATGAGCGTCCTGATCAATAAAGACACCAAAGTTATCTGCCAGGGTATTACCGGTTCGCAAGGTAGTTTCCACACCCAGCAAGCCATCGAATACGGCACCAAGATGGTTGGCGGCGTAACTCCGGGCAAAGGCGGCACCGAGCACCTGGGTCTGCCAGTGTTCAACACCGTTAAAGACGCAGTCGCGGCCACTGGCGCTACCGCCAGCGTGATCTACGTTCCGGCTCCTTTCTGCAAGGACTCGATCCTGGAAGCGGCATTCGGCGGCATCAAGCTGATCGTCTGCATCACCGAAGGCATTCCTACCCTGGACATGCTGGACGCTAAAGTTAAGTGCGACGAGCTGGGCGTAGTCCTGATCGGCCCTAACTGCCCAGGCGTGATCACCCCAGGCGAATGCAAGATCGGCATCATGCCAGGTCACATTCACTTGCCAGGCAAGGTCGGTATCGTTTCGCGTTCCGGCACCCTGACCTACGAAGCTGTTAAGCAAACTACTGACGCCGGTTTCGGTCAGTCGACTTGCGTCGGCATCGGTGGTGACCCGATCCCGGGTTCGAACTTCATCGACATCCTGAAGCTGTTCCAGGAAGACCCGAAGACCGAAGCGATCGTGATGATCGGTGAGATCGGCGGTTCGGCTGAAGAAGAAGCGGCTGCCTACATCAAGGCACACGTGACCAAGCCGGTTGTTTCCTACATCGCTGGTGTGACTGCTCCTCCGGGCAAGCGCATGGGCCATGCTGGCGCAATCATCTCTGGCGGCAAAGGCACTGCAGACGAGAAGTTCGCTGCACTGCAAGACGCCGGTGTAAAAACCGTGCGTTCGCTGGCAGACATCGGCAAGGCCCTGGCCGAGCTGACCGGTTGGGCTGTCAAGTAAGCCTCGCGCTTAGCTGACGCTTCACCAGGCAAAGGCCACCTTCGGGTGGCCTTTGTCGTTTCTGGCACCTGCGTCATCAGTGATATCGCCTCCGCGAGCAAGCTCGCTCCCACATTTGTACGCATTCCCAAGTGGGAGCGAGCTTGCTCGCGAAGGCGATTTATAGACATCTACCCAATTACATGCAAAAACGCGACACGGAAACGTCGCGTATCGGATAGTTCGCCCTCAAACAGTGCGTTTGTCAGACAAATTCGTTAGGCTAGCAGCCATTTTTGCGTCTGCCGCCCACAAGGCATGCAACGCGCTAAACGGGTCAGTCTTATACGGACTGACAGCATTTCCCTAACCCCACAGGGAAATCCCCCTCTAAATTCCGATTCAGTAGTGTGGTATTTCCTTAATGAAAGTTTTGAAAGGTCAGGACATCCTGGCACTTGGTTTTATGACATTTGCCCTGTTCGTCGGGGCCGGCAACATCATCTTCCCGCCTATCGTCGGTTTGCAGGCCGGGCCTCATGTCTGGATGGCGGCGCTGGGCTTTCTGGTCACTGCAGTCGGTCTGCCGGTCATCACCGTCGTTGCGCTGGCGAAGGTCGGCGGGGCGATGGACGCACTGAGCAGCCCGATCGGCAAGGTCGCTGGCGGCATCCTCGCGGCGGCGTGCTACCTGGCAGTTGGCCCGTTGTTCGCCACGCCGCGTACCGCGACCGTGTCCTTCGAAGTCGGCCTGGCGCCGCTGACCGGCGAGAGCCCGCTGGCGCTGTTCCTTTACAGCTCGGTGTACTTCCTGCTGGTGTTCTTCATATCGTTGTATCCGGGCCGTTTGCTCGACACTGTCGGCCGTTTCCTCGCGCCGTTGAAGATCATTGCACTGGCCGTTCTCGGCATCGCTGCCTTCGCCTTGCCGGCCGGTGATATCGGTCAAGGCACGCCAGAGTACGTCGCCGCGCCGTTCTCCCAGGGCTTCATCAATGGTTACCTGACCATGGATACCCTGGGTGCGCTGGTATTCGGCATCGTCATCGTGAATGCCATCCGCTCTCGCGGCGTTGAATCGCCAGCGTTGATCACCCGTTACGCGATCATCGCCGGGCTGATTGCCGGCGTGGGTCTGGCGCTGGTGTATGTCAGCCTGTTCCGTCTCGGTTCCGGCAGCCACGAAGTGGCTGTTGGCGCCACCAACGGCGCCGCGGTCTTGCACGCTTATGTGCAACACACTTTCGGTTCGCTGGGCAGCGGTTTCCTCGCCGTACTGATTTCGCTGGCGTGTCTGGTCACGGCGGTCGGTCTGACCTGCGCCTGTGCCGAATACTTCAGCCGTGTGCTGCCACTGTCCTACAAGACCCTGGTGATCATTCTGGCGGCGTTCTCGCTGTTGGTGTCCAACCTGGGCCTGACCAAGCTGATCGCCTTCTCGATCCCGGTCCTGACCGCGATCTACCCGCCGTGCATCGTGCTGGTGGCGCTGAGCTTCTGCAAAGACTTCTGGCATGAGCATGGCCGCATCATCGGTCCGGTGATGCTGGTGTCGTTCGTGTTCGGCATGATCGACGCGCTGAAAGGTGCCGGCCTGGCCGACTGGATGCCGTCGCAACTGTCCCACCTGCCGCTGAGCGAGCAGGGCCTGGCGTGGCTGGTGCCGTGCGTGATGACCCTGGTGGTCGCGGTGGTTTGCGATCGCCTGCTGGGCAAGCGCAGCGAAGCCGTTGCCTGACGTTCCCTGACCCGCCACAAGCGGGGCTTGAACGCTTGAACAGAAATGCCTCGTATCAAACGATACGGGGCATTTTTTATGTGCGTGAGGCAGTGTCTTTTTCCCTGAGCTAACGTCGAAGCACTGCACAGAATTAACGTAGGAGTGAGCCTGCTTGCGATCACGCTGTGTCAGTCACCATTGAAGTTGGCTGACAAACCGTTATCGCCAGCAGGCTCACTGCTACAGGTACCGTGTTCACACTCCACAGGGAATTGCATGTCGTTCATCCAAGCCAACCTGATCCACCTGCTCGCCGCGCTCTGGTTTGTCACCTGCTGGGGCGGTTACACCCGCTATGCCAGCTGGAAGGCCCGCGACACCGCGTGCCTGGCCAGCGTACTGCACCTGTACCGCGAAGACTGGATGCGCCGCATGTTGCTACGTGACAACCGCATTGCCGATGCCAGCGTGATCGGCAATCTGGAGCGAAACGCCTCGTTCTTCGCCTCCAGCACCCTGATCATCCTGGCTGGCATTCTGACCGTGCTGGGCGCGTCGGAGCGGGCGGTGTCCTTGCTGGCGGATATTCCGATGGTGCAGCAAGCCTCCCAAGGCATGTCGGAGATCAAGTTGTTGTGCCTGGCGCTGGTGTTCGTCTATGCCTTCTTTACGTTCAGCTGGTGCATGCGCCAATACAACTTTGCCGCTGTACTGGTGGGTTCGGCACCGATGATCGGCGAGCGTCAGGTGTCCGAGCAGGAGCGCAAGGCGTTCGCATTACGGGCGGCGCGAGTTATTTCGATGGCGGCCAACCAGTTCAACTTCGGCCTGCGTTCTTACTACTTCGGCATGAGCATGCTGGCGTGGTTTGTCAGCCCGTGGCTGTTCATGTTGATGAGTGCCGGCGTCGTGCTGGTTTTGTATCGTCGCGAATTTCATTCCGACGTTCTCGACGTGATGGTCTATACCCCTACTGAGGCGCCGTTGCCCGAAGCGACTAAAGAGGCTGCTTGATGAGTATTCCGTTCTGGTGCGTGTTTATCAGTGCCTTGTTGATTTACATCGCCCGCATGCCGGTCGGCAAAGCCATGAAAGAGCAGGGCGGTTACAACAATCACCTGCCGCGCCAGCAACAGGCGCAACTTACCGGTTACGGTGCGCGGGCACTGGCGGCCCATCAGAACAGCATCGAAGCGTTCATCCTGTTTGCCGTCGGCGTGCTGATGGCGCACACCACGCAAACCCAGGGATGGTTGATTGATGCCCTGGCGATCATCTTTGTCATCGCGCGGATTCTCTACATCTGGTTGTACCTGGCTGATAAACCGTCCCTGCGCAGTCTGACGTGGCTGGTCGGCCTCATTTGCTCTTTGTTACTGATGATTAGTCCGACTTTTAGAACTGTTTTGCTCTAACGCGGATGACCGCTAAATCTCAGGCAAAAGAAAACCCGCACTTGGCGGGTTTTCTTTTTCTGCATCAAGTCGCAATTATTGCTTCTTGGCAGCTTCGTCTTGTGCAGCCTGATTCGATTCAGCCTGAGCTTTGGCAGCTTCGGCGTTTTCTTTTGCTGCGTCGTTCACTTTATCCTGAGCTTTGTTCATGTCTTGCTGAGCTTGTTCAGCATGTTGGTTGGCATCTTGAGCTTTGTCCTCGGATTTTTTATCGCAGGCAGCGAGACCGAGGGAAGCGGTCAACATCAAGGCAATAGCTAAAGTCTTACGCATGGGGTGTTTCTCCTTATGGAAAATAACTACTGGCCTTAAGAACTCGGTCGTGAGGGTTAAGTTCCTCATTTCTTTCAGATATATAAGTTTGTTTTGCAGCGGAACTTTTGCGCTGATTCCTACTACTGGCAAAAGGCTCCAGCGAGGGTAATTATCCAATGGCCGAAAACCCCGTTTTTGAGCGCGCGACACGATTTCTTTCCGCCTTGCGCCACTGTCAGGTCCTAGGCTTGAAGGTGCACAGCGCCTCCAGCGAAGGGCTCACCGTTATCCTGCCGTACAGCCAGCAAATCGTCGGCAATCCACAGACCGGAGTGATTCATGGCGGCGCCATTACCTCGTTGATGGACACGGCTTGTGGCATGTCAACGTTGTGCGTGCTGCCGGAGTTTGAAGTCTGCCCGACCCTCGATCTGCGTATCGACTACATGCACGCCGCTGAACCGCACAAGGATGTCTACGGTTTCGCCCAATGCTATCGGGTGACCACCGATGTGATCTTCGCTCGCGGTTTTGCCTATCAGGACGATCCCGACACACCCATTGCCCACGTGGTCGGCACGTTTATGCGCATGGGCAAGGGCATCAAGGGCGCTCAAGGCTTTGGCGGCAAAATAAAAGGAGAGGGGCAGTGAGTGACGACCTGAAACAACAGTTGCAAGCCGCTCACGCTCAGGGTGATTACGCACCGTTACTGAAGCTGATTCCATATGCCGGCCTGATCGGCATCGAATGCTCGCGGGTCGGCGATGAGCTGCTGTTCAAGCTGCCAGCGAACAAGGACAACATTGGTAACCCTTTACTGCCGGCGATCCACGGCGGGGTGATTGCCGGGTTCATGGAACTGGCCGCCGCCCTGCATCTGTTGATCTTCACCGGCGCACCGGGCGTACCGAAGATTATCGACTTCTCCCTTGATTATCTGCGGGCCGGGCAGTTTCGCGACACCTGGGCCAAGTGTCAGGTCTGCCGCCAGGGGCGACGCGTCGCCAACGTTGCCGTGACCGCCTGGCAAAGTACCGAAAGCGAGCCGATTGCCACCGCCCGCGCGCACTTCAAAATTGATGAGCCCTTGAAATCCTGAACGCTGCCCCCAACTCAGTGAACAACCCGCCGCCGACCATTCGGGTCGCGGCCAATGCCATCTGATTGGAGTTTGATGACCATGAGTGTGGAAACTCAAAAGGAAACCCTGGGCTTCCAGACCGAGGTAAAGCAGCTGCTGCACCTCATGATCCATTCGCTGTATTCCAACAAGGAAATCTTCCTTCGCGAATTGATCTCGAACGCCTCTGACGCTGTCGACAAGCTGCGCTTCGAAGCCCTGGCCAAGCCTGAGTTGCTCGAAGGTGGCGCTGACTTGAAAATCCGTGTGAGCTTCGACAAGGACGCCAAGACCGTCACGCTCGAAGACAACGGTATCGGCATGAACCGTGACGATGTGATCACCCACCTGGGGACCATCGCCAAATCGGGCACCGCCGATTTCATGAAGAATCTCTCGGGCGATCAGAAGAAGGATTCGCACCTGATCGGCCAGTTCGGTGTCGGCTTCTACTCTGCCTTCATCGTTGCCGACAAAGTTGACGTGTACAGCCGTCGCGCCGGCACCCCGGCCAGCGAAGGTGTGCACTGGTCGTCAAAAGGCGAGGGCGAGTTCGAAGTCGCCACTGTCGACAAGCCAGAGCGCGGTACTCGCATCGTCCTGCACCTGAAATCCGGTGAAGACGAGTTCGCCGATGGCTGGCGTCTGCGCAATATCATCAAGAAGTACTCCGATCACATCGCGCTGCCGATCGAGCTGCCGAAAGAAGTGGCTGCTGCCGAAGGCGAAGAGAAGCCTGAAGTTGAATGGGAAACCGTCAACCGCGCCAGCGCCCTGTGGACCCGTCCGCGCACTGAGGTGAAGGACGAGGAATACCAGGAGTTCTACAAGCACATTGCCCACGACTTCGAAAACCCGCTGGCCTGGAGCCACAACAAGGTCGAAGGCAAGCTCGAATACAGCTCGCTGCTGTACGTGCCGGCCCGTGCACCGTTCGACCTGTACCAGCGTGAAGCGCCGAAAGGCCTGAAGCTGTACGTGCAGCGTGTGTTCGTCATGGATCAGGCCGAGTCCTTCCTGCCGCTGTACCTGCGCTTCATCAAAGGCGTGGTCGATTCCAACGACCTGTCGCTGAACGTGTCGCGGGAAATCCTGCAGAAAGACCCGATCATCGACTCGATGAAAACCGCGCTGACCAAGCGCGTACTGGACATGCTGGAAAAACTGGCGAAAAACGAGCCTGAGCAATACAAGGGCTTCTGGAAGAACTTCGGTCAGGTCATGAAAGAAGGCCCGGCAGAAGATTTCGCCAACAAGGAAAAAATTGCCGGTCTGCTGCGTTTCGCATCGACCAATGGCGACGACGGCGAGCAGATCGTCGGTCTGGCCGACTACCTGGCCCGCGCCAAGGAAGGTCAGGACAAGATCTATTACCTCACCGGCGAAACCTACGCGCAGGTCAAGAACAGCCCGCACCTGGAAGTCTTCCGCAAGAAAGGCATCGAAGTGCTGCTGCTGACCGACCGCATCGACGAGTGGCTGATGAGCTACCTCAGCGAATTCGACGGCAAGACCTTCGTTGACGTGGCACGTGGTGATCTCGATCTGGGCAACCTGGACTCGGAAGAGGACAAGAAGGCCGCAGAAGAAGTCGCCAAGTCCAAAGAAGGTCTGGTCGAGCGCCTGAAAACCGCGCTGGGCGATTCCGTTGCCGAGGTTCGCGTGTCCCACCGTCTGACCGACTCGCCAGCCATTCTGGCCATCGGCGAACAGGACCTGGGCCTGCAAATGCGCCAGATCCTTGAAGCCAGCGGCCAGAAAGTGCCGGATTCGAAGCCGATCTTCGAATTCAACCCGAGCCACCCGCTGATCGAGAAACTCGACGGCGAGCAGAACGAAGGGCGTTTTGGCGACCTGTCGCACATCCTCTTCGATCAGGCCGCTCTGGCGGCTGGCGAAAGCTTGAAAGACCCGGCCGCTTACGTGACCCGTCTGAACAAGCTGCTGGTTGAGCTGTCAGCTTAATCACGTTGTAGAAAAACCCGCTTCGGCGGGTTTTTTCATTCTGGTGTTTAACATTCAGGAGTCATAAATGAGCCAAGTCACTGTACGTTCCGTGGTCTATCAGCTTGATGGCCAGCCTTTTGAAGGTCGTCTGGCGTTTGACGCCGAGCACAAGGGCGCACGCCCGGGCCTGTTGATGGCGCCAAACTGGATGGGCGTCAGCGCTGGCGCGGAAGAAATCGCCAAGTCAGTTGCGGCCAAGGGCTACGTGGTGTTGATTGCCGACGTCTACGGTCAGGCCGTGCGTCCGCAAAACGCGGATCAGGCAGGTGCCGCGATGATGCCGCTGAAGGACGACCGCGCACTGCTGCGCAAGCGCATGCAGGCGGCGTTCGAGCAGTTGCAAAAGCAGGGCGAAGCGGCGGTCGATACCTCGAAACTGGCGGTGTTCGGTTTCTGCTTCGGCGGTTGCTGCGCACTGGATCTGGCGCGCACAGGCGTGCCGGTGAAGGCGGCGGTGTCGTTCCACGGTACGCTGGATTCGCCGAACCCGGCAGACGCGAAGAACATCAAAGGCTCGGTGCTGGTGCTGCACGGCGCTGCCGATCCGTTGGTGCCGAAAGAGCAATTGCCGGCATTTGAAGATGAGATGAATGCAGCGAACGTGGATTGGCAGTTGCTGAGCTATGGCGGTGCGGTGCACTCGTTCACCGATCCGCAAGCCAATGTGCCGGGCAAGATGATGTACGACGCAAAAACCGCCAAGCGCGCGTTCAAGTCGATGCATGATTTGCTGGATGAAGTGTTCAAGGACTGAGAAGTGAAAAGCCCCTCATCGGAACGCCGTCCGCCTAACCCTCTACCGGAGGTAGAGGGGGCTGAATGGGGGATGTTGATGAGTTAACCCGACCTGAAAGTGTGTTGGTGAATCCATAATCGCCAAGACTTTTCAGGTCGGTGTATGACCCTCACCCCAGCCCTCTTCCTCTGGGAGAGGGCTGGGGTGAGGGTCAAGGCTTAACGCGGCAATTCGATCCGCTCGATTTCTCCCGGCACCGTCGGCCAGTCCCCGGCCGCCCACTTGCGCCGCGCCTCATCAATCGCCGCCGGATCGCTCGCGACAAAATTCCAGTTGATCCGCCGCGGGCCGTCCAGCGCCGCGCCGCCGAACACCACCGCATGTACATTGCTGTCGGCAAACAGACTCATCTCTTCGCCTGTCGGCAACACCACCAGCGCATGCGGTTCGATCACTTCACCGTTCAACTGCGCATCACCACTTAACACATACACCGCCCGCTCCTCATGCTCGGCGGGAATCAGCAGCGTGGTCGCGGTTTGCATCTGCACTTCGGCGTACAGCGTAGGAGAAAGCACCGGCACCGGCGATTCCAGGCAAAAGCCTGACCCGGCAATCATGCGGATCTGTACGCCAAGGTTATCGCTGACCGGCAAAGTTGCCGCCGGATAGTGGCTGTAGTGCCCCGGACCTTGTTCGTGTTCCTTGGGCGAGGCCAACCAGATCTGCAAGCCGTGCATCGTGAAGCTTTGTTCCCACAACGCTTCCGGTGTGCGCTCGACATGCGCGATCGCACTGCCGGCGGTCATCCAGCTGACATCACCGGCCTGGACCACCTGGTCGGAACCAAGGCTGTCCTTGTGCTGGATCTGCCCTTCAAACAAATAGGTGAGTGTCGACAGACCAATGTGCGGATGCTGTCGGATGTTCATGCCTTTGCCCGTCGGATAAACCGTTTCAAGCATGTGGTCGAAAAACACGAAAGGCCCGACGCTGCGGCATTTGGCTGACGGCAACGGGCGCAGAATCGGCTGGCCTTCGACGTCTTCGGCGCGCGGGCGGATGATCAGAGGTTGCGTGTCCATGGTGCATTCCAGGCTGAGCGGGTGATGCCAGAAGCATAACCCGCCGCTGGCAAGAGGGTGATTACTGGCTGTCGAAGCCCTGTGGGGCGTGGGTTTCGATGGTCACTTCGCTGGTGGTCATCAGCTTGTGGATCGGGCAGCGATCCGCTACGCGCAGCAACTCCTCACGCTGGGCATCGGTGAGGACGCCCTTAAGGGTGAGCGTCACGTGCAGCACATATTTGCCTTTCTGCTCTTCGCTGTTGTCGCGTTTGACCTCGACACCGACGCCGGTCAGCGGGATGTCTTTCTTCTTCGCGTACATCTTCAGGGTCAAGGCTTTACAGGCACCGAGTGCGGCATCGAAATAATCGTGTGGCTCGGGCGCCGAGCCTTCGCCACCGGCAGACTTCGGTACGTCGGCAAACAATTCGTGGTCGTCGATCTGTACGGTGTGACGAAAACCTTCGGCGGAGACGGTATTGACGGTAACGGTCATGGCAACCTCACTGGCAGTAGGAAAAGTCATTCGATCAAAAAAGACCTTGCAGTTATAGAGCATTCCTACAGAGGTGCGTTCCACTTTCCTGCAGGATGAACCCTTGTCGCCGGCTCGGGGTCTAGGCTATGTCTACCTGCCGGAGATTACTTGTGCCCTTGTTTCGTTTGAGTCTTGCCTGCTTGCTGGTATTTGCCGGCGCCGCCAGTGCCCGCGATTACACCTACAGCGATGCGCACCTGCACTACGTGGATTTTTTCCAGGAGACCGCGGGTATGGCGAAACTGCTGACAGCGATGAAGGACAACTCCGTCGAGCACGTGATGATTTCCGGTATTCCGGTGGCGAAGAAGTGGCATGAAGACGAACCCAAGCGCCCGCGCTATTACGCCGGTGATGACGCTGATGCCTATTGGTACAGCGCCACCGATGTGATCATCGCCGATGCGGTGCAAAAACTCGCCCCGGAGCAGCGTCCGTACTTTCACCCATTCCTCTCGGGGTTCAATCCCAACGACAAGAACTCTGCTGCGCACATCCAGCGCATGCTCGATCTGTATCCGGGGCTGTGGCAGGGCATTGGCGAGGTGTTTACGCGTCACGACGATCTCACGGCGCTGACCTCCGGTGACACGCCGCGTGCCAACAATGAGGCGATGACGAAGATCTATCACCTGGCGGCGGAAAACGATCTGCCGGTGATGCTGCATTCGAACATCACCTCCAAGCGTGAGAAAAATCCGCTGTACCTGAAGGAAATCGAAGAGCCGCTGCGCAATCATCCGCATACGCGCTTTATCTGGGCGCACGCGGGGACGAGCGCGGAAATTCATCGGCACCAGACGCAACTGAAATTTCTTCTGCCCACCGTCAGCCGGTTGCTTGAGGCTTATCCGAATCTGTTCGTCGATCTGTCGTGGAGCATGCTCACGCCGTATCTGCTGGATGAGCAGGGCAGACCACGTGCGGAATGGCTGGCCTTGGTGGAGAAATACCCGGAGCGCTTCATGCTCGGCTCTGACGTCGTCGGCCGATTCAACAAGCTCGGCCGAGAGATGCACAGTTTCACGCCCTTTCTTGATGCCTTGCCCGAAGACGTTGCCCGTAAAGTCGCCCGGGATAACTTCCTGGCTATATTGCCGCGAACAGCGGCTAAGTCCGGGAAAACCTCGCTGAAACGTTAATGCCAAAGGTTCGAAGTATTAAGGCCTTTTGATATCACCTTTTGGTCTTACGCAAATTTTCGCCGGGCCGATACCTTCTAAAGCAACCAGCTGCAGGGTTGATGCAGCGCTTTTGGAAGGAACCAGCGTAATGAGTATCCGAAGTCTCAATATTGCCCCGCGCGCCGGGCTGGGGTTTGGCTTGCTGGGTTTGATGGTATTTGCCTTGGGGGCTTTCGCCTTGCTGCAAATGTCGAACATGCGGGCGCAATCCGATGAAGTCGATAACAACTGGCTGCCGAGCGTCATGGCAGTGGGCGAGATGAGTCAGGACATACTGCGCTTGCGGGCCCTGACCATGCGGCTGCTGCTCAATCGCGATCCGCAAGCGATTTCGCAGAATGTCGCCAAGCTTGATGATCTGCGTGGGGTACTCAGCGAGGCCCAGCAGCGTTATGACGTGCTGATCGTGCTGCCCGAGGAGCGCAAGCTGTTTGACCGCTTCAAGGTTGCCGAGCACAAGTACCTGGAGTTGCAGGCGCAGGTCATGCAGTTGTCCGCGCAAAACCGCGTGGAGGAAGCCGCTGCGATTCTCAACGGCGAGATGAGTCCCTTGGCCGATGAGATGGCGGTGACCCTCAAAGAACTGGTCGAGCTGAACAAACACAATGCCAGTCTCGCCACCGAGGCGGCGCGACTGGTGTTTATCAATTCGCGGTTGTGGGTCGGGGTCATGATCGGTGTCACGGCGCTGATTACGATCGGACTGGCGCTGCTGCTGACCCGTAGCATTGTGCTGCCGCTGGCGCAGTCGCTGGGTGTTGCCGAAGTGGTGGCGGGCGGCGATCTGACCGGCGACATCAGCATCTCCGGAAAGGACGAGCCGGCGCGGCTGCTGCATGCGCTGAAAAGCATGCAACACAACCTGCGCGACACCATTCGCAAGATCTCCGAGTCGTCCAGTCAACTGGCGTCGGCGTCGGAGGAGCTCAGCTGCGTCACGGAAGACGCGACGCGCGGCTTGCATCAGCAGAGCCTGGAGATTGAGCAGGCCGCCACGGCGGTGAATCAGATGACCGCTGCCGTGGAAGAGGTGGCGAGCAATGCGGTGGCGACTTCCGAGGCGTCGCGCGAGTCTGACCGCATTGCCCAGCATGGTCGCGAACAAGTGCAGCAAACCGTTTCGTCGATTGAGTTACTCGCCGAAGACGTGACCAACAATGTGTCGCAGGTCGAAGATCTGGCGCAGAAGGTTCATGGCATCAGCAAGGTGCTGGATGTGATTCGTTCAATCGCCGAGCAGACCAATCTGCTCGCATTGAACGCCGCGATTGAAGCCGCGCGGGCCGGTGATGCCGGACGCGGATTCGCGGTAGTGGCCGATGAGGTGCGGGCGTTGGCCCATCGCACCCAGCAGTCAACGCAGGAGATTGAACAGATGATTGGTGGCATCCAACAGGGCACCGATTCGGCGGTCAGTTCGATGCAGCAAAGCAACACCCGGGCGCGTTCGACGCTGGAGCTGGCGAAAGCGGCCGGCACCGCGCTGGAGGAGATTGCCTCGGCATTTACCCTGATCAATGAACGGAATCTGGTGATAGCCAGTGCTTCGGAGGAGCAGGCGGCGGTGGCGCGAGAGGTGGATCGCAACCTGATGAACATTCGCGATCTGGCGATGCAGACCTCGGCGGGGGCCAATCAGACGAGTGCGGCGAGTCAGGAGTTGTCGCGGTTGGCGGTGGATTTGAACAGCATGGTGGCGAAATTTTCGGTTTGAGTTTCGCCTTCAAAAGCCCCTCACCCTAGCCCTCTCCCGGAGGGAGAGGGGACCGACCGTGCGATGCTTTGTACATCCGTCGACCTGAAACTGCCTGGGTGAATCCATAATCGACTCGATCTTTCAGGTCGATACATAGCCTCAGACATCTCGGTCAGATCCCTCTCCCTCGGGAGAGGGCTCGGGTGAGGGGCAAAGGTGGCACAAAAAGCCGGGTTAAACGCAGGCGAAAAAAAGCCCCGCATTTCGCGGGGCTCTTTGCTGTAGCGGCGGATCAGCTGCCTTTGACAGCCTTGCCGTTGACCGTGCCGTCCTGGAGCATGATGTTGTACTCCTTGCCGTCGGTTTCAACCTGTTGCAGACGAACCAGCAGGTAATCCCAATCCTTGGCGAACCAGAGGACGGTGATGCGCTTGCTTTGTGTCGGATCGCGTACGCGCTCGACCTTGATCGCATCGATCTGGCCGGCCTTGGTCTCGACTTTCTCCGAACCGAGCACGCGGAAGTCATAGGTATCGACTTCACCGTCATCGACCACCTGATAGCTCATGGT
This sequence comes from Pseudomonas sp. SC3(2021), assembly GCF_019856535.1. Taxonomy (NCBI): domain Bacteria; kingdom Pseudomonadati; phylum Pseudomonadota; class Gammaproteobacteria; order Pseudomonadales; family Pseudomonadaceae; genus Pseudomonas; species Pseudomonas sp. SC3(2021). Next base: position 6,085,363 of record NZ_CP082236.1, on the reverse strand, counting down.
CTTCTTGCCGGCGGCGACATCGTGCTGCAGCGCCAGTTGATAGGTGGACTTGTCGACCATGCCACGGTTCAACGGGATCTTCACCGCGTCACCACGGTCGGTGCCGGTGACGAGCTTGTTGGTCCAGTCGAAGTCCAGATCGGCCTTTTTCGCTTTGCCCAGGCCGCCGCGTTCGAAGTGGTAGGACTGTGGCAGCAGCGTGTCCTTGTCCAGCGTCAGGGTGCTTTCTTCAGTCAGGCTGGCGATCATCATCGAGGCCTTGAAGCTGAGTTTCCAGGTGCCGTTGGCTTCCTTGGTCAGGCTGCGCTCGGCGGTGCCGCTCATGGGCAACTGCTTCCAGTCGGCGGTGTAGCTGGCGGAGAACGGTTGAAGTTCGGCTGCCTGCGCGAAGGGCAGGGCGAGCAGAGCGCAAGCGAAGAGCAGGGCGCGACGCATAATATCTCCTAGTTTCGAATCAAGTGGCCGCTGGCCGCGAGTAACTGGCCATCCAGTAAAGCACCGTGTTCACCGAGTGCCAGCCGGCCTTCGGCAAACCAGCGTACGGCCATCGGGTAGATCAGGTGTTCCTGAACGTGGACTCGCTGCGCCAGACTGTGCGGCGTGTCGTGCAACTCTACCGGTATTACTGCCTGTACGACCAGTGGTCCACCATCGAGTTCCTCGGTGACGAAATGCACGGAGCAGCCATGTTCGCTGTCGCCGGCCTCAAGCGCCCGCTGATGAGTGTGTAACCCTTTGTATTTGGGCAACAACGAGGGGTGGATGTTGAGCAGGCGACCCTGGTAGTGGCGCACGAAATCGGCGCTGAGAATGCGCATGAAACCGGCCAGTACCACGAGTTTGGGGTTGAATTCGTCGATCAGTTTGATCAGGGCAGCATCGAAGGCCTCGCGACCTTCGAAAGCCTTGTGATCCAGCGAGCGGGTGGCGATACCCGCGTCGCTGGCACGTTGCAGGCCGTAGGCGTCGGCGCGGTTGGAAATCACCGCAGCGATGCGGACCGGGCTGTCGCCGGTCCGCGTGCTGTCGATCAGAGCCTGCAAGTTACTGCCGGTGCCGGACAACAGCACCACAACATCACAGGTCTTGGACATCAGTGAGCCTTGAGGTTCTTCAGCTCAACCTGAGCGGCGCCTTCGGCGGCCACGGCGATCTGGCCGATGACCCAAGGCTGTTCGCCGGCGTCACGCAGGGTGTTCAGGGCGACTTCAACGTGCTCCTGAGCCACGCAGATCACCATGCCAACGCCGCAGTTCAGCACGCGGTGCATCTCGGTCTCGTCGACGTTGCCTTTCTCTTGCAGCCAGTCGAACACGGCAGGGCGAGTCCAGCTTGCTACGTCGACCACGGCCTGAGCGCCTTTTGGCAGAACGCGCGGGATGTTGTCCAGCAGGCCGCCACCGGTGATGTGGGCCATGGCTTTGACGGCGCCGGTGTCTTTGATCAGCTTGAGCAGCGGCTTCACGTAGATGCGGGTCGGGGCCATCAGCAGGTCGGTCAGCGGTTTGCCGTCGAGCTGGATGCTTTCGATGTCGGCGCCGGATACCTCAATGATCTTGCGGATCAGCGAGTAGCCGTTGGAGTGCGGGCCGGACGAAGGCAGGGCGATCAGGGCGTCACCGGTGGCGACTTTCGAGCCGTCGATGATTTCCGATTTTTCCACGACGCCGACGCAGAAGCCGGCCAGGTCGTAGTCTTCGCCTTCGTACATGCCTGGCATTTCAGCGGTTTCGCCGCCCACCAGCGAGCAGCCGGACAGTTCGCAGCCGGCGCCGATGCCAGTCACAACCTGGGCAGCGGTGTCGACATTCAGTTTGCCGGTGGCGTAGTAGTCGAGGAAGAACAGTGGCTCAGCGCCGCACACCACCAGATCGTTGACGCACATGGCGACCAGGTCGATGCCGATGCTGTCGTGCTTGTTCAGGTTCAGCGCCAGACGCAGCTTGGTGCCGACACCGTCAGTGCCGGAAACCAGTACAGGCTGCTTGTAGCCGGCCGGGATTTCGCAGAGGGCGCCGAAACCGCCCAGGCCGCCCATGACTTCCGGGCGCGCAGTGCGCTTGGCGACGCTCTTGATGCGTTCGACCAATGCTTCACCGGCGTCGATGTCTACACCGGCGTCCTTGTAGCTCAGGGAGGGTTGCTTGCTCATGATCCAGGCCTTTAGGGGAGGGGATTCAGGGGTAACGACCGAGTTCAGCGGGAACACCGAATCCGACAGGGGCGATTGCCTCACGCGAAGTTCGGGGTGCCCGGCTGTTGCCGGTCTGCGAAGGCGCGCGATTTTATCAGGCTTGAGGGGCAGCGGCCATCCTCGCACCGACGGGCAGAGCCATATCAGCGGAAATTTTTTGCAATTGAGGCGTGCGGGTGCCTGTATAAGGTGGCTCAATTAACCGTCTATCGTTATCACTGTGCAAAAACTTACCGCCGCCGTGTGAATGTTTTGCGATGGCAGATTGTCACAGCCTTGCTCAACCGGTTCACGCGGCCTGTTCCAGCCGCTCCTGTCGACGGGAATTTTCCATGCGTTTTTGTAAATTGTTGTTTGTGGGTTGTTTGTCTCTGGTCAGCCTGGCGAGTCATGCCGAAAACCTCAAAGGCCTTTATCAGGTGCGTGAGCCGGTCCACGGTCAGGCGCCGGAAGAGCGTGATCGCGCCACGCAAGCCGCGCTGGACACGTTGGTGCTGCGCCTGACCGGCGACCCGAAGGCTGTGCAAAATCCGGGACTGGCGGCCATTCGCAAGGATCCGCAGCAGATCATCAGTCAGTTCGGTTTCGATGCCGGGCCGCCGGAGGTGCTGAAAGTCGATTTCGATCCGGCCACCACCGAGCAGGCGCTGCGTCGTGCCGGGTTGTCATTGTGGGGTGCCAGTCGTCCCTCGATTCTGAGCTGGTGGCTGAACGATTCGGCTGAAGGCTCAAGCCTGGTCGGTGACGGTCAGGCCGCAGCTGCGCCGTTGCGCACCGCTGCCCAGCATCGCGGATTACCGCTGCGTTTGCCGCTGGCGGATCTGAGCGAGCAACTGGTGGCTACCGCGCCCGCGCTGGAAGGCACCGATCCGGCACCACTGCGTGGCGCTTCGGAACGTTACAGCGCTGACGCCTTGCTGGCGGTGCATGCGCGTGAAGAGGGCGGGCAGTGGCAGGCCAAATGGCATCTGTGGCTGGGCGATCAGAAAGAGGCCGGCAGCGTGCAGGGCGCCGACCAGGCGGCGGTGGCCGACGCGGTGATGCTGGCGGTGGCCGAGCGTCTGGCACCGCGGTTTGTTGCCAAGCCTGGGGTGTCGGGGCAACAGACCCTGGAAGTGCAGGGGATGAATCTGGAGCACTACGCCGCATTGCTGCGGTTACTCGAGCCGTTCGGTGTGCGTCTGCAAAGTGTCGAGGGTGATCGCATCGTCTATCGGGTCAACGGCAGTGCCGATCAGTTGCGTGCGCAATTGTCATTGGCGAAGTTGCAGGAATTGCCGGCTGAAGCGCCGGCACCGGCGGCGCCACAACCGACGGTTGCCGGTGCAGCGCCGGTTGTCGCTGCGGCTCCGGCACCTGTGGCGCCATCGTTGCGGTTTCGCTGGTAAGTCTTTCCTTATATAGAAGCAACAGGAGTGGGTACATGGCCGATTCGCGGCGTTGGTTCTGGCTCGGTGGGGTAGTCCTGCTTTGCGCGTTTGTCTGGTTGCTGCATCCGATCCTCACGCCGTTTCTGGTGGCCTTGCTGCTGGCCTATCTGTTCGATCCGCTGGTGGATCGCCTTGAGCGGCTCGGCCTGTCGCGAACCTGGGGCGTAATCGCGGTGTTTGCCTTGTTCACGCTGATCGTCACAACCCTGTTGCTGGTGTTGGTGCCCATGCTCGCCAAGCAGTTGCTGCGTTTGTATGAACTGGCGCCGCAGATGCTCGACTGGCTGCAACACACGGCGTTGCCGTGGGCGCAGTCGAAACTGGGGCTGTCAGACGGCTTCTGGAAGTTCGACAAGGTCAAGGCGGCGATCAGCGAGCACATGGGGCAGACCACTGACATTGTCGGTGTGGTGCTGAGTCAGGCCACGGCTTCCAGCCTGGCGCTGATCGGCTGGCTGGCGAATCTGGTGCTGATTCCGGTCGTGAGCTTTTACCTGCTGCGCGACTGGGACGTGATGATGGCCAAGATCCGCAGCCTGTTGCCGCGTGATCGTGAGGAGACCATCGTCTCGCTGGCCGGTGAATGCCATGAGGTGCTCGGCGCGTTTGTGCGCGGGCAATTGCTGGTAATGCTGGCACTGGGCGTGATCTATGCCGCGGGGTTGATGATCGTCGGCCTGGAACTGGGTCTGTTGATTGGCTTGATTGCGGGGCTGGCGGCGATCGTGCCGTACATGGGGTTCGTGATCGGGATTGGCGCGGCGCTGATTGCCGGGTTGTTCCAGTTCGGTGGCGACCTGTATCCGATGATCGGGATTGTCGCGGTGTTCATGGTCGGTCAGGCGCTCGAGGGCATGGTGCTGACGCCGCTGCTGGTCGGCGATCGCATCGGTCTGCACCCGGTTGCGGTGATCTTTGCCATCCTCGCCGGTGGCGAGTTGTTCGGCTTCACCGGTGTGCTGCTGGCGCTGCCGGTGGCGGCGGTGATCATGGTGCTGGTGCGCCATGTGCACGACTTGTACAAGGATTCCGACATCTATAGTGGCGTGGATGAGCCAGAGCTGTAGAGGAGAGGGCCAACCCGGCGAAGCGCCGGGTTGGCCCGTGTCCTGCAGGCCCTGGCGCCAAAGAATCTGTCATAAAACCAGCGTGTTAACGCAAACCTTTGATTTTGCTTGGACTCTGTCGCATTGTGCGCTCAGCTTCACGGGTATAAACTTCGCAAACTTTACACAGAGGCCACTAACGGTTCCTTGAGAACTGTTCAGTCAGCATGAAACCGATTCAGCTGCCCCTAGGTGTGCGTCTGCGTGACGACGCCACCTTCATCAACTACTACCCAGGCGCCAATGCCGCTGCACTCGGCTATGTCGAGCGCCTATGCGAAGCCGACGCCGGCTGGACAGAAAGCCTGATCTACCTGTGGGGCAAACACGGCGTAGGGCGTACGCATCTGTTACAGGCGGCCTGCCTGCGTTTCGAGCAGATGGGCGAGCCGGCGGTGTACCTGCCACTGGCCGAATTGATGGATCGCGGCGTTGAAATCCTCGACAACCTGGAGCAGTACGAGCTGGTTTGCCTGGATGATCTGCAGGTGATCGCCGGCAAGGCTGACTGGGAAGAGGCGATGTTTCATCTGTTCAACCGCTTGCGTGACAGCGGACGGCGCCTGCTGATCGCCGCTTCCACTTCGCCGCGTGAGTTGCCCGTCAAACTGGCGGACTTGAAATCGCGCCTGACCCTGGCGTTGATTTTCCAGATGCGTCCTCTTTCCGATGAAGACAAATTGCGTGCGCTGCAATTGCGCGCATCCCGTCGCGGTCTGCACCTGACCGATGAAGTCGGTCATTTTATTTTGACGCGCGGTACCCGCAGCATGAGTGCATTGTTCGATCTGCTCGAACAACTCGATCAGGCCTCTTTGCAGGCCCAGCGCAAGCTGACTATTCCTTTCCTCAAAGAAACCCTGGGCTGGTAGCCAAACCCGCTGAAACTGCGGCTTGCAGCGGGTTTTGCCATATTTCAGGCGTCAGAAAATCCGCTTTCCTGCACGGTTGGCAGGCTGCGTATCGGTTCAAATGGGCTTAAGCGCTTAGATGTAAACGAGAAACCGAGAAGTCACAAAAAGGTCGATTGAATTTGCAAATGAGGTCGATAGCGGGCATAGTCTCGGCTTCTTTACAACTATCAGCCACGGTCGTGCCCATGCTAAATCGCTTCGCACCCCTCGTGCCTCTCGCACTCGTCACCCTGTTGTTCGGTTGCGCTGCTCATTCTCCAGTTCAAGAGCAGCCTCAACAGGTTAAAAATTCTGCCACTGCCCAGTCTTCCGTTATTTTCCAGGAAGAGCTGGACACCGAAAAAGAGCTGTCGGACTTCAACAAGAAGCCGTATGAGCTGCCTGTTCTGGCCGACAGCATTCTCGAACGCGGCATGTCCCTGATCGGTACCCGTTACCGTTTCGGCGGCACCTCTGAAGCCGGTTTCGATTGCAGCGGTTTCATCGGCTATCTGTTCCGCGAAGAAGCCGGCATGAACCTGCCGCGCTCCACTCGCGAAATGATCAACGTGGATGCCCCGCTGGTCTCGCGCAGCAACCTCGAACCGGGCGATCTGCTGTTCTTCGCCACCAACGGTCGTCGCGGTCGTGTGAGTCACGCCGGGATCTACCTGGGTGACAACCAGTTCATTCACTCCAGCAGTCGTCGCAGCGGCGGTGTTCGCATCGACAGCCTGGGTGACAGCTACTGGAGCAAAACCTTCATTGAAGCCAAGCGCGCCCTGGCGATGGCTCCGACCGTGGTCACCGCTCGCAAGTAATTCCCCGTTGTCGCCACGTCCGTGGCGACCAAAACGGCGCCGGCAGCCGAGTAGACCCAGACTTTACAAGGTGAAGTTAAAGTCTTACTTGAAGTTTGTCGTATAGCCGCTAGAATCCTGTATCTATATTGATGGCAAACCGCCTGCGTGCTCCGCAGGCGGTTTTGTTTTCTGTCCATCCGGCAGAGAAAGCCGCAGCCAGATCAGGATGTTCTGCTTATGACGATGTCGGCCCGCCTTGCTTTGATCTTCTGCGCAGCGCTGCTCAGCGCCTGCGCCAGTCGCACACCACCGCCCGCGCCTGTGGTGCGCGCCCCGGTAGTGTTCGGACCCTCCCAGTCATTCTCACCCGCTGCTGAAGACGTGCTGTTTCGCGCCCTGGGCCTGGTTGGCACGCCTTATCGCTGGGGCGGCAATACACCAGACTCCGGGTTTGATTGCAGTGGTCTGATCGGTTTCGTCTACCGTGATGCGGCGGGTATCAGCTTGCCGCGTTCCACGCGAGAGATGATCGTGATGCAGGCGCCGAATGTCGGCAAGGAAGGCTTGCAGACCGGTGACCTGATCTTCTTTGCCACCAATGGCGGTTCGCAGGTCAGTCATGCGGGGATTTATGTCGGGGAAGGGCGCTTCGTGCATGCGCCGGCAACCGGCGGTACGGTGAAGCTGGACAGCCTGTCGAAGGCGTATTGGCAGAAAGCGTATCTGAGTGCCAAGCGCGTGTTGCAACCTGAGCACCTGGCGCGTAACCCTTAGTTCAATGACTCACCCTCCAATGCAGGAGTGAGCCTGCTCGCGATAGCGGTCAATCAACAGTGATGTTGAAGATGACGCTGTCATCGCGAGCAGGCTCACTCCTGCAGTTGTTTTGGTTCAGGCAAAAGTTATTTGGCGGACGATACTCGCCACACTTTGTTGCCCACATCATCGGCCACCAGCAAGTCCCCTTGCTGGTCGATCACCACGCCCACCGGGCGACCTAGCGCATTCTCATCCTTGTCGAGGAAACCGGTCAGCACATCCACCGGTGTTCCGTTCGGTTTGCCAGCGCTGAACGGGACAAAAATCACTTTATAGCCACTGTGCGGCTTGCGGTTCCATGAGCCGTGCTGCCCAATGAACGCGCCTTCCTTGAACTGCGCCGGCAGGCTATTGCCCTCGGCGAACGTCAGGCCCAGCGAAGCGGTGTGCGGGCCTACGGCATAGTCCGGGGCGATGGCCTTGGCCACCAGATCAAGGTTTTGCGGTTTCACGCGCTCATCCACATGCTGCCCGTAATAGCTGAATGGCCAGCCATAGAAGCCACCGTCCTTGACCGAAGTGATGTAGTCCGGCACCAAGTCGCTACCGATTTCGTCACGCTCGTTGACCGCCGTCCACAGTGCGCCCGTGGTGGGTTCCCAGGCCAGGCCGTTGGGGTTGCGGATGCCCGAGGCGAAGATCCGGTGATTGCCAGTGGCGCGATCCACCTCCCAGATCGCTGCGCGTCCTTCTTCTTTATCCAGACCGTTTTCGCCGACGTTGCTGTTCGAGCCGACGGTGACGTACAGCTTGCTGCCGTCCTTGCTGGCGATGACGTTTTTGGTCCAGTGGTGATTCAGCGTGCCGCCCGGAAGATCGGTGACCTTGATCGGCTGCGTCTTGATCTCGGTCGCGCCGGGTTCGTAGTGAAAGCGCAGCAGGCGATCGGTGTCGGCGACATACAGGTCATTGCCCACCAGTGTCATGCCGAACGGCGAGTTGAGGTTTTGCAAAAATACTGTGCGGGTCTCCGCTACGCCGTCGTGATCGGCATCGCGCAGCAGGGTGATGCGGTTCGGGCTCGGCACGCCGGCACCGGCCTTGCCCATGACTTTTTTCATGACCCAGCCACGAATGCCGCTGCTGTCGTCCGGTTTCGGCGGGGCGTTGGTTTCCGCTACCAGCACGTCACCGTTGGGTAGTACGTAGAGCCAGCGCGGATGATCGAGGCCTTCGGCAAACGCGGCCACTTGGGTGCCGGCCGCAGCGGTTGGTTTGCCGCCGGCGGGCCAGCCGACTGCCGGAGCGATGTTCACTGTCGGGATCAGGGTCTTGTTCGGTTCGGGCAGTTTCGGTGACGGGCCGGTGCCGTCGGAGACTTGCAGGCTGGAGGATTCACCGCAGGCGGTGAGCCCTCCGGCGAGGGCGATGACGAAAGCGAGTCGGGTTTTGCGCATTACTGATCTTCCCTATGAATGCATTCCTAATCATAGAGGAGCTGACGCGCCCGATGGTTCAACCGCTTAGCCACGGGCCTCTTTGAACAGCACGGCGATGCCCGGGTGATAGTTGCCGGCTTCGCTGCGCAGTTTTCGGTAGGCGTAAGGGAAGTACCAGGCGACTGCGCAGGTGTGTTCCTTTTGCAGGTCGTCGACCATGTCCTGCAATTCTTCAGGGCTGGCGCTGTGCTGGGCCTTTTGCGGGGCGACGAACAGGCAGCCAAGCCGCAGATCACTGGCGTAGCTGATGCGTTTGGCGTCGCTGGTGATGTCCTGCAGGGCCTGGGTCAGGTTGAGGTTGTTGACCCGGGGCCAGCGCTGCGTGGCCTGAATGAAGGCGCGGTCGTCAGTCCCGGCGATAAACAGATCGGCGCGGGCGTTGCGCTCGCCATCCTCGTTCTGTTTGCGGGTGGGCGTCTGGCCGAGGGTCACCAGCTCGGCCATCCAGGCTGCCGCCGAGAGCAATCCGAGATTGGCGTTCTCGTCATGCCAGTAAGGCGTGTCGCTGTCGCCGCGCACGGCGTTGTAACGGTCGATACAGTCAAACCAGCGTTCAAGCACCGGGCGCAGGAATTCCAGGCGCGGGTTGCTGATGATCATGCCTTGCATCGTCATCATCCTTATTGTTGTGATGAGCTTTTCCGAGAAAAGCATGGCTCTTTGATATCACTTGTATCAGTGTGGCACAAGATTGGCGTCAGATAATTGATCGACGGCAGTTATTCGACCGATGTCCCCCTCTTTAATTGACGCTCCACCCCCAACCCTCTAACCTTCGCGGCTTGTTTCAGGTGCTCTGTGACACCCCGTCGACAGAGTGAAACAGGGAAGCCGGTGAGGGTTGTCTTCGCGCGAAGAACCACCACAATCCCGGCGCTGCCCCCGCAACGGTAAATGAGTAAAAGCTGCGCCTTGAGCCACTGCCTCGACAGAAGCGGGAAGGCGCGCAGCCAGGCGCATCGCCGCTCATGAGCCCGGAGACCGGCCTGATCCATCTAGCGGCATCACGGTGGGCGATGCCAGGCTTTTTGCCGTCTATTCTTGTGCCTGCCCGCCGTTATTCAGCCTCAACGGAGAGCTCCCCCATGACTGATTCCCCCGAGCGTGATGAACGCCATCTGGCGCGCATGCAGCGCAAAAAAGCCGTGATCGACGAGCGCATCGCCAACTCGCCCGATGAATGCGGTCTGGTGCTGGTGCTGACCGGCAACGGCAAAGGCAAAAGCAGTTCGGCGTTCGGCATGCTTGCCCGCGCGATGGGCCACGGCATGCAGTGCGGCGTGGTGCAGTTCATCAAGGGCCGTAACAGTACCGGCGAAGAGCTGTTTTTCCGCCGCTTCCCGGAGCAAGTGCGCTTTCATGTGATGGGCGAGGGCTTCACCTGGGAAACCCAGGATCGTCAGCGCGATATCGCCGCCGCCGAAGCAGCGTGGGAAGTGTCCCGCGAGCTGTTGCGCGATCCGTCGATCGGCCTGGTGGTGCTGGATGAATTGAACATCGCCCTCAAGCACGGCTACCTCGACCTCGATCGGGTACTGAGCGACTTGCAGGCGCGTCCGCCGATGCAGCACGTGGTCGTCACCGGTCGCGCAGCCAAGCCGGAAATGATCGAGATGGGTGACACCGTCACCGAAATGGGCATGCTCAAACATGCCTTCCAGGCCGGCATCAAAGCGCAGAAAGGCGTCGAACTTTGAATCAGCCACGTCACTGCCCGGCGGTGTTGATCGCCGCGCCGGCCTCCGGTCAGGGCAAGACTACCGTCACCGCTGCGCTGGCGCGTTTGCATCGCAATCAGGGGCGCAAGGTGCGCGTCTTCAAGTGCGGCCCGGACTTTCTCGACCCGATGATTCTCGAGCGCGCCAGCGGTGCGCCGGTGTATCAGCTGGACATGTGGATGGTCGGCGAGCAGGACAGTCGGCGTTTGCTGTGGGAAGCGGCCGCCGAGGCCGATCTGATCCTGATCGAAGGTGTGATGGGCCTGTTCGACGGCACGCCATCAAGCGCCGATCTGGCGCGGCATTTTGGTGTGCCGGTACTTGGCGTGATCGACGGCACCGCGATGGCGCAGACTTTCGGTGCGTTGGCGCTGGGCCTGGCGAAGTATCAACCGGATCTACCGTTCGCCGGCGTGCTGGCCAACCGCGTCGGCACCTTGCGTCACGCGCAATTGCTCGAAGGCAGCCTCACTGAAGGCCTGCGCTGGTACGGTGCGTTGTCCCGCGAAACCGGAATCGAGTTGCCGAGCCGGCACCTCGGTCTGGTGCAGGCCAGTGAACTCAATGACCTGGATCTGCGTCTCGACGCGGCCGCCGAAGCATTGGCCAGCAGTTGCGAGGTAGCGCTGCCACCGGCCGTGGAATTTGCCGCGCCTGAAGTCATCACCGCCGAACCATTGCTCGAAGGCGTGCGCATTGCCGTCGCCCGCGATGAAGCCTTTGCCTTTATCTACGGCGCCAGCCTCGACCTGTTGCGGGCGATGGGCGCCGAGTTGAGTTTCTTCTCGCCGATCCGCGACACGCAATTGCCCGAGGCCGACAGCCTGTATCTGCCTGGCGGTTACCCGGAACTGCACCACGCGGCGTTGTCGCAAAACACCGCAATGCTCGACGCGATCCGCGCGCACCATGCGGCCGGCAAGCCGTTGCTCGCCGAATGTGGCGGCATGCTCTATCTGCTTGATTCGTTGACCGATGTCGAAGGCCGCCGTGCCGAACTGCTCGGGCTGCTGCGCGGTGATGCGGTGATGCAAAAACGTCTGGCGGCACTGGCGCTGCAAGCGGTGGACCTGCCGGAAGGTTCGTTGCGCGGCCACACCTATCATCATTCGCTGACCACCACTGAGCTGACACCGATTGCCCGTGGCTTGAGCCCGAATGGCGGACGCGGGGCCGAGGCGGTTTATCGCGAGGGGCGGATGACGGCTTCGTATGTGCACTTTTATTTTCCGTCGAATCCTGCTGCGATTGCCGCATTGTTTGCGCCAGATCGTGACGCCGCCTTCGCGAGCAAGCTCGCTCCCACAGGGGATCGCGTTTCTTGAGCAAGCACCCCGTCCAATGTGGGAGCGAGCTTGCTCGCGAAGAGGCCATGACCGACAACGCATTTACCGAGGCCGAGCGCCAAGCCGTCTATCGAGCCATCGCCGAACGCCGCGACATGCGCCACTTTGCTGGCGGCACGGTCGAGCCGGAGCTGCTGCGCCGTCTGCTCGAAGCCGCGCATCAGGCGCCCAGCGTCGGTCTGATGCAGCCGTGGCGCTTCATCCGCATCAGTGATCGCACCTTGCGCGGGCAGATCCAGAACCTCGTGGAAGAAGAACGCATCCGCACTGCCGAAGCCCTTGGCGAGCGCAGCGATGAGTTCATGAAGCTCAAGGTCGAAGGCATCAACGACTGCGCCGAGGTGTTGGTCGCGGCGCTGATGGACGATCGCGAAAAACATATTTTCGGTCGCCGCACGTTGCCGGAAATGGACATGGCCTCGTTGTCCTGTGCGATCCAGAACCTGTGGCTGGCCGCTCGCGCCGAAGGCCTGGGCATGGGCTGGGTGTCGCTGTTCGAACCGCAGGCGCTGGCCGATCTGCTGCAACTGCCGGCCGGGGCCAAGCCGCTGGCTGTGTTGTGTCTGGGGCCGGTCAAGGCATTTTATCCGGCACCGATGCTGGTCCTCGAAGGGTGGGCGCAGGCGCGTCCGCTGAATGAGTTGCTGTTTGAAAATTTTTGGGGAGTGAGTCAATGAGTGTGGCGTTGTTGAGTGTCGCCGCCGTGGCGCTGGATGCGCTGCTGGGTGAACCGAAACGCTGGCATCCGCTGGTGGCGTTCGGCAATTTCGCCGGGCGCATCGAGCAACGTTTCAATGCGGGCGGGCGCGGCTGGCGCAGCCATGGGGTCACCGCGTGGGTGATCGCCGTGCTGCCGCTGACGCTGCTCGCCACCGCGTTTTCCTGGGCGCCTTACGTGGGCTGGATCGTCGAGATTCTCGCGCTGTATTGCGCCCTCGGCATGCGCAGTCTTGGCGAACACGTCGAGCCCGTAGCCAAAGCCCTGCGCAGCGATGATCTGGAAGAGGCGCGCAAGCGCGTCGGCTATCTGGTCAGCCGCCAGACCTGTGAACTGGACAGCACCGCCGTCGCTCGCGCCGCCACCGAATCGGTGCTGGAAAACGGCAGCGACGCGGTGTTCGCCGCGCTGTTCTGGTTTATCGTCGCCGGTGCGCCGGGCGTGGTGCTCTATCGTTTGAGCAATACGCTCGACGCGATGTGGGGCTATCGCAACGAACGCTTCGAGCGCTTCGGTTGGGCAGCGGCGAAAATCGACGACGTCCTCAACTACATTCCTGCGCGTCTGGTGGCGTTGACCTACGCGTTGCTCGGCAATACCCGACTGGCCTGGAAGTGCTGGCGTAGCCAGGCGCCCAAGTGGGACAGCCCCAACGCTGGCCCGGTCATGGCGGCCGGCGCTGGCGCGCTGGGTGTGGAGCTGGGCGGCCCGGCGATCTACCACGGCGAACTGCACGAGCGTCCACAACTCGGTGAGGGTGTGCCGGCCGATGCCGATTCCATTGATCGCGGCTGGCAATTGGTCCAGCGCGGGGTATGGTTATGGCTGCTGATTCTCTGCGTGGGGGCTGAATTCTATGCTTGAGCACGGTGGCCGGCTGCGCAAGGCTGCACTCGATTACGGTATCGCCGAGGCCGACTGGCTCGATCTGTCCAGCGGTCTGGCGCCGTGGCCGTTTCCGGTCCCGGCGATTCCGCTGCGCGCCTGGGCGCGCCTGCCGGAAACCGATGACGGTCTGGAGCAGGCCGCGTGCGACTACTATGGCGCACCGCAGGTATTGCCGGTGGCCGGTTCGCAGATGGCCATCCAGTTGTTGCCGCGTTTGCGCCGCGCCGGCAAGGTCGGTGTGTTGTCGCCGTGTTATGCCGAACACGCCGAAGCGTGGCGGCGCAGCGGCTATATCGTGCGCGAAGTGCTGGAACAGGAAGTCGAGTTTTTTCTCGACAGCCTCGATGTGCTGGTGGTGGTCAATCCGAACAATCCGACCGGCCTGAGCCTGACCCCGGCGCGTCTGCTCGACTGGCACGCGCGGCTCGCCCAGCGTGGCGGCTGGCTGGTGGTCGATGAGGCGTTCATGGACAACACGCCGCAGCTGAGTCTGGCCGCGCACACTCATCTGGTCGGTCTGATTGTCTTGCGTTCGTTCGGCAAGTTTTTTGGTCTGGCCGGCGTTCGCCTCGGCTTTGTCCTGGCCGAACGCCGGCTGCTCCGATTGCTCGCCGAACAGGTCGGGCCGTGGGCCGTCAGCGGACCGACGCGGGTGCTCGGGCAGGCCTGTCTGCAAGACACTGAAGGTCATACACGTCAACGCATTCGCAGCGACGAAGCCAGCGAGCGCCTGGCCTCGTTGCTTGAGCGTTATGGTTTCAAGCCGCAGGGTGGTTGCGCACTGTTCCAGTGGCTGAGCACCGAGCATGCGGCGACGTTGCATGAATTCATGGCCCGCCGCGGCATTCTCCTGCGTCTCTTCACCCACAACAGCAGTCTGCGTTTCGGCCTGCCCGCCGACGCGGCTGAAGAGGCGCGGCTCGAAAAAGCGCTGCAAGCCTTTACCAAGGAATCGAAATGACCACCCTGATGGTGCAGGGCACCACTTCCGACGCCGGCAAAAGCACGCTGGTGACAGCGCTGTGCCGCTGGGCGACCCGTCAGGGCGTGGCGGTCGTGCCGTTCAAACCGCAGAACATGGCGCTCAACAGCGCGGTGACCGCCGACGGCGGCGAGATCGGCCGTGCGCAAGCGGTGCAGGCGCAGGCGGCGTTTCTTGAGCCGCACACCGACATGAACCCGGTGCTGCTCAAACCCAACAGCGATACCGGCGCGCAAGTGATCATCCACGGCCGCGCCGTCACCAGCATGAACGCCGTGGCGTATCACGACTACAAAGCCATCGCCATGCAGGCGGTGCTCGCTTCGCACCAACGCCTCACTGCAGCGTATCCGCTGGTGATGGTCGAAGGTGCAGGCTCGCCGGCGGAGATCAATCTGCGTGCCGGTGACATCGCCAACATGGGTTTTGCCGAGGCGGTGGATTGCCCGGTGTTGCTGATTGCCGACATCAATCGCGGTGGGGTGTTTGCGCATCTGGTCGGCACGCTGGAGCTGCTCTCGCCGAGCGAGCAGGCGCGAGTCAAAGGCTTCATCATCAACCGCTTTCGCGGCGATATCGCCTTGCTGCAACCAGGCCTCGACTGGCTGGAACAACGCACCGGCAAACCGGTGGTTGGCGTCTTGCCCTATGTGATGGATCTGCATCTGGAGGCCGAGGACGGCATCGATCAGCGCCAGACCGACAAGGCCGAACAGGTGCTGAAAGTGGTGGTGCCGGTGTTGCCGCGCATCAGCAACCACACCGATTTCGATCCGCTGCGTTTGCACCCGCAAGTGGACCTGCAATTCATCGGCCCGGGGCAGGCGATTCCTGCCGCCGATCTGATCATCCTGCCGGGGTCGAAAAGTGTGCGCAGCGATCTCGCGTATCTGCGCGCCAATGGCTGGGAAGCAGCCATCAACCGGCATTTGCGCTACGGCGGCAAAGTGCTGGGGATTTGCGGCGGTCTGCAAATGCTGGGCGAGCAGGTGCACGATCCGCTGGGGCTGGAAGGGGCCGCAGGTTCCAGCGCCGGGTTGGGCTTGCTGGCGTTCGACACGACGCTGGAAGCCGAAAAACAATTACGCAACGTGCGCGGGCGGCTGGCGCTGGAAGACGCAGAGGTCAGCGGCTATGAAATCCATGCAGGCGTGACGGTGGGGCCGGCGCTGGAAAACGCGGCGGTGCATCTGGATGACGGTCGTTGCGACGGTGCGCAGAGTCTGGACGGGCAGGTGTTCGGCACCTATTTGCACGGTCTGTTCGAATCGCCGCAAGCCTGTGCGGCGCTGTTGCGTTGGGCCGGGTTGAGCGATGTGCAGGAGGTGGATTACCACAGACTGCGCGAGCGCGATATCGAACGGCTGGCGGATCTGGTGGAAAAGCATCTGGATACCGGGCTATTGCGTCAGCTCTGTGGGATTTGAGTGGCCTGACCAGGCCCCATCGCTGGCAAGCCAGCTCCCACAGGGTTTGATGTCGGGTACATATTTTGTGAACACCACTGAAACCTGCGGAAGCGGGCTTGCCCGCGATGAGGCCGGTGATCTCACTAAACCTTTTCTGGATAAAAAAATGCTCCAACTGATCCTCGGCGGCGCCCGCTCCGGCAAAAGTCGCCTGGCGGAAAAACTCGCCAGCGACAGCCAGTTGCAGGTCACTTATATCGCCACCAGCCAACCGCTGGACGGCGAAATGAGCGACCGCGTCGCCCATCACCGCGCCCGCCGTCCTGTGGAATGGGCCCTGATCGAGGAGCCGCTCGAACTGGCCCGCGTGCTGCGCGAGTCTGCCAGTGCCGAGCGCTGCCTGTTGGTCGATTGCCTGACTCTGTGGCTGACCAATCTGCTGATGCTCGATGACGCAGAGCGTCTGGTCGCTGAACGTGACGCCCTGCTGGACGGCCTGGCGTCATTGCCGGGGGAAATCATTTTTGTCAGCAACGAGACCGGAATGGGTGTCGTGCCGCTGGGCGAATTGACTCGCCGCTACGTCGATGAAGCCGGTTGGCTGCATCAAGCTCTGGCTGAGCGCTGTCAGCGTGTCGTCCTGACCGTCGCCGGCCTGCCCCTGACTCTGAAAGGACCTGCGTTATGACTCAAACCTGGTGGCTCAATCCGTGCAAACCGGTGAATGCCGAGGTTGTCGCCCAAGCGGCGGCGCGGCAACAGCAATTGACCAAGCCGGCCGGCTCCCTCGGTCGCCTGGAAACCGTGGCGGTACAACTGGCGGGCCTGCAAGGGCAGGTCAAGCCGACGCTTAAGCAGATCTGGATCGCGATTTTTGCCGGCGATCACGGCGTGGTCGCCGAAGGGGTGTCTGCGTTCCCGCAGGAAGTCACCGGGCAGATGCTGCTCAACTTCGTCAGTGGTGGCGCAGCGATCAGTGTGCTGGCGCGCCAACTCGGTGCGCAATTGGAAGTGGTGGACCTCGGCACCGTGACGCCGTCGTTGAACCTGCCGGGCGTGTTGCACCTGAATGTCGGTCCGGGCACGGCGAACTTCGTCAAGGGCGCGGCGATGACTCCAGCGCAGGGCGAACTCGCCTTGCAGGCCGGTCGCGACAGCGTGTTGCGGGCGAAAGCGGTGGGTGCGCAGCTGTTCATCGGTGGCGAAATGGGCATCGGCAACACCACCGCTGCCAGTGCGCTGGCCTGCGCCTTGCTCGATTGCCCGGTGGCCCACTTGACCGGTCCCGGTACCGGTTTGAATGCCGAAGGTGTCAGCCATAAGGCCCAAGTCATCGAGCGCGCGTTGGCCCTGCACGCTGCACAGCGTGGCGACGCGCTGCAAACCCTGTTCAACCTCGGCGGTTTCGAGATTGCGGCGCTGGTCGGTGCGTACCTGGCGGCAGCCCAGGAAGGCGTTGCAGTGTTGGTCGACGGCTTTATCTGCAGCGTCGCCGCGCTGGTTGCCGTGCGTTTGAATCCCGCCTGCCGCGAATGGCTGCTGTTCGGTCATCGTGGTGCCGAACCGGGCCATCGCCATGTGCTGGAAACCCTCGGCGCCGAACCGCTGCTGGAACTCGGCTTGCGTCTGGGCGAGGGCAGCGGGGCAGCGCTGGCGGTGCCGTTGTTGCGTCTGGCGTGCGACCTGCATGGACAGATGGCGACCTTCGCCGAAGCGGCGGTGGCGGATCGTCCGGCATGACCTTGCGTCTGGATCTGCTGCGTCACGGTGAGACTGAACTGGGCGGTGGTTTGCGCGGCAGTCTCGATGATGCGCTGACCGAACAAGGCTGGGCGCAGATGCGCGCGGCAGTGGTCGCAGGCGGGCCGTGGGATCGGCTGGTCAGCTCGCCGCTGCAGCGTTGTGCACGGTTCGCTGCAGAATTGGGTGAGCAACTGAATCTGCCGGTGCAACTGGACAAGGATCTGCAGGAACTGCATTTCGGCGCCTGGGAAGGGCAAAGTGCCGCAGCGCTCATGGAGTCCGATGCCGAGGCGCTGGGGCTGTTCTGGGCGGACCCGTATGCGTTCACCCCGCCACAGGGTGAGGCGGTCAGCGATTTTGCGGCTCGCGTGCTCGGCGCGATTACGCGCCTGCATCAGGCCTATGCTGGCGAGCGCGTCTTGCTGATCAGTCACGGCGGCGTGATGCGCCTGTTGCTGGCGCAGGCGCGGGGGCTGCCCCGTGAGCAGTTGCTGAGTGTCGAGGTCGCGCATGCATCAGTGTTTTCCCTGACGGTCGAAGCCAATGGTTCGCTCAAGGAAGGTCACTGACATGTTGCCACTGTGGATCGCCCTGCAATTTCTCAGCAGTCTGCCGATTCGTCTGCCGGGGATGCCGCAGCCGGAGCAGCTCGGCCGTTCGTTGCTGTGTTATCCGCTGGTGGGGTTGCTGTTCGGGGTGATGCTCTGGGGGTTGAACCTGGCGTTGGCCGGCGCACCATTGTTGTTGCATGCGGCGCTGTTGCTGACCGTGTGGGTGCTGCTCAGCGGCGCGCTGCATCTCGACGGACTGGCCGACAGCGCTGACGCCTGGCTTGGTGGCTTCGGTGATCGGGAGCGCACCCTGACAATCATGAAGGATCCGCGCAGCGGGCCGATTGCGGTGGTCACGCTGGTGTTGGTGTTGCTGCTCAAGTTTGCCGCATTGCTGGCGCTGATCGAGCAACAGCAGGGCGTGGTGTTGCTCATCGTGCCGATGCTGGGGCGTGCGGCGCTGTTGGGGTTGTTTTTGACCACGCCGTATGTGCGGGCGGGAGGATTGGGGCAGGCGTTGGCCGATCATCTGCCGCGCAGGGCAGGATGGTGGGTGCTTGGCGCAAGTATGCTGGGCTCTTTGCTGATCGCCGGGGTTGAAGCGGTTGTTGCGCTGGTTGTTGCGTTCGGGATGTTTGTCTGGCTGCGGCAGGTGATGATGCGGCGGTTGGGCGGGACTACGGGCGATACGGCGGGGGCGTTGCTGGAATTGCTGGAGATGGCGGTACTGGTGGGGTTGGCGTTGGTCTGACCGGTTTATGGTGAATGTTCAGGCCTCTTCGCTGGCAAGCCAGCGCCCTCAGGTATTGAGGGCGTTTACAGATTTTGTGACGACTTGCAAAAACTGTGGGACCAGCGATGGCGGTGGGGCAGACGCCACAAATCTTATTGATAAACTCATGTGTAACTTGATTTAACACAGTCGCGGGTATATACACGCATCATGCTTCCTTCTCAGTGTTTGTGCACCAACCTGCGTCGCGCCGCGCGTGGCGTCAGCAGGCATTACGACGGCGCCCTCGACGGCTTCGGGATCAACGTTGCCCAGTATTCTTTGCTGTGTAACCTGCAGCGTCTGGATCAGCCGAGCATCTCGGAACTGGCCGAAGCCATGGGCCTGGATCGCAGCACCCTGGGCCGCAATCTGCGGGTGCTGGAAGGCGACGGTCTGGTGGCGCTGGCCGAGGGCGAAGACATGCGCAACCGCATCGTCCGGCTCACCGAAACCGGCGCGCAACGTCTGGCCGCTGCACTGCCAGCCTGGGAAGCGGCGCAGCAACGGTTGATTGACCGTCTGGGTGCCGAGAAGCGTGAAACCTTGCTGAAATTACTGGACGAACTGGCCTGATGCCGGTTTTTTCGGGTTCAAGCGGGTATATACCCGCGACTGGAGAATAACAATGACAACGATGTGGCGTACGTGCGGTTGGGTGTTGCTGGGGAGTGCGCTGATTCTGGCGTTGTCATTGGGCGTGCGACACGGCTTCGGGTTGTTTCTGTCACCGATGAGCGCGCAGTTCGGCTGGGGGCGCGAAGTGTTTGCCTTCGCCATTGCCTTGCAGAATCTGATTTGGGGTCTGGCGCAGCCGTTTACCGGCGCGTTGGCCGATCGTTTCGGTGCGGCGAAAGTGGTGCTGATCGGCGGCGTGCTCTACGCCTTGGGCCTGGTATGCATGGGGTTGTCCGATTCGGCGTTGACCCTGTCCTTGAGTGCCGGTCTGTTGATCGGCATCGGTCTGTCCGGCACTTCGTTCTCGGTGATCCTCGGTGTGGTCGGCCGTGCCGTACTCCCGGAAAAACGCAGCATGGGCATGGGCATCGCCAGTGCGGCGGGGTCCTTTGGCCAGTTTGCCATGTTACCGGGTACGCTCGGCCTGATCGGCTGGCTCGGCTGGTCGGCGGCGTTGCTGGTGCTCGGCCTGCTGGTGGCGCTGATCGTGCCGCTGGTGAGCATGCTCAAGGACAAGCCGCTGCCAGTGTCGGGGCATGAACAGACCCTGTCCGAAGCGTTGCGCGAAGCCTGTTCGCATTCCGGTTTCTGGCTGCTGGCGTTCGGGTTTTTCGTCTGCGGTTTTCAAGTGGTGTTCATTGGTGTGCACCTGCCGGCGTATCTGGTCGATCAACATTTGCCGGCCACCGTTGGCACCACAGTGCTGGCGCTGATCGGTCTGTTCAATATCTTCGGCACGTATACGGCCGGGTGGCTGGGCGGGCGCATGTCCAAGCCGCGTCTGCTCACCGCTCTGTATTTGCTGCGTGCGGTGGTGATCGTGCTGTTCCTCTGGCTGCCGGTGACGACCACCTCGGCCTATCTGTTCGGTATGGCCATGGGCTTCCTGTGGCTGTCGACCGTACCGTTGACCAACGGTACGGTGGCGACCTTGTTCGGTGTGCGCAATCTGTCCATGCTTGGCGGCATCGTGTTCCTGTTCCACCAGCTCGGCTCGTTTCTGGGCGGCTGGCTGGGCGGGGTGGTCTATGACCGTACCGGGAGTTATGACTTGATCTGGCAAGTGGCAATTCTTCTGAGCCTGTTGGCCGCCGCGTTGAACTGGCCGGTGCGCGAGCGACCTGTCGCGCGTCTGCAATCCCGTGCGCACGCCGCATGAGCCGACTCTGGCCGCGTTTCGTCTTCGCTGCCCTCGGCGCTGCTCTGCTGGCGTTGGTGTGGTGGGGCTGGCATCAGGGCGGCCTGGCCTTGATGCAGTTGGGCATGAGCATTTGCTAGAACGGGGCGTGGCGAGTAACTTCGAAGCCTGATGACTGCTTAAGGATGCTCGACATGCTGATGCGCTGGTGTGCTGTTCCCGCGTTGCTGATGGCGTTGACTGGCCTGGCCCAGGCCGCTGACTGTCCCGATCTGCTGCAAGGTTCGCTGCCCAAATTGCGGGCCAAGGAGTCCATCGACCTGTGCCAGCAGTACGCCGATAAACCGCTGGTGGTGATCAACACTGCCAGCTTCTGCGGTTTTGCCCCGCAGTTCGAAGGCCTGGAGGCGCTCAATCAGCGCTACAAGGCGCAAGGGCTGCAAATGCTCGGGGTTCCTTCAAATGACTTCAAGCAAGAGTCCAAGGACAGCGCAGAGACCGCCAAGGTCTGCTACGCCAACTACGGCGTGACCTTCGCCATGACCGAGCCTCAAAAAGTTCGGGGAGATGACGCTACGCATCTGTTTCAGGTACTCGCTGCGCAGAGTAGCGCGCCGAAGTGGAACTTCTACAAATACGTGGTCGATCGCCAGGGCAAGGTGATCGCCAGTTTTTCAAGCCTGACCAAGCCGGATGATCCGGAGTTTATTGCGGCGATCGAGAAGGCCATCGCTTCGAAACCGCTGAAGCCCTGATGCGTTGAGTGCTTTGGTGGGAGCCTTGTGTATTTCAGCAGGAGTCTCAAGTCATTAAAAAAGCCCCGCCTCTGTACAAGAGAGCGGGGCTTTTTAGTGGGCGAGGGGTTAACCCCGCCCGGCAGCATCAGAAGCGGTAGGTCGCGCCGACACCGAAACCGTTTGCCGAGTTTTCATACTTGGCGTCGTAGGTCTGGCCACGTGCGTTTTCGTTGCGGATCTTGACCGACTCTTCCTTCAGGTACGAGTAAGCGACGTCGATGGTCAGGTCTTCGGTCGGGCTCCAGCCAGCGCCGATGCTGAAGATGGTCCGGTCACCCGTCGGGATGCGTGGCGAACGGTCGACGTTGTTGGTCGGCGACTGGTCGAAGGTCAGGCCGGTACGCAGTACCCATTCCTTGTTCAACTGGTACGACGTACCCAAGGCGTAAGCCCAGGAATCGTGCCAGTTCTGGTCTTCGGTGATCTCGCCAAACTGACCGGCCAGCAGCGGTTGTACACCGGAGTTCTTGACGGTGATTTTTTCCAGCTGGCTCCAGCGGGTCCAAGTGGTACCGGCATAGACGTTCCAGCGATCGTTGATTGCCTGGGTGACCGAGAAGTCGATGGATTCAGGCGTGGTGATCTTCAGCGAAGCGTCGTACTTCTGGTTGGCGCCCAGGCCGACTGCGCCGAGCAGACCATAGTTGACCTTGGTGTCGCCTTCGAGCTTGTAGTCGACTTTCGAGTGGTACGTCAGACCCAGGCGCGTGGTGTCGGTGGCTTGCACCAGTACGCCGACGTTGTAGCCCAGTGCGGTGTCGTCACCCTTGATCTTGACCTTGCCGTCCGGGAATGCCGGAGAGATCGACAGATTGGACTCCAGCGAGCCGTCGATGCGGTTGATGGTCGGACCGAAACCGATCGATACCTTGTCGTTGAAGGCGTAGCTGACAGTTGGCTGGAATGTGATCACTTGTACTTCGGACTTGCTGCCGAAGTAGCGGCCGGCAAAGCCTTTTTCGTAGTCGGTAATCAGACCGAACGGCACGTACACGCCCAGGCCGAATGCCCAGTGCTCATCAATTGGTTTGACGTAGAAGCCCATAGGTACAGCGGTGAAGGGCACCATGTCGCCTTTGTTGCTGCCGCCATTGGGGCTGGAACTGGCATTGCTGATATCGGTATGAGCATCGACAACGGCTACACCACCGGTAACTTGTTCACGCTTGAGGCGCGACATGCCGGCAGGGTTGCCAAAAACAGTGCTTGCGTCGTCGGCAGCAGAAGATCGCCCGGCAAAACCAGTCCCCATCCCACTGATGCTTTGTTCGTTTAGGGCAAAGCCGGCCGCGAAAATTTGAGTGGAAGCAAGGGTAACGGCGAGGCTAAGGGTGGTTTTGAGCATGACTTTTTTCATTATTAGAACTCCTGGTGATCACCGGGGCGAAAATTACCAACATTTTCGTCCCAGCGCTATAGTCCGTATGCCTTGAGTTAGAGCGGTTTTGTAGGACAATCAGACCAGATTCGCGACCTGTTGGCCGATCTTCTGAAACCGGGCGGTCAGCAAGCGACCTGATTCACCGTTGAAACACAGGTGTGCCAGGCGTAAGTGAAGTCGCGCAGACGACCTTGGGGTTGAAAGGTCTGACGCCAGATGCGCGCCATTCCCAGCAAGTCGTTCGGGTCGGGGAGGGTGGGGTTTTGTTCTTCGACCAGCAGCCAGGCAATGGCAGTGGCGTAACGCAGATTAACGGTCAATTCCAGGTGCGGGCCGCTGAGGAAAGCGTGCTGACTGGCGAGGCCGCGCACCAGGCTGGCGCGCTCCGGGTCGAGGGCCAGATAGTCATCCCAAAGGGCCTGATGGCGATGCTCGGCAATACGGTAGAGGCCATGGCCACGGCGGTCATGCAGGGCGGATCCGAGGGCGGACTGGCTGGCGGCGATGCCCAGTAGCAGGGATTCGGCGGTTGCGCAGTGGCGTCCCAGGTAAATCAATGTAGGACGGATCACATAGCGGCACAGTTCGCTGGCAGCGATACCCATAAAACCCTCGGATCTTGTAATGGTTCGGCGAGTCCTGAAGGGGGCCTTGGCAGCGGTGGATCGACTCAGGCTCGCCGCAAGCGGATCAAGCCGCTTGAGTTGAAGTGTAGTGTCATATTCGCGATGTAAAGGTCTGTTTTTAAAATATTTCCGGCTTCGAGTTATAACCGTTATATCCGAAGGTGCTTAGGCGCGACGGGCAAAAACTGAAATATCAGGCAATAAAAAGCCCCGCGTTTCAGGCGGGGCTTTTGCTTTTTGCAGCCTTTTCGGCTTTCAGGCAACCAGGGCCTGACGTGTACGATCGATCACGGCCTGCAGCGGTTCTGCGCTGGAGTACTGATCGGGGTACAGACGCTCGCTGTGGCGGGCGATCCCGTGTTCATTGACTACGGTGAAGCTGAAGCAGCCTTTGCGAGCGGCCATGATCAGGCAGTTCATCGGTGCGAAGGCGTTGGTTAGGGTGCGAATGGCATCCTGAGTCTGGATTTGAGTAGACATAGTTATTAGGTGTTCCTACAAATGACACGGATAAGAACCGTGCAACGTTA
The DNA here is from genome assembly GCF_019856535.1 of Pseudomonas sp. SC3(2021). Lineage (NCBI taxonomy): Bacteria > Pseudomonadati > Pseudomonadota > Gammaproteobacteria > Pseudomonadales > Pseudomonadaceae > Pseudomonas > Pseudomonas sp. SC3(2021). The sequence continues at coordinate 6,061,402 of NZ_CP082236.1, read as the reverse complement.
AAACGTTCCAGTAACGTCGACCACCGTTGGTCGAACGAAGAACCCGACTGGAACAAAGCAGCCAGTTTGAAGCGCTGAATAAGTTGGCGCGCTTGGGCTGGCAGGTAGGTACTTAGGAGGACAGGCATCACAACGAGGGCAAAGGTTCTGGGCCCGGGGTGAAGATCCTGATCAATTTGCAGGTTGGTTCGGTCAGAGTAAGTGTTCTTCGCAACACCCTTTGTATTCATTCAAAGACGTGTCGTCGCAAGATTTACCTGGAAACCATCGAGGGGTCGTTTCCCGCTTTTTTCGGTAGAGGCTTCTTGGAAGAAGGTTGACCGTGGGGATGTGTTCGACCGGAATTGACTTTCAGCTTGGTACTAACGCCGCGGATACTAACCAATCGTTGCGGGTTATGCAAACCCATCGTTAAAAAGATGACGTGCGGTCGCGCGGATCACAGGTGACATGACTGGCCTCTTCGCCAGCAGGCTCGCTTCCAGTGCGATCGCGGTCTGGTGGGGTAGCGAGTCTGCTGGCGAAGGAGTCTCGCCCGATCAACCGTCGGTCGCCACAAAAGCGTGCAGCCATTTCCGGCGCCAGGCCGCTTATCTCCCGTTCGGGATGCAAAACGACCCGAAAAAGCGCACCGATATAACCGGGTAACAGGTACTTGTGCACATTAGTTGCGCAGCCTGTAACGGCGCTGTCATAACAATCCTGACCCCGGTCACTGCCTGTATCGAAAGTTTAAGTCAATGAAAACCATCGCTTTTTTTTGTTGGTGAAAAAATCGTCAGTTTGACTGCGAGCCCCATTCCATAAGGCTTTGCGCGGGTTGGAGGGCGGTTGTCCACTGAGTTATCCACAGCTTCTGTGGATTGTCCCGAGCGCTTGCTCTAGCACGGGCGTGCCGGGTTATTTTTCGACTTTACCTGTAGGAAAAAGAGAGTAGAGTGGCGCGCCTTCCGATCTGTCCCACAGTGTTTTATGAAGTTTCGCTCAGTATCAGACTCTGTTACCTCACAACCACTTCCTGTTACCCCGCCCAAGCGATTTTCCGTGCGTGTGGCCGAGTGGCTGCTCGACAGCCCGCGGCTGAGCGCCAGCCACAATGCCAAGCACCTGGCCGGTCGCCTGCTCAAGCAGCCGGCGCGTGAAGGTGTGGTTGCAGCGCAAAGCCGTCTCGGCCAGTTGATGTGCCGTGAATGCGGCAATGCCCGGGACCGGCGTATCGGTCAGGATCTTTTGCGTCAGGCCGCCCGCGCCGGCGACCGTCGTGCGCAAGAGGAACTCGGGCTCATCGCAGACTGAGCTGTCCAAGACCTGACGCCTTGGTTAACCTTCAGGCTTTATAAGATTGGCAGGAGTCGCTATGGCTATGGACTTGACCAGCGTGTTGCTCGGTCTCGCAGCGGCGGGGTTGCCGCTGCTGGCACTGGCCTGGCAGTTGCAGCGCCGGGCCAGTGACAGGCAGGCCGAGGTCGCCTTGCTCGAAGAGCGGCTGGCCATGGCGCAACTGTCGCAGGACGGGCTCAACGCACAACTGGATGCCAGCCGCGACGAAATCGCCGACCTCGGGCAGGCCAACGCCGCCAAGCAAGCCGAACTGGCCGCCCTGCGCCGCGAAGTCGAGTTGCTGCAAATCGAACGCGATGACGCCCGCGACGCTTCCCACGCCTGGAACCTTGAACGCGCCAACAAGGAAGCCGAACTGCGTCGCCTCGATGCACAGGCCGCTTCGCTGAATGCTGAACTGCGCGAGCAGCAGGAAAGCCATCAACAGCGCCTCAACGACCTGCAAGGTTCGCGCGATGAGCTGCGTGCACAGTTCGCCGAACTGGCAGGCAAGATCTTCGATGAGCGCGAACAGCGCTTCGCCGAAACCAGCCAGCAGCGGCTCGGCCAGTTACTCGACCCGTTGAAAGAGCGCATTCAGTCCTTCGAAAAGCGCGTGGAAGAAAGCTACCAGGCCGAAGCCCGCGAGCGTTTCTCGCTGGCCAAGGAACTGGAACGCTTGCAGGCGCTCAACCTGCGCCTGAGCGACGAGGCGACCAACCTGACCCGCGCCCTCAAAGGCCAGAAAACCCAGGGCAACTGGGGCGAGCTGATTCTTGAGCGGGTGCTCGAACACGCCGGGCTGGAGAAGGGCCGCGAGTACCAGACTCAGGTCAACCTCAAGGGGCCGGATGGCGAGCGTTTCCAGCCGGATGTGGTGATTTATCTGCCGGGCGACAAGCAGGTGGTGGTCGACTCCAAGGTCAGCCTCACGGCGTATCAACAATACGTGGCCGCTGAAGACGACACCCTGGGGCAGATCGCGATCAAGCAGCACGTGCTGTCCCTGCGCAATCACGTCAAGGGGCTGGCGGGCAAGGATTATAAGCGTCTGGAGGGGTTGCACAGCCTTGATTTCGTGCTGCTCTTCGTGCCGATCGAAGCGGCATTTTCCGCCGCGTTGCAAGCCGAGCCGAGCCTGTTTCAGGAGGCTTTCGACCGCAATATCGTTATCGTCAGCCCGACCACCTTGCTGGCCACGTTGCGGGTGATCGACAGCCTGTGGAAGCAGGAGCGCCAAAGTCAGAACGCCCGGGAAATCGCCGAGCGCGCGGGCTGGCTGTATGACAAGTTCGTGCTGTTCATTCAGGATCTGGACGAGGTCGGCAATCGCTTGCAGCAGTTGGACAAAGCCTACAGCTCGGCGCGCAACAAGCTGACCGAGGGACGCGGCAATCTGGTCAGTCGCAGTGAGCAGCTCAAATTGCTGGGCGCGCGGGCGAGCAAGAGCTTGCCGGCTGATCTGCTGGAGCGGGCGATGACCGATGTCGATGGGCTGGTGGAACTGCCAGAGTAACCCGGACTTCTGTGGCAAGGGCTCATGAGTGCGCTTAAAGCGGCACATACCGGCTCAGCAACGCCCGCAACGCCGCCGGTTTCACCGGTTTGGCCAGGTAATCCAGCCCTGCCGCATGCACCTGCGCCACGGTTTCCGGCCGGCCATCGGCACTGATCACCACTCCCGGCACCGGCTCTCCCAGCGTGGTGCGTAACCATGCCATCAACTCGGTGCCGGTATCGCCGTGATCGAGGTGATAGTCCACCAGCGCCAATTGCGGGCGCACCCCCTCGCTCAACAACGCCACACATTCCTCGCGATTGCGTGCAGTCCAGACCTGGCAGCCCCAGCGAGTCAACAAACTGTTCATGCCGATCAGAATGCTGTCTTCATTGTCGATGCACAGCACCTGCGCACCGCCCAGCAACTTGCCATTCAATTCGGTAGTGGTGCTGGCCGGCACGGTTTGCGTGCGGGCCAACGGTACACTGACGCTGAACACGCTGCCGCGCCCCGGCCACGATCGCACACGCAACGTATGCCCCAGTACCCGGCACAGACCATCGGCAATCGCCAAACCCAGCCCGAGGCCCTTTTCGGCGCGGGTCTGGTGGCTGTCGAGGCGCTTGAACTCCTCGAAAATCACCTGCTGTTTGTCTTCCGGAATGCCCGGTCCGCGATCCCACACCTCCAGACACAATTCGTCGCCACGGCGCCGCACACCCAGCAAAACCGGACCTTTGGCATAACGGAAGGCGTTGGTGAGGAAGTTCTGCAGAATTCGCCGCAGCAACTTGATGTCGCTGTCGATGCGCAAATGGCTGCCGCGCACGCGGAAGCTCAGGCCTTGTTCCTGCGCCAGCGCCTTGAATTCGGCGCCGAGGGTGTCGAACAGTTCGTTGATGGCAAACGGCTTGCGATCGGGATTGATCTTGCCGTTTTCCAGGCGGGAAATGTCCAGCAGGTCGCTGATCAGGTCCTCGGCCGAACGCAGCGAACTGTCGAGGTGCTGCACCAGTTTCTGCGCCTCGCTGCTCAGCCCGTCGTCCTGATGGGAGAGGGCCGCGGAGAACAGGCGCGCGGCGTTCAGCGGTTGCATCAGGTCGTGGCTGACGGCGGCCAGAAAGCGCGTTTTCGACTGGTTGGCGGCCTCGGCGGTGCCCTTGGCTTCGGTCAGGGCGACGTTGAGTTGCGACAGTTCCTGAGTCCGCTCGGTGACTCGTTGTTCCAGGCCTTCGTTGGCCTCGGTCAGCGCCTGTTCGGCTTCGCGGAACGCAGTGATGTCGGTGAAACTCATGACGAAACCGCCGCCGGGCATCGGGTTGCCGATCAGCTCGATCACCCGGCCATTGGGGAACAGACGTTCCGAGGTGTGCGCACGGCCCTGACGCATCCAGTGCAGGCGCCGGGCGACATGCACTTCCGCTTCGCCGGGGCCACACAAGCCGCGCTCGGCGTTGTAGCGAATGATGTCGGCGATCGGCCTGCCGACGCTGATCAAGCCGTCCGGGTAGTTGAATAGCTCCAGATAGCGACGGTTCCAGGCCACCAGTTTCAGCGACTGGTCGACCACGCTGATGCCCTGGGTAATGTTCTCGATCGCGCCTTGCAGCAGGGCGCGGTTGAATTGCAGCACTTCCGAGGCTTCGTCGGCGATCCGGACGACGTCCTCAAGCTGCATTTCCCGGCCTTCAATGGCGGCTTTTACCACCGCACGGGTCGAAGACGCTCCGAGCACCCCGGCCAGCAACCGTTCGGTATGGGCAATCCATTCGCTGTCGGCATTCTGGTTCGGGTTGAAGCCTTTGCCCTGGCGATAAGCAAAACGGATGAAGCTTTGCCGCGCACGTTCTTCACCGACAAAGCGTGCGGCCAGTTGCAGCAGATCGTCGATTTGCACCGCAAGCATCGAGCGCGCACTCGGCCGGGCGCTGATTTCCTGTCCGATAAAACGCCCGGCCTGCCAGTGCTCCGATACTCGCGTGCGCGACAGCACCGATACCCACGCGAACAAAGTGAAGTTACCGGCCAGCGACAGCACCACGCCTTGGGTCAGTGGCGTGATCGGCAGGTTCAGCGGATTACCGTGCAGCCATGCCAGCCCCGGAAAACTGCTCAGGGACCAGCCGAGGCTGTGCGCAGCAATCGGCAGAACCAGTGTGTAGAACCACAGAAAGGTCCCGGCTGCGAGTCCGGCGAAAACGCCACGACGGTTGGCCTGTTTCCAGTACAGCGCGCCCAGCATCGCCGGTGCCAGTTGCGTCACCGCGGCAAAGGCGATCTGGCCGATGGTTGCCAGGCTCGCGGTCGAACCGAGCAGGCGGTAGCTGACATAGGCCAGCAGCAGAATCACCACGATGCTCACCCGGCGCACAGAGAGCATCCACTGGCGGAACACCTCAAACGGCCGCTCGGCATTATTGCGCCGCAGTAACCACGGCAACAGCATGTCGTTGGACACCATGGTCGACAGCGCCACGCTGGCGACAATCACCATGCCGGTGGCAGCCGACGCACCGCCGATAAATGCCAGCATCGCCAGTGCCGGATGGGCCTGGGCCAGCGGCAGGCTGATCACGAATGAGTCGGGCAATACGTCGCTGGGCAGCAGCATCTGCCCGGCAAGGGCGATCGGCACGACAAACAGCGCGGCGAGGGCGAGGTACGCCGGAAATACCCATTTGGCCAGGCGCAGATCCTGCGGGTCGATGTTCTCCACCACGGTGACGTGGAATTGCCGCGGCAAACAGATGATCGCCATCATCGCCACGCCGGTCTGTACCACCATCGACGGCCAGTTGATGGTCTCTTTCCAGTATTCCTCGAGGCGCGGGGCGAGCATCGCCTGATTGAACAGATCGTCGAAGCCGTCGTACAGACCGTACGTCACGAAGGCTCCGACGGCGAGAAAGGCGAACAGCTTGACCAGCGATTCGAAGGCAATCGCCAGCACCATGCCACGGTGGTGTTCCGTGGCGTCGAGGTTGCGCGTGCCGAAGACAATGGTGAACAGCGCCAGCACCAGCGAGACGATCAGTGCGGTGTCCTGGGCGCGAGTGCCCATGGCATCGGCACCGGCGCCGATCAACAGGTTCACGCCGAGGACAATACCTTTGAGTTGCAGGGCGATGTAGGGCAGAACGCCGACCAGGCAGATCAGCGCGACTACCACCGCCAGCGATTGCGATTTGCCGTAGCGCGCGGCAATGAAGTCAGCGATGGAGGTGATGTTCTCCTGTTTGCTGATCATCACCATTTTTTGCAGGACCCACGGCGCGCCGACCAATAGCAGGATCGGCCCGAGGTAAATCGGCAGGAACGACCACAGTTGTTCGGCGGCCTGACCGACGGCGCCGAAGAACGTCCAGCTGGTGCAGTAAACCGCCAGCGACAGGCTGTACACCCACGCGCGCATCCGCGGCGGCAACGGCGCACTGCGACGGTCGCCGTAGAAGGCGATGGCGAACATGATGGCCATATAGGCCAGGGCGACGGCGGCGATCAGCCCGGTGGACAACGACATGCAACACTCCCGACAGAAGACTCCCTGGCATTCCTGCCCGGGCGGACAGTCTCGCATGTGCGCGGCGGTTAGTCAGTGTCGACCAAGGTCGTGGCGTGGCGAGGTGTCGCAGCGCAAGAACCGGGTGGTTTTTGCAGTGACCGTTCAGGCCTCATCGCTGGCAAGCCAGCTCCCACAAAAATCTCCAGTGGCACAGACGCTGTGACCTCACAGATCCTGTGGGCGCTGGCTTGCCAGCGATGGCGTCAGTCCTGACGCAACGCGATATCAATCAGTCGATGCAACTCTTCAACCTCCAGCGCCGCCGCTGAAAACAGAATCCGGAACACCACTGGCGCCACCACCAGATTGATCAACCGATCAATACTCGGCGCCGCTTCATCCGGGTGGCGCTCAATGATGGTCTGCAGCTGCGCGCCGAGGATTGTCACGCAGTACCCCGGCGTGGCACTGGCCTGCACGTCGCGCATCATGTTGCGCCCGGGCTCGGAACTCATCTCGTCGAGGTATTGCTCGGCCCAGGCGCGGATATCGCTGCGCAGACTGCCGGTTTGTGCCGGTTCGCTGTCAGGGCGCATGCGGGCAAGCGCGACGTCCGCCAGCAACGCCGCCAGATCACCCCAGCGTCGATAAATCGTCGATGGCGTGACCCCGGCGCGTGCGGCGATCTGCGGCACGGTCACGCTCGAACGCTCCTGTTCCTGCAGCAGTGCACGGACCGCCGAATGAATTGCATCTTGCACCCGGGCGCTGCGGCCACCGGGGCGTAAACCTTCTTTAATAGCCATGGGGCAGACCTTAACACAAAGAATTTGCTTTAAGCGTGAGGCGGTAGCACACTCCGCAAAAGCAAAAAATTAGCTTTTGCGGAGTGTGCACATGACCAGCCCTTTTAATAACGGCGCTTCCAACCGTTCCAGCCTGTGGTTTCTGGCGATCACCTTACTCAGTTTTCTCGCCGCTTCCACCGCGCCGACGCCGTTGTATCACCTGTACCAGGACCAGTTGCACTTCTCGGCAGCGGTGCTGACCCTGATTTTCGGCGTTTACGCCCTCAGTCTGCTGGCGGCGTTACTGACCGTCGGTTCGCTGTCCGATCACCTCGGACGCAAACCGGTGATTTTTACTGCCGTGCTGCTCAACGCTTTGGCGATGGTGTGGTTTATCGGGGCCGACAGCGTGACCTGGCTGATTAGCGCACGGGTGCTGCAAGGCTTCGCCACCGGCATGGCTACCGCCGTTTTAAGCGCAACACTGCTCGATACGGATCGTCAGCAAGGGCCATTGATCAACAGCGTCGCGCCATTATTGGGCATGGCGTTGGGTGGCATGGGCTGCGGTTTGCTCGCCGAGTTCGCCCCGGCGCCGCTGCAGTTGACCTACTGGTTATTGCTTGCGCTGTTTGTGTTGCAGGCGCTGTATGTCTGGCGCCTGCCGGAAACGGTCACCCACCAAGCGGGGGCGTGGGCGTCGCTGCGACCGACGCTGCATGTGCCGTTGCAGGCGCGCCCGACCCTGTGGCGAGTGCTGCCGCTGAACACCGCGACCTGGGCGCTCGGCGGTTTTTACGCGTCGTTGGCCCCGTCGCTGGTGCGCACCGCCACCGGTTCGACCTCCAACCTGATCGGTGGCGCGACCGTGGCGGCCCTGACTGTGACCGGAGCGCTGATGATTGTCACCATGCGCAATCGACCCGCCGCCCGCGCGCTGCAATGGGGCGCGAGTCTGCTGCCGATCGGCCTGGTGCTGATTCTGCTCGGCGTGCACAGCGCCAGTCTGTCGCTGTTTTTCCTCGGTACGCTGGTGGCCGGTTGTGGGTTCGGTGCGGGATTTCTCGGCGCCGTGCGCAGCCTGGTACCGCTGGCCTTGCCCCATGAGCGGGCCGGTCTGATGTCGGCATATTACGTGCTGAGTTACCTGGCGTTCTGTTTGCCGGCGTTGCTGGCCGGGCACCTGACCCGCAGCCTGGGGTTGTTGGTGACCACCGATGGTTATGGCGCGGTGTTGATTGTGCTGGCCGTGGCGGCATTGTTGCTCAGCTTGCGTCCGGCGCCGGCCAAGGTGTGTCGCGCGCCATAAGCGCAGCGCTTTCGGTTAGCCTTGCGTAGTCAATCTGCTCACGGAACGATTCATGAAGATCATTCGCAGCAAGTCCTTCACCGCCGACCGCGCCTGGGGCGCGCTGGACATCGCCAACATGAACGGCATCACCACGCGCCTGCACTGGACGGATCAGCCGTACAAATGGCACATCAACGACGGTGAGGAAGTGTTTGTGGTGCTCGATGGCCGGGTGCAGATGCGCTATCGCGAGGGAAGTGAAGAAAAGCAGGTGCTGCTGGAGGTCGGTGATATTTTTTATGCCTCGGTTGGCACTGAGCATGTGGCGCATCCGCAGGGCGCGGCGCGGATTCTGGTGATAGAAAGCGAAGGCAGTGTCTGACGGCTTATCCATAAAACAGATAACAGTTAGAGATATTGCCCGTTATATAGATATTCGATTCAGATCTACCATGGACTCAACCTCACCAGAGGACAGGAGTTCATGATGATTTGCCCCAACAGCGTCAAAACCGGCCTCAAGCCATTCAGTCAGCTTCAGCATCCGCGTGAAGTGATCCGCCAATTTACCCCTAACTGGTTCGCCGCAACCATGGGCACCGGTGTGCTGGCGTTGGCGCTGGCGCAATTGCCGCTGGCAATTCCCGGATTACACACCGTTGCCGAAGGGCTGTGGCTGTTCAACATCCTGTTGTTCACCCTGTTTACCTTCGCCTACGCCGCGCGCTGGATCCTGTTCTTTGACGAGGCGCGGCGGATTTTCGGTCATTCCACCGTGTCGATGTTCTTCGGCACCATTCCCATGGGCCTGGCGACGATCATCAACGGCTTTCTGCTGTTCGGCCTGCCACGCTGGGGGGAAGGTGTGATTCACCTTGCCGAAGTGCTGTGGTGGCTCGATGTGGGCATGTCGCTGGCCTGCGGCGTGTTGATTCCCTACATGATGTTTACCCGTCAGGAGCACAGCATCGACCAGATGACCGCTGTGTGGTTGTTGCCCGTGGTGGCCGCAGAAGTGTCAGCGGCCAGTGGCGGCTTGCTCGCACCGCATCTCGCCGATGCCCATGCGCAACTGGTGGTGTTGACCACCAGCTACGTGCTCTGGGCCTTTTCCCTGCCGGTGGCGTTCAGCATCCTGACGATCCTGTTGCTGCGTATGGCCCTGCACAAGCTGCCCCACGAAAACATGGCCGCGTCGAGCTGGCTGGCGCTCGGTCCGATCGGCACGGGAGCGTTGGGCATGTTGTTGCTGGGGGGCGACGCGCCGGCAATCTTTGCCGCCAACGGTCTGCCGGGTGTCGGTGAAATTGCTTCGGGCCTGGGCCTGGTGGCAGGTATCACGCTGTGGGGCTTCGGCTTGTGGTGGATGTTGATGGCATTACTGATTACCGCGCGTTATTTGCGCGACGGTATCCCGTTCAACCTCGGCTGGTGGGGCTTCACCTTTCCGTTGGGCGTGTATTCGCTGGCGACGCTAAAACTGGCCAGCGTTCTCGATCTGGCGTTTTTCAATGTCGTCGGCACGGTGTTGGTGACTTTACTGGCAGTGATGTGGCTGATTGTCGGCAAACGTACCGTGCAAGGCGCATGGCGCGGCGAGCTGTTTGTCTCGCCCTGCATTGCAGGTTTGAAGAAATAACCTGGAAAGTTTAGGTAAGGTGTGGCCTGGATCGCGGTTCGAGATTCCAATAAGCAGTACCCAGGCCTCTCTACCTTAAACATCAGGGACACACGGAAGATGAGTCACCCCTCACAGTTCAACCTGCTGCGCACCCGGCGCTTCTTGCCGTTTTTCATCACCCAGTCGCTCGGTGCGTTCAACGACAACGTTTTTAAACAGTCGTTGATCCTCGCCATTCTTTACCGCCTGACCATCGAAGGTGACCGCTCGATCTGGGTCAACCTGTGTGCGCTGCTGTTTATTCTGCCGTTTTTCCTGTTCTCGGCACTGGCCGGGCAGTTTGGCGAAAAATTCGCCAAGGACGCGCTGATCCGTCTGATCAAACTCGCGGAAATCGCGATCATGGCCGTAGGATCGGTCGGGTTTCTCTTTGATCACTTGTCGCTGATGCTGGTGGCGCTGTTCGCCATGGGCACGCACTCGGCGCTGTTCGGGCCGGTGAAATATTCGATCCTGCCGCAAGCGCTGCGTGAGGATGAGTTGGTAGGCGGTAACGGCCTTGTGGAGATGGGCACGTTTCTGGCGATCCTCGCCGGGACGATTGGCGCCGGAGTCATCATGTCATCGACCCATTACGCGCCGCTGGTATCGACTGCCATTGTCGGGATTGCCGTGCTGGGTTATCTGGCCAGCCGCAGCATCCCGCGCGCCGCAGCCGCGTCCCCGGAAATGCGCCTGAACTGGAACATCTTCAGCCAGTCCTGGGCGACGTTGAAACTCGGTCTGGGGCAGACGCCAGCGGTGTCGCGCTCGATTGTCGGCAACTCGTGGTTCTGGTTTGTCGGGGCGATTTATCTGACGCAGATCCCGGCGTACGCCAAGGAGTGGATGCACGGCGACGAAACCGTGGTCACCCTGATTCTTACGGTATTTTCGGTCGGTATCGCACTGGGTTCGATGCTGTGCGAGAAGCTCTCCGGGCGTAAGGTCGAGATCGGTCTGGTGCCGTTCGGCTCGTTCGGTCTGACCGTGTTTGGTCTGTTGTTGTGGTGGCATTCCGGCGGTATCCCGGAAAGCGTCACGGGCCACAGCTGGATTGAAGTGCTGGGCTTCGTGCACACCTGGGCGGTGTTGGTCGACATTCTCGGCCTCGGCATTTTTGGCGGTTTCTATATTGTGCCGCTGTATGCGTTGATCCAGTCGCGCACCGCGGAGAACGAGCGGGCGCGGGTGATCGCTGCCAACAACATTCTCAATGCGCTGTTTATGGTGGTCTCGGCGATCGTTTCGATTGTGTTGCTCAGTGTGGCCAAGCTGTCGATTCCGCAGCTGTTTCTTGTGGTGTCGCTGCTGAACATCGGCGTCAACGCCTACATCTTCAAGATCGTTCCCGAATTCAGCATGCGTTTCCTGATCTGGCTGCTCAGCCATTCCATGTACCGGGTTGAGCATCGCAACCTGGAGGCGATTCCCGACGAAGGTGCGGCCCTGCTGGTGTGCAACCACGTGTCGTTTGTCGACGCCTTGCTGATTGGTGGCGCGGTGCGTCGGCCGATTCGCTTTGTCATGTACTACAAGATCTACAACCTGCCGGTGCTGAACTTTATCTTTCGCACCGCAGGGACGATTCCGATCGCCGGGCGCAACGAAGACATCCAGATCTATGAAAAGGCCTTCACCCGGATTGCCCAGTATCTGAAGGACGGTGAGCTGGTGTGCATCTTCCCGGAAGGCAAGTTGACCACTGACGGCGAGATCAATGAGTTCAAGGGGGGGCTGACGCGGATTCTCGAGGAGACCCCGGTGTCGGTGATTCCGCTGGCGTTGCAAGGGTTGTGGGGCAGTTTCTTCAGCCGTGATCCGAACAAGGGCCTGTTCAAGCGGTTGTGGTCGCGCGTGACCTTGGTGGCAGGTTCGGCGGTAGCGGTTGAGGCGGCGGAGCCGGCGAAGTTGCAGGGGGTGGTGGGGGCGTTGCGCGGCAGCGTTCGATAGTTGCCCACTGATCTGGGCTCATCGCGAGCAGGCTCACTCCTACATTTGAAATGCGTCCCCCTGCAGGAGTGAGCCTGCTCGCGATAGCGGTAGAGGCTTAGGCGCTGATTTTGAGGCCGATCAACCCGGTAACGATCAACGCCACACTGGCCAGCCGAATCAACGCCATCGACTCGCCAAACAGAATGATTCCGGCAATCACCGTGCCCACGGCACCGACCCCGGTCCAGATCGCATAGGCCGTGCCCAGCGGCAGTTCCTTCATCGCCAGGCCGAGCAGGCCAAGGCTGATGGCCATCGCCGCAACGGTCAGTGCAGTGGGGAGCGGACGACTGAAGCCGTCGGTGTATTTCAGGCCGACGGCCCAGCCGACTTCGAACAGACCGGCGAAAAACAGAATGATCCAGGACATGAAAGACCTCCATCGTTTGACGGGGTCGTCCCCAGATTAAGCACTCGAGCGAGTCGCAGGGTCGTCCCCGCGTAGCGCAATAGTCTGACGAGCATTAACCCGGGGATCAAGTTTCGCAGTCAGTCGGCCGCTTGCCCGGCCAGCGTCTCGCGATCTTCTTTCTCGCTCATGCGCCGGAAGTAGGTGGAAAGCAAAGCCCCGGAAATGTTGTGCCAGACACTGAACAGCGCACTGGGCACCGCCGCCAATGGCGAAAAGTGCGCGCTGGCCAGCGCGGCGCCCAACCCTGAATTCTGCATGCCCACTTCCAGTGCCAGCGACTTGCGCTGGGCCAATGGCAGGTTGAACAGGCGGCCGGTGAAGTAACCGAGCAGGTAACCGAAGCTGTTGTGCAGCATCACCACCGCCATGATCAACAAGCCGGACTCGGCGATTTTCGCCTGACTGGCAGCCACCACCGCAGTGACGATGATCACAATGCTGACCACCGACACCAGCGGCAACACCTCCACCGCATGGCGCACCTTGTTACCGAGCAAGCGCTGTGCAACCACGCCGAGGATGATCGGCAGCAACACCACTTGCAGGATCGACCAGAACAACTCCATGAACGACACTGGCAACCATGCCGAAGCCAGCAGCCAGATCAGGGCCGGGGTCAGCAGCGGAGCGAGGAGGGTGGTGACGGCGGCAATCGCCACTGACAGCGCCAGGTCACCGCGGGCCAGCCAGGTCATGACGTTGGAAGACGTGCCACTCGGGCAGCAGCCGACCAGAATCACCCCGACGGCGATTTCCGGCGGCAGGTGGAAAATCTGGCAGAGCAACCACGCCATGCCGGGCATGATCACGAAGTGCGCAACCACGCCCAGCGCGACGCGCCACGGATGGCGGGCGACGGCCGCGAAGTCGTCGAGCTTGAGGGTCAGGCCCATGCCGAACATGACCAGGCCAAGCAGCGGCACGATGGCGCCCTTGAGACCGAGAAACCACGCCGGTTGCAGAAACGCGATCACGGCGAAAATCAGAACCCAGTAAGCGAAGGTATTGCCGACAAAGCGGCTGAGTGCAGCCAGTGCGCGCATGGCTTGATCCTTATTATTAAATGAACACCCTAAAACATGCGGGAGCCGGGTTGCCAGCGATGGCGGTGTGTCAGACGCCACTACAGTCATCTGTTACACCGCTACCGCTGGCAAGCCAGCTCCCACAGTTGATCCTGTTCCTTCAGATGGAACAGGTTTTCGTCAGATCCCCTGCGGCGTCTCTTCACCGCCCAACGCTTCAACCAGCGCCGGCAGGAAGTCGCCGAAGGTCAGCATCATCAGGGTGAAGCTCGCATCCAGCTGGCCCAGCGCTTCGTCGCCGCCGTCCTGTTCCGCCTGATCCTGCAACAGATCTTCGAACTTCAGGCGCTTGACGGTCATTTTGTCGTCGAGCATGAACGACAGTTTGTCCTGCCAGGCCAGCGACAGTTGAGTCACGACTTTGCCTGTGCTCAGGTGCAACTGGATTTCTTCACTGGTCAGGTCCTGACGCTTGCAGCGCACGATGCCACCGTCTTCGTGGGTGTCGCGCAGTTCGCACTCGTCCAGTACGAAGAAGTCCGGGGCGGCTTGCTGGGTGGTGACCCATTCGGTCATCACGGCGGTCGGCGCGGTTTTCACGGTCAGCGGACGGACGGGCAGGGTGCCGAGCACTTCACGCAGGGTGGAGAGCAGGTCTTCGGCGCGCTTCGGGCTGGCCGAGTTGACCAGGATCAGGCCCTGTTTCGGCGCGATGGCAGCGAAGGTCGACGAGCGACGAATGAACGCGCGCGGCAGGAAGGCCTGGATGATTTCATCCTTGATCTGATCGCGTTCCTTCTTATAGACCTTGCGCATCTGCTCGGCTTCGATCTCTTCAACCTTTTCCTTGACGGCGTCACGCACGACGCTGCCCGGCAGAATGCGTTCTTCTTTACGTGCAGCGATCAGCAGGAAATCACCGCTGACGTGCACCAGTGGAGCATCTTCGCCTTTGCCGAATGGCGCGACGAAACCGTAGGTGGTCAACTCCTGGCTTGCACATGGACGCGCCAGTTTGGTGGCCAGTGCAGTTTCCAGCGCCTCGGCATCGACAGGCAGGTCTTGGGTCAGGCGATAGATAAGCAGGTTTTTGAACCACATGGGGTGAGTCTCTCCTTTATACAAAGGGGGGCATTATTGTCTTCGCCGTGCCGTAGGCCAACCCTTCTCTAAGCCTTTGGAAGGCCTGAGAAAATTATTTAAAAAAGTGCTTGCCAGAGGTTGGGTCGCTCCGTAGAATGCGCGCCACACCGAAGCGAAGGGTGATTAGCTCAGCTGGGAGAGCGTCTGCCTTACAAGCAGAATGTCGGCGGTTCGATCCCGTCATCACCCACCATTCGTTTCAAGTGTTTAGCGCAGCGGTAGTTCAGTCGGTTAGAATACCGGCCTGTCACGCCGGGGGTCGCGGGTTCGAGTCCCGTCCGCTGCGCCATATTCGGTAACCTGGACCACTGAACGCCAGGTCACCACGGAAAAACCCGCTGAGGCGGGTTTTTTTCTGTCTCACGTTTGTACCTTGTTCCATCGGGTTGTGTCGTTTCACCGGTTTTCGGATTTATTTGAAAAAAAATTCAATTAAATCAACACTTTACGAAAACTTGTGGCATAATGCGCCCCGTAACGAAGCGAAGGGTGATTAGCTCAGCTGGGAGAGCGTCTGCCTTACAAGCAGAATGTCGGCGGTTCGATCCCGTCATCACCCACCATTCGTTTCAAGCGTTTCGCGCAGCGGTAGTTCAGTCGGTTAGAATACCGGCCTGTCACGCCGGGGGTCGCGGGTTCGAGTCCCGTCCGCTGCGCCATATTCGGTTATCTGGAACACTGAACGCCAGATGACCACACAAAGCCCGCCTTGTGCGGGCTTTGTGCTATCTGCGATTCGACAATTTCTGCATTGCCTCTGTGGCATTCATCCCCGTTGGGTTACGAAGCCGGCCCGACTTTTAAAGCCGAGGCCAGCTGCGCAAGCCACCGGGGATAAATCCCCTCGCCACAGGCCGCTGCTTACTGCGTGGCGTTCTGGCTATGCCGATAATCGCTCACTGCCTCATACACCGCCTTGCGCAGGCGGTTGATCCCGCCAATCGGCCGATGGGCCTCGATACCAAACCACGGATTGAACGACAGGTTATCGCAGGCCAGATTCAGCGCCGGGGTATCGAAATCCTGTGGCGGCAGGGTGATCCGCGCCACGGTTTCGAAGGGTGAATCCTGCTCGCGCCATTCGATGCTGGTGTCCTCGATCGGCATGTACTTGTTCGCATCCTGACGCTGAATCTGCAAGACGAAGCAGGCCGGCACGCGATCCGTCGACAACTGCTGATTCAACGCGCTGCGCAGGAAGTTCGGCAGGTCGTGGTTCTGTTTTGGCAGGGTGTAAGCCGGACAATTGTCCGGGGCCGGTGCCACGCGAAACTTCGCATTCGCCTCACCGAACTTGTAGGGCGAAACCGAAAAGTAAGTCGTCCCTGTCGGACTGTCCGGGGGCGGCGACAGCGTCGCCAGCGCGATAAGCAGATGGCGGACCTGCCAGGTGCGCGGATCCCAACCGGGGAAAAACGCCAGGATCTTCTTGCCGTCAGCCTGCGCCGCCACATTCTGACGGTACTCGGCGACATCGCTGACAAAGAAGTTGGGGTGGCTGAACATCACAAAGTCTTGCTCGTGCTGTTCCTGGCGATTTCCCAACAACTGCTTGCCGGGTACGTCGAGCAGCTTGATCGCCATGCCCCGTGCGTCGCGAATGCTGTCGAACTGCGGGTAAGCATTGCCGTTGGACAGGCGAATTATCGCCTGCCAGGTGTGTCCCGGTTCGCTGAAGACCCCTTGGCGCAGCGATTGCGCCAGTTGCGGTATTACCTGCACTTCAGCCTTCACGCAGCCGTGAGCCTTGGCATGCGCGTCGCGCAGGAAACGCGTGCTTTCACGGTGTTGATCGACGATGCGCACGGCCGTCTGGATCACGCCTTGTGTCATCCCGGCTTCACCGGAGGGAATCTGTTCCAGAGCCGACACCGGCCCGCGATGCTGCCAGGCCCACCACGCCGTGCCGATGGCCCAGCCAATCAGGCCAATAAAGAGCAAAAGCAGCAAGGTTCTGCCCAGCAGGCGGCCCAGCCACAACCAGATCCGCGCCAGCAATGACAGGCGCTTATTGAAGGTCGAAAACATCATGGCAGTTGCGCCTCCAGAGGGCCGCCGAGGACTTTCAGGTATTCGAGCAGCGCCCAGCGTTCTTCCGGCAGCAGCAGGCGGCCGATCACGCCATTGCCGCGTTCGCCGGCACGGAACTCGTGACCACTGTTGTGATTGCCGCTGATCCGCGTGTCGAACAGGAAGCCATTGGTGAAGGCTTCGGTGCGATAGCCCAGGTGCCGTGGGTCGTATTCGAAGGTGCCTTTATAGAAGGTGGTGGCGCGTTCATCCTGCGGTGACAGCAGTTGATAAAGGCTCGGCACCGAACCGTTATGCAGAAATGGCCCGGTGGCCCAGACGCCGGCCAGCGGTCGCGCCTTGTACGCGACTTTTTCGCGAACACCGATCGGCAGGCCGAATCCGTCGAGGCGCGGCTTCTCCTCGGGCGTGACCTGAGCCTCGCGATAGGCACGGCCTTCGACGAAGGCGGTCACGTATGCCAGGCCCTTGGCCACCGACAACTGACTCAGATCCAGCGGCTCCTCGGGCGTCGGGTGCAGTTTGACGTCCATTTTTTCCAGTTCTTTCAGGTCCCATTGCAGGGCCGTCAGGTCGAAGCGGTGGCTGGCAATGTTGTTGGCGGCGTTTGGGTCGGTGCCGATGACGTCCACCGGCAACAGGGGTAAGCGCTGTACCCAGCGCTCGCCTTCCTGAGTCTTGCGTGGCACATGGCAGCCGGCGCAATTTTCCGCGAACAGCGCGCGTCCTTTGGCCGCGAGAGGTTTATCGACTGCACCGAACAAGGCCTCCGGCCAGGCAGGTGGCCGCAGTTTCTGCAGGGTTTCCTCGATCTTGTGCAGGTCGCGCACGCGCACGCTGGAGGCATAGCGCGCATCGCCTTGCAGCGGCTGGCCGTTGGCATCGAAGAAATTCAGGGTGGCGCCAACGCCCAACGCTTCGCCGATATTGCGCGCCATCGGCTGTTGCGCCGACCCGTTCCACTGCACCCAGTCGAATGTCCACATGTCCCACAGTTGCGGGTAATCCACCGGAGCGTCGGCGATGCGGTAATTGGCAGGGGAGATCGCATCACCGAACGTCGCATTGGCGATCCGCCCGAATGCGTCGGCGCGCCCCGGGCCTTCCTCGGTCGGGTAGAGGCCGCGATGGGTGTCGTTCCACGCCACTTTGAGAAACGTATCCAGCGATTGCTTGAAATCCTTGCGCAGTTGCGCATGGCGCGCGTCGTATTCATCGCCCAGTACGTGGCGGGCGAAGCGTTCGAATTTCCACGGGTTGTAGTAAGTCGAGGTCAGACTTGCCACCAATGCCTGTCCGAAACTGCCGCCGCGCAGTGTAGGAACACTTGAAGGCAATACATGCTGCGCCGTGCCACCGTCGATGCGCACGGCCTGGCCTTTAAAGTGCAATTCGCCGGTGTGGCAAGCGGCACAGGTGATGTCCAGATATTTCTCGGTGCTGCCGGCGTTCTGATGTCGGGCAAAACCGACGGGCAAATTGCCGGGGTTGTCCGGTGTGGCTGTTTGCAGCGGGTCGATCAGAAAACCAAAGCGCGCGAGGTAGTCGGGGGCCGTGAAGCGTTGCTCTGAGAAAGGCAACTCCAGCGCCTGGAACCACTCGTAGTGCAGGCCTTTGACCTGGGTGCCCTGAGGGGTGAAGTAATAGGTTTGCCGCTCTTGTTCCGTCCACTGATCCAGGTAATGCACCTGCTGCACGGGCGTGTAGAAAGGCAATTTCGGGTTGGCGACGTAGTACAGAACCACTGTCAGGACCAGTCCCGACAGCACGATGATCAGGGTCAGCACGCGGAGTAAGAGGCGCAAGATAAACATCCTTGTCGAGTTGTTGTGTTGTTATGCCTGAGCCTGACCCTGTGCGGCAAGTGGCCATTACGCCAGATGTTGTGGGAAGAGGAGGCTACGGTTGTCAGCAGCAGATGACAGAAGCTTCATCGTGTCTTCGCCCAAATGCGTTTTAATCCCTGAACTTATCGTCGCTTTACTGCTCTCATGCCGGTAGCCATTGGTCGTGGCGGCCTGATAAGCTCGCGGCTTTACTCGATTGCCCTATTCGGCGCATGAACAAGGAAATAGCATGAAACAGCATCGGTTGGCGGCGGCGGTAGCCCTGGTTAGCCTGGTCCTCGCGGGTTGTGATTCGCAGACCAGCGTAGAGCTGAAAACCCCGGCGCAAAAAGCTTCCTACGGTATCGGCCTGAACATGGGCAAGAGCCTGGCTCAGGAAGGCATGGATGATCTGGACTCCAAAGCGGTAGCCCAGGGCATCGAAGATGCCGTCGGCAAGAAAGAACAGAAGCTGAAAGATGAAGAACTGGTCGAAGCCTTCGCCGCGCTGCAAAAGCGTGCTGAAGAGCGCATGGCCAAAATGAGCGAAGAGTCGGCAGCTGCCGGCAAGAAATTCCTCGAAGAAAACGGCAAGAAAGCGGGTGTCACCACCACCGCTTCCGGCCTGCAGTACGAAGTGATCAAGAAAGCCGACGGCCCACAGCCCAAGCCGACTGACGTAGTGACCGTTCACTACACCGGCAAGCTGACCAACGGCACCGTATTCGACAGCTCCGTCGAGCGCGGCAGCCCGATTGATCTGCCGGTAAGCGGCGTGATTCCGGGTTGGGTCGAAGGCCTGCAACTGATGCACGTTGGCGAGAAGTACAAACTGTACATCCCTAGCGATCTGGCTTACGGCGCGCAATCGCCAAGCCCGGCAATCCCGGCCAACTCGGTTCTGGTCTTCGACCTGGAACTGCTGGCCATCAAGGATCCAGCCAAAGAAGACGCCGCTGCCAAGTAATCGGCTCCGGTTTCAACAACAACGCCTCGCTTATGCGGGGCGTTGTTGCATCTGGCGGATGGCAAGGGTAAACAGAGCGAACCGATGCCGGTCAGCACAGTCATACCTTTGAGGCTGCCCGTACTAGACGCCCTGAGCCGCCAAGTCAATGAAATATTGGGCTTTTTTATGTGAGTAAAAAACGCCCGATCTGAGCGCAGCCCTTATAAAACGGGGCTCTCAGCGCTGAAATGCAGCTCTGTTCACAAGGTTATCCACAATTTGTGTGGATAACATTTCAATGGGAGGAATAGATGAAAGCTCCGTGGAATTTCGCTCGATTCCTGCCCCTGGCCGGCCGTCTGCTGGCGCGTGGACGCTTGCCGACCCTGTTGTTTGCCGTTGCCAGCAAAGGCGCGGCACAGGGCAATCGCCTCGGCAAACTCAAGGACGACCTGCGTTTGTTGCAGGCATTGTGCCTGGCCTACTGGCGCGGCGAATACCGTGCGATCAGCCCGAAAGCGTTGATCTCCGTGGTCGCTGGCCTGATGTACTTCCTGAGCCCGGTAGATGCCATTCCCGATTTCATTCCCATGTTCGGCATGCTCGACGATATCGCCGTTCTCGCCTGGTTGATGAAAACCCTCGATGATGAACTCAGTGCCTTTCGTCTCTGGCGCAATCGCCAGCAGCCGGAAAAACTGGCGGTGGTTGAACGCCTGCCTGATACCCCCGAGCAATTGCAGCTTCAGGGGCCGAAAAAGCCCTGATTGACGAAGTCGCTCTGCAGATAGATACCCCCCGCGACCTTGGCCGCTGTTAGGATTACACTTCTATGGAAAAGTGCCGACTCGCTAAGTGTTGTTGTCCTACGGGGTAGTCATGGATATTCAGATAATTGCACGCGATGGCGAGCCCGAATACGCAGTTCTGCCTTGGGCTCACTATCAGGCTCTACTGAAAGCAGCAGGGATCAACGAAACACCGTCGCAGCAGGCTCAAGCGCCGCTCGCGACCACACTGGACCCGATTCTTCCAGGTCTGGATCAACTACGCAGTTTGCGCGAAGGGAAGGGCATCGCCATCGAGGCGCTGGCCCGCACGGTAGGCATCAGCCCGTCTTATCTGGCCATGATCGAAAGCGGCGAGCGTCAGCCTGACGCCGCGATTCGTCGCAGCCTGGCCTGGGAACTGACGGTGCCAGGTTGGAGGGATGAATCGTGAGCGTACGCATCAGTCGTCAACATTGGGACGGATTGCTGGGAGAACTGGATCAGGCGCGCCGGCAGCGCCATCTTCTGACTTACCGAGCCTTGCTCGAACGTTTGCAGTTGCCGACGCCGGCGATGCAAACCCTGACCGCTGCACTGGAACATCTGGCGGCACTGGACGCCAAGGCCGAACAACCGTTGCGCAGTTCGCTGGTGATCAGTCAGGGCGCCAGTCGCCTGCCGCGCACCGGTTTTTTTGAATGCGTTGAACGTCTGGGGCGTTTTTCGGGGCCGTCCGATGGTGTTGCCGCTGCCTCTTGGCATGCATCGGAAGTGGTCAGAGTTTTCGAATACGAATACCCGGAATCGGCGGAGGCCTGAGTGTTTTTGCGACTCAAGGCGCGTGCCGCTTATTGGCTGGCCCGCAGGCTGTTTCATTGGTCGTGGTTTGTCCGTCAGCCGCGAGGCTGGCGCTGGCTTGAAGGCCAGTTCGCGCGCATGGCCAATCTTGGCGACGTCGGTGCGCAAAGCTTTTACGGGCACATCCTGACCTTCCGTGGTGTTGGCCTCGGCGCACGTGAAGAAGGCGTGCGTTTGTTGCGTCTCGCGGCATTGGCCGGGGATGGCAAAGCGGCCTATCAGGTCGGTGTGATCAGTCTCGCAGGCACCCCGAGCAAAGCACCGGACCCGGCGGACGCAGCCCGCTGGTGGGGCATGGCCGCCAAGGCCGGACACCCGCTGGCCGAGCTCAAACTGAAAGAGCTGAACGCGCGGGATTCAACGCAGTAAATCCATTTGTGTCGATCAGATAAACGTGGCGTGAGGGAAACCTCTCGCCACGTTTTCGTTTTTGTCTGTACGTTTTGTAGTAAACGGTTTATTGCAGATTAGTCCTACAGCAAGTGCCTACTTGCCTGACTTCTTTCCCGATTGATCCCCCGCACAGTTCCCGCGCCTAACTTTTTGCGCGAGGGAACGCCAATGTTTGACCCGGTTTTTCAGTTCGTCCTGCACGCCGACGTGCGTTGATGCAAGCCGTCACTCGTATCGAGCAGGAACTCGACAGCTTTCCCGACACCCTCACGCTCTATCGCCAGCAGCTTGAGCACTGGTTGAGCAGCACGGCTGATCAGGTCAGTCATGCGGCCGATCTGCCGTCGCTGATGGGCATGGAGCGGATTATCCGCTTCGGTGATCGCAGCACCGCCGTCAGCACTGGCGACAGCGAATTCGTCTCCGGCGTCGTCCAGTGCCCCCAGGGCGGATTGATGCTGATCGAGAGCAAGTTTGAATCCGTCTATGACATTCCACTGGGCAACATCGTGGTCGATGTGGTGGCGGTGGATGGCGGGGCCGTCGCGCCTGTCACGCTTGATGCGCGCGGCGAGGGCGCATTTCGTGGCGAGCCCGGTAATTTCTACCGGGTACAAGTGCACGGTGGCGTCAGTCCGAAACAGGTCGAACAGCTTTTTGCATCCTACGACGGTCTGGCTCTTGAGCTGGAGGACTGGCTGCGCAGCGAGTGGCAGGGCTTCAAGCCGCAGTGGTCGCAGTCGGTCGCCACCGCCGCGGGGAACGGCACGCTGGCCGGGAGCTGGGCAGCCATTGAGGGGGTATGGGACAGCATTGTAATGCTGTCGGAGATTCTCAAGAACCCCGGCGCTTTTGTGGATCGACTGGGTAGTGGCGCGACCGATCTGATGAACCTGGCCGCGACGGCTCCCGAGGTCATGCAACAGTTGCAGTTGCTGGTCAGTGATGAGGCGGCACTGTGTTTGCTGCTGCGTACGGCCAGTCTTTGGCTGGAGATGCTGCCGCCCAGTGAAATTGCCGGCAAGACTGCTGAAGCGGCGTCGATGATGATCGTGCAGCTGCTGCTCGATGTGCTGATCAGTATCGTCCTGACGTTCGCCAGTGGTGGTGCCGGGATCGCCTATCTGACGCTGCGACTCGCGGATCGTGCGGTGCAACTGCTGTCGGCGGTGATGCGATTGGTCAAGGCGCTGTTCGGCATCGTCGGCGGGTTCATCAAGTACGTCGATCAATACAAAACCGTCGCCGCACGCGGCATCGTCGCAGGGGTGAAAAAGGGTCGCATGCAACTGCGCTGGAATGCCCGGCGTAATACCTCGCTGAAGAAAGGCGCACACCACGACGATAAGTCGGATCAAGCGAAAAACCCCAACGGCGACAGCGCCGATTGCGTGTCGCGCACCTGCACCAATGGTTGTCCGGTATCGATGGTCACCGGCGAAGAACTGCTGACCCTGACCGATGGCACGCTCGATGGCTTGCTGCCGTTCGAGTTCACCCGGTTGTACCGCACCAGCGCGGTTGAGAACGATGTCGGGCTGGGGTTTGGCTGGAGTCATTCGCTGGCGCATTGCCTGGAGTTCGATGGCGATGTGGTGGTCTGGGTCGATCACGAAAACCGCCGCACACGCTTTCCGTTGCCCAGCGTTGAACGGCCGGCGATTCACAACAGCCTGTCGCGGGCGGCGATTTTTCTGGGGGATGAGCCGGAGGAGCTGATTCTTGCGCTGGCGGGGGAAACGGCGCGGTTTTATCACTTTCGGGCGGGGCGGCTGACGGCGGTCAGCGATTCGTACGACAACCGGTTACGTGTTTTACGGGATCGGTCTGACAGGGTTCAGCGACTGGACAACGGCGCGGGTCGGTCGCTGCTGTTGCGCTATGAGCGTGCGCATCTGATCGGCGTCGAGTACCAGATTTTTCGCGAAGGTGACTGGCACACCGAACAGCCCCTGGTCAGTTACCGCTACGACGCCCAACAGCGACTGATCGAGGCAACCAACGCCGCCGGCGACAGCGAGCGTTACGACTACGACGATCAACACGTCATCCTGCAACGGCAATTGACCGGTGGCGCCAGTTTCTTCTGGGAGTGGGAGCGGTCCGGCAAGGCGGCCCGGTGCGTGCGGCACTGGGCGTCGTTTTCGCAGGTGGACACGCGTTATGTCTGGAATGACGACGGCAGCGTGGCGGTGCATTACGTCGATGGCACCGAGGAAACCTACGTCCACGATGACCGCGCACGCCTGGTGCGCAAGGTCGAGGCCAACGGTGGCGAACAGCTCAAGGCCTACGACTCCTCGGGGCGCTTGGTCGCCGAGCAAGATGCGTTAGGTGCGATCACCGAATACCGCTACGACGAGGCCGGACGGCTGGTGGCGCTGCTTGCGCCGGACGATGAGCCGACGTCCTACGAATACCGTAACGGTTTCCTGCACAGCCGTGCACGGGGCGAGGCGGTGTGGACCTGGCGGCGCAATGCCCAGGGCGATGTCACCGAGGCGGTCGATCCTGACGGCCATGTCACCCATTACCACTACGACGCCCGTGGGCGGTTGCTGTCGATCCGTTACCCGGACAGCAGCCGCCATGTGCGGGTCTGGAACGACCTCGGCCAGCTCGTTGAAGAGACCTTGCCCGACGGTGGCGTGCGGCGCTTTTCCTACGATGCGCTGGGGCGACGGACCACCACGTGCGACGAACATGGCGCTGTCACGCGCCAGCAGTGGGATGCACTGGGCCGGCTGGTTCAGACGACGGCGCCTACCGGTGCCACCCGCGCCTACAGCTACGGCGCCTACGGTCAGGTCACCGCCGAGCGTGACGAACTCGGGCGCATCACCCGCTACGAGTATGACGATGACCTGCACCTGGTCTCGCGCAAGATCAACCCCGACGGCACGCGGGTGCAGTACCGCTACGACCATGCGCAGTTGTTGCTCACCGAGATCGAGAACGAGTCCGGGGAAACATACCGCCTGGACTACACGTCCACCGGATTGATCCGACAGGAAACCGGCTTCGACGGCCGCCGTACGGCGTATGCCTATGACCTCAACGGGCATCTGCTGGAAAAGACCGAGTTCGGCGATGACGGTTCGACGCTGGTCACCGCTTACGAGCGCGATACCGCCGGGCGCCTGCTGATCAAGACCCTGCCCGACGGGGTCAAGGTCGAATACCGCTACGACCGCCTCGGGCGTCTGGTGGGCGTCGATGACGGGCAAAAACATCCGCTGGCCTTCGAATATGACCTGCAGGATCGGCTGATCACCGAGCATCAGGGCTGGGGCACCCTGCGTTACGCCTACGACGCCTGCGGTCAGCTCAAGCGCCAGCGCCTGCCGGACAACAGCAAGCTCGACTATCACTATGCCAAGGGCGGCGCGCTCACCGCCATCGACCTCAACGGCGCATCGCTGACCCGCCACGTCTACCAGTCCGGTCGCGAACAACAACGTCAGCAAGGCCTGCTGCTCAGCGAATATGCCTACGACGACCAGGGCCGTTTACTCGCCCACGCTGTAGGCCATCAGCACGCTTCGCTGTACCGCCGCGATTATGCCTACAGCACCAACGGCAACCTCGAGCACATTGCCGACAGCCGCCACGGCCAGCGCACCTACGGTTACGACGCCCTCGACCGGCTGATCCGCGTGCGCCACTCGCGCGACGAACTGCCGGAAACCTTCGCCCACGACCCGGCCGGCAACCTGCTGATGCAGGACCGCCCCGGCCCGACACAAATCAGGGGCAACCGCCTGCTGATGCAGGGCGACCGCCATTACGACTACGACGCCTTCGGCAACCTGATCCGCGAACGCCGTGGCCGCGACCAGCAATTGGTCACCGAATACCGCTACGACAGCCAGCACCGCCTGATCGGCCTGACGCGCCCCGACGGCAAAACCGCCAGTTATCGCTACGACGCCTTCGGCCGGCGCATCCGCAAAACCGTCGACGGCGTCAGCACCGAGTACTTCTGGCAAGGCGACCACCTCGTCGCCGAAAGCAGCAAAACCCAGCACCGCAGCTACGTCTACGAACCCGGCACCTTCCGCCCGCTGGCGCTGCTCGACGGCAAAGGCCCGAAAAAGGCCTGCCCGTTTTACTACCAACTCGACCACCTCGGCACGCCGCAGGAACTGACCGACTACAGCGGCGAAATCGTCTGGTCGGCGCAATACGACGCCTACGGCAAAGTCGCGGCGATCACCCTGGCCGGCGAGGACTACCTGGACCAGCCGCTGCGGTTTCAGGGGCAGTATTTCGATGCGGAGAGCGGACTGCATTACAACCGCCACCGGTATTACGACCCGCGGCTGGGGCGGTACCTGACGCCGGATCCGGTGAAGCTGGCCGGAGGGTTGAATCAGTACCAGTACGTGCCGAATCCGACGGGGTGGGTGGATCCGTTGGGGTTGAGCTGCAGTTGCCCGCCGCCGGAGCCACGACGTCCAATGCGGTACGAGGCCGGTCGCGTGGTCGTCGAAGAGGGAGCGCCTTCGCTGCCAAAGATGACGGCGCAGGAGCGGCGGGCGAGGCTTGATGAGGTGGCAGAAGAAAATGCTCATCGGCGTTTGGTTGAAATGGAGAAAGCCACACAAGACGCACACTTTTTAGAGAAACATGGCAAACAGACCACGTTAGCTTCTCAGCAAGAACGCTCAATGACGGGAAGAAATCCCACAACTGGAGTTATTGAGGTTTATAACAATGGGAGACGAGCAGGGCAGCCCAAAATACCTAGTGCTGCTACTCACTTTTTTAGTTATCGAGATCAACTTAATGCCATACATCGTGCTCAGCTTGTTTTCAGACGAAATGGCCAACTTGCCTCCAAAGAACCTATAAATATGGGTAAGGTTGTTGGCGAGGGGTACAAGAGGGGAGGAGTCGTTTATGGACAGCAAACACATGCGGTAGTAATTCTCAATAAGGCAGCTGAGCCTATAACCTCTTATACGGAGTTTGTGAATTGAAACGTAAGCCTGAATATTTTGTTTTGCGTGGTCTGCTTTTTCTATTTGATATAGAAAATACTCATGATGATGATCGTGAAAAAATCATCGTCTCGAAGAACGTCAATGACAAGCAAGAGCTTGCTGAGCTGTTTGATATTCTTATGAAGCCTGAGTTTCTATCCTATAGTGTTGGTGAGCGCGAGTGGTGTATCGACACACTGAAGTACTACTTGGAAGCTGGTGATAGCTTTGATGAGGTCTTTACAAGGATCACAACTTATTTTGATGATGACGTAGAGGATCAGCGTCAGTTTATGCAGGTTTTGTTGAGTTGTTTATTGAAATATCACGTCGATGATTCAGATATGGGGTAAGGCCGAAAAATTGGGCTAATTCAACTGACCCCTTCGCGGGCAAGCCCGCTCCCACAGGGAGTTCTGTTGTTTGGGGAATCAGCGCTGGCCGATTAGTTGTGGGGGATGGAGGTCGGTGGAAGTTAGGCTATCAATCACATGCACGCTATACCCAGGAACATTTTTCGCATGATGCTTCGCCTGCGACGCCATTTCCGCGAGTTGACTGGCGTCCAGCTGTGCGCAGGCTTCGGGATGCAGGTGCACCACGCCGATGGACAATGACAACAGCGGAAACTCCTGCCGTATTCCCTGGCGATTCGGGGCGATGAAGCGGCCGGCGTCGAGGTGTTCGGGGCGATAGAAGCGGCGGCATTGGCTCTGGAAGTCGTCGAGCAACTGGTTGAGGCGTTTGCGCCAGTCTTCCGGGCCGAGGACGAGGAGGAAGTCGTCGCCGCCGATGTGGCCGACGAAGTCGCGGGACGGGTCGACGCGTTCGTTCAGGCATTGCGCCAGGCATAGCAGGACTTCGTCGCCGCGGCCGTAGCCGTAGATGTCGTTGAAGGGTTTGAAGCTGTCGATGTCGACGTAGCAGATGACCGATTCGCGGCCCTGTTGCAGCAGACGGGTCAGGCATTGCTGGATCGGTACGTTGCCGGGCAGCAGGGTCAGCGGGTTGGCGTAGCGGGCCTGCTGGATCTTCAGTTCGGTGATCAGTTTGAGCACGTCGATCACCCGACCGAGGCCGAGGTAGCTGCCGTTGAGGGTAATGATGAAGTCTTCTTCGATGCGCTGGCGAGCACGGCTGGTGATCAGGCGGCTGACCTGTTGCAGCGACTGGCTCATTTCCACGGCGAGGAAGTCGTCGTTCATCAGGCGGCTGATCGGTTTGCGCGCGAACAGGTCGGTGGCGAAGGGTTTGAGCAGGGCATCGGACAAGGAATGGCGGTGGACGATGCCGCACGGCTGGCCTTGTTCGTCGAGCACGGCCAGCGAGTTCAGATTGGCCTGACGGCGAAACGCTTCCAGTACCGTAGCGGTTGGCGTGTCGCGCCCCACAGCCGGTTGGTCGTTGAGCAGGGCGCTGAGGTCGCTGCCTTCGTCGTTCAGCGCGACGGTGCTGCTGTCATGTTTGGGCATCATCGCACGGGCGTCGCGGGGCGGGTGCTCTTGTGGGCGACCAAGCAAGTATCCTTGCACCAGATCCACGCCCATTTCGGTCAACACTGCCAACTCCTCTGGCAGTTCGATGCCTTCAGCAATCACCTGCGCGCGTGAGGCTTTGGCGATCTGCAGGATCGAACCGACGAACTCCCGTTTCAACGCATCCTGATGAATGCCGTCGATGAAGTGGCGGTCGATTTTCACGTAATCCGGACGCAGCTCCGACCACAGGCGCAGGCTGGAGTAGCCGGCACCGAGATCATCCAGCGCAATCGAAAAGCCCATCGCCCGGTAGTGATGCAGCGCGGTTTGCAGTAACTGGAAGTCATCGATTGGTGTCTGCTCGGTCAGTTCGATCACAACCTGGCTCGGCGGAATACCGAAGTCTTGTAGCAACTGCAGGGTGCGCCCCGGTTGATGGGCAGCTTCGAGCAGGGACTCTGGCGAGACGTTGAGAAACAGTTTGCCCGGCAGTTGCTGCTCATTGAAACGGCGGCAGGCCGATTGTCGGCAGGCAATCTCCAGTTCGCTCAGGCGCCCGGCCTGACGCGCCACGGCGAACAGGGCAATGGGTGAGTGCAGCGGACTGTTGGACGGGCCACGGGTGAGGGCTTCGTAACCGAGTATGCGTCGCTCAGAGAGGCAGATGATTGGCTGGAACAGGCTGTGTAAGCCGCTTTGACTCAAGATCGAGCTCAAGGCACTCAGCTGTTCGGTCGTGGTCATGGCAATCTCTGGCGATAAAAAAGGACTGGGAGCGCTCTCGATGAAAAGAGTGGCTCCCAGTCCTTTATTGCACGACAGAATGATGACTGTTTGATGACGATCCCGGGATCATCACCATTAAATTGCCATCACCTTACTTCTTGGCCACCTGATTGCTCAGCTTCAGGTAATCCAGCAGCACGCGCCCGGTTTCGCTCAGGTAAGCATCGTCTTCCGGTTTGACCTTGTCCGGGTCGGCAGCCGCGATGAGGTCTTCATCTTCTTTTTTCAGCTCTTTGAGCGGTTCTTCGCCTTTGGCCTTGCGACGGATGTTTTCCATGGCCAGTTGTTTGGCGTCGATGTCGGTGTGCTGGGCACGACGCTCGGCTTCATTGAGACTGACGGTTTTCTCTTCCATCAGTTTCTGCGCCAGCGCCAGCTTGTCACGGATGAACACGAACTCGGCATCCTTGGCGGTGCGGGTGTCATGCTCGGACTTGAGCTGAGCCAGGAACGGTTTGAACGGATCGGCCGCCGGTTTGATCGCCGCGCGGATGGTGTCCCACGGCATGGCTTCCGGCAGGGCGCTCTCGCCGATTTCCTTGGTGTCGATCAGCGACGGGTAGTCGATGTCTGGCAGGACGCCCTGATGCTGGGTGCTTTGACCGGACACCCGGTAGAACTTGGCCAGGGTCAGTTTCAGCTCGCCATGGTTCAGCGGCTGGATGGTCTGCACGGTGCCCTTGCCGAAGGTCTGGCCACCGATGATCAGCGCACGATGGTAGTCCTGCATGGCGCCGGCAAAGATCTCCGAAGCCGAGGCGGACAGGCGGTTGACCAGCAACGCCATCGGGCCTTTGTAGAATGCGCCCGGATTTTCATCTTCGAGCACATCGACACGGCCATCGGCGTTACGCACGAGCACGGTCGGGCCCTTGTCGATGAACAGGCTGGTCAGCTCGGTGGCTTCCTGCAGGGAACCGCCGCCGTTATTGCGCAGGTCGATGACCACGCCGTCGACTTTGTCTTTCTGCAGTTCGGTCAGCAGTTTCTTGACGTCACGGGTGGTGCTCTTGTAATCCGGGTCACCGGCACGGAACGCCTTGAAGTCGAGGTAGAAGGCCGGGATCTCGATGACGCCGAGTTTGTAGTCCTTGCCGTCCTGTTTCAGGTTGAGGATGGACTTCTTCACCGCCTGATCTTCGAGCTTCACCGCTTCACGGGTGATCGACACGATCTTGGTGGTCTGGTCGTTCGGCGCATTGCTCGCCGGAATCACTTCCAGGCGGACCACAGTGCCTTTCGGACCACGGATCAGTTTGACCACTTCGTCCAGACGCCAGCCGACCACGTCGACCATTTCTTTGTTGCCCTGGGCAACGCCGATGATCTTGTCGGCCGGGGCAACCTGTTTGGTCTTGTCGGCCGGGCCTGCCGGCACCAGACGCACGACTTTCACCTGGTCGTTGTCGCTCTGCAACACGGCACCGATGCCCTCGAGGGACAAGCTCATGTTGATGTCGAAGTTTTCCGCGTTATCCGGCGACAGATAGTTGGTGTGCGGATCGTACGACATGGCGAAGGTGTTGATGTACGCCTGGAAGATGTCTTCCGGACGGGTCTGGTCCAGGCGCGCCAACTGGTTCTTGTAGCGCTTGGTCAGGGTTTCCTGGATCTGCTTCGGCTCTTTGCCGGCGATCTTCATCCGCAGGACTTCGTCCTTGACGCGTTTACGCCACAGGTCGTCGAGTTCGGCGGTGGATTTGAGCCAAGGGGCGTCCTTGCGATCGATCAGCAAGGTTTCCTTGCTGGTGAAGTCCATCTTGTCGACGCCTTTGTTCAGCTCGGCAAGGGCGAAGTCCAGACGCGCCTTGACGCGGTCCAGATAGCGCTTGTAGATGGTGAACCCGGCGTTGAGGTCGCCGCTTTTCAGGAAGTCGTCGAACTGGGTCTTCCACTTGTCGAATTCGGCGATGTCGCTGGCCATGAAGTAGCTGCGCGACGGATCCAGCAGCTTGATGTAGCTGTCGTAGATGATCACCGAGCGCGC
The DNA here is from genome assembly GCF_019856535.1 of Pseudomonas sp. SC3(2021). Classification (NCBI taxonomy): domain Bacteria; kingdom Pseudomonadati; phylum Pseudomonadota; class Gammaproteobacteria; order Pseudomonadales; family Pseudomonadaceae; genus Pseudomonas; species Pseudomonas sp. SC3(2021). Next base: position 6,030,702 of record NZ_CP082236.1, on the reverse strand, counting down.
ATCGTCAAGCGGCGGCTTACTGTAGTGGTGACGCTTGAGCAACTCGACGACGTTCAGGCTGGCGATGACTTCATCGCGATCAGGCTGCAACTTGTCCCAGCTGTTGGCTGCGAATGTGGTGCCCGACACCGGCAACAAACCGATACCGATGAAAAGAGCGAGGGCGGTGCTGGGGAGCAAATGCTTCATGCTGATTCGACGCGGGGACAATTGATAACGCATATTAGGCCGTCTTTGAAGTCGCCGGTTCTACGAGAGCCGGTCGCATAATGCAAAAAGCCCGGCGCTACAGCTTCGGGCTCAGTCCAGACTCACTATGGAGGCACTGTGAAGGCATTGCAAGGCGTTGAAGGTCAAGTGGCATGGGTTGAAGAGCCGAGTCCTACATGTGATGTAGGACAAGTCCGCATCCGCGTGGCGGCAGCCGGCCTCAATCGCGCCGATTTATTACAAAAAGCCGGGCTCTATCCGCCACCGCCTGGCGCCAGCCAAGTGCTCGGCCTTGAGTGCTCGGGGGTGATCAGCGAGGTCGGCGCGGGCAGTTCGTGGCAGGTCGGCGATCGGGTTTGCGCCTTGTTGGCCGGGGGCGGGATGGCCGAAGAGGTGGTCGTCGACGGACGGCATGTGCTGCCCGTGCCCGAAGGCGTGTCGTTGATCGAGGCCGCCGCATTGCCTGAGGTTTATGCAACAGTCTGGCTGAATGTGTTTCAACTTGCGGCGCTCAAGCCGGGTGAGAAGGTTCTCTTGCACGCTGGCGCCAGTGGAATCGGTTCAGCCGCCATTCAGCTGTGCAAAGCCTTTGGCAATCCGTGCTGGGTCAGCGTCGGTTCTGCCGAGCGGCTGGCTTACTGTGAGGCGCTGGGGGCCCAGGGCGGGGTCGTGCGTACCGACGATCTGGAAAGCCTGCGCGATTTCGGCCCGTTCGATGTGATTCTCGATCCGGTAGGAGGCAACTACTCGGCGCTCAACCTCAAGCTGATGGCGCTGGATGGACGCTGGGTATTGATCGGTTTGATGGGCGGCCGTGAGGCAAAACTGGATCTGGCGCAGGTCTTGGCCAAGCGTGTGCAACTGCTGGGCTCGACGTTGCGCAGTCGCGATGATCAGTTCAAGGCGGATTTGTTGAGTGATCTGGGCCAGCAGGTGTGGCCGTTGTTTGCAGAGGGGCGCTTGAGTCCGCAGTTGGCCAAGGCTTTCCCGGTGAAGGATGCCGAGGCGGCGTTTGCGGAGTTAGCGAGTAATACGGTTTCCGGGAAATTGGTGTTGGTGATTGATGAAAGTCTGAGCTGACAGCAGGGAAAAGCCCCTCACCCTAACCCTCTCCCATAGGGAGAGGGGACTGACCGGGTTGTTCTGCTGGGCTACATCGACCTGATGCATCGGGTCGAACTCAGGTTTGGAATATCAACCTGCCTGTGCAGATTAAATCTTTGTCATTTCCACAGATGGATCGGCCAACCGGCCTTTTCGGCATGCTCCAGCAACACCGGATCCGGATTGACCACGTGCGGGAAATCCACCTTCAGCAGCAACGGCAGATCATTGCGTGAGTCGGAATAGAAGCTTGCGCCCTCGAGGTTCTCTTCCTCGGCATCCAGCCATTCCAGCAAGCGGGTGATTTTGCCTTCGCGGTAGGTCAGGGTGCCGACGGTCTGACCGCTGTAAACGCCATGGGCAACGTCCAGTTCGATGCCCAGAATCTCGTCGATGCCCAGACGTTCGGCAATCGGTTTGACCAGGTGCGTGCCCGAGGCCGAGATCACCAGGATCCGGTCGCCGGCCTTGCGATGGGCGGCAATGGTTTTGGTCGCGTCGCTGAAGATGATCGGTTCGATGAAGTCTTCCACCCACGGACCGACCAGATGTTCGACCTCTTCCGGGGGGCGACCGATCAGCGGCTCAAGGCTGAACGCCATGTACTCTTCCATGCGCAATTTGCCATGGCTGTAGGCGTCCATCAGTTCATTGTTCTTGCGCATGAACGACTCGGGATCGACCCAGCCCAGGCGACCCATCTGTTCGCTCCAGAGGGTGGCGCAGTCGCCGTGGATCAGGGTTTCGTCCAGATCAAAAATTGCCAAAGCCATCAGTGCAGTTCTCTCTTCAACGTCAGCAAAGTCATCAGGCTACCTCACACAGGGCTGTCGGATCGATGGAAAGCGCCAGGCGCTGACCGTCGGGGTGCAGATCCGCCGCCGAGCGGTTGAGCACGTCCACCACCAGTTCCACGCCGCGCGCCTCGACCCGGTAGCGGATGACGTTGCCGAGCAGGCTGTGGCTGCGGATCTGCGCATCCAGTTCGCCGTTGAGGCTCAATTCGATGGCTTCCGGGCGAATCGCGATGCGGTGGTTGATCGGCCGTTGCAGCAGTTTCGAGGCACTGTCGGCGTCGAGCAGGTTGTAGTTGCCGATGAAACCGGCGGCGAATAGATCGACCGGCGCGGTGTACAGGGTTTCGGCGTCGCCGCTCTGGACGATTTTCCCTTGGTTCATCAGGAAAATCCGGTCAGACATGGTCAGCGCTTCTTCCTGATCGTGGGTGACGAAGATTGTGGTCAGGCCGAGTTCGCGCTGGATCTGGCGGATCTGTTCACGCAAGTGTTTACGAATTCGTGCATCAAGGGCCGACAGCGGTTCATCCAGCAGCAACAGACGCGGGCGCGTGACCAGCGAGCGGGCGAGGGCGACACGTTGGCACTGACCGCCGGAGAGCTGGTGCGGATAGCGACTGGCGAAGTCGTGCAGTTCAACCAGTTTCAACACTTCGGCAACGCGTTTATGGCTGTCGTCGGCATTGACCTTCTGCATGCGCAGACCGAAGGCAACGTTCTGCTCGACGGTCATGTTGGGGAATAGCGCGTAGCTCTGGAACACCATGCCGATCCCGCGTTTTTGCGGGCTCAGTGGCACGATGTCGACGTTATCAAGGAGGATCTTGCCGCCATCCACCGGCGTCAGGCCGGCAATGCAGCGCAGCAGCGTGGACTTGCCGCAACCCGACGGGCCGAGCAGGGTGACGAATTCGCCCTTGTTGATTTCGCAATTGATGTCGCTGAACACCGTGGTGCCCGCGTAGTTTTTCTTCAGGTTCTGGACGCTGACATAGCTCATTCGCTTTTGTCCTTGTTCAAGATGTTGGCGATCCAGGTCAGGACCAGCACGAAAAAGAAATACGAGATCACCAGCGCACTGGTGAAGTGACCGCTGCTGTTGCGCATGTTGTTGAGGTACACCTGCAGGGTTTCGTAGCGTGTGCCGACGAGGATGTTGGCGAACACGAATTCACCGAACAGGAACGAGAACGACAACAGCAACGCGACCATCAGACCTTTGCGCAGGTTCGGCAGCACTACAAGGAAGGCCGCCTGAAAGGTGCTGGCGCCGAGCAGTTGCGCGGCGTCCATCAGGTCGCGCAGGTTGATCGCCTGCAGGTTGTTGGTGATCGCGCGGTACATGAACGGCAGCGCCACGGTGAAGTAGCAACCGATCAGGATCCATGGCGTGCCGACCATCGCCAGCGGCCCGGAACCGTAGAGCTGCAACAGCCCCACCGACGACACCACCGGCGGCACCGCGAAGGGCAGCAGGATCAGGATGTTCATCAGCGCATCGAGTTTCGGGAAGTGGTAATGCACCACGAACAATAGCGGCAGAATCAGCACCACCGACAGCACCAGCGCGCCGACGCACACCAGCAACGATTGGCCGAAAGCGTGCAGGAAGCGTGGATCGCTCCACAACTGCAGATACCACTTGAAGGTGAAGCCGCTGGGCAAGATAGTCGCCGACCAGCTGCTGGCGATCGAGTAGATCAGCGTGCCAACCAGCGGCAGCAACAGGATCGCGAACAGCAGATAAACCACGACGCGGTGGTAGACGCCGGCCGGGCCGGATTCAGCGCGAGACATGGTAGCTCCTCTTCAACAGCAGTTGATGCACGACGGTGACGATGGTCATCAGCGCTACCAGCACCACGGCCAGCGCGCTGGCCAGGTTCGGGTCCAGCGAAATGTCGCCGGAGACCATCGCCGCGATGCGGATCGGCAGCACGTTGAAGTTGCCGGTGGTCAACGCGTACACCGTGGCGTAGGCGCCGAGGGCGTTGGCCAGCAGGATCACGAAGGTGCCGAGCAGGGCCGGGGTCAGCACCGGCAGGCCGATGTGGCGCCAGAACTGCCAGCCGTTGGCGCCGAGCAGCGCGGCGGATTCGCGCCAGTCTTCACGCAGGGCGTCGAAGGCCGGGTAGAGCAGCAGCACGCCGAGCGGGATCTGGAAGTAGGTGTAGAGGATGATCAGGCCGGTTTTCGAGTACAGGTTGAAATCCTCGATGATTCCCGCCTGCTTGAGCATGAGGGTGATGCTGCCGTTGAACCCGAGCAGAATGATGAACGCAAAGGCCAGGGGCACGCCGGCGAAGTTGCTGGTCATGTTGGCGAAGGCATTCACGAAGTTGCGCAGTTTCGAATCGACCCGGCGCAGGGAATACGCACCGAGCACGGCGATGATGATGCCGAACACGCTCGACCAGAAGCTGATCTCGAGGCTGTACTGGATCGCCTGCAAATAGAACTTCGAGCTGAAGATCTTGCTGAAGTTGGCGAAGCCCCAGCCGAACTCTTCCGACTGCAGGCTGTTGATCATCACCCAGACCAGCGGGGCGATTTCGAACACGATAAAGAACAGAGCGAAGGGCACCAGGCACAGGGCCGCGAGCCATTTGCCGCGAGTCATGGCATTCACTTGAGCAACTCCCGGCACACAGGTTTGTCGTGGGGCACGCCGAGCAGTTCGCAGACCGTGCCGCAAATGTCGATCTGTTTCGGCGCGGCGTCAGTGTTGAGGCTGAAGGCGTTACCAAGGACGAACAGCGGCACTTGGCGTTCTTCCGGCAGCAGGCCGTTGTGCGAGCGGTCGTTGTTCATGCCGTGGTCGGCAGTCACCAGCACTTGATAGCCGGCATCGAGCCAGCCTTGCAGGTAGTCGGCCAGGATGATGTCGGCGAAGCGGGCGCTGTTGCGGTATTGCGGGGTGTCGAGGCCGTGCTTGTGGCCGGCATCGTCGATGTTCATCGGGTGGATCAGCAGGAAGTTCGGCGCATGGCGCAGGCGCAGGTTTTCCGCGTCAGCGAACAGGTGTGAATCCGGATAGTGGTCATTCCAGTAGAAATGTCCGTGCTGGATCGGCAGCGCCGGATCGTCGGTGTGACGGTCGCGGGCGGCCACGAATGGCGAGCGGTTGTACAGCTCGCTGACCCAGTGATAGGCCGCAGCGGCGGTTTTCAGGCCGGCGTCGCGGGCGTAGTGGTAGATGCTGCGCTGGTTGGACAGGCGCGAGACATCGTTGTGGACAATACCGCTGTCGATTGGCGTTACGCCGGTGAGGATGCATTCGTAAAGCGGTCGGGACAGGGCCGGCAGCTCGCACTCCAACTGGTAGAGCGCGGCGCGTCCTGCGCCTACATAAGCTTGCAGATGCCCCATGGCGTGACGTGCGACCTCGTAGTTGAGGCCGTCGAGCACGACAAGGATGACGTTGTGTTTCATAGGGGCAACAACTCCGCGAAATTCAAATATTCCGAAATCAACTCAATCCCTTGTGGGAGCGAGCTTGCTCGCGAAGGCGTCATGTCAGCCAACATCAATGCTGAATGAATAACCGCATTCGCGAGCAAGCTCGCTCCCACAGGGATCTTTGTCGGATCAAACAGTGGGTCAAGCCATCACTTCATCTCGACGATGACTTCTTCGTTCCACTTCTGTGGCAGGGCCTTGGAGGTTTTTTCCCACGCGTCGGCGTCCTTGATCGGCGTGACCTTCTTGTACTGCTCGTTCGGCAGCAGCTTGGCTTTCACGTCTTCCGGCAGTTGCAGGTGCTCGGCGCGGATCGGACGGGCGTTGCCGCGCGCCAGGTTGGTCTGGCCGGCGTCGCTGAAGATGTATTCGCGGGTCAGCTTGGCGGCGTTCGGGTTTTTCGCGTACTTGTTGATGATGGTGGTGTAGCCGGAGATCACCGAGCCGTCGGACGGGATCAGCACCACGTAGTCATCCGGGTTGGCCATCTTGGCCTTGTAGCTCAGGCCGTTGAAGTCCCAGACCACACCGACTTCGATCTCGCCTTTTTCCATGGTGGCGATGGTCGGGTTGGCCATCGACAGGCGACCCTGCTTGGCGATGTCTGCAAACAGCAGCAGGGCCGGCTGGAGGTTCTTCTCGTCGCCGCCGTTGGCCAGGGCCGCGGCCAGTACACCGTTGGCGGCTTGCGCGGCGGTGCTCACGTCACCGATCGAAACCTTGTATTTGCCGCCCTTGAGGTCAGCCCATTTGGTCGGTACTTCGGAGCCGTGCAGCAGCTTTTTGTTGACGATGAAGGCGATGGTGCCGGTGTAGGCCAGCGCCCAGTTGCCGTCCTTGTCCTTGGCCCATGCCGGAATCTGCTCCCAGGTGCTTGGCTTGTACGGTTGCACCACGCCCTGCTTGACCGCGATCGGGCCGAAGGCGGCACCGACGTCGCCGATGTCGGCGGTGGCGTTGTCCTTTTCAGCGGCGAACTTGGCGATTTCCTGGGCCGAGCTCATGTCGGTGTCGATGTGTTTCAGGCCGTAGGTCTTGGCCAGGTCTTCCCAGGTGCCTTTCCAGTTGGCCCAGTCATCGGGCATGCCGACGCTGTTGACGGCGCCTTCCGCTTTCGCAGCGGCTTCGAGGGTTTTGAGGTCGGTGTCGGCCGCCATGGCGGCGGTGCACATTGCAATGGTCGAGCCTAACAGTGTTGCCAGGAAAAGCTGTTTCATTCCGAAGCTCCTTGGTCGTGTTCAACGCTGCGATTGCGGTTTGTGTTGGTCTAGGTCAGCAATACCTGAGCCAATTTAAGGGGGCTGGATGACACTTTCATGTCGGCGGCCGTGCTTCAGGCGTTTTAATTGCGCCGGATCGGTGACTGCCCCGTAAGCGTAGACCAGGCTCAAAGGCCCGGCCGGCAAGGGACTTGGCCGATGTATTGCAAGCCGTGAGTACGACCGTTCGGCAGCTTTGTCATCTTTCGGTCATCTGCACTGCCTAGGCTTTCCACACGCGGAAACGGTTCATTGGCCGCCAGGTTTTGCCCCGAAACAGTGCTGGTCTAGTCCAGATAGGTAACGTTGATGCGCGATGAGGCAACAAAAGCGGTGACAGCCATTGGCCAGGTGTTGCAGGAGCAACTCGACCACGGACTTCTCGCGCCCGGCAGCAAGTTGCCGGCCGAGCGCAAGCTCAGTGAGTTGTTTGGTACGACGCGGATTACGGTGCGCGAGGCGTTGTTGCAACTGGAGGCGCAAGGGCAGATTTATCGTGAGGAGCGGCGTGGCTGGTTCGTTTCGCCGCCGCGCCTGGCGTACAACCTGATGCAGCGCAGTCACTTTCACGCGATGGTCAGTGCGCAGGGGCGGGTGCCGTCGACCGAGGTGATTTCGGCGCGCCTGCAGCCGGCGTCGGCGGCGGTGTGTGAGTGGTTGCAGTTGCCGGCGCTGTCCAGCGTGATTCAGATTTGCCGGTCACGGCGGATTGACGGGCGGCTGGTGTTGTATGTGGAGCACTATCTGAATCCGCAGTTTTTTCCGGGGATTCTGGGGTTCGATTTGAATCAGTCGATTACCGAGTTGTATGCGCGGCATTACGATTTGCACTATGGGCGGGTGCGGTTCGAGATTGTGCCGACTTCATTGTCGGTGGATGCAGCGGCGGCGTTGCGTGTTTCTGTCGGGAGCCCGGGGTTGAGGATTGCTCGGGTCAATTATGATCAGCATGAGCGGTTGATTGATTGTGATCTGGAGTTTTGGCGGCATGATGCGATTCACGTATCGGTTGATGTGGTTTGATCGTTTTGGGGGCATATCCGTTGCTTCGGGTGTTGCTGATTAGGGTTCCGCCCTTACGGCGGGTCACTTTTTCCAGACGCCGAAAAAGTAACCAAAAAGGCTTGCTCCTACGTCCGGCCCGCTCGCTAATGCTCGGGGTTCCTTCGCTCCGGGATCGATCCGGGCGCAGCGCCTACGGTTTGCTTCGCTGCACCTCCTCTCGCTGTGTTTGGCTGCGCCAAACGGTCGCTGCGCTCCCACCCCCCGGATCAATCCCTCCACTCAGCCTTCCGACGTCGCCCGTGGATCAAGATCAAAAGCGGTACTCGAGCTAACGCTCATTGTGTTGAGTGGTGAGAAGCCGAAGCGATACGAATATCTAACGGTGAACTCAATCCCTGTGGGAGCTGGCTTGCCAGCGATGGCGGCCTGACAGCCGACCAATTTCTGGCAGGCTGCACACGGTCTAAATGTGGGAGCGAGCCTGCTCGCGAAAGCGCCCCCACAGTCATCTCAAACCTACTTGCCTGCCCCCGCATTGGCATACAAATAATCCGTCGCCAACGACGCCATCGTCCTCACGCCCACCACCAGCGCCGACTCATCCACAAAGAACCCCGGATTGTGATTCGGCGAGGCTTTGCTCATGTCTTGATCCCGCGGTGTCACCCCGAGAAACACGAACAGCCCCGGCACTTCCTTGGCAAAGAACGAGAAGTCTTCCGCGCCGCCCACCAAGGGTGCATTTACCACGTCATCCTTGGCTGCCCATTTCAACGTAGGCAGCATTTTCTCCGTCAGTGCCGGGTAGTTGATGGTCGGGTCGTATTTTTCGATGATGGTCACGTCGGCTTTCGCGCCGCCGCTTTCGGCGATTTTTTCGATGGTCTGGCGCACGTCTGCGTGCAGTTTCTGGCGGATGCCGTAGTCGTAGGAGCGAATGGTGCCGCTCATGTCCACGGATTCGGGAATGATGTTGTAGCGGGTGCCGCCGTTGATGGTGCCGATGCTCACGACTGACGGATAGGACGAGATGTCGGTGCGGCGGCTGACCACGGTTTGCAGGCCGACGATGGTTTGTGCGCCGACGGTGATCGGGTCGATGCCGTCCCAGGGGCGGCCGGCGTGGGTTTGTTTGCCGAGGATTTTGATGCGCAGGTCGTCGGAGCTGGCGAGGGTGGCGCCCGGGCGGTAGGCGATCTGGCCGGCGGGGACGCCGGCCCAGACGTGCAGGCCGAACACGGCGTCGGGTTTCGGTGATTTCATCACGCCTTCCTCGACCATCATTTTCGCGCCCCAGGTGTTTTTGCCGTCGGGGATGAAGTCGCTCGGGCCCTCTTCGGCGGGCTGGAAATAGAACACCACGGTGCCCGGCAAGGTGTCGCGCATGCCTGTAAGAATTTTCGCTGTACTCAGCAGGATCGCAGTGTGGGCGTCGTGGCCGCAGGCGTGCATCACGTCGACTTGTTTGTCGAGGTAGGTACCTTTGGCTTGCGAGGCGAACGGCAGGTCGGCGACTTCCTTGACCGGCAGTGCGTCCATATCGGCGCGCAGGGCCACGGTCGGGCCGGGCAGGGCGCCTTTGAGGACGGCGACCACGCCGGTGCGGGCGACGTTGGTTTTGACTTCCAGGCCCAGCGCCTTGAGCTGTTTGGCGACCAGCTCCGAGGTGCGTTTTTCGCTGTTGCCGAGTTCCGGGTGGGCGTGGAGGTCGCGGCGGGTTTCCAGCAGTTCCGGTTCAAGGGCCTTGGCCTGCGCGGCGATGTGTTCGCGGCTGCTGTCCAGGGTGGCGGCAGCGGCGTGGCCGGCGACAAGGCTGAGTAGAAGGGCTTGGGTCAGGCGGGTGAGCTGCATCGGGTTTCTCCTTGGTTATTGTTGTTCTGGCTTCCCTGCCTGTGACCCGCACCTCGCGCCCAAGTGCTATTCCTTGGGCTGGCCACCGCCGGCGGTGATCACTTGCACGCTCATGCGCGGCGTTGCCAGGTCCAGGCCGGCCTCGTCGAGGTGGCGTTTGAGTGACAGGTTGAACGCCCGGGAAACTTCCCATTGTTTAATCGGCGCGGTCTTGAAGCGGGCGCGCAGGATCGCGCTGCCGGACTCGAAGCTTTCCACGCCCTGGATTTCCAGTGGTGACCAGATGTTGCGCCGCTGCAGGGGATCGGTGCGCATTTTCTGGCCGACTTCGCGCATCAGTTTGATCGCGTCGTCGATTTCCATGTTGTACGGCACCGCCACGCGGAAAATCGCGTAGCCGAATTCCCGGGAGTAGTTCTTGATGCTTTTGATTTCGCTGAACGGGATGGTGTGGACGATGCCGTCGATGTCGCGCAGGCGCACGGTGCGAATGGTCAGGCCTTCGACGGTGCCGAGGTGGCCGCCGACGTCGACGTAGTCGTCGATCGCCAGCGAGTCTTCAATGATGATGAACAGACCGGTGATCAGGTCGGCGACCAGCGACTGTGCACCGAAGCCGATGGCCAGACCGATCACACCGGCACCGGCCAGCAGCGGCGTGACGTTCATGCCCATGTTCGCCAGGGCGACGATCAGCGCAATGATGAAAATCGCCACGAACAGCACGTTGCGGATCAGCGGCATCATCGTCTGTGCGCGGGCATTCGCCAGGCCTTTGCGCGAGCGGGTGAGGGCGTGGTGCACGGCGGTGTCGGCGAGGATCCAGATCAGCCAGGAGAAAATCAGCGTGCCGATCAGACTGAACAGTTTGACGCTGACGTCATGCCCTTCGCCCTCGGTGAAGCCGATCAGCGATTCGCCCCAGACGCGCAGGCCAAGTTCGATGAAGGCCAGCCACACCAGCAGATGCGCCAGGGTGTAGAAGAAGCTTTTCAGGCGTTCCGAGTAAAGCGCATGGCGTTTCGGCCCGCGCTGCGGTTTCAGTGAATGCCGGCGCACGAGGCCGTTGATCACCATGCACATGACCAGCAGCACGGTGCAGATCAGCGACTGGCGCAAGGCGGTGCTGGTGTCGCCGGCGGAGACGAAGGTGGCGAACAGCGAGATGCCGACCAGCACCAGCGCCGGCACATACCAGAAGGTGCCGAGGATTTCGATGGTGTCGCTCAGCGCCCGGCGGGTCAGGCGCCGTGACAACGGCTGGTTGCGAATCAGGTGCGCGATCGGCCGACGGAAACGCAGGATGAACAGGCCGGTGAACAGCGCCGCGAGGACATTGGTAATGGTCGCGGTGGTGTGCGCCAGGTGCACGCCGAGGCTGTCCACCAGGCGCGGGTCGTTCAGCGCTTCACCAAACGCGGCGAAGCTGCCGATCAGCCACAGCGGGCGGAAGGCCTGATGGCGCAGGATGTACAGCGCCCGGTGCCGGTGCGGGCCGTCGAGCAGCGAAAACGCGATCACGCAGATCGCCGAGAAACAGGTGCCGACCACCAGGGCATAGGCCAGCACCATCGCCAGGCTTTTGCCCAATGAAGATGGCAGTGCGTAGCTCATGTAGACGGTGATGACCAGTGCAATCAGCCACGGCCCGAGCTTGCGCAGGGCAAAGCGCAGCATGTCGAGAGCCCTGGGGTGCTGGGGCAGTTCTTCGGTCAGGCCAAAGCGCATGCGCACCCGGTGACCGAGCCAGATCAGCGCAGCGGCGAGCAGGCTCCAGACCATCAGGATCACGGCGAAGGCGAAGATGATCGGCAGCCATTCACTGGCCGGCAACATCAGGTTGTCGAGTTCGTCCTTGGCCAGGTCGAACTCGTTACCCCAGCGAGTCAGTGGGCTGTCGGCACCGGTGAACTGTTTTTCGAAACTGGCCAGGGTGCCGCCGATCAGGCCCAGCACGCCTTCTTCGGGGCTGGCCTGGGCTTTTTTGGTGGCGTCGCGCAGCTTCTTCAGATCGGTCAGCAGTTGCGCGCGTTGCTTGTCGTTTTCCAGCGACTTGATGACTTCGTCGAGGGACTGGCCGAGGGGTTCCTGCGCTTCGGGCTGGGCTTTGCTGGTGTTGAGCAGACCGGGCAGGCCGACCGCATGGGCCGGCGCCAGCGGCAGCAGCGTCATCAGGCAAACGAGGAACAGGCAGGGCAAAGCAAAAAGACGAGCAAACACTAGGCGGTCAACCTCGCAAGGGGCGGATTCGCTGGAGTGTACGAGCCCGTCATTATCAATGCGAGCCGGGCGCGGATTTATTCGTTGAGTTTGGCGAGGATCTTGTAGACCACGGTGGCGAGGATCGTCAGCATGCCGACCCACATGGCAAAGACGCCAGCATTCTTGTCGCGGAAGTTGAAGCCGATGGCCAGCATGATCATCCCGGTGAGGATGGGCACGAGCATGGCGTGGAATGAAGACATCGAGATCATGGTGACTGCCTTGTCGAAAGGAATGATTCAAGTCTAGGTCGGTTTTCGCTGCACCGGGCTGATGTGTATCAGAATAGAGCCGGTTTTGCGCTGATCGTGTGGCGAGGGAGCAAGCTCCCTCGCCACACAGCAGGGGCTTACGGCAAGTCGCGGGAGGCGTAGAACGCGCTCAGAACTTTGACCAGGTGCGCCAGGTCATGGCTGCCGCACAGTTCGCGGATCGAGTGCATGGCGAAGGTCGGCAGGCCGATGTCGACCGTGCGCACGCCCAGGTGGCTGGCGGTGATCGGGCCGATGGTCGAGCCGCAGCCCATGTCGCTGCGCACGACGAAGCTCTGCACCGGGACTTCTTCGGCCATGCACAGGTGGCGGAAGAAACCGGCGGTTTCGCTGTTGGTGGCGTAGCGCTGGTTACTGTTGACCTTGATCACCGGACCGGCGTTGAGTTTCGGGCCGTGATTGGCGTCATGCTTTTCCGAGTAGTTCGGGTGCACGCCGTGGGCATTGTCCGCCGACACCAGCAGGGATTTCTGGATGGTGCGGACGAACTCGTCACCTTCCGGCAGCAGACGGCGCAGGGTCTGCTCGAGCATCGGGCCGTCGGCGCCACAGGCCGAGCAGGAACCGACTTCTTCGTGATCGTTGCACACCAGCACGCAGGTTTCTTCGGTGTCGGCGGTCAGCAGGGCCTGCAGGCCGGCGTAGCAGGACAGCAGGTTATCCAGACGGGCACCGGCGATGAAGTCACCGTTCAGGCCAATCACCGCGGCACTTTGCGTGTCGTAGAAGCTCAGCTCGTAATCGAGCACCACGTCGGCGTTGAGGCCGTGTTCGCGGGCCAGTTGATCGGTCAGCACGGCGCGGAAATCCACACGCTCGTCACCGGCGAACTGCGCGAGGATCGGCGGCAGTTCGGTCTGTGCGTTGATCGCCCAGCCCTGGTTGGCTTCACGGTTGAGGTGAATGGCCAGATTGGGAATGATCGCGATCGGTGCCTTGAAGTCGATCAACTGGCTCTCTACCTTGCCGTCACGGCGGAAGGTCACACGGCCGGCCAGCGACAGGTCGCGGTCGAACCATGGTGCCAGCAGTGCGCCGCCGTAGACTTCGACGCCCAGTTGCCAGAAGCCCTGACGTTGCAGTTCCGGTTGCGGCTTGACCCGCAGGCACGGGCTGTCGGTGTGGGCGCCGACCAGACGGATACCGTCATACAGCGGCGAGTTGCGGCCCATTTTGATCGCGACGATCGAGGAGTCGTTACGGGTGACGTAATAGCGGCCGTTGGCCTCGGTGTTCCACGGCTCACGCTCGTCGAGGCGCACGTAACCGGCGGCCTCCAGACGCTGAACAAGGCTGGCGGTGGCGTGGAACGGGGTAGGGGAGGCCTTGAGGAAGTCGATCAGGCCTTGGTTCAACTCTTCGCGCATAAGAAGCTCCAGACAGCAATGGGCGGGAGTTTAACGCATCGGCCAGGGAATTGAATCTGCACCGGATCCTTGTAGGAGTGAGCAGGCTCACTCCTACAAGGGGCTGCGGTGTTGGTCAGAACGGCGCCGGGCACTCGAAGCGCAGGCGTTCGCCGGTTTGCGGATGGGTGAAGCTGAGCATGCTCGCGTGCAGGCACAGCCGTGGCCATGCCGCCAGCGCCTGCTCGTGGGCGTAGAGGCCATCACCGAGCAACGGGTGCCCGATCGACAGCATGTGCACGCGCAATTGATGCGAACGCCCCGTGATCGGCGTCAGCTCGACGCGACACCAGTCGCCGCAGCGTTCCAGCACGCGCCAGAAGGTCAGCGCGTGTTTGCCGAACTCATGATCGACCACATGACGCGGTTTGGTCGGTGGGTCGTAGCGCAATGGCAGGTCGATGCTGCCGCTGTCGAGTTCCGGTTGACCCCAGGCCAGGGCGGTGTAGGCCTTTTCGGTTTCACGGTCGTGAAACTGCCGCGACAGTTCGCGATGCGTGTCGGCGTCGCGTGCCAGCAGAATGATGCCGGAAGTTTCCCAGTCCAGGCGATGGACGATGCGCGCTTCCGGGTAGCCGTTTTCCTGCAGGCGGGTAATCAGGCAGTCCTTGTTGTCGTCGGCGCGGCCGGGCACCGAGAGCAGCAACGTCGGTTTGTCGACCACCAGTACGGCGGCGTCCTGATGGATGATGCGGATGTTGGACAGCGGCATTAAAACAGCCTCGTAACAAATGCCAACGGCGGTTCAGGGCCATTCCCGCACGGGAATGGCCCTGAACCGCCGTCGTTCCTGCCGGATCGACTCAGCGATCAGGCAGGGTGATGTTGAGTTCCAGAATCGAGCAACTGCCCTGGCTTTCCAGTGCAACATGTACGTCGTCGTTGCCGATGTTGACGTACTTGCGGATCACGTCGACCAGTTCCTTCTGCAAGGCTGGCAGGTAATCCGGCGTGCTGCGCTGGCCGCGCTCATGCGCCACGATGATCTGTAGACGCTCTTTCGCTACCGAGGCGGTACTTGGCTTTTTGTTGGCACGAAAGAAGTCAAAAAGGTTCATTACCTACCTCCAAACAGGCGCTCGAAGAATCCCTTCTTCTCGACATCGAGGAACCGGTGTGCTTTGTCTTTGCCCAGCAGGCGGTCGACGGTATCGCTATAAGCCTGGCCAGCATCGCTCTGGTCGTCGAGGATCACCGGCACGCCCTGGTTGGATGCCTTGAGCACCGCCTGGGATTCCGGGATCACGCCGAGCAGGGTTACCGAGAGGATTTCCTTGACGTCTTCAACGCCCAGCATCTCGCCTTTTTCAACACGCTCCGGGTGGTAGCGGGTGATCAGCAGGTGTTCCTTGATCGGGTCTTCGCCACGTTCGGCGCGGCGCGATTTGCTCGCCAGCAGGCCGAGCATGCGGTCCGAGTCACGTACCGAGGACACTTCCGGGTTGGTCACGACGATCGCTTCGTCAGCGAAGTACATGGCCAGGTGTGCGCCTTTCTCGATGCCCGCCGGGGAGTCGCAGACGACGAACTCGAATTGCTCCTTGAGCTCCATCAGGACTTTTTCCACGCCTTCGACGGTCAGCGCGTCTTTGTCGCGGGTCTGGCTGGCGGCCAGCACGTAAAGATTTTCCAGACGCTTGTCTTTGATCAGCGCCTGTTGCAGGTTGGCTTCGCCGTTGACCACGTTGACGAAGTCATACACCACGCGGCGTTCGCAACCCATGATCAGGTCAAGGTTGCGCAGGCCCACGTCGAAGTCGACGATCACTGTTTTGTGGCCGCGCAGAGCGAGGCCGGTACCGATAGCGGCGCTGGTGGTGGTCTTACCCACACCACCCTTGCCGGATGTAACCACGAGAATCTTGGCCAAGGTGTTTCACCCCTAAGGAAGAAGGACTTTTTAGCCCCTGAAAAACATCTCTTGAAAACTACTGCAGTCGGACAGCCTTGGCTGGAATTCGGCTTTTGGCCTTTTTCCTACTTCGTTTGAGCCGTTTTCGCTACGTTTTAGAGATGCTTGGAAAATGCGGCAGTATCCGTTAAAGCCGAATGATGTTCAACACGTCGCCCGACAGGCTGACCTGTACGCCCGAGCCCCACATCGGATCACGACGCAAATCCTCGGAAACCTTGTAATGGCCTGCGATGGAGATCAGTTCAGCGCTCAATTGCTGACAGAAAATCCGTGCCTTGGTATCGCCCTTGACGCCGGCCAGCGCACGGCCACGCATCGGGCCGTATACATGGATGTTGCCATCGGCGAGAAGTTCCGCCCCCGGACTGACCGACGACACCACCACCAGATCGCCACCCTGGGCGTATATCTGTTGGCCACCACGTACTGGCGTGGTGATGACGCGGGTCGGTTTGATGGTCGGCTCAGGCGGTTTTTCCGGCTTCTTTTTGACTTCCGCTTCCGGGGTTTCCAGCGGCCGTTCACGGGCACCGGACGGTGGCAGTACGGGGATGTCGATGGCGATGGCCGCGGCAATGTCTTCGATACGGCTGGCGCGGATCGCCAGGGTGCGCAGGCCGTGCTGACGGCAAACGCGCATCAGCCCCGGCAGATCGACCGCGCCTTCGCTCGGCGGCAGTTTGTCCAGTGCCAGAACCAGCGGCGCGTTGCTGAAGAAATTCGGCGCCTGGGCGACTTTGGCGGCCAATTGCCGATCGAGGCTTTCGAGGTCGTTACGGGCCAGTTCCAGCACAGTAATGGCCAGCATGCTGCCCTTGAGCTGGAATACGGGATCTTGGTCTAACGGTTCGGTTTGGCTCATGTCGGCATACAACGGCTTGTCACTAAAAGTGCCGAGACTTATAACGAGAACGCCCGCAGGCCGCAAGCCGGGTCGAACGATGTAGAATGCGCGGCCACTGTATTTACGGAAGCTTTAATGGATCGCCCGCGTTTTCGAAAAACATTTCTTTCTCCACGCTTCTGGCCGCTCTGGTGCGGTCTGGGGCTTTTGTGGCTGATCGTGCAGCTGCCTTATCCGGTGTTGCTGACCATCGGTCGAGTTTTGGGCGCCTTGATGTATCGCGTGGCCGGCGACCGGCGGCGCATCGCCAAGCGCAATCTTGAGCTGTGCTTCCCGGAAAAATCCGCCGCCGAGCGCAAACGCCTGCTCAAGGAAAACTTCGCATCCACCGGCATCGCTTTTTTTGAAATGGCGATGAGCTGGTGGTGGTCGCGCGAGCGCCTGGCCAAACTGGCCCACGTTGAAGGCCTTGAGTATTTGCAAAAGGCCCAGCGTGAAGGCAAGGGCGTGATCCTGATGGCCGCGCACTTCACCACGCTGGAGATCGGCGCGGCGCTGCTCGGCCAGCAACACACCATCGACGGCATGTACCGCGAACACAAGAATCCATTGTTCGACTTCGTTCAGCGTCGTGGTCGCGAGCGGCACAATCTCGATTCGCTGGCCGTGGAGCGCGACGATGTGCGTGGCATGCTCAAGCTGCTGCGCTCGGGACGGGCAATCTGGTACGCACCGGATCAGGACTACGGCGCCAAGCAAAGTATCTTCGTGCCGCTGTTCGGCATTCAGGCGGCGACCGTTACTGCGACGACGAAATTTGCCCGTCTGGGCAAGGCGCTGGTCGTGCCGTTCACTCAGGAACGTCTGGCCGATGGCAGCGGTTACCGCTTGGTGATTCATCCGCCGCTGGAAGACTTTCCCGGCGAGACCGAAGAAGCCGATTGCATCCGCATCAACCAGTGGGTGGAAAGTGCCCTGCGAGCCTGTCCCGAGCAATACCTGTGGGCACATCGCCGCTTCAAGAGCCGCCCGCCCGGCGAGCCGAAGCTGTACGCCAAACGCGGTTGATTGCCCCCATCCCTTCAAGCACCCCGGAGTGTTGCGATGAGCCCAGCTGAACCGGTTACAGGTTTGATTCTTTCCGGCGGCGGGGCTCGGGCGGCGTATCAGGTGGGCGTGCTGGCAGCGATTGCCGAGTTGCTGCCGTCGGGCGCGGACAATCCGTTTCCGGTGATCGTCGGCACCTCGGCCGGGGCGATCAACGCCGTCAGTCTGGCCAGCGGTGCCACTGACTTTCGCGCCGCCATCGAACGCCTCACTTTGTTCTGGCAAGGCTTTCGCAGTCATCGTGTGCTGCGCAGTGACTGGCCTGGCGTCATTCATCAGGCCAGTCGTTTTGTCAGCCACAGCCTGCTCGGCCTCGGTCGACAATTGCCGGTGGCGCTGCTCAACAGTTCGCCCTTGCGCGATTTACTCGAAGAAAAACTGCACATGCCCGGTATCGCCGAATCCATCGCGCGCAAGCAGTTGCATGCGGTGGCGGTGACGGCGTTCGGCTACGAGTCGGGGCAAGCCGTGACGTTCTATCAGGGCGGCGGCAAGATCGACGCGTGGCTGCGGCATCGGCGTATTGGCGTGCCGACCCAACTGACGGTGGAGCATCTGCTTGCCAGTTCGGCGATTCCGTTGCTGTTCGCGCCGGTCAAACTCGGCGATGAATATTTTGGTGATGGCGCGGTGCGCCAGTCCGCGCCGATCAGCCCGGCACTGCATCTGGGCGCGAGCCGGGTGCTGGTGGTGGGCGTCAGTGGCAACCCGCGCGGTTTCGATCCGCAGCAGCCGTTGGAGCGCGCCTACACCGGGCAACAGCCGACGCTGGCACAGATCGGCGGGCACATGCTCAACAGCACGTTTATTGACAGTCTGGAGAGCGATATCGAACTGCTGCAGCGTCTCAACCAGTTCAGCCATTTGATGCCCGAAGGCACGCCGACCCGTACGCTGGGCGTGGCGCCGGTGGAGGTGCTGGTGATTTCGCCGAGTCAGCCGATTGATGAGATCGCGGCGCGGCATCGCCAGGAATTGCCAGCGGCGTTGCGCCTGTTCTTGCGCGGACCGGGGGCGACCAAGACCAGTGGGGCAGGGGTGTTGAGTTATCTGCTGTTCGAGGCGGGGTATTGCAGCGAGCTGATTGACTTGGGACGGCGCGATGCGCTGGCCAAGCGCGAGGAGCTGTGCCGGTTTCTGGGGATCACCGAGGCGGTGGTTCCGGCCTGAAACCTGTGCTGAAGCCATTCGCGAGCAAGCTCGCTCCCACAGGAAATGTGTCGTTCACAAAATCCCTGTGGGAGCGAGCTTGCTCGCGAAGGCGTCCTTGCGGACGCCGCTGGATCAGAAGTGGAACTTCACCAGGAAGCTGGTCACGTTCTGATTGGTGGTGAATGCACGGGTGTCGTCGATCCCGTACTTGTCTTTCCAGTAGTCGTATTCAACACCGACGTAGAGCTGCTTCTCGCCGAAATTCAGCGCCTTGCCCAGGTCGTATTTGATCTGTGGGTTGAAGTGCAGGTTGGCGTGGTATTCGCCCTTGCTGTTGACGTCGTTGTCGACCACCCAGTCCATGAAACCATCGATCAGAATGTTCGAGTCGCCGACCGGGATGGTGTAGGACCACACCGGCGTAATCTGCCAGACGTTGTCACCCGGGCGCGAACCTTCGGTGTGACGCTGGTAGAAGTTCAACTGGAAGTAGTCGAAACCCGGGATCGCCAGGTCGAAGCCTGGGCCGATCAGGTAAGACTCGACATCGCCCTCACCGAACTCATAGGTCATCGCCAGCAACACGTCCTTGATCGGGCCGAACTCGATCTTCTGGTCGAGGATCTTGCCGAGCGACAGGCGCGGGCTGAACTCGCCGTAGTACGTGTTGTTGCCGACGCCGCCGTCCGGCTTGCCGTTGTAGAAGATCTTGTCGACGAACAGGAAGTTGTCCCCATACTTCCAGCCATCGGCGTGCTCGAAGGTAACGGTCTGCTGGATCGCCGGGTTGACCTTGAAGTCTTTGCCGTAGAGGTAGGTCAGGCTGTTGTTCTGCCATTGCAGCAGGCCGTCGGCCATGGCCTGGCCGCCGGCCAACATCGATCCCGCGAGCATCAGGCTGGTGCACATACGTTTCATTCGGTTGCTCCCAAAGTAGGTTCTACGTTTATTTTTTTTAAGATCGGCGCTCTGGTGTGGCACCTTTTTTCATTGCTGTAAAAGTCATCCGACCGGTCAGCTTTGATGCTGTTAGCAAGAGCTGAGCCAAGGCGTTCGAAAAGCAAAAAAACGCCCGATCGGCTGCTGAAAAACAGTCGATTGAGCGTGTTTTCGGGATGCCTCGGTACTGACCGGGGCCGGGATAAGTTGGCCCGCTGGTCAGGAATTAAATCCGGGCTTTTTTTTAGACCGAATTCAAGAGGCCGCGGAGAATACTGACTCCTCGGCCAGCTCTCAAGTGCCCCGCAACAGAGCACCGACGACAGGTATGGGGCACGGTTGCGGGCCATCTTAAAAGTGCACCTTCACCAGCAGGCTGGCGGTGTTCTGGTTGGTGTCGAAGTTGTGGCTGCTTTCAATGCCGTATTTATTCTTCCAATAGCTGTATTCGGTACCGACATACAGCTGCTTCTGACGCCAGCCCAAGGCCTTGCCCAGGTCGTACTTGATCTGCGGATTGATGTGCAGGTTGGCGTGGTAGGTGCCGCGCGAGTTCTCATCGTTGTCGACCACCCAGTCCAGATAGCCGTCGATCAGCACATCGGAATTGCCCAGGGGAAAGCTGTAGGACCAGCCGGGGGTGATCTGCCAGACGCCGTCGCCGGGGCGCGGGCCTTCGGTCTGGCGGCGGAAGATGTTCAGGGTCACGTAGTTGAAGCCCGGCACCTTGAGGTCGAAACCGGGGCCGATCAGGTAGGCCTCGCTCTCGCCTTCGCCGTACTCGTAGGTCATCGCCAGCAGCACGTCCTTGATCGGCCCGAATTCGAGCTTGCGGTCGAAGATCTTGCCGAACGAGAAGCGTGGGGTGAATTCGCCGTAGAAGGTATGGGGGCCTTTGTTGCGGTCTTCCTGGCCGTTGTAGAAGATTTTGTCGACGAACAGGAAGTTGTCGCCGTACTTCCATTTGTCAACGTGTTCGAACGTCACCGTCTGCTGGATCGACGGGTTGATCGCGAAGTTCTTGCCATACAGATAGCTCAGGCTGTTGGTCTGCCACAGCAGTAAATCGCCGGCCATGGCCTGACTCGCGGCCAGCAGGCCGCCACTCAACAGAACGTTGGTTTGCGTGCGAATCATCTGGTGCTCCCTCTTGTTTTTATTGTTTGAGGCGCAGAGCGGTTGCTTGCCCCCTGTGGGAGCGAGCTCGCTCGCGAAGAGGGCGTGTCAGTCGCCATCACTGTTGAATGACGCACCGCTTTCGCGAGCAAGCTCGCTCCCACAGGGTTATTTCGTTAGTGCTGGTGCGCGTGGCAGTCGTTGATCGCTGCGCGCTCTTTGCCGCCAAGGATGTTGAACAGCAGGTTCAGCGTCAGCGCGCTGAGCGTGGCCATGGCGATGCCGCTGTGGGTGATCGGGCTCATCCACATTGGCAGGTGGGCGAAGAACTCCGGACGCACCACCGGGATCAGGCCCATACCGATGCTCACCGCCACCAGCAGTTGGTTGCGACGGTCACCGATGTCGGCTTCCTGGAGGATCTTGATGCCGGTTGCGGCAACCATGCCGAACATCGCAATCGCTGCGCCGCCCAACACCGCCGGTGGAATCGACGCGACGAGGAACGCGGCTTTCGGCAGCAGGCTCAACACGATCAGCAGGCCGCCGGCAACGATGGTCACCGAGCGGCAGCGCACGCCGGTCATCTGCACCAGGCCGATGTTCTGCGCGAACGAGGAGTGGGTGAAGGTGTTGAAGAAACCGGCGACGAACGAGGCGCCGGCATCGCACAGCAGGCCGCGACGCAGCATCCGTGGGCAGACTTCCTGGTCGGTGATCTTGCCCAGCGCCAGAAACATCCCGGTGGACTCGACGAAGATGATCACCACCACCAGGCACATCGACAGAATCGGCGCGAGTTCGAATTTCGGCATGCCGAAATGCAGCGGGGTGACGAACTGAATCCATGGCGCGTTGGCCATGCCGCTCAGATCGACCATGCCGAGCGCGCCGCACAGCACGTAGCCGATGCACATGCCGATCAGCACGGAAATGTTGACCCAGAAACCGCGCATGAAACGGTGGATCAGCAGAATGGTCGCCAGCACCAGTGCGGCGATGGCCAGGTAAATTGGTGAACCGAATTGCGCAGCGGCGGCACCGCCTCCGGCCCAGTTCACGGCCACGGGGAACAGCGACAAACCGATCGAGGTGATGACCGTGCCGGTCACCAGCGGCGGGAAGAAGCGCACGACCTTGGACATGAAAGGCGCAATGAGCATGCCGAAGAACCCAGCGGCGATCGTCGCACCGAAGATGCCTTGCAGGCCGATACCGGGCATGCCGGCCATGGCAACCATGCTGCCGACGGCGGCAAAACTGGCGCCCATCATCACCGGCATGCGAATGCCCATCGGGCCGATACCCAAGGACTGCACGATGGTGGCGACACCGGCGACCAGCAGGTCGGCGTTGATCAGGAAGGCAATTTCTTCACGACTCAGGCCAGCGGCCTGTCCAATGATCAGCGGCACCGCGATGGCACCACCGTACATCAGCAGAACATGTTGCAAACCGACCAGGATCAGTTGCAAAAGGGGCAAACGCTGAATGGCGGGTGCGTCGGGGATGCGCGCTTTGGACAGCTCGGACATGCAACACCTCGGATCTTTTTATTCTTGTGATTGAACAGCTGCCGGGTTGCTCACAGCTGTTTCTTTGCATCAGGTCAACCGCGTTGCGGCCAATCGCTGGCAAGCCAGCTCCCACACAGGCAGTGCAAAACCCTGTGGGAGCTGGCTTGCCAGCGATGCTTTTACTGCTTAGTTGGTCTGCGCTCCCTGGGCGATCCATGCACCAATCAGGTCACGTTCCTGCTGGGTCATCTGCGTGATGTTGCCCAGTGGCATGATCTGCGTGGTGATGGCTTGCGCCTGGATGCGTGCCGCGTTCTGGCGAATTTGCTCAGGGGTGTCGAGCATCACACCCGCCGGAGCTGCGCTGAACAACGGGCTGGTTGGTTTGGCCGAATGGCAAACCGTGCAACGCTCTTGAATCACGTTGTGCACTTTGTCGAAGCCAGGCCCTGCGTTGGAGGCTTGCGCCGGTGCTGCTGCAGGTTCGGCAGGGGCTGCCGGTGCCGCTTCAGCCGGTTTCAAGCCGCCGCCCAGTGCCGTTTCCGGCAGCGGTTGGTACTCGATTTTGGCTGGCGCCTTGGCCACTTCCGGCGCGGTCGACATCGGCATCGGGCCGGTGACGTACGCCAGACTGATCATGCCCACCGCTGCCACAGGCAAGGTCCAGGCAAACTTGTGGCTGTCATGACGGGTGTTGAAGTAGTGACGCACCAACACCGCCAACACTGCAATCCCGGCCAGGATCAACCAGTTGTACTGGCTGCCGTAAGTGCTCGGGAAGTGGTTGCTGATCATGATGAACAGCACCGGCAGGGTGAAGTAGTTGTTGTGACGCGAACGCAACAGACCCTTGGCTGGCAGCGCCGGATCCGGCGTGCGGTTCTCGGCAATCGCGGCAACCAGTGCACGTTGCGCCGGCATGATGATGCGGAACACGTTACCGACCATGATGGTGCCGATGATCGCGCCGACGTGCAGGTACGCACCACGACCGCTGAACACTTTGCTGAAGCCATACGCTGCGCCGATGATCAGCACGAACAGAATGAAGCCGAGCAGAGCAGGGCGTTTGCCCAGGGCCGAGTCGCACAGGAAGGAGTAGATGAACCAGCCGAGGAACAGCGAGCCGATACCGATGGCCACGCCTTCAGGGCCGCTCAGTGTGCTGCCCGGAGCCAGCAGGTAGAGCGTCGGATTGGAGTAGAACACCACGCACAGCAGCGCGATCCCCGACATCCAGGTGAAGTAGGCTTCCCATTTAAACCAGTGCAGGTTCTCCGGCATCGACGGTGGGGCCAGTTTGTATTTTTCCAGGTGATAGATACCGCCGCCGTGGATCGCCCACAGGTCACCGGCCAGACCGGTTTTCGGGTTGACGCGGTTGAGGTTGTTCTCCAGCCAGACGAAGTAGAACGACGCGCCGATCCAGGCCACGCCAGTGATCATGTGAACCCAGCGCACGCTCAGGTTCAGCCATTCCAACAGATGTGCTTCCACAGTCTTTACCTCTCGCCTGTCACTCTTGTTGTCGAGTGATCAGACCTTCTCTTATTGGTGGGGGGCGAGGATCAAACGCTCATCCTCTTTGAAAAAATGCTCATCGCAGTTATTGCCTGTGCCACTGCGATCAACCACCAGGAAGTCATCCCGCTTTTCGATCGTCAGCACCGGGTGGTGCCAGACGCCGCGATGGTAATTAATGCCCTGCCTGCCGTTGGTGACGAAGGCGCGGACCAAGCCTGATACAGGTTCATCGCCAACTGGCGCGACCACGATCAGAAAGGGGTTGCCGAGCAGCGGAATGAAAGCCTGGCTGCCCAGCGGATGGCGTTCCAGCATGCAAACGGTCAGCGGCATGTCCTGCGCGTCGGCGCGGAAAATGCTGATGATCGCGTTGTCCTCAGGCGTAGCGGTTTCGACCGTCGCCAGTTTATGGAAGCGCATGGTCGAACCGTTGTTGATCATGAAGTGATCGCTGCCGTCGGTTTCGATCACGTCACCGAAGGGGGCGAAGGCTTCTTTGGTCAGCGGTTCAATCGTCAGTGTGCGCATGCTGTTCTTCTTATCCAAAATTCTGTGTTGACTGTACCGACGCCTTCGCGAGCAAGCTCGCTCCCACAGGGGAATGCATTCCAAATGTGGGAGCGAGCTTGCTCGCGAATAGCCTCACTGCTTATTTAGCGACCTTGCCCAATACACGCAGGCGACTCACACCACCATCCGGGAACACGTTCAGGCGGATGTGGGTGATCGGGCCCAGTGCCTTGATCTGTTCGACGAAGGTGTGTTCGGCGTGCATTTCCAGCTTCTGGCTCGGCAGCAGTTCACGCCAGAACAGCGACTGGGTTTCGATCTGGCTGTCAGTACCGCCTTTCACGAACGCGCCCTGGATCGAGCAGGTGTCTGGGTAGTTGCCCTTGAAGTGCAGGGTGTCGACGATGATTTTTTCGATCTCGCCCGGGTGGCCCAGTGCGACGATCACCCAGTCATTGCCCGGGGTACGACGACGTGCGGTTTCCCAGCCGTCGCCCATGTTGATGCCACGGCCCGGGTTGAGGATGTTGCTCATGCGGCCGAAGTGTTCGTCGGAGCAGGCGAGGGCGCGGCCACCGTTCAGGGCTGCAGCCAGGTCGACTTGCTCGTTGTCGCCAACCGCCGACCAGTCGCGGAACGGAATGCCGTACACGCGCAGACGGGCCACACCGCCATCCGGGTAGATATTGAAGCGCAGGTGGCTGAAGGCTTTGTCGTTGCTGATTTCGTGGTAGTGGTGGCTGTTGCCCTGCAGCTCGACGGCCGACAGCACTTCAGTCCACTGGGTGTTTTCGTCCGGCTCGCCCGAGGCCAGGAAGCACGCTTCCAGCGAGGCCGATGGCGGGAAGTTGCCGGTGAAGAATGAAGTGTCGATGTCCACGCCTTTGATCGAGCCCGGTACGCCCAGACGGATTACGGCGCTGTCGAAGCCTTCGAAGCGCTTGCGGCGCGATTCCCAGCCGTCCATCCACTTGCCGTTGTCGTCGAACACCCCCTCCTTCCACACGGCCGGGGTCGGCTGAAACAGACGATTGGCGTCTGCGAACCAGTCATCGGTGACCGAGATGATTTTGGTGCCCAGACGGGCATCGGCCAGGTTGACGAACTTCTCGAAAGGTACGGCGTAAGCTTTCATTCTTCTTGTCTGCCTTTAAATAAGTGGCTGGGGATGCTTGCAAGACCCTGGGTACTCTCCGCGTTTGATGTACTCGGGTCAGGCTCGCTATAGGGTCAGTAAACGGAACAGGGCAATCTTGTTGATCTCCGCCAGCGCGCATTTGAATTCGGTATCGACCGAGTTGTGAATGCGCGTTTCGAACGCCGCGAGGATCTGATGCCGGTTGCTGCCTTTTACCGCCATGATGAAGGGAAACTTGAACTTGGCCTTGTAGGCGTCGTTCAGCTCGGTGAAGCGCTGGAACTCTTCGGCCGTGCATTGGTGAATCCCCGCGCCAGACTGTTCTTCAGTACTGGCCGCGGTAAGCTGGCCCTGGACGGCGGCTTTGCCGGCCAGGTCCGGGTGAGCGTTGATCAGCGCAAGCTGGCTGGCGTGATCGGCGCTCAACAGGATGTCGCTCATGCGCTGGTGCAGGGTTTCGATCTCGTCGATCGAAGCGTCCGCGCCCAGGTCGTAGGCCTTCTCGGCCACCCATGGCGAATGTTCGTAGATGTCGGCGAAGGCGTTGACGAAGGCGTCGCGGCTCAGGCTCGACGGTTGCAGGGTTTGAAAGCGGCTCATTTGGCGGCCCCTTGGTACGGGTGGGTTGCGTGCCAGTGGCGTGCGATGTCGACGCGACGGCTGAACCACACCTGTTCATGACTTTTGGCGTATTCGATGAAGCGCTTGAGCGACGCCAGACGCGCCGGACGACCGATCAGGCGGCAGTGCAGACCGATCGAAAGCATCTTCGGCGCTTCGGCGCCCTCGGCGTAGAGCACGTCGAATGCGTCTTTGAGGTATTCGAAGAAATCGTCGCCCTTGTTGAAACCCTGCACCTGGGTGAAGCGCATGTCGTTGGTGTCGAGGGTGTACGGGATCACCAGATGCGGCTTGCCGGTCGGGTTGTTCGGTTCCCAGTAAGGCAGGTCGTCGTCGTAGGTGTCGCAGTCGTAGAGGAAACCGCCTTCTTCCATCACCAGGCGACGGGTGTTCGGGCCGGTGCGGCCGGTGTACCAGCCCAATGGGCGCTCGCCGGTGATTTCGGTGAGGATACGGATTGCTTCGAGCATGTGCTCGCGTTCCTGCGCCTCGTCCATGTACTGGTAGTCGATCCAGCGGTAGCCGTGGCTGCAAATCTCGTGACCGGCTTCGACCATCGCACGGATCACGTCCGGGTGACGCTGGGCGGCCATGGCCACGGCGAAGATGGTCAGCGGAATGTCGAATTCCTTGAACAGTTTGAGGATCCGCCAGACACCGGCGCGGCTGCCATACTCGTAAAGCGATTCCATGCTCATGTTGCGCGCGCCCTGCAGCGGCTGGGCGGCAACCATCTCGGAGAGGAACGCTTCGGATTCTTTGTCGCCGTGCAGGATGTTGCGCTCGCCGCCTTCTTCGTAATTGAGCACGAACGACAGGGCGATGCGGGCATTGCCCGGCCAGTGGGGGTGAGGAGGGTTACTGCCGTAACCGATCAGGTCGCGTGGGTAGTCAGCGCTCACTGCAGTCTTCCTTCTTGTTCGTTGACAGAGGGTGTGGCGGCCTGGCGGTGAGTAAGCAGGCTGGCGTCACAGCGATGGGCTGATTGTATACAACTTTATTCGCAATTTGTAAGCCTGAATTTTCGCATTTTTCACCGACTGTCATCTTTTGCTGTTAAGGGCGTGAGCCTGCAAGAAACCTGCCTGATCAGTCAGCTAATGGATCGCAGGTTCAATAGACAGGCGCTTAAGCACCCAATAAGAGGTAAACGCCCGAATGGCGGGGGTGAAGTAAAAAATGTCGTTTTTATTGTGTACAATTTTTATTAAAAGTGTCTTAATCAATCGCTCGCCGCAGCGTTTCGTGCTCCGAATCGGTGCGGTCTCCTTTTCAACTGACTTCGGGAGGCGCGAAGTCTGACTGCTTCCACGCAGGCAGGCGCGCAGAATCAATGGGACGTTTGACAACACACGTTTTGGACGCTGCACACGGTTGCCCGGGCAGTTCGATCAAGGTCGAGCTGTACCGCGTTGAAGGTTCGCATCTGGAATTGGTCGCCAGTGCGATTACCAACAGCGATGGCCGGGTCGATGCGCCGCTGCTGCAAGGCGATGACTACCGCACCGGGGTCTATCAGGTGCAGTTCCACGCCGGTGATTACTACCGCGCCCGTGGCGTGCAGTTACCGGAGCCGGCGTTTCTGGACGTGGTGGTGCTGCGTTTCGGCATTTCTGCCGAACAGGATCACTACCACGTGCCATTGCTGATTTCGCCATACAGCTATTCCACATACCGGGGCAGCTGACCCCCAAGCAGCTGCCCCCACCGGGAAGCGACTGCGCATATAGCTTCTTTGGTCTTTCGCCCGCTCACACTGCGGGCTTTTTTTCGTCTGCATGAGTGGCCTGTGCGGCTCGCCAGGCCGCTGGTTCCAGCCTGGCAGCACGGTTATTGCTGACGGAAAATAAAAAGACGCGATTGGCCATGCGGCTCCCGTTCCAGGTCGCCCATCAGGAAGATAACGTTGTTTTCGGCGAGCGCCTTGTTCAGCAGTGTCTTGTCGGCGGGATCATGTTTGTTCGTCAAGGCTCGGGTGCGCAGCCAGGTCCTGCTGGCGAACTCCAGGTAATGACCCTGCATCAAGGTCGGGAACAGCATGATGAATACCTGATCGACGCCTTGACGCTGAATTATCAGCGCATCCCGTTGCGCCGGTGCCGCCCGGAATGAAGGGGAGACGTGGTAGCCCTGATGCCTCAGCACCTGCTCGAACAGCGCCCGCAGTTCGCTGATGTGATACGAGTCACCGATGGTGCGCCATTGCGGGGGAATGCGCTGGAGATCGAAGTCGATCCGCTGAAGCCCCTCGCCGGAGACGGAGGGTTTGGGGATGTAGCGCTCGCCGGTTCTGGCAAGCGCGGGCAGTAACATCAACGGATCGACCAGATCCGGGCGGCTGGCCTTTTGCTCGGACAGGTTTGTCGACCTCTGCGCCCAATGCCGGAAGGTTTCAGACAGATCGTTAAGCCCGTAACCATTGAGCGCTTCGGCGTGATTGGCTCGATTGAACATGGCATGGGCGATCCTGCTGGCCGAGTGGTCGCAGATATAGGGAAACGTATCGCTGACGTATCGGGCCAGGGTTTGTCTGAACGGCAGGCCGTCGTCGACGCGCCAGGTGTCGATCGGACCGTCTGCCCCGGGGCCTTTATGTTTCACTGCGCTCCGAGGTTGCAGGTGTGGTGTGTTGCCCAGTGTCTGTTCGAAGGCGTTGAAATCGCTGGCGGAAAATTGCGGATGCTTGATAAACACCCGTGCGTCACTGCGGTGGCCGTTCTGGTCGACAATCGCATAGTGGCTGCCGTCGATTTCGATGGAATCGCCCAATTGCGGTTTTGTGGCATGTCCCCACGAATGCCAGTCAGCGTTGGCAAGGGGCGTAGACGCAAGGTGGATATCGTCTGTTTCAACCCGTCGCTGGCGTTTGCTCGTGCCTGACTGACGTTCATCCGGGACACGGCTGAGGCGACGGGTTGTTGTCGACGAGGGCTCTTGGCGGTCTGCAACACCTTGCGGTTTGCGTCGCCAAAGCGTCGTCCCGGGGACTGGCTCCACGAGGAATCCGGAAGGTGTCAGCTCGCTGGCGAAGGTCTGCTGGAAGTGTCCTTCACTGTTCCTGGCGACCATGACCGTTCCTTCCGCCATATCGACATAGGTTTTCTTGCGTTTGTCGTAGCGCACGCCGGCCAGTGTGTCGTGCGCACTGGTCAGCTGCGCGCTCAACTGGGGAGCGAGGAACACCGGGGGATGTGCCTGGGCGGAGTCAGGGATAGACGCGATCCAGGTTGCAGTGACGGGCTGGTGCGAGTACCAGTCCGCTTCCAGGCGCCAGCGTGGCTGCCCCTCGATCTTTCGCAACAGCGGCGCCGACACGCCCGGCGCAGAGGGCCAGGGGATCTCGACATCGCCATTGGCCTTCAATTCAGCCCGGTAATAAACGCCGTCTTCCAGGCGAGCATAGCGTTGCCCCAGCGGGTCTGAGTAGAGCCCGTCAACGGTTGCAGAAGGTCGCAA
The DNA here is from genome assembly GCF_019856535.1 of Pseudomonas sp. SC3(2021). NCBI lineage: Bacteria > Pseudomonadati > Pseudomonadota > Gammaproteobacteria > Pseudomonadales > Pseudomonadaceae > Pseudomonas > Pseudomonas sp. SC3(2021). The sequence continues at coordinate 6,001,238 of NZ_CP082236.1, read as the reverse complement.
CCGGTCAGCCTGCTCCGCCGGCAAGGAAATGGCTCTGAGGTTGCTTTCCAGCATGGCAGCGATCGGGTCAGGCGTTGTACTGACAGTGACCGAAGACGAAGGCGCGATATGACTCGCCGACGCACTGGAAGAGGGCCCCGGCAGTGGATCGCGACCCGGCATCATCGCGTCGGAGCCTGCGGCGTTCAGATGACGGCTCGAGGAGGGGGCGAGCGCCGTCCGCTGCAGCGGGGGCGCATCGTGCGGGCGCACACCGGTAATGGATTTTGGTGGTTTGGCCATTCATTTTTTCTCTGATCATGTGCAGTTGTAAAAAGCGCGGTAACCCTGTGTGGCTTGCGCAATGTTGATGTTCGGCAGAAAGGCGAGGTGCCGTGCGGTATATGTGTCTTGCGCGGAATTCAAATGATGCGAGGGGTTACGCAGGTTCCGGGACCTCGCCGGCGTACCGGCGAGGTGGACGCGTTATGCCGCGGGCACATTGATGGGGGGCACGGGCCTGGCGGGCAGTTGATGGCTGCAGCGGTGGGTGATTTTTAACTGTGAGTATTCGATGGGGGCGGAGTCGAGCAACCAGCCCTGCAAGGGGAAGCTGTAGGTCAGCGTTCCGGCGCTGTTATCGAGCGGCGCGATGTTTCTGACCCTGAGTTGTTTGTCGGCTACTGCGCTTAACCCTTCGGGCAAGGGCACTGCCGAATCCGGGACTGCAAAGAATCTTGCATCGAGCCCCTCGACATACACCCTGTCGAAGGAAAGGTCGATCGTGTGAACGAGGCCATTGGCTGATATGACCCGCACCTGATCAATCAGGTCATCGCTTTCATATTCCGGCAGATGAACCGTACACGTGCCTATCCGCAGCTGATTGTCTTGCAGGGTTATCCGGGCATTTCCCAGGGCAGTTGCATCGAACTCCCAGGTGGAAGCGAAGGGGAGCCTGACAGGAGCGCTGGCCAGGGCGCCCGGGGTTTTGATTTTGAGGGTGGTATCGGCGGCAAGGTGGACAAGGTAGGTAGAACCTTGTCCCACCAGATGCTCCATGGCCGTTTGTTCAGGGTAAGAGGTGAGTTTGGCGCAAGCGTCTCTTGCGCCGAGGTGATGGGCTTCGTTGGCGGGCAATTCAAAGGCAAACCGCGCGGATCGCCACTCCAGCGGCAACAACATGGGCGTAGTCCAGTGCGTGTGGGCATGCACCTTATAGTGCGCATTGACCGGTGCCGCGTCGGTTTCCGGGGTGAGTTGGGGGTTGAGGGCGACACCGTCGTTGAAAATCAGCACGTATCTGGCCTGGTTGCGAATGGCCATGGTGCGCAGAATCTTGATGACATTCATGGGATCCTGACCACCACGAGCATGGGAGAACCCCTTCAAGGTCAGTGTGTTCTGACCGAAGTGGTAGGTCAGGTCGCACCCGACAATCACGTCAGGAACCTCTTTTTCCGAGAGTGTTGCAAGGAAGTTCGCTTCGGCTTTGGTCAATTCGCTGCTGGAGTAGTCCAGATAGAGTTTTGTCACCGCATTGGCGCGCTCTACCGAATAGAAAGCAATGTGTTGCTGCACTCTGGGGAGGTAATAGCGTGCGTCGTTCTGGTGTTGAATGATGCATTCGGCGTCATAGAGAATAATCGGCCGCTCGGGTTGCCCCGGTTTGGTAATGACCATTTCGATTTCGACGAACGTGTCGTCGCTGGCGGTCTCCGGCAGCTCAGGGGTCAGATGGTAGCCATCTCGGGTGATGAAGATCAGTTTGTTGTTCTTCAAGCGCCACTGCTTATCGACTTTCCGGTAGACGTCGTGAATGAAGACCACGCTTTTGGCCTGATCATGAAAATCGAAGCCAGAGGTGATCACCAGCGTACTGCGTTTGATGAACCAGCTTTTGATCAGGTCCATTCGCCAGTTAAGGACGATGAAACTTTCCTCCTCCCCGTCTTCCGTGATGCACACGCGAGCCGCCTCATGGGCGATGAAATACTCATCCGTGCCAGCGCCGCCGTTTGCTGCGACCTCTTTGTGCAACAGATGGATCTGATCGTTTCCGGCGCCTGCGTTGATCGAGTCCTTGCCGCGGGCCTTGATGATGTTGCGTTGGTCGGAGCCGATGACGTGGCTTGCGCCGAACGGCACGGTATCCACGTTTTCGATACTGTCCAGGCGACTGTGCAAAACGCGTTTTCTGCGGCCTGGGTCAGCGGGGTCCGGGTTCATCGTGTGCAATGTCCCCGCCGATAAATGGACGCTGTAGCCGGCTTCGCCTCTGGCCCGTATCGGGTGAGCGCCGCCCAGTGACAACGTGTCTTCACCTGCACCGCCCTTCAGTATCGAAGGTGCGGTTATCGCGCTGGTGTCCTTGAGCTGATTGGCGGCGCCCTCGAAGACAAAGCGGTCATCCTTTTCACCGCCTGTGAGGTCTTTGACACCCGCCTTGTAATGGAAGGCGTTCGACTTCTTTTCGACGCCCTGTATCGAATCCCGGCCGTCACCGATGAACCACAGGACACCCTTGTGCTGTCCCGCCGTACCCAGTTCGGCGCCGGGCGTCTTGTCGGTGACGCCTGCGCGAGCGTCGAGGGTGTCGTCTCCGTCCTTGATCTGTGGAACGTTGACGGTTTCCCAGGCGTCCTGTTTGGTCCACCAGTTACGCGTCCACACCCGGGTCGGTTTCAGTTCGACGTCCCAGGCACCGTTGACGATGGCTTCGGTACTGTCCTTGAGTTCGCCATCGAGCAGTCTTCTGGCCGTGGCCTTCAGTTGCCTGGCGTGTTCGACCCGCGCTTTGGCGAGGGTGTAGCGATCCTGGACCTCTGCGTCGGGACTCATGAAGCAGAAGGTGAACCAGCCGGTACGCCAACGCTCCTCGTCGCTGAGTTCGATGTAGTCATCAATGTCATCCACCAGCCGCACCGCCCCATAAATCTGCGAGCCGACCGCCAGCATCAGGCCGGCGGCGAGGCCCACGGGACCGGCAAACGAAAAACCGGCCATCGCCGCAGCACCGAGGATCACGGTCATGGCAGCGCTGGTGATGCTCAATCCGGCTTCCACATAGTGATCCATGGCCGCTTTCCCGGTCGCGTTGCTGGCCGAATTGAACGCCCTGACCGCCATGTAGATATCGAACGGCAGGGTCAGCGCGCCGCCGATCAGACCACCGGAGCGGCTCAGCCGGAGGGCGAATCGGGTTCTGGCGAAGTCGCGGTAACCGGCTTGTCCGGCCTTCATCATTTGCGTCGCGATCTGGGTGATGGTGATGTCGGCGGCGATGGAGCCAGCCTCTGAAAGCAGACCGGCCGTGTTGATTGCGATCTCGGCGCGATCATTGAGTTTTATCGCCGAGACCAAACCGCGCAGCCCCATGAAAATGCCGAACGACTGAACGCCGACACTGGAACCCAGGGCGCCAAAGGTCTTGGCCCGCGCCACCCAGCGTGGCGTGTGCCGGGGTAAGCGGGCGTGGCTGAGGTCCAGTTTTTGTGCGCAATCCAGAAGTTTTGCGAGCTTGCGGTAATGGCCCTCCCGATCGAGACGGGTGGCGCGGCCTTCTCTGATCATGGGCGGTGCACTGAGCGGACGCTGGCTGGCGATCTCGAACAGCAGGGTCGACAGTCGGTCACTGTTCAGCGCCGTGGCGGACTTTATCTGCGCTTCGATTTTGGCTGGACTGAATTGCAACGCGTTGATGAAGGCGCGTCCGGGAATTCGAAAGAGGGTGTTTCTGCCATTCAGTGGCAGCCCGTCAATCGTCGCACCCAGGGCGTGAAGATACGCGCGCGTGACTGAGGCGGAGCCGATGTGCAGCGGACCGAATAAATCGTCGACCACATGCAATTGCCTGATGCGGTTTTTGTTCTTTGTACCTGCCTGCGACTGGGGGGCACGGTTCAGGTCGAGGGTCGAAGCTGTGCGTGCGTTGGCGTGAAAGCCCATGTCGGTGACGACCACAGCGTCAACTTGTATCGAGGCATCCTGGATAAGAGCGGCCATTGTGAACATCCTTGTTCTGGCAAATGGGTGTGAATGAAGCGAGGTTATGGTGGCGGGATTTTCGAGCTGATGTACATCGGCGGGTTGTTGCGATGTATTGCGCACGTGGCGGCGACCGGGGTGTTTCAAGTGCCCGGATGGAGGGGGGGCGCAGAAACAAAAAAGCCATCCCGTCGGTCGGGATGGCTTGTCTGGATATCAACTGGTCAGTGGCTGCTGAGCAAAGAGGCTGTGCCGGCACCGCCGAACAGTCCGGCGCTGATCCGGTTGAACCAGCTTTGTCCTTTGCCGCTGCGCAGGTAACGCGCGGCGCCATGGGCACCCAGGCCGTACGCCAGTTTGCAAAGCAGATCCAGCAGGGTCCAGGTGGCGATCATGATCAGCAACTGGGGCAGGAACGGTTGCTCGGCACTGAGGAACTGCGGCAGGAAGGCGGCGAAGAACAGGATGTCTTTCGGGTTGCTTGCGCCGAGCACGAATGCGCGCCCGAACAATGCGCGAAACCGCGGCACAGGCGCCGCTTGTGGCACTTCGGCGCCGACCGAGGGCTGGCGCGATTGCTGCCAGCTCTGCCAGGCGAGATAGAACAGGTACAGGGCGCCAACGATTTTCAGCGCACTGAACAGCTGTTCCGACGCCAGCAGCAGGGCGCCGAGGCCCAATGCCGAAGCGCTGAGCAGGCAGATCGACGCGGTGACCCCGCCGAGAAAGGCCGGGTAAGAACGGCGCAAACCGAAATTCAGACTGTTGCTGATCATCAGCAATGACAGGGGTCCCGGAATCAGGATCACCACCAGCGCAGCGCCGCTGAACAGCAGCCAGGTTTCCAGACTCATCACTTTGCTCCTTTTTTGTTGTACTCAAGAATGTGCAAAAGCCCCACCCGGTGGGGTGAGGCTGATTTGAAGCGTGAACCGCGTGACGCTTACAAGAAAATGAACTTGGCGATGAAGATCGCGCAGAGCACCCACAGGCTGACGGAAATCTCCTTGTACTTGCCGGTACCGGCCTTCAACGCCACGTAGGTGATGAAACCCAGTGCGATGCCGTCGGCGACCGAAAAGGTCAGCGGCATCATGATCGCGGTGACGATCGCCGGGATGGCATCGGTGGCTTCGTCCCACTCGATGTGGGCCATGCCACCCATCATCAGCATCGCAACGTAGATCAAGGCGCCGGCGGTGGCGTAAGCGGGAATCATGCCGGCCAGCGGTGCGAAAAACATTGCCGCTATAAATAGCACACCTACGGTGACGGCGGTAAGACCAGTCCGACCGCCAGCGGCTACACCGGCGGCACTTTCCACATAGCTTGTGACCGGAGGAACGCCCACCACGGCGCCGAAGACGCTGGAGGCACTGTCGGCTTTCATGGCGCGGGAGAGGTTTTCGATACGCCCGTCAGCGTTGACCAGATTGGCGCGCTGGGCGACGCCCATCAGAGTGCCGGCGGTGTCGAACATGTGCACAAAGAGGAAGGCCAGGACCACGCTGATCATGCTGACGTTGAACACACCTGCGATGTTCATCGCCATGAAGGTCGGCGCCAGGCTCGGCGGAGCCGACATGATGCCCGAGTAGTGCACGATGCCCAGGCCCCAGCCGGCCAGGGTCACGGTGATGATGCTGATGAGGATTGCGCCAAAGACCTTGTGATAGCTGAGGATCGCGATCATCAGGAAGCAGATCGCCGCCAGCAGCGGGCCGGGTTCACGCAGGGAGCCGAGCTTGATCAGAGTGGCCGGGCTATCGACGACGATGCCTGCGGTTTTCAGGCCGATCAGCCCGAGGAACAGACCGACACCGGCACCCATCGCAAAGCGCAGGCTGACTGGAATGCTGTTGAGCAGCCACTCGCGAATGCGCGAGAAGGTCAGGATCATGAACAGCACCCCGGAGACGAACACCGCACCCAGCGCAGTTTCCCAGTTGTAGCCCATGGTGCCGACCACGGTGTAGGTGAAGAACGCATTGAGGCCCATGCCCGGGGCCAGACCCACCGGCCAGTTGGCGTACAGGCCCATCAGCAGGCAGCCCAACGCGGCGGCGATGCAGGTGGCGACGAACGCGGCACCGTGATCGATCCCGGCATCGGCCATGATGTTCGGGTTGACGAAGATGATGTAAGCCATGGTGATGAAGGTTGTCAGACCGGCAATCAGTTCGGTCTTCACCGTGGTGCCGTGCAAGCTGAGTTTGAAGATGCGCTCCAGCACGCCGGTGCGTAAGGGCGGTGAGAGTTCCAACGTCGATGCTTCGGATTTGCGGCTTTCCACAGCGAGTACTCCTCAAGAGTTTTATTGTTATTTCCAGGGCCGGACCCATGAGGGGTGGCAGCGGCCCTTTGAGGCATACGCGAATTTGTTGACCATGCGGTCAGGAACTCGCACGCTGTGGATTATGCTTTTGTGTACAAATAAAGCAAATATTGTTTTTGGTTTTGTTTACGAAAGATCAGGCGATAGGGATATATCGCCCTCAAGTGCCCCATCGTTGGCAAGCCAGCTCCCAGAGGATTTGCGGGTTTCTCCCTATCTGCGGACGCCGTTATCTTTGTGGGAGCTGGCTTGCCAGCGATGAGGCCGGTTCAGTCAATCAAGATGTGACTGAGTGTTCCCAAGGGCCATATTCACCGCCAACCATCCATTCACCGCCGCCTCCCCAGCCTCGGCAAACACCCGCTCGAGCAGTTTCACCTGTTCACGCCGCAACGCCTGCTCGAACCTGGCGCCTTCAGCGGTCAACGCCAGCAGACGTTTCCGCTTGTCGGTCTCGGACGCCACGCTGTCCACCAAATGCATTTCCTGCAACTGACGCAACGGCATGTTCAGCGCCTGTTTACTCACTCCAAGCAATCCCAGTAATTCCTTCACACTGAGATTCGGGTAGCGCGCGATGAAAAATACGATGCGCTGATGCACCCGCGACAGGCCGCGACGCTCGAGCATTTCATCGGCCTTGGCGGTGAAGGCCTGATAGCCGAAGAAAAACGCTTCCATCGCTTGTTGCTGGCTAGCGGGATTTTTAAGGTCAAGCATATTGACGTACTCGCTCAAGCTGTCGTAGTTTCAGTCAACTAGTTTGACTCATTTTTTCCCTGCCTCGCTACCGGTGACCACCATGGCTTTTTCCGAACGTGTCTCGCGCCTTAAAAGTTCTCTGATCCGCGAAATCCTCGCCGCTGCCCAGCGTCCGGAAATGATGTCGTTCGCCGGTGGCCTCCCGGCTGAAGCCATGCTGCCGAAGGTCGAATGGGATGACATGCCGCTGTCGCTCGGCCAATACGGCATGAGCGAAGGCGAGCCGGCGTTGCGCGAGGCGTTGGCGGCAGAGGCGAGGGCGCTCGGCCTGGCGTGTGAGGCGAGTCAGGTGCTGGTGGTCAGCGGTTCCCAGCAAACCCTGGATCTGGCCGCCAAGCTCTACATCGACAAAGGCACCGAAATTCTGCTGGAAGCGCCGACTTACCTGGCGGCGTTGCAGATCTTCCAGTTATTCGGCGCCGATTGCCTGACCGTGGCGCAAGAATCCGATGGCCCGAACCTCGTGCAGTTACGCAGTCGCCTTGAACAGCATCGGCCCGCATTCATCTATCTGATTCCGACCTTCCAGAACCCGTCCGCCGTGCGCTACAGCGAAGCCAAACGCGCCGCCGTCGCGGCATTGCTCGATGAGTTCGGCGTGACCCTGATTGAAGACGAACCCTATCGTGAACTGACCTTCGATGGCGGCAGCGCCAAACCGATTGCCGGACGTTTGCAAAAAGCCAGCTGGATCTACACCGGGACCGTGTCGAAAACCCTGCTGCCGGGGTTGCGCGTGGGTTACCTGATCGCCAGCCCGGACCTGTTCCCGCACCTGCTGAAACTCAAACAATCGGCGGATCTGCACACCAATCGCATCGGTCAATGGCAGGCGCTGCAGTGGATTGGCAGTGAGAAATATCAGCAGCACTTGAGTGAGTTGCGCAGCTTCTATCGGCAGCGCCGCGATGCTTTTCAGTCAGCGCTGGAAACGCATTTTTCCGACCTGGCGGACTGGAACATGCCGCAGGGCGGGTTGTTTTTCTGGCTGACGCTCAAGCAACCGCTGGATACGCGCACCTTGCTCAACGAGGCGCTGGCCAACGACGTGGCGTTCATGCCGGGCGAACCGTTCTTTCCCGATCCCGATAAAAATCTTGGGCATCTGCGGCTGAATTTCAGCCACATCGATCCGGCGCGGCTGGATGAAGGACTGAAGCGGTTGGCGGCGGTGGTGCGGCAGGCGCAGATAGACAAAGCGGCGTGAAAAACAAATAAACCGGCTTGAGGGCCGGTTTATTGTTGTCTGGACTTTATGGTGACGGGGCGGGCCTCTTCGCGAGCAGGCCATCAGCCCCGGCAAAAATCCATCAGACTGCAGCGAAACGCTTGTCCAGATAATCAATGATCACCTTGGATTCATACATCCAGGTGGTCTGCCCATTCTCTTCAATGCGCAGGCACGGCACCTTGATCTTGCCGCCTTGGTCCAGCAGCGTCTGGCGATCCTGCGCGTTGTTCTTCGCATCCTTCAGCGCCACCGGTACATTCAGGCGACGCAGGGTGCGGCGGGTCTTCACGCAGAACGGGCAGGCGTGGAACTGATACAGGGTCAGGCCTTTTGCAGCAACGTTGACCTGGGCCTGAGTTTCGGCCGGGCGCTGTTTCTTGCCTGGACGGGTGATGAAGTCGATGAAGATGATCAGTTGGCCAAGGCCGACACGAAGCGCTTTTACGAACACGTTGAAAGCCTCACGGTGTAAATGGAGAAAGGCGCGCAGCTTACCCGATTTTTCACGGACGAAAAAAACCGGCGATCAACGCCGGTTTTTTTGTGTCGCCGATTACTTGATCAGGCTGAGGAACTCGCTGCGGGTCGCCGCGTTTTCACGGAACTCGCCGAGCATCACCGAAGTGATCATCGACGAATTCTGCTTCTCGACACCGCGCATCATCATGCACATGTGCTTGGCCTCGATCACCACGGCAACGCCCAGCGCGCCGGTGACTTGCATCACCGCATCGGCGATCTGGCGGCTGAGGTTTTCCTGGATCTGCAGGCGGCGGGCGTACATGTCGACGATTCGCGCGACCTTCGACAGGCCCAGCACTTTGCCGCTCGGGATGTACGCGACGTGGGCCTTGCCGATGAACGGCAGCAGGTGGTGTTCGCACAACGAGTACAGCTCGATGTCCTTGACCAGCACCATTTCGCTGTTGTCGGAGCTGAACAGGGCACCGTTGGTGACCTCTTCGAGCGTCTGTTCATAACCGCGGCAGAGGTACTGCATGGCTTTGGCGGCACGCTTTGGCGTGTCGAGCAGGCCCTCGCGGGACACGTCCTCGCCCAGTTGGCCGAGAATCGCGGTGTAATTCTGTTCCAGGGACATGAAACTACCTGTGGGGATTTTCGCAAAGGGCAAGGGTACGGTGGCGGACACAACCCTGCAAGTTCGGTGTGACGGGATTATTCGTCGCGGCCTTCCATCATGGTGCGTTTGAGCATCACATATACCGCGCCGGCACCGCCATGTCTGGCCTGGCACGAGCAGAAACCCAGGACCTGTGCGTGCTGACGCAACCAGGTATTGACGTGGCTTTTGATCATCGGTCGCTTGCCGTCCAGCCGCACAGCCTTGCCGTGGGTGACGCGCACGCAGCGGATTTCGAATTTTGTCGCTTCTGCCAGAAACGCCCAGAGGGTTTCCCGGGCCTTTTCCACGTTCATGCCGTGCAGGTCGAGGCTGCCTTCGAACGGGATCTGGCCGATCTTGAGCTTGCGCATCTGGCTTTCCTGCACCCCGTCGCGGGCCCACATCAACTCGTCTTCAGGACCGACGTCGATCACGAACTGATCGGACAGGCCATCCACGGTAGTGGTGTCGGTGCGCACGGTGGCGGACTGGCGCAGCTTGGCGATCTGGGCGCGGTCAGCCTTGGGTTTGCCGGTGTCGGCGCGGTCGTGCTTGATCGGCTTGACGCCTTGGATCGCACTTTTGAACAGGGAAAAATCGTCGTCTTGCATGTCAGCCTCCGCGAAGGGCGGCCAGTTTACCCAAGTCGAAACAAAACGGCCCGGCAAAAAGCCAGGCCATTGATCAGTCGTGTTTTTTCATCAGGTGCGGGGACATGTTCAGTTCCCGCGATTGCCGGGCGCGACGCCGGCAACGACGCCACAACGCCACGCCGAAATACAGGAACAACAAGCCGACCGCCAGGATGATCGCCGAACCCGTCGGCGTGGCATTCAGGTCGCCGAGGGCCGGTGGGCGCCCCAGCAGGCTGGCGGCCCCGGCCATCGCCAGCAGCACACCGAACGTCGCCAGAATGGCGGCGATCGCTGCGCCAAATCGAAAACGCCAGTTGCTTTGGCCTTTGGGCCGCAAGCGGCGTGCGTCAAATCCATCGGATAACTTCATTCCGACCTTCCTCAATGGGTATCGGCCCTTCGACCGGGAGTTGACCGGGTTGTTCCTGAGGCTAAGGCAATTGAAGCAAATGCGAGGCTTTTGTGGATGAGCGGCGCCGTGAGCCGCTCATCAGCGCAGATCAGATCAGGTCTTGAGTCAGCGTGAGGGTGGCGAAGTTATCAGCCATGATGGCCATTTCCGCTTCCTGCACCACAGCGGCGCTGAGCACACGGCCCTTGAATGGCAGGTCGCGGGTGGCACAAGCGTCTTCGACCAGCGTGCAGCGGAAGCCCAGGTTCTTCGCCGCACGCACGGTGGTGCTGACGCTGGAGTGGCTCATGAAACCGCAGACGATCAGGTCCAGCGAGCCGAGGTTCTGCAAGCGGTCGAGCAGTTCGGTGCCGTGGAAGGCGCTCGGCAACAGTTTGCCGATGATGGTTTCGTCACCCTGTGGCTCAAGACCGGGGATGAATTCGCCGCGCTCGCCTTGCGGGTCGAACAGGCCACCGACGGTGCCGAGATGACGCACGTGCACGATCGGCCGACCGGCTGCACGGGCCGCAGCGACCAGTTGTTTGATGTTCGCGACGGCCGCGTCCATGCCGCTCAGGGCCAGCGGGCCGCTGAGATACTCTTTCTGGGCATCAATGATGACCACGGTGGCATGGCTCAATGTGGCCGCTGCGTAACCGCGGCCGCTGAGTTGAAACATCGTTTTTGGAACGGACATTCTGGGGCTCCTTGGGGTGGGGCTTTTGCGACATTGTCCTCTGGCTGAGCGGTTCTGTGAATCGCTACCATCGTAGGCGCCGTCGTTACTGGCCTGCAGCGTTGTCAAGTTACACGTTCTGTTCAATAGCTGATGTAAAAATCAGAAAACTCCTACCGTCGCCCACCTGTGTTTCCTGCGTCGTCGTGGCGCGTTTTGGCTGCTAGAATCGCCAGTCGTTTTTTCTGGAGTTCTGCCCCGTGATCACTTCCCGACTTCGTACCCTGCGCGACCACATCCGTTGGGCCGTCAGCCGCTTCCATGGGGAGGATCTGTTTTTTGGCCATGGCACCGACAATGCCTGGGATGAAGCCCGGCAGCTTGTGCTGGGAGCTTTGCACCTGCCATGGGAAATCGCCGACAGCTACCTCGACTGCGCCCTGGAAGACGACGAACTGGTCAACCTGCAACGCCTGCTCAAGCGCCGTATCGAGGAGCGCATCCCGACGGCTTACCTGCTCGGTGAGGCGTGGTTCTGCGGCATGTCGTTCATCGTTGACGAGCGCGTGTTGATCCCGCGTTCGCCGATTGGCGAGCTGATCGAAAACCGTTTTGCGCCGTGGATCGGCAACGAACCTGCGCGGATTCTCGACTTGTGCACCGGCTCCGGCTGCATCGGCATTGCTTGCGCCTACGAGTTCCAGAACGCGGAAGTGGTACTGGCGGATCTGTCGTTCGAAGCGCTGGAAGTGGCCAATCAGAACATCGAGCGTCACGGCGTCGACGAGCGCGTGTACACCGTGCAGGGCGATGGTTTTGACGGTTTGCCGGGGCAGCGCTTCGACTTGATCGTGTCTAACCCGCCGTACGTTGACGCGGAAGATTTCGCTGACATGCCGGACGAATATCAGCACGAACCGGAGCTGGGCCTGGCCTGTGGTGACGACGGTCTGAACCTGGTGCGACGGATGCTCGCGCAGGCGGCGGATCACTTGACCGAGAAGGGCTTGCTGATCGTTGAGGTGGGCAACAGCCAGGTGCACGTTGAAGCGCTGTATCCGGAAGTCGACTTCGCCTGGCTCGAATTCGAGCGTGGCGGGCATGGCGTGTTCATGCTGACGGCGGAGCAGTGCCGCGACCATCAAGCGCTGTTCGCCTCCCGCGTTTAAGCCTTAAAAGCATCGCGGGCAAGCCCGCTCCCACAGTTTTTTGTGTGTACCGCCATATTTGGGTACGACGCAAAACCTGTGTAAGCGTGGCTTGCCCGCGATGGGGACGCCTCGGTCTCGACCTGTTACCGATGTGTAGCAATCCAGATCAACAATCCCGCCTGAAACACCGCAAACGCCACCAGGCAAGTAATGGTGAAGCGCAGACCAGCGTCTTCACGCTTGAACTTGCTGACTTTCTCTTCCTGCTTCTTCAGCTTCACTTCCTGCTCGGCGAGGTTCTGCTCGGCCTGTTGCAACATCGCCGCTGCTTCAAGAATCTCGACGATCTGCAGCTTTTCGCTGTTCCAGTCACCGAGCAAATCGCCAACCTGCGCGTCCTTGATGCTGCCTTTCAAATGCTGGGCATCGGCGTACACCACATCGAAACCGTGCACGCGCAGGAAGTGATCGCGACGCAGGCGGGTGTCTTCGTTCAGCGCGTCCTTGTTGTTCAGGTCCATGCTGTCGACGGTGTAGGTGGGCCAGCGTTTTTTCGCCCAATTGATGCCTTGCGCCGCCATGAAACGGCCGATGCCGCGGTTCAACGGCTCGATCTGCAAACCGCTGTCCGGGCCGAAGCTCACGCGCTTGGTGGTGTGATTGACCCACACGTCGAGGTGGTTTTGTTCTTTGCGCACACGCTGGCTTGGCAGTTTGATTGCCATGCGCATCAGGCTGTGTTCTTTGCTGTTGCGCTCGGCGTAACCGAATTCGACAAAGCGCAACGGCCGGCCGCCGGTGTGCCGGTCAGTCTGCAGCGGGGCCAGGCGGAGCATCTTGTGGTGCTCGACGCTGACGTCCGCCCATGGCAGCTCAACCGCTGGCGGTGTGTCTTTTTCAGCGGTGGTGTCGGGTGAAGTCGGGGTATCAGTCATAACGGCGAGATCCTGTCCAAGCGCTGCTTGTCGCCAGCCAGTACGCTGGCGACAAAGGCTTATCGGCCGTTTTTTGCAGGACTAGAGGGCAAAAAGCCCTTAACGGGTGCGAAGTCCGTCAATAAATTCGATCAGTTTGCCGCCCAGCTCCGCCGCCAGTGGCAAATTCGGATCCTTGTAGGAGGCCAATTGCCGCTTCATATCCGCCGGGACGATGCGCATCACGTGGTTCATGCCGTCGATCACCGCCAGCTCGGCGTCGGGTTTGGCGACTTTCAACGCCAGGGCATCGCCCACGCCGACCTGCATGTCGTTGCTGCCCTGAACGATCAGTGCCGGCATCTTCAGTTGCGCAAAAGCCTTGGCCGGGTCCTGCCGGAACAGCGAAATCAGGTACGGCTGCACGCTTGGCCGAAAAATCGGCTGCAGCGGCGCCGGCACGTTGGCATCCGTGTGGCCGGCCTTGAGGCTGTCGAGCAGTTCATTGCTGCGCAGCATCAGCGGAGGCGGCAGGCTGCGGGCCAACTGCTCGCGGATCACCTGATCGACCGGCCGGGCGCTGCCGGACAGGGAAATCAGCGCAGCCGCGTCGGCGCGCGGGGCGGCGAGGGTGGCGATGAGGGCGCCTTCACTGTGACCGAGCAGAATCAGCGGACCAAAACGCGGATCGCTTTTCAGCTTCTGGCTCCAGGCCACGGCATCGTTGACGTAGGCCTCAACCGACAGATTGCGTTCATCCGGCGTGGCCGCCAGGCTGGCGGCCACGCCGCGCTTGTCGTAACGCACGCTGGCAATGTTGTGTTTAGCCAGCACCCACGCCAGTCGCTTGAGACTGTCATTGCGTCCGCCATCGGAGTTGTTTCCGTCACGATCCGTAGGACCCGAGCCAGAAATAATCAGGACAACCGGCACTGGCGTGTCGGACTTTGGCAGCAGCAGCGAACCGAAAAGCTCGCCTGTGCCGGTATCCAAAGTTACCGGGCGCTGTAGGACCGTCGCGTGGGCAAAGCCCGTAATCAGGGTAAGACTCAAGATCAAAACTCGCAGCATCATCACGCCATCATTCGCCAAGGTGCCAGTTGGACTCGCCAGCACCACTAAGGTTCGAGGATGAACTACTCGGTTAGCCTGCGTATACTGGCGCGCATCACGAATTTGGGTTTGATTTCACGGAGCGTCCTGCATGTCCGGCAATACCTACGGCAAGTTGTTCACTGTCACCACCGCGGGCGAAAGCCATGGTCCGGCGTTGGTCGCCATTGTCGACGGCTGCCCGCCGGGCCTGGAGATTTCGCTGGAAGACCTGCAGCGCGACCTCGATCGTCGCAAGCCGGGCACCAGCCGCCACACCACCCAGCGTCAGGAAGCCGACGAAGTCGAAATCCTCTCCGGCGTGTTCGAAGGGCGCACCACCGGTTGCTCGATCGGCCTGCTGATCCGTAACACCGACCAGAAGTCCAAGGACTACTCGGCAATCAAGGATCTGTTCCGCCCGGCTCACGCTGACTACACCTACCACCACAAGTACGGCGAACGCGACTACCGTGGCGGCGGCCGCAGCTCGGCGCGCGAAACCGCGATGCGCGTGGCAGCGGGTGCGATTGCGAAGAAGTTTCTGGCCACCCAGGGCATCGTCATTCGCGGCTACATGAGCCAGCTCGGCCCGATCGAAATCCCGTTCAAGACCTGGGATTCGGTGGAAGAGAATGCGTTCTTCAGCCCGGATCCGGACAAGGTGCCAGAGCTGGAAGCCTACATGGACCAGTTGCGCCGCGATCAGGACTCGGTGGGGGCGAAGATCACCGTGGTCGCCGAAGGCGTGATGCCGGGCCTCGGCGAGCCGATTTTCGACCGCCTCGACGCCGAACTGGCCCACGCGCTGATGAGCATCAACGCGGTCAAGGGCGTGGAAATCGGCGCCGGTTTCGCCTGTGTCGCCCAGCGCGGCACCGAGCACCGCGATGAGCTGACCCCGGAAGGTTTCCTCAGCAACAACGCTGGCGGCATCCTCGGCGGCATCTCCTCGGGTCAGCCGATCGTCGCGCATCTGGCGTTGAAGCCGACCTCGAGCATCACCACGCCGGGCCGTTCGATCGACATCCACGGCAACCCGGTGGACGTGATCACCAAGGGCCGTCACGACCCGTGCGTCGGTATCCGCGCCACGCCGATTGCCGAAGCCATGATGGCCATCGTGCTGATGGACCACTTGCTGCGCCATCGTGGGCAGAACGCCGATGTGCGCGTGAGCACCCCGGTGCTGGGTCAGCTTTGATGGGTGATCTCAAAGCCGCTGCGGCATAACCGGCGTGGCGGCGCTCCCGTACTGGCGGCTGTCCAGTTTCTATCTGTTCTATTTCGCCTTGCTCGGTTCGACAGCGCCGTTCCTGGCGCTGTACTTCGATCATCTCGGTTTCAGCGCTGCACGTATCGGCGAACTGGTCGCCATCCCGATGCTGATGCGCTGCGTGGCGCCGAACATCTGGGGCTGGCTCGGCGATTACACCGGCAAACGCCTGGCCATCGTGCGCTTCGGCGCGGTGTGCACGCTGTTGACGTTTTCGTTGATTTTCGTCAGCAAGACCTACGCCTGGCTGGCGATGGTCATGGCGCTGCATGCGTTCTTCTGGCACGCGGTGTTGCCACAATTCGAAGTCATCACCCTCGCGCACTTGCAGGGGCAGACGTCTCGCTACAGCCAGATTCGTCTGTGGGGTTCAATCGGTTTCATCATCACCGTGGTCGCGCTGGGGCGCTTGTTCGAGTGGCTGAGCCTCGACATCTACCCGGCGGCGCTGGTGCTGATCATGGCCGGCATCGTCCTCAGCAGCCTGTGGGTGCCTAACGCGCAACCGCCGCAAGGCAATCGCCCGAGCGGGGAGGGCTTCCTCAAGCAACTGCGCAATCCTGGTGTGCTGGCGTTCTACGGCTGCGTCGCGCTGATGCAGTTGAGCCATGGGCCTTATTACACCTTTCTGACCCTGCACCTTGAACGGCTCGGTTACAGCCGTGGCGTGATCGGCATGCTCTGGGCCGTGGGCGTGGTCGCCGAAGTGCTGATGTTCATGTTCATGAGCCGGATTCTCGCGCGGTTTTCCCTGCGCCGGGTGCTGATGGCGAGTTTTCTGCTGGCGGCGCTGCGCTGGTTGCTGCTGGGGTCGTTCGCCGAATTCCTCTGGGTGCTGTTGTTCGCGCAGGTGTTGCACGCGGCGACCTTCGGCAGCTTTCATGCGGCTGCCATCGCGTTCGTGCAACGTAGCTTCGGTGCGCGCCAGCAAGGGCAGGGTCAGGCGCTGTATGCAGCGCTGGCCGGCACCGGCGGTGCAATGGGGGCGTTGTATTCCGGCTACAGCTGGAACGTCCTCGGCGCGACATTAACCTTTAGTATCGCCAGCCTCGCGGCGCTCGCTGCTGCCGTTATCATTGCCATACGAATGCAAGAGGACAGGCCATGAGCCTTACGCGTGAACAACTCGCCCGGCAAATCGTCGATGCCGGGCGTTTTCTTTATGGTCGCGGCTGGTCGCCAGCCACCAGCAGCAATTATTCGACGCGCCTGTCGCCGAGCGAAGCCTTGCTGACCGTATCCGGCAAGCACAAGGGCCAGTTGGGTCTGGACGACGTGTTGGCCACCGATCTGTCCGGCAACAGTCTGGAGCCGGGCAAACAGCCGTCCGCTGAAACCTTGCTGCACACCCAGCTCTACAGCTGGCGCGCGGAGATCGGCGCCGTATTGCACACCCACTCGGTGAACGCCACCGTGCTGTCGCGCCTGACGCCGCAAGACTTCATCGAGTTCGAAGACTACGAACTGCAAAAAGCCTTCAGCGGCATTTCGACCCACGAATCCCGGCTGCGCGTGCCGATTTTCGACAACGATCAGGACATTGCGCGCCTCGCCGCCAAGGTGCAGCCTTGGCTCGACGCCCATCCCGATTGCGTCGGTTACCTGATTCGCGGCCACGGCCTCTACACCTGGGGCGCGCAGATGAGCGACGCGCTGCGGCAGATCGAGGCCTTTGAATTCCTGTTTGAATGCGAGTTGAAAACCCGCAGCGTCATGAACCGCCAAGGCTGACTTCACCAGAAGCAGCCCTTCGCCTGATGAAATGCACTGCCCGACCGGTCTGCAAGAACCGGACGGCAAGGCCGATACCGAGGAATTGCCCATGAGCAGCCTGTCCGTCTATCACGTTTCCAGCCCTGACCTTCCGAACAAGGTGCTGACCCATTTCGAAGACATCGCCTCGACGCTCGCCGAGCAGGGCGTGCGTTTCGACCGCTGGCAAGCGGCGGCGAAAATCCAGCCGGGGGCGACCCAGGAAGAAGTGATCAGCGCCTATCGGGAGCAGATCGACAAACTGATGACCGAGCGCGGTTACATCACCGTCGACGTGATCAGCCTCACCAGCGATCACCCGCAAAAAGCCGAACTGCGCGCCAGGTTCCTTGAAGAACATCACCACGGCGAAGACGAAGTGCGCTTTTTCGTCGCTGGCCGTGGACTGTTTACGTTGCACATCGACGATTACGTCTACGCCGTCCTGTGCGAAAAGAACGATCTGATCTCGGTGCCGGCGGGTACCCGACATTGGTTCGACATGGGCGAGCACCCGCATTTCGTGGCGATTCGCCTGTTCAACAACCCGGAAGGCTGGGTGGCGAATTTCACTGGTGAAGACATCGCCGGGCGCTTCCCGCGCCTGGAGGATTGAACCGATGTCGATCAAAGCCATCCTTACCGACATCGAAGGCACCACCAGTGCGGTGAGTTTTGTGTTCGACGTGCTGTTTCCGTACGCGGCCCGGCACCTGCCGGACTTTGTGCGGCAGAACGCCGGGCGCGCCGATGTCGCCGAGCAGATCACCGCCGTGCGCCGTTACAGCACCGAGCCACAGGCCGATGTTGAACGGGTGATTGAAATTCTCTTGAGCTGGATCGCCGAAGACCGCAAGGCCACGCCACTCAAAGCGTTGCAGGGCATGGTCTGGGCGCAGGGTTATCAGGCCGGGCAGTTGAAGGGCCACGTTTACCCGGATGCCGTTGAAGCACTTCAACGATGGCACGCGGCGGGCTATCAACTGTTCGTGTATTCGTCCGGCTCGGTCCAGGCGCAGAAACTGATTTTCGGCTGCTCGGAGGCGGGCGACCTCACGCCGCTGTTCAGTGGCTACTTCGACACGACCTCGGGGCCCAAGCGCGAGGCGCAGTCCTACACGAATATTCAACAGGCGATTGGCGTTGAACCGGGGGAGATTCTGTTTCTGTCCGACATCGTCCAGGAGCTCGACGCTGCTCAAGCGGCCGGTTTGCAGACCTGCGGCCTGGCCCGCGAGGGAGGGGAGCTGGAAGGACACGTCTCGGTCGACAGCTTCACCGGCATCGAACCGGAAGCCTTCTGAGCACGCAGCGCTCCCACAGGTTTTTTGCATCGAGCACAAAAACAAAAACAGGCCGGGCAGTGAAAGCTGCCCGGCCTGTTTTGTTTAATGCGTTTGAATGTTTACAGCGAGTGATACGTCGGCAGGGCGAAACGCTGCTGGCTCTGCAGCATGGCAATTTGCGGCAGTTCGCTGGCCTGTTCCGCCAGATCGCGGCGAATGGCACTGATGGCCCACGACAGTTGGTCGGCGTTATGCATTTGCTGATAGGTCAGTGCGCGTTTGAACACTTTGCCGTCGTTGCTGCGCAGGGTCAGCAGAATCCCGCCATCGGGACGTGGCGCGGTGGCGACTTCGAAGTTGGAGAACAGCGAGGAAAATTTTTCTTGGATCAGGCTCATGTCTTTCAGCTCCGTATGCACTTGAATGGCAAGCATGCAGAGGAGGTTGCAGTGATTGTGCCAGTATTTATAAAAATAAAATCCTTTATAAATCAGTAATTTATAAATAATAAAATTTCCTGGCGTCGTGCAATCTGCATGAATGGCCATCGTGCATCCTGCATTTTGCGGGATCTTGCACGATCCAATGGAACCAATCGGGTGTACCAGGATCACGGCCTTCTCTTTCGCGGTTGCGGATACAAAACATTGCAAAAACCGCGTGTACAGCCCGAGAAGCGCTGACGTATTTTCAGCGTCGACCCTCGTTCGAATGCGGCGGTCAGAGCAAGCGATTGCCCGACAATAAAAATACCGGCCAGCGCCAAAGGCCGAACGGGGAGCTTCCATGCGTCACGCGCCAAGCGACACGATTACCTGGAGCATGATGCTCCGCAAACTGCCAATGATCGCCAAGGCCATCCCGCGGGTGGTCAAGGGCATGAAGGCGGCCAACGTCACGGACCCTACCCAAAGCTGTGGCCTGGGCTGGACGTTCGAACAAGCGACCCTGCGCAATCCCGTAGGCCCGGCGTTAATGCAGGGCGACGTGCTGCTGACCTACACCCAGGTCAACCAGTGGGCCAACCGCATCGCCGATTATCTGAGCGGGCAGGGCATTGGCAAGGGCGACGTGGTGGCGGTGTTCATCGACAACCGCCCGGAATTGCTGGTGACCATTCTTGCCCTGGCCAAGGTCGGTGCCGTCAGCGCGTTGCTCAATACCTCGCAAACCCGCGACACGCTGATTCATAGCGTGAATCTGGTGACGCCGGTGGCGATTGTTGTCGGCGAGGAGTTGCTGCCGGCGTTCGCCGCCATACGCGCACAGGTATCAATCGCCGCGCAACGCACCTGGTTTGTCGCGGATCAGGACACCTACAGCCATCCGGGTATTGCGCCCGAAGGGTACGTCAATCTGATCAGCGCCAGTGCTGACGCCTCCAGCGTCAATCCGCCGAGCAGCCGGCAAGTGTTCTACGACGATCCGTGTTTCTATATCTACACCTCCGGCACCACCGGTTTGCCCAAGGCCGGAGTGTTCAAACACGGGCGCTGGATGCGCAGTTCGGCCAGTTTCGGCATGATCGCGCTCAACATGCAGCCCGACGACGTGGTGTATTGCACACTGCCGCTGTACCACGCCACCGGGCTCTGCGTGTGCTGGGGCTCGGCAATCAATGGCGCTTCGGGCTTCGCGATCCGGCGCAAATTCAGCGCCAGCCAGTTCTGGAACGATGTGCGCCGTTATCGGGCTACCACCCTTGGCTACGTCGGCGAGTTGTGCCGTTATCTGGTCGATCAACCGCCCAGCGACGATGACAGTCGCCACGACGTGCGCAAGATGATCGGCAACGGCTTGCGCCCCGGGGCGTGGGCCGAGTTCAAGACACGTTTCGCCGTTGAGCATATCTGCGAGCTGTACGCCGCGAGCGATGGCAATATCGGCTTCACCAACATCCTCAACTTCGACAACACCATCGGCTTCTCGCTGATGGCCTGGGAGTTGGTAGCCTACGATCATGACAGCGGCGAACCGCTGCGCAGCGACGACGGTTTCATGCGCAAGGTCGGCAAGGGCGAGCAGGGCCTGCTGTTGGCGCGCATCGACGAAAAAGCGCCACTGGATGGCTACACCGATCCGCAGAAGACCGCCAGGGTTGTGCTGCACGATGTCTTCAACAAGGGTGATCGTTTTTTCAACACTGGCGATCTGTTGCGCAATATCGGTTTCGGTCATGCACAGTTTGTCGATCGTCTGGGCGACACCTATCGCTGGAAAGGTGAAAACGTCTCGACCACCGAAGTGGAAAACCTGCTGCTGCAACATCCGCACATTTCCGAGGCCGTGGCCTATGGCGTGGAAATCCGTAACACCAACGGTCGCGCCGGCATGGCTGCGATTACCCCGGCAGAATCCCTCGCCACCCTGGATTTCGCCGAGTTGCTGACGTTTGCCCGCCAGCGCATGCCGGCCTACGCGGTACCGTTGTTCCTGCGGGTGAAGGTGAAAATGGAAACCACCGGCACGTTCAAGTACCAGAAAACCCGCCTGAAAAATGAAGGCTTCGATCCCGGCCAGACGGGCGATGATCCGGTTTTTGCCTGGCTGCCCGGCACCGATACCTATGTGCAGGTCACCGATGAAGTGTTGGCTGGAATTCATCAGGGCAAATACCGCTATTGATTCTGGCTATAGGTAATCTTGAGAAAAAGGGGGTGACAGGCTTCGTCACGCTCGGGAAACTGTCGCCTTTCTGATTGACCGAAAGTGGAGTTGCCCATGTCTGACCAAAGCCGCCAGATGACCCCAGAAGAAGCTGCCGAATTTACCGAGCAGGTTTTCAACAAGGCGCGCGAAGGTGACGCGCTGATGCTTGATCGACTGATCGGCGCGGGTTTGCCGGTGAACCTGAAAAACAGCAAGGGCGACACCTTGCTGATGCTGGCCAGTTACTACGGCCATATCGAGGCAGTGCAGGTGTTGCTGAAACACAAGGCCGATCCGGAACTGCGCAATGGCAACGGCCAGAGCCCGATTGCCGGTGCGGCGTTCAAGGGCGATCTGGCGGTGGTCAAGGCGTTGGTCGAGGCGGGTGCCGAGATTGAAGGTTCGTCCTTTGATGGCCGGACTGCGCTGATGATGGCCGCGATGTTCAACCGTGTTGAAATCGTTGATTACCTGATCGGCAAAGGCGCCGATCCGAAAGCCAAGGATGCCAATGGCATCACCGCCCTGGATGCCGCCCGGACCATGGGCGCGGTCGACACCACGGCGCAGCTGGAAAAACTGCTGGCCTGAGGACAGTCGAAACTCTGTGGCGAGGGCGCTTGCTCCCGCTCCAGTGTGCAGCGCTGGCAAACAGGGTGAGCCCACTGTTTTTTCGGCTGCTCTGCACCCCAGCGAGAGCAAGCTCCTTCGCCACAGGTGTCGGGTGCGCTAAAGAATGCGCTATCCTTCGCGCCCTCAAATTTCTCCTTCCACAGGATCCGCCTCCATGAAAGCCGCGCTCGTCGAACTCATCAGCAAAATCAGCTCCGGCTGCATGGGCGAGGACGAGATCCTGAACGTCGCCGACGAAGCCGCTCAGGCCTACGCCGATGCCGACGCTTTTCTGGCCGCCAACCCGGACATCAACTACGACGACACTTTCCCAATTCCACTAGGCGAGTGGGTAGTGGTCGGCAGCCTGCCGGAGACCGTGCTGTTCCAGGCCGACACCTATGTCGACCTGTTCGCGCAGATTGTCGCGTCGTTCGGCCCGGGCGTGGACTTCAACCTCAAGCCCAAGCAACTGGCCAAGACCGAAGCGTTGACCGCACTCAATCGCATCCAGGTGCAGATGAGCAGCCTGAACAAGGAGAACGGCGGGTACACGCTGATGAACTTCAGCCAGTTGCTCGACGACGAGCTGCAAGTGGTGCTGGTTTACGGCAACGACGTGCCTCGGGTGCTGGAGTTGTGTGCCGAGGTCGGCATTGCTGCCGCGCCGTCACTGGAAGCCTTGAAAGTCGCCATTCACGTCTGAACGCAATAAAAGGGAACCCTGCGCGCGACCGTCTATCCTAAAAGTGCATGCCACTATTCTGGAGCGACACCATGGGTTCCACGTTCAACGGTCTGATCGGCCTGATCATTCTTGCCCTCGACATCTGGGCCATCATCAACGTGCTGAAAAGCGGCGCCGAGACCGGGATGAAAATCCTCTGGGTCCTGCTGATCATCCTCCTGCCGGTGCTGGGCCTGATCATCTGGGCCATTGCCGGGCCGCGAGGCAACGTGCGGATCTAGCCACAACGTTGAAATCACCCCATAACCTGTGGGAGCTGGCTGGCCAGCGATAGCATCGCAGCGGTGTCACGCAGAGACCGTGTTGACTGCATCGCTGGCAAGCCCGCTCCCACAAGGTTATGCGGATTGCCGATGAGCCGAGGTTCGACCTGTCATCTTTGGCAACGTAAAATGCGCGCCTTTCCCGGGCAATCGTCAGCATGATGGGCGCCTGCGCATTCCTCGGAGCACCTGACCATGACCGTCACCAAGACCAGCGAATACCTGGAAACCCTCTATGAAGGTTATGGCCAGCGTTTTCGCATGGAAAAACTCCTGCACGAAGTGCGCACCGAACATCAGCACCTGGTGATTTTCCAGAACCCGCGCATGGGCCGGGTGATGGCGCTGGACGGCGTGAT
The DNA here is from genome assembly GCF_019856535.1 of Pseudomonas sp. SC3(2021). Lineage (NCBI taxonomy): Bacteria > Pseudomonadati > Pseudomonadota > Gammaproteobacteria > Pseudomonadales > Pseudomonadaceae > Pseudomonas > Pseudomonas sp. SC3(2021). The sequence goes on along the minus strand of NZ_CP082236.1, from coordinate 5,978,014 downwards.
CCAGACCACCGAAGCCGATGAATTCATCTACCACGAAATGCTCACCCACGTGCCGATCCTCGCCCACGGCACCGCCAGGCGTGTGCTGATCATCGGCGGCGGCGACGGCGGCATGTTGCGCGAAGTGACCCGACATGCCAGCGTCGAGCACATCACCATGGTCGAGATCGACGGCACCGTGGTCGACATGTGCAAAACGTTCCTGCCGGACCACTCCAAAGGCGCTTACGACGATCCACGGCTGAACCTGGTGATCGACGACGGTATGCGTTTCGTCGCCACCACCACGGAAAAATTCGACGTGATCATCTCGGACTCCACCGACCCGATTGGTCCGGGCGAAGTGCTGTTCTCGGAGAATTTCTACCAGGCCTGCCACCGTTGCCTGAACGAGGGCGGCATCCTGGTGACCCAGAACGGCACGCCGTTCATGCAGATCGACGAAGTGAAAACCACTGCCGGTCGCCTGCGCAGCCTGTTTCCGGACTGGCATTTCTATCAGGCCGCCGTGCCGACCTACATCGGCGGTTCAATGACCTTCGCCTGGGGCTCGACCAACCCGGCCTACCGCAGGTTGAGCCGTGAAACCCTGCAACAGCGTTTCATTGGCAGCGGCATCGTCACTCGTTACTACAACCCGGAAATCCACATCGGCGCGTTCGCCTTGCCGCAGTACGTGCTGCAGGCGATCAACAAGCCAAGCAACGACTGACTGAGTGAAGGGATTGTCTGTGGCGAGGGGATAAATCCCCTCGGCCCAAAAGTTTTCCAAGCACCAACGTGATGTTTTTTTCATGTTCGGCAGATGTATTCCTTTTGAACGATCAATCTCGCGAAAAGTCGAGATAGAAGTAAGCCCATTTACGGGTTTGATCGAGGAGGCACCGATGCAAAAGTGGAAAGTCACTTTCGTGGACGATCATGGTGAAATTGTCGATGAGGTGTTCGAGCAGGCGGAATGCCCCAGTGATGACGAGGCCGCTCGAATGGTCAAGGCGCGGTTGCTTCCTGTCGCCGCCGAACTGGATCTGAACGATCTGGAAGGGCGTACCGCCGATGCTGGTGTCAAAAGCCTGAAAAGCCAGAACAGCATCGAAATCCGTAGCATCACGCCAATCTGAAATTCTTCTTGTCACCTGAAGCACCAGGCCTTGGCAGCGGCTCTATCTTGGGGCTACTCTGCAAGCGAGATCAGCGAACGGATCGCTAAGGTCTGGTCTTGTCAGCTACATGCTTGTTTCCCGCGTGCAACCACGTTGCCGCAGTACTTTGGCCAGAGGCCCGGGGCGGGAATACGGAAAGTCTATCCATCTATCTGAGGGGGACGATTCATGAGCACAGCCTATCAAGAAGACATCAGCAGCAATGTTCTGCGCCGCATGAAAGAAGGCGGGTTCGATTTTTCCCGTTTTCATCCCATCGAGTTCTACGCCATTTTCCCGGACGAGGAGCGGGCGCGCAGGGCGGCAGGCAAGTTTCGCGGTGAATCCATCAATGCTCAGGTCAGTGCGCGCGACGATGGCGCCTGGTCGCTGGAATTGAGCAAAGTGATGTATGCAACGTATGACGACATTGGCGATTTCGAGCAGGGTTTCTCTGCCGTGGTCGAGCCGCTGGGCGGCATCATCGAAGGCTGGGGCGTCAAGCAGGAGGTGCGCAACCGCTATCGTCTGAACTGATCTCCGGTTACAGGTATCGGGCAACGGCTGACCTTCGGGTCGGCCGTTGTCGTTTCCAGAAATCAAAAGATCACAGCCTTCGGCAACTCCTGCAACAGTCATCCGCAGGAACGACCGAAGGCTGCGATCTTTTGCTTTTACTTTCAAAACATTTCAAGCGGGCAAAAAAAGCCACCGCAGAGGGTGGCTGAAAGGGAAGACCGATAAGCCGGGGAAACCGGTCAGGGTTAAGGCCTGCGGGACTGCGGTCACAGTCCGGATTGGTTGGGCTGAACATTTCACCAGGGAAATTGTGCAGCGGATGCGCGGATTATCCGCAGCCGGCACCGGGCAGTGAAATCAACTCTGACTATGCTGGTGATAGGCGCTGCAATGCGTCGCAATGAAGCGGGGGCAATCAGGTTGGGGCATTTGCCGCACAGGAATGGTGCGGTGCCTGCGGCGTCATTATCCAACCGATTGAAATCAAAGCGTTTATGCCGATGGCACGGGCCTTGCGAAGGCCTGTAGGTCCGGGTGACAAGGAGTACGGCATGATCCGCACCTATTTTGATGAAATGTACGATGCCGGCGGCCTGGTTCGCCCGCATTACCGGGAGTTCGCGCGCTGGCTGGCCGACACGCCTGACGAGTTGCTGGCACAACGGCGACGCGAGGCTGACTTGCTGTTCCACCGTGCCGGGATCACCTTCACGCTCTACGGGGACGAGCAGGGCACCGAGCGCCTGATTCCTTTCGACACGATTCCGCGCAGCATTCCCGCCAGCGAATGGCGGATTGTCGAGCGCGGGTGTATCCAGCGAGTCAAGGCGCTGAACATGTTTCTCGCCGATCTTTATCATGAGCAGCGCATCATCAAGGCCGGGATCATTCCCGCCGAACAAGTGCTGGCCAACGAGCAATACCAGTTGGCGATGCAAGGGCTGGATCTGCACCGCGATATCTACTCGCACATTTCCGGCGTCGATCTGGTGCGCGATGGCGACGGCACTTATTACGTGCTCGAAGACAACCTGCGGACCCCGAGCGGCGTGAGCTACATGCTCGAAGACCGCAAGATGATGATGCGTCTGTTCCCCGAGCTGTTCGCCGCCCAGCGCATCGCGCCCATCGACCACTATCCGAATCTGTTGCTCGACACCCTGAAAAGCTCCAGCCCCATCGACGACCCGAGCGTGGTGGTGCTGACGCCGGGGCGCTTCAACAGTGCGTTCTTCGAGCATGCGTTTCTGGCGCGGGAGATGGGCGTCGAGCTGGTGGAGGGCGCGGATCTGTTCGTGCGTGACGACAAAGTCTTCATGCGCACCACCGACGGGCCAAAACCGGTGGACGTGATCTACCGTCGCCTCGACGATGCGTTCCTCGATCCGCTGGCGTTCAACCCCGACTCGATGCTCGGTGTACCGGGACTGCTGTCGTCCTATCGCTCCGGCAATGTCGTGCTGGCCAACGCCATCGGTACCGGGGTGGCGGACGATAAATCGGTGTATCCGTTCGTCACTGACATGATCCGTTTTTATCTCGACGAAGAACCGATCCTGAAGAACGTGCCGACCTGGCAATGCCGCAACCCGTCCGAACTGTCCCACGTACTGGCCAATCTGCCGGAGCTGGTGGTCAAGGAAACCCAGGGCTCCGGTGGATACGGAATGCTCGTCGGGCCGGCGGCAACGACCGCGGAAATCGACGCGTTCCGCGAGCGGATCAAGGCCAAGCCGCACGCCTACATCGCACAACCGACGCTGTCGCTGTCGACCTGTCCGACCTTTGTCGAAAACGGCATTGCGCCGCGCCATATCGACCTGCGGCCATTTGTCTTGTCCGGTCGCGAAACCCGGGTCGTGCCCGGCGGTTTGACCCGTGTTGCCCTGCGCGAAGGCTCCCTGGTGGTGAATTCCTCCCAGGGCGGCGGAACCAAGGACACCTGGGTGGTCGAGGATTGAAGGAAGCTTGCCATGTTAAGTAGAACTGCCTCGGATCTGTATTGGATGTCGCGTTACCTGGAGCGGGCGGAAAACCTCGCGCGGATGCTCGACGTCAGTTACTCGTTGTCGCTGATGCCGCAGGACGGTCGCGGCGATGGTCTGCACGAATTGGCCATGCCGCTGTTGATCACCGGCACCCTCGACGATTACCTGGAGCGTCACGGCGAACTGCACGCCGAACGCCTGTTGCACTTTTTCGCCCTCGATGCGGCCAACCCGGCAAGTATCTACAGTTGCCTCGGCGCAGCGCGGGCCAGTGCCCATGCGGTGCGTGGGCGCATCACCGCCGACATGTGGGAAAACATCAACGCCACCTGGCTGGAAATTCGCGGGATCGCCGAACAAGGCCTGAGCCGCTATGGCATGAGCCGTTTCTGCGAGTGGATCAAGGAGCGTTCGCACCTGTTCCGTGGTGCGTCCTACGGCACGATCATGCGTAACGATGCGTTTCGCTTTATTCGTCTGGGCACGTTTATCGAGCGCGCCGACAACACGCTGCGTCTGCTCGATGCGCGTTATGAAATGGCCGGGGATCAGGCCGCAGCGGTCAGCGACGGCACCGCCCACGCGTATTACCAGTGGAGTGCATTGCTGCGGGCCTTGTCGTCGTTCGAGGCCTACACCGAAATCTACCGCGATGCCCCCGGCGCCCGGCATGTCGCCGAGTTGCTGCTGCTGCGCGCCGATGTGCCGCGTTCGCTGCGTGCGTGCACCGAGGAGATCGACCAGATCCTCGCGCAATTGCCCGGCGCCAATGGTCGACCGGCGCAACGGCTGGCGGCGGAAATGGACGCACGTCTGCGCTACACCGGCATCAACGAAATTCTCGAGGAAGGCCTGCACGCGTGGCTGACCGAATTCATCCCGCTGGTGCGCCAGTTGGGCAACGCCATTCACAGTTCCTACCTGGAGGCTGCATGAGACTTTCCATTAGCCACGAGACCACCTATCACTACGAAGATCAGGTGCGGGCGAGCATCCAGTACCTGCGGCTGACCCCCCACGACAGCGAGCGCCAGCATGTACTCAGTTGGCAGCTCGACCTGCCGCGTCCGGTGCGTGCGCAACTCGATCCGTTCGGCAACATCCTGCACGTGCTGACCATGGACGAGCCGCATGAAGCGATCATCATCGGCGCGCGAGGGCAGGTCGATATCGACGAATTGCGCGAGGCCGAACATGAGAGTCAGTCGGCGCTGCCGTTCCTGCGTTTTACCCGGTTGACCGAGGCGGACGAGGCGCTGCGTGCGTTTGCGGCGAAAACCTGCAAGCAGCGGCGTGATCGCACGGCGCTGATTGATCTGATGCACGGTTTGAATCAACACATGACTTACACGCCGGGCTCCACCGAAGTCGACACGCGGGCTGCGGATGCGTTTGCCGGACGTGCCGGCGTGTGTCAGGACCATACTCATGCGTTTCTGGCCTGTGCGCGCAGTCTCGGGGTGCCGTCACGTTATGTGTCGGGTTATCTGTACAGCGAGGATTGCGAGCATCTGGCCAGCCATGCCTGGGCAGAAGCCTGGCTGGATGACGCCTGGTACAGCTTTGACGTGACCAATGAACTGGCGCGCCCTGAGCGTCACCTGAAACTGGCGGTAGGCCTCGATTACCTGGACGCCTGCCCGGTACGCGGGATGCGTCGGGGCGGGGGGTGTGAACAGATGCATGCGAAGGTGTTCGTGTCGCCCACCCCGGCGCCGGTTATCTCCGTGCAACAGCAATAACTGCAATACCGCTATCGCTGGCAAGCCAGCTCTCACAGGATTACCGCGGCTTCAGAGTCGGCGGATAACCTGTGGGGCTTGCCAGCGAAGCGGTCAGTGATAACACCCCATTGCTTATGGCTTAACCTTGCGCCCGGCCATGTGTTGCAAATAGCCGATCAGCAACTGCAGATCCTTCTCCGGCAACACATCTGCCGAAAACCCCGGCATCTTCGCCTGCGGCCATTGGCGCAAACTCTGCGGATCGCGGATATACCGCTTGAGGAAATCCGCGCCGAAGTACTCCGTCGGGTTATACGGAATATTCAGATCCGGCCCGAACTGCGCATCCCCCGCACCGTTCAGGCGGTGACAGGCCAGACAGTTTTTCTGAAACAGGGCGAACCCCTGATTCACCGGGTCATCTGCTTTCAGCTTGGCATCGGGCAACAGCGCCGGAAAGCGCTCCGCCACCGGAGCCATGCGCTTGATGCTCGCCACTTCGAATGGCCACTGCTCCGGGCTGATATGACCGGCCTGCGGATCCGTCCATACCAGATAAAACGGTCCAGCACTGTGCTTGCCCGCCGACAGCGGCGGCCACGGCTGCGCCGGGTCTTCGATGGCCAGCCAGGCCCGTGCACCTTTGCTATTGAGCAACGGCGCGGCCGCCAGCTCGGCGGCAAACCCGTCCAGCGCTACCGCTTGCAGATGATCGTCAGGTTTGATGCCGGTCAGCAGCGCGGCCACGGGCACGGCGCGATAGGTCATGTCCTTTTTGTAGGACACATCGTTTTTGATCGTCAGGGTTTGCACTAGAGGATGCTTGAGCAGCTCCTCGGTCTGCCAGGTGCGGGTATGGGCGCCCAGTTGCAGATCCAACTGAGCGGCAGACAAGGGCAGGCTCAGCAGCAAGGCCCCGAACGCAATGAGATTCTTCAAATGATCGCCGTCCATGTCGTGGAAGTGCACAAAGGTTGGCACAGCCATGCTGGCCCGGGTAGCGGGCCACGCACATTTTTAATGGGCGATGACGGGCGCCGGTCGCTTGATTCAGCCAATGACCTTGGTCAGGTTCGGCAAAATCAGCAACAGCGTCGTGGCGAAAAGAATGAGCCCTGCTTGACGAACTTTTGGTTGTTTGAACATGGCTTGACCGCCTTTATTGTTATTTCCTGATGTTTGCCTGCATATCCATGACGGCAAACGCTGCACTTCCTGTTGAAGAACGTCGGCCTCGGCAAAACCCGACGACCATGACGTACATGTTCTACCTTAGGGCCCGCGTCACGCTTGGCTTAGATCCATTTCATATGAACTTGCTGCTGAATGTGCTTAAAAAGGCATGAGGCGTTTTGCCAGCTTCTTTGCCGCCCGCTGGCTAGACAACTCGCGCACCTGAACCGGTTCACCCGCTGTTCAATGACCGTCCGTCTGAGCGTGTGCGTCAACGCCATTGAGCACTGTGGTCATTGAATCCATGAGCGTCCGGGCCAAGAGTGGAGGCACGAGCAATCACTCACCGCACAGGTTCGAGGACGTCATGACCCAGGCTTTGATATTCGATGCGCTGCGCACGCCGCGTGGCAAAGGCAAACCCGATGGCGCTTTGCACAGCGTCAAACCGGTGAATCTGCTGGCCGGTCTGTTGACCGCACTGCAGCAGCGCACGTCGCTCGACACCAGCCAGGTCGATGACGTGGTCATCGGTTGCGTCACGCCGATTGGCGATCAGGGCTCGGACATCGCCAAGACGGCGGTGCAAGTGGCCGATTGGGATGTCAGCGTAGCGGGTTTGCAGATCAACCGCTTCTGCGCCTCGGGACTGGAAGCGGTGAACCTCGGCGCGATGAAAGTGCGCTCCGGGTTCGAAGACCTGGTGGTGGTCGGTGGCGTCGAGTCGATGTCGCGCGTGCCAATGGGCAGTGACGGCGGCGCCTGGGCGCTGGACCCGCAGACCAATCTGCACAGCCACTTCACCCCGCAGGGCGTCGGTGCGGACCTGATCGCCACCCTTGAAGGTTTCAGCCGTCACGACGTCGACGCCTATGCGCTGCATTCGCAACAGAAAGCCGCACGGGCCCGGGCCGATGGTTCGTTCAACAAGTCGTTGGTGCCGGTGCAGGACCAGAACGGCATCATCCTGCTCGATCACGATGAATTCATTCGTGCCGAATCCACCCTTGAAGGGCTGGGCAAACTCAAGCCCAGTTTCGAAATGATTGGCCAGATGGGCTTCGACGCGACGGCACTGCGGGTGTACAGCCATGTCGAGCGGATCAACCATGTTCATACGCCAGGCAACAGTTCCGGAATCGTCGACGGCGCGGCGCTGATGTTGCTTGGCTCCGAGGCCAAGGGCAGGGCGCTGGGCCTGCAACCGCGGGCGCGGATTGTCGCCACGGCCGTCACCAGCACCGATCCGACCATCATGCTCACCGGCCCTGCACCGGCTACGCGCAAGGCATTGGCCAAGGCCGGGCTGCGTGTTGAAGACATCGACCTGTTCGAGGTCAACGAAGCGTTTGCCTCGGTGGTGCTCAAGTTCATCAAGGACATGGCCGTCGATCCGGCCAAGGTCAACGTCAACGGCGGCTCCATCGCCATGGGGCATCCGCTGGGCGCCACCGGTTGCGCGATCCTCGGCACGTTGCTCGATGAACTGGAAGCGCGGCATCTGCGCTATGGCCTGGCGACGCTGTGCGTCGGCGGCGGCATGGGCATTGCCACCATCCTCGAACGCCTCTGAGCCCCGAATTCAAGGAACCTTGTTATGAGCGAAGCCATTCGTTACGAAAAAGCTCAGGACGGCATCGTTGTCCTGACCATCGACATGCCGGGCCAGAGCGCCAACACCATGAACGCCGTGTACCGCGAAGCCATGGCCGCGTGCGTTGCGCGACTGGTCGCGGACAAAGACCACCTCGCTGGGGTCATCATCACTTCGGGGAAGAAAACCTTCTTTGCCGGCGGCGACCTCAATGAGCTGATCAAGGTCGGCAAGCCCGAAGCCAAAGCCTTCTACGACATGGTGCTGACCCTCAAGGGGCAATTGCGCACGCTGGAAACCCTGGGTAAACCGGTGGTTGCGGCCATCAACGGGGCGGCGCTGGGCGGCGGCTGGGAAATCTGCCTGGCCTGTCATCACCGGGTGGCACTTGACGACGCTTCGGTACAACTCGGCTTGCCGGAAGTGACCCTGGGTCTGTTGCCGGGCGGCGGCGGAGTTGTGCGCATGGTGCGCATGCTCGGTATCGAGAAGGCGCTGCCGTATCTGCTCGAGGGCAAGAAAGTGCGTCCGCAACAGGCGTTGCAGGCCGGTCTGATCGACGAACTGGCCGCCGATCACGATGAACTGCTGGCCAAGGCGCGCGCCTGGATCGTCGCCCATCCGACAGCGGTGCAACGTTGGGACGTGAAGGGGTATCAGATTCCCGGTGGCACACCGTCGAACCCGAAAGTTGCGCAGATGCTGGCCATTGCGCCGTCGATCCTGCGCACGAAAACCCAGGGCACGCTGCCGGCACCGGAGAAGATTCTGTGTGCGGCGGTGGAGGGCGCTCAGGTGGATTTCGACACCGCGCACCTGATCGAAACCCGCTATTTCACCGAGCTGACTACCGGCCAGATTTCGAAAAACCTGATCGGTACCTTCTGGTTCCAGCTCAACGAGATCAATGCCGGTGGCTCACGGCCGCAGGGTTACGCACCGTATAAGACGCAAAAAGTCGGCGTGCTGGGCGCTGGCATGATGGGCGCGGGGATCGCGTTCGTCAGCGCCTCGGCCGGCATTGAAGTGGTGCTCAAGGACATCAACCTTGCAGCGGCCGAGAAAGGCAAGGCTCACTCGGCGGCCTTACTGGACAAGAAAGTTGCCCGTGGCCAGATGACGGCTGAGCAGCGCGAAGCGGTGCTGTCGCGGATCAGCACCAGTGAAAGCGATGCCGATCTGGCCGGCTGCGACTTGATCATCGAGGCGGTGTTCGAGGACCGAGAACTGAAAGCCAAAGTCTCGGCAGCGGCACAGCAAGTGGTCGGTAGCGCGGCGGTGATTGCCTCCAACACTTCGACCTTGCCGATCACCGGGCTGGCGCAGGCAGTGCCGGATCAAAGCAAGTTCATCGGCCTGCATTTCTTCAGCCCGGTGGAAAAAATGCCGTTGGTGGAAATCATCAAAGGCGCACAGACCAGTGATGAAACCCTGGCGCGCGGTTTCGATTTCGTCCTGCAAATCAAGAAAACCCCGATTGTGGTCAACGACAGTCGCGGCTTCTTTACCTCGCGGGTATTCGGCACTTTTACCAACGAAGGCATCGCTATGCTCGGCGAGGGCGTGAGCGCGCCGATGATCGAGACCGAGGCGCGCAAGGCCGGGATGCCGGTCGGGCCTCTGGCGATCTCTGATGAAGTTTCCCTCAGCCTGATGAGCCATATCCGCCAGCAGACGGCCAAGGACCTACAGGCAGAAGGGAAACCACTGATTGAGCACCCGGCGTTCGCCGTGATTGACTTGCTGCTCAACGAATACAAGCGTCCGGGCAAAGCCGCAGGCGGTGGTTTTTACGATTACCCGGCCGGTGCTCAGAAACATCTGTGGCCGGAATTGAAGACGCGCTTCGAGAAGGCTGATGGCCAGATTTCACCGAAGGATGTACGTGATCGTCTGCTGTTTGTGCAAGCCATCGAAACCGTGCGCTGCGTGGAGGAGGGCGTGCTGACCTCGACGGCGGATGCCAACGTCGGCTCGATCTTCGGCATTGGTTTCGCCGCGTGGACGGGTGGTGCGCTGCAGTTCATCAACCAATACGGCGTGCAGGATTTCGTCGCTCGTGCGCAGTACCTGGCCGAGCAATATGGCGAGCGTTTTGCCCCACCGGCGTTGCTGCTGGAAAAGGCTGCGAAAGGCGAGCTGTTTTAAGTGATCGGGTGAACGCCGAGGGGCTTGCCTTGCCGGGGTGTTTCAGGGCAGGCTCTGGGTGTTCATTATTCCCATCACGTGTCAGGTATTTTTTATGTCGCTACGCATCTGCATTCTGGAAACCGACATCCTGCGTCCGGAACTGGTCGATCAATATCAGGGTTACGGGCAGATGTTTCAGCGTCTGTTCTCGCAGCAACCGATAGCCGCCGAGTTCACGGTCTACAACGTGATGCAGGGCGAATACCCAAGCGACGACCTGACGTTCGATGCGTACCTGATCACCGGCAGCAAGGCCGACTCGTTCGGTACCGATCCGTGGATCCAGACCCTCAAGCAATACCTGCTGACCCGTTACGAGCGTGGCGACAAACTGCTCGGCGTGTGCTTCGGTCATCAACTGCTGGCACTGCTGCTCGGTGGCAAGAGCGAGCGCGCCACCCAGGGCTGGGGCGTTGGCACCCACAACTACAAACTGGCGGCCAAGGCACCGTGGATGAACCCGGTACGGGAGGAACTGACGTTGTTGATCAGCCACCAGGATCAGGTCACTGCGCTGCCGGAAAACGCCACGGTTATCGCTTCCAGCGATTTCTGCCCGTTTGCCGCCTATCACATCAATGATCAGGTGCTGTGCTTCCAGGGGCATCCGGAATTCATACACGATTACTCGCGGGCGCTGCTGGAGCTGCGTCAGGAGGCGCTGGGTTCGCAGATTTACAGCAAAGGCGTGGCCAGTCTGGAGCAGGAACACCACGGCACCACGGTTGCGGAATGGATGATGCGCTTTGTGGCGCACAAGCCAGAAGCTGCCTGAACAGCTTCGTGAGCAGGCTCGCTCCCACTTGGATCTTCGTATCGACAAGGATCAATGTGAGAGCGAGCCTGCTCGCGAATTGTCCGGACAACGCGGTCCCTGCTACAGCCACCCGGAACGTTTGAAACTCGCCCACAAACCCACACACCCCACTGCGATAAACCCCAGCACGCCGAAATAGCCGTAATGCCAGCTCAACTCCGGCATGTTCTGGAAATTCATCCCGTAAATCCCCGCCACCGCCGTCGGAAACGCCAGAATCGCCGCCCACGCGGCAAACTTGCGTTGCACCACGCTCTGTCGTGAGGCCTCCAGCAGAACGCCAATCTCGATGGTCTGACTGGCAATGTCCGCCAGTGTGGTCAGGTCTTCCATCTGCCGTGTGACATGAATCTGCACATCGCGAAAATACGGGCGCATGTTCTTGTCGATGAACGGAAAGCTCAGCTTCTGCAGCTCTTCGCCGATTTCCACCATCGGCGCTGCGTAGCGGCGCAAGCGCAACACGTCGCGCCGCAGGCCATGCAGTTTTTGAATGTCATGCTCGTTCAGTGCACTGCACAGAACATTGCGCTCCAGCTCATCAATCTCGGCGTGGATCGCTTCGCCCACCGGTTGATAGTTTTCGATCACGAAATCGAGCAGCGCATACAGGACGAAATCTTCCCCGTGCTCCAGCAACAGCGGACGCGCCTCACAACGCTGACGGACATGGGCGTAGGACGCCGAGTGGCCGTTGCGTGCGGTAATGATGTAGCCCTTGCCGGCGAAGATATGCGTCTCGATGAACTGCAGGACGCCATGTTCACGGACAGGCGAGTAGGTGACGATAAACAGAGCGTCGCCAAAGGTTTCCAGCTTCGGCCGGCTGTGTTTTTCCAGGGCATCTTCGATCGCCAGTTCGTGCAGGTTGAACTGACGTTGCAGGTTGGACAGTTCCTGTGCGTTCGGCTCTTCGAGGCCGATCCAGACAAAATGGCCAGTCTTGGCGGCCCAGGCAGCGCCTTCATCGAGCGTAATATTGGAGACTTTTTTACCCGCGCTGTAGACCGCAGCAGCAACAACTCGACCCATGATGGTGGTTCACTTCTTCTTGGCAGGTGACGGGGAATACAAGGCTTCAGCTTAGCCGTGTCGTTGCTTGAGAGTCAGTGAAATCTGCACAGTTCACCGGCAAAAGAAAACCCGCACGGGGCGGGTTTCTTTTTCACGCAGCCTGGAGCTGGCGATCCATCGAGTCGATGCACTCGCGCATCTGCTCGCGACACTGGTTGATCAGCATGGGCATGTCGTCCATGGTCAATCCGGCTGTAGGAATTGCCGGCAGCGAGCGTATGAGAACTTTCCCGCTTTGCCAGCGATTCAGGCGCATGTGCTTGATGTAACTGCTGACACACACCGGAACAATCGGCACACCGGCGGCAATTGCCATCTGGAACGCGCCTTTCTTGAACGGCAGCAACTCTTCGCCCAGATTGCGCGTGCCTTCCGGGAATACCCAGATCGACGTGTCTTCATTCTGCAGCGTGTGGGTGGTGGTGAGCATCGACTGGCGCGCCTTGTGGGCGTTGCCACGGTCGATCAACACATTGCCGGCCAGCCAGAACAACTGGCCGAACAGTGGTACCCATTTCAGGCTCTTCTTGCCAATGCACACCGTACGGCGTGGCACGACATTACCGAACACGAACAGGTCGTAGTTGGATTGATGGTTGGCAATGATCACGCAGCTGTCCGGCTTGTTCATCAAGGCGCTGACGTCGGATTTGACGCGCAGGCGCAAAATGCACATCGCCGGCAAAGCGTAAAGGCGCGCGCACAACCGGCTGTTGTCCGGGTTGAACGGGCGGCACAACCCGAGGATCACTCCGAGCACGCCAGCCAGAATAAAGTGCAGGCCCATCAATAACATACGAAACACGAACAGCATTTTCAGGCCCCACCGGGACAAAAGGTGGCGCAGTGTACGGATGTGCACTGTTTTCGGCAATTGTCGCTATAGAGTCCGGAGATAGCCGATGTTTAAGCGCATGTTTCCGAATGGCTTGTCAGACGCGTCCTAGAGCTACCACGGCGTTTTCAACCGCGTGCGCAAGAAAAAGCCCGACACGGCGGTCGGGCTTTGCATTGGTTGCTGCGGGCCAGGGATCAGCCCAGATGTTCCTGGTCCAGGATGATTGCGTTATCCAGAGTCTCCAGCAGCGCTTTGCGTACTTTCAGCTTGGTGTTCTTGTGCGCAGTCATGTTGATCTTCTTCAACTGACGCGCAGCGGCCAGAGCGGCACCTTGCAGCTCCTCGGCGGCGACGACTTTGTCGAGGAAGCCGGCATCCACCGCGCTCTTCGGATCGAACATCTCACCGTTGATCACCGAGCGGTGGAAGGCCGAACGCCGCAGGCGATCTCGGGCCAGTTCGATACCGGCATGGTGCATGGTCATGCCGATCTGCACTTCGTTCAGGCCAATGCTGAACGGGCCGTCGACACCGATGCGGTAGTCAGCGGACAACAGAATGAACGCACCCTTGGCTACCGCGTGCCCCGGGCAAGCGACAATCACCGGGAACGGGTGAGAGAGCAGACGACGGGCCAGGGTCGAACCGGCGGTCACCAGTGACACGGCTTCTTTCGGGCCGGCGGTCATCACTTTCAAATCATAGCCGCCGGACAGAATCCCTGGCTGGCCGGTAATGATCACAATGGCACGATCAGTCACTGCCTGATCCAGCGCCGCGTTGAACGCCGCAATCACGTCCGGGGAAATGGCATTGACCTTGCCGTTGTTCAAGGTCAGGGTCGCGATACCGTCTTCGAGGTGGTAGGAAATCAACTCACTCATGACGCTATTCCTTGTAAGAAAGATGCGCAGACGTTACCCACCACCGCAGGCCAGGTAAAGCGCCGTGACTGACCCGCCAGTCACCGTTTGCGAGTGAATCCGGTATAGCGCGCCGTTCTGCTTCTATATAGAAGGGCAGCGCTTACCGAAGATTGGCCGGTTTGCCATGGCCCGTCGGCGCGGCGAACGACGTTATCTCTTAACCGCATGAAAATTCTGAAAAAAAATTTGCCATCGGCAAAGCTTTCGACTACATTAGCGCGCCTCGACAGACAGAACATGTTTGAAGAGATACGGTGAAGTGTCCGAGTGGCTTAAGGAGCACGCCTGGAAAGTGTGTATACAGGAAACTGTATCGAGAGTTCGAATCTCTCCTTCACCGCCAAATTCGATTCTCAAGAAACCCCGATCTCGAAAGAGGTCGGGGTTTCTTGTTTTCCGCACCTGAATAGCCCTGGGCTTCTGTCTAAGCATCCGCGAGACCGCAGGTCGTCGCTCTACTCCCTATCGGCGCAGGCCGATCACGGGCCGCTTTCGTTGAATAATTTAACCAAGCAGTTAGAATCGGCGCACGAATGGCTCTGCGTTACGCGCTGCATCGAAGGGTCGAGATTGGCATTACTGAGGTAGAAAGTAGTGGAACCACTATTTGCAGTCGTCGCGACGACAGGGTATTTGCTGTTGGTCGAGGTGCACTCTCGAAAGGTTATCCCGCTTGAGAATGAGCGCACTGAATACTACGGCGTTTCGTGGTTTCCCGGCAGCAAGGATTTTGTCTTGTCCCATTCAGGGCTGGATAACGTAAAACTGAAGGACATTCAGACTTACGCGACCTCTGAAGTAGGCTTCCTCTCTCACGGCTCTTTCCAGTCCGAAACGTTCCTGTCGGAACCGCACCAGGTGCTCTGTGCATCTGATGGTCGGGTGGTTTGCACCAACACCGGGCGTAACGCGATCACGGTGGTCGATCTGGCAAAACCTGGGCACTACCAGGAAAAACGTTTGAGCAACGTGCGCTGGGATCGTTTGTCGCTGGAAGAAATCACCGGCGATCATCTCAATTCCGTATTCGAAAAAGACGGGCACTTGTATGTCATCGCCCACGGTCACCACAACGGTTCGCTGTTGGCAGTTCTGACCTATCCGGGGCTGGAGCTGGTCAGTCTGACGCCGATCGAACGGCGTACGGGCCTGCACAACGTGTGGGTGTCGGACGAAGGGCAGAAAATTGCCTGCCACAGCAACATTGGTGCACTGATCGACCTGGATACCAACGATGTCATCTGGGAATCCGGCAGTCCTATCTACACGCGAGGCCTGGCGGTGTCGTCCGATGTCATGCTGGTGGGGGAAAGCCAGATGACCGGACGGGATCTGCGTCGCAGTTCCATGAGCGGGTTGTGGGTTCTGGAGCGCAATACTTATAAGCCGCTGGACTACATTTGCCTCGGCCCTTACGGCGCAGTCAATGAAGTCCGGTTGTTGAACGTCAAGGACTTTGCGCACCACGGCCATACCTTTCCTTTCGTCTCGGAGTTGTACGAAAGGAGCCTGTTCAATCGCAAATCGGAAGAACGCTTAACCGCCTTCCAGCGTTCGCAGAGGATTCAACAGGAGTGGGCGGGAGTAGAACTCGTCTACGGCGTGCCGAAGTTGCTGGAGGACGGCGGTAAAGAAGCCATTCTCGGCAATCTTTGCCTGATCAAGCAAATAGATGACTCGGCACAGGAACAGCGCACTTTGGCGTTCAGCTACTCGCTGGATACGCCTTCCACGGATTCCCACGTGGCGGTGGTGACCTATCAAGGCAATGGTGGCGACACCGACATGAGTGCCCTGTTGATTCAGCCGATCAATGATATCGAGGCCGGGTTGGTCCTGTGGACAAACGACGGAGCGCGCTGGATGCCGGAGCCGGACGTGGGCCTTTCGGGGCTTCCTTATAGCGGCGACATACGCGTGGTCGCGAGCGCAGCGGGTCTGGAGTTTTATCTGAACAATAAATTGCTCATCAACGTAGAGGCGAGCAGATTGCCGCATCTTGGCGGTTCGTTGGGAGTTCGCTGGATTGGCTCTACCATTACCCGGTCTGTTGAATAATCAATCGGCTTGATGGCTGGTTGATTGGCAATCCACGCGTGGCCGGTTGGTCTATGGCCACTCAGGCTGAAGTGTATGGGCTCAGACTCTACCCGAGATGAGGTGTAGGTATGGCAACAGAAAAAATGAATCCCCGGGAAAATATCGTGCTGCACCCGACTCAGGTTGCACAAGTCGACCGAGAGCGTGTTGTTGCTCAGAAGCCCTTCACTATCTGGTTTACCGGGCTGAGCGGTTCCGGTAAGTCGACGCTGGCATTTTCCATTGAAAAGTTGCTGATCGAGAGTGGAAAGCCTGCATACGTTCTGGACGGTGACAATGTGCGTCACGGACTTTGCAAGGATCTGGGGTTCAGCGCAGAAGATCGTTCGGAAAATATTCGTCGAATCGCCGAAGTGGCGCGGTTAATGAATGAGGCTGGCGTCACGGTGATGGTGGCATGCATCTCTCCGACGCGTGAGTGTCGCGAGAAGGCCAGAACAATCATCGGTGATGAACGTTTTCTGGAAGTTTATTTGAGTACGCCGCTGGATGTTTGTGAGCGTCTCGATCCGAAAGGGCTTTACCGAAAGGCCAGAGCAGGGTTGATTCCTGATTTCACGGGCGTGTCTGCGCCTTATGAAGTGCCTGAGGCTCCTGCACTGGTTCTGGATGCAAGTGAGCGCTCCATTGCAGACTGCGTTGAGGCAATCGTCGCCAAAGCCAGGAATTGTGCGCAATAACGAAGTCATTTTCAGTTGTTTGAAGTGGCGATCAGCAAGGCTGAGCACAGGCTCGCTTTTGTTGATCGCCATTTTTTTTCTACACACTCCACAGGGATTGGTCAGATGATTACCACTACAACCCATTCAATCGAGGGGCGCCAGATAACCGCCTATCTGGATATTGTCAGCGCCGAATCGGTGCAGGGCGTCAATGTGATCCGGGACATGTTTGCCGGCATGCGCGACTTTTTCGGTGGTCGCTCTCAGACATTGGAGCGGGCATTGAAGGAGGCGCGCATTCAGGCGACCGAAGAGATCAAGGAGCGAGCCCTCGCGTTGCAGGCGGATGCGGTGGTCGGGCTGGATTTCGAGATCAGTATGCCGGCCGGTAAGGGCGGTATGGTTGTGGTGTTTGCGACCGGGACGGCGGTGAAGCTGCGCTGACACTGATCTGAAGTTTGTGCCTGGTAGATTTCGTCATAGCCATTCATGTCCCGCAGCCACTGATCATCAGAGCTGAAAGCAGTAGGGCACCGGTTCTCCTGGATATGTTCGCGAATCCTTCGCAGTGAGGCGGGAGTGCCTGAATAGCTCAACTGCAACTGCGAGCGCCCCTCCATTTTTTGAATTTTTGCGGGCCATTCGTCGGGCATCAGCCGATCTGAATCACAAGTCCGGTAATGACCGGCTAGTCTCAAAAGTCTTGGAGGTCGATATTTTTTCAGGCAAAAGGATTTTTGCCGGTGTCGACACATTACGAAGGGGCGAAGGTATGACTGATCCGTATATCGAAGACGATGGCGCTGAATTCCCGTTCAACAACTGTGTGCGATGCGGCCAGACGGAATATCAGTCGGGATTCGGCGAAGACCCGGTGCAGACTGGCAAGATCAAGGCGACGGCACCCAAGGGGCTGAAGGCGAAATTTTTACCCCGGGTTGCGAACCGCGCCCGAAAATAGTCCGACCGCGAACAACCCCGTCATGAACGGGGTTTTTGCGTTTTATGTATGTCCAGGGAAATGTCCTACAGATGATTGAAGTGTTTGAAGGCTTTTCACAAACTTTTCACGCCGCTCAAAGTAGGGTGAAGCCATCCGTTAGAAAGCAAGTCTCCAGCCCGTCTCCCCAGCGGGCTTTTTTTTGCCTGCGATAAAACCTTTTCCAGAATCGCTGTCCAATCGGCGCCAAGTGCGCGCGGCTGCCGGATTTCGTCTGGACTTTTGCGTTCATCCGGCATTAAATCCTGGCCCTTTTTTGTCATCCCGATTTGTGAGGTTTGTCATGCGTTTAACTCTGCCTGCTCTGGTTCTGGGGCTTCTGGTTGCTCAAGGTGCAGTGGCCGGCGAAGGCACTGCTGCACTCGGCGGCGGTCTGGGTGGTGCGCTGGGTAATGTCGTCGGCCAGAAAATGGGCGGCAGCACCGGCGCAGCAATTGGCGCCGGTGTCGCAGGCGCGGCGGGCAGTGCGATGGCCGCTGGCAAGGGCAGCCGGACCAAAGCTGCCATCGGCGGCGGTGTCGGTGCGGCCGGTGGTTCGGTGATCGGCAACAGCCTGGGCGGCAGAAATGGCGCGACCATTGGTGCCGGTCTCGGTGGTGCTGCCGGCGGTGCCGTGGGCGCCAACCTGGCCAAAGGTCACAAGCGTCACTGAGAGTGAACGCTTGTCAGAAAAAGCCCGACTCAATGTCGGGCTTTTTCGTGGCTGAACGTTTTCCCAGGAAATGTCTCTAATTGATATAAGCCCTGTGGGTATACCGTCCCGGTTCGGGAACTGTGAGGTTCAAATGCGTTTGTCATTATCTGCACTGTTTTTCGGATTAGTGATCGCTCAAGGCGCAATGGCCGCCGGAGATGGCAGCGCTGCCGTCGGTGGCGGACTGGGCGGTGTGCTTGGTAACGTGGTCGGTGGCCAGCTCGGCGGCAGCACCGGTGCAGCGGTCGGCGCAGGTGTCGGTGGCGCGGCGGGCAGCGCGGTCGGAGCGAATAAACACAATCGCACCGAAGCTGCCATTGGTGGTGGTCTCGGCGCAGCGGGCGGCTCAGTGCTGGGTAACAGCCTGGGCGGCTCCACCGGTTCTGCCATCGGTGCAGGTTTGGGCGGCGCGGCCGGTGGTGCAGTGGGCAACAACATGGGTGATGACGGCGGAAAAGCCCATTCTGGTGGTGGCCACAAGCACAATAAGTACAAACATAAAAACCGACATCATTGATCGAATATCGAAAACCAACCCGGCCCGGCGCCGGGTTTTTCGTTTCTGGCGGTCGGATGCTGGAACGATTGGCTGTAGGGCTTTTCGAAGGTAATACACTCACCAGACGCAGAGGTTTGCCATGACTCCCGAAACTGAAGGCAAGGAAGAGAAGGGCCCGAGCGGGTTGCCGTTTATCAATGATCCGGGGAACGAGGACCCGGGGTCGTTGATGGACGATGCAACGGTGCCGTTGAATGATTCCGATGATGCTTTGGATGAGGAGTATGAAGAGGAAGAGGATGAGCAGTGATTGCTTGTTCTTTTGATACAAGCTGGTAGTGATGCTTTTTCATTTTCGGGGCCTGGATTCTGTCAGGCCCTTTGGACGTTTTGGGATGGGTTGTGAGAAGGACGATGATGTCGATGAAAAACGGAGTATCCATCGTCTTCGCCTGCGGGTCTGTTAGGGCAGGATGAATTGAGGTTGGAGGATGCGCAGGCACAGGCGTTGTGATCAGGAGGGAACAACTGCATCGACTTCAGCCTCTCCTCAATATTCAGATATTAATTTTTGGGGGGCTGGCGGAGCATTACAAGTACATGCTTCAACCACGTAACTCCATCTTGCCATTCGTGCCAATAACAGTAACTGCACCCCATCTCTATCAATAAAAAATCTCGCATATGTTCTTCTGTTAGATCAAGCGCCGATACAGCTTCAGTTTCTTTTATTACATCCAGAATTACGCAAGCTTCAGAATCAGCAATGAACGATTTAACGACGTCATCAGCGACATCAAACTCACTCATCCAGTCTTCATGAAAATAAGCTCCGAGGAATTGAAATAGCTGAGGAAACTCTTCATTTGTCATTTACAAATCCCGTCAAAATAAAGTATCCGAGCGGCGACTTCGCCTCTCGCTGAAGCACTAACCTGATGCTGAATAATGGCTCTAATTTGCCACTCTTTCGCACAATACCCACGCCAGCGGGAGCCGAAACCCTCTCATTGATAACAAACCTCTGCGCCTTGCCTTTTAAAAACTCATCAATTTTTTTCTGATTATTTCTCATGACATTTGACAGTGCGGCTTCAGCTTCAAAACGATCAGGAAATGTTGATGCTATGGGTATGTTCGGTTCTGCCTGTAGTCTAGCTCGCAGTTGAGCTTCAGACCTTTCTACATGCTTCGCTATCACATGCCCACCTCGAGACTCGTGAGCGTTTAACCCACCTCCGGGGACTATCTCACTAAATGGGCCGTCAGCCTGTATTGCTCCCGGACATGGAGTGCAACTCAACCCCAACGGATCCACCCACCCCGTCGGATTCGGCACGTACTGGTACTGATTCAACCCTCCGGCCAGCTTCACCGGATCGGGCGTCAGATACCGCCCCAGCCGCGGGTCGTAATACCGGTGGCGGTTGTAATGCAGTCCGCTCTCCGCATCGAAATACTGCCCCTGAAACCGCAGCGGCTGGTCCAGGTAGTCCTCGCCGGCCAGGGTGATCGCCGCGACTTTGCCGTAGGCGTCGTATTGCGCTGACCAGACGATTTCGCCGCTGTAGTCGGTCAGTTCCTGCGGCGTGCCGAGGTGGTCGAGCTGGTAGTAAAACGGGCAGGCCTTTTTCGGGCCTTTGCCGTCGAGCAGCGCCAGCGGGCGGAAGGTGCCGGGTTCGTAGACGTAGCTGCGGTGCTGGGTTTTGCTGCTTTCGGCGACGAGGTGGTCGCCTTGCCAGAAGTACTCGGTGCTGACGCCGTCGACGGTTTTGCGGATGCGCCGGCCGAAGGCGTCGTAGCGATAACTGGCGGTTTTGCCGTCGGGGCGGGTCAGACCGATCAGGCGGTGCTGGCTGTCGTAGCGGTATTCGGTGACCAATTGCTGGTCGCGGCCACGGCGTTCGCGGATCAGGTTGCCGAAGGCGTCGTAGTCGTAATGGCGGTCGCCCTGCATCAGCAGGCGGTTGCCCCTGATTTGTGTCGGGCCGGGGCGGTCCTGCATCAGCAGGTTGCCGGCCGGGTCGTGGGCGAAGGTTTCCGGCAGTTCGTCGCGCGAGTGGCGCACGCGGATCAGCCGGTCGAGGGCGTCGTAACCGTAGGTGCGCTGGCCGTGGCGGCTGTCGGCAATGTGCTCGAGGTTGCCGTTGGCGCTGTAGGCATAATCGCGGCGGAACAGCGAAGCGTGCTGATGGCCTACAGCGTGGGCGAGTAAACGGCCCTGGTCGTCGTAGGCATATTCGCTGAGCAGCAGGCCTTGCTGGCGTTGTTGTTCGCGACCGGACTGGTAGACATGGCGGGTCAGCGATGCGCCTTTGAGGTCGATGGCGGTGAGCGCGCCGCCGTTGGCATAGTGATAGTCGAGCTTGCTGTTGTCCGGCAGGCGCTGGCGCTTGAGCTGACCGCAGGCGTCGTAGGCGTAACGCAGGGTGCCCCAGCCCTGATGCTCGGTGATCAGCCGATCCTGCAGGTCGTATTCGAAGGCCAGCGGATGTTTTTGCCCGTCATCGACGCCCACCAGACGCCCGAGGCGGTCGTAGCGGTATTCGACCTTGACCCCGTCGGGCAGGGTCTTGATCAGCAGGCGCCCGGCGGTATCGCGCTCGTAAGCGGTGACCCGCGTCGAACCGTCATCGCCGAACTCGGTCTTTTCCAGCAGATGCCCGTTGAGGTCATAGGCATACGCCGTACGGCGGCCGTCGAAGCCGGTTTCCTGTCGGATCAATCCGGTGGACGTGTAGTCCAGGCGGTATGTTTCCCCAGACTCGTTCTCGATCTCGGTGAGCAACAACTGCGCATGGTCGTAGCGGTACTGCACCCGCGTGCCGTCGGGGTTGATCTTGCGCGAGACCAGGTGCAGGTCATCGTCATACTCGTAGCGGGTGATGCGCCCGAGTTCGTCACGCTCGGCGGTGACCTGACCGTAGGCGCCGTAGCTGTAGGCGCGGGTGGCACCGGTAGGCGCCGTCGTCTGAACCAGCCGGCCCAGTGCATCCCACTGCTGGCGCGTGACAGCGCCATGTTCGTCGCACGTGGTGGTCCGTCGCCCCAGCGCATCGTAGGAAAAGCGCCGCACGCCGCCGTCGGGCAAGGTCTCTTCAACGAGCTGGCCGAGGTCGTTCCAGCCCCGCACATGGCGGCTGCTGTCCGGGTAACGGATCGACAGTAACCGCCCACGGGCGTCGTAGTGGTAATGGGTGACATGGCCGTCAGGATCGACCGCCTCGGTGACATCGCCCTGGGCATTGCGCCGCCAGGTCCACACCGCCTCGCCCCGTGCACGGCTGTGCAGGAAACCATTACGGTATTCGTAGGACGTCGGCTCATCGTCCGGCGCAAGCAGCGCCACCAGCCGTCCGGCCTCGTCGTAGCGGTATTCGGTGATCGCGCCTAACGCATCTTGCTCGGCGATCAAGCGCCCCGAGGAGTCGTAGGCCTTGAGCTGTTCGCCACCGTTGGCCTCGACCTTGCGCACCAGGCGTGCGCGGTCATCGTGGACGTAGGTTTCCTCGGTGCCATCGACGTAATGCACCGCCACGCTGCCGTCGTCGTTCCAGACATAACGCGTGTCCACCTGCGAGAACGACGCCCAGTGGCGCACGCAGCGAGCCGCCTTGCCGGACCGCTCCCACTCCCAGAAGAAACTGGCGCCACCGGTCAATTGCCGTTGCAGGATGACGTGTTGATCGTCGTAGTCGTAACGCTCGCTGTCGCCGGCGGCGTTGGTTGCCTCGATCAGTCGCTGTTGGGCGTCGTAGCGGTAACTGACCAGGGGCTGTTCGGTGTGCCAGTCACCTTCGCGAAAAATCTGGTACTCGACACCGATCAGATGCGCACGCTCATAGCGCAACAGCAGCGACCGACCCGCGCCGTTATCCAGTCGCTGAACCCTGTCAGACCGATCCCGGAAAACACGCAAACGGTTGTCGTACGAATCGCTGACCGCCGTCAGCCGCTCGGCGCGAAAGTGATAAAACCGCGCCGCGTCCCCGGCCAGCGCGAGGACTAACTCCTCCGGCTCTTCGCCGAGAAAAATCGCCGCCCGCGACAGGCTGTTGTGAATCGCCGGCCGTTCAACGCTGGGCAACGGAAAGCGTGTGCGGCGGTTTTCGTGATCGACCCAGACCACCACATCGCCATCGAACTCCAGCCGATGCGCCAGCGAATGACTCCAGCCAAAGCCCAGGCCGAGGTCGATCTCGACTGCGCTGGTGCGGTACAACCGGGTGAACTCGAACGGCAGCAAGCCATCGAGCGTGCCATCGGTCAGGGTCAGCAGTTCTTCGCCGGTGACCATCGACACCGGACAACCATTGGTGCAGGTGCGCGACACGCAATCGGCGCTGTCGCCGTTGGGGTTTTTCGCTTGAGCGAGGGCGTCATCATGCAGTTCATGGCGTTCGATCCGGCTCATGCCACGGGACTTGTCTCGCGCAAGCGGCGCCGGATTGGGCACCGACAAGACCAGCGAATCAGCCTGGCGGATGTTCAGCGGGATCGACGCCGTCGGTTTCAACGGCACATCACGCACATTGACCACCAACGGTTTCAGCACGCCTGCATGCGAGTTCAAGTCCCTGGTGGCGGTCAGCTCAGCCAGGCGCAACGCAGAAGCCGCCAGCCATTCCCGCGTCCGCGGCGATTTGATCTTCGCCAGCACTTTGTTGCTCAAGCGCAGCGACACACCGACGCCGCCGGACACGCGCACCAACAGAAAACTGATCAGCAGTTCGACCCGCACCTCCGCCACCACCTCGGCGAGGTGCTGCGGCGGCAACATCTTCAGCCAACTGGTGAACGCGGCCAGATGGATGAACAGCAGCGGTTCGTCGCTGAGGAGCAGCAGGCCGTTGGCAATGGCTTCGCTGGAGGCTTGCAGCAGCGCGTCCAGTTCGGCATCGGTCAGGTACTCCAGCAGCTTTTGGCTATTGGCCTGCAGATCGGCGAGGAGGGCGAAGACTTGTTTGATGTCATCCCATACCCGCTGCAGAGCATTTTCGAATCCACGCCAGTCCGCCTGTTGCAACTGGCCGTAACGCTCAGCGAACCCGGCACTGGAAAACTCCGCCCACAGTGGCTGGAAGCCTGCCCATTCCGAGCGTAACCAGCCTTCCAGCTCGTCGAGAATGCCTTCATAAGAGGCATACAGTGCGCGGACATGGGCGGTAGAAACATCGGGAAAGAAGGTGATGCGATAACGCTGGCCCCGGTCGCAGTCGCTCACCTCCAGAATGCCGCTCGGGCCGATGGTATGGCGCAGCGGTTCGCCGAAGCTCAGCACCCCGTCGACTTCGGCAATCACCGGTTCGAGCATCACCGGGGTATCGCCGATCGGGACAAAGCGTGCGGCTTCGAACATATGCACCAGGGTCAGCGGGCCTGCGGCGGGGCACATGACCACGGATGAACTGATGGGCTCTCGACGGTTGATCGGTGCACTCAGGCGTACATCGTTGCCGACCGTGAACACCTGCTCGATATCCAGCACCGATCCGGTCCAGAACTGCTCGGCCCAGGCCTCGTAGTGGTTGAGGCAGAGGCGAAACTCGCGGATCAGGTTTTCAAAATCCGGACGGTCCGGATTCAGGGCGGCAACCACCAGCAGGCCGATGCTGTTGTTCAGGGCCAGAAGCCGATCGGTTTGGAACATTCGCAGGCACTCGCGCACGTGAAAGAGGTGCGCGGACTTTGCGGGGGATCAGAAGGGAAAGAAGTCGGGCAAGTAGGCAATATCTGTAGGACGTTTCGTCAAATTAATGCGAGTTGTTCATCGCCGCAGAGAGCGTTGCCCGTTGCTCAATGTCGGTTGTGCTCGTTATGCTGCTGAACCCTTTAATCAGATCCGAGCAGCGGCATGCCCTTTGCCGCCCGGGATGTCTTTGATAACGGATCCGATGATGAATGCACCGCTGAAGACGTTCGGCCCGATCAAGGCCGTGATTTTCGATATGGACGGTTTGCTGCTGGACACCGAGGGCATTTACACCGAGGTCACCTCGTTGATTGCCGAACGCTACGGGCGAACCTTCGACTGGAGCGTTAAACAGAACATCATTGGTCGCGGTGCCAACGATCTGGCGAACTACGTGGTGCAGGCGCTGGATCTGCCGATCTCCGCCGAAGAGTTTCTGCTGATCCGCGAGCCACTGATGCGCGAGCGTTTTCCCAAGGCCCAGGCCATGCCGGGCGCGCAAGAGCTGATTCGTCACCTCAAGGCGCACAACATTCCGATTGCCGTGGGCACCAGTTCCTCGCGTCAGTCGTTCGGCCAGAAAACCACGCTGCACCGCGACTGGTTCGCGCTGTTCGACTTCATTGTGACAGCGGACGATCCGGAAGTCGGTGCGGCCAAACCGGCACCGGATATCTTCCTCACAGCGGCCCGTCGCCTGGGTGTCGCGCCGGAAGATTGTCTGGTGTTTGAAGATTCACCGTTCGGCGTGACCGCCGCCAAAGCGGCGGGCATGACTGCCATCGCCATTCCCGATGCCGCCATGGCCGATGAGAAATACGCCCACGCCGACGGGATTCTCCGGTCGTTGAAAGCGTTCACGCCGAGTGCCTGTGGCTTGCCGGCGCTGGATTGGGCCTGATCAGGCTGCGAACAAAAAACGCCGCCCCTCTGTTGTAGGAGGGGCGGCGTTTTTTTTACCGGCGACTCAGAAGTATCAGGCGCCGAAACCACCGTCGATCGTCAGGCTGGCACCGGTGATGTAGCCGGCTTCGGGCCCTGCCAGATAAGCGACGAAACTGGCGATTTCTTCGGCTTTACCGTAGCGACCGACAGCCATCAACGGAATCAGGCTTTCGGCAAAGTCACCGTGCGCCGGGTTCATGTCCGTGTCGACCGGGCCGGGCTGCACGTTGTTGACGGTGATGCCGCGAGGGCCAAGATCACGTGCCAGGCCTTTGGTCAGACCGACCAGCGCCGATTTGCTCATCGCATACACACCGCCACCGGCGAAGGGCATGCGGTCAGCGTTGGTGCTGCCGATGTTGATGATGCGTGCGCCTTCACCCATATGTTTCGCGGCTTCCTGGGAGGCGATGAAGACACTGCGAATATTGATTGCCACGGTCTGGTCGAAATCTTCCAGTTTGAAATCTTCCAGGGGGGCTACGGCCAGTACGCCGGCGTTGTTGACCAGGATGTCGAGGCGACCAAACGCTTCGACAGTGGCGCTGACGGCATGCCGGATGGCGGCGGCGTCGGCGCTGTCAGCCTTGATCGCCAAGGCTTTGCCGCCAGTGGTGGTGATGCTGTTCTGCAGTTCTTCGGCTTTTGCGGTGGAGCTGACGTAGGTGAATGCGACTGCAGCGCCTTCGGCGGCCAGACGTTTGACGATGGCAGCGCCGATGCCACGGGAACCGCCTTGAATCAGAGCGACTTTGCCGCTGAGGAGTTGAGTGGTCATGTTCGATCTCCAGAAAGTTGAAGGCGGAATGCCTTGGTGTTGGAGCCGAGTATCGGCCTCGCATCGACAACCGTGTAGACCCTGATTGCTATAGTCTGTGTAAACCAGAAGTTTATAGTGGCGATCATGGAAACCTTCAGCAGTATCGAATGCTTCGTGCGCAGCGCCGAAGTCGGCAGTTTTGCCGAGGCCGCGCGACGCTTGAGCCTGACCCCCGCAGCCGTCGGCAAGAGTGTCGCGAAGCTTGAGGGGCGGCTCGGTGTACGGCTGTTCCAGCGTAGTACACGCAGCCTGACGCTGACCGAGGCCGGTCAGCTGTTTTTGAGCCAGGTCAGTGGCAGTCTGACGACGATTCAGAATGCGGTGGCCAATCTGTCGAGTGTGGAGGGACTGCCGGCGGGGACGTTGAAAGTCAGCATGGGCACGGTATTCGGGCGCTTGTACATCGTGCCGTTGTTGCAAGAGTTTTTGCGTCGGTTTCCGGCGATCAACCCTGACTGGCATTTTGATAACCGTCAGGTCGATCTGATCGGGCAGGGGTTCGATGCGGCGATTGGCGGGGGCTTCGAATTGCCCCAAGGCGTCGTCGCACGCAAATTGGCACCCGCGCATCGCGTGTTGGTGGCGTCTGCGGACTATCTGCAAAAGCACGAGGCGATCGTCGAAGCGGATGACCTGCAACGTCACGATGGCATCCTGATTCGTTCGCCGCAAACCGGCCGGGTGCGCTCCTGGCAGTTGATCAGTAGCGGCAGTCAGCTCTGCCAGCCCTTGACCCTCAAAACGCGAATGACCATGAGTGACTCCGAAGCCGCCTGCGCCACGGCAGCACAAGGGCTGGGGATCGCGCTGGTCAGCATGCCGTTTGCCGTGGGTTACCTCGAGGCGGGCACGTTGCAGCGCGTGCTGCCGGACTGGTACATCGATGACGGCAACATTTCGATCTACTACGCCGAACATAAATTGTTGCCGGGCAAGACTCGGGCGTTTGTCGATTTTGTGATTGAGCAGTTTGCGGAGCGGGGGTTGGCTCGGCGGTTCAGTGCTTTCTGAGTTTGGCTTTTGATCGAGTTGCGGCCATCGCGGGCAAGCCACGCTCCCACAGGTTCTTTGTCGTTCACATAATGGTGAACAACGCGAACCCTGTGGGCGCGTGGCTTGCCCACGATGAACGATAACGCGGTCTAGCGAGCAAACCGCCCCGGCCAGCCCACAATGTTTTTCGGCCTCGGCGTCGCATAAGTCCGCACCTTCGAGGTCGACAACCGCAGCCGCACCAGCGATTCGGCGATGGTCACCGCCGCCGTCACGCCATCGACCACCGGCACCCCGGTGCGGCGACGAATCTGTTCATCCAGCCCGGCCATCCCGCCGCAGCCCAGGCAAATCACTTCGGCCTTGTCTTGCGTCACCGCCAGTTCTGCCTGATGCACGATGGCTTCCAGTGCGCGGTGCGGCTCATGTTCCAGTTCCAGCACCGCCAGACCGCTGGCCCGCACCGATGCGCAGCGGTCCCACAGGCCGGACAACTTCAGCCGGTCTTCGATCAGCGGCACCGTGCGATCCAGGGTGGTCACCACTGAATAGGCGTGGCCGAGAAACATCGCCGTACTCGCTGCCGCATCGGTGATGTCCACCACCGGTACGTTAAGCAATTCCTGCAAGCCTTCACGGCCATGCTCGCCGTAGCCGGCCTGAATCACCGCGTCGAAGGGTTGATCGTAAGACATCACCCGATCCATCACGGCGATGGCAGCCAGGTAACTTTCGAAGTTGCCTTCCACCGAGTCGGCGCCGAAAAACGGTGTCAGGCCGACGATTTCCGTACCGGGTGACGCGACAGCCTGAGCCGAGCGGGCGATGGCCTGGGTGATCGATTCGGTGGTGTTGACGTTGACCACGAGAATGCGCATGGGAAGTCCTTATAGCGGGCAGTTCTGCGGCCCGAAAACCGGGCCGCGAGGAAGTTAATGGCTGACGTTGTCGACGGCGATGGCTTCGCCGCTGACGTCGGCGTAGTGCGGCTGACGCTGGGCGATGATCAGGTAGAGCATCGCGGCAATGCCGGCGCCCACTAGCCAGGAGAACGGCGAGATGCTGTGGAAACCCGGCACCAGCGCCAGGACGATGGCGATCAGCGCCGCGGGAATGAACGCCGCCACGGCACGGATATTCACCCCGCGGCTGTAGTAATAAGCGCCGTTGGGGTCTTCGCTGTACAACTGCGGGACGTTGATCCGGCCTCTGCGGATCAGCCAGTAGTCGACCATGATCACTCCGTACAGCGGACCGAGCAGGGCGCCGAGGCCGGAGAGGAAATACACGATCACTAACGGGCTGTTGTAGAGGTTCCACGGCAGGATCAACACGGCGATGGTCGCGCTGATCAGCCCGGCGCGGCGGAAGGTCAGGTACTTTGGCGCCAGATTGCTCAGGACAAACGCCGGGGCGACGAAGTTGGCCATGATGTTCACCGCGACGGTGACAATCAGAAACGCCAGGCAGCCGAGCACCAGAAAGAATGTGTTGGGAATCGACGCAATGATTTCAGTCGGGCTCTCGATCACCCGTCCGTTGATCTGGAACTGCGCGCCACACAGCAGCACGGTGATCGCCGCGAACACCAGAATATTCACCGGCAAGCCCCAGAAATTGCCGACCTTGATGGTCTTGCGGCACGGCGAGGATCGGGCGAAATCGCAGAAGTTGAGAATCAGCGTGCCGTAGATTGCCAGCCACAACGCGCCGCCGGCAAAGATGTTGCGCCACATTTCGCCACCGGTCAGTGGTTCACGGATCGACCAGGCGATGGTTGCATTGGCCTGGGTATACATCCACGCGGCGAGGGCGGCGACGGTCAGCAGAATCACCGGCCCGGCGAAGGCTTCGTAGCGACGAACCATTTCCATGCCGTAGGCGAGGATCGCCAGTTGCACGAACCAGATCGCTACGAAACATACCCAGCCCAGGGACGACAATCCGAGGATCGAGTTGTGGTCGTACTCGGCGAAGCCTGGGTGAATCGCCGTCAACAGCACGCGAAACACCACCGACGCCAGGTACGTCTGGATTCCGAACCAGGCGATGGCGATCACCGCCCGGATCAGCGCCGGAATCTGTGCGCCGTGGATGCCGAAACTGATCCGGCTGATCACCGGAAACGGCACCCCGGTTTTCTGTCCCATGTAGCCGGACAGGTTCATGAAGAAGTACACCAGCGCCGCACCGATCCCCAGCGACAGCAGAATCTGCCAGCCCCCCAGGCCCAGCGCATAGAGTCCGATGGCGAACGAGTAGTTGGCGATGTTGTGCACATCGTTGGTCCACAGGGCGAAGATGCTGTATTTGCCCCAGCGCCGACCTTCGGCCCGGGTCGGTGCCAGATCGCTGTTGTGCAGGCGGGGACTCAGTTGTAACGGTTCGGTCAGGCCATCGTCGGGCAATGGCTGATCGAGGGCAGAGGCGGGCAGATTCAGCGCGATGTTGTTGGAGAGACTTGTACGCATTCCGGCAGGCTCCTGATGGACGGGGCCGCGATGACTGTGCATGAGCCCGGGGCTCGACAAATCTTCGTCGCGGCCAGCAATCATCACTGGTTACGGGGCATCTGCAGCCTGTACGGGATAGGGCGCTTCAGGCTTGCGGATCGAAAGTGTGGGGTCATGTTTTGCAGTTTTGTATACAAAACATGTATGCACTAAAGCCAGATCTGTGCCAGTTAGCGATCTATGCGTAGCAGTGCTCATTTCGAAAAGTTATCGACAAGCGCTAAGTGTTTGAAAATAAGTGGTTAAAAATTGACCGACTGAACAGGTATTTATTTTTGGCGGGGGATTTCGCCAGCGAGTGACGAGAAAGGATTTTCAGGCGGGATGTAACTTTTCAGGGCGTGGAAACAAAAAAGTGCACACATAAATGGCACCGACGGTGACATTTGTGTGTACACATTCTTGATGTTTCCGCACAGCACTGTAGGAGTGAGCCTGCTCGCTCCTACAAGGGGAGATCATTTAGGCAGGAATTTAAGCCTTGCTGATGATATTCCCCGCATGCAAACCGCATTCTTTCTGCGTCGCTTCTTCCCACCACCAGCGGCCTTCGCGTTCGTGCTGGTTCGGCAGCACAGGACGGGTGCAGGGTTCGCAGCCGATGCTGATGAAGCCGCGTTCATGCAGGCTGTTATAAGGCAGCTCAAGCATGCGGATGTAGCCCCAGATCTCTTCGCTGGTCATCTGTGCCAGCGGGTTGAACTTGTACAGGGTGCGTTCTGGCGTAGAGAACGCGGTGTCGATTTCCAGCACCGCCACGGCGCTGCGGGTGCCCGGGCTCTGGTCGCGGCGCTGGCCGGTGGCCCAGGCTTTGACGCCGGACAATTTGCGGCGCAGCGGCTCGATCTTGCGAATGCCGCAGCATTCGCCATGGCCGTCCTTGTAGAAACTGAACAGGCCTTTTTCCTTCACGAACGGTTCCAGTTTCGTGTAGTCCGGCGACACCAGTTCGATGTCGATCTTGTAGTGCTCGCGCACCTGATCAATGAACCGGTAGGTTTCCGGGTGCAGGCGGCCGGTGTCGAGACTGAACACCTTGACGTTCTTGTTGAGCTTCCAGGCCATGTCCACCAGCACCACATCCTCGGCGCCGCTGAACGATATCCACAGCTCGTCGCCGAACTCGGCAAACGCGAGTTTCAGGATGTCCTGCGCGGATTTGTTGGCATAGGTCGTGGCGAGTTCCACGACGTCGAACGTTGGGCTCATCAGGGCGGCTTCCTACAGGTCGGTGGCGCTGGGCGCTCTATATGGCGGCGATGTTAACAAAAAGCGGCGGGGTACGGGGTGGTCGCTGCGTTGCGCCGTGGCGGGGGAGTCGCTAGAGTTCGGGCTCGCTCGATTCAATAATCAATACAAACGGGAGTGTCTTGTGGAAATTGCTTGCCTGGATCTTGAAGGGGTACTGGTACCGGAAATCTGGATCGCCTTTGCCGAAAAAACCGGAATCGACTCCCTCAAGGCCACCACCCGGGACATTCCCGATTACGACGTGCTGATGAAACAGCGTCTGCGCATCCTCGACGAGCACGGTCTGAAGCTTTCGGATATTCAGGAAGTGATCGCCACGCTCAAGCCGCTGGACGGCGCGGTGGAGTTCGTCGACTGGCTGCGCGAGCGCTTTCAGGTGGTGATTCTCTCGGACACCTTCTACGAATTCTCCCAGCCGCTGATGCGACAACTGGGCTTCCCGACCTTGCTTTGCCATCGTCTGATCACTGACGACAGCGGGCGGGTGACCAGCTATCAACTGCGTCAGAAAGATCCCAAGCGTCAGTCGGTGCTGTCGTTCAAGAGCCTGTACTACCGGGTGATTGCGGCGGGGGATTCGTATAACGATACGAGCATGCTGGGTGAGGCGGACGCCGGGATTCTGTTCCACGCGCCGGACAACGTGATCCGGGAGTTCCCGCAGTTTCCGGCGGTGCATACGTTTGCCGAGTTGAAGCAGGAATTCCTCAAAGCTTCCAACCGAGAGTTGAGTTTGTAGTCGTCTGAAAAGACGCCATCGCGAGCAGGCTCACTCCTACAAGGGAACGTATTCCAAATGCAGGAGTGAGCCTGCTCGCGATAGCTTTTAGAGGTTTTGCAGGGTTTCCAGGAGGATCTTCACTTTGGTAATCGACTCCTGATACTCCGCCTGCCAGTCCGAATCAGCCACGATCCCGCCGCCGCCCCAGCAACACACCTGCCCATCCTTGACCAGCAGACTGCGAATGGCGATGGAGCTGTCCATCTCGCCACGCACGTCCAGATACAACAGCGACCCGCAATACAATCCACGCCGGGTCGGTTCCAGTTCGTCGATGATCTGCATTGCGCGAATCTTTGGTGCGCCGGTGATCGAGCCGCCGGGAAAGCTGCCGGCGATCAGGTCCAGAGCGTCGCGATCCTGCGCCAGTTCACCGGTTACGCTGCTGACCAGGTGATGCACGTTGGGATAGCTTTCCAGGCTGAACAGCTCCGGTACCCGCACCGAGCCGATGCGGCAGGTGCGGCCGAGGTCGTTGCGCAGCAGGTCGACGATCATCAGGTTCTCGGCGCGATCCTTGGGGCTGGCCAGCAGTTCGGCGGCATTGGCCGCGTCTTCGGCGGGCGTCAGACCACGGGGGCGGGTGCCTTTGATCGGGCGGGTTTCGACCTGGCGCTGGCTGACTTTGACGAAACGCTCCGGCGACAGGCTCAGCACCGCGCCGCCGTCGGGCAGGCTCTGGAAGCCGGAAAACGGCGTCGGGCAGGCTTCACGCAACGCGCAATAAGCCAGCCACGGATCGCCCTGACAGGTTGCGCGGAAACGCTGGGCGAAGTTGACCTGGTAGCAGTCGCCGGCCTGGATGTATTGATGAATGCGCTCCAGCGCCTGGCGATAGTCATCGGCCGACAGGTCGGCGGTCATCGGCGTGTTCAGCTTGAACGGCGTCAGCGTGGCGGCGGCCGATTGACTGAACAGGCTGATCAGGCGTTGCCGCTCACTGTCGGCCAACGACGGGTGAAAAACCAGTTGGCTGGTGGCCGTCTGGTGATCGCTGATCAGCGCCCAGTCGTACAGGCCGAAGCGTGCGTCTGGCAGTTGCAGATCGTCCCGGGCCTGGCTCGGCAACTGTTCCAGGTGCCGGCCGAAGTCGTAACTCAGATAGCCGATCAGGCCGCCAGCGAACGGCAGCTCATATTCCGCCGGCAGCTGCGCCTGGCCCAGACGAGTCAGATTGTCCCGCAGGCGTTGCAGGAAAACGCTGCCGCTTTCGTCGGGCAACACCGCCAGTTGTGCCAGTGGCCAGGCGCTGAGCAGGTCATAGCGACCACGGTCGGCACTCGGCCGGCCGCTGTCGAGCAACACGGCGCCGGGGGCATGACGGATGGCCGCGAAGTAGTCGGCGGGATTGGCGCGGTAAGGCAGCGGGTGTACGGAACAGGTCAACATGGGCGGGGCAGATCGGCCATCGAGGCGGGGTAGGGATTGTAGTCCTCTCCGCTGTCAGATCAAAATCAAAAGCCTACCCCCTCACCCCAGCCCTCTCCCCCAAGGGGGGCGAGGGGGAAGGGAGCAGATCTTCATGCTTTTCAAAGCCTGAGTTCGACTCAAGACTTTCAGGTCGGCGTATTTCCAGCGTCCACCTCGGTCAGTCCCCTCTCCCTCAGGGCGGCGAGGGGGAAGGGAGCAGATCTTCATGCTTTTCAAAGCCTGAGTTCGACTCAAGACTTTCAGGTCGGCGTATTTCCAGCATCCACTTCGGTCAGTCCCCTCTCCCTTTGGGCGGCGAGGGGGAAGGGAGCAGATCTTCATGCTTTTCAAAGCCTGAGTTCGACTCAAGACTTTCAGGTCGGCGTATTTCCAGCATCCACCTCGGTCAGTCCCCTCTCCCTTTGGGCTGCGAGGAGGAAGGGAGCAGATCTTCATGCGTTTCAAAGCTTGAGTTCGACTCAAGACTTTCAGGTCGGCGTATTTCCAGCATCCACCTCGGTCAGTCCCCTCTCCCTCAGTGCGGCGAGGGGGAAGGGAGCAGATCTTCATGCTTTTCAAAGCCTGAGTTCGACTCAAGACTTTCAGGTCGGCGTATTTCCAGCATCCACTTCGGTCAGTCCCCTCTCCCTTTGGGCGGCGAGGGGGAAGGGAGCAGATCTTCATGCTTTTCAAAGCCTGAGTTCGACTCAAGACTTTCAGGTCGGCGTATTTCCAGCATCCACCTCGGTCAGTCCCCTCTCCCTTTGGGAGAGGGCTAGGGTGAGGGGCTTTTCAGCCTTCCACAGCAGGAATATGCCCAAACATTTCCTGGGTAAACGCCACTCGTTCCTCAACCGACTCCGTCACCCCACGCGCTTTCAGCGCTTCCAGGTGCGCCTCGACCGCGTGCGTACGCTGGGTCAGCCCGCAATCGTTGGCGATCTGGATATTCAGCCCCGGCCGCGCGTTCAGCTCCAGAATCAGCGGGCCTTTCTCTTGGTCCAGCACCATGTCCACACCGATGTAACCCAGCCCGCACAGCTCGTAGCAGCCGGCGGCGAGTTTCATGAAACCGTCCCAGTAGGGCAGTTGCACGCCATCCACCGCGTTGGTGGTGTCGGGGTGTTTGTTGATGATGTTGTTCAGCCAGGTGCCGCGCAGGGTCAGGCCGGTGGCCAGATCGACACCGACGCCGATGGCGCCCTGGTGCAGGTTGGCCTTGCCGCCGGACTGGCGGGTCGGCAAGCGCAGCATGGCCATCACCGGGTAGCCCATCAGCACGATGATGCGGATGTCCGGCACGCCTTCGTAACTGATGCTTTTGAAGATCTGATCCGGGGTCACTCGGTATTCGATCAGTGCACGGTCGCGGTGACCGCCCAGCGAATACAGACCGGTGAGAATGCTCGAGATGTGGTGCTCGAGTTCTTCGTGGGCGAGGATCTTGCCCGAGACCGTGCGATAGCGGCCCTCGAAGCGGTCGGCGATGACGATGATGCCGTCACCGCCGGCACCCTGGGCCGGTTTGATGACGAAGTCGTTGTGCCCGCCGATGATCGCGTCGAGCTTGTCGATTTCCTTCTCCGTGGAAATCACGCCATACAGCTCCGGCACATGAATGCCGGCTGCGATGGCGCGCTCCTTGGTGATGATCTTGTCATCGACGATCGGGTACAGGCTGCGCTTGTTGTACTTGAGCACGTAGTCGGCGTTACGCCGATTGATGCCCATGATGCCCCGCGCCTCCAGAGCCTTCCAGGTCTTCCAGAAACCGAACATCAGTGATCAGCCTTGTTGACGAATGCCTTGAAACGCACCAGTTCAGTCAGGCGGTAGCCGCGATAGCGACCCATCGCCAGCATGAAACCGACCATGATCAGCAGGATCGCCGGGAAGGTGAACACGAAGTACACCAGCTCCGGCACGGTCATGATCAGGTGTGCCAGCGAGGCGGCAAACAACGTACCGATCGCCACTTTCATCGCATGGCTGGCGCCACGTTCTTCCCAGGTGATCGACAGGCGTTCGATGGTCATGGTCAGAATCACCATCGGGAACAACGCAACAGACAAGCCGCGCTCCAGGCCGAGCTTGTGACTGAACAGGCTGATGGCCGCGATCAACACCACGACAAAGGTCAGCACCACCGACAGGCGCGGGAGCATTTGCAGCTTCAAGTGTTCCAGATACGAACGTAACGACAGGCCCAGCGCGGTGATCACGGTAAACAGCAGAATGCCGAAGCCCAGCTGCGTTTCGCGGAAGGCCAGGGCAATCAGCACCGGGGTGAACGTGCCGAGGGTCTGCAGGCCGATCAGGTTGCGCAGGATCAGGATCACCAGCACGCCGATCGGGATCATCACCATGATCATGAACGTCTGCTGGGTCTGCAGCGGCAAGCCGTACAGCGAGTATTCGAGGAAGTTGGCGTCGGTGTTTTCGTCCGTCAGCTTGGCCAGACGAATCGCGTTCATCTCGCTGTTGTTCAGGCTGAAGGTCACGTTGGCTTTCTTGCCGCCGTCAACGGTGATCAGGTTCTCGTCACCGGTCCACCACAGCAGACGGTCGGTCGGCAGGCCTTGCTCGCCGGTTTCCGGGTTGAAGTACAGCCAGTCGTTGCCGTTGAAGCTGCGCAGCCACAGTTCCGGGGTTTGCGGTTGATCGGCAACGAGGCGGATGGTGTGGACTTTTTCCACCGGCACGTGGGCGATGGACAGCAGCAACTCGACGATCTTCGCCTTGTGTGGCGTCGACGGGTCGCCGGCCAGCAGCAGTTTGACGTTGTCGTCGTTGACGTTGTTGACCCGCTTGATCGCCTCGCCAATAAAGGTTTCGACGTCGGCCGAGTGCTGGCGGATCGGTGCGAGCAGGGCTTCGGCGGCGATTTTTTCCGGGCCTTCGATGGCGATGCTGTCGCGGAAGGTCGGGCCTTTGATCTTGGATTTTTCGGCGGTGTAACGCTTGGTCAGGACCAGACGGTAATAAAGGGTCTGGTTGCCCTTGGCCCGGCGCGCCGACCAGGTGACCTTGCGGTTGCCGTCGACGCGGTTCACGGCGACGCCATAGTTATTGGAAATGAAGCTTTCGTTGAGGCTGACGTAGTCGCGGCTCAGGGGCGGCACGAACATCTGGATCTTCACCGGATCCTTGGTGCTGGCGACGAACTCGACCTTGGCGTCGATGTTCCACAAGTCGTCGGTGGCGTCTTCGGTCACCGGAATCCCGAGCACGAAAATCTGATAGGCCGTAACCGAAACGCCCAGCAACACCAGAATGGTGATCAGGATTTTCAGGTGGAAGGTTAGAGAACGCATGGAAATTACTCGGCGGTATGAGCGGCGATGGTGCAGGCGGGTTTGCCGGCAGCGTATTTAAGACTGGGATCGACCAGCGCATCGAAGCGTTTCAGCGCCTCGGAGCCAATCAAAAGCGGATATTGGAACGCACTACGGTCGGTCAGGTTCACTTCGATGCTGCGCAAAGCCGAACCCATGCAGATGTCCAGCTCGATGACCGGGCGGGCAGTGTACTTTTTGCCTTCTTCCGGGTCGTAGTCGCCGGCGCGGCGCTTGATCTTGCTGACCCGCGCCAGCGGCCGTTCGATCGGGTGCGAATGCGCGGCGTCGATCGCCAGATAAAAGCGTACCCACGACTCGCCGTTGCGTTTGAAGCGTTTGATGTCGCGGGCGCTCAGTGATGCGGTTTTCGCACCGGTGTCGAGTTTGGCTGCGACTTCCAGATTGATGCCATCGAGCGACGCGTATTCGTTAAGGCCGTACACGGTTTTTTCCCCCGCTGCGGCGAGGCCGGGCAGGCAAAACAGAGCAAAAAAGGTGGGGAAGGGCTTGAGTCTCATAAATCCTGGTGCGCAGCGTTCCGTTCTCGGTTCAAGGGCTTGGCAGCAGGCTTTCCTGCCTGCGCCAGCACCTTCGTGTGCCTATCAGCTTTTTATGACAAGCCGTACAAATGGCCAGCAAATGCGGGCGGCATTCTAGCACGGTGGTTTTATGGCGCCAGCGCCTGCGGCGGTCTATAACCCTGGGGTTCCTGCTCCCACAGGTGATTGGCTGATCACAAGGACCATTGGCTGTGGTTATTAGACGATTGTCGACAATGTGTATTTATCCTTTGACGGATGCGGGTGAATTGGCTAGTTTTTGCCGAATTGGATTTAAAGGTGTCGACAATCATGCTGGATCAACTCGATCCCCCGGTCATCAGCGGCGACGATTCCGAGACGCTCTCGGAAAACGTCTTCCGACGCATCCAGGCGGCCATCGTCAAGGGTGAGATCGCCCCGGGCAGCAAGATCTCCGAGCCGGAGCTGGCGCGCACCTACGGCATCAGCCGCGGGCCGCTGCGAGAGGCCATTCATCGGCTCGAAGGTCAGCGCCTGCTGGTGCGGGTACCGCACGTCGGCGCACGAGTGGTGTCGCTCAGCCACGCCGAACTGCTCGAACTCTATGAAATACGCGAGTCCCTCGAAGGCATGGCCTGCCGTCTGGCGGCCGAACGCATGAGCGTCGAAGACATCGACGAACTGCGCCGGGTGCTGGAAACCCATGAGCGCGATGCGGCGTTTCAGGCCGGCGTCGGCTACTACCAGCAGGAAGGCGATTTCGACTTCCATTACCGGATCATCCAGGGCAGCGGCAATCGCACCCTGACCCAGATGCTGTGCGGCGAGTTGTACCAACTGGTGCGCATGTACCGTATCCAGTTTTCCACCACGCCGAACCGCCCGCGTCAGGCCTTTGCCGAACACCACCGGATTCTCGATGCCATCGCCGACCGTGACGGCGAGCTCGCGGAATTGTTGATGCGCCGCCACATCGGCGCCTCGAAACGCAACATCGCCCGTCATTACCAGGACGGCGCCGACAATAAGACAGCCACTGAACGAGGTGAGTCATGAGTTCCAAGCAGAACACTCCAGGCCAGCGTTTCCGCGATGCGGTCGCCAGCGAGCATCCCTTGCAAGTGGTCGGCGCGATCAACGCCAACCACGCGCTGCTGGCCAAGCGTGCCGGCTTCAAAGCGATCTACCTGTCCGGTGGCGGCGTCGCTGCAGGTTCGCTCGGTGTGCCGGACCTGGGCATCACCGGCCTGGATGACGTGCTGACCGACGTGCGTCGTATCACCGATGTCTGCGACCTGCCGCTGCTGGTGGATGTGGATACCGGTTTCGGTTCGTCGGCGTTCAACGTGGCACGCACCGTCAAGTCGATGATCAAGTTCGGCGCGGCGGCGATTCACATCGAAGACCAGGTCGGTGCCAAGCGCTGCGGCCACCGTCCGAACAAGGAAATCGTCAGCCAGCAGGAAATGGTCGATCGCATCAAGGCCGCCGTCGATGCCCGTACCGACGACAGCTTCGTGATCATGGCGCGTACCGATGCGCTCGCGGTGGAAGGCCTGGAATCGGCTCTGGATCGCGCCGCTGCGTGCATCGAGGCCGGCGCCGACATGATCTTTCCGGAAGCCATTACCGAACTGGAGATGTACAAACTGTTCGCCAGCCGCGTGAAGGCACCGATCCTCGCCAACATCACCGAGTTCGGCGCGACGCCGCTGTACACCACCGAGCAGCTTGCGGGAGCGGATGTGTCGCTGGTGCTGTACCCGCTGTCGGCGTTCCGCGCGATGAACAAGGCGGCGGAAAACGTCTACACCGCGATCCGCCGCGACGGCACGCAGCAGAATGTCATCGACACCATGCAGACTCGCATGGAGCTTTACGACCGCATCGACTACCACACCTTCGAGCAGAAGCTCGATGCGTTGTTTGCACAAAAGAAAGGCTGACCAAGACCCCTGTGGGAGCGAGCCTGCTCGCGATGGGCGTTAACGATAACGCGGTGTTCCTGATGTGCCGAGGTGTTCCAGCCACCTTCGCGAGCAGGCTCGCTCCTACAAGTTTCCCTACAAATTCAAGAAGATTGGAGACAGCAATGGCCGAAGCAAAAGTACTCAGTGGCGCCGGGCTCCGTGGCCAGGTGGCCGGGCAAACCGCACTGTCCACCGTGGGCCAGGCCGGTGCCGGGCTGACCTATCGCGGCTACGACGTGCGTGAACTGGCGGCAGACGCGCAGTTCGAAGAAGTGGCTTACCTGCTGCTGTACGGAGAGCTGCCGACCCAGGCACAACTTGACGCCTACCAGCAAAAGCTGAGCAAGCTGCGCGACCTGCCGCAAGCACTGAAAGAGGTGCTCGAACGCATTCCCGCCGACGCCCACCCGATGGACGTGATGCGCACCGGTTGCTCGTTCCTCGGCAATATCGAGCCGGAGAAAGACTTCTCCGAACAGCGCGACAAGACCGACCGCCTGCTGGCCGCGTTCCCGGCGATCATGTGCTACTGGTATCGCTTCAGCCACGACGGCAAGCGCATCAACTGCGTCAGCGACGAGCCGAGCATTGGCGGCCACTTCCTGCACCTGCTGCACGACAAGAAGCCAAGTGAACTCCACGTCAAAGTGATGAACGTGTCGCTGATTCTTTACGCCGAACATGAATTCAACGCCTCGACCTTTACCGCGCGGGTGTGCGCGTCGACCCTGTCTGACCTGTATTCCTGCGTCACGGCTGCCATCGGTTCGCTGCGCGGCCCGCTGCACGGCGGCGCCAACGAAGCGGCGATGGAAATGATCGAACGCTTCTCGTCGCCGGAAGAGGCGATCAAGGGCACCCTCGGCATGCTTGAGCGCAAGGACAAGATCATGGGCTTCGGCCACGCGATCTATAAGGACAGCGATCCGCGCAACGAGGTGATCAAGGGCTGGTCGAAAAAACTCGCTGACGAAGTCGGTGACAAGGTGCTGTTCCCGGTCTCCGAAGCCATCGACAAGACCATGTGGGAGCAGAAGAAACTGTTCCCTAACGCCGACTTCTACCATGCCTCGGCGTACCACTTCATGGGCATCCCGACCAAGCTGTTCACGCCGATCTTCGTCTGCTCGCGCCTGACCGGCTGGGCCGCCCACGTGTTCGAACAGCGCGCCAACAACCGCATCATCCGTCCGAGCGCCGAGTACATCGGCGTAGAACAGCGCAAGTTCGTGCCAATCGAACGTCGCTGAATGGTGAGGGCCGAACACTAATCTCGATGTTCACCGAAGACCCTGTGGGAGCTGGCTTGCCAGCGATGACCGAGTCACATCCAACATTGATGTCGACTGACCCACCGCTATCGCTGGCAAGCCAGCTCCCACAGGGTTCAGTGTGAATTTCAAGGTCAGTGTCCGGCCCCACCCTTTGAAACCACCGTGACCCGAGTCCTGACCCGATGAACACAG
Organism: Pseudomonas sp. SC3(2021); assembly: GCF_019856535.1. Classification (NCBI taxonomy): domain Bacteria; kingdom Pseudomonadati; phylum Pseudomonadota; class Gammaproteobacteria; order Pseudomonadales; family Pseudomonadaceae; genus Pseudomonas; species Pseudomonas sp. SC3(2021). The sequence continues at coordinate 5,937,374 of NZ_CP082236.1, read as the reverse complement.
CATTCCGCAAGAACCTGCCCGGCAGTTCCCTGGATTACTTCGACGTCCGTGCGGCGGTCGAGGCGATTCAGCCCGGCAGCTACGACACCCTGCCGTACACCTCCCGCGTGTTGGCGGAAAACCTCGTGCGTCGCTGCGATCCGGCCACGCTCACCGATTCCCTCAAACAACTGATCGAGCGTAAACGCGACCTCGACTTCCCGTGGTTCCCGGCGCGCGTGGTGTGCCACGACATTCTTGGCCAGACCGCACTGGTCGACCTCGCTGGCCTGCGTGACGCGATCGCCTTGCAGGGCGGTGACCCGGCGCAGGTCAACCCGGTGGTGCCGACGCAATTGATCGTCGACCACTCGCTGGCGGTGGAGGCGGGCGGTTTCGACAAGCAGGCGTTCGAGAAGAACCGCGCCATCGAGGACCGGCGCAACGAAGACCGTTTCCACTTCATCAACTGGACCAAAAAGGCCTTCAAGAACGTCGACGTGATCCCGCCAGGCAACGGCATCATGCACCAGATCAACCTGGAGAAAATGTCCCCGGTGATCCAGGTGCGCGATGGCGTGGCGTTCCCTGACACCTGCGTCGGCACCGACAGCCACACCCCGCACGTCGATGCGCTGGGCGTGATCGCCATCGGCGTCGGCGGCCTCGAAGCCGAAAGCGTGATGCTCGGCCGCGCCTCGTGGATGCGCCTGCCGGAAAGCGTCGGCGTCGAACTGACCGGCAAGCTGCAACCGGGCATCACCGCCACCGACATGGTGCTGGCGCTGACCGAATACCTGCGCAAACAGAAAGTCGTCGGCGCATGGCTGGAGTTCTTCGGCGAAGGTGCGTCGGCGCTGACCCTTGGCGACCGCGCGACCATCTCCAACATGGCCCCGGAATACGGCGCCACCGCGGCGATGTTCTACATCGACCAGCAGACCATCGACTACCTCAAACTCACCGGTCGCGAAGATCAGCAAGTGCAACTGGTCGAGCAGTACGCCAAGCTCAACGGCCTGTGGGCCGACAGCCTGAAAGGCGCGCAATACGAGCGCGGCCTGACGTTCGACCTGTCGTCGGTGGTGCGCAACATGGCCGGCCCGAGCAACCCGCACGCCCGCGTCGCGGTGGCGGATCTGGCGGCCAAAGGCATCTCCGGGCAGTGGGATGACGTGCCGGGGCAAATGCCTGACGGCGCAGTGATCATCGCCGCCATCACCAGTTGCACCAACACCAGCAACCCGCGCAACGTGATTGCCGCCGGCCTGCTGGCGCGCAATGCCAACAAGCTAGGCCTGACCCGCAAGCCGTGGGTCAAATCCTCGCTGGCGCCGGGCTCGAAAACCGTCGCGCTGTACCTCGATGAAGCGGGGCTGACCACGGAGCTGGAGCAACTGGGTTTCGGTGTCGTCGCGTTCGCCTGCACCACTTGCAACGGCATGTCCGGCGCACTCGATCCGGTGATCCAGCAAGAGATCATCGACCGCGATCTTTACGCGACTGCAGTGCTCTCCGGAAACCGTAACTTCGACGGCCGCATTCACCCGTACGCCAAGCAGGCGTTCCTCGCTTCGCCGCCGCTGGTGGTCGCTTACGCCATTGCCGGCACCATCCGTTTCGACATCGAGAAGGACGTGCTGGGCGTGGTCGACGGCAAGCAAATCCGCCTGAAAGACATCTGGCCGAGCGACGAAGAAATCGACGCGGTGGTGAAGTCGTCGGTGAAGCCGGAGCAGTTCCGTCAGGTCTACATTCCGATGTTCGCCATTCACGAAGACACCGGCCCGAAAGTCACGCCGCTGTACGACTGGCGCGAGATGAGCACCTACATCCGCCGTCCGCCGTACTGGGAAGGCGCGCTGGCCGGGGCCCGTCCGCTCAAGGGCATGCGCCCGCTGGCAGTGCTGCCGGACAACATCACCACCGATCACCTGTCGCCCTCCAACGCGATCATGCTCGACAGCGCCGCTGGCGAATACCTGGCGAAAATGGGCCTGCCGGAAGAGGACTTCAACTCCTACGCCACGCACCGGGGTGACCACCTGACTGCGCAACGCGCGACCTTTGCCAACCCGAAACTGTTCAATGAAATGGTCGTGGAAAACGGCAAGGTCAAACAGGGTTCCCTGGCGCGAGTGGAGCCGGAAGGCAAAGTGATGCGCATGTGGGAAGCCATCGAAACCTATATGGAGCGCAAGCAGCCGCTGATCATCATTGCCGGTGCCGATTACGGTCAGGGTTCGTCCCGCGACTGGGCGGCCAAGGGCGTGCGTCTGGCAGGCGTCGAAGCGATCGTCGCCGAAGGTTTCGAGCGCATCCACCGCACCAACCTGGTGGGCATGGGGGTGTTGCCGCTGGAGTTCAAACCCGGCACCGACCGCCACACCCTGGCCATCGACGGCAGCGAAACCTACGACGTGATCGGCGCCCGCACGCCACGCGCCGACCTGACGCTGGTGATCCATCGCAACAACGGCGAGCGTGTAGAAGTGCCGGTGACCTGCCGCCTCGATACCGCTGAAGAAGTGTCGATCTACGAGGCCGGCGGCGTGTTGCAGCGCTTCGCCCAGGACTTCCTCGAAGAGTCGGCGGCTGCCGTTTAAACCAGTTAAGCGACCAAGGGATGATAAGTCCCTTGGTCCTTTGAGGAGCAACCATGGCTCACGCACCACAGATCAAAATCCCCGCCACCTACATGCGCGGCGGTACCAGCAAAGGCGTGTTTTTCAGCCTCAAGGATCTGCCCGAAGCCGCGCAGATTCCCGGCCCGGCCCGCGACGCCTTGCTGCTGCGTGTGATCGGCAGCCCCGACCCGTACGACAAGCAGATCGACGGTATGGGCGGCGCCACCTCGAGCACCAGCAAAACCGTGATCCTGTCGAAAAGCATCAAGGCCGATCACGACGTCGATTACCTGTTCGGTCAGGTGTCCATCGACAAGCCGTTCGTGGACTGGAGCGGCAACTGCGGCAACCTCTCGGCGGCGGTCGGTTCGTTCGCCATCAGCCATGGTCTGGTCGATGCCAGCCGCATTCCGTACAACGGCGTGGCGGTGGTGCGCGTGTGGCAGGCCAACATCGGCAAGACCATCATCGCTCACGTGCCGATCACCTACGGTGAGGTGCAGGAAACCGGTGATTTCGAACTCGACGGCGTGACTTTTCCGGCGGCCGAAGTGCAGGTTGAATTCATGGACCCGGCGGCGGAAGAAGAGGGCGGTGGCGGTTCGATGTTCCCCACCGGCAACCTGGTCGATCAGCTTGAGGTGCCGGGCGTTGGCACGTTCCAGGCGACTATGATCAACGCCGGGATCCCGACGATTTTCGTCAACGCCGAAGACATCGGCTACACCGGCACCGAGCTGCAAAGCGCGATCAACAGCGATCCGAAAGCGCTGCAGATGTTCGAAACCATCCGCGCCTACGGTGCGCTGCGCATGGGCCTGATTTCCAGTCTGGATGAGGCAGCCAAGCGGCAGCACACGCCGAAAGTCGCGTTCGTCGCCAAGCCTGCGGATTACGTTGCGTCCAGTGGCAAGGCGATTGCGGCCGCTGATGTGGATTTGCTGGTGCGTGCGCTGTCGATGGGCAAGTTGCACCACGCGATGATGGGCACGGCGGCGGTGGCGATCGGCACGGCGGCGGCGATTTCCGGGACACTGGTGAATCTCGCAGCGGGTGGCGTTGAACGCAACGCCGTGCGTTTCGGTCATCCGTCCGGGACCCTGCGCGTCGGCGCCGAGGCCAGTCTGGAAAACGGCGAGTGGGTGGTGAAAAAAGCCATCATGAGCCGCAGTGCGCGGGTGCTGATGGAAGGCTACGTGCGCATCCCCGGCGACTCTTTCTGAGCCAACACCGAACACAACTGCGGGAGTGAGCCTGCTCGCGATAGTGGACTGACATTCAACGTCAACGTTGCCTGACACACCGCCATCGCGAGCAGGCTCACTCCTGCAGTGGATTGCATTTCAACCATAAGAAAACAGTTAGCCCTGAACCGAGGTCCCATCAACGAACACTGCCAGAGTGAATCGAACATGAGCGCCAACGTCGACCTGAACAACCGCCCCGACTACGACCGTGTCCTGCAGGACATCGCCGATTACGTCCTCACCTTCAACATCGAGTCTGCCGAAGCCCTCGCCACCGCCCGCAACTGCCTGATGGACACCCTGGGCTGTGGCCTGCTGGCGCTGCGTTTTCCCGAATGCACCAAACACCTTGGCCCGCTCGTCGAAGGCACCGTCGTGCCGTTCGGCGCGCGCGTGCCCGGCACGTCGTATCGCCTCGATCCAGTGAAAGCCGCGTGGGACATCGGCTGCATCGTGCGCTGGCTCGATTACAACGACACCTGGCTCGCGGCCGAATGGGGGCATCCGTCGGACAACCTCGGCGGGATTCTCGCGGTGGCCGATCATTTGTCGCAAAAGCGCGTTGCCAATGGTGAGGCACCGCTGACAATGCGTGACGTGTTCGAAGCGATGATCATGGCCCATGAGATTCAAGGCGTGATCGCCCTGGAAAACGCCTTCAACCGCGTCGGACTCGACCACGTTCTGCTGGTGAAAGTCGCTTCGACCGCCGTCACCGCGAAACTGATGGGTGCCAATCGCGAGCAATTGTTGTCGGCGTTGTCCCATGCCTTCGCCGATGGCCAGGCGCTGCGCACCTATCGCCACGCGCCAAATGCCGGTTCGCGCAAATCCTGGGCGGCAGGGGATGCAACCAGTCGTGGCGTTCGTCTGGCCGACATCGCCCTAAGAGGTGAGATGGGCATTCCCGGGGTGTTGACGGCCAAGCAGTGGGGCTTCTATGACGTGTCGTTCAGCCACACCAATAACGATCTGGCGCTCAAGCCTGAGAACAGGCGCGCCTTCAGTTTCTCGCGACCCTACGGCAGCTATGTCATGGAAAACGTGCTGTTCAAGATCAGCTTCCCCGCCGAGTTCCACGCGCAAACGGCCTGCGAAGCGGCGGTGACATTGCATCCGTTGGTGCGCAACCGCTTGCATGATATCGACCGCATCGTCATCACCACCCACGAGTCGGCGATTCGCATCATTTCTAAGGTCGGGCCGCTGGCCAACGCCGCCGACCGCGATCACTGCCTCCAGTACATGACCGCCGTGCCACTGGCATTCGGCAATCTGGTGGCCGAGCATTACGAGGACGACTTCCACGCCGCGCACCCGATCATCGACGTGCTGCGCGAGAAGATGGTCATCGTCGAAGACCCGCGTTTCACCCGCGAGTATCTGGAGCCCGACAAGCGCTCGATTGCCAACGCGGTACAGGTGTTTTTCAAGGACGGTTCCAGCACCGAGAACGTGGTGGTCGAATATCCGATCGGCCACCGTCGCCGTCGTGCCGAAGGCATTCCGTTACTGGAAGACAAGTTCAAGGCCAACCTGGCAACGCGCTTCACCGGTCAGCGCAGCCACCAGATCTTCGCCCTGTGCAAGGATCAGCCAATGCTCGAAGCCACCCCGGTCAATCGCTTTGTCGATCTGTTTGTGATTTAGGTGCAGCGCCAGAGGTGCCGAGGGCTAAAGGCTGCCCTCGACATCTTCCAGGCTGAACGGCCTGTTGCTTTCGACAGGCCGGGAGGGCGGACGCATCGGGGGTTTAGCCCGCATGCGCTGCTTGCGCGGATTGCATATTTCCAGATGTTACAAGGACGTAAAGACTGTGTCGGTTTTGAGTGAGGAAATTTTCATGCAGGGGATGCCGCGTCATCGGCGGCAAAACGCAGGATCACCCGGCGGTTGTGTTGGCTTTTCTTCTCGATTTTTTCGCAATACACCCGGCCGATTTCGCGGGTATTGAGTACGTGTGTGCCACCACAGGGCTGAACGTCAATGCCCGCCACTTCAATCACCCGCAGATCGCCCTGGATCGCCGCTGGCCGGGTGGTCTTGCTGCCGATCCTTTCCAGCAGCGCAGGATATTCCGCAGCCGGCAGGCTCAGGACGTTGACCGCGCAGGCCTGTGCGATCAGCGCGTTGAGATCGTGGGTGATGCGGTCCTTGTCGAGGGTCATGTCCGGCAGGTCGAAATCCAGCCGGCCCTTGTCGGCGCTGATGCTGCAACCGGTGACCGGCGCATTGATCAGCGCGCCCAGCAGATGCAGGCAAGTGTGCATTTTCATGTGCTGGTAACGCCGCTGCCAGTCGAGGCTGGCGTTGAGCAGGGTGCCGACGCCAAGGTGCGGCGGACATTGCGCCACCTGATGCCAGATGATCGACGGCAGCGCCGGGTCGCGCAGGGTGCCGGTGACATCAATCCGGGTACCGTCCGCGAGGCTGAAGTGGCCGCTGTCTCCCGGCTGCCCGCCACCGCTGGGATAGAACAGCGTATGTTCGAGCACCACAGCCTGATCGACCACAGCGATCACCCGCGCGCTGAAATCGCGCCGATAAGGTTCTGCGTTAAACAGGCTCAGGGTTTCCAGGGTGTGGACCGACATTTGAACCTCCGATGTTCAATGATTGTGGGGGAGTCAGCGTTTAAGCGGCAGCTTGGTGATCGCGAAACCGGCGAGCAGGATTGCCGAGTACAGCATCAGGTCCCGGGAGATCGGCGTGCCTTCGTACCAGGCGCCGATGAGCAGGGCGAACACCGGGAAGATGATGAACACGAACGACAGCAGCACCGGGCTCAGGCGTTTGAGCAGGATGAAATACACGATAAAGCCGCCTACCGACGCCACCAGTCCGAGGTAGAGCAGGGCGCCCCAGGAGCGTGCGCTGATGTCCTTGAAGACCGGTGTTTCCAGGTTTAATCCGACAATCAATAACATCAGTCCGGCGATGCCGATCGGCAGGGTGTTGTAGGTGATCACGCTGATTGCACTGCCGTGTTGCTTGGTCACCACGTAGCACAGCGCATGCAGGATCGCCGCACACAGAATCGCCAGCACGCCGAGCCATTCCGCTTGATCCAGATGCAGGCCCTGGCTGCGAATGATCATGTACAGGCTGGCGAAACCGATGGCGATACCGAGCATTTGTGTCGGGAGGATTTTCTCGCGCAGAAACAGTGAGGAAAACACCAGGATAAACACCGGCATGCAGCTGAACAGCAGCGCGGTCAGGCCCGACGAAACATGCAACTCGCCGTAGTTGAGCAAGTAGTACGGCAGGCTGAAATACGACAGCGTGACAAACAGGAAAAACCAGCGGCTTTGCCGTGGGAACAGCAGCGGCTCCTTGCGCCACACGGCAAAGCTCAGGAACAGCGGAAAGGCAATCAGAAAACGCAGGCCAGCAGCCGTCAGCGGCGGCACACTTTCCACGGCAATCTTGATCCCCAGCCAGGTGGTACCCCAGCTCAGGCAGACGATCAGAAACAGCGTGCAGGTGAACAATCCGGCGAGCCAGGGTTTGCTCGCATTCAATGGCGTGCTGATGACAGTCGACATGCATTGTGCTCCGTAGCAGAGGAATTGACCTCGTGGGTGAAAAGGACTATCCCTGATTGCACCTGTTTTCAGCACGCTATTCGGGGTGACAATGACTGTCAAAATAAGTATTGCCACGGTGTCAATCCTGCGTGACGGTCTCGCCAATGGCGTCGGCGTGAAGTACAAGCGGCTGGCGGATGCGGTGGAACGCGCCATAGCCGAAGGCGTGATCGCCGCCGGCGCGAAATTGCCGCCGCACAGGCTGTTGGCTGACAGCCTGGGTGTGACCATCGGCACCATCAGTCGCGCTTATGGCGAGCTGGAGCGGGTCGGGCGGGTGGTGGCGCGTGTCGGCGATGGCACTTACGTGCGTGAGCGCGGCCTGGAGCGTTTGCGGGACAAGGGGTTTCGCAATGTCAGCGAAGAGCCGCGGGCCTGCTTCGACATGAGTCGGAATCAGCCAATTCCCGGGCAGGAAAGCGCGTTCATGAGTCTGACGCTGCAGGCGTTGGCCAACGATTCGCACAGCTTGCAGCAGTTGACCGGGTACACCGCCGAAAGCGGCTTGCCCCGACATCGGCAGGCGGGGGCGTACTGGCTGAGCCATGGGGCATTTCAGGCGGATGCCAACCAAGTGCTGTGCGTCAACGGTGGTCAGCACGGACTGCTGTGCGCTTTGATGGGTTTGCTCAAGGCCGGTGACACCGTGGTCACCGAGCATCTTTCCTACCCGGGGTTGATCAGCGTCGCACGCCAACTCGGGATCAAACTGATCGGTGTCGCCATGGATGCTGAAGGCTTGTTGCCGTCAGCATTGGAGGACGTCTGCCGACAGCATCGGGTGTCGGCATTGTATTGCACGCCTACCATCCAGAATCCTACGGCGGCGGTGATGTCGGTGCCACGGCGCGAAGCCATTGCCGAAATCTGCCGGCAACACAATCTGCTGATTTTCGAGGACGAGGCGCATGCGCTGCTGGATCGCCAGCGACCGTTGCCCCTGAGTGCGTTTGCTGCAGAACGCTCGGTACTGATCGGGAGCCTGAGCAAAGTAGTTTCGGCCGGGCTGCGTGTCGGTTACCTGCACGCGCCGCACGCGTTGCTCGGGCGATTGAATTCAGCCATTCGCGGGACGTGCTGGATGGCCAATCCGTTGGCAATGGAAGTGGCCTGCCGCTGGATCGAAAGCGGCATTGCCACCCAACTGCTCAACGAACAAATCAGTGAAATCGGCCGGCGCAAGGCGTTGGTCAGCCACGCACTGAGCGACCTGGTGTACCGGACTCACGTCCACAGCCCGCATTTCTGGATTGAAGTGCCTGAGGCATGGCGCGCGTCGCAGATTGCGGCGGAACTGAAGGAGAACAGTTATTTGGTGTCCACCGCCGAGGCGTTTGCCGTCGGGCATGCCGCGGTGCCGCAGTTTATTCGGGCGAGTGTGTGCAATTCGGTGGGGGATGATCGGTTGTTGCTCGGCGGGTTCGAGGCCCTGGCCAGGGCATTGACCGAGACCGTGTAATCGTTCATCGCGGGCAAGCCCGCTCCCACAGGGTTTTGTATTCACAACAAAGCCCTGTGGGAGCGTGGCTTGCCCGCGATGGCGTCTTGTCAGACACGGCAAAACTACTTGAAGCGCCGCTCCACACCTTTCTCCACCAGAATCTTCGCCGAAATCTCTTCCACCGAAAAATGCGTGGAGTTGATGTGCGGAATGTTCTCGCGGCGGAACAGGTTTTCCACTTCGCGCACTTCGAATTCGCACTGGGCGTAGCTCGAATAGCGGCTGTTGGGCTTGCGCTCGTTGCGGATTGCGGTGAGGCGATCCGGGTCGATGGTCAGGCCGAACAGCTTGTGCTGGTGGGCGCGCAGCGCAGACGGCAGGGTCAGGCGCTCCATGTCGTCTTCGGTCAGCGGATAGTTGGCGGCGCGGATGCCGAATTGCATTGCCATGTACAGACACGTCGGCGTCTTACCACAACGCGACACGCCCACTAGTATCAGGTCGGCCTTGTCGTAATAGTGGGTACGCGCGCCGTCGTCATTGTCGAGGGCGAAGTTCACCGCCTCGATGCGCTCCATGTAATTGGAGTTGTGCCCGATCGAATGGGACTTGCCGACGGTGTAGGACGAATGCTCGGTCAGTTCCTGTTCGAGCGGGGCGAGGAAGGTCGAGAAAATGTCGATCATGAAACCATTGGAGGTCGCGAGAATCTCACGAATGTCCTGATTGACGATGGTGTCGAAGATAATCGGCCGAAAGCCGTCGGTTTCAGCGGCTTTGTTGATTTGTTGTACCATGGCCCGCGCTTTGTCCGCGTTGTCGATATACGGCCGCGTGAGCTTGGTGAAGGTAATGTTTTCGAACTGCGCCAGAAGGCTTTGACCCAGGGTTTCGGCGGTAATGCCGGTGCCATCGGAGATAAAGAAAGCAGATCGTTTCATTTGCACCTTAGGCCTTAAGCTAGTCATCAATCTTGGATATGATAGGCGCGATTTGTCGGCCGCCATTGGCCCGCATTCTCACTTATTTTCCAGGTCCAGGCCATACAACCGGCCAACGCTCCCCCGAGCTGCCGGTTTCTGAGCTTTTCCAACACAGTTAGTGGAGAGATCACCTTGGTAGAGTACGTAGTTTCCCTCGATAAGCTCGGCAAACACGATGTTGAGCATGTGGGGGGCAAGAACGCATCCCTGGGCGAGATGATCAGCAACCTGGCGGGTGCCGGTGTGTCGGTCCCCGGCGGCTTCGCCACCACCGCGCAGGCCTATCGCGACTTTCTCGAACTGAGCGGCCTCAACGATCAGATCCACAAGGCTCTCGACGCCCTGGACGTCGACGATGTCAATGCGCTGGCCAAGACCGGCGCGCAGATCCGCCAATGGATCATGGACGCCGAATTCCCTGAAAAACTGAACACCGAGATCCGCACCGCGTTCGCCGCGCTGTCGGCCGGTAACCCTGACGTGGCCGTGGCCGTGCGTTCTTCCGCCACTGCCGAAGACTTGCCGGATGCCTCGTTTGCCGGTCAGCAGGAAACCTTCCTGAACATCCGTGGCGTGGAAAACGTTATCCGCGCTGCCAAAGAGGTGTTCGCTTCGCTGTTCAACGACCGTGCGATTTCCTACCGCGTGCACCAGGGCTTCGACCACAAACTGGTCGCCCTGTCGGCTGGCGTGCAGCGCATGGTGCGTTCGGAAACCGGCACTGCCGGCGTGATGTTCACCCTCGATACCGAATCCGGTTTCCGTGATGTGGTGTTCATCACCGGCGCCTACGGCCTGGGCGAAACCGTTGTACAAGGCGCGGTGAACCCGGACGAATTCTACGTGCACAAGGGCACGCTGGAGGCCGGTCGTCCGGCGATCCTGCGGCGCAACCTGGGCAGCAAGGCGATCAAGATGATCTACGGCGACGAGGCCAAGGCCGGTCGTTCGGTCAAGACCGTCGATGTCGACAAGGCCGAGCGCGCGCGTTTCTGCCTGACCGACGCTGAAGTCAGCGAGCTGGCCAAGCAAGCGATGATCATCGAGAAGCACTATGGCTGCCCGATGGACATCGAGTGGGCCAAGGACGGTGACGACGGCAAGCTGTACATCGTGCAGGCCCGTCCGGAAACCGTGAAGAGCCGCACCCAGGCCAACGTCATGGAACGTTACCTGTTGAAAGAAACCGGCACCGTGCTGGTCGAAGGTCGTGCCATCGGCCAGCGCATCGGCGCCGGCAAAGTGCGCATCATCAAAGACGTGTCCGAGATGGACAAAGTCCAGCCGGGTGACGTGCTTGTGTCCGACATGACCGACCCGGACTGGGAACCGGTGATGAAACGCGCCAGCGCCATCGTCACCAACCGTGGCGGTCGTACCTGCCACGCAGCGATCATCGCTCGCGAGCTGGGCATTCCGGCAGTGGTCGGTTGCGGTAACGCCACCCAACTGCTGAAGGATGGCCAGGGTGTGACCGTGTCCTGCGCCGAAGGCGACACCGGGTACATCTTCGAAGGCGAACTGGGCTTCGACATCAAGAAGAACTCGGTCGACGCCATGCCAGAGCTGCCGTTCAAGATCATGATGAACGTCGGCAACCCGGACCGCGCTTTCGACTTCGCGCAACTGCCGAACGCCGGTGTGGGCTTGGCCCGTCTGGAATTCATCATCAACCGCATGATCGGCGTCCACCCGAAAGCGCTGTTGAACTACGACGGTCTGCCACAAGAGATCAAGGACAGCGTTGATAAACGCATCGCCGGTTACGATGATCCGGTCGGTTTCTACGTCGAGAAACTGGTAGAAGGCATCAGCACTCTCGCGGCCGCTTTTGCGCCGAAGAAAGTCATCGTGCGTCTGTCGGACTTCAAGTCCAACGAATACGCCAACCTGATCGGCGGCAAGCTCTACGAGCCGGAAGAAGAGAACCCGATGCTGGGCTTCCGTGGCGCTTCGCGTTACATCAGCGAATCGTTCCGTGACTGCTTCGAACTCGAATGCCGCGCGCTGAAGCGTGTACGCAACGAGATGGGCCTGACCAACGTCGAAATCATGGTGCCGTTCGTCCGTACCCTCGGCGAAGCGAGCCAGGTTGTCGATCTGCTGGCCGAAAACGGCTTGAAGCGCGGCGACAACGGTCTGCGCGTGATCATGATGTGCGAATTGCCCTCCAACGCGATCCTTGCTGAGGAATTCCTCGAATTCTTCGACGGTTTCTCGATCGGTTCCAACGACCTGACTCAGCTGACACTGGGCCTGGACCGCGACTCCGGTATCATCGCGCACCTGTTCGACGAGCGTAATCCGGCGGTCAAGAAGCTGTTGGCCAATGCGATTGCTGCGTGCAACAAGGCCGGCAAATACATCGGTATCTGCGGTCAGGGGCCGTCCGACCACCCTGATCTGGCCAAGTGGCTGATGGAGCAGGGCATCGAAAGCGTGTCGCTGAACCCGGACACCGTGCTGGAAACCTGGTTCTTCCTGGCGGAAGGTCAGGCGCAGGCCTGATCAGTATGTGAACGGCCCGCTCCCTTCTGGGGGCGGAGCCTTGAAATTCAAGTAGGGCGGGCTCCTGTAGATGCCGCCCTTTTTTGTGCAAGAGCATTATGCAAAGCAGCAGCAACCTATTTCCCGTCGCCCTGATCAGCGCCGAACGTCGCGGTGATCTGAGCGAAGACGTGTATCGCTTGAAACCCGGCAACAGCCCGGACTGGTCCGTGGAAATCGCCGTGACCCGTTTGGGCATGGCCGATGAACCGGCGTCCCGTGGCGTGCCGGTGATCTTGCTGCACGGCAGTTTCTCCAACCGGCGTTTCTGGTTTTCCCCCAAGGGCCTGGGATTGGGCGCGTACCTCACGCGTCTGGGCTACGACGTGTGGATCCCGGAGATGCGCGGCCACGGCCTGTCGCAGCGCAATGAGGATTACCGCCGCAATCGTGTGGCCGACTACGCCCGTTACGATCTGCCGGCGATTGCCGCGTTCGTGCGCGAGCAGAGCGGGCAGGTGCCGCACTGGATCGGCCATTCGCTGGGCGGCATCACCCTGGCGGCGGCGCTCGGCGGCGAATACCTTGGCGAGCCGGCCGTGGCCTCGGCGGCGTTTTTCGGTACCCAGGTCAGCCGCACCTACTGGCCGCTGAAGATCCCGCCAGTGGAGTGGAGCGGGCGCTTCATTCTCAAGCGTTTCGCGCAATTGTCCGGCTCGCGTCTCAAGCGTGGTCCGGAAGACGAGCCGATCGGTCTGGCGCTGGAAAGCATGCGCTGGTACGGCCTGTTCGGCCGTTTTGGCGACAAGGACAAGGATTGGTGGGCCGGTCTCTCCGAGGTTCAGGTGCCGGTGCTGGCGGTGACGGCAGCGGGAGATCATCAGGCCCCGGCGTGGGCCTGTCGCAAGCTGTTCGAGCAAATCGGTTCCGAGCACAAACAGTTCGTCAACCTGGGGCGTGAGCAGGGCTTTAGCGACAACTTCGGGCATGTCGAGATGCTGGTCAGCAAAGCGGCGCAGGCCGAAGTCTGGCCACTGGTTGCGCGCTGGCTGCAGGATCAGCACACGCCACTGCTGGGCGAGAAACCGGATCTGGCCGCGGCGGTTTGAGCCGCAGGCGCTGAAAAGGCCATTTCGTTCAGATCGGCTTGCGGCTAAGATATGACGCATTGTGCAATTTTGGTCATATTTAGTGGCTGTTTAGCTATTACGTTTCAGCAATTGTTCAGGTTCGTTCAGCGACCATTGCATGAACTAAGGTAAACAGCGACCGCCGGGACTCGTTTCAACAGAGTGCGACATCCTTGATCGTCTTCCTTGTTACAGGAGTTTTTCGATGAACCATTACCTCACGCCTGACCTGTGCGACGCCTATCCGGAGCTGGTGCAGGTGCTGGAACCGATGTTCAGCAATTTCGGCGGCCGTGATTCCTTCGGCGGCGAAATCGTGACCATCAAATGCTTCGAAGACAACTCGCTGGTCAAAGAACAAGCCGAACACCAGGGCAATGGCAAGGTGCTGGTGGTCGATGGCGGCGGTTCGCTGCGTTGCGCGCTGCTGGGCGACATGATTGCCGAGAAAGCTGCGAAAAACGGCTGGGAAGGGCTGGTGATCTACGGCTGCATCCGTGACGTTGACGTGATCGCGCAGACCGATCTGGGCGTTCAGGCCCTGGCCAGCCATCCAAAGAAGACTGAAAAACGCGGCATCGGCGACCTCAACGTCCCGGTGACCTTCGCGGGCGTGACGTTTCACCCCGGCCAGTACATTTATGCGGACAACAACGGCGTGATCGTCTCGCCGAGTCCGCTGAAGATGCCTGAATAAACTGCGGTACGACCAAGGGATGCGGATGTTCGAGGAAGAAAACGCGCAATGGGGGCTGGTGCATGCCCTGGTGCTGGACGGTAAAGGCGGTGCGCGTTCGATAGCCCGGACCGAGCTCGACGATTTGCAGCTGCAGGCGCATGAAAGCCTGTGGCTGCACTGGGATCGCAGCCATCCGCAAACCCAGACCTGGCTGCGTCGGTCCAGTGGACTCAACGAGTTCACCTGCGACCTGCTGCTGGAAGAGAACACCCGTCCGCGTCTGTTGCCGTTGCCCGATTCCGAGCTGCTGCTGTTTCTGCGCGGGGTCAACCTCAATCCGGGGGCTGAACCTGAAGACATGGTTTCGGTGCGGATTTTTGCTAGCGCCCAGCGAGTGATCTCCCTGCGTCTGCGTCCATTGCGTGCCACCGATGAGTTGCTGGCTCAACTGGCGGACGGCAAAGGCCCGAAAACTTCCTCCGAACTCATTCTTTATCTGGCGCAGTTCCTCACCAACAAGGTGCAGGATCTGGTCACTTGCCTCTCGGAAATCGCCGATGAGGAAGAAGAAAAGATGGATGCCGACGAACGGTATACTCCCGAGCATGGCGCCATTTTGCACATCCGTCGTCGGGCGGCCGGACTAAAGCGTTTTCTTGCACCGCAGCGGGATATTTTCGGACAACTCACGCGGATAAAACTGCCGTGGTTTGTCGATGACGATGCCGATTACTGGAACGAACTCAACAACAGCCTGACCCGCTATCTCGAAGAGCTCGAATTGACCCGAGAGCGCGTGGGGCTTGTGCTGGAGGCCGAAGACCGGCGTTTGAGCGAGCGCATGAATCGCACCATGTACCGCTTCGGGATCATCACCTGCATCTTTTTGCCGATGAGTTTCATCACCGGTCTGCTGGGCATAAACGTCGGCGGTATCCCGTTCTCCAGCAGCCCTTATGGTTTCCTGATTGCCTGTCTGACGGTACTCGCCCTGGCCTGCGGTCAGTGGTGGTTATTCCGTCGTTTGCGCTGGGTATGAAGATGGCGCATGTGACCCGACCAAATCTGCCCGCGTCTTTCACAGACATCACGAGAGGTGCGTATGCACGATCCGTTTGAACAGTCTTTGCGTGACATGCTCAACGCTTCGCCGTCCAGCCGCGACGACGATGCGTGCCTGGGCCGCGTACTCAAAACCGCCAACCGCCAGGTTGGCGCCGGTGATCTGTTCAGCCTGCTGGGCCGTTGGCTGCCCGCGCTGATGATCGCCCTGAATAACGGATCGGCCCACGTCTCGCCGGTTTCCCGTCTTCGTAAACCTGCTGACCGCACTGCTGATAAGGCTGATTGAATATGGAACTTGATCTCTGGACTCAGAGCCTCGTCACTGCAATGACTGCGTTGTGGACCAAAGTCGCCAACTTCATTCCGAATCTGTTCGGCGCCCTGGTGGTGCTGCTGTTGGGTTTCGTGGTGGCGAAGCTGCTCGATACCTTGCTGTCCAAATTGCTCGCCAAACTGGGCCTTGATCGCCTGATGGGCGGCACCGGACTGACCAAGTTGATGTCGCGGGCGGGTTTGCAGGTACCGATTTCGACCTTGATCGGCAAAATCGTCTATTGGTTCGTTCTGCTGATTTTTCTGGTTTCTGCGGCAGAGTCTCTTGGGCTTGAGCGAGTTTCAGCTACGCTCGACATGCTGGCGTTGTATTTGCCGAAGGTTTTCGGCGCTGGCCTGGTGCTGCTGGTGGGTGTCTTGCTCGCTCAGCTGGCCAACGGGCTGGTGCGCGGGGCGGCAGAAGGCGTAGGGCTGGACTACGCTTCGGGTTTGGGTCGAATTGCCCAAGGGTTGGTGATCATCATCAGCATCTCGGTCGCAATCAGCCAGCTCGAGGTCAAGACCGACCTGCTGAACCATGTGATCGTCATCGTTTTGATTACCGTTGGTCTGGCGGTTGCGCTGGCAATGGGGCTGGGCAGCCGGGAAATTGCCGGTCAGATTCTTGCGGGAATCTATGTGCGTGAGTTGTATCAGGTTGGGCAACAAGTGCGTGTTGGTGAGGTCGAAGGCCAGATCGAGGAGATCGGCACGGTTAAAACCACATTGTTGACCGATGAGGGTGAGCTAGTCTCACTCTCCAATCGGATCCTGCTGGAACAGCATGTGAGTAGCCGCTAACCCGGCAAACCCTGCTAATGTATGCCGCCGCAAAATGCCCTGAGAGGGTAGCGGCGGACATTGACCTGACTGTCGGCACGACTTGTTTTGAATAAAGCCCAAACGCTATCCACGCGCTATGACCCCCGTGAGCTCTCTGATGAGGAGTTGGTCGCGCGCTCGCATACCGAGCTGTTTCACGTTACGCGCGCCTATGAAGAGCTGATGCGGCGTTACCAGCGAACATTATTTAACGTTTGTGCGAGATATCTTGGGAACGATCGCGACGCAGACGATGTCTGTCAGGAAGTCATGTTGAAGGTGCTGTACGGCCTGAAGAACTTCGAGGGGAAATCGAAGTTCAAAACGTGGCTCTACAGCATCACGTACAACGAATGTATTACGCAGTATCGGAAGGAACGGCGAAAGCGTCGCTTGATGGACGCATTGAGTCTTGACCCCCTCGAGGAAGCGTCCGAAGAAAAGGCGCCGAAACCCGAGGAGAAGGGCGGGCTTGATCGCTGGCTGGTGTATGTGAACCCGATTGACCGCGAAATTCTGGTGCTTCGATTTGTCGCAGAGCTGGAATTTCAGGAGATCGCAGACATCATGCACATGGGTTTGAGTGCGACAAAAATGCGTTACAAACGTGCTCTAGATAAATTGCGTGAGAAATTTGCAGGCATTGCTGAAACTTAGTTCAGCGCAAATATCTCTTACGTGTAGGCAAGTTCTGATAGACTTGCCGCCGAGTTGTCCCCCGGTTTGCGGGACTGCTTCACAATCACCAGATGGGGATTTAACGGATGAAACTGAAAAACACCTTGGGCTTGGCCATTGGTTCTCTGATTGCCGCCACTTCGTTCGGCGCTCTGGCACAAGGCCAAGGCGCAGTTGAAATCGAAGGCTTCGCAAAGAAAGAACAATTCGACAGCGCTCGTAACTTCAAGAACAACGGCAACCTGTTCGGCGGCTCGATCGGTTACTTCCTGACCGACGACGTTGAACTGCGTCTGGGCTACGACGAAGTGCACAACGTACGTGCCGATGATGGCAAGAACGTAAAAGGCGCTAACACCGCTCTGGACGCTCTGTACCACTTCAACAACCCAGGCGACATGCTGCGTCCATACGTCTCGGCCGGTTTCTCCGACCAGAGCATCGACCAGAACGGTTCGAACGGTCGTAACCGTTCTACCTTCGCTAACGTTGGTGGCGGTGCCAAGCTGTACTTCACCGACAACTTCTACGCTCGTGCCGGCGTTGAAGCTCAGTACAACATCGACCAGGGCGACACCGAGTGGGCTCCTAGCGTTGGTATCGGTGTGAACTTCGGTGGCGGCTCCAAGCCTGCTGCTGCTCCAGTTCCAGCACCAGCTGAAGTCTGCTCCGACAGCGACAACGATGGCGTTTGCGACAACGTTGACAAGTGCCCGGACACCCCAGCCAACGTAACTGTTGACGCTGATGGCTGCCCAGCAGTTGCTGAAGTTGTTCGTGTAGAGCTGGACGTGAAATTCGACTTCGACAAGTCGGTCGTCAAGCCAAACAGCTACGCTGACATCAAGAACCTGGCTGACTTCATGAAGCAGTACCCAGCCACTCACACCACTGTTGAAGGTCACACTGACTCCGTCGGTCCTGACGCTTACAACCAGAAACTGTCTGAGCGTCGTGCAAACGCCGTTAAGCAAGTTCTGACCAACCAGTACGGTGTTGAATCGTCCCGCGTTCAGTCGATCGGCTATGGCGAAACCCGCCCAGTTGCTGACAACAAAACTGAAGCTGGCCGTGCTGTAAACCGTCGCGTAGAAGCGCAGGTTGAAGCTCAAGCTAAGTAATTAGCTGCCGCTCCGAGAAAAGCCCGGCTCAGGCCGGGCTTTTCTTTGCCTGCGATTTGGGCTTACGAGACGAACGCGGTCCCTGTGCAGGTGCTGCCGCAGGCTGCGATCTTTTGATCTTCAACAACAGCCGCCACTGCGCCGATCACCAGAATGGCAGGGCTCTTGAGTTCAAACCTGCACGCATCGTCAATCATTGACGTCAGATTGCTCCGGCATTCGCGCTGCGCTGGCAACGACGCATTCTCGATCATCGCCACCGGCGTATCCGCCGCCATCCCGCCCGCCAACAGTTGATCGCGAATCTCGCCCAGCTTGGCCACGCCCATATAAATCACCAGCGTCGTGCCGCCCTGCGCCAGTGCCTGCCAGTTCAACTGGCTGTCGTCCTGCGTGTGTGCAGTCACCAGTGTCACCCCACGCGCCACGCCGCGTAACGTCAGCGGAATATCACATTGCGTCGCCCCGGCCAGCCCTGCAGTGATGCCATTGACCAATTCCACTTCAACGCCACGCTCACGCAGCCACTGTGCCTCTTCACCACCACGTCCGAAAATGCACGGATCGCCGCCCTTGAGCCGCACCACGCACTTGCCCTGGCGGGCATAGCGCAGCATCAGTCGATGGATAAAGGCCTGCGGTGTCGATCTGCATCCACCCCGTTTGCCCACCGCAATGATGCGCGCGGCAGGGCAGTGTTCCAGCACCGCGCCGTTGACCAGGTCATCGATCAGCACCACATCGGCTTCGCGCAAGGCGCGTACCGCTTTGAGGGTCAGCAGTTCCGGATCACCCGGCCCTGCACCCACCAGCCAGACTTTCGCATTCATGGTGTGTTCCTCATCAGATGACGGCTGGCTGCAGGTTGGCAGCCAGCAAGCGTTTTATTTCCGGGACACACGAGCCGCATTGCGTGCCGCAGCCCAGCTGGCTCTTCAGACCCTGCAGATCCAAGCCCCGGCGAATGCCGGCGCAGACCGCGTTGAGGCTGACGTTTTTGCAGTTGCACAGGGTTTTATCCACAGCCATTTGCGCCCCGGCACTGCCCGGCGGCGCGCTCATGGGCGCCAGCAGCCAGCGCCGCAGTTGTTCATCCGCACGGCCTTCCAGCCACAACCCTTGCAGCCAATGCTGGGCGAGGGTTTCGCCGGCGAGGCGAATCGCCGTGATCCGGCCGTTTTCAATGCGCACACGCTTGCCAATGGCACGGCGCGGATCGTCGTAGGCCAACACCGGGCCGTCGCTGAGCGAAAGGCATCGGTCGATTTCACCGAGCAATGGCGCATCCGGTGCCTCGTGGCTGGCTGCGCGTATCAGCAATGCTGATCGTTCACGTCCGACAAGGCTGAGACTGACGTAGGAAAACGCCTCGCAGAGAGGGCGTAGGGCCTCGATATGCCGTTGAACATCGCCCTCGATCAGGGCGAACAGTTGCCACGGCAAGTCCACTTTCTCCAGGCGCACGCCACTGTGTTTGAGCTCCGGTTGCTTCGACAACGGGTCGAACGCCGGTTGGGTCAGATTGTTCACACCGCCCTTGAGAAAACGATCGCCCCAATGCATGGGTAAAAACGCCTGTCCCGGACGCACGCTGTCGTCGCTGCCAACAGCAACGATCACGGCGCCCCGACGGCTTTTCAGGTTGACCAGATCGCCAGGCTGCAAGCGATGCCGACGCAATTCATCCGGATGCAGGCTTAACTGCGCCTCGCTGACATGCCCAAACAATTGAGCAGCGGTACCGGTACGGCTCATACCGTGCCACTGATCACGCAGGCGCCCGGTGATTAATGTCAACGGGAAGCGCGCATCACGCTGCTCTTTGGCCGCTCGGTAAGGCTCGGCCATGAACTGAGCGCGCCCGTTGGCCGTAGGAAAAATGCCGTCTGCGTACAAGCGCGCCGTCCCTTTTCGGGCGCCGATGGGGAAGGGCCATTGCTGCGGCCCGATCTCATCAATCAAGGCGTGACTGATTCCGGACAAGTCCAGATCCCGACCGCGCGTCAGCAGTTTGTATTCATCGAATAACTGCGCGGATTGATCGAAGGCAAACAGGCTTGGCGCCTCGGGGCGCAAGCGTTTCTCCAGCCGTTGTGCAAAGTCCACCGTGATCGACCAATCCGCTCGCGCTTCACCGGGTGGGAGAATGGCTTTGCGCACGTGGGAAATACGACGCTCGGAATTGGTCACCGAACCTTCCTTCTCGCCCCAACTGGCAGCGGGCAAGAGCAGGTCGGCGAACGCAGCGGTTTCGGTGGTGCGGAAGGCTTCTTGCAGTACGACAAACGGGCAGGCTTGCAGCGCTGCCCGCACCGCGCTCTGATCCGGCAGCGATTGCGCCGGGTTCGTGCAGGCAATCCACAGCGCCTTGATCTTGCCATTGCGCACCTGCTCGAACAGTTCGATGGCGCTGAGCCCGGGGGTTTCCGGTAGCCGCTCTACACCCCAGTAGTGCGCCACGTCGGCGCGGTGTTGCGGATTGGCGACCTCTCGATGGCCGGGCAACAGATTCGCCAGGCTACCGGTTTCCCGCCCGCCCATGGCATTCGGCTGACCGGTAAGGGAGAACGGTCCTGCTCCCGGACGGCCAATCTGCCCGGTGGCCAGATGCAGATTGATCAATGCGCTGTTTTTCGCGCTGCCGGCCGTGGACTGGTTCAAGCCCATGCACCACAAGGACAGAAAACTCGCTGACGTGCCCACCCATTCAGCACATTGCTGCAATTGCTCGAGGCTGATCCCGCACAGTTGCGCAACCATTTGCGGGGTGTAATCGCGCACCAGGTTCTTCAGCTCGGCAAGGCCTTCGGTGTGCGCCTTGATGAAGTCGCGATCGATCCAGTCTTCCCACAACAGCAGATGCAAAATCCCATGAAACAAAGCGACATCGGTGCCCGGCAGAATGGCCAGATGCAGATCCGCCAAGTCGCAGGTGTCGGTGCGGCGGGGATCTATGACGATGACCTTCATCTGTGGGCGGCGGGATTTTGCCTCTTCAAGCCGACGAAAAAGTACCGGATGTGCGTAGGCCATGTTACTGCCGACGATCATCACGCAATCACTGAGTTCCAGATCCTCGTAGCTGCACGGTGGCGCGTCGGCACCGAGGCTGCGCTTGTAGCCAACCACTGCCGAAGACATGCACAGCCGTGAATTGCTGTCGATGTTGTTGGTGCCGACCAGCGCCCGGGCGAGCTTGTTGAAGGCGTAGTAGTCCTCGGTCAGCAACTGGCCGGAAATATAGAACGCCACGCTGTCCGGGCCGTGTTCGGCGATGGTCTCGGCGAATACGTTGGCGGCGTGTTCCAGTGCGGTGTCCCAATCGGTGCGGCTGCGCGCCAGGCCCTTGCCCAGGCGCAGCTCCGGGTACAGCGCGCGCGCCGCAAGGTCGCCAGTCAGGTGCAGGGTCGAGCCTTTGCTGCACAGTTTGCCGAAGTTGGCCGGATGCGCCGGATCGCCGCTGACGCCGAGGATGCGCTCGCCGTCATGTTCGATCAGCACGCCGCAGCCGACCCCGCAATAGCAGCAGGTCGAGGCGGTCGTCTTGCGGTTCATCAGACGGCATCCCGCAGCGCCAGTTGCACCCGGCCGTTCTCGACCCGGGCCGGATGATGGTGCGCGCAGCCGATGTCCGGGGCCTGGGCTTCGCCGGTTTGCAGGTCGATCTGCCAGTTGTGCAACGGACAGGCCACGCGCTTACCGTAGATCAAACCCTGCGACAACGGGCCGCCCTTGTGTGGGCAGCGGTCATCGAGAGCGAAAACCTCATCGTCGCTTGTACGAAAAATCGCGATGTCGCCTTTGGGGCCAGCAATGATCCGCGAACCGAGCGCATTGATTTCATCCAGGGCACAGATATCGAGCCAGTTCATGCCGGTACCTCCAGGTTTTTCACGGGAATCACGTCGAATTCTTTCTTCAGTTGCGGCTGCGCCAGACGCTCTTTCCACGGGTCCTGTTCGAACGACAGGGAGAATTGCAGGCGTTCGTTGAGGGCTTTGCGGCGCTCCGGGTCTTCAAGCACCGCTTGCTTGATGTGCTCCATGCCGACCCGTTGCAGGTAGTGCACGGTGCGTTCGAGGTAAAAGGCTTCTTCGCGATAGAGCTGCAGGAAGGCGCCGTTGTATTCACGGACTTCTTCGGCGGTCTTGAGCTTGACGAAGAACTCGGCGACTTCGGTCTTGATCCCGCCGTTGCCGCCGATGTACATCTCCCAGCCGGAGTCGACGCCGATAATGCCGACGTCCTTGATCCCCGCTTCCGAGCAGTTGCGTGGGCAACCGGAGACGGCCAGCTTCACTTTGTGCGGTGACCACATGTTGAACAGGTCGTGTTCCAGTTCGATGCCCAACTGCGTCGAATTCTGCGTGCCGAAGCGGCAGAACTCGCTGCCGACGCAGGTTTTAACGGTGCGGATGGATTTGCCGTAGGCGTGGCCGGAGGGCATGTCGAGGTCCTTCCAGACGCCGGGCAAGTCCTGCTTCTTGATCCCCAGCAGGTCGATGCGCTGGCCGCCGGTGACCTTGACCATGGGCACGTTGTACTTGTCGGCTACGTCGGCTATCCGCCGCAGTTCCGAAGGGTTGGTCACGCCGCCCCACATCCGCGGAACCACCGAGTAGGTGCCGTCCTTCTGAATGTTGGCGTGGGCGCGTTCGTTGATCAGGCGCGATTGCGGATCGTCCTTGGCTTCGCCGGGCCAGGTGGAAATCAGGTAGTAGTTGAGCGCCGGCCGGCAGGTTGCACAGCCATTGGGTGTACGCCAGTTGAGGTAGCTCATGACGCCCGCGATGGTCAGCAGATGCTGCTCGCGAATGGCCTGGCGAATCTGCCCGTGATTGAGGTCGCTGCAGCCGCAGATGGCTTTTTCGCTTTTCGGTTTGACGTCCGCCGCGCCGCCGACGGTGTTGATCAGGATCTGCTCGACCAGCCCGGTGCAGGAACCACAGGAACTGGCAGCTTTGGTGTGTTTTTTCACCTCGTCGACGCTGAACAGGCCGTGTTCCTGGATCGCCTTGACGATGGTGCCTTTGCACACGCCGTTGCAGCCGCAGACTTCGGCGGTGTCGGCCATGCTCATGGCTTTGTCCTGGCCTTGATGTCCTACATCGCCTAACGCATTTTCCCCAAACATCAGATGATCGCGGATCTCGCCGATGGCGTGATTCTCACGAATCTGCCGGAAATACCAACCGCCATCCGCCGTATCGCCGTACAGACAGGCGCCGACCAGTACGTCATCCTTGATCACCAGTTTTTTGTACACGCCGCCAATCGGATCGGAGAGGGTGATGGTTTCCGTGCCTTCACCACCCATGAAGTCGCCGGCGGAGAACAGGTCGATGCCGGTGACTTTCAATTTGGTCGAGGTTACCGAGCCCTGATAACGGGCGAATCCCAATTGTGCGAGGTGGTTGGCGCAGACCTTGGCTTGTTCAAACAGCGGTGCTACCAGGCCATAGGCGATGCCGCGATGGCTGGCGCACTCGCCGATGGCATAAATACGCGGGTCGTAGGTTTGCAGGGTGTCGTTGACCAGAATCCCGCGGTTGCACGGGATGCCGGCCTTTTCCGCCAGTTCGGTATTGGGGCGAATGCCGGCGGCCATCACCACCAGATCGGCCGGGATGATGTCGCCGTTCTTGAATTGCACCGAGCCGACCCGACCGTTGCCGGCGTCATGCAGTGCCTGGGTTTGCTCGCACAGGCGAAAATGCAGGCCGCGTGACTCGAGGGCGCTTTGCAGGAGTTGGCCGCTGGTCTTGTCCAGTTGCCGCTCCAGCAGCCATTCACCGAGGTGCACCACGGTGACGTGCATGCCGCGCAGCATCAGGCCGTTGGCGGCTTCGAGGCCGAGCAGGCCACCGCCGATGACCACCGCGTGCTTGTGGGTTTTCGCGGTGTCGATCATTGCCTGGGTGTCGGCGATGTCGCGGTAGCCGATCACCCCGTGCAGAGTGTTACCGGGGATCGGCAGGATGAACGGCGTCGAGCCGGTGGCGATCAACAGGCGATCGTATTCAGCTTCGGTGCCGTCCTCGGCGATTACCCGACGTTTGACCCGGTCGATCTCCACCACTTTGCGGTTGAGCAGCAGCTTGATGTTGTTTTCCAGGTACCAGTCCAGATCGTTGAGGACGATCTCTTCGAAAGTCTGCTCACCGGCCAGCACTGGCGAGAGCAGGATGCGGTTGTAGTTGGTGTGCGGTTCGGCGCCGAAGACGGTGATGTCATAGAGCTCGTCGCTCAGTTTGAGCAGTTCTTCCAGGGTGCGGACGCCGGCCATGCCATTGCCGATCATCACCAGTTTGAGTTTTTTCATCAGGGTCTCCGGGGAGCGGCGGCTGGCCTCTTGTGGGCAGTCAGGCCTTGCTCGAGAAATTTTGCGCAAACAAAAAAAGGCGTCCCGCTAGTTGCCTAGCGAGGACGCCTTTGTCCTGGTCCCGTTCTCTCGGGAAGCCCGGCCTTCGTCGTTGAAGGTTGGGCTTTATGTGTGTGTTGAGTGGGGTAATGCAGTGGTTGTGCCAAGTGGGGACGGTGGCGGGTTTATTGGGGGTGACGGATTTTGAGGATGGTTTTTTTGCACTGATTCGAAGCGGGTTGCTCGTTCGTGGGGCATTCAGGCAGTTGAATTTGTGGTGATTGGGCGGGCGCCTTCGCGAGCAAGCTCGCTCCCACAGGGGGCTGTGGTGTTCACAAATCCCCTGTGGGAGCGAGCTTGCTCGCGAATGGCGCGATGTGGTTCAACTGTGAAACAACAAAACCAGCAGCACCAGATTGCCAAGCAAAGCCAGCAACGCCATCGTCCGCCAGACCTTCAGTGGCTCACGCTCCAGTAATGGCCGAGGACGCACGCTCAAACTGCGCCGCTCGCCCTGTTCCAACACCAGCAACCACTCTTCAGCCGTTTCAAAACGCTGCTGCGGATCCGCTGCCACACCACGCTCCAGACTCTGCGCCAACCATTCCGGCAGATCCGGCCGATAACGACTGGCGCTTACCGGCACGCCAAAGCGCGGCCGCTGAAACGCCTCAATCTCGCCATAGGGAAAATGCCCGGTGAGCAGGAAATACAGGGTCACGCCGACCGCATACAAATCCTGCTGTGCACTCGGCGGATCCCCGCGAAACGCTTCCGGGGCGATGTAACTTGGGGTTCCGGGCAGCGTTGACGGCGCGTCTTCGGACAAGCCCGGGCAATACGCCAAACCAAAATCCAGCAGACGTAACTCACCGTCGTCACCCCAATGCAGGTTTTCCGGTTTGATGTCCCGGTGCACAATCTGCCGTCGATGCAAAAGCCCCACCGCGCGCAGCAGGCGCTCGGCAATATCCTGCCACTGCGCCAGCGGCAATGGGCCGTACTGCTGAAACAGCTGCGCCAGCGTCGTCCCGGAATATTCGCGCATGACGTAGTACAAATGCTGACGCTGCTGGCAGGCATGGACTTCAGGAAAGTGCCGGCCGGCCACACGTTTCAGGAACCACTCCTCGGACAGCAGCGCTTGCCCGGCGTGAGGATCATCGGCGCTGCGCGACGGCAGGGTTTTCAGCAACCACGTCTGGCCTTGTCCATCGACAACCCGATACAGCAGCGATTGCTGACTCTGAGCGACAATCCCCTGAACCTGCCAGCCTTCGAAGGATTGGCCAGGTTTCAGCGGCGGCGGCAGGGGCCATTGCTGCAAATGAATCAATGCATCGCCGATATTTGCTTCACCCAGCGCATCGACGCGCACCAGCAATGCACTGGCATTGTCCTGGCTCCCCGCCAGATGCGCGGCATTGACCAGTGTTTGCGCGGCGCTGCGCAGATCCGGCTGATCACGCAGAATCGCTGCAATCGCGGTATCGCCCAGCGTTGACCAGACACCGTCACTGAGCAGCACAAAGCTTTCACCGTCACGCAGCTCTCCGTCGAGAAAATCCAGCACCAGATGCTGATCCAGCCCCAGCGCGCGCTTGAGCACGTGCTGCATACCCGGCTGATCCCAGACGTGATCTTCAGAGATCCGCTGCAAACTATCGCCGTGCCAGCGATACACCCGGCAATCTCCAACGTGGGCGAGGGTAAAACGCCGACCACGCATGACCACAGCACTGACGGTGGTGAGCAAGGGTTGGCCACCGCCATTGGCCTGCAGCCAACGATTTTGCGCGAGCAATAGACGGTCTAGTGCCTGGGCCACGCTCCAAGTTTCCGGTGTGGCGTAGTAGTCGAGCGCCAGCGCCTGCAAGGTCGAACGCGCAGCCAGTCCGCCATCGGCACACTGGCTGACGCCATCAGCGATAGCGAACAGATAACCCTTGCTCGCCGCCAGCGCCGGAGCGGGCGTGACCAGGCGCAAAGCGTCCTGATTCTCCGCACGCGGCCCGGTGGCGCTGGCTTCGGCAAAACTCAGTTGCAGGGCCATCGACGCCTCAGACCCGCGCCGCCGTCACGGCTGCCGAACCCCAGGTGGTTCTCCAGCGACGCTTGACGCCGTGCAGGCCAAACCACGCCAGTACGCCGAGGCTGGCGAACAACCACAGGGCCAGTTGATAGCTGCCGGTGCTCTGTTTGATCGCGCCCATGCCGGCGGCCAAGGCAAATCCGCCGATACCGCCGGCCATACCGATCAACCCGGTCATCACGCCGATCTCCAGACGAAAACGCTGCGGCACCAGTTGGAACACTGCGCCGTTGCCTGCCCCTAAACCGAGCATGGTGCAGACGAAAAGTGCCAGCGCGGCGTAGGAACTTGGCAGGTTAAACCCGACGGCAGCGATGCAGACGGCAGCGACGGTGTACATCGCCAGCAAGGTGCGGATGCCGCCGAAGCGATCCGCCAGCGCGCCACCCAGCGGTCGCATCAAACTGCCACCGAATACGCAGGCTGCGGTGTAGTAGCCCGCCGTGACCGGGCTCAGGCCGTATTGGTCGTTGAAGTAGCCGGGCAGGGCGCTGGCCAGGCCGATGAAACCGCCGAAGGTGACGCTGTAGAAAAACATGAACCACCAGCTATCGCGGTCGCCCAAGGCTTTAAAGTAGTCAGCCATCGCTT
This sequence comes from Pseudomonas sp. SC3(2021), assembly GCF_019856535.1. NCBI lineage: Bacteria > Pseudomonadati > Pseudomonadota > Gammaproteobacteria > Pseudomonadales > Pseudomonadaceae > Pseudomonas > Pseudomonas sp. SC3(2021). Next base: position 5,910,169 of record NZ_CP082236.1, on the reverse strand, counting down.
TGGCTTTCGGCCGCTCAGGGGCGTTTTTTGCCAGCCAGGCGAACAGTACCAGTGTCAGTATCAGCGGGATCAAGGCGAAACCGAACACATTGCTCCAGCCAAACGAAGCCGCCAGCACCGGTGCAATCAGCGCGGCGAACACGGTGCCAGAGTTGCCTGCACCGGCAATGCCCATGGCTTTGCCCTGATGCTGCGGCGGATACCACTGCGACGCCAATGGCAGGGCCACAGCGAACGACGCACCGGCCATGCCGAGGAACAGACCCAGCAGCAGAGCCTGTTCGTAACTGTGGATACCGAGTTTCCACGCACCGAACAGTGCGCAGATCACGATGACCTGGCCGATCAGACCGGCAGTTTTCGGTGACAGACGATCAGCCAGCATGCCCATCGCAAAGCGCAGCACCGCCCCGGCCAGAATCGGCGTCGCCACCACAAGACCGCGTTGTTGCGTGGTCAGGTGCAGGTCGGCGGCGATTTGCACCGCCAGCGGGCCGAGCAGGTACCAGACCATGAAACTCAGGTCGAAATACAGGAAGGCCGCGAACAGGGTCGGGGTATGGCCGGATTTCCAGAAGCTTGAATTCATCGCGCACCTCAGCTGAAAAGAGTCTCGATAGGAGTCACAGCAGGTGGGGCGCCACCACGGCCGCACCACCGGCCCCGGGCTGTGGGGCCAAATCGCAAAAAACGCCGCTACCTGTTTCGCCATGAGGGGCAAACGGGTGAGCGACGTCTTTGTCGTGGGTGGGGCAACCGCCGTTGGTTACCTGTGCGTTTTACCTAGCGAGATTTGTGCCAACAGGTGAAAGATCAAAAGCCCCTCACCCTAGCCCTCTCCCGGAGGGAGAGGGGACTGATTGTGGGATGCTCGCGAAGTACGCCGACCTGTGATTTCTGCTGTGAATCCATAATCGACTCGGTCTTTCAGGTCGATGTTTGACGCCAGACACCTCGATCAATCCCCTCTCCATCTTCCGGAGGGAGAGGGGACTGATTGGGGGATGCTCGCGAAGTACGCCGACCTGTGATTTCTGCTGTGAATTCATAATCGACCCGGTCTTTCAGGTCGATGTGTGACGCCAGACACCTCGATCAGTCCCCTCTCCATCTTCCGGAGGGAGAGGGGACTGATTAGGGGATGCTCGCGAAGTACGCCGACCTGTGATTTCTGCTGTGAATCCATAATCGACCCGGTCTTTCAGGTCGATGTTTGACGCCTGACACCTCGATCAATCCCCTCTCCATCTTCCGGAGGGAGAGGGGACTGATTGGGGGATGCTCGCGAAGTACGCCGACCTGTGATTTTTGCTGTGAATTCATAATCGACTCGGTCTTTCAGGTCGATGTGTGACGCCAGACACCTCGATCAATCCCCTCTCCCTCCTCCGGAGGGCGAGGGGACTGATTGGGGGATGCTCGCGAAGTACGCCGACCTGTGATTTTTGCTGTGAATTCATAATCGACCCGGTCTTTCAGGTCGATGTTTGACGTCAGCACACCTCGATCGGTCCCCTCTCCCTCCGGGAGAGGGCTAGGGTGAGGGGCTTTTCAAGCAGCCAGAGCTTTTCAGCCAAGCAACTCACTCATGGCAATGATCTGCTCCGCCACCTGAATCAGCTTCTGCTGCCGGCTCATGGCCTGGCGGCGCATCAGGGTGTAGGCCTCTTCTTCGTTGCAGTCCTTCATCTTCATCAGCAGCCCTTTGGCCAGCTCGATGCGCTTGCGCTCGGCCAGTTGCTGGTCGCGCGCCTGCAGTTGCGCACGCAAGGCCTGATCGCTTTCGAAGCGCGCCATGGCCACATCCAGAATCGGCTGCAAGCGTTGTGCGTGAATGCCTTCGACGATGTAGGCGCTGACCCCGGACCTGATCGCCTGACGCATCACCCCCGGATCATGTTCATCGGTAAACATCACGATCGGCCTGGGCTGGTCGCGGCTGACCAGCACCACTTGTTCCATGACATCGCGGCCGGGTGACTCGGTATCGATCAGGATTACGTCCGGGCGCACCGTTTCGACGCGGGCTGGCAGGTCGATGGTCAGACCGGATTCGTCGATCACTTCGAAACCGGCTTCAGTCAGCGCGGCTTTCAGACGCCCGACTTTTTTCGCCGTGTCGTTGATCAGCAGAATGCGCAACATGTTGGCGGTCTCCTGTCAGCGGCGGGCGAGTAGGGGAGCGTCATCGCTCAGGGCGTGCAGCTTGAAGCTGCGGGCGAAACCGGCCGGATCGCTGCCGTCCCAGACCTTGCCGTCGAGCAACTGGCTGCTGCGCATGTCGGTGCCCCACGCGGCGACGCCGACAGCGGTGGCGGCGTCGCGGTAGATATCCAGTTGCTGAACCTGGCGGGCGACGGCGAGGTAATCCGGGTCTTCGCGCAGCAGGCCCCAGCGGCGGAACTGGGTCATGAACCACATACCGTCCGACAGATACGGCAGATTCACCTCGCCGTTGCCGTGAAAACGCAGCGCGTGCGGATCCTGCCAGCGATTGCCGAGGCCGTCGGCATAATCACCGAGAAAACGCGGTTCGATGCACGAAAGCGGAGCGTCCAGATATTCCGGCGCGCTGAGCAATTGTGCGGTGCTGCGGCGGTTTTCCGGACTTTCTTCGATAAAGCGGCTGGCTTCCAGGACCGCCATCACCAGCGCCCGCGCGGTATTCGGGTACTGCTCGACAAATTCACGGGTGCAGCCAAGGACTTTTTCCGGGTGATCGGGCCAGATGCTCTGGCTGGTCGCCATCGTGAAACCGAGATCCTGCTGCACCGCGCTGGCTGCCCACGGTTCGCCGACGCAAAATCCGTCGATGCGCCCGGCCTGCAAGTGCGCAACCATTTGCGGCGGCGGCAGCACCACACTGTCAACATCCTGCAACGGATGAATGCCCTGGCTCGCCAGCCAATAGTAGAGCCACATGGCATGGGTGCCGGTGGGAAACGTCTGGGCGAAGGTCAGTTTTGCGCGGCTTTGGTGCACGTGGCGATCCAGCGCTTCAGGACTGATCACGCCGAGGTTTTGCAGGCCGTGGGAAAGGTTGAGGCTCTGACCGTTCTGGTTCAGGCCCATCAACACCGCCATGTCCGTCGAAGCGACGCCGCCGATGCCCAGATGGACGGCGTAGATCAGGCCGTAAAGGCTATGGGCGGCGTCGAGTTCACCGCTGACCAGTTTGTCGCGCAGATTGGCCCACGACGTCTGGCGTTTGAGGTTGAGGGTCAGGCCATAAGGCTGGGCGAAGCCTTGAGTGGCAGCGACGACGACCGAGGCGCAATCGCTCAGGGCCATGAAACCGAGGTCGATCGCGCTTTTTTCCGGGGCATCACTGCCATTGACCCAGGCCAGCGGCCCGACGGACGAATCATTCATAAAAAGCCACCTTGAAAAAAAACGCCGTCCCGGGCTTTTGCACAGGCAAAAACCGAGGACGACGCCATTGTCCTGAGCCGCACGCCGTCGTTGGCTTGCAGGCTGATACCGGGGAAAGGTGCAAGGCATATGCCACTCGCGGCGATTTGCGCGTGCGCCTCGCGCGCCGGGGTGTTGCCCGGCTATAATCGCCGCCTCTTTTCGCCGCCCGAGTCATCGCCGCCCATGTACACCCTGGCCCGTCAGCTGTTGTTCAAACTTTCCCCGGAAACCTCTCACGATCTGTCGCTGGATCTGATCGGCGCGGGTGGGCGTCTGGGGCTCAACGGCATGCTGTGCAAGAAGCCGGCGCACGTGCCGGTGACGGTCATGGGCCTGGACTTCCCGAACCCGGTGGGTCTGGCGGCCGGTCTGGACAAGAACGGCGCGGCCATCGACGGCTTTGCGCAACTGGGCTTCGGGTTTGTCGAAATCGGCACCGTGACCCCGCGTCCGCAGCCGGGCAACCCGAAACCGCGAATCTTCCGTCTGCCGGAAGCCGAGGCGATCATCAACCGTATGGGCTTCAACAACCTCGGTGTGGATAACCTGCTGGCGCGGGTCGCTGCAGCCAAATACAACGGCGTGCTGGGGATCAACATCGGCAAGAACTTCGACACCCCGGTCGAGCGCGCGGTGGACGATTATCTGATCTGCCTGGACAAGGTGTATGCCCATGCCAGCTATGTCACGGTCAACGTCAGCTCGCCGAACACCCCGGGCCTGCGCAGCCTGCAGTTCGGTGATTCGCTCAAGCAGTTGCTGGCGGATCTGGCGGCGCGTCGCGCCGAGCTGGCCCTGCGCCACGGCAAGCATGTCCCGCTGGCGATCAAGATCGCTCCGGACATGACCGATGAAGAGACCGCGCAAGTGGCTCAGGCGCTGATCGAGACCGGTATGGACGCGGTGATCGCCACCAACACCACCCTGAGCCGCGTCGGCGTCGAAGGCATGGAGCACGGTGACGAGGCGGGCGGTCTGTCTGGCGCCCCGGTGCGTGACAAGAGCACCCACACCGTGAAGGTGCTGGCGGCGGAACTGGGTGGCCGGTTGCCGATCATCGCGGCCGGCGGCATTACTGAAGGCAAGCATGCGGCCGAGAAGATTACGGCGGGTGCGAGCCTGGTGCAGATTTATTCGGGCTTCATCTATAAAGGCCCGGCGCTGATCCGCGAATCGGTCGACGCGATCGCCGCCCTGCGTTGATCCAATTGTGGGAGCGAGCTTGCTCGCGAAAGCGGTGTGTCAGTCTCTGTAGATATTGACTGAATAAACGCTTTCGCGAGCAAGCTCACTCCCACAGGTGTGTGCAGCACAAATAATGTGACAGGCATAAAAAAGGGCTCCTCGAAGGAGCCCCTGGGCCGTAGCCCGCCGTCCGGGAAGGACGTGCATGGTAAGTCGCTAGAAATTCAGATTGTCGTGTTGCAGTCAGTGCCCTGTGTCAGCCAACGGCGTGAAGTTCGTTGAGTCTGTGGATTCCCGCAGTGCCGGTCATACCGTCCCAGTTGTCGCCGCGTCCTTCTCGCCAGCCGTTGATCCAGGCTTGGCGTACCGACGGTAGAGTAAATGGGCAAAGCTCACGGGATTTGCCACCAACGCCATATTGATATCCGCGCAAAAATGCTCTTTCCAACGGATCACGCTTAAGTCTTCTCATAGGGTGTTTCCCTCACTTGTTGACTGTTTGTGTCGCGTTGACCTCAACCGAGGTCTGGCAGAAAACTCTGCCGGGGTGCGGCTCGCTGCCGGCGTGGCGAGCCAAGGTGTTGACGCCGTTGCGACGTCAACCTGTGGTCAGTTCTAACCAATGAGTCACACCGAGGGAATGATCGTTTTGTCATAAGGACGTAACGAAAATAGTGCTACAGCCATAAGTAACGACGGGTTTCATGAACGTTTTTTCAGCAAACCCCGGTATGATCGGCTCCGCGGCGGATGGTGGGGTTAATCCTTTAGTGAGAATGACCCACGTTTGCGCTAGGTTAATAAGCGACGAAGGGTCGCTTTAAGACTTTTTGTTTCATCAACTTTTTTATCTGTCCCGGCATCTAAGCTCCTTTAACCCGAGCAGCGGGGATGGAAAGGCACACCTTCGTGCCACGCGGGCGCTCTTTTAGAAAAGCGCCTGATTGAAAACCGGATCGGCAATGCGTTGCCGATTCACTAGCCAAAGGCTCTGGAAATACCATGTCCGACCGTTTCGAACTCTTCCTCACTTGCCCTAAAGGCCTTGAAGGCCTGCTCATCGAGGAAGCCGTCGGGCTTGGCCTTGAAGAAGCGCGCGAGCACACTTCCGCCGTGCGTGGCATGGCGAGCATGGAAACCGCTTATCGCCTGTGCCTTTGGTCGCGTCTGGCCAACCGCGTGTTGCTGGTGCTCAAGCGTTTCCCGATGAAGGACGCCGAAGACCTGTATCACGGCGTGCTCGACATCGACTGGCAGGATCACATGCTGGCCGACGGCACCCTGGCTGTCGAATTCAGCGGCCACGGTTCGGGTATCGACAACACCCACTTCGGTGCCCTCAAAGTCAAAGACGCCATCGTCGACAAACTGCGCACCCCGCAGGGCGATCGCCCGAGCATCGACAAGCTCAACCCGGACTTGCGCATTCACCTGCGTCTGGATCGCGGCGAAGCGATCCTCTCCCTCGACCTCTCCGGCCACAGCCTGCACCAGCGCGGCTATCGCTTGCAGCAGGGCGCGGCGCCGCTGAAGGAAAACCTCGCCGCGGCGATTCTGATCCGTTCCGGCTGGCCACGCATTGCGGCCGAAGGCGGGGCGCTGGCTGACCCGATGTGCGGTGTCGGTACGTTCCTGGTCGAGGCCGGCATGATCGCCGCCGACATGGCACCGAACCTGCGCCGCGAGCAGTGGGGCTTCACCGCCTGGCTGGGTCACGTCCCGGCGCTGTGGAAAAAGCTCCATGAAGAAGCCGTCGAGCGTGCCGCTGCCGGTCTGGCCAAGCCACCGCTGTGGATTCGCGGCTACGAAGCCGACCCGCGTCTGATTCAGCCGGGCCGCAACAACGTTGAGCGCGCCGGTCTGAGCGAGTGGATCAAGATCTACCAGGGCGAAGTCGCGACCTTCGAGCCGCGTCCGGACCAGAACCAGAAAGGTCTGGTGATCTGCAACCCGCCGTACGGCGAGCGTCTGGGTGACGAAGCCAGTCTGTTGTACCTCTACCAGAACCTCGGCGAGCGCCTGCGTCAGGCCTGCCTGAACTGGGAAGCCGCGGTGTTCACCGGCGCGCCGGACCTGGGCAAGCGCATGGGCATCCGCAGCCACAAACAGTATTCGTTCTGGAACGGCGCGCTGCCGTGCAAGCTGCTGCTGATCAAGGTGCTGCCGGATCAGTTCGTCACTGGTGAGCGTCGTACCCCGGAGCAGCGTCAGGCCGAACGCGAACAAGCGGCTTACGACCAGACCCCGGACGAGCCGCAAGAGCGCAAGTTCAACAAGAACGGCAACCCTATCAAGCCGACGCCCGCTCCGGCCCCGGTGATCGAGCAGCCGCGCTTGAGTGAAGGCGGGCAGATGTTTGCCAACCGCCTGCAAAAGAATCTCAAGGCGATGAGCAAGTGGGTCAAGCGCGAAGGCATCGACTGCTACCGCGTCTACGATGCCGACATGCCGGAATACGCCATGGCCATCGACCTGTATCACGATTGGGTGCACGTGCAGGAATACGCCGCGCCGAAGTCGATCGACCCGGAAAAAGCCTCGGCGCGCATGTTCGACGCCCTGGCAGCGATCCCGCAGGCACTGAATGTCGATAAGAGCCGCGTGGTGGTCAAACGCCGCGAGCGCCAGAGTGGCACCAAGCAGTACGAGCGTCAGGCGGCGCAGGGCAAGTTCAATGAAGTGAGCGAAGGCGGTGTGAAGTTGCTGGTCAACCTCACTGACTACCTCGACACCGGCCTGTTCCTCGACCACCGGCCGATGCGCATGCGCATTCAGAAAGAGGCCGCCGGCAAACGCTTCCTCAATCTGTTCTGCTACACCGCGACCGCCAGCGTGCACGCGGCCAAGGGCGGCGCACGCAGCACCACCAGCGTCGACCTGTCGAAAACCTACCTCGATTGGGCACGCCGCAACCTGTCGCTGAACGGTTTCTCTGACAAGAACCGTCTGGAGCAGGGCGATGTGATGGCGTGGCTGGAAAGCAGCCGCGACGAGTACGACCTGATCTTCATTGATCCGCCGACCTTCTCCAACTCCAAGCGCATGGAAGGCATCTTCGACGTGCAGCGTGATCAGGTGCAGTTGATCGACCTGGCGATGGCGCGTCTGGCAACCGGTGGCGTGCTGTATTTCTCCAACAACTTCCGCAAGTTCCAGTTGGAGGAAAACCTGACCGAGCGCTATGCGGTCGAGGAAATCAGCGCGCAAACCATTGATCCGGATTTCGCCCGCAACACCAAGATCCACCGCGCCTGGAAAATCACGGCTCGTTGACACTTGCCAAAGTTGGATCCACAGAGCCTTGATTTTTAAAGGCTCTTGGATCCGTTCAGTGCTAGCCAAATTAATGGCTAATAGCTATAACTCAACTCATGGCCAATGGGGTTTCCCCGGAACACTGGCGTAGTGAGTTGCCTTTATGTCGTTGCACCCCGTGCGCCCAAAGATCCTGGGTTTTATCAGCGAAGAAGTCTCGGCCTGGCTGGTCGCGCTGCTGGTATTGCTCGCCGGCGGGATTCTCACGGGGCTGCTCGCCTGGGCCACCCTCAACCAGTTCCATCAGCAATTGCGTCAGCGTTTTCAACTGCTGGCCAATGAACGTTACAGCCGCATCGAAGAGCGCTTTCAGGATCAGGAGCAACGCCTGGATGGCCTGCGCCGCTTCTTCGCCAACTCCGAGTCGGTGTCCCGCGCCGAATTCGACGGTTATACCCGCCCTCTGTTGCTGCGCACCCAGGCCTATTCGTTTGCCATGCGGGTCAGCGGTGCCGAGCGCGCCGCGTTCGAGCAGCGCGTGCGTGACGAAGGCCTGAGCACGTTTACCATCCGCGAACTTAATGCCCAGGGCGAGTTGCAACTGGCCGCGATCCGCGACGAATACGTGCCGGTGCTGTACAGCCAGACCCAGAGCCGTCTCGGCTCGCCGTTGGGCTACGATTTGCTGGCCCAGCCGCTGCGCCGCGACACCTTGCAGCGCGCGGACAAGCTCGCCAGTCTGGCGGTGTCGCAACCGATGCATCTGGTCAGCATCGAGCCGTCTTACGCCCGCGGCGTGCTGCTGGTGGCGCCGGTGAGCCGCGAGGGCCAGCCGCGACCGTTCGGCTACGCGATGGCCGTAATCAGCATGCGCCAGTTGCTGGCCGACGGCTTGCCGGATGCGTCTCATGACTACCTGTCGGTGCGCATCCTCGATCTGTCAGTCACTGATCAGCATGAGGTGCTGTTCGAATCGACCAACGAGCCGGCGGCCAGCGATTTGTCGGCCACCCGCTTGCTGCGCATGGCCGATCATGATTACCAGGTGGACATCCTGCCGAGCGAAGCCTTTATGCAGGCCAACCATTCGTCGGTCGGCAGTGTGGTGATTCTCGGTGGTTTGCTCAGCCTGCTGCTCAGCGCCTTGCTGTATGTGCTGGTCAGCCAGCGCCAGCGTGCCTTGCGCATGGTCCAGTTGCGCACCCAGGAATTGCACGAGCGCGAACAGGAGTTGCGCGGCACCCACGGCCAGTTGCGCGGGGTGTTGAACGCCGCGACCCAGGTGGCAATCATCGCCACCGACCTGCGCGGGGTGATCAACACCTTCAATCCCGGCGCCGAGCAGATGCTCGGTTACAGCAGTGCCGATGTCGTCGGCCACATGACTCTGGAAAACCTGCACTTGCCCCGCGAGTTGAGTGCGCGGGCGGCGGAATTGAGCGCGCGTTATGGCAAAAGCATTCCTACCTGCCATGCGATGTTGGTCGAGGGCGGTGAAGTCGGTGGCCACGAAGCACGCGAATGGACGCTGGTGCGCAGCGATGGCAGTCATCTACCGGTGAACATGCTCGCCACCCCGGTACTGGATGAGCAGGGCTTGTGGGTCGGCCATCTGGCGATTTGCATCGACATCACCGAGCGCAAGCGTGTGCACGAAGTGCTGGCGGCGCGGGACGTGTTGCTGAAGAAACTCAGCGCCCACGTGCCCGGTGGCATTTATCAATTCAAGATGGAATTCGACGGGCGTTTCAGCGTGATCTACGCCAGCGACGGCATCCGTGAGATCTACGAGCTGGAACCCGACGTGTTGCTGTTCAATGCCGAGGCAATCTTCACGCGTATTCATCCGCAGGACGTCACCCGCGTCCGTACCTCGATTCGTGCCTCGGCGGACAGCCTCAGCCCGTGGCGCGAGGAGTATCGCGTGCAATTACCCGAGCGCGGCCTGCGTTGGGTGCGCGGCGAGGCGACCCCGGAGGAACTGCCGGGCGGCGGCGTGTTGTGGCACGGCTACATCTCGGATATCTCCGACCTGAAGCGGGTGGAAGAAGAATTGCGTGCGCTGTCGGTAACCGACTCGCTGACCGGGATTCACAACCGGCGCTATTTCCAGGAGCGCCTGACCACTGAAATGGCTCGCGTCGAACGGGGCGGCGGCGAGTTGTCGGTGATCATGCTCGACATCGACCATTTCAAGCGCATCAACGATCAGTACGGCCACGCCATGGGCGACCGGGTGTTACAAGCGGTGTGCGAGCGTATTGGTCATCGCTTGCGGCGTACCGATGTGTTTTGCCGCTTGGGCGGCGAAGAGTTCATGGTGCTCTGCCCGGACATCGACGGTGAGCATGCGTACATGCTGGCGGTGGAGTTGTGGCAAGGCTTGCGCAGTGCGCCGGTGGATGTGGTCGGGGTGGTGACGGCGAGTTTCGGCATCGCCAGCTGGCGGCCGGGGGAGGGCGCGGATGCGTTGCTGCTGCGGGCGGATTCGGGGGTGTATATGGCAAAGCAGCGCGGGCGCGATCGCGTCGAGCAGATGAGTTAGGCCGCGACGCGGTTCCCCTGTGGGAGCGAGCTTGCTCGCGAAGGCGGCGGGTCAGTCGCCAAAAATACTGACTGAACTGACGCCTTCGCGAGCAAGCCCGCTCCCACAAAATCTAAAGATCGCAGCCTTCGGCAGCTCCTGCATGGGGATGATGTACACCCTGTACGAGCTGCAGCAGGCTGCGATCTTTTGCTTTGGGCGGCTTAGAGCGCCGAAGCGGTCTGCGGCAGTTTCGGTTGCTTGTACAGATCCAGCAGCACCTGATCCAGCACCGACGATGCGCCAAACGGCGCCTTGTCGTTGAGGATCGCCACCACCGCCCAGGTATTGCCGTTGACGTCGCGGCTGAAGCCGGCAATTGCACGCACGGTGTTCAGGGTGCCGGTCTTGACGTGGGCTTCGCCGCGCATCGCTGTGGTTTTCAGGCGTTTGCGCATGGTGCCATCGGTGCCGGCGATCGGCATCGAGCTGATGTACTCGGCGGCATACGGGCTGTGCCACGCCGCTTGCAGCATGTTCGCCATCTCGCGGGCGCTGACGCGTTCGGCACGGGACAGGCCGGAGCCGTTCTCCATCACCAGATGCGGCGCGGTAATGCCTTTCTTCGCCAGCCACTGACGTACTACGCGCTGCGCGGCTTTGGCGTCATCACCGTCGGCATCGTTGCGAAAGCGCTGACCGAGGCTCAGGAACAGTTGCTGGGCCATGGTGTTGTTACTGTACTTGTTGATGTCGCGGATGATTTCCGCCAGATCCGGCGAGTACGCACGGGCCAGCAGTTTGGCGTTGCCTGGCGTCGCGCCTAGACGATCCTTGCCTTGAATGCTGCCGCCCAGTTCTTTCCAGATCGCGCGCACGGCGCCGGCGGTGTAAGTCGCGTGGTCGAGCAGCGACAGGTAGGTCTGTGAGTTGCAGCCTTCGCCCAACTGGCCGGCCACGGTCACGTTGACGCTGCCATCGGCCTGCGTCACCGGGTTGTAGCGCACGCCGCCGGTGCATTGCTTGGAGGGCAGGGCCTTGACGGTGTTTTCGATATGGATGCTGGCAATCGGTGGTTCCACCGAAATCAGTACCCGACCACCGTCATTGCGCGCGACGAAGCGCAGGGCCTTGAGGTTGACCAGCAGCGAGTCGGGCTTGACCAGAAACGGTTTGTTCTCGTCGTTGCCGTCGTCGTTGAACTCGGGCAGTTGTGGCTGGATGAAGAAGCTGCGGTCGAGGATCAGATCGCCGGTGATCTGGGTCACGCCGTTGGCGCGCAGGTCGCGCATCAGCAGCCAGAGTTTTTCCATGTTCAGTTTCGGATCGCCGCCACCCTTGAGGTAGAGGTTGCCGTTGAGGATGCCGCCGCTGAGGTTGCCGTCGGTGTAGAACTCGGTTTTCCACTGATGGTTGGGGCCGAGCATTTCCAGCGCCGCGTAGGTGGTGACCAGTTTCATGGTCGAGGCCGGGTTGACCGACACGTCGGCGTTGTACACGGTCGGGTTGCCCGGGCCGTCGAGCGGGATCATCACCAGCGACAGCGCGCTTGGCTGCAATTTGCTGGCCTTGAGGGCTTTTTCGACGTTGGGGGTGAGGGCGGTATTAAGGGTGGCGGCGGAAACAGGCAGGGCCAGCGGCAGAAGAAGGCCGGCGAGAAACAGTGGACGCAACGATTTGATCATATGAAATAAAACCCTGCAGAAGAGGGGAAAAATAACGAGGACATGGATGAAAAAGCCCTCAGTGGTCATGAAAGTGTCGGCATTATGCCCCAAGGTTCTACAGCTTGTGCCTTGTCCGGGCCGGCCAATACGTTATTTTTTTACAGGCGGTCGGCTTCAGGGGCCAGAGAGTCGGGCAATCGACGCCTTAAACTGGTAAAGTGCCGGCCGTTAATACTTAAGAGGATTGTTCCAATGGCGACTAACCGTTCCCAGCGTCTGCGCAAAAAACTGTGCGTTGATGAATTTCAAGAGCTGGGTTTCGAACTGAACCTGGACTTCAAAGAAGACTTGTCCGAAGAAGCCATTGACGCTTTCCTCGAAGCCTTCATCAAAGAAGCCATGGAAGCCAATGGTCTGGGTTACGTTGGTGGCGACGACTTCGGTCTGGTATGCCTGCAGAAGCGTGGCTCGGTGAACGAAGAGCAGCGTGCTGCTGTTGAAACCTGGTTGAAAGGCCGTAGCGAACTGACTGGTATGACTGTCAGCCCGCTGCTGGACGTCTGGTATCCGGAAAAGCCGATCAACCCGGCTAAGTGATACTGAAAAAAACGGCGACCTTCGGGTCGCCGTTTTTTTTCGTCTGGTGTTTGGGGGTTCGGCTTTGGTTTGCGGTGAATCTACCCCTCACCCCAGCCCTCTCCCCCTGGAGAGGGAGCCGATTTATGGGCTTGTCAAAATTTGAGTTCGACTCGGTATCTCACGTCGGCGTATGTCCTCCAAGCACCTTGGTCAGTCCTCTCCCTCTGGGAGAGGGCTAGGCGGGCGGCGTTCCGATGGGGGGCTTTTGACCCTAAGCTTTGCGCCAATTCAGAATCAGCAAGGTCAAGACCCCTGCGACAATCCCCCAAAATGCCGAACCAATGGAAAACAGTGTCAGCCCCGACGCCGTGACCATAAAGGTAATCAACGCCGCTTCACGCTCCTTCACCTCGGTCATGGCAATGCTCAAACCGTTGATGATCGAGCCAAACAGCGCCAGCGCGGCGATCGACAGCACCAGTTCTTTCGGCAGCGCGGCAAACAGCGCCGCCAATGTGGCGCCAAACACCCCGGCAATCCCGTAGAAAATCCCGCACCACACCGCCGCGGTGTAGCGCTTGTTGCGATCCTCATGGGCGTGCGGCCCGGTGCAGATCGCGGCGCTGATCGCCGCGAGGTTGATCCCGTGGGAGCCGAATGGCGCCAGCAGCAGCGAGGCGATGCCGGTGCTGGTGATCAGTGGCGAGGCCGGCACGTTGTAGCCGTCGGCGCGCAGCACGGCGATGCCGGGCATGTTCTGCGAAGTCATCGCCACCACGAACAGCGGAATGCCAATGCTGATGGTCGCCGCCAGCGAGAAGTGCGGCGTGGTCCACACCGGTGTCGCCACCTCCAGATGAAAAGCGCTGAAGTCCAGCAGCCCCATGAACCCGGACAGCGCTGTACCGATCAGCAGGGCGGCGAGCACGGCGTAACGCGGCGACAGGCGTTTGACCAGCAGGTAAGTGAAGAACATCCCCAGCACCAGACCGGTGCGGTGTTGCGCGGCGACGAAGATTTCGCTGCCGATCTTGAACAGAATCCCTGCCAGCAACGCCGCCGCCAGCGAAGCCGGAATCTTTTTCACCAGGCGTTCGAAGCTGCCGGTCAGCCCGCAAATCGTCACCAGCACCGCGCAGGTGATGTAGGCGCCGATGGCCTCGCCATACGTGACGCCGCCCAGGCTGGTGATCAGCAGGGCCGCGCCCGGGGTCGACCAGGCGATGGTGATCGGCGTGCGATAACGCAGCGACAGGCCGATGGAGCACACCGCCATGCCGATCGAGATCGCCCAGATCCACGACGAGATTTGCCCGCTGCTCAGGCCGGCCGCTTGCCCGGCCTGAAACATCAGCACCAGCGAGCTGGTGTAACCGGTCATCATCGCGATGAAACCGGCGACGATGGCCGAGGGCGAAGTGTCGGCCAGAGGGCGCAGCCGGGTGTAGGTGGCGTCGTTCATGACGGCGGTGTTCCTTATACAGATGAAGATGTCCCCTTTGACGCAATCCCTACAGGGAATTGTGTGCTGAAGGCGGATTCTGCGATCAAGCCTAAACTCAATCGTAACGGATCGTCGCAATACAGCCGAGGTCACAAACGGCCATACAGTCGTGTTGCCACCATCCATTGTGTACAATCGCGCTGTTTTTTACGCGATACTTGCCAGCGACCTACTGTGCCGTATTACAGTCACGGTCTATTCGCCGCAGTTCTCCCGACTCGAGTGCCCATGAACGAACAGTTGCAACCCCTCAAGAAACAACCGCGAGCAGGCAAAGCCGGCCGCAGCGGAACCCAGGACGATATTGTCTACGCGCATATCTTCGAGGCCATCCTCGAACAGCGTCTGGCGCCCGGCACCAAGTTGAGTGAAGAAGCGCTGGGGGAAATCTTCGGGGTCAGCCGCACGATCATTCGCCGTGCGCTGTCGCGACTGGCCCATGAAGGTGTGGTGCTGTTGCGGCCGAACCGTGGCGCTGTGGTCGCCAGCCCGAGCGTTGAAGAAGCGCGTCAGGTGTTCATGGCCCGCCGTCTGGTGGAGCGTGCGATCACTGAACTCGCCGTGCAGCACGCCACCGCCGAGCAGATCGCCGAACTGCGCCAGATGGTCAACGACGAGCGCGACAGCTTCTCCCGTGGTGATCGCGGCGCCGGTATCCGGCTGTCGGGCGAATTCCACCTGAAACTGGCCGAAGCGGCGAAGAACGCACCGCTGGTCAGCTTCCAGCGCAGCCTGGTGTCGCAGACCTCGCTGATCATTGCCCAGTATGAAAGCGGCAACCGTTCGCACTGCTCCTATGACGAGCACACCCAGTTGATCGACGCCATCGAGGCGCGCAACGGTGAGCTGGCGGTGGACCTGATGATGCATCACATGGATCACATCGACAGCAAGCTCAACCTCGATGAGGAAGGCGCGTCGGATGATCTGCATGCGGTGTTCTCGCATTTGTTGCAGACCAAGAAACCGGGGCGTCCAGCGGCCAAGCTCTAAGTCGGACCGAGTTGGCCCAATCGCTGGCAAGCCAGCTCCCACAGGATGTGTGGTGTAGCGCAAATCGGGTGAACACCTCAAAAACTGTGGGAGCTGGCTTGCCAGCGATGGCAATCGGACAGGCAATAAAAATCCCCCGGGGTGAACACCTCCGGGGGATTTTTTATGCCTTGGAAAAACTCAGCGCTGATGCACCAGCGCACCCGCCGCATAAGTTTGCTGCACGGTCCGGTCATCGCCCAGCGTCATCAACACAAACAACGTTTCGGCAATGTTGTTGGCCTGCTTCAAGCGGTAGCTCAGCAGCGGCGTGGCGTTGTAGTCCAGCACCAGGAAGTCGGCGTCGGAACCCGGTTGCAGGTTGCCGATCTTGTCTTCCAGGCGCAGTGCCCGCGCACCGCCAAGCGTTGCGAGGTACAGCGACTTGAACGGACTCAGGCGCGCGCCCTGCAACTGCATGACTTTGTAGGCTTCGTTCAGCGTTTGCAGCAGCGAGAAACTGGTGCCGCCGCCGACGTCGGTACCCAGGCCGACATTCAGTTTGTGTTTCTCGGCCATCGGCAAGTTGAACAGGCCGCTGCCGAGGAACAAGTTCGAAGTCGGGCAGAACGAGATTGCCGAGCCGGTTTGCGCCAAGCGTGCGCATTCGTCATCGCACAGGTGCACGCCATGGGCGAACACCGAGCGCTCGCCGAGCAACTGGTAGTGGTCGTAGACGTCGAGGTAACCCTTGCGCTCCGGGAACAGTTCCTTGACCCACTCGATTTCCTTGAGGTTCTCGCTGATGTGGGTCTGCATGTACAGATCCGGGTATTCGGTCAGCAGTTGCCCGGCGAGGGTCAGTTGTTCCGGGGTGCTGGTCGGGGCGAAGCGCGGGGTGACGGCATAGTGCAGACGGCCCTTGCCGTGCCAGCGCTCGATCAGCGCCTTGCTCTCGACGTAACTCGATTCGGCGGTGTCGGTCAGGTAGTCCGGGGCGTTGCGGTCCATCATCACCTTGCCGGCGATCATCCGCAGGTCGAGCTTCTCGGCGGCTTCGAAGAAAGAGTTCACCGATTGCGGGTGCACGCTGCCGAATACCAATGCGGTGGTGGTGCCGTTGCGCAGCAGCTCCTTAATGAAGATGTCCGCGACTTCATCGGCGTGGTTTTTGTCACCAAACTGGCTTTCGCAGGGGAAGGTGTAGGTGTTCAGCCAGTCGAGCAGTTGCTCGCCGTAGGCACCGACCATGCCGGTTTGCGGCAGGTGGATGTGGGTGTCGATGAAGCCGGGGGTGATCAGCGCATCCTGATAATGCGTGATCTCGATGTCCGCTGGCAGGGTCGGCAGCAGTTCACTGGCGTGGCCGAGGGCGCTGATCTTGCCACCATCGACCACCAGCAGGCCGTCCTCGAAATATTCGTAGGAGGCTTCGATCCCGACGTCGGCAGGGTCGGCGATGCTGTGCAGGATGGCGGCGCGGTAGGCTTTGCGAGTCAGAGGCATGAGGGTTCTCTAATCAGTTTGAGGCTTTGAGTTTGGCGGCCTGACTGCGCCGGGAAGCGGGCAGCAGTCTGGCAATCGGTTCGGCGCTGGCGCTGTGCTGGCCGAAACTGGCGTTATAGGTGGCGATGATTTCGCCGGCGATGGAGATGGCGATTTCCACAGGCAGTTTGCCTTTGACTTCGCCGATGCCCATCGGGCAGCGCATGCGTTGCACGACGCCGGGGTCGAAACCGCGATCACGCAAGCGATGTTCGAACTTGGCCCGTTTGGTCTTCGAGCCGATCAGGCCGAACCAGGTGAAGTCGTTGCGCTTGAGGATCGCGGCGGTGAGTTCCAGATCCAGCTGATGATTGTGGGTCATGACGATGCAATAGCTGCCGGCGGGCAGGTCGTCGATTTCATCCACAGGCTCTTCGGCGACGATTTTACGGACGCCGTGGGGAATCTGTTGGGGAAATTCCTCTTCCCGCGAATCGATCCAGCGTACCCGGCAGGGCAGGCTCGCGAGCAAGGGCACGAGGGCGCGACCGACGTGGCCGGCGCCGAACACCGCGATCTGCGCCTGCACCTGGCCCATCGGTTCGAACAACAGCACCGTGGCGCCGCCGCAGCACTGGCCGAGGCTGGCACCGAGGCTGAAGCGCTCCAGATGGGTGTCCTGCTTGCCGCTGGCGAGCATCTCGCGGGCGATCTGCATGGCTTTGTATTCCAGATGCCCGCCACCGATGGTGTCGAAGGTCTGTTTCGCGCTGACGACCATTTTCGAGCCGGCGTTGCGCGGGGTCGAGCCGAGTTCTTCGATGATCGTCACCAGAACGCAGGGTTCGCCCTGATTCTGCAGGTCGGCGAGGGCGTCGATCCAGTTGTACATGTTCACCTCGACATCTTTGTTGTCTGTTCGGGCCTCTTCGCGAGCAAGCTCGCTCCCACAGGAGAATGCATTCCAAATGGGGGAGCGAGCTTGCTCGCGAAGACCGCACCTCGGTTTAGAGCGGAGCCAACTCGGTTTCAGCTTCGACCGCTTTCACGGCCTTCAACTGGCGCATCTGCTCACACCCCCACAACACCCGCTCCGGAGTCGCCGGCGCATCAATCTTCGGCTGATGCTGGTAATCACCCAGGCTCGCCACCGCATCCTTGATCGCACACCATGCGGCGATCCCGAGCATAAATGGCGGCTCGCCGACAGCCTTGGAATGGAACACCGTGTCTTCCGGGTTCTTGCGGTTTTCCACCAGCTTCACCCGCAGATCGAGCGGCATGTCCGCCACGGCCGGGATCTTGTAGCTGGCCGGGCCGTTGGTCATCAGCTTGCCCTTGTTGTTCCAGACCAGCTCTTCCATGGTCAGCCAGCCCATGCCCTGCACGAAGCCCCCTTCGACCTGGCCGATGTCGATGGACGGGTTCAGCGAGGCGCCGACGTCGTGAAGGATGTCGGTGCGCAGCATCTTGTACTCGCCGGTCAGGGTGTCGACGATCACCTCGCAACATGCGGCGCCAAAGGCGAAGTAGTAGAACGGCCGGCCACGGGCCTGGCTGCGGTCGTAATAGATTTTCGGGGTCTTGTAGAAGCCGGTGCTCGACAGCGACACCTGATTGAAATACGCCTGCTGGATCAGCGCTTCGAAGGTCAGGATGTGATCACGCACGCGCACATGGCCGTTATGGAATTCCACATCTTCTTCGCTGACCTTGTAGTGCCGCGCAGCGAATTCGATCAGACGTTTCTTGATGGTCTCGGCGGCGTTCTGCGCGGCCTTGCCGTTGAGGTCAGCACCGCTGGAGGCGGCCGTCGGCGAGGTGTTTGGCACCTTGTCGGTGTTGGTCGCGGTGATCTGTACACGGTCGATTTCGACCTGGAACACTTCGGCCACCACCTGTGCGACTTTGGTGTTCAGGCCCTGGCCCATTTCCGTGCCGCCGTGGTTCAGGTGGATGCTGCCGTCGGTGTAGATGTGGATCAGTGCGCCGGCCTGGTTCAAGAAGCTGGCGGTGAAGGAAATACCGAATTTCACCGGGGTCAGCGCCAGGCCTTTTTTCAGGATCGGGCTGTTGGCGTTGTAGCGCCGGATCGCTTCGCGACGCTCGTGGTACTGGCTGCTCTCTTCCAGTTCGGCGGTCATCTCCTCGAGCATGTTGTGCTCGACGGTCTGGTAGTAGTGGGTGACGTTGCGCTCGGTCTTGCCGTAGTAGTTGGCCTTGCGCACCGCCAGCGGATCGAGGTGGAGGTGACGGGCAATCGCGTCCATCACTTCCTCGATGGCGACCATGCCTTGCGGGCCACCGAAACCACGGTAAGCGGTGTTCGACGCGGTGTTGGTCTTGCAGCGGTGACCATTGATCGTCGCGTCACCGAGGTAGTACGAGTTGTCCGAGTGGAACATCGCCCGGTCGACGATCGACGCGGACAAGTCCGGCGAGCAACCGCAGTTGCCGGCCAGGTCCATGTTGATCCCGTGCAGGCGCCCGGTGCTGTCGAAGCCGACGTCGTATTCGACGTAGAACGGGTGACGCTTGCCGGTCATCAGCATGTCTTCGACCCGCGGCAGGCGCATCTTCGTTGGCTGGCCGGTGAGGTGTGCAACCACGGCGCACAGGCACGCCGGGCTGGCAGCCTGGGTTTCCTTGCCACCGAAACCACCGCCCATGCGGCGCATGTCGACGACGATTTTATTCATCGACACGTCGAGCACTTCGGCGACCAGTTTTTGTACTTCGGTCGGGTTCTGTGTCGAGCAGTAGACGATCATGCCGCCGTCTTCGGTCGGCATCACCGAGGAGATCTGCGTCTCCAGGTAGAAGTGTTCCTGACCGCCAATGTGCAGCGTGCCCTGGATGCGGTGTTCAGCGGTCGCCAGCGCAGAGACCGAATCGCCGCGCTGATGGGTGTGGCTGTCGAGCACGAAGTGGCGTTTGCGCAAGGCTTCGACCACGTCGAGCACCGGTTCCAGATCTTCGTATTCGATGATCGCCGCCATCGCGGCCTTGCGGGCGGTTTCCAGATCCTTGGCGGCGACGGCGAGCACCGGTTGGCCGACGAACTGCACGTCGTCGATGGCGAGCAACGGATCGCCCGGCAGCAGCGGGCCGATGTCTTTCAGGCCCGGCACGTCTTCATGGGTGATCGCAATGCGCACGCCTTCGAAGGCGTAGCACGGCTTGGTGTCGATGCTGATGATTTTCGCGTGGGCGCGGTCCGACAGGCGTGCGTACAGGTGCAGCTGGTTGGGGAATTCCAGACGATCATCAATGTACTGCGCTTCACCGGACACGTGCTTGGCGGCGCTGTCGTGCTTGACGCTGCGGCCGACGCCGGTGGTCAGGTCCTTGGCGAACAGTTCAGCCAATTCAGCTTGAGTCTTCTCTACGGCGTGATGGTTAGACATAAGCGGTCACCCGAGTCTCGATGTGCGGTGTTTGCAGTTCGATGAAGTATTTGCGCAGCAGGTTCTGCGCGCTGAGCAGGCGATATTCCTTGCTGGCGCGGAAGTCCGAGAGCGGTGTGAAGTCGTCGGCCAGTGCGGCGCAGGCGCGTTCGATCACAGCGTTGTTGAACGGCTGGCCGAGCAACACGGCTTCGCAGTGGGCGGCGCGTTTCGGGATCGCGGCCATGCCGCCGAAGGCCATGCGGGCGTCGCTGATCACGCCGTTTTCCACGCGCAGGTTGAAGGCAGCGCAGACGGCAGAAATGTCGTCGTCCAGACGTTTGGATACCTTGTACGCGCGGAAACGCTGCTCGGCCGTGGCACGCGGGACGATGATTTTCTCGATGAACTCGCTTTCCTGACGCGCGGTGACTTTGTAGTCGATGAAGTAATCTTCCAGGTTCAAGGTGCGGCGGGTTTCGCCTTTGCACAGCACGACCTGCGCGCCGAGGGCAATCAGCAGTGGTGGCGAGTCACCGATCGGCGAGGCGTTGCCGATGTTGCCGCCGAGGGTGCCCTGGTTGCGGATCTGCAGGGAGGCGAAGCGGTGCAGCAGTTCACCGAAGTCCGGGTATTCGGCGTTCAGCGCTTCGTAGCAGTCGGAGAGGGCGGTGGCGGCGCCGATTTCGATACGGTCAGCGAAGGTTTCGATGCGCTTCATTTCCGCGACGTTGCCAACGTAGATCATCACTGGAAGGGTGCGGTGGAACTGGGTGACTTCCAGCGCCAGGTCGGTGCCACCGGCCAGCAGTCGCGCTTGTGGATAAGCGTCGTAAAGGTCGGCCAGATCAGCGACGGTCAGCGGCACCAGGCAGCGCTTGTCGCCGCTGTTGAGTTCGCCGATATCGGTCGGGGCGATGGCTTTGAGGCGGGCGATGGTCTCGGCTTCACGGGCGTCGAACTGGTCCGGTTGCTTGCCGCAGCACGACTGCTCGGCGGCGGCCAGAATCGGTCGGTAGCCGGTGCACCGGCAGAGGTTGCCGGCCAGCGCTTCGTGGGTCTTGGCCTGATCCGGTGCATCGCTGTTCTTTTGCAGGGCAAACAGCGACATGACGAAACCGGGGGTGCAAAAACCGCACTGCGAGCCGTGGCACTCGACCATGGCTTTCTGCACGCTGTGCAGTTCGCCTTTGTGCTTGAGGTCTTCGACGCTGATCAGTTGTTTGCCGTGCAGCGACGAAACGAACGTCAGGCACGAGTTGAGGCTGCGATAGCGAATGTGTTCGCGGCCGTCGTCATCCGTTTGCAACTCGCCGACCACCACGGTGCAGGCGCCGCAGTCACCGCTGGCGCAACCTTCTTTGGTGCCGGATTTGCCCACATGTTCGCGCAGGTAATTGAGCACGGTCAGATTCGGGTCCAGGGCGTGCTCGCTACGGAGTTCCTGGTTAAGTAAAAACTGGATCACGGAAGGCCTCGCAGACTCATTATTGTTGTTAACCGACGTGAACCGAATTTAGCAGGTCTGACTTTTCGGTCAATGATTTTCTGACTTAAAGGTCAGGAAAATGCGTTTCGTCGATCGACAACGTGTCTATTCAGTATTGACCCTCATTGGATCCCCTGCTTTTTTGCGGGATTCGTGCCAAAAACCGCTGAGTGGGCACTCCGCCATGAGCCTGCATTTGCGCTACACTGCGCCGCTTGTGCAGATCGAAAGAGTTTGAAGGACAACCATGACGTTCAAGGCGCCGGACAGCCTCGCCGAGCAAATCGCTCACCACCTCGCCGAACGCATCATTCGTGGCGAAATGAAGCCGGGAGAGCGCATCCAGGAACAGAAGGTCACGCTGGCCCTCAATGTCAGCCGCGGCTCGGTCCGCGAAGCCTTGCTGATCCTCGAGCGTCGCCACCTGATCGCGATCCTGCCGCGACGTGGCGCCCATGTAACCGAACTCACGCCGCACAAGGTGCAGAGCCTTTGCACGCTGATGAGCGAGCTGTACATCCTGCTCGGCAACTCGGTTGCCAATGGCTGGCAAGTCCAGTCGGACATGGCGCCGTTCGTGCAGATCCAGCAGCGCCTGACCGCCAGCTACGAGCGTCAGGACATCCGCACTTTTGTCGACGACAGCTTCGCGGTGATGCGCGCCGCTTATCCGTTCGCCAACAACCCGTACCTGCAAGAGACGGTCGAGAACCTGCAGCCGGCCATGAGCCGTGCCTATTTCCTCGCCCTCGAACAACGCAAGGCGGAAATGAGCGAGTTCCTCGAACTGTTCGAACGCCTGCTGGCCGCCGTGCTTGCCCGTGATTTGCCGCAGATCCGCATCGTGCTGACGGCTTACGCCCGGCGCAGCTGCGATCTGGTGGTGTCTGCCCTGACGGTCGCCTAAGCGTGCGGCTCAAGTGCATCAAACTGGCGGGATTCAAATCCTTCGTCGACCCGACCACGGTGAACTTCCCCAGTAACATGGCGGCGGTCGTCGGGCCGAACGGTTGCGGCAAGTCGAACATCATCGACGCCGTGCGTTGGGTGATGGGCGAGAGTTCGGCGAAGAACCTCCGTGGCGAGTCGATGACCGACGTCATCTTCAACGGCTCGACCAGCCGCAAACCAGTGAGCCAGGCGAGCATCGAACTGGTGTTCGACAACTCCGACGGCACGCTGCTGGGCGAGTACGCGGCTTACGCGGAGATTTCCATCCGCCGTAAAGTCACCCGCGACAGCCAGACTACTTATTACCTCAACGGCACCAAATGCCGTCGTCGCGACATCACCGATATCTTCCTCGGCACCGGCCTCGGCCCGCGCAGCTATTCGATCATCGAACAAGGCATGATCTCCAAGCTGATCGAATCCAAGCCCGAAGACCTGCGCAACTTTATCGAAGAAGCGGCGGGCATCTCCAAGTACAAGGAGCGCCGCCGCGAGACCGAAAACCGTATCCGCCGCACCCACGAAAACCTCGCCCGCCTGACTGACCTGCGCGAAGAACTCGAGCGTCAGCTCGAACGCTTGCACCGTCAGGCCGAAGCGGCGAAGAAGTATCAGGAATTCAAGGCCGAGGAGCGTCAGCTCAAGGCGCAACTGTCGGCCCTGCGCTGGCAGGATCTGAACGATCAGGTCGGCCAGCGCGAGTCAATCATCGGCACCCAGGAAATCAGTTTCGAGGCGCTGGTCGCCGAGCAGCGCAATGCCGATGCCGCGATTGAACGCCTGCGCGACGGTCACCACGACCTGTCCGAGCGCTTCAATCTGGTGCAGGGACGCTTCTATTCGGTCGGCGGCGACATTGCCCGGGTCGAGCAGAGTATCCAGCACGGTCAGCAACGCCTGCGCCAGTTGCAGGACGATCTGAAAGAAGCCGAGCGGGCGCGGCTGGAAACCGAATCGCACCTGGGGCACGACCGCACGTTGCTGCTGACTCTCGGCGAAGAGCTGGACATGCTGACCCCGGAACAGGAAGTCACCAGCGCTGCCGCCGAAGAAGCCGCTGCTGCGCTGGAAGATTCCGAAAGCGTCATGCATGGCTGGCAGGAGCAGTGGGACGCTTTCAACCTGACCGCCGCTGAACCGCGACGTCAGGCCGAAGTGCAGCAGTCGCGCATCCAGCAGCTGGAAACCAGCATGGAGCGCCTGGCCGATCGGCAGAAGCGTCTCGGTGAAGAGCGCGCGTTGCTCTCGGCCGATCCCGAAGACGCGGCGATCATGGCGCTCAACGAGCAACTCGCCGAGTCCGAAGCGACGCTTGAAGATTTGCAGACCAGCGAAGAAGCGCAGGTCGAAAAACTTGAGCAACTGCGTCAGGAGTTGCAGCAGGCACTGACCGCGCAACAACAGGCGCAGGGCGATCTGCAACGCCTCAACGGCCGGCTGGCTTCGTTGGAAGCCTTGCAGCAAGCTGCGCTCGATCCGGGCACCGGCACCGCCGAATGGTTGAAGGAACATAATCTCGCTGAGCGCCCACGTCTGGCCGAAGGCCTGAAGGTCGAGGCGGGTTGGGAGCTGGCGGTGGAAACCGTGCTCGGCGCCGATCTGCAAGCGGTGCTGGTCGACGATTTCAGCGGTTTCGATCTGTCCGGGTTCAGCCAGGGCGATCTGCGCCTGCTCAGTCCGGGCAACGATGGCGTGCGCGTGGCGGGCAGCCTGCTGGACAAAGTCGAAGCGCAGATTGATCTGTCGCCGTGGCTGGGCCAGGTCAAACCGGTCGACAGCCTGGAGCAGGCATTGGCATTGCGCGGACAATTGAGCGCCGGCCAGAGCCTGATCAGTCGCGATGGTTATTGGGTCGGTCGGCATTTTCTGCGCGTGCGTCGGGCCAGCGAAGCGGAAAGCGGCATGCTCGCCCGTGGTCAGGAAATCGAGACTTTGCATCTCGAGCGCGAAGAGCGCGAAGCCACGGTCGAAGCCATGGAAACCCGTTTGCAAACCCTGCGCGCGCAACAGCGTCAGCAGGAAAACGGCCGCGAACATTTGCGTCGCTTGCTGCAAGACGAAGCACGCCAGCAAGGCGAATTGAAAGCGCAGTTGTCCGCTGGTAAAGCCAAGGCCGAGCAACTGACCTTGCGCCGCACCCGTCTCGATGAAGAACTGATCGAACTCGGCGAACAACGCGAACTCGAGCACGAGCAGATCGGCGAAGCGCGCATGCAATTGCAGGAAGCGCTGGACGCCATGGCATTGGACACTGAACAGCGCGAATTGCTGCTGGCCCAGCGCGACAGTCTGCGCGAACGCCTCGACCGCGTGCGTCAGGAAGCGCGGCAGCACAAGGATCACGCCCATCAGTTGGCCGTGCGTCTCGGCTCGTTGCGCGCGCAGCATGACTCCACGCGTCAGGCGTTGGAGCGTCTGGAAATGCAGGCCGAGCGCCTGACGGAAAAGCGCGAACAGTTGAGTCTGAATCTGGAGGAGGGCGAGGCACCGCTGGAAGAGCTGCGCCTGAAGCTTGAAGAGTTGCTCGACAAGCGCATGACCGTCGACGAAGAACTCAAGACCGCGCAAATCGCCCTCGAAGACGCCGACCGCGAACTGCGCGATGCGGAAAAACGCCGGACCCAGGCCGAGCAGCAATCGCAACTGATCCGCGGCCAGCTCGAACAGCAGCGCATGGAATGGCAAGCCCTGACCGTGCGCCGCAAGGCCTTGCAAGATCAACTGCTCGAAGACGGCTACGATCTCAACGGCGTACTCGCGACATTGACGGCGCAAGCCAGTGAACGTGAAGCCGAAGAAGAACTCGAACGGATCAACGCGCGGATTCAACGCCTGGGCGCGATCAACCTCGCGGCCATCGACGAGTACACGCAACAATCCGAGCGTAAACGTTATCTGGATGCTCAGGACGCCGATCTGGTCGAGGCCCTGGAGACCCTGGAGAACGTGATTCGCAAGATCGACAAGGAAACCCGTAACCGTTTCAAAGATACCTTTGATCAGATCAATGGCGGTTTACAGGCGCTTTTCCCAAAAGTTTTCGGTGGCGGGCGCGCGTATTTGGAACTGACGGGCGAAGATCTACTCGATACAGGGGTAACGATCATGGCGCAGCCGCCAGGGAAGAAGAACAGCACCATCCATTTGCTCTCTGGCGGGGAAAAGGCCCTGACCGCACTGGCACTGGTATTTGCCATCTTCAAATTGAATCCGGCGCCGTTCTGTATGCTCGATGAGGTTGACGCGCCACTGGATGACGCTAACGTTGGACGCTACGCACGCTTGGTCAAAGAGATGTCGCAGACCGTGCAGTTCATCTACATCACCCACAACAAGATCGCCATGGAAATGGCTGAGCAGTTGATGGGCGTGACGATGCATGAGCCGGGTTGTTCGCGACTGGTAGCCGTGGATGTCGAGGAGGCGATGGCGATGGTGGACGCCTGAGCCAGCGTGGTGTCGGAAAGGTAATTGAGGGTTGTAGGACTTTTTTACCGGGGGTCGACTTGCTGGCCAATCGACATATTCGCGCAAGCCAATGAGACAGACGGTGTAAAGTTGTCTTTGGTCGTGCTAGTTTAATGTCAATTTTTCGTATACGTGGGCAAAACGCCTGTCAGAACATAGAGTTGGCGCCACGTTTTAAAGCGGTTTGCACAATGTAAACCCCTTATTTTTCAGCATTTTTTATAGAGGCACGGGATTACATGGAAATCGGTCTGCGCGAGTGGCTGATCGTCATCGGCATCATTGTGATAGCCGGTATTCTTTTCGATGGCTGGCGCCGTATGCGCGGCGGCAAGGGAAAACTGAAATTCCGTCTTGACCGAAGTCTGTCCAACCTGCCGGACGAGGACACCAGCGCTGAGCTGTTGGGCCCGGCCCGCGTGCTGGACACACATAAAGAACCGCAACTGGACGAGCATGATCTGCCGTCGGTGAGCATGCCGGCCCGCGAACCTCGCGAGCCTCGTGAATCCGGCTCCAAGCGTGGCAAGCGCGGCAGCAACGGTCCGGCCCAGGGCGACCTGAACCTCGACCTCGATCTGGACGGTGGCCCGAGCTTCAGCAGCCGTGACGACGATTTCGTCGAAGACACCAAGCCTGCGCCGGCCGTGGTCGACAAGGACCAGCCGCAAGCCGAAGAAGTCCTGGTGATCAGCGTGATCTGCCGCGACGCCGCCGGCTTCAAAGGCCCGGCGCTGTTGCAGAACATTCTGGAAAGCGGTCTGCGTTTTGGCGAGATGGATATTTTCCACCGTCACGAAAGCATGGCCGGCAACGGTGAAGTGCTGTTCTCCATGGCCAACGCGGTCAAACCGGGGATCTTCGATCTGGACGATATCGACCATTTCAGCACCCCGGCGGTGAGCTTCTTCCTCGGCCTGCCAGGCCCGCGTCATCCGAAGCAAGCCTTCGATGTGATGGTGGCGGCAGCCCGCAAGCTGTCCCAGGAACTGAACGGCGAACTGAAAGATGACCAGCGCAGTGTTCTGACCGCGCAGACCATCGAGCACTACCGCCAGCGCATCGTCGAATTCGAACGCCGCGCCCTGACCCAGAAGCGTTGATTGAAAAGATTGCCTCGGCACAAGAGGCAGTCGGCAATATAGATTGAGCAGCCTCGGCTGCTCTTTTGCTTTATGAGAGAACACCCATGACCGCCGCCAAAACCCGCATTCTAGAGCTGCGCGCTGAACTCGATCAGCACAACTACCGTTACCACGTCCTCGACGAGCCGAGCATTCCGGACGCCGAGTACGACCGGTTGTTCCACGAGCTCAAGGCACTGGAAGCGGCCCACCCGGAACTGATCACCAGCGACTCGCCGACCCAACGCGTCGGCAGCGTGGCACTGACCGCGTTCACTCAGGTGCGTCACGAAGTACCGATGCTCAGCCTCGGCAACGCCTTCGAAGAAACCGACATGCGCGAATTCGATCGCCGGGTGACCGAAGGTCTGGATCTGCCGGCGGGCGATCTGTTCGGTGGTGGCGCGGCGGTGGAGTACAGCTGCGAACCGAAGCTCGATGGTCTGGCGGTCAGCCTGCTGTATCAGGACGGCGTGCTGGTGCGCGGCGCCACACGCGGCGATGGCACCACTGGCGAAGACATCAGCGTCAACGTGCGCACCGTGCGCAACATTCCGCTGAAGCTGCACGGCGCAGGCTGGCCGGCGACCCTGGAAGTGCGCGGTGAAGTGTTCATGTCCAAGGCCGGTTTCGAGCGCCTCAACGCCTCGCAACTGGAAGTCGGTGGCAAGACCTTCGCCAACCCGCGCAACGCCGCTGCCGGCAGTCTGCGTCAGCTGGATTCGAAGATCACCGCCAACCGGCCGCTGGAATTCTGCTGCTACGGCATCGGTCAGGTCTCCCACGATATTTCCGACACCCACATCGGCAACCTCAAGCAGTTGCAGCAGTGGGGTCTGCCGATCAGCCATGAGCTGAAACTGGCCAAGGGCATTGGCGAGTGTCTGGACTATTACCGCGACATCGGCGAACGACGCAATTCACTGGCCTATGAAATCGACGGCGTGGTGTTCAAGGTCAACAGCATTGCCGATCAGCGCGAGCTGGGCTTCCGCGCCCGCGAACCGCGCTGGGCGATCGCGCATAAATTCCCGGCGATGGAAGAGCTCACCGAGCTGCTCGACGTGGAGTTCCAGGTCGGCCGCACCGGCGCCGTTACGCCGGTCGCGCGCCTGAAGCCGGTCAAGGTTGCAGGTGTCACCGTGGCCAACGCGACGTTGCACAACATGGATGAAGTCGCGCGCCTGGGGCTGATGATCGGCGACACGGTGATCATCCGCCGCGCCGGTGACGTGATTCCGCAAGTGGTGCAGGTGGTCACCGAGCGCCGTCCGGAAAATGCGCGGCCGGTAGCGATCCCGCAGACGTGCCCGGTGTGCGGGTCGCATGTTGAGCGTACGCAACTGATCAAGCGCAGCAAGGGCAAGGAAACGGTCAGCGAAGGCGCGGTGTATCGCTGCGTCGGTCGCCTGGCCTGCGGTGCGCAATTGAAGCAGGCGATCATTCACTTCGTCTCGCGTCGAGCGATGGATATCGAAGGCCTTGGCGACAAGAGCGTCGAGCAACTGGTCGATGAAGGTCTGGTCAGTTCACCGGCGGATCTGTATGCGCTGAAGTTCGACGACATCGTCGATCTGGAAGGCTTCGCCGAAGTGTCCAGCAACAAACTGCTGGCGGCGATTGAAGACAGCAAGCAGCCGGGGCTGGCGCGGTTTATCTACGCGCTGGGCATTCCCGACGTCGGCGAAGAGACGGCCAAAGTCCTGGCGCGCTCGCTGGGTTCGCTGGAGCGCGTGCAGCAGGCGCTGCCGCAAGTGCTGACCTATCTGCCGGACGTGGGGCTGGAGGTGGCGCACGAGATTCACAGCTTCTTTGAAGATGCGCATAACCAGCAGGTCATCAGCGAGTTGCTCGGTCATGGTTTGCAGATTCAGGATCAGGGTGAGCTGGGCGCCGAGTTTGCGGCCAGCACCACCCTGGGTGGTTTCCTCGACAAACTGCACATTCCTTCGGTCGGCCCCGGCGGTGCGCAGAAACTGGCGGACAAGTTTGGTTCGCTGGAAGCCGTGATGAATGCGGACTGGCTGGACATGCGTCAGGCGCTGCCGGAAAAACAGGCCAACGCGGTGCGTGAGTTCTTTGCATCGGCAGAGCATCGGCAGATCGCCGAGTCCGCCGAGAAACAGCTGCGTGATTTCGGCATGCACTGGCAGAGCGAGAAGAAAGTCGTCGAAGGTCTGCCACTGTCCGGCGAGACCTGGGTGTTGACCGGCAAGGTCGAGTTGATGAGCCGCGATGTCGCCAAGGAGCATCTGGAAAGCCTTGGTGCGAAAGTCGCCGGTTCGGTGTCGGCAAAAACTCACTGCGTGGTCGCCGGCCCAGGGGCCGGTTCCAAGCTGACCAAAGCCAATGAGCTGGGCGTGAAAGTGATGGACGAAGAAGCGTTTATCGCCTTCCTCAAAACCCACGGTATCTCCGCCTGAGTCATTGGGTGAACCCAAAACCTGTGGTATCAGCCAATAGCTGTGGAGTATTCGGAACGATGTTGTCTCGGCAATGATCTAGTCTTGGCAAGCCCCAGGGAGAGATCGCCATGTACCGCTTTTTCGAGCAGCTCAGTTCGCGCATCGTCGCGCCGTTCACGGGTGAATCCTCACGCAACAGTAAAGTCTGGCCGTGCCGCTGCGGCCAGTCGCTGTTCTTTCGCAACAGCCAGTGCCTGGCCTGCAATGCGTTGCTTGGCTATCAACCCGAAGAAAGCCGCCTGACCTCGCTGCAGCCTGGGCTGCTGGCCGACACGTGGACCCTCGACGTCGCTCCTGAGGCCGGGCTTTTCCGCCGCTGCGCCAACCTCGACACGCCCGCCGCGTGTAACTGGCTGCTGCCGGCCAACGATCACGACCGCCTGTGCGTCGCCTGCAGCCTCAATCGCACCATCCCCGACCTGTCCGTCCCGGACAACCCTGAGCGCTGGCGCAAGGTCGAAATCGCCAAGCGTCGTCTGGTCGCGCAACTGATCACGCTCGGTTTGCAGGTCATCCCGAAAACCGTGGACGAAGACGCCGGGCTGGCCTTCGATTTCATCGGCGTCGACCTTGAAGGCAACGCGCCGATGACCGGCCACGCCAACGGCCTGATCACCCTCGACATCAAGGAAGCCGACGACGCGCACCGCGAACAGGTGCGGGCGGCGATGCATGAACCCTATCGCACGCTGCTCGGACATTTCCGTCATGAGGTCGGGCATTACTACTGGGATCGCCTGATCGCCAACGGCCCGTGGCTCGGATCGTTTCGTGATCTGTTCGGCGACGAACGCGCCAGTTATGCCGAGGCTCTGGATCGCCATTACCAGCAAGGCGCGCCACTGGACTGGCCGCAGCGCTACGTCAGCGCCTACGCGACCATGCACCCGTGGGAAGACTGGGCAGAAACCTGGGCGCACTACCTGCACATGATGGACGCGGTGGACACCGCGCTGGGCTTCGGCATGAGTGCGCGGGAAATGGATTTCGACTACCAGCCGTTTCCGCCCGGCACCCTGTACGACCCGGAGCACCCCGGCGGTGCGGCATTCCTGTCGTTCGTCAATGCCTGGATCGAGCTGGCAGGGATGCTCAATGAACTGTCACGGAGCATGGGTCAGCCGGATTTCTACCCGTTCGTGCTGCCGGCGCCGGCGATTGCCAAACTGCATTTCATTCATCTGGTGATCCAGCAGGCGGGCGGTCGTGCAGACGAAGTCCTGACCCTGTAGGCGCTGGCGCCGGCTGCGGTCTTTCGCCGTCACTGCATGTCCTTGAACCCGTTCATATTTTTAATCTGCAACCAACGGTTGTAACTTCGCTTCAGATAGGTACAATGGCGCGGCTCGCCGACAGGCAAGCGTCGTTATGGTGACCCCATCGGTCCCCCCGCAACGATTACCCGTGAACCTGGTCAGATCCGGAAGGAAGCAGCCACAGCGGGAACATTGTGTGCCGGGGTGTGGCTGGTGGGGTTACCACCTTAACGAACAATCGAACGCTTCAAACAGAACTGCATGGGTTTCGCCCACTGCGGTTTTTTTATGCCTGTCGATCTTCCGCTTCATTCTTTGCTGTTGCCAGGAGGCTTTTCATGTCATTTCCAAAACTCTTCCTCTGCCTGTTGGCATCCACGTTGCTCGCAGCCTGCGCCACGCCGCTGACGCCTGAGCAACAAGAGGCTCAGGATGCGGAAACCGCAGCGGCCCGCGACTACTTTTCGCGCAAGGTCGAACTCACCGATGATGGCGGCGATTCAGCGGGTTACACCACGCTGGAATTGAAGAACTCCATTGAGGGTTACGTTCTTGCCTACTACGGCGCGGATAAGATGACCCCGCTCTACACCGAAGAAGTCACCAAGTGCGTAGGCAAGATGGGCGCATTTCCTACGCTCGATTGCGAGCTCTACAACGGTGTTCATCGTTGGGCGGGGTTTTCCTACACCGTGGCGTCTGAAGATACGGTCGTAAAGGATCCTCGACTGATTCCGATGCAAAGCCGGATCAATGTCAAAAAAGGCGATCTGATCGTGATGACGCGCCACTCGCCGCAACACTGGCGATTTGCCGGGCGCTTCTTGCAACCGTAAGGATTCAGCAAAACGCGCTGTTTGGGCCCGAAAAAACCACCTGTTCAGGTGGTTTTTTATTGTGTCTTTGTTGCACGAACTGTCGAGCAGGCCGTCAGCTATCGAACAGGCTTACGATGGCCATGTGTGCTCAGGCCCCTGGTTCTGCACGACCGGTATACAACCGGATAATCTCATCAATCTCCCCCGACATCTTCATCCGCAGCAATGTGCGCAAGATCCGCTGCACCGGTACTTTCGGGTCATTGCGCACATAGCACCCGACCTTCTGCTCCTGTAGCACCGCCACGCCTTGCAGCTGCTGTTCAGGTATCAATCGCTGATTGAACCAGTCCAGCGTCCACTGGTTGCTCACCGCATAGCGATAACGCCCGGCCAGCAGCTTCTCCAGCACCTGTTCCTGATTGCGCGCATCTTCGCGCTGCAGTTGATCGGCATCGAACAGGGGTTGCAGCGTCGGGTAGGTGTAGCCGAGCACGGTGCCGATCGATTGGCGCGGCAGGGTGGTCGGGTCGACACGGGTCAACGGTGCCTTGCGGCTGACCAGCAGATCACGCTGAAACAGCAGCGGAATGCTCCAGATGTAATCGCCGGACTGATTCGGCAGCCACGACTGCGCGGCATAGCAGCGCACGTCGATCGCGCCTTGTTCCATGGCCGTCTGTACCCGGGCGCGGGGCAGGACATGGAATTGCGCCGGCACGCCGACCTGAGTGGCGAGACTGAGCATGAGGTCGTACAGAATGCCCTGGGTCGGGCGGCCGTGTTCCAATTGCACCATCGGCATGGCCCAGCTGTCGGGCATGGCGAAGCGCAGCGGGGGCTCCGCTGCGGACGTGCTCAGGCTGATTCCCAACAAAGCCGCCAAGGCCCAACGCATAAACGCTCCGGTAATTCCCCATCCCGAGCCGATAAAAGCCTCTGCTCATGCAGCTTAGCCATATTAGACGAGCACACCGGATGCAATTTTGCCCTTGCTCCGCTAGCATTAGCCGCTTCAGCTTCCTTCGTTGCGACGGTTTTCGATGAGTTATCAGGTTCTTGCACGTAAATGGCGTCCGCGCTCGTTCCGCGAAATGGTCGGCCAGACCCATGTGCTCAAGGCTCTGATCAATGCCTTGGACAGCCAGCGGCTGCACCACGCCTACCTGTTCACCGGGACGCGTGGGGTGGGTAAAACCACAATTGCGCGGATCATTGCCAAATGCCTGAACTGTGAGACAGGTATCACTTCCAGCCCCTGCGGTGAGTGCTCGGTGTGCCGGGAAATCGACGAGGGCCGTTTCGTCGACCTGATCGAGATCGACGCCGCGAGCCGCACCAAGGTCGAAGACACCCGCGAACTGCTCGACAACGTGCAGTACGCGCCGAGCCGCGGGCGCTTCAAGGTCTACCTGATCGACGAAGTGCACATGCTCTCCAGCCATTCCTTCAATGCGCTGCTGAAAACCCTCGAAGAGCCGCCGCCGTACGTCAAGTTCATCCTGGCGACCACTGACCCGCAGAAACTTCCGGCAACGATTTTGTCGCGATGCCTGCAGTTCTCCCTGAAGAACATGACACCGGAGCGCGTGGTCGAGCATTTGACCCACGTTCTGACCGCCGAGAACGTGCCGTTCGAAGACGATGCCCTGTGGTTGCTCGGTCGCGCTGCTGACGGTTCGATGCGGGACGCCATGAGCCTGACCGATCAGGCCATCGCTTTCGGTGAGGGCAAGGTCCTGGCCACCGACGTGCGGGCGATGCTCGGCACGCTGGACCATGGTCAGGTCTACGACGTCCTGCATTCTTTGATCGAAGGCGACGCCAAGGCGCTGCTCGAGGCCGTACGGCACCTGGCCGAGCAAGGCCCGGACTGGAACGGCGTGCTCTCGGAAATCCTCAACGTGCTGCACCGCGTCGCCATCGCCCAGGCGCTGCCGGAAGGCGTCGATAACGGTCATGGCGACCGCGATCGCGTATTGGCGCTGGCCCAGGCATTGCCTGCCGAAGACGTGCAGTTCTATTACCAGATGGGCCTGATCGGCCGCCGCGATTTGCCGCTGGCGCCGGACCCGCGTGGCGGTTTCGAGATGGTGCTGCTGCGGATGCTGGCCTTCCGGCCGGCGGACACGGCGGACGCCCCGAGGCAACCGCTAAAGCCAGTGGGGATCAGCCAGGCCACAGTTGATTCCGCAAACTCAGTGGCTGCCGCGCCCAAGCCTGCGCCGGTAGTCGCTGCGGCTGTTGCGCCGGCTCCGACGCCCGTGGTGGCCCCGGCACCGGTTCCGGAACCTGCACCGGTTGCGCCCGTCGTGGTTGCCGAGCCAGAACCTGAGCCGGTCATCGCCGCAGCGGTGGTCGACCTGCCGTGGAACGACCCGGTTGAAGCCGAGCCAGAGCCCGTGCAGCAACCCGCCGTCGAACCGGTACTGGAAACCGCTGCCGAGCAGCCCGAGTTGCCGCCGATGCCGCTGCCGACTCCGGACAGCGTGGTCCCGGATGCGCCGGAATGGGCCGCTGCGCCGATTCCCGAGCCGTCGGTTGCCGACGTCGATGCCGCCACCCCGGGCATGGACCTGGACGACGAGCCGCCGCTGGACGAGGATTACATCGAGCCGGACATGGATTCGGCCTACAGTTACCTCGACGAACTGGCCAGCGAACACGCTGCTGAGCCAGCGCCGGAACCCGAGCCGGAACCTGCGGCAGCGCCGGCCACCGGTCTTGCACTGCAATGGCTGGAGCTGTTCCCGCAATTGCCGATCTCCGGCATGACCGGCAGCATCGCCGCCAACTGCACGCTGATCGCCGTCGATGGCGATCACTGGCTGATGCACCTGGACCCGGCGCACAGTGCACTGTTCAATGCCACGCAACAGCGGCGCCTGAACGATGCATTGAACCAGTTTCACGGTCGTACGCTGAGCCTGACCATCGAGCTGATCAAGCCCGAGCAGGAAACCCCGGCCCAGGCTGCGTCGCGTCGCCGGGCCAACCGTCAGCGCGAGGCGGAGGAGTCGATCCACGGTGATCCGTTCATCCAGCAGATGGTCCAGCAGTTCGGCGCGGTGGTGCGACACGATACTATTGAACCTGTCGACGCTTTGGTCCCCCAAGGCTAATAACTGAAGGCGTCCGGCCGCACAGGGCGGACGCTGTTTTGATCCAAGTACTTTTGAGGTGATTCCCATGATGAAAGGTGGCATGGCCGGCCTGATGAAGCAGGCGCAGCAGATGCAGGAAAAAATGGCCAAGATGCAGGAAGAACTGGCCAACGCCGAAGTCACCGGTAAAGCCGGTGGCGATATGGTCACCGTGGTGATGACCGGTCGTCACGACGTGAAAAGCGTGAGCATCGACCCAAGCCTGGTCGAAGGCCTGAGCGAAGACGACAAGGAGATGCTGGAAGCCGTGGTTGCTGCCGCCGTCAACGACGCCGTGCGCAAGATTGAAGCCAACAGCCAGGAAAAAATGGGCAGCATGACCGCTGGCATGAACCTGCCAGCCGGTATGAAACTGCCATTCTGATTCGCCATACGGCGGCAGATGAGCTACACAAAATGCCAGGCATTGCGCTTGGCATTTTTGTTTCTGGCGCCTCCTGGAGTGCGCGTCTTGTGATCTCCCTCGCCCCAGGTTCACAGTAGAAACATCGAACCTGCTATTGCCACAACGGTCTGCTCCCTATACCCCGGAATTCATCATTCACAGGAGACGCTGACATGTCCGACCCTCTTACCCTCAATCAACGTTTTGTCCTTGCCTCTCGTCCTGTGGGCGCGCCGACCCCGGAAAACTTCCGCCTGGAGCGCGAAGCGTTGCCCGACCTCGAAGATGGCCAGATCCTGCTGAAAACCCTGTACCTGTCGCTTGACCCCTATATGCGCGGACGCATGAGCGACGCCCCGTCCTACGCCGCTCCGGTACAAATCGGCGAAGTCATGACCGGTGGCGCTGTCAGCCGTGTCGAGGACTCGCGTCATCCGAAATTCCACAAGGGCGATCTGGTGGTCGGCGCCACAGGCTGGCAAAGCCACAGCATCAGTGACGGACGCAACATCATCCCGATCCCTGCCGGGCTGCCGAGCCCGTCGATGGCCCTCGGTGTGCTCGGCATGCCGGGCATGACCGCGTACATGGGGCTGATGGACATCGGTCAGCCGAAAGAAGGGGAAACCCTGGTGGTGGCCGCCGCCTCCGGCGCCGTGGGCTCGGTGGTCGGCCAGGTGGCGAAGATCAAAGGCCTGCGTGCGGTCGGTGTGGCCGGTGGGGCCGAGAAGTGCAAATACGTGGTCGAGGAACTGGGTTTCGACGCCTGCATCGATCACAAGGCGCCGGACTTTGCCGAACAGCTGGCGAAGGCGTGCCCGCAAGGCATCGACATCTATTACGAAAACGTCGGCGGTCATGTCTTCGACGCGGTGGTGCCGCTGCTCAATCCCAAGGCGCGCATTCCGTTGTGCGGGCTGATTGCCGGTTACAACGCTGCCGAAGCGCCGCAAGGCCCGGACCGCCTGCCGATGCTGCAACGCACGTTGCTGACCAAGCGTGTGCGCATTCAGGGCTTTATCGTGTTCGATGACTACGGTGATCGTCAGCCGGAATTCATCAGCCACATGGTGCCGTGGGTGCGCGAAGGCAAGGTAAAGTTCCGCGAGGACGTGGTCGAGGGCCTGGAGCTGGCCCCCGAGGCGTTTATCGGCCTGCTGGAAGGGCGCAACTTCGGCAAACTGGTGGTGAAGGTCGCCACAGACTGAGTATTTGACGCTGGCCAGAGGCGCGGGTATAAACCGCGTCTCGTTGTTTTGTCGGACTTTTTACCCATGAGCTTCAGCCCTTTGATTCGCCAACTGATCGACGCCCTGCGAATTTTGCCGGGTGTGGGTCAGAAAACCGCCCAGCGCATGGCGTTGCAGTTGCTCGAGCGTGATCGCAGCGGCGGTACGCGCCTGGCCCAGTCCCTGAGTCAGGCCATGGAAGGGGTCGGTCATTGCCGCCAGTGCCGCACGTTGACCGAAGACGATCTGTGCCCGCAATGCGCCGATACCCGCCGCGATGACACCTTGTTGTGTGTGGTCGAAGGGCCGATGGATGTCTACGCGGTCGAACAGACCGGGTTCCGTGGACGCTACTTCGTGCTCAAGGGGCATCTGTCGCCGCTCGATGGCCTTGGGCCTGAGGCCATCGGCATTCCGCAATTGATGACGCGAATTGAAGAGGCGGGCACGTTTACCGAGGTCATCCTCGCCACCAACCCGACGGTGGAAGGTGAGGCCACGGCGCATTACATCGCGCAGCTTCTCGCCAACAAAGGCCTGATCGCTTCGCGCATTGCTCACGGCGTGCCGTTGGGTGGTGAGCTGGAGTTGGTCGATGGCGGGACGCTGGCGCATTCGTTTGCCGGGCGTAAGCCGATTTCCCTCTGATATTTGTATGGCCTGATCTGGCCTTATCGCCGGCGGACCAGTTCCCACAGTGATTTGTATTGATCACCAAACAGGGTGAACAACTCCGGACCTGTGGGCGCTGGCTTGCCAGCAATGACCCCCCCGGTTTCCCTGGCTTGCACAATCTTGTTGAAAACCAAGCAAGCGCTCGGTTAAGTTCGGCGAACCCTCTAGTGGAGTTTGCCCATGCCTGCCTTCCACGAATACTTCGACCCCAGCCACCAAATGGTCCGCGACAGCGTCAGACGTTTTGTCGAACGCGAGATCCTGCCGGATATTGATGCGTGGGAAGAAGCCGAAAGCTTCCCCCGTGAGTTGTACCTGAAGGCCGGGGCGGCGGGGATTCTCGGCATCGGTTATCCCGAAGCGCTGGGTGGCAGCCACGAAGGCGATCTGTTCGCCAAGGTCGCCGCCAGTGAGGAGTTGATGCGCTGTGGCTCTGGCGGCCTGGTGGCGGGGCTGGGTTCGCTGGATATCGGCTTGCCGCCGATCGTCAAATGGGCGCGGCCTGAAGTCCGTGATCGCGTGGTGCCACAGGTGCTCAGCGGCGAGAAAATCAGCGCCCTGGCCATCACCGAGCCCGGCGGCGGCTCCGACGTCGCCAACCTGCAAACCCGTGCTGTGCGTGACGGCGAGTTCTACCGCGTCAGCGGCAGCAAGACGTTTATTACCAGCGGCGTGCGCGCCGATTTCTACACCGTGGCGGTGCGCACCGGCGCGCCGGGTTTCGGCGGTATCAGCCTGTTGCTGATCGAGAAGGGCACGCCCGGTTTCACCGTTGGCCGCCAACTGAAGAAAATGGGCTGGTGGGCGTCAGACACGGCTGAACTGTTTTTCGACGATTGTCGCGTGCCGCTGGCAAACCTGATCGGCGCCGAGAACATGGGCTTCGCCTGCATCATGGGCAACTTCCAGAGCGAGCGCCTGGCGTTGGCACTGATGGCCAACATGACCTCACAGCTGGCGCTGGAAGAGGCCCTGAAGTGGGCGCGCGAGCGTGAGGCGTTTGGTAAACCGATCGGCAAGTTTCAAGTGATCAAGCATCGCCTCGCCGAAATGGCCACGGCGCTGGAGGTCTCGCGGGAGTTCACCTATCGGCAGGCGGCGAAGATGGCGGCGGGGCAGAGTGTGATCAAGGAGATTTCCATGGCGAAAAACTTTGCCACGGACACGTCGGACCGGATCACCACCGAGGCGGTGCAGATTCTTGGCGGGTTGGGTTATATGCGCGAGAGTCTGGTGGAGCGGCTGTATCGGGATAACCGCATCTTGTCGATTGGCGGCGGGACGCGGGAGGTGATGAACGAAATCATCAGCAAGCAGATGGGGCTTTGAATGGTTGGTGAAGCCGCTGGCGCCATCGCTGGCAAGCCCGCTCCCACAGGTTTTTGGCGCGTACACAATATTTGTGAACGACTGAAATCACTGTGGGCGCTGGCTTGCCAGCAATGGCGTCAGTGGGGGCGCCGCTTACTTGTCAGTCAGGGCAAACTGCGTCAGGCAGAACGTCGGGATGCCCATGTCCTCAAGTCGCTGCGAACCCCCAAGCTCTGGCAAATCAATGATCGCCGCCGCCTCATGCACCCGCGCACCCATCCGGCGAATCAGGTTGGCCGCCGCAATCAGCGTGCCGCCCGTGGCGATCAGGTCATCGAACATCACCACCGAATCACCTTCGCACAGGCTGTCGGCATGCACTTCGAGGAACGCTTCGCCGTACTCCGTCGCATAACCTTCGGCCAACACGTCCGCCGGCAGCTTGCCTTGCTTGCGGAACAGCACCAGCGGCTTGTTCAGTTGATAGGCCAGTACCGAACCGATCAGAAAACCACGGGCGTCCATCGCGCCGATGTGGGTGAAGTCGGCTTCGACATAGCGGTGGGCGAAGCTGTCCATCACCAGGCGCAGGGCCGTTGGCGACTGGAACAGCGGGGTGATGTCGCGAAAGATCACGCCCGGTTTCGGGAAGTCGATCACGGGGCGGATCAAGGATTTGATGTCGAAGGAGTCGAAGACCATCGTCGAGGTGTCCTGGCAGGGCTGCAAACGGCGCAGTATACCCGCGGCTGAAACGGTTCGCTCGGCCGCGGGTCGCGATCAGCCTTCGAGCGAGCCGCCGGCCAGGGCGCAGAGCTGGATCGGGTCGAGGATATGAATCTCTTTGCCTTCGGCAGCAATCAGTTCGTTCTGCTGGAAGCGCGTGAATACCCGCGAGACGGTTTCCACGGCCAGCCCCAGGTAGTTGCCGATTTCATTGCGCGACATGCTCAAGCGGAACTGATTGGCCGAGAAGCCGCGGGCGCGGAAGCGTGCCGACAGATTGACCAGGAACGTCGCGATGCGCTCATCGGCGGTTTTTTTCGACAGCAGCAACATCATTTGCTGATCGTCGCGGATTTCCCGGCTCATCACGCGCATCAACTGGCGGCGCAACTGCGGCAGTTGCAGGGCCAGTTCATCGAGGCGTTCGAAAGGAATTTCGCAGACGGAGGTGGTTTCCAGCGCCTGGGCGGACACCGGGTGCTTCTCGGTGTCCATGCCGGACAGGCCAACCAGCTCGCTCGGCAGGTGGAAGCCGGTCAGCTGTTCTTCGCCGGTGTCGCTCAGGCTGAAGGTCTTCAAGGCGCCGGAGCGTACTGCATAAACGGAATCGAACGTGTCGCCCTGGCGGAACAGGAACTCGCCTTTTTTCAACGGGCGACCGCGTTTAACAATTTCGTCCAGCGCATCCATGTCTTCCAGATTCAGAGAAAGTGGCAGGCAAAGAGGGGCCAGGCTGCAATCCTTGCAATGGGCCTGGTTGTGAGCGCGCAGTTTTACTGGCTCAGACATTTCTTTAATCCTTGTGGGAAAACACACATAAGCCGTAAGGGTAACTCACGGGAGGACATTCAGGCCAGTCTGAGGCGACTTTGTCCTGCGGCCATAAAGCCGCAGCACCTGCAGCCGATAATCAGGTATCAACGCGCATACAAGGAACCCGTCGATGGCCGCCATTGGCACGCTTAACCCCGGTAGCAGTGGCGTAGCGTCGTTGCTGGACACCTCGCGAGCCGCGACCGGCGACGAACAGGAGGCCGGCACCTCACTATTGGCAACCCCGACCTTGGTCGAAGGCATCAAAGTGTCGCTGTCCGGTGCCGCCATCGAAAAGTCCGCCGGCGCCGGCGGCGATAACCGCGACATCGAAGAGAGCGGCCTGCCGGAGAACATTCAGCAATTGCTGAAGATGATCCGCCAGTTGCAACAACAGATCGCCGAAAAAAATGCGCGGATCAAAGCGGTCATGGCCGACAAGACCCTGTCCACCGAAGTGAAACTTGCCAAACTCGCCGCGCTCAAAGGCGCCATCGCGGCACTGAACAACGGTTTGATCACCGCCAACCTGTCCCTGTCCAAGGTCATGAACCAGTCGAACCTGACCCCGGAGCAGACCATGAAAACCGCCGCGCTGCTGATGAAAAACTAAATCACCCGCGAGAAGCGCTGACGGTTCTGGTGTTCCAGGTAGGCGTCGAAGACCATGCACACCGAGCGCACCAACAGACGTCCGGCTGGCAGGACGTCGATCCGTTCACGTTGCAGGCTGATCAGGCCATCGTCGGCCATTCCTTGCAGTTGTGGCCACAGCGCGCCGAAATAGCCCTGGAAATCAATGTTGAATGGCTGCTCGATATCGGCGAATACCAGGCTGAAGTTGCAGATCAGTTGCTGAATCACTGCGCGGCGCAGACGGTCATCGGCGTTGCACACCAAGCCACGGCTGGTCGCCAGTTGCGCGGCGGCGAGGGTGTTCTGGTAGTGGCTGAGATCGCTGCTGTTCTGGCAGTACAGGTCGCCAATCTGACTGATCGCGGAAACCCCTAGCCCGATCAGGTCGCAGTGACCGTGGGTGGTGTAGCCCTGGAAGTTGCGTTGCAGGGTTTCTTCTTCCTGGGCAATCGCCAGTTCATCGTCGGGCAGGGCAAAGTGATCCATGCCGATGTAGCGGTAACCGGCGGCGGTCAGTTGTTCGATGGTGCGCTGCAGCATTTCCAGTTTCTGCGCCGGGCTCGGCAGCTCGTTGCCGTTGATGCGCCGCTGCGGCATGAAGCGTTCCGGCAGGTGCGCATAGTTGAACACCGAGAGCCGGTCCGGTTGCAGGCTGATGACTTCCTCGACCGTGCGGGCGAAATTCTCCGGGGTCTGCTTCGGCAAACCATAAATCAGGTCGATGTTGATCGAGCGAAACTGCAGGGTGCGCGCCGCGTCGATCACTGCACGGGTTTCTTCAAGGCTTTGCAGGCGATTGACCGCGCGCTGCACCGCCGGGTCGAGGTCTTGCAGGCCGATGCTGACCCGGTTGAACCCCAGTTCGCGCAGCAGGCCCATGGTCGACCAGTCGGCTTCGCGCGGGTCGATTTCGATGCCGTAATCGCCCGAGTCGTCATCCAGCAGATTGAAGTGCTTGCGCAGGTGCGCCATCAACTGCCGCAGTTCGTCGTGGCTGAGAAAGGTCGGCGTGCCGCCACCAAAGTGCAGTTGCTCGACCTTTTGTGCCGGGTCGAGGTGGCAGGCGATCAACTGGATTTCCTGCTCCAGACGTTGCAGGTATGGCAGGGCACGGCCGCGATCCTTGGTGATGACCTTGTTGCAGGCGCAGTAGTAGCAAATGTTCGCGCAGAACGGCACGTGCACATACAGCGACAACGGGCGCAGGGCCTTGCGGCTGTCGCGCAGGGCATGGAACAGATCGAACGTGCCGACCTGACTGTGAAATTGCACGGCCGTCGGATACGAGGTGTAGCGCGGCCCCGCCAGGTCGTAGCGGCGGATCAGATCAGTGTCCCAACGAATGGCGTCGAGCATGCGGGCATTCCCCCGGATAGGCTGGCAGTGTGGCGAGTCTATCGAGGTGCGGCGAAAGGGCTCTTGATTTGCATCAACGGGTGCGAGGAGTGACCGCTTTTGTGGTGAGGGCGCTTGCTCCCTCGCCACAGGTCAGTGGCCCATGAGCCAATGCTGATGCGGCCCCGGCAAGGTCCAGATACCGAAGACAATCACCAGCAAACCGCCGGCCATGCGCACGCTGCGCTTGCGCAGCAGCGCGGTCACCCGTTCCGCCGCCAGCCCCGTGGCGAGCAACACCGGCCACGTCCCCAGCCCGAACGACAGCATCAACAGCGCACTGTCGAGCGCATTGCCCTGACTCGCCGACCACAGCAACGTGCTATAAACCAGCCCGCAGGGCAGCCAGCCCCACAAGGCGCCGAGCAATAGTGCACGAGGCAGGCTCGACACCGGCAACAAGCGGTTGGCCACCGGTTGAATGTAGCGCCACAACCCACGGCCGAGGCTTTCGATACGGGTGAGGCCGCTCCACCATCCCGCCAGATACAAGCCCATCGCGATCAGCAGCAGCCCGGCCAGCACCCGCATAAACAACGCGGCAGGACTATTGGCCACGGCCCAGCCGGCCAGCCCGATAAGCAACCCGGCCGTTGCGTAACTGAAGATTCGTCCAAGGTTGTATGCCAGCAGCAAGCGAAAACGCCGGCTGCGCTGCTCCTTGGGAATCGCCAGCGTCAGCGCGCCCATCAAACCGCCGCACATCCCCAGGCAATGGCCGCCGCCGAGCAGGCCGAGGATCAGTGCCGACACTAGCAGGGGCGCCAGTTCAAGCATGAGGTGGCGCCTTGTCGTCCGGTTTGTGCGCGTTGGCTTCGTCCACCGCCGCGGTGTGGTTCGGGTCCTGATCGTCGAACAGGATGCTGTGCGCCGGACCGTCGAGGTCGTCGTACTGGCCGCTGTCCACCGCCCAGAAGAAGATGTACACGGCGATGGCCACGATCAGCAGGGCGGCCGGGATCATCACGTAAAGAGCTGGCATCGGTACTCCAGGTCCGCGCGGCTCAGGCCGGCAACGGACGGGTTTGCGCCGTGAGGCGGGTGGCCGGCGCACTCGGCAGACGAGTCAGGCGCAGGGCATTGAGCACCACGGTCAACGAACTGATCGACATACCGACCGCCGCCCACACCGGAGTGATCCAGCCGAGGGCGGCAAACGGCAACATGAGGCCATTGTACAGCGCGGCCCACAGCAGGTTCTCGATGATGACCCGACGGGTCCGGCGCGCCAGTGTGAAGGCCTGCACCAGGGCGTCGAGACGATTGGACAGAAGCACCGCGTCGGCACTGGTTTTCGCCAGATCGGTGGCCGAGCCCATGGCCACGCTGATGTCGGCGGCGGCGAGGACCGGCACGTCATTGACGCCATCCCCCAGCATCAACACCTTGCGCCCCTCCTTATGCAACTGTTGCAGCACCTGCAGCTTGTCGTCCGGGCGCAGGCCACCGCGTGCCTCGTCGATGCCCAGTTCGGCGGCGACGCTGGCGACCATCGGCGAGCTGTCGCCGGACAGCAGCAGCGTGCGCCAGCCGCGGGCCTTGCATGCAGCCAGCAGGGCCGGCGCGTCATCACGCAGGCGGTCGTCGAGAACGAACCAGGCCAGCGGCCCCTGAACATCGCCGAGCAGCAGCCATTGCCCCGGTTCGCTCGGCACGGCTGGCAGCGCGGCGCCGCTGAGGGCGCAGACAAATTCAGCCTGACCGATGCGCAGACGCTGTGCGCCGACCAGGCCTTCGAGGCCGAGTCCCGGTGCGCTGTGCACCTCTTCAGCGGCCAGCGGGGCGCGGCCGAACGCGCGGGCAATCGGGTGCTCGGAACGGTTTTCCAGGGCCGCGGCGAGGCTCAGGCACTGATCGCTGTCCAGCGCTGCCAGTGGCCGGATCGAACGCAGCACCAGGCGGCCTTCGGTCAACGTACCGGTCTTGTCGAAAATCACCGTGTCGATCTGATTGAGGCCTTCCAGCACATGCCCGCGTGTCAGCAGCAGGCCGAGTTTGTGCAGGGTGCCGGTAGCGGCGGTGAGGGCGGTTGGCGTCGCCAGCGACAGCGCGCACGGGCACGTGGCGACCAGCATGGCCAGGACAATCCAGAAGGCCCGCGATGCATCCAGTTGCCACCACAACAGACCGATGGCTGCCGCCGCAAGCAGCGACAACAGCAGGAACCATTGCGCGGCGCGGTCGGCGATTTCCGCGAGTCGTGGTTTCTCGGCCTGGGCGCGATCCAGCAGGCGGACGATGGCCGACAGCCGCGTGTCCTGACCCAGCGCCAGTACTTCGACGGTCAGTGCGCCCTCGACATTCAGGGTGCCGGCGGTGACCGCATCGCCCAAGGTGCGCGGTTGCGGCAGGTATTCGCCGGTCAGCAGCGATTCGTCGATGCTCGACTGGCCGTCGAGGATTTTGCCGTCGGCCGGCAGGATCGCACCGGGCTGCACCAGCACCCGGTCGCCCAGGCGCAACTCGCTGAGCAGAATGCGTTCGCTCTGGCCGTTATCGTCGAGGCGCAGGCACGAGGCCGGCAGCAGATTGACCAGTTGTGCCGTTGCCGCCGCGGTGCGTTCGCGGGCGCGGCGTTCCAGGTAACGCCCGGCGAGCAGGAACAGTGCGAACATTCCGACCGCATCGAAATACAGTTCGCCGACCCCGGTGATCGAGGTCCAGATCCCGGCGATGTAGGCGCTGCCGATGGCCAGCGACACCGAGACATCCATGGTCAGGTGACGGGTGCGCAGATCGCGCATCGCGCCTTTGAAGAACGGCGCGCAGCTATAGAACACGATCGGCGTGGTGAGGAACAGCGCGACCCAGCGCAGGATCGTGTGCAGCTCGGGGCTGAGGTCGA
This sequence comes from Pseudomonas sp. SC3(2021), assembly GCF_019856535.1. NCBI lineage: Bacteria > Pseudomonadati > Pseudomonadota > Gammaproteobacteria > Pseudomonadales > Pseudomonadaceae > Pseudomonas > Pseudomonas sp. SC3(2021). The sequence goes on along the minus strand of NZ_CP082236.1, from coordinate 5,865,448 downwards.
TGTTGAATTCCGGCCACGTCGCCATTGTCGCCATCATCGCCTGGAACCACAGCAGGCCGGCGACCCCGAGCTGACGCAGGGCCAGACGGTTTTCGCTGGCCAGTTGTTCACTGGCGCGGTCGGCTTGATACGGGTGAGCGGCGTAACCGATGTGCCGCAGTTCGGCGAGGATCTGGCTCAGCGGCAATTGCGCGTCGGCCCAGCGTACATGCAGGCGATGGTTGGACAGATTCAGCCGTGCCTCGGCCACCGCCGACAGGGTGCGCAGGTGTTTCTCGATCAGCCAGCCGCAGGCGGCGCAACTGATGCCTTCCATCAACAGAGTGGTTTCGGCCAGCTCGCCTTCATGGCGAACGAACGGCTTTTGCACGTCGGTGCGGTCGTACAGCGCCAGTTCATCGGTCAGTTGCACCGGCAGCGCTTCGGGGTTGGCCGAGGCTTCGCTGCGGTGCTGGTAATAACTTTCGAGGCCGCCGGCAACGATGGCTTCGGCCACCGCCTGGCAGCCCGGGCAGCAGAACTCGCGGGACTCCCCGAGCACGACAGCGGTGAAGCGGCTGCCGGACGGGACGGGCAGGGCGCAGTGGTAGCAGGGGAGTGGGGTGGTCATGGCATCGTCGAGGGGTCAAACCCTTGCATTGGAGTTGTCCGCTTGCCCTCACCCCAGCCCTCTCCCGGGGGGAGAGGGAGCCGATCGGTGTGAACCGGAAGAACAGATTCAGTCGCCGACATCGTTACTGGCATACGCAAAGCGTGCAAGCGCTCGAGATCAGTCCCCTCTCTCTCTGGGTGAGGGCGCTGATCGGTGCGGGCCGGGAGAACAAATTCAGTCGCCGACATCGTTACTGGCATACGCAAAGCGTGCAAGCGCTCGAGATCAGTCCCCTCTCCCTCGGGGAGAGGGTTAGGGTGAGGGGCTTCTGAGGTTGATTCATTTCTTCAGGTCTTCGGCGCCTTGCAAGGGTTCGTCGCCGAGCAACAGCTCCTTGTCATGGCTGACCAGCTCTTCTTCGAACATGCGCCACACGTGATCATCCTGACTGCCGAGCAACTCGACAAATCGCCGGCCTTCAACCTTGTCACCCAACTGGCCGATGTAACGCCCGGTCTCAGTTTCACTGCGGGTCAGGACGATCTTGCGATCCTTCTCCGGCTGGGTCGGCGAAATCAGGTTCAATTCCAGCGTCTTCGGTTGACTGTCACCGCTGAGGCGCAGATCAACTTCGCCGGTGACGTCATCCAGATGCACGGCAGCACGCATCTTCAGGTTCTGCGCCAACAGTTCACGGTCCAGCGAGCGGTTGATGCCTTTGCCGGCCTCGTAATAGTTGTCGTTGACCAGGTTGTCCGGGTTGTTTACCGCGATGGTCACCATGGACAGGGTCAACGTCACCGAACAGGCCAGAATCCCGATGATGATCCATGGCCAAAGGTGCTTGTACCAAGGACTTGCGGCGTTTGCGGCGGGCATGTTCAGTTCTCTCAACGGATTTGTGGGCCGATGAATCGGCTCTTGGCTTCAACGTGGACGCTGTCGTCATCGGCGTCCTTGAGGATGAATTTCACCTCGTTGGTGCTCGATGGCAATTGTTCCGGTGCGCTCGACAGTTCGACCGGCATGCTGAAAATCTCCCCGGCCGGCACCTTGATCTCGCGTCGGCCCTGCAGGCGCAGATCCGGCAGGCCGGCGGCTTCCAGCACGTAGGTGTGGTCGCGCTGATCCTTGTTCATGATCTTCAGGCTGTAGACGTTCTCGATCCGGCCTTCGGCGTTTTCGCGGTACAGCACGCGGTCTTTGCTGACGTCGAAACCGACCAGCGAACGCATGAAGAACGCAGTGACCAACAGGCTGATCATCGCCAGCAGCACCACCGCGTAGCCGATCAGGCGTGGCCGCAGTTTATGGGTTTTCTGGCCAGACAGGTTGTGTTCGGTGGTGTAGCTGATCAGCCCGCGTGGATAGTCCATCTTGTCCATGATCGCGTCGCAGGCGTCGATGCACGCGGCGCAGCCGATGCATTCGATCTGCAGGCCGTCACGGATGTCGATACCGGTCGGGCAGACTTGAACGCACATGGTGCAGTCGATGCAGTCGCCCAGGCCCTGGGCCTTGTAGTCGACGCCTTTCTTGCGCGGCCCACGGCTTTCGCCGCGACGCGGATCGTAGGACACGATCAGGGTGTCCTTGTCGAACATCACGCTCTGGAAGCGTGCATACGGGCACATGTAGATGCACACCTGTTCGCGCAGCCAGCCGGCGTTGCCGTAAGTGGCGAGGGTGAAGAAGCCGACCCAGAAGTACGACCAGCCATCGGCCTGACCGGTGAAGAACTCGAACACCAGTTCGCGGATCGGCGAGAAATAGCCGACGAAGGTCATGCCGGTGACAAAACCGATCAACAACCACAGCGCGTGTTTGGCGAATTTACGCGCGAATTTGTTGGCGCTCATCGGCGCCTTGTCGAGCTTGATGCGCTGGTTGCGGTCGCCTTCGGTGACCTTCTCGCACCACATGAAAATCCACGTCCACACGCTTTGCGGGCAGGTGTAGCCGCACCACACACGACCGGCATACACGGTGATGAAGAACAGCCCGAATGCGGCAATGATCAACAGGCCGGAAAGCAGAATGAAGTCCTGAGGCCAGAACGTGGCGCCGAAGATGAAGAACTTGCGCTCGGGCAAATTCCACCACACCGCCTGATGGCCGCCCCAACTCAGCCAGACCGTGCCGAAGTACAGCAGGAACAGCGCGGCGCCGCCCATCATCCGCAGATTGCGAAACAGGCCGGTGAAGGCGCGGGTGTAGATTTTTTCTCGTGAGGCGTAAAGATCGACGCTGTTGTTCGCGTTCTTGCTCGGTGGCGTGACGTCGTGTACCGGAATCTGGTTGCTCATCATTGCATCCCACGGCAGTGGAAAAATGCCTCGGTCGATACGTGCCAACCAAGGTCAAAAGGGGGTAAAGCAGTGGCGCAATGATACGCCTGTCGCTCTGGCTCAAGGGTGCGACCTTTGGTCGCGTTGGGTAAAAAACCTGAATGGTGTAGCGAATGCAACAAAGCATGATGCAGGTCAATTGACTTGTTGAGTATGGTCGGTTTTGGCCCGACGGCTAATGCTATTGATGATCAACGCTGACATCACCGTTTTTGGTCATGGCGGGAAACCTCGCCTATTCAAAGAACATTGGCGAAGTTCATAGGGTTCAACTCAACAACGAGCCGACATAGACCGCCCGGATTGCTCATCCACTGAACCCGACGACGTTTCCAAACCTACCTGATCGCGTGTGTTACCGAGGACCGCAAGCGAATGCAGGCCTATCTGATGAAGAACAGCCAATGGCGCAATCGAACGCTGATCGACACCATCGCGTTGAGCCTTTGCCAAACGCCCATGAAAAAGCCTCGCCAGTGATCTGGCGGGGCTTTGCATGATCAGTTTTTGGCAGCGGCCCATGGGTTGATCAGATGAACGCCGCTGGGTTGAAAATCGGCAACATTACGGGTGACCAGCGTTAGCCCATGTACAAGCGCGGTGGCGGCGATCAAGGCGTCGCACTCATTGCTGCGATCAGGCACATGCAACTGTGCGCATCGGGTGGCGACCGCGGTATCGACTGACAGGATTCTTCCCGAGAATGCGGGTTTGACGTGACGCTCAAGCCAGTTACGCAGCATCCCTCCTTGTGCCGGGTCGCGGCGCTCGATACGCAGGATGCCGGTTTCCAGTTCCAGCACCGTGATTGCCGATAAATACAGGCTGGCCGGGGTGACGCTGTTTGCCCACCTCACCACCTGTTTGTCGGCCTGGGGTTTTCGCAGCTCTGAAACTACGTTGGTATCGAGTAGAAACATCAAGACAGGTCCACGCTGCGAGGAGTGATGACGACGCGCTCGGATTCGAACTCGATTTCAGGCGCATTCGGCATGACCAGCAAATCGACGATGCTGGTCTGGCTGCCGGTCAGTTTCTGATACTCCTCGATGCTCAGCAGTACATGAGCAGGCCTGCCACGATCGGTAATGATGACCGGACCCTGATGCGTGGCTTTTTTGGCAGCACTGGTGTCCTGGTTGAATTCGCGGCTGGAAATAGTCGTGATGGCCATCATGTTCGGCCTCCGGTGATTCTGGTGTAGAAACGTTACTACTTTGGAGTTTGTACAGCAATCGAAAAGGTGGATTGCGCACGATCGGTTGTTCACTGTCATAACGGCACCGGCGAAAGCGCCTCTTCCAGAGGGCAGGGCGCTGGATGTTGGACGAATATTCGCTGTGTTTTGCTGCCGTTGTCAGGGCAACCTGCCACCGCCGAGACCGTCCAGGCCACGACCGTTAGCTGGCCTGCCAGCGGTGCTGGGACCGGGTGAGCGTGCGGGCGCCACAGGCGTTTTCACCGGCGTTTCTTTCTGATCAGGGTGGGGCTGCAAACGTTTTGGTACTGTGCTTTCGTCATTTTTTGACATGTAGGCTTCATCCTTGAAGGTTGACCCGATGTGGCTCATCGGCGTGGCAAAAACCTACAGGGCAGCGCTGCTCAGGTCTATTGAGCAAATGTCTCAAGGCATGAATGCCAGTATGAAAAAAGGCCCCGCCAATCAACTTGGCGGGGCCTTTTTTTGCTTCAAGCGTTTGCCTTACTCGGCGTTCGCTTCGGGTGCTTTTTCGCCGTGGGACAGGCTGTAAACATACGCCGCCAGCAGGTGAACCTTGTCGTTGCCTTGCAGTTGTTCCTGCGCAGGCATCTGGCCCTGACGGCCGTAACGGATGGTCTGCTGCAGTTGCGCGAAGCTCGAACCGTAGATGAACGCGCCCGGATGGGTCAGGTCAGGCGCGCCCATGGCGGGGGTGCCTTTGCCGGCCGGACCGTGGCAGGCCACGCAGTTGGCGGCGAACAGTTTGCCGCCGTTGGCCGGGTCAGCCTTGGTGCCTTCCGGCAGTTTGCGGCCATCCAGGTTGGTCACGACGAATGCTGCTACGTCGGCAACACCTTGCTCACCGATGACTTCAGCCCAGGCCGGCATCACCGCGTGACGACCGCCCATGATGGTGGTCTTGATGGTTTCCGGCTCACCGCCCCAGCGCCAGTCGGCGTCGGTCAGGTTCGGGAAACCGTAAGCGCCCTTGGCGTCGGAACCGTGGCACACCGAGCAGTTGGAGGCGAACAGACGGCCACCCATCTTCAGTGCCTGTGGATCCTTGGCCACTTCTTCGATCGGCATCGCCGCGAACTTGGCGAAGATCGGACCGAACTTGGCGTCCGAGCGGGCCATTTCCTTTTCCCACTCGTGCACGCCGGTCCAGCCGGTCTGGCCGTTGGCGAACGCGGTCTGCTTGTCGTTATCGAGGTAGTTGTAGCCCGGCAGCAGGCCTTTCCAGTTGCCCAGGCCCGGGTACAACACCAGGTAACCCAGGGCAAAGACGATGGTGCCGACAAACAGCATGAACCACCATTTCGGCAGCGGGTTGTCGTACTCCTCGATCCCGTCGAAGGAGTGCCCGACGGTCTCGTCCGTCTGTTCGCTGCGCTGGCCCTTGCGGGTCGACAGCAGCAGCCAGGTCAGGGAAAAGATCGTACCGAGACTGAGGACTGTGACGTACAGACTCCAGAATGTAGTCATTCTTTGTTACTCCTAGAAGCTTGCTCGACGTGCTTGATGGCTTCGGGATCATCCGCAAAAGGCAGCAAGGTCGCGTCTTCAAACTCCGACTTGCGCTTGGGGCTGAATACCCACAAGGCCAGACCGATAAAGGCCACCATCACGACAACGGTGCCGAGGCCACGAATCATCCCGATATCCATCGAATTCACCGTTTGCTTTTGATGATGGTGCCCAGGCCTTGAAGGTAGGCCACCAGCGCGTCCATTTCGGTTTTGCCCTTCACGGCATCCTGTGCACCGGCGATGTCTTCGTCGGTGTAAGGGACGCCGAGGGTGCGCAAAACCTCCATTTTCTTGGCGGTTTCCTTGCCGTCGAGCTTGTTTTCCACGAGGAACGGGTAAGCCGGCATTTTCGACTCAGGGACGACGTTGCGCGGGTTGTACAAGTGCGCACGTTGCCAGTCATCGGAGTAACGACCGCCGACACGGGCCAGGTCCGGGCCAGTACGTTTGGAACCCCACAGGAACGGGTGGTCCCACACGCTTTCACCGGCAACCGAGTAGTGGCCATAGCGTTCGGTTTCGGCGCGGAACGGACGGATCATCTGCGAGTGGCAGCCGACACAACCGTTGGCGATATAGACATCGCGGCCTTCCAGTTCCAGCGCCGAGCGCGGCTTCATGCCTTCGACCGGCTTGTTGGTGACGTCCTGGAAAAACAGCGGAACGATTTGGGTCAGGCCGCCAACGCTGACGGCGATGACCATGAAGAAGGCCAGCAGGCCAATATTCTTCTCGACAGCTTCATGCTTCATCAGTGAGCTCCAACGACAGCGATCTGGGCAGCGGCTTCGGCTTCAGCCGGGTTCGAGGCGCGCACGGTGCGCCAGACGTTGTAAGCCATCAGGAACATGCCGCTGGCGAAGAACGCACCGCCCAGGGCACGGACGATGTAGCCAGGGTGGCTGGCCTGCAGCGCCTCAACGAACGAGTAGGTGAGGGTGCCGTCGTCGTTGATCGCACGCCACATCAGGCCCTGAGTGATGCCGTTGACCCACATCGAAGCGATGTACAGCACGGTACCGATGGTCGCGAGCCAGAAGTGCGCGTTGATCAGACCGACACTGTGCATCTGCGCACGGCCGAACAGTTTCGGAATCATGTGGTAGATCGCGCCGATCGAGATCATCGCTACCCAACCGAGGGCGCCGGCGTGTACGTGGCCGATGGTCCAGTCGGTGTAGTGCGAGAGCGAGTTGACGGTCTTGATCGCCATCATCGGCCCTTCGAAGGTCGACATGCCGTAGAACGCCAGCGATACCACGAGGAAACGCAGGATCGGGTCGGTGCGCAGCTTATGCCAGGCGCCCGACAGGGTCATCATGCCGTTGATCATGCCGCCCCAGCTTGGCGCCAGGAGGATGATCGACATCGCCATGCCCAGCGATTGTGCCCAATCCGGCAGTGCGGTGTAGTGCAGGTGGTGCGGGCCGGCCCAGATGTACAGGGTGATCAGTGCCCAGAAGTGCACGATCGACAGACGATAGGAGTAGATCGGACGTTCGGCCTGTTTCGGCACGAAGTAGTACATCATCCCGAGGAAGCCGGTGGTCAGGAAGAAACCCACCGCGTTGTGGCCGTACCACCACTGGATCATCGCGTCGGTCGCGCCCGAATAGGCGGAGTAGGACTTGAAGAAGCTGACCGGCAAGGACGCGTGGTTGACGATGTGCAGCATCGCGGTCACGACGATGAACGCGCCGTAGAACCAGTTACCGACGTAGATGTGCTTGGTCTTGCGCTTGGTGATGGTGCCGAAGAACACCAGCCCGTAGGTGACCCAGACAATCGCCAGCAGAATGGCGAGCGGCCATTCCAGTTCCGCGTATTCCTTGGTGGTGGTGTAACCCAGCGGCAAGGTAATGATCGCGCCGACGATCACCGCTTGCCAGCCCCAGAAGGTGAAGGCCGCGAGGCTGTCGGAAATCAGTCGCGTCTGGCAGGTTCGCTGCACGACATAGTAGGAAGTGGCAAACAGTGCACAACCACCGAAGGCGAAAATCACCAGGTTTGTGTGCAACGGGCGCAGGCGTCCAAAGCTCGTCCACGGCAGACCGAAGTTCAACTCCGGCCAGACCAGTTGCGAGGCGATGAAGACACCGAGCCCCATGCCAAGGATCCCCCAGACCACCGTCATGATGGCGAACTGGCGGACTACCTTATAGTTATAAGCAGTCGGACTGATTGCTGTGCTCATTCTAAGGTTCCACGGTTTAGGTGTTTTATTAGGATTAAAATCGGCCGCAAGTATGCAGAGAGCAGGGGGTCATTGCAACGCGCCATGACCTGGGTCAATGCTTTCCAACGCTGATTCTGCGGCCTTTCCATACGCCGCGTAAGGACAAAATTGGCCTTGGACAAAATGTCGCAGCGGACGAAAAAAAGTGAGGGGTTCAGGTCAGTTGTAACGGGGTGTGTTCGAACGCAGTGATCGGGTGACGGACGGTCATCGACGCGACAGCCGGTATCTACCGGGCTTTGCGCCCTGTCAGTCAGGCGATTTGTCGAACACATCGCTCAGGGTCGACCTGGAACCGGCACGGGCCAGTCCGCATCGAGCAAGCGTAGACCCGATTCGGGGGATTCGAAAGGCGAGGGTGTTAAGGGGTGCGACAATGCGTCGCAAAGGGGCTGGATGCTGCCGCACCGAGAACGATGCGGCAGAGGTGTGCGCAATGCTTACTGTTTCTTGTCTTCAGTAATCAGTTTTTCTGTATTCAATCCGTGCGACAGGCTGTACACATAAGCAGCCAGAAGTTGCACTTTATCGTTGCCCAGCAACTCGTTCTGCGCCGGCATGTGACCCTGGCGGCCATGGCGAATGGTCTGTTCGAGTTGGGTCAGGCTGGTGCCATAGATAAACCCGGCCGGGTGCGTCAGATTCGGCGCACCCATGGCTTCAGTGCCTTGGCCGGTTGCCCCATGACAGGCTACGCAAGTGGTGCTGAACGCCTGCTGTCCGGCTTGCAGATCAGCTTTGCTGTCCGCCGGCAATGGCAGGCCGGCCAGTTCGTGGCGCACGTAAGCGGCGACGTTCTTCACCCCCGCCTCACCGAGCACTTCGCCCCAGGCCGGCATTGCCGCCATCCGCCCACCCATGATGGTGGTCTTGATGGTCTCGGCACTGCCGCCCCAGCGCCAGTCGCTGTCGGCCAGGTTAGGGAAACCGAACGCGCCCTTGGCATCGGAGCCGTGGCACACCGAGCAGTTGGAGGCGAACAAGCGGCCACCCATTTTCAGCGCCTGCGGGTCCTTCGCCACTTCTTCCACCGGCATCGCGGCAAATTTGGCGAAGATTGGCCCGAATTTGGCGTCGGCCTTGTTCATCTCCTTTTCCCACTCGTGGACGCCGGTCCAGCCGTCCTCGTAGCCCGGCAGGATGCCTTTCCAGTTGCCCAGGGCCGGATACAGGATCAGGTAGCCCACGGAAAACACCAGCGTGCCGGCGAACAGCATGAACCACCACTGCGGCAGCGGGTTGTCGTACTCCTCGATGCCGTCGAAGCTGTGGCCCATGGTCTGGTCGACACTGCCCTTGGTCTCGCCCCGGCGAGTGCCGATCAGCAGCCACGTCAGGCCGATCAGGCTGCCGATGGTCAGTACGCAGATCCACGTACTCCAGAAGGTGGTCATGGCCGGGTACTCCTTGTTTCAGATGCGGGGGTAGTGTCGGGTTGCGGCTCGTCGGCGAACGGCAGCAGACGCGCTTCGGCGAATTCCGGGGTGCGTTTGCGGTTGAACACCCACAACGTCAGGCCGACGAAGGCGACGAACACCACAACCGTACCGAGGCCGCGAATCAGGCCTGCACTCATTTCAATGACCATGGCTCACCTCTTGCTCTTGATCGCAGTGCCGAGCACTTGCAGGTAGGAGACGAGCGCGTCCATTTCGGTCTTGCCCTTGAGGCTGGCGACCGCGCCGCTGATGTCGTCGTCGGTGTATGGCACGCCGAGGGTACGCATGGTCTTGAGCTTGGTTTCGGTGTGGCTGCTGTCGACCGCCTGCGTGACCAGCCACGGATAGGCCGGCATTTTCGATTCCGGTACGACGTTGCGCGGGTTGTACAAGTGCGCGCGGTGCCAGTCATCCGAGTAGCGCGCGCCGACCCGGGCCAGGTCCGGCCCGGTGCGCTTCGAACCCCACAGGAACGGGTGATCCCATACGCTTTCGCCCGCAACCGAGTAGTGCCCGTAGCGCTCGGTCTCGGCGCGGAACGGACGGATCATCTGCGAGTGGCAACCGACGCAGCCTTCGCGGATGTAGATGTCGCGGCCTTCCAGTTGCAGCGCGGTGTAGGGCTTCATGCCTTCCACCGGTTTGTTGGTGACGTCCTGGAAGAACAGCGGGACGATCTGCGTCAGGCCGCCGATGCTCACGGCAAACACCATCAGCAGCATTAACAGGCCGACGTTCTTTTCAATCGTTTCGTGTTTCATGGCGGACTCCTCAGGCCATCTGCGCGGCAGCAACGACGTCAGCAGGCTGCGAGGCCCGCACGGTGCGCCAGGTGTTGTAAGCCATCAGGAACATGCCGCTGAGGAAGATCGCGCCGCCCACCAGTCGCACGATGAAGCCTGGGTGGCTGGCCACCAGGGTTTCGACGAAGGAGTAGGTCAGCGTGCCGTCCTCGTTGACTGCGCGCCACATCAGGCCCTGGGCGATGCCGTTGACCCACATCGAGGCGATGTAGAGCACGGTGCCGATGGTCGCCAGCCAGAAGTGCGCGTTGATCAGGCCGATGCTGTGCATCTGCTCTTTGCCGAAGACTTTCGGGATCATGTGGTACAGCGCGCCGATGGAAATCATCGCCACCCAGCCGAGAGCGCCGGCGTGCACGTGGCCGATGGTCCAGTCGGTGTAGTGGGAGAGGGCGTTGACGGTCTTGATCGCCATCATCGGCCCTTCGAAGGTCGACATGCCGTAGAACGCCAGCGACACCACGAGGAAGCGCAGGATCGGGTCGCTGCGCAACTTATGCCAGGCGCCCGAGAGGGTCATCATGCCGTTGATCATGCCGCCCCAGCTCGGTGCCAGCAGAATCAGCGACATCACCATGCCCAGCGACTGTGCCCAGTCCGGCAGCGCGGTGTAGTGCAAGTGGTGCGGGCCGGCCCAGATGTACAGGGTGATCAAAGCCCAGAAGTGCACGATCGACAGGCGATACGAATACACCGGACGTTCGGCCTGCTTCGGTACGAAGTAGTACATCATCCCGAGGAAACCGGCGGTGAGGAAAAAGCCCACGGCGTTGTGGCCGTACCACCATTGCACCATCGCGTCGGTTGCACCGGCGTACACCGAGTAGGACTTGGTGAAACTCACCGGCAACTCAAGGTTGTTGACGATGTGCAGGATTGCCACGGTGATGATGAACGCGCCGAAGAACCAGTTGCCCACATAGATGTGCTTGGTTTTGCGCTGCATGATCGTGCCGAAGAACACGATGGCGTAGGCGACCCAGACGATGGTGATCAGGATGTCGATCGGCCATTCCAGCTCGGCGTATTCCTTGGAACTGGTGTAACCCAGTGGCAGGCTGATCGCGGCCAGGAGGATCACCAGTTGCCAGCCCCAGAAGCAGAATGCGGCGATTTTCGGCGCAAACAATTGGGTCTGGCAGGTGCGTTGCACCGAGTAGAACGAACTGGCGAACAGCGCACAGCCACCGAACGCGAAGATCACCGCGTTGGTGTGCAGCGGGCGCAGACGGCCGAAACTGGTCCAGGGCAAATTGAAGTTGAGTTCAGGCCAGACCAATTGGGCCGCGAGAAAAACCCCGAGGCCCATGCCGACGATGCCCCACACCACCGTCATAATGGCGAATTGGCGGACCACCTTGTAGTTGTAGGCGGTACTGATAGAAGTGTTCATGGTTCCCCATCCACGGTTCAGCCGAAGTGAGCGCGCGCGAGAACGCCGCGAATCCTTCGTCTGGAGTTATAGGCAGACTAAAAGCGAGGCAAGCATGGACAAACAGCACAAGGCCAGTATTGACGGGGATCAATGGGCGCAGTGTGTGCGTGATCATGGATGGTTGTGGGATGCCGCCACGGGTAAGGCTTCGGCGACGTTGATCCTGGCGCACGGGGCGGGGGCGCCGATGGACAGTGACTGGATGAACGATATGGCTGGGCGCCTTGCCGTGCTTGGGGTGAATGTGTTGCGGTTTGAGTTTCCGTATATGGCGCAGCGGCGGGTGGATGGGGTGAAGCGCCCGCCGAATCCTGCTGCGAAATTGCAGGAATGTTGGCGTGAGGTGTATGCCGAGGTGCGGCGTCATGTCGCTGGGGTTTTGGCCATTGGCGGGAAGTCGATGGGCGGGCGGATGGCGAGTCTGCTGGCTGATGAGTTGGGGGTTGATGCGTTGGTGTGTCTGGGCTATCCGTTTTATGCGGTGGGGAAGCCGGAGAAGCCTCGGGTTGAGCATTTGGCTTCTTTGCAGACGCGGACGTTGATTGTGCAGGGGGAGCGGGATGCGCTGGGCAATCGTGAGGCGGTTGAGGCTTACAGCTTGTCACCGAGTATTGAGGTGGCGTGGCTGGTGGCTGGGGATCATGATTTGAAGCCGTTGAAGGTTTCCGGGTTTACCCATGAACAGCATTTGGCTAGCGCCGCGCAGAAGGTGGCCGAGTTTCTCAAGGGTTAACCGAGATTCTGAACCAGATGAAGATCGGCTCCCTTTCCCCCTCGCCCCCTTGGGGGATAGATCTTGGACGCGCCGCAGTTTTTGTTTTGGGTACATATCCATTGCTGCGGTAACGGCCACTTAGGGTTCCGCCCTTACGGCGGGTCACTTTTTCCAGACGCCGAAAAAGTAACCAAAAAGGCTTGCTCCTACGTGCGGCCCGCTCGCTGAGGCTCGGGGTTCCTTCGCTCCGGGAGTGATCCGGGCGCAGCGCCTCCGGTTTGCTTCGCTGCACCTCCTCTCGCTGTGTTTGGCTTCGCCAAACGGTCGCTGCGCTCCCACGCCCGGATCAATCCCTCCACTCAGCCTTCCGACGTCGCCTTACAGATCAAAAGCTGCAGCCGAGCTAACGCTCATCCTGTTGAGTGGTGAAGAGCCACAGTGTGGTCGGCTTTGGATTTGTGGTGGATTTTCCCTCACCCCAGCCCTCTCCCAGAGGGAGAGGGAGCCGATTTGTGAGCCTTTCAGAATCTGAGTTCAACGCGGTATCGCACGTCGGCGTATCTTGCCCAAACATCTCGGTCAGTCCCCTCTCCCTCGGGGAGTGTATGTACCGGAGACATGGTGGACACATGTTCGGAGACATGGTGGACGGTTTTAGATCTTCTTACCTGCTGTAACGATCTGCAAGTTCAAGTCGATTCGGGCGATGCGATGTCTACTCCAGTAGACATCGTGGATGCCGTCCTCCGTCGTTTCCCGGATAGCTACTGACTTCCCGTAAAAAGCTTTCCCGACTGTGTATTCACGGTTCCTCCAGTAGATCTCGCCCTTTACCTGAACCTTCCTGACCACATCACCATCGTCGTACTCCGGCGCTGCGGGTTGCTCCTGATATTCCCTTGAGCTGCTGCTGTACCGAGTAGCAGGAACCTGCATGTCCAGCGCTTGATGCGGGCGCTTCTGGTTGTAAATATCACGCCAGATATCAAACGCCCGTTGCGCGCTGTTGAGATCGTTAAAGTGCTGACCCTGGAGAACTTCATTTTTCAGACTGCGGTGGAAGCGTTCCAGCTTTCCCTGGGTTTGCGGATGATAAGGTCGAGAGTGGCCGACCTTGATGCCTTGACTCATCAGCCAGACCTCCAGCGCGGTATAAACGCCTGTCTGATCACCCCATGGAGAGCCGTTGTCCATCGTCATGCGCAAAGGCAGGCCATAGCGCCGAAAGGCCCGGACCAGATGCTCCTGGACGGTGTCGCGCTGCTCATTGATACACGCCGCGATGCACAGTGAAAACCGCGAATGATCGTCCAGTATCGTCAACGGATGGCAACGCCCCTGACCCAGACTGATATGCCCCTTGAAGTCCATCTGCCAAAGATCGTTGGGCGCTTCATGCTCAAAACGGATAAACGGTTTGATCTCGGCGGCCTTTGGATCAACGCGTGAATGACGCTGTAAAACCGCATGCACGGTACTGACTGAAGGCATCACTAAGCCATTGTCTTCCAACACACGTTTGAGCTTGCGAGCGCCCCAGGCCGCGTACTCCTGACTCACGGTCAGAATCTGCTGTTCAACCTCATCAGCACATCGCTTGGGTGATGTCTTCGGTCGTCGAGACTGATCGTTCAGTCCTTCTGCACCCAGGTTTTCAAACCTGTTAAGCCATTTATAGGCGGTGCTTGGGCTGATATTAAATCGACGGCAAAGCTGCCGGACATTGGCCCCTTCTTGCCGAGCCAAAAGCACGAATTCTGAACGAAGCTGCACAGTGGACACCTCTTCCCAAGACACAGGTCATCTCCTTAGTGATGAGCAATGTGCCTATTAAAAAGTGTCCACCATGTCTCCGAACACCTGTCCACCATGTGTCCGGTACATACAGGGAGAGGGTTAGGGTGAGGGGCTTTTGATCTGTTTCAGAATCTGAGTTCAACGCGGTATTTCACGTCGGCGTAGCTCTCCCAAACACCTCGGTCAGTCCCTTTCTCTGGGATGGAGAAGGGCCGATATGTGTGCTTTTCAAAGCTGGAGTTCAACGCGGTATCGCACGTCGGCGTACCTCATCCAAACACCTCGATCAGTCCCCTCTCCCTCGGGGAGAGGGTTAGGGTGAGGGGCTTTTGATCTGTTTCAGAATCTGAGTTCAACGCGGTATCGCACGTCGGCGTATCTTGCCCAAACACCTCGGTCAGTCCCCTCTCCCTCAGGGAGAGGGTTAGGGTGAGGGGCGATTCTGCTGACACGGTAAAGAACTGGAAGCGATCACTGTCCAGCATTTCCTGTGCGTAAACATGATTGCGCAAGCACGTTTAAATCACACAGCACGTTACGCCATCGAGCCTACAACACCTTGCGCCGTTGCCTACGCGTACGCCAGAATCCGCCGGCTTACGCGGCTATAGGCCGGGCTATATCGTTTGCCTGTCACTGCAAATCAGTGATCGGGTTTGGTAGCCCGTCTGTAATAGCTGTGTGGCAACACCGTATAGAGTCTCTTTCTTGAGGCTCGGTTTTATGGTGGTCATGCGTGGGGCTCACTCGTGAGCGCCGGGTTCCTATTGCAGCCGGTCTACCAACCCGCGTATGGCCACCACCCACTCGTTTGGTAGCGAGAGTGATGGCTCCTTAAACTGCGATAGGAGTTTCATCCATGTTCAAAATCACACCAAACCCACCACCCACAGATCCAATCCCCCACGACCCAGCGCTCAGCTCGCAAAAGGTCAAAGAAGCAACCGACCGCGCTCTCGACTACTACCTCAAGCCCGAAGACCTGGCGGCCCCGCCAAGCTCGCCCAAGTTTCGCCCCGTCTATCTCGTCGATCCCACGCTGGACGACGAAACCCTGCTGGTCGAGGCGAGCGAGTCGCTTTCTTACGCCCACGCCATGGCCGGCAATATCGCCAACTCAATCGGCGGCCCGGAGCGCAAACCGCTGCTGGCGCTGCAACAGGTGATCATGCTCAATGAGCTGTTGGTCAATCGGCTGCTGGATAAGCTGAAGTTGCCTCAGTAATTTCGCCGGCTGTTATGGCCTCATCGCGAGCAGGCTCGATCCCACAAGGGATTGTCGTCGGACACAAATCTGTGATCCCACTACGTTCCAAAGTGGGAGCAAGCCCTGCTCGCGAAGGTGGTCTGCCAAGCACTATCAATTTCAGACACGCAATAAAAAACCGGAAGCTTTCGCTACCCGGTTTTGCAGGATCAAAGGATCGCAGCCTGCAACAGTCCTTACAGATCATTGGGCATGGACGGTGCGCAGGTAGCGATCTTTCGCTTGTTGCCGGTCTCGATCAGCTCTTTGAGTCACAAATCATCCAGATCGGGAAAGATAATCCTGCCTAATGCCCAGGGTTCAACGATTTCACAATGCACGGTGCGCAAAAATGACCCCCACTCGCTTCGGTTATGGGCATCCGGGCCGGTGATTGTCAGTAGCAAGTATTCATCCCGAAAAGCGTCATAGGCATAAATCAGCCAAAAGTCATTGTCAGCATCATTAACCAATGCTGTCCGGTAATACTGGCGATTGATTTTTGCCCATCGAGCCTGCAGTGACTGTGTACTGGCAAGGTGGATGTGGTGCATGTCGCTCAGATCGAGTCGTTCATCCCGCCCGAAAATGGCAGGTAATTCATCGCAAATTTTGTAGTTGTAGAAGTGTGCAGCAAAGTTCTGCCAGTTCTTGATTCGTTCAAAAAGTGCAGAAATTTTGATGGCTGGCATCCAGGCCTACTTTGTAATAGGTAGCCTGCCAGTGATCACAAATTTATCGAACACTTTCTGCCCATCACGCGCGGCTTGCCGAACATCAAGGAATGTCAGTTCTTCACGAACTTCCTTTTTGCTGGGTTTGTCGGTTTTTCGGGTGGTGGCCATCGGAGCCTCCGAAGGATGTGTATTCATGCTGACCAGCTTATGTGAATAAGTTTTGACCGGCAAACAATAGAACCTGGCCCCAACGAGCACCAGTCGGCGCATTCTGGGCGAGTTGTAGGCAGTGTCTGCATTGCTTGAGTGAGATCTTCGCCGGCAGAGAAGGCCTCTTCGCGAGCAGGCTCGCTCCCACAGGAGATTGTCGTCGGACACAAAACTGTGGTCCCAAGCAGTTCCAATGTGGGAGCGAGCTTGCTCGCGAAAGCGGTCTGCCAAGCACCATCACTTTCAGACAAGCAACAAAAAACCCGGAAGCTCTCGCCCTCCGGGTTTTTTGTTATCGCCAGTTCAATCAGCGGTTAAACCGCTCCACCAACGAGTACTGCGTATTCGCCGTCTTCGTCAGTTCTTCACTCAGCAACGCCGAGTTATGTGCCTGCTCGGAAGTCTGATCCGCCAGTTCCGAAATATTGCTGATGTTGCGGCTGATCTCTTCAGCCACCGCACTTTGCTCTTCGGTCGCGGCAGCAATCTGCGTGGTCATGTCGGTGATGTTGGCCACCGCTTCACTGATCCCGACCAGTGCCTGATCCGCCTCCAGTACCCGCGCCACACCTTCTTCGGCCTGACGATGCCCGGCTTCCATGGTTTGCACGGCACTCGAAGCGGTCTGCTGCAACTTGGCGATCAGGGCATGAATCTGCCCGGTCGATTCGCTGGTGCGTTGCGCCAGTTGGCGAACTTCGTCAGCCACTACCGCGAAACCACGGCCCATCTCGCCGGCACGGGCCGCTTCGATGGCAGCGTTGAGGGCGAGCAGGTTGGTCTGGTCGGCGATGCCTTTGATCACATCAACTACGCCGCCGATTTCGTCGCTGTCCTTGGCCAGTTGGGTCACGGTCAGGCCGGTTTCGCCGACGACCACCGACAAACGCTGAATGGCTTCACGGGTTTCGCCGGCAATGTCACGACCGCGACCGGTCAGGCGATTGGCTTCCTGAGTCGCGTCAGCAGTGCGCTGCACGTGGCTCGCCACTTCCTGAGTGGTCGCGGCCATCTGGTTGACGGCGGTGGCGACCTGTTCGGTTTCCACGCGTTGGCGTTCCAGGCCGCTGGAGCTGTTGTGCGCCAGGGCGTCGGACTGTTTGGCCTGATCGGTCAGGTGTTCGGCGGTGTCCTGCAGACGGGTCAGGCAGGTTTTCAGGCGCGCTTCCTGGCTGAGGATGGACATTTCCAGACGCGCCTGGGCGCCACGGCTGTCGGTGTACATCTGCGCGATCAGCGGGTCGGAAGTGGTCTGCTCGGCCAGGCGCAGCAGGCGCTTGAGCCCGCGTTGCTGCCATTGCAGGCCCATCAGGCCCAGCGGCACCGACAAACCGGCCGCGAGGGCGAAGCCCCAGTGCGAGTTGAGGGTCGCGCCGATCACGAAGCTCAGTTGGCTGACCAGAATGAACGGCAGCCAGTCTTGCAGCACCGGCAGCCATTTATCGCTGGAAGGGATCGCCGACTTGCCCTGGTTGATGCGTTGGTAGAGCGCTTCGGCACGGCGGATCTGTTCGGCGGTGGGTTTGATCCGCACCGACTCGTAACCGATCACCTGACTGCCATCGAACACCGGTGTCACGTAGGCGTTCACCCAGTAATGGTCACCGGATTTGCAGCGATTCTTGACAATGCCCATCCATGGCAAGCCTTGTTTCAGTGTGCCCCACATGTGCGAAAACACCGCCGCCGGGACGTCGGGGTGACGGACCAGGTTGTGCGGCGCACGGATCAGTTCTTCACGCGAAAACCCGCTGATCTCGACGAAAGCGTCGTTGCAGTAGGTGATCACGCCCTTGGCGTCGGTTGTGGAGATCAACCGCTGCTGAGCCGGGAAAGTCCGTTCGCGTTGTGTAATGGGCTGGTTGTTACGCATGGTTTTTCAATCCGCAAGGCTTTGAAAGGTTGTCGGCGATGTCAGGAAATTATTGAAGTTTTTTTTCAGTAATAAGTACGGCGTCGCAAAACGGGCCTTGCTTCAACTCGCCAGCATCGGATAGGTGAACAGCGCAAAGTGCAGCAGGTTCAGCCCGAAGTGCGTGGCGATCGCCGCACCCAGCCCGCCAAAACGGTAGGCCAGACCATAGCCGACACCGGCCAGACCCGCCAGCAACACCCAGGTCCAGCCGGCACCGGCGTGCACCAGGCCGAACAGCAGCGAGGCCAGCAACAGGGCGAGGTTGTCGCCGTAGGGCAGGTGCTGGAAGCGCCGGCTGAGCCCGCCCTGTATATAGCCGCGAAACAGCGCTTCTTCGACCAGTGTCACCAGCAGCAGGTTGTTCAACACCCACAGCCACGCCGGGTCCGGCCACTTTGGCGCCCAAGTGATGACGCCAAGCAACAGTGCGCCGCCGAGGGCGAGGATGGCGCTCAGGGTCAGGGCGAGGAGGGTGGCATATACGGTCAGGCGCAACGACCGCCGCGCGACAATCCACGGACAGACCAGCAACAACCAGAAACCAATCAGCGGTTTGTCCAGATTCAGGTACATCGCGAACGGCACGGCGTTGTCGGTGAAGCGCTGCGGGTCGATGGCGCGACCATTGTAGAAACCCGGTAACCAGTGCAGGGCCAGCGACAGGGCGAGGACGATAAACAGACCATGACCGAGAAACCGCGCCACCGGTACCTGTTGCTGGCGCACGGCAAATCCGGCAAATAACAGAAGGCCGATGCTGATCAGCGCCAGCCAGCCGACCTGTCCGTAGCTCAGCGCCCACCCGTAACCGAGGCTGAGAAGTGCCAGATAGAGCCATGGCAACGCCTTCATGGAAAGTCCCTGTGCAGAATATGTGGAAGGGCTTTCTACACGGGTGGGGGCGTGGGGACAAGTGAAGGTGTGGCGGTAAAGCGGGACAGCTCCGATACCGTTGGCCCAACATAAATCCCAATGTGGGAGCGAGCTTGCTCGCGAAAGCGGTGTGACAGGCAATAGTTGTTTCGACTGATGCACCGCTTTCGCGAGCAAGCTCGCTCCCACAGGGGATTAGTATTCCAGCAAGGGATTTGTGTAGGGATTGGGATCTAGCGCAAGTTGAGTTTCGCCGCCGCACGCTCGGTGATTTCCGTGCGCAACTTCAGCGATGGCGCGGCACGCAGGCGAGCTTCATCGACAATCGCCCCCGGCGCGGTGTCCGGGCTACCGGCATTGAACGGCGGCGCCGGCGCATATTCCAGCTGCAACTGCACCAATTGCGCCGTGTCGGCATCGAACAGTTCAGCCGCCAGCACCAGGGCGAAATCAATCCCCGCCGTAATCCCGCCACCGGTAAACAGATTGCCGTCACGCACCACCCGATCCTTCACCGCAATTGCGCCCAGTGTTGGCAGCAGATCGTGATACGCCCAATGCGTGGTCGCACGTTTGCCTTGCAGCAGGCCCGCCGCGCCGAGCACCAGCGAACCGGTGCACACCGATGTCACGTACTTCGCCTGCGCAGCCTGACGCTTGATGAAGGCCAGCGTTAACTCATCCTCCATCAGCGCGCCGACGCCACCACCGCCTGGCACGCAGATCACATCCAGATCCGGGCAATCCTCGAACGTGGTGGTCGGTTTCAGCAGCAGACCGGTGCTGGCGGTAACCGGCATCAAATCCTTCCAGATCAGATGCACGTGCACGCCCGGCAACGAGGCGAGCACGTCGTACGGCCCGGTCAGGTCAAGTTGCTGAACTTGCGGGAACAACAGAAAACCGATCTGCAGCGTCATTGTTCTTGCTCCATGAAAAGGGGTGGACGGCTTCACTGTAGGCGCGTAGGTTCTGGCGTATACGCCAATCACCCCACGAATTACGCCAAATGCCCAAAGCCATTCACGTACTCGCGTTTGCCAACATGCAGATCCTCGATGTCACCGGGCCGTTGCAGGTGTTCGCCTCGGCCAACGACATCGCCCGTCAGCGCGGCTTGCCGATCCCGTATGCGCCGAGCGTGATTGCCAGCGGCGGCGGGGCGGTGATGTCGTCGGCGGGGTTGGCGGTGTTGGCCGAGCCGTTGCCGCAACTGCCCAGCGACACGTTGATCATCGCCGGTGGCTGGGGCATTTATCCGGCGGCCGAAGATGTGCTGTTGGTGGATTGGGTGCGCGAGCATGCCGGCAAATGCCGGCGCGTGGCTTCGGTATGTACCGGCGCATTTCTGCTCGCCGCCAGCGGCTGGCTCGACGGTCGCCGCGTGGTCACCCACTGGACCCGTTGCGAACAATTGGCGCAGCAGCACCCGAAGCTGCAGGTCGAGGCCAATCCGATTTTCATCAACGACGGCCCGGTCTGGACCTCGGCGGGCGTCACCGCCGGCATTGATCTGGCCCTGGCAATGGTCGAGGAAGATCTGGGCCGCGACATCGCCCTGGACGTGGCGCGGCACCTGGTGGTGTTCCTCAAACGCCCGGGCGGGCAATCGCAATTCAGCGTAACTCTGTCGCTGCAAAATCAAGGCAATCGCTTTGATGAACTGCACGCGTGGATCGCCGAACACCTCACCTGCGACCTCGGCATCCCGACCCTGGCCGAACAGGCCGGGATGAGCGAGCGCAGTTTCGTCCGCCACTACCGCGCCGACACCGGCCAGACCCCGGCACGGGCGATTGAATTGATTCGTGTCGAAACCGCCCGGCGCTTGCTCAGCGACACCGGCCTGCCGGTCAAACGCATCGCGGCCAACTGCGGGTTTGGCAGTGAAGAAACGTTGCGCCGCAGTTTTCTGCGGGCAATTGGCGTGACGCCGCAGGCTTATCGGGAGCGGTTTTCGGTGCATGCATCAGCAGATTCATCAATCGACACTGATGTGATCGGACGAGTCTGAAACGTGGCGAGGGCTTGCGCTGAGCCGCGACGCGCTCCGAATTTTAAAGGGCCTGCTGCGCAGTCCAGCGCGAGCAAGCTTCCTCGCCACAAGCGCTACCCACTTGCGGAATCAGGCCTCGGCCTCTGCCAGCTGATTGAAATACTTCGCCCGATCCGGAGTAAACGTCACCCGCATCTTCGTCCGCGAGCAGGTCAGCGAACGCTCTTCACCCAGATCAATATCCAGATCCTCACCGCGCAAGCCTTGCCACTGCGCCAGATACTTCAGCGAGCCGAATTTTTCGTTTTTCTTCAGGCTGCGACTGACGCCGCCTTTCCAGCCGAGCACCGGCAGTTCGCCGGCAAGGCATTTTTGCGCGAGGTCGGGGAAGCGGGTGGCGCGCTGGCGGCCGATCTCCCAGCATTTGATCAGGCCTTGGTCGGCGGCTTCCCAGAGTTGGGTGCGGGTCAGGCCGCTGCGCAGGGGCGTGCCGATGGTGCGGTGGACGTGCTGGGTCATTCTGGTTCCTTGAATTCGGGTTTTATTGGACAGCTCCGCTGTGCCCGTTGCGGTGGATGGTAGGGGTGGATGTAACAGCTGGCAACAGGGTATTTCAGGGTGTAAGTGCAGGTTACGGGGGAGGGATTTACCTGAGTGTTGTTTAGACGAAGTCGGAAAAAACTACACAAACTGTGGCGAGGGGATTTATCCCCGATCGGCTGCGCAGCAGTCGCAAAGCCATGCAATGCGGTGCTGCTGAAGAAACGAGCGGGCAAAGAGCCGGGCCGCCTCGCAGCCCGTCGGGGGATAAATCCCCTCACCAAAGGGGATCTGATTCTGTTTATTTCTGTGTAGGGGTTAGTCCGGCGAAGCGCTGAAGTTCGGCATATTTCCTACAGAGACTGACGAAATTACGGCTGCCAAACACTCTTTTCCCCACTCAAACGCCGATCAAGAAAACTCGCCGCACTGATCAGTGCCAGATGCGTCAGCGCCTGAGGGGTGTTGCCCAGATGCCGACCCTTGCTGTCGAACTCTTCGGCGTACAGCCCCAGCGGGTTCGCATAGCGCAGCAGTTGTTCGAACTCCAGATGGGCCTTTTCCACCTGGCCGGCGCGGGCCAGGCATTCGACGTACCAGAACGAACAGGCGGCAAACGCGCCTTCGGTGCCGGTCAAACCGTCGATGTTGGCGTCGTCGTTGCGATAGCGATAAACCATACCGTCGCGCACCAAGGTCTTTTCGATTGCCTCAAGGGTCGACAGCCACCGCGGGTCCTTGGCGCTGACAAAGCGCACCAGCGGCATCAACAGCATCGAACCGTCCAGCGCCGTTCCGCCCTTGTACTGGACGAAATGCCCGCGCTCCTCATTCCAGAAGTTGCCCCAGATATCGGCGTAGATCGCCTGCCGGGTCTGATCCCATTGCACAAACGGCGCCGGCAACGAGCGTTTCGAAGCCAGACGAATGGCCCGATCCAGCGCCACCCAACACATCAGCCGCGAATGCAGAAAGTGATGTTGTTCACCGCGCATTTCCCAAATGCCTACATCAGCGGTCTGCCATGTCTCACACACTTGATCGACCACTTCGCGCACGTGGTTCCAGCCTTCGTGGGAAATGGCGTCGCCATACTTGTTGACCAGATACACCGCGTCCATCAATTCGCCAAAGATATCCAGCTGAATCTGCTCATACGCACCATTGCCGATACGCACCGGTTGCGCGCCACCGTGGCCGGACAGGTGAGTGAGTTCGGTTTCGGGCAGTTCCTGACGACCGTCAATGGCATACAGAATGTTGAGTTTGGTTGGCTGGCCGCAGCAATCGCTGACCCGCCCACGCAGCCAGCCCATGTAGGCATTGGCTTCGTCGACAAAGCCCAGGCGCATAAAGGCATAAACGGTAAACGATGCGTCGCGTATCCACGTGTAGCGGTAATCCCAGTTGCGTTCGCCGCCGGGGGTTTCCGGCAGACCGAAGGTCGCCGCCGCCAGAATTGCGCCGTGCTGGCGCGATGTCAGCAGCTTCAGCGCGAGGGCTGAACGGTTGACCATCTCCCGCCAGCGGCCGCGATAGTTGGACTGGCCGATCCAGCCGCGCCAGAAGCTCAAGGTGCGCTCCATGCACAATTGCGCGGCACCTTGTTCAAAGCGCGGATCGTCGGCGCCACCGAGGAGGAACTCGGCGTGCTCGTTGTGCTTCAAGGTAAAGGAGGCCAGCGCCGCATCGTTCTCGATGTGCAGCGCTTGATCCGAGGTCAGCCGCATCGACGGTTGCCCCTCGGCGCTGAACACCACGGCTTGCCGGTCCATCTGTGCGCGGGTCTTGGCGCGGGCGTAGTCGTGGCGCACGGCACAACGCACATGGAAGGTCGCCTCGCCGCTGACCACCCGCACCCGGCGCATCAACAGCGGCAGGTCGTCCTGGTTGTCGGCCACCGGCAGCAGGTCGGTGACCTCAACCACCGCCCGTTCACTGAGCCAGCGGGTTTGCAGCACGTTGGTGTCCGGCAGGTAAATCTGTTCGCGTCGGGCGTCGGGCAGGTCCGGCGCCAACTGGAAAATCCCGGCGTCAGGGCTGTCGAGCAGCGAACAGAAAATCGACGGGCTGTCGAACTCCGGCCAGCAGAAAAAATCCACGCTGCCCTTGTCGTTGACCAGTGCAGCGGTGCGCATGTCGCCGATGATGCCGTGGGCGTCGATCGGGCTTTGTCGTTCCAGGTGATGCTCAGCCATTGCCGCGAAACTCCGGATAGAGGCTCATGCCGCCGTCGATGAACAGGGTAGTGCCGACGATGTAGTCGGAGGCGTCGCAGGCAAGGAATACCACCGCGTTGGCGACATCTTCGACATCGCCGATGCGGCCGTAGGGAATCAGTTTGAGCAACGCCTGCGCCGCGTCGCCCTCGGTGGCCGCCGCGTTGATCGCCGTGCGGATCGCCCCCGGCGCGATGCCGTTGATGCGAATGCGCTGATGGCTGACTTCCTGGGCGAGGGTCTGCATCAACTGGTCGACGCCGCCCTTGGACGCCGCATAGTTGACGTGCCCGGCCCACGGAATGCGCTGGTGCACCGAACTCACGTGAATGATCTTGCCGGCGGCGCGGGACACGCCCCGGCGAATGCCCTGGCGATTGAAGATTCGCAACGCGGCACGGGCGCAGAGAAACTGGCCGGTGAGGTTGACGCCGATCACCGCGTTCCAGTCATCCAGGCTCATGTCCACGGCGGCGGCGTCTTTTTGCATACCCGAGTTGGCCACCAGAATGTCCAGCGAGCCGAAGGCCTCGAGGGTCTGGGCGAACAGCCGTTCGACCTCGTCTTCCTTCGACACATCGGCGCCAATCGCGATGGCCTGGCCACCGTCGGCGACGATCTGCCGGGCGAGGGCTTCGGCGGGCTCGGCCTGGCGATTGTAGTTGATGACCACCGCAGCCCCGGCGGCGGCCAGGGCCTTGGCGGCGGCGTGGCCGATGCCGGAGCTGGCGCCGGTGACGAGGGCTACCTGACCGGCGAGAGAAATGTGCATAGGGGAGGGGCCTGGGTTGAGGGCTTAATTAGCTGACCGGTGGTAAGCGACGAGAGTTCACTCGACGCAAGATGCTGCGTCGAATGGGCTGACCTCTTCGCGAGCAGGCCCGCTCCTGCAAGGGGGCTGCGACGCACACAAATCCCCTGTGCGAGCCTGCTCGCGAAGCGCGGACTAATTCGCGCGACGCCTCATCCGTTCTCTTTTACAGATAACCCATTGAGGTAAACGCGGTGACAAAGCTGACACTGCTGTGCCTGCCCTATTCGGGCGCCAGCGCCATGGTCTACAGCCGCTGGCGGCGCCAATTGCCGTCGTGGCTGCACTTGCAACCGGTAGAACTGCCCGGGCGCGGTGCCCGTTTCGACGAACCCCTGCAAATCGACATGCGCGCCCTGGCGCGCCAGCTGGCCCGCGAGCAAAAGCCCGGTCTGCACACGCCTTATGCGCTGTTCGGGCACAGCCTCGGCGCGCTGCTGGCCTGCGAGATGGCCCACGCCTTTCGCGAACTCGGCGCACCGGAACCGGTGGCGCTGTTCGCTTCCGGCACCGCCGCGCCGACGATGCGCAGTGACTACGATCGCGGCTTTGCCGATGCGCGCAGCGATGAAGAATTGATCGAGCAACTGCGCACCTTCCAGGGCACCAGCGAGGAAGTATTGGCCAACAAAGAACTGATGAGCCTGACCCTGCCGGTGTTGCGCGCTGACTTCATGATGTGCGGGCGCTTCACCCCGGCGCAGCGGCCGTTGCTCAATTGCCCGGTGCACGTGCTCGGCGGCAAGGAAGACCGCGCGACCACCGAGCAACTGATTGGCTGGAGCAAGGAAACCCTGGGCAGCTTTTCCGTGGACATGATGACCGGTGGGCATTTCTTCATTCATGAGCATGAAGCGCGGGTCATTCGCACGATCAAGACCCATCTGGAAGTCCATCACCGCCGGCATGCGCAGGCCGCGGCACCGGCGTTTTAGCGCACGGTTCACCTATCGAGTGATTACAGGAGGCCAGTCATGGCTGTTGCTGTGGGATTTTCCGTTCGGCCACTCTTGCCGCAACGGGGGCGCTTGCCGTTGTTGGTGGAAGCGACCGATGCGGACACTGACCTGTTGGCGGTGTTCGATGAATTGAAAGAATTGGTGGACGAACACCTGCTGCGCGACGGTGGGGTGCTGTTCCGTGGCTTTCGGTTGAACGGTGCCGAGCAGTTCCGTCAGTTCGCCGCCAGTTTCGGCCATCCGCTGTTGAACTATGAATTCGGTTCGACGCCGCGCACCAACGTGACGCAGGGCGTGTACACCTCTACCGAATACCCGGCGCACCAGAGCATTCCGCTGCATAACGAGCAGGCCTATTCCCGCGACTGGCCGATGAAGATCTGGTTCTACAGCATGATCGCCGCGAAGTCGGGTGGCGAGACGCCGATTGCCGACAGCCGTGAAGTCTATCGGCGCATTCCGGCGGCGATTCGCGAGCGCTTCGTCAGCAAAGGGCTGATGTATGTGCGCAACTTTGGCAACGGGTTGGATGTGGCCTGGGAAGATGTGTTCAACACCGAAGATCGCGAAGTTGTCGAAGCCTACTGCAAGGCTCACGGCATCGTCTGCGAATGGAAGGACGACGGTGAATTGCGCACCCGCCAGACCTGTCAGGCGGTGGCGGTGCATCCGGTGACCGGTGACAACGTCTGGTTCAATCAGGCGCACCTGTTCCACATTTCCAACCTGCAAGCGGAAGTGCGCGAAAGCCTGCTGGACATCGTCGACGAAGAGGACTTGCCGCGTAACGTCTATTACGGCGATGGCTCGGCGATTGAAGATGAGGTGTTGGCGCAGATTCGTGCGGTACTCGATGAATGCGCGATCAGTTTCCCCTGGCAGGAAGGTGATGTGCTGATGCTCGACAATATGCTCTCGGCGCACGCGCGTTCGCCATTCGAGGGACCGCGCAAAGTGATTGTTGCCATGGCCGAGGGGCATTCACAGGGCCCGCTCTGAGCCAACTCCGCGCCTGTTGGTAAAGCTGCCGAAGCCGGTCTCGTACCGGCTTCGGCATTTGTGTATCTACCGTCGAGCCGCTGTTGCGTCAGCGCGCTAAATCATCGCGTTTGTCATTCGTTCTTGTTGATACGACCGGGTCTCCTGGTCACGCCGCCGATCAGCAAGGACCCCATGCATGAATGCCGCAGACGCCCAGAAACTAGCCCGTCGCTTTATCGAACTGCCACAGGACAAACGTCGTTTGTTCCTCGCCGGCATGGCCCGTGAGGGCATCGATTTTGCGCAGCTGCCCATGACTGCCTGTGACGGGATCGCCGAGCGAGACGGGCTTTCGTATGCCCAGCAGCGGATGTGGTTTCTCTGGCAACTGGACCCGCACAGTGCCGCATACAACTTGCCGATGGCGGTGCGCCTGACCGGCGATCTGCATGTGCAGGCGCTGGAGCAGGCGTTCAGTCTGCTGGCGGCGCGGCACGAGTGCTTGCGTACCACGTTCGGTCAGGAAGGTGAGCGCGCGTTCCAGCGCGTCGCCGCACCGCAGCCGTTGAAACTGCCGATCACCGATCTCAGTGCATTGCCTGAAGCCCAGCGCTGGCCGCTGGCGCAGCAGCACATGATGGCGGAGGCCGGTCAGGCCTTCGATCTGGAACACGGCCCGCTGCTGAGCCTGCGCCTGCTGCGTCTGGCCGAGCAGGAACACGTGTTGCTGTTGACCTTGCATCACATCATTGCCGATGGCTGGTCGATGAACATTCTTATCGACGAGTTCATGCGCACCTACGACGCGCTGGTGGCGGGGCGCGAACCGTCGCTGCCGGCACTGACCGTGCACTACCGCGATTACGCCCTGTGGCAGCGCAGCTGGCTGGAGGCGGGTGAGCGTGAGCGGCAACTGGAGTACTGGCGCGGGCAACTGGGCGACGAACATCCGGTGCTGGAATTGCCCACTGACCGTGCTTATCCGGCGCAATCGAGTCATCAGGGGGCGCGCCTGGAAACGGTGATCGATGCCGCGCTGCGCCAGGAATTGAAAAGCCTTGCCCAGCGTCAGGGCGTGACCCTGTTCGTGGTGTTGCTGGCCGCGTTCAAGACCTTGTTGCATCGCTACAGCGGCCAGACCGACATTCGTGTCGGCGGCCTGATTGCCAACCGTACCCGCAGTGAAACCGAAGGGCTGATCGGCTTCTTCGTCAACACGCAGATCCTGCGCAGCGAAGTCACCGCGCAAACCCGTTTCGCCGAGCTGTTGCAAAGCCTGCGTGAAGCCGCCCTCGGTGCCCAGGTCCATCAGGAGTTGCCGTTCGACGCCTTGATCGAAGCCCTGCAACCGGCGCGCAGCCAAAGCCACAACCCCCTGTTCCAGGTGATGTTCAACCACCAGCCGCTGGTGACCGACTTGCAGCACGTGCAACTGGAGTCGGGTTTGCAGGTCGGCTATCTGACCGAAGAACAACTGGCCGGCAGCGGTCGACAACATGCCGCCACCAGCGACCTGATGCTCGACACCCGCGAAGAGGGCGAGCAACTGTTCGCCGCCTTCACCTACGCCACCGATATTTTCGATGCCGCGACCATCGCCGCGATGGCCGGACACTGGCGCAATATTCTGCTTTCCGTCTGCCGCGACCCGCAGCAATTGATCGGCGACGTCGCGCTGCTGGCGCAGGTCGAGCGCGCACAGCTGATTCAGGCCACTGCGAGCGAACCCGCTTTCGCCAGTGTGCAGACCCTGTTCGAGGCGCAAGTGGCACGCACGCCGCAGGCAGCGGCGGTACGCCTCGCCACGGCGCCGTCACCGTCACTCACCTACAGCGAACTCAATGCGCGCAGCAATCGCCTGGCGCATCAGTTGCGTGCACGTGGTGTCGGGCCGGACGTGCTGGTCGGCGTGGCGTTGGGGCGTTCGCTGGAACTGGCGGTGGCCTTGCTGGCCGTGCTCAAGGCCGGCGGCGCCTATGTGCCGCTGGACCCGCAAACCCCGGCCGAACGCCTGCGCCATGTGCTGGATGACAGCGGCCTGAAACTGCTGCTGAGCGATCACGAAAACCTCGCCAGCCTGCCGGATCTGGGGGGCGTCGATTGCCTGTGCCTGGAGCAACTGGACGACAGTGACCACGCCGACAATCTGTCGGTGACGGTTGATGCGCAGCACCTCGCCTATGTGATCTACACCTCCGGCTCCACCGGGCGACCGAAAGGTGTTGCGGTCAGTCACGGTGCGTTGAGCGAGTTCATCGCTCGCGCCATCGACTACAGCGACTTGCGCGAAGGCGACCGCGTCCTGCAATTCGCCACCAGCAGCTTCGATGGTTTCGTCGAGCAGTTCTTCCCGCCGCTGTGTCATGGCGCCGCTGTGGTGTTGCGTGATGCGCCGTTGTGGGACAGCGCGACGTTGCGTCAGGTGATTGTCGATCACGGCATCACCCTGGCCGACCTGCCGGCCGCCTACTGGTACTGGCTGGTGCAGGAATACGCGGCGCAGCCGCCGGCCGGTTTCGGCGCGCTGCGGCAGATTCACGTCGGTGGCGAGGCGATGGCGGTGGATGGTTTGCGCCTGTGGCAACGGGCCGGTTTGGGCCATGTGCGCTTGCTCAATACCTACGGACCGACCGAAGCCACAGTCGTCTCGACTATTCATGACTGCACGGCGCTGACGGCGGATGCCGTGTCGTGGCGCGGCATTCCGATCGGCCACGGTCTGGAGGCCCGTCGGCTGTACGTGCTCGATGATGACTTGAACCTGTTGCCGCAAGGCGCGGTGGGTGAGTTGTACATCGGTGGCCCGGGCCTGGCCCGTGGTTATCACCGTCAGCCGATGCTCAGTGCCGAGCGCTTTATCGCAGACCCGTTTGCTGATGGCCAGCGCCTGTATCGCACCGGTGATCGCGCCCGACTGCGCGCTGACGGTGCGCTGGAATATGTCGGCCGGGTCGACCATCAAGTGAAGATCCGTGGCTTCCGCATCGAGCTGGGCGAAATCGAATCACGCCTGCAACAGTGCGCGGGCGTTCGTGAAGCCGTGGTGCTGGCGGTGCCGCTCAGCGGCGGTCAGCAACTGGTGGCCTACGTGGTTGGCGAGCAGGCCGTGCTGGCGGGCGCCGCCAGCCAATCGGCATTCCGTCAGCAGATCCGCACCGCGCTGCAAAGCCATCTGCCGGATTACATGGTGCCGGGGCACTTGCTGCTGTTGCCGAACCTGCCACTGACGCCGAGCGGCAAGCTCGACCGCAAAGCCTTGCCGGCGCCGGATGCCAGCCAGTTGCAGGGCGACTATCGCGCGCCACAAACGGAGACCGAGCAGTGTCTGGCGCGGATCTGGGCCGAGGTCCTGCAGGTGCCGCGGGTCGGTCTGGATGATCACTTTTTTGAACTCGGTGGCCATTCGCTGCTGGCCGCGCAAGTGATTGCGCGCATCAAGACTCAATTGGGCGTGGTGTTACCGCTGCGCAGTCTGTTCGAAAAACCGTTACTGACCGATCTGGCGGCGCTGCTGGCACAACAGGCCGGCGGTGCAACGGACGACGACTGGTCCGACATGGATCAGTTCATGAATGCTTTGGAAGGAGAGGAAGTATGAGCGGCACCATGGCGGAACGCATCGCGAAAAGGTTCGTCGGTTTGCCGCTGGAACAGCGTCGACAGTTTCTGGCCAGACTGCGTGAGGAAGGCAAGGACTTCAGCCTGTTGCCGCTGCCGGTCAGCCGGCACGAGGCCACGCCGATTCCGTTGTCGTTCGCCCAGCAACGCCTGCTGTTTCTCTGGCAGCTCGAACCGCAGAGCGCCGCGTACAACATGGCCGCCGGCCTGCGTCTGAACGGGCGCCTGGACGAAGCGGCGCTGCAACGTTCCTTCGATCATCTGGTCATGCGCCATGAAGTGTTGCGCACGGTGTTCCATACCGATGGCGATCAACCGTATCAGGTGATTCTCGATCAGCAACCCATTGCGCTGGAGCGCATCGACCTCACCGGTTTGCCGGTGTCGGAGCGCGAGGCGGCCCTGGCGCAACAGGTACAAACCGTCACGGCGCGGCCGTTCGATTTGCGCCACGGGCCGTTGCTGCGCGCCAGCCTGTTTGCAGTAGCCGATGAACAATTCGTGCTGGTGGTGAGCATGCACCACATCGTCTCCGACGGCTGGTCGATGGACGTGATGGTCAAGGAATTCGTCCAGTGCTATCAGGCCTTCAGCCTGGCGCGCGAGCCACAATTGCCCGCTCTGCCGCTGCAATACGCCGACTATGCGATCTGGCAGCGACGCTGGCTGGAAGCCGGCGAGGGCGAGCGGCAACTCGAGTACTGGCGCCAGCAACTCGGTGAAGAACAGCCGCTGCTGGAAGTGGCGCCGGACTACGCCCGGCCCCTGACGCAAAGTTTTGCAGGGCAGACCCTGAGTTTCGATTTCGGCGCGCAGTTGTCCCTGCAACTCAACGCCTTTGCCCGCAGCCAGGGCATCAGTCTGTTCATGCTGGTGCTGGCGGGGTTCTCGCTGTTCCTCTCGCGCCACGCGGGGCAGCGCGACATCCGTGTTGGCGTGCCGAATGCCAACCGTGGCCGCGCCGAAGTCGAAGGGCTGATCGGTTTCTTCGTCAACACCCAGGTGCTGCGTTGCGAAGTGGATGAGCGCGGCAGCTTCGCCGACTTGCTGGCGCGGGTGCGCGAAGCGGCGTTCGGTGCCCAGGCGCATCAGGAGTTGCCGTTCGAGCAACTGGTGGACGAACTGGTCGCCGAGCGCACCCTCGGTCACAACCCGCTGTTCCAGGCCAAGTTCAACCAGAACGTCGGCATGCAGAAGCAACGCTCGATGACGCTACCGGGGCTGAGCGTGGCGGAATACCCGCTGGACAAGGACGGCACCCACTTCGATCTGGCGCTGGACATCACCGATGACGGCACCTTGATTCACGGGCAGATGACCTATGCCAGCGACCTCTATCGTCCAGAGACTGTCGCCGGTTTTGTGCCGGCCTTGCTTGGCCTGTTCAGTGAGTTGCTGAAAGCACCGCAAGCGCCGTTGCACAGTGTTGCCCCGTTGGCGCCAGCGGTGCTTGCTGCACCCGGCGAACCGGCGCAGTCGGTGTTGCACCTGTGGGATCGACAAGTCGCGCAGCAGCCCGAGGCACTGGCTGCGCGTGACCTGCATCAGAGCATGAGTTTTCAGGCGCTGGATCAGGCGGCCAATCGTCTGGCCCATCATCTGCTGGCGCAGGGGCTGAACATCGGTGAGCCGGTGGCGGTGCTGATGGAGCGTTCGCTGGACTGGCTGACCTGTGTGCTGGCGATCTTCAAGGCCGGCGCGGTGTACATGCCGCTTGACGTCAAGGCGCCGAACGCACGGCTGCAGCAGATGCTCGGCGGTGCCGGGGCGCGGCTGCTGCTGTGCGCTGAAGGGGATGCGCGGGTGTCCGCGCTGGCGGTGGATGGATGTCAGGGGCTCGCTTACGCACCCACGCAATGGCAGGCGATGGCGGACGTCAGCCCGGCCGTGAGCCTGTTCGCGCAGTCACCGGCCTATGTGATTCACACCTCCGGTTCCACCGGGCAACCCAAGGGTGTGCTGGTCAGCCACGGGGCGCTGGGCAGTTACGTGCGCGGTGCGCTGGAACGCCTGGCACCGACGCCGGACAGCAGCATGGCGCTGGTCTCGACCATCGCCGCCGACCTGGGCTTTACCGTGCTGTTCGGCGCGTTGTGTTCCGGGCGCCTGTTGCACGTGTTGCCGGAAGAACTGGGTTTTGACCCGGACCGGTTTGCCGAATACATGGCCACTCACCGCGTGGGCATGCTGAAAATCGTCCCGGGGCATCTGGCCGCTCTGTTACAAGCTGCCCGGGCCGCCGATGTGTTGCCGCAGCACGCGTTGATCGTCGGCGGCGAAGCCTGCTCGCCAGCTCTGGTGGAGCGCGTGCGTCAGCTCAAACCGGGCTGCCGCGTGATCAACCACTACGGGCCGAGTGAAACCACGGTCGGTGTGTTGACCCACGAAGTTGGCGAACTGGCGGCCGATGCGCGCTGTGTTCCGGTCGGCACGGCGCTGACGGGCGCGCAGGTTTACGTGCTCGACGATGTGCTCAACAGCGTCGCTGATCAGGTGGCCGGCGAGTTGTACATCGGTGGTGACAGCGTGGCGCTGGGCTATCTGAACCAGCCCGGATTGACCGCCGAACGCTTCCTGCCCGATCCGTTCGGCGCGCCGGGTTCGCGGGTGTACCGCAGCGGCGACCGCGTGCGGCGTAACCGTCAACAGGCCATGGAATTCATCGGCCGCGCCGACGATCAGGTCAAGGTGCGCGGTTATCGCGTGGAACCGGCGGAAGTCGCACGGGTGCTGCTCGGCCTCGATGGCGTCAGTGAGGCTGCGGTGTTGGCATTGGCTCTGGATGATGACCCGGCGCGGCTGCAACTGCTGGCGTGGTGTGTGCCGGTGGCGGGTGTGAGCCTGCAGGCGCAGGGGCTGCGCGAGCAATTGCAGGCGTGCCTGCCGGAGTACATGGTGCCGGCGCAGATTGTGCTGCTGGCGCAACTGCCGCTGACCGCCAACGGCAAACTCGACAAGCGCGCCTTGCCGGTGCCGGGGCTGGTCACGCAGCAGTTCGTCGCGCCGGTGGGTGAGGTCGAGGAAAAGCTGGCGGCGATCTGGGCCGAGGTGCTCAAGCTGGAGCGCGTGGGCAGCAGCGACAACTTCTTCGAACTGGGCGGTGATTCGATCCTCAGTCTGCAAATCATTGCCCGGGCCAAACGCCAGGGTATCAAGCTGAGCCCCAAGCAACTGTTCGAAAAACAGACCATTGGCCAATTGGCCGCGGTGGCCAGACTGATTGAAGCGAAACCCGCTACGACTGCGGCGCCGGCAGCGCGCGGGCCATTGCCGTTGTTGCCGATTCAGGCGCGGTTCTTCGAGATGGAGATTGCCCGGCGTCAGCACTGGAACCAGTCGGTGATGTTGCAGCCGACCACGCCGCTCGACGCCACGCATCTGCGCACAGCACTGGCGGCACTGGTCGAACAGCACGATGCGTTGGCGCTGAATTTCCAGCTGTCGGGCGATACCTGGCAGGCATTACCGCAGAGCCAGCGCGATCCTGAATTGCTGTGGGTGCGCGAGCTGGACAGTCTGGCGTCGTTGCCGGCACTCGCCGATGAAGCCCAGCGCAGCCTGGATCTGCAACTGGGGCGCTTGCTGCGCGCGGTCCTGGTGAACCTGCCGAACGCTGAACAACGTCTGTTGCTGGTCATCCATCACCTGGTGGTGGATGGCGTGTCGTGGCGCATTCTGCTGGAAGATCTGCAGCACGCTTACGCCGCGTTGGCGGCGGGCACGCCGCTGGTCTTGCCGGGTAAAAGCAGCTCGCTGCACAACTGGGCCGAGCATCTGCACCGTTACGGGCAGAGCGAGGCGTTGGCCGCTGAAGGTGCCTGGTGGCGCCAGACCCTGGAGGCGGGCGACGCAACGCTGCCGCGAGACTTCCCGCAAGAGCACCAGACGCGTGCGCAAGCGGCCCGGGCCAGCTCGCGCTTGAGTCAGGCACTGACCCACAAGCTGCTGAAAGTGGCGCCGGCGGCGTATCGCACGCAGATCAACGACCTGCTGCTGACCGCACTGGCGCGGGTATTGTGCGACTGGAGCGAGCAGCCTTCGGTATTGGTGCAGCTTGAAGGACACGGTCGCGAAGACCTGTTCGACGATGTTGATCTGAGCCGCACGGTCGGCTGGTTCAGCAGCCTGTTCCCGGTGCGCCTGACACCTGAGGCGACGCCAGGTGCGTCCCTGTGCGCAATCAAGGAACAACTGCGTGCGGTGCCGGGTAAAGGCATCGGATATGGCGTGCTGCGTTACCTGAGCCGTTGCGCCGAGTTGCAGGCATTGCCTGAGCCGCGTGTGACCTTCAACTATCTTGGCCAGTTCGACGGCGCGTTCAACCCCGAAGAAGGCGCATTGTTCGTGCCGAGTGGTGAAAGCACCGGCGCCAATCAGGACGCGGCGGCACCGTTGGGTAACTGGCTGAGCGTTGACGGTCAGGTCTACGGCGGTGAGCTGGAATTGACCTGGACCTTCGGCACCGGCATGTATCGCGCAGAAACCATTGAGGCGCTGGCCGAGGCCTATCGTCGCGAGCTGGAACGTTTGATCGAACATTGCTGCGACAGTGGCGAGGCCGCTGTCACGCCGTCGGACTTCAGCCTGGCAACGCTGACTCAGGCACAACTGTCGGCACTGCCGATCCCGGCCCGCGACATCGTCGATCTGTATCCGTTGTCGCCGATGCAGCAGGGCATTCTGTTCCACAGCGTCAACGATCCGGACAGTCCGGCGTACACCAACCAATTGCGCGTCGATGTGCAGCATCTCGACGCCGAGCGCTTCCGTCAGGCCTGGCAGCACACCGTTGATGCCCATGAAATCCTGCGTACGGCTTTTGTCTGGCCACAGGATGCCGCCGCTGCGGTGCAAGTGGTGCGTCAAACTGCGCAGATGCCATGGAGCACACAGGACTGGCGCGGTCGTGCTGACCTTGGCACAGCGCTGGATCAACTGGCCGGCGACGACCTCGCCAGCGGGTTCGACCTGACCGGGGCGCCGCTGTTGCGGGTGACGCTGGTGCGCACGGACGAGGCCACGCATCACCTGATCTACACCTGCCATCACATCCTCATGGACGGCTGGAGCACTTCGCAGTTGTTCGGCGAAGTGTTGCAACGCTACGCCGGTATGACCCCGGCCGTGTCACAGGGACGCTATCGCGATTACATCGAATGGCTCGGCCAGCGCGATCAGCAGGCCAGTCGCGAATTCTGGACGGCGGCACTGGCCGATCTCGACGAGCCGACACGTCTGGCCAGTGCCGTGGCGGGCGGGCAAGCGCTTGCCGCAGGTTATGCCGATCACGAGCACGTCTTCAGCGAGGCGTTGACGGCGGACCTCAACCGTTTCGCCCGCGAGCAGAAAGTCACCCTCAACACCCTGGTGCAAGCGGCGTGGCTGGTGCTGTTGCAGCGTTACACCGGGCAGGACAACGTCGCCTTCGGCGCCACGGTGGCCGGACGTCCGACCGACTTGCCGGGCGTCGAACAACAGATCGGTCTGTTCATCAACACCTTGCCGGTGGTGGCGGCGCCGTCCGCAGAGATCGTCGTCAGCCAGTGGCTGCAACAGGTGCAGGGCCTCAATCTGGCGCTGCGCGAGCATGAGCACACCCCGCTTTACGACATTCAGCGTTGGGCCGGTGCGGGTAACGGGGCGCTGTTCGACAGCATCCTGGTGTTCGAAAACTACCCGATGGCCGAAGCCCTGCAACAGGGCCCGGCTACCGGTTTGACGTTCTCGGCGATCCGTCGTCAGGAACAGACCAACTACCCGTTGACGCTGGTGGCGGTCACCGGGCGTGAGCTGAGCCTGGGCATCAGTTACGACCGGGCCGGTTTCGCTGCGACGACGATCAACGCGTTGAGCGCGCAACTGGAAAGCCTGCTGAGGCAGTTCCTCGCCGATGCCACCCAGCCGCTGGGTGCGCTGCACCTGCTGGCAGCGCCGCAACGCGAAGCAGCGATCGAGTGGGGCAAGGCCGCCGCCACGGCGCCAGATGCGCGCACGGTGCTGGAACACATTGCCGCGCAGGTGCAGCGTCAGCCACACGCGCAGGCTGTGGTGTTTGCCGAGCAACACATCGACTACCAGAGTCTCGATGCCCGGGCCAATCGACTGGCGCACAAGCTGCAAGCGTTGGGCGTGGGGCCGGAAGTGCGCGTGGGCGTGTGCATGCGTCGTACACCGGACATGCTCGTC
This sequence comes from Pseudomonas sp. SC3(2021), assembly GCF_019856535.1. Taxonomy (NCBI): domain Bacteria; kingdom Pseudomonadati; phylum Pseudomonadota; class Gammaproteobacteria; order Pseudomonadales; family Pseudomonadaceae; genus Pseudomonas; species Pseudomonas sp. SC3(2021). The sequence goes on along the minus strand of NZ_CP082236.1, from coordinate 5,829,122 downwards.
GGCCTGTTGGCAATCCTCAAGGCCGGTGGCGCCTATGTACCACTCGACCCGGATTACCCGCAGGAGCGTTTGCTGCACATGCTCGACGACAGCCGCGCCGCCGTGCTGCTTACCGAGCCGGCCGCACTGGCGCTGCTGCCTGAAACCTTGAGCGCGCAGGTGCTGTTGGTGGAAGAGGGCGCACTGGATGCGCTCCCGGCTACCGCGCCGTTGGCGAATGTCACCGCGCAGAATCTGGCGTACGTCATCTACACCTCCGGCTCCACCGGCAAACCGAAAGGCGTGGCCATTACCCACGGCAACCTGTCAGCGTTGATTCAGTGGTCGGCCGGGGTCTATCGCGAAGAGCAACTGCGTGGCGTGCTGGCGTCGACGTCGATCTGCTTCGACTTGTCGGTCTGGGAAATCTTCGTCACCCTGGCCTGCGGGGGTTGCCTGGTGCTGGCGGACAACGCGCTGGCGCTGGCCGAGCTGCCGGCGCGCGAACAGGTCACGCTGATCAACACCGTGCCGTCGGCGATTGCCGCGCTGCAACGGGCCGGGCAGATTCCGCGGTCGGTGGCGACCATCAATCTGGCGGGCGAACCGCTCAAGCAAAGTCTGGTGGACAGTTTGTACGCGAGCACGTCGGTGCAACAGGTCTATGACCTCTACGGGCCTTCGGAAGACACCACCTATTCGACCTTCACCCTGCGCACGCCGCACGGGCAGGCGAACATCGGCCGGCCGCTGCAAAACACCGTGGCCTATCTGCTCGACACTCAGCTGCAAGTACTGCCGGAAGGTGTGCCGGCCGAGCTGTACCTGGGCGGTGCCGGGGTGACCCGTGGCTACCTGATGCGCGCCGCGCTGACCGCCGAACGCTTTGTGCCGAACCCGTATGCCAGCAACGGCGAACGGCTGTACCGCACCGGCGATCTGGTGCGCCAGGGCAGTGACGACAACATCGAGTACATCGGCCGCGCCGACCATCAGGTGAAGATTCGCGGCTTCCGTATCGAACTCAGCGAAATCGAAGCGCGCTTGCTGGAGCAGAGCGAAGTCCGTGAAGCCGTGGTGCTCGCTCAGGACGGTGCCGCCGGTAAACACCTGCATGCCTACGTCGTCGCGGCGCAGCCGGTGGCCGGGCAACCGGCCTTGGCCGAACGCCTGCGCAGCGCACTCGCCGCGTGCTTGCCGGCGCACATGGTGCCGGGGCACTTGCACCTGATCGACGCCATCCCGCTGACCCCCAACGGCAAGCTCGATCGCAAGGCGCTGATGGCGCTGGGTGACAGCCCGACACAGCAGCACTATCAGGCGCCGCAGAGCGATCTGCAGTGGGACGTGGCGGCGGTCTGGCAGGAGGTGCTGGAGGTCGAGCGCGTGGGCCTCGCGGACAACTTCTTCCAGCTCGGCGGGCACTCGTTGCTGGCCACACTGGTGGTCACCCGGATCAAGGAACGTCTGGGCGACAAGGTGCCGCTCAAGGAACTGTTCGAAACCGACACCCTCAAGGCGTTCTGTGCGCGGATCGAGGCCTTGCGCGTCGAAATGTCGCCCGTTCAGGATGAATTGGCTAAATCCCTGGAGGCCCTCAAACGTCTATCCCTCGATGATCTGGAAAAACTGATTTCTTGAGAGGGAAAAACGCGTGCAAGAGTTAATCGAGTCGGTAGGACAACTTTCGGCTAAGCAAAGAAAGGCTCTGGCGGTTCTGCTCAAGCAGAAAGGCGTCAACCTCTTTGACATTGCCCCGGTTTTCAAGCGCACGGCTGAAGAGCCGTTGCTGCTGTCCTACGCTCAGCAGCGCCAGTGGTTCCTCTGGCAGTGGGCGCCGCACAGCGCCGCCTACAACATTCCGACGGCCCTGCGTTTGCAGGGCCCGCTGGATGTCAACGCGCTGGAGCGCAGCGTCCAGGCGCTGATCGAACGACACGAAACCTTGCGCACGGTGTTCACTCAGGAAACCGGGCAACCGTTGCAAGTGGTCCTGCCGGCAGGACCCTTTGCACTGGAGATCCATCAGCCGGGCGCTGAGCTGGCCAACGACCCGGATGCCTCGATCCAGGCGTTCGTGCAGACCCAGAGCCAGCAAACCTTCGACCTGGAGCACGGCCCGCTGTTGCGCGCAGCCTTGCTGCAAGTCACCCCGAATGAGCATGTGCTGGTACTGACCCTGCACCACATCGTCTCCGATGGCTGGTCGCTGCAAGTGATGATCGAGGAACTGGTGCAGCTCTATGCCGGTTTCAACCTCGGTCACGACGCCGGCCTGCCGGCCTTGCCGATTCAATATGCCGACTACGCTCTGTGGCAACGGCAGTGGATGGAAGCCGGTGAGCAGGCGCGGCAACTGGCCTACTGGCAAGACAAGCTCGGCGGCGAGCAACCGGTGCTGGAACTGCCGATGGATCGTCCGCGCTCGATCGAGCAAAGCTTTGCCGGCGCCAGCCACAACCTGATTCTCGACCCGGCGCTGAGCAACGCGCTCAAAGCCTTCGCCCGACAAGAGAACGTCACCCTGTTCGTGGTCTTGCTGGCTTCGTTCCAGGCCTTGTTGCACCGTTACAGCGGTCAGGCCGACATCCGGGTCGGCGTGCCGAATGCCAACCGAGGCCGGGTCGAGATCGAGCGGCTGATCGGCTTCTTCGTCAACACTCAGGTGCTCAAGGCCGACATTGACGGGCAGATGCCCTTTGTCGAATTGCTGCGTCAGGTCAAACAGACCGCGCAGGAAGCGCAGGCCCATCAGGACTTGCCGTTCGAGCAATTGGTCGAAGCGCTGGAGCCGGGTCGCAGCCTCAGTCACAGCCCGTTGTTCCAGGTGATGTTCAACCATCAGGCCGAACGCCGCGCGAGCGTCGAAACCCGCCTCAACGGCTTGAACATCGAGCCGCTGGAATGGCAGAGCCAGACCGCGCAGTTCGACCTGACCCTGAACACCACCGAACAGGCGCACGGCATCGAAGCGGTGCTCAAGTACGCCACCGATCTGTTCGACGCGGCGACCATCGAGCGTCTGGCGCAACACTGGACTGCGCTGTTGCAGGCCATTGTCGCCGAACCGAACCAGCGCATTGGCCAGCTACCGATGCTCGATGCCGGCCAGCAGCAACAGTTGCTCACGCAGTGGAACCCGGTGCGGGTCGCGCAAACGTCCGAACAGTGCATCCATCAAGCCATCGAAGCGCAGGCCGAGCGTCATCCTGACGCGATCGCCGTGACCTTCGCCGGGCAATGCCTGACCTACGCCGAACTCAATCGCCGCGCCAACCAGTGGGCGCATGCGTTGCTCGCCCGTGGCGTAGGCCCGGACGTGCGCGTGGGGGTCGCCGTCGAGCGTTCGCTGGACATGATCGTGGCCATCCTTGCGGTTTTGAAGGCCGGTGGCGCGTATGTGCCGCTCGACCCGGGCTATCCCGACGACCGTCTGACCTACATGATCGAAGACAGCGGCATCGAGTTGCTGCTGACCCAGGGTCACCTGCTGGCGCAATTGCCGGTGCCGCCGGGCTTGGCGTGCCTCGATCTGCATCAAGCGCCAGCCTCTGGCAACGACGTCAACCCGCGGTGCCTGACCACGCCGGACAATCTGGCCTACGTGATTTACACCTCCGGCTCCACCGGCAAACCGAAGGGCGCGTTGCTGCCGCACAGCAACGTCATGCGCTTGTTCAGCGCCACCGAACAGTGGTTCGATTTTGGTCCGCAGGACAGCTGGACGCTGTTCCATTCTTACGCCTTCGACTTCTCGGTGTGGGAAATTTTCGGTGCGCTGCTTTACGGCGGCAAACTGGTGGTGGTGCCCCACGATGTCAGCCGTTCCCCGGAGGATTTCTACACCCTGCTGTGCGATGAAAACGTCACCGTGCTGAACCAGACACCGTCGGCGTTCAAGCCATTGATGCAGGTGGCCAGCGAGTCGCCGCGCAACAACGCCTTGCGCTACGTGGTGTTCGGCGGCGAGGCCCTGGAAGTGCAGAGCCTGCGCCCGTGGTTCGAACGCTTCGGCGACCGCGCGCCAACGCTGATCAACATGTACGGCATCACCGAAACCACCGTGCACGTGACCTACCGGCCGTTGTCGCTGGCCGACTTGCAGCAGAACCACAGCAGCCCCATCGGCGAGCCGATTGTCGACCTGTCGTGGTACTTGCTCGACAACGCGCTGAACCTGGTGCCGCAAGGCTGCATCGGTGAGTTGTACATCGCCGGTGCCGGTCTGGCCCGGGGTTACCTGAATCAGGCCGGCATGACCGCGACGCGATTCGTTCCCGATCCATTCAATCCGCAGGCGGGCGAGCGTCTCTATCGCACGGGCGACCTGGCGCGTCTGCGCGGTGACGGTGTGATCGAATACATCGGCCGTATCGACCATCAAGTGAAAATCCGTGGCTTCCGTATCGAACTGGGGGAAATCGAAGCGCAACTGCTCCAGCACCCCGACGTGCGCGAAGCGGTGGTGCTCGCGGTCGATGGCCTCAGCGGCCAGCAACTGGCGACCTGGATCGTCGCCAACGAAGTGCTGGACGCTGAAGGCCAGGCTGCGCTGCGCGATTCGATCAAGGCGCATCTGCGGGAATCCCTGCCGGATTACATGGTGCCGGTCAGCTGGGCGTTCCTTGAGCGCCTGCCGCTGACCGCTAACGGCAAGCTGGATCGCAAGCAACTGCCGCAGCCAGACGTTGCTCAGGTGCAGGAAGCCTACGCGGCACCACGCAACGAACTGGAACAGCGTCTGGCCGAGATCTGGCAGGACGTGTTGAAGGTCGAGCGGGTTGGTCTCAACGACAACTTCTTCGAGCTCGGTGGTGATTCGATCATTTCCATTCAGGTGGTCAGCCGCGCCCGTCAGGCGGGTATTCGCTTCACCCCCAAAGACATCTTCCAGCACCAGACCGTGCAGCGTCTGGCCACCGTCGCGCAACAGAGCGACGCGGTGCAGATGCAGCAGGGCGATGTGCTCGGTGAGGCGCTGCTGACACCGATCCAGCATTACTTTTTCAACAGTGATATCCCGGCGCGGCATCACTGGAACCAGTCGATCCTGCTGACCCCGGCCCACGCGCTGCAAGCGGTAGCGCTGGAGCAGGCGTTGCAGCATCTGCAGCGGCACCATGACGCTTTGCGTCTGCGTTATCGCCAGACAGACAATGGCTGGCAGCAAACGCATGCGCCGGCGGAACAGGCGCACGCCTTGCTGCGCACCTTTGTGCTGGACGACAGTGCGGCATTGCCGGCGCTGTGCCTGGACTTGCAACGCAGCCTCGATCTGCACGACGGCCCGCTGATGCGCGCAGCGCTGGTCGAGTTGCCGGACGCCAGTCAGCGCCTGCTGCTGGTGATCCATCACCTGGTGGTCGATGGCGTGTCGTGGCGGATCCTGCTGGAAGATCTGCAAAGTGCCTATCAACAGCTGAGCCGCGGGCAAGCCGTGAGCCTGCCGGCCAAGACCAGTGCGTTCAAGGCGTGGGGCCAGCGTCTGCAGGAGCATGCCCGCAGCGGCGAGCTGGAAAGCGAGCTGGATTACTGGCGCGGACAGTTGCGCGACGTGTCGGTCGAACTGCCGCTGGATAATCCGCAGGGCCAGTTGAGCAACCGGTTCGAGCGCAGCGTCGATACGCGTCTGGACGCCGAACGCACCCGCCAGCTGTTGCAGCAGGCGCCGGCGGTCTATCGCACCCAGGTCAACGATCTGCTGCTCACGGCGCTGGCCCGGGTGTTGTGTCAGTGGACGAACACTGACAGCGCGCTGGTCCAGCTCGAAGGTCACGGTCGTGAAGACCTGTTCGACGACGTTGACCTGAGCCGCACGGTCGGCTGGTTCACCAGCATGTTCCCGGTACGTCTGATGCCCGGCGCCAGTCTCGAAGCGTCGATCAAAGGCATCAAGGAGCAACTGCGCGCGATCCCGAACAAAGGCCTCGGCTACGGCTTGCTGCGGCATCTGGGCAGCGCCGAGGCGCAAGCTGCACTGAGCGACCTGGCGCAACCGAAGGTGACGTTCAACTACCTCGGTCAGTTCGACAACAACTTCGACGCCGACGCCCTGTGGGTGCCGGCCACTGAAGACAAGGGCGCCGGCCAGGACGAAAACGCGCCGATGGCCAACTGGCTGACCATCGACGGCCGGGTCTATCAGGGCCAGTTGAGTCTGACCTGGACCTACAGCGGCGATGTTTTCGAAGAGGCGACCATCAATGCCTTGGCCCGCGCCTATGAAGTGGCGCTGGGCGAGTTGATCGACCATTGCCTGAGCCATCCGAGCGGTGCCTTGACGCCGTCCGATGTGCCGTTGGCCGGGTTGTCCCAGGCGCATCTGGACAGCTTGCCGATCGCCGCCCAGCGCATCGAGGACATCTATCCGCTGGCGCCGATGCAGCAGGGCATTCTGTTCCACAGCCTGTACGACGCCGATGCCAGCGCCTATGTCTATCAAATGCTGCTGGACATCGACGGCCTCGACGTGGCGCGCTTCCAGCAAGCCTGGCAGCGGGTGGTGGATCGCCATGAAGTGCTGCGCGCCGGTTTTATTTGGGGCCGCGATGGCCTCGATGCGCCGCTGCAAGTGATCAACCGCCAGTTGACCCTGGAAATGCCGGAAGTCGATGTGCGCGGGGTGGCTGATCTGCCCGCCGTGCTCGAAGCGCGGGCGCAGGCCGACCGCGAACGCGGCTTCGATCTGCAGAATCCGCCGTTGCTGCGTCTGTGCCTGTTGCGCACGGCGGATGATCGCCATCGGCTGATTTTTACCTGCCACCACATTCTCATGGATGGCTGGAGCAACTCGCGGATGTTCGGCGAGGTGTTGCAGGATTACGCCGGCCACCCGGTGCCGGGCGCGCAGGGTCGTTACCGCGATTTCCTGGTCTGGCTGCAAGGTCAGGACAAAGCCGCCGCCCAGGCTTTCTGGCGCGGACAACTGGCCGCTTTGCACGAGCCGACGCGACTGGCTTCGGCCTGCCACGGGGCGACGGTGCCGGGCCCCGGCAAACAGATGCATCGCCTGCATTTCGATGCAGCGTTCACCCAGCGCCTGAATGCCTTCTCCCGTCAGCAACAAGTGACCCTGAACAGTCTGGTGCAAGCTGCGTGGCTGCTGGTGTTGCAGCGTTACACCGGGCAGGCCACGGTGGCCTTCGGTGCAACCGTGTCGGGGCGGCCGGTGGATTTGCCGGGCATCGAGCAGCAATTGGGGCTGTTCATCAACACCTTGCCGGTGATCGCCAGCCCGCAGGCGACGATCAGCGTCGGCGACTGGGTGCGCAGCGTGCAGGACAAGAACCTGCTGCTGCGGGACTACGAGCAGACCCCGTTGCAGGACATTCAGCGTCTGGCCGAACTGAGCGGCGAAGCACTGTTCGACACCTTGCTGGTGTTCGAGAACTATCCGGTGTCCGAAGCACTGGAAGCCAATCCGGGCGGGCTGCGTTTCGCCGGCCTGGAACACCGCGAGCAAACCAACTACGGCCTGACCCTGATCGCCGGGGCCAGTGACGTGTTGAATCTGGACTTCAACTACCTCACCGAACACTTCGCCGAGCGCAGCGTGCTGGGCCTGGCTGCGCATCTGCAGGAAGTGCTGCGCCAGTTCCTTGAGGCGCCGCAGCGGTGCCTGGGTGAGATTGGCCTGTTGCCGCTGGCCGAGCGTCAGACCCTGGCGCAGTGGAACGACCACCACGCGGCCTATCCGGCTGAACGCCTGATTGCGCAGAGCTTCGAAGCGCGGGTCGCAGCGCATCCGCAAGCGCAGGCCCTGAGTCATGCTGGCGTCGCCCTGAGCTATGCCGAACTCAACCGACGTGCCAATCAGTTGGCCCGTCATCTGCTGGCGCTTGGGGTCGGCCCGGAAATCCGCGTGGGCGTGGCGATGCCGCGTTCGGCGGAACTGGTGATCGCGTTGATGGCGGTGCTCAAGGCTGGTGGCACCTATGTGCCGCTGGATCCGGACTACCCGGCCGACCGCGTGGCCTACATGCTCGACGACAGTCAGGCAAAAGTCTTGCTGACGCAGCAGTCGCTGCTGGCGCAATTGCCGCAGACCGATGCCGAAGTGGTGCTGGTCGAGGCGGGCGGACAGGCGTTTGCCGCGCAGCCTGCGGACAATCTGCCGGCGCAGGGCGATTCGGCGAATCTGGCCTACGTGATCTACACCTCCGGCTCCACCGGCAAACCGAAAGGCGTGGCCATTGCCCATCGCAACGTGCAGGCGCTGATTCACTGGTCCGCCGAGGTCTACAGCGAAGAAGACCTGCAAGGCGTGCTGGCCTCGACGTCGGTGTGCTTCGACCTGTCGGTGTGGGAGATTTTCGTCACCCTCGCGCGCGGCGGTTCGCTCGTCATGGCGCGCAACGCCCTGGAGCTGCCGGACTTGCCGGAGCGCGATCAGGTGCGCCTGATCAACACCGTGCCGTCAGCCATCGCTGCGCTGCAACGCATCGGGCAGATTCCCCAAGGCGTGCGCATCATCAACCTCGCTGGCGAGCCGTTGAAGCAGAGCCTGGTCGATACCCTCTACCGTGAAACGTCGGTGGCTCACGTCTACGACCTGTATGGGCCATCGGAAGACACCACCTATTCGACCTGGACCCGCCGCGAACCCGGTGGTCAGGCGAACATCGGCCGGCCGCTGGTCAACACCACGGCGTATATGCTCGACGGCCAGTTGCAGGAGGCGCCGATTGGCGTGGCGGCCGAGCTGTATCTGGCCGGGGATGGCATCACCCGTGGTTACCTGTTCCGTCCGGGCCTGACCGCCGAACGCTTCGTGCCCAACCCGCTGTCGAACACCGGCGAACGCATGTACCGCACCGGCGACCTGACCCGCTTCGGCGATGACGGCCGCATCGAATACGTCGGGCGTATCGACCATCAGGTCAAGGTGCGCGGTTTCCGCATCGAGCTGGGTGAAATCGAAGCGCGTCTGCTGGCGCAGGACAGCGTGCGCGAAGGCGTGGTGCTGGCGGTGGATGGCCAGAGCGGTCAGCAACTGGTGGCGTATGTGGTGCCGAGCGACAGCAGCCTGAGCCTTGAGGAGCAGGACGCGCTGAGCGAAACCCTACAGACTGCGCTGAAGACGCAACTGCCGGATTACATGGTGCCGGCGCAGTGGCTGTTTCTTGAACAGTTGCCGCTGACCCCCAACGGCAAACTCGATCGCAAGGCCCTGCCGGCACCGGATGCCAGTCAGTCGCAACGCGAATACGTGGCGCCGTCGACGCCGCTGGAGCAACAACTGGCCGAGGTCTGGCAGGACATTCTGAAGATTGAGCGCGTCGGCGTGACCGACAACTTCTTCGCCCTGGGCGGCGACTCGATCATCTCGATTCAACTGGTCAGCCGTGCGCGTCAGCAGGGCATTCGTTTCACCCCCAAAGACCTGTTCCAGCAGCAGACCGTGCAGAAACTCGCCGCTGTGGTTACGCTCGATTCGTCGACCGACGAGGCGCCGGCGGATTATCCGCTGGCTCAACTGGATCAGGCGCAACTCGATGCGCTGCCGGTGCCGGCGGACATGATCGAAGACGTTTACCCGCTGTCGCCGATGCAGGAAGGCATGCTCTTCCACACGCTGTCGGATAACGGCAGCAGCCTTTACGTGCAACAGGTCAGCCTGCCGATCACGGGCCTGGACGTAGAGCGCTTCCGCCAGGCGTGGGAGTTCGTCATCGTCCGTCAGGCGATTCTGCGCACCAGTTTCCATTGGCAGGATGGCCTGAGCAAACCGTTGCAGGTGGTGCATCGTCATGCGCCGTTGCAGATGCAGGTGCTCGACTGGCGTGAGCGCGAAACCAGTGAAGAACTGATTGCCGAGTTTGCCAGCGCTGACCGTGCGCTCGGTTTCAATCTGGCCGACGCCCGTTTGCAACGTGTGACCCTGTTGCGCCTGAGCGACGATCAGTACCAGATGATCTGGACCAGCCACCACATTCTGATGGACGGCTGGAGCAGTTCGCGGCTGTTCGGCGAAGTTCTGCAGTATTACGCCAAGGGCGAAATCATCGGCGAGAACGGTCGTTACCGCGACTTCATCGCCTGGCTGCAGGCGCAGGATCAGGACGCTCAGGAGCTGTTCTGGAAGGCGCGTCTGGCGGAGGTCAACGAGCCGACGGCGCTTAGCCAGGCGATGCATCCGCGCCACAGCGCCGATGTCGCTGGTCACGATGCGATCTACTCCAACTGGGACAAAACGCAAACCGCGGATCTGTTGCAGTTCTGCCGCGACCTGCGCATCACCCCCAACACCTTGATTCAAGGTGCATGGTTGCTGCTGTTGCAGCGTTACACCGGACAGCAGACGGTGACTTTTGGCGCCACGGTGTCGGGCCGTCCGGAAGGTCTGGCGAATGTCGGCAACATGCTCGGCCTGTTCATCAATACCCTGCCGATCATTCAAACGCCGCGTGCGGATCAGCGCCTGGCCGACTGGCTCGGCGAAGTGCAGGCCTACAACCTCGACATTCGTGATTATTCCCAGGCGCCACTGGCCGATGTGCAGCGCTGGTCCAACCTCGGTGGACAGGCGCTGTTCGACAGCATCGTGGTGTTCGAAAACTTCCCGATCGACGATCGCTTGCAGGAAGAAAACGACACCGACCTGACCTTCGGCAAATCCATCGGCCACGGCGTGACCAACGTGCCGATGGACCTGGCGGTGATGCTTGGCGACGAGTTGTCGATCGAATACCTGTACCTGCGCAGCCACTTCAGCGCCGAGGCGGTGGTCGGTATTCGCCAGACCATGGAAAACACCCTCGCCGCGATGCTGGCGGCGCCTTACGAACGCCTCGGCAATCTGCAGCGTCTGAGCAGCGAACAATGGCACGCCGCGCAGGCCTGGAGCGCCGAGCCGGTGCACAGCCATCAAGCGGCGCTGTTGCCGGAACTGATCAGCCGCCACGCGCAACAACAGCCACAGGCTATTGCTCTGCAGTGCGCGGGGATGAGCCTGAGCTACGCCGAACTCGAACTGCGTGCCAACCGTCTGGCGCATTGCCTGATCGAACACGGCGCGGGGCCGGAGGTGGTGATCGGCGTGGCCTTGCCGCGGTCGCTGGAGATGGTGGTGAGCTTCCTCGCCGTGCTCAAGAGCGGTGCCGCCTACGTGCCGCTGGACATTGAGTATCCGCCGGAGCGTCTGGCGTACATGATCGAAGATTCGGGCATGGCGCTGTTGCTGACCCAAAGCAGCCTGCGTGCCACGTTGCCGGCGCCGCAAGGCCTGCTGCGCCTGGAAGTCGATCACCTCGACGAAAGCCGCTATGCCGATTATGCCCCTGACTGCCGCGTTCACGAGCAAAGCCTGGCGTATCTGGTCTACACCTCCGGTTCGACCGGGCGACCAAAAGGCGTCGCGGTGACCCAAGGCCCGCTGAGCATGCACTGTCAGGCGATTGCCGAGCTGTACGAAATGGACGCCCGCAGTTGCGAGCTGCACTTTATGTCGTTCGCCTTCGACGGTGCCCATGAACGCTGGCTGAGCACCCTGTACAGCGGTGGTCGTCTGGTGATTCGCGACGGTTGCCTGTGGACGCCAGAGCAGACTTATCAGGCGCTGCACGAGTACGGCATCACCATTGCCTGCTTCCCGCCGGCCTACCTCAAACAACTGGCCGAATACGCGGCGGCCAGCGGCATCGCGCCGCCACCGGTGCGCATCTATTGCTTTGGCGGTGACGCGGTGCCGGATCAGACCTTTGAGCAGGTCAAGGCAGCGCTGCGTCCCGAGTACTTCACCAACGGCTATGGCCCGACCGAAACCGTGGTCACGCCAATGCTCTGGAAAGTCCCGGTCAGCCAGCACTGCGAAGCGGCCTATGCGCCGATCGGCCGTGCCGTGGGCGCGCGTTCGCTGTACGTGCTGGACGAGGATCTGAACCCGTTGCCGCCAGGCCTTGCCGGTGAGTTGTACATCGGTGGTTATGGCGTGGCCCGGGGTTACCACGGGCGTCCCGAGCTGACGGGCGAGCGTTTCGTGCCGAACCCGTTCGCGGCGGGCGAGCGCCTGTATCGCAGCGGCGATCTGGTGCGTTTGCGTGGCGACGGGGTAGTCGATTACGTCGGCCGCATCGACCACCAGGTCAAGGTGCGCGGCTTCCGCATCGAACTCGGTGAAGTCGAGGCCCGTCTGCGCCAATTGCCTGGGGTCAGTGATGCGCTGGTGATTGCTCGCGACAATGCGTCGGGCAAGCAACTGATCGGTTACGTGGTCACTGCGAGCGGCGAGGACATCGGCGATGAACTCAAGGCGGGCCTGCGCACCTCGTTGCCGGAATACATGGTGCCGGCGCAGATCGTCTGCCTCGAGGCTTTCCCGGTGACGCCGAACGGCAAACTCGATCGCAAGGCGCTGCCGGAACCCGAGTTCAAAACCGAAGAATACGTCGCCCCGCGCAACGAGCAGGAAAGCCTGCTCGCGGACATCTGGGCGCAGGTGCTGCAGGTCGAACAAGTGGGCATCAGCGACAACTTCTTCGAACTGGGCGGCGACTCGATCCTGAGCCTGCAAGTGATTTCCCGGGTGCGCAACCACCCGACGCTGAACATGGACCTCAAGCTGCGCGACCTGATGCGTTATCAGACCATCGCCGGCATTGTCGAGCAGGACGTGGCGAAGGAGGGCACCGCACCACCGCAGGCGGACGTCACGCACGTGGCCGCCGAGGGCTTGTTCAATCTCTTGCCGATTCAGGAGTGGTTTTTTGCCGAAGGCATGGCCGAAGCGCATCACTACAACCAGTCGCTGTTGCTGAGCGCGCGTCAGCCGCTGGACCTCGATGCACTGGAGCAGGCACTGGGCTGGATCGAGCAACATCACGACTCGCTGCGCCTGCGTTTCTCCCACGAAGGCGGGCGCTGGTTGCAGCGTTACTGCGACCTCAGTGAACAGGGTGAAGCGTTGCTCTGGCGCCGCGAGGCGGACAACAGCGAGCAGGTCGAAGCCTTGGCCAACCTTGCCCAGCGCAGCTTGAAACTCGACGACGGGCCGGTCTGGCGGGTGATGCACGTTGCCTTGCCGGATGGCCAGGCGCGCCTGCTGGTGGTGATTCACCACTTGGTGGTCGACACCGTGTCGTGGCGGATTCTGCTCGACGATTTGAAAGTGGCGTACGAAGCGTGTGTGCAGGGGCTGCAGCCGAAATTGCCGATTCGCACCAGCAGTTACCGATCGTTCGCCGAGGCCTTGCAGGCGCAGGCGCCAGTGATTGCCGAGCAGGAACTGGGGTATTGGCTGGAGCAACTGGATCAGCCGGGCGTCGACTTGCCGTGCGACAACCCGCGCGGCAAAAACCTCGTGCGTCAGCAGGCGCAGGCGCGGCTCAAACTGTCCCGCGAACACACCGAACAACTGCTCAAACAGGCCCCGGCGGTGTACGGCACGCAGATCAACGACTTGCTGTTGTCGGCGCTCAGCCGTGCGCTGTGCTGCTGGAGCCAACAGCCGTCGGCACTGATTCTGCTCGAAGGGCATGGTCGCGAAGACCTGTTCGAGTCCATCGACCTGAGCCGCAGCCTCGGCTGGTTCACCAGCATGTTCCCGGTGCGCTTGCGTCCGGACAGCGACGACATCGGCCAGTCGATCGTCAATGTGCAGGCACAGTTGGCAGCGGTGCCGCAGAAGGGCATCGGCTATGGCGTGCTGCGGCATCTGGCCGGCGCCGAGGTGTCGCGACAATTGGCCGAGCTGCCGCAAGCGCGGGTCACCTTCAACTACCTGGGGCAGTTCGACCAGAGCTTCGACGAGCAAGCCCTGCTGGTGCCGGCGCTGGAAGAAACCGGTGACAACTACAGCCTCAAGGCCAATCTGGGTAACTGGCTGGAAATTGTCGGCCAGGTCTATGACGGTCAGTTGGCCATGCGCTGCATCTACAGCAGCCAGCGTTATCGCGCCGGCACCCTGGATGCCTTGATGAGCGATTACCAGCGTGAGCTGGAGGCGTTGGTCGAGCACTGCATGGTACGTGTGGGCTGATCGTCCAACGGTGAGTCATTTCCAAGGGGCGTTGCCAGGGCGCGCCCCTATTTTGCTGATACAAGGATCCTAGCGATGTCGTTACACCCTGATCTGGAAGCCTTTCTCGACCTGGCCCAAGACAGCCAGGACGCCGGCCTGCCGGCCATGCACCAGATGACTCCGAACGAGGCCCGCGCCACCTTCGAACAGACCACCGCGCAACTGCGCTGGGCTGCGCCTGAAGATCTGTCGGTGACGCCGATCGACACGGCGGCCCGGGACGGCGCGCCTTTGGCGTTGCGCCTGTATCGGCCGAACGGCGCCGGCACGTCGATGCCGGTGCTGGTGTATTTCCACGGTGGCGGATTTGTCGTCGGCAGCCTCGATTCCCACGACGGTGTGTGCCGCGAGTTTTGCCAGCGCACGCCGTGTGCGGTGTTGTCGGTGGGTTATCGACTGGCCCCGGAGCATCGTTTTCCGACGGCGCTGGAGGATGGCGAAGATGCTTTGTCATGGCTGGCGGAAAATGCCGTCAGCTTTGGCCTTGATACCTCGCGCGTGGCGTTTGGCGGTGATAGTGCCGGTGCGACCCTGGCCACGGTGCTGGCGATTCAAGCGGTGGTGCAACCGCATACTGTGGCTATCGCGCCGAAGGCGCAGTTGTTGTGCTATCCGGTTACTGATGCTTCGCGTACGCACGATTCGCGGTTGTTGTTCAGCGAGGGGTATCTGTTGGAGAACGATACGCTTGACTGGTTTTATCAGCATTACGCTCGCAGTCCGCAAGACTATCTGGATTGGCGCTTTTCGCCGTTGTTGGCGGAGGATCTGCGCGGGGTGGCGCCGGCGATTGTGTTGTTGGCGGGTTTTGATCCGTTGCTTGATGAGGGGCAGGCTTACGCTGATAAGTTGCGGGGGCAGGGGGTGAGTGTCGAGGTTGAGCATTGTCCGGGGCTGACGCATGATTTGCTGCGGATGGCTTCGGTGATGCCAGATGTTTTGCGGGTGCATGAACGCCTCAGCCGGGCGTTGGCGTTGATGTTGGGGTGATTGGGTATTGGTTGGCTTTTGGGTGAATATCCGTTGCTGCGGTAACGGCTGATTAGGGTTCCGCCCTTACGGCGGGTCACTTTTTCCAGACGCCGAAAAAGTAACCAAAAAGGCTTGCTCCTACGTGCGGCCCGCTCGCTGGGGCTCGGGGTTCCTTCGCTCCGGGATTGATCCGGGCGCAGCGCCTCCGGTTTGCTTCGCTGCACCTCCTCTCGCTGTGTTTGGCTTCGCCAAACGGTCGCTGCGCTCCCACCCCCGGATCAATCCCTCCACTCAGCCTTCCGATGTCGCCTTACAGATCAAAATCAAGAGCAGGCGAGCTGACACTCGGCCTATTGAGTGGTGAGGAGCGGGTGTTCGGCTTTGGTTTTGTGATGGGGCTGCCCCTCACCCCAGCCCTCTCCCGAGGGAGAGGGAGCCGATCTGTGGGCTTTTCAAAGCCTGAGTTCACAGCGGTATCGCACGTCGGCGTAACTCTTCCAAACACCACCGCCAGTCCCCTCTCCCTCTGGGAGAGGGCTAGGGTGAGGGGCTATTGATCTGGCTTGTAATCTTGCTTTGGCTTTGGCTTTGGCTTTGGCTTTGGCTTTGGCTTTGGCTTCGGCTTTTGATCTTTTGCCCCTTCGGCAGGCCGAGCGGAGGTGTTCATCCGGGGGTTAGGCGCGCAGCGCCGTGCGGCGTAGCCGCATACATCGAGAGGAGGTGCAGCGAAGCAAACCGTAGGCGATGCCCCCGGATGGACACCGTAGCGAGGGAACACTGAGCCTCAGCGAAGTGCCGTACGCCGGGGCAAAGCCTTTTGGGTTACCTTTTCGGCGTTTGGAAAAGGTGACTCGCTGTAAGAGCGAAACCGCCAGCGGCAACACCCGCAGCAACGGATATGCTCCCAAAACCCAATGAGCATGGTCGGCCCGAAGGCCGCCAAGACCAACAGGCCAAAAAAAGCCCCGCCAAAGCGGGGCTCTCTCACATCACACCCAATCAGAAATCAGCCTTGACCGACATCACGAAGTTACGCGGATCACCATAGAAGTTACCGAACCCTTCGGTACCAATGGTCGAGTAGTAACGCTTGTCAAACAGGTTGTTCCCGTTCAACGCCACCGACCAGGTATCGTCAATGCGATAACCGATGCGACCGTTCCACACCGCATAACCGGCACCGTCAATGTTGTCACCGCCCAAAGGCGAAGTGCGGTAGTTGCCCGTCTGGGCATTAACCCCGGCACCGATCGTCACACGATCCAGCGGCCCGCTCAGGCTGTAGTCACCCCAGACGCGCAACAAGTGACGCGGCACGTAGGAGTTGTAGACCACGCCATCCTGCGTGGCGTCGGCATCTTCCAGCACTTTGGTCTGGGTATAGGTATAGCCAGCCAACAATTGCAGACGATCAATCACCTCACCGCTGACTTCAGCTTCGAAGCCCTGGGCGCGCACCTTGCCGGAGTTGATCGAGCACGAACTGTCTTCGCAGCGCGGGTCATCCTGAGCGGCATCTTTCTGGATGGTGCGGAACAGGTTGAAGGAGCTGTTCAGACGACCGTCGAACCACTCACCCTTGATCCCCAACTCGTAACTCTGCCCGACCAATGGCTTGAGCGTGCTGCCATCAATGGTCTTGTACGCGCCTTGCGGGGTGAAGATGTCGGTGTAGCTGGCGTAGGCGGTCAGGTTTTCGTTGAGGTCGAACAGCACACCGGCGAACGGCGTGACTTGCCCGGTTTCGGTAGACTTGGTGTCGACCTGGGTGCCTTCGCCACGGAAGTACTGCACCGAGTCGGTGTCGGACTTGTACCAGCTGACACGGCTGCCCAGGACGAGGGTCAGCGGATCGGCCAGTTTCAGGCGGGCGATGGAGTAAGCGCCGTATTGCTTGATGTGCATGTCCACCGGGCCGCCACGGGAGGCGTTGGCCAGGTAATAGCTTTCGTCCGGTTGCGGGATGTGATGATTCGGGTCGAGCACGTTCTGCCGTTGGGGCAGGGCGGCGACGGCGTAGAAGTCATCCTTGTGCGACCGGCTCGCGTTGGCGCCGACGGTCAGTTCGTGTTGCTGGCCGAAGGCGTCGAATTTACCGTCCACATAGGCATCGAAGCCGTAGTCGCGTTGATCGTAGTCGTAGATGCTGCCCAGCATCAGTGTGTTCGAAGCGGTGGCACCGACCGGCACTGCGCCACTCGGGAAGGCGTATTCCATGTCCTGGGTGTTGCGCGAATAGACGCCCGCGACCTTCAGCGACCAGTCGTCGTTGAACTGGTGTTTCAGGTCGGCGAAGTAGGTGGCGCGCTTGCTGCGCTGGTTGTTCCACGCGGTGTTCAGGCAGGTGGAGCGCTTGAGGTGCAGGTCGGAGCCGTCGGCATAACGCGGCAGACCGCCCCAGCACGGCGTGGCGTCAACGTCTTCCCAGGCGAAACCCACGCCCAGCGTGGTGTCGGGGCTGAGGTCGAAGTCCAGGGCGCCGTAGTAGATCTGGTCCTTGCGGCTGGCCACGTCGTAGAAGTACTGACGGGTCTGCTCGGTGACCACGGCACGGCCACGGATGGTGCCGGCGTCGTTCAGCGGGCCGCCGGTATCGACCTGGCCACGGTAGTTGTCCCAGGTGCCTGCCGACAGCGACAGTTGCGTGTGGGCAGTATCGCCGCCGCGCTTGCGCACGAAGTTGACGCCACCGGCGGTGCCGCCAGCGCCTTTCATCATGCCGGCGGCGCCGCGCAGCACTTCCACGCGGTCATAGATGGCCATGTCGCTGTTGAAGCTGTCGGCCTGTACGTAGCTGCTGCCGATGTCCAGTGGCACGCCGTCGTACTGGTATTGACCGGTCATGCGAAAGCCGCGCGAGTAGAAATACTTGCCGCCCATGGGCGAGTCGTACACGGTGATGCCCGGGGTCTTTTCCATCACCTGTTCGATGGTGTTGAGGTTCTGGTCATCAAGCATTTTGCGCGTCATGACCGTGACCGACTGCGGTGTGTCTTTCAGCGAGTGCACGCCTTTGCCAATGGTCACGCCACCGGTGGTGTAGGAGTTGCTGCCTTCGGTGGTGGCGCCCATGCGTTGCGCGTTGACGTTGGTCGGAGCCAGTTCCATCGTGTCGCCGGTGGCCGGGCCGAGCACCGTCACGGTGTTGCCGTCACGCTGATAGCGAATGCCGGTGCCCTTGAGCATCGCGTTCAGCGAATCATCGCCCTGATAGCGCCCATTGAGCGCACTGGAGCGCAGGCCTTGCAGGCTTTCCGGGCTGTAGATGATTTGCAGACTGGTCTGTTGACCAAGCGTCTGCAGCGCCTGCGCCAGTGGCTGGGCCGGAATGTTCAGGGTCCATTCCTGCGCCTGCACATATGGCGTGACAGCGACGGACAGGGCCAGACCCAGGCCGGTGCCGGCCAGGCGGGAACGTGTGGCGCCCTGCATCAGCAGGGCTCGAGTCAGAGGGCGAAGCATGAAACGGGATGCGGACATGAGGTTAAGACCTTGGCAGGTATAGTTGTTAATGGTTCTTATTCATCTCATTAAGACGAGGAAGCCGCGGCAAACCGGAAAACTATTTTTCCGGCCTGGCTGCGGCCTCGTGTTTCAAGCAGTCTGCAGTTCGCTTTTGACCTTGCCGGCCTCCATGCGCACCAGTTGGTCGGCGACGTCGAAGTAACGATCATCGTGGGAAATCACAATGATGGTTTTGCCCAGGCGCTTAAGGTCGGGCAGCAACTCGGTGTAGAAAATCCGCCGGAAGGTCGGGTCCTGATCCGCCGCCCATTCATCGAACACCAGCACCGGACGCTCTTCGAGCCAGGCGTTGACCAGCGCCAGGCGCTTGCGCTGGCCGGTGGACAAATCGGTGGTGCTGAAGGCGCCGTCGCGCACGCTGACCTTGTGCGCAATCTCCAGACGTTCGAGG
The DNA here is from genome assembly GCF_019856535.1 of Pseudomonas sp. SC3(2021). Classification (NCBI taxonomy): domain Bacteria; kingdom Pseudomonadati; phylum Pseudomonadota; class Gammaproteobacteria; order Pseudomonadales; family Pseudomonadaceae; genus Pseudomonas; species Pseudomonas sp. SC3(2021). Next base: position 5,810,238 of record NZ_CP082236.1, on the reverse strand, counting down.
TAGCGGGTGGCGTCCTGTGGGACCTGGCGGTCGCCTTGAATCAGATCATCGAACAGGTAGTAGTCGGCAAAGATCGTCGTGAAGTTCTGCCGGTAGTCATCGCGGTTGAGCGCGGTGATCGGCTGATCGTTGACGCGGATTTCGCCTTCGGTCGGGGCGTACAGGCCGAGCAGCAATTTGATCAGCGTGGTTTTGCCGCAACCGTTTTCGCCGACGATAAACACGATCTCGCCTTGTTCGATGCGCAGGTTGACTGGCCCCAGACGGAACGGCTCGCTGCCAGCCACCGGCGGGAAGGCGTAGCGCACATTGTTCAGTTCCAGGCTGTTGACGGCCCCGGGCTTCTGGCCCTGGTCCTCCAGCAACAGGTGCGGTTCGGGCGAGGAGAATTGCTCGCTCAGCTCGGCGATCCGGCGGAAGGCGATCTGCGCGCGGCTGATGATCGGCAAGGTGCTGACCAGATGCTCCAGCGGCCCCTTCATGTACAGCAGCACCAGCACGAACCCGCTCATCACCGCTTTGTCGCCGCTGGGCCAGAAGGATTGCAGGGCCAGCGCCATGCCGATGACCACGAAGAACAACATGGAGCCAAAGGATTTGGCGATGACGAACGTGTTGATGGATTTGATCTGAGTGTCGCAGATCTTCTCGGCAGTTTTCTGAATGCCGGCGACGAACATGCGCTGGCGACGCGGACGGTGAATGCGCAGTTCCTTGGCGCCTTCGGCAATCGCGTTGTAGTGCTTTTGCAGTTCATCTTCGCAGTCGCGTGCGGCGTAGAAACCGCGCATGCCCCTGGCCCGGGCAATCGCTTGAATCGTGGTGCCGATCGCAATCGCCACCAGCATCATCAGGAACATCGGCCACGACAGCATCGCCAGGTAACCGAGGCAGCCGAGGGTGACGGTCATGGAGATCGCCAGTGGCGCAAAGGCGAAGGCGAAGTCGCTGATGGTGTCGACGTCATGGGTCAGCACCGGGATCAGCCGGTGGCTGCGATAGCGCTCGATCTGGTCGATCGGCGCCGACAGGACCTTTTCCCCCAGTTCTTTGCGCAATTTGGCGATGATGTGCTGGCCGACGTAGTTGGTGCCGATGTCCGACAGAATCGTCGTCAGCAGCGCCAGTGCACAGAGTCCGGCAAAGATCATCACCACGGTACGGGTCAGGCCGTCATCGGAGTGCAGGGCATTGTTGATGGTGGCCAGCAGCACGGTGACGCTCAGGCCGCCGATCATGCCGAGCACGATGGACGCAGAGACGATCAGGCGGAAGGGCTTGAGCAGGGCGAACAATTCGTTGATCGCCCCACGCGTAGGCTTGGTCATGGAGGATTCCTGCTTCGGTGCGGAGGGAGTGCCGGTACTTAAGGAAAACGAATGGTCACGCAGTTTCTTTAAACGACCGCAGACGGGCTGCGGTCGTGGCGGGCAGGCTCAGAGGTCGCGCACGACCCGGAAGCCGAGCCAGTCGCCCTTGCTGGTCGGCCAGCTGCTGTTGCGGTTGCCGGAGCGCGAAAACACCGGCGCTTCGCCCCAGTCGTTGCCGCGCATGACCTGGCGTTCGCAGTTTTCCTGCGTCCAGGGACGACCGTCGTTGGGCACCCCGGCGTAGTCCTTGTGATAACAGTCGGCAGTCCATTCGTAGACGTTGCCGTGGGCGTCGTAAACGCCGAAGGCGTTGGCCGGGAAGGTGCCGGCCGGCGAGGTGAAGTTGTAGCCGTCGGCAGCGCCATAGGTGTTGGCGTGTTTGGAAATCTGGTAGTTGTTGCCTTCATCGAACGGGAACGGGAAAGGCCCGGTGCTGCCGCCACGGGCGGCGTACTCGCGGATCGATTCGCTTTGCAGGCGATAGGCCTGGCCGGTCTTTTTCGACAGCCAGTCGATGTAGCCCTGGGCTTCGGCGACGTTCATGCACACCGCCGGGTCGCGCGCGGTCTGTTTGAATTGCGGTTTGCCGGCGGTGCAGCGGCGGCCGGGGCGGTCGTCGAAGTCGTACGGTTTGTTGCCGGTTTCGCGCACGTACGCGTCCCATTCACCCACCAGCACCTGGAAGCGGCTGATGGCGAACGGTTTGCTGAAGGTCACTTCGTGGCGCGGACCCTCGTCCGGCTCGCGCCCGACTTCGTCCTCCGGGGTGCCCATGGTGAAGGTGCCGGTCGGCAGCACGACCATTTCCGGGCAGTCCTTGCAGTCCTTGAACACTTTGCCCGGCGCCGGCGGTGTCGCCGCTTGTGCGGCAGCGGGCAACAGACCGGCGCACAGCGCGGTCAGGGCCAGGGCGGGCAGGGCCTTGAAGGGGAATGAGGCGTGAGGCTTTTTCATGAGTCGTCTCTGTGAAAGGAAAACTGGAGTCGAAGGATCAGGCGCGCAGTCTTTTACCGAGGATGGCCATGAACCGGTCCACTTCGGTTTCGTCGTTGAGCAGGCCGGGCGCGGTGCGGATCACCGGGCCGACGTCGCGGCTGACGGCATCGCAGATCACCCGGTTGTTCATCAGGTAGGCGGCGACTTCATCGCTGTCCTGCCCCTTGACCCGGAAGAAGGTAAAACCGGCAGAGAACTGTGGATCGAGCGGGGTCACCAGCTCGATGTTGGCGTGTTCGCGCAGGCGCTGCTTCAGGTAGCTGTTGAGCTGATGGATGCGCGCCTGAACATCGGCCTTGCCCAATTGCAGGTGCAACTTGAAGGCTTCGTCCACCGCCCAGCGATGTTCGAAAGCGTGGTAACCGCCCGGGGTCATGGTGGTGCCAAACGTTGTGGCTTCAGAGAACGTCGGCACGCTGGGGCTGACGTACTTCACCTCTTCGCTGCGGCTGCACACGATGCCGGTGCCGCGCGGGCCGAACATCCATTTGTGGGTGCCGGCAATGAAAAAGTCGCAGTTCATCTGCGGGAAACTCAGGTCATCGACACCGAAGCCGTGCACGCCGTCGACCACGTAGATCAGCCGGTCCTTGTCGTCGCGTTGCCGGTTGTGTGCATCGACCAGTCGCGATATTTCGGCGATCGGCAACTTCACGCCACTGCCCGAGTGCACCCACGTCATGCCCAGCACGCGGGTTTCGGGACGGATGTTGCGGTTGATTGTGTCGAGCACCTGATCCAGTGAAATGCTTTGCGGCGTTTCGAACAGGTTGAGTTTGCGCACCCGTGTGCCATCGCGGCGGCTGCGGAACGCGAGAATGTTGCGGGTCGAATAGTGCTCGTGTTCGGTGGTGAGGATTTCCTGATCCGGGCGCACCTGCACGCTGCCGTAAATCATCGCCAGGCCTTCGGTGGTGCTGCCGGTGAGGGCGATCTGGCCGGGCTGGGCCTGCAGGTATTTGCCGGCCCAGACCCGCACGTTTGCTTCGCGCTTTTCGGTGACACCGAAGTCCCAGTCCATGGCCAGGCCGGGGTTCTGGTCCAGTGCTGCACGATGACGCTCGATGGCCTCGCGCACGGGCCTGGGATGGGAGGTGATCAGAAAATTGGCGAAGTGAATCGCCTGCGGGTCCTGATCAAACAACTGACGCAGCCGGGCCCATTTGTCACCCGCCGGCGCAGTGGACGCCATCGCCGGCGATGTCAGGCTTGCGCCCATTGGCAGGGCTGCTGCGATCACGCCCGCCTGTTTCAGAAAAGTACGGCGATCAGTCATGGTCTGGCTGCGTCCTGACGGGAGGCCAGTGCCGGTTTGGCGGCGTTCTGTACTTGCTCCCAGACGCGCATGAAGTTGCCGCCCCACAGCTTGGCGATGTCCGCTTCGGAGTAGCCGCGCTGGATCAGCTCGGCGGTGACGTTGCGGATCTCGCCGACGTTTTCCCAGCCTTTGATGCCGCCGCCATCGTTGAAGTCCGAGGCGATGCCGACATGGTCGATGCCGATCTTGCGCACGGTGTAGTCGATGGCGTCGCCGAGGTCCTTGAGGGTCGCTTTCGGCTCTTCTTCAAGAATCGCGTAGAGGCCGCTGGCGTACTGGCCGAGTTTCTGCTCGGACCAGGCGGTGATGATCGGGTCGCCCGGCATCAGGGCCATGGCCAGGTTGGGCAGTGGCGGCAAGTCGAAGCGTGCGCGCAGGGCGTTGAGTTTGTCCTGGGTACCCTGGGTCAGCGGTTTGAGGTACTGCGAGAACCCGACCACCTGGACCACGCCGCCGCTGTTCTTGATCAGTTGCAATTCCTTGTCGCTGAGGTTGCGCGGAATATCCACCGCGGCCCGTGGCGCCGAGTGCGAGGCCACGATCGGCGTGCGGCTCAGTTGCGCGACTTGCTCCAGCGCCTTGGTCGACATCTGCGAGACGTCGATGATCACGCCCAGATCATTCAGGCGCTGCACCGCTTGCTTGCCGATGTCGGAGAGGCCGTCGAGGGCGTCCGGCGAATCATTGAAAAACGGCAGCGGTCGCGACGAGTCAGCCCAGCTGTTGTTGCCGATGTAGCTGAAGCCGAACATGCGCATGCCGCGCCCGGCCCACAGGTCGAGCTTGCTCAGGTCGTTGCCCAGCGGGTAGGCGTTGAGCATGCTGATGAAAATCGCAAACTTGCCTTCGCCATGCAGACGGCGGAAATCGTCGGGGGTGTAGGCGATACCGACCTGATTGGGAAAGTCGCGGACCATCCCGGAAATGATTTTGTAGCGCACTTCCTGCTGATTGCGTGCTTCCTCGACAAAGCCTTCGGTCGGGCGATGCGGGGCATTCGGGCCGTTCCACATCTCCGGCCAGCCGAACACGGTCAGCGCCGCGCCGGACAGGCGCCCGCGATTGGCCTTGATCAGGTCGAACTGCCCGGAACCGTCCTTGTCGGCTTCGTTGCCGTGGGCGCCAAAACTCAGCGGCACGGTAATGTGGCTGTCGAACGAGAGGAGCCGATCCTGCAATTCGGTCGCCTGCTTCATCACTTTCACCGGGTAGCCGGGGTTGTCCCGAAACCAGTAATCCCAAGCCAGAAACCCTGCGCCGGCGCTGATCGCCAAGGCCAGCGGCAGGCCGATAAATAGAGCCTTTTTCGAACGCGGTTTTGTCATTGCCATCTCATTCAGGTTCGCCGTCGAGGTGCAGGCGCAGGGGCCTTCGCTATCTGGGAGGAACGAGTGGTCGGGCGGGTAATTTAGTGAGGCGCGAGAAAAGCGCTGCCGGCGCGTGGTGATCTTTTACCGAGGCCATAAATTTGTTCGGCGAGCAAACGTTCTAGCTTGGATAAAGCCTGCTTCATGGCTGACACAGGTAGGGCAATGACGATCTCTCGACGCTGGTTCATGGCGGGCATGGCACTCACGGGCGCCGCGCTGCCTGCCGCTTTTTATGCACATCGTGAGCTGACCCGTGAGGAATTTCCGGTCACCCCGGGAGAGGCCACGGTCGATCTGGCCGACACGGCCGGTCAACAACTGGCGGACAGCCTGCGCGGCGTCTGGGATATCCGCTTTACCGGGTCTGCTGCGGGGCTGGACGGCCTGCCCGACGAAGGGCTGGAATTGTTTCTCGACATTGCCCAGCGTGGCCGCGGCTTGCGTGGCTATCTCGATACCGGTGCCAACCTGCGCGCTGATGCACCGGCGCGTTATCAGGTGATCGGCGATCTGGCACCGGGCAATGGCGCCGAGATGTACTGGCGGTTGCTGCGCACCGATGCGCCGCAAGCACCACCGGTGTACGAGTTCAAAGTCAAACTGGACGAAGTCTGGGCGGCGTTCGGCAATGCTGGCAGCGGCACCTTCACCGGGCAGGTCTTGCATCTGGACCGGCCGTTGGGTTTGCCCGAACTCGACAATCATTTCATCGCGATCAAGCGACGTTTCCCCGAGGCCCGTGAACGTGCCGGATTGAACCCGACGCTATTGGCCTGGCTGGTGGCGCCGGAACATCGTTTGTTCCACCAGCTCTGGCACGCCACGCGGGACAAGTGGCACAAACTGTCGGAGAAAAAGCGCGAAGCCTTGCGCGGCATTGGCTGGCAGCCCGGCCCGCGTGACAAGGAGCGCGACGCCCGTGGGCCACGCAAGGATCGCAACGGCTCGGGCATCGACTTTTTCTTCATGCACCGGCACATGCTCGGCAAGGCCCGTTCGATGCAGGATTTGCCGTCCTGGCCGGCGTTTCCCCTGCCGCAACCGGAACTGGAACGCGACCGCCAGGGTTTCGCCCGCTACTTCGACAACCATGACGGCAATGCCTTGCCGCCGACCTGGCTGACCGAAGGCGACGATGAATACACAAAATGGGTCAGCGACATCAAAGCCGCCGAGACCTATCACAGCAATTTCCAGGTCTGGGAGTCGCAGTATCGCGACCCGCGGTACTTGTCGAAACTCACCCTCGGCCAGTTCGGTTCGGAAGTCGAACTGGGCCTGCACGACTGGTTGCACATGCGCTGGGCGTCAGTGGCGCGTGATCCGTCCAATGACATTCCGGTGCCGATGGCACGCGATCAGGCCGATTTTGCCGCGCGCTGGTACGTCCCGGAAAACGACTTTCTCGGTGACCCGTTTTCCTCCCATGTGAACCCGGTGTTCTGGCGTTTTCACGGCTGGATCGACGATCGCATCGAGGACTGGTTCCGGGCCCACGAGCGCTTTCATCCGGGAGAAGTCAGTCGTCTCGAGGTCAACGGCGTACCGTGGTTTGCGCCCGGACGCTGGGTTGAGGTCGACGATCCCTGGCTGGGCCCGGACACCCACGGCTGCAGCACGGTGCCCGGTCTGCAAGTCGGACGCTCGGTGGAGATGGACCCGGAAACCATGAAGCTGGCGCTGCGCATCACCTTCGGCGACGAAGACCACATGGCCGACCTGTTTCGCAAAGTGCCGCAGCGGCCGTGGTATGCGCGGCATCTGAAAGTCAAAGGGCGGCAACTCTAAGCGCAAAAAAAATCGCAGCCTGGTGCTGCGATTTTTTTTGCCTGGGGATGTTGGTTCGCCTGATCCGGCGCTTTCGCGAGCGGGCTCGCTCCCGCAGGGGACTTTGTAAACGACGCAGAACCAATGTGGGAGCGAGCTTGCTCGCGAAGGCGTCGGACCAGTCGCTAATTTGCGCTCAGATCACTTGCCAGTCACCGCCCAACGCTTTGTACAAGGCAATGCTCGCTTGCAGTCGCGACAAGCGCAGTTGCACATTCATATCCTGCGCCGCATACAAGGTGCGCTGGGTTTGCAGCACCGTCAGCAGGTCTTCGGCGCCGGCCTGATAGCGGCTCTGGGCAATGTCAAACGCGGTTTGCGCCTGGCTCAGTTCTTCGCTTTGCCATTGCCGTTGTTCATCGAGGCCGCGAATGCTGCTGAGGGCTTTTTCCACGTCGGCGAAGCCATTGATGATCGCCCCGCGATAGCTCTCCAGCAGTTCGTCCTGACGGGCCTTGGCCTTGTCGCGTTCGGCGCTCAGGCGCCCGTTGTTGAAGATCGGCGCAGTCAGCCCGGATGACAGGTTATAGAACGTCGTGCGCAGCAGGTCTGCGGCCAGATCGGCGCCGGTGCCGAGACTGGCGGTGAGGGTGATTTTCGGCAGCATGGCGGCGCGGGCCACCGTGACGTCAGCCTGAGCGGCCGCCAGTTTGGCTTCGGCGCTGGCGATGTCCGGGCGCCGGCTCAGCAGATCGCTGGGCACGCCACTGGCGATGTTCGGCCACTGCAATTGTTCGAATGACTGTTGCGGTGCCGACAGCGCCTGCACCGGTTGGCCGAGCAGGGCGGCGAGGGTGATCAAGGCTTCGCGGGCCTGTTGCTGCACCAGCGGCAATTTGCGCTGTTGCTCGGCGACCAGGCTTTTCTGCTGGGCCAGTTCCAGCGCGGTGGCGCTGCCGGCATCAAACCGGGTTTGCACCAGGTGCAGGACGCTTTGCGCGTTGGCCAGATTGAGCGCGGCAATCCGCGCCTGTTCGCGCAACGCCAGGGCCTGGGTGTAACTGTTAGCGACGCCGCTTTGCAAGGTCAGCTCCACGGTGGCGCGGTCGAATTCGCTGGCCTGTATGCCGAACACGGCACTGTCGCGCGCCGCGCGTTTACCGCCCCAGAAGTCGATTTCGTAACTGGCGCTCAACTCGGCGTCGTAGTAATCCAGCGAGCGATTGTCCGGGTTGACGTCGAGCTGGCTGTAGCCCTTGCCGTGCAACAGTTTCTGCCGGTTGGCATTCAGTCCGGCCTTGATTTCCGGGAGCAGCGGGGCGCCGGCAATCGTCGCGCTGGCCTGTGCCTGCCGGACCCGGGCAACGGCGGCGCCGAGGTCATGGCTGCCCAGGCGCGCCTGTTCGATCAGTCGATCGAGTTCGCGGCTGCCGAACTGCGTCCACCACTGGCGATTGCTCTGCACCGCGTCGGGATGGTCAGGCGATTGCCAGGCGGGCGGTGGCTGCACGCCGCTGTCGAGGCGCGGCGCAGGGCTGTTGCAGGCCGCCAGCATCAGGCTGGCGGCAAGGAGTGTCAGTGGCGCTTTCATAGAACGATCATTCACTGGTAAGGGCCGTGACCGGGTCGAGCCGGGCAGCCTTGCGGGCAGGCATGAAGCCGAAGAGGACGCCGGTGATCAGCGCGCAGGTGAAGGCCCCGAGCACCGCCAGCCATTGAAACGCGATCGCCACACCACTGAACACGAGCACGCCACCGACCAGCATCGCCAGGCTGATGCCGGCAATGCCGCCGACCACCGAGAGCATCACCGCTTCGGTGAGGAACTGGCGCAGGATGTCGCGCTGGCGGGCGCCGGTGGCCATGCGAATGCCGATTTCGCGGGTCCGTTCGCGCACGGTCATGAGCATGATGTTCATCACGCCGATACCGCCCACCAGCAAGGAGATGGCGGCAATCGCGCCGAGCATCAGCGACAGCGTGCCCTGGGTGCGCGCCTCGGCCTGGATCATCGCGGCGTTGTTGGTCAGTTCGAAGTCCTTTTTGCCGTGGTGCCGACGCAGCATCGCCTGTTCGATGGCCTGTTCGGCGTCCTTGACTTTGCGTGCGTCCTTGGCGGCGATCACCACGTATTCCGGATTGCGGCTGCCGAACAGGCGCATGCTGGCGGCGGAATAGGGCACGGCGATGCGGTTGTCGCTGTCGGAGTCGCCGGAGCTTGAGCCTTTTTCAGCCAGAACCCCGAGCACCTGAAACGGCACGTTTTCGATCAGGATGTACTGGCCGATCGGGTCGGCGACATCCTTGAGCAACTTGTCACGCACCTTGGTGCCGATCACCGCCACGGCGGCGGCGCTGTCTTCGTCGGCCTGGGTGAAGTAACTGCCCTGAACCACCGGCCAGTTGAAGATGCTTGGGAAGTTGGTGTCATTGCCGCCGACGTAGCTGCTGTGGTCGGCATTGCCGAAACGCACGCCGGCGGTCGAGCCGTTGACCGGCATGATGCGTTCGACCTGGGGTAGGGCAGCCAGCTCGGCGACGTCGTCGAGGGTGATGATGCCCGGCGGCGTGCGCGGGTTGGGAGCGGCGCCGCTGAGGTAAATGATGTTGGACCCGAAGGCGCCCATCTGCGCCATCACCTGACGCTTGCTGCCTTCGCCCACGGCCAGCATCACCACCACCGAGGCCACGCCGATGACGATGCCGAGCAGGGTCAGCGCGGTGCGAAAACGATTGATCCACATGACCCGCCACGCGGCTTGCACGGCGTCCACCAGTTCACCTTTCCAGGCGCTGGTCTGGCTGCTGCCGGTGCTCAGGCGCTGGCGCAGATCGACCGCTTGCAGGGCGCCGGGGTTGGCACGGCGGACGGCGGCTGACGGATGTTTGGCGGTATCGCTGATGATCAGGCCATCGCGGATTTCGATGATGCGTTGGGCCCGTTGCGCCACTTCGCGGTCGTGGGTGATCAGAATCACCACGTGACCCTGGCCGGCGAGTTCGTCGAGCAGGGCCATGACTTCGGCGCCGCTGTGGCTGTCGAGGGCGCCGGTGGGTTCATCGGCGAGAATGATGTGGCCGCCGTTCATCAGCGCCCGGGCAATCGACACCCGTTGTTGCTGACCACCGGAAAGCTGATGCGGACGGTTGCCGGTGCGCGTGCCCAGACCGAGACGTTCCAGTAACGCACGGGCTCGCGCATGGCGTTCCGCCGCCGGGGTACCGGCGTAGATGGCCGGCATCTCGACGTTTTCCTGAGCGGAGCCGGACGGAATCAGGTGATAGCCCTGGAACACAAAACCGAACGCCTCGCGGCGCAGCCAGGCCAGTTCGTCGCTGTCCAGTTGCGCGACGTCCTCACCGGCGAAGCGATATTCGCCGCTGGTGGGGCGATCGAGGCAGCCGAGGATGTTCATCAGCGTCGATTTGCCGGAGCCGGACGCGCCGACAATGGCGACAAACTCGCCGGCATGAATCGACAGGTCGATGCCGCGCAACACCTGCACCTGCGGACTGTCGTCGCCGCCGTAGGATTTGCGGATCTGCCGCAGGTCAATCAGGGGCGTTTGCATTCAGCCTCCGCTGCCGGTGGCTGGCGTGCTGAGGATGTGATCGCCCTCGGCCAGGCCTTCGAGCACTTGTGTGCGCAGGCGGTCGCTGATGCCGGTGCGCACGTCGCGGGACTGGATGTCGCCGTTGGCGGCGACGATCTGTACGCGTTGCCACTGCGCACGCGTGCCCGGTTGCAGGGCGGCGCTCGGCACAGTCAGGGTGTTCTGTGCCTGCTGGGCGACGAAGAACACTTGCGCGGTCATGTCGGTCATCAGACTGTTGTCGGCGTTGTCGACGTCGAGCAGCACGGTATAGAGCACCACACGTTCGCTGCCACTGCGCCCGCTGGTGGGGCTACCCCCCTGGTTCTGCTCGAGCGGGCGCGGCGGCACCGGCAGAATCTGCCGTACGGTGCTGCTCCAGCGTCGGCTGCCACCGCTGAGGGTGGTGAAGTAGGCGGTCATGCCGGGTTTGACGTGGCCGATGTCCGCTTCGGAAACCTCGGCCCACACGGTCATGGGCGAGAGCCGGGCGATGCGCAGGATCAGCGGGGTTTGCTGTTGCGCATTGAGCGTCTGGCCTTCCCGGGCACCTACCGCGACCACGGTGCCGCTCATTGGCGCAAAAATGCGTGTGTAGCCGAGCTCCGCTTCGTCGCTGCGCAGGCTCGCCTGGGCCTGACGGATCTGTGCCTGGAACATGTCGATGCGCGCCTGGGTCGCGCGCACTTCGGCGCGGGCGGTCTGCACATCTTCTTCTCGGGTGGCGCCGCCGGCGGCGAGTTGCTGCTGGCGCTGGTATTTCTGCCGTGCGAGGTCGTGCTGTGCACGCTGTTCCTGCAGTTGCGCCTTGAGGTTTTCAATGGAGAAGCGCCCGGCGTCGAGTTTGGCTTTTTGCGTGGACGGGTCGATCTCCACCAGCAACTGGCCCTCCTTGACCGTATCGCCTGCCTCGACATGGATCTTCTGGATTTGCCCGGACGCCTGCGCACCGACATCGACATAACGACGCGGCTGCAAGGTGCCGAGTGCGGTCACGCTGTTTTCGATACTGCTGCGGGTCACCTGCACGGTGGCGAGAGCGTCTCGTCCGGGCGGCAGCACCTGCCACGCGGCAACGGCAATCACGGGAATCAGACAAAGGGCGGCGAACAGGGCGCGTCGGGCGGGGCGGGGACGTTTCATGCAGGGTTCCGGCCAGTGAATTCGGCCCGTCATTCAGCGCAGGCAGCGCGGTGCGCGGAGGCTGAACGCTGTCGCAAGGCGCGACAGATACGGGGAGCTGTCCTGTAAACGATGCATGCACGAGGGAATTTAAGCCCGCATACATCAAGTAACCGCTAGCTGCAGCGGACTATTTGGGCAGGATGTGGAAACAGCGCTTTAAATCTATATGAGAATTACTATAAATTACGCACCTCAAGTTGCCACCCTCTTGCTACTGCGGATCGCCCGCGGCTGGAACCGTGTGCTCAAGGACAGGAATTGCATTGATACGGTCGGGAGTCATGTTGGAAAACTACTATCGCGAGCTGGTGTGTTTCCTGAACGCCAGGCTGGGCAACCGTCAGGTTGCCGAAGATGTGGTGCATGACGCTTATGTGCGGGTGCTGGAGCGTTCCAGTGATACACCGATCGAGCAACCCCGGGCGTTTCTCTATCGCACGGCGCTGAACCTGGTCATCGACGACCATCGGCGCAATGCCCTGCGTCAGGTCGAATCGCTCGACGTACTCGACAGCGAAGAACGCTATTTCACCCCGTCGCCCCACGGCACCCTCGATCACGGCCAGCGCCTGGAAATGCTTCAGCGCGCATTGGCAGAATTGCCGCCGCTGTGCCGCGACAGCTTTTTGCTGCGCAAGATCGAAGGCCTGTCCCATCCGGAAATCGCCGAGACCCTCGGCATTTCCAAGGCACTGGTGGAGAAACATATCGTCAACGCCATGAAGCACTGCCGGTTGCGCATCAAGCAATGGGACGCCCATTGAGCCGTCCTCGTTAAATTTCTTTTCATCGTCCTCGTTCCTACTCAACAGACGACCTGCTGACCTGTTTCAGGCCGGTCAGGCCACCCAGGCTTTATCCCCGTGTTGAGGGGTTCATCCAGAGGACACTGGAAATGACACAGGCAATTGCATCGCCCATCGTTCACGACCTGATCGGCGTCGGTTTCGGCCCTTCGAACCTGGCGCTGGCCATCGCTCTGCAAGAGCGCGGCCCGACCCAGGGCGAACTGGATGTGCTGTTTCTCGACAAGCAGGCCAACTACAGCTGGCACGGCAATACCCTGTCGACCCAGAGCGAACTGCAGATTTCCTTCCTCAAGGATCTGGTGACCCTGCGCAATCCGACCAGCCCGTACTCCTTCGTCAACTACCTCAAGCAACACGGGCGTCTGGTGGACTTCATCAACCTCGGCACCTTTTATCCGTGCCGCATGGAATACAACGATTACCTGCGCTGGGTGGCCGGGCAGTTCACCGAGCAAAGCCGGTACGGCGAAGAGGTGCTGACCATCGAACCGGTTTTGCACAACCATCAGGTTGAAGCGCTGCGGGTGATTTCCCGCGACAGCCAGGGCCTGCAACATGTGCGCACCACCCGCTCGGTGGTGGTCAGCGCCGGCGGCACGCCGCGGATTCCGGAGGCGTTCAAGGCACTCAAGGGTGACAGCCGCGTGTTCCATCACTCGCAGTACCTGGCGCAAATGGCCAACCAGCCGTGCGTGAACAATCAGCCGATGAGCATCGCCATCATCGGCGGCGGGCAGAGCGCGGCGGAAGCCTTTATCGACCTGAACGATTCGTTCCCGTCGGTGCAGGTCGATATGATCCTGCGCGGCTCGGCGCTCAAACCGGCGGACGACAGCCCGTTTGTCAACGAAGTGTTCTCGCCGGAATTCACCGACCTGGTGTTCCAGCAGAGCAGCGCCGAGCGCGAGCGTCTGGTCAACGAGTACCACAACACCAACTATTCGGTGGTGGACATTGATCTGATCGAGCGCATCTACGGCATCTTCTATCGCCAGAAGGTCTCCGGGATCGCCCGTCATGCGTTCCGCACCCTGACCACCGTCGAGAGCGCCATCGCCAGCGAAAACGGTATCGAACTGGCGGTGCGCAACAACGCCACCGGCGAAGTCACTGTGCGGATCTACGATGCCGTGGTGTTGGCCACCGGTTACGAACGGCAGATGCACCGCAAACTGCTGGCACCGCTGGAAGAATACCTGGGTGACTTCGAGGTCGATCGCAACTACAAACTGATCACCGACGAGCGCTGCAAGGCCGGTCTGTACATGCAGGGCTTCTGCCAGGCCAGCCATGGTCTGAGCGACACATTGCTGTCGGTGTTGCCGATTCGCGCCGACGAGATCGCCGGCTCGTTGTATGAGCATGGCAAACACCGAGGGCATCGGTCGATGGCGGATCTGTTGTTGGCGACTGCCAGCTGACTCAGTATTTCCTGATACACCGCCATCGCTGGCAAGCCAGCTCCCACAGGATCTGTGTTGGACACAAATTTTGTGTTCACTGGAGATCCCTGTGGGAGATCGCCGGCTCGTTGTATGAGCATGGCAAGCACCGAGGGCATCGGTCGATGGCGGATCTGTTGTTGGCGACTGCCAGCTGACTCAGTATTTCCTGATACACCGCCATCGCTGGCAAGCCAGCTCCCACAGGATCTGTGCTGGACACAAAATTTGTGTTCACTGGAGATCCCTGTGGGAGCTGGCTTGCCAGCGATGGGGCCCCTTATGGCTAAGAAAAATCTGATTTCTGAACCCTTCCTGAACATCCCCAACATTTCCCGACACACTTCCTTACACGGGTTTACTCTCCAATCATCGGGGCGTAAGCTTCGCGCGTTTTCATCAATAGCGGAGACCCACAGTGGGTACTTGTTCGAGTGACAGTTGTCGGCCGGTCTCGGTAACCGGCAGATTCTCGGCAAGATAACGCGCAGCCTTTCTCTGCCGTTGTCTCGCCGTAAAGCGAGCAGCGGCATCCCGATCATGGTCTGTTGAGACCATGTCCCGACGTCCTTCTCATCGACACTGAAAAAGTGTGCTTTCGACCTGCACGGTCGTCATCGCAACTTTATCGACACGCCTGTCTTTTCTGACCGGCGCGCCAAGCCTTGCCGTGCCGGTTTTTCCGGCGCACGAGGCGCGGTCGTACCTGCTTGACGGTTTCCCGGCTGACCATAGGGGCAACAGCCATGAAACTTACGCTCAAGGAATTTTTCGCAGGCTTCCTGCGTACACGCCACATCGCCCGGCACTTCCGTCGCCTGGCGCTGCTGGAATCAATCAAAGACACCACGGTCAGCCGTGAAGTGCCGCCCACCCTGGCCAACACGCTGGTCGATGCAGCCCATCGCGACAGCGGCGAACTGCTGACGTCGCTGGGTACCCACACCGATGGCCTGACCGATTTTGAAGTCGACGCACTGCGCGCGCAGTACGGTCTCAACGAGGTCGAACACGAGCAGCCGCTGCCGTGGTGGACGCACCTTTGGCACTGCTACAAAAACCCGTTCAACCTGCTGCTGACCTTGTTGGCGGTGATTTCCTGGCTGACCGAAGACCTCAAGGCCGCCACCGTGATTTTCTCGATGGTGGTGTTGTCGACGCTGCTGCGCTTCTGGCAGGAAAGCAAATCCAACCAGGCCGCCGATGCGCTCAAAGCGATGGTCAGCAACACCGCCACGGTGATGCGCCGTGACGCGCCGCGCAGCGAACTGCCGATCAAGCAACTGGTGCCGGGCGATCTGATCGTACTGTCGGCCGGCGACATGATTCCCGCCGACTGCCGGGTGCTGAGCGCCAAGGACTTGTTCGTCAGCCAGGCGGCGATGACTGGCGAGTCTATGCCGGTGGAGAAATTCCCGCGTCAGGCCGACCGCGACACGCGCAATCCGTTGGAGCTGGAAAACATCCTGTTCATGGGCACCAATGTGGTGTCCGGCACGGCGGTTGCGGTGATTCTCACCACCGGCAACAGCACCTATTTCGGGGCGCTGGCACAACGGGTCGGGGCGACTGACCGGGCCGTGACGTCGTTCCAGACGGGCGTCAACAAAGTCAGCTGGCTGCTGATCCGCTTCATGTTCGTCATGGCGCCGCTGGTGTTGTTCATCAACGGTTTCACCAAGGGCGACTGGACCGAAGCGCTGCTGTTCGCATTGTCGATCGCTGTGGGTCTGACCCCGGAAATGCTGCCGATGATCGTCACCTCGACGCTGGCCAAAGGTGCGGTGTTCCTGTCGCGCAAGAAAGTCATCGTCAAGCGTCTGGACGCGATCCAGAACTTCGGTGCGATGGACGTGCTGTGCACCGACAAGACCGGCACCCTGACCCAGGACAAGATCTTTCTGGCACGCAATGTCAATGTCTGGGGTGATGACTCCGACGACGTACTGGAAATGGCTTACCTCAACAGCTACTACCAGACCGGGCTGAAAAACCTGCTCGACGTGGCAGTGCTGGAACACGTGGAAGTCCACCGTGAATTGAAAGTCGGCACAGCGTTTCGCAAGGTCGACGAGATCCCGTTCGACTTCAATCGTCGGCGCATGTCGGTGGTGGTCGAAGGGCGTGGCGAGCCACATCTGCTGATCTGCAAGGGCGCGGTGGAAGAGGTGCTGGCAGTGTGCAGCCGGGTGCGGCATGGCGAGGTCGATGAAGCCTTGAGCGATGAATTGCTGACCCGGATTCGTCAGGTCACCGCAGCATTCAACGCTGAAGGCTTGCGCGTGGTGGCAGTCGCTGCCCGGTCGCTGCCCGAGGGGCGCGACACTTATAGCCTGGCCGATGAACAGCAACTGACGCTGATCGGATACGTGGCATTCCTCGATCCACCGAAGGAAAGCACCGCGCCGGCACTCAAGGCCTTGGCCGAGCATGGTGTGGCGGTGAAAGTGCTGACCGGCGACAACGAGCTGGTCACCGCGAAGATCTGCCGCGAAGTCGGTCTGGCGCAGCAGGGCTTGCTGATGGGCAATGACATCGAGCGCATGAGCGATGCCCAACTGGCCGTGGCAGTGGAGAACACCAACGTCTTCGCCAAGCTGACGCCGACACACAAGGAGCGCATCGTGCGCATCCTCAAAGGTAACGGCCATGTGGTCGGTTTCATGGGCGACGGGATCAACGACGCGCCGGCGCTGCGCACCGCTGACATCGGTATTTCCGTGGACAGCGCGGTGGACATCGCCAAGGAAGCCGCCGACATCATCCTGCTGGAGAAGAGCCTGATGGTGCTGGAGGAGGGCGTGCTCGAAGGACGCCGCACCTTCGCCAACATGCTCAAGTACATCAAGATGACTGCCAGTTCGAACTTCGGCAACGTGTTCTCGGTGCTGGTGGCCAGTGCGTTCATTCCGTTCCTGCCGATGCTGCCGATGCATCTGCTGGTGCAGAACCTGCTCTACGACATTTCGCAGATTGCGATTCCGTTCGACAACGTCGATGAGGACATGCTGAAAAAACCGCAGCGCTGGCAGCCGGGAGATGTCGGTCGGTTCATGCTGTTCTTCGGGCCGATCAGTTCGATCTTTGACATCACCACGTTCGCCTTGATGTGGTACGTATTCGATGCCAACACCCCGGACCACCAGACCCTGTTCCAGTCCGGCTGGTTCGTGGTGGGGTTGCTGACCCAGACACTGATCGTGCACATGATCCGTACGCCGAAGATTCCGTTCCTGCAAAGCCGTGCAGCCATGCCGCTGCTGGCGATGACCGGGATCATCATGGCGGTCGGTATCTTCCTGCCGATGGGGCCGCTGGCGCACTACTTCAAACTGCAGGCGCTGCCGTCGATGTACTTCGTGTTCCTGCCGATGATCCTGCTGGCGTATATGGCGCTGACCCAGGCGGTGAAAGGCTTCTACATCCGTCGGTTCGGCTGGCAATAACCGCAGAACAACGCTGTTCCCCTGTAGGAGTGAGCCTGCGCGCGATAGCGGTGTGTCAGTCAACATTGCAGTGACTGACACACCGCTATCGCGAGCAGGCTCACTCCTGCAAAGGTTATGTGTTTCAAGGACAAGACTATGCAAGCCATCAACAACCTCAACCTCGATTCGCTGCTCGACACCCTCGTCAGCCTCAGCGCCGCCTTCATCCTCGGTGGCCTGATCGGTTTCGAACGCCAGTACCGGCAACGCACCGCCGGCCTGCGCACCAATGTGCTGGTGGCGGTCGGTGCGGCGATTTTCGTCGACATGGCCAATCGTCTCGCCGGCGCCGAAGGCGCGGTGCGCGTGGTTGCCTACGTGGTCTCCGGCATCGGCTTTCTCGGTGCCGGGGTGATCATGCGCGAAGAGGGCAACGTGCGGGGCCTCAATACCGCCGCCACCCTGTGGACATCCGCTGCCGTCGGCGCCTGCGCCGGTGCCGACCTGCTCGCCGAAGCGGTGCTCGGCACCCTGTTCATCCTCGCCGCCAACACCTTGTTGCGGCCGATCGTCAACAACATCAACCGTCAGCCACTGGACGTGGTCTCGGCGGAAGTCACCAACATCGTCTACGTCATCGCCCGGCGGTCACAGCAGAAAGCCGTATTCGCCTTGCTCGAGGCGGAACTGGAGCGCAGCAACTATCCCGCCAGCGATGTCGATGTGCATGCCTTCGGTGCCGATGAAATAGAAATTGAAGCGACGCTGGCGACCACCTCGGTCGATGGTGATGAACTGGATGCGCTGGTGGCGCGGATTTCCACATCGGCGCTGGTGGTGCAGGCGTTCTGGAGTCCGAGTACCACGGAATGATCGTTTTCGGTTGCTGAGAATTGTCCTACAAGGCGGCAAGAAAGAACCTACATTTTCACCCTTGGGTCTCGATCACTATTTGTTCCGGAGCAGAGATGCCCGGCGTCCTGATGACTCTATGCGTTATTACGGAAGTGCAATGAATACCTGGAAAGTTCGGCAGGGAATGGCCGGAAAGAGGGGGGGAACCATTCGTTGCAGATTCCGTGATGAAGGTTGTTCGCTACATCGAGCAAGCCTGTTGTCGCTGATGAGTAATTGGGAGAGCCAGGCCGCTGGGCCAAATAAATAACTATCCCAAGAGATGTAAAAAATGAAAAAAATCGTCGCTGTTACCGCCGCTACCGTTGTTATGGGTCTCGCTTCCTTCGCTAACGCTGCGACGCCGGCTTCCGGCAACCCTGGCACCGTGCGTTTCATCGGTGAAATCGTTTCCGGCGCCTGCGGTATCGACGCCAGCTCCCTGGACCAGACCGTTTCCCTGGGGCAAGTGCCATCTAACCAGTTCAAAGCGATCGGTGATCGTTCGACCCCGACCAAGTTCGACATCATCCTGACCGACTGCGACACCACCACTCAGAAGAACGCACGCTTCACCTTCAGCGGTGTCCAGGATCCAGCCGTTCCAGGCTTGTTCGCCACCACCGGTCTGGCACAGAACGTCGGTATCCGTCTGCAGGCCAGTGCCGGCGAAATGCTCGACAACGGCACTGAGCAGGTCGCTCCGGTTGTGCTGCAAAACGGCAACAACACCGTGACCTTCGCCGCCATGTATGAAGCCACTGCAGCGACCGTCACCACTGGTGAAGCCGACAGCGTGGCTAACTTCACCGTGGCCTACAACTGATACCCGCGTATCGCCAGGTGTAAGAAAAAGGGGTGAAAACCCCTTTTTTCTTTTCCGTCAAAGTTCTGATAAAGGCTATTTCCCGTGTACGGCCGAAAACTTTTCGTGTCTTGCGTGTTGATCTCCTGTGCGCGTTATTCAAGTGCCGTGGAGTTTAATTCGGAGTTTCTGAATATCGATAAAAACGACGATATCAGTCTCGGACAGTTTGCTCATGCGCAATACACTGTGCCCGGTCGCTACTTGTTGGATATTACTGTCAACCAGCGTTATTTCGGTTCGCGTTCGATCGAGTTCAAGAGCGGCGCCAACCCGGATGAAAGTTACGCTTGTCTGCCCGAAGACCTGGTACTGACCTTTGGTCTCAAACCATCTTTGCTGAAAAGCCTGCCGCGTCTGGCTGACGGTCAATGCGTGGATTTACGTGGCATCGAAAATGCCTCGATCAAGTACATGAAGAATCTTGGGCGTCTGTCGATCAGTTTGCCGCAGGCGACCTTCGAGTACGACGACCCCGATTACATTCCGCCCGCCGCCTGGAGCGACGGGCTCAACGGTGCGTTGCTCGATTATCGAGTGATCGCCAACAGTCGCCAGACCCAGGGTTCGTCCGGGGATTCGCGCTCGTTGCAGAGCTACGGCACTGCCGGGATTAACCTGGATGCTTGGCGCGTGCGCGCCGATTATCAGGCGCGGCTGGAATCCGCCGGCCAAGGTGATAATCCCCACGGCGAAGCGGCTCAGTTGAACCGTTTGTATGCCTATCGTGCGTTGCCAACAATTCGTTCGAAGCTGTCGCTCGGTGAGGACTATCTGAACTCTGACGTGTTCGACACCTTTGCTTTGCGCGGTGCGACTCTGAGCAGTGATGACCGCATGCTGCCGCCGAACCTGCGCGGTTATGCGCCGCTGATCAGTGGCCTGGCGCGCACCAACGCAACGGTCACGGTGTCCCAGCAGGGGCGCGTGTTGTACTCGACCACGGTGACGCCGGGCGCGTTCAGCATTCAGGATCTCAACAGCAGCGTGCAAGGCACGCTGGACGTGACCGTGCGGGAAGAAGACGGTACCGAACAGACGTTCACCGTCGCCACTGCCGCTGTGCCGTTTCTGTCCCGTGAGGGCGAGTTGCGTTACAAGGTTTCCGCCGGCCAGCCGCGCCTGACCGGCCAGGGCGGCAGCGAGCCCGGGTTCGTGGCCACGGAGGCGGCCTACGGCCTGGCCAAGGACTGGACCGTCTATGGCGGCTGGCTTGCCGCCTCCGGGTATCAGTCCAGCGCTGTGGGCATCGGCAAGGATCTCGGCGTACTCGGTGCCGTGTCGGGGGATGTCACCACCTCCCGGGCCACGCTGCGCTGGAACGGTGAAACCGTGGTCGGCAACTCTTACCGGATCAACTATTCCAAGCGATTTGACGCCATTGGTACCGACCTGCGTTTTTTGGGTTATCGCTTTTCTGACAAGACGTTCACCAACTTCTCGCAGTTTGTCGGCGATGCGGATGCCTATTCGCTGAACTCGGGCAAACAACGTTATTCGGTGACCGTGGCCAAGCATTTTCCCTGGTTGTCGACGAGTTTCTCCTACGACCATTCGACCTACTGGGATGCCCCCGCCGCCGATCGTTTCGGGCTGACGGTGGCACGCAGTTTTTCCCTTGGCAACGTCAAGAACATCAACGTCAACGTATCGGCGTACCAGACCCAGAATAGCCGGCAGAACGACGCGCAAATCTATCTCGGCGTGACCGTGCCACTGGGTGGCAACTCGATGATGTCGAGCAACCTGCAGCGCTCGGGCACCGCAGGTTCGTCGGCCAGTGTCGGGTACAGCCATGATGACGGTGAAGGGGTGAATTATCAGGTGTATGGCGGCGTTGGCGACAACCGCTATGTCAACGCGTATGTCGGTCAACGGGCGTCGAGTTACCGCGCCAATGCGTCTGTCTCCACCGATGGCAGCACCTATCGCTCGCTCACCGGCGAGCTCGACAGTTCACTGGTCGCGACCCGTTATGGCGTATCGGCCCATGGCAATGGCACCAATGGCGATACACGTCTGCTGGTGTCCACCGACGGCGTTGCGGACGTGGCATTCACCGGCCAGACCCGCACCAACCGTAACGGTTATGCGGTGATGGACGGCTTGCCTTCCTTTCAGGCGTACGAAGCGCGGGTCAACGTGGAAAAGTTGCCACTCAACACCGAAGTATCCAACCCGATCCAGCGATTGGCGCTGACTGAGGGGGCCATCGGCTACGTCAATTTCGCTACGGGGCAGGGCCGCAACGCGTTTGTCGTGTTGACCCGTCTCGGCGGTAAACCGGTGCCTTTCGGCGCATCGGTGCAAGACAAAAACACCAATAAGGAAGTGGGCATCGTCGGCGAGGCCGGCGTCACTTATCTGTTGGGCATCAAGGCCGGGGCTGAACTGGTAGCGCGTTGGGATGACGCCGGCCAATGCAGTCTGGCCGAACTCCCTGAGGAAGACGTGGTGACCAACGTCGCCAAGCCTGCCCAGTGTCTGTAATCGCGCCTGTTCATTAATCCGGAGTCACCATGTCACGTTATGTTTTGTTTTCTGTGGGTCGTTTTTTCAACCGTCTGAGCCTGGCAATCGGGCTCTGTGTTCCCGTGCTGGCCAGCGCCGCTGTGGTGCCGGATCGCACCCGTCTGGTGTTCGAGGAAAGTGCGCCGTCAGTCAGCGTCACGGTCAGCAACAAGAACCCGCAATTGCCGTTTATCGTGCAGTCGTGGATCGAGAACGAGAGTGGCCAGAAAGTCACGTCACCGTTCATGGTCCTGCCACCGTTGCAGCGCATCGAGCCGAACGAAAGCAGTGTCCTGCGCATTGTGAAGTTGCCGCAGCTGGCACTCCCTGCTGACCGGGAGTCGGTGTTCTATTTGAACATTCGCGAGATTCCGCCGAAAACCCAGGCGGTCAACTCGATGCAGATTGCCTTGCAGTCGAAGATCAAGTTGTTCTACCGGCCGGCCGCCGTAAAGCGCGAGCGGGGCGAGGACCTGGCTCTGGGTCTTGAGCTGAAAATCGACCCGGCCACCCGACAGTTGCTGGTCGATAACCCGACGCCGTTTCACATCACGGTTGTCGGTCTGCTGGCCGGCCCGGAAAAAACCAGAATGCCGATCGAAACCGTGATGATCGCGCCACGCGGCCAAGCGCGGTTTGCCCTGACGAATACCGCGTTCACCACCTTGCGGGTGTCGAACATGAATGACTTCGGCGGTCAGTCCGACACACTGTTCAATTGCGTGACGAATGTGTGCAAGGGTGTGAAACCGTGAGCCTGTTCACTGCGCTGACGCGGCTGGTCCTGGCGGCGGTATTGATGGGGGCGTCGCAGTTCGCGTCGGCGATGGTCTGCAAGTCGCTGAACGGCGGGAGCTACCTGAGCGAGTACATCGGTCCGGTGTCGGTCCCGGACACAGTGCCGGACGGCACGATTATCTGGCGCTCGAAAACCCATGTGGTCCCGGCCGACTGCTGGAAGCTGTTCGACATCCATTACAAAGAAGATGACCCGATCTATTTTTACGGCAATCCGGCCGGGCTCAATGCCACCCCGTGGGGCATTGAATTCGGTCTGGTGTATCGCGGCGTGACGTCCTGGGACGGCGACTGGAGTTCCAACCCGACCCAGGGCGTCAACAGCGGCTTCATTTCCCGTGGTTGCCCGGATGCAACCAGCGGCGCCGACATGCTTGCCTGTTCGCGGGTGACCCCGAGCATTGCGTTTCAGGTGGTGATCCGCAAGCGCGGGCTATTGCCGTTGCAGCGCCCCTCGCAAGATACCTACGACGTGTTCCAGTTCGACGGTCTCTATGGACTCAATGGCGGGCCGAGCAACCCGGCGGGCAACTTCCGTTTTCAACTCTCCGGCTTACAGAACATTGTCGGTACTGCGTGTACGGTCGATGTCAAGGTGACGCCGGAGCCGGGAATTGTCGACTTTGGTGTGATCCAGAAAACCACCACCGGTTTTTCACCGCCCAATCCGACCCGCCCCTTCAGCCTGGCCCTGGAGAAAAAATGCAGCAGCGCAATCAACGTCGGGGCGACGTTCGTTACCAGCAACCAACAGGGTCTGTACAACATCCTGCCGGCCGCCGGCAGCCAGTTGGGCATTCAGGTGCGTGATGCACACAACAATCTGGTGCAGGTCAACGAACCTTTTCCGTTGGCGAATTTCCCGGCGCAGGTGAGCCATATCGACGTGCCGTTCAGTGCCACGGTGGTGTCGTTGGGTGACCCCGAAGTCGGGCCGTTCGAGGCCATTATGGTGGTGCAGATTGTTTACTACTGATGATTGGAAGCTCTTGGGAAAATTCCTACACGATCGCGGGATAAATCCTGCGTTCAGCGCGGCTTCCGCAGACCACTATTCCCTCTCCCGGGTCTATTGAGTGATTAAAGGACGATGACCTCCCCACGTATTCTGGTGCTGGAAAATCATGAGTTTGCCTGCAACGTGCTGGTCAGGATGTTGCATCGCCTGAGCGTGCGTGACGTGCTGCAAGCAGCGGATGCCGAACAGGCCATGGTGCAGATGCACCTGCGAGGCGGGGTCGATATCGTGATCTGTGACTTGACCGATCGTGGCCTCGATTGCCTTGAATTTTTGCGGGTTGCCAGCCAGAGCGGCATGGTACGCGCGGTGTTGCTGTGCAGTGAGCTGCCGCCGGAATTGAGCCGCACCCTGGGGCAAATGGCCTCGCTGGCAGGTTTGCAATTGCTCGGGGTACTGAACCGGCCGGTTCAACTGCGTTCGTTGAATCGCCTGTTGTATCGCTACAAACGCGTGCGGGTATCTCCCGTGTTGGCGCCGTTGAGCAAGGAGCTGCCGGGCGAGGATGAAGTGCGTCGCGGGCTGGCACTGGGCGAATTCCGGGCGTGGTTCCAGCCGCAATTTCAGCTGCAGGGCGGCGCGGTGATCGGTGTCGAAGCGCTGGCCCGTTGGCAGCATCCGGCGCGCGGCACCCTGTTGCCCTGTGACTTTCTCGCCGCCGTACTGGCTTATGACCTGACCGACCAGATGTTCAAGCAACTGCTCGAACAGGGTCTGAGCCTGCTGGGCATTTTGCGCCATCGCGGCGTGACCTTGCAGTTGGCGTTCAACCTGCATGCCTCACAGTTGATGGACAGTGCACTGGTCGAACACATCAAACTGGCATTGGAGCGTCATGGGTTCAAAGGGGCGGTGCTGATGCTCGAACTGGCGGAAAACGGCTTGCTCGATTGCCCGCCGGGCACGCAGGAGAACCTGCTGCGTTTGCGCCTGCTCGGTTGCGGGCTGTCGATCGACGACTTTGGCGTAGGCTTTTCGTCGCTGAAGTTGATGTGTCAGTTACCGTTCACTCAGATCAAGCTCGATGGCCGCTTTGTCCAGCACCTCGATCGTCAGCGCAATCGGGCGATGGTCTCCAGCACGCGGGCACTGGCCCGTTCGCTGGGGATGGATCTGGTGATCGAAGGCGTCAGCGGTCCAAAGGTGCTCGAGCGTTTGCGCGAGCTCGAATGTGAATTGGGTCAAGGTTATTACCTGGCCCGGCCCATGACCGGGCATGACCTGCTGCAGTGGCTGGAAAAGCCTGAAGGCGGGCGCTGACCCTTGCGTGACTTTGTGCAGTTATTTTCAAGATTTTTCCTACACTCCAGTGATGCTCGTGTATTTTTCGACATGAGGATCGCCTGGTCTGCTGTCCCATCATTATTCGTGATGTTGCCGATGTTGTTGATCGACGTGTCCTACAGGGGTTTTTATGCTCAAAGCGATCATCGTGGACGATCATCCGTTCATTCGCTCTGCGGTCAAGATGCTGTTGAAACAGGAAAATTTCGACGTTGTGGCCGAAGCGGATAATGGCGCCGACGCTGTGCAACAGGCCCGCGAACACACTCCCGATCTGATCATTCTGGATATCGCCATGCCCAAGCTCGACGGCCTGGAGGTGATCTCGCGTATCAGTGCGCTGAACCTGCACTGCAAGATTCTGGTGCTGACCTCGCAATCAGCGCAGTTCTATTCCATGCGCTCCATGAAGGCCGGCGCGGCGGGCTATATCTCCAAAACCAACGATCTGGACGAATTGGTCAAAGCCATCAAAGTAGTGATGGACGGCTATACCTTTTTCCCCAATCTGGCCAGTAGCTCGGTCCGTCGCAGCGATGCCCAGGCCACGGATCTGGAACTCATCCAGAGCCTGTCAGACCGCGAGCTGACCATTCTGCAGCAGTTGGCCAAGGGGCTGAGCAACAAGGAGATCGGCGACGCGATGTTGTTGAGCAACAAAACGGTCAGTACCTACAAGACGCGTCTGATCGAGAAGCTCAACGTCAAGTCGGTGGTGTATCTCGCTGATTTCGCCAAGCGCAACAACCTGCTCTAAATGATTATTTTCGTCAGAAATTGCCTTGCCGGTCTTGCGCTGTTCGGCTCCCTGTCGCTGCAGCAGGCAATGGCCGTTGCGCAGCCCGATACGTTGCAGCTGCTCGGTCGCTCGGATGTCCAGGGGTACGCCGTGCCACTGGATGAACCGGACTGGAGCTGGTTGCGGAGCAAGGGGCGCCTGTTGCTCGGCGACAGCAGCCCCGATTACGCGCCTTTTGCGATTACCGGCAACGGCAATGACTACGAAGGTCTGACGGCCGATTACGCGCAACTGATCGAACAACTCCTGCACGTCAACGTCGAGGTCCGGCGTTACGCCTCGCGCGGCGATCTGCTGGCCGCGCTGAAAAGCGGCCAGATCGATATGATCGGCACCGCCAACGGCTTTGAAGCGGCGGATCCGCAATTGGCGATCTCCTTGCCTTACGCTGACGATAATCCGACCCTGGTGACGCGCATCGATGAGAGTCACAACCTGCCGGAAGACCTGGCAGGCAAACGTGTGGCGATGCTCTATCACTACCTGCCTCCGGAAACGGTCCAGGCGTTTTACCCCAACGCCAATGTGCAGCTGTATCCCTCGACACTGACGGCGATCGGTGCCGTGGCGTTTGGTCAGGCTGACGTTTATCTGGGCGACTTGCTCAGCTCCAATTACCTGATCAAGAAGAACTACCTTAACAACGTTCAGCTCAGCGATTTTTCGCGCATGGAAACCCAGCCCTTCAGTTTTGCCGTGACCCGGGACAACACTCGGTTGTTGCAGATTCTCGATGCTGCATTGAAGGTCATTCCTGTTGATGAACGCATGAGTATCCGGCGGCGCTGGAGTGTCGGCGGAGTGGCCATTCCCGGCCAGCACCGGCTGCATTTCAGTGTCAAAGAGCAACGCTGGCTGGATCGTCATCCGCGCATCAAAGTCGCGATCAACGAGAACTTCCTGCCGCTGACCTTTGTCGACGACGCCGGCAACTTTCGCGGGATCAGTGCTGACGTGCTGGCCAAGATCAGTCTGCGCACGGGGCTGCAATTCGATATGCAGCGCGTGGATTCGGTCGATGACCTGATCGGTGAAGTGACCAGTGGCAGGGCCGACATGCTGGCGGCGTTTACGCCAAGCACCGAGCGCGAAGGCGAATTGCGTTTTACCCGTCCGTACCTGATCAATCCGTTCGTGCTGGTCATGCGCCGTGGCGGTGAGCCGAAGACCCTCGATCAGTTGGCCGGCAAGCGTCTGGCGCTGATCCGCGGCAACGTCTTGCGCGAATACCTTGTCGAGCAATATCCCTCTGTGCAACTGGTCGCCGCAGACAATGCCGCCGAAGCCATGGAGATGGTCGCCCAGGGCAAGGTCGAGGGCGCGATCAATTCGCTGGTCAGTGCCCGCTATATGATCTCGCGTCAGTACCGCGACACATTGCAGGTCAGCAGTACCGTCGGCACCCAGCCTGCCCGCATTGCACTGGCGACCAATCGCGGTGCGCTGGAACTGTACTCGATTCTCGACAAGGCCCTGTTGAGCATCAGCCCGGAAGAAATGGACGAGCTGACCAACCGCTGGCGCAGCGAAGTGGTGGTGGATGACAGTTATTGGCTGCGCAATCGCGACATCATCCTCCAGGGCTTCGTGATCGCCGGCGCGTTGCTGCTCGTGGCGTTTGGCTGGATTGCTTATCTGCGTCTGTTGATGCGCAAGCGGCGCCAGGCGGAAATCGCTCTTAACGATCAAATGGAGTTCATGCGCGTGCTCATTGATGGCACGCCGCATCCGATCTACGTGCGCGATCGCGAAGGCCGCCTGGTGATCTGCAACAGCGGTTACCTGCAGGTATTCGGCACCGAGCGCGAAGCGGTAATCGGCAAGTTGGTGACGGATGGCGTGCTCAGTGATGTGCAGCAGGCACAGGTTTTTCAGGATGACTATCTACGGGTGATGGAGGAGGGCTTGCCGAGCATTCAGGACCGTAGCCTGAATCTGGCGGACGGCCGCGCGCTGACGATCTACCACTGGATGTTGCCTTACCGTGGCAGCGACGGTGCCGTCACCGGCATGATCGCGGGCTGGATCGATGTCAGCGAGCGCCAGCATCTGTTGCAGGAGCTGCAAATCGCCAAGGATGTCGCCGATGACGCTAACCGCGCCAAGACCACGTTCCTGGCGACCATGAGCCACGAAATCCGCACGCCGATGAACGCAATCATCGGCATGCTCGAACTGGCGCTGAAAAAGGCCGATCAGGGTGTACTGGACCGTTTCGCGGTCGAGGTGGCTTCGGGCGCGGCGCGTGGGTTGCTGGATCTGATTGGCGACATTCTCGACATTGCACGGATCGAATCCGGCCGTCTGTCGCTGGCGCCGGAACGCGCCAATCTGCGAGAGCTGGTTGAGTCGGTCGCGCGCATTTTCGAGGGCCTGGCGCGGCAGAAACAGTTGCGTCTGCAACTGGATCTGGACGCCCTGAGTAATGTCGATGTGTTGATCGATCCACTACGTTTCAAACAAGTGCTGTCGAATCTGTTGAGCAATGCCATCAAGTTCACGGAGGCGGGGCAGGTGGTGTTGAGTGTGCAAGTCGAGAGCGGCAGCGATGAGCGGCTGAGTCTTTGCCTGCGCGTCAAGGACACTGGCCGCGGGATCTCGCCTGCGGATCAGGCCCAATTGTTCAGTCCGTTTGCCCAGGCCGGTAATCATGGTCAGTCGGCGCAGGGTGGCTCCGGGCTTGGGCTGGTGATCAGTCGTACGCTGTGCGAAATGATGGGCGGCAGCCTCACGCTGACCAGTGAGCTGGGGCGGGGCACGCAGATCGAGGTGCTGTTGAATCTGTCGACCCTTGAACCGCTGGACGCGGCGCCCGTCGACGACGTCGAGACACTGCGGGCCAGCCACAGCCTGAATATTCTGGTGATCGACGATTACCCGGCCAACCGTCTGCTGTTGTCGCAACAGTTGAGTTATCTGGGGCATCGGGTGACGGATGCAGAGGACGGCGCCCATGGCCTGCGTGCCTGGCGCAACCAGACCTTCGACGTGGTCATTACCGACTGCAACATGCCGATCATGAATGGCTACGAACTGGCCCGGGCGATCCGTGATGAGGAAACTGCACGGGAGTTGCCGCGCAGTCTGGTATTGGGGTTCACCGCCAATGCGCTGGCCGAAGAGAAGGATCGTTGCGCCGAGGCCGGCATGGACGATTGTCTGTTCAAGCCGATCAGCCTCAAGGACCTCAATCTGCGCCTGGCCGCTGTCGTCCCACGGCCGCGTTCAGCGACTGATGAATTGCCCGGTGATTGCAGGCCAGGTGACATTGATCTCGGCAGCCTCGAACAACTGACTCGTGGTGATCGTGCGTCGATCAACAGTCTGTTGAGCGATCTGGCCACGAGCAACGCGCAGGACATGGCCAAACTGATGCGCCTGTTTACCCAGCACGACATGGTCGGGCTCGCTAATCTGGCTCACCGGGTCAAGGGCGGTGCGCGCATTATCAAGGCGCACTCGCTGATTCAGGCGTGTGAAGCGCTGGAGGTCGCCAGTGAAGGGCTCGACACGCAAGTCCTGACCGCCGCGGTGGATGCCTTGCAGCAGTCGATGGAGCAGTTGGCTGCGCAGTTGGACGAGCGTCTCGCCTGACAAAATATTCCATTTTCCCTGCTGTCCTTGAGAATTTTCCTACATTCGTCACTGACCTTACGTCGCTAACGTGCGGTGTTCTCGGCGTACCGCCGAGCTCACTTCACTGGCTAACGTTTGGAGTTGTTGATGACCCTTTCCTCTATGTCTTCCCGGGCACGACTGGTCACCTGTGGACTGGCCGTCGCTGCGGTGTTGAGTGGCTGCGCCAGTGCGCCCATTCCCGAGCAGCAGGTCTCGCTGTCACGTGACGCGGTCAATCGAGCGGTCTCGGCAGAAGCGACGCAATATGCGCCGCTGGAAATGAAGGCCGCGCAGGACAAAATGTTCCTGATGGAACGCGCCTTGGGCGAAAAAGACTATCCGCAAGCCAGGCTGCTGGCTGAACAGATCGAAGCCGATGCCAACCTCGCCGAACGCAAATCGCGCGCGGTGAAATGGCAAAAACAGCTGACCGACGCCCGCAGTGGCATTCAGGTGCTCAAGCAGGAAATGTTGCAAGACCCGGTTACCGGTTTCAATCCGCCCGCCAGTGCCCAATAAGGAGCGATACATGCCGACTTTCAAATTACTGCCAGCTGTATCGCTATCTGCTTTGATACTCGCCGGTTGCGCCACACCACCGGAAAACCCGCAATTGCTACAGGCTCGCGCACAGTTTGCCGCGTTGCAGCAAAAGCCCGAGTCCAGCACCCTGGCGGCGATCGAAACCAAGGATGCGTTCAGTGCGCTGTACAAGGCTGATCAGGCTTCGATCAAGGATCGCCAGGCGGCGGACGTCGATCAGTTGGCGTACCTTGCCAGGCAGAAAATCGCACTTGCCGAGCAGACCATCGTCGGGCGTCAGGCCGAAGCCGGGCTGAAGAAAATCGACGCCGAGCGCACTCAGGTGCAGCTAGACGTGCGCACCCAGCAGCTCAAGGCGCTGCAAGCGATGAAGGCGCAGAAAACCCAGCGCGGGGAAGTCGTCACCTTCGGTGACGTGCTGTTCGACACCGGCAAGGCCGATCTCAAGCACGGCAGCCAGCGCAACTTCGAACAACTGGCGCAGTACCTGACGGCCAATCCGGAACGCAAAGTGCGCATCGAGGGTTTTACCGACGATGTGGGCAGCGAGGATTTCAACCAGCGTCTGTCAGAGCGTCGTGCGGATGCGGTGGCTTTCGCCCTCCAGCAAATGGGCATCAGCGCCGATCGTCTGATCACCAAGGGCTACGGCAAGCAATTTCCGGTGGCCGGTAACGCTGATGCGCGCTCCCGTCAGCTCAATCGCCGGGTGGAGGTGATCATCTCCTACGGATCGACCATGGTCGGCGCTCGAAACTGACGATCAACGAAGCGAGCCTGCAACGGGCTCGCTTTTTTTCGTCAAAGACCCGGATGAGACCGGCGGGCGTGCTTAGGAAATTTCCTACACGCTAAAAGAAAAGTCCTACTCAGAAAATCCCGCTGCTTCTCTAAATTACCGGCTTCCCGAGTGCGAGCCGGCTCCATCAAAGGTTCGAACTCAACCCGATTTACGCCGTCGCCCGAAGGGGTGCACGTGAGGATCAGTTGATGAAAAACCGTTTCCCTTTGTTCCAGCGCACGCCCGTTGCCATGGCCGTTGCATTGCTGCTGCCGATGTACGCCA
Organism: Pseudomonas sp. SC3(2021); assembly: GCF_019856535.1. NCBI lineage: Bacteria > Pseudomonadati > Pseudomonadota > Gammaproteobacteria > Pseudomonadales > Pseudomonadaceae > Pseudomonas > Pseudomonas sp. SC3(2021). The sequence continues at coordinate 5,779,564 of NZ_CP082236.1, read as the reverse complement.
ACGCCTATACCGCTTCGGTCGACAGCGGTGCGGTGGTCTATGACGAGAGCGTGACCAGTGGCGTGCAGTCGATTGGCACCCAAGGCACAGCGCATCGCACCACTGTCAGTGGCAGTGGTTCGCAAAGCGTGTTCAGTAATGGCGTGACCTACGACACGGTGGTAGACGGCGCGATGCAGAACGTGGCCAGTGGCATCAGCCATGGCACGGTGGTCAACAATGGCGGCACGCAATTGGTCGGCACCAGCGGCATTGCCAATGACACCGTGCTCAACGCCAGTCAGCAGACCGTCACGCGCGCCACGGTCAATCGCACCCTGATCAACGCAGGCAGCGTACAGACCCTGGATATTCTGGCCATCGCCAACGATACCCGGGTCGGTAATGGCGGTACGCAAAACCTGATCAATCGGGCGGTGGCCAATGGCAGCGTCATTGAGGCCGGAGGCGAGCAGACGATTCGCCAAGGCATGCTGGGTGGCGCAGTGGCCAATGACACGAACATTCAAGGCGGCACGCAAAGTGTGTACAACACCGGCACCGCCAATAACAGCACAGTCAGCAACGGTGGTCAGGTCAATCTGTACCGCGGCGCTCAGGCCAATGGGGTGGTCGCAGAGGCGGGCGGTACCGTCAATGTCATGGAGAATGGCGTGAAAACCGTCGATTCGCTGACACTCAACGGTGGCCGCCTGGCGTTCGTCCCGAGCACCGATGGCAGCTTCAAAACCTTCACGGTCAACGCCCTGTCCGGCAGCGGCAACATCCTGATGAACACCGACATCGCCAGCCAGCAGCATGATTTGCTGGTGGTGCAGGGCGCCGGACTGGCGAGCGGAGATCACACGTTGATCGTCGGCGATTCCGGGCATGAACCGAGCGCTTCTGACGGCCGACTGTTGTTGGTGGACACCCACGGGGGCGATGCGAAATTCGCCTTGTATGGAGGCCATGTCGATGCCGGTGCATTTCGTTACACCTTGCAGCAACAGGGCGATGACTGGGGACTGGCAAGCGGGGGAGCGATTCCGGTCGACCCGGTGAAGCCAGTGGACCCGGTCAATCCGGTCGACCCGGGAAAGCCAGTAGTCCCCGTCAATCCAGTAGACCCCGTGGCGCCGGTTGATCCTGTCAAGCCGGTGTCCCCTGTAACACCACCGCCGCGCCCGGTCGACCCGGCGCCGCAAAACCTGTCCAAAGGTGCCAACGCCGCCATCGCTGCCCGCACCGCCGGAGCGGGCCTGTGGAATGCGCAGATGAACGCCTTGGTCAAACGCCTTGGCGAATTGCGCATGGGCGAGGATGACGGTGGTCTCTGGACCCGCGCGATCGGTAAGCGATTCGACGTCAGCGAACACTCCAGTCGCGCCTACACCCAAGACGTCACGGGGCTGGAAATCGGTGCCGACAAAGCCTTCGCGGTGGACAGCGGCAAAGTCTATGTCGGTGCGATGGTCGGTACCGCCCGATCGGACCTGGATTTCGGCGAGGGCGCTTCCGGTGAAATCGACAGCCGTATGTTCGGCGTCTACGCCACGTACCTCAACGACAACGGTGTGTACGTCGACAGCGTGTTGAAGTACAGCCGTTTCGATAACGAGATCAAGACCCCGAGCAATCTGGGCGAGTCGGTCAAAGGTTCCTACAGCACCAACGGCATCGGTGCGGATATCGAGGTCGGCAAGCGCATCAATTTGAAAGATGGCTGGTTCGTGGAGCCACAACTGGAAATCACCGCGACGCGTACCCAGGGCGCCAGTTACACCGCCAGTAACGGATTGCGTGTCAAGTCCGATGACCTCGACTCCTTGCAGAGCCGTGTGGGTTCACTGTTCGGTCGCAGCCTGGAGCTGAGCAACGGCATGAAGGCCCAACCGTATGTCAAAGCGTCGTACATCACCGAGCATGCCGGCAGCAGCAAGGTCAACGTCAATGGCCACAAGTTCGACGCCGAGCTGCCGGGTAACCGGGTCGAACTCGGGTTTGGCGGCGTGTTGCAGGTCAGTGAAAAGAGCAAGATCTCGCTGGATGCCGAATACGCCAAAGGCAATGGCATCGAGCAACCCTTCGGTGTGAGCCTGGGTTATCGCTACCTCTGGTAAGCAAACAGAAGCCACGTCGGGTTATTCCGCCGTGGCTTTTTCTCTTGCGACGGCCAGAACATTCCGGTGTTTTTTTCAGACTTGTCCTACATGCCGCACAGTTTTTTTTGATTAGCGTGTCGGCACTGGTACTACCAGCAACAATTCCTTTTCCTAACCCTGTCGAAATCAATGTCCTACAAGTGCTGGCGCATCCTTATTGTCGAAGAGCAGTGCTCACTGCATTCGCGAATCAGCAGAACGCTCAATGAACTGGGCTGTCGGGCGCTCACGCCGGTACGTTCGTTCCGCGAACTGCTGAGCGTGACCCAATACTCCCACGAGCCTTTCGAGCGTTTTGACCTGATGCTGATCAACGCGAACGTGCTGGCCGCCACCGGAATTGATGCGCTGCGATTTTTCCAGAGCAACGCGCAGATTCGCCACGGTGTGATCTACGACGGACAACGCGGCCAGGCCCGGGCAGCGATGATCTACGCCAGTCAACGGCGGCAACTGAGCCTGATCCGTACGCCGGATCGACAAACCCTGGGTCCTCTGCTGGAGCAATTCGATGTTTGAGCGTTTTTGCGAACGGCCACTGCGTGTGCTGGTACTGGAAGACCATGCTTTCCAACGCTCGGTGGCGGTCAACATGCTGCGTGCGCTCGGTTGCCGCGAGGTGCTTGAAGCCAGTGACGGCGCCGAGGCGCTGGCGCTGCTGGAGTCTGTTGGTACGGTCGACGTGGCCCTGTGTGATCTGCAAATGGACGGCATGGACGGGTTGGAGTTTCTGCAGCGTGTGGGCCCGTCAGGGCAGGTCAAGTCAGTGATCATCAGTAGTTCGCTGTCGGCAGACTTGCGTCGGGCGGTGCATCAAATGGTGGCGCTGCTGGGCATGGATTTGCTCGGCGATGTCGGCAAACCCTTGCATGCGCAAGTGCTGGCGGATTTGCTCGACAAGGCGATCAACCGTCCTGTCACGCCATTGCCAGCTGCCACAGCCGTCACGCTGGCCAGTGAAGCGGCGGTGCGCCAGGCGCTGGCCGAGCAGCAATTGCATGCCTGGTATCAGCCCAAATTCAATTTGCACACGGGTGAGGTCTGTGGTGTCGAGGTGCTGTGCCGCTGGCTGCACCCGACCCGTGGAATTATTTCGCCGGCGCTGTTCATGCCGGTGCTGGAGCGTTGTGGGTTGCTCGACGCGCTGTTGTTTACTCAGTTGGAGCAAGCGCTGCTGGTGCAGAGCAGTGCCCGCGAGCAAGGTTTTGCCTTGAACATCGCGTTCAATCTGCAAGCGACGCAGTTGGCCAGTGGTGAGCTGACGTCCACCCTGCTCAGCCTGCTGGCGCGCCACGCCAGTTCGGGTGCAAGCCTGACCTTCGAGCTGACCGAAAGCGGCCTGCTCGAAGCGCCGGCCACCAGCCTCGAAACCCTAGTACGCCTGCGCATGATGGGATGTCGCCTGTCGATTGATGACTTCGGCGCAGGTTTTTCCTCGTTGCAGCGCCTGTGTCAGTTGCCGTTCAACGAAATCAAGCTGGACGCTGATTTCATTCGCAACCTTGAGCATGAGCCCCGTTGCCGGGCGGCGATCAGCAGCACCCTGGCACTGGGCGAAACCCTCGGCATGAGCGTCGTGATCGAAGGGATCGAGACCGATGCGCAGCGCCGGGAACTGTTGGCGCTGGGTTGTACGCAGGGGCAGGGCTACTGGTATGCGCGCCCGATGTCCGGGGTCGACTTGCTGGGCTGGCTGCAGCAGCGCAACGAGCATCAGGCCAAGGATGAATGACCGGGTTTTTAGGAAAGTTCCTACAGATCCAGGCGGAAGGCCTACGTAGCCTTGCCCGACCCAGAAACCGACTTCACCGGGAGATTGACCATGATCAACAAAGCCCTGCGCATCCTCATCGCCGACCCGCAGCATTTTTACCGGATGAACACCGAGCGACTTTTCAATAACCTCGGTTACTACCGGGTTGCGCCGGTGCAGACCCTCGCGGAGTTGCTGACCCTGGTCGATTACGGCTGCGAACCCTTCGACGCCGTAGTGATCAACGCCGACCTGGCGACCGGAGCGCTGGACCTGCCGGGGTTTTTCCTGAACAACCCGCAAGTTCGTCATGCGTTGATCTACAACGAGGCATCGGCGCCGTTGCAGACGGCCCTGGGTTTTGCCCAGGACAACGTACAGATCAGTCATGCGGCGTCGCCCGGCGCCTCGGCGATCAAACAGTTGATGGCGCTGGTCGATGCCCCCGACAGGTCGCGGGATGCGCCGGTCTGGCAGCTGGAGTCGGGCGCTCGGCGTCGGGCTTATGCATAGAATGTCGCTGGCGGCAACTGTCAGACCTGACAGGTGATTCACTCGCTGATTCGTGTAACAGTCCTTGCGCAGCCACTGCGTCCGGATCCACTGACGCCGTTGGTCTTTTCGCCAGGTTTGTCATCGGGAGTGGACATGAAGTCAGCGCTGATCGTCGACGATCATCCGGTCGTACGGGCCGCCATCCGGATCGTGCTGCAAGCCGAAGGTTTCAAGGAGATTCACGAAGCGTCCAATGGCAACGAGGTGGTGGCGCTGATCCGCGAGCATCAGCCGCAACTGGTCGTGCTGGACCTGCGTTTGCCGGCACTCGACGGGCTGGAGGTGATGACGCGGATCAGGGCCAACGATCTTGATTGCAGGGTATTGGTGTTCAGTACCCACGATCCGTTGTTTTATCAGGAGCGTTGCCTGCGGGCCGGGGCGATGGCTTATGTCACCAAGACCAATCAATTGCAACAGCTGCACAAGGCCATCCAGGCCGTGATGTCCGGCTACACCTATTTTTCCGCACTGCCTGAAAGCACCAGCACATTGAATTCTGTGCAAATCACCGAAAAGCAGATGATCGATCAGCTCTCCGACCGTGAGCTGAACATTTTCGAACAATTGGGGCAGGGCAAGCCGAACAAGACGATTGCCGAGGACATGCACCTGAGCCATAAAACCGTCAGCACTTACAAAACCCGGCTGATGAAAAAGCTCGGGATCAGCTCGGCGGTGCACTTGCGTGACTTCGCCAAGCGCAATCATTTGATCTGAGCCAGACACATGAAGCTCGCAGGTGGTGTTGTCTGGCTGTGGCTGATGGTGGCGGGGGCCTGCTGGGCGAGCGAGGCGCCACCGGTACTGGACATCCTCACCCGCAGCGGTCTGGAGCATGTCCAGCTGCCCCTGGACGAACAGGACCGGCAATGGCTGCGCGAGCATCCCGTATTGCGCATGGGGATTTCCGGGCCCGACTACCCGCCGTTCGAGATCAGCCGCAATCAACATGAGCTGGAGGGACTCACGGCTGACTACGCTGACCTGTTGGCGCAACTGCTCGGCGTGCGGATCGAAGTGCGCCGGTACGCCGACCGGGAGGCGCTGATGAGCGCGCTCAAGCGCGCAGATCTCGATCTGTTGGGCACCTCCAATTCGTTTGAAACTGCCGACCCGGACATCGTTCTGTCCCGCGCCTATGCCGAAGATCAGCCCATGCTGGTCACCCGGTTCGACGAACTGTTAACGATGGGCCTCGAAGGCAAACGCGTCGCCATGGTCGAAGACTATTTGCCGCTGGCGAATGTGCAGGCGTTATACCCACGCGCACGAATACAGCGTTATGCCTCGGCGATGGATGCGCTGGGGGCCGTGGCGTTTGGCGCAGAAAACGTTTATCTGGGCGATCTGATCAGCGCCAACTACTTGATCAACACCAATTACCGCAACGACCTGCACCTGGCCGGGCCTGCGGGGCTTGACGCCAACCCCTTCGGTTTTGCCTTGTTGCGCAGCGATGTGCGCCTCAAACGCATCGTCGACAAGGCACTGGCGGCGATTCCCGGCGAGCAGCGGCAACGCATTGAGCTGCGCTGGAGCGCCGGTCCTGCCGAGATGGCGGGGCAGTCCCGGGTTCAGCTCAGTGCGACCGAGCAGCAATGGCTGGATCAGCATCCGCTGGTGCGGGTCGGCGCCATCGAAGATTTCGCGCCGCTGACTTTTTTTGATGCCGACGGTCGTTTCAGCGGGTTGGGCGCACAACTGCTGAACCTGATCAGCCAGCGCAGCGGGTTGCAATTCGCGATCGTGCGCGGTGCTTCGCTGGATCGCCAGATCGAGCAACTGAAGGCCGGCGACCTCGATGTGTTGCCTGTGGTGACGCCCAGCAGCGAGCGCGAAAACGAGCTGCAATTCACCCGCGCCTACCTGAACAATCCGTTTGTGCTGGTCAGTGCGGTAGCGGCGCAGAGTCCGCGCACCCTCGACGATCTGGTGGGCAAACGCGTGGCGATTTATCGCGGTCACCCGTTACGCAACTATCTGCTGGAACGGGTACCGCGCATTCGTCTGGTCGACGTCAGAAGCCCTGCCGAAGGCATGGAGTGGATTGCCAAGGGCCAGGTCGATGCGACGGTGAGTTCATTGCTGGTTGCGCGTTTTCTGATTGCCCACCAGTACCGCGAGCGCCTGCGCATCATTGGCACCGTCGGCGACCAGCCGGCCCGCATTGCCCTGGCCACTGCTCCGCAGGCGCCGCTGCTGCATTCGATCCTGAACAAGGCCCTGCTGAGCATCGCCCCGCAACAGATGGACGAACTGGTCGAACGCTGGGGCAATGATGTGGTGGTGGAGGACAGTTACTGGCTGCGTCATCGCCGCACCATTGTGCTGGGTTTTGCCGGTGCGGCGGGTCTGTTGGTGCTGGCGCTGGGCTGGATCGGTTTTCAGCGCTGGCAGATTCGTCAGCGCCAGCAATGGTTGCAGCAATTGCAGGATGCCAAGGACATCGCCGACGACGCCAATCGGGCCAAGACCACGTTTCTGGCAACCATGAGCCATGAAATCCGCACCCCGATGAACGCCTTGATCGGCATGCTCGAACTGGCCCTGAAACGGGCCGAAGAGGGCGTGACCGATCGCCTGGCGATTCAGGTGGCCTCCAATGCCGGGCAGCAATTGTTGGCGCTGATCGGCGACATTCTCGACATTGCCCGCATTGAGAGCGGGCATTTGTCCATCGCCCCGGAACGGGCCAATCTGCGTGAACTGGTGGTGTCGGTCTGTCGGGTATTCGAAGGCCTGGCCCGGCAGAAACGCTTGCTGTGGCACATCGAACTCGATGCACACAGCGACGTTGAGGTGTTGATCGACCCGACGCGTTTCAAGCAAGTGCTGTCGAATCTGCTGAGTAATGCGATCAAGTTCACCGACACCGGCGAGGTGAGCTTGTGGCTGGCGGTAAGGCCCTCGACGGCCGAGCGACTGGCGGTGAACGTGGTCATTCAAGACAGCGGCATCGGCATCGCAGCGCAGGATCGGCAGCGGCTGTTCAACCCGTTCGTCCAGGCGCGCAATAGTCCCCAGTCGGCGCGCAGCGGCTCCGGACTGGGCCTGGTGATCAGTCGCACGCTGTGCGAAATGATGGGCGGTACGTTGCGCCTCGACAGCGAGCCGGGCCAGGGGACGCAGGTGGAGGTCAGCCTTGAGTTGCCAGTATTGACGACACTGGAGCAGCGCCCCGCGACGCCTGAAACACTGCGCGAGGCATCGTGCTCGCTGCAGGTGCTGGTAGTCGACGATCATCCGGTGAATCGGCTGTTGTTGTGTTGGCAACTGAGTGAACTGGGGCACCGCACGGTCGACACCGAGGATGGTCATGAAGGTCTGGAACGCTGGCGGGCGCAGTCATTCGATGTGGTGATCACCGATTGCAACATGCCGCGGCGCAATGGCTATGAACTCGCCCGGGCCATCCGTGCCGAAGAGACTACGACGGGGCGCCGGCCCTGCCTGATCCTCGGGTTTACCGCCAATGCCCAGGTCGAGGAGAAGCGTCGCTGCCTTGCGGCGGGTATGGACGAATGCCTGTTCAAACCGATTCGCTTGCACGATCTGGCACAGGCGCTCGAGGGCGCCAGTCATGACGACGGACAGCTTGAACCCACCGAGGACATTGTTCCGGTAGACATTGATCTGAGTACGCTGGAACAGATGGCCGGCGAGGATCACGCGCTGATTGCGCGTCTGCGCGAAGAAGTGTTGAACAGTCTGCATCACGACCTGCAACGCCTTGAACGGCTGAGGCCCGGGCGGGATCCGGAAGGGCTGCGCGAGCTGGCGCATCACATCAAGGGCGCCGCCCGCATGGTCGGCGCGGCGCGGCTGGTGGCGGCGTGCGACGAACTTGAGCAGGTCAGTCGCGGCGCCGATACCGAACCTGTAGTCAGGGCGGTCCGTGTGTTGCGCGAGGCCATGAACGCTCTCGCGCAGCGTCTTCAGGCCTGAGCGATCAATCCCAGACCGGCGCAATGCCTTTCGGGCTGGTCAGGCGATGACCGCGTTCGAGCGTGGCGATCTGCGCCATGTCCGCGTCACTCAGGGTCAGCGCAACGGCCCCCATATTGCTCTGCAGGTTGGCGCGTCGGGTTGACGATGGAATCACCGCATACCCCGATTGCATGGCCCAGGCCAGGGTGACTTGTGCCGGTGTGGCCTGCAGGCGTTCGGCGATTTGCTGGATCAGCGGGTCTTTCAGGACTTCGCCATACGCGAGGGTCATGTACGAGGTGATGTGGATGCCCTGGCTTTTGGCAAACTCGACGACTTTGCGGTTTTGCAGGTACGGGTGCAGTTCGATCTGGAGGGTGGCAATGTTGTCGGCGCCCACGGCTTCAATCGCCTGTTGCATCAGTTCGATGGTGAAGTTGGAGACACCGATCTGCCGGGTCAGGCCCAGACGCTTGGCTTCCAGCAATGCCCCCATGAATTCGGCGACCGGCACCTGATCGTCAGGCGATGGCCAGTGGATCAGTGTCAGATCGAGGTAGTCGGTCTGCAGTTTTTGCAGGCTTTCCTTGAGGCTTTCGATCAGGCGATCCCCGGCGAAATTGGCGATCCAGATCTTGCTGGTGATGAATAACTCATCGCGCGCAATGCCGCTGGCGGCGATGGCCTGGCCGACCTCGGCCTCATTCTCGTAAATCTGTGCGGTGTCGATGGCCCGATAGCCGAGCTCAAGGGCGGTGCTCACCGAATCGATGACCACCTGACCTTGCAGGCGAAACGTACCCAGACCAAAAGCGGGAACAGACATTGATGACTCCAGGGTTGCAGTGGGAATGGGCCGGAGTATCCGCGTCGGCTTCCTTGAGAAAAACCGCCGGTGAGGCAAAGCACTGTTGACCGCGAGGCACGAATCTTTTTCGGGAGTTGTGTCGTCCGGGCAGACCCCCTCGCGAGCAGGTTCGCGAATTGTCCTGTTTGTGGAACGCAAAAACTGTTTTTTGCCGTCTAGTGCATGAATGTTCATGAATATAAGCTCAATTCAATGCGTCATTCATCAAATTGGAGACAACCATGAAAAACATCATCGGTATCTACACCAGCCCGCGCGGCCACTGGGTCGGCGATGGTTTCCCGGTTCGCACGCTGTTTTCCTACGACAACCTGGGCAAACACATCAGCCCGTTCCTGCTGCTCGACCATGCCGGTCCCGCGCATTTCACCCCGACCACCGAGCGACGTGGCGTGGGTCAGCATCCGCACCGTGGTTTTGAAACCGTGACGATCGTGTACGAGGGCGAGGTGCAGCACCGCGACTCCACCGGCAGTGGCGGCACCATCGGCCCGGGCGATGTGCAATGGATGACCGCCGCTTCCGGGATCCTGCACGAGGAGTTCCACTCGGATCGCTTCGCCAGAACCGGCGGCAACCTGGAGATGGTCCAGTTGTGGGTCAACCTGCCGGCCAAGGACAAAATGGCCGCGCCGGGTTACCAGACGATTCTCGATGGCGACATCCCGAGCATCGCCCTCAAGGACGACGCCGGCCATCTGCGCCTGATCGCTGGCGAATTCGATGGCCGCAAAGGGCCGTCGCGCACCTTCACCCCTATCGACGTCTGGGACCTGCGCCTGAATGCCGGCAAGTTGCTGACGCTGGATCTGCATGAAGGCCGTAACACCGCGCTGGTGGTGTTGAAAGGTTCGCTGCAGGTCAACGGCCTGGAGTCGGTGCGCGAAGGGCAGTTGGCGCTGTTCGAGCGTAACGGCCATCAGTTGACCCTCGAAGCCAGCGAAGACGCCGTGGTGTTGCTGCTCAGTGGCGAGCCGATCGACGAACCGATCGTCGGTCACGGCCCGTTCGTGATGAACACCGAGCAGGAAATCCACCAGGCCTTCGCCGACTTCCAGTCCGGACGTTTCGGCCAGATGCATTCCTAGCCTAAAGCTGTGTAGGGGCTGTGGCAGGTTTTTTTGTTCCCAGTGAGATCGTGTTCGTCCTCTTAAATCAATTGCTCCTACACTTGCCCAATCTGTGCGATCTTCTCGCGATTGGCCCCCGTCGGAGTTGTTTGATGCTGTCTCTGCTGAGCGAACATCCGTTGTTTTGCGCGTTGATCCTGATCCTCCTCGATCTGGGGCTGTGGCGCCTGATCAGCTCCCGTGGCAGCGAGTGGAAGCTGCTGGTGCGGGTGCTGATTTTCAGCCTGTTCAGCGCCGTACTGTTCAACGAAGGCCTCAACCCGATGGAGCCGGCGCCGTGGGCCGACAACGTGCCGCTGCACCTGGCGGCGACCGGTTTGCAGATCGGCTGGTGGTTGTTCGGCGCTCGCACCCTGACGGTGTTGATCGGCGCGGTAATGATGCAGCGGGTCGGGCACACCGGGCGCTTGTTGCAGGACTTGCTCGGCGCGGTGATTTTCCTGATCGCGATTATCGCAGCGCTCGCTTATGTGCTGGATCTGCCGGTCAAAGGCGTGCTGGCGACGTCCGGCGCGCTGGCGATCATCGTCGGTCTGGCCTTGCAGAGCACGCTCAGCGACGTGTTCTCCGGGATCGTCCTCAACACCACCAAGCCCTATCAGCTGGATGACTGGATCTCCATCGACGGCACCGAAGGCCGGGTCACCGACATCGACTGGCGCGCCACGCGTCTGCAAACCAGTCAGGGCAGCATGGCGGTAATCCCCAACTCACTGGCGGCCAAGGCCAAGATCATCAACTTCAGTCGACCGAGCAACATGTTCGGTGTGGCAGTCAGTGTGCAGGTCAGCCCTCATGCCCGGCCCAACTCGGTGATCGACGCACTGGAGCGGGCGATGCAGGGCTGTCGCCAGTTGCTCGACACGCCGGCGCCGAGCGTCGCGTTGAAAAGCTCCGGCAGCAGCGGCGCGGAATACGAGATCAGCGGCTTCGTCGCCTCAATGGGCGAGAAACGTGTGGTGCGCAATCAACTGTTCGATCTGGCTTATCGGCACTTGCAGGCGTCCGGGGTAAACCTGCTGTCCAGCGATGAAAGCAACGCGCCGACGAACCTTTCGCGGCCACGGGCGTTGCTCGACAGTTCACCGATTTTCTCGACCTTGCGTCAGGAAGAAAAAGACACCTTCAGCCAGAACATGACCCTGCAAACCTTCCGCGCCGGCGAGCAGATTCTGGGGGCTGGAGAGGTCAGCGATCACCTGTTCATCATCGAGTCCGGTGTGGTCACGGTGACCTTGATCCGTCATGGCAAACCGTTCGAATCCGGACGCATGGGGCCGGGGGAAGTGATTGGCGAGGCCGGTATTCTTTCCGATTCATCGGTGCCGGCCACCTTCGCCGCGAAAACGTTCTGCGCCATGTACCGTATCGAAAAATCCTATTTGAAACCGTGCCTGGACGCTCGTCACGACATCAGTGAAGCGATGAAAACCCTGCTCGATTATCGCCTGCACAAAGCGCAGACCCTGACGCAGGACGAGCCCGTGGTCGTGGCGAAAAAAGGCTTTCTGCAGTGGCTGCGCCATCGCGTGTGAACGACGGGCCTCAGGCGTAAGCGGCGAGTTTCTGTTCCAGGTGCAGGCGCACCTGTGGCCACTCGTCATCAATGATGCTGAAACGCACCGAGTTGCGCTTGCGCCCGTCGGGCATGATCCGTTCATGGCGGACGATGCCTTCCTGCTGCGCCCCCAGACGCAGGATCGCGTTGCGTGACTTCTGGTTGTTTTCGTCGGTGGTGAATTGCACGCGCACGCAGTCGAGCAGGTCGAAGGCGTGGCACAGCATCAGGTATTTGGCTTCGGTGTTGACGAACGACTTCTGCCAGCGCGCCGCGATCCAGCTGCTGCCGATTTCCAGCTTGCGATTGAGTCGGTCGATCTTCCAGAAGCGGGTCGAGCCGATCACCTCGCCGGTGTCTTTCAATACGATGACAAATGGCATGACCGTACCGGCTTCGCGGCCATCGAGGGCCTTTTTCAGATAACTGTCGATGGTCGACGCCGAAGGCACCACGGTGACGGTGAGGTTCCACAGTTCGCCGTCAGCGGCGGCATCGAGCAGGGCGGCGGCGTCGGAATATTGCAGCGGGCGCAGAAGAATGCGCTGACCTCGCAGCGTGGTTTGCATGGATTCAGGTCTCGGCAGTGCGGGCGAAGGGCGAGCGCCTATTACGCCGCAGCGCAGTGATCCGATGCAACCTGCGCGAGGGGCACACGGTCACAATTTTTACATGCCTTGGGCAGGAGCCTCAGCCGATGAAAAACCTGCGGATCGCCACCTACAACGTCAACGGCCTGCGCGCACGGCTGCCGAACCTGCTGGACTGGCTCAAGCGCGAACAGCCGGACATCGCGTGCCTGCAGGAACTCAAATCCGTCGACAGCGCGTTTCCTGTCGCCGAGCTGGAAGCCGCCGGGTATGGCGCAATCTGGCAGGGTCAGGCGTCGTGGAACGGCGTGGCGATTCTTGCCCGCGATGCGCAGCCGCTGGAGAGCCGCCGTGGGTTGCCCGGCGACCCCGATGACAAGCACAGCCGCTATCTGGAAGCCGCAGTGCATGGAGTGCTGGTCGGGTGCCTGTACTTGCCAAACGGCAACCCGCAGCCGGGGCCGAAGTTCGACTACAAACTGGCCTGGTTCGAGCGCCTGATCCGTTACGCCAAGGACCTGCAAAGCAGCGACCACCCGGTGGTGCTGGCCGGCGACTACAACGTGGTGCCCACCGACATGGACATCTACAACACCCGTTCATGGCTCAAGGACGCGTTGCTGCAACCGCAAAGCCGTGAGTGCTATCAGCGCTTGCTCGATCAGGGCTGGACCGATTCACTGCGGCATCTGTACCCCGAAGATCGGCTGTACACGTTCTGGGATTACTTCCGCCAACACTGGCAAACCAACTCCGGGCTGCGCATTGATCATCTCTTGCTCAACCCGGCGCTGAGTCCGTATCTGCACGAGGCCGGAGTAGACGCCTGGGTGCGCAACGAACCGCACGCCAGTGACCATGCGCCGACGTGGATTCGCATCGGTTCGCGCAAGAAGCGCTAGCAGGTGATTGGCGAAATCAATTGTCGAAAACAGTGCCTGATCCCGTATACATGGCGACCATTAACGCAGTGATCTGCGGCCCATGCAAAAGGACTGAGCAATGAGCGAACCACGCCTGACGAATCTGAAGCTGTACCTGCAACGCCTGGGTTTCGATACGCCGCCTGCACCGACCCTGGACACCCTGCGTCAGCTGCAATTACGTCACACCGGCGCCTTTCCCTTCGAGAACCTGGCCACGATCACTGGGGCGCCGGTGCTGATTGATCTCGCCTCTATTGAACAAAAGGTATTCGACCATGGCCGTGGCGGGTACTGTTACGAACTCAATCACCTGTTTTTCGCCCTGTTGCTTGAACTGGGCTTCGATGCTCGCGCCATCAGCGGCCGGGTGGTGATGAATCAACCCGAAGGCAGCTGGACCGCCCGTACTCACCGCTTGAGCCTGGTGACCCTCGACGGCGTGCGTTACATCACCGACGTCGGCTTCGGCGGCATGGTGCCAACCGCACCGCTGGTCCTCGACAGCGAACACGAGCAGTCCACGCCGCACGAACCCTACCGCATCGAAAAACAGACCGATGGCTACATGCTGCGCGCCAGGGTGGCGGGTGAGTGGCGGTCGATGTACCTGTTCGATCTGCAACGCCAGGAAGACATCGACTACACCATCGGCAACTGGTACGTCTCGACCCATCCGCAATCACCGTTCACCCAGCGCCTGATGGTTGCGCGAACCGGTGACGGCTGGCGCAAGACGTTGAACAACGGCAGCTTCGCGCTTCATCGCGTGGGCGCCGAGAGTGAGCGTCGGGAAGTGGCGGATGTCGATGAGTTGATCGCGTTGCTGGCTGGCGAATTTGATCTGCGCCTGCCTGATCTTCCGCATGTGCGGCATGCCCTTGAACGGATGATCGTCCCGGCCTGAGGTCGCCGTGAACACTTCACACGAGTGCTCACATCCACACTGACAGGAGGGAATGTGTTGCCGGATTTGTGGGCGCTGGCAGCAGCGGGCTAGCAGGATGGGTGGCTACCTGGCCATTATGTGACCAATAAGTTGTATACAACTCTATGGACATTTGTCACGAGTATTGAATACAGTGTGCGCATAACAAAAACCAGGGAACCCCCCACCATGAAAACGCCCCATGTTTCACACCAACGGCCCGAGGACGAAAATCTCGGGGTCGGCGCGAATATGGCTTACGGCCTGCAACATGTTCTGACCATGTATGGCGGTATCGTCGCGGTGCCACTGATCATCGGTCAGGCTGCCGGGCTGTCGCCGGCGGACATTGGTTTGTTGATTGCTGCTTCATTGTTTGCGGGGGGGCTGGCGACACTGCTGCAAACCCTGGGTCTGCCGTTTTTTGGTTGTCAGTTGCCGCTGGTGCAGGGCGTGTCGTTCTCCGGCGTGGCGACCATGGTCGCGATCGTCAGCAGTGGCGGCGAGGGCGGTTTCCAGTCGGTGCTCGGCGCGGTGATTGCGGCGTCCTTGATCGGTTTGTTGATCACGCCGGTGTTCTCGCGCATCACCAAGTTCTTCCCGCCGTTGGTCACCGGCATCGTAATCACCACCATCGGCCTGACGCTGATGCCGGTGGCCGCACGCTGGGCCATGGGCGGTAACAGCCATGCCCCGGACTTCGGCAGCATGCAGAACATCGGTTTGGCGGCGGTCACGCTGGTGCTGGTGTTGCTGCTGAGCAAAGTCGGCAGTTCGACCATCTCGCGTCTGTCGATCCTGTTGGCCATGGTGATCGGCACGGTGCTGGCGGTGTTCCTTGGCATGGCGGATTTCTCCAGCGTCACCACGGGGCCGATGTTCGGCTTCCCGACGCCGTTCCACTTCGGTATGCCGACTTTCCACTTCGCCGCGATCCTGTCGATGTGCATCGTGGTGATGGTGACTCTGGTAGAGACTTCGGCGGACATTCTCGCGGTCGGTGAAATCATCGGCACCAAGGTCGATTCCAAGCGCTTGGGCAATGGCTTGCGGGCAGACATGCTGTCGAGCATGTTCGCGCCGATCTTCGGTTCCTTCACTCAAAGTGCTTTCGCCCAGAACGTCGGGCTGGTGGCGGTGACCGGGATCAAGAGCCGTTACGTGGTCGCCACTGGCGGTATCTTCCTGGTGATTCTCGGTCTGCTGCCGTTCATGGGCCGGGTGATTGCCGCCGTACCGACGTCAGTATTGGGTGGCGCCGGTATCGTGCTGTTCGGTACGGTGGCGGCAAGCGGTATTCGCACGCTGTCGAAGGTGGATTACCGCAACAACGTCAACCTGATCATCGTTGCCACCTCGATCGGCTTCGGCATGATCCCGATTGCCGCGCCGAACTTCTACGATCACTTCCCGAGCTGGTTCGCGACCATTTTCCATTCGGGCATCAGCTCGTCGGCGATCATGGCGATCCTGCTCAACCTGGCGTTCAACCACTTCACCGCCGGCAACTCGGACCAGCAGTCGGTGTTTGCCGCGGCGGAAGAGCGGACCCTGCGCTATCGCGATCTGGCAGCGCTGCGTGAAGGCGATTACTTCAGCGACGGCAAGCTGCATGATTGCGATGGCAAGGAAGTGCCGGTGATCGAGCCTGATGATCACGATCATGGGCAAGGTGCGCCGAAGGTGCATGCCAAAAGCGGTGAGCATGTCTGACAGCTGCCTGTGAATAGAAAAGGGCCGATCTGTTAAGCGCAGATCGGCCCTTTTTGTTTGATCTTTTCGAGCGCCCACAAAAAAGCCCCTGAATCTTTCGATTCAGGGGCTTTGCTATTTGGCTCCACAACCTGGACTCGAACCAGGGACCCAATGATTAACAGTCATTTGCTCTACCAACTGAGCTATTGCGGAATTGGTGCGTATGTTACTGATTCAAAAAGAGAAGTCAAGCATCAGTTATAAAAAACACTGAATCTTCTGGATGGGCGGTGACTTGTCAGCGATTGGCGGTTACCAGAACTGCAGCAGAGGTCTACCATGGCCGCCCGGAAGTGGTCACACGCGCTGCCGGCCATTCGCCGAAAAAGGTCCGCGCCATGAACCATTTGTCCCGCAACAGCGAGGTGTTCGCATGAGCATCGCGCAAATCAGCCTGCCCAAGGGCGTCGGTCCCCACGCCGAAAAACTCTTCGATGCAATCACCCAGGCCAGCACCGCTGAGGAATTGAACCGCGCCGGTGGCAAGGCCGAAGGTTTTGTTCTGGGCCTGGAAAGCACCAAGGCGATCAAAAGCCAGATCGCCGAATCGCTGTACGTCGTTTATGACGACGCCGCGAGTCAGCGTGCGACCGAACTGGCTTAACTGCCGAAGGTGATGGTGCCCATCATCAGTTTGGCGTAAGCCGCAGTGGCTGCGAGTTGCACCAGCCACAGGACCAGGCCGCCGAGGAAGACGCCGGTGGCCACTTGCAGCACCAGGCTTTTTTCGCGCTTGGCCGGGGTGCGCGGGATGAAGTCATCCAGATCGTCACGGTCGGCGCGCAGGTTGTCGTTTTTCATATCTGATCTCACAAAATTCTGGAATGTACTCATCACCTGTGGGAGCGAGCTTGCTCGCGAAGGCGTCATGTCAGTCGACAACGATGTTGAATGACAGATCGCTTTCGCGAGCAAGCTCGCTCCCACATTTGGACATGTGTGCAGTTTAGAGGGGATAGGGATTGTTTCGTGACAATAAAAAACGGGAAGCCGCAAGGCTTCCCGTTTTTCATCGCAAAGCGTAATCAGATGACCTGAACGATCGCATCCGTCACGGCCTTGATGTTGCTCTGGTTCAGCGCCGCCACGCAGATGCGACCGGTGTCCAGGGCGTAGATGCCGAACTCGTTACGCAGGCGATGCACTTGTTCAGTGGTCAGGCCGGAGTAGGAGAACATGCCGCGCTGACGACCGACAAAGCTGAAGTCGCGGCCCGGGGCTTTTTCCGCCAGCAGGGCAACCATCTGCTCGCGCATGCCGCGAATGCGCAGGCGCATTTCCGCCAGCTCGGCTTCCCACTGTGCGCGCAGTTCCGGGCTGTTCAGCACAGCGGCGACGATGCTTGCACCGTGGGTCGGCGGGTTGGAGTAGTTGGTGCGGATCACGCGCTTGACCTGCGACAGCACGCGCGCGCTTTCTTCTTTCGATTCGCTGATGATCGACAGGGCGCCAACGCGTTCGCCGTACAGCGAGAACGACTTGGAGAACGAGCTCGAGACGAAGAAGGTCAGACCGGACTCGGCGAACAGGCGCACAGCGGCGGCGTCTTCGTCGATGCCGTCACCAAAGCCCTGGTAGGCCATGTCGAGGAACGGCACGTGACCTTTGGCCTTGACCACGTCCAGCACGTTGTTCCAGTCGGCCGGGGTCAGGTCGACGCCGGTCGGGTTGTGGCAGCAGGCGTGCAGGACAATGATCGAGCCGTTCGGCAGGGCGTTGAGGTCGTCGAGCATGCCGGCACGGTTCACGTCGTGGGTGGCGGCGTCGTAGTAACGATAGTTCTGCACCGGGAAGCCGGCGGTTTCGAACAGCGCGCGGTGGTTTTCCCAGCTCGGGTCACTGATTGCCACAACAGCGTTCGGCAGCAGTTGCTTGAGGAAGTCAGCACCGATTTTCAGTGCGCCGGTTCCGCCGACGGCCTGAGTGGTGATGACGCGACCGGCGCTGATCAGCGGCGAGTCGTTACCGAACAGCAGCTTCTGTACGGCCTGGTCGTAGGCAGCGATGCCATCGATCGGCAGGTAACCGCGCGAAGCGTGTTGAGCAGCTCGAACGGTTTCGGCTTCGATCACGGCGCGCAGAAGTGGAATTCGCCCCTCTTCGTTGCAGTAAACGCCAACGCCCAGGTTGACCTTGGTGGTCCGGGTATCGGCGTTGAAAGCTTCGTTAAGGCCCAGGATTGGATCGCGGGGTGCCATTTCGACAGCGGAGAACAGGCTCATTATTACGGCGGCTCTGAATGGAGAGTGGAGGGACGTGTAGCGCTCCAGCCGAATGCACTAGAGCGGTGCACAAACGGGGAGCTAGTATAGAGGCCATCACTGAGCAATGGCGACAGCGGAATCGGCATTTCGGGTAAGTTTTTCCGATTATTTCTTGACCGTTAGTCGATTGACCCTGTCAGAGACTTTGCCGGATGTAGGACGTTTACCTTGAAAGCCGAGGCAATCGACTCCACATTGAGCACAATCCAGGTTTTTTCTTGCGCGACATCGGTCGTTTGCGGTCGTCCCCGTGGTGTTCCGCTTTGCTCGGAACGCTGCGATCCCAGAGGTGTGTATGTCCGAATTCCAGCTAGTCACCCGCTTCGAGCCCGCCGGCGATCAGCCGCAAGCCATCCGCCAATTGGTGGAGGGCATCGAAGCCGGGCTGGCGCACCAGACGCTGCTCGGTGTGACCGGCTCGGGCAAGACGTTCAGCATCGCCAATGTCATCTCTCAGGTACAGCGTCCGACGCTGGTGCTGGCGCCGAACAAGACCCTCGCTGCGCAACTGTACGGCGAGTTCAAGGCGTTCTTTCCGAACAACGCCGTCGAATACTTCGTTTCGTACTACGACTATTACCAGCCCGAAGCCTATGTGCCGTCGTCCGACACCTTTATCGAGAAGGACGCGTCGATCAACGACCACATCGAGCAGATGCGCCTGTCTGCGACCAAAGCATTGCTGGAACGCAAGGACGCGATCATCGTCACCACGGTATCGTGCATTTACGGTCTGGGCAGTCCGGAAACCTATTTGAAGATGGTGCTGCACGTCGATCGCGGCGACAAACTCGACCAGCGCGCACTGCTGCGGCGTCTGGCCGATCTGCAATACACCCGCAATGACATGGATTTTGCCCGGGCAACCTTCCGGGTGCGCGGCGATGTGATCGACATCTACCCGGCGGAATCCGATCTGGAAGCGATCCGCATCGAGCTGTTCGATGACGAGGTCGAAAGCATTTCCGCATTCGACCCGCTGACGGGCGAAGTCATCCGCAAGATGCCGCGCTTCACTTTCTACCCGAAGAGTCACTACGTGACGCCACGGGAAACCCTGCTCGACGCGATCGAACATATCAAAGTCGAATTGCAGGAACGCCTTGAATACCTGCGCAGCAACAACAAACTGGTCGAGGCTCAGCGTCTGGAGCAACGCACCCGTTTTGACCTGGAAATGATCCTCGAGCTGGGCTACTGCAACGGCATCGAAAACTACTCGCGCTATCTGTCCGGCCGTCCGGCCGGTGCTGCACCACCAACGCTCTACGATTACCTGCCGGCCGACGCCTTGCTGGTGATCGACGAATCCCACGTCAGCGTGCCGCAGGTCGGCGCAATGTATAAGGGCGACCGCTCACGTAAAGAGACGCTGGTGGAATACGGCTTCCGCCTGCCGTCGGCGCTGGACAACCGGCCGATGCGCTTTGATGAGTGGGAAGGGGTCAGCCCGCAGACCATTTTCGTCTCGGCGACACCGGGCAACTACGAAGCCGAGCACGCCGGGCGGGTGGTTGAGCAAGTGGTGCGGCCGACCGGTCTGGTCGACCCGCAAGTCGAGGTGCGTCCGGCGCTGACTCAGGTCGATGACCTGCTCTCGGAAATCACCAAGCGCGTGGCGGTCGAGGAGCGGGTGCTGGTCACCACGTTGACCAAACGCATGGCCGAAGACTTGACCGATTACCTCGCCGACCACGGCGTGCGCGTGCGTTATCTGCACTCGGACATCGACACCGTCGAGCGGGTCGAGATCATCCGCGATCTGCGCCTGGGCACGTTTGATGTGCTGGTGGGGATCAACTTGCTGCGCGAAGGCCTGGACATGCCGGAAGTGTCGCTGGTGGCGATCCTCGATGCGGACAAGGAAGGCTTCCTGCGTTCCGAACGCTCGCTGATCCAGACCATTGGCCGTGCGGCACGTAACCTCAACGGCAGGGCGATTCTCTACGCCGATCGCATGACCGGTTCGATGGAGCGGGCGATCGGTGAAACCGAACGTCGTCGCGACAAGCAGATCGCTTTCAACCTTGCGAACGGCATCACGCCCAAAGGCGTGTTCAAGGACGTTGCCGACATCATGGAAGGCGCCACCGTGCCGGGTTCGCGCAGCAAGAAGCGCAAGGGCATGGCCAAGGCGGCCGAAGAAAGCGCCAAGTACGAGGCCGAATTGCGCTCGCCGAGCGAGATCGCCAAACGTATTCGCGCACTGGAAGAGAAGATGTATCAGCTGGCGCGGGATCTGGAGTTTGAAGCAGCGGCGCAGATGCGTGATGAGATTGCCAAATTGCGCGAGCGGCTTTTGGCTGTTTGATTGATATTGCCTGATAGGGTCTCATCGCTGGCAAGCCAGCTCCCACAGGTTTCTTTTGGTGCTCACACATTTCGTGTACACCATCAATCCCTATAGGAGCTGGCAAGCCAGCTCCTTGGTTTGCTTTGGTGCTCACACATTTCGTGTACACCATCAATCCCTGTGGGAGCTGGCTTGCCAGCGATAAGGCCGCTACAGGCGGCACAAAAATCAGTGGGCTTCCCCAGCCTTCAGCCCTTGCGGCAATTTCTTGGTCAACAGAATGGCCAGCATGCTGATCCCCAGCGCAATCCCGACAAAGTGAAACGCATCGTTGTAGGCCATGATCGCCGCCTGCTGATGGACGATCTCACTCAACTTGCCCAACGCCGCCGTGTCGCTGCCAAACCTGTCGGTCATTGACGCCAGGCGCTCAGCCACCTGCGGATTGGTCGGCACCACCGCCTCGCGCAAATAATCGAAGTAGGTTTTGGTTCGCGCATCCAGTAGCGTCGCGAGCAGAGCAATGCCAATCGCACCGCCAAGGTTACGCAGGATATTGAACAGGCTCGACGCCGACCCCGCGTCCTGCGGCAGGATGTACGCCGTGGCGATCAGGGAAATGGTCACCATGATCAGCGGCTGGCCGAGGGCGCGGATGATCTGGATCTGATTGAACTGCGGCCCGGCAAAGTCCGGGTTGAGCACCCCCGACGAAAAACTCGCCAGCCCGAACAGTCCGAAGCCCAGCGTGCACAGCCATTTCGGCGACACGAACTTCATCAGCTTCGGCACCAGTGGAATCAGAAACAGCTGCGGCACGCCCATCCACATGATCACTTCGCCGATCTGCAGGGCGTTGTAGTTCTGGATCTGCGCCAGATACAGCGGCAGCAGATAAATCGAACCGTATAGCCCGACGCCCATGCCGAGGCTGGAAATACTCGAAAGGCCGAAGTTGCGATTGCGCAGGATGCCGAGGTTGATCAGCGGGTTGGGCCTGGAAATCTGCACGATCACAAAGGTGATCAGGCTGATGAGGGCGATGCTGCCCAGAGTCACGATCAGGTTCGATTCGAGCCAGTCCTTGCGGTGGCCTTCTTCGAGAAATACCTGCAGACAACCGAGGCCGACACCGAGGGTGAGGATGCCGGTGTAGTCGGTGCTTTTCAGCAGTTCCCAGTGCGCTTCCTTCTTCTCCAACCCGTACATCAGCCCGGCGATCATGATCAGCCCCGGCGGAATGTTGATGTAGAAGATGTACTCCCAGCCCCAGTTTTCCGTGAGCCAGCCGCCCAGTGTCGGGCCGATGGACGGGGCGAACGTCGCGGTCATGGCGAACATCGCCATGCCTTTGGCGCGGTGGTGCTCGGGGAGTTTGATCAGGGTCAGGGTGAACGCCAGCGGGATCAGCGCACCGCCGGTGAAACCCTGCATGGCACGAAACACGATCATGCTTTCCAGGCTCCAGGCCATCGAGCACAGCAGCGACGAAACCAGAAAACCCAGCGACACCCACACTGCCAGCCGCCGCGCCGAGAGCAACTGCACCAGCCACGCGGTCAGCGGGATCATGATGATTTCCGCGACCAGGTACGAGGTGGAAATCCACGAGCCTTCTTCCAGCGTCGCCGAGAGTGCGCCCTGAATATCTTTCAGCGAGGAGTTGGTTATCTGGATGTCGAGTACCGCCATAAAGGCGCCGAGCATCACGCTCATCACCGCGATCCAGTCGCGCCGGGTCGGTTCACCGACCGGGCGGATCAGCGAATCACCGGCCATTGTCCGGGGCGTCTTTGATGTTCACGGTGGCGGTGACTGACATGCCCGGGCGGATCTTGCCGTGCAGCGGGTTGTCGGCCTTGAAGGTCAGTTTCACCGGAATCCGCTGTACGACCTTGGTGAAGTTGCCGGTGGCGTTGTCCGGTGGCAACAGGCTGAACTGCGCACCGGAGGCGGCGAACAGGCTGTCGACCCGCGCTTCGATGGGGGTGTCGCTGTAGGCGTCGAAGGTCAGCTCGGCTTTCTGTCCGGGCTGCATGTGGCCGATCTGGGTTTCCTTGAAGTTGGCCTGAACCCAGATGTCTTCATCGGGGACGATCGACAACAGATAGGCGCCGGCCTGTACGACCTGGCCGTTGCGTGCGGCGCGCTGGCCGACCAGGCCACTGATCGGCGCATGGATTTCGCTGCGGGTCAGGTTAAGTTCGGCCTGGGCGAGATCGGCGCGGGCGTTGGCGATCTGTGCGTCTAGGCGCTTGATCTCGGCGGTCAGTGCGTTGACTTGCTGGCGTTGACTCTGCGCATCGGCCTGGGCTTTGGCCACCTGCGAGCGGGCGATGTGGGCATCGGCGGAAAGGGTGGTTACCCGTTCTTCGGAAACGTAGCCGGGTTTGCGCAAGGTTTCCGCACGCGACAGATCCATCTGCGAACGGCCGAGGGTGGCTTGGGTGGTCGCCACTTGCGCGTCGCTGGCGGCGATCAGGCTCGATTGCTGGGTCAGTTTGCTCTGCGCCTGCAAGCGCTCGGCCTCGCGGGTAGCGAGAGCCGCATTGGCGCGATCGACAGCGAGGCGAAAGTCATTGGGCTCAAGGCGCACCAGTAACTGGCCTTTTTCCACGTGTTGATTGTCCTGCACCATTACTTCGTCGATGCGCGCGCTCAATTGGCTGGAGACGCGAGTGATTTCGCCCTGGACATAGGCGTTATCGGTGCTTTCATAAAAGCGCCCCTTGAAAAACCAATGGGCGAAGAAACCCCCGGCAATCAACAGAACCAGCAGCAGGAAAATAAACAGGCGACGCTTGAGTTGGGCAGGCATGGGCAAACTGTAGTCGAGGAATTGTAAGGAAAGGTATCAGTACGCGAATCTGGCACGAAGCCGATAAACGGTAAATGCCATCCGCCGATATTCAGCCATTCACCGCGCTGTATGGGCGTTCCAGCCGCAAACTTGGCTTAAATGCCCTGCCCGCTGGAGCGGGGCGGGTGTCGCCTGTTACCATTCGCCGCTTGATTGTTTTGCTTTTCATTCTTTTCGAGACATGCCATGACCACCGTCCGCACTCGCATCGCGCCATCGCCTACCGGGGACCCCCACGTAGGTACCGCTTACATCGCATTGTTCAACTACTGCTTTGCCAAGCAGCATGGCGGTGAGTTCATCCTGCGCATCGAAGACACCGACCAGTTGCGTTCGACCCGCGAGTCCGAACAGCAGATCTTCGACGCCCTGCGCTGGCTGGGTATCGACTGGAGCGAAGGCCCGGACGTTGGCGGCCCACACGGTCCGTACCGGCAGAGCGAGCGCGGCGATATCTATCAGAAGTATTGCCAGCAACTGGTCGACATGGGCCACGCGTTCCCGTGCTTCTGCACCGCTGAAGAACTGGATCAGATGCGCGCCGAGCAAATGGCGCGCGGCGAAACCCCGCGTTACGACGGTCGCGCGCTGCTGCTGTCCAAGGAAGAAGTCGCCGCCCGCCTGGCCGCTGGCGAACCCCACGTGATCCGCATGAAGGTGCCGAGCGAAGGCGTTTGCGTAGTGCCGGACATGCTCCGTGGTGATGTCGAGATCCCGTGGGATCGCATGGACATGCAAGTGCTGATGAAGACCGACGGCCTGCCGACGTACTTCCTCGCCAACGTGGTCGACGACCACCTCATGGGCATCACCCACGTGCTGCGTGGCGAAGAGTGGCTGCCGTCGGCGCCGAAACTGATTCTGCTGTACGAGTACTTCGGCTGGGAACAGCCGGAACTGTGCTACATGCCGCTGCTGCGTAACCCGGACAAGAGCAAGCTGTCCAAGCGCAAGAACCCGACCTCGGTGACGTTCTACGAGCGCATGGGCTTCATGCCGGAAGCGATGCTCAACTATCTGGGCCGCATGGGTTGGTCGATGCCGGACGAGCGTGAGAAGTTCTCGCTGCAGGAAATGGTCGACAACTTCGACCTCAAGCGTGTGTCCCTCGGCGGGCCGATCTTCGACATCGAGAAGCTGTCATGGCTCAACGGCCAGTGGCTGCGCGATCTGCCGGTGGAAGAGTTCGCCGCACGCGTACAGAAATGGGCGTTCAACTCTGAGTACATGATGAAGATCGCGCCGCTGGTTCAGGGGCGTGTGGAAACCTTCAGTCAGGTTGCACCGCTGGGCGGGTTCTTCTTCGCCGGTGGCGTGAACCCTGATGCCAAGTTGTTCGAATCGAAAAAGCTTTCCGGTGATCAGGTTCGCCAGTTGATGCAGTTGATCCTGTGGAAACTCGAAAGCCTGCGTCAGTGGGAGAAGGACAACATCACCGCGACGATTCAGGCGGTGGTCGAATCCCTTGAGCTGAAACTGCGTGACGCGATGCCGCTGATGTTTGCCGCGATCACCGGGCAGGCGAGTTCGGTGTCGGTGCTCGATGCGATGGAAATCCTCGGCCCGGACCTGACCCGTTTCCGTCTGCGCCAGGCGATCGACCTGCTGGGCGGTGTGTCGAAGAAAGAAAACAAAGAGTGGGAAAAGCTGCTGGGCGCGATTGCTTAAGCACGTCTGACTCTGCAGGAACCGCCGAAGGCCGGGATCTTTTGATTCCGGCCTTCGGCGTTTTTCCCCCGGATTTTCGGGGGGAGGGCGGTAAGTGATTGTTATGCCGACAAAAAACTTTGAAATTTTTCAAAAATAAGTTTGACAGGCTTTCGATACGCCCTTAAGATTCGCCCCGTCCTCAGCGATGACATCAACGATGAGGGGCTATAGCTCAGCTGGGAGAGCGCTTGCATGGCATGCAAGAGGTCGACGGTTCGATCCCGTCTAGCTCCACCAATTTACACTTCGAAGCCTGGCCACACCGGCTTCGAAGCGATCAACACTCAGCGTTGATCAGTTGTATAGAAGGGTTTGCGTCCCCTTCGTCTAGTGGCCTAGGACACCGCCCTTTCACGGCGGTAACAGGGGTTCGAGTCCCCTAGGGGACGCCAGTTTTACAGAAGTGATGTTGCAAAACGTTGCTCCGCCGCGAGGCGAAAAATCCGGGGCTATAGCTCAGCTGGGAGAGCGCCTGCATGGCATGCAGGAGGTCAGCGGTTCGATCCCGCTTAGCTCCACCAATTTACAGTTCAAGGTCTGGCCACACCGGCCTTGAATAGATCAGTTCTCAGCGCTGATCAGTTGTATAGAAGGTTTGTGTCCCCTTCGTCTAGTGGCCTAGGACACCGCCCTTTCACGGCGGTAACAGGGGTTCGAGTCCCCTAGGGGACGCCACGATTACCCGCTATGCGGGATTTATAAGGGTCATTCAATTATTGAATGGCCCTTTTGTTTGTCTGGCGTTTGGCCAATTCTCCTTTTTCCTTACACTGTGCTTCAGACCAGCGGTCATATCCTTGACTTGCAGAATATTATTATGCGAATAATATTCTAGTCGTAATATTCGGAGGCAACGATGAACGATAAAAAAGCTCAAACCCGCGAACGCATCCTCAAGGCTGCCAGCGCCGCATTGATTCAGCGTGGCCCGGCAGACCCGAGCGTGGGCGAAGTGATGGGCGCGGCCGGCCTGACCGTCGGCGGCTTCTATGCGCACTTCGAAAGCAAGGACGCGATGATGCTCGAAGCGTTCAAGCAGCTCCTGGGTCGCCGACGCGACCTGATTGCCGACATGGACGCCGACCTGACCGGGGAAGAGCGTCGCGCCTTGGTCGCGGCCTTCTATCTGTCGCGCAAGCATCGTGATTCCAGCGACGCGGCGTGCCCGATTCCAGCCTCCATCGGCGAACTGGGCCGTTTGCCGGAGTCGTTCCGCGTGGCACTGAACGAGCATTTGGAGTTGATGATTGCGCAGTTGGCGTCCAGCCCCGAGGACACCGACAAAGCCCTGGCCGACGTGGCCTTGATGGTGGGCGGGCTGGCGCTCGCAAGGGCCCTGGGGCCGGGAGATTTATCCGATCGATTGCTGCGCGCGGCCAAGTCGGCGGTGCGTTGACCTGAAGGCAATTCGCCTGAGGAGAGAGCGATGAACACGTTGAAGTGGATTCGTGGCGTTAATGGCACCTTGGGCTGGATTGCACCGAAACGGGTAGCGAGCAAAATGCGCCTGGCGTTCATGACGCCACGCACGCTGCCTTTGCGTGATTGGGAATTGCCGCTGCTGGCCAATTCCGAACGAATCACTTTGCGCTTTGGTCTCTCAGCGTTGCGCTGGGGCCAAGGCCCGACCGTGCTGCTGATGCATGGCTGGGAAGGGCGGCCAACCCAGTTTGCCGCGCTGATCACGGCATTGGTCGAGGCCGGTTACACGGTTGTGGCCCTCGATGGTCCGGCCCACGGTCGTTCGCCGGGGCGAGAGGCCAATGTCGTGCTGTTCGCTCGTGCCATGCTCGAAGCCGCTGCCGAGCTGCCGCCGTTGCAAGCGGTCATCGGCCACTCCATGGGTGGCGCCAGCGCGATGCTCGCCGTGCAATTGGGGTTGCGCACCGAAACCCTCGTCAGCATTGCCGCGCCGGCCCGAATTCTCGGCGTGTTACGCGGTTTCGCGCGCTATGTCGGCTTGCCGCCCAGAGCGCGTTCCGCCTTTATCCGGCAGGTCGAGCAGGACGTCGGCATGCGCGCCGCCACTCTGGATGTCGCGCACTATCAACTGGATATGCCGGGGCTGATCGTGCATGCCGAGGACGACACCTTCGTTTCGGTCAAGGAATCGCAGCTGATTCACGAATCATGGTTCGACAGCCGTCTGCTGCGCCTGGAAAGCGGTGGCCACCAGCGCGTGCTGGCTGACCCTCGGGTGGTGGATGGCGTGTTATCACTGTTGGCCGGGCGCAGCCTTCAGGCGCGCCAATCGGCCTGAGCTCCGTTACACTGCCCCGGTTGAATCAATTGACTGGGAGTGGGGCATGGGTTGGGATCGGGCAACGCCGTTTACCATTGATCTGCAAGTCGGCGCCGAGGACATCGACGGGTTGGGCCACGCGAATAACGCGGTGTACGTGACCTGGCTGGAACGCTGTGCCTGGCGCCACTCGCAGCGTCTGGGGCTGGATCTGGTCGAGTACCGTCGGCTGGATCGGGCGATGGCCGTGGTGCGTCACGAGATCGATTATCTGGCCGCCGCTTACGAAGGCGATGAGCTGCAGTTGGCGACTTGGATCGTCGATTGGGATCAACGGCTGAAAATGACCCGGCATTTCCAGCTGAAACGCCCGAGCGATAACGCCACTCTGCTGCGCGCGCAAACCACGTTCGTCTGCATCGAGCTGTCCACCGGCAAGCCCAAGCGCATGCCGGCGGAGTTTATCGAGGGCTACGGTCCCGCAATTCAGGCCTCAGAATCTGCGCAAATCTAATCTGTAGGAGTGAGTCTGCAGGGGATCTGCGGTTTTTCTCGTAATCCAGTAAACTGCCGCACGTTTTCTTCAAGTAGTGTTTTCCCCATGCAAATTGCTCTGGCGCCCATGGAGGGGTTGGTCGACGACATCCTGCGCGACGTGCTGACCCGTGTTGGCGGCATCGACTGGTGCGTCACCGAATTCATTCGGATCAACGATCAGTTGCTCACACCGGCCTATTTCCACAAGTTCGGTCCGGAGTTGCTCAATGGTGCCCGTACCCGATCTGGTGTCCCGCTGCGCGTGCAGTTGCTCGGCTCCGACCCGGTATGCCTCGCGGAAAACGCGGCGCTGGCCTGCGAACTCGGTTCCGAAGTGATTGACCTCAACTTCGGCTGCCCGGCCAAGACCGTCAACAAATCCCGGGGCGGGGCGGTGCTGCTCAAGGAGCCGGAACTGCTCAATACCATTGTCGAGCACGTGCGCCGCGCCGTGCCGGCGCACATCCCGGTCACCGCCAAGATGCGTCTCGGCTTCGACAGCCCGGACGGCTCGCTGGTCTGTGCCACTGCGCTGGCCGAAGGCGGTGCCGAGCACATCGTGGTTCACGCCCGGACCAAAGTCGATGGCTACAAGCCGCCGGCACACTGGGAGTGGATTCCGCGGGTGCAGGATGTGGTCAAGGTGCCGGTGTTTGCCAACGGTGATATCTGGAGTGTCGAGGACTGGCGGCGTTGCCGCGAGATCAGTGGTGTCGAGGACATCATGCTCGGTCGAGGCCTGGTGTCGCGGCCGGATCTGGCCAGGCAGATCGCGGCTGCCCGTGCTGGAGAGGACGTGATCGAGATGACCTGGGCCGAGCTGATGCCGCTGATCCAGGACTTCTGGCTGCAAGCCAAGGCGCAGATGACCGCGCGTCAGTCGCCGGGCCGTTTGAAGCAATGGCTGGCAATGCTGACACGCAATTATCCCGAGGCCACCGAGCTGTTTACCGTGCTCCGTCGTGAAACCGAGCCAGACCAGGTCTCGCGTTTGCTCGGCCTGCCAGTCGCCGAAGCGGCCTGAAAAAAATCTGCAAATACTCTCTTGAAATCATTTCAGCGGTCCCTATCTAAGGGGTACGCGATGCCGAATTCGGGTCGCGGAGACACAAAAACTTGCTGATTGTTTTCAGGAGATTTGAACCATGAGTACTGCATTTTCCCTCGCACCACTGTTCCGTTCCTCGGTGGGTTTCGACCGCTTCAACGACCTGTTCGAAACCGCGCTGCGCAACGAGCCAGGCAGCAGCTACCCACCTTACAACGTCGAAAAGCACGGTGATGACCAATACCGCATCGTCGTGGCCGCAGCCGGTTTCCAGGAAGAAGACCTGGAGCTGCAAGTCGAGAAAGGTGTGCTGACCATCAGTGGCGGCAAGCGTGATGCCAACGAAGGCGTGACCTTCCTGCATCAGGGCATTGCCCAGCGAGCCTTCAAGCTGTCCTTCCGGCTGGCCGATCACATCGAGATCAAGGCCGCCGATCTGAGCAACGGTCTGTTGAGCATCGACCTGTTGCGGGTGATCCCGGAAGAAGCGAAGGCCAAGCGCATCCCGATCAACGGGGCGCAGAAGCCGGCTCTGCAACATTGATTCACTTGCAGACACAAAATGTCTGAGCAGGCGCTGAGCCGCTGAATGAAGGCCCCGATACGTCGGGGCCTTTTTTTGTGGGCGTAAGAAAAGCGTTGTGCGACTTTGCCGCCGACAACGGTTTCTCTACAATCCGCCGCAGTTTTGCCGACCCCACTCCCTGGCGGTCGGCCTGGAGCCTTTTTCATGGACGATATTCAGCAGCGTTGGCTGTGCGCCCTTTCTGCGCCGATGGCAGCGCTCAATACCGGCGCCGGGTATGCCGACCCCGCTTTCTGCGACGACCGCTACATTGATCTGCGAGACAGCTGGGGGATCGATGATCGGCGGCAATTGTTCGAGATGCTCGAAGGGATGACCGATGATGGCCATGCCAGGCATCTCAGCGCGGCCTATATGGCCTGGCAGCGTTGTCTGCCGAGCGAATGGCAGGCCTTGCTTGCAGACCTGAGCCCCCGCCAACGTGTCCTGCATGAATTCGCCAGCCGTACATTCGGCAGCTGCGGTCCCGGGGGGATTTTGTCTTGGGATTATGGGCGCATGGGCTTCCTCTTGCGTTGCGCGGTGCGCAATCAGTGGATCGATCTGGTCGAGAGCAACTGGCTGCACAGTCGCCTGGCCATCAGGGCGCAATTTCACTACGGCAGCTGGATGGCATATTTCAATGGCTTTGTGGTGGGGCGGACTTTTTGGTGCTGCTTGAGCGCCAGCGATGACGAGCTCGCTGGCGCGCTGGACCGGCAAGGCAACAGCGCTCATAACCTGCGGATCAGTCGCGGTCTTGCGCAGAACATTCCGCACTTTCTGGCCGATTTGCCTTGGCACATGGACATTGATCCGCCGCCACGTCCGATATCGCTCAAGGAGTTCGACTGGTCATGAGTTGCTGGATCCGACTGGGCATCGAGCCTACGACTGACGAAACCCTGATTCGCAATGCCTACCGTGCACGCCTGCCGGCGCATCATCCGGAGACTGACCCGGAAGGCTTTCAGGCACTGCGCATGGCCTACGAAAACGCCCTGCGTCTGGCCCGTGCAGACGAGGAGGAATCCGAGCCAGAGCCCGAAGCAGCAGAGCCGACGGTCAAGGAGGTCCCGCAGACGTTCGTGGATTTCTGCGAACTGCTTGACGATCCTGCGCGACGCTTCAATTTCGCGGCGTGGCAGGCCTTTGTCCAGGCACTGGATGAACTGTCGCTGGATGCACTGGATGAACTCGGCTGGGGGCTGTACCACCGGCTGGCCGACGCCGGTCCGTTGTCCTACCGTTGCGCAAACCTGTTGGCCAAGCGTATGGCCTGGGATCAACAGTTGCTGGATCTGGAGTTCAACGACGCCCAGCGGGTTGAAGCCTTTCTGCGGCGAATCGAGGGCCCCGACCCGTTCGACACGGATCTGATGAGCGCCTGGTCGGAGGCCGCGCAGACTGAATCGCTGTGGTACGCGCGGAGCCTGGACTTCATTTTCACCCAGCGCCCGCTCCATGAGTTCGCCGACTTCGCCAGTCAGCACACGTGCCTGCCGTTGCCGGATGATGCTGCGTTCATCAAACGTCTGCTGGTGCAGTTCACGCAGGCGGGCATCGGAGTGTCGACATTTTTGCAGTGCTGCGTCGAACAGCAACTTGCAGCTCCGGATGATGTGGACTGGTTGTACCTGTTGGCGTGTCAGAGCAGCTTGTTGGGGCGGGACGATCAGGCACTGCCTTGCTGGATCCGGCTCTGGAACGAACACCGTCATCCGATGGCGGAAAGTCGTCTGCTGGAATTGTGTGCCAAGCGCCAGCCGACCTTTCTGCCGCTGCTGATTCAGGCGTTCGATCGTCTGCAGGACTGCGCTGACTGGTCAGAGGATCTCGGGGATGAATGCCAGGTGTCTGGCAGCCCGTCGCAACGCCCTGAGACGCTGAATCGTTGGTTGGGTGTCGGGCGGCTGCAACTGGAGAGTCTGGCCCAGAGTTTTGTCGACTGGCGCATGACGGGTGATGAGCTTCCATTGCTCGCACAACTGTTGGGTGAGAATGCCGACAGCCGATTGCTGCAGCTTTACCGACACGCCTGGGCGTTGCATCGGGGCGATTCGCTGTTGCTGCAGCAGATTCTGGATGCACCGCTGCCGGTCGATGCGCTCGAAAGCCTGGTCTTGAGCGGCTTCAAATATCAGGCTGGGCAGCATCTGCGCTGGTTGAGCAGGGCGCCGATTGCGCAGGCGATGGACGCTTTCTGCGAGGCGGATTCGAACTCGCGGCAGTTGCCGGAGGTGCTGACACAAGGCGAGCCGCACAAGGTCTGTCGTTTGTGGCTGCGACGCTTGCGGCCTTACAGCAGCGCAGCGCTGGAGCGAATGGCCGAAGCGTTCAGACTGAGTGCTGTCAAAGATGACTGTGACTTGTCCGAACTCGATTTGCTTCTGCAGTTGAGTCGTCGCGCAATTGAGTTGCCGCCGGTCGGCCTGGGCGCAGCTGCATGGGAGTGGCATGCCCAGAGCCTGTTTTTGCTGGCGTTGCTGGAGCAGCCGGAACGCTGGTTGCAATTGATTGATGCGCGGTGCCTGGAGCGTCTGTCGTTCAACCCCGCTCATCCTCTGGCTCGGCTGCAGCCATTGTTGCAGCGTTTGCAGCGTGAGCAAGGCAACTGCGACGGCTTGCTGGGATGGCTGCAAGGCGATGACCCGGTTCACGGTTTGTTGGTGCAACAATTGTTCAGCGTACAACAGGCCCTCGACAGCGCCAGGTTGCCTGCCAATACCTTGCTTTACACTTGTGTCGAAAGCGACCGGGATGCCTGCGGCGACGATCTGCTGGGGTTGTTGATGTTCTGGGGCGTGCTCTATCACGACCCGAGCCTGAGCGCCGAGCAGCACCGGGCCTTGTTGCAATCCATCGCGGCGGTCAGTTGCGAAGACGACTGGTTCGAAGGTTTTCGCGATGGATTGATCAAAGGCGAGCCGGTGTGGCCACCGCGCAAGGTGTTGACGGATTTTGGCGTCGACAAACTACTGGCGTATGAGGCGCTCGATGCCCTCAAGGGCCTGATTCGTTATGGCGCTGCCGGTGTGCCGAAAACGCGAGTACTGCGCCAATTGCAGCAGGGCAAGGATGACGTGCAGAACAGCGTCGGCTTGCGGCTGGCGCTGTGTGCGTTGCTGTCCTGGTCGGAGCGTTTGCTATTGGCCAACAGTGATATTCAACCGGTACCGGCAGGTGCGATCTGGCGCCTCGGATCGCGACTGGGGCGCAAGGCTTTTATCGCTCAGGTCCTGGGGTGTTTGGTGATCGCACCGGTGGCGGGTCTGATCAGTGGCACCACGGCCGCTGGCATTCTTATCCTGTTGCTCGCTGTTCTGGTGTTGCTCGGCGCCATTCTGCGCCGCTTGCATGACATGGGGCGGGGCATTCCCACGTTGCTGATATTCATGGCGCTGTCACCGGTGCTGCCATTTTTGCCGTTGGTGCTGTTCGGCTTTCCAGGGGACAAGTTGCCCAACCGCTATGGCGTGCCGCCGGACAGCGGGGGTGGCGAAACACTGTCCGGCGGCCTGCAGGCCGCATTGCGCCGACTCAATGGCTAGAGGCGCAGTTGGTCCAGCGCCTTGTTGAGCTCTGAGCGGTGGCTCGCGATCTCGGATGATTGCTGGCCACCGAGGATCGCGGTGAAGCTGTGCAGCCATTCGGCAATGCGTTCGCGTTGCGTTCCGAGGCTCTGCATCCATGCCCGTTCCAGACGGGCCAGCAAGGTGCGGTTGGGCAATGCGTCGCGTGGGTGGACCTTCAATGTGGACAGCCGGTTATGGCTGTCCCGGCGCGCCTGCTCATCCAGCCCTGTAGGACTGCGGTCGATACTGTGGCTGTGGCGATCACCGGTCTCGAGCAACGTGACGTCGACTTCGAGCAAACCATTGATGTCATAACTGAAGCGTACATCCAGTTCCTGAATATGATCGCAGGGCGTCAAGTCGACATCGAAAGCCTCAATCAGGATGTTGTCGCGTACCCACGGTCGTTCACCCTGATAGACAGCAATACGGATCTGTTCCTGACGGGGGTGGGTGGTGTGATAACGCTCCACCCGTGACGTCGGGATGATGGTGTTGCGTTCGATAATCGGCGAAAAAGCGCCGTCGATGCCGTTGCCGCGCATGGTCGCGATGCCCAGCGTGTAAGGGCAGACGTCGGTCAGAATCAGCTCTTCCACCGCGCCATCGCGCGCCTTGCACGCGGCTTGCGTGGCCGCCCCGAGCGCAACGATGGTGTCCGGGTCGAGATGCCGGTACGGCAGGCGCCCGAACAGCGTGGCGACCATTTGCTGCACCGCCGGCATCCGCGTGGCGCCACCGACCAATACCAGGCTGTCGAGATCGCGGGGTTTGAGCCGCGCATCGCGCAGGGCCTGTTCGATCGGTGCGCGCAGTCGGGCGAGTAGCGGCTCCCAGATCTTCACGGCAGCGGCTTCGTCCAGTGACCATTCGAACGTCGTGTCGCCGTGACGCCAGCTCAGCTGCTGTGTCCCTTCGCCGAGTTTGCACTTGAGTTGTTCCAGCGCGTCGCCAAGGCTGGCCATGCCTTGCGCATCAACCATTGACGGGTTCAGTTGC
Source organism: Pseudomonas sp. SC3(2021) (assembly GCF_019856535.1). Classification (NCBI taxonomy): domain Bacteria; kingdom Pseudomonadati; phylum Pseudomonadota; class Gammaproteobacteria; order Pseudomonadales; family Pseudomonadaceae; genus Pseudomonas; species Pseudomonas sp. SC3(2021). Next base: position 5,745,337 of record NZ_CP082236.1, on the reverse strand, counting down.
CAGTTTTTCAGGCACGCCTGCAACAGCGCGGCGGTGAAGTCTTCGCCACCGAGGAAGTTGTCGCCGGTGGACGCATGCACTTCAATCAGCGGGAGCGCGTATTCCAGCACTGTGACGTCGAACGTACCGCCACCCAGATCGAAAATCAGTGTGCGTTCGAACTTTTGCTCGTGCAGCCCGTAGGCCATGGCGGCGGCGGTCGGTTCGTTGATCAGGCGCGTGACGGCAAGACCGGCCAGCTCGGCGGCGAACAGGGTGCGCTTGCGTTGCTCGTCGCTGAAGTACGCGGGCACGGAAATCACCGCTTCAGAGACCGGGTGGCCGAGGAAGGCCTCGGCGTCCTGCTTGAGTGAGCCGAGCACCAGCGCCGACAACTCTTCCGGACTGAAATGGCGGCTGCCGAGCTCGATCTGCCTGTCGCTGCCCATGAAGCGCTTGAAGGCAGCGGCCGTGCGGTCAGGGTGGGTGGTCAGGCGGGCGCGGGCGGCTTTGCCGACCAGAATGGTGTCATCTTCATCGAGGCTGACCACCGACGGGGTCAGCACGTCACCGAGGGCGTTGGGAATCAACCGGGCCTGACCGTCCTGCCAGACGGCGATCAGACTGTTGGTGGTGCCAAGGTCAATGCCCAGCAGGGCCGGGCGGGGGAGGGTTGCATCCTGCATGATCGTTCTCGAAACGGCGCAAAAAAACGCGACCCTACAGGTTGCCGCAAACCGTGGCAATCAGGGTTCTGTTGCAGCCTGCGCCGTTGCCTGCTTCAGGGCAGCAGCCCTTTCAGCGCCTCCAGCGCCATCGGCCGACTGTGCAGATAGCCTTGATACAAATGGCAACCCAGACCTTGCAGGAACGCCAGTTGCTCCGGAGTTTCCACGCCTTCGGCGATCACCTCCAGCTCCAGGCTGCGCGCCATGGCGACGATCGCGCGAATGATCTCGGCGTCGTTCGGGTCGGTGGTTGCATCGCGAATAAACGACTGATCGATTTTCAGCGTGTCCACCGGCAAGCGCTTGAGGTAGGTCAGCGACGAATAGCCGGTGCCGAAATCGTCCATGGCGAAGCTCACCCCGAGTTTTTTCAGGCGGCGCATCTTGCTGATGGTGTCTTCCAGATTCTGGATGACGATGCCTTCGGTGATCTCCAGTTTCAACAGCGAGCACGGCAGGCCATGACTGGACATGCTGTGTTCGATGCGTTCGACGAAATCGTTCTGGCGGAACTGTCGCGGGCTGATGTTCACGCACAGGCTGAAATTCAGCGGGTCGACCAGTTTCAGCGCGATCAGCTCTTTGAACGCGTCACAGGCTTCGTCGAGGATCCAGGTGCCGACTTCGAGAATCAGGCCGCTGTCCTCCAGCACTTTGATGAACTCGGTCGGCGATTGTGTGCCCAGCTCCGGGTGGTGCCAGCGCACCAGCGCTTCAGCGCCGATGATGCGGTTGTCCCGGGCGTCGACCTGCGGCTGGAAGTGCACGTTGAATTCGCCGCGCGACAGCGCCAGACGCAAGTCGGTCTCCATGCGCAACCGTTCGCTGGCGGCTTTCTGCATGGTGTTGTGATACATCTGCGTGGTGTTGCGCCCGGAATCCTTGGCCCGGTACAGCGCGATGTCGGCGCGTTTGAGCAAGTCGGTCGGGGTCGAGCCGTGGTCGGGAATCAACGCCACGCCGATACTCGGCGTCACTTGCAGGCGCTGGCCGTCGAGGAACATCGGTTCCGACAGCAGTTCGCGGATGGTGTCGGCCAGTTCCCGCACCTGGGTGCTGACCTCGTTGCGTGTGCCCTCCAGACCACTGAGCAGCACCACGAACTCATCACCGCCCAGACGCGCGACGGTATCTTCCATGCGCACGCTGGCTTCGAGTCGCGCGGTGATGATCTTCAGCACCGTGTCGCCGACCGGGTGGCCGAGGGAATCGTTGATGTGCTTGAAGTGATCGAGGTCGAGAAAAAGCAGCGCGCCGCGCAGGTTGTGGCGTTTGAGCAGGGCAATCTGCTGGCTCAGGCGATCCATCAACAGCGCGCGGTTGGGCAGGTTGGTCAGCGGATCGTGATACGCCAGATGACGAATCTGGGCCTCGGCGTTTTTCAGCAAGCTGACGTCACGGGCTGTCAGCAGCAGGCACGCGGTTTCATTCAGGGTGATCGGCTCGACTGAAACCTCGACGGTGAGCAACTCACCGCGCTTGTTGCGCCCGAGCATTTCCTGATGATGCACGCGGCCCTTGATCTGCAGCTCGGCGAGCAACGCCGAGCGCTGTTTCTCCTCGGCCCAGATGCCGACCTGATACACGGTCTTGCCCACCACTTCGTCCGCGCGATAGCCGGTCAGGCGGCAGAAACCGTCGTTGACCTCCAGATAACGCCCGGTGTCGCGCTCGGTGATGGTGATCGCGTCGGGGCTGGAGTGGAACGCCTTGGCGAATTTCTCTTCGCTGGCCTTGAGTGCGGCTTCCGAACGCTGTTGCTGGGTGATGTCGCGCAACGTGGTGACGATGCACGGCTGATCGCCAACGCTGATCTGCCGGCTGGAAATCACGCAGGTCAGCGACTGGCCGTCCTTGTGCTGGACGATGATCGCGACATTGCTCAGCCCCTGTTCGCGAATCACGCGCTCGATGCGCTGCAGGCTTTTCGCCGATGCGTCCCACAGGCCGATTTCTTCGGCGGTATGGCCGATCACGTCGACGGCGCTCCAGCCGAAAGTCTGGGTAAAACTGTTATTGATTTCGATGAATTCGCCGCTGTCCTGGCGGGTGACACAGATCGGGTCGGGACTGACCTGGAACAGCGTGGCGAATTTCTCTTCCGAGGCCACCAGTCGCTGTTCGCGTTCGACCTGATCGGTGATGTCCAGCAACGTCCCGGCCATGCGCAACGGCGCGCCGTTGTCGTCGCGGTAGAGGCGGGCGCGGCTTTCCAGATATCGTGAGCTGCCGTCCGGCAGTTGCACGCGATAAGTCAGTTGATAGTTGCCCGCCGGACCTTCGCGCAGGCTGCGATACGCATTGCGCATGCTGTCGCGCTCTTGGCCGGGCACGCCTTCGAAAAACTCGTCGAAAGATTCATGGAACGGTTTTGGCTCCAGCCCGTGCAGTTGCGCGGCACGCGCCGAGCCGTAAAGCATGCCGCTGGGGATGTGCCAGTCCCAGGTACCGAGTTGCGCGGAATCCAGCGCCAGGTCGAGGCGTTCCTGACTGTCCTTCAGTGCCAGTTCGGCGGCTTTGCGCTCGGTGGTGTCGAGGAACGTGCTGAGCAGATAGGGCTGGCCTTCGAGTTCGACCTTTTGCGCACTGAGAATGCCGTCATGCACCTGACCGTTGCTGGCGCGAAACTGCACTTCCATGCTGATCAGTTCGCCCTTGGCCTTGGTTTTCTTCACCAGTTCGGCGCGTTGTTCAGGGTGCACCCACAGGCCCAGTTCCAGGGTGGTGCGGCCGATGGCGGTCTGCACCGGCCAGCCGAACAGGCTTTCGAAATACTGGTTGGCTTCACTGATCAGGCCGTCTTCCTGGCGCGTCAGCAACACCATGTTCGGGCATAGGTGAAAGAGTGTGGCGAAACGTTTCTCCGAGCTGCTCAAAGCCTGTTCGCGTTGACGCTGGTGGGTGATTTCGCGAATCACCCCGATCATTCGGGGGCGGCCGTGTTTGTCCGGCAGCAGGCTGCCACTGATCTCCAGCCAGTGCAGGCTGCCGTCCGGCCAGCGAATGCGGTGGTGCATCGCCTGTTCCAGTGGTGCGCCGGCAATCACCGCGTGGAAGGCGCGCACGGTTTTCGCGCGGTCTTCCGGAGGCAGTAGATCGAGGTATTCCAGATCTTCCGGCAGCGGTTGCCGTGGATCGAAGCCGAACAATGCCTGAGTGCCCCGCGACCAACTGATCTGCCCGCGCTCGATGTCCCAGTACCAGGCACCGAGCCGCGCGCCGTTGAGGGCAGCGAGCAATTGCGGCGCACTCTCCCAGCTCTGCTCGGAATGACGCGGGTCAATCGCTTGAATGCGCGGCATCGGCGGAATTCGGTCAACAGATTTCGGCATTGTTAACGGGCCTTGAGCTGATGTTGGCGTTAGGCACAGGGGCAGCGGCTCTCTCGGAGTAACACAAGTTGGCCTTAAGTCCCTGGCAGATCGACTTGAGCATCCAGCAAGGCCATAAAGGCTCTTGCTGCATTCGATAGCGTCCGTTCGGTGTGCAGGATATAGCCTAGCTGGCGACTGAGCTGTATGCCCGGCAAAGCGATGCTCGCCACCTGCTCATCGAGCATGGTGCGCGGCAAAACACTCCACGCCAGGCCGATCGAGACCATCATTTTGATGGTTTCCAGATAGTTGGTGCTCATGGCGATATTCGGCGTCAGTCCCTGGGCTTCGAACAAGCGTTGGACAATATGGTGAGTAAAGGTGTTGCCGCCGGGGAAAACCGCCGGATGACCGGCAATGTCGGCCAGGCTGACCGGGCCGTTGCCGATCAATGAATGCTCCGGGGCGACCACGAAATCCAGCGGGTCGTCCCACACCGGCGTGGCTTTGACCAGCGCGTGCGGTTCCGGCGCCAGGGTGATGACCGCCAGTTCTGCACGGCCATGGAGAATTTCTTCGTAGGCCACTTCCGAATCGAGGAACTGAATATCCAGCGCCACCTGTGGGTAGCGACGAGTAAATTCCCGCAAAAGCGGCGGCAAACGGTGCAAACCGATGTGGTGACTGGTGGCCAGGGTCAGGCGCCCGCTGACTTCGCCGGTGAGGTTGGTCAGGGCGCGGCGGGTGTCGTCCAGCACGTTGAGAATCTGATAAGCCCGTGGCAGCAGGGCGCGGCCGGCCTCAGTCAGGCCTACTTCGCGGCCCAGGCGGTCGAACAGGCGCACCTTCAATTGCTGCTCCAGGCCGGCGATGCGTTTACTGATCGCCGGCTGCGTCAGATGCAGGCGTTCGCCGGCGCCAGAGAAGCTGCCCGTCTCGGCGATCGCGATAAAAGCATTGAGGTTGGCCAGATCCATGATTCGTATTCCAGTTGGTTATCCAAAGCATAAAAAATATGAATTTGAGTTATTTAATGTAACCCCATAGGATCGGCCTCACAAGCCAAAGGGTTATTGATAAGCCCAAGGCATAGAAACAAGCTGATGAGGAACCGTCTGATGGCCGGCAAAACGCTCTACGACAAGCTCTGGGATTCGCATTTGGTCAAGCAGCGCGACGATGGCTCGGCGTTGATCTATATAGATCGTCACATCATCCACGAAGTGACTTCGCCGCAAGCTTTCGAAGGCCTGCGTCTGGCCGGGCGCAAGCCTTGGCGCATTGATGCCAACATCGCGACCCCGGACCACAACGTACCGACGACCCCGGAACGCAAGGGCGGGATTGAAGCGATTGCCGACCAAGTCTCGCGTTTGCAGGTGCAGACCCTCGATGACAACTGTGATGAATACGGCATCGTCGAGTTCAAGATGAACGACGTGCGCCAAGGCATCGTCCACGTGATCAGCCCGGAGCAGGGCGCGACCTTGCCGGGCATGACCGTGGTCTGCGGCGATTCGCACACCTCGACCCACGGTGCGTTCGGCGCGCTGGCCCACGGCATCGGCACCTCCGAAGTTGAGCACGTGCTCGCCACCCAGTGCCTGGTCGCCAAGAAAATGAAGAACATGCTGGTCCGCGTTGAAGGGCAATTGCCGTTCGGCGTGACCGCCAAGGACATCGTCCTCGCGGTGATCGGCAAGATCGGCACCGCCGGCGGTAACGGCCATGCCATCGAATTCGCCGGCAGCGCGATCCGCGACCTGTCTGTCGAAGGCCGCATGACCATCTGCAACATGTCCATCGAAGCCGGCGCCCGTGTGGGCCTGGTGGCGGCGGATCAAAAGACCGTCGATTACGTGAAAGGTCGTCCCTTCGCCCCGAAAGGCGCCGAATGGGACATGGCGGTCGAAGCCTGGAAAGATCTGGTGTCCGATGCTGACGCCAAATTCGACACCGTGGTCGAGCTGGACGCCGCGCAAATCAAGCCGCAAGTCAGCTGGGGCACTTCGCCTGAGATGGTTTTGGCGGTTGACCAGAACGTGCCGGATCCTGCCAAGGAAATGGATCTGGTCAAGCGTGACTCGATCGTCCGCGCCTTGAAGTACATGGGGTTGAGCGCCAATCAGGCGATCACCGACATACAACTGGATCGCGTATTCATCGGCTCCTGCACCAACTCGCGCATCGAAGACCTGCGCGCTGCTGCGGTCATCGCCAAGGGCCGCAAAGTGGCATCGACCATCAAGCAGGCGATCGTGGTGCCGGGCTCGGGTCTGGTGAAGGCCCAGGCTGAGGCCGAAGGTCTGGACAAGATTTTCCTCGAGGCCGGTTTCGAATGGCGCGAGCCGGGTTGCTCGATGTGCCTGGCAATGAACCCGGACCGTCTGGAGTCCGGCGAGCATTGCGCCTCGACCTCCAACCGCAACTTCGAAGGCCGTCAGGGCGCCGGTGGTCGTACCCACCTCGTGAGCCCGGCCATGGCCGCTGCGGCGGCGGTGAACGGTCGTTTCATCGACGTTCGTGAATTGATCTGAAGGAGAGCGCAGCATGAAAGCTTTTACCCAGCACACTGGTCTTGTCGCGCCTCTGGATCGTGCCAACGTCGACACCGACCAGATCATCCCCAAGCAGTTTCTGAAGTCGATCAAGCGCACCGGTTTCGGTCCGAACCTGTTCGACGAGTGGCGTTACCTGGATGTCGGCCAGCCGTATCAGGACAACTCCAAGCGCCCGTTGAACAAGGAGTTCGTGCTCAACGCCGAGCGTTATCAAGGCGCCAGCGTGTTGCTGGCCCGCGAGAACTTCGGTTGCGGCTCCAGCCGTGAACACGCGCCGTGGGCGCTGGAAGAATACGGTTTCCGCAGCATTATCGCGCCGAGCTACGCCGACATCTTCTTCAACAACAGTTTCAAGAACGGCTTGCTGCCGATCATCTTGAGCGACGCTGAAGTCGATGAATTGTTCAAGCAGGTGGAGGCTGAGCCGGGCTATCAATTGCAGATCGACCTGCAGGCGCAGACCGTAACCCGTCCGGACGGCAAGGTTTACAACTTTGAGATCGACGCGTTTCGCAAGCATTGCCTGTTGAACGGTCTGGACGATATCGGTTTGACCTTGCAGGACGGCGATGCGATTGCGGCATTCGAAGCCAAGCATCGGGTTAGTCAGCCGTGGTTGTTCCGCGACGCATAAGCAAGTTTTGAATTGATGCAGTTCAGGCTGGCCTCTTCGCGAGCAAGCTCGCTCCCACAGGGGAATGCATTTCAAGTGTGGGAGCGAGCTTGCTCGCGAAGGCGTTAGTCCAGGCAATACAAGGCTAAAACCCAGAAGGATGTGACCATGACCAGCACCGCCCAACACTCTCAGGTCGTACAGAAGCAATTCGGTGAACAGGCCGCCGCCTACCTGAGCAGCGCCGTTCACGCGCAAGGCACCGAATTCGCGCTGCTACAGGCTGAGCTGGCGGGGCAGGGCGAGGCGCGGGTGCTGGATCTGGGGTGCGGCGCCGGTCATGTGAGTTTTCATGTGGCGCCACTGGTGAAAGAAGTGGTGGCCTACGACCTGTCGCAGCAGATGCTCGACGTGGTCGCCGCTGCGGCTGTGGATCGCGGTTTCGCCAACATTGCCACGGTCAACGGCGCCGCCGAGCGTCTGCCGTTTGCCGATGGCGAGTTCGACTTCGTGTTCAGCCGTTATTCGGCGCACCATTGGAGCGACCTCGGCGTGGCCCTGCGTGAAGTGCGTCGGGTACTGAAGCCGGGCGGTGTGGCGGCATTCGTTGACGTGTTGTCACCGGGCAGCCCGTTGTTCGACACTTACCTGCAGAGCGTCGAAGTGCTGCGCGACACCAGCCATGTGCGCGATTATTCCGCCGGCGAGTGGTTGCGGCAGGTCAGCGAGGCGCGGCTGCATACCCGCAGCACCACCCGTCAGCGCCTGCGTCTGGAGTACAGCAGTTGGGTCGAGCGCATGCGCACACCCGACGTGATGCGCGCGGCGATCCGCCAGTTGCAGCAGTCGATGGGCAGTGAAGTACACGAATATTTTGAGATTGATGCTGACGGCTCGTTCAGTACAGATGTGATTGTGCTGATCGCCGAGCGTTAAGAATTTTTCCGGGCGCGTCAGTTAGAGACGCACCGACTGAAGACACGAGGAAAGCATGAGCAAGCAGATTCTGATTCTCCCAGGTGACGGTATTGGTCCGGAAATCATGGCCGAAGCGGTCAAGGTTCTGGAATTGGCCAACGACAAGTACAGCCTGGGCTTCGAGCTGAGCCATGACGTGATCGGTGGCGCCGCCATCGACCAGCACGGCGTGCCGCTGGCCGACGAAACCCTCGACCGTGCCCGTGCTGCCGACGCCGTGCTGCTGGGCGCGGTGGGCGGCCCGAAATGGGACACCATCGAGCGTGACATCCGCCCGGAGCGAGGTCTGCTGAAAATCCGTGCGCAACTGGGCCTGTTCGGCAACCTGCGTCCGGCGATTCTGTACCCGCAACTGGCCGACGCTTCGAGCCTGAAGCCGGAAATCGTTGCCGGTCTGGACATCCTGATCGTCCGTGAACTGACCGGCGGCATCTACTTCGGCGCGCCGCGTGGCACCCGTACCCTGGAAAACGGCGAGCGTCAGTCCTACGACACCCTGCCGTACAGCGAAAGCGAAATCCGCCGCATCGCCCGCGTCGGGTTCGACATGGCCATGGTGCGCGGCAAGAAACTGTGCTCGGTGGACAAGGCCAACGTACTGGCGTCCAGCCAACTGTGGCGCGAAGTGGTCGAGCAAGTGGCCAAGGATTACCCGGAAGTCGAACTGAGCCACATGTACGTCGATAACGCCGCCATGCAGCTGGTGCGCGCACCGAAGCAGTTCGACGTGATCGTCACCGACAACATGTTCGGCGACATCCTGTCCGACGAAGCGTCGATGCTCACCGGTTCGATCGGCATGCTGCCGTCGGCCTCGCTGGATTCGAACAACAAGGGCATGTACGAGCCTTGCCACGGTTCGGCCCCGGACATCGCCGGCAAAGGTATCGCCAACCCGCTGGCGACCATTCTGTCGGTGTCGATGATGCTGCGTTACAGCTTCAATCTGCATGACGCGGCCGATGCCATCGAGAAAGCCGTCAGCGTGGTGCTGGATCAAGGCCTGCGCACTGGCGACATCTATTCGGCCGGTTGCACCAAAGTCGGTACGCAGGAAATGGGCGACGCAGTAGTCGCCGCGCTGCGGAATCTGTAATCTCTCGGGCCCGCTGCGAAATTCAATACAAAGCAGCGGCCCACTTTTCAAGAAGGTGTAGTTGCGATGAAACGTGTAGGTCTGATCGGTTGGCGCGGGATGGTCGGTTCCGTGCTCATGCAGCGGATGCTGGAAGAGCAGGATTTCGATCTAATCGAGCCGGTGTTTTTCACCACTTCCAACGTCGGTGGCCAAGGCCCGTCCGTGGGCAAGGACATTGCTCCGCTCAAGGACGCTTACAGCATTGACGAGCTGAAGACCCTCGACGTGATCCTGACCTGCCAGGGCGGCGACTACACCAGCGAAGTGTTCCCGAAGCTGCGCGAAGCCGGCTGGCAGGGTTACTGGATCGACGCGGCCTCGAGCCTGCGCATGAACGATGACGCCGTGATCATTCTCGATCCGGTCAACCGCAAGGTCATCGACCAGCAACTGGACGCGGGCACCAAGAACTACATCGGCGGCAACTGCACCGTCAGTCTGATGCTGATGGGTCTGGGCGGTCTGTTCGAAGCCGGTCTGGTCGAGTGGATGAGCGCCATGACTTATCAGGCGGCCTCCGGGGCCGGCGCGCAGAACATGCGTGAACTGATCAAGCAGATGGGCGCAACCCACGCGGCGGTGGCCGATCAACTGGCCGATCCGGCCAGCGCGATCCTCGACATCGACCGTCGTGTGGCCGAAGCCATGCGCAGCGACGCGTACCCGACCGAAAACTTCGGCGTACCGCTGGCCGGCAGCCTGATCCCGTGGATCGACAAGGAACTGCCGAACGGCCAGAGCCGCGAAGAGTGGAAGGCCCAGGCCGAGACCAACAAGATCCTCGGCCGCTTCAAGAGCCCGATCCCGGTCGATGGCATCTGCGTGCGCATCGGCGCCATGCGTTGCCACAGCCAGGCGCTGACCATCAAGCTGAACAAAGACGTACCGATCGCCGACATCGAAGGGCTGATCAGCCAGCACAACCCTTGGGTCAAACTGGTGCCGAACCAGCGTGAGATCAGCATGCAGGAGCTGAGCCCGACCAAGGTCACCGGCACCCTGAATGTGCCGGTGGGGCGTCTGCGCAAGCTGAACATGGGTTCGCAATTCGTCGGTGCCTTCACCGTCGGCGACCAACTGCTGTGGGGCGCGGCCGAACCGCTGCGTCGCATGCTGCGGATCCTGCTGGAGCGTTGATCGCTTGAAGCAATGAAAGAACCCGTGCCTTGTGAGAGGTGCGGGTTTTTTTATACCTGAGGTTTCTCGGGTGTATGTTCTGTCGCCTTCGCGAGCAAGCTCGCTCCCACCTTGAAATGCATTCCCCTGTGGGAGCGAGCTTGCTCGCGAAGGGGCAGGCGCAGTCGCCACAAATCCTGCAGAAATTGCCTGTGCGCCAGTCACCCGGTAAAGTGCCGCTCCCCCCGTTTCGCCAGAGGTAGAACCATGACCCAGACCCTTGATATTGCCGTCGTCGGCGCCACCGGTACTGTCGGCGAAACCCTCGTACAGATTCTCGAAGAGCGCGACTTCCCGGTCGGCAACCTGCACTTGCTGGCCAGCAGCGAATCCGCTGGCAGCTCGGTGCTGTTCCGCAACAAGAACGTGCGCGTGCGTGAAGTCGACGAGTTCGATTTCAGCAAGGTCAAACTGGTGTTCTTCGCCGCCGGCCCGGCCATCTCCCTGAGCTACGTGGCACGTGCCCACGCGGCTGGTTGCTCGCTGATCGACCTGTCCGGCGCATTGCCGGCCGAGCAGGCGCCGCAAGTGGTGCCGGAAGCCAACGCCGAGGTGATCGCCGGCCTGAAAGCGCCGTTCCAGGTCAGCAGCCCAAGCCCGTCGGCGACGACGCTGGCCGTGGTGCTGGCGCCGCTGCTCGACCTGCTCGACCTGCAATACGTCAACGTCACCGCCAATCTGGCCGTTTCCGCGCAAGGTCGCGAAGCCGTCACCGAGCTGGCCCGGCAGACCGCTGAACTATTGAACATGCGTCCGCTGGAGCCGACTTTCTTCGACCGGCAAATGGCCTTCAACCTGCTGGCTCAGGTCGGCACGCCCGATGCTCAAGGCCATACGCTGCTGGAAAAACGTCTGGTGCGCGAGTTGCGTCAGGTGCTGGCGCAGCCTTTATTAAAGATTTCCGCAACTTGCGTTCAAGCCCCGGTGTTTTTTGGCGATAGCTATAGCGTGACCTTGCAGTCATCGAGCGCGGTCGACCTGGAAAAGGTCAACGCGGCACTGGAAGACGCACCGGGTATTGAGCTTGTCGAAGCCGGCGATTATCCGACCGCAGTGGGTGACGCGGTGGGGCAGGATGTTGTCTATGTCGGTCGCGTGCGTACTGGTGTCGATGACCCGGCGGAACTTAATCTGTGGCTGACGTCAGATAACGTACGCAAAGGCGCCGCCCTGAATGCTGTGCAGGTCGCTGAATTGTTGATAAAAGACCTGCTGTAAAAGATACTTGGCAACAATTTGTCGACTGATTCTAGGTGAGCGCTATGCTTGCCCGGAGCACTTGATAACGTGTCACCCTCCGGGACTTTCCGGGGCATCAAAGAAATGATCGCGCGCGGCAGTCTGTCGTCGTCGCGCGCAATGCCTTACGGCAGCGGCAATCAACATCTTCTCGCTGGCCGAGGAACGTTCAAACAAAGGATGAGGCTATGGTTCAAGTTCGCAAACTGGTGTTAGCAATAGCGGCCGCCTCGGCGCTGTCCTCCGGTATGGCGCATGCCCTCGGGCTCGGGGAGCTGACCCTGAAGTCGACCCTGAACCAGCCGCTGGTGGCCGAGATCGAGTTGCTCGACGTCAAGGATCTCACCGCTGCCGAAGTGGTGCCGAGCCTGGCGTCTCCTGAAGACTTCGCCAAGGCCGGCGTTGACCGTCAGGCCTTCCTCAATGACCTGACGTTCACTCCGGTGCTCAACGCCAGCGGCAAAAGCGTGCTGCGCGTGACCTCGAGCAAGCCGTTGTCGGAACCGATGGTGAAATTCCTCGTGCAGGTGATGTGGCCGAACGGCCGTCTGCTGCGCGATTACAGCGTGCTGCTGGATCCATCGAAGTTCTCGCCGCAGACCGCTGACGCCGCCGCGCAACCGGCGCCGACGCAGACCATCACTGCGCCGACCACCGGTGCCACCCATTCGACTCAGTACACCACCACGCCGCGCGACACCCTGTGGGAAATTGCTGCAAAGGCGCGCACTGGCGGTTCAGTGCAGCAGACCATGCTGGCGATTCAGGCGCTCAACCCGAACGCGTTTATCGACGGCAACATCAACCGGCTGAAAACCGGTCAGGTGCTGCGTTTGCCGGACTCGGTGCAAAGCACCGCGCTGCCACAGTCGAAGGCGATTGCTGAAGTTGCCGCGCAGAACGAAGCCTGGCGTCAGGGCCGTCGTTATGTGGCCAAGCCAGGCACCGGTCAGCAGCAGCTCGATGCCACCAGGCGTGGTCGCGGCAATGCCGGCACCGCTCAGAATGCCCAGGACAACCTGAGCCTGGTCTCCGCCGAAAACGCCAAGGGGCGCGGCAAAGGCCCGGCAGGCGATGCCAAGGCGCTGAGCAACAAACTGGCGGTGACTCAGGAAAGCCTCGACACGACCCGTCGTGACAACGAAGAACTGAAAAGCCGCATGACCGATCTGCAAAGTCAGCTGGACAAGCTGCAAAAGCTGATCGAGCTGAAGAACAATCAACTGGCGAAGATGCAGGCCGAAGGGCCAGGCGCTGCGCCCGCCGCGAATCCTGCAGCACCTGCCGTCCCGGCGATCACCGCCGAACTGGCCGCGACGCCGCCAGCGACGCCGGCAGAGGCGGCTTCTCCTACACCGGAATCGGCCATTGCGCCACCGGTCGAGACCCCGATTGAGCCGGTTGTCGAACCCAAGCCTGCGGTTGTCGATGATGAGAAAACCTTCAACGAGCTGCTGACTAATCCGATTCTGTTGGGTCTGGTCGGCGGTGGTGCGGTTGTTCTGTTGCTCTTGCTGTTGCTGCTGGCGCGTCGTCGCAAAGCGCAGCAGGAAGCCGAAAAGCATATGCGCATGGCGCGTGCGCTATCTGAAGAGCAGGAATTCTCCGCCGAGCAGGATCTGCCTGAGAGCAGCTTCGAAGGCCTGGAAGTACCGGCGGCAAGCGTCAAGCTCAACACTCCGGCTCCAGCGCCGGCGCCGGTGGTGGCGCCAGTGGTGATGGCTGAGCCGATTGCCGCGCCGCTGGTGGCCCCTGCCGCCGAGCGCTCGGATGACGTGCTGGACAAGGCGCAGTCGCACATCAATGCCGGTCGCCTGAATCAGGCAGCCGCACTGCTGGAAGAGGGTGTCAGCCTCGAACCGCAACGCAGTGACTTGCGCCTGAAGCTGATGGAAGTCTACGGTCAGCAGGGCGATCGCGATGCGTTCGTCGGTCAAGAACGACAGCTGGTGGCCAATGGCGACAACTTTGCCAAAGTCGAAGAGCTGAAAAGCCGCTTTCCGGCTATGGCCGTAGTGGCGGCGAGCGGTCTGGCGGCAGCGGCAGTTGCCGCCGAGCTGGACGCGCAATACGTCAAAGACCTGTTGCTCGATGAGCCTGAGGCGCCGGCTCCGGCACCGCAGGAAGACGATCTGGACAGCGCGTTCGACCTGAGCCTGGACGATCTCGACAACATCACTCCGGTAGCACCAGCCCCAGTGGTTGAGCCGCAAGCGCCGGTGGAGCTGGACGAATTCCCGGCGGACGACGATCTGAGCTTTGAGTCGGTGCTGCAGCAGCAGACCGAGATCAAAGACAATCTGGACGATCTGTCGGACTTCGACCTGGATCTGGACCTTGGTGCCGAGCCGGCGCCGGCGGCTCTGGCTGATGACGACTTCTTGCTGGATCTGGACGAAGGCGTGAAGGATCTTGCACCGGTCGAGCCGCCGGTCGTTGCCGACGTGCCGCAGGATGATCTGGAGTTGCCTGCCGATTTCGACCTGTCGCTGGCGGATGAAATGGACACCAACCCGCCCGCCGAACCCGATGCGTTCGCAACCGAGCTGGACGACGTCAACGCCGAGCTGGATCGCCTGTCGCAAAGCATCGCCGAACCGACCTTCACCGAAGCCGATGCGGCGATCGGTGACGATCTGGGCGAAGATGACTTCGACTTCCTCGCCGGCACTGACGAAGCGGCCACCAAGCTCGATCTGGCTCAGGCCTACATCGACATGGGCGACAACGACGGCGCGCGCGACATCCTCAATGAAGTGTTGACCGAGGGTGACGAGAAGCAGCGTGGCGAGGCCAAGGAAATGCTGTCGAACCTGGCGTAAGTTCAGCGGTAAACAAAAAAAACGGCAGCCCAGTGAGGCTGCCGTTTTTGTTTGGGCCGGGATGTGTGTTGTCCTGGTTATTGTCACGGCTGGCAAGCCGGCTCCCACAGGTTCTGCGTACGCCAGAGAAACTGTGGGAGCCGGCTTGCCAGCGATGCGGGCCGATGAGGTGACAGAGAACCTTCTGGCATCCCTGAACCACAGCCTTATAATGCCCGCCTTTGCACAAACAGCAGGCTGTCCCACCTTGGCAAACATAGATAACCCGGTCGCCGAAATGGCCCCCGACGGCTTTTACCGCGTCGCGCTGGGCGTTGAGTACAAAGGCTCGCGCTACAGCGGCTGGCAGCGTCAGTTGACGGGTGTGGCAACGGTTCAGGAAGAACTCGAAAAAGCGCTGTCGAAAGTCGCCAATTCACCGATTTCGCTGCAATGCGCCGGGCGCACCGATGCCGGCGTGCATGCCTGCGGGCAAGTGGTGCATTTCGACACGCCGGTCGAGCGTTCACTGAAGGCCTGGGTCATGGGGGCCAACATCAATTTGCCCCATGACATCAGTGTCAGCTGGGCCAAAGTCATGCCGGCGCATTTCCATGCGCGCTTCAAGGCTATCGCCCGGCGTTACCGTTATGTGATCTACAACGATCAGATCCGCCCGGCGCATCTGAACGAAGAAATCACCTGGAACCACCGTCCGCTCGACGTCGAGCGCATGGCCGAGGCGGCGCAGTACCTGATCGGTACTCATGATTTCAGTGCGTTCCGCGCCGGCCAGTGTCAGGCCAAGTCGCCCATCAAGAAGATGCATCACCTGCGCGTCACCCGTCACGGCAAGATGATCGTGCTCGACATCCGCGCCAATGCGTTTCTCCATCACATGGTGCGCAACATTGCCGGGGTCTTGATGACCATTGGTGCCGGCGAGCGGCCGGTGGAGTGGATGAAGGAAGTGCTGGAAAGTCGCGAGCGCCGTTCCGGCGGCGTCACCGCGCATCCGTATGGCCTCTATCTGGTGCAGGTCGAGTACCACGACGAATTCCCGTTGCCTGAACGTTTTGTCGGGCCACATTTCCTTACGGGTTTCTCCGAACTTGACGGCTGACGCCCTCGAACGCTTTTGTTACCATCCGGGACTTTCCCGGATTTTGCCTCGGAGTTTTTCTCGATATGTCAGCCGTTCGCAGCAAGATCTGCGGGATTACCCGCATAGAGGATGCGTTGGCAGCGGTCGAAGCCGGGGCTGACGCCATTGGTTTCGTGTTTTATGCCAAGAGTCCGCGAGCGGTGAACGTGCAGCAGGCGAGGGCGATCATCCGCGCCCTGCCGCCATTCGTGACCACCGTCGGCCTGTTCGTCAACGCCAGTCGCTGCGAGCTGGGGGAAATCCTCGACGCCGTACCGCTGGACCTGTTGCAGTTCCATGGCGATGAAAACGCTGAAGCCTGCGAAGAATGGCGTCGGCCTTATATCAAGGCGTTGCGAGTCAAGGCCGGCGATGACATTGCTGCAGCTGTTGCTGCTTACCCGGGTGCCAGTGGCGTACTGCTCGACACTTATGTCGAGGGTGTGCCCGGCGGAACCGGTGAGGCCTTCGACTGGTCTCTGATTCCGCCGGATTTGAGCAAACCACTGATTCTGGCGGGCGGCCTGACGCCGGAAAACGTCGCCGACGCCGTGGCCCGGGTGAGGCCCTACGCGGTCGACGTCAGCGGTGGGGTAGAGGCGAGCAAGGGTATCAAGGATCATGCGAAGATCCGGGCGTTCATCGCCGCTGCACGCAAAGCGCCATATTGATGTGACGGCTGGCAGTCTGCCGCCGTCCATCAATGCACTTGCACAAAGCAGGCGAGGCTGAGGGTTTATGGGTTGCACGCAGGTCATGTTTCGCGCTGACCGTGGCGGTCCACCAACCATCGCCACACATATGAATTTAGCTGAAGGGCATACGCGGGGCTGCGAACCAGAGCGTTCGGGCCGCCGGTACTGGAGAAAGAAAGCATGAGCAACTGGTTAGTAGACAAACTGATCCCTTCGATCATGCGTTCCGAGGTCAAGAAGAGCTCGGTGCCGGAAGGTCTGTGGCACAAATGCCCGTCTTGCGAGGCTGTGCTGTATCGTCCGGAGCTGGAAAAGACCCTGGACGTTTGCCCGAAATGCAACCATCACATGCGCATCGGCGCACGTGCGCGCATCGACATCTTCCTCGATGCCGAAGGTCGCAACGAACTGGGCGCCGATCTGGAGCCGGTTGACCGTCTGAAATTCCGCGACGGCAAAAAGTACAAGGACCGTCTGGTCGCTGCACAGAAGCAGACCGGCGAGAAAGACGCGTTGATCTCCGTCAGCGGCACCCTGCTGGGTATGCCGGTGGTGGTTTCGGCGTTTGAATTCAGCTTCATGGGCGGCTCGATGGGTGCCATCGTCGGTGAGCGCTTCGTGCGCGCTGCCAACTTCGCCCTGGAACACCGTTGCCCGATGATCTGCTTCGCCGCTTCCGGCGGTGCGCGCATGCAGGAAGCGCTGATCTCGCTGATGCAGATGGCGAAGACCTCGGCCGTGCTGGCACGTCTGCGCGAAGAAGGTATTCCGTTCATCTCGGTACTGACTGACCCGGTCTACGGTGGGGTTTCCGCCAGTCTGGCAATGCTTGGCGACGTTATCGTCGGTGAGCCGAAAGCCCTGATCGGCTTCGCCGGTCCGCGTGTAATCGAACAGACCGTACGTGAAAAACTGCCGGAAGGCTTCCAGCGCAGC
Organism: Pseudomonas sp. SC3(2021); assembly: GCF_019856535.1. NCBI lineage: Bacteria > Pseudomonadati > Pseudomonadota > Gammaproteobacteria > Pseudomonadales > Pseudomonadaceae > Pseudomonas > Pseudomonas sp. SC3(2021). Next base: position 5,728,035 of record NZ_CP082236.1, on the reverse strand, counting down.
GAGTTCCTGCTGGAGCACGGCGCCATCGACCTGATCATTGATCGTCGTGAGCTGCGTCCGCGTCTGGGCAATCTGCTGGCGCAACTGACCGGCCAGCCGACACCGACCTACGTCGCTGCTCCAGTCGAGCCAATCGTGGTTCCGCCGGTGCCTGCCAACGTATGACCGAGCGCACCCTTGGCGAGTGGCTCGCCTACCTTGAGCAGTTGCATCCGTCAGCCATCGACATGGGGCTGGAACGTTCGCAACAGGTAGCGTCCCGCATGGGGCTGGGCCAGCCGGCGCCTCGGGTGATTACGGTCACCGGCACCAACGGCAAGGGTTCGACCTGCGCGTTCGTGGCTTCATTGCTGCGGGCGCAGGGTCTGAGCGTTGGTGTCTACAATTCCCCGCACCTGCTGCGTTACAACGAGCGGGTGCAGCTCAATGGCGTCGAAGCCACTGACGCCCAGCTCTGCGAAGCCTTCGCGGCCGTTGAGGCGGGGCGTGGCGACACTTCCCTGACTTATTTCGAAATGGGCACCCTGGCGGCGTTCTGGCTGTTTCAGCAGGCCGGGCTGGATGCGGTGGTCCTGGAAGTAGGGCTGGGCGGGCGTCTGGACACGGTCAACGTGGTGGACGCCGACATGGCGCTGGTGACCAGTATCGGCGTCGACCACGCCGATTATCTGGGTGACACCCGCGAGTCCGTGGCCTTCGAAAAGGCCGGAATTTTCCGTCAGGGCAAACCTGCCCTGTGTGGCGACCTCAATCCTCCGCAACCGCTGCTCGACAAGGCGCGCGAACTGGCGTGCCCGTTCTTCCTGCGTGGGCGAGACTTCGATCTTGGTGTTACCGATCAGCACTGGCAGTGGCGCGGTACCGACGCGCAAGGCCGGGTCGTTGAGTTGCGCGATTTGCCCTTGCTCGATCTGCCGATGGAAAACGCAGCGTTGGCGTTGCAGGCGTATCTGCTGCTCGGACTGCCGTGGGATGCCGGGCAGATCGTGGCTGCCTTGGAGGCGACTCGTGTGGTTGGCCGTCTGGATCGCCGCTCGTTCGAATGGAATGGCAAGCGCCTGAATGTATTGCTGGATGTGGGGCACAACCCTCATGCCGCCGAATATCTGGCCCGTCGTCTGGCCTCCCGGCCGCCGGTCGGCAAGCGTCTGGCGGTGTTCGGGCTGCTGGCGGACAAGGATCTGGATGGTGTTGTCGGCGAATTGAGTGCTAGTGTCGAGCACTGGGCGGTTGCGCCGCTGGATTCGCCACGTGCTCGCCCGGTGGCTGAATTACACGCTGCCTTGCAGAACCTTGGCGCATCCGTCACGTCTTACGACAGTGTCGCCGCCGCCCTGGAAGGGCAATGCGCAGTGGCAACCGGCGACGACGAGATTCTGTTGTTCGGATCATTTTATTGTGTCGCCGAGGCCCTTGAATGGCTGGCCCGGCGCTCCACGGAGGAAGCGGCAAATGGCTTTGCTGGATAAAGCGTACAAGCAGCGCATGGTCGGCGCCCTGGTGCTGGTGGCGCTGGCGGTGATTTTCCTGCCAATGCTGTTTTCCCGTCAGGATGAGCAGCGCCAGGTGGTCGTCGAGGCGCCGGCCGCTCCGCAGGCATCTGCCATGCCGCAGGTGCAAATGGAGCAGGTGGCGGTGCCGGAGCCGCAGGCCTTGCCGCAAGAACCGGTGCCAACCGATGAAGAAGTTGCAGAAGAGACTGCGCCTGCTGCTCCGATTGCCCCGGCTGCACCGGTACCGGCGGCTCCCATAGCCATCGCCAAACCGGCTGCGCCGCCAGCGGTGGCCAAGCCGATTCCGGCGCCTGCAGCCAAGCCTGACACCACGCAAAGCCGCGTCGATGCCAACGGCCTGTCGGTGAGCTGGTCGGTGCAACTGGCCAGCCTGTCGAGCCGCGCCAGCGCCGAGAGCCTGCAGAAAACCCTGCGCAGCCAAGGCTATAACGCCTACATCCGCTCTGCCGATGGCAAGAATCGGGTGTTCGTCGGGCCGCTGATCGAGCGTGCCGAAGCCGATCGTCTGCGCGATCTGTTGAGTCGTCAGCAGAACCTCAAGGGTTTTGTCGTGCGCTTCCAGCCCGAGCGCGGTTAAAAACTATCGCCTCGATTGAAATGCACTGATAATCGCAGCTTACCGAGAGGCATGCGCTCTGCTAAAATGCGCCGCCTTATCCGTCTGTAGGCTGCACTGTGCCATTTACCTGGGTTGACTGGGCGATCGTTGCAATCATCGCCATCTCCGCTTTGATCAGTTTGAGCCGAGGCTTCGTCAAGGAAGCATTATCGCTGGTGACCTGGATCATCGCAGGAGTCGTTGCCTGGATGTTCGGTGGCTCACTGTCCGAGTACCTCGCCGGATACATCGAAACCCCATCGGCTCGCGTGATCGCGGGCTGTGCCATCATGTTTGTCGCCACACTGATCGTGGGCGCAATGATCAATTATCTTATCGGCGAGTTGGTTCGCGTCACCGGGTTGTCCGGGACCGACCGATTCCTCGGCATGGCCTTCGGCGCAGCGCGTGGTGTGTTGCTGGTGGTCGTGGCAGTCGGGCTGTTGAGCCTGGGGCCGGTACAGCAGGACGGGTGGTGGAAAGAATCACAGCTCGTGCCAAAGTTTCTATTGGTCGCCGACTGGTCCAAAAACCTGATTCTCGGGTGGAGCAGTCAGTGGCTTGCCAGCGGAATCAGCGTACCCGCTGATATTCCGTTCAAGGAGCAACTCTTGCCGTCGGCCAAAACGCCACAGTGAGTGTTGTTCAGTTCAGATCCATTAAGTAGGGGTTGCGTCGCATGTGTGGCATCGTCGGTATCGTCGGTAAGTCGAACGTCAATCAGGCGCTGTATGACGCGCTAACCGTGCTCCAGCACCGCGGCCAGGACGCTGCCGGTATCGTGACCAGCCATGATGGCCGGTTGTTCCTGCGCAAGGACAATGGCCTGGTGCGTGACGTGTTTCAACAACGTCACATGCAGCGTCTGGTCGGCCATATGGGTATCGGCCACGTCCGCTACCCGACTGCGGGCAGCTCGACTTCGGCCGAAGCCCAGCCGTTTTACGTCAACTCGCCTTACGGCATTACCCTGGCGCATAACGGTAACCTGACCAACGTTGAGCAGTTGGCCAAAGAGATCTACGAATCCGACCTGCGTCACGTCAACACCAGTTCCGACTCGGAAGTGCTGCTGAACGTGTTCGCCCACGAGCTGGCCCAGCGCGGCAAGCTGCAGCCGACCGAAGAAGACGTGTTTGCCGCCGTGACCGACGTGCATAACCGTTGCGTGGGTGGTTACGCCGTCGTGGCGATGGTGACCGGTTACGGCATCGTCGGTTTCCGCGATCCGCACGGCATTCGCCCGATCGTGTTCGGCCAGCGTCACACCGACGAAGGCGTCGAGTACATGATCGCGTCCGAAAGCGTTTCGCTGGACGTGCTCGGTTTCACCCTGATTCGCGACCTCGCCCCGGGCGAAGCGGTCTACATCACTGAAGACGGCAAGCTGCACACCCGTCAATGTGCGACCAACCCGTCCCTGACCCCGTGCATCTTTGAACACGTCTACCTGGCGCGCCCGGACTCGATCATCGACGGCGTGTCTGTGTACAAGGCCCGTCTGCGCATGGGCGAGAAGCTTGCCGAGAAGATCCTGCGCGAGCGTCCAGAGCACGACATCGACGTGGTCATCCCGATTCCGGACACCAGCCGTACTGCTGCGCTGGAGCTGGCCAACCACCTGGGCGTGAAATTCCGTGAAGGTTTCGTCAAGAACCGTTACATCGGTCGCACCTTCATCATGCCGGGCCAGGCGGCTCGCAAGAAGTCGGTTCGCCAGAAGCTCAACGCCATCGAGCTGGAATTCCGCGGCAAGAATGTGATGCTGGTCGACGACTCGATCGTGCGCGGCACCACCTGCAAGCAGATCATCCAGATGGCCCGTGAAGCCGGCGCGAAAAACGTCTACTTCTGCTCGGCGGCGCCGGCAGTACGCTTCCCGAACGTGTATGGCATCGACATGCCAAGCGCTCACGAGCTGATCGCCCACAACCGTTCGACCCAGGACGTGGCGGATCTGATCGGCGCTGACTGGCTGATCTATCAGGACCTGCCTGACTTGATCGAAGCGGTCGGCGGCGGCAAGATCAAGATCGAGCACTTCGATTGCGCGGTGTTCGACGGCAAGTACGTCACCGGCGACGTCGACGAGGCTTACCTGAACAAGATCGAGCAGGCGCGCAACGATGCCTCCAAGGTCAAGACCCAGGCAGTCAGTGCGATCATTGATCTGTACAACAACTGAGTTTCTACCGGCCCTGAGGGGCCGGTTTTGTATCTGACTTTCAATTTTCAAGAACAGGGCAAGGAGTGACAGCATGAGTCAGGAATGGGATGCCGGTCGGCTGGACAGCGACCTCGAAGGCGTAGCGTTCGACACCCTGGCCGTACGTGCCGGTCAGCACCGCACGCCGGAAGGCGAACACGGTGATCCGATGTTCTTCACGTCCAGCTACGTGTTCCGCACCGCCGCCGACGCGGCCGCGCGGTTTGCCGGGGAAGTGCCGGGCAACGTTTACTCGCGTTACACCAACCCGACCGTGCGCGCGTTCGAAGAGCGCATTGCCGCGCTGGAAAGCGCCGAGCAGGCCGTTGCGACCGCAACCGGCATGGCCGCGATCATGGCGGTGGTGATGAGCCTGTGCAGTGCCGGTGATCATGTGCTGGTTTCGCGCAGTGTGTTCGGTTCGACCATCAGCCTGTTCGAGAAGTACTTCAAGCGTTTCGGTGTGGAAGTCGATTACGTGCCTTTGGCTGACCTGTCGGCCTGGGATGCGGCGATCAAGTCCAACACCAGGCTGCTCTTTGTCGAGTCGCCCTCCAACCCGTTGGCCGAGTTGGTCGACATCCCCGCGCTGGCGGAAATCGCGCACGCCAAAGGCGCAATGCTGGTGGTCGACAACTGCTTCTGCACGCCTGCGCTGCAGCAGCCGCTGAAAATGGGGGCGGACATTGTCGTGCACTCGGCGACCAAGTTCATCGACGGCCAGGGCCGTTGCATGGGCGGGGTGGTGGCCGGTCGCAGCGAGCAAATGAAAGAGGTGGTTGGCTTCCTGCGCACCGCCGGGCCGACCCTGAGCCCGTTCAACGCGTGGATCTTCCTCAAAGGCCTGGAAACCCTGAATCTGCGGATGAAGGCGCACTGCGCCAACGCCCAGCAACTGGCCGAATGGCTGGAGCAACAGGAGGGTGTCGAGAAAGTCCATTACGCCGGGCTCAGAAGCCATCCGCAGCACGAACTGGCCCAGCGTCAGCAGAAGGGCTTTGGTGCGGTGGTGAGTTTCGAGGTCAAGGGTGGCAAAGAAGGTGCCTGGCGCTTTATCGACGCGACCCGATTGATTTCGATCACGGCCAACCTCGGCGACAGCAAAACCACCATTACTCATCCGAGCACGACCTCTCACGGCCGTCTGGCGCCGCAGGAGCGTGAAGCCGCGGGGATTCGTGACAGCCTGATCCGCATTGCGGTCGGTCTGGAAGATGTCGCCGACCTGCAGGCCGACCTGGCGCGCGGTCTGGCGGCGCTGTGATCGAGTTGTCCACGCCGACAGCGGGTACTCATGGTCGCGTGGCGCTGGTCACCGGTGCTGCGCGCGGGATTGGCCTGGGCATTGCGGCCTGGCTGATCAGCGAAGGCTGGCAAGTGGTGCTGACCGACCTGGATCGGGTGCGCGGTTCGAAAGTGGCGAAGGTGCTTGGTGAGAACGCCTGGTTTATCGCCATGGATGTCGCGGAGGAGAGTCAGGTCGCACTCGGCGTGGCCGAGGTGCTGGGGCAGTTTGGTCGTCTCGACGCGCTGGTGTGCAACGCGGCGGTGGCTGATCCGCACAACATCACCCTGGAAAGCCTTGATCTGGCTTACTGGAATCGGGTGCTGGCGGTGAACCTCAGTGGGCCGATGCTGCTGGCCAAGCATTGCGCGCCCTATCTGCGTGCGCATAACGGCTCGATCGTCAATCTGGCCTCGACCCGGGCGGGGCAGTCCGAGCCGGATACCGAGGCCTATGCGGCGAGCAAGGGCGGGCTATTGGCGCTGACGCATGCGCTGGCGATCAGCCTCGGGCCGGAAATTCGTGTGAACGCGGTCAGTCCGGGCTGGATTGATGCGCGTGATCCGTCGGCGCGGCGGGCCGAGCCTCTGGCTGATACCGATCATGCCCAGCATCCGGCGGGCAGGGTGGGGACGGTCGAGGATGTCGCGGCGATGGTGGCGTGGCTGCTGTCGAGAAATGCCGGGTTTGTCACCGGGCAGGAATTCGTCGTCGATGGCGGCATGACGAAAAAGATGATTTATACGGACTAAGAGGCGAAGCCGCGATCCTGTAGGAGTGAGCCTGCTTGCGATAGCGGTTTCAAGGTTGATACTTTTTTCCGGGATTGACTCAATTTTGTCTTTTTCAGAAAAACTTCAATCCTGCTATTGACTTAGGTTCGCTACCTGCGTAAATTTCGCGGCCTCGGAGATGCAAACGGGTGATTAGCTCAGCTGGGAGAGCGTCTGCCTTACAAGCAGAATGTCGGCGGTTCGATCCCGTCATCACCCACCACTTCCGAGTGACTTGCGAAAGCAAGAAGGTAGGCTGAAAGTGCCTGCACCGACGCGCAGCGGTAGTTCAGTCGGTTAGAATACCGGCCTGTCACGCCGGGGGTCGCGGGTTCGAGTCCCGTCCGCTGCGCCATATTTTACGAGTCAGACAATGTCTGGTTCGCGATTGCAAAGCACCGAAGCTTTCAATCAAAACGAGTTACTTGAGCGCAAGCTCAAAGCGATACGCAGCGGTAGTTCAGTCGGTTAGAATACCGGCCTGTCACGCCGGGGGTCGCGGGTTCGAGTCCCGTCCGCTGCGCCATATCTGTTTCAAGGACCACTGAACGCCTTGAAGCGCCGAAAGCAGCCTTTGGTTGATTCGGATTCGATAGCAAAGGCCCTGGTCGAAAGACCGGGGTTTTTTGTGTCTGAAATTTGGCTATTCCCCTCTTTTCCTCCTGCTCCAACTCCTGAAGCCAATACAAATCCCTGTAGATACTCTGCTCGCGATAGCGTCAGTTCAGCCACGCATCTGGTGACTGATACTCCGCTATCGCGAGCGGCTCACTCCTGCGAGTGCCTGCCCGCCTGCTGCGGTACCACGTCGCATTGATTTTCTGATTCTTTAGTCAAATTTTTGTAACTGGTTGTTTGCTGCGAGCCCGGAAACCTTTAAAGTTAACCTTTCGGTCAGCTTTGCACTGTCAACACGCCCTTTGTTTAGCCAAGAAGGGCTTCTGCAAGACTCGAGATTCCCAGTAGATAACCAGAAGGGCGGACACATAACCGCCCAGAGGATGATCCATGTCCAACCGTGATATATCCCGGCGCTCGTTCCTCCAGGGCGGGCTGGTGGCGGGTGTGAGCGTCACGCTCACGCCGCTCAGCAGTCAGGCGCTGGCTGCCTTGATGGAAAACAGCGTGACCGTGCCGTCCGAGAAGTGGCTCGGCAACAACGGCAAGGCGCGCCAGCGTAACGATGCCCTGTCCAAGGTCTGCGGCAGCAAGGTATTTGCCCGCGACATTCGCTCCAGGGACATGCAGGGCTGGCCTGAGCAACAAGGCCACGCCATGCTGCTGAAAACCATCAAGGCCGACCGTATCTACGACGGCTATGACCTGTCGTGGCTCGGCGCCGACTTGCAACCTGACCGTATCGTCACCGCTGCCGACCTGGACAAGGACGGCATCGTGTTTCCCGAAGAGCACGCGCCGGACCCCTTGCTGCCTGAAGGCAAGGTACCGATGTTCATCGGTCATCCGGTAGCGATCCTGATCTGGAACGATTTCGAGCGTTTCCGCCAGGCCAAGAACAAACTCAAATTCAATGACAAGGCGATTCGTTACGGTGCGCAAGTGCCGTACTACGAAGGCGACCCCTATGGCAGCTTCCGCTACGTGCGCGTGGGCGGTCCGACCTCGGCCGATGAAGACGAGTTCGCCAGCCTCAAGGACTCGATCCTGTTCCCGATGCTGAAAAACCGTCGCCCGGTGTGGAATTCCCAGCCGAACCTGCACGGTAACCTGACCGAGCGTGGGCTGTTCTATGCCGACCGCATGAAGCAGCAGATCGACACGCCGCCGGACAACTGGCTGGTGTTCGACGAGCGCTACAAGACCCCGTCAATCGAGCCGGCCGCGATGGAGCCGGACAACGGCAACGGCTGGTACGACCCGAAAACCAAGACCCTGCACTTCGTGGTGGCCACCCAGTGCCCGCTGGAAGCTGCAACCGAGACTGCGAAAATGATCGCGCCGTCTCGTTTCGGCCTGGCCAACCTGAACATGCACCCGGGTTACACCGTGGGTTACGGTTCCAAAGACCACAATATCTTCGTCTACTACGCCGCCCTCGCTGCGCTGTACGGCGCCGGTGTGCCGATTCGTCTGGCCAACGACCGCTACGAGCAGTTCCAGAGCGGGATCAAGCGTCACCCGTTCGACATCCGCTACCAACTGGCGGTGGACAAGAACGACTACAGCTTCAAGATTTTCCGCGCCGAAATGAGCGTCGACGGCGGCGGTCGGATCAACTACAGCCCGTCGGTAGCAGCAGTGGGCGCCACGGCGGCGCAGTCGATCTACTACATGCCGCAGAACGATCTGCAGGTCACCGCTTACCACTCGCGCGGTGTTGAAGCCGGTTCGATGCGCGGCTACGGCACCCTGCAAAGCATGGCCTCGACCGAAATGATGGTCGACGAAATCGCCAATCGCCTCGGTGTCGACGCGATCGACCTGCGTCGCAAGAACGCCCTGCGGTCCGGCATGAAAAACACTCAGGGCGCGATCCCGGCCGGTGCCTTGCGCCTGCACGAGATTCTCGACAAGGCGTCGGTGCACGAAGTCTGGAAAAATCGCGACGCGATCAAGCAGCAGCGTGAAGCCGCCGACCCGGACAACTGGTATGGCGTGGGTTTTGCCATTTGCCAGAAAGACTTCGGCACTGGTTCGGAAGCGCCGATGGCCAGCATCGAATTCACCGCTGAAGGTCGCATCAGCCTGCGTCACATCGGTATCGAAATCGGCACCGGCATGTCCACTTCGCAAGCGCTGGTGGTGGCCGACTTCCTCGGCAGCCCGGCGCATGAGGTGAAGACCGGTGAGACCGAATGGAAGGAAATGCAGCTGATTACCAGCGGCAATCCTTACATCATGAGCCAGGCCGAGCAGGACAACCTGCTGCGCAACCCGCGCTGGGTCGGCAAGCTGGCCTCGGCGTCGTCGGCGACCAACTCGGCTTACTACTTCAGCCACGCCACCCGTGAAGCGGCGCGCGTGCTGTTCAACCACGGTTTGTGGCCGGCGGCGCTGGAGATCTGGCGTCAGGGCCCGTATGGCGGGCAGGCCAACCCCTATGTGGTGCGTCGCGAAGATGCGCATTGGGTCGATGGCAAACTCACAGCTAACGGCATGCAGCCGCTGAGCTTTGAAGAGCTGGCCAAGCGCGCTCACGAGCGGGGTCTGGTCACCGCTGCCACCGTCCACGGTTTCAATCGCTGGAGCTGGGCCGAGGCCGAGTACAGCATCGACGGCGTGCGCGAGCGTCTGCCGCTCGATGGTCTGGCGGTGAAGTACGGCGATGGTGCGCCGCAAGCGAAGAAAGCGCAGATGAACAGCGCCGGTTTCCACCTGCTGGATCGCCAGAACATCAACTACCCGGTGGTTCAGTTGAACAACGCTGCGGTGACTTACTACAGCCCGGTGGCCACGCTGGTGGAGCTGAAGGTCAACAAAGGTTCGGCGGAAGTCGAAGTGCTCAACCACCATTCGTGGGTCGAGTGCGGTCGGGTGCTGGTCGAAGAGCTGGTCAAGGGCCAGCTCGAAGGCGGCATCGCCATGGGCATCGGTCACGCGCTGATGGAAGAGATGCCGCTGTATGAAGGCGGGCCGGGGGAGGGTGACTGGAACTTCAACCGTTATCGCCTGCCGATGGCCCGCCACGTGGCGGTGTGGAAGCAGACTGCGGAGATTCTGCCGCCGCTGTCGCCAAGCGATCCGTCCAAAGGCATCGCCGAGGTGGTGATGATCCCGGTGGTGGGTGCCATCGGTAACGCCGTGGCGCACGCCATCGGTAAACGTGTTCGCGATCTGCCAATCACTGCTGCGCGCATCAAGGAGGCCCTCAATGGCTAACCGTCCGCTTCAACTGACCCTCAACGGTCAATCCGTCGGCCCGGTGGACATCCCTGATGACCTGCCGATGATCGACTACCTGCACGAATACAAGAACCTCACCGGTTCGCGCCTGGGCTGCGGCCAGGGCATCTGCCACGCCTGCGTGGTGATTGTCGATAACCCGGACGGCACCAGCGAAGAAGTACGCACCTGCATCACCGGTGCGCATTACTTCGAAGGCAAGAAAGTGCGCACCATCGAAGCTCACGCCAAGCGTGACGAGCAGGGTCAGGTCACTGAGCTGAACCCGATCCAGCAACGCTTCGTCGACGAATTTGCCTTCCAGTGCAGCTACTGCGCGCCGGGCTTCGTCAATGCTGCGACCGTGCTGGTGGAGAAGCTGCAGCGCCAGCCGATCGCCAAGAGCAAGCTGGAACAGGTCATCGAGGACAGCCTCGGCCATCACGTCTGCCGTTGCACCGGGTACGTGCGTTACTACAACGCGACCCGTAACGTGCTGACCGATCTCGGCCTGGTCAAGGAGGGTTGAGCATGAAGCATCTATTGACCCGTCTGACCCTGGCGGTCGGACTGGCTGCGCCGGTGCTGTTTGCCCACGCCGACGACCAGGTCAAGCGCGGCGAATACCTCGCCCGCGCTGCCGACTGCATGGCGTGCCACACCGCACCGGGCGGCGCGCCGTTTGCTGGCGGGCTACCGATCGTGTCGCCGTTCGGCACGATCTACGGCACCAACATTACCCCGAGCAAAGAGCACGGCATCGGCCTGTACAGCGATGACGAGTTCTTCGCTGCGCTGACCGAAGGCAAGCGCCGCGACGGGGCGAATCTGTATCCGGCGATGCCGTACACCTCGTACCACCTGATGCCGCGGGAAGATTCCGACGCGATCCACGCATACCTGAAAACCATCGAGCCGATCGAGCGCGCCGCGCCGGTCACCAGCCTGAGCTTTCCGTTCAACGTGCGCCTGGGCCTGATGGGCTGGAACATGTTGTACGGCAAGGCCTTGAAGCTGGAGCCGGCCGAAGGCAAGAGCGAGGACTGGAAGCGCGGCCAGTACATGGTCGAGGTGCTTGGTCACTGCGGCGAGTGCCATACCCCGCGCGGCTTGCCGGGTGCGATGCAGATGGACAAGCGTCTGACTGGCGGCGTCCTCAACGGTTATCTGGCGCCTGGCCTGCTGGCCACCGATCTGGCGGCGCGCGGCTGGAATCAGCAAGACCTGAGCACGTTCCTCAAGCACGGCATGAGCGCCCAGGGCACGATGTTCAACGAGATGTTCCCGGTGTTCCACAACAGCACCCAGGGCCTGAGCGATCAGGATCTGAAAGCGATGGCGACGTTCCTGCTCGGCGACAAGCCGCCTGCAGCCGCAGCGCTCGTTGAAGTGCCCGTGGACAAGCTCGGCCCGAGCGCGCAGCGCGGCCGTCAGGAATATTTGAACGTCTGCGCCGGTTGTCACGCTGCCGGGGGTGAGGGCAAGCCGCACATCGCCGTGGCCATGCGCGGCAATACCACGCTGCGCCTGGAAGATCCGCGCAACCTGGTGCGGGTGATCGAAGACGGCATCGGCGAGCAGAAATTTGCCGGGTTCGAGCATATGCAGCCCATGCCTGGGTTTGCCGACAAGCTCAGTGCTGCGCAACTGACCGATCTGCTGAACTACCTGCGTCAAGGCTGGGGCGGTCAATCGGCTGAACTGGCGGTCAGCGACGTGCAGAAGCTGCAAGCGCAAGTCCCGGCCGTCGAACACAAGGCGCACTGACATGCAGCATCTCGATCTACAAGTGGTACGCCGGGCGCTGGCGTGGTCGGTGGCGGGGCAGCGCATCTGGCTGTGCACCGTGTTGACCACCTATGGTTCGGCACCGCGTGCTCCGGGGTCGTTGCTGGCAGTGAACGACGACGGGCAGTGGATCGGCTCGCTGTCCGGTGGCTGCGTCGAGGAAGACTTTCTCGAGCGCGTGGCGGAAGGTGCGTTTCTCGATGCGATCAACGTGGTGCGCTACGGCGAAGGCGATGATCCGCGCTCGCGGGTCAGCCTGCCCTGTGGCGGCATTCTCGACGTACTGGTAGAGAAATTTGACGCCGACTGCGAGGTGCAGGCGCATCTGCGAGAGCTCGAATCGGCGCTGCTCGGTCAGCGCCGCTTGATTCGTGAGGTCGATCTGGTCAGCGGTGCGCGGGCGTTGTTTGCAGATTGCGAGCAGGGGGCGCGCATCGAACGTGAGATTGATCGGGTGCGCATTCGAGTCGGCGCCGCGCAGCGCTTGTTGCTCGCCGGCTATTCCAGTGTTGCGCAGGCATGCGCCGAGTTTGCAGTCGGTCTCGGTTTCGAAGTGATTCTCTGTGATCCGCGTGATGAAGTGCTCGACGGCGTGATACTGGACGGCGTGGAGATTCGTCGGCAGTTGCCGTCGGTGTTCATTGCCGACGGCGGCTGTCATCGCGATACCGCGGTGGTAGCGTTGACTCACGATCCGCGTATCGACGATCTGGCGATGATGGAGGCGGTGCGTACCGAGGCGTTTTACATCGGCGTAATGGGCTCGCAGCAGACCTCGCAGAAGCGCTTCGAGCGCCTGCGCAGGATTGGCGGATTGGGGGAGGTTGAATTGGCGCGGATTCATGCGCCGATCGGCTTGAACCTGGGCAGCAAGACCCCGGCGGAGATTGCCTTGGCGGTGCTGGCGGATATTTTGCGAATTCGTAGCGGGATTGCCCGAGACCAACTCTGATACGGGCTTGTCCATCGAATTGTGGCGAGGGAGCTTGCTCCCGCTGGCCCGCGCAGCAGTCCTTCTTTTTGGATAAAAGTGGGACCGCTTCGTGATCCGGCGGGAGCAAGCTCCCTCGCCACAGTTTTTTGCCAGTCAGGAAAACTGATCAGAAACCCAGTTTGTCGCGCAAGCCGTAATACCAGGCGCCCAATGCCGCAAACGGCGTACGCAGCAACTGCCCGCCCGGGAACGGATAGTGCGGCAAGTCCGCAAACGCATCGAACCGTTCAGCTTGCCCGCGCAATGCTTCGGCCAGCACCTTGCCGGCCAGGTGTGTGTAGGTCACTCCGTGGCCGCTGCAGCCCTGCGAGTAATAGATGTTGTCGCCAAGGCGCCCGACCTGTGGCAAACGCGACAGGGTCAGCAGGAAGTTGCCCGTCCAGGCGTAGTCGATCTTCACGTCTTTGAGCTGAGGAAACGCCTTGAGCATTTTCGGGCGAATGATCGCTTCGATGTTTGCGGGGTCCCGTGCGCCATACACCACGCCACCGCCGAAGATCAGGCGCTTGTCACCGGTCAGGCGGTAATAGTCGAGCAGGTAATTGCAGTCTTCGACGCAGTAATCCTGGGGCAGCAGGGATTTCGCCAGTTCTTCGCCCAGCGGTTCGGTGGTGATCACCTGTGTGCCGCAGGGCATGGACTTGGCTGCCAGTTCCGGTACCAGATTACCGAGGTAGGCGTTGCCGGCAACGATGATGAACTTGGCCCTGACCTTGCCCTGTGGCGTGTGCACCACCGGGTTGGCACCGCGCTCGATGCGTACGGCGGGGGATTGTTCGTAAATGGTCCCGCCGAGGGACTCCACTGCTGCGGCCTCACCCAGCGCCAGGTTCAGCGGATGGATGTGCCCACCGCTCATGTCGAGCATACCGCCGACGTACTGATCGCACGCCACCACTTCGCGAATGCGACGTTCATCGAGTAGCTCAAGTTGGGTATGGCCGAAGCGCTCCCACAGGCGCTTCTGCGATTCCAGGTGGCCCATTTGCTTGGCGGAGAGGGCCGCAAACACGCCGCCGTCCTTCAAGTCGCATTGGATGTTGTACCTGGCGACCCGTTCGCGAATGATCCGGCCGCCTTCGAAGGCCATCTGCCCGAGCAGTTGTGCTTGTTTGGGGCCGACGCTGCGTTCGATCACGTCGATGTCGCGGCTATAGCTGTTGACGATCTGCCCGCCATTACGACCCGACGCACCGAAGCCGACCTTGGCGGCTTCCAGCACGGTCACGCGAAAACCGTTTTCCAGCAGGAACAGGGCTGAAGACAGTCCGGTGTACCCGGCGCCGATCACACAGACGTCCGTCTCCACATCAGCTTGCAGAGACGGGCGGGGCGGTACGGCATTGGCCGACGCAGCGTAATAAGACTCTGGGTAAGGGGTGTTCGCCATCCTGCAGCCTCTGTTTAATATATTTTACGAGTGTGCCGATCCTACCCGAGTTGAAAAACCTCCGCCAGCCACCGGAATAATCTTCTTCACCGGCCTGAAATTAAATATTTTGCATATTCATAGGGTTAGGTGAAAAAAAGGTGTTGACACCCCTCCGGAATTCCGTAGAATGCCGCCTCACAGCAGGCACGTAGCTCAGTTGGTTAGAGCACCACCTTGACATGGTGGGGGTCGTTGGTTCGAGTCCAATCGCGCCTACCAAACAAAATCCGCTCTGCTGGGCGGTCTAGAAGGGCTCACCGAAAGGTGGGCCCTTTTTTGTTGTCTGCGATTTGCAAAACTTTTGCAAAACCCCCGCCGATCACACCTTCAGGTCTGCGTTCACCCGCATGCACAGCAGGGCGTCATCGCTATGACCCGCCTGGTAGTGTTCAGTCATCTTGACGTCCGCGTGACCCATCAGCCCTTGGATGTATTCCTGCGGGAAACCCTGCTGCTCGTACAGCCACGCACCCAGTGCACGGATCTCGTGAAAGGTGGGGCGCTCGCCGGCTGGCATGTCCTTATATGCCTCGGAGTCATCCCGTGCCTGGGCGAATGACTTCGTCGGGTAATCGGGTGTCACGGCGTTCCAGTGCAGTTTGGCATCCAGTTGCGAACGCTGCGGGCCTTCGGCGAGTAGTGGATCAAGTACGGGCATACAACCGGCGATCGCAGGCGCTCGGCAACGACCTCGCGCAACGCCGGCCCATGGCAATCTCCAAATGCACGGGCTTCCCGTAATTCTGCGTCTTCCCGGCGACACCTTGATGGTGTTCTGCTCGAGGTCAACGGCCGACTTCGGCCACATCACGATGTCCTCCCGCCGCTGAAGACTCAGCAAGCCCAGCCGGGATTCCTCCTCGAATCGATCGAGGCAACCGCTGAGCTTCGGCGCGGCCGCGCCGGTGAGCATTGCCAGTCGCGCGCCGTCGTCAGCCGAGACCGGACGGCACTACCTCATTCGGGCCGAGCCAATCAGCTCCGGGTGTTACACCAGGTAGCGTTGGGTCGGCTGCGGCCACTACTCCCAACTTTGTAGGTGTTAGTGCCGGATCTGTCGGGGTTGGAGATGACGTAAACGCTCAAGGTGCCCAAGGTGGATCCGCGTGGTATGGCGCATCGTCTATCAGTGGCAATGGAGGTCCTTCTATCTTTGACGGGGTCTATTCAGTAGGCCCTGGCGGCACTGTAGGGAATGGCGCTCAGAACCCTGGGCTGGTGGATCTGCGGTCGGGAATAGCTACAAATATTCTTGGCGGTAAAGGTGGTGGTTTGGATTGTCGAGGAGTACTCATTAGCATGAAAACATACGCTCGAATTGACGTTGGAAAAGTCATAGAGATCATTGAACCCGAAACCTTCGATGCAGAAGGCTCAGCGTGGATTGAGGGGCAGCCAAGCAGGATCGGTCAGGAAAAACCCATTGAGGTCCGGCTTCACCTGGCGATTGTCGAGAATATGATTGATGTCTCAGGTATCGAGCCACAGCCTAGTTACGGATGGATCAGCTAAGGTGGCGAACTGCATCCGCCAACCCTATTCCAGCCATCCCCGGGAGAGGTAAAGATTGCGAACGCTAGCCTTCGCGATCTTTACCTTAGTCAGGCCAAGTTGGCACTGGCGCCACTTCAATACGCTGTAGATTTCGAAATGGCTCTCGATGAGGAATGAGGGCGCCTGGTAGCTTGGTAGATGTACATGATTGCGATCAATCGTGTAGACCTTGCAGTCACCGATGATCTTTGGCCTGACCCCCCTTTACTTAATTGCCGCTGATTGGTTTTCGATTGAGATCTTCGACGGAACTTCTTTTTTTCGAAATAGTTCCAGTATTATTTTTTGGCAAGGCTTTTCAATGCATATGTGCAATCCTACAGAAACACTTATCACAAAACCTAAAAATAACGCTTGGTGCGCTATTAGGAAGAACATTGATTCGGTAGGCTGACGAATATACATTGATCCAAGAAGTACGTGGATCAGATAAAACGCGAAAGAGGCCTCGCCAAGCATAACAATTTTCTTGCCGGAAAGAAGTTTTGCTATTTGCGTCTTGCTGGAAATAACAATGCTCAATATTAGCAAGGTATATGGGAGTGCGTATGCTGCATCCCATTTAAATGAACTGCCAGCAATAGTGGAAGATGTCGCGAGAGTGAATATGTAGACAATGCAAGAGTAGGTTACGAAGCTCCATATGCCGGTGCTTGAAGTTTTATGTTTGAAAAAGCGCTTGTAATAAATTGCCGCTAATATCCCTAGCGCAAAATCTAAAGATCTGTATGCAGGCCCTCGATAAAGCCAGCGATGTGACGATGCCGGATCAGTAGCTAACAGGCTGGCGCGCTCAGGCATAGAGAAGTAGATTGCGATTGCAATTTGAGAGCTGATTATTATAAGTGCTAGCGCTATAAGCTTGTTTTGTGATGTCAAAATACCCAGTGTTCGAAAAACTGGGATTAGAATCGGAAAGATAATATAAAGAAAAATCTCAACGCTAATGCTCCATGAGGGGCTGTTAAGGCCCGTCGCAACAAACAAATCTCCGCTCCATGCTTGCGTAGCCAAAATATATGGGAGTATTGGTGTGTAGCCCCCCGAATTCATCCAGGAAAATATTATTAATGCGATGTAAAGAGGGTATATTCTAGCAAATCTTGAAAGCAAAAAGCGTGGCGTGGACTGCAGTGGATTTAATTCGAACCTGTCAAGGTAATTGTAGGCGATTATAAAGCCTGAAAGTACAAAGAAAAAAGTTACGCCATTAAATCCAGATGTTTGCAGGAGAAAAAGCTTTTGATTTTCAGTTTGAATTGGAAAGTGCGAGAAGAAAACCATTAGAGCTGCGAAGAACCTCAGCCCAGTTAGTGCCGGTATATTCCCAGATTTTTTTTGTGACAATAGCATCGTGCCCACCAGCGAAATTTTGAACGGGATTCTACCAGCAGTTCAATGAGTACAAGATTTTTTTGTAGGGCAAAATGCCCATCACCGAGCAGCAGTTGCTGCAGATCGTTCCAAACCCCCGCAGCCAAGCGGGCGTTTTTGTTTCCGCATTGAACTCTGCCATGCAGCATTACCGGATCGTCAGCCCGAAGCGTCTCGCCGTGTTCATCGTGCAAGTCGGGCATGAGTCCGGCCAGTTGCGCTACGTCCGTGAAATCTGAGGCCGACCGCCGCTCAGCTCAGGTATGAGGAGCGCACAGACCTAGGCAATACGGGCCGCTCGGGAGTATTGGGGGGGAGGGTGGCCTGATTCAAATCACCGGCCGGGCGAACTACGGCAAATGCGACGAGGTGCTGGGCCTCGACCTGATCAGCCATCCTGAGTTGCTCGAACTGCGGCAGCATGCCGCGATATCGGCGGCGTGGTTCTGGAAACAGCATGGGTTGAACGATTTAGCCGATCGAGACCAGTTCAACACTATGACTCGACGGATCAAAGACGGTCTGAACGGCTTGGTTGATCGGTTGGCGCTTTGGGAAAAATACCGGGCGGTGCTGGCGTGACTGTTCCGTGGCGGTTGATCGGCATGCTGGCGCTGATGCTCGCCGGCTTCGGCAGTGCTTGGCAGTTTCGGGAGTGGCGCTACGCTCATCAGTTGGCCGAGCAGGTCCGACTGCAAGCCGAAACGCTAAATCAACTGACCCAAGCTGCGGCAACCGCGCAACAGGCCGAGCAGGGCAAGTGGCTGGCGGTCAGTGAGCAAAACCAATTCCGGAAAATGACGGATGCACAACGTGACCAGGATTATCTGCGCGATCGCCTTGCCACTTCTGATCTGCGGCTGTCAGCGCCGGCGGCGTGGAACATGCAGCCGTACGAGTCAGACTTGCCCCGGCACATGCTCAACGGATTATCGTTATCACCGACACCGGTGACAGGGTGATTGATTGCGCTGCGAGCGTGCCAAGCCTACGTTAGGAATCTGGCGCCCGTGCATCTCGAATGACGTTGAAGAACCATCAATAGATCGTCTTCGCTTGCGGGGTCAGGCCGTCAAGGATCCCGCGCAGACGCTCGGTATCCCGTTTCGCCTCTCTCTCGGATATTTCAAGAAGGGAGAGTTCGCGGCGGATGCGCGCTGTTTTCGCCGCCTTCTCGCGGAGAGTGCGCATTGCTTCATCACACTGATGGACATGCTTCCGCATGTATTTCGACCAGTTTGGATATCCGCTCACGCTCCTGGCGCGGTTGGGGTTCAGTTCCTCGAACTCATTTTCGTACAGTGCGAGTTGATGCCGGCAGGTCTCGAGCAGCGTAGGGCAGCCGAGCCAGTCGTAGGTTTCCTCTACTATATAGGCGGGATCTACTGAAGTGTCTTGTCACGAGCTCACCGTCGGTCGCCGTCATCCTTGAAAATTGTGTGGATATTGAAGGGGTTACGATTTTATTTAACCAACCGGTTATCAAAAAAACGTTGTTGCCCCTCTTGGAATTCAGTAATATTCGCCCCGCGTTCACCACCACGGTTTATGCATTTTTAAATCCCAAGCTTCCATCAGCTGCTTGGGATTTTTTTTGCCTGCGATTTGGCGTCCGCTCCTCCTGTTCCTCTCTATTCAACCCGTAGCGATCTTCGACAAGCAGGTCCCTGCTTTTTCGACTACTACTGACTGGCCGATTTCCGACTCTTGTCACGGGAGCGTTTCGATGCTGGTTCACTGGTTGCTTGCCGCTGTTCATCTATTGGCGTTTGCTCTGGGCTTCTGGGCGGTGCTGGCGCGCGGCACGGCGTTCATGCGCCTGGGCTCGGGCGCGGGGGAGGTCAAGCGGGTTTTGCTGGCTGACAGCCTCTGGGGGATTTCAGCGCTGGTTTTGCTGATCACGGGCGGGATGCGTGCATTCGGCGGGTTCGAAAAGGGCGCGGACTATTATCTTCATCAGCCGCTGTTTCATTTGAAGATGACGCTGCTTGTGCTGATTCTGCTGATAGAGCTCGCACCAATGATCACCCTGATCAAATGGCGTATTGCCTTGGGGCGAGGCGCAGAGCTCGATATCGGCCGGGCGAAGTTGTTTGCGCGAATCAGTCACGTCGAAGCACTGCTGATGCTGCTGATGGTGATTGCGGCCACTGGCATGGCTCGCGGTGTGACATTTGCTTAGGACGGCGCAATTCCCTGCTCTCTATCGGAAACGTCCGACAGTCAGTTCTGGTAATGGCAGGTAGTATCGACCGGGAAGAAAGAAGGGGGGAGATCGAGGCGATGCGGGGCGAAGCTGTGCTGTGTTTCAGGCGCCGTGCCCAGCGGAGTGGGAAGCGGGTGGCAATACGGCGCGTGAATCTTTAGCCAGTCATTACGCGCGGGTAAACGAACTGGCTAGGGTTTGCGATGCGGCTCAGGGCGTTTGTGGCTTGTCCGGGGCGGTCAGGCCTGCCTGAATGCGCTGATAAATCTCTTCGCGGTGTACGGCAACGTTTTTCGGGGCGTTGATGCCAATGCGAACCTGTTGGCCGCTAACACCGAGGATGGTGATCGTAATGTCATCACCAATATTTATGCTTTCACCGACTTTGCGGGTGAGTATCAGCATGGTCTTCTCCTTGATTGCTTTGTAGGGCACCTGATTCAGACAGTGCAGAGGTCGGTGGTACGTATAGATTAGTGCGAAGTCTCACGGTTTGGGTGCCTCTTTCTGACGCGCAGATGCGGCATTAATTCCCAGGGCGTAACTATACAGAGGCTGCAATCATCAATCTCGTTGTTTTGTGCCCATTTTGCGGGGCTCGCGAAGTATTTTTGAATGATAAGATCGCCGCTTTGAGAATTCCGAGGAAAGTGTTGTGCGCAAATTGGTCTGGGTCATCGCGGCACTGGCATTGGCAGGATGTGGTGAAGGCAAGAGTGTAGACGTACAGAAGCCGAAAGCGGCAGTGGCGGCGGCACCTGCGGCGGCTTCTGCACCGCAGTGGGATCTGGAGGTGCGCGGCGAAACGCCTCAGGCTGTCAGTGATCTGAGTGGCTGGTTGATCGAGCACGCATTCGTTCCGACGGTGATCAAGGACAGCAGTGGTAAAACGCGAATTCTGATCGGTCCGTTCAACTCCCAGGCCGATGCTGAAGCTCGTAAGGTGCAAGTGGACGCGGCATTGGTGAAGGCGAAAAAACAGAACATTGAATCGGTGGTGATCGAGCACCCGATCGCGCCGTAGGCGTAAATAAAAAAGGCCGTGAGCGTTGTGCTCACGGCCTTTTTAATTTGCGCATCCCGTCAGCCACAGGCTTTCAGATTCACCGGGCCGACGAATTCGTTGCCGCGTCCCATTACGCAGGCCACGCTCTGGTTGCGTTGACGCTCCCAGTCTTGCACCGGATATGTCTTGTCCCATGCTTCATACAATTGCCGGTCCTGTTTCGACAGGCGCAAGCCGTACTGCTTGCTCATGTAGAAGTAGGTCCGGGCGATCATGCCGCGAATCGAAGGGCGGGGCATGACCTTCTTCGCCTTGAAGTCGACCTGGGTCAGGCAGGAGCCGTACTGGCCGGACTGCACTGGCAGCCAGCCGTAGCTGAAATTGCTGCGATCGCCATTGACCTCGCCGATGCTCGGCACCAGGTTGTGCAGGTCCGCTTCAGCCTTCTGATAGCCTGGGTCGTAACGCGTACAGTTCTTGCGTCCGCCTTCCTGCCAGCATTGGCGTTGATGGCCGAACTCCCAGGCCGGGACAATGTGTTCCCACTCGATACGTGAAGCGCGCTTGGCGTTTTTGCGCGGTACGTAGCCGCAAGCCTTCAGATCGACTTTGTTGCCGGTGTATTTACACCCGCAATAAAACTCGGTGGATTGCGGCGCATAGAGCTTCCAGGCGACCTTCTTGGCTTCGGTGAATGTGCGAGGGGCGCCAGCCTGCGCGCCCATGGTGATGAACAACAACAGCAAAGCAAAACAGCGGACACTCATTGAATCAATCTTCCTTCGGTACAACCCAAAAAATCTGCACGCCGCCATCATCGCGATAGGCAAGGGTGACGTTATCGTTCTCGTCGATTTCCTCGAGTAGGCGCTCCCACTCATCCGTTGGCTCATCCGGCAGGCGGAAGATCAGTGCGGCTTTGGCTTTTTGTGCAGTCGGAGAATTGATGATTTTCTGAACGCGCATACCCATGCGTTCGTAGGCGTCAGGAGCATCAGGAGAGGTGGCCACGAGGTTATCCTTATTAAGCTGTACGTGCATACAGTATTTAACTGTAGGCAATTTCGCAACTGCTTAAAATTCAAGAAAATCCTCTGACAGCCGTTTTCCGATTTTGGTGTGAGGTGTGCCGAAATATTTGTGTGGAAAATGCAGGAGGGCTGCCGCGCATGCCCCCCTCCACCCGGTCGGTGAAGGGTGAGCAAAGTGCCCGATCGCGAACGGATCGGGCGAAGGTCAATCAATATTCCCAGAACATCCGTTGCAGCTCTTTGCTGTCGTTGGTTTTGGTCAGGGCGACCATTGCCAGGATGCGCGCTTTCTGTGGGTTCAAGTCATGCGCAACCACCCAGTCGTACTTGTCGTCAGGCTGTTCAGCGTTACGCAGGACGAAACCGCCGGCATTGACATGGGACGAACGAATGATCTGCACGCCGTCCTTGCGCAGGGCTTGCAGGGTTGGCACGACGCGAGAGGACACCGAGCCGTTGCCGGTGCCGGCATGGATGATGGCCTTGGCGCCGGACTGGGCGAGGGCTTTGTAGGCGGTATCGGACACGTTGCCGTAGGAGTAGGCGATTTCTACGTCAGGCAGGCTCTTGATGTTTTTGATGTCGAATTCCGAATCCATGGTGTGACGCTTGGCAGGCAGGCGGAACCAGTAGGATTTGCCTTCGACCACCATGCCCAGTGGGCCCCAGGCACTTTTGAACGCCTCGGTCTTGATGTTGATCATTTTGCTGACGTCACGACCGGACTGGATTTCATCGTTCATGGTCACCAGTACGCCTTTGCCGCGCGCTTCCTTGCTGCTGGCCACGGCCACGGCGTTATACAGGTTAAGCATGCCGTCCGCCGACATGGCGGTGCCCGGACGCATCGAGCCGACCACAATGATCGGCTTGTCGGTTTTTTCGACCAGGTTCAGGAAGTAGGCGGTTTCTTCCAGGGTGTCGGTGCCGTGGGTGATAACGATGCCGTCGACGTCTTTGCTGTCAGCCAGTTCGGAGACGCGACGACCCAGTTGCAACAGGTTTTCGTTGGTGATGCTTTCCGAAGCAATCTGCATGACTTGCTCGCCGCGCACATTGGCCAGTTTGCTCAGCTCGGGAATGCCGGCAATCAGTTGCTCGACGCCAACCTTGGCTGCCTGATAAGTGGCGCTGTTGGCTGCGCTGGCGCCAGCCCCGGCGATGGTGCCGCCGGTCGCAAGTACCACGACATTGGCAAGCTTGGCCTGGGTTTCGACTTCTTTTGCCTGAAGGGCGGTGGGCAGGAGCAGGAGGAGGGCCAATGCGCCCGGAACCAAAGTGTTGAAAGCAGATTTCATTATTTTTCTCTCTAGTAGTGAGACGGTGCTTGATGCAGGTTCATCTAGATGCGCCCGGGCCGATCTGGATACCCGGGTACAGGGGAGGGAGCAGGATTTGTACCATCCGTACTTTGCTTGAGAGAAATGTTTAACCTTATGATTTAAATCAGGAATTTATACGTTGCTGTGCCGTGGTGCTCAACGCTGCATCCGGGTTTCCGAACATCGGCGGCTTGCGCGTTCGGCTGGCCGAAAGGATCGCGCTTGTTCTGCAGTGGGCAAGACGCAGATTCGATGGCTTTGCTAAAGAAACGGCGCTCCGCGCCGATGCGTCTTCAAGGAATCTTTATTTTTTGAGGAGTTCGCATGTCACTTTCGGTTGGTTTTCCAAATGCCAGCGCTGTCACCATCGGCGGCAAATCCGCAGCCACGATCAATGCTCTGAGCGACGCGACTGCCGAAGCCTCCGTCCAGTCGCTGGGCGACAAAGAGGGCGACACCACCCAGGTCAGAACCGGTGGCGCCGCACAGGAAGACAGCAAGGCCGAAAGCGGCAGCAATCAAAGTATCGCCGTGAAAATGCTGCTCAAGCGCCTGCAGGAGCTGCAAAAGCAGTTGCAGGAACAGCAACAGCAATTGGCGGCAGCGCAAGCCGCCAGTTATCCCACTCCGGAAGCCAAGCAGACCGCCGTCATGGCGATTCAGGGGCAGATAGCCGATACCAACGGCGCTCTTTCGGAAGTTTCGGGCAACCTGATCAAGGAGCTGGCCAAGGATTCCGGCGGCGGCGGTCTGATCAGTACTACTGCCTGAGATGCGGGCGAATCACGCGATTTGCCCTGCAACAAATGCTGATGTGTGATTGTTGACAAATGTCGGCAGGGTTCGCATAGTTCGGTCTACGCAAACGTTTGCGCAGCTTTCCCGGCGGGCAATACCTCTGAGGGAAGCGACGTAGCTTACGCCAGCGCAAGCGTTGCTCACAATAATCATAAGATCGGAGTGAACCCATGAAGCTGCCATTCGCTGGACGTCTTCTTGCTGTCGCTATGCTGGCTGCCACAGCCGCCGCACTACCTGTCTCCTCGGCGTTCGCCGAATCCCCGGAAAAACCTAAAGTCGCACTGGTCATGAAGTCCCTGGCCAACGAATTCTTCCTGACCATGGAAGATGGCGCCAAGGCTTATCAGAAAGAACATTCCGCCGATTTCGACCTGATTTCCAACGGTATCAAGGACGAAACCGATACTGCCGGCCAGACGCGCATCGTCGAGCAAATGATTCTGGCGAAGGTCAATGCACTGGTGATTGCGCCTTCCGATTCCAAGGCCATGGTTCCGGTGATCAAAAAAGCCGTCGATGCCGGCATCACCGTGATCAACATCGACAATCAGCTCGATCCGGCGATCGTCAAAAGCAAAAACATCAGCGTGCCCTTCGTAGGTCCGGACAACCGTAAAGGTGCACGTCTGGTCGGCGAATACCTGGCCAAGCAACTGAAGGCGGGCGACGAAGTCGGCATCATCGAAGGTGTGTCCACGACCACCAACGCCCAGCAGCGGACTGCTGGCTTCAAGGATGCGATGGACGCAGCACAGATCAAGATCGTTTCCCTGCAATCCGGTGATTGGGAAATCGACAAGGGTAACAAGGTCGCGGCTTCGATCCTCAGTGAATACCCGGAAGTCAAAGCGCTGCTGGCCGGCAACGACAGCATGGCCGTCGGTGCGGTTTCCGCTGTACGAGCTGCGGGCAAGGCCGGTCAGGTGCAGGTCGTGGGTTACGACAACATCAATGCGATCAAGCCAATGTTGAAGGACGGTCGAGTCCTCGCGACAGCCGATCAGTTCGCCGCCAAGCAAGCTGTCTTTGGCATCGAGACTGCGCTGAAAATCATCAAGGGCGAGAAGGTCGACAGCGGTGCCAACGGCGTGATTGAAACGCCGGTCGAACTGGTCACCAAGTAAGTCTTCCGGCGACACAACGGCGCTCGTCCGTCCGGGCGAGCGCATGGAGAGTTTTTATGTCAGTTTCCGCCCCGAACGCTGTCCTCTCGGTCAGCGGTATCGGTAAGACCTATGCGCAACCGGTGCTGACCGGCATCGACTTGACGCTGATGCGCGGTGAAGTACTGGCGCTGACCGGCGAGAACGGTGCCGGGAAAAGTACCCTGTCGAAGATCATTGGCGGACTGGTCACGCCGACCACCGGCCAGATGCAGTTCCACGGCAAGGAGTATCGTCCGGGCAGTCGGACCCAGGCCGAAGACCTTGGCGTGCGCATGGTCATGCAAGAACTCAATCTGTTGCCGACCCTGTCGGTGGCCGAGAACCTGTTCCTCGATAATCTGCCGAGCAACGGTGGCTGGATCAGCCGCAAGCAATTGCGCAAGGCAGCGATCGAGGCCATGGCGCAGGTCGGTCTGGACGCGATTGATCCGGACACGCTGGTGGGCGAGTTGGGCATCGGCCATCAGCAGATGGTCGAAATCGCCCGCAACCTGATTGGCGATTGCCATGTATTGATCCTCGACGAGCCGACCGCGATGCTGACCGCGCGCGAAGTCGAAATGCTCTTTGAACAGATCACCCGGTTGCAGGCGCGTGGCGTCTCGATCATCTACATTTCCCACCGCCTCGAAGAGCTGGCGCGGGTCGCGCAACGGATTGCCGTGCTGCGTGACGGCAACCTGGTCTGCGTCGAGCCGATGGCCAATTACAACAGCGAGCAACTGGTCACATTGATGGTCGGTCGTGAGTTGGGTGAGCACATCGACATGGGGCAGCGCAACATCGGCGCGCCGGCATTGACGGTCAAGGGTCTGACTCGTTCGGACAAGGTGCGCGACGTTTCGTTTGAAGTGCGTGCCGGCGAGATTTTCGGCATTTCCGGGCTGATCGGGGCAGGGCGCACCGAGCTGCTGCGGTTGATTTTCGGTGCCGACGTCGCCGACAGCGGCACCATTGCACTTGGCTCGCCAGCCAGGGCGGTGAGTGTGCGTTCGCCTGTCGATGCTGTGCGTCATGGCATAGCGTTGATCACCGAAGACCGCAAGGGCGAAGGTTTGCTGCTCAGTCAGTCGATCAGCGCCAACATCGCATTGGGCAACATGCCGGAGATTTCCAGCGGCGGTTTCGTCAACAACGGCGACGAAATCTCGCTGGCGCAGCGGCAGATTGATGCCATGCGCATCCGCAGTTCGAGTCCGGCGCAACTGGTGTCAGAGCTGTCTGGCGGCAACCAGCAGAAAGTCGTGATCGGGCGCTGGCTGGAGAGAGACTGTTCGGTGTTGCTGTTCGATGAGCCGACCCGAGGCATCGACGTCGGTGCCAAGTTCGACATCTATGCCTTGCTCGGCGAGTTGACTCGTCAGGGCAAAGCGCTGGTGGTGGTGTCCAGCGACCTTCGTGAATTGATGCTGATCTGCGACCGGATCGGCGTGCTGTCGGCGGGCCGTCTGATCGACACATTCGAGCGCGACAGCTGGACTCAGGATGATTTGCTTGCCGCCGCGTTCGCCGGCTACCAAAAACGTGATGCGTTGCTCAACGAAGCGGCGCCTAGGGATCTTCCATGAAAACTGCATCTCCTGCCGGCAAACGTAGTGGCAATTTTTACGGTCTGGGCACTTATCTGGGCCTGGCCGGTGCCTTGCTGGCGATGATTGCGCTGTTCTCGGTGCTGAGCAGCCATTTCCTCTCCTACAACACCTTCAGTACCCTGGCCAACCAGATTCCCGATCTGATGGTGCTGGCGGTCGGCATGACGTTCGTGCTGATCATCGGCGGTATCGACCTGTCGGTCGGCTCGGTGCTGGCATTGGCGGCATCGACCGTCAGTGTGGCTATTCTCGGCTGGGGCTGGAGCGTGTTGCCGGCGGCGTTGCTCGGCATGGCGGTGGCGGCACTGGCCGGCACCATCACCGGCTCGATCACCGTGGCCTGGCGGATTCCCTCGTTCATCGTCTCCCTTGGCGTGCTCGAAATGGCCCGGGGCCTGGCGTATCAGATGACGGGGTCGCGCACCGCCTACATCGGCGACGCCTTTGCCTGGCTGTCGAACCCGATTGCGTTCGGTATTTCGCCTTCGTTCATCATTGCCTTGCTGGTGATTTTCATCGCGCAGGCGGTTTTGACGCGCACAGTGTTCGGCCGCTACCTGATCGGCATCGGTACCAATGAAGAAGCTGTGCGTCTGGCCGGGATCAATCCAAAGCCTTACAAGATTCTGGTGTTCAGCCTGATGGGCCTGCTCGCCGGTATCGCTGCGCTTTTCCAGATTTCCCGTCTGGAAGCCGCAGATCCCAATGCCGGTTCGGGTCTTGAGCTGCAGGTGATCGCAGCCGTGGTCATCGGCGGCACCAGTCTGATGGGCGGGCGTGGCTCAGTGATCAGCACGTTCTTTGGTGTATTGATCATTTCCGTGCTGGCGGCCGGTCTGGCGCAGATTGGTGCCACCGAACCGACCAAACGCATCATCACCGGTGCGGTGATCGTTATCGCGGTGGTGCTCGATACTTATCGCAGTCAACGTGCAACTCGCCGGGGCTGAATCATGGCAACGATCAAGGATGTGGCGGCGCTCGCGGGGATTTCCTACACCACCGTGTCGCATGTGGTGAACAACACCCGGCCAGTCAGTCAGGAGGTGCGGCTCAAGGTCGAAGCGGCGATCAAGAGCCTCGACTACGTGCCGAGTGCCGTGGCGCGCTCGCTGAAGGCCAAGACCACCGCCACAATCGGGCTGCTGGTGCCGAACAGTCTCAACCCCTACTTTGCGGAGCTGGCGCGGGGCATCGAGGATTATTGTGAGCGTAACGGCTATTGCGTGATCCTGTGCAACTCCGATGACAACCCGGAGAAACAGCGCAGTTATTTGCGCGTGCTGCTGGAAAAACGCATTGATGGTTTGATCGTTGCCTCGGCGGGCGGTGACAGTGGTCTCGCGCAGGGGCTGGCCGGCGTGAAGACGCCGATGGTGATCGTCGACCGCGACCTCGACGGCGTGGATGCGGATCTGGTGCGTATCGACCATGAATACGGTGCCTATCTTGCAACCCGCCATTTGCTCGAGTTGGGGCATCGCGATATCGCTACGATCGGAGGTCCGGCGAGCACCAGTGTGGCGCAGATGCGCCAGGCGGGATATTGCCGAGCGCTGAAAGAGGCGGGCATCGAAGTGCGCCCTGCGCGCATGCTGGAGAGTGATTTCACCAGCACCGGTGGTTATAACGCGGCGGCCATCCTGCTTGAGAACGATCCGCCGAGCGCTATTTTTGCCGGTAACGACATGATCGGCATCGGTGTCTTGCGCGCGGCCGCCGAGCGCAACGTGCGGGTGCCGGGTGAACTGTCAGTGATCGGTTTCGACGATATCCAGATGAGTCGCTATGTGTATCCGGCATTGACCACGGTTGGCCAGTCGATCCTGCAACTGGGTGAAATGGCCGCCGAGGTCTTGCTGCGAAGGATTGCCACGCCGCAGATGGTCACCGATCAACGGATCGTGACACCGAGTATTGTCCTGCGCGAATCAACTGCGCCGCTGTCTGGCGTGTTCACTGAATACCGCTGAAAACCGAATTGACGAGTAGTGATGTATGCCAGCAAATGTAGTGGTAATAGGCAGCCTGAACATGGATCTGGTCACCCGTGCACCACGGCTGCCCCGAGGCGGTGAAACGCTGATTGGCCATTCGTTTGCCACCGTATCCGGTGGCAAGGGGGCCAATCAGGCCGTGGCCGCTGCGCGGTTGGGGGCGCAGGTGGCGATGATCGGCTGTGTGGGCAATGACGACTATGGCGTGCAATTGCGTGAAGCCTTGCTGGCCGAGCAGATTGATTGTCAGGCAGTGAGCGTGGTCGAGGGCTCCAGTGGCGTGGCGTTGATTGTGGTCGATGACCACAGTCAGAACGCGATTGTCATCGTCGCCGGCGCCAACGGCGCCATGACGCCAGCGGTGATCGATCGTTTCGATGCCGTTCTGCAGAATGCTGACGTGATTATCTGTCAGCTCGAGATTCCGGATGCCACCGTGGGACATGCGCTCAAGCGCGCCCGCACGCTGGGCAAGACCGTGATCCTCAACCCTGCGCCGGCCAGTCGTCCTTTGCCGGCCGACTGGTTCGCGGCCATCGACTACCTGATACCCAACGAGAGCGAAGCCGCGGCCCTGAGCGGTCTGCCGGTCGAGTCGCGGGAGTCGGCAGAAAAGGCTGCCAGCCACCTGATCGCAATGGGCGCGGGTAAAGTCATCATTACCCTCGGCGCCGAAGGTTCGCTGTTTGCCAACGGCAAGGGGTTCGAACACTTCCCGGCACCGAAGGTGAAAGCCGTCGATACCACAGCGGCAGGCGACACCTTTGTCGGTGGTTTTGCCGCTGCCCTGGCCGACGGCAAGTCCGAAGCCGAGGCGATCCGTTACGGTCAGATCGCCGCTGCCCTGTCGGTCACCCGCGCCGGCGCACAACCCTCCATTCCCAGCATGTCCGACGTACAGGCATTCAAACCCGCATGAAAAAGACTCCTTTGCTTAACGTCGCGTTATCGCGACTGATTGCCTCTTTGGGTCATGGCGACATGGTCGTGATCGGTGACGCTGGACTGCCGGTGCCGCCGGGCGTCGAGCTGATTGACCTGGCGCTGACCCACGGCGTTCCGGATTTCGTCAGCACCCTGAAAATCGTGCTCAGCGAGATGCAGGTGGAAAGCCATGTGCTGGCCAAAGAGATCTTCGACAAGCAGCCGACAGCGCTGACAACGCTGGATGTGTTGAATGAAGAGGGGGCGCTGGGTCGTCGCGATCTGCTCAGTCACGAACAATTCAAGGTTCTTAGCCGACAGGCTCGGGCGATTGTTCGTACAGGCGAATGTCAGCCGTACTGCAACATCGTGCTGGTGGCCGGTGTTACGTTCTAACTTTCAATTTCAAATGCACAAGGAATGCGCCATGCAACGCTATGCTCACACACTGCATCAATTGCTTCGGAGTCTGCTGCTTTTGTCCGTCATTACTGCGACCGGCGCCCAGGCGGCGGAAAAAATCGACCTGATCATTGATACTGATCCGGGCGCTGACGACGTGGTCGCCTTGCTGTTCGCACTGGCCTCGCCGGACGAGCTGAACATTCGCGCGTTGACCACCGTGGCCGGCAATGTCCGCCTCGACAAGACCTCGCGCAACGCGCGTCTGGCTCGCGAGTGGGCGGGGCGCGAGGATGTCCCGGTTTATGCCGGCGCACCAAAACCGCTGATGCGTACGCCGATCTACGCCGAAAACATTCACGGCAAGGAAGGCCTGTCGGGTGTCACCGTGCACGAACCGAAAAAAGGCCTGGCAGAAGGCAATGCGGTCAATTATCTGATCGACACCTTGAAAAAGGCCAAGCCGCACAGCATCACGATTGCCATGCTCGGTCCGCAGACCAACCTGGCGCTGGCGCTGATCCAGGAGCCCGAGATCGTTCAGGGCATCAAGGAAGTGGTGATCATGGGTGGGGCACACTTCAACGGCGGCAACATCACCCCGGTGGCCGAATTCAACCTGTTTGCCGACCCGCAAGCGGCTGAAGTGGTGCTCAAAAGCGGCGTCAAGCTGACCTACCTGCCGCTGGACGTGACCCACAAGATCCTCACCAGCGACGCCCGCCTGAAGCAGATTGCGGCGCTGAACAACAATGCGAGCAAAATCGTTGGCGACATCCTCAACGAGTACATCAAAGGGGACATGGAGCACTACGGTATTCCGGGTGGCCCGGTGCATGACGCCACCGTCGTGGCTTACTTGCTCAAGCCGGAACTGTTTACCGGTCGTTCAGTGAATGTGGTGGTCGATAGCCGTGAAGGGCCGACATTCGGTCAGACCATTGTCGATTGGTATGACGGACTCAAGGCGCCGAAAAATGCCTTCTGGGTCGAAAACGGCGATGCCCAGGGTTTCTTCGATCTGCTCACCGAGCGGCTCAAGCGCCTGAAGTAAAAAATCCGACCCGCAGGTGCCAGCCTGCGGGTGCTACTTCCTCTCTGCGTGCTCATGCTCGATCTGTTCGGTCGGGTAGCGCTCGAAAATCTGCTTGATGAATTGCTGGGCTGCCTCGGTTCCAAGTTCCTTGACCAATAGATCGATTCCTATCAATGCCAGCTCTTCTGTAGTGTCGGGGCTATAAGAGCTGTGCCCGTCGGCCCATTTGGCTTTGATGTCGGCGTCGATGCTTACGGTCGTCATGATAAGGCTCGGGAAGTCGGGAGAACGATGTGTCGAGTTAACCATTTTGTCGGGCGTTTGACACTGCGACTTAGGCATGACCGGGGCGCTATGCGACACTTGGTCTTTTAAGGCTTTCCAAGGATCGCGCTGTGCAGATCGATTTGAATTCCCCCGACGGCCTCACGCTGGAGGCTGTGCGCCAGTTGCTCGCCTCGGCCAGTGATGACGAACACACTCAACTGCGTGTGACCAAGGGCGGTATCGCCTACATTTCTTCGGGCGTGACCGGCGGCCAGGATATCGACGGCTTGCTGTTTCGCCTGGAAACCTGGGCCAAGGGCTCAGGCTACGTCGGAAATGTCGCCGCCAGCGACGAGGTGTGGGTGATGCAGATTTTCAACGCGTTGAAGGACAACTGGCCGAATCCACCGTACGACTACATTGACGTGTATTGAGCGTCGTTAATATTCAGTCACGATTGATTGATGAGGAGCGGGGCGAGGCTCAGGCACACTCGGCGTTTTTCCGGTCGTGGGGCGGTGATGCTCACTGTGGTGAAACCAAACGCCGTAATGGCGGTCGCACGATCTCAGCTCAACTTTTTGAAAACAAGGAGGCTTCATGCCTTTGAAGTTCGCGACACTGGGTGCACTGATGGCCACCGCCCTGTTGGCCGGTTGCAGTACGAGTTCCAGCGAGTCGGCAAAGGATCCAGTGGCCACCGAGTCCGGTCATAGTCGCTGTGAAGCAACGGCAGCGGAGTTCGCCATTGGCAAGAAAGCGTCGCCAGCGCTGCTGGATCAGGCTCGCGCCAAGGCCGGGGCGCAAAATGCCCGCTTCCTCAAACCAACCGACATGATCACTCTGGAGTACCGCTCCGATCGCCTGAACCTGAACACCGACGCCAATCTGGTAGTCACCCGCGTCAACTGCGGCTGATCGCTGACGACTTTTGTTGCAGGCATAAAAAACCCCGTCACATGGACGGGGTTTTTTTAGTGCGCCGGGAAATTACTCTGGGCGAACTTGTGCAGCTTGCATACCCTTTTGGCCTTTCTCAGCCACGAAAGAGACGGTCTGGCCTTCTTTCAGGCTTTTGAAACCGTCGGATTCGATAGCTTTGAAGTGTACGAACAGGTCGTCACCGCCACCTTGAGGAGTGATGAAGCCGAAGCCTTTTTCATCGTTGAACCATTTAACGGTGCCGGTTTGGCGATTAGACATGGTGTATCTCCAAGAAACATATATTTTCAGTAGTACTGTGCTGCTCAGGCCAACTGGGCACACCGGAGTATCATAGTCGAAATGTTCGCTTTGGTAGCCCCCCGGACGTGCTGTTTGCCAATCAGTCGTGTTTTCTTTGCTGTCTGTTTTCGCTGAAAGCCCCGGTTTAAAAGGCTTTGAGCAGAAAGTAAAGACAATAAAAAAACCTGTAAAACCTGCATAAATCGTCTGAAAAGACCCAAATTCAGCCTGTTTCAGGGGCGCTGAGCCGAGTCAGAAGGCTTTTTCAATCACTTTTTCGCCGGTGTATTCGCCTTGCATTTGGCGATTTGTCCGAGCGCTTTCTGCTGCAGTTCAGGGGGGGCTTTGTTGTCCATCAGGGACTGAATGTCGGCTGAAGGATAGGACTTGATGGCATCAGCACCGCAAGCGCAGTGCGATTTGGCCGCAGCGGCACCAATTTGCGGAGTCGCCGCCTGGGTGCACTGTGCCATGTACTTCTCGCGCTCGCCCTTCGGCCAGTCGGCGTGGGCGCTCAGTGGCAGCAGCATGACGATAGGGGCGACTACGGCGAACAGGGTATTCAGACGCATGCGAGGATGCTCCTTGTGGGTCAATGTCTTGTTATCTGAGGGCTGAAAGGCCAATCAAGTTCAGCACTCTGGCATAAAAACAGACGATTTGCCTTCTGATCAAACAGAGGCATAAGTGACCGCTCATCTGTGCTAGCATGCCGGGCTCAAGCGTTCTCAGGCTTCGGATGACCTTCAGTCCCGGCAGCGGTCAACGTGCGAATATTTCGATTTGAATCCCAGTCACTCTGGTTCGGTTTTCCGGTTGGCCGCAAGGCTCCTGCCGCTGTAAGGCAGGCGTTCGTCATTGAATGGCCTGGATCGGATCTTGTACTGGCTCATCCCAACCCACGTGACCTTTGGTAGGGGTCACCACTAGGAGAGGAGGCGCCATGCCAACTATTACTCTTCCCGACGGCAGTCAACGTTCATTCGATCACCCGGTTTCCGTAGCCGAGGTCGCCGCATCCATCGGTGCGGGTCTGGCCAAGGCCACACTGGCCGGCAAGGTCAATGGCCAACTGGTCGACGCCAGCGACATCATCAGCAGCGACGCGACCCTGCAAATCATCACACCTAAGGATGAAGAGGGGCTGGAGATCATTCGCCACTCTTGCGCTCACCTGGTTGGCCATGCGGTCAAGCAGCTGTACCCGACTGCGAAGATGGTCATCGGTCCGGTCATCGACGAAGGCTTCTATTACGACATCGCTTTCGAACGTCCTTTCACCCCGGACGACATGGCCGCCATCGAACAGCGCATGCATCAGCTGATCGACAAGGATTACGACGTCATCAAAAAGGTCACTCCGCGCGCCGAAGTGATCGAAGTGTTCAAGGCCCGCGGCGAAGACTACAAGCTGCGCCTGGTCGAGGACATGCCGAACGAGCAGGCCATGGGCCTGTACTACCACGAAGAATACGTCGACATGTGCCGCGGTCCGCACGTGCCGAACACCCGCTTCCTGAAATCCTTCAAGCTGACCAAGTTGTCCGGTGCCTACTGGCGCGGTGATGCCAAAAACGAGCAGCTGCAGCGCGTTTACGGTACCGCTTGGGCTGACAAGAAGCAGCTGGCGGCATACATCCAGCGCATCGAAGAAGCGGAAAAGCGCGATCACCGCAAGATCGGCAAGCGCCTGGGCCTGTTCCACACCCAGGAAGAAGCGCCGGGCATGGTGTTCTGGCACCCGAATGGCTGGACCTTGTACCAGGTGCTCGAGCAATACATGCGCAAGGTGCAGCGTGACAACGGCTACCTCGAGATCAAGACCCCGCAAGTGGTCGATCGCAGCCTGTGGGAGAAATCCGGGCACTGGGCCAACTACGCCGACAACATGTTCACCACCGAGTCGGAAAGCCGCGACTACGCTATCAAGCCGATGAACTGCCCTTGCCACGTGCAGGTGTTCAATCAGGGCCTGAAGAGCTACCGTGAGCTGCCGATGCGCCTGGCCGAATTCGGTGCCTGCCACCGCAACGAGCCGTCGGGCGCGCTGCACGGCATCATGCGCGTGCGCGCGTTCACTCAGGATGACGCCCACATTTTCTGCACCGAAGAGCAGATGCAGGCCGAATCCGCTGCCTTCATCAAGCTGACCATGGATGTTTATCGCGACTTCGGCTTTACCGACGTCGAGATGAAGCTGTCCACTCGTCCGGAAAAACGTGTAGGTTCCGACGAGCTGTGGGATCGCGCCGAAGCCGCACTGGCCGCAGCCCTTGATTCCGCTGGCCTGCCGTACGATCTGCAGCCGGGTGAAGGTGCGTTCTACGGTCCGAAGATCGAGTTCTCGCTGAAAGATTGCCTCGGTCGCGTGTGGCAGTGTGGTACCTTGCAGCTCGATTTCAACCTGCCTGTCCGTCTCGGTGCCGAATACGTCTCCGAAGACAACAGCCGCAAGCACCCGGTCATGTTGCACCGTGCGATCCTCGGATCCTTCGAGCGTTTCGTCGGGATTCTGATCGAGCATTACGAAGGTGCATTCCCTGCGTGGCTGGCGCCAACCCAGGCAGTGATCATGAATATCACTGATAAACAGGCAGATTTTGTCGCTGAAGTCGAAAAAACTCTCAACGAAAGCGGATTTCGTGCCAAGTCCGACTTGAGAAATGAAAAGATCGGCTTTAAAATCCGCGAGCATACTTTGCTCAAGGTTCCCTATCTTTTGGTTATCGGAGATAAGGAAGTCGAGATGCAGACTGTCGCTGTGCGTACTCGTGAAGGTGCTGACCTGGGCTCGATGCCCGTCGCCCAGTTCGCTGAGTTTCTCGCGCAAGCGGTTTCCCGGCGTGGTCGCCCAGATTCGGAGTAATTATTATTAAGCGTGAACCGAGACAAGATAAACGAGCTGCACCGAAAGCGCCGATCAATGAGAATATCTCGGCACGCGAGGTTCGGTTAATTGGCGCTGACGGCGAGCAGGTTGGCATCGTCTCTATTGATGAAGCGCTTCGTATTGCTGAAGAAGCAAAGCTTGATCTGGTAGAAATCTCCGCAGACGCAGTCCCACCGGTTTGCCGGGTGATGGACTACGGCAAGTCGATCTTCGAAAAGAAGAAGCAGATTGCAGCGGCGAAGAAGAACCAGAAGCAGATTCAGGTAAAAGAAATCAAGTTTCGTCCAGGGACGGAGGAAGGGGATTACCAGGTAAAACTGCGCAACCTGGTACGTTTCCTGAGTGATGGGGACAGGGCCAAGGTATCCTTGCGATTCCGCGGCCGTGAGATGGCCCACCAGGAGCTGGGGATGGAACTCCTCAAGCGGGTTGAAGCTGACCTGCTCGAGTACGGTTCGGTCGAACAGCATCCTAAGATGGAAGGACGCCAGCTGATCATGGTCATCGCCCCGAAAAAGAAGAAGTAATCAACAGGGCACGGCAGGCCTTCTGATTATGTTTATCAACTGAATGCGGAGTATCCGAACATGCCAAAAATGAAAACCAAAAGTGGTGCTGCTAAGCGGTTTCTGAAAACTGCTAACGGTATCAAGCACAAGCACGCTTTCAAGAGCCACATCCTGACTAAAATGTCGACCAAGCGTAAGCGTCAACTGCGCGGTAGCAGCTTGCTGCATCCGTCTGACGTGGCAAAAGTCGAGCGCATGCTGCGCCTTCGTTAATTTTAGTCAAGAATAGAGGAAGTAACTCATGGCTCGTGTAAAGCGTGGCGTCATTGCCCGTAAACGTCACAAAAAAATTCTGAAACTTGCTAAAGGCTACTACGGCGCACGCTCCCGCGTATTCCGTGTTGCCAAGCAAGCGGTAATCAAGGCAGGCCAATACGCCTACCGTGACCGTCGTCAGAAAAAACGTCAGTTCCGCGCTCTGTGGATCGCTCGTATCAACGCTGGTGCTCGTGTTAACGGTCTGTCCTACAGCCGTTTCATCGCTGGCCTGAAAAAAGCGTCCATCGAGATCGACCGTAAGGTTCTGGCTGATCTGGCAGTGAACGAAAAAGCGGCGTTTGCTGCGATTGTCGAGAAAGCTAAAGCCACCTTGGCTTAAGTACCCCCGACAGTCACCCGGCCTCATCTCTGTGAGGCCAGGTGTTAAACGTCATAAATAGGGGAAGAGCCTTCAAGCTCTTCCCCTATTTTGTATCTGGAGTCTGTACATGGAAAACCTGGATGCGCTGGTCTCTCAAGCACTAGAGGCTGTGCAAAGCGCTGAAGATATCAATGCCCTGGAGCAAATCCGGGTTCAATACCTTGGCAAAAAGGGCGAATTGACTCAGGTGATGAAGACCCTGGGGAATTTGCCGGCAGAAGAGCGTCCGCAAGTCGGCGCGCTGATCAACGTTGCCAAGGAACGTGTCACAGGCGTTCTCAATGCGCGCATGGCTCTGTTTGAGGAAGCCGAACTGGCGGCCAAACTGTCTGCCGAATCCATTGACGTGACCTTGCCGGGCCGTGGCCAGACCTCCGGTGGCCTGCATCCGGTGACCCGGACTCTGGAGCGTGTCGAACAGTTCTTCACCCGCATCGGCTACGGCATTGCCGAAGGCCCTGAGGTCGAAGACGACTACCACAACTTCGAAGCGCTCAACATCCCAGGCCATCACCCGGCCCGGTCGATGCATGACACCTTCTATTTCAATGCAAACATGTTGCTGCGCACCCATACCTCGCCGGTACAGGTCCGCACCATGGAGTCCAAGCAACCGCCGATCCGCATCGTCTGCCCGGGCCGTGTGTACCGTAGCGACTCCGATATCACCCACTCGCCGATGTTCCACCAGGTCGAAGGCCTGCTGGTCGATCGCGACATCAATTTTGCCGATCTCAAAGGCACCATCGAAGAATTCCTGCGGGTGTTCTTCGAGAAAGAACTGGCCGTACGTTTCCGTCCTTCGTACTTCCCGTTCACCGAACCATCCGCTGAAGTCGATATGGAATGCGTGATGTGCAGCGGCAAAGGCTGCCGCGTCTGCAAGCAGACCGGCTGGCTGGAAGTGATGGGTTGCGGCATGGTTCACCCGAACGTGTTGCGTATGTCCGGCATTGACCCGGAAGAGTTCTCCGGCTTTGCCTTTGGCATGGGCGTCGAGCGTCTGGCCATGCTCCGTTACGGCGTGAACGACTTGCGTCTGTTCTTCGACAACGACTTGCGGTTCCTCGCGCAATTTCGCTAGTCGTAACGAATTCTTAGGAGAGCAGGATGAAATTCAGTGAACAATGGCTGCGTGGCTGGGTTAGCCCGCAGGTAAATCGCGACGAGCTGGTTGCCCGTCTGTCGATGGCCGGTCTTGAGGTCGATAGCGTGACTCCGGCCGCCGGTGTATTCAGCGGCGTGGTAGTGGGCGAGGTGCTGAGCACCGAGCAGCACCCTGATGCCGACAAGTTGCGGGTGTGCCAGGTCAGCAATGGCGCGGAAACCTTCCAGGTCGTGTGCGGAGCGCCAAACGTGCGCCCGGGCCTGAAGATTCCGTTCGCCATGATTGGCGCCGAGCTGCCGGGCGACTTCAAGATCAAAAAAGCCAAGCTGCGCGGCGTTGAGTCCAACGGCATGCTCTGCTCGCAAGCCGAGCTGCAAGTCGGTGAAGGCAACGACGGTCTGATGGAGCTGCCGGCCGATGCACCGGTGGGCGAAGACTTCCGTGTGTATCTGGATCTGGAAGATGCCAGCATCGAGGTCGACCTGACCCCTAACCGTGGCGACTGTCTGTCCCTGGCCGGTCTGGCCCGTGAAGTCGGCGCGCTGTACGCGACTCCGGTTACCCGTCCGGTCGTGGCCGCCGTTGCGGCCGTGCACGATGAAGTGCGTTCGGTAGAAGTATTGGCCCCAGCCGCATGCCCGCGTTACCTGGGGCGCGTTATCCGTAACGTCGATCTGTCCAGGCCGACGCCGCTGTGGATGGTTGAACGCCTGCGCCGCGCCGACGTGCGCAGCATCGACGCGGCTGTCGACATCACCAACTACGTGATGCTGGAGTTGGGTCAGCCCCTGCACGCTTTCGATCTCGCCGAAATCAATGGCGGCATCCGCGTGCGCATGGCGGAAGAGGGTGAGAAGCTGGTGCTGCTCGACGGTCAGGAAGTCAGCCTGCGCAGCGATACGCTGGTAATTGCCGACCACACTCGCGCGTTGGCGATTGCCGGCGTGATGGGTGGTGAGCACAGCGGTGTCTCCGCGACCACTCGCGACGTATTCCTTGAATCGGCGTTCTTCGACCAGATCGCGGTGGCAGGCAAGGCCCGTTCCTACGGCCTGCATACCGATGCTTCGCACCGCTACGAGCGTGGCGTGGACTGGCAACTGGCCCGTGAAGCCATGGAGCGCGCTACCGGCCTGCTGCTGGAGATCACTGGCGGCGAAGCCGGTCCGATCATTGAGACCGTCAGCGAACAGCACCTGCCGTCAATCGCTCCGATCACTCTGCGTGCCCAGCGCATCACTCAGATGCTTGGCATGGAGATGGACTCGGCTCAGGTCGAGCGTCTGCTCGGCGGCCTGGGTCTTGGCATTGCAGCCGATGGTGAAGGCCAGTGGCGCGTAGAAGTGCCGAGCCATCGCTTCGATATCAGCCTGGAAGTCGATCTGATCGAAGAACTGGCCCGTCTGTATGGCTATAACCGTCTGCCGGTTCGTTACCCGCAAGCACGCCTGGCGCCACAAGCCAAGGCTGAAGCGCGTAGCGATCTGCCAGAACTGCGCCGTCTGCTGGTTGCGCGTGGTTATCAGGAAGCGATCACATACAGCTTCATCGATCCGAAACAGTTCGAACTGTTCAATCCGGGCGTCGAGCCGCTGTTGCTGGCCAATCCGATCTCCAACGACATGGCGGCGATGCGTTCTTCGCTGTGGCCGGGCCTGGTCAAAGCGTTGCAGCACAACCTGAACCGTCAGCAGGATCGTGTACGTCTGTTCGAAAGCGGTCTGCGTTTTGTCGGTCAACTGGAAGGCCTGAAGCAAGAGCCAATGCTGTCCGGTGTGGTCTGCGGCAGCCGTCTGCCGGAAGGCTGGGCGCAAGGCCGCGATACTGTCGATTTCTTCGACGTCAAAGCCGACGTGGAAGCGGTGCTGGGCTTTGCCGGAGCGCTGGATTCGTTCACGTTCGCACCGGGCAAACACCCGGCACTGCACCCGGGTCAAACCGCGCGTATCGAGCGCGAAGGGCGTGAAGTGGGCTTCATCGGCGCGATTCACCCTGAATTGTCGAAAGCCTTGGGCCTGGATCGTCCGGTCTTCGTTTTCGAGCTGGTTCTGGCTGAAGTGGCGCTCGGTAAAATGCCGAAATTCCACGAGTTGTCGCGCTTTCCTGAAGTGCGGCGTGACCTTGCACTGATTGCGCACAAAGACGTCGCATCCGCGGCCGTACTGGACGTAATCCGTGAAAATGCAGGCGAATGGCTCACAGATCTCAGGCTGTTTGACGTGTATCAGGGTAAAGGCATTGATCCTGATAGAAAAAGCCTTGCAGTTGGCTTGACCTGGCAGCATCCATCGCGCACTCTTAATGACGATGAGGTGAATTCGACGACGCAAAATATCCTCACCTCGCTCGAACAAAGGTTGAACGCCACGTTAAGGAAGTGACGTATGGGGGCTTTGACGAAAGCTGAGATGGCGGAACGTCTGTATGAAGAGCTGGGCCTGAACAAGCGGGAAGCCAAGGAATTGGTCGAACTGTTTTTCGAGGAGATCAGGCACGCTCTTGAAGACAACGAGCAGGTCAAATTGTCCGGTTTCGGCAATTTCGACCTTCGGGACAAACGCCAGCGGCCTGGCCGCAACCCGAAAACGGGGGAAGAAATCCCGATCACGGCTCGCCGTGTGGTCACCTTTCGTCCAGGGCAGAAGTTGAAGGCCCGAGTTGAGGCTTATGCTGGAACCAAGTCATAACGACGAACTACCCGTCATCCCGGGCAAACGCTACTTCACCATTGGTGAAGTCAGCGAGCTGTGTGCCGTAAAGCCACACGTGCTGCGCTATTGGGAGCAGGAGTTTCCTCAACTCAACCCCGTCAAACGCCGCGGAAACCGCCGGTATTATCAGCGCCAGGACGTGCTGATGATCCGGCAGATCCGCGCGCTCCTTTACGATCAGGGATTCACCATTGGCGGCGCACGCTTGCGTTTGTCCGGTGATGAAGCCAAAGACGACACCACCCAATACAAGCAGATGATTCGGCAGATGATTGCTGAGTTGGAAGACGTGTTGGTGGTCCTCAAGAAATAAAAAGCAGCGTTTGAATACTTCCAGTTTTCAAACGCTTGCGATATATTCTTGAGCGTTCTTCGAGAAGAGGAACGATTGCAAAACCAGTCGGGGCGTAGCGCAGTCCGGTAGCGCACTAGCATGGGGTGCTAGGGGTCGAGTGTTCGAATCACTCCGTCCCGACCATATTATTCAATGACTTAGCCCAACTCTAGCCAGTTGGGCTTTTTCATTGGTGGGGAGTTTTTCGGGACTTCATCCAGTTTTCCTTTTCAAGATCGTCAGTACCGGCCCACGTGAGTCTGTTGCTGATACCATATTCGCAGCCTCAATCAGATGACCAAGCTCTGCGCCTGAGTAGTGACTGGTGATGCTGCCGTTCTTGTGTCCCAGCAAAGCCTTTCGGTCTTCCTGTGTGACACCTGCTGCCCGAAGGCGCCGGCCGAACGTGTGCTTCAAATCGTGCACCCTGATGGATGCATACCCAGGGTGAGCGGGGCGAAGATTTTCCTCCTGCCAGAGTTTCGCCGCTCTCACCCGTGCCTTTTTCCAAGCTGAGTCGTTCATGCGATGCAGCGCGGTACCGTTGTAAGGGAAAACCCAGTCCTTGCTGAGGCCCCGCTGCTTATCGACGATCGACTTCGCCACGGTGTTCAGCACGACCAGTCGCTCGTCACCGTTCTTTACGCCTGACCGCTCGTTCCGGCCGCCGAAGTCTGACGGAATCAGGAACACGCTGGTGCCAAGCTCTGGCACCAATATCTCCCAATCCCACCTCAATTTGCAGACCTCTTGCTCGCGACACCCCGTGTTCACCTTGAACAGGGCCATCGTTTGCAGGTGAGCCGGCAACTCTCCGAAAAGGATCGACTGCTCTTCCCATGTCATGGGGTAGGGCTCGCGCACCTTCTTCTTCAAATCAAGCTTGGCCAGCATTGGCACCGAATCAAGCCATGGCCTGCGCTCCTCGTGGGGCGCACGGTTTACCCGAACCACGCCGGGATCTTCCTCGGAACAGATCCGGCGCTGCCGGGTGAGGATGCTGCCACGTTCGGCCCCGGGCCGTTCCTGCTGCACTACCTGTAAGGGCGGCCTTCTGAAGTCATTGTTTTCGGTGGGCCGTGGCTCGATCGAACCCGCCTGATCCTCAGACACAAAGACACATCTTCAATCACATGACGCGGATGAACCGCTCGGAGTTTGGCTATGAACCAACCATCGGAGAAGAAAGCAGCCCAGAATGAACTGCTTTCAAAGCTTGCAGCTATGTACAAAGTGAAAGAGGCAATTAGCTTTTCGCGTGAGCGGCAAGTTGCTCATCTATCCCTTTCATGACCGACTCTGCGGACTCAAAAGGAGTCTCGAAAAAATCGATTTCCTCTTTCCGGTTCCATTTGGAAATCGGATTGGCCTTCGCGCGCTCTAGCTGAGCCTTTAAATATTGTCGTTCATGAGGGGGCGATTTTTCATATATGAAGCCGGTTAGAACTTGCAGCACAGATAGCATTCCGTAGTTATACGAGCCGTCCAGCGTATCTTTTGTCATTGGCTCTTCAGGGTTGCTCATTTCACTTTCCTTGCGTTATCCGCGCCGAGATTGGCGCAATCCCAGTCCTTGGGCTTGCAGGCAAAGGACCGGGGAATCCTTTGAAGCACCGTCCTATTCGGAATCAGAAAACGATCATGGCGTGCAACTCGCCGATTTGCTCTAGAAAGTCGTCGTTTGATTGTTCGATTTGTTCAATGAGGTCATTAAGTTGCGCTTGCCTTGTCTCGTCGAACTTTGGGGAGCCCTTTTTGAGAGGGTTCTCCAATGGCACAAAATTATCGCAAACGCTGGCGTCGTCGACATTGGTGCCATCTAGAGCGGTTTTCACTGCTCTTCGTAGGACGGTAACCTTATCGAAGCTTGATCCTGGCGGACACATTGCTTCACGCATTACAGCGCCTTTTTCCGCGTTTGGGATGGGCATGATCTTCCTTGTCAATTTCGGATAAAGGCAAGAGGCTACTATCGGTGGGAGGCGGGACGTTACTGAGGATTCGTACAGCTAGACGAGAGTTGGATCCAAGTCGTATATTGGTGCTACATCCACCTTCAGTAAGGAAGTTCCAATGGGTTACGGCAGTGATTTGATGGTGGAGCAGGCTGAACAAGAAATGGAAGAGCACCGCGAAGCTTGGATCAAGAAAAATGCGAAGCTGGGCGTTCATAGTTCCCAAGATCTGGAACAGCTTTGGGATGACATGCAGAATGATCCATACCACGCAGATCCGGATATGCAATCTTATTTCGATCCGACAATTGATGATCGTCTGGCAGATCTCGAAAAGGCGCGGAAACAAGCAGCGGATGCGAGAAAGGCTAAATCTGACGCAAAGAATGGCCTGACCAAAGGCCCTCTCGATGACTTCGTTGATTTTTAAAAACGTAGGTTTTTGAGGAACAGCCCAGCCACCCGCTGGGCTTTTTGGTTTCTGCAACTCCAATGATATCTTGCAACCTTTCCCACAGGAGTGACCTGCATGAAGCTGATCCTAGGAGCGCTTGCTGCGCTGAGTGCAGCACTTGATTTGTCATCGGGTTCGTAAATGGAGCTGTCTCGCTTGAACGAGCTCTTTTTCGAGCACAATTGCGTAGCTTCGATGCGGCTCGAAATGGTGGATTTCAAATACAACCTCACGCTGACTATGTCTTCTTCAGAAGACCCAGAAACCGAAAGTGTGTCGGCTGTTTTTCATGATGTCAGCGCACTAAACCTAAGCGGCTTCGGTGGCGGATTAACCCAATTCATGGACCTCATCGTGACTCGCATCGACGACGGTCTGGATAGAATCCGGTACGAGCTGAGGGATATTGAGGACGAAAAAATTTCGTTCTACTTCTTCACCTTCACCGTGCGAGATCACAATGTAGTGGTTAATGAAACCGGACACCCATTTAGGCGAGAATGCTCGCCAGATAGAGGTGTCTGATGACCAAACAACGTCGTTCTTTTTCCGCTGAATTCAAACGCGAGGCCGCAGGCCTCGTGCTCAATCAAGGCCATAGCCATATCGAAGCCAGCCGCTCGCCTGGTGTGGTTGAGTCCGCGTTGCGCCGCTGGGTTAATCAGCTTCAGCAGGAGCGCACCGGCGTTACTCCGCAGAGTAAAGAGCTGACGCCAGAGCAATAGAAAATCCAGGAATTGGAAGCTCGAATCGCTCGATTTGAGCGGGAGAAATCCATTTTAAAAAAGGCTACCGCGCTCTTGATGTCTGAAGAGCACGAGCGCACGCGCTGACTGATCAGTTAAGTACCCAAGAGCCGGTCGATTGGCTTTGCGCAGTCTTTGATGTCACTCGTTCGTGTTACTACGCCCACCGCCTCAGGCGCCGAAGTCCCGACGTTGAGCGGCTTCGGTTGCGCAGTCGGGTCCCTGTTTGGCA
Organism: Pseudomonas sp. SC3(2021); assembly: GCF_019856535.1. Taxonomy (NCBI): domain Bacteria; kingdom Pseudomonadati; phylum Pseudomonadota; class Gammaproteobacteria; order Pseudomonadales; family Pseudomonadaceae; genus Pseudomonas; species Pseudomonas sp. SC3(2021). The sequence continues at coordinate 5,684,061 of NZ_CP082236.1, read as the reverse complement.
CATTCGGCGGATCGCTGCTCGCAGCCATTAACCGAGCCATCAAAGCCGCTGACCTCTGGGCGCTCATTCGCCAGCGGTTTGGGGGAGGCAATCCACCATGAGTCTTGAGCTGATCAACTCCATCGCCTGCGGCTTGATTGCCTTGTGGGCGTGTGGGCGACCTGGTGTGTTCTGAACGGTCGAGTGCGGGACGGTGTCATCTGCAAGCTGATCTATTCGGCGGTCGCCATCAGTGGGTTCGTCGTGATGAGCCGGGAGCAGAACATCTTCATGATGGGCCCGACGACCATCGCCGGGATCACGCTGCACGTCTCATTGGCACTTGCCGGCATGCGCCACATCTTCATGGTCATCTGGTGGCAGCGGGTGAAGGCCTGGCTCTGCCGGACGCTGAATTGTGAGCACTGCCTGCGCTGTGACAAGGCGCCGGGTGGGATCGAGCGACGATCCAAGTAAGTCGCGACACGTTTCGCGAGAGTGCAAATTGTGTCGCGTCAAATGAAAGACGTTAGCCGGTGTGCCACCTGCGTCAGGCTCTTTGCCTTTTCAGCGTAACGGCGAGCATGGCTGTTGAGACTATTCCAGGCATTAGGAATATGCATGTGAGTTCGGGAAGCCCGCGCAGGTAGTAGGCGAGAAACATGCCCCAGATCATGGCTACCACAGCAGCCAATGCAAGTGATCGAGGGTTGCGCACGTTTGGTGAGGCTGCCATCGCAAGGGCATAAATTTTCCAGGCTGACCATATCCCAAGCAGCGAGATGATAAATGCGCCTAAACCTCCCAGTAGGACTAGAGGGGGCTCTGGGATGACGAAAAAGAGTGGAATGAACAGAGCCACGATGCCAGCTGCGAAGAGGAGGGTGATTGGCAGAAGCCCGACAAGCGCTCCGATTGTCAGCGCGACTCGCAATTTTGTCAGGTTTTCCATTTCGTACCTTTAGTTCTGCACCGTTATTTGCGCGGACTTAATACCGGCAACAAGCCATTGTTTCAAGCCCAAAGGGGACTATGGGCAGGCCATGATGATTTCTATGCCGGTGTGCATCCGGAATGCATTGTAGGCGCGCTGACCCTCATGGGGCCGAAAGGCGAAGTTACGGTGTTCGGGCTCGGCACCAAGTGCGACGACCTTCAATGCTTGGGTGCAATGCGCCTGGGTGAGCAGAAGCTGATTGATGTGCTGCTCGATGGCGGGGAAGGCAGGTGTGCCGCATGTGAGTGCGGCACAGAACGTTCTATTTTTTGAATTCAACATTGGCGGTGACTAGGAGCTGGCCGTTGACGGTGACTTTGCACGCCCGCCCGGTTTCAGTCTTAGTGCCAGGCGCAAGAACCGGGTCACACTGCAGAAACACCTTCTTCCCTTGATAGTCTCGTGTCACACCTGCCGTTGTTGTGCTTGCTGGTTCCTTCATGAATTTCCGATTCCATGGCCCAAAGTAGATCTCTGGTTCGCCGCCGCCGAAGAAGCCGGATTCAGGAGTGGCGCAGATGGTGCCTTGCATCCGCTCTCCGTCGATTATGTTTGCGTCTTCGTAGCAAGAGATCATCCCTTTGGCTGTGACAATCGTCGACGGCCCTCTGTTAGTCCATGTTGGAGCGGTTACGCAGCCAGAAAGGGTGACTGCGGCGAGAGCGGCGGCGACGAGGGAGATTTGTTGAATTCGCATTAGTTGGGCGTCCTTACTTTTCGAGGCGCACACAAATACCGGCTATGGGCCACTATTTCAAGCGTAAGGGTGAATAATGGATAGGCCATATCCTCCACCGTCAATAGTTGATGCCGACTCTGGTAGCCGTATGCCTCGCCGGCGCGAATGAAGCGCGGGAGGATTGGCCCGACCTGGGCCGCGCTTCGATTTGCCATGAGGTATTGCTCCATGCCGCGCGTGGCGGCAGAAGGTGGGTATAGATTGCGAAGTTCTTTACGCTGTTCTGACGACTTAGCGGGATAGCCGAAGTAGAAGCGGCGCTTTCCGGTGTAGCCGCACTCACTCCATACGGACGATGGGCCGCAACCGCAACCGCATCCACCTTCACATCCGCAACTGCAACCGCTACACCCAGGCGTCACTACGCCTTCTTCCTCGGCCTCGCGACCTCGGGAATCCAGTAGTTGCGCCGCCGATCAAGCCGGAACCCTGCAGCCTTTTTTGCCTGCTCATATGTGGCAGGCCCGATTCGAAAGTCGTGTTCCGCACTTTGGTCTGCGACCCATCGCATAACTTTTGGCATGCAGAATTCCTCGCCCGCCGCTCACCGGCAGGCATGTAGGAAAATTGGGGTTTGGTTTGCGTTGATTTACTATTGGTCAGCCAGCAACCAATGGAAGGAACCAGATTGTGAATTTCTACGAATCGCTAAGAAGCGCCGCTCACAGTGGTGTTCTGTTAACTCAACGCTCCATAGCTTTTGCGCTCTCTGAAATGAAGGCTTTTTTGGTGTGTGCTCTAAGCTGCTATCTCGGCTTCATCGTATTGTTTCTCCTGAAAGCTGATCCGGAGACGGCGACCTTCGGTGATTTTCTCAGTGTGATTCACTCATCTTCGAACATTGCTGCTTCCTTCATAGCCGCGGCTCTTTCGGTAGTTCTGAGAGGTGTATTTCCAGGAAAACAACGGAGACTGAGTGCTGACTGACCTCTATACCCATAATCTCGACCCCGTGTAGATGAATACTTAGGCGAGCCAGGCGAGGACGGTCATATTAGGTGCGCTCTTGCTTCGAGTAGGCCGTCGCGGTCTCGCGCAGGTTGTCTCACTTCTTGCGCAATGCTTCGTTCTCGACGATAAGGGCTCGGACAGCGGTGTGGTTCGCGGCAGCCATGAATTCGGCTACCTCCTCAAGCCATATTCCCCTGTTGCGGTCCACTCCATGCCAAGCAACCGCCCAGCCTCGATCGTCGTCAACTCCGAAGTTTTAATCGAGATGCGGCGGGAACTCCGACCCCATCCCGTCGCGGTGCACAGACCAAGGGCTTGGCATTTGGCGGTCGGCAGCCTCGGCCAGTTGCTTAAGTTTTGAATAGTCACTCATCCGATCACCGCCTTTATGGTCAGTACCAATGGAAGCCAGAAGAAGAGGGTGCAGCCGAGTAAGCACTTGGTGATCATGGCGCGGCCTGCTCCGCAAGATCCTCGTCCGTGATCGTGTATTCGACTACGTTGCGCACTAGCTAGAACGTGGCGGCGCAATGCTTGCTGACCCATGCCCCCAAGATCGCATCCAGTTCCTGCCTGGCTTCGGCTGATACATCTGGCCAGTCCTCAGCGACTTCACCAACGTCGTCATACGCGCGCTCACCGAGCATTTCGATGATGTCGCCAACGGCCAAATTGTCGTTCTCGTTAAGCAGTTCGTTCAGGCTGTCGCAGTTGAACATCTCGTCATTGGCTGACCAGGTGTCTTCATGGAAATTACTTTCTTCAGACATGACTTCGTCCTTGCCGCGATAGCGGCTGAATTTGAATGGGGAGGGAGTAGCGCGATTTAGGAACGGCTTACTCTGGCCGATACCTGTCTACGCCAAATTAAAAGTTCATTGATTGGAGAAAGCGTTTTGAATTCGCAAAACGGAACTATGAAGTTTTTGAGGCGCTATCAGCTTTTGTTACTGCTGTTGATGTCGACGGCCTCGCTTATAAACGCATTTGCTCGATTCGCAGGAGACTGGAAGAGTTTTTGGACAGTGCTTATTTTGCAGGTGTTTTTCGGTCAGGCAGTGTTTGCATACATTCGGGGGTCGACGATCCACGTTGCACCTGGCGGACGTCTCTCCAAAGACGCGGATCCCCTTGGGCGTGCAGGCGTTGCGACGTTGTCACTGGCTATCTATTTTTTAGCTTTCTGTTACGAAACGCCAAAGCCAGAACCATCAATCTACGAAAAAAGAGTCTCTGACTGGACAATGCCTACGCGTGAGGAGATTGGCAGATCTTCCGATCAGAAATGATTGATGCAGCCACCTGCTGCTGTTCCTGCCGCAGCGCTTTCTGAACTGCCTCGACATATCAGGGTGAAGGAGGCGGCAAGGCAGTTCGTACCGCCCCATGTCGTCTTTGCAGTAGTCGCAACCACGGTGTTTGCGGAGAAGGGCGGAGGCTTCGGCCCGGCACGCTGCGCGCAGCGTGAACCATCGACGCCCGCCACCACGGAGCAGGGGAATCACGGGGATCGAGTCGAGAAGTCAACACGATATTCGTTAACGCAAAGGAGGGTTGGCGTGAGGGAGCAAATCAGACTTCGGGCCCCATGAATGTAAGGACCCGAAGTTTATTACAGTGTTAGATTTTTTGGATGTGAGTGATGTGAGGCTTACCGTTAATAGGCGCGTAAATCTCTACGATCGACTGCCAGCTGTCTTGTGAGCCTGGGAGCGTAGCTTTTGTCTGGTAACGGTAGTTGGTGCCATTTACGACCTGAGTAGAAACTTCTTCAGGCGTGTAGCTAACACCTACGAAGCCCTCCAAAGCTGCTTTGAAGACCTCCTGATCCTTTGGTGTCAGTTTGTGATAAGGGGTCCATCCACCTACAAGATGTTCTTGAGCTGTCATGAATTAAATCTCCCTATTTAAAATTCCTACTCATTTGGCTTTTCGGAGTACGCCCCGTTTATTCGATGGTTTCCGGAATCCATTCCTAAAGTTTTCCACGAGCCTTATATCTGTGAGACGAGGCCCAGGAAAACACCGTTACGAGCTACTGCCGGTGCGAGAGAGTGTAGATCGACGCCAAGAAGGATCAAGTTCGAGGCGAACAAAAAATCCCCGCATTTGGCCGGGCTATTTTTTGCCTGAGAAGGCTGCAGATCACGTCAAGCTGCGAGATCCAGCAACGTTAGGGTTTAGGCGCTTTCTTGGTGTCCTGGGAATCACTCGAAGTCGCTGCATCTTTCTCTGTTTCATGGTTCTCCGCCCCTGAGTTGGAGCCAGATGACTCCTCTCCCTTCTTGTCCGCCTTGTCCGTATTGGATTCAGAGCCACCTTGGTTGATACCGGGAATACCGGAAGGCGGGGCGGCTGATCCAGCACTTTTGTCTGCGGAGAAGGCCAGTAGCGGGCAAGTAGAAAGCAGACCTGCCAAGCCGAGCGCTACGATTGTCTTGTTCATGATGATGCTCCCAGCACGAGGAATGTACTGGTTTGATGGGGGATCTCTGGTGAAGGTGCAGCGTGGCTGACGAGTGGCATTAAAGAGCGGTGTGGGGGGGCATGGTTCGAACACACAGTCTTCATGCTGCAACGCTGAGTGTGAAAAGCGGCGGCGCCGCACTTGCGTGCTGGACGGTTACTGATACCTTGTTCGCCATCTTATCGGGCTGACCTGCTTTTATCCTCGTGTGGTAACTGCGGTCGCTGTGTCTTCAGGTTGGAATTTGTAAGGGATTTTTTATTCATCATGACGATGGCCGACCACGAACGCGTGCTTGATTTTTGGCACAGCGTTGAGTTTTTCAATGCCTATGACTTGGACAAGGTCCTCGAAAAATCCAGGGCTTCACGCAGCGTCGAACGGGTCAGTGAACGGTCCCTGACAGACGGCGTGTGGGAGCAGTACCTTGATCGTCGCCGCGTTCTCTACCTGCTGCCGTTCGATGTATCCCACGCCACGCGGCTGATAGAGGAATACGTCGACGGCCCTCTGACCAGTGAAATAAATCGTGTACGGGACGGCGAAATGGCGCCGGTCGGTCTGACGTGTTACGCCAGGCTGACGCTTGATCCAAACGGTAAACCTGACTTCGAAGGCCTCAGTGTTTCTGCGCTGCCTTGGGCTCTTGGCCGGTTGTGCAAGCAGGATATCGGTGCCCTGTGTGCAATGAGTTTTGACGACAGCGTGCGAACGCTCAAACGTACGCTTGCCGATGACTGGTCGCGTCATAAAGGAGAGCTGCCGGGAGCGCAATGGGTGACGGAAGTTGTCCAGCGCGTGGTTGAATGGGCTGACTTCGCCTCGCCAGAGGCGGAGCTGGCCTATCTGGATATCTGGCCGCTACCCAAGCCTGGCGATACGCCAACCGAAACCTCAACATCGGAGGCAGACGCTGACAGTACGCCGGAAGTGGCGTCAGTCGATGATTTGGCGATCCTCAACAGCTTCTATGTGCATGATCTTGCTCAGGCAAAACATTTGCTGAACAGTGATCAGCCGCCACGGGCCTTGCAGGCTTATCTGTCGATGGTCGACCAGCAGAAAACTGATCTGGATACCGCGATTGGCCAGCAGACGATTCAAGCGACACTGCACCCGAAAAAAGGCATCACCGGCCGCTGGCCAGCGCAAAGCAGGCACATCCAATCGTTGATGCAGCAGTTTGCGCTGAACAGCATGCGCGAAATGGCCACGGGCGCAGTACTGGCAGTCAATGGACCACCGGGCACCGGCAAGACGACATTGCTACGGGACCTGATCGCACATCTGGTGGTCGAGCGGGCGGATGCCTTGGCTCGATTGGAGAAGGCTGAAGATGGTGTCAGTAAAACGTGCGTGACTGCGGTGTTCGGCAATAAGAGTTTCTCGATTCCGCTCTTGTCTGAAGCGTTGACCGGTTTTGAAATGGTGGTCGCGTCCACGAACAATGGTGCGGTGGAGAACCTGTCCCTGGAGTTGCCGCAACTCAAAGGCGTCGATGGTGCCAAGCTTGCCGACTGGGGTTACTTCAAGGAAGTGGCGACCCGCTATGCGGGTACTCGAAACAGTAAACCGTGGGTCACGCCCGAACCTGTCTGGGGTTTGGTGTCGGCGGCACTGGGCAAGAAAAGCAATCGTCGACGATTCCGCGATATTTTTGTCAACCGTGCCGCCACGCCAGCGGACAAGCCTGGCGAGCAGTTTCTGAATAAGGATAAGGTTGACTTTGCCAGTTGGGATGACGTCGGTGCGATGACCTATTGGCGCTATCGTTCCGGTAAAGGCCGAGCGGATTTCAAAAGTGCCAAGGCAAGCTACCTCAAGGCGCGCGAGGTACACGATAAGCAGCGTGATCGTTTGCTGGTGCTTGCCGAATTGTATGAGCGGTTGCAAAAGGCGTTTCCTGCCATCAAGGCGACGTGGCCGTCGGCACCGGACCTGTGCCCGCAGAATCTGACTGTACTGATTGAAGGGGTTGCGCGTCAGATCGAACGCCTGAAAAGTCAGCAGCAGGCGATCGAGCGAAAGCTGGGGCCGTCGTTCTTTCGCTGGCTGGCACAGTGGTTTCGCAAAGGGCTCTATAAACAATGGTTGGACGCCTGCACGAAACTTGATTCAGTACGGGAGTTCGAGCGTGAGTTGCTGGACCTGCCCCGATTGATCGCGGAGTGTGACGTTCATCTGTGGGACGGCACACCGCTGGACAGCAAGGCCAACCAGACTCATGCGTTCTGGCAGGGCAGCCGGTTCAACGAAGCCCGCAGCGATTTGTTTGTTGCGGCGATGACGTTGCACGAAGCATTTTTTCTGGAAGTGGCGAGCCCTAGCCTGATTTTCGCGCTGACCGCGATGCTCGAGCGCCAGCCTTTGACGCCTGCTCGCCGTGCCCTGTGGCAATGGTTCTTCATGCTGACACCCGTGGTGTCGAGCACGTTCGCCTCGATTCGCGCACAGTTTGCCGGACTGGGTGCGGAAGACCTCGGGTGGTTGATCATTGATGAAGCCGGTCAGGCTCCGCCACAAGCCGCCGTGGGAGCAATCATGCGGGCCAGGCACGTGGTGGTGGTCGGCGACCCGTTGCAGATTGAACCGGTTGTGACGCAGTCCACCCGGCTGCTGGAGCAATTGGGGACATTCTGGCTCGGCGACTCGCGCTCACGCTACGCCATTGACAGTCATTCGGTACAAACCTTTGCTGATCGGGGCTACGGGCAGGGCGTCACGCACCCGCTGGATCCCGAGAAGTACATTGGCATTCCACTGGTCATGCATCGCCGGTGTGACAATCCCATGTTCGAGATCTCCAACCGCATTGCCTACGCCAAGCGTATGCAACATGCCAAGGACTCGACCATTACCGCCCACCCGATACTGGGGGTCAGTGCCTGGTGGAATGTAAGCGGCGAATCGCAGGACGGCACCAAGTACATCCAGGCTCAGGGGCAACGGTTGCTGGGTGAGTTGATCAGACTCTACTTGTCCGTTACCAGTGAAGGCGCTTCCGAACTGCCGCCGGTGTTCATTATCACCCCGTTCCGCGAGGTCAAGGCCGGCCTGGTCAGTCTGCTGCAGGATAAGCAGGTATGGAGGGCGGCATTGCCGGCGGATGTGCAGGTCCCGACCAATCTCGTTTCGTGGGTCAGTACCTGTATTGGCACGGTGCACACGTTCCAGGGCAAGGAAGCCGATATCGTGTTCTTTGTGCTGGGCTGCGATTCCCGTCGTTTGGGGGCGATTGACTGGGCTGCTTCAAGTCCGAACTTGCTGAACGTCGCTGTGACGCGGGCCAAAAAACACCTGTACATCGTGGGGGATCAGGCACTTTGGGGCGAACGCCCCTATTTTGACGTCGCCCGTCAGCTGCTGGCCAGTGCTAAGGCCAGCGTACAGACGCGGGAAGCGCAGCTGTCCTGAGGCTTATGCAGACGCGCCGTTTCGAGGATCTCTTCCAGGGATCCTTGGGCTGCGGAGCGACAGTCGTCAGCGAGGCGGCAATTTGCTGGCCCCCGAGTTGCTCAGCTCTCGTCAAACTCGCCTTTTTTCAAAAGGTTAGGTTGGCTATATGCGGACGATTGTCATAACCGTTGCAACGCTTTCCCTGGCTGTCCTCGCCTCGGGAGTCCAGGCGAAGGAATTAAGCAAGAGTCACCGTTTCGCCTGCACCTGGGGTTCTGAAATTGCCGCAGGAGCGCAGCAGTCCAAGTTGTCAGGTATTTCGTTGTATGGCGCGCGCAAGCAACTGCAGGTGCGCAAATTCCAGCAACCGTGGATGCGCATGACCGCGATGGGGATTACCGAGCAGACGTACAACAGCACTTCGAAGCTCAAGCCTGCGGCGGTCAAACAGACCTATTACGAACAATGCGTGCGGCATGAATTGGCGCAGCGCTAAACCCGAAAGCCCAACCTGAACCGGTTGGGCTTTTTTATGCCTGACGGACCGTGGGCGTTATTTTTCGCTTTCGCAATTGACCATCCACGGCACACCAAAGCGATCGACCAACATGCCAAAGCGCACAGCCCAGAAGGTGGCTTCCAGCGGCATGTCGACGCGACCATCGCTGGCCAGTGCGTTGAACACGCGTTCGGCCTCGGCAATGCTGTCGACGTTCAGCGAGATTGAGCAACCACTCATGCCCTGGGTCGGGCGATCGGGTGTGGTGTCGGAGGCCATGATCATCTGGTCGCCAACCTTCAGGCACGTATGGATGATCAGGTGGTGGTGTTCTTTGGGGACATGCTCGGCGGCAGGGGTTTCGCCGAAGGTCATCATTGCCTCGAGTTTTCCTTGCAAGGCTTGTTCGTAGAACGTGAAGGCGGCGCGGCAGTCGCCGTTGAAGATCAGGTACGGGTTGATTCTCATGATGGGCTCCCGAATAGGCAGTAGGGCGAAGCGCGGCCGGGTGTGCCGAAGCTAGCACCATGTAGTGACTCCATCCAGCAAAGCCCTGGAGCGCTGAATTGCCAGCCGATGCTGCAATTTTTTTGATTCAAGCGACTGATGGCAGGTCAGGAGTCGCGGGAGCCTTTCACCAGCGCCGGGCCTGCCACACGCGGTAAAGGCCGGGACTGCATCAGCGCATTGATGGCCTTGCGATAATTTTGCCCACCCAACGCCATGCTGTTGTTATGCGTGGCTCCCGGTACCAGCAACAGCCGTTTCGGTTGTTGCGCGGCGTTGAAGAGTTGCTCACTGAAGCGCGACGGCACGAACGCGTCGGCCAGGCCATGCACCACCAGCAGCGGCATATGAATGTCGGCGATCTTGTCGATGGAGTCGAACTTCTGCGACAGCAGCCAGCGCACGGGCAACGAGGTGTTGGCCACGGCGGCTGCGACATCTGCCAGCGAGGTGAAGGTGGATTCGATCACCAGTCCGCGCACTGGCAGGGGCATTTGATGACGCGCGGCGTCCTGGCCAAGTTCGGCCGCCAGGTCGATGGCCACGGCGCCACCCAGGGAGTGGCCGTAGATCAGGCGTTTCTCCGGATCCGGTTGCAACAGTTTGAAGCGTTCCCACGCCACGCGTGCATCTTCGTAAACGCTGGTTTCCGATGGGAGGTCGCCCTTGCTCTGGCCGAAGCCACGGTAGTCGATGGCCAGCACCGAATAGCCTGCTGCGCGCAATTGCTCGATGCGAAACAGCTGGCCCGTCAGGTTCCAGCGTACGCCGTGCAAATAGAGAATGGCCGGCGCATTGGCTTTTTCCGCCGGCCACCACCAGGCATGGATGTTCTGCCCGGCCTTGAAGCGCTTGGGTTGCAGGTCCAGCTCCTGCACGCTATCGGGTAACCCGTGATACCAGCCAGCGGTGCCCGGTTCTATGCGAAACAGCAGTTTGCGCTCGGTATGTTCCAGTACGGCACAACTCGTCGGCACGCCGATAACCAACGCGGCCATGCAGGCGAACGCCAAACGGCGGCGACGCAGACGAGTCATGAACGAGAGCCACATTAAACGTTTCACCCGGGTGCAGACAAAGAACGCTTTTTACCAGATGCCTCGGCCCGTGCGGGATATTTTTCGACCACTGTCCACGGGCAACGATTACAAAATGCTGCGACGGCTCAGGTCACCCGCAGGACGATTTTGCCGATATGGTCGCCGGCTTCCATGTGTGCATGGGCCTGAGCCGCTTCGCTCAGCCAATAGACCTTGTCGATGATCGGCAGGCAGCGCCCGGCAGACAACGCCGGCCATACGTGTTCGCGCAGTTGCGCGGCAATCGCGGCTTTTTCCGCCGTGGTCCGCGGGCGCAACAGCGAGCCGGTCACCACCGCGCGTTTGCCGAGGATCGCCAGTAGATCGACGTCATTGGCCCGGGCGCCGCCGAGGAAACCGAGCATCACCAAGTGGCCGTCCATCGCCAGCGCGCTGACATTATCGTTGAGGTACGAGCCGCCCATGATATCCAGAATGACATTCACCCCCTGACCTGCGGTTTTCTCGGCAATGACCGTGGCGAAATACTCTTCGCGGTAGTTGATCGGCTGGCCGCCGAGCTCGCGGATCGCTGCGCATTTGTCAGGGCTGCCGGCGGTGGCGAAGGCTTCGATGCCGAATTCGCGGCACAGCATCAATGCGGTGGTGCCGATGCCGCTGGTGCCCCCGTGAATCAGCGCGCGTTGCCCACGGCTGGCGCCGCCGAGGCCAAACAGGTTGGCCCACACAGTAAAGAAGGTTTCCGGGATCGCGGCGGCCTGGACCCAGTCGAGTCCGTCGGGGATGGGCAGCGTCTGGCCGGCCGCAACCGTGCAGTATTCGGCGTAACCGCCACCATTGGTCAGCGCGCAGACTCGGTCGCCCACGGCGAACGCGGTCACGCCGGCTCCGAGTGCGACCACTTCACCGGCCACTTCCAGGCCGGGGATCGGGTTCATGCTCGGTCGCATCGGATATTTGCCGGCACGCTGCAGGGCGTCCGGACGATTGATGCCGGCGGCATGCACGCGGATCAGCACCTCGCCCTCGGCGGCCACCGGCAACGGTACACATTTGGGTTGCAGCACGTCGGGACCACCGGGTTCGGTGATTTCGATGCGCGTCATTTCATTGGGTGAAGACATGGTGAGACCTCTTCGCAAAGGGTGTGTAGATGGGAGGCGCCAGGGCCGCAAAGATTCCCGTCAGTCGCAGCAGGCGTGTGCCAGCGGGTGTGTGCGGCGCCCGATATGGGTCGCGAACTCCAGCAATATCGCGACGACAATCGCGCCGCCAGCGATCAGGAACAGCAATGCGTGATGACCACCGGTGGCATTGAACAGCGCCGAATAGGCAAAACCGGCCAGCGCCTGAAAGGTGGCAAACGAGACCGTGGCGCGACTCCAGGCGACCTGCTGGCGGTGATGTTCCGGCACCAGTTCATGCACCCGCGCCAGCGCCAGTGGCACGATGCCTGGCGGGAATGAGCCGATGATCACCGCCAACAACGCCAACCCCAGGAAGGACTGGGTAACCGCCAGCAATCCAAGGGCAATCGCTTGCACCACCAGCACCGCTCGAATACTCGCGCGCGCGCCAAACCGGTCGGCGAGAAAGCCGTAACTCACCGGCCCGACAATCGCGCCCAGGCCATACATCACCCACACCAGCGCACCGACATGCGCTCCGGCGCCGAGCCCACGCGCCACGTAATCAACCAGAAAGACCATCGCCGGAACCAGGCCTGCGGCCATGAATGCATATTGCGCGAACAAGACGTAAACGGCGGGAGGTGTCGACTCAGGCTCGACAACGGCGTGTGAAGCAGCCGCGTGCACAGGATCGTCAGGCCAGCCGAACCAGCTCAGCGCCGTCAGCATCAGCGCCAACGCACCCAGCCCCAGCCAGGTGTCCTGCAAACCCAGGCTCAACAACGGCGGTACAAGGGTGCCGGAGCCGGCAATGCCCAGCCCGATACCGAGAAAGATCGCACCGCTGGCCAGTCCCTTGCGTGACGCCGGCACATGCGGCAACACCGTGGCGGCGACCAACACCATGATCGCGCCCCCGGCAATGCCCGACAGCAGCCGCCAGCCAAAGAACCAGCTCACGGACAGCGGAAACGCACAGGCAAAAAACGCCGCAGTCACGGCCAGCATCATAAACCGCAGCGCGGATGTGTTGCCCACATGCCGCGCCAGCGGCCGGCCGAGCAGGGCGCCCACCAGGTAGCCGACCAGATTGGCTGCGCCGAGATACACCACGTCGTTGGCGGAAAACCAGCGGGCCTGAATCAGCTCGGGTATCAGTGGTGTGTAAGCAAAGCGTGCCAGGCCAATGCCGACGAGGCTGGCACAGAGTCCGGCGAAGATCGGCAGCCAGAAACCGGTGGGTGATGATGTACGCATGATAGCGATTCCGAGGAAGGTGTATGGCGCTCAGCATATCGGCTATCGTTGCTGCGTTAACGCAGCGATTTGGCGGCGCAACGATGCAAATATGCATCGCAAGGAGACAGCTATGAATTGGGATGACGCACGGGTGTTTCTGGCTGTTTGCCGCGAATCGACGTTGCGCGGCGCCGCACGCGTCCTGGGCGTGGATCAGGCAACAGTGGGGCGGCGCATCACCGCCCTGGAGAAGTCCCTGAGCGCGACATTGTTCCTGCGCACCCCGGACGGTTATGCCTTGACGGCAGTCGGTGAGGCGGCACTCAAAAGTGTGGAAAAAATGGAGCATTCGGCGCTTGAACTGGAGCGCCGGATCCAGGGCCTGGACGATCGTCTGACCGGCAACGTGCGCGTCAGCACCACGGATTCGCTGGCCATCGACTTCCTCATTCCGGCCATTGCCCGATTGCACGAACGGCATCCGGATGTGCGCGTGCAACTGGATGCCTCGACGCAGATTCTCAGCCTGGCCAAGCGCGAAGCCGATATCGCAGTGCGCAACACGCGGCCTGACAACCCCGACCTGATTGCCCGACGAATCGCTCGATGGCCGGTGGGCCTGTTCGCTTCACAGGCGTATATCGACGCCAACGGGGTTCCTCGGCAGGGCTCGGCGTTCGAGGGACATGATCTGGTGGTTTACCACCCGTATCTGCAAGGCAACAAGGACATGACGCTGGTCTCCGAGCCGCTGCATCGCGGGCGCATCGTTGCCAGCCTGAGTTCCAGCCTGCTGGTGCGCCGATCAATTGCCGCCGGCCTGGGGGTAGGCGAAATGCCCGTCTACATGGGCGAGCGCGACGGTCTTGTCAGATTATGGCCGGAGCGTACGCGACCACTGCCGTATGAAGTCTGGCTGGTGACCCATGCGGACTTGCGCCACACCGCGCGGGTGCGGGCGGTGATCGAGCAGATTGTCGATGTGTTTGCGTTGGAGAATGAGTAGCTGCAGTGGCGGTATTGCCCCGGCTACATCACCTGACGAAACGGCCTACGCTCGAGTCAGAATGTGCCGGCTTGTAGGCTGTGGGAAGGAGTTCTATTGTTTCCGCAGTTCGGTGAGAGACGTCGGGCTCGCACTGAGGCAATGGGCCAGGGAAGGTCTCGGTAACCCCAAAAAGGTGTCGAATTGAAAGCCAGGGAATTCAGTCAATATCCAGTCAGTGATCCATCCAGCAAAGGTCAGAACGCTCAAGCCATGAATGCCGTAAGCCGTGACGAGTTCAACGCCAGGATCGAGACCATCGAAACAAGGATGGATGCTCGGGTCGAGGGGATACGGGCAGACTTTCGAGAGTTTCTGGCGGTTCAGGCCGAACGGGACAAGAGGCGTGATCAGGTACAAGCCGAGCGAGACAACACGCGTGATCAGGTACAGGCTGAGCGAGACCACACGCAAACCGAGCGAGAAAAAACACAAACCGAGCGAGACAAGCGTTACGACATGATTTCGCAGGAGATGCGAGAAATTGCCAAGAGGGTTGAGGACGCTGCCAGGCAGGGATCGACCGTCAAGGCCAATGTCTGGGCGGCCACCGCGGTCCAGTTACTCGGGATCGTCGCCATCGTCGTCGGCGGCTATTACGCGAATCAGGCCAATATGTATGTCGCGATGCAAACAACGCTGGCCGCCGTTCAAGCGGGCAGGGACATCAGCGTACCGACACCCTCGGCATTTCCCTCACTGACGCCGCCATAAAAACGGCCTCCATCGGGAGGCCGTTTTTATGGGCATCAAAGCACCGCCTCATGGCATTTGCGGCAGCTCCTGCGGCCGTAAGTCAAACACCAGCACTTCGGCATCCACGCCGTTGCTCAAGGTCAACGCCTGCTCTTCGCGAATCCGCACGCCGTCACCTTCCTGCAACTGCAGGCCGTTGAGCTCAACGCTGCCGCGCGCCACATGTACGTAAGCGTAGCGATTGGCCGGCAATTGCAGAGTGGCGCTTTCCTTGCCATCGAACAGCCCGGCGAAGACTCGTGCATCCTGACGCACTTTCAACGAGCCATCACTGCCGTCCGGCGAAATGATCAATTGCAGGCGACCGCGTTTTTTCTGTGCAGCGAAGTGCTCCTGCTGATAGCGCGGTTTGGCGCCAGCCACGTCCGGCACGATCCAGATCTGCAGGAAGTGCACAGGCTTGGTGGCTGAATGGTTGTACTCGCTGTGGGCAACGCCGTTACCCGCGCTCATCAGTTGCACATCGCCGGGGCGGATCACGGAACCGGTGCCCAAGGTATCTTTGTGTTCCAGCGCACCCTCAAGCACGTAGGAAAAAATTTCCATGTCGCGATGCGGGTGCTGGCCAAAACCTTTGCCGGCAGCGACGCGGTCATCATTGATCACCAGCAGGTCAGAGAACCCCTGTTCACGCGGGTTGCGGTAGCTGGCGAAGGAAAAGGTGTGGAACGACTTCAACCAGCCATGATTGGCGAGGCCACGATCGGAGGCTTTGCGAAGGGTCAGCATGATGAAATCTCCTGTCAGGACGTGAATTCGTCCGAGTGAGAAGAAGGTTAATGGTTATTCTTTTGATCAATAAGTAGCTGAAAATTGTAAGACTGTCCTTTTCAAGTTGACAGTTTTTGTGACGTAGGCGCCATATTCTTTTCCAACGGTTGTCATGTATTTGGCCATAATGCACAGCCTGACCCAGGCATTTATTTCTCTTCGATTCTTGTGATGTCATCCCCATGAAAACCGTGGCAATGGTGCTGTTCCCCGACTTTCTTCTGCTCGACATGGCCGGGCCGCTGGAAGTGTTTTCAGTGGCCAACCGTTATCTGCAACCACAATCCCACTACCAGTTGACCACCCTTGGGACCGAGCACGGGCCGTTACGCGCGTCCAATGGCGTGCTGGTGCACGCTGACCGAACTATCGCGGATGCCGCCCAACACTATGACTTGCTGCTGGTACCCGGCGGCCCGGGCGCTTACAACCAGAGGTTTCCGGCTTTGTTTGCCTGGCTACCGGGAGCGGTGCAGCGCGCCGAACGCTACGGCTCCATCTGTACCGGCGCCTTTGTGCTGGGACATGCCGGATTGCTTGACGGCTATCGCGTGACCACTCACTGGAACTACGTCGAGCGTCTGGTCAAAGGTTTCCCCAAGGCTGACGTGACGACCGATCAGATCTACGTCGAAGACCGCAATCTGATTACCTCGGGCGGCGTTACGGCGGGGATTGACCTGGCCCTGGCCGTGGTCGCCCGGGATCATGGCAAGAAGCTCGCCCAGGACGTGGCCAAAGTCTTGCTGGTGGTGATGAAACGTCAGGGCGGCCAGGCCCAGTTCAGTCCATTGATGGCGGCGGTCGCTCCGCATGAAACGCCGATCACCCGCGTGCAGAATTACGTACTTGAACACATTGATGAAGCCTTCACGGTCGAGCGCATGGCCGGGCTGGCCAACATGAGCGCGAGGCATTTCGCCCGGTTGTTTGCCCGCGACGTCAACATGACACCGATGGAGTTTCTGCAAAGTGCGCGCATTGATTGCGCGCGCAACTTGCTGGAAACCAGTGAACTGCCACTGAAAACCGTGGCTTACAAAAGCGGTTTTGGCAGTGTGCGGCACATGCGGTTTCTGTTCGCCGAAAGGCTCGGGCTGACCCCGGCGCAGTACCGCGAACAGTTCAGCTAGAGCCGTTCTGTCCGTCTGGGGCACCCCGATGTCCGTGTTGCGCCCCGTATCGTGCTTGTGCCGTCACGTGACGCTGCCAAGATAACTGGCATGGACAATCACAACGATTCGAACTCGGCGTCGGTGCTGCGTTTCGGCCCGTATGCGTTTCATTTGCGGCAACGTCTGATCCTTGAAGGTGATCGGCAGTTGCGCATGGGCGGGCGCGCCATGGACATTTTGCAGGTGCTGCTCGAGCGCGCCGGGCGCGTGGTCAAAAAAGAACAGTTGATTGCCATGGTCTGGCCGACTTCGGTCGTCGAAGAGATCAATCTGCGCGTGCACATCGCTGCCCTGAGACGGGCGCTGGGTGATGGTGAGAACGGCCAGCGCTACATCGTCAACGTGCCGCAATGCGGTTACAGCTTTATTGCCCCCGTGCTTTACGACAGTGTCACGCAAGTGGTCTTCGAAACCCTGCAAGCGCCCCAGCACAATCTTCCCGCACGGCTGACCCCGGTCACCGGGCGTGATTCGCTGGTCGGCGGTCTGGTACGACAGCTGCCCCTGTGTCGGCTGCTGACGGTGACCGGCGCACCGGGGATCGGCAAATCCACCGTAGCGCTGCGTGTCGCGGAACTGCTGCTGCAACATTATCGCGATGGCGTGTGGCAGGTTGACCTGGCCTTGGTCGACACTGATACGGCGCTGCTTGCCTATCTGTTGCAGACCCTCGATTGCGACTTTTCCACGCTCTGTCGTCGCCATGCGCTGCTGGTGCTGGATAACTGCGACCACGTGCGCGAAGCCTGTGCCGGGCTGGTGGAAAACCTGCAGAACGCCGCGCCGCAACTGTCGATTCTCGTGACCAGTCGCGAACCGTTGCAAGTCGTTCTGGAAACCGTCCAGCACATCCCGCCGCTGGCCATTCCCAAGCGTGCGGCAGGCGAAACGGCGGACCAGTTCATGGGGTACTCGGCGGTGCAATTACTCGTCAGTCGGGCGCGGGTTCGCCAGCATGATTTCCGGTTGCGTGAGCAGGATTTGAAAACCGTGCGCGAGATCTGTCTCCAGCTCGACGGCTTGCCGTTGGCCATCGAGTTGGCCGCGGCGCAGATCGACGCGCTGGCGCTGGTGGGCTTGCAGGCGCAAGTCGATAACGGGCTGCAACTGCTCAGCCTCGGCAGACGCACGGCGGTGGCGCGCCACCAGTCGATGGCGGCCGCGCTCGACTGGAGCTACCAACGCTTGAGCGAGCAGGAGCAACGGGCGCTGCAGCAGTTATCGGTGTTCAAGATCGCATTCACCCTGGAGGCCGCGCTGGCGGTAATCATGCGCCCGGCGTTGAGCAGCTCCATGCTGATCACCGTTATCGAAGGGTTGGTCCGCAAGTCGCTGCTGATGGTGGAGCGGAGCAACGGTGCGCTGCGTTATCGAATGCTCAACACCATGCGGCGATACGCCCGTGAGCAGCTTGAAGGCAGTGGTGAAAGGCTCGACGTCGAGCGGCGACACACGCGGTACATCAGGCGTATGCGCAAAGAATCAAGCGCACAACTGGCCGCGCAACTCGTTGAGTAGCAGGCGGACCTTGCGCAAGTCCGGCGTCGCATAGCCTTCCGTGAAGCGTTGGTAGACCGGATTCAGCAGATCCAGCGCGTCGTGGCAGCGGTTCTGGCGCTGCCATAACTGCGCCAGCGAGGTGGCGCTACGTAATTCCCAGGCCAGGGCGCCTTGGGCCCGGGCGACGGACAGGGCCTGGTGCAGGATTTTTTCTGCTTCGGCGGTATTGTCGGTGTTTGCCTGTACGCCTGCGCGAGCAGGCTCGCCAGGGTGATCGACCGGACAGCACTGCTCGTCAAGTAACCGCTGCGCCCGTACCCGCAAGATCTCCGCCGTGCTCCATCCGGCATCACCGCTGCGGGCCCGTTCCAGCAGCGCGTCGTCGACGAACCGGCCGTCCAGCGTCACCATGATTTCCTTGATCAAGCCGCTGTCATCCGCCGGCAGTGGCGTCGCGCTGTCCGGTTCGATCACCTGCGCGTAGTGCCGTGCCCAGGTATGAAACAACAGCACCGAATGTTTCTGTGACTGTTCAAGCAACATCTGCAACAGCGCCTGCGCGTTCTGCCGGTCGCCGTTGTAATGGGCGATCAGGCAACTGGCCAGCGCCAGGGTGTAGCAAATCGAAGTGCCGTGATCGATTTGTACGGCGATGTTCAGGGCCTGCCGCGCCGTGTGCCAGGCCTGCACGGGGAAGCCCTGCATCCACAGGACCCGCGCGAGCACTGTCAGCGAGGCGACGCTTTGATCGTATTGCACACCAAAACCGTGGGTAAATCGATTGAGGTGACCGCTTTGCGTCATGCTCTGGATCACCTGTTCGGCATGGATGCGTGCTTGCGGCTGATCGCCGGCGTAATGCAACGCCAGCACACGCAATCGGTGCGCACTCAGCGACAACAGAGGGTCACCGTGCGGGCCCAGACGGTCAAACTGTTCGCTTTGCGCCAGAGCCGCCCGGTACTGCCCGCAACTGAGGTTGACTGCCATGTGCCCGGATACGGCGCGCAGTTGTCCGGCGACATCGCCGTGTTGCTGCGCCAGTGCGTGGGCGCTGGCAAAGGCCTCGATGGTTTCCGGGGTGCCGCCCCAGGTGTGATAGCAGGCGCTGCCGAGTGCCAGTTTCAGGGCGATCTGCAGGCGCGGGCAGGGCTTGTCGGCCTGTTCCAGCAACGCCAGGGCCTGACGCACGTAGCCGCCGTACTCCTTGAGCAACGACAATTCCTGCCATATCGGTGCGGAGATCGCCGCCAGTTCAATTGCCAGAAGCGCCGGGCCGGCTCCGTTCAGGCTCCAGTCCAGCGCCGCGCGCAAATCTTCCAGACCCCGGGCATAGCGTTCGATCCACACCAGCGTCGGGGTGTGTTCCCACGCGCTCTGCGCCTGCTGCATCAACACCAGACACCGCTCGGCGTGACGCTGGCGGGTTTCGTCGAGTTCGGCGACGTGATCGAGTTTTTCCAGGGCATAGCGCCGGGTCGTATCGAGCAAGCGGTAGAACACCTCTTCATCGCCGACTTCGACATTGAGCAGTGATTTGGCCACCAGTTGCGTAATCGAGCCAAATACCTCACCGGGCAAAATGTGTTGACCGCCAATCACCGCCGCAGCGGATTCCAGGGTGAAGCCGCCGCGAAATACGCTCAACCGGCGCAGGCAGGTCTGCTCGCACTGGCTGAGCAGATTGAAACTCCAGTCCAGGGTGGCACGGAGCGTTACATGGCGTTCCGGATGACCCGGCAGCAGAGGCGGTAACCGCCCCTGTAGCTGACTCAGCAAACCCCTCAGGTCCGTGCCGTCGATTTGCGCGGCGGCCAGCTCCAGCGCCAGTGGAATGCCATCAAGCCGCTGGCAGATTTCGATGGCCTGCGCCAGGTTGGCATCATTGAGTTCAAAGTGTTCATGGGCAGCCATGGCGCGCTCGGCGAACAATTGCAGCGCGGCAAAAGCCAGCGCTTGCGCATGGTCCGTCACGGCCGACAGCGGCGGACAATCGAGGGTCTCCAGGCGCTGCACATATTCGCCCTCGGCCCGCAGGCTCTCGCGGCTGGTGGCCAGGATGTGCACCTGCGGTGCGCCGCGCAAAAGGCTTTCGCTGAGCTGGGCCACGGCGTCGATCAAGTGTTCGCAGTTATCGATCACCAGCAACATCTGCCGTTCGCGCAAGCCGTTGATCAGGCTGGTCAGCGGTTCGCTGTCGTGCAGCAGGATGTCGAGCAGGGCGGCGAGGTGCGAATAGATCATGCGCGGGTCGCTCAACGGCGCCAGATCGAGCAAGCGGATACCGTCGCGATAGCGCCCGATCAACTGCTCGGCCACCCGCAGGGCCACAGTGGTCTTGCCGATCCCGCCGGGGCCGACAAGGGTGATGCAACGCTGGCGCGGCAATTGCTTCATCAGGCTGTCGACCAGCGTCTGGCGGCCGATCATGCGTGTGCGCCGTAGCGGCAAGTTGTGGCGGCCGACGGCGTCGCCGGCAGGGCGTTGCTTAATGGGTTCGAGCAGGATCGGCGCGACAAAACTGTAGCCGCGGTGCGCCACGGTGACGATATAGCGCTGCCCGTTCTGGCCGTCACCGAGTGCCTTGCGCAAGGCCGCCATGTGCACGCGCAGATTGATCTCTTCGACGACGTTGTCCGGCCAGACGCCGGCCATCAATTGTTGCTTGCTGACCACCTCGCCGGCCTGGGCCAGCAGGATCAGCAGAATATCCATCGCCCGCCGCCCCAGCCGCAATGGCTGGTCGCCCTCGAGCACCAGCCGTTGTTCTGGATAAATCCGATAGGGGCCGAAACCGAAGGCCTGATTCGGGGAACGATTCAACAGCTGACTCCTGCGGGGTTGCGGCGGACGGTCGGGACAGCAGCGCACAGGCTTCTATTCCGGGGTGTCCGGGCATAATCCTCAGGTTTGAGCGATCGCGCAACGGTGGGTGTTGCAACGCTCAAAATCGACCGGGTTTTGTTCGGCTGTTTTGCACGTCCCGCATCACCTGACAGCGCCAGGCAAACGGATTGATCCCTTCGCTGCGGGTGAACATGTGACAGAAGTGTGCCTGGTCACAGAAGCCGCATTCCAGGCTGATTTGCGTCAGGCTCAGGTCGGTGTGCTGGATCAGCAACTTGGCCCGGGCCAGGCGCTGGCTACGGATCCAGTCTTGTGGCGAAAACCCCGTGCTGCATTTGAAGGCGCGGGAGAAGTGGCTGCGCGACAGCGCACAGGCACGGGCCAGTTCGGCGACTTCCAGGCTTTCGCCCAGACGTTCGAGAATCAGTTGTTTGACGTGTCGTTCACGTTGCGGGCTGAGTCCGCCAATCCCGCTTTTGCGCGATTGACTGGCAGGGGCGAGGGCGACGGTGGGTTGCGAGTGAGCCATGGCCAGTGTCCGTGTCGGTGGGGAAGGCACGACGGCGTTCCCTCAAGTCAAAAAACAACGCTGCGCAGAGGCATTCATTGTTGGGCCGAGCCTTGGGGCTGACGAGTTAATCGTTGTTAATTTGCTGAACAACTTCGGGCTCAAACCACCGTTGATCGCGTAAAGTGCGCTGCACTTGCGTCTGATTGGCCATAGAAGGAAAGCGCCCATGAACCGTAATGATCTGCGCCGCGTCGACATGAACCTATTGGTGATTTTCGAAGCGTTGATGTTCGAAAAGAACCTGACCCGCGTCGCCGAAAAACTGTTCATGGGCCAGCCCGCCGTGAGCGCGGCGCTGGGCCGCTTGCGCGATCTGTTCGATGATCCGTTGCTGTTGCGCAACGGCCGCGCGATGGAGCCGACCGCCCGCGCACTGGCGATTCTCAAGGAGTTGCAACCGGCGATGGACGTGATCTCCGGCGCGGTCAGCCGGGCCAAGGAGTTCGACCCGGCGAGCAGTTGCGACGTGTTTCGCATCGGCCTGTCGGACGACGCCGAGTTCGGTCTGTTTCCGCCCTTGCTGCGCCAGTTGCAGGAAGATGCACCGGGTATCGTCGTGGTGGTGCGCCGTGCCAATTACCTGTTGATGCCGGCGTTATTGGCCTCCGGGGAAATTTCCGTTGGCGTCAGTTACACCACCGATCTGCCGGCCAACGCCAAACGCAAAAAGCTGCGCGACATTCCCTGCAAGGTGCTGCGTGGCGATAACCGGCCCGGGCCACTGACGCTGGACGAATACTGCGAGCGGCCGCATGCGATGGTGTCGTTTTCCGGCGACCTGAGCGGCAATATCGATATGGATCTGGCCAAGCTCGGCCGCACCCGCCGTGTGGTCCTTGGCGTGCCGCAATTCAGCGGCTTGCGGGCGTTGCTCGCCGGCACCGAAATGATCGCCACCGTGCCGGATTACGCGGCGTGCGCGTTGGTTGAGGGCTGTGCCTTGCGCGCTGAAGACCCACCGTTCCCGATTGATGCCGCGCAATTGTCGATGGCCTGGAGCGGGGTGCATGACAACGATCCGGCAGAGCGTTGGTTGCGCTCGCGGATCAGCCAGTTCATGGCCGCGCCGTTGAATATTCCAGCGATTTAAATCCCCGCGCAGATCTCACTGCCACACAGCCCTCTGTGGGAGTGAGCCTGCCCCGCGAAGGCGTCAGGTCAGTCGATATTTCTGTTGAATGACACTCCGCTATCGCTGGCAAGCCAGCGCCCACAGAGTTCTTCGGCGTTCTCGGCAACCAGGTTGATCGCAGAAGAGAGCACACCTATCCAATTTCCCCCCGACCATCATTGGCATGATTCCAGCCAATGACATTTCAAGGGTCGGGTCATGAACGTTTCACAACGCGATGAACGGGCGCAGGACGTCGGTTTGCTGTTTCTGCGGGTCAGTGGCGGGTTGTTTCTGCTGTGGGTGCACGGTTTGCCCAAGCTGCTGGACTTCACGGCACAACTGCAACTGATCGAAGACCCGTTCCACCTCGGCGCCCACCTCACCCTGATGCTGGCGATCTTCGCCGAAGTGCTCTGTCCGCTACTGATCGTCGCCGGGGTGCTGGCGCGTTTGGCCTGCTTGCCTATTCTGTTTGTGCTACTGGTGGCGCTGTTGCTCGTGCACCCGCAATGGAGTGTGGCCGAGGGGCAGTTCGGCTGGTTGCTGTTGATCCTGTTTGCCACTGTGTTTATCGCCGGGCCGGGACGGCTGGCGCTCAATGTTCGCTTGCCCGGAGTACTGCGTTATGCCTGAAGTTCTTAGTCAAAAAGCACCGGGGGCAGACGAAACGGTCACCTTGATTATCAAGCATCAGGTCAAGGCCGGTTTCGAGTCGGCCTATGAAGCCTGGCTGCGCAATATCGTGCGCGTGGCGGGGCAGCGTGAAGGCCATCTGGGCGTGGACGTGGTGCGTGGCAAGCGCGGCCGTCTCGACTTCTACACCTGCGTGCTGCGTTTCAGATCCACCGAAGCGATGCAAGGGTGGCTGGAGTCGCCGCAGCGTCAGGCACTGGTCGCCGAAGCCGCGCCGATGCTCGCCGATGGCGACCAGACCGAAGTCGCGCCGATCAACGAGTTCTGGTTCGCGCCACTGGCCGACGCCGCCTCGCCACCGCCGCGCTGGAAGCAGGCAGTGATCACGCTGCTGGTGATTCTGCCGCACACCTTGCTGGTGCCGCTGATCTGGGGGCCGTTGCTGGCGCTGCATCCCATTCTTTCCAACTACGTGGTCGCCACGTTCCTGATCACCCTGACCATCGTGCTGTCGGTGGTGTACGTATTCATGCCTCGCGTCACGCGATTGTTTGCGCCTTGGCTCGAAGCGAGTCAGGCCCATGAGCACCTTGATTCTCAAAAACCTCAGGCGCGCTGAAACGCCGAGGTTTCGCTCCCTTTCACTTTGTCTGAGGAACTGCGATGAACGCCGATCTGATTCTGTTCAATGGCCAATTTCATACCGTAGACCGTACCAAACCACTGGCCAGCGCCGTGGCGATCAAGGACGGCCGTTTTGTTGTCGTCGGCAACGACGCCCAGGCCATGGCCCTGCGCGGTTCGGCCACGCAAGTGATCGACATGCACGGCCGCTGCGTCATTCCCGGCCTCAATGACTCGCACCTGCACCTGATCCGTGGCGGTCTGAACTACAACCTCGAACTGCGCTGGGAAGGCGTGCCGTCGCTGGCCGATGCACTGCGCATGCTCAAGGAACAGGCCGACCGCACGCCGACCCCGCAATGGGTGCGTGTGGTCGGTGGCTGGAACGAATTCCAGTTCGCCGAAAAACGCATGCCGACCCTCGAAGAACTCAATCAGGCGGCGCCGGACACCCCGGTGTTCGTGCTGCACCTGTACGACCGCGCGCTGCTTAACCGTGCCGCACTGCGGGTGGCCGGTTACACCCGTGACACGCCGAACCCGCCGGGTGGCGAGATCGTCCGGGATGCCAACGGCAACCCGACCGGCATGCTGGTCGCACGGCCGAACGCGATGATCCTGTACTCGACGCTGGCCAAGGGGCCGAAGCTGCCGCTGGAGTATCAGGTCAACTCGACCCGTCAGTTCATGCGCGAACTCAATCGCCTTGGTCTGACCAGCGCGATTGATGCCGGCGGTGGTTTCCAGAACTATCCGGACGACTATCATGTGATCGAGCAACTGGCCAAGGAGGACCAGTTGACCGTACGCATCGCCTACAACCTGTTTACCCAGAAACCCAAAGAAGAACTGAGCGATTTCCAGAACTGGACCGGCAGCGTCACCCTGCATCAGGGCGACGATTACCTGCGTCACAACGGTGCCGGTGAAATGCTGGTGTTCTCGGCGGCGGACTTCGAGGACTTCCTCGAACCGCGCCCGGATTTACCGCAGACCATGGAACAGGAACTGGAGCCGGTGGTGCGCCACCTGGTCGAACAGCGCTGGCCGTTCCGTCTGCACGCCACTTACAACGAATCGATCAGCCGCATGCTCGACGTGTTCGAGAAGGTCAATCGCGACATTCCGTTCAACGGTCTGCCGTGGTTCTTCGACCACGCCGAAACCATCACCCCGCAAAACATCGAGCGGGTGAGGGCGCTGGGCGGCGGCATTGCGATTCAGGATCGCATGGCGTTCCAGGGCGAATACTTCGTCGATCGTTACGGTAAACAGGCAGCCGAGGCCACGCCGCCGATCAAGCGCATGCTCGCCGAAGGCGTGCCGGTGGGCGCTGGCACCGATGCCACGCGGGTGTCCAGCTACAACCCGTGGACCTCGCTGTACTGGATGGTCAGCGGTCGTACCGTCGGTGGTCTGGCGCTGTACGAGGAAGGTTTGCCACGCACCACCGCGCTGGAACTGTTCACCCACGGCAGCGCCTGGTTCTCGTCCGAGCAAGGCAAGAAGGGCCAGATCAAGGTCGGGCAACTGGCGGATCTCGCGGCACTGAGCGCGGATTTCTTCCACGTAGAAGAAGAAGCGATCAAGTGGATCGAGTCGGTACTGACCGTGGTCGGCGGCAAGATCGTCTATGCCGCCGGTGACTTCGAAGACCTCGGCCCACGCTCGATTCCGGTTCTGCCGGACTGGTCGCCAGTGGTGAAAGTCCCGGGCCACTGGCGGCCGAATTCGCCGCTGCAGGCGCAAGTGCATCAGTGCGTTGGCGCCTGTGCGGTGCACTCGCACAGCCATGAAAAGGCGCGGCTGTCGAACGCGCCGGTCAGCGACTTTGCCGGTTTCTGGGGCGCCTTCGGCTGTTCCTGTTTCGCCTTCTGATCCCGACAACAAAAGCGCCGGCCACGCGGTACGGCGCTTTACGCAATATCCACCCACCCAGGAGTTTTCCCATGAGCGTTCCTTACACACGTCTGAACAAAGATGATGCGGTTGTGCTGTTGGTCGATCACCAGACCGGTCTGATCTCGCTGGTGCAGGATTTCTCGCCGAACGAATTCAAGAACAACGTCTTGGCGCTGGGCGATATCGCCAAGTTCTTCAAGCTGCCGACCATCCTCACCACCAGTTTCGATGCCGGTCCGAACGGCCCGCTCGTACCGGAATTGCGCGAGCAGTTCCCGGACGCGCCGTTCATTCAGCGTCCTGGCCAGATCAATGCCTGGGACAACGAAGATTTCGTCAAGGCGATCAAGGCCACCGGCCGCAAGCAACTGATCATCGCCGGTGTAGTGACTGACGTCTGCGTAGCGTTCCCGACCCTGTCGGCCATCGCTGAAGGTTATGAAGTGTTCGTGGTCACCGACTCGTCCGGCACCTTCAACACCACCGTACAACAAGCGGCCTGGGCGCGGATGTCGGCCGCCGGTGCCCACCTGCTGAACTGGTTCTCGGTGGCGTGCGAGCTGCAGGGCGACTGGCGCAATGACATGGAAGGCCTGGCGCATCTGCTGTCGGAACGCCTGCCGAACTACCGCAACCTGATCAACAGCTACACCAAGTTCACTGCCAAGTAAAAGCCCCTGGCCCTCTCCCAAAGGGAGAGGGCCAGGGTGAGGGCCGTGTTCGAGCTACGCCGACCTGCAATGCCGAGCCGAACTCCGGTCTTGAAATGCCCGGCGATCGGCTCCCTTTCCCCCACGTCCCCTTGGGGGAGAGGGTTGGGGGGAGGGGGGAGACTTTTGATCTTAAAATCCCCGCATCAGCGCTTCTGCAACCATCCCAAAAACCCACCTTTCCTCACCGCTACCGGTTTGGCCATCAACGCGAGGCGACTGTTCTGCTGCCGCACCGCCTGCAATTTATTCAACGCCCGACCCACCTCTGTGCGCTGTTCCATGCACTGACGGGTGAGGTTCTTGTCGAGCCGGTAAATGATGCTCGACGTCAACGCCGTGAACGTGGCTTGCGAAGGCGTATCGGCGAGGATGCTCTGTTCGCCCATGACCTCGCTCGGCCCCATGCGCCCGGCTTCGGTCTGGCCAGTGCCATCGGGCACGGTCGCACTGACCACGCCGGTGGCGATGACAAACAGACTGTCGGGCACTTCATCCAGCCCCAGCACCACCTGACCGGCTGCGTACTGTTGCGCGACCATCGACTCGGCGAGGCGATCGCGTTCCTCATGGCTCAACGAGCGGAAGACTTTCACTTCATCGAGCAGTGCCCTGGCGCGGGTCGAGGGCTCGATCACGCCATCGGGATGCCGGGAAATACCTGCGGCTTCGAGATGACGGTGGGCGAGGTCGAACAGTTGATTGCGTACCTCGCTTTTCTTGCCCAACTCACTGATGAAACCGCTGGCGACGTATTCCGACATCTCTTCACCGGCTTCTTTCAACACGGCTTTGGGCGGTGGATTCAACAGCAGGCTGCTGCTGCCTTGCAGGGTGCGGTCGAGGGCGTCGAGCACGCGCCGGGGGCGAATATGGTTCGGCACCTTGATGCTGATCGAGACACCGTGCAGGTTGGTCGGGCGACTGAGATTGACGATCTTTGCCTTGGCCGCCACCGAGTTCGGCACCACGGCCAGGGTGCCGGTGCTGGTCAGCAGGTGCGTGGCGCGCCAGTCGATGTCGAGCACCTTGCCCTCGACGCCGTCGATCACCACGAAATCGTCCACCTGATAGGGTTTGGTGGTGTTGAGCACGATCCCCGAGAACACGTCGCTCAAAGTGCTTTGCAGCGCCAGACCGACGACGATCGCCACCACCCCGGAGGTCGCCAGCAAACCTTTGACTGGCAACTCCAGCACATAACCGGCGGCCGCGACGATCGCCGCCAGGAACACCAGTGCGCCGATCACGTCCTGCAACAGCCGACCGCTGTGGCCGATGCGCCGCATCAACACCAGACCGATCACTTCGGTCAGCACCCGCGCAGCGTACAGCCACCAGACAATCCCCAGCGCCGTCGCGCCCAGTTGCGCCACGCGATCATCGGCCAACAGCGGTGCCTGCAACGGACTGACGCCGGCGTTGATCACCAGCGCCGTGAACGCCAGAAACAGCACCAGCCGCACACCGACTCTCGGGGCGCGATGAGTGAAGGGCGAGAAGTGCCAGAGCAGCGCGTCGAGCACCAGCAGGAGGGCACTCAGAGACAGCAGGTGAGTGAGGAGGAAGGACATGGCAATCTCCGGAGCTGCACGAATTCAGTGAAGATTTTTTGGGTGTTGAAGAGGTTTTTGTGGCGAGGGGATTTATCCCCGATGGGTTGCGAAGCGACCCCGCTCTTATCCAGAAGAAGCAGGGGACTGCTGCGCAGTCCATCGGGGATAAATCCCCTCGCCACAGTTTTGGGTGTGGCGAGAGATCGGGTTCAGTTCAAATGAGTCTTCAGCTCAGCCGCCGCCTGCCGCACGGCCGCCTTCACTTCCGGAATCTGACTCAGCGGGTTGAGCAAGCCAAAGTCATGAATCATCCCGTTGTAGCGCACCGAGGTCACCGGTACACCGGCCGCATCCAGGTGCCGTGCATAGCCTTCGCCTTCATCGCGCAACACGTCGAACTCGGCGGTCTGCACCAGCGCGGCGGGCAGGCCTTTGAGTTGTTCGGCGCTGGCGTTCAGCGGCGAGGCGTGGATCTGCGCACGCTCGGCCGGGTTGGTGGTGTAGTTGTCCCAGAACCACTGCATCATGCCTTTGGTGAGGAAGTGGCCTTCGGCGAACTGCTGGTACGAGCCGTCGTCGAACTGTGCGTTGGTCACCGGCCACATCAGCAACTGGAAGCGCAACGCCGGGGTTTTCTGTTCCTTGGCCATCAAGGCCACGACTGCCGCCATGTTGCCGCCGACGCTGTTGCCGGCCACTGCCAGGCGCTTGCCGTCGACACCGATGTCTTTGCCATGCTCGGCGACCCATTTCGTCGCGGCGTAAGCCTGGTTGATCGCAGTCGGGTACTGCGCTTCCGGCGACGGCGTGTAATCGACATACACCGCCACGGCACCGGAACCCACCACCAGATCACGGATCAGGCGCTGGTGGGTCGGGAAATCGCCCAGTACCCAGCCGCCACCGTGGAAGAACATGAACACCGGCAACTCGCCTTTGACCTTGGCCGGGCGTACCACTTTCAGGTTGATGGTCTGGCCATCGACCTTGATCGCCTTGTCGCTGACCTCAACCCCGGAGAGGTCCACCTTCACCGAAGCCTGGGCACCGGTCAGCACCGCACGGGCGTCTTTCGGGCTCAGTTGCTCCAGCGGTTTGCCACCGCCGGCGGCGAGGGCGTTGAGGAACGCTTGGGTGTTGTGTTCAACACCGCTGCTTTCGGCGGCGAATGCGTTGCCGATGGACAGGGCGAGGAGGGAAGCGGTCAGGGTTTTCTTGACGATGTTCATGCTGGAAATCCTTTTGACTATGTTTTGAGTTGTTTGCCTGGGTTGCGGGCTGCTGTGGCGCTGGGGTTCAGGCCTCAGCAACACCGTGGGCACAGATTAATGAGCTGTCGAAAAGTGAAAAAGCGGCTATAAAGCGTTTAACTGTCCACCAGGAAGTGACAATGAACCCGTTCGAAGACATGCGTATTTTTTGCCAGGTCATGGACTCCGGCAGCTTCACCGCAGCAGCCGATCAGTTGGGGCTGTCCAAGCAGTTCGTCAGCCGCCGCTTGATGCAACTGGAAGAGCGCCTCGGGGTGCGACTGTTGAACCGCTCGACCCGGCGCCTGGACGTGACGCCGCTGGGCCAGAGCTATTACGAATCGGCGCTACGGCTGTTGAGCGAAGTTGAACAAGTGGAGCAGGGCATTGCCGGGCAGACCGCCGAGCCGCGCGGAACGATTCGCCTGAGTGCGCCGCTGTCGTTTGCCGTGGCGCATTTGGGGTGCCTGCTGCCGATGTTTCTGCAACGCTATCGCGAGGTCACGGTGGAGGTGGATCTGAGCGATCGGCCAGTGGACCTGCTCGGTGAAGGCTATGACCTGGCGCTGCGCATCGGTGTGCTGGAAGACTCGACGCTGATCGCCCGCCGCATCGCCTCCATCGAGCGCGTGTATTGCGCCAGCCCGGCCTACCTTGCAGAACGCGGCACGCCGCTCAAGCCGGAAGAGCTGCACAGCCACGACTGCCTGCCTTATGGCCACGGTCGTTCGGTGCAGTGGCGCTTCAACGCAGGGCAGGGCAAACCGTTGCTGGTGAATGTCACCGGGCGTATGCGCGTGAACAACGGCGAGTTGCTGCGTGATGCGGCGGTGCAGGGGTTGGGCATTACCTATCTGCCGACGTTCATCGTGGGTGCGGCGCTGAAGGATGGCCGGTTGGTGCCGGTGCTGGATGACTTGCGCCCGGAGCCGCTGACGTTATCGGCGGTGTATCCGCAGCATCGTCAGGCTTCGCGGCCGGTGCAGGCGTTGGTCGAGTTTTTGCGTGAACGGTTGAACGAGAGCCACGTCGCCCTCTGAGCCCTGCAGTGGATTTTTCAAACACTGCAAAATCCTGTGGGAGCTGGCTTGCCAGCGATGGCGGTGTATCAGGCAATACAGCTTTGCCTGACCGGGCCTCATCGCTGGCAAGCCAGCTCCCACAGGTTTTGAGGTGTTTCTAAAAATCAGTTGGCGCGCTTGTCATCGCCCGGCTCGCCGCCGACATGTACGCCACGATCATCGCCGACTTCGCCCGCAGCATGCACGCCACGATCATCACCGACTTCACCAGCGCGGTGGACGCCATGGTCATCTCCAGCTTCGGCGTGCGTGCCGCTGCGGCCCGAAGAGGCGCTGCTGCCCGAGTGTCCTGAGCCGTGGTCGCTGCCGCTATGGCCACTGTTGCCGCCGCCACCGCTGCCGCTGTTGCCACCGCCGTGACTGCCACCGCCACCGTTGCCACCGCCGCTTCCACCACCGCTACCGCCGCCGTTGCCGCCATGACCACCACCTCCACCGCCACCACTTCCGCCACCGCCACTACCTCCACCACCACCGCTACCCCCATCCTTGGCATGAGCCGTGGAAACTCCCGACAAACCCTCCGGAATCAGCACCGTAGACGCTGACAGAACTGCGCCGATGGCCATTGCGAGCACGAGCTTTTTAATGTGCATATCGTTCTCCGTCTTTGTGGTCTTGTTTGGGAACGTGGTAGAGCGTGGGTACAGAGATCCGACCCGTTCCCGGAGTCAGTGAATACTCGAAGCCAGTTCGAAAATCGGGATGTACATCAGGATCACGATGACCCCGATCAGCAGGCCGATGAAGGTCATCAGCAGCGGTTCGAACAACTTCACGAACCACTCCAGCCAGCGGCTGATTTCCTCGTCGTAGAAATCGGCGCTGCGCTCCATCATCTGCCCGAGGTTGCCGGACTGTTCGCCGGCGCGCAGCAGGCGCAGGGACACCGGTGTCACCAGGTGATTGAGTTCCAGCGCGGTGGACAGCGATTGCCCCTCGCGCACCCGTTCGCAGGCCTGATCCAGGCGCACCCGCGACGCCACGGTGAGCAAGCCGCGCACCATGCTCATAGCGGTCACCAGCGGAATCCCGCCCTGCAGCAGAATCCCCAGCGAACGATAAAAGCGCGCCAGTTCATACATGAAAATCCGTTGATGCACGGCCGGCAGTTTCTCCACCAGCCGGTCCAGCCCGCGGCGAAACGCCGGTTGTTTTTGCAGCACGGCAAGGGCGATGACCAGCGCTGCCAGCCCACCGAAGAACTCGGCCTGATGCGCATGCAAAAACATGCCGCTGCTCATCAGCACCTGCGACAGCCACGGCAGGTTATTCCCCAGCCCCTCAAACACCAGACTGAAACGCGGCACCACATAACCCATCAAGAACAGCACCACGCCACCGCCGACTATCAGCAACAGCATCGGGTAGATCGAGGCGCTGATGATCTTCTGGCGCACCTCGTCCATGCGCTGGCGGTAACTGACGTAACGACCCAGCGCATCGCCGACCGCGCCGGTTTTCTCGCTGGACTGTACCAGCGCCACGTACAGCGGCGGGAACACCGCCGACAACTGGCCCAACGCCTGCGAGAAGGACTTGCCCTCGTACAGCAGGCGCACCAGCTCACTCAAGGTTTTGCGGGCGGCGGGGGCGGTTTCTTTTTCGGCGAGGCTTTCCAGCGCATCGATCAGCGGTAGGCCAGCATTGAGCAGGGTGGTCAGCTCCTGGCTGAACAGCACCAGGTTGAAGGTCTCGCGCTGACGCAGTTTCAGCGAGCGCCAATGCTTGTCGGCGTGCGAGCTGAGCACACGCAAACCCTGGTCCTCGGCGATCCGCCGCGCCTCGCTGTCACCCGGCGCTTCGACGCTCAACGACACCACACCCGCCTTGCCAACCGCTTTCAGATGAAATCGCATGGGCCGCGCTCCGTTCACTGCCAATTGGTCACTTCGGCGTTTTCACCTTCGCCGCCGGGCTGGCCGTCCTTGCCCATCGAGAGCAGGTCGTACTCGCTGTTTTCGCCGGGATAGCGGTAGGTGTAATTACGTCCCCACGGGTCCTGCGGCAGTTTTTTCTGCAAATACGGGCCGGTCCATTTCGCCTCGTCACTCGGTGCGGTGACCAAGGCCTGCAAGCCCTGTTCGGTGGACGGGTAGTGACCGACCTCCAGTCGATAGATATCCAGCGCTTTGCTCAGCCCTTCGATCTGCGCCTTGGCCACTTTCACTTCCGAGCGACCGAGTTGGGCGAAGTATTTCGGCGCGACGATCCCGGCCAACAGGCCGAGCACCACCAGCACCACGAGCAATTCGAGCAGGGTAAAACCGCGTTGGCCACGCGGACGATATTGCAGCTTCATGATGACCTCCCGTGAGTGGCAGCCGTGTCGCCTGAACGGCTTATGCAATTGCCATGCTCAGCCCCCACTGAAAACCACCTGATTGGCTGAAACCCTTGTAAACCGGGCATTTAAAGAGTCGGCACAGTGCTTGCGTATGGCTCAAACGTGATCGGCCATTGGGGCATTTCCCCCAATTTATCGGGGTCGATCCGGGGAGGCCCGACATGAAATTTCTTGCCAGCGGATTGCTCGGCTGTGTGCTGCTCAGCGGCGCCGCGCAAGCCGATGTGTTCATCTCGGTGGACGCCAAGGGCAGCTACGTGCTGTCCAACGTTCACCGGCCCGGACGCACCTACGAACGGGTGATCCGCGAGGCTGATGCCGCAGTGGCCAGCCTTGATCAGCAGCCGCAAATGATCGCCAACCAGCCTTACGCGGAACTGGTGTCGGCGGCGGCCAAGGTCAATCAATTACCCGAAGCGCTGTTGCACGCGGTGATCAACGCCGAGTCTCGCTACAACCCCGGTGCCACCTCACCCAAAGGCGCCGGCGGGCTGATGCAGTTGATGCCCGACACCGCGCGCGAACTCGGCGTCACTGACGTCTACGACCCCAAGGCCAACATCCAGGGCGGGGCCAGATACCTCAAGCGTCTGATGACCCTGTTCGACAACGACATCGCCCTTGCCGTGGCGGCTTACAACGCCGGGCCGGACGCGGTGCTCAGCCGTGGCCGGGTGATTCCGCCGTTTGCCGAAACTCAGCGTTATGTGCCGAACGTATTGCGCCAGTACCGGCGTTTGCAGGGCCTGGCCATGGATGCGCCGTTGTGAGCCCAACCCGGTTTTCCCCATTTTCGGGGCAAACCGGATAGACCCGAAAAGTGGGGGAAAGCGGTGGGGAATATCCCCCGGACTTTCAAGTGGTCGCGGTAACTGATTGAACGGTAATGAGATTTTTTGTGGCACGCGGATTGCTCCAGGGCATTTGTCGAGAAGTGTTCGCGAGAGCACCCACTACGAGGTTACTGATCATGGCTGGCATTCATCACACTCCGTCTCTGTTCAACTGGCTGCTGATCCTGGCCTCGATGCTCAGCGTCGAACTGGCCGGCGCAGCCGTGCGTTGCGAGCGCAATCTGGTGGCCAACGTCGTCGCCTTCGATCAACCGCTGATGTTCAACCGCCTCGGTGCGCAGAACATCAACGGCATGATGTTCGCCCTGCGCCGCGATGTGGTCGATGAACATGAGCAGTCACTGGCTTACGGTGGCGCTGCGGTGCCGGGCAAAGTTTCGCTACGCCCGGACAAGCGTCCGCGGCCGTTGGTGTTGCGCGTGGCCGCCGGCGATTGCCTGACGATCAATCTGCAGAACCTGCTCGACTATCAGGCCAACCCGAACAAGCACTTTGAAAACGAGGGCGAAGCAGAGGACGTCGAAAACGCTAACGGCGCCGAAGACTTCAAAGTCGACGAGCAGGTCGCCGATCGTCACGTCGGTTTCCAGGTCAACGGCCTGCAAGCAGTGAACAGCATCGATGACATTTCTTCGTTCACCGGGCGTAACGCCAACAGCCTGGTGCCACCGGGCGCGAGCCGCAGTTACACCTTGTTCGCCGAACGTGAAGGCGCGTTTGCCGTCAGCAGCCGTGGCGCGACGTTTGGCGGCGAGGGCGCGGCCGGCAACGTTGCCAACGGTCTGTTCGGCCAGGTCGTCGTGCTGCCCAAGGGCGGTCGCACTTATCGCAATACCCTCACCGAAGAAGAAATGCGCCTGGCCACGACTGGCCGCGCACCCACCGGCCAACCCATTGTCGATTACCAGGCGCGCTACCCGCAGCGCGAACCTTGGTTACGCGAAGGCAAGGCCGGCACGCCGATCATCGGCATGGTCGACGGCAATGAAATCATTTCCAGCGAAAGCGATGCGATTGTCATGGGCAGCAACGCCGATGGCAGTTTCCCGTCCAGCACCTATCCGCTGGAAACGATGGGCAAACGCAACCCGGCGATCCCCAACCGCTTGGAACCGTTCCGCGATTTTGCCTCGCAGTTCCAGGACGAAACCGCCGCGACTCAAGCGTTCCCTGCATATTGGGCCGATCCGGTGATGGCCCATGTGCTTGAGCCGACCCGCGACTCGTTCATGATCAACTACGGCTCCGGCGGCATGGGTGCCGAAGTGGTCGCCAACCGCTTGGGCGTGGGGCCGATGCACGACTGCCTGTCGTGCGCCTATGAAGAATTCTTCCTCAGCTCGCACACGGTTGGCGATGTGGCGATGCTGGTGGACGTGCCGGCCAACACCGGGCTGGAGAACATCGCCCCGGGCCAGACACCGCGCGCCGATCAGATCGGTGTGAAAGCGACCATGGCCCTGTATCCGTCGGAGCCGTCGAACGTCAACCACAGCTACATCGGTGACTTCGTCAAATTCCGCAACACCCACAATGGCCACGAGCAGCACATCTTCCACCTGCACGGCCATCAGTGGCTGTTCAACCCTAACGACGACAACTCCGATTACGTCGACGCCCAAGGCATCGGTCCGGGCGCCGGCTACACCTATGAAATCGCCAACGGTGGTTCGGGCAACCGCAACCGCGTGGCCGGCGACGCAATCTATCACTGCCATTTCTATCCGCACTTCGCCCAAGGCATGTGGGCCATGTGGCGGGTGCACGATGTGTTCGAAGAGGGCACTCGACTTGATGTTTCGCAGCAGGGCGCCGACGGCTACCACAGCGAACCGTTTGCCTTGCGCAGCGGCAAACCGGCGGCCGGCGCACGGGCTTTGCCCGATGGTGAAATCGTCGCCGGTACGCCGATTCCGGCCATTGTGCCGCTACCCGGCAAAGCCATGGCACCGATGCCTGGCAAAGTCGTGGTGGTGCCGAAAATCGGTGAAACCCTGGTCGCCGGCCATGATGACGAGGATGACGAAGAAGAGGGCGATGATGAGGGTGAACACCATGGCGGCAACGCGGGTGGTCAGGCCATCGGCTCACTGGCGCTGGTCGATCGCAGCGAAGCCAACCGCAATGCCGACGGCAGCCTGAAAAACCCTGGCTACCCGTTCTGGATCGGCGGCATGGAAAGCTCGGTCGGCCAACGTCCGCCAACCCCGCCGCTGGACATGCTCGACGCCGCCACCGCGCAATCGCTCAAGGCCAGCGGCAAGGCGCTGTGGGCCAACCTCGACCCAGCGCAGTCCGGTGGTTGGGATGGCGGTTTGCAGCGGCACGCACTGGATGGCGTCGCGGCCGGTGGCGAGGCACACACCGTGACCACTTCGCTGGACTTCTCCAAGGAAGTCACCCGCGCCAAACCGATTTACCTGCCCGAAGAAGGCACCGAAGTCGAACAGGCGGCGATGGCCTTCCACGCGAAAAAAGATCACCCAAGCTACGCCCTGCTGCCCGGCAATCAAGTGGTGGCCAAGGCGTTCCGCACCAACGGTGCCTTGCCGATGGCCGGCGCGCCGTACTACGAACCGTGCATGGATGATCGGCAAAAACGCCTGACCAGCAATGCCGGCAGCGGCGAGTTCGCCAGTGGTGAGCGCATCGACGGCATGTCCTTTGTCGGCGCCTCGACCTTCACCGCCGACCGCCCACGGATCTACAAAGCCGCCAACATCCAGTTTGATGCGGTGTACAACAAAGTCGGTTATCACTTTCCGCAGGCGCGCATTCTGGCGCTGTGGGAAGACGCCTGGCCGGTCATCACCAAGCAGCGTCCGCCAGAGCCGCTGGTGATGCGCATGAACACCTTCGATTGCGTGCAATACCAGCAAACCAACCTGGTGCCGGCCACTTACGAGATGGACGATTATCAGGTGCGCACGCCGACCGACGTGATCGGCCAGCACATTCACCTGCCGAAGTGGGATCTGACCTCGGCGGACGGCTCTTCCAACGGCTGGAATTACGAGGACGGCGTGCTCTCGCCCGGCGCAGTGCAGGAGCGCATTCACGCGATCCGCGAGTTCAACCAGTGCGCCGGTACTGATCCGCGTGACGGCACTCAGGCCTGCCCGAAAGCCAGGAACCATCCGTTCTTCGGCCAGTACGGCCGCGCTGACTGGCTGGGTGCGCGCACGGCGATGCAGCGCTGGTTCGTCGATCCGGTGGTCAACGCCAAAGGCGTCGATCGCGGCCTCGGCACGATCTTCACCCACGACCACTTAGGCCCATCGACGCACCAGCAGATTGGTCTGTACGCCACCGTTCTTGCAGAGCCGGCCGGTTCCACCTGGTTCCACGCCGAAACCGGCGAGCCTCTCTATAGCGGCGCGCGCCAAGACGGCGGGCCGACGTCGTGGCAAGCGGTGATCAACACCGGCGACCTCGATGGCGATGGCAAGAACGACAGCTTCCGCGAGTTCTTCCTCGAATACAGCGACTTCCAGCACGCCTATGAGGCCGGCGTCTATGTGGGCGCCGGTCCCAACGGCGTGCCGAATGCGCAGGCGTTCCCGGCCACCGCCGACAGCTTCCGCTACGCGATCAATCCGCCAGTGCGCAACAACGCCAGCAACTTGCTTGAAGGAGTGCTGGAGGTGCAGGGCGGTCAGGTCCCGGGCTGCCCGAGCCGGCCATGCCCGCAGGCGATTTCGGTGGATGACCCGGGCATGTTCGTCGTCAACTATCGCAACGAACCGCTGGCCCTGCGCGTGTACGACCCGAACAAGGTCGGCCCGGACGGCAAGCGCGGCATGC
The DNA here is from genome assembly GCF_019856535.1 of Pseudomonas sp. SC3(2021). Lineage (NCBI taxonomy): Bacteria > Pseudomonadati > Pseudomonadota > Gammaproteobacteria > Pseudomonadales > Pseudomonadaceae > Pseudomonas > Pseudomonas sp. SC3(2021). The sequence goes on along the minus strand of NZ_CP082236.1, from coordinate 5,646,576 downwards.
AGGCCGACGGCCTTGGCGGTGATCTGGCGTTCGCCATGCAAAGCCGTACCGACCGGGCGATTCCGGCGATGAACCTGGCGCCGAATCTGCTCACCTCGGCGACCGGCCCCACCGGTGGCACCACGCTGTTTCCGCCGCACATCAACAAGGGCGGCGCCGAGCCGGGCGATCCGTTCACGCCAATGCTGCGTACTTACACCGGCGACAACGTGCGGCTGCGGGTGCATGCCGGTGGCCATGAGGAAGAGCACAACGTCACCTTGCACGGGGTGAAATGGCTGCAGAGCGGTTCCGGGTTCGGCAACAGCTCCAACTCTGGCTGGCGTGCGTCGCAGATGATCGGCATCTCCGAGCAGATGGGCTTCATTGCGCCGGTGTCGATGCTGTCCAGTTCGGCGGCGACCACGGGCGACTATCTGTACTCGATGGACGCTTCGATCGAAGGCTACTGGAGCGGTATCTGGGGCGTGATGCGCAACTACACCGCCAAACGCAGCGACTTGTTCGCCATCCCCAACAACCCGAATCCGGCAGGCATGCGTAACACCGTCGCGTTCGAGGGCAGTTGCCCGCGCTATGGCGCCAACCCTAACGGTATTGGCACCCGGCCAACGGTGCAGCGCAACTATGAGGTGGTCGCGGCGCTGGCCAATGACATCCTCGGCAATACGCTGGGCCTGACCATCGGCGATCCCGAAGGGCTCGGCCAGCATGTCGGCGGGCCGCTCAATCCCGCGGGCGGCACCCTGGTGCTGAACTCGCGCACGGTGAGCATTCCACAAGTCACCGTGACCGATCCGGAGGATGGCGAAACCATCACCATCGGCGGACAGAGCGGGCCGCTGCATGATCCGACCGCGATTCTGTATGTGCGCAAATCCGATCTGGATCCGGTGAGCGGCAAGCTCAAACCCGGCATCCCGGTCGAACCGCTGGTGCTGCGCGCAGCGGCGGGGGATTGCATCAACATCACCCTGGAAAACCGTCTGCCGAGCGTGATGCCGGATCTGACTCAAACCGCAGTGATGCAAGGCATGGTCAAGCGTGATCGCAACAGCGGCCTGGGCTCGACCACCTTCAGCAACAACCTGATGCGGCCGTCCAGCCACGTCGGTCTGCACGCGCAGTTGCTGGCCTACGACATCACCAAATCCGACGGCGCCAACGTCGGCGCCAATCCGATCCAGACCGTGCCACCGCGTGTCGGCAACAGCGGCGCGTACCCGACCCGGACCTATCAGTACTACGCCGGGCATCTGGAGCGTGAGGGCAAACCGGTGACGCAACTGGGCCGCAGCGTCGACAACATCAACGCCACAGCGGTGGAGTTCGGCGGCTTGAATTTCATCCCGGCGGACGTGATCAAGCAGCCGCAAAAAGGCCTTGGTGGAGCAATGAGCATCCTGCCGATCGGCGCGACCTGGGTCGACGATGCGCGCAAGGTCAACGCCACGGTCACGGCGCCTGGGCAAACCAGCTACCGCGATTTTGCGATGGTCTGGCACAAGGCGTTGAACACCCGTTGGGCCAATGGCCGGCCGGTGGAAGGGATTGCCGCTGAGGGCTTCGGCGTGCCGACCGATCCGCAGGACAACTCGAGCATGGCGATCAACTACAAGACCGAGCCGCTGTGGTATCGCTTCGGCCTCGCTCCGGATGCACCGTTCGGGCATGCCGATGGCGCGGGTTACGGCGACATGAGCAATGCGCACATGGCTTACAGCAATGCGCTGATCGGTGGCGATCCGCAGACGCCGGTGCTGTATGCCAAACCCGGACAGCCATTCCGTACGCACATTCTGATGCCAAGCGGTGGCAGTCGCGGCACCACGTTCCAGCTCGACGGGCATGTCTGGTCGGTGAACCCGTTCCAGGCCGAGAAGAGCGACACCGGGGGGTATCCGCTGGGCTCGCCGGGCGTGGGCTCGGTGCGCTTCGGCTACAACCCGATGTCGATGTACATCGGCGCCCACGAGAGCATCCTGCCGGCCGCGCACTTCAGCTTCATGATTCCGAGCGCTGGTGGCAGCAATGCGATACCGGGGGATTACCTGTTCCGCGACTACGCCGCTTACGGCAACACCTCCGGGTTATGGGGCTTGCTGCGGGTGACCAACGAACCGGAACCGGCGCCGCAGGGGCAGTAGCAGAGCGGCAATGTCCCGGTGGATGCAAATCCCTTGTGGGAGCAACCCGGTTTCAAGGGTGCAGCGGAAGACGCCTTCGCGAGCAAGCTCGCTCCCACAGTGGGCAGTGGTGGCAGTGAGGGAGTGGGACGGATGCAAATCCCTTGTGGGAGCGAGCTTGCTCGCGAATGGGAGCAACCCGGTTTCAAGGGCGCAGCGGAAGACGCCTTCGCGAGCAACCCGAATTCAAGGGTGCAGCGGAAGACGCCTTCGCGAGCAAGCTCGCTCCCACAGGGACCGCGTCGTTTGGACTGAATGTGTAGGGGAGTGCTGGATGAACAGGATCATCAACATCATCGGTATTTGCACGCTGGCCATGGCCGGGGCATTGCTGACGCTGAGTGAGATCGCGCTGGCGCAAACCGGGGCGGGTCAGACGCTGAACCGTGACGGCGTGGCGGTGGATTTCAACCTCAAGCCACTGGCCGCCGACGGCAAGCTGCGCGAAGGCGAATTCGCCGATGTGCAGTTCCGCGTCACCGACAGCGCTTCCGGCCAGCCGTTGTCCGGGGTAGCGCCGGGCGCCTGGGTCGATCCACAAACCCTCGCCGCCGATCAAGCCCAGGGCCGCGACCAGAGCTGCAAAGCCCGGGTCGGGGTGTTCCTCAAGTCCAACATCGGCGCGCGGCCGTTGCTCGACCTCAACAGCTATTTCCTGCTGGTGATGAACCGCGACGCCAGCATCGCTGTGGTCGATCCGTCGGTGTCGGTCGGCGGCATCACCAGCACCCTGGCGCGGATCGAACTCAAGCAACCGCCGATGGACTGGGTCAGCCCCAAAGACAACAAACGCGTATTCGTCTCGATGCCGATGGCCGGCGAAGTGGCCGTCATCGACAGCGAGCAATTCAAAGTCCTCGACTCAATCGCCGCTGGCAGCCAACCGGTACGCGTGGCGCTGCAACCGGATGAACGCCTGCTGTGGGTCGGCAACAACGCCAGCAAAGCCGAAGGCTCCGGCGTCACGGTGATCGACAGCCAAAGCCTCAAACCCCTCAAACACTTGCAGACCGGGCGCGGCCACCACGAAATCAGCTTCAGCAAGGACAGCCGTTTCGCCTTCGTCAGTAACCGCGACGACGGCACCGTCAGCGTGGTCGACATCGCCAGCCTGAACATCGTCCAGCAGATCAAAACCGGCTCGCATCCGCTGTCAGTCGCCTATTCAGCGCTGTCCGGCGCGGTTTACGTCGCCGACGGCAAGGACGGCACCGTGACCGTGATCGACGCCAGCACCCACGCCATCCGCCGGGTGATAAAACTGCAACAAGGCCTCGGCCCCATGGGCTTCAGCGCTGACGGCCGCTTCGGCGTGGTGCTCAACACCGTGGAAAACCGCGCCACGGTCATCGACGCCGCGACCAACAGCGCCATCCATGATCTGGACGTTTCCGCCGAGCCCTACCAAGTGGTGTTCACCCAGGCCTACGCCTACATCCGCGGGCTCGCTTCACCGAAAGTCACCATGATCAACCTGTCTTCTTTAGGCGAAGGCCGCCAGCCAATCAGCCAGGGTTTCGAAGCCGGCCCGCAAGCGCCGCGTATGGCCGGGGATTTACCGCTGGCCTCGAGCCTGGCGGTGTCACGCGACGACAACGCGGTGTTCGTGGTCAACCCGGTCGACAACACCACCTACTTTTACGCCGAAGGCATGAACGCGCCGATGTCCGGTTACCCCAACCGTGGCCAGATCGCCCGCGCCGCCATGGTCATCGACCGCAGCCTGCGCGAAGTCTCGCCGGGGCTCTACAGCGCGCGGGTGAAGTTGCCGGCGGCAGGGCGCTTCGATGTGGCATTCCTGCTCAACCAGCCGAACATCATTCACTGTTTCACCGCGCAGATCGACGCCGATGGCAAAGCAAAAAAACACCTCGGCCAGCCGAAAGTCGAGTTCCTCCTCGACAAGACTGCCGTGGCGCTCAACGACCCCTACGTCGTGCGTTTCCGCATCGTTCAGGGCAAAGACAAGACCCAGCGCAGCGGTGTGAAAGACGTGCAACTGCGCTACTACCTCGCACCCACCTCGCACCCGCGTGAAGTGACGGCGCTGGAAGTCGCCGACGGCGTGTACGAAGCGCCAATCACCCTCGACCGCAGCGGCGCCTGGTACCTGCATGTGCGTGCGGAGTCGCTGGGCGCCGGTTTCGATGACAAGACCTTTGCCAGTGTTCGGGTAGCTCCCGGCCTGGCCCGTTGAAGAGGAGTTTCGACATGAACCGATTTGCATCCAGTGGCCTGCTGACCCTGTGTCTGTTGAGCCTCGGCCTCCAACAAGTCCAAGCCCATTCTGCGGACGAACACGCCGGGCACAAGGTCCCGGCCGGCAATACTCAGGAACACGCTCAGGTGAAGTTCGCCAACGTGCCGCTGCTCGACCAGAACGGCAAAACCGTGCGCCTTGAACAAGACCTGGTGCAGGGCAAAATCGTCGTCATGAGCTTCATCTACACCAGTTGCACCACGGTGTGCCCGGTGGTCTCGTCGATCATGGGCAAGGTGCAGAAACAACTCGGTGCGCGGGTCGGCGAAGAAGTGCAACTGGTGTCGATCAGCATCGACCCGCAGCGCGACGACCCGAAACGCCTGCAGGATTATGCGCGCACCTTCCAGCGCGGGCCGGGCTGGAGCTGGCTGACCGGCTCGCCGCAGTCGATCAATGAAACCCTCAAGGGCCTCGGCAGTTTCAGCGGCGACCTGAAGAGTCATCAACCGCTGATCCTCGTCGGCGACGGCAACAGCCGCCACTGGATGCGCTACTACGGCTTCACCGATCCGGCGCTACTGGCCAAGGAAGTGGAAAAACTCAGCGGCTTGCGCACCCACGCCAAACACACCGCCATCGCCATGGAGCAACAGCCATGAGACTGCTCGACTGGATCTCCCTGACCGTGTGCTTCTGGATCTTCAGCACCGTGGCGTTTGCCCACGAAGGCCATGCCCCTGAGGCACCAGCGGCGGTTGCCGCCGCGCCGGCGACAGGCACCCACGACGCGAAAACCTGGTTCACCGACACGCCGTTGCAGGATCAGAACGGCGAGACCCTGCGCTTCTATAGCGATGCGCTGCAAAACCGCATCGTCCTGCTTAACGTGATCTTCACCAGTTGCAATGACGCATGTCCGCTGATCACCCAAAAGCTCAAGGAAGTCCGCGAGCTGCTGGGCGACAAGGCCTCGGACATCACCTTCATTTCCCTTACCAGTGACCCGCTGCGCGACACGCCGGCGGTGCTCAAGGCTTACACCTTGAAGCAGGGTTCCGATGACCCTCATTGGCTTTTTCTTACCGGCGACAAAGCGCAGATGGACCTGGTATTGAGCCGCATCGGCCAGATCGTGCCGACGCCCGAGCAACACTCCACGCAGCTGATCGTCGGCGATGTCGCCAATAAACGCTGGAGCAAAATCCGTCCCGACGCCCCGGCCGCCGCCATTGCCCAGCGCTTGCAGTTGCTGACAATGCCCGTGGCTGGCCGCTGAGTCCGCGCCATGAACCTGAGCCGCGTCCTCGCCCTCATCCTGCTCGCTGGCCTCAGCCTTGGCGCGAGCGCTGCGCCGTTGACACCGGAAGAGGCGGCGGGCAAGCGTCTTTATCGGCAAGGCCTGTCGGCCAGTGGCGAAGCGATCATGGCACGGGTTGGCGCGGCGGACGTGCTGCTGCCGGCGACCAGCCTGCCGTGCGCCAATTGCCACGGCGCCGATGGCCTCGGTCGGCCTGAAGGCGGCGTGCGTCCCCCCGAGTTGAACTGGGCGCGACTGACCAGCACGTATGGCCAGCAACAGGTCAACGGCCGCAGTTATCCGGCCTACAGCGAGAGCAGTCTTGCCACGGCTATCGAGCAGGGCCGCGACCCCGGCCACAATCGTCTCGACCCGAGCATGCCGCGCTTTCTGCTGTCGATGAAGGATCAGCGCAACCTCACCGCCTATCTCAAACGCCTCGCCGATGAGCGCGATCCCGGCCTCGATGTCGAGACCTTGCATCTGGGCACCTTGCTGCCCAGCCAAGGGCCGCTGGCCGAGGAGGGCGCGACGGTGGCGGCGGTGCTCAACGGCAGTGTGGCGCAGATCAATCAAGCCGGCGGCATACATGGGCGGCAACTGCGCCTGACGGTGATCGATCCCGGCCCGGACCGCGCCAGTGCCGAGCAAGCCTTGCAGCAGTTGATCGAGCAAGAACAAGTGTTCGCGTTGATCGCGCCGCTGGCGCCGGCCCTCGACAGTGACTTGGGGCTGCGCCTGGAACAGGCCGGCGTGCCGCTGATCGGGCCGATGTCGATCCTCGGCACCCTGCAGGCCAGTCCGCAGATTTTCGAACCCTTGCCGGGATTGCCTGAACAGTTGATCGCGCTGGCCGATTACGCCACGGCAAGCCTGCGTGTGCTGCAAGGGCCGACGCTGATTGCTTATCCCGATGACCCTGCACAAACGCTGGCCGCGCAAAACCTTGGCCAGTATTTGCAGGATCACGGCTGGCAAAAAGTCCATCTGCAAGCCTACGACCACGCTGCAGATGCGCTACCGCTGGGTTCGCGCTCGGTGTTCTATCTGGGCAATGGCGGCGGTTTCAGTCGTCTGGCCACGAGGCTGCAAAGCGCCGGGCAAGTGCCTTATCTGTTTGCCGCCTCCAGCCAGGTGGCCGGCGATCTGCTGCAAGTTCCCGACGGCTTCACCCGACGGGTGTTCCTCGCCTATCCGTTCGTGCCCAGCGACTGGACCCAGGCCGGGCGCATGGCCCTGACGTTACTGCGTGAAGGCCAGGGCCTCGGCGCCCAGCACGCGGTGCTGCAAGTCGGCGCTTACACCTCGATGTTGCTGCTCAGCGAAGGCATGAAACAGGCCGGCCGCGACGCCAGCCGGGAAAAACTGGTGGCGGCGCTGGAAGGCCTGCACGACTTCGACACCGGCCTGACCCCGCGCCTGAGCTTCGGTCCCGGTCGACGCCTGGGCTTGAGCGGCGCGCATGTGGTCACTGTGGATTTGCCCGATCAGCGTTTCTATCTGGTCGCGCCCTATAAACCGATTGTTGCCAGCCCCTGAACGGAGGCCCCGATCATGAAACTCTCAACGCTGATCTTGTTGCTGACTTGCTGGCTACCGCTGGCGTGGGCGAATAACGAGCCGGCCGTGGCGCGGGTCAATGGCGAGGAAATATCCGGGTTTCGCTTCGAGCGCTTCTTCGCTGAATACCTGGAAGATCAGGGCCGTGCAGTGACGAGCATTCGCAGTCCCAAGGCCTACAAGGAACTGCGTCAGGCGGCGTTGCAAATGCTGATCGACAAAGAATTGCTGTGGCAGGAATCGCAGAAACGCGGGCGGCAGATCGACGAGCAAGCGGTGCGTCAGCAGATTGAGCAAACCCGCATCGCCATCGGCGGCGCGGATAAATTTGTCCGGCGCTTGCAGGATGCCGGTTTCGATGAGGCGTCCTTCACCGAGTACACCCGCCGCGAACTGGCGGCGCAGCAGATGTTCGCCGAACTGATCCGCGCCAATACCTTGCAACCCCGCCACCTGCTGATCCGCGTGCCCGCGCAAGCGGATGCAGCCACAGTCGCCGCAGCGCGTCTACGCTTGATGCAAATGCGCGCGCCGATTGCCGAGGCCGCGACGTTTGCCAGCCAACCGCTGCGTTCACCGTTCGGCTGGCATGTGATTTATTTGCAGAACCACTTGGAGGCCGCCGATGTCCCAGATTTACAGGGGCTGGATACAGTCAGGGCAGAGCTCGCCCGACAGCAACAGACCCAGGCTCGTCGTCAGGTGCTCGCGCAATTACGGGTGCAGAACAGGATCGAACGAATTGACGACGACTGAAGGTTCCCCCCCAATAGTGGGGAATGGCTTCGTTGCCCATTCAGGTGCTTCCCCGTTTCTGGGGAACGGGGTACCGGGACGAGCGGGCATTGTCATTAAATTCAAGGACATGAAGAGATAAAATTACCGGAACTCAGCCTGGCATGAAGTGTGCGTTACCCCTGGTAAGGCGCACTCTCAGGGCGGGGTCATCGGACCTGCTGTTTCAAGGAGTCGACCTTGGTTAACAAAGTACTGGTTGTCGAAGACGAACAGCTGCTTGCACAAAACCTTCAGGATTATCTGTCGGCGCAAGGGCTGGAAGTCGCGATTGCACATGACGGAGCGACGGCTATCGGTTTGGCCGAAACCTTTGCTCCCGACGTGCTGGTGTTCGATTACCGCTTGCCCGATATGGAAGGCTTTGAGGTGCTCGACGCGGTCCGCCAGAACAGGACGTGCCATTTTGTGCTGATAACGGGTCACCCGACCGCCGAAGTCTGTGAGCGGGCGCGGCAACTGGGGGTCAGCCACATCCTGTTCAAACCGTTTCCCTTGGCGGAACTGGCGCGGGCGGTCTGCGACCTTCTGGGCATCAAGCGCGAAGCGAAACCCGGTGCGAGCCCCTCCGAGGGCTTTGTCGAACGACGCCAGAGCAGGACCGAGAGCTTCCCGTTGCAGTTGTACGATGGCAGTTGGGTGTTGGCGGATCGGCGACGACAGTCGCGCGCCATGGCACCCGACGAAGATCAAATGCTCACCGGGGAGTAATGGCGCGATCAGACGTTCCGGCACTTGCCGCCAAGGTTTGCCGCGCCGACAGGGCTCTGAGCCCCGGTTGGAGAGCAAGCCATGGAACGTCTGTCCGTTGTCGTCGAACCGCTGCCGGCCGCAAGCGCCCCCGAGCGCTTTTCCAGTGAGCAGTTGGCCCAGGCCCGGGCGCGGGCCGCCACTTCTGGCGAACGCGTGCTTGAAGCCCTCGGCGTGCTCTGTGAACTGGCGCCGATGCCGTTCATTCACACCCTCGGCGCCACCCTGCATTACCCGGTGCTCGACACCGACAGCCTGTTTCAAGCGACGCCGGTATTCGACCGGGTCACCCTCGCACAATGCCTGAAACGTGAATTCATCCTGCTGCGCCACAATGACGAAGTCATCGGTGTATTCGCCGACCCCTTCGACCCGGCGCGCCTGGCCTGGATCGACGATTGCCTGCACGGCGCGCCGCTGCATCTGGTGCACGCCGATGACCTCAAGGCCTATCTGGCCCGTCACGAAGAAAGCTTCCACGCCGTCGAATCGCTGAACGCTCAGGGCGACACGCATAACGAAATCGACACCCTGCAAAGCCTGTCGCTGACCAGCATCAGCGAAGACGCCAGCAGCGTGGTGAAACTGGTCAACTCGACCCTCTACGACGCGCTGAAAATGCACGCCAGCGACATCCACCTCGGCACCACCGGCCACGGTCTGGTGATCAAGTACCGCATCGACGGCGTGCTCAACAACATCAGCAAAGTCCAGGGCAACGAGTTCGCCGAGCAGGTGATTTCGCGAGTCAAGGTCATGGCCGAACTGGACATCGGCGAGAAACGCGTACCGCAGGACGGGCGCTTCAAAATTGGCATCAGCGGCCGCCAGATCGACTTTCGCGTGTCGATCATGCCGAGCATCTTCGGTGAAGACGCAGTGCTGCGGGTGCTCGACAAACAGGATCTGGCCGACAAGGTCTGCGGCGTGCAATTGCAGGCGCTGGGCTTTGAAGACGAAACCCTGCGCCAGTTGCGCCGCCTCGCCGCCGAACCCTACGGCATGGTGCTGGTCACCGGCCCGACCGGCAGCGGCAAGACCACCACGCTGTACGCGATGATCACCGAGATCAACCACGGCGTGGACAAGATCATCACCATCGAAGACCCGGTCGAATATCAACTGCCGGGGGTGCTGCAGATCCCGGTCAATGAGAAAAAAGGCCTGACCTTCGCCCGCGGCCTGCGCTCGATCCTGCGCCACGACCCGGACAAGATCATGGTCGGCGAAATCCGTGACCCGGACACCGCGCAGATCGCCGTGCAATCGGCGCTCACCGGTCACCTGGTGTTCACCACCATCCACGCCAACAACGTCTTCGACGTGATCGGCCGCTTCACGCAAATGGAAATCGACCCCTACAGCCTGGTCTCGGCGCTCAACGCGATTCTTGCCCAGCGCCTGATCCGTCTGGTCTGCGCCAGTTGCAGCGCGCCGGTCAATCCGAGCGATGAAGAACTGCGCGCCTCGGGCCTCGATCCACAGAAAGTCGATCACTACCACTTCGTCCACGGCAAGGGCTGCGGCCACTGCCGGGGCAGCGGCTATCGCGGGCGCACGGCGATTGCCGAACTGCTGCACCTCGATGACGAGCTGCGCCAGATGATCGTCGAGCGCCAACCAATCACCCAGATCAAAGCCCTGGCCTGCGCTCGTGGTTTGCGCCTGCTGCGCGAATCGGCGCTGGAGCTGGTGGAACAAGGTCGCACCACGCTGGAGGAGATCAATCGTGTCACTTTTATCGCGTGAGCGTTTTATCGCCGTGCTCGGCGCCAGCGGTGTTGGCCTCGGTCAGCGGCGTGGCAGCGACACCCTGTGGCTGGGCAGCGTCGGTTACATCGACGAAGGCTTCCAGAGCTACGCGGTGGCGCTGGATACCCTCGATTGCCTGCTCGGTGAACATGCCCGTGCCGGTGCCGAATTGAGCGTGGTCATCTCCGGGCACTTCAGCCGCTTCTGCCTGGTGCCATGGAGCGCGCAGATCAGCAGCCCGGAAGAACTGCGTGGCTTCGCTCAACTGTGTTTCGAAGACCTGTTTGGCGCGCCGACGCAAGCCTGGAGTCTGGTGTTGTCCGCCGAGCCGGCCGGTTACGACCGCATCGCCAGCGCCTTGCCGCAAGACTTGCTTGAACGCCTGCGCACGCTGGTCAGCGCTCGCGGTTTGCGCCTGCGCTCGGTGCAGCCGTACCTGATGACGGCGTTCAACCGCTTTGACAAAAGCCTCGATGCCGGCGACTTCCTGTTTGTCGTCGCCGAGCCGCAACGCAGCGTGTTGTTGCTGGCGAGGGAAGGGCGCTGGGCTGGCGTGCGTTCGGTGGGCGGCAGCGACAGCGATGCCGCGTTGAATGCCCTGATCGGTCGCGAACGGCAGCTGCAAGCCTCGACCAGCGAACGCGCCTTCAACGTTTATCTGCATGCTCCGGCGCGCCTCGATGCGCATCCGGACGTGGCGGGTGTGCAACTGCGCACCCTCGAAGACGACTCGATGACTGTGCGTGACGGCTTGTACGTCATGTCCCGGGCGGTGGCCTGACATGCGCGCGCTCAATCTCGATTTTCAGCCACGGCCGCGTTCCGGCCCGTTGGGTTGGAGCCTGCTCGGCGGCGGCGTGCTGCTGGCGCTGCTGTGTTTCGGCGTGCAACAGCACCTCGACACGCACACCGAACAGCAACAAGGCCACCTGCAAACCACCCAGCGCCAGCTCACCGGTGACAGTGGTGCGAAGTCCACCCTGAGCCCGGCGGAAACCCGCGAGCAAGCGCAGAACCTCGCCGAAATGCGCAAGGTCTCGCAGCAACTGCGCCGGCCGTGGGAACGCCTGTTCGCCATGCTCGAAGCGATGCCGCGCGATGACGTCGCGCTGCTGACCTTGACCCCGGATGCGCGCAAAGGCCAGGTGCGGATCAGCGCCGAAGCGCGTGATCTGCAAGCGATGCTCGACTTCCACAAACGTCTGGAAGCCAGCGACGAGCTGTCCGACGTCTCGCTGCTGAGCCACGAAATCGTCGTCAAATCGCCGGAGCAACCGGTGCAATTCAACCTGTCGGCGACCTGGGAGATAGGCGATGCGAATCCCTAAACTGATCGTCCACGAATACCTGCAAGGCCTCGGCGTTCCGGGTCTGGCCGGGCTGGTGCTGCTGCTGGTTGCCGTGGCCTGGGCACTCGGCGGCTTGCTGCCGGGCTGGCAATCGTTGCAGCACTTGAGCCAGCAGACTCAGGAAGCCAGCGAGTACCTGGCCAAGGTTGAAGACGGCAGCATCGCGCCGCCGGTGGTGCCGCAACGGCAGCTCGACGACTTCCGCAACAAACTGCCGGCACAGCCGCAAGCCACCGTCGCCATCGACCGCATCTACGCCCTCGCAGCCCAGGAACACATCACCCTGGCGCGCGGTGAATACGCCCTCGGCGTCGACCCGAAAACCCATCTGGCGCGCTATCAGATCCTGTTGCCAGTGCGCGGCAGCTACCCGCAACTGCGCCGTTTCCTCCATGCCTTGCTCGGCCAGTTGCCGGCGGTGGTGGTGGAGGACCTTGAGTTGCAACGCAAGAAGATTGGCGACACCGACCTCAACGGCCGGATCCGTATGACCCTTTACCTGTCGAGGTCGTGATGAATACCAAGCGCGTGACAGGGTGGCTGGTGTTCTTCGGCGTGGCGGCGGCGCTGGCATGGTTGCCGGAATATTTCTCGCCGAGCGAAGACGCCGGTTCCAACGAAGTGGCCGTCGCCACGCCGGGGAAAACCCGTGGCGCGCTGCCGGCGAGCACAGCCAAGGCCAAGGATGCGCCGATCAAGGACCTGAGCCCGGCCGGCGACCTGTTTGCCGCCAAGTCCTGGAAGGCCGCGCCACTCCTGGCCACGGTCACCGAACAAGCGATCAACCCGGCCACAGTGGTGCAAGCCCCGAGCCTGCCACCGGTGCCGTTTCAGTTCGTCGGCAGGCTGCATGACCGCAGCGACCTGCAAGTGTTTTTGCAGAACGGCGAAAAGATCTACGTCGTGCGCAACGGGGATGTGATCGACGACACCTGGAAGATCACCGGCATTTCCGATCTGGAATTGAGCCTGGTTTACCTGCCTTTGCATTTGTCGCAGACCTTGTCTGTGGGGAGTACGCAATGAACCGTTCCCGTTTGCTGATGAGCCTGGGCCTGTGTGCCGGGCTGGCCGCGTGCAGCTCTGCGCAGGTGGCCAACAAGGAAGCCGCCGACCTGATTGATCAGGGCCAGTACGAGGCGGGGCTGGCCCGGATCGAGGAAGGTCTGCGCGAGAACCCTCGCGACACCGAATTGCACCTGCTGCTTAACAGCGGCCGCGCCAAAGCGATCACGGCATTGCTGACGGCCGGCGACACCGACCGCTCGCGCCGCGACTTTGCTTCGGCGCGCACCGCTTACATGCGCGTGCTGACCATCGAACCGAACAACCGCCGCGCTCAGGATGCCCTCAAGCAGCTGGAATACTTGCGCACCATGGACGAGAAACTCGAGCTGGCCCGTGGCGACCTGCGTCGCGGCGACATCTACGGCGCTGATCGTCAGGTCAAACAGATCCTCGAACTCGACCCGGCCAACGCAGGCGCGCTGGAGCTGCAAGGCAACATTCGCCTGGTGCAGAGCCGCAACGTGATTGCCTACCCGCAACTGCGCACCAAGCTCGATCGGCCGGTTACCCTGGAATTTCGCGACGCCAACCTGAAGACCATTTTCGAAGTGCTGTCACAGGTCGCCGGGCTGAATTTTATCTTCGACAAAGACCTGCGCCCGGACATGAAAGCGACGATTTTCGTGCGTGACGTGCGCATCGAAGACGCCGTGACCTTGCTGCTGCAACAGAACCAGTTGCACCAGAAAGTGGTGAACGAAAACACCTTGCTGATCTACCCGGATTCGCCGCAGAAAGTGAAGGATTACCAGGAACTGGTGATGCGCACCTTCTACCTGACCAGCATCGACGCCAACACCGCGCTGAACATGGTGAAAACCATGCTCAAGACCCGCGACGTGTTCGTCGACGAACGCCTCAACACCCTGACCATGCGCGACACCGAAGACGCGATCCGCATGGCGGAAAAGCTCCTGCAATCGCAAGACCAGTCCAATCCCGAAGTGGTGCTCGAAGTCGAGGTCATGGAAGTCGCCACTCAGCGCATTCTCGACCTCGGCCTGCAATGGCCGAACACCTTCGGCGTGGTCAACAGCGATGGTTCGCCGGTCACGCTGCTCGGGCAACTCAAGGGCATCAACTCCGACCGCATCTCCATCGGCCCATCGCCGCAGGCCAAGATCAACGCGCAGGACAACGATATCAACACCCTCGCCAGCCCGGTGATTCGCGTCAGCAACCGCGAGCAGGCGCGCATCCACATCGGCCAGCGCGTGCCGATCATCAGCGCGACCTCGGTGCCGTCGACACAGGGGCCGGTGATCACCGAAAGCGTGACCTATCTGGATGTCGGTCTGAAGCTCGAAGTGACCCCCACCGTGCACCTGAACAACGAAGTGGCGATCAAGATTGCCCTGGAAGTGAGTAACGCCACGCCGCTGGAGCCGACCCGCCAGGGCACGATCCCGGTGCAGGTCGACACCCGCAATGCGCAAACCTCGCTGCGTCTGCACGACGGCGAAACGCAGATCCTTGCCGGGCTGGTGCGCAACGACCACGGCGCGACCGGCAACAAGATTCCCGGCCTCGGCGATATTCCCGGGCTGGGCCGCTTGTTCGGCAGCAACAAAGACACCATCGGCAAATCGGAACTGGTGCTGTCGATCACCCCACGGATCGTGCGCAACCTGCCGTACCAGAGCCCGTCGGACATGGAGTTCTCCACCGGCACCGAAACCAGCATGCACATCCAGGCACCGGATCGTTCACAGAGCTACGTGATGCCTTCGCCTGCCGCGCAGCCGCGTGCCGTCGGTGAATCGGCCGTGGCCACCACCCGCGTCACTGTCGAGAAGCCTTGATCATGAACGCCTCCCAGCGCGGTTTTACCTTGATCGAAGTCGTGGTGACGCTGGCCCTGATCGGCCTGTTGGCGAGCATGGCCGCGCCCCTGACCGAGACCCTGGTGCGGCGTGGCAAGGAGCAGGAATTGCGCAATGCGCTGTACCAGATTCGCGATGGCATCGACGCCTACAAACGCGCCTTCGATGCCGGCTACATCGAGAAGTCGCTGAACAGCAGCGGCTACCCGCCGAACCTGAAAGTGCTGGTCGAGGGCGTGCGCGATGTGCGCAGCGCCAAAGGCGCCAAGTTCTACTTTTTACGCCGCATCCCGCGCGATCCGCTGGTGCCGGCCAAACGTGATGACGAAGGGGGTTGGGGCATACGTGCCTACAACAGTTCGGCTCAGAACCCGCGCGATGGCGAAGACGTGTTCGACGTCTACTCCCACGCCCGGGGCAAGGGCCTCAACGGTGTCGCTTACCGCGAGTGGTGAACCTCATGCGCCGGGAAAAAGGTTTTACCTTGCTGGAGTTGATGGTGGTGATGGCGATCATCGCCACGCTGATGACCATCGCGCTGCCGCGCTACTTCAACAGCCTCGAAGCGTCGAAGGAAACCACGCTGCGCCAAAGCCTGTCGGCGATGCGTGAGGCGCTGGATCACTTCTACGGCGACACCGGCCGCTACCCGGATTCCATCGAGCAACTGATCGAACAACGTTACCTGCGCAGCGCGCCCCTCGATCCGATCACCGAACGCAAAGACCAGTGGGTGCTGATCGCGCCACCGGACGGCGTTGCCGGCGGCGTGGCCGACATCAAAAGCGGTGCTACCGGGAGGGCGCGTGATGGCAGCCAGTATGCCGAGTGGTAACCGCGCGCAGCAGGGTGGCTTCACTTACCTGGGCGTGCTGTTCCTGATTGTCGTGATGGGCATGGGCCTGGCCAGTGCCGGAGAATTGTGGTCGACCGCTTCGCGCCGCGATCGCGAGAAGCAATTGCTCTGGGTCGGCACCCAATACGCTCAGGCGCTGCGCAGCTACTACCGCAGTTCGCCGGGGCTGGCGCAGTACCCGAAAGAGCTTGCTGACCTGCTCGACGATCAGCGTTTTCCTGAGGCCAGGCATCACCTGCGTCAGCTCTATCCGGACCCGATCGGTCAGGGTGAATGGGCGCTGCAACGTGGCTTCGACGGACGCATCACCGGCCTCAACAGCCCGTCGACCGAGGTGCCGTTGAAGCAGGCGGATTTCCCGACGCAGTGGTCGGACTTCGAAGGCATGCAGCGTTATTCGGACTGGCAGTTTGTTGCCGAAAAAGCCTTCCTTGAGGGCACCAATGGCCCGGCCAAAGGCCAGTCGAACCTGCCGCAGGCGTTGCAGCCATGACTCGCCAATGGTGGTGCGCGCTGATCCTCACCGCTGTGGCGTGCTGCGCCCACGCCGGCGAAGAAGACGAAATGATGGGCTTCATCGTCGACGACACGATCTCGCACATCGGCCACGACTTTTACTACTCGTTCAGTGAACGCCTGCGTGACACCAGCCCGATGGATTTCAACCTGGTGGTGCGCGAGCGCCCCGACGCGCGCTGGGGCAGCCTGGTGACCGTGGAATATCAGCAACGCCTGGTGTATCGGCGCTTCCTGCCGCCGAACACCGTGGAACTGAAGGACGAGGCCTACGCGGCCGCCGACTGGGTTCGACGCCAGGTAGTCCAGCGCAAGCTGGAGGCTCTGTTGCAGGACACCACCGACCTTGAGAAGGACGAACTATGAACAGCACAACGTTCTCACGGCGCAGCGGATTCTGGACCTCGGGGTTGTTGATCGGGCTCGCCAGCGCCGCGGCTGTCCAGGCCACCGAACTGGTCTACACGCCGGTCAATCCATCGTTCGGCGGCAACCCGCTGAACGGCACCTGGCTGCTCAACAACGCCCAGGCGCAAAACGATTACGACGACCCGGACCTCAAGAGTCGTTCGAGTGTGGCCGGCACCTCGGCGCTGGAGCGCTTCACCAGTCAATTGCAATCGCGGCTGCTAGGGCAGTTGCTGGACAACATCTCCACTGGCAACACGGGGAGCCTGTCCACTGACTCTTTTATCGTCAACGTCATCGACGACTCCGGGGCACTGAGCATTGAAGTGACCGATCGAGCGACCGGTGAGGTTTCGGAAATTCAGGTGAACGGCCTCAACCCATGACGGGCTGACGGTTCCGGGGAGAGACGGACATGAAAAAGATCATCGCGCTAGGGCTGATGTTGGCGACATTACAAGGGTGCAGTCTGCGTGAGCCGATGCCGGCCGAGCAGGACACCGAAACCCCGACCCTGACTCCAAGGGCCTCGACTTATTACGACTTGCTGAAGATGCCGCGCCCCAAGGGGCGGCTGATGGCAGTGGTGTACGGCTTCCGTGATCAGACCGGGCAGTACAAACCGACGCCGGCGAGTTCGTTTTCCACCAGCGTGACCCAAGGCGCAGCGTCGATGTTGATGGACGCGATGCAGGCCAGTGGCTGGTTTGTGGTACTGGAGCGGGAAGGGCTGCAGAACCTGTTGACCGAGCGCAAGATCATTCGCGCATCGCAGAAGAAGCCGAATACGCCGGTGAATATTCAGGGTGAGTTGCCACCGTTGCAGGCGGCGAACATGATGCTCGAGGGCGGGATCATTGCCTATGACACCAATGTGCGTAGCGGTGGGGAAGGGGCGCGGTATCTGGGGATCGATTTGCAGCGTGAATATCGGGTGGATCAGGTGACCGTGAATTTGCGCGCGGTGGATGTGCGTAGCGGGCAGGTGTTGGCGAATGTGATGACCAGCAA
The DNA here is from genome assembly GCF_019856535.1 of Pseudomonas sp. SC3(2021). NCBI lineage: Bacteria > Pseudomonadati > Pseudomonadota > Gammaproteobacteria > Pseudomonadales > Pseudomonadaceae > Pseudomonas > Pseudomonas sp. SC3(2021). The sequence goes on along the minus strand of NZ_CP082236.1, from coordinate 5,629,002 downwards.
GACGATTTATTCGGTGGCGCGCAGTGCGGGGATTTTCAAGTTTATCGAGTTCAAGAAGTTGCTTGAGGCTGAGGTCGGGTATACGACTAACGAACCGGCGCAGTTGTGTGTGTTGTCGGCGATCGAGGCGGCGGTGGGGCATATGGTGGCGCAGGGGATTGAGCGGCGGTTGTGGCAGGTGGCGGGGGACGCTTCTGTGCCTGGGCAGGATGATGTTTTGAATCGGTATTTGAGCCAGAACAAGATTGATCCGGATGCCGAGTGAATTTTTTGCTGTTGAGCGGCCGACCAGGCTCTCTCGGTCGAGACCGGTTTAAACCTGTAGGAGTGAGCCTGCTCGCGATAGCTATCTCTCAGGCACAGTTGCTATTGCGGATGTACTCAAATCCTTGTGGGAGCTGGCTTGCCAGCGATGGCGGCCTTACAGCCGACCAATCTCTGGCAGATGTACCCAGTCCCAATTGTGGGAGCGAGCTTGCTCGCGAAGGCTTTCTGTCAGGCGGTAGGGTTCTTTCTGATTGAGTACATATCCATTCCCGCGGTAACGGCCACTTAGGGTTTCGCCCTTACGGCGACTCACTTTTTTGACACGTACCGAAACGCCTCAAAAAAGTAAGCAAAAAAACGCTTGCTCCTACGTGCGGCCCGCTCGCTGGGGCTCGGGGTTCCTTCGCTCCGGCATTGATCCCTCCACTCAGCCTTCCGACGTCGCCCGTGGATCAAGATCAAGAGCAGGCGAGCTGACACTCGGCCTATTGAGTGGTGAAGAGCGAGTGGTCGGCTTTGGTTCGGTGTTGGATTCTCCCCTCACCCCAGCCCTCTCCCGAGGGAGAGGGAGCCGATTTTTGGGCCTTTCAAAATCTGAGTTCAACGGGGTATCGCACGTCGGCGTACCTCTCCCAAACCACTCGGTCAGTCCCCTCTCCCTACGGGCGGTCCGACGTTTCGGGAGGGCTAGGGTGAGGGGCTCTTGCTTCAACGCTTCAAAATCCAAGTTCGGCTCGGTATTGCACGTCGGCGTATATCTCCCAAACACCACGGTCAGTCCCCTCTCCCTACGGGCGGTCCGACGTTTCGGGAGGGCTAGGGTGAGGGGCTCTTGCTTCAAAGCTTCAAAATCCAAGTTCGGCTCGGTACTGCACGTCGGCGTACTTCTACCAAACCACTCGGTCAGTTCCCTCTCCCTCCGGGAGAGGGCTAGGGTGAGGGCTGCGATCTGAAGTGTGTTTAAAGAAGTGTCTGAATCAGCAGAACCTTCCCACAAGGTTTTCAGGTTGTCCGTCGGACGTCCGGTCTCTAGCCTGTGTTCGTCGCTGCCAATTCAGTGACCGGGCGTGGAAACCCGAGTAACTACAGAGCGCACAAGCGCCATTCATAACGTATCCTTGCGCACCTTCACTGTGTGCACTCTGTTATGGCGGCTGTGCGTGGGAGACCTTGTGTCTGCCGGGTTGCCTCTGTCCCGGGTTTCCAACCTGCGTACAGCTGCCACCTATTCGCTTGGAAACCGAATGGGAGACCAGCTATAACCGTCATACAGGGTAAATAATCATGAAAAAACCAACACCCAACCCCCCAGAATCAGACGCCGACAGCACATCCCCCTACGCCTCAGTCGACAGCAAAAAACTCCACGAAGCCGCCGACCGCGCCCTGGATTTCTACCTCAACCCCACTGCCCACATCATGTCCAGCGCTAACGAGCCGGAACCCATGTACCTCGCCAACCCCAGGTACAACACCGAATCCCTGCTGGCCAACGCCAGCGAAACCCTCGGCTCGGCCAGCGAAATGCTCATCAACTTCGCCGCCTCGCTGGAAACCTCGCACCGCAAGACTGCACTAGGTATCGCACAAGTCGTCATGCTGGGCGAACTGGCGGTGAATCAAGCGCTGGATCACGTCGAGTTGAAGGATGGCTGATTGATCGTTCCCACGCTCTGCGTGGGAATGCAGCCCCTGACGCTCTGCGTCAAATTCGCAATTTGGAACGCGGAGCGTCCCGAGAGGCATTCCCATGCAGAGCGTGGGAACGATCAAAGCTAGGGCGTTTTCAATCCAATCCGGAGGCACCATGGATCCGCTGTTTTCCACAACCGTCCCGGAGTTTGAAAGCGAAGAGCAGGCTGCCAGCTACGATCGTCGGCTCCGTGCCAAAGTCCAGAAGTCGCTTGATGATCCGCGCCCCAGCATTCCGAATCAGCAGGTAATGTCAGAGATGAAGGCATTGACGGCGGAACGGCGAATGAACCATGAGGCTCGTGGGGCGTTCGTGAAGAAGATCCGGCGCTCCCACTTTGATCACATAGAACTGGACCATTAACCTCCCTCGCTACACGCTGGAACTCTTTTACAGAAAATGACTGCAGGTCTTAGAAAGAAACACAGGTTCCAAAGTAAACCTCGTCATTGATCATGTAATTGAATGGCTTTTTCTCACCATCCACAAACCCCATTACATTCAGGGCAGTGACGAGTGTCCCAGGAAAATTTTGAGAGGCTGTAATTGCGGATACAACCTTGAAGGAGTTTTCTGAGCTTCCGGGATCGATAATCATTGGTTTTGAGTTCAATGAGTTCTTTAGGGTGCCGATGGTCACTCCTGAAGTCCGATCGACAGTGAACTGCCGACCTACGAAGACTTTGTTGAGTAGTTCATAAGTCGATCCGAAGTCGCCTGTAGCCTGCGAAACCCGCTCTATCGTGCAGATATAATCATCCGTATCAGTTCCGGCGTTAGCGTTGCTGCTCAGTGAAAATAGGAGCAATAGACAGAGTAGGGTGAGTAGAGGCGCTCTCATCTTTGCTCCTTAATATTTGGTTTGACGAGAATAGATCACACAATCATTCCCCGTTTCCTTTTGAAAAGGAGCTGCACAACATTATCTGTTCCCAATAAAAACCGCGCTCCTGAAGGCAGCGCGGTTTTTTTGTTGATGAATGGCTTAGAAAGAATCGCGTCGCGGATACTCCTGACGCGCATGCAGAACGTTAACGATCTCGATCCGATCCGTCACTCGGTAGATGATCAGATAGCTGGAATTGACAACGATCTCCCGAGTGCCGGTGATCCGGCCTGATCGATAGAGATAGGGATGATCAGGAAGATAAGCTATGGCTTTTCCAACTGCCTTCAAGATCTCCTTGGCTGCTACAACATTCCTTTCGACTATGTATTCGAGCACTGTTACCAGTTTCGCCCGCGCTTCGGGCCTCCACTCAATCGGCCTCGAAACCATTGTCTTTTGCCTTGATCAAGGCATGTATCTCGGCCATTACTTGTTCATGTGAAAGATTCGGGCGCGGATCATCGAGAGACGCTTGTACTTCCGCCCTGAACCAGCGGTCATAGCTCGCTGCCTGTTCTTCAGGATCAAGATCCGAGACGACTGGGCACAGCGGGTCAATCATCTTTGGGTCGATCATGGCACCTCCGGGATCTATGCCTGGAAGTCTATTCGGTAAGGGGAATGTTGTCGTGGTTGTCTGGATGAGTTGCACGTCGGTCGAGCTCCGTAGGGTTCAGGTTGTCCCGAAAAATCCTAGTCCCTGCGCTTCCGACGGCCAACCGCCAGACGTGGTAGGAAAACGTGCAGTTTTTCCATAAATCATTCATTTTTCTGTAGGACGTGGCGCGTCTGGGCTTTAAACAACGCGTGTCGTTGATCGGTCCTACGGACACAAAAAAACCGCGACCCCCCTCACCAGAGAATCGCGGCTCATCAACACCCAACCCCTACTGCTGCAACACCGTCGCCTGGTTAGCCGACCCAAACTGCTGAATGTTCGCCGTCTGCGTAACCCCACTCTGATCGACATTGGCAATGTTCCCCGTGCCGCCCTGGGTCACATACGCCACGTTCATCGTATCCGCCTGCTTAACAGTGATCATGTTGTCGCTGCCATACAGTTGCGCGGTATACGCCTGGTTCCCCGTCCCGGATTGATCAAACTCAGCACTGTTGCCAGTGCCGTTCGACGACCCCTGAATCAGGTTGGTCGTCCCGCGTTGATCCGAGATCAAAATGTTGTCACTGCCATTCTGATCAAAGTACAGCTCGTTATACGACTCCGCCTGATTGACCGTGGTCTTGTTGCCAGTCCCGGTCTGACTGGTGGTCATCACATGCCCGACGCCATCCTGAGTGAAGCTGGCCACGTTGCCATTGCCCGCCTGGGTGACGGTCGCACGCTGGTTGCTGCCGAACTGCCCACCCGATTGTGGGCCTTTCCAGTTGCTGGCGTAGACCTTGTTGTCGTTGCCCACGGAGGTGGCGCTGAGCGTGTGGCCGTCGCCGCTCTGGTAGGTGTAGTGCACGTTGCCGTTGCCAACCTGGTACAGCGCCAGCGTCGAATTGACCGATTCGAACTGGTCGGCGTAGATCGCGTTGGTGTTGCCAACCTGGGTGACGGCGGCGGTGTTGTTTTCGCCGAAGCTTTGGTCGACCACGGTTTCGTTGCTGTCGCCGTATTGGTTGATGGTGGCTTGGCTGGCCAGTTGCGCGTCTTGCCAGATTTCGGTGCCGTTGAGGTTGCCGAACTGGTTGATGGTGATGGTGCCGCCGGTGCCGTTGCGTTGGTCGCCGTAGGCGTAGTTGCTTTCTCCGGCCTGGTTGATGCCGATCTGGCCGCCGTTGTGGGTGACCTGTTCGGCGGTGCCGTAGTTGGCGGTGCCGTATTGGGTGATCACCGAACTGTTGCCGCTGCCTTCATAGAGTTGTTCGATGTTGGCTTCGTTGCTGTCGCCGTACTGGAAGGTTTTGCCTTCGCTGCCGTTTTGCGAGTCCTGATAGACGAACGAGAAGTTGCCAGTGCCTTGCTGCTGTTGCAGCGCGCTGTTCGGTGAGCCGAAGCCCAGCGACTGGCTGGCGTGGGCGGTGTTGAAGGCGCCGACCTGTTGTTGGGTGATGGTGGCGTTGTCTTCGTAAAGTTGTTCGGCGTAGCCGGCGTTGTAGTCGCCGACGGCGTCCTGGGTGATCACGCTGCTGGCGTGGTCTTGCACGGCGGCGGCGTCGTTGCCCTGGCCCAGTTGGGTCTGGGTGGCGGTGCTGAACGGTGCCTGGGTCTGTTTCACATCCGCAATGTTGGCGGTACCGACCTGGCTTTGGTTGGACAGGCTGTCGTCGGCCATGGCCTGGGCACTGATCATGACCAGGAGGGCGGCGGTGAGGGGCGTCAGTTTGAACATGATTGAACTCTCCGATGATTTGCAGTGCTTAGCGGTATTGTTTGACCGAAACGCTCATGCCGTTGCCCGACTGGGTCACGGCGCTTTGCAGTCCCGCGCCGGCCTGCTCGATGCTGGCGTCGTTGTTGTTGCCGTTTTGCGAAATCTGCGCGCGGTTGTGGCTGCCGTTTTGGGTGATCGATGCGGCGTTGCCGGAACCGTTCTGGGTGATCAAGGCCATGAGGTCGCTGCCCTGTTGCAGGATGTACGCTTCCTGATTGCTGCCCGATTGCACGATCTGCCCGAGCAGCGACTGACCGTTTTGTTGCAGCAGGGCGACGTTGGCCTGGCCGAGCTGGTCGATCAGGGCTTGCTGACCCACCGGTGGGGGCAGTTCGCCGAGGTCGCTGCTGGTCGGGGCCAAGTCATCGTTTTCCATCAGGTCGTCGGCACGCACGCCCGCACTGCTGCACAGCACAAGCAGGCAAAGCAGGGCGGCGGTCGGCGTGTTCATGGCTCACATCCTGTCAGGCGTTAACCGGTTCGAAATCGACCCCAGCCACCCGAGAGTGGCTGGGGATCTGGCTTACAGCGTGGTCACCGAGACCGTGCGCACGGTGCCCTGGGACGAGCGGATCGTCGCGGTCGGGTTGGCTGATGGCACCACCAGCGTGTTGTTCAGCGTCAGCCGCCAGCGTCCGGTCACCGGTACGGTGGTGGTGCCGAGAGTGACCAGTCCGGTCGGGGTGGTGACCTGCACGGTGATGGTGTTGCCGGTGGTCACCGACGAGGTGCCGGTGAAGTCCCAGTTGAAGCGACCGCCGGAGCGTGCCTGCACCGTGGACGCGGTGACGGTGAAGGTTTCCGCTGCTGGCCGTGGCGACACTTGCACCGTGACCGTGGCCGGCGTCGACAGGGCGCCGAAGCTGTCCCGGGCGATGTAGGTGAAGGTTGTGGTGAACGCCGTGGTGACGGTGGCCGGCGGGGTGTAGGTGATCACCGTGCCGTTGCTGCTGACCGTGCCGCGCCCGGCGGCCGGTTGGGTCAGGCTGTTGACGGCCAGTGGCACGTTACCTTCCGGATCGGTGTCGTTGGCCAGCACGTTGATCGGGATCGCTACGCCCAGTGTGGCGACGCTGTCGGCGACGGCGGTCGGTGCCTGGTTCGGTGCGACGGTGATGGTTACGGTGGCTGGATTGGCCGAGGCCAGGCCTTTGGCGTCCTGCGCTTTGTAGGTGAAGGTGGTGGTCAGTGGCGCGTTGACTACCGCTGGCGGCGTGTAGACCACCGATGTGGTGCCGTTCAGCGCGACGGTGCCTTGGCCGGCGGCCGGTTGAGTCAACGCGGTGATACCCAGCGGATTGTCACCATCAGGATCGCTGTCGTTGGTCAACAAGCTGAGGGTGATCGGCACGCCGAAGCTTGTGCTGCCGCTGTCGGCATTAGTGATCGGCGCCTGGTTTTCACCAGTGTCTGGCGCGGTGCCAACCACGACGACCGCCTCAGTGTCACTGCCGCCGGCGGCGGATTTCACCGTCACGGTGGCTGGTGGCTGAGTCAGGTCGGCGACGGTGATGCGTTGCAGGGTGCCGGACTTCGACAGGCGTCCATAACCTTGGGCGACCATGTCGGGGATCGCCACTTCATCGGTCGATGTCGCTTCGATCAGCAAGGTTTTGTTGGCCCAGTTGTAACGAGCGGTCTGCACTTTCACCACATCGGTGAGCTTGGCCGATACGGCTGTCGGCCGGGTGGTGCCGGCGGGGTTGGTGGCGGTCACGACGACTACCGGAGGGACTGCACCGGTACCCAGGCGATGACCGAAGAACAGGCCGTTGTTGTCACCCAACAGACTGGTCTGGCACGGCGTTGGCGGTGGGCCGGGGAGTAGCGCCACGGTTTCGCGGAAGCACAGGGTCGAGCTGCTGTCAGCCTTGGCGAACACCTCGGCACGCACGCCGGCCGAGGTGCGGCGATAGGTGGCGCGGTCGATTTCCACCTGCGTCTGCTGGCGGTTGTCGAGCACTTTGCCGGACAGGCTGAACACGTTCGACTGGATCGTCCCGGCTGGCCCGGTGATGCGCAGGAAGTTGGTGTTGAACGGGCTGCCGGTTACTGCTTCGGTGAGGTTCGGGTCGCCGACGAAAGTTTCCGTGGCGCCGGTGTCCGGGTTCACTTCGGTGTAGGGGCCGTTGACGCTGCGCAGGAACGGCCCGATTGCTCCACCGACGGCACCGGTGAAATTGCCCGGTGCGCCGATGCCGATGTCACGGGTGATGTTGATCGCGCGCCGACCGGGCGCGGTGACGTTGACCGTTTCCACGCCGTAGGGGTGAGTGATGGTATAGGTGCCGGCAAGGGGCACGTTCACCCGGATGCGAATCCGCGCAAAGCTTTGCTGATCACCGTCCGCCGGATTTTCCGAGGCGAATGCCGCTTCGATCCCGGCGACATAAGCGTCCACACCATAACCGGCAGCGTTGTCGGGGATCGTGGTTTCGGCCAGGAACCAGAAGGCTTCCGGCGGCCAGTTGTCCGGGAAGATCATCGGCTGGGCGTCGTCGTAGACACCCGGCTCGGCCAAGAGAATGCACATGTAGGCCGGCGGAGTGGTCGCTGCAACGCGTGAACTGGCAGCACGCGACTGGCACAGTTCCATCGACAGCTGATTTTCGTCCTGATACCACATCGGGAATTTCCCGGTGGCGAAGGTGTAGGGGCCGGGGTCGACGGCGGCGAGTTGCGCATAGGCACTGCCGGTCAGCGAGAGAGCGAGCCCGAGCGCGTTGAGCGCAAAGCGTGGCCACTTGTTCATGATGCCTCCTGATACGGATCTGGGCATGTGAGCGTTCATTGCACGATGACCACTTCTTCGGTGTCGCTGCCGCCGTTGGACGACGTCACGCGCACTTTGGCTGGCGGTATCGGCGAGATCCCGGTGGCCAGGGTTTTCACCGCGCCGTCGCCGCTCAGGGCACCGATGGCGGCGCCGCTGCCGGAGGTGGCGGTGAGTACGGGGGGCGAGGTTTCGTCACTGGTCGAGGCCACCACGGTGAGTTGTCCGGAGCTCAGGCTGTATTGCGCGCTCTGGATCACCACCAGGTCGGTCAGGGTCATGGGCAGGGTGGTCGGCGTGCTGCTGGCGATAGCCAGGTGGTTGTCGGCAGTCACTTGCAGGGTGGTCGGTAAGGTCGGGTTGGCTGACGATTGCGCGTACCAGGCACCGGTGGCGTTGGCTTCGGTCATGTTCAGCACCGGCGTGCTGCTGGTGACGGCCACAGTGCCCGGCGCGGGCGGGGCCTTCACAAACAAGTCCTGCTGGGCCACCGGTGCGCTGTCGCCGGCTTTGCGCGAGTAGGTGCTGCGCTCAGTGATCATTGGCGTTGGCCGCACCACAGTCGACAACTTGCCGGAAACGGCGAAAGTGGTCGAACGCAGATCCAGACCGTTAGGGCCTTCGATCCGCACGTAGTTGGTGTTGAACGGGCTGCCGGTCACCGCTTCGGAGAGGTTAGGGTCGCCGACAAATTGCTCGGCGGCGCCAGTCACCGGGTTGGTCTCGGTGTACGGGCCGTTGACGCTGCGCAGGAACGGGCCAATGTCCCCCTTGAGCGCGCCGTCATAGGTTTTCGGCGTGCCGATGCCGATGTCGCGGGTCATGTTGATTGCGCGGCGCCCGGGGGTATCGATGTTGAACACCTCGACGCCATACGGGTGGGTGATGACATAGGTGCCGGCGGTGGGCACATCGACGCGAATACGGATCCGCGCGAAGCTGACCTGATCGCCTTCCACCGGTTCTTCAGCGGCGAATGCGGCTTCGATGGCGCTGACGTAGCCCAGATCAATGCCGCGTGCAGCATCGACGAGGCTGGTTTCGCCGGTGAACCAGAACGCTTCGTCGGGAAAGTTGGTCGGGAAGACGATCGGCTGGGCGTCATCGAACACACCAGGGGTCGGCAACAGCGAGCACATATACGAAGGCGCGCCCGGTGTGCTGGGCACTCGCGAACTGAGCGCTTTGGACAGGCACAGGTCCAGGGTGCGGCCGTGGGTGTCCTGATACCAACTGGCGAAACCGCCATTGGCCGGTGCGTAAGGCCCCGGATCAACAGCGAACAAAGCGGCCTGGGCAATGCCCTGGGCCAACGCGCTCACGACCAGGACAGTCGCGGTTTTGGACAGTAAAGGGTGCATGAGTTAATCCCTCTATCAAAGTACCTGCCCCTTGGGGATGGGTCAGTTGCACAGGGCCTGTACACCTTCCATGCCAAGGTGTGGTGGATGGGCGGGAGAGTGCCGGGGTAGAGGGCTTTTGCGGTTGGAAAGCGCTGGATGGGATAGCTGGGGAAAGGGCGTCATTCCCCAGAATCGGGGACGGTGGGGATGACATTGAACGTCTGTCAGATGAAGAACCTGTGGGAGCGAACCTGCTCGCGAATGCGGACTTCCTGTGACGAAAATGTCACTGACCTGCCGCCTTCGCGAGCAAGCTCGCTCCCACAAGTTTCTTCGGTGAAAACAAAACAGGTGAGTGAAACAGGCCACTGTGGGAGCGAGCTTGCTCGCGAATGCGGACTTCCTGTGACGAAAATGTCGATTGACCTGCCGCCTTCGCGAGCAAGTTTCTTCGGTGAAAACAAAACAGGTGAGTGAAACAGGCCACTGTGGGAGCGAGCTTGCTCGCGAATGCGGACTTCCTGTGACGAAAATGTCGACTGACCTGCCGCCTTCGCGAGCAAGCTCGCTCCCACAAGTTTCTTCGGTGAAAACAAAACAGGTGAGTGAAACAGGCCACTGTGGGAGCGAGCTTGCTCGCGAAAGCGGACTTCCTGTGACGAAAATGTCGATTGACCTGCCGCCTTCGCGAGCAAGCTCGCTCCCACAAGTTTCTTCGGTAAACACAAAACAGGTGAGTGAAACAGGCCACTGTGGGAGCGAGCTTGCTCGCGAATACGGACTTCCTGTGACGAAAATGTCGACTGACCTGCCGCCTTCGCGAGCAAGCTCGCTCCCACAGGGATTTGTAGTGGTTGGGGAGGCGTGTATCGGGGCGATATCCCCGCATCCGGGCAAACCCCCACCCGTGGGCTATAACCCTATAGGACGTATCGAGAAGTCGCCGCCATGAACATGCAGTCGAAATCGCTTCCGGTTGAGGAGGGCCATCTACGGTTGGGCTCGCACAAGCAGCCGTTCAACCTGCTGCGCTGGTTTTCGCTGATCAGCATGGCGGTGATCGGCACCGTGGCCATCGCGCTTGGCGCGGTTTCGACGCGTTTCGTGATCGATGAAAGCGTGCAGCGCGATGCCTTGCTCACCGCACAGTTCATTCAGGCCATCGCGTCTGCCGAAGTGCGCCACGTGTCGATTCCCAACATCCGCACCATGGGCGAACTGCTCGACCCGCGTCAGGACAAGGATTTTCCCGATGTCGACCCACAGGCTCGGGCAGGGGCACGGGGCGAATTTCTCGATCATATCGAACACTTGCCGGACGTGATTCTCGCCAACATTTACGCGCCGGACCGCCAAGTGATCTGGTCGACCAATCCCGCGCTTATCGGCACCAGCATTCATGCCGACGAAGACCTCGATCGTTCCTTCAACGAAAAGATTCCGGTATCCGCCAGCTACCACGACGTCGACAAGGCCCGGGAAGAGCAGAAATTCGTCGTCCCGCCGGATTACATCTTTATCGAAAATTACATTCCGCTGTTCGACGCCGAGGGCAAGAATGTCACGGCGATGGTCGAGATCTACAAGGAACCCAAAGACCTGATCGCGCGCATGGAGCGCGGTTTGACCCTGATCTGGCTGGCGACTGCGCTCGGCGGCGGGCTGATTTATCTGGGCCTGTACTGGATCGTCCGGCGTGCAGCGATCCTGCTCGCCGCCCAGCAAAAACAACTGATCGCCAATGAAACCTTTGTTGCGCTGGGCGAGATGTCCTCAGCTGTCGCGCATAGCCTGCGCAACCCGCTGGCGACCATCCGTTCCAGCGCCGAACTGGCGCTGGAGTTCGATGCCGGCCCGGCCGAGAAGAACATCAAGGACATCATCGGCCAGGTCGACCGCATGTCGAAATGGGTGCGCGAACTGCTGCAGTCGTTGCGTCCGCTCAACGATGACCCGGAGCCGGTTAACCTTGTGGCCGCGCTGCACGAAAGCCTCGTCGCCTTCGAACAGCAGATCGCCAGGGCCGGGGTGACAGTGGTGTTTCATCCGCAGCAGACGCCGATGGTGCTCAGCCAACCGGTGCAACTGACGCAGATCCTCAACAGCCTGCTGGCCAATGCACTGGAGGCGATGGACAAGGGCGGCACGCTGACCGTCAGCCTGGAACCGAGCGACGACCGCGGCGTGTGTGTGGTGCTCAGCGACACCGGCAAAGGCATGAACGAAGAACAACGGACCATGGCGTTCCGGCCGTTTTTCACCACCAAATCAGGTGGCTTGGGCGTCGGCCTGGTGCTGGTCAAACGCATCATGGAACGCTTCGGCGGCGGCGTGACCCTCGACAGCCGCGAAGGCGCGGGCACCACCGTTCGCCTGGCCTTTCAACTGGTCCCCTGAAACACCGATTCTCCCTGTAGGCGCTGCGGCAGCTCCTGAATCAGTTGTGCATCGCCGTAAAAATTTATGAACTTCCCCCACCAATGGGTGTCAAGCCCCGGTCACCGGGGAGTGGGGAAACCCACAGGCCTTCCAAGCCCCTGTTACAACTGGAAATAATTTCTTGGCGCACTAGTTGCAAAACACCATCACCCCTTCCTTGATGAGGCGGCTGGTGATGGACAGAGCAACGCGTGACCCAAGCAACACCTTTCTGCTGACGCCGCTGAGCGTCTTTCTGATGTTGACCCTCGGCACCATGGTCGGCGTTCGCGCCAGCCCCATTGATGACGAACGACAGCCAGAAACCTCCGACCCGTCGGCGTACTACGACGAGCCAGCAGACGAACCGGCGGCGCTCAACGCCATCCTGACCATGCCCGAGGCCAACGAAGATTCCTTCGATTTGCCCGACGGGGTCAAAGGCACGCGGAACTCGACCCGCACGGAAAACGTGCTGCCGCCCACCGTGCAGACCAGTTTCAACTACCCCACCAACGGCAAGCCGAGCCCGCTCTATGGCGCGCAACCGTTCACCCAGCAGTTGACCCTGTTCGAAGAGTTTGGCCCGGAAAAGCTCGACCCGACCACCCCGGCCGCGCCGTTGCCATTTCCGCCGGCCGCGATCGGCCCGGCACCGGCTCAGGACCCGAACAACGTCGCCCGCAGCGCGCCACCCGGCAGCGCCCTCGACGCGTTCCTGCGTCAACCGGGGCTGACGCCATTCCCCAGCCAGTTCGCCAATGTCGTCGACCGTAACCCGTGGCAGGCGCAGATCGAAGTGTTCCTCAACCGCCACATCGGCTCGTCCGCCGAAGGTCGGCCACCCGGAAAAGGCTGGGCGCACCAGCGCTGGAACGAGTTCTACCCGCAAGTCGCTTACAAAACCGTACAGACCGGCGCGCGCCTCAACGGTGGCCTGCGTGACAGCGTGCAAATGCACCATTACGCGGTGGGCGAATTCGGCCCCGGCGGTCTGTACCACAACGTCGCCGGTGTACCGCTGACCGACGGCACCTCGAAGGGCGTCGACCCGCGTTTCCACCCGGCGATGCCGGCGCAAAACCACAACTCGGTGTGGACCTTCGACGGCACGTTGCCGCCGAAGCTGTTGATGGTGCGCTACGGCCAACCGGTGATGATGCGCCACTACAACGGCTTGCCGATCGATCCGTCGGCCAACCGTGGTTTTGGCCTGCACACCATCAGCACCCACGAGCACAACGGCCACGCGCCAGCGGAAAGCGACGGCTATGCCAACGCGTTCTTCTTCCCGGGGCAGTTTTACGACTATCGCTGGCCGATCCAGCTCGCCGGTTACGACAGCATCAACACCAAGGCTGAAGACCCGCGCGCAGCGTTCCCCTGCGCCCCCGGCGAAACCCTGTGGGTCAACGATCTCGCACCGGCGAAGAAAACCTGTGACAACGGCACCATCAAGATCCGTGGCGACTGGCGCGAAACCATGAGCACCCACTGGTTCCACGACCACATGCTCGATTTCACCGCGCAGAATGTCTACAAGGGCAACGCGGCGATGATGAACTACTACAGCGCGTTGGATCGCGGTAACGAGTCGGTGAACGACGGCGTCAACCTGCGTCTGCCCAGCGGCAGCGCTTTGCCGTGGGGCAACCGCGACTATGACGTCAATCTGGTGCTCGCCGACAAGGCCTGGGATCAACAAGGCCAATTGTGGTTCAACCCCTTCAACACCGATGGCTTCATCGGCGATCAGGTGCTGGTCAACTGGCAGTGGAAACCGACCCTTGACGTGCGTGCGCGCAGTTATCGCTTCCGCATTCTCAACGGCTCGGTGTCGCGCTACTTCAAACTGGCCTTGGTGCGGGAAATCAAAGGCAGTGGCGGCGAGTTTCAGGGGCCGAAAAACTCGGGTGTGACGTACAGCCGCGTGCCGTTCCACATGATCGCCAACGACGGCAACATCATGGAACACAGCGTGCCGTTCGACGGTTCGATGGACCTCGACGCCGATGGCGATAAACAGAACCACAACGCGATCCTGCCGACGCAGGGCATCGCCGAGCGCTTCGACATCATCGTCAATTTCTCGAAAAACGGTATCAAGCCCGGTGACAAGCTGTTCTTCCTCAACCTGCAGGCGCAGGACGACGGCAAAGGCCCGAAAGAAATGATTCCGCTGGCTGACGTACTTTCGGAGAAATACCTGCCAGTGATCAAGCAGACCAGCAATGGCCCGCAGTGGGACCGGGGAGATCCGGCGGTGGGCAAGGTCTTGCAGCTCAACGTCAAGGCCTACACCGGTCAGGATCTGGCGATGAACCCAGCGGCGTACGAGCCGGCCAAACCGGGCAAGGCTGAAGGGCTGGTGATGATCCCGCTGAAACTCCATCGCGACAACGCCGCCGATAAAGTCGTGCTGGCCAAGGCCCGCCACCGCACTTTCACCTTCGGCCGCTCCGACGGCACCGATGAGGCGCCGTGGACGGTCAAGACTGATGGCGGCTTCGGCTTCCACATGGACCCGCGTCGCTTGAATGCTTCGACTCAGCTGTCCAGCGGCCCGACCGATGCCGGTGTCACCGGGTTCGGCACCCTCGAAGTGTGGAACATCAAGGCCGGCGGCAAGGGCTGGAGCCATCCGGTACACGTGCACTTCGAAGAGGGGATCATCCTCAGTCGCGGCGGCAAGGCACCGCCAGAGTGGGAAAAATGGGCACGCAAAGACGTCTATCGGATCGGTTCCGAAGCCGATGGCCTGGACAGCGTCGAGATGGCGATCAACTTCCGCGAGTTTGCCGGGACCTACATGGAGCACTGTCACAACACTCAGCATGAGGACAACTCGATGCTGCTGCGTTGGGACCTGGAGAAACCCGGGCAACTGCAGTTGATGCCAACCCCACTGCCAAGCTGGGACGGTGTGCGCTACGTCAACTCCGCCGCGCTGCCAACTTTCCGCAGCGGCGACGGTATGGGCCCACAAGTGGTGGTCAAGCCATGAACCGCCGCCACGTTGATAGCCAACCTGTGCATACCCCGCGCTCACGGGCGCTGGGCATGCACCTGGTGCTGATGCTGGTCGCCTGTGTGCTCGGCAGCCGCGTGCTGCTGGCACATCAGGCCAGTGTCAGCGAGCCGTCAGCGGCCAGTGAATCCGCCACCCCGTGGGGTGGCGACTATTTCCCCAACACCTTGCTGACCGATCAGGACGGTCAGCAGGTGCATTTCTTCGATGACCTGATCAAAGACAAAGTGGTGGTGATCAACTTCATCTTCACTTCGTGCAGCGATTCCTGCCCACTGGAAACCGCGCGCTTGCGCCAGGTGCAGAAACTGCTGGGGGATCGGGTCGGGCAAGACATTTTCTTTTACTCGATCAGCATCGACCCGATCAGCGACACGCCCGAAGTGCTCAAGGCCTATGCGCAGCGCTTCAAGGTCGGCCCCGGCTGGAGGTTTTTGACGGGCGAATTCGAAGAGGTCACCGACCTGCGCAAGAAGCTCGGGCTGTTTATCGAAGGCGTCGACAATGGCCGCAGCAAGGACCACAACCTCAGCCTGATCGTCGGCAACCAGACCACCGGGCGCTGGATGAAGGCCTCGCCGTTCGAAAACCCGTGGATCCTCGCCGATCAACTGGCCAACACCCTGCAGAACTGGAAACAGCCGAGCATCGAGGAAAGCTACGCCAACGCTCCGGACATTCGCCCGCCGAGCAATGGCGAAGAACTGTTCCGCACCCGTTGCGCCTCGTGTCACAGCCTCGGCCCGCAGGATGGCCAGGGCATTGGCATGCGCAGCATCGGCCCCGATCTGATCGGCGTAACCCGCCACCGTGATCCGAAGTGGCTGAATCGCTGGATTCGCGAACCGGATCGCTTGCTCGCGGAAAAAGACCCGATTGCCCTGCAACTCTACGAACAATTCGAGCGAATCCCGATGCCCAATCTGCGCCTCGATGAGCAATCCGCGCAGTCGATCATCGACTTTCTCAGCGCTGAAACAGAGCGTCAGCAACCGTCCACTGCGGCCATGACCGACGGTGCTTTGACGCCAGTAAAACCGGGCGATCCAGCCGCGACGGTGAGTCAGATGCGGTAGCGGCGAAATAGCATCATTGAACCGTGTGTCGCGGTCAGAGCCACCTACACTGATGGCTGTAAGCAGCGCGATATAAAACTCCAGGGCCACTCCCATGCAGCGACTGGAAGCACAAAAAACCTCTGCACCGAACCCATCGGTCGCATGCAAGGGCTGGCGCGAGCAGTTCAATCTGCTGCGCTGGTTCTCGCTCGCGAGTTTTTTCATCATCGCCGCGGTGGCGTTGGGGCTGGGTTATATCTCCACACGCTTCGTGGTCACCGAAAGTGTCGAGCGCGATGCGCTGCTGACCGCGCAATTCGTTGAGGCCATTGGCGCGGCGGAAATGCGTCACGCGAAAATCACTCCGAACCGGACGATGGGCGAAATGCTCGACCCGCGCCAGGACAACCACTATCCCGATGTTGATCCGGCGTTACAGGCTTCGGCACGCACCGAGTTTCTCGATCACGTCGAACACTTGCCGGACATTTTGCTCGCAACCGTTTATGCGCTGGATCGCACGGTGATCTGGTCGACCAACGCTGAGCTTATCGGTGTGCACATCAAGGATGACGATGAGCTCGACGAATCATTCGAGATGAAAGTGCCGGTGTCTTCCAGCTACCACAAGATCGACGATGAGAAACCCGAGCAGCAAATGTTGCGCGAACCGAAATACCTGTTCATCGAGAACTACATCCCGATGTTCAACGCCGACAAAAGCAAAGTCGTTGCCATGGTCGAGGTCTACAAGGAGCCGGCGGATCTGGTCGACCGCATCGACCGTGGATTTGCCTCGATCTGGGCCGCCACGTGTTTCGGCGGTGCGGTGATCTTTCTGGCGTTGTTCTGGATCGTCCGCCGCGCGGCGAAACTGCTGCAGAGCCAACAGCAACAGTTGATCAGTAATGAAACCTTTGTCGCTCTCGGCGAAATGTCCTCGGCGGTGGCGCACAGCCTGCGCAATCCGCTGGCGACCATTCGTTCCAGCGCCGAACTGGCTCAGGAAATCGCCAGCCCCGGCGCGCAACGCAATATCGGCGACATCATCAGCCAGGTCGATCGCATGTCGCGCTGGGTCCGCGAATTGCTGGTGTCGCTGCGGCCGATGAATGACGACGGTGAAGCGGTGGACCTGGTGATGGCGGTCGAAGACACCGTTGGCGCCTTCGAAGCATTGATCAAACGCTGCAACGTCGAAGTGCGCTTCACACCGCAGAATTGCGCGCTGGTGGTCAGCCAGAAGGTGTTGCTCACGCAAATCCTCAATAGCCTGTTTGCCAACGCCCTCGAAGCCATGCCCAAGGGCGGTGTGCTCAGCGTCGAATTCGAATCGCCGCAGCCTGACAGCGTGCGCCTGACCGTGAGCGACACCGGCAAGGGCATGAGCGCGCAGCAGCAGTTGTTGGTGTTCAAACCGTTTTTCACCACCAAACAGGGCGGCCTCGGGGTTGGCCTGGCGTTGGTCAAACGCATCATGGAGCGTTTCGAAGGTTCGGTCGTGCTGACCAGCCGCGAGCAGGAGGGAACCCGCGTCAGTCTCAACTTCAAAGTGGCATCGGGAGGGGAATATGGAACACAGCATTCTGCTGGTCGAGGATGACGAACTGCTGGCCGAGAATATTCAGACCTACCTGGAGCGCAAGGACTTCGAGGTGACGGTCTGCCATTCGGCCGAAGACGCGCTGGGGCAACTGGAAACCTTCATGCCCGACATTGTGCTGACCGACAACTCGCTGCCGGGCATGAGTGGTCACGACCTGATCCAGAAGCTGCGCATCAGCGCGCCGGATCTCAAAGTGATCATGATGACCGGCTACGGCAACGTCGAAGATGCCGTGGTGGCGATGAAGGAGGGCGCCTTTCATTACGTCACCAAACCAGTGGCGTTGCCGGAACTCAAACTGCTGCTCGACAAGGCCCTGGCCACCGAGCGGATGGAGCGCACGCTGTCGTTCTATCAGGACCGCGAGGCGCAGAAATCCGGGGTGCAGGCACTGATCGGCGACTCGGCGCCGATGCAGTTTCTGAAAAACACCATCGGCCAGTTGCTCGATGCCGAGCGGCGCATGGCCAACACCGATCTGCCGCCGGTTTTAGTCGAAGGCGAGACCGGTACCGGCAAAGAATTGGTGGCCCGCGCGCTGCACTTCGACGGCCCGCGCAGCAAAGGCCCGTTCATTGAGTTCAACTGTGCGTCGATCCCGTCGAATCTGGTCGAGTCGGAACTGTTCGGTCACGAGAAAGGCGCGTTCACCGACGCCAAGGATCGGCGTGTCGGGCTGGTGGAAGCGGCGGACGGCGGCACGCTGTTTCTCGATGAAGTCGGGGAAATGGATCTGCTGTTGCAGGCCAAGCTGTTGAAGTTGCTGGAGGACCGGACGATTCGCCGGGTTGGTTCGGTGAAGGAGCGCAAGGTCAATCTGCGGGTGATCAGCGCCACCAACTGCAACCTTGAGCAAATGGTCCAGCAGGGCAAATTCCGTCGTGATCTGTTTTTCCGCTTGCGGATCATTTCGATCAAGGTGCCGCGCCTGTATGCCCGAGGTGAAGACATTTTGATGCTGGCCCGGCACTTCCTCGCCAGCCACGGCAAACGCTACGGCAAGCCGAACCTGCATTTCAGCGATCAGGCCGAAGAACTGCTGCTCAGTTACACCTGGCCGGGCAACGTGCGTGAGTTGCGCAACATGCTTGAGCAAACTGTGCTGCTGGCGCCGAGCGACACCATCGCCGCGCATCAGTTGAACGTGTGCATGAGCCTGGTCGACGAACCGCCGCTGCACCTGCACGAAGTGCCGACGCACTACGAATCCCGTCCGGCGAGCAATACCGAGTCGATGAACTTGCCGGAAGTCGAGCGCGACATGGTGCGCAAGATGCTCGACAAGACCGACTGGAATGTCACCAAATCCGCGCGCCTGCTGGGCCTGAGCCGCGACATGCTGCGCTACCGCATCGAAAAACTCGGCCTCGCCCGGCCGGATAAACGGCAGTGGTAAAAATGCAGATGTCCGAGCCAGCACAAAACCTTGTGGGAGCGAGCTTGCTCGCGAATGCAGTGTGTCAGTCAGCATAAAAGTGACTGATCCACCGCTTTCGCGAGCAAGCTCGCTCCCACAGGGTTATCTGGCGTGTGCAGAATGTTTGGGCAACCCGGATCAATGCTGCTGTCGGCTCAAACACTCCAGCAAACAACCCGGATCCAGCACCTCGTCATTCACATAAATCCCGCGCTCGGCATCGTACGTGCGGATAAACACCCGCACCGTCGCATCCGCCACGGTCGGCAATTGCGAATCGTAGAATTCATGGTCACCCGGAATCACCACAAAATCCTGCGGCGCCGTATCCTCGTAAGGCCTTGGCGGCGTGGCCTGCAGTGAATACGGGGCAGGGTGGGCGAAGGGCTGGTTCGGCCCGTAATAATTGAAATTGCTGTCCAGCGCTTGCGCCTGAGTGGCAGCGAGCAGACAGCCGGTCAACAACAGCCGTTCGAGCATTAGCATGGCGGCACCTGCGAGTGCGGTTTTCCCCAAGGCTATTAACTATAGCTGCCTCACACGAAACAAATGTAGGAGCTGCCGCAGGCTCGGGCCGCGTTCGGCAGCGCCTACAGGAATTGGCTTACAAGTTTGCAACAACCGGAATTGAAGAGCTGATCTAGACTCGGATCCGCTCAATCACGAGCCTCGTCCGGAGTGCGCCATGGAAGTGCCCAATAATAAAACCGCCATCGAGAGCAATCGACAGGCGTGGAACGATTCCGCCCGTCACCATCAGGATTCGCCTGACTGGCAGGCGTTGCTGAGCGACGTCGCGCAGGCGGATTTCTCCTGCCTCGATGAGACCCTGAGCGGGTTACTGGAGGTCGACGCCAAGGATGTGATTCAACTGGGCTGCAACAATGGCCGCGAGAGTCTCTCCCTGTTTGCGCTTGGTGCCAGAAGCGTGGTCGGTGTCGATCAATCGGCTGCGTTTCTCGAACAGGCGCGTGAGCTGAACAAGCGTTCACCGCACAATGCCGAGTTCATCGAAAGCGATATCCATCATCTGCCAGCGTCCCTGCACAATCGTTTCGACGTGGCGCTGATCACCATCGGCGTCCTCAACTGGATGCCGGACATCGGCGAGTTTTTCCGCCATGTCGCTTCAACGCTGAAGCCGGGTGGCAAACTGGTGATCTATGAAACCCATCCGTTCCTGGAAATGGTTGATCCCGACGCTGAGGATCCGTACCGCCTCGCCAGCTCGTACTTTCGCGCCGAACCGTTTGTGCAGGAAGAGCCGATTGTCTATGTCGGCAAGGTTGAGCAGCCGGCGGCGAAGTCGTATTGGTTTGTGCATAACCTTGGCGCCATCTTCAGCGCTGCCATTGCGGCAGGGCTGAATATTGCGCACTTCAGGGAGTACGCGCATTCGAACCGGGAAGAGGTGTATGACCGGTATTTGAATCAAGAGGCGCAGATGCCGATGTGTTTTACCTTGGTCGCCACCAGGATTTGAAATTCATCGTCGTTGCCACTGGCCTCATCGCTGGCAAGCCAGCTCCCACAGGATTTTGTGTCGTACATAAATAACCGGTACAACTCAAAACCCTGTGGGAGCTGGCTTGCCAGCGATGGCGGCCTAAAGACGCCACAAATCCTCAGATTGAATCAAGCCTGCGCCGCCGAGCTCACCACCGGCCGTCCCGGTTTGCGCAGCGGTTCCAGCCGTGATCCCTCATACCGCGTTTCACGGAAAAACCTCCAGCGGCCGAACAGGCCGTAAACGTGCGTGACCCGCCCCTGCTCGTGGTATCCCATGCGGATATGCAGCTTCAGCGCCGGAATATTGTGCGTCTCGCACACGTCCACCACCTTGTCGCAACCCTGCGCCGCCATGGCTTGCCACAGCGCCACTTGCACGTCCACCGACAGGCTGCTGCCGAAATAGGCGCGGGTCATTTCACCGCCAAACTCGAAGAATTCACCCGGCTTCACCGGGAAGGTGCAGCCGTAATAGTGACGGTCGTGATAGTCGCGAATGCTGCCCCAAATAAAAGCGACTGCGTGGCCGTCAGCATCGAGGTACATGTGCCCGGTGTGACCCTCGGCGGCGAGCTCCGCCATGGTGCCCACGCGGTCCCCAAAATGTTTGGCGAAGGCGATGGCGTTTTCCGGCGTTATGTCGACTCTGCGCAGTCCGTCGTAAGGCCGCAGCTTGTGTGGCGGTACTGGGCTGACCAGATCACGCTCCATCCACAACAGTTCCCAATGGAAGAACACGTAGCGTTTCCACAACGTGCCGAACGTGCGGCCGAGGCCCTTTTGTCGGATGCGTTCTTGTAGTTTTTCGATCACGCTCATGATGCCCTCCGTGGCCGTAGCCCGGGTGTGGTGGATGGTGCTGTTGTGGGTATAGATCACGCTGGCCAGTTAATTTCAAAGGGCCACTTTGGAAAGTATTTCAACTTGTGTAGCTCAATCGAGTGCCGTCGCCCCGCGTAGAAAATCCTTGTTCAGATCGGTATAGGAAACCCGCGGAACGCCCATCAGCCGCTGCTCTAGAACACGGCTCAAAGACTCGTCGGGGTGGAGATAGGCATCGCCAAAGTCGGCGCCGAGTTGCGTCGGATGCGCGACGATTTCCAGCACGCCGTCGGTCGGCGCTTTGTCGTTGCGCAGGTCGATCGGCGTGCACACGTAATCGGCGGTGACACCGGCCAGACTCTGCAAACGCCAATTGAGCAATCCCTTGAATACACGCTTGGGCAGATTGAGGTTTTGCCCCAGGTTGCGCGCCAGCCGAATCGGTACACCTTGATGCGCGGCAAACCGTGCGACGATCTCGCCGATCGGCCAGATGTTGTGCACGTGCTGATGTGAATCGATATGGCTGGGACGCATGCCGTGCTCGACACAGCGCTGCCACTGCGCCTGCAGCTCTTCGCGCACCGCGTCGCGATCCTCACGCCCAAGCCACAGGCTGTGACGCGGCAAGCTGAGGTCGAACACCCCGTGGCCATCGCAGAAGGTGCGACTGCGCAGGATCGCCGCACTCAGCGGCCGGCCGTACGTCAGGTTGAAATGCAACCCGACCCGACCTTGCAGCGAAGCATGCCGGGCCATCGTGCAGGCCGCTTCGAATGCAGGCATGTTGGCCATGGCGGTGGCGCTGCTGATGACCCCGGCCTGAAACGCGGCGAAGATCACCGCGTTTTCGTTCGGGCTGAGGCCGAAATCGTCAGCGTTGACTATGACTTGGCGAGGCATGTTCGCCCTCCGTGGTGATTGCGACAGGTTTGACGACAGGTGCAGGTTTATCTGCGCGTTTGGCGCGCCACTGTTGCAGCGTCGGTTTGAGTCGATGCCACAGGCGCAGGCCGAGGCCGAGCACCAGACCACTCGGGCGCCATGAGTAGAAACTCCAGCGCCAATGCTCCAGTTGCCCGGTCATGCGTTCGTGCAGTTGATGGCTGGAGTTTTCCAGGCTGACCCGCGAGGCGTCGATCCAGCGCCAGTTGTCGTCCAGCCCCCAGCGAATCCATTCCTCCAGCAACACCCGGCCGCTGCCCAGGTCGGCGTATTGCGGCAGGAAGGCGAGGTTGTAATCGTAGAGCCGACCCTGTTCGAGCAGGCCGAGCCGGTAGCTGATGCAGCGGCCGTTCAACTCCAGTGTCACCACCCGCACCAGGCCCTGGCCGGCGAGGGCGGTGAAGGCGCGCTCGATCAGTTGGCGGCTGCGTTCGCTGGCGAAAATCCCCACGCCTTCGTCACCTTTCCAGCTCACCGCTTCGACGTCGCTGATGACCTGCAGCAGTGGGCCCATGCTCATCGCATCGGGCACGATGCGCCGCACCTCGGCACCGCACGCGGCAATCCGCTTGCGTGCCCGACGCAGTTTGTAGCGCGGGTCGCCAGACACTTCCTGATGATCGGCCGCGCTGATCAGATGCACCGGCACCCGACAACTCAGGCGCCGTTCAGCGGTCGAGCTGCGCGCCATCCATTCGGTCAGCGCGCTTTCCTCACCCGCAGGTTCGGACAATTCATTGAGTTGCAGCAACGCGTGCGGCACCCGTTGGCGAATCAATAGCAACGCTTTGCGCATGTCCTCACAGCCGAGCAAAGACAACAGCGCCAAGCGATCGGCCAGTGGATACCCCAAGTGATGCACGACCCGGAACGGCACGCCGGCGAAACGCTCGCGACTCGCCACCAATGGCAGGCACAGACGCAATTCGTCCGCTTCCCACCCCAGCAGGATGTGCAAACGCTCACCCTCGCCAAGGGCCTGCTCGGCCGCGCACAACCAGCCGAGGTGGTTGAACGGCGTGTGATCCGTCACCCGCAGGCACAGCGCTTCATACGCTATTGCCGGGAAGTCGGCGGCGCACAGCGAAGTGCGCCATTCGAATCGCGTCACCATAGGCTCAGGCCGCCGTGGCTGTTACGGGTGGACGGGACGGTTTGCGCAGCGCATCCAGACGCGAGCCGCTGTAGCGGGTTTCGCGGTAGAAGTGCCAGCGACCGAACAGGGTGTACACATTCATGATGCGGTTTTGCTCGGTGTAGCCCATACGCAAGTGCAGCTTGAGCGCCGGGATGTTGTGGAATTCGCAGACGTCGACAACCTTGTCGCAACCTTGTGCGGCCATGGCTTTCCACAACTCGAGTTGCAGATCTACCGACAGCTCGGTGCCCCAATAGGCGCGGGTCAGTTCACCGCCGAACTCGAAGAATTCGCCGGGTTTCACCGGGAACATGCAGCCGTAATAGTGCCGGTCGAAATAGTCCCGCGCGCTGCCCCAGATAAACGCTACCGCGTCGCCCTGATCGTCGAGGTGCATATGCCCGGTGTGACCTTCGTTGGCCAGCTCGGCCATGGTGCCGACGCGGTCGCCGAAATAGCGCGCAAAGGCACTGGCGTTGTCCGCCGTGATCTTCACCACCCGCAGTGGCGGGTAGGGTTTGAGGCTGTGCGGCGGCACCGGGCTGACCAGATCGCGTTCCATCCACAGCAGTTCCTGATGGGAAAAAATGTAGTGTTTCCACGCTTTCTTGACGGTGGCAGTAAGTCCTTTCTGCCGCAGGTGTTCAGTCAGTTTGTTGAGCATGTTCATGGTGTTCACTCCGGATGACGAGGCATCGCGCGGCCACAGGCCTGCGCAGCTGAACATCAACGGACGGTTCATGACGCGCTCCAGCTAAGGGAGAAGAGGGTCTGCCCCGGAAGCTCGAAACGCACGCGTCCGTCCTGGCAGGCAAACGGCGCGTCGCGACTGCGATTGTCGGCGCCGAAGTAGCGCAAGGCGCCATTGTTCAACGGGCATTTCGCCCCGCTCAGATCAATGCGCTGCAGGCGTGTGCCTTTATTCACACCGAGCAGACCACGCTGCTCGTCGCCGGCCATCGCCAGTACATCCACCTCAAATCCATCGTTCTCCAGCCACAGCACCTGATGCAGCCAGTGCTGCGCAATGAACTGCTGGGCCAGCCCCACCGGTTTCAGCTCGAAGCGGCGTTCATCGTCCGAGACGCGCAGCATGCCTTTGGGGTATTGCGGCTCATCGGCGGCCTGGAACCAGTTGAGCATGCTCAGCAAGCCATCCTGCGAAGCGTTGATCACCACCGACGCCCACCACAGCGAGGTGTAGTGGGTTTCCTGATCGTAGGGGCTGAGGCTGGAACCGCTGGACAGATTGGTCTGGTCGAGCAGCAAGGCTTTACGCGGCTGACCCTTGCTGTCGAGGCCAACCAGTTCGGCGGCGCGCCGCACGCTGTCGCGGTAGACGCGAGTGGCGAGCAGGTCGCGGATCATCCATTCGTGCCACGCCAGTGCATCGACCTGATCACCTGATTCACTGAGCAGACGTCGCGCCCAGTCGATGCCGCGCTTGTCTGCCGCGTTCTCGGCGAACGGCCCGTTGACCAGCCGCGAACTGGCCGGCATGGCAATGCGCACACCGGCCCTGGCATTGGCCGGATCGCTGCGCACCTGCCGGGCCATGCTGGTGAAGATCGCTTGATATTGCGCATAGCTGGAGTAGTTGAGGTTCGGCTCGTCGGCAAAGCCGATGTAGTGCGTGCCTTGACCGCCCAGCGCACGGGTGCCGGCGAGCCATGCCGCGAGGCCGCCGTTGCTTTGCACATCGGCGCGCAGATCGGCTTGCCGTTGGCTGCCAGCGAGCAGCGTGATGTCCTGCTTGATGCCGAAACGCTCCTGATACACCTGACGGAACGCATCTTCGAAGTGCGGATTCTTCGCCGTCACATCAACAAAGCTGTAGTAACTCGCCGCTGTCGGTTTCAGCGCATCGAGCGCGGCATGACTGGCCGCTGGCGGCATCACATAGGGCAGAGCGATGCCCAGATCCGGCGTGCGCCCCAGGACTTTGTCATGCACGACCAGATGGATCTGGCCGGCGTCTTCGCGCAAGGATTTGAGTTGCTGCGGGTTCTGCGCAAACAGATTGGCCGTGCCGTCGAGCCAGAACGCCACCTTGCCGCTGCCTTGCAGGCGCAGGCGCCAGACTTGCTCGCGCTCGCTGACCGGCAGTGCGACCTGATCGAATTGCCAGTAGGCGCGATAGGGTTTCAGCGCGAGTGTCAGCGCTTGATCATCGCCGACCCGTTGCGCCTGCAACGCGCTGACGCCGCCATGAAACTTGCCGGCCAGCACGGCGTGTTCGCCGGCGGCGACCTTGAAATACAATTCGTCGCCGTTTTGCGTTTCGGCACTGAAATGCACCTTGGCCGGGGCGAACAACGCGACGGTGCGCTCGTCATGCTCAACGCGATAATGGCGGAAACTGTAGCCGGGAATCTCCAGTCGATAACTGGCCGCGCCGGGCAACAGCGGCCAACTCTGGCTGCCACGGGTTTCACGGGCCTGAATGAACCGGTCGTCCTGCAACCTGCCCTGACCATCGAGCAGA
Source organism: Pseudomonas sp. SC3(2021) (assembly GCF_019856535.1). Taxonomy (NCBI): domain Bacteria; kingdom Pseudomonadati; phylum Pseudomonadota; class Gammaproteobacteria; order Pseudomonadales; family Pseudomonadaceae; genus Pseudomonas; species Pseudomonas sp. SC3(2021). The sequence continues at coordinate 5,603,230 of NZ_CP082236.1, read as the reverse complement.
TACAAATGCTCTTCATTGGCCTCGGCCTGCCACGCCGGCGTCCAGCGCACCGTCACCGTATCCGGGCGATCCGCTTGCAGATACAGACTGCCGTCACGGATCTCGCCCCAACGCATGGACGCGGCAAAGGCGTCCAGCGACAGGCCGAGACCGAGCAGCAGGGCCAGGCCTTTCATGCGGTTTTCCGCCGTTGCAGCATCAGCCACATCGGTGTGACGTCGCGGGGCAGAATGATCAGGGTTTGCCAGAACGGCACGCCGCTCAAGCGGCAGTACAACACCAGCATCGCCACGGTCACGGCCAGATAGGCAATCGACGAAGCCGCCGCCGCGCCGACGATGCCGTAGGCCGGAATCAGCACCAGGTTCAGCGCCAGATTGAGCAGGGCGCCCAGACCCATCAACAACGACACCGTGCCGGGACGGTTTTTGCCCAGCAGATCGAGGCGCAGAATGCTTGCGTAGCACAGGCCCAGCAGCCCCGGCAGCAACGCGAGCAACGCCGGGTACGCCGGTTGGTAAGCGACCCCGAACAACGTGACGATCAGCCATTGGCCAATCACCGCCATGCTCAGGCAAGCGCCGAGCATCACCGTGGCGGTCAGGCGCAGGGCCAGTGGCGTGACCTTGTCCATGCCTTCGTCCTGTTGCAGCAGGCGTTTCATCAAGGGCGTGGTCACCGCCTCCGGAACGATCAGCAGCAGTTCGGCGGCGGCGCTCGCCATTGCGTAATGGCCCAGCGCGGTACTGCCGAGCAAAGCACCGATAAACAGATAATCCGAGCGCAGGATCACTTGCTGGAACAGCAGGTCCGGATGGCTGCGGGCGCTGTAGCGCAGCAGTTCGTTCTGGCTGGCGCGATCCCATTGCAGCTGCAACGGTTGCGCACGTTTGAGCCAGACCCAGCCGGCGAGCACGACCAGGCTGATGCCGGCCAGCCAACTGATCAGCGCCGCTTCGAGGGCGGCACTTTTCCACATCCAGAACAGGGCGAGAAACAGCAGCAGCGGCGCCAGCGACTCGACCAGGCGCAAGGCGTTGAACGCCACCACCCCACCCGAGGCGTTGTGCAAGGTCAGCAGACCGCTTTTCAATACCGTCAGCGGCACCGCCAGCAGCAACAGCCAGGCGAGCAGACCGAGTTGCACGGTGACATCCAGTTCACTGCCGAATTCACGTACCAGCGCCACCACCAGCAAGGTCAACAACCCGGCCAGCAAACAGCCGAACACCAACACCTGACTGAGCAGCAGGCCCATCGGCCGTTGCTTGGCGGCCTGATAGCCAACCGCCGAATTCAGCCCGCCACTGGTGGCCGCACTGATCAGGTCCGGCAAGGTGCTGAGCAGGGCAAACAGCCCGCGCTCACTTGGCCCGAGGATCCGCGCCAGCAGCACGTTGCGCAGCAAACGCAGGGCGATCATCGCCAGTTTGGTGCCCATGCTCAGCGCCAGATGCTTGAGGTAGTGGCCTCGACTCATGGCCGTGCCCCGCGAAAGATTCGCCACGACAGCAGTTCCGGATTGCGTGCAGTGCGCTGACTGACGCCGAAACGCGGGAGGTTCAGCGGATCGCCTTCGCCGCGATAGATGCCGGTGGCGGTGCCCAGGGCGAACGGATAATCGTGGCGGGCAAGCTGTTCGCGCACGCGTTGGTCGTTGTCACCGTTGGGGTAGCAATACACCGGCAACGGCCGGTTGCAGCCATTGTTCAGGGCATCGCGGCTGCGGCTGATTTCCTCGCTCAGGCGTACATCATCCAGACCGGTGAGGATCGCGTGACTGGCACCGTGCGGGCCGAAACGCACCAGCCCGGACGCCTCCAGCGCCCGCACCTGATGCCAGTCCAGCGCTTGCGGCTGCGACTCTTGCGGACATTCATCGGTCAGGCGTTCCAGTTCACGCGGCTCCAGGCCCTTGAGCCCTTGCAGGTAATGCAACAGCGCCAGACTGCGCCGGTCGACGTCGATGTCGTCGAGCAGCACCGGCAGCGGATGACCGCACGCTTGCAGGCATTCGATCAAATGCATTCGCGGCTTCTCGCCGTGGCTGCCCCACAGGGTTTCGCCGAGGGCCTCCCACCAGAAGCGCTGACGGCTGCCGATGAAATCGGTGGAGAGGAAAATACTCGCCGGTATCTGATATTTCTGCAGCAGCGGCCAGGCGTTGACCGCGTTGTCGCGCCAGCCGTCATCGAACGTCAGCGCCACCCGCGGGCGCTCGGTGCGCAGCGAGTTGGGCTGGAGGATTTCCATCAGCGGCACGCAGTCGAAGTGGCGACGCAGCCACACCAGCAAGTGCTCGAAGGCCTTGGGCCCGACGCACAGTTCATTGCGGTGCGGCAGGTTGGCGGCGCGGTCGTTGGCCAGCACCCGGTGCAGCATCAGAATCACCCCGGCACCGTGCAACTGGTTGCGGCCCACGGAAGAGTTGAGATAGAGCCAGCCACTGGTGCGTTTTATCAGTTGTTTGATCGCCATGGCTTCGGTCCTCTTAACGGTTCTGTTCAGGATTCCACTGGGCATACCGCTGGCCGCGCAGGAACTGCCACAGGCCGAGGCTCATCCCGGCGAGCGTGACCAGCAGAAACGCGGCCAGACGAAACGGTTTCGGCAAGCGGTGTTGCGAGTCGAGTAAACCGGCGATCGCCACGCCATAGCCGAACAGCTGGGCGATCAGGGCCAGGCGATAGAAACCGTGGTCGTCCCACAGCCAGAAGTTGCTCAGCAGCAACGGCAGCAGGAGGATCGGCGCCAGGCGGCGGATCAGTTTGTGGCTGATCAGTGCGACCGAATACAGGCCATGTTTGAGGGGGTTGAGCAGCTCACTGCGCTGGGCCAGGCTTTGCAAGCCACCGACAGTCACGCGTTGACGACGGCGGAACTGTTTGTCCGCTTCGTCGACGCCGTGGTCGATCACTTGCGCCTCGGGGACGTACACAATGCGTTTGAAAGCGACCGGTGCGCAGGTACTGATGAAAAAATCGTCGTTGACCTCCGCCGGTACGTTCTGGAACAGCTCGCGGCGCAGGGCGAGCAGAGCACCGTCGGCGGAGACCATGCAGCCGGTGCGGTTCTCCATCCGGCGCAACCAGCCCTCGTAGTGCCGATACAGGCTGTCGCCGACGCTGAGGCCGCCGCCGGTCACCGGGATCACCATGTGCCCGGCGCAGGCACCGACAGCGGGATCGCTCAACGGCGCGAGCAAGTGGCCGAGGGTTTCCCGCGACCATTGGTTGTCGGCATCGGTGAACACCAGAATGTCGCCGGTGGTCAGGGCCACTCCGGCGTTCAGCGTTGCCGCTTTGCCCTGACGCGGCAGGTCGAGCACGCTGATGCGCGCATCAACCACCTTGCGCGCGCAGGCCACGGTGTCGTCGCTGGAGCCGTCGCTGGCGAGAATGATCTGCAAGCTGGCCGGTTGATAATCCTGCGCCAGCAACGTGCGCAGCTTGTGCTCGATATGCCGCGCCTCGTTGTGTGCGGCGATCACGATGCTTACGTTCAGCGGCGGTGCCGGGGCGTGACGCCATGCCGGAAACAGCGGCGACAGAAGTGTCAGCAGCAACGGGTAACCCACGTAGGCATACACCGGCAGCAACAGGCACAGCCAGAAAATGAATTCAGCCACGGGCAGGCCTCCTGGCGTTCCAATGACACAGGTTAAGAATAAACGCCGCCCCGGCGAGGTGCAGGCGCAGCCAGTGCAGGCCCCACAGTTGCAGGGTCAGTCCGAGGTCGTGATGGCGTGCACTCTGACGAATGCTCAGGACCAGTCCGGGCAACAGGGTCAACAGCACCATGACCGCCGCGTGATGCGGAAAACCGTCGAGCAGAGCCGAGATCGCGAGGAAATCCAGAATCCACACCGCCAGCGACAGCAGCGGAAAACGCAGCAGGCGCAGGCTGAAACCATGGGTGCGCAGCAGTTGCAGATGGCTGCCCTGACGCCACATTTCCTTGCCCATCCATTCACGCCAGTTCATCTCGTAGCCCCAGTGCAGGGCCACGCTGCTGTTCACCGACAGCAGCCGCGCACCTTGTTTGTGCAGGCGCAGGGTGAACTCCTTGTCTTCGCCGGTGCGCAGGTGTTCGTTGAACCCGCCGACCTTGTCGAAACAGCTGCGGCGCATCAGCAGGTTGGAACTGGGCAGCCACTCCACCGGGTGCGACGCCTGAGTCGACGGGCGCAGTGTGCGCCGTTGCCAGGCGGTGGCGTACCACGGCGCGGCGGCGGGGGTGTGCAGGTCGAGACCGAACACGTCGGCCTGTCCCTCGGCTTGCAGCTCGAACAATGGCTTGAGCCAGTCTTCGGGCATCTCGACATCGGCGTCGATGAACGCGAGCCACTCGCCGCTCGCCAGCAGCGCGCCGCGATTGCGCAGGGCGCCGATCAGCAGGCCCGGCAGCACCAGCACCTGCGCGCCGAACTGGCGGGCGATGTGCGGACCGTCGTCGCTCGAGCCGTTGTCGACCACAACCAACTCACACTCCACATTGGCTGCATGCGCGGCTTTTTGTGCAGCCAGCAGCGTGCGGCCGATGTGCCGGGCCTCGTTGTACATCGGGATAATGATGCTGATCCGGCTCATGTGCGGGCCTCGGTCAGGGGGGCTTGTTCGGCTTTCAGGCGCAGCACGCTGGTCAGCGCGAGCATGATCCACACGTATTTATGGTTCGGCGCGCTGAGGAAGATCAGGAACAGGGTCAGCGACAGAAAGCTCACGCCCAGGTGGGTCATCAGGTCCGCCTGTTGCCCGTCACGGCGCAGCAGCCACGTGGCGCGTGCACGGATCAGGTTGTACAGGCCCAGGCCAAGCATGCCGACGAACAGCAGCCCGGCGGGAATCCCCAGTTCACTGAAGATTTCCAGGTAGGTGTTGTGGGCACGGCGATAGAGGTCGCCGATCTTGCGGTTGGCGGAAAACGCCTTGGCGTAACCGGTGGTTGCATAGTGCAGCGGGAAAGTGCCGGGGCCGGAGCCGAGCAGCGGGTTCTCGCGGATCATCTGGCTGCCGACCACGATGTACGAGGCGCGACGGCCGAGGGATTCATCCTGTGCTTTGGAGCCGGCGCTGAGAATACTCAGCGACTGAATGCGTGCGACGTATCCGGCGGGCATCGCGTAGATCGCCAGCGGAATCACGATGGCTGCGCCGAGCATGGCGAAACCCAGGTGCCGTGGGCGGATCCGGGTCAGTTGGGCGCGGTAGTGCCAGCAGCCGATCAACAGACTCAGCGCCACCACCACCAACCCGGAGCGCGACTCGGTCTTGGTCATGCCGCCGAGCAGCAACAGGCAGCAGGCGCCCCAGAACAACCGGTGCAGCAGGTTGGGGCCGCGAATCACCAACAGCAGCGCCAACGGAATGGCGAAGGCGATCAGCAGGGCGAAGGCGTTGGGGTCTTCGAGCAGCCCGGCCGCACGACCCTGGTCCTGAAATTTGGCCGAGAACATCGCCATGGCGCAGGTGGCGCTGACGCTCAGGGTTACCAGTCTGGCAAACAGGTCGAGGTTCAGTTCGCGACCAATCAGCAAGGTGATGACAAACAGGATCAGCCCGACGCTCAACTCGCGCAGGTGCCCCAGCGACATGCCCAGGTCATCGGTATTGAGCAGGCTGAGGAAATACAGGACCAGAAACCACAGCAAAAAACGCCACAGGTTGCTGCGCAGGCGCTCGCCGGGAATCTGATGCAGGGCCAGTTGCAGCATCAGGATCACCGCCAGCGAGGCGCCGAGCAGTTTGCTCCCGGAGAACGCGCTGTCCTTGAAGAACCCTTCGAACGGCACCAGCGCGGCAATCCCCAGCAGGCCCCAGGTCGGCTTGCGGTACAACACCGAAAAACCCACCAGACCAATGACGGCGGCGGGTGCCAGAAACGGATAAGGGCTGGCGAGCAAACCGATGCACACCAGGCCAAGCAGAGTGACGATCGAGAGCGGGAAAATCATGCGCGTGCCTCCCGTGCCGTGCGGATGTACAGTTGCGACCAGCGTTCGGCCAGGGCCTTGAGGTCGTAGCGATCCTGTTGCGTGCGTTTTGCGTTGTCGCGCAACTGGCGCGCCAGTTTCGGCTCGCTCAGCAGGGTGTCGAGCTGACGGGCGAGGGCGGCGGTGTCGACGGGGGAGGCGAGCAGGCCGTTATGCCGATGCTCGAGCACATCGGGAATCCCGCCCACCGCGAACGCCACCACCGGCACGCCAGCTTGCATCGCCTCCAGCAAAATCATCGGCGTGCCCTCGGTGCGCGAGCTGATCACCAGCGCATCGAGCTGTCGCCACCATGGTTGCATGTGGGTCTGATACCCCGGCAGACGTATCCGTTGCTGCAGACCGGCGTTGTCGATCCGTGCCTGCAACGCCTCGCGTTCCGGGCCATCGCCGAGCATCACCGCATCCAGTTGCGGATGCTGGTGACAGAGCGGGATCAGCACATCGAGAAACAGATCCGGGCCTTTTTCACTGCTCAAACGTCCGACGTAACCGCTCAGCCAACGCTGCCGGTCGCCGTCCGGAACCAGCGCCGCGGCAGCGGGCAAACCGTTGGGAATTACCTGCAACTTCTCCGCCCGGACACTGGCCTGACGGTGCAGCGCGGCGATGCTTTCCGCCACGCAGACCACCCGATCCACCGACGCGGTGCGGCACAGTTGCAGGCTCAGCCAGGTGTAGAACTTCTGCTTGCGACTGCGCGGGGTGAAGCCGTGCTGGGTAATCACCAGCGGCAGGCGCAACAGCGTCGCCCCGACCCAGCCGAATAGCAGGCCCTTGAAATTGTGCGTGTTGATTAGCGGCTGTTCACTGCGCCGCTGCCGCAAGTGCTTGAGCAATTCGCCCAGGCCGGCACACCCGCGACAGTCCACCCCGGCCTCACGGAAGCGCGCGATCAGTTCCGCTGGCGCGTCGAGAAACAGCACCTGATGCTGTCCCGGCGTCGCCAGGCAATGATCCAGCAACATCCGCTCGGCGCCATAGAAACCGCCGCTGCTGAGCAAATGAATGATCGGCAGCGCGGGGTTCGGGGCGGACGCGGTGTTCAATTGCGCACCCAGTGCACGAAGCTTGGCACCGTCCAGTTCTTGTGCGGATTGCTCGGCAGTGCGTTCTCGTCGTTGATCACCAGCAACACTGGCAGGCCCAGCTCGTGGCTGATTTGCGCCGGATGTTTGAAGCGATGATCGAAGAACTCACGCACGTAGACCAGGGCAATCGCCAGCAGCAAACCGGTGAGCAGGCCGAATGGAATGATCAGGAACGGTTTCGGAAATGCCGGCTCCGTCGGTTCGAACGGCGGGCTGAGCACCTTGGCGTTCGACAGGTCATCGTTGAGCGAGCCGGCGGTACTGCTTTCGGCGAAGCGTTGCGCGTAGGTCGAGAACGCCGTGTGCAGCGCGTCGATTTCCGTGTCCATCTGCCGCAACTTGCTTTGGGTCTGCTGCAAGGTGTGGATGCGGTTCTTGAACTCGGCAATGCGTGCGGTTTTCTGATTGATCACCTGTTGCACCACAGCCAGGTCGTTGGTGCGTTCCTGAATGCGGTTGCTCACCACTTTGAGAAATTGCTGACGGGTGCGGGCGATTTGCTCGCGGGTCAACAGCATGGGTTCGCTGCCGGGCTGGAACACTGCCAGATCGTTCATGTAGCGGCTGACCTGGGTGGTCAGTTGCTCACCCATTTGCTTGATCTCGCGATCCTCGAACGCCACGTTGTCCACCGTAGTGGTGAAGGTGTAGGGAAACGTGTAGTCGTTGAGCTTGTTATTGCTCGCGGCGGCCAGCGCGGTTTTCAGGTATTCGAGCCAGCGCTGGCTCTGCAACAGACGATCCTGATACAGGTTCAACGCTTGCTCCTCGGTGTTGATCGCGTTCAGGCGGAAGGTGATTTCTTCCTTCGGATCCGACGAGCCGACGCTTTCCAGCAAGGCCTGGCGGTTACCTTCCAGACCATCGAGGCGCACTTGATAGAGATGCTTCTTCGACTCGTAGAAAGACTGCGGCAAGTCGATCGACTGCAGTGCCTGACGGCTGACCAGATAGTTCTGCAGCAGGGCGCTGACAAACGTCGTGCCCTGATGCGGATCCGGGAAGCTGTAGACGATCGAGATTACATTGGAGCCGGGCAGGGTCTCGATTTTCAGGCTGTCGATGGCTTGCTGGGTCAACGCGTCGAGCGCGGTGTCACGCACCGGGTCGGTTTCCAGGCCGAGCATGTTGCGCAGCGGATTGATCAGGTACTGGCGCAGCGGCGAGGTGACATAGCGTTTGAACGGTTGCACGACCAGTCTGGCGAACATGCCGACCGGTGGCGTGTATTCGCCCTTGTCGCGCAGTTCGCTGATGGTCTGACGAATCAGCGCCGGTGACCGCAGAATGTTGCTCTCGGTTTCCATGTCCGCCAGTGACGGTGGAATGAAGGTGGCGTTATCCACTGTGAGTGACGTGGTGGCGTCACCCTGGGAGAGTTTTTTCGACTGCACGATCACCTGGGCGGTGATATCGAAGCTCTGTTTGAGCACCAGCGGCAGTAACAACGCGATGACTGCAAAGATCAGGAAGACCCGTTTCACCAGTTGCTTGTTGGCGAAGAAGATCCTGAAGAACTCATGCAGGTAGTTTTCCTTTGGATTCATGATCGTTCACCTGAGAGTCAGTTGTTGTTGCTGTCTTTGTTGTCGACGCGGTAGCCGAAGCTGAACCCGACGCCCTGGAACAGCACCACGTCGGCCAGTTGCCGGGCGAGTTCGCCGGCACTCGCCAGTTTGGTTTTCGGTACGAACAGCATGTCGTCCGGTTGCAGGTAGGCGATCTGCGACGCGTCGCCCGACAGGGCTTTTTCCACGTCGTAGTGCACGGCCTGCACCTGGTTGCCGTTGCGGCGCATGATCACCACCGAATCCAGACGGGCCTTGACGTTGGTGCCCCGGGCCAGGGTCAGCGCCTCAAGCACCGACACCGGACGGCGGATCGGGTAGGACCCCGGCTGGCCGACTTCGCCGAGCACGTAGATTTCATTGCCGGCGGTGGATTTGAGCAGCACATCGACGCTCATCCGTCCGGGCAATTGCGCGTACTTCTGGTTGAGGAAGGTTTCCAGTTGATTGACGGTCATGCCTTGCAGCGGCACGGCGCCGATTTCCGGGAAGCTTGCGTAGCCGTCGGTGCCGACGGTGATCTCACGGCTCATGCCGGTGGCCGGGTGGTTCAGCGCGTTTTTCAGGTTCTGCTCGTTGGTCAACGGACTGATGATCTGCACGGTCAATTGATTGCGGTTGGGCTGAAACAACTGTTTGCGCTGATAGGCACGCTGAATTTCTTCACGGGCCTCATCGCTCGTCAGCCCGGCGATTTTCACCGAGGTGTTGGCTCCCGGCAGGTTGATGGTGCCGTCGGGCAGCACCAGTTGGTTGCCGTTGAGCTGGCTGGCCGCGGTGAAGTTCAGGCCGATCTGATCACCCGACTGCACGCGGTAGGCATCCGAGCCGCTGGTGCTGATGTGGAAGATCACGTCCAGCACATCCTGCGGGCGCAGGGTCTGCTCGACCTTCGGCATGTCGGTGGCCTGGGCGTTGGCCGGCGTCGCGGTGAGGATATTCACCGGCATGTTCTGGGTTTCGGAGGTGCTTGAGCAGCCTGCAAGCGGCAGCATCAGCAGAACAAGTATCTTGGCGTTCATGGCGTCATCCTTCGCGTTTGCTTACAGGTTTTTGTAAAGCCATTTGGGCATGTAGTACTTGCGTCGGTTGAACACGCTGCCGACCACTTTTGCCCCGGCCTGAGTCAGGCGTTGCACGGCGGCCTGGGCGACTTCCCAGCGGGTGTCTTCGGCGCGAACGACAAACACCACACCATCGACCTGCGTGCTGATCACCAGCGTGTCGGCGGCGGAATACACCGCGTCGCCGTCGATCACCACAAAGCGATACTGGCTGCCCAACTGGTCGAGCAATGGGCTCAGGCGCTCGGCGGTGAGGTGTTCCAGGGTGCGGATCGGCCGGCCGTTGGGCAGTACGTGAAACGGCAGGCTCGACACCTGCACCACGCAGTCCTGCAACAGCGGCGGGTTGTCCGGGTTGAACAGCAAGTCACGCAGGCCGCGCTCCTTGCTCAGGTTCAATTGCCGGGTCAGGTTGCTTGCCGACTGGCTGGCGTCTACCAGCAGCACCTGGCCGCTGCTCATTTGCGCCAGTTGGCTGGCCAACGCGAGGGCGCTGGTGGTGGTGCCGGCACCGGGGTTGGCGGCGGTCAGGAACAGGATCCGCAGATCCAGATCCAGCACGGTCGAGGTCAGGTTCGATTCGCTGGGGTTGGCGATGCTCAGGCTTTTGTTGGTTGAACCGTCCATTAGCTTGCTCCGTGGCCGCTGAATACTTTGAAGGGGGTTTTCAACAGAATCTTCAAATCAAGCAAAAGGCTCTGCTCGGCGATATAGCTGAGGTCCAACTCAACGCGCTGGTCGAAGTCGATGTTGCTGCGTCCGGAGATCTGCCACAGGCCGGTCATGCCGGGGTAGATCGCCAGACGGGCAAGGTGGTTGTCCTTGTAGCGGTAGGCGTTGAACGAGGTCGGACGGGGGCCGACCAGGCGCATGTCACCGGTCACCACGTTGATCAGGTTGGGCAGTTCGTCGAGGCTGGTGCGCCGCAGGAAACCGCCAATCCGGGTGATGCGTGGGTCCTTGTCGATCTTGAAATCAATCGCGTCGACCCCGTGCTTGTTGAGGTGACGCAGCGACTCTTTCAGTTCTTCGGCGTTGGCGACCATGGTGCGGAATTTGTACATGCCGAACTTGCGGCCGCGGTAGCCGGTGCGTTTCTGCACGAACATCACCGGCCCCGGGCTGGTGAACTTGATGATCAGCGCCAGGCCGACCAACAGCGGCGAAATCAATAGCAGAATCGCCAGGGCGCCGAAGCAGGCCATCACCCGATTGGTGCGCGACAGTTGCCATGGACGACCGCCTTCGCGGCCCGTGAACCAGCCGCGTCCCTGGCGATGAATCGCCGCATCGAGGCGCATCCGGTGCTCGGGGTCAATGCGCTTGTCGCGGCGCATTTGTTGGATCGGTACACCTTGCTCATGTCCAGTCATGGGGTCCTCCGCTGATGTTCAGCCGCGAGCGGCGCGTGGGCGACAGGCAGTGGGGTAGTAGTCGCGGAACCAGGCGATGAAACGCCCCAGCCCCTCATCCAGCTCGATCCGGGGCTGGAACCCGGTGGCCTGGGCCAGATCGTCGGTCTCGGCACAGGTGTTGAGCACATCGCCCGGTTGCAGGGGCAAGAGCTCGACAATGGCTTTCTGACCGAGGTGTTTTTCCATCAACGCCAGGTAGGTTTTCAGCTCCACCGGGTGGTGGCCACCGATGTTGAACAGGCGCCACGGCGCCATGCTGCTGCCCGCGTCGGGATGTTCGCGATCCCACTCGGGGTGGTTGTGCGGCGGATGGTCGGTGAGGCGCGCGATGCTTTCGATGATGTCGTCGATGTAGGTGAAATCCCGTTGGTGCTCGCCGTAGTTGAACAGTTTCAGCGGCGTGCCTTCGGTGATCGCGCGGGCGAACTGGATCGGCGACATGTCGGGCCGACCCCAGGGGCCGTACACGGTGAAAAAGCGCAGGCCGGTGCTGGGAATACCGAACAGGTGGCTGTAACTGTGGGCCATCAGCTCGTTGGCTTTTTTGGTCGCGGCGTACAGCGACAGTGGGTGATTGACGCCGTCGTGCACCGAATACGGGGTGTGCTGGTTGGCGCCGTACACCGAACTCGACGAGGCATAGATCAAGTGCTTGACCGGATGATGCCGGCAGCCTTCGAGAATGTTCAAAAAGCCGCTGAGGTTGCTGTCCAGATAGGCCTTCGGGTTTTCCAGCGAGTAGCGCACCCCGGCCTGCGCCGCGAGGTGGATCACCACTTGCGGTTGCTCGCGGACAAACAGCGCTTCAATCGCGGCGGCGTCGGCCAGGTCAATCCGCGCGAGCGGGAAATGCCCGACCTGATCGCGTACCCATCGCACGCGATCGTGTTTGAGTTGCGGATCGTAATAGCCGTTGAAGTTATCCAGGCCGACCACCGCATGCCCGTCGCGCATCAGCCGCAACACGCAATGGGCGCCAATGAAGCCGGCTGCGCCGGTGACCAGGATTTTCATGGGCGTAGCCCTTGCGGTGCGATGTGACGCAGGCCGATGCCGCTGTAATGCAGGCCGGCGGCGGCCACGTGTTCCGGGTTGTAGAGGTTGCGGCCGTCGATGATGACTTTCGAACGCAGTTTTTCCGCGAGCAGGTCGAAGTCCACCACGCGAAAGTTTTTCCATTCGGTGCAGATCACCAAGGCATCGGCGTCTTCCAGAGTGTCGTCGCGGGTGGCGCACAGGTGCAGGTCGTTGCGATAGCCGTAAAGGCGCCGGCATTCGGACATGGCTTCCGGATCATAGGCTTGCACACTGGCGCCTTCGGCCCACAGCGCGTCCATCAGGTAACGACTGGGCGCTTCGCGCATGTCGTCGGTGTTCGGTTTGAACGCCAGGCCCCAGATCGCGATGGACTTGCCGGCCAGGCCTTGCGGAAACTGCGCCTTGAGTTTGCTGAAGAGGATGTGGCGCTGGCTGTCGTTGACGTCGGTGACGCTGCGCAGCAGTTTCATCGGCATGCCGTTGTGTTCGGCGGTGTGCAGCAGGGCACGCAGGTCCTTGGGAAAGCATGAGCCACCGAAGCCGCAGCCCGGATAGATGAAGTGGTAACCGATGCGTGGATCCGAGCCGATGCCTTTGCGCACGGCTTCGATGTCGGCGCCCAGCAGTTCGGTGAGGTTGGCCAGTTCGTTCATGAAACTGATGCGCGTGGCGAGCATGGCGTTGGCGGCGTACTTGGTCAGTTCGGCGCTGCGGTTGTCCATGAACATGAGTTTTTCGTGATTGCGGCAGAACGGCGCGTACAGCTCGCTCATCTGCTCGCGAGCCACGTCATCGCGAGTACCGACGATGATCCGGTCGGGGCGCATGCAGTCGGCAAGGGCGCTGCCTTCCTTGAGAAATTCGGGGTTGGAGACAACGCGCACGGCCAGATTGCTTTTGCCGCGACGCAGCAGTTCGCTGTTGGCGGTGGCCAGCACCTGATCGGCCGTACCGACCGGCACCGTGGACTTGATGATCAGGGTGCGATCGGCCTCCATGTGCGAAGCGATCTGCCGGGCGACGTTGAGCACGTGGCTGAGGTCGGCGGAACCGTCTTCATCGGCCGGCGTGCCGACGGCGATGAAAATCAGCTCGGCATGCTCGACCGCATCGCTGGCCTGGGTGCTGAACAGCAGACGGCCGGTCTTGATGTTTTCTTCAAGTGTGCCCGACAGTCCCGGTTCGCTGATGGGCGGCACGGCTTGTTGCAGTTGTTTAATCTTGTTTGGGTCAATATCTACGCATAAAACCCGATGACCGACATCTGCAAGTGCGGCGGCTTGAATAAGTCCAACATAGCCCGTGCCAAATACGCTCACGTCCATCTGCGCACCCTCGATAGAGCGAAAAGAAGAAGTTCGGAAGAAGACTGTAAAAGGGGTATAGCGCAGGGTTTGGAAAGCGTGTCAGCAAAATGACATGTTGCACGTGTATAACACTTGAGCGTTTTTTGGCGATTGGCCATCAAGTCATTGCTGCGATTGAATTTGTTGATTTCTTGCAGATTTGTTCAGATTCAAAATAAGCGATGGACGGTTGTAAGTCGCTAATTTAAAGGCTTGTAGCGTTTAGTGTGTGTCAGATTTGAGTCATCGTTTTTTTGACGCTTTCTAAAAAAAACAGTCAATTCTTGCGCTTTGATGGCCGGGTGCTAGTGTCAGATTTTGACCGACAAGCCTTTGACTCTCTGCCGTATTGCACGTCCGGTATCGCCATGTCCAGATATGCCAAAGAATTGCTTTTAATTATTTATCTGCTGCTTTATTCCGAATATTACATTGATCGGTTAAATGCTATCGGTGTCGGTTTTGCTGTGCTTCTTTTTGGCGCGATGTTTTTGGCGCTGACTTTAGCGTTATATCTAACGGCTTATATTCGTCAGGCGCTCATTCGCCACTTATTCGCAATAACACTGTTTGTCTCGGCGGTGTTTTTTGATGTCTATACCCGGGTCACTGCGGATTACCTGAGCTACAGCAGCTTTGTCTCCCTGGTGTACTCCGGCGGCTTCATCCAGGAAGCCGCCTACCAGTACCGCGATGCGATCATTCATGGCGCGCTCAGTGGCCTGCTGTTGTTGTTCGGCATCGGGCTCAAGCCGCGTCATGCGCTGAGGGTGCCCAATGCGCTGCGCGTGGCGGCGCCGGTGTGTGGCGTGTTGCTGTTGAGTACGGTGTTGTTCCTGCGGGCGGGCGAGGGCGCGCGGGGCTTGCCGATCATGTACACGCCGCTGGCCTATCTGAACCTGTTCGCCTACGAAGCGCTGCACAACACCGTCGGCCCGCGTGAACCGGTGACGCTGGCGCGCAACGCAACGGCGGTCAATCACGACATCGTGCTGATCATCGACGAAAGCATCTCTGGCAATTACCTGGACATCAACGCGCCGTTCGGGGTGCACAGCAACCTCAAGCAGGCGCATCCGGGTGTCGACATCTTCAATTACGGCTATGCCGCGTCCATTGCCAACTGCAGCGCCGACACCAACGTCACTCTGCGCTACGGCGGCACTCGCGACGATTACACGCGGATCAACAGCACCCTGCCGTCGATCTGGCAGTACGCGAAAAAAGCCGGGCTGCGCACGGTGTACATCGACGCCCAGCGCACCAGCGGCAACTTGCAGAACCTGATGACCGACAGCGAGAAAAAGGACATCGACCAATTCGTCCAGTTTGACCAGACCAGCGTGCGTGACCGCGACATGGCCGCCGCCGCGAAGCTGATCGAGTTGCTCAACGATGACCAGCCGGAGTTGGTGGTGATCAACAAGGTCGGCGCGCATTTCCCGGTGCACGACAAGTACCCCGACGCGTTCATGGCGTATCGCCCGACGCTGCCGCGCGGGCAGTTCACCGAAGTGGCCGACACCGGCAAGCGCGACGGTTTCAACGGCCAGCCGGACGATTGGGCGCTGTATCGCAATGCCTACAAGAACACGGTTCTCTGGAACGTTGGCGAGTTCTTCGCGCGGGTGTTTGCCCAGGCCAACTTGAATAATGCGCTGCTGATCTACACCTCCGATCACGGCCAGGACCTGCATGAACGCGGTAACCCCGGGCTCAATACGCACTGTGGCGGCGACCCGGTGGAGGAGGAGGGGCTGGTGCCGTTAGTGGTGATTCAGGGTGATCAGTTGCAGGGGCCCGACTGGGCGCAATCACTGACGGTGAACAAGGACCGCTCCAGCCACTACAACATTTTCCCGACCCTGCTGCAGTTGATGGGGTACGACCTGACGGGGATCGAGGCGGTGTATGGCAAGCCGTTGACGGTGCCGACGGCGGACGATTTCACCTTCAACTACCGCTTCAATGCGCGGCTGGGGGCCAAGCCTGAGTGGAAGCATATTGATCTGAATACCATTGTCACACCGGGGGAGGCGGCGACCCGTGTGGCAACCGGGCAGTGAGATTTGTGTCGGATTCACTGGCCTCATCGCTGGCAAGCCAGCTCCCACAGTGTTTTTTGCTGTACTCAGTATTTGTGAGCAACCTCAAGCCCTGTGGGAGCTGGCTTGCCGGCGATGAGGCCAGTTCGAACACTACTGATCTGAAGAGTCCTCCCACAGTGTTTGATGGTGAATCCAGTATGTGTGAGCAACCTCCATCCCTGTGGGAGCTGGCTTGCCAGCGATGAGCGCATAGCAAACATCCCTGATCTGCTGAGGCCGCTTTCCGCTATCCTTGCCCCACACTGACCCGGCGGATGGCGGCATGCTTCAGGTTCAAGGCGTCTTCAAAAGTTACCTCACCCCACAAGGCCCGCTCCCGGTGCTGCAAGGCATCGACCTGACCCTGGAGCCCGGCAGCAGTCTGGCGCTGATGGGCGAGTCCGGCAGTGGCAAAAGCACCTTGCTGCACCTGATCGCCGGCCTCGACAAGGTTGATCGCGGCAGCATCCGCAGTGGCGCGCATCGGCTGGAAACCCTGAACGAAGCGCAACTGGCCGACTGGCGCCGCACCGAGATCGGTCTGGTGTTCCAGCAGTTCAACC
Organism: Pseudomonas sp. SC3(2021); assembly: GCF_019856535.1. Classification (NCBI taxonomy): domain Bacteria; kingdom Pseudomonadati; phylum Pseudomonadota; class Gammaproteobacteria; order Pseudomonadales; family Pseudomonadaceae; genus Pseudomonas; species Pseudomonas sp. SC3(2021). The sequence goes on along the minus strand of NZ_CP082236.1, from coordinate 5,587,066 downwards.
TGATCGGCAGCCTGCGGGTAGAGGACAATCTGGCGTTTCAGGCGCGCCTGGCCGGCCGCCATGATCCGCACTGGCAGGCGCATCTGGTGCAGCGCCTGGGGCTGGGCGAGTTGCTCAAGCGCTATCCCGAACAGTTGTCGGGCGGCCAGCAGCAGCGGGTCGCGCTGGCCCGGGCACTGGCGTCGCGGCCGAAATTGCTGTTGGCCGACGAGCCCACCGGCAGCCTCGACGAAGCCACCAGCGATGAAGTGCTGCGCCTGTTGCTGGAGCTGCTCGACGACACGCCGACCACGCTGCTGATGGTCACCCACAGTCCGCGTGTTGCCGCACGCCTGGCGCAGCGGGTGGTGTTGTCCAATGGCCGGCTGACGTGAACGTTTTCTGGCAAACCCTGCGCGCGCTGCTCAGCCATTGGCGGCGGCATCCCGTGCAGTTTTTCAGTGTGCTGACCGGGTTGTGGCTCGCGACCAGTCTGCTGACCGGGGTCGAGGCGCTGAACAGTCAGGCCCGCGACAGTTACGCCCGGGCCAGCCAGATGATCGGTGGCGAACCCCAGGCCAGTCTCGCGACACCGAACGGTGCGACCTTCACGCAGCAATGGTTTGTCGATCTGCGCCGCGACGGCTGGCCGGTTTCGCCGCTGTTGCAGGGGCGACTGGTGCTCAAGGATCACGATAACCAGCGTCTGCAACTGATCGGCATCGAACCGGTGTCACTGCCGGCGGATTCCGCCGTGGCCGGGCAGGCGATGCCGATCGAGCGTATCGTAGCGTTCTTCTCGCCGCCGGGTAGTACGTGGATTTCACCGGAGACGCTGCAGGCCTTGAACCTCAGCGAGGGCGCCACGCCGCAGACCGTCAACGGCCAGACCCTGCCGCCGTTGCACGCGCAACAGGACATGGCCCCGGGTGTGTTGCTGGTGGACATCGGCGTCGCGCAAACCCTGCTCGAACAACCCGGGCAACTGTCGCGGCTGTTATTGCCGAAGGATTTTCACGCCGAGCTGCCGGCGGCGTTCAACGGTCAGTTGCAGCTTAAAAGCAGTGCCGAGGAAAACAATCTGGCGCGCCTGACCGAGAGTTTTCATTTGAATCTCGATGCCTTGGGGTTTCTCTCGTTCGTGGTCGGGCTGTTCATCGTTCACGCGGCCATTGGCCTCGCGCTGGAACAACGGCGTGGACTGCTGCGTACCCTGCGCGCCTGCGGGGTGAGTGCGCGGATGCTGATTGGTAGCCTGATCGTCGAACTGGGTGTGCTGGCCCTGGTCGGCGGGGTGTTCGGGGTCATCAGCGGATACTGGCTGGCGAGTGTGTTGCTTCCGGACGTCGCCGCCAGCCTGCGCGGTCTCTACGGTGCGGAAGTGGCGGGGCAGCTGCGCCTGAGTCCGTGGTGGTGGTTCAGCGGTATCGGCCTGAGCCTGTTCGGCGCATTGTTGGCCGGTGCCAACAGTCTGCTGCGCGCGGCTCGCTTGCCGCTGTTGGCGGTGGCGGAACCGCAGGCCTGGCATCAGCAGCATGCGCGCTGGTTGCGGCGCCAGGGTTGGCTGGCGGCGCTATTGGGCGCGATGGCGTTGCTGGCGCTGGTCTGGGGCGACAGCCTCGGCAGTGGTTTTGCGTTGATGGCCGGGCTGCTGCTTGGCGCCGCGCTGGCGCTGCCGGTGGTGCTGAGCTCGGTGCTCAATCAACTGCTCGGGCGCAGTCGCTCGGTGCTCGGTCAGTGGTTTCTGGCCGACTGTCGCCAGCAACTGCCAGCGCTGAGTCTGGCGCTGATGGCGCTGCTGCTGGCGCTCGCAGCGAACATCGGCGCTGGCAGCATGACCGCCGGTTTTCGCCAGACTTTCAACGACTGGCTCGAACAACGCCTGAGCGCCGAGCTTTATATCAACCCGGTCAATCCGGCGCAGTCCCGCGAGCTGTATAGCTGGCTCAAACAGCAGCCGAACGTCAGCGCCGTACTGCCCAACTGGCAAGTGGCGGTGACCCTGCAAGGCTGGCCGGCGGATGTGTTCGGGACGATTGATCATCCGTATTACCGGCAGCACTGGCCGCTGCTCGACGCGATTGCCGGGGATCCGTGGGCGCACCTGGCGAACGACGACGCGGTGATGCTCAGCGAGCAACTGGCGCGGCGCCTGAGGGTGCGTGCGGGTGAGCATCTGAGCCTGCCGTTCCCGGGCGGAACCTGGTCACCGCGCATCGTCGGGATCTACGCCGACTATGGCAATCCCAGGGGGCACCTGCTGGTCAACAGCAACCATCTGTTGCGGCTGTGGCCGACACTGACGCCGAACCGTTTCAACCTGCGCATCGCGCCGCCCGACATCCCGTCATTTTTGTCGGCGCTGCAAACGCGCTTCCAGATTGATGACAGTCGCATCGTCGATCAGGCGCGGCTCAAGGGGTGGTCGGTGCAAGTATTCGAGCGCACGTTCGCGGCTACGGCGGCGCTCAACAGCCTGACGCTGGCGGTGGCGGGTGTGGCGCTGTTCATCAGCTTGCTGACCCAGAGCCAGAGCCGCCTCGGACAACTGGCGCCGCTGTGGGCGCTGGGTGTGACGCGCCGGCAGTTGATGCTGCTCAACCTCGGCCAGACCTGGCTGCTGGCGGTGCTGACGCTGGTACTGGCGCTGCCGCTGGGAATCGCGCTGGCATGGTGCCTGGATGCGGTGATCAATGTGCAGGCGTTCGGCTGGCGCTTGCCGTTGCGGATCTTTCCGCTGCAACTCCTGCAACTGATGGGGTTGGCGCTGCTGGCGACCTTGCTCGCCTCAGCCTGGCCGCTGTATTCGTTGTACCGCACGCAACCGGCGGACCTGCTGAGGACGTTTGCCCATGAGGATTAACCGGGTGGCGTCGTTGTGCCTGGCATTGCTGCTGGCCGGCTGTGATCAGTCGGCGCCTGAACAAAAGGGCTTTGCCGGGCTCGGCGACCAGGCGGCGCAGTTCACCCCCGTAGTACCCGGGCGGGTGTTCAGCTTCCCGGCCGATCACGGTGCCCATGACGGTTTTCGTATCGAGTGGTGGTACGTCACCGCCAATCTCAAGGACCCGCAGGGCAACGATTTCGGTGTGCAGTGGACGCTGTTTCGCAGCGCTTTGAAGCCCGTGTCGCAGCAACCGGGCTGGGGCAATCAGACGGTCTGGCTCGGCCATGCGGCGGTGACCTCGCCCACCGCGCACCATGCTGCCGAGCGTTACGCCCGGGGCGGCGTGGGGCAGGCCGGGGTGAACGTGGCGCCGTTCGAGGCGTGGATCGATGACTGGCGGTTTGCCAGTCAGGCGCAGGATCCCCTGAGCGATATGCAACTCAGTGCACGCGATCAATCATTCGCCTATCAACTGCACCTCACGTCCAGTCGGCCGCTGGTGTTGCAGGGCGATAATGGCTTCAGCCAGAAATCCGAGCAGGGCCAGGCCTCGTATTACTACAGCCAGCCGTTTTTCCAGGCCAGTGGCACCTTGCAAATCGACGGCCAGATCCACACCGTCAGCGGCCCGGCCTGGCTCGATCGCGAATGGAGCAGTCAGCCGCTGACCGCCAATCAGACCGGCTGGGACTGGTTCTCCCTGCACCTCGACAGCGGTGAACACGTCATGCTTTACCGCATGCGCCAGAAGGACGGCGCGCCATACCTCACCGGCACCTGGATCACCGCCGACGGCCAGGCGCAAACCTTGCGCAGTGAACAAATCGAACTCGTTCCGCAAGACACCGCCAAAGTCGCTGGACGTTCGATGCCGGTGCGCTGGACCATTCGCGTTCCCGACAAGCAACTGGACATCAGCCTGTCGGCGTTGAACCCCAACGCCTGGATGAACCTGCGCATTCCCTATTGGGAAGGGCCGGTGCGGGTCAGCGGCAGCCATGGCGGGCGCGGCTATCTGGAAATGACCGGGTACTGACCGGCGCGCCTGCATTGGATTGAACTCCGTTTCATTTCGCCGCCTCTACACCGTAATACCTGTGGAGGATTGGCCATGAGCGACGACTTGCAACCCCCGGACCTCAGCATTTGGCAGCGCCTTTTCGACGACTCGACCTACTGGCAGCAATCTCCCGACGCTCACTACTTCGATCTGCAACGCATCGCCGACGACCTGCTGGGCCAAGGCGCGATCGATCTGGAGCAATGGCAGATCCTGCGCGCCAAGGCCGATGACCTGCACAAGGATTCCCCCGCGGTCAACGTCACTCGCGAACTCGACGACCCCGAAGCCTGAGGACAATCGCCATGAACCCCGTCAACTCCAGCGAACACCCCGACGAGCCCCGGCCACCAGGAGAAACCGAGCGCGATAACGACGCGTTGCGGCCAACCGATCCCAAACAGCGCCAGAACAGCGGCAAAGGCACACCGAGCGGCGAGTCCACCGCGCAGGACACGGCAAAGCAACAGACGACGGCCAAGCCCTGAACAGCGTCTATGCTCAGGGGCACATTCGGCGCCGAACGCGGTTCGACGCCGGGTGCTGCCATTCATCACAGGGAAAGGATCGTCTATGAAGCTTCATACACTGGCCAAGGCCATCACCCTCGCCACCGTACTGTCCGCCACCAGCTTCGGCGCATTGGCCGCCGATATTCCGTTGTCTGCCACCCTCGAAGCGGATCAGGTCACGACCAAAGTGATCTCCGTTGACGCTGCCAAGCACCAGGTCGTGCTCGAGGGCGCCGAAGGTCGTCAAGTGCATGTCCAGCTCAGCGACAAGGCGAAAAACCTCGCCAATCTCAAGGTCGGCGATCTGGTCAAGGTTGAAGTCCAGCGCTCCGTCGCCGCGTACCTCGACACCGATGTGGATAAAGGTCTGCCTGGCACCGTCGAGCATACCGGCGAGCTGCGTAACGCCCCGGGCAGCGATAATCCGGGCGGTGAAGCGTTCCGTCAGGTTCAGGTACAACTGAAAATCACCAAAATTGATTTGAAGAAAAATCAGGTGACCCTGCAAAACCCGCAAGGTCAATCGAAAATCCTCGACGTGAAAAAGCCTGAAATTCAAGCCAAGCTGAAAGATTTGAAAGAAGGGCAGAGCGTCATCGTCACTTACACCGATATATTAAAAGTGACCAGTCAACACGAAAGTTGAGTATTAACTCTACGACATGACTGCTCTTGTACAGTTTTTGTATTAGAGTAGTCATACTATTAATAGGGTTTAGCGATCCTGAAAGTTTCAAGCAAGAAATCGTCGATAAATATCTGTTAACTTGTTCGTACATAATTTTTACATTGAAGTATGAGGACATAAGCGCCAACTTCTATTAAAATCCAACCCGTTCGCCCAGTGTCAGGGCTCTTTACCGGTGCATGGATTGCCAGGCCATTACACTGGGCGAACACCTCTTCGGAGCGGATGTATACAATTTCTGCAAGCAAAAAGGGCGACTTTGCAGTCGCCCTTTTTTATTGGACTTAAATTAACCTTCACTTGCATCGTCTTCTGGTTTATGCCCTCTGAAGACGCTTGAGGGTGGCCTGATACATCTTCGTGCGCCGGTGGTTTTCCCCGTAGGTACCCGCCGCTGCAACGGTTCCTGCCTGAATGTGATCCAGATAGCTGAAAATCTTGCGCGGCGAGAGGAATTTGATGCCGTAACCCAAGTCGACCATCCGGTCCTGCAGGGTATAACCGGGCACTCGATCATCCATACAAAAGTGCAGGCCTTGAGACTTCATCAAGCGGACATTCCACAACGTGCAGAAACTTTTCAGATGCGTTTCTTTGTAAGGTCTTGGCTGTTTCGAACGCAGGCCCATACGCACTTTCGCTTTACGAACATAGTGCTTGCAGAAGCGCGAAGTTAAACGCCAGGTGTCACGAACAATTCCGCGATTGAGTTGCTCGACACAACCGACTGCGGCCATGTCCGGTGTTTTTGTGCACTCACGCATCATCATGGCAAACACTTCTTTGTCGTAGACAAAGGTGTCGGTGTGCAGCAGAAACAGATAATCGGTGTCGACTTTTTCCAGCGCCAGATCCAGCGCTTTACCGTGCGCAATGTGGCCGGGTTCTTTACCCGGCGAAGGACGTTCGATCAGATTGATCCAGTCAATCGAGCGCAAGTAATCAAGACTGGCATCGGCCGAATCATTGTCCACGACCCACACCGGAATACGCAGCTCCTTGGCATGTGGGTGCAATAACTCAAGACACATCCTGGTGATGTCAGGGGTTTTGTAATTTACCAAGACAAGACTGAAATTCGCTTGTGGCCGGGCTGGTAAATCGAACGCTCTCATATCAGAAGGACTCATCCGCGGTTCATGGGGCGACAGGGGTTTCATGAGACGCGATGGTAGCGACGCAACCTTAGTCGAACCTTAATTTGCAGATTTCCTGAGCGCGGCGAGTGTCTGAAAGCGTTCGATTTGCCTGGAAATGCCACGGGTGCCGGAGATCGTTACACGCTAAAATGCGCGCCCAACGGCTCAAGGAAGCAACGGCAAGCGCCGACGTATCACGGATGAAACCACTTTCCCTCTACCACCCGGCCCTGTACTGGCTGCGCGTGTGGCAAAAAAGACTGTTCCGCCAGATCGCCTGGCGCTGCTCCGGCAAACGCTACGCAAGCCTTCGCGCGCAGGCCGAGCGCCTGCCATTTCGCTACCTCAAACACACCTCGAAACTCATCCGCAAACTCGGCGACTCCGACCTTGTCCTGCAACACAACAAAGTCATCAACCTCAAACTGGCTGTCGCCGCCATCGACGGCGTCATCATCGCCCCCGGCGAACACTTCTCCTTCTGCCGCCTCGTCGGCCGCCCGACACGCGAACGCGGGTATGTGGAAGGCATGGAACTGTCCTTCGGCGAAGCTCGACGCGGGGTGGGCGGTGGCATTTGCCAACTGAGCAACCTGATTCACTGGATGGCGATCCACTCACCGCTGGTAGTGGTTGAACGCTCCAACCACAGCTTCGATCCGTTTCCGGATGAGGGGCGGGTGCTGCCATTCGGGTCCGGGGCGGCGATTTTCTACAACTACGTTGATCTGGTGCTGCACAACCCGACGGATCGGAGCTTTCAGCTGAAGTTGAAGGTGGGGGACACGCAGCTGGAGGGCGAGTTGCTGTGCGATCAGGTACGGGAGTATCGGTATCACGTGTTTCAGGAAGGGCATCGGTTTGTGCGGGAGGGTGCGCGGGTGTACCGGGAGAATGAGATTTGGCGGGAGGTGCGGGAGAAGGGACAGGTGGGGGAATTGGTGGAGAGGGTGAGGTTGTATCGGAATCGGGTGGTGGTTAAGTACGACGTGATGGACGAGTTGATCGGGTAGGGCGCACAAACAGCTTCGCTGACGGTGGCGCCCATTGATCAGTTCCTGAAATAGAGCTCATCCAGTTGGCGTTTGCGTATCGACAGATACTCTTCCCAAATATTGGGGAAGTCTTCATCTTTGGTCAGCGGGAAGGTCAGATAGATGTACCTTCCAACCACACTGATATATTGCCTCGCACGTTTGAAGGCCGGTTGTTCGTAAGCTGCCACGCTTTCGTCGTAGATGTCATGGTAGTGACGGATGCTCACTCGGTGTGGGGCGATCATGCCCCGCGAAAAATCGATCACCCAGCAGCTATCAACGGCTGTGCTCAAATAACCGTAAACACCATCGCTGGATAGACGAATGCACGAGTTTGCCTGGATGCCGTCGTCATCGTTGACCAAAATGATCTGGTCCGCGAAGTAATTGATATTTCTGCCGTCAGGCCCTTGCAGGAGCAAGCTCCAGCCTTCGGCTCCCATACGGAATTCACCGTTGTTATCAAAGGTTGCTGTCCATCCATTGGCTAGAGTGATCTGATGTTTATTCATGAGGACTGGTCAAGTATCGAACGTACGGTGGTGTGAGGTAGTCGCATCAAATATCTTGCTCAAAGGTGTTCGAGGTCAATTAGACAGACTTTGAGTTTTAATCGCTTGATCTAATCATTAAATTTGTATTTTGACAAGAGTTCGTTTTTTATGTCGTAATACTGTCTAAGGAGACGGAATAATTTCCCTATGTTGTTTTTGCTTTTTTCGTCAAGGCTCTCAATTAAGTCGTAATTTTTGTTCGACAGAAAAGCAATTTTGTTTTTAAGTGTGTAGTAAGCGCTTGTGTTTGAAAGCAAGCCTTCTGCATCTGAATAATCTTCTTTTAAGTATTCTGCATATTTTTCAAATAAAGTTGTCAGCAGGTTTTGTGCTGCTTTTTGATGCTTTAAAATTCCGCACATTTCCTGCCAGTTGCTAATGAAGAGATGATCTCCCCAGTCGGAGCCGCGGGCAAAATATTTTCCATTGCCTTTAAAAAAGTCAGATATTTCATGAAGTTCTAAAGCCGTTTCAAAGGTGGTTTTCATTGAGCTTTTTTCCAGTCATCAAGATTTTCAATGACGCTCCGGAGAGAAGGGAGTGGATTTATTTTCAGTTTGTAGAAAATAAATCTGTCTTCTTTTTGTGTCTTGGTGAGACCTGAGCGCGCCTTGCAAGCCGAGGTACATCAACAGGCGCAGGTGTTGGAGTAGATTTGTGGGGATCCCTCAGAATCTGTCCCCTTTTGTCTAACCATCACGCTTTGTAATCATGATCAGTAGAGGACTGATGAAATCCTCCATTGAGGATCAACCACCTCCGATAGGTGACACGATCCTAGGTTGACTATTTTGCGCGTTGTTTTACTCAGTCCACAAATTAACAAAATCATCAAAATTGTTAGCAATTAAGTCGGTTTTACTTGAGTTTGGATCAAATATTTCAACAGCAACCGACGGTGTGTTGAAGTTTAGGCAAATCAGATAACCACCCGCATCCCTTGCTATAGGGATCATTTGTTTGAGAAGCCCTAGAGGTTTTCCCGCACCTGAGTACCATGAGATGGTATACGGCGCCACATCAGGCGAGAAAGAAAAGAATTCGCTTATGCAAGTCACTTCGTTTCCATATGGAAATGAAAGTATCTCTGGAGAGGCTCCATCGGAATATGTGACCAAGTCCAGATATGACTTTGGAAAACTTACGCTAAGTAGTTTTTCCACTTGAGAAATCGTATTGGTATCCACTGAGGATCCCTGCTCAATCCCAAAAGAACTCCAGTCAAATTTCATATCAGGATTCCACAGCGAAAGGGGATAGATTTATTCTTAGCGTGTAGAAAATAAATCTGTCCCCTTTCTTGGTCACCTTTTTACAGTGGGTTCCGTCGAAAGAATTAGAGGCTCTCTATATTGGTTGGGCCGCCGTCATCAATGAGTTTTCTCATGCGGCGATTATAGAGTTCAAGGTCTTGAACGTCATTGTTGGCTTCGATTGTTTTTCTCAGAAAGGTCATGATATGTGAAATTTTCTGTTTCTCACTATCAGCAGCATCGCGTACAAGATCAAATCCATCTTTTGACAAGAAAGGATATTTATTTCTTAGGTAATAATAGCAGCCAATGTTTTCAAGCAGGTCGCTGGCGTCATTTTTTGTAAACTCAACCGAGTTTAAGTATACGCTAAATGCACTCCTCAATATTTCGATCGAGCTTTCTAGCGATTTTAAATAGCCGCATAGTCCTTGCCAATTGATGATATGCAACTGGGTTCCCCAGTCGGGGTCTCTTGTGAAATATTGGCCATTACCTCTGAAGTAGTCAGGGAGTTCATTCTTTTTCAAAGCTATTTCAAAGTTGGTTGTCATTGAAGTTGTTCCCAGTCGTCAAATTGGCTTAGAAGCTTATTCATGTCGGCGCCGTGGTCGATTTTTTCAGAGCCAATAAGAGCTGCCTCTTTTGTGCCGCTCTTCGTCTCACCTCCAGGAACCCATTCTTTAGGATAAGCGCCTGCTTCATTTCCATTTGGTATTTCGTATTTGAATCGTGAATCGTCAGGTTTTATTTTTACTAAATAAATTTTAGCTGATGATAGATCGTTCGAGCCGAGATTTAGTTCTCGGTTTAGAACTTCCCAGTCTCCACCACTCGCTTTGAATTTCGCTACCACACTATCCATTTCAGAGGGTAAGCCTACAAATTTTCTAGGAGGAAATGTCGGATAGGAAGATCGCTCAATCCACTGATCAATAACAACAAATGAACCACCCTGCTGCCTAAAAGCTTCTTCGTGAAGGTTTACATATTGCTCTGGTAAATACTCGCGTGCACTCCCAGGGCGATTGCCTCGTTCTAAATTGATAACTTCATCATAGTCAGATTGAGTCATCGGAATTCGATCAGGTTTTGTTGCATTTGCGGTATTGCTTGGGGCTTTGCAATCTGCTCCAGGGCAGTTGTCTAACCCCAGAGGATCCACCCACCCCGTAGGGTTAGGCACATACTGATAGTTGTTCAACCCACCCGCAAGCTTGATCGGATCCGGCGTCAAAAACCGCCCGGTGCTTGGATTGTAGTAGCGGTGCCTATTGTAATGTAGCCCCGTCTCCGCATCGAAATACTGACCCTGGAAGCGCAGAGGGTTGTCGATTTCGGCGACGTCCAAGGCTGCCAGGTTGCCATAGGCACGGTATTTCGCCGACCACATGATTTCGCCGCTGTAGTCGGTAAGTTCCTGAGGTGTACCGAGGTGGTCGAGTTGGTAATAGAACGGCGTCGCCTTCAGCGGGCCTTCGCCATCGAGCATCGCCAATGGGCGGAAGCTGCCTGGCTCGTAGATGTAGGTGCGATAGCGATTCTCAGCGCTTTCGGCGATCAGGCGTTCACCTTGCCAGAGAAACTCGGTGGTCTGGCCATCGACGGTCTTCTCTATGCGACGGCCAAAGGCGTCGTACTTGTAGCTTGCGGTGCTGCCACCGGGCAAGGTGACGCCAATCAAGCGATGCTGGCAGTCGTAGCGGTATTCGGTGACCAGTTGCTGTCCGGTACCACGGCGTTCCCGGGCCAGATTGCCGTAGGCGTCGTAGTCGTAATGCCGGTCGCCTTGCATAAGCAGGCGATTACCTTTGACGTTGGCGAGGTTCGCAGTTGGCAGATCGTTTTGACCGAGCAAGTTGCCGGCTGGGTCATGAGCGAAGGTTTCGGGGGTGGCGCCGCGAACGCTGACCAGACGATCCAGTGGGTCGTAGTGATAGCTGCGGTTTCCTTTGCGACTGTCATCGATGCCGGCCAGGTTGCCGTTTGCATCGTAGGCGTAGCGGCGATGGAACAGATTGCGGTCCTGCTGACCTACGGTGTGCGCTTGAAGCCTTCCCTGTTCGTCGTACTGGTATTGGCTAAGCAGTACGCCTTGTTGACGCTGCTGTTCGCGGCCCGCGTTGAACTGGTGCGTAGTCAGACGTGAGCCGTTGAGGTCGATGCTGCTCAGCCGACCGCCGGAGAGGTGGCGGTAATCGAGTGTACTGCCATCAGGGAGTCGGCATTGGCTTAGTTGGCCGACGCTATCGTACTCGTAACGCGTGGTGCCCCAGCCTTGGTGCTCAGTGATCAGGCGATCTTGTACGTCGTACTCATAGGCGAGGGGCCAGTGGCCGTCGTCGACGTTTACCAGGCGACCCAACGCATCGTAGCTGTAATGGATTTCTTCGCCATCGGGCAGGGTTTTGACCAGCAGGCGACCAGAGGCATCGCGCTGATACTCGGTCACCAGCTCACTGCCGTCGTCACCGTATTCGGTTTTCTTCAGCAGTTTGCCGTTGAGGTCGTACTCGTAGGCGGTACGGCGTCCGTCGAAACCGGTTTCCTGTTGGATCAGCCCGTTCGAGTAGTAATCCAGCTGATAGTGTTCGCCGCGTTCGTTTTCGATGTCGGTGAGCAGTAGACGCGAATTATCGTAGCGATAGCGCAGTTGGCTGCCGTTCGGGTTGATGCGACGGCTGACTAGATGCAGGTTATCGGCATACTCGTAACGGGTTACGCGGCCCAGTTCGTCGCGTTCTGCAGTGACGCGGCCGTATGGGTTGTAGGTGAACGCACGGGTAGCGCCGCCGGGCAGGGTGATCTGTGCCAGACGGTTAGCCGCATCCCACTGGTAGTGGGTGATTGCACCCGTTTCAGCCTGACGTGTGATCTGGCGACCGAGCGCATCGTAGCGGTACTTGCGCTGACCGCCGTCCGGCAGGCGCTCCTCCAGCAATTGGCCGAGGTTGTTCCACCCCAGTTGGTGGCGGCTGCCGTCGGGATGGCGGATCTCCAGCAGGCGTCCTTGGCGATCATAGGCGTAATGCGTAGAGTTGCCATCCGGGTCGACTTGTTCAGTGATGTCACCCTGGTCGTTACGCCAGTAGATCCATTTGGCGTTACCACGATTTACGACACGGACAAACCCGTTGTAGTACTCGTAGGTGGTCGGTGCGTCTTCCGGTGGGATCACCGCGACCAATCGACCAGCTTCGTTGTACTGATATTCCGTGACCGCCCCCATCGGGTCTTTTTCGGCGATCAGTCGGCCTTTGTCGTCATAGGCCTTTAGATGTTCTGCACCGTCCGGATCAACTTTGGCGACGAGTCGAGCCTTGTCATCGTGGGTATAAACCTCTTCGCTGCCATCGGCGTTGGTAACGGTGACGCTGCCTTTGTCATCCCACGCATAGTGCGCATCCATCTGAGAGAAACTGGCCCAGTGATGGATGCAACGTGCAGACTTGCCTTCCTTTTCCCACTCCCAGTAAAAGCTTGCGCCCCCGGCGAGTTGCCGCTCAAGAATGACGTTTTGCTCGTTGTAGGCATAACGCTCGGACTCTCCCAGAGCGTTTGTGGCTTTGATCAACCGATGGTGACCATCGTATTCATAGGTGGTCAGCGTCTGAACGGTGTTCCAGGCGTCTTCGAGATTGTCCGCCGGAATGAATTGCTGATAGTCGATGGCGACAATGTGCTTGCGATCGTAACGGACAAGCAGCGCACGACCAGCACCGTTATCCACGCGCTTGATTCGACCATGGATGTCACGGGTGATCTGCAGGCGATTAGCGTAGTTGTCGCTGATGGCGATCAGCGTCGCGCCTTTACTGTTGAAACGGAAGTGATAGAACAGCGGCTTTTCGCCGGCCTGAGTCAGTATGAGTTCGGAGGGATCTTCGCCAATGAAGATAGCGGCTTCCGAAAGGCTATTGGTGATTGCCGGGCGTTGTACGCTGGGCAGGGGAAATGTGGTGACCCGGTTTTCGTGATCGGTCCACACGACCTCGTCGCCATTGATGGCCACCCGTTGAGCGAGGGCGTGGCTCCAGCCATAGCCTAGACCGCAGTCGATTTCAGCCGCGCTGGTTCGGTAGAGTCGAGTCCAACTGAATGGCAGCAGGCCACCGAGTTCACCGTCGGTAATGGTTAGCAGCTCTTCACCGGTAACCATCGAGACCGGGCAGCCGTTGGTGCAGGTCTTCTTCGCGCAAGTGGCGCTTTTGTCATCGGGTGTCTTGGACTGATCAGGAACGTCGTCGACTTTTTCTTTGGGTTGCAGAGTGGACTGGTTCTTTTTCTTGTCCCTTGGGAACGAAGAGGCGTCTTTGACTTCCTGTTTCGGAGTATCTGCAGTTTTAGGCAGTTGTTTTGTGGGAGACAGTCCCTCTAGTTGGCTCTTGGGTTCAGCCTTGCGCGAGCCAGCTTTTGGCGCTTCAGTGGTAGCTTCATCGATTTTCAGCGCTGCGGTTTTGGCAGGCTTCATCGGCACATTCTTGGCGCTGGCGATGATTGGTTTCGACACTTCCGCATGGGCGGGCAGGGCATGTTTGTTGCTGAGTGTCATCAAGGTAGACGCGAGGTCTTCAAGATACTTGATGGCTTCTCCGGATTTGACGGTGGAGAGGACTTTGGTGCCCGCTCTCACGGCCAGTCCGGCGCCACCTGTCAGGCAGATGCCCACCAGTACGTTGATCAGGAATTCCGAGGCGATGGCAGTCATCACGTCGACAACAACCTGCGGCGGTAGCATGCCGACCCAAGCAACAATGGCGGAGACGTAGATGAACATCAGCGGCTCGTCGCTGAGGATCAACAGCCCTGAAGCAATCGACTCCTTGGAGGCTGCATAGAGTTTGTCGATCTCGACGTCCGACAGGTACTTTTTCAGCTTTTCGTAATTTTTCCTCGGATTGGCGAGTAGCTCGAACAAGCTTTTGATGTCATCCCACAGCTGCAACAGAGCCTTTTCAAACCCCTCCAGGGCGCGTTTGAGCAAAATCACCGAACGTCCGGCGCGATCGGCTGCAGAGTAACTGGCCCATTGCGGCTGAAACTTGCTTGACCATTCGCTCTGCAACCAGCCATCAAGCTTGCTGATAACGCCTTGATAGGAGTTATAGAGCGCTTTGACGTCATTCTGGGATACGTTGGGGAAAAACGTAATGCGATAGGTCTGGCCCTTCTTGGCCCCCTCGATCACTTTGATACCGCTCGGGCCGATCATGGTTTCGATGACCGGGCCGGTAACGTCGTCGTAAAAGGTACCTTTGGTGACTGGCTCAAGTTTTACCGGCGTATTGCCAATCGGCACGAAGCGCGCCGACTCGAACATATGAATCAGCGTGAAGTCACCTACCAACGGGCAAGTGGCATAGGTCTTTACCGCACCTGTTTCGGTTTTCCGTTCAGTGATGCTGACTTCGTTGCCGACCTTGAAGGTCTGGTCGACGTCCAGCGCCCAGCCAGTCCAGAAACCGTCCGCCCATTCCTTGTAATCACTCAGGCAGTTTTTGAAGTCTTTGAGGATCAGGTTCACGTCAGGCGCTTTGGCGTCCAGCACACGCAGGACCAGGGTACCAATCGGGGTATTCATGACGTGACTTCCTTTGTCAGCTCTGCGGCGAGACGCTCTGCCATATCTTCTGTGTTTGGGTTCTGGCGCACGAAGCGCTCAACCTTTCTGCGCAAGTTGGCTTCGGGGAATTCGAAGTACAATTCTGGGCAATCTTCTGATAGCCACTGCATCAGGTTCTCGACGACGGTGGTGTGGTCCTTCTTCGCGAGAGCATCCAATAGCGTTTGGGGAATATCCCACCAGGGCCACTCTTTTGCGGGAGGTACTGCTCTTCTGCCGACTTCGAGCGTCTGTCCGTTAATCAGGTAGCGTTGGAAAACCGGCAGTAATTCACCTGCCGTAGCACCTAACCCTTCGATGATCGGATGAAAATGTCGACCATCCCAGAACCTGAAAAACACTTCAGTAGCGTCTGGCATTTTTACCTGGGTCAGGCTGCGCAAATGCTCCAGCACCGTTTCCGGCGCGCTGGTGGATACCGCTAGCCAACCCCAATCCAGTGCATCGGTTTCAGTAATCCATTGCAAAAAACTGGCATTGGGGCTGATCTCGGCGAGATACGGCATTACGGGAAGCCAATCGGCGTAAGGCGTTCCACTCCAAATAGGCTGCAGTTGTGGTGCGGCATCTTGCTGATAGAAGGGCTTGAGCGGCTCGGCATCGCTCGCCGCACTGATGACCAAATACAGGCGCTCGCCACTACGCAACGGCTGTTGTGCCAGCCAGTCCTTGGGCGTAATTCGATCAGATGGCACAGGCACCTGCCTTGCATTTTTCGCATTCTTCGCAGAACGGCGCGTTGCGTTTGAGGGTGTTGATCTGGGCCGGGGTCAGGACTTGGCCGGCCTTGTCGGCGTCGGCTTGTTTGAGGATGCCGGGCATCAGCGGGGCGGCGCCGGTGCCGCTGCCGGGGCTGCCGCCGGAGTTCATGTTGATCACCGGGCCGCTCATGGTCACGCCGCCGGCGTCGATCTTGATGAAGCTGCCGCCGCCGATCAGGGTCAGTTCGCTGCCGGCTTCCATCACCACTTTCATGCCGCTGCTGAGGTGGATTTCCTGGCCCGCGTCGATGAACTGGCCGGTGCCGATCTTGATGTGCTGATTCACGCCTACGGTGAGGTGGTCGTTGGCGCGGGCTTCGACTTTACGATCGGCATAAACCGTGTGGTGTTCTTCGGCCTTGAACTCGCTGTAGCTGTTCTTTTCGACGGTGTCGTGGCGTTCGTTGCCGACGCGGATTTTCTGGTCGTGCTCGATGTTCTCGTCCCAGTCGCGCTGGGCGTGCAGGTAGATCTGCTCCTGACCTTTTTTGTCTTCGATGCGCAGTTCGTTGTAGCCGCCTCCGCCCATCGAGCTGAGGGTCTTGAAGGTGCTGCGGGTCTTGTTCGCCGGCAGCGCGTACGGGACGGTGTTTTCCTTGTGGTACAGGCAGCCGCTGATCAGCGGTTGATCGGGGTCGCCTTCAAGGAAGGTGACCAGCACTTCCATGCCGATGCGCGGGATGGCGATGCCGCCGTACTGGGCGCCGGCCCAGGCGCTGGAGACGCGCAGCCAGCAACTGGTCTTGTCGTCGGCCTGGCCTTCGCGGTCCCAGTGGAACTGGACTTTGACGCGGCCGTACTGGTCGCAATGGATCTCTTCGCCTTTCGGGCCGGTGACCACGGCGCTCTGGCTGCCGAGGATGCGCGGTTTCGGGTGGCGCAGCGGTGGGCGGTTGGGCACGTCCCACGGGGTCGCCTGGAAGCGGTTGCGGTAGCCCTGGTGGAAATCGTCTTTGAGTGCGGTGGTGTCGCTGGTCACCGACTCTTCGAGCACTTGCGGTTGCTTACCTTCATGCAGGACTTCGGTGAGCAGCCACAGGTCGTTCCACTTGGCCTTCGGGTGCTCGGTCAGGGCGAGGAAATGGCCGCTGACCAGCAGTGGCTGATCGCTCTTGCCTTCGGCGAGCTGAAAGTCGCTGCGGTGACGTTCGAGGGCGCGTTTGGCCAAGTGCTTGCCGCGCTCGCGGTCGATGAAACGACCGGGATAGTCGTAGTCTTCGAGGTCGGGCAGGGCGTCGCCGCGGTTTTCGCTTTCGAGGGTGATGCGTGGTTTTTCGAAGTCGTAGTCGCGGCGGGTGGTGCGGCTGGTGCGGGTTTCCAGGCGCAGGTCGAAACGCTTGATCACCGGGTTGCTGGCGACCATGCCGGAGTCTTGCTGGTAGGCCACAGGCTTGAGTTTCGGGAACACCGTCTGGTCATCGCCGAAGACGAGCTTGTGCGCCGTGGCGCTGTGCTGGAAGTGGTAGTGAATACCTTCTTCCTCGCACAGGCGCTGGATGAAATGCAGGTCCGATTCATCGTATTGCACGCAGTAGATGCGCTCGGGATAGATTGAACCGGTCTTGAATTCGTAGGCGTTGCTTTGAATGCCGTGCTCTTCGAGGACCATGCCGATGATTTTCGGCACGCTGAGGTTCTGGAAGATGCGCTGGTTGACGCGATGCGCCAGGTACGACAGTTGCGGGCGCAGGGTCACCGAATAACGGGTCAGGCGTTTGCCGGAATCGCCCTGGGCGGCGCGATAGATCTGGCCGTGAATGCCGCTGCCATCGGGCGACAGTTGCAGGAAGGCCGGTTTGTGCAGCAGGGTTTCGAGGTCCAGCGACGGCTGCTCACTGACCAGCTCCACCTCGAACACAAAAGGCTGGCTGATGGCTTCCCGGCCGGTCAGGGTAAATACCTGAAAATCGGCAGAGAGCCCTTCGATGGTCAGGGCAAAGTGGGTTTCATTGGCCGGCGCGAACATCCCTTGTTCCTCGTGCTGTACAGCGGCGCTCGTCGACGACCGCAAAGCGGCTCAACGTACGCGAAATTCTGGAGGGGCGTAAACAACATCGACCAGCAGGGCTGGTCGATGCTTGTAACGATCAGCCGTAATTAAACGACTGGAGCACGCCAGTCATCGGAACCCGAAGTACCGGATACTTCGTGGGTCCAGGTGATTTTGCGGTAGGTGAACTGCACTTCTTCCAGGTGGGTGAAGTGCGCGTTGCCTGGATCCTGGCAGTTGTGCATTTTGTTGTTGATGGCGACGATGATCGCGTCTTCCAGTTTGGTGGTGTAGTAGTGCTCTTGAGTACCTTGAGCAGAAGTGCGGTACCACTGGATAACGATTTCGCTCATGCGCTCGCCGGAGGTCAGAGCGGCTTGCAGCAGAGGCGAAGCCTTGTCGTAGACCTTGGTGATCACAACTGGCTTGTGAACGCGCTGACCGGTTGGCTGACCGGATTGTGGGTCACGCGGGATGATCACGTCGTGGGTGAAAGCCTGAACCATAACCTGGTCTTCGTGGCCTTCCTGGTAGGTGTTGCCAACGGAGTCGGCGGTGAAAGCGCCGGCAGTGATCAGGCCTTGTTTTTCGCCGGTAACCGACATGTACGCTGGTGTTGCCATGGGGTGCTCTCCTTGCGGAATAATTTAAGGTGCCCGGGAGGCGAAATCGCCCGGTGGGTGCCTGAGTGTTATCAAGGAGCGTGCCAGGTTTTGCGAGACCCCCGGAGGCTCGGGGTGAAAACGCTTTGGTCGGCGATTTTGGAGGCGTTCTACGAGCGGGGGGGCGCAAAAGTGCGCAAGAAGTTGCGCAGTACTGCGCAACTTCTTGCGCACTCGTCCACAGCCCTTGTAGATCAAGGGCTGTAGCGAGATCGGCCGCGAAAAATCCCCCGTCAGTGCGCAACTTCTTGCGCAGTTAGGATTACGCTGAATCGCTCTGGCGCGAAGGGATAAACCCTCTCACCACAAGATTTTTCCGGGTACTCAGATCAGCTTCACAGCCAGCGCTTTCTCGCAATCCTCGAGCGAACGCTGCTGCGTCTCGGCATACAACCCCAACTCATCAAGGGTCGAACGCCCTAGCGCCTGCTCGAAAGCCTGGCGATTGGAGTGTTCGCGGTAGTGTGCCTGCGCGGCATCACCGAGGTTCGACTGAAAAATCCCCGCCGCGCTCACCGGCAAGAAATCTTCGTACACCAGCGGCTCCGCTTTCACATAGTCCTCGCGCAGCAAATCCTCCAGTGAAACCTCGCCCAGCCCGCTCGCCGCCAGGCCTTTTGCCGTCGGGAAATAACGAAAGTACGCCAGCCCCTGTTCACGCATGCCCGCGACGCTGTCAGGAAATTCGGCAAAGTGCCGGGTCATCAGCGCGTTGTAGCGTGCGGCATTGCCTTCGTTGGGGAAGTCACCCAGTTCATCGCGGGCGGCATTCAACAAGCGGTCGTACAGTGCGCGCCCCTTGGGTGTCAGCGCCGCGCCACGCTGTTCGATTTCGCCGAAGCGCGCGCTGTGGCTGCCACGGGTTTCAGGCTGGTCGGTGAAGGCGATCGGCTCATCCAGCGCCTTGAAACTGGTCTGGCGCAGCAGGATCGGGCACTGCCGCCGTGGCGGACCTTCGATCACCGCTTTGGGCGTGATGCCATGCGCCGGCATTTGTGCCTGGACGATGTCGATGTCCAGGGTGCGCGGCGTCAGGTGATTGATGTGCGGACCTTTGAACGCCACCACGTCGGCGATCAAGCGGTGCTGGGCGCTCAGCGTCTGGTACTGCGCGGCGCTGACGGTGGCACTGTGGTGCCAGCGAAAAGTCTCCAAAGCCTGCAGGACAAATTCCTCGGCCTGCGTTGCGTTCAAGCCACCGGCGGTTTCCGCAAGCTCGATCAACTGCAAGGCCGCCGCCGTGAAGATCGAACGCTTGGCCAGCACCGATTCGGCGAAGGCGCGCAACGCAGGATCCTCAATCAACTCCAGGCGCAATAACGAGGTAAATACCCGAAACGGACTGACCTGCAGCGCCTCTTCATGCACCGCACGAAACGCCGTGGAATGCACGGGCACCCCCGCTGGCGTCAGGTCGTAATAACCCACCGGTTGCATGCCCATCACCGCAAACAGGCGGGCGAGGGTGGCCAGTTCGCTGGCGGTGCCAACGCGAATGGCGCCATGGCGCTCCATGTCCAGCCGTTCGATTTCACCGCTACTGTTGAGCTGCCGGGCGATGTCCGGCTGACGTGCAAGCACATCGCGATTGGTCTGCTCCACCAGTTCCATCAGCGCGCCGTACAGCGGCACTTCTTTGCGGTACATGTCGGACATCGCTTTGGAGAAGCGTTGGCGGATCAGGTCGGGGCTGATGAACGGCTGCACGGTCATGAAAAAAATTCCTGCCACGGTCACGGAATGGATGAGGGAAAAGATCGCAGCCTTCTCGCACGCGGGCAAACGAAGAATCCTACGAACTTCATTCTGCCAACGACTGATCCACCAGTTCGATCCAGTGTATTACCGGTGTACGACCGGCGCTGGCCAGATGGCTCTGGCAACCGATGTTGGAGGTGACGATCAACTGCGGGCGGCCGCTTTCCAATGCGTTGAGCCGGTTGTCGCGCAGTTGTCGGGCGATTGTCGGTTGCGTCAGCGAATAGGTGCCTGCCGAACCGCAGCACAAATGACCGTCCGGCACGGCAGTGAGGTTGAACCCGAGGCGCGTCAGCAGTGCTTCCACCGCGCCGCCGAGTTTCAGCGCGTGCTGCAAGGTGCACGGACAATGCACGGCGATCCGTCGTTCGCTGGCGGCACAGGCCTGTTCCAGCGGTTCACCGGCAAGGATCTGCACCAGATCCAGGGTGCGTTCGCTGATCAGTCGCGCCTTGTCCGCGTACGCCGGATCGTTTTCCAGCAAATGCCCGTAATCCTTGATGAAGGCGCCGCAACCGCTGGCGGTCTGCACGATGGCTTCGACGCCGTGTTGCAGGTGCGGCCACCAGGCGTCGATGTTCTGCCGGGCGCGGTCGAGGCCTTTGGCCTGGGCGTCGAGGTGATAGTCGAGGGCGCCGCAACAGCCTGCCTCGACCACAGGGGTGACGCTGATGCCGAGCCGGTCGAGCACCCGCGCGGTGGCGTCATTGGTGTTTGGCGACAGCCCCGGCTGCACGCAACCCTCGAGCAACAACACCCGGCGTGCATGCCGTGGGGCGGGGCGCACCCCGGACGTTGGCGGATGCTGCGGCAGCTTGCTTTCAAAGATCCGCGGCAGCAGCGGCCGAAAAGTGCTGCCAACCTGTAGCAGGCCTTTGAACAGTCGCGGATTCGGTGCCAGTGCGCGCAGGCCCTCGCGCAGCAGCCGCTGTGCAGCAGGGCGCGGCACCGCCTGATCGACCACCGCGCGACCGATGTCGAGCAGGTTGTGGTAGTCGACACCGGACGGGCAGGTGGTTTCGCAATTGCGGCACGACAGGCAGCGGTCCAGATGCAGTTGCGTCTGTGCGGTGGCCGGTGCGCCTTCGAGTACCTGTTTGATCAGGTAGATGCGCCCGCGCGGGCCGTCGAGTTCATCGCCAAGCAATTGATACGTCGGGCAAGTGGCGTTGCAAAAGCCACAATGCACGCAGGTGCGGAGGATTTTTTCCGCCTCGGCGGCGCGGGGCAGCTGTCGGGACTGTTCGCTGAGGGTGGTTTGCATGGCTAGAACTCCGCGTACATCCGGCCAGGGTTGAACAGCCCTTGCGGGTCGAGTTGCGCCTTGAGTTGCCGGTGATAGCGCAGCAGTGTCGGGGCCAATGGCTGGAAAGGCGACTCGCTGGCGCCGTGGCTGAAGCACGTCGCGTGGCCGCCGAGTGCCTGGGCGAGGACATGAATGTGCTCGACGTCGGATTTCAGCCAGCGTTGCGCCCCGGCCCAGTCGATCAGTTGTTCGCCGGGCAGCTCCAGCGGGCCGAGATTGTTCGGCAAGGACACGCGCCACAGCGGCAGGCCTTCGTTGAAAAACGCCAGGCGTTGTTCATTCAGATCGCACCAGAACACCGAATCCAGTGGCTCGCCACCGAGGCGTTGATGCGCCGCCGTCACCGAACCTTCACCGCCTTCAAGACGCAGATAAAGACTCTCGCCATCGTGGCAGGCGGCGCTGATCGGCAGCGGTTGCTGGCCCCATTCGGCCAGATTGGCCAGCGCCCGCGCGCAGTCGATATCGAGGCGGATGCTCAAGCACTGGCGCGGTTTGGGCAGGACTTTCAGCGAGACTTCGGTGAGCACGCCAAGGCAACCGAAACTGCCGGCCATCAGGCGTGACAGGTCATAACCGGCGACGTTTTTCATCACTTCGCCGCCAAAGCGCAGGTGCTGGCCGAGGCCGGTGATCACCCGGGTGCCGAGGACAAAATCCCGCACCGAGCCGGACCAGGGGCGTCGCGGCCCGGACAACCCGGTGGCGATCATGCCGCCGACCGTCGCGCCTTCGCCGAACGCCGGAGGTTCGCAGGGCAACATCTGCCCGGCCGCTTCCAGTGCCGCGAGCAGTTCCGACAACGGCGTACCGGCGCGCACGCTGACCACCAGTTCGGTCGGCTCATAACGCACGATGCCGCGATGGGCGCGGGTGTCGAGCACTTCACCGGCCACTTCGCGCCCGAGAAAGGCTTTGCTGTTAGCACCCTGAATTTTCAGCGGCGTGGCGTTGGCCCGGGCCTCGTTGACCTGTTCGAGCAACGCATTGGCGGCATCGAAGTCAGCCATCAGAAGCGCTCCAGCTCGGGGAAGGGCAGTTGCCCGGCGTGAATATGCATCGCTCCGAATTCGGCACAGCGATGCAGGGTCGGAATGTTCTTGCCGGGATTGAGCAGGCCCTGTGGATCGAACGCGGCTTTTACGGCGTGGAACAGGCTCAGTTCGTCGCTGTTGAACTGTGCGCACATCTGATTGATTTTTTCGCGGCCGACGCCGTGTTCACCCGTGATGCTGCCGCCGACCTGCACGCACAGTTCGAGAATTTTCCCGCCTAGGGCTTCGGCGCGGTGCAGTTCCCCCGGCTGGTTGGCATCGAACAGAATCAGCGGATGCATGTTGCCGTCGCCGGCATGGAACACGTTGGCCACGCGCAAGCCATATTCTTCGCCGAGGCGCGCGATCCCTTGCAGAACGCCGGGCAATTCGCGGCGCGGAATGGTGCCGTCCATGCAGTAATAGTCCGGTGACAGGCGACCGATGGCGGGGAAGGCGTTCTTGCGCCCGGCCCAGAAGCGCACGCGCTCGGCCTCGTCACGGGCCTGGCGCACTTCGATGGCGCCGGCCTCGGTCATGACGTCGCGCACCCGCTGACAATCGTCGTGGACATCGGCTTCGACGCCGTCGAGTTCGCACAACAGAATGGCTTCGGCATCGACCGGATAACCGGCGTGGATGAAGTCCTCGGCGGCACGAATCGCCAGGTTGTCCATCATCTCCAGACCGCCAGGAATGATCCCCGCCGCGATGATGTCGGCCACCGCACGGCCGGCCTTTTCCACCGAGTCGAAACTGGCCAGCAGCACCTTGGCAACCTGAGGCTTTGGCAGCAATTTGACCGTGACTTCGGTGATGATGCCCAGTAAACCTTCAGAGCCGGTGAACAGCGCCAGCAAATCGAAACCCGCTGAATCGAGGGCGTCGCTGCCCAGTGTCAGGCGCTCGCCTTCGATGGTCAGCACTTCGATTTTCAGCAGGTTGTGCACGGTCAGACCGTATTTCAGGCAATGCACGCCGCCGGCGTTTTCAGCGACGTTGCCACCGATGGAACAGGCGATTTGCGAAGACGGGTCCGGCGCGTAATACAGGCCGAACGGCGCCGCTGCCTGGGAGATCGCCAGATTGCGCACACCGGGCTGAACCCGTGCGGTACGTGCGGCGGGGTCGATGTGCAGGATGTTGTTGAAGCGTGCCATCACCAGCAACAGGCCTTTTTCCAGCGGCAGGGCGCCGCCGGACAATCCGGTGCCGGCGCCGCGAGCGACCACCGGGACCTGGTGCTGATGACAGAGTTTGAGCAGGCTCTGCACCTGATCGAGACGTCGGGGCAGGGCGACCAGCATCGGCGTGGTGCGGTAAGCCGAGAGGCCATCGCATTCGTAGGGCTTGAGTTCGTCGTCGCGCCAGAGAATGTCGAGATCGGGCACGGCGCGTTGCAAGGCTTCGAGAACCCTGGCCTTGTTCACCTCGGGCAAGGGCCCGTCGAGGCGCTCGTCATACAGAATGTTCATCTCAGTCCCGCAACCTTTGTAAGAGAGGGGCACCCCTGTGGCGAAGTCGTTTGCTCGCGCTGGGGCGCAAAACGGGCCTGATCCAGCCAACACAGACTGTCGGGTTTAACCCGCCGTCAGCTGTGGGCCTGCTGCGCAGCCCGGCGGGAGCACGTTCCTTCACTACAGAGGGCGGATGGGGCCTGCTGATCATCGTTGGTTGCCGAGGAATTCCCGATACAACCGCGCGGTGTTCCCCGGTTGTTCGACCATCGGCATATGCCCGACGTGATCCCACACCTCCACGCGCAGATTGGCGATGCCCTTGCTCCACACCGGCACACTGCTGACGTCGATCAGCCGGTCCTTGCGCCCCCAGAGCAGCAGAGACGGACATTTGATGTCAGCCAGTTTCGGCTCCATCGGTTCACTGGCGCGGAAATCGCGGAAGATCTCCTCCAGTTCATCGCGTTGCTGTTCGTAGCGCTGAGCAATGGCATCCAGCACCAGCTTCGGCACCCACGGCGGCGACGCCATGGTCATCGCGTAAAAACGCTGGAAGTCCTCCCGGGAATTGATCAGGAACGGGTTGTGCCCTCGGGCCAGGTGGCGCTCCATGTCGCTGGCCTCCGGGGCCGTGACGCCGGCCGGGTCGATCAACGCCAGCGAGGCGATCCGGTCCGGGTAAGTTGCCGCCAGCCACGCCGCGATGTAACCGCCCATCGAGTTGCCGATTACATGGACTTTCTCCACGCCGCAGACATCGAGCAGTTGGATCATGCGCTTGGCTTGCACCGCGATGTCGTAGCCGCCGCCAGCCTTGAAGCCGGTTTCACCGTGGCCGGCCAGATCCGGAATGATCACCCGATACTGGCGCACGAAGTGCCGGGAGAAGCGCAGCCACAGATTCTTGTCGGCGCTATAGCCGTGCAGCATTAGGATCGTGCTGGCCGCTTCATAGGGCCCGCCTTGCCAGGTCGAAACGGTCATCTCGGCGATCGGCACTTCGATCTTGTGCAGCTTGTACAGTTTGGCCTCGACGGCCATGTTCAGGTCATACAGCCAATGACCGACCGCCGGATAACTCAACCAGCTCCAGGCCACGAAAACCGCTAGGGCGACAAACAGCAAAAGCATCGACGTCTTCCTTTTACGTGTTCAGGACAGAATGTGGTCGGCCGGTTTCAGCGCCCGGGTCAAGCGGTGATAGCTGAAACTGAAGCCGGGAAACATTGCGATCACATGACCGCTCTTGCTTTGATACCAACTGTGGCAGCCACCAGACTTCCACACCGTGCGTTCCATTTCCCGGTGGATCATCTCAGTGTAGGTACGTTCCGCCTCCGGGCGCACTTCGATGCTGCGCAGGCCTTTGGCTTGCACGGTGCGGATGCAGTCGAGGATGTAGTTCATCTGCGACTCGATGATGAACAGCGCCGAGGTGTGGCCGATGCCGGTGTTCGGCCCGGTGACGATAAACAGATTGGGAAAGTCGGGCAGGCTGGTGCCGAGGTAGGCGCGTGGGTATTGGGCCCAGACATCTCTGAGTTGCACGGCGTTTTTTCCGCTGACCGGGTAGGAAATCACCCCGTCGGTGGCGTCGTAACCGGTCGACCAGATGATCAGATCGACCTCGATGTGCTGGCCGTCCTGCGTGTTGATGCCGCGCTCGTCGAGCGAAGTGATGCCTTGTTCACGGGTGTGCAGCGTCACGTTGGGCCGGGTCAACGCCGGGTAATAGGTGTTGGACAGCAGCACGCGTTTGCAGCCGATGGTGAAGTCCGGTGTGAGCTTTTTCCGCAGCGCCGGGTCGCGCACCTGGCGTTCCAGCAGACGCAAGGCCTGACGCTGGACCATGCGGATGGCCGGTCTCGAATATTTGAACGCGATCACCCGCGTTTCGAACTGCCAGTAGATCAACCAGCGCAACAGCTTGTAGGCCGGTTTCACACCCAGCAGCCAGCGTTGCAGCGGCCCGAACAGACGATCGGCGCGAGGCAGCACCCAATGCGGCGTGCGCTGGAACACGTGCAGTTGCGCGACGTCGGGGGCAATCGCCGGAATCACCTGCACCGCGCTGGCGCCGCTGCCGACGATGGCCACGCGTTTACCGCGATAGTCGTAGTCATGATCCCAATTATTGGTGTGAAAGGTCTTGCCCTGAAAGCGCTCCTGGCCGGGGATCTGTGGGATCACCGGTTGGCTCAGCGGGCCGGTCGCGTTGATGAGGAATTGCGCATGGAACGTGCCTTTGGCGCCGGTATGAACGGCCCAGCGTTTTTGCTCGTCGTCCCATTCGACACGCTCGACATTGGCTTGCAGCTCCACCCGCTCGCGCAGGCCGAACCGGTCGATCACGTGCTCGGTGTAGCGGTGCAGCTCGGCCTGTTCGGCGAACATCTGCGACCAGCGGTAAGAGGCGAACGACAGCGAATACAGCGGCGATGGCACGTCCACCGCGGCGCCGGGGTAGGTGTTCTGACACCAGGTGCCGCCGAAGAAGTCCCGGCGCTCCAGCAGGCGAAAATCGTCGATCCCGGCCTTGAGCAGGTTGACCGCCGCGCACTGGCCGCCGAAACCGCTGCCGATGATCAACACGTGGTAGGTGTGCATGGGGCTCCTTCTTATAGTTGTTTTTTCGTTTTCCTCCTTTCATGTATAGCCAAATATTTGCACTGTGCGCAGCGGTAATGTCGCTCTATTCAGCCCGCTGGCCGGTGATGGCTATTTAACGTTGCCCTGATAGACTCCCAACACATCCGTCCTACGGTGTGCAGGTTCCGTCGAGTGGTCGAGGCCCTTATGGGAAAAACGGGAGGAAAGGGACTTTCATTGGCCAGGAGGCTTTACACGTCGCGAATCCTCGGGCTGTTGCTTGGGCTTCTCTGCGTGTCCGTGGCGATGCAAGCCCTCGATCCGCCGCTGTGGGTCTGGGCGTTGATGCTGTTCAATGGCCTGATCTGGCCGCATCTGGCCTTTCAATGGGCGCGCCGCGCCGAGGTGCCTTTCCACGCCGAACACCGCAACCTGTTGATCGACGCCTTTCTTGGCGGCTTCTGGGTCGCTGCCATGCATTTCAATCCGCTGCCCACGGCAACGACCATTTCGATGATGGCGATGAACAACGTCGCTATCGGAGGATCACGCTTTCTATTGGCGGGCTCCGCGGCGCAGTTGCTCGGGGTCGCCGTCGGCCTGGTGGTTTTCGCGCCGGCATTCATTCCGCAAACCTCACCCGCGCAGATGTACGCGTGTTTCCCGTTATTGCTGCTGTACCCGTTGGCACTGGGCTGGATCTGTTTTCGCCAGGCCTACACCCTCGGCCTGCATAAACGTGAGTTGCTCGCGCTGAGTCGTACTGACAGCCTCACCGGACTGCTCAATCACGGCGCCTGGAAGGATCAACTGGAGATCGCTTTTCAGCGTTGCAAACGGCAGAAACAGGGCGCGGCGATCGCGCTGATCGACATCGACCATTTCAAGGCGATCAATGACACCTACGGGCATGTCGCCGGTGACATCGTGCTGCGCCAGTTGAGCAAGATGCTCAAGCAGAACCTGCGCGCCACCGATGTCGCCGGGCGCTACGGCGGGGACGAGTTCTGCGTGATTCTTCCGGAGCTGCCGCTGTTCAACGCGGCGCAAGCCATGGAGGCGCTGCGCGAGCGCTTTGCCGTTCTTGGCTATGAGCAGAACCCGGCGTTGAAGGTCAGTTTGAGTATCGGCCTGGCGGCGTACGATCCCGCGCATGCCGACGCGACGCGGTGGCTCAATGATGCCGATCAGGCCTTGTATGAAGCCAAGGCCAGTGGCCGCAATCGGGTGATCTGCAATTGCGAGAGCCTGCCGAAGCAACCGCAGCTCGACTCGGTCTGAGCCGCTTGCGACTGATCCTGTAGACGCTGGCAGGCCAGCTAGCGGCCACAGGTTTCGGGTGCGGTCGGCCAAGTCAGCGTCGTATTGGGTGTAGAGCCTTGCGTCAATGTCGGGTACGGTTTCAATCCACCCCCGACGCGAAACAAGGATTGATTCATGACGTGCTCATTTTCCCGCTCTCTGCTGGCCGCCAGCCTCGGCCTGTCTCTCACGCTCTCGGCCGCCGTGGCGTCCGCCGAACCGCACAAACAGGTGCTCGCCGACGCCGAGCAATACCAGCCCGAAGCCCTGAAACTGTTGGAACGTCTGGTCAATATCGACTCCGGCTCCGGCTACGAGCCGGGGCTCAAGCAAGTCAGCGACATTGCCGTCGATGAGCTGAAGAAGCTTGGCGCCACGATCGAACGGGTGCCGAACACCCCGGAAAAATCCAGTCACGTGCTCGCTACCCTGAAGGGCACCGGCAAGGCAAAGATCCTGCTGATGGCGCACATGGACACGGTGTTCAAGGAAGGCTCCGCCGCCGAACGGCCGTTCCACATCAAGGACGGTCGCGCCTACGGGCCGGGGGTGATGGACGACAAGGGCGGCATTGTCGCCGGGATCTATGCGCTGAAAGTGCTGAAGAACCTCGACTTCAAGGATTACGCGCAAATCACCTTCCTGCTCGATGCCAGCGAAGAAACCGGCTCGGACGTCGCCACCGACCTGATCAAAAAAACTGCCAAAGCACACGACGTGACCCTCAATCTCGAACCGGGGCGGCCGGCGGATGGCCTGGTGGTATGGCGCAAGGGCAGCGCGACGGCGCTGGTCGAGGTCAAGGGCAAAGCCGCGCACGCCGGCGTCGCCCCGGAACTGGGGCGTAACGCGGCGATGGAAGCCGCGCACCAGATTCTGCAACTGGGCAAACTCGGCGATGAGGCGAAGAAAACCACCATCAACTTCACCGTGCTCAAGGCCGGTGACCGCACCAACGTGATCCCGGATCAGGCCACGGCCAAGGCTGACGTGCGCGCGGCGGTCCCGGAAGAGTTCGACCGGATCGAGAAGGATCTGGCCCGGGTGTCGCAGGACAAGTTGATTGCTGACACCGAAGTGAAGACTTCACTCCAGCGCGGTTTGCCGCCAATGCCGCAGACGCCCGAGTCGGATCGCCTGATGGCGATGGCCCAGAGGATTTACGGCGAGATCGGCCGCAAACTGACCGAGGAGGGCAGCGGTGGCGCGGCGGATGCCAGCCTGTCGGCCGGGATGGGGACGCCGACACTGGATGGTTTCGGGATTGTCGGCGGTAATATTCACACGCCGGAGGAGTACGCCGAAGTGGCGAGCGTGGCGCCGCGGATTTATCTGTTGTCGCGGATGATTATGGAGTTGGCCAAGCCGCGGTGAGTGGGTTTGTGGTGTGACTGATGCGGGTGGGGTGTCAGGTGCATTTGCCCTCACCCTAACCCTCTCCCAGAGGGAGAGGGGACTGACCGCGTTGTTTGTGATCCATGTGGCAACCGGCAGATCAAGTTGAATGCAAATTTGCATTCAATGCGGTCTCTCACGTCGGCGTAGATCCAGAGCAACCCCCAATCAGTTCCCTCTCCTCCGGGAGAGGACTGACCGTGTTGTTTGTGATTAACACGGCGACCTGAAAGATCCATTTGAATTCAAAATCGGATTCAGCGCAGTGTCACAAGTCGGCGTAGCTCCCGAGCATCCCCCAATAGTTCTCTTTCCTGGAGGGAGAGGGGACTGACCGTGTTGTTTGTGATTAACACGGCGACCTGAAAGATCCATTTGAACTCAAAATCGGATTCAGCGCAGTGTCACAAGTCGGCGTAGCTCCCGAGCATCCTCCAATAGTTCTCTTTCCTGTAGGGAGAGGGGACTGACCGCGTTGTTTGTGATGAATACGGCGACCTGAAAGATCCATTTGAATTCAAAATCGGATTCAGCGCAGTGTCACAAGTCGGCGTAGCTCCCGAGCATCCCCCAATAGTTCTCTTTCCTGGAGGGAGAGGGGACTGACCGTGTTGTTTGTGATGAATACGGCGACCTGAAAGATCCATTTGAATTCAAAATCGGATTCAGCGCGGTGTCACAAGTCGGCGTAGCTCCCAAGCATCCCCCAATCAGTCCCCTCTCCCTCTGGGAGAGGGCTAGGGTGAGGGGCTTTTGTGGGAAAAATGGAAGTCGCGAACGGCGCACAAAAAATACCGAAAAGTCCGACAGAAGCGCTCATTGCGGCCGTTAAACGCGGCTCTTATAGTCTCGGCTCGCAGAAAACTCTGCAACGATCTTGGCCGGTCGAATACAGAACCTGACCCTTTTGGAGTGAACTCTATGACCGACCAAGTAATGCCCCGCTTCCTCCCCATCGACACCTACGACGCCGAATCCCCGGTGCTCTTCCTCAACACCCACTCAGAACTCAGCGACATGGCCGCCTGTGCGATGCACCGGTTTGTGGTCGTGCGCGATCTGGCCGACACCTTTGCCAGTCTTAATCTCAAGGGCATTTCCGATTGTGATCTGACGCGGGTGACCAGCGCGGTGCATCTGTTGATGCGCGAGGGCTGTGCGATTCTGGATGTTATTCAGGCGCGGGCGGTGCAGCGGGAGGAGGCTTACAAGACGCCGGTTTAGCGGTGTAGCGGCCGACGCCTTCGCGAGCAGGCTCGCTCCCACAGTGGATCTTGGGTGAACACAATATTCGTGTTCGACACCGATCAAATGTGTGAGCGAGCCTGCTCGCGAAAGGGCCGGTAAAGCGTGTGCATCACTCCTTGACGCTCATGTATTCCTTGGCCCAGAGAATGTATTCCTCAGGCTGGGTATAGGTGTGCGTCAGCTCGGTCGCGCTCAGGTCTGATGCCTGGGTGAAGATCTGCCGCTGTTCGCGCAGGCTGTCGTAGGTCGCCTTGATCGCCGCAAAGTAAGCGCCATGCCCATCAATGGTCACGCGCACACCGAGCTCGGCCAGACGTTTGTCGTCGCGCAGCGCCGGGTTGCCATAGGTGACCAGCATCAGCGGCACGGTCAAATGCTCGGCAATCTGCTCGAGCTGATCGAAATCCTGAACCCCGACCATGCAAATCCCGTCGGCGCCCGCCGCCTGATACTGCTTGGTGCGGCTGATGATTTCCTGGTTGGGCAGAATGCCGGCATTGGTGCGGGCGATGATCGCCATTTCCGAATCGACCCGGGCTTCCAGCGCCGCACGGATTTTGCCGACGCCTTCGGCGACCGTGATCAGGTCGGTGGATTTGCGCCCGAATTGTGCGGGCAGCAGGGTGTCTTCGATGGTCAGGGCGGCGACGCCGGCGCGTTCCAGTTCGACGATGGTGCGCATCACGTTGAGGGCGTTGCCGTAGCCGTGGTCGGCGTCGGCGATCACCGGCAATTGGGCGACGCGGCCGATGCGGGTGGCCTGTTCGGCGAACTCGCTGAGGGTGATCAGGGCAAAGTCCGGAGCGCCCAGCACCTGCAACGAGGCCACGGAACCGCCAAGAATCCCCACTTCAAAACCCAGGTCAGCGGCGATGCGGGCGGACATCGGGTCGAACACCGAAGCCGTGTGGTAGCAGGTGTCGGAAGCCAGCAGTTGACGGAAACTACGGCGCAAATCTTGATGGGAAAGCCGGGTCATACGAGTTCCACCAATACAAAGGAATGGAAGGCTTGAGCAAATGTGTCAACGCCGAAGGATGAAAAGGCTATCACGCGAATGGGTCAAGGATCATGACGAATTTGCGAGGGTGACCGGGGAGGGGGGATTCTGCGCTGAAAGGATTCATCAGCGATCAACGCTATAGGAGGGGATTTACCTATGGATACCTGATTGATTGGTGGCGAGGGGATTTATCCCCGATGGGCTGCGAAGCGGCCCCTGAGCCAATCACCTGCCTTCTTCAGCTCCGTCGCATTTACCGATTCTGCGAATGCTGCGCAGTCGAACCGGGATCAATTCCCTCGCCACAGGGAATCTCCTGGCAGATGACGATTCAGGCCGCGACCGCCTGCTGCTGTTGATTGGGCAGCATCACTGCGCGCACTGAGTTGCCCGGTTGCAGTTGCAGGCGTTTGGCTGTGAGGCGGTCGATCACCAGGCTGCTGCCGACCCGACGGGCCCGCGCGACGGTGATGCGGCAGTTTTCCAGGCGACGGTTGTGGATCAGCCACAGCGGCGCCTGCTCGTCCGGGGTGCCGAGGCTCAGGGTCAGCTCCAGGCTGTCGCGCACGGTGCGAATGCTGCGCACTGGCGCTTCGATCACCGGGCCACCGTCGAAAATGTCGATATAGCCCTTATGGGCGAACCCCTCGGCCTGGAGGATTTTCAGTGCCGGTTCGGTGTTGGGGTGCGCCTGACCGATGGCCGCTTGCGCCTGTTCGGTGAGCAGGCAGGTGTACAACGGCTGACGTGGCATCAGTTCGGCAATGAACGACTTGTTGCCCAGCCCCGACAAGTGGTCGGCATGGCTGAAGTCCATCTGGAAGAAGTGCCGGCCCAGACTGTCCCAGAACGGCGAACAGCCCTGTTCATCGGCGCTGCCGCGCAGTTCGGCAATCATTTTTTCGCCGAACAGGTGCGGGAATTCGGCAACGAACAACAAGCGCCCCAACGACAGCAGGCGGCCATTGCTGCCCTGACGGTGGTCATACCCCAGAAACAAGGAGCACAGCTCCGACTGGCCGGTCAGTTCGTTGTTGAGGAACAGCGTCGGAATCTGCCGCTGAATGCCCAGGTCCGGGGCCGAACTGACTGTCAGCCCGACCCGATAGTTGTACCAGGGTTCGCGCAGGCCCACGGCCCCGGTCAAGGCGCTGACACCGACCACGCGCAGGTCGTCGTCTTCGAGCACGAACAGGTAGTCGGCGTCGGCACGTTCCACCTGTTCGGCAAACGCCCGTTGCGCCCAGCGTACCCGGTGGGCCAGACGCTCTTCGTTGGCCGGCAGGGTGGTAAACCCCGGGCCGGCCTGTTGCACCAGTGTCATCAAGGCTGGCAAGTCGCTGACTTTAACCGGGCGGACAATCATGCTGTAACTCCTTCTGCGCGCCTGCTCGGGCACTGTCGTTGGGTGCGAGACCGGGCGCGGTTCACAGGGCAATCAGGCGGATCAGGCTGCCGTCGGTCACATTCAGCGCCGCACACATTGCCGGGGTGAGGGCCAGCGGTTGATCGGGGCGGTAATCCAGTTCGGCGACAATCGCCCGGTAGCCGTGCAGCGAGTCGTTGCTCAGCAGGTAACCGCCGCGCGCATCAATGTGCGCCTGTTGCTGCACTTCAAGCGTCTGGCTGCGGGCGATCGACTGGATGTTCGCCGTGCGTGCATACAGGGTCGGGCCGGCATCGAACAGGTCGATGTAGCTGTTGGTTTCAAAACCTTCGCGCTCAAGAATGTCGAACGCTTCCTGGCCGTCCGGGTGAATGCGGCCAATGCATTGCTGTGCGGCGGGCGGCAGCATCGGCACGTAGATCGGGTATTGCGGCATCAGTTCGGCGAGGAACGTGCGGCTCTGCAATCCGCACAGGCGCTCGGCTTCGACGTAGGGCAGGTCGAAAAAGTGTTTGCCCAGCGCATCCCAGAACGGCGAGTGGCCGTTTTCGTCGCTGTAGCCGACGATTTCGGTGATCACCGCTTCGGCGAAGCGCGGCGCGTGGGCGGCGATGAACAGCAAGCGTGCTCGCGACAGCAACTCGGAAAACGGCGTGCGCACCAGTTCCGCGTCGATATGAAAACCGCGCAACAGGGTGTGATCGTTGAGGTCGTGGCACAGCGACAGCGCCGGTACACCGTGCTCGATGTTCAACTCCCGCGAGGCACTGGTGAAGTGGCGGTTGCGCAGACTGTAGAAGGGTTCCTTGAAACCGGCGGTGGCGAGGATCTCCGAGCAGCCGAGCAGGCGTTGACTGTCGAGGTCTTCGAGCACGAAGAAGTAGTTTTCCGGCCCCGGTGCCGTGGCCTCGCTGGCAAACGAGGCGCAGGACGCGGCGATTTTATCGCGCAGGCGTTCACTGTCGTCCGGCAGCGACGTGACGCCGACCAAGCTATCGCGCGCCAATTGTTGCAACTGCGGCAGGTCGCCGGGTTCCACTGGGCGTAAGACCAGCATGGATGTACTCCTGTATCAAAAGGTCCGGCGAATTCGCCGAACCTGACTATCACTGTCGGTGTCCACGCGTTAAATCGGCGGTCGCCTGATCTGTTGTCAGACGCCGCTCTTTTTCTTGTCAGCCGTTGCTCGGGTCAGGCAGCGCGGTACTGGCGCCGAGCTTGTTGAGGAAGAACAGGTACACCAGGCCCAGAGCGATCCAGATCAGGCCGAGTTTCTGCGCATCGACGCCCATGTTGTACATGATGGCCGCGACGATGATGAAGCCGATCACCGGACAGATCAGGTGACGTACGACCTGACTGGACTTTTGCCGACGCCAGTAGTAGTTGATCACCGTCAGGTGCAGCAGCATGAAGCCACTTAGCGCGCCGAAGTTGACCAGCGAGGTCAGGGTGTCGACCGAGTTGATGAACAGGTAGCAGATCACCAGCGACAGCACCGCCACCAGATAAATGCTCAGGTACGGCGTGTTGTGTGTCGGGTGCACCTTGGCCAGCACTTTCGGCAACTTGCCGTCGCGGGCCATGCCGAACAGCAGGCGCGAGACCGCGGCTTGCGAGGTGATTGCCACCGCGACGCCCCAGGCCAGCGCGGTCGCCACCCCGGTCAGGGTCGCCAGCCAGCTGCCAGCGGCGATTTCGGCGATTTCATAGAACGCGGTGTCGGCGGACTTGAAGCCCATGCCTGCTGCCAGATCGGTGGCGATCCAGGTCTGTGCGACGAAAATCACCCCCATCACCAGCAATGTGATCAGCGCCGCTTTGCCGACGCTTTTGCCCGGATCGCCCTTGATTTCTTCCGCGAGGGTGGAAATCGCATCGAAGCCGAGGAACGACAGCACCGCAATCGACACCGCTTGCATCAGCAGGGCGAAGTTGAACGTTTCCGGGTGATACAGCGGCGCCAGGGTCAGCTCGCCGTTGCCGCCGCCGTGGTGCAGGGCGTTCCAGGCGTAGAACAAGAAAATCCCCAGCACCACCAGTTGCGCCAGCAGGAAGATGATGTTCATCCGTGCGGTGAAGGTGATGCCGCGCAGGTTGACGAAGGTGGCGCTGACCAGGAACGCCAGAATGAAGCCGACTTTCGGAATGTCCGGGTACAGGTGATTGAGCGCCATTGCTGCATAGACGTAGAGCAGTGGCGGAATCAGCAGGTAATCGAGCAGCATCAGCCAGCCGGCAATGAACCCGACGTGTTGATTGAGACCGCGCTGCGCGTAGGAATATACCGAGCCGGCGATCGGAAAAGCCTTGGCCATGCTGCCGTAGCTCAACGCGGTGAACAGCATTGCCACCATGCCGATGATGTAGGCCAGCGGCACCATCCCGGGCGCCTCGGCATTGACGTAGCCATACACGCCGAACGGGGCGATGGGGATCATGAAGATCATCCCGTACACCACCAGGTCGGTCAGTGTCAGGCTACGTTTCAACTCCTGTTTGTAGCCGAACTCTTCTATTTCCATGAAGCGCAACTCCTTGTCAGCTTATCGAGCGTTTTTAGTTGTTATGTCGGTCCGTCATTTACAGCATCTGCAGTTTCTACAACATTCGTTACAGCAGTGGCGCCAGGCGCTCGGCCCACAAGGCCACGGCTTGCGGGCTGCGCAGCAGATCGTTGCGCACCTCGATCAGCACCGAATCCAGGCCTCGGGCATCGCCATGCACCGGCACAGTCATGTCGCCCAGCGGGTCGATCTTATACGGCTGATTGCCGGCGACCTTCAGCGCAAGTTCGTCGAGGCCGTCGAGCACACGTTGCGCATAGGCTTTCGCCTGCCCGAACAACACGCCGATTTCCAGCGGTCGTGGCTGGCCGTAATACACCGGGGTAAAACTGTGAATCCCCACCACCCGTACCGGCTGGCCTTTGGCGATGCGGGCGTCGATCAACGTCTGCAAGCGCGCGTGAAACGGTTTGAACAGCGTCTGGCGGCGGTATTCGCGGCTGGCTTCGTCCAGCTCGCGGTTGCCCGGCACCTGGTAAATCTCGCTTTGCGCCGGAATGCTGTCCGGCGCATGGCGTGGACGATTCAGATCAATCAGCAACCGTGAATAGTTGGCGCTCAACAGTGTCGCCCCGAGTGTTTCCGACAGTGCTTCTGCCAGTTGCAGTGCGCCGATGTCCCAGGCGATGTGCTCGCGGGCGGCGGCATCGTCCAGGCCCAGATTGTTCAGGGCCTCGGGGATGTAGCGGCTGGCGTGCTCGCACACCAGGATCAACGGATGCGATGAATCTTCGCGGCTCAGGTTGTAGACCGGGCGGGTGTACAACCCCGACTCGGTGGATTCAGTACAGGCGTGCATAGTGCTCACACAGGTCAGCGGGCGAGAGCTGTTCCGTCAGCGCCAGTTCCTCGGTTTTAAGGGCGTGGTAGGTGTCGAGCAAGGGCTTGGGCAGCCATTCATTGAAGGCTGCACTGTCACGCAGGCAATCCAGCGCCTGGGCCAGCGAGGCGGGCAGGGCAACGATGCCCCGGGCCTTGCGTTGCTCGTCGTTGAGTGAATCGGGAATTTCATCGGTGATGGCGTTCAGCGCCAGGCGCTGTTCGATGCCCAGCCGTCCGGCGATCAGCAGCGCGGCCATCGCCAGGTGCGGCGAGGCGGTGGCGTCCATGGCGCGGAATTCCAGGTTGAACTGGTTGGCCACGGGTTTGCCGCCGAGTGTCACGGTCGGGCAGATGCGCAGCGCCGCTTCACGATTTTGCTGGCCTAGACAAGCATAAGACGCACTCCAGTGATGCGGCTGCAGGCGCTCGTAGGACACCGGCGTCGGAGCGGTGAACGCACACAGCGCCGGCAGATAATGCAGAATCCCCGCCGCCCAATGCTGGCCAAGGCTCGACAAACCGTTGCTGGTGCCCGCGTCGTAGAGCTGCGGCTGACCCGCCAGATCGAGCAGGCCGACGTGCAGGTGCACGCCGTTGCACACGGCATCGGCGGCAGTTTTCGGTGCGAAACTCAGATCCAGGCCCATTTGCCGGGCGATCTCACGGGTGATTTCGCGCACGTTCACCGCACGGTCTGCCGCCGCCACGCCAAGGGTCGGGCGGCAGGTGATTTCGTATTGATGCTTGCCGTATTCGGGCAGGAACATTTCTGGCTCGACGCCACCGGCGCGCAAGGCGCTGAGCAGCCAGCCGCCGAATTCGGCGCCCTGACGCTGGGCTTCGAGGGAAAACGCCAGGTGTTCGGCAAACCCGGCGTGCAGGTTGAATTCGTGTTCGAACGCGGCGTTGACCTGCAGGCCCAGTACGTCGCGATATCGTTCGATTTCGTCACGCAGCAACGTGCGCGGGCAGGCGCCCCACGGGCGGCCATCGGTTTCGCGGATATCACCGTGGATAAAGTCCAGCGCTGGCGCATCGGCGTCCGGGCCGTTGCCGACAGTGACGCGGCTGCTCAGGTCCGGAATCAGCCGCAGATCGCCATAGGCGCCCCACGGGTTGGTCGAGGCGATGACATCCTGCGGCGTCAGCGCACTGTTGGCCGGCACCCAGCCGCAGCCGGCGGCTTGATAATGCTCCAGCTCATCGGTGGGAAACGAGCGGCCACGGGTAATGCCGATCAGGTCGGTGGTGACGATGGTGGTCATCGCCAGCGGCGTCAGGCGTGCACTCATGGGCGCATCTCCTGCAACCGGCCGAGCACGGTTTGCGTGTCGGTGATCCAGCAGTAGCCCTTGATCGCATTCAGGCAGGCGTCATGCCGCGCCGGGGTGTAGGTGGCGCAGGCGTCTTCGACCAGGGTCACCAGATAGCCACGGTCGGCGGCGTCGCGCACGGCCATGTCGACGCACTGGTCGGTGACAATGCCGGCGATGATCAAGTGACGGGTTTCGAGGTTGCGCAGCACGTAGTCGATGTTGGTCGAGTTGAACACCCCGGACGAGGTTTTCGGCAAGACGATCTCGTTTTCCACCGGGGTCAGGTCGTCGATGATCCGCGCCTGCTCACTGCCCTTGGGCAGGTGCATGTCCGACAGCTTGTGGTCCAGCGAGCGGTCGCGGCCGTCGGCGGTCAGGCTCTCGATGATGGTGTGCAGCACGTTCTGCCGCGCTTCGCGAAAGGCGCTGAGCAACCGGCGCTGGTTGGGCACCACCTGCATGTGGGTGCGGGTCAGGAAGTATTCGGCATCCGGTCCGTTCAGGTGCGGGTCGTACTGCGGTTCGAGCCAGGCACGCTGCATGTCCACCAGCAGCAATGCGCTGTGATCGGTGACAAACGGCAGATCCCGCGGCGAGCGGTGGGGAAGGCTGAACATCCTTATTTATCCTCCAGCAGGTGGGTGTTGAAGTCGTTGCGCAGGGCGTCGATGCCTTCCAGGCGATCGGCCAGATCCGGGCTGCGCAGGGTCAGGCAGGCAATCAGCGCCTCGACCTGCGCCAGTGCCGGAACCATGGTGTCGAACGGCGAGGCCGACTCCACCGGGGCGCTGATGATCAGGTCGGCCAGTTCGCGCAGGGGCGAGGCGTAGATATCGGTGAACAGCACCACCCGCGCGTTATTGTGTTTCGCCGCGCTGGCGACACGCAGGGCCTGGGTCTGATAGCGGCGATAGTCGAACACCAGCACCACGTCCTGACGCTGCAGGTCGAACAGTCGGTCGGGCAATTGCGCGTTGTCTTCCAGGGCAAAACAGCCGGGGCGCAGCAAGCGCAGGTGATTGAGCAGGTAGGTGGCCATCAGGCTGCTGAAACGCCCGCCAAAGCAGTACACCTGATGACGTGTATCCAGCAGCCAGTCGCTGAGGATGCGCACGTCTTCGGGCTGGGTCAGCGATTGGGTTTCGACCAGCAGGCGATGGCTGTCGCCCAGGTAATGGCTCCAGGCATCGTCCTTGTGCTGTTGCGCACGTGGCTGCAACAGAGTGCGCGGCGAGCGCAGGCGATGGTCCATGTCGCTGAGCAACGCGTCCTGGAATTCGGCGTAACCACCAAAACCGAGTTTTTTGACCAGACGCACGATAGTCGGATCGCTGACACCGGCGTGTTCGGCCAGGCGTGCCATTGGCCCCAGGCCGTTGCGCGGATACTGATCGAGCAAGGCGCGCACGACTTTGCGCTCTGATGGCGTCAGTTCAAGGCCAGGGTCAGTGATCAGGTCTCTGAGAGGGGGCATCCGGGCTCCTGCTGGATGGGGGGTGTCGAATTCGCTTCACAATCCGTTAAAACAGTATTTATGTAACTGACGCTACATGTCTAGTGAATTTTTCGCCATGTTGAACAGGCTCCAAAAGGGTGCGAAATGCCCGTGTAACAAGGCCTACATGAAAGTCGACCGGCTTTGTAGTCCGTTGCCCATGGTGGTGTCAGAGATTGCCGCTTTTGTAACATTGCGAGCACGCTCCGGCGCGTTTTGTGTTGTCCCGCAGCCCGCGGTTTACGGCACAATTGCCGACCCGTCGGCGTTGCGCCGTTGTTTTTCATGCCTCCTGAGCGAGCGATGCACCGTGCAGACCACCCGTTTGACTTTGATTTGCCATGCGCGAACCGTCGCACAAAAACTGGCGCGTTTTCCTACGAACGAGCCCGTTGAAAATATCGCGCTGGCGCCGGACGCGCTGGCCGCCCGCTACCCCCGGCCGCGCCGCTTGCTTTGCGGCCCCGAGTTGCGCACGCGCCAGACGGCCGCGTGGTTTGGTGCCGATGCCGACGTGGAGGACGCGTTGCGTGACTGCGATTGGGGCCATTGGCATGGCCAGTCGATCAAGGATGTGCAGCGCGAGGAGGGCGAAGCGTTGCACGCGTGGCTCAGCGATCCACAGGTTGTGCCGCCTGGGGGGGAGTCCGTTACGCAACTCGGCGCCCGGGTGGCGGCATGGCTGATGCAAGTACAGTCGGCGCCGGGCCATGTGGTCGCCGTCACCCATCCGTTCGTGGTCCGTGCGGCATTGATGCAGGTTGTGCAGGGCGCGGCGTTCAACGCAATTGATGTCGAGCCGCTGGCGTCGATCGAATTGCAGTTCAACGGTCGATGGCGGCTACGCTTGCCCGGCATAGACCCTGAGGGAGTGCTCTGATGAAACGACTACTGGTGATTGGCATCGGCGCCGGTCATCCGGACTACATCACGATGCAGGCGGTGAAGGCGTTGAACCGCGTCGATGTGTTCTTCCTCATGGACAAGGGCCAGAGCAAGGACAAACTGATCGACCTGCGCCGGGAGATCTGTGCGCGCTACATCACCGATCGTGGCTATCGCTTTGCCGAAGCCCACAGCCCGGAGCGCGAGCGCGGCGAGGTCGACTATATCGCCAGTGTCGATGAGTTGAATCGGCTGAAGCAGCAGACCTTCGAACGGCTGATCAATGATGAATTGTCCGACGGCCAGTGTGGCGGTTTCCTGGTGTGGGGCGATCCGGCGTTGTACGACAGCACGATCCGCATCCTGCAAGCCATTCTGGCCTCGGGCCGCTGTGCGTTCGAGTTCGAAGTGATCCCCGGCATCACCAGCGTGCAGGCACTGGCGGCGCAGCACAAAGTGCCGTTGAACTCGATCGGTTGCTCCGTGGAGATCACCACCGGTCGGCGGTTGGCGGCGGGGCAGGTGAGTGAGGCCGAGAGTCTGGTGGTGATGCTCGATGGCGAAGAGGCCTATCGGCGGGTGGCGGATCCCGCGACGTCGATTTACTGGGGCGCGTACCTGGGCACGCCGGACGAGATTCTGATCAGTGGCAAGTTGGGAGACGTGGCGGATGAGATTGAGCGGGTGCGCAAGGCGGCGCGGGCTGAGCATGGGTGGATAATGGATACCTATTTGCTGCGCCGGCCATAGTCCATTGGCGCCACTGCCGGCCTTTTGGCGAGCAAGCCCGATCCCACGGGAATCAATCACCGCTAAAGCCTGTGGGAGCGGGTTTGCCTGCAAAGGAGCCCCTGGGATCACCTCAGGAATTTGCGTTGTCCCCACGCCCGAACCGCTCCCGATACACCGACGGCGGCACCCCCACCACGCTGCGAAACGCCACGCGAAAACTTTCCACCGAGCGATACCCGCAGCGCTGGGCAATCTGTTCGGTGTGCTGCGGTGTGCTCTCCAGCAACTCTCGCGCCCGTGCCAGCCGTTCATGCTGCAACCACGCCTTGGGCGACTGACCACAGGCCTCGGTGAACCGCCGCAAAAAGGTCCGCTCGCTCATCGCCGCCTCATTGGCCAGATCGCGCACCTCCAGCGGTTGGTGCAAGCGCTCGCGGGCCCACTGCATCACCCGTGACAAATCGTTGCGCGGCGTCGCGCTGACGGGGGTCGGAATGAACTGCGCCTGACCGCCGGTGCGTTGCGGCGACATCACCAGACGCCGCGCCACCGTGTTGGCGACCTGAGTGCCGAAGTCCCGCGCCACCAGGTGCAGGCAGGCGTCGATGCCCGCAGCGCTGCCAGCCGAGGTAATCAACTGGCCGGCGTCGACGTACAGCACGTCCGGATCGACTGCAATGGCCGGAAACCGCTGAGCCAGTTCCGTGGTGTAGCGCCAGTGAGTCGTGGCGCCGTGACCGTCGAGCAGGCCGCTGGCCGCCAGCACAAACACCCCGGAGCAGATCGACAGTAATCGGGCGCCCCGCGCGTGAGCCTGACGCAACGCGTCGATCAACGCCGGCGGCACGGCGGCGTTACGGTCGCGCCAACCGGGAATGATGATGGTACGCGCGTCGGCCAGCAGTTCCAGGCCACCATCTGCCAACACCTGAATCCCGCCCATGGCGCGCATCGGTCCTTGATCGACCGCGGCAATCGCATGCGTGTACCACGGGAAATCGAACTCCGGTCGGGCCAGGCCGAAGATCTCCACGGCGATGCCGAACTCGAAGGTACAGAGGCCATCGTAGGCCAGAATCGCGACCAGTCCTGGTGAGGTGTGCATTTGGCGGAAAATTCCCGGTGGGTGTCTTGTGCGCCACTGTAGCGCCGAGCGCTGGCTCGATAAAGTCTGTTCACACCCGTTCAGATAAAGGAGCAACACCTATGACCAGCCTGGTTCGCGACATTCCTGCCGCCCCCTCGGCCATTGCCCTGATGCATTTCAGCAACCGTCTGACTTTCGAAACCGATTGCTCCGACGTGTACAGCAGCCAGGAAGCCGGGGAAATCGACTTCGTGCTGGTTGATGTACGTGGGCCGCTGGCGTTCGAGCGCGGCCATGTGCCGGGTGCGATCAACATTCCGACACGTCTGCTGACGGAACAAGGGTTGCAGGGCTACGCGAAAACCACCTTGTTCGTGGTGTATTGCGCCGGCCCGCACTGCAACGGCGCCAACAAGGCAGCGGTGAAACTGGCGGCGCTGGGTTACCCGGTCAAGGAAATGCTCGGCGGTGTCACCGGCTGGCTGGACGAAGGGTTCGAACTGAGCCTGCCGCACGCCGCCGGGAGTCCCGTCAACTGCGCCTGCTGAAAGCACGTGCAGCTGTTGCCGAAGACGGCGATCTGTTGAACGGGCCAAGCGTTCCCACGCTCTGCGTGGGCATGCAGCCGAAAGTGTTCTGCCGCCCGAACCAGCGTTAAAAGATCGCAGCCTTCGGCGGCTCCTGCAGTTGATTTGTGAGCCGATCGAGGGCTTGTCCTACAGCCTTTGCACCACGACGGCGCAGCGGTTGACCCCGGTCAATCGCCTTGCCGAATTCCTGTAAGTATTTGTCGCTTAAAAACAATTTGCCCTGTGCGCGGCGCCATAGACTGCCGGCCACTTCGGTTTTTACCGCCAATTGGCCATGACCGAACGCTGAATCGAAGCTGCCAATAAAAGCCTCCGCACACAGGAGTTATAAATGAAGAAGCTAGTGATGTTCGGTGCCCTGGCACTGTCGATGTTGTCCCTGACCGCCGTGGCCGAAGACGCCAAGCCGATCCGCATCGGTATCGAAGCCGGTTACCCGCCATTCTCGATGAAAACCCCTGACGGCAAACTCACCGGTTTCGACGTGGACATCGGTGATGCGCTGTGTGAGCAGATGAAAGTCAAATGCACCTGGGTCGAGCAAGAGTTCGATGGCCTGATCCCGGCGCTGAAAGTGAAGAAAATCGACGCGATCCTGTCCTCGATGACCATCACCGACGACCGCAAGAAAAACGTTGATTTCACCATCAAGTACTACCACACCCCGGCGCGCTTCGTGATGAAGGAAGGTTCCGGTGTCAAGGACCCGCTGACCGAGCTCAAGGGCAAGAAAGTCGGCGTACTGCGTGCCAGTACCCACGACCGCTACGCCACCGAAGTGCTGGTTCCGGCCGGCATCGAGCTGGTGCGTTACGGCTCGCAACAGGAAGCCAACCTCGACATGGTCTCCGGCCGTATCGACGCGATGCTGGCCGACTCGGTCAACCTGAGTGACGGCTTCCTGAAAACCGACGCCGGCAAAGGCTTCGAATTCGTCGGCCCGACCTACGAAGACGCCAAGTACTTCGGCGGTGGCGCCGGCATTGCCGTGCGCAAGGGCGATACCGCCCTGGCCGAGCAGTTCAACAAGGCCATCACCGAAATCCGCGCCAATGGCAAGTACAAGCAAGTGCAGGACAAGTACTTTGACTTTGACGTGTACGGCCATTAATACGCCGTAGAAAAAAGTGGCCCGCGCACTGCGCCGGCCACTTTTTTTACGCTCTAATGGTGGCGAGAGCCTTGTAGGAGTGAGCCTGTTCGCGATAGCGGTTTAGCATTCAACATCACGGTTGTCTGATCCACCGCTATCGCGAGCAGGCTCACTCCTACAGGGGATCTGTGTGATCCGGTTTTCAGGAGATATCCCATGCAACGCATCGACCATGTTCTACCCTGGAGCCACCTGGGCAGCGAACGCTCTCTCAGTGTGTTCCGTTACGGCGCAGGCCCGCGCAAGGCCTACATCCAGGCCAGCCTGCACGCCGATGAACTGCCGGGTATGCGCACCGCGTGGGAACTCAAGCAGCGTCTGAACGCGCTCGAACAGCAAGGCCGTTTGCAGGGCGTGATCGAACTGGTGCCGGTGGCCAACCCGATCGGGCTGGACCAGCATCTGCAAGGTGCGCACATGGGCCGTTTCGAACTGGGCAGCGGCAAGAACTTCAACCGCGCCTTCGTCGAACTCAGCGCACCGGTGGCGGCGCGGATCGGCGAGCGTCTGGGCCGCGATGCCGAGGCCAACATTGCCTTGATCCGCCAGACCATGCTTCAGCTGTTCGATGAGCTGCCGGCTCCGACTTCGCAACTGGAAGCCCTGCATCGCTTGTTGCTGCGCCACGCCTGCGATGCCGACATCACCCTTGATCTGCATTGCGATTTCGATGCCGCGATCCACCTTTACGCGCTGCCGCAGCACTGGCCGCAGTGGCAATCGCTGGCGGCACGGCTGAAGGCTGGCGTGGCGCTGTTGTGTGAAGATTCCGGCGGCAGTTCGTTCGATGAGTCCTGCTCGACGCCGTGGTTGCGCCTGGCGCGGGCATTTCCCCAGGCCGCGATTCCACTGGCCAACCTCGCCACCACCCTGGAGCTGGGCAGCATGGGCGACACCCGGGTCGATCAGGCCCAGGCCAATTGCGAAGCGATTCTCGGTTTTCTCGCCGAGCAGGGCTTTATCAGCGGCGAATGGCCGACCGCGCCGGACGCGTGCTGCGAGGGCCTGCCGTTCGAGGGCACTGAATACCTGTTCGCGCCACACCATGGTGTGGTGAGTTTTCTGCGCAATGCGGGCGAGTGGGTCGAGCAGGGCGATGCACTGTTTGAAGTGGTCGATCCGCTACAGGATCGCGTGACCACCGTGTGCGCCGGTACCAGCGGCGTGTTGTTTGCCATCGACCGTGGGCGTTACACCCAACCGGGGATCTGGCAGGCGAAAGTCGCGGGTCGGGTGCCGTTCCGGACGGGCAAGCTGTCTAACGACTGACAGATCTGCGGCGAATACATTCGCGAGCAGGCGCGCTGCCACCTTGAAATGCGTTTCTCTGTGGGAGCGGGCTTGTTCGCGAAGGGGCCATCAGCAACATCGCCAAATCTGAATACTGACCGCAGGGTGTCAGGCTCCCCCCGAACCGACACGTTGTGAGGAAGGCTTTATGTTGAAAGTATTTGCCCTGTTGACCCTGCTGGCGTCTTCCGCCGTCCAGGCTCAAGTCACGCTGCAATCCGATCTGCCGCTCAAGTACCTCGAACAGGTTCACCCTGACGCCGAGTCGCGGCCGCTGGTGATTTTCCTGCACGGTTACGGCAGTAACGAAGCCGACCTGATCGGCATGAAGTTCCAGTTGCC
The DNA here is from genome assembly GCF_019856535.1 of Pseudomonas sp. SC3(2021). Lineage (NCBI taxonomy): Bacteria > Pseudomonadati > Pseudomonadota > Gammaproteobacteria > Pseudomonadales > Pseudomonadaceae > Pseudomonas > Pseudomonas sp. SC3(2021). The sequence goes on along the minus strand of NZ_CP082236.1, from coordinate 5,542,160 downwards.
GGCGCAATACAACTACCTGTCGGTGCAGGCGCCGATGGCGCTGGGTGAAGGTCGCTACCAGTGGTTTCGCAAGAAGGGCGAAGGGGCCTACAACGGCGAGACCGATGATCTGAAGGTCAGCGGCCGGAAACTGCGCGACTTTATCGCCCAGGCCGCGAAGAAATATCACGCCAGCCCGGACAAGGTGTACCTGATCGGCTTCAGCCAGGGCGCGATGATGACTTACGAAGTGGGGTTGCGGTCGCCGCTGGCGGTCGGTGGTATTGCGGCGTTGAGCGGTCGTTTATTGCCGGTGTTGAAGGGCGAACTGAAGGCCGGGCAACCCCCTCTGGCCCTGAACATCTTCATTGGCCACGGCACCGCCGATGATCGTGTGCCGTATCGCGATGGCACCGAGGCCAATGCGCTGCTGCAGAAGCTCGACTACACACCGCAATTTCACGCCTATCCCGGCGTCGGCCACAGCATCAGTGCGGCCGAACTGCGGGATCTGAATGGCTGGTTGCAGCAGCTCAATCCTTGAGGAGGGTGGTGACCAGGGCGTCGTGACCTTTCTTGTCACTGGCACGGGAGATCACCTGCACCAGGGCCATTTTGGTGCCGGAGCCGGCCAGCAACGTGGTGTTGAGCGTCTGCCCGCCGCCCTGCGTGGCCGTGCTGTCGACCTGCCGCACACCAAGGCCGGTGCCTTTGCGGGTCAGGCTCTTTTCACTGAGCTTGTTGAAGTCCGGCAGCGCCTTGCTTTGGTCTTCAATGAACCGTGACACGCTGGCGTCGAGGAACTCACCGTCGTTGTCCTTGACGTTAACGCCTTCGGGAATGCGGTTTTCCGCGGTGATGACCACGGTTTTTGTGGCTTCGTTGGTGTACATCGTGCCGACGGCCCCGCTCGGACTGGCCGGCAGCGGATCGGCGACGAAGCCCTTGGGCAACACGAAGGTGAACTTGCCGCCGAGCATCGAGACTTTCTCGGTGGCGGCTTTTTCCTTGGCCTTGGCTGCCTGAGCGTTGATGGCGCCGAGGCCGGCGACGGCCGCCAGCAACAGGACGACGGCTTTCTTGCTGAGCAATGACATTCGAATCTCCGGTGGATGGTCGCGCTAGGCGGGCGATCATCCCACGCAGCGCCTTATCACTCCAGCCCGGCCCGTCTGAACACCCGCGCCCTCGCCACAGGGGACGGATTCAGGCTTGAGTGTGCGCTTGTCTGGGCGGGGCCGGTTTAGCCAGTAGCTTGCGGGTCACGCCGAGCATCGCTACCGCCACCGCGACACCCACGGCAAACCCACTCAGGCCCAGGCTCGGCAAGGTCAGCGCCGACACCAGGCAAAACGCCGAAAACGAATACATGCCGGTTGCCGTCGCCCGCAACAATGCGGCGGTGAATGCCGGCCCGCGGGTCTGCTGGGAAAACACGGCCATCACGCTGCCGAGCACCGGGAACACCGCGAGCAGGCCGCTCCAGCGTTCGCCGACCGTGCTGGCGAGCATCGTCACCAGCAAGGTCAACGCCGCACCGGCGATCATCCGCCAGATCAATTTGTCCGACTTCGGCGCCGGGCCATTGAGTACCGGTTGCACCTTGGGAAACAGGTAGGGCGAGGACAGCAATGCGACCGCCGCGGCGGCCACGGAGAACGGCAGCGACGCCGGAATCAGCGATAACCCCCACGCGATCACGGTCCACACCGCCAATGAAGTCATCAGCGCCGAAGGCCAGTTCGCCCGTTGCGCGACCTGAGCGTAGGTGATGCAGAACGCAATCATCGCAAACATCGCCGACAACGCGGCCACCGCTGACTGCGCGGCAAACGCCGGGCCTTGTTCGATCGCGAGGAAAAACAGGATCGGCCCGACCACCACCGGCAACCCCGACAGCCACCCGGCCACGCTCGGCCCCCAGCGTTTGCCTGCGAGAGAAATCAGCAGCAGAAAACCGGGAATCAGCAGCAGTTTGAGGATCAGCACGCAGGTGTCTCCGTCCGGGTGAGTGGCGTTACGTTAGCATTGTCGACAATTGATTGCTGAATATGTACGCAAAATATGTATACAGGGTACGAGGCACGATCCCCGGCTATGCTCTGTCTATCAGGGCTTGCCGGAGTCGATATTGCAATGAACAGAACACCCAAGGTGCTGCGTGGATTTTGTGGCATCGGTTTATGGGCGTTATTGCTGACGCCCACCTGGGCCAACTGGCAGGACGCAGTGCCCGGCGCGCAGATCATCGGCACCGGCGATTTCAGCGTGTGGGGCTTCGACGTGTACAACGCGCGTTTGTGGAGCGCCGCACGGCCGCTGGCGGACGGCCAGCCCTTCGCGCTGGAGCTGATCTATCGCCGCACCATCTCCCGCGATGACCTGGTCAAGGCCAGCGTCGATGAAATCAAACGTCTGGCAGGCAGCAGCGTCAGTCCCGCGCAACTGGCCGGCTGGCAGATTCAGATGCAGCAGTCGTTCGTCGATGTGCAGGCCGGCACACGAATTACCGGGGTGTACCTGCCGGGACAGGGCGCACGGTTTTTTGTCGGGCAACAGTTGCAGCATGAGATTGATGATCCGCAGTTTGCCCGGGCGTTTTTCGATATCTGGCTGGATCCGCGGACCCGCAGCCCCGAGTTGCGTCAACAGTTACTCGGTGTGAGTCGTTAAGAGCAAAAGATCGCAGCCCTTCAAGGCTTCGGCTGAAACGTCTAAGCTGCGTCTTTCCGACTTGTTTCTGGATGTGTGCGTGAAATTCAGTTTGCCCAAAATCGCCACCGCGCCGTTTTGCCCGCCGGAAGTGGCCGGCAGTGTGGCGGTGGATCCCAATGCCGCGTTCTTCAAACGCGTGCTGCGTTTCGCCGGTCCCGGTTTGCTGGTGTCGATCGGCTACATGGACCCGGGCAACTGGGCAACCGCCATCGAGGCCGGTTCGCGCTTTGGCTATAGCCTGTTGTTTGTGGTGTTGCTGGCGAGCCTGGCGGGCATGGTCGTGCAATGCCTGTGTTCGCGGCTCGGCATCGCCACCGGCCGCGATCTGGCGCAACTTTCTCGTGAGCGCTACAGCACGCCGACCGCGCGCTTGCAATGGGTGCTGGCGGAGATCTCGATCATCGCCACCGATCTTGCCGAAGTGCTTGGCTGCGCCTTGGCGTTTCACTTGCTGCTGGGCTGTTCGCTGACCTTCGGCATTGCCCTGACCGCGTTCGACACGCTGCTGGTGCTGGCCCTGCAAAACCGGGGCTTTCGCCGCCTGGAAGCGATCATGCTGGTGCTGGTGGCCACCATCGGCGTGTGTTTTTTCGTCGAACTGGTGCTGATCAAACCTTACTGGCCGGACGTCTTTCAAGGCTTCAAACCGTCACTGGCGGCGATCAGCGATGCCGCACCGTTGTACCTGGCCATCGGCATTCTCGGCGCGACGGTGATGCCGCATAACCTCTACCTGCACACCTCGATCGTACAGACACGCATGATCGGCCAAGACCTGGCGAGCAAGCAGGACGCGGTGAAGCTGGCACGCATCGACACCATCGGCTCGCTGGCGCTGGCGCTGCTGGTCAACGCGGCGATCCTGATTCTCGCGGCAGCGGCATTTCACCAGTCCGGACATACCGATGTGGTGGATATTCAGGACGCCTATCACTTGCTCGATCCACTGGTGGGCGGGGCGTTGGCCAGCGTGCTGTTCGGTGTCGCACTGCTCGCTTCGGGGCAGAGTTCGACCTTCACCGGCACCATCGCCGGGCAGGTGATCATGGAAGGCTACCTGAACCTGCGAATTCCGTGCTGGCAGCGCCGTTTGATCACCCGCGGGCTGGCGCTGATTCCGGCGTTCATCGGCGTGTGGCTGATGGGGGACAACGCGGTGGGCAAGTTGCTGGTGTTGAGTCAGGTGGTATTGAGCCTGCAACTGCCGTTTGCGCTGTATCCGCTGATTCGCATGACCAACGACCGACAGCTGATGGGGCCGTTTGTGAATCGCCTGCCGACCCGGATACTGGCGTGGGGCTTGTTTGCGGTGATCAGTGGGGCGAACGCGTGGTTGATTCTGCAGATGGCGGTGTGAACAGATGTTTTTGTGGTGACTGAAATGGCCCCATCGCTGGCAAGCCAGCTCCCACAGGGTTTGGGGGTGAGCAAAGAATTTGAATCCACCCTCAATCACCGTGGGAGCTGGCTTGCCAGCGATGGGGCCATCAAGACCTACATAAAATCCAGGCAAAAAAAGACCCGGTGCAACGCCAGTCGCACCGGGTTTTTGTTGCCAGCGAGCAGCGGATGTCGTGGATCCACCGCCCGCCGTTGAACTCGATGTTTAAGCGCGTTCCAGCGCCAGCGCCACGCCCTGACCACCGCCGATGCACAAGGTCGCCAGACCCTTTTTCGCATCACGCTTGATCATCTCGTGCAGCAGGGTTACCAGCACCCGGCAGCCCGAGGCACCGATCGGGTGACCGAGGGCGATGGCGCCGCCGTTGACGTTGACCTTGTCCAGATCCCATTGCAGATCCTTGGCCACCGCCAGCGATTGCGCAGCGAAGGCTTCGTTGGCTTCGATCAGGTCGAGCTGGCCGATGTTCCAGCCCGCCTTGTCGAGGCAGCGGCGGGTGGCCGAGACCGGGCCGATGCCCATGATCGCCGGATCAACGCCTGCGTTGGCATAGGCGGCAATTTTCGCCAGCACCGGCAGGCCCAGGGCCTTGGCTTTCTCGGCGCTCATCAGGATCACCGCAGCGGCGCCGTCGTTCAGCGACGAGGCGTTGCCGGCCGTCACGCTGCCGTCCTTTTTGAAGGCCGGGCGCAGTTTCGCCAGCGATTCGGCGGTGGTGTCGCCGCGTGGTTGTTCGTCAACCTTGAACGCGACAGGATCGCCTTTGCGCTGCGGAATCAGGATCGGGGTGATTTCATCGACAAAGCGGCCGGCCTCGATGGCGGCAGCGGCTTTTTGCTGCGAGGCTGCGGCGAAAGCGTCCTGTTGCTCGCGGCTGATCTGGTATTTATCGACCAGGTTTTCCGCGGTGATGCCCATGTGGTAATCGTTGAACGCATCCCACAGACCATCGCTGATCATGGTGTCGACCATTTGCGCATGGCCCATGCGCAGACCGGTGCGTGCGCCCGGCAGTACGTAGTTGGACAGGCTCATGTTCTCCTGACCGCCGGCGATGATCACTTCGGCGTCACCGCAACGGATCGCTTGCGCGCCCAGGTGCAGGGCCTTCAGGCCCGAACCACAGACCTTGTTCAGGGTCATGGCCGGTACGGCGTGGGGCAGGCCGGCCTTGATCGCGGCCTGACGCGCCGGGTTCTGGCCGGCGCCGGCAGTCAGCACCTGGCCCATGATCACTTCATCGACCTGGGCACCGTCCAGACCGGTTTGTTCGAGCAACTGGCGGATCACCGCCGCGCCCAGATCCACCGCGGACACGCTGGCCAGGGAGCCCTGGAAAGTGCCGATCGCGGTGCGCGTGGCGGCAACAATTACGACGTCTTGCATTTTCGAATTCCTCACTGGGCAGCGAACTGCATTTCCGGTACGTGATCCGGGACGATCAGTTTACCAGCGGTTTTGGCGACGATTTCCTCGACGCTGACGCCAGGTGCGCGTTCCTTGAGGACAAAAGCGCCATTTTCGATTTCCAGATAAGCCAGGTCGGTCAGCACGCGCTTGATGCAACCGGCACCGGTCAGCGGCAGGCTGCATTTGGACAGCAGTTTGGATTCACCGTCCTTGGACGCGTGGGTCATGATCACGATGATGTTGTCGGCCCCGGCCACCAGATCCATGGCGCCGCCCATGCCCTTGACCAGCTTGCCGGGAATCATCCACGAGGCGATGTTGCCTTCGACGTCGACTTCGAACGCCCCCAGCACGGTCAGGTCGACATGCCCGCCGCGGATCATCGCGAAGGATTCGGCGGAGTTGAAAATCGACGCCCCGATACGTGCGGTCACGGTCTGTTTGCCGGCGTTGATCATGTCGGCATCAATGGTTTCTTCGGTTGGAAAAGGCCCCATGCCGAGCAGACCGTTTTCCGATTGCAGCATGACTTCCATGCCTTCGGGAATGTAGTTGGCGACCAGGGTCGGAATGCCGATGCCAAGGTTCACGTAATAGCCGTCCTGCATTTCGCGGGCGACGCGCTGAGCCATTTGTTCGCGGGAAAGTGCCATGTTGTTGTTCTCCGTCTGGGCTGCAGTTATTTGCGGATGGTGCGCTGTTCGATGCGTTTTTCGAACGTGCCGCAAATGACCCGGTCGACGTAGATGCCGGGGGTGTGGATCTGCGACGGATCCAGCTCGCCGGGTTCAACGATTTCTTCGACTTCAACCACGGTGATCTTGCCGGCGGTGGCCGCCAGCGGGTTGAAGTTCTGCGCGGTGTGGCGGTAGATGACGTTGCCGAAATGGTCGGCTTTCCAGCCTTTGACGATGGCGAAGTCGCCGGTGATGGACTCTTCCATCAGGTACTTGCGACCTTTGAATTCACGCACTTCCTTGCCTTCGGCCACTGGGGTGCCGACGCCGGTGGCGGTGAAGAAGGCCGGAATGCCGGCGCCGCCGGCGCGCATTTTCTCGGCGAGGGTGCCTTGCGGGGTCAGGATGACTTCGATCTCGCCCTTGAGCAGTTGCTCTTCGAACAGCTTGTTTTCGCCGACGTAGGAGGCGATGACTTTGCTGATCTGGCGATCGGTCAACAGCACGCCGAGGCCGAACCCGTCGACGCCGCAGTTGTTGGAAACCACAGTCAGGTCGCGGGTGCCTTTGCGCTTGATCTCGGCGATCAGGTTTTCCGGAATGCCGCACAGACCGAAGCCGCCGGCGATGACGGTCATGCCATCTTCCAGCCCGGCGAGGGCTTCCTCGTAGGAACTCACGCGCTTGTCGAAACCTGCCATATGCACCTCTTTTATTATTTGCGGGCGGCTGGCTAGCCGAATGACTGGAGTGTCTCGCTGACGGATATATTTGTTAAGTTGATTTTTAAGGTTGATTGATAGATAAAACTCAATAATTCGTCGCGTTATAGCTTGCAGCTTGACGCCTGGAGCTTACAACTGGAGCGAAGCGACATGACCATCAAGCAGATCCGTGCCTTTCTCGCCGTGGCCCAGAGCCTGAGTTTTGCGGTGGCCTGCGAGCGCCTGCACCTGTCGCAATCGGCGTTGAGCCTGACCATCAAGGCGCTGGAGGAGGGCCTCGGCGGGCGCCTGTTCAGCCGCAATACGCGCAACGTGGCGCTGACGGCGGAAGGTGAATCCCTGTTGCCGCTGGCCCGGCGGCTGATTGCCGACTGGGACAACGCCGAAGACGAAATGCGTCAGCGCTTCAGCTTGCAACGCGGACGGGTGACGCTGGCGGCGATGCCGTCGTTCGCCGGCAACCTGCTGCCGCCGATCCTCAAGACGTTTCGTGCGCGCTATCCGAACGTCAACGTGACGGTCAACGACGTGATCAACGAGCAGGTGCTGGAGATGGTCCGCGATCGGCAAGTGGAGCTGGGCGTGGCGTTCGAGCCGATGCAAAGCACCTCGATGACCTTCACGCCGTTGTACAGGGATCGCTTCGTGGCCGTGGTGGCGCAGGATTCGCCATTGGCGGCGCGCACCGCTATCGACTGGCAAACCTTGCTGCAGCAGCCGTTCATCACCTTGCAGCGGCCATCGACAGTACGAGTGATGCTCGAAGAACACTTGCAGGCGCGCGGCCTGAAATTGCCGGTGGAGTTCGAAAGCCATCAGTTGGCGACGGTCGGGCGCATGGTCGCCAGTGGCCTTGGTGTCAGTGCCGTACCGGCATTGTGTGCCGAGCAGATGCAGGAACTGGGCGCCCGTTGCCTGACCCTGGATGACTCGGTGGAGCGGGCGATCGGCGTGTTGACCGAACCCGGAAATGAACTGTCGGCGGCGGCACAGGCGCTGTTCGATATCCTCAAGGCTGAGCACTGAAGCCGCGGGATTTTGTGTGTCAGGTGAGCAGGCGTTGTGTCAGCAGGGGCAGGAGTTGTTCGCATGAGGCTTGGATTTTCAATGACAGCAGGTCATCTGCGCGAGTCTTGCCCAGGTTGATCGCAATCAGCGGCTTGCCCCGATCGGCAATCACCCGACACAGGCGAAAGGCCGAATAGGCCATCAACGACGAGCCCACCACCAACATCCCGGCCGCGCATTCCGCCGCCGTCAGCGCCCGCGCGGCGGTTTGCTGCGCGACGTTCTCGCCAAAAAACACCACATCCGGCTTCATCCGCTCGCCCGCGCAATGTGGACAGTGCGGCACCTGAAACCGGGCTTCGAATTCGGGGTCGAGCAGGGTATCGCCGTCCGGCGCCTGCACGGCATCGACGCCGGCCAGATACGGGTTGTGCATCTCCATCAAGCGCTGAATGGCATCGCGCTCACTGCGCTGGCCACAATCCAGGCACAGCACCCGGTGCAGGCTGCCGTGCAGTTCGATCACGTCCTGACTGCCGGCCTGATCGTGCAGGGTGTCGACGTTCTGCGTGATCAATCCGCCGATCCGCCTATGCGTCTGCAATCGGGCCAGCGCCTCGTGCGCTGCATTCGGCCGCGCCTGCCGCACCCGTGGCCAGCCGAGCATGGCCCGCGCCCAATAGCGCCGGCGTGATTCCGGGGCGGCGAGGAATTCCTGATACATCATCGGCTGGCGCCCCCGGCGCACGCCGTCGCTGTCGCGGTAATCCGGAATCCCCGACGGCGTGCTGATGCCGGCGCCGGTCAGCACCAGAAAGTCGCCGTCGGCCATCGCCTGTTGCAAGGTGTCGAGGTGGTCGCGGATCGGGCTGTCGAGCATGGTCAGCACTCCGGGCAGATGAATGCCTTGCAGGTTAGCACTGACCTTCCATAGCGAGGGAGTCTGGCTGGGGGGAGCGGTTTTCCATGGCGCGGGGGCTTGCTCCCGCTGGGGCGCGCAGTGGCCCCAAAACCGCCGACGGCTTCGCCGCCGAGCGCAAGCAAGCGCCCACACCACAGATTTCTCCCACACGGTCAATAGCTTGTCTCCGGGCTATTTGCGCGCCTCCAGAATCAGATTGAACGGTGTCTGCGTGGCCCGCCGGAACTGCTTGAAGCCGGCTTCGGCAAACACTTTGCGCAGGCGCATTTCCCCGGCTTGTGCGCCGAGCCCGAGGCCGACCTCTTGCGACAGGGAATTCGGTGTGCAGATAAAGGTCGACGCCGCGTAGAACAGTCGGCCGACCGGGTTGATGTTGTCATCCAGCGTATCGTTGGCGAACGGTTCGACCAGCAGCACCGTGCCGTCGTCCTTCAGCGAGTCATAGGCATGGCGTGCGGCGCCGACCGGGTCGCCCATGTCATGCAGACAGTCGAAATAGCAGATCAGGTCATAGTCGTCGCCGGGGTAATTTTTTGCCGTGCCCTGGAAGAACTTCGCCCGGCTGCTGACACCGCCCTCTTCGGCGCGCTGGGTAGCCACGGTGATCGAGGGCGTGTGGTTGTCGAAACCGACGAAGCGCGAGTTGGGAAACGCCTGAGCCATGATCACTGTCGAGGCGCCGTGGCCGCAGCCGACGTCGGCGACCTTGGCGCCTGCCTCAAGCCTGGCCACCACACCGTCCAGTGCCGGCAGCCATTCGGCGATCAAATGCCCCTTGTAACCGGGACGAAAGAACCGTTCGGTGCCGGTGAACATGCACGGATGGTGATCGCCCCAGGGCAAGGCGCCGTTGCCGCGCATGGCTTTCACCAGTTTATCCTTGTCATGGAAAAACGACGCCACCACGCCCAGACCGCCGGCGACGTACACCGGTGAGTCTTCCAGGGCCAACGCCAGGGCATGCTCTTCCGGCAGGCGGAACTGCCCGTCGTGATGCTCCATGTAGCCTGAAGCGGCATGGGCGCTGAGCCATTCGCGGACCAGACGCGGGTTACAGGTGGTTTTCGCAGCGAGTGCTTCGGGGCTGATCGGCTGACTGTCGGCCATCGCCCGGTACAACCCGAGTTCTTCGCCGACGATGACATTAGCCAGCATCGCCGCGCCGCCCATGTCGTTGATCAGTTTTCCCATGAATTCGTTGAGTCGGGCCTCGTCCATCACGTGTGCTCCTGAAACAGGATCACAGTCCGGCGGCGTCAAGGATCGAGGGTCGAGGCGTGCGCCATCGGGCAGTGGTCGTCTTGGGTTTGAGCGATGAACCACTGCTGGATTCATCGCCCAGATTTTACTCTTGCGGGCTATGCAACAAGTCTAGCCCTCCAATGCCATGAAGCGATCGTTTTTCAGGCTTTTGTACGCTTCTTGGATGCAGGCGTCTGGCTCAACACGCCATTGGATAGCTTGGCCACTCTTTCAGGAAGCGAGAGCGTTTTTCCGGTGAACTCCAGCGTGGCTTCGATTCGCTCCACGGATGGATCTTCCTTAAGCTCCAGTGTCCCTTCGACCGCCAGGTAGGCGCTCCCCAGCAAGTCCAGATAGGCCGCTCGAATGTTTGGATCACCTGTTTCAAACGTGTACTTACCTTTCTTTAGCCCTGCTGCAATGAACAGCGTTACGCGGTGCGGTTTTGGCGGGTCTAATTCCCAGACTCTCTGATTGGCGACCACTGCAAATGTTTGCGTGTTTTCCTGAAAAGAGATTTCAACCTCGTCGGACTTGAACTCATGATAAATACCTCCTTCAAGTTCAGCGGAAAACTCGTGTTGCTGAAGCTGTTCTGCCGTCGAAGTGCGGGTAATGTCCTGCAGATCGAACTTGCCCTCGCTCAGGATATATTCCTTGCCTCCAAAATTGCCCTTGAAGTTAAACGTACCGACCATTCGCTGCTCGGATTCGAAGTATTGAATGGACAATAATCCTTCGGTCGATACCACTAAGATGTCTCGGGAAAAGTAATGAGCGTGCGCCAGATTTTTATCGCTGCCAGAAACAAGCGAATAATTCATGGGGACGCCATTGCCTCCGAGGTTCAGAGGGATAACAAAAGTCATGTAGCGATAGCTGTTGCCGCTGATATGAGTGGCGCTTATTTCCCAATGGGTTGGCAGTTTTTCAATTGAAAGTCCGCTATTGGCCTGGAAATCCGCCTCTTCGGCGCTTTTGGCGGTAAGCGTGCCCGTGGCGGCTACTGTTCCTTGCGTGATGGACATTTTGCTATTCATGCTCTGGATTCCTTTCTCGAGGGAGTTACGAAAGAATGAGGCGCCAGTGTAGTGGCGGTGCCTGCTACGCATAACTGTCAAAGTTGACAGGTATAAAAAATAAATTTTTATTCTGTTTTGTTAATTTTGACGCGGGATTGCCTTCGATAAACCGATGATCTGTATCTCAATGAATACAGCGCGATCACATATACATAACCTGTGCATTCGACTTCGTCGTCGAAACAACCGCGATACATACACTGTTTAGGTTGACCTTTTGATCGCCATCACGCTGATGCGCCAACAGAGGGACAGCCCCATGCATATTGTTCATCCATCTGCACTTGCCCGAGTCGGACTCGGCCTGCGACGAGGCTTGCTGAAAGACCTGCAAGCTGCCCATAGCGGTGTTTTCGACTTTCTCGAAGTCGCCCCGGAAAACTGGATCGGCGTTGGCGGTGTCCACGGCGCGGCGTTGCACGAACTGGCCGAGCGTTATCCATTGGCTTGCCACGGCTTATCGTTGTCGCTTGGCGGATCGGCGCCGCTCGACGTCGGTTTTCTCGAAGAAGTCCGGGCGTTTCTTGACCACCACCACGTGCCGTTGTACAGCGAACACCTGAGCTACTGCAGCGACGACGGTCATCTCTACGATCTGCTGCCGTTGCCATTCACCGAAGAGGCGGTGCATCACGTCGCCGCGCGGATCCGCCAGTCTCAGGACATTCTGGGGCGGCGTCTGGCGGTGGAAAATGTCTCCTACTATGCCGCGCCACGTCAGGACATGGACGAGGTGACGTTCACCAACGCGGTGCTGCGCGAGGCCGATTGCGACCTGCTGCTGGACGTGAATAACGTCTACGTCAATTCGATCAACCACGGCTTCGACCCACACCGGTTTCTCGCCGGGGTCGAGCCGGGCAGGGTGGTCGGCATGCACGTGGCCGGGCATTTCGATGAGTCGGACACGTTGAAAATCGACACCCATGGTGCCTCGGTGAAACCGGTGGTCTGGGCGTTGCTGGCCGACGCCTATGCTCGGTTCGGTGTCCAGCCAACGTTGCTTGAGCGGGATTTCAATTTCCCGGTGTTTTCCGAACTGGTGGCCGAGTTGCAGACTATTCGCCACTTGCAGGATCGGGAGATTCGTCATGGATAACCTGATGCAGCAACAGCAGGCGCTCACCGCGTACTTACGTGACCCCGACCATCAGCCGTTGCCGGCCAACATGAACCCGGCGCGGGTCACGGTGTACCGGAATCTGGTGTTCAACAACGTCTCGGCGCTGCTGAGCCCGACGTTTCCGGTGCTGATCCGGATCATTGGCGAAACCCGCTGGCGGGCACTGGTGCGCGGCTTTCTGCGCGAGTGCCGCGCGCAAACGCCGAAGTTTGCTGAGATCGCCGAGGCGTTTGTCGGGTTTCTCGCGGCCGAGCCCGAGGTCACGAGTGAAGGTGAGTGGCCACCCTTTCTGCTGGAGCTGGCGCACTACGAATGGGTAGAGATGGTACTGCAGCAATCAGACGCCGAGCCGTTACCACCAACAGACCAAGGCTTGCTGCTGGAACGTCCACTACGGGTATCGGCGCTGGCCTGGCCGTTGGCGTATGTGTGGCCGGTGCAACGGCTGTCGCCGGACCTTCAACCCGCCGTAGCCCCGGCCCAACCGACCCTGTTGCTGGTACGCCGCACTGCGGATTTCAGCGTCAGGTTTGCTGAGTTGAGCCCCTTGGCCTGGCGGTTGTTGCAGCGGATCGGTGAGTACCCTGTGTTGACCGGGCGCGAGCAGTTGCACGGTCTGGCGCAAGAGGCCGGCGAGTTGGGCAATGCGTCATTCATGGACAGTGGTTTGGCATTGTTGCAGCAGTTGCACGAAGACCGCGTAGTTGGGGCCGGCATCGTGATTCCAGAGACTCCGTAAGCCTTGTGGGAGCGGGCTTGCCCGCTCCCACAGGTCAGAGCGGCAGCTTCAGTTCCGCGCACAGCCCGCCGCCCTCGCGGTTGCTCAGGCTCAGCGAGCCACCCAGTGCCATCGCCAGTTGTTGCGCGATCGCCAGCCCCAGCCCGGTGCCGCCGGTTTCTCGGTTGCGCGAGTTTTCCACGCGGTAGAACGGTTCCATTACCTGCTGCAGTTCGGCCTCGGCAATGCCCGGGCCGCGATCCATGACGGTCAGCCTCAGGCTGCCGTTGTTCGCTTCGACCCATACCTCAGCCGCGCCGGCGAACTTCAGGGCGTTGTCGGTCAGGTTCACCAATACCCGGCGCAACGCATGTGGGCGGGTGTCGATGACCACTTCACTCTTACCGATCAGTTGCACGTCCTTGCCCATGTCCTGATAGTCGAACACCAGGCTTTCGAGAAACGAATCCATGTTGGTGCGGCGGCTTTCTTCAGTTGAGCCATGGATGCTGCGCGCATACGCCACGCCTTCGCGCACCAGGTGTTCCATCTCGCCAAGGTCGTTCCACAGCTTGTCCTTTTCCGCCGAGTCGTCCATGAACTCGGCGCGCAGCTTCATCCGGGTGATCGGCGTTTGCAGGTCGTGGGAAATGGCGGCAAGCAATTGCATGCGCTCTCTCAGGTAGGCGGCGATACGGGCTTGCATCGTGTTGAAGGCGCGGGCCGCGTAGACCACTTCGGTAGGGCCTTGCTCGTCGAGGTTGATCGGATGGGCATTGGGGTCGAGGGTTTCCACGGCGTTGGCGAGGCGGGTGAGGGGGCTGATTGCAATCCGCACTGCCAGCCAGGTGCAGGCGATCATCAGCGCCAGTTGGCCGAGCAACACCGCCGGCAGCCACGGCGACAGCGGCACCATCGACGGCCGCACATCTATGGTTACCGAGCTGCCATCGCTCAGACGCAGATGCCCCTGAAAGTGTTTTTTCGGCCCGGGAATGTCGGTGAAGGTCAATGGATAGTGTTCGCCGATGGCGTCGGTGATCGAGGTGACGGCAATCGGCACGTCGCCGGCCTTGATCGGCACGCCCGCTTCACCTGCATTGAGCAGATAGGCGTAATTGGTCCGGGCCAGACGCGACAGCCACGCCGGGCGTTCCTCGGCGGGCAAGCGGTCGAGGATCGCAATCGAGGTTGACACGTCGGTCTGCAGATTGCCGAGCATGGTGTTCCTGGCCATCTGGTAGCGCTCGTAATACTGCGCGCCGAATGACAACGCCTGGGCCAGGATCATGCCGATCAGAAAAATCAGCCACACTCGCGAAGTCAGCGTGCGCGGCCAATGCAGGTTGAGGCTCATGCCGGCGCCCCGAGGATTTCGACCGGCAGCGAGAATACATAACCTTCGCTGCGCACGGTCTTGATGTACGCCGGTTCGCGCGCGTCATCCAGCAGCCGCTGACGCAAACGGCTGACCAGCAAGTCGATGGAACGGTCGAACAGGTCGGCGTCACGGCCCTGGGTCAGGTTGAGCAGTTGATCTCGGCTGAGTACCCGTTGCGGGTGATCGAGAAATACCCGCAGCAAGCGGTATTCAGCGCCGCTGAGGGCGACCATGGTGCCGTCCTTGTCCAGCAGGTGCCGCGCCGACGTGTCCAGTTGCCAGCGCCCGAAGGCCAGCAGGCGGCCGGCCTCGGTCACCACCAGGTTGGGCGGCAGCATCCGTGTGCGCCGCAGCACGGCGTTGATCCGCGCGAGCAGCTCACGGGCGGCGAAGGGTTTGGTCAGGTAATCGTCCGCGCCCATTTCCAGGCCGATGATGCGGTCGGTTTCATCATTGCGCGCGGTCAGCATCAGCACCGGCGTGGCCTTGTGTTTGCCCACCCGCAGTTCGCGGCACAACTGCAGGCCATCGTCGCCGGGCATCATGATGTCGAGCACGATCAGGTCGACCGTGTTCGTTTCGAGAAAGCTGCGCATCTGCCGGCCATCGGCGACCACGGTGGTGCGCAGACCGTTTTTTTTCAGGTAGTTGCCCACCAGTTCGCGGATCTCGCGGTCGTCGTCGACGATGAGAATGTGATCGACATGGTCCATCGGTTCAAACCTCCAGCAAAGGGGAATGCCGTGCAGTTTATAGCGTCATCGACGACCCGCCTGCAGGCCTTTGTATTGCAGTGTATCCAGCGTGAGCACGGATACACGGCGAGGCAAAAACGGCCGCCTCCCCGGGTTTTGTATCGTTGTGTATCCCCGACCGGCAGAGATACGTAACGATTTATCCGCGCGGTTTTCCGACACATCCGCGATACCTCGCGAGCCTCAAATAGGCTCCATCGAGGCACACACAGATGGCCTCGGCTCAAACCCATTGACGCCTTGAGGAAACTCCCATGATCAGTAAAACCGCGATGGCCGCCGGCCTGTTTGCCGCCCTCAACATCTGCACCTTTGCAGCCCGTGCCGAAGCCGATGTTACCCCGCGAACCTACACCTACGGCACGCCTCTGGACATCCGCCAGGTGATCTCAATGACCCAGGACGACTCGGTGACCTGCGGCATCGTCGATGCGCGCATGACGTATCTCGACTCGACCGGCGCCACGCAGGTGCTGGATTACCGCAAGTTCGCCGACGGCTGCAACAACGACAACTGAGTCATTCCAATTCTCTGGAGAATCACCATGCACAACGTCTCGCGTTTTTTCACCGCCATCGCCTTTTCCCTCAGCGGCTTCGCTGCCCATGCCGATGCGTCGGTTGAACAGAATAGCTGCCACGGCGGCAGTTGCTTGCAGCTGACGCCGATGGCCAGACAGAGCATTGATAGCTCGCTCGCAGCCGACGGTGCCAGCCGCACGCCGCAGGGCCAGATGTTTGCCGAGAACGGCGCAAGCCGCACACCGCAGGGCCAGTGGCTGCAAAGCCAGAGCGCCTGAGCCCTCCACAAGGGCGCACATTTACACAGGGTGATCATCATGTATCTCATTGCATTCCTCGGCGGTCTGCTGACCGTCCTCAGCCCTTGTATTTTGCCGGTGGTGCCGTTCCTGTTCGCCGGCGCCAACCGCCGGCGCTCGTCGATCCTGCTGACCCTCGGTGGCATGGCCCTGACTTTTGCGCTGATCTCCAGCCTGGCTGTGGTCAGCAGCGAATGGGTGATTCAGGCCAGTAACACCGGGCGGCAGGTGGCGTTGCTCGTGATGATCGCGTTCGCCCTGGCGCTGATCTCGGCACGCATCGGCGACTGGCTGACCCGGCCGTTGGTCCTGCTCGGCAATCGCCTTGATGCCGACAACCGCAAGACGGCCGGGTCGACGGGCTCGATCCTGCTCGGTGTTGCCACCGGACTGCTGTGGGCGCCGTGTGCCGGCCCGATCCTTGGCGTGATCCTCACCGGGGCGATGCTGCAAGGCGCCAACGCTCACACCAGCCTGTTGTTGCTGGCGTATGGCGCAGGCAGTGCGTTGGCGCTGGGCACTTTGATTTTCGCCGGGCGCGGGCTGGTCAACCGGCTGAAACCGTCGATCCCGTTCACGGGCTGGTTTCGTCGCGGGGCAGGTGTTGCCGTGTTGGCTGCGGCGGCGGTGATTGCCACCGGGGCAGACAAGACGTTACTGGCCGGGACGTCTTCCGAAGGTGTCGCCAGCGTCGAAAACAGCGTGCTGGAAAACGTGCCGAAAGTGGTCGATTACCTGGTCAGCAAAGTCCGCGCCGACTCGATGCAGAACGACAGCAAGGGCGCGATGCCGTCGTTGTCCGGCGCCGTGCAATGGCTCAACTCCCCGGAGCCGAGCGCCGAATCCCTGCGCGGCAAAGTGGTGCTGGTGGATTTCTGGACCTATGACTGCATCAACTGCCAGCACACCTTGCCTTATGTCAAAGACTGGGCGCAGAAGTACCAGAAGGACGGCCTGGTGGTGATCGGTGTGCACACCCCGGAATACGGCTATGAGCGCATCATCGACAACGTCAAGGCACAGGTGCGCAAGCTCGGCATCACCTACCCGGTGGCAATCGACAATGACTACGCGATCTGGCGTCACTTCGATAATCAGTACTGGCCGGCGCACTACCTGATCGATGCCAAGGGGCAGGTGCGTTACAGCCATTTCGGCGAAGGCCGCTATGAGGCGCAGGAGCAGATGATCCGCCAGTTGCTGGAAGAGGCCAAAGCCCCCGCCGCCTGAGGCAGGAGCTGTTACAACGGCTTAACAGATTCACGCCACTCATCGGCAAAGCCCGGTTAATTCCGCTTCGCCGGACGACCGGCAGGGACGCCGGCGGGACTCGGCGCGATAGTGATTGAGCAGGGCTACTGCCGGTCCTGCCACATAACAAGAACGCGAGGTTGCCATGCCGAAATTCGTGATTGAACGCGAGATTCCAGGAGCCGGAAAGCTGTCGGAAGAAGAACTCAAGGCCGTGTCGCAAACATCCTGCCAGGCGTTACGTGAACTCGGGCCGCAAGTGCAGTGGCTGCAGAGCTACGTCACCGCCGACAAAGTCTATTGCGTGTACATCGCTCCCGATGAAGCGCAAGTGCGCGAGCATGCCCGGCTGGGTGGTTTCCCGGCCAACAGCGTGGCGCGGGTGATGACGGTCATCGATCCGACGACCGCCGAATGATGTCGGCTTCAACCTGCCGTGGAGCTCGACGCCATGAGTACCCCGATTGATCTGACAGCCTTGAAAGAACGCCAGAAAGTCGCTTGGGCCAGCGGCGATTACGCCGTGATCGGTACCACCTTGCAAATCGTCGGCGAAAATCTCGCCGAGGCCTGCGACCTGCGTTGCGACGAGGAGGTGCTGGACGTTGCCGCCGGTAACGGCAACGCCACACTGGCGGCGGCGCGGCGCGGCTGTCTGGTGACCTCGACCGACTATGTCGCGGCCTTGCTCGAACGCGGCCAGGATCGCGCCCGGGCCGAACATCTGGACGTGACCTTTCAGGTGGCCGATGCCGAAGCCTTGCCGTTTGCCGACGACAGTTTTGCCGCAGTGCTGTCGACCTTCGGCGTGATGTTCGCACCCGATCAGGCCCAGGCCGCCGCCGAACTGGCGCGGGTCTGTCGTCGGGGCGGACGGATCGGTCTGGCCAACTGGACGCCAGAAGGTTTTGTCGGCCAGATGTTCAAGACCCTCAGCCGCCATCTGCCTCCGCCGCCGGTAGCCCAGCCGCCGGCAAACTGGGGCACCGAAGCCTGGCTGCACACGCATTTCAACGATCACGATTTTGTCGTGCAAGTGACCCGGCGCACCTTCAATTTCCGTTATCGCTCGGCGCTGCATTTCATCGACATCTTTCGTCATTGGTACGGGCCGGTGCACAAGGCCTTCGCGGCGCTGCCGCCAGAGAGCGGTCAGGCACTGGAGAGTGATCTGGCGGATTTGCTCAACCGCTCGAATCGAGCGGGGGAGGCATCGCTGGTGGTGCCGAGCGAGTATCTGGAGGTGGTGATCACCAAACGCTGATCACGCAAAAGCGAACGTCCTCTGCAGGCGCGAGCCTGCAGAGGAGATGTGTTGCGGCGGATGGCCTATTTCAACTGGGCCCGATCAAACCACTCCAGCGCCGTGCGCCAGATGCAGATGCCCAGGAAGTACGCCGACATCAGCAACCACAACCCCATCACCAGCGGGTTGATCAGCGGATGGTTGAGCACCAGCGACAGGCTGCACAGCAGCCAGATCGCCGTCACCGCAATGTTGATCGGCATGAACCGGCGCACGCGGAACGGGTGCAGGAACTTCATTCGTGTCACCGTCAACAGCGCCAGGCCGATCACGGTGAGGAACGTGATCCACGGCCCCGGGCCGATGATGTACAGACACAGCGCCACCACGTTCCACGCTGCGGGGAAACCGACGAAATAGTTGTCCTTGCTCTTCATGTTGACGTTGCAGAAACAGAACAGTGACGACACCAGAATCAGCGACACGGTCAGCAGCAAGGTGTAGTCCGGCAACGGAATGTAGCGATAGATGAACAGGGCCGGGATGAAAACGTACGTCAGGTAGTCGATCACCAGGTCGAGGATCGAGCCGTCGAAACTCGGCAGTACCGATTGCACGTTGACCTTGCGTGCCAGCGCACCGTCGAGGCCGTCGACGATCAGCGCCACGCCCAGCCACATCAGGCAGTGGGTCGGCTGGTTTTCCAGCAGAGCGAGGGTGGCGAGGAAGGCGGTGACCACGCCGGTCGCGGTAAAACCATGGGCGCCCCATGCTTTGAGCCTGGCGATGTGTAGAGTCGATATCACGGGGGCGTTCTCCAGAAAGTGAAGCAAGCCGGTTATCACCCTCGTTCAGAAGGGCGCCGGCAAACCGGGTCGGGGTTGCAGCTATCGACCGGTCTGGCCGGGATAAGGTTCACCTGCCATGAATCTTAGCTGGCCGCCAAAAAATGCGTGGGACGAAATGATTCAGCGGATGGCGCGTCGGCCAAACGGTGCTGGCGCAATGGCCGCACCGGTCTATCGTTGCCAGACGCGGCCAATACCAACGCCGGAGGATGACGTCATGAACACCAGCGATTTGCTCGAACAACTGCTGCGAGGCCAGGCCTCGGCGGGACAACAGGAAAACGCTTCGGCCGGTGGCGGTCTGGGTGGATTGCTGGGTGGTCTGTTGGGTGGCGGTTCGGCCAGTGGCGGCGGTTCGGCGGCGCCCGGCGGGCTGGGCGGATTGGGTGGATTGGGTGGTTTGCTCGGCGGGCTGCTTGGCGGTGGCGGTGGGCTCGGGGGCATGCTCGGGGGTGGTGGTACGCAAAGCCGTTCCGGCGCTACCAATTACGCTGCGTTGGCGTCGCTGGGGATGATGGCGTTCCAGGCGTATCAGGCCTGGCAACGCAGCCAGGCCAGCGCGGCACCGCAGCAAACCCCGCAAACAGCTAACTTGCTGGCTGGCCCCGACATTGAAGAACACAGCCATGCAGTGCTGCGCGCCTTGATCGCGGCGGCCAAGGCTGACGGACGCATTGATCAAGCGGAAAGAGACCGGATCAGCTGCGAAATCGGCAAACACGCCGAGGACCCGCAGTTGCAGCAATGGCTCGACGCCGAGTTCGCCAAACCGCTGGATCCGGCGGAAGTTGCCCAATCGGCACAAGGTGATCCAGCGGTTGCCGCCGAAATGTACCTGGCCAGCGTAATGCTGGTGGATGACCAGCAAGCGGCCGAGCGTAATTATCTGGATGAACTGGCGGCGGCCTTGCAGATCGATCCGCAGTTGCAGGTGCATCTGGAGGAACAGGTCAAGGGCACGGCCTGAAAGCCAAGGATCGTCCGATCGCGGTCCGAACCTTCGGCAGCTCCTGCACAGGGGAGAGCAGGGGGGCGGGGGCTCCGTCCGTCCGGGCAATTTTCACGTCGATTGAATTTTTCGCAGGCGTCACCTCTCTGCTGCTGTAGAGGCGTGTGAATCAGCGTCCTGCCAATCGACCGAGAATTTAGCCATGACTGTCCTGACTCGCCTGCCATCTGCGCCGGCACAATCGCAAGCGCTCCATCCTGCCGGCAATTTGCGGCAGCTGTATGAAGCGCTGCTGCGCGATGAAAATCCCCGGGAACGTGCTCACGCTTTTTTGCAGGAGCAGTTGCAACAGGCCGCAGATATCGCTGAGACCTTGCCACGTGATCCTGAGCGCTGGCATGAGTGGATGACCGCGCACTGTACCGAGGTCGCCCGGCGATACGCCGACTACCTGCAACAACGCCAGGCAGGCGGCCCGCGGCAGTACTTCAGCAACAAGGCTCAGGCGCTGTACTTTCTGCAAGCCGTCGCACCGACCAAACTGGTCGATGGTGCCTGGCTGTCCGGCCTTTTGCCGCAGTGGCACGATCCGCGTTTCGCAGGGCTGTTGAGCACCTATCTGGAAGAACTTGGCGAGGGCAATCCGGCGCAGAATCATGTGGTGATTTACCGCAAACTGTTGGCCGATCACGACCTGCAGGAAAGCGCCGCCATCGCCGATGAATACTACCTGCAAGGCGCGCTGCAACTGGCGCTGGGGCTTGGTGGCATGGACTGTCTGCCGGAGGTGATTGGCTACAATCTCGGCTACGAACAATTGCCGCTGCACCTGCTGATCAGCAGTTACGAACTCAGCGAACTGGGCATCAATCCGTACTATTTCACCCTGCACGTGACCATTGATAACGCCAGCACCGGGCATGCGCAAAAAGCCGTGCAGGCTGTGCTCGACCTGCTGCCGCTGGAAGCCGATCGCAGCGAGTTTCTGCGACGGGTTTCTTTGGGCTATCGCCTCAACGATCTGGGCCAGGGCAGTCGCGCGATCATTGAAGGCTTCGATCTTGAGCGCGAGTTGCTGGCGATGCTCGAGCGCAAGCGGCCGTTCGGCCAGCACCTGCATTCGGACTATTGCCGTTTTGAAGGCCAGACCGTCAATCAGTGGCTGGCGACGCCGGAGCAGTTGCCCGGTTTCCTCCAGGCCATGCAGGACAAAGGCTGGATCAAGCGCAATCAAGACCCGCAAGCCAGTCGCTTCTGGCAACTGATCTGCGGCGATGGCGCCGCGATGTTCGGCGTGTTCAACGCCTATGAAAAACAACTGTTGCACGACTGGATTGCCGGCAGCTGGACATCCCCGAAAGCGGTGAAACCCGCTCGGCGCCATGGCCAGACTTCGGCACCCGCGGTCATTCCCGAGCAGGATCCCGACCTGCAGCAATTGAACGCAGCGCTGCAAGGCCAGGACGATCACGCGCAAATGGCGCTGCTCATCCCGTGGCTGGCGCCGGCGCGGCATGCGCATCCGGCCGGATTGCTCGCGACTCGCCGCTTTATCGAACTCAAATCCCGCCTGCCTTAAGGAGCGACCCAATGATTCAGGAAGATTCACTGTGCGCCGATGATCTTGCACTGTTGCAACTGGGCCGCCGCTTGCAAGCCGACGGTTATCGTTTTATCACGCCCACCCCGCTGACCCACCAACGGGTCAACCAGCGCAACGAAGGCCAGGCGGTCGATTCCCTGCGCGATGTGTTCGGCTGGTCGCGGCCATTTGAAGCTGGGCTGTTGTCCGCCGATGAACTGCAGCAACTGCAGGACGCTCAGGTCATCGACACTTACGACGGTTGCTTCAAGAGCCGGGTGCGCTGGTCGAGTCTGGATGACTTGCTGTTTGTGCATTCGGCGTTCCCCACCGACGCCGCCGACGCGGTGTTTTTCGGCCCCGACACCTATCGGTTTGCGCAACTGATTCACGCTCACCTGCAGCAGAATTTTGCCCCGATCAAACGCGCCGTCGATATCGGCTGCGGCGCCGGGGTCGGCGCGATCCTCATCGGCCGGGCGCGGCGTGAAGCGCAAGTGCTGGCGCTGGACATCAATCCCGCCGCGCTGCGCCTGACCACGATCAACGCGGCGCTGGCCGAGGTGGCCAACGTCGAAGCCTGCGCCAGCGATCTGTTGCAGGGGGTCGAGGGCGAGTTCGACCTGATCGTCGCCAATCCACCGTATATGGCCGATCCGGCGGCGCGCGCCTATCGACATGGCGGCGGTACCCTGGGCGCCGGGCTGTCGCTGCGCATCGTCGAGCAATCACTGAATCGCCTGACACCCGGAGGGTCGCTGCTGCTCTACACCGGCGTGGCAATGGTCGATGGCCACGATCCGTTTCTCGACACGGTGCTGCCGCGCCTGGATCAAAAGCGCTTTGGCTGGACCTACCGCGAACTCGATCCCGATGTCTTCGGCGAGGAGTTGCTCAACCCCGGCTATCAGCGGGTTGACCGGATTGCCGTGGTGGCGCTGACCGTGACCCGAATTGGCTGAAACAAGGCAGGTGTGCGATGACCAGGAACCTCGAAGACTACAACCGCATGCGCGATTTCTCGGCGACCTCGGAGCCTGCCGCCGTCAAGCGCCCGGGACGCAAAACCGCCGGCAACCACGCCTTGCAGTTCTGCATCCAGAAGCACGACGCCTCGCACCTGCATTATGACTTTCGCCTGGAACTCGACGGTGCGCTGAAAAGCTGGGCGGTGCCCAAGGGCCCGTCACTCGACCCCAAGGTCAAGCGCCTGGCGGTGCATGTCGAGGATCACCCGCTTGATTACGCCACCTTCGAGGGCAGCATTCCCGAGGGGCACTACGGCGCCGGGGATGTGATTGTCTGGGATCGTGGCGTGTGGATCCCGCTGGAAGACCCGCAAAAAGCCTACGCCAAAGGCAAGCTCAAGTTCGAACTGCAAGGCGAGAAACTTGCCGGGATCTGGAATCTGGTGCGCACGCACATGCCGGGCAAGAAAGAGAACTGGTTTCTGATCAAGCATCAGGACAGTGCCGCCCGCCCGCAGGAGGATTACGACGTACTGGTCGCCGAGCCGGACAGCGTATTGAGTGAGCGGACAATTGTCGGCAAACCCAAACTGGCGGCCGAAACCAGCAAAACGGCGAAAAAGACTAAGACCCCATCACGCAAGCCGACCAGCGGCACGCTCGGCGGGGCGCACAAGGCGAAAATGCCTGCCTCGCTAAAACCGCAACTGGCGACGCTGGTCGACAGTGCGCCGCAGGGCCAGTGGAGTTACGAGATCAAGTTCGACGGTTACCGGATCATGGCGCGGATCGACGGGGACCAGGTGCAACTGTTCACACGCAATGGCCATGACTGGACGCACAAACTGCCGCAACAGGCTGCGGCGCTGGCCGCGCTGGGTCTCGAATCGGCGTGGCTCGATGGCGAAATGGTCGTTGCCGATGAACACGGCGTGCCGGATTTCCAGGCGCTACAAAACGCTTTCGAGAGCGGACGCAGCGGCAACATTCTTTATTACCTGTTCGATCTGCCGTATCTCAACGGCGTCGACCTGCGCGAAGTGCCGGTCGAGGAGCGCCGCGCGGCCCTGTCCACAGTGCTCGGTGCCCATGAACAACCGTTGCTGCGGTTCTCCGAGGCGTTCGATGAAACCCCGGAGGCGCTGCTCAACAGCGCCTGCCAGATGCAGATGGAGGGCGTGATCGGCAAGCGCCTCGGCTCGCCTTATGTGTCCCGCCGCAGCGGCGACTGGATCAAACTCAAATGCAAACACCGGCAGGAATTCGTGATCGTCGGCTACACCGATCCGAAAGGCTCGCGCAGTGCTTTCGGCGCCTTGTTGCTGGGCCTGCATGACCGCGACAGGGGTGAACTGCGCTATGCCGGCAAGGTCGGCACCGGTTTCAACGAGACCACGTTGAAAACCCTCCTGGGCCAGCTCAAACCCTTGCAGGTGAAGAAAGCCGCCGTGGTCAATCCACCGAGCGGTTTCGAAGCCAAGGGCGTGCATTGGTTGAAACCGAAATTGCTCGCCGAAGTCGCGTTCGCCGAAATGACCCAGGACGGTTCGGTGCGCCACGCAGTGTTCCATGGCTTGCGCGATGACAAGCCGGCCAAGGACATCACCGAAGAGCGAGCGAAGCCCGTGAAGACATCCAGAAGCAAGGCCTCCGACAGCAAGGCTTCCGCCGGCAAGCCTTCCGCCAGCAAGCCTTCCACCAGCAAAGCAGGCGCAAAAAAACCGGCAACAAAATCCGCTGCGAGCAAGGCGCAAACCGTGCCGTCACAACGGGACCTGGCCAATGGCAAGGTGCGCATCACTCACCCGGACCGGGTGATCGACGCCGTCAGCGGCACCACCAAGATGCAACTGGCCGAGTACTACGCCAGCGTCGCCGAATGGATTCTGCCGCAACTCAAGGATCGCCCGGTGGCATTGGTGCGTGCTCCGGATGGTATCGCCGGCGAACTGTTCTTCCAGAAAAACGCCGAGCGGCTGGCGATTCCTGGCATCACAACGCTGGACAAGGACGTCACCGGTCAGCCCGTGATGTTGATCAACAATGCTGAAGCGTTGATCGGCGCGGTGCAGATGAGCACGGTCGAACTGCACACCTGGAATGCCACCACAGTCGATCTGGACAAGCCCGATCGTTTCGTCCTCGACCTCGACCCAGACCCGGCGCTGCCGTGGAATAGCATGGTCGAAGCTACTGCGCTGACGCTAACAGTGCTCGATGAGCTGGGCCTCAAGGCCTTTTTGAAAACCAGTGGCGGCAAGGGTATCCATTTGGTCGTACCGCTGACCCGTAAGCTCGGCTGGGACGAGGTCAAGGACTTCAGCCACGCGATCGTCAGCCACATCGCCAAGCTGTTGCCGGATCGTTTTTCGGCGGTGTCGGGGCCGAAAAACCGCGTCGGACGGATCTTCATCGACTACCTGCGCAACGGTCTGGGGGCCACCACCATTTGCGCCTACGCGGCGCGTACCCGTGAGGGCTTGCCGGTGTCGGTGCCGTTGTTTCGTGACGAGGTCGCCGAGATCAAGGGCGGCAACCAGTGGAACATCCACAATATTCACGAGCGCCTGGCTGAGGTCGGCGACGAACCCTGGGCAGACATGAAGAAAACCCGTCAGAGCATCACCGTACAGATGCGCAAACGGGTCGGCATGCACCCGTGATCAGGTATCACGCAGCAAGTCGTGGGCGTTGAGCAGTTCGAAGGCGATTTGCGGATGATTTTCCAGGCCGCGACGAATCGCTGCGGGGATCGCCGCACGTGTCTTGCGACAGAGTCCCGGCAACTCATCAATTTGAATGGCGATGCCGCGCATGGTGCGCACTTCGTTGAAACCGGGCGCGACATCGACGCGAATCCCCAGTTGCTCGAACATACGCTGTTGCAGGTGCCGCAGATCGGCAAGATCCTTGAGCCTCTCCAGACGCGCCAGCAGGCGTTTTTCTTCCTCGCGGGTCAGGCGCAGGATGCGCACATCTGCGCCGGGCGTTTCCAGCAACGGATCGCGCCCGCAATTGCAGGCGCCGGGCGGGCAGGGTGAGCGCAGGGGTACAGAAGTCGTCATGGCCTCCATCATAGAGGCCGTCGGACAGTTTTGCCTATGCGCCGTCAGCGGCCATCCATCGGCCGCGTCATCCCTGACGGCTACTGATTCAGACCTTCGTAATGCACCAGAATCGCATTGGCGAGGTCTTCATCGCTGGCGTTGAGACCGGGGTTGTCGTGACGCACCTGTTGCAAGACCGACTCAAGATAAACCCCACGGATGGCCCCGCCGCTGGCGACAAATGCAGACAAGTCGTCACGGGCCGGGATCACCATCTTGTGATCCTTGAAGGTCGAGTACAGCGACGCGGAGACACCCGCCGAGGTGGCAACATCACCCGCATCGACGCGGGCCAGCGCCGAACCGACCGGCAGGCATAAGAGTAAAGAAGAAACGAGCACTAACTTGCGCATGACGGTGTTCCTCCACAAGCGCGAAGCAAAAAGGAAGTACTGCATAGTGTGAGAGGGGCGCGGTGGGGCGGAGTTCCGTAGGGCGCTAAAGTCTGTGTGAATGCAAAAAAGACTCGGGCAACACCGTTAAGGGTTGCCCGGGTTCACGCGCGCTCAGATCACCCCGCAGGCCATGCGATCGCCGCCACCGCCCAAAGGTTTCGGCTGGTCGGAGTGATTGTCGCCGCCGGCGTGGATCATCAGTGCGTGGCCCTTGATCTGGGAGATTGTCTTCAGGCGCGGTGCCAGCACCGGATAGCTGGCCATGCCGTCGGCGGTCACGTAAACCGCCGGCAGGTCACCCAGATGGCCATCGGCATAAGGGCCGAGGTGTTTGCCGGTTTTCTGCGGGTCGAAGTGCCCACCGGCGGCCAGTGCGGCGCCTTTCACGCCATCTTTCATGCCGGCTTCGCAACTGCCGTTTTCATGGACATGGAAACCATGTACGCCGGCCGGCAGGGATTTCAGGTCCGGGGTGAACAACAGGCCATACGGCGTCTCACTGACCGTAATCGAGCCGATGGCCTGCGGCGCGCCATTGGCACTGACCAGATTGATGGCGACTTTTTCGGTGGCTGCCTGAGCCGTACCAATGGCGAAGGTGCCTAGCAATCCCAACCACAGTGCGCGTTTCATAAGCGTTTCCTTTTTCTGCCTGAGTGTTTTGAACGCCGGACTCAAAAGCCCGGCGGTATTAACCCGCGATGAAGGTGTGCAAAGTGAGACTTGCCGCGCAATCCGAAAGTTTTACCGCGCTTCCCCCGCGCGCAGACACCTGCTGTCACGTTCTGGCACGGCAGACCCGCGTAAATAGGCTTAACTGAAGATCTGACAGGCGCTTGCGGGCGTGGCGAAGGGGGAGAACATTACGGTGTCGATCAAACTGCGTTTAGTGTTGCTGATTGTTACCAGCCTGCTGACGGCGTTGATCGTGAGTCTGGTCAGTTATGTCGGCAACGTGCGAATGGCCTCGGCGGTCAGCGACAATGTGGTGAGCATGAGCGCACTGCGCAACCACATGGAAGCCGACATGATGCACGACGCCCTGCGCGCCGATGTCTACTCGGCGATGTTGGTCGGGTTGGGCAAGAGCACCAGTACAGCGACCGAGGTGCGTGACTCGATCAATGAGCATGCCGGGCACTTCCGGGAAGTGCTCGATGACAACCTCAAGTTGCCGATCAACCCGACGCTGCGCACGGCGCTGGAACAGATCAAGCCGAGTCTCGATACCTACATCAATGCTGGTGAGCGCATCGTCGGGCTGGCGTTGGACAACCCGGACGCCGCGCAGCAGGAACTGGGCACCTTCAACACCGCCTTCGGCCAGTTGGAAGAGCAGATGGCTGCGTTGAGTGAATTGATTGAATCCAACACGCAGCAGACCAGTGCGGCGACTGAAGCGGCGATCCGCAATGCCAACATCGCCCTCGGCGTGGTGCTGATCGCCAGCCTGTTACTGCTGTTGGCGCAAGGGCGCTGGGTCATCCTGAGCATCATGGGCCCGCTGAAGTCCGCCAGTCACATTGCCGAAAGCATCGCCCATGGCAACCTCGGCGAGCCGATCATCGAACCGACCGGCAAGGATGAAGCCAGTGCGCTGATCCGCACACTGGCGACCATGCAGCGCGATTTGCGCAACATGATCGACGTGGTGCGACGCAACGCCCACGGCGTCAGCGGTATGAGCGAACAACTGAGCCACGGTTGCCATCAGGTCGCCGACAGCAGCCAGCAACAAAGCGTCGCCGCCGGCACCATGGCCGCGGCTGCCAGCCAGATGACCGCAAGTATCGAGGAAATCACCCGCCATGCCGAACGCGCCCTGAGCATGGCCAATCAGGCTGAATCACTGGCAAAGAATGGCGGGCAGGTCATCCATCAAGTGGTCAGCGACATGGACGACATTGCGCGCTCGGCGCAACAGTCGGCGCAGGTGATTCGTACGCTGGATCAGGAATCCGAAGGCATCTTCAACATTATTCAGGTGATCAAAGGCATTGCCGATCAGACCAACCTGCTGGCGCTCAATGCCGCGATCGAGGCAGCCCGGGCCGGCGAACAGGGCCGGGGCTTCGCGGTTGTGGCGGATGAAGTGCGCAGTCTGGCGGCGCGAACCAGCGCCTCGACCCAGGAAATTGCCGCGATGGTCGCGCGCATCCAGCACAGCACCCGCGAGGCGGTCAGCAGCATGGAGGCCGGTGTGGCGCAGGTCGACAAGGGCATGGCAGTGACGGCGGACGTCGAACGGGCGATTCGGGAAATTCTGCAGGCCACGCTGAGCACGACACAACTGGTCAACGACATCACCCGCACCATTGGCGAACAGAGCCAGGCGAGCAATGAAATCGCTCATCAGGTGGAGATGATTGCGGGGATGTCCGAGGGCAATAGCCGGGTGATCGGGCAGACGGCGAATACCACCGATGAATTGTCGAGCCTGGCGGGACAGTTGGCGCAGTCGGTGGATCGGTTTCGTCTGTAAGGCTGCCGTGAGTCAAGTCAGCCTGCGCTGCCGGAATGGGCCCCTTAGCGGTCAAGCCCGCTCCCACGGGGTTTTGTCGTGTGAATATCGACCCCGTGGATCGTTTGAAGGCTTCAGCCAGAGCCCGCGTCGGGTTCATGTTCAGCGTTTGCCGGCCGATAATTCCCACAGCGGAAAAAGACCATCAAGTCGGGAACAGACGCGCGGGTTTGCCCTGACGTGATATTCTTCGCGCCAACTTGGTTTGACCTTATTCAGTTTGCTTGCCTTCGGGCGGGCTGACGGAATCCCTGTCGCTCAAGTAGCTGAGCCAATAATGATAAGAAGTCAGTTCAGAAGGGACATTAACTGAGGTCGATGCAGCATGTCGGCCTTGTGTGCCCACCCGTCAAAATTGAAGTGTGCCGGAATCTGCGACGCGAGCCTGAGCGTCATCAAAGCGGATCGCATACTGATAACAGCGGCGGGCGGAAGGCGTTTTATCATAGGTGCAACAGATGTTTAAAAAAGTGAACACAGCCCTGCTGGGGCTGGCTTTGGCGATGGGGATGTCTTCCGCCAATGCTCAAGACCCGAAGAAAGTCGATGTACTGCTGATTGGCGGCGGCATCATGAGCACCACCCTGGGTGTGTGGATCAATGAGCTGGAGCCGAGCTGGTCGATGGAAATGGTCGAGCGCCTCGACGGCGTCGCCCTGGAAAGCTCCAACGGCTGGAACAACGCCGGTACCGGTCACTCGGCGCTCGCCGAGCTGAACTACACCCCGGAAGACGACAAAGGCAACGTCACGATCCCGAAAGCTGTCGAGATCAACGAAGCGTTCCAGGTCTCCCGTCAGTTCTGGGCCTGGCAGGTTCAGCAAGGCGTTCTGAAGAACCCTCGCTCGTTCATCAACACCACGCCGCACATGAGCTTCGTGTGGGGTGATGACAACATCAAGTTCCTGAAAAAGCGCTACGAAGCCCTGCAGGCGAGCCCGCTGTTCGCCGGTATGCAGTACTCCGAAGACCCGGCTGTGATCAAGAAGTGGGTTCCGCTGATGATGGAAGGGCGTGACCCGAACCAGAAAATCGCGGCCACCTGGAGCCCGCTGGGTACCGACATGAACTTCGGCGAAATCACCCGCCAGTTCGCCGCTTACCTGCAGACCAAGCCTAACTTCGACCTGAAACTGTCGAGCGAAGTCCAGGACATCACCAAGAATGCCGATGGCACCTGGCGCGTCAGCTACAAAAACCTGAAAGACGGCAGCAAAACCGAAACCGACGCCAAGTTCGTGTTCATCGGCGCTGGCGGCGGCGCGCTGCACCTGCTGCAGAAGTCGGGCATTCCTGAAGCCAAGGAATACGCGGGCTTCCCGGTTGGTGGTTCGTTCCTGGTGACCGATAACCCGGCCATCGCTGAACAGCACCTGGCCAAGGCCTACGGTAAAGCGTCGGTTGGCGCACCACCGATGTCCGTTCCGCACCTGGACACCCGTGTCCTGGACGGCAAGCGCGTCATCCTGTTTGGCCCATTCGCGACCTTCAGCACCAAGTTCCTCAAAGAAGGCTCGTACCTGGACCTGCTGACCAGCACCACCACCCACAACATCTGGCCTATGACCAAGGTCGGCATCAAGGAATACCCGCTGGTCGAGTACCTTGCTGGCCAACTGATGCTGTCGGATGAAGACCGTCTGAACGCGCTGAAGGAATACTTCCCGAACGCCAAAGCCGAAGACTGGCGCCTGTGGCAAGCCGGCCAGCGCGTGCAAATCATCAAGCGTGATGAAGCCGCGGGCGGCGTGCTGAAACTGGGCACCGAAATCGTTGCTGCACAAGACGGCACCATCGCTGGTCTGCTGGGCGCATCGCCAGGCGCGTCGACCGCTGCACCGATCATGCTGAGCGTGCTGCAGAAAGTCTTCAAGGACAAAGTCGCGACCCCTGAGTGGCAAACCAAGCTGCACCAGATCGTTCCAAGCTACGGTACTCAGCTGAACAGCGATCCAGCCAAAGTGGCTGCAGAGTGGGCTTACACTGCCAAGATCCTCGAACTGCCGACGCCTCCGGTGATCGGTCAGGTCGCTGCTCCGGCAGTCGATGCTGCGGCTGACAAGGCCAAGGCTCCGAAGGAAAACGCTGCACGTGATATGGCGCTGTAACCAGACGCCTGACACACAAAGCCCACTGAACCGGCGACGGTCAGTGGGCTTTTTTGTGGCTAAGCGTTTTGCAGGTGCTGTCGAGTGAAACGAGGCTGCTCCCACCCGCTCTTTAAGGTGCTCAGGATTTGGCCTTGGCCAGATAGGCACCCAGGCGCCGTCCCATCTCTTCGCCCAAGGCCTGTAATCCGCTCAGGGGCCGCACCATCACTTCAAACTCGACAATCTTGCCGCTTTCGTCAAAGCGAATCATGTCGATGCCTTTCAGTTCTTTCGTCCCGACTTTCGCACTGAACTCCAGAATCACATTCAAGCCATCGGCAGTCGCCAGTTCCCGGTGATAGTGGAAATCCTCAAACACCTCGAAGACGGTGTTGAGGATCATCGACACCACCGGCGCGCCGGGGTAGGGCGTGTGGGCCATCGGCGAGCGGAACACGGCTTGCGGATCGAGCAAACCGGGCAGGGCGCTGAGGTTGCCGGTGCGGATCATTTCGTGCCATTTGCCCAGCGATACGGCGACATTGGGTTGCAGGTTCAGGTCGGTCATCTTCACTCCAGAGTTTTTCTTTTTGTTCTTGCGACGGCAATGACTCTAGATCAACCACGCCGAAATTGAACCCTCGTGCCGCAATCTGAATATCCGCCCATGGCCCAAGCAGATCAGATGAGCATCTGATCCGTATTTTTTCACTGGATCTGCCTCTGTAACCGGCGCAGTCATACGCTCAAAATGCCCCGGCAGTTCGGTCACTCGCGGCAGTTCTTCATCCCGAAGCGCCCAGTGCACCGCAAGCTCAGCATTGAGGAGAGCAACATGAACAAGATGGCGATTTTTCTGGGTGGATTCCTGACACTGACCATTCTGATCGGCCTGCTCGCGACGATTTCGCCGGTCTGAGGCGACCCTTTTCAAATGACGGCCACAGGAGTGTCGCGCAAAGCATGTTTAAATGCCGCGCCCCACACCTGTAAATGGACTTCAGCCATGGCCGAACACCGCATCCGCGCACTCGCACTTTGTGTTTTTCATCACAACGGCAAAATTCTGGTTAACGAATTTCGCGACCCGGTGAGCGAGCAAACCTGCTTTCGGCCTGTCGGTGGCGGTATCGAATTCGGCGCGACGAGCGCCGAAACCATCGTGCGCGAAGTGCAGGAGGAGTTGCGGCTGTCCATGACGGATATGCGCCTGCTCGGCACACTCGAAAGCCTGTTCGTCTACAACGGCAAACCGGGGCACGAAATTGTCCAGGTATACGACGCGACGTTTATCGATCCGGGCGTATACCACCACGCACAGATCGATGGCCATGAAAGCGACGGCGCGCCCTTCACCGCGCGCTGGCATGACAGCTCAAGCTTCAGCGAGCACGCGCCGTTGGTGCCGAAAGGCTTGCACGAACTGCTGAAGAACGCCGGCTTGCTCCGCTGAGCCCAGTTGAGGGGTGACGCTATCGCGAACTTGCTCGCGATAGCGATCTGTCAGTCACCGCTGTTTCGGCGACGTTCAATACCGTCCGGGTTGCCAACGTCCAGCAACCTTCTTTCCACCAATACATTTTCAAGGGCCTGGCGCTCGATTGGCGCCATTTGGTGCTCACGCTTTTTCAGCTCCAGCAGGATCGGGCTGGACCAGGTGCGGTAGGTCTGTTCGATGTTGCGACGCGACGTCATCAGTCTCTCCTTGAAAAAGAGCCCGGTGTTGCGGGCAGGGGCTCTATCCGATGAGGTAGTAACTCTAGATGACAAACCCTGAAGTCGCGAATGCGCTGCGATCTCCTGTAGGAGTCGGGTGGGGGTGAAGAGGGTGGCACGATCGCGGGCGGCTGCGGTCGTAATCTTCACACGCGTATTACCTGTGGAGATCCAATGAGCCAGGAAGTCTTGACCACCGAAACCAATCGTCGCCAGTTGCAACAGATCATCGCCGGTTTGTCGGACGGGGTGATTCTGCTGGAGCTGGATCAGAGCATTCTCTGGGCCAACGAAGCGGCGCTGGCCATGCACGGGGTCAGCCGGATTGGTGAGCTGGGCACGAGTGCCGGCGAATACGCCAAGCGCTTCAGCCTGCGCTATCGCAATAACCACACCCTGCCACCGGAGAACTATCCGATCAGCCGCGTCGCTCGCTGCGAGGTGTTCAGTGATGTGCTGATCGAAGTGTCCGCCGTCGATGACCCGGAGCGCGTCTGGGTGCACAACGTGCGCAGCATGGTGCTCACCAACCGCGAAGGTCAGCCCGAGTCGCTGGTGCTGATCATGAGCGACGTCACCGACTGGGCCAACGCCGAGCAGCGTTTCGAAAGGACCTTCAACGCCAACCCGGCACCGGCGGTGATCTGCCGTCTCAGCGACTTGCGCTACATCAAGGTCAATCCGGGGTTTCTGGAGATGACCGGCTACACCCGCGATCAGGTGATTGGCACTTCCTCCTACGAAATCGACATTTTCGAGCAGGCCGAACACCGAGACCTGGCGATCCAGCGCTTGCGTGATGTCGCGACCATCCCGCAGATGCAAGCCGAACTGCGCTTGCCTGATGGCAGCAACAAGCAAGTGATCGTGGCCGGGCAGCCGCTGACGCTCAACGATGAGGATTGCATGCTGTTTTCCTTCGTCGACATGGAGTTGCGACGCAAGGCCGAAGTGGCGCTGCGCCAGAGCGAGGAGCGCTTCGCCAAGGCATTTCGGCTGAGCCCGGTGCCGATTCTGATTTGCAGCGCCGACGAGCAACAGGTGATTGATGTCAACCAGGCGTTCCTCGACACGCTGGCGTATGACAGCGCAGAGGTGCTGGGCAAAACCGTGACGCAGCTGGGTTTCATCGACGACAGCAGCACCCGGTCGCGGTTGTTGACGGCGCTGGAGCAGAACGGCCGGATTGATCGGGTCGATGTACGGGTCCGCAAGAAGGATGTGGAGCTGCTTGAGTGCGCGGTGTCCGCCGATACCGTCAACATCCAGGACACGCGCTGTTATTTGCTGGTGCTGATGGACATCACCGAGCGCAAACGCACCGAGCTTGAACTGGTCGCGGCGATTGAAGAGGTGATGAAAGATGCCTCCTGGTTCAGCCGCACGCTGATCGAGAAGCTGGCCAATGTGAAGAAGATCAACTCGCCACAGCTGCCGAGTGTTTCGTTCACCGATCTGACGGCGCGTGAACGCGATGTGCTGGGGTTGATCTGTGAAGGGCTGGCTGACAAGGAGATTGCAGCGCGGCTGAAACTGGCGCCGAACACGGTGCGCAATCATGTGGCGACGGTGTATTCCAAACTCGATGTGCATAGCCGCAGCGAGGCGATTGTCTGGGCGCGGGAGCGTGGGTTGTTTTCCGGTGAGTGGAGCAGCAAGAATCAGCGGTAGGTGCAAATGCACTAGTTGAATCAGTGCAAATGGAGGTGTTGGCTCAAGGGGGCTGTTCTTAGTCTGGTGGGGTGCGATACGAGCCATTCGGGTTCGGGATCGCGTCCCTTCGAAGTAACTATAGGAACAGCCCCATGATGAATATTGCGCAGTTGCGCGCGCGGCTGGAACACAGCTTTTCACCGCTGGCGTGCGAATGTCTGGTGGATGGTGACCATTCCTTGACGGTGAAGCTTTATCACCCGGGGTCGGGGCAGGTCGATCTGGTGATCAGTGGGTTGAAGCTGGATTCTCTGCGTACGCCTGAGGCGGTGCAGGGGTTGATTGACGAGTTGCGGTATGAGCTTGAGAGTTTTTCTTTGCGCTCTTCTCGGGATCCTGATTTGGCTTAGGGTTGGGGTTGGGTTTGGGGTATGAGACTTGGCGGCCTTTGGGCCGACCATGTTCTTGGGGTTTGGGTGTATATCCGTTTTTTGGGGGGTGGCGGCTGGCGGTTTCGCCCTTACGGCGACTCACTTTTTTGACAAACGCCTCAAAAAAGTAAGCAAAAAAGGCTTGCCCCAGCGTTCGGCCCGCTCGCTGGGGCTCGGGGTTCCTTCGTTGCGGGTTTCATCCGGGGGCATCGCCTCCGGTTTGCTTCGCTGCACCTCCTCTCGATGTATGCGGCTTCGCCGCACGGCGCTCCGCGCCTGCCCCCCGGATGAATCCCTCCACTCAGCCTGCCGAAGGGGCCTGAAGATCAAGATCAAAAGCAGGCGAGCTGACACTCGGCCTATTGGTTGGCTCGGTTATTGTGGGAGACAGCGGCGGCCTGACAGCCGACCATTCTCTAACTGAATGCACCCAATCCAACTGTGGGAGCTGGCTTGCCAGCGAAGGCGGCCTGACAGCCGACCATTCTCTAACTGAATGCACCCAATCCAACTGTGGGCGCTGGCTTGCCAGCGATGGCGGCCTGACAGCCGACCATCCTCTAACTGAATGCACTCAAACCAACTGTGGGAGCTGGCTTGCCAGCGATGGCGGCCTGACAGCCGACCATCCTCTAACTGAATGCACTCAAACCAACTGTGGGAGCTGGCTTGCCAGCGAAGGCGGCCTGACAGCCGACTATCCTCTAACTGAATGCACTCAAACCAACTGTGGGAGCTGGCTTGCCAGCGAAGGCGGCCTGACAGCCGACCATTCTCTAACTGAATGCACCCAATCCAACTGTAGGAGCCAGCCTGCTGGCGATGGCGGCCTGACAGCCGACCATTCTCTAACTGAATGCACTCAAACCAACTGTGGGAGCTGGCTTGCCAGCGAAGGCGGCCTGACAGCCGACCATCCTCTAACTGAATGCACTCAAACCAACTGTGGGAGCTGGCTTGCCAGCGAAGGCGGCCTGACAGCCGACCATCCTCTAACTGAATGCACTCAAACCAACTGTGGGAGCTGCCTTGCCAGCGATGGCGGCCTGACAGCCGACCATCCTCTAACTGAATGCACTCAAACCAACTGTGGGAGCTGGCTTGCCAGCGATGGCGGCCTGACAGCCGACCATTCTCTAACTGAATGCACTCAAACCAACTGTGGGAGCTGGCTTGCCAGCGAAGGCGGCCTGACAGCCGACCATTCTCTAACTGAATGCACTCAAACCAACTGTGGGAGCTGGCTTGCCAGCGAAGGCGGCCTGACAGCCGATCATCCTCTAACTGAATGCACTCAAACCAACTGTGGGAGCTGGCTTGCCAGCGAAGGCGGCCTGACAGCCGACCATCCTCTAACTGAATGCACTCAAACCAACTGTGGGAGCTGGCTTGCCAGCGATGGCGGCCTGACAGCCGACCAGGCTTCGGCTGTGCCGAAAAGCAAAATCGACAGCCAGGCATGTCTTCGGCGGCGGGTTTACTGGCGGTTACAGGGGGCTCGGCTATAAAGAATGAGTGGTCAGGTCTTCCGTGTTCGGTTGTGCGCGGGAGTGGGTCTCCCTTTATCGCGGGTCGTCCTATGAACAATCTTGGGAAACGCGTGTGTTCGCCGCTGTCGCTGGTTTTTTCCGTAGCGTTGCTGGCCGGTTGTGCCAGTCCGCCGCCACCTCCACCGGCCGCGCCGCCTCCGCCGCCGGTACGCACCTGTCAGGTGCTTGAGAACACTCAAGTAGCCGGCGACATGTATGTCGACGGGCAGATCACTCGTCACATCACCACGACCCGTTGCGTCACTCAATAGCGCCGGCGGGGCGCAAGTCTCGGGTTGAGCGGATTGTGCTGGTGGCCGACCTGGCCGGTACGGCGGTGTTTGCTGTCGAGGGTGCGATTGCGGCAATGCACAGTCAGCTCGATTTGCTCGGGGTGATGGTGATTGCGTTTATTGTCGCGCTTGGCGGCGGGGTGACCCGTGACGTGCTGATCGGTGCCACGCCGCCGAACGCCGTGGCCGACTGGCGTTATCCGGCGCTGGCGTTTTTCATGGGCGGGCTGGCGTTTGTCTGTCATGAGCAGGTGTTGGGCTGGTCCGGTTCAACCCTGATCGTACTGGACGCGGCGGGGCTGGCGCTGTTTGCCGTGGCCGGGGCGCAGAAGGCGTTGAATTTCGGGATCACGCCGTTTGTGGCGATGCTGATGGGCACGATCACCGGCGTCGGTGGCGGGGTGATTCGCGACATTGTGCTGGCCCGGATACCCGTGGTGTTGCAGGCGGATTTGTATGCAAGCTCGGCGTTTGTCGGTGCGGCGGTGTTGATCATGGGCCGCAGGCTGGGCGTTTCGCCGGTAGCGGCGGCGTTGCTGGCGGGAGCGGCGTGTCTGACGCTGCGGTTGCTCTCGGTGCATTTCGGCTGGCAGTTACCGAAAGTCCTCGATGCCTGATTCAAGCAACGACCTGTGGGAGCGAGCTTGCTCGCGAATGCGGTGTGTCAACCCAATCATTGTCGATTGACACTACGCCTTCGCGAGCAAGCTCGCTCCCACAGGGTTAATCATTTGCCGTTTAAATCAGGACAGAAACCCACCGTCCACGTTCAGCGAAACACCCGTGGTATAGCTCGACGCATCACTCGCCAAGTACAGCACCGCACCGGCCATTTCACTCGGATCAGCCACACGCTTGAGCGGAATTTGCGTCAGCGCCTGCTTGAGGATTGCATCGTTCTTCACCAGCGCCGAGGCGAATTTGGTGTCGGTCAGGCCCGGCAGCAGGGCGTTGCAGCGGATGCCGAATTGCGCGCATTCCTTGGCGAAGACCTTGGTCATGTTGATCACAGCAGCCTTGGTCACCGAGTAGATGCCCTGGAAGATCCCCGGCGAAATGCCGTTGATCGACGCGACGTTGATGATGCTGCCACCACCGTTCTCGCGCATCAGCTTGCCGGCTTCGACCGACATGAAGAAATAGCCGCGGATGTTTACATCGACGGTCTTCTGGAACGCACCCAGATCGGTGTCGAGCACGTTGCAGAATTGCGGGTTTGTCGCAGCGTTGTTCACCAGAATATCCAGGCGGCCGAACTGTTCCTTGATCCCGGCGAACACCTGGCTGATCTGTTCCATTTCACCGATATGGCAGGCCACGGCGGTGGCTTTGCCGCCGGCGGCGATGATCGCATCGGCGACGTGCTGGCAGCCTTCGAGCTTGCGGCTCGAAACGATCACGTGGGCGCCTTGCTGGGCCAGCAGTTTGGCGATGGCTTCACCGATGCCACGGCTGGCGCCGGAAACAAAAGCGATCTTGCCGTCGAGGTCGAACAACTGAGTCTTGGACATAGGGGTTCCTTGGTGTGGGCCGTCAGAGGCTCGATTTCGCAATGACCTGCAGGCTCATCTGCTCCAGCAGTTTGTTCATGTGAATGAACTGCGCGAAGCGTTTGTCCTGGGTCTGGCCATGGTAGAAGCGGTAGTAGATCTGCTGCACGATGCCGGCCAGGCGGAACAGACCGTAGGTGTAGTAGAAGTCGAAATTGTCGATCTGGATGCCCGAGCGTTCGGCGTAGTAGTCGACGAACTCGCGGCGGGTGAGCATGCCTGGCGCGTGGCTCGGCTGACGACGCATCAGTTGCACCGGTGCCGGATCGCCGGCTTCGATCCAGTAGGCGAGGGTGTTGCCCAGGTCCATCAGCGGATCGCCGAGGGTGGTCAGTTCCCAGTCGAGCACGCCGATGATCTGCATCGGGTTGTCCGGGTCGAGGATGACGTTGTCAAAGCGGTAGTCGTTGTGGACGATGCTCGAGGTCGGGTGATCGGCCGGCATCTTGTCGTTGAGCCAGGCTTTGACGGCTTCCCAGTGCGGTGCGTCCGGGGTCAGGGCTTTTTCGTAGCGTTCGCTCCAGCCCTTGATCTGACGGGCAACGTAGCCTTCCGGCTTGCCCAGATCGCCGAGGCCGCAAGCGTTGTAGTCGACGCGGTGCAGTTCGACGAAGCGGTCAATGAAGCTTTTGCACAGTACTTC
The DNA here is from genome assembly GCF_019856535.1 of Pseudomonas sp. SC3(2021). Lineage (NCBI taxonomy): Bacteria > Pseudomonadati > Pseudomonadota > Gammaproteobacteria > Pseudomonadales > Pseudomonadaceae > Pseudomonas > Pseudomonas sp. SC3(2021). The sequence continues at coordinate 5,503,428 of NZ_CP082236.1, read as the reverse complement.
GGTTTTCGCCGCATCGAGGCCCAGCTCCGGCGGCAGTTCCGAGCGCAGGATGATGCCCTTGACCCGTTCCATCACGTAGAACTCGGCGCCGATCACCGCTTCGTCGGTGCAGTGCACGTAGGCTTTCGGGCAGTACGGAAAACCGTCGCGCAATTGATTGAGGATACGAAATTCGCGGCCCATGTCGTGGGCGGATTTGGCCTTGTGGCCGAACGGCGGACGGCGCAGGACGAACTCCTGCTCCGGGTATTCCAGCAGGTAGGTCAGGTTCGACGCGCCGCCGGGAAACTGGCTGATCGCAGGTAAGCCGCTCAGGCCCGGAATATGCGCCTTGAGGTACGGATCAATCAGGCTGGCATCGAGTTCTTCGCCAGAGCGGATACGGGTGGACTGGTCAGTAAGCGCCATGCTTATCCCTTCTGCTTATTTTGGAGGCCAGACATCATTGGCTAATCTAATGGCGCGCTCGGGCGGTCACAAGCGCGGGTCGGTCTTATAGGTTAGCGTGTTGCCGGATAATCACCTTTGGGAATGTGCGCGAGGAGCCGCAGCAGACTAAGGTTTAGCGGGTATGTCGTGTCCACGAAGGAGTCGGGAAATGGGCTGTCCGCAAGTCTGTGCCACCGCCACATTGCAATGCAGCTTCGGCGCCGCGCCGTCGATGCTCAATGTGCTGCCAGTGAACCGCACGCTGACCGGCGGTATGCCGGCGGCGAACATCATGGATCACATCCCGCTGGTCAATATCCTGCCGTTCGGAGTGTGCATGAGCATGGCCAATCCGATGGTGGCGGCGGCAACCGCTGCGGCGCTTGGGGTGTTGACGCCGATGCCGTGCATTCCGGCGACGGCCACACCGTGGATCCCCGGTGGCGCGCCGACGTTGTTATTGGGCGGCATGCCGGCGATTGATGCCAACAGCACCTTGATGTGCAACTGGGCGGGGGTGATCAAAATCGCCATGCCGGGGCAGATGCAGATGCTCATCCCCTGAACCGCTAACCCTCACCCCAGCCCTCTCCCAGAGGGAGAGGGGGCCGACCAAGGTGTCTGTCGCGATACATCGACCTGAACGACCGAGCCGATGATGGATTCACTGCATACCTTTCACGCCGGCATAACTCGCCAATCTCCCCCGATCAATTCCCTCTCGGTCGAGGGGAGGGAGAGTGAGCCGACCAAGATGTCTATCGCAATACATCGACCTGAACGACCGAGCCGATGATGGATTCACTGCATACCTTTCACGCCGGCATAACTCGCCAATCTCCCCCGATCAGTTCCCTCTCCGTCGGGGAGAGTGAGCCGACCAAGATGTCTATCGCAATACATCGACCTGAACGACCGAGTCGATAATGGATTCACTGCATACCTTTCACGCCGGCATAACTCGCCAATCTCCCCCGATCAGTTCCCTCTCCCTCGGGGAGAGGGTTAGGGTGAGGGGCTCTTCGAGGTTCTCAGGTCTGCTGCGGATCCGCCCATTGCCGATACCACCACCGCACCCGCGAAATCGGCTTGCCATCCGCTCCCAGCGGCCGGCCATCCTCGGCAAAGCCTTGCTCCGGCTCCAGCAACTGCCCGTTCACATACCGCGCCTCGGCCGCCGGTTTGCCATTGGGATGAAAGCGCTGATAACGCCCCTCACGCACACCATCGCGATAGAACTCCGCCTCAGCCACTTGTCCGTCAGGAAAGTAATTGAACGCCTCGCCATGCAGCAACCCACGGCGGTAGGTCGCCTTGCGTTGCAACCAGCCCTCTGCGGAATAGAAACTCGCGACGCCTTGCACCTTGTCGCGCACAAATGGCATCTGCGCCGAGACCTTGCCATTGGGGTGATAGAGCAGGGAGGTCCCTTGCAGCACCCCGGCGCTGTAGTTGAGGTCTGCCTGCTTGCGCCCGTCATCCTTGATCTGCAGCGGCCCGTCGAGCTGGCCGTCCTGCAGACGCCCCTTGAGCTGCTTGTCATCCTGCTGCAGATCCAGCGGTGTGATCGCCATGAGTGCTCCCTGTCAGTTGACTTGCACCAGCCCGCCCTTGATGGTCAGCATGCCGCCACCATCGACAGTCTGCGAGGCCGCGCCCTTGTTGGTCAGGCTTATCCCGGCATCGTTGGTCAGTGTGGTGCCGGCCTTGTTGTCCAGCGATGTACCGGCCTGATTGGTCAAGGCAGTTCCGGCCTTGTGGGTGATCGAGGTACTGGCCGACGTGGCCAGATCGGCGCCACTTTTGATGGTGAAGCTGCCGCCACTTTGCAGGGTCAGGGTGCCGCTGACCTTGATCGTCAGGTTGCCGTCGACGGTCAGGCTGTAATCGCCGGTGACTTTGTCGGTGTAGTTGCCGCCGGTGCTGTGATTCTGATCGGCACCGACTTTCACCGTGCGGCTGTCCTTGACGTCCAGGGTGTCGCTGCCGGTTTGAATCGTGACGCTGCGTTTGCCTTTCTCCAGGGTCACGGTCTCGTCGCCGTCCTTGACCGTGCGGGTGCGTGCATTCTGTACGGTGAGGGTTTCGTCGTGGCCGACGGTGGCGGTGGTGTCGTTGAGGACATTGATCTTCAGGTCTTTCTGCGCCTGCAAAAACACCTCTTCGGCATCCTTCTTGTCCTCAAAACGCAGCTCGTTGAAACCACCGCCACCCTTGGATGACTGCGTCTTGATCCCCGACTGGGTCTGATTGGCCGGCAAGGCGTAGGGCAGGGCGTTGTCGCCGTTGTACACGCAACCGGTGACCAGCGGCCGGTCGGGATCGCCGTCGATAAAGGTCACGATGACTTCCTGACCGATGCGCGGAATGAACTGCATGCCGAAGCCTTTGCCGCTCCACGGCAACACCACGCGCACCCAGCAGGAACTGGTTTCATCGTTCTTGCCGTCGCGATCCCACGGGAACTGCAACTTGATCCGGCCGTACTCGTCGGTCCAGATTTCTTCGCCAGACTTGCCCACGACAATGGCGGTCTGCGGATGCATGCGCGGTTTCGGCGTGGTGCGTTGCGCGCGGAACGGCGTGGCTTTGGGGATCGCTTCAAAACGGTTGCGATAGCGTTCGTGGCTGACGTCATGGGTGACCCGCGTCACCACCCAGTCGATATTCAGGCTCGCGTCTTCATGCCCGTCGAGGGTGAACCAGTGCCCCGGCACCAGCCAGCGACAGTCGCTTTCACCGACAAAACGTTTCTCTTCGCTGCGCAAACCCTCAACCCGTTGCTTGGTCAGCGCATCGCCCCGGGCCTTGGCGTTGTAACCGCCCGGATGCTCGTAGATCGAACGCGGCCCGGCCACCGCTTCCGCCTGGCCATACAGCGATGTGGTCGGTGTGGTGAATTCGTAATCCGTGGCCCGATACACCCCGGCCACCGCTTGCAGGCACACCTGCCCGGCGCGAATCCCGTGTAACTCACGCTCACCCATTCCCTGACCCAGATACTTGACCTTCGGCCCGTTGGGGATCGCTACGAAGGCGTCGTTGCTGTCACCGAGCACCAGCGTGTGTTTGCCGCTGTCGTGGGTGAAAAACCAGAAAATGCCGTCTTCTTCCAGCAACCGCGAAACAAATGCGAAATCGGTTTCGCCGTACTGCACGCAGTATTCGCGCGGTGTGTAACTGCCGCTCAGCGACAGCTTGAAATCGGTAAAGCCGTGGGCCTTGAAAATCGTCGTGACAATGTCCGAAGTGGCGAGGTTCTGGAACACCCGGTTATTGCTCGCCAGGGTCAGCCACCACAGCCACGGCCTTAACAGCAACTGGTAGCGCTCGGCCGTGGCATCGGCGGGCAGTTGGCGGATTTCGGCAACCAGCGCATCGAACGGGCGCAGTTGCGCGTCATTGTGCAGGGTGGTGGTGACGTGGGTGGCAATGGCACTGGTCAGCGTCAGAGAGGCGCCGTCATTCACGCCGTTGAGGGTTTGCGATCCGAGTGAGTTGAGCGCCTCTTCACCGGACAGTGATTCAGGGTAAAGCGCCGACAGCGAGGGGGCGGTGAGGGAGAGGGTGGTGTTGCTGTCAGTCGAGCGAGTCATGAGCAATCTCGAGGGGGGAAAAACTATTCATAGTCGATACCCGTTACATACAGCGTGAGCTTTGCGCTGCTGCCGATTGCTCCGGACACGGCGGGAAATTCGATGATGGCCGGCCATGTCACGCCAATCTGTTTCTTGAAGCGAAAATGCCCTGTCAGATTGCTCGTTGATGTCACCCGCAAAGTCTTTGCGCTCGTCCAGGCCCAATACGTAGCGTCAAGCGGAGCTTCCATCTCTACCGGTGAAGACTTGAAGGAGCCAAAACGCAGGGTTATCCGCTGCTCACCGGCGCCGAGCCGGTTTTTCAATGCGGCACTCAGATAGGGATCTTCTGCGATATGCACGAGAAAGGTCGCTTCTTCATCATGTCGTTTGCCGAAGTAAAATACTGGGAAGTGGTCGCTGCGAATTACGTCGCCATAACTGATACGTCTGATGGCTTTATAACCGCCGGTACCGTTCGGGATGCACTGCGCTCGGCCGTCGCATTCGCAATTCCAGCGATAGGTATCGGTGACGTAGGCGTAGTCGAGAACCCGAGGGGTGGCAACATACTCGTCCTCGCAGATTCCCTCATCCCACCGATAGCTTGTATTCCAGCTTTCCTGGGAACGCACAGGCACATCAATGCCTTGTTCGTCGTCGAACACATACTCGACATTGTTGCGCCAATCCAGTCTGGCCTCCTTGAGCGTCTTGTTGGTGATCTGAATATGGGTGCCGGCTGTAGCGGGTGGGACGGGCTTCAGCGGTCTGTGCTCGGGAGGCCTGATTTCCTTGTGATTCTCGTGAGGCTCGGCATTCAGGTCGCCGCCGAAGAAAATCAGTTCGCGAAATTTTTCACGCTTGTTGGCAACGATGAAGTTGATGGTTTCGGCCGTGATTTCGGCCGCCTTATAAGATGAGTTGGCATGATAGAAGGCCAGGGCGTCGCCATTGTATTTATGTCGTATGACGATCGGTGCGCGCCGCTCGGAAGCGCCCAGTATGTAGTCGGAGAGCATCTCGAAGGCTCCTGCCAGTTCATTGCGCACGAACACCATCGAACCTAAAGTCGTGTCGATTCGCGCGCCGCCCTCGTTGTCCAGCGCATGCACCAACCGGTATCCGCGCGATTCCAGCAACTTCTCTGCGCTGACATTGGGCGCCCCGGTCGTGCCCGTTTCAAAGAGTGCAAGAATATCGGGCCGCTTGAGCAGCAATACTTTGCTCAGGTAAGCGGCCTTTGCCTGGTATGCCTCTGATTCTTTTTTGCTCTGGTTATGGAAGTGCTGCGTATTCCATATAAGAATTTTGTAGGGCATCGCGAATACCTGCAAAGAAGTCGAACACTTACGAGAAAGGGCGCGACGCAGCTTTTCCTGTGTCGTTCACTCTAAAACCCACTCCGCCAGTTTCCCTGTCACCTGCGTCATCAACACGTTCTCGACATCCCGCGCACCCGCCGCGCTGCACTTGGCGAGTACGGCTTTAACGATTCCCGAATCAAACTCGAACTGTTTGCCCGTTGCCGCCTTGTAACGGCCCCGCAGTTTTTCCAGTTTCGCCAACACAATCCCCTCCAGCGTCGCTTCATCCAGCGGTCGATAGGCGACCACGGTCATGCGCGCCAGAAACGCCGGGCGGAAGGCTTGCAAGAGGACTTTGTGCAGTGCCTCGTTGAAGGCATCCGAGCCGAGTTGCGCGGCGGGTGTATCCAGCAAAAGCTCCGCGCCGACGTTGCTGGTGGCGAGCATCACAGTGTTTTTGAAGTCCACCACCAAGCCGGTGCCATCCTCCATCAAGCCCTTGTCGAAAACGTTGTAGAACGCTTCGAGCACATCCGGATGGGCCTTCTCGATTTCGTCCAGCAGCACCACCGAATACGGTTTGCGTCGCACCGCTTCGGTCAGCACTCCGCCGCTGCCATAACCGACATAACCGGGTGGCGCGCCTTTGAGTTGGCTGACGGTGTGGGCTTCCTGATATTCGGAAAGGTTGATGCTGATCAGGTTGCGTTCGCCGCCGTACAGCGCATCGGCCAAGGCGTAAGCCGTCTCGGTTTTACCGACCCCGGTGGGGCCGACCAGCAGGAACACGCCGACCGGTTTCTGTGGATCGGTCAGACCGGCGCGATACGCCTGCAAGCGCTGGGCAATGGTGTTGAGCGCGGTGCTCTGGCCCATCACCCGTTGGCCCATGCGGGTGCCGAGGGTGCGTACGGCGTGGGCTTCGTCGGCGAGCATTTTGCCAACGGGGATGCCGGTCCAGCCGGCGATCACCGCAGCGACGGTTTTTGCGTCGACCTGTTCGGGCACCAGCGGATCGTCCTGGCGAATCGCGTCCAGTCCCGCCTCGAGGCGCAGCAGTTCGGCGGCCAGGTGGTCGATGCGGCTGTCGGTGGCTTCATCGGGTTTGTCGCTGTCGGCGCGTTCGCTCAAGTCGAGCAATTCGCGGCGGGTGTCGAGCAGTTCGCGCACGGCCACGCGTTCTTCGCTCCAGCGGGTTTCCAGTTCGCGGATCGCCTGCACGTTGCCCTGCGATTCGCTTTCCAGCAGGGTGATGCGTTCGCGGTGATCGAGGCCTGTGGCTTGCTCGCGGCGCAGGCGTTCGACTTCGTCCTTGAGGCTGTTTTGCCGATGACGCAGGCTTTCCAGCGGCGGCGGCACATCGTGCTGGCCGAGGGCGACTCGGGCACACGCGGTGTCGAGCACGCTGATGGCCTTGTCCGGTAACTGGCGACCGGAGATGTAGCGGTGCGAAAGTTTCACCGCTTCGTGGATCGCCGCATCGAGCACTTGCACGCCGTGGTGCTGTTCAAGTTTGGCGGCAACGCCACGGAGCATTTCCACGGCGGTGATTTCGTCCGGCTCTTCCACCTGCACCAGTTGAAAACGACGGGCGAGGGCCGGGTCTTTCTCGAAGTATTTTTTGTACTCCATCCACGTTGTGGCCGCGAGCGTGCGCAACTCGCCACGGGCCAGCGCCGGCTTCAGCAGGTTGGCCGCATCGCTGCCACCCTCGGCACCGCCGGCACCGATCAGGGTGTGGGCTTCGTCGATGAACAGGATGATCGGTTTGTCGGCACTGCGGACCGCGTCGATCACGCCTTTGAGCCGTTGTTCGAACTCGCCTTTGACCCCGGCGCCGGCCTGCAACAGGCCTAGGTCGAGCACACGCAGGCTGACCTCCTGCAACGACGGCGGCACGTCACCGGCGGCGATGCGCAAGGCCAGGCCTTCGACCACGGCGGTTTTGCCCACGCCCGGTGCGCCGACCAGAATCGGGTTGTTCTGCCGGCGGCGTAGCAGGATGTCGATGCATTGACGGATTTCGCCATCGCGACCCACGATCGGGTCGATGCGCCCGGCATGGGCATCGGCGGTCAGATCCTGGGTGTATTGATCCAGCACCGAATCCTGTCGTGGCGCAGGATTTCCAGAGGAAGCCGCGGAACGCGGGCCGACATGCTCACGGGAGTTTTCGGTCCACTCCAGCAAGTTCGCCCGCAGCGCTTCTTTGGGAATTCGCAGTAACGACGAGGCGCTGTTGAGCAGCAGACTGCGGCGCTCATCACGGTCAATCAGTGCCAGCAACAACAACCCGGAACGAATGCTGTCGAGCCCCAGCACACTGGCCTGCACCACCGCATCTTCGAGCAGGCCCAAGGTGTGCGATGACAGCGCTGGCGTGCGCGTGCTGCCGGCCTTGAACAGGTCGAGTGCCTTGTTGATTTCCGCACTCAACGCATCCCGTTCCAGCCCGAAACGCGGCAGCAGAAAAGCAAAGTCGCCACCCTCAATGTCGAGCAATTCCAGCAACAGGTGTTCGATCTCGACAAAGTGATGGCCGCGCTGCAAACAGCGTTGCGCGGCGCGTTCGAGGGCGCGGCGGTTGTCCGGGTTGAGGCGTCCGATCAGACTGGCCAGTTCCATTTTCAGGTGATCTCCAGCTGACGCAGACGGGTTTCGATGCGTTGCACGGCAAGGCTGGCCTGGCGTTGCAGGCCGCCGTTCCAGCTCAGCAGCGTCGGCACCTGCCGGCCGAGTTTCAGCGGCCCGGCACCGCGCACCAGCAACACCAGTTTCACGTCCAGATCCGGGCCGAAATACAACGCGGCAAGGCTGGCCAGCGCCGGATGCACTTCGCCATCGGGGAGGAACCGTGCGGCCTGCGCCGACGGCAATGGCCCCAGTGTCAGGCGAATGCCGGCGTGCTCATCCCAGACCCGCGTGCCGGCCACCGCTGTACGGCCCAATTGCAGGTTGCGGCCGCCGGCCTGCATCAGGCTGCGGCTGGCCACTGGAATTTCGCGCCAGGCACCTTCGTAGGCACTCAGCGCGACCGGCACGGCAAACTGTTCGCGGACAATCGCCGCGAACCCGGCCAGCGAACGGCGGCCATCGGCGAACAACGCGGTGCAGGCCAGCACCGCGCAATCCGGCACGGCCTCGCGCTCCTGCAACGACTTGGGTAACAACCCGGTCAGTGCGCGCAATTGCGCCTGCACCGGCGACGCTCCCGGCGTGACGAAACCCAAGGCTATCCGGTGTTTGCGCATCACCTTGTACAGCAGGCTGAGCAGGCGATGCTGGAACAGATCGAGGAACTCGGCCGGCGCATGATCCTTGGCCCGGGCGCGTTGTTGCAGCCATTCCTGATAGGCGTAGGGCAGGGGGCCGTCGGGACCGCCGAGGCCGAACACCGGCGTGTCGAGGGTCAGCGGCTCGCCCGGCGCTTCGCGCAGGCTTTCGATCTGGCTGGCGGCGAACATCGGCGTCAACGGCCCACGCAGTTTCACCGCTTCGGCCTGGGGCGAAGTGCCGCTGCCGAGGGATTCGGCCTGCGGCTGTTCGCGCTCCAGCAGCAACAGCGCCTGCAACAACTCGAACGCCTGCGGATCGCGGCGCAGACGCTGGCTCAGGGTCAGAGCGACAGGGGCATGCCGGCTTGGGGTTGCCATGCCTTGACCTCCTTGTCGTCCTGTATCAATACCGTGCGCACAAAGCGATTGGCCGTGGCGTACAGCGAAAAGAACTGCGCCAGCACGGCGCAAAACAACACCGCGCTACTGCCGACAAAGTGCTGCGGATCGAGCTGCACTTGCACCTCCAGACCATTGCGCCAACCGCGCCAGGCGTCAGCCCCGACGTGACCGATGATCCGCTCGGCATGCAGGCTCAACAGGCCTTCGATCTGGCGCAGGGCACTGGCTTCATCGCGCAGGTTGTGCAACTGCAGAATTTCTTTCAGCGCATCGAGCGCCTGTGGGCCTTCGACCAGTGACAGGTGATTGAGGGTCAGTTGCGACACCAGCCGCCAGCGTGAATCACCGTCCAGCCGTGGCAGACTTTGTGGACTGGGCGGGTTGCGCAGACGCGCCCAGGCCACCGGTCCTGGGCGCTCGAATCCCAACGGTGTGCCGGCCGGCAGGCTTTGCGCCAGGTGGCGATTGGTGCAGAGCAGTTCGGCGGTGAGGCTGTAATCGGGCAAGTCCGTCTGCGGCTCGAAACGGGTGTCGACCACGCTGACCAACAGGTCGCTGCCGAGGCGGTTCGGTGTCATGCCGCTGACCCGTCGTGCATGCCAGTAACGCTGCTGATCGCCACCGCTGTGCTGACTGCCGTAGTAGGCCGGCAAGCGTTGCACCCCCGCGCTGGAGCTGGCGCGCATGCCACGAATGCTGTGGATCTCGACGCTGTTCTCGCGGTGGCTGTCGGCAATCAGGCGGTATTCGCTGTGGGTCCCATCGGGACGCAGTGGCTCGGAGGTCCGCGGAAACAGGTTGATCACCGGCGCGCAACCGAGGGCGATATCACTGGCCTGCAAATGCAGGCGACTGCCTGGAGCGCGGTCGAAGACGATGTACAGATACAGCGTCTGGCTGTCGCTGGTCACGCCGCGCAAGGGCAGGTCGAAGAAGTGGAATTTGTCCGCAAAGGCAAAGTATTCGGCCAGCAGGCGCATGCCCGGATGCACACCGTCTTCGTCGGGTAACAGCGCTTCGTCGTCGGCAAATCCGACAATCTGCGGCAGACCTTTCAACGGCGTCGGAACGCTGCCCGGTGAGCCGGCCAGAACCTGCATCGCATGGGCACCGAGCAAGTCATAGAGGCAGGCATTGATCACCGGCGACGCAGCCAGGTGAATGCGCAACTGTTCGATGCCGAGCCCCGCCCATTGGCTTTCGCCCAGGCAACGCAGGCTCAGGCGCAAGGCCGAGCGCGACTGTGCAACACCCGTCAGCGCCTGGGCTTCGTCACTGCCGAGGATCAAGGCTTCAGTCACTTCGACAGGCCACAAGTGCACGGCAGCCGTGCTGCGAAAGTGAATGCTCTGGCCCTTGTCGGTGGTGACGAATAATGGCGTGTCGCGGGGCAGGGGATAGCCCTCGTCGAGGTTGCCTTTGCTCGGGTCCGGCTCGAACTGGACGATGGCGCAGGAGGGCAGCGGGCGCATGGCCAAGGGATAAAGCTGTTCGAGCAGCGCGTCGCTGAATTCGGCGTAATCGTCATCCAGGCGTCGTTGCAGACGGGCGGCGAGCAGGGCAAAGCCTTCCAGCAAACGTTCGACATGCGGGTCGGGGCATTCACCGGGTGACAACTCCAGGCGCCGCGCGACTTTCGGATAGCGTTCGGCAAACTGGCTGCCGGCGTGTCGCAGCCAGGTCAGTTCGCGTTGGTAGTAATCGAGCAGTTGCGCGTCAATCGAGTCGCTCATGGCGCACCTCCAGGCCCTGGCCGCCGGGCTCGATGACAAACGCCACCGGCCAGTGTTGCTGGCCACTGCGCAACTCGCCGAGCAGGCGAATGCTCAATTGTTGCGGGTGTTCGGGCACCGGATTGACCTGCACCTCGCCGAGTTTCAGGCGCGGTTCGAAATGGGTGATGGCTTCGCGGATGTCCCGCGCCAGTTGCCGGCGGTCATCGCTGCGCTGTTGTTGCAAGGCGCTCCAGTCGGCGATGCCGTAGTCGATCACGCTGGGTGGCCGGGTCAGTGGGCGTGAGCCGCGACGGGTGTTGAACAGGCGCCCGAGCTCGGCATGCACCGAGTCGAGCAACGCCTGCCGATCAAACTCCCGTGCGCCCTCGGCCTCGCTGGACGCGAGGCGTTCGAACAGCGGCGCGCGGATCCCGGTGCCAGCCATGGCCAGGGCGACCGGTTACTTGCTGGCCTTGTTGGCCGCCAGATCCCAGACCGTACCGGCGGTGCCTTCCTTGGTGCCGTCGTCTTTCTGCGCGGTGAGTTCCCATTTGATTTTGGTGAAGTTCAGCGACAGGGTTTCCACCGGTTTGCCGCCGGTACCGCCGCTGACACTGACGTTGGACAGCACGACATTGGTCAGGGTGTAGATGATGAATGGCATCAACTGCCCGCTGCCCTCGGCGGCATTGCGGCCGATGGTGATCTTCGCTTCGGGAATCGGTTTGCCCGCGCAGCAGTATTCGTTGAGCGACGGCGTTGAGCTGTCGACGAATTTGGTCAGGGTGAATTCACCAATGTGTGGCCGGCCCGACGTGCGCTCCGAGTTGCTGACGTCATTGGTGACCTGCATGGCCACGTTGTGGCTGTAGGACATGACTTCGATCTTGTCCTTGTAACCCTCGAGCAGGCTGTCGCCTTTGATGTCGCCACCGAGGTCGAGAATGATTGCATCCATCGCTTGAAACTCCTGAAAGGTATCACGCTAGATATAGGGCAGGCCCCCGCCGCACGGGCGGCGGGGGCAGCAGGTCAGGCAGCAACCGGTGGCGGCAAGGTCGCCACCAGGCGAATCGACGCCGTCAGTTCCTCCAGCTGAAAGTGCGGCCGCAGGAACACCGTCGCGCGGTAGGCCCCCGGCTTGCCGGCCACCTCGGTGACATCCACCCGCGCTTCGCGCAACGGGTACTGCGCCTTGATTTCCTGCGGCGCGTTGTCGTTGATCAGCACGTAGTCGGCGATCCAGTTATTGAGGTAGGTCTGCACGTTGTCGCGGGTCATGAAACTGCCGACCTTGTCGCGCATGATCACCTTCAGGTAATGGGCGAAACGCGAGGCTGCGAGCACGTACGGCAACATCGCCGAGATCCGCGCGTTGGCATTGGCCTCGTTGGTGTTGTAGACCTTGGATTTATTGGTGGTCTGGCCACCGAAGAACACCGCGATGTCGCTGTTTTTCTTGTGGCACAGGGCGATGAAACCGAGGTCGTTGAGTTCCTTCTCGCGGCGGTCGGTAATGGCCACTTCGGTCGGGCATTTCAGCGACAGGTCGCCGGAGCTGGTCCGGAAGGTGTGCGCCGGCAGGCCTTCCACCGCACCACCGCCTTCAGCGCCGCGAATCGCCGCGCACCAGCCATACTTGGCAAACGCTTCGGTGATGCGTTGCGACAGTGCCCACGCGGCATTGCCCCACAGGTATTTGCTGTGGTCGGTGCCGTTGACGTCTTCGACGTAATTGATGCCTTCCACCGGTGAAGTGTCCGGGCCATAGGGCAGGCGCAGGAGGAAGTGCGGCAGCACCAGCGACACATAACGCGAGTCTTCGCTCTCGCGGAACGAGCGCCACTTGATCAGTTCCTGACTCTCGAAAACTTTCGACAGATCGCGCGGCACCGCCAGTTCGGTGAAGCTGTTCATGTCAAACAGCCGAGGACTGGCGGCGGCAATGAACGGTGCGTGCGCGGCGGCGGCGACGTTCGACAGTTTCTCCAGCAGGCCGATGTCCTGCGGGTGACGACCAAAGGTGTAGTCACCCACCAGCAGGCTGAACGGATGCCCGCCGAAGGTGCCGTATTCCTCTTCGTAGATCTTCTTGAACAGCGCGCTCTGGTCGAATTCGACGGCTTTTTCCAGATCGTTCTGCAGCTCTTTCTGCGTGACGTTCAGCAGGCGCAACTTGAGGCGGGTGCTGGTTTCGGTGTTCTGCACCAACATGTGCAAACCGCGCCACGAGGCTTCGAGTTTTTGCAGATCGGGGTGGTGTAGCACCTCGTTGAGCTGAGCGCTGATCAGTTCGTCGATCTGGCTGATGCGGTCGTTGATCATCGCCACGGTGTCCTTGTCGATGGCCATGCCTTCGTCGAGCACCTGGGTGGCGAATTCCGCGAGCATGTCGCGGGCGTAATCCTGCTGACTGTCATCGTGGGCCATGCGGCCTTCGGCGATGATCCGGTCGAGCAGGGATAAAGTCTCGGCTGCAGCATTGTCGCTGGCTTGATTCTGGGCGGCGGCGGGCATGACGGATGCTCCCTCGGTTAAGTGGATGATCAGGCTTGCGGTTCGGCCGGCGCCTCGGCATCAGCTGCCGGGGTAGCGGTGTCCGGGCGGGCCGACTTGATCTCTTGCAGGCCTTCGGTGTTGGCGATCACGTCGCGCAACAGCTTGTCCAGATCATCGTTGCCGTCGAGTTTGGTCAGCAGATCGCGCAGACGCTGGCGAGCCTCGAACAGGCGCCGCAGCGGCGTGACTTGCTCGACCACCTTGACCGGATCGAAGTCGTCGATGTGCTTGAAGTTGAGTTCGATGTTGAGCTTGCTGTCGTCGCCGCTCAGGGTGTTGTTGACTTGCAGCGTGGCGCGCGGGCCGATCGAGGCGAGCACTTCGTTGAAGTTGTCGCGGTCGATTTCGGTAAACCGCCGTTCATTCAGTTTTGCCAATGGCTCAAGCGGTTTGCCCGAGAGGTCGGCGAGGATCCCGACTACCAGGGGCAATTCCTTTTTCTCGATGGCGTTGCCGATTTCGACGTCGTAGGTGATTTGCACCCGGGGCGGGCGCACCCGGTCGAGCTTGTGCTGAGTACTTTCTGCCATGACGGCGGACTCCGATGCGTTGGGCGGGCGCAATGCATCGGGAGGCCCGTTCATCGCTTTCCCTTACTGGACCGTAGGTTAGAAAGGGGAGCAGATGACCTGTCGTTCCTTTGACAAACCTTCCTCATTCGGCGGTAGCAGCCGAACTACCCAAGACGCTAGAACAGGTCTATAAAAATGCAAGCAAAAACATTTTTGGACAGGGTCGGGAAAAGGAAAATTCATTTTGTACGGACGTTTTTTTGTAGCGATGGTGTTTGCGCTCATGGCCGGCTGTTCCTTCTTCGGGCCGAAGGTGGACCTCGACAGCCTGACCCTCGACGTCGCACCGAAGGCCAATGACGACACGCCGATTGCTGTGGATTTCATTGCGGTCGCCGATCCGGATCTGCTCAAGCAACTCTCGGGCATCAGCGCCAGTCAGTGGTTTGCCGGACGCGAGCAGTACCAGCGCGACTATCGTCAGTTGATGAGTGTGTGGGGACTGGAGCTGGTGCCGGGACAATTCATCGACCGCCAACCCTTCCCGCTGGGGGGCAAGAAGGCCGCTGGACTTTTGGTCTTCGCCAGCTATAACACACCCGGAGCGCACCGATTGCGCCTCGATGACCAGAGCGAAGCGTGGCTGAAATTCGACAGTCGCGAGATGACGCTGGTCAATCCCACCGAGCACTGAAACACCACCGCTGCCGCCGGATCGCGGCGTAGTCGAAGGGAGTCGTATGAGTCTGCTACCTGACGCGGTTTGCTGGCACGAAGGCATGCAATTGCTGCCGCAGCATTTTCAGTTGCAAGGGCTGCGGGCCGAAGCGCTCGGGGCGCATCTGGCGCAGGCGTGCAACCCGTGGTTCTGGGGCGTCAGCCATATGGAATTCGACCCGTCGGCGCTGAGCGCAGGCGTGGTGCGGGTGGTGTCGCTGCAAGGCACTCTGCCCGACGGTTTGCCGGTGGACTTGCAGGCCGGGATCGGCCCGACCCTGGAGCTGGACGTCAGCACCGCGATCGACGCCACCGACGATGCCACCGTCACCGTGTATCTGGCGATCAGCCCGATGTGGCGCGCCGGGCAATTGCTGCCGCTCAAGGGCCGTTTGCAGTCGGTGGTCGGCGAGGCCTTGCCGGACCTCACCAGCGGCGAATTCCCTGAGTCGATCACGGTCTGGCGACCCAACCCACGGCTTTGCACGCAACTGAACAAGGCGGATTCGATCTGCCTGCCGCTGTTGAAGATCCGCAAGGAGGGTGGTGGTTTTCTGCCGCTGACCTACACCGCACCCACGCCGCTGCTGTTGCCGGAGTCGCCACTGGGCCGCCGCATCGCCGGACTCTGCGCGCGGGCGCGGGAGAAGTGCCTGTTTCTTGGTGGCCGCTTGCGTCAGGCGCAACAGGCCGGCAATCAGGACGATGCCCTGGAAATCCGTCGCCAGTTGGCCGCACTGTGGGCGCGTCTGCCGGAAGTCGAAGGTGCACTCAACAGCCGCATCGCCCACCCGCAAAGTCTCTACGTGCACTTGCTCGGTCTGGCTGGCGCGTGGTCGGCGCTTGATCCGCTGGCCGGCGTGCCGGCGTTTGCGCCGCTGGATTTTCTTGAGTTGCAACGCGGTTACGACGCCGTGTTGCAGTGGCTGGAAACCACCCTGGAACTGATCCGTGCCGGTTATCGCAGCCTGCCATTCGAACGCAGTGAACAGCACTTTTCGATCCAGTTGCCCGACGAGCAGCCGAGCCAGCGTCTGGTCATCGGCCTGCGCATGCCCAACGGCGCCAGCGAGCAGGCTGCCGGCGACTGGCTGCGTGGCGCGATCATCGCTTCGGCGCCGCATATCGCCATGCTCAGCCGTCAGCGCATGAGCGGTTTGCCCCATCAGGCGATGAGTCGCAGCGAACAAGTGGCCTACAGCGTTGGCGATGACACGCGCCTGTTTGTGGTCACGGCCGAAGGCGCCTGGTTCGACGCCCAACTGCCGCTGACCATCGCCGCGCCTGCCGCGAAGCTGACCAGCAGCCCTTGGCAGGTGGTGCTGTTTGTCGCCCAGAACAGTGAAAGTGCCTGATCACACAAGGAACGCCGTATGTCGCAGGGAAGTGCCGCAAGCCTGGGGTTGCAGGACGCACCGTTGAGCAGCGCGTTCCGCCAGACGTGGCAGCAATGGCAACAGGATTGGGCACAATTGCCCAAGGACAGCGAGGACGAAGCGGCGCTGGTGGAGACCGTGGTCGAGCTGTCGACCCAGGCTTCGCAGCGACTGTGGCGCACGGCGTATTCGCGGGTCGGCGACTCGGCGACCGAGCAGGTCAAGGCGCTGGTGTACGCGTTCGTCGCACTGGTCGATGAAACCCTGCTGTTCAGCCCGTGGCCGGGACAAGCGGCGTGGCAGGACAAACCACTGGAGTCGCGGCTGTATTCCAGTCGCCAGGCTGGCGAGCAAGTGCCGGCGGCCATTCAAACCCTGCTCGATGAACAACAACCGACCACCCGCGACCTGGCCAACGTGTATTTGCAATGCCTGATCCTGGGCTTTCACGGGCGTCTGCGCGGCGAACACAGCCAGGCGCAGCTGGCGAAATGGCGGCTGGCGCTGTTCAACTTTGCCTGGCAGGACGACGCCACTTACGACGATGTCAGTCAGCGACTGGTGCAGCCGTCGCTGGCCGCGCCGTTGCAGTTGCCGGTCCGTACGGCGCTGCCGGACGGCTTTCGTCTGGCGCTGGGCATTCTGGCAATGGTGTTGCTGTTGACCGGGTTCGGCCAGTTGCTCTGGCGTGACATTCGCTCCGAGCTGGAGCCGGTGCTGCAAATGACCGATTCCGTGGCCACGCCGGAGCAAGACTCATGAGCACCCTGACGATTGTCGCGTGGGTCGTCGGGTTGCTGTTGCTGCTGGTGATCATCGCTGTGGCGGTGTGGTGGCTGCGCACCCAGAGTGGTGCGGCGATCCGCAGTTTTTATGCGGCCGTACGCCATATGGAACAGGAGCAGGGCAGTCGCGACCGGTATGAGATGCCGTGGCTGCTGATGCTCGGCGATGACACTCAAGGTACGCAGCTGGTCACTGAATGGCATTTGCAACCCACCGACAAACCGGCGTGGTTCGGTCGTTGGTGGTCGGACCCCGAGGGCGCGGTGCTGGTGGTGCCGCAGGCGCTGTTCTTGCCGGACGACGGCATGCATCTGCAACGCGGTGGCTGGTGGCGGCTGCTCGGGTTGATCCTGCGCCTGCGCAGTAAACGTCCACTGGACGGCGTGATCTGGACCGTGCCGGTCAGCCACCTGAGCAATCTGGAGCAGGCAGCGAGCCTCGGTCTGGCCGCACGCCGCCGCTTCATCGATCTGCTGCAACGCTTTGGCTTGAGCGTGCCGGTGTACGTGATCGTTACGGGACTTGAAGAGTTGCCGGGGTTTCAGGAGCTGATTGATGCCTTGCCCGATGAGGCTCGTGAACGCACCTTGGGCTGGTCGTCGCCCTACGCGCGCGATGCCGTGTGGCAAGGGCAGTGGAGCGATCAGGCGCTGGATCGTATTCATCGTGCCGTGGCTGAAGCAGTGATCGAAATCGGCACCTTGTCCGGGCATCTGAGCGCCGATCTGTATGCGTTGCCCGAGCGTCTGGAAACCCTGCGCCGTGGTTTGCAGAGTGTGCTGGAGCCGGTTTTTCAGGGTAATGCGCAGGGTGAGGCGCCGTGCTTTCGCGGGGTGTACTTCAGTGCGAGTCAGGCGAGCGAGGACGCCAGGGACGGTTTTTCCGCCGATGACAGCGGTTTGCAGCAAAGTGTGTTCGTGCGCCAGTTGTGGCGTCAGCGTCTGGTCGGCGAACGGGGCCTGGCGCAAGGGGTGCCGCGCCTGTTGCGCCTGCGTCAGCGCTGGCAACGGCTGACCGCCGGGGTGGCGCTGGTGGTCGGGGTGATCTGGGCGGTGGCGATGCTGTGGGTCTGGCACCAGTCGGTCAAGGATGCCCACGAGCTGGCGCGGCTGATGCAGGGGGCGCAGAAGAGCTACGTGGCGGTCACCGATGACGCACATCGGCTCGAGCCGACCCGGCGCAACGTGCAGAGTTTCTGGCGGGTGCTGGAGCGTGCGCCGCACTGGCACTATGTGTCGCTGGCGTTTCCGACCTCGTGGTTTTCCTCCCTCGACACTCAGCTCGAACAAGAGGTGTTCAAGTCAACGCAACGCCACATGCTCGTGCCTCTGCACGAGTGGCTGGTCGACGAACTGGACAGGATCAAGGCGATCCGCGCCACCGACCGACGCAGCAGCCTCGAAAGCGAAGACCCGGCGCAGTGGCAGAACTATCAGAAGGCGAGCGATCTGGTCGACCGCGCGCTGCGCCTCGAGTTGCAAAACCAATTGTTCGGGGAGGTCCAGAACAATCAACGGGCGCCGCTGGATGACCTGGTGAAACTGAGCAACAGCGCGCTGTCGCTCAATCTCAACGCGGCGACCTTGCCCCATGCGGCGTACTACAACCGCCTGCTGGCAGCGGGGGATGGCGGCGATTTGCAAGCGCTGGATCTAAGCGTCGAGCGGCCCTTGATCACCAGCCACTTTACCGGGCTGATGGAGCGTTGGCTCGATCAGTACTTCCTCGCCGACAACTTCGTCAGCAAGGCCGGATATCTCAAGCTGCACCTGGAGCAACTGGAGGCCGGCAGCGGCAACAGCCTGACCGAACTGGAAGACCTGCGGGCACTGATCGACGACCTGCAAGCGGCGATCGCCCTGACCAATTCCACCTGGAGCCGCGGCAAAGGCCAGGAACTGGTGCCGGGTTATCGAGAGTTTCTCGACAAGGTGCACAAAAGCATCTTGCTTGGCCCTGCCGTCGAGCAGCAACTGGAGGCCCAGGCGAGCAAGTTGCAGCAAAGTTTCCGCGATCAGTGGATCGCCCAGGTCGGCTCACGCGGCAACTTGCTGATCCAGCAGGGCAGTGGGCAACTGGCGTTGCAGGAACATGTGGTCAAACTCGACAACGCGGTGCAGGCGCTGTTCAAACGTGACTTCGTTTCGGTCGCTCTGCGCGCCAGTCAGGACAGCGCCAATCTGCGAGGCCAGACCGTGGATGGCGATGACCTCAACACCTCGTTGAATTACTTCTCCAGTTACAAGAGTTACATCGCCGAAGAACTGCCGCGCATTCCGCCGGCTTATCGCGAAGCCTTGCTGCAAACCGCCGAAAGTGCTGCCGCGCAGGCGATGTGGCTGAGCCTCAAGGATCACGACGATCAAATGCATCCTTATGCGGTGTTCAATGTACAGGCCGAGCAGGCGATGGCGTTGCAAAAGGCCTTTGTCGAAGTGCATCGCAACGATCTTGCTGCGCGGCTGCAAGGCGCCCTTAATCGTCGGGCACTGGCGCAAATCGTTGGCGGTCTGGATGAAATCACCGCGCAACCGCTGTTCGCCGGACGCACCGAAATCAGCCAGTGGGACGGCTCGAAAAACCTCGGCCTGCAACTCTATGGCGCCAACGATGTGCAGGACTTGAAGCTGAGCCTCAAGCAGCAGTTCAACACCATGCTCGGCATCACCGAACGGCGCACGTCGGCATTGCAGTGGTTGATGGCCCAACAGGGCAATCTGTCGGCGCTGGATTACGAGCGGGTCACCCAGTTCAGCGCACTCAATGACGAATTGCTCAAGTACAAGGAGGCGAACCCGGCGAGTTCACCGGCGCAGATCGAGCAACTGGTCAGCCGCGATTTCATCGAGATGGACACCGCCTCCTGCGTGCAGGTCCTGCAGACCGCCAACCTTGCTGCTGGCCGCGGGACCCTGGCGATGCGTGCGGTGGAATTGCAGCAGTCGGCCATGCAGCGTTGCCAGTACCTGCAGCAACAGCAGGCTGCGGCGGCGTGGAATGAACTGGCCAATTACTTCAATCAGTACCTGGCCGATCGCTTCCCCTTCGCCAACGGCGTGCAGGCGCAGGATGCCGACCCGGCGCGGGTCCAGCATTTTCTCGAGATCATCGACAAACGCCTGCCGGTGGCCCAGGCCGGGCTGGTGCTGAGCCAGACTCCCGAACGCCAGGCGGCAGAAGACTTCCTCAACCGCTTGAAGCAGGCCAGCACGTGGCTGACGCCGCTGTTCGTGCGCGACAAGAGTGGCATTCTCGGCGTTGAACTTGATGTGCGCTGGCGTACCGATCGCGAGGACGAAAAGGGCGCCGATCAGGTGATTGCCTGGGGTCTGCTCGCTGGCAGTCAGCAGATCAACTATCCCGCCGCCGAGCAACCGAACCTGCGCTGGATGGTCGGCCAGCCTGTTCGCCTGACCCTGCGTTGGGCGCGCAATGGCAAGGAACGTCCAGTCAACGATCCGCTGCAACCGAACCTGGTGGTGCGTGATCTGGAAGCCGGTTGGGAATACGGCGGGCCGTGGTCGTTGCTGCGCATGATGCGTGCGCACTTCTCTGTGCAGCGTCAGCCGAGCATGGATTACACCGATTTTCCACTGACCTTGCGCCTGCCGGTGACGGCCTCGACAGATAGCGTCACCAGCGAATTCACGCGGATGTACGTGCGGCTGTCGCTGATGAGTCAGGGCTCGAAACTGCCGCTGGCGATTGCGCCGCTGCCGACCCGCGCACCGCGTTCACCGTTCCAGTTCACCGGCACCACGGCCGCCATTGAAACGCAGAAGGAGGGCCTGTGAGCCTGCCATTAACCCAATTGCCGGACTTGATTGATCAGTTGCTCGCACCGATCAGCGCCGAAGCGCCGTGTGGCGTCGATTTGCGTTATGAACGCGAGTTTGATCAGTTGCGTGATCTGCGTCGCGAAGATGATGCGAGCTTGCCGACCGGGGTCTGGCAGTCGACGCTGAAGCGGGCGAACTGGCCGGAAGTGGAGAAACTCACGACAACGTTATTGCTGGAACGCAGCAAGGACCTGATGCTCAGCGCCTGGCTGGGCGAGGCGTGGCTGCACCTGCAAGCGCTGGATGGACTGCCCGGCAGCCTGGCGTTGATCGCCGGGTTGTGCGAACGCTTTCCCGAGCATCTGCACCCGCAGGCCGAGGACGGCGATCAGTCCTGGCGGGTCATCCCGCTGGAATGGCTGGTGCGGCGTTACAGTGAAATCCTGCTGACGCGGGTGCCATTGTTCGGCACCCGTAACAGTGATTTCGAGAGCTGCACCCTTGAGGTATGGCGGCGCTTGCAGCTGCAGCAGGTACAGGTCAACGACAGTAAAAATGCCAAGACCTCGGCGGAAACCGCGCGCAACGAACAGAAGAAACTCAACGAACAGATCCGCGCCACGCCGTTGGCCTTTTGGCTGCGCACCCAGGGCAATCTGCTGCTGAGCCTGCAACATCTGCAACGGCTCGACACCTGGAGCGATGCCTATCTGGGCGAACAGGGCCCAGGGTTGCGGCCGTTGCAGGAAACTATTCAAGCGCTGCTGACGCTGGTTCAGGAGTTTATCGCCATGCACCCACAACAACCGGCGCCGCCACCGCCGCTCGCCGAAGCACCGCCCGCTGTCGCGCAGCCTGAAGCGCAGGCGCCGGTTGCGCAGGTATTCCGCGAACCGGCCAGCCGTGAGGAGGCTTACCGGCAATTGCTGCTGATTGCCGAATACCTGGCCCGCACCGAACCCCACAGCCCGGTGCCGTATCTGATCCGGCGCGGGGTCGAGTGGGGCAACAAGCCGCTGAGCGAACTGCTCGGTGAATTGATCTCCGCCGATGCCGAATCGCGACGCCTGTGGACCTTGCTTGGCGTGCTTTAGTGCACGCGCTGGTTGGAGATTCGCGGCGGCAGGGCAATGGGGGTCAGCACCGGTTGCCCGGAGAAAAACGCCACGAGGTTTTTCCCCACCAGTTCCACCGTGCCTTGGGTGGCTTCCGGTGACAACCCGGCGACATGTGGCGTGAGCAACACGTTGCTGAGGGTTTTCAGCGCGTCGGGCACTTGTGGCTCATGATCGAACACGTCCAGTGCAGCGCCGGCAATGCGCCGTTGCTCGAGGGCGGCGATCAGATCTGCCGTGGCAATCACACTGGCGCGGGCGATATTGACGATAAAGCCTTTCGGCCCGAGGGCATCGAGCACCGCGCGCGTGACCAGCGATTGCGTACCGATGCCGCCGGGAGTGGCGACGACGAGAAAATCCGAGGCTCTTGCCAGATCGGTCGGGGTCGAGCAAAAGGCGTAGGGCACGTCAGTGCGCACCTGGCGGCTGTGGTAACTGATTGCCATGTCGAAGCCCAGGTGGGCGCGTTTGGCAATCGCCATGCCCACCGCGCCGAGGCCGAGAACCCCCAGGCGTTTGCCCGCCAGCGACGGGCGCATGATCTTCGGCCACTCGCCCCGGCGCACCGCCGCATCGCAGCGCGGAATATCCCGCACCAGCGCCAGCAGCATGGCCATGGCGTGGTCGGCCACCGACGAGGCGTTGACCCCGGCGCCATTGGTAACGGTAATCCCGCGGTCACTGGCGGCTTGCAGATCGACCTGCTCGTAACCGGCGCCGATCACCGTGATGATCTTCAGCGCGGGCAGGGCGGCGATTTCTTCGGCGGTCAGGCCCAGTGGCCCCCGGGTCAATACGGCGTCGATGCGGCTACCCTGGCTGGCGATGGCCTGCGCGCGTTCGGCCGGCGTCGGCGCGAGAATCAGATGAAAGCCCTGATGTTCGAGAATCGGCAGATAGTCATTGATGGTTTCAACCAGTACCAGAACGGTGGCGGGCATTGCGCGGCTCCTGAGATCGTCGGCGGGGTTGGTTCGCGAAAGTCGTAGCAGAGTGCTGATTGCGGAGCGGCCTGGCAATCTTTGTCATTCGCGCTGTGATTGATTCTGGACGCCTTCGCGCAAGAAGCAAGCGCACCGCAATACCGGCCATCCAGTGTGCCGGCATGATCACTGGGCTGCCCGGGCCCTGGTTTGTTCGGCGAGGGCAATCGGTTTGAAATCATAAGTGGGATAGAACTCGGTCCGGTAACTGCCCCACGCGGTGTTCTCCAGGGCGAGGTTGACTTCCGCCAGACGCGAAGCCGGGAAGCGCACGGTGACCACCTGGCCGATGCCCATCATGATGTTCCAGCTCACCACTTCGACGCCGGCCGGGGGGAAGGTTTCATAGAACCCCTGGCGAGCGAGCTGAGCCTTGATTTCGCTTAACGGTCGCGACTGATCGTGTTTCAGAAACACGGTGAGCATCATCGCGTTGTCCGGAGTGGCAGCCGCATGGTTTGCCGCTGGAGTGACGGCTTGTGCATGAACAGCGGTGCAGCAGACCGAAGCGACCAGCGCGGTCGACATCAGCAGTGTTTTAAGTTTTTGCATGGTGGGCATCCCGTTTTATTGTTTGATGGTCGCCCGGGGTTTCATCGGGCCGGTATTCATTGCCATATTCGTCGCGGGAAAATATAGGCCCGGATTGAAAGTCTGTTCAATGGCGGGGAAGTTGCTTGTAACAAATAAACTTTTAGTCACGTTTTGTTATGGTTTTATAAGGTGTTTTTAGTTGTAGGAAATATCTGAGTTCTTTGATGATTTATACGGTGGGTAATATTCTTTTCGCGCGATACAGGTGCGGGTTATTGCCAGTCACAATAAATACTTAAACAAAGTTGTAGGAAAACGAGCGCCAATAAAAGAGGGCATTGACGCCGCCGCACTTTGGTGCAACGGCGCAGCCCCGGCTCAGAACGTCCCATCGACACTGGTGAGCAGCCCTGCGAACGCCGCGTGGCGGGAGGGGAAGGGCGGTCAACTGGCGTATTGCGCGATGCCATTGCCGAACGACCAGTTCTCTTTTTTCACTTCCACCAGATTGATGAACACGTCTTCGAGACGGATGCCCAGTTGGGTGTTGAGGCTTTGGGCGATGGTCTGGTAGAGCGCTTTTTTCTGCTCCAGGGTGCGGCCTTCGTTGAGCGTTATCTGGATGATTACCAATTGGTCTGTGCGCTGGATGCCCAGGTACTGCGGGTCGAAGATGAAGTGCTCGCCATCGTGCTCGGCAAGGATCTGGAAGTTGTCGTGCTCCGGCACATTGATGGTGCTGCGCATGGCGGCGTAGACCTGTTCACCGATGCGTCTGGAGAAGTGGGGGTCGGGGTTTTGTTTGATGTCAACGCGAACCAAAGGCATGGGAGGGCTCCGCAGGGCAGGGGACTCATCTCACGCTAGATCATGTGCCCCAAATTGAAAGGCTTGGGTGCTTGAACACGAGGCAATTTCTCAAAGGTCCCTGTGTTCGCTGAAGAGGTCAGCGGTCTGTGCTGCGCGCAGATTCGCTCTGAATGATTCAGGTTCGCCGTGAAACGCGTGCTTGAACTCGAAAAGATGTATCAAAAACGACATTTCAGGTGTCTATCAGCGACAGCTTTATTCCCAAAAGCGACAACCCGTTGATCTGCACCGCACAACCATTCCTCAGCTAAGTCTTTGCTTCTGCTCATTTATCGCGGAGAATCGCGCCCCTGTTTCGGCCGGGGCATGTCTGTCGGTTTTTTCCGATGCGTCCTGACCGAGTGGCAAGTGACCGGAATGCGGAGATCCGACCGGATGAATGATCAGGCCAAAAGCGTCGATCAACGCTTTGATGCAGCAGCACCCGCTGAACTTTCGAGCTGGAATCGCCAGGACACCACCTGGATGTTGGGACTGTTTGGGACGGCCATCGGCGCCGGTACCCTGTTTTTGCCGATCAACGCAGGGCTGGGTGGCTTCTGGCCGCTGGTGATCCTTGCGCTGCTGGCTTTCCCGATGACGTTCTACGCACACCGTGGCCTGACCCGCTTCGTGCTCTCCGGTCGCGAAGGCGCCGACATCACTGACGTGGTCGAGGAGCATTTCGGCATCAAGGCCGGGGCGCTGATCACCTTGCTGTATTTCTTCGCCATCTTCCCGATCCTGCTGATTTACAGCGTTGGCCTGACCAACACGGTCGCGAGTTTCCTTGAACACCAACTGCACATCACGCCACCACCGCGCGCGTTGCTGTCGTTCGTGCTGATCCTCGGCCTGCTGGCCGTGGTGCGTTGCGGTGAGCAGGCGATCGTCAAGGCGATGAGCCTGATGGTGTATCCGTTTATCGTTGCGCTGCTGTTTCTGGCGGTGTATCTGATTCCGCACTGGAACGGCGGCATCCTGACCACCGCTTCGCAGGTGCCCGCACCGTCGGCGCTGCTGCACACCCTGTGGCTGGCGATTCCGGTGATGGTGTTCTCGTTCAACCACTCGCCGATCATCTCGGCCTTCGCGGTGGATCAGAAGCGTCGTTACGGGGTTCACGCCGAAGAACGCAGCTCGCAGATCCTGTCCCGTGCGCACCTGTTGATGGTGGCGATGGTGCTGTTCTTCGTGTTCAGTTGCGTGCTGACCCTGTCGCCGGAACAACTGGCCGAAGCCAAGGCGCAGAACCTGTCGATCCTGTCGTACCTGGCCAACCACTTCAGCAACCCGACCATCGCGTTTGCCGCGCCGCTGATTGCGTTTGTGGCGATTTCCAAGTCGTTCCTCGGTCACTACATCGGTGCCAGTGAAGGCTTGAAAGGCCTGATCGTCAAAAGCGGCAAGCGTCCGGGTGCCAAGGCGCTGGATCGCATTGTCGCGGCGTTCATGCTGGTCATCTGCTGGATCGTCGCAACGCTGAACCCGAGCATCCTCGGCATGATCGAGACCATCGGTGGTCCGGTGATCGCAGCCATCCTGTTCCTGATGCCGATGTATGCGATTCGCAAGGTGCCGGCGATGGCCCGTTATCGTGGTCAGGCGTCGAACGTATTTGTCACCGCAGTGGGGCTGGTGGCGATTTCGGCGCTGGTTTATTCGCTGAGCGCTTAAGGCGAGATCAAGAGATCGCCGCCTGCGGGGTTTTATGTGCACCCGCAGGTGCTGCCGAGGGCGGCGATCTATTGCTTTTCAGCTACAGTAGGCCGCTGCGCATCCGTGATGCGCAGCGGCTTTTTTTCGTCTGGAGACAGTGGATTGTCGAGCGCGCCCCAAGCTGTAGAACCACCCAATCGCTGGCAGGACATTCTCGCCGGACTGTCGATTGCCGGCCTGTTGCTGCCCGAAGCCGTCGCCTATTCGACCATCGCCGCATTGGCGCCCCAGGCCGGGGTAATTGCCTTGTTTGCGGGTTTGCTCTGCTATGGGCTGTTCGGCACCAGCCGTTTCGCCATCGTCTCGGCGACGTCATCGTCAGCTGCCGTGCTGGCGGCGGCCACGGCATCGCTGGCCAATGGCGATCCGCAACTGCGCGCTAGCCTGGCGATCGGCCTGGTGCTGGTCACGGGTGGGTTGTTTCTGCTGGCGGGGATCTTTCGTTTTGGTAGCGTTACCGCGTTTATCGCCAAACCGGTGTTGCGCGGATTTGCCTTCGGTCTGGCGCTGACCATCATTATCAAGCAGGTCGCCAGCGTCGTCGGCGTGCATTTGACCGACGCGAATCTGGTGCGCTTCGCCCCGCAATTGCTCGAACAACTGCCGCAATGGAACTGGCCGGCGGCCGCTGTCGCTGGCGTCGCGCTGGTGTTGTTGGGGCTGTTTTCGCGATTCCCCCGAGTGCCCGGTGGCTTGCTGGTGGTCGGCATCGGCATCGCCGTCGGGCAGTGGCTGAACCTGCCGGCGTATGGCGTGAAGATGATCGGGTTGATTGACCTGAGTCTGGAGGTGCCGAATCTGCCGGTGTTGCCGTTCGCTGACTGGCTCCGGTTGGGTGAAGTGGCGTTCGCGATGGTGATGATTCTGTATGCCGAGTCCTACGGTTCGATCAGCTCGTTTGCGCTCAAGCATGGCGACCGCGTCACCTCCAACCGCGATCTGCTGGCACTCGGCGCCTCGAATCTGCTGTCCGGATTGTTCCACGGCATGCCGGCAGGGGCGGGCTATTCGGCGACTTCGGCGAACGAGGCCGCGGGGGCAACGTCACGCTGGTCGGGCGGGGTAGCGGCGCTGGTGGTGCTGGTGATCGTACTGACGGTGCTGCCATGGATCGCCCTGACGCCGGAGCCGATTCTGGCGGCGATCGTCATGCACGCCCTTGGCCGCGGCTTGAGTCTGCAGCCGCTGGGCCGCTATTTCATCTGGCGTCGGGACCGGGTGCTGGTGTTGTGCGCGGTGGCGGCGGTGCTGGTGCTGGGTATTCTCGACGGCTTGCTGGTGTCGGTGGCGATCAGCGTGTTGCTGATGCTCAAGCAGATGTCAGCGGCGGATATTCAGGTGCTCGGGCGGATCGACGGCGGGCACGATTTTGTCGATTTGCAGCGCCATCCAACGGCGATGGTTGAGCCGGGCGTGTTGATCTTGCGACCCAGCGAGGCGCTGTTTTTCGCCAATGTGGAGCGAATTCTCGGTGCGGCGCTGCACTTGATACGTCATTCGGACGCGCCGCTGCATACGGTGATCATCAGTCTGGAGGAAAGCCCGGACCTGGACGGTACCAGTATCGAGGCGATGCAGGAGTTCTTCCTGCGCGTGCATCAGGAAGGCAAGCGGTTGATTCTGGCGCGGCTCAAGCATGAGGCGCTGGCTGCGCTGGAAGCGTTGCCGGAGGTGACGGCCAACGGGGTGGTCCTCAGCGGACTGAGCGTTGATGGCGCGGTGCAGCAGGCCCTCAAGCTCAACACTGGCCCCTTATAGGCCTTCGCTATTTTCAACGTATAAAAAAACGCCGCTCATCTCACGATGGGCGGCGTTTTTCATTGCTTTGTAACGTTAGGCTTGAACGACCGGGATCTTGGCGTTCGCAGCAGCTTCACGGAACTCGGCGATCTGGTCGAAGGACAGGTAGCGGTAAACATCGGCCGCCATGCTGTCGATCTTGCCAGCATATTCCATGTACTCCTCGACGGTCGGCAGGCGACCCAGGATCGAGGCTACGGACGCCAGCTCAGCCGAAGCCAGGTAGACGTTCGCGCCGTCGCCCAGACGGTTCGGGAAGTTACGGGTCGAAGTCGAGACCACGGTGCTGTTCGGCTCAACGCGTGCCTGGTTACCCATGCACAGCGAGCAGCCTGGCATTTCCATGCGTGCGCCGGCCTTGCCGTAGATGCCGTAGTAGCCTTCTTCGGTCAGTTGGTGAGCGTCCATCTTGGTCGGCGGCGACAGCCACAGACGGGTTGGCAGCTGACCCTTGACCTGATCCAGCAGCTTACCGGCAGCGCGGAAGTGACCGATGTTGGTCATGCACGAACCGATGAACACTTCGTCGATCTTCTCGCCAGCAACGCTGGACAGCAGACGGGCGTCGTCCGGGTCGTTCGGCGCGCACAGTACAGGCTCGCTGATGTCGGCCAGGTCGATTTCGATGACTTCGGCGTATTCGGCGTCGGCATCGGCTTCCATCAGTTCCGGGTTGGCAACCCAGGCTTCCATCGCTTGCGCGCGACGTTCCAGGGTACGCGCATCGCCGTAGCCTTCGCCGATCATCCAGCGCAGCAGGGTGATGTTGGAGTTCAGGTACTCGGTGATCGACTCTTTCGACAGCTTGATGGTGCAACCGGCAGCCGAACGCTCGGCCGAGGCGTCGGACAGTTCGAACGCCTGTTCCAGGGTCAGACCTTCCAGGCCTTCGATTTCCAGGATGCGGCCGGAGAAGGCGTTTTTCTTGCCTTTCTTCTCGACGGTCAGCAGACCGTTCTGGATGGCGAAGTAAGGAATCGCATGAACCAGGTCACGCAGGGTGATGCCAGGTTTCATTTTGCCTTTGAAGCGCACCAGGATCGATTCCGGCATGTCCAGCGGCATGACGCCGGTGGCAGCGGCGAACGCGACCAGACCGGAACCGGCCGGGAACGAGATGCCCATCGGGAAACGGGTGTGCGAGTCACCACCGGTACCTACGGTGTCCGGCAGCAGCATGCGGTTCAGCCACGAGTGGATGATGCCGTCGCCCGGACGCAGGGAAACGCCGCCGCGGGTCATGATGAAGTCAGGCAGGGTGTGGTGAGTGGTCACGTCGATCGGCTTTGGATACGCCGCGGTGTGGCAGAACGACTGCATTACCAGGTCAGCGGAGAAGCCCAGGCACGCCAGGTCTTTCAGTTCGTCACGGGTCATTGGACCGGTGGTGTCCTGAGAACCTACGGTGGTCATCTTCGGTTCGCAGTAGGTGCCAGGACGAACGCCTTGGCCTTCTGCCAGACCGCACGCCTTGCCGACCATTTTCTGCGCCAGGGTGAAGCCCTTGGTGCTTTCAGCCGGTGCTTCCGGCTTCTTGAACAGGTCGAATGCTGGCAGACCCAGTTCGGCGCGAGCCTTCTCGGTCAGGCCACGGCCGATGATCAGCGGGATACGACCGCCGGCACGGACTTCGTCCAGCAGCACAGGGGTCTTCATTTCGAAGGTGGTGATGACTTCGTCGGTACCGTGCTTGCAGACTTTGCCAGCGTGCGGGTACAGGTCGATCACGTCGCCCATGTTCATGTTCGATACGTCGAACTCGATTGGCAGTGCGCCGGCATCTTCCATGGTGTTGTAGAAGATCGGAGCGATTTTGCTGCCGAAGCAGAAACCGCCAGCGCGCTTGTTCGGCACGTAAGGGATGTCGTCGCCGAAGAACCACAGCACCGAGTTGGTTGCCGATTTACGCGAAGAACCGGTACCGACCACGTCACCGACGTAGGCGATCGGGAAGCCTTGACCGCGCATTTCTTCGATCTGCTTCATCGGGCCGGTCTTGCCTTGCTCGTCCGGAACGATGCCGTCACGGGCCATTTTCAGCATGGCCAGGGCGTGCAGCGGGATGTCCGGACGCGACCAGGCGTCTGGCGCCGGGGACAGGTCGTCGGTGTTGGTTTCGCCGGTTACTTTGAATACGCGCAGGCTGATTTTGTCTTCCAGCACAGGGCGCTTCTTGAACCACTCGCCGTCAGCCCAGGATTGCAGCACGGCTTTGGCGTGAACGTTGCCGTTCTTGGCTTTTTCAGCCACGTCGTGGAAGGCATCGAACATCAGCAGGGTGTGCTTGAGTTCTTCGGCAGCCACTGGCGCCAGTTCGGCGTCGTCCAGCAGTTCAACCAGGGTCACGATGTTGTAGCCGCCCTGCATGGTGCCGAGCAGTTCTACAGCGCGCTTCTTGTCCAGCAGAGGGGAGGTGACTTCGCCTTTGGCCAGGGCCGACAGGAAACCGGCTTTGACGTAAGCGGCTTCGTCCACTCCTGGTGGTACGCGATTGGTGATCAGGTCAACGAGGAAAGCTTCTTCGCCAGCCGGAGGATTCTTCAGCAGCTCGACCAGGCCTGCAGTTTGTTCGGCGTTAAGCGGCTGGGGAACGATACCCAGGGCTGCACGCTCTTCGATATGTTTGCGGTAGGCTTCAAGCACAGTTATTACCCTCATCAGTGGTCCCAAATGGGTGTCCGGGACGCTCATCCCGAAATGGCCGTACTCATGCACCTCACGACGTTGTGGGTCGCTCGGTCAGAATTACCGGCAATTCCTTACAGAAGCTGCTTTCAAAGTTTTACGCCTGCAGAACGGGGAGCTGATGAGGGTTGGCGACAGGCTTTTCCCCGCTGGAAAAACCCTTCGCCAACACCGCTCTGAAGGAACGACTGTGCTCGTGACGCTTTGAAAACAGCTTCTAACGGACATTGGCGCCTTAAAAGGCTGGCTGATTCTACGGCAAAAAAAATTTAAAGGTAAGTCGGGCTCTATTGGACTTTGGTGGCGTTGTGCGTGCCCGGGGCAAACGGCGATCGAGGCCTTGCCCCTGACGTTTGAGGGGTGATCAATGCCCGACAAAGGGCTACCATGCCGGCCTGTCCCGCGTTTCAGTGTTTTGCCAATTTATGCCCAATCAGACCATCAAGACCCCCTGCGTCGGCCTCTGCTCCACTGTTTACGGTGATCTGGTGTGCCGTGGCTGCAAGCGTTTCCACCACGAAGTGATCAACTGGAATGGTTACGGCGAGGAGGAAAAGCGCGCGGTGTGGTTGCGTCTGGAGCAGTTGCTGTCACAAGTGATGGCGAGCAAGGTCGAGATCTTTGATCCGGCGCGCCTGCGCCAGCAGCTGGAACAGCGCAAGATCCGCTTCGTGCCGCATCAGTCGGAGTACTGCTGGGCGTATCAGCTGATTGCCCGAGGGGCACGAGTGATCATTAATCTGGAGGCCTACGGGATGGTGTTGCTGCCGGAGTTCCGCGACTGGAACCTGCCGGAACTGCGCGATGCCATTGATCGGGAATTCTTCCTGCTGTCGGAAGCGCACTACCAGCGCTACATCGCGCCCGGCTTTTTGAAAGACGCCTTCGGCGCTTGAAAGCTTCGCGAGCAAGCTCGCTCCCACAATGGTTTTGTGAACGACATCAATTCAATGTGGGAGCGAGCTTGCTCGCGAAGGGGCCGGTTCAGACACCGCAATCCTTACTGCTTCACCGTCAGCTCCACCAGATGATCCTCAACCTCCTGCGGCTTGAGCACCAGCACATCGCTTTCCAGGGCATCCAGCACCACTTCGGCGGTATTGCCGATCAGCGCCCCTGACAACCCTGTGCGCGCCACGGTGCCGATGACCGTCACCGCCGCCTTCAGCTTGTGCGCCATGAACGGGATCAACACGTCCGCCGGACCTTCTTCGATGTGCAGATGCGCATCATCGACATCGAACTCCGCCTGAAACGCCCGGCATTGCTCGCGATAGCGCGCCTCGATGGTTTCACTCAACTGCATGGTCGTATCGGCCGCCGACAGCATCGGCGATGGGTGGGCGCTGATCACATGCAAATACCCCTTGGCCAGGCTGGCAATGTCGTAGCCGTGATCAATGATGGTGGTGTGCAGATGCCGGTGCTCGCCATCGGCATTGCCGACATCGACTGCCGCGAGGATCACCCGGTCTTTCCAGGAGGTGGAAGTTTTCACCAGCAACACCGGGGTCGGGCAGTGACGCAACAGTTTCCAGTCCGCCGGGGTCAGCAGGGCTTTTTTCAGCGAGCTGTCGGGGAAATGCTGCTTGATCACCAGACCGCAGCCTTCGGCCTGCTGCACGTCGATGATGGTTTCGTGCAGGCTCTCGTTCCATGCCTGTTCGGTGGTGACGCTGTAGCCGTCCGCCAACAGCGCAGCCTTGAGCACGCTGAGCATGCCGGCGTGGTCGTGCTTCTTGTCGCACACCAGCAGGTGCAGATGAGCCTGGGTCACGCCAGCGATCAACTTGGCGCGCTTGAGCGCCAGGCTTTCCGAATGTTCGGGTTCGATGACCACCAGAATGCTGCGAATGGCTTGCATGAGCGGAGTCTCCAGCAAAGAAAAGGCACGGCGTTGCACAACTATAGTTGCTGCCCGAGCGTCCGTGACTTGATGCATATCAACACCCGCCACTGGTGGTCTGCGGACAGGCCGGTATAATCGGCGGCCTTCGCTCGAACACCTTTTACCGTGAGCCCCATGATCCTTCCCGAAATCCACGAATTCCTTGGCTGCCGCACGCCCGACGCCTGGGTTCAGGCCGCACTGGCCGATCAGGAAACCCTGCTGATCGACCACAAGAACTGCGAGTTCAAGGCTGCCAGCACCGCGCTGAGCCTGATTGCCAAGTACCATTCCCACGTCGACCTGATCAACATGATGTCGCGCCTGGCCCGGGAAGAACTGGTGCACCACGAACAAGTCATGCGCATCATGAAACGCCGCAAGATCGAACTGCGTCAGCTGCATGCCGGGCGTTACGCTTCGGGCCTGCGCAAAGTGGTGCGCAGCCACGAACCGGTGAAACTGGTCGACACACTGGTGGTCGGGGCCTTTATCGAAGCGCGCAGTTGCGAGCGGTTCGAAGCACTGGTACCACATTTGGACGAAGAACTCGGCAAGTTCTACTTTGGCTTGCTGAAAAGCGAGGCGCGGCACTTTCAGGGTTACCTGAAACTGGCTTACCAGTATGGCGACGCGAAGGACATCGCCCAGGTGATCGAGAAGGTTCGCGCTGCCGAGCAGGAACTGATCGAGTCGCCCGATGAAGAATTCCGTTTCCACAGTGGCGTACCGGCCGCGGCCTAAGGTCAAAAGATCGCAGCCTGCGGCAGCGCTGACAGGGCATCGCATGTCAACGTCAGGAGCTGCCGAAGGCTGCGATCCTTGCTCTTGATTGTAAAAAACTCTTAAGAGTATGAAACATCACCGAAAACCGGCCCCCCTGGCCGGTTTTTGCTGCCTGAAACAAACGTCCTGCCCGCGATTGCCGCCATAATGTCGCCCACTTCACACAAGGGTGGCAGACGGGCGTTATGGATAACCTGGGTTTTGGCAAAGTCCTGCTGGTGGAAGACGATGAGCGTCTGGCCACGCTGATCGCACACTTCCTCGAACAACACGGTTACGAGGTGCGCGCGGTGCATCGCGGCGATCTGGCGGTGGCGGCCTTTCTCGAATTCAAACCGAAGGTGGTGGTGCTCGACCTGATGCTGCCGGGGCAGAGCGGTCTGCACGTGTGCCGCGAGATCCGCAGCGTGTCGGACACGCCGATCGTCATCCTGACGGCCAAGGAGGATGACCTCGACCATATTCTCGGTCTCGAATCCGGCGCCGACGATTACGTGATCAAACCGATCAAGCCACCGGTGTTGCTGGCCCGCCTGCGCGCATTGCAACGGCGACAAGTGCCGGACAGCAACGTGGTCAGCTTCATGGAGTTCGGCCAGTTGAGCATCGACCGCAGTTGCCGCGAAGTGCGTCTGGCCGCCGAGGTCATCGAAATGACCACGATGGAGTTCGAGCTGCTGTGGTTGCTGGCCAGTGCGGCGGGCAAGATCCTTTCGCGCGATGACATTCTCAACCGTATGCGCGGCATCGCCTTCGATGGCCTGAACCGCAGCGTCGACGTGTACATCAGCAAGTTGCGCAACAAACTCAAGGACAACCCCCGCGAGCCGGTGTGTATCAAGACCGTGTGGGGCAAGGGCTATCTGTTCAATCCGTTTGCGTGGGAGCTGTAGATGCTGCGGTTATTTCTCGGGCTGTTTCTGGTGATGACGATAGGTCTGGTGCTGGCCCTGCAAACGGTCGAGCGCACTTTTGATGCCTTGCTCGATTATCAGATGCAGGACTACAACCGTGAGGCCGTGCGCGGCCAGGCCTGGACTTTGGGCCAGCAGCTGCGCGACCTCGACAGACTGGCTCGGGAACAACAGCTGGAAACGATCCGACCGCATTACGGTTTGGGGCTGACGCTGGTCGACGCCTCTGAACTGGCCCTGAGCAACGAGGAAAAAGCCGAGCTGGCCAAAGGGCTGCTGGTGATCCGCGACAAGTACAACCAGTACATTTCTGCGATTGACGAGGGGCCGCAGTTGCTCAGCATCCGCTTGCCGGCCGAGCCGAGCCTGATGCCGTTCTACATCGCCAGTGCCTACCTGATGATTGCCGTGTTGATCGGCATCGTCCTGTTTTTCTGGGTGCGCCCGCACTGGCGCGATCTGGAAAAACTGCGCCTGGCCGCCGAGCGTTTCGGCGATAACGATCTGTCGGTGCGTATCCAGTTGTCGAAGCGTTCGAACATCCGTGATCTGGCCGAACACTTCAACCTGATGGCCGCGCGCATCGAAGGGCTGATCGCCAATCAGCGCGAACTGACCAACGCCGTTTCCCATGAGCTGCGCACGCCGATTGCGCGGCTGTCGTTTGAACTCGACCAGCTTAAGCAACAGCCGGACGCCAGCCAGAACCGCGAGCTGATTGCCGACATGTACGCCGACCTTGGTGAACTGGAGGAGATGGTGTCCGAGCTGCTGACCTACGCCAGCCTTGAGCGCGGCGCAACGGTGATCAAGCGCGAGAACATCCAGGCGGCCAACTGGCTCGATAGTGTGGTCGGCAGTGTGGCGCTGGAGGCGGAAGCGGCGGGCGTGCAATTGCTGATTGGCGATTGCCGGCTCGACACGGTGCGTATCGAACCTCGCTTCATGGCGCGGGCGGTGATCAATCTGCTGCGCAACGCGATTCGTTATGCCGAGCAGCGGGTGGAGGTGTCGCTGGTGCGCCATGGCGACTACTACGAAGTGCGGGTCAACGACGACGGGCCGGGCGTGCCGGTGGACGGCCGGGAGAAGATCTTTGAACCGTTCTCGCGGCTGGACGCGAGCCGGGATCGCCGTACCGGCGGTTTCGGTCTGGGGCTGGCGTTGGTGCGGCGGGTCTCGCAGTCCCATGGCGGGCAGGTTGAGGTCGGGGATTCCGCCTGGGGCGGGGCGTCGTTTCGCATGACCTGGGCGCATCTGGATTGAATGCGTTGCCCTGTGCCGCCCCCTTCGCGAGCAAGCTCGCTCCCACATTGGATTTGTGAACGCCGGAGATCATTGTGGGAGCGAGCTTGCTCGCGAAGGGGTCAGTCCAATCGGCATTTTTGCTACTGACCCACCGCCATCGCGAGCAGGCTCACTCCTGCAGGGGGGAGTCTGGAGTTACGCGGTCAGCGGTTCAAACCGAGGCGTTCATGCCATTGGGCGATGGATTCTTCGGGGTAGACGTCGAACTGTTTGTCTTTCGCTGTAACGTCGATTTCCACCCACGGTGCTTTCGAGCCGAGCATCAGATGC
The DNA here is from genome assembly GCF_019856535.1 of Pseudomonas sp. SC3(2021). Lineage (NCBI taxonomy): Bacteria > Pseudomonadati > Pseudomonadota > Gammaproteobacteria > Pseudomonadales > Pseudomonadaceae > Pseudomonas > Pseudomonas sp. SC3(2021). Next base: position 5,468,139 of record NZ_CP082236.1, on the reverse strand, counting down.
GTATGTTCCGGGGGCACCGGCAACGGCGTGTCGATGGCCGAGGCAAACGGGTGGATCAGTTCCGGCCATTCCGGGCTGAACAGCCACAAGCCGCTGCCGCACAGTGAACAGAAATGTCGTTCGGCGCTGCTGCGATGGGCGCGCTGGTCGCCTTCGTCTTTCATCTTCGCGTGGTAAATGCTGACGTGTTTGCGCCCGCGCACCTTGAGGCTGGTCGCGTCGCCGCCAAGGTTGATCGCATAACCGCCACCGCCCTGAGTCTTGCGACAGATCGAGCAGTAGCAGCGTTGATAAGGGTAGGGATGGGCGCTGGTGAGACTGAACGTGACCTCGCCACAATGGCAGGAGCCTTCGAGTTGCATGGTTGCTCTCCCGTTTTTGAATGTGCGGTTGAGCCTAGAACATTCAGTGCGATGGCGGTCGGTGTGATTCGACGGGCGGGCGCAGCGTCTAGCCCCAGTGTCCCCGCAATCCCATGGGGCGAGACTTCGGAACCCGGCATGCAAGCGCTGTTGAACGAGATCCTTGACGCTGTCCGGCCCCTGATCGGGCAGGGCAAGGTGGCTGACTATATTCCTGCCCTCGGCACCGTGCCGGCCAATCAACTGGGCATTGCCGTGTATGGCAACGACGGCGAGATGTATTACGCCGGCGACGCCGAGACGCCGTTCTCGGTGCAGAGTATTTCCAAGGTGTTCAGCCTGGTGCAGGCGATCGAGCATTCCGGCGAGGCGATCTGGGAGCGGCTGGGTCACGAACCGTCCGGCCAGCCGTTCAATTCCCTGGTGCAACTGGAGTTCGAACGTGGTCGCCCGCGCAATCCGTTCATCAACGCCGGCGCGCTGGTGATCTGCGACATCAATCAGTCGCGCTTCGCTGCGCCGACCCTGTCGATGCGCGATTTTGTCCGGCGTCTGTCGGGCAATCCGCAAATCATGATCGACGGCAAAGTCGCCGATTCCGAATACCAGCACCGTGCGCGCAACGCGGCGATGGCGTATTTGATGCAATCGTTCGGCAACTTCCACAACGACGTCGAAGCGGTGCTGCGCAGCTACTTCAGCCATTGCGCGCTGCGCATGAGCTGCATTGATCTGGCCCGGGCGTTCTGCTTCCTGGCCAACGACGGGTTCTGCAAGCACAGCGGCGAACAGATCCTCAGTCGGCGCCAGACCCAGCAGGTCAACTCGATCATGGCCACCAGCGGTTTGTACGACGAAGCCGGCAACTTCGCCTATCGCGTCGGTTTGCCGGGCAAGAGCGGGGTGGGCGGCGGGATCGTCGCGGTGGTGCCGGGGCAGTTCACGGTGTGCGTGTGGTCACCGGAGTTGAATACGGCCGGCAACTCACTGGCAGGGATGGCGGCACTGGAGATGCTCAGCTCAAGAATTGGCTGGTCGGTGTTCTGATCCGATCACACAAACACCACAAAACCTTTGGGAGCTGCTTGTCAGCGATGAGGCCGGGAGATCCAGAATCAATGTCGCCTGAACCACCGCCATCGCGGCGATGCGGCGCCCCGACAAGCCGGCTCCCTCAAGTTTCTTTAGTGTGTGAAGAGATGTATTTCATCGAATAATCCGCTACATTTTCCGGCCGCTCTCTGCATGGTGAATCCGCTTCATGTCTCTCGCGCTCGAACGTCTGGTCGCTGGCACCCCGATTCCTTTCGCTGGTAACCGCGTCACCGTGGTCAGCCCTGAACTGGCGGAGCGCTTTCGACCCGGCGATCACCTGCTGGTGGAGCAGGTGAGTGGCGAGCTGTTACTGATTCCCGTGGCTGACCAACAAGCCGCCGCGGTGGCGATCGAACGTGCGGCTGCAGCGTTTACCGCGCTGTCGGCGGTGTCCGACGAAGCGATCAGTCAGTTTTTCGACCTGTTCGCGCAGCGTCTGGAAACCCCGCAATGCTGGGCGCAGATCGAATCCGCCAACCGTGCCGACATCGAACGGGCCAAGGCGCGCGGACGTTCCACCACACGCTTGCTGGCCGATGAGCGCATGCGTCGCGACATGATCGCTGGCCTGCGTGCCTGGCGCGATGCCGCACCTACCCGGGGCAAAGTCATCAGCAGCGTCGAGCATGAGGGCTGGAAAGTCGAACAAGTGGTGTCGCCGTTGGGCATTGTGGCCTTTGTCTTCGAAGGTCGCCCGAACGTGTTCGCCGACGCGGCCGGTGTCTTGCGCACCGGCAACACCGCAGTGTTGCGCATTGGCAGCGATGCCTTGGGCACCGCGCAAGCCATCGTCAGCCATGCCCTGAATCCGGCATTGGCCGAGGCCGGGTTGCCGGTGGGCGCGGTGTCACTGGTCGAGAGCGTGAATCACGCGGCCGGCTGGGCGATGTTTGCCGACCGCCGCTTGTCGCTCGCGGTAGCGCGTGGCTCGGGGCGTGCGGTCAGTCAGTTGGGCAGCATCGCCCAGCAGGCCGGCACCGCTGTCAGCCTGCACGGCACCGGTGGCGCGTGGCTGGTGGCCGACCGTGAAGCTGACGCCGGGCGTTTTGCGGCGGTGGTGCGCAACTCGCTGGATCGCAAAGTGTGTAACACCCTGAACGTGTGCCTGATTCAACGTGAACGTGCCGCTGAACTGGTGCCGCTGTTCCTCGATGCACTGAAGCAGGCGGGCACCGCGCGCGGGCAGGGCTGCAAATTGCACATCGTCGAAGGCAGCGAAGCTTGCTTGCCAGGCGAATGGCAGAACGCGACGGTCGAGGTCTATCGCGCCGAAGGTTTGCAGACCGAAGCACTGGCCGAACCGCTGGCGGAAGCCGAGTTGGGCCGCGAGTGGGAGTGGGAAGAAACCCCGGAAGTCAGCTTGATGATCGTCGACGATCTGGATCAGGCGATTGATCTGTTCAACCGCTACAGTCCGCAGTTCACCGTGTCGCTGATCAGTGAGGATGCGCTGGCTCAAGAGCGGTTTTACAACGCGGTCAACGCGCCTTTCGTAGGCAACGGCATTACCCGTTGGGTGGATGGGCAGTACGCGTTGAACAAGCCGGAGCTGGGCCTTTCGAACTGGGAGAGCGGACGGTTGTTTGCCCGCAGTGCGATTTTGTCTGGCGATGGTGTGTTCACCGTGCGTAGCCGCATGAGCCAGACCGACCTCGATGTGAAGCGCTAAAAACACTTGTGGCGAGGGATTTCCCTCGCCACAGGGGTGTTTTTTCAGGCAGCGTGGGTGGCTTGAGCGTGCACCGCGCAAGTCGCTGGTTGCTCGGCCAGCGGCACGAAGGTGCGACGATCCGAGGACAGCGCATCAATGGAGCCTGTCTCGATGTCGTACACCCAGCCATGCAGATTCAACAGGCCTTTCTCCTGGGCCAGGCGCACGCTCGGGTGGGTCTGGATATTCGCCAGTTGCGCGATCACGTTCTCGCGCACCATCGAGCTCAACTTCGCCGCGTCGTTGGCATGGGGCCGTGCTTCGTTGACCACTTTGGCCGACTCGGCATGCTGCAGCCAGCCGCTCACAGCGGGCAGGTGATCCATGCATTTGCACTGGGCAATCGCGGTCATTGCACCGCAGTCCGAATGTCCGCAGATCACAATGTCCGTCACACCCAGCACCGCCACCGCATACTCCACCGTCGCCGACACCCCGCCCGGATGCGGGCTGTAGGACGGTACGATATTGCCGGCATTGCGGATCACGAACAGCTCGCCAGGTTCTTGTTGGGTCAGCAGTTCCGGCACGACACGACTGTCGGAACAAGTGATGAACAATGTGCCCGGCTGTTGCGTGGTCGCCAGGTGTTTGAACAGTTCGGTACGTTGCGGGAACGCTTCGTTCTGGAATTTCAGGAAACCATCAATCAGGTTTTTCATGGTGTTGTCCTCTTAGTTCGAGCAACCGCTGCCGAATTCGCTGTATTGAAGAATGTGTTTGCCGCCGTTGCTGTCCAGATACGTCATCTCTACCGGCACCACACCACAAACGTCGGCAACCGGGGTAATGCTCAGCACCTGGGCGATGTCCAGTGGCATGCCGTAGCGGTAGGCGACAACCTCGTCAGCGGCAAATGCCTGGGCGGACAGGCCGCCGATCAGGGCCAGGGTCAACAGAATTTTTTGCATGGGGCAACCTCCAGACGCAGGTGGTGACAGTGAGTCATTCGGGGGAGTCGGCCCGCACGCAGGGTGCGGGCCGGGCTGGATCAGAACGGACGCAGGGGCAGGAACTTGCCGTCGAGGGTGACCACGGCGCGGGAGCCGCCTTCCGGGTCTTCGACTTTCTTGATGTCGAGTTTGAAGTTGATCGCGCTGATGATGCCGTCGCCGAACTGTTCGTGAACCAGGGCTTTGAGCGTGGTGCCGTAGATCTGGATCATTTCGTGGAAGCGGTAGATGGTCGGGTCGGTCGGCACGCCACTGAGGCTGCCACGCAGCGGGATGATTTGCAGGGCGGCGACGGCATCAGCGTCCAGTTCGAGTTTGTCGCCGACCACTTGGGCGGCGTTTTCCGGCAGCGGATGCTGACCGAGCAGAGCGGCGGTGACGAAGGCCAGGCTCAGGCCGGTGCCGTCGGCGAGATCCTGCCACGACAGGTTCTTGCGTGCCTTGATGTCCAGAATGCGGGTGGTCAGGGCCAGGTTGGTGTCGTTGTAGGCATGGGACTGTTGCATGGTGTCACTCCTTTCAGGGGTTGGCTTGCTGTGTGGGATTCATCTTCTGCCGATTGACCCATAGCGTCCAAGACCGATATACAATGCTTTGCATAAGTCCTGCCTATAGATGGTGTGCCCCCATGCTGCTGCGTCATTTGCGTTATCTGCTGGCTGTTGCCGATCACGGCGGCTTCACTCGCGCGGCGGAGGCGCTGCACGTGTCGCAGCCAACCCTGTCGCAACAGATTCGCCAATTGGAGGAAAGCCTCGGGGTGGAATTGTTCGATCGCACCTCACGCACGGTGAAACCGACGGATGCCGGCATGGCGTATCTGGAATCTGCACGGCGGGTGCTGGTGGAGCTGGAGGCGGGCAAGCGTGCGTTGCATGACGTGAAGGACCTGTCCCGTGGCACTTTGCGCCTGGCGATGACGCCGACGTTCATGGCGTATCTGGTCGGGCCCTTGGTGCGTGACTATGCGGTGCGGTATCCGGGGATTCACCTGCAGATCTTTGAGTTGTCGATGGACGACATCGAGGCGGGCCTGGCGGATGACTCGCTGGACATCGCCATTGCCTTCACCCCGGTGCGCCACCCGGATATCGAGTGCATTCCGGCGTTTGCCGAAACCCTGGGGATCATGGTCGGGCGCGAGCATCCGCTGTACGAAAGCACTTTTGTGCTGACCCCGGAGGACATCGCCCAACTGGATTTCGCGTTACTGGCGTCAGACTTCATCACCCGGTTATCGGTGGATGAGTATTTCCGTCAGCACGCAATTACGCCGCAGGTGCGGATTGAGGTGAATTCGGTGAGTACGTTGCTGGAGGTGGTGCGTCATTCGCCGATGGCGACGATGTTGCCGCAGGCGATCGCGACGGAAGATCGGGCGTTGCGCCGCTTGCGCGTAGAGAGCGAGGCGCCGCAGCGTGGGGCGGCGTTGTTGCGGCGGCGCAATAATTATCACAGTGCGGCGTCGGTGGCGTTTGTGGAATTGGTGTTGGGCATGGGAAGCCCCTCACCCTAACCCTCTCCCGGAGGGAGAGGGGACTGACCGAGGTGTTTGTGCGGTCTACGCCGACCTGAGAAACCTGAGTCGAACTCAGGTTCTGAAAGCACCATAAATCGGCTCCCTCTCCCTCGGGAGAGGGGACTGACTGAGGTGTTTGTGCGATCTACGCCGACCTGAGAAACCTGAGTCGAACTCAGGTTCTGAAAGCACCATAAATCGGCTCCCTCTCCCTCGGGAGAGGGGACTGACTGAGGTGTTTGTGCGGTCTACGCCGACCTGAGAAACCTGAGTCGAACTCAGGTTCTGAAAGCACCATAAATCGGCTCCCTCTCCCTAGGGAGAGGGAGCTGACTGAGGTGTTTGTGCGATTTACGCCGACCTGAAAGTTTTGAGCCGAACTAAAATTTTCAGCGCAGCACAAATCGGCTCCCTCTCCCTCGGGAGAGGGCTGGGGTGAGGGGCTACAATTCCAGTCACGCCATATCAACGCAAGCGAACAAAAAAAGGCCTGCTTCCTTTAAGGAAGCAGGCCTTTCAATTATCTAATTACTAACTCAGCAGAACCGGTCAATCACCCGAACTTCGTTGTTGTTCTGCATCGAGTCCCACGCCTGTTTCAGCGTTTGCAGAACATTACCGATGAAGTCCTTGTCGGCCGCAGCTTTCTTGCCGACATAACCGTGGCCACGGCGGTACATCTTCAGGCGGGCCAGCAGGTTCTGGTTGTTCTGGTCGAACTCTTCTTCACCAGCATGGGGCGACAGGCAGTCGATATGCACCTGGCCCGTCTTGCTGATCCACAGAATATGGCTGTCGTGGCTGTCTTTTTGCGCAGCGAACATACGAGCCAGTTCTTCAATAGTCGGTTGATTGTTCAGATTCATGATGTTTTGCCCCTTGACCAGTTTGGTGATCTTTCAAAGTTGATTCGCTAATACAGGTAGCCCATCGGTTAGTTGATCCCTGGCACCGAAACCAGGACGTCAGCGCTCGCCCGTGACAAGTACGGGGTCGTGCATCTGTTGCATGTAGTCGTGTTGAATAACTGCTACGCAATAGCGTCACAACGAGGAGAAGCAGCGAAAACCGGGAGGCTCCTTGACGACCTTTACAGTGTCGACCACAAGCGTCTTGAGAATTTTCGCCAGCGCTTCTCGTCCTTGTACTGGACGTTCAGGCCAGGTCAGCTTCTTCAATCTGCCTTGTGGGCAGCGTGTATCCGGAAAAAACAACTCGGCGGTCAGACGAGTTTGCTCAAGCGTGTTACCAGTGCTCCCGATCGGGGAACGTCTTCATCATGCAAAAGCAAAACGATGCCGTCAACGGTTTTGTAGTGATTATTTTTTCTCACTACATATTGTCGGACAAAGCTGTTTTGGAATGAGAAAGGATCCGTTCAGGCAACGGAAAAAGGCGCGTACAGCCCGTAGAAGGTGCACGGGTAACCGTCCACTTCGCGCGGTTGGCAGGTGAATTCGCCGCCACTCAACTCGGGGATGAGTCGGGCCCAGAAGCGCTGTGCCGGCAGGTTGGCGTCGATATGGAAAATTTGCCACTGACCGGGCATACGGCTCAATAGGGCAGAGACGACAAATTGCGCGACGCCTTGGCCACGAAAGCGCCGGGCGATGAAGAAGTAGCCGATGTTGAATTCGGCACCGGCGATGTGGGTGTCGTTGTCCACCGTCACGAAACCAGCGAGTTCGCCGTCGACGCGGATCAGAAAGGGCTGGGTGGCGGGATTGCGCCAGTAGTCGTCTTTCGGGTGAATGCTGAACAAACCGTGCCTGGCCAGTTTCAGCGGCAGCCATTCGCTGAAGTCGTGCATGTAGAACTGCATCAGGTTTTCCAGGGTGTCCCACTCGTCGCGGTGGGCGGGGTGCAGTGCGATGGTGGGCATAGTGGCTGAACTCCCGGCAGTGATGAGCCAGTATTGTGGCCCCAACACTTTGTAGTAAGCCCAGGTATTGCGAATGCACATACCTTGTGGCGAGGGGATTTATCCCCGTTGGAGTGCGCAGCAGTCCCCCTGATGGTTGTAACAAAAGAGGAGCCGCTTCGCGACCTGACAGGGATAAATCCCCTCGGCACAGAGGCTGTGGTCATTGAGTTTTGCGCTTGGTACCCGTGGTTTTACTGCGTGTCGACTTGCGCTTTTTCTTCCACGGCGCGGCAGCCTTGCCTGACGGCGGCGGGCCGCTGATGGTCAGGCTCAGGCCGGAACAGCGGGTGACCTGTTTGCTCATCCATGCCGCTTGTTTGGTGACGAACTCTTCCAGACTCATTTCGCCGCTCTGCACCATGTCCAGCGCCTGTTCCCAGATCGCGGTAGTGCCGGGGTCGGCGATGGCGCGGGGCACGGCATCGATCAGGCTGAACGCCGCCGGTGTCGCGGCCAGTGCCTTGCCGTTCTTCACCAGATAGCCGCGATCCAGCAAGCCCTGAATGATCGACGCCCGGGTCGCTTCGGTGCCGATGCCGGTAGTGTCCTTGAGTTTCTGTTTGAGCAGCGGATCCTCCACCAGTCTGGCGACGTTCTTCATCGCCTTGATCAGATCGCCTTCGGTGTAGGGCTTGGGCGGTTGCGTCCACAGGTCCTTGAGCCTGACGTCAGCCACCGCGCAGTCGATGCCCTCGTGCAATGCCGGCAAGGTCTGCGGTGCGGGCGCTTCACGACCCTTGGCCGGTGCGAGTGCTTCGGGCAAGGCACGTTTCCAGCCCGGTTCGATGATCTGCTTGCCGACTGCGCGCAACGCTTCGCCGGCGCAATCGAAATCGGCCTGGGTGCGATCGTATTCATGATTGGGCAGAAACTGCGCCAGATAGCGCGCGCGAATCAGTGTGTAGACCGCGCGGTGCTTGCCGCTCAGGCGTTCGAGGTTCTTCGCTGCAGCCGTGGGGATGATGCCATGGTGCGCGCTGACCTTGGCGTCGTTCCATGCCCGGGATTTGCGCTGGGGCTGCAGAAAACCGTTGAGCACCTCAAGGCTCGGGTCGGCCTGACGCAATGCCGCCAGAATCTGCGGCGCCTCGCTGTGCTGGCTCAGGGGTAGATAGCCGCAGTCGCTGCGCGGGTAGGTGACGACCTTGTAGGTTTCGTAGAGGGCCTGGGCGATGTCGAGGGTTTCCTGTGCGCCGAGGCCGAGTTTCTTCGAGCAGACTTCTTGCAGGGTGCCGAGGTCGAAGGGCAGGGGCGCCACTTCGCGCATGCGCTCCGTGCGCAGCTTCACCACCCGGGCGCTGGCAGCACTACTCATAGCGGCTGCCGCTGTTTGAGCCAGCGCCTGATTCAGGCAGCGATCCTGATCGTCACAGGCGTCGCCCGGCGCCCGCCATTGCGCGGTGAATGCTGTGCCGTTGTGCAGCAGTTGCACATCGACGGCCCAGTACGGCACCGGGACGAAATCGGCAATGCTGCGGTCGCGATCGACCACCAGGCGTAGGGTCGGCGTCTGCACCCGGCCCACCGGCAGCACACCTTGATAACCGGATTGACGACCCAGCAGCGTGAACAGCCGGCTCATGTTCATCCCGATCAGCCAGTCCGCCCGCGAGCGACCCAGCGCCGAGTGATAGAGGCTGAACGTCTCTGCCCCCGGCTTCAGTGCGGCCAGCGCCTTGCGGATGGATGCCTCGTCCAGCGCCGACAGCCACAAGCGCCGAATCGGCCCGCGATACCGACAGTGCTCGACCAGTTCCCGGGCAATCATCTCGCCCTCGCGGTCGGCGTCGGTGGCAATGATCAGTTCGCTGGCCTCGCCAAGCAGGCGCTTGACTGCCTTGTACTGGCTGGCGGTGCGCGGTTTGACGGTCATTTTCCATTTGTCCGGAATGATCGGCAGATCCGCCAGCACCCAGCGCTTGTAGCGGGCATCGTAGGCATCCGGCGGCGCGGTTTCGAGCAAGTGGCCAATGCACCAGGTCACCGTGACATCCGTTCCCAGCCAGCACCCGTCGCCCCGGCGCCGGGCACCGAGCACGGCCGCAATGTCTTTGGCCTGGGAAGGTTTTTCACAGAGGTACAGCCGCATAACCACCATCGTCGATCAAGGTCGGAACAGGTGCACAGAATGGCCGGACTTCGCCTCAGGGGCAACGTTTATCTGTATGGATATACAGATAAAAACGATTGCAGCACGTGACGGGTAATCCGGGGACGTTACCCCGGCTATCGAGAAATTGATTAGCCTCGTGTTGCCCGGCATGTCAGGTTCAGTGCGTTTTTATGACAAGCACGTGACAGGACGATCCCGACACGGGATCGCCGTGGTCTGTCGGACACTGACTACTCAGAAACAAGGAAGTCCATCATGGCTCAAGCCACCTCCAGCACCAGCAGCGCCTACGACGACGTCAATACGTTCAGCCACCTGTACGACCGTGGCGTCGGTCTGGTCAACGGCAAACCGTCGTTCACCGCCGACCAGGCCGCTGACGAAATTCTGCGCAAAGGCCTGTCGTGGAGCGACAAGAACGCTGACGGCAAAATCGACCTGAGCTACAGCTTCCTCACGGAAAAACCGGCGAACTACAATCCGCAACTGGGCAACTTCAGCGAATTCAGCGCCCAGCAGAAGGCGCAGGCCGTGCTGGCCATGCAATCCTGGGCCGATGTCGCCAGGGTCACGTTCACCGAGGGCAAGGGCGGCGACGGGCACATGACGTTCGGCAACTACGACGTCAGCACCGGTGGCGCGGCGTTTGCCTACCTGCCAAGCGGTGGCAGCTATGACGGCCAGTCGTGGTACCTGATCAACAATCAATATCAGGTCAACAAGACCCCGGACACCAACAACTACGGGCGCCAGACCCTGACCCACGAGATCGGCCACACCCTCGGTCTGTCCCACCCGGGCGCCTACAACGCCGGCAACGGCAACCCGACCTACAACGATGCCAAATACGCTGAAGATACCCGTGGCTATAGCCTGATGAGCTACTGGAGCGAAGCCAACACCGACCAGAACTTCAGCAAGGACGGCAGCGGCGCGTACGCCTCGGCGCCGTTGCTGGACGATATCGTTGCTGTGCAAAAACTCTATGGCGCCAACTACGCGACCCGTGCCGAAGACACTACGTACGGTTTCAACTCCAACGCCGAGCGCGATTTCTACAGCGCCACTTCGGCATCGTCGAAAGTGGTGTTTTCGGTGTGGGATGGCGGCGGCAACGACACGCTGGATTTCTCAGGCTTCAGCCAGAACCAGAAAATCAACCTCAATGAGGGTTCGTTCTCCGACGTCGGCGGTTTGGTGGGTAACGTGTCCATCGCTTACGGCGTGACCGTGGAAAATGCTTTGGGTGGTTCAGGCAATGATTTGCTGATCGGCAATGCGGCGGCCAATGATCTGTTCGGTGGTGCCGGTAATGACATCCTCTACGGTGGTGGCGGTGGCGATACCTTGTGGGGCGGTGCAGGCGCAGACACCTTTGTGTTTGGCGCGGCCAGCGATTCGACCATGACCGCGCCGGACTGGATCATGGATTTCACTAGCGGTCTGGACAAGATCGACTTGTCGGGGATCGCCGGTTTCGCCACGGGCGCAGCCTCGCTGAACTTCGTCAGCGGCTTCACCGGACATGCCGGCGACGCGATCCTGACCTACTTCGCGCAGACCAATCAGACCAGTCTGATGGTTGATCTGACGGGGCAGGGCTCGGTGGACTTTGCCGTCGGCGTGGTGGGGCAGGCGGTGGCGACTGATATTCTGGCGTGATGCCTGAAGATCGGCCCTTACCCTAACCCTCCCGAAACGTCGGACCGCCCCGAGGGAGAGGGGACTGATTGGGGGATATTGGCGAAATTCACCGACGTGAACGATTGGTTTTGAATCCATAATCGACTCGATTTTTCAGGTCGATGGATTTCGTCAGACAACTCGGTCAGTCCCCTCTCCCTCAGGGCGGTCCGACGTTTCGGGAGGGCCAGGGTGAGGGAGCTTTTGAAGTTGATGGGCCGTTCGGCTGTAAAACCACCCCAACCAGAACCGATGGGCTATACCTGAACCGGTCTCTTCGCCGTATTCAGGGGAACCCCATGAAAAGTTCCGGCCTCAGTCCCGTCATAAACCTCGAACAACTTGTCGGGTGCCTGGTGGTGAAATTCCACGGCATCCAGGTCGCTGCGTCCTCCCGCGTGCTGATCCTCAACGAAGCCAACTACCCGCCGGTTTATTACGTCCCCCGCGAAGACATCGACGAACAGTATTTCGCCCGCACCGATCACACCAGTTATTGCCCTTACAAGGGCGATGCCAATTACTTCAGTCTGCAAGTGCCGGGGCATGAAGGGGCGAATGCGGTGTGGACTTATGAGAAACCGAAAATCTCGGTCGAGCAGATCAAAAACTACGTGGCGTTTTATCCGGATCAGGTGAAGTTCGAAGTGATCAAGGCTGATGCCTGAGCAAAAAAACGGCGAGGGTAAAAGCCCTCGCCGATTGAGTTGTCTGGGTGAGTTTCAGTTCTTGTCGAGATCTATATTCTTCGTCTCACGCAAACAGAACATGCCCACCACCAAACTCACCCCGGTAATCAGCACCGGGTACCACAGCCCATAGAAAATGTCCCCGGTGTACACCACCAGCGCAAACGACACGGTCGGCAGGAACCCGCCAAACCAGCCATTGCCGATGTGGTAGGGCAGGGACATCGAGGTATAGCGGATGCGCGTCGGGAACAGTTCGACCATCAGCGCCGCCAGCGGCCCGTAGCACATGGCCGAGATGATGATCAGCGCGACGATCAGCGCCACGATCATCGGTTTGTTGATCTGCTGCAGATCCGCCTGTTGCGGGTAACCAGCGAGTGTCACCGCGCCGCGCAGTGCGGCTTCGTCGTAGCCGTCGATCTTCATGTCGCCGATGCTCACCTGCACGCCACTGCCGGCCGGAGCGGCGGCGCTGGAGTAGGGCAGGCCCTGTTTGACCAGGAAGGTTTTGACCTTGTCGCACGGGCTGTCGAATTTCGCCTTGCCCACCGGATCGAACTGGAAGGTGCAGGTCGCCGGGTCCGCCAGCACGGTAATCGGTGCCTGACGGCTGGCCTGGTCGATCGCCGGGTTGGCGTAGTGGGCCAGGGATTTGAAGATCGGGAAGTACAGCACCGTGGCCAGCAGCAGGCCGAGCATCAGCACCGGTTTGCGCCCGACCTTGTCCGACAGCCAGCCAAAAATGATAAAGAACGGTGCACCGATCACCACACTGATGATCAGCAGGCTGTTGGCCACCGCCGGGTCCATTTTCAGGAACTGGGTGAGAAAAAACAGCACGTAGAACTGCGCCGCGTAGAAGGTCACCGCTTGCCCGGCGTTGATGCTGAACAGGGCGATCAGCACGACTTTGAGGTTTTCCCATTTGCCGAAGGATTCGCGGATCGGTGCCTTCGACGTTTTGCCTTCCTCTTTCATTTTCAGATACGCCGGCGATTCGTGCAGGCTCAGGCGGATCCAGGTGGAAATGCCCAGCAGCACAATCGACAGCAGGAACGGAATGCGCCAGCCCCAGACTTCAAACTGATCGCCGGTGAAGTAGCGGCAACCGAGCACCACCAGCAGCGACAGCAGCAGGCCAAGGGTCGCGGTGGACTGAATCCAGCTGGTGTGGAAACCGCGTTTGCCAATCGGTGCGTGCTCGGCCACGTAGGTGGCTGCGCCGCCATACTCACCGCCGAGCGCGAGGCCCTGCAGCATGCGCAGCACCACCAGAATGATCGGTGCGGCGATGCCGATGCTGGCGTAGGTCGGCAGCAGGCCGACGCAGAAGGTCGCGACGCCCATCAGGATGATGGTCGCAAGGAAGGTGTACTTGCGCCCGATCATGTCCCCCAGCCGCCCGAACACCAGCGCGCCGAAAGGCCGCACGATAAACCCGGCCGCGAAGGCCATCAGCGCGAAGATGAACGCCGTGGTGTCGTTGACCCCGGCGAAGAACTGCTTGCTGATCACCGCCGCGAGGGCGCCATAGAGGAAGAAGTCATACCATTCGAACACGGTCCCCAGGGACGAGGCGAAGATGACTTTCTGCGTGGCATTGCTGGTGCTGGCGCCGCTCGCGGCGTCCAGCGTCTGAGCGTGTTCTGACATATCGGTATCCCTCACAGTGATTGTTTTTGTTGTTCCACTGGTGTTGCGTGTCCGGGTGATGCGCGATGCCTTGAATCTGCTCCCACAGGGGTTATGTGTACTGTAGGTTTCAGGATCAGTTGCGCCGCTTTTTCAGCAATCATCAGCGTCGGCGAACAGGTGTTGCCCGAGGTGATGCGCGGCATGATCGACGCGTCGGCAACACGCAGGCCCGGCACGCCGTGTACCCGCAGTTGCGCGTCGACGACCGAGTCCGCGTCCTGGCCCATGCGGCAGGTGCCGACCGGGTGGAAAATCGTCGTGCCGATCTTCGCCGCCGCTTGCTGCAATTCTTCTTCACTTTGCAGGCTGGCGCCCGGCAGGTACTCGACCGGTTTGAACCCTTGCAGGGCCGGCGCGCTGACGATGCGTCGGGTCAGACGAATCGCATCCGCCGCCACGCGCAGGTCCTCGGGATGGCTGAGGTAGTTGGGCTGGATCAGCGGCGCCTGCGATGGGTCCGCCGAACGAATCTCGATGCGCCCACGGCTCTGCGGCCGCAAATCACACACCGACGCAGTGAACGCCGGAAAACTGTGCAACGGCTCACCAAAGCGCTCCAGCGACAAGGGTTGCACGTGGTATTCGAGGTTGGCCGAGGTCTGCTCCGGCCCTGATCGGGCAAACGCCCCGAGCTGACTCGGCGCCATCGACAGCGGCCCGCTGCGGTCATACAGATAGCGCAGGCCCATGCCCATCTTGCCCCACACGCTGCCGGCGATCTGGTTCAGGGTGCGGGCGTTCTGCAGTTTGTAGATCAGGCGCAGTTGCAGGTGATCCTGCAGATTGCCGCCGACGCCCGACAGCTCATGAATCACCCCGATCCCGAGGCGCTCCAGCAACGGACGCGGGCCAATACCGGAGCGTTGCAGAATGCTCGGCGAACCCACCGAGCCGGCGCACAACACGATCTCCTTGCGGGCCTTGAACTGTTTGACCTGACCTGCATGCCGCGCACTGACGGTTGAGGCGCGACCGTCCTCCAGCAGCACCCGATCCACCTCCACCCCCGTCAGCACCGTCAGATTGGCCCGGTCGCGAACCGGTTTGAGGAAGGCCTTCGCCGCGTTCCAGCGCACCCCGGCCTTCTGGTTGACCTGAAAGTAGCCGCAACCCTCGTTGTCGCCCTGATTGAAGTCGTCGATGCTGGCGATGCCGCTCTGCTCGGCGGCGCTGCGAAACGCATCGAGAATCGGCCACGACAGGCGCTGTTGCTCCACGCGCCATTCGCCCTTGGCACCGTGAAATTCGGCGGCGCCGGCAAAGTGGTTTTCGCTTTGTTTGAACAGCGGCAGCACATCGTTCCAGGCCCAGCCCGGATTGCCCTCGGCCGCCCAGCCGTCATAGTCGTTGGCCTGGCCGCGCATGTAGATCATGCCGTTGATGGAGGAACAGCCGCCCAGCACTTTGCCGCGCGGGTAGCTCAAGCTGCGGCCCTGCAGGCCGGGTTCCGCTTCGGTCTTGAAGCACCAGTCGGTGCGCGGGTTACCGATGCAGAACAGGTAGCCGACCGGGATGTGAATCCACGCATAGTTGTCGCGTCCGCCGGCTTCGAGCAGTAACACGCGCTGCTGTTTATACGCCGACAGTCGATTGGCCAGCAGGCACCCGGCAGGGCCGGCGCCGACCACGATGTAATCGTATTCCTCAAGGGAAGTCTGCATTCCCTGACCTCGCTTTTTGTTTTTATTGTCGGACACTCTAGTTGTTAGCTTTCGTCAAAAGAATGTTAGTTTTTGCGCAGCCGCTGTGCGTTTTCAAACAGCCTCACCTGACCATCGCTGACAAGGACCTGCCATGTTCGACTGGAACGACCTGCGGTTTTTTCTTGAACTGCAACGCAGCGGTCGCCTGCTCACCGCCGCCAGGCGCTTGAACACCACCCACGCCACCGTCGCCCGGCACATCGAGGCTATTGAAAAAAGCCTCGGCACCGCGCTGTTCGTGCAGCACGCCCAAGGCTATGAGATGACCCCGGCGGGGGAGGCGCTGCTCAAGCACGCCGAAGCCATGGAAAACGTCGCGCTGCTGGCCCAGGAAGAAATCACCCAATCCACCGCGCCACTGGGCAAGATCCGCGTCGGCGTCACCGAGGGCCTCGGGGTAAAGTTTCTCGCCAGTCGCATGATCGGCCTGTTCGAGCGCTATCCGGGGCTGGAAGTGGAGCTGGTCGCCGTGCCGCGCTTCGTCAGCATCCTCAACCGCGAGGCGGAGATCAGTATTCATCTGGAGCGCCCGGCAGCGGACATGCTGGTGACGCGCAAGCTCACCGACTACCGTTTGGCGCTGTATGCCAGCCAGGCCTATCTCGACAACGCGCCGCCGCTGCACAGCCGTGAAGACCTGGGGAAACAGGCGTGGATCGGTTACGTCGATGATTTGCTGTTCAGCCAGGAACTGATGTTCCTCAACAGCTTCTGCCGCAGTCCGCGCGTGGTGTTTCACAGCACCAGTGTCATCGCCCAGCAGGAAGCGGCGCGTTCGGGACTGGGGATCGCCGTGCTGCCGTGCTACATGGCAGCAGCCGATCCCGGCCTGGTGCCGCTGCTGCCGGACGAGGGCATCGAGCGCAGTTACTGGATCAGCACGCGGCGCGAGTTGCACAAATCGGTGCGGTTGCGGGTGGTCTGGGATTATGTGGTGGGCCTGTGCGAGGCGGAGCAGGGTTTGCTGCGCGGTCAGTCCGGATGACATTCCCTGTAGGCGCTGCGGTCTGTTGATCCCGATCTTTCAAGCAGGATCAAAAGATCGCAGCGTGCCGCAGCGCCTGCCTGAATGTGGGCAGGGCTTAACTGGTTTGCTCTATCAGTTGCGGCGACACCACCCAGACACTGCACGGCATTTTGTACAGCAACTGCTCCACCGTGCTGCCAATCAACCGGCCCAGGCCACGATGGCCGATGCGGCCCATGACGATCACGTCGATGTCATAGGCATCGGCATAGCTGCACAGCACCTTGGCCGGGTTGCCCATGACCATGTGCTGGCGTTCCGGCGGGATGCCGTTGCGCTCGGCCAGCTCACGGAATGCATCGCCTTGTGCATCGAACAGCGCTTTCGCGTTGCCCACCTTGAAAAACGGCGAGGGATTGCCAAAGCCGAACTCGTCGGCGCTGATCGAGGACAAGTCATAGGCATAGACCACATCCAGCTCGGCGTCGCAGAGGCTGGCCAGTTTGACGGCCTCGCGCAGGATGCGGTCGTTGAAATCGGCGTACTGATCGTCACGATGAAACGGATCGACCGCCGCCACGATCCGCCGCGGCCTGGCATGCTGCACATGGCTGACAAAGTGCAGCGGCACCCGGCACTCACGCAGCAAATGGATATCCAGCGGCGTGAACATCAGCCGCGACATGAACGAGGCGTGCTGCAGATCCTTGATCAGCAGGGCCATGGGTTGTTCCTTGAGGTGAATCTGGATCTCGCGCAACGGATTGTCGACCCACACCACTTCCGTCGTCACCGTGACGCCGAGGTGGCGCATTGGCCGGGCCTGGTCTTCCAGCCATTGACGATGGCGTTCGACATAGCCCAGGCGCATCTGTTCGAGCGCCTGTTCATTGACCAGTCCGGCGGTTGCCAGGCCTTCCAGGTAATCGAACGCGACGATATGCAGCGCCGCGCCCGAGGCCTTGGCCAGCGCGCCCGCCCGGTCGAATGCGGGGCTGTTTTTCATCAGAGGTGAAGCCACCAGCATGAAACGTGCTTGCTCGGACATGACGAATCTCCTGTGGGGACGGCCGGGATGCGTGGGCGCAACGGCGACAGAGGCGTAGGGTCATGCTGCTCCGGGTGGCCGGGCGCAGCTTGATCTTTGTCAATGATGCGACAGCGCCACGCGCGCGCCCGACGGATGGCAGCGACCGGCGCAATTGCGCAATTGTTGATTGTTATCAACCTTGCACCGGTGAGTACGGCGCAGCCTGTGAAAGGTGCTGAACTCACTGAACCGACCTGCGCAGGAGCCTCGCTCATGGCCATGATGAAAGCGGCGATATTCGTCGAAAAGAATCGCATCGTACTGGATGACAAGCCGATCCCCGACGTCGGTCCGCTGGACGCACTGGTGCGGATCACCACCACCACGATCTGCGGCACCGACGTACACATCCTGCGCGGCGAGTATCCGGTGGTCAAAGGCTTGACCATCGGTCACGAGCCGGTGGGGGTGATCGAAAAGCTCGGCTCACAGGTTCGCGGGTTTACCGAAGGCCAGCGAGTGATCGCCGGCGCCATCACCCCCAGTGGCCAAAGCTACGCCTGCCTGTGCGGCTGCGGCTCCCAGGACGGCCCGGACACCCGTCACGGCTTTCGCGCCACCGGCGGCTGGAAATTCGGCAACATCATCGACGGCTGCCAGGCCGAGTACGTGTTAGTCCCTGATGCATTGGCCAACCTGTGCCCGATCCCCGACGGATTGAGCGACGAGCAAGTGCTGATGTGCCCGGACATCATGTCCACCGGGTTTTCCGGTGCCGAGCGTGGCGAGGTCAGTATCGGCGACACGGTGGCGGTTTTCGCACTGGGTCCGATCGGGCTCTGCGCGGTGGCCGGGGCGCGGCTCAAGGGCGCGAGCGTCATTATCGGCGTCGATACGGTGGCCGAGCGCATGACTGTCGCTCGTCAGTTGGGCGCGACCCATGTGGTCAATTTCAAGGACGGCGACGTGGTCAAGCAGATCATGGCGTTGACCGACGGGCGCGGCGTCGATGTGTCCATCGAAGCCTTGGGCACCCAGGGCACATTCGAATCAGCGCTGCGGGTGTTACGTCCGGGCGGTCGGTTGTCGAGCCTGGGGGTCTATGCTTCGGATTTGCGCATTCCCTATGATGCTTTTGCGGCGGGACTGGGCGACTACAGCATCGTCAGTACCCTGTGCCCCGGCGGCAAGGAACGCATGCGGCGATTGATGGCGGTGGTGCAAAGCGGCGGCGTCGATCTGTCGCCCCTGGTGACCCACCATTTCAAACTCGACGATATCGAGGCCGCGTATGAGTTGTTCGGTCATCAGCGCGATGGCGTGATGAAAGTGGCGATTACACCCTGACCGGTGTTGCGCCCCGCAGCGTTGAAGACGGCGGGGCGCAGGGTTCGCTACAGGCTCAGGCGATGAATGACCTGACGGGTGTCATCAGGGTCGCCGTGGGTTTCGAAGCCCAGGGATTTGGCCAGGTCGCGCATGGCCGTGTTGCTGGCCGAGTCCACCGAGTACATACGCTTGAAACCGTTGCGGCGGGCGGCCTTGATCAGGTGTTCCATCAGCAGCGTGGCCAGGCCCAGTTGGGTCCATTCATCGGCGACCGTCACCGCGCATTCACAATCCTCTTCGCCCGTGGCGGCGTAGCGGCTGATACCGATTTCGATCAACTCGCCGTTTTCGTGCACCAGCGCGATGAAGGCCGCGCGTTGCTTGTAGTCGATGTCCATCAACTGATCGAGCAGCGCCGTGCCCGGTTCGCTGATTTGCGCGAGAAAGCGCATGTGCCGGGATTCGGGCGACAAGCGCTTGATGAACGCGTACTCGCGCTCGCGATCCTTGGCGGCCAACGCGCGGATCAAGACGTGTCGGCCATCCTTGAGCGATTCGATCCAGTATTCACCGTTGTGCGCGGCATAAGCCGCCGCTGCGCGGTCGTTGTGGTCTTTGACAGTGAGCATGAGGTGAGCCTCCATCGGCTTAACGAGCAACGCGCGGGGGAGTGCGCTGAGGTCTGTTCTACGCCGATGGCAACGCCGCGATCTGATCTGGATCAGATCGGCACGCGGCCACTGATCTGAGGCGATGATGGCGCTCCTCGCGCCGCTATCATGCTTGGCCCGGCGGCTCACCAGTGCTGAGTGGCGAAGCGAGGGGCGATGACCTCTCGGGGATCGACAACGTCGCGCGCAGGCCACCCTCGGCCCGGTTGGCCAAGGTGATTCGTCCGCCCAGGCGTGTAGCGATGGTGTTGACGATGGTCAGCCCCAGACCTGCCCCTTGCGCATTGCCTCGGCTGTAGAAGCGTTCGAACAACCGCGCCCGGTCCGCTTCATCAATGCCCGGTCCCTGATCCTCGACGCTCAGATGGTAGAAACCTTCGGCCTGACTCAGCTTTACAGTGATTACCCCGTGTTCCGGAGAGAAGTTGGCGGCATTGGTGATCAGGTTGTTCAGGGCAATGTCGATCGCGGCTGCACTGGCCATGACGTTGAACGGTTGCGCGCTGTCGTCGAAAGCCAGCTCCAGCTGTTTACTCAACAGCCACGGTGTCAGTTGCACGAGGCTGTTGCGCACGGTTTCGCTGAGGTCGATGCGTTGCAGGGGCGGTGGGTCGGGTCTGGGCTCCAGGCGCGCCATGGTCAGCAACTGGTTGACCAGACGGCTGGTGCGGTCGACGCCGGCCATCAGGAACTCCAGAGAGTCGCGGCGTTCCTGTTCGGTGCCGGCCTCCAGGAGGTTTTGCGCATGCACCCGCAGCACCGCCAGCGGCGTGCGCATTTCGTGGGCGGCGTCGGCGATGAAGCGGCGTTCGCGGCCGAGCACCTCCTGAATCTGCGCGAGCATGCGGTTGAGCGCCGCTTGCATCGGTTCCAGTTCGCTGGGCAGCGGGGTCAGTTGCAGCGGCTCCAGTGAACCACTGTGCCGGGCGCGCAGGGTGGCGGCCATGTTCGCCAGTGGCTTGAGGCCCCAGCCGATGGCCAGCCAGACCATGCCGGCGAGGATCAGGCTGCCAATCACGTTGGGCCACAGGGTGTGGCGGACGATGCGGTCGACCAGATCGGTGCGCACGTCATTTCGCTCACCGACCCAGATGCGCAGGCCGTTCTGTTTGTCTTCAAGCAGGAACGCGCGCCACTGGCGATTTTTCAAATCCACCACATCGCTGAAACCGGGCTGGGTCGGCGGTACAGTGAAGGAGGGCGCGCTGGCGGTGTGCACCAGCACCTCACCTTTGGGGTTCCACACCTGAAAGGCGATCTTGCCTTCGTAAGGGTGACCGTCGACTCGCGGTGCCGCTTCACTCAAGGCCTGATTGAACGCCTGATACAACTGCGAGTGATCGTTACCGGCCAACGGCATGCGCATCACCCCCTGCAACAGGCGTGCGTTCTGCGCCAGTTGCGCGTCGTAGACCTCGGCGATTTCGTGGTTGCTGTCGTGCAGGTTGAAGGTGCTGAGCACTGCCAGCCCGGCCAGCAACAGGCCAATGATCAGGGTCAGCGTGCGGCGACGGATCGAGGTCATCGGCGCTCCTCCACCAGATAACCCACACCACGGATGGTGCGGATCAGGTCGGTGGAGAATTTCTTGCGCAGGTGATGGATGTGCACTTCGAGGGTGTTGCTTTCCGCTTCTTCGTTCCAGCCATACAGCAGCTGGATCAGTTGATCGCGGGTCATCACCCGGCCCGGCGGTGACAGCAGTTCGTGCAGCAGCTGATATTCCTTGGGTGTCAGGGCCACGGGCTGGCCCTGATAACTGACCTGCTGGGTGCCGGGGTTGAGGCTGATGCCGGCGTGTTCGATCAGCGCCTGGGCGCGCCCGGCACTGCGGCGCAACAAGGCGCGCAGGCGCGCCTTGAGTTCGGCGAGGTCGAACGGCTTGATCAGATAATCGTCGGCCCCGGCGTCGAGCCCGGCGATGCGGTCTTCGGTGGCATCGCGGGCCGTGAGAATCAGCACCGGCAGGTTCGAACCGCTGTCACGCAGACGGCGCAGGACTTCGAGGCCGTCCATGCGCGGCAGACCGAGATCCAGCACGGCGACATCGAAGGTTTCGCTGAGCAGCGCATGCAAGGCACTGCTGCCGTCCTTGAGCCAGTCGACGGTGTAGCCCTCGCGCCCCAGCGCCTGATGAATGCCTTCACCCAGCGCCACGTCATCCTCGATCAGTAATAAACGCACACGGACTCCTGTCAGTCGAGTTTCTTGTTCACGTCCACCAGCAGGGCGGCGATCTCTTTGCGACGCCCGGCGTCGGCGCTTTCACGGCCCGCACGTGGCGCGGCTTGCTGGGCTTTGAGCAGAGCTGCCTTGGCTTCAGCGTAGCGCTTCTGACGGTAGAGGTGATCGCCCCAGAAGTACAGACTGTCGATGCCATCGGGGTTCAGTTGCAGGGCCTGTTTGAGCAGTTGCTCGGCCTTGTCGCTGTCGCCGAAACCGATCGGCCAGCCCGGAACGCGATCATACAGAGCGGCGAGGCTGGTGTAGGCCGAGCCTTGCAGGGCCTTGGGGTCGAGGCTCAGGGCTTTTTCCAGATCGGCCTTGGCGTCCTTGGCCTTGCCCAGGGCGCCGAGCCCGCCCTGGGCACCGGCCCAACTGCTGGTGACGATGCCTTTCCAGATCCACGCTTCGGCCACCGACGGACGCTGGGTGGCGAAGGCGCTGGCGTCGGACGACAGTTGCTCGAACGCAGCAGCGCGCTGTTTCTCTGCCACTTCGTACTGGATATGCGCCCAACTCTGCTGGATACCGTTGAGGCGTTGCTGATCGGCCGGTTCCAGCGCCCAGACGCTTTGGCTGAGGGCGGCGAACAACAGGCATGCGCTAAGTTTTTTCATGGTTTGAGGGACTCGTTGTCAGGTTTTTCACTGAGGCGGCGGATCAGCGGCAATTGCTTGCGCAAGCCGCGATCCACCAGATGCGGCAGCAAGTTGTTGAGGCGCACGAAGAAGCGTTCCGGCCAGCCCAGATACAGGTCGCGGCGGTCGCCGGCAATCGCGTGGACCACCGCCGAAGCCACGGTTTGCGGGTCATCGACGTTGGACTTGAGCGCATCGTTCAAGGCCTGCGCCGCCGCGCTATTCATCGACGTGCGGGTGGCGCGGGGCGCGACATACAGCACGTTGACCCGAGTGTCGGCCAGCTCCCGGCGCAGCGCTTCGGAGAAACCGCGCAGGGCGAACTTGGTCGCGCAGTAACTGGCATAACCGGCGTAGCCGATCGAGCCGTAGGTGGAGCCGACATTGACTACCATGGCGCTGTTGGCCTCTTTGAGCATCGGCAGCAGCAACTTGGTCAGGCAGATCGGCGCGCTGATATTCACCGCGAGCATCGCGTTGATCTCGCTGTCATCAAGCTGTTCGAGCATGGCGAAGTGATTGACCCCGGCCGCGTTGATCAGCAGGTTGATGCCGCCGATGGCTTCGGCGGCGGCCAGCACTTTGCGCCGGTCGCTGAGGAAGGTCAGGTCGGCGGCGACCCAGCACAGCGTGTCGGGATAGCGCGCCAGCAACGGCGCCAGCGCCTCCTGATGTCGCGCCACGGCCAGCACCCTGGCACCGGCGGCGCACAGGGCCTCGGCAATCGCGAGGCCGATGCCACCGCTGGCGCCGGTCAAGACCACACGTGCATCACGCAGCTGCATGTTGAGCCTCCGCGTCACGCGGCAGGCCACGGAACATGTCGGTGTACAAGCGATAGACGACTTTCGAGGCGTGAATCACCGCCGCCTGATCCTGCGGATCTTCCAGCTGATTCATCAAACGGCGATAGGTCTGCATGTGCTCGATGTCCAGCGAACCGTGCGAGCTCAGATAGCTGAATGCGCTGTCCGGCAGCGCCAGACGCTCGCGAATGCTGCCCGCCGCGTGGGTCGCCAAGGCAATGCTGGTGCCTTCGAGCACATTGACCATGCCGAACAGGCCCACCGGATTGCCGCGGGCGATCAGGTCGTAGAGAAAACTCACCATCAGTTCGATTGGCAACGACGGCTGGCCGTCGCGCACCGCATCGCGGTCGCCGCCACACGCGGCAATATCATTGAGCACCCAGTGTTCATGGCCGTATTCGTCTTCGATGTATTCGGCCACCGCTTTGCGCAGCCATTCCAGGCGCGTTGGCAGGCGCGCACCGCAAGCCATCATCAACGGCACGGTGTGGCGCACGTGGTAATACGCCTGCGCGAGGAAGGCCCGATAACTGTCGAGGCTGACCTTGCCTTGCAGGGCATCGACGATGATCGGCAGGTTGAACAGTTCGTGGCGTTCCTGTTGCGTGGCTTCTTGCAGGGTGTCGAAAAAACTCATGATGCGGACTCCTCGGAAACAGCGGATTCGGTCAATTGGCTGTGATACTGCGCGACGATGGCTTCGCGGCGCGGGCGGCCATTGGCGGTGAGCAAGCCATTGGCAGCGGTAAAGGGTTGCGGCAGGCGCGTCCACTGATGCACCTGGGCGTAATCGGGCAAGGCTTCGTTGGCTTCGGCGACAGCAGCGGCCAGTTCCGCGTCGCTGCAGTCGGCGCGGTGCGGCCAGAGCAGGGCGTGGTTGTGCGGCATCGCTTCGCCGTAGACGAAGGCCTGGGCGATGTGGCGGCGCTGGGTCAGTTCCGACTCGACCCATTCCGGGTTGACGTTGCGCCCGAAGCTGGTGACGAACTGGTGCTTCTTGCGGCCCTTGAGGTACAGAAACCCTTCCGGGTCGAACTCGCCCAGATCACCACTGGGCCACCACTCCTCGGCGTACGGGGTGTCGCCCAGGTAGCCGAGCAGGGTCGAGCCCTTGATCAGCACCTCGCCGTCCTCGGCCAGGCGCACTTCAACGTGCGGCAGCGGCCGGCCGACGCTGCCCGGACGCCGTGCGCCGGGGCGATTGAGGCACACCACCGAGGCGCATTCGGACAAGCCATAGCCTTCGTAAACCGGCAGCCCGACCCGTTGCGCGCGGTGCAGCAGATCCTCCGACACTCGCGCACCGCCGACAGCGGCAAAGCGCAGGGTTTGCGGGTCGAAGGCTTTCTGTTCGGCGGCGCTGACCAGTAACAACAGCAACTGCGGCACCAGGATCAGACTCTCCGGTGCACGGCTGGCCAGATAACCGAGCAAGCGCGGAATGTCGACGCCACTGGCGCCCTGAATGCCGAGGGTTTTCTGGCTCGGCACACTGAGCGTCGCACCGGCATACAGCGCGGCATAACAGCCGAGGTTCTCCAGCAGAATCGCCAACGGCAACAGCGCCAGATGATGCTGCGGGCCGGTCACTTCGCTGGCCTGATGCAGCTCCCGTGCAACCCGCAGCAGGCTGTCGGCGCTCAGGCACACACCTTTCGGCGTGCCGGTGGTGCCGGACGTGAAGGTGAGTTTCGCGGTGCCGGTCGGCATGCGACTGGGGCCACTGAACGTGCGGCACCAGAACTCGCCACGTTGTTCATAGCCCGCTGCGAGCAGTTCGGCGCCCAGCTCCGGCTCGGCGATCACCCGTTCGGCCTGGCTCTGTTCCAGACAATGGGCGCGCTGTGCCGGGCTGAAAAACGGCGGCAAGGTCACACAGGTCAGGCCTTCAAACAGCACGGCCAGATCCCACAGCATCGCGTCGACGCCATTGTCCAACGCCAGCGCAATCACCTGCGCCTGCTCATCGCGCAAACGCTCCTGGCGATACAGCACCTCGGCGTACAGCGTGGCGTAATCGAGTTTCAGCGTGTCGCCCCACAGGGCGGTCGCGTGGTCATTGCGCCGGGCATGGTCGCGCAGGGTTTCCTGGAAGCGTTGCAATTCAAGCGACATGGCAGGCTCCCTCAATCGAGCCCGGCAAACCCAGGCGGGTAAATAGGCCGATATTGCGCAGATGGATGAAGCCGGCGCGGATGTTGCCGACATGCACCCAGGGCTTGCTTTCGTAATAACTGCCCCAGAGTTGACGCTCGTCACCCAATCGTTCCGGATCAGCGGCGCACAATGTCACTGGCTTCAAACCCAGGCGATGGAAACTGTTGACCAGCCCGATGTTGCCGGTAAACGTCACCCATTCCAGGCCGCCCATCGCCAGCAGGTAGGTGATGGCGATGATGCTCAGCCGTGCACTACCGGTGTCGCTGGCGGCGAGGTTGCCGACTTCGACAATGGCGCTGCGCTCGACCGGACGATCTGCCGTCGCGCTGATCAACGGCTCGATCGGCTCATCCAGATAGCGCTCGAGAAACAGCGGCTCCAGATGTGCACGACGCACTCCGGCCACCGCGCACAACTCGCCGTCGCCGTTGTGCATGCCGAACAGCTCGGGCATGAAGTGGCGGATATCGGCACCGTGGGCCTTGCGAAAGCGTTGTTGGATAAAGCTTTCAAACGTCGCTCGCAGAGTGTCCTCGGGCAGCGCGCCGGTCAGTGTCATCTGCGGTGTTTCGGCTTGACCGAAGCGCAGGGGCAGGGGGATGTTCCAGTCAAATTCGGGCATGGGCAGAACGCCTCCCTCAATAGATTTGAGCGAAGTATCCAAGCCATTTCTTAACGAAGTCTGAAGGTAAAAAAAGGTTAACCTGAGGGTCTTTCTTCAGACTCTCTTAAGACTGGGCGGGCAGGGTAACGCCGTCGGTTCGCCCAACAACCGGAGCGAGGCGGTCGAACGAATTGGCCGTCACTCATGACAATCAAGAGGCGCAGCTTATGTCCCGCGACATCGCCGTAACCCGTTACGGAAAACTCTCAATCACCCTGCACTGGCTGATGCTGGCGCTGTTTGTCGGCGTCTACGCATGCGTCGAAATCAAGGGCTACATGCCCAAGGGCAGCGAAGCGCGCGGCTTGCTGATGGGCTTTCATGGCCTGTTCGGCACGGGCATCTTCGCGCTGGTGTGGTTGCGTCTGCTCGGCCGTCTCACGCCGCGTCCGCCGATCACGCCCAAGCCACCGGCATGGCAGACCGGCATTTCGCATCTGATGCACCTGGCGCTGTACGTGCTGATGATCGCCACGCCGATCCTCGCCTGGCTGATGCTCGCCGCCGCCGACAAACCTTTCCCGTACTTCGGCTTCCACGTCCCGGCACCCGTGGCCATCGACCCGGACTTCGCCAAACAACTGAAGTACTGGCATGAACTGCTGGGCAGCACCGGCTACTGGCTGATCGGCCTGCACGCCGCGGCGGGGTTGTTCCACCATTATTGGGTGCGGGATAACACCCTCGTGCGGATGCTGCCGGGCCGCACCGAATAACCCTGATCCACTACAACCCCTGTGGGAGCGAGCTTGCTCGCGAAAGCGGTGTGTCAGCCTCTGATGATGTCGGCTGACACGGCCCCTTCGCGAGCAAGCTCGCTCCCACAGTTTTTTGTGATGTCTGGCAGAACGGGGCAGTTGCCGGAACCGCACTTCGCGTCCACTCTATGACCTGCCGACAAGGAGCGTCCGCCGACCCTCCGTCGTGACCACAGGGAGCTTGCAGCATGAGCGAAGACAACAAGGTAAAAGGCCCGGCGTCGTACTTCCCCTCCATCGAGAAAAAATACGGCCAGCCCATTGATCATTGGCTAAACCTGCTCGCTGGGATCACCGACAAGAAACACATGGAACTGGTGGCGTGGCTCAAGGATGAACACGGCATGGGCCACGGTCATGCCAACGCCTTGGTTGCGCATCATCTTGCGGCTAAAAAGTGAGGGCAGGGCAGCGATGAATTTCTCCCACCGGCCAGTGACGGCCGACGACGTCAACACCCTCTGCAGCTTTCCCCAAGGCGAACAAGAGCTGTTCTTCATGTTCCCGAAAGCCAACTTCCCGCTGACGGAAGAGCAAATGCACAGCGCGATCAGCCAGCGCTTCGACTCCACGGCTTTTCTGGCCAACGGCGAGTTCGTCGGTTTCGCCAATTTCTACCGCGCTGAGCACGATGGCATCTGCTGCATCGGCAACGTCATCGTCGCGCCATACGCCCGTGGTCAAGGTGTGGCGCGGTACATCGTCGAAACCATGACCGCAGTGGGTTTCGAAAAGTACCAGGCCAAAGAAGTGCAACTGTCGTGCTTCAACGAAAACACTGCAGGCCTGTTGCTCTACCCGAAACTTGGCTTCGTGCCGTTCTCCATCGAAGAACGCCCGGCGCCAAATGGTGGACGTTCTGCCCTCATCAACATGACACGCCACCGACCATAGCCATCCCCAAAACCTGAGGGAAACTGGCTTGCTCGCAATGGCGTTCGCCCGGCCGGACATGCTCCCAAGACTTGTGCGAAAGCTGTGGGAGCGAGCTTGCTCGCGAAGACGCCAGCGCAGCCACCCCCAATCCCAAGCCAGCCAAAAAACCTGTGAGAGCTAGCCTGCTAGCGATGGCACACGACCAACCACCACCGCACCCTATCCATAAATGCGATCATCCAGAAACCACATTACTCAAGCCTCCTCACCCCTAAGCTGACAACTCATCACATCGCAATTCGCAGACCACGACGTCAGCCACTCCGGCATCTCGGGCGACCGCTCAGGCAACCCCAACTCCCTGACGAACTCACCCGGCGCAATCGTTCCTTTCGCCGAACGAAACAGCCCACGCATGACCACCACGCCGATCACCCGGCCTTTACTCACGAAGCGATGTTCCATGAAGCTCCATTTATCATCCCAGCCGAGCATCCGGCTGTGGATTTCAAACGCTTCAAACAGCTTGAGTTCGCGCCGAAATTTACCCCAGGTGTCGCCAACGATCGGGAGCGCCTTGGTGCGCAGCGCCACCCGAAACGCGCCACTGCGCAACACAAAATCCATGCGTCCGACGTCTGCCATTGTGAAATAGCGGCCATTGGTGACATGCCGATTGAAATCGAGATCCAGCGGCCACACACGCATGCGGATAATGGTGGATTCCAGCGCATTGACCGGGTTGCGCCACGGTCGGTGAAAAAGCATGCAGAGCAGTCGAAACCACAAATTCATAAGTACGTCAGCCATTTGAGAGGGGCGCTGCACTCTAGCGACCCGGACGTCGGTGAGGTAGGTGCGTAAATGACTTTTTTGGCCTGAACAGTACATTCCGATCATTGCGGAGGTGGTGTTGGATTGGTAGCCAGTTCAATCGGCGGATAAACAGAAAACAATCGAAATGTTTAAATAAGCCTGTCGTTATCATCCATGCCCTACAGCGCCTTGCGCCATTGCCTACGAGTGCGCCAGAATCCGCCGGCTTGTGCGCCTGGCACGTCCTCCGTACCTTGATTCCTGTCACTGCTCATCAGTGATCGGGTCTGCAAGCCCGCCGGAAAAACCAGTCGCACAGCCAGCCAAAGGACACTCGTTCGTGTCCGCTCAATGGCAGCTTTGTGCGGGAGACCTTCGGGTCTGCCGGGTGCCTGGTTTCCCGGTCTTGCAGACCCGCGCATAGCTGCCACCCATCATCTGCAAGTGATGGTGGTAGCTCCTAATGAACAACCAGGAGTTTCACCATGATCAAACCAACCCCCAACCCGCCAGAAACCGACCCCGCATCCCCCTACGAATCCCTTGATTCCAAAAAACTCCACGAAGCCGCCGAACGCGCCCTCGACCACTACCTGCTCCCGGCCAGCCACATCATGGCCAACGCTCAGGAGCCGGAACGCATGTACCTCGCCAACCCGAAGTACGACACCGAATCCCTCCTGGCCAACGCCAGCGAAACCCTCGGCTCCGCCAGCGAAATGCTCAACAACTTCGCCGCCGTCCTCGACACCGCCCACCGCAAAACCGCACTGGGCATCGCCCAAGTCGTGATGCTCGGCGAAATCGCTGTCAACCAGGCGCTGGATAACGTCGAAGTCCCCCGATAACGCCCCCAACACGACGAGGGGAAACCCTCGTCACACCAGAAGCCGCACCCGCGCTGGCACAAGGACACGCCTTGCGCCACAAAGTCTCCGCTGTCACCCTTCGGCCCGTTCTCAAGGATCAGAACAAGGAATCAAGGATTGAGCGGCTACGTCCCCAACCCCCCGAAAAACCACCACTACGAAGAAGCCAAACCCGTCGACATCCACGTCCAGCGTTGGGCGGAGTATGAGAAGCACGGAAAAGAACCTGCGCGCGAACCTGAGAAAATCGGGATCGCGTTGAGGATTGGGGTGTTCTTTGATGGCACTGGGAATAATGCGAATAACACGGCGGCGGGATTGCTGTGTGGGGCGCAGCATCCGATTGCACCGGGGCATGAGACGCTTCTCCTGCCCGTCTTTCACTGGTGTTGTTTTTAGTGATCATCTTTGACAGCTACCGCGTCAATACTGGTTTCAACGAAGGTCCGCTTTCGGCCAAAAGCGGTCAGTTCTGAGCATCTACTCTCAGCAAAAAGCTACCACTTGCTTCCGGTCGCTTTCTTCCAGAGCATCACGGTCGAGTTGCTTTTGTCACCAAGAATTGGGTATTCGCTCGAAACATCAAAAAATAAGTAAAGACGAGTATGTGGGCTAGGATTTATCCAAAGCTTGAGCTAGATTTGGGACAAGTCAATAACATAAATTTTACGCGATAATGGAGAGGGTGGTTATGGCTGGAAACGACATCTTGGTAGTCATACCTGAAGGCCAGTCTGAAATTACCCCCATAATCCAGCGTTGCCTTATGTCCGTCAGAGAGGAGCTGAGAGATGATCCTTATATTATTGAGGCGATCAAAGTTCTTCAGGTAGGAGGGTATAGAAGCTCAATTGGATCATTTTGGAATGCTGTAGTAGACGACTTGCGAAACAAAATAATGTTTCGAAGTGTGAAATTATTTAATCAGTCTATAGACGCTGGTAGAAAAATTGAGACATATGAAGATTTCCAGAACTATGTCAATGATGATCAGTTGATTGACGGTGCCTATAAAATTGGTGTTGTTGGGTGGGAGGCGAGCAAGGTCCTTCGTCATGCTAAGGAAACAAGGCATATTTTTTCAGGGCATCCGAAAAGTAGCGATCCTTCTATAATAAAAGTTTTGTCAATGATGGATGACTGCATAAAATACGTGTTGAATGCAGAATATCCAGCGCAAATAATTGATGTTAATGACTACGTGGCGAACCTGTCCGAGTCAAATTTTGATCGAAATATCGTTGCGATTGAAAGTGCGCTAGGCGATCTTCCTGAGGTATATAAGAATGAATTAGCGAATAGGCTATTCACTTCTTATATTCATCCTCAATCCACAAGCGTTCTTAGGTCTAATATTGAGTTCGTAGCTCCAATCCTGTGGAGAGTTCTACCCAAAGATATACGAATACAAGTGGCTCGTAGAGTGGATCAGGAAATACAAAAAGCACAGATAGATGTTACTCAGGCTGCTTTTGCATTCATAGGTCTTGTAAAAAGCCAAAGTTATTTATCTGTTGTTGCAAGGAGATATCAAATAACTCCTTTGGTTCAAGCTCTTACAATGGCGTTTGACGATTTTCCTCGCGAAAATGAGGCCGTGAAAAATCTAGTTCCTTACGCTAGCTTGGTTCCGGAGGATCTGCTCGCAGAGTATGTTGCAGGGTTAACGAAGACATATGTTGGGCGAATGGGATCTAGTGCACGTTGGCAGAGAACTGATTTTTTTGCAGATTCCGCTGCAATCTATATCCCTGATATGTTCAAGTTATTCGATGATCACGCTGCCAGCTATTTCGTCGAAGCAATCAAGCAAAGTGAATTGTTGAAGCGGCGAATTGAGGCTCCTGCTAAGCTCAGAAGACTTAGAGTTCTAGCAAATATAGTCGCTGAAAAAATATCGAACACCTTTCAAGAGAGACCTTTCATTGAGGCGCTATGCTCAGAAGGTAGAGAGGGAGAGTTTTTTGCGATGCTACGCCAAAAAAATTAGTTTCACGGGCATTCGACCACGTTTGGCCGCTCTCTGCCGATTATAACAGTCAGGAGTTGACCTGAAGCTGCCTTTTGTATGAAGGGAGGTACCGGCCAGAAGCGGTTGTCCTTTAGCCATAACCTGCTTTCGGGCAATAAGGCGACGCAGGTAACTATTTTCGGCCAGAAATAGCCATGCCGTGATTTGATGTAGTCGTCTGAAGGCTGACGGTCATCAAACATGCACGTTACATAGCGGACACCCTTGATTAATCAAAGGGTAGCTTATCTTGCGGCTTTTGAGTCATGTAACAGACTTGTTGGACCTATAGGGCAACGGCTAAAGTAGACAGATGGTTACCGATCACGTAGCGTTCCTGGGGCATTACGAATGTTGTTCGTTGGGCGAGCAGCGCCTGAAGCGCCCTAAACCAGCAGGAAACCTTTGACGCAACCCAGTCAGCATATTTTTAAGCAACGGCTTTTACGGAGCCTGAATGAAATTGAAAGACTTAAAGGATCTTGTTCTTGAGTCGCCGGGTTGGAAAACTGTATTCGCATTCGTGCTTCCTCTATTAGCTGGAGTGCTATCAGGTGTTTTCGTCGCTGAAATCACCCAGAATTCCATAATCGTCTGGGCGCTGTTTTACAAGGCGAGCAGCTTTTATTGCCTCCTGTTTTTTGGGCTGTGTACGTATCTTTACAATAGAGCAATCTATTTGCATGAGCGCGAAATTTCACGTTTTCTCGATACAGACTACTGTGTTGCCTACGTTCGAAGTAAGTGTTTGCCGGAGGCAGCAGATCGCTACAAAGAACTGATCCGCTCTGGCGAAGTAGGCCAACTAGAGCAGGCGATGGATGAATTAAAGAAGGTGCTCAAATGAAAGTGTTGGTTAGTCCGGATTTTAGCCAAAAATTGGCAACACTGAGTAAAGATGCTATAGGCAAGTTATCTGCCTTTATATCGGATGCTGAAAACGCCGACATGATAACTTTTGTGTCAAGCGGAAGTTTTGATATCGACATCCTCGATGATGATGTCTATAGCGCGAAGTTTGACACTGACGGGGGCAGGTTTTTTTTTACCATTGGCACCGATTCGGGAGGCGAGTTTCTATTGCTTCTAGATGTTGCCTCAATATCCCAGCCCGTTAAAGTAAATGCTTTTTTTGCGAGCAACAATCCCCGCACGAATAGCGCGTTCAACCCTAAACTGAACCCCTCAATCAATCCAGATTTAAATTTCGCAATCAACCCTAGGCTTAACTCCTCAATCAATCCGAAGCTGAACTCGGCTATAAATCCAAATTTAAATTCCGCCATCAATCCAAAACTAAATTCAGCATTAAATTTCAAGCTGAACTCCGCCATCAATCCAAAGCTAAACTCAGCGATAAATCCAAGATTAAATTCTTCAATCAATCCAAGAGTAAACAAAAGTTACGGCGGCCCATATTTATATGATGTTGAATTCAAGCAACTTGCCTACTTGGTGAGGGTGAATGAAAAAGTCGAAATATTATATGGGGTAAATGGTGATTTCTCTGGCCTGCTTATTAGTGCAAGAGAAAATATAAAAGTCGAGTTTGATAAGGAGAATTCGTGGGCCGGATTTTTTGTAAAAGCCAACGATAAGGTCTGGCTACGTTTCTCACTGACAAATGAGTGGAATGGCCTGCTTGTTTAGTTAGAGAGTCGTTTGTTTATCAGTTCAGGCTCGTAGCTTTATTGGCCTTTCGCGTATGTCCGCTTCTGGCCGTTTTTTGCCTGTCGTAAAGGGCAGAAATGGACCCATTGGGGTCATTCGCAAAGTGCTAAGCGGAAGCGTTAACATTCAAGTTAACCAGCCTGCGCGTGTCTTTGCGCAGGCTGGTTTACATTAAGTTATGACACTGGCGACTATGAAGAGTGATGGACGTCATACCAAGCATCGATTGATGCGACGTCAACGCGGGTGAGGACCTTTCGCTCGATGAGACGCTGAGTTTGAATAGCAGCTGCGTTTTCAATTGTTTGAAGGTCAACACGAGAGCCGAAAATTACCAGCGTAAACAAACCCGAATTGCGTCTGTATCCTGAAACGCTCGCAACTGCCTCAAGTATTTGCCGAGAACTGACCCGACGTATTTCGCTATTCGCCGTTAATTCGTGTGAGATTATCTCAAACAGTTGGCCCAATGCTGACTCTGACATTAAATACTCGGCATTTGCTTCCGACTGCTTTTCCTTGTACCACGAGAGAAGAAAGAAAAAACCGCTATACATCATTAGCGTAAGAAGAAAAATCTGTGACATGCGTTCGTTCAGCAATGGCCCAAGTAGAGGGTGCTTATCAAATTTGTCTGAGAACGCGACTAGAAATCCAGTGGCCGCTGCGAATACGCCTGAACCTATCTTCGGGAGCGTGTAGCGCCTTGAAATACGTGCTTTTGCATCAGGCATATAGTTCGACTGAAGCGCGTTTGCGTTGGACGACGAGGGAATGGCGAGCGCCTGCGACAAAGCACTTATCACGGCCGGTAGCTGCGATACTGGAATCATCGCTGAACTTGCTTGGACGCTGAGTTCAAGGAAGCGAAGCGCCTCTTGGGCACGAAGAAACCTGCTCTTATCCTCTTCTGAACTGAAATTACCGCCGTTTTTGTCCGGGTGGATAGAAGACATAATTTTCTTTAATTCGTCTCGCACGGCTTCGAAGTCAGCGCCCTGCGCCTTTAAACCGAATTCATTAACGACGTCAATGATTGATAGCCAAGATGCCATTTACATATGCCTAACGTTTGGTTAAGAGGAAGGACTTTAGCCCGCCTCAGTGAGCGCAGAAAATGATTTGTGCGCGTTCTTACGCGATACGTGCGGTGCGAGTGGTAGGCCGACGTCGCGGGTCCGACAAAGCTGAAAGAGAAAGCGGCTTAGATGAAGGCGAGTTCAACTGCGGTACACACTCAACGCCGTAATGAGACGCTATCAATTTGCCACCAATCTGTCCACCGGCAGCTTTTGGCCGGAACTGGTCAGTTCAGAACGGCCGCTTCTGGCCGAAAGTTGCCCTATCCGTAATTCCATATCAATCAGTGTTACTGCCAGATCAACGGATCCTATACGTGACGTAATCCGGCGACTATTTCGAATACCGTGCTAGCCAACACCTCCCCATTAACCATAACCCTTACCCCATGCCGCCCAACAAAATGCTTCCGCGTCGTAAAATCCTTAATCACCTGCCGCCTCCCCACAACCATCTCCCCAAACCCAGCCAACTCCACCGTCTTCAACTTAAAAACCTTCCTCGAAACCCCGCCATTCGCCTTCACATAGTCAATCGCATAATCAATCACCAACCGCTGCTCATGCGCCACCGTCGACTTCACCACAAACGACAACGTAATCGCTTCCCCCAACCTGACCACCGCCGGCTCAACCCGCACATCCAACAACTCAACCTCAGCCTTCGCCCCCGCGCCAATCACCGTCAGCGCCCGCACATCCCCCTGCTTAATCAAGCTCCGCAACGCATGCTTCGCAATCCACGCCGTGTGCTTGTTCTCCAGCGTCCAACCTTCAATCGTGTCCAACACCCACTCCGGGTGCTCTTTGGTCACGTCATTCAGATGATTCGCCACGGACTTGCGCACGTACAAACTCTCATCCGCCTTCAACCGATCCAGTATCCCGGCGGCCAACTGCGGATCGGCCTGAACCGCTTCCAACCGGAACGACCAAGGCAGGCGAGGGCGACTGCCTTCGCTGGCGAGGCGTCGAACGTGGTGGTTTTCGTCACGGGTCCAGTCGTGCATCAGCTCCAGCGAGCGTTCCAGGTCGCTGCGTAGAAAGTGGCGGATGGCGAATTCGGAGGAGCCGAAGGTGGTGAAGTATTTCAGGGCGTCCATGGAGGTGTCGAAGGCGTGGCCGCCGTAGCTCGCGACGTAGTGCGGCAGGCACATGCTGACGAATCCGCTGTTCAGCCTTGGCGCAAGTTCGAAAAGCACTTCGAGGGAATCTTCGTAATCCAGCGGCAACACGGCGTGCAGGCTTTCGCTGACGCGGGCCATGCGTTGCATCACTGATAATTCAGCGAGTCCGTCCTGGGCATGTTTGAGAAACGCCTTGGCCTTGAACGCCGGGTACACGGCGCTCATTTCGCTGGCGATGTGCTGCAAGCGCTCGGCGTTGAAGATTTCCTTTAACGCCGGGGCGGCGGTGTCGGTGGTGCTCATGGTCAGGTCATCGGGGTGCTGACGAACGCTTCGAGGGTTTCGGCGTAGGCGGTGTATTGAGCGATGTGCGGGTAGCGGCGGGTGTCGATCTGGTCGGGGACGACGAGGCCGGTGAAGCTCCAGGCGACGGCGAGGCTGATGCCGGCCTGGGTGAGGGTGCCGTCGGTGGGCAGGCCGGTTTTTTCCAGTTCTTGCTCGAGGGCGGTGAACGCGGCGGCGAGTTGGCCTTCGACGCGTTCGACCCACGGCTGGTATTGAATGTCGGCCGGGCGCAGGTTGCGTTCGTAGTAGAGCTGCACGGCTTTTTCGCAGGCGGCGAGACTCAGGCCGATCAGGCGCAGGGCGTGGGCGCGCTGTTTGAGGTCGGCGGGCAGCAGGCTTTTGCCGGAACTGGCTTCGAGGTAATCGAGGATTAGGGTCGAGTCCATGAGGACGACGCCGTCGTCGAGGATCAGCGTGGGGGCTTTGACCACCGGGTTGATCTGCTGGAATTGCTCGAAGTGGCGGAACACCGAGACTGACTCGTGTTCGAGGTCGATCCCTAGGCGTTTGGCGGAGATCGCCACGCGGCGTACGTATGGGGAGTCCAGCATGCCGATCAGTTTCATGACGCGTTCCTTCAAGTCGAACCGAGTGGGAAGGCATAACCTAGCCGAGGCTGAGGCAAATGTCAGTCGTCGAAGCCGGGTTGTTCGTGAATCTCGTCGACATTCAATTCCAGCCGATAGGCCACCGCCACAAACAACGCCTGACACAAACACAGCGTCGCGCTCAGCGAACGAAACGCCAATGCGCTGCCTTCATTCACCAGCAACAGGCTGTTGGCGTGCCTGGCCAGGGGCGAGAGGTGGCTGTCGGTGAGGATCAGGGTGTTGGCCTTTTGCTGGCGGGCGTAGCGCAGGCAATGTTGGGTCTCCTTGGCGTAGGGGGTGAAGCTGATGGCGATGACCAGATCATTTTCGCGGACGCTGCGCATCTGCTCGCGATAACTGCCACCCAGCCCCGACACCAACTGAATTCGCTTGTGAGTGTGTTGCAAGTTGTAAACGAGGTAGTCGGCGACGGCGAAGGAGCGGCGCACGCCGACCACATAGATGTTGTCGGCGTTGACGATCAGGTCGACGGCTTTTTCGAAGGCGACGTCGTCAAGTTCACGGCCCAGGCGTTCGATGCCGGAGCGGGTGGCGTCGATGCATTCGCGGGCGAGGTCGCCGTCGCTGGTTTGCTGCGACGGGTTGGCGATCAGGCTGCGGATGCGTTGCTGGTAGTTCTGTGCCGGCGAGGCTTTGTGGGTGTAGGCGGTGCGGAACAGTGCCTGCATTTCGCTGAAACCGCTGAAGCCGAAGCGCTGCGAGAAGCGGACGATGGCGGAGGGGTGGACTTCGCATTCGCGGGCGATGTCGCTGATGCGATCGACCATGATCCGGTCGCTTTGCTGGCTCATGTAGCTGGCGATGCGTTTTAGCTGGCGCGGCAGGGTGTCGTATTCGTCGGTGATCAGTTGCAGCAGACGCTCGGCATTGATCGGGGGGCTGGCGAGAGTGGGCTCGTCGGTGGCCGGCAGATCGGGGCGGGGCATAAGGTGTCCTTAGGGCTGATCAAATCACACGATGGCGGTGTGCCTGATAATAGGCGGGGTGCGAGCAGTTGGCTGGGGAGTTTTTCGGCGTCTGCGCAGCTGAAACGATGCACTGCGCGGGCGGCATGGCTGAAAAAAAATGCGACCGGTTGCCGCTGGTTTAGCCGTTTGTCTTCTATATACAGCCGCTCGACTGAATTTCTTGCTATAAACGCACTCCGATGACCGCCACGACGCCTGTGTCAGAGCTGTTAACGGGTGTTGTCGGACAAATTCCCAGTATTTACAGTTGCTGAGGCCTCAATCGGGCCTTAGACTGCCGCCCCTTCGTAAATTGAGTGCCGGGTGGCGTTTGCAATAAACGATGCCTTTTCGTCGACCGGACACGGTTCGCCGGAACGCTCCCTAATTCGCCTTAATGCACGTTTTTTTATAGAGATATCAATGACAAAGGACAAGTTGCTGGCCATGCCGGCAGATGACTACATGAATGCAGAGCAACACGCTTTCTTCACTGAGCTGTTGCAGAACATGAAAGTCGAAACCCACGAGCGCATTGAGCAAAACCGTATCGCCATCGAAAGCCTGGACACCCCGGCCGACCCGGCGGATGCAGCTTCGGTTGAAGAAGAGCGCACTTGGCTGGTGAACGCGATTGATCGCGACCAGCGCATGCTGCCGCAACTGGAACAAGCCCTTGAGCGCATCAAGGAAGACAGTTTTGGCTGGTGCGACGACAGCGGCGAGGCCATTGGCCTGAAACGCCTGCTGATCAGCCCGACCACCAAGTACTGCATCGAAGCTCAAGAGCGTCACGAGCAGATCGACAAGCACCAGCGTCAGGCCTGATTCCATGGCGGCCCCCTGAAAGGGGGGCGCCTGCAAAAGATCGCAGCCTTCGGCAGCTCCAAAAGGGGGGGCGTGGCTGCGATCTTTGCTTTTGCTCGTCTGCACTATTTCCAAGCCGTTCCATTGACCTGCTGCAGACCCCGCGACTAACGGACCATAGATAATGGCGTTGTAGTGGCGTTTAATGCAGTCACAACAATGAGAACAAGCGTGGGGTGTTGATATGACGAGAGATGGATCTCTGGTTGGGGCTTTGCCTGCACCAGTGCTTTTGCCGAAAAACCGCTGGATCGCACCGACCCTGCAAAGCATCGCCCTGATGCTGTTGTTGGCCGGCATGACCCTGGGTGAAGGGTCGTTGTACATTGGCATGCCACTGGCGGTGCTGATTGTCTGGCTGCCGCGCCTGCGCTCGCGAACCGTCCTCGATGCACCGCCTGCCGACACCGGCAGTGCCATTTCCGAACTGACCCGCGATCTTTCCTACACCACCAGCCACAACGCGTTGTCGGCTGCGGGGGTGGCGTTTTCGGTCAAGGAACTGGCGAACAAACTCGAATCGCAACTCGACGCGGCGGCGCGGATCGTCAGCAATGCCGAGGTGATGATTGCGACCGAGCACGCCACTTCGCAGCTCAGTCGCCAAGCCCTGGAAGCCGCCAGTGAGGCCCATCAAAGCAGTGCTGCGGGACGTGCCGAGCTGGTCGATTCCATCTCGCGCATGCATCAACTCAGCCAGCGCGCCAATGCCAGCCGCGAACTGATCGAGGCGTTGAGCCTGCGCAGCGACGATATTCAGCGGGTGACGCTGGTGATTCAGTCGATTGCCAGTCAGACCAACCTGTTGGCGTTGAACGCGGCGATTGAAGCGGCTCGGGCCGGCGAGCATGGCCGCGGTTTTGCCGTAGTGGCGGATGAGGTGCGCGGGTTGGCGGCCAGAACGGCGTCGGCGACGGGGGAAGTCGGCGAGATGGTTGCCGACATTCAGCAACGGACTGCACAGGTCGTGGAACAGATCCGCGAGTTGTCCAGCGACCTGCACACCGGCGTCGAACAGGTTGAAAACACCGGGCAGCATCTGGAAAACATCGCACGCCTGGCGGCCGGCGTGGAAACTCAGGTCGGTGAAATCGCCCGGGGCGCGGAAACCAATCGCGAGCAACTCGACAGCCTGTTTAAGGCCATCGAGCAGATGCGCAGCGATCTGGCGATCAGCGATCAACAGACCCGTCGTCTCGCCGAAGCGGCGGTGCAGATGGAAGGGCAGGCCGAAACCATCAGCGAACGTCTGGCTGAGGTTGGCCTGGATGACTATCACCAGCGTATCTATGACCTGGCGCGTGAGGGGGCGAGTCAGATCGCGGCGCGTTTCGAGGCGGATGTCGAACAGGGGCGGATCAGTCTGGAGGATCTGTTCGATCGCCAGTATCAGGCGATTCCCAATACTCAACCGGCCAAGTACCAGACCCGTTTCGACCGTTACACCGATCAGGTGCTGCCGGCGATTCAAGAGCCCTTGTTGCCGCGCCATGAAGGTCTGGTGTTCGCCATCGCCTGCACGCAGCAGGGTTATGTGCCGACGCATAACCAGGTGTTCAGCCAGCCGTTGACCGGGGATGTGCAGGTTGATGCGGTCAACAATCGCACCAAACGCAAGTTTGCCGACCGCACCGGGATTCGCTGTGGCAGTCATCAACAACCGGTGCTGTTGCAAACCTACACCCGCGACACCGGCGAATTGATGCACGATTTGTCGGTGCCGATCATGATCAAGGGACGTCACTGGGGTGGATTGCGGCTGGGCTACAAACCGGAGACCCCGCGCTGATTGTTACCGTTGAGGCAAGGGTTCTGTGCAGCGGC
Source organism: Pseudomonas sp. SC3(2021) (assembly GCF_019856535.1). Lineage (NCBI taxonomy): Bacteria > Pseudomonadati > Pseudomonadota > Gammaproteobacteria > Pseudomonadales > Pseudomonadaceae > Pseudomonas > Pseudomonas sp. SC3(2021). Next base: position 5,428,397 of record NZ_CP082236.1, on the reverse strand, counting down.
GTTGCTTTTTCCTTCCGAATGAAAGCATTAGTCTGCCGGCTTAGTTAGGTAGCTAATTAATTCAGGAGGTCGGCATGCAATGCCGGGTTGATGTCGCCGTGATGATCGGCAGTGGTGTACCCGCCGGTTTGCGCGCAAGGGGGCAAAGCGTTTGCTGGGTGGTGCTGCTCAACGGGGAGCAACGCGGCACCGCATTTGCCAGCCGCGACGAGGCCGAAGAGTGCAAGGCTGCGTGGCTCGCGCAATTGCAGGCCGAGCCCGCTGACAGTCTGCACTGATCAGGCTTACTTGCCGGGGTGCAGGCGCACGTTCAATTCATCGACCATGACGGCTTCTTCGCCGTCGGCGCGTAACCATTCCTTGAGCAATTGCGCCTGTTGCGGCGACCAGAAGTCGGCCTCGATCAATTTGACATCGGCGGGCAGTGGATGCGCTTCGATGAAGTCGTCGATAGCGCTGCCTTCCGAGGGCAGGCCCAACTGGTCGAACAGGGTTTTCAGGTCGTATGCTGGCAGTTCCATCGTTTACTCCTTGGTTTTGCGCCGACATGGCGCAGTCGATCACTCCCTTTATCTGAGGCAGTCGCCGGCCAGGAGTTCGATTTGCGCTTCAAGTGAACGAGCCAAGGCACAGGCTTCGTTATGGTCTTCGCGGAAACCTCTGACGCGACCGGTGGATTTTTCCTTGATGTGAAAGAAGGCAATGCCCGCCGGCACGACTTGAAAGCGTGGGGTCGGGTCGGGCGTTTCACTGACATGGAAGATCAGCGTCGATTTGTGCCTGGCCTCTACGGGAGTGGCAAAGTGAGTCAGGGTGCACATATGAAGTCCTTTTCATCGGTCGGCCGGCATTTACTGGCCGTTGCGGGTAGTCGTAATGAGCGTTGCTGCTCTAGAATCGCCAGTACCTGTTGACGACAGGGCTTATCTAAAGCAATTTTTCACGGGCGATATGTCGGAAAAATGCTTTTTTTCGTGAGAATTTTCCCTAAAGTTCGTAGTCAGCTTTCTCTGAGCGTCAGTAAGGAATCTTCCTTCGAACTTTGGCGACATCGGAGCAAGTTTCGCGAGTGACATTCCAGTAGTCTTACGCACCTCGCGATAAATGAGCGCTCCGCTCGCTCGGACTTTTATTTGAGTCACTTGGCAGTTCTGTCGGCATGGCCGTTTTTTGCCGCGCGCGTTTTCCGTGCACGGTTTTTTCAGATGTGGGGATGTTTCTTTGGCAGTCAGTAACCTCGATATGCATGCTTTGTTCGTGCTCGGTGATTTGCGTGCAAAGCTGGTCAAGCTGTTCCAGTCGCGTTTTGTTTACATCACCGAGCAAAACGCCGAAGGCATTTACGTAGCCGAAATCGACACCGAAAGTGCCTTGGTGGTCGATGACAAACCGGGGCTCAAGCTCAAGGTTGGCGATCATTTCAGCGCGTCGGTCCTGCCCAGCCGCGAAGGCGGCAAGATGGATATCCGTTTTCGTGAAATCAAACTGACGGTCTACGGCCTGGGCGATTACGCCTTTGTCGACACCGCCGATGGTCACGCGATCCTGTTCAAGGAAGGCCACAGTGTGGTGACCGTGTTCGCCGCCAATGAGCAACTGCAGGAAGGCCTGACCAAAACCCTGAAAGCCGTCACCGCCAAGGCCGCCAAATGGCGCAAGGGCGAACTGGTGACCTTCAAGGCCAGCGAGTGAATGCTGTGAGTCGCGCTGATTTTCATGTGCACCACCTCGATAATGCGCGTGAAGAGGCTCGGCGTCTGTTCGATGCGAAAGCCCGATTGCAGGGCGCGTGGCTGGGGTGGGTGGCATCGCAGATCTACACGTTGCGCCCGGCGGAATACGCCAGCATGGTCAGACGCGAGCTGCAAAGCTTGCAGGAAAAGTCTGAAACCTGACCTCGTCCGGGATACGCCCCGGAAAAAGCAGGAACCTCGGCTACAGTCAGTTGACTGAGTATTCAGAGGCTTGCGGTCTTCCATCAGGCCATCCTGCTATTGCTGTGAACAGCACGAGGTGCAAAAAGCATGAACGGATTTCGACGGTTGTTGGCCGCCAGCGCGGCCGCATTCGCTTTGCTGGCGTCGGCACCACCGCTGATGGCCGCGCAGGCGCCGATTCATTTTGCCGACCTGAATTGGGAAAGCGGCAGCCTGATCACTGATGTCCTGCGGATCATCGTCGAGAAGGGCTACGGATTGCCGACGGACACGTTGCCCGGCACCACCATCACCCTGGAAACCGCGCTGGCCAACAATGACATTCAGGTCATTGGTGAGGAGTGGGCCGGGCGTAGTCCGGTGTGGGTCAAGGCGGAAGCCGAGGGCAAGGTGGTCAGCCTCGGTGATACGGTCAAGGGCGCGACCGAAGGCTGGTGGGTGCCGGAATACGTGATCAAGGGTGACCCGGCCAAAGGCATCAAGCCGCTGGCGCCGGACCTGCGCAGCGTCAGTGACCTGAAAAAGTACAAGGATGTGTTCAAGGACCCGGAGAGCCCGAACAAGGGCCGGTTCCTCAACAGCCCCATTGGCTGGACCTCGGAAGTGGTCAACAAGCAGAAGCTGACGGCATACGGCCTGCAGGATGACTTCACCAATTTCCGCAGTGGCTCGGGAGCGGCACTGGACGCCGAGATCAGTTCTTCGATTCGTCGCGGCAAACCGGTGTTGTTCTACTACTGGTCGCCGACACCGCTGCTGGGCAAATTCAAACTGGTGCAACTGGAAGAGCCGCCGTTTGATGCCGAGGCATGGAAGACCCTGACCGACGCCGACAATCCGAATCCGAAACCGACCCGGTCGCTGGCCTCGAAGCTGTCGATTGGCGTGTCTACGCCGTTTCAAAAGCAGTACCCGCAGATTGCCGAATTCTTCAGCAAGGTCGATTTTCCGATCGAGTCGCTGAACAAGGCGCTGGCAGACATGAGTGAAAAACACACCGCGCCACGCCAAGCGGCTGAAGCCTTCATGAAAGCGCATCCGGATGTGTGGCAGGCATGGTTGCCGAAGGATGTGGCGGATAAGGTGGCGGCTGATCTGAAATAGAGGGGTTGCGGCTGACGCCATCGCGAGCAGGCTCACTCCTGCATTTGGGATGCGTTTCCCTGTAGGAGTGAACCTGCTCGCGATGCTTTCAAGCTTTTAGAATCGAGTCTGCACCGCCAATTCAAAGGTGCGCGGCGTGCCCAGATAGTAAGCCGGCGACACATGCGCAAACTCGGCGTACACCTCGTTGGTCAGGTTGCGCACCCGCCCGGTGACGGTGGTGTGTGAATCAACCTTGTAGCTGAGGAAACTGCCGAACAGCGTGTACGACGGCACGGTCATGGTGTTGGCGGTGTCGGCATACACCGATGCTACATAACGCGCATCGACCCCACCTTGCCATTGCGGCGAAAAGTCATAGGTCAGCCACACATTGCCGACGCGATCCGGCACGTTGGTCGGTGTATTGCCCTTGCGCGACACCACGACACCGGCGGCATTCTTTTCAGTGAAGTCGTCGTACTGCGCATCGACCCAGGCGAAGTTGCCTTCGGCCAACAGCTTGTCGGTGATACGCAACGAACTCGCAATCTCGATGCCTTTCGAGGTCTGCTGGCCGACTGGAATGCTGCTGGTCGGGTCCAGTGGATCGGTAACGGCGAAGTCCTTGCGCTCGATGGTGTAGGCGGCGACGGTCGCCGAGCCTCGCCCGTTCAGGTAGTCGAACTTGCTGCCAATCTCCCATTGTTTACCCGTCGAAACATCAAAGTCCTGAGTACCGTTCGGTTGCTCGGCGGCGGTGCTGTATTGCACGTAGACGTTGGCCGACGGGATGAATTGCCAGGTCAGGCCGACGCGACCAGTCACCGGCTCCCAACTGCGCTTGAGGTGCTTGGGGTTGGCGGCGGTCACTGTGCGATGGTTGGTGACGTCGAGGTCGATATCGTCGTAACGCAGGCCTGTGAGCAGCGACAGTTTGTCGGTCAGCGCCAGACGGTTTTCCACGAACAGTGCCTTGGTCGTGACTTCATTGGTCTTGTCGCTGATCAACTTCGGGTTGGTGCCGGGAATGTCGTAGAAATGCCCCGGCCGGTAGTTGTTCGGGTCCACCGTACTCGCGCCTTTGACGTTGAGCGGTGAGTTGGTGGTCTGGTTGACCTTGTATTCGAAACCCCCGGACCACGTTGTATCGAGACCGAAGAACGTATTGTCGTGACGCAGTTCGAACTGGTTGCCGTTCTGCTCGCCCTGATGGCGCACCTGATACGCGGTGGAGCGATTCACCGCCGTGTTGTCGGCGTTGTACTGATAGGTTTCGAGGTTGCGGTAGTCGCGCTGGCTGTCGAGGTGATACAGCGTGTTGCGCAGGGTGGTGCTGTCGTTGATCCGGTAGTCAATGATCGAGCGCAGCCAGATCGTCCGTTGTTCGTAGCGCCCGTCTTCGACGTTGTAATTGTTGAAGCGGTTGTGTCTGTCGATTTTCAACTCACCGGCCTTGGGGTTGAGCACCGGCGTGCCCCAGTACGGGCTGTCTTCGTGCTCGTCCTGATATTCGAGGGCGAGGGTGTGCGACAGGTCCGGCGTGAGATCACTGAGCAGCGAGAACGCCACGCTCCAGGCATCGCGTTCCTGGCGGTCGATGTAGCCGTTGCTGGTGTTGTGACTGACATCCAGACGCGCGTAGTGCTGCACATCGGCATTCGGCGCGGTCAGGGCGTGGTTGAGGCCGAATGCGGTTTCGGTGGTGTCGTAGGTGCCGTAGCTGACCCGACCTTCAACCGCCTGTTCATCGCGGCTGGCCAGTTTGGTCACGTAGTTCAACGAACCGCCGACGGAGCCTGCGCCATTGACCAGCGATGACGGACCACCGAGCAATTCCACCCGATCGTAAATCCACGCATCCACCGGCCGGGCGAGGCCGCCGGATACGTTGATGCCGTTGAACATCTGGGTAATCTGGCTGCTGGTGAAGCCGCGATAGGAGACGAAGCCGCCGAAACCCGGCGGTGCGCTGGCATTGACCCCGGGCAGGGTGTTGGCGGCGTCCTGGAAATTTTGTGCGCCGTGGCGTTCGATGTCGTTGCGGTTGGCAATGGCCACCGACGCGGGTGTGTCGCGCAGGCTCAGACCGAGGCGCGAGGCCATGCCACTGGATTGGTCGAGGCTCAAGCCCGGTTCGGCGCCGGACTCGCCATTGATGGTGATCGGCGCCAGATCCACAGCGGATTGCGCCCAGGCGTTAACGGACAGGCAGCCGCACAGGCTCGCCAGCAAAGTGAGTTGTTTCATCATTGAATCCTGAATGCTTGGCTAGGTGTCAGCGCACAGGCAAACGCCGCGCGTTGGCGCAGTGGGCTGACAAATCAATAGGGCGAAGACACTCAGGCGAGCGGTGGGGCGCGAGGGTTGGCCGAGGGCCAGGTGAAGCGGGCAGGGAGGTCGGCGCTGACGACAGGCGCCAACGGCGGACTGTGTTGTTCGGGCAGCACCGCAAGGGTCAGGCTGGAGTTGAACGCCGGGCCCATGCCCCCGCCGACAGAGCACAGCGGGCAACCGAACGCCTTGCTCAGGGTCGGCAGTTTTTCTTCGACGGGATTTGACGTGAGCGGCGCTTGAGTGGCCGGGTCGACCGTACAGAACTGGCCGCCGATGCCGTTGAGTTGCATGCCGACCATTTGCCCGTGACCGATGCTGCAGGCGAACACATTGAACAGGACGCAGCAATAGAGCATCCAGGCCAGCAGTGAGCGATCGGAACGGGAGAATTTCATGGGGCGGCACTTTACCGTACCGCTGATCGGTCGTGCACTTGAAAAAATGCCGACTAGGATGATTTGTTCAAGTCTTTTGAAAGGATTCTCAAGCATGACCTTCGTATTGGCTCAGTGGCTGGTGACGATTTTTGCTCTCATCAGCCTGGTGCATGTGTATTGGGCGTTGGGCGGGCAGTGGGCGGCGGTAGCCGCGGTCCCGCAGATTCCCGTGCAGGGGCTGGTGGCGACAGTACGACCGGCCTTCGAGCCTTCAGGCTGGATCACGCTGCTGGTGGCGGCAGCGTTATTGGCGATTGCCGGCCTCGTCTGCATGCGCGTCGGCTGGGGAATGCCGGCGGTGCATGACGGCTGGCTGCAATGGGTAATCAGTGCAATTGCGCTGTTGATGTTTGCCCGGGCAATTGGCGATTCGAATCTGGTGGGCTTCTTCAAAGAGGTGAAGGATTCACGGTTTGCGCGACTGGATACGTGGGTGTATTCGCCGTTGTGTCTGGCGCTAGGGGCGGGGTTGTTGGCGGTGGCCTGGGTTTGAGGTTTGAGGTGATCTGGAGAGCGCTATCGCGAGCAGGCTCACTCCTACAGAGGAACGCATTCCAAGTGTAGCGGTGAGCCTGCTCGCGATAGCGTCATTGCAGACAATACAAAGCTTCAGTTGCCGCTTTCGGTGCGCCGGCTACTGACCTCGGCCGGCACATCATCCCCGGCCATGCGCTTGCGGAACAACGCCGCCCGCGCCAGCAGCAACGTGGTGACCGGTACGGTGATCGCCAACAGAACCGGAATCAGCCAGGCGTGCAGCACCGGCCCCGATTTCAATGCCGAAAAACAAATGATCGACGCCAATGCCACGCACCACGCTCCCAGCGTCGAGGCCAGGGCTGGCGGGTGCATGCGCTGAAAGTAATCCTTCATGCGCAATAATCCGGTCGCACCGATCAGCGCGAACACGCCGCTGAGTACCAGCAGGATCGCCACGGGGATCTCGACCCATAAAGACAAATCGGCATTCATTCGATCACCTCGCCACGTAGCAGGAATTTCGCCAGGGCAAACGAGCCGACGAAGCCGAACAGCGCAATCAGCAGCGCTGCTTCGAAGTAAGTGTCACTGGAATAACGAATGCCGAGGGTCAGCATCATCAGCATGGCGATGATGTACAGGTAGTCCAGCGCCAGTACTCGATCCTGCGCCGACGGCCCCTTGAACAGGCGCACCAAGGTCAAAACCATGGCCAGCGAGAACAGGAACAACGTCAGCAGAATCGCGTTCGACAGTAACGGGCTCATTCGAAAATCTCCATCAGCGGCCGCTCGTAAGTGCGCTTGAAGTGCTCGATGAACTGCGCTTCATCATCCAGATCCCACACGTGCAGCAACAGAATGCTGCGATCCAGCGCCAGTTCTGACCACACGGTGCCGGGCACCACGGTGCAGATCATTGCCAGCGCCGCCAGGCCATGGGCATCGCGCAAGTCCAGCGGCACCTTGATAAAACGTGAGCGGGGCGGGCGGCGACCGGCGTTGAGTACACCCCAAGCAACGATCAGGTTGGACATGATCACGTCACGCCCGACCAGCAGGAACAGGCGCAGAATTGTCCCCGGACGGCGAACGCGTACTGGTTTCGGGCGCAACTTGCGCATCATCAATGGCGCGGCGAACCCCAGTATTGCGCCGAGCAACAGATTGCCCGGGCTGACCGACAGGTTCAGCGTCAGCCATAACACCCACAGGGCCAGTGACAGCAACGGTGCCGGGAAAATGCGCTTCATGGCTGCACCTCCAGCATCGCGGCTTTGGCTTCCGGGCTTGGCACGGCGCGGGTGCCGAGCACGGCCATCACGTATTGCTGCGGATTGTTCAGCGCGTCGGCGGTGGCCTGGGTGTAACGCAGCAGCGGTTCGGCCTTGAAGGTCAGGGCGATGCTCAACCCCAGCAGCAGGAAAATCGGTGCGCATTCGAGTTTGCGCAGCAGCGGCGACGGGCGCTCCTCGGGTGTCCAGAAGCGCTGGATGCCAAGGCGCGAGAACGCCATCAACGAGGCCAGCCCGGACAGGATCAACAACGCCAGCAACGCCCACGCCGCATTGGAAATCGGTGCGCCCGTGCCCAGCCCCAGCGGATTGAGCAAGGCGCCGATCAGGTTGAGTTTGCCAATGAAACCGGACAACGGTGGCATACCGATGATCAGCAGCGCGCAGGCAATGAAGCTCAGGCCGAGAAACGCCATGGTCCACGGGATGACCTGACCGACCACGGCTTTCTGCTCGTCATCGAGGTTGATGCCCTTGGGTGGCTGCAAGGACTCTTGCGGACGTGGCAGCAGTTCGCTTTCGTCTTCCAGCGGAATTTCGTTGGCCGAACGCGAGCGCTCGATCAACTCGGCGAGCAGGAACAACGCGCTCAGCGCCAGGGTCGAGCTGACCAGATAGAACAGCGCGGCGCCGATCAGGTTCGGCTGGGCGAAACCCACCGCCGACAGCAGAATCCCCGCCGACACCAGAATGCTCAGGCTGGCCATGCGCTCCAGGCGTTGCGCGGCAAGAATCGCCAGCCCCGCGCAGGCCATGGTCGCCATGCCGCCGTAGATCAGCCAGTCGCCGCCGAAGAAGGCCGAGGCCCCGGCCTGGCCGGAAAAAAGCAGTGTCCACAGGCGTAGCAGGGTGTAGACGCCGACCTTGGTCATGATCGCGAACATGGCCGCCACCGGCGCACTGGCCGAGGAGTAGGCCGGCACCAGCCAGAAGTTCAACGGCCACATGCCCGCCTTGGCCAAAAACGCCACCGCGAGAATCCCCGCGCCAGCGTGCAGCAAGCCGCGGTCGGCTTCCGATACCAGCGGAATTTTCAGCGCCAGATCGGCCATGTTCAATGTGCCGGTGACGCCGTAGATCAGCGCCGCGCCAATCAGGAACAACGACGAGGCGAGCAGGTTGATCGAGATGTAATGCAGCCCCGACGACACCCGTGCCCGGCCCGAGCCGTGTAGCAACAGGCCATAAGACGCGGCGAGCAACACTTCGAAGAACACGAACAGGTTGAACAGATCCGCCGTCAGGAATGCGCCGTACAGACCCATCAATTGAATCTGGAACAGCGCGTGGAAACTCGAACCGGCGCCGTCCCAACGGGCCATGGCAAACAGCAGCGCGCTGACGCCGATGATCCCGGTCAGCACCAGCATCAGTGCCGACAGGCGATCGACCACCAGCACAATGCCGAACGGTGCCTGCCAGTTGCCCGGCAGGTACACGCCGATGGAGCCGGGCACGCCGGTGGTCTGTGTCCATTGCAGCAGCATCACCGAAATGAACAGCCCGACGAGGCTGGAGAACAGGTTGATTTTCGCCTTCAGCGGTCGGTGTTTCTCGCCAAGCATCAGCATGATGGCGGCGGTCAGCAGCGGCAGCAGGATCGGCGCGGCGATCAGGTGAGTCATCGCCATCATTCTTTAGGCTCCCGGCCGTCGACGTGGTCGGTACCGGTCAGGCCGCGCGAGGCCAACAGCACGACGAGGAACAGCGCGGTCATGGCGAAGCTGATGACGATCGCGGTGAGGACCAGTGCTTGCGGTAACGGGTCGGTGTAGTGCAGCAAGTCCTGGGTGACGCCGTCCTTGATCACCGGCTCCTTGCCGATGAACAGGCTGCCCATGCTGAAGATGAACAGGTTGACCGCGTACGACAGCAGGCACAGGCCCATCACCACCTGGAATGTCCGTGGCCGCAGGATCAGCCAGACGCCAGACGCGGCGAGTACGCCGATGGCGATTGCGATGACTTCTTCCATCAGACGGCTCCTTTGCTGGCGACGGACTTGGGCAGCGATGCAGTCTTGTGACCGCGTACCGATTGGTGGGCGAGGGCGGTAAGGATCAACAGCGTCGAACCGACAACCACGGCATACACGCCGATATCAAAGAACAGCGCACTGGCGATATGGATTTCGCCCAGCAACGGCAAGGTGAAATGCCAGGTGTGGGTGGTCAGGAACGGATAACCGACCGCCATCGCACCGAGCCCGGTGGCGGTGGCGAACAACAAGCCGGTGCCCATCCAGCGCAACGGGCGCAGGCTCATTTGCGCTTCGACCCACTGCGTACCGGCGACCATGTATTGCAGGATGAACGCCACCGACATCACCAGGCCGGCGACAAATCCGCCGCCCGGCTGGTTGTGCCCGCGCATGAACAGGTAGCACGACACCACCAGCGCAATCGGCAGCAACAGGCGCACCAGCACCGCCGGCACCATCATGAAGCCGAGCGCGGTGTCGCTGGCCGAACGCGGGTTGACCAGATCGGTGACCACGTCCGGCGCCAGCAGGCGTTGCTGGGCCGGCAACTGCAGGCTTTCTTTCGGTGGGCGGAAGCGGCGTAGCAGGGCGAACACGGTCAGCGCCACGGCGACCAGCACGGTGATTTCGCCCAGGGTGTCGAAGCCACGGAAGTCCACCAGCATCACGTTGACCACGTTGCTACCGCCGCCCTCGGGCATGGCGCGACTGAGGTAGAACGAGGAGATGTCGTTCGGCGTCTGGCGCGTCAGCATGGCGTAGGAGAGCAACGCCATGCCGCCACCCACGGCAATCGACAGCAGCAAGTCGCGCAGGCGGCGAATGCGCGCTTTGCGCAGGCTGCTCGGCAGTGGCGAGACTTCTTCGATCCGGCGTGGCAGCCAGCGCAGCCCCAGCAGGATCAATACGGTGGTGACGACCTCGACCGCCAGTTGTGTCAGCGCCAGATCCGGTGCCGAGAACCAGACGAAGGTCACGCAGGTCATCAACCCGCAGACGCTGACCATGGTCAGCGCGGCGAGACGGTGATACTTGGCCTGCCACGCGGCACCGAGGGCGCAGGCGATGGCCAGCAACCACAGGGTCACGAAGACGATCGAGCCGGGAATCTTCGGCCGGTCGCCCCAGCTCAGGCTGCTGTGCAGCATCGGAATCAGGCCGGCGAGCACCGCGGCCAATACCATCAGGAACAGTTGCATTTGCAGGCGGCGGGTGCCAAGTCGGCGTTCGACGCGCCGGGCCATGCGCATCATCACCACCAGACTGCGTTCGAACAGGCGCTTGCCGTTGAAGCGACCGATCAGTGGCGGGTATTTGAAGCGACCGCGCTTGAGCTGGTTGCGCAGCAACAGGTAGACGACGATGCCGCAGGACATGGCGATCAGGCTCATGATCATCGGCGCATTCAGACCGTGCCAGATCGCCAGGCTGTATTCCGGCAGCGTGCCGCCAACCACTGGCAGGGCGGCCGCTGCGAGCAGCGGGCCGACCACTTGCGCCGGAAAGATGCCGACGACGAGGCAGGTAAAGACCAGCAACTCTACTGGCGCGCGCATCCAGCGCGGCGGTTCGTGCGGGGTGTGCGGCAGGTCGGTGGCGGTCGGACCGAAAAACACATCAACCGTAAAGCGCAGCGAGTAGGCGACGCTGAACGTACCGGCGATGGTCGCGACAATCGGCAGCGCCGCCTCGACCCACGCTGTGGCGTTGATGAACACGGTTTCGGCGAAGAACATTTCTTTCGACAGGAAGCCGTTGAGCAACGGCACGCCGGCCATCGAGGCACTGGCGACCATCGCCAGTGTCGCGGTGAACGGAATCAGTTTGATCAGGCCACTGAGTTTGCGGATATCGCGGGTGCCGCTTTCGTGGTCGATGATGCCGGCGGCCATGAACAGCGAGGCCTTGAACGTGGCGTGGTTGAGGATGTGGAACACCGCCGCGACCGCTGCCAGCGGGCTATTGAGGCCCAGCAGCAGGGTGATCAGGCCGAGGTGGCTGATGGTCGAGTAGGCCAGCAGGCCTTTGAGGTCGTTCTGGAACATCGCGCAATACGCGCCGAGCAACAGCGTGCACGCACCGGCGCCGCTGACGATGTAGAACCATTCCTCACTGCCGGACAGCGACGGCCACAGACGGGCGAGGAGAAAGACCCCGGCCTTGACCATGGTCGCCGAGTGCAGGTAAGCCGAAACCGGCGTGGGCGCCGCCATGGCGTGCGGGAGCCAGAAGTGGAAAGGAAACTGCGCGCTTTTGCTGAGGGCGCCGATGAGGATGAGGGGTAGCAGAATGGGGTAGAGGGCATGTGCGCGAATCTGATCGCCGGCGGCCAGGACCTTGTCCAGGTCATAGCTGCCGACGACATGGCCGAGGATCATGACCCCCGCCAGCAGGCACAATCCGCCGGCCCCGGTGACCATCAGCGCCATGTAGGCGCCGCGACGGGCGTCGGCGCGGTGGTGCCAGTAACCGATCAGCAGGAACGAGAAAAGGCTGGTCAACTCCCAGAAAAACACGATCTGGATCAGGTTGCCGGAAATCACCAGGCCGAGCATGGCGCCCATGAACGCCAGAAAAAACGCGAAGAAACGCGGCACCGGGTCATCCGGTGACATGTAGTAACGGGCATATAAAGAGACGAGGGTGCCGATGCCCAGGACCAGTATCGAGAACAGCCAGGCGAAGCCGTCCATGCGCAGCACGAAGTTCAGGCCCAGGCTCGGCAGCCACATGAACTCTTCGCGGATCACCCCGCCGTGGGCAATTTGCGGGTACAACATCGCGACCTGGACAGTGCCGATCAAAGCGACCAGGCCTGCCAGGAGGGATTCGGTATTACGCGCGTTGTGTGGCAGCACCGCTGCCAGACAGCTGCCAATGAATGGCAGAAGCAGTAGAACTATCAGGGACATAGGCTTCTAATCTGCGGAAGTTTGTGAAGCATCATACGTGCCAGCTCCCTGATCACCAAACGCCAGGATGTCTCAGAATCCTACAAAGTAGACTCAAAATTTGTGTTTGGCGTTATTTCAAGCCAAGGGAAGGTGTGGCAGATGGCCCTTTCGCGAGCAAGCTCGCTCCCACATTTGAAATACATTCCAGTGTGGGAGCGAGCTTGCTCGCGAAAGCGTTGGCGCAGGCGCTGAAGGTATTGCCGATCAGCCCTGCGTTTCTCGCTGCAGCTCAACATCGGTTTCTGCGGCCTTACCCTTGGTCTTCAACTCACTGACAATCACTGCCGCGACAATCAACCCCGCGCCCACCAGCGCAATTGCCGGCAACCGCTCCCCGGCAATCCGCCCGACGATACCGGCCCACACCGGTTCACCGGCATAGATCAACGTTGCTCGGGTCGGCGAGACACTCTTCTGCGCCCAGTTCATCGCCACCTGAATCGCTGCACTGGCGGCGCCCAGCCCCAGCGCGGTGACCAGTAGGGTCCAGGAGAAATCCGGAAGCATCTCGCCGGTCGGCACCACCATCAGGAACGACAGCACCGACGTCGTCGCCAGTTGCACCACGGTCACGCGACGCACATCAACCTGACCGGCATAGGTGCTGATCAGAATGATTTCGGCCGCAATGGCGATGGCGCTGATCAGCGTGACGATTTCACCGGAACTGAAATTCAACGAGGCCCCGGAGGGTCCCGACAGCAGCATCAACCCGGTAAACGCCAGCATGATGCCGATGCTCGGCATCAGCCCCGGCCGCCGCCCGAGGACCAGCCATTGCAACAGCGGCACGAACGGCACGTACAACGCGGTGATGAACGCCGACTGACTGCTCGGGATTGTTTGCAAGCCGACCGTCTGCAAACCATAACCGAGCATGATCGCCACGCCGATGAAGGCGCCGGCCCGGAGTTCGAACAGGGTCAATGCACGCAGATGCCGCCAGGAAAACGCGGCGACAATGCACGCGGCCGCCGCAAAGCGCAGGCCGACGAAAAACATCGGACCGCTGACGGTCATGGCGTGTTGCACCAGCAGGAAAGTGCCGCCCCAGACCATGGTGATCAGCACCAGCACGCACTCGGCCTTGCTGAAGCGGGAGAAGCGAAGAGGGGGGGAAGAACCGTTCACTGTCGTCATGACCTTGCGCACTGTAAAAAAGAGGACGCACAATGCGCCTAACGTTGCGCAGTATACTGCCCAACCTCACCGAGTGAGCAATATAGTGCACAAAAATTCCAGCCAAAGAACGTCCGTTCTTCAACACGTCAGCCAGAACGTTCGGCGTCTGCGTCACGCGGCGGACATGAGTCAGACGGCGTTGGCGGAAAAGTCCGGCGTCAGTCGGCGGATGCTGGTGGCGATCGAGGCCGGCGAGAAGAATGTCAGTCTGACCACTCTCGACCGGGTGGCTGAAGCCCTCGACGTCGCCTTCAGTGACTTGATTCAGGCGCCCGACGCCCGCGATCCGAGCCGCATCAATGAAGTGGCCTGGGCCGGCGTGATGCCGGGAAGCAAGGCCGTGCTGCTGTCCAAAGCCACCGCGACCCGTGAAGTCGAGCAATGGGAATGGTGCTTGCAACCCGGCGAGGTCTACCCCTCGCAACCGGACGCCGATGGCTGGAGCGAGCAGATTTATGTGTTCGAAGGCTGCCTGACACTGATGCTCGGTGAGCAACGGCAGCAGATCAACAAGGGTGAGTTTTTCATGTTTGCCAGCAACCAGCCGCACAGCTATCGCAATGACGGCGACGTAGCGGCGTGGTTTGTACGCAATGTGGTGATTTGAATGACGCAGAGCGCGGATATCCTGATCATCGGCGGCGGCCTCAGTGGCACGATGCTGGCGGTGCAACTGCTGCGCTTGCCTGGGCCGCGCAGCATCCTGATCGTCGAGCCGCGTGCCGAGCTTGGCCGGGGTGAAGCGTACAGCGCGGTCGAACCGGGCCATACGCTCAACGGTAACGCGGCGCGAATGAGCGTTGACCCGGACAATCCCGATGACCTGACCCAGTGGCTCAGCGCACATATTGCCGGCGGTGGCTGGCCGGAGTCTGCCGCGCAGGCCGTGCCGGTCAGCGAGCTGTTTCCGCCGCGCGGGTTGTTTGGCGTATATGTGCAACAGCGTCTGGCCGAGGCCCGGAGTATCGGTGCGCAACATGGCTCGAGCGTCGTGCACCTGTGCGCGGAGGTCGTCGATTTGCAGGCGGACGCCGACTCGGTGCAACTGACGTTGCACGACGGTCGACAGGTGAGCGGCGCCTTTGCGGTGCTGGCGACCGGCATGTTCCCGGCTGCGCGCACGCCGCAAAAGCACTCCAGCGGCCTCAATGCCGCCGCGCTCGATCCGTGGGACGTGAACGCCATGCGCTTGCTCGATCCACACTCGACCGTGCTGATCATCGGCTCTGGCCTGACCATGGTCGATGCCGTGGTGTCGCTGGAACAGGCCGGGCATCGTGGGCCGATCGAAGTGTTCTCCCGTCACGGGCTACTGCCCCATGTGCGGCGGCAACCGCCAGCGTGGATGGATTTCCTGGCTGCGGATTACAGCATTCGTACGCCGCGACAGCTGTTGCGCGAACTGCGTCGGCATTGTCGGGATGCCATCGCCCAAGGCGTTGACTGGCAGGCACCACTGGACACGGTTCGCGCTCACATCGCACGTTTGTGGAGTCAGGCGACTGACGTGCAACGTCGACAATTCGTACGGCATGTGCGGCCGTGGTGGGAAAGTCATCACCATCGTTCGCCGCCGCTGAGTGCCGAGTTGGTTGAGCGGTTGCGTGGTGAAGGGCGTTTACGGATTCAAGCCGCATCGTTCAAGGGGCTTGAGCCGACTGCGAACGCCGGGGTGAGTATTCGTATCCGGCGTCGTGGCGAAACTGAAACCTGTGCGGTGCAGGGGACGGCGCTGATCAACTCCAGTGGCATCGAGTATGACTGGCGGCGGGTGGCGCGACCGCTGCCGCAGCAACTGCTGGCACGTGGGCTGGTGCAGCCGGGGCCGTTGGCGTTGGGGATTGCGGCGGCAACAGATGGTGCGGTGCTGGACGCAGAGGGGGGCAAGGCGCGTCGTCTGTTCGCCATGGGGCCGCCGTTGCGCGGGATGTGGTGGGAGAGCACGGCGGTGACGGATGTGGCGTCGCAGGCCAAGGCGTTGGCGGCGCGTCTGGTGATTTGAGCTTGTTCGCTTACGGCCCCATCGCTGGCAAGCCAGCTGCCACAGGGGCCGAGGTATGGCGACAATTTTGCTGGCACTGCGCAATCTGTGGGCGCCTGGCTTGCCAGCGATGGGCCCCGCTCAACCGATGATCATCTCGGCAATGCCCCCACCAGCCAGCGCTGGCGAATCTGCTCAAGGCGGCCATCGGCGCGCAAGCTGTCCAGCGCCCGCTGCCAACGCGCAACCTGACGCGGGTCGGTTTGCAGCGAGAAGGCGATGTAAGTGTCCTGTTTCATCAACGGGATCTGGTACTGCAAGCGCCCGGGCTCCATGCCCTGTTCGCGGGCAAGGGACGCAAAGGACAGCGTGTCAGTCACCACGAAGTCAGTCCGCCCCAGACTGAACAGCCGCATCATTTGCTCCGGGGTTTCCACGCCATAAAGATTGCTCAGGTCCTGCTTCTGCAAATAGCTGTAGACCAGCCACTTGCGCGGCACGGTGATGCGGCCCGCCCGGTCGGCCTCGTGCAGGCTGCGTACACGCGGTTGGCGAGTGTCCTGCGCATAGAGCGCAGTCTCCACTTCGATCAGCGGCCCGACCCACTGGTAGCGATTGTCGCGTTCGTCGGTGCGCAATACGGTGAAGACGCCGGTGTCCGGGGTGTCGCTAGCCATACGCAGCGCGCGGAGCAGCGGGACTTGTTGGAGATGGATCTGATCACCGGTTGTTTTAGCCAGTGCACGCACGATATCTACGCCAAAGCCGACTAACTGCTCGCCTTGTTGAAAATGCAGAGGCGGGTGGTAGTCGGTGAGCAATTGCAGATCCGCCGCATTGGCCGTCTGAGCCAACATTGAAAGCAAATATGCGGCAATCCGTTTCATGACTCGTCCCTGAAAAATTGATCGCGAAGCTTAGTACGGGCCGAGGCTGGCTGTCGTGAGGAAAGTACGGGGCTTTTGTGTCAGAAATAAAGGCGGATTGGCAGCGTCGGGTTCACCCTGAAACAACTGTGGGAGCCCGCCTGCTGGCGATAGCGGATTATCAGTCAACAATGATGTTGAATCTGATGACCCTATCGCCAGCAGGCGGGCTCCCACAGGGAGTCGCATCAGCGGTGAGGGTTACGCCACCACGCGATAGCACGGCACGTACGCCGCACCGCCCGGCAGTTTCATCCGGTGCTGGGCGACGAAGGCTTTGAGCAGCAGATCGAGCGGTTGCATGATCGCCGCGTCACCGCGGATCTGGTACGGCCCGTGTTCTTCGATCAGGCGAATGCCCTTGTCCTTGACGTTGCCGGCGACGATGCCGGAGAACGCCCGGCGCAGGTTGGCTGCCAGTTCGTGCGGTGGCTGGTCGCGGTGCAGTTTCAGGTTGGCCATGTTTTCGTGGGTCGGATCGAACGGGCGCTGGAAGCCTTCGTCGATTTTCAGCAGCCAGTTGAAGTGGAACGCGTCGTTGCGCTCGCGGCGGAACTGCTTCACGGCTTTCAGGCCTTGAGTCATCTGCCGCGCCACTTCAGTCGGGTCGTCGATGATGATTTCGTAGTGCTGTTTCGCGGCTTCGCCCAGGGTCGCGATGACGAAGGCGTCGAGTTGCTCCAGATACGGTGCGGCATGTTTCGGCCCGGTCAGGATCACCGGGAATGGCAAACCGGCGTTGTCCGGGTGCATCAGGATGCCCAGCAGATAGAGGAACTCTTCGGCGGTCCCGGCGCCGCCCGGGAAGATGATGATGCCGTGGCCGACACGGACGAACGCTTCCAGACGTTTCTCGATGTCCGGCAGGATCACCAGTTCGTTGACGATCGGGTTCGGCGCTTCGGCGGCGATGATGCCCGGCTCGGTCAGACCGAGGTAGCGCCCGCCGTGGATGCGTTGTTTGGCGTGGGCGATGGTCGCGCCTTTCATTGGGCCTTTCATCACGCCGGGGCCGCAACCGGTGCAGATGTCGAGGCTGCGCAGGCCCAGTTCGTGGCCGACTTTCTTGGTGTACTTGTATTCTTCGGTGTTGATTGAGTGCCCGCCCCAGCAGACGACGATTTTCGGCTCCACGCCTGGGCGCAGGGTGCGCGCATTGCGCAGCAGGTGGAAAACGTAGTCGCTGATGCCTTGCGAGGTGCTGAGGTCGATGCGTTGGCTGTCGAGTTCGTTCTCGGTGTAGACGATGTCACGCAGAGCGCTGAACAGCATCTCGCGGGTGCTGGCGATCATTTCGCCGTCGACGAAAGCATCGGCCGGAGCGTTCAGCAATTCGAGGCGCACGCCACGATCCTGCTGGTGAATGCGGATTTCGAAGTCTTTGTAGGCTTCAAGGATGGTCTTGGCGTTATCGACATGGGCGCCGGTGTTGAGAATGGCCAGGGCGCACTGGCGGAAGAGGGTGTAGGTGCTGCCGGATCCGGCTTCGCTCAGTTGTTGAACTTCACGTTGAGAAAGGGTTTCCAGGCTGCCTTTCGGGCTGACCGAGGCATTGATTACGTGTCGTTGGGTCATGCAATGATCCTTAAAACGATGTCATCCCGAACCAGGCGGATGGCATCCGAATAGTGTGTATCCATGAATGAAGATGGCACGATCTGCGCGGTACCGCCATGTCCCCGTTGGACGCTGAAAAGATGAAAAGGGCCCCCAGCATAGCTAAATCGCGCGCAGAGGCGATAATGCGCAGCGAGTTTTTTCCGTTGCCCTTTTTATCGCTCAAGGAAGTCATGCCTGATGTTCGAGATTCAGCCGATGGATGCAGCAACGTTTCGCCAGCAGACCCGCCGCAGCACGATCATCATCGCCGCGCTGTTCCTGGTGCTGGCGATGGGGTTTTCCACGGCGGCGGTGGCGCTGTTCGGCGAAGCTGGCGGGGATAACCTGCGCTTCAATGTCGGCGGGGTGTTCGTCGCGTTTCTGCTGACGGCGGCGTTGTTGCGCGGGCAGTTCTGGCATCAGGCGTGGATGGCGCCGGCGGTCTATAGCTGGCGGCTCAAGCGCAGTCTGATGAGCGTGACCAACGTGATGCACCAAGTGACGGCGGCGGTGGCGCAGAATGATCCGGCGGCGATGAAGGTGCTGCGTTTCTATCATCTGGGGTTGACCCAGATGCACGAACTGGACGGTAACTCCAGCGATCATGCGCAGTTGCAGCGGGAAGTCGAAGCACACAAGGAACGGATGCAGGCGCTGGGTCTGGATCTTGACCAGAAGCGCCTGGATCCGGCCTGGCTCGAAGCGTTGAAACCCGCCTCCCGCTAAAACGGTATCCGGCTGGTGCGGCGCAGTTTCCACTGACGGATCGCGCGTCCGTAAACCAACAGATTGACCACCAGCACCACGCTGCCGAGTGCCAGCTGGATCTGCGGCGTCAGCCCGGCCGGGTAAATGATCGGCCAGATGTAATGCTCGATGAAGCCGCCGGCGTATTCGGTTTGCCCGGCGGCGTGGCGCATCAGGTTTTCCCAGTAGGTCAGCGGACAGGTCAGGTGCAACACTTCGACCGCCACGCCCCAGGCCGCGGCCGGCAGGTGCAGCCACATCAAGCGTGGCCACTTGAGCACCAGCAGCCCGCCGAACAGCACGAACAGAATGAAGGACAAATGAAACAGCACCAGCCCGTCGGCTGCGATTCGATACAGCATGTCGTCTCCCTGACGCGTTTGCGAATGGCCGTATGTTACGCCGCTCAGGGTGAAAATCGGCGGTAAGTGCGCAAGATTGTTCAAGCCACTAACACCGCTTCGCTGGCAGAGTCAGCGGCTGTTTTCCGGATGAAGAGCGTTATGTCTGACTCACTCATGCCGCGCAGTGCCTTTCTTCGCGGCGCGGCGGCGATCATGCCGTTATCGTTGGCGACCGCACCGTGGGGGCTGCTGGCCGGCTCCATGGCGATCGAAGCCAATCTCACGCCGCTGCAAGGGCAGGGCCTGTCGAGCATCGTGTTCGCCGGTGCCGCGCAATTGGTGGCGATCGGCATGCTCAAGGGCGGTGCCGGGATGTTCTCGATTCTGCTGACCACGCTGCTGCTCACGTCGCAACATTTGTTGTACGGCATGAGCATGCGTTCGGTGATTGCGCCGCTGCCGGGGCGCTGGCGCATCGGCCTGGGCTTCTTGCTCACCGACGAACTCTTTGCCCTGACCAGTCAGCATGACCGGCAGCAGTTCAATCGCTGGTATGCACTCGGTGTCGGCCTGACGTTTTACCTTGCGTGGAACCTGTTCACGCTGGCCGGTATCGTTCTGGGCAGCAGCATTCCGGGCCTTGAACATCTGGGCCTGGACTTCTCGATTGCTGCGACCTTCATCGCCTTGATCACCCCGGTGGTGCGCAATGTCCCGACAGTGGTCTGTGTGGCGGTCTCGTTGTTCTGCTCGGTGTTGTTCAGCTACTGGCAATGGGGCTCGGCGCTGGTGTTGTCGGGGTTGGCAGGCATGACCGCGGGGTTTATCTGCAACAAACTGTATCGGGGGCGCACATGATGGTTTGGGCAGTAATTGTCGGCATGGGGATTCTGGTGTTTCTCAATCGCTATGTGTTTCTTGAGCCGCGGTTGCCCTTGCGCTTGAGCAGCAATGCCCGGCAGTTTCTCGGTTTTGCGGTGCCGGGGATGCTCACGGCGATCTGCGGGCCGATCGTGTTCATGCCGGAAAAACAGTTGAATCTGCAGTGGGACAATCCGTATTTGCTTAGTTCGCTGGTGGCGATCGCCTTGGTCATCTACACCCGCAATACTTTACTGAGCATGCTATTGAGCATGGCGTTCTTTTTTCTGTTGCGTTGGTGGCTGTAAGTTGCCGGATGAAAACTGTTCTACGCTTTCAGGATGACCCTTTACTTGTGACAGGAGGTGCGCATGGCGACTGAGCAAAAGCATCCGGATGCGGATGAAGAAGATACCGACGAGCCCACGCAAGAAGAAATCGAGCGGGAAAAACACAAGGAACAAACCTGGAAACACGACGATGGCAGAGAGCTGTCGGACCCCGACCGCAAGTTCTGATCGTTTGCCACGAAAAAGCCCCGCACAAGCATACAAGCGGGGCTTTTTTGTTGTTTCAGAGATCGTCCACCTGCGTGAAATCGGGGTGTGAAGCCCGATAGCCCAAGGTTCGGTCGATCCACGCATTGAGCTCGTTGACCATCACCGGCGGATGGCCGGGATACCTTTCGAGGGTGGTGCGCAGGAGGCGTTCGATGTCGGGCACGGCACGCAGGTTTCGGGTCTTGATGTAGTGGCCGATAAAACAGTCGAGTTCAAAGCGTTCTGTCATCGACAGATAAATACACTCCAGGCCGCTGACCTGTTTGATTGCAAAATCGTCGCGCAACTTATTTCTCTGCAAGGTTTGTAAAAGTTGTAGGGAATTCCTGATTTGTTGACTATTTAGTCAACTGGTATGCCAATCGGAAATGCGGCGCGCATGCTATCCGTAGTGCCTCTAAATGTATGTATGACGAGTGAAATGTCAGACAGGCGGTTAGTTCGCTCAAACGTCTGTTTTTCGCTCTGTTTCAGCGATGAAACACCCTCTGTAACGATCCTGCGTCACCCGAAGGCGCAGCCTTCGGCAGCGTCATAGATAACGGGTGGAGGCGGGGGATGTTTACGGGATTGCGGTGATGAGGCTGGCGCCCTGGTTGCGCGCGTTGCCGACGGCCTTGTCGACCTTGTGCCATTCGAACACTTCGCTGCCTTCGCCTTCGAACAGCAGCATCTGTTCGGCGCGTTCGCCAGGTGTGGCAGGGTCGAGCCATTCGTTTGCCAGTGCTGCGCTGAATACCACCGGGCGGCGGTCGTGAATATCGAGCATACCGCCCTTGCTGTCGGCGGTGATGATCACGAAACCATCGTCGTCTCGCGGCTCGCGATCCGCTGTCGGAAACTGACCGATGGCCGCGCAGAATACCGCTGAGCGGTCTGCCCGACGGATCAGCCATGGTTGTCGGGTGTTGTCCGCTGCGTCGACCCATTCAAACCAGTTGTCCACCGGTACGATCAGCCGATGGCGCCAGATCGCCCGGAAGAAAGGGCCGTGCGCGACTTTCTCCACCCGCGCATTGATCGGCGCGGCGCGATCCCTGGCCCAGTGCGGGCGCCAGCCCCAGCGCAGATTGTCGGCATATAACCGTTGTTCATGCTGATGCAGCACGGCCAGCGACGTGGTCGGCGCGGCGTTGTAGCGATTCAGTGGTGCGTCGCCAACATGATTGAGCAGCGCATCGGGAATGCTCAACACCGCCACGAAATCGTGGATACCGCGGTACTGCGAGAGTCGTCCGCACATCGGCTGAATCTCCGGCTGGAGCTGTCAGCTTAGTCGCTGTTGCGGACTCAATCCCTGGCGTCCTGACCGGTGAACGTGTCGCGCCAGATCAGCCAGCGTCGTTCGATGACGGCGAGTACACCATCACTGAGTTTACCGAGCGACGCCAGGACGATGATGGCCGCCAGCACGATGTCCGGGCGCGAGGTTTCGCGCCCGTCACTGAGCAGATAACCCAGGCCTTTGGTCGCCGCAATCAATTCGGCGGCGACCAGAAACATCCACGCCAGACTCATGCCGCTGCGCAACCCGGTGAACAGCCCGGGCAGGGCGGCGGGCAGCAGAATCCGTCGCACCAGTTGCCAGCGGCTGAAACCATAGATGCGCCCGACCTCGACCCATTTGCGATCAATGTTGCGGATGGCCGCGACGCCATTGGCGTATACCGGAAAGAACGCGCCGATGGCGATCAAGACAATTTTCGACGTCTCGTCGATGCCCAGCCACAGCAGCAACAACGGCACCCAGGCCAGGCTTGGAATGGCGCGGAGCGCGGCGAAGGTCGGTTCCAGATACGCCTCGGCCTCGCGGCTCAAACCGACCCACGCGGCAAACACCAGCGCCAGGCTGGCGCCGATGGCGAAACCCAGCAGCACGCGAATCAGGCTCGCAGCGATGTGTTTCCACAAGGCGCCCTCGGCGAGGTCGGTGAGGGTCAGGGCGATCTCGCTCGGCGCTGGCATCTGGTGGGACGGCAACCAGCCGCTACGCACGATGATTTCCAGGGCGACGATGATCAACAGCGGCAAGGTCAGGCCTTTGAGTCGGCGTTGCCATGCAGGATGGATGGCAGACGTGCGTTTGCGCGCCACGGTGAGTGGCGCGGACAACGCTTTGCTGTAACGGGACATGGTTTGGCTCCGCACACGGCCAATCCGCGACGCGCGCGGATTGGCCGTGAGTCTGGTCGATTACTGGCGGGCGACGGCTTGCTGCACACCACTGTCGAGTAACTGGTCGATGACCTGATCGACGTTGACGCCACGTCGCACCAGTTCTTCGGACACCAGAATCGGTGCGGCGGACTTGGAGGCGAGCACATCGTTGGCGGTCAGTTGCGGGCTGCTCAGGTCGGTGCGCGACAGCTGCAGTCTGGCCACATCCAGCGACAGCCCGGACTCTTTGGCGAGGAGGGCGGCGAACTCGTCAGGATTTTTCAGTGCCCAGTCGCGCGCCTGCTCGTAAGCCTTGATCACCGTGGCGATGGTCTGCGGATGGTCCTTGGCGTATGCCTCAGTGACACTGACCACGCCATAGCTGTTGAACGCCGGGTTGCGGTACAGCAGGCGTGAACCGGCCTGCACCTGACTGGCGGCCATGTGCGGATCGAGGCCGGCCCAGGCATCGACGTCGCCTTTTTCCAGGGCGGTCCGACCGTCCGGATGTTGCAGATGTACCAGTTCCACATTGTCCTTGTTCAGCCCGGCCTGTTGCAGGCTGCGCAGGGTAAACAGGTACGGGTCGGTGCCTTTGGTCGCGGCAATTTTCTTGCCTTTGAGGTCGGCGATGGATTGGTAAGGCGAGTCTTTGCGCACCACCAGCGCGGTCCATTCCGCACGGCTGTAAACGTACACCGATTTGATCGGGCTGCCGTTGGCGCGACTCAGCACGGCGGCGAGGCTGGCGCTGGACGCGAAATCGACGCCACCGCTATTGAGGTATTCCAGCGAACGGTTGCTGCCCTGGCTCAGCACCCAACTGACTTGGGTGTCCGGCAGGGCTTTTTCGAGGAAGCCGAAGTGTTTCAGCACCAGGCTGACGGGCGAGTAGTAGGCGTAGTCGAGATGGACTTGCGCCGGCGCGGTTTCGGCGTGAGCCAGCGGTTGCAGGCCCAGAACCAGGGCGCCGGCGGCGAGCAACGTTTTAAGGCGGGGAAATGGCAACAACGATTTCATGGGAGCGCTCCGGCAAAGGCACAAGTTGCTTATGTCCAAAAAGATATTTTTATCGAATGCTTCCTGCATCAATGGAATATTGCAGGCTCTGTGCCATGTGTGCGGACTGCCCGGATTACAAGGGTTTTTCGGCGCTTTGCAAGGTTGGAAGTGTTGCCTGAAGAACAGTGTGGCGCGGCACTGTTGCGCGGCCAACAGTCCAGATCAACGGTGATGAGCTTATGCACTAATCGAATTTCAAAAGCTTTTATTAAGAGCGTTATGGTCTATGCAAATCCCCTTTGCAGGACTCGTCATGAAGCTTTCCCGTTTCCTACGCACCGCGCTGACTGCTGCGCTGTTCGTCTCACCACTGTCTTACGCTGCCGAACCTCTGGTCCTGCATGTCGGCGACCAGAATTACTACAACATCCGCGCCTCGATAGAAGCGTCCGGCGTGTTGAAAGGTGCGCCTTACAGCGTTGACTGGAAACATTTCCAGGCCGCCGCGCCGCTCGCCGAGGCCTTGCAGACCGGGTCGCTGGATCTCGGGTTTCTGGGGGATTCGGGCTTTCTGTTCCTGGCCGCGAAACAGGCGCCGGTGAAGCTGATCGGCGTTTCGCGGCAGAACCCCGACACCATCGCGCTGCTCGTGCCAAAGGATTCACCGGTACACACCATCGCTGATCTAAAAGGCAAGAAGGTCGCCTATTGGCCTGGCGCCTGGAGCCAGCAATTGACTCTGCGTGCGCTGGAGCAGGACGGCTTGCCGGAAAACTACGTCGATTTCGTCAAACTGATGCCCATTGATGCCGCTGCCGCTTTGCCACAGGGCAGCATCGACGCCTTCCCGGTGTGGGAACCGTACATTTCGCAACAGATTGTATTTTCCGGTGCGCGGCCGATTCTGACCGCGAAAAACCTGATGCCGGGCTTGAGTGCCATCGCCGCGTCTGCCCCTTCAATCGACAGCAAGCGCGAAGCGATCGCCGATTTTCTCGGGCGTTTGAAGCAGGCGCGGGCCTGGGTCGACAGCCACACCGATGAGTACGCCGATCTGTGGGCGAAGAAAGCCAATCTCGATCAGGCGGTTTCACGGCACTGGTTGCGTCAGGCGCACATGAGCGTCGGTCCGGTCGATCAGCAGGCAGCCGCCGATCTGCAAAGCACCGCGGACTTTCTGTTCAAGGTCAAGGCGCTGCCGGCACCGCTGGCCACTGCCGGGATCATCGACACGTCCTTTCAGCAGGCGCTGACGCATTGAAACGAGCAGCACGACCAAACCCGGCTCGCACGGCCGGGCATTTGGGGCTGGATCCGGGATCTTGACGCCCACTGAGGATGTGACTGGAAGATGTGACCCGGTTGGCATTTTGTATCGGGCGCGACACACGGGGCTCATCTATGCTGAACGGGTCGACTGACTCATCGCCTGCGAGGCGTCCTCCCATGCTGGCCATCGCCGATATTTGCCGGATTGTCGAATCCGGCTTTCCTGCGTTGAAGTGCGATTGCGTGCCCACTGCGCAGGGCCTGCTGCAGATCAAGGTGTATGAACCGGACAGCGGCCGTGTCGAACTGCTACTCAATGGTGTGTCCCCGGAACATCTCGTGACGATCCGCGACCTGTCCAACTTCATCGGCGAGTTGCGCACGGAAATGAGCGCCGGGCGCCGGGCGTTCGCCGGTTAAACCTTCATAAACGCCGTTGAAATGCCTGCACGATGCGCAGCGTCGCGTCACTGGTGCTGAGGTGCTGCACGGCGTCCAGCGGATGCCAGATGCAATCGATGATTTCGTTTTGCGGGCGCAACCGTTCGATATTCGTCACTGACGCTTCGTAGACGTGATGCTGGGTGCTGCCGCTGTGCAGTTCCATGACATACAACATGTCGTCAGCATCCAGTCCGGTTTCTTCCTGCAATTCGCGCGTGGCAGCTTCTGCCCGGGTTTCCCCTGGCTCGACTTTACCCCCGGGCAATGTCCAGCGGCAGCGGGGCTTGCGTACCAGGAGCACATGGCGGTCCTGTTCACAAATGACGGTCGCGCGTACTTTCATCTGTTACCTGTTTTGGGGCTGACATAAAAATGAAACCAAACTGCAATATTTGAGCCGGGCCCGGTTTTAAAGGTTCCGTCGGACGTTGGAGACACGTTTTGCGCGAAAAGTGCCTGTACCTTGACAGGCAAATGTCGCGACGCCCGGTCGGCCTCTCGTACGGATCAGGGTGTAAGGTGAGCCGGTGAAGCTGGATCCACTGTTAGCGAAAAGGGAGGTACCCCATGAGCACTCCAATGTTGAACAGGATGCACATGAACGGTTACGACGTGCTCAGCGTGAACAACGGTCCGTGGCGGGTGTGCACGCAAGGCGATCGGCTGGCGTCATTTGGCAGCAAAGAGGAAGCGCTGGCGTATGCCGCTGGACTGCCCGGCTACAAAAAACGCGCGATGCGTGTGCAGAGTCACACGGCCAGTTGAAGCCTGTGTAATGAAAGAGCCCCGGTTTGCCGGGGCTTTTGTTTGCGGGGGCAGACGAGCGGTGTCAGTGCACTTTGGTTCGGCTGATGGCGCGGGCCTTCACTTCCTTGGCATACAGTTGCAACCGCTCCTCATCGCTTTGCAGGACCTCGCAGGATCTCAGTACCGTTTGCGCGTCCGCCTCGTTGCCGGATTTGCGCAACAGTTCAGCGATGCGCTTGAGGTCAACTGCTGACCAGCGCAGATCCGATGCAACGCTTTGCAGGTCGCGCTGAAGTTCGTGTTCGTATTCATTGAGCCGCATGATCACCTCCAGAACATTCTCGGTAAAACAGAGTAGTCGCATTTCTTGTCTGTGGGGCAAGGCCCGTCTGCCATTGGACTGATGGACGTAAAAAATTGTCCAAACGCCATAGCGGGCGCAGTGCCACGATGGATGTGTACCCGGTTACACGTTACATTCACTTTTTTCAGAACAGGGATACACCATGCGGATATGGATCGGGGGGTTGGCGTTGGCCATGTTGGCGGGTTGTTCGTTGCCGGCATCGCTGGTGCCGGGAGAGCCGAATATCAGCAAGACCAGTGCCAAGCCCCCCAAGGACTATGCCGCGTGCGTATTACCGTTGTGGCAACAGGATGTCGCCAAGACCGCGCAGACTTCGATATCCAATGGTTATCGCATCACCGCGCCCAGCGTGATCACGGCCGACGAGATTCTCGATATCGTCAAGTACAAGGACGGCAGCCGGGTTTCGTTGTATCAGGGGCCGCCGTGGGCCAAGTCCGGATCGTTGCGCAAATCGGTGCGCGATTGCCTTTAAGGGCATTTCGGGTGCAAAAAAAGCAGAAACCGTATCAACGGTTTCTGCTTTTTTTTCGCCTGTCGGAATGCGCATCCAGGGCTATGACCAAAACTCATGGCCCCATGATTTTTAATGGTTACAGGCACCGCCAGCCCCGGTGTTAAAAAATCGCAAACACAGCTCATCAATAACAACCAGAGAGCGTTTGCAGCCATGCCCCTTTTCTCCCGCCGCACCTCCCCACGCCTGTTATTGAGCGCACCGGCCATTCGGCCCGTGTGAGCGATCGACCATCCCTCGTAGCGCAAAAGAGTAATGACTGATGAAAGAACTCGACCTGTACATCGGTGAAGGTTTCGAAGGCCCGGGCGTGAACGCCGCGCACATCAATATCCTGATCGGCCCGCGCAATGGCCCGGCCGGGCAGGCGTTTGCCAACAGCCTCGCGTCGCCGAGCCAGGGCCATTGCCCGTTCATGGTGATCGCCCAGCCGAACATCCCGGTCAAGCCGATGACCCTGTATGTGAACAAGGCTGCAATCAGCAGCGACTTGCACGGCAACGCCACCTGGGGCGCGTCGCAGGCCGGGATTGCCAAAGCCGTGCTCGAAGCGCTGCTCGACGGCACCTTGCCGCCGGAAGCCGAAGACGAGTGGGCGATCGTTACCGCCAACTGGGTCAATCCGGCCTGCGACGACCTCGATGCGGTCTATTTGAACAACTACAACGCCTGCCGCACCGCGATCCGCGCCGCCCTGACCGGCAAGCCGGAAACCGCGCAACTGGCCGATGTGGTCAACCACATCAGCAATCCTTTCTACACGCCAAAAGCCTGAGGTCCGCGCCATGCAATACATTCGTTTGGGCAACTCCGGCCTGCAAGTTTCCCGCCTGTGCCTGGGCACCATGAACATGGGCACGCCGGACTGGAAACCATGGATCTTCAATGAAAAACAGAGCGAACCGATCGTTGCCCATGCGCTGGACAACGGCGTCAACTTCATCGACCTGGCAGATTTCTATTCCGCCGGGGTCGGCGAAGAAGTGGTCGGGCGCATCGTCAAGCGCCTGGCCCGCCGCGAGGACCTGGTAATCACCACCAAGGTCGGCTACGGCACCCGCAGCGGGATCAACGCCAGCGGCCATTCGCGCAAACACATCATGGACAGCATCGACGCCTCGCTGAAGCGTCTGGACATGGATTACGTCGACGTGTTCATGCTGCATTACTTCGATGTCAACACCCCGGTCGAAGAGACCATGGGCGCACTGAACGACATCGTGCGTTCTGGCAAGGCGCGTTACATCGGCGTGTCGACCATGCTCACCGGGCAACTGGCGAAGATCCTCATGGCCTGCGAACGCAACGGCTGGGTCAAGCCGATCAACATGCAGTTGCAGCTGAACTGCGCCTACCGCGAAGAAGAGCGCGAGATGATTCCGTTCTGTCGCGACCAGGGCATCGGTGTCTCGGTGTTCAGCCCGTTGGCCCGTGGCCTGCTGACCGGCGACGTGCAATCGACCCGCAACCAGACCGACTTCTTCACTCAGCAGATGTACAGCGATGAAGCCTCGTTCGAAATCGCCCATTCGGTACAGCGCGTGGCACGCGCCCGTGGCGTGTCGAATGCGCAGATTGCCCAGGCATGGGTGGCCAGTCATCCGGGGGTCGATTGCATGCTGGTCGGTGCCGACACCACGGCGCAATTCGACAGTGCTTTGGCTGCGCTGGAGACCAGACTGGATGCCGATGAGCTGCACGAACTGGAGCGCAATTACACCCCGTGCGACGTGATCAACGATTACACCGCCGGTAAACGCATCCTGCGCACGGCGCGTCCGGGCCTTGAGCGTTTCACTTTGCAGGGGGCGGTGGCATGAGCGCGTTGATTCGTCACGGCAACTTCATCG
This sequence comes from Pseudomonas sp. SC3(2021), assembly GCF_019856535.1. NCBI lineage: Bacteria > Pseudomonadati > Pseudomonadota > Gammaproteobacteria > Pseudomonadales > Pseudomonadaceae > Pseudomonas > Pseudomonas sp. SC3(2021). The sequence continues at coordinate 5,399,341 of NZ_CP082236.1, read as the reverse complement.
CTGGCCAGTGGGGGCAGGGCGGGGAGACCTATGCGGTGCGCAACCCGGCCAACGGCGAGCTGATTGCCGACGTGCAGAAAGCTGGCGCCGAGGAGACCGGTCTGGCCATCGAAGCCGCCAACCGTGCATTGCCGATGTGGCGCGGACTTACTGCCAAGGAACGCAGTCAACGGCTCAAACGCTGGAGCGATCTGATGCTCGCCCACCAGAAGGACCTGGCCACGCTGCTCAGTCGCGAACAAGGCAAGCCGCTGGTCGAGGCGATGGGCGAAGTGGTCTACGCGGCGAGTTTTCTCGAGTGGTTCGGCGAGGAAGCCAAGCGTGCCTACGGCGACGTGATCCCGAGCCACAAGGCGGATGCGCGGATCATCGTGGTCAAGGAAGCCATCGGTGTGGTCGCCGCGATCACCCCGTGGAATTTCCCGCTGGCGATGGTCACCCGCAAGGTCGGCCCGGCGTTGGCGGCGGGTTGCACGATGATTCTCAAACCGTCGGAAGAGACGCCGCTGTCGGCGTTTGCCCTCGCGGTGCTGGCCGAACAAGCGGGGATTCCGGCGGGCGTGTTCAACATCGTGTCCGGCGATGCGGTGGCGATTGGCGGTGCGCTGCAAGCCTCGAGCATCGTGCGCAAACTGTCGTTCACTGGCTCGACACGCACCGGCAAACTACTGATGCGTCAGGCTGCCGACACCCTGAAAAAAGTCTCGCTGGAGCTGGGTGGCAACGCGCCGTTCATTGTCTTCGACGATGCCGATCTGGACGCCGCGGTCAAAGGCGCGATGGCCTCGAAATTCCGCAACACCGGGCAGACTTGTGTGTGCGTGAATCGCTTCTTCATTCAGGACAGCGTCTACGAAGCCTTCACCGGCAAGCTTGCCGAAGCGGTTGCGGCGATGCGCGTCGGCAGTGCGCTGGATGGTGAAACCGAGCAAGGCCCGCTGATCAACACCGCCGCGCTGGCCAAGGTCGAAAGCCATGTCAGCGATGCGCTGGAGAAGGGCGCCACACTGCTGTGCGGCGGTCGTCGTCATGCACTCGGCGGCACCTTCTATGAACCGACCATCCTCACTGAGGTCAGCGGCGACATGCTGATCGCCCAGGACGAAACCTTCGGCCCGGTGGCCGCGTGCTTCCGCTTCAAGGATGAGGCCGAGGTGCTGGCGCGGGCCAACGACACGCCATTCGGTTTGTCGGCGTACTTCTACAGCCGCGATATCGGCCGGGTCTGGCGCATGGCCGAAGGCCTGGAGGCCGGGATGGTCGGAATCAACGAAGGGATCATTTCCACGGAAGTCGCGCCATTCGGCGGCATCAAGGAATCGGGCCTTGGACGCGAGGGTTCGAAGTACGGTCTGGATGACTATCTGGAGATCAAATACCTGTTGATGGGTGGCCTCTGACCCCAACGCAAAACCTCTGTAGGAGTGAGCCTGTTCCGACGATAGCGGTGGGTCAGCTGAGCGTATGTTGACTGACCCGCCAACATCGCGAGCAGTCTTACTCCTACAGATAAAGCAAGCGCAATCCGTTTCTCCGTCAATAACAACAATTGGAGACGAACATGTCCGCTCAATCGGTAAAAATCGACGACCTGCCCATTGGCCGGTTTCATATCAAGATCGCCGGGCTGACCTTCGGCGCGCACTTCACCGACGGCTACATCCTTGGCCTGATCGGCATCGCGTTCACCTTGCTCAGCCCGCAGATGCAGCTGGATGCGTTCTGGCAGGGCCTGATCGGCGCGTCGGCGTTGATCGGGCTGTTTCTCGGCAGTCTGTTTTTCGGCTGGATTTCGGACAAGGTCGGCCGGCAGAAGATTTTTCTCGTCAGCTTCGTGCTCATTACCCTCGCTTCGGTGATGCAGTTCTACGTCGAATCCGCCATGAGTCTGTTCCTTTGTCGGGTGTTGATCGGCATTGGTCTGGGCGGTGATTTCAGCGTCGGCCACGCCATGCTCGCCGAGTTCTCGCCGAAGAAACATCGCGGTGTGTTGCTTGGCTCGTTCAGCGTGATCTGGACCTTCGGTTATGTCGCCGCCACGTTCGTTGGCACGGCGATGCTCAGCCTTGGCGATGACGCCTGGCGCTGGATGCTCGCGTCGTCAGCGATCCCGGCGGCACTGATTCTGATTGCGCGCATCGGCACGCCGGAATCGCCGCGCTGGCTGGTCAATCAGGGGCGCATTGCCGAGGCGCGGGCGATTGTCAAAAAGCATCTGGGCGACAATGTCGAACTGGACGAAACGCGCACCACGCAAACCCGTTCCGGCTACGCGGTGCTGTTCAGCCGTGAGTACCGCAAACGCACGGCGTTCAACTGCCTGTTCTTCGTCTGCATCGTGATGCCGTACTTCGCGATCTACACCTTTCTGCCGTCGATCCTGCAGAAGATGGGCCTGGCCGAAGGCTTCGGTACTGAGCTGATGTTGAACATGCTGCTGATCCTCGGCGCGCTGATCGGCATCTGGTGCACGATCAAATTCAGCCGGCGCGGCTTCCTGATCAATTCGTTCATCATCCTCGCGGTGGCGCTGTTTCTGCTGGCGGTGCTGCCGGGCAGTGCGGCATGGCTGATGGTGCTGGTGTTCGGCGTGTTCACCCTGGTGCTGTCGGCGGTGAGCAATCTGGTCGGGGTGTTCCCGGCAGAAAGCTTCCCGACCGAAGTACGCGCCAGTGGCATTGGCCTGGCGACGGCGGTCAGTCGCCTGGGCTCGGCGGTCAGCACCTTTCTGCTACCGGTGAGCGTGGCGGGGATCGGCCTGAGCCCGACCATGGGCATTCTTGCGGCGATCCTGGCGCTTGGCGCGTGGCTGTCATGGGCGTGGGCACCGGAGACCAAGTCGCTGACGCTGAGTCAGGCGTGCAAGGCGCAGAGTCCGGTGGAGGGGAGTGCCATCGCAGTGGCCAAAGTGGCCACTCCGATCTGACGGTTTGCCACAAAAAGCTGCGGGAGCGGGCTTGCTCGCGAAAGCGTCAGGTCAGTCGAACGCAATGTCGACTGACCCACTGCCTTCGCGAGCAGGCCCGCTCCCACATTGGATCTTTGGTGGGTCAGGGGTTACTGACCAGACTCAACCAATCGGTGAACAGCTTCACTTTCGACAAGCCTTGCTTGTCATTCGCCACATCCAGCCAATAACCATAAGGGCCGATCACTTCAATCGGGGTGATCGGCACCAGGCTGCCATTGGCCAGTTCCTTTTCGATCATCTGGCGGTCGATCACCGCCAGTCCACCGCCGGCCAGTGCGGTGTGAATCACTTGGTCCAGAGTGCTGAATTCCAGTCCCTGTGCGGCATCAATGTCATCGCGGCCCATGGCTGCCAGCCAGTTTTCCCAGACCTTCAAGCGTTTGCCGTCGTGGAGGATGTGTAGCAATGGATATTCCCGCAGATCCGGCGGCTGATCGCCGTTGAACAGCTCCGGGCTCGCCACTGCGATGTGCCGTTCCATCACCAGCAACTGACTGACGCAGTGAGGCGCTGCCGCGAGGCCGAAGCGGATGTGGCAATCGACTTCCGTGAGGCTGTCGTGGCCGATCTGGTTGGTCACGCTGAGGTTTATGTCCGGGTAGCGCTGACAGAACGCGCGCAGGTGCGGCGACAGCCAGCGGGTGGCCCAGGTCGGCGGCGCGAGCACTTTCAAGCGTTGGCGCAGATTCGGCACGCGCACCGCTTGCAGAGAACGTTCGATGTGGTCGAAGGCTTCGGCCAGATGCGGGGAGAGATTGCTGCCAGCTTCGGTCAGCGACAGCCCTTGAGGCGTGCGCACGAACAGCGCGACGCCGAGATAGTCTTCAAGCTGTTTGATTTGGCGGCTGACGGCGCCTTGGGTGACGTTCAGGCTCAGCGCGGCCTGACTGAAGCTGCGATGCCGCGCGACTTCTTCGAACACGCGCAGAGTGTTGAGCGAGGGCAGTTGACGCATGGAGGTGGAACTCCGATCCGGTGGCCCGGTTTATTGTTGTTTTGCAGGTTTTTCCTTTGGGCGTATCTGACTATTGGTGGAGGGCGGATGCAAGTATTGTTTACACAGAGGCCATCGCGAGCAGGCTCACGCCTGCATCTGGATCCGTGCACGGACCACTGTAGGCGTGAGCCTGCTCGCGACAGCTATGTCATGAACACCAAAACATCAGGATCAGAAGTAGTAACCGACGTTCACATACAACTGGTTTTCCCACTGATCCAGCCCCCCCGCGCCCAGGCTTTGGGTGTAACTGCTGCCACCGATGTACGGATCGTTTCGGCCGAACAACCACTCGGTCGCCACCCACAATTTGCTCACTGAAAACGAGCTGCCGAGGATCATCCGCTCAGAGGTCTTGAAGCCGCTGGCAGATTTGTCGAAGGCGCTGTAGTTGGCGTAGAGCTTGATCCCGCTGACCTGATCGAACAGGTATTTACCACCCACGTCATAGCTCAGATCGGCGACGTACAGATTGCCGCGACTGGCGACGTTGTAGGTGCCGTCGTAGCCGCCGAGGGTCACCACTTCATCGCTGCCGGGATTGCGCGGCGACATCTGCTGGCGCGCCGCCTGCAACTGCACGCCCCACGGGCCGTTCTTGCCCAGATAGTGAATGGCCACGGCGTTGCGCCGGCCATCGTTGTCGGTGTCCTTGTTTTCCAGGGTCGAGGTCAGGCCGGAAATCCCCACTTCTGATTTCCATGGGCCCAGATCCATTGCTTTTGCCACGCGCAGCACCACCGTGTTGCGTTCCTGGTTGTCGCTGCCGTCGGCGACGTAGCTGTCGGCCCCGGACACCACGCTGGAATAAGTGACGCCCTTGCTGGTGCCTTTGCCTTGCCACGCCGGGCGCAGGTAGTAACCGCCCTGGATGTTCCAGTCACCGCTTTGCTGGATGTATTTGGCGCCGATCTGTTGCACGTCTTCCAGGCCGATGACGTTGCCCAGGGTTTCGTAGAAGGTGCTGCCGAAGTACGGCTGCAAGCCGAACGGCACGGTGTTCAGGCCGACCTGCACTTGTTGGTCCGGGTTGAACTTGTAGCCAGCCCAGGCGAACTTGGCGAACTGAATATCACCGTAGTTTTTCGTGTACTGGTAAGGGTAGGAGCGACCGTAGAAGCGGTACTGCGCCTCACCGATCCAGCTGTCGGAATTGTATTTGGCGCTGAGGAATACGGTGTCTAGGCCGAACTTCTGAATGTCGCGATCCGGGTCCACGTCCCAGCGCGCGCGAACGGCGCCGCCAAGATCAAGGTTGTCGGTGACTTGTACCGCCATCGCCGGAGCGGCAACGCTGCAGAACAGAACGATGGAGGTGGTGCGCAGGCGCAAAGAGACAGGGAAGGGCATGGAGCGGCTCTCGATTGTTTTTATTAGAGATGTCGCGCAGTTTTGCCCTCCGCCGGAGGTTGAACAAACGATAAAAACGATACGCAAACCTGCATCGAATGCATGTTACTCAGAAAATCCTGTAGGACAGTCCGGCACAGTCGTGGGATGCTTTGCGCCTTGTCAGTGGTTTTCGAGTGCCTTGATATGAAACGCAAAATGCCCGGTCTGAACGCGCTAAAGGCGTTCGAAGTGGCCGGCAGCACCGGCAGCTTCACCCGCGCCGCCGAGTTGCTTAACGTCACCCAGAGTGCGGTCAGCCGTCAGGTGCGGCAACTGGAGGAACAGCTCGGCGAAAGCCTGCTGGAACGCCGTCACCATCATCTGGAGCTGACGGCCGCCGGCAAGGTCCTGCTGCGGGCGTTGCACCAGTCGTTCGACAAGATCGAACTGACGGTGCGCAGCATTCAGCAGAAAACCCATTCCAACCGGCTGCACATCAACGCACCTCCGACCTTCACCAGTCGCTGGCTGATGCCGCGCCTGGGACGCTTGCGCGAGCAGCACCCGGAGCTGGAACTGAGCATCACCACGCGTTTGCAGGACAGCCTGGCGGAAACCAGCACCCTCGATTGCGCGATCCGTTTTGGCGACGGTGAGTGGGACGGTCTCGACAGTTCGCTGCTGATTCAGGAGCGGCACATCGCGGTGTGCGCACCGTCGCTGTATGCCCGCGAGGGCGGCGAGCAGGGCATCGACCTCAATCGCCTGACGCTGCTGCATGTGCTGGCCAAGGAAGATCAGCGTTACCTGACCTGGAAGCATTGGCTGGACGCGGCGCGCATCAGTGGCGTCGATACCCAGGGCGGCTACGAGTTCGACCTGCTGGACCTGGCGATTCAGGCTGCCACCGACGGGCTGGGCATCACCATTGCCGACTGGCACATGGTCGCGGCGGAACTGGCCAGCGGGCAGTTGACCCAGGTGCTGAATGTGCACGTGGAAGGGCATCAGTCCTACTGGTTGGTGACCCGGCCGGAGCAGACCGAGATGCCTCAGTTGCAGGTGTTTGCGCAATGGCTGCAAGCGGAAATCTGGCTGGCGCAGCGCCAATTAGAGCCGTCGACTGCGGCTTCCTGACACACCACAGGCCTTTTGTAGGCGTGAGCCTGCTCGCGATAGCGGTGTGTCAGTCACATATACATCACAGGCAGACCGCGATCGCGAGCAGGCTCACTCCTGCAGGGGATTTGTGCTGATGCGAGGGTAACCTGCATTTTTCGAATGTTTGCCCGCCCTTTAAATCGTTTGTTCAACCCGCCACCGATGACAAGACTGGTGGCACTGATAAAAACAAACGATGGGCGATGCACATGCGAATCGAGCGAAATTTTGTTAACGGCCAGTTTGTCGAACCTGCCAGCGCGGCGTTGATCGCGGTCTACAACCCAGCCACCGAAGCGTTGCTCGGCCATGTGTCGGCGGCAACCACCGAAGAAGCCACGGCAGCCGTCGATGCTGCGGCGACCGCACAAAAAGTCTGGGGCAAACTGACCAGTATCGAGCGCGCCGAACACTTGCGCGCCTTCGCCGCCGCGCTTGAGGCGCGTGCCGAATCCATCGGCGCCGCCCTGGCCGCTGAATCCGGTAAAAGTCTCAGCGACGCGAGCAACGAAGCGCGCTATGCCGCGCAAATCACCCGTTACCACGCCGAGTGGGCCCGGCGCATCGAAGGCGAGATCATTCCCAGTGACAGCCCCGACGAAAACCTGTTTCTGCACCGCGAGCCGATCGGCGTCGTCGCGTGCCTGATTCCGTTCAACTACCCGGTCTACACCTTGCTACGCAAGATTGCCCCGGCGCTGATTGCCGGCAACACGGTGGTGGTGCGCCCGAGCAACAACACCCCGACCTCGGCATTCGAAATCGCCCGAGCCGTGCAGCAGTCGGGCATGCCGGCCGGTGTGATCAATATCCTGACCATGGATCACGCCACCGCTGCCACGGTGTGCACGCATAAAGCTGTTGGCCTGATCACCTTGACCGGCAGCGTCAACGCCGGGCGCATTGTCCTCGACTACTGCAAGGCCAACATCGCCAAGCCGTCGCTGGAATTGGGCGGAAAGACCCCGGCCATCATCGAAGCCGATGCTGACCTCGAAGCCGCCGCCAGCGCGATCATCGCCTCCAAGACCACCCACTGCGGGCAGTTGTGCACGGCGGTGGAGCGGGTCTACGTGCAGGAAAGTGTCCATGACCGATTCCTCGCGCTGCTCAAGGCCAAAATCGCCGAGGTCAAGTTCGGCGACCGCGCCACGGATGCCAGCCTGATGGGGCCGCTGGTCAACGCCAGTTCGCAGCAGAACATCCACGCCATGGTTGAGCGCGCCATCGCCGCCGGCGCCGTGCTCGAAAGCGGCGGCGTGCTGCCGCAAGGTCCCGGGCATTTCTATCCGCCGACCCTGCTCAGCGGGTGCCGCCAGGACATGGAAATCGTTCAGGAAGAAATCTTTGGCCCGGTGCTGCCAGTGCTCAAATATCGCGACATCGACGAAGCGCTGGCCCTGGCCAACGACCACCAGTTCGGCCTGGCGTCGGTGCTCTACACCGAGAACTACCGCACCGCGCAGAAAGTCGCCAACGCCATCGAGGCGGGCGAGTTGTACGTCAACCGCACCCCGGCTGACCCGTATCAGGGCTATCACGCCGGCTGGAAACGCTCGGGCCTGGGCGGCGATGACGGCAAGCACGGGATGCTCGAATTCACCCAGACCCGACTCGTGGTCATGAAGTACTAGAAAAGCAGCTGCTAGCTGCGAGCTTCAAGCTGCCAGTAAGGGCAAACGGTGACGGGCTTTGGCTTGCCGCTTGTAGCTTGAAACTCGCAGCTGATTTTATCTAATAAAAACAATTATCAGGGGCGCCCGGAGCACGGGTTGCCCGAGGTCACTTCAATGTCCAAGCATGCATCCTCTGCTGCCGCTGTTCAGGGTTCCAACTCGGCTGTGAAAAGCCAGAGCGACAAGGGCAGTCGCTATTTCCAATTGATGTTGCTGGTGCTGGCCGCCGGCGCGATCTACCCGATTCTGTACCTGCGTCAGGTCTACCAGACCACGATGCTCGAAGTGTTCCAGATCAGCCACAGTGAACTGGGCTATCTGTACTCGATGCTCGGCACGATTTTTCTCCTCAGTTATTTGCCCAGCGGCTGGCTGGCGGATCGCATTGCACCGCGCTTTCTGATTTTCTTCTCGCTGGTGGCGACCGGGGTGTTGGGCCTTTGGTATTCGACGGCGCCTTCGCTGAACGGGCTGATGATCATCTTCGGTTGCTGGGGCCTGACCACCGGTTTGACCTTCTGGGCCTCGGTGCTCAAACGGGTGAAGATGATTGCGCACCATACCGAGCAAGGGCGCTTCTTCGGCATCCTTGATGGTGGTCGCGGTCTGGTCGAGGCGCTGCTGGCGACGGTTGCGCTGGCGCTGTTCGCCTTTGCCACCGAAACCCGCGGTGAGTCGACTGCCGAAGGCTTCAGGCACGTGGTCTATCTCTACGCCTTCACCTGTATCGCCATCGGCTGTGTGCTGGTGCTGATCAAGGATCCGAAGTCGATGGCGGACACGCCGCCGGTGGAGAAGGGCAAGTTCAATCTGCTCACGGATCTGGCGACGCTGGTGAAGATTCCCGAGCTGTGGCTGGTCACTGCAATTGTGTTCTGCGGCTATCACATCTTCTGGGCCACCTACAGTTTCTCGGACTACCTGCAAGGCAGCGGCCTGACCGCTGTCATGGCTGGCACCATCACCACCATCAAGCTGTGGATGCGGCCCATCGGCGGCATCGGTGGCGGCTGGCTGGGGGACAAGTTCTCGAACATCTCGGTGCTGATCGTCGCGCTGTTGCTGGCGAGTCTGGCGATCGTCGGCCTGATCGTTTTTCCGGCACTCAACAGCATGGGGCTGCTGATCGCCACGGTGATTTTCATCGGCCTGATGACCTACGCGATTCGCGGTCTGTACTGGGCGATCCTCGACAGCTGCAACATTCCGCTGCGCATCACCGGCCTGGCCATCGGCATTGTCTCGGTGGTCGGCTACATGCCGGATGCCTTCATTCCGTTGATCAACGGCTACCTCACCGAGCACTTCCCCGGCGCCCTCGGCTACCAGCTGTACTTCGGCTACATCGCCGCCATCGGTCTGATCGGCACCCTGGCTGCCGTGGCCCTGCGCGCCCGAATCAATCGCAAAACTTCAAATAAAGCAGGTGCCTGACATGAAAATCATCGCCCTTGAAACCCATATCGTCGCTGTACCGCCACCGCACGTTGGTGGCATGTACTGGCTGTTCGTCAAGCTCAAGACCGACTGCGGCATCGAAGGCGTGGGCGAGATCTACGCCGCAACCTTCGGCCCGAAAGCCATGCTGCCGATCATCGAAGACGTGTTCGAACGCTATCTGCTCAACCAGGATCCGCACCATATCGAACGCTTCTTCCGTCAGGCCTATTCCAGCGGTTTCACCCAGCGTCCCGACTTGACCATGATGGGGGTGGTCAGTGGTCTGGAAATGGCCTGCTGGGACATCATCGGCAAAGCGGCGAACAAACCGGTTTACGAATTGCTCGGCGGCAAGGTCAACGAGCGTCTGCGCTCCTACACCTACCTGTACCCGGTCAACAGCCGTGGCGAATACGACTACGACGACCCGGACCTGGCGGCCGAGTGCGCCGTCGAAAACATGAACAAAGGCTTCACCGCGCTGAAGTTCGATCCGGCCGGCCCGTACACCGCGTACTCCGGGCATCAGATTTCGCTGGAAGTGCTGGAGCGCTGCGAAACCTTCTGCCGCAAGATCCGCGAAGCAGTGGGCAATAAGTGCGACCTGCTGTTCGGGACTCACGGGCAGATGGTGCCGTCGTCGGCGATTCGTCTGGCCAAGCGCCTGGAGAAGTACGACCCGCTGTGGTTCGAAGAACCGGTGCCGCCAGGCCAGGAAGAAGCCATGGCGCAAGTCGCGGCGAAGACCAGCATCCCGATTGCGACCGGTGAGCGCCTGACCACCAAGTACGAATTCTTCAAGCTGTTGCAGGCCGGCGGTGCGTCGATTCTGCAGATGAACGTGGCGCGCTGCGGCGGCCTGCTCGAAGCCAAGAAAATCGCCAGCATGGCCGAAGCCTACTACGCGCAGATCGCCCCGCATCTGTACAACGGGCCGATTGGCGCGGCGGCGAGTTTCCAGTTGGCGACCTGCACCCCGAACTTCCTGATTCAGGAAAGCATCGAGACTTGGGGCGGCTTCCACGCCGAGGTACTGACCAAGCCGTTGCAGTGGGAGGACGGCTACATCATTCCGTCCACCGAGCCGGGCCTGGGCGTCGAGCTGAACATGGAGGTGGTGCGCAAGCACTCGCCGTACACCGGCGAGCGCCTGCACCTGCAAATGGCACCTGTGCCAGTTGACGTGAAAGACACATCGCCTGCGCGTGGCTGACACCGTCCCTTTAGGAGTGGGCCTGCTCGCGATAGCGGTGGGTCATCCTCTGAAAGTGGTGACTGATACGACGCCATCGCGAGCAGGCTCGCGCCTACTGGCGATCGCAGTGTCTATTCCGATTTTTGTACAACGACTTACGCGGTAACCGTGCATGACATACGACTACATCATCGCTGGCGCAGGCGCCGCTGGCTGCGTGTTGGCCAATCGGCTCTCGGCCTCCGGGCAATACACGGTGCTGCTGCTGGAAGCGGGCGGCAAAGACAGCTCGCTGTGGTTCAGGATCCCGGTCGGCTTCGCCAAAATGTATTACAACCCGACCTTCAACTGGATGTACTACAGCCAGCCGCAGAAGCAACTGGGCAATCGCGAAATCTACGCCCCGCGCGGCAAGGTGCAGGGTGGTTCCGGCTCAATCAACGCGATGATCTACGTGCGTGGCCAGGCCCACGATTTCGACGATTGGGCGGCCAGCGGCAACGACGGCTGGGGCTTCAAGGACGTGCTGCCGTACTTTCGCAAACTGGAAAATCACCCGCTGGGCGATAGCGAATACCACGGCGGCAGCGGTCCGATCAGCATCACCCCGATGAAGGGCCAGACCCACCCGATCTGCGATGTGTTTCTTGAAGGCTGCTCGCAGCTCGGCTATCCGCGCAGCGACGATTTCAACGGGGCGAAATTCGAGGGTGCAGGTCTATACGACGTCAACACCAAAAACGGCCAGCGCTGTTCCAGCAGCTTCGCTCATCTGCATCCGGCACTGAGCCGGGCGAACCTGACTGTCGAGCATTACGCACTGGTGGATCGTGTGCTGTTTGACGCAGCACAGCAGCGTGCCAGCGGTATCTCGATTACCCAGCACGGGGTGGTGCGCACGTTTACTGCGCGCAAGGAAGTGATCCTCTGTGCGGGTGCGGTCGATACGCCGAAGATCCTGCAGTTGTCCGGCGTGGCCGATCGCGAGCTGCTCGCCAGGCACCAGATTCCGCTGGTCAAGCACCTGCCGGCGGTGGGACGCAACCTGCAGGATCACCTGTGCGTCAGCTACTACTACAAGGCCAATATCCCGACGTTGAACGATGAACTGAGTTCGTTGTTCGGCCAGCTAAAGCTCGGCCTCAAATACCTGCTCACCCGCAAGGGCGCGCTGGCGATGAGCGTCAATCAGGCCGGCGGATTTTTCCGTGGCGACCAGCAGCAGGCGCATCCCAACCTGCAGTTGTACTTCAACCCGCTGTCGTACCAGATCCCGAAAAACAACAAGACCAGTCTCAAGCCGGAGCCGTATTCAGGCTTCCTGTTGTGCTTCAATCCGTGCCGGCCTACCAGTCGCGGGCACGTCGAAATCGCCTCGAAAAATCCACGGGATGCGGCGTTGATCGACCCGAACTACCTGAGCACACAAAAGGACATTGATGAGGTAATCCAGGGCAGTCGCCTGATGCGCAAGATCATGAACGCCCCGGCGCTCAGGAGCATCACCGTCGATGAAGTCTTGCCGGGGCCAGCAGTGGAAACCGATGAGCAGATGTTGCAGTACTTTCGCGACAACTGTGGCTCGATCTATCACCTGTGCGGGTCCTGTGCGATGGGCGCGGACGAGCAGACGTCGGTGGTCGACAAGCGCCTGAAAGTGCATGGTTTCGCAGGGTTGCGGGTGGTCGATGCGTCGATTTTCCCGAATGTGACGTCGGGCAATACCCATGCGGCGGTGCTGATGGTCGCGGAGAAGGGCGCGGATCTGATTCTGCAGGATGCGCAGGTTTAGCGGCTGGCGTAATGCGCTGTGACAGATCGCGGCGAGGGACTTTTTCAGCGTGCACTAGGCTTTGATTGCCGGTCACTTATCGGGCCGGCAAGTCTTTCAAGGAGCCACGGATCATGGACGATCTGGTCAAAGAAGTTATTCCGTTGTTGCAGTACCTCATCCCCGGGTTTGTTTCGACCTGGATTTTTTACACGCTCACCGCATTCAAGCGACCTGACACGTTTGGGCAGATTGTGCAGGCGTTGATTTTTACGTTTGTGATTCATGGGCTGGTGTTGGGGGGCGAGGCAATCTGTTTATGGGTGGGGACGAAGGGGGTTTCTGTAGGAATATGGGATGGCAAAGCGCAGGCAATCTGGGCATTTGTTGTTTCAGTGATGCTCGGGTTTCTATCCTGCAATCTTGCGTCAAATGACAAGCTGCATGTTTGGTTACGATTTCGAAATGTAACCAGAAAAACCTCGTATCCCAGTCAGTGGTACAGCACCTTTGCGCGACATGATCGGCTCATTACGCTGCATTTGAACGACGAACGGCGCCTGTTCGGCTGGCCTTGTGAATGGCCTTCCGAACCTGCGAATGGACAGTTTGTGATGCAGAGTCCGAAATGGTTGGGCGACGATGGCATTGCCCGGCCTTTTGAAGCAGATCTGTTGGTGATAGATTCGTCGAAAGTTCAGTGGGTTGAATTCACCACCATAAAAGAGGGCCAGTCATGACCGCCGAAGCACCGAGACCCATGCCGCCAGAAGTGGCCCGCTACCTTGGTTCGAACGACAGAAACTCGCCACAAACTGCTCGTGGTCCTAGTGCTCCACCTCCGCCAAAACGGTGAATGCTCACTCGGGTGAGGCGATAATTCATAGCGATCGCACCAGCCAGTCCCGAAACGCCTTCAACGACGGCAACGCCTCATTACGCGGCGGATACACCAGGTAATAGCTGCGCCGACTGGTGATCGGTTCCCCCAGTTGCAGCAGCTCGCCGTTAAGCAATTCATCGTCAACCAGAATCCGCGGCACCAGCCCTACGCCGATATTCGCTCGCACGGCCTGAATCAGGTGCGAGGTCATTTCAAAGCTCGGTCCGATACGCATGCTGCGGTGCGGCAAGCCGTGATGAGTGAACCATTCCGCCCAGGCCTGGGCATTGCTGCTGACGTTGAGCAGCAGTTGTCCGGCAATCTGTTGTTCGGCGTCCTGACGTTCGGCTGCCGTTAATTGCGCGCTGGCGATCACTACCAGTTCTTCGGTGTGCAAGGGCAGGGCGCTCAGCCCCGGCCATTCACCGCCACCGACGCAGATCGCCGCGTCGATCTCGCTGGTGTCGAAGTCGATCGCTTCGATGCGCGAATGCAAGTGCACGGTCATCCCGGGGTGTGCGGTGTAGAAGTCCTTGAGCCGTGGCAGCAGCCATTTCGAACCGAAGGTGGGCAGCGTCGCCAGACGCAAGCTGTGAATGCCGGAACCAAACGCCATGGCTTGAAGCGTCGCACTGCGGATCTGCCCGAGCGCTTCGGCCAGCTCGCGCTGATACATGCGGCCGACATCGGTCAGCACCACTTGCCGGCCTTCGCGGCTGAACAGGCGCATGCCGAGCATCTTCTCGAGAATCTGCACCTGACGGCTGACCGCGCTTTGCGTCAGCGACAGTTCATGGGCGGCGCGGGTGTAGCTTTCATGCCGTGCGGCGGCCTCGAAGGCCAGCAACAACGACATGGAAGGCGTGAGTGTTCGCGGATTCATTCGTTTTAGTCATGGATTGTGGGTCGATTTTACGTTTGTCCCGATGGCGCCAAGCAATGAACATAAGCACTATGAGATGGCGGGAGCGTGACGCAATCATTCATTGCGCACAACTGTTCACCGCCACACGGACCGATTTTGACCGAGATTCCTGACCGATGATTGCCCAGCTGTCGCCCGCCACTGCATTGACCGCCGATTACCAGCAGTTCCTCAACGCCCTGAAAGCCAGCGGCTTTCGCGGTGAAATCAGCGCCGATTACGCCAGCCGCGTGGTGCTCGCCACTGATAACTCGATCTATCAGCGCCTGCCGCAAGCAGCGGTGTTTCCGATGGACGCCGAGGATGTGGCGCGGGTCGCGCGACTGATCGCCGAACCGGCTTACCGGAAAGTGGTGATCAGCCCGCGTGGCGGCGGCACCGGCACCAACGGTCAGTCACTGACTGACGGCATCGTCGTCGACCTGTCGCGGCATATGAACCGCATTCTGGAAATCAACGTTGAAGAGCGCTGGGTGCGCGTACAGGCCGGGGTGGTCAAGGATCAGCTCAACGCGGCACTGAAGTCCGCCGGGCTGTTTTTCGCTCCGGAACTGTCGACCTCCAACCGCGCCACCGTCGGCGGCATGATTAACACCGACGCCAGCGGCCAGGGCAGTTGCACTTACGGCAAAACCCGCGACCACGTGCTCGAGCTCGACATGATCCTGCGCGGTGGCGAGCATTTGCACGGTCAGCCGCTTGACGAGCGCGAGTTGCTCGCCCAGTGCGCTCGCGAAGATCGCGTCGGTGAAGTCTATCGCTGCGCGCGGCAGATCATTGATGAACAGGGCGCGCTGATCAAGGAACGCTTCCCCGATCTCAATCGCTGCCTCACCGGTTACGACCTGGCGCACCTGCGTGAGGCGGACAACCGCTTCAACCTTAACAGTGTGCTGTGCGGCGCTGAAGGCTCGCTGGGGTTCGTGGTCGAGGCCAGGCTCAATGTGTTGCCGATCCCCAAACACACCATGCTGGTGAACATTCGCTACGCCGGTTTCATGGATGCCCTGCGCGATGCACGGGCACTGATGGCGCTCAAGCCGCTGTCGATCGAAACCGTCGACTCGAAAGTGTTGCTGCTGGCAATGCAGGACATCGTCTGGCACGGCGTCGCCGAATACTTCCCGGAAAGTGCCGTGCGGCCGACGCTGGGGATCAACCTCGTCGAGTTTTGCGGCGATGATGCCGATGAGTTGCAGGGCCGAGTCGAGGCGTTTGTCGCGCACTTGGGCAGCGACCGCACCGTCGAGCGTCTGGGGCACACGCTGGCCGTCGGTCATGCCGCGGTGAACAAGGTTTACGGCATGCGCAAACGTGCGGTCGGCCTGCTGGGCAACGTGGCCGGTGAGGCACGCCCGCAACCCTTTGTCGAAGACACCGCCGTGCCGCCGCAGCACCTGGCCGAGTACATCGCCGAGCTGCGCGAGCTGCTCGACAGTCACGGTTTGCAGTACGGCATGTTCGGCCATGTCGATGCCGGCGTGCTGCACGTGCGGCCGATCCTCGACATGAAGGATCCGCAGCAAGCGGCGCGGGTGCGCCCGGTGTCCGATGGCGTCGCCGCGCTGACCCAGCGTTATGGCGGCTTGCTCTGGGGCGAGCACGGCAAGGGCCTGCGTTCGGAGTACGCACCGGCGTTCTTCGGTGAACTGTATCCGGCCCTGCAGGCGCTGAAGGCGGCATTCGACCCGTTCAACCAGTTCAACCCGGGCAAGATCGCTACCCCGGCCAACACCAACGCGGCGTTGTTGAAAATCGATGAAGTCACGTTGCGTGGCGAGCTCGATCGGCAGATCGACGAAAAAGTCTGGCAAGACTACGGCGCGGCGATGCACTGCAACGGCAACGGCGCCTGCTACAACTTCGACCCCGACGACGCCATGTGCCCGTCGTGGAAGGCCACTCGTGAACGTGCGCAGTCGCCCAAGGGGCGTGCATCGCTGATCCGCGAATGGCTGCGTTTGCAGGGTGAGGCGGGGGTGGATGTGCTTTGCGATACGATCCGTCGTCCGGCATTTTTCAGCAGCCTGTGGACACGCTGGCGCAACAGCCGCAGCCAGGATGCCGATTTTTCCCATGAGGTGTACGACGCCATGGCCGGTTGCCTGGCGTGTAAGTCCTGCGCGGGCCAGTGCCCGGTGAAGGTCAATGTGCCGGAGTTTCGTTCGCGGTTTCTGGAGCTGTACCACAGCCGTTATCTGCGCCCGGCACGGGACTATCTGATCGCCTCGCTGGAATACAGCATCCCTTACATGGCGCGGATTCCGGCGCTGTACAACGGTGTGATGGGCGCCGCGCTGGTTCGCGGCCTGCTCGAACGCCTGGGGGGAATGGTCGATGTGCCGTTGCTCAGCCGCTTCGATTTCCATGCGGCAATGCGTCGCTGGCAGGTGCAGCCGGCGACGGCGGCGACGTTGTCGGCGCTGACGCCGGCACAACGCGAACGCAGCGTGGTGTTGGTGCAGGATGCCTTCACCCGTTACTTCGAGGCACCGTTGCTGGCGGATCTGGTCGAGCTGATATCACGCCTAGGCTATCAGGTTTACCTGGCGCCGTTCAGCGCCAATGGCAAGCCGCTGCATGTGCAGGGGTTCCTCTCGGCGTTCAATCGGGCCGCGCTGCGCAATGCTCGTCAATTGCGTGAACTGGCGGATATCGGTGTGCCGCTGCTGGGCCTGGATCCGGCGATGACCCTGGTCTATCGCCAGGAATACCTCAAGGTGCCGGGCATGGAGCACTGTCCCGAAGTGGCGCTGGTGCAGGAGTGGCTGCTCAAGGTCATGCCGCAGCAAACGCCTCAGGCCAACGCCGGTGCCTTCCGTTTGCTGGCCCATTGCACGGAAAAGACCAATGCGCCGGCGGCGACCCGGCAGTGGGAGCAGGTTTTCGAGCGCGTGGGTTTGAGCCTGGCGACCCAGGCCACCGGTTGCTGCGGCATGTCCGGGACGTACGGACATGAGGCGCGCAACCGGCAAACGTCGGCAATGATTTATGAACAGTCGTGGGCACGGCAGATCGCTGAGCCGGCGCAAAAGGGCGAAGCGCTGGCCACCGGTTACTCATGCCGCAGCCAGGTCAAGCGCCAGTCGGATCAGGCGCTGCGCCATCCGTTGCAGGTATTGCTGGAGGTGCTGCGTCGCTGAGCGGCTCGTCGTCCGGGGTGTTGTCCCAGATCAGCCGTGGATCGAAGCTCATTGCCGAGAGCATGGTGAACACCACGACCAGGCCGAAAAACAGGATGCCCGGTCGTGGCTCGATATCACCCAGCGCCTGAAACTTCACCAGCGCCGCGACCAGGGCGACCACCAGCACGTCGAGCATCGACCAATAGCCGATCAGCTCGACGAAACGGAACAGCTTCGAGCGCTCACGGCGCGCCCAGCCACTGTTGCGTTGCACGGTGATCAGCAGCAGCGTCAGGGCGACGAACTTGATCCCCGGCACTGCGATACTGGCGATAAAGATGATCAGGGCGATGTCCCACGCGCCCCCCTCCCAGAACTCCAGCACGCCACTCATGATCGTGCTGTCGGCGCCGTTGCCGAGCATCACTGTGTTCATCACCGGCAGCAGGTTGGCCGGTACGTAAAACGCCAGCGCGGCGAACATGTACGCCCAGGTGCGGTTCAGCGAGTTGCTCTTGCGTCGATGCAGGGGGGCCTCGCAGCGCGGGCATTCGTGCGGCTCGTCGGTCATGTCGCAGGCCAGGCCGCAGCTGTGGCACAGACACAGGTTGAGTTCGCTGGCGGTCGGTGGTCGCTTCACAGGATGTCCCATAGATCACGAATGTCGCGGCCGGCGATGCGGATCATCATCAGGCTCAGCACGGCCAGCGCGAACAGACCGATGCCGGGCAGCACATCGAGTAGCCCGGCCAGTTTGAATACTGCGACCATTGCCCCCAGCAGACACACTTCAAGCATGCTCCACGGGCGCAGCGTTTCCAGCCAGCGCATGCACACCTTGAACCCCGGCGCGCGCCGGGAGGACAGGGCGAAACTCAACACCCAGATCAACAGCACCAGTTGAAACGCCGGGGCAATGATGATCGAAATCGCCGCCACCATCGCCATGAACGTGATCGGCCCCTGACTCAACGCCAGGACCGAGTCCCACAACGTTGCGCTGTTTTTCAGGCCCTTCATGCTGATGCTCATCACCGGATAGAAATTGGCGAACAGCCACAGCATCGACGCGGTGAACGACAGCGCCAGACGCTGTTCGACGGTCAGACCGTTATAGCGCTGCAACACGCCACCGCAGCGTACGCACAGGGTTTTCTGGTGTTTGGCGAGGGCGACTTTCTCGTACACGCAGTCGCAGTGCTCGCAGATGATCAGCTGTTCGGTGTTGACCATGGACAACGGGCCTTCAGGGCAGGAACCCGTTGACTATAGACGCTGATCCCCCGGTCATCGAACGCTTGCCCCATGCCCCTGCAGGAGCGGGGTGTCGCGGACGAAGTCGATGAAGGCCTTGAGCGGCGCCGGTACGTGCCGGCGGCTTGGGTAGTACAGGTGCAGCCCCGGGTAATAGGGGCACCAGTCAGCCAGCACTTCAATCAGCCGGCCGGATGCTGTTGCACATCCTCACGTTGATTACTCTGGTCTCGGCGGCGGTGGTGCTGGGGTTGTTGAGCAAGGGGCGGACTGTCACGGAAGCGCAGCAGGTCGCGACATGACAGCCAACGCTTGTGGCTGCGGTCGCTCCCGCAAAACCCATGCAGGCGCAGGCCTGCAGGGAGATGGGTAACGCCTGGGATCAGCGGTTATTTGCGATCCAGCCACACGGTTTGCGCGTTGCAGAATTCGCGTACGCCGAAGTGCGACAGTTCGCGGCCGAAACCGCTTTTTTTCACACCGCCGAAGGTCACGCGCGGGTCGCTGGCGGAGTAGCCGTTGATGAACACGCCGCCGGTCTCCAGCTCGCTGGTCAGTTGCTGGGCCAGTTGCACGTTAGCGGTGTAGATCGTCGCGGTCAGGCCGAACTCGCTGTCGTTGGCCAGGGCCACCGCATGCGCGCAATCGCGGGCGGTGATGATCGACGCCACCGGGCCGAACAGTTCCTGTTTGAACGAGGTCATGCGGTCGGTGACATCAGCCAGCACGGTCGGCTCGTAGTAGTTGCCCGGACCTTCGGCCTTGCTGCCGCCGAGCAGGAGGGTGGCGCCTTCTTCGAGGGTGTCGCGCACTTGCTGATCAAGTTCGTCACGCAGGTCGAAACGTGCCATCGGGCCGATGTAGGTGTCGGCGGACAACGGATCGCCGACCTTCAGCTTGCGCGTCGCTTCGACGAATTTGCGGGTGAATTCCTCGACCACACCTTCTTCGATGATCAGGCGCTTGGCCGCAGCGCACACCTGACCGGAGTTCTGGTAACGACCGATGACGGCAGCTTGAACGGCTTCGTCGAGATCGGCGTCATTGAGCACGATGAACGGGTCGGAACCGCCCAGCTCCAGCACGCATTTTTTCAGCGCAGCACCGGCCTGAGCACCGATGGCCATGCCGGCGCGGACGCTGCCGGTCAGGGTCACGGCGGCGATGCGCGGGTCGGCGATGGCGGTCGAAACGCCTTCCGGGGTGACGTTGAGCACTTCGAATACGCCCTCAGCGAAGCCGGCGTTGTTGAAAGCATCGCGCAGCAGGTAAGCGCTGCCCATCACGTTCGGCGCATGCTTGAGCACGTAGGTGTTGCCGGCGATCAGCGCGGGTACTGCGCCGCGCAGCACTTGCCAGATCGGGAAGTTCCACGGCATCACCGCGAGGATTGGGCCGAGCGGACGGTACTCGATGCGCGCCTTGCCGCCTTCCACCTGGGTCGGCTCGGCGTCGAGCATGGCCGGGCCGTGTTCGGCGTACCACTCGCAGAGCCTGGCGCATTTTTCGATTTCGCCACGGGCCTGGGCAATGGGCTTGCCCATTTCCAGGGTGATCATGGTGGCCATGGCTTCGGCGCTGTCACGCAGGGCGCCGGCCAATGCGCTCAGGGCGCGGGAGCGGTCTTGCAGCGGCTTGCGTTTCCACTTCGAGAAACCGAACGCGGCGCGGGTCAGCGCAGCGTCGAGGGCCTCGGCTGATTCAAAGGCGTAGTGACCGATCTGCTCGCCTGTGGCGGGGTTGATCGAGATGGCGTGGGTCTGGCTGGAAATCTGGCTCATGGCTGGCTCCTGCGAGTTCAGTGGATGGGCCCAGAGTAGGCTGGCGTTTGTTTTCTGGAAACTGAATAATAAAGATCGTTTCTTTCACGATTGGAGAATGACTGTGGATCTGGTGCAGCTGGAAATCTTCAAGGCCGTTGCCGAGCACGGCAGCATCAGCGCCGCCGCGGCGCAGATCCATCGCGTGCCGTCGAACCTGACCACACGAATCAAACAGCTGGAGCAGGATCTGGGCGTCGATCTGTTTATTCGCGAGAAGAGCCGTTTGCGTTTGTCGCCGGCCGGGTGGAGTTTTCTTGAGTACGCGCGGCGGATTCTCGACCTCGTGCAAGAGGCCCGAGCGACGGTGGCGGGCGAGGAACCGCAGGGCGCGTTTCCGCTGGGTTCACTGGAAAGTACGGCAGCGGTGCGCATTCCCGAGTTGCTGGCGGCGTACAACCAATTGCACCCCAAGGTTGATCTGGACCTGTCGACCGGCCCGTCCGGGACGATGATTGACGGCGTGCTCTCCGGGCGCCTGGCGGCCGCGTTCGTCGATGGCCCGGTGCTGCACCCGGCGCTGGAAGGCGTGCCAGCGTTCGAGGAAGAAATGGTCGTCATTGCACCGCTCAATCACGCACCGGTGCAGCGTGCGGCAGATGTGAACGGCGAGAATATCTATGCCTTCCGTTCCAACTGCTCTTATCGGCACCACTTCGAAAAATGGTTCAGCACCGACGCTGCCGTGCCAGGCAAGATTTTCGAGATGGAGTCCTACCACGGCATGCTCGCCTGCGTCAGCGCCGGTGCCGGGCTGGCGCTGATGCCACGCAAAATGTTGCAGAGCATGCCCGGCAGCGCCACGGTCAGTGTCTGGCCGCTGGCGGCGGATTTTCGTTACCTGACGACGTGGCTGGTGTGGCGCCGGGGCACGGTGTCACGTAGCTTGAGCATGTTTGTGCGCTTGCTGGAAGAGCGTGGGGTGGTGCGCGCAGAAGGGTAACTGACACTTTGTGTCATGGTGTCACGGCGTGCCGTTTCTGCCGTAGAGACGGAAGCCTTCGCGTTGGCTCAGACGTTCGTAATACGTCCTGACGGCAGGATAGTCCGGGTGTCCGAGTGGCGTTTCAAACCAGCGATTCACCGACAGCCCGATGGGAATATCCGCCAGCGAAAAACGCTCGCCGCTGACATACGCGCCGGTTTTCTCCAGTTGCCGGTTGAGGATGTCCATGTTCTTCGACCACTGTTCGATTCCGCGGGCCAGTGCGGCGCGGTCCTGATAATCCGGCGAGCGGCGCACCAGGGAAGTGAAGGCGTACGACCATGAGCGGTTCAGCTCCGAGGCCTGCCAGTCGATCCACTGATCGACGCGCGCGCGGGCGCGTGGCTCGGTGGGGTAGAGGTCTGCGCCGGGGTAATTGGCCACCAGATAACGAATGATCGTGTTCGATTCCCACAACGTGAAATCACCGTCCTGAATCACCGGCACCATGGCGCATGGATTCAGCGCAAGAAACTCGGGTGCGTGGGTCGCCTGGAATCCCGAACCCCAGTCTTCACGATCGAACGGCAGTTGCAGTTCAGCACAGGTCCACAGCACTTTGCGCACGTTGATTGATGAGGCTTTGCCGAGTATTCGCAGCATTGGTGGTCCTTGTTCCGTCATCGTCGGACTCAAAGAAATACCACAGCGCCATGCAGAAGGCCCGCACGAGGCGGGCCTTTTTTTAGGCTATCGGGACAATCTCACAGACTGCTCGCCAGTTTGCCGCCCATCATCCGCCGACGGTAAGACGTGTCGCGATTGGCCAGCCAGAAATACAGCGGCGACGTCACCAGCAAGCCCACCAGCCATGACAGGTCTGCGCCGTTGATATGCGCCGACACCGGGCCGACGTACAGCGGCGTGTTCATGAACGGGATCTGCACGGCGATGCCGATCGCGTATGCCAGCAATGCCTGCGGGTTGTAGCGGCCGTAGATGCCGCCATCGACCTGGAAGATCGACTGGATGTCGTACTGGCCTTTGTGGATGGCGTAGAAGTCGATCAGGTTGATCGCCGTCCACGGCACCAACACCACCAGCAACACCAGGACCATGTCGACGAAGTGCCCGATAAAGTCCTTCGACGCGCCGACGGCGGCGAAGCAGCAGGCCAGCAACACGATGATCGAAATCACTGCCCGGCTCTTGGCGGTCGGGATCCAGCGGTAGGCGAAGGTTTGCACCAGGGTAATCAGCGACAGCACCGCGCCATACAGGTTGAGCGCGTTATGGCTGATCACGCTGAGCAGGAACAGCACCAGCATCAGCGGGCCAATCGAGCCGGTGGCGAGTTTGACCGCATCCATGGTGTCCATGCCTACCGGTGTGGCCAGTACGGCAACGGCACCGAAGATGAACGCCAGGCTCGAGCCCAGCGCCGAACCCAGATAGGTCGTCCAGAACGTCGACGAGACTTTAACGTCGGCCGGCAAGTACCGCGAATAGTCGGACACGTACGGCGCAAACGCGATCTGCCACAGCGCCGCCAGCGAAACGGTGGCCAGCCAGCCGGAGAGGTTGAAGCTGCCACGGGTCAGGAAGTCATCGGTCTGGATATGGGTGAAGATGTAGCCGAAACCGACGACGATGCCGATCCCCAGCACCCAGGTGCCGATGCGGTTGAGCACGTGAATGAAGCGGTAGCCGATGATGCCGATGATCCCCGAACCGAACGCGCCGATGACGATGCCGACCGGCACCGGCACGCTGTCGACCACACCGTGTAATGACTTGCCGGCCAGCACGATGTTGGAGGCGAAGAAACCGATGTACATCACGCCGGCGATCAACACCACCAGCAAGGCGCCGAGCGAGCCGAACTGCGCGCGACTCTGGATCATCTGTGGAATGCCCATTTGCGGGCCCTGCGCCGAGTGCAGCGCCATCAGCACGCCGCCGACCAGATGGCCGACGAGGATGGCAACGATGCCCCAGACCAGATTCAAGTGAAACAACTGCACGCCCAGCGCCCCGGTGACGATGGGTAACGGCGCGATATTGCCGCCGAACCAGAGCGTGAACAAATCCCTGACCTTTCCGTGGCGATCTTCCGGGGGCACGTATCCTATCGTGTGTTTTTCAATCAGCGGAGCGGAGGTGGATGCAACGGTAGCCATGACGGACTCCAAGGCAAGGATGAGTACGTGGACGTACTTCGGTAAGCGCCGGCACGGGCGGCGCAATTCTTGTTGAAGCGATCATGTGCAAAGCCCCGGAATAGATAAATTAGTAAGTTTGTTGCTACAGACCTTAAAAAAAATATGCTTCGGCTGGTGGGGGGCTCCGGTATGGTCAACCCTGTTTTCATATCAGGATTTGCCGGGGCCCGTGGCGAGGGGATTTATCCCCGTCGGGCTGCGAAGCGGCCCCTCTTTTGATCTAAAAAAGCAGGGGACTGCTGCGCCTTCAAAGGGGGATGAAGCCCTCGCCACAAAAGTACTGCCAGACTTATTTCACCGGAGGTGCTCATGGCTGCCTACAACCTGCGCCAGCTCAAATACTTCGTCACCACCGCCGATTGCGGCAGCGTTGCCGAAGCTTCGCGCAAGCTCTACATCGCGCAACCGTCGGTCTCGACCGCGATCAAACACCTGGAAGAAAGTTTCGGTGTGCAGCTGTTCATCCGCCATCACGCTCAGGGTGTTTCCCTGACGCCCAGCGGCTCACGGTTCTATCGCAAGGCGCTGGAGCTGTTGCGGGTGGCCCATGAGTTCGAGCAGAACGCCCTGGCCGATAACGATGTGGTGGCGGGGCAGATTGATATCGGCTGTTTTGAAACCGTCGCACCGCTCTACCTGCCGCGCCTGATCGCCGGTTTCAAGGCTCGCTGGCCGGGAGTGGAAATCCGCATACGCGATGGCGAGCAGCAGGAACTGGTGCAGGCATTGACCGCCGGCAGTATCGACGTGGCGATGATGTTCGAACACGATCTCGACAGCACCATCGACACCACGCCGCTGATGCCGCCGCAACAGCCTTACGCCTTGTTGCCGGCCAGCCATCGCTTTGCGCAACAGGCGAAAGTCTCGCTGCACGATCTGGTGCTGGAACCGATGATTTTGCTCGACGTGGTGCCGAGCCGAACCTACTTCGTGAGCATTTTCGAAGAACGCGGACTGACGCCGAATATCGTCTTCAGCTCACCGTCGATCGAGATGGTGCGCGGTATGGTCGGCAATGGATTCGGCTTCTCGATTCTGGTGACCAAGCCGTTCAGCGACTACACCTATGACGGCCAGCAAGTGGTGTGTGTGCCGCTGGCGGAAACCGTGACCGGCTCGGGGCTGTCGGCCGCGTGGCTGCGGCGGGTGCAACTGACCAAACCGGTGCAGCTGTTTGTCGATCATTGCCGCGAAGAGCTGGCCCGGCTGTACCCGTGAGGGCCGCCGAGCCGGTTTTCAGACGCTGATCGAGGCAAGCATCCGTTGCAGCATGTCATCGCAAGCCTGCAACTGATCGAGGCTGACGAACTCGTCCGGTTTATGGCCCTGATCCATGCTGCCGGGGCCGCAGACCACCGTGGGTATCCCCGCCGCATCGAACAAGCCCCCTTCGGTGCCGAACGCCACGGTGCCGAACGCCGCAGAGCCGCAGAATGACGCAATCAACTCGGCTGCCTGGCTCTGCGCAGCGGTGGCCAGGCCCGGATATGCCGACAACTCGCTGAAGCGGATATCACTCTGCGCGCTGACCGCCCGCATGCGCGGCAGCACTTCGCGTTCGGCGTAGGTTTTCAGTGCCGCGGCGACCAAGGCCGGATCCTGTGAGGGCAGGGCGCGGATCTCGAAATCGAAGCGGCAATCGGCGGGCACGATGTTCAGGGCCTTGCCGCCGCTGATCACCCCGGTTTGCACGGTGCTGTAGGGCGGGTCGAAACGCGGGTCGTGATGCGCCGGCGCTTTCAGTTGCTGGCCGAGGCGACCCAGTTCGCCGATCAGCTCGGCGGCGTATTCGATGGCGTTGACCCCGAGCGGCGCATAGGCCGAATGGCACGGATGGCCGTGCACCTCGCAACGCATCGCCAGTTTGCCCTTGTGGCCGAGCACCGGTTTCAGTTCGGTGGGTTCGCCGATGATGCACAGCAGCGGTTTGATCGGGCGCTGTTGCAGCACCTTGAGCAGCGAACGCACGCCGAGGCAGCCGACTTCTTCATCGTAGGACAGGGCGATGTGCACCGGCCTGCGCAATGACGCGTTCACCAGCGCCGGCACCAGGGCCAGTACGCAGGCAATGTAGCCCTTCATGTCGGCGGTGCCGCGCCCGAACAGCTTGCCGTCGCGCTCAGTGAGTTCGAACGGTGGCAGTGTCCATGGCTGGCCATCGACCGGCACCACATCGGTATGCCCGGACAGCACGATGCCCGGTTGATCCACCGGGCCGATCGTGGCGAACAGATTGGCCTTGCTGCGTTCGTCGTTGTAAATCAGCGCGCAGGGCACATCGAATCGGGCGAGGTAATCGCGCACGAACTCGATCAGTTGCAAGTTGGATTCACGGCTGGTGGTGTCGAACCCCACCAGCACTTTCAGCAACTCGACGCTGTTCATCGGTCGTCACCGGCAACGCCGTAGCCCGGTGCCTTGGCCGGATCGAGGGCGCGGTCGATGTAGTCCTGCAACTGCGGGCGGTAGGCGTCCCACAGCGTTTGCAACTGACCGATCGGGTTTTCATCGGCCCAGTCGACGCGCAGGTTGACGATCGGCCAGGTCTGTTCGCCGACCACCACCACGGCGGCGGAGTGCACGGGACCGGCTTCGCCACCGAGGGCCAGGGCGGCGTGCAGGGCTCTGAGCAAGCGGTCGGCCAGTTGGCCTTCGCTGTCTTCGAAGGCGCTGACCATCGCTTCGATCACCGAGCGCCCGGCGAGCATGTTGCCGGCGGCCACGCATTGCTCGCCGACCACTGCGTTATGTACACCAAGGGTCTGCGAACCGCTGAAATGCGCGGTCTGGCCGAGGTGGTTGATGGCGGTGATCTGGCGGTACTGGCTGTAGCCGTTGCGCGTGAGCACCTGGTCCAGTGCCGCGTCGGGAGCCAGGCCTTGCTCCATCAGCGCGAGCACCTCCGGACCGAGGGAGGGCAGGGTGATGTTCTGGCTCGACACCGCGCCCACACCGGGCAACAGCCACGGGCAGCGCGCGCCGACGGCGATGCTGGAGGAACTGATGGCGACGCCGAACTGGCCGGTTTCGGGGCAGCGGGCGGCAATAGAGAAGGTCATTTGCTTGCTCCTTTCCAGGAAGATGTTGTCCTTGAAGGCCTCATCGCGGGCTTGCCAGCGCCCACAGGTATCGGGTCGATCAGGAAGCTTTCAAACAACCCCAAACCCTGTGGGAGCTGGCTTGCCAGCGATAGCCGCGACTCGGTGTGATGTCTTACTCAGGAATCACTGCAACCACATCAATCTCCATCAACCACTGCGGTTGACCCAGCGCCGACACCACCAGCCCGGTGGAAATCGGGAACACACCTTTGAGCCACTTGCCGACCTCCTGATACACCGGCTCGCGATAACGCGGGTCGATCAGGTAGGTGGTGGTCTTGACGATATGGCTCATGTCGCTGCCGGCTTCTTCCAGCAGTTGCTTAACGTTGCGCATGGCTTGTTCGGCCTGCGCACGGGGATCACCCAGGCCGACCAGGTTGCCATCGAAATCAGTACCGACCTGACCGCGCACATACACGGTGTTGCCGGCACGCACGGCCTGACACAGGTCGTTGTCGAGCGTCTGGTTGGGGTAGGTGTCTTTGGTGTTGAACATGCGAATGCGGGTGTGAGTGGGCTGGCTCATGTAAGGCTCCTGACGAATAAAGGCCCGGCGCACCGGCGCCGGTGGAAAAGGGGAATCAGGCGTCGACGGTGTCGGCGGCTTTGCTGTGTGCGTTCGAATGCAGGGCGGCTTCACGCTGCTCGGCATCGCGATAGTCCAGGTACTTGCGCTGGGTGGCGATGTGATCGGCGACGTGTTTGGCGTCGTGCCACACGCCCCAGATGAACGAGGAACCGCGCCGTGACTGCCACGGCAGACCGAGGAAATACACCCCCGGCTCGCTGGACACACCGCGCTGATGCACGGGCTTGCCTTTGTCATCGAACGCCGCGACTTGCAGCCACGAATAATCCACGGCGAACCCGGTGGCCCAGATGATCGACGTGACCCCGGCCTTGACCAGGTCCAGATCGGCCAGTGGGTGTTTCACGCACTCGGGGTCCGCAAAGGTTTCCCGCGCCTCGGGTTCTTCCGGCAGGTCCAGGCCATTGCGCTCGATGTAGGCGTCGGCCGCGTCGAGCAGCGCCAGATAGTTTTCGTCGCCGCGCTTGAGGTTGTCGATCAGGTCCTGCTTGAAACTCACCACGCCGTTGTTGAACGACTCGGTGACGCCGACCAGCGTCATGCCGCGATGGGCCAGGCCACGGAAGTCGATGGTGCGCCCGCCATGAGCACCACTGACCGCGATGGTCACGTGCTCGCGCCCCGGTTTCATTGCCGCCTGATCCCACTCGCCGAGCACGCCCAGCCACCAGCAGAAATCACGGTTGCGGTAGGCGCGAGGCGGGCGGTCGTGGGCGCCGACCGAGAGGTACACCTGCTTGCCGGAGCGTTGCAGTTCATCGGCGATCTGCACGCCCGACGAACCGGCGCCGACCACCAGCACGGCGCCTGCCGGCAATTGCTCTGGATTGCGGTAATCCGCGGAGTGAATCTGCAGCAGACGCGCGTCTTTGGGCGCAATCGCCGGGATCACTGGCGTCTGAAACGGGCCGGTTGCGGCGACAACACGGCTGGCTTCGATGACGCCTTCAGAGGTCTGGACGGTGAAGCCCGGACGACCGACATTGCGCACCACGCTTTTTACCTCCACACCGGTGCGGATCGGCGCGTTGAATTTCTTCGCGTAGGCTTCAAAGTAATCGGCTACGCGCTCTTTGGGGGCGAAACCGTCGGGATCGACGTCATCGAATTCCAGCCCCGGGAAGCGGTCGTGCCACGCCGGACCGTTGGCCACCAGCGAATCCCAACGCCCGGTGCGCCAGCGTTCGGCAATGCGATTGCGCTCCAGCACCAGGTGCGGCACACCGAGTTTGCTCAGGTGCTCGCTCATGGCTACGCCCGCCTGGCCGGCACCCACGATCAGCGTGTCTGTTTTTATTATTTCAGTGGTCATCTCTACATCCTTCCTAGCAAGGCAGTGGGATTCGGGCGCTGTTGGCTTGTCCGTTTTGCTTGCGGTCAGACTAGGGAGGAGGGGGGGATCGGTAAAATATTATTAAGCTGGGATGTGAAGATAAAATTCTGATGCAGAGGCCCGGAGTCCGCGTATATCAAGGGCTGCACGGCTGCCCGGCCAGGCTCAGAACGACAGCCGGGGCCCCAGATAGGCATTGGCGCTTTCGATGTCGTCGTCGCCCAGTGCGCCGACGTCGGCCGCCAGCCGCAGCCTCGCCAGCAGGTAGCGGAGTTTGGCTTCGAACAGGTCGCGGCGCGCGTTGAAGATCTGTTCCTGGGCGTTGAGGATGTCGATATGGGTGCTGCTGCCTGCCAGAAAGCCTTTTCTGGACGACAACAGCGAGCGCTCGCTGGAACTGACGGCTTTTTCCAGCGCATGAATGCGCGCTTCACCACTTTGTACGGCGCGAAACTCGCGAGTGGTCCCCGAGATGATCTGGTTGGGCATGTTGCGCTGACAGCGAGTGACTTCGTTGGCGTGGTTTGAATCGGCAACCGGTAAAAAAGGCGCCCACCTCAGGAAAGGGGCGCCTTTTTCGTGAACGGCACTTGGCGGTCAGGGAATTGAGTTCGGCACCGGCTGAATCAAATCCTCACGCAAGGCCGCTCAGCGGTTGAGGAACGCCAGCAGATCCTCATTCAACGCCTGCGCATGCGTCACTGCAAACCCGTGCGGCGCACCGGCGTAGACCTTCAGTTCAGCGCCCTTGATCTGTGCCGCCGCCTGTTTGCCGGTGGTTTCGAACGGGACGATCTGGTCGCCGTCGCCGTGGATCACCAGGGTCGGCACGTCAATTTTGCTCATGTCCGGGCGGAAGTCGGTTTCCGAGAACGCGGTGACGCAATCCACTGTGCCTTTGAGCGAGGCCATCAGCGCGATGTTCAGGGTTTGCGTGAGCACGCCATCGGAGACCTTCTGGCCTTGGTTGGTGCCATAGAACGGTGCGGCAAAATCAGCAATGAACTGTGCGCGATCTTTCAGCAGGCCAGCCTTGATGCCATCGAACACCGACTTGTCGACGCCTTGCGGGAAGTCGGCTTTCTGGCCGAACAACGGCGTCACCGCGCCCAGCAGCACCAGGCCAGCCACTCGCTCGCTGCCGTGCCGGGCGATGTAGCGGCTGACGTCGCCGCCGCCCATGGAGAAGCCCACCAGGGTGACTTCGCGCAGGTCCAGGTGCTTGATCAGCTGCGCGATGTCATCGGCGAAGGTGTCGTAGTCGTAACCGTGCCAAGGCTGTTCGGAACGGCCGAAGCCGCGACGGTCGAAGGCAATGGTGCGGTAACCGCGGCTGCTCAGGTATTCCATCTGGTATTCCCACATGTCCGCATCCAGCGGCCAGCCGTGGCTGAACAACACGGGCTTACCGCTGCCCCAGTCCTTGTAATAGATTTCGATGCCGTCGTGAGTGAAGAACGTGCTCATGAAAACTCCTTGCGTCAGGGTTCGCTGATGGGCGTGCAGATGCCGGAATGGCAGCCTTCACTATCTGCGCAAAGCAGGCGGGCGACTTGTATGCAGGTGCTGGGTTGCAATGACGTCTGATTGATCGCCAGGTTCTATGGTGCAACTTCGAGCGATTATTCGAGGGAGTATGAAGGCGTGAAACGCAAAAGCCTGCAGGGCAATGCCTGTCCGCTGGCCGGGCCCTGCAAACCGTGATCGTCGCGTTGTCGCAATGGGGCGGGGTTCATGTACGCGCCGGGTGAGCCGGGTTCGGTGATGGTCGATGCATAACATCGACAGCCGATTCGCAAACGGGAACTCAGGTCTGCAGAGGGTCGCTTATTGGCGCCCGATGAGGTGGCCACCCGGCTTGCTTTAGAACACTGAGGAAAACCCGCACGAATCCCCGACAGACGGTAGAAACTTAAGTTTGACGTCAAAATGATGGCCATCTACTATCGCGCCACTATTTTGATATCACTTTCGTCTCGAGGGATCGAACATGTCCTCACCCGCCCTCGCGGCGCGGCTGTGCGCAGTTTTGCTGTGCCTGTCTCCGTTTCAAATTGCGTTTGCCGCCCCCACCCCCGGGGAAACCGATCTGATTCGCGATCGCCAGAACCGTTTGCTCGAAGAGCAGCAACGGCGACTGGAAGAACTCAAGGACCTGCCGGGTAAAGACGTCAAACCTGCGCCACCGACGGCGCCCACGGATAGCCGTTGCTTTCTGATCAAGGACATCGAACTCAAGGGCGCCGACAGCCTCTCCGAGCGCGACAGGGACAGCCTGCTCAAACCCTACATCGGTGAATGTCTCGGTGTGCCGCAACTCAACGCGTTGCTGAAAGTCATCACCGACTACTACATCGAGAAGGGGCTGGTCACCAGTCGCGCCTACCTGCCACAGCAGGACCTGTCCGCCGGCCACCTGAAAGTGCTGGTGGTCGAAGGCAAACTCGAAGGCCTCAAGGGCGCCGAGAACAGCAAGCTGTCGGACCGCGAACTGGCGATGGCATTTCCTGGCAAGACCGGTGAGCTGGTCAATCTGCGCGAAATCGAGCAGATGGTCGATCAGCTCAATCGCCTGCCGTCCAATCAGGCCAAGATGGAGCTGTCACCGGGCGAGAATGTGGGTGGCAGCACGGTGCTGGTGACCAATACCCCGCAAAAACCCTGGCGTGCCGGCCTGTCGCGCAGCAACGATGGCCAGCGCAGCACCGGCGAGCAGCAGTGGGGCACGACGTTCGATTGGGACAGCCCGCTGGGCCTGGCCGATCAGTTGAGCCTGCGTGGCGGTCACGATGCGATGACCGATCACCAGCACACTTCCAGCAACGCCATGCTCAACTACAACCTGCCGTGGGGCTGGTGGAACTTCACCTACACCTACAGCCAGAGCGACTACCGCTCGCAGATCGCCGCCAACGGTTACAACTTCAAACAGACCGGCGACAGCGAAAACCACCAGGTACGCGCCGAGCGGGTGATTTATCGCGATGCCGTCAGCAAGACCTCGCTCAGCACCGGCCTGTCGTACCTGCGCACCAACAACTTCATCGAAGACAGCAAGCTCAAGCTCAGCAGCAATCGCATCAGTGAAGCGCAGTTCGGCATCAACCATGGCCGTCGCATCGGCAATGCTTTTGTCAACTTCGATGCGGGCATGCAGGAAGGCATCGGTGCGTTCGACGCCCAGGGCAGTCACGATCCGGGTCCGGGCGAACCGGATGCGCGCTACCGCAAATACACCGCGACCGTGAGCTATCTGCAGCCGTTCAAGCTGTGGGGCGAGTCGCTCAGCTTCAGCAGCCTGATGACCGGCCAGCGCAGCGAAGATGTGCTGTTCAGCCCGCAGCGCACCAGTCTTGGGGGCTCGTCGTCGATTCGCGGTTACAAGGATCAGTCGTTGTCCGGCGACAGCGGCGGTTACTGGCGCAACGATCTGCGCTGGGCGCGTCCGGTCACGGCCCAATGGCTGCAACCGGTGTTCAGCGAATACGGCACCAGCATCGGCTATGACCAGGGCGTGATCCAGAACGGTCGCTACAACGGTGATCAGCACGGGCGCATGTCGAGCAACTCGCTGGAACTGTTCGCCCGCGGCCAGCACGTCGCCGCCAGCGTGACATTCGCCCATTCCCTGGAACGACCGGATGTGCTCACCGAGCGCGAAGCACCGATCTATTTCCGCCTGGATTTCTTCATCTAATTACAGCCTTTCGGGATCATCGACATGGACGTTCGCCAGTTCGCCTTTTTTGCAGCCCAGCCCTCCGCCGCCTTGAAAAACCGTGATTTGTTCCTCGGTATGCCCAAGCGCGGACTGGCGTTTCTGCTGGCCAACGTCATGTTCTGGCAACCGATGTGGGCGCAGGCCGACGGCATCGTCGTGGCCAACCCGAACACCTCGCTGGACCGTGCCGGTAACGGTGTGCCGATCATCAATATCGCCACGCCCAACGGCAGCGGTCTGTCGCACAACCAGTTCAACGATTACAACGTCGGTGCTCAGGGCGTCATCCTCAACAACGGTGCGACGCAAACGTCGAACACTCAGTTGGGCGGGCACATCATCGGCAACCCGAACCTGAAAAACAGCGGTTCGGCATCGACGATTCTCAACGAAGTCGTCAGCGGCAATCCAAGCCAGTTGCGCGGCTACACCGAAGTGGCGGGGCAGTCGGCACGCGTTATCGTCGCCAACCCGTATGGCATTACCTGTAATGGTTGCGGTTTCATCAACGCCCCACGGGTGACCTTGTCCACCGGTAAGCCGGTGCTCGACAACGGTCGTCTGGATCGTTTTCAGGTCGATCAGGGCAGCGTTGCCATCGAAGGCGCCGGCCTCAATGCCAACAACGTCGACCGCTTCGAAATCATCACCCGCAGTGCGAAGATCAACGCCGAGATTCAAGCGCAGAACCTGACCATCGTCGCCGGGCGCAACGACGTCAACGCGCAAACCCTCAATGCCACGGCCCGCGCCGATGATGGCAGCAGCAAACCGCAGCTGGCCATCGACTCCTCGGCGCTGGGCGGGATGTACGCCGGGACAATCAAACTGGTGGGCACCGAGGCCGGGGTCGGGGTGAAACTGGCGGGCAATCTGGCCGCCAGTGGTGGCGATATCCAGATTGATGCCAACGGTCAATTGACCCTGGCGCAGACCTCGGCGGCCACTGCCGTGAACGTCAAGGCCAACAGCCTTGATGCCCAAGGTCCGGTCTACGCCGGCACCGCTCTGAACGTGCAAACCCAGGGTGATCTGAGCAACCAGCAAAGTCTCGCCGCGCGCGACAGCATCAGCCTCAGCGCCGGCGGCAACCTGAGCAACAACGGCGTCATTGAAGCCGGGGTCAACGCCGACAACAGCCGCAACAGCGCCGGCGACGTGAACCTGAGTGCGCAGAACCTCAACAACAACGGCAAAAGCATCATCGCCAGTCGCAACCTGACGGCGAACGTCGGGCAAACCCTGAACAACCAGGGCGGCAGCTTGAGCGCCCAGCAGACCACGCGCCTCACGGCCACCACCCTGGACAACCAGAACAAGGGCAACGTTCTCGGCAACTCGACGGTGCAGTTGAACGCCAGCAAGGTGCTCAACACGCAGGGCGTGATCAGCAGCAGCGGCAACCTCGGCGCCGATCTCGGCGATCTGAATAACCACGACGGCGAGATCTCCAGCGCCGGCACCACCCGTATCAACGCGATCACGCTGGACAACAGCGACGGCCAGGTCACTGGCGATGTGGCGCTGAACATCGGTTTGATCGGCGCGCTGAACAACCGCAACGGCGTGTTGGGCTCCGGTGCGAGCGTCAGCATCACCGCCGCCAGCCTCGACAACAGCCATGAAGGCAGCCTCGTCAGCGACGGCAGTCTGACTGCGCGCATCACTGGCCTGTTCGACAACCAGAGCGGCGACCTGAGCGCCAAAGGGCTGGTCGATGTCCAGAGTGGCAGTCTCGACAACCGTGGCGGCAGCGTGGTCGGCAAGGATCGCCTGACCTTGCGCAGCGATTCCGTGGACAACCGCGGCGGTAAAGTTCGCGCGACCAAAGACCTGCAACTCAGCGTTGGCACACTCGACAACCGCGACAAAGGTCTGCTCGATAGCCAGGCCGCCGTCAACTATACCGGCACGCAACTGGATAACCGTGGCGGTTTGCTCAGCGCGACCGGGCCGATGATTATCGGCGTGACGCGCATTGACAACAGCGCCGGACGCATTTCCAGCCAATCCGATCTCACCGCCAACGTGGCGCAGTTCATCAACCAGGGCGGCAAGCTGGTCGCTCCAGGCGCCTTGTTGCTCACCGGCCAGTCGCTGGATAACCGTAACGGCGGTCTGGTATCTACCACAAACGCGCTGAAATTGACGGTCGATGACATCGACAACCGCGGCGGTGAAATCTCCAGCACCGTCGATGTGAGCGTCATCGGTCAAAGCCTGAACAACAGTGACAGCGGCAAGGTCCTGGCCGGAACTACCCTTGGCTTGACTGTGGCCCGGGTCATCAATCAGACCCTCGGACAACTGTTCAGTGTGGGCAACTCGACGCTGGTCGGGCAAAGCCTGGACAACAGCGGCGGCAGCTTCGTGACCCGACAGGGCAATCTGGACATACGTCTCGATAATGCCTTGAGCAATATCGAAGGCCTGATCAGCAGCGAAGGAACGTTGACCGTACACGCCGGCAGTCTCGATAACACCCGCAGTCACCTGTCGAGCGCCGGCGCCCTGGCGCTGACCATCACAGGCAGCCTGAACAACCAGGCGGGTTCGATCGCCACCGACAACGGGCTGAGCCTCGCTTCACAAAGTCTGGATAACAGCCAGGGCGGCTTGATCAGCGGCAAGAAAGCGACCGCGCTGACCACTGGCGTCTTCAACAACGCCTCCGGCGGCAGTTTGATCAGCGGCGACACCCTGGACCTCAACGCAACTGAGGTGAGCAACGGCACCGGTAGCCGGATCGCCAGCGAAAAAGCGCTGACCGCAACAGTCACCGGCTTCGATCAGCAGGGCGGTCAACTGTTCAGCAAAACCTCCCTGAGCCTCGACCTCAATCACGGCCAGTTGAACAACCGCAACGGCCTCATCAATGCACCGCTGCTGGTGCTGAAAAACCTCAAGGATGTCGATAACCAGGGCGGTGAAATCTCCAGCGCCCAGGCGTTCACCCTGACCGCGCAAAACCTCGATAACAGCAACAACGGCAAGTTGATCAGCAATCAGGGCCTGACCCTGCGCATCGAGCAACTGCTGGCCAGCGTCAAAGGCCTGATTTCCGCGCAGAGCGTGGATGTCAAAAGCGCTCGACTGGACAACAGCGGCGGCCTGATCACCAGCCGTGGCACCCTCGGGGTGACGGTGGACGGTCAACTGGTCAACCAGGGCGGTACGCTGATCGCTGACGATCAACTGAACCTGAAAGCCGACAGCGTCGACAACAGCGAAGGGCACATTGCCGGTAAAGCCGACGTTATCGCCAACGTCGCGACGCTCAATAACCAGCACGGTGAACTGGTGGCAACCGCCGGACTGAAGCTCACCGGCAACAGCCTCGATAACCGTAACGGCGGTCTCGTCGGCGCGAATGACGCGCTGCAACTGACGGTCGATGCGGTCGACAACCGTGGCGGCGAGCTGTCCAGCCAGGCTGACGTGACGCTGCTCGGCAGTCGTCTGGACAACAGCGACGGCGGCAAGCTGATTGCGCAAGGTGCGTTGACCCTGACCGTCG
Organism: Pseudomonas sp. SC3(2021); assembly: GCF_019856535.1. Lineage (NCBI taxonomy): Bacteria > Pseudomonadati > Pseudomonadota > Gammaproteobacteria > Pseudomonadales > Pseudomonadaceae > Pseudomonas > Pseudomonas sp. SC3(2021). Next base: position 5,363,377 of record NZ_CP082236.1, on the reverse strand, counting down.
ACGAAGTACTCAACCGCGCCAAGGGCCTGCTGTCGGGCAAGACCGACCTGACCCTGACCGGACGCAGCCTCGACAGCACTGCGGGTGCGCTCCTGAGCCAGAGCAATCTGAAGCTCGACCTGAGCGGCGATCTGAATAACAGCCAGGGCCTGGTCAGCGCCGAGGGCAGCCTTGGCGTGACGGCGGCGAGTCTGACCAACACCCTCGGCAGCCTGTCCGTTGCCGGGCCGTTGACACTGACCACCACCGGCGTGGTGCTCAACCGCGGTGGTCAGATCGTCACCGACGCCAGCCTCAACCTCACCAGTGGCAGCCTCGACAACAGCAACGGCGGCAGCCTCAGCGCCAAAGGCGCGATGGTGGTGCAGACCGGTACGCTCGACAACAGCCACAACGGCAAGTTGAACAGTGGCGATACGCTGGACCTGAAGGCGACCCAACTGACCAACCAGGACGGCGGCCGCATCGCCAGTAATGCCGCCCTGACCGCGAACGTTACCGGTCTGGATCAGCAGGGCGGTCAGCTGTTCAGCAATACGTCGCTGGATCTGGACCTCAATCACGGTCAACTGAACAACCAGAACGGCCTGATCGGCGCGCCGTTGCTGATGCTCAAGAACCTTCAGGACGTCAACAACGACGGCGGTGAGATCTCCAGCACCCAGGCGTTTACTGTGACGGCGCGCAGCCTCGATAACAGCAACGGCAAATTGCTCAGCAATCAGGCCGTGACGCTGCGCATCGACCAGGCGCTGACCAACCTCAAAGGCCTGATTGCCGCCGCCACGCTGGACATCAAAGCCGCCAGCCTCGACAACAGCGGCGGCACACTGACTAGCCGCGCGAATCTGGACCTGAACCTCGACGGCCTGCTCACCAACCAGAACCTGGGGCTGATCAATGCCACCACGGGCCTGACTATCAACAGCAACGGTCTGAACAACCAGAACGGCTCGCTGCTGGGCAGTGCAATCGCCATTGATTTCGCTGCAGCCACCGCAGACCTGAACAACGACGGTGGCTTGATCACCACCGAAGGCCAACTGAGCATTCAGCACCTGCGTGACTTGACCAACCGCAGCGGCAAGATCGCCAGCAGCCAAAGTATCGACCTTGTTGCCCGCAGCCTCGATAACAGCAACGGCAAGCTGGTCAGCAACAATCGGCTGAATCTCAACACCGGTGCATTGGTCAACCAGAACGGGGTGATCTCGGGGGTGCAAGGCCTGACGGTCAACGCTGCCAGCCTCGATAACCGCAACAAGGGCACGCTCTCTGCCAGTGATGGCAACCTCAGCGTGACGTTGAGCGGGGATTTGCTCAACAGCGGCGCCGGGGCACTGGTCACCCAGAAAAACCTCAGCGTCACCGCAGCCAATCTGGATAACAGCAACAACGGCGTGGTCTCCAGCACCGGTGCGCAAACCCTGACTGTCAGCGGTTTGCTGAACAATGCGGCGGGTGGTCTGATCGCCACCGATGCGACCCTGGCGCTGCAAGCCATGACGCTGGGCAACGCCGGCGGTACCGTCAACGCCACACAGGACCTGAGCTTCACCGGCACCACCCTGGATAACACCGGTGGCAGTCTGGTCGGCAATGGCGCCGTGACCCTCGACCTGCTCGGTGCCCTGACCAACACCAACGGCAAACTCGCCAGTGGCGGCACGCTGTTGCTGCAACGCGCCACGCAGATCAACAACCAGGGCGGCCAACTGGCCAGCCAGGGCCTGATGACCCTGTTGAGCGGTGGTCTGGACAACCGCAACCGTGGCACCGTCGCCGCCAGCGGCCTGTTGACCATCACCACAGCGGGCGCCATCCAGAACAGCGCCGATGGCTTGATCTACAGCCAGAACGGCGACCTGCAAGTCCAGGCCGCCAGCCTCGCCAACGCCAAGGGCACCGTACAGGCGCAAGGCGCCGTCACCGTTGTCAGCACTGGCGATATCGACAACCAGAGCGGCCGAATCCTCGCCACCACCGGTGATCTGTCCATCAATGCCGGCCAGCTCGATAGCCGTGGCGGTGTCCTCGCCAGCCTGCAAGCGGCGTTCACCGCGCGCCTGACCGGTGTGCTGAAAAACGGCTATGACCTGAACAACAATCGTCAGGGCGGGGTGATCCAGGGCCAGCGCTTGAACCTCAATGCGGCGATGGGCCTCGACAACTATGGCGGCCGTATTTCCGCTCAGGGCGGCGACGCCATCGTCGTGACCGGCAACTTCGATAACCGCAATGGCGGGCTCTACGCCAAAGGCAAAATCAACGTCACCGGCAACAACTTCGACAACAGCGGTGACAACGACGGCCAGATCGCCGGCCAGCAGATCGACCTCAACCTGACCGGTGCGCTGAACAACCGCCTGGGCATCATCGAGAGCGACAGCACCCTGGCGATCAAGGCCGCCAGCCTCGACAACCAGGCCGGCCAATTGCGTGCCCTTGGCACCAGCGGCAAAACCAACTTCCAGATTGGCGGCCTGTTCGACAACCGCAACGGCACGCTGGAAACCGCCAACACCGACCTGACGCTCGGCGCCGGCAGCTTCCTCAATACCGCTGGCAGCCTGTTGCACGTCGGCACCGGCACGTTTGATATCTCCACCAACAACGTCATCAACGCCGGCGGCACCCTCGTGACCCGCGGTGGCCTGACCATCAGCACCGACACCTGGACCAACAGCAGTTCGATTCAGGCCGGGCGCCTGACCGTCAACGTCAACAACCTGACCCAGACCGCCAGCGGCCAATTGCTCGCCTCCAACAGCTTCACCGGCAACGGCGTCAACTGGTTCAACGAAGGCCTACTGGCCAGTGACGGCAGCATGAACGTCGGCCTGAGTGCCGCTTATTGGGGCCCGGGGCGCCTCACCAGTCAGGGCGACCTGACCCTGAACGCTGCACAAGTCAGCCTTACGGAAGCCACCTCCAGCATCGCCGGGGGTGGCCAGACCACGCTCAATGTCAGTGGCCAACTGGATAATGCCGGTCGCCTGACTTCCGGCGCGGGCATGACCATCAATGCCGGCGGCGTGCGCAACTACGGCACCACGGCCACCGGCACTGACCTGACTCTGACCACCGGTACTCTGGTCAACGCCAGCGGCCTGATTTTCAGCGGCAGGAACATGTCGCTGCGGGTTGCCGATTTCAATAACTACTACGGTAACGTCTACAGCCTCGGCAATCTGATGATTGACCGCGACGGCCAGGGCGGGCTGGCGAACTCCATCGTCAACCGCTCTGCATCGCTGCAAAGCGACGGCAGCATGACGCTGGCGGCGAGTTCGATCCAGAACATCCGCGACGTGCTCACGGTCAACAACGCCGGCATCTACACCGCGCGCATCGGTGAAGTCACCTGTATCGAAGGGGTCAACGCCGGTGACTGCAGCGGCAAGCAGAACCACGCCTGGGAGATCGTGCAGCGCGAAAAACTCGAGGTCACTGCGGCCAGCGCTGCGTCCAGCATCACCGCAGGTAGCAACCTGACCATCAATGGCGGTGACCTGCTCAACCAGAGCAGCACCATCGCCACGGCGGGCAACTTCACGGCCAACGTGGCGAACCTGACCAACAGTGGCGTGGAAACCGGTGAGACCGAAACCACCCGCATCTACATGTCCGAGCGCACCCGTAACGCGGGTGGCTGGTACAGCGCAGCAAGTGCCTTCACCAACCAGTACTGGTATGAAAGCAGCGGCTACGACGCCAATAATCTGGGTGGTCTGCAGGGCGGTATCGCCAACTTCATCGGCATGACCGAACGGGAACTGCCGGGGCTGGGCAGCACCCGTAAAATCGCCGGCAGCGACCAGAGCTATTCCGCCGTCATTCAAGCCGCAGGCGCGGTCAACATCACCGCCCAGAACAACATTGATAACAGTGTCGTCCGTCCGGGCTACACCTATATCGGTAGCGGTCCGCGCACCGGCACCGGAGCGGGTGGCAGCCAGTTCTCCACGCGCGTCACTGTCAATCAGCAACTGCCGCCGAACCTCGCCCAGCAGCAGGTCAACCCAGTGGTGTTGCCAGGCTTCGCGCTGCCGACCGGGCAGAATGGCCTGTTCCGCCTGAGCGGTCAGGAAAGCACCGCCCCGGTCGCGACCGGCCCGCAGAGCTGGACCATGGGCGGCGCCAGCGTCAACACGAGCCAGCGCGATCAAACGTTGCCAGGCGTGCAGACGCGCAACATTCTTCTGACGAACAATGCCTCGGCCTCAGCCAGCAACGTCAACCTGAGCACCGTCGATCACCAGACCCAGCAACAGGTTGGCGGTGCCAGTGCGATCGACGTCAGCACGCCGGCAACTGACGCCAGCGGCGCGACCCTGCCGGGGCGCTCCACTGCGTTCACCATCAACCGGGTGCAGGGTGTTCCGGCCAGTACCGGCCATTCCAGTCCGCAGAAATACCTGGTCGAAACCAACCCGGTACTGACCGACCTCAAGCAGTTCATGAGCTCGGACTACCTGCTGTCCAACCTCGGTTACGACCCTGATCAAAGCGCCAAGCGCCTGGGTGACGGCTTCTACGAGCAGACCCTGATCCAGCAAGCCGTGGTCGCTCGTACCGGTCAGCGGTTCATCGACGGGCAAACGTCCAACGACGGCCTGTTCAAGTACCTGATGGACAACGCACTCGCCAGCAAAAACGAGCTCAATCTGGCGGTGGGCGTCAGCCTGACCTCCGAACAAGTCGCGGCGCTGACCCACGACATCGTCTGGATGGAAACCGCCGAAGTCAACGGCGAGCAAGTGCTGGTGCCAGTGCTGTACCTGGCCAACGCCAACAACCGCCTGGCCCCGAACGGCGCCTTGATCCAGGGCAGCGACGTGACCCTGATCGCCGGCAAGGACCTGAACAACGCCGGTACCTTGAAGGCCAACAACAACCTGTCGGCCACCGCCACCAACGATCTGGTCAACAGTGGCCTGATCGAAGCGGGCAATCGTCTCGACCTGCTGGCCGGCAACAACCTGATCAACAAATCCGGCGGCGTTATTGCCGGTAAAGAAGTGTCGTTGACGGCCACTCGTGGGGACATCATCAACGAACGCACCGTCACCACCCACGAAAGCGACAGCGGCTACCGCAGTGAGCGCAGCGACTTTGTCGATAGCGCTGCGCGTATCGAGGCAGCCAACGGTCTGACCATCGGTGCCGGGCGGGACTTCAATAACACGGGGGGGATATTGAAGAGTGGCACGGACACCCTGATAAATGCCGGTCGCGACGTCAATCTTGTCTCGGCTGAAAAAGTTACGGGTGGGCAGCGTGGACTACATACGGATCAGACCATTACTCAATATGGCTCGGTTCTCGATGCTGGCCAAAACCTGACGGTCAACGCAGGCCGTGACATTACAGCGATTGCTAGCCAGATCGACGCCAAGCGCAATGTAAGCATAAGTGCCGTGGGTGATCTGACTCTAGCGTCAGCAGCAGATGAAGAGCACTCGTATACCAAGACCAAGAAAGTCACGAGTCAGGAGGATCATGTAAGCCAAGTGTCCACGACGCTGACGGCCGGTGGCACTGTTTCGCTGAACGCTGGTAAAGACTTGAGTCTCCTCGCCAGCCGGGTAAGCGCTGGTGAGGAGGCCTATCTGACGGCGGGCGCAAACTTGGCACTTGAGTCGGCGGAAGACAGCGATTACAGCTTTTACAGTAAGACCAAGAAGACGTCCTCCAAGAAGAAATTTCAACTTGATGAGACCAGTTCGGTTACCAACGTTGCCAGTTCGGTCACCTCGGGTGGCAAAAGCGTGCTGACCGCGGGTAACGATTTGTTGATTAAAGGCAGCAATGTCATTTCTGAGAACGGCAGTGTGGGACTTGGGGCAGGCAACGACGTGAATATCGTGGCAGTTACCGATTCGAGTAGCGGTCGCCACGAACGCAGCCAAAGCAAAAGTAGTTGGGGCGGTTTGAAGTCGAGCAAAGTTGACGATCAACTAACTGAAACCCAGACAATGGCAGTGGGTAGTTTGATCTCGGGCGATACGATTGCCGTCAGCGCTAAGCGGGACGCCGCTATTATCGGCTCGGCGCTTGTCAGTACTAACGATTTGGCTGTTCATGCCGGTCGCGATCTGACTATTGGTGCTGCAGAGAACACGTTTTCTCGAACCGAAATGCACAAGGAAAAGAATCACGACCTGACGGGCGTCTTGACTGCTAACAATCTGGGTATCGATGACATCACCGGCAACCAACATCTGTCAATCAGCGGCCAAAAACACAATGGCACGATGTCACAAACGACCTTGACTGGAAGCACGATAGGATCCAGCAAAGGGAACGTCAGTCTGGTAGCGGGCGGCGACCTCAGTGTTATTGCCAGTGATCTTGTCAGTACCAAGGACATGAGTCTTCGAGGTTCGAACGTCACCATCACGGCAGGTATGGAAACCTCGCAGCAAAGCACCGTTGATAAATCCAATAGCCTTGCTGTAGGACGCGTTATTGGTGGTGCAATTATTGACACTGTCAATACCATTCGCTCTGCGGTGGAGGCTGCCGAAAGCGCGGATGATCCTCGACTCAAGGCCGTGAAACTGGCGCAGGCGGCTTTGGCCGCCTACAACCTCGGCGGTATGGCGTCGGATGCAAATGATCAAAAAACCGGATTCGCCGACAAGCAAGGTGGCACGGCCAGCAACGGGTCTCTGATCAAAATTGGCACCGAACTCGCTAACACCCATAATAAAAGCACCAGCGACTATACCAGTCAAACGGCGAAACAAAGCACACTCAATGCGGGTGGAACCCTCTCCATCGTTGCCAATGGCAGCGCAGCGCAAAATGAGGGTGATATTCATATCGTTGGCAGCAGCCTCAAAGCGACTTCTACTTCGTTACTTGCCAACAACAACATCATCGTGGAAAGCGCTCAGAACACCGCAAGCTGGTCCAATCACAATAGCAATAACAAAACTGCAATCGGCGCAAGTTTCAATATTGGCCAGCAAAATGGCTTTACCCTTGATCTAGGCGCTCAAGTCGCAAAGGGTATGGGTAATGGCAGTTCCGTTACCCAGATCAACAGCACGATCGACAGCGGTTCGTTGGTAATTCATAGCGGTGGCGATACGACTCTGGCAGGTGCTCAAGTTCATGCCGATAGCATCAAAGCGCTGATCGACGGTAACCTAAACATCATTTCTCGTCAGGACACGGAAGACCAGAAAAGCAAACAAGGCAGCGGCGGTTTTGGTGCCAGCATTTGCATTCCACCCTTCTGCTACGGCACAACTGTTACCGCTTCGGCCAACTTCGCTGCAGGCAACATGAACAGTGAGTACAAAGCCGTTAACGATCAGACCGGGTTATTTGCGGGTGCGGGTGGCTACAACGTTGAGGTCGGCAAAACCACAACTCTAGAGGGTGGTGTGATTGCCAGTGATGCCACGCCGGACAAGAACGTGCTGACAACGGATCGACTGATCACTCATGACATCAAAAACATAAGTGAAATCGACGCCCAGTCGGCAGGCGGCAGTGTTTCGGGCGGTCTTGGTGGTGCGGGGGCGTACGCCTCAGTCGGTGGTTTGTTCGGCATCTCTCTCAATGAGTCTGACAAAAGTCACACTCGCAGCGCAGTGAGCGACGGTACGATAATTGTTCGCAACCCTGAAGGCGCCCGGGATCTGGACGGCCTCAATCGCGACACGGCGAATGCCAACGAAAGACTCGACAAGCCTGATCAGGATGCGATGAAAGAGCGAATCGAATTGGTGAAGAGTTCGATCGAGTTGGTGAAGGGTGTGGGAGATGCGATTGCTGCTGCGAAGATCAAGGAGGCTCAAGATCCGAACAGTGAGGCGGCACAGGTTGCTATCCAGAAGTTGAAAGACCAAGGAATCGTCAATCCTTCGGGCGAACAGATCAGCCAGCAAGTTCAGCGTGACTACGGCATGGGCAGCAGCTTCCAGAAAGCGTCTCAAGCCATTGCCTCTATTGTTCAAGGGGTGCTCGGTGGAAATATTGTTGGAGCCTTGAGTGGCGCAGCCGCTCCCTATGTCGCCCAAGAAATCAGAGACGCTACCGAGGGAGATCCGACAGCGAACCTCATGGCTCATGCGGTATTGGGTGCACTGGTTGCTAAAGCCAGTGGGAACTCGGCCCTTGCGGGAGCGGTGGGAGCGGTCGCGGCAGAAGAAATCGCTCGGATCATCAAGGAGGCGGTGTACGGTGGGGTCAGTAACGAGCAACTGACTTCGGAGCAGAAACAAACTATTTCCAGTTTGGCAACGTTGGCTGCAGGAATTGGTGGTGCTTCTGTTGGAACCGGCGCACTGGATGCCGTTGCTGCTGCGTTGTCCGGTAAGAACGCAGTGGAAAATAACCAGTTGAGCTCCAAAGATGCAGAAAATCTGATCAAGGAACTCGCTCAGGCGAATAAAAAAGGAGAATCTACCGAGCCAGTTTGGGAGAAATATAAAGCACTCAGTGCGAAACAACGTGCCGAGATGTTGGCTTCAGATTGTTCTGCGCCTTGTGCGATCTATTACCAGGCTGAAATGGAAGGTGGCATTGCCATTGCGGATGGCATCAGTAGTCTTGCGTGGCTTTTTGACCTGTCGGCGGAAGATGTAAAACGGATACGTCAGTTTGTCACCAAGGAAAACCAGAATGACATGGCGTTGTTGTACAAGTCCTTGCCAACGTGGGAAAAGGTCGCCTTGGTGGCTAAGGACACTGCCGAGGCGTTGGGCGCCGGTGGTTTAGCATCCAGAAGCAAGACCTCCGTTGCATCAGTGGTAGGGAAAAACAGAGGGAGTCCGATTCCGACTCTTGAGCCAACAGTTGCCTCAAATGGACTTACCTATCAATCGAACCCCAAGCATACTCCAGGTCAGATAGGGAACAGGCCTACTGCGGGCATTGAACCGAAAAACTCAATAGAGCTCTTTGGGCAGTCTATTCCCAGCCCGCAGACGTTTCCAAACAAAGTTGTGACCTATGCTAAGGACGAAAACGGCAACGTCCACCGATTTGAAGGGACGAATGGTGTGTTTCACTGGAATGGTAGTACGGGTGACGCCGGCAACCCATTGTCGGCCAGTTATATACCGGCGGCGGTGCAAAAGGCGCTAGGAGTAAGGTTGAAATGATTTACGGTGATCCGTTTATATTCTCAATTCAGTTTGATGTGGTGAGGGAATGGACTGATTCAAGTTGTTTCTGGGTAAACGGCTTGTTTTCGTTGTTTGTTGGTGGGGAAAGGCTCCTTGATGTCGTGGATGTTGTCGAGCTTAAAACGGCCGTGAACTTCTACGCAAAAATGGAATTTGAAAATATGGAGGAGGGCGATTCGGCGATTTCTGCAAAAGAATTATTTGCTTCCGCGCATCGTTATTTCTTCAAAGGGGAATCCGCCATTTTAGAAGGCGTTCAAGATCTGACTTGCACCTTCCTAGGGGACGCGGGTCTGTTTATTTATTTTCAAAAAACAGAGCATGCGGACAGATTGGTCTGGAGTAAGGACTTTGGCAACCTTGTCCATGAGGCGTTGCTGCCTCGTGGGGCAGTGGGTAGCGTAATTGAAGGTATTGAAGAATTGTAGATATTTAATATTGTTGTAGCTGGGCAGGTTTTTTGAACTCGAAAAATCTGGCCGCTACTCATTGAAAGGGTAATAAAAATTGATTAAAGCCGGACTTTTGCTGCTTTTTATTTTCCTGATTGCAGGCTGCCATTCGAACGTCAGAGACTCTTCCCCCAGTCTTTTAAAGGATGGCATCCAACTTCAGCAAAAAAAAGTCACCACGGATGAACAACACGCCAAAGTCATCATGAAAGCCACAGGCTACACATACCCTGTCGAGTTCTCCGTCCGCCGTGCTTCAGATCCCGATCGGCGAATGGAAGTGCTGGGTACTGTGGTGGATTCCGGGCGAGGCAAGGTGTTCGCCTGGATCGCCAAACTCAACGAAGCGGCCAACAGCGCCACCTTCAAGCATTTCCCTCAGCTGGAAACGCAAGCCAATGCCGACGAACCCTTCGAGGTGTCGGGGCGTTCCCATGGAATGGGTACCGGCAACACTTATAGCTGCGGGCCGCTGAACAGTACTTTTACGCCGGAACGAAGCAAGGTCTACCTGGTGGAGTTTCAGTTTGTCGGGCAGGGTTGCGAGCAGCATGTTTACGATGTTAGCCGGCCGGATCAACGAATTGCTGTGACGTCCAAAAACTAAAAATCCGGTACTCACCGACCTCAAGTCGTTCATGAGTTCCGACTACCTGCTCGACAAACTCGGCTACAACCCCGATCTCTACGAACAACGCCTGATCCAGCAAGCCGTCACCGCCCGCACCGGCCAGGCTTTCCTTGATGGCCAGACCTCCAACGAGGGCATGTTCAAGTACCTGATGAACAACGCCATCGCCAGCAAGGACGCGCTCAATCTGTCGGTCGGCGTCGGCCTCACGTCGCAGCAAGTCGCGGCACTGACCCACGACATCGTCTGGCTCGAAGAGCACGAAGTGAATGGCGAAAAAGTGCTGGTGCCGGTGGTATATCTGGCCCAGGCCAATGGCCGTCTCGGCCCGACCGGGGCGTTGATTGCCGGTAATGATGTGACGCTGATCGCGGGTGAAAACCTCGATAACGTCGGTACGTTGAAGGCGACGAATAATCTGTTGGCGACGGCGGGTAAGGATCTGGTCAACAGCGGGTTGATTGAGGCAGGTAATCGTCTGGATCTATTGGCGACCAATGACATCGTCAACAAGTCTGGAGGGATTATTACAGGTCGCGATGTCAGCCTGACCACCCTCAAAGGGGACGTGCTTAACACCCGGACGATAACGACTTCTGCCAATGCCACCCGATTTGGCATTCAGATGCATGACTATGCCGATAACGCTGCAAGAATCGAAGCCTCGAATAACCTTACTGTTAAAGCTGCTCAGGACATCAACATTCTTGGTGGTGTCATGCAAAGTGGTCGCGACATGGTGCTGAATGCCGCTCGTGACTTGAATATATCCTCGGTGCAAGTATCCAATAGTGTTTACCAGGACGCGAAGCACAACAGCAGCGATGTGACCCAATTGGGCGCTGAAATTGATGCTGGAGGCGATTTCAAAGCTGATGCCAAACGCGATATCAATGTCATTGCCAGTCAAATCGATGCCAAACGTGATGTGACGATGAAGGCAGTCGGCGATATCGTCATCACGTCGGCTGCGGATGAAGAACACTCACTGTCCAAAAACAAAAAGGTCACCCGTCAGGGGGATCATGTCAGCCAGGTCATGTCCGGGATTTCGGCAGGTGGCGACGTCAAGCTGGACGCAGGCAATGACCTCAGTGTGATCTCCAGTCGGGTTACCGCAGGTGACGAAGCCTATTTGGCAGCAGGCGACAAACTCGAAATACTTGCATTGCAAGACTCTGACTATTCGCTCTATGACAAGAAGAAAAAGGGTAGTTTCGGCAAGCTTCAAACCAAACGTGACGAAGTGACCAAGAATACTCATATTGGCAGCGAAATCTCGGCTGGAGGTGACCTGACCCTGAAAAGCAAGGGCGACCAGCTGTATCAAGTGGCGGAACTTGAAAGTGGCAAGAACATCATTCTGGACAGCGGTGGCTCCATTACATTTGAAGGTGTGAAAGACCTGCATCAGGAAAGCCACGAGAAAACCAACAATAACGCGGCATGGGTGTCATCGAAAGGTAAGGGTAATACCGATGAAACGCTGCGTCAGACCCATATGACGGCAGGCGGGATAATCACGATCAAAGCAGTTGAAGGACTGAAGATCGATATCAAGGACGTCAACCAGCAATCCGTTAGTCAAACCATCGACACAATGGTCAAGGCTGATCCGCAACTGGCCTGGTTGAAAGATGCTGAAGCACGGGGTGACGTCGACTGGCGGCTGGTCAAAGAAATTCACGAGTCGTTCAAATACGACAATTCAGGTCTCGGTCCGGCTTCGCAAATGATCATCGCGATCGTCATGGCCGCAGTGGTTGGACCGGCGGTTCTCGGTGCCTTGAGCGGAACAGTTGGAACGGCTTGGGCAGCTGGTATTGCTGCCGTTGCTTCCGGTGCGGCAACAAATGCGTCGGTCAGCTTTATCAATAATGGTGGCAATCTTGGAGCGGTATTTGCTGACGTTACTTCCTCCGACGCTCTGCAGGGATACGTTATTTCCGGTCTCACCGCAGGGTTGACCCCTGCCTATTTGAATGACCTGACAGGCATAAAAGTCGATCCAGTTACCAACAAAGTGATATCGCCGCCATTGACCACTTGGACGGGTGTGGGGCAATTCGCTGGAAGTCAAGTATTGCAGGGCGGTACGTCTGCACTGATAACCAAGGCTCTGGGTGGCGATGCAAATGTCAGCGATGTACTGAAAACTGCGTTGTTCAATACATTGGCGGCAGTCAGTTTCAATCTTGTAGGTGATCTCACCAAAGATGTCATCGATGACGGATCTGCGACAAAGGTTGTCATTCACGCAATGGTAGGAGGGCTCCTTGCCGAGGCGACCGGAGGTGATTTTGCACGGGTGCGCTTGCCGCCGGTGCAAACGAAGCATTGATTGGTTACCTGGATAATCTGGTTAAAGGCGATCCGAATCTCCTGACGATGAGTTCTCAAATCATTGGAGTTCTGGCCGGCTCGGTTCAAGAGAATGTCACTGCAAACACATTGGCGAATGCCGCCTGGGTCACAAAGTTTGCTACGCAGTTCAACCGTCAATTACACAAGGAAGACAAGGACCTTGCCGCACAATTGGCCGCGCGTAGTGGTGGCAAATACACGGTTGAGCAGATTGAAGCACAACTGCGACTGTCTTCCGTCAATGGTACGAATATCACTGGTGGAACAGACATCGTTGTGCCAAGTTCGGGGATCTACGATACCGGTGGCAATTGGGTTGATTTGGGCAATGGCATGTATTTGCAGAACTTGGACGAAGACGCCTAACGGACCGGGTAAAAGAGATCCATTGACAGGTTACCCAATGGATGAAAAAGGCGGATATAGAGTACCTATTGTAATAGACGGCAACGCCTACACCCCGCGCTATTATTCCTGTGCAAGTACCGATTGCCTTACGGCGGGGGCGAACCTCGACTTTGGAGAAGCAGCAACCCTTCAGTGGATACGCGCCGCCAATATCGACGCATTGAGCAATGCCGGCTGGTTCATGGGCGCTGCGTCAGTCCCGGCGGCAGGTTTGACGGCCACGCTGCTGTCTAACGGATCGACTCTGGTAGGATTGTTATCAGGCTATTTAAAGGGGCCAGAGGATTTTAATAAGTCGTTGACTAGTGCCGGGTTGAGTGCCGGTTTCGAAAAATTTGCTGTCGCCAGTGGTTTATCGAAAGAGGTAGCCAGCAAGGCATCGAATACTATTGGTATGACCGGTGCGTGGGACAGTCTTGCAGACAAGACGCTCGGCTTTTTTAAGGACTAGTGAATGTTGAGTGAACTAAAACGCTACAAACACGCAATTGGCCTGACATTATTGGTGGTTGCATTGGTTGCTGGCTTTTTACGGTTCAATGGGGACCGGGAGCGTTTCTTTGCGATGGTCTTGGGGCAGATATGGTTTGGTCAAGCGGTCTACAATTACTTACGCGATGGTTGGGTCACTATTGGACCGGGAGGCATGGCTCCCGAAGATAATCCAATGCACCGCGCGGTGTTGGCGGGAGTAGCGATGTTTTTATATGTGCTTGTTTTTTTTCTCTTCTAAAGACAAAGCGAATAGGTGGTTTGTCCCTGAGGGATCCCCACAAATCTACTCCAGGCTCTGCGCCTGATGATGCACCTCATCACGCAGAGCTTTCTCCAATGTTTCCCGGTCTCCGTTGCCTCCAAACTCTGTGCATCTACGCCAATACTCGAGGCCCAGTCGCCACAAGGAAAAAAATGGTGACAGACCACGTTTAAAAATGTGGCCTGCCCCCATTTTTCCAGAATTTATTGAGCCGAACGCAACGTTCGGCAGGCAGCCCATTCGGATCAGGCATCGCGAAAAACAAGCCTCATCCATTGTTTGACGCCAGAATTATGCCTCTCTACAATAGTGCCACTATATTGATATCACTTCTTCGTCGCGCCTAGCCCGCCTGCCGTCGACGTGACATTCGCTAATTTCCTTAACGATCGCATCCGCTGACATCGTCTGCCTTGCCGGTCGGTTTTTGCGTGGATTTCCTCCCCCGACCGTTGCCCGCCCCGAGATTCTGATATGGACGTCCTTCAACTGGCTCTTCTGGCCAGTCAGCCTTCTGCTGCCGAAAAAAACCACGAACGTTTCCTGGGCATGCCTAAACGCGGACTCGCGTTCCTGCTGGCGAACGTCATGTTCTGGCAACCCATGTGGGCACAGGCCGACGGCATCGTCGTGGCCAACCCGAATACGTCGCTTGATCGCGCCGGCAATGGCGTGCCGATCATCAACATCGCCACGCCCAACGCCAGTGGTCTGTCGCACAACCAGTTCCACGATTACAACGTCGGCGCGCAAGGACTGATCCTCAACAACGGCTCGACGCAGAATAATCTCACCCAGTTGGGCGGGCATATCATCGACAACCCGAACCTGAAAAACAGCGGTTCGGCGCAGGCAATTCTCAACGAAGTCATCAGCGGCAACCCGAGCCAGTTGCGCGGTTACACCGAAGTGGCGGGGCAGTCGGCGCGGGTGATTGTCGCCAACCCTTATGGCATTACCTGCAACGGTTGCGGTTTTATCAATTCGCCGCGCGTGACTTTGACCACCGGTAAACCGGTGCTCGATAACGGTCGCCTGGATCGTTTTCAGGTTGATCAGGGCACGGTGGCCATCGAGGGCACGGGCCTTAACGCGACCAATGTCGACCGCTTCGAAATCATCACCCGCAGCGCGAAAATCAACGCCGAGATTCAGGCACAGAACCTGACGATTGTCGCCGGGCGCAACGACGTCAATGCACAAACTCTCAATGCCACCGCCCGTGCCAATGATGGCAGCGGTAAGCCGCAACTGGCCATCGACTCCTCAGCACTCGGCGGCATGTATGCCGGGGCGATCAAACTGGTCGGCACTGAGGCCGGGGTCGGGGTGAAGCTCGACGGCAAGCTGATTGCCAGCGGCGGTGATATTCAGCTCAATGCCAACGGCCAGTTGAGTCTGGCTGACACCTCGGCCACTGGTATGGTCAACGTCAAGGCTGCCAGCCTCGACGCACGCGGCCCGGTTTACGCCGGCACCGCGCTCAATGTACAGACCCAAGGCAACCTGTCCAACCGTCAGACCCTCGCGGCCCGCGACAGCATCAACCTCAGCGCTGGCGGTCAACTGACCAACGCTGGCGCCATCGAGGCGGGCGTCAACGCCGACGGCAGCCGCAATGCCAACGGTGATCTGAGCCTGACCGCGCAGGAACTCGACAACACCAGCAAAAGTCTCACCGCGAGCCGCAACCTGACGGTCAACGCCGTTTCTCTGAATAACCGGAAAGGTACGCTCAGCGGTCAGAACATCGCCATCACTGGCGGCATGCTCGATAACCGCAGCGGGCAGATTCTCGGTGACCTGGGCCTGAATATCGATCTCGGCGGTGCGCTGGACAACCGCGACGGCGCGCTCGGTTCGGGGCGTTCGCTGAATCTGAAAGCTGCCAGTCTGGACAACCGTGAAGCCGGGGCGCTGGTCAGCGATGGCAGCCTGACTGCACACATCAGTGGCACGCTCGACAACCGCAACAAGGGTGATATCTCTGCCAAAGGCGCCGTCGATCTGCAGGCCGGCACCTTGCTCAACAGCGACGGTAAAGTCATCGGTAAAAGCACGCTGGCCGTGCGCAGTGATGTCGCCGACAACCGGGGCGGGGTGATTCAGGCCGACCAGCAGTTGACCTTGAATGTTGTGCAACTGGATAACCGCGAAAAAGGCGTGATTAGCGGCAAGGCTGGCCTGACTTATGTCGGCACCCGGCTGGATAACAGCGGTGGTCTGGTCAGTGCGGTCGGCCCCGTCAACCTGACCGCTGCCGAAATTCAAAACGCGGCCGGACGGATTTCCAGTCAGAGCGACCTGCTGGCAACCATCGGCCTGCTGCAACAACAGGGTGGTGCGCTGGTTGCCCAAGGCAATTTGAGCCTGACCGGCAAGACCCTCGACAACCGCAACGGCGGGCTGGTCGGTACGACTAAAGCGCTGACACTCTCGGTCGACGACGTCGACAATCGCAGTGGCGAAATCTCCAGCAACCTGCTGATGAACGTCAAAGGCCTGCGTCTGGATAACGGCGACGGCGGCAAAATCCTCTCCGGCAGTAACATTGGGCTGAGCGTCACCAAGCTGATCAACCAGAGCAAAGGCTTGATCGCCGCCACCAAGGGCGCGGTAACCGTTACCGGCACCACGCTGGACAACAGCGGCGGCAATCTCAGCAGCCTCAACGGTCTGGTGATTACCCTTGATGACGCGCTGATCAATTCGCTCGGCGCGATCAGCAGCGACGGCACGCTGACCGTCAATGCTGCGCGCATCGACAACAGCAACGGCAGCCTCGGCAGTGCCGGCAACCTGAAACTTTCCAGCACTGGCGCTTTGCTTAATCAGGCCGGTTCTATCAGCAGCGACAGCCTGCTGACCGTCAACAGCGGCAGTCTTGATAACAGCCGCAAAGGTGTGATCTACGGCCAAGGCAACAGCCGGGTCGAGACCGGCGGATTTGACAACAGCCAGGGTGGCAAACTTTCCAGCGGAGCGGCGCTGACGCTCAAGTCAGGGCAGGTCAACAACGCCACCGGCCGCATCGCCAGCCAGCAGGCGCTGGATGTTTCGCTCACTGGGCTGGATCAACAGGGCGGTGAGCTGTTCAGCAAGACTGATCTGACCCTCGATCTGAACAATGGCCAGCTGAACAACCAGAACGGTTTGATCAATGCCCCCGGCACGCTGCTGCTGAAAAACCTCAACGGCGTGAGCAACCAGGGCGGGGAAATTTCCAGTCAGCAAGCCTTCTTGCTCGCCGCGCATGATCTCGACAACAGCAACGGCAAACTGCTCAGTCAGCAGGGCCTGACGTTGCGCATTGCGGCGGCATTGAACAACCTCAAAGGCGTCATCTCCGCCGCCTCGCTGGACAGCCACAGCGGCAGTCTGGACAACCACGAAGGTCTGATCAGCAGTCGCGCCGAGTTGTTGCTCACCACCGAAAAGACCCTGGATAACCAACTCGGCACGGTCATCGCTGACGGCCAACTGACCGTTACTGCTGACGAACTGGACAACCGTGGAGGTAATATCGCCGGCAAGGTCGATGCCAGCGTGCAGGCAAAAACCGTCAACAACCAGAAAGGTCAGTTGATCGCCACCGGCGTCCTCAAACTGGAAGCCGATCAGTTCGATAATCGGCAGAACGGTCTGCTGGGCTCAAGCAAAGACATGACCCTGACCGTCGCTGACCTGGACAACCGTGGCGGTGAGGTCAGCAGCAACGGCGATTTGCAGATTACGGGCAAAAAACTCGATAACAGCGACGGCGGCAAAATCTTCACCGGCACCGCCCTGACGCTGACCGTCGATGAAGTGCTCAACCGCACCAAAGGCCTGATCAACGCGGGCTCGCAGTTCAATCTGCAGGGGCGCTCGCTGATTAACAGCGACGGCGAATTGCTCAGTCAGCAAGGCATGCTGTTGAACCTCACCGGCGCCTTTGATAACACTTCGGGCAAGGTCAGCAGCGAAGGCACGCTGACGGTCAACAACGCGAAACTGACCAACGTAAAAGGCAGTCTGTCCAGTGCAGCGGACTTGATGCTGGACAGCGACGCCAGCATCGACAATCAGGGCGGCCAGATCGTCACCGACGGCGCGCTGGTACTGAACAGCGCCAGCCTCGACAACCGTCAAAAGGGCACGCTCAGCGGTAAAGGTGCCGTCACGGTCACCACCGACGCCTTTGATAACAGCAACGGTCGACTGAGCGGCGCCGACACCCTGAACCTCACTGCCGGCCAGGTCACTAACAGTGGCGATGGCAGCATCGGCAGTCAGAACGCGCTGACGGCTTCGGTCAGCGGGCTTGATCAACAGGGCGGCAAGCTGTTCAGCAACACGCAACTAAGCCTGGACCTGAACCACGGCCAGTTGAACAACATCGGTGGTTTGATCAACGCGCCGGGCACACTGCTGCTCAAGCAACTCAACGGCGTCAACAACCAGGGCGGCACAATTTCCAGCGCCGAAGCGTTCACCCTGAGCGCGCAAAGCCTCGCCAACAGCAACGGCAAACTCCTGAGCAATCAGGGCCTGACCCTGCGCATCGCGGCCGCACTGGACAACGTCAAAGGCATGATCGGCGCAGCCGCCATCGACGCGCGCGCTGCCAGCCTGAACAACAGCGGCGGCAACCTGGTCAGCCGTGGCGACCTCGGCCTGACCGTTGACGGTCTGCTGCGCAATGACACCAAAGGCCTGATCAGCGCGGCGCAATCTCTCGAGATCACCAGCGCCGATTTGAACAACCGCGACAGTGGTTTGATCAACAGCCACGGCAACCTGACGCTGGCCGCCACCGGACTGGACTCCAGCGACGGCGGCGAAGTTTCCGCCAGCGGTGACATTGATCTGAAGCTGACATCCCTGACCCAGAACGGCGGACGCCTCGTGGGTGATAAAGCCGTCACTCTCGATCTGGCCAATGGCGATCTCGACAACCAGCGCGGCGTGCTCACGGCGCAAGGGCCATTGACGCTCAAGCGCCTGCGTGACGTGAACAACCAGAGTGGTGAGATTTCCAGCAAGCTCGGTTTCGAGTTGATTGCCCGAGCCGTGAACAACAGCGCCGGCAAAATCATCAGCGGTGAAAAACTGCTGTTGCGTGGCACCGAGCTGGTCAACCAGAAAGGCCTGATCTCCGGTTGGCAAGGACTCACCGTCAACGCCGACAGCCTGGACAACCGCAACAGCGGCACGCTCTCCAGCAAGTTCGCCGATGTCTCGGTCGATCTCAACAATGCGCTGCTTAACAGCGACGCGGGGGCTGTAGTCGCCCAAGGCAATCTTCACCTCAAGGCGGACAGTCTCGACAACAGCAACAAAGGCAATCTGAGCAGTGGCGCATGGCAAACCCTGACGCTGGGCGGTGCGCTCAAAAACAGCCAAGGCCTGATTTACAGCGGCGCGGCACTGGATGTCGTCAGCACAGCGTTCACCAATGCCGGCGGCTCAATCAATGCCGAACAGGCGTTCACCGCTACGGCCACAGGTCTGGACAATAACGGCGGCCAGATCGCCAGCAACGCTGCGATCACCCTCAACCTGAGCGGAGAGCTGAACAACAACGCCGGCAAACTGGCGAGTAGCGGCGCGATGTTGATCACGGGCGTCACCGATCTGCGCAATCAAAAAGGCCAGATCGCCAGCCAGAAAACACTGGAAGCGCACACCGATTCTCTGGACAACAGCAACAAGGGCACCGTCGCGGCGAATGACCAATTGCAGATCACCGCAACGGGCGCCGTCAACAACAGCGCCGACGGTCTGATCTACAGCCAGAAGGCCGGCGTGCAATTGAACGCGGTCAGCCTGCGCAATGGTAACGGTTCGATCCAGAGCGAAGGCGCGTTGACCCTCGAAGTCAGCGGTGACTTCGACAACCAGAGCGGCAAGGTCATCGCGCAAAGCGGCAATGTCTTTGTCAAAGCGGCCAACATCGATAACCGTGGCGGCACGCTGTCCAGTATCAAAGGCGCACTGGAAGCACGCACCGTTGGCGTACTGCGCAATGGCTTCGACCTGAACAATAACCGTCAGGGCGGCATCATTCAGGCGCAGAGCCTGACGCTTAATGCATTGGCAGGCCTGAACAACAACGGCGGGCGGATTTCCGCGCAGTCGGCCGACAGCAGCATTACCACGGCAGCGCTGGATAACAGCAGTGGTGTGCTGTATTCGAGAGGACTGTTGGCCGTCACCGGCACAAATCTGGAAAACGCTGGCGGGCAGATCGCTGCCAACCACATCGACTTCGGTCTCAGTGGTGCGTTACGCAACGGCACGGGTGTCATCGAAAGCGATAGCCAACTGAGCGTAAAAGCTGCCAGCGTCGACAACCAGAACGGCCGTCTGCGTTCGCTGGGCAACACCGGTAAAACCCTGTTCCAGATCGGCGGTTTGCTCGACAACCGCAACGGCGTGCTGGAAACCGCCAACATCGACATGACCCTGGCCGTCGGCGGTCTGCTCAATGCCGGCGGGCAACTCAACCACGTCGGGCGCGGCAAGTTCGACATCTCCACCGCCAACGTCATCGGCGCCGGCGGCAGCATCGTCACCGGCGGGCTGCTGGAACTCAACGCCGACAGCTGGAGCAACTCAAACGTCATTCAGGCGGGTCGCCTGAACGTCAATGTCGGCCAATTCAGCCAGACCGCCAGCGGCAAATTGCTGGCTTCCGATTCCCTGCAGATCCGTGGCGGCAACTGGAGCAACGATGGCTTGATCGCCAGTGACGGCATCCTCGATATGCAAATCGGCGGAACCTATGCTGGCAGCGGCCGCTTGACCAGTCAGCGCGGCGCTTACCTTTCCGCCGCGCAGATGAACGTCGCGGCGGGCGGCAGTTTCGCGGTGGGTGCCGCGTCGACTCTCAATATCGGCGGCCAGCTCAGCAACGCCGGGCGCATGACCTCCAGCGACGACCTGACGATCAACGCGGGCGGCGTTGCCAACACCGGCACCTTGGGCGCGGCGCAGAACCTCATCATCAATACGCCTTCTTTGCTCAATGATCGCGGGCTGATTTTCAGCGGCAATAACATGACCCTCGGCGTCAGCACGCTGACCAACCAGCACGGTGATTTTTACGGTCTGGGCGATGTGGTGATCGGCGGGTACGCCGGCGCGGCACGGGCAGCGGGGGTGTACAACATTTCCGGCTCGATGGAGAGCGGGCGCGGTTTTACGCTGAGTGCCGATGTGTTTGAAAACCGTACGGAAGGGCCGACGGCGTCGGTTGAGCGCAAGCTCATTTCCGGGTTCATCGCGGCGACGTGTGGTGACTGCGTTGGCGGCACCTTTAATAACTTCCTCGCCAGCCGCGAGACTTATCAATTCTTCGACACCGATACCAGCGCTTCGGCGGTGTTCAACGTCGGCAAGGATTTTACGTTCACCGGCGGCACCTTCCTCAACAGCAAAAGTACGCTAGCGGCGGGCGGCAACATCAGCATCACCGCCGACAGCTTGAAGAATATCGGTGCCAAGAGCGGCACCGTCGAAGTCACGCGTCAGTACAACTTCGAGATGGGCACTGGCTCCACGGCGCAATTCATGGCCAACGTGATCATGCCATACAACCAGCGCAACAACCCCGATTTCCCGTTTGTGTACTACGTCATCGCGCCGGAAGGCCTGATCCGTAAAGCGATCGCCAAAACCGTGGGCAATGGCATCGTCATCGTTGACGCCGAGACAGGCGAAAACGTCGGTAGTCGTAAATATGGCCGGGCCATGTCTGGATACAGCGCGGGCTTTGAAACGTCAACGCCATCGATGTATGACCCGAATAATCTGCTGGCATTACCGAGCGAACTGGCGCCTTACGAAAGCCGTCTTGCGGTTGAAACCCCGGTGAACAGTACCGGTGCTGCTGATGCCAATAACTCGCGTAATGCAGTGATTCAGGCAGGCGGCAAAGTCTCGATCACCGCCACCCGCGAAGTTGAAAACAGTGTTATCCATCAGGACTACAGCTCAACCGGTGGCACCAATAAAGTTGCCGATACCTCGGTCGGAAACAGCGGCACCGTCGTTGTGCGCATCAACAGCCAGCTGCCGCCCGATCTCGCACAACAGCAAGTCAATCCGCTGAGCCTGCCGGGATTCGCTCTGCCGACGGGCGAGAACGGTTTGTTTCGTTTGAGCAATGAGGGCACGAGCGACACCGTGTCACCCGCAAACATCGGGCCGGCACCGACGTGGACGGTTGGCAGTGAAAAGGTCAAAACCCAGGATCACACGGTCGCTGCCACCAGCGGCGGGCCGCGCAATCTGTTCGTCGATGCGCCGGCTGCCGTGTCCGACAGCACGCGCATCGTCGATACGTTCAAACCTAAGCCGAGCGTGTCTAAGGCTGCCGCCAGTGCTATTGACGCCAGCGTCCCGGTCAACCCTGCCGGTCCAGGCATGACCAACCCGGGCGACGATACGAAGGAGTTGACTGGCACTCGTCCGGTCACCCGCGTCACTGGCTTGCCCGACACCAAGGTACCGTCCAACCCACACAAATACCTGATCGAAACCAACCCGGCACTCACCAACCTCAAGTCGTTCATGAGTTCCGACTACCTGCTCGACAAACTCGGCTACAACCCCGATCTGAGCGCCAAACGCCTCGGTGACGGTCTCTATGAACAACGCCTGATCCAGCAAGCCGTCACCGCGCGCACCGGCCAGGCTTTCCTCGACGGCCAGACCTCCAACGAGGGCATGTTCAAGTACCTGATGAACAACGCCATCGCCAGCAAGGACGCGCTAAACCTGTCGGTCGGCGTCGGCCTCACCTCGCAGCAAGTCGCGGCGCTGACGCACGACATCGTCTGGCTCGAAGAGCATGAAGTGAATGGCGAAAAAGTGCTGGTGCCGGTGGTGTATCTGGCGCAAGCCAATGGCCGCCTCGGCCCGACCGGTGCGCTGATTGCCGGTAAGGATGTGACGCTGATCGCCGGTGAAAACCTGGATAACGTCGGCACGTTGAAGGCGACGAATAATCTGTCGGCGACGGCAGGTAAGGATCTGGTCAACAGTGGAGTGATTGAGGCTGGAAATCGTCTGGATTTGTTGGCCGGCGACAATATCGTCAATAAATCTGGAGGAATTATCTCCGGACGTGACGTCAGTATGGTGGCGCTTACAGGTGACATCATCAACGAGCGTACGGTGACCAGTGCTGACTTTAGTAAAAACGGTCAAACCCGATATCACGAGTATCTGGACAATGCTGCACGTATCGAAGCGGCCAATGATCTGACCATCAGTGCAGGACGGGATGTAAACAGCAGTGGCAGCGTCATCTCTAGCGGTCGGGATACCAAGATCGAGGCAGGTCGCGACGTAAGTCTTGTTTCTACACAGCAGGTGGACGTTGAGTCCGGGGGTCGAAATCAAAGTTCCATTACCCAATTCGGTTCCAGCTTAAACGCCGGGCGCGATGTAGCCATCAGTGCGGGGCGTGACTTCAGCGCCATCGCGAGCGGAATCGATGCCAAGCGAAATGCCGTGATTCTCGCTGAAGGTGATTTAACGGTTACCTCCGCTGCCGATGAGAGTCACTCATACTCCAAAAACAAGAAGCTCACTACCCAAGAGGATCATGTCAAGCAGATAGCCAGCAGTATCACAGCAGGCGGTGATGTAGCGATGCGAGCGGGTAACGACCTTGCATTGATTTCAAGTCGGATCACCGCAGGCGATGAAGCCTATTTAGTCGCTGGAAATAATCTCGACGTGCTCGCGGCCCAAGACAGCGACTATTCGTTGTACGACAAAAAGAAGAAAGGCAGTTTCGGGAAAAAACAAACTCGACGCGACGAAGTTACCAAAGTTACTCATGTCGGCAGCGAGATCAACACCGGCGGCGATCTGGTATTGGCCAGTGGTGGTGATCAGCGTTATCAGGTTGCGAAGCTGAACAGCGGTAAAGATCTGGTTCTTCAAAGCGGTGCTTCAATCACCTTTGAGGGGGTTAAGGACCTCGATCAGGAAAGCCATCAAAAAAGCAGCACCAGCATGGCGTGGAACTCCATGAAGGGTAAGGGGCACACCAACGAAACCCTGCGCCAGAGCGAACTGGTCGCACAAGGGAATCTGGTGATCAAAGCCGTTGATGGTCTGCATATCGACGTCAAAGACATCAACAAAAAAACAGTCAGCGAAAGTATCGATGCGATGGTCAAGGCCGATCCTCAGCTGGCTTGGCTTAAAGAGGCCGAGAAGCGTGGCGATGTCGACTGGAACTTGATCAAGGAAACTCACGAGTCCTTCAAGTACAGCAGTTCGAGCCTGGGCCAAGGCGCGATGCTTGCAATCATCATTGTTGTAACGGTGCTCACGGCAGGCGCTGCAAGCGCTGCTGTGGGTAGTGTTGCGGGTGCTGGCCTCGGAAGCGGGTCGGCAATGGCGGCGGCTGGCAGCACCGCTATGGTGCAGGCAGGTACCGCAGTGGGGACCGCAGCAGCCGGTTGGGGCAACGTGATGGTTTCCAGCGTTCTCACTTCGATGGCCGGTTCTGCCGCTGTGAGTACGATCAACAACCGTGGGAATGTTGGTGCTGTACTTAAAGACATCACATCCAAAGACAACTTGAAAAACTATGCCGTCGGAGCTGCTACTGCCGGGTTTACCAGCGGTTATCTGGATGATGCGTTTGGCGTGACCGGCGAAAACGTCAACAAGGCTACTCACGGTTTTGATCTGAGCAGCCTTGAAGATATCGGTAAATTCAGTGCTTATTCTGGCGCGCAAGGATTGTTCCAGGCGGGTGTCAGTACAGCGGTAAATGGTGGGAGTTTCTCAGACAATCTTGGTTCGTCAATGACTGCTCAGGCGCAAGCCGTTTTGCAGGCCGTGGCCTTCAACGCAGTTGGCGATTATTCGAAGAAACAAAAATGGCCTGATGGCAGTCTCCAGAAAACAATTCTGCATGCCCTCGTCGGCGGACTTCTGAGTGAGGCGGCAGGCAAGGGGTTCGCCACGGGTGCAGCGGCGGCAGGCGCCAACGAAGCGTTGAGCAAGGGCTTGGCCGCCATTGTCAAAAACAATCCGAAGTTTCAGCTCACGGCATCTCAGTTGGTGGGCTTGACGGCTGCGGGATTGGTAGGTGGGGACCTGCAAACAGGTATCGACATTGCCAAGAACGCAACCTCATTCAACCGGCAATTGCATCCGGATGAGATCAAATTTGCTTCTGATGATGAACGGGTTAATCGGTACGCTGCAGAAAGGGGAATTAGCGAAGATCAAGCCCGGACTGAGTTGCTGCGTACGGCCGCCGCAATGGTGGACAAGGGCTGGAATGCTACCTTCAGTGAAAGCGACGGTAAGACCAATGCAGCGGCGAATTTCCTTCGTACGGAGGTTTCCCAGTCGCAGAATACCGGGCTGTTCCGCGTCACTCTAGCTGACTACAACGACGAAAGGCTGGGCTTGAAGGAGCTGCTCAAAGACCGAGATTCAGTCAAAGCTCTGCTCGACCACATTGCTTTGGTCGATCCATACAAGTACCGGCACGATCCGAAGTATCAAGCAGAAATCCTCAATGCCAAGGGAGTCGGTAGCGCTGAAGGCTTCGCGGCCGTCATGGAGGGACTTGTCAGTTCCAGTTCGAAATCAGCGTTGTGGGTGATGGGGGCCGTCAATTGCCCTAGCTGCGCTGCTACCGATCTGGAGGCAGCTTTCGACTCGGTCATGAATTGGCCGGAGGAGGTTCGGCTCAAGGGGTATCTGGATGTCTTGCACACCATGCAAGGCAACGGAATTGACGTTGTCAGGGCGAATGCAGCGGTGGCAACGGCTACGGGTGTCGGACTAGGGTTGGTACTTGACGGTGGATTGAATGGTGGTGCAAAAGGTCTTGGAAAGGACTACGTTGACATTCTTTCTCCAGAAGCAAAGCAACATATTTTGTACGGTGATAAGCCAGGTAGCGGTGGGCATATGTGGCCAGGACAGGAAGGAAAGACAGTCTTTCCTAAAAGTTGGTCAGGAGATAAAATTGTTGACGCGATTGGCGATATCACGACATCTCCGAGCACTAAGTGGTACGCGCAAACTGGAACCGGTGGGGCTTATACAGCCAAGGGAGATGCTGCTAAATGGGTGGCCTATGAAACTCGTGATGGTGTGCGAGTGCGAGTTGTATACCAACCGGCTACAGGAAAGGTTATTACTGCCTTCCCTGATGATGCTCCTATTCCACCCTACAAGCCTATTAAGTAGAGTTTATGTTCGCAGATCGTATCATTAAGTTTGCACGAAGGTTTGAAGGTCGGTTAGATTCCGACCTTCTCCAAGGAGCCTTGGATTATGTTGCCTATAACGAAGAGAGCCTGGCTTTTGAGATTTTGTGCGATCATATTTGCGAATATGATATTTCTATCACGGACGAAGAATATAATGAGGCTGTTCGACTAATTCTAGATATTGGACTTGATTTGGGTGAGGGTCCATTTAAGCATTTGTTAGGATTGAAGAAATAAAAATAAAAATTAGTTGGTGCAAAAGCAACAGCTACTCCACGCACTCCACTAGTTGGTCCTACTGAAAACTGGAAAACCTTTGTTAATGCTGAAAAACAGATTCAACTGGAAGCAGGTGCTGGGCAGCGTGTAGATCAAGTTATCAATGAAACTCTATCTGGTAAGAAAAATTTCACGAGCTCTATGACGCTCACAACCGATGAGGCTCTATCGGCAGGGCAAAAATATCTCGGTCCCGAGTACAGGGAAATCGGTAAGCCCGGCTCCGGGGTGTTTCACAGCGCTGATGGCACCAAGGAGTTCCGTATCGACTCAGGATCTATATCAGGAGCACACGCTCCGGGAGTTCCGCATGTACATTTCGGAGTTAAAGACCCTGTGACTGGAAAATATATTTCTAACAATCATGTTCCCTATGCGGACTAGGATATGGATATGTCTATCGCTCGGAAGGGTATTGTTGTCACTGGCGAATATTCTGGCTGGGAAATTGTTGTTGCGGACGACCGTGATGGCGACACTGGCGGGTATTATCTTTACTTGAAGAAAAGTGATGTTGAAGGGTTTGACTACTGGTTCGAGAATGAGGCAGGGCTTCAGGCTCAGCTAGCTGATTTTGAGGTGGAGTGGATAGTTTAATAAATTAATTAGCATGGCTTTTATTTTGCCGTCGGTGCAAAAGGAGTGTCAGGTTCCACTCTGACGAGGGACGAATTGATCTCGGGCTTGCCGGCAGGTACTAAGATCACGCCAGGAAATGTGGTTGATATCCGTAGATTGCCAGATGGCCGAACCGTCTGGTTGGAAAAGGGCACTGATGCTGCCGGATTGCAGCACATCTACAAGCGACACGAAGTCGATTATTGTCAATAAAGACATCTCGCGTGATGTGGTAATGAATGCTCTTGAACGTGGGCAAGTTGTCGGGACCAATGGTTCGGCTAATGTTTACCGCATTACGTACAATGGTGTTGAGCAAAACATTGCAGTTGGGGTAGGCTCAAACGGCTTCGTTGTTCGAGCTAATCCGGTCAGTTCTTGGAAGCCATTGCCATGATTAGGTTAAGACTAACGAGTGAGTATTTAGCCGGGCCGCTATTCTGTCCAGATCCGGATAGAATGGGGCACGTTGATATTGAAGATTTGCCCCTGTCTCCAGAGCTGAGGGCGAAAATCAATAAGTGGGACGGTGAGTATCAGGCGACGTTCAACAGCGACTATCCGCCCGATTCTGGTTTTACCACGGCTGAGGCAGAGCTTCGGCATATAGCCGAGGGGAAGCAACTGGCCAAATCAATACAACAAGAACTAGAGAGTGGTTATATGGTTGAATATTGCCCATAGTCGATAATTAGTCGGTGCAAAAGGCGCAGGCGAAATTGCTGGTTCCGCAAAAAACTTCTCAATTGCTGATCGAGTATTTGGCCAGCTCAACGATCCTCGAATGGGTCAGCTTGCAGGAAAGATTGAGGATAAATGGGGACAGACCACGTTTAGAAGCAATTCGAAAACGTGGTCTGTCCCCGTTTTCTCCCGGAGAGCCGCTTCCGGTAGTTAAACATGCACTTTATAAATAATCATGCTGAAAATTAATGATATTGGTGAGTGTGAAGGCAATGTTGTCGAAGTCGATGAATACGTGCCTTTGACAGTTCGGTTTGGGTCGGGCCGCGATGCGTCGCCCCTCTATTGGCGTGCGGGCAATGGTAAGGATTCTCTTTTGGAAGTCGGTTTAAGTGCCTCCACTGGGAAGATTATAAGTGTAACTGTTGTAACTATTCCTTCTGTGGCATTGCGGCATTACGAATGTCAGGTGAAAAGTTGCGCGTTTGACGTCGGGGTTCCGCTTTTTTGTGTGGTTGGGTGGGCGAGTCGTGAAAGTTATTCAAATAGATTTTTAGATGATTTCAGTGTTGGATTTGATCTTTTTGTGGATGCCGATAGAGCTTGTATCGTCTTTGATGTGCAGCAGGAAATTGTTCAGTTAGTAAGAAATGGCTCAGTGAGTTTTGGGGTTTCCTCAAGAGGTGAATTATTATCAATTGAAGTGTCATGCCTGGACGTTGATAAAATGGATTTGTTGAAAAGTTTTACCTCTTGTGGATAAAGATGAAACAGGGATAAATGGGGACAGACCACGTTTAGAAAGCACTTCGAAAACGTGGTCTGTCCCCGTTTTCCCCGGCAGCGAGAGAAGCGGGGATCAACGTCAAAGCCAATGTCCGTGGTTATGATGATCCATTGACACCTGCCATCCAGGAGGCGCGGGGATGGCAAAGCTTCAGTACTTGGGGAGAGGCGATAACCGGGCGCATAAACAAACAGTCAGGCGGTTTTGCCACCAATAATCCACATGGATCAGATGAACCACCGCGTATTTCAGGAGCACCTAAGTGACCAAGGGTTTTTTTTACGCTGCTTCGATATTGCCGGACTCATTTGAGTTTCCCGACGAATACTTGACGATCTCGGCTGATGAACGTGAATTGAACATAGAACCTTGGCGATTCCTTTCGAAGGATATGGCGACTTCGCTGTTCTACTACGGCTCAATGCTGTTGAAATTTCCGGGGAGTGGGTTGGTTCCGTTCGCAATCATTCAGGATGAGTCAGGACACTACAATGACGGATGGGTTGTCCTTGCCTGTTTTGAATCGGTAGGCGGCAACCCTTGTGTCCGGATTTACGATTATTCCAAACCGAAGATAAGCCCTTGGGATAATGCCAGCTACGCCAATTTTTCCGACTGGCTGGAGTCTGCGAAGGCTGAATCCTTGCGCTACAAAACCGAGTTGGATAATTATTGAGAACAAAGGTCATCATTGATTCAGGAGGGAATGAAGGTCGTCAACGCGATCCCTCCTCTTGCATAAACTAATTAGTTTGAAAGTTGGAAGGCGTAATGGTCGGGCGTCTATTATCCAGCGCCTTGGAGTCCTCCAGTGCATGCAGCTGGAGTAAAATGGGGACAGACCACGTTTGGAAAGCACGCCGAGAACGTGGTCTGTCCCGGTTTTATCATTTAAACGATATCATTACCAATTGCGGGAACAGTAAATAATCCCATGAAGGCCACGTTTCGTTTATATCTAGCTGTGGTGCTGAGGGTGGTGGTGTTTTTTTACCTCTTCGGATTGCTAGGGAATTTGATAGGCGCGCTTTATATCTTTGGCAAAGATGGGGTTTGGTACTTCCAAAGTGACGCTCTGTTTGTTGCGTTGAGGTTTTCACTCATCTATGGCTTCTTTACCGGAAGCGGTCTATGGATCTTCGCAAAAATGGAGGAGATCAAAAGACGAAAGAAGAAATAGATTTGAGCCCTGATCCGCGGCGCAAGCTGCGTTTCAATCTGAAGCAATCGCGCCGGAGTCGGAAAGCCGCCGTTCAGGGGTAACGTTCACTCGCTAACAAACGCAAAAAAGGGGCGAATTCAAATCGATGAATTCGCCCCTTTTTATTGCCGCTCAATTACGCGGTTCTCAGCGAAACGCCGGCACCACATGCTTGATAAACAACTCCAGCGACTTCTTCTTCTCCTCATGCGGCAAGCTGTTGTCACACCAGAAGCTGAACTCATCCACCCCCAGTTCCTGGTAATACTTGATCCGCGGAATGATCTCCTCCGGCGTACCAATCATCGCCGTCTTGTGCAAACTCTCCAGCTCAAACTCAGGACGCCCGGCAAACTTCTCTTCCGGGCTCGGCGCCAGAAAGCCATTGACCGGCGTTTGCTTGTTGCCGAACCACGCATCGAAGGTGCGATAGAACCGTGAGATCGCTTTCGCGCCGACTTTCCAGCCATCAGGATTATCGGCGGTGTGCACGTGGGTGTGGCGCAGCACCATCAGTTGCGGACGCGGCACGTCTGGATTGTTATCCAGCGCGGTTTGGAATTTGTTCTTCAGGTCGACGACTTCTTCGTCACCTTTCATCAGCGGCGTGACCATCACGTTGCAGCCGTTGGCCACGGCGAAGTTGTGCGAATCCGGGTCGCGGGCGGCGATCCACATCGGTGGATTCGGCTTCTGGATCGGTTTCGGCACGCTGGTGGAGGTGGGGAATTTCCAGATGTCACCATCGTGGGCGTAGTCGCCTTGCCACAGGGCGCGGACCACCGGGACCATCTCGCGCAGGGCCTGGCCACCGGCGGAGGCGGGCATGCCGCCGGCCATGCGATCGAATTCAACTTGGTAGGCGCCACGGGCCAGGCCGACTTCCATGCGGCCGTTGCTGATCACGTCGAGCAACGCGCATTCACCGGCAACGCGCAGCGGGTGCCAGAACGGCGCGATGATGGTGCCGGCGCCGAGGTGGATGGTGGTGGTTTTGGCCGCGAGGTAAGCGAGCAATGGCATCGGGCTTGGCGAGATGGTGTATTCCATCGCGTGGTGTTCGCCGATCCACACGGTGCTGAAACCACCTGCCTCGGCCATCAGGGTCAGTTCGGTGAGGTCTTCGAACAGTTGGCGGTGGCTGACGCTTTCGTCCCAGCGTTCCATGTGGATGAACAGGGAAAATTTCATGACGCTTCCTCGGATTTTTTGTTGTTGAGGCTACATGTGGGAGCGAGCTTGCTCGCGAAGGCGATGTAACAGCCGGCATCTATGGCGATTGACAAGACGCCTTCGCGAGCAAGCTCGCTCCCACAGTTGTTATGCGTTGTTCTTTTATCAGGCCAGGACGGGCAGGGCACCCATCTTGCCGTGGCAATACACCAGCGGCCCGGTGTGCTGCTCGGGCACTATCAGATTCTTCACCGCGCCGACCATGATCGCGTGGTCGCCGCCTTCGTATTCGCGCCACAGCTCACATTCGATGATAGCCGTCGCGTTGGCGAGGATCGGGTTACCCAGTGCGCTCAGTGTCCATTCGATGCCTTGCGCTTTGTCTTTGCCTTTGCGGGCGAAGGCGTAGGCTTCGCTTTGCTGGCCGCCGGACAGGACGTGGATGGCAAAGCGTTTATTTTTGATCAGCACCGGATAGGAATCAGAACTGTAGTTGGGGCAGAACAGCACCAGCGCCGGGTCCATCGACAGCGAGCTGAACGCACTGGCAGTCAGGCCGACGATCTGACCGTCATCGTCCAGGGTGGTGATAACGGTTACGCCGGACGGGAACGAGCCCATGACTTGTTTGTAGATGGCGGCATCGATCATTGGACGATCCTCGGGTGTTGTGACGCTGTTTTTATGTGTTTGTTGGTCTGATGGTATACCAGTATTTAATCTTTGCAAGGGCTTTTAAGCTGAACCGATAAATGTGCCGCGTTCGTCGGAAACTCAGCATTTACTGGGCTTTCGCCTGGTCGCAAAGCCGTGATATCAGGGAGGATGACGCATCAGATAGCGTCGCAAACTACGGATCAGTCTTGTGAATTGTTTGGAATACCATAATATGGTCTGCATCTGAGAGGTGGCCAGAGAGTCCCCCCGGTTTGGCTTCATACAACGATAAGAACAGACAAACTCGAGTTCATGCATATGTCCCAGATGTCCCGGCAAGATCCGTTGATCGAGAATCATACGGTCGACTACGTCCCACTCGCGGAACGCCACGGGAAGGCCCGCGACCTTTTCACCCTTTGGTTCAGCACCAACATTGCGCCACTGCCCATCGTCACCGGCGCCATGGTGGTTCAGGTGTTTCATCTCGACTTGTTCTGGGGGCTGCTGGCGATTGCGCTGGGGCACCTGATCGGCGGCGTGGTGATTGCGCTGGCGTCGGCACAAGGCCCGCGCATGGGCATTCCGCAAATGGTCCAGAGTCGCGGCCAGTTCGGTCGTTACGGTGCGCTGCTGATCGTGTTCTTCGCCGCGCTGATCTACATCGGTTTCTTCATTTCCAACATCGTGCTCGCCGGCAAATCCATCGTCGGCATCGCGCCGTCGGTGCCGGCGCCGTTGAGCATTCTCATCGGTGCACTGGCGGCTACGGCGATCGGCGTGATCGGCTACAACTTCATTCACACGCTGAACCGCATCGGCACTTGGGTGATGGGCAGTGCGCTGCTCGTCGGTTTCATCTACATCTTTGCCCACGACTTGCCGGCAGACTTCCTGACTCGCGGCAGTTTCAACCTGTCGGGCTGGCTGGCGACGGTGTCGCTGGGGATCATCTGGCAGATCAGTTTCTCGCCGTACGTGTCCGACTATTCGCGTTATCTGCCAGCGGATATCGGTATCGCCAAACCGTTCTGGGCAACGTACCTCGGGGCGACGCTGGGTACGATTCTGTCGTTCACCTTTGGTGCGGTAGCCGTGCTGGCGACGCCCGAAGGCACCGAGGCGATGACGGCGGTCAAGCAGTCCACCGGGTGGCTGGGGCCAATGCTGATGGTGCTGTTCCTGCTCAATATCATCAGCCACAACGCCCTTAATCTGTATGGCGCGGTGCTGTCGATCATCACCTCGATCCAGACCTTCGCCAGCCAGTGGACGCCGAGCATCAAGGTGCGTGTGGTGCTGTCGAGCGTGGTGCTGGCGGGCTGCTGTGTGGTCGCGCTCGGTGCCTCGGCGGATTTCATCTCCCAGTTCATCGGGCTGATTCTGGCGTTGCTGCTGGTGCTGGTGCCGTGGGCGTCGATCAACCTGATCGACTTCTACCTGATCAAGCGCGGCTGCTACGACATCGCCTCGATCTTCCGCGCCGATGGCGGGGTTTACGGGCACTTCAATCTGCACGCGATCATTGCGTACTTTATCGGCATCCTCGTGCAGTTACCGTTCGCCAACACCTCGCTGTACGTCGGGCCGTACGCCAATCTTGTCGAGGGCGCGGACTTGTCCTGGCTGGTTGGCCTGGTGGTCACCGTTCCGCTGTATTACTGCCTGGCAACACGCGGCCAGACTCAGCAGAGCAGGGCGGCGAGGTTGGGTTACACCGACTGACCTGATCTGCTTCAACGCAATGCCCGGTCATTTGCCGGGCATTGTTGTTTCCGCATCCCGGTGGTCATTCAAATTGGCCACAACGATCCCCTTTTGGCCCATCCCCCACTGTGCTCCGGCTACGCTGTCAGCAAGAATCAAAGCCACAACCAGACGCTGAACCTTAATTCCTTGGCTGCCTTTACAGCCGCTGCCGTGTACAGAACATAAAAACCATCGAACTCACGCTGCCTTTTGGGGAACAACCATGGTCACGATGAAACGTATTCTGGGCGCTACCGTGTGTGGGCTGACACTGTTGGCCAGTGCCGTGCAGGCTGAGCAGCGCGAACTGCGGGTGTACAACTGGGCGGATTACATCCTGCCGTCGGTGCCCAAGGATTTCGCCGCGAAAACCGGTATCAAAGTGACCTGGGACACCTTCGACACCAACGAATCGCTGGAAGCCAAACTGCTCACCGGCAACTCCGGTTATGACCTGGTGGTGCCGTCGAACCAGTTCCTTGAAACGCAGATCAAGGCTGGCGTGTTTCAGAAACTGGATAAATCGAAACTGCCGAACTGGAGCCACCAGGATCCGGAACTGTTGAAACTGCTGGGCAAGAACGATCCGGGCAACCAGTACGGCGTGCCTTACATGGTCGGCACCGTGCTGATCGGCTTCAACCCGGCCAAGGTCAAAGCGGCACTGGGCGACAATGCGCCGGTGGACAGTTGGGATCTGGTGTTCAAACCGGAGAACATGGAAAAACTCAAATCCTGCGGCGTGGCGATGCTTGATTCGCCGACAGAAATCCTGCCGCTGGCCCTGCATTACCTGGGCCTCGACCCGAACAGCCAGAACCCGGCCGACTATGAAAAAGCCAAGGAGCTGATGCTCAAGGTTCGCCCCTACGTGACCTATTTCAACTCGGCCAAGTACATGACCGACATTGCCAACGGCGACATCTGCGTGGCCATCGGTTATTCCGGCAGCTTCTACCAGTTCGGCAACCGCGCCAAAGAAGCCGGTAACGGTGTGGTGGTCGACTGGCGCTTGCCGAAAGAAGGTGCGCCGATCTGGTTCGACACTTTCGCCATTCCGAAGAGCGCGAAGAACGTCGCCGAGGCCCATGAATTCCTCAATAACCTGCTCGATCCGAAAGTAATTGCACCGATCAGCGACTTCCTCGGTTACCCGAATGCGAACAAGGATTCGATGCCGCTGATCAACACGGAAATCACCGGCAACCCGAACCTGACACCCACCCCTGAAGCGCTGAAAAACCTCTACGTCGTGCAACCGTTGCCGCAGAAAATCGAGCGCGTGCGTACCCGTGTGTGGACCAGTATCAAGTCTGACAAATAGATATGGACTGAACGAAATCCCTGTGGGAGCGAGCTTGCTCGCGAAGGCGTCGGATCATCCAGCATCATTGTTGAATGACACACCGCTTTCGCGAGCAAGCTCGCTCCCACAGGTTTTTATGGCGTGTCATTCCGTGCTGCGTTCGGTTTCTCTGGTCATCACCAGACTCAGCAGCACCGACCCCAGAATCACCCCGCCCACCACCGCCAGCGACCACTCTACCGGCATGTGCAGCCACGGCATCAAGACCATCTTGCCGCCGATGAACACCAGCACCATCGCCAGTCCGTACTTGAGCAGATGGAAGCGGTCGGCCATGTCTGCCAGCAGGAAGTACAAAGCGCGCAGGCCCATGATCGCGAAAATATTTGAAGTGAAGACAATGAACGGGTCAGTCGTCACGGCGAAGATTGCCGGGATGCTGTCAACCGCGAACATCAGGTCACTGGCCTCGATCAGCACCAGCACCAGGAACATCGGAGTAGCCCAGCGCACGCCGTTCTGCAGGACGAAAAACCGTTCGCCATGAAAGCCGCTGGTGATGCGCATATGCCCGCGCACCCAGCGCAGCAACGGATTTTTTTCCAGATCAGGTTGATGGTCGGCAAACACCAGCATCTTGATCCCGGTAATGATCAGGAACACGCCGAAGGCATACAGCAGCCATTCGAACTGCGACACCAGCCACACCCCGGCAAAAATCATTGCCGCCCGCATCACAATGGCGCCAAGCACGCCGTACAACAGCACCCGCCGCTGCAGCTCGGGTGGCACGGCGAAGTAGCTGAAGATCATCACGAAGACGAACATGTTGTCGATCGACAGCGATTGCTCGATCAGATAACCGGTGAGGAATTCGAGGGTTTTCTGTCGGGCGATGTCAGCGCCGAACGCGCCGTGCAGGTACCACCAGAGCAGCGCCGCGAAACTCAGTGCCAGCAGGCACCAGGCGATGACCCAGGACAAGGCTTCGCGAACCGACACCCGATGCGCCTTGCGCCCACCGAAGACAAACAGGTCCAATGCCAGCATGGCAAGCACGAAGACGATGAAGGCGCCCCACATCCATGGTTCGCCGATATTGATGTTTGTGGCTGGCATGTCGCGCTCCCTGTCTATTCTTGGATTGGGGTCAGACGTGGCCATGCTAACGACGGGTTTGTGCCAAAGAAAAATCGTTTATTTCTGCGCAACAGTTCGTTAATAACGAAGTATCGGGGCTTCAGCGGCGGCAGTTACGTACTGGTGCAGAAGTATCTGCACAACATGACGGCCTGGAATGCGCTGAGCGTCGAGGCGCAGGAACGGGTGATCGGACGCAAGACGCTCTCGGACATCGAACTGGACGACTCGGTCAAACCGAGCAACTCCCACAGTGCGCTGACCACCCTCACCACGGCAGACGGCGAGGAAGTGAAAATCCTGCGCGACAACATGCCGTTCGGCCGGCCTGGGGCAGGGGAGTTCGGCACGTTTTTCATCGGTTACGCACGTTCGCCCGAGCCGATCGAGCAGATGCTGGAGAACATGTTTGTCGGCAAGCCACCGGGCAACTACGACAAGTTGCTGGATTTCAGCACGGCCGTGACTGGCAGTTTGTATTTCGTACCGTCTGCTGACTTGCTGGAGGAACTGGCCGAGCGTTGATCAGCGGAAGAATTCCCCCGGTGTTTCGCCGAACTGTTGGCGAAATGCGGCGATAAACGCTGACGTCGAGTCGTAACCACAGGCCAGCGCGACGTCGGTGACGCGCTCGCCTTTTTCCAGTGGTGTCAGTGCGCCGAGCAACCGCAGGCGCTGGCGCCAGGCGCGAAAGGTCAGGCCGGTGTCGCGCAGGAACAGCCGGGTGAGGGTCTTCTCGGTGACACCGAACTTCTCGCTCCAATGACTCAGTGTGGTCTGCTGTTCCGGGTGTTGCTCCAGGCTCTGGTAGATCTGCTTCAAGCGGGCGTCTTGCGGCAACGGCAGCATCAGGTCGATCTGCGGCGCCTCGGCCAGTTGATCGAGGATCACTTGGGCCAGACGTCCATGCGGGCCACTCTGCTCGTATTCCACCGGGACTTCGCTGAACGCACGAATCAATTCCCTGAGCAGATCGCTGACGCCCAGCACATGGCAGCGCTCAAGCGCCCATCCGGCGACGCTGCAATCGATGTAGAGGCTGCGCATTTCCGTGTGCGGCGAGCTGAACACCCGATGCGGCACACCCGCCGGAATCCATACGGCGCGCTCGGGCGGGGCGACGAAGCGGCCGGCGCTGGTCTGTATTTCCAGCACCCCCTGAATCGCGTACGACAACTGCACCCACGGGTGGCTGTGGCGCCGGGTCAGTGCACGATTGGGCAGCGATTCGGTGCGCCCGTAGAGTGGGCGCGGCAGGCTGGGCAGCCCGGGAATGCTGCGCCGGACGCTTTTTTCATGTCCTTTAGGCGGCATCTTGTGGCCCTTCGGCGTTAGTCGGTAATTGGCTGTCACGTTAGAGTCGTCGACACGCCCTGGCAACCCCCGGATAGACAGACCATGACTCGCCCAAGATTCCTGCCCGACAACTTCACCCTGACATTGATCGGCGTAGTTCTGCTCGCCAGTTTCCTGCCCGCCAGCGGCCAGGTCGCGGTCGGCTTCGGCTGGCTGACCAACATCGCCATCGCCCTGCTGTTTTTTCTGCACGGCGCCAAACTCTCGCGCGAATCGATCATCGCCGGTGCCGGGCATTGGCGCCTGCATCTGTTGGTATTCGGCCTGACGTTTGGGTTGTTCCCGATTCTCGGTCTGGCGTTGAAGCCGCTGTTGTCGCCGTTGATTGGCGACAAGCTGTACATGGGCATGCTCTACCTGTGCGCGTTGCCCGCCACAGTGCA
This sequence comes from Pseudomonas sp. SC3(2021), assembly GCF_019856535.1. NCBI lineage: Bacteria > Pseudomonadati > Pseudomonadota > Gammaproteobacteria > Pseudomonadales > Pseudomonadaceae > Pseudomonas > Pseudomonas sp. SC3(2021). Next base: position 5,326,044 of record NZ_CP082236.1, on the reverse strand, counting down.
GTCGGCGATCGCTTTCACCTCGCTGGCGCGGGGCAACATTCCGGCGGCGATTTGCAGTGCGGCGGCATCCAGCCTGTTCGGGATTTTCCTCACGCCGTTGCTGGTGACGCTGTTGCTTGACGTCCACGGCGACGGCGGTTCGACCCTCGATGCGATCCTGAAAATCAGCGTGCAACTGCTGTTGCCATTCATCGCCGGGCAGATCGCCCGGCGCTGGATCGGCGCGTGGGTCGGCCGCAACAAGAACTGGCTGAAATTCGTCGATCAGGGTTCGATTCTGCTGGTGGTCTACGGTGCATTCAGCGAAGCGGTCAACGAAGGCATCTGGCATCAGATTCCGCTGGTCGATCTGTTGGGACTGGTGGTGGTCTGCTGCATCCTGCTGGCGTTGGTGCTGCTGGCCTCGACCCTGCTGGGCAGAGTGTTCGGCTTCAGCCAGGAAGATCGCATCACCATACTGTTCTGCGGTTCGAAAAAGAGTCTGGCGACCGGCGTGCCAATGGCTCAGGTGCTGTTTGCCGGGAGCACCATCGGCGTGCTGATTCTGCCGCTGATGCTGTTCCATCAGATTCAGCTGATGGTCTGTGCGGTGCTGGCGCAGCGCTATGCGAAACGGCCGGAATCGGTGCCGGAGTTGATGGCGCAGGTGGACCCCTAGTTCGCCACGCCGCTGGTCTAAGGCATTGTGTCAAAGCGTTGCAGCAGGGGATTGCTATGAAATAGCGTCCCCTCGCGAGCAGGTTGCTCTGCAGAATATCTCCAAATAACTCAAAATTAATCAATGAGTTATCACTCATCTGTGGGTACATGAGACATTTTGTTTCTGAAATATTATGAAAAAATAATTGGGGGAAGGGGTTGCCACGACTCGGGTGGCTGTTTAGGATCCAATCTTCGCAAATATAACAAGTCTGGGCAGGAAGCTCAGCCGCATGGGATTTATATGGATATTATCGCCCCCAACTTTCTATTCTCTTAGTGGTCATTCGCGAACACCGCGAAGATTGACTGCGCTCTGCCAATACCTATTTACGATGGATAGCGTTTCGCACTTGCGAAGGGTTGCGCCTGCATTGGATACAAACTTACGTAAAGGATTCTACGTATGAAAACAATAAATCGAATCGTGATAGTCGGATTTGGAAGTATCGCTCAGGCCTTGTTGCCTCTGTTGGTTGAGCGATATCAGGGCGACATTGTTATCTTTGACAAAGAAGTGGATGTCTCAAGGCAAGCCATTGCGCAAGAGTATTCGGCGTTATTGATTAAGAAGTTGATTACGCCGCATAACTTTGTAAGCGTGATAAGTCCTTATCTCGGCGAACAGGTGTTTTTGCTGAATCTGGCTGTTTCGGTTTCCAGTGAAGCATTGATCGACCTTGCTCAGCGCCACGACTCGCTCTATCTGGATACTTGCATTGAGCCCTGGGAATATAGCGCTGATGTCGATTCGAATCTGGCGAGCAACTTTTCCCTGCGCGAAGGACTCAAGCGCTTTGCCAAACAGCGAGCGGTTGACCGCGCAACGGCCGTTGTCGCCCATGGTGCCAATCCCGGCTTTATCTCGGTGCTGCTGAAAAAGGCATTGACGCAAATGGCTGCGGTCAATGGCGTCGCCTTTGAAATCTCGCACCCTCAAGACTGGGCCAGACTGGCCGAGCGCCTGGGTGTCAGGGTGATCCAGATTTCCGAACGCGATACGCAAGTCGCCGGCAAGGAACGCTCCGAACAGCACTTCATGTGCACCTGGTCGGTGGACGGCCTGATCACCGAATGCCTGCAACCGGCGGAAATGGGCTGGGGCAGCCATGAGACCCGGCTCCCTCAGGGCGCGATTCGCAATGACTATGCGATTGCCATGCGAGAGCAAGGGCGCGAAGTCAAAGTCAAAAGCTGGTCACCCAATTACCTCGACTTCGCCGGTTACTTGTTGACTCACAACGAATCGCTGTCGATCGCCGAATACTTGACCCTCGGCGACAGCCGCAACCCCAGCTATCGCCCCACGGTTTATTACGCCTATCACCCTTGTGATCAGGCCGTGGCTTCCATGGCCCTGCTGAACGAGGGCAATGAAGACCGGGTATTGACCAAGGAAGTCTTGAAGGACGGTATTGTTTCCGGCATCGACGAACTGGGTGTGTTTCTCATCAGTGACCAATATCCGTCTGTGTGGATGGGCTCGAACCTGTCCATTGGCAAGGCACGGAAAATGGCCAAGTACAACAGCGCCACCAGTTTGCAGGTGGTGTCCAGCATTGTCGCCGGTATGGCGTGGGCACAGGCCAATCCTCATGCCGGGATTCTGGAGAGTGAAAGCCTGGACTGGGAATTCATCTACGGCATCGTTGAGAAATACTGGCAGCCGATGGTTTTTCAGCAGATCGACTGGCGACCCGTTGCTGGCGATAACACGCTGTCGTTTGGCAGCTTTCTGATCTGACTGTTTTCTGGTTCTCGTTCAATCTATCAAGGAAGAATGTATGTCGATGGCAATCGGCGCGATCACGCGCACCACACCCGATGCTTCTGCGGTCTTGTCCGGATTCAGTTTTCCTGCCGTGGATCTGACGGCGTCGGATCGTCAGGAATGGAAGGAGATATTTTTCGATTCGGTGATCACCGAATATGACGCGCGGCGGTTGTACTGGTACCTCGAGGGCAATTACCCGGAAGTCTTCAACTGCATGGAAGACGTGCTCAACCCCTGGCTGAAAGATGAAATTGATCACGCCTATGGTTTCGCGCTGATTTACGCGTCGTATTCCGCTATTCCTTTTGATGAAGTGTCACTCAGTGTCGAATTGAGGAAACCGGATTTCAGCATTGTCGATGCCATCGCCGCCGATCCGTTAAAGCTTCTGGTAACTCTGGCCTATGACGAAATCATCACCACCCACGTTTACCACCGCAGCATAGAAAGTTACGACCGCTTCAATTCGCAACAACTATCGGCGTGGATACGCAAAACCAAGAAGGATGAAGTGACGCACTTCTTTGCCTTCGTGAAAAAAGCCAGAGAGTTGTTCCCGCATAGACTGCAGGAGGTGCCGGGGATACTGGAGGACATTTTCCGTGTGGACTTCGAGAAGCCCAGTTACACAGGAACATTTGTGCTGGATCACAACGCACCGGACTTTCCGATTTCCAAACAGGAAATCAAGGACATGATTATTCCGGCAATCATAAAAAAATTCAGTGAATGAATACCGTGAGACAGGGAGGAAAATGGCATGGAAGCGGCTTTCTTAAAAAAGCGTAATTGGAGTTCCAGGGCGATTTTTGAGGATATCGCGGCCAGTGGATGGACCAATCCAGGCATTGATCCTTCCTTTAAAGCGTTCTTTATGGCCGACCTCGTGTCTGAGTACGATTCGGTCAATCTTTATAATTTTCTGTACGCCAGGCGCAAAGAGTTCTCCCCTTATTTTGTTCAGTACCTGGATTTCTGGTACGCCGACGAGCGTAACCATGCCGACGGATTCTTTGAGCTGAACCGCCTGGTTTTTGGCGCGACCGAAAGTGACCTCATCAATGACCTGAAGGACCGCGTTGGCGATTTTTCAGGCCTGGAAGACATTCTCTCCTGCGAGTTCAATCTTCTGCTGTTGTTCGCCTATGACGAGTACGTTTCGGTGAAAACCTACAAGAAAGACACGTTCTATCAGGACTTTGGCCATCCTGGTTTCAATGTGTGGATCAAGAACCTGATTGCCGATGAAGCCATTCACTTTGGCAATGCCGTGAAAATTCTGAAGACCTTTCACGCCGATAAACTCGATCAGGCGCAAAGCGTGTTGCGCCGGATCGGTGGCTTTGAAGGAGGGGAATACAAGAACACGTTTCTGTTCGATCACGACGGCCCGCATTTTCAGCTGGACAGTGACGAAGTGGGCAGCGTCGTCATTGACGAAATTCTTTCAATCTTGCAAAAGAGGTCTTTGTGAAAAAAGAACATTACATAGTCGTGGCTCTTTTGCTGATGGTCTTTGGCGAGATTCTGACCATTTACAGTGAGGTCTATGCCTCGAAACTGCCGGGCAGGGTCATGGAGACCCCCGGCATGTTTATCAAGCCGATGTTCTTGATCTGCATCGCCGGTATCAGCCTGGTAATGGCGTATTGGCTGGGTTATCAGGGGACCGGGAATATCTGGGTGGTGACCGTCGCCTCGTTGACCCTGCTGCTGGTGCTGGAACCCATTGTGATCTACGCCATGCTTCGCGAGTTGCCGGAGCGTGGCGCATTGATCGGCTTCATCCTCGGCGCCGCCGGATTGATTTCAACCGTGGCACTTTAAGCAAAAGGAGATTGTTGATGTTGACTCAAGAGCAGACCAAAACCTGCACGGTATGCGGTTATGAATATGATCCGGCGATCGGTGATCCGCAAAACGGGATTGCCCCCGGCACTGCCTGGCAAGACGTTCATGACGATTGGCTGTGCCCGGACTGCCAGATGCCAAAGACGGATTTTGAGTGACACGGTAAGGCGCGCCGAAGGTCGCGGGAGTCTTTTCAGGCGCAGTTGGAGGGTTATGAGTCCGGCGCAGTTTTGGTAAAGGCCTCGACAGCCTGTGGCAACGGGCTCGCGCAACAAGGCTGCGCAGGATCGACCGGGTTTGGTAGGGATCGCCATCCAGAGCCGGCGCGGCGGGGCGCTCGACGGGCGTTAGGCGTTTCGCTTTCTGTGCAGCTTCGGCAAGGTTGAAATCAGTCTAAAAACACCCGGAAGGCGCGTCTGGCCTTTGCTAGGCTCAAAGGTGTAGGTGAAGACGCAGACTGATGCGCAATCGGATAGCAAGGGGACGTGGGGCGCGTTCCGAAGGGTACACGGTTAGAAAGATCTCCGCGCTGAGATCCAGCCCTTACGCCGTGTGAGGCAGCAAAGCACCGCTCTTTTTCCATGGTTGCTTTTGTACTGTGAGAGGCCCGATAAACCTTGTAAGCCAGAGACCAGCACTGGCCACCTACTCGAACACCAAAGCCCGCATCGCGCGGGCTTTGTCGTTGTGGCAGGACTAGATTTTCGTCAGGGCGTACGCCAGGTCGGCGCGCAGGTCTTCAAGGTCTTCGACGCCCACCGACAAACGCACCAGTCCATCGCCGATGCCGAGTCTGGCCCGGGTTTCAGGTGGAATGGTTGCGTGGGTCATGATCGCCGGATGCTCGATCAGGCTCTCGACGCCGCCCAGGCTCTCGGCCAGGGCGAAGATCTTTACGTTCTCGAGGAAGCGCCGCGCACCGGCCAGATCGCTGTTCAGATCCACGGAAATCATCCCGCCGAAACCGCGCATCTGTCGCTTGGCCAGTTCATGCTGCGGGTGCGAAGCCAGCCCCGGGTAGTAGACACGTTTGACCTGCGGCTGCTGTTCCAGCCACTGCGCCAACGCCAAGGCATTGCTGCAATGGCGTTCCATGCGCAACGCCAGGGTCTTCACCCCGCGCAGGGTCAGGAACGCGTCGAATGGCCCGGCAATCGCGCCCACGGCGTTCTGCAGAAATCCGAGTTTTTCCGCAAGTTCGGCATTCTGCCCAACCACCGCAATGCCCCCGATCACGTCCGAGTGACCATTGAGGTACTTGGTGGTCGAGTGCAGCACGATGTCGAATCCCAGCTCCAGCGGCCGCTGGATATACGGGCTGGCAAAGGTGTTGTCGGCCACGCAGATGATCCCGCGTGCGCGGCAGATACGGGCAATGGCGGCCAGGTCCGACAGGCTCAGCAGCGGATTGGTCGGGGTCTCGACCATGACCATGCGCGTGTCGTCCTGCAGTGCGGCTTCGAACGCCGACAGATCGGCCAGATCGACATAGCTGAAACGATGCCCGGCGCTGCGCTGGCGCACCTTGTCGAACAGACGGAAGGTACCGCCATACAAGTCATTGCCGGAAATGATGTGCGAACCGGCCTCCAGCAATTCCAGCACCGTGGAAATCGTTGCCAGCCCGGACGCGAAGGCAAACGCCCGGGTGCCACCCTCCAGATCCGCGACACAGCGCTCAAGGGCAAAGCGTGTCGGGTTGTGCGAGCGCCCGTAGTCAAACCCCTTGTGCACACCGGGGCTGTCTTGCAGGTACGTGGAGTTGGCGTAGATCGGCGGCATCAGCGCGCCGGTGGTCGGGTCCGGCGCCTGCCCGGCGTGAATCACCCGGGTCGCGAAGCCTTGGGATTTGTCGTCGTGCTGACTCATGCGAGGGATCTCCGTAATTGGTTGAGCATGTCGGTGCGGGTGATCAGGCCGTGGAAGCCTGAGGCGTCGGCGATGATCGCGACGAGGCCACGGCTGAGCACCGCTTCCAGCTCGGCCAGGGTGGCGCCGGGAGCGAGGGTTTGCAGTTTGTCGGTCATCACGCTGGAGACCGACTGGCTGAAGCGTGCAGCGTCTTCGTGCACGCCGAGCAAAATGTCCGATTCGTCGATGACGCCGACCAGTTGCTTGCCCTCCACCAGCACCGGCAGTTGCGAGACGTCCGCCAGACGCATGCGCTGGAACGCGGTCAGCAGCGTGTCGCCGGGGCCGACGCTGATCACGCGGCCGTCCTCGAAACGCCGCGCGATCAGATCGCGCAGGTCGCCATAACCCTTGCGCTGCAACAGGCCCTGATCGGTCATCCACTGGTCGTTGTAGACCTTCGACAGGTAGCGCGTGCCGGTGTCGCAGACGAAACTGACCACGCGTTTGGGCTCAGTCTGTTCGCGGCAATAACGCAATGCGGCCGCGAAGAGGGTGCCGGTCGAGGAACCTCCGAGAATGCCTTCGGCCTTGAGCAACTGGCGGGCGTGATCGAAGCTTTCTTCATCGCTGATTGAATAGGCGTGGCGCACGCTGGAGAGGTCGGTGATCGACGGGATGAAGTCTTCACCGATGCCTTCCACCGCCCAGGAACCGGGCTTCGGCAGGGTGCCATCGCGGCTGTATTGAGCCATCACCGAACCCACCGGGTCGGCGAGGATCATTTCCAGATCCGGCTGCACACGCTTGAAAAAGCGGCTCAGCCCGGTGAGCGTGCCGGCCGAGCCGACGCCGACCACGATGGCGTCCAGATCATGTTCGGTTTGCGCCCAGATCTCCGGTGCGGTACTGCATTCGTGGGCCAGCGGGTTGGCCGGGTTGTTGAACTGGTCGGCGAAGAACGCGCCGGGGATGTCTTTCGCCAAACGTGCCGCCACGTCCTGGTAATACTCGGGATGGCCCTTGCCGACATCGGAGCGGGTGATGTGCACCTCGGCGCCCATGGCCTTCAAGTGCAGGACTTTCTCGGTGGACATCTTGTCGGGTACCACCAGCACCACCCGATAACCCTTGGCGCGGCCGACCAGCGCCAGGCCCAGGCCAGTGTTGCCGGCGGTGGCTTCGACGATGGTGCCACCCGGTTGCAGGCGGCCATCACGTTCAGCCGCATCAATCATTGCCAGACCGATACGGTCCTTGATCGAGCCACCGGGGTTCTGCGATTCGAGTTTGAGAAACAGCGTGCACGGCCCGGTATCAAAGCGGGTCACGCGCACCAGAGGGGTATTGCCGATCAGCCCCAGCACGGCAGGGCGGGAGTCTTTTGACATCTCGTATTCCTTCGGTGAGTCATCGCGCTTCATGCGCAGGCAAACAGCTCATCTCGCAAGCAACATAGGCCCGGATGCCCACGCTCGCAACCCAAAAAATCCGCGATCCGCACGACATTTCCCTGTAAGCGCTGCCGCAGCTGCATGAGTAAAACTTGTGATGATCACGATTAGAATGAGTTTGTCTCACCAAGGCTTGCCCTCGACAATAGCCGCCATTGACACGATTCTGGAGTTGTTTGTTATGGCACTGGCCCATTCCCTTGGATTTCCGCGCATCGGCCGCGACCGTGAACTGAAGAAAGCACAAGAGGCGTTCTGGAAAGGAGAGCTGGACGAGACGGGCCTGCGCGACGTTGGTCGTGAGCTGCGCAAGGCGCATTGGGAGATTCAGAAGAACGCCGGCATCGAGCTGCTGCCGGTCGGCGATTTCGCCTGGTACGACCAGGTCCTGACTCACTCGTTGATGTTCGGTGTGATCCCCGAGCGTTTCCGCCCGCACGACGGCAAGGCAACGTTGCAAACCCTGTTCGGCATGGCCCGTGGCGTCAGCGACACGTGCTGCGGCGGGGCTCACGCCGAGGAAATGACCAAATGGTTCGACACCAATTACCACTACCTGGTCCCGGAATTCAGTGTCGATCAGCAATTCCAGCTGGGCTGGGAGCAGTTGTTCGAAGAAGTCGAAGAAGCCCGCGCGCTGGGGCACAACGTCAAGCCTGTGGTGATCGGCCCGTTGACGTACCTGTGGCTGGGCAAGGCCAAGGGTAGTGAGTTCGACAAGCTTGAACTGCTCGATCGCCTGCTGCCGCTGTACGGACAGATCTTCGCACGGCTCGCCGCGCTCGGCGTCGAATGGGTGCAGATCGACGAACCGATTCTGGTGCTCGACTTGCCGCAAGCGTGGAAGAGCGCGTTCGAGCGTGCCTACAACCAGATTCAGCGCGATCCCCTGAAAAAGCTGGTTGCTACCTATTTCGGTGGGCTGGAAGAAAACCTCGGTCTGGCCGCCAACCTGCCGGTCGATGGACTGCACATTGACCTGGTGCGCGCGCCGGAACAGTACCCGACCATTCTCGATCGCCTGCCGGCCTACAAAGTGCTGTCGCTGGGGATGGTCAATGGCCGCAATGTCTGGCGCTGCGATCTGGAAAACGCCCTGGCGACCCTGCAACACGCCCATGAGCGCCTGGGTGAACGTCTATGGGTCGCGCCGTCCTGCTCGCTGCTGCACAGCCCGGTGGATCTGAGCCGCGAAGACAGTCTTGATGCCGAGCTGAAGAGCTGGCTGGCATTCGCAGTGCAAAAGTGCGAAGAAGTCGCGGTACTGGCGCATGCAGTCAAGGCGCCGGAAGCGCCAAAAGTGCTGCGCGCATTGACGCAAAGCCGGTCGGTGCAGACCAGTCGCGCCGCGTCTCCGCGTATTCACAAACCGGCCGTGCAGGCCCGGGTGGCGGCGATCACCGCCAAGGACAGCCAGCGTCAGTCGCCGTTCGCCCAGCGTATCGCCAAGCAACGTGCCCGGCTGGACCTGCCGCTGTTCCCGACCACCACCATCGGTTCGTTTCCGCAGACTGCGTCGATCCGTCTGGCGCGGCAGTCGTTCAAGCAAGGCAAGCTGAGCGCGGCCGAATACACCGAAGCCATGCACAGCGAAATCCGCCATGCGGTGGACATCCAGGAACGGCTGGGCCTCGACGTGCTGGTACACGGTGAAGCCGAGCGCAACGACATGGTCGAGTACTTTGCCGAGCAACTGGATGGCTACGTGTTCACCCGTTTTGGCTGGGTGCAGAGTTACGGCTCGCGTTGCGTGAAGCCGGCGGTGATCTTCGGCGACCTCAGCCGTCCGCACGCCATGACTGTCGAATGGATCCGCTATGCGCAGGGTCTGACCGACAAAGTGATGAAGGGCATGCTGACCGGGCCTGTGACCATGTTGATGTGGTCGTTCCCTCGTGAAGATATCAGCCGCGAAGTGCAGGCCCGGCAACTGGCGCTGGCGATCCGTGACGAAGTGGTCGATCTGCAAGCGGCCGGGATCAGGATCGTGCAGATCGACGAAGCGGCATTCCGCGAAGGCTTGCCGTTGCGTCAGGCACAGTGGCAGCAGTATCTGGACTGGGCGAGCGAGGTGTTCCGCCTGTGCGCTGGCGGGGTGCACGACGAAACCCAGATTCACACGCACATGTGCTACAGCGAGTTCAACGATGTGATCGAGTCCATCGCGGCGATGGATGCGGATGTGATCACCATCGAGACGTCACGTTCGGACATGGAACTGCTCGACGCCTTCGAAGCCTTCGCCTACCCGAACGACATCGGCCCGGGCGTCTACGATATCCACTCGCCACGGATTCCGCAGGTCGCGGAAATGGCCGGTCTGCTGCGCAAGGCGGCCCGTCGCATCCCGGCCGAGCGCCTGTGGGTCAACCCGGACTGCGGCCTGAAAACCCGCGGCTGGCCGGAGACCGAAGCGGCGCTGGTGCACATGGTCGCGGCGGCGCGGCAGTTGCGCAAAGAGCTGGCGTAAAGCTTGGGCCGCATGAAACACAGCCGTTGTGGAGCGGGCTGTGTTTTATGAATGAAATCGCAGGATCTGCGCACCATCGAACGGGTCTGTCAGGTAGTGCGCCTTGACCCCGAACGTTTCCTGTAGCCGCTGCGGCGTCAGCACTTCCAGCGGCTTGCCCAGAGCCACCAGCCGGCCGCGCTCCAGCACCGCCAGCCGATCGCATTTCAACGCCTGATTGAGGTCATGCAATGCAATCAGTGTGGTCACCGGCAACGCCTGCACCACGTTGAGGATGGTCAATTGATGCTGGATGTCGAGGTGGTTGGCCGGTTCGTCCAGCAGCAGGATTTGCGGGCGCTGGGCCAGCGCTCGGGCAATGTGCACGCGCTGGCGTTCACCGCCTGACAAGTGACGCCAGACACGCGTGCGCAGGTGCAGCGCATCGACGTCGATCAACGCCTGTTCAACGATGGCGTCGTCCACCTGCGACCACGGCTGCAGCGCTGACAGCCACGGTGTGCGCCCCAGTGCAACGGCGTCGAATACGCGGATGCCGTCGTCGGTGTCGGCCTGTTGTTCGACCACCGCCAGTTTTTGCGCAATGCTGCGCCGGGGCATTTTTCCGAGGGGCTGGCCTTCGAGCAGAACCTCGCCAGCGCTCGGCTCGCGCAATCCGGCAAGCAGTTTCAACAGAGTTGATTTGCCCGAGCCATTGGGCCCGACGATGCCGAGGGTCTCGCTGCGCTGGACCTCCAGGCAGACACCGTTAAGCAACTCGGCACCGCGCACCTTGAACGTCAGCCGGGAACAACTCAACACCGGGTTCATCGAGCCGATCTCCGGCCAACCAGGATGAGCGCAAACACCGGCGCGCCGACCAGCGCGGTAATCACGCCGACCGGAATCACCTGACCCTTGATCAGGGTGCGCGACAGCACGTCGGCGGCAATCAGAAACACCGCGCCCCCCAATGCGCTGGCCGGCAGCAGACGGGCATGCCCGGTGCCGAGCAACAGACGCGCCGCATGGGGAATCACCAGGCCGACAAAACCGATCGAACCGACAATCGACACCATCACCGCCGTTACCAGCGCCGCGCAACCGATCAGCACAATCTGCACCCGCCGCACCGGTATGCCGAGGGACGCCGCCGAATCCGCGCCAAAGGTAAATGCATCCAGCGCGCGCCGATGCCACAGGCACACCAGCAAGCCGAACAGGGCCACCGGCACCGCCAGCCACACCGCCGGCCAGCGCACGCCGCCGAGATTACCGAGCAGCCAGAACATGATGCCGCGCGCCTGCTCGGAACTCGCCGAACGGGTAATCAGAAACGCGGTGAGCGCATTGAACAGCTGCGAGCCGGCGATCCCCGCGAGAATGATCTGCCCGGTGCCGTTGGCCGAACCGCTGACACGGGCCAGCAGAATGACCAGCACGAACGCCGTTACCGCGCCGGCAAAAGCTCCGGCGGACAGCGAAATCGCCCCGGCGCCAATGCCGAGCAGCGCCACCATCACCGCGCCGGTCGAGGCCCCGGCGGAGATGCCGAGCAAATAGGGATCGGCCAGCGGATTGCGCAGCAGCGACTGCAAAATCACCCCGCACGTCGCCAGACCGGCACCGCACGCGGCGGCGACCAGGGCGCGGGTCAGGCGGTAGTTCCAGACAATGCCTTCGTCGATCGGGTCGAGCGCATGCCCGGCGGTCCACAGCTTGTTGGCCAGCACTTTTAGCACCACGTCCGGAGCAATCGACGTCTCTCCGATGGCGACCCCCGCGAGCACGGCGATCAACAGTGTCGTCAGGGCCAGTAGTGCGCGGATCAGGCTTTTATTCATTGCGACAGGTCATAGCCGTTGAGGGCCGTGGCCAGTTGCTCGATGCCATCGAACGTGCGCAGGCTGGCCTGCATGGCCAGGGCGTCGAGAATGATGATGCGGTTGTTTTTCACCGCGTCCATGTTGCGGGTCACCGGGTCGCTGCGCAGGAAGGCGAGTTTCTTCTGATAGTCGTCAGCGGGGAAGCGCCGGCGATCCATGCGTGCGATGACGATGAAGGTCGGGTTGGCCTTGGCGATGGTTTCCCAGCCGACCGTCGGCCACTCTTCATCGGATTGCACTACGTTGCGTACGCCGAGGGTACTCAGCATGAAATCGGGAATGCCTTTGTGTCCGGCCACGAAGGGCTCGATGTCCATCTGCGCACTGGAGAACCAGACCACGGCACTTGCGTCTTTCAATTGTTTGCCCTGAACCGTGGCGACTGATCGGGCGAGGCTGGCCTTGAGGTGTTCATTGAGCTGCTGGCCGCGGTCCTGCACATCGAAGATTTGCGCCAGTTGGCTCACGCTCTTGTAAATCGTGTCGATGCGAAACGGCGCCAGCCGGGTACCGTCGGCGCCGACGAGGTTGTCCTTGGCTTCGCAATCGGAGGGCAGCAGGTACGTCGGAATTTTCAGCTCATGAAACTGCTCGCGTGTGCCCACTGCACCTTGTGGGCCGACCATCCATTCCAGCTCCACGGCGACCAGTTCCGGGCGCTTGCCGATCACCGCTTCGAAACTCGGCTCGTTATCCGCCAGGCGTTCGATCTTGTCGTTCTGCGCCTTGTACGTGACCAGCACGTCGTTGAACCACAGCGAGGTGCCGACCACCTTGTCGCCCAGGCCCAGGGCGTAAAGCATTTCGGTGCCAGCCTGGCCGATGGTGACGGTGCGCGTGGGAGCATGCTGGAAGGTCAGGGTGCTGCCGCAGTTCTCGACGGTCAGTGGATAGGTCGTCGGCGCTGCATGGGCGAGCGCGCAAAGACTCAGGCCGGTGAGCAGGATGGCAACGCGGGGCAGCAGCATGGGCAGTCTCCAAGGGAACCGTACGCAAGGCGGGGAGAGTACGGTCTGGAAACACACCAGCGAACGCAGTCATGGCAACAGCGCAAGGCTGCTCATCAAACGAAGACGCGCACGGCACGATGTCCTTCCCGGACACCCCGCCGGTTAGTAGTCACTGTGCCGGCAGGTCTCCTGACTGATGCGTCATCGCCCGTGCTCCGGCCTTCCCGGGTTCACCCAGTGGCAGTCGTGGAGCAGGCTCAGCACCTACAGTTGCGGGGGCAGTTCCGAACGATGCGCTGACGCACCTCGGATTCCCTATTAATTCCGTATGGAAACCGGCGGCGGCATGGTAGTCGATCAAGCCGCTTTAGGGGAGACGAATCTGCCGGAGGGGGATTAATGCTTGCTCATCAAACCGTGCAGTACGCCCAGGCGCAGGCCGGGTTCGGACGGCACCATTTGCGAAATGCCGAACACCTTGAACGCCGCCAGCATCAACACCAGGCCACCGGGCAGAATGCTCTGGCGGTGCGCTTGCAGGCCGGCGAGTTTCAGTTGCTGGACGTTCTTCACTTTCAGCAGCAGTAACGACAGGCGCAACAGCCCACCGTAGGTAATGCCGTCGTGGCCGAAGTCGTTCAGGCGATTGGCCTTGAGCACCTTGGCGAGCATGCGCGCGGTGCCGGAGGAGCCAATGGTTTGCTGCCAGCCTTGCGCGCGATAGCGGCGGGCGACTTTTTCAAATTGCAGGATGGCGACGCGCTCGGCTTCTTGCAGGGCACCGGGGGTAATGCGCCCATCGGGAAAATAGCGCGCGCCCAGCGTGCCGCTGCCGATGGCAATGCTTTCAGTCAGCAACGGTTGCGAGCCTTGGCCGAGGATCAGTTCGGTGGAACCGCCACCAATATCGACCACCAGACGCATGTCGTCGGCAGTCGGCAGTGCATGCGCCACGCCGGCATACACCAGCCGAGCCTCTTCATGTCCGGAAATGACGTCGATGTCAAAGCCCAGATGCCGCTCGGCGCTGGCGAGAAACAGTTGTGCATTGTCGGCTTCGCGCACGGCGCTGGTGGCCACCGCACGCACCCGACCCGCTTCGAACCCCCGCAGCTTTTTGCCGAACCGCGCCAACGCCTGCCAGCCGCGATCCAGCGCCAGGGTGTCCAGCGCGCCACCGTCAAACCCCTCGGCCAGGCGCACCGGTTCGCGCAAGGTTTTCACCTCCTGAATCATGAAGCCTTTGCGGCTGCGGACCGACTGGCCGATCATCATGCGAAATGCATTCGAACCCAGGTCGATGGCGGCAAACAGCGAGGCGTCTTCTTTCATGGGAGTCCTTGCGAAACGTCCGTCTCAAGGCTCAAGACGGTTTGCGAGGATTCTGCCGTGAAGTTGATGACATCCTGATGACGGCAGCGGGGCGGTTCAATGAATGTGTGTCTGTCATGACACTGTCATTATCCGGCGTCTATGCTGAGCCCAATACATCGCGTGTTCTTAAAGTTTTTGCTGCCTCTTTTGGCAGCTTTTTTTTGCCTGCGATTTGCCGCGCTACGTCCTGCAGATTGTGTGCGTTTGCAATTTGGTGAAAGGCTTGGCTAATATACGATACATATACACATCGTATCGGATTCATATATGGGCATCGTAAAGATTTCTGAGGACATGCACGAGAACCTGCGCATCTCCAGCAATGCACTCAGCCGCTCGATCAACGCGCAGGCCGAGCACTGGATGCGCATCGGCATGCTCGCCGAGCTGCACCCCAACCTCGACCACAGCGCCATTTGCCGCTTGCTGATTCGCGCCGAACAGAACGGCGGGCTGGATCTGCAACAACTGACTCAGGAAGCCGTCAGCGCATGAGAAACCAGATCAAGATCAATACGCCCGCCGAGATCGCGCAATCACGCGCCGCCGGCCAACTCGCCGCTGAAGTACTGGCGATGCTGGTGCCGCATGTAAAGGCCGGTGTGACCACCGACGAACTGGATCGGCTGTGCAACGACTACATCGTCAATGTGCAGAAAGCGGTTCCGGCCAACGTCGGTTATCACGGTTTCCCGAAAACCGTCTGTGCTTCGGTCAACGACGTGGTGTGCCACGGCATTCCCTCGGGTACGCCGTTGCAGGATGGCGACATCGTCAACCTCGACATCGCGGTGATCAAGGACGGCTGGTTCGGTGATACCAGCCGCATGTACGTGGTCGGCGAGGCGACGCCTGAGGCGCAGCACCTGATCAACACCACCTATGAGGCCATGTGCGCGGGTATTCGGGTGGTCAAGCCGGGCGCCACATTGGGCGATATCGGCCATGCGATTCAGAGTCTGGCGGAGAGGGAAGGCTTCAGCGTGGTGCGCGAGTACTGCGGGCACGGGATCGGCAAGGTCTATCACGATGAGCCGCAGATTCTGCATTACGGTTTTCCCAATCAGGGCATGAAGCTCAAGGCAGGGATGATTTTCACTGTTGAACCGATGCTCAATGCCGGCAAGCGCCATGTGAAGAACATGCCAGATGGCTGGACCGTACTGACCAAGGATGGCTCGTTGTCGGCGCAGTGGGAGCACATGGTGGCGGTGACGGAGACGGGGTTTGAAATCCTTACGGCGTGGCCGGATGAGATTGAAGGCTACCGCGCCATCGTCTGATACCGCGTCGTCTGTTTCCCTCACCCTGGCCCTCTCCCCGAGGGAGAGGGGACTGACCGGGTTGTTTGGACGAGTTACGCCGACCTGAAAATACCGCGTCGAACTCAGGTCTTGAACAGCACGGAGATCGGCTCCCTTTCCCCCTCGCCCCCTTGGGGGAGAGGGCTGGGGTGAGGGGGTAAATCCCACAGACAACACGCTATCAGTGGGCGCCGGCCGCTTTGTTCAGGTCACTTTCGGTCCATTCGGTGTAGACGCAGGCATCAGCGGTGGCCCAGCGCACCCGCACCGGGTCGCCAGCCTTGAGCGGCATGCCTGCCGCCGATAACGCTTTCACCGTCATCGACGTCCCGCCCGAAGTGACCACGCTGCAGGTCTGGCTCTCCCCGAGGAATAGCACTTCCACGACCTTCGCTGACACTTCGTTCCAGCCCGCCGGCAGCGGCTCATCGCTCGCCTGCTGCACGCTCAGTGCCAAGGCTTTCTCCGGCCGCACCATTAGCAACACATCCTGATCCGTGTGCAACCCGGTTGTCAGTCGAATCGACAACGATTGCCCCTCAAAACTCGCCGCTGCATTGCCTTGCGCCTTGAGCTTGAGGAAGTTCGAATTACCGAGAAACGACGCGACAAACGCATTCGGCGGGTTCTGATACAGGTCATAACCGCTGCCCAGCCCGACAATCTTGCCGTGACTGAAAATCGCGATGCGTTGCGACAAACGCATGGCTTCTTCCTGGTCGTGGGTCACGTAGACGATGGTGATGCCCAGGCGCCGATGCAGCTGACGCAGTTCATCCTGCAAATCCTCACGCAGCTTTTTGTCCAGTGCACCGAGCGGTTCGTCCATCAACAGGATGCGTGGCTCGTAAACCAGCGCCCGGGCGATGGCGACCCGTTGCTGCTGGCCGCCAGACAGTTGCGAAGGGCGGCGATGGGCGAACTGTTCCAGTTGCACCAGTTTGAGCATCGCGTCAACACGCTTGTCACGTTCGGCGGCGGCGAGTTTGCGGATCGCCAGCGGGAAGGCGATGTTGTCGCGCACCGACAGATGCGGGAACAGCGAATAGCGCTGGAACACCATGCCGATGTCGCGCTTGTGCGGCGGCACGTTGACCAGCGACTGACCGTTGACCAGGATCTCGCCGCTGCTCGGTGTTTCGAAGCCGGCGAGCATCGACAGCGTGGTGCTTTTGCCCGAGCCGCTGGAGCCGAGAAAGGTCAGGAACTCGCCGTCCTTGATGTCCAGCGAGATGTTGTCCACGGCGGCAAAGTCACCGTAGTGCTTGTTCAGGTTACGCAGGCTGACCAGGGGTTTGTCGTTCTGCAGGGATGCGTCTTTGATCACGGCACTCATGTCGTACTCCTGGGCGCTCAGGCGCTGATTTCGTTGCGCCGGCGCAGGGCGGCGGCGATCACCATGACCAACACCGACAGGCCGATCAGCAGCGTCGAAGCGACGGCGATCACCGGGGTCAGGTCCTGGCGCAAAGTGGTCCACATTTTCACGGGAAGGGTTTGCAGGGTGGGGCTGGCCATCATCACGCTGAGCACCACTTCGTCCCACGAAACGAGGAAGGCGAAGAGGGCGCCGGCGACCATTCCCGGACGGATCGCCGGGAACGTCACCTTGAACACTGCTTGCAGGCGCGAGGCACCGCAGATCACCGCCGCGTCTTCAATCGACTGATCAAACAGCTTCAGCGAGTTGATGATCGAGATGATGGTAAATGGCAGCGCGACGATCACATGGCTGACGACGAAAGCGAACATCGTCCCTGTGTAACCGAGCTTGAGAAACAGCGCGTATACCGCCACGGCGATGATCACCAGCGGCACGATCATCGGCAGGGTGAACAGGCCGTAGAGCATTTCCCGGCCAGGAAAACGCCCGCGTACCAGCGCAAACGCGGTCGGCAAACCGAGGGCCACTGCGCAGATCGTGGTCAGCACGGCCACCTTGAGGCTGGCCGCCGCGGCGTTCATCCAGTCGGCGTTGGAGAAGAACTGGCCGTACCATTTCAGCGTCCAGCCCGGCGGCGGGAACACCAGCCACTGCGAGGAACCAAACGACAACAGGACAATGAACACGATCGGCAACAGCAGGAACAGACCGATCAGTCCGGTGGTTGCATACAAGCCGAAACGCATCCGCCGGCTCATGGCATTGGGAGTCAGTAGCATCTCGGCTTACCTCGCGTTACTGGCGCCAACCGGAGACTCCGGCTGAAGCTTCAGGTAGAAGTAGAACAGCACCAGGGTGATCGCGATCAGCAATGCGGCGCCGGCACTGGCCAGGCCCCAGTTGAGGAACGATTGCACCTGCTGAATGATGAACTCCGGCAGCATCATGTTCTGCGCCCCGCCGAGCAGCGCCGGGGTGACGTAGTAACCGAGCGACATCACGAACACCATCAACCCGCCAGACGCCAGGCCCGGCCGGCACAGCGGCAGGAACACCCGGAAGAAGTTGGTCCACGGGCTGGCGCCGCAGATCGAGCCGGCCTGCAGGATCATCGGGTCGATGGCCTGCATGGTTGCCTGCAACGGCAGGACGATGAACGGGATCATGATGTAGCTCATGCCGATCACCACGCCGGTCAGGTTGTGCACCATTTCCAGCGGCTGATCGATGATGCCCATGGCCATGAGCGCCTTATTGATCACCCCCGAGGCTTGCAGCAGCACCAGCCACGAATAGGTGCGGGCGAGCAGGCTGGTCCACATCGACAGCAGCACGATGTTGAGGATCCAGCGCCCCCAACCGCGTGGCACCAAAGTGATCGCCCAGGCCAGCGGAAAGCCGAGCAACAGGCTGAAAATCGTCACCAGTCCGGCCACCGAGAAGGTGTTGAGCAGCACCCGGGCGTACGCCGAGTTGGCGAACAGTTGTTCATAGTTGCCAAGGCCCGGGGTCGGTTCGAGCACGCCGCGCAACAGCAGGCCAATCAACGGCGCGAGAAAGAACAGGCCGAGGAACAGCAGTGCCGGTACGAGGTTGCCGGCGCCGCGCCAGCGTTGTTTGAGGGACGGGGCTTGCGCCATTGCACTCGCCTTGCCTGTGGCCGGACCGGCAGCGCTCGCGGCGCTCCCGGTGGCAGTGGAGGGACGGGACGCAGTGGCCGCCATTTTCATTTGACCAGCCATTCGTTCCACCGTGTCGCGATGGCTTGACCGTTCTTGGCCCAGTACGCGAAATCAAGAGTGATCTGATCCTTAGCGTAGGCAGTCGGCAGGTTCGGGGCCAGCACCGAGTCCAGGCGCGCCACGCTGTCGACGTTGACCGGGGCGTAGGCGGTCAGGTTGGAGAAGTCGGCTTGGCCTTTGGCACTGCTGGCGGTGGCCAGGAACTTCATCGCCGCGTCCTTGTTTTTCGAACCTTTTGGAATCACCAGAATGTCGGCCATGACCAGGTTCTGCTTCCAGCTCACGCCGACTGGCGCGCCGTCTTCCTGCAGGGCGTGGATCCGACCGTTCCAGAACTGGCCCATGCTCGCTTCACCGGAGGCCAGCAGTTGCTGCGACTGCGCGCCGCCACCCCACCAGACGATGTCTTTCTTGATGGTGTCGAGTTTCTTGAAGGCGCGATCCAAATCCAGCGGGTAGAGCTTGTCAGCCGGCACCCCGTCGGCCAGCAGCGCCAGTTCGAGCACGCCGGGGCTTGGCCATTTGTACAGGGCGCGTTTGCCGGGGTAGGTCTTGGTGTCGAACAGGGCGCTCCAGTCCTGCGGCTTGTTGGCGCCGAGTTTGCCCTCGTTGTAGCCGAGGACGAAGGAGAAGAAGAACGAGCCGACGCCGTAATCGCTGACGAAACGCGGGTCGATCTTGTCGCGCTGGATGACTTTGAAATCGAGGGGTTCGAGCAGGCCTTCAGCCGCTGCGCGCAGGGCGAAGTCGGCTTCGACATCGACCACATCCCACTGCACGTTGCCGCTTTCGACCATGGCCTTGAGTTTGCCGTAGTCGGTCGGACCGTCCTGCACCACGGTGATGCCGCTGGCCTTGCTGAACGGATCGGCCCACGCCTGTTTCTGCGCATCCTGGGTGCTACCGCCCCAGCTGACAAAGTTCACACTCTCGGCGGCCATCGCGGCCTGGCCGGTCACGCTCAGCAGTCCCGCAAAAAGGATTGCGGTTGCAGCTTTGTTCAACACCATTTTTACGCCCTCATTGTTGTGTTTTTGAGCGGGCTTGCGTTGTTGCCCGCCTGTCGGGAGCAGTAGACGGGCGGTTTTTCAGGTCGTCCGGTATATGGAATATCATATTATGGTATTCCAAGCTTTGTGCAAGCACTTTGCCTTACCGGTTATCTGTTGATTATGGGTTTTTGGATGTGCTCGGCATGAGATGAAGGGTGCACTGCAGATCCAGCCCCTCACCCCAGCCCTCTCCCAATGGGAGAGGGGGAAAGGGGGCCGATCTTTGTGTTGTTCAAAACCTGAGTTCGACTCGATATTTCAGGTCGATGGATAACGGGCCAACAACTCGGTCGGCTCCCTCTCCCTCGGGGAGAGGGCTGGGGTGAGGGCAGCTTCACTCGATAAACGGAATACTCTCGACCACTTCCAGGTCATACCCCGTCAACCCCGCATACTTCAGCGGCGGCCCAAGATGCCGCAGCTTGCCAACCCCAAGGTTCTGCAGAATCTGCGCCCCGGTGCCCACCTCCGAATAGATCCGCGATTGCGAACGACTGAACTGCCGCGGCGGCTGAGTCAGTTGCGGCACGCGCTCGAGCAACGCCTGCGACGATTCGTGATTGGCCAGCACCACCACAACCCCATGACCTTCAGCCGCGACCCGTTGCAGTGCCGCCCACAGCGTCCAGTTGCTCGGGCCGCTGTATTCGGCGCCGACCAGATCGCGCAGTGGGTCGATCACATGCACGCGCACCAGCGTCGGCTCTTCACGGCGCAGATCGCCCATGACCATCGCCATGTGCACGCCACCCTCAATGCGATCCTCAAAGGTGATCAGGCGGAAGGTGCCATGCACGGTAGGCAACTCACGTTCCCCAATGCGTTCGATGGTGTGCTCGGTGCTCAGGCGGTAGTGGATCAGGTCGGCGATGGTGCCGATCTTGATCCCGTGCTTGCGCGCGAATACTTCCAGGTCCGGGCGGCGGGCCATGGTGCCGTCGTCGTTCATCACTTCGACGATCACCGAGGCCGGGGTGAAACCGGCGAGGCGCGCCAGGTCACAACCGGCTTCGGTGTGGCCGGCGCGGGTCAGCACGCCACCTTCCTTGGCGCGCAGCGGGAAGATGTGGCCGGGTTGCACCAGGTCTTCGGCACGGGCGTCTTTGGCCACGGCGGCCGCGACCGTACGCGCGCGATCAGCGGCGGAGATGCCGGTGGTGACGCCAACCGCCGCTTCAATCGACACGGTGAACGCAGTGCTGAACACGCTGCCGTTGGCAGGCACCATTTGCTCCAGGCCCAGGCGTTGGCAATGCTCGTCGGTCAGCGTCAGGCAGATCAGCCCACGCGCTTCGCGGGCCATGAAGCTGATCGCCTCGGGTGTGCAGCAGTCGGCGGCCAGCAGCAGGTCGCCTTCGTTTTCCCGATCTTCGTCATCGACCAGCAAGACCATTTTGCCGAGACGATACTCTTCGATGATTTCTTCGATGCTGTTGAAGGCCATGCTGGACTCTCAGGGTTCGTTGGAAATATATTGGTATACCATAATACAAAATCAACAAAGAGGTCACTATGAAGGCGTACTGGATTGCCCACGTGGATGTCGCCGATGCCGAGCACTACAGCCAATACACCCAGCGTGCGCCGCAGGCGTTCGCCGAGTTCGGTGCAAAGTTTTTAGCCCGGGGCGGGCGCAGCGAAGCGCTGGAGGGCAGGCCTACCCCTCAGCGTAGCGTGGTGATCGAGTTCGAGAGCTACGAGCAGGCGCTGGCGTGCTACCACTCGGCGGCATATCAGGAGGCGAAACGTTATCGCGAGGAATGGGCGAGGGCGGAAATCATCATCGTCGAAGGCATCACCCCACCCTGAAGCTCACAGCAGTGATCGTTCCTACGCTCTCGTTCCCACGCGGAGGGTGGGAACGATCAGGCAGGCAATGTCAGGGGGATTCAGCGGATAAAGTGGATCTTCCCACTGTCATCATTGCCCATGTAAATCCCATACACCCCGGCCTGACGCTCCTCGATATAACGCTCGAGGATCTGCCGGATCGCCGGGTAGTAGATCTGCTCCCACGGGATGTCTTCGGGGGCGAAGAATTTGTAGTCAAGGGTTTCCGGCCCGTACTGCCCGGTGATCTCCAGCGCGATGGCGCGGAAGATGATGTACACCTCGCTGATCGTCGGCACGCTGAAAATCGAGTACGGCGAGATGATTTCCGCACGCACGCCGCTTTCTTCCCAGACTTCGCGCAGCGCCGCCTGTTCGGTGGTTTCGCCGCTTTCCATGAAACCTGCGGGCAGCGTCCAGGTGCCCGGGCGCGGCGGGATCGCCCGTTGGCACAAGAGGTATTTGCCGTCCTGCTCGATGATGCAGCCGGCGATGATCTTCGGATTGACGTAGTGGATGTAGCCGCAGGCGCGGCACATCAGGCGCTCGTGCGTATCGCCCGGCGGCACCTGCTGACCGAGGTCAGGGCCACCGCATTTCGGGCAAAAGCTCGGGCTGAACATATCAGTGACCTATACGCGGTTCTTTCAGCGCGATCGGCAGGGTGATGTTCGGCGTGGCGCCGGTTTCTTCCTGTTTGCGCTTGAGGTAGTCGAGGGCCACGGCTGCGGCGGCACGTACGTGATCGACACAAGCCTGGTGCGCCGCCAGCGGATCGCCGCTCTTGATCGCCTCGACCATTTTTTCCATTTCGTGGTTACTCGCGCCGCGCCGGTTTTCCTGGGACACCGACGTCGCGCGCAGGTAGCTGATGCGCGCCTGCAACTGGCGCAGCTGCGTGGCTGCAACATGGTTGCCCGAGCCTTCGAGCAGTACGTCGTAGAAGCCCTGCACCGAGTCGATCACCTGTTGCAGTTCGCCGTCCTTGAGCGCCTTGCGGTTGTCGTCGAGAGCTTTTTCCAGGGCCTTGATGTCCTTGGCCTTGGCGCGCAGGGTGAACAGCTGGACGATCAGGCCTTCAAGCACACAGCGCAGCTCATAGATGTCGACCGCATCGGCCAGAGTGATGATCGCCACCCGTGGGCCCTTGGCATCGGCGAATTCAACCAGGCCTTCGGATTCAAGGTGACGCAAGGCTTCACGCACCGACGTGCGGCTGACACCGAGGCGGTCGCACAGATCGCGCTCCACCAGACGATCCCCTGGCATGAGCTGGAAATTCATGATCGCGCTACGCAGTTTATCCAGCACGATTTCGCGCAGGGTAACGGGGTTGCGATTGACCTTGAAGCTGTCGTCGAGTGGCTGGCGTTTCATGGGGTCCGCTCTTTAAGTTGGCTGTCCATGCCAGACGGGCATCTAAACAGCCGAGGGGTTAACTGGAGGCCTCGGCGTCGGCTTCGGCGAAGGCTTCACGGGCGAGCCGGAAACTGTCCACGGCTGCCGGGACGCCGCAATAAATACCGACCTGAAGCAGAATTTCGCGTATTTGCTCACGACTCAGGCCGTTACGCAAGGCGCCGCGCACATGCAGCTTGAGTTCATGCGGACGGTTCAGCGCCGAGATCATCGCCAGGTTGATCATGCTGCGCTCCTTGAGCGACAAGCCCTCGCGCCCCCAGACATGGCCCCAGCAGTATTCAGTGACCATTTCCTGCAACGGACGGGTGAAGTCGTCGGCGTTGTCTATTGAACGCTGTACATAAGCTTCGCCGAGCACCTCAGTGCGGATTTTCAGGCCTTGTTCGTACTTTTCGTTATTCATATTCTTTGCCTCGCCTCAGTCCCTGTGGGAGCTGGCTTGCCAGCGATGGCGGACTATCAGCCAACATCAATGTTGAATGTTAAGCCCTCATCGCTGGCAAGCCAGCTCCCACAGGGTTTTGCATTGTTGTCTCAGGCCAGGGTCGGCAACGGACCGAGCTTGCCCTTGTGATAAATCATTGGCGTTACCGGTTGTTCGGGCAGGATCAGGTGTTTCACCGCGCCAACGATGATCGCGTGATCACCACCGTCGTACTCGCGCCACAATTCGCACTCGATGATCGCCGTGGCCTTGGCGAGAATCGGGTTACCGAGATCGCTCAGGTGCCACTCGATGTTCTTGGCCTTGTCCTTGCCTTTTCCGGCGAAGGCGTAGGCCTCGGCGGTCTGGTCGGCGGACAGCAAGTGGATCGCGAATTTCTTGCTGTCGCGCAGCACCGGGTAGGTGTCGGAGGCGTAGTTGGGGCAGAACAGCACCAGTGCCGGATCAATCGACAGCGCACTGAAGGCGCTGGCGGTGATGCCGACGATGCCGCCGTCCGGGTCAAGGGTGGTGACCACCGTGACCCCGGACGGGAACGAGCTCATCACGTCTTTGTAAATGCCGGGTTCGATCATGTCGCGGTACTCCTAGCGCATCACAAACGGATCAGGCATCGGCGCCTGAGAGAGGTTGATCCACACCGTTTTCAGTTCGGTGTAGGCCAGCACCGAGTCGATGCCGCTTTCGCGTCCATAGCCACTGTTCTTGAAGCCGCCGATCGGCGCCATCGCCGACACCGCGCGGTAGGTGTTGACCCAGATGATCCCCGAGCGCACGTCGCGAGCCAGGCGATGGGCGCGGCCCAGGTCGCGGGTCCATATGCCGGCGGCAAGGCCAAACTGCGAGTCGTTGGCGATCGCCAGTGCTTCGGCCTCATCTTTGAAGCGAATCACCGAAGCCACCGGGCCGAAGACTTCTTCCTGCATGATCTTCATTGAGTTGCGGTCGCACTCGAACAGCGTCGGCTCGTAGAACCAGCCTTCACCGAGATCGGTCGGGCGCTTGCCGCCGGTGCGCAAACGTGCGCCTTCAGCGATGGCATCAGCGACCAGACCTTCGACCACCGCCAGTTGCTGCGCGGTGGCCATCGGGCCCATCTCACTGTTGTCCTCTTGCGGGTTGCCGATGCGAATGCGCTGGGCGCGTTCGACCAGTCGGTTGACGAATTCGTCGTAGATTTCGTCCTGCACCAACAGGCGCGAACCGGACACACAACTCTGCCCGGACGCCGCGTAGATCCCGGCAATCGCGCCGTTGATCGCGCTGTCCAGATCGGCGTCGGCGAAGATGATGTTCGGCGACTTGCCGCCCAGTTCCAGCGACAGCTTGGCAAAGTTTTCGGCGCTGCTGCGCACCACATGCCGCGCTGTCGCCGCGCCGCCGGTGAAGGCGATTTTGCGGATCAGCGGATGGCGGGTGAGGGCGGCGCCGGTGCTCGGGCCGTAACCGGTGACGACGTTGACCACGCCCGGCGGAATTCCGGCTTCGAGGGCCAGGCGTGCCAGCTCGAGGATGGTCGCCGAAGCATGTTCGGACGGCTTGATCACGATGGTGTTGCCGGCGGCGAGGGCCGGAGCCAGTTTGATCGCGGTCAGGTACAGCGGGCTGTTCCACGGAATGATCGCCGCGACTACGCCCATGGCTTCGTGCACGGTGTAGGCGAACAGATCCGGCTTATCCAGCGGCAGGGTGCCGCCTTCGAGCTTGTCGGCCAGACCGGCGGTGTAGTGGAAGAACTCCGGCAGGTAGCCGACCTGGCCACGGGTTTCGCGGATCAGCTTGCCGTTGTCGCGGCTTTCCAGCAGCGCCAGTTGTTCCTTGTTCTCGGCGATCAAATCACCGAGACGCCGTAGCAGTTTGCCGCGTGCGGTGGCGGTGAGGCCGCGCCAGGCCGGGCTGTCGAAGGCCGTCTGCGCTGCTTGCACGGCGCGTTCGACGTCCGCTTCATCTGCGTCGGGCAGTTCGGCCCAGGCTTGCGCGCAAGCAGGGTTAAGGCTTTCGAAAGTCTTGCCGGAGAGGGCGTCGACCCATTCTCCGCCGATGCACATCTGGAAGCGTGCGAGTGTCATGCAACGATCCCCTTTATATGGTTTTGTCGGGCGTGTGCGTATTCGAGAAATTCCAGCAGCGTCTGGTTGACCAGGCGCGGCGACTCTACCGGCATCATATGCCGTTGCTCGGCCAGCACCGCAACCTTCGCACCGGGGATGCGTCGGGCCAGTTGCTCGGCCATTTCCGGGGTCGAACCCGGGTCGAGCTCGCCAGTGGCGATCAGCGTCGGCGCCTGAATGCTGCCCAGGTCGTCGGCGCGGTACATGTCTTGGGTGGCGAACAGTTCGTAGGTGGTCAGGTAGCCTTGCGGATCATTGCCGGCCAGGGTCTGGCGGATCGCTGCGATCTGCGCCGGGTTGGCGGCTTGATATTCGCGGCTGAACCAACGCGACAGCGCCGCTTCGGCGTTGGCGTCGGGACCATGTTCGGCCGCTTGCGCGGTGCGCGCGATCACGCCGGCACGCTGTTCTTCGCTGCGGTTGAACACGCTGTTCAACACCACCAGACTTTGCAGGCGCTCCGGGTAATGCAGGGCAAAGGCCCGCGCCACCAGACCGCCCATGGAGAAACCGATCACCGCTGCCTGGGGCAGATTCAAGTGATCGAGCAGCTCCAGCAACTGATCGGCGTAACCCAGCAGCGCGGTGCCGCTGGCCGGACGCGGGCTGGCGCCATGGCCGAGCATGTCGTAGGCGATCACCCGGTATTGGCTGGACAGGCCGACAATCTGGCCGCCCCACATTTCTTTGTTCAGGCCCACGCCGTGGATCAAAACCACGGGCTGGCCTTGGCCGGTCGCCAGGTAACTGGTGCCCGCCGGGGTGAGTTCAGCGGTGAGCCGAATCATGGAGCGCTCCTGCAATGCCTTTTTATTGTGATTACTGGGCTTTTTCGGCAGCCAGTTCTTCCAGGTCGATGTAGCGGTTGCCGATGCGCGGGTGCAGGCGACCACCGTCGGCGCAACCGAGCACCACGACGATTTCGTCGGCACGCGGCGCGTCTTCGATCTGCATTTCCAGGGTGATGTAGTGCGAACGCTGGCCTTCGTCGTCCTTGTGCATCATCGGGATCTGAATCGAGGTGCCCGGACCGCCGCGCTTGTTGGTGAAGCTCAGGTAGCTCTTGGCCTTGACCGCTTCGCGGTAGTGGTTGCCGAAGCGCAGGGTGTGGATCACCGCGGAGGCGTGTTCGATCTCGCCGTCGGCACCGACCACAGCCGCTTTGCCGTAGGCCTCGATTTTTTCCGCACCGCCAATGATGCCGACCAGACGCTCGACCATCAGTGCGCCGAGGTCGGAGCAGTTGGCGCGGATCTGCGGCTTGAGGTCTTCAACGAAACCGTTGCCCACCCAAGGGTTCTTCATCACCACCGCCAGGCCGACCATGGTCACTGGCTTGTCAGCCGCCTTGCCGCCTTCGATAAAGGTTTCTTCGACATAGCTGACGATCTTGCGAATTTCGAAACTCATGAGCTGCTCCGTGGGGGATTAAGAGTGTCTGTGCGTCTGATGGTATACCATAATACCGATCGTGCAAGTCCCCTCGATGACTTTTGCCGCATCACCCCGGCGAATGGTCATGTATTCAAATCCCACAACCACCACCAACCCCTGTGGGAGCGAGCTTGCTCGCGAAGGCGGCGTAACGGTCACCCTCTTTATTGGCTGATCCACCGCTTTCGCGAGCAAGCTCGCTCCCACAGGGAAATTCATTCGTTACAGAGGGCCGCTTTCGGTTAACAAAAGATAACGTGGCGCCGATTGTCAGACGTTTCGAAAGCCCGATAGGATGAGCCAGCTTCCGAAGTGGCTCTGGATTGCGGGTTTCAGGACTATGCTTCTGACTAGCCGTCAGCGGAGCACACTTGCGGCGCCCTTGAAGGCCAAATGGCCTAACAATAATAAATAGGGGAAGGTTTATGAGTCGTTGCCGCCCGCCGGCGTTACGCAACACCGCGTTGCTGGCCACAGCACTCTCGCTGCTGGGCTTTGCCACCTTGTCGGCACCTGTGAGTGCTGCCGAAGCGCCGGCCGACGTGGTTTACGCCACCGCATCAGCCAAAGCCGCGAAAAGCCTGATGCTCGACGTCGTCCACGCCGGCACCCGGTTGGTGGCGGTGGGTGATCGCGGGCACATTCTCTAT
The DNA here is from genome assembly GCF_019856535.1 of Pseudomonas sp. SC3(2021). NCBI lineage: Bacteria > Pseudomonadati > Pseudomonadota > Gammaproteobacteria > Pseudomonadales > Pseudomonadaceae > Pseudomonas > Pseudomonas sp. SC3(2021). The sequence goes on along the minus strand of NZ_CP082236.1, from coordinate 5,298,382 downwards.
TCCGACGACCAGGGCAAGACCTGGACCCAGGCCAAGGTGCCGACCCGGCAACTGCTGACGGCGGTGTACTTTGTCGATGACAAACACGGCTGGGCCGTCGGCCATGACGCGCAGATCCTTGCCAGCGAAGACGGCGGTCTGACCTGGAGCAAGCAATTCGAAGACCTCAAACGTGAATCGCCGCTGCTCGACGTCTGGTTCAAGGACGTCAACAGCGGCATGGCCGTGGGCGCTTACGGCGCGCTGCTGGAAACCACCGACGGCGGCAAGCACTGGGAAGACGTCAGTGACCGCCTCGACAACGAAGACCAGTTCCACCTCAACGCCATTGCGGCGGTGAAGGATGCCGGGCTGTTCATCGTCGGCGAGTCGGGCAGCATGTTTCGCTCCGCCGACTGGGGCCAGACCTGGGAAAAACTCGAAGGCCCGTACGAAGGTTCGCTGTTCGGCGTGATCGGCACGGCGCAACCGCAGACCCTGCTGGCTTATGGCTTGCGCGGCAACCTCTATCGCTCCACCGACTTCGGCAGCACCTGGGAGCAGGTCGAGCTGAAAGCCGCACGCGGTGCGCTGGAATTCGGCCTGTCCGGCGCGACCCTGCTCGAAGACGGCTCGATCGTGATCGTCGGTAACGGCGGTTCGGTGATCAGCAGCAGCGACAACGGCGAAACCTTCAGCGTGTTCAACCGCCCGGATCGTATTTCGCTGTCATCGGTCGCCGCTGCCGGTGACGGCAACCTGATTCTGACCGGGCAGGGCGGTGTCCACACCACGCTGCCGAACGGTGCCGAGATCAATAATAAGAAGGCGGGGCTATGACTTCCTTGATCACTCCTCAGCAGGACAAGGCGACGTTTCTCGAACGCCTGATTTTCAACAACCGCCCGGCGGTGATTCTGATCTGTCTGGTGGTGAGTATTTTCCTGTTCTGGCAGGCCACGCTGATCCGGCCGTCCACCAGTTTCGAAAAAATGATTCCGCTCAAGCATCCGTTCATCGAGAAGATGATGGAGCACCGCAACGATCTGGCGAACCTGGGCAACACCGTGCGCATTTCGGTGGAGGCCAAGGACGGCGACATCTTCTCCAAGGAGTACATGGAGACCCTGCGGCAGATCAACGACGAGGTGTTCTACATCTCCGGCGTCGACCGCTCTGGCCTCAAGTCGCTGTGGAGCCCGAGCGTACGCTGGACCGAAGTGACCGAAGAAGGTTTTGCCGGTGGCGAAGTGATCCCGCAGAGCTACAACGGCTCTCAGGACAGCCTCGACCTGCTGCGCAACAACGTGCTCAAGTCCGGGCAAGTCGGGCGCCTGGTGGCCAACGACTTCAAGTCGAGCATCGTCGATATCCCGCTGCTGGAGTCCTACCCGGACCCGGAAGACCAGGGCAAGTTGCTGGCCCTGGACTATCGCAAGTTCTCCCATGAGCTCGAAGACAAGATCCGCAACAAGTTCGAAGCGCAGAACCCCAACGTCAAGATCCACATCGTCGGTTTCGCCAAGAAGGTCGGCGACCTGATCGACGGTCTGGTGATGGTGGTGCTGTTCTTCGGCATCGCCTTCGTCATCACCCTGATCCTGCTGCTGTGGTTCACCAACTGCCTGCGCAGCACCATTGCGGTGTTGAGTACGACGCTGGTCGCGGTGGTCTGGCAGCTTGGCTTGATGCACTTCTTCGGCTTCGGACTCGACCCGTATTCGATGCTGGTGCCGTTCCTGATTTTCGCCATCGGCATTTCCCACGGCGTGCAGAAGATCAACGGTATCGCCCTGCAATCGAGTGAAGCCGACAACGCCCTGACCGCGGCGCGGCGCACCTTCCGGCAACTGTTCCTGCCGGGGATGATCGCGATTCTCGCTGACGCGGTGGGCTTCATCACGCTGCTGATCATCGACATCGGCGTGATTCGCGAACTGGCCATCGGCGCGTCAATCGGCGTGGCGGTGATCGTGTTCACCAACCTGATCCTGCTGCCGGTCGCCATTTCCTATGTCGGCATCAGCAAACGCGCCATCGCCAAGAGCAAGAAAGATGCGAACCGCGAACATCCGTTCTGGCGCCTGCTGTCGAACTTCGCCAACCCGAAAGTCGCACGCATCTCGGTGGTGCTGGCACTGATCGCCTTCGGCGGCGGCCTCTGGTACAGCCAGAACCTGAAAATCGGCGACCTCGACCAAGGCGCGCCGGAACTGCGGCCGGACTCGCGCTACAACAAGGACAACAACTTCATCATCAATAACTACTCGACCAGTTCCGACGTGCTGGTGGTGATGGTCAAGACCAAGGCTGAAGGTTGCTCGCGCTTTGAGGCCATGGCGCCGATTGATGAGCTGATGTGGAAGATGCAGAACACCGAGGGCGTGCAGTCGGCGATCTCGCTGGTGACGGTGTCCAAGCAGATGATCAAGGGCATGAACGAGGGCAACCTGAAATGGGAAACCCTGTCACGCAACCCGGACGTGCTGAACAACTCGATTGCCCGCGCCGATGGCCTGTATAACAACAGTTGCTCGTTGGCGCCAGTGCTGGTGTTCCTCAACGATCACAAGGCTGAAACCCTGGATCGCGCGGTGCATGCGGTGCAGGAATTCGCCAAGGCCAACAACAAGGACGGTCTGGAATTCATTCTCGCGGCCGGTAACGCCGGGATCGAAGCGGCCACCAACGAAGTCATCAAGCAGGCCGAGCTGACCATCCTGATCCTGGTGTACATCTGCGTGGCGGTAATGTGCATGATCACCTTCCGTTCGTGGGCGGCGACCCTGTGCATCGTCCTGCCGCTGGTGCTGACCTCGGTACTCGGCAACGCACTGATGGCGTTCATGGGCATTGGCGTGAAGGTCGCGACCTTGCCGGTGGTGGCGCTGGGTGTGGGGATTGGCGTGGACTACGGCATCTACATCTACAGCCGCCTGGAAAGTTTCCTGCGCGCGGGGTTGCCGTTGCAGGAAGCCTATTACCAGACCCTGAAATCCACCGGTAAAGCCGTGCTGTTCACCGGTTTGTGCCTGGCCATCGGCGTGTGCACCTGGATCTTCTCGGCGATCAAGTTCCAGGCCGACATGGGGCTGATGCTGACCTTCATGCTGCTCTGGAACATGTTCGGCGCGCTGTGGCTGCTGCCGGCCCTGGCGAAGTTCCTGATCAAGCCGGAGAAACTGGCGGGGCAGAAGGGCAATTCGCTGTTTGCGCATTGATCTGAAGGGCTCAAACGACAAAGCCGCAACCTTAGGGTTGCGGCTTTTTTTGTGGCTCAAGATCAACAGCCCCTCACCCTAGCCCTCTCCCGGAGGGAGAGGGGACTGACCGAGGTGTGCGACTTGATACATCGACCTGAAACACCGAGTCGATTATGGATTCACAGCAAATCGTTCGACTTGAGATGCCGAGTCGATTATGGATTCACAGCAAATCGTTCGACTTGAGATGCCGAGTCGATTATGGATTCACAGCAGATCGTTCAAGTCGGCGTAGTTCTTGAATATCCCCCAATCGGTCCCCTCTACCTCTGGGAGAGGGCTAGGGTGAGGGCAGAAGATCTCAAGTCTTAGGTAAGTTCAGCGCCAAGCACAGCACTCAATGCGCTGCGGGCATCATCCAGTTGCACCAACGTCGCATGCCGAGCACCAAGGGCATCACGATTCTCAATCGCCGTCAAAATCGCCTTGTGCCGAGGCAACGCCAATTCATGCAGATTCGGCCGCTGATTCGAGTGCTTCAACGCCTCGGCAATCGCCACCGACAACATGTTGCACAGGTTCGCCAACAGATCATTGTGCGTCGCATCGGCAATCCGGCTGTGGAAATCCAGGTCCGGTTGCAGCAAGGCTTCCGGTGTCGGCGCCGCTTCCATGCGCTGGTAAGCCTCACCAATCGCCGCAATGTCGGCCTCGGTCGCATGCTGGGCGGCGAGGGCGGCAGCGGCCGGTTCGATGATGCTGCGCACGCTGGTCAGCACATTGAAGAATTCGTTCTGCGGGCTACTCTGCATCAGCCAGTGCAGCACGTCCGGGTCGAGCATGTGCCATTCGCGGCGCGCTTTGACGACGGTTCCGACCCGTGGTTTGGAATACACCAGCCCCTTGGCCACCAGCACCCGTGTGGCTTCGCGCAACACCGGCCGGCTGACCGCGTATTCCTCGCAGAGCAAGGCTTCGGCGGGCAGTTTGTCGTCGGGCAAAAAGCGTCCGGAGACGATCTGCATGCCCAGTTCCTGGACAATGCGCGAGTGCATGCTTTTACGGTCGGAAGGTTTGCGGTAATCCATGGGGAGCGGCGCGATCCTGAGCGATGGAGATGCCGCGCATCATAGCAGGCACGGCACAATCTTGAGGCGGGTAAAGAACAACTGTGGGAGCGAGCTTGCTCGCGAAAGCGATGGATCAAACAACATTACAGTTGAATGTACCGCCGTCTTCGCGAGCAAGCTCGCTCCCACAGGGATTTGTGTGATCAGTGAGAATGGCGTGGCACTTCCGCACCTCGGCAACCGACCAGGAAATCAAAGTCGCAGCCCTGATCCGCCTGCAGCACATGGTCGATGTACAGCTGACGGTAGCCGCCCACCAGCAGTTGCTGCGGTGGCTGCCGATCGGCCATCCGCGCCGCCAGTTCGGCATCCGGAATGTCCAGATGCAAACGCCCGGTGGCGCAATCGAGTTCGATCCAGTCGCCTTCCTGCACCGCCGCCAGAGGCCCGCCGGCCGCCGCTTCCGGGGCCACGTGCAAAACCACCGTGCCGTACGCCGTGCCACTCATGCGTGCATCGGAAATGCGCACCATGTCGGTCACGCCCTGCGCCAGCAGCTTGGCCGGCAAGCCCATGTTGCCGACTTCGGCCATGCCCGGATAACCCTTCGGCCCGCAGTTCTTCATCACCAGAATCGAGTTGGCATCCACGTCCAGCTCTGGATCGTTGATCCGCGCCTTATACATGTCGAAGTTCTCGAACACCACGGCGCGGCCGCGATGCTGCATCAGTTCCGGGGTGGCGGCGGACGGCTTGAGCACGGCACCGAGTGGCGCCAGGTTGCCGCGCAACACGCAGATGCCGCCGTCGGCGCGGATCGGGTTGTCGAGGAGACGGATCACTTCGTCTTCACCGTAAATCGGCGCGTCCTTGGTGTTTTCGCCCAGTGTCTTGCCATTGACGGTCAGCGCGTTCGGATTGGGAATCAGATTGGCCTCACCGAGACGGCGCAGCACCGCCGGCAAACCACCGGCGTAATAAAACTCCTCCATCAGGAAACGCCCGGACGGTTGCAGGTCGACGATAGTCGGCGTACCGCGCCCGATACGCGTCCAGTCGTCCAGATCCAGTTCGACGCCGATGCGGCCGGCGATGGCTTTCAAGTGGATCACCGCGTTGGTCGAGCCGCCGATCGCCGCGTTGACCCGAATGGCGTTTTCGAAGGCCTCCTTGGTGAGGATCTTCGACAGTTTCAAATCCTCACGAACCATCTCCACCGCGCGCATGCCGGACATGTGCGCCAACACATAACGCCGCGCATCCACCGCCGGAATCGCCGCGTTGTGCGGCAAGGACGTGCCGAGTGCTTCGGCCATGCAAGCCATGGTCGATGCCGTGCCCATGGTGTTGCAGGTGCCCGCCGAGCGTGACATGCCGCCCTCGGCCGCAAGGAAATCGTCGATGGTGATGGTGCCGGCCTTGACCTGTTCGCTCAGTTGCCAGACCACCGTGCCGGAACCGATGTCCTTGCCCTTGTGCTTGCCGTTGAGCATCGGCCCGCCAGTGACGACGATGGCCGGCACGTCGCAGCTGGCCGCGCCCATCAGCAGCGCCGGGGTGGTTTTGTCGCAACCGGTCAGCAACACCACCCCGTCAATCGGGTTACCGCGAATTGCTTCTTCAACGTCCATGCTCGCCAGGTTACGAGTGAGCATGGCGGTGGGGCGCAGGTTCGATTCGCCATTGGAGAACACCGGGAATTCCACCGGGAACCCGCCGGCCTCGATCACCCCGCGTTTGACGTGCTCCGCGATCTGGCGGAAATGCGCGTTGCACGGGGTCAGTTCCGACCAGGTGTTGCAGATGCCGATGATCGGCTTGCCGTGGAACTGGTGGTCGGCGATGCCCTGATTCTTCATCCAGCTGCGGTACATGAAGCCGTTCTTGTCGGCAGTGCCAAACCATTGGGCCGAGCGCAGGGTGGGTTTCTTATCAGACATGATCGATTCTCTTATTGTATGACTATAGTGTTCCAGCTTCGGCTTAACATAAGCGCAAAATCGGCCATTTGGAAGTGTTGTTGGGTAATTAGTAATACTATATAGTCGTTTTCGACAGAGGGATGGCCCTGGCGGTTTTCAGTGAGAGGCGTCCCCTGAGGTTCTATAAAAACAACAATCGGAGACCGACCCCATGAGCCAGGAATTGCGGCTTATTCGCCGCATCACGCTGAAACTGATTCCCTTCCTGATCCTGCTGTACCTGATTGCCTACGTGGATCGCTCCGCCGTCGGCTTCGCCAAGCTGCACATGGGCGCCGATATCGGCATTGGCGATGCGGCCTATGGCCTGGGTGCCGGGCTGTTTTTCATTGGTTACTTCCTGCTGGAAATCCCCAGCAACCTGATGCTTGAACGCTTTGGCGCACGGCGCTGGTTTGCGCGGATCATGATCACCTGGGGTGCGATCACCATCGGCATGGCCTTCGTTCAGGGCCCGCACAGTTTCTACGTCATGCGTTTTCTGCTCGGCGCGGCGGAGGCGGGCTTCTTTCCCGGCGTTCTCTACTACATCACCCAATGGTTCCCGGTGCGCCATCGCGGCAAGATCCTCGGCCTGTTCATCCTCTCCCAACCGATCGCGATGATGATCACCGGCCCGGTGTCCGGCGGCTTGCTGGGCATGGACGGCATCCTCGGTCTGCACGGCTGGCAGTGGTTGTTCATCGTCATCGGTACGCCGGCGATCCTGCTGACTTGGCCGGTGCTGCGCTGGCTGCCGGACGGCCCGCAGCAGGTGCAATGGATGGATCAAAGCGAGAAAGACTGGCTGACCGGCGAGCTGAAAAAGGATTTGCAGGCATACGGCCAGACCCGTCACGGCAACCCGCTGCATGCCTTGAAAGACAAACGCGTGTTGCTGCTGGCGCTGTTTTATCTGCCAGTAACCCTGAGCATTTATGGCCTCGGTCTGTGGTTGCCGACGCTGATCAAACAGTTTGGCGGCAGCGACCTGGTGACCGGTTTCGTCTCGTCGGTGCCGTACATCTTCGGCATCGTCGGCCTGCTGATCGTGCCGCGCAGTTCTGATCGGATGAACGATCGCTACGGCCACTTGGCGGTGCTCTATGTGTTGGGTGCGATCGGCCTGTTCCTCAGTGCCTGGCTGTCGGTGCCATTGGCGCAACTGGCGGCGCTGTGCCTGGTGGCATTTGCGCTGTTTTCCTGCACGGCGGTGTTCTGGACCTTGCCGGGGCGGTTCTTCGCGGGCGCCAGTGCGGCGGCAGGGATCGCGTTGATTAATTCGGTCGGCAACCTCGGCGGCTATATCGGGCCGTTCGTGATCGGGGCGTTGAAGGAGTACACCGGCAACCTGGGTTCGGGGTTGTATTTCCTCAGCGGGGTGATGGTGTTCGGCTTGATGTTGACCGGTGTGGTTTATCGCGTGCTTGAACGCAAGCATGTGCTGCCAGCCGACCAATTTGCCGCCAGTGCACGCGGTGCCACCCGAACCTGAATGCTGGAAGCGACGCAAATCCCTTGTGGGAGCGAGCTTGCTCGCGAAGAGGCCATCACATTCAACATTGTGAGTGACTGAGACACCGCTTTCGCGAGCAAGCTCGCTCCCACAGGGGATCTGCGGTGTTTTTTAGAGGGAATAGGAGAAAATCATGCATCTGGTTCAATTCGAATTAACCAACGGCGAACGCCGCGTCGGCGTGGTCGACAACGGTCTGGTCCGCGAAGTGCGGGACGCCCGCAGCGTGCGCGATCTGGCGCTGGCCGCGATCGAAGCCGGCGCGACCCTTGAGCAGCATGTGCACACGCTCGGCCTCGGTGGCAGCCATGACTATGCGCAGTTACTCAAGGACCTGCGCATCCTGCCTCCGCTCGATCACCCGGACCCGGCGCACCTGCTGGTCAGCGGCACCGGCCTGACGCACCTGGGCAGCGCCTCGGCGCGGGACAAGATGCACCAGCAGGCTGGCGACGAAGCGGCGATGACCGACACCATGCGCATCTTCAAATGGGGCGTGGAGGGCGGTAAACCGCAAACAGGGCAGGCCGGCGTGCAACCGGAATGGTTCTATAAAGGCGATGGCAGCATCGTCGTGCGTCCGGGCCAGCCATTCCCGCTGCCGCCATTTGCCGAGGACGCCGGCGAAGAACCGGAGATGGCTGGCCTCTACGTCATCGGCCACGATGGCAAGCCTTATCGCGTGGGTTTCGCAGTCGGCAACGAATTCTCCGACCACGTCATGGAACGCAAGAATTACCTGTACCTCGCGCATTCGAAATTGCGCAGTTGCAGCTACGGTCCGGAACTTCGCACGGGTGAATTGCCTCAACATCTGGCAGGCACCAGTCGCATCCTGCGCGACGGCGAAGTGCTGTGGCAGAGCGAATTTCTCAGTGGCGAGGCCAATATGTGCCACAGCCTCGCCAACCTCGAGTACCACCACTTCAAATACAGCCAGTTCCTGCGTCCGGGCGACGTGCACATTCATTTCTTCGGCACTGCGACCCTGTCGTTCGCCGATGGCATTCGCAGCCGGCCGGGCGATGTATTTGAAATCAGCCAGGCCGACTTCGGCGCTCCGCTGGTCAACGGTATCGCACCGGTTGCAGCGGCATTTCAACCGAACAGCATCGGCACCCTTTAAGGAGATCCCATGACGCAGATTCTCGGTCACAACTACATCGGCGGTCAGCGCAGCGCGGCTGGCGACATCAAACTGCACAGCGTTGACGCCACGACCGGTGAAAACCTGCCCTACGCATTCATCCAGGCCACCGAGCAGGAAGTCGCTGCCGCCGCCCAGGCCGCTGCGGCGGTGTACCCGGCGTACCGCAGCCTTAGTGCTGAACGGCGTGCACAGTTTCTCGACGCGATCGCCGATGAACTGGATGCGCTCGGTGATGATTTCGTCGCGCTGGTCTGCCGGGAAACCGCATTGCCCGCCGGACGCATTCAAGGCGAGCGCGGACGCACCAGCGGGCAGATGCGTCTGTTCGCCAAAGTCCTGCGCCGGGGTGATTTTTACGGTGCGCGCATTGACCTGCCGTTGCCGGATCGCCAGCCATTGCCGCGTCCGGATCTGCGCCAATACCGTATTGGTCTCGGCCCGGTAGCGGTGTTTGGCGCAAGCAACTTCCCACTGGCGTTTTCCACCGCCGGCGGCGACACCGCGGCGGCACTGGCCGCCGGTTGCCCGGTGGTATTCAAGGCCCACAGCGGCCACATGGCCACGGCTGAGCGGGTGGCCGATGCGTTGATCCGTGCCGCGGAGAAAACCGCGATGCCGGCCGGCGTATTCAACATGATCTACGGTGGCGGCGTGGGTGAGTGGCTGGTCAAGCACCCGGCGATTCAGGCGGTAGGTTTCACCGGTTCGCTCAAGGGCGGACGTGCGCTGTGCGACATGGCCGCTGCGCGTGCGCAACCGATTCCGGTGTTCGCCGAGATGTCGAGCATCAACCCGGTGATCGTCCTGCCGCAGGCACTGGCCGAACGCTCGGAAACCGTTGCCCGTGACCTGACCGCTTCGGTGGTGCAGGGCTGCGGTCAGTTCTGTACCAATCCCGGTCTGGTCATTGGTATTCGTTCGCCGCAGTTCACGGCTTTCGTGCAGCAGGTCGGCGCCTTGATCGGCGATCAACCGGCGCAAACCATGCTCAACGCCGGCACCCTCGGCAGCTACGGCAAAGGCTTGCAGAAGCTGGCCGCGCATCCCGGCATCGAGCATCTGGCGGGTAATCCGCAGCAGGGCAATCAGGCGCAACCGCAGTTGTTCAAGGCTGATGTCAGCCTGTTGATCGACGGCGACGAAGTGCTGCAGGAAGAAGTGTTCGGCCCGACCACGGTGATCGTCGAGGTCGCGGACAAAGCGCAACTCAGTGCCGCGTTGAACGGCTTGCACGGGCAACTGACGGCGACGATTATCGGCGAGCAGGCGGATTTCGAACGCTTCCCGGAACTGACGCCGTTGCTCGAGCAAAAGGTCGGGCGGATCCTGCTCAATGGTTATCCGACCGGTGTCGAGGTGTGCGATGCGATGGTGCATGGCGGCCCATACCCGGCGACGTCCGATGCCCGCGGCACCTCAGTCGGCACGCTGGCGATCGACCGCTTCCTGCGCCCGGTGTGTTTCCAGAACTACCCCGACAGCTTGCTGCCGGAGCCACTGAAAAACGCTAACCCGCTGCGCATTCAGCGCTTGGTGGATGGCAAGCCTTCGCGCGATGCGTTGTAACTGAAAGCGGATATCCCTGTGGGAGCTGGCTTGCCAGCGATGAGGACGGCACCTTCAACATTGATGTGTCTGACACATTGCTATCGCTGGCAAGCCAGCTCCCACAGGGTTCTGCGCCAACAATGAGCTATCATTGCCGGATTTCCCCCTGAAAGACTTGATTGCCATGACTGCCCAAACCCTTCTCAACGCCCTCGAACACTGCGGTATGGTGGAAATCGACGGCCTGCATGCCTTCGAATTCGCCCTCGACGAAGACGACAACCTGCACATCGAATGCATCGACGGCCGCGCGGCCAAGCATTGGGAGTTCACGCCGGCGCAGGTTGCAGCGGCGACGTTTGACGAAGACCTGCAGAGCTGGTTGATCGTTGGCTATGCCAGCGACACCAAAACCACGGGCGAACACCGCCTGGTCTGCCTTGGCGATGTAGTCAGCAGCAGTGATGACGAGGATGACAATTAATGAACATGCGTAAATTATGGCCGTTGTTGATGGCCGGCAGCGTTGGCGCGATGGGCCTGTCCACGGCCAGCGCCGAGACCTTCCAGTTGCTGGTCGGCTCCTACACCGCCGGTAGCAGCCAGGGCATCTATCGCATGAAATTCGACAGCACCACCGGCCAGATCGACGCCAAGCCGCTGCAAGTGGTGAAGAGCGAAAACCCGTCGTGGCTGACCCTGTCCAAAGACCAGAAACGTCTGTTCGTGGTCAACGAAAACGGCCCGGGCCAGAAAGACCCGGTTGGCCGTGTCAGCAGCTATTCGATCGACCCCAAGACCCACGCCTTGAGCCTGATCAATCAAGTGCAGAGCCTGGGCAACGAGCCGACTCATTCCAGCCTCAGCGGCGATGCCGGCCATCTGTTCGTCAGCAACTATTCGGTGGTGGAAGATCCGGGTGGAACGCTGGCGGTATTGCCGGTCGGTGCGGATGGCAAACTCAAACCAGTGGTGCAGATGAGTGCGCACCCGGCGAGCCGGGTCAATCCTGAGCGCCAGGCCTCGAACCACGTGCACTCGACGGTTTCTTCGCCGGACGGCCGCTACGTGTTCTCCAATGATCTGGGCGCGGACAAAGTCTTCATTTATCAATTCGACCCGAAGGCCAATCCGGAGCTGCCGCTGACCCCGGCGAAAACCGCTTCTGTGGCGTTGCCTGCCGGCAGCGGCCCACGTCATTTGCTGTTCAGCGCTGATGGCAAACATGCCTGGCTGACCATGGAAATGAGCGCGCAAGTCGCGGTGTTCGATTACAACGACGGTGTACTGACCCAGACGCAACTGGTCGATCTGGCCGCTGGGCAGCCAACCTCTGACAAAGCCGCTGCCGCGCTGCATGCATCGGCCGATGGCAAGTTTCTTTACGTCAGCAACCGTGGCACGGCCAATCAGCTGCTGGTGTTCAGCATTGATCCGGCGAACGGCCAGCTCAAAGAGCTGCAAAAACGTTCGGTGGAGGGCGATCATCCACGGGAGTTCAGCCTCGATCCGAGCGGCAAGTTTCTGCTGATCGCCAACCAGAAGAGCAACGACATTGTTGTTGTCGAGCGTGATGCCAAGACCGGCATGCTCGGCAAAACCGTGCAAAAACTGCCGATGGACGCCCCGAGTGACCTGAAGTTTTTGCTGCGACAATAAGCCACAGGCCCCGGATTACGGGGCCTGTCTCTTTGTATTAATCGCGCTGATATCCGGTAATGCTACAAAGCATTTCAAGCGATCAACCCTCGAGCGTTAAGTTTGCTTCACGGCCCAACCGGGCAAGCCAGCCAAACGAATACGAGGGTTACCGCCATGAACTTCAATCTCTTCTCCGTCATCGCCGCTTCCGCCATCTCTGCCACCGTGGCCCTGCCAGCCAGCGCCAACGTTGAAATCGCCAGCAAAAAATCCCACACCCAGAGCTACACCCAGAAATACCTGCAACAGAGCGCCAACTTCTACGCCGCCCTGGATCACAAAGCCCAACACTGAAATGCCCGCTTCGAACAACGCCCAGCAGGCGCTGCCGAAGGCTGCGATCTTTGCATCTTGAATGTCAAAAGATCGCAGCCTTCGGCAGCGCCTGCACGTTTGCGTGATCGAAAAATCTCCGCTCGACAGGTTTTCTCCATCGCGGAGATAGACCGGCTAAATAATCAACCAGGTTGATGTTTACTATGGCAAACCCTGAGTGGTTAGCACGGTTTTTTTGATTGATCCTGACGGCACTGAAACATGCCCACGGAGAAACATCATGGCCAGTGCAATCATCACCTCAGCCAGGCGCGGCGCCTATATGGCCATTGGTCTTTACCTGGTCCTGGTGTTGTTCGTCAGCGTCGCTGCGCAGACTCAACACAACTTCGACGCGCCGATCCAGGTCGCACACCCCGGCATTCAGTTCGAACACCGCGCAGACAGCGTGCTGGTCGATCGGGAGGAACTCGCAGGGGTAGGCGGAGCATGAAAGGCTACAGACTTTGGGTCATCGCCGGTCTGGCACTGATGACCAACGGCGCTGCGTTACTCGGCTTCGGTCAGGGTTCGGTCGGCGCACTGGCACGGGCCATAGAGGCCAATCACACCATCGCGCACAACATCGAACGGGCAAATACCCTGGGGCTGATGGCCGGCAATCCACCGATGAAAGTCTCTGCCGATTTTCTCGGCCCCTTTGAAGTGGATTGCATGGCACTCGGCATGTGCAACGCACTCGCCTAGACAACGCGAACCACTGTGGCGAGGGGATTCATCCCCGATGGGCCGCGAAGCGGCCCCAGACCCGGCAAACTGGATTGTTCTGATACACCGAGGTTTCTGATTTCAGGGCAGCTTCGCCGCCCATCGGGGATGAATCCCCTCGCCACAAGGTGTTCGGTAGCAGGAATTCGGGGTTACTTCTTCATGATCGAGGTGAAGAGGTCGGATTCGAGGAAGCGCTGCAACCATGCCTGCAAACGCACGTAAGGCGTCTGCGCAAACCACTCACGATCAACATGTGCAAACTGCCGAACGAAGGGCAGCAGGGCGATATCCGCCAGGCTGGCATGATCGGCCAGCAAGTACTCACGATCGGTCAGCAGTTCATCCAGACGCTGCAAAAACAACGCGCCCTCAGCCCGATAAACTTCCATCGGCTGCTCGGGATAGCGTTCGGCGTACTTGTAGCGATTCAGATGCACCTTGAACACCTGATCATTGGCCTCGATCAACTCGGCAATCCGTGGATCACCGCCCAGTAGCCAGCCCTGCGGATCATGCTGCGCCAAGGCCCAGCGCATGATCTCCAGACTCTCGTCAATCACCTGCCCACCGGCATCCAGCACCGGCACCGTGCCCTTGGGCGAGATCGCCAGCATCTCGGCGGGCTTGGCCTTGAGGCTGACTTCGACGATCTCCACCGGCACCCCGCAATAACGCAGGGCCATCCGCGCACGCATCGCATAGGGGCAGCGGCGGAATGAATACAGCGTATTCATTTCACCTCCAGGGTGCTCAAACCATTGCCCTGACGCTGCACCTGAATCTGCACCGGAATCCGCTCGTGCATTTCCTGTACGTGGGAAATCACCGCCACCTTGCGGCCCTGGGCCTGCAACCCGTCGAGCGCATCCATCGCCAGTTGCAGCGACTCCGGATCGAGGCTACCAAAGCCTTCGTCGATAAACAGCGATTCGATTTTCAGTGTGCTCGACGCCATCGACGCCAGCCCCAATGCGAGGGCCAGCGACACCAGGAACGTTTCGCCGCCGGACAACGAATGCACCGAGCGCAGTTCATCGCCCATTTCCGTGTCCATCACCAGCAGGCCGAGCATGCTGCCGCCGCGCTTGAGGCGATAGCGTTTGACCAGTTGGCGCAACTGCACGTTGGCGTGATGCACCAGCAGGTCGAGGTTGTAGGCCTGGGCGATTTTGCGGAATGTGTCACCGGTGGCGGACCCGATCAGCGCGCTGAGCCGTGCCCAACGCTGATATTCGGCGTAGGCCTCGGCGATCTGCTGCGCCAGCGCTTGATTGGCGTTTTGCCGGCGCTGATCTTCTGCCTGTTCGGCGCGCAGTTCGGCGCATTGCTGTTCACTGATGTTGAACTGGTTTTGCAGGTCGGCGAGGGCGCTGGCCAGTTGCTCGGCATCGAGGTCGCCGTTGTGTTGCGCCTGATGATCGAGCAGGCGCTGGTCGCGCTCTTGCAGCAAGACCCTGGCCTGCTCGATGGCTTTTTCAGTGTGCTGCAAGCGCTGGCGCAGTTCGGCGACTTGACCGTCATCGACCCGCAGCAGATCTTCGAGGCCACCGTCATCGAGTTCTGGATGTCGGGCGCGCCAGTCGGCAATCTTTTGCGTCAGCTCGCTGTCTTCGCTTTGCAGTGCTTGCAAGCGTTCTTGCTGAGCCTTGAGTTCGGCGCCGGTCTGCACGCGTTGCGTGCGCACATCCTGGAGTTCCTGAGTCGTGCTGGTCTCGGCGTTGCGCGCCTGCTCCACGGCCTGTTCCAGTTGCTGCTGCCAGTGCTCGGCGCTGCTGTGTTCGCCGAGCAGTTGCGCGAGTTGGGTCTGACAGGCCTGTTGCTGCGCGGCCAATGTGCTGAACTGCTGCTCGGCGTTTTGCTGCTGCTGGACGCGGCTCAGTTGGCGGTCCTGTTCCTTCTCCAGCGTCTGTTGACGTTGCTGCTGTTCGGCCAGTTCTTCCTTTTGCTGCTCGACCTGCGCCAGACGCTCGGCAATCTGCCGGTCCAGCTGCATGAACGTCGCCGCCGGCTCGAGGCGCAAGGCCTCAAGCGTGTCCGCTGCAAGCAAGTTGCCGAACGCCGCGAGTTCTTCGTCGAGACGCTGACGATCGCTGCTCAACTCGCGCTGCTGATTGCTCAGGTGCTGCGCCGCTTGCTGGTGCGCGGTTTCGGCCTGGCGCAATTGCTGAGTCAGACGCGCCGCGTCCTGTTGCAGGGTGAGCAGGGCGCTCTGGCGCTGTTCGTCCTGGCTGATGCTCTGGTTCAACTGCTCGTTTTGCCGGGTCAGCCAGGCATCGCGTTTGTCGGTGTCCTGATTCAGTAACTGAGCAGTCAGCGGATGCGCGTCGAGGCTCGGCGCAAGCGCCTGTTGCTGCGCGGCCAGTTGTTCCTGCTGTTGCAGCAGTTCCTTTTGCTGAGCGATCACGCCACCGACTTCGGCGCGCAGCTCGATGAGTTTTTCCTTGAGCTGATCGACCACGTGCTGAGCGTTGGCCTGTTCGCTTTCATCATGGCGGCCGAGGCTTTGCAGCAAGGCTTCGGGCTGATGATAGGGGTGCTCGTTGCTGCCACAGACCGGGCACGGCTGGTCGTCCTGCAACTGTGCACGTAACTCTTCGACACTGGCACTGCGCGCCAGACGCTGGCGTTCGAGCAGTTCGCGGGTGACGTTCAGGGTTTGTTCGGCGACCGTCAGCTCGGCTTTGGTTTTTACCCCGTCCTGGGTCAGGCGTTCGCGTTCCTGCTGGGCGCTGAGCTGGCGTTGTTGCAGCTCGGCGCTGCGCTTGTCCAGCTCCTGCTGGCTGACCCACAACCGCGACAGGTCTTCAATCGCACGCAGTTGCTTGCGGTTGTCCTGCAGCAGCGTGCCGAGAATGCCGATCTGTTCGGCGACGGCATCGGGTTCGGCGCCGGCCTCTTTGAACAGCACTTCAAGTTGCTGTTTCTGTGTGGTCAGCTCTGCGGCGCTGCGCGTGGCGTTTTCTTCGAGGCTCGCCAGTTCCGTCTGACCTTTGTTCAAACGATTGCCGATCAACATCAGCTGTTGCAGGCGATCGCGGTAGGCATTCCAGGCGTCGCTCAGCGGCGCCAGATGAGCGCTTTGCTCAAGCTCGGCGGCGATGCGTTGCAGGCGTTCGGCAACCTGGCTCTGTTTTTCCAGCAAGCCTTGAATGGCGTTGTGTCCCTCAGTGCAGGCCTGCTGCGCATTGAGCCTGGCTTCGGCGCTTTGGGCGACTTCCTTGGCCAGACGGGTGAGGGTGCTTTGCTCTTCAAAGGCCTGACGCAACAGCGGCGCGTTTTCGCTTTGTCGTTGTTGTGCTTCGCTCAGGGCGATTTTCGCCGCTTCGAGGTTGTGCTCCAGCTGCGTCTGGCGCTCAGTCAGTTCGGCGTGTTGCCGGGTGTGCGCGGCGATTTGCGCGGCCAGTGGCGTCAGTAGGGCATCGAGTTCGGTTTTGCGCGCGAACTGGTGTCGTTGTGGACCGAGCTGCTCCAGGCGCGTCAGTTTCACCCGCTCGCCAGCCAGACTTTCCGAATGTTGTTGGGCACTGTGCAGTTGCTCGGATGCAGCTTGCTGCGCGTCTTGCAGCACCCGCAAGTCCTTGAGCCAGCTGTGCTGCTGCTCAAGTTGCTTGAGCTGCGCCTGTTGCCGTTTCAATTGCTGTTGCGCGGCGTTGAAACGCTGATCCAGTTCAGCCCGGGCTTCGGGCGCCAACGGGGTCACGCCGGTGGCCTGATCCTGCAATAGCTTGTGCGCTTCGCGGGCCTCTTTGGTCTTGTCGAAGGCGCGGCGGCCGAGGCGGGTGTACAGCGCGGTGTCGGTGAGTTTTTCCAGCAGCTCGCTGCGATCGTTGTCGTCAGCCTTGAGGAACGCGCTGAACTCGCTCTGCGCCAGCAGCACGGCGCGGGTGAACTGTTCGAAGTTCAGGCCGAGGGCAGCTTCCAGTTGAGTCTTGTATTCGCCTTTCTGGCTGGCGAGCAGTTGATCCTGGTCGATGTCGCGCAGGCTCTGCCGGCTGGCCTGCAACTTGCCGCCGGCCTTCTCGCGGGCACGGTTGGCTTCCCAGCGCGCACGGTAACGACGGCCATCGACACCGACGAAATCCACTTCTGCATAACCTTCACCGGTGCCACGTCGCAGCAAGGTGCGCGGGTCGCCGGTGGCGATTTCGCCGTCGGCATCCGGGACTTTGGCGTCACGGCCGGTGTTGTTCAGGCGCGGCACGGCACCGAACAGCGCCAGGCACAGGGCGTCGAGCAGGGTACTTTTACCCGCGCCGGTCGGGCCGGTGATCGCGAACAAACCGGCGCTGGCCAATGGCTCAGCGGTGAAATCAATCTCGAACGGCCCGGCCAGCGAGGCAAGGTTTTTCAAGCGAATGGCGAGAATCTTCATGGCTGCTCGCCCTCCAGTTGTACGTCTTGCAGCAGTTCGGCGAAGTCCTTCAGCGTCTGCTCATCGACCTCGTTGCCGTAGTTGTCGAGCCAGGCGCGACTGAACAGTTCCTGCGGGGTGAGTTGGTCGAGTTCGATCAGCGCGGTGCCATCCTCCTCGCCGTTCGCGCCACGGTTACCGGCGTATTCAGCGGCGATGCGTACCAGCCGCACGGCTTTGCCTTGCAACGCGGTTTCGACTTGATGGCGCAAGTCCGGCTGCGGCTCGTCGAGGCGCACACGCACTTCCAGCCACGGTTGGCGCTGGGTTTCGGCGAGCAGGTCGATGTTCGGCAGGTCCGCCAGTTGCAGGAGAATCTCGGCCAGCGGTGCCGGGCCAATGCGTTGCAGGTTGACCGAGCGCGGAATCAGTTTCGGCTCGACGCTGACCAGGGTTTCGCCGTCGAGGATGATGTCGAGGATCTGGTGTTGATAGCCAATCTCCGAAAACGACAACGGGATCGGCGAGCCGCTGTAGCGAATGCGTTCTTCACCGTTGACCTTCTGCGGCTTGTGCAAATGGCCGAGGGCGACATAACTGATGCTCGGCCCGAACAGGCTGGCGGGCAGGGCTTCGGCATTGCCGATGATCAGGCTGCGCTCGGAGTCTTCCGACACCGAACCGCCGGCCATGTGCGCATGGCTGATGGCGACCAGCGCCTGACCGGGCTGGCGTTTGGCGTTGGCCGCCTCGATCAGCCATTCGTGCACCTGGCCGATGCCACGCAAATAGTTGTCGCCCAGATGCGCGCCAGTCACCTCCGCCGGACGCAGGAACGGCAGCGCCAGGCACCACGCGGCGACTTCTCCGGTTTTATCCGGCAATGGCAGCAACAAACGATCGGCATCCAGTTGCCCGTCATCCAGCCACAACACCCGACCCAGCGCATGCGTGCGCAAACGGCGCATCAACGGCGCGGGCAGTTCGATCCGTGAGCCGGAATCGTGGTTGCCGGCAATCATCACGATGGTCAGCAACGGCTGCTGTTCGTGGGCGCTGACGATGAAATCGTAGAGGCGTTCCTGGGCTTTGACCGGTGGATTGACCGTGTCGAAGATGTCACCGGCGATCAGCAGCACATCCGGCTGCGCCAGTTGCAATTGACGCAGCAGCCATTCAAGGAAGCACGCATGTTCGAAATCGCGCTCCTGGCCGTGCAGGTTTTGCCCAAGGTGCCAGTCGGAAGTGTGGAACAGACGCAAGGTGGACTCCGCAACAGTAAAAGAGGTAATGGCCGCTGGAAAATGACGGCGGCGAAAGAGGGGAGAGTTTACAGATTATTGCGGCAGGAGGGCTGATGTGGCGACAGCGGTGCTGGGCCGTGGAGGTTGTGGCGAGGGAGCAAGCGCCCTCACCACGGAATTCCCTGCATTCCGGGGACGGTTTATTTCGGATAGAGCGGCGGCAAGCCGCTGTCAGCCACCGGGTCTTGCACCCGCTCCGCCGCTGGAATCGTGCGAATCGCCCGCCACAGATCCTCACCTTGCCAGTGCTGGCCGGTTTCGCTGTACAGCGCGCCGTTGAGACCGTCGAGTGCATCCGACAGCGGCACAAAGCGCGCCGCCATATCGGCAAGCGTCTCCGGTTGCTGCCGCGCCCACGCATCCAGCGCCTGCCGCGTCGCTTGCGGATCATTGGCCTGGCACGCCCGTTTGATGTCGTCCATCAAGGTGCGCGGACTCGGCCCGGTTTGCGCGGCACGATGCACCGCCGGTTGCCAGCGTGCGCGCCACCACAGGCCGAAGCCGAGCAGGGTGGTGCAGGCCAGAATCAGCGTGCTGAGTTTCCACCACCACAACACATCGTTATCGACGACGCCCGGTTGCAGGTTGCCGGTCGGCGTATCGACCTGCAGGCTCGGATTGTTCGCCACTTGCAGGGTGCGCGCGGGCAGGCTGCTGTGTTCCAGATGGTCTTCGAAGGTGTTCCACCACACCACGTCCACGGTCGGCAATTCGATCGAACCGCTGCGGCTCGGCACCAAGGCTTCGCGTTCTTCGCGGCTGCCGACCAGGCCCCGGTCAGTGCTCTGGTTGCTCAATACCGGTTGATCGGGGTAGCGGCGCAGGCCGTTGACGTCGGTGCCGGGCAGGGTCGGCAGTTGCGAACTGGCCAGCCCCTCGACCCGCAGCGTCAGGCTGCGGGTCAGGGAATCGCCGACTTGCGTGTGTTCCGGCTCCGGGTTCCAGCTCTCGCTCAGGCTCAGGCTGCGCGCCGGTAACCATGGTGCGTCGACCGGGTAGGTCAGGGGTTTGGGTTTGACCGTCAGCGGGATTTGCGAAGAGCTGACGCGCATCAGCTTGCCCGGTTTCGGGCCTTGTGCGGTCGTGTCCTGCGCGGGCTGCGTGTCGACCAGCGTGGCGCTGAAAATCTGCGGCGCGATGGTCAGCAAGCCGCTGTGCTGCGGGTAGATCGCATAGCGCATTTCGATCACGCCATGGCGCACGCCGTTGATGTCTTTCTCATAGGTGCGGGTGTCGCCGAGCTGCTCGATTCGCGCATCGGCGATTTGCAGCGGGGTCAGGCTGCTGTCGTCGTACAGCGACACCGAATGGTAGATGCGCAGGGTCAGGATCGCCTGGGCCTGCACATAGACGCTGGACTGATCGAGGCTGGCCTCGATGAACACCGGGTCGAGGTTGTTTTTCTCTTCGCGGGTGTCGCTCTCGACCACTTGCACGGTGATCGGCTGGCTCTGCACGTCACCCAGTTGCAGCGGCGGAATCACCACGCTGCCGTTCTCTTTCGGCAGCAGGGTGATGATCCAGCGGGTGGTCGCGCGGTTGTCGCCATTGAGGGTGTTCAACTGGTTGACCTGGCGCGTGCCACGCACTTCGAACAGCGCTTCCAGCGGCGTCAGGTCAGGTTTGCCGAACTGGGTGACATCGTTGGTTTCGAGGGTGAGCTCGACCGTCTCGCCGGAGTTCAGGCGACTGCGATCCACGCTGGCCGTCAGCTCGGCCGCCTGGGCGGTGGCCGTGCAGATCAGCAGGGGCAGCAAGAGAGCGGTGAAGCGGGTCATCGAGTGTTTTCCTGATCCTGATGTTGTTGCTGTTCGTACCAGAATTTGCGTCGCAGCAATTCCCCCGGATCGTCCGGGATCTTGCCCAGCCATTGTTCCAGGGCCTGACGTTGCTCGCCTTCGAGGTTGTTCTCGCTCGGGCGCAGCGTCGGCACGGTGTCCGTTTGTTCTTCCTCATCGCTGCCTGGCACTTCGTTGGGGCCTGGCTGCGGCGGTGCGGTTGCGGGCGGTTCGCTGGCCGACTCGGCGGGATGCGCCTCGCTCTGGGTCTCGCTGTTCACCGCCGGGGGCGGTGCGGTCGCCGGCGGTGGTTCGTCGCCGGGCAGATTCTGCTGCGCCGGGGATTTTTCCGGCTCGGGTGGCGGCGGGGTGCGTTTCTGCTTCAGCAGGTTTTCCACCAGCGCCTTGTTGGTCTGCGCCGGACGCAGATCCGGTTGCAGTTCCAGCGCCTGTTCATAGGCGTCGATGGCTGCTTCCAGCTCACCGCTTTTTGCCAGGGCGTTGCCACGATTGTAGTGGGCGCGGGCATCGCTGCCTTCGGCGAAGCGCTGGGCGGCGCCACTGTAGTCGCCGGCCTCGTACAACGCTACCCCTTGCCACTGGTGATCTGCGAAATGTTGCGCGGCTTCGGCCGGGCGCTTCTGTTTGAGCAAGTGCAGGCCTTGTTGGTCGGGGCGCAGCCACAAGTCTTCGAATTCAAAAGCGTAGCTGGGCTGCGGCAAGCAAAACAGCAGCGGCAGGCAGAACAACCACCCACGGCGCCCGGCGCAAGCGGCGAGCAACAACAGCGGCAACAGCAGCCAGTAACCCTGATCGGCCCACGTGTCGAGACGCACGGTCTGGCCATCGTCACGCAAGCTGCGCGGGCCGTTGAGCAGGCCGAGGCTGCCCAGGTCGCTTTCGTCCAGACGCGCGGCGTGGTATTCGCCGCCAACGCTGTTGAGGAAGGCTGCAAGCCCCGGGCTGTCGAGTTGCGGGACGCGGATCGCGCCTTGTTCGTCCTTGAGGAAACTGCCGTCCTCCTGGGCGATCGGCGCACCTTCGGCGGTGCCGATGCCGAGCATCAGCAATTGTGGCGATTGACCGCTCAGTGCCCGGCGAATGCCTTGGCGTTCTTCTTCATCCAGCGACGAGCCGATCAACAGAATCCGCCCCTGACCAAGCGCGCCCTGTTTCAGCAGGGCCAGCGCTTTGCCAACCGCCAGATCGGCGCGATGGCCGCTTTCCGGCATCAACGACGGCTTGAGCGCGTCGAGCAGATTGCGACTGGTCGCCAGGTCATCCGACAGCGGCACCAGCGTGTGTGCGCTGCCGGCGTAGACGACGATGGCAGTCTGCGCATCGCTGCGCGCCTGCAACAGGTCGAACAGCTTGCGCCGCGCCTGTTCCAGGCGAGTCGGTGGTGAGTCGGTGGCGAGCATCTCCGGGGTCAGTTCGAGGATCACCACCAGCGGGTCGGCGGGTTTCTGGCTGGTCTGTTCGACCCGCTCCCAACTCGGCCCGAGCAACGCCAGTGTCGTCAGCAACCACGCCGAACCGAGGGCGACCCACGGCAACTTGCTGTCGCGGCCGTTACCGCCGCTGAGCAGGGTGGCATGAAACGCCGGCGGCAGAATCATCTGCCAGCGCCCGGCACGTTTCTGCCGATGCCAGAGTTGCCAGAGCAGCCAGCCGAGCAGTGGCAACAGCAGCAACCACCACGGACGGAACCAGTGCGGCCAGAGCGCGATCATCGGCGCCTCCGCAGACGCAGACGCTTGAGGCGCTCGCGCCAGTCAGGCAACGGACTTTGCAGATACAGCTCCTTGGTGAACAGGCGTTGCAGCGGATTGTCCGGCCACAACTCGCGAGCGACCAGCAACAGGCTCAGCCACAGGGCGAGGGCCAGCGGCCACTGATACAGGGCTTGCGCCGGGCGCGCCTCGGTCGGTTGCTGGGTCACCGGCTCGAGCTGATCGAGGGTGTCCTTGATCGCTTGCAGTTCCTTGCCGTCATGGGCGCGGAAATACTGGCCGCCGGTGGCCTCGGCAATGGCTTTGAGCGCCGGCTCGTCGAGGTCCAGGCTCGGGTTGACCCCAAGCAAACCGGTCGAACCGCTGTCTTCAGGATTAGCGCCAATGCCGATCGGGTAAATCTTCACGCCTTCGCTGGCCGCCAGTTTCGCCGCCGTCAGCGGATCAATCTCGCCACCATTGTTGGCGCCGTCAGTGACCAGAATCAGTACACGGCTTTGTGCCGGACGCAGGCGCAGGCGTTTCAGGGCCAGACCGATGGCGTCGCCGATGGCGGTGTTCTTGCCGGCGATGCCGATCCGCGCTTCGTCGAGCCAGACCCGCACGGTGTGACGGTCGAAGGTCAGTGGCGCCTGCAAATAGGCCTTACTGCCGAACAGGATCAAGCCAACGCGGTCGCCATCGCGGCTTTCCAGAAAGTCGCCGAGCAGGTGCTGCACCAGCGACAAGCGACTGACGTCTTCGTCCTGCCACTGCATGTCGGGGAAGTCCATCGAACCGGACACGTCCACCGCCACCAGCAGATCACGGCCACTGGCGGCAATCGGCAGCGGCTCGCCGAGCCATTGCGGGCGCGCCGCTGCGGTCAACAGCAATAACCACAGCAACATGAATGGCGCCTGCTGACGCCACGCCGGCAGATTGGCCCGGGCGCGACGGCGGGCGAGGCCTTCAAGGTCCGAGAGAAAGCTGACTTTCAACGCCGGCTCGCCACTGTCGGCCACCGGCAGCACAAGACGCATCAGCCACGGCAGCGGCAACAGGGCAAAGATCCACGGCCAGGCGAACTCAAACATGCTTGCGAATCCAGGTGTCGACGGCCTGGGTCAGGCCGGCGATGGCTTTGTCGTCGAGTTTGCATTCCGGTTTGTAGGCGCCTTCGACCAGGACCATCCAGCGCGTCAGGCCGGCCGCCGGGCAACGGTTATCGAGGAACGCCAGCCATTTGCGGCCGTTGAGTGTGTGGCTCTGGCTATAAGGGTAATGGTTGCGGCACAAGCGCTTGAGCAGGCCGTTGAGCTGTTGCAGCCAGGCCCCGGCCGGCGCGCCGTCATAGGGCTTGGGCATTTGGGCGAGTTCGGCGAGGGCGGCGAGGCGCACCGGGTCCAGCGGCTGTTCGGCGCGCACGATCGGGCGCTTCTTGAGCGGGATGAAGCGGCGCAAACGCCACGCGCCGTAGCCGAGCAATGGCAGCAGCAACAGCAGCAGCCACCAGCCCGGCGCCGGCGGCCAGAAGGCAATCGGTGGCGGCGAAATCAGCGGTTGCAGTTGTTCGAGGCCGTTCATCGCCCGGTCCCCGGCCGCTGCGGATTAAGGAACTCGCGCATCTGCTCGACCATTTCACTTTGCGTGCTCAGCGGCATCAGCAGCACCCGCAGTTTCTGCGCGAGCAATTCCCAGCGGGCAATGCGCGCTTCGGCCTGGGCGCGGTAGGTCTGGCGCAGGTCGAAATTGAGGGTGTCGAGTTCCAGCTGGGCACCGCGCTCGGCGAAGCGTAACAGGCCGGCAGCGGGCAGGGCGTGATCCAGCGGATCGGACAGCGGCAGCATCAGCAGGTCGCAATGGCGCGACAGCAGGCTCAGTTGCTGTTCGGCACTGTCGGACAACGCGCGCTCGTCGCAGATCACGATCACCAGACTGCCCGGACGCAACACTTCCCGTGCCCGCCGCAGGGCCACGCCGAGTGCATCACGATCCGCCTCACGCTCCGAATGCAGCGACTGATTGACCTTCACGAGGCGGTTGAGCAATTGCAGCAGGCTCTGCTTGCTGCGGCGCGGTTTGATTTCGTAGTGCTCGTTGTCGCCGAACACCAGCCCGCCAACCCGGTCGTTGTGGCCCAGCGCGGCCCAGCCGATCAGCGCCGCCGCTTGCGCCGCGAGCACCGACTTGAACATCAGCCCGGAACCGAAAAACAGCCGCGTGCTTTGCTCGACCATGATGAAAATCGGCCGTTCGCGTTCTTCATGGAACAGCTTGGTGTGCGGCTCCTGCGTGCGCGCCGTCACGCGCCAGTCGATGGTGCGCACGTCGTCGCCAGCCTGGTAGACCCGCACCTGATCGAAGTCGACGCCGCGACCACGGAATTTCGAGTGGTGCAGGCCGATCAGCGGGCTGCGCTGACTCGGCGTGGAAAACAGCTGCACCTCGCGCACACGATGGCGCATCTCGATCAGCTCGGCGAGGCTGACGCGGATGCCCGGTTCGGATGGCAGGGGGGCGTTCATGGGGGTCAAGCGACGGCTACGACGTCGAGAATCCGCTGCACCACCCGATCCTGATCAATGCCGGCGGCTTCGGCTTCAAACGACAGAATGATGCGATGACGCAACACGTCGAACAGCACCGCCTGAATGTCTTCGGGGCTGACGAAGTCGCGACCGGCCAGCCAGGCGTGGGCACGTGCGCAACGGTCGAGGGCGATCGAGCCACGCGGGCTCGCACCGTAGGCGATCCACTCGGCCATTTCCGGATCGAACTTGGCCGGGTTGCGCGTGGCCATGACCAGTTGCACCAGGTATTCCTCCACGGCGTCGGCCATGTACAGACCGAGGATTTCCTTGCGCGCAGCGAAAATCGCCTGCTGGCTGACGCGGCGTTCCGGTTTGGTTTCGCCGTTCAGCGCTTCGCCACGGGCCTGCTGCAGGATGCGGCGTTCGACGGCAGCATCCGGGAAACCGATTTTCACGTGCATGAGGAAGCGGTCGAGCTGCGCTTCCGGCAGCGGATAGGTGCCTTCCTGCTCGATCGGGTTCTGCGTGGCCATCACCAGAAACAGCGGCGACAGCTCATAGGTGCTGCGCCCGACACTGACCTGACGTTCGGCCATGGCTTCGAGCAGAGCCGATTGCACCTTGGCCGGGGCGCGGTTGATTTCGTCCGCCAGCACCAGGTTGTGGAAGATCGGCCCCTGCTGGAACACGAAGCTGCCGGTTTCCGGGCGATAGATCTCGGTGCCGGTGATGTCGGCGGGCAAAAGGTCCGGGGTGAACTGAATGCGATGGAACTGGGCTTCGATGCCCTCGGCGAGTTCTTTGATCGCTTTGGTCTTGGCCAGACCCGGCGCGCCCTCGACCAGCATGTGACCGTCGGCGAGCAGGGCGATGAGCAAGCGCTCGATGAGTTTTTCCTGGCCGAGAATCTGCGTTGAAAGAAAGGTTCGCAGCGCCAGCAGCGCTTCACGATGTTCCATCGGTGACTGTTCCTGGAAAGGGGTGGCCACAGGCGTTCGAATAACGCCGGGGCTGGGGGCGTTACTTTAATCCATCGAGGGGGGTGGCGACTAACGGCATTTTGCGCAAAGTGCGGGAAATGACTTGGGCAATTGTTGGATTTTTGTAGCGCAGAGAGGTGCAGTGTTCTTCAGGGCCCCTTCGCGAGCAAGCTCGCTCCCACATTTGAGCGGCGTGCACCTATCAAATGTGGGAGCGAGCTTGCTCGCGAAGAGGCCAGTTCAGACGCCATCAAATCTCGCTGATGAAGGTACCCGTCCCATCAAGGATATTCTTCAAAGTCTCGACAACCTCATCCAGATCAACCATATCCGGGTTGAAGGTGATTTCCAGCACATCATCCCCGTTCAAAGCATCGGCATCCGCCGCCGCGATCTCGATCTTCAGCAGCGTCTTGCTCAGGGTGACTTTCACCCCGTCCAGCGTCGACGGCTCGCCATCCAGGGTGATCTCCAGCTCATCCTCGTCCGGATAGCGGCTCATCACAAACATCTCGCCCTTGTCGGTGTGGCAGCCAATCATGGCCATGTTGTCTTCTTCGTCATCGCACGGGTTGACGATCAGTAGGGCGGTGTTCATTTGCATGGTCAATTCCTGCCTTGAGGGGCGTGTCGGTCGCAATAGGGCGCGATTCTGCCAGCCCTCGGGAATTTCTGCATGTGAGAGTGTCAGAGGATGTGTCGCGAGCACGGCACAGGTCAATGGTCACTTCTGGCACGCCTGTACCGTAAAGGCGGGCATTCAGGCCGCCGTTTTCCGCCACGACTGCTAGTGTTTACCGGTGCCAAACCCTCGGTTTACGTGCCAATGACCGAATATGTCGCAGCACCGCAAGCAGACACATTGTCGCACCCATTAAGCTGCGCAACGGATGAGCACCTGTAAAGGCATTGTCAGCAGTGCGGACAGTCGTTTTTGCAGATGCCCATTCAATGGAAGGTGAATGTGACCTGAGTGTCTCGTCCAGCTTCACCCACCTGTCACCCTGTTTCCTCTGCCCGAGAATCAGGAACAGGGCGACACAGGCCCCGAAAGGGGTGTTGCACGCGACGCTTTCCATCAATAACAAGCTTAAGCGGAGTACCACAGATGGCGTTCTTCACCGCAGCCAGCAAAGCCGACTTCCAGCACCAACTGCAAGCGGCACTGGCGCAGCACATCAGTGAACAGGCACTGCCACAAGTGGCGCTGTTCGCTGAACAATTCTTCGGCATCATTTCCCTGGACGAGCTGACTCAACGTCGCCTCTCCGACCTCGCTGGCTGTACTCTTTCCGCGTGGCGCCTGCTTGAGCGCTTCGATCACGCGCAACCGCAAGTGCGCGTCTACAACCCCGATTACGAACGCCACGGCTGGCAGTCGACCCACACCGCGGTCGAAGTGCTGCACCACGACCTGCCATTCCTGGTCGACTCGGTCCGCACCGAACTGAACCGCCGCGGCTACAGCATCCACACCCTGCAAACCACCGTGCTCAGCGTACGCCGTGGCAGCAAGGGCGAGTTGCTGGAAATCCTGCCAAAAGGCAGCACCGGTGAAGGCGTGCTGCACGAGTCGCTGATGTACCTGGAAATCGACCGCTGCGCCAACGCGGCCGAACTGAGTGCGCTGAGCAAAGAGCTGGAACAGGTGCTCGGTGAAGTCCGCGTCGCGGTCGCCGATTTCGAGCCGATGAAGGCCAAGGTGCAGGAAATCCTCACCAAGCTCGATCACAGCGCCTTCGCCGTCGATGCCGACGAAAAGAACGAAATCAAGAGCTTCCTGGAATGGCTGGTGGGCAACCACTTCACCTTCCTCGGCTACGAAGAATTCGTGGTTACCGATCAGGCCGATGGCGGCCACATCGAATACGACCAGAATTCCTTCCTCGGCCTGACCAAACTGCTGCGCACCGGCCTGACCTACGAAGACCTGCGCATCGAAGACTACGCAGTGAAATACCTGCGCGAACCGACCCTGCTGTCGTTCGCCAAGGCCGCGCACCCGAGCCGCGTGCACCGTCCGGCGTACCCTGATTACGTGTCGATCCGTGAAATCGACGCGGACGGCAACGTCATTAAGGAACACCGTTTCATGGGCCTGTACACCTCGTCGGTGTATGGCGAGAGCGTGCGGGTCATCCCGTTCATCCGCCGCAAGGTCGAAGAAATCGAACGCCGTTCCGGCTTCCAGTCCAAGGCTCACCTGGGCAAGGAACTGGCGCAGGTCCTCGAAGTGCTGCCGCGTGACGACCTGTTCCAGACTCCGGTCGACGAACTGTTCACCACCGTCATGTCGATCGTGCAGATCCAGGAACGCAACAAGATCCGCGTGTTCCTGCGCAAAGACCCGTACGGTCGTTTCTGCTACTGCCTGGCCTACGTGCCGCGCGACATCTATTCCACCGAAGTGCGCCAGAAGATCCAGCAAGTGCTGATGGAGCGCCTGAAAGCCTCCGACTGCGAATTCTGGACGTTCTTCTCCGAGTCCGTGCTGGCCCGCGTGCAGCTGATCCTGCGTGTCGATCCGAAGAACCGCATCGACATCGACCCGGTGCTGCTGGAAAAAGAAGTCGTACAAGCCTGCCGCAGCTGGCAGGACGACTACGCTGCCCTGACCGTCGAAAGCTTCGGCGAAGCCCACGGCACCAACGTGCTGGCCGACTTTCCGAAAGGCTTCCCGGCCGGCTACCGCGAGCGTTTCGCTGCGCATTCGGCCGTGGTCGACATGCAGCACCTGCTGAGCCTCAACGAAAAAAGTCCGCTGGTGATGAGCTTCTATCAGCCGCTGGGCCAGGTGTCCGGCCAGCGCGAGCTGCATTGCAAGCTGTATCACGCCGACACGCCGCTGGCGTTGTCCGACGTGCTGCCGATTCTGGAAAACCTCGGCCTGCGCGTGCTGGGTGAATTCCCGTACCGCCTGCGTCACACCAACGGCCGCGAGTTCTGGATTCACGACTTCGCGTTCACCGCTGCCGAAGGCCTGGACCTCGACATCCAGCAACTTAATGACACCCTGCAGGACGCGTTCGTGCACATCGTCCGTGGCGATGCCGAGAACGATGCGTTCAACCGTCTGGTGCTGACCGCCGGCCTGCCGTGGCGTGACGTGGCGCTGCTGCGCGCCTACGCGCGTTACCTGAAGCAGATTCGCCTGGGCTTCGACCTGGGTTACATCGCCAGCACCCTGAACAACCACACCGACATCGCTCGCGAGCTGACCCGGTTGTTCAAGACCCGCTTCTATCTGGCGCGCAAACTCAGCGATGAAGATCTGGAAGACAAGCAGCAGCGTCTGGAACAGGCGATTCTGACCGCACTGGACGACGTCCAGGTGCTCAACGAAGACCGCATCCTGCGTCGTTACCTCGACCTGATCAAAGCCACCCTGCGCACCAACTTCTACCAGACTGACGCCAACGGCCAGAACAAGTCGTACTTCAGCTTCAAGTTCAACCCGCACGCGATCCCTGAACTGCCGAAGCCGGTACCGAAGTTCGAAATCTTCGTTTACTCGCCACGCGTCGAAGGTGTGCACCTGCGCTTCGGCAACGTTGCTCGCGGTGGTCTGCGCTGGTCCGACCGTGAAGAAGACTTCCGTACCGAAGTCCTCGGCCTGGTAAAAGCCCAGCAAGTGAAGAACTCGGTCATCGTGCCGGTGGGTGCGAAGGGCGGCTTCCTGCCGCGTCGCCTGCCACTGGGCGGCAGCCGTGACGAGATCGCGGCCGAGGGCATTGCCTGCTACCGCATCTTCATTTCGGGTCTGCTGGACATCACCGACAACCTGAAAGACGGCGTGCTGGTACCGCCGGCCAACGTCGTGCGGCATGACGACGATGACCCGTACCTGGTAGTAGCCGCGGACAAGGGCACTGCAACCTTCTCCGACATCGCCAACGGCATCGCCATCGACTACGGCTTCTGGCTGGGCGACGCGTTTGCCTCCGGTGGTTCGGCCGGTTACGACCACAAGAAAATGGGCATCACCGCCAAGGGCGCGTGGGTTGGCGTACAACGTCACTTCCGCGAGCGCGGCATCAATGTTCAGGAAGACAGCATCACTGTGGTCGGCGTGGGTGACATGGCCGGTGACGTGTTCGGTAACGGCCTGTTGATGTCCGACAAGCTGCAACTGGTCGCGGCTTTCAACCACATGCACATCTTCATCGACCCGAACCCGAACCCGGCGACCAGCTTCGCCGAGCGTCAGCGCATGTTCGACCTGCCGCGTTCGGCCTGGACCGACTACGACACCAGCATCATGTCCGAAGGTGGCGGTATCTTCTCGCGCAGCGCGAAGAGCATCGCGATCTCCCCGCAGATGCAGGAACGCTTCGACATCAAGGCGGACAAGCTGACCCCGACCGAACTGCTGAACGCCTTGCTCAAGGCGCCGGTGGATCTGCTGTGGAACGGCGGTATCGGTACTTACGTGAAAGCCAGCACCGAAAGCCACGCCGATGTCGGCGACAAGGCCAACGATGCTCTGCGCGTGAACGGCAACGAACTGCGCTGCAAAGTAGTGGGCGAGGGCGGTAACCTCGGCATGACCCAACTGGGTCGTGTGGAGTTCGGCCTCAATGGCGGCGGTTCCAACACCGACTTCATCGACAACGCCGGTGGCGTGGACTGCTCCGACCACGAAGTGAACATCAAGATCCTGCTGAACGAAGTGGTTCAGGCTGGCGACATGACCGACAAGCAACGTAACCAGTTGCTGGCGAGCATGACCGACGAAGTCGGTGGTCTGGTGTTGGGCAACAACTACAAGCAGACCCAGGCCCTGTCCCTGGCGGCGCGTCGTGCCTACGAGCGCATTGCCGAGTACAAGCGTCTGATGAGCGATCTGGAAGGCCGTGGCAAGCTGGACCGTGCCATCGAGTTCCTGCCGACCGAAGAGCAGATCAACGAGCGCGTTGCGGCAGGCCATGGCCTGACCCGTCCTGAGCTGTCGGTGCTGATCTCGTACAGCAAGATCGACCTCAAGGAACAGCTGCTGAACTCGCTGGTGCCGGATGACGATTACCTGACCCGCGACATGGAAACGGCGTTCCCGCCGACCCTGGTCAGCAAGTTCTCCGAGGCCATGCGTCGTCACCGTCTGAAGCGCGAGATCGTCAGCACCCAGATCGCCAACGACCTGGTCAACCACATGGGCATCACCTTCGTTCAACGACTCAAAGAGTCGACCGGCATGAGCCCGGCGAACGTGGCCGGTGCTTACGTGATCGTGCGTGACATCTTCCACCTCCCGCACTGGTTCCGTCAGATCGAGGCGCTGGACTATCAGGTTTCCGCTGACGTGCAGCTGGAGCTGATGGACGAGCTGATGCGTCTGGGCCGCCGCGCTACCCGCTGGTTCCTGCGTGCCCGTCGCAACGAGCAGAACGCTGCCCGTGACGTCGCGCACTTCGGTCCGCACCTGAAAGAGTTGGGTCTGAAGCTCGACGAACTGCTGAGCGGCGAAATCCGCGAAAACTGGCAGGCGCGTTATCAGGCTTACGTCGAAGCCGGTGTGCCGGAGTTGCTGGCGCGTATGGTCGCGGGCACCTCGCACCTGTACACCCTGCTGCCGATCATCGAAGCGTCCGACGTGACTGGCCAGAACCCGGCCGAAGTGGCCAAGGCGTACTTCGCCGTGGGCAGTGCGCTGGACATCACCTGGTACCTGCAACAGATCAGTGCACTGCCGGTTGAAAACAACTGGCAGGCCCTGGCCCGTGAAGCGTTCCGTGACGATGTCGACTGGCAGCAACGTGCGATCACCATCTCCGTCCTGCAACAGGGCGACGGCACTCAGGACGTGGAAGCACGCCTGGCGCTGTGGATGGAGCAGCACGAAAGCATGATCTCGCGCTGGCGTGCCATGCTGGTGGAAATCCGTGCAGCGAGCGGCACGGACTACGCCATGTATGCGGTGGCCAACCGTGAACTGCTGGACCTCGCCTTGAGCGGGCAAGCCGTGGTGGCCCCGGCTGCTGCGAATGCCGAGCTTGAACTGGCGTAAGTAGTGGTTGAATGAAAAAGCCCCTGCATTGTGAGATGCAGGGGCTTTTTTATGCCTGAGGATTTTGTGTTGTCTAGTCTGGCCCCTTCGCGAGCAAGCTCGCTCTCACATTTGAAATGCATTCCCCCTGTGGGAGCGAGCTTGCTCGCGAAGGGGCCCTTGTCATCAATACAACTTAGATGACTGTTTGCTATCAAGCATCGACACTTTGTCCGCAGGTCTAGCGACTAAATTGTTGAGCGACTGGTCAAACTTCTGCAGCGCCCGAACTTGCACATCCTGCTGCTGATTAATATCCGCAACAATCTCCTCCGAACGTTTGAAGTCCGCCCACACGGGCGTCAATTCTCTCGCCTCGGAGCCTTTCGCCGTACCGATGTAATTCAACTGCGCATCATAGAAGTCCGCGCTCACGTCTGCCTTGATGTCGGAACTGCGCGAAGTGATCAACTGGCTGTGGGTGTCGACAATCGCCACCACATCCGGTCTGGCTGCGCGCAGGCTGTGCATGTCCGGATACACCGTCACCGAGCCGAACTGGCGTTGCAGCGATGCCTTGACCCAATCCACCGACATGTCCGGCTTGGAGCTGGCAACATAGGCGTCATGGATCGGTTGCACCAGCAAACTCTGGCCGAAACCGGTGCCGGCGTTGGCTTGATAGTCGCGCAGGTATTCGCGGTTGGTCTGGGTGCCTGGGCTGTAGACCACGCCGAGCGACACGCCGGGGCCGCTTTTCACCTGCGCCGCGCTGCTGCGGCCGACTGGTTGGGTGAAGAGGGTGTCGAGGGACGAGACGGCTTTCGGCGCGGTGGGTACTGAACAGGCGGACAAGGCTAGAACCGATATCGCCAAGGTACTGGCAAAGGCAAGTTTCATGGTGTTTCTCCCGTGAAACAACATCAGTCGGACAGTTTAAAAGTCGTTAATCACGACCGTTAACTCAGACTAAACCCGCCAACCTGACAATTTGCTGAGCGAACCGCCGTTGAATAGTTTCATTTGCTGTAACTCGCAGCGGTTAATGACGCCGGGAAATAAAAAGGCGCAAATCCGCGATTTGCGCCTGATTATTTATGGCTGGTTAAACAGTCATCAGTTTTTCAGCGGGATCAGCACTTGCTCATCCGGGGCCAGCACCATGAACACCAGCAACTTCGCCGGTTTGCTCTGGCTGGCATTTTTCGACACCAGATGCTCGGAGCCGGCGGGTTCGTACCAGAACTGGCCCTTCTTGTAAGTGATTGGTGATTCACCCTTGACCTGGGAAATCACCTCACCTTCCAGCACGTAAGCCATCGCCGTGCCGTCGTGCCTGTGGGCGATAGAGGACTGGCCGGGTTTGTAGTCCACTTCGATCATCATGGCTTTTTTGCCGGGAGCGTTTTTCAGCATCTGGTCTTGCAGCACGGTGACTTTTTCTGACGGATCGTGAGCGAAGACGGCCGTGGTGCAAAGGCTCAGGGCGAGGGCGGCAGCGAAGAGGGGCAGGGCTTTCATGGCGGGTTACCTGTGATGATCGGGGTGGTGCTGATCACAGTAGTCCGCAGGGCGGAGCATTCAAACGGCCAATATTCGGGAAGATCGGGTGACCAATCTGTGGGTTTTCAGCGCTTGCAAATAAGCCATCGCTGGCAAGCCAGCTCCCACAGGATTCAGCGTTGTTCGAAAATTAATGTACGACACAAAAAACTGTGGGAGCTGGCTTGCCAGCGATGGCGTCAATAAGGTCAAACGATAGGAAACGAGTTGAAATCGACGCTATTGGCCAGCCGGCTATCAATCAGGTCAATAAACCCCTGCGCCTCGGGCCGGTTGAAATGCGCCTGCATCGCCGCCTCCGACTGCCAATGGGCGCTGACCGTCCAGCGGTGGCTGTCCTCGGGGCAGCGGTCGACCAGGTAGGAATCGCAGCCGGGTGTCTCGCGCAAGGTGTCGACGATCCTCTGCAGTTGCCTGCCTAGCTCCTCCGAGCGGCCGGCAGCGGCCTGCACCTGAACGGTGTTGATCACTTCGTTGGACATTGCTCACACTCCTTAATCAGGCCGGACGAGTCCTGCTCATTGAGGGATAACGCTGATGCAGAATAGGCCTGCACCCCCGGATCACCAATAACCAATCGGCGGTTAATCACCCAGTCCAATCATTCACGCAACTTGTTGCAGGATGTCGCGCAGGCGATCCAGAGCGATATCAATGTCCAGCGTTTCAATGGCGCCGAAACCGAAGTACAAGCCGTTTTTCGCCGGTTGCTGGTCATAGAAAATGTCGATGGAGTACAGGCCGACCTCGACCCTTTTCGCCAGTTCGATCACCAGCGGCAGATCGATCGGCACCTTGCAGAGCACCGCCATATGAAAGCCCGCAGTGGCTGGCACCGCGTCGAGCCAGGGCGACAGATCGGTCGCCATGCGCGCCAGAATCCGTTCGCGGCGCTGGGCGTAAATCGCGTGGCAGCGGCGGATGTGCTTGAGCAGACAACCCTCGGCGATGAACTTGGCCAGCGCCCATTGCGGCAGGGTTGGGGCATGCTGGTCGGTGAGTTTTTTGGCGCGAATCACCGCTTCGAGGATCGCCGGCGGCAGGATCGCGTAGCCCAGGCGCAGCTCTGGCAGCAGGGTTTTGGAGAACGTGCCGACGTAGGCGACGATGCCGCGCTGATCGAGGTCGTGCAGTGAGTCAGTGGGGCGACCTTCGTAGCGGAATTCGCTGTCATAGTCGTCCTCGATGATGATCGCCCCCAGCTCATAGGCCCGGGCCAGCAAGGCTTCACGGCGCGCCTGGCTCATCGACATACCCAGCGGGAACTGGTGTGACGGGGTGACGTAAATCAGCCGCGTGCCCTCGGGAATCTGCTCGGCCACAATGCCTTCGGCATCCACCGGCACACCGACCACTTGCGCGCCGTGGGTGCCGAACAGCAGACGCGCTGGCGGGTAGCCCGGGTCTTCCATTGCCACCCGGCTGCCGGGGCTGATCAGCACGCGGGAGATCAGGTCCAGCGCCTGTTGTGCACCGTTGCACACCACGATGTCTTCGTCCTGGCAGTTGATCCCGCGTGAGAACGCGATGTGCCCGGCAATCGCGTGGCGCAGCGCCGGAAGGCCTTCGGGCACGCTGTAGAAACCCTTGGAGACGGCCATCTGGCGCATGGCGTGCGCGACGCAGCGGCGCCAGTCGTCATGGGGAAACTGGCCCTTGCTGGTGGCGCCGCCGATGAAGTCGTAGCGCAGCGAGCCTTGCAGCGTCGGGTGCTGCAGGAACATCGGCAGCGTGCGCCAGCGCTCGATCACCTCGGCGCTGGCCAGTTCAGTGTGGCTTTGCTTGCGCTGAATCTGCGCCGGGCGCGCATTGACGTAGGTGCCTTTGCCGATCACCCCGGTGAGGAAGTTTTCGTAGGTCAACTGGGCGTAGGTGTCGGAAATGGTCTTGCGCGAGATGCCCAGTTGTTCGGCCAACAGGCGGCTGGGCGGCAACTGCGTACCCGCCGCGAGACGCCCGGATTCGATGGCCCCGCGCAGCTGTTGGTACAACTGGCCGGCGAGATCCTTGCGGCCGTTGATCACCACGTGAAGTTCCATACCGACGAGGCTCCGGGGGCTATTGGTGTGCCCGCCAGATTACCGCTGTTGCGTGGTCGGCAATAGTTGCGCACCACAAAAACCCGAAATTGGCCTCAATCCCCTGTTGGAGTGAGCCTGCTCGCGATAGCGGTGTATCAGGCGAAAAATTCTTTGGATGTGCCGACGTCATCGCGGGCAAGCCCGCTCCCACAGTGTTTTGCAGTGCCCGCAAGAAATCGTATTTTTCCTGTCAGTGGTGTAGCGGTTTTCCGTGCAATTGGGGCTGTAACGAGGGGGTGTCGGCGTTTACGGTGAAGTCATTATTCCTTCTGCCGAGACCTGCCCATGAGCCCGCGCCTGGATTACTACAATGCGTCGCCCAAGGCGATGAAAGCGATGATCGCGATGGAGGCGCTGACCAGCCACCTGAGCATCGAACAGCCGTTGCTGCAACTGATCAGGATCCGCGCCTCGCAGCTCAATGGCTGCGCGTTCTGTACCGACATGCACTCGGTGGATGCGCGGCGCGCGGGGGAGAGTGATCGGCGTTTGTATGCGATCGCGGTGTGGCGTGACAGCGGCTTCTTCAACCCGCGTGAGCGTGCGGCGCTGGCCTGGACCGAGGCGGTGACGTTGTTGGCTGAAAGTCATGTGCCCGATGAGGTGTACCAGCAGGCCAAGGCGCAGATGAGCGAAGCGGAACTGGTGGACCTGACGATCGCGGTGACCACGATCAACAGCTGGAATCGCCTGGCCGTCAGCTTCCGCCAAACCGCCAGTGACTGACGTACACATTCACCTGTGGCGAGGGGATTTATCCCCGTTGGGTTGCGAAGCAGCCCCGGAACCTTACAACTCGGTACATCAGGCACACCCTGCGCAGCGGGTTTACGACTGCTGCGCAGCCGAACGGGGATAAATCCCCTCGCCACAGGTTGGGAGCCTCCCTGCAGGTTGGTGAGCCTCCCTGCAGGTGTGTGAGTTCGCTCCTTACAGGTGTGTGAGTTCCTTGCCCCCAGGTGGATGTGTCATTTATTGATGAGTGGAGAGGTGCCGGCATTGGCTGGTGGGCGTTGCGGTTTTACCGAGGTGCCGAAGGTATTGCCCATTCGCGTACTGGTCGCGGCCGGGGTCGCGAGGCCCACCTGATTCGGTGGCCGCTTGTTGACGGGCACATTCAGCGCTTGCTGATTTTTCTCCGCCGCCGCTGCGCCTTGCGGGTTGTTGCCCATCTGCTGGCTCAGGCAATCGTAGTTCGGCGCCTTGTACCCGCCGACCGTCACCTCGACACAGCCCAAGGGTTCTTCGGCAAAAGCGCTCGACAGCGCCGTCAACAACAGCCCGCCAAGGCTGAATCGCCACAGTGTGTTCATGCTCGCCTCCTGGCCGGCCCGGAGGGGCCGCGCTATGGCTTGAGTCTAGTGCAAGCCTTGCGCAAATCCCGTGATGGTTTTTTTGCACCGTCCGTCACACCAGATTCATAAACAGCCCTCAGGATGACGATTTCCAAGGATTCGTCAGCCGTGCAGCGAGGCAGTTCCAGGGACGGTTTTCAGCGTTCAACGAGACTTGTGCGCCGGATGTGTCTGGGGTGGCTGCTTGGCTGTGCGGCGGGCCACGCCATGGCCGACGCGGTGCCGGCGGACTTGCGCATGACGCTGCACATTCCGGCACAGGATCTGGCACACGCGCTGGACCAGTACAGCCACGCCACCGGCGTAGCGGTGCTGGTCGACAGTCAGTTGAGTCGCGGTCGTCGCTCGCTGGCGGTGGACGGTGAGTACACCGCCGCCGATGCCTTGCGTCGATTGCTCGGCGGCAGTGGTTTGATGGCGCGTTATGCCCGGGACGATGCGTTTACGTTGCAAGTGGCGCAGGTCGAAGACGTGCCGGCGCCGCCACAAAAACAGACGCCCGAAAGCGTTGCCGTCAACCGCAGTTACGCCACGGCCGTGCAAGCGGCCATTGAGCGCAACCTGTGCCGTTCGCCGCTGACCCGCCCGGGCAGTTATCGCGCGGTGTTGCAGGTGTGGGTCGGGCGTGACGGCGTGGTGCAGCACAACCGGTTGGTCACCTCGACCGGCGATGTACGGCGCGACAATGCGCTGGTAGAGAGCTTTCGCAATCTCAGGATCGACCGGCCGACGCCCAGCGCCTTGCGTCAGCCGGTCACGTTGCTGTTGTTACCGGAGTCGTCAGGGAAACGCATGGAATGCACCACATGGGAAGGAGTTTCCGGGGGATGAAAGACACCGGACAAGGTTCGATGGTCCAACTGTTCCTGACGTCCTACGAGGACTTTCGGGTGCGCCTGCGCAGGCGTCTCGGTTCGGAAGACCTGGCCAACGACGTGCTGCACGAAACCTACTTGCGGGTCGACCGCATGGAGACGCCGCCGAACGTCCTGCGGCCCAACGCCTACCTCTATCGCATGGCCCTGAACATCGCTGCGGACCGCCGCCAGGCTGATGCGCGCCTGCTCACCGGCGAGGAAGTCGAGGAACTGCTGCAAATCGGCGACGAAGCCCTCGATCCGGCGCGGGTGGTGGGCGGGCAAAAGGAAATCCAGTCCCTGCTCAGTGCCCTCTACGAGCTGCCCGCACGCCGTCGCAGAATTTTCATCGCTGCGCGGCTGGAAGAGGCGCCGCACGTGGAGATTTCCCAGCGTTTTGGCATTTCCACGCGCATGGTCGAGAAGGAAATCAAAGCCGCGTTGGGCTTTTGTGCAGCGAAACTGGAAAGAAAAGTGTTTCAGCGGTTCGGTCGCGGGGCCGGAAAACCGTCTTCTGAATAGTGCCCGATCAATTCGTTGAGAATCTGCGCGTTTGAACATCTTTCGACTGACACCTGCCGAGCCATCGGCGGCCGACAATCTGCACAGCGAAGCCCGCGACTGGCTGGTCCTGCTGACCTCCGGCCGCGCCACCGTGGCCGATGCCCGCGCCTTGCGCGACTGGTGCGCACAGAGTGCCGAGCATGCGCGCGCATTCGAAGACGCCAAACGGTTGTGGCAGCAACTGCAACCGGCCGTGGAGCAAATGCAGGCGCCACGGCGCTTCGGTCGCCGGGCGTTTCTCGGTGGCGCGATTGCTGCGTCGGCGGCGTTTTTGCTGGTACGCGGGACGATTCCTGGCGGGTTTGACGGGCTGGGCGCTGACTACATAACCGAAGTCGGTCAGCAGCGTCGTTTCGAACCGGCGCAGGGTGTGAGCCTGGAGCTGAACACTCAGACGCGGATCAATCAACGTGCAGTGTGTGAGGGTGTGCAGGGTTTTGAGCTGGTCAGTGGTGAGGTTGAAGTGCAGACCGCGCGGTTGCCGCTGGCGATGCAGGCTGGAGGAGGGTGGTTGCGGGCGAGTCAGGCGCGTTTCAACTTGCGTAACACTGATCAGCAAGTTTGCGTGACCTGCCTTGATGGCGCGGTTGAAGTCGACGTAGAAGGCCGCAGCCTGCGCCTCGAACCGGGGCAGCAAGTGACCTACGATGCGCGGCAGGTTGGCAGTGTGCAGAGTGTCGACACGGCGGCGGTGATGAACTGGCGTCAGCAGGTGTTGGTGTTCAATGGTGCGACGCTGAGTCAGATGATTGATGAGATCAACCGCTATCGGCCTGGGATGTTGTTGCTGCTTAACCGGGAGCTGGG
This sequence comes from Pseudomonas sp. SC3(2021), assembly GCF_019856535.1. Classification (NCBI taxonomy): domain Bacteria; kingdom Pseudomonadati; phylum Pseudomonadota; class Gammaproteobacteria; order Pseudomonadales; family Pseudomonadaceae; genus Pseudomonas; species Pseudomonas sp. SC3(2021). The sequence goes on along the minus strand of NZ_CP082236.1, from coordinate 5,259,338 downwards.
GCAGCGTCGGGTGCAGGCGCGGTTCAGCCTTGATCAACTTGCCGGGGTTGCGCTGTTGATTCGTGATGCTTATGGCGTCAAATGCACTGAGCTGCCGGGTGGCGTCGTTGTTTTGAGTTAGTGGGTTTGAACGTGTACATATCCGTTGCTGCGGTAACGGCCGCTTAGGGTTCCGCCCTTACGGCGGGTCACTTTTTCCAGACGCCGAAAAAGTAACCAAAAAGGCTTGCTCCTACGTGCGGCCCGCTCGCTGGGGCTCGGGGTTCCTTCGCTCCGGGATCCATCCGGGCGCATCGCCTCCGGTTTGCTTCGCTGCACCTCCTCTCGATGCATTTGGCTGCGCCAAACGGTCGCTGCGCTCCCACCCCCGGATGAATCCCTCCACTCAGCCTTCCGAAGTCGCCCATGGATCAAGATCAAAAGCTGCAGCCGAGCTTGCGCTCATCCTGTTGAGTGGGGCGGCTTTGCCGCTTGGGTTGTGCGCACATTAAAACGGTGGGAGCGAGCTTGCTCGCGAAGGCGGCCTGCCAGCCGACCAATCCCCAACTGACTCCACCCAACCCCTGTGGGAGCTGGCTTGCCAGCGATGACGGCCTGCCAGCCAACCAATCCCCAACTGACGCCACCCAACCCCTGTGGGAGCTGGCTTGCCAGCGATGACGGCCTGCCAGCCAACCAATCCCCAACTGACGCCACCCAACCCCACTGTGGGAGCGAGCTTGCTCGCGAAGACGTCCTGACAGCCAACCAATCCCAAACTGACGCCACCCAATCCCACTGTGGGAGCGAGCTTGCTCGCGAAGACGTCCTGACAGCCAACCAATCCCAAACTGACCTAACCCAATCCACCTGTAAGATTGAGCCTGCTCGCGATGACAACCTCACCGCCAACCAACCTCCAACTGCCTACCCCCAATCCCTGTGGGAGCTGGCTTGCCAGCGATGACAACCTACCAGCCAACCAATCCCCAACTAACCTAACCCAATCCCAACCCAGGACCTGCCCACATCACAGCCAGTCTCACTCCAACGGCCCAATCACCTGCCGATACCTCTCAACCCCCTGCGCCGTCTGCCGGGTCAGCCGAATCTCCAGCCCCAACGGATTCTCCCGCCGATTGCCACTCAACTGCCGCCACCCCTTGTCCGGTTCCCAAACCCGCACCTGCGCATCGCTGACCTCGCTCAACACCGCCACGCCATCGGTCGGCGCCGGCAGCGGATACCGACTCCGCGCCGCCGCCACCGCACGGTACAACGTGTCGCCCTTAAGCCACCACCGCACCCGCTGCAAAGCCCCAGGCTGGTCAGCCGCCGTGCGAATGATATCCAGCCGAAACCCCTTGCTATCACTGCTACGCACAGTCATCGCGGGCGGCGCCGTCACCGGCTCATCGTCCGCGCCGACTTTCTTCGGCTCACTCAATTCAATCCCCGCACGCATGTCCACATCCCGCTGCAACTGATTCAACGTCCGCAGCAGGGCGTCACTCTGTTCACCACTGGCCTGCAAATGACTGTCCGCCCGCGTCACACTGTCCAGCCCACGCCAGGCAATCAAACTCACCACCGCCATCAGCAGAATCGCGACCATCACCTCGATCAGCGTAAAACCCTGTTGGCCCTTCATTGCACACGAATCCGGCCAGCGCCATCGCGCAGGACACTCAACTGATTGGCGCCATCGGACAACGTCAGTTGCAGCGGCGGATTGATCCACTCAGCGTTGAGCACGACTTTCTGTTTCGGCTCGACCCGCACCTGCACCTTCGGGCTCTGCCACGGCCGCGGGCGCAGTTGCGCATCGTCATTGAAATGCTCGAAACCCTTGCCGCTGTCACTGCGCCGGCTGAAGCGAAAACCCTTGGCATCGCTGACCCACACAATCGGCCGGCCATCCGCCCGCGCCTCGGCCTGCGCCACCTGCAGCAGTTGCGCCACACGCTCGGCGTCCTTGCGCAGCAATTGCAGCGGATCGGGCTTGATACTCAAGCTGATCGCCGCACTGGCGATGCCGATGATCACCAGCACCACCATCAGCTCGATCAGGGTAAAGCCCTGTTGCTTGCCCACGTTCATCGGTTGCGCGCTCCTTTGCGTCGACGTTCATCCTGCACGGCCAACATGTAAGGCGTGTGAAATAAAACCGTGAGAATTGCCGCGTAGTCTGTCAGGTGGGACTAAAAGGAGATTCAGCCCATGACATTCGCCACACGCTTTTCCCCACCACAAATCATCCAGGCCCTGGCCCTGCTGGCCGCACTGGTCGGCGTGGCGACCTGGTCGTCACTGCTGCTGACCACCGCCGAATCCCACACCCCGACCGCCGCCCCACAATTGATCGCTGCGCGCAGCGACAACCCGGCGTTGCAGTGGTTTTCCAATCAAACAGCGCCAGTGGACATCAAGGTGAGCGGGGTGATGGCGGGGAGTCGGGGGGCGGTGGCTATATTGAGTTTGAACGATGGGCCGCCGAGGAGTTTTTTGCAGGGGGAGAAGGTTGGGCCTGGGGTGAAGCTGGTGGCGGTGGAGGGGGATGGGGTGGTGATTGAGCAGGGTGGGGAGAGGGTGCGGTTGGGGGTGGAGAGGTTGCCGGAGGGGGTGGTGTTGCCTAGGTTGGTTAGGCCGTGATTGGTGAGTTTTAAGGAAGCGATTTTGATATTTCAGTTGGAGAGTACCTTCTGCATTTTCGGTTCAAACGGCACATGAAGAGAATGGCTGAGTAAAGAATGTTAGTGGGGGGCAGACCAAGTGGCCGCTTCGTTTCTACCTCCACAAATGCGGGGGGACACTAAATTTATTTTGCTGACTAGCTCCTGATTTGCTTTTGTCTGCTAGACATACTGAAGGCAAGTTTCCGCTTTTTATTCATCGGTGTGGTTGTACTACGCCAAGGAGTAGGTGGGTGACGATCATTCAGGAAATCCACGCGTGGTCTAATGGACTGCCTGCGTGGCAGCAAGATGCTATTGCTCGCCTTTACCAAGATCGTATTCTCAATGCTGCCGATCTTGACGACCTTTATGCGTTGGCCAAGGCCGAATCTGGAATCCCGGATCCTGAGGGCCGAAATCCCAAGAAGCTTGAAGACGCATTTATAGCTCAGCCGAACGATCCAGCACGGTTAGTGCAGGTGGCTGCGATCAAGCAAATTGTGAACGTAAATGCTCTAGCCAACGGGGGAAGTGTTCCCATCTCCTTGACTGGTTTGACCGTAATTTACGGTGAGAACGGCGCGGGAAAATCGGGTTACTCAAGGGTATTCAAACATGCATGCCGCGCTAGGGATCGGCGCGAGCCAATTCTTCCAAACGCCAACCTGGACCCAAAGACTGCTGGCGTCGCCCAAGCAATTTTTGAAACCGTAATCGACGGTGTGACAACCGATCTTTCCTGGCAATACGGAGCCGTTGCTCCCGAACCGCTTTCGGACATTGCCATCTTCGATACTCATTGCGCTCGTGCTTACATTGATAACCATGGTGACTTTGCTTATGCGCCATACGGGCTGGATATCTTGGAAGGGATGGCCGGCGTATGTAATAAGCTTAAGGCGCGTGCCACTCAGGAGAAGGCAGCGAATGCTCCGACTGACGCATCGTATGCCGCCCTTACGAAAGATCAAACGCAGGTCGCTGCCGCATTACTCGGCATCCCGAGCACTACCCTCCCTCAGCAAATAGAGACTCTTGCCGCGCTTACTCAAGTTGAGCTAGATCGATTATCGCTTTTGACTCAAACCCTCGCCGAAGCAGATCCGAAGCAAAAAGCACAAGCGTTGCGCCAAAAGGTAACGCGTTTCTCCGGCTTAACGGATCGCTTGGTGGCGGCGATTGCATTGGTTGACGAAAGAGCGGTGGGCCAGCTTAGACAGCTTATTGAAATCTCGAAAACTGCAAAAGCTGCGGCAGAGTTGGCAGCGCAAGAGTTCAAACAAACCCCAGGCCAACTTACTGGCACTGGAGGTGAAGAATGGAAGGCGCTGTTTGACGCTGCCAGAGTTTTCGCACAAGTGAGTCACCCGGGCCATGAGTTTCCGGAGATACCTCAAGATTCTGCATGTCCTCTCTGCCAGAACCAGCTTGGTATAGAGGGTGTTGCGCACCTAATTCGCTTTGATACGTTCATTAAACAAGCTGCGGAAAAGGCTGCGAAGGAGGCTCGTGATACTGCAGCCACAGCCTACAGGGCAGTTCAAAAGGCGACACTGGACGTAATGTTTCGTGATGGACTTGTGGAAGAGTTAACCGAGCTTGATCCCGAGCTCGCTGCTGGCTGTTCGTCGATGCAAACATGCCTGAACAGCCGGCGGGCTTCGATTCTTCAAGCCGCTGCGGGGGAGCTTAAGTGGGAAGAAGTATTGGCACTATCGACTGACCCATGCCCAGGTTTAGTCGCTGTAGTTGAAGGCTTACTGAATCAGTGCAAAGCGCTGGATGCAACGGCTGACGAAAAGATTCGGGCTCAGATGATCGCGGAGAAGCGAGAGTTTGATGCACGGATACGTCTGGGCGAGATCAAGAACGCTGTTTTGGAGGCGATTGCCAAGCATGAGGCAGGTCGTAAGCTCCAATTGTGCATTGAAGGTTTTGATACTCGAGCCATTTCCAGAAAATCCACCGAACTTTCGCGGACTACCGCAAGTAAGGAATTGGCGGACGCTCTCAACGACGAACTTAAACGCCTTAAGGTGCATCAGCTTCAGATTGTGATGAAGCCAGAGTCTCCAGGGGGTAGGACTCAATTCAAGCTTGTTTTGCAATTGCCCGGCGGAGGTACGCCTGCAGCCATTCTCAGTGAAGGGGAGCAACGAGCTATTGCAATCGCATCCTTTCTTGCCGAGATCAAGCTCGGCAAGGGGCGTGGTGGAATAGTCTTGGATGATCCAGTGTCATCGCTAGATCACCGCCGTCGTTGGGAAGTTGCAGAGCGCTTGGCTTTGGAGGCGCTAAACCGACAGGTGATTATCTTCACTCACGACATCTACTTTCTTTGTATTTTGGAGCAAAAAGTCGAGGAAGTAGGGGCCCAATTGACCAAGAACTACATCCGTCGCACAGCGGAAGGATATGGTGTGCACTCGCATGATCTGCCATTCGACGTCGTCGGTACCAAAGATCGGCTTGCAAGGCTTCGACAGGAGTTGGTGGAGGTTCGCAACGCGCAGAAGAGCGGAGATGAAGATGAACTTCGTCGCTTGACTTCTGCTTGCTACGGTCGTTTGCGCCTAGCTTGGGAGCGATGTGTTGAAGAGGTGCTCCTGAACGGGGCAGTCCAAAGATTCGGCGAGGGAGTATCGACACAGCGTCTGAAATCGGTTGTCGTCACCGACGATGATTATCGGGAGGTAGAAAGCGGCATGTCCAAAAGCTCCAAGTTCGAGCATGACGCAGCAACTCCCGTAGGAAGGCTTCCAATACCAGATCTTGACGAATTGGGCGCGGATATTGAGAGGCTAGCGGTATGGAGGAGTGCTCTAGATAAGCGGTCGAGAGAAACAGCCAAAATGAGGGGTTGAAAAGGGGGATTTATTTATTTTAAAAAACAAACAAGTCCCCTTTGTTTTTTATATTGATTTGCTCGCTTAAGTATGCGGGGTGAAATTTGCAAAAAACAAAACAATGGTATGAGTTTCAGGAGTTAATTGCCGAGCACTTTCGTAGCTTGGGCGCAATGGCCAAGACAAATGTGTCACTTGATGGTGTCAGAACTCAGCATGATATAGATGTTTTAGTAGTTACGAAGTTTTTAGGTGTTGATATTAAGTGGGTTGTAGAAGCTAAATATTGGAAAAGCAATGTTCCTAAGGAAAAGGTCCTGGCTTTGCGCGCGGTGGTCGATGAGGTTGGTGCTGATAAGGGTTTTTTAGTTTCTGCTAAAGGTTTTCAAATTGGTGCAATTGAGGCTGCGCTCAAAACAAATATTCAGCTTGTTACTTTTGATGAGTTGAGAGAGCGTACTAAGAATATAATTCAGAGTGAAATGCTTCAGGCGTATCAGGTGCGCGCGGACTTACTTGTAAAGCGCTATTTTTCGCACTCTAAACCCGTGCGCATAAAGTATGGCCTGAGGGACGATGCTTTCGATTATTCTCTCCGATTTAGTGGGCAACTATTCATTGGGATGATTTTTGCGGCTATTGAGAGAGCTAAAGAGAATAGATATCCGATGTGCGTAAGGTCTTTATTTAAGGTTCAAGTTGGGGAAGAGGTTGTTGAGAGCTATTCGGAGTTTAGTAATTGGCTCAATTTGAACCTGAATATGTTTGACGAAATGCTGCTAAAAGCTGAGCATGCCATGATAATAAGTGGTGATTTTGATCCAGATGTAGAAGATGAAAACGATTTGGAGGCGGTGGAGAACAATCGAATTCATCAGAAACGCATGAGGGAACTCTACATCTTGATGGGTAGATCAATATTGGTTGGTGGTGATGAAGATGGCTTGATGGGTACAGATAGCTGATTGAGTACTGTCGTGTGAGTGATGGGGTAAAATTTGGTTGAAATCGAACGTATTAATGATTGCACCCATGCAGCACGAAGCCCAAAAGATTAAAGTTGAGTTGCTGGTGGATTATCAGTGCGATGTATAAAAAGAAAAAAGGGGGTGTTTTCAGAAAATGGAAAAAGGGGAACAGATTTATTTCCAAAAAATAAATCTGAGGATCATCTGGCCGACCTCCCAACCTCATGGAGGTGCCGCTTTGAGGTCTCGATAAACGCGGGCGTTTAAAAAGACATCTCCAGACACTCTCTCAGGCTACACACCCTTGCGCCTTTGCCTACAGCTACGCCAGAATCCGCCGGCTTGTGCGCTTTGTACCTGGTCTTTATCGTCTACGTGTCGCTGGCAACCCAGCGACCGGGTTTAGCGACCCGACCAGGTATAAGTACAACGACGCTCCAGTTTGTCGCAGACGTTTGCGACGACGATATGGTGGCTGTGCGTGGGAGACCTTCGGGTCTGCCGGGTCTTATACCTCTCGGTTCGCTAACCCGCGCACAGCTGCCACCCTTACTTGTTTAGCGACAGGTGTTGGTGGTTCCACCAGGTATAAAAATGGAGCTTCACCATGATCAAACCAACACCCAACCCACCCGAAACCGAATCGGTTTCCCCCTACGAATCCCTCGATTCCAAAAAACTCCACGAAGCCGCCGACCGCGCTCTCGACCATTACCTCTGTCCGCCCGGTTCCACGCCGCTCCCACGTAAAACTCGCGGGATGTATGCCGTGACTGCGGACAACAAAAACGAAGAACTGCTGATTGATGCCAGTGAAACACTGGCTTCGGCGAAGGCCATTGCTCATGACGCTGCGAGCCTGTTGCCCGTGGCACAGCGGCGGACGTTGTTGGGGATTGCGCAGTTGATCATGCTTGGTGAGCTGGCGGTGAATCGGGCGTTGGATAATTTGCAGATGCCGGGGTGACGCGAGGGGCGGGATCACCTGGTGATTGATCGGGTGGTTATTCTGGCGCCTTCGCGAGCAAGCTCGCTCCCACAGGGTTTTAGGCTGGTCACAGATAGTGTGTGCGAGGCTGAAACCTGTGGGGGCGGGTTATTGAGGCATTTCAGGACATTCATCGGTCCATCGCGTAACCGTCATGTCCTTGAACTGTTCACCGATGGTATCGACGCGCAGGCAGGTGCCTTTCTTTGAGTAGTACAAGATGCAGCGCGAGCTATCGAAAGAACAGGTATCCAGTTCGATGAACTTGCGTGCAGCCAACTCACGCTCCACGCCGCTGTATTCATAACCGTCGGTGGTATGCATCGGCGTTGGCTTCCAGCCTTGTTTGATTAGCTTGGACTTGGCCGCCACCAAACGCTCACCGACGACGATGCCTGCTGGCCCGCGCTTGTCGTTTGGCGCCTGCGAGCCATCGGCAAACGCTGTGCTGATACCTGTGCAATAAAGTGCGACAAATATGAGGTGCAAAGCCTTCATTTGACGGTTCCTCCAGCCGATTTGTAGTACGACAAAAAATCCGGATATTCGGCGTAAGGTTGCGGTGGATAGTGATTTTTCTTGCCGGGCCCCTCGGGAAGTGCCGCCCACCGTGTTGCGGCTTTCGGCATCGCGCCCGGGATGTCACCTGCCTTGATCTTGTCGATCACACCGAGGGTGCGCAGAATGTCGACCGCTATAAGGTCTTGGGTATGAGGCGTAAAGTCGGTCAGCCCCATCTTGCCGCCATACTCGCGCCAAGTGGCAATGGTTATTTGATACAAGCCCGATGCCGTAGTTGATCCGCCGAAACCGGCGCCAGGATGGGTGGACTCATCTGTGAACGTCCATTTCCCGGTTTGAAAACCCTTTGCCCAGCCATATCCATATTTCGCGTGGTAGTCACCGCCTTCGGCTTTGGCAATGGCAGCCAAATATGCCTTCACGTTCGGATCCTTCAAATACTCCTCATTCTCCGCCCGTCTTATCTGTTTTTTAGCGTCCAGCGCTACAGTTTTAGGGGAGGTGTCTTTGACGGCTGTCACTTCTCTCGTGGCGACGGGAGACATTTTCCTGCCACTCTTGCTAACCACTTCAGCCATGCCTTAATCCTCAAGAAACAGCTTGATGGTTTCAGGCAGGTGCGAACTCACTACGTGCGTGTAGCCCATCGGATCACTTACGCCATGTTCCATGCTGCCGTCAGCGCGTTGAATGGCGTATTCAAAATGGGCTAGCGGTTTGCCCGACTCTTGGTCAACCAATCTGAACTTGTCAGTAAAGTGCACTGGCATCGGCAGCAGACCGCTGAAGGGCGCTGATACGACGGTGTCGCCAATAATGACCGTTCCGGATCCGCCGATAACCACGTTGCCGTGGCCACCGGTACTGTCTTTAGTCGCAGCATTCAGCCCATTGATGAAAACCGTAGCGCTGACGGCGCCCGTAATTGGGCTACCGCAGGCGGATTTGTCGGTCATTCGAGCGGCGGCAAGGCCGTCGAAATTTACATTGGGCGAGCCGCTGACAATAGGGTTTGTGCCATGCCCCGGGAGCGGGCAATTGGTTGGGTCTGTCACCCGCGCAGCAGGTTTGCCACTCATGAAATGTTCCTTTTCAAAGCTTCAGTTTTCCTTGACCGGAATGGAGTCGATATGGGGCGAGGGGTATCGGCCGCCAAAATAATGCAGGGGTGTCCAGCGTGTACGCGCGAAGAAAAGGGCATGTCCTTGGAGGGGCGCATAAAGTTTTACTGTCCATGTAAATGTGCTGCGCGCAGCATGCCCGAGGCAGGCGGCGCGCTCAATATTTACTTACAAATTATTGGTTGACTGTTAGATGTGGCCGCGAGGCGGGGCGAGCAGGGGGAATCCTTGGCAACAGGTGACGGGATCGATTTTAGACGGCAGGACGCGATGAGGCGCGATAAATGCAAACGTTTAAAAAAACATCTCCAGACACTCTCTCAGGCTACATATCCTTGCGCCTTTGCCTACAGCTACGCCAGAATCCGCCGGCTTGTGCGCCTTTGGGGCGGGTTCTATTGTGGTGCGGTCGCTGACAAATCAGCGATCGGGTTTCGCAGCCCGGATCAATCAAGGCGCACAGCGCTCCGAAACGTTGCCACTTTTGGCAACGGTGCTTTATGGCGGCTGTGCGCGGGATACCTTCGGGTATGCCGGGTTCCTTGATTCCCGGTCTGCGAACCTGCGTACAGCTGCCACCTCTCTTCGTTTCGCAGCGAAATGTGGCGGCTCCAACAATCAAGGAGCTTCACCATGATCAAACCAACACCCAACCCACCCGAAACCGACTCGGTTTCCCCCTACGAATCCCTCGATTCCAAAAAACTCCACGAAGCCGCCGACCGCGCTCTCGACCATTACCTCTGTCCGCCCGGTTCCACGCCGCTCCCACGTAAAACTCGCGGGATGTATGCCGTGACTGCGGACAACAAAAACGAAGAACTGCTGATTGATGCCAGTGAAACACTGGCTTCGGCGAAGGCCATTGCTCATGACGCTGCGAGTCTGTTGCCCGTGGCGCAGCGGCGGACGTTGTTGGGGATTGCGCAGTTGATCATGCTTGGTGAGCTGGCCGTGAATAGGGCGTTGGTTAATTTGCAGATGCCGGGGTGAAGCGAGGGGCGGGATCACCTGGTGATTGATCGGGTGGTCATTCTGGCGCCTTCGCGAGCAAGCTCGCTCCCACAGGGTTTTATGCTGATTGCAGATGGTGTGTACGACGCTGAAACCTGTGGGAGCAAACATTACGGACGGATCTATTTTCTGCTCCACCCAGTCCGGCCATAAAACATTGATGTTTTGAGCGCGGCGTCTGCAAGTCAGAAAGCCGGATTTTCCCTACAACGAACACCGATCCGTCCTGCATTCAAACCTGAGTCCGTTCGCCAAAGTCCTGTGTTTTCAGAACGGGGCACGGATGTGATCAGACTCATCCCGCTAAGCGAGTTACATGGCCAGCGAGAGCAGATCCTCGATGCCTACGAAGCCATGGAACATTTCCGACAGGCATTGAATCGTCCAGACGAGTTGCCCGGATTCGACGACTTGTTAAACGCCATGGGCCTGCATCGTAACAACTACATGCAAGGCGCGAATGAGCGAAAACTCATCGATGCTGTGCGTAACGGTGATTGGGCACTGGTGAAGCCACGCATGGCTACAGACAACGGCGGCGCCTCCTGGAATGCCTTCAACCCCAAACCCGAGCCACCTCCTGCACAACACTTGGTGGAGGAGCACGCCTATACCTTGCCGCAACCCGCCGAATCGGGTTTCCACATCGTTCAGAAACCCATGACGCTCGAAGCGCTTGAACGGGAGTTGTACGAAATCAGGCCCGGCGACTCACTGCGTCGCGAATTCCGCTCACTCAATCGACATCTCGGTGAGCAGGTCAAACCTGGGCAAATGGTCTTGTTCAGTGACTCTCGCAACTATATGTGCCGGCGCGAAGAAGCGCAGATGATGGCCGCTGCGGAGAAGGTGAACGAGGCATTGAAAGACCTTTCGGATGAAGAAGCTTCGTTCATGGTTGAGCATCATGAGGTCATTGAGCCGTTTCTGGAGGTGTCGGCAGGCACATTGGGCGTTGCGTCATTCATGATCGGGCAGCATCTGGAAGGATTGAAAAATACTCTCAAAGAGTTGGAGCAACTGCATCAGCAGCAATACACCCAACATCGTCATCTACATTCCCCAGAGTTCTTTGCCAAACGCAAACGTCTGATGGCGAAACTGGATGCCAGCCTTGGGCCGCTGGTACGCAAAGGCACGGGTTTGCCAGATCATCCAAAACTCAAACGTGCACTGGGATTGTCCAGCCGCCGAATTGTTCACCGATGGGGCAAAGCAGGCGCACCGGCACAACTGCCCGGATATGCAACTAACATTGCGGGCGTTGCCAGAGCAGCGAAGTTCATGAAGGGAGGTGGTTATCTCGGCATAGGTTTGCAACTGGGCGCATCCAGCTCAAAAATCTACGAGGTCTGCGTGTCCGACCGCGAGGCGGAATGCAGGCAAGTGAGGTTTGTAGAGGGAGGGAAAATGGTCGGCGGTACCGCTGGAGCTCTTGCAGGTGGATATATCGGAGGGAAAGTAGGTTTGGCGGTATGCGCGAAATTGAAAGGAATGGGAAAACTTGTGTGTGTGCTTGTGGTTGGTGCGGCAGCGTCCGTGGAGACAGGAACTCAGATGTCGGAGCTAGGTGAGTTTTTGGGTCAAGAAATTCATGAGTATTCCGAATAATGGAAGTCACCGAAATAGTATTTGCCTGGGCATGTGGGGCGCTGATCCTATTAGGCGTGATCAACTGCGCAATGATTTTCTACGCCGTTTATACAAAACTCGATGCTCTGGAAAAACACTTTGATGAGTGGCTGTACTTATCCATGGACTGTGGTTCATCAGGGGGAAGTTTTTACTCGAGAACTCAGCGGATGACCGCTGTCAGCCGGTTGATTACATCCAAGAGTATCCAACGGCAGGAACCCCTGCTGATCGACGCCGTTCAACGCCTTCCCAGAGGACTCAGGTTCTGGGCGACGAGTCCATTTCATGTCGGCTATTTCGTGTGCGGCGGGACTTCACTGCTTTGGCTGTATGGGAAATACAGAGGTTTTTTGTAATGGGGCAAAAAGAAAATCAGTCCTTCGGTGAGGTCGTTTACGAAGACTCCCCATGACTGAAATCAAACTTCTGTTCGCCGCGACTGGCATTGCGTTACTGGTGCTGATCATCTCCAACGTTCTGGTGATGATCTATGTCGGGTATTTCAAGCTTTCCGAAATTGAATTGCACCTTGAAAATTGCTATCTGCTCCACAACTGCCCGCAGAAGGGACGTTCCGGTTTTTGGGCGCGCAGGTACAGGCTCAATCTGATCACTGCTTTGCTGCGTAAACGTCCTTCGCGCCTGTTGCTGGATAATCCGAGCTCCCTCGAGGATGTCCGGAGCCTTCCGCTGGATTTGCGGCGGTGGGTCGAAATTCCATATCGATTGAATGCATTTTCCCTGCTGGGAATTCTGGCTTTGTATGGTTGGGCGGAATATTTAGGACTGTTCGAGTGAGCACCAGGCTAGCAATCTCGGCCATTTTCTTACGTCTGTTGGAATAAGGGGACGGATCTGTTGCGGGTACGTGACGGAATGAGGTCTCGATAAACGCGAACGTTTAAAAACATCTCCAGACACTCTCGCAGGCTACACATCCTTGCGCCTTTGCCTACAGCTACGCCAGAATCCGCCGGCTTGTGCGCTTTTGGGGCGGATTCTATTGTGGTGCGATCGCTGACGAATCAGCGATCGGATTTGACCGTCCGCCCAATATCAAGGCGCGCCAGCGTTCTGCACGTGTTCAGGCATTGTCTGAAATCATGTCGCGGTGGCTGTGCGTGGGACACCTTCGGGTGTGCCGGATTCCTTGATGTCCGGTCGGTCAACCCGCGTACAGCTGCCACCCTGTTTGTTTGACCGCGAACGGTGGCGGCTCCAGTCATCAAGGAGCTTCACCATGATCAAACCAACACCCAACCCGCCCGAAACCGCCTCGGTTTCCCCCTACGAATCCATCGATTCCAGAAAACTCCACGAAGCCGCCGACCGCGCGCTCGACCATTACCTCTGTCCACCCGGATCCACGCCGCCTCCACGTAAAAACCGTGGGATGTATGCCGTGACTGCCGACAACAAAAATGAAGAATTGCTGATTGATGCCAGTGAAACGCTTGCTTCGGCTCAAACCATTGCGCAGAACGTCGCTAGCCTGTTGCCGGCGTCGCAGCGTCGGGCGTTGTTGGGGATTGCGCAGTTGGTCATGCTCGGGGAGTTGGCGGTGAATCGGGCGTTGGATAATTTGCAGTTGCCTGGGTGATGTAGGTGTCGGGATCACCTGGTGATTGATCGGGTGTCCGTTCGGGCGTCTTCGCGAGCAAGCTCGCTCCCACAGGGTTTTGTGCTGATTGCAGATGTTTTGTTTGGCGTTGAAATCTGTGGGAGCGGGGCGATTGCTTTTCTGCGTCGTTTTCATGTGGTTTGTTGCTGCTTTCGGCATTGCGCCTGGAAAAATCAGCGGCGGATCTGTTCAAGGAGGAAGGTGATCGACCATCACCCTTGCGGGTGATGGGTTCGATGCATCACGCGGATTATATATTCGGGGTGTAAGAGAAACTCTGCGAAGCTTCGGTATCGGTGAATGGCGTAACGCGAGTTTTTTTGTTGAACAGGCCATTGATGACCGAGCCGGGGAACATCTCGATGGCGTTGTTGAACAGTTCGACGTTGCGGTTGTAGATGGTGATGGCTGCGCCGACGTTCTCTTGTTGTTCGGAAATTTCACGCATCATGTTGTTCGCCGCTTCTGATGCTTTCAGGTCAGGGTAGGCCTCGAAAGCGATGCGTAAGCCACCCATCAGCTCCCGGGTGGCGGTTTCAACGGTCGTTAGGGCATTGCCATTGGCGCCCGCAGGCAGGGCGTTGACCGCGCTGCGCAGGCCGGTGATCTTCTCCAGGAGGCTGGCCTCGTAGACCATGAAATCTGCGAGCACTTTTTGCAGCTGGTCGAGAACTTTGGTCTTCTGGCGTTCGTAAACGAGGACGTCCGACCATGCACGTTGTACTCGGTTGTGTCCCCCGATAATGCCGTTATAAATGCTGAAGCCCGCTACGATTATGACGACAGCGATAACAGCGGAGAGGATGAGTGCAATGTCCATGGCTTACTTCTCTTGGCGTTGTTTTGGGGGAGTGGCGGTAAAGGTAAAGTTGTCATCGTGCAGCTCACTGAGTGCATGGCTCCATTGGAGCGCAGACATCAGACGTGGCAGTTCGATACCGGCAGAAATTTCTTCGTAAAAATTGTTGGGCGAAGCCAGCGAATACTGGGCACCGAACGCGAACAGGTCGTTGCTCTCAAAACTGAGGCAGAGCTCTCCACTGTCGGAGAACTCCAGGTTTGGACGATGGAGGATGTCGAACAGCTTCAGCAAGTGGAGCACCGTCGAAGGCTTGATGAATTTCGCGCAGAGCATCTCGCTGCGACCGGTCAAACGGAACGCTTTATTGAAATCCGGAGAAGCCGTGTCCATGGGATGCGAATAGTCGTTCTGGGACTGGTGATCAGATCTGACCGATATTCCGGTGACCCATGGAAAGTCGATGACCAAACTGTAGCGATCGTAGTGGTCATAAACCACTCGAGTCTCGGTTTTGGTATTGCCCTTTTCGTCGGTAACCGTGGTATGCACCTCGCGTCGGTTGACATAGTGCAGCTGGCGGTACGTGAAAGGGAGGTTGCGCAACGTGCCGGTAAACTCACCCTGTATCGACTCGACCAACTTGCGGCTGTAGTCGCCGCGACGGTAATCACCAAATTCCGTGTCCAGCTCTTTGAGGGTTGCGGCCGAGTCTTCTCTCAGGAAAGTCAGTCCGTTGTGGAAGTAGGATGACAGTCGAGCAATTCTTTTACTGAGCGACGGCAACCGATCAGATTTGGATTTCATCCATGCCAGACTCCAAACGGCAATCACGATGCCAAAAAAACCAGTACCCATGCCGAACGAGTCGGGATCAATTTCCAACCGGTAAAAGAACAGAGCGACGCTATGGATGTTTCCAATCCAATAAAGGGCCAAAGCGCTCGCAAGCAATAACAGGCCGGTGCCGAAAAACCACCATGCACGTGTGCGATCGAATTCGAGCGGGCCGTTGTACAAGGCAAACTCATGGATCACGTTCAGGAGGTCGGCGTTGGATTCAGCCCTGTCAATACTGGCTTCGCTCACCGTCAGCAACTCAGTGAGTCGCGCGTTCTGCGATGCGTTGGGCATGTAGACATCCTTCAACGAGAGCAAGGTCGAAGACTCACAAAAGCATAGCGATGGCGTCCTGGCCTCACATCGGATTCAGGGGTGCCTGGTGCGGGAGCAATGGTCCGGATTGAGGATTTGGCTCTATTCATAATCTGTCAGAAACATTGAAAAGGAGTGGACGATACCATTGTCATGCGCTGACCGCTTGTGGCGGATACGTGTCTCTGGAAATGGTCGAGCATTCGGCAGGCAGTAGTCTGTGGCCCCTGTCCGTGCGTCGGGCGTTGTCATGACAGTTACCTCGGCGACCGATTGATAAAGGCGCAATCCAGCCGCACGCCATTCTGTCATTTGGTTGGTGTCAGTTCAGGCAAAGCGGCGTTTATGAAATTCAGGGCGATTCATATGTTTTGAAAGTGTGCGCTGCAATGGCGCACTTAAATTGTCAGACAATGATCGAGCTGGCCGGATTCGGAGACTTTCGTAGCACTATCTCGGTGCGGTTGTATAACAGTTACGCACCAAGTTAAGCGCAAAAAGTTTTTTTGATTTTCATTCTTGACAGCTGTTTTTGTTTGTTTAAATCTCACTTCGCCGAATGGTTCGGCTTCATTGAAGATAAGGAGAGTGTCATGACCGTTATTAATCTCGAATCGAAAACCTTGGCTAACTGGACTCAAGCGGCAGGTCCGGTTAAAACCACCGTCAAGTGATGTTCAGGCCCGGAAGAAGTTCTTCCGGGCTTTTTATTTTTGCCAGTCTCAAGGACGAGAGCAGTGCCTTCCTATATCAGTGATAATATTTTTTTTCTGATCAAGAATAAGCAGTTGGTGCTATGGGACTATCAAGCACACAAGCAATATTGCATCGCTCCGCAGTATCTTTTTCGGTTGCTGCATCTGAGTCAGAATCCAGACGAAGAGCCGGATTCACAAGACGCAATCGACCAGGAATTGCTGGCAGCCGATGTACTGTCAGAGACTGAATTTCCCGCGATGGAATGGGGTTGGGATGATCTATCCCGCATCTTTCACGTTGGCACCAGCAAGATCGACTATGCGGCGCGACCCGAAAGCGTCCATGAATGGGCAATGGCCTATCAATCGGCGTGTGAAGAAGCCTTCACTGTTCCGGTGCCGAAGTTAAGGCATGAAGTTCAGGATAGGGATGAAAGGCGACGTATTGCTTTAACACGACCGGAAACTACTCAGCATCATGACTTGCATAGCACGTTGTTAAAACGACGCAGCGTCAGGGAGTTCCTTCCTGTGGCGGTCACCAAGCAACAGGTAGCATCAATACTTTATTATTCGCTGGCGTATCTTCCTTTTCGCGCTCTTGAAACTAGTCTGCTGTGTCCCGATGAACTACGGCATCGCAGAACTAGCCCTTCAGGCGGCGGACTTAATGCGATTGAAGGATACGTTTATATCAAGAATGTCGCGCAGATCCCGCCCGGGTTTTATTACTACAACCCTGTCGAGCACCAGTTGGAAGCCATAAGTAACGATCTCGATTTCAGTTTGGGTCAGGCACTCAACGGGCAATTCTTTGCGCAAGATATTCCGTTCGGTATTTTCCTGACGTGCCAGTTTGACCGGCTTTGGTGGAAGTATCCGCACTCGAGAGCCTACCGCGTCGCGTTGCTGGATGCCGGCCATATCTCCCAGACCGTGCAGCTTGTTTCAACTGCGCTGGGCCTTGGGACTTGGGTCTCTGCCGCTATTGATGAATCGTGTCTGGAGCCGTTGTTGGGCGATCTCCACTCGTCAGCGCCCTTGTTGTTTGTCGGGGCCGGTGTCAGCACCGGCCGGGACATGCCGGCGGCTTTGGAGGCGCTGCATGCCAGCGAGGGAGCGCGGGAAGATGATTGATGAAATGAGTTCGATCGACACCGATGCGCTGCAAGTCTTTTCAGACTGGAACGACGCCGCCACCGTGCGGACGCGGCCTAACGCCTATGACCTGTCCGGCTGGGCGCAGGAGGGCGAACAGGGCAAGGACTGGTTTGTGCCGGCGGCAACTCCCTGGCTCGCCGACGAGGCGGTTCATTGCCATGGCGACGCTGTGAGGCAGGCGATATTGGCCAGGTATCTGGTGATGTTCCTCGACTACACGACTGAACTGGAGACGCGCATTGTCAATCGCGCGATCATAACCATTGCGCATGATCGGATTGGCTTGGGTTTGTCTCCGGCGTTGAAACTCACAGGCCTCAAGTTATATGCCGACGAGGCCTACCATGCGGTGATGTCGGCGGAGGTCGCCAATCAAGTCAGCGCTATTTATGGAATTGCCAATCGGGAAGTTGCCTCAGAGCGCGTCCGGAACATCCGGGCGCTGGTGAACACGGTTGAGCCTGCCCATACCGAGTTGGCCTGGTTCGTTGTTGGATTTGTTTCTGAAACGGTGATTACCAAGGAATTTCTGAAGATCTCCAAGGCAACCGTTTATGCCCCCGTCTACCGGATGCTGCGTGACCACCTTGAGGACGAGCTCAAGCACTCACTTTATTTTTCGCACCTTTTTACGATTGTCTGGCAGGGCGCTTCCGACGCTCAGAAAACCTTCATGTCGGGTTTTATCGTTCAAGCCATTTACGAGTTTTTCAGGCTGCATGAAAACTGGTTGTTCGAGAACTTGAAGTGTGTGGGCGTTGATGCCGCCAGTGCGTGGCTTATCCATGAAAGGCAACAAGGCCATGCGCCTCATCGTGCCAGGGCCCGAGCCGGGTGCACCGCAACGATAACGGCGATGAAACGCAGTGGTTTTTTCAAAGACCCCATGAACGTGAAGCGCTTTGCCGAGGCAGGGCTTATCGAATGACAGCCAAAGGGAGAATACGGTGAACGTTAAGCTCAAATCGCCTTCGAAGGCCTCTGCACTGTTCTTGCTGTCGGTCATGGTTGTACTCGGCGTGTTCCCGCTCGATGTATTGCTTCCGTCTTATCCGGCGTTGGCGGATGCGTTCGGGATGCAAGTCAATGAGGTCACATTCTTTGTGGCGACCTTTGCGGTCGGGTTCTCCCTCTCTCAAATCGTGGTAGGGCCGCTGTCCGACAAATATGGCCGACCTGTAATGCTCAAGCTTGGGTTGGTGGTGTCGCTGCTGGGGATTACGGGTTGCCTGCTCTCCAGTACTCAAGTGCAGTTTGCCTTGGCGCGAGTGGTGCAGGGGGTAGGGTGCGGATGCTTTGTGTTGGCTCAAGCGATTGTTCAGGATGTTTTCACGGCTGAAGATCGACAGCGGATTCGTATTTACATGCTGTCGTTAAGCGGACTGTGTATTTCGTTCTCGCCGTTGTTTGGGACCTATTTGCAGTACGCCCTGAATTGGCAAGGGAGTTTCTACGTGTTTGCTGGCCTGGCGGTGATCTTGCTGGGGCAAACGTTGTGGTTTTTCCCCAAATTGCAGGATCAGTCGCTGACGTCGCGATCGCAAAAGCTGGAAATATTGAAGCGTTATGCGGATATCTTCAGCTTTAAACCTTTCGTGTATTCGTGGATGACATCGGCAATGGCGTTTTCTTGCCATTTTGGCTTCATTGCGATTTCTCCAATCATCTTCCTCGAAACGCTGCGGGTGTCCTCGTTGACTTATTCATGGGTGCTTCTGGCCTATGGAGGCGCCTATGTGGTGGGCGGGTTATTGGCCACGCGGTTATCCAAAACACTGACGATCGACACGCAAATCAAGTTGGGATTGGCGATCTCGGGGCTGTCCGGTCTGATTATGGTCGGGTTGATTCAGTTTCAGCTCTCCATCGCTACGGTGGCGATACCGATGATCATCTGCACCGTAGGCACCACGCTGGTCAGACCCGCCGCCGCGTCCAGGGCCATGGAGATGTTCAGCGAGAAGGCGGGGGCCTCGTCGGCGGCGGGCGGCACCCTGATGTTTGTCACGGCTGGGGTCGTCAGCGTGCTGCTCGCCGTCGCACCCTTTCCTCCGCAGGAGAGCCTGGCCGCCTTCATCTTGATCGCAACGGTACTCGGCTATGGCTTCAACAAATGGGGAGTGGCTGAGGGGTCGGCACTTGAGAGCGTCCCGGCCAAGTGAGCGTTAGGTTGGCGGGGCTGGGTTGCGGGTGGAGGGTGAGCCTTCTTGCCAGGTCCTTCGAGTAAGTTTGTTGCCGGTTACGGTATTGCGTTTGGAAAATCAGGGTCGGCATTGTCATGGCAATGATGGCTGCTGGCCGGTCTCGGTGTCTGGATTGATTCTTCTGGGATGAAGGGCAAAAGCTACCCTCACCCCAGCCCTCTCCCGGAGGGAGAGGGGGCAGACCGAGTTGTCTTGCGGGGTGCGTCGACCTGGAAGATCTTGGTGATTATGGGTTTGGTGATTCTGGGACTTCGCGAATGGAAGCGGCCCTCACCCCAACCCTCTCCCGGAGGGAGAGGGGGCCGACTGAGTTGTCTTGCGGGGTGCATCGACCTGGAAGATCTTGGTGATTATGGTTCGGTGAAGGATCTTGGCGATTATGGGGTTGGGGATTCTGGGACTTCGCGAGTAGAAGCTACCCTCACCCCAACCCTCTCCCGGAGGGAGAGGGGGCCGACTGAGGTGTCTTGCGGGGTGTATCGACCTGGAAGATCTTGGTGGTTATGGGGTTGGGGATTCTGGGACTTCGCGAGTAGAAGCGGCCCTCACCCCAGCCCTCTCCCGGAGGGAGAGGGGGCCGACTGAGTTGTCTTGCCGGGTGCATCGACCTGGAAGATCTTGGCGATTATGGTTCGCTGAAGGAACTTGGCGATTATCGTTTTGGTGAAAGACCCTGGTGATTATGGCTTCAGGGAAGAACCTTCGATTTGGCTTTGTGAGCTTGGCAATTGTGGATTCAATGAATGGCTTTCAAGTCGGTGTAGCTCTCGAATATCCCCGAATCGGTTCCCTCTCCCTCTGGGAGAGGGCTAGGGTGAGGGGCTTTCCGTTCGGGACAACAATGTCTCCAGCCTGGCCAACGGCGGCGCATCCTGGTTGCGGTCGAATACCTGGATGCCAATTTTGAGCAACCGCCCATTTTCGGCTGCGCTGATCAATTGCTCACACCGCAACAACAACCGTCCCTGATCGCAATCAACAGCCTTCATTCCCACCGGCAATCGCCCCTCCAACCGCAACTCCGCCATCCGACTCTGCGCCGCAATCAGCGCCACCGACCGATCCCTTAAAACCCCGCTGCTCTGCGTCATCAATCCCGCCACGCGCACAGCCGCCGACATCGCCACGGCAATAATCGCCAGCGCCACCAGCACTTCAATCAGGGTGAAACCCGCTTCTCGCGAACGCGCACGCATACAGGGCCCAAAGCCAAAACACAGCCCTCGACGCTAACCCGCGTGCTTGACGGCTTGACGACGAAAACTCCCGAGGATTTTCAACATCCCTGACATATCTTCTTGCAACACTGCGCGTCGAATCGAATCAAGCCAGGGAATGTCGAGATGGATATCGCACCTTTCAAATCGCTTCAGCAACCGATGCGCACGCCGCGTGGTCAGCAGGGTTTTACCCTGATCGAGATCATGGTGGTGGTGGTGATTCTGGGGATTCTCGCGGCGATGGTGGTGCCCAAGGTGCTCGATCGTCCGGATCAGGCACGGGCCACGGCGGCGAAGCAGGACATTGGCGGGTTGATGCAGGCCCTCAAGCTGTATCGCCTCGACCACGGCACTTACCCGAGCATGAACCAGGGGCTGAAGGTGTTGGTGGAGCGGCCGGCGGATGCGAAGAACAGCAATTGGCGCTCGTACCTGGAACGCCTGCCGAACGATCCGTGGGGGCGGCCTTATCAGTACCTCAACCCCGGCGCCAATGGCGAGATCGACATCTTTTCCCTCGGCGCCGACGGTCAGCCTGACGGCGACGGCGTGAACGCCGACATCGGTTCGTGGCAGCTGTAAGGCCGGCCATGGACAGCCGTTCGCCGAACCGGGCGAAGCAGCAAGGGATGGCGATTATCAGCGCGTTGCTGATCGCGGCCGTGGTGGCGGTGATTGCGGCGGGCATGCTGACCCGCCAAAGCGTTTCGACCCGTGCGCTGGAAGCGGATCAGCAGCGGGTGCAGGGCCGCTGGGGGGTGCAGGGCGGTCTGGAGATCAGCCGTCAGTGGTTGTGGGAGGCGCGCCAGCGCGATCCGCTGACCCGCCTCGATCAGCCGTGGGCACAGCGCCTCAGCGCATCAGGTTTTGAAGGCCGGCTGGAAGACGAGCAGGGCAAGTTCAACCTGCGCAATCTGGTGGCCAATGAGCGCGTGGATGAGGCACAGGTCGAGGCGTTCGCGCGCCTGTGCGAGTTGATTGGTGTCAGCGCCGGGTTGAGCCAGCGCATCAGTCAGCGGGTGATTGCCTCTTACCCGCGACTGTTGAATCCGCAGATCGCCGCGACCACCCAAACCGGCTTCGACAGTGGCCGGTTAACGTCGCCCAACGCTTCGCGAAAACCCGAAAATCCAAAGCTGCCGATGCTGCGCAGCATCGAGGATCTGCGCAGTGTCGATGGCATCAATGACGCGCTGATCAGCAAACTCGCGCCGTACCTGACGGTGATTCCAGCGACGACTTGGGTCAACGGCAACACCGCCACCGCGCCGGTGCTGGCCGCGAATGTGCCGGGGTTGTCGCTGGAGCGGGCGCAGGCGTTGATCAATGAACGTGACGCCGGGCGCTGGTTCATCAATCGCGGTGATTTCGTCAACCGTTTGCGCATGCCGCAACTGGAGATCAGCAGCGTCAAGGTCGGCATCACCAGTGACTGGTTTCGCCTGCGCGGCGAGGCGCGGCGTGATCAGCGCCGGGTCAGCCTCGAAGCGTTATTGCATCGCTCGCAGGATCGCCTGCCGCAGGTGATCTGGTCGCGGGTGGGCGTATGAGTCAGCTACGGATTGCTCTGGCGCCGTTGGCCGAACTCGAGCTGGACAGTCCGCTGCACTGCGCGTGGCTGGATCGTCAGGGGCAGGTCAGTCGTGAGGAATGCCTCAGCCTGAACCAGTTGAGCCAGTCGCCGAAACAGCCGCCGCTGGTGTGTTTTCTGCACCCCGCGGACAGTCTGCTGGCGAGCATCGACGTGCCGCCGCTGCCTGCGAACAAGACGGCGGCCGCGGTGCAATGCGCCGCGCAGGCGTTGATGCTCGGTGACGGCAACGCGATGCACATCGCTCACAGTCCCCGTGATGAAGCCGGGCAGGTGCAGATCGCCTGGGCGCCCTGCGAACGCTTGCTGCGCCTCGGGCAACTGCTCAAGCACAGCGGCCTTAACCTGCGCGGCGTGTACCCGGCGGCTTACAGTTTGCCGGTGTTGCCGGGCACGGTGGCCTGTCGCCTGGACGGTCATCTGTTGCTGCGCGACAGCGTGCAAACAGCGCGGGTGCAGCCGTTGTTCGATGAAGACCCGGGCGACGGGTTGCTGGCGTCCGGCAGTGCCTTGCACTGGATTGGCGACGGTGCACCGCCCAACGCTGAACTGCCAATGGCCGAGGCCCAGCGCTGGACCGGGCCTTTACCGGGCTGGGGCTTGCACGGCGCCGTGCAACAACAGAACACCGAGCATCGCGGCTGGGGCCGGGCATTGGCTTTGTTGGCATTGGCCGTGGCGGTGTGGGTGGTCGGTTTGAACCTGTATGCCGCCCGCGAAGCCAGTCAGGGCCAGCAGTTGAAGGCGCACATGAATCAGCGGGTGAAACAGGCCTTCCCCGAGTTGCCGGTGATCCTCAATCCGTTGCAACAGGCCCGTCAGCAATTGGCGGCGCGGCAGAAGGGCGCGGCGGACGATCCGGCGCAAACCTTCAATCGGCTGGTGCTGCAGGCCGGCAGCGGCATGCCGTTCATGGCTGGCAGTGTCGAGCAACTGACGTTCGCCGAGGGCGCGTTGCAATTGCGTCTGCTCAGCGATGCGCGGCGCTCCGGCACCGACAAAGACTGGCAAAGCACACTCGCTCAGGCCGGCATCAGCGTCACCGCCGAGGATGACGGCTGGACGCTGCGCCCGGCAGGAGAATCCCCTTCAAGTAGCACCGACGACAGCGGAGCAGAAGATGAATAAGGCCTCGCTCGCGGAGTACCGCGCCCGCTGGCAGCGCTTCAACAGTCAGGTGCAGGCGCGCTGGCAACCGTTGGCGCTGCGGGAGAAACGCATGGTCGGCGGCATGGCTCTGGCGCTGGTCGGCCTGTTGATCTGGGTGGCGTTGATTCAGCCACCGCTGAAGAAAATCACCTATTGGCAAGCCGAGACGCCAAAACTGCGCGCGCAGACCGAAGCGCTGGAGGTGTTGCTGCGCGAAGTCAGCGTGCGCCCGGCCGGGCAAGGCGTGGCCCAGGCGCTGGAGCAGACGCTGCAGGCCAGCGGGCTGGCCGGGCATTACCAATTACAGGCGGCGGATGCCGGTGCGTGGCAGTTGATCTTCGATGCCGCCCCGGCCGATGCGGTGCTCGACTGGTTGCTGAGCACGCCGTCACAACTTTCTTTGCAGGTGGTCGAGGCCCGTTTGCAACGTGCAGACAACGCTTCGACCGATGTTACCGCCGGCACTTTGTCAGGCACCGTTCGCATGGATCAGGCGCTTGGCGCTAAGGAAGCTTCATGAAGGGGTCAGGATCCAAACCGGCACGCTTGGCTTTGCCGATGCTGCTGATGGCATTGAGCGCGTGCAGCAACACCACCACGCCACAAAACCAGCCGCCGTTGCTGGTCGACAGCGAACTCGGTCGGCCACTGGCCAACACCCAGCGCAGCGGCGACGCGGTGCTGGACCGCGAGCGCGCACAGGCGCAGGCGCGACCTGCGCCGAAGCAATTGCACAACATCACCAAGAGTGCGCGCAGCGGTGCGGCGCCATCGGGTACCACGTTGCCGAGCAATCCGCTGGGCGATCAACCGGTGACGCTGAACTTTGTCGACGCCGATATTCAAGCGGTGGTACGGGCATTGTCGCGTTCGACCGGTCAGCAGTTTCTCGTCGACCCACGGGTCAAGGGCAACCTGACGCTGGTTTCGGAAGGTCAGGTGCCGGCGCGCCAGGCCTACGACATGCTGCTGGCGGCGTTGCGCATGCAGGGCTTCAGCGTGGTCGATGTCGGCGGTGTGGCGCAGGTGGTGCCGGAGGCCGATGCGAAGCTGCTCGGCGGGCCGATCTACAGCGCCGACAAACCCGCCGGCAACGGCATGCTCACCCGCACGTTCCGCCTGCAATACGAGAACGCGGTGAACCTGATTCCGGTGCTGCGCCCGATTGTGTCGCCGAACAACCCGATCAACGCCTATCCGGGCAACAACACCATCGTCGTCACCGATTACGCCGAGAACCTCACCCGCGTCGCGCAGTTGATTGCCAGCATCGACTCGCCGAGTGCGATCAACACCGATGTGGTGCAGATCCAGAACGGCATCGCCGCTGACATCGCGCCGATGGTCGCTGATTTGCTGGATGCGCCGGGCAACGATCCGACGCAGAAAATCGCGGTGATCGGCGACCCGCGTTCCAACACCATCATCATTCGCGCCGGCAGCCCCGAGCGTACCGAGCTGGCGCGCAACCTGATCTACAAACTCGACAATGCGCAGAGCAATCCGAGCAACCTGCACGTGGTTTATCTGCGCAACGCCCAGGCCGCGAAACTGGCGCAGGCCTTGCGCGGCTTGCTCACCGGCGAAAGCGACAGCGGCACCAGCGACAGTGCGCGGTCGGTGCTCAGCGCGATGGGTGGCACCGGCAGCAATGGCGGCCAGAATGGCCAGAGCGGTGCGCAAACCAGCGGCACCCCATCGACCAGCAGCAACGGCAGCACGGGCAGCACCGGCGGCAGTTACGCCCAGGGCAGCAGTGGCAGCGCCAGCAGTGGCGGCGCGCAAAGCAGTGAACAGAACGTTGCCTTCAGCGCTGGCGGCGTGACCATTCAGGCGGACGCCACCACCAACACCTTGCTGATTTCCGCGCCGGAACCGCTGTACCGCAACCTGCGCGAAGTCATCGACTTGCTCGATCAGCGTCGCGCACAAGTGGTGATCGAAAGCCTGATCGTCGAGGTCGGCGAAGACGATGCCAGTGAGTTCGGTGTGCAATGGCAGACCGGCAACCTCGGTGGTAACGGCGTGATCGGCGGGGCCAATCTGGGTGGCTCGGGCATCAACGTCAGCGGCAAGACCAGCATCGACGTACTGCCGCAGGGTTTGAACCTGGGCTACGTCAACGGCACCGTCGACATCCCCGGCATCGGCAAGATCCTCGACCTGAAAGTGCTGGCCCGAGCGCTGAAGAGCAAGGGCGGCACCAACGTGCTGTCGACGCCGAACCTGCTGACCCTGGACAACGAAGCGGCGAGCATTTTCGTTGGCCAGACCATTCCGTTTGTCAGCGGCAGTTACGTCACTGGCGGTGGTGGCACCAGCAACAACCCGTTCCAGACCGTGACCCGTGAAGAGGTTGGTTTGAAGCTCAATGTGCGGCCGCAGATTTCCGAGGGCGGTACGGTCAAGCTCGACATTTATCAGGAAGTCAGCAGCATCGACGAACGCGCTTCGGCCAGCGCCAAATCGGCGGGGATTGTCACCAACAAACGGGCGATCGACACCAGCATCTTGCTGGATGACGGCCAGATCATGGTGCTTGGCGGCTTGCTGCAGGACGGCTACAGCCAGAGCAACGACGCGGTGCCGTGGCTGGGCAGTCTGCCGGGGATTGGTGCGCTGTTTCGCAACGAGCGCCGGGCGATCACCAAGACCAACCTGATGGTGTTCCTGCGCCCGTACATCATCCGCGACAGCGAAGCGGGGCGCAGCATCACCCTCAACCGCTACGATTTCATGCGCCGCGCCCAGGGTGGCCTGCAACCGGAGCGCAGCTGGGCGATGCCGGACATGCAGGCGCCGCAATTGCCGACAGCCGCGCAAGGCGTGCCGGCAGTGGCGCCCACCTCAGGCCCTCGCGCAACCATCAAAGCCGTACCGATTGACGGGAGCAGACGCTTTTGAACCCAGCCCGCAATCTGCAACTCACCCCTGTGGTGAGGGGAATTGGAGTAGTTCAAGAGATGAGTGCGCTGCCTTGCACATGGACCAAAGCTGTGCCGATTGACGGGAGCACACGCTTTTGAAACCTGCCCGCAATCTGCATCTCACCCCTGTGGCGAGGGGATTTATCCCCGTTCGGCTGCGCAGCAGTCGTAAACATTGCGGGCGCGATATGTCTGGAAAAAAACCGATTGCAGGTTTTGGGGTTGCTGCGCAACCCAGCGGGGATAAATCCCCTCGCCACAGTGGAATTGGGGGAGTTCAGGAGATGAGTGCACTGCCTTGCACATGGACCCAAGCGGTGCCGATTCATGGGAGCACACGCTTTTGAAACCAGCTCGCAATCTGCAACTCACCCCTGTGGTGAGGGGAATTGGAGTAGTTCAAGAGATGAGTGTGCTGCCTTGCACATGGACCAAAGCCGTGCCGATTGACGGGAGCACACGCTTTTGAAACCTGCCCGCAATCTGCATCTCACCCCTGTGGCGAGGGGATTTGGAGGAGTTCAGGAGATGAGTGCGTTGCCTTGCACATGGACCAAAGCTGTGCCGATTCATGGGAGCACACGCTTTTGAAACCAGCCCGCAATCTGCAACCCACCCCTGTGGCGAGGGGATTTATCCCCGTTCGGCTGCGCAGCAGTCGTAAACATTGCGGGCGCGATATGTCTGGAAAAAACCGATTGCAGGTTTTGGGGTTGCTGCGCAACCCAGCGGGGATAAATCCCCTCGCCACAGTGGAACTGGAGGAGTTCAGGAGATGAGTGCGTTGCCTTACGCCTGGGCCAAGGCGCAGCGGATTTTGTTGTGTGATGGGGTGTTGACGGTGTGCCCGTCGACGCCCGGCTGGTCGATCAGTGAGGCGCGGCGGCAGTTTGGCGCGACCACGATACAGCGCGTGCGCGATGACGAACTCGATGGCTTGCTCGCCAGCGCTTATGCCGATACTGGCAGCGCGGCGGCGGTGGTCGGTGCGGCGGAAAACGAAGTCGATCTCGACCGCCTGATGCAGGACATGCCGGAAATCACCGACCTGCTCGACACTCAGGACGGCGCGCCGGTGATTCGCATGATCAACGCGCTGCTCACCCAGGCTGCGCGCGATGAGGCCAGTGACATCCACATTGAACCGTTCGAAACCCATTCGGTGGTGCGCTACCGGGTCGACGGCACCTTGCGTGATGTGGTTTCGCCGCGCAAGGCGCTGCACGGTGCGCTGGTGTCGCGGATCAAGATCATGGCCCAGCTCGACATCGCTGAAAAACGCCTGCCGCAGGACGGTCGCATCGCGTTGCGCGTGGCCGGGCGGCCAATCGACATTCGTGTTTCAACGGTGCCCACCGGGCATGGCGAAAGGGTGGTGATGCGCCTGCTGGACAAACAGGCCGGGCGTCTGCATCTGGAAACCCTGGGCATGGACGCGCAAGTGCTGGCCAAACTCGACCACTTGATCCGCCAGCCCCACGGCATCGTGCTGGTCACCGGCCCCACCGGTAGCGGCAAGACCACCAGCCTCTACGCCGCGCTGGCGCGACTGGATGCCAGCACCAGCAACATCCTCACCGTGGAGGACCCGGTGGAATACGACCTGCCGGGGATCAGCCAGATTCAGGTCAACGCCAAGATCGACATGACCTTCGCCCTGGCACTGCGGGCGATTTTGCGGCAAGACCCGGACATCATCATGATTGGTGAGATCCGCGACTTGGAAACCGCGCAAATCGCGGTGCAAGCCTCGCTGACCGGTCACCTGGTGCTGGCGACCCTGCACACCAACGACGCGGTGTCGGCGGTCAACCGCTTGATCGACATGGGCGTCGAACCGTTTCTGCTGGCCTCGTCGATGCTCGGGGTCTTGGCCCAGCGGCTGGTGCGACGACTGTGCAAAGAATGCAAACAAGAAGACCCGGCGGCACCGGGGACGTGGCGCCCGGTCGGTTGCCCGGCGTGTAATCACACCGGCTACAGCGGTCGTACCGGCATTCACGAATTGTTCTGCATCGACGACGACATCCGCACCCTGATTCACCAAGGGGCAGGGGAGCAAGCCTTGCGTGCGGCGGCGTCAAAGGCCGGCATGTTCAGCCTGCGTGAGGACGGTGAACGCTGGATTCGCAGCGGCGCCACCGCCCCTGAAGAAATCCTCCGTGTGACTCGGGACGCCTGATGAATCGCTATCGTTTTGAAGCCGCCGACGCCACTGGCAAGATCGAGTCCGGGCATCTGGAAGCGGACAGCCAGGGCGCCGCGTTCAGTGTTTTACGCGGGCGCGGATTGACCGCACTGTCGGTGCACAAGGAAAGCAATGTCGCCCAGCAGGGCGGCGGTGGATTGTTCAGTGCCAGGCTCTCCGACAATGATCTGGCCTGGGCCACGCGGCAATTGGCGAGTCTGTTGGGTGCCAGCCTGCCACTGGAGGCAGCGCTCAGCGCCACGGTGGAGCAGGCCGAAAAAAAACACATCGCCCATACCCTTAGCGCGGTGCGTGCCGACGTGCGCAGCGGCATGCGCCTGGCCGAGTCACTGGCTGCGCGGCCACGGGATTTTCCGGAGATTTACCGTGCGCTGATTGCGGCGGGAGAGGAATCCGGAGATCTGGCGCAGGTCATGGAGCGGCTCGCGGATTACATCGAGGAGCGCAACAACCTGCGCGGCAAGATTCTCACCGCATTCATTTATCCGGGTGTGGTCGGGCTGGTGTCGATCGGCATCGTGATTTTCTTGCTCAGCTACGTGGTGCCGCAGGTGGTCAGCGCGTTTTCCCAGGCGCGGCAGGATTTGCCGGGGCTGACCCTGGCGATGCTCAACGCGAGTGATTTCATCCGCAGTTGGGGCTGGCTGTGTGCAGGGATCATGGCCGCAAGCTTCTGGAGCTGGCGCTTGTATCTGCGCAATCCGGCGGCGCGTTTGAGGTGGCATCATCGGGTGCTGAAACTGCCGCTGATCGGGCGTTTCATTCTGGGCCTGAACACCGCACGTTTTGCTTCGACCCTGGCGATTCTCGGCGGCGCCGGGGTGCCGTTGTTGCGCGCACTGGAAGCGGCGCGGCAGACCTTGTCCAACGACCGCTTGAGTCTGAGTGTCAGCGAGGCCACGGCCAAGGTGCGCGAGGGGGTGAACCTGGCGGCGGCGTTGCGGGTGGAGAACGTGTTTCCACCGGTGCTGATTCACCTGATCGCCAGCGGCGAGAAGACCGGGTCGTTGCCACCGATGCTTGAGCGTGCGGCGCAGACGCTGTCACGGGATATCGAGCGGCGGGCGATGGGCATGACCGCATTGCTTGAGCCGCTGATGATTGTGGTGATGGGCGGGGTGGTGCTGGTGATTGTGATGGCGGTGTTGTTGCCGATTATTGAGATCAACCAGTTGGTGCAGTAGGGGTGTGTCTGATGCCTTGGTGGTGGTTGCACTGGCCTCATCGCTGGCAAGCCAGCTCCCACAGGGAACAGTGTTGTTAATGCGATTTGCAGCAAAACACAAAAACCTGTGGGAGCTGGCTTGCCAGCGATGAGGCCCGCCAGGCCAATAAATAGTTCAACGTTTTTGCAAAAGATTCTCCATCACCCGAGCGATGTTTTCCCGATCCTCGGGTTCTCCGTTCTGTCATCTGCAACCACCCGCCAACGCCTCCAGCCCGATTCAGTCAAACCCGCGATCCAGAGGCTGCGCAGCATCCGACAAACACCCGAGAAAATCCCTTCAGAAACAGCTCGCAGCTCCCGAGGTTTTTTCCTTTATCTGTCACCGGAAACTGCGAATTTCTCAGTGCGACTTAACCAAGGCCAACGCTAGCGAGGGCCCCGGTGAGTCCTCCCAGTGTCATGCAAGTCACCCGAAAACCTGTGTTCCCAAACCTAGTTGAAAAGGAGATTCTTCATGTTCAAGCGCACTCTGATCGCAGCTTCCCTGACCGTCGCCGCTCTGGCTTCCGCTCAAGCCATGGCCGTTACCGGTGGTGGTGCAACGCTGCCTGCCGCTCTGTACAAAGGCTCTGCCGACAGCATCCTGCCAGCCAACTTCTCCTACGCTGCCATCGGTAGCGGCGGTGGCAAGACTGCTTTCCTGACCAACAACCCGGCTGGTTTCAGCACCACTGGCACTGTGCACTTCGCCGGTAGCGACTCGATCCTCAGCGCTTCGGAACTCAAGACCTACAAAGACACCTACAATGCTTCGTTCGGTCCGCTGATTCAGCTGCCTTCGGTTGCCACTTCGGTTGCCATCCCTTACAAAAAAGCCGGTCAGACTGCTCTGAACCTGACCAGCGCTCAGCTGTGCGAAGTGTTCTCCGGCCAGAAAACCACTTGGGGAGCGCTGCTGGGCACTGCTGACACCACCGCTATCCGCGTGGTTTACCGCAACGTTTCCAGCGGCACTTCGGAAATCCTCACCCGCCACCTGAGCACGATTTGCCCGACTCAGTTCGCGACCAACACCACCTTCACCGCCGCTCGTATCGGTGGCATCGCCTTGCCTTCGAACTGGGTCGGTGTAGCCAACACTTCCGATGTTGCCACTACCGTGAATGCGGTTGACGGCTCCATCGGTTATGTCGGTCCGGACGGTGTTGACGCTACCAGCAACGCTGTTGTTGCCCGCGTGAACGGTGTTCAGCCTACTTCGCTCAACGTGACGCTGGCGCTGTCGTCGGTGACCCCTCCATCGTCTGCTGTCGATGCTGCCGATCCATCCAAGTGGTCGCCAGTGGTCGCTAACCCGACTTCGGGTTACAAACTGGCTGCTTACACCAACTTCATCTTCGGTCAGTGCTACAAGGACGCAGCCGTGGCCGCTGATGTCAAAGCCTTCCTGACCACTCACTACAGCAACCCGGGCAACAACACTGCGACTCAGGCCCACAAGTTTGTCGCCGTGCCTAACGCCTGGAAAACCGCTGTAACCGCCAACTTCATCACCAACACCTCGGGCAACAACCTGGACATCAACAACGCCAGCGTCTGCAACGCTATCGGTCGTCCTTTGTAAGCAGGTTGGTTTAGTCAGCTGTAACGGTGGCAGCCCTCCGGGGCTGCCATTTTTTTTGGCTCCCGTTGGGGGCATTCGATAAGGAGATTGAACATGTTCAAACTTATTGGAGTGGCCGCACTGGTGTCGGCGGCGCTGGTTTCTGGGCAGGCGATGGCGGTGACCGGTGGTGGTTCAACGTTACCCGCAGCTCTGTATACCGGGGCTGCAAACAGCATTTTGCCGGCGAATTTCAGTTACCTCGGCACCGGCAGCGGCATTGGCAAGACCGCGTTCCTGACCAATAATCCGGCCGGTTTCAGTACCACCGGCACTGTGCATTTCGCCGCCAGCGAATCAATCCTCAGTTCTGCGGAGCTCAACGCGTACACAAGTAATTACGGCGCAGCATACGGCCCGTTGATCCAGTTGCCTTCTGTTTCCACCTCGGTCGTCATTGCGTACAAGAAATCCGGCCAGACAGCGCTCAACTTGACCAGCGCCCAGTTGTGCGATGCGTTATCGGGATCCAAAACCACATGGGGCGCTTTGCTGGGCAGTTCCGACCCGACGCCGATCCGAGTCGTCTATCGCGACGTTTCCAGCGGTACTTCGGAGCTCCTGACCCGCCACCTGAACTCGATATGCCCGACCCAATTTGCGACCAACGCGACCTTTACCAGCGCGCGCCTGCCGGTGGGTTCGTCCATACCCTCGAACTGGGTAGCTGTACGCAACACGCTTGATGTCGTGCCTGCCGTGAATGCGGTTGACGGCTCCATTGGTTATTCAGGCCCCGACGGGATTGCCGTTACGAACAATGCCGTCGTTGCCCGAATCAACGGAGTATTGCCGACGCTGGCGAATGTCTCGCTCGCAGTGTCATCGGCAGCGCTGCCAGCGACACCTGCCAATCCGGCGCAGTGGGTACCTGTTGTAGCGAACCCGGCCAGTGGCTATGCCATATCCGGATACAGCAACTTGCTGTTCGGTCAGTGTTACAGGGATGCCGCTGTGGCAAATGATGTGCGTGCCTTCCTGGCGAAGCATTACAGCGTTCCGGGAAATGCGGTCGCAACCGTTGCCCATGGTCTGTTGCCTATTCCTACGCGCTGGAAGAACGCCGTGACAGCCAACTTCATCACCAACACCAGTGGCAACAATCTCGACATCAACAATCCATCAGTGTGCAACGGTATTGGCCGACCTCTTTGAACGAGGCTGACGTCAAGCGGATGGCAGCCCTGCAGCGGGCTGCCATTTTTTATTCAAGTCACACAGCGGTCGGTGCCGCGAATACTCCCCCAACATGAAGTTTGTGTGACATCCGTTCGGTCGCGCCCCTCGCCAACTGCCTATGTCGTAACAGCAGGTTTTTGTTCGCCTGCGGCCATGTGTGGCAATCAAAAAAGGATCTCGTAGTGATGCTCGCTCGCCCGTCCCGTCGTCGTACCCACGTTCAGTCCTTTCCGCGTGATGCCGTGGAGCCGGCGCTGTGGCTGCTCAAGCCGTTGGCGCACGCCGTGGCGTTGTGTCTGGTGGCGGGCAGCGCGCAGGCGCAGACGGCGTTCAGTTCGAGCTGGTTTGCCGCCAAGGGCGCCGCGCAGCAAGCGGCAGCGGCACGGCCGAGCGTGGGCGGATTACCGGGGATGACGCCGCCACTGGCCCAACAGCAAAAAGCCAATCAGCAATTGCAGCGCTCTATCCAGACCTTGAACAACACCGTTGCCGCGATTGCCGCGCAACAAGCGGCGCAGGCCGCCGGGCGCACTGCGGCGTTGGGCACGGTGCAGTTTGTGCCGGACGGTCTGGGCGAGGGCGGTTTGAAAGTCGATAACAGCCTGGCCCAGGGTTGGCAGAACGCCAAGGGCCCGCAACAGACCCAGGCCGACGGCAAGACCACGGTGAAGATCGAACAGACCGCTGACAAGGCGATCCTCAACTGGGAAACCTTCAACGTCGGTCGCAACACCACGGTTGATTTCGCCCAGCAGTCGAACTGGGCAGTGCTCAACCGGGTCAACGATCCAAAC
The DNA here is from genome assembly GCF_019856535.1 of Pseudomonas sp. SC3(2021). Taxonomy (NCBI): domain Bacteria; kingdom Pseudomonadati; phylum Pseudomonadota; class Gammaproteobacteria; order Pseudomonadales; family Pseudomonadaceae; genus Pseudomonas; species Pseudomonas sp. SC3(2021). The sequence continues at coordinate 5,226,052 of NZ_CP082236.1, read as the reverse complement.
GCCCGGGCCAGCCAGATTCAAGGCCAGATCAAGGGCAACGGCACGGTGATGCTGATCAACCGCAACGGCATCGTGTTCAGCGGCAGTAGCCAGGTCAACGTGCGCAACCTGGTTGCGGCAGCGGCGAATATCACCGACATACAGTTCCGCGATCGAGGTCTGTATTTCGACAGCACCGGCACTCAGCCGACCTTCACCGATGCCGCTGGCAAAGTGTTGGTGGAGCGCGGTGCCTCGATTGAAACCCACAAACCGGCGGCTTCTATCGATGCCGGCGGCTACGCGTTGCTGCTGGGCAACGAAGTGCAGAACGACGGCAACATCAACACCGCCAAGGGCCAGACCGTGCTGGCAGCCGGTGACCGATTCTACATCCGCAAGGGCTCGGGCACCGAAGGCAATGCGCTGTCCACCACCTTTGGCAGCGAAGTCATTCCGGGCTTCAAGGCCGGTGCCGTTGCGGGCAAAGTCACTAACAACGGACTGATCCAGTCGTCGACCGGCGACATCACCCTTACCGGCCACGAGGTCGTGCAAAACGGCGTATTGCTCGCCAGCACTTCAGTTGCAACACGAGGCACGATTCACCTATCCAATCCGATCAACGACGCCACGGGCAGCGTGACCCTGGGGCAGAGCAGCGCCACGGCAATCATGCTCGACAGCAGCGACATGACCGCCCTCGACAGCCAGCATCAGGCCGCGCTGGCGGGCGTCACGGCCAACAATCGGATCCGTGGCGATCAGTCGCGCATCGAGATTCAGAGCGGTGGCAGTGTCGAGTTCCAGAGCGGCTCGATCACCCTGGCCACCGGCGGCCAGGTCGCGGTCAGCGCACAGCGTCGCAGTCTGGTGCGTGACGGCGCGATGATCGATGTCTCGGGTGCCATCGGCGTCAAAGTGGCGATGGAAAACAACAGCATCAAGATCAACGTGCAGGGCAACGAGCAGCGCGATGCGTCGGTCAACCGCGAGAAAGGCGCGCTCAACAGCAATGACATCTGGGTCGATGTGCGCGAGCTGGTATACGTGCCGGCCGGCACCAACGGCTACGCCACGGATCGCTGGTACACCGCCGGTGGCCTGTTGGAAGTCGGGGGTTATCTCGGCACTCAGGGCCACAGCGTCGGCGAATGGATGGCCCAGGGTGGCACGGTGAGTTTCGCCGGCAACGACGTGGTGACGGAAAAAGGCTCGCTGATCAACCTGTCCGGCGGCACCCTGGATGTGCAGAGCGGGCAGATTCGCCAGAGCTGGCTGCGCGGCGCCGATGGACGCTTGTATGAAGTCTCCCGCGCCCCGGGGGATCTGCTCTACACCGGGCTGTACAAAGGTTATGAAGACAGCAGCGAACGCTGGGGCCAGACCAGCTATTTCTACAACCCGCTGATCGCCCCGCGTTCACGTTTCGAATCGGGTTACACCGTGGGCCGCGATGCCGGGCAACTGGTGATTTCCACAGCGAACGCCGTGCTCGACGGGCAGATGATCGGCGATGTGTATCAGGGTGAACGGCAGAATCAGGCTTCGAAACCGGTGCTCGACGGCTATCAGCAGAGTCAGACCGCGCTGGCCCGGCGTGCGCAACTGATCGTCGGCAGTTACGATCCGACTTTTGTCGCGGCGTCGAGTGGGCTGCTCTACACCCTCAATCCGTTGCTCGATCAGATACAGATCGGTGGCTCGCGCCCGGTCGCCGGCAACGATTTTGATCTGACCGGTGCGGTGTCCGATGCCCGCAAGGGCAAGCTGTATCTCGATAACGATCAGCTCAACGGATTCCGTCTCGGTGCGCTCAAGGTTTCGGCCAAGGATCAGATCGCCGTTGACGGTGGGCTTACGCTCGACAGCGGTGGCGACATCACCCTGTACGCCCCGGATGTGCAGGTCGGCGCCGACCTGACCGCTCGCGGGGGCAGCCTGCGTCTGGGCAACGTACTCAATCAGTTCACTGGCGGTGCAAACACTGACACTCGTCTGGCGGCGAAAGCCGACAAGGCGACGCAAACCCGCATCGCCGAGGGCGTACGGCTCGACACCCGCGGCCTCTGGAGCAACCTGCGCACCAATCCGGACGATAACGCCAGCCTGGCGTATCTGAACGGTGGTCTGATATCGATCCGCAACAGCGGCGATATCGACGTCGCTGCCGGCAGCCTGCTCGACGTTTCTTCCGGTGGCGCCGTGCTCGCCAATGGCAAGACCCGGGGTGGCAAGGGCGGGGATCTGACGCTGGAATCGAGCGCCATTTCCGCACCAGGCAAAACCCGTCTGGACCTCGATGGCGAACTGCGTGGGTACGGCGTCACGGGCGGCGGCACCCTGACGGTGCAGGCCAACAAAATACTGGTCGGGCAAACGGATAAAGCCCTGGCGGACAACACCTTGCAACTGTCCGCCGACCTGTTCGGCAAGGGGTTCTCCGCCTACAACCTGATCGGCCTGAGCGGACTTGAAGTGGCCGAAGGCACCGCAATTGACGTGAACATGCCGGTCTACCGTTTTGGCGATGCGGCCCCCAACGAGGTCAGCGGCGTCGATCCGCGAACGGCGCTGGAGCTGTGGACCCCGACGCTGTTCCAGGAAAACCCGACCAAGGGCGTACTGACCCAGCGCGCCGGCGCCAGCCTGACACTGCAAGGCGGCGCGACGCTGGTCGAGCTGATTGACGCCGCCAACAGCACCTTGACCCTGGGCCGAGGCTCGCGCATCAGCGTCGATCCGGGGCAGAGCATCAAATTGCGTGGCGCCGGGCAGATCACCGTTGACGGTGAACTGGATGCCTGGGGTGGCACGATCGATATTCGTCAACAACAGTTCGGCTCGATCCAGCCGGCCACTTCGATTCAAGTGGGGGATCCGAACGCACATGACCGCTCGATCTGGATCGGCGAACAGGCGGTGCTGGATGTCGCCGCGCGCGCCAATACAGCGACCGACACCTTGGGCCGCACTTACGGGCAGGTCGGCAAGGGCGGCAGCATCATCATCGGCGGCGAGATCGACTCGAAACTGGCAACCGCCACGGCCGCCGATGCCTACGTGATTGTGCGTCCGGGCGCGCGGCTGGATGCGTCGGGTACCGAGGCCGTTCTGGATATCGCCGGCCAGGGCCCGACCCGCGTCGCAACGGATGGCGGGCGAATCGGTTTGAGCTCCTACACCGGCCTGTTCGTCGAAGGCAACTTGCGTGCGGCGGCGGGTGGCGTCGGGGCGGCCGGTGGTCGTCTGGAACTGGCGCTGGAGACGCCGCTGTATTCCGATTCGGCGAGCAACGCGGTGCGGGCTCCGAGGGAAATGATCATCGGCCAAGCGGCAGGGAACGGGCTGCTGCCCGCGAATCTGAGACCCGGCGAAGGCGCCGATGGCTTGCGTTACGGTCAAGCCCGTTTGAGTGCCGATGGCTTGATGACGGGCGGTTTCGACAATCTCAGCCTGCTGAGCAACGGTCTTTTGTCGTTCGACGGTGACGTCAATCTGCGCATGAATCAGAGCCTCAGCCTGTTCGCCGGAGCGCTGTCGCTTGCCGAGAACTCCAAAGGCACGGCGCGGGTTGATTTGAGTGCGCCGTACCTGCGTCTGTCAGGAGTGGGCACCTACTTTGCCGGCTTCAGCATGATGCGCCCACGATTGCTTCCCGGCCCGACGACCCGGTTGTCCGACGCGACGTTGAATGCCTCTGCGAACCTGTTGGACGTGGGCAATGGCCTGTCCTTCGGAACTCAGGGTTCGATCCTGCAACGGCAGGCTCCGGCCGTTGCATACAGCCGTCGGGCTTTCGGTCTGGTGAACCTCGACAGCAGCGGCGATCTGCGTTTCCTCGCGCCGAATGATGGCGCGGAGAAAACCAGGCTGTGGACACCGGGCGACTTGAATCTCGGTGCGGCGCAGATCTATCCCGCCACCGGTGTTCAGGCTGAGGTGCGCGTCGGTTATCAGGGCGAGGTTCCGGTTTCTCAACACACCTTGCGGATCAGCGGTCACGGGGCTGCACCGGCTGCAGTGCCGTACTCGGCATTCGGAAAGCTGACTTTTTCCGCCGCGTACATCGAGCAGGGCGGTGTCTTGCGTGCACCGCTGGGCAAGATCGTATTGGGTGACGATTTGCTCAGCACGACTCGCGAGGTTCATCTGCTGCCGGGCAGTCTGACTTCGGTCAGCGGTGCCGGTCTGGTCATGCCGTACGGCGGCACCACGGACGGTATCGACTATCGCTACAACGGCAAATCCGTGGTGCTCGACGGCATCACCGGCGAAACATCAGGCGTGTCGATCGGCACGCAATTTGCCGATGTGCAGAGCGACGCGGTCATCGACCTGTCCGGCGGCGGGGATCTGCGCGGCGCCGGTTTCGTGTCCGGTCGTGGCGGCTCCACCGATGCGCGTTTCAACCCGCTGGTGCGCAACGCGCCTGACGGCACCTTCAGCCTGCCGGGGCTGGCGAGCAACCCGGTCTATGCCATCGTGCCCGGCAACCAGAGCAGCTATGCGCCGATGCTGGCCGAGGCCGGTGCGGTCGATCCGCGTATCGGGCAGCAGATCACCATTGGTGCCGGCGTTCCGGGGTTGGCAGCGGGCACTTACACATTGTTGCCGTCAACGTTTGCCTTGATGCCCGGTGCGTTCCGGGTTGAAGTGAACGGTCAGGCGACACCCGGCGTGACAACCGGGGCGCTGCCATTGCGTAACGGTTCATGGACCAGCAGCGGGCAGATGTCGATTGCCAATACTGACGTGCGTGCCAGCCTGGCCAGTCAGGTGATCCTCACGTCTGCCGACGTGTTGCGTCGTTACTCGCAGTACAACGAAACCGGATTCACTTCCTTCATCCAGAGCGATGCCGCCCGGCGTGGTGTGCCACGCGCGATGGCACCGATGGACGGCAAGACACTGGATCTGCGCCTGGCGTCCGGCGGCAAGCAAGGCATCGATTTGCAGTTCAACGGGCGTGCGTTGTTCGACGCTGCCGAGGGTGGCATGGCCGGCACGGCGGTGGTGCGCGGCGGCAACGCCGGTAGCAGCTTCGAGATCCTGGGCGCGGGCCATGCACCGACCCCTGGCTTCAATGGCGTGTCGTTATACGCCGACACGCTTAATAGCCTCAATGCCGGGCGTCTGACTATCGGTGCGATGCCGAATGTCCTGTACAACACAGCCGCCAACATCATCGGTTTCCTGGGCACCAGCGCAAACATTGTCTTGCGTGAAGGGGCGATTCTGTCTGCACCGGAAGTCTTGCTGCGCACCACGTCAACGCTTGGCGGCATCACGGTCGAAGCGGGGGGCGGGATCAATACGCTGGGGCGTGGCAACGTGGCCTACGACTCAATGGCCGGTTTCATTTATGAGCCGAGAGCCTCCAGCGTGTTGCTCGTTTCCAACGGTTGGACCCAGGTCCTCGCGCCGGAGCTGGCCAGTGGCATCACCGGAGCGGGCAGTATCCGGATCGGCACTTGCGCAACGAGTGTGTGCAGCAATCCGGCCCTGCTGTATTCGAACGGCAGTATCACTGCCGTCACGGATAACCAGTTCGAACTCGGTGAAGCGGTGCGTTTCGGCACCCGTCATCTGGCACTGTCGGTCGGCTCGGTCAATGCCGGCAGCGCCGAGGCGCTGGCGGCGGCAGGCAGCCGCGTGCCTGCCGGCCTCACGCTCAACCAGAACGTACTCGACCGTTTGCTGCGCGGTGATACGCAGTTTGGCGCGCCGGCCCTGGAAACCCTGAGCCTGACCACTCGCGACGCCTTCAATTTCTACGGCAGCGTCAGCCTCGACACGATCGACCCACAGACCGGCCAGAGCAAATTGCAGAACCTGGTGCTGGTCACTCCGGCGATTTACGGTCTGGGCAACGCCGGCGACGTGGCGAGTATCCGTACCGCCAACCTGATCTGGAACGGTGCGACCCAGAGTCCTGGCGCAGTCATCACGGGTGGTGCGGGCACCGGCAGTGGCACGCTGGACATTCAGGCCCAGCGGATCGAGCTGGGTTATGGCCCGATGCCTCAGGCCAGCGGGCTGGATCAGAACAATCGTCTGGCGCTGGGGTTCGCCAACGTCAACCTGAGCGCCAGCGAGCGCATCACCGCCAATCACAAGGGCAGCCTAGCGGTGTATCAGGAGCAAGGCGCTTACGATCCGGTCAAGGGTTACAGCTACAGCGGCGGCAATCTGAATCTGCGTACGCCGTTGCTCACTGGCGAGGCGGCATCAGTCAGCCTGCTCAAGGCCGGCAATAGCCTGACCTTGAGCGGCGCCGGGGCTGCCGGCGTGGCCAATGCCCTGGGTGCGGAGTTGAACCTTGAAGCCCGCGATATCGTGCTCGACAGCCGTATCGCATTGGCCAGCGGCAAGCTGACGGTGAAGTCCGAAGGCGATCTGACCCTGGGCAGTGGAGCCGTACTGGATATGGCCGGACGTACCTTGCCGTTCAACGATGTCAGCAAGTACAGCTGGGGTGGCGATGTTTCGCTGTACAGCGCAAATGGCAATATCCGTCAGGCCGCGGGCTCGCGGATCGATCTGTCGGCGAAGAACAATCAGGCCGGTAACCTTAGCGTCGTCGCTCTGGCCGATGCGGCCGGGATGGTCGATCTGCAAGGCCAGATTGTCGGCGGCAGCAGTGGTTATTACGACGCCGGTGGCACGCTGGTGCCGTACAAGGCCAGTGGCGTGGACATTCGCGCGCAGCGTCTGGGCGGTGACGCCACCGAGCAGTTCGCTGCACTCAATCAGCGCTTGAGTGCCGGACAGGTTTACGGCAGCCGCAGCCTGCAACTCAAACAAGGCAATCTTGTGATCGGCGACGGTCTCAAGGCTGGTGAGATCAATGTGTCGGTGGACAATGGCAGCCTGACGGTTGCCGGTCTGATCGACGCCAGCGGCGAACGTGTCGGCAGCATTCGTCTGTCGGCGAAAAACGGTCTGACTCTTGCGGGCAACAGTGTGCTCGATGCCCATGGCCGTGTGCTGCGGGTCGACAGCTACGGCAAGATCATCGATGCGCCGAACCGTGCCACGGTCGAACTCGGTTCCGGCGATGGTTTACTCACGCTAGGCAGCGGAGCGCGCATCGACCTGCGCCACGGCACCGATGCCGTGCCCGGTTTCCTTGCGGGGCAACACGATGGAATGCTGCGCGGCACGCTGGAGCTGAACGCGCCACGTCTGGGCAGCAATGACATTGCCATCGACGCCAGTGGTGTGCTGACCATTCAGGGCGCGCGTTCTATCGGGCTCAATGGCACGCGCCGTTATACCGATGCCCGTGATGGTGTCGATCAGGCGGTCAGTGGTCGGCCGTATCAGGTGATTGACAAGGTCATGCTCGAACGCATTCACGGTGACAGCAAAGACTTTATCAACGCCGCGCTGGGTAATAACGATCTGCTGCAACGCAAACTCGCCGGGCTGAACAACACCACTTACGCAGACGCGTTCCATCTGCGCCCAGGCGTGGAAATTGCCAGCAAGACTGCCGACGGAGATCTGGTGGTGGAGGGTGATCTGGATTTGTCCGGCTATCGTTATGCCAGTCTCAATCCGCACACGCGACTGAATCCGTTGGTGTACGGGTCAGGGGAGGCCGGCAGCCTGGTGATTCGTGCCGGTGGCAACCTCGACATTTACGGCAGCATCAACGACGGTTTCGCGCCACCACCGGAAACCAAGGATGACGCCGGCTGGAAACTGATCGCCGGTGTGCAACCGTTCGGCGGCGATCTGATCGTGCCGGGCAGCGGGGTTACGCTGGCCGAGGGCACGCAGTTTCCGGTGGGCGCGACGCTCAATTACGACGTGACGATTCAGGGTGCGCGACTGGCCAGCGGCACGTTGCTGCCGACACAGGCGGTTTTGGGCGAGGCTTATACGTTCAGCGCCGGCACAGTGCTGGCGGGAGCTATCCATGATGCCGGTGGTCATCTGTTGTACGCGGCGGGAACGTTGCTCAGCGAAAGTGTGACGTTGCCGGCGAACACTCGCCTGGGTTCCGGTATCCGTCTGAACAAGGCCACGAGCCTAAAGGCCATGACCTGGCCCAAGGGCGTGCCGTTGCCAGGGGTTTTCGACCTCGATCTTTTAACGGTTTCCGGTGTGAAACTGAGCAGCTCGCTGGCCTTGCTGCGCGGTTCGCTGATTCCTTCGATGACTGATGTAAAGCTTGCCGACGGCACTTCGCTGATCGAACTGCGTCCGTTCAACGGCACGCAGCAAGGCAAGAACTGGGCGTTGGCCAGTATGTTGCCTTCGGGCAGTGCGTCATGGTCGATGCGCGCGGTGGCGGGTGCCGATCTTGAGGCGGCGGACAGCCGTGCCGTGAAGCCTGTCACCACCGATGGCAATCTGCGGCTGGCGGACACTCATTACGGTGTCACGCTTACCCAGGCAACCGGGATACTCGTGTGGGCACCGGGCAATCCGTATGACCTTCCGGGGTATTACCCTGTGCCCGATGACCAATTGGAGATCTGTGCGCAGATAGAAGGGCTCTGTGTGCCGATGGCACGCTGGGTATGGGCGCCGGGCAGTGGTCAAGGACCTGACTACGAACCCGTTCCCGAGGAGTATCAGGTCCTTTGTGAAATCTATCCGGAGTTCTGCATCGGCAATAATCCCGGCACAACCGCCAAGGCCCACAGCCAGATGTTCAGTGTGCTGCGCACCGGTACTGGCGATCTTGATCTGATGGCTGCCGGCAACTTGAGCATGGATTCACCGTTTGGCGTTTATACCGCCGGCACTCAAGCAGCGAACGTCGATCCGTTGTACAACCAGAAACGCGGGTATCTCTCGAACAGTAATTCGGTATTGGGCAGCGCCGGTGCCGATTATGAAAAATGGGTCAACGGCGGCACCGACAGTCTTTACCAGGCCTGGTATCCGCAGATGGGCGGCAATCTGACGATCAACGCGGGCGGGTCTGTTTCGGGCGATTCGGTAGGGCAGAAAACTCGATCGACTTCAGGTGGAACCCGGGAGCAGATCGCAAGTGTCGCGGTGGGCAACTGGCTGTGGCGCCAAGGCACGGACAACCCGGATATGCCCACGGCCTGGTGGATCAACTTCGGCAGCTATGCCACCCAATTGATGCCAGATACGAACACCAATACCGAACCGTACCTGGTCGGGTTCACCGGTTTCGGCACTTTGGGCGGCGGTAATATCAGCCTGCGGGCCGGTGGTGATGCCGGCATGCTCAAGCCGTTGGGGGATGCCGTGAACAATCCTCGAAGCCAAGGTCTGATCGTCGCAGTCGGCAGCACCGGTCGAGTCGCCAGCGATGGCAGCGTGCAGATGACCGGGGGGGGTGACATGGATATTCGAATCGGCGGTACGTTCAACCCGTCGCTGCAAGCGCGGGCAGGAGAAACCGGTATCGGCAAACCGGTCCATGATCTGCAAGGTGCGCTGATCAACCTGCGCGGTGCGGCACAAATGACGGGTGGAGCACTGGGTGGCATCAACCTGAGGTACGGCGCCAGCACCGTGGTCAATGATCTTCGGGAAACCCGGGCACTTGATCCATTTACCTCGACCACCGGTAGCGCTTCCGGAGGCGTGGTGCTGATTCCGGGAGACTCGGGCATGAGCCTGAGCAGCCGTGGGGATCTGGTATTGGGTGGTGCAGCGGATCCTGGGCGAGTGAGTCTGATGAACGCCAGCCCGATCATGGCCGCCAACGGTAGCGTTCAGCAGGGCGGTACTCTGAGCGGCTTCTCATTGTGGACCGACCACACCGCAATCGATCTGTTCTCGGCTGGCGGGAACCTGACGCCGGGCACACAGATATCCGAGGTCAACTCATCCAACGGTCTGATCACGGGCCGCAATACCTCTCCTACCGATGGCCGGTTTGTCTATCCATCGATACTTCGTGCGGTGGCGGGCCAGGGATCCATCTATGCAGGACCATCCGCGACGTTCACTGGCGTAGACAACTACCCGCTGCAAGGTTACTCACTGCTCCTGGCTCCGTCGAAGTCGGGACAGCTTGAACTGCTGGCAGGTGACTCTATCTACGCCGGTGGCTATGCGATCAACCAGTCGGGGGCGAGCCCGATGGCCATTACCACGCCGTTCAACCCGGCGTTCAACACCTTTACCACCAACAGAAACACAAGCAAGCCGGTGCGCACCAACTACAGCGACGATGGCGTGGCACCAGAGAGTAACGTGCGATATCCGCTGTTTGCCTTTGGTCCCGATAGCTATTCGGGTTTGAACGACGTACAGGGGCCGGCGCGAATCTACGCACTGACGGGGGACCTGGTGGGCGTTCGCAGTGGTGAAACGTTGAGCTTTTCCACTTCCAAACGCACCTGGTACGAAGCGGCCGGTCCTGTGTGGATGATCGCCGGTCGTGACATCGTCGCCTCCGGCACCACCCTGGGGCAGCCTACGGCAGTACCGAGTTCAGAAATAAGCAACGGCAAGGATGGCATTTCTTCCACCGGCAACCTGTTTGTCCACAATGATCCGCGAGACGTATCGCGAGTGTCAGCAGGTCGCGACATTCTCTACAGCAACTTTGATATCGCCGGGCCGGGAACGCTGGATATCAACGCCGGGCGCAATATCCTTATGGAAAACCGCGCCAGCATCACCAGCCTCGGCTCGTTGGTGGCAGGCGATAAACAACCGGGTGCCAGCGTGGTATTGCAGGCCGGTGTGGGCGCGCAGGGGCCGGATTATTCGCGGTTCATTGCCCGCTATCTGAACCCGCAGAACCTTGCCGACCCGAACGCATCGCTCAACGGGCAGCCAGGCAAAGTGGTCAAGACTTACCTCGACGAATTGCAAAGCTGGCTGACCCTCGGCTATGGATTCAGCGGCAACACCGAACAGGCGCAAGCCTTCTTCGCTGCGTTGCCACGTGCGGAGCAGGCGATCTTCGCCCGTCAGGTGTACTTCGCCGAACTGCGTGCTGGTGGCCTGGAATACAACGATGTCGATGGCCCGCGCAAAGGCAGTTACCTGCGTGGTCGCAACGCCATTGCTTCGCTGTTCCCGACCACCGATGTGGCCGGCAACCCGATCCGCTACGACGGCGACATCACGCTTTATGGCGGTGCCGGGGTCAAGACTTTGTTCGGTGGCGATATCCAGATGCTCACGCCAGGCGGTGGTCAGGTGTTCGGCATCGAGGGCGCGGCGCCGCCCTCGACGGCGGGGATCATTACCCAGGGCTCGGGCAATATTCAGCTCTACTCCCAGGGCAGCATTCTGCTGGGACAGAGCCGGATCATGACCACGTTTGGTGGCTCGATCCTCGGCTGGTCCGCCGAAGGCGACATCAACGCCGGTCGGGGTTCGAAAACCACCGTGGTCTACACCCCGCCGAAACGCGTGTACGACACCTGGGGCAACGTGACCCTGTCGCCATCGGTGCCGAGCACCGGCGCCGGTATCGCCACGCTCAACCCGATTGCCGAAGTGGCCCCGGGGGACATCGACCTGATCGCGCCGCTGGGCACCATCGATGCCGGCGAGGCGGGGATTCGTGTGTCGGGCAACGTCAACATCGCCGCCCTGACGGTGGTCAACGCTGCCAACATTTCGGTGCAGGGTAAATCGACCGGGGTGCCGGTGGTATCGGCGGTCAACACTGGCGCGATCACCTCGGCCAGTTCGGCGGCATCTTCGGCCACGCAAGCGGCGGAAGACGTGGCGCGTCAGCAGCAAGCGGCCTCGCGGCAGAATCAGGCCTCGGTGTTTACCGTGCAGGTGCTGAGTTTCGGCAACGAACAACTCGCCCCAACCCGCGATGGCGCCAGCCGCACCCCGGCCCCAGGCTACAACCCGAACAGCCCGGTGCAGGTGCTGGGCGCCGGAGCGCTGGATGATCAGGCGAAACAGCAGTTGACCGAGGAGGAACGTGGGCAACTGACGTTGTAAAAGACTCTCGTGTAGTACGTTTGGGCGGCCTTTGGGTCGCCCTTTTTTATCTGCTAAAAACTTTTGAACGGGTCACAAACCCTTGTAGGAGCGAGCCTGCTCGCTCCTACAAGGGGATACGGGGTGGATCAGAACGCGTAGGGGATGCTGACTTTTGCCCAGAGCATTTCCCCCTCCGGCCGGTTCTCCACATCAAATTCCTTGGCCCAGCGAATCTCCGCGCTGGCGTACTTGAGAAAGGTGAAGTGCAGCGCCGGGCCGATGGCGAACACTTTGCCACGTACGCCGTCATCCACGTCCTGTCCGGCAAACTGCACGGTGTGGCCGTACTGTTTGTCATCGGTGGTCTGCTTGAGGAAATAGCCGTTGACCCCGAGCATCAGGTCGTCGGTGATCTTGTAGCTGGCCGAATAGTCGAAGTGGAAGATCTGCCCGGACTTGTAGTCGGTGTCCTTGTTCTTCTCGTTGAAGCTGTAGGTGGTCTTCATCGAGATTTCGGTGTTGTCGGTCGGCAGCCAGGTGAACGAGAAGAGCGGCTTGTAGGTGGAGAAATTGTTGCTGGTATTGGCCAGTCGATCGACGCTGTATTCGCCGGTGGGTATGGTGACTTCCACGGCGGCGCCAAGGGTCAGGTTTTTGCCCATGTCCCACAGAATGATCGGCGCGAAGGTGGTATCGCCCATGCCTTCGCGGGTGTCGCTCAAACCGAACACCGCGACCTCTTGCTTCAGCCACGGCTGGGCGATGTAGCCGGCCAGGCGTCCGCCGAATATTCGTACCGGGCTCAGGTAGTCGAGGCGCGGAATCACCGCAGTGGATTCGATTTCAACCTTCGGCACCTTGCCGCCCAGCGAGCTGATGTTGAGCTTGGTCGATTTGTAATGGTTGTAGTAGAGGTTGAACGCGACCATGTTCTCAGGAAGGCTGTCGACCTCCAGCGGCAGCATGAAGAAACCGTCGGTGCCAGTGCCGATATTGTCGACCCCGGCTTCGGTGGCAAGGGCGGGCAACGTCAGGGTGCAACCCGCCATGAAAAAGGCGAGCGGCAAGCAGGAGGGTGCACGGTTCGGGCTCATAACTGTCCTCATTATTATTGTGATTGGGACCTGACACCGGTCGCACGGGGCGCCGGTACGTTAGAAATAAGCGTTTGGCGTACATTCGGGCAGGGTATTGGCGGACAACGAGGGGGGCATCTGCGGACAGTCCGTTGACCCTGTGCTAACTTCCTTCGACATGACCGGTTACAAAAATAACAATCAAGCGTGATCCGGAATGTCAGCCTCCATGAACGTAAAAGTCCAAGACCCGACCTTTGAACTGGCGTTGGTGTCGCCGTTTCTCCTGCAAACCCTCGCCGAGGTCGTGCACAACAAGGGCCTCGACCCGGAAAACCTGTGCCGTGGCCTGGGCTTGACGCTCGAGGATCTGCAGGATCCGGCGCAGCGGATTTCCTATCGCCAGGCCGTGGCGATGATTCAGCGCGGGCTCAAAGTGCTGCCCAATCAGGGCCTCGGTCTGTGGGTCGGCGCGCAGAATGTGCTGGGAACGCTGGGCTTGCTCGGGCATGTGCTGTCACTGTGCAAGACTTTGCGCGATGCCTTTGCGCTGGGCATTCGTCATCAGCACACCTCGGGCGGGATTGTGGTGTCCAGTGTCGATGTGGTCGGTGAGCAGGTGCATCTGGACGCCGAATGCCGCTTGCCATTCGCCGACGTGCAGGTGTTTGCAGTCGAAGAGTTTTTCGCCAGTTTGCTGGTGTATGGCCGCGCACTGGTGGGGGCTGAGTTCAAGGCGATTGCCGTGGAGTTCGTGCATGCCGCGCCGGATTACCTGAGCGAATACCATCGGTTGCTGGGGCCGCAGGTGCGCTTCGGCTGCCTGCACAACCGGATGCTGATCGACGCGCAATGGCTCGATGTGCACTTGCCCAATCATCACTCGCTGGCGTTGCGCCAGGCCGTCGCGTTGCTTGAACTGGAAGCGGCGCAGGTGCATCAGAAGCTGGATCTGATTCAGGCGGTGGAGCGGGCGATCGCCCGTGACTTGAGCCGTGGCAGTCACATTGAAAAGATTGCCGGTGATTTGAACATGAGCAGCCGTACCTTGCGCCGGCGTCTGACCGAGCATGCGTTGACCTTTGAAGCACTGCTGGAACAAGTGCGGCAGGCGCGGACCCTGAGCCTGCTGGCCAATCCGGACATGCCGATCGAACGAATCACCGAAGAAGTGGGCTATAGCGATGTGCGCAGTTTTCGCCGGGCGTTCAAGCGCTGGACTGGGATGAGCCCGAGCGCCTGGCGGCATGACGCAAACCCTCACCCCAGCCCTCTCCCAGAGGGAGAGGGGGCCGACCGAGGTGTTTTGCGTCATCCATCGACCTGAAAGATTGTGTCGATTATGGACTTGAGAGCGTGAGGGCCGATCGACGTCATCCATCGACCTGAAAGATTTTTGTCGATTAAGGATTCGGTACAGCACTTTCAAGTCGGCGTATCTCTACAGCATCCCCCATTCAATTCCCTCTCCCTCCGAGAGAGGGGGCTGATCGAGGTGTCTTGCGTCATGCATCGACCTGAAAGATTTTTGTCGATTATGGATTCGGTACAGCACTTTCAAGTCGGCGTATCTCCACAGCATCCCCCATTCAGTTCCCTCTCCCTCCGGGAGAGGGGGCTGATCGAGGTGTCTTGCGTCATGCATCGACCTGAAAGATTTTTGTCGATTATGGATTCGGTACAGCACTTTCAAGTCGACGTATCTCTACAGCATCCCCCATTCAGTTCCCTCTCCCAGAGGGAGAGCGGGCTGATCGAGGTGTCTTGCGTCATCCATCGACCTGAAAGATTTTTGTCGATTAAGGATTCGGTACAGCACTTTCAAGTCGGCGTATCTCTACAGCATCCCCCATTCAGTTCCCTCTCCCTCCGGGAGAGGGAGCTGATCGAGGTGTTTTGCGTCATCCATCGACCTGAAAGATTTTTGTCGATTAAGGATTCGGTACAGCACTTTCAAGTCGGCGTATCTCCACAGCATCCCCCATTCAGTTCCCTCTCCCTCCGGGAGAGGGGGCTGATCGAGGTGTTTTGCGTCATACATCGACCTGAAAGATTTTTGTCGATTATGGATTCGGTACAGTACTTTCAAGTCGGCGTATCTCTACAGCATCCCCCATTCAGTTCCCTCTCCCTCCGGGAGAGGGCTAGGGTGAGGGGCTTTTAGCGTTCTCCAAACCCACACAAAGCCTCCGGCTACAGGTAAACTTCCGCGCACTTTCCCAAGGAGTTCACATGAGTTACTACCAGCCGGGCATTCTCGCCACCCCAGTTCCGCCACAAGCACGTCATCTGTTTTTTGCCCTTGAATCGGTAGCAGCCCTGCCGCAGGCGATCGACAACCTGATGCATTTGGTGGACGGCAAGTCGGCGGTGGTCGGTTTCGGTGAATCCCTGGCCCAGGCCCTGAATGTGCAGATCGACGGCCTGCGCAGCTTCCCGGCCATGAGCGGCGTCGGCGTCGACAATCCGTCGACCCAGCACGCGCTGTGGGTCTGGCTGCACGGTGTCGACCGTGGCGAACTGCTCAACCGCAGCAATGCCCTCGAAGCCGCACTGGCCCCGGCCCTGCGCCTGGTCGAGAGGCAGGAAGCCTTCCGCCACAAGGACGGCCACGACCTGACCGGTTACGAAGATGGCACCGAAAACCCGCATGACGAAGCCGCCATCGCTGCCGCGTTGCTGGGCGAGGGCGCCGAAGGCCTGGTCGGCGGCAGCTTCGCCGCGATCCAGCAGTGGCAGCACGACCTCAAGGGTTTCCATCAGTTGTCCGCCGAAGACAAGGACAACATCATGGGCCGTCGCCTCAGCGACAACGAAGAGATCGACGACGCGCCGGTCTCCGCCCACGTCAAACGCACTGCGCAGGAAAGCTTTGCGCCGGAGGCGTTTATGGTGCGCCGTTCGATGCCGTGGATCGAAGGCGATCGCGCCGGGCTGATGTTCCTCGCGTTCGGTTTCTCGCTGGACGCTTTCGAAGCTCAACTGCGGCGCATGAGCGGGCTGGAAGACGGCATTACCGACGGTCTGTACCGCATCAGCCGGCCGATCACTGGCGGCTATTACTGGTGCCCACCGCTCAAGGACGGTCACCTCGATCTGCGCGCCTTGCGCATCGGCTAAGGTTTCAACCAAACGGAGTGGGGCGATGAACCAGGTGCGCTGGGGCATGATCGGCTGTGGCAGCGTTGCCGAGCGCAAGAGCGGGCCGGCCTTCTACAAGGCGCCCGGTTCGGCACTGGTGGCGGTGATGGGCCGACGCCTTGAGGCGGTGGCCGATTACGCCGCGCGTCATGCCATCGCCCGGGTCTACACCGACGTCGATGCGCTGATCAACGATCCCGAGGTGGACGCGGTGTACATCGCCACGCCTCCCGACAGCCACTACGCCTACAGCCTCAAAGTCGCCGCCGCCGGCAAGCATTGCTGCGTGGAAAAACCCATGGCGCTCAACGCCGCGCAAAGCCGCGAGATGCAGCAGGTCTTTGCCGATGCGGGGCGGCATCTGTTCGTGTCCTATTACCGCCGTTCGTTGCCGCGTTTCCAGCAGGTGCGGCAATGGCTGGAACAGGGGCGCATCGGCGAGGTGCGGCATTTGAGCTGGACGCTGACCAAGGCGCCGTCGCCGGCCGATCTGGACGGCCGCGCCAACTGGCGCACTGACCCGAGCGTGGCCGGTGGCGGTTACTTTGCCGACCTGGCCAGCCATGGTTTTGACCTGTTCCAGTACCTGCTCGGCGACATTGTCGAAGTCGCCGGTTTCACCGCACGACAGGCCGGTTTGTATCCCGCCGAAGATGCCGTCAGCGCCAGTTGGCGGTTCGCCTGCGGGGCACTCGGCATGGGCTGCTGGAGCTTTGTTGCGGATCGGCGCGAGGATCGGGTCGAGATCATCGGCAGTCAGGGACGGATCGCGTTTTCCGTGTTTGATGAGCATCCGGTGCAGCTGCAGGCCGATGAAACCATCAGTCTGGAAATCCCCCACCACGAACACATCCAGTGGCATCACGTGCTGGGGATGAATGCGCATATTCGCGGAGATTCGCCCCATCCGGCAGTCGCCGAACAAGCGCTCAAGACCGATTGGGTCATGGACCAGATCCTCAAACGCCAGTAGTACGCAATTCCCCTGTAGGAGTGAGCCTGCTCGCGATAGGGGAGTGTCAGACACCGGGTTCGTATCTGATATGCCGCTATCGCGAGCAGGCTCACTCTTACAAGGAGATTTGTGCTGTTCGGGTTACTGCGCAGCCGTCATCGCCGGCCTGCAGCCATGGAAAACATCCAGCCCTGGCTGATACAGCGAGGTCTTCACGTCAAACAACCCCAGCACCGAATGGAACAGGTTGTCATGGCTCAGATCCGCCTGCCCGGTCTTGCCTTGCAGGCAGCCGCGATCAATCCCTTCGCTGGCGAGCGTACCCTTGCCAAACCACATCACCATCGGCACATGGGTCTGCGCTTCGGGCGCCAGTGCATATGGCGCGGCGTGCAGGTACAGGCCGTTTTCACCCAGCGATTCACCGTGGTCGGAAACGTACAGCATCGAGGTCTCCAGCGTGTCCTGATTGCGCTTGAGCAACTCGATGACCTTGGCGAGGAAATGGTCGGTGTAGAGGATGGTGTTGTCGTACACGTTCACCAGTTCATCGCGGCTGCAACTGCCCAGCTGGTTGGTGTGGCAGATCGGTGTGAAGCGTTCCATTTCCTTCGGATAGCGCTCGTAGTACTCGGGGCCGTGGCTGCCGTCGGCATGCAGAACGATGATCGCGTGGCCCTTGAGGCTGTCGATGTAGCTTTGCAGATCCGCCAGCAGCGCTTCGTCGAGGCAATTATTGCCATCGCAGAACGGTCCCGGCTGATGCTTCGAAATATCGCGATGGGGGACGCGCAGGCAGGTGCCCTTGCAGTCGCTGTTGTTGTCCAGCCACAGCACCTGCACGCCGGCCCGCTGCAGGATATCGAGCAGGCCTTCGTAGGTTTTGCCTTTCTTGTCGCTGTACTCCTCACGGGGGAACTTCGAGAACATGCACGGCACCGACACTGCCGTCGAGGTGCCGCAGGAATGCACCTGGGTGAAGTTGAGGATGTCCAGTTTGCTCAGTTCGGGGTTGGTCTCACGCGCATAACCGTTGAGCGAGAAATGGTCGGCACGCGCCGTTTCCCCGACCACAAACACCATCAGTGATTTCTTCTCGCGGGCCGCAACCTTGGCGCTCATCACCGCGTCTTCGCCGATGGCCTGCACCACGAAGTGCTTTTTGATGCCCAGGCGTTGTTGGGTGTATTTGCTGATGGCGTAGATGTAGTTGGTCGGGTTGATGAAGTGGGTGAGCTTGTCTTCCTGGCGAAAGATCGGTGCGTAGGTCGAATAAAACGTGCCTACGGAAGCCGCGATCACCAGCACGCAGGCGATGATCACCAGCACCTTGTTGAGCAGGCCGCGAAAGAACGGCCGATAGCTCACCGGCCAGCGCCAGATCAGCACGGCCGGCAGCACGCCGAGCAACAGCACGTAAGTCAGCAGCTTGCCGTTGAACAGCGCGGTGGCTTCGTCGGGGTTGGTTTCGAACACGTTCTGGATCATCACCGTGTCGATGGTGATCCCGTATTCGTTCATGAAATACGCCGCACAGGCCGAGAGCAGGGCGACCACGGTCAGCGCCGGTTTCAGCGTCCAGCGAAACGACACCAGGGTCAGCAGCAGGGTGATGGCCGCCCACAAAAACAGCCCGAAGGAGGCGAAAAACGCCAGTTTGTGCGCGCCTTGCAGGGTAATCAACGTGCCCAGCGCCTTCCAGGTCGCCAGGTTATACAGCGCCACCAGCGCCAGGGCAAACAACAGCACCAGTCGGGTAGGAGTGATGGACGGTAAACGCAGTCCGTTGCCCAAAGCCATGTCAAACATTCCTCTGCAAAAAAGACCGCCACGCAATTGCGCGTGTAACTCTAGAAGAACATTAGTAAAAAAATTGTAAACATCCTGTAACAACTACCGAATGGGTTCACCCCAATCAAAGGCTGGGAGCAGGTTTTTTTCAGAAGGATTTGCTGGCCGGGCACTGGCGGGTTGCTCCCCACGACACACAGGAACTGCCGCAGGCCGACTGGCGGTGCTTGTCAGTAAAATCCTACAGGAGTACAAATGTACTCCATGAAGACACTGACGCCTCGCCGTACCGCCATCCTGACCTTTATCCGCGAACGCATCGCCGAACACGGTCAGTCCCCAAGCCTCGCTGAAATCAGCGAGGCTTTTGGTTTTGCCTCGCGCAGCGTGGCGCGCAAGCATGTGCTGGCGCTCACCGACGCCGGGTTTATCGAGGTCAATCCGCATCAGGCCCGGGGCATTCGCCTGCTCGGGCAACCGGCGCGCCCGGAACTGCTCGAGATTCCCGTGCTCGGCCGGGTCGCTGCCGGTGCGCCGATCGGTGCCGATGCCGAGGTCCACAGCCGTTTGCTGCTCGACCCGGCGCTGTTCTCCCGCACTCCCGACTACATGCTGCGGGTGCAGGGCGACTCGATGATCGAGGACGGCATCCTCGATGGTGATCTGGTTGGCGTGCGGCGCAATCCCGAGGCGCTCAACGGCCAGATTGTGGTGGCGCGGCTCGACGGTGAAGTCACGATCAAACGCTTCGAACGGGTCGGCGCGGTGGTGCGGTTGCTGCCGCGCAACCCGGCGTATCAGCCGATTGTCGTGCGCGACGATCAGGACCTGGCCATCGAAGGGGTGTTCTGCGGTCTGGTGAGGCAAGGCTGATGGGCGCCGTCGTTGCGCTGGATACGCTGTTCAATGGCGGCCAGGTCTGGAAGGGCCGGCCTGCGCCCCCGGCTGCCAGCCCGCAACCCACCGGGCATGCCGCGCTGGACGCGGCCTTGCCCAGTGGCGGCTGGCCGGAAGCGGCGCTGAGCGAAATCCTCCTGGCCGGCCCGGGGGTTGGCGAGTTGCAACTGGTCTGGCCAACACTGGCGCGGCTTTCGGCGGCGGGCGAGCGCATCGTGCTGGTGGCACCACCGTTCGTGCCGTACCCGCAGGCGTGGGAAAGCGCGGGGGTGGATCTGCGCCAGTTGTCGGTGATCCAGGCCAGCGAGCGCGATGCCTTGTGGGCGGCGGAACAATGCCTGCGTTCAGGCAGTTGCGGCGCGGTGCTATGCTGGCCGCACAAGGCCGATGACCGCGCATTGCGGCGTTTGCAGGTGGCGGCGGAAACCGGCCAGACCCTGGCCTTTGCCTGGCGCCCGTTGAGCGAAGCGGTCAACCCGTCGCCGGCGGCGTTGCGCATTGCCATCGACGCCAGACCGGCCCAGTTGCGCGTGCTCAAATGCCGCGGCGGGCTGGCGCGTTCGGCGCCGATTGCCTTTGCCGTGGGGCATTGAGGTCGCCATGCGCTGGGTCTGTATTCTGTTTCCGCAATTGGCCCTCGATGCGGTGCTGCGTCAGCGTCCCGAGCCCGATGAACCGTTGGTGTTGCTCAGCGGCCCGGCCCAGCGCCGGGTGCTGCAGGCGGTCAATCCGGCGGCACGTAAACTCGGTTTGCGTCCCGGCCAGTCGATGACCGCCGCCCAAGCCCTGAGCAAGGGTTTTGCCTCGGCGGATTACGATGTCGCCGAGGTCGAGCACTGGCAGCAGTTTCTTGCCGCGTGGGCCTACCGCTTCAGCGCGCAGGTCAGCGTGCATTACCCGCGCACGGTGGTGTTCGAGATCGAATCGAGCCTGGGCTTGTTTGGCACCTGGACGCAATTCGAGGCGCGGCTGCGCAAGGAACTGAGCGACCTGGGTTTTCGCCACCGCATCGTGGCCGCGCCCAACCCGGTGGCGGCGCGGGTGCTGGCCAATGCCTACGACGGTTTGGTGGTGCCGGACGGCGAGGCCTTGCAGCATCACCTCGGCCAGTTACCCATTGACCGCGTGGGCCTGGAGCCGGGCGTGGCCACGGCGTTGTCGCGCATGGGCTTGCGCACGCTCAGTCAGGTGCAGAGCCTGCCACGTCAGGCCCTGGCCCGGCGCTTCGAAGCGTCGATGCTCAAACACCTCGACACCCTGTTCGGCGCGCGTCCGCTGGCGCTGGCGTTCTACCTGCCGCCGGATCGTTTCGATGTGCGCATCGAGCTGAATTTCGACGTGCAGTCCCATCAGGCCCTGCTGTTCCCGTTGCGTCGTCTGACTGGCGACCTCTCGGCGTTCCTCTGCGGACGTGACAGCGGCGTGCAGCGCTTCGACCTGCACCTGGAACACGCCGGGCTGCCGGACACCGTGATCAAGGTCGGTCTGCTCAGTGCCGAGCGCGATCCGGCGATGCTCTTCGAGCTGGCCCGAGGCCGGCTGGAACACGTGCAGGTCGAGGCGCCGGTACGCGGTTTCCGCTTGCGCGCCGAGGATCTGCCGAGTTTCGTGCCGCAGTTTCAGGAGCTGTTCGACGATCGCCCGCAGCAGACCTTGCCCTGGGAGCAATTGCGCGAACGCCTGCGCGCACGGCTGGGCGATGACGCGGTGCAGGGGCTGCGCTTTCAGGCCGATCACCGGCCCGAATGTGCCTGGCAGAATGCTGTCGACAAACAACGTTGCACCGGCTTGCCGAAGGTTCATCGTCCGGGCTGGTTGCTCGGCGAGCCGCAAAGCGTGCCCGAAGGTTCGGCGCGGATTCTCATGGGGCCGGAGCGCATCGAATCCGGCTGGTGGGACGGCGACGACGTGCGCCGCGATTACTACTTGATCCAGAACCGCGCCGGTCAGCAGGGCTGGGCCTACCGGGCGGTAGGTGAGGGCGGCCCGTTGTGGCTGCAGGGCTGGTTTGCATGAGCCACGGCTATGCCGAGTTGCACTGCCTGTCGAACTTCAGTTTCCAACGCGGTGCCTCCAGTGCGCTTGAGCTGTTTCAGCGGGCAAAAAAACACGGTTATCAGGCGCTGGCGATCACCGACGAGTGCACCCTGGCCGGGATCGTCCGCGCCTGGCAGGCAGCGAAGTCGGTCGAACTGCCGCTGATCATCGGCAGCGAAATCCGCATCGACAACGGCCCGAAACTGGTGCTGCTGGTGGAGAACCTTGCGGGTTATCAGGCCCTGTGCGGCTTGATCACCCAGGCGCGGCGGCGTACGCAGAAGGGCCAGTACCAGGTGCTGCGCGAGGATTTCAGCGAGCCGTTGCCGGGGTTGCTCACGGTGTGGGTGCCGGACACCGTGGATGACCTGGACGAGGGGCGCTGGTTGAAACAGACCTTTGGCGAGCGTCTGTTTCTGGCGGTGCAGTTGCATCGCGGGCAGGACGACCCGCGTCGGCTGGCGGCACTGCTGAGTCTGGCCGATCAACTGCAGATTGCCGCCGTGGCCAGCGGCGACGTGCACATGCACGCCCGTGGCCGGCGGGCCTTGCAGGACACCATGACCGCGATTCGCCATCACGTCCCCGTGGCCGAGGCCGGGTTGCGCCTGCATCCCAACGGCGAGCGCCATCTGCGCAGCCTCGATGTGCTGCGTGAGCTGTATCCGCAGGCATTGCTGGACGCCTCAGTGCAACTGGCCCGGCGCTGCACGTTCGATCTGGGCGAATTGCGCTATCAGTACCCGAAAGAGCTGGTGCCGGAGGGGCACAGCGCCAGTTCCTGGCTTCGGCAACTGACCGAAGAAGGCATCGCCTGGCGCTGGCCGCAAGGGCCGCAAGCCAAAGTGCTGAAGCAGATCAATGACGAGCTGAAACTGATCGCCGAACTCGGCTACGAAAGCTACTTCCTCACCGTGCACGACGTGGTGCGTTTCGCCCGCAAGCAAAAGATCCTCTGTCAGGGCCGGGGTTCGGCAGCCAACTCGGCGGTGTGTTTTGCCTTGGGCATCACCGAAATCGACCCGGACCGCACCACGCTGCTGTTCGAACGCTTCATGTCGAAGGAGCGCAACGAGCCGCCGGACATCGACGTCGATTTCGAGCACGAGCGCCGTGAAGAAGTGCTGCAATACGTGTTCCGTCGGTATGGCCGCCGTCGTGCGGCGTTGACGGCGGTGGTCAGTACCTATCACGCGGCGGGAGCGGTGCGCGATGTGGCCAAGGCCCTCGGCCTGCCGCCGGATCAGATCAACGCGCTGGCCGATTGCTGCGGTCACTGGAGCGATGAAACGCCGCCAGTGGCGCGTTTGCTCGAAGGTGGCTTTGATCCGGACAGCCCGGTGCTGCGTCGGGTGCTGAGCCTGACCGGGCAACTGATCGGCTTCCCCCGGCACCTGTCGCAGCACCCCGGCGGCTTCGTGATTTCCGAGCAGCCGCTGGACACGCTGGTGCCGGTGGAGAATGCGGCAATGGCCGAGCGCACAATCATTCAGTGGGACAAGGACGACCTCGATGCCGTCGGGTTGCTCAAGGTCGATATCCTCGCCCTTGGCATGCTCAGTGCGATCCGTCGCTGTTTCGACCTGCTGCGTCGTCATCGCCACCTGGACCTGAGCCTGGCGACGATCCCGGCCGAAGACAAACCGACTTACGACATGATCAGCCGTGCCGACACCATCGGCGTGTTCCAGATCGAGTCCCGGGCGCAGATGTCGATGCTGCCGCGGCTGAAACCGGCCAGGTTCTACGATCTGGTGATCGAGGTGGCGATCGTCCGTCCGGGACCGATTCAGGGTGGGATGGTCCATCCCTACCTGCGTCGGCGGAACAAGGAAGAAGCGGAAACCTATCCATCACCGGAGCTCAAAGTGGTGCTGGAGCGCACCCTCGGCGTGCCACTGTTTCAGGAACAGGTCATGCAGATCGCCATCGTGGCCGCCGATTACAGCCCCGGCGAGGCCGACCAGTTGCGCCGCTCGATGGCAGCGTGGAAACGCCACGGCGGACTGGAACCGCACAAGGAACGTCTCGCCGCCGGCATGCAGAAAAACGGTTACACGCCGGAATTCGCCGCGCAGATTTTCGAGCAGATCAAGGGTTTTGGCAGCTACGGCTTTCCCGAATCCCACGCCGCCAGTTTCGCCCTGCTGACCTACGCCAGTTGCTGGCTCAAGTGCCATGAACCGGCGGCGTTCGCCTGTGCCCTGATCAACAGTTGGCCGATGGGTTTCTATAGCCCGGACCAGATCCTTCAGGATGCGCGTCGCCATCAGTTGCAGATCCGCCCGGTGGACGTGCGCGCCAGTGACTGGGATTGCAGCCTGGAATCGACCACGGCAGCCCAGCCGGCGATCCGCATGGGCCTGCGCATGATCAAGGGCTTTCGCGAGGACGATGCCCGACGCATCGAGGTGGCGCGCACGCGCGGGGCGTTTGCCGATGTCGCCGACCTGGGCGAGCGTGCCGCGCTCGACAGCCGGGCGCAGGCGTTGCTGGCCGATGCCGGGGCATTGCGCGGATTGGCGGGGCATCGTCATCGCGCCCGCTGGGAAGTGGCCGGAGTGCAGAAACAGCTCGGCTTGTTTGCCGGTTTGCCCAGTCAGGAGGAGTCCGATGTGGTGTTGCCCAAGCCGAGTGTGGGCGAGGACCTTCATGCCGATTACGCCACGGTCGGCACCACGTTGGGCCCGCATCCACTGGCGCTGTTACGTGGCGAACTCAAGGCCCGGCGTTGCCGCAGTTCACGGGAGTTGCTGGACATCGAGCATGGTCGCCCGGTCAGCGTTGCGGGCCTGGTCACCGGTCGTCAACGACCGGGTACCGCCAGCGGCGTGACCTTCGTCACCCTGGAAGACGAGTTCGGCAACGTCAACGTGGTGGTCTGGCGCGACCTCGCCGAGCGCCAGCGCCAGGTGCTGGTGGGCTCGCAATTGCTCAGGGTCGATGGCCGCTGGGAGCGCGAAGGCGAAGTGCGCCACCTGATCGCCGGCCGCCTGAGCGACCTCAGCCCGCTGCTCAACGGCATCCGCGTGCAGAGCCGCGATTTCCACTGATCCCGGGTGGCCAATTCATTGGCGTCAAAAAAACCTGTCTTCAATGATGGCACTTTGTCATAATGCCGCCCCTTTTCCGCTGCCCAGCGCGTTGCCGTGCCGGGACACACCGTTTTTCAAGAAGGAATACTCAGTGAGAATGATCTCCCGGATGTTGGTCTCAGGCGTTGCGATTGCCGTGCTGGGCACCCTGGCCGGCACCCTTGCCGGTTGTGCTACCGAAAGCTCCCGTGCACTGCCGGTGGCCAAGGTCGAAAGCGCCACTCAGGTCTGGACCGGCGTTCGTGTACCGATGGCCGTGGGCAAGTTCGACAACCGCTCGAGCTACATGCGCGGCATCTTCTCCGATGGCGTCGACCGTCTCGGCGGCCAGGCCAAGACCATCCTGATCACGCACTTGCAGCAGACCAACCGCTTCAGCGTGCTGGATCGCGACAACATGGGCGAGATCCAGCAGGAAGCGGCGATCAAGGGCCAGGCCCAGCGTCTGAAGGGGGCCGATTACGTGGTCACCGGTGATGTCACCGAGTTCGGTCGTAAAGAGACGGGCGATCACCAGTTGTTCGGCATTCTCGGCCGTGGCAAGACCCAGGTCGCTTACGCCAAGGTCAACCTGAACATCGTCAACATCAGCACCTCCGAAGTGGTGTATTCGACTCAGGGCGCCGGCGAATACGCCTTGTCCAACCGTGAAATCATCGGTTTCGGCGGCACTGCTGCGTACGACTCCACCCTCAACGGCAAAGTCCTTGATCTGGCCATGCGCGAGGCGATCAATCGTCTGGTCGATGGCATGAACGCTGGTGCCTGGAAACCGGCCAACTGATCGAAACCCATTGCAAGGAGCATCAACAATGAATGTTTTTCTGTCTCGGCCGCGTCTGGTCCTGACGCTGGCCGCCAGCGCCTTGCTGGCCGGTTGCAGCAGTCCGCAAACCCTGTACCAGTGGGAAGGCTACCAGCCGCAGGTTTACGAATACTTCAAAAGCGAAACACCAAAAGAAGCGCAGGCCGAAGCGCTGGAAGCCGATCTGCAAAAGATCCGCGCCAGTGGCAAAGCCGTACCGCCGGGTTACCACGCGCATCTGGGCCTGTTGTACCTGAGCATGGGCAAGGACGATCAGATGGTGCAGCAGTTGCGCACCGAGAAAGCCTTGTTCCCGGAGTCGGGCACCTACATGGATTTTCTGCTTAAAAACGCCAAGACCGGAGACGCCCAATGATCAAACGTGCTCTGAAGCTGCTGGCCGCCGGCCTGGCCCTGACCGTACTCGGTGGCTGTGTCGCGCCGAAAACCGTCGACTATTCGGCGTACAAACAGGCACGTCCCAAGACCATTCTGGTGCTGCCGCCGCTGAACACCTCGCCCGACGTGAAAGCGTCGTACAGCCTGTTGTCGCAAGTGACGTTTCCGCTGGCCGAGGCCGGTTACTACGTGCTGCCGATCGCGCTGGTGGACGAAACCTTCCGCCAGAACGGCCTGACCACGCCGGATGATATCCATCAGGCACCGCCGAACAAGCTGAAGGAAATCTTCGGTGCGGACGCGGCGCTGTACATCAACGTGACCGAATACGGCACACGTTACCGGGTGATCAGCAGTGAAACCGCCGTGACCGCGACGGCGAAACTGGTCGACCTGAAGTCCGGTACCACGCTGTGGACCGGCACGGCCCGGGCGTCGAGTGAAGAGGGTAACAACGGCAACGCCGGTGGTTTGATCGGCATGCTGATCACGGCCGCAGTGAAGCAGGTTATCAACAGCTCCACCGATGCCGGTTACCCGATTGCCGGTGTGGCGAGTAATCGTCTGTTGTCGGCCGGCCACCCGGCAGGTCTGCTGTATGGGCCGCGTTCGCCGAAGTACGGCACTGACTGACCACCTGAAACTTTTGTGGGCGCGGGCTTGCTCGCGAAGGCGGTCTGTCAGAGGCATTTGCCCTGACTGACACAGCGCTTTCGCGAGCAAGCCCGCTCCTGCAAGGGGAATGTGCTCCTCTGTCGTTCATCGTGCGGCAGTCCCGATCCGCTCATCCCCCCTGGCGCTTGCGTTCCTGCTTGCAACGAGCAGACTGGCAAATCGACGCAGCCCCGATCAACGATCCGTACTCAACGTGCAATCAAGACCCTGCATCTTGCCGCCGAAGGCGATATTCTGCGCGACGCTCACAGACGCAAATAAAGACAATAGGCGTGTGCACCCTCCCTCTTATTTCTTGGCCAGCGATCGCCAGGAGAGGGGTGCCCGATGCCAAAGGAGTGTTCGTATGACCGACAAGAAACCGGAAACCACGGTCGACCGCGTCTACCAAGGGGTTTACGAGGCGATCTGCAAGCGTTCGTTGCGCCCTGGCATGAAACTGGGCGAGGCCTCACTGGCCGAGTTATTCAATGTCAGCCGCACGTCGGTGCGCGCCGCGCTCAAGCAACTGGAGGCTGACGGACTGGTTACCACCGAACCGAACAAGGGGGCTTCGGTGTCGCTGCCCAGCAACGAAGAGATCCGCTCGCTGTTCGAAACCCGGCGCCTGATCGAGATCGGTATCGTCACCGAACTGTGCCGGCGCAAGGACCCCGCCGCGATGCAGGACTTGCGCGCGCATCTGCTGCTGGAAGATCAAGCCCACGCCGCCGGCGACCACGAGCGGCTGATTCATCTGCTCGGCGAGTTCCACATCAAACTGGCGCGCAGCCTGAACAACCCGGTGCTGCTCGACTGGTTCCAGAAACTCATCTCCCGCGCTTCGCTGTACGTCGCCGCGCTGGATGATGACAGTCACGAGGCCTGCCGCGATGACGAGCACCTGCGCCTGCTCGAGTACATCGAAGCCGGGGATCAAAGCGCGGCGATCGAATTGACTTGCCTGCACCTGAACGGCATCGAACAGGCCATTCTCGACGTCGCTGCGAAGATGAAAACTGGCTACCATCCGCTCAAACACTTGATCGGCGTATGAGTTCCGGGCACTGGGGAAATCGGCTATACCTCTTATGAAACCAATACGCCGCAAGATGCTCGAAACAGACGAGCGTCGCGTCGTTTGGTCGTCGTGATTTACCGGACAACCACCACAGGACACCGAGTCAGTCGATGCAGTTTTTATCCGATAGTCACGGTTGTGACGGCTGGAAAGGCGAAATGGCCGAACGCATTTGCGCGTTCGACTGGAGCCCTACCGAGCTGGGTCCGCTGGACACTTGGCCTGCCAGTCTGTGCAACACGGTGCAATTGATGCTGGCGTCGCCTCTGCCAATGGTCATGCTCTGGGGCCACGCCGGCTACATGATCTATAACGACGCCTACTCGAAATTTGCCGGTGGCCGCCATCCGTATCTGCTCGGCTCGCCGGTGGAGCTGGGCTGGCCGGAAGTGGCCGACTTCAATCGGCACGTGGTCGATACCTGTCTGGCCGGTGGCACCCTGTCTTACCGCAACAAGGAACTGGTGCTGCTGCGCGACGGGGTGCCGGAAGACGTCTGGATGGATCTGTATTACAGCCCTGTGGCCAACGATGACGGGCAACCGGCCGGGGTCATGGCGATGGTGGTGGAAACCACCGAATTCATGCATTCCGAGCGCTTGCGCCAGGCCGCCGAAGACGCCTACCGCGCCGATAACGAGCGCGTGCGACTGGCGCTGAATGCCGGCGCGCTGTTGGGGTCGTTTGTCTGGGACGTGAAAAACAATACGTTGTCGGCGGATGAGCGTTTCGCCCGCACGTTCTCTTATCCGCCGGATCAGGACCTGAGCAATCTGGCCCAGGACATCGCCCAGTCCCGCATCCATTCCGATGACATCGCCTGGGTGCACGAGCGCGTCACCCATTCGGTGCGGACCGGCGCGCCGTTCAACGCGGAGTACCGCGTGCGCCGCAGCGATGGCAGTTATCTGTGGGTTCTGGCCAGTGGCGCGTGCGAGTTCGATGAACACGGTAAAGCACGGCGATTCCCCGGCGTGTTGATCGACATTCATGAGCGCAAGACCGCTGAAGAATCCCTGCTCAAGTTCACCCGCAACCTCGAACAACGCGTGGCCGATGAAGTCGAGGCGCGACTGGCGGCCGAAGAGCAATTGCGCCAGTCGCAGAAGCTTGAAGCGATTGGCGGGCTCACCGGCGGCGTTGCCCATGACTTCAATAACTTGCTGCAAGTGATCGCTGGCAATCTGCATTTGCTGGCCCGGCATGAACCGCACAATGCCAATGTCCAGCGCCGGGTCAGCGCCTCGTTGGCGGCGGTCGAGCGTGGCGCCAAACTGTCTTCGCAACTGCTGGCGTTTGCCCGGCGTCAGCCGTTGTCGCCTGCGGTGTGCAACCCGCAACAGATCTTCGACGGCGTGGGGGAGTTGCTGCAACGGGCGCTGGGCGAAACCATTCAGATCGACGTGCAGCTGCCGCAAGCGCCGTGGCACATCAACGTTGACCGCAACCAACTGGAAAACGCCATTCTCAATCTGGCCATCAATGCCCGGGATGCAATGAAAGGCGAGGGCACCATCGTGCTGAGCGCCTCCAACACCCGTCTGGAGCGCGAGTTTTGTGCCGGTAAAGGCATCCTGCCCGGGGAGTACGTGCGGGTGGCGGTCAGCGATACCGGTGCGGGCATCCCGGCGCAGATCCTCGAACAAGTCTTCGAACCGTTTTTCACCACCAAGGCCGACGGTCAGGGCACCGGTCTGGGCTTGAGTATGGTCTTCGGGTTCGTTAAACAAAGCGGCGGCCATGTCGAAATCGACAGCCGCGTCGGTGAAGGCACGCGAGTGCAGTTGTACTTCCCGCGCAGCTTGCGGCCGGTCCGCGCTGAAATGCCGAGCCTTGACGCGCAGCAGGGCGGTGGCCACGAGACGATTCTGGTGGTCGAGGACAACGAGGCGGTACGCGCCTCGGCGGTTGAATTGCTGCGCGAAGAGGGTTATCGCGTTCTCACCGCCGGCCATGGCGATGCGGCCATGCAGATGCTGCTCGAAGGTGTCGAGGTCGATTTGATCTTCACCGACGTGGTCATGCCGGGGCTGATCAAAAGCTCCGACCTGTTCGCCTGGGCCAAGGTGCAGACGCCACCGGTGGCGGTGCTGTTCACCTCCGGGCACACCCGCGACATCATCTCGCGCAACCACCAACTCAGCCCCGATACCCATTTGCTGGGCAAACCCTATAGCCCCGAGGCCATGCTGCAAATGATTCGCGCGGTGCTCGGTGCCTGATCGGGTGCAAGCGAGGCACTTGGAGGGGGATTGCCCTGTGCTGCATGGATAAAGCGGTGGCGTGGGAATCTGTGGCGAGGGGATTTATCCCCGTTCGGCTACGCAGCAGTCGTCAACAAGAGCTCGCGTCATACCCGGTGCAATGCAGCGGAGTGCTTCGCACTCCAACGGGGATAAATCCCCTCACCACCGGGTTCTCAACAGACATTCGTGATAAGGCTTGCCGATGACTTCCAAGCGAAATTCCAAAGCGCCCGCCGGTACGGTCCGGGTGCGTGGCGCCCGTGAGCACAACCTGAAGAACGTTGACGTCGATATCCCCCGCGATGCGCTGGTGGTGTTCACCGGCGTATCCGGTTCGGGCAAGTCGTCGCTGGCGTTTTCCACGCTGTATGCCGAAGCCCAGCGCCGTTACTTCGAATCGGTCGCGCCCTATGCACGGCGGCTGATCGACCAGGTCGGCGTGCCGGATGTCGATTCCATCGAAGGCCTGCCGCCCGCCGTGGCCCTGCAACAGCAGCGAGGCACACCGAGCACGCGTTCATCGGTGGGCAGTGTCACCACCTTGTCGAGCCTGATCCGCATGCTGTATTCCCGCGCCGGCAGTTATCCGCCGGCGCAGCCGATGCTGTATGCCGAAGATTTTTCGCCGAACACTCCGCAGGGCGCGTGCCCGCAATGTCATGGCCTGGGCCGGGTGTATGAGGTCACCGAAGCACTGATGGTGCCTGATCCGAACCTGACCATCCGCCAACGCGCGGTGGCGTCCTGGCCGCTGGCCTGGCAAGGGCAGAACCTGCGCGACATCCTCGTGACCCTGGGCATCGACGTCGACATTCCCTGGAAGAAACTGCCGAAAAAACAGCGCGACTGGATTCTCTTCACCGAAGAAACCCCGACTGTGCCGGTGTACGCCGGGCTGACGCCGGAAGAAACCCGCGTCGCCCTCAAGCGCAAGATGGAGCCGAGCTACCAGGGCACGTTCACCGGTGCGCGACGTTACATCCTGCACACCTTCACCCATTCGCAAAGTGCGCTGATGAAGAAGCGTGTTGCACAGTTCATGCTCGGCAGCCCTTGCCCGCTGTGTGACGGTAAACGCCTGAAGCGCGAAGCCTTGTCGGTGACGTTCGCCGGGTATGACATCGGCGAATTGTCGCAGATGCCGCTGTTGCAAGTGGCTGAAGTGTTGCGACCGGTGGCCGAGGCCAGTTATCTCGAACACGCCGACGAAACCGGCGACACCCTGAGCCATGCGCAAACCCGCGAGGCCCGTCAGCAGCGGGCGGCCCACGGCGCCAGCGCTCACGCCAGCGCGCCCGATGTGCGGCACACGCCGAACCTGTCGCTGGAAAAGCGCCTGGCGGCACAGCGGATTGCCGAGGATCTGCTGGAGCGGGTCAGCACCCTGACCGATCTGGGGCTTGGCTATCTGGCCCTGGAGCGCAGCACGCCGACGTTGTCCTCGGGAGAGTTGCAGCGGTTGCGCCTGGCGACGCAATTGGGCTCGCAGTTGTTCGGCGTGATCTACGTGCTCGACGAGCCGTCCGCCGGGCTGCACCCGGCCGATGGCGAAGCGCTGTTCGAGGCCCTGCAGCGCCTCAAGGCCGACGGCAACACGCTGTTTGTGGTCGAGCATGATGTGGAAACCATGCGCCGCGCCGACTGGCTGATCGACGTCGGCCCGGCGGCGGGCGAGAAGGGTGGTCAGATCCTTTACAGTGGCCCGCCAGCGGGGCTGGCCGAGATCGAACAGTCGCAGACTCGCGCCTACCTGTTCGCTGACGCGCCACGCCAGCCCCGGGTTGCGCGCAAGCCCGGCGGGTGGCTGAAACTCGATGGCATCTCACGCAATAACCTCAACCACCTCAGCGCCGAGTTTCCGTTGGGCTGTTTCACCTCGGTGACCGGTGTATCGGGCTCGGGCAAGTCGAGTCTGGTCAGTCAGGCGCTGCTGGAACTGGTCGGCGCGCAGTTGGGGCGTCCGCCAGCGGACAGCGAACCGGAAGAGCTCAGCCTCGAAGACGATGCGCCGCAGGCCAGCAGCGGCCAGGTCACTTCAGGGCTGGAGTCGATCAAGCGTCTGGTGCAGGTCGATCAAAAACCGATCGGGCGCACGCCGCGCTCGAACCTGGCGACCTACACCGGGCTGTTCGACAACGTGCGCAAGTTGTTCGCCGCAACAACCGAGGCTCGGGCGGCCGGTTATGACGCCGGACAGTTTTCCTTCAACGTCGCCAAGGGGCGTTGCGCCACGTGCGAGGGCGAGGGATTTGTCAGTGTCGAATTGTTGTTCATGCCCAGCGTGTATGCGCCATGCCCGACCTGTCATGGCGCGCGCTACAACCCGCAGACGCTGGCGATTCTCTGGGAGGGCCTGAGCATCGCCCAGGTCTTGCAATTGACCGTCGATGAAGCGGTGACGGTGTTTGCCGGGCAACCGGGAATTCGTCGTTCGCTGGAAGTGCTGCGCGATATCGGCCTCGGTTATCTGCGTCTCGGGCAACCGGCCACGGAACTGTCCGGCGGTGAGGCGCAGCGGATCAAACTGGCCACCGAGTTACAGCGCAATCAACGCGGCGCCACCCTGTACGTGCTGGATGAACCGACCACCGGCCTGCACCCGCGCGACGTCGATCGCTTGCTGGAACAACTCGATACGCTGGTGACGGCGGGGCATACGGTGATCGTGGTCGAGCACGAAATGCGCGTGGTCGCGCAGAGCGACTGGGTGATCGACATCGGCCCGGGCGCGGGGGACCAGGGCGGCAAAATCGTGGTGGCGGGTACACCGCAGAAAGTCGCGGCGAGCAAGAAGAGCCGGACGGCGCCGTTCCTCGCTCGCGCCTTGCGCTGATGGCCGGGATCGGTGCCTGCAGGCGCCGATTTTTGCTGCGATGTTTTGAACGATTGCCCGGCCTCAGGCTTCGAATCTTCAAGACCCGACGCGTTTCAGTCGGACGGGTTTGATGAGCGAGGTGGCCATGAACGAGCAATCAACGCAGCAGCAGAATCAATCGGCAGAGCCGATCAACCGCAACGACCCGGCAATCGACCCGCAACTGCCGGGGCAACCGGCGCCGACGCAACAGCAGGGCGAGAACGATCAGGCACAGAGCGCCGATCCGGCGGTGGATCAGAAGCATAAACACACCGATAACGACAACGAATTCAGTCCGGGCTTCAAACCGCAACCTGATCGTGCGAAACCGGGTGAAGAAACCGATGCCGATATTGATACGGACGGGGGCTAGTCACGGTAGATACGACAAGGCCGCATTCTCTGAATGCGGCCTTTTTTGTGCGCGGTTATTTGCTCGGATGCTTGGCTTGCAGCTCTTTCGCCGCCGCCAGGTGTTTTTCCAGCGCCGGGAGCATTTTCTGCGCAAAGGCCTTCAGTTCCGGTGCTCCTTTGACCTTGTCGTCGGTCACGGTATTGGCTTGTTTCTTGAACAGCTCAATGGTCTCTTCGTGGGCCTTGACCTGATTGTTGGCGTAGGCCGCATCGAAGGACTCATCACGCATATCGAGGATTTTTTCCTTGGCTTGCTTGACCAGGGTGGTGGTGTCCGGCACTTCGATGTCGTGGGCTTTGGCGATGCTCGCCAGTTCATCGTTGGCCTTGCCATGATCGGTGATCATCATGTTGGCGAATGCCTTGATGTCGGCCGACTGGCTTTTTTCCAGGGCCAGGCGACTGGTTTCGATTTCAGCAATGCCGCCCGCTGCGGCGTTGTCGACAAAGTCATTGTCGGTGGCGGCGAAGGCGCTACCCATGCCAGCGCTCAAAGTGACAGCCAGAACGAGGTGCCGCAGGTTGAATCCGTCCATTGATGTATCTCCACGCAGGTTTTTGTTGGTGTTACTCAATGGAGGGAAAGCCGCGAATAAAGGTTTTATCGCATTTGCGACAGGGCGACGAACGGACACCGCTGGTCTGACAGGTGGTCGACAGAACCGGGTAACCAAGGCCATTCTGATAACGAGCCAGCGCAATCGGTCGCGTTGGCTGCCGATCAACTCACGGAGGTGTTCCATGCCGGTGACCCATGACCTGTATCAGGACTTGAAGCTTACGAAGGAAGAGATCCAGCAACGACGCACCGAGGACCCACATCTGGATGCACTGATCAACAAGTATTCCGAGGCGGATGCCGAGGTAGTCAAGGCCGAGACTGCCACCTCGGATGCGCCCAGTGATGACACGCTGAAAAAGCTCAAGGAGAAACGCTTGCAGGTCAAGGACAGGATTGTCGAGCAGTTACAGGCTCGATCCTGACTGCCAGTGGCGCCACCGACCGCCGGTGGTGAATGGAAAGGAACGACCGCCACGACCGGCACCTCGAATGTACAGCGTCTCCATTCATCGACGCTTTGCGAGGTGCCTTATGAACGATCCCAAATTCCCCAGTGAAGAGCAGGGCGCATTCGACCCGGTGCCGACGCACCCCGAACCGAACAGCCCGGCGCACACCACGGCCAACCCCGATGAGCCGGACGAAGACCTGCCC
The DNA here is from genome assembly GCF_019856535.1 of Pseudomonas sp. SC3(2021). Classification (NCBI taxonomy): domain Bacteria; kingdom Pseudomonadati; phylum Pseudomonadota; class Gammaproteobacteria; order Pseudomonadales; family Pseudomonadaceae; genus Pseudomonas; species Pseudomonas sp. SC3(2021). The sequence goes on along the minus strand of NZ_CP082236.1, from coordinate 5,191,511 downwards.
ACAGACGAAGATCCCGATAAGTTCGACAAGTCGTCCAATTGACAGACCGTCATCGCCAGCAGGCTGGCTCGCACCATGAATCCGTGAACGACCCACATCGCCTGTGTGAGCGAGCCGGCTGGCGAAGGCGCCGGCTCGTTCAACAGAGGATTGAACGGATTTACTTCAAGGCTGCCTCCAACGGCAATCGCGCCATATGCGTCGCCTTCAACGAGCCCAGATACAACCACTGGCCATACTCGCGTGCCGTGGTGATTGGCGAGTAATTGTCACTGCTCGCGTCCTGCAAATTGGCAATCACCTTGCCGTCCAGATCCAGGCCCAGCACAAAGCCGCGCTTTTCCACCGGTTTCGGTAACACCGTCAGCGCCCGCACGATCATCTTGCGCAGGAACGGATACCCGGCGGTGCCATCGAGCAGAGCATTGCGCGGCGCATAAAGCGCCACCCAGAAACGGTTGCTGCCATTGAACGCAAGGTTGTCCGGCAGGCCCGGCAGGTTGTCGATAAACACATCATGCGTGCCGGCCTTGGGCCCGCTGAGCCAATAGCGACTGATGCGGTACGCGCCGGTTTCATTGACCAGCACATACGCCTCATCCGGGCCGAGGGTGACACCGTTGGCGAATTCCAGTTTGTCGAGCAGCACCGAAGTCTTGCCGGTCTGGAAGTCATAGCGCAGCAGACGTCCGTCACCACCATGCTCGATGATCGCCTCGCCATCATGACCGTAACCCCAACGGCTGGAGGCATCGCTGAAATAGGCGTAGTGCCCGGATTTGTCGATCGCTACATCATCGGTGAAACCGAAGGCGACGCCGTTGGCGGCGGTGGACAAGGGAATCAGGCGGCCTTGGGCATCGAGTGAGAGCAATCCCTTGATGGCGTCGGCAATCACCAGCAAGCCGTTCGGATGCCGCGCCAGCCCCAACGGTCGGCCACCAGTGTCGGCGAGGACCTTGCGTGCCTGGCCATCGAGGCTGGTACTGATCAGTCGACCGTCATGCAGCCCGGTGATCAGGACATCCTCTTCCAGCAGCAAGGCTTCCGGTCCCTCGATGTCGCTCGGCCCGACCGGCACCGCGGCTTTGAGGCGCTGGTTGTCGGCGAAGACACCTTCGGTCAACGACGGTGCCGGCGACGGTTGCCACGCCACCGGTTCAACCTTGGTCGGCATCAGCAGCAAGAACGCGATGACGACGATGATGATCAACAACACCCCATGCCGCAGCCTCATGCGCTGGCCCTCGTCGCGCTGATGTACTGCGCTGCCCGGTCGCGCAGCGCCAGCATCGACGCCGCCGATTCACGCTCGATGCGGCGTCTGAGCAGCAACCGGTTGGCAATGCGCATGCCCAACCCGGCGAAGCGATAATCCAGCGTGCGCACAAAACGTGTGCCGCCCTGTTCGGCCGTGCATTCGTACGTCAGCAGCAGCGACAAGCCATGATCGCCCTGAGCCCGGGCGCACCAGCGTCGGCCGGGCAGGTATTCGCTGACTTCCCAGTGCAGATGACCGGCGCGTCCCCCGGCGTGAATGTCCTCTTCGAAGTGCGCGCCGGCATGCAGCGGGCCTTGTGGGCCGTCGATCCTCAGCGACGACGGATGCCATTCCGGCCAGCGACTGGCGCTGGCGGCGTAGGCGAGCACGGTGACTGGCTCGCCGACGATTTCGATGTGGTGCTGCATGCGGGTCATGGACGGTCTCGAATGGCTCAAGGGGGCGGATTCCGGTTCCCAATAGAGGGTGCCGAACAGGTAATCCATCAAGGGAAAGACGATGTTGAAATTGCGCTCCTGCATGCGTTCGCGGCGATGGTGCAGTTCATGCAGACGGCGCATCTGGCGGATCCATGGCAGGTGTGTCAGCGGATTGTCCGGCGGCAGATGTTCGCAGGCGTGAAACACTTCGTAGGTCAGGTAACCCAGCACCATGCAGCCACCGAACAGCCCGGCGACATTGCTGTTGACCTGTGCAAACAGCCACCACAGCGGCAGGCTGATAACCAGGGTATGCAGGACGATCAGCCACGCCGGAAACAGAATCACCCGCCAGTCGCGAGCGCTGTCGTAGGTCATGTGGCCGGGGGTGAAGAAGCTGTGATGGTCGCCGGCATGGCGAGCGTAAAACAGCCTGGCGAAGGTCTTTTTGTGATGGCCGAGATGGCGATGGACCATGTACACGCCGAAGTTGAAGAACAGCAGGGTCAGCGGCACCGTCAGCCATTCCCGCCAGCTGACCTGCTGCACCGGGTGCCAGAAGGCGCCGATGGCCAGCACGCCGAACAGCAGCACGAAGGCGCCGTGCAGCCACGGGTTGTAGAACGGATGAATGGCGGCCCGATAACGGCTGCGAAATGCCTCGGTGGTCTGCCTCAACTGCGGTCACCTGCGGGTATTGTTGTTCTACCCGGCAGCGTAGTCGATCCGGCGGTTTGTGCAGGCCGGCGCTTGAGGCCACTTGCGCCATGCTCCGGGGTAAAGCGGCCGATTCAGCTCAACGGGTTCCAGCGCTGCGACCAGTCGTCATCGGCATGGATCACTTCGCGCAGCAGATCGAAGGCGTGTTGCAGGGTGGCGGAGTCGCGATCACGCGAATACACCAGATAGGTCGGGTAGCTGAATTCAGGGGCTTTGGTGACCGGTTCCAGGGCGCCGCTTTCCAGATAACTGCGCACGACCCGGGTGCGGAAATAGCCGCTGCCACCGTTTTCGAGGATGTATTGCAAGGCCAGCGGGCCAAGGTTGAAGCTCAGTGCGGCCTTGGCTTTTTCCGGCAGGGCGGCGTCGTGCTGGCAGCGGAAGTCCGGGCCCCAGTCGATGTAGACGTAAGGGTCGGGCCGGTCGGGAGCGCGGACCAGAATCAGTTTCTCTTCCAGCACTTGCTCGACCTGCAAGCCCGGCCAGTACTCCGGCTGATAGACCAGCGCGGCGTCGAGCACGCCAAGTTCGAGCTGACGGAGCAGGTTTTCGCCGTCGCGGATTTCCATGCGCAGGGCATGGCCGGGGATTTTTTCGCGCAGTTCGGCGGCCCAACTGAGCATCAGTGGATTGCACAGGCTGACTTCGCCACCGATGTGCAGCACGTTGTGATAGCCCTCGGGCAGCGGCAGGTCGCGGCGCGCAGCCTCCCAGGTCTGCACCAGTTGATTGGCGTAGACCACGAACGCCTCGCCGTTGGGCGTCAGTTTCGCGCCGGCACGGTTACGCACGAACAGCGTACTGCCCAACTGGCTTTCGAGTTTCTGCACCCGGGCGGTGATCGCCGTTTGCGTGACGAACAGCTTTTGCGCTGCCGCCGCCAGGCTGCCGTGGCGGACGATTTCCAGAAAGGTGCGGGCGAGGTCGATGTCCATGGGCGGGCCGGTGGTTGAGGTGGCGGGCATTGTAAGTGCAGCCTCGGGACCGCGTCATCGTTTGGAGTGGCCCCTCACCCTGATCCTCTCCCAAAAGGAGAGGGTCGGGGTGAGGGCAAAACCAGTTACCGCAGAATCAACCCGCCCACTCGACCTCCTGCACCCGTGCCCAATCCGCCACCAGCCGTGCCGGCGTGCCGCAGGCCTTGCGCTTGTAGACGAAATGCCGGCACTTCTCGGCGAACTGATTGCGGTTGTAGAGCATGTCTTCCTGCATTTCCTGCAACTCGGTTTCGCGGCATTGGTCGATCAGCACCTGGTCGACCCGCAACTTGCGCTCGCGTACGGCGGCGTAGGCCGGGTCGCTCAGCACGGCATTGGCCCGTTGCAGCAGCCACAACGAAAACTCATCCGGGCAGCGCGGGCCGATTTCCTGGACCATGCCCAGTTGCAATGCCTGGCTGGCGCTCACCGGCAGACAGGCTTGGGTCAACTGCTCGGCGATGGCCGGGCCCACCGCGCGCGGCAGGCTGTATGTCCAGTATTCCGAGCCGTAAAGGCCCATGCTCTTGTAGTGCGGATTGAGCACGATGTCGGCCCGCGCAAACACGATATCCGCCGCCAGCGCGAGCATCACGCCGCCGGCCCCGGCATTGCCGGTCACGCCGCTGACGACCAGTTGCCGCGCACTCAACAGCTCGGCGCAGACATCGTCGATGGCCTGAATATTCGCCCAGGCTTCAGCGCCGGGATCCTGCGCCGCCTGAATCACATTCAGGTGCACACCATTGGAAAAGCTGCCGCGACCGCCGCGGATCAGCAGCACTTGCGTGTCGCGGGACTTGGCCCAGCGCAGCGCCTCGACCATGCGCCGGCATTGTTCGGTGCTCATGGCGCCGTTGTAGAACTCGAACGTCAGCTCACCGACCACCCCGGACTCGCGATAACGCAGCGGCTGATACGCTTCATCGCTGAACGGCTGGCTGGCAATCGTCCAGTCCAGCACCGCCACCTCGGCCAGTTGCTCGATCAGCACGTGCCGGGCCGGTTGCTTGAAGGTTTCCTCGCCCGGTTGCGGCTTGCGTCGCAGCGATCCGATCCATACGCTCTGATCGCCTGCGGCCACCAGCACGGCATCGTCGTGCACCGCCAGAATCTCGCCGGGCATGCCCGAGCGCGAATCGAGGTGTGCGTCGTAAACGTAATACTGCCCACCGGCCAGGCTCGCCAGTACGCCGGGCTGGCCATCCGCTGCGTCGATGCAGCGTTTGATGAACCGTGCGCAATCGTGCCAGGTGAAGCTACGATCGACCTGTTTCATGTTCGGCTGCAAACGCCCGCGCACCTTGGGGTCGGCGTAATCCAGTTCGACCGGGATAAAACCGTTGACGAACTTCTCCACCACTTCACGGATGCAACACATTGCCGCATCGCTGACCCGGCCGTTGTACAGCTCGGACTTGCGCAGCCCGGATGGCAGGTTGAATTCACACGTGGCCCAGACCGGGCCGGCGTCCATTTCCTCCACGGCTTGCAGGGCGGTCACGCCCCAGCTCGACAACTCCTGAGTGATCGCCCAGTCCAGCGCACTGGCGCCACGATCGCCAACGATGCCCGGATGGATAATCACCACCGGCCGCGCGCGGTTGCTCCACAGTGCCTGGGGCACGCGGTCCTTGAGGAACGGGCAGATCACCAGGTCGGCGCCGCTGTATTCGATCTGTTCGCAGACCGACGCTTCGTCGGTGAATACCACGACGCTGGGCGAATGCCCGGCCTGGCGCAGCTCCAGCCAGGCGCGTTGGGTCAGGCCGTTGAACGCTGACGACAGCAGAATGATCTTGAGTGATCGCATGAATGGTCTTCCTTGAGTGGGATCAGCCGCGGGCTCCCGGTGAGCCGTCCTTGGCCTTCGATGGAGCCGGGAGAGTAATCAGTGGCGGCTGGCCCGCCAGTGACCGAGGTCAATGTTCGGTGAGCCAATATTTCTGCGGCGACGAAACGCCGGACGGCCAAACGCAAAAAACCCGCCACAGGGGCGGGTTCTTCGGAGTACTGCGCGGCGCTGTTACGAAGGGAACAGCTCGGACAGTTTCATCGACAGCATCATGTCGCCTTCAACGCGCAGCTTGCCGCCCATGAAAGCCTGCATGCCGTCGGTTTCACCGCTGACGATGCCTTTCAGGGTTTCGCTGTCGAGCACCAGCGTGCAGTTGGCGTCAGGGTTCTCGCCTTCCTGGATATTGCAGGTACCGTCTTTGACGATCAGCGAGTACTGCTTGTCTTCGTCGGTGATGTTGAAACCGAAGACCAGATCCAGACCGGCAGCAGCGGCTGGGTTGAACTTGGCTTGCATTGCTTTTACGGCATCAGCTACGGAGGTCATGGTTCGATCCTTTCTTGGATAATAAGCGCTGGTTGATTACAGCAAGGTTCACACGTTAACCGGACTCAGCGGAAAGTGATGAGTTCCGGTGTCTTCAACAGTTGCAGGTGTGCATGACTGTTAAAGGAAGCCAAGGCCACCTCGCGACCGCGGAACTTCAGCTGGTTGAGCGAGGTGTTGACGATTTGCCAGTTCAATTCAAAGGCCTGTCGGGCAGGCATTTGCGTAATCAGGTGGAGCAGGGCGGTGATGGTGCCGCCGGAGGTGAACACGGCGATTTTCTGATGCGACTCCGCCTGTTCGAGGATCCGCTGCAGCCCGGCCTTGACCCGCTCGACGAACCCCAGCCAGCTTTCCAGCCCCGGCGTGTCGTAGGTGCCGGCCAGCCAACGCTCGATGATCAGGGCGAAGATGCGCTGGAACTCGCCACGGTTTTGTGCGGCGTTGCGCAGGATGTCGAGGGCTTCCGGTTCGTCCGGCAGCATCGCCGGGAGCAGGGCGCGGATGACCGCGTCGGCGTCGAATTCATTGAACGCCGAATCGGTTTCCAGCGTCGGCACCGGCAGGCCGTTGGCAGCGAACTGTTCCAGCGCGCTGGTGGCGGTGTGTTGCTGGCGGCGCAGGTCACCCGCCAGGCAGCGATCGAAGCGGACCCCCAGTTCAGCGAGGTGCTGACCGAGGATTTCTGCCTGGCGCACACCGATGGGCGACAGGACGTCATAGTCGTCTGCACCAAAGGAGGCCTGGCCATGTCGAATCAAGTAGATGCTGCCCACGTCCGCGTCATCCCGGTACGTTGAAGGTTGTGGCGAGGTTATGAGGATGACGGGTAGCTGTCAATGAAAAAACATACGCTTGTTTGAAATGCCCGTTACAGGCCTGTTGCCAAAGGTTTCCCGGCTGGTCGCCGGGCCGACGCATGGGTATGCTGGAGCCATCCCGCGTGTGTTTTTGCATCCACGCATTGTTTTAAGGAGTCTCTGTGGAGTTTTTCACCGAATACGCCAGTTTCCTGGCCAAGACCGTCACTCTGGTGATCGCCATTCTGGTGGTTCTCGCCAGTTTTGCCGCGTTGCGCAGCAAGGGCCGGCGCAAGTCGGCGGGGCAGTTGCAGGTCAGCAAGCTCAATGATTTCTACAAGGGCCTGCGCGAGCGCCTTGAGCAGACTTTGCTCGATAAGGATCAGCTCAAGGCTCTGCGCAAGGGCGAGGCCAAATCCGAGAAAAGCGCGAAAAAGCAGAAGAACCAACCCGAGGCCAAACCTCGCGTATTCGTCCTGGATTTCGACGGCGACATCAAGGCCTCGGCCACCGAAAGCCTGCGCCATGAAATCACCGCATTGTTGACCCTGGCCACGCCAAAAGATGAAGTTGTCCTGCGTCTGGAAAGCGGTGGCGGCATGGTCCACAGCTACGGTCTGGCGTCCTCGCAACTGGCGCGTATCCGTGAAGCCGGCGTGCCGTTGACCGTTTGCATCGACAAGGTCGCGGCCAGCGGCGGCTACATGATGGCGTGCATCGGCGAGAAGATCATCAGCGCGCCGTTTGCGATTCTTGGCTCGATCGGCGTGGTTGCACAGCTGCCCAACGTCAACCGTTTGCTGAAGAAGCACGACATCGACTTCGAGGTCCTTACCGCCGGCGAGTACAAGCGTACCCTCACCGTGTTTGGCGAAAACACCGAGAAGGGCCGCGAAAAGTTTCAGGAAGACCTCGACATCACCCATCAACTGTTCAAGAACTTCGTCGCGCGCTACCGCCCGCAACTGGCGATTGACGATGTGGCCACCGGTGAAGTCTGGCTTGGTGTCGCGGCGCTGGACAAACAACTGGTGGATGAACTCAAGACCAGTGATGAATACCTCGCCGACCGGGCGAAAAAAGCCGAGGTCTACCACTTGCACTACGCCGAGCGCAAAAGCCTGCAGGAGCGTATCGGCATGGCCGCCAGCGGTTCGGTCGATCGCGTACTGCTGAACTGGTGGAGTCGCCTGACGCAGCAGCGTTTCTGGTAAGGCCTTCAGGCATAAAAAAACGCCGGTCAAATGACCGGCGTTTTTTTTGTCCGCTTCAAACCTGGCAGGTTCAGCGACGACGGAACAGCGGCAGCGGTTCGTCGGTGGCGGCCTGATAGGTTACCGAGAAGTCCTTGAGACCTTCCAACGCTTCGTACGGGTCTTTGTCCGCACGCACGGCAAAGGCGTCGAAACCACAGCGGCGCATGTAGAACAGCTGATCGCGCAGCACGTCACCAATCGCCCGCAGTTCGCCTTTGAAACCGTAACGGTCACGCAGCAGACGGGCGTTGGAGTAGTTGCGCCCGTCAGTGAACGCCGGGAAGTTCAGGGCAATCACCTGAAACTCAGCCACGTCGTCACCGATTTCCTCGGCTTCTTCGTCGGCGTCCAGCCACACACCCAGACCACCGTCGCGGGCCTTGAGCATGCGGCTGTGTTCGCGCCACAGCTGCAGAGGCACGATCAGATCGTCGCAGTTGCTGATTTCGTCGATGTTGAAATCCTTGGGCAACAGGTGCCAGGTTTCGTCGACGACCTCGTTGTTCTTAATGATTCGCTGCATAGACGCGTTCCTTGAAGAGGTCGATGCCAATACGCTGATAGGTGTCGATGAAGCGCTCGTCTTCGGTACGTTGTTCGACGTACACGTCGATCAGCTTCGAGATCACGTCTGGCATGGCTTCCTGGGCGAAAGACGGGCCGAGGATCTTGCCCAGGCTCGCATCACGGCTGGCGCTGCCGCCGAGGGAGACCTGGTAGAACTCCTCACCTTTCTTGTCCACGCCAAGAATGCCGATGTGGCCGACGTGGTGGTGACCGCAGGCGTTCATGCAGCCGGAGATGTTCAGGTCCAGCTCACCGATGTCGAACAGGTAGTCCAGGTCGTCGAAACGGCGCTGGATCGATTCGGCAATCGGGATCGACTTGGCGTTGGCCAGCGAGCAGAAGTCACCGCCCGGGCAGCAGATGATATCGGTCAGCAAGCCGATGTTCGGCGTGGCAAAACCGCTTTCACGCAGTTCGCCCCACAGGGTGAACAACTGGCTTTGCTCGACGTCGGCGAGAATGATGTTCTGCTCGTGGGAGGTGCGCAGTTGACCGAAGCTGTAGCGCTCGGCCAGATCGGCGACGGCATCGAGCTGTTTGTCGGTGATGTCGCCCGGAGCAACACCGGTCGGCTTCAGCGACAGAGTCACGGCAACATAACCCGGCTTCTTGTGTGCCAGGGTGTTGCGGGCGCGCCAGCGGGCAAAACCCGGGTGCTCTTTGTCCAGCTCGGCCAGTTGCGCGGTCTGGTTGTCCAGCGCCTTGTAGTCCGGGTCGACGAAGTGCTTGGCGACGCGATGCAGTTCGGCTTCGGTCAGGGTGGTCTGGCCGCCGCGCAGGTGTTGCATTTCCGCATCGACTTTCTGCGCGAAGACTTCAGGGGTCAGCGCCTTGACGAGGATCTTGATCCGCGCCTTGTATTTGTTGTCGCGACGACCGTAGCGGTTGTAGACCCGCAGGATGGCGTCGAGGTAACTCAACAGGTCCTGCCACGGCAGGAACTCGTTGATGAACGCACCAACCACCGGGGTACGGCCGAGGCCGCCACCGACCAGCACGCGGAAGCCGAGTTCGCCGGCGGCGTTGTGCACCGGCTCGAGGCCGATGTCGTGAACTTCGATGGCGGCACGGTCAGCGGTCGAACCGTTGACGGCGATCTTGAATTTGCGCGGCAGGTAGGCGAATTCCGGGTGGAACGTGGTCCACTGGCGGACGATCTCGCACCACGGGCGCGGGTCGATCAGCTCATCGGCAGCGACACCGGCGAACTGGTCGGTGGTGACGTTGCGCAGGCAGTTGCCGCTGGTCTGGATCGCGTGCATCTGCACGGTGGCCAGTTCGGCAAGGATGTCCGGGATGTCTTCCACCGCCGGCCAGTTGAACTGCACGTTCTGCCGCGTACTGATGTGGGCGTAGCCCTTGTCGTAGTCACGGGCAATTTTGGCCATCATGCGCACCTGACGCGAGGTCAGTTGGCCGTAAGGCACCGCCACCCGCAACATCGGTGCAAAACGCTGGATGTACAGGCCATTTTGCAGGCGCAGGGGGCGGAATTCTTCTTCGCTCAGCTCACCTGCCAGATAGCGTCGGGTCTGATCACGGAACTGCTTGACGCGGTCCTCGATGATCCGCTGATCGTACTCGTCGTATACGTACATATAAGTCCTGTTCTCAGGCTTTGGGCTACTCGGAAAACGCTGCGTTTTCGCTTGCTGGAGTCCGATGGTGCCTCGGCAATTACGCGCGCACGGCCGCGCACTCCCTAACGGAGCCGGGGCAATATACCCGTTTGCAGTTATGCGCAAAAGTGATGTTTGAGTATATGTAAAGAACCAAATCGCCTAACGAGAACGGGTGTCAACTAACCCACATTTGTCGTGCGGGCAATCCTCGTCTTAACTGTGGTCGAGTCTTTCTGCAATCACCGATAAAACCGACAAGAGGCGATGCAATGAGCAATCCGACCAAGGCAAGGAAAAGCGACAGCAGCGTTGATGCGTGGGCCATTCTGTTCCTGATCATTCTGGTGGTGGGAACGGCGGTATTCTGGGTCAGTCATCAATAAACGACCCATCCGGGCCCGTTTTCGACGATTGTCGGACAAAAGGCGGGATTACGTGCCAATAGCCGGTTGATCGGTGGCTATAATGCGCGGCCATTTTTCCCTGGGCCCGGATGTTCATGTTGAAAATTTTCCACCTCAGCCTGCTGCTGTTAGGGGCGCTGTTCGCGACCGCTGCCAGAGCGGAATCGGTGCTGTTACTTAATCCGGGCTCGACACAGGAAGCCTTCTGGCTCAGCTATTCGCAATTCATGCAGGCGGCCGCCCGGGATCTGGGCATCGAGCTGCAGATTCTCTATGCCCAGCGTCAACCCGAATTGACCATCGCCCAGGCCCGGCTGGCGCTGCAAGGGCCGAATCGCCCCGACTACCTGATGTTCGTCAACGAGCAATACGTTGCCCCGCAGATTCTGCGTCTGGCGGAAAACAGCGGGGTGAAGCTGTTCATGGTTAACGCCGCGCTGACGCCCAACCAGCAAGCGCTGGTGGGGGAGCGACCCGATCGAATCGGTAGCCTGGTGCCGAACGACGAGGAGGGCGGTTACCTGATGATGAAGGAGTTGATTCGCCTGCATCCGCCGGTCGCGGCCAATGAAGAGATCGAGCTGCTGGCGTTCTCCGGTCTGAAAATCACGCCGTCGGCGCAACTGCGCGAACACGGCATGCAGCGCGCACTGGCCGAACACCCGCAAGTGCGCTTGCGGCAGATGGTCTACAGCGGCTGGATGCAGCAGCGGGCCTACGAACAGGCCCGGCAATTGTTCAGTCGTTATCCGAAGGTGTCGCTGGTGTGGTCGGCAAACGATGAAATGGCCTTCGGTGCGATGCGCGCGTTTGCCGAAACCGGGAAGACGCCGGGCAAAGACGCGCTGTTCAGCGCCGTCAACACATCACCCGCAGCCTTGCAGGCCGTGATCGACGGGCGCCTGAGCGCGCTGGTCGGTGGGCATTTCACGCTGGGCGGGTGGGCACTGGTCGAGTTGCATGATTATCAGCAGGGCGTCGATCTGAATCAGTACGGTGGGCGTGACCGGCAAATCCCTCTGTTGCAGCTGATCGACAAGCACCACGCCCGGCAAATGCTGGCGATGGGCAACACGCCGAACTATGGCGTGAGCTTCCGCAAACTCTCGGCCAAGGGCCGACCGTCTTCCTATCGCTACCCGTTCACTCTGCAAACCCTGATGCACTGAAGCCGCTCAGAGACCGGCGAAGTGCAGCACCAGTTTGACGATGGCGAACAAGGTCAGCGCGAACACGGCCGTGAACAGAATGCCCAGGATCACGAAATGACTGGGTTTGCCATGGGTGAAATCCCTGGCCCGGTTTTTCCCGCTCTGCACCCCGAACGCCGCAGCCATGACGCTGTGCAGCATCTGCCAGAAGGTCGGTGGTTTGTTGTCGATTGGATCGTCCATATATCCCTCGTCGCGCACATTGACCTGTAGAGCATAGACAACCTGACGCGGTCCGGCAGTTTACACAGTCGGTTACCAATTTCTGTGCAAGCGATACCTATGTACCGCAAGTGCTCGCCACTGAGATGGTCTTCTTTTCACTCCATTAAAAGGAGTGAACATGATCAGTAATTCTTCGCCTCCAGGCTTGAGCGGGCCTGCGCCGTCCGTTCCGGTGAAACCGCTCGCCACCCGTAGCCTGCACGCCGACTTTCTTGAAAAATCGATACCCCGCTGGCTGACCGACGCCTCGACGCAACGCCGTCGGGCGCTGAAGGGCAGCCACACCGTCCTGCCATCGTGGTATCGGAACGCTTCGCCCGCCCGGCGTAAGGCGCTGGACGACAGCTCAACGGCCAGTCTCATCGCGCAAAACCGGCTGGATAAAACCCTGTCCTCGTTTCAGGACATCGAGGCCTTCGCCCGGCCGCTGCTGCTCAAGGCGCTGCGCGAGCAGTATCAAGTGCAGGTGGATGTCGACAACACCCTGTTGTGCCTGCGGCGTCCACTGCAGGTAGGTATTTTGGCCATTGAGCTGTCGTCGTTCGAGGTTCTGAAACTCTCGATGCTGGACGCCGCCCTGCACAACTTCGAGGCCGACGAATGCCGACCCGGGGCCTACCATGAAACCTCCGGTTTCGTTGTGGTGGGCACTTCGCCGGACACCTTCCATGCGGTGACCGTCAACGTGTCGGTCAGCCAGTTTCTGAGCCTGTGCCGTCACCTCGACATCGGCAAGCAATACCAGACGTACTTGCGCGGCTTCTTCCATCCGACGGATGCGGTGGCGGCAACGGCGTTCCGTCAGCAGTTCATCGCCAGTCAGAAAGCCGCGATGCGCGCGGCTGCCGAGCTGGCCCTCTTGAAAGAGGATATCGAGCCGGCGCACTACGCCATGATTGTGTCGGTCATCAACGATGAGCTGAATCCGTCGGTCGGCCATAAACCGGTCTGGTTCCGCGATCTGGCGGTCATGGACAAAAGGCTGACCGGATGTGTGGTGTTTTCGATCTGTGAAAAGTACCGCTACAGCAATGAGTGGGTTTTTTATATCCCCCATGACCCGGAGCATCCCTTCAAATGCTATCGCGGCGATCAGGCCACGGCGGAGTTCAAGCGCTTGCTCACAGCGCGGCACGCTGGCAACGCCACGAGCGCCGAACCGACTGATTACCAGCGGTTCCTCAGTCAGTTCCTGCCTTACGAGGCGCGTGGGTATTATTTCAGTCAGTTCACCCGTAAGGCCGCCGACTCTCCGAGCGATTACTGGCGTTCACCCTGGCGCACGATTCTCGATCTGGGCGCCGGCGCAGCATTCACCCGGATCAGGGAGCTACCGCCGCCGCCGGCGGCGAAACTGGAACCGGAACCTGACCCTTACATTGCGCCGTCGATCTGGACACAGCGGCGCAGAGGCCTTTGGGAGGAAAACCAGAGCCTCTGGGAATACCTCTACACCGAGAGTTGCGCCAAGGTGCTGGCCGATGCTCGCAGCCACGCCGTGCCCAGCGCTGATGTCGATGTCAGGGCGCGCGATGCCAAACTGGCGCATCTGCTGCAAATCGGCATGCTCGGTCTGAACATGGTGTCGATGTTCGTGCCGGTGCTGGGGGAGGTCATGATGGTGGTGATGGCCGGTCAGTTGCTGTACGAAACCCTTGAGGGCGCAGTGGAGTGGGGCGAGGGCGACCGCAGGGCGGCCAAGGATCATTTGCTCGATGTAGCTGAAAACCTGGCGCAGATTGCGGTGATGGCCGGGGTGGGTGTCGGTGTGCGCAGGTTCTCGGCAGCCAGGCCTGAACCGGTGATCGAGCAATTGCATCCGGTAACCTTGCCCAATGGCGAAACCCGCCTCTGGAAGCCGGACCTCAGCGCTTATGAGTCCAGTGTCGTGCTGGACGCCAACGCTATGCCGAACGAAGCGGGGCAGTATGAGGTCGGTACGCAGACCTTCATTCGTCAGGGCGACCGCGTTTATGAACAGTTTCTCGATGAGTCACTGGGCAAATGGCGAATCCGCCACCCGAGCGATACCACGGCCTATCAGCCGATTCTTGGCAGCAATGGCCGCGGCGCCTGGCGGCATACGCTGGAGCGCCCCCTGGAATGGGACCGTCTGACGCTGTTACGGCGCCTGGGGCACGAAACCGACGGGTTCTCCGATGCCGAGCTGATCAGGATTGCCGACGTCAGCGGCGTCAGTGACAACGCGTTGCGCAAGATGCACGTCGATCACGCGGTGCCGCCGCCGGCGTTGACCGACGCTCTGCGTCTGTTCAGGGCTGATGCGGGCGTCGACGAGGTCATCGAGCAACTGCGCGGAACCAGGCCGATCAACGAGAAATATCTCTACGCCTTGCCATTGATGACTGACCTGCCCACCTGGCCGTTGGGACGGGTGCTGGAGGTGTTCGAAGGACCGCAGTTGAGCGGCGCGTCGGTCAAATACGGTGAGCGCTGGCGGGTGCCCGGTGTCGACGCCAGGCCGGCCATTCGCTTGACGCGTTCGCAGGTCCTGGGTGGAGAACTGAACCGCCGGATTGTGGCCAGCCTCGATCAGGCTGAGCTGGGTCAGCTGTTGCGCGGACGCGGCCCGCTGGCGCCCGACGCCCGGGCGCCAGCGCTCGGTGAATTGCTGGCGGAATACGCCAGCGGCCGCCAGTCGGCGATTTTCGACAGTCTTTATGCCGGCACGCCATCCCGGGACCGGCAGGTCACACTGCTGCAGCGAACCTGTCCCGGTCTCAGCGAGTCTGCCGCTCAGGAAGTGCTCCATCATGCCGCGGCGGATGATCTCGAGCGGCTCGCGCAGACCCGTCGTGTGCCGTTGCGCATGCTGGAGGAGGCGCGCTGGTATGCACGACAGGGGCGGCAGACCCGGGCCTATGCGGGGCTGCGCAGCGACAATCAGGCATCGGCCGACAGTCGACGCCTGGCCTTGCAGATGTTGCAGCGGATGCCGGGCTGGCCCGACAACGTGCGCCTGGAAGTTCGCGATGGCAGTACGACCGGTGCATTGCTCGACAGTATCGGTGACGTGCCAGCCCTGCACAGGAAATTCCTGATCAAAAACGGCCCGCAGTTTCAGGCGTTCGATGAGCGGGGCGAGGCGCTCAACAGCCTGTCCAGGGAGGGTGACAATTTCTATGCGTCGATCCTGCACGCGCTGCCCGATGACGCTCGCCGTAGCCTGGGCATCCCCCATGTCGGTCAAGGTGCTGACTTGCAAAGCCGTATCATCGAGCAGGCCGGGCGCAATCGTGCAGATGTCCTGCAGGCCCTGGAGCCACAGGCGAAGTTGTTCAAGCCCCCCGTGCGGGTCAATGAGACCCTGGTCGGGTATTACGCCAGTGGTCGCGGCCAGGCATTCAACCCGCCACTCACAGCGAAGGTGCGCGATGTCTATCCGGGGCTGAGCGACTCGCAGGCCAACGAATTTATACGACAGCAATCGCAGGCAGGTCTGTCCGAAGGGCAAATCTACAGCGAGTTGTTGCGCCGTGAGCAAGAATGGGCCGCGCAGAAGGCCACGCTTGAAGCGTGGATCGGGACGCCGGAGGTGGTGCCGCGCGATCCCTTTGGTCGACCGATGCCGGAAACCGCGCAACAACGCCGCAGGAATACCGCACAAGCATTTGAAACAAGCTGGCGTGCGGCACCGTTGGCCGCGCAAGAGCCGCGTGCTGCGCGCCTGGAGATCGACAGCGAAGACCTGTTGCCGACACTCACGGCGGATTTCAGCCACGTCCGTGAATTGTCGGTAAGCGGAAGCGGCCTGACCGATGCCAATGCCGATGGCTTTCTCGCACGATTCCAGGGCCTGGAAAAGCTCAGGATAGGCTCGCGTAGCGAGCTGTTCAGGTTCATACGAATACGTATTCAGGAATTGACCAACCTGCCACGTTCAGTCAGCAGGATGACCACGCTCAAAAGCCTGAGTTACGCGTCCCACATGAGCCTTCCTGCCGATTTTGCCCCGCGACTGGCACCACTCACGGCCCTTGAGGCGCTGGAAATAAAGATTTACGGCACAGACACGGTGTTCCCGGAGCGCTGTCTGGCATCGTTGGTGAATCTGAAAACCCTGACCCTCCACGCACCTCACATGACGCAGTGGCCGGTCGAAACACTGGATCTGCCCGCACTGGAACGATTTGATCTGAGCAACACGGCGATCAGCTCGATCCCTGAGGCGTTTTACACCGGGCATGAGAAGCAATGGGCGGGGTTGTCGCTGAATTGGCGAAAGGTCGCTTACGAGGACTTCACGCGTGCCTGCGAGTACGTCAAAAGCCACGAGGCGGCACTGGGCCACTTGATGGATGTGGAGCAGATGGTGCGCAGTTACGTCCAGGGCGAACTGGAATTTCTGATGGGCATACGCGGCTACCTCGATCCGCTCCCTGAGCGACTGCTCAACCTCGACCTTGAGGCCATTCAGGCGCTGAGTGTCGAGTACGCCGGGATATTCCGGCCGTTTCATGAGCCCATCCAGTCCTCGGGATTGCGCACGGCCAGACTGCTGCCGCTTTGGAACGAAGTGCCGAATTCCAGTTTGCTCAAAGCGCTGCAGAGTACCTGGCGCAATGGCGTGAGCCAGCGGTACGGTGTGCCCGTCAAGCAGGCACTGTTCGAGCTGCCGCCGGCGGACGCGTATCTGAGCCTGCACGGTAGTCCCCGGTTCAAAACGCTGCCCGTGTTGCCCGCCGGAGCGTTTGACCATGTGAAGACAGTGCGCTTGCGTGAACTGGATGTACCTGCCGAGCATATTCGCGGTTTCGTTCAGGCATTCAGTGAAGCGCAAAGTCTCGAAATCGCTGACACCGAACTGACCGAGGTGCCGATCTCCTCCGCAGACTTGCCGCAATTGACCCGGTTGAATCTGGCCGGCAACAGCCTCTCTGTGACGCCGGTGGTACAGCAGCAGTTGAACGCTCTGACGAACATCGAAGACCTCGACCTCAGCCATAACCCATTGGGCCAGCTCGACCTGGGTGCCTTGACCCGGCTCAAGACCGTGAATCTGCGGGCCACTCGGCTCAAGGCATGGCCAAGGGACGCAGAAAACATGGCCGGGTTGACCTGGATCGACCTGCGTGACAATGCGCTTGCACGTCTGCCGGAGCAGGTGCTTGCGGACCCGGACACGCTGATCAAAGTCAATCTGACGGGTAATCCGTTCACGGCGGATAGCGCGTCTGACCTGACGGCGGCGCTGCATCGGATTGAAACGGCGCAAGGTTTGCCTGCAGGTACGTTGCAACGCTTTGCGCAGGAATCGGTGCCCGAGGTGTTTCCGCCGTCGGAAACCGGCTGGAGCGTGAGGCAAGGCCTGTTGCCGCTGCCCCGGCACACGTCCGCGCCTGCAGATACCGTCGGGTTCGCTGCGCGTTTGCAGGCGCTCGATCCACTGTTGAGTCCGCAACGGGCGCTGCAGCACATTGCGCACCTGCGCAATGCCGGCCTCAGTGATCTGCAGATCGAAGGCCGGCTCAATGACTGGAAGCAGACGGGTGAAACACTGGCTGTCCAGTTGAACGGCTGGCTCTATATCCGCGAGTTCCAAACGTCGAGAAGGTTTGTGTCGGCGCAAAGTCGCAGCCTGGCGGCGAAACAGATTTACCGCTGCTGGCTGGACGGGCTGATCGCGCCAACCCAAGAGAATGGGCAAGTGCTGGATCTCATGAAGGCGCAAACAGGCGACTTACCGGCTTTGCCCGTGCAGTTTCCCGCGGTGACACGCCTTTTGCTCACCGGTGTACGGATCACTGAGCAAGGCTCGAACGGGTTTTTGAGGGCATTTCCCGCAGTCGACACACTGGTGCTCGATGGTAATGACCTGGAGGCGATACCGGATGCCGTGCGAGGCATGTCGCGGCTCGAACGGCTGGAGCTCAATAGCAACCGTTTCACGGACCCGCGAACGTTGTATGAAGCGTTGCGAGGGGAGCGGTTGCGCTCGCTGAATGTGAGCAACAATCAGCTGGATACTTTCGATGTCAGTGCGTTCGGTCGCCTCGAAACCCTGAACCTGGCGTACAACGGCCTTCATGCCTGGCCCGTCGGCGCCCTTGAGTCAGAGAATCTGCACACTTTGGATGTGCGGGGCAATCACCTGCAAATGATTCCGGCCGGTCTGTTCGACGGTGGTCATGAGATGCTGGCGCGCGGCACCCGCCTGGAAGAAAACAGTCAGTTGTCGCGCGACAGTCTGGAGCGCCTGCGCGATTACAGCATTGCCCACGGCGATGGCGATGTCATGGGGATTTCCCGCAATGAACTGGATCTGCGCATCGCCGCGGCTAACCGTCATCCGGACAGCTCGTCAGAGTCTGACTCGGATTTGGAATGGGATTCCGACAGCGAAGAAGACCTTGAGCAGGTCGACCCACAGGCCAATGTGGAGGAACTGGAGTCCATCGACAACCCGGCCACTTATGTCGCGCCGGATGCCCTTGAACCCTGGTTGGCCAATACGACTGGCACCTTGCGTGACGAGCATGCGGCACTGTGGCGGCAACTGGCCGAGGCAGACGGCTACGGACCGTTCTTTCATCTGCTCTGGACGCTGCGCGACACCAGCGATTTCATACTGTCGCGTGCCCATCTGAGTTTTCGCGTGTGGGAGGTGATCCGGGCCGCCGCGGAAAACAGCGAGTTGCGCGAGAAGCTGTTTGTCGATGCGCAGACCCATGCGACGTGTGCCGACGGCCGTAGCCTGTCTTTCAGCGAGATGGAAACCCGGGTGTTCAAATACAACGCCCTGCGCGATGTGCCCCGGTGGTCTTCGGATCGGCGCGGCCGGGCCTTGCTGGACCTGTCGCGGCAAATGTTTCGGCTGGAGCAGGTCGATCGCCTGGCCGAGCGCGCCGCTCTCGGTGAAGATCGAGCGGAAATTCGCCTGCAATACCGGATCGGCATGACCGCCGGCTGGCCGGATGGGCTGGAATTGCCCGGACAACCGCAACAGATGCTGTATGGCACACCGATTCATGGACAGGCACTGCTCGATGCACGTCGCACCGTACTGGAGACCGAAGCGTCCGACGAGTTTCTGCGGAATCTGGTCTTGCGCGATTACTGGGTCCGCTACCTGGTAGAACGCAACCCTGAAACCTTCGCCACCCTTGAGCAAAATGCCACGCGACGACAGATTGAGGTCGAGGACACGTATCCGGACTGGCAAGGCGATGCACTGTCCACGGAGCAGTACCAGACGGCGATGAATCGGCTGGAGATCGAACTGACCACTGCGCGCAACGAGAAACTGATCGAGTTGTCGCGTGGGGAAATCACGAGGCTGGCAACCGTTGACGGGCCACCGCAGCAGGCGCGACCGGCTTCACCGCAGCCGGGCCCTTCATGGCGCCCGTGAACTGAGTGACCGGCAGGGCATGGGCGGCAACAGGCGCCCATGCCCTGGCAAGTCTCAGTTGTCGTAGCCCAGGTTCGGTGCGAGCCAGCGTTCGGTTACGCTCAGTTCCTGTCCTTTGCGCGAGGTGTAGCTCTGCACCTGGTCCTTGTCGACCTTGCCCACCGCAAAGTATTGCGCCTGCGGATGGGCGAAGTACCAGCCGCTGACCGCTGCCGCCGGGAACATCGCGTAGTGTTCGGTGAGGAACACCCCGCTGCGACCGGCGCGCATTTCGGCCGCCTCAGGGTCGAGCAGGGCAAACAGCGCGGCCTTCTCCGTGTGGTCCGGGCACGCCGGATAACCCGGAGCGGGGCGGATGCCGCTGTATTGCTCTTTGATCAGCGCCTCGTTGTCGAGGGTCTCGTCCTTGGCATAACCCCAGTGCTCTTTACGCACCTGCTGGTGCAGCCACTCGGCACATGCCTCGGCCAGACGGTCGGCGAGGGCCTTGACCATGATCGAGTTGTAATCGTCGCCGGCGTCCTGATAAGCCTTGGCCACTTCTTCGGCGCCGATGCCGGCCGTGGTGATGAAACCACCAACGTAGTCGGTGACGTCACTGTCTTTCGGGGCCACAAAGTCGGCCAGCGAGAAGTTCGGCTTGCCGTCGGTCTTGATGATCTGCTGACGCAGATGATGCAGTCTGGCCAACGGCTTGCCGTCATCGCCGTACAGCTCGATGTCGTCGTCATGCACCTGATTGGCCGGCCAGAAGCCGAACACCGCGCGGGCGCTGATCAACTTTTCGTCGATCAGCTTGGCGAGCATTTCCTGGGCGTCCTTGTACAGCGCGGTGGCGGCTTCACCGACCACTTCGTCTTCGAGGATGCGCGGGAACTTGCCGGCCAGGTCCCAGGAAATGAAGAACGGCGTCCAGTCGATGTACTCGGCGAGGACCTTGAGGTCGATATTGTCCAGCACCTTGCTGCCGGTGAAGGCCGGTTTGACCGGCTGGTAATTCGCCCAGTCGAACTGCGGTTTCTTGGCAATGGCAGCGGCGTAGCTCAGGCGCTCGGTACGGGCGCTGCGGTTGGAGGTGCGCTCACGCACATCGACGTATTCCAGGCGCGTCTTTTCGACGAAACCGGCCTTCAACTCCTTGGACAGCAATTGCGTTGCCACACCTACCGCACGGGAGGCGTCGGTCACGTAGACCACGGCATCGTTGCTGTACTTCGGCTCGATTTTCACCGCGGTGTGCGCCTTGGAGGTGGTCGCGCCACCGATCATCAGCGGCAGGTGGAAATCCTGGCGCTGCATTTCCCGGGCGACATGAACCATTTCGTCCAGCGACGGTGTGATCAGGCCGGAGAGGCCGATGATGTCGCACTTTTCTTCCTTGGCCACCTGCAGAATCTTCTCGGCCGGCACCATCACGCCAAGGTCGACGATGTCATAGCCGTTACAGCCCAGCACCACGCCGACGATGTTCTTGCCGATGTCGTGCACGTCTCCCTTCACCGTAGCCATGAGGATCTTGCCCTTGGCTTCGGGCTTGTCGCCTTTTTCCAGTTCGATGAACGGGATCAGGTGGGCCACCGCCTGCTTCATCACGCGGGCGGATTTCACCACTTGCGGCAGGAACATTTTGCCAGCGCCGAACAGGTCGCCGACGATGTTCATGCCGGACATCAGCGGGCCTTCGATCACTTCGATCGGACGGGCGAACGACTGGCGCGATTCTTCGGTGTCTTCGACGATGTGGGTGGTGATGCCCTTGACCAGCGCATGCTCCAGACGCTTGTTGACGTCCCAGCTGCGCCACTCTTCGGTCTCGGCTTCCTTGACGCTGCCGTCGCCCTTGTATTTGTCGGCGATGGCGAGGAGGGCGTCGGTGCCTTCCGGCGTGCGGTTGAGGATCACGTCTTCAACGGCGTCGCGCAGCTCCTGCGGGATCTGGTCGTAGATCTCCAGCTGACCGGCGTTGACGATGCCCATGGTCAGGCCGGCGCGGATCGCGTAGAGCAGGAACACCGAGTGGATCGCCTCGCGCACCGGGTTGTTGCCACGGAACGAGAACGACACGTTGGACACGCCGCCGGAGCTCAGGGCATACGGCAGCTCATCGCGGATGTAGGCGCAGGCGTTGATGAAGTCCACGGCGTAGTTGTTGTGTTCCTCGATACCGGTGGCCACGGCGAAGATGTTCGGGTCGAAGATGATGTCTTCCGGCGGGAAGCCGACTTCGTTGACCAGAATGTCGTAGGAGCGTTTGCAGATCTCTTTCTTGCGCGCTTCGGTGTCGGCCTGGCCGGCTTCGTCGAACGCCATCACCACCACGGCGGCACCGTAGCGCTTGCACAGCTTGGCGTGATGGATGAACTGCTCGACGCCTTCTTTCATGCTGATCGAGTTGACGATGCCCTTGCCTTGAATGCATTTGAGGCCGGCTTCGATCACTTCCCATTTCGACGAGTCGATCATGATCGGCACGCGAGAGATATCTGGTTCACCGGCGATCAGATTGAGGAAGGTCACCATAGCCTTCTTCGAATCGAGCATGCCTTCGTCCATGTTGATGTCGATCACCTGCGCACCGGCCTCGACCTGCTGCAGGGCGACCTCCAGGGCTTCGGTGTAGTTGTCTTCACGGATCAGACGGGCGAACTTGGCGGAACCGGTGATGTTGGTGCGCTCGCCGACGTTGACGAACAACGAGCTGCGATCAATGGTGAACGGCTCCAGACCGGACAGGCGGCAGGCCTTGGGAATGTCTGGAATCTGTCGCGGTGCGTAACCGGCCACGGCTTTGGCGATCGCTTCGATATGGCCCGGGGTGGTGCCGCAGCAACCGCCGACGATGTTGAGGAAACCGCTCTGGGCGAATTCTTCGATGACCTTGGCGGTTTGCGACGGCAGTTCGTCGTACTCGCCGAATTCGTTCGGCAGACCCGCGTTCGGGTGCGCCGAAACGTGGGTGCTGGCCTTGTTCGACAGCTCTTCCAGGTAGGGGCGCAGTTCACTGGCGCCGAGGGCGCAGTTGAGGCCCACGGAAATCGGTTTGGCGTGGGCCACGGAGTTCCAGAACGCTTCGGTGGTCTGGCCCGACAGGGTGCGGCCGGAAGCGTCGGTGATGGTTCCGGAAATCATGATCGGCAGTTCGATGTGCAGCTCTTCGAACACCCCTTGCACGGCGAAGATCGCCGCTTTGGCGTTGAGGGTGTCGAAAATGGTTTCGATCAGGATCAGGTCGACGCCGCCCTCGATCAGGCCTTTGGTGGCCTCGGTGTAGTTCTCCACCAGTTCATCGAAGGTGACGTTGCGGTAGCCGGGGTTGTTGACGTCAGGCGACAGCGAACAGGTACGGCTGGTCGGGCCGAGTACCCCGGCGACGAAGCGTGGCTTGGCCGGGTTCTCGGCGGTCTTGGCGTCAGCCACCTTGCGCGCCAGGCGTGCGCCTTCTACGTTTAGTTCGTACGCCAGTTCTTCCATGCCGTAGTCGGCCATGGAAATCCGTGTGGCGTTGAAGGTGTTGGTTTCGAGGATGTCGGCGCCGGCATCCAGATAGGCTTTCTCGATGCCGCCGATCACATCCGGACGGGTGATCACCAACAGGTCGTTGTTGCCCTTGACGTCACTCGGCCAGTCTGCGAAGCGTTTGCCGCGATAATCCTGTTCTTCGAGCTTGTAGCTCTGGATCATCGTGCCCATACCGCCATCGAGAATCAGGATGCGCTCTTTGAGAGCTTGCTTGAGAGCTTGAAGGCGAACGCTGCGATCGGACATTGGGACTACTCGAAAAGACCATGACGAAGGGCCGGGATCATAACAAACCTGTGCGGTTTTGGAGCATGTGACGGTTTTGCATGAATATCGCTCATGTTGGTGCGGGCGTCATCCTGTAGAATCGCGGCGTTTTTTTCAGGATCGGGATCAAGGGCATGTCGTACCGCGTCATCAGCATATTTTTGCTGTTTTTAAGCTGGGGCGCTGCTGCGCAAGATCCCACTATTTCCTATACCCGTGATATTCAGCCGATCTTCACCGAAAAGTGCGTGGCCTGCCATGCGTGCTACGACTCCGCCTGTCAGCTGAACCTGGGCAGTGGTGAAGGCGCCGCCCGTGGCGCGAGCAAGATGCCGGTGTATGACGGCGAGCGGACTCAGGCCGCGCCGACCACCCGACTGTTCTACGACGCTTTTGGCAAGCGTGCCTGGCAGCAGAAAGACTTCTATTCGGTGCTCGATGCCCAAGGCAGTCAGGCGGCGCTGATGGCGCGCATGCTGGAGCTGGGGCACAAAACCCCGTTGACCCCGAATGCCAAACTCCCTGAAGACATCGTCCTCGGCCTGCAACGGGAAAACATGTGCGCAATGCCCGCCGAGTTCGAAGGCTATGCCGGCGCTCATCCGAAAGAAGGCATGCCACTGGCGGTGACCGGTCTGACCGATCAGCAATACCAGACGCTGCAACGCTGGCTGGCGTCCGGTGCGCCAATTGACGAGCAAGGCCTGGCGCCCAGCGCCAAAGAGGCACTGCAGATCGTGCAGTGGGAAAACCTGCTCAACACCCCCGGTGCCCGTCAGAGTCTGGTCGGACGCTGGCTGTACGAGCACTGGTTTCTCGCGCACCTGTATTTCAAGGACGGCGAGCCAGGGCATTACTTCCAGTGGGTGCGTTCGCGCACACCGACCGGCCAGCCGATCGACCTGATTGCCACCCGCCGTCCGAACGATGATCCGGGTACTCAGGTGTACTACCGCTTGTGGCCCGTGCAAGGGGTGATCGTGCACAAGACCCACATCACCTATCCGCTGAGCGCGGCGAAGATGGCGCGGGTCAAAAGCCTGTTCTACAGCGGCAACTGGCAGGTCAACGCTTTGCCGGGGTATGGACCGCAGAGCCGGGCCAACCCGTTTGCCACGTTCGAGGCGATCCCGGCACAGGCGCGTTATCAGTTCATGCTCGATAACGCCGAGTACTTCGTTCGCACCTTCATTCGCGGGCCGGTGTGCCGGGGGCAGATCGCGACCGACGTGATCCGCGACAACTTCTGGGCGCTGTTCCAGGCGCCGGAGCACGACCTGTATATCACCGACCCGAACTATCGCGGCCATGCCACACCGTTGCTGGCGATGCCGGGGCAGAACGATGACGTCGGCAGTGTCCTCAGCCTGTGGCGCAACTACCGCGACAAGCGTAACGAGTACGAGGCCCTGCGCCGCGACAGCTACGCCGACCAACCGCCGCCGAGCTGGTCGACCCTGTGGGCCGGCAACGACAATGCGCTGTTGAGCATCTTCCGCCACTTCGACAGCGCCTCGGTGACCAAAGGCCTGATCGGCGAAGTGCCACAGACTATGTGGCTGTTCGATTATCCGCTGCTGGAGCGCACCTATTACCAGTTGGCGGTCAACTTCGATGTGTTCGGCAATGTCTCCCATCAGGCGCAGACCCGCCTGTATTTCGACCTGATCCGCAACGGCGCCGAGCAGAATTTCCTGCGCCTGATGCCGGCCGATTCCCGTGAGGACTACCTCAACGATTGGTACCAGAGCAGCGGCCAGTTCAAGATGTGGCTCGATTATGAGGCGATCGACGACGACAAGCCGACCGGGCTGAAACTCGCAGGGAAAGACCCCAAATATGACTTCGCCATGCAGTTGCTGGCGCGTTACGGCGATCTCAATGCGCGGCCTGATCCGATCAACCGGTGCGACGGCGCGTATTGCTCGCGGCCGAATATCGACCCGGCGCTGCAGAATGCCGAACAGGCCCTCAGTCGCCTTACATCGCGCCCGGCTGCCGGCTTGAAGGTGATCGAACAACTGCCGGAAGCAACGATGTTGCGCATCGAGACCGCCAGCGGCAAGCGCGAGGTCTACAGCCTGCTGCGCAATCGCGCGCACAGCAACGTGGCGTTCCTGTTGGGCGAGTCGCTGCGCTATCAGCCGGGGCTCGACACCTTGACCATTTATCCTGGGGTACTCAGCAGTTATCCGAACTTCATGTTCAATATTCCGGCCGATCAGGTACCCGCGTTTGTTGACGCCATGGAGCATGCCAAGGACGCCGACCGCTTCGAGAAAATCGTCGAACGCTGGGGGATTCGTCGCAGTCATCCGCAATTCTGGTTCTATTTTCACGACCTGAGTCAGTACATGCACGAAACCGAGCCGGTGGAAGAGGGCGTACTGGACATGAACCGCTACGAGAATCTTTGATCGTTTGAGTGGGACCTGCTGTCCCAATACCTGGCGACACCGCGAAACTATTGTAGGAGTGAGCCTGCTCGCGATCGCGGTGTGTCAGGCGCATCACATGTTGATCGGGCTGACGCCATCGCGAGCAGGCTCACTCCTACAAGGTATCGGCGGTGGTTTCGAGCGATCTGGTCAGGAGCGGTCAATGTTGATTTCAGTGCAAGCCCTGCGTGCACTTGCCGCCTGGACGGTGGTTTGCCACCACTTCATGCAGATTTTCTTCGACTTCAAGGCACGTGGGCCGCTGGGGCAGTTGTTCATCGACAAAGGCGCGGTGGGGGTCGATATCTTCTTCGTCATCAGCGGCCTGGTGATTTTCCTCTCCACTGAGGGCAAGTCGCTGCCGCCGACGCGGTTTCTGCTGTACCGGCTGTTTCGCATCGTCCCGGCGTATTGGCTGTACACGTTGCTGATGGCGTTGCTGGTGGTGTTCGCTCAGCCGCTGTTGCCGGATCAGTCGCTGGACTGGAACCATCTGCTCCTGTCGCTGCTCTTCATTCCGACCGAAAATCCCGGTGGCTACGGCATTTATCCAACGCTCAATGTCGGCTGGACGCTCAATTACGAAATGCTCTTCTACGTGCTGTTCGCCTGGGCTCTGCTGTTTCGCCTGGAAGTGCGGCTGCTGGTGGTCGCGGCGTTGCTGTTCGCGGTCAGTCAGGCGTGGACCGGGTTTGGCTGGATCAGCGCGTTCTATCGCTCGGATATCGTCTATGAGTTTTTGCTGGGGATCGCCATCGGCATGCTCTACCGCCGTGGCTGGATCGGTGCCGGCCTGTGGCTGCCGTTGCTGGGAATCGGCGCGGCGTTGCTGGCCATTTATCACCTCGCGCCGGCGCCAAGGCTATTGAACTGGGGCGTGCCGAGCGCGGTGCTGGTGCTGTCGTGCATGGCGCTGGAGCGTTATGTCGAGCGCAGCCGAGTGCTCAAGCTGCTCGGCGACTGCTCCTATTCGGTGTACCTGATGCATGTGCTGGTGCTGTCGGCCGGTGGTTTCCTCGCGCAGCGCTACGGCATCAACCCGTATTTGATGTTTGGCGTCTGTGTGCTGGCCATCGGCGTCGGTTCGTGGCTGAGCTACGAATGGGTGGAAAAGCGCAGTTATCGCTGGCTCAAGGCGCGAGTGGACGACGAGCCGGTCGAGAATCTTTCCCGACAAAAATACTAGGACTTTGTCCGGCGCAACGATTGGCGTAAACTGCGCCCAAGCCTGCGAGGAGTTTCCATGACCGCTATTACCATTACCGACGCCGCCCACGATTACCTGGCTGATCTGCTGTCCAAGCAGAACACCCCGGGCATCGGCATCCGCGTCTTCATCACCCAGCCTGGCACCCAGTACGCCGAAACCTGCATTGCCTACTGCAAGCCGGGCGAAGAAAAACCCGAAGACACCGCGCTGGGGCTGAAAAGCTTCACCGCTTACATTGATTCGTTCAGCGAAGCGTTTCTCGACGACGCCGTTGTCGACTACGCCACCGACCGTATGGGCGGCCAGTTGACCATCAAGGCGCCAAACGCCAAAGTGCCGATGGTCAACGCCGACAGTCCGGTCAACGAGCGGATCAACTACTACCTGCAGACCGAAATCAACCCGGGGCTGGCCAGCCACGGCGGTCAGGTCAGCCTGATCGATGTGGTTGAGGATGGCATTGCCGTGCTGCAGTTTGGCGGCGGTTGCCAGGGCTGCGGCCAGGCGGACGTCACCCTCAAGGAAGGCATCGAGCGCACCTTGCTTGAGCGCATTCCCGAGCTGAAAGGTGTTCGCGACGTGACCGACCACACGCAGAAAGAAAACGCCTACTACTAAGTAAGGTGTTCACTGCGGACATGAAAAACGGCGCCCCGTGAGCGCCGTTTTTTTATGCACTTGATTAATGAGTGCCTGTTTACTGTGTGGTGAGGGGATTTATCCCCGATGGGTTGCGAAGCAGTCCCAGAAAAGGAACTGCTGCGCAGTTCATCGGGGATAAATCCCCTCGCCACAGGTTGTACCCAATCCCATATGATTCAGGGCCTGTACAGGTGCGCATGCCCCGCGCGATACAACGATGACTCGCTAAACACCTCACTGCCCAACACCCGTCCAACCAGAATCAGCGCCGTACGCCGAAACCCTTTGGCTGCAACCTTCCCGGCAATATCCGCCAGCGTCCCCACCACCCAGTCCTGATCCGGCCACGTCGCCCGGTGAATCACCGCAATCGGGCAATCCGCGCCGTAGTGCGGCAGCAGCTCCACGAGGATTTTCTCCAGATGATTGACCCCCAGATGAATCGCCATGGTCGCGCCATGCTGCGCCAGACTGGCGAGTTCTTCGCCCGCCGGCATCGCGGTTTTGTCGGCATAACGGGTCAGAATCACGCTCTGCGACACATCCGGCAGGGTCAGTTCGGCGCCTAACAACGCCGCACACGCCGCTGTTGCCGTCACGCCGGGGATTATCTCGAACGGAATGTTCAGCTCACGCAGATGGCGAATTTGCTCGCCGATCGCGCCGTACAGGCTCGGATCGCCCGAATGTACGCGCGCCACATCCTGACCGTTGGCATGGGCGACCTTGATCAATTCAATGATCTGCTCCAGATGCAATTCGGCGCTGTTGACCACGGTCTCGGCCTGATGCCCCTCCAGCACCGCCGCCGGGACCAGCGAGCCTGCATAGATGATCACCGGGCAGCGACGGATCAGCCGCTGGCCTTTGACGGTGATCAATTCCGGGTCGCCGGGGCCGGCGCCGATGAAGTAGACGGTCATCGTGGAATCCTTTGAAAACAGCCGCAGCAACCCTTCAGATGAAGATTGCTCATGATCGAGGGCAGGGATTATCGGGGGTTTACGCAGCGCCGGCCAAGGCCAACGTCGCCTGGGCGTATTTTTGACGGGAAATCAGCAGCTTTGCCGGGGCCTGAATCAGTTGTTCGGCCAGGGCCAGGGCGGCACTTTCCGCCACGCCGTAACAACCGGTTCGCTCGTAGGCGATCTGCGAGTGGTGACTGAGCCGTTGCTGATAACCGGCCAGTTCTGCGCTGCTGAAGTACAGCAACGGCAGAGCCAGTTGTGCGGCAAGTTCCTGCAAACCCGGTTCATCACGCTTGAGGTCGATACTGGCCAGGGCCTTGACTGCCTCAAGTTCAATGCGATGGGCCTGCAAGGCCTGATCGAGTAACGCGCGCAGCGTGCTGGCCGGGCAGCCACGCTGGCAGCCCAGGCCGACCACAAAGGTCGACGCTGCGCGGTCATTCATCATACGTGGTAGTGACCATCGTTTTTGCGGCGGAACAACCACGCGCTGATCAGGCCCAGGGCCAGCCAGAACGCCACGTTGGTCAACTGCGAAGCGATTTTGAACTGGGCTTCAAGTGCTTCAGGGGCGAGCATGGAATGCACTTCCGGTTGTGGCGCGCCAATCACATGTGGCACCGCAAGGATCGCTACCCCGAGGATCTTCATCACCCATGGACGGCTGAAGGCGATCAGCGCGAGGCCGACGGCCGTGGACGCGGCGGTACCGATCCACCACAGCTGCCGCGAGGCCAGATCGGCGGCAGCGGTGCCGGGCAGTTCAGGCGGCAGGCCCAGCGTCGGGGCGAGGACGAAGGTGGCGTAACCAGCCAGGCCCCAGAGCAGGCCTTGCGAGGTTTTGGTCGGTGCACGCAGGGTGTACAGACCGGCGAGCATCAGCGCGAAACCGACCGCTACCACCAGATTGCCACCGGTGGTCGAAGCCACACGCTGCCAGCCGTCCTCCGGCTCCCAGGCTTCGGCGTCGTGGGTGTGCGCCGCGGTGCCGGCAGCGTGTTCGTGGACCGCAACAACCGGTTCGGCTTTTTCAAAGGTTTCAGCCTGCAGAATCAGTGGCGAAACCCAGAAGCTCTGCAGCAGCGTCAGGAGCAGGGCGGCCAGCAGCCCGGTAAAACCTGCGGTTTGCGCAATACGCTTGATCATGTCGGCAGGTCTCAGTGGCACGGGAACGCGGCGCTGTGGCGGGTATCGTGAGCGGCGTTGTGCACCGCTTCGATGTGCGAAAAACCGGCGAAGTAGACGAGGCCGGCACCGAGGATCGAGGCGAAGAACGCCGCGATCAGGCGTTGGCTCAGTGTGGCGGTGCTGGCAATTTTGTCTGTGTTGCTGGCGGTGCTGCTGATGATCGACATAGCGCTTCCCTCTGGAGTGTCAGCGGGTGAATAGAGCGCATGAAAACCCCTGCGAGTCAGGCACGCAGAGGTTCGAACAGCGCCCGCCCACCGCGGGTTGTCAGGTTCAGCGACGCAAATGCGCGCTGTGTGTTGCGGGCCGGTCTCCGGGCTCACGAGGGGTTGGCGTCAGGCCGACCTGCAAGCGTCACCTTCCCATGCCGCAGGGACACAGTGGATCTGACGCTTCGCTCGCTTACCGTTGCGGGGGCAGCACCGGACTGACATGGCTTTGAGTAAAGCACATGATTCACCGGTTTCCCGTTTCACCCTGTGAAGGGCACCCGTAACAAGTTGTGTAGGAGAGCATGTGGGGGGGAATTTAGTCAATTGAATGGGCATATCCGTTGCTTCGGGTGTTGTTGATTGGGGTTCCGCCCTTACGGCGGGTCACTTTTTCCAGACGCTGGAATGCCGGCCCAGCGGAAAAAAACCAAAAAGGCTGCCCCGGCGTCAGTCTGCAAGAGCTTGGTCGGCTGTCAGGCCGCCATCGCTGGCAAGCCAGCTCCCACAGGGATTGAGGTCAACGGGTAGACGTTGGTCGTCTGGCTGGTCGTCATCGCGAGCAGGCTCACTCCTACAGGTGGATCGCGAGCGGTCTGCAAGAGCCTGGTCGGCTTTCAGGCCGCCACCGCTGGCAAGCCAGCTCCCACAGAAAAGCAAAGGCAGCACACAGCACACAGCCCTTGCTTCTCACCACTCAACACAATGAGCGTTAGCTCGAGTACCGCTTTTGATCTCAGCGCCCGTCGGCAGGCTGAGTGGAGGGATTTAGCCGGGGGTGGGAGCGTAGCGACCGTTTGGCGCAGCCAAACACATCGAGAGGAGGTGCAGCGAAGCAAACCGGAGGCGATGCCCCCCGGATCAATCCCGGAGCGAAGGGACCCGAGCCTAGGCGAGGGCCGAACGTCAGGGTAAAGCCTTTTTGGTTACTTTTTCGGCGTCTGGAAAAAGTGACCCGCCGTAAGGGCGGAACCGCCAGCAGCAACACCCGCAGAAACGAATACGCCCCCAATCCAAACATTGACCCATCCCCACACCATGCGTAGCCTTGCGCTTTCGAGGTTCTTCGGCACATGCCGAAGCTAAGAAGGGAACGCGGTCAAAGCCGCGGCTGCCCCCGCAACTGTGAACGGTGAAGTTCGCTGCCACGCCACTGCCAGCTCGATCAAAGAGCCAGCGGGAAGGCGCAGCGAATGCCAGGCCAAGCCTGAACGCCGTCAGCCAGGAGACCTGCCTCGTCACAGATTCTCACTACAACCGGGCGGGGTGATCCGGTGGCGAACGCTTCCGGCGCGCATGCGCGTTGCCGGTTCTCGTCCCGTATGCCCGCCGCTTTGCCAAAGGGCATACCGATGAAAACACTGGCCAAACTCCCCGTCACCATCGTTACCGGCTTCCTCGGTTCGGGCAAAACCACGCTGCTGCGGCACATGCTCGACAACGCCCAGGGCCGTCGTATCGCGGTGATCGTCAACGAGTTTGGCGAGTTGGGCATCGACGGCGAAATCCTCAAGCAATGCACCATCGGTTGCACCGAAGAAGAAGCCACCGGCCGGGTCTACGAACTGGCCAATGGCTGCCTGTGCTGCACCGTTCAGGAAGAGTTCTTCCCGGTGATGCGCGAACTGGTAGCCCGTCGCGGCGATCTCGACCATATCCTCATCGAAACTTCCGGGCTGGCCCTGCCAAAACCGCTGGTGCAGGCTTTCCAGTGGCCGGAAATCCGCAGCGCCTGCACTGTTGATGCGGTGATCACCGTGGTCGACAGCCCGGCCGTGGCCGCCGGCACTTTCGCTGCGTTCCCGGATCAGGTCGATGCTCAGCGCAAACTCGATCCGAACCTCGATCATGAATCGCCGCTGCACGAACTGTTCGCCGATCAACTGGCCAGCGCTGACCTCGTCATTCTGAACAAAGCCGACCAGACCAGCCCTGAAGATCTGGCGCGTGTACGCGCTGAAGTCGCCGAAGAACTGCCGCCGGCGGTGAAAATCATCGAAGCGAGCAACGGTCGTCTGCCGCTGGACGTGCTGATCGGCCTCGGCGCCGGTTCCGAAGAACACATCGACAGCCGCCACAGCCATCATGATCACCACCATGGTGAAGGCGATGACGACCATGATGACCATGATCACGACGCCTTCGATTCGATCTCCATCGAACTGCCGCAAGCCGACGAAAGCCTGCTGCTCGACGCCCTGACGCAACTGGTGGTCAAGCACGGCATCCTGCGTGTCAAAGGTTTCGCCGCCATTCCGAACAAGCCAATGCGCCTGCTGATTCAAGGCGTGGGCACGCGTTTCGACAAGCATTTCGACCGTCAGTGGGGCGCCGATGAAGCGCGCGTCACCCGTCTGGTGCTGATCGGTCAGGAACTCGACGCCGCACAACTCGAAGCGCAACTGCGCGCCGCGCTCAGCGTTTAAACCATGCACCTGCTCAGGACCCAGCCCGGCGGTTTCGTGTCGGATGACAACATCGCCGACCTTGGCCAAACCCCCGCCGAGCTGGTGATCCTGTGCAGCGGCGATTCCAGCCTGGCGCTGCTCGCCGAAGCCGCGCAGCAGTTGCCCGAGGATTACCCGAGCCTGCGTCTGGCCAACCCGATGCAGGTGCAGAATCACGCGTCGGTCGATCTGTATGTCGACGAGGTGTTACGCCACGCCAAGGTGATTTTGATCTCGCTGCACGGGGGCATCGCTTATTGGCGCTACGGCGTCGAGCGGCTGGTCGAGCTGTCGGAGCGCGGCGTGCAGGTGATTCTGGTACCGGGCGATGATCGCCCCGACCCGGAGCTCAGTGACCTGAGCACCGTGCCCGCCGAAGATCGCGACCGCCTCTGGCAGTTCCTGCGTCAGGGTGGCCTGGGCAATGCGCTGGATTTCTTTCATTGCCTGGCCAACCGCTGGCTCGCCCGTGATTACCCGTGGGGCGAGCCGCAAGCCTTGCCGCGTACGGCGATTTATCACCCGGACAAAACCAGCGCCGCACTGGCTGACTGGCAAGCCGACTGGCTGGCGGAATGCCCGGTGGCGGCGGTGTTGTTTTATCGCTCGCATTTGCAGGCGGCCAACACCGCGTTCATCGACGTGTTCTGTCAGCGCTTGCAGGCGGCGGGGCTCAATCCGCTGCCGATCGCCGTCGCCAGTCTGAAAGAGCCGGGCTGCCTGAGCGTGGTCGAGGATTGGCTGGATGAAGTCGAGGCAGGGGTCATTCTCAATACCACCGGTTTCGCCCAGTCCAGCCCGGAAGCCCCGCACCTGCGACCGTTTCGCCGCAACATTGCGGTGATTCAGGCCATCTGCGCCCAGGACAACGAGCCCGGCTGGCGCGACAGCGAGCAGGGGCTGGGCCCGCGCGATCTGGCGATGCACATTGCCTTGCCGGAACTCGACGGACGCATCATCAGTCGGCCGATCAGCTTCAAGGATCTGGCCTGGCGCAGCGAGCGCAGCCAGTCCGATGTGGTCTGTTACCGTGCGCAGCCCGAACGCATGGATTTCGTCGCTGAGCTGGCGCGGCGCTGGATCGACCTCGCGCGGGTGCCGAATGCCGGTAAGCGCATCGCACTGGTTCTCGCCAATTACCCGACCCGTGACGGCCGCATCGGCAACGGTGTCGGTCTCGACACGCCGGCGGCGGCGCTGAACATCCTGCGTGCGTTGCAGGCTGAGGGATATCCGGTCGCGGCAGAGCTGCCGGGCAGCGGCACCGAGTTGATTCAGCAATTGCTCGGTGGCGTCAGCAACGATCTCGAGACGATTGATCTGCGCCCGTGCCAGCAAAGTCTGGCGATGGATGATTACCTGGCCCAGTTCAACGCACTGCCCGAGGCCAATCGCACGGCCGTGGCCGAGCGCTGGGGCGCGCCGCAAAACGATCCGATGTGCCGCGACGCACGCATGATGATCGCCGGTCTGCGCTTCGGTCTGACTTTTGTCGGCATTCAACCGGCGCGTGGCTATCAGGTTGATCCGAGCGCGGTGTATCACGACCCGGATCTGGTGCCGCCCCACGGCTATCTGGCGTTCTATTTCTGGTTGCGCAAGACCTACGGCGCCCACGCGGTGATCCACGTCGGCAAGCACGGTAACCTCGAATGGCTGCCAGGCAAGGGCGTCGGCCTCTCGGAAAACTGCTGGCCGGACGCACTGCTCGGGCCGCTGCCGAACATCTATCCGTTTATCGTCAACGATCCGGGCGAGGGCGCCCAGGCCAAACGGCGCACGCAAGCGGTGATCATCGACCACCTGATGCCGCCGCTGACCCGCGCCGAAACCTACGGCCCGCTGCGTAATCTGGAGCTGCTGGCCGACGAGTATTACGAAGCGCAACTGCTCGATCCGCGCCGCGCCCGCGAGTTACAGCGCGACATTCTGCAACTGGTGCGCGATACGCAGATCGACCGCGAACTGCAACTCGATGCCGCGCTGGACAGCGATGCCGACGCAGCGATCTGGTTGCCGCGCCTCGATACGTATCTGTGTGATCTGAAGGAATCGCAGATCCGCGACGGTCTGCACATTTTTGGCGAATCGCCGACCGGGCGTTTGCGCATTGATACGTTGCTCGCGCTGCTACGGATTCCACGAGGCGACGGCAAAGGCGCGCAATCAAGCCTGTTGCGAGCACTCGCCAAAGCGTTCGAACTCGGATTCGATCCACTCGATTGTGCGCTGGCCGATCCATGGACAGGCCCGCGTCCCGAGGCGCTGCAATCGCAAAGCGACGAAGTCTGGCGCACTGCCGGCGACACCCGCGAACGCCTCGAACTGTTTGCTTCGGACCTGATCTCCCAAACACTACAAATCCCTTGTAGGAGTGAGCCTGCTCGCGATGGCGGTGTGTCAGCCAACATTGAGTCCACTGACACACTGCTATCGCAAGCAGGCTCACGCCTGCAAGGACCGCGTTGGGCGGAGGTCAGTGCAATCATCGACCATCTGCGCGAAGTCGTCGCCCCACGCCTGGACGCCTGCGGCCCGGCAGAAATGCGCGGTCTGCTCGACGCCCTCAGCGGTCGCTTCGTCCCCGCTGGCCCCAGCGGCGCGCCCAGCCGTGGCCGTCTCGACGTGTTGCCCACCGGACGCAACTTCTATTCGGTGGACGTGCGCAACCTGCCGACCACCACCGCGTGGCGCATCGGTTTCCAGTCGGCCACATTGATTCTCGAGCGGCACCTGCAGGATCACGGTGATCACCTGCGTCAGCTCGGCCTGTCGGTGTGGGGCACCGCGACCATGCGCACCGGCGGCGATGACATTGCTCAGGCCATGGCCCTGATGGGCGTGCGTCCGGTGTGGGCCACCGGCAGTCAACGGGTGGATGATTTCGAGATTCTGCCGCTGAGCCTGCTCGATCGTCCGCGAGTCGATGTGACGCTGCGGGTATCAGGTTTCTTCCGCGATGCCTTTGCCAACCTGATCCGCCTGTTCGACGCCGCCGTGCAAGCCGTGGCGGCGCTGGACGAACCGGACGATCTCAATCCGCTGGCTGCCAGGGTGCGTGCCGAACGCGAAGCCTTGCTGCAATCGGGCCTCGACGAAGACACGGCGCGGCGTCAGGCCGGCTGGCGGATTTTCGGCGCCAAACCCGGTGCCTACGGGGCCGGTGTGCAAGGCGCGATTGATGGCCGTCTGTGGCAAACCCGCGAGGATCTCGCCGAGGTCTACTTGAATTGGGGCGCCTACGCCTATGGCGGTGCCGACGAAGGCACCGCCGCCCGCGAGCAATTCGTCCAGCGCCTGAGTCAGGTGCAGGCGGTGTTGCAGAATCAAGACAATCGCGAGCACGACCTGCTCGATTCCAACGATTATTACCAGTTCCAGGGTGGCATGCTCGCGGCGGTGGAAACCTTGCGTGGCGAAGCGGCGGTCAGTTACCACGGTGATCACAGTCAGCCGGACTTGCCAAAGATTCGTACCCTGAAAGAAGAGCTGAACCGGGTGATCCGCTCGCGCGCGGCGAATCCGAAGTGGATCGACGGGGTCAAGCGCCACGGCTATAAAGGCGCGTTTGAACTGGCGGCGACGGTCGATAACTTGTTCGCGTTCGACGCCACCACGCAATTGATTGATGATCACCAGTACGCATTGCTGGCCGATGCCTACCTGCTGGACCCGGCCACCCGGGATTTTGTTCGCGAGCATAACCCGCATGCGTTGCGCGACATGACCGAACGGATGCTGGAAGCGCAGCAGCGCGGGATGTGGCAGGAGCCTGGGGCTTATAAAGAAGCGCTGGAGAATCTGCTGCTGGATATTGAGGAAGATATGTAACCGGCCAAAAGCTACCCTCAGCCCAGTCCTCTCCCGGGGGGAGAGGGAGCCGATTTGCGTTGCTGTCGAAGTCTGAGTTCGGCCCGACGTATCAGGTCGACGGAATTCGAAAGAACACCTGGGTCAGTTCCCTCTCCCCCTGGGAGAGGGCCAGGGTGAGGGCCTCCCCACTGACACACCACAACACCAAAGACCACGACAGAGAAACCCCAAATGACCGACACCCCGCATTTCCCGCTCTCCGCCGTGGTCGGCGCTGATGACCTGAAACTCGCCCTGTGCCTGACCGCCATCGACCCGAAAATCGGCGGGGTGCTGATCGAGGGCCCGCGCGGCATGGCCAAATCCACCTTGGCGCGCGGCTTGGCGGATCTGCTTGCCAGCGGCCAGTTCGTCACCTTGCCGCTGGGCGCTACCGAAGAACGTCTGGTCGGCACCCTCGACCTCGACGCGGCCCTGAGCGAGGGCCGTGCGCAGTTTTCGCCCGGTGTGCTGGCCAAGGCGGATGGCGGCGTGCTCTACGTCGATGAGGTCAACCTGCTGCCGGATCACCTGGTCGACCTGCTGCTCGACGTCGCGGCCAGCGGCACCAACCTGATCGAGCGCGATGGCATTTCCCATCGGCACTCGGCGAAATTCGTACTGATCGGCACCATGAACCCCGAAGAGGGCGAACTGCGTCCACAATTGCTTGACCGCTTTGGTTTGAACGTTGCCCTCAGCGGCCACACGGCACCGACCGAGCGCGGGCAGATCATTCGTCGGCGTCTGGATTTCGACAGCGATCCCCACGGGTTCTGCGCGCAGTGGGAAGCCGAACAACAACAGCTGCGTGAACGCTGCGAAAACGCTCGAAGCCGCTTGAGCGAGATTCCGCTGGACGACGCTGCGCTGGCGCACATCACCGAGCGTTGTTTCGCTGCCGGTGTCGACGGTCTGCGCGCCGATCTGGTCTGGCTGCGTGCGGCCCGCGCCCATGCGGCCTGGCGTGGCGCGACGGCAATCGCCGTGCAAGACATCGACGCCGTCGCTGAATTTGCCCTGCGCCATCGGCGTCGTGAGCCCTCATCGTCCAGCCCTCAGCAACCCGCGCAACCGCCGGCGCATTCTGCCGCCGACCTCAGCGAAGGGCAGGGCCAGTGGGGTGACATGCCGGCTCCGGCACTGGCCACTGGCGCCCGCCGCGAAGTGCCGAGCTGGCCAAAAAAGTAACCGGCATTCGTCCCCGATCCGACGCGGGGGCGAATGCCAGACCCCGCGCCGGACAACTCGACCACGGACGCCAGGGCAAGCGCCACGCCGCACGCAGCGGCTTGGTGAACTGGCCGGGCACGCTGCTCAACGGCCGGCCGCAGACACGGGAAGATCTGCAGTTCCAGTTGCGCACTCGCTGCGCCCATGAACTGTGGCTGGTGATCGTCGATGCTTCGGCCTCGACGCGTCGGCATCAGGCCTTGAGCGATGCCAAGGGCTTGCTCGCGCAACTGTTCGATGATGCCTATCGACAGCGCGCGCGTCTGGCGTTGCTGACCGCCAGTGGCAGCGCGCCGACCTGGCAGGTGCAGGGCCTGAAGGCATCGAGTGGTCTGCGATCCTGGCTGGAGGCGCTGGGCGCGGGCGGCGGGACACCGTTGCTGGCCGCACTGATGCAGGCGCAGCAGTGGCTGGTGCAGCGCAAAAAGCGTTTTGCTGCCGAGCAGCAGCGATTGCTGGTGGTGACGGACGGGCGCTTGAAACCCTTGCCGCCGATACCGTCGCTGGAGTGTCCGGGGTTGTTGATCGACATTGAACGTGGGCCGATTCGCTTGGGCCGGTCCAGGCAGTTGGCAGCGGCGCTGGAACTGGATTATCGGCATATCGACGATGTGTGATGCCTGGGTGGGGCTCTTCGCGAGCAAGCCCGCTCACACTGAATTTGTGTCGAACAGTGAGAAAGCTCTGGGAGCGGGCTTGCCCGCGAAGGCATCGCCTCGGTCTCAAATCTGCCTCACAAACCCCGCATCGCTGCTCTATGCTGCACCTCAGCCCCAATCACAAGGAGTGAATCATGCGGGTATTGGTCGCCAATCCTCAGGACGATTTTCGCGTCAAAGCCTACGCCGGCACCAACGGCGTTCTGCTCGCCATGGACCTGGCCGAGCCACGGCGCAAAGGCCTGCTCGGCTTCGCCATCGAAAAGCAGCAGGGCGACAAGCCCTGGCTATTCCTGTTCAACAGCCTGACGTTTCCCGGCAAGGCTCACACCTTCGCGCAATATCACGCCACGCCCAGCGATAAAGCGCCGCTGCAGAAATTCCGCTGGGCCGATTACGCGGTCAATCCGGGCACGACGATGCATTATCGGGTGCATCTGGCTTACGGTACGGCGGACGCGCCACAACTGGGCGAAGCGCTGGAGTTGAGCATCACCAGCGATGACGGCCACCCGGCCAGCCAGAGCGTGATCTTCAACCGCGCCGTAGCCGCCAGTCAGGCCTTTCAGCGCAAGTTTCCCGATCTGGATGCGCAGATCAGCGCCAATAGGAACCTGCCGATCGAAGCGTGGCCCGACGCGGCGCGTCTGTGGCTGGAGAACGGCCTGCTGGAGCGATTGCTCGGGTACATCGAGCGCGCGGTGGACGCCCGGTGGGCGCTGGATATCGCGATCTACGAGTATCAGTTGCAGGCGATAGTCGAAGCGGTGAATGCGGCGTTCGCCCGAGGCGTTCAAGTGCGCGTGCTGTATCACGCCCGCGCGGACGACCCCGATACGACCCTGAACGAAACCAGCCTCGCGCAGTTGCCGGCGTCGAGCAAGCGCGGCCGGGTCACTCACGATATCTTTCATGACAAGTTCATTGTCCTCAGTCGTGTCGATGATGCCGGGCAGCGTCAACCGCAAGCCGTGCTGTGTGGCAGCACTAACTTCACCGCCAATGGCGTGTATCGCCAGGCCAACGTGGTGCACACGCTTGACGACGTGACGATTGCCACGCGGTATCTGCAAACTTTCGAAGAGGTCTGGGCGAACCCCGCCAATGTCGGCGCAACACGCACCTGGATCACTGAACACAACCCGATGGACCCTGCGCAGCCGCTGTTCGCCGGGTTCTCGCCACGCAGCGGCGGTGCCGATCTGCGTGAGTTCGTCGAGATCATCGGGGCGGCCAAAAAGGATGTGCTGTTCGTTACGGCGTTTACCTTGCCGGAAGCGATTCTCAATGCACTGCTCGGCAAGCCTCATGACGACATCCTCCGTTACGGCTTGCAAAACACCGCCAGCAGCATCACCGGATTTCATGCCGACCGTACCGCCGAATTCGCCGCCACAGCTTTGCTCAACACCGGGCTGGAAGGCTGGCTGAAGGAAAACATGAAAGGCCAGAAAGGCAACCTGCTGGTGCACACCAAAGCGGTGGTCACCGATTTCACGACGGATGCACCGACCATCATCAGCGGTAGCCATAACCTCAGCACTTCGGCGAGTAACGGCAATGACGAGAACTTTCTGATCATTCGTGGCGACACCGACCTGGCCGACCGCTACGGCCTGGAACTGCTGCGGTTCTACGAGCATTACCGGTTTCGTTATTTCGCGAAAAAACTGGAGCTGAAGCAGGTGAGTCCGTTGGCGGTGGATGACCGTTGGACCAACGATTATTACGTGGAGGGGGATTTGCGGCAGTTGTCGCGGTTGCGTTTTGCCGGACGCTGATGCGTTGTTCGTTAGACCCTCATCGCCAGCAGGCTGTCTCCGACAGTGGTCCGTGTTATTCGCACGATTCCTTGCAGGAGCCAGCCTGTTGGCGATGAGGGCCGCGAGAACAATGCATCTCACCGGCTGATACAGATTTTGAAATGATTTTGCGCTGTAGGAATTGTCGCCAGAGACTGTACGCTCCAAGGCCATTTTTCATTCAGGATTTGCATGAACACCCTCTCGGAGCCTCCCAGTCGTACCTTCTCCTCGCGCCGTGGCGCGGTCTTGACGCACTCGCAGCATCCGGTTTTCCGACTCCCGACTATTGTTGACAACGCGGCTGCAGAGCCTTCGCGTTGCGCTTTGCCGTGTCCGGCAGCCTGAATTCACTGAAGAGAGATCGAGACATTTTATGGAATGGTTAGCGGATCCCACGGCCTGGTTAGGCTTGTTGACTCTGATCGTGCTGGAACTGGTACTGGGTATCGACAACCTGGTGTTCATCGCAATTCTTGCGGACAAGTTGCCGCCGCATCAGCGTGACCGCGCGCGGATCATCGGTTTGTCCCTGGCGCTGATCATGCGTCTGGGCCTGCTGGCGAGTATTTCCTGGTTGGTGACCCTGACGCAGCCTTTGTTCGAAGTGTTCGGCAAGAGCTTCTCTGGCCGTGACCTGATCATGTTGTTCGGCGGCGTGTTCCTGTTGTTCAAGGCGACGATGGAGTTGCATGAACGGCTGGAAGGCCATGTCGGTGAGCGCTCGACCAACACGGCGTATGCGTTGTTCTGGCCTATCGTCGCGCAGATCGTGGTGCTGGATGCTGTGTTCTCGCTGGATGCGGTGATTACCGCCATGGGCATGGTCGATGAACTGGCCGTGATGATGATTGCGGTGATCATTTCGATCGGCCTGATGATTGTCGCGAGCAAGCCGCTGACACGCTTCGTCAACGCCCACCCGACGGTGATCATGCTGTGTCTGGGCTTCCTGATGATGATCGGCTTTGCCCTGACCGCTGAGGGTCTGGGTTTCCACATCCCGAAAGGTTACTTGTACGCCGCTATTGGTTTCTCGATCTTGATCGAGGTGTTCAACCAGGTTGCCCGCGCCCGGCGCAAGCGTTCGATGCAGGGCCTGCGCCCCATGCGTGAGCGCACGGCACATGCGGTGATGCGCTTGCTCGGCGGGCGCAAGCTGGCGGTCGAGGAGGTCGGCGAAGAGATTTCCGACCTGCTGGATAACGGTGATGTGCCAAGCGCGGAGCTGTTCGACCGTCGCGAACGGGTGATGATCAGCGGCGTCCTGCAACTGGCCGAGCGGCCGATCCGTGGCTTGATGACCGTGCGTGCCGACGTCGACACCATCGACCTTGCCGATGACGCTGAGGCGATTCGTACAAAGTTGATGCATTCGTCCTATTCGCGCCTGCCGTTGATTCGCAACGGTGCGGTGGATGAACCGCTGGGCTTCGTGCACAAGAAGGAACTGCTCAAGGAGTACCTGGCCGGCAACGAGCCGAACCTGGAACATCTGGTGCGCAAGTCCATCAACCTGCTCGACAGTTATTCGATCCTCAATGCGCTGGAACAAATGCGTGCGGCTTCGACCCACATCGCCTTTGTGGTCAACGAGTTCGGCGACTTTGTCGGTGTGCTGACCATGACCGACATCCTTGAGTCGATTGCCGGCGAGTTGCCTGATGCCAGCGAAGTCGAGGGACCGGACGTGATCGAAGAGCGGGGCGGGTTTGTGGTCAGCGGTGCGTTGAATCTGGCGCGCGTGCGCCAGCTCACTGGTTTCTGCGCTGCGCCTACCGAGGATTACCAGACACTGGCGGGGTTGGTGATGAGCCTGCTGGATCGGTTGCCGATCATTGGTGATCGACTGGAATACGAAGCCTGGCAAATGACCGTGGAAGCGGTTGAAGAGCGGCGGGTGACGCGGGTGTTGCTGACGCGTCACCCGATCTGAACCATCGTTGTAAGCGCAGGAGCTGCCGCAGCCCGTGGCAGCTCCTGCACCGATGACGGTGTGAGTGAAATCCGCTGCATCACACCGCCCCTGTGCGAGCGGGCTCGCCCGCGAAAGCGATTCGTCCGCCGCAACAACGCTGCGGGATGAAATACCCAGCGCTCCAGCCTTCCATCGTTAACGCTTCACGGCACCTTCAGGAAAAGTTCCACCGTGGTGCACGCGTGATCGTGCGCAGTGTGCGCAGCGTCTGGCGCAAC
This sequence comes from Pseudomonas sp. SC3(2021), assembly GCF_019856535.1. Lineage (NCBI taxonomy): Bacteria > Pseudomonadati > Pseudomonadota > Gammaproteobacteria > Pseudomonadales > Pseudomonadaceae > Pseudomonas > Pseudomonas sp. SC3(2021). The sequence continues at coordinate 5,149,682 of NZ_CP082236.1, read as the reverse complement.
CAGGCCAGGTCATGCGGGCGTTTGCGCGCAGGGGCAGGAGCCTTGATCTTGCCGATGTGCTGGGCGAAGTCCTGTGCCAGCGTTTCTTCGGTGCCGATGCCTTTGAGCCGCTTCAGCAGTTTGCCGTCCTTGTAGAACAGCACTGTAGGCGTGCCGGTAACCAGTGGATGGCGCGGCGATTGACTGGTGTTGAGCATGTAAATGTTTGCCCGGAGCCGATACGGTTCGGCTACCTCACGAAACACCGGCCCGGCCCACTCGCAGGCGGGGCAGTGTTCATTGGCGAAATACAGAATCACCGGGCGCCAGGTTTTCAGGGCTTTGCGGTAAGTGGGCGGTAGTTCGGCGAAAGGGATGTTCACACTCATGACGGTCTCCTTGTCGGGTGCTGCGTGTTCTGTCGACCGTAAGCCAGACTGACCCGTCCGGCTACTGTCAGAGCTGACAGGTGCACATTGTGTTTTTTTGTGCAGGCCGCCCCGAAATGTGGCCCGAATACCCTCTATGTGTGGCCAACGGTAGCGTGTCCTCATGACCCCGCGCGTAACACTGCACCGGGCCTTATCTGCATCCCATTGATTTTGCAGATCTTTCAAACCATTACAGATTCCCCGCCGATCCTGTGGCACACTTTCTGCTGTCTATTCCGTAGTAACAAACCGAGTTCCGGTATAGCGGAATAAACAACCTCTGGAGTGCTTGCCATGCATCGCCGACCTTCCTTGTTCAAAGCGTGTGTTTTTGTTCTCGCGGCTTCGTCCGCTGTCATGGGTATGGCCCAGGCAGCCGACAGCAAGCTCGACAGTGTGCTGGCCCGTGGAAAACTGATTGTCGGTACTGGCAGCACGAATGCGCCGTGGCACTTTCAAGGTGCAGACGGCAAGTTGCAGGGCTTTGATATCGACATCGCCCGGATTGTGGCCAAGGGGCTGTTCAATGATCCGGGCAAGGTCGAATTCGTGGTGCAGTCGTCGGATGCGCGGATTCCCAATCTGCTGACCGACAAGGTCGACATGAGCTGCCAGTTCATCACCGTGACCGCCAGCCGCGCTCAACAGGTGGCGTTCACCCTGCCGTACTACCGTGAGGGTGTCGGCCTGCTGCTGCCGGCCAACAGCAAGTACAAGGAAATCGAAGACCTGCAGGCCGCCGGCGACAGCGTCACCGTGGCCGTGTTGCAAAACGTCTATGCCGAAGAACTGGTGCATCAGGCGCTGCCCAAAGCCAAGGTCGATCAGTACGACAGCGTTGACCTGATGTATCAGGCGGTGAACTCCGGTCGCGCCGATGCGGCCGCCACCGACCAGTCTTCGGTCAAATACCTGATGGTGCAGAACCCGGGTCGCTACCGCAGCCCGACCTACGCCTGGAGCCCGCAGACTTACGCATGCGCAGTGAAGCGCGGCGATCAGGACTGGCTGAACTTCGTCAACACGGCGTTGCATGAAGCCATGACCGGTGTCGAATTCCCGACTTACGCGGCGTCGTTCAAACAATGGTTCGGTGTCGATCTACCGTCGCCGGCCATCGGTTTTCCCGTCGAATTCAAATGATCCCGTGAGAGCGGGGCGCCTGCATCGCCCCGCTCAAGGTACTGCTGACCATGAACTATCAGTTGAACTTTGCCGCCGTGTGGCGCGATTTCGACACCTTGCTGGCGGGGCTCGGTCTGGGCCTTGAACTGGCGCTGGTGTCGATCGCCATCGGCTGCGTGATCGGCCTGCTGATGGCGTTTGCCTTGCTGTCGAAGCATCGCGCCTTGCGGGTACTGGCCTCGGTGTACGTCACGGTGGTGCGTAACACGCCGATTCTGGTGTTGATTCTGTTGATCTACTTTGCACTGCCGAGCCTGGGCATCCGTCTGGACAAGATCCCGTCGTTCATCATCACCCTGTCGCTGTATGCCGGGGCGTACCTGACCGAAGTGTTCCGTGGCGGTTTGCTGAGCATTCCCAAAGGGCAGCGCGAAGCGGGGCTGGCCATCGGTCTCGGTGAATGGCAGGTCAAGGCTTACGTGACGGTGCCGGTGATGCTGCGCAACGTCTTGCCGGCGCTGTCGAACAACTTCATCTCGCTGTTCAAGGACACCTCGCTGGCCGCTGCGATTGCAGTGCCGGAACTGACCTATTACGCGCGCAAGATCAATGTCGAAAGCTACCGGGTGATCGAAACCTGGCTGGTGACCACGGCGTTGTATGTCGCGGCCTGTTACCTCATTGCCATGCTGCTGCGTTACCTCGAGCAGCGTCTGGCGATTCGCCGATAGGAGGCCGCGATGTACGAATCCCCGAGTTGGTTGCATGAGTTGTGGGTAGCGCGCGAGCCGTTGTGGCAAGGCTTCTTGACCAGTGTGCAGGTGTCGGCACTGGCGATTCTGCTCGGCACGATGGTCGGTGTGGTTGCCGGTCTGGTGCTGACCTACGGCAAATTCTGGATGCGCGCGCCGTTTCGTTTTTACGTCGACCTGATTCGCGGCACGCCGGTGTTTGTGCTGGTGCTGGCGTGCTTCTACATGGCGCCGGCACTGGGCTGGCAGATCAGCGCGTTTCAGGCCGGCGCCCTGGGCCTGACGCTGTTCTGCGGCTCGCACGTGGCCGAGATCGTTCGTGGCGCGTTGCAAGCGTTGCCCCGTGGGCAGATGGAAGCGAGCAAGGCGATCGGCCTGACGTTCTACCAATCCCTCGGCTACGTGCTGTTGCCTCAGGCGCTGCGGCAGATCCTGCCGACCTGGGTCAACTCGTCCACCGAAATCGTCAAGGCCTCGACCTTGCTCTCGGTGATCGGCGTGGCCGAATTGTTGCTCAGTACTCAACAGATCATCGCCCGGAACTTCATGACCCTGGAGTTCTACCTGTTCGCCGGTTTTCTGTTCTTCGTCATCAACTACGGCATCGAATTACTCGGCCGGTACATTGAAAAGCGGGTGGCCCTGCCATGACTCAAGCTCAAGTTTCCTCACAGAATCAGGCGTTGCTGGACATTCGCGGCCTGCACAAACAATACGGTGCGGTGGAAGTGCTCAAGGGTGTCGATCTGAGCATGCAGCGCGGCAACGTCGTGACGTTGATCGGTTCCAGCGGGTCGGGCAAGACCACACTGTTGCGTTGCGTGAACATGCTCGAAGAGTTCCAGGGCGGGCAGATCCTGCTTGACGGCGAATCCATTGGCTACGACGAGGTCAACGGCAAACGCGTGCGGCATGCCGAGAAAGTCATCGCCCGCCATCGCGCAATGACTGGCATGGCGTTCCAGCAATTCAACCTGTTCCCGCATTTGACGGCGTTGCAGAACGTCACCCTGGGTCTGCTCAAGGTGAAGAAAATGCACAAGGACGAAGCCGTGGTGCTCGCCGAAAAATGGCTGGAACGCGTCGGCCTGCTGGAGCGGCGCAATCACTTTCCCGGGCAGTTGTCCGGCGGTCAGCAACAGCGCGTGGCGATTGCCCGGGCGATCGCGATGAACCCGAGCCTGATGCTGTTCGACGAAGTCACCTCGGCGCTGGACCCGGAGTTGGTCGGCGAAGTGCTGAACGTGATCAAGGGCCTGGCCGAAGACGGCATGACCATGTTGCTGGTGACCCACGAAATGCGTTTCGCCTTCGAGGTCTCGGACAAGATCGTGTTCATGAATCAGGGGCGGATCGAAGAGCAGGGGCCTCCCAAGGAACTGTTCGAACGCCCGCAATCGCCGCGTCTGGCTGAGTTTCTCAAAAGCACGCGGTTTTAATCTGTTGTTTTGTAATCAGGAGAAATACCCATGAGCATTACGCGTTACGGCACCGGCAGCACCGCCGCCGGCGGTCAGCCACGTCCCTTCGCTCGCGCTGTTGAGGCGGATGGCTGGCTGCATGTGTCCGGCCAGGTGCCGGCGGTGGATGGCGAGATCATCGTTGGTGGCATCGTCGAGCAGACCCACCAGACCATGAAGAACCTGATCGCGATTCTCGAAGAGGCCGGTTATGGCCTCGAAGACGTGGTGCGTGCCGGCGTGTGGCTGGACGATCCACGGGATTTCAGCAGTTTCAACAAGGTCTTCGGCGAGTACTTCAAACCTGAGCACGCCCCGGCGCGAGCCTGTGTGCAGGCGAGCATGATGGTCGATTGCAAGGTCGAGATCGACTGTATCGCTTACAAGAAGAAGGCCTGAACCGAGGTGACCCTATCGCGAGCAGGCTCACTCCTACAGTTGGAATGCGTTGTCGTGTAGGAGCGAGCCTGCTCGCGAAAGCGATCTAACCGTCGACAGCGCACTCTCGGTAAACTCCCGGCACTTTCATTGGGAATTGAAGACATGACCGAAGACACCATCAAACGCCGGGCCCGTGGTCTGGACCGGGCGTTCGATATCCTCGATTTCCTCAAGGAAATCGGCCAGCCGCTGCGTCCGAACGACATCGCCAACGGCATCGGCAGCCCGAAATCCACGGTCTACGAACTGGTGGCGTCACTGCTGGAGCGACGGATTCTGGAGCCGGTGGGCAAGGACGGTCACGTTTATCTCGGCCGGCAGTTGTATTTTCTCGGGCAGGCGCATCTGCGTCATTTCGACCTCAGCCGCGAGGCCGATCACGCCTTGCAGGAGATCGTCAGCCAGACCCGGGAAACCGCGCAGATGTGCTTGCTTAACGGGCGCAAATACACGGTGGCGCTGATGAAGGAGGGCGAGCGGCATTTCCGCATTTCTTCCGATATCGGTGAAAACGCGCCGATCCCGTGGACCGCGTCCGGGCGCCTGCTGCTCGCCCATTTGAGCGACCAACAGATCATCGACCTGATCGACGAAGACGATTTCATCCTGCCCGACGGCGAGCGTCTGCCGCTGGAACGTTTTCTGGCGGAAATCCGTCAGGCCGGCCTCGATGGCTTCTTCTCGTTCGACAGCGTCGCCGACACCTTTACCCATTGCTTCGCCGCCCCGGTCAAAGACGCCAACGGCGTGGCCATTTGCACCCTGTGCATCGTCGCCCCTCGGGCCGATGCGAAGAACAATTACAACGACTATCGCCGGGTGTTGATCGAGAGCGCCAACAGCCTCGCCCGACGAATCAACGAATAAGCGCGGCTGCCTGCGGCCGCGACAGTGAGGAGTTCGACCATGACGACTGCCATCAATTCTGCTGTGGAAAAGGGCGATGCCGCGATCGGCGCGTATCTGGTGCGTGACGTCAGCCTGCCGGCCCTGGTGCTGCACCGCGGGGCGCTGGAGCACAACATTCGCTGGATGCAGACATTCGTCAGCGACAGCGGGGCGCAGCTGGCGCCCCACGGCAAGACCAGCATGACTCCAGCGCTGTTCAAACGTCAGCTTGACGCGGGTGCCTGGGGCATCACCCTGGCCAGTGCGACCCAGACCCGCGCGGCTTATGCCCACGGCGTACGTCGGGTGTTGATGGCCAACCAGTTGGTCGGTACGCCGAACATGGCGCTGATCGCCGATCTGCTGGCCGATCCGACGTTCGATTTCTACTGCATGGTCGATCACCCGGACAACGTCGCCGATCTCGGCGCCTACTTCGCCTCGCGCGGGGTGAAGCTGAACGTGATGATCGAGTACGGCGTGGTCGGCGGTCGTTGCGGTTGCCGCAGTGAGGCGCAAGTTATCGCGCTGGCCAAGGCGATTAACGCCCAACCGGCGCTGGCCCTGACCGGCATCGAAGGTTACGAAGGCGTGATTCACGGCGACCACGCGGTCAGCGGCATTCGCCAATTCGCCGCGTCGCTGGTGCGCCTGGCGGTGCAACTGCAGGACAGCGGCGCATTCGCCATTCCCAAGCCGGTCATCACCGCATCGGGTTCGGCCTGGTACGACCTGATCGCCGAATCGTTCGAAGCGCAGAACGCAAGCGGACGCTTTCTCAGCGTGCTGCGTCCGGGCAGTTACGTGGCCCATGACCACGGCATCTACAAAGAGGCGCAGTGCTGCGTGCTCGACCGTCGCAGTGACTTGCACGAGGGTTTGCGTCCGGCGCTGGAGGTCTGGGCGCATGTGCAGTCGTTGCCGGAGCCGGGGTTCGCAGTGATTGCCCTGGGCAAGCGCGACGTGGCGTTCGATGCCGGTTTGCCGGTGCCGTTGCTGCGTTACAAGGCCGGCATTGTGCCGGCGGTGGGCGACGACGTGGGCGCGTGCAAGGTCACGGCAGTAATGGACCAACACGCGTTCATGAGTGTGGCGCCGGGGGTTGAGCTGCGGGTGGGGGACATTATTTCCTTTGGTACCTCGCACCCGTGCCTGACGTTCGACAAGTGGCGGGTGGGGTTGCTGGTGGATGAGCAGTTGGCGGTGGTTGAGAGCATGGAGACTTGCTTCTAGGGCTTGAGACCGAGTTGCGGCCAATCGCAGGCAAGCCAGCTCCCGCAGGGATCTCATGGACTGTGAAGATCATGTGGGCGCTGGCTTGCCAGCGATGAGGCCGGATCAAACACCACCGAATCAGCAGAGACACACCCGATGACCACCCTCAGCCCTCTGGGCCCGAACCTCCCGCGCATCGCTCTGATCGGCGAATGCATGATCGAACTGCAACAGCGCGCCGACGGCAGCCTGCAGCAAAGCTTCGGCGGCGACACGCTTAACACGGCGGTTTACCTGTCCCGCGCCCTTGGCGATAAAGCGCAAGTCGATTACGTCACCGCGCTGGGCGATGACAGCTTCAGCGACGCGATGTGTGAAATCTGGAGCAGCGAAGGCATTGGCCTCGACCTGGTGCAACGTCTGCCCGGGCGTCTGCCGGGCCTCTACTGCATCCAGACCGACGCCAACGGCGAACGCCGCTTTCTTTACTGGCGCAACGAAGCGGCCGTCCGCGACTGTTTCACCACCCCGGCGGCCGAGCCGATTCTGGCGGCGCTGGCCGATTACGACGTGTTGTATTTCAGCGGTATCACCCTCGCTGTGCTTGGTGCGCTGGGCCGGGAAAAGCTGATCCAGACGCTGATCGAGGCCCGCCAGCGGGATGCACGCATCGTGTTCGACAACAACTACCGGCCGCGTTTGTGGGCCTCAGTCGAAGAGGCGCGTTCGGCGTATCGCAGCGTGTTGCCCTATGTTGATCTGGCGTTGCTGACAGTGGATGACGAGCAGGCGCTGTTCGGATTTGCCGACTGCGATGCAGTGTTCGCGGCTTACGCGCAGTTCGAAACGCCGGAAGTGGTGCTCAAGCGCGGTGCCGACGCGTGCCTGATTCGCTGTGATGGCGAAGCGTTCGAGGTGCCGGCGCAGACCGTCGAGAAAGTCGTCGACACCACGGCGGCCGGGGATTCGTTCAGTGCGGCGTATCTGGCCAGTCGATTGCAGGGCGGGAGTCCGGCGGAGGCTGCCGAGGCCGGGCATCTGCTGGCAAGTCGGGTGATTCAGGTGCCAGGAGCACTGATCCCGAAATAGATTTGAATGGCCGCTTGCGGCGCAATCGGTTCGCGAGCAGGCTCGCTCCCACAGGGGATTGCATTCTCAATGTGGGAGCGAGCCCGCTCGCGAAAGGGCCCTGAAGCCAACCCGTCAATCGCGGTAGAACACCTGCACCAAGTGATAGCCGAACTTGCTCTTGATCGGCCCGTGCACGGTACGCAACGGCTTTTTGAAGATCACCGCGTCAATCGCGCCAACCATCTGTCCCGGACGGACTTCTCCCAGATCGCCACCGCGCTTGCCGGACGGGCAGGTCGAAAATTTCTTGGCCAGCACATCGAACGCTTCGCCCTTGGCGATGCGTTGTTTGAGCTGTTCGGCCTCTTCGGCGGTTTTCACCAGAATGTGGCGGGCTTGGGCTTTCATCGTGCGATACCTGATAACGGGGTGACGGCGGGGCGCGGATTATGCCTCAAGTCACCGGGTTTGACTGATCATCGTGCGGATCTTGCTCGCCAGCAGCTCAATGGCAAACGGTTTGGCGACCATGTCCATGCCGTCCTCGAGAAAACCCTGGCGTTCGGCGGCTTTCTGCGCGTAACCGGTCATGAACAACACTTTCAGGCCCGGACGATGCTGGCGGGCGACTTCCGCCAACTGACGGCCGTTCATGCCGGGCAGGCCGACATCCGTCACCAGCAGGTCCACCCGCAGGTCCGATTCCAGCAGGGGCAGCGCGGATTTCGCGTCCTCGGCTTCGAATGCGCGATAACCCAGTTCCTTGAGCAGATCGAGCACCAGCATGCGCACGGCGGGATCGTCTTCGACGACGACCACGGCTTCTCCGCTCGGCAGGTGGGCGGGCGGCTCGACCGGGTTGGCTGGCGGGTGTTCCGGCTCCAGTGCATACAGACGCGGCAAATACAGCCGCACACAGGTGCCCTGTCCGGGCAGGCTGTCGAGACTGACATGGCCGCCCGACTGCTGGGCGAAGCCATAAATCATCGACAGGCCCAACCCGGTGCCTTGACCGATGGGTTTGGTGGTAAAAAACGGGTCGAACGCCTTGGACCGCACGGAGGGCGTCATGCCGGTCCCGTTATCGCTGACCGCCAGCATCAGGTAATCGCCGGCCTTCACCGGTTCCAGCGTGGTGATGTCGCTGCCGTCGAGGTAGACGTTGACTGTTTCGATCAGCAGTTCGCCGCCCTCGGGCATGGCATCACGCGCATTGATCACCAGATTGAGCAGGGCATTTTCCAACTGGCTCACATCGGTGCTCACCGGCCACAGGTCGTCGGCCAGCTGCAGTTTGAGCTCGATCTGATCACCTTTGGTGCGGCGGATCAGGTCTTCCAGCGAATGGATCAGTTCGTTGACGTTCAGTTGTTTGCGGTCCAGCGACTGGCGCCGCGAAAACGCCAGCAGACGATGGGTCAGCGCCGCCGCCCGATTGGCCGAGGACACGGCCGCTTCGGTAAACCGGCCGATCTCGTTGGCGCGGCCGTCGGCAATATAGCGCTGCATCAGATCGAGGCTGCCGATGATGCCAGTGAGCATGTTGTTGAAGTCGTGGGCGATGCCGCCGGTGAGCTGGCCGACCGCTTCCATCTTCTGCGCATGGCGCAAGGCATCTTCGGCCCGCTCGCGCTCGAACATCTCGTTCTGCAGGCGCTGGTTGGCCTGGGCCAGTTGTTCGGTACGGGCGCTGACGCGCTCTTCGAGGGTTTCGTTGAGGTTGCGCAGCGCTTCTTCGGTTTTCTTGCGTTCGGTTTCGTCGATCACAAAGATGTAGAAACCGTTGACCGCACCGTCGGCCCCGTGTCGCGGCAGGTAATTCATCAACGCGTGACGGATGCTGCCATCGCGGTGAGGGGTGTACAGGCTGAATGAACAAGGCCTGCCCGCCAGCGCTTCGGCGATATACGGCGCGCGCAGAAAATAGGCTTCTTCGCCGATCACTTCGCGGATGGTGCGCCCGTAGAGCTCCTGTGGAGTCAGGCCGTACCAGTCGAGATAGGCGGCGTTGTTGAGGCGGAAACGCTCCTCATGGTCGACGTAGCTGATGAGGATCGGCATGGCGTTGATGATCAGCTGCAGTTCGGTCTGGCTCTGGCGCAGCGCCTGTTCGGTGTGTTTGCGCTCGGTCAGGTCCAGCGCCGCGCCGAGAAAGCGCACCGGCCGGCCATGGTGATCCTTGTAGCAGCGGCCACGGGCAAACACCCAGCGTATGTCGCCATCGCCTTGCAGCAGACGATATTCCTCGGCGTACTCGGTGCCGTGGGTGATGCAGTGCTTGATGCTGCGCGCGATCAGGGCGCGGTCTTCCGGGTGCACACCCTGCAAATAGTCGCTGATCGGCAACTGGCTCGCCTGCGCCGGATCGACCCCGTGCAACTGCGCGAAATGAGCGTCGGCGATGAAGCGGTCTTCGCCGATATCCCAATCCCAGGTGCCGACGGCATCGGTGGCTGCCAGGGCCAGTTGCAGGCGCTCTTCGGTTTGCTGTTGCGCCTTGAGGCTGTCTTCGGAGCGCTGTTGCAGTTCCAGCGCGATGCGTCGGCGCTCATTGGTTTCGATGGCCGTGACCAGGATCCCCGCCACTTGCGCGGTTTCGTCGCGAATCGGGCTGTAGGTCAAATCCAGCCAGAAGTCGGAATCCTTGCCGTCACGTTGCAGGGTAAAGCGTCGTTCGCTGTAGGTCCGCACCTGACCTTGCAGGACGGCGCGGTAAATCGGGTCGGTAAAGTCGCGAAGTTCTGGCCATATCAGGTGCGCCGGTTGTCCGAAAGCGTGCGGATGCTTGCTGCCGGCCAGCATGGCGAAGCCGTTGTTATAGATCTGGGTGAGCTGCGGCCCCCACAGCAGCAACATCGGCATTGGCGAGTGCAGCACGATGTCCACCGCGGTGCGCAGGCTCTGCGGCCATTGACCAGCGTCGCCCAGTGCACTGTTGCTCCAGTCAGTGCGGGTGATCAGCGCCTGCGCATCGTCGTTGCCGGGTACAGCGTTCATTGCGTTAGTCCTGGGCGTCATTCGGTAAGGCGGCGTCTACTATCCTTCGAGAGGGTAGACGCTCAATGCACCGCTGCGTCACGACAGCGGGCCATGTCTGAATATTGAATGCTTCGTCGGTGAATTTGACCATGGAAATCGATGCACTGTTAACACGCTTGGCCAGCCAGCATGGCTCGGACCTGTTCCTGTCGACCGGAGCGCCACCCAGCGCGCGCTTTCAAGGCGTATTGACGCCGTTGGCCGAGCAGCCGTTCAAGCCGGGTGAAGTCGCGGTCATCGCCAATTCCCTGATGGACGCCGAACAGCGCCGGGAGTTCGACCGGGATCTGGAAATGAACCTGGCCATCTCGCGCACCGGCATCGGCCGCTTTCGGGTCAATCTGTTCAAGCAACGCAATGACGTGTCGATCGTGATCCGCAACGTCAAACTGGACATTCCGCGCTTTGAAGACCTCAAGTTGCCCCGCGTGCTGCTGGAAACCGTGATGCTCAAACAAGGCCTGATTCTGTTTGTCGGCGCCACCGATTCGGGCAAATCGACTTCGCTGGCGGCGCTGATCGATCATCGCAATCGCCATAGCAGTGGCCACATCATCACGATTGAAGACCCAATCGAGTACATCCACCGGCATCGGCTGTCGATCATCAACCAGCGTGAAGTCGGTGTCGACACCCGCAGCTTTCACGCGGCTTTGAAAAACACTCTGCGCCAGGCACCCGATGTGGTGCTGATCGGCGAAATCCGCGACCGCGAGACCATGGAGCACGCGCTGGCGTTCGCCGAAACCGGTCATCTGGTTTTATCGACGCTGCACGCCAACAACGCCAATCAGGCGCTCGACCGGATCATCAACCTGTTTGCCGAGGAGCGTCGGCCACAGTTGCTGCATGCACTGGGCAACAACCTTAAAGCCTTTGTTTCCCAGCGCCTGGTGCGCACGCTCGAGGGGCAGCGGCGGGCAGCCGTGGAAGTGATGCTGGGCACGCCGACCATCGGGGACCTGATCCGGCGTAATGAATTGGGTGAGCTCAAAGGCATCATGGAAAAGTCCACCGAACTGGGCATGCAGACGTTCGACGGGGCGTTGCACGGCCTGGTGGTGGAGGGTGCGATCAGTGAGGAGGAGGCACTCAAACATGCCGATTCGGTGAACAATCTGCGCCTGCGCTTGAAGTTGCAGGGCGATGTCACACCGGCCCCACCCACGACGGGGGAGTGGGGCCTGATGGACTGAACGGTTCAGCCTCTGGGTTCAAGTCTCGAGTTCAGCGCGATTGCGAAACTGCTCCAGCGCTTCGGGATTGGCCAGGGCGTCGGTGTTCTTGACCGTCTCGCCGTGGATCACATTGCGCACAGCCAGCTCCACCACTTTGCCGCTGATGGTGCGCGGAATGTCGGTCACGCTGAGGATTTTCGCCGGCACATGCCGAGGCGTGGTGTTGGCGCGGATCACCTGGCGGATCTGCGCTTGCAGGGCTTCATCCAGTTCAACCGCGTCGTGCAAGCGCACAAACAGCACCACCCGTACGTCATCCTGCCATTGCTGACCGACGGCGACGCTGTCGAGCACTTGCGGGACTTTCTCCACCTGGCGATAAATCTCCGCCGTGCCAATGCGCACACCGCCGGGGTTGAGTACAGCGTCCGAGCGGCCATGGATCATCATCGCGCCGTGCGGCAGCTCTTCGGCGTAATCGCCCTGGGCCCAAACGCCGGGAAACAGGCTGAAATAGGATTTTCGCAATTTTGTTCCGTCCGGGTCATTCCACAGACCAATCGGCATTGCCGGGAAATGCCGGGTACAGACCAGCTCACCTTTCTCGCCAATCACGGGCTGGCCGGCGTCATTCCAGACTTCGACCGCCATGCCCAGGCTCTTGCCCATGATTTCGCCGCGGCGCACGGCTGACAACGGATTGCCGTTGACGAAGCACGAGACGATGTCCGTACCGCCGGACATCGAGGCCAGGCACACGTCGGCCTTGAAGTCTCGATACACGAAGTCGTAGCTGTGCGGCGACAGCGCCGAACCGGTGCAGAGCAGGGTTTTCAGGCTGCCCAGATCATGACTGGCGCGCGGTTTGACGCCGCTGCTCTCCAGGGTAGCGAGGTATTTCGGGCTGGTGCCGAACACGCTGATGCGCTCGTCGTCGATCAAATCCAGCAAGCGCTCGGGGGCGGGGTGGAACGGCGATCCGTCATACAGCACCACCGCGCTGCCGACGGCCAGCGCCGACACCAGCCAGTTCCACATCATCCAGCCGCACGTGGTGTAGTAGAACAACCGGTCGCCGGGCCCGAGATCGCAATGCAGGCCGTGTTCCTTGACGTGCTGCAACAGTACGCCGCCGGTGCTGTGCACGATGCATTTCGGGACACCGGTGGTGCCACTGGAATACAGCACGTAGAGCGGATGGTTGAAAGGCACCGGAATAAAATCCGGTTCGCCACCGGGCTCGTAAAAGTCATCCCACAGGCTGACCTCGGCGCGGGTCCGGTAATCCTCGATGCGTGCGTGCGGGTGCGCGTAGGGCACGATGATCAACTGCTTGAGCGAGGGCAGTTGCAGGAGAATCTCATTGAGCTTGCCGGTCTGCTCGATCGTCTTGCCGGCGTAACGATAACCGCCGCAGGTGATCAGCACCTTCGGTTCGATCTGGCCGAACCGGTCGATCACCCCGTGGGTGCCGAAGTCTGGCGAAGAACATGACCAGATCGCACCGAGGCTGGTGGTCGCCAGCATCGCCACGAGGGTTTGCCAGGTATTGGGCATGCACGCCGCAACCCGATCACCGAGGCCGACGCCGGCCGCCTGCAGGCTGGCCTGAAAACCACTGACATGCTCGGCCAGTTGCGCCCAGGTCAGTTGTTCGCGCTGGCCGTGCTCTGCCACGGCCACCACGGCGACGGCATCGTCGCGGCGGCGCAGCAGGTGTTCGGCGAAGTTCAGGGTGGCACCGGGAAACCATTCGGCGCTGGGCATTTGCCGGCCTTCACGTAAAACCGCATCAGGCTGGGTGTGGAAACGAATATCGAAGAAGTCGACGATGGCCTGCCAGAAGTCGGCACGCTGCTCGATGCTCCACTGGTGCAGGGCAAGGTAGTCGTCGAGGTGCAGGTGATGACGCTGATTCAGTGCCCGCCGGAATCTATCCATGCGGGACTCGGCGATACGCTTGGCATCGGCTTGCCAGAGGATGTCGGACATTGTTTGCCTCTTTTTATCGGGTTCATACACGCAGTTGTGACCGTGGGTAACCTGTGGCCAGGAAGCAAGCGCCCTGGCCACATCGTTCTGTGGAGGTTATTGCGCCAACCACCCACCATCAATATTCCACGCCGCCCCGCGCACCTGGCTACCGGCCTCACTGCACAAAAACAACACCAGCTCGCCCAGATGCTGCGGCGTGACGAACTCCAGCGACGGTTGCTTCTCGGCCAGCAAATCATGCTGCGCCTGCTGCGGATCGACACCTTTGGCCGCACGGTCGTCGATCTGCTTCTGCACCAGCGGCGTCAACACCCAGCCCGGGCAGATCGCGTTACAGGTGACGTTGCTGGTCGCGGTTTCCAGGCCGACCACTTTGGTCAGGCCGATCACCCCGTGCTTGGCGGCGACGTAAGCCGCCTTGCCGGTCGAACCGACCTGACCGTGCACGGAGGCAATATTGATGATCCGCCCCCATCCTTTGGCACGCATGCCCGGCAGGCTCAGGCGGGTGCTGTGGAACACCGAAGACAGGTTGATCGCAATGATCGAATCCCAGCGTTCCACCGGAAACTCCTCGACCGCCGCCACATGCTGGATTCCGGCGTTATTGACCAGAATGTCGACGCCACCGAATTCGCGTTCGGCATAGGCGATCATGTCGGCAATCTGTGCCGGGTCACTGACGTCAGCGGGGTGATGGCCGACCTTGGTGCCAAACTGGCCGACTTCGGCGATCACCGTCGATGCATCACCGAAACCGTTGAGAATCAGATTGGCGCCGGCTTTGGCCAGGCTCAGCGCGATGCCCAGGCCAATGCCGCTGGTGGAACCGGTTACCAGTGCGGTCTTGCCGGAAAGAGTCGTCATGAATACCTCACACAATGCCAGTGGCGTAGAAAGTACCGATCACTACGAAAACCGCCAGGGTCTTGATCAGCGTAATACAGAAAATGTCTTTATAGGCTTCGCGGTGAGTCAGGCTGGTCACCGCCAGCAGGGTGATGACGGCACCGTTGTGCGGCAGCGTGTCCATGCCGCCACTGGCCATGGCGGCCACGCGGTGCAGCACTTCCAGCGGAATATTCGCCGCATGGGCCGCGGCGATGAATTGCTCGGACATCGCCGCCAGGGCAATGCTCATCCCACCCGACGCCGAACCGGTGATGCCCGCCAGCAGCGTGACGGTGATCGCCTCGTTGACCAGCGGATTGGGGATTTGCTTGAGCCAGTCGGCCAGCACCAGAAACCCCGGCAGCGAGGCGATCACCGCGCCAAAACCGTATTCGGAAGCGGTGTTCATCGCTGCCAGCAGCGCACCGCTGACCGCGCTTTTACTGCCCTCGGCCAGTTTGCTGCGAATGGCTTTGAAGCCGAACGCCAGCACCATGAGGATGCCGACCAGCAACGCCGCCTGTACCGCCCAGATCGCCGTCAGTTTGGCGATTTCGGTGGTCACTGGCGTGGCCATGCCCGGCAGCGCGAGGCTGTGGGTCTTGCCGTACCACTGGGGAATCCACTGAGTGAACAACAGGTTCATGATGCCCACCGCCAGCAGCGGCGACAGCGCGATCCACGGGTTCGGCAGTTTGAGGTCTTCGGCAGTTTCTGGCTCATTGCGCAGCTCGGTGCCATAGCCTTCGCCGGCGCGCTGGGCCTTGTTGCGCTGACGCTGGAGGAACAGCATGCCGGCGCAGAACACGAAAATCGTGCCAATCACGCCCAGCCACGGCGCCGCCCACGCGGTGGTGTTGAAGAAGGTGCTGGGGATGATGTTCTGGATCTGCGGGGTGCCGGGCAGGGCGTCCATGGTGAACGAAAACGCACCGAGGGCGATGGTCGCCGGAATCAGCCGTTTGGGAATGTTGCTCTGGCGGAACATCTCGGCGGCAAACGGATACACCGCAAACACCACCACGAACAGCGACACACCGCCGTAGGTGAGCAGGGCGCAGACCAGCACGATCACCAGCATGGCCTGGCGGGTGCCCAGCAGACGAATCGCCGCGGCGACAATCGAGCGCGAAAAGCCCGACAGTTCGATCAGCTTGCCGAACACGGCACCGAGCAGGAAGACCGGGAAGTAGAGTTTGATGAACCCGACCATTTTCTCCATGAACACCCCGGTGAATGCAGGGGCGACGGCAGACGGGTCGGTGAGCAGGACAGCGCCGAGGGCGGCGATCGGAGCAAACAGGATAACGCTGTAGCCACGGTAGGCGGCTAGCATCAGCAGCGCGAGGGCGGCCAAGGCAATGATCACACTCATGGTGTGTCTCTCCAGAATTGTTATTTTTGTGGGTGAAACCGGTGTGGGAGAGGTGTTAGCGAGATTTGTGCCACATGCACAAGTCGTTGAAATTTAAGGGTTTTATGGATTTTAATTTGCAAAAAATCGCAGGTTTGTCTCTTTTTTGAGATTCATGCTGGAAGTGATGACGCCTTCGCGAGCAAGTCCGCGCCTACATTTGCAAGGTATTCCACTGTGGGAGTGAGCCTGCTCGCGAAGCTTCTGCTCATCTCTATTAATGGAGATTAAAGTCTCTTTATTGAGACTGGGCGATGCCCAATGCCAGCATTTTCTTGTACAGCGTCGACCGCCCCAGCCCCAGACGAGCTGCCGCCTCTGGCACGTTACCCGAACACTGCGCCAGGGCGGACTCGATCAGTTGCCGGTCAAACCGCTGGCGCGCCTGGGCGAATGTCTCGTCGGCCAAGGGCTCCAGCGCGGGCGCCGCGGGGCGTTCAACCGGGGTAAATGTGCCTATGGAGCCGCGAATGTCTGCTTCGCTGAGGATCAGGTCATCACTGAGCAGTGCCGCCCGCTCCAGCACATTCCGCAACTCTCGGATGTTCCCCGGCCACGCATGCTGGCTCAGCAGATCCAGCGCCGTGCGACTCAGTTCATGCTGACTGCGCAGCTCTTCGAGGATCGCTTCGCTGAGTGCCGGCAGATCGTCGAGGCGTTCGCGCAACGGCGGCACGATGATCGGCAGCACATTGAGCCGGTAGTACAAGTCAGCGCGGAATTCACCGCGCTTGATCGCCGTTTGCAGGTCGGTCGAGGTCGCGGCGATCACCCGCACGTCACTCTGGATGACCTCGTTGGAGCCCACCGGCTCGAATTCCTTTTCCTGCAGCACCCGCAGCAATTTGCTTTGCAGCGGCAATGGCATGTCGCCGATCTCGTCGAGAAACAACGTGCCGCCCTGGGCGATCTGCAACTTGCCGGTGCGGCCCTTGCGGTCAGCGCCAGTGAAGGCGCCCGGAGCCGTGCCGAAGAACTCGGCCTCCAGCAATGTTTCGGGAATCGCCGCGCTGTTGATGCTGACAAAGGCTTTGTGCGCTCGCGGCGAAGCACTGTGAATCGCCTGCGCCAGCAATTCCTTGCCGGTGCCGGTTTCGCCCAGCAGCAACACCGGCGACTCGGTGCTGGCACTGCGGCGGGCGCGGCGTTTGACTTCGAGGCTGGCGGCGCTGGTGCCGATGAAATGTGCGAAGTTGTATTTGGTCTGCCGCGCGCGCAGCAGCGAGCGGGTCGAAGCCAGCTCCTCCTGCATGCTCAAGTAGCGTTTGAGCATCGGCGACAGCGTGCGCAGTTCATCGAACAGGGCAAAACCGATCGCGCCGATTACCGTGCCGACATCGTCTTGGATCGGCAGGCGCATCACCACCAGCGGCTCTTTCGGGGTGTCTTGCATGTCTAGCAGAATCGGCCGCCCGGTACGCACCACCTCACGCAACAGACTGCCGGGAATCACGCTTTCGCAGGGTTTGCCAATTGCACCTGCGGCCGACTCGAGCCCGAAGCGGCGCGCGTAGCGCTCGTTCATCCAGACAATGTTGGCGTCGCGATCGACAATCACCGTGCCTTCGCTCGACTGCTCGATGATCTCGAACAGCGAGCGGATTGCCAGGGTGCGAACCCGTTGGTAGTCCTTGAGGCTTTCGGTGGTGTTCATGGGTGGTTTGATCCAGATTCTGGGTGGTGTGTGCTGGTCTTTTCGCGAGCAGGCTTGCTCGCGAAGGCCGCGACCCGGTTTGAAGACGAGCGCCGATTATGCCTACCCCGGATGCGCCGCCGCCAACAGCTCCTTGGTGTAAGGATGCTGTGGCGAATCGAACACATCGTGACTGGCGCCGCGCTCGACCACCTTGCCGTCCTTGATCACGATCATGTCGTGGGCCAGTGCCCGCACCACCGCCAGGTCGTGGCTGATGAACAGGTAGGTCAGGCCGTGCTTTTCCTGAAGCTGACGCAGCAGGGCAACCACTTGTTTCTGCACCGTGCGATCCAGCGCCGAAGTCGGCTCATCAAGCAGAATCAGCGCCGGTTTGAGCACCAGTGCCCGTGCGATTGCAATGCGTTGACGCTGGCCGCCGGAAAACTCGTGGGGGTAACGATGACGACTGGCGGGGTCGAGGCCGACCTCCTTGAGCACGCGAATCACTTGCTCATCGCACTCCTCGGCGTTCGATTCGCAGTGTACTTCCAGGCCTTCGCTGATGATCTGCGCCACCGACATGCGCGGACTGAGGCTGCCGAACGGATCCTGAAACACCACCTGCATCTGCCGACGCCAGGGACGCAGCTGTTTCTGATTGAGGCCGTCGAGCGCTTCGCCCTGAAAGCGGATGCTGCCTTCGGAATCGAGCAGACGCAGGATCGCCTGTCCCAGCGTCGACTTGCCCGAACCGGATTCGCCAACGATACCCAGGGTCTTGCCGCGCTGGATATTCAGGCTGATGCCATCCACGGCGCGCAGGTATCGCTTGCGCTGAAACAGACCGCCACCGACGACAAACTCAACCCGCAGATCATCGACCTCCAGCACATTCTCGCGCTCATCCCGGGGCAGGGCTTCACCTTCGGGTTCGGCGTTGAGCAGCACGCAGCTGTAAGGATGCTTCGGTTCGCTGAACAGCGTTTCACAGGGCGCCTGTTCGACGATTTCTCCGGCCTTCATCACACAGACACGCTGGGCAATGCTGCGCACCAGATTGAGATCGTGACTGATCAGCAGCAGCGACATGCCGAGGCGTTGTTGCAGGGACTTGAGCAGCAGCAGAATCTTGCGCTGTACGGTGACATCGAGGGCAGTGGTCGGCTCATCGGCAATCAGCAATTCCGGTTCGCAAGCCAGGGCCATGGCGATCATGACCCGCTGTCGTTGTCCTCCGGACAATTGGTGCGGGTAGGCCTTGAGCCGCTCTTTGGGTTTCTGGATGCCGACCAGTTCGAGCAGTTCGAGGATGCGCTGTTGCGCCGCTTTTCCACCGAGGCCGCGGTGCAGCAGCAAGGTTTCGCCGATCTGCTTTTCGATGGTGTGCAGTGGGTTGAGCGAGGTCATCGGCTCCTGAAAGATCATCGCGATGCGGTTGCCGCGCAGCTCACGCAAGACCTTGGGGTCCGCACTGACCAGCTCCTGACCGCGATAGCGAATGCTGCCAGTGGTTTGCGCTTCGCTGTCTGCCAATAATTGCAGAATCGAGTGGGCCGTCACCGACTTGCCCGAACCCGACTCGCCAACCAGCGCCAGACACTCACCGGGGCGAATGTCCAGGCACAGGTCGCGCACCACGCGCTGGCCATGGAAAGCGACATTGAGGTTACGGATTTCAATCAGATTGTCAGTCATGGCCACGCTTCAGGATCGAGGGTCGAACGCGTCGCGTAACGCTTCGCCGATGAACACCAATAAAGAAAGGATCAGCGCCAGGGTGAAGAACGCTGTCAGCCCGAGCCACGGTGCCTGCAGGTTCTGTTTGCCCTGACCGATCAGTTCGCCCAGCGAGGCGCTGCCGGCGGGCATGCCGAAGCCGAGAAAGTCCAGTGCGGTGAGGGTGGAAATCGCCCCGGTCAGAATGAACGGCAAGTAACTCAACGTCGCGTTCATGGCGTTGGGCAGGATGTGCCGGACGATCACCTTGCGATCGGTCAGGCCCAGCGCCCGCGCAGCCTTGACGTATTCCAGGTTGCGCCCGCGCAGGAACTCCGCACGAACCACGTCCACCAGTGCCAGCCACGAAAACAGCGCCATGATCCCCAGCAGCCACCAGAAGTTCGGTTCGACAAACCCGGAGAGGATGATCAGCAGGTATAGCACCGGTAACCCCGACCAGACTTCAAGCAAGCGCTGCCCGAGCAGGTCGACCCAGCCGCCGTAATAACCTTGCAAGGCACCGGCAGCGATGCCGATCAGGGCGCTGACAAAGGTCAGCATCAACGCGAAGAGAATCGACACCCGGGCGCCGAAAATCACCCGCGCGAGGACATCCCGCGCCTGATCGTCGGTGCCCAGCCAGTTGACCGATGTCGGCGGGCTCGGCGCCGGTTTATTGAGGTCATAGTTCGGCGTGTCGTCGCTGAACGGAATCGGCGGGAACAGCAACCAGCCACCGTCCTTGCGAATCAGGTTCTGCACATAGTCGCTGCGGTAGTCGGCCTGAAACGGCAGTTGCCCGCCGAACTCCTGTTCGGTGTGGCGTTTGAATACCGGGAAGTACCACTGGCCCTGATAACTGACCACCAGCGGCTTGTCGTTGGCGATCAGCTCACCGCCGAGGGTCAGCAGGAACAGGCCGATGAACAGCCATAACGACCACCAGCCCCGGCGGTTTTTCTTGAATCGCTCGAAACGGCGACGGCCCAACGGCGAGAGCTTGAGCATCAGGCGTTCCTCGCGGCGAAGTCGATGCGCGGATCGACAAGGGTGTAGCACAAGTCGCCGATCAGTTTTATCAGCAGGCCGAACAGGGTGAAGATGAACAGCGAGCCGAACACCACTGGATAGTCCCGCGAAACGGCCGCTTCGTAGCTCATGCGACCGAGGCCATCGAGGGAGAAAATCACTTCAATCAGCAACGAGCCGGCGAAAAACACGCTGATAAAGGCCTGAGGAATGCCCGACACCACCAGCAACATCGCATTGCGGAACACGTGGCCGTAAAGCACCCGACGTTCGCTCAAGCCCTTGGCCCGTGCGGTCACCACGTACTGGCGGGTGATTTCATTGAGAAACGAGTTTTTCGTCAGAATCGTCAGGGTGGCGAAACCGCCGATCACCAGCGCCGTGACCGGCAGCACCAGGTGCCAGAAGTAATCGGCGATCTTGCCCAGGGTCGACAGTGATTCGAAGTTGTCCGAGACTAGGCCGCGTACCGGGAACCAGTTCAGCGAAGTGCCGCCGGCAAACACCACGATCAGGAACATCGCAAACAGGAACGCCGGCATTGCGTAGCCGACGATGATCGCGGTGCTGCTCCAGATATCGAAATGGCTGCCGTGATGCACGGCTTTGCGGATGCCCAGCGGGATCGAGACCAGGTAGGTAATCAGCGTCGCCCATAATCCGAGAGAAATGGTGACCGGCATTTTTTCCAGGATCAGGTCCGTCACCGTGGCACCGCGAAAGAAGCTCTTGCCGAAATCCAGTCGGGCGTAATTCTTGAGCATCAGCCACAGGCGTTCATGGGCTGGCTTGTCGAAGCCGTACTGTTTTTCGATGTCTTTGATCAATTGCGGGTCCAGGCCCCGGCTCGCGCGCGAGGTGCCGCTCATGGTTTCGCCCGAACCGCCGCCGACGTTGCCGCCACCACCGATGCCTTGCAGATGGGCGATCGCCTGTTCCACCGGACCGCCGGGCGCGGCCTGGATGATGACGAAATTGACCAGCAGAATGATCACCAGCGTCGGAATGATCAGCAGCAGACGCCGCAGTATGTAACCCCACATCAGTGCGGCCCTCCGGGTCTGCCACGGCCGATTTTTTCGGCGGTCATCTGTTGGTTGGTCAGCGGCGTGCGGCTGATTTCCCACCAGCTCTCGATCGCTTCATCATTACTGGCTTGAATCGTAGGGATGCCAAAGCGGTTCCACCACACGGTCGAAGTGCCCGGCGGGTAGTAATTGGGAATCCAGTAGTAATTCCATTGCAGCACCCGATCCAGGGCGTGGGCATAGTGCAGCATGTCCGATTGCGTGGAGGCGCGGATCAGTCCGTTGATCAAGGTGTCGACCGCCGGGTTTTTCAGCACCATGTAGTTGTTGGCCCCCGGGTCGTTGGCCGACGCCGAGGCGAAGTAGTTGAGCAGTTCGCCACCCGGCGAGGTGGTCACCGGATAGCCGGTGACGATCATGTCGTAGTCCCGGCTCATCAGGCGATTGACGTATTGCGAAGAGTCGATGCGGCGAATATCCAGGTTGATGCCGATCTGTTTCAGTGTGCGTTTGTAAGGCAGCAGCAGGCGGTCCATGCCGTTCTGGCTGACCAGGAACGTGAAGCTGAGCGGTTCGCCGTCGGCATTCACCAGTTGATCGCCGTCCGGTTTCCAGCCGGCCTGCTCGAGCAGTTCCAGGGCTTGCAGTTGTTTATCGCGGATCAGGCCACTGCCGTCGGTCTTCGGTGCCTCGAAGACCGTGGTGAAGACTTCGTCGGGAATCTGTCCGCGCAGCGGTTCGAGAATCTTCAACTCCGCGGCGTCCGGTAACTCGCGAGCGGCCAGATCGGTATTGGAAAAGTAACTTTGCTGGCGGATGTACAGGTTGCGCATCATCTGCCGGTTGCTCCACTCGAAGTCCCACAGCATCGCCAGTGCCTGGCGCACACGGCGATCCTTGAACATCGGTTTTTGCAGATTGAACACAAACCCTTGGGCCGATTGCGGCGCTTCGGTGGCCAGATGAGCCTTTTGCAGGCGCCCGTCGCTCAGGGCGGGGCTGTCGTAGCCGATCGAATAACCGGTGGCGGAAAACTCGCGGTTGTAGTCATACGCGCCGCCGCGCAGCACCTGACGGGCGACGTCGGTGTCGCCAAAGTACTCGATGCTGAAATGGTCGAAGTTATAGAGGCCGCGACTGACCGGCAGGTCCTTGCCCCACCAGTCGGCATTGCGTTCGAAGGTAATGCTACGCCCCGAGTCGACCTTGCCGACGCGATAGGGGCCACTGCCCAGTGGCGGTTCGTAACCGCCACCGCCGGCAAAGTCGCGGCTCTTCCACCAGTGTTCGGGAAACACCGGCAGGGTCGCGATATCCAGAGGCAGCGTGCGGTTTTCGTTGTTCTTGAAATCGAAGCGCACGATCAGCGGTGCTTCCACTTCGACGCCTTTGACATCGGCGAACTGCGTGCGATAACGCAGGCTGCCCTGGGTCATCAGCAGTTCATAGGTGTAGCGCACGTCTTCGGCGGTGATCGGCTTGCCGTCGGCGAAGCGAGCCTTGGGATTAATGAAAAAGCGCAGCGCGAGTCCGTCCTCCGAGCGCTCCATCTTTTCTGCCACCAGCCCGTAAACGGTATAGGGTTCATCCATCGAGCGCTGAGCCAGCGGCGAGTACAGCAGTCCGTCGATTTGCGTGACGCCGATGCCTTTGTCGATATACGGCAATACATGGTCGAAGTGACCGATCTCGATCGCCGAGCGGCGCATCGTGCCGCCCTTGGGCGCCTGCGGGTTGGTGTAGTCGAAGTGACTGAAACCGGCAGGATATTTGGCCGGCTCGCCATAAACGGTCAACGCGTGTTGCGGTGCAGCGTCCACACCGGCGGCGCCCGACAATAGGGCGAGGGCGGTGAGCATCAATGTGGGAAAAACCAGTCGCATTGTCAGCCTTGGAACCGGGAAAACGATAAGCGCAATTTGTACGCGAGAGGCGCGTCAGTCGCCAGCCGTATATGTAACTGAAACACAACGGCCCACCAAAAGGCGGGCCGTTGCAGAGCAATCAGGCGACGGATCAGTCCTGACGGCTGGTGACTTCGAGCAGGTGGAAGCCGAACTGGGTCTTGACCGGGCCTTGCACGACGTTGATCGGTGCGCTGAAGACCACGGTGTCGAATTCCTTGACCATCTGGCCAGGACCGAAGGAACCCAGGTCGCCGCCCTGACGGCTGGAAGGGCAGGTGGAGTTGTTTTTGGCAACTTCAGCGAAATCAGCGCCAGCTTCGATCTGGGTCTTGAGTTCGTTGCACTTTTCTTCGGTGGCAACCAGGATGTGGCGGGCAGTGGCTTTAGCCATGGGGAAACTCTCCAATCTAATTCAGTAAAGTGTGGAGCCTACCGGATTCAGTGGGCGAATTCTCGGCAAAGTTCCGTTCGGTGATCGCTGTTGGCTTTTACAGATTTGCGGCTTGCAAGCGCAGGGCATGCTCGATGTACAGCAGGATCGGGTCCGGCAGCGCGGATGCGCCGATAACAGGCCGGCGCAGACTGCTCAAATGATCCAGCGGATAGTCGGAGCGGATCACGGTGCCCAGGTGCGAGCTGTAGCGGCCGACGAATCCGTCGTTTTGTCCGGCCTCGGTAATGAAATATTCCGACAATCCACGGCAGAGGGCGTGTACCGGGTCGAGCATGGCGGCTTTGGTCGTGGGCAAGGTGCCGCTCCAGGAATAATAGCGAACACCGTCAACCAACTCCGCGCCATGCCCGCCCCAGGTGTGTGGCAGGCCCTGCGGGTATTTGTCATTGAAGCGACTGACACCCTCCGTGGTCAGGGCGTTGAGCGCGGCGAGCGCGCTTTGTGGCAGCGTTGTGCTGCCGCTCATAAGGGTCAAAAACTCGGAAAACAGTGTGACCACATTCAGGGCCACGGAATCCGGCAGTTGATCCGGTACCAGCGCCTTGCGCAGGAAGTCAGCCAGCTCCGAGCCGTGGTTCGGCCCGCTGACCGACGTGACCGAGCCGACGACGTGTGGCATGTGCGCAGCAGCGTACCGGGCAGTGAGTGCGCCCTGGCTGTGACCGATGAGATTGACTTTTGCAGCGCCGGTGCCTGCGAGGACACGATCGATTTGCCTGAGGAGTTGTTCGCCCCGCACCTCGTTGTTGTGCGTGGCCGACAGATGCGGAATGAACACGCGGTTGCCTGTTGTCTTAAGTGCTTCCTTGACCTCGTGGAAGAGCTCGAAATGGCCAATGCGTTCAAATCCGAACAGGCCGTGTATCAACAGTATGGGATAGCGAGTTGTAGCATTCCGTCGCATGTTCTTACCTTTATCACAGAAGTTCATCGGGAAAATCTGTGGGTCACTCTAAAACACTCATACGGTTGGAGAAGTACGAAGAAACCCAGGTTCGCGGATGAATCTGGACTAGATGACGTAGGTGTTTTCTGTTTTTTGTGAGGCCCGAATCGGAAGTTGTGGACGTCCTCTGACGGATCAAGCGGATTTATTGCCTGCCGGCCTACTTGGTCCGTGGCTTTTGCCCGAGGGTTGTGGCGCATTTTGCTGACAGCTAAGACCACCACAATGGCGTTCAATATTTGTCGTCGACGCCATTGATGTAGCTGGCGTCTTATCCAAGGAATGGAGCCACGAATGAACACCCACGAAATCGAGTTTTGCTATCGGATGCGCCATCCCGTCAGCATGTGCCAGTCCGAGGTGCCGTTGCCGGCGGCGACGCTCGATGCCCTCGAAGGCGCAGCGCTGGATCCTTCCCTGAACAAGGTCATCGTCAGGGTCGCTCCCTATGCAAACATGGCGTGTGGCGATCAATTGCTGTTGAGCTGGGACGGCCTGGATATCGAAGGCTTTGCCTATCAGCATGAAATGGTTCGCTTCGTCAGCGAATCCCAGGTTGGCAAAGACGTGATCTTTGTTATCAAGGGTATGCACATTGCTGCACTGGACGGTGGTTCGCTTGAGGTTTACTGGACACTGGTCAGCGCGAACCTGCCCGAACCCGCAATGTCTGCACGGTTGCAGCTGTCAGTGGGGGATGCACAGCCGCAGCTGCTGGCGCCGCATGTCGAAGGTGTCATCGGCGGTACGCTCGATCCGGCCCGGGTGAGGGATGGTGTGCTCGTCATGTTTCAGCCTTACGCCCGAATGTCTTCAGGCGATCGGGTCTCGTTGACATGGTGTGGCGACACGTCGCCGGCGGCGTTCAACGATGCTTTGAAGATCGAAACCTTCGCCGTTGCGCAACCCTTGTCGTTCTGGGTCGCTCCCGAGCACATCGCCGCGCAGCTTGGAGGTGAGGTGACGGTAAGTTACCGCGTGGAGCAGGTCGGTGGGGCAGTGCGCGAATCGGAGCCGACCACGCTTCGCATTACTCCGTTCCATCGTGGCGAACTGCACGCTCCCGATGTGCTGGAAGCCGAGGATGGCGTGCTCAGTACGGAAAACTCGATAGATGGGGTGACCGTTGTGATCGGCAACCCACAGACGCAAGAAGGCGAGTTGGTCTACCTGAAGTGTGACGGTGACTTTTTCAATCACCGGGATGACCGGGAAATTACTCTGGAAACCGCAGGGAAGCCGCTGATCTTTATCGTGCCCCATCGCTTCTGGCGCGAACATCACGGAGGAACCGTGCGGGTTGCCTATACCGTGGAACGTCTGGACGAGGTCAGTCAGGAATCTGCAGTGACACAGGTGCGGATAGAAGCTTGAGGGCAGCGGCGTCAGCCCTCCGGTTCTCAATGATGCCGGAGGGCAGGCCTTCTGGTCAGTCTGCGGAATGCGCGCCCAGACGCTGCGCGGCATTCAGTAGCAAGCGTTCGGTGGCGTTGAAACCGAGGCATCCGTCAGTGATCGATACGCCATAGCGTAGTGAGGTGCTCAGGGGTTGGCAGCCTTCGAACAGATGGGACTCCAGCATCATGCCGATCAGTGAACGATCACCCTGCAGGCGTTGCTCGAGTACATCATTGAAAACAGCGGGTTGACGCAATGGGTCCTTGCCGCTGTTGGCGTGACTGCAATCGACCATGATTCGGCTCGGGATTTTCAGTCGATCCAGATCGGCATGGATTTTGGCCACGCTCTCGCGATCATGGTTCGGGCCCTTGTGGCCGCCACGCAGCACCAGATGGGTATCAGGGTTGCCCGGGGTCTGAATAATCGCCGGATGGCCCTGGCTGTCAACACCGAAATGCCGGTGTGGGTGGGCTGCCGAGCGCATGGCATCGACGGCGATGGCCGCGCCGCCATCGGTGCCATTCTTGAAGCCCACTGGCATACCGAGACCACTGGCCATTTCGCGGTGGATCTGCGATTCGGTGGTGCGGGCGCCAATGGCCACCCAACTGAGCAGGTCATCGAAGTAACCGGCAGCCATGGGTTGCAGCAGTTCGGTCGCCACCGGCAATCCCAGCCTGATCATTTCCAGCATCAGTTCGCGGGAAAGCGTCAGCCCTGCGGCCATGTCATCGCTGCCATCCAGGTGCGGGTCATAGGCCAGCCCTT
The DNA here is from genome assembly GCF_019856535.1 of Pseudomonas sp. SC3(2021). Lineage (NCBI taxonomy): Bacteria > Pseudomonadati > Pseudomonadota > Gammaproteobacteria > Pseudomonadales > Pseudomonadaceae > Pseudomonas > Pseudomonas sp. SC3(2021). Next base: position 5,122,915 of record NZ_CP082236.1, on the reverse strand, counting down.
TCCAGCCGACCGTGGTGCGTGGTTTTTCGACGTAGGCACGCATCACCAGCAGCATGTCGTCACGAACGTCGTCAGCCAGTCGTGCGAGTTTGCTGGCGTATTCGAGGGCGGACTGTGGGTCGTGGATGGAGCAGGGGCCAACGATGATCAGCAGTCGCTGGTCTTCGCCGTTGAGGATCGCGCGAACTGCCTGACGTTGAGCGGCGACTTGCTGGCTCAGGACGGTGCTTAAAGGCAGTTGCTGTTTGAGTTGCAACGAGCTGGGCAGACGCAGTGTCAGCGCTTCGTTGGCGGAATCGAGTGTGGACAGTGGCAGAGCAGAAACGGACGAGTTCATATTCGGTCTTCCTGGGCAGGCGGCGGGTTCTTCCCGCGCACTCGGCCCTACTGGGGTGTTCGACAATTGGTCGTATTGGCTACGTGTGTGTGCTTGCCACCTGTAGGTGACCGATCGGAGGCGGCAGGCTGTCCCGAGCGGAAGCTGGTAAATCGCCAGGCGCTAAAGCTGTCGTAACGGTAATAAGTGGCGTAGTTCATTAGGTAATTCCTCAAAGTGTCTGGTGTGTCGCTGAAAAAGGTTCGGGCCTGAAAAAACAAAACCCCCGGTCGGGAGGCCGACCGGGGGTTGAGAATTCTCTGGTGGCGACCCGTTTTTATGGGCGCCGTGTGGGTATCAGGCGCGCCAGTGGCTAAACCAATACCCAAAATAAAAGCTGACCGGAGCGCAAATGTCAGTCGCCCGCGCAGCCGAAACCGAGCGCAAGGCGCTGGCGGTACATAGCTGAGAGAGGGCGTTGAACATGGGTTGTCTCCGATGGTTGCGCCGAGCTTACTAGAGGCCAATGGGCCGGAGCAATCAGAAAATGCTATTGCGTAGGCCGTTCAATGCCTATTGATCGAGCGCCTCAAAAGTTGTGACACACTCCATGACTCATCTGAACCAGCAAGGAAGATTCATGTCGACGCTGATTATCGCCGCTGCCCAGGGCATCTCGATTGCTGGCGATCTTGCCGCCAATATTGCCCGCCACAAGCGCTTCATGACGGTCGCGGCGGCACAGGGTGTCGAGTTGCTGGTGTTTCCGGAATTGTCCCTGACCGGGTACGAAGGTGCGGTGGCCGCATCGTTGGCCATCCATCCGCAAGACCCGGTATTGCAACCCTTGCGCGATCTGGCTCGTGAGTTGAGTGTCACGACGGTCGTGGGCATGCCGGTTCGATTGCCAGAGAAGCCCGTCGTGTTGATAGGTGCTTTGATACTGGGGGCTGACGGTTCGCTGGGTGTGTACACCAAACAGCATTTGCATTCAGGAGAGGAGGTGATCTATGCCGAGGGGCAAGGCGGGCCGACCCTAGATGTTGCCGGTAAGACCCTAGCACTGGCGGTCTGCGCCGACTTCAGCTACGCCAGTCATGCCGCTGCCGCCGCTGAGCAGGGAGCCGATATTTACGCGGCTGGCGTGTTGATCAGCGAAAAAGGCTATGCCCCCGATACCGCTCTGCTGCAGGGATACGCTCGTCAACATTCGATGGTCGTGTTAATGGCTAACCACGGTGGTTCTACTGGCGGATGGGTGTCAGCCGGGCGTAGCGCGATCTGGTCCGCCGACGGTTCGCTGATCGTCGCTGCGCCGGGTGCTGGTGACGTGTTGGTCGTTGCCCGGCAAGAGGGCGGGACCTGGCAGGGGCAAGTCATTGCTGTGACGGAGGCACAATGACCTACCGGTTACGGATTGCCACGCCTGATGATCTGGCGTTTTCGCGCAATCTCACCTGTCAGAATATGCTGCGGTACTACATTCAACATGATTTGTTGTGGCTGGACGAAGCGTTCGATGTGGCCTGGTCGGGACGCGAAAGCTGGCTGATCGTGCGCGCTGATGTGGTGGTGGGATTTTTCAGCCTGAGTCGTGATGCGCGAGCGCTGTATATCCGTGAACTGCAAATTGCAGAAACGTTTCAGGGGCAGGGCGCGGGATCCTGGGCGATTGATCAGGTTATCGGGATGGCCCGCAAGGAAAGACGACCGGCGATGCGCCTCACGGTGTTCGAAAACAACCCGGCAAAATATTTGTATGAAAGAAAAGGACTACGGGTCCAGGGTGAAGACGAGTGTTTCTTGCGGATGCAGCTTGATATCAGTACACCTGTGCGCTGAAACCCTTGGCTGGCAAGCCCTGAAAGATGAAATGAAACTTTTTAAATACGGCTTTCCGCTAGGTCTGCCCGGCACTTTTTGCTAAGGTGTCCCGCATCCCAATAAGACCATATCGCGAGGTGTCTGCTTGATTAGGGTGCTAGTGGTCGACGACCATGATCTCGTTCGTACAGGCATTACACGCATGCTGGCCGATATCGATGGCTTGCAGGTGGTGGGTCAGGCCGAATCAGGTGAAGAATCCCTGATCAAGGCCCGTGAGTTGAAACCTGACGTGGTCCTGATGGACGTCAAGATGCCTGGCATCGGTGGCCTGGAAGCCACGCGCAAACTCTTGCGCAGTCACCCCGACATCAAAGTGGTGGCCGTCACCGTGTGTGAAGAGGATCCTTTTCCGACGCGGCTGCTGCAGGCAGGTGCTGCCGGTTATCTCACCAAGGGCGCCGGGTTGCCGGAAATGGTCCAGGCGATTCGTCTGGTCTTTGCCGGTCAGCGCTATATCAGCCCGCAGATCGCTCAACAGTTGGCGATCAAATCCTTCCAGCCCACCAATGATTCGCCGTTTGACGCCCTGTCCGAACGCGAAATCCAGATCGCGTTGATGATCGTTGGCTGTCAGAAGGTGCAGATCATTTCCGACAAATTGTGTTTGTCGCCGAAAACCGTGAACACTTACCGCTACCGCATCTTCGAGAAGCTCTCGATCAGCAGCGACGTCGAACTGACATTGTTGGCGGTGCGTCACGGCATGGTCGATGCCAGCGCCTGACCATGACTGAAACTTTCGATTCCGGCGCCTTTCTGTCGACGGTCAGTGGGCGTCCGGGCGTGTATCGCATGTTCGACAGCGACGCGCGCCTGCTCTATGTCGGCAAGGCGAAAAACCTCAAGAAGCGCCTGGCCAGCTACTTTCGCAAGACCGGCCTGGCACCGAAAACTGCGGCGCTGGTCGGGCGCATCGCTCAAGTCGAAACGACCATCACGGCCAACGAAACCGAGGCGTTGCTGCTTGAGCAGACGCTGATCAAGGAATGGCGGCCGCCGTACAACATCCTGCTGCGCGACGATAAGTCTTACCCCTATGTGTTTTTGTCCGATGGACAGTTCCCGCGGCTGAGCATCCACCGAGGCGCGAAAAAGGCCAAGGGCAAGTATTTCGGTCCGTATCCGAGTGCCGGTGCCATCCGTGAAAGTCTCAGCTTGTTGCAAAAGACTTTTTTCGTCCGTCAATGCGAAGACAGCTACTACAAGAACCGTACCCGGCCGTGCCTGCAGTATCAGATCAAACGCTGCAAGGCGCCTTGCGTCGGACTGGTCGAGCCTGAGATCTACGCCGAAGATGTGCGTCACTCGGTGATGTTCCTTGAGGGGCGCAGTCATGCCTTGACCAATGAACTGTCCACGGCGATGGAAGAGGCGGCGATCAATCTCGAGTTCGAGCGCGCTGCCGAGTTGCGTGATCAGATCGCGCTGTTGCGTCGGGTTCAGGATCAACAAAGCATGGAGGGGGGCACCGGGGATATCGACGTCATCGCCGCATTCGTCAACCCGGGTGGCGCCTGTGTGCACCTGATCAGTGTTCGTGGCGGGCGTGTATTGGGCAGCAAGAATTTCTTCCCTCAGGTCGGGATCGAAGAAGACGTTTCCGAAGTCATGGCGGCGTTCCTGGGGCAGTATTTCATCAGCAGTCCCGAACGCGACTTGCCCAGCGAACTGATCGTCAACGTCGTGCACGAAGACTTTCCGACATTGATCGAAGCCATTCATGAGTTGCGTGGCCGGGAGTTGGCCATCAGTCATCGGGTTCGCGGTACGCGAGCGCGTTGGCAGCAACTGGCCGTCACCAATGCCGAGCAGGCGCTGGGTGCGCGACTGGCGAATCGTCAGCACACTGCTGCGCGCTTCGAAGCCCTGGCTGAAGTGTTGAATCTGGATGAGCCGCCGCAGCGGCTGGAATGCTATGACATCAGCCATTCCAGCGGTGAGGCGACGGTCGCTTCTTGCGTAGTCTTCGGCCCGGAAGGCGCGATCAAGTCGGATTACCGCCGCTACAACATCGAAGGTGTCACGGCGGGGGACGACTACGCCGCCATGCACCAGGCACTGACGCGCCGGTTCAGCAAGCTGAAGGAAGGCGAGGGTAAGTTGCCGGACATCCTGTTGGTGGACGGTGGCAAGGGGCAGCTGTCGATGGCCCGCGATGTGCTCAACGAACTGGCAGTGCCGGATCTCATCCTTCTCGGGGTCGCCAAGGGCGCCACGCGCAAGGCTGGTTTCGAAACGTTGTATCTGAATGATGCGGCGCACGAGTTCACGTTGCGTGGCGACTCGCCGGCGCTGCATCTGATCCAGCAGATTCGCGACGAAGCTCACCGTTTCGCGATTACCGGCCACCGTGCACGTCGTGGCAAAACCCGCCGAACGTCAACGCTGGAAGGCGTTGCGGGCGTCGGGCCAACCCGTCGTCGCGACTTGTTGAAACATTTTGGTGGATTGCAGGAGCTGTCTCGTGCAAGCATCGAAGAGATCGCCAAAGCCCCGGGGATCAGTAAAAAGCTCGCAGAGTCGATTTATGCAAACCTGCATAGCGAGTAGAATGCCCCCTCACCTCGTAGCCAGTTGTGCCGATGAATATCCCTAATCTGATTACCGTTCTACGCGTCCTGCTCATCCCGATCTTCATATTGCTGTTCTATTTGCCTTACCAGTGGAGCTATATGGCCTCCGCTTCGGTGTTCGCCTTTGCCGCTGCAACGGATTGGCTGGATGGTTACCTGGCTCGTCGACTGGAACAAAGCACGCCGTTTGGCGCGTTCCTGGATCCGGTGGCCGACAAGCTCATGGTTGCCGTGGCGCTGGTGTTGTTAGTGCAAGAACACGGTAACTTCTGGCTTACACTGCCGGCTGCCGTCATCATCGGTCGCGAAATCGTCGTTTCGGCATTGCGCGAATGGATGGCGGAACTCGGCGCTCGTGCCCACGTTGCAGTCTCCAATCTCGGTAAATGGAAAACCGCAGCACAGATGCTTGCGCTGGTCATCCTGCTGGCCAACCCAAAGGACTTCAGCTTCTGGGTTGTTCTGGGTTACGCCTTGCTGATGGTATCGGCGGGCCTGACGTTGTGGTCGATGGTTCAATACCTTCGCGCCGCCTGGCCGCATCTGAAGACCGACGTCGAAAAGAAATAAAAGTTTTTTGAATCAAGGGGTTGACGGAGCTTCTTAATTCTATAGAATGCGCATCACCAAGCGGGAATAGCTCAGTTGGTAGAGCACGACCTTGCCAAGGTCGGGGTCGCGAGTTCGAGTCTCGTTTCCCGCTCCAATTTGTACGTGTTTGTTGTTGTGCTACTGACAGCAAATGCTTTGAGGCCGAGTAGCAAAATGGTTATGCAGTGGATTGCAAATCCACCTACGCCGGTTCGATTCCGACCTCGGCCTCCACTATAAACAAGCTCCGTAGATCCATGATTTACGGAGCTTTTTTATTTGCAGTGCGCAGCAAGATTTAGTCTTGAAAACGGCCATTGCGAACTTGCTTCACCGGGAAGTGATGTATATATTTCCCGCTCTGCTGCTTGCATGTGCACTCTGTCAGGATTGCCACTGCGAAGTAGGAGAGAGCAACACCGCGCTACCGCCCGAATGGCGAAACTGGTAGACGCATGGGACTTAAAATCCCCCGCTCGTAAGGGCGTGCCGGTTCGATTCCGGCTTCGGGCACCATGAATATCAAGGGCTTGCATGACATACCTCATGCAAGCCCTTAGTTCTTTTTTCCGCAATCAAAAATCTTTTCCGCAATTCGTGACCGTTAGTCACCTCGTAGGGGTGACCTTCATACCCTTTCGCATACGGATGTACTGTTCTGTCATCCCTACGGTGGTGTGTCCAAGTTGGTCCCGAGCTTCTCTGATGCTCCCTGTTGACTCCTCTTTATCCGTGGCCGCTTTTGCCCGTAGGTCGCGCATCTGAAATTCTGCTTTTGGAATCCCGGCTGCTTCCCTGGCGTCATCGAACCTTTTTCTGAGCATGCTGGTCGTCATCGGCTGCCCAGAGTCGATTACTACCAGGCGTGTTGATCTGATTTTCTGTCCAGCCTTTCGCGCCATGATTCGATCGATTACGACTTTGAGCTCACCAATGATTTCGATCCTTCGTTTAGCCCCAGTTTTGCCTTGCTGGACGGAGAGCTTTCCTTCTTTTATGTCTCGCTCATCCATCTTCAATGTGTCTGCAACTCTCTGATCTGTTAGATAGAACAGGTCTAAAGCGTCTCTCAAGGGCTGATCGTCATGCTCAAGGACGGAGGCGCCGCCTCGCACTTCGCTCCGGTGCCTGTATCGTGTGCGGCGTGTCAGCGATGATGTTGCTGTTCGGCGCGGGCCTGTCGATTTGGACAGCGGGCGCTCTGGGTTGCCTGACCGCGATGGCCGGCGCGGATGTCGCCATCGGCTTGTACGAACGCTGGGTCGCCAAGCGGCTGGACCTGAGCGAAGCCGAGCCGAAGGCATGAGCCGGGCAGACCGGGTAGGGCGCCGATTTTTACGGGTCCTCCCCGAGGCCCGCCCCCTACACGGGTTATCGAACTCGCGGAATCTTTCTAGCTGAAACCTTTGCAGGGATGTCCGTCTTTCCAAGGTAATGGCGGCAGGGCATGGCACTCGGATGCCGGCTCGACAGCCGGACCGGGCAGAAAACCGCCGGGGACCCTGGGGGCTTTCAAAGGGCACGGGGTCGGAAACCCGCGGGATCGCGTTAGTGGGAGACCCGCCAGCTTACTGAAATTTCAATCCACTGAAATCTTGAAAGGATTCATTGAAAAGCCGCTGAAAAGGAGGGCTTATGACCGCAGTCACGTACCTGTCCAAGAGCGCCTGCGCCGCGCACATCGGCCGGTCACCGAGTTATATCTCCTGGCTCAAGGAGAACGGTCGACTGGTGCTGTCGCCCAATGGCAAGCAAGTCGACGTGCTGGTCACCGAAGCATTGATCCGCGAAACCGCCGACCCGAGCAAGGCTGCCGTCGCTGCTCGCCACCAACAGGATCGGCTTCAGCGTGATGTATACAGGCACGTCGCAGCCAAATCCGAGTCGACTAACATGGCTGCGCCGCCACCCGCTGATCCTGCTCAAGGACAGACTCCTGACTTTCAGAAAGCAAGAGTGCATCGCGAGCATTACCTGGCGCGGATGGCGGAGATGGAGTTCCGTAAGGCACAAGGCGAACTGGTGGAAATCAGCTTTGTGCAGAAAGCTGCTTTTGAAACAGCACGTTCGCTCAATCACTCGTTGATGAGCCTCTCGCCGCAGTTGGCGCCACAACTCGCCGCGCTATCGGACTCGTGGGAAGTGGAACGACAGCTGACTGCTGCGCTACGTCAACGGCTCAACGAGGCGGCTCAAGTGTCCTGCGACGATTTTGGCGTCTTATTGAGCGAGTGCTGAGGGTATCCCTAGCTTAGGTTTAGTTATGGTTTGTGGAAAGGAGTGCTTCTGATGTTTGGCCAACTTGAAATGCAGTCATGACCTGGCACCATCAAAATTTCAGCCGTTGATGAGTTGGGGAGCTTTTTTGAAAGTGCGCAACTTCTTGCGCACGGGTTCCGCATATTTGGCTCGATAAATCGCTGCAGCCCAAGCAGATCGTGGCCTGCAGCCAGGTGCGCAACTTCTTGCACACCACTGCGCAAGAAGTTGCGCACTTTTCTTTTTTTTCATCGGTTTAGCGACAAGAAAGGACCAGTTGACCAGCTCTGAGCCTTGATCCGTATGGGTTGCATAAAAGCTGGCACGTATTTTGATGGCGCATAGCCATCCTTTCAGGCAATCGTGCCTGTTGGGTATGTCTTTTTGAGCAAGGAGCACACCCCATGGCAACACCAGCGTACATGTCGGTTACCGGCGAAAAACAAGGCCTGATCACTGCCGGCGCTTTCACCGCCGACTCCGTTGGCAACACCTACCAGGAAGGCCACGAAGACCAGGTTATGGTTCAGGCTTTCACCCACGACGTGATCATCCCGCGTGACCCACAATCCGGTCAGCCAACCGGTCAGCGCGTTCACAAGCCAGTTGTGATCACCAAGGTCTACGACAAGGCTTCGCCTCTGCTGCAAGCCGCTCTGACCTCCGGCGAGCGCATGAGCGAAATCGTTATCCAGTGGTACCGCACTTCGGCGCAAGGCACCCAAGAGCACTACTACACCACCAAACTGGAAGACGCGATCATCGTCGCCATCAACAACAAAATGCACAACTGCCAGGATCCAGGCAACGCGCACTTCACCCACCTGGAAGAAGTGCAGTTCACCTACCGCAAAATCACCTGGACCCACGAAGTATCCGGTACTTCGGGTTCCGATGACTGGCGTGCTCCAGTCGTTTAATTACGGCTGATGGTTGTACCGCCCCGGCCGGCATCGCTGGTCGGGGCGCACTCACTTCTAAAGAATTTTTGCCAATAGCCCCTTGAGGGCTGTTGCGCGTCGCAGCACTGCGCGAGGGACAAGGGAATGTTCTCACCGGCCAACCAGCCTCATTTCAATCTGACCGTCGATGGCATCGACAGCGACTTCCAGGTGCTGTCGTTCACCGGTCGTGAGGCCCTCAACACGCCGTTCGAATTCGAGCTGGAACTGGTCAGTGAAAAGGCCTCGATCAACCTCGAAAGCGTGCTGCACAAACTGGCGTTTCTGCAGCTGTCGCCGAGCGGCACCGGCATCCACGGGCTGGTCTACAGCATCGCCCAGGGCGAGGCGGGCAAGCGCCTGACCCGCTACAAGATTTCCCTGCGCCCGCAACTGGCGTACCTTGCGCATCGGGTCAACCAGCGCATCTTCCAGCAGATGACCGTGCAGCAGATCATCAGCAAAGTCCTGGAAGAACACGGCATCCTCGCCAGCGATTACCACTTCCAGCTCAGCGCGATTTACCCCGAGCGCATCTACTGCGTGCAGTACGACGAATCGGACCTGGATTTCATCCAGCGTCTGTGTGAAGAAGAGGGGATTCACTACCACTTCCAGCACACCGCCAGCGGCCACAAACTGACCTTCGGCGATGACCAGACGGTGTTCCCGAAACTGGCGCCCGTGGCCTATCAGCAGGACTCCGGACTGGTCGCCGACAAACCGGTGGTCAAGCGCTTCGGCCTGCGTCTGGCCACCCGCACCAGTCGCACCACGCGGCGTGATTACGACTTCGTCAAACCGAAGATCGAGCTGGAAAGTGATGCCAAAAGCAGCGCCCAACCGGACCTCGAAGACTACGATTACCCCGGCCGTTTCGTTGACCGCGAGCGTGGCAAACACTTGGCCAACCGCGCGCTGGAACGCCATCGCAGCGACTATCGTCTGGCCGAGGGCAACAGCGATCAGCCGATCCTCGTCACTGGGCATTTTCTGGCCCTGACCGACCACGCCAACCCGACGTGGAATGACTTGTGGCTGCTCACCGAAATTCTGCACGAAGGTAAACAACCGCAGGTGCTGGAAGAGTCGGTCACCAGCGACACCACCGACAACAAAGACGATTTCCACCAGGGCTACCGCAACCGCTTTAGCGCGATTCCGTGGGACGTGCCGTACCGTCCGCCGCTCGATCACCCGAAACCGAAAGTCCTCGGCACCCAGAGTGCCGTGGTCTGCGGCCCTGAAGGCGAAGAGATCTACTGCGACCAGTATGGCCGGGTGAAGGTGCAGTTCTTCTGGGACCGCGAAGGCAAGCACGACGACATGACCAGTTGCTGGATGCGCGTTGCATCGAGCTGGGCAGCGGAAACCTTTGGTTCGATCAATATTCCACGGGTCGGCATGGAGGTGTTGATCACCTTCCTCGAAGGCGATCCCGATCAGCCGCTGATCACCGGTTGCCTGTACCACGGCGCCAATCTGCCGCCGTACAAGCTGCCGGATTTCAAAACCCTGGCCACGGTCAAGAGCAAGGAATACAAGGGCAGCCGCGCCAACGAACTGCGCATCGACGACACCACCAGCGAGATCAGCATCGCGCTGCGCAGTGATCATGGTGCGAGTGCGATCAACCTTGGCTACCTGACCCATCCGCGCCCTTCAGGTGGGCAGCCGCGAGGAGAGGGTTTTGAGTTAAGAACAGACCGCCACGGTGCGGTGCGTGCCGGCGCCGGTCTGCTGATCACCACAGAGCCGCGCCCGAACGAATCCAAGCACCACAAGGATCTGCCGGAAACCGCCGAACGCCTCGCCACTGCCAGCGATCAGCAGGATGGTTTCGCGGTTCAGGCCAAAGAGCTTCAAGCCCAAGAGGCCGGTGATCAGGACGACGTCGCCAAAGCGTTGCACGCCCAGCATCAAGGCGTGCTCGGCAGTGGTCCGGCGAACATGACCGCCAATGAGTTCCCGGAATTCACCGAGCCGCATCTGGTCCTCGCCAGCCCGGCCGGGATCGCCCTGACCACGCCTCGTTCCAGCCACATCGCCACCGGCGAACACCTGGCGCTGAGCAGCACTGGGCACACCAGCCTGTCGATCGGCAAACGCCTGCTGGCCAGTGCCAGTCGTGGCATGCGCCTGTTTGTGCAGAGCATGGGGTGGCGTCTGGTCGCAGCGTCCGGCGACATCGACGTACGAGCGCTGAAGGACAGCATCAACCTGCTGGCCAAACTCAACATCACCGCCAACGCCGACCGCATCACCATCACCGCCAAAACCGAACTGGTGATCCAGGGCGGCGGCAGCGCCACGACCTACAACGCCGGCGGCATCACCCACGCCACCAGCGGCCCGTACACCGCGCACGCGGCGAACTTCGCCTACACCGGGGCGAAAAGTCTGGCCGGGGTGTTCCCGGAACCGCCGAAACCGGGCAAAGGCGCGCTGGAACTGTTCAACCAGTACGCCGGGCGTCAGGGCATCAAGGAAGGCGATTACGAAGTCATCGACGCCTTGGGCAAAAGCATCAAGGGCAAGCTCGACGCCAAAGGTTTCGCCAGCGTCGCCGGCGCCGCGCCGGGGCCGGCGCGAGTGCTGTTCGGCAAGGATCCGGCGGACACCTGGAGCGATGGCAGTTACATCGGCAAGCCGGAGTGGCCATTGAATCCGCCGGGGGCCGAGGATGTGCCGAGTCAGGTGCAAGCCATGGTCGCGCAGGTCTTGCCTAGCAAGAGTTGGGACATGTTGGAGAAGGGCAAGGACATGGCGCAAACAGGGATGAGTGCGATGCAGACGGCGCAAGGTGCGATGCAAACGGCGCAGCAGGTGAAAGGTGTGGTGCAGGGCGGGGTGGCCGGGTTGCCGAAACTGGCGAGTGCCGCCATGCCGAGTGCGTCGGGGATCCTCGGGGCGGCGAGCAAGGCAGGCAAATTGCCGAGTCTGCCGGCGCCGGAGCTTCCAAAACCTTCCTTGAAAACCCCGGGCCTGCTGGCGGGTGAGATGCTGTCATGACCACTGAAAATGCTGTTGTAAAACGTGAACCTCAAGTTGCCATCGTTCCACTGAACGCCATCGACATTCAGGATGTTGCCAGCGGTGCGGCAACCTTCGACGCCTGGCTTCAATCCGCCAGTGGCGGTGTGGTCACTCTTGATCGGATCAAGAACGTCGCCGGCGCCTTACCCGTGGTGGGCAACATCATGGCGCTGGTCGATGCGCTGGGTGACATCGTCACCCTGTCGAACGCCAAGCAGCGCGACTTGCTCGCGTGGGCCAGCCTTGGCATCAACCTGATCGGCGTATTGCCTTTACCACCGGCAATGGCAGCGGCGCGCATGACACTGCGCCCGACACTGTTTCTGGTGCGTCAGGAGATGAGGGCCAGCAGCAAGTTGTTGCTCAGCACTTCCGTGATCGAGGTGCTGGTTGGTCACCTGAACGCCTCGATTATCGGCACACTGGATGATTTTGTTGAACAGGCCAAAGGCAAGTTGCCCGGTATTTTGGCGGACGCTGGCAAGCTAGGCGAAGACGTTATCAACGAGATTGCCAAAGGCCTTGAGAGTGTGGCTAATGGCAAGCTTGATGCCAAGGGCGATCTCAATGCGGCCAGCGCACAAGCGAGTGCAGCGGTCGATCAATTCAAGAATGATCCCCTTGCATCGTTCGGCAACATCTTCGGCGCCGCGTGCAGCGCTTATAAGGCCGCAGGCAAAGGCTTGGCCAACAGTGCGGCCGATCACCTGCTACCCGATGAGGTGAAGAAGCGGGTTGCCACGGAAACCGCAAAACTGCGGGCGATGGGCCCGGAACTACGCACACAATTGAGCAAGCTGGACGACGAGTCCGTTCAGAACTCCATCGGCTGGTTGCTACTGATCCTCTCCAGTGCCGTGACATTGTGGCGCAAGCGCAATGCCCATGGGCAGAACGCCGCGGTCCACCCGGACAAGACCGGTCAGGCCAAGCGTACGGCGTCGGAGGGGCAGTTGGCCGCCCACGGCCAACAGGCTCCGGCGATTCGTGAGCCAGATCCGAAGAAAGATGGACCCTGCACTGGCACGTGCCACAGCATCAGTTTTTCTTTGGGTTCTGAAAGACTCAGCCATACCGATTTCAGCCTGCCTGGCCCCTTTCTGATCGAATGGACGCGCACGTACAACTCCCGCCTCGATGCCTACGATCAGAGCGAACTCGGCGCCCGCTGGATCAGCGAGTTCACCACGCGTTTTGACTACGTGGACGATGGGCTGACGTTCTACGGCGCTGACGGCCGCGATCACAGCTACCCACTGCCCAAAGTCGGCTTGTTCCACTACGACGCGATCGAAAACATCACTCTGGTCCGCAACAGCGAAGATCAACTGTTGTTGTGCCGTGGTTTCGAGCGCAAGGAGACCTACGTCCGCCGTGGCCAGCGTTTTGTGCTGAGCAACATTTCGCTGCGCAACGGCGCCGGAGTCATGCTGCATTACGAGCATCGTCACGGCGAACACTCGCTGCTCTCCGACCTGATCACCTATCAAGAAAACGACTTCACTAAAGTCCATCTGCACCTCGGTACGATGATTGACGATCACGGCCGGTTTATCGGCCTCTGGCAGATCGTTGACGGCGAGCCGTTGCGACAACTTTGTGCGTACCAATACGACGCCTATGGCGACCTGGTTCAGGCGCAGGACGAGAACGGCGCAGTCTGGTCGTATCAGTTCCAGCATCACCTGATCACCCGCTACACCGACCGCACCGGGCGCGGCATGAACCTGCAGTGGGACGGTTCAAGCGCCAAGGCCAAAGCCGTGCGCGAATGGGCGGACGACGGCAGCTTCGACACGCGTCTGGAGTGGGACGAAAACATTCGTCTGACTTACGTCACAGATGCGCTCGGCAATGAGACCTGGCACTACTACGACATCCTTGGCTACACCTATCGCATTCGCTACGCCGATGAGCGTTCGGAATGGTTCTTCCGCGACGAGGCCAAGAACATCGTGCGCCGCGTCAACGCCGACGGCAGCACCGATCGCTACAGCTACGATGAACGCAGCAACCTGCTCGAACACATCCGCGCCGATCACACGGTGATGCACTACGCCTACGACGATCAGGACCTGCTGATCAAGATCAGCGACGCCGAGGGTGGTCAGTGGCAACGCGCCTATGACGACCAAGGCAATCTGGTTGAAGCGCTGGATCCGCTGGGCAACAAAACCGAATACGCCTACAACAAATCCGGCCAGCCCACCGCGATCAAGGACGCCAACGGCAACGAAAAGACCCTGGACTATAACGACGCCGGGCAGATGGTCGAGTACGTCGACTGCTCGGGCAAAACCAGCGCCTGGGAGTACAACGAACTTGGTCAGATGACCTGCTTCACCGACGCTGCCGGCAACGCCACCGAATACGAATACAAGGCCGGCCAACTGGTGCTGATCAAGCACCCGGACAAGACCGAAGAGCGTTTTGAGCGCGACGCCGAAGGTCGGCTGCTGGCGCATGTCGACGCTCTCGATCGCTGCACCACCTGGAGCTACAGCGCGGCCGGTTTGATCGCCGAACGTGTCGATGCCGCCGAGCAAACCCTGCGCTACCGCTGGGACCGTCTCGGACGGCTAACGGCCCTGGAAAACGAAAACGAACAACGTGCGCACTTCCACTACGACCCGGTCGGACGCCTGCTGGAAGAACGCGGTTTCGACGGACGCAGCACGCGCTATCAGTACGACCCACTCACTGGACGCCTCGCGCAATCGATCAATGGCCAACGCGTCATCTCGCTGAGTTTCGACCCGATGGGACGTTTGACTGAACGTCGCGCCACCTTGGGCGACCAGTCGCAAAGCGAAACCTTTGCCTACGATGGCAACGGTAACCTGGTGCTGGCCGACAACGCCGACAGCCGCTTGCAATGGTTCCACGACCTGGCCGGCAATCTGCTGCGCGAACACCAGCACTACCTCGGCCTGGAAAAGCCCACCGTCGCGATCTGGCAGCACGAGTACGACGTGCTCAACCAACGAGTCGCCACCGTGCGCCCCGACGGCCACCGTGTCAGTTGGCTGACGTACGGCAGCGGCCACCTGCTCGGCCTGCGCCTCGATGAACACGAACTGATCGGCTACGAACGCGACGACCTGCACCGCGAAGTCGCCCGCCATCAAGGCAACCACCTGCTGCAAACCCAGAGCTGGGACCCGGCCGGCCGTTTGCAGGAACAGTTGCTGGGACGCAGCGACGACAAATCCACGCTGCTCAAACGCGAGTACAGCTACGACGCCGCCGGCCAACTGACCGACATCAACGACAGCCGTCGCGGGCCGCTCGCCTATCGCTACGATCCGGTCGGTCGTCTGCTCAGCGCCACCACACGTCAAGGCATGGAAACCTTCGCCTTCGACCCGGCCGGCAACCTGCTCGACGACAAGGCGACAGAAGTTCGCCGCCCACTGGACCTGACCCCACCGCGCAGCAAACTGGTCGACAATCTGTTGCGCGAATACGCCGGCACTCACTACGACTACGACGAACGCGGTAATCAGATCCAGCGCTGGCACAACGGCCAACGCGGTGATCTGCGTTGGGACCTTTTTGATCGACTGGTGCATTTCGAAGACCCGCGCCTGAGCGTGGATTTCGCTTACGACGCACTGGGACGCCGCCTGCACAAAAACTCCCGCGCCCACTGCAAACAGCGCCCGGAAGCCGGTTCCCTCTGGAACAGAAATGAACACGCGCGCAAACAACGCGAACTCGGCTGCGGCTTCACTTTGTACGGCTGGGATGGCGACAACCTTGCGTGGGAAAGCAGCCCGGCGCAGAGCGATGGCGAACCGGGGCGCACAGTGCACTACGTCTTCGAACCGGGCACTTTTGTGCCTGTAGCGCAGGCTGTACGGCATGCGCCGATCGAGCTGATCGGTTTGCCGGATTACAGGGGTGAATACAGCCTTGATGAAGATCCGGTGTGGAATCACAAGGCGACGGCATTACCGTTTGATGCGTTGGCCTGGTACCAGTGTGATCACCTCGGCACGCCGCAAGAGCTGACCGATTCCCAAGGCAACTTGGCCTGGACCGCGCAGTACAAGGCGTGGGGACAGGTGACGGAACTGCGCTCGGAATGGGCGCGGCAGCATGGCGTGATGAACCCGATACGGTTCCAGGGGCAGTATCACGATCATGAGACAGGGCTGCACTACAATCGACACCGGTACTATGACCCAAGTGTTGGCCGTTTCATTAGCAAAGACCCGATCGGTTACATGGGAGGGCTAAATCTTTATGCATATGCACCAAATCCGACAGGCTGGGTCGATAGCCTTGGTTTGAGTGCAACATGCCCATGTGAATGTAATAAAGTACTTGAAGCTGAAGGTGTAGTGACAGGTCGCCATGGCGACCTTCGAAAAATAGGGGGGCTCCAAGACTCCCACCACATCTATCAGGATGCGTCGATGAATGGAATTTCAGGTTATAAATACAATGATGCGCCAGCGATAAGCCTTCAAGGAAGAAACCCAGACGGAACCACACGAGGAACTCCGCACTATAATGCTAATCGAGCCCAAGATAAGGCATCAACTGCCGGCCTGCTAGGAAGTGAGACTGTCGTAGCCTTCAAGTCGCTACGTGCTGCGGGACTGAGTCCGAAGGCAGCGAAGTGCGCGACACTCCAGGCTCGTGGCTACTTCACCGGTATTAAAGCCAACGCGGGTACCAGCACCGCAACACCTTCCAAGAGACGGAGTCGATAAATGAGTACACCCACCAATCACGAAGCTTATGCCAAGACCCAATTGCTCGTAGAGGCCATCGATCGACGTGACACGTCTACACTTGAGCAAGATTTTGGAATATCCAGCGCGGTTGCTGATGAGATTTATGAGTGTATTGATGATTATTTCGCTAAAGGCACCAAGATATCCATCGCGCCTGAAGAAAAGGCTTTTGATTCAAGCAAGCAAGGCCGGCCTTACATTGATGTATATGAAACTAATGAAAAAACGCTCGGGTTAGAATGTGTTCTTTTTGCTGATGGTGCACCCGGTGAAGCGATCCTTCACCTCGAGATTTCCGGAGTTAATGGGGGGCTGGGGGTTTATTACAAGTACATTGGTTCCTAATGGCTCGCAGAAATACTAAAGTTATCGTGGTCATTGAATGCAATTGATTACTAAGACACCGGTTTAGGAGAGTTGCTCTATGAAAGACGTTATCCGACTGGGCGACTCCACAACTCACGGTGGCAAAGTTCTTGAAGCATTCTCCCAAACCGACCTCAACGGCAAACCTATAGCTGGGGTGGGTCACAAGGTGAGTTGCCCTCTGTGTAAAGGGATTTTTCCAATCGCCGAGGGCAGCAGCACCTATACAGTCGATGGCACGCCAATCGCCTTGCACGGCATGAAAATCGTTTGTGGGGCCGCATTGATTGCTAGTGGTCCTATAGGGGCGGTTGTCGGCTGAGTCTTGTGGGTGTGAACTATCCATTTTGAATCGCACTGATTTCGAAGTCTCTGATCGGCCGCATTTAGCCGATACTTCAATCAAGGCTGCTTACGACCCAGAGTGTGTAAAAACGCTTTGCCAAAACTGAAGTATGGGCATCTACGTTAAATCTGATATTTAACGGTACGTCAGAAGATGTGGATTTCGCGTAGAAGCGAGAATTTAGTTCGGTTTTGAGTACCTGTCGCGCTCAAAAAAATTTTATACAGCTTCGGTCATTTGCAGGGGTTCCTCAGGGACAGCTATTGGCCAGAAGCTGACGTTCGCAACCGACCGCTAACGGCAAGCAGTCGTTCTGGAATGGCAGGAAACGGCCCAGGCTGTGTAAAAACGTTTTTCAGCGCGACAGGTACTCAAGCCCGGACTGAGAATCGCGCTTCTACGTAAAATCCGCACCTGCTGACGTGCCGATAAATTTCAGATTCGACGTAAACGCGCACACTCCAATTTTGGCGAAGCGTTTTTACACACTCTGGGCCATTAGCTGCCGGTAGTGAAAGGGAGCAAACGGCCAAAACGCTCCCCAACCGCTGAATGACGGCTAAGAAATCTGATTACCTATCACTACGATAGGTACTCCGAACGTTACGCCAGATAGCCGGGTAACCTCAGCCAATGCCCGTAAAGGGGCCGGTAAGTCGAAAAGTGTCAATGGATTCAGTGGACGGTATTGCAGCTCATATCCATTCAAGGCTAGGCGCGTAGTGCGATGGACGTCCGACCAGTCATATGCAAAGAACCCACGCTTGGCAAAGGCAGCGAAAGCGTTTGCGCCAGACATCGAAGTAACCAGATCTACATCGGACACCTCCGGCAATGAAAGGACCGCCTCTTCGGAGTTCTCGACGGAGGGAAGTGCGGAGCAAGGAATCGGCCCCGGACCAGCCGTAGTGAAGAGCGCAACCTGCCCGATGGCGTCAGTAGCGATCCATCCAACGTCAACGTCCTGAAGAACGATAGAAGTAACCATTGGCACCTACTTTAGAAAAAGGGACTAGTTGATTTTCCGACTCTAAACTTACCAGCCCAGAGTGTGTAAAAGCGCGTCCGCAAATTGCAAAGCCTGGAAGAAATGCGACGGATTTATTCTCCTTGCTCTAAACGTCCTCTTCTGGCCGATAGCGGCCATCCATGACCGGTTCATTGAATTCCAGCTTATGTTCACTCGGCCCCCACACCTGGACCAGGCGTGGGGGCCTTTGTTGCGGCCACGGCAACCAGTCCCCCCCAGGTTGGTCTACCATTTCCTGACATTCTTGCCGGCGCCTACACCGCCACTGACACGAACAGGAACGCTCCACATGTCGTACGTTTATGAGGGCGTGGCCACCGTTGTGATGATCGCCCGCTACCTGGCGCAGGCACCGATCGAGCTGACGACGCTCGAATGTCCGGTGCGCTTGAGCGATGCCGGCGCGGGACGCGCCCGCATTGAACTGCAGCAGTATCTGCAAGGCCCTAAGATCGCCAACCTGCTGCGGGTAATTCTGCCTGGCGGGCGCATGCTGCAAGGGCAATTGATCGACGGCCGCAATGAGCCTGGCGGCTGGCTTCTGATCAGGGGCCGGCAGTTCGAACTGACACCTGCGCCGCCAGCGAACGCCAGTGGTTGGAATGGGAATGAGCCAGTTCGAGGCGTTGAACGCGCTGAACCTGCCGGCACCCGTCTACATGCAAACCGCGAATTTTTTGGCGCGCATGGAGACCTGCCTGACCCTCGTGGAACTGCAGCGTGTGGCGGATCGCTCCGACGGTTTTGTGCTCGGCATTGAAACCGTGCGGGCCGAGAATTACGGCACCATCGAAGGCTTGCATGTGTTGCTTAAGGACGCCGTTCAGGCGCAACGAGAGGTGTTGCAGGCATGATCGGCGACGGCATTCACGAAGAGGTGTTGCGCGCCCAGGTCGAACAACACGCGGTGCGCGAATGCCTGGTGGCCAGGATCGACGGTGGCCCCGACTGGGGCCTGTCGATCCGTCTGGGCGGCAGCGGCGCACGCTGGGTGCCGGTGCGCTCGCGACGTGAGCCGCTGCGCACCTGGGCCAGTTTGACCACCGTGGTGCGTTTTGCCGAAGGCGTGGTGATCAGAGGATTCAGTGTCGAGTTGTAACCGGTGACAGCTTCAATTCTATTTAAAGGATACCCGCCGCTTACGCGCCATCTTGGTTGAGCCATGTTCGTTCTGTTAAAGAATCATCTTGCCGTAGGTAAACTGATTGGCGATACAGTCAATTGGCGCCCAGTGATGCGTACAACCTTTCTACGCACGGTCGTTCGTCTTGTTTTAGACGTGAGATCCTGCAGCCGATTTCTTTCCGCAATTTATTTTGAGACACTGGTTTTACTATCTGAAATCGGAGAAAAAATTTGCGCGATGCGGAAAAATACGGATACTAAACTTATGATTTATAAGTAAAAAATTATGGATTTAAAATCCCCCGCTCGTAAGGGCGTGCCGGTTCGATTCCGGCTTCGGGCACCATCTCTAATCAAGGGTTTGCGGGCGAAAGCTGATGCAAGCCCTTGTTTGTTTCCGGGGCGGTATTTTGATCGGATGCCCATGGATTACCGCTAATGGATACTTCTGATCATTCGCAATTTTCATTGTGCCTATTGGCGTTGCGTACGTTCACTGGCCTGACAGCCGCCAGTTTTTTGCAGCGAAAGCCCAGCTATTCAGCTGGGCTTTTTTGTAGCTTTAAACAAATGCCTGCCCACTGAAACCTCGCGGCAGGCGCTGAAGTCCGGCCATTGCGGTCAGCCGCTCAATCCATTGTGTGCGCCAATCAACCGCGCCATGAGTGTTCTTTGCCTGTCGGGCAGTGCGTCGTGCTGCATTGCGTTGGTCTTTTCTTGCCTGCTTGAACGCATCGGTATTGCGGCAGCTACGGCACTTCACGCGATTGAGTTCTTTGCTCGCTGAGAGTTGCTGACCTTTGTGACCGCAGGCCAGATGACCGTCGACGCTGAAATGAATGACCATGAACCGTCTCCTGAGTGACGTGTAATGGTTTGACAACTGGCAGCCATGCGCGTTCGGCGAGACAAATCGCAGACAAAAAAACACCCGCATGCGGGCGGGCGTTGAAAGTGATCTCTAAAGGAGTGATTTCACTGTAAGCGGGTCGATGTGATGGCTTCGTGAAAAGAAACTTTTCGGCTCACACAAGCAACTGCCGGGCAGAAGGCCGCCCGGCAATAATGACCATCCCTCGCGATGACCTGATTTGTCGTTATCTGAACCGTGGCAGCGGCCGATCAACCGGCTTCAGGGCCGACAGTGTATTGCGAATCAGCGGCGCATCCTTTTCGATGTCGTTCAGCCGATCGCGGATACGCAGGGCGGTGGGGTGTCCGCCTTGATGATCGACCCAGTCGGCGATCTCCTTGCAAGCGGCCGCGAGGCGGGCCTGCCGGGCGTCGAGCAGGGTGAGGAGGGTGGTGATGGACTCTTTTTCGGACATGGAACACCTCCGTTCAATGAAACCGCTGAGCGGCAGCAAAAAGCCCGCAAGTCGCGAGCCTTCTGCCGTTGGGGTGCTGCTCCTTCAGCTGGTTTCAGTATAGACCCGCCGGTGATCGGCATCAGCCGGAAGACTGGCGGACCGGTAGTGGAGAACTCGCTGCGTTAAGGCGCTCGCATTCGACCCTGGCGTCTTGCTCCCTGTCATAGCCATCGCCGATGAAGCCACCCGTGCGCGTGTCGCAGATACGAAACCAGCCAATGGCTTCGGCGGGATCATGCTGGCTTTCTCCGGCGCGTCGACCGTGAATGATGATCTTGTTGCAGCGCTTCACGACGAAAATGTCTTCCATGGCGTCACCGCAGCTGATTCGTGTCAGATCAACTATAGAAGGCTGCGGCGATCGTGCAAAAAATAGGCAGATCAACTCGTCGGCTGGCACTGCCGGGCGGGGATCAAGGCGCGTCGGTCATTTCGCTCATCTGCTCGAGAAACATTGCCAGCGCCACTTCTTCGGCGCGCAGCCCTTTGCGCACTCGCGGACGGGGGAGTTGCGCCAGTGCGCCGAGCATGAATTTTTCCACCACCGCGGGATGGATATAGCACTTGCGGCACACCGCTGGCGTATTGCCCAGCTGTTTGGCGACGCCCTTGACCATCTCGACGACGTGGCGTTTGGCTTCGGTCTCCGATTCGTGAGTCAGCTCACGCAACACCGCCAATGCCAGGGCGCTGCCGGCCCAGGTGCGGTAGTCCTTGGCGGTAAAGTCGGCGCCGGTCAGGGTTTGCAGATACGCATTGACGTCGGAAGAGCTGACCGTGTGGCGGTCACCGTTTTCATCCAGATACTGAAACAGGTTCTGCCCGGGGATTTCCAGGCAGCGCTTGATGATTCGCGCCAGACGGCGATCCTTGACGGTGATTTGATGTTCGATCCCGCTCTTGCCGCGAAACTGGAACAGGATCGCACTGCCGTTGACCTCGACATGTCGGCTGCGCAAGGTCGTCAGGCCGTAGGAACGGTTATCCCGCGCATACTGCGTGTTGCCGACACGAATCAGCGTGGCATCGAGCAGGGTGATCACCGTGGCCATGACTTTGTCGCGACTGAAACCGGGCGCGGCCAGCAGCACTTCCAGCTGTTTACGCAATTTCGGCAGCGCCAGGCCAAATTCGCGCAGGCGTGAATACTTGTCGGCATCGCGCACTTCGCGCCAGCGCGCGTGATAGCGGTATTGTTTGCGGCCACGGGCATCGCGCCCAGTGGCTTGCAGGTGGCCACGCGGGTCGACGCAGATCCACACGTCGATATAGGCCGGCGGCACCGCGAGGGCGTTGATGCGTTTGATTTCGTCCGGGTCAGTGATGCGCTGGCCCGAGGGTTCGAAGTAGCTGAACTTGCCGCGCAGTTTCTTGCGCGTGATACCGGGCTGGGTGTCATCGACATAGTGCAGGTCTGGGGGCAGTGCGTCGGTCAGCACGGTGTCGGGCATGGCGGCTTCCTTGGGGGGCGTCGTGGTCTGTAAACGATTGACCGCACGCTGTAGCCGTCGTGCCGAATGATTTACGCCAGCACTGCGACCGCCTTGATCTGTGCCCAGAGATGCTGGCCCGGATGCACGCCGAGTTGATCCCGCGAGAAGCGCGTGATACGCGCCACCAAGGGCGTGCCGCCGGCATCGAGACGAATCAGGACATGGGCAGCGTTGTCCGCTGCCAGTTCACTGACCACGGTGACCGGCAGACGATTGAGGATGCTGCTGAACTCGGTGTTCTGCAGGGTGAGACTGATGTCGCGCGCGTGTACCTTGCACCGTAAGGCCTGACCCAATGCCATCGGCGCGTGGGTGACGCGAATGTGCAAATGGGTGGCCGGCAACTGCAGGCTCAGCAACTGATAATCGGCGTCGTAGGCACTGACCTGACCCTCGATGATCACTCCGGCGTCGTCGCCCATTGCCATCGGCAAATCCAGACGGGCGAGGGTTTCGCCGATCGGGCCGCTGGCCAGGGCCTTGCCGTCGCTGAGCAGCACGAGGTGATCGGCCAGTCGCGCCACTTCGTCTTGCGCGTGGCTGACGTACAGCAGTGGAATGTCCAGCTCGTCATGCAGACGCTGCAGGTAAGGCAGAATTTCGCGTTTGCGCTGGCTGTCGAGAGCGGCCAGGGGCTCGTCCATCAACAACAACTTCGGGCTGGTCAGCAGGGCTCGGGCAATGCCCACTCGTTGACGTTCGCCACCAGAGAGGTGCTGCGGATGGCGCTCGAGCAGATGACCGATACCCAGGAGTTCAGTGGCCTGCGCGAGATCGACCCGACGCTGGGCCTTGGCGATGCGCTTGAGGCCGAATTGCAGATTGCCCAGCACCGACAGGTGCGCGAACAGGCTGGCCTCTTGAAACACGTAGCCGACTGCGCGTTTGTGTGGCGGGACGAAAGTGCCATGGTCGCTGTCCTGCCAGACTTCACCGTTGATGCGGATAAATGCCTGTTCGGCACGTTCCAGCCCGGCAATGCAGCGCAGGCAGGTGGTTTTGCCGGAGCCGGAATGACCGTACAACGCGGTGACGCCACGGCCCGGCAAGTGCAGGTCAACGTCCAGGCTGAAGCCGGAATAGCCGATTTTCAAACGTGCATCAATCATCGGTCAGCTCCAGCCCGCACGGGTTTTGCGGCTGGTGTACAGCGCCAGCAACACCAGAAAGGAAAACACCAGCATCGCCCCGGCCAACCAGTGAGCCTGGGCGTATTCCATGGCTTCGACGTGGTCGTAAATCTGCACGGACACCACGCGGGTCTTGTCGGGAATGTTGCCGCCAATCATCAGCACCACACCGAATTCACCGACGGTATGGGCGAATCCGAGGATCGCTGCCGTGATAAAACCCGGGCGCGCCAGGGGCAGCATCACGCTGAAAAAAGTGTCCCAAGGATTGGCGCGCAAAGTCGCGGCCACTTCCAGAGGACGGGTGCCGATCGCCGAAAAGGCGTTCTGTAGCGGTTGCACCACAAACGGCATGGAGTAGATCACCGAGCCGATCACCAGCCCGGTAAAACTGAAGGTCAGCGTGCCGAGCCCCAGCCATTGGGTGAATTGGCCGAGAAAACCGTGCGGCCCCATCATCAGCAACAGATAGAAACCGATGACGGTCGGCGGCAGCACGAGGGGCAGGGCGACAATCGCCCCGATCGGGCCGCGCAACCACGAACGGGTACGCGACAGCCACAGGGCGATTGGTGTGCCGACCAGCAATAGAATCACGGTGGTCAGGGACGCCAGTTTCAGGGTCAGCCAGATCGCCGCAAAATCGGCACTCGTCAGTGCCATTTAGAGTTGATAACCGTAAGACTTGATCACCGCAGCGGCTTTTGGGCCCTTGAGGTATTCAACCAAGGCTTTGGCGGCGGCGCTGTCCTTGCCTTTATTGAGGATGACCGCGTCCTGTTTGATCGGGTCGTGCAGGCTGGCCGGAACGATCCAGGCCGAGCCGCTGCTGACTTTACCGTCCTTGTAGATCTGCGAGAGAGCAACGAAGCCCACTTCGGCGTTGCCGGTGGAGACGAATTGATACGCCTGGGTGATGTTCTGGCCTTCAACGATCTTGGCTTTGGTGGCTTCGGTCAGTTTCAGCTTCTCCAGCACCTGCGTGGCGGCGAGCCCGTAAGGTGCGGCTTTCGGGTTGGCGATGGACAGATGCTGATACTCGTTTTTCTTCAGCACATCGCCTTTGGCATCGACGTAGCCTTCTTTGGCCGACCACAGCGCCAGGGTGCCGATGGCGTAGGTGAATCGCGAGCCCTTGACACTATCGCCTTCTTTTTCGAGTTTTTCCGCAGTGGTGTCGTCCGCCGAGAGGAACACTTCGAACGGCGCGCCGTTTTTGATCTGGGTATAGAACTGGCCAGTGGCGCCGTAAGCGGCGACCAGTTTGTGCCCGGTGTCTTTTTCGAAATCGGCGGCAAGCGCCTGGATCGGCGCGGTGAAGTTGGCAGCTACAGCCACTTGCACTTCATCAGCCTGGACAGTGCCAATGGCGAACACCGCGAGCAGGGAAACCAGGCAGGAAGGGGCAAAACGGGAGGCACAAATGGTCATGTAACAGCTCCGTGGTCGGCGTGGGCGCAGGGCAGCTATTGTTGGAAGTGGACTGCGCCGATGCGAGGGGTGAGAACGCTATATAGCGAAATATATAGCGAAACGCCGGCAAACGGAAAGTGTTGCTTGAAACCAGTGTGAGGGCTTCGATTCCTCACGCGGTCCGGACTCAACGCCGTTGCAGTTTTGCCAAAGCACCGTCGGCCAACTGTCGCGTCAATTCGGCACTGCTGACGTCTCTGCCCAACGTAAAGGCCTGACCCGCCCAGAGGTTGGCGAACTCAGCCTCATGTTTCGCTCGCAACGGCATCAACGCACCCCCCGCCAGCGGAAATGCGGGAGCCATCGGCGACATCGGGCCCAGCTCGCGCATGGCACGGTTCAGAATGCCCCGGGCCGGACGGCCGGTGAAAATATTGGTGATCGCGGTTTCGCTTTCCTTGGCCGTGCGCAGCGCCTGGTGATGAGCAGCGCTGACTTTCGCTTCCGGGGTGAACAGGTACGCAGTACCCACCTGCGCCGCCGACGCGCCGAGCATGAGCGCTGCCGCGACACCACGAGCGTCGGCAATGGCACCCGCGGCGATCACTGGAATGTTCACTGCATCGACCACCTGCGGTACCAGGGCAAATGTGCCAACCTGACTGCTCAAGTCCTCACTCAGAAACATCCCGCGATGGCCGCCAGCTTCGTAACCCATGGCAATGATCGCATCGCAACCGTTCTGCTCCAGCCACACGGCTTCCTCAACGGTGGTGGCCGAGGAGAGAATTTTCGCTCCGGTGGCCTTGACCCGATCCAGCAGGGATTTTTCCGGCAGGCCAAAGTGGAAGCTCACCACCGACGGTCGAAACTCCTCCAGTACTTCGCAGGCTGCGGCATCGAAGGGCGCGCGATTGGACACCGGCGTCGGTGCGTCGAAATCCACGCCCAGTTCGCGGTAGTAAGGTTCCAGCAGGTTCTTCCAGTCGCGGGCGCGTTGTTCATCCGGCGCCGGTGGCTGATGGCAGAAGAAGTTCACGTTGAAAGGTTTGTCAGTGTTTGCACGAATGGTTTTCAGCTCGTCACGCAACTGCTCGATGCTGAGCATCGCCGCCGGCATCGAACCCAGCCCCCCGGCATTACACACGGCGATCACCATGGACGAATTCGTGGCACCGGCCATCGGTCCCTGAATGATCGGTACTTCAATACCGAGAAGGTCAAGCAGGCGGTTATCTGGCCATTGGCTCATGACAGCGGTTCTCCGAACGACAAAACGGGCAGGGACGGCAGGGTCGTTTTTTAACAGCAAAGCCGTCTACACAGCCAGTTCGAAATACTGAATATGCCGTGCAGTTTTTCAGCGTCGGTGTAATCCGCCGCCGCCAAACGAACGATTCATGTTTTGCGAGGAGTTATGAAAGTTGTTGGTGCGCTGGTTGCCGACATTGCGCGCAGCGGATTCGCGATTGAGGTTCTGCAGTTGTGCATTGTTGTTTACCGGCGCCGGCCGTGTACCGCCGCCCACCATCGACTGCCAGCCATTATCGGTTTTCTTGTAGACGTTACCGTCATGCCCCGCATAAACGTTGTCGCCGACATGGGCCACACCACTGTTGCGTCCGCGAACCGCGCCATATTGAGTGGTGTTGCCGGAGTTGGGGTTGTACACCGCACCACGGTTGGCGGTGACTTGCGTGCCGTTGCGCGCATTGCCGACAGTGACCCGTTCGCCGGCAATGGCGCCGCCGTTCGGCCCGGTCGCCACGCCGCTGCGTCCGGCTGCATAGTTGCCGTTATACACGTTATGCACGGCGCCCCGTTGCCCCGCCGCTGCGACGCCGGTGCGTGAGTTATACGAAGCACCTACCTGACCCGCCCAGCGATTGCCGGTCCAGGCGTTGTAGCCCGCACCGTAGCGGCTGACTGTCGCTCGATCGCCCCACTGACGGTAAATGTTGCCTGTGGTTCCGGCCCAGCCTCCGGGCCCCCAGGCTACCGCGCCGCCACGATAACCGTAGGCGGCGCCACCCCAGGCCAGCGGCGCTGGATACAGGTGCGGGCCCCAGGCGTAACCCCAGCCGTAATTGCCCCACCATGGATAGGCGCCCCAGCCCCAGCCCATTGCCACGGTGCTGCCGCCCCAGCTCCAGCCGAAACCGAAGCCGAACGTCCAGCCGGTCCAGGGTGTGTAGCGAATGGCGACGCCGAAACCGTAAGTCACCGGCGGTCCGTACCAGACACTGCCGACCCACGGCGTGTACGGATAACCGGTGCCATAAACCACGACGCCGGTCGCCGGGTCCAGATTCGATCCCTGATACCCCGGCGTGTAACCGACCACCACGGTATCGCCGCTGGACTCATAGACCTTGACGTAGGTGAGGTAGTGCATGGGCGAACTCGGCGGGATCGAATAGATCACCGCCGGTACCGAGCTGGCCACGGTCCACGGCCCGTTCAAGGACGTCGAGGTGAACCAGATTCCGTTCTCCACCGCAAACCAGCTGTCGTTGTCGACGCGAATGATCGGTGTCGCACTGTTGACCACATACTGTAGCGGTGTGCTGTTGATGGCTTTGAGTTGCGGCTCGCCATCGAACTGCGGCGCTGTCATGTGCACCGCGTTTTTCTTGATCGCCGAGGTCTGGGGAATGGTCGCGGCAATCGCCGCTTCCTTGGCCTGTGGCGTGCCGGCGACGGAGGCCTTGACGTTCTCTTTCGGGCTGTCGTCGGGGATGCTGGCGAAGTCGGCGGGCAATTTGTCGGCCGGGGTAAATGTCCACGGCCCCTTCATGTCGCTGGCGCGAAACCAGCGCCCGGAGATCAGCACGTAACTGTTCTGGTCACCGATTTCCTTGAAGATATGCCCGGTGGTGTTGCTCACATAAAGCAGGCTTGTGCCTTGGATGGGTAGCCATTGTGGCGCGCCGTCGGTCACCAGCAGTTCGGTGGGCGTGGTGGCGATGAAGATCTTCGGCTGCGGCGGTTTGGCCAGACTCGGCACCTTGTCTTTGGGATCACTTTGTCCCGTCAACAGATCGACCTGCTGGCTCTTGATCGCCGCCAGTCGGGCTTTTTCCAGATCGGCAGGTGGCGCGGCCAGGCGCGTGTACTCGCCGCTCAACTGGTCGGCAACCATCCAGCCATCGAACACATGCAGGTAATGTTTGCCCTGGGCATCTTTCAGCAGCAGCGGCCGAGTGTTGATCACCCGTTGCAGCGCAATGCCGTCCACCGCTCGATAGGCGGCCTCGCCATCAATATAGACAAGCAGGGCGGGGACGTCGGACGTGACGATGGCTGGCGGCGTATTTTCCAGAGGTGCGCTGTCGGCTTTCTGCTCGGCCGACAGCACGCCTACGGCGGCTTCGAGCTGATCCAGCGAAATGGTCTTCTTGCGGTTTTCGGCGTCCTTTTGCAATGCCGCGACCCAGATGTCGGCCTGGCTGGCATCGGCCGGGAAGTCGGCCTTGATCAGCTTGTACTGATCGAGCGCCACCCAGCGGGTCGCTTTGTCGACCAGTGTATGCGCGCTGAACTGGACGATGCCGTAGGTGGACTTGCCGTCGCCACCTGTGGCTTCGACCGCCGCGCGGGCATTGAGGGTATAGCCATCCCAGCTGTCGAGTTGCGGCTGGTACACGGTCAGTTTCGCCTTGCCGCTGGTGATGACTTGCGGCCATGTCGGCGCGTCCGGCGCTGCGTCAGCGGTTGTTGTCGCGGGGGCTGCCAAAGCATTGCCGAAGGTCAGCAGCCACAGCATCAGCATCACAAGAAACGAGCGCGGATAAGGCATTGTCAGCTCCATCGACAGGGCGATTTCCAAAGGAATCATCGCGAAAGCACAACCGTCGAAAAAGCATAGTCGCCCGCGATGCAAATACCCGGTCGATTTGCGGACAAGCAGAAAGTCGAGTGTGGCAATGTATTGCGATGTGGTATTTCAAGGCACGCAATCCTTAACCCTGTTCGCGAGAGGTCGCCATGTTCAACGCCATTCTGATCGACAAAGACGACCGCGGTTATCGCGCCAGCGTGCAAGCGATCAACGAGGACCAGTTACCCGAAGGCGATGTCACCGTACGTGTCGCCTACAGCACACTCAACTTCAAGGATGGCCTGGCGATTACCGGCAGCAGTCCGGTGGTGCGCAAATTTCCGATGGTGCCGGGGATCGATCTGGCCGGTACGGTTGAGGCCAGTGCTCACGCCGATTACAAGGTCGGCGATGCAGTGTTGCTCAACGGCTGGGGCGTCGGTGAAAGTCATTGGGGCGGTCTTGCGCAAAAAGCCCGGTTGCAGGGTGACTGGCTGATTCCGTTGCCCAAGGCTTTTACCCCGGCACAGGCGATGGCCATTGGCACCGCTGGCTACACGGCGATGCTGTGCATCCTCGCGCTGGAGCGCAATGGCGTCACGCCCGATCAGGGCGAGATTCTGGTGACGGGCGCCAATGGCGGTGTGGGCAGTTTTGCCATCGCTCTGCTCAGCAAACTCGGCTACCGGGTGGTGGCATCCACCGGTCGGGTCTCCGAGCATGAGTACCTGAAACAGCTGGGCGCTAGCGAGATCATTGAGCGCGCAACCTTGTCCGAGCCCGGCAAACCGCTGGCCAAGGAGCGTTGGGCGGGCGTCATTGATTCGGTTGGCAGCCACACCCTGGCCAACGCCTGCGCCAGCACCCGTGCCGAAGGAACGGTCGCTGCCTGCGGCTTGGCGCAAGGTATGGATTTTCCGGCGTCGGTAGCGCCTTTCATCCTGCGCGGCGTGACGCTGGCCGGCATCAATAGCGTGACTCAGCCCAAGGCGCGCCGCCTGGAAGCCTGGGATCGTTTGGCGAAGGATCTGGACTTCGCGTTGCTGTCGCTGATCAGCCATGAAATCAGCCTGAGCGAAGCGGTCGATGCGGCGCCGACATTGCTCGCCGGACAGTTGCGCGGCAGGGTTGTCGTTGACGTCAATCGCTGACAGAGTTAACGCCATCGCGGCGCTTGCGGACCGTGCTTCAACCAATCAGGGAGTGAGGTTTTCGATGGACTTGAAACGGCAGCAGATCGACGCCTTCACGGTTTCGGGCTTGCGTGTACGCACGGACAATGCAGCAGAGCACAGCACCGAGTCGGCGAAGATCGGCCCGATGTGGCGGCAGTTTTTCGCCAGCGCACTGGCTGAAAGCATTCCCGACCAGCCGGATCGCCCGTGTATGGCGTATATTCGGCCTACGAATCGGACGCCTCCGGGGCGTTCGACGTGACCGCGGGCGTGGCTGTCGACAAGCCTGCGGGCGGGTACGAATCGGTCGAGATCGAAGCGGGCGAATATCTGGTCTTCGAGGCGCACGGTCAAATGCCCGACGCGGTGATCTCTACCTGGGGCAAAGTGTGGACGTTCTTTAGTGACAATCCGCAGATCCAGCGTCGCTACGCCACGGACTTCGAGGCCTATACCGGCCCCGAATCCGTGTCGATCCATATCGGCGTTCGCTAAGACTGCGTCTCACGCTCCAGCAACTGGCGCTTGCGCTCCACGCCCCAGCGATAACCTGACAGATTGCCATCGCTGCGCACCACGCGGTGGCAGGGGATCGCTACCGCCAGACGGTTGGCCCCGCAGGCCTGGGCCACGGCGCGCATGGATGTCGGCGCGCCGATGCGCTGGGCAATGTCGGCGTAGCTGGCCGTGCTGCCGGGCGGAATCTCGCGCAACGCTTGCCAGACGCGCTCTTGAAACGCCGTCCCGCGCACGTCCAGCGGCAAATCTAGGCCAATGGCCGGCGCTTCGATAAAGCCCACGACCTTGGCGATCAGTTGTTCAAATCCACGGTCGGCGCCGATCAGGTTGGCTTTCTTGAATTGATCCTGCAGATCGCACACCAGTTGATGCGGGTCGTCGCCCAGCAGAATCGCGCAAACCCCACGTTCGCTTTGCGCGACCAGGATCGCGCCGAGCGAGCATTGGCCCACCGCGAAACGAATGTCGTTGTTCTGGCCGGCTGCACGGTAGTCGCCGGGTTTCATGCCTAACAGATGATCGGCGGCTTCGTAGAAGCGGCTGTTGGAGTTGAAACCGGCGTCATAGAGCGCGTCCGTCACGGAGTCGCCGTCTGCCAGCCGTTCGCGGACCCTGCGCGAACGGTGGGCGGCGGCGTAACCTTTGGGCGTCAGGCCGGTGGCAGCCTTGAACACCCGATGAAAATGAAACGGGCTCAAGCCTGCCGTCTGCGCGAGCTCATTGAGCCGCGGCGGGTTTTCTGCCGTTTCGATCTGTCGACAGGCTTTCGCCACGGTCACCGCGTGTTGCGCCGCGACATCGCTGTGATCCTTGCTGGCCCGTTTGCTCGGCCGGTAGCCTGCCGCTTCAGCCTGTTGCGCATTGTCGAAGAACTCGACGTTCTGCGGTTTCGGCAACCGTGCCAGGCTGCTGGGACGGCAGTAGATGCCGGTGGTTTTTACCGCATAGACAAACTGCCCGTCCGCTCGTGGATCGCGAGCGACCACAGCGGCCCAGCGTGGATCGTCCTGGATGTTGAGCGGGTTCGAAAGCGTTTTCATGATGAGTAATCCGTTGACCTGTTTGACTCAGGTTAACCAGCCTCGGCGCGCACGACACTCCGGGCCTTGCGGTCGAATTTTCTGCTTATCGGGCGACCCGGAATGTCAGGTTGATCCGCTGTTCGCCAAGGCGCGGATGCTGACCGTGCCTGATCGGCAATACGCCGTGATACCGCAAGCGGTCGACGCCACCCCAGACCACCATGTCACCGTGCAGCAGAGGAATGCGCTGAGTTTTGTCGCTGCGGGAAAAACCGCCGAACAGAAACATCGCCGGCAACCCGAGGGACAGGGAAACGATCGGTGCGGCGTAGTCCTTTTCGTCTTTATCCTGATGTAACGACATCTTGGCACCGGGGATATAGCGGTTGATCAGGCAGGAATCGGCGTTGAAGCCAGAGAATCCGCCGCGTTCGGCGGCCGAGTGCGCCAGCATGGCGAACGATTTCGGCATCGGCGGCCAGGGTAAACCGCTGAGCGGGTCGACGGGCGAGTAACGATAGCCGCTGCGATCGGTGATCCAGCCCCACGCACCGCAACTGCTGGTGCCGACTGACATGCTGAAGCCGCCCGGCGTGACCATGTGACGCAAGGGAGCGGCGACGAGAATGGCGTCCAGCGCCGGCAGCAGGTGGTCGACCACCGGCAAGGCGAAACCGCGCAACACCCATGATTGTTCGCCGATCTGCTCGGCTCGTGGCTGTTGTTCGGGTTCGTGGTCTGCGAACAGATCGAATGTACGGGATGACATGGTCGTCACGTGGCGTCGTGAAAGATGATGCCTAGGGTATGCCTTTTTCCACTGTGCAGGCGACTCACGCCATGGCGCAGGGTCACCCGGTAATCGCCGCGCACGCCTTTGACCGGGCGTTGATTGACGGCAAAGATTACGGCATCGCCTTTTTTCAGATCCAGCACCAGCGGACGCGACTGCATGCGCGGGCGTTGTTCGGTGAGGACGAATTCGCCACCGGTAAAATCCTCGCCGGGTTCTGACAGCAGAATCGCCACTTGCAACGGAAACACCCACTCACCGTACACATCCTGGTGCAGACAGTTGTAGTCCTGCGCACCGTACTGCAATAAGAGCGGAGTAGGGCGCAACTGGCCGGCGGCATGGCAGTGCTGAAGAAATTCGTCGTGGCCTGGCGGAAAACGTTCCGGCAGGTTCATTCGCGCGTACCAGCGATTCGCCAACGGCACCAGGCACGGATACAGCGCCGTGCGCAGGCGTTGTATGGGCGCGGGCAGCGGATAACGGAAGTACTTGTATTCGCCGCGACCGAAACCATGGCGAGCCATGATGACCTGGGAGCGGAACGGCCCGGTCTGCGGATAGAGCGCGCTCAGGTGCTCACAGCTTGCGGCCGACAGCAGTGAGCGGATGATGGCGCATCCGTCGCGGTCCAGTTGCTGTTCAAGACCGGCCCAGTCGAGTTCGGCTAAACGGGTGGGTGACATCGACATACTGACTCCTTGACCCAAGGTCGAAGCCGTCAGTCTGGTCAGGTGCGGGCGGCAGAGCACTCCGCCGCTTGCGGTCGAATTCCCGGCGCCGTATTACAGCGCTTTGCTCACGGCGATGTCAGTGATCACATCGTCGCTCTGGCCGTGGATAGCGTCCAGGGCTGCCTTGGCCTCTTCCGCTGTGCCGTTCTGCAGTTGTGCGAACTCGAAGCGGCGTTCGCCGTTGAGTTTGTACTTGATGACGTATTTGGTCGTTTGAGCCACGGTCATGCCTACCTTTCTGAATGGGCGGAGCGTCTCAGCTGAGTTTGGAGCTGGAGCGGCGAATGATTTTGATCGAATGGGTCAGCGTCGGTTTGCGAGTCACGCTGATCGCCCGGCGGTTGACGGTGTCGATGGTGATGTTCCAGAAACCGGTGCTCGGCGCGGTGATACGGGCCGGGAATGTGTCGAAAGCGCCACCGTGATAGGTGTGGCGGCCGCCGTTCTTGAAGCTGCGGAAGTTGGCGTCGTTCATCAGACGGATGTTGCACATTTGCGAGCATTGGATGACGACGATGTCGTCTTCGTTGAGGTGCTCGCGCTGGTGAATAAATTTCATGGGCGCCTCCAGAAGGGCTTTTTCTACTAAATCAAAACGATAGCTTGTCGATGAGCGCAGTTTATCAGCCCGCACGGGTTATTATCCGGCCGTCGGGCGTCGCTTTGACAATTTTGAACAGATATTCGCGATTGGATGCGGGTTAAATGCAGAAGGCCTCGGATAAAAACGGCATTTGTGCTGTCGGACGGTCTTTAATGGAGGTTTTATATGAAGTGGGGTGTGGTGTGTCTGCCATTGGTTCTGTTGGTGAGTGGTTGTGCGAGCGTTTCTGAAATAAACGAAACACTGCCGACCATGAGCGTGATCTCTGGCAAGAAACCCCAGGAATATGCGCAGTGCCTGTCCGACAAGCTGGCTGACAGCCGCGGCGCGCTGCAAACGCAACCGCACAAGGACGGGGTTCGGGTGATCGTTCCGGGCAAATTGTCCTCGGGTCCGGCCGCTGTGTTTGATATCGAAGACCGCTCCGGCGGCAGCAGTATCAAGCTGCATGAGCGTATGTCCAACGTTCCCATTCGCCCTCGGGATGTGCGCAACGCTGCCAATGCGTGCATTTCCGGCTGATAGACTGTCTGTCATCAGCATCGATGCCGTCACAGTCATGCTGTGACGGCATTTTCATTTCTGGAGTCGCGATGAAGCGAGAGCAAGTACGGGAGCGCCACGTAGAGGGCCTTATCTCTGCCACCCATGTGATTCAGAACCCGGCGAATCCGGGGGAGTGGATCGTGTTTTTCAAGAAGAGCGCCGGGCGCAGTTACTTTCTGGTGGACGAGAACGATGAGGTCGAGTCGTTCAGCCGACTCGACGACCTGATCGAAGTCGTGCGCGGACTCGGGATCAAGTTCGCTGAAATACACATGTAGGGTTTATTTGCAGACCACCACCACGCTGCGGTTCTTGTAGTTGCCGACATCGACGCCGAGCGTCTTGTCGCTTTCCTTCGACGCTGGCGTGCCGTCGGTACCGACGATGCGGTAACCGGTCCCGGCGCAGGACGCGTCAGCCTTTTCGTAGCAGGTGGCCCAGGAGTTGGCTTCGCCGGAGCAATCGATGCTCAGGCCCTGTTCGCCATTGTTCAGGTATGTGGTTTCAGAGGTGGCGCAGCCGCTTAATGCCAATACCGCAACGAGGGGCAGCCATTTGTTCATATTCATGAGTGTGATCTTCAGCGAGGGAGGACTAGACGCTCTGACAGCGCCGGTGTGAAAAGGTTATAGCGATTGGCCACTTGTTTGCGTTCGAACAGAAAAAAGCCCTGCGTAATGGCAGGGCTCGGCATTCGCTGCGAGGGCTCAGTCCTCGTTCTTGCCGCGTCGCTTCGGCGCGGGCGGCGTGTAATCGAGTACCGACGCGACTTCGATCGCCATGGCTTCAGTAGGTAACGGCCCGGACACATCTTCGCCATTGGCGGCAGTGATGTGCCATTGGCCATCTTTGCCCTTGTCGACCGTATACCCATTGATGATTTTTGCTGCGGCCATCTATCTGTCTCGTTCGCTGGTTCAAAGCCGCCATGATACCGGCAAATGCTCGCATTGGGTGACGATGAGCGTATGGTGAAGCGGTTTATCGGTGACTTTGAGCTACGCTGATTTCGCGGTCCGAAGTTGCCGATGGAACTATCGGCGAGAATATTTCTCTATGTTGGCATCGGTTAGCCAGTGCGGGGCATTGTAAGGTGCACGCCGCCTGATTAGACTGCGCCGAAACTCGTACACACAGCCCTTTCAAGGACTTATATGATCAAGAAATGCTTGTTCCCAGCAGCCGGTTACGGTACTCGCTTCCTGCCAGCGACTAAAGCCATGCCTAAAGAAATGCTGCCGGTGGTAAACAAGCCACTGATCCAGTACGGCGTTGAAGAAGCTCTGGACGCTGGCCTGACGGAAATCTCCATTGTTACGGGTCGTGGCAAACGCGCTCTGGAAGACCACTTCGACATCAGCTACGAGTTGGAAAACCAGATCAAAGGCACCGACAAAGAGAAATACCTGGTCGGCATCCGCAAACTGCTGGATGAGTGCTCGTTCTCCTACACCCGTCAGACCGAAATGAAAGGTCTGGGCCACGCGATCCTGACCGGTCGCCCGCTGATCGGTGACGAACCGTTCGCTGTGGTGCTGGCGGACGACCTGTGCGTCAACCTCGAAGGCGACGGCGTGCTGACCCAGATGGTCAAGCTGTACAAGCAGTTCCGCTGCTCGATCATCGCCATTCAGGAAGTCGATCCGCAGGAAACCAGCAAGTACGGCGTGATCGCCGGCGAGATGATCCGCGACGACATCTACCGCGTTCACAGCATGGTCGAGAAGCCAAAGCCGGAAGACGCACCGTCGAACCTGGCAATCATCGGTCGTTACATCCTGACGCCGGACATCTTTGACCTGATCGAGCAGACCGAGCCAGGCAAGGGTGGCGAAATCCAGATCACCGACGCCCTGATGAAGCAGGCCCAGAACGGTTGCGTGATGGCCTATAAGTTCAAAGGCAAGCGTTTCGACTGCGGTGGCGCTGAAGGCTACATCGAGGCGACCAACTTCTGCTTCGAGAACTTCTACAAGACTGGCAAGGCTTACTGAGTACGCCTGCTTCGTTTGTAAGAAAAAAGCCACCTTCGAGTGGCTTTTTTCATTTTCCGCCCCCATTTACTTGCCAGGACTTGCCCAACGGGTGGCTGCGGGTATGCTGATCGCCTGCCGAGGAGATAGAAATGGCCTACGATTTTGACCTTTATGTGATTGGTGCCGGTTCCGGCGGTGTGCGGGCTGCCCGTTTTGCTGCCGGTTTCGGTGCAAAAGTGGCGGTGGCCGAGAGCCGTTATCTGGGCGGCACCTGCGTCAACGTCGGCTGCGTGCCGAAAAAACTCTTGGTGTACGGCGCGCATTTCGCCGAAGACTTCGAGCAGTCGTCCGGGTTCGGCTGGAGCCTGGGCGAAGCGAATTTCGATTGGGCGACGCTGATTGCCAACAAGGATCGCGAGATCAACCGCCTCAACGGCATTTACCGCAATCTGCTGGTGAACAGTGGCGTGACCCTGCATGAAGCGCACGCGAAGATCGTCGGCCCGCATGAGGTCGAGGTCAACGGTGAGCGCTTCACCGCGAAAAACATTTTGATCGCCACCGGCGGCTGGCCGCAGATTCCACAGATTCCGGGGCATGAGCACGCCATCAGCTCCAACCAGGCATTCTTCCTCAAGGAGCTTCCGAAACGCGTGCTGGTGGTCGGTGGCGGTTACATCGCGGTCGAGTTTGCCGGGATCTTCCACGGACTTGGGGCGAACACCACCTTGCTGTATCGCGGTGATCTGTTCCTGCGCGGTTTCGACGGTTCGGTGCGCAAGCATCTGCAGGAAGAGCTGACCAAGCGCGGCATGGATCTGCAGTTCAATGCCGACATCGCGCGCATTGACAAGCAGGCCGATGGCAGCTTGAAAGCTACCCTCAAGGATGGTCGAGTGCTGGAGGCGGACTGCGTGTTCTACGCCACTGGCCGGCGTCCGATGCTGGATAACCTGGGCCTGGAAAACACCGATGTGCAGCTCAACGACAAAGGCTTCATTGAGGTCGACGAGCAATACCAGACCAGCGAGCCGTCAATCCTGGCGCTGGGCGATGTGATCGGTCGTGTACAGTTGACCCCGGTGGCATTGGCTGAGGGCATGGCGGTGGCGCGACGTCTGTTCAAGCCTGAGCAATACCGTCCGGTCGATTACAAGATGATCCCGACGGCCGTGTTCAGCCTGCCGAACATCGGCACAGTCGGCTTGACCGAAGAAGAGGCGCGCGAGGCGGGTCACGACGTGGTCATTTACGAAAGCCGTTTCCGTCCGATGAAGCTGACGCTGACCGAGTGTCAGGAGAGGACGCTGATGAAGCTGGTGGTCGACGGCAAAACCGATAAAGTCCTCGGTTGCCATATGGTCGGCCCTGACGCCGGAGAGATCGTGCAGGGGCTGGCGATTGCATTGAAGGCTGGTGCCACCAAGCGCGACTTCGACGACACGATCGGGGTTCACCCGACGGCCGCCGAAGAGTTCGTCACAATGCGTACGCCGGTCGGCGCTTAAGCGTTTTTCGGTTTGGCCGGGTCTGGCGCTGCCGCAACGGTGGCTGCCAGACGTTGGCTTTCTTCCAGGCTTGCCTGCACTTTACTCAATTCCTTTTCCAGTGACTGGTTGAGCAGTGCCTGCTCCTCGACGCTCTGTTTGAGTGTCTGGCTTTCCAGCGTCGCTACGCGCAAACGTTCCTGGAGGAGGGTGCGCTCGCTGTCGACGCGGGTCGCTTGCTCAAGCAATTGATCCTGGCGCTGATTGCTCTGCTTGAGCTGATCCTGCAACAAATTCAATTCGCGTTGAGTGCCACGATTTTCCGTGAGCAGGCGTTCGTTGTCGCGATGCAGTTGAGTGATTTCATCCTGGCGGACCAGCGCACTTTGCTGTGCCTGACGTAGTTCGGCCTGAATCTGCTGCACTTGCGCTTCGTGGCGACTTTGTTCCTGCTCGCGCTGCTCTTTGGTGGCGTTGCGGTAGTGCTCCAGTGCGTCACGGGCGTGCAGGTGCTTTTCTTCCAGTGAGCGGATCTGCTCGTCCTTGTCCTGCAGGCGCAATTCGAAATCGGCCAGTGCCTGATTCAGACCGGCATTACGGGTTTGTTCGGTTTGCAACATGGAGCGGGTGTTGCTCAGTGCTTCGGACTCACGCTCCAGCGCGGCGCCTTGAATGTCGTGCTCGTGCTCGAGCTTTTCCAGGGCCTGGCGGGTTTGCTTCAGTTCCGACTCCAGGGCTTCGCGTTGCGCTTCGAACTGCTCGCGTGCCTGCTCGATCGGCTCTTGCGCCTGTTCTTTCAGGCGTTGAGCGAGGCGCGAGACCAGTGCAGTCAGCTCGTCATCAATCGGTTCGGCCGAGGCTTCGATTGGCTGGGCGCCGTCATCCAGTTCCTTCAAGTAGCGATGGATCGTGGTTTTCGAGCCGGTGTTACCCATTTCGATGCGTACTGCATCAATGCTCGGGTGTTCGCCGCGGGCCAGTATCGCGGTGCGCGCAATCTGAACCAGCGCTTTGGTAATGCCGCCACGGGCCATGAGAACTCCTACGGTTACGTACTGTGGTACATGCCACTAAAGTACGCAGTGTACCATTCAAAAAATAAAGTTAAACCTTTGATATCAAAGACGCGGGATATACTGGTATTACCCACTGTCAGGTGATTAAATCCGCTTTTTGATCCTTGAATCAGTACGCCTGCGAGAAAACTGCCCATGAGCGATATGGATCGCTATCTGCAAGCCGCTACCCGCGACAACACCCGACGCAGCTATCGCGCGGCCATCGAGCATTTCGAAGTGACGTGGGGAGGTTTCCTGCCGGCCACGGCAGACAGCGTGGCGCGTTATCTCGTCGAACATGCAGGCGTGCTGTCGATCAACACGCTCAAGCTGCGTCTGTCGGCGCTGGCGCAGTGGCACAACAGTCAGGGGTTTGCCGATCCGACCAAAGCGCCGGTGGTGCGCAAGGTGTTCAAGGGTATTCGGGCATTGCATCCGGCGCAGGAAAAGCAAGCCGAACCCTTGCAATTGCGCGATCTGGAACGCGTCGTCGCCTGGCTGGAGCAAGAGGCGCTGACGGCGAAGCAGCAACAGGATCGTCCAGCGCTGCTCAAGGCCTACCGCGATCGGGCGCTGATTCTGCTCGGCTTCTGGCGCGGCTTTCGCAGTGATGAGCTATGCCGCTTGCAGATCGAGCATGTGCAGGCCAACGCCGGCACTGGCATCACCTTGTATCTGCCGCGCAGCAAGGGTGATCGGGAAAACCTTGGACAGACGTATCAAGCGCCGGCACTGCTGAAACTGTGTCCGGTTCAGGCCTATATCGACTGGCTGACCGAAGCCGCTCTGGTACGTGGCCCGGTTTTCCGCAGCATTGATCGCTGGGGCAACCTGAGCGAGGAGGGCTTGCACGCCAACAGCATCATTCCGCTGCTGCGTCAGGCGCTGGAGCGTGCCGGTATTGCGGCAGAAAACTACACCAGCCATTCGCTGCGTCGAGGCTTTGCCACGTGGGCCCATCAAAGCGGCTGGGACTTGAAGTCGTTGATGAGTTACGTCGGCTGGAAGGATATGAAGTCCGCGATGCGCTATGTTGAAGCAAGCCCATTCCAGGGGATGGCTCGGATTACGGAAAAGCCGGCTTCGTCGTAGATATCGTTTTCTTCTATTAATACAGTCAGCTAATAGCGAAAACAAATCAGCAGCATCAGGTTTGCCAATGAGCCATCCGTCGAGTGAGTGGGTAGGATTCACCCCATCAACTTCACAACCCTGACGGAGAGTCATCAATGCCTATCATCAACAGCCAAGTAAAACCGTTCAAAGCTACCGCGTTCAAAAACGGCGACTTCGTTCAAGTCTCGGACGCTGACCTGAAAGGCAAGTGGTCGGTCGTATTCTTCTACCCAGCCGACTTCACCTTCGTTTGCCCTACCGAGCTGGAAGACCTGGCTGACAACTACGCTGCCTTCCAGAAACTGGGCGTAGAGATCTACAGCGTTTCCACCGACACCCACTTTGCCCACGCTGCCTGGCACAACACTTCGCCAGCCATCGGCAAAATCGAATACACCATGATCGGCGACCCGACTCACGCCATCTCCCGCAACTTCGACGTGCTGATCGAAGAAGCTGGCCTGGCTGACCGTGGCACCTTCGTGATCAACCCTGAAGGCCAGATCAAAATCGTTGAACTGAACGATGGCGGCGTTGGCCGTGACGCTTCCGAGCTGCTGCGCAAGATCAAGGCTGCTCAATACGTTGCTGCTCACCCAGGCGAAGTTTGCCCAGCCAAGTGGAAAGAAGGCGAGGCCACTCTGGCTCCGTCCCTGGACCTGGTCGGCAAGATCTAAGTCTGTGAGACACGCAACACAGGGCGGAACTCCGCACCTACTTCAGTAAGCTGCACCGCCCAATAAAAAAGCCCGGGCGAGATTCGCTCGGGCTTTTTTTCGCCTCGAATAAAGACACAGGAGATCGCCCGTATGTTGGACGCCAATCTTAAAGCCCAGTTGAAATCGTACCTGGAACGGGTCACCCAGCCGATCGAGATCGTTGCTTCCCTCGACGACGGTGCGAAATCCCGGGAAATGCATGACCTGCTCAAAGACGTTGTCAGTCTGTCGAGCCAGATTACCCTGATCGACAACGGTGATGATGCCCGCAAGCCATCGTTCTCGATCAACCGTCCGGGCGCCGACATCAGTCTGCGGTTCGCCGGTATCCCGATGGGCCACGAATTTACTTCCCTGGTGCTGGCCCTGCTGCAAGT
Organism: Pseudomonas sp. SC3(2021); assembly: GCF_019856535.1. NCBI lineage: Bacteria > Pseudomonadati > Pseudomonadota > Gammaproteobacteria > Pseudomonadales > Pseudomonadaceae > Pseudomonas > Pseudomonas sp. SC3(2021). Next base: position 5,082,348 of record NZ_CP082236.1, on the reverse strand, counting down.
CGGTGGTCACCCATCGAAAGCCAGCGTTGAAGTGATCGAGCAGATCCGCTCGCTCAAAGGCGAGTTCAGCTTCGAGACGTATTTCTCGCTGTCCTGCCAGAACTGCCCGGACGTGGTCCAGGCACTGAACCTGATGGCCGTGCTCAACCCGAACATTCGCCACGTCGCCATCGACGGCGCGCTGTTCCAGGACGAAGTCAATGATCGCAAGATCATGGCGGTGCCGAGCATCTACCTCAATGGTGAGAACTTCGGTCAGGGCCGCATGGGCCTGGAAGAGATCCTCGCCAAGCTCGACACCGGCGCCATCGAGCGTCAGGCCGAGAAAATCAGCGCCAAGGAAGCCTTTGACGTGCTGGTGGTCGGCGGTGGCCCGGCCGGTGCTTCGGCGGCGATCTACGCTGCGCGCAAAGGCATCCGCACCGGTGTCGCGGCCGAGCGCTTTGGCGGCCAGGTGCTGGACACGATGGCCATCGAGAACTTCATTTCCGTACAGGAAACCGAAGGCCCGAAACTGGCGACTGCGCTGGAAGAACACGTCAAGCAATACGACGTCGACATCATGAACCTGCAACGCGCCGACAAGCTGATTCCCGGCAAGAACGGCGAGCTGCATGAAGTTCACTTCGCCAGTGGCGCGACCCTCAAAGCCAAGAGTGTGATTCTGGCGACCGGTGCACGCTGGCGCGAAATGAACGTGCCGGGTGAGCAGGAATACCGCAACAAAGGCGTGGCGTACTGCCCGCACTGCGATGGCCCGCTGTTCAAAGGCAAGCGTGTTGCGGTGATTGGTGGCGGTAACTCCGGCGTCGAAGCGGCGATCGACCTGGCCGGTATCGTGGCCCACGTCACCTTGCTGGAGTTTGATGTAAAACTGCGGGCCGACGCTGTGCTGCAACGCAAGCTGCACAGTCTGCCGAACGTCACCGTGATCACCAGCGCACAAACCACTGAAGTCACCGGTAATGGCGAGAAGGTCAACGGTCTGCGTTACAAGGATCGCAACAGCGATGAACTGCGTACCGTCGAGCTGGAAGGGATCTTTGTCCAGATCGGTCTGTTGCCCAATACTGACTGGCTCAAAGGCACCATCGAGCTGTCGCCACGTGGCGAGATTATTGTCGACAACCGTGGTGAGACGTCGATCCCGGGCATCTTCGCTGCCGGCGACGTAACGACTGTGCCGTACAAGCAGATCGTGATTGCGGTGGGCGAGGGCGCGAAGGCTTCGTTGAGTGCTTTCGATCACTTGATCCGCACTTCGGCTCCGGCGTAACTGCCAGGCCATAAATGAAAAAACCCGTGAGAGATCACGGGTTTTTTATTGGGCTTGAAATCTTGCCCCTCACCCCAGCCCTCTCCCGAAGGAGAGGGAGCTGACCGAGGTGTCTGGCGTTGTCCGTCGACCTGAACGATCCAGTCGATTATGGATTCACGCCAGTCTTTCAAGTCGGCGTAACTCTCCAATATCCCCCAATCAGTTCCCTCTCCCTCCAGGAGAGGGAGCCGACCGAGGTATCTGAGATTGTCCATCGACCTGAAAGATCCAGTCGATTATGGATTCAGCGCCAATCTTTCAAGTCGGCGTAACTCTCCAATATCCCCCAATCAGTTCCCTCTCCCTCCGGGAGAGGGTTAGGGTGAGGGGCTTTTCAGCTTTTACAGCGGCGCAGGCTGAATGATCTCAACCCAGTAGCCGTCCGGGTCCTTGATGAACGCCAGGCTCTTCATGCGGCCATCGGTCAGGCGCTTCTGGAAGTCGCAGCCCAGTTCTTCGAAGCGCGCGCACGCGGCTACGATGTCCGGCACCGAGATGCAGATGTGGCCAAAACCGCGCGGGTCGGTATTGCCGTTGTGATAGGCGAAGTCAGCATCGTTTTCGGTGCCGTGGTTGTGGGTCAGTTCCAGAATCCCCGGAATCGACTTCATCCACTCGGTGCGCGCAGCAGCGTCGGCCGGGATCTGCGCCTTGTCGACCAGTGCGAGGAAGTACAGGCTGAACTCGGCTTCCGGGAAGTCACGCTTTTCGACCAGCGAGAAACCCAGCACGCGGGTGTAAAAATCCAGGGACTTCGTGATGTCTTTCACACGCAGCATGGTGTGGTTGAATACGAAGTTACGGGTTGCGCTGTCTGGCGTGGCGGTAACGCCGGGGAAAGTGTTCAGTTCGTGCAGGCTCATGGGCCCTCCAATAACTATGGGCGAGTGATGGGCGCAATGATACGCATGCCTTGCGGCATCGCCAAATGAAAGGGCAGGCTTGCCCTGCGCGCGGGCGGGGCTCAGACTTTGCCGCTCAATCTGCGAGTGCGCCCGGCAATGATCCGACTGTTCAAAACCCTGTTTGTTTTTTTTGTGTTCTCGCTGCCGGCGGTTTGCGCGTTGGCGGACGAGCCGAGTGTCACCTGGCCAGCAGGCTGGGAAGTCGAAGCGCTACCGGACAGCGCCCCTCAGGTTTCTCGTCAGCGGGCGGTGAAAAATGATGCCGATGGCAATCAGGTGATGGTGATGGAGTTGACCATGACGCAGGTGGAAGCGGGGCATCAGGTGAATCTGCAGGGGGTATTGCTGGAGATGCGCAAGTCGATTCAAAAGGACTTTTTCCAAAGCGGCTACCAAAGTGTCTGCAACAAGGTGCACGCCGCGATGCTTGGCTCTTTATCGGCGCTGGAAACGACTTGCACGGTCACCGAAAACGGTCGGCATGTGTTGTCGCAAACGCTGGTGGCGGCGCTCGATGCTGATAAGGCTTATGTTCTTTCCTACGCGGGGCAGGCGCAGGTTTATAAGGACAGCGCAGACGAAATAGTCGCGGTGCGAAACAGCTTGAAACTTTAAGCGTCTGTTCTAGTGGCGGGCTCGATTAGATACCCGAACGGATTAAGCACAAAGTTTGTACGCCAGTCTCGGTAGCAACATTGCGCAGCAAATTTTTTTGCGTTCTGGCTCACGGGTGTTACACGAAAATCACAACTTGCTCGATGAAATTCATTTCATTTGTTAGATATTGTCAATAAAAAAGCCCCGCACGATGCGGGGCTTTTTGTTGAAGCGCGATTAACCGCGCAACCAGGAATCAACGGTAGCTGCACCGTATTGTTCCTTCCAGGCTTTCAGGCCACGGTGGTTGCCACCTTTGGTTTCGATCAGTTCACCAGTGTGCGGGTTCTGATAAACCTTGACCACACGAGCGCGGCGGGTTTTAGGGGCCGCAGACACTTGCAGACCGGATTTTGCCGGATTCGGATCGAGGATGGCGATGATGTCTTTCAGGCCTTTGCCATAGGTTTTCATCAGCCCCTGGAGCTTTTCTTCGAATTCGATTTCTTTCTTGAGCCCGGCATCGTTCTTCAGCGATTCCAGCTGCTTGAGCTGTTCCTGAAGGGCCTTTTCAGCTGCACGAAATTCAGCGAGTCTGGACAATATCTTTACTCCAATAGTGTGTTTGGCTGATACCAACCGCAAACAAAGCTATAAGCCAAGAGCCTTGAAGCGACTCGGTGATAATTGGCTCACCTGCCAGTCTTGCAACAGGCATGAAAAATTGTAGTAGTTAATGAGCCAAGAGTAAATCCTGACTTTTTCCTCATGTAACAATCACAGTCTTTTGTATCAATTTGGTGCGTCGTGGTGATGCGCTCTGCAAGATTTCATTTAGTTAATGGTGACTTAATGCACTGATGAAGTCTGCCGCAGCCATCGGCTTGCCGAACAGATAACCTTGCAGGAAGTTGACGTTATGGGCGGTCAGATAATCGGCCTGTGCCTGGGTTTCGACACCTTCGGCAACAATACCCAAGTCCAGCTTGGCCGAGAGTTCGATAATGGTGTCCAGAATGTGCCGGGACAGTGCGTCAACACCGATCATGGCGACGAAACTCTGGTCGATCTTCAGGAAATCGACATTGAACTTGCGCAGGTAACCGAGGCTGGAATGCCCGGTGCCGAAATCGTCGATGGCAATCATCACGCCCAGCTCATGCAGTTGCGCGAACAACTGTCGGGTGATGTCGGTCGGCTCGATCAGCTGGCGCTCGGTCAACTCCAGCACCAGATTGATACTGCCCGGCGTGAATGCCGCCAGCAGTTTGCGGCAATCGTCCACCAGTGCAAGATCCTGACAGTGGCTGGCGGTGATGTTGATGCCGAGGTGGAAGGGGGTGACGAACGTCGCCGACAGAGGCCCGAGGAGGGTGGCGGTTTGCTGCATCAGGGCGCGGGTCATTGGCACGATCAGGCCGGAGTGCTCGGCGAACGGAATGAACAGGTCCGGACGGACCAGCCCCTCTTTCGGGTGGTTCCAGCGCATCAGCACCTCAGCGCCTGACCACCTTTTGCTGTCGCCATGCACCACGGGCTGAAAATAGGGAATGAATTCGCCAGCCTCCAGCGCGCGGAGCATTTCATGGCTCGGCGACGTCGAGCGTTTTTGCAGGACATGCCCGATCGCCGCCGACACCACACCAAAAAACATCAACAGACTGAACAATGGCGGGTATTCATCGGCCATGTACCGCCAGGTTTCGCCTTGGGCAAAACCGGCAGCGACACTGAACGCATAATGCGAAGAGTCCAGCTTGCTTTGCGCCACCGGGAGCGTCGGCAACCGGCCTTGATGCACGGTGCCGTCGGCGGACAGCCAGTTGTTGCCCACTTGCAGGAGCAACAGTGTGTCCCGGCCAATCAGGCGCAGGATGTTGCTCAGGTGATAACCATCCAGTGTCGTCAGCGCGCCGCCGCGTCCGTCACTGAGGCGATACACCAGCAACGCGGTGTTGGGCGTTACCGGATTGCCGTTCATCAACCACAGCTTGCCCTGAGTGTAATCACCGGCATTGACGGCTTCCTTGAAATCGCCGAACAACGAGCTGCAATAGAGATTGTCGTCCCACACCAGGTTGGTCGAGCGTACGAACGGGCGGCGGGTGACCTGTTCGCGCAGGGCGAGCTTGACCTCTTCGCAGGTTTTGCCGGCCAGTGGCAGTAATTCCCGGGCAGCTTGCGCGGTGTTGTCGAGCATCAGTTCGAACTGGCGCAGTGCTTCCTCGGCCGTTTGCAGGGCGCTCTGCTGCAAGGTGCGTTCAGCCTGGATGTAAAGAATCGCACTGCCCAGCACGACGGGGAGCAAACCGCTGAGCAGCGTCACGATAATACGGCTGCTGCGCTTGCGGCGGGGTCTGACGGTTAACGGCATGGGCGCATCCTGTCGCGAAAAAGTAGGGCTCTCGAACGCTGGCCGGGCAGGGGCGCGACGCTGAAAAACACGTCAGCCAGAAGGGATGATAGATGGCCGGTGGCGCTTGTGCCGCTCATCGAGAATGTAGATGCGTGGCCAGTTCGATAAACGCCAGCGCTGCCGGTGAAGCCTGGCGTTGGTCAAGTACGGCGAGCCCCACCTGGCGCTGAACCCTGGGCGTCAGCGCGATCTTCACGTAGCCAGGCTCAGGCGTATCCGGCAAGGAGCTTTCGGCGACGACGGTGATCGCGTCACCACGGCTGACCGTGTCGAGGGTGCTGAGCAACTGCGAGCAACGGTAACGAATATTCGGCTGCAGTCGCGCAGCGTTGAACAGCCGCGAAACCAGTTCCGAAGAACCGGCCTCCGTCAGCACAAACGGATCGTCACACAGCGCTTTCAGGCTCAGCGCCGAGCGCTTGCCCAACGGATGATCACCAGGCAGCAGGGCGACCATTTGATCTTCGATCAAGGCGAAGGTATCGAAGCGCTCTTGCGGCAGCACCACAAAGCCGAGGTCGATGCGCCGCTCTTCGAGCCATTGAATCACTTGCCGGTCGGGCCCTTCATCAATGTGCACCTCTATACCCGGATGCGCCTGTCGATAGTGGCGGAGGATTTCCGGCAGCAACTTGATCGAAGACGTCGGCCCGAATGAGCCGATGCGCAATGTGCCGCGCTTCATGCCGCGGGCATCGGCGGCCTCCTGACGCAGCGTATTGGCCAGCCCGAGCATCGCCCGTGCCCGCAGCAACAGATGCTCGCCGATGTCGCTGAGTTCCACCTGCGATTGATGCCGGCGCAGCAGCTCAACACCGAGTTCCTGCTCCAGGGATTTGATCGCGTGGGACACCGCAGACTGGGAAATCCCCAGACGATGCGCGGCGAGGGTGAAACCGCGCAGCTCGGCCACCAGCGAGAAAATCTCCAGTTGTGTGAGGGTCATGAGTGATTACTCATTTTACGATGATCAGGAATGAGGTGAATGATACGCCATCTCCTGGTTTTGCTTTGGAAGTGTCATGGCCAATCTCGCGCAGACTCATTCGCAATCTTCTGAAATACCGGTCTACCTGACGTTGGCGGCGGTCACGATGGTTTGGGGCGGCACGTTTGTCGCCGGGCGTTTTCTGGCGGGCGGGCTCAGCCCGATATTCGCCGCAAGTCTGCGGTTCCTGTTGGCCAGCGCTGCACTGCTGGGATTCCTCTGCCTGGCGCGTGTTCCTCTGGCACGGCCGACTCCTGCGCAATGGTTGCAACTGATGCTCCTGGGGTTGTTCGGGATTTTCTTTTACAACCTGTGCTTCTTTTATGGCCTGCAGTACATCAACGCGTCGCGGGCGTCATTGATCGTTGCGTTGAATCCGGCGGTCATCGGCGTCGCTTCCTGGCTCTTGTTCAAGGAGCGGCTGGGGCGATCGAAGGTGTTGGGTATCTCGATCTGCATTGCCGGTGCCGCCGTGGTGATCGTCAGCCGTAACCCGGCGTTACTGATGGCGACCCCCGATGCGTGGAAGGGCGATCTGCTGATTTTCGGCTGTGTCGTGGGCTGGGGCGTGTATTCGCTGTTCTCGCGCCGCCTCAATCAAAGCCTCGGACCGCTGCAGACTGTGACGTATTCGATCCTGATCGGCACGTTCATGTTGTGGGCGTTGGCTGCCGTGCGTGGAGAGTTGAGCTGGACGGCGTTGAGCGATCTCGGTACGCCACAGTGGCTTAGCCTGATCTATCTGGGGGTGTTTGGTTCGGCGCTGGCCTACATCGGTTATTACGACGGCATCCGCAAGATCGGCGCGACTCGCTCCGGCGTGTTCATCGCTCTGAACCCGCTGACGGCGGTAATACTGGGGGCGCTGCTGCTCGGCGAGCAACTGACGCCGCCAATGTACGTGGGCGCAGTGCTGATTCTGGCGGGCATTTACCTTTGCAACAAACCGCTTGCACCGGGCGCAAAAAGGCGGATTTTATAGGGAGGGCAGACAACCCTATTTACGCTGTGTAGAATCGGTTTACGCATACAATAATAATCGTCTTCTGGCAGCAGAAGCCTCGCCCGCAAGAGCCTTGGGTCGACAATGAAGATATTCGGGTTTCAACTGATCTACGGTGACTTCCTCGCCCGCAGCGTGCGAGGCATCTCCTGTGCACCTCCCGCCGGTCTCAGCATTACTGACAAATAACCCTGGTTAATTGATAAGAATGATGAGGCGTCACCATGACCGATTTATACGAAAACCCAATGGGCCTGATGGGCTTTGAGTTCATCGAGTTCGCATCGCCGACCCCTGGCACCCTGGAGCCGATCTTCGAGATCATGGGCTTCACCAAAGTCGCGACCCACCGTTCCAAGAACGTGCACCTGTACCGTCAGGGCGCGATCAACCTGATCCTCAATAACGAACCGCACAGCGTCGCTTCCTACTTCGCCGCCGAACACGGCCCGTCCGTTTGCGGCATGGCGTTCCGCGTCAAGGATTCGCAGAAAGCCTATAGCCGCGCACTGGAACTCGGCGCCCAGCCGATCCACATCGAAACCGGTCCGATGGAACTGAACCTGCCGGCGATCAAAGGCATTGGCGGCGCGCCGCTGTACCTGATCGACCGTTTCGGCGAGGGCAGCTCGATCTATGACATCGACTTCGTGTTCATCGAAGGTGTGGACCGCAACCCGGTCGGCGCCGGCCTGAAAATCATCGACCACCTGACCCACAACGTGTATCGCGGCCGCATGGCTTACTGGGCCAACTTCTACGAGAAGCTGTTCAACTTCCGCGAGATCCGCTACTTCGACATCAAGGGCGAATACACCGGTCTGACTTCGAAAGCGATGACCGCACCGGACGGCATGATCCGTATCCCGCTCAACGAGGAATCGTCCAAGGGTGCCGGGCAGATCGAAGAGTTCCTGATGCAGTTCAATGGCGAGGGCATCCAGCACGTCGCGTTCCTCACTGACGACCTGATCAAGACCTGGGACGCGCTGAAGAAGATCGGCATGCGCTTCATGACCGCGCCGCCGGACACCTACTACGAAATGCTCGAAGGCCGTCTGCCGAACCACGGCGAGCCGGTCGATCAACTGCAATCGCGCGGTATTCTGCTCGATGGTGCTTCTGAGCAGGGCGACAAGCGCTTGCTGCTGCAGATCTTCTCGGAAACCCTGATGGGCCCGGTGTTCTTCGAATTCATCCAGCGTAAAGGCGACGATGGTTTCGGTGAGGGCAACTTCAAGGCGCTGTTCGAGTCGATCGAGCGGGATCAGGTGCGTCGCGGTGTGCTCGCTACCGAGTAATTCGTAACACCGCTAAAAACTGTGGGAGCCCGACTGCTGGCGATAGCGTCTTCAGATTCAACGTTGATGTTGACTGACAGATTGCAATCGCCAGCAGGCTGGCTCCCACATTTGTTTTGTTGTGCGATTAAGGACGGCGCTGCCGCATCAGGTGCTTGAAGCCTTCAAACACTAGCACCACAACGGCGAGCCAGATCGGAATGTAGGTCAGCCATTCACCGGCCTTGATGCTTTCACCCAACAACAGCGCGACACCGAGCAACAGCACCGGTTCGACATAACTGAGCAAACCGAACAGGCTGAACGGCAACAAGCGACTGGCGATGATGTACACCACCAGCGCTGACGCACTGATCAGGCCGAGCAGCGGAATCAGCCACATCAGCCCCGGGTATTGATCGAACACGCCCAAACCTTGCTCGCCACCCTGCACAAACCACCACGCCACGGGCAGCATCAGCGTCATGTCGACCCACAGTCCGCCAAGGTTGTCGGTTTTCAGGTATTTGCGTAGCACGAAATACAGCGGATAGCCGACCACGACCACTAGAGTCGCCCAGGAAAAACCGCCGACCTGATACAACTCGTTCAACACGCCGAGGCTGGCGAAAAACACCGCAATTTTCTGCAGGTACGACAGGCTTTCGCCGTAGGCAATGCGCCCGGTCAGCACCATCGCCAGTGGCAGCAGGAAGTAGCCCAGCGACACATCCAGGCTGTAACCATTGAGCGGCGCCCACATGAACAGCCACAGTTGCACGCCCAGCAGGGCGGCCGAAACAATCAGCCCGCCGATCAGTTTCGGCTTCGCGACCATCAGGCGGATCAGTTCCAGTACTCGTCGCCATTCGCCGGAGACCAGCATGAACACGGTCATGCACGGCACGGTCAGCAGCATCCGCCAGCCAAAGATTTCTACGCCGCTCAATGGGGTGAGCAGCGAGGTGTAGTAATACATGACGGCAAACAGCACCGAGGCTGAAACCGATAGAGCGATACCTTTAGACAAACTGTCCTCGCGGGTGGGTGATCAAACGGGGCGCGAAGGATACGTGGTTTTCGTGCTGAATATTGGCCGAGCGATCAATATTTCACACACGACCTCAGAAGCCCCTCACCGTGACCCTCTCCCAGAGGGAGAGGGGACTGAATCGGGATGTCTTGCGATAGTGCGCGACGCGAAAGACCGAGTCGATCATGGATTCACCACGCAGGTCCCACGCCAAAGCGTAGCCTCAATATCTGCCAATCGGTTCCCTCTCCCAGAGGGAGAGGGCTACAGAGGGCGAGGATCTCAAGCCGAATGCGGTTTACGGCCCGACACGAAATGGCTCACATCATTGAACCCTGGTGTCGAGGCATGCCCCGGCGTCACCAGCGAGTCGATAAACGCCTCATCTTCCGCCGTGATCCTCACCGCTTGCGCCTTGGTGTAGGCGTCCCACTGGGCCTCTGTGCGCGGGCCGACAATCGCTGAGGCCACCGCGCTGTTATTGAGCACCCAGGCAATGGCGAATTCGACGATGCCGACCCCGCGCCCCTCGGTGTATTGCTGAATCTGCTGGGCAATGCGCAGCGACTCGACCCGCCATTCGGTTTCCAGAATGCGTTTGTCCTGACGCCCGGCGCGGCTGTTGATATCCGGGGCTGCATCGGGTGCGTACTTGCCGCTGAGCACGCCACGGGCCAGCGGGCTATAAGGCACCACACCGAGGCCATAGGTTTGCGCGGCGGTGATCTGCTCGGTTTCGGCCTGGCGGTTGACGATGTTGTAAAGCGGCTGGCTGATGACCGGGCGGTCGACACCCAGTTGGTCGGCGACGCGAATCACTTCGGCAATCCGCCAGCCGCGATAGTTGGACAGCCCCCAGTAACGGATCTTGCCCTGACGGATCAGGTCGCCGATGGCCGAGATCGTCACGTCCAGCGGCGTGTTGTGGTCTTCGCGGTGCAGGTAATAGATGTCGAGGTAGTCGGTGCCCAGTCGTGTCAGGCTGGCATCCAGACCATTGAAGATATGTTTGCGGCTCAGGCCGCTGCGGTTCGGCACGCCGTCCACCGGACCAAAGCCGACTTTGGTCGCCAACACCCACTCATGCCGGTTGCCGGCAATCGCTTCGCCGACGATCTCTTCCGAACGGCCATGGGTGTAGACGTCAGCGGTGTCGATGAAATTGATGCCCTGATCCCAGGCCTTGTCGATGATGCGCAACGACTCTTCGTGGCTGGTCTGCTCGCCGAACATCATCGTGCCGAGGGTGAGGGTAGACACCTGCAAGCCCGAGTGACCCAGTGTGCGATAGCTCATGCCGAAATCCTTTCTGTCGGTGGGAAAGCGTTCATCAAATACCAGATGCGTGCGACGGGGCAAAGTGAATTATCGACTCAATGCCGCACATCGCTCGCGCAAAAATGCCTGCAAGACCTTGACCCGCTCGGACACCTGAACCCGGTGTGGACAGAGCAGATTGAATGGCACGCTTTCGCCGTGCCAGTCGTCGAATAACGTGCGCAGGCGTCCGGCGCGCACGTCTTCGGCGACATCCAGCCAGGCCTTGTAGGCGATGCCATGCCCGGCCAGTGCCCAGCGCCGGGCGACTTCACCGTCGTCGCTGAGGTAGTCGCCGTGGACTTCGACTTCGACGGCTTCATCGTCACGGTTGAAACGCCAACTGTTGTAGGGGCGGCCGTTGCGCAGGTAGAGCAGGGCACTGTGATCGCCCAGTTCCGTCGGGTGCTGTGGCGTGCCATGACGGGCCAGATAATCGGGGCTGGCGCAGGCAACGCGGCGATGCGTCGGCAAAATCGGCAACGCCACCAGCGTCGAGTCGCTCGGCACGCCGAAGCGCAGCGCGATGTCCACGGTTTCGCGAAACAGATCGGCGTGGCGGTCGTTGAGCAGCAATTGCAGGCGGATATTCGGGTGTGCGCGCTTGAAATCGTCCAGCCACGGCAGTAACACGTTGCGGCCGAAGTCCGAGGGTGCCGCCAGTTGCAACACGCCGCTCAGGCCTTCACCTGGTTGTTTCAGCGCTTGTTCGCCGTCGGCCAGTGTCGCCAGGGCCAGGCGCACACTGTCCAGATAACGCCGGCCTTCCTCGGTCAGGCGCATGCTGCGGGTGGAGCGTGCGAGCAAACGGATACCGAGCCGGGTTTCCAGGCGTTTCAGGGCAATGCTGGCGGCGGCCGGGGTCAGTTCCAGCGCCCGTGCAGCGGCAGAAATACTGCCGGAATCGGCCACGCGGACGAAAATCTCCAGATCGAGAATCGAGCTCATTGCTAAAAATCCTTTAAAGATCTTTGCGTTTTAACGGGATTTTTCCGTGATTGGCAAGCCGTGATACTGCAATCAATCAACAACCGCAGGAGATGAGCATGACCTGGACATTCGATCACCTGGCCTTCAACACCGCCGATGGCCAGAGCTTGCAGGACAGTTTCGCCAGCTTGCTCGGCCTTACACCGGGGCGCCGACCACCGTTTCCGTTTCCCGGGCGATGGCTGTATCAGGATGCGCACGCCGTGGTGCACGTGATCGAGCAGCCGACGTTCGACGATACGGCGTTGAGCCACATTGCCTTTCGCACGGATGAGCCGGCAGAAGCCGTGCTGCAACGGGTGCGCGACAGCGGTTTGCCGTATCAGGTGGCGCAGGTGCCGGAGGACGGGATCTGGCAGATTTTTGTGCAGATGCCGGGTGGCGTGGTGATCGAATTGGATGCGTTGGCTTGAATGCAAAAGATCGCAGGCTGCGATCTTTTGCGTTTTACAACGTGATCAGGCGCGCAATGTGCGGGTCATGCGCAACGCCAGCAGACTGCCGCCAACAATCACCGCCGCCAGCAGGTACAACGCCGCATCGGTGGAGCCGGTGGTGTCCTTGACCCAACCCACCAGATAAGGGCTGAGAAATCCGGCCATTTGTCCCATGGAGTTGATCAACGCCAGGCCACCGGCGGCAGCACCGGCACTCAACATCGCCGTCGGCACTGGCCAGAACATCGGCAGGCCGGTCAGCGCGCCCATGGTCGCAATGGTCAGGCCGAGAATCGCAATCGCCGGGTTGGCGGCGAAATTAACCGCGATCACCAGACCGATCGCGCCCATCAGCATCGGCACCACCAAATGCCAGCGACGCTCTTTGCGCAAGTCCGCCGATCGCCCGACCGCCAGCATGAACACCGCTGCCAGCAGGTACGGAATCGCGCTCAGCCAGCCGATCACCAGGTTGTCGCTGAAGCCGAGGTTCTTGATGATCGACGGCAGCCAGAAGTTGATCGCGTACACGCCACTCTGGATGCAGAAATAGATCAGGCCGAAGGCCCAGATCGCCGGGTTCTTGAACACCGCGATCAACGAATCGGAGGTGGTTTTCGGTTTGTTCGCGAGGTCTTCGGCCTGATCGGCCTCCAGCACTGCACGCTCGTGCGGGCTCAGCCATTTGGCGTTGGCGAAGCTGTCGCTCAACAGGAAATAGGCGAGGGCACCGAGGATCACCGTCGGGATGCCTTGCAGCAGGAACATCCACTGCCAGCCGGCCAGACCGCCCTGACCCGCCGCGAAGTGATTGAGAATCCAGCCAGAGAACGGGCTGCCGAGCAGGCCGGACACTGGAATTGCCGACATGAACAGCGCCATGATCCGCCCCCGGCGGAAGGTCGGGAACCACTGCGAGAGGTACAGCACGACGCCTGGGAAGAACCCGGCTTCGGCCGCACCGGTGAACAGGCGCAGGGTGTAAAACTGGGTCGGCGTGGTGACGAACAGCAGGCAGGTCGACAACGTGCCCCAGGTAATCATCATCAAGGCAATCCAGCGCCGCGGACCGAATCGGGTCAGGGCCAGGTTGCTTGGCACGCCGCACAGCACGTAGCCGATGAAGAAAATCCCGGCACCGAGGCCGTAGACGGTTTCACTGAATTTCAGGGCGTCGAGCATCTGCAGTTTGGCAAATCCAACGTTGACCCGGTCGAGGTAGTTGAACAGGTAGCAGATGAAGATGAAGGGGATCAAACGCAGGGTGATGCGTTTGTAGACGGCGTTTTTATCGTCTGCGATGGTCTGGGTAGCTGCGGCGCTGTGCGACATAGCGGCTCTCTCTTTATTATGATTTTTGGCGATGCAAAGGGTAACGTTGATCGCCCTGAGAGTCTCGGCCACCGGTGGCCGGATTGTCTTTGTGCCTGAGCACAGGGTTTGCCGCCAGACCCTGTGCGGGTGAACAACCTGTCCGTGCCTGTTTTCAAGGATTCCAGCGCTTATGTTCGAACTCGATCACGACCTCGCCCAGGACATCGTCGACCGTGCCATGGCCATTTTGCCCTACAACGTCAATGTCATGGACAGCCAGGGCTTGATCCTCGGCAGTGGCGAGCCGGAGCGGATCAACACCCGCCACGAAGGCGCACAACTGGTGCTGGCCAACGGTCGGGTGGTGGAGATTGACGCGCAGACCGCCGTGCATTTGAAAGGCGTGCAGCCGGGCATCAATTTGCCGCTGTTGCTCGATCAGCGCTTGATCGGCGTGCTCGGCATCACCGGCGAGCCGGAGCAGTTGCGCACTTACGCCGAACTGGTGCGCATGACCGCGGAAATGCTCGTTGGCCAGCGCAATCAACAGGCCGAACAGCAATGGCGCCGTCAGCGTTGCGATGACTTGCTGGCGCTGTTGCTCAGCGAGGCGGGGGATTCGCCACGCCTGATCGACGAGGCGCAGCAACTCGGTCTCAAACCGCAATTGACCCGGGTGCCGTATCTGTTCGAATTGGGTCTGGAGCACGGCCCGGGGCAGACCGTCGAGGCCCTGAGTGCCTGGCTGACCTCACGTTATCCCGATAGCTGGTGCGTGAGTTCGGCAAAGTCGTCGCTGTTGTGGTGTCGATCGGCGAGCCACAACGTCGAATCTGACCGCTTGCTGGAAAAGCTCGACGGCCTGGGCTGGAATATTTTGCGCATCGCCGTGGGCGGGCAGGCGGATGGGCTGGTCGGGTTGCGCCGTTGCTATCGGCGGGTCGGCGATCTTCTGGCGTATGGACGAGAGGTGCTGCCGCACTCGCGTTTGCTGACGCTCAATCGTTATCGGCTGCCGGTGATGCTGTGGCGGCATCGCAATGACGATGCGCTGGATGAATTGCTCAAGCCGTTGCGCAAGGTCATCGCCAAGGACGGCAACGGCCAGTTGTTGGCGACGTTGCGCAGTTGGTGCGAGCACGACGGGCAAAGCCAGGCGTGTGCGGATGCGCTGGGGATTCATCGCAACAGTTTGCGTTACCGGATGGAGCGGATTGCCGAGTTGAGTGGGGTTGATCCGTTAAGGCTGGACGGGATGCTGGCGTTGTATCTCGGCGTGCAACTCCTGCCCCAGACTGATCCTGCGGCATGAGTTGTTCTTGCTGCCGCCATCGTTGGCAAGCCAGCTCCCACAGTCTCTGCAGTGGTAACAAAATTCATGGTCACTGAAGTTCCCTGTGGGAGCTGGCTTGCCAGCGATAGGGCCGGAACATTCACCCTCGATTTTAGGGCCTTTGTGAAAATGAACAATAAACGCCCACAGCGCTTGTGCAGCGGACAGGCGTCAATGCGCGGGCTGACTGGCAGCATGAGGAGCATTGGAACTGGAGAATTCGCATGAAGATCGTCATCGCCCCCGATTCGTTCAAGGACAGCCTGAGTGCCCAGGGCGTCGCCGAGGCCATTGCTTTGGGCCTGGCGCAAGTCTGGCCACAAGCCACGCTGGTCAAATGCCCGATGGCCGATGGCGGTGAAGGCACGGTCGACTCGATTCTCGCCGCGTGCGAAGGCGAACGGCGCCGCAGTCGCGTGCGTGGCCCGCTGGGCGTGCCGGTGGACGCGGCGTGGGGCTGGTTGCCGCACAATCACACCGCGATCATCGAGATGGCCGAGGCCAGCGGTTTGCAATTGGTGCCGCCGGGGCAACGTGACGCCTGCATCAGCAGCACCTTCGGCACTGGTGAGTTGATCCGTGCGGCGCTGGATGCTGGCGCGCAACGAGTGATTCTGGCGATTGGCGGCAGCGCGACCAACGACGGCGGCGCCGGCGCGATGCAGGCGCTGGGGGTGAAACTGCTGGATGCGCAAGGTCAGTCGCTGGTGCCGGGCGGTCTGGCACTGGCGCAATTGGCGCGTCTGGAACTGAGCGACCTGGACCCGCGTCTGGCCCACGTGCGCTTCGACATCGCCGCAGACGTCAACAATCCACTCTGCGGTCCGCACGGTGCTTCAGCGATTTTCGGCCCGCAAAAAGGTGCATCGCCCGCCCAAGTGCAGCAACTGGATCAGGCGCTGGGCCTTTTTGCCGAACACTGTGCACACGCCTTGGGCAAAGACGTGCGTGATGAACCGGGCAGCGGTGCAGCCGGTGGTCTGGGATTTGCTGCCAAGGCGTTTTTGGGCGCGCAATTTCGGGCCGGCGTGGAAGTGGTCGCCGAACTGGTGGGCCTCGCCGAAGCGGTGAAAGGCGCGGATCTGGTGATCACCGGCGAAGGCCGTTTCGATGCGCAGACCCTGCGCGGCAAAACCCCGTTTGGCGTGGCGCGGATTGCCAAACAGCAGCAGGTTCCGGTGATCGTCATTGCCGGCACTCTTGGCGAGGGCTATCAGGAACTCTACGGCCACGGCATTGATGCCGCATTCGCCGTTACCAGCGGGCCGATGCCCCTTGAGCAGGCCTGCGCCGAAGCGCCGCGATTGCTGCGTGAACGTGCGGCCGACATCGCCCGTGTCTGGCAGATGGCCAAGAATCAGCCTGATCAGCATTGATTAACCTGTGGCGAGGGAGCTTGCTCGCGCCGGGCTGCGAAGCAGCCCCAACCCTCTTGGTGTCAATCCTTCAGATCCACCGTGTTCAATGGTCTTGCGACTGCTGCACAGCCGAGCCGGAGCAAGCTCCCTCACCACCGACTTTGCTCAAACGCTCACGGTGTTTCATCGCTGTAACACCTTGAAAAATAGTTCCGTTTTACATGAAACCTTCCTAAAGCCTGGCCGATACAGAGATCAGGCGCACACAGATTCCCTTGAACCGTGACGCCAGACCGGTCCCGCTCCAAGGACTGGTGATGACGGCAAGGACGCTCGCAGCTACCTCTATCCGAGAGTCCAACCATGTCTTTGCGTAATCTGAAAATCGCGCCCCGTGCCTTCCTCGGTTTTGCCTTTATCGCCTTGCTGGTGATTGTCCTTGGCGTGTTCGCCGTCAATCGCATGTCGATCATTCGCCAGGCCTCCATCGACATGGATACCAATCAACTGCCCAGCGTCACCTACCTTGGCGTGGTGACGGAAAACGTGTTGCGCCTGCGGATTCTGTCGTTCCGCATTCTGGTCAACCGCGAGCCGGCCGGCCTGCAAGAGGCGCAGACGCGGATTGGCGTGTTGGTGGACAAGGTACGCAGTGCTCAGGCCAGCTACGCGGCATTGCCTGCGGAAGCCGAGGAGCGTGCCCTGTACCAGGCATTCGCGACGACGCTCGACAATTACCTGCAAGCACAAAACCAGATGATGGACTTGTCGCGTCAGGGCAAGGTCGAGGAAATGCGTACCCTGATTAACACAAAGATCAAGGAAGGCACCGACCAGATGGGCGAGCAGCTCAACAAGCTGATCGCGATCAACGCAGCGGGTGCCAAAGTCGCCTCCACTCAGGCGGGTGAGTATTACGACAGCGCCATTACCGGCATCATCATTGTCGCGGTGATTGCTGCGTTGGCGACGATATTGCTGGCATTGCTGCTGACGCGCAGCATCGTTACGCCGTTGAACCGGGCGGTGCTGGTAGCGCAAACCATTGCCGATGGCAATTTGAGCAAAGCCATCGAAATCGACGGCAAGGACGAAGCCACGCAACTGCTGCAGGCCCTGGCCACGATGCAGACCAACCTGCGCAAGACCATCGAACAGATTGCCGGCTCCGCCACCCAACTGGGCGCCGCAGCCGAAGAGCTCAGCGCGGTCACCGAAGAAGCCTCCCGTGGCCTGCAACAGCAGAACAACGAAATCGAACAGGCCGCCACTGCCGTCAACGAGATGACCGTCGCCGTGGAAGAGGTTGCACGTAACGCCGTCTCAACCTCCGAGGCCTCGAACCAGTCGACCCAGGCCGCCCGTGAAGGCCGCGATCAAGTGGTGAAAACCGTCGACGCGATTCAGACCATGACCCACGACGTGCAGAGCACCGCGCAAATGATCGAAGGCCTGGCGGCGCAGGGTCGGGACATCGGCAAAGTGCTCGACGTGATCCGCGCCATCGCCGAACAGACCAACCTGCTGGCGCTCAACGCAGCCATCGAAGCGGCGCGTGCCGGTGAGGCGGGTCGTGGCTTTGCGGTGGTGGCAGACGAAGTGCGCGCACTGGCCCATCGCACCGCGCAATCGACTCAGGAAATCGAAAAAATGGTCGCCGGCATCCAGAACGGCACCGGTGAAGCGGTTTCGTCGATGCAGCAGAGCAACCAGCGCACCCAGACCACCCTGGAAATGGCCCGCGCCGCCGGCGTCGCCCTTGAGCAGATCACCCAGTCGATTCATCAGATCAACGAGCGCAACCTGGTGATCGCCAGCGCCTCCGAAGAACAGGCGCAAGTGTCCCGCGAAGTTGACCGTAATCTGGTCAATATCCGCGATCTGGCTACGCAATCGGCTGCCGGGGCCAACCAGACCAGCGCCGCCACCCATGAGCTGTCGCGTCTGGCGGTGGATTTGAACGCCATGGTGGCGCGTTTTGTGATTTGAGATAGGGTGAAGGCTGGAGATTGCGCAAACAGGAGACGTGCATGCGCTATTCAGCCTTGACTCAACGAATCGCCGGGGAGGGCGCAGCGGCCTGGCAGATTCACGACCGAGCGCTGGAGTTGCGCGCTGAGGGCGTCGATGTCCTGCTGCTGAGTGTGGGCGATCCGGATTTCGATACACCGCTGCCGATCGTCCACGGTGCCATCGACAGTCTGCTGGCCGGCGATACGCATTATGCGGAAGTGCGCGGCCGCTTGGCCTTGCGCAAACTGATTGCCCGGCGGCATCAGCGACGCTGCGGTCAGGCGGTCGATGCCGACCACGTGATCGTGCTGCCGGGGGCGCAATGCGCGGTGTATTCAGTGGCGCAATGCCTGCTGGATCCGGGGGACGAGGTGATTGTCGCCGAGCCGATGTACGTCACCTACGAAGGCGTGTTCGGCGCCTGCGGGGCGACCGTGGTGCCGGTGCCGGTGCGTCCGGAAAACGGCTTTCGCGTTGACCCCGCCGATGTCGCTGCACGCATCACCGGCAAGACCCGGGCGATGCTGCTCAACAGTCCCAACAACCCCTGCGGCGCGAGCCTGTCACTGCTGATCTGGCAGGAACTGGCGGCGCTGTGCATTCGTCATGACTTATGGCTGATCAGCGATGAGGTCTACAGCGATTTGCTCTACGAAGGCGAGCACATCAGCCCGGCGAGTCTGCCGGGCATGGCGGAGCGCACGGCGACCATCAACAGCCTGTCGAAATCCCACGCCATGACCGGCTGGCGGATCGGTTGGTCGATCGGGCCAAAAGCGTTGGCCGAACACTTGGTGAATCTGTCGTTGAGCATGCTGTTCGGTTTGCCGGAATTCGTGCAGAAAGCCGCGCAGGTTGCGCTGGAAACGGACCTGCCGGAAGTGGCGCAGATGCGCGAGGAGTATCGCTTGCGCCGGGATCTGGTCTGCGAGCGGCTGCAGGGCTGCCCGGGTTTGCAACCGATCCGCCCGGATGGCGGCATGTTCGTGATGGTCGATGTGCGCCAGACCGGGTTAGGCGCTCAAGCGTTTGCCGAGCGCTTGCTGGAAAATTACGGCGTGTCGGTGCTGGCTGGTGAGGCGTTTGGGCCCAGTGCAGCGGGGCATATTCGCATCGGGCTGGTGGTCGATCGGGTCAAACTGGCGGACGCCTGCTCGCGGATTACACTGTGTGCGGCGCAGCTGTTACAGGCGCGCAGTGCCTGATGGTTTTGTGTTGCCTGTACCGGCCTCTTCGCGAGCAAGCTCGCTCCCACAGGGGAATGCGTTTCAAATGTGGGAGCGAGCTTGCTCGCGAAGGCGGCATGACAGCCACCGATTAATTCAGCCCTGCCAAGCCGATGGATTCACCAGATTCGCAGGTTTTTCCCCAGCCAGCGCCGCCAACAGATTCTCCACCGCACAGCGCGCCATCGCTTCGCGTGTCTCATGCGTTGCCGAGCCCATGTGCGGCGTCGCCACCACATTATTCAGTTGCAACAACGGCGAGTCATGCTGCAACGGCTCACGCTCGAACACATCCAATCCCGCCGCACGAATGCGCTGATGACGCAGCGCTTCAATCATCGCCGCCTCATCCACCACTTTGCCCCGCGAAATGTTGATGAAGATGCTTTGCGGACGCATCAGCGCAAACTCCTCAGCTCCAATCAAGCCTTCGGTCTGCGCGGTCAGCGGCAAGGTCAGGCAAATGAAATCGGCCTGCTGGAGCAGCTCTTCAAGGCTGCGATATTGCGCATCAAACCGCGCCTCGACCGCCGGTTTACGCGACTGACTGGTGTAAATCACCGACATGCCAAACCCGAAATGCCCACGCTGGGCCAACGCTTCACCGATGCGGCCCATGCCGATGATGCCCAGGGTTTTGCCATGCACATCGGTGCCGAAATGCGCCGGGCCGATATTGCGATGCCACTGGCCGCTGCGCACCATGTTCGCCAGTTCCACCACGCGCCGGGCGGTGGCGAGGATCAGCGCGAAACCGGTGTCGGCGGTGGTTTCGGTGAGCACATCAGGCGTGTTGCTGAGCAGGATCTTGCGCCGCGTCAGGTAGTCGATGTCGTAGTTGTCGACGCCCACCGAGACGCTGGCAATCGCCTCCAGCTTCGGTGCCAGATCGAGTAGTGCCGCATCCAGTTTCAGACTGGCGCCAAGCAAACCGTGGGCGCCGGGCAGGGCGTCGCGCAGTTTCATCAGGCCGTCGCTGTCGAGGCTGTCGATCAGCGTCAGGTCGAACCGTTCGTGCAGTCGCGCCATCAGCACTGGCGAGAGTTTCTTGTACAACACAACGTGTTTTTTCATGGCAAGCATCTCTTCAGGAATGAGCCGGCACGGGACGCGTGGCAGCGGCTTTGGCCACGACGCGATCGCTTGCGCCGGGCTTGAGAAAAATCGTCAGCACCACCGATAACATCAGCGCGCCGCTCATCAGCAGGTACGACGCACCGGGCGAACCAGTTGAGCTATTGAGGTAGCCGACCAGATACGAACCGCCGAACGAACCGAGGGCGCCCATGCTGTTGATCAACGCCATCGCGCCGCCCGCCACGTTGGCCGGCAGAATCTCCGGAACGATGGCGAAAAACGGTCCGTACGGCGCGTACATGCAGGCACCGGCAATCACTAGCAGCGTGTACGACCACCAGAAATGCTCGGTGCCCAAGGCGTAAGAGCCGTAGAAAGCGATGGACGCGATCAGCAGCGGCGGCCAGACAAAGCGTTTGCGTTTTTGCAGTTTGTCCGAGCCCCACGACACCGCGAGCATGCCGATCACTGCCGCCAGGTACGGCAGCGCCGACAGCCAGCCGGCCTCGATCATGTCCATTTGTGCGCCAGCCTTGAGGATCGACGGCAGCCACAGCACAAAGCCGTAAACGCCGATGCTCCAGCAGAAAAACTGCAGCGCAAGGACGATCACCTTCGGCGAGCGGAACGCCTCGGCGTAGTTCTTTACCGCTTTGATCCCGACCTGTTCGGCTGCCAGAGCACTTTCCAGATCGTGCTTTTCTTGGTCGTTGAGCCACTTGGCCTGCGCCGGCCGATCATCGGCCAGACGCCACCAGATAAACGCCCACAGCACCGCCGGCAAACCTTCGATGATGAACATCCAGCGCCAGCTGAAATGCTGCACCAGATAGCCTGAAACCACCGACATCCACAGCATCGTCACCGGGTTGCCGAGGATCAGGAAGGTGTTGGCCCGTGAGCGTTCGGCACGGGTAAACCAATGGCACAGGTACACCAGCATCGCCGGCATCACGGCCGCTTCGACCACACCGAGCATGAAGCGGATGACGATCAGCCAATAGGCGTTGGAGACCACGCCGGTCAGGGTGGCGAGGCCGCCCCAAAGGATCAGGCTGACGAAAATCAGTTTCTTCACGCTGTGTTTTTGCGCATAGATTGCACCGGGCACCTGGAAGAAAAAGTAACCGAGGAAGAACAGCGCCCCGAGCAGCGATGACAGGCCCGGTGTGATCATCAGGTCTTCGGCCATGCCCGATGCGGCGGCGAAGCCGTAGTTGGCGCGATCCAGATACGCCAGGCTGTAGGTGATGAACACAATCGGCATGATGTACCACCAGCGGCGGGCGGCGAGGGTTGCGGTTTTCATGGTCTTGCTCCTGAGCTTGTTGTTTTTGTCGCAGCAGGTTCAATGAATCGGTTGCCTGTCAGGGCCTCATCGCTGGCAAGCCAGCTCCCTCAGGGATCTCGGGTATGTCAAAGATTGCATTGCCACCACCAACCCTTGTGGGAGCTGGCTTGCCAGCGATGGCGGCCTCAAATTCGCTGAAGAGTTCAGCCCGGGTTGGAAGGCCCTCCATATCCCCGCGACTCTGCACCGCCCGACTGCCAATCCAGTTCGCACGCTGCACCGCCTCGGCAAAACTCTGGTGCTCAAGCAGGGCACTGATCATCCCCACCGCAAAACCATCACCGGCACCGACCGTGTCGACGACATGCGCCACCGGCACACCGGCGACAAACCCCGATGCCAGATGCGTGCGGTAATAAGCGCCTTGCGGCCCAAGCTTGATCGCCACCGCTTCGGCACCTTGATCGAGATAAAACGCAGCAATGTCCGCCGGGTCTTCGAAACCGGTGAGCAAACGGCCTTCACTCAAACCCGGCAGCACCCAATGGGCGAGGGCGGCGAGGCGGTTGATCTCGCCGATCATCTCGCGCTCGCTGGCCCACAGGCTCGGACGCAGATTGGGATCGAACGACACGCTGCGCCCGGCATTGCGCATGCGTGTCATCAGTTCAAAGGACATCTCCCGCGTCGAGGCCGATAGCGCCGGCGGGATGCCAGTCGCATGCAGATGGCGGGCGCTCAACAGGCTGGCCGTGATCGACTGGGGGGACAGATGACTGGCCGCCGAACCGCGCCGGAAATACTCGACCTGCGGGTCGCTGCCATCGTCATTGCGCGATTTGAACTGGAAACCGGTCGGGTGCTGTTTGTCGACGTCGACGTGACTGCAGTCCAGACCCTCCTTGATCAAGGTCTCGACCACAAAGCGCCCGAGCGAATCATTGCCGACCCGGCTCAGCCACGCGACGTTGAAACCCAGGCGCGACAGCCCGATCGCGACATTGCTGTCGGCCCCGGCGATACGCTTGTGAAAGTGCTCGACCGCCGCCAGATCACCGGTTTGCTCGGCGACCAGCATCGCCATGGTTTCGCCGAACGACAGAATATCGATCTCAGACATGAGCAGGCTCCAGACGCGATTGGCCGAGGCGGGCGAGGGCGGCGACGTGCTCGGTGGTCAGTTGCACCAGATCCTCGCCCTGCAACGGATATTCGGCGGCGCGCATAACGCCTTGGGCCATGTGCCGCAACAGTTGTTCCCACAGATGCAGGTCACTGACGGCCGGCGGCACCGCCACCAGTTTGCCGTCCGGGCGGCGGGCAACGGCTTTGCAATGCACGTAACCGACGTGCCGGCCCAACAGGCGCGCAGCATTCGCGGCGGACTGGTCCTGCCACTGCCAGTTGCCGATGTCGAAGGTCATTTTGATCGGCAAGTTGTGCTGCTCGACGGCGGCGAAGAAACGCTGAAACGGTTCGATGCGCCCGCCGTGCAAGGTCTGGTCGTTCTCGACCAGCAACTGCACCGGGCTGTGCTTCAAGCGTTCGGCCAGGGCTTGCAGATCATTGTTATCGGTGAAGTAGCCGAGAGAAACCTTCAGCCATTTCGAGCCGAACGCTTCGGCGTTTTGCAGCGCGTTGATCAGCTCAGGATTGGGCCGCGACTGGCCGGCGAGCCACAGCTCAGTGGGCGAGGAATAAATACTTTGCAGGCCCTGCGCTTGAGTGGCGGCGCTCAGTTGCGCGGGCACTTCGCGGGTCAGTAATTCTTCGCGCCATTCGATGCGATCGGCACCGGCGGCGGCGAGCACGTCGATGAAAAAATCCTGCCCGCGCTGGCGCACGAGCTCGGCACCGTAGCTGGACAGACTGATGGAAACGGCGGGTTTATTCATTGTTATTGACCTCTGAAACCGGTTTCATTTTTGTTCAAAAAAATATCAGGTATTTCTGTGATGTCCTTCTGGGCCTCATCGCTGGCAAGCCAGCTCCCACAGGTTTAGAGGTGTACCAAGCCTTTGTGTACGACTCGAACACTGTGGGAGCTGGCTTGCCAGCGATAGCGTCAGATCAAACACCAGCAACCTCACGGGTCGACCCACGCTCCACCAGCACCGGCGCAAAATCCACCACCCGCGCCACCTCATCATCCCCACGCAAGCGCTTGAGCAAACACTCAAACGCCCGCGCGCCAATCTCTGCCGTCGGCTGAGCCAGCGCAGTAATCCCGCTGCCCACCAATGGATACCAATCAAGGTCATCGAGGGCGATCAGCCCGACATCCTCGAACAACCGCGCCCCCATCGCCCGCAACGCCGTCGTGGTCGCCAACGCCGCCACGCCATTGGCGCAAAACAGCGCTTTCGGGCCATTGCCGGGGGTATTCAAGAAGGTTTGAAGTTGTGCGCTCAGATCATCGCCGGTTTCCAGCACCGCCCCGGTCAGCGCCGAGCGCTGGGCAATCTGCGCCTGAAAACTGCTGACCCGCTCGATCCGCGAACTGGTGCCGTCATACGGTTCAGTCACCAGTACCAGATTCCGATATCCACGCTGCTCCAAATGCCTGATCGCCATCTCCACGGCTTGCGGGTTATTCAGCCCGACCATGTCGCTGTCCAGCCCGTCGACCTTGCGATCCACCAGCACCAGCGGCATCTCGCGGCGCAGTTCATGCAGTTCGTCACGGTGATGGCCAAGGGTGTTCACGATCAGCCCTTCGATGTTGTACGAGCGCAACAGCGCCAGGTGCTGGCGTTCCTGTTCGTCATCGCGGTCGGTGTTGCACACCACCAGGCTATAGCCGTGCGCCCGGCAAGCGGTTTCCACCCCGTGCATCACGGCAATCGAATAAGGGTTACGGATATCGGCGACCAGCATGCCGATCAGGCGCGTGCGCCCACGTTTCAGGCCGCGAGCCATTTGGTTGGGGCGGTAGCCGAGTTCGCTGATGGCCTGCTCGATGCGCAGGGCAATGGCATCGGAGAGCAGGGCGCGATCATCGCCGATGAAGCGCGAGACGCTGGCCTTGGACACGCCTGCGCGTCTGGCAACATCAAGCATGGTGACGCGGCTGCGCTGAGCGGCGGAAAGGACGTTCAATTCGGTAGACCTTATTTTTGGAGGGTAGCGTTTCAATATGAAATACCGCTGAAACCGGTTTCAGAAGACACTATCAAACCCTGGCTCGTCAACCTTCAAGTACGTCAAAAGCATTCATGGCAAGCTGAATTTCCGACAGGCGGTTACTTGACCTGTCAGATCTGACAGTAGGCAGTTTCCGATTAGCAGCGCTTAATTTCTTCAGGCCAAAATGACCAGCCAGTGAGAAATTCCATGCCGACCAAAGTGCCAATTACTGCCAGCAGCACATTGAATTCCGCTGTGCTCCTGAGCCTTCCGCGAGTGGACGGAGTTGACCCCCAAGATCCGGCCGGAACATTGCCGGCGGACGCAAAACAAGTCGGCATCGTCTGCGTGATTGACCGCTGGCTGAGTTTTCCTGTTTCTGGCGAGCGCAAAGACCGTGTCGAGATCTTCATTGTCGGTAACCCCGATGTTGTCGCCCGGGCCGAATATGGGGTCGCGGACGACGCTGTGGAGTTTCGTATTTCAGTGGCTCCCGAGAAACTACCGGATGTGGCGACGTTTGAGTTGTTTTATAAGGTCCTTTCGATCAACCCTACGACGTCGGATAAACGACGCCTGACATACGCAATCGTTGCGCCACCGCAACGTTTGAAAGAGGCGGATTTTCCCGACGCAGACTTTTGGGGGTATATCGGTTGTGATAAAAATTATCCCGACGATCCGGAGTCCTTGTTTATCTGGGAAGGGGTGCGCGTCGAGATTCCTTTTGATGATTTATTTAATCTCAACGATGTCCTCAGAGTTTATTGGCAAGCATGGGACTCTCTATACGGACCAGGACAACATGCAAAACCATTAACGCCAGAGTTCGAATTCAATGAGGTTGTAACTGATGTTGTAAACAAACAAGCGGTAAAGTTGGTGATAAAACCATTTGCCTCACATATAGAGCCGATGCGAAACAACGCTTCAGCGACCGTCAATTACCAGTTGTTGCGAAATGGAATCCCAATATTTCGTTCTTTTACCGGGCTGGTGAAAGTAGACAGGGTAATTCCGCAAGGAAGGGTAATTCGGGGAGGCAGGGTAATTCCGCGAAAAATCGAATATTGCGCTGACTCAAGTTGGATGACTTGATCAGAGCGTAATAGTGGCAGCGATATCACGACTGCAGTTGGCGGCGTTCGCCATTGTCGAAGATGCATGGGTTGAAGACATTTTCTACGCAATGGAGAAAGTACATGACAAGTATTCAAACAGCAGCGTCAGATTCACCAGTGGGCATTTTGGCTGCGCCTACCCCGGAGTTACCGGATGGACGCGGTCCAACCAGGAACATTATTCCGATAGCCGCGATTCCTGTGGGCGGCCCGCTGACACTTATGGTCAAGACTAATGTATGGTTGAACCCTAACGACGCGGATCGGATCGCCCTTGATGTCACGCGAACTCAACCACCGGCCGATCCGTTGCCGGCGGACTTCACGCGGCTGCCCCGGGTAAGCCTCGGTGACCTGGCCAACCGCCCTGTAGATTTTCCGATCACAGTGCCTACCGAATATCTGGGTGAGAATGCAACCCCGGTCGGACCGACGCCGATCTGGGTTCGTAGCGTTCTGTATGAGCGTGGGCTCAACCCGCTGACCGGTGCTGTAATGCAGTTTTTTATCGACCGTACCGGTGCCTGGCAGGCGAAACCTGCACAAACAGGTACAAATCCCGGACAAATCCCTGGCGCCAGAACAATTCCGCCAGCCACGTTTCCAAATGCCCCTGGCGATCTCGATGACACATGGGCGAACCTGCCAGGTAACTCAGGGGGATTGCAGGTAGTAATTGATACGTCCTACCCCAACGCTCAGCCGGATGACACGTTGACCCTGTACATGGCAGGTAAACGTACCAACCCTCCGGAAGTGTTACCTTTTTTTAACGGGCCAATGCCCACCGATGGCAAGCTGTCCATCCCGACCGCAGATCTACGCAAGGTAACGAGCGGCCGGGCGTTCATCTGGTTCATCATTACTGACGCTGCCGGCAACCAGAGCGCATGGGGCGTGTATTACAGAAACGTACGTTTTCTGCCACTTCCTAAATTGGGCGTAATTACCGTCCCGGCAAACGAAGATGGTCTGATCGATTTACAAGATGCGCGTGCAGGTGTGAAGGTAAAAGTCAGCCGGTTGGTAGATACGCTCGACACCGATGGAGTGAGCCTGACGTACGGCACTCAACCTGCCCAGGATCTCCAATTCAATGCACTCCAGGAACTGGAGTTCACCATTCCTTGGGCGAGTCTGAGCAAACAGTACTTTGATAACCAGACGGGTACGAATTTTGAGCTGGACGTGGTCGTCAAAGCAGACTTGATGCGTAGCGGTTTATCGGCCGACAGTGGAACAATAACTGTAAAAACAGATTTCTCGACGCATCCGCCTTATACCGTCGACCCGACGAACCCACCCCCTGAGGTTAATCCCGAGTTCAAGAAACTTATTGTCCGCGGACAGGCCCCTGTTACGGACAACGTGCTCGGCCCTCATGACGTCAATCAAACAGCCAAGGCTTACATCGATGTATCGCCTGTCACAGTCGGGACGACATTTCCCGATCCCGAAGCGGGCGATCTGGTCACTCTGATGTATCTCGGGAATCAAGGCGAAATTATCGTTAATTCCATGCCAATGACTGTATCGAATATCAATACAATTATTGAGCTAGATTTGCCATATAGCGTTGTCGGCCCGGGTGGTATTGGACCTAAAGACGCTTGGTGGGTATATGAAAATCCGGCTCGAAATAATACTCAAAAGTCGGAAAAAGAGACGGTAACTGTCAATACTGTAGTCATCGTCCTCGATAAACCGGAATTCCAACGTCCACCCACCGATGCCACCGAATACCCGAACATCATTTGCTTGAGTTTGACGGGGGATGATCACGTTGCGACGTTCAAGATCAACCCCAATGATCATTTCACCGATGGGATGGACATCACATTCAATTGGCAAGGCTGGCATGACAAGGCTTATACGGTAGATGCGCCGGCCGATACTGTGTTTAGTAAGACTCGTGCTATCACTGATGCAGAACTAAAGGCTGGCATGATTTGGGAAGTGCCGTATACACCTTTTATTCGCAATCTTCCTCGTCCTCCTGCTACACCATCTGATCCAACCGATTTTTATGCGGGCTATGTGAAAATCTGGTACTCCACGCCGATTGTGCCTACATCGGAAGTTGAAGAAATGGTGGTTTACTTGCTCAACGGTGACCTCAAGTACTGCGAGACGGAACCAGGCTGGGATCCTGAGCCTGCTCCTTAATCGGCAATCGGTGTTATTGCATTGCCGGGAGAGCAAAATTCTCCCGGTAATGCAACCTCGTTGACGACTAAAAACGTACGGCGCATCTCGATTCTGGACGATTAAACCCACTAACAAAGAGGATTATTCCTACAGAAATGGTTCTGGCTTGCGGGTATTCTCTGCCCCCCTCAACCACGGGTGACTGATTGGGCTTGATTATCTGAGCCGTCGTTTTTCCGTCCTGATTAAACTCAATGAGAAGTTAATATGACGATTGAAAAAAGACTGGGACCGACAGTTTTAAAAGTTACTGGCACGCTCTCGTACGCGGCAGTGCTAGTTGCGTTCTCGGAGGTTTCTTTTTCGCGAAATCTCAATCCTGGCGAGGTCGAAACAGTATCCGTCGGTGCTACGCCAGAGGCCTGGTTCATCCCTGCCACTGCCACGCTCAACCTCAATGGTGGTGATGCGCTTAACATCGTTGTCGGCGGTGGAACATTAAATGCGATTTCCGCCAACACTTCACAGATTGAAGCCTCCGCAGATGCCCTCGTGACTCTGGATGGGGCAAGGGTGACAGGTAGCAATTTTGACACGGCGCTGAACTTGACTGACAGCACGGCAGTGGTGTCCGGCAGTACGCTGTCCAGCGATGGCAGAGCAATGTCGCTTGCGCGCGACTTGAACATACCCGTTGGCTCAACAGCGACCGTCACTGGCAGTACGCTGACAGGAGGTTTCTCGGGTGCAGCGGTGACATCCCTCAGTACGTTGAATCTGGTGGACAGCCGGGTTGAAGGAACCAACGCAGATGGGGTTGGCCTCGAACTTTATGGCGGCAACGCCAACATCAGTGCAGACAGCCGGGTCATTGGAGAACTGAACGGTATCATCTTCGGCGAGGACACCGTTTTGAACCCGAGCGATGTCACCGCACAGAGCGTATTGAAGGTTGATGGGTCAACCGTGCAGGGCCGCACCGGCGCAGCGATCAAAGTAGATTTTGCGACGCCGGACGATCAACCGGTATTGATCGAAATAGCTAACCGTTCGAACCTGATCGGCGGCAACGGCAATATCCTCGAAGTCATCGATGGCGCAGCGGCGCGATTTCAGGTCGACAACAGCCAGTTGACGGGCAATGTAGAGGTTGCTGACGGTGGAACCGCCACCGTTTTCTTGCAAAACAATGCCAGCCTTGACGGCAATTTGCTCAACGTTGCCTCTGTTTCTCTCGATACCCGAAGCATACTCACCGGTAACATTCAGGGATCGGGGACTGGCGTCGTGACGCTGGACAACGACTCGATCCTGCACGGTTCGGTTACCGGCGTCAGTACTATGTCCATCGGGCGTGGTGCTGAATGGAACCTGGTTGGCAACAATTCGTTATCAAATGTCGAAATGCAGGGCGGGAACGTGAGATTCGGCACGCCCGCCGAGTTCGTCCGCCTGACCGTTGCCAACTTGTCAGGCAACGGCCGGTTTTTTTTGGATGCTGACGTGTCCACCGGTGAAACCGACTTTCTCAGTGTCACGGAATCAGCCAGTGGCCGTCACGAGCTGGTGGTCGGTGCAAGCGCCCGCGAACCTGTCACTGGTGCACCCGTTCAAGTGGCTAACATCGCTGGCGGGGATGCTCAGTTTGATCTGAGAAACGGTCAGGTTGATCTTGGTGCTTTGGCGTACAAACTGGTGCGAGAGGGCGAAGGTATTTTCCTGCGAACTGATGGGTCAACGCCGAGCACAGGTTCACAAACAGCATTGGCTATCGCCGGTACCGCACCTACGGTTATCTATTCGGAAATGACCACTCTCAATACCCGCCTCGGCGACCGTCGCATGGCCGGCACTCAGCCCCGGTCGCGATCGGTTGCCGCACTGGACTCAAATAATCAGAACGCGACATCCGGCCTGTGGATACGGACTCACGCCAATCAGTACAACGTCAAGAATGCCTACGGTGATGGTTATAAACAAAATCAGACTGGCGTCTCGTTGGGGGTGGATACGCCACTACCGATAGGTGATGGCCAATGGTTGATCGGAGTTTTTGGTGGATACAGCACCACTCGCCTTAACCTTGCCCGTGGCAGCGCCGGCACGATCGACAGCACCTATGGCGGGATGTATCTGTCGTGGTATGACGAAATGACCGGCTACTACGTGGATACCGTTGGCAAAATCAACCGTTTTAGTAATGACGTCAAAGTCACCTTGAGCGATGACACTCGAACAAAGGGAGACTTCGATAATCTCGGCATCAGTGGAACCGTCGAAGTGGGTAAGCATATCGTCTTGAACCGAGGTTACTTCATCGAGCCCTCTGCTCAGTTTGGTGTAGCGGCTGTGAAAGGCAAAGACTATAAGTTGGACAATGGACTGCAGGTAGACAGCAACGAGACCCGCTCATTGCTCGGCAAGGTCGGAATGACAGTTGGCCGCGAGGTGGTGCTGAACAATGGCGGCAAACTGCAACCCAGGCTGCGCGCGGCGGTAAGTCATGAATTCGTCAACAACAATCGTGTCAGCGTGAATGACACTGACTTCAACAACGATTTGTCCAGCACCAGTCTTGAGCTGACCGGTGGTCTGAACTGGGTGCCAGCCAATAACAAATGGCAGGTATATGGTGAGATAGGGACTAGCAGGGGCAGCAAAGCTGACCAGGAGCTAGGAGGGAGTGTCGGGTTGAGCTTCAATTTCTGATCGCATCATGTCTAGTCCTGAAATAGGTTTACACCTGTTTCACCCCAACGCCCGATGCATCGCATCGGGCGTTTTGTATTTCAAAGACAGGTTCGGACGCTCGCAATTGTGGATCGAGACCGACTCACTCACCATCTTTCTCGCCTGCATCAAGTCCTGTGGTCGTTGGAGCAAAAGCTCCGTCTTCAGTATCCCGTTGACCCGCCCTGCCAAGGCGTTTTGGTAGCAGTCATAGCCGTCCGTCATCGAACACCTGATGCCGTGTTTCGCATGCAGGTCCTGGTACATTCCCGAGCAATACAGGCTGCCTCTGTCCGAGTGATGAACCAGTGGTTGTTCCATTCGACGCTGCTTTACCGCTCGGCGTAGTGCCTGCGCTACTGATTCGGTGTGCAGGCTTTCATGAGCGTGATAGCCGACGATCTTTCGCGAAAAAGCATCCGTCACCAGGCTCAGATAAGCCACACCTTCCTGAGTGGGTAGATAGGTGATGTCAGCTACCCAGACTTGCTCAGGGCCGCTTGGAACAACTTGATCAGGGCCTGCTTTGAGTAAGTTTGGATGGCGCCGAAAGCGATGATGGCTGTCAGTCGTCTTGTGGTAAGCGCGATTGCGGGCCACCAGCAAACGCCTTTCGCGCAGAATTGAAAACAACCGACCTCGCCCCACTTGCAGCTGAAGTTGAGGTTGGCAATGCAGCAAATAACGCAACTTTCGGATGCCCAAGCGTGGTTGTCGCTGACGCTTTTGCTGAACGAAGTCGGCAATTTGCTGATCCAGAATGAACCGAGCAGCATCGGCGCGATTGCGCTTGTAGTAAGCCTGTCGGCTTATCCCCATGAGTCAGCTCGCCTCTTTCGATCTGATCCACGACCGACAATTTAAAAGTCAGCGTGTAATCACGCTGACTACGCCTTTTAGCCGCTTCCATTACGTCTTCCTGAAAATAAATCAGAAGGTGTAAACCTTATTCAGGACGGGACATCAGCATTAAAAAAAGGAAGCTTCGCAGCTTCCTTTTTCCGTAATCATTAAGCGTTTTTTCTTTTGCTCAGGTCGGCGTCAGCGACAAACTCCCCAGTGATCGGGAATTCTTCGTTGCCGTTCTCTCCACCATGGTCAAAGGTGCCGGACCAGGTGCCACTCAGTGTTTTTTCAATGTCGTCATATCTCACTGTCAGGCTCCCGCTCACAGAGACGTGCAGGTCACCCGTCGCGGGATTGGAATAGTAGGTGCTTCTGACATCATCGCTATCTTTGGATAGGTCATATGTCATCGTTTGGGGTTTGGAAGGGAACACAAAATCAATCGTTCGCGTCACACCATTCAACGTGTATCCAGCGGTCAGGACGTAACGAGTGCCTTCCGGGTAGGGCCTCGGCCCGAAGGAAGGCGCAGAGGTAGATCGAAACTCCATGAATTGAGGGACTTTGACAAACCTGTAGCGTGGATTAGCATCGCCGTTGATAGTGGCTGACAAATAGGTATGCGCTGAAGCCGGAAAGGTCGTCGCGTAGGCACGGGCTGCATAGCTCATGAGTTTTATCTCCATACAATATTGTGGGGGACATCCAAAGACTGAC
Organism: Pseudomonas sp. SC3(2021); assembly: GCF_019856535.1. Taxonomy (NCBI): domain Bacteria; kingdom Pseudomonadati; phylum Pseudomonadota; class Gammaproteobacteria; order Pseudomonadales; family Pseudomonadaceae; genus Pseudomonas; species Pseudomonas sp. SC3(2021). The sequence continues at coordinate 5,049,764 of NZ_CP082236.1, read as the reverse complement.
CCGTCCTACTTCTGGATGTTGTATGGAAGCCTGAATACAGTACGCCTGTAAACTGTCAGTGTTGACAGTTTACAGGCGTACTTTTTTGTGTTCTTTGAACGGCAAGAACATGCCGTGTTTTTTCAGCCAAACAACCCCGCCGCAATATTGATCGAAAATCCCAGTATCGCCGTATTGAACACAAACCCGATCAGCGATTGTGCCAGCACGATTTTGCGCATCTCCCGCGATGCCACCCCGACATCCGCAGTCTGCACGGCCACGCCAATGGTGAACGAGAAGTACAGGAAGTCCCAATAGTTGGGCGTGGTCAGCCCTTCGGCGAAACGCAGGGCGGGCTCCTTGCCGTCCCAGGTGTAATACAACCGCGCGTAATGCACGCAGAAGATCACGCCGATCAGCAGCCATGAGCCGATCACCGTCACGGCGGTGAAGGCGTAATGCAGGAGCTTGCGGTTGGTTTCCAGATCCTTGCTGCCCGCCAGTTCGAACGTGATGGTGGCAAGGCTCGCCAGTGCGGCGATGCACACCACCAACAGTACCAGTCCGGCGTTTTCGTCTTCGATGTCGGCGATGCGTTTGACGTCCGGTGCCTTGGCGCGCGCGGTGAGCCACAGCATCAGGATCAGGTAAGTCCAGACGCCGGCGTTCCAGCCAATGAGGATTTTGCTGACGATGGAGTCGGCGGGGGCCAGCAGACCGGTGGCGAGGCCGAACAGGGCGGCGGCAGACAGGCGAGGGTGGGTGCGGGCGAGGAAGCGCATGGGGACTCGATGGGCCAGGGTGGTTCAGACACCTTAGCCCAGCGATGGAGGATATGACCACCGGCTCGAGTTTATGAAGATCCCTGTGGGAGCGAGCTTGCTCGCGAAGGCGTCCGGTCATCCAACATCAACGTTGAATGTAACGACGCTTTCGCGAGCAAGCTCGCTCCCACAATTAAGATCAGTGGGGCTTGGTAAAGCGTTGCACGAGCTTCATGACAACGACGAAGAACACCGGCACAAAGATCACCGCCAGCGTCGCGGTGATCATCCCGCCGATCACTCCGGTGCCGATCGCTTGCTGGCTCGCCGAGCTGGCGCCGGTGGCGATGGCCAGCGGCACCACGCCGAGGATGAATGCCAGCGAGGTCATCACGATCGGCCGCAGGCGCAGACGCGCGGCCTGCAATGTCGCGTCGATCAGGTCGTGACCTTCGTCATACAGGCTCTTGGCGAACTCAATGATCAGGATCGCGTTTTTCGCCGACAGACCGATGATGGTGATCAGCCCGACCTTGAAGAACACGTCGTTGGGCATCCCGCGCAACGTCACCGCCAATACCGCACCGAGCACGCCCAGCGGCACCACCAGCAACACCGAGGTCGGGATCGACCAGCTCTCATACAACGCCGCCAGGCACAGGAACACGATCAGCAACGACAGCCCCAACAGGATCGGCGCCTGACTGCCGGATAACCGCTCCTGCAACGACAATCCCGTCCATTCCTGCCCCAGACCTTTCGGCCCTTGGGCCACCAGCCGTTCGATTTCCGCCATGGCTTCACCGGTGCTGTGCCCCGGGGCCGGTTCGCCGGAAATCGCAATCGCCGGATAGCCGTTGTAACGGGTCAACTGCGCCGGCCCCTGGGTCCATTTCGCCTGCACGAACGCCGACAGCGGCACCATCTTGCCGTCGTTGTTGCGCACGTGCATTTTCAGCAAGTCGTCGACCTGGCTGCGGCGGTCACCTTCAGCCTGCACCACAACCCGTTGCATCCTGCCCTGGTTGGGGAAGTCATTGACGTAGGAGGAACCCACCGCCGTCGACAGTACGTTGCCGATGTCGGCGAACGACACACCCAACGCATTGGCCTGGCGGCGATCCACTTCCAGCTGGACTTGCGGCGCTTCGGCCAGTGCGCTCTCGCGCACGTTCATCAGCACCGGACTTTTCTCGGCGGCCGCGAGCAATTCAGTGCGCGCCTGCATCAACGTTGCGTGGCCAAGGCCGGCGCGATCCTGCAGGCGGAACTCGAAACCGCTCGATGTACCCAGACCATCCACCGGTGGCGGAAGAACAGCGAACGCGACGGCGTCCTTGATCTGGCTCAGCGCGATGTTGGCGCGATCGGCAATCGAGGCCGCCGAATCATCGTGGCCACGCTCCGACCAGTCCTTGAGGGTGGTGAACGCCAGTGCGGCGTTCTGCCCGCTACCGGAGAAGCTGAAGCCGAGAATCACCGTGCTGTCACCTACGCCCGGTTCCCCGGCGTTGTGCGCCTCGATCTGTTCGACCACCTGCACCGTGCGGTTCTTGCTCGCACCCGGTGGCAGTTGAATGTCGGTGATGGTGTAACCCTGGTCTTCCACCGGCAGGAACGAGGAGGGTAGACGCATAAAGCACAGGCCCAGTCCTACCAGCAGCACGACATAGATCAGCAGAAAGCGCCCGCTGCGCTTCAACGCATAACCAACCCAGCCCTGATAACGATCGGTCAGGCGTTCGAAGCGACGGTTGAACCAGCCGAAGAATCCGGATTTCTCGTGATGCTCGCCCTTGGCAACCGGTTTGAGCAGTGTCGCGCACAGTGCCGGTGTCAGGGTCAGGGCGAGGAACGCCGAGAACAGGATCGAGGTCGCCATCGACAGCGAGAACTGCTGGTAAATGACCCCGACCGAGCCCTGCATGAACGCCATCGGAATAAACACGGCCACCAGCACCAGGGTGATGCCGATGATCGCGCCGGTAATCTGTGTCATCGCCTTGCGCGTGGCTTCCTTGGGCGACAGGCCTTCGGTGGCCATGATCCGTTCGACGTTCTCCACCACAACGATGGCATCGTCGACGAGAATGCCGATGGCCAGCACCATGCCGAACATGGTCAAAACGTTGATCGAGAAGCCCAGCGCCAGCATGGTCGCGAACGTGCCCATCAGCGCAACCGGTACCACCAGCGTCGGGATCAGCGTGTAGCGAATGTTCTGCAGGAACAGGAACATCACCGCAAACACCAGCAGCATCGCTTCGCCGAGGGTGTAAACCACTTTGGTGATCGAGACTTTGACGAACGGCGAGGTGTCGTACGGGATCTTGTATTCGACCCCGGCCGGGAAGTAGCGCGACAGCTCGTCCATCTTCGCCCGCACCAGCGTCGCGGTGTTCAGTGCGTTGGCCCCCGGCGACAGCTGCACGCCCACCGCCGTGGACGGCTTGCCATTGAGGCGCGTACCGAACTGGTATTCCTGACTGCCGATCTCGACTCGCGCGACGTCACCGACTCGCACCGTAGAGCCGTCCGGGTTGGCCTTGAGCACGATGTCGGCAAATTCTTCCGGTGTCGACAGCTGGCCCTTGACCAGGATAGTGGCGGTGATTTCCTGAGTGGACGGATTGGGCAAGTCGCCGATGCTGCCCGCCGAGACCTGTGCGTTCTGCGCGACGATGGCGGCGTTGACGTCAGCCGGGGTCAGGTTGAAACCGATGAGTTTCTGCGGATCGATCCAGATACGCATCGCCCGCTCGGCGCCATACAACTGGGCCTTGCCGACGCCGTCCAGACGCTTGATCTCGTTCATCACGTTACGCGCCAGGTAATCACTGAGCGCCACGTCATCGAGTTTGCCGTCGCTGGAGGTCAGGGTGATTAGCAGGAGAAAACCGGCGGAAACTTTTTCCACCTGCAAGCCCTGCTGGTTCACCGCTTGCGGCAGGCGCGACTCCACCACCTTGAGGCGGTTCTGCACATCGACCTGCGCCAGTTCAGGGTTGGTGCCCGGCTGGAAGGTGGCTTTGATCGTCGCGCTGCCGAGGCTGCTCTGCGATTCGAAATACAACAGGTGATCGGCACCGTTGAGTTCCTCTTCGATCAGGCTGACCACGCTCTCGTCGACGGTCTGCGCCGAAGCGCCCGGGTACACGGCGTAGATTTCGATCTGTGGCGGCGCGACGTCGGGGTATTGCGCCACCGGCAATTGCGGAATGGCCAGCGCACCGGCCAAGAGGATGAACAGGGCGACCACCCAGGCGAATACCGGGCGGTCGATAAAGAACTGCGGCATATAAAAGCGTCCTGCTTACTGACCAGAGGTCTGGGCAAGTGGAAGAGGGGTGTCGTCGATCTGCACTTTTTCGCCGGGGCGGGCGTGCTGCAGGCCTTCGATGACAATGCGGTCACCGGGCTTCAGGCCGCCGGTGACGATCCAGCGATCGTTCTGCACAGCACCCAGTTGCACCGGTTGCTGGGCCACGCGCATTTGCTCGTCGACGGTCAGCACTTGCGCGATCCCGGCGCTGTCACGCTGCACCGCACGTTGCGGCACGGTGATGCCCTGCTGGATCGTTGCCTGTTCCAGGCGCACACGGACGAAACTGCCGGGCAGCAGATCAAGGTCCGGATTGGGGAACTCGCTGCGCAGGATGATCTGACCGGTGCCCGGGTCGACCGTGATGTCGGCGAACAACAGTTTGCCGGGCAACGGATACAGGCTGCCGTCGTCCTGAATCAATGTGGCTTTGACTTGGTCCTGACCGACCTGCTGCAACTGACCGGAGCGGAAGGCACGGCGCAGTTCATTGAGCTCGCGAGTCGACTGGGTAACGTCGGCATGAATCGGGTTCAGTTGCTGAATCAGCGCCAGGGGCGTTGTTTCGTTCTGCCCGACCAGCGCGCCTTCGGTAACTAGCGCCCGACCGACCCGCCCGGAAATCGGCGCGGTGACGGTGGCATAACCGAGGTTCAGCTTCGCGCGTTCCACTGCGGCCTTGTTGGCCGCAACATCGGCGGCAGTTTGCCGGGCATTGGCGCGGGCATTGTCGTAGTCCTGACCGCTGATGGCCTTGTCGTCGATCAACTGGGCGTAACGCTGCTCCTGCAATTTCGCCTGGAATGCATTGGCCTCAGCCTTGCGCAGTGCGGCTTCGGCGCTGTCGAGGTCAGCCTTGAAGGGGGCCGGGTCGATGCGGAACAGCACATCGCCCTTTTTCACGTCGGTGCCTTCGCGGAATGTGCGTTGCAGCACCACACCGGGGACCCGGGCGCGCACTTCGGCAATCCGTGGCGCGGCAATCCGCCCGCTGAGTTCGCTGCTGATCGCCAGGGGATGCGCTGCAATGGTTTCGATGCGCACGGTCGCTGGCGGCGCCTGTTCTTCGGCGTTCGAGGATGAATCACAGGCGCTCAGCGTCAGCGCCATTGCGATCAGGCCGAGCCCGGCCAGCAGATTTTTCGACATGTACAACCCCCAATATTGAAGTCCGCATCCTACGGGCAGACGCCGAGGTTAGCGGTGAAGCTTTGTAGGCGCTGTGTGAAATTGTGTAAGGGTTTTGCTCAGGGACGGGTGAGGGCGTATATCCTTTACGCCTTGAAATTTATTGCGACAGTTGAATCGCCATCGCGGACAAGCGCGTTCCCACAGGGATTGGTTGTGGACACAGATTTTGTGAGCACCCCGATAACACTGTGGGAGCGGGATTGCCCGTGAAGTGGCCCTTCCGGTCGCCACAGCACTTTTCTGGAACACCCCATGCCCAACATCCTCCTGGTCGAAGACGACACCGCCCTCGCCGAACTGATTTCCAGCTACCTGGAGCGCAACGGCTACTCCGTCAGCGTGATCGGCCGTGGCGACCATGTGCGCGAGCGGGCGCGGGTCAACCCGCCGGATCTGGTGATTCTCGACCTGATGCTGCCGGGCCTCGACGGCCTGCAAGTCTGCCGCCTGTTGCGTGCCGATTCGGCGACGCTGCCGATCCTCATGCTCACCGCCCGCGATGACAGTCACGATCAAGTGCTGGGCCTGGAAATGGGTGCCGACGATTACGTCACCAAGCCATGCGAACCCCGGGTGTTGCTGGCGCGGGTGCGCACCCTGCTGCGCCGCAGCAGCCTTGGCGAACCGCTGACTGCCAACGACCGCATTCTGATGGGCAATCTGTGCATCGACCTGTCCGAGCGCACCGTGACCTGGCGCGATCAGCCGGTCGAGCTGTCGAGTGGCGAATACAATTTGCTGGTGGTACTGGCGCGGCATGCCGGTGAGGTGCTGAGTCGCGACCAGATCCTGCAACGCCTGCGCGGGATCGAATTCAACGGCACTGACCGTTCGGTCGACGTGGCGATTTCCAAACTGCGACGCAAGTTCGACGATCACGCCGGCGAAGCGCGCAAGATCAAGACTGTGTGGGGCAAGGGCTACCTGTTCAGCCGTTCCGAATGGGAATGCTGAGCTGATGTTTCGCATCCTGTTTCGCCTGTATCTGGTGACAATCGTCTCCTACAGCGCCGCGATCTATCTGGTGCCGGATCTGGTGGTCATGGCCTTCCGCGAGCGCTTCGTCACCTACAACCTCGACTATTCGCGCGGCCTGCAATCGCTGATCACCCGACAGTTTCACGCGGTGCCACACGATCAGTGGTCGGCGCTGGCGGCGTCGATGGACAAGGACTTCCAGCCGTTGCACATCGTCCTGGCCCGGATCGACGACGCCGGGTTTACGGCCATCGAACAGCAGCGCCTGCGTCGCGGCGAAAACGTGGTGCGCATTGGCGATTGGGGCTGGCGCACGCTGGCCGTCGCGCCGCTGGATGACACCACCGCCGTGCAAATGGTCGTGCCGCCCGACCCGATGGACGTCAATCTGTTGTACTGGAGCATCAACGTCTTGATTGGCGCGACCTTGCTGGCTTGCCTGTTGATGTGGCTGCGCCCGCACTGGCGTGATCTGGAACGTCTCAAAGGCACCGCCGAACGCTTCGGTAAGGGCCATCTGAGCGAGCGCACGAAAATCGCTCCGAGCTCCAACATCGGCAGCCTCGCCAATGTGTTCGACACCATGGCCGGCGACATCGAAAACCTGCTCAATCAGCAGCGCGACTTGCTCAATGCGGTGTCCCACGAACTGCGCACGCCGCTGACCCGTCTGGATTTTGGCCTGGCGCTGGCGCTGTCGGATGACTTGCCGGCGACCAGTCGCGAGCGCTTGCAGGGCCTGGTTGCGCACATTCGCGAGCTCGATGAGCTGGTGCTCGAATTGCTCTCCTACAGCCGCTTGCAGAACCCGGCGCAGTTGCCGGAGCAGGTCGACGTGTCGCTGGACGAGTTCATCGACAGCATTCTGGGCAGTGTCGACGAAGAACTGGAGTCGCCGGAAATCGTCATCGACGTGTTGTTGCACGGGCAACTGGAACGTTTCGCGCTGGATCCGCGCCTGACTGCCCGGGCCATTCAGAACCTGCTGCGCAATGCCATGCGGTATTGCGAGAAGCGCATTCAGGTTGGCGTGCAGGTCAATGCCGAAGGGTGTGAGATCTGGGTGGATGACGACGGCATCGGCATTCCCGACGATGAGCGCGAAAGAATTTTCGAGCCGTTCTATCGCCTGGATCGCAGCCGTGATCGGGCTACCGGCGGGTTTGGCCTGGGCCTGGCGATCAGCCGCCGGGCGCTGGAAGCGCAGGGCGGTACCTTGACGGTTGAAGGTTCGCCACTGGGCGGTGCGCGCTTCAGACTGTGGCTGCCCACCGCCGCCTGAGGCCACGCGATTGCCCGCGCAGCGGCCGGCAAGGTCGACATCTTTATCGACTGACCTGCCGCCTTCGCGGGCAAGCCCGCTCCCACAAAAGATTTATGCCTGCAAGGCGTGCGAGCGTAACAACATGGCGCGTTGTTCCAACTCGTCAGCTGGATTACGCCCGATCAACATCCACGCATGCTCACGCTCGGTCCAATACACCACATTCATTTCATGCCGACGCTCATGCGCCAACGGCTGACTGCCGCTGTTCGAACGGGTCACACACAGGGCCAGCGGGCCATGTTTCGCGTCGAGGTAAACGATCTGCGCGATGGGCACGCCGTCATACTCAAGCATTTGCGCCCGTTTGAATTCGGCCGCCGGCAGCTTTAACGCAGCGGGTGACAGGTTCAGGCCAAGACGCGCATCGACCTCGCGCAATTGCGCCCTTTGAGTGGCGTCATCCGTCGCTAGATGATCGAGCGTCTGCGGCACATACAGCGCCATGTAATCGCCCACCAACGCGCGCCAGTTGTTTGATTGCGCGGCATGCCAACCGAGAAACAACCGGTCAGCCAGCACGCCGCCGGCCACCAGCGCCGCCGCGGCGCCACCGATAAACCAACGCCGGCTCAAGCCCGGACGCTCCGGCGCAGGAATGGCATCCAGTCGGGCTTGCAGACGATCCAGCGGCGCTTGTTGCGCCAGTTCGTCATAGGCTTTTTTGTAGGGCAGGTTACTGCGCTGGAGCCACTGCACACGCAGACTGAGCAATGGGTCTTCGGCGATGGCGTTGTCGAGTTGCTGGCGATGGTCGCGGTCGAGTTCGTCGTCCAGGTAAGCGACCAGTTGCTCATCCGAAGGTGTGTTCATCAGCGGTCTCCTTCGGTGGATTTCGGCACCGCTTGCAAGGGCGGGTATTCGGCGAGTTTCAGGCGGGCGGTGGCCAGTCGGCTCATCACCGTGCCGATCGGCACCTGCAGAATTTCGGCGACTTCGCGGTAGGACAGGCCTTCGACATAGGCCAGGTACACCGTCTCGCGCTGGGTTTCGGGCAACGCGTCGACACGACGAATCACTTGCGCCGCCATCACGTGGGTCTGCGCGGCGTACTCACCGTCGAATGCCAGTTGACCGTCGGCATCGACCTGGCCCGCGCCTTGACGCACGCGACGGGCGCGCACTTCATTGAGCCAGATCGAATGCAGAATGCTCAGCAGCCAGCGATCCATGCGCGTGCCGGCCACGTACTGAGCCGAGCGCTCCAGTGCCCGCACGCACGTCGCCTGCACCAGATCCTCGGCCACATGCCGATTGCGCGACAGCAGCAAACCGTAGCGCCACAGGCGCGCCAGGTGCTGTCCGAGTTCTGCTCTGAAGGCCTGATCGCTGACGATGATGGCGGTCCTTATAGATGCTCAGGTTTTCGATGAATCGTTGATGGCCTCAGCCAGGTCCTGGTATTCCTCGCAGGCGGTGCCGCAAATCGACTTGATCTGCTGCAACTGCTCTTGCGCCAGGTCGACGCGGCCTTTGATCACATAGGCCTCGCCGAGGTATTCGCGCACTTGCGCATACTGCGGATCGAGTTTTACCGATTGCAGGTAATAACCGATGCCTTCGTCGGTGCGTCCCAGTTTGCGCGTGGCATAACCGCGGTAGTTCAGCGCCTTGGCCGTGTTCGGCTGTTTCAGCGTGTCGAGCAGCGCCAGCGCTTCTTCGTAGCGACCGGCCTTGGCCAGGCGGTAGGCATAATCGGTGCGGTCGGCGTCCGGCAACAGGCTGCTGGTTTGCAGCACGCACTTCTGCGATTTGCTGTCCAGGACCTGGCCTTTGGGGCATTCGGGTTTCTTCACCGGCGCTGCTTCATCACCGCTGGCGAAGGTCAACTGGCTCGACATCGCGGCGACCAGCAGCAACGGGGCGGCGAACATAACGGAACGGATAGTCATGGGCAAGGCTCCACAGAGGGTTATGTTTCACTATGAACACCACAGGGTGAATTTTTATTCATTGCTTTGTCAGTGACTGTTCAAGGCAGGCACAAATTCAAGCGCTATGCTCGTCGGCGTCTGCCGTCGATCCGAAGTTTGACCGTCAGGAGAATTGCCATGAACGATCAGGTCCATCACTCAGCCGCTGCCGGCTATAAAACCGCTGCCGAGACCTATGTCAAAGGACGGCCGGATTATCCGCCGCAAGTCAGTCAATGGTTGAGCGAGACGCTGGGCCTGGACCGGTACCAAACGGTGATCGACCTGGGCGCTGGCACCGGCAAGTTTACCGGTCGGTTGGTGGCGACGGGCGCGCAAGTGATTGCGGTAGAACCGGTGGCGCAGATGCTGGAAAAACTCTCGGAAGCCTGGCCACAGGTATTGGCGGTGAGTGGCACAGCGACCGATTTGCCGTTGCCAGACGCTTGCGTCGATGTGGTGGTCTGCGCGCAGGCGTTTCACTGGTTCGCCAGTGCCGAGGCGCTGACGGAAATCGCCCGGGTTCTCAAACCTGGCGGCAAGTTAGGGCTGATCTGGAATTTGCGCGACACGCAAGTCAGTTGGGTGCCCAAGCTTGATGCGATCGTCAACGCCCTCGAAGGCGATACACCACGCTATTACACCGGCGCCTGGCGCAAGGCGTTTCCACATCCGGTGTTCGGGGCGCTGCAACTGCAGCAGTTTCATCATGGTCATACCGGATCGCCGGAAGACGTGATTGTCAATCGCGTGCGCTCGACCAGTTTCATTGCTGCGCTGCCGGATGCCCAGCGGGCAAAAGTCGATGAGCAGGTCCGCGCGTTGATCGCTTCGGAACCGCAACTGCGCAACAAGGATGTGGTGACGGTGCCCTACGAAACCGCGGCGTTCGTGGCGGTAAAACAAAAATAAGTGCGCCCGATCTCCTGCACTGGCAATTGCTCGGGAAGGTGGGGGCATCCGCAGGATTAACACTTTAATCAAGACTGCAAATAATCGAAGCCCTTGATTGGCCCCTGACACGCCAGGAGACAATTGTCGTCTCCTGGCCTCAAGCGGGGACCGCTACAGAGTCTCTTTACAGCGGTGAAGACTGAGTCAGTTAAAACTGAAGACGCCATTGGTGATATTGACTGACTTAGCGTTACGTTTGCCCTCGAACAAAACGGTTCCTTCCAATCGTTTATCGCCAGTCGATGGCACAACTGTCAGCGTCATCTGGCCTGAAACAGATACATAAGCCTCAACCTGGTTGCCCTCACGAACGAGGCTATAAACTGCTCGAACCTTGCCATCTTCGATCATCTGATGAGTTCCGGCTTCCACGCCCTTATCGACGAACACACTCAGATTTATGCTTTTTAATTGCGGGTCCACATCTGATTTGACGAGCTGGGTACTAAAACCTTGCCAATAATACCTCGACTCGTCACCTCGTTCGACGAGGTCCATGGTATCGGTATCCGCGTTGTACAGAGGGCGCGCACCGCCGCTCACATCCGCAGAAAACTTATTCTCGGATTTTTGACTGGTCATCGTAATTGCTCCTGATGCATGAACACTGTGGGAATGAATTCCCGGTGAGTGGTCAAACTACTGCATCAAGACGTAGTACATAACTGTCAGAGTTGACAGGTACAAAACGGTTGACAAGAAACTGTACTAGAGAAAAGGCATCGCTCTTTGTAAGAGCGAGCCTGCTCGCGAAGGCCATCGAATCAGCGCTGAGAAGTCCAGATCAACTTGCTCGGGCTTGCCCAACCGATTGTCTGCGCTCCCTAATCCCACGCACTACCAGATACAACAACGGCCCGACCGACACAAAAATCGCCGTCAACAGCAAGTACGGCAGCACTGACCAGGCAGACTGTCCGCGAGTACGCGCATCCTTGACCATCCAGATCCCGGCCAATGTCGCCAGCAGATACAAATCAATCACCACCTGAGCGGTGTCAGGCCGTGACATCAGGCTGATGCCGAAATCGATCAGCGATTGTTCAGCCTGGAGCATCACCGAAACGGTGTAACCGGCAAATGCGAGCAATGCCGTGAGGGGCAGGGCGATAGACAGCATGTATTCGTTCCTTGAAGTGATGAGCTCAATCGCCAGACTATCGCCGCTGCGCAAAAATGGCCATTGACTTGCCAGCAGCGCCCGGGCTAATTTCCAGCCCATGACTTCGACCGTACTGCGCTGCCAGCCAAGCATTATTACCGCCATTCCTTATTTGGCGGGCTAGCGCACGGCTGCAGCACCCAACCCGCCCTAGAGGCGGGTTTTTACTTTCTGTCTCCAGGGTTTCAACAAGGCTCATGCAGGAGCTGCCGGCGGTAGCTCCTGCATGAGCCGGATGAGTCAGGAGACGATAATGAGCGACCAGCAAGCCCTGCTAGAGCACTACGTGAAAAAGATCCTCGCCGCACCGGTGTACGACATTGCCGTGCGCACACCTTTGCAGGCGGCGCCGGCTTTGTCCGAAGCGCTGGGCAACCGCATCCTGCTCAAGCGTGAAGACCTGCAACCGACGTTCTCTTTCAAGATCCGCGGCGCCTACAACAAACTGGTGCAGTTAAGTGATGAGCAGAAGGCGCGCGGGGTGATCACCGCGTCGGCGGGCAATCACGCCCAAGGCGTGGCGCTGGCGGCGCGTGAGCTGGGTATCGCCGCCACCATCGTCATGCCCTCGACAACACCTGAACTCAAGGTGCTGGGCGTGCGCAGTCGCGGTGCCGAAGCGCTGCTGCACGGCGAGAGTTTCCCCTTTGCCCTGGCCCACGCGTTGCAACTGGCCGAGCAGACCGGGCGTACCTTCGTTTCGCCGTTCGATGATCCGGACGTGATCGCCGGACAAGGCACCGTGGCAATGGAAATCCTTCGTCAGCATCAAGGCGAGCTGGACGCGATCTTCGTGCCGGTCGGCGGCGGCGGTTTGATCGCCGGGATCGCGGCATACGTCAAATACCTGCGTCCGTCAGTGCGCATCATCGGCGTCGAATCTGAACACTCAGCATGTCTCAAGGCTGCGCTGGAAGCCGATCACCGTGTGGTGCTGCCCAGCGTCGGAACCTTCGCCGATGGCGTGGCCGTGGCGCAGATTGGCGAATACGGTTTTGAACTGTGCCGTTTCTGCGTGGACGAGGTGATCACTGTCAGCAACGACGACCTGTGTGCCGCAATCAAGAATATCTACGACGATACCCGCTCGATCACCGAACCTTCCGGCGCGTTGGCGGTTGCCGGGATCAAGCGCTACGTGGCGCGCACCGGCGCTCGTGATCAGACCTTCGTTGCGATCGACTCGGGGGCCAATATCAATTTCGACAGCCTGCGCCACGTCGCCGAGCGCGCTGCTGCATGCAGCGTCCCGGCATAAGGGGGGTTACGGTAGCAACGGGCGCAGAAAGCTGCGCTCGTAACTGACGATGAATTTTTTCTCGACCAGATTGGCCACCAGCGCGGTGCTTTCCGCGTCGGTCAATGCGATATGCCGATAGCTTTCGTAATCCGCCAGCGACGGAAAACTGAACAGGCAATAGGCGATATTGCTCGCGCCCTCGGAGGGCAGGAAGTAGCCGTGGTGCGTGCCGCCCAATCGCTCGACAATGCCGAGCCAGGTTTTTGCGTACGCTTCGAACTCGGCCAACTGGTAAGGATCGATGACATATCTGACATGGCAGGTAATCACGCAGGACGCTCCTTGTTCCGGTTATTCCCGAAGAGCTGTGCCGACTTTATCCGACGCCGACCAGACGCGATAACTCACTTCGACGTCCGCCGGCGCGTAAACCACCACGGGCAGTTTGCTGTTGTAGCGCAGCATGAAACCATCGCCGACGACCGGCACGAACGCACGTTTCTTCTGGTTGCCGGGCGGGCAGGCCATCATCGTGCTCATCGGACCGATGACTTTTTCCAGACGATAGAAGGGATAACCCCAGCCTTCAAGATTCTTCTCATCCAGTACCCCGCCCAGGCGCTGACGGTTGCAGTCGACTTCCAGGGTTTTGCCGGCAAGGATCTCGACCTGGAAGTTTTCTTCCTGATCCTGCTTCGGCAGGTAAATGACCTGACGGGTGAACCCGGCCTCGGCCTTGGGGTACGGCGCGACGTCTTCGAGTTTCGCTGCTTGGGCGGAGGTGGAAAGGCTGGCGATGATCAGGCCGGCGGTCGCGTAAGTGCGTAAAGAACCCATAGAAGCCTCCATGCGGGTGTAGGGTAGATAGCGGGCATTCTCACTGTCATCGGCGATGAATGCAAACCGGCGTCGACGTGCAAATTGCGGTACCCGTAGAGGCATTTCTTGCATTTTGCAATTGGCAAAATACTGGCCACGTCGCCAAGTGCTTGATTCTAAAAGGGTCGAAACGATCCGATGGAAGGCACGTTATATGCGTCTTTACAGTGCGGCGCACCGGATTTGGGCGCCTACACTCCAATGGGCATTTCGCAGTACCGCCGCGTGCCACACCCAGGGAAACAGCGGGGACACACTCGTGCAGGTTCAGCAACGGTCAGCGTGAATACTTGATTGGCATCTCACAGTAAGGAGAGGGTTTCGCCATGTTTCTGTCTGCCTTGGAACTACGCAACATCATTGAAAGCAGTTTTCTGCCGAAACGCTGCCAGTGCACGCTGTCGCCGGACTTGTCGATGACCGTCAAGGTGTTCGGCGATCACCAGACCGATCAGGTCGATTTGCTGGTGAGCGGCATTGATGCCAGCCACCTCAATGGCTGTCGCGAAATCAACGAACTGATCGCCGGGCTGCGTTCGGATCTGAGCAAGCAAATTGCACCACATCACTACAGTCCACGATCCAGAGCCATCTAACGCACCGTTTCACCCAGTTCGACCGTCACGCGCCGGGCCTGCACGAAACCAAGGCCCAGCGCGAACTCGACCAGCACCGCGAGCAGAATCCCGGGGCCGGCATGGCCGTTGAGCCATTCAGTAAACCCCAGCACCGCCAAACCCAAACACCCAACGATGAACCCGTTGCTCAGCGCATTGCGCCCCAACGACGGCGGTGCCGTGCGCACCAGATAAAACATCACTCCCAGCGCCGCAAACAGCACCGCACCGCGTCGCGCGACAAACCCGGCGCCTTCGGAATATTCAATACTCCAGGTCGCCAGCAGGATATCCGGGAAAAAGCCCCAGACCAGCGCCAGCAGAAAACACAAAGAGGAGGTGATGCTCGACAACGTGCGAAACGACAACTGCATGGCCAATCCTTGCGGCAGTGAGGAGGCCCCGAGCATAACCCTCGAAACACCCCACGCCTACCGCAAACCGGCAAATCAGACGTTTCTGTCAGTTCTGGAAGTTGCACGCGTCGGATAATTTCCGGTAGCTGATCTCCTCGGGCTTACCGGCGTTGTCTATGTACTTCATATCGGCCGTGATCACCTTGCACGTTTGTGTTGGCGGCTCGGTCAAGGACACCACTTTGGCCACCTGCAGCGGCATGCCGTACTGATACGGCACGGCTTTGGAAGTGGCAGAGGTGTCATTGGCCTGGGCCAGCCCGGCAAACGCGGTGCAGGCGAGGGCGGCGGTGAGCAATAAAGGACGAATGTTCATGAAAGGACTCCCGAGTGGCGGTTCTAGCGTTCGGCGCGATTCATCCGAACCTGCCGCACCGGGCAACAGCCAAAACGGCTGAAGGCGTGCGGTTCAGTAGAGTTTTTGACCTCGGCGTTAAGGGATGGTTAACCGGGCTGAACGCCGGCTGTCAGGGAGTGAGGTGGTTTTCTGCGGGACGCAGGGCGGATTCCTACAGCGGTGGTTGCCTTGTCTGCTTTCGGCGGTGGGAGCGGGGCGGTTATGGTTTGGCGTCGCTGCAAAATCAGCGATTCAGGTTTGGTCACCTGATAACTCGAAACTTGTGTGCCATCATTCGCACCGCGGACATCTATGTCTTCGTAGTGCATTGCTGTGGCGGCTGTGTGCAGGATCGCTTTCGAGCGAGCTGATCGGGTTTTCAGTTGACCAAGCTTGCATACAGTCCGCCTCCCCACTGTTGGTCACGGTGGCGGCGGGTTACCGAACCCGATCGAGTAATCAAAATGCCAATAATTAATCCGCTTCCCAATCGCTATTCCCCCCTCAACAGCAGCGTCACCGAAAGTGCGCCAATCCTCATCGACACCCAAGCCAACCCGAAAGACATCCTCGAAGCCGCCGTCCAGCGCATCCGCGCTTCCGCCGACCTGCTCGAAACCCTGCATTGCCTGTGCTTCAAGCATGCTGACGTGCAGGACATTCCACACATTACTCATGCGCTTTACCTGCTGACGCAGGATGGCAATGATTTACTGCAGGTGGCGCAGCAGCAGATGTTGAGTTGGAAGGCGCCGGTTTCATGAAAAATTGATAGGGCTCAGCCACGGGACGGCGTGAGAAACTACCCGTGTTTCAGCGTGGCAAGGATTCCGTTGAGTGATGACGCGGATCCAGCACCGTCGATGCCCACAGCAACTCGATACGAGTGCTCGGCAGAAAATAGACATGCAACGTGTCATCGCCACGGTTGCGTGAAGGCAAGTGCATTTGCACTTCGTGTCTTTCGATCTTCATCCCCTGATCCTCTTGAGCTTTAGACATGCTCAGAATCCACGCAACTTTAGCGGTGTTGCCAGCGATGCTTCAACAGCAGGTCACGCCTCCGTTACCGCCCCAGTGATCATTTATCCAAAAGCTGAAAATTGGACGGTCTGTGTAATTTTCTGACGTCAGCATGGCGCTGGGCGTACGAAATAGATCAATGATTTTTGGGGTGGCGTAGCTAAGCAGCAATGCCAGTACAGCTAGGGCTAATCGTCTTCGTCGCCATGTTCGTTTTCGACGTGTGTTCGCGGCAATATCTATCAAATGACTAAATCCAAGGTAAGAGGTTACATTCCTGCTTTATGCCTGGAGAGGACTTCACTGCTCGCGAACCGATGAGTCACACTTCAATTTTTCCTGGATTAGAATCAAGAGGGTTGCTTTAACTTGGATTCAGTAAGCTTATGAGGAGGCTGCACATGCCGCTACCAAGCTGAGGATCTCAAACATTTAATCAAACAGTGAGACCACGCTCGCGTTCCAAATCAATCAATCTTGTCGTTGGACCATCCGCTTCCAGTCGTTCAGTCACGACAGTGGGCCAACGGTTGCGCGAGCGACGCTTTGCTCTTTCATAAACAAAGTCTTGAATGTTGTTTGATGGATAGAAGACTATATTGTTTAGTAGCATTAAAAAATCAGTGCCAGTTAAGTAATTGCTTCCATCTCCAGCTTCTTTTTTTTCACGAATGATTTTTCTCCATGCGCCTAAGTATTCAGATTGTTTTAAGTTTAGATCTAACTGGCTTTTTACAAAGTCATTCGATTCGCTATGAGCTCCAGTGTGGTCGAACCATGGGCCGTTGTTCATATAAGAGCGAATGTATTCCCAAAATCCTTTCTGCATTTCTAAGGACGTTCCCGCCGGCGTACCAATGCTGACCATGATTTCGTTTTCAGGCTCTCCCAATCGCTTCATTAACACTTCAAGCGAGGCGTTTCGGACGCTCCCAGAATAAAAGCCAACTATGTCGAACTCGCAAGCTACAGCCTCTATTCCCTTCCAAGGAGTGTGATAGAGCTCTCCTTCGTTGTCGAAATAAACTTCCTGTGTTCGTCGGTTGAAAATTATGGGAAGTGGTAAAGCACGTCTTGTTTCTATGATAATTGGAAAAATGAGCAACGGAATCCCGAAAAGTAACATCCAGCCCACTCCGTCCCACTTGCCCAGTAAAGCCATCCAAACGCCAATGATGAGTGCGATCAGAGCTGAAACTCCCCCGAGAAGCCCGCTAAGCAAGCCGCGGTTTCGATCATTGCCAACTTTTAGTGAAAGATAGTGTTCTGTGTGTTCATCAGTTATAAAAAGCTCAAGTGGTTGCTCTCCCGTAGACTCGTCGTCACTAAGAGCTGCGGTAGGAGCATCGCCATATTTTGTCATGATTTTTTTCATTGCTGTTCTTAAATCATGTCAGTTTCTTGAGCTCGATGGGCGGTAGTGCGTGCCTTCAAGTAAAAAGTAGTAAAGCTATTATCTTTTGGTTTCGTGATCATAAATCAAACAGAAAAACCGCGCTCGCGTTCTAAGTCTATAAGTCTAAGTGCGGGGCCGTCTTGATGTAAGCGTTCTGTAACTATTTCTGGCCATAAGTTTCGTGTTTTTCTCTGCACATAATTGTATGTGAAGTCTTGTATAGCATTGGTTGGGAAAAAAATTAAGTGTCCAATAAACATAAAAGCGTCAGATGCAGTTAAGTAGTTAGAGTGTCCGGACTTGACTTTTTTATCTGTGATCGTTTTTTTCCAGTATCCCAAAAAATCTGACGGTCTAATATTGCTCGAAAGCGTTTTCTTTATGAATTCATCGGATTCTGCGTGGTTGCCATTTTCATCAAACCATGGGCCATTATTCATGTAGCTGCGAATGTATTCCCAAAACCCTTTTTGCATATCAAGTGTCTTGCCCATTGGGGAGCCCAAACTAACCATAAGAGCATTGTCAGGGTCACCTAGACGTTTTACTAGTATTTCGAGAGAAGCGTTATTTATACCGCCCGTATAAATGCTTGTCATTTGAAATTCACACGCGATAGCTTGAATGTTGTCCCATGGCGTATGATACAAATCACCGTTTTGATCAAAATAAACTTCTTTTGTTCTACGATTAAATAATACAGGTAAAGGCAGTGGTTTTCGCGTTTCAAAATAAAACGGAATAAGGAACATGGCTGCGGCAAGGAAAATACAGAGGCCTACAAGATCCCAGCGGCCTTTTATGATCATCATAAATGCCAATGCAATACTTGCGAGAGATCCTACGCCTGCCGCTATACCTGTTATACCTCCTCTATCTGCATCTCCTGCCATCTGTAACGTTAAGTAATTCTCTGTATGTTCATCGGTGATAAATAGTTCGCATGGAGGTTGTCCAGTGCTCTCGCTGGCTTTCAATACGACGTTCGACGTGTTGCCGTATTTCGATGCTGCTTGGGCGATAAGGTTTTTTAGATCCATGCTATTTCCTTGATGTCAATAGGGGGCAGGCTCAAACCCTCTAGAGGTGAATAAGTCAGTTTTCCGGATATGCTGTTCAATGCCCGACCTTCGCGATCTACGTGATATACGCGTCTATAGACTGCCGTTTCGGATTCTTTTGAAATTCGTGTGCCCGAGTGAACGTCAAAATCACTACTCGTCCAGATAACTTTTTCACGCTTTCCACCAAGACAAGGCTTCCCTGTCCCTTGTTTATCAGGATCAATCGCTTCACTCAACGCTTTTGCGCTAAGACTGCAACTAGAGGGGCCAAGGCATGCAGAAGCGAAATTTATCTCAAGAGTTGTTCGCGAGTCTGGAGTGGTGATGTCGAAGTGACCAGCTGCCGTGTCTAAGGTCGAAGGGCCTTTCGCCTCAAATGTTTTTAACCAGTCATTCCATAAAATAGAAAGACGGCGGCGATCATCATTGTAACGAACCTCTTTAGTATCCAGCTCTTTCCAGGCTGTTTTCAGTTCTTTGTAGCGTGTGATTGATGCTTGATTCAACCAGTCTGATGGTTTCTTTTCTGTGACGGGGCAGTCTTCTGATAATTTACACAAATCATTTTTTACTCGTCCAAGCAATGGATCATTGCATAAAGATCCCCTTGGGTAGCTGCCATTTCATACCACTTTTTAGCTTCAGGATTCATATAGCTATTTTTTTGTCGTAATGACTCAGCTAAATAATATTGTGCCTCATGATCTCCAGCCTCTGCCGCTATTCTCAGTAGCGGGGTTGCAGAAACGGCTTTGAATTGATTGTAAAGAATTATGCCGCGAGATTTCATTGCAAGTTCGGAGTCACTTAGTGCCAGTGCGGCGGGGGTAAAAGCGACTAGCAAAAAACCTGCGATATGAAGTTTCATGAAGATCAACGGCTAAGTTTGTCAGGAAAGAAAGAGAGAGGAGGGTGCGACGCAGCCCATTCTTGAGAAAACTTTTTTGCTGCTTCAATCTGTTCAGCAGTCATTTTAGCGGCGATTCTAGGTAGCGTGTACTCAACATTTTCCTTCATGCCACCACCCCCGTCCAGCTCGGACAGCCAGTATAAAAGCGCGTACCCCTTAATTAAATCTAGCGGAAATCCAAATCTGTCAGGCTCATGTGCCAAATCCGAGCCGTAGCCGAAAACAGTAGTTGCATACCCTGTTAGCGCTGTCTTTTCGACCCAATGGCGATAGCCTTCTACATCACCTCGTTCATATAAAATGGCGGCATAATTCATCATTGACTTGGGGTAGCCGCCTTCAGCCGAAAGCTTAAACCATTTTTCAACTGCTTCTCTTCGTTTCCAAGGCAGGAAAAAGCCATCGCCTTGCTTGACGGAAACCGCCATCCAGTACTGTGCAAATGCATCTCCCGCAACGGCGGATCTTTCAAGCCAAGTATCATCTAGCGTGATTTCATACATTATGCGCATCGCCTCCGCGTCGCCAGCTTCGGCTTTTTCTTGAGCTATATTTTTTGCCTGATTCAACCAATCAATTGCTTGCTTCTGCGAAGTAGGGCAGTCGTTGGATATTTCGCACATATCGTGCTCAATGCGGCCCAATTGGATCATGGCATAAAGATTGTTCTGACCTGCCGATGCTTCATACCATTTTCTGGCCTCATTGTTCATGTAATGATTTTTCTTTCGAAGAGACTCTCCTAAATAATATTGTGCTTCGGAGTCGCCCGCTTCTGCTGCTGTTGTTAAAAAAGGGATCGCAGAAGTGGCTTTGTATTGGTTATATAGAATAATCCCTGTGTTTTTCGCCGAGCTCTGCTCTTTTGTCAATTCTGTATTTGCATAGCAGTTGAGCGTGAAAAACATCAATAGCGAAAGTGCTGTTTTGATTAACATGAGGGTTCCGAGCTAAATGGTTGTTTTTGGAACGCCAACATAGGTGGCTTTGCCGGAGGGGATATAGGTACGCCCGTAATACTGAGTTCGCTGACAGAAGCTGTCTCGTTTTGCACCTAGTAACTTGACGTGGGATGAGTATCGTTCGCGCATTCGGTCACCATCAATTTCTACGAGGCGCAACACTGCTTCATTCATGAAATTGTCAAGATCCAAGCGACTTTCACAGTATTTTTGATCTGCGTTCTTCGGTTTCAAGCCGAACTTGTTCATGCTCATGCAGATCTCTACGAATTGGCTCTGCGCTTTGTCCAGACAGTTTTGCTTTTGAGCGTTATTTACTATCCACGCTAATATTCTTTCGATCGCTCTTTGTTGGATTAGATGAGCCTCATCGGCGCTGTATTTTCGTTCTTCTTTATTTGATGGGTTCGAAGGGGATGACGCGTTGATAGTGAATCCTTCTGGCGGACTAATTAACGTCATGAGCAGAGGGCCAAGGGCTCCTGGGATCGCGTTGACACACCATTCCTCGATTTCTGCTTGTTGGTCATAAAACATAATCGTGTCTGCGATCAGTCCTCCTTTTCCAGTGGAGGTCAAGCTTTCATAAAGGCTCATCACTGCATCTACCCCCATGAGATAAATCATCCCGACATCGAAGCCGGAGATAGCAAGCGAATTCATCTTTGATAAGTAAGCGTACGTCTCATCTTCAATGATAAAAATCGGGTTCTGATTGTTTTTGTACAGTTCTCTACGGAACATGTTAAGCAATTCAGTTACGGCGTCGTAGCCCACTTCGAACTTGAAGGAGCCTCCTACGCCGGGGCCGGCTATCAATGCGGCTTTGAGCACCAGAATCAGACGGCCCTCGTGCAAGGAAATACTGGCTTCAGCCCTCGCACCGAGACCGGCTGCGGCATTGAGCTCCACAGTCAAGCGCGCAAGGCTGAACCATTCGCTGGATTTCATTCCGGCAGCTTTTCCAGCAACAGGCGCTTTGGTTAGCAAGGCTACTTCGGAGGGTGGAGCCCAGTTTAGCGCTCCGGTGACCATGATCCCGGTTTGCAGGCCTGCGAACAGATTGAATGCGGCTTTTGCGCCATCCTGTATCTGTAGCGTTTCAGGGGCTCTTTTAATTTGGCCACTTTTTTCAGTTCTCGCGTAGCTGCGCTTATCGGGGTTGCGCACAACCGGTTCCGGAGGCGCTAAATGGAAGCCAGCGTTGCTGACATCCAATGCAATTTCCGAGGAAAGCAGCAACGATGCTCCGGCGTAGCCCCAAGCCTTCGCGCCTAGATAGAGCGAAAAACGTCCGAGGTTCATCTTTTGCTGTATGTCTTCGGCATTTCGGTAGGTGATGACGATATCTTTAGCGCTGGCACGGTCTGGTAAGTCGACTTTAAAGAGTTCGACCTCACCTCTGGCAAGATCAACGGCAAACGTAGCCTTAGCCGAGGCTTGGAATCCTTCGGCCAGTGTCCAGTCAGGCCCCTCTACTTTCGTCGACGAATGGATGGTCTCCGTGGTGGAGGGCATCAGGCAACGAACCAACTGGGCCTGCGGTGTGATGTCGAAAATGCGGAAGGTCTTGCGGACGTTGTCCTTGAACAACACCTGTTGCAATCGGTCTCCCCATTCTTTACGCGTACCAGCGTTCTCCAGCGCAGTGACCTTGTACTTTTTGCTTTCAAGATAGGCATTGAATTTTTCGATTTCGAACCAGCCTTCGGAGGAGAACCAATCGCTTTCCTGATCCTTGATTCTTAAAGCGCCTTCGTCTTTCAGCCACTGTCCGAACAAGCTCAGCTCGGTGTCGGTCGTTGCTTTTCCATCGCTATTGCCCGGACGCTTCGCCAGATCTTTGACCTTGGCGCCAACTTTCTTCCAGTCATCTTTAACGGTCTGTTTGATTCGTGGCAGCGAATACATGCTGAGATAGGTCAGTGGTTTTTTCAGGCTGTCCGCCATGCTCATCTCGGCCAGCGGGAAACCGTTCTTGATCAAGCGCTCTTCAGGTCTTGCCTGAAATTGTTCTGGCTCCCACAACAGATGACGGCGAACAGTCGCCGTTTCCACATTGCTTTCAGCCTGGAGACGTAGAGTTTCCTTTGATGCTTGCAGGCGATCCCAGGCGGCACGCTCATTGGTGACAAGGTTGGTGGGCGCCTTGGCTTGTCGTCCACTTGCCTCAATCCAGCTTTTGTATTTGGTGCTGAGGCGTTCATTGACCTCTTTTTGCTCTTTCTCAAGCGCCAGATACTGCTTGAACAAGTCGACGCCACCTTCGACCGCTCCACCCTCGGGAATAAGTGCGAACTCAGGCAAGGCTATTCCGTACTGAGCAACATCGGTGATGGCATCAAGATAAGCGTTATAAGTCGCTTTCCTTTCCTTGCGTTTGATTTCCTGATCACGCACATATGTGCACAGCATCAACTGATTATTGGTGCCGCACATCGCAATCTCGTCTATCCGCTTTTTGTCCTGAGCGAGCATCGGGGCGATTTCTGCGGATGTTAACGTGGTGAGATCCTTGTCTTCTAACAGCGCTTCTCGTGCTTTCAGATATTTTTGAACGGCTTCACGAGCGGCGATGGCTTTCGGCGCATAAAGGTTGCCGCTTTCGTACGCGTAGCCTTTTTCCTTTGCGGCGGCAATGGCGGTGCGCTTGAGCTTTTTCCATTCACTGTGCATGCCGTGCACGCGAGTAGCGTCGTCACGGGCGGACATCAATTCGTTTCTTTTGATCTGATCCTGTTCGAGGCGCGTGAGAGGCGTTGCAGGTGCTTCTGCTTCTGGTGCTGCGGTTTTCCTGCTCTGTTGCGCTTCAAGCAGGGCCGCGTCCAGATTGCTTATGTTGGGATGTTGAGCTTCGATCTCCAGCATCCGGGATTTTTCTTCACCCTCAAGAAAGTTTGCCAGCTTGGGTTCGAGGAAATACTCGAGAAGACCGGATTCGTAGAGCCCTTTTTTGCGTTCTTCGGGTGATTTACTTGAGCTGACTTTTTGTTCCAGATCGCTGGAAGCTTCTTTCAGTGCCGAGCTCGTCCGCTCCGGCAGCAGCCAGAATGATTCATTCTCAGTGTCGTAAATGGCGCTGCCATAAACGGTGGAACAGGGCGTTTTCACTTTGTCGTGATCGCCAGGCGTGTCTTCCGGCGCTTCGGGTTGTTCACCGATATCCCGAGGTGGTTTTGCACAAGTTTCATCGGCAACTATTGATGTTGCAGGTGCCGATTCGGTGTTAGGTGCTGCGCTGGTGTTCTGTTCCATTTCGCTTCCATTCATTCTTTACGGACGGGTTCATCAAGAAGCGCTGGTAAACAGTTGCTGCAACTGCTGCACTTTGATGAACGACTCTTCCCTGGATTGCAGGATGGCCATTGCCTGAGGTTGCGTTTCGAGCAGCGGGCCATTGGTGATTTGGCCCAGTTTCAGTAAATGACGACCTTCGTAAATGTTGTGGGCAACCAGCACGTTGAGGTTTTCCACGAGGTTGGGCAGTTGTTCGTCGGTGGGTTGACCGTAGGCAGCGTATTGCTCGTCTGCCCAGTAAACCCAACCCAGATGCTCCTGAACCTTTGGCGCTGTTGGCGGCAGGTTGAACGCTGAGACGTCGCCCAGCCATTCAAGTTCCGAAACGGGACGCCAGCTGAGCCAGCGACCGCGATTGCGCCCGAAGTAGACCGGTGCCGGGCTGTATACGTGTTGCCAAGGACCGAAAAGCTGATGCGAACTTTCACCGGCGGTGTAGGCCAGCGCGGCCCACAGGCTTGGCTTGTGATAACTCAACAGGCTTTGGCCGCCTGAGCCATCGTTGGCACGCAGGAGCCAGCGGGCATGTGCCAGTGCCTTGGCTGGGTCTGCTGTGGAGAGGGCAATGCCGGAAAAATTTTCTTCGCAGAGCTTTGCCGCTTCGGCTGCGAGTCGACTGCCCCAAGGGGCGACCAGCCAGAGAGGGCCTTCAGCGGCGATTTCAGCGAAGTCGGTGTTGAGAAACAGACCTTGGGTGTCTACGGGCTCACCGACACGGTAGAAGCGGCTCATGGCTTCCGGCTGGCGGACGCGATCGATGATGAAACACAGGGTCAGGTCGGAGCTTTCTCTCGGCAGTTCCTCGAACCCATGGCGTGGCGCTTCGAGGAGGGCGCTCAGCGCTTTTACATGCATGTGCAATCCTTACGGCTGCAGGCGCCGTTGCTTTGTTTTCCGCATAACGGCGTGATACCCGACTCGTTCAGGCGTTTGGGAAGCGGGATAAGAACCGTACCAGCCTTATCGGCATCCGCCACTTTCATCGGCCCCGGCAGCAATGGTGCCGCAGGCGTCCCAACCCCAGGCGAGCCGCCGGTATTGATCTTCACTTCCGCGCCGCTGATGGTCACGCCACCCGCGTCGACCTTAACGAAACTCCCGCCAGCCTTGGCCGTTAGTTCCATCGCGCCTTCGACCACAACCTTCTGGCCGGCGTAGTAATGGATTTCCGTCCCAGCCTCAACAAACTGCGCAGTCCCCACCTTCACATGCTGAGTCACCGCAACCGTCAGGTGATCATCCGCACGCATTTCGCTGATTCGATCCAGATGGGTAATCCGGTGCTCTTCAACCTTGAACTCGCTCAGCGTGTTGGCTTCAACGGTGTCATGCCGTTCGTTGCCCACCCGGATCTTCTGGTCGTGCTCGATGTTCTCGTCCCAATCGCGCTGGGCGTGGATGTAGATCTGCTCGACGCCTTTTTTGTCTTCGATGCGGAACTCGTTGTAGCCCTTGCCGCCCGGTGAACTCAGGGTCTTGAAGGTGCTGCGGGTCTTGTTTGCCGGCAGGTCGTAGGGGACGACGTTTTCCTTGTGGTACAGGCAGCCGGTCACCAGCGGTTGATCGGGGTCGCCCTCGAGGAAGGTGACGAGGACTTCCATGCCGATACGCGGAATGGCGATGCCGCCATAGGCTGCGCCGGCCCAGCCGCTGGCGACGCGCATCCAGCAGGTGGTTTTGTCGTTGGCCTGGCCGTCGCGGTCCCAGTGGAATTGCACCTTGATGCGGCCGTATTGGTCGCAGTGAATCTCTTCGCCTGCCGGGCCGGTGACGACGGCGGTCTGGCTGCCGAGGACTTTTGGTTTGGGGTGTTCAAGGGCAGGGCGGTAGTGCGCATCCCACGGGGTGGCGACGAAGCTGTTGCGGTAGCCCTGATGGAAATCGCTTTTGTTGTCGGTGACGTCGCTGGTGACGTTTTCGCCAAGCACCTGCGGCTGTTTGCCTTCATGGAAGACTTCCAGCAGCAGCCACAGGTCGTTCCATTCGGCGCGCGGGTGTTCGGCGAGGGTGAGGAAATGGCCGCTGGTCAGGGTCGGTTCGTCACCTTTGCCTTCGGCGAGTTTGTAGTCGCTGCGATGGCGTTCCAGTGCACGGGTGGAAAGGAACTTGCCGCGCTCGCGGGTGGTGAAGCGGCCGGGGTAGTCGTAGTCCTCCAAGTCCGGGGCGAACTCGGACTTGACCGCGCCTTCGGGCAGGATCTTCGGTTTTTCAAAGTCGTAATCGCGGCGGCTGACGCGGGTGGTGCGGGTTTCCAGGCGCAGGTTGAAGCGCTTGATCACGGGTTTGTCGGCAGCCATGCCGGAGTCTTGCTGGTAGCTCACCGGTTTGAGTTTGCGGAACACGGTCTGATCGTCGCCGAACACCAGTTTGTGCCCGCTGCTGCTGTGCTGGAAGTGGAAGTGAATGCCTTCCTCTTCACACAAACGCTGGATGAAATGCAGGTCGGATTCGTCGTACTGCACGCAGTACTCGCGTTCCGGGTACTCGGCGCCGAGCTGGAAGCTGTAGGCGTCGGCGAGAATGCCGCGATCTTCCAGCACCTGGCCGATGATCTTCGGAACGGTGAGGTTCTGGAAAATCTGTTGATCATGGTTGTGCTGCAGGTAGGCCAGTTGCGGCACCAGGCTGATGCTGTAGCGGGTCAGGGTCTTGCCGGAGTCGCCTTGCTCGATGCGATAGACCAGACCGTGGATCTTGCCTTCGCCGGTAGGGCCGAAGGTCAGGATGCCGGGCTTGTGCAGCAGTTCTTCGAGTTTGAGGTCGGGGCGGGCGCTGACGAGTTCGAGGTCGAAACGGAACGGTTCGTTGAGGGCTTCGCGACCGGTGAAGCTGAGGACTTGCAGGTCGGTGTTGGCGCCTTCAAGCGTGAGGGTAATGTGGGTTGCGTTGGCGTCCAGCATGCCTTGAATTCCGTCCGTTGAATAAGCAGGGGACAGATGGTGCAGGATTAAATCGCCTCATTCAAGGCGCAAATGCCGTAGGGGCGGGGTGTTCATGGCATAGGGAAAACCCTTACATAAAGCCTTTGGCCTAATGAATACACGTGCTTCAGGCGAGCGTGCGTGCGCAATTAACACGGTTCTGTCCGAACCGGCGCTGAAGAATCACCAGTCAGTTTCAGACTAAAGTCGCCTGTGGCACGTCAAAGCCATCTGCCATCATTGCGACTCACCCCTGCGTGTTCACTTCCTCCCGGCTCAGCCTGACCCGGGACGGGAGCTATTTTTCTGGCTTATTGCGCCTCTGCGCAAACGCTGCATTGTTGGAGTTTTTCATGCGTCCCCCATTCCCCCTGATCACCCCGCGCCAGTCGTTTGGCTTCGGAGCTGTTGTGCTGTGCGCCGGTTTTGCCGCGCAGGCTCAGGCCAGCGGATTTTTTGAAGACGCCACGGCGAAAATCGAATCGCGCACGGTGTACTTCAACCGCGATTTCCGTGATGGGCACACCTCGAACGATCAGGGCGCCTCCAAGCGTGAAGAGTCGGCTCAGGGTTTCATTCTCAATCTGCAATCGGGGTACACCGACGGCACGGTCGGCTTCGGTCTCGATGCGCTGGGCATGCTCGGTTTGCAACTCGATTCCAGCCCTGACCGCAGCAACAGCGGCTTGTTGCCCTCGAGCGGTGACAACCCGCGCGGCTCGAAAGGTCAGTACGCAAAAATGGGCCTGACCGCCAAGGTCAAGGTCTCGGACACGGTGCTGAAATACGGCGCGCTGCTGCCCGATCTGCCGTTGCTCAAGTACAACGACGGTCGACTGCTGCCGACGATGTTCAACGGTGCGATGCTCACTTCCAGGGAAGTGCAGGATCTGACCTTCATGGCTGCGCGTCTGGACAAGTACACCGCGCGCGATTCCAGCGATTCGCAAGACATCCGCGTGCATTGCAAGAACAAGCGCTACGCGTGCAACACCACCGCCGATCATTTCGACATGTACGGCGTCGACTACAAGATCAATGATCGCCTGACCGCGCAGTATCACTACGCGGAACTGGAAGATATCTATCGCCAGCACTTCGTCGGGCTGTTGGGCAATCAGCCGCTGGGCGATGGAGTGTTAAAGGCGGATCTGCGTTTGCTGAAGAGCGCTGACAGCGGCGATGCCAAGGCCGGGTCCATCGACAACCGAGCGTTGAGCGGCATGCTGTCTTACGCGTTGAGCGGCCACACTTTCAGCGCCGGCTGGCAGCGCATGAACGGCGACAACTCGATGCCGTACCTCGATGGCAGCAATCCGTATCTGGTCAACTACGTCCAGGTCAACGACTTCGCCGCCGCGCAGGAGCGTTCCTGGCAGTTGCGTTATGACTATGACTTCAAGGCAATCGGCATCAATGGCCTGAGTTTCCTCACCCGTTATGTGAACGGTGACCATGTCAAGGTGCCGGGCAGTGATCAGGAAGGCAAAGAGTGGGAACGTGACAGCGAATTGAAGTACGTGATTCAGACCGGCACGTTCAAGGATGTAAGCCTGCGCCTGCGTAATGCGACTTACCGCACCAACTACGAGCAGTTCGCCCGGGATGTGGATGAGACCCGGTTGATTGTGAGTTATAACTTTTCGCTGTTGTAAGGCTTCTATCTATAGCGTCTGATCGAGCGCTATCGCGGGCAAGCCCGCTCCCACAGGTTTCTTTGGTGTTCACGAGATTAGTGTTCAGCGCAGATCCCCTGTGGGCGTGAGCCTGCTCGTGATGGAGTCTTTGAAATGGCTGTTACAACCAATGCCAGAACCGGCTCCAGAAGCCGCGATTCAGGTCCTCCTTGCATCCGGCATATTGCTGCGCATACAGGTCTGAGCGGCTCTGCACCTTGCGCGCCGTCGGCATCAGCCAGGCTTTGCTGGCGTAGGTCTTGTTGCGGAATCCGCCCCAGCCTTCGTGGTAGTTGAGGTACTGGTTATAGGCGTCGTATTTGTACACGCCGTTGATCGAGGTGGTCTTGTCCATGTACCAGCCGACAAAGTCGATTGCGTCGTCGAAGTCTTCGCGGTCGGCCCAATTGCGCCCGGTGCTTTTCTGATAGTCGGACCACACTTCGTCCTTGGCCTGCGCATAACCGGCGGCGGTCGATACGCGGCCCCACGGGATCACCCAGAGCAGGTATTTGCGCGGGGTCTTGGCGTCGTAGCGGTAACCGGACTCCTGATACATGATCGCGAAAGGCACCTGGATCGGCACGCCCCAGCGCCGTTGCGTGACTTGTGCGGCGTCGTACCACTCGCTCTTTTCGCGAAAGATCTCGCAGATGTTTTCAGGGGAACGGGGCGGCGAGGTGCCGCACCCGGTCAACAGTGTCGCGAGTACCAGAAGTCCAACCGTCTGCCCTGAATTCAAAAGCCGTCATCCCGTCATGCGCGTGAAAAAGGGCGACAGTCTACGCGCTCAGGCCAATTGGTGACGATAGGGGAGATCCGGACCGGTCTTGCTGCAGGTCAGGGCGGCCGCCTGCACGGCAAAGCCGAGCATGGCGTCGATCTGTTCGCGGCTCAGTTGTTGTACGCCTTCAACCGAATCCAGCCGGTGCTCGGTCAGCCAGGTGATGAGCGCTGCCTGGAAGGTGTCGCCGGCGCCGACGGTATCGGCGATCTTCACCGAGCAGGCTGGCACCGACCACGAGCCGTGCGCGCGACTGAACACGCTCGCGCCTTCGCCGCCACGGGTGAGGAACACCAGTTGGCAGCGATGTTCGAGCCAGCTTTCGATCACGCGCTGCGGATCCTGCTCGGGGTAGAGCAGGCTCAGGTCTTCGTCGCTGACTTTGATCATGTCGGCCAGTTGCACCAGCGTCGCCACGCGCTCGCGCCACAGCGCGATGTCCGGCTGCGGATTGAGGCGCACGTTCGGGTCGAGGGTGATCAGGCGTTTGCCGCTTTCGCGCTGGACGAGAGCGAGCAGGGTATCGGCGACGGGCTGCACCACCAGCGAAAACGAGCCGATGTGCAAACCACGTACCTGCGAATCCAGCGACGGCAGGTGCGCGAGGCTCAACTGCCGATCCGCACAACCTTCACCGCGAAAGCTGTAATGCGGCGACCCGTTGGCACCCACGGCGACCATTGCCAGGGTGGTCGGCGCGGCGAAATCCACCAGATAGTCCGGGCGCACGCCTTCCTCCTGCAACACCTGTTGCAAGCGCCGGCCGAGGTAGTCCGTAGACAGCCCGGCAAACAGCGCCGAGTCCACGCCGAGACGGCGCAGACCCACGGCGACGTTGAACGGCGAGCCGCCGGCAATCGCCTTGAAATTGACTTTCGACGCCTGCCCGCTGGCATCGTCTTCGCTGAAGAAATCAAACAGGGCTTCGCCACACACCAGATACATAATTGTTCGCTCTTATAGGGTTGCGACATGCTGTTGATAGCGTTCATAGACCTGCTGGAACGCCGCGACATTCGCGGCGACCGGCAGGGTTTCACTGTTCAGGTCAAGCTTCACGCAGCGTTCGCACAGGGCGGCGAGCGTGTCTTCGTGGCCGTTCGACCAGGATTCGCACCACGCCGCTTGTATCGCCGCGCCAAGGGCGGCGGCTTCGCTTTGTTCGGTGCAGATGACCGGGGTGTTCATGATGTCGGCGACGATCTGCCGCCACACCGCGCTTTTCGAACCTCCGCCGATCAGGCAAATGCTGCGGCTTTGTAAACCATTGTGGCGCAGTAAATCCAGCCCGTAGCGCAGACCGAAGGTGGTGCCTTCGACGGCGGCGCGACACAGATTGGCCTGGGTCAGGTTGTCCAGCGTCAGCCCGTGCAGGCTGCCGCTGGCGTGGGGCAGGGCGGGGACGCGTTCGCCATTGAAAAACGGCAGTAGCGTCACGCCCTCGGCACCGATCGGCGCCTGGGCCACCTGCGTGTTGAACTGTTCCAGGTCGAGGTCGAACAACTGGCGAATCGCGCCGGTGGCATTGGTCAGGTTCATGGTGCAGATCAGCGGCAACCAGCCGCCGCTGGAAGAACAAAACGTCGCGACCGAGGCATCCGGGCTGACGGTGGGCGCGTCGGCATAGGCGTACACCGTGCCTGACGAGCCAAGGCTCATGGTGATTGCACCGGGCTGAATGTTGCCGGTGCCAATGGCGCCCATCATGTTGTCGCCGCCGCCACTGGATACCCGTGCGGCGGGGTTGAGGCCGAGCTGTTCGGCAATGCTCGGCAGGATCGTGCCGACCGGCTGGTGGGCGTCGATCAGTTCCGGAAGGGCGGCTTGCAGGCGACCGCTGGCGTCGATGTCGCGCAGTAATTGCAAGTCCCACTGACGGCTGCGCACATTGAAGTAACCGGTGCCCGAGGCATCGCCGTATTCGCTGCAGGCGCGGCCGGTGAGCCAGAAGTTGAGGTAGTCATGGGGCAGCAGGATGTGGGCGATGCGCGAGAAAACCGCCGGATGCTGTTCCTGGGTCCAGAGCAGTTTCGACACGGTGTAGCCCGGCGCGATGACCACGCCGAGGCGTTCCAGCGATCCCTTTTCGCCGCCCAGGTGCTTGAGCAAGCGGTCGTTTTCGGCGCTGGTTTCGGTATCGCACCAAAGCTTGGCCGGGCGCAGTACCTGGCCCTGATCGTCGAGCAAGACCAGGCCGTGTTGCTGGCCGGAGACGCCGATGCCGAGGATCGACTGGCCGTCGACATTTGCTGCCAACAAGGCCTGGCGGGTGGCGAGGGTGAAGGCTTCCAGCCATTGCTGGGTGTCTTGCTCGCGGCGGCCGTTGGCGCCGCTGATCATCGTGTGGGCGGCGGCGCCCTGGCCGAGGACTTGACCGCTGATGGCGTCGAGAATGATGGCTTTGGTGCCTTGGGTGCCGCAGTCGATGCCCAGGAACAGTTGTTGTGTTGTCATGTGTGAACCACTCGGGTGTGGTGAAGATCAAGAGCTTACCCCCTCACCCCAACCCTCTCCCCCAAGGGGGCGAGGGGGAAGGGAGCCGATCGGGGGCCGTTCAAAACCTGAGTTCGACTCCGGTTCTGTAAATCAGTGGCTGCTCAAAACCTGAGTTCGACTGCCGACCTCTCAATCAGGTGCTGCTCAGAACCTGAGTTCGACTCCGGTTCTGTCAATCAGTGGCTGTTCAAAACCTGAGTTCGACGGCCGACCTCTCAATCAGGTGCTGTTCAGAACCTGAGTTCGACTCCGGACGTTCAGGTCGATGTAACTTGCACAAACCACTCGGTCAGTTCCCTCTCCCTCCGGGAGAGGGCTAGGGTGAGGGGCTTTTCAGGCGAGTATCCGTTCCAGCGTCCGCGTCACACCGTCCTCGCGCAAACTGTTGCAGCACCACTCAAACGCCGCGACAAACTCCGCCGAACGCGGTATCGCCGTACCGAAAATTTCCTCAACCGCCAACAACCGCTGAGTCATTAAAGCATCGTCCGCCACCAACGCCTGACAGAACGCCGCGCGCGGATCCGGGATCGAATAGGTATCACCATTCTCATCCACACCCTTCAAATACAACGCCCACGCCGCCACCACCAACGCCGCACGCTTAGTCTCCTGCCCATCGGCAATCAACCGGTTGATTGTCGGAATGGTGAACTTGGGAAACTTCGACGAGCCGTCCGAGCAGACTCGTTCCAACTGATCGGCAATCGCCTGATTGGAGAACCGCGCCACCAGCGTGTGCTTGTAATCCGTCAGGTCAATGCCCGGCACCGGCGCCAGTTGCGGGGTCACGTCCAGGTCCATATAGGCGCGCATGTAACGCACGAACAGCGGGTCGTTCATGGTCTCGTGCACAAACCGATAACCCTTCAAAAAGCCCAGATACGTCAGCGCCAAGTGGCTGCCGTTGAGCAACTTGATTTTCATCTCTTCGTAAGGCGAAACATCGTCGGTGAACTGCACACCGACCTTTTCCCACGCCGGGCGACCGTTGACGAATTTATCCTCCAGCACCCACTGCACAAACGGCTCGCAGACCACCGGCCAGGCATCATCCACCCCGTGTCTGTCGGCCAGTTGCAGGCGGTGCGCGGTGCTGGTCATCGGCGTGATGCGGTCGACCATGGCGTTGGGGAAACTGACGTTCTGTTCGATCCAGTCACGCAGCCCTGTGTCACGCAGGCTGGCGAAAGCCAGTAGCGCCTTACGGGTCACCGCGCCGTTGTGCGGCAGGTTATCGCAGGACATGATCGTGAACGCCGGCGTGCCTGCGCCACGGCGTTTTTCCAGCGCTGCGCAGAGGAAGCCGAACACGGTGGTCGGTGCGCTCGGGTGCGCCAGATCGTGCTGAATCTGCGGCAGGTGCGCCATGAATTCGCCGTTGCTGTCGTCGATGCAGTAGCCGCCCTCGGTGATGGTCAGCGAGACGATGCGAATCTGCGGGTCGGCGAGTTTGTCGATCAGCGCCTGGGCTCCGTCTTCGGCCAGCAGCATGTCGCGGATCGCGCCGATCACTCGCACTTCGGTATCGTCGCTGTCGCCGAGTTCGAACAGGGTGAACAGGTAGTCCTGCTCCTTGAGATCGTCGCGGGCGCGGCGGTCGTCGGCGCGCAGGCCGACTCCGCAAATGGCCCAGTCCAGCGCTTCGCCAGTGTTCATCAGTGCATCGGTGTAATACGCCTGATGCGCGCGGTGGAAGCCGCCGACGCCAATGTGCGCGATGCCCTGGCGAGTGTCGCTGAGGCGGTAGGCGGGCAGCTTCACTTCGGCCGCGAGGCGGTGCAGGTTGTGTTTATTCAGTTTCATCGGGCAAGTCTCGAAATCAGGCTGCAGCGCGCAGCGGACGGGTCAACGCCACGCCTTCGGCATCGAATAAATGGCAGTGGGCCGGGTCCAGGTGCAGGCTCAGTTGTTCGCCGTAGCGGCTGGCCAGATCCCCGCGTACCCGCATGGTCAGCGCTTCGCCGGCCTGTGTGGTGACGTGGCAGAAGGTGTCGCTGCCCAGGCGTTCGCTGACGTCGGCGGTGACTTGCAAGGTGCAGTCGCCCGGTTGTGCGGGCTCCAGATGTTCCGGGCGAATGCCCAGGGTCACCGCGCTGCCGACGCTCAGGCTGGCGGCGTTGAATGGCAAGGTGATGCGCGTACCGGCATCCAGTGAGACCTCGCAGGTCTGGCTGTCGACGCGGGCGATCTTGCCCTTGAGGAAGCCCATTTTCGGCGTGCCGAGAAAACCGGCGACGAACAGGTTGGCCGGGTTGTGATAGAGATCCAGCGGCGAGCCGACCTGTTCGATCCTGCCGCCATTGAGCACCACGACTTTGTCGGCCATGGTCATCGCTTCGACCTGGTCGTGGGTCACGTAGATCATGGTCGCCTGCAGGTCCTTGTGGAGGCGCAGCAGCTCCAGACGCATCTGCACCCGCAGGGCGGCGTCGAGGTTGGACAGCGGTTCGTCGAACAGGAAGATTTTCGGATTGCGCACGATGGCGCGGCCAATCGCGACACGTTGCCGCTGGCCGCCCGAGAGCTGTTTCGGCTTGCGTTCCAGCATCGGCCCGAGTTCGAGAATCCGCGCTGCCTCGCCGACTTTCTTCTCGACTTCGGCCTTCGGCACACCGGCCAGATCGAGGGCGAACGACATGTTTTTCTTCACGGTCATGTGCGGGTAGAGCGCGTAGGTCTGGAACACCATCGCCAGGTCGCGCTTGGCCGGGCTGACTTCGGTGATGTCGCGGCCATCGAGTTCGATGGTGCCGCCGCTGACCTCTTCAAGGCCGGCGATCAGCCGCAGCAAGGTGGATTTACCGCAACCGGACGGGCCGACGAAGACCACGAATTCCTTGTCGTTCACTTCCAGGTCGATGCCCTTGATGATGGAGAAACCTTCGAAGCCTTTTTGCAGATTCTTGATTTTCAGGTTGGCCATGATGGTGGGCCTCCGCAATGTTGTTATTCGTATGAGCCTTGCAGGCTTTTTTGTAGGCCTTCGCCTGCTCGCGATAGGGCCATGTCAGCCGACAGCGCCGCTGAATGACACTCCACTATCGCGAGCTGGCGAATGCCTACAGGGGATTGTGTTGAGTTGGTGAGATTCATTTCACGGCGCCGAACGACAGGCCGCGCACCAGTTGTTTCTGGCTGATCCAGCCGAAGATCAGGATCGGCGCACACGCCAGAGTCGACACCGCCGACAACTTGGCCCAGAACAAGCCTTCAGGACTTGAGTACGAGGCGATCAGCGCGGTCAGTGGCGCGGCTTTCGACGAGGTCAGGTTCAGCGACCAGAAGGCCTCGTTCCAGCACAGGATCAGTGACAGCAGCACGGTCGAGGCGAGGCCGCCCTTGGCGATCGGCAGCAGCACGCGGACCATCTCCTGCCACAGCGTGGCGCCGTCAAGGCGCGCGGCTTCGAGGATGTCCTTGGGGATGTCTTTGAAGTAGGTGTAAACCATCCAGACCACGATCGGCAGGTTGATCAGGGTGTAGATCACGATCAGCGCGATACGCGTGTCGAGCAGGCCGAAACTCTTGGCCAGCAGATAGATCGGCATCAGCACGCCCACCGGCGGCAGCATTTTCGTTGAGAGCATCCACAGCAGCGTGCCTTTGGTGCGCTGGGTTTCGTAGAACGCCATCGAGTACGCCGCCGGCACCGCGATCAGCAGGCACAGGGCCGTGGCGCTGAAGGAGATCACCACCGAGTTCCAGGCGAAACTGAAGTAATCGCTGCGCTCATTGATGTGCAGGTAGTTTTCCAGCGTCGGCGTGAAGATGAACTGCGGTGGCGTGGCGAACGCGTCGATTTCGGTCTTGAAACTGGTCATCACCATCCAGAAGATCGGGAAGAAGATCACGATCGCGATGGCCCAGGCCAGGGTGCCGAGCAGCAGGCTTTGCAGCCGGCGGGATTGTTGAAGAGTCATGGCGGGCCTCAGGCTTTGTCAGTCAGGTTTTTGCCGATCATCCGCACCAGAATGATCGCGGCGATGTTGGCGATGACCACGGCAATCAAACCGCCCGCCGACGCCATGCCGACGTCGAACTGCACCAGCGCCTGGTTGTAGATCAGGTAGGCGAGGTTGGTCGAGGCGTAGCCGGGGCCGCCGTTGGTGGTGGTGAAAATCTCGGCGAACACCGACAGCAGGAAGATCGTTTCGATCATCACCACCACGGCAATCGGCCGCGCCAGGTGCGGCAGAGTCAGGTGCCAGAAGATCGCGACAGGGCCGGCGCCGTCGAGGCGTGCGGCTTCCTTCTGTTCCTGGTCGAGGGACTGCATGGCGGTCATCAGGATCAGGATCGCGAAGGGCAGCCATTGCCACGAGACAATGATGATGATCGACAGCAGCGGATAGTGCGCCAGCCAGTCCACCGGCTCGGCGCCGAACAGCCGCCAGACGTACGCGAGGATTCCCGAGACCGGATGGAAAATCAGGTTCTTCCAGATCAGCGCGCCTACGGTGGGCATGATGAAGAACGGTGAGATCAGCATGACCCGCACGATGCCGCGGCCGAGAAATTCGCTGGCCTCCAGCAGGGCACTGATCAATACACCGAACACCACGCTGATCAGCAGCACGCTGCCGACCAGCAACAGGGTGTTGGTGGCGCCGGGCAGGAAGCCCGAGTCGGTGAGGAAGTAGCTGAAGTTTTCCAGCCCGATGAATTCGTTCACCCCCGGATCGAGCAGGTTGTAGCGAATCACCGAGAAGTAAAGGGTCATGCCCAGCGGCACGATCATCCACAGCAGCAATAGGGCCACCGACGGGCTGACCAGAAACCAGCCGGGATTGGCCACACGGTTTTTACGCTGGGGTTGCGACAGGTCGAGGTGGGCTTTGGCAGTTGAAGTATTCATGGTGATCACAACCGTTTGGGTGCAGATACATGTTCAGGAAAGACAACCTTCCTGACATCGACGCGAACCCTGTGGGAGCGGGCTTGCCCGCGATGGCGATTGAGCAGTCGACATCAATGTTGAAGGTGCCGGCCCCATCGCTGGCAAGCCAGCTCCCACAGGTTAAGTGACGGTTACTTGGGATAACCGGCGCGCTTCATCTCACGTTCGGTGGTTTGCTGTGCGGCGGCCAGGGCCTGGTCCACCGTGGTCTGGCCGATCAGCGCCGCCGAGAACAGCTTGCCGACTTGAGTGCCCACGCCCTGGAATTCAGGAATGGTCACCAGTTGAATGCCGATGTAAGGCACCGGTTTCAGCGTCGGTTTGCTCGGATCCGCCGCTTTCAGCGATTCCAGCGTGACCTTGGCGAACGGCGCCGCGCTCATGTAGGCGTCGCTGTACGTCGAGGCCCGGGTGCCCGGCGGTACGTTGGCGATGCCGTCGGTCTTGGCCACCAGCTCACCGTACTCTTTGGATGTGGCCCAGGCGCTGAACGCTTTCGCGGCGTCCTTGGCCTTGGAGCTGGTCGGAATCGCCAGCGCCCACGAGTACAGCCACGCCGAACCTTTGTCGGTGACTTGATGGGGGGCAAAGGTGAAGCCGACGTGGTCGGCGACCTTGCTCTGGGTCTTGTCGGTGACGAACGAGCCGGCGACGCTGGCGTCGACCCAGATCGCGCATTTACCGCTGTTGAACAGCGCCAGGTTTTCGTTGAAACCGTTGCTGGAAGCGCCCGGCGGGCCGGATTTCTTCATGGTGTCCACGTAGAAGTTCAGCGCGTTTTTCCATTCCGGACCGTTGAATTCGGGTTGCCATTTCTCATCGAACCAGCGCGCGCCATAGGCGTTGGCCACCGTGGTGATCAACGCCATGTTCTCGCCCCAGCCGGCCTTGCCGCGCAGGCAGATGCCGTACTGCTCTTTATCCTTGCGGGTGAGTTTTTCGGCGAAGCCGGCGATCTGTTCCCAGGTCGGACGCTCGGGCATGGTCAGGCCGGCCTCCTTGAACAGGTCGGTACGGTAATAGGTGATCGAGCTTTCGGCGTAGAACGGCAGGGCGTACAGCGAGCCTTTGACCGAGAGGCCTTCACGCACCGACGGGAACACATCGTCGAGGGCATAACTGGCCGGCAGATCTTTCATCGGTTCCAGCCAGCCTTTGGCGCCCCACAGTGCAGCTTCGTACATGCCGATGGTCAATACATCGAACTGTCCGCCCTGGGTAGCGATGTCGGTGGTCAGGCGTTGGCGCAGGACGTTTTCTTCCAGCACCACCCAATTGAGCTTGATGTCCGGATGCTCGGTCTCGAAGTTTTTCGAGAGCTTCTGCATGCGAATCATGTCGCTGTTGTTGACGGTGGCGATGGTCAGGGTCTGGGCGCCAAGGCTGACGCTGCTTAGGGTCATGCAGGTGAGGGCAAGCAGAGCTTTTGCAGTGGGTTGCATCGTGCACTCCTTTTCTGCGCCCGGAGACGGCAGAAGGACAGTTATTGTTTTTGTGTCTTCCGAATGCAGGAAGAATGTGCACTGATTACAGCGTTCATTCGTCGGGCTGACAAATCATCCGTAGCACTTGAACCGATACTTTTTTGCACTCGCGATTGCGAGCGAGAACCCAGGGAAGGGTTATCCAGTCAGTACAGGTCTTCGACTCTGAACAGATCAAGACCTGCGGGAGAATTGTGTTGTCAGCCGTGGTTTTGTTCAGTCAGACGCTGCACCGCGAGGCGCCGATAATGCGAGGGCGTCATGCCCTTGAGCTGCTGAAAACGCCGGTTGAAGTTGGAGATGTTGTTGAACCCCGACTCGAAACACACTTCGGTCACCGGTTTGTCGCCGTCGGCCAGTAATTCGCAGGACTTGCTGATGCGCAGGCGATTGACGAACTCGATGAAGTTGCGGCCGGTGGCTTGTTTGAACACGCGGCTGAAGTAAGTGGGTTTCATGCCCAGGTGCTCGGCCACTTCTTCCAGCGGCAGTTCCCGGGCGTAGTGGGCGAAGATGTAATCCACCGCGCGGTTGGTGCGGTCGATATTGTGTTCGTCGGCCAGTTGCGGAGTGGTGGCGCCGGACAGCAGTTGATAGTCGTCACTGGCCGCCAGCAATTCCATCAGGATGAAGAAGTGCCCAAGACGGGTGATGCCCCTAGAGTCGGCGATCCGTTGCATCAACGTCATGGCCTGGCGAATTGTGCGTTTGTTGCGAAATTCGATGCCGTACTGCGCGCGCTCCAGTAGCGGAGCCAGTGTCTTGAGCTCGGCGAACACGTGGTGTCCGCTGTCGAACAGCTCATCGGTGAAGTTGACCAGCATGTCGCGTTTCTCGACCACTTCGCCTTCCTCCACCTGGCTGATCCAGTTGTGCGGCAGGTTGGGGCCGGTGAGAAACAGCGTTTCAGGAAAAAAGTTGCCGATGTAGTCGCCGATGAACACCTTGCCGGAACTGGCGACGATCAAGTGAAGTTCATACTCCTTGTGAAAGTGCCAGCGCACTAACGGGCAAGGAAAACCATGCTGACGGTAGATGATGGACAACCCGTTGTGGTCATCCATCAACTCGTAGGAGGGGTCGGTCACGCGGGCGGTTCGGGTCATGACAAGGCACTTTTTTTGTTATCGCCCCTTGATCATGCCTCGTTTGGCGTGTGGGTTGCCAGCGTTGAGACGCGCTGGTCCGGTTGCCTTACCCCGCCATCAGACTCATATAGGACGCGGGCCTGCCCAAGGCCTTTTTCAGGTTCACTGCCCGGCAGTACGCGACAATCCGGCTTTCCTCGATGAAGTCGACATTGATGATGTTGCAATTAATGGCCCAATCGCTGGTTTGCGGATCAAACCAGCGGTCGAGTTCACGGTGAATGTCCACCGGCCCACCCAGAGCACTGTAACTGGTGGCGGACAGCGACCACGGTCTCCAAGTCCCGGGCGGGCTTTTCATCACTTCGCTGATGTAGTGCTGCAACTCATCGCTATGGGTGATGCCATTGCCGCTCCACTTGTGCATGACCTGTTCGAGAAACACGCTTCGATTCACTTCTCTGGGCAGCGGCGCTGCGACCAGTACCCGTTGCTGCGTACTGATGCGTTTAAGTTGCCCCAGACTGAGGTGTTGGTTATGCGCAGGAATAATGCGATCGCCCAGTAGGTGAATGACCATGTCGTGAAAGTAGACTAAGTTGAACCCTTCGCCTTCCAGTTGGTGAAAGTCGATGAGAATGAACTCGTCCGGGTTGCGATCGAGGAAATTTCTGGTGTCGGTCAGCAGGTCGCCCAATGTTCTTGAATTGAGAAAACCGTTGTGTTGGGCTCGGAACTTCCCAAGCCCCACACCCTTGGGATCCCAACTCAAGCGGATATCAAGCGCACGCGCACCGTTATGCAACTGGGCATAAAAAGAATCGTGCTGACACGCCAGCCAGTGGCGGGGTGGTCCGAAAAAAGGGTACGAGGCCTGCCAGTCACTCCCGGCATTGTGAGTGCCGGGGAGTGTTAGTTCCAGCAGCGATAAAGAGTCGATCTGCGGTGTCGCCGCCATCCAGTTATTCGGCGAAAAGTTGAATACTTGATTGTTCAATTGTTTGCTTCCTGCATGTTTTAGTGATTTTGCGCCAATGCTGAAGTTGTGCATGGCGCAGGCAGGAAGTTCTAAAGTAAAGTTTGCAGCTTGGCTATATTGTGTTTGATGCCAAGTATGTTTTTTGCGCTTTATTTATTTTTGTTCTTCGCTTCAATCCATTGCGACATATATTGTGTGCTTTTGTGCGAGTGATGCCGCAGCATACTGCCGATGAAGTTCTGTGCTCGCAGAGTTTGCAGGTTCTGTTGGCAATAACGCAGTTTTTCAATCAGCGCCGGACCATGGATGGCGCGTTGGTAGCGCTCACCGAGCAAGGTGGTGCCTGTCTGTTGGGCTGCCTGCCAAAGCGACTCGTCGGTATACAGCGCAACAGCCCGGGTGGCGAACTCGCGGGCACTGTGTGTGATCGCACCGGGCCAGGGCGCATCGCCGTGCATGCCTTCAGCGCCAATCGGCGTGGTCACGCTGGGCGTACCGCACATCATGGCGTCGAGCAATTTGCCTTTGATACCCGCGCCAAAACGCAGAGGGGCCAGGCACACCCGCGCCGCTGCCATCACCTGCAACGCATCTTCGGCCCGGTTCAGCACATGAAAACCCTGCGCGGCGTTATGCAGGGCTGTGGCTTTGGGCGGCGTGTAAGCACCGTAAATGTGTAACTGCGCATCCGGCAATTGCTGACGAATCAGCGGCCAGACTGTGGATTTCATCCAGAGCACTGCGTCCCAGTTGGGTGCGTGCCGGAAGTTGCCAATGCTCAGAAAGTGCGCGCGATCGGCAAATGTCCGCGGCGGGGCGCTCGGCGAATCAACCATCAGCGGGCACTCATGCAGCAAATGCCGTGGCAAGCCGAATTGCTCGACCAGCAAGGCGATTTCCACGGCGGAGATCATCAGGTTCAGGTCGCAGCGGTACAGCGCGGCGATTTCGCGTTTGGCCAGATCGCTGTCGGCCATGGACAGGAACTCTTCGTGCAGTGCCGGTGTAAACAGGTCGCTGAAGTCATCCTGATCACTGTTGTTTTTCAGACGATCCTTGAGACGCTGATGGCGAGCATGACGCAGGCTTTGCAGATCGGACGTCTCCAGCACGCGCAGGGCGTTCGGGCAATGTTGTTCAACACGCCAGCCGAACTGTTCCTCCATCATGAACTGGTCGAACAACACGATATCCGGCGCCAGTTCGCTGATGAAGGTATCGAAGCTGCTGTTGTTGAGCTCGATCGGCACTTCGCGAATGCCCAGCGCTGCCAGATCCGCCATGTGCTCGCCGGGGGTTGCCGGACTGCTGAAGGTGACTTCCCAGCCTTGTTGCAAGAACGTTTCGAGGATCTGCATGACGTGCCCGCTGGCCGCCGAAGAGCGCGGTTCCGGCCAGACGTAACCGATGACCAGGACTTTGGTGGCAGTGGGGTGAGTCATGAAACATGTTCCTTCGCAGCAGTAGGGGGCATATAAACGGGCGCAATTAAACCACAGGCGCGAAGGCTGGATGCAGCGATTCGCCAAGCGGATTAATAAAAGTCCATAGTTGATGGGTTGTGGCTGAAGTAAAGAATGCTAATAACTATTGTCTTTATGAAAGCGAAGAACGGTTGTTAGTTTTGTGTTTGCCGACAGTAGTGAAAAAAATGCATCCTGCATTTTAATACTGTGCGCATGAGATTAATGATGAGTAAGTATTTGCCAGGAATTCATGAGGATTTCGAAGATTCGTTGTCGTGGCTGCTGGACCCATTGGCGGAACTGGAAGAAGTTGCACTATCCCTGAATCCCCGAACAGCCCGCCTGACGGCGCCTCAAGATGATGTTTTTGACGGTGTAAATACCAGGGAATTGGCGGAAAGTGTCTGGAAAGGCTGCGCGATCATCACGGATCCCGTGGGTTTTGATCCGGCCAGCTTTATTCGGGATTGCATTGATGAAACAGTGCTGAAGATTGTGCAAGACGAGAAGCTGCGCGAAACAATTCAGTTTGACTCCGAGTTAGCGGTTAAATATTACGATCTTGACGCGCCCCAACGCAGTGATTCGCTCAAAGGGGAGAAAAAACCGGTTGTCTGGAAAGAGAAGACGTTTACCCTGGCAGAAATCTGCACGGACTATCACTTGCGTCAGTTGAAACCCTTTTACGGGGTCGAGGTTCAATGGCCCGCCGAGTATCCGCAAGCGCTGGTTGACAGTTTCACAGACGCGGACTACCAGACTGACTTCAAACACTACGTCAGCGATAACCTGAGTAACCCTGCAGTGGCGGCCTTCGCTCGCCTGCTGAAAAAAGCCGAGTTGAACAAGTTGGTCGTGGAGTTCATCAAAAGCGACAAGCGCTCTGCTGACGATCAACTTATTGCTTTCCATTACCTCAAAGGCTTGATTGCGCCACGCGTCATCAATCTGCACAGCGATCCTGATCTGAAGGTCGACAATGCCGTATTTATTGGCCACAGCAATCTTGGGCGCGGTGTGGTGTTCTTCCTTGGCGAAGACAGTGCTGCCTACGAATTTCCCG
This sequence comes from Pseudomonas sp. SC3(2021), assembly GCF_019856535.1. NCBI lineage: Bacteria > Pseudomonadati > Pseudomonadota > Gammaproteobacteria > Pseudomonadales > Pseudomonadaceae > Pseudomonas > Pseudomonas sp. SC3(2021). The sequence goes on along the minus strand of NZ_CP082236.1, from coordinate 5,007,176 downwards.
CCGGCCACGACGCCCGCGGAGCGTTTGTAGAAAACAACAGCGACTTTCAGAAACACCTGTTGAAACGGATTCCCTTGCGCGATCAGCAAAAGCCCCATGTACGTGATTTCAAATATCGAGGCCTGGAGTTTCCTGTTTTTGTCACCCGACCCAATTATCGGGAACTGGTCTTTCAATCCCGCCCGGATATCGGCCAGGCGTTGTTTGATCGTCAGGTCGACAGGGCGCTGGCAGACATCGACACGCTGATTTCAACTCAGGCTGAGCGTCTCACCGATATCGCCCTGGAAGCCGCAGGGTATCTTCTGCAGTGCATCGCGTTTGCGGCCTCTTTGCCGTACGGCGGAACAGGCGCGCTGGCTTCCGCGCCGATTCGTATGCTGATTCCCTTTCTGTTGGGGCTTGGGGCCTCTGCAACGGATCTGGTGCGTGCCGGGATATCGGATGATCCGTCCGAAGCCGAGCGTTTGAGAATCAACGCAGCCATTGGCGTGCTGGCTGAACTGGCCGGCCCCATCGCTGAGAAAATACTTGGCAAAGCCCTGTCAGCCCTGGCCAAAAAAGACATCAGCCGGCGGGTGCTTCAGGCGCTCAAGAACAGTAATCGACCTTCAGTGTTGCGCCGATCGGCAACCCGGCTTCGTCAGCAACTGGCGAGCACCACCGGCAAGCAAATACCCGAGGCAGGCAAAGGTTTGCTGGTTGCCGGGTATTTGCAGGAGCTGGCCGGCGGGCCGAACGTGGCACAGACACTAGCGACGAATACCCAACTTGTGCGTCTTTCCGGCCCGGAAAAAGGCTATGTCTATCAGGGCTTCGTGTTCCGGGGAGACATGCGCGACCCGGCGATCATTTTCGAGAAGGGTTTCACTCAGCGCGCGCCGATCAGGCACCTCGATGAAATCAACGGTTTAAAGGGCGGTTACGGTGGTGCACATGACGCGCTCAGTCCCGATGGCGCAGGTATCTCCACCTCCGCCTTTTATAAGAAGGATGGGGCTGGCGCCTTCGTTTATGGCGGGCAAAAGGGCGGCCATACCTATTTCATTGATGCACGGCAGCTGGAAGGTTTTCATCTGTATGCCAATACCGAATTGGCCTTTCGTCCCGATTCCGGCTTGAAGACCCTGCCACCGCTGGAGATCAATTATGGCGTCGATCTGCCTCCCGCCTTGATTCTGGGAGCCTACGACTCACGCGGAAGGTTCATACCCAACCCGAAAGCGATCAATCGTGCCATCGCGGCAAGTGATATCAATCCGTTGAAGGGGGGCGGGCGCGAGGTCGGTAACAAGCTCCGCCAGCCGCTGGGGGCAGATGACCTGTTCTCCGATCTCGACTTTGGCAACGAAGCGGTCAGCGCTGAGGAGGCCATTGTGCCGGCGGTGCAGCCTGATTCCGCACCAGCTCGACCTGAAGCAGGCAAAGTCACCAGCGATGACATCACTGCGTTCAGAGAGCGGCAAAAAGCGAAGCGCGATCGAGCGAATCAATAAAGGCTGAAATAACCGGAGGGCGGGTTCCCTCTGGTTGTTCCGGGACGCTGTGCATGACTGCAATGGCCGGCGGGGTTTCAGTTTTCCAGAATGCTGGTGACCTTGTCCCGCAACTGGTCAATCGAAAAGGGCTTGCCAATCACGTGCATGTCGGCGGGCACGTCGATGCTTTCGGCGTAGCCGCTGGCAAACAGAATAGGCAGGTCAGGGCGCAGGAGACGGGCGTGAGTCGCCAGTTCGCGGCCATCCATCACCGGCAGGCCGACATCCGTCATCATCAGATCAATGCGCAGGGCCGGATCCTTGAGCGTCTCGAGGGCCTGCTCGCTGCCATCGGCCTCAAGTACTCTGAATCCCAGCTCCTCCAGCACATCAACGATCAACATGCGCACGATGTTGTCATCTTCTACAACAAGGATGATGGGCGGGGTGTCGGACATAATCAGGGCTCTCAAAGGTAAAATTCAGGGGCGCCGGTCGATCAAAAGTGCCGGGCTCTTGCATGAGTAAGTGGCGCATGGCCACAAGTTCCCGCACGGATACAAAAAAGAATCGCGAGACACCTGACGGCAAGGATAACCGTTGACCGCCGGGTCAGCGCGGGCAAAAGCGGGAAATCACTGCTAAAACGGTGAGAAACATGGAACCACTGTGCCGTTTTGGGGCAAACTCTCTGGTTTTCAACAGTTCGACAAGGCTGCCCCATGTCCTCTCCGTCTTCGGTTGATGAACAACGGTTTCGTAAACTCCTGAGTCGCAACATCAGCCTGCCCTTGGGCGTCGGCCTGGTCAGTGCCGTGTTCTTCGTCTCGCTGATCACTTATCTGCTGTCGGTCATCCAGTGGGTCGAGCACACCGATCGGGTGATCAATAACGCCAACGAAGCGGTGAAACTTACCGTGGATCTGGAAACCGGCATGCGCGGATTCCTGCTCAGCGGCGACGAGCATTTCCTCGACCCGTACGAGACCGCCAAGCCACGAATCAATGTGGCGCTCAACACCTTGCTTGAGCTGACCGCCGATAATCCGGTGCAAACCGATCGTCTGCGCCGTCTGCAGGCGTTGCAGGTCGAGTGGGCCAACTACGCGCAAACGATGATCGATCTGCAGCGTTCCAGCGGCGATTACCGCGGCGCGGTCAAGGCGGGGCGGGGCAAGCGGCTGACGGACGAGATTCGCAAGCAATTCGAAGACGTGATTGACACCGAACAGACGCTGCGCACCACGCGCAATGAGGACGTGCGCCGGACCACGATCTGGAGCATCAGCCTGTACCTGTTGTTTATCGCCGGTATCAGTGGCTTGCTGGCCTACATCGGCCGCCGCGATCTGGTCAATCTGTCGACCAACTACAGCGCCAACCTGGCCGCCCAGCAAGCCAGTGCCGCACGTTTGGAGCAACAGGCCTGGCTGCGTAACGGTCAGACTGAACTCGCCGAGCAAGTGCTGGGCCAACTCACGCTCAATCTGTTGGGCCGCAATATTCTGCAATTCTGCGCGCAATACCTCGGTACGGCCGTGGCCGCGCTGTATGTGCGTGAAGAACACGGCGGTCTCAAGCGCGTGGCGACTTACGGTTTCTCCCGCGAGCAAGAGGAGAAGGACCAGTCGATCAACAATGACGAAGGCATCGTTGGTCAGGTGGCCCGCCATGCGCGGTTGATTCGCCTTGATTCGGTGCCGTCCGATTACTTCAAGGTCAGCTCCGGTCTGGGTGAAGGCCTGCCGCACAGCGTGCTGGTCGTGCCGACCAGCGATGATGACCGGGTCAACGGCGTGATCGAACTGGGTTTCTTGCGCCCGTTGAACGATCGCGATATCGAACTGCTGGAACTGATCGCCGGCAACATTGGCACGTCCATCGAAGCGGCACGCTATCGCCAGCGCTTGCAGGAAGTCCTCGCCGAAACCCAGCAGCTCAACGAAGAGTTGCAGGTGCAGCAGGAAGAACTGAAAACCGCCAACGAAGAGCTGGAAGAACAGTCGCGGATTCTCAAGGAATCCCAGGCGCATCTGGAAACCCAGCAGATCGAGCTGGAGCAGACCAACGAACAGCTGGCCGAGCAGGCGCAAACCCTGGCCGAACAGCGCGACGCGATGGATCTGAAGAACACCGAACTCAATCAGGCCCAGGTGCAGCTCGAAGAGCGCGCCGAAGAACTGCAGCGCTCGAGCAAGTACAAGTCCGAGTTCCTCGCCAACATGTCCCACGAACTGCGCACACCGCTGAACAGTTCGCTGATTCTGGCCAAGCTGCTGGCGGAAAACCCGCAGGACAACCTCACTGCCGAGCAGGTGAAATTTGCCGAATCGATTTACTCGGCCGGTAACGATCTGCTGAACCTGATCAACGACATTCTCGACATTTCCAAGGTCGAGGCGGGGAAACTGGAGGTGATTCCGGAAAACACCAGTGTCGCGCGTCTGGCAGACAGCCTGCGCAACGTGTTCGAACCGCTGGCGGCGGACAAGCGCCTGACCTTCAGCGTTGACTTGCAACCGGACGCGCCGGTGACCCTGTTCACTGATCGCCAGCGTCTGGAGCAAGTGATCAAAAATCTGCTGTCCAACGCCGTGAAGTTCACCGAAGCGGGCGCGGTCAGCCTGACCATCACTGGCCAGCCCGATAATCGTGTCGCATTCATCGTGCGCGATTCGGGTATCGGCATTGCCGCCGATCAGCAGGAAAGCATTTTCGAAGCGTTCCGGCAGGCCGATGGCACGACCAACCGCAAATACGGCGGCACTGGCCTGGGGCTTTCGATCTCGCGGGATCTGGCCACGCTGCTGGGCGGCTCAATCAGTGTCAGCAGTGCCCCGGGGCAGGGCAGTGTGTTCACCCTGGTGCTGCCGCAGCAGTACAGCGAGTCAGCCAGAATCCCGAGCACACCGATGGCCTATACACCGCCGCCGTTGCCGACCCCGGTGGTCAGCGCGCCGGTCGTACCTGCGGCATCGCCGATGGCTCCGGTGCACATTCCACGGTTTGCCGATGATCGCGACAAGGCGCCGTTCACCACCCGCTGCATTCTGGTGGTGGAGGACGAGCCGAATTTCGCCCATATCCTCTACGACCTGGCCCATGAGCTGGGTTATCAGTGCCTGGTCGCCCACGGTGCGGACGAGGGTTATAACCTGGCGAGCGAGTTCGTCCCGGACGCAATCCTGCTCGACATGCGTCTGCCCGACCATTCCGGCCTGACCGTGTTGCAGCGCCTGAAAGAGCATCCCGGCACCCGGCATATTCCGGTGCACGTGATCTCGGTCGAGGACCGCGTCGAAGCGGCGATGCACATGGGCGCCATCGGTTATGCGGTCAAACCGACCACTCGCGAAGAACTCAAGGACGTATTTGCCCGTCTCGAAGCCAAGCTGACGCAGAAGGTCAAACGCGTGCTGCTGGTCGAGGATGACGACCTGCAGCGCGAAAGCATTGCGCGCCTGATCGGCGATGAAGACATCGAAATCACCGCCGTGGGCCTGGCCCAGGACGCTCTCGAGCTGTTGCGCACAACGATCTACGACTGCATGGTCATCGACCTGAAGCTGCCGGACATGCTCGGCAACGAGTTGCTCAAGCGTATGTCCACCGAAGATATCTGCTCGTTCCCGCCGGTGATTGTCTACACCGGGCGCAACCTGACGCGCGATGAAGAAGCCGATCTGCGCAAGTATTCGCGCTCGATCATCATCAAGGGCGCACGCTCGCCTGAGCGTTTGCTGGATGAGGTCACACTCTTTCTGCACAAAGTCGAATCGCAGTTGTCCCATGAAAGGCAGAAGATGCTCAAGACTGCGCGCAGCCGCGACAAGGTCTTCGAAGGTCGCAAGGTTCTGCTGGTGGACGACGATGTGCGCAACATTTTCGCCCTGACCAGTGCGCTGGAACACAAGGGCGCAGTCGTGGTGATCGGTCGTAACGGCCGTGAGGCGATTGAAAAACTCAATGAAGTCGAGGACATCGACCTGGTGCTGATGGACGTGATGATGCCGGAAATGGATGGTTTTGAAGCCACCACGGAAATCCGCAAGGATCCGCGCTGGCGCAAACTGCCGATCATCGCGGTAACGGCCAAGGCCATGAAGGATGATCAGGAGCGCTGCCTGCAGGCGGGCGCCAATGATTACCTGGCCAAGCCCATCGACCTGGATCGCCTGTTCTCGCTGATTCGCGTGTGGTTACCGAAAATGGAACGCATTTAGTGGAACGCAGTAGCTCCGTTGAACGAAACAGCGAAATTGAATTGCGCTTGCTGATCGAGGCTATCTACCTCAAGTACAGCTACGATTTTCGCGATTACTCCGGCGCCTCGATCAAGCGCCGGGTACAACACGCGTTGACCCAGTTCGAATGCGCAACCATTTCGGCGTTGCAGGAAAAGGTCCTGCACGATCCGACCGCGTTCATGCAGTTGTTGCAGTTGCTGACGATTCCGGTCAGCGAGATGTTCCGCGATCCGTCGCACTTCCTCGCCATTCGCAAGGAAGTGGTGCCGTTGCTGCGCACCTATCCGTCGATCAAGATCTGGATCGCCGGGTGCAGCACGGGCGAGGAGGTCTATTCGATGGCGATCCTGCTGCGCGAGGAAGGCTTGCTTGATCGCACGATCATTTATGCCACCGACATCAATCCGCGCTCGCTGGAAAAGGCCAAGCAGGGGATTTTCTCGATGGAGAACGTCCGGGCGTACACCGCCAACTATCAGCAGGCCGGCGGCCAGAGCTCGTTTTCCGACTACTACACGGCTGCTTATGGCTATGCGATTTTCGACAAGAGCCTGTGCGAAAACGTGACGTTTGCCGACCACAGTCTGGCGACCGACAGCGTGTTCTCGGAAACCCAATTGATTTCCTGCCGTAACGTGCTGATCTATTTCAACAAGAAACTGCAGGACCGCGCTTTCGGGCTGTTCCATGAATCGCTTTGCCATCGCGGTTTCCTGGTGCTGGGCAGCAAGGAGACGCTGGATTTTTCCAGCTATGCCAATCAGTTCGAGCCACTGGTGAAGCAAGAACGGATCTACCGCAAATCATGAACGAGACCGTGGATTTGCCTCGCGTCGAGGCGATTGTGGTCGGGGCTTCCGCCGGTGGCGTCGAAGCGTTGCTGTCGCTGCTCGGGCCGCTGCGCCGGGGCTACGCGCTGCCGATCATTGTCGTCCTGCACTTGCCGGAAGAACGTCGCAGCCTGTTGGCCGAAGTTTTCTCCCGGCGGTTGGAGATGCCGGTGCACGAGGCCGTCGACAAACAGGACATTGCCGCCGGCACCGTTTATTTCGCGACGCCGGGCTATCACCTGTCGGTGGAGGAAGATCGCAGCCTGTCGTTGAGCCTTGAAGATCGCGTGCATCATTCGCGGCCGTCGATTGACTACCTGTTCGAATCGGCCGCCGACGTCTACGGTCCCGCGCTGGCCGCCGTTCTGCTGACCGGCGCCAATCACGATGGCGCGCGCGGCCTGGCGCAAGTCAAACACCGTGGCGGTCTGACCATTGTCCAGGATCCCGAAGAGGCGCAAGTCGCCACCATGCCCCGGGCTGCGCTGAAACTGCAGCAGCCGGACCATGTCCTACCCATTCACGGCATCGGCCGTCTGCTTGTCGAGCTGGAACGAATCGCATGCTGAGTAATATCCAAGCCAAACTGCTGATCGTCGATGATCTGCCGGAAAACCTTCTGGCGCTCGAAGCGCTGATCAAGCGCGAAGACCGCAGCGTGTACAAGGCGCTGTCAGCGGACGAGGCACTGTCGCTGTTGTTGCAGCACGAATTCGCCATGGCCATCCTCGACGTGCAAATGCCGGGCATGAACGGCTTTGAACTCGCCGAGTTGATGCGCGGCACCGAGAAAACCAAAAACATTCCGATCATCTTCGTCAGCGCCGCCGGCCGTGAACTGAACTACGCGTTCAAGGGCTACGAGAGCGGGGCGGTGGACTTCTTGCACAAACCGCTGGATATCCACGCGGTAAAGAGCAAGGTCAACGTCTTCGTCGACCTCTACCGCCAGAGCAAGGCCATGAAGCAACAGGTCGAAGCCTTGGAGCAGGCGCGCCGTGAGCAGGAGGCGCTGCTGCAACAACTGCAGAGCACTCAGCTGGAACTGGAGCAGGCGGTGCGCATGCGCGACGACTTCATGTCCATCGTCGCCCACGAAGTACGCACGCCACTCAACGGCCTGATCCTGGAAACCCAGTTGCGCAAGATGCATCTGGCGCGGGACAACGCCGCCGCGTTCACCCTCGACAAGATGCACGCGATGGTCGACCGCGACGAGCGCCAGATCAAAAGCCTGATTCGCCTGATCGAAGACATGCTCGATGTCTCGCGCATCCGTACCGGCAAACTGTCGATCCGGCCGAACCATTTCGATCTGTCGCAGTTGGTGGCCAACCTGCTGCAGAACTTTGCCCAACAAATGGAGGCGGCGGAAACCGAAGTGATTTTCACCGCGCCGGCGCCGGTGGAAGGTCACTGGGACGAGTTCCGTATCGAGCAGGTGGTGTCCAACCTGCTGACCAATGCCCTGCGTTACGGCGGCCGAAGCCCGATCCAGGTGCGCGTTTACCGTGAAGGCGATGAGGCGCGGGTCGAGGTTCAGGATCGCGGCATCGGCATCAGTGCCGAGAATCAGAAACGTATTTTCCAACAGTTCGAACGGGTCTCCGCCAAGACGGTAGTGGCCGGGCTCGGGCTGGGTCTGTTCATTTCCGAGCAGATCGTCGCCGCCCATGGCGGTTCCATCGTCGTCGAGAGTGAAATCAACGAAGGCGCCCTGTTTCGCGTTTGTCTGCCAATCCAGGAAAACGGCAAATCCGACGCAACCTCTGAGTGACCGCACGGTCGTATCAGCAGCTATTGACCGAACAAAGGCTTCCCATGAGCGTAGATGCACAAGATGTAGTACTCGTCGTCGAGGACGAACCGGTTATCTTGATGATCCTGACGGATTACTTGTCGGGGCAGGGGTATCGCGTATTGCAGGCCGAAAACGGCGAGCAGGCGTTCGAAATTCTTGCGAGCAAACCGCATCTGGACATGTTGATCACCGATTTTCGCCTGCCTGGCGGCATTTCCGGCGTGCAGATCGCCGAACCCGCCGTGAAGCTGCGACCCGATCTCAAAGTGATCTTTATCAGCGGTTACCCGCAGGAAATCCGCGAGACCGGCAGCCCGATCACGCGCAAGGCGCCGATTCTGGAAAAGCCCTTCGATCTGGACGTATTACAGGAAAAGATCCAGGAACTGCTCGCCTGACCTCATCAGCGCCCCTCTACAGGCGCTGTTCAGGTATTGATCATCTCGCGCACCTTGGCGGTGAGCAGATCGAAGGTGAAAGGCTTGGTGATCATCTGCATCCCGGAGTCGAGGAACCCGCCGCGCACGGCCGCATGCTCGGCATACCCGGTAATGAACAAGACCTTGAGGCCCGGACGGTACTGCCGTCCGACCTCTGCCAGTTGCCGGCCATTCATGCCCGGCAGGCCGACATCACTGATCAGCAGGTCGATGCGCTGGGTTGAGTTGAGGATCGGTACCGCGCCATCGGCATCGCCGGCCTCGACGAAGGCATAACCCAGTTCACTGAGCACCGCGCTGACCAGCAAGCGCACGGCCGGGTCGTCTTCGACGATCAGCACGGTTTCACCATGCAGTGCCTCGGGCGCCTGATGAGCGATGTCTTCGGAGCGCGAGAGTTCTTCACCGCGAAAGCGCGGCAGATAGAGTTTGACGGTGGTGCCCTGATCAATTTCGCTGTCGATCGAGACGTGACCACGCGATTGCTTGCTGAAACCGTAGATCATCGACAGACCCAGGCCGGTGCCCTGACCGATGGGCTTGGTGGTGAAAAACGGGTCGAACGCCCGACTGATCACACTCTGTGGCATGCCGCTGCCATTGTCGGTAACGCTGAGCATCACATAATCACCGGGCTCCAGGTTGTCGTAGGCCTCGGTGAGTTCGCGGTCCAGGACCTGATTGCTGGTCTCGACCACCAGTTTGCCGCCCTCGGGCATCGCGTCGCGGGCATTGAGCACAAGGTTGAGCAGAGCGCTTTCCAGTTGATTCGGATCCGCCTCGGCTACCCACAGCCGGTCATTCAGACGCATGTCCAGCTGGATGCTTTCGTTGAGGCTGCGTTGCAGCAGTTCGCCCATCGACTCCACCAGTGCGTTCATTTGCACGGCTTTGGAGTCGAGCGATTGCCGGCGGGAAAATGCCAACAGACGGTGGGTCAGGCCCGCCGCGCGGTTGGCCGAGGTGACGCCCAGGTCGATCAGGCTGTCGAGGTCATCCGTACGCCCACGGGCCAGACGCCGACGCAGCAGTTCGAGACTGCCGATGATCCCGGTGAGCATATTGTTGAAGTCGTGGGCGATACCGCCGGTGAGCTGGCCGACCGCTTCCATTTTCTGCGACTGCCGCAAGGCTTCTTCGTTGTGCCGCAGTTGCGCGGTGCGTTCCTCGACTTGTTGTTCGAGAGTCTCCAGCGTCGATTGCAGGCGCCGTTCACTTTCACTCAGGTCGATCAGTCGGTCACGTGCCTCGTACTGTCGTCGGCGTCCGCGCAGGGCGGCCGAGACCATACTGACCAGCGTCGCCGGATGAAACGGCCGTTCAAGGAACGTGACGTTACCCAGTTGATCACTCAGGCGCGAAGACGGGCCCTGTTCCTGGCCGCCATGATGGGTCAGCAGCACGATCGGCATGTCCGACCATGCCGGTTGCTGTTCAAGGTAATCAAATAACGCCTCAAGATCCGGACCACGCAACGCTTCGGCGGCGATCAACAGCAGCCCGGCGCCGGGCTCCAGTTGCTCGCATAACGCGCCCAGATCCGGTGTGATATGGCCGCCGAAGCCCGCTTCGTTGAGGATCATCAGGGCAACCTGGCTGTCGCGACCCATGGGCGCCAGGATTAGCGCGCGTTCGGCCAGCGGTACCGACACCGTCACAATATTTCTTCCTGCAGCAGCGGGTTGCTCGCGCCAAGATAGGTGGGCACTCCGCGCAGCACGCCCTGGAAGGCATCAAGCGGTTCGCCGATGGTCATGCCCTGAGAGGAAATCCGGTATTCGCGAATGGTCGACTCATGGCTGCCGGTACGTTTCTTGATGATGGAAATCGCCCGGCGGACTTTGCCGATGGCTTCGAAGTAGCGCAGCAGGATCACCGTGTCGGCCAGGTAAGTGATGTCGACCGGGGCCTGCATGTCGCCCACCAGGCCATGCTGGGCAACAGTCATGAAGGTCGCTGCACCCTTGCGGTTCAGGTACAGCAACAACTCGTGCATGTGCAGCACCAGCGCGTTCTCTTCGGGCATGGCGGCCTGATAGCCGTTGATACTGTCGATCACCACGGTTTTGATGTCGCGCTCATCGACGCAACGCCGCACCCGGTGCGAAAACTCGCCCGGCGACAGCTCGGCGGCATCGACTTGCTCGATCAGCAGATTACCGGTGGCCTGCAGCGCCTTGAGGTCGATGCCGATATTGCGCATGCGCTCGAACAGCAGGCCCAGCTCTTCATCAAAAATGAACAGGGCTGCTTTCTCGCCCCGGCCCACGGCCGCTGCGGCGAAGATCATCGAGATCAGCGATTTACCGGTACCGGCCGGGCCGAGGATCAAGGTGCTGGAGCCGGCTTCGACACCACCACCGAGCAAGGAATCCATCTCCTTGATGCTGCTGGTCAATTGCAGGCGCGGGTAATCACTTCGATGTTCAGCGGCCACCAGGCGCGGGAAGACATGCACGCCGTCGCCCATGATGGTGAAGTCATGGAAGCCCCCACGGTATTTTTGCCCGCGATACTTGATCACCCGGATGCGTCGACGTTCGGCGCCGTAGTTGGGTGTCAGTTCTTCAAGGCGAATCACACCGTGGGCCACGCTGTGCACGGTTTTGTCGAGGGATTCGGTGGTCAGGTCGTCGAGCAGCAGAACGGTGGCGTCGTAGCGCACGAAGTAGTGCTTGATCGCCAGAATCTGTCGGCGGTAGCGCAAGGAGCTTTGCGCCAGCAGGCGTATTTCCGACAGACTGTCGAGCACCACGCGAGTCGGTTTGAAACGCTCGACCACTTCGAAAATCTGCTTGGTCGCTTCGCCCAGTTCCAGGTCGGAGGAGTACAGCAGACTCTGTTGATGCTCGGCATTGAGCAGGCTTTCCGGCGGCGTCAGCTCGAAGATTTCGATGTTCTCATTGAGCTCCCAGCCGTGGGACAGCGCACCCTGGCGCAGCTCACGCTCGGTTTCCGACAGCGTGATGTACAAACAGCGTTCGCCAGCGCTGGCGCCGGCCAGGAGAAAATGCAAAGCGACGGTGGTTTTGCCGGTTCCGGGTTCACCTTCGAGCAAAAACACATGTCCGCGAGACAGGCCACCGGCCAGGATGTCATCCAGACCCTCGATGCCGGTAGCGGCTTTTGCACTGATCAACGCGTTAGATGTAGACAAAAAATGCCCTCTCATGACTAGGGGAGGCGAGGCGCTTTCTTGAAAGCGGTCGCCTGAAATACTTGACCCTCGTCAGGGATGGCAGTTCCGATTTTTATTTCGAGAGCCTTGAGGATGTGTGCTGAAATCCCCGCAGGCCGCGATCTGTCGATCGTGTTCAGAGCCCTTGTTGCAACGCCGGATCATCCGGATTCAACTGTTCCAGCTGCGCCTGCAGAATCTGCACATTCTGCAGTTGCCCGCTTTCTTTCCAGTAACTGATCAGCAGCACTCGCGCTTTGCGATCGGCCGGGTGCCGCTGGACGATTTCCTGCAACTGCTTCTGCGCCGCTTCCAGCTCCTCCGCGCTGTGCAGCGTGGTAGCGAGGTCATAGCGATAATCCTTGTTGTCGGGTTCGAGCTCGACCGCTTTGGACAGGCCGAGCAGGGCATATTCGCGTTGGCCGTGGTGCAACAGCCACAGCCCGAGGGCATGTTGCAGATACGCGGAGTCGGGCTGGGCTTTCAGTTGCTGCGCGAGCAGTTGCCGGGCGGCGTCGCTCTGACCCTGGCGGTCGAGCACGTCGATCTGCATGACCAGAGCCTGCAGGTTGCCGGGCTCCAGACGCAGAGTATTGTCCAGCGCGACCTGGGCTTCTTTGAGTTCAGCGTTATGCAGGTAGAGGCGCGCCAGTTGAGCGTAGGTGGCGGCGCTTTCCGGTTGCGCCTTGAGCGCCTGCTCCCAACCGTCAATCGCCTGCTGCAACGGCGCGAAATACAACCCCAGTTCATCCGGCGTCAGGCCGAGCAGGGCATTGATGGCGGCAAAGCGAACGGTCTGGTCTTGATCGTCGAGCATCGGCCCCAGCAACAGGCTGCGCTGCCCGCCAGGCACCAGACCGACCACGCTGTGGATCGCCGCCAGCCGCACCTCCGGGGCTTCGTTTTGCAAGTCGGCGTCAGCCAGTTTCAAGGCCTGCGGGCTCGGATAGTTAGGCAATTCGGCGTGCAGCCAGACGCGGCGTTTGATCGACAGATCCGGTCGACCCAATTGCTGATACAGCTGGCGTGCAGCCCCCGGCTGACCGGTGCGGGCAGCGCTCAGCGCTTCGCTGTAGCCACGCCGGATGGCTTCCGGAACGACCGGGGCCGTGCTGCGCAAAGACAGCCACGCCACGACGACAACAAGCACAAGGGCAAGGCTGATTAACAGATAGCGGCGCGATGAAGACATGCAGGTTTCCGTGAACTGGCGTTTTTTGGCAGAACGGCAAGCTTCGGTCAGCGAGCGTCATGAGTCAAACCCATACCTGCGAATCGCCCTACAGGTTGCGTCGACTCTGTGAACCGTCACGCTTTCATGGCAGTGTCTACGCTAGCAGGAGTTATTTTACGAGTGTGCCCATGCAAGCGCTGTTCACTTACTTCAAAGCGGTCATTCACCCCAGCCAGGCAGTTCTGCTGTTCGCGTTGCGCACCATCGCCGCCGGCCTGCTGACGCTTTATCTGGCGTTTCTGTTTGATCTGGACCAACCGAAGTGGTCGATCATGGCGGTAGTGATCGTCAGTCAGCCCCTGGCCGGAATGGCGCTGGCGCGCAGCTTTGGCCAAGTGATCGGGACAACGCTGGGCGCTGCGGTGGCGGTGCTGATCATGGCGATTTTTCCGCAGGCGCCATTGCCGTTCATTGCCACACTGGCACTATGGCTGGCGCTGTGCACGGCGGGCGGTACGCTGTTGCGTTACACCAGCTCTCAGGCGTTTGTACTCAGTGGCTACACCGCTGTGGTGGTGGCATTGCTGGCGATTCCGGATCAGGACGGCACCTTCTTGCTGGCCGTCACACGTGTCACCGAAACCCTGCTGGCTGTGGCGTGTGTGTGCGTGGTGAGTTTGTTGACCGCGCGGCCGGAGGCGGTGGCCAAGGGGTATTTTGCCAAAGTCGATCAGGTCATCAAGCTCGCTGCCAGCCACGCCGCTGCCGTGTTGCGTACCGAAGAAAGCGACGCCGAATTCCAGCGCCGACAAATGCAGTTGCTTGGTGAAATCAGCGCCCTCGAGGGCTTGCGTCGGCACCTGTATTTCGACGCGCCACGGTTGCGCAGTGCCAACAATCTGGTGCTGCTGTTGGGCAATCAGCTGATGTTGCTGACATCCCGGTTGACCGCGTTGCGCCATCAGCGAGAACTGCTGACCGAGCGCTGGGAGGGTGAGTTGCCGCTTGAGGTCCAGCGCCTGCGTGGTGAAGAACTGGCGCTGTTCGATCAGTTGGCGGAGCAGGGCCGATCGCTGCCCGCTGAACGGCGGCATGCCTTCGTGACGCTACAGCAACAGTTCGAAGCGCTGGCCTACGAGGCCGAACAACTCACCGAAGACATGAGCGCGACCCTGCGTTCCCTGGCATGGGCCTTGCGCTGGGAACAGGCGCGGCTGTTGCAGCAACTGGAGCAGATACTTGAGTTGAGCGATGCGATTCAGGACGGGCGCGAGGCCAGTTGCCTTCATCGCGGTCAGGCCAGCCCGCTGCATCTGGATTTCACCCTGGCGACGATGAACGCTGTCCGCGCCTTTACCGCGTTGCTGGTCGCCGGGCTGATCTGGATCGAAACCGCCTGGGATGGTGCGCGGGGCGGAATGATTCTGGTGGGCATCCTGTGTTCGCTGATGGCCACGTTTCCACGCCCGCTGATGGCGGCGCAAAGCTATGCCCGTGGCCTGGGCCTGGCGCTGCTGGTTTCCGCGCTCTATCAATTCATGCTGGTACCGGCGATCAGTGATTTCGAACTGTTGGCGTTGTTGCTGGCACCGCTGCTGTATGTAATCGCGGTCGGCCTCTCGAGCCCGGCGACGGCGGGGATCGGCATGGGGCTGGGGCTGTCGAGTTTTCTGATGCTTGGCCCGCAGAATGTCGGCACCGGGCAGAATACGGCGATTCAATGGTTCGAATTCGCGGGCGCCTATGTCAGCGCGGCCATGCTTGCGCTGCTCGTCTACGCGTGGATTTTTCCGTTCCGTCCGGCCTGGCGTCTTCGCCGTTTGTACAACGAAGCGCGTGAGCAGGTGTACCAGTTGACGAAAGTGCCCCCCACGGATGCGGAGCAGTTTGCTTTCGAAAGTCGCATGGTCGACCGTTTGACCAGCATGCTGGGCCTGTTGCCGGCCGTGAACGACCGTGACATGCAGCAACGGTATGAAATCAGCCTGGCGTGCATTGCGCTGGGAGTGGCGATGCATCAACTGCGCCAGCAAGCGCAGAACAATGGGTTGCTGTCCGATGCGTTCAATCAGCGCCTGTCCTCGGCGTTGCGCCATACCGGGCGCTTTGTTGCCGGTCGCCCGGATGTCCGGCAAGCGCCGCTCACCGAATTGCATGCGCTGGGCGATGAGCTGGATGATCTGCACATTGCCAGTCATGAACACCTGTGGTCGGTGTTTCGCATGCGCGTGGCCCTGTTGATTGTTGTGTCATTCCTCAAGCGCCACGGCGATCAGCTGCAGCGCACCGTCCCGGAAGGAGAGCCGGCCCTTGCCCATTGATTTCGAAATTGGCGGCGTTTACCTGCCGCCCATTGCCCAGGCCCTGTTGCTGGCCATTCCGGTCTTCATGGTGCTGGACTGGGGCCTGCGACGGCTGGGGGTTTTGCGACTGGTCTGGCATGAGGCGCTGTTCGAAGGCGCTTTGTATGCCTGCGTCTGTGCCACGCTGATTCTGTTGATGGGAGCCTGATGCTTTGAAAGTGTTAGTGACGCGATTGATG
Source organism: Pseudomonas sp. SC3(2021) (assembly GCF_019856535.1). Taxonomy (NCBI): domain Bacteria; kingdom Pseudomonadati; phylum Pseudomonadota; class Gammaproteobacteria; order Pseudomonadales; family Pseudomonadaceae; genus Pseudomonas; species Pseudomonas sp. SC3(2021). The sequence continues at coordinate 4,991,486 of NZ_CP082236.1, read as the reverse complement.
ACCTTGGCGGTCGTCATGCTGGCGATTGTGCTCGGCTGGTTTGCCTGGGAGCATTACACCCGTGCGCCGTGGACCCGGGACGCCCGGGTGAGGGCGGATGTGGTGACCTTGTCGGCGGATGTATCGGGGCGCATCGTCAGTCTGGCGGTGCAGGACAATCAGCATGTCGACAAAGGCCAGTTGCTGATGGAAATCGACCCCGCGCGTTACCGCCTGGCAGTCGAGCATGCGCGGCGCTCCGTTGAAGTGGCGAAGGCAACGCTGGGGCAATCCCAGGCCACGATCGTCGCCAGTGAAGCGCTGCTCAAGCAGCGCCAGAGCGAAGAACGTCGGCGGCGTATGCTGAAACAGGGGTTTGCGATCTCTGGTGAGGAGTGGGAGAAATCCAGCACTGATGTGGCGGTGGCGCAGGCCGACCTGTTGCGTAACCAGGCCAACCTCGGGCTGGCGCAAGCCAATGTGCAGTTGGCGATTGCTGCACAGACCCAGGCGGAGCTGGACTTGCAGCGCACTCGCGTCGAGTCTCCGGTCAGCGGCTATGTCACCAATCTGCTGACCCGACAAGGCGACTACGCGGTGGCCGGCGGAGCGCTGTTGGCCCTGGTTGACAGCGATAGCTTCTATGTCAGCGGTTACTTCGAAGAAACCAAGCTGCCGCGTATCGGCGAAGGTGACCGGGTGCGCATTCAGTTGATGAGCGGAGAAACCTTCGGTGGCACGGTGCAAAGCATCGCCTTCGCCATTGCCGACCGGGAGAACGCCCCGGGCAGTCGGCTGCTGGCCAACATCAACCCGAGCTACACTTGGGTGAAACTGGCGCAACGAGTACCGGTACGGATCGACATTGACGGCGACTATGCCGGCAAGAACCGGCTTCGCGCGGGCACTACGGCCACCGTTACCGTCCTGGAAAACCCAAAGCCTCAAGAAAACCACTGACCCTTGTGGGAACGAGCAGGCTTGCTCCCACAAAGTTTCACTGACTGAAAGACAGGCACAAAAAAGCCCCGCGACCGAATGATACGCGGGGCAAAAAATTGGTTGGTTGCGGCCAACCAAAGGAGCTCTTTAACAATCGTTTACTTGCTGGCTACCGTCTCCGGTTGCCAGCCGCCACCGAGGGCCTTGTAGATCGCGACGATGCCGCGATACAGATCGACTTCGGCCTGGGCCTGGCTGTCTTCGGCGTTCAGACGCTCACGCTGTGCATCGAGCAGGACGAGGAAGTCCGTGGTGCCTTCGCGGTAACGAATCTCGGCCAGATCGGCTGCCTTGCGGCTCGATTCACTCTGGCGGATCAGCGAAATCAGGCGTTGCTGACGTTTGCCGTAATCGCTGAAAGCGTTTTCCGACTCTTCCAGGGCCAGCAACACTTGTTGCTCGTAGGTCGCCAGCGCGCCTTCGGCATCGGCATCGGCGCCGCGCAAACGGGCACGCACGCTGCCAAGGTCGAACGCCGCCCAGGTGATGCTCGGGCCGAGCGCCCAGGCGTTGGCCGCCGAGGAGCCGATTTGCGAACCGCGCCCGGCCGTCCAGCCGAGGAAACCGCTGAGGCTCACCCGTGGGAACAGGTCCGCTTTTGCCACGCCAATCCGGGCAGTCGTCGACGCCAGTTTGCGTTCGGCACTGAGGATGTCCGGACGCCGTTGCAGCAGCTCACCCGGGTCACCGATCGGCAGCGCCTTGGCAATGGCAGGCAGCTCTTTCGGGTTCAGGTCGACGGTCAGTTTGTCCGGGCGCTCACCCAGCAGGGTGGCGATACGGTTCTTCTGTCGAACCTGTTCGGCCTGCAATTGCGGCACGCTGGCTTCGACCGAGGCCAGACGCGCATCGGCACGTTCGACGTCGAGTTGATCGCCCACACCGGCGTCACGCAGGCTGATAGTGATCTTGCGCGACTCTTGCTGGTTTTCCAGGTTGGCCACGGCGATCTTTTCGCGCAGTTGCGCACCGCGCAGTTGACCGTAAGCGTCCACCAGTTCGGCAATCATGGTGACTTGCAGCTGATACAGATCGGCTTCAGCCGCTTGCTGGTCAGCGTCGCTGGCCTCCAGGTTGCGCTGGATGCGTCCGAACAGGTCCAGTTCCCAGGCCATGTCCAGGCCCAGGTCGTAGCGTTCACTGTTGACCCGTTTAGTGGTCTGGCCGGGGATTTGCCCCTTGGCCAGATCACTGCTGGCGCGGCTGGTGATGGTCGGCATCGCATCGTTGCTGACGTCGTCGCGAATCGCCCGAGCGGCTTTCCAGCGAGCGAACGCCACGCGCAGTTGACGGTTGCCTTGCAGCGATTGAGTCACCAACTGGTTGAGGGTCGGATCGTCGAATTGCTGCCACCAGATGCCTTCGAATTTAGAACGGTCGAAGTTCTTTTGCCCGGCGGCGCCATCGGTGACGGCCGTGATGTTGGCCGCCTCCGTGGCTGGGGTCTTGTAGTCGGGGCCGACGGCGCAGGCACTGAGGGCCAGCACCAGCAGACTCGGCAGGAAGACTTTCAGACTCATTGTTGCGCCTCCAGTTTCATGGCCTTGGCCGCTTTGCGGGCTTCGCCGCGTTCGACGAAGTTACGGATCAGTACGTAGAACACTGGCGTCAGCAACAGACCGAAGAAGGTCACCCCGAGCATCCCGGAGAACACCGCCACACCCATGGCATGACGCATCTCGGCACCGGCACCGCTGGAGAACACCAGTGGCACCACACCCATGATGAACGCGAAGGAGGTCATCAGGATCGGCCGCAGACGCAGACGGCAGGCTTCCAGAACCGCAGCCAGCGGGTCGAGACCTTCCAGCTGTTTATCCTTGGCGAACTCGACGATCAGAATCGCGTTCTTACAGGCAAGTCCCACCAGTACGATCAAGCCGATCTGAGTGAAGATGTTGTTGTCGCCGCCGGAGATGATCACGCCGGTGATGGCCGACAGCAGGGTCATCGGTACGATCAGGATCACCGCCAGTGGCAGGCTCCAGCTTTCGTATTGTGCGGCGAGCACCAGGAACGCCAGCAGTACGCAGAGCGGGAACACGAACAGCGCGGTGTTGCCGGACAGAATCTGCTGGTAGGTCAGGTCGGTCCACTCGTAGGTCATGCCGTTCGGAAGTTCATCCTTGAGCAGTTTCTCGATGGCTTTTTCGGCCTGGCCAGAGCTGTAGCCGGGGGCTGCCGCACCGTTGATTTCAGCGGTGATGAAGCCGTTGTAGTGCATCACGCGATCCGGGCCCGAGGTGTCGCTGACCTTGATGAAGGTCGCCAGCGGGATCATTTCGCCCTTGTTGTTACGCACTTTCAGCTGGCCGATCTGGTCGGATTCGAGGCGGAACTGTTGCTCGGCCTGAACGTTGACCTGATAAGTGCGCCCGAAGCGGTTGAAGTCGTTGGCATACAGCGAACCCAGGTAGATCTGCAGGGTGTCGAAGATGTCGCTGACGGCCACGCCGTGGGTCTTGGCTTTCTCGCGGTCGATGGCGGCATCGACCTGCGGCACGTTCACGGTGTAACTGGTGAACAAGCCGGCCAGTTCCGGCACGCTGTGGCTCTTGGTGATGATGTTCATGGTTTCTTTGTACAGCTCGTCGTAGCCCAGGTTGCCCCGGTCTTCGATTTGCAGGCGGAAACCACCAATGGTGCCCAGACCTTGTACCGGCGGTGGCGGGAAGATCGCCATGTACGCTTCTTGAATGTTCGCATATTGACCGTTCAGGGCGCCGGCGATGGCACCGGCGGACATGCTCGGGTCTTTACGTTCGTCGAACGGTTTCAGGGTCACGAACACGATGCCGGCATTCGGGCTGTTGGTGAAGCCGTTGATCGACAGGCCGGGGAACGCTACGGCACTTTCCACGCCTGGTTGTTTCAGGGCCAGGTCGGACATGCGCTTGATCACGTCTTCGGTGCGATCCAGGCTCGCGGCGTCCGGCAGTTGCGCGAAGGCCACCAGGTATTGCTTGTCCTGGCCGGGTACGAAACCGGTCGGCGTGCTGGAGAAACCGAAGAAGGTCAGCACCATCAGGCCAGCGTACAGCAGCAGAGCGATGCCGCTGCCACGGATAACCCGGCGCACGGTGCCGACGTAGCCATGGCTGGCACGGTCGAAGAAACGGTTGAACGGACGGAACAGCCAGCCACCGAAGATCTTGTCGAGCACCTTGGAGAAGCGGTCTTTCGGTGCGTCATGGCTTTTCAGCAACACAGCGGCCAATGCCGGCGACAGGGTCAGCGAGTTGAACGCCGAGATCACGGTCGAGATGGCAATGGTCAGTGCGAACTGCTTATAGAACTGCCCGGTGAGACCGGAGATGAATGCTGCCGGCACAAACACCGCACACAGCACCAGCGCCGTCGCGATGATCGGGCCGGTCACTTCACGCATGGCGCGTTTGGTGGCCTCGACGGGTGTCAGTCCGAGTTCGATGTTCCGCTCGACGTTTTCCACCACCACGATGGCGTCGTCCACCACGATACCGATCGCCAGTACCAGGCCGAACAGTGACAGCGCGTTGAGCGAGAAACCGAACAGGTGCATGACCGCAAACGTACCGATCAACGATACCGGCACCGCCACCAATGGAATGATCGAGGCGCGCCAGGTCTGCAGGAACAGGATCACCACCAGTACCACGAGGATCAGTGCTTCGAAGAGGGTGTGAACCACCGCCTCGATCGAGCCGCGCACGAAGATCGTCGGGTCATAGACGATGCTGTAGTCCATGCCTTGCGGGAAGCCTTTCTTCAGCTCTTCCATCTTGCCGCGAACTTCGTTCGAGATGTCGATGGCGTTGGAGCCAGGGCGCTGGAAGATCGGGATTGCGACCGCCGGCTGGTTGTTCAGCAACGAACGCAGGGCGTATTGGCTGGAGCCCAGTTCAACGCGAGCGATGTCCTTGAGGCGGGTGATTTCACCATTGTCGCCTGCGCGAATGATGATGTTCTCGAACTCTTCCTCGGAGACCAGACGGCCCTGAGTGTTGACCGACAGCTGGAAGCTTTGGGCACTCGGGGCAGGGGGCGCACCCAATTGACCGGCCGCGACCTGGCGGTTCTGTTCACGGATCGCCGTGACCACATCGGTCGCAGTCAGATTGCGCGAAGCAGTCTTGTTCGGATCGAGCCAGACGCGCAGCGAGTAGTCGCCCATGCCGAACAGTTGCACGTCACCGACACCACCCAGGCGAGCGAGCTCATCCTTGATGTTGAGGATCGCGTAGTTGGACAGGTAAAGCATGTCGTAGCGCTTGTCCGGGGAGGTCAAGTGCACAACCATGGTCAGGTCGGGCGATGCCTTGTCGACGGTGATACCGATGCGCGTCACTTCCTCGGGAAGCTTCGGCTCGGTCCGGGTCACCCGGTTTTGTACCTGAACCTGCGCGTTGTCCAGATCAGTGCCCAGGGCGAAGGTGATGGTCAGGGTGATCTTGCCGTCGGCGGTCGACTGCGAGGACATGTACAGCATGTTCTCGACGCCGGTGATGGCCTGCTCCAGCGGAGCGGCCACGGTTTCACCGATGACTTTAGGGTTGGCGCCCGGGAAGTTGGCACGTACCACCACGGTTGGCGGCACGACTTCCGGGTATTCGCTGATCGGTAGCTGGAACAGCGAGATCGCACCGGCGATCAGGATCAGCAGCGACAGCACCGCTGCGAAGATCGGCCGTGAAATGAAGAATTGGGAAAAATTCATCGGAGTTGTCGTCCCTTAACCGCGTGGGGTCGTAGCAGCCAGCTTCACAACCGAACCGGACGCGCCTTTGGCAGGGGCGACTTTGGGCAGGTTGCTGGCTTCCAGCGCTTGACGTTGTTGAGCCAGGGCGGCAATGGTTTGCTCGCTGGCCATCGGGATTACTTCAGGGGTGACCGGAGAACCCGGACGTACTCGCTGCAGACCCTTGACGATGATCGTGTCGTCCTTGTTCAGGCCAGTACGGACGATGCGCAGGCCTTCGATCTTCGGACCCAGTTCAACAGCGCGGTAGGCGGTCTTGTTGTCCGCATCCATCACCAGCACGAACTTCTTGCCCAGGTCAGTACCGACCGCTTCGTCATTGATCAGCATGGCGTTGTAGGTGCCGCTGCCGACCAGTTTCAAGCGTGCGTACAGGCCCGGGGTGTAGGTGCCGTCGCTGTTGTCGAACACCGCACGACCACGGATGGTGCCGGTTTTCGGGTTGACCTGGTTGTCGACGAAGTTCATCTGGCCGAGGTGCGGGTTGCCGTCTTCATTGGACAAGCCCATGTACACCGGGGTGGTAGCGCCGCGTTGACCGTTACGGGCGAGCTGGGTGTATTTGAGGAACACGCGCTCGTCGGCGTCGAAGTAGGCGTAGACCTTGTCGGTGGACACGACGCTGGTCAGCGCTGTGGTGTCGGCGGTCACCAGGTTGCCGGCGGTGATCTCGGCACGGCTGACGCGGCCGCTGATTGGCGCAGTTACGCGGGTAAAGCTCAGGTTCAGTTTGGCCAGGTCCAGTTGCGCTTGCAGGGCGCCGACGGCGGCGCGGGCCTCTTGCGCAGCGCTGGTGCGCGAGTCGGCCAGTTCGGCAGAGATGGCGTTGCTGGCACGCAGGCGTTCACCGCGGCCGGCTTCGTTTTCACTGCGGGTGGCGTTGGCGCGGGCCTGGGCGACCAGGGCTTCGAGGCGGCGGACCTCGGCCTGGAACGGACGTGGGTCGATCTGGAACAGCAAATCGCCTTTCTTGACCAGCGCACCTTCGGTGAAGGCGACGTCGTCGATCTGGCCGGAGACCCGTGGACGGATTTCAACGGTTTCCGGCGCCTCGAGGCGCCCGGTGAATTCGTCCCACTCGTTGACCGGTTGTTCCAGCACCTTGGCCACGCTGACTTTCGCTGCGGGCATGGTGGCGGCAGTCTCCGGAGTCTTGCCGCAAGCGCTCATCACCAGCACGGCCAACAGGGCCAACGGGAAGCGCAAATGTTTGAGTGACTGTTCCATGGATGCATCCGCCAATGTATTGAAGATGGGCGGATGATGCTCGGCGAGGTGTGATGGCACGAATCGAATGAAGCAAAGGTAACTATCATTCGGAATGATATAAGGCTCGAGCGAGCCCTCTAGCATGCACCTTTCGTTAGGTGGCTATCAATCGGTTTGATGATCATTCTGTGTTGCCTGCTGCGCAACGATGAGCGGCGAGGATTACCCGACGATTAAAAAACTGTGGCGAGGGAGCCAGCTTCCTCGCCACAAATGCTGTTAAAGCTTCGGTAACTGGCCGATCCGGCCCATCATTTCCGTGACGATCTGCAGATCGAGCTGGAATTGATCGACGGTCTTGAATTCACCGTCGGTGTGGCCGGTGTACTTGACCTCCGGGCGCGCCAGACCGAATTGCACGCCATTTGGCAACTCATGCACTGACGTCGCCCCAGCGGACGTACCGAACTCGTGTTTCATACCGAGGTTTTCCGTCGAGACCGCCAGCAGCGCCTTGACCCATTCGCCCTCAGGGTTGCGATACATCGGTTCGGCAATCGAATAGTCGAAGGCGACGGCAACGTGATTCTTCTTGCTCCACGCTGCCAGTTTGTCGGCGATTTCAGCCTTGAGCTTCTCCGGCGATTTGCCCTTCGGAACGCGCAGGTTGACCGCGAGTTTGAAGGCGTTGTCGTCCATTGCGACGTAAGTCAGCGAAGTGGTCAGCGGCCCCATGAAGGAATCGGAGAAACCGACGCCCAGTGTGTTGCCGAGGTAATCCAGGCCCCAGTTGTCGGCGGCGTACCGCGCGGCATCGGTGATGTGGTTGTGCTTGAGCGCGACTTTGCCATCAAGGCTGTTGATGAAGACCAGCATCCGCGCCACCGGATTGACCCCGGATTCCGGCTCGGAGGAGTGGGCCGACACCCCGGTCACCGTCAGCAAGACATTGTTGCCGTCAACCTTGGCGCTCACCTGGAAATTGCCGCCGTTGCGTTTGGCGAACTCGGTACCGGCCTTTTGCAGGCTGGCGGCCAGTGCGGCCGGTTTATCGCTGATAATCGTGGCGACGGACGCGGAAGGGATCTGGTTAGTCGCCAGACCGCCGGTCATCGAGATGATTTCCGCACCTTTGCCTTCACCTTTGCGCTTGGCAAATTCGGCCATCACCGTGCCGTAGCCTTTCTCGGCAATCACCACCGGGTATCCGCCATCCAGCGCCAGGTTGTAGTTGGGCGTCGGGTTGCGCTCGAAATAGTACGGGATCGCGTCGCCGGTGGTTTCTTCGGTGGTGTCCACCAGCAACTTGAAGTTGCGGGCCAGCGGCAGTTTCTCGTCCTTGATGACTTTCATCGCGTAGAGCGTGACCACGATACCGTTCTTGTCATCCTCGGTGCCGCGACCATACATGCGGTCGCCGATCAGCGTGATCTTGAACGGATCGAGGCGGGTGCCATCCTTGAGCACCCAGTTTTCCGGCGTTACCGGCACCACGTCGGCGTGCGCGTGAATGCCGACGACTTCATCGCCAGCGCCGTTGAGCGAGATCTCATACACGCGGTTGTCGATGTTGCGGAAATTCAGATGGAAGGACTCTGCCAGGCTCTTGATCTTCTCGCCGATCTTGATGAATTCCGGGTTGTCGTGCTGGGCAACGCCGTCCTTGCGATAGGTCGGGATCTCCACCAGCTCACGCAGCGTCTCGGTGGCGGCTGCGCTGTATTTCACGCGGGCATAGAGGCCGAGCAGGCGATAGATTTCGTTCTGCTGCTCAGCCGTCAGCGTTTTGTTATCCAGAAAGGCGCCAATGGCCGGGCCAATGGCGGCAGTCCTGGCCAGATCGCTCTTGGCCAGGCTGTTCAGGAACTGGCGGAAATCTGTAGTCGTTTCGGCGCTGTAGGCCTTGAGGATTTCAGCACTTTGCTGCGGAGTAATGTTGGCCTGGGCCGGTGCAGTGAAAGCCGCAAGCCCGGCCAGCATCAAGGTGGTGGCAGCCAGTTGTTTGAAAGGGAAATTCATACGAAGGGCATTCCTTTGCAGGGCAGTAAAGGGAGAGTGTCTCAACGCTGAGACACATACACTTACAAACTAACACCGTGCCAGAGCCTTGCGGGAGCCCTGAAACGGGATCTGTCGCACAGAAATGCAAAAGGGACGCACAAATGAAAAAGCCCAACGCTTCCACGGATTGTTGACCATTATCAACTTCCGGTCTGCAGTCCCGGCGCAAGCTCTGCCCAGTGCCGAGAATGCGGTCGACCTGCCGTTTGATCGAGGTTTCCATGAACATCAAGATCACAGAAAGACAAGCACCCCATGGCTGGGTCGTGCATCTGGATGACTGGGACGTAAACTTCAAGCATCTGGACGCGGCGCAAGACTTCGCAGGCCTGCTCCAGGCACGCATCGACGCGCCCCACGTCTGGCCCAACGCCTTCGGTCAGACGTTGCCCGCAGAGCCGGTTGTCACTCAGCGCTTGGGCGAGTGCGTTGAATGATCGCGCTGAGGTGACCGCAGGGCTGCGCTTAAAACCTCTGCCGGGTGCTACAGACCATGAATGAACTCTTCGATCTCTCTGGTGCAGCGGCAGCGCTGGGGATCGGCCTGCTCATCGGTCTTGAGCGTGAGCGGCACAAAGGCACCGGCGCTACACGTGACAGCGCCGGATTGCGCACGTTCGCCATTACCGCGTTGCTGGGATATGTCTCGCTGCAGGTCGGCGCGGCTCTGCTGCTGGGGATCATGGCGACCTGCGTGACCTTGCTGATCACCGTCGCCTATTGGCGCAGCCTGAGCGACGACCCGGGGGTGACCAGCGAAATAGCCTTGCTTACGGTGTTGGTGCTCGGCGCGTTGTGTGGCACCGCACCCGCGCTGGCAATTGCTATTGGTGTGGTCATCGCGGGGTTGCTGGCCTATCGCGACAAGCTGCATCACTTTGCCAACAGCCAGTTGAGCGAAGTCGAGATGCGCGACGGCCTGGTTTTGCTGATCGCGGCGCTGGTAGTGCTGCCATTGGCACCAGACCGTTACATCGGCCCTTACGCGGCGATCAATCTGCGCACGATTTGTACCCTGACGGTTTTGCTGATGCTGGTGGGAGCGATCGGCCATGTCGCCGTGCGCACCTTGGGCACTCGCTATGGTTATGTGGTCAGCGCAATTGCCTCCGGATTCGCCTCCAGTACGGTGACGATTGCCACCATGGGCCAACGGGCAAGCCTTGAGTCGGCCAACATCAGGACCCTCGGCGCGGCCGCAATCTTCTCTAATCTTGCCACGGTGATTCAGGCCGGGCTGATCCTCGCCACCGTTGATCCCGCTCTACTGCGCAGCATGTGGGCGCCGTTGTGTTTCGGCTTGGTCGCCACGGCGTTATACGGCGTCTGCCTGATGTTTCCCGACCCAGGGAGGGGGGCGAGCAGCGAGCCGATCAAGTCCGCAGGGGCTTTCAATCTCAAACTCGCCTTGGTCGTGACACTGACCATGACCGGCATCACGCTGGTGTCGTCGGCGATGCTCAGCCACTTTGGCCAGGTGGGCGTGATGCTCACGGCGACATTGACCGGCTTCGCCGACGCGCATTCCGCCACGGCCTCGGTTGCCAGCCTGGCCAAGGCCGGGCTGTTGCCTTACGACGCGATCGCTGCGCCTGCGCTGATCGCCGTCAGCAGTAACTCGGTGAGCAAATGCGTAGTGGCCTGGGTCAGCGGCGGCAAACGCTTTGCCGCTTATGTGATCCCCGGCCAGCTATTGCTGACGCTGGCGATGTGGGCAGGCACCTTGTTGCTCTAATTGATCGAAGTGGTCTTTTGCTCGGGTGATGCCCACCGATCCGTGCAGTTGCTGACAAAGATCAATTTGCCAGCGGCCGTAGCGTTCACGCTGAAGGTCTGTTTCCTTCTGGCTGGCCACGTGCCGAGGTATCCCATGTCGCAAACTCAGCGTTTACTGTTGATTGCTCCGCCCGCCATGGAACGCACGCCGGCGTTCGAGCGTGCCGCCGCGCTGGCGCTGGCCATGCAAGTGCCGCTGCACATCGTGGCCTTCGATTATGTGCAGGCGCTGGCAGTGGCCGGGCTGTTTGCTCCTGAGCAAATCCGCCTGGCCCGCGATGGTTATCTGCGCACTCATCGGCAGTGGCTCATAGAACAGGCGTCGTTGCTGGCAAGGCATCACATCACGGTCACCACCGAAGTGGTCTGGGTTCAGGATCCCTTTGCCGAGATCCTGCAGTTCATCAACGAGATGCCGGTGATATTGATCATCAAGGATGCCCGGCACGAATCCGCGCTGGAGCGGGTGTTCTACACACCGCTGGATTGGCAATTGTTGCGCGATTGCCCCGTGCCGGTGCACCTGGTGACCAGTGACACCCATCCACGCCCGCGCAATGTACTGGCCATCGTCGATGTCTTGCGTAGCGAAGAACAGGATTGCCTGTTCAATGATCAGATCATTGATGCAGCCACCCGGCTGGCTGAGCAATGTGATGCCAGCCTTGAACTGTTGCATGTGTATGACTGGGCGGCGGTTTACGCCACGGACATCGGGTTCGGCGCCTTGCCGTTGGCTACCGGGATCTATGAGACGCTGGGCAGTGCGCAGCATGAAGCGTTTGCGGCCTTGGCCGAACGTCACGGCGTACCGGACGCGTGCCGGCATTTCATCGAGGGTGCGCCGGTGCCGAGTATCTGCGGGTTCGCCCTCGAGCATCAGGTTGACGTGATTGTCATGGGAACGGTGCAGCACCACGGTTTGAGCAAATTGCTCGGCACCACCGCCGAACAGTTGCTGCATCGAGCACCGTGCAGTGTGTTGGCCATCAAGCCGCAGCAAACCCTACAGTCCTGAAAAGAGATCGCCCCAAGTATTACGGCGATGAATGCCGTGCGCTGTTTATTGTCAGTGGCCATCAACTGGTCGGGCAGGGCGAGCACGCGCATGTGCCTGGTTCGCGGGGCAGGCGGTTGATGAAGTTGTATTCGCGCTGACAGATCCTTTTCTGTGAGAGGGCGCATCAATTGGCGGTCGTCCTTTTCCGTGGTGTTCTTCATTGGCATCGGTTTGATGTAAATCAACGTCAGGCAGGGAGGCAGGCGCAGTCTTGAACCTACCGGCCCAAAGCGCCGGTGCCGAGCCGAGGTGTGTAATGGGTCAATATCAACGTCTGTTGCTGGTCGCTGACCAGACGCTGCATCAATCTCCGGCGATGCTGCGTGCTATCGCGCTGGCCAAGGCGAACGGAGCGGCGCTGGATGTGCGGGCCTTCGTCGAGCCGGTACCGTTTACGCACTTATGGGAGGACAAAATCGATGGGGTGGATGCACAGCGCTATCAGCACCGCTATCGTCGCTGGGTAGCCGAGGAGCTCGAGCAACTCAACGCCCATGGACTGAATGTGACGGTGGACGTGATCTTCACCAGCCATCCGCTGCTGGAAATCCTGAAAGCCGTCAAGGCACTGAAGTCCGAACTGGTGATCAAGGATGTGACGCTGGAACCGGCGCTCAAACGCGTCTTCATCACGCCGCTCGATTGTCATTTGCTGCGTGAGTGCCCGGTTCCTTTGCACTTGGTCAATCACATCCGGTACGCATTGCCGCATCGCGTGGTAGCCGCGGTGGATCCGTTTGATCCAGCGACACAAATCAGCGGTTTGAACGACACGATCATCCAGACCGCGAATGCGCTGGCATTGCAATGCGACGTCCCGCTGCACCTGTTATATGCCTACGACTTGTCAGCGGCGTTCAATGGCGATGCGCCGATGGTCACTGGCGGCTGGAGTGGCGATTTTGCCAGCGAGTTACGCGAATCCCTGCATCTTGCCTTCGTCACGCTGGCAGAGCGGTATGGCGTGCCGCCAGAGCGCCGGCACTTCGTCATGGGCCATCCGGTGCAGGTGATCAGTGAGTTTGTCGAAGAGTATCTGGCCGACGTGGTGGTCATGGGGACGGTGCATCGGGTGGGCGTCGATCGCTTGATCGGCAGCACCACCGAACGCGCCTTGTATTCGGTGCCAGGGAGCATTCTGGCAGTCAGGCACGTGGTCACGGTGTGAGCACAATCGCCCCGTTGAATTGCCCCGCTCGTAAAAATGCCAAGGCCTGGTTGGCGTCCTCCAAAGCAAACCGGGTGACGTCACAGTGCACGGGCGTGTGTTGAAGCTCCTGGAAAAACGCAATACCGTCTTCGCGGGTCAGGTTGGCCACCGAGCGGACACTGCGCTCACCCCATAACAAACGATACGGGAACGTCGGGATGTCGCTCATGTGAATCCCGGCACACACCACGCAGCCGCCCTTGTCCGTCACCGCCAGCGCCGCCGGCACCAGTGCGCCCACCGGCGCAAAGATCAGGCTGGCATCGAGCAGGTGTGGTGGCGGCTGATCGGAAGGTCCGGCCCATTCTGCGCCCAGGGAGCGGGCATAGGCTTGTCCGATGTCGTCCTCGGGACGGGTAAACGCGTAGACCTTCTGGCCGCGTCCGAGCGCCACCTGAATCGCCAGGTGTGCTGCAGCGCCGAACCCGTAAAGTCCCAGATGCTTCGCGCCACGAGCCATTTGCAGCGCACGAAAGCCGATCAGTCCGGCACACAGCAGGGGCGCAGCTTGCTGGTCTGAAAGCGTCTCGGGAAGGGCAAAGCAGAAGCGCGGATCGGCAACCGTATATTCCGCGTAGCCGCCGTCCAGCTGACAACCGGTGAACCGCGCCTGATCGCACAGGTTCTCCCGACCCGAACGACAGAACCCGCACTCGCCGCATGTCCAGCCCAGCCAGGGCACACCGACCCGTCGGCCGATCCAGTCAGGCCTGACATCCTGGCCCACCGCTGTGACCTCACCGACTATTTCGTGGCCCGGCACCCGTGGGAATACGGCTTGCGGTAACTCACCGTCGAGCAAGTGCAGGTCGGTGCGACAGACGCCGCAGGCCAGCACTTTGAGCAGGATCTGATCTGAGGCGGGTATCGGGACAGGGCGCTCTTCGCATTGCAAGGGTTGGCCGGGGGCGTGCAGCACCATGGCGCGCATGATCAACCTCCGTTGCAGACGGGGTCAGTGAGTCTGGCGATTACAGCCGGACACCATCTGCTTGAGGCCGTCCAGGTTTTGGATTTTTACGTTGCGCCCGGCGATCTCCACCAGCCCCTGGTCGCGCAAGTGGGCGATGCCACGACAGATCGTCTCCAGACGCAGCCCAAGGTAGGAGCCGATTTCTTCGCGGCGCATTTTCAGCACGAAGTCTTTGGAGGAATAGCCACGAGAGCTCAGGCGTTGCGAGAGGTTGAGCAGGAATGCCGCCAGGCGCTCATCGGAGTTCATGTTACCCATCAGCATCAACATGCTGTGGTCGCGGACGATTTCCCGGCTCAGCAGTTTATTGAGGTTGTGTTGCAGGGAAGGGAGGCTCTGCGCCAGTTTTTCCAGCTGCGCGAAGTGGATCGGGCAGACTTCGCTGTCTTCCAGGGCGTATGCAGTGCATGCATGCTCATCGGCACTGATGGCGTCCAGACCGAGCATTTCGCCAGGGATGTGAAAACCGGTCACTTGCTCGCGGCCATCGACGGACAACACGCTGGTCTTGAAGGAGCCTACGCGCACGGCGTACAGAGAGCGCAACGGGTCCCCGGCACGGTACAGGGCGGCGCCTTTCCTGACCTTTAAACGTTGGACAATCAGGGTGTCGAGCCGCTCGACCTCCGCCCCGTCCAGGCCAATCGGCAGACACAACTCAAGTACGCTGCAGTTGGAGCACGCTGCCTTGAGACATAACGCCGACGGGGGAGATGTTTCGTGCATGAGGAAGACGCCACGAGGGGGTGTGGTAAGCATAGGTCTCTTTGCTTCGCACGTGCTTTTCATTTGGCCTTCCACCGTGATTACGGACGAACGGGGCCACCCGGTTTCAGGGGGGGCGTTGGCAACTTCGTCTCTATTGAGCTTGAGGACTGGTCGCAAGGTTTGATGTAGATCAGGTCTTGTGCGTATTGAACGGCTATTTGCTCTTCCAGTATTTTTGCATTTCGAGGAACAGGAATGACGCGGTCCAGGTGATCAGCACCAGTCCCGTCAAGGCCTCCAGGCCAGTGAGATACTTGAGATTGCCGACCGGGGAGATGTCACCGAAACCAATGGTGGTGTAGGTAGTGAAGGAGAAATACACGCAATCCATGTAAGAACCGTCGAAACTGCCCGTCAGGCGCCCCCATTCACCGGAGCGCGACATCAGAAAGTAAACCACGGCGAAGCACCAGACCTCGATGGCATGGGCCAGCAGCCCGCCAAACACCCCGGCAACGATGCGAAAACGGCTCCAGTTTTTCAGTTTCGGCAGCCAGTCGTTCAGGCGTAACAAACACTCGTAATGAATCAACACGGCAGCGATTACCACCAGGGTGTTGATCAAAGTGACGACCAGCATCGTGACTCTCCAGCATCAAGTGGTAATCGAAGCCGGGGTGGTCGGAGAATTGAATTCACGCCAGCACAAATGATCTTCGACTCTCGTCACGCCTCGCACTGACCAAGCCGCTGGTTCAGCGTTCTGGCGCTCACGCCACAGGTGGCCCCGGCCTTCGAGCGTGACCACGTTCTCCACACTGACTCCGATGTCGGCGGCGTTGATGTCTGGCTGAATCCGAGCTCTTCCAAAATGCTTTTGCGCAGATTCAAATCGCTCATGACGGCGTTCTCTCTTCTGAAAGGTTGTTCATGTTCGGCGAATGCCGGTCAGTCTTTTTCTACGCCTGAGCGGCGGAGCTTCATTGAGATAGATCAACAACGCCCGTTTGCACGGCCATCCACCGATGCCGTCATTAGTTGACAAAAATCAGAGTCGGTAGCGGACATCGCCAGATACTCAGACCATCGACTTAGCAATGTCGCAATCAATCAAGGGGAAACCATGAACATGCGCTTGTCCATCATCGTGCTGAGTATCCTGTTGGCTACAACCACCGGATGCAGTAACCGCCATGCTCAGGAAATCGATGCACGACTTGAGTCTGCCGAAGACAATGCGGCAACGGCACGTTTGCGGGCCGATGAAGCGATATTGAAGGCTGAACAGGCACAGCGTACAGCCGATGACGCCAATGAGCGCGCCAAGCGGATGGCTGAAAAGGCAGCGCGTAAATAGTTGGCGATTGCATCAAACCGGACACGGACGTCGGGCTGGCAACCAGGCCGGCACAGCACTGCCAGCAGAGGTACGTGATGTTCAAACTGAAGCGGATTCTGTTGATTGCCCCCACCGAGATGACCCGCACCCCGGCGTTTGATCGAGCCCAGGCATTGGCCCAGGCCAGCGGAGCGTTGTTGCACATTGTTGCGTTCGATTACGTCCAGGCTCTGGCGGTGGCCGGTTTGTTCGACCACAAAGCCATGGCGCAGGCGCGTGAGGGTTACTTGCAGGTGCATCGGCAGTGGCTGGAGCAGCAAGCCCGGTTTGAGCGTGGCAGCGGCGTGCAAGTGACGACCGAAGTGGTTTGGGCAAAGTCGACACCGGCGCATGTGCTTGAGTACGTCAATGACTTCCACGCCGATCTGGTGATCAAGGATGCCCACCATGTCCCGGCGCTTGATCGGGCGTTTCATCAACCACTGGACTGGTTGTTGCTGCGAGATTGCCCCGCCTGTTTGCACCTGGTGACCGACGCCGTAAACCCGAAACCGTTGAAGATCCTGGCGGCGGTGGACCTGTCCCACCTCGAGGACCTGACTCAAGGCCTGAACGACCGGATTCTCGGTCTGGCCTCGAGATTGGCCAGAGCCTGCGGTGCCTCGCTGCACCTATTGAACGTGAGTAACTGGTCGGTGGTGGGCGATGCCGCAATGAGTGTGCCGAACCTGAGTCTGGATCACAGTTTGCGCGAGGCGATCAACGACACTCAGGAAGAAGCCTTCGAAGCGCTGGCCGAGCGTTATGGTCTTGATGAAAGTCACCGACATCTGCTGACCGGTGTCCCGTATCGGGTGATCGAGTTATTCGCCCGGCAAAATGCATTCGACCTGGTGGTGCTGGGCACGTCTTACCATCACGGGCTCGACGGCTTTATTGGCGGCACGGCGGAAAGCCTGGTCAACCGAGCGCCTTGCAGCTTGATGATGGTCAAGCCGGTGTGACCGTGCTGGCATCCGCCGTTGATAAAAATCAACTGGCCCGAGCCCCAAAAGAGTGATCACTGGCGCGCCGTCCGTGCGGATTGACGGGCAAGACGTACCGATTCGCGCCGATGCGGATCAAATCATCGCGATCGAGTCGAACTCGGTCCCGGAACGGCTCAGTGACCGGTCCCTCCGTGGGAGTACTGCCATTCCTGCCAGGCCTGACGGTACACTTCGTCGGCACGTTTTCTGGCTTCTGAGAACTTGTGCATGGTCTGCGTGGAAAACGGTTCCTCAAGTACGGCATAGGCCTGATCGTTGAGTCGATCGGCTTCTTCAAACAGTGCGCAACTGTGGCTGATTGCGTTCGTGCCAGTGACACTCGATTTGATTGAGTCATTGGTGACCATGGTCGTTAGCCTTCACAAAGCAAAAAACACGAATGATGGTTGGCGGATGGATCGCGTCGCCGGTCTGCATGCGTCCCACTGATTTACCGATGAGTCGGGCATGTCGGGATGCTCCTCACATGAGATAAAAAAGGCTCGACACAGGGTGCAATGCACAAGGCTATTTCGATCTGATTTGCGGCTCTGCGGATTGACCCAGATCAATTCGGCGTAGCAATCCGTGACCGTTCAGACGAATGTGTTTGATGTATGCCAGTTCAGAGGAGAACAACAGTTGTAGAAATTAGCGGCCGTCTTCCGGTTGGCCGACGGTTCACCGCGTCCCGCTCACTTCGAGGGAGCGGGTGTAAGACTCATGGATAACTCAGTGGCCCGCTGGAAGCGTTTCCGAGGTACAGGGCCTTGCATCAAAGACTATCCGGATCGCCAAAGAACATCTGAATCCGCGACCGCAGCCAACGCTCACCCGGATCATTATCCTGCGACCCGCGCCACGCCATGTGCAGCTCGAACGTGCGCGTCGGCAACGGCGGATCTTCCGCTCGCACGCCACCCGCCGCCGTCAGCGCTTCAGCGGTGTAGTCCGGTACGGTGGCGACGATGTCGGTTCCCGCCAGCAACGTACTTAGCCCGTTGAACTGCGGCACAGCCAGTACCACATGGCGTTTGCGACCGAGCTTCTCCAGTTCTTCATCAATAAAGCCACTGAGGTCACCGGCGAACGACACCAGCGCATGGGGCCGCGCGCAGTAGTCGTCGAGGCTTAACGGGCCCGGTACGGTGTCGGCACGCAACAGCTTCGGCTGGCTGCGACGCAGGACCTTGCGCTTGGCGTTGGCCGGCAGGTCGGTGGTGTAGCTGACGCCGATGGAGATTTCGCCGGAGGCCAGCAGGCCGGGCATCAGGATGTAGTTGACCCGACGCACCACCAGCACGATGCCGGGTGCTTCGGCGCGCAGGCGCTTGAGCAGCATCGGCAGCAGGGCGAACTCGACATCGTCGGACAAACCGATGCGAAACACCGAGGTACTGGTGGCCGGGTCGAATTCCGCCGCGCGGCTGACGGCAGTCGAAATCGAGTCGAGGGCGGGCGAGAGCAGGGCGAAGATTTCCACCGCACGGGCGGACGGTTCCATGCTTCGGCCGGTGCGCACGAACAATGGATCATCGAACAGGCTGCGCAGGCGCGAAAGCGCCGCACTGATCGCCGGCTGGCCGAGGAACAATTTCTCGGCAGCACGGGTCACACTGCGTTCGTGCATCAATGTTTCGAATACGATCAACAGGTTCAGGTCGACACGACGCAGGTCATTACGATTCATCTGGAGTCCTGGCAGAGTCATCAAGCTTGACGAGGGCAGCCATATGAGAACAATGGCCGGCATGAATCTTACGGGGAAAGGCTGGTACTCTGCACCGGAAAATTCAGCTTTACTCAGGCGATGGCAGCAGTTTTTTCATGGATTTCGCCGATGCCGTCCATACTGCGGAATCAATGACAGGCATGTCGACTATTAATAGCCACTGATAGTCTTGGGTCGAAAGCCCAGATAGAGTTCGTGGCATTAGAGGTTAATTTGACGAGGTTTGCGATGTCCCGCACGATCCGTTTTCACAAGTTTGGTCCGGCCGAGGTGCTCAAATGCGAAGAGCATGCGGCCGCTCAGCCAGGTCCTGGCGAAGTGCAGGTGCGTGTCGAGGCGATCGGCATCAGCTGGTACGACACACTCTGGCGTCAGAATCTGGCCTCGTCCCAGGCACGCCTGCCCTCAGGCCTTGGCCATGAAATGGCCGGCGTGGTGACGGCCGTCGGCGCCGATGTCGAAGACCTGTCCGTCGGCGACAAGGTAGCCAGCTTCCCGGCCGAAAGCCCGAACGATTATCCGGTCTACGGCGAGTCGATCGTGCTGCCGCGCACCGCGCTGACCCGTTATCCCGATGTGCTCAGCCCGATCGAAGCCAGTGTGCATTACACGCCGCTGTTGATCGCTTATTTTGCCTACGCCGATCTGGCACGGGTCAAACCCGGGCAGTTTGCCTTGGTGACTGACGCCAGCCATTGTGCGGGACCGTCCTTTGTCCAGTTGGGCAAGGCGATGGGGGTGCGGGTCATTGCCGCCACCAAAGAGGCGGAAGAGCGCGAGTATCTGCTGTCCCTTGGTGCGGAGAAGGTGATCGTGACCGAGGAAGAAGATCTGTTGATGCGCATCAACAAAATCACTGACAACCGTGGCGTCGATGTGGTTTTCGATGGCCTGGGCGGGCCACAGATGTCGCTGCTTGGCGATGTGCTGGCACCGCGTGGCAGCCTGGTGTTGTACGGCCTGCAGGGTGGTAACCAGACACCGTTTCCGGCGTGTGCGGCGTTCCAGAAGAACATCCAGTTCTTCGTGCACTGCATCGGCAATTTCACCGGCAAGCCGGAATTGGGTATCACCCAGGATCACGTCGCCTTGCAGCGTGCCTTGCGTGACATCAACCAATTGACCGCTGATCGCGTGTTGTTGCCGCTCAAGACCCGTGTATTCCCGTTCAATGAGTTCGTAGAAGCACACCGCTACATGGACGAATGCCCATGCCGCGAGCGCGTCGCACTGCAAGTCGAACCGGCGTAAAGCCAACCCTCAGAGTCCGTGGCCCCACGGACTCTTCTGCGTGTACTTCCCCCTGAAAAGAACAGATATCCCCGGTAGCGTATCGGGGATGGATCGGCATCTGAACCGGTTTTTGTCCGCCATCTGTATCTTCTAATCCCGATATAAGCCCTGATAATTGAATGATTACTTTCATCTCAAGGAATGAGTCATGTCTGTGCATTCAATTTGTCCTGTGCAACATCAATCAGCAAGTGATTGTGCTTGCGCCGATTTCTGTTTAAGTGCTGTAGGCCTATTCGGAAACTGCTTCGTATTTTCTTGTACTCATTTTCCGTGGGACCTTGTGGGAAGTTTCCTAGGAATGTTTGACTCTGATAAAAACTCTTTAAATACAGGTAGTTAATGAGTGTCAAAAATTTGCCTTGGGCATTTCGCTGTTCAAGTGTTTCAAATAACTACGAATTTGTAAGTGTTAGCATCTGAACGTCTATTACTTATTGATGAATTGTCGCGAGACTGATGTTTCAGTCGTTGCGACAGGAATCTTTTTGATACCGGGTAAATACCGATGAGCACGATCCATGATCAGGCAATGAATTATGTCTACCAGCAAGTATTGCAACGTTTGCTGAGCTTTTTCTCCCGCGCAGAGCGCACAGCATTGCAACTGCTGATTCAGCGCCTGGTGGTGGCCGCCGGCGGCATGGATAACATCGGTCATTTCAAGGTGCTGGTGAACCAGTCCGGTTCCCGTGATTGCTGCTACACACTGGCGCTTCTGCGGGCGGCGCAGTTGAGTATCGCCGGCCGAGCGCCCGCGACCTTCCAGTTGCGGGTCGCGACTTTGCGCTGGAATGGCTTCGGCCCCACGGCCCTGCAAAACATGCACCGCAGCTACGGCGCGCTGTTCCTCTACGACGATCCCAGGGTTGAACTGTTGATGGTGGATCACCGCGAGGTCCTGCCGTTCGATCATCAGGCATCGGTCAGCGACGGTGGACGTGAAGCCCACCGTCTCAACCTGCTGCTGATCGGCCATCGTCGAAGTTTCAGTGAAGAACTCGAAATGTGGGATGACGCCTACCTGGCCACCGCCGAGTACTACGGCCAGATCGCCCGCTGGAACAACGGCGTCGACGCGATGATCGGTGGGGAATCGCCACGCCGACAGCAATACTTCCTCGACGGATTGAGTCGTGCGGTGCAAAAGGCCGCGATCGCCGGGCCTTTGGTGAATACCGCCGGATTCGAGACGCTGTTTCCGTTGCTCGACGGGTTGGGCGGCGATTATTACCGGGAGTTCTACACCGAAGAGGAGCGAACGGCCTGGTGTCCTGAAGGTCAGTTCGAAGCCTGTCGACGCACCAGTTTCGTCAATATCAACGACATGTTCGTCAGCAAGCTCGAAGAGCGTTGGCCGTTGCTCAGTGAGTTTCTGGGCTACCAGGCTGATGACCTGGCGCTGTATCACGGGGACGACGAATACGCCGAGCCAGTGGTGGCGGCTCATTTGCGCGGTCTGCAGGCGCAATTCATTGAGGCGCGAACCTATGAAGCCGGAATCAGCGAGCACCTGCAGAACAGGCTGATGGAGATGCGTCGCAAGCAGGTCCCCGAACCGGTCTGCGAGCAATGGCTCTCGATGTTCGACAGTTTGCAGGAGTCCGAACACCTGCGCATGCAGGCGCAAGCGTGGCTGTCGACGAATTTCGATCTGAATCAGATCCAACTGACGTGCCTGATGTTTGCGCCTTTCATTGATAGCGGGGCCGGACTCGAGCGGTTCTTGCGCCATTGCCATCCCGGCATGCTGGTGGCGTTGCCGGATTTGCATCGGGCCATGCAGGGCCTGCATGCGCCGGAGCAGGTGCTGAAGTGGATGACCGATGTCAGCGGCTTGCCGGTCAGGCTGATCATCCGGCTCTACGCCATGGGGGCGATCAGTCTGCCAGCGCCCAGTGAGGCGGCAAGCCGCGAAGAGGGTGCGGGCGTGAACGACGCTGTGACAATTGTCGATCGGAAAGCGGAAGGCTGAACGTGAGCCATTTGTCAGGTTATCAATCGTTGCCCTCGGATACGGGGTCGTGAAAACGACGGGAAAAGATCACTTCGTTTATCAGGCGGTGTATCGCTACCTGACATTGCTGATCAGCGAAGCGGGCAGGAGTGCGACGTTGCGCTTGCCTTCCTTGCGGCAACTGGCGGACCGCCTGAATGTTTCGATCTCCACCGTTCAGTACGCCTATTCGCTGCTGGAGAAGGAGGGTCGAGTCTATTCGATCGCCAAGTCCGGGTATTACGCACAGGCGTCGATCACACCTGAGTCACCGGGCAGCGGCAGCGATTTGCTCGAGACCGTCTACGTCAACGCCCGGCGTCCGGGGATGTGCGTGTTGAGTGCCGACGATCCGGCATCGTTGCAGCCACTGGACAGCCCACTGCTGATGCTGGAGCGGGAGCTGTTGCGACAGTATCCGCGCCAGCCGCAATGGCAGGTTCAACCCTGTGGCGAACTGGAGCTGCGTACCGTCCTGGCCGCACGCTACACCTCGTCAACGGTGCATTGCTGGCAGGCGGATGACGTCTATATCGGCGCTGATTTACGCGGTGTGCTGGAAATTCTGATCGCGGTGCTCGGGTTGCGACGAACTACCGTGGTGATTGAGTCGCCGTGCGACTGGGTGATCCTGCGCCTGCTGGAAGCTGCTGAAGTTCACGTTATCGAGCTGCCGATGCTGGCCGAAGGCGTGATTGACCTGCAACAACTGGAGTCGTTGCTCAACAGCGAACCGGTGCGCCTGGTGATTTTGTCGTCGGTGTTGAGCATGCCCCGGGGCAGCCTGATGCCGGACGTTCATCGACAGGCCATTGCCCGCTTGCTGGGCGAACACGGCAGCTGGGTTCTGGAAAACGACTGCTATAGCGAACTCGATGACAACGGCGACACCCCTCGCTTGCGTGATTATCTGGATCCCGATCGCCTGCTGGTGTTTTCCTCGTTCGAGAAGTTCATCGGCGCGGAGGCGCCATACGGGTTTGTCCTGTCACGACACTGGCGTAGCGAGCTACAGCGCCATTTCCTGTTGCGTGCGTTCCGCCTGTCGCCGATCCGCCAGAAGGCGATTGCCCGGCTCTTGAGTGGAGGGCGACTGGATCAGCATTTGACCGTACTGCGGCGACTGCTCAAGGAACGTCGAACCCACTTGATCCAGTTATTGCGCGAGCGCAGCGATGTGTTGCAGATCGTCGAGCCGCAAGGCGGGGCGACGGTGTGGGTCCGCTCGCTAAGGCCGGTCGACATGGGGGATGTGTTTCAACGGCTGCTCAAGCAGCAGATCATCATCGCCCCGGGCGAGCTGTTCAGCCTGCGGGGCTTGCATGCGCACCATCTGCGTCTGAGTCCGCTGAGCCATGGCGACCCCGACCTGACCAGTGTCGTCGGACTTTTGAGCGACGCCTTGCGACTGGCGCCCGGCGAATAACGTTAAAAAACATCGGGAGCGTTCCGGATACATCTGATCGCACTGCGGTCAAACTGCCAGTAAACTGCGCTGTATTCCTGAACCACTCTATTTCAGAGGTTTTGCATGACTCTCAGTCCTTTTGCGGGCAAACCGGCACCGGCAGAATTGTTGGTCGACATCCCGCGACTGGTAACGGCTTATTACACCGGCCAACCGGACGCTTCGATTTCCACGCAGCGTGTGGCGTTCGGAACATCCGGACACCGGGGCAGCTCCTTTGATTTGAGTTTCAACGAATGGCACGTTCTGGCCATCAGCCAGGCAATCTGCCTGTACCGTGAAGCGCAAGGGATCACTGGCCCGCTGTTTGTTGGTATCGACACGCACGCACTGTCGACCCCGGCCGGCGCGAGCGCGCTGGAAGTCCTGGCAGCCAACGGCGTGACGGTCATGATCGCCGAGGGCGATGAGTACACGCCGACGCCTGCCATTTCCCACGCCATTCTCTGCTACAACCGCGGGCGCACGTCGGGTCTGGCTGACGGTGTGGTCATTACGCCTTCGCACAACCCGCCACAAAGCGGCGGTTACAAATACAACCCGACCAATGGTGGCCCGGCCGATACCCATATCACCAAGTGGATCGAGGCCAAGGCCAACGAGTTGCTGGCCAACAAACTCGTTGGTGTGAAGCGCATCAGCTACGAGCAAGCGCTCAAGGCTGCCACAACTCACCGTCACGACTACGTGAACACCTACGTGGCCGACCTGATCAACGTGATCGACTTCGATGCCATGCGTGACGCCAAGCTACGTCTGGGCGTTGATCCGCTGGGCGGCGCCGGAGTGCGCTACTGGTCGGCCATCGCCGAGCATTACCGTCTGGATCTCGAGGTGGTCAACAAGGAAGTCGATGCGACGTTCCGTTTCATGACCGTCGACTGGGACGGCCAGATTCGTATGGACCCGTCGTCCAGCCATGCCATGCAGGGCTTGATCGGCCTCAAGGAGCGTTTCGACGTCGCCTTCGCCTGCGATCCGGATCACGATCGTCACGGCATCGTTACGCCGTCCGGTGGCTTGCTCGCTCCGAACAACTATCTGGCGGTGTCCATCGACTATCTATTCCAGAACCGTCCGCAGTGGCGCGCGGATGCCGCCGTGGGTAAAACTGTGGTCAGCAGCGGTTTGATTGATCGCGTGGCCAAGCGTCTGGGTCGTCGTTTGTACGAAGTGCCGGTCGGGTTCAAATGGTTTGCCGACGGTCTGTTCGACGGTTCTCTGGGGTTTGGCGGGGAGGAGAGCGCCGGTGCGTCGTTCCTGCGCAAGGACGGTGGCGTGTGGAGTACCGACAAGGACGGTCTGATTCCAGCGCTGCTGGCCGCTGAAATGACCGCCCGAACCGGTCGCGACCCGAGCCAGGCCTATCGCGCGTTGACCGATGAGCTGGGCGAGCCGTTCGCGGTACGTGTCGATGCCAAGGCCAATCCGGAGCAGAAAGCGCTGCTGAGCAAGCTGTCGCCAGCGCAAGTGACCTCGACCGAACTGGCCGGCGAAAAGATCCAGAGCATCCTCAGTCATGCACCGGGCAACGACCAGGCCATTGGCGGTCTGAAGGTAATGACTGAAAACGGCTGGTTCGCGGCGCGTCCTTCGGGCACCGAAGACATCTACAAAATCTACGCCGAAAGCTTCATCAGCGACGACCACCTCAAGCAACTGGTGGCTGAAGCGCAGACCTTGGTGGATGGCGCCATTTCCGCCAAATAACACCACGCGTATGCGTTGTGAGGACTTATCTGCTTTTGGAGGGGGCTATCTGTGGCGAGGGGATTTATCCCCGTCGGACTGCGCAGCAGTCCCCTTCAATGGAAAAGCAGGGCCGTTTCGCGACCCGGTGGGGATAATCTCTCGCCATAAGAGCCGTGTTGGCGGTAGATAGAAAAAAGGGGCGACCGTCATGGTCGCCCCTTTTTTTTGCCTGCCATTTACGCCAGATCCACCAGCACGATTTCACTGTCTTCAATCGCGGTCACGGTCAGCACCCGTTCATGCGCCACGGCCACGCCGTCCCGCGCCTGAGCGCGCAAACCGTTGACCTCAATCACGCCGGTCGCCGGCACCAGATAGGCCCGGCGCCCTTCATCGAGGCGATATTCCGCCGTTTCCCCGGCCTTGATGTTGGCGGCCACCAGGCGCGCATCGGCGCGGATCCGCAAGCTCTGGTCGTCGCCAGCCTTGCCGCTGGCCAGGGTCACAAAGCCTTCGCGTTGACCTTTGGGGAACGGTTTCGCGCCCCACGACGGTGGTGCACCGGTTTCGGTCGGCAGAATCCAGATCTGAAAGATCTTGGTGTCTTTCGCTTCCAGGTTGTACTCGCTGTGCGCGATGCCGGTGCCGGCGCTCATGACTTGCACGTCGCCCGCTTCGGTACGGCCCTTGTTGCCGAGGTTGTCCTGGTGGGTGATCGCGCCTTCACGCACATAGGTAATGATTTCCATGTCGCGATGCGGGTGTTGCGGGAAACCGGTACCCGCGGCAATCACGTCGTCGTTCCATACGCGCAAGTTGCCCCAGCTCATGCGCTGAGGGTCATAGTATTCGGCGAACGAGAAGTGATGATGGGCATCCAGCCAGCCGTGATGGGCGCCGCCCAGCGAGCTGAAGGGTCTGAGTTCAAGCATGATCGTCTCCTTTGAAGGTTCGCCACGGGCGTGCAGACTGCACCCAGTGGTATATGACGGCGATCATCTATCAGGAAAGCATCGATAAAAAGCGTAAAAAGTGCGGCATGAGTATCGAATAAGTCGATGGGAATGGCTGAAAAATCGTCGCATCGTACCTTCAGTTCATCCGCTAAGCCGATGACCTGCAAGCATTTCGCTAGAACTCGGCGGCGAATACAGACACCATAGCCGTAACAGCCTCACCCCGGAGTCCGTCAGCGTGGCGCAACACACCCCCGATCTTCCCCCTGAACTTCGTCCTTTGGCCGAGATGCCCTGGTTCAAGCGTCTGGCCGCGCGTTTCTTTGGTCATGGCTTGACCCGCTTGCGCGCGCAACACCGAGCGTCGTGGTTGCACGGCCAGGCTGATGGTTTCCGCAGCGGTCATACCGCCGGTGTCGAATACGGCTTCAAAGAGGGCAAGCTCGAAGGGTTGGAAGAAGGGCGCCAGGTGCTGCTGATCCGTGACAGTCGCAGCACTGAACATCGTCCGCCGAATGTCGACAACCATTTATTCGATGACTGGCGCCTGCCGCTCACCGCCGAGCTGAAGAAGCGTATGAAGGCTGATGTTGCGCGGTTACTGCCCGAGTCCGCGCAACCGAGCGCCGCACAGTGGAAGATGATTTTCAGCGATACACCGTCGACATCCGTTGTCGCGGGCGCCGGCGCCGGCAAATCCACCACGCTGGTGCTGCGCATTCTGTTGCTCACGCATTATCTGGGCTTTGAGCTCGACTCAATGACCGTGGTGACCTTCACCCGTGAATCGCGCAAGGATTTCATCAACAAACTGCTCGAACTGTTCGCCCTTTGGGGCCAGCCGCTGAACCTGAAGCAGGCGCGGGAGCTGGTGCGCACCTTCCATTCGCGCATTCTGCCGATGGTGCGCAGCTTGCCGGGTTTCGAGCGCTTGCAGGCGTTCGAGAACCTCAGTCACCGGGTTCAGGGCGCTGAAGACGAGGTGGACAGCAATCCGTTCGACCTGCGGATCAACGACGCCCAGCGCCAGCAACTCAATGCCTGCTATCACCGCTTGTTCAACGAAGACGAGCGTTTTCGGCAACTGATCCAGCCGCTGTCCCGGGCGGGCTTGCAGCTCAAGGAGCTGGAGCGCGATCACCCGGATGTGCAAAAGCGCATGGCGGTGACCGAGCTTGCGTCCCGACGCGATGAAGAGCTGTGCGATGTCGTCGAGGATCTGTGGTTTCGTGCGGGTGCCTGGCCGATCAAGGGCATTGAGCCCAATCGCCAGACGTTCGACATCAACGGCTCGACATTCCACTGCCATGGCTACATTCCGAGTCTGGACGCCTGGGTCGTGCTCGGCTTCGATCCAAGGGAAAATCCGCAAGTCTGCCGGCCCAATGCCAAGCTGACGGTACGTGCGGAATGGGCGGTAAAACGCACCCTGTTTCAAGCTTTCTGTCGTAAGCCATTGATCTGGCTGGACAGTTACGAATCATCAAAGCGCGTTCTGGCCACGTTGGCAGGCGACGCGACGGCCGGTCCGGGCTTCGATTACAAGGTCAAGGGCGAGTTGGCATCGGCGCCGTTGCTCGACTGTTTTGTCGCCGCCGCCGGTTTCATCGAAAACCTGGGTCTGGACGTGCCCGACGCGGTGGGCCGCATGAGTTTCGCCAAGGATGACCTGGACCGGTTCTTCTTCGAGGCGCTGAGTCTGTTCTGGCGCGCTTTCGAAGATCACTTGCTCGATCAGAAACCGCCGGTGATGACCTACAACCGAATGTTTGCGCTGTTCAGTGAACACTCGCCGGAAAATCTGAAACTGCTCGGTGACGAATTGCTCCGGCCGATGGCGCACCTGATGATCGATGAATTCCAGGACGTGTCGCCGCAAATCGTCTCCTGGATTCGCGCCAGTCTCACGGAGATCCGCAGCCGGGGCCCGGCCATGCATGTCGGGCGAGGCGCGCAACGCTCATCGTTGCTGTGTGTCGGGGATGACTGGCAGTCGATTTACGGCTGGCGTGGCAGTTCGCCGAGTTACTTCATGGAATTCAACAAGGAATTCCCGTCACCGAGTACCACGCGGGTGATGCTGAGCGACAACTACCGCAGTCACCAACACATCATTGATGCGGCTGAACACATCGTCCGCGCAGCGCCGGCGATTCCCGGCAAGAAAGCCAGGGCCAGTGGCGAGCCCAAGCCGGTGCAACCGGTCAATGTACTGGAACGTGATGATCAGGGATTGGGGCAACGGCTTGCCGAACACTATCGCCAGGGTCATTCGATCTTGATGCTTTATCGAAAAAGCAGCGATAAGTTATTGATTGAAGAGCATATTCAGTCTGTAGTTAATGTGGATTCGAGCTTGCCCTACGAAGCCCGGCGCCTGAAGCAGCTGACGTATCACAGTGCCAAAGGCTTGCAGGCCGATGCGGTGTTTTTGCTCGGCGATTGCCAGCACCTGACCAGTTCGCCTTACAAGAATCAGGTGTATCGCATGGCCGGATTGGGCAAAAGCGGCGACAGTGAACCCTACGACACGGCGCAAAAGGACGAGATCCTGCGCCTGGCTTACGTCGGTATCACCCGCGCGGTCAGCCATTGCTACTGGTACGTCGAACCGCAGGACGCGCAGGCGGTGAACATGCCCCGAGCATCCGACCGCGTCGCCAAGGGCAAACCGTTCTTTGTCGACCATCGCCCCGACAAACAAAGTGCCTGACCATGAAAAAGCCCGCATCAGTGCGGGCTTTTTTGTTTTCTATCAAAAGCTTAGGCGTAATTTTTAATGGATTCTGGAGGTACGAAGGATTCCAGCTCATCTTCCACCGCCTCAATGATGCGCTCGACATCGGCCGCATTCATCACGGTGGCGCAAGGGATGCCGGCGATGGCGATCATGGTTTCACCGCTGGCGCGATCAAACAGGCGGGCAATCATGCTGCCCGGCGCATCCATCGTGGCTTCGAAACCCATGGGATGAAAATGCCAGCGCATCAGTTGGCAGGCATTGGGGAACGTAACTTTGCTTGACCCTTTATTCATGTGTTGCCCGCCTTCTTCATCGAGCGCTTCCTTTTGCCCATGTTAGGAGGGAAGAGCCTTCATTGGCTCAACCGGTGACTGACATTAAAAGTAGCATCCGGATGTGAAATTCCTGTGAGATTTTTCAGTTCATTTTGCGATTGCTTCGCATTTTTTGATGTAAGTCACGGCCTACACAATCATCGCCAAAAGGCCACTAGCGATTAGGCATTGATGCAGATGCCGAACTTGGGCAAGCTCGGTTCTTTTTCGCCGAGCCCCTTATGCACGCCGATAATGACGGCCCGGAACAGACCCAGGCCACGGCCGCCACGGTCATGCGCTATCACTTGAGCTGGAAGCATCGCGATCTGGACAGCGTCATGGCGTTGTATCACCCGGACATTCAGTACAACGATTTCTTCCAGAACCGCGTGCTCGGCCTCGACGAATTGCGCGAGTACGTGCGCGTCAGCATGCCGCGAGAATCCGACGAATTGCTCGAGCATTGCGATCGCATCCGTGTCGACGGCAATACCGCCTTCATCCAGTACGAAGTGACATTGCGCGGTGGTGAAGGGCTGGTGTCGTTCCGTTCCAGTGAGGCGCTCACGGTCAAAGACGGCTTGATCTGGCGCGTCAACGAATACGCCTCGCTGGTGCGCACGCAGAATCAAAGCAGCAAGGCACCGAGCAAGCGTCCAGCGGTCAGTCGCCTCGGCCTGTCGCCGCGCCAGCTGAGTTTTATGGCTGACGATCTGCAGCAGTACTTCGAGCGCCAGCAACCCTATCTCGATCCCGAACTGGACCTGCAACGGGTGGCGAAGGAGTGTGGCTACAGTCGCAATCAGATCTCCTACCTGTTGAATCAGGTGCTGGGGCAGAGCTTCTATCGCTACGTCAATCAGGCGCGCCTGCAGCATCTGCTGCGCTCGCTGGACACTGCCGCGCCCCCGTTGCGTATTGATGAACTGGCGTTCGCCGCCGGCTTCAACTCGTTGTCGGCGTTCTACAGCTGTTTTCGCCAGCACACCGGCCAGTCGCCGAAGGCGTACGCCAAACAAATTTCTTTGCGGACACGCGCGCAAGACTTCTCCTGAGCCCACGCACTAGGATCGACGCCATCGAAGGTTTTCAGTGGCGGAGTCTTGCATGCCGGCGTGGCGCACTATCAGTTTGTGGATGGATCAACTCGACGAGCCGCTCATGGCGCGGCCAGCGCTGGAGCAGGATCTGGATGTCGACGTGGCGATCATTGGCGCCGGGTACACCGGGTTATGGACGGCGTACTACCTGAAGAAACTCGCTCCCGGCCTGGACATCGCCATTATCGAGGCACAAACCGCCGGTTTCGGCGCGTCCGGGCGCAATGGCGGCTGGCTGATGGGCAATATGCTGGGCGAGGATCGCTTGCTTGCCGGTTTGTCGCCGCAACAGCGTCGCGCCTCGTTCGATCTGCTGCACTGCATCCCCGATGAAGTGGAGATCGTCCTCGAACGCGAAGGTATTCACTGCGATTATCGCAAGGGCGGCGTGTTGTATTGCGCGGCACGCTATCCCGAGCAGGAAGCCACTCTGCGCGACTACCTGGCCAAGCTGCACAGCCAGGGCCTGACAGACGACGACTACCGCTGGCTCAGCCCTGAACAACTGGCACAACAGATTCGCGTGGCCAAACCGTACGGCGGCATCTTTGCGCCGCACGTAGCGACCATCCACCCGGCGAAGCTGGTGCGTGGCCTGGCGCGGACGGTTCAGGGCATGGGCGTGAAGATCTACGAAAACAGTCCGGTCACCCATTGGCAGTCGGGCAGCTTGCGCACGGCCAAGGCCAGTGTGCGCAGTCGCTGGATTGTGCCGGCGGTGGAGGGGTATTCGGTGACCTTGCCACCCTTGGGGCGCTACCAGTTACCGGTGCAAAGCCTGATCGTCGCCACCGAACCATTGTCTGCGGCCACCTGGGACGAGATCGGGCTCAATCGCGGCCAGGCCTTCAGTGAATTCAGCCGTCAGGTCACCTACGGCCAGCGCAGTGCCGACAATCGCCTGATCTTCGGCGCCCGCGGCGGCTATCAGTTCGCCGGCAAGTTGCGCCACAACTTCGATCTGACCCGCGATGAAGTCGAACTGCGCCGCTATCTGTTCGGTGAACTGTTCCCGCAGTTGAAAAACGTGCAGATCACTCACGCCTGGGGCGGCAATCTCGGCATGTCCCGGCATTTCAAGCCGCACATGCTCTGCGATCGCGCCAACGGGATCGCGCTGTCGGGCGGTTACGGCGGCGAGGGCGTCGGCGCCAGCAACCTCGGCGGCCGTACGCTGGCGGACCTGATTCTTGAGCGCGACACCGAATTGACGCAGCAACCCTGGGTGTTGCCGGACGGCGGCATTCACGCCCTGCGCGCCTGGGAACCGGAGCCGTGCCGCTGGCTCGGTTACAACGCCATCATCAAAAGCTTTGTCCATGAGGACCAGACCCTGGCCAACCCGGCGACCGCGCCCTGGCGGCGCAAACTCGCCAGTCGGGTGGCTGGCTTCATGGAAGGTTTCATGCACTAAACGCCGTTCTATCAACAGCAGGTCAGACCATGAGCATTACGCAGTTCAAGAACACCGCCACATTGCAGCTGGACGAATCCAACCCGGTGGCCGTGCCGCTGGGCGAGCCGGTCGCCATTGCGTCGACCACCAGTGTCGAGCGCGACGATGGCGTCGAAACCGGCGTCTGGGCGTGCACCCCCGGGCGCTGGCGCCGGCAGATCACCGCTCAGGAGTTTTGCCATTTCATTTCCGGCCGTTGCACGTTCACCCCGGACGGCGGCGGCGAAACCCTGCACATACAAGGTGGCGACGCACTGATGTTGCCGGCCAACACGCTCGGTGTCTGGGATATCCAGGAGACCGTGCGCAAGACCTATGTCCTGATTTTCTGATTGTTTGATCCTTTGATTGCCTGCCAACAAAAAAAGCCCCTACAGGAATCGACCCATGATCCAGAAAACCCTCGCACTGGCGCCGCTGTTGCTGGCCGCCTCCATCAGTCACGCGGCCGAAACGGTCAAGGTGTACAACTGGTCCGACTACATCGCGCCGGACACCACCAAGCATTTCGAGAAGGAAACCGGTGTCGGCGTCACCTACGACGTCTACGACAGCAACGAAACCCTCGACGGCAAACTGATGACCGGTAAATCCGGTTACGACGTGGTGTTTCCCTCCAACCACTTCATGGCGCGGCAGATTCAGGGCGGGGCGCTGAAAAAGCTCGACAAGAGCCAGTTGCCGAACTGGAAGAACCTCAATCCGGTGCTGCTCAAAGCGTTGCAGACCAACGACCCGAACAATGAGCACGGCTTCCCGTATCTGTGGGGCAGCACCGGCATCGGTTACAACATCGCCAAGGTCAAAGCGGTACTGGGCGACAACGCGCCGGTGGATTCCTGGGATCTGATTTTCAAACCCGAATACATGGAAAAACTGCAGAAATGCGGGGTAGCCATCCTCGACAACGGCCCGGAACTACTGCCGGCGGCGCTCAATTACCTCGGGTTGCCGCCACACAGCAAGAACCCGGAAGACTACAAAAAGGCGGAAGCGCTGCTGATGAAAGTGCGACCGTATGTCAGTTACTTCCATTCCTCGAAGTACACCAGCGACCTGGCCAACGGCGACATTTGTGTCGCGGTGGGTTTCTCCGGCGACATCCTGCAAGCGGAAAACCGCGCCAGGGAAGCGAAAAACGGCATCGAGATCGGCTACGCGATTCCCAAGGAAGGCGCGGCAATCTGGTTCGACATGGTTGCCATGCCTGCCGACGCGCCGGACGAGAAGGCCGGCTACGCGTTCATGAACTACCTGCTGCGCCCGGACGTCATGGCCGGCATCAGCAATTACGTGCATTACGCCAACGGCAACGAACAGGCCGACAGCCTGATCGACCCGGCGATCAAAAATGACACCAAGGTCTATCCGAGCCCGGAGATGATGGGCAAGCTGTTCGCACTCGAAGCGATGCCGCTCAACATCGACCGAATCCGCACCCGTGTCTGGAACAAGATCCGCACCGGCAGCTGATATTCTTGCGTCTACAAATCCCTGTGGGGGCGGGCTTGCTCGCGAAAGCGGTGTGTCATTCGACGGCAATGTTGACTGATCCGATGCCTTCGCGAGCAAGCCCGCTTCCACAGGGATTTCCAGTATTTGAACGATTGATATCAATGCGCTGGCACGCACTAATAAAGTGCAGAAAAGTGAGACGCGGCTAACAAAAAACAACTTACCGATATTTAATATTTAAATAGAAAATCGTCTGACAATTAGGCGAAAGCACATCGCTTAAAACATTCTTTCGACCTCGCACGCTTTGTTTACGGCAGTTTTTCGAAACAGCTTAATTTGATCTCAAAAAAATGCTTTACGACAGATTTCAAATTGTGTCAGGTTTCTTACGCCTTCATTGGGCGAGTGATAGGACGATCTCGCCAGAGATTGTCGCTATCGGACAAAAACTGTTCCATTGCTAAACAAGGAAGTGTGTTTATGTCGAAAGTAAAAGCTAACGCTATTGATACCACCGCAGACACATTTGTGCCTGTCGGCGCCGTGCAGTCTCTGGCTGCCACCAGCTCCGCCTGGAACCAGATCAATAGCTTCAGCCATCAGTACGACCGTGGCGGTAATCTCACGGTCAATGGCAAACCCTCCTTCTCGGTGGATCAAGCCGCTACCCAACTGTTGCGGGACGGTGCTTCCTGGCACGACCTCAACAACAGCGGCAAGATCGAACTGACCTACACCTTTCTGACGGCCAAAACCGCCAACTTCAGCGGTCTGGGCGTCACCGGTTTCAGTCAGTTCAGCGCCCTGCAGAAAGCCCAGGCCGTGCTCGCCATGCAATCCTGGGCGGATGTTGCCAACGTGACATTCACCGAAGCTGCCCGTGGTGGCGACGGTCACATGACCTTCGGTAACTACAGCGGCGGCCTGGACGGTGCAGCAGCGTTTGCCTTCCTGCCAGGCACCGAGCCAGGCTATGACGGTCAGTCCTGGTACCTGACCGGCAGTGGCTACGACGTTAACAAGACACCGGGCCTGAACAATTACGGGCGTCAGACCCTGACGCACGAAATCGGCCACGCCCTGGGCCTGTCTCACCCTGGCGACTACAACGCCGGCGAAGGCAACCCGACTTACAAGGATGCTTCCTACGGGCAAGACACCCGCGGTTACAGCCTTATGAGTTACTGGAGTGAAAGCAACACCAATCAGAACTTCAGCAAGGGCGGGGTAGAAGCCTACGCGTCCGGCCCGTTGATGGACGACATCGCGGCGATTCAGAAGCTCTACGGTGCCAACACCACCACCCGTACCGGTGACACCACCTACGGTTTCAACTCCAACACCGGTCGCGACTTCCTCAGTGCTTCGTCGTCGAGCGACAAACTCGTGTTCTCGGTATGGGACGCGGGCGGCAAGGACACCCTGGACTTCTCCGGGTTCACCCAGAACCAGAAGATCAACCTCAATGATGCCTCTTTCTCCGACGTTGGCGGCATGGTGGGTAACGTGTCCATCGCCAAGGGCGCGATCATCGAGAACGCCATCGGCGGTTCGGGCAACGACCTGCTGATCGGCAACAGCGTGGCCAACGAGCTCAAGGGCGGTGCCGGCAACGACATCCTCTACGGGGCTGGCGGTGCCGACAAGCTGTGGGGCGGCGCGGGTTCGGACACCTTCGTGTTCGCGGCCAGCTCCGACTCCAAGCCGGGTGCGATTGATCAGATCCTCGACTTCGTCAGCGGTCTGGACAAAATCGACCTGACCGGCATCACCAAAGGTGCCGGCCTGCACTTCGTCAGCGCCTTCACCGGTGCGGCAGGCGATGCCGTGTTGACCTCGTCGGGCGGCAACAGCCTGCTGTCGGTGGACTTCTCCGGGCACGGCGTGGCCGACTTCCAGGTGAGCACCGTGGGCCAGGCAGCGACCAGCGACATCGTGGCGTGATGTAACAGGGAAAGCGGCGCGTCATGCGCCGCTTTCTTTACTTGCATCGGTTGGATCTGTAGGCAAGGCTACGCGCCGGAGCGAATATTCCCATGATCAGTAAAGCTTTTACCTACAAGGCAGTGGCGTGGCTTTCCGCGGCGTTCATCATGATTTCTGGAGAAACAAGTATGGCAAGCAGCCTCAGACTCGAAGATCCCTCGGTATTTGCCGGGCAATGGCAGGCGACGCTGACGGCGCGCGAAGATGCGCCGCAGGCGCAGACCCTGCAGGACAAACCCTCGAACACGTGCGTCATCGAGCTGGAGGCCAATCAGACCCTGGGCAAAGGTGCCGACTGCCTGGGCGCATGGCTTGAGCAAACACCCATCGGCTGGTTTCCCGAGCCCGATGGCCTGTCGGTCACCGGTAAGGAAGGCTCAAGAATCCAGTTTTTCAGCCGACAACGTGATGGGCTTTATCTGACGACTTTGAAATCAGGCTTGGTGATTACACTTGAGCGCTCGGCGCAATAGTCTTGATCAGGCAGCGCATGAAAGGGTTTTAATATAAAGCGTCAATGAAAGGTTATAAGCCGCGATGTTCATGGCAACTGCGCCGCATTAAATAGCGCTAGTTGTTATGAAAGTGTAAGCGGCCACCGGCAAAGAAAGCGCCGACTGTGTGCGGTTAATTAATTTGAAGTCTCGTCAAAGACTGGCGAGAGATATCTCTCAGGAATAATCAATGAAGATGGCGAAGGCCCCAGCCACCGCTCCCCTCATCAAGGCATTGGGTGACTATAAAAGCATTCTGATCAGCGTCGGTTGCTTTACCGCACTGATAAACGTGCTGATGCTGGTGCCCTCCATTTATATGCTTCAGGTGTATGACCGGGTACTGTCATCGCAGAACGAAACCACCCTGGCGATGCTGTCGCTGATGGTCGTTGGTTTTTTTGCCTTCATCGGCCTGCTCGAGGTAATCCGCAGCTTCATCGTCATCCGCATCGGTAGCCAACTGGAGCGCCGTTTCAACCTGCGGGTCTATCAGGCCGCGTTCGAGCGCAACCTGTTCAAGGGCGAGGGCAATGCCGGGCAGTCGCTGGGCGACCTGACCCACATCCGCCAGTTCGTCACCGGGCCGGCGCTGTTTGCGTTTTTCGACGCGCCGTGGTTCCCGGTCTATCTGTTCGTGATTTACCTGTTCAACGTCTGGCTCGGCGTCCTCGCCACGGCGGGCGCGCTGCTGCTGATCGCGCTGGCGTGCCTCAACGAATACATGACCAAAAAGCCGTTGGGCGATGCCGCCGGTTTTTCGCAGAAATCCAGTCAACTGGCGACCAGTCATTTGCATAACGCCGAAACCATTCAGGCAATGGGCATGCTTGGTTCGCTGCGCAAGCGCTGGTTCCAGGTGCACTCGCGTTTCCTCGGCCTGCAGAATCAGGCCAGTGACACCGGGGCAGTGATCAGCTCGATGAGTAAAACCCTGCGCCTGTGCCTGCAATCGCTGGTGCTGGGGCTGGGTGCGTTGCTGGTGATCAAGGGCGACATGACCGCCGGGATGATGATCGCCGGTTCCATTCTGATGGGCCGCGTTCTGAGCCCGATCGACCAGTTGATCGCCGTGTGGAAACAGTGGAGCGGGGCGAAGCTGGCGTATCGCCGCCTCGATGCCTTGCTGCAAGCGTTTCCACCGAGCGACGAAGCGATGGCGTTGCCGGCGCCGAAAGGGCAGATCACCTTCGAGCAAGTCAGCGCGGGCCCACCGGGGCAACGTGCAGCGACCTTGCACATGGTCAATTTTCATCTGGGTGCCGGTGAAGTGCTGGGTGTGCTTGGGGCTTCCGGCTCCGGCAAGTCGACGCTGGCCCGAGTCCTCGTCGGCGTGTGGCCGACCCTCGGCGGTATCGTGCGCCTGGACGGCGCCGACATCCACCGCTGGAACCGCGACCAGCTCGGCCCGTACATCGGCTACCTGCCGCAGGACATCGAACTGTTCAGCGGCAGCATCGCCGAGAACATTGCGCGGTTCAGCGAGGCCGACCCGCAGAAAGTGGTGGCGGCCGCACAACAGGCCGGCGTCCACGAGATGATCCTGCGTCTGCCGCAGGGCTACGACACACAACTGGGCGAGGACGGCAGCGGTCTGTCCGGCGGCCAGAAGCAGCGCGTGGCCCTGGCCCGCGCGATGTACGGCACGCCGAGCCTGGTGGTGCTGGACGAGCCGAACTCCAACCTCGACACCGTCGGCGAAGCCGCCCTGGCCAGCGCCATCGCCCAGCTCAAGGCCCAGGGCACCACGGTGGTGCTGGTGACGCACCGTTCTTCGGTGCTGGCCCAGGCCGACAAGTTGCTGGTACTCAACGAGGGTCGTTTGCAGGCCTTCGGTCAGAGTCAGGAAGTGCTCAAGGCGCTGTCCGGCCAGCAGGAGCAACAACGTGAGAAAGCTGCACAAGCACCGGGCGGGCTCAGCATGAGCCGGCAGTACCAGCCCTCGACAAGGAATTCGGGTGTATGAGCAGCGCCAGCATGAACACTGAAAACGAAGCGAACATGGAACACGCCTACATCACTGAGCGCCCGGAGCGCGACGCGAAGTTCTTCGCCCGCATGGGCTGGATTCTGGCCATCGTCGGCGCCGGCAGCTTCTTCACCTGGGCGGCATTGGCGCCGCTGGATCAGGGGATTCCGGTGCAGGGTACCGTGGTGGTGACAGGCAAACGCAAAGCCGTGCAGTCAATGAGCAGCGGTGTGGTCAGCCGCATTCTGGTGCGCGAAGGCGAGATCGTGAAACAGGGGCAACCGCTGTTTCGTCTCGACCAGACCCAGGTTGCGGCTGACGTGCAATCGCTGCAAGCGCAATACCGCATGGCCTGGGCCAGCCTGGCGCGTTGGCAGGCTGAGCGTGACAACCTCAAGCAGGTGACCTTTCCGGCCGAACTGAGCAGTGATCCGGATCCGCGTCTGGCCCTGGTGCTCGAAGGCCAGCGTCAACTGTTCAGCAGCCGCCGCGAAGCGTTCTACCGCGAGCAGGCCGGATTGCGCGCCAGCATCGAAGGCGCCACCGCGCAACTGGCCGGCATGCGCCGTGCACGCACTGATCTCAATGCTCAGGCCGATTCGCTGCAGCAACAACTGAGCAACCTGCAGCCGCTGGCAGACAACGGCTACATCCCGCGCAACCGTTTGATGGAATATCAGCGTCAATTGTCGCAAGTGCAGCAGCAACTGGCAGAGAACACCGGGGAAAGCGGCCGTGTGGAGCAGGGCATCCTCGAATCGCGGCTGAAACTGCAACAGCACGGCGAGGAATATCAGAAGGAAGTACGCACGCAACTGGCCGATGCCCAGTTGAAAAGCGTCACGCTGTCCGAGCAACTGACCTCCGCCGGTTTCGACCTGCAACACAGCGAGATTGTCGCCACCGCCGATGGCGTGGCGGTCAACCTCGGCGTGCACACCGAAGGCGCCGTGGTCCGGCAGGGCGAAACCCTGCT
The DNA here is from genome assembly GCF_019856535.1 of Pseudomonas sp. SC3(2021). Taxonomy (NCBI): domain Bacteria; kingdom Pseudomonadati; phylum Pseudomonadota; class Gammaproteobacteria; order Pseudomonadales; family Pseudomonadaceae; genus Pseudomonas; species Pseudomonas sp. SC3(2021). The sequence continues at coordinate 4,952,767 of NZ_CP082236.1, read as the reverse complement.
GGAGATCGTACCCCAAGGCACCAGCCTGGAAGTGGAAGGGCACTTGCCGATCAACCTGATCGACAAGGTCGGCACGCATTTGCCGGTGGACATCCTGTTCACCGCGTTCAACCAGAGCAAAACCCCGCGGGTACCGGGTGAAGTCAGCCTGATTTCTGCCGACCAGATGATCGACGAGAAAACCGGCGTGCCGTACTACGTGTTGCGCAGCAGTGTCAGCGATCAGGCCATGGAAAAACTCAACGGTCTGGTGATCAAGCCCGGCATGCCGGCAGAGATGTTCGTGCGTACCGGTGAACGTTCACTCCTCAACTATCTGTTCAAACCGCTGCTCGACCGGGCAGGCTCCGCGTTGACCGAGGAATAAGGATGTTCGGCTGTATGAATAAGCTTTCCATGCTCGCGGCGGCAATGATGCTGCTGGCGAGTCACACGGCAGTGGCGGCGATGGGGCCGTTCGAGATTTACGAACAAGCGTTGCGCAACGACCCGGTGTTCCTCGGCGCGATCAAGGAGCGTGATGCCGGCCTGGAGAACCGCGCCATTGGCCGCGCCGGGCTGTTGCCGAAAATCGGTTACACCTACAACAAGGGCCGTAACTCGTCGAAGGCGACCTCGCTCGACGAACGTGCGCGCAATCGTACCGATGACCGCAACTACAGCAGTTACGGCTCGGCCCTGACCCTGCAACAACCGTTGCTCGACTACGAGGCTTATGCCGCGTATCGCAAAGGCGTGGCGCAGTCGCTGTTCGCCGACGAGAACTTCCGTGGCAAGAGTCAGGAACTGCTGGTGCGGGTGCTGGACAACTACACCAAGGCCTTGTTTGCCCAGGATCAGATTGATATCGCCCAGGCGAAGAAGAAGGCCTACGAGCAGCAGTTCCAGCAAAACGAGCACATGTTCAAACAGGGCGAGGGCACCCGCACCGACATTCTCGAAGCCGAGTCGCGTTACGAACTGGCGACCGCCGAAGAGATCGAGGCGCGCAACGAGCAGGATGCCGCGCTGCGTGAACTGGGCGCTCTGGTCGGTGTGCCGGCGGTGGATATCGGTGATCTGGTGCCGCTGAATCAGAACTTCCAAACCTTCGCGCTGATGCCGGCCAACTACGACACCTGGCACGAAATGGCGATCAGCAATAACCCCAACCTGGCGTCGCAACGCCAGGCGGTGGAAGTGGCACGCTACGAAGTGGAGCGCAACCGCGCCGGGCACTTGCCGAAAGTCAGCGCCTACGCGTCGATGCGCCAGAACGAGTCGGAAAGCGGCAATACCTACAACCAGCGGTACGAGACCAACACCATCGGTTTTGAAGTCAGCGTGCCGTTGTATGCCGGTGGCGGGGTGTCGGCATCGACGCGCCAGGCCAGCCGCACCATGGAACAGGCGGAGTACGAACTGGATGGCAAGACGCGCGAGACACTGATCGAGCTGCGGCGTCAGTTCAGTGCGTGCCTGTCCGGTGTGAGCAAATTGCGTGCTTACCAGAAAGCGCTGACCTCGGCGGAAGCGCTAGTGGTGTCGACCAAACAGAGCATTCTCGGCGGCGAACGGACCAACCTCGACGCCTTGAATGCCGAACAGCAACTGTTCACCACCCGCCGCGATCTGGCGCAGGCGCGGTACGACTATTTGATGGCCTGGACCAAATTGCATTACTACGCCGGGACCTTGAACGAACAGGATCTGGCGCGGGTGGATGAAGCTTTTGTGGTAGCTCAACAGCCCTCACCCTAACCCTCTCCCAGAGGGAGAGGGGACCGATTGGGGGATATTTCAGAGGTACACCGACCTGATCGAGCGGCGCTGAATCCACATTCGATCCGGTTCTTCAGGTCGGTGAATGACGCAAGACAGCCCGGTCTGCTCCCTCTCCCTCGGGGAGTGGGCTGGGGTGAGGGGAACAGGCAGCACCGCAGAAAAACCTGCATAAAACAATAAAAGTGAGTGGTGAACATGGACGTACGCTTCAAGCCGGCATCGGTCGGCACCCTGTTGCTTGCAGTTTCTGTTGCGCAGGCCCAGGCGCAGTACCTGGAAACCGGCAAACCCGGCGATCCCGCCAGTTGGCGCAGCACCGAGTTTCTGCGCGACTGGGGCCTGCAACGCATGCAGGCCGACCAAGCCTATGCCGCCGGCATCACCGGCAAAGGGGTGAAAATCGGCGCGCTCGATTCCGGTTTCGATGCCGCCCATCCCGAGTTCGCCAGCGACCGCTATCACCCGGTACTGGCCAGCGGCAGCTATGTTGACGGCTCGCTGTTCAACGTCGACGGCACCCTCAACTCCAACAACGACTCCCACGGCACCCACGTGGTTGGCACCATGGGGGCGTCCCGCGACGGCAGCGGCATGCACGGGGTGGCGTATAACGCGCAGCTCTACGTCGGCAACACCAACAAGAACGACAGCTTCCTGTTCGGCCCCAACCCCGACCCGCGTTATTTCAAAGCGGTGTATGACGCCCTGGCCGATGCCGGCGTGCGCGCGATCAACAACAGCTGGGGCAGTCAGCCGCCGGATGTCAGCTATCGCACCCTGGCCGATCTGCACGCCGCCTACGCCCAACACTACAACCAAGGCACCTGGCTCGACGCCGCAGGCGACGTGTCGCGCCGTGGTGTGATCAACGTGTTCAGTGCCGGCAACAGCGGTTACCCGAATGCCAGCGTGCGTTCCGCGCTGCCGTACTTTCAGCCGGACCTTGAAGGTCACTGGCTGGCCGTCTCCGGGCTCGACCAGGGCAATCAGCAGAAGTACAACCAATGCGGCCTCGCCAAGTACTGGTGCATCACCACGCCGGGGGCGAAGATCGACAGCACCATCCCCGGTGGCGGTTACGCGATCAAGTCCGGCACCTCAATGGCGGCGCCGCACGCCACCGGCGCCCTGGCGCTGGTGATGGAACGTTACCCGTACATGAACAATCAGCAGGCGCTCGAAGTACTGCTGACCACCGCCACGCAGCTCGATGGCTCGGCTACCGACGCACCGACCGCTCAGGTCGGCTGGGGCGTGGCCAACCTGAACCGGGCCATGCGCGGGCCGGGCCAGTTGCTCGGCGCGTTCGATGCCAGTCTGGGGGCGGGGCAGCGCGATATCTGGAGCAATGACATCTCCGACAAGGCACTGATCCAGCGTCAGAGCGAAGACCTCGCCGAACACAATGCCTGGCAGCAAACCCTGCAGGACAAGGGCTGGCAGAACGGCGTCCCGGGCGGTGCCAGTCAGCAGGATCAGACCGACTATGCCATCGGCAGCGCCCGCGACGCAGCGGCGACGCAGCGGATTTATCAGGGCAGCCTGATCAAGTCCGGCGCCGGGCAGCTGATTCTCACCGGCAACAATACGTATCGCGGCCCGACCACGGTCAATGGCGGCTTGTTGACGGTGAACGGTGCGCTGACGTCTGCCGTGACCGTGAACGACAACGCTACGCTCGGCGGTTCCGGGCGCATCGGCGCGTTGACCGCCAACAGCGGCAGCCGCGTGGCGCCGGGCAATTCCATCGGCACCTTGAACGTGGCCGGTGACGTGACCTTCGCGCCGGGTTCGACTTACGCGGTAGAACTCTCGCCGACCAGCAGCGATCGGATCGTTGCCGGCGGCACGGCAACCGTTAGCGGCGCCACGGTCAGCCTGTCGCTGGAAAACAGCCCGACACTGCTCAGCAGCGCCGAGACGCAAAGCCTGCTCGGGCGCCAGTACGACATCCTGCAAGCGGCGGGCGGCATACAGGGCCGGTTCGGTGCGGTGCTGCCGAATTACCTGTTTATCGGTGGCAGCCTCGACTATTCCGGCAACGGCATTCAGCTCGACATAGAACGAAATGCAACCGCGTTCGCCAGCGTCGGCCAGACCCCGAACCAACGTGCGGTGGCGGCGGCGGTGGAAGGTCTCGGCGCTGGCAATTCGGTGTACGAAAGCCTGTTGCTGGCGGCCGACGCGCCGGCCGCGCAACACGCCTTCCAGCAGTTGAGCGGCGAGATCTATCCGGCGCTCGGCTCGATGCTGATCAATGACAGCCGTCAGTTGCGCGACGCGTTGGGTGAACGTCTGCACGATGCCTCGGCGGCGCACAGCAACGGCTGGATCAAGGCCCTCGGCGCCTGGGGCACCACCGATTCGAGCCATGACACGGCGGGTTACAGCACCTCGATTGGCGGCCTGCTGGCCGGTATCGACGGCGCCCTCGACGAGCAGACCCGCATCGGTCTGGTCACCGGCTACAGCGACAGCTCATTGAGCATGGGCTCGGGCACGCATTCATCGGCCAAGGTCGACAGCTATCACCTCGGCGCGTACGCCGGCCATGAAACCGGCGCCTGGCGCTTGAGCACCGGAGCGGCGTACAGCTGGCACCGTGCGGATGTGAAGCGCGACTTGCAGTACGGCAACGTCAGCGGCAAACAGAAGGCCAAGGTCGATGCGAGCACCACGCAAGTGTTCGGTGAAGCGGCGTATCGACTGCACCTGCAACCGTTGGCACTGGAGCCGTTCGCCAACCTCGCGTATGTGCACCTGGACACCGAAGGCTTCAGGGAAAAGGGCAATGCGGCGGCACTGAAAAGCACCGGCGACCAGCGTGATGCGGTACTGAGCACCCTAGGTGTGCGCGTGCTGAAGACCTTCAACCTGTCGGCGCAGCAATCGCTGGACGTCAGCGGCCACCTCGGCTGGCAGCACAGCCTGAGCGCTATCGACTCCGGGCAGCACCTGCGTTTTGCCAGCGGCGGCACGCCGTATTCGGTGGAGAGCTCGGCACTGCTGCGCGATGCCGCATTGGTGGGCGTGCAGGCCAGCCTGGCGTTGAGCAAGGACGTGCGGGTGAACCTCGATTACACCGGACAACTGGCCAGCCGCGAGAAGAGTCATGGCGTTGGCTTGAGTTTGAACTGGCAGTTCTGACCGAGGGGAGGGACGCCAATCCCTGCGAGAGCTGCCGCAGGCTGCGCAAACACAGACCTGTGGCGAGGGGATTTATCCCCGTTCGGCTGCGCAGCAGTCGCAGACCCATACGACTCGGTTTGCCTGAAAGGTTGCAGGGGGCCGCTTAAATCCCCTCGCCACAAGGCAGTGCATGCATTCGAGATAAACGGATTTTTCGCAACATCACTAAGGAAGGTCGCTGGATGAATAACAACAATACCCCCGCGCAAACGGGTGGCCGCTTTGCCCTGAAAACCCTCACGTGCGCCGTGTTGTGCGCACTGACCAGTTGGGGCACCGCGCACGCGGCGCCCTACGTGGAAAACGGTCGCAAGGGTGATCCCTCGAGTTGGCGCAGCGCCGAGTTCCAGGCCGACTGGGGCCTGGGTGCGATCGGTGCCGATTACGCCTATGCCGCCGGCTATACCGGCAAAGGCGTGAAGCTGGGCATTTTCGACCAGCCGGTGTACGCCGCGCATCCGGAGTTCTCCGGCAGCAACAAGGTGATCACCCTGGTCACGCGCGGGATCCGCGAATACAACGACCCGTACATTCCGGTGAAGGCGGGTGATGCGTTCCTGTACGACGGCTCGCCCTCGGTCGGTTCCGACGGCAAGCTCGGTGCCCACGGCACCCACGTCGGCGGTATCGCCGCTGGCAGTCGTGACGGCGGGCCGATGCACGGCGTAGCGTTCGGCGCACAGATCATCAGCGCCGACAACGGCGATCCCGGCCCGGAAGACGGTATCGTCCGCGGTAACGACGGCGCGGTGTACAAGGCCGGTTGGGATGCGCTGATCGCCAGCGGCGCACGGATCATCAACAACAGCTGGGGCATCGGCATCACCGACCGTTTCGACCTCGGTGGCCGCGATCCGGCGTACCCGCACTTCACCGTCAACGACGCGCAATTGCAGTTCAACGAAATCCGCACACTGCTCGGCACCAAACCCGGTGGCGCCTACGACGGTGCAATTGCGGCGGCCCGCAGCGGTATCGTGACGATCTTTGCCGCCGGTAACGACTACAACCTCAACAACCCGGACGCCATCGCCGGCCTCGGCTATTTCGTCCCGGACATCGCGCCCAACTGGATCACCGTCGCTGCGTTGCAGAAGAACCCGGACCTGGCCAGCGCCAACCCGTACATCATGAGCACGTTCTCTTCGCGTTGCGGCTACACCGCGAGTTTCTGCGTCTCGGCGCCGGGCACGAAAATCTACAGCGCGATCATCGAAGGCACTAACGCCGACAACCTGACCACCGGTTACAAAAATTACAATGGCACCTCGATGGCCGCGCCACACGTGGCCGGCTCGATGGCGGTGCTGATGGAGCGCTTCCCGTACATGTCCGGCAACCAGGTCGCCACGGTGCTGCGCACCACCGCCACCGACCTCGGCGCACCGGGCATCGACGCCCTGTACGGCTGGGGCATGATCAACCTGCGCAAGGGCATCGACGGCCCGGCGATGTTCGTCACCGAGCAGGACATCCCCGAAGAGTTCCGCATTCAGGGGGCTTACGGCTCCGGTCAGTTCGTCGCTGATTTGCCGGGTATCGGCGCGATCATCGACAAGGGCAAGCCCACCGAGCGTGTCTGCACCGACATCACCTGCGGCCTCGACACCTGGCGCAACGATATTTCCGGTCATGGCGGTTTGACCAAGCAGGGCCTCGGCACTCTGGTGTTGACCGGCAACAACACCTACAGCGGCCCGACCCTGGTCAATCAGGGACGACTGGCGATCAACGGTTCGCTGCAATCGGCAGTGACCGTGAATGACGGCGGCGTCCTCGGCGGTAACGGCCATATTGGCGCGCTGTCGGTGAAAAGCGGCGGTACCGTGGCACCGGGCAACTCTATCGGCACCTTGAACGTGGCCGGCGACGTGACCTTCGCCCCGGGCTCGACCTATGCCGTTGAACTGTCGCCGACCAGCAGCGACCAGATCATCGCCACCGGCAAAGCGGTGATTGAAGGCGCGACGGTGAGCATGTCCCTGGAAAATAGCCCGACCTTGCTGACCACCAGCGAAGTGCAAAGCCTGCTCGGCACCCGCTACAACATCCTGCAAGCAGCGGGCGGGATCGAAGGCCGCTTCGGTCAGGTATTGCCGGATTACGCGTTCCTCGGTGGCATCCTCGATTACTCGGCGGGCGGTATCCAGCTGGCGGTCGGGCGCAACGAAGCCTCCTTCGCCAGCGTCGGCCTGACGCCGAACCAGCGTGCGGTCGGTGCTGCTGCCGAACGGCTGGGCGCGGGCAATGCGCTGTTCGAAACCCTGCTGTTGTCGCCGAACGCGGCCTCGGCGCAACAGGCCTTCCAGCAACTGTCCGGCGAAATCCACCCGGCTATCGGCACGCTGCTGATCAACGACAGCCGTTACCTGCGTGAGGCAGTGGGCGAGCGTCTGCGAGAACGTGACCTGTTCAACGCTGGTGCACCGACCGATGACCGCAGCAACGCCTGGGTCAAGGTCCTGGGTTCGTGGGGCAAGAGCGATGGCGGGCATGACAATGCCGACTCCAACAGCTCGATCAGTGGCTTGCTGGCCGGTGTCGACGGCTTGATTGCTGAAGATACTCGCTTGGGTTTCGTTACCGGTTACAGCGACAGCTCGTTGAACATGGGCAGTGGCACGCATTCGTCGGCGTCGGTCGACAGCTACCACTTGGGTGCGTACCTGGGGCATCAGATCGACGCACTGCGCCTGACCGCCGGTGCGGCCTACAGCTGGCATCGCGTGGACGTGAAGCGTGAGCTGCAGTTCGGTGGTGTCAGCGGCAGACAGAAAACCAAGCACGACGCCGCCACGACTCAGGTGTTCACTGAAGCGGCTTACGACCTGGGCCTGCAACCGATGAACCTGGAGCCGTTCGCCAATCTGTCGTACGTGCACCTGAACACCGAAAGCTTCACCGAAAAGGGTGACGCGGCGGCGCTCAAAGGCGGCGAAGACAACCGCGACGTGGTGCTCTCGACCCTGGGTGTGCGTGCCAAGCGCACGTTTGCCGTGTCGGACCAGCATCAGCTGGAACTGGGGGCGAGCCTTGGCTGGCAGCACAACCTGAGCAGCGTCGATGCGGACAGCCACCTGGCCTTCGCCAATGGCAACAGCGCGTTCACCGTGCAGAGCGTGTCGATGGATCGTGATGCGGCGGTGGTGGGCGTACGCGCCGGTCTGGCGCTTAATCGCGATGTGCGGGTGAACCTGGATTACAACGGGCTGATCGGTAACAACGAGAAGAACCACGGCGTGGGTCTGACCCTCGACTGGCAGTTCTAAGGCATGCCGGCAGTTCTTGCGAGAACTGCCGGTCTTGAAGGAAGAGAGGGCACAGCATGGGACTGTTCGATTACAAGAATGCCGATGGCAAAGCGTTGTACAGCGACGCCATCGCGCTGACGTTGTACGCCTACACACCGACCGGCAAACCGTTGCCCGCGACGGCCTGGGCCCCGGTGACCGCGACGGCGCTGGGCTATCAGGGCAAGGTTGGCGACAAAGGCACGTTCTTCGGCGAGAAGGACGGCTTTACCAGCGCCGAAGCCGAAGTGCTCGGCAAATACGACGCCTCCGGCAAACTGATCGGTATCGGTGTGGCCTTCCGTGGTACCGGCGGGCTCGACTACAGCGACACCTTCGGCGACATGAAAAACAACCTGTTGGCGGCGTTCGGGCCTGCGGATTATGCGAGCAACTACGCGAAAAACGCCTTCGACAACCTGCTCAAGGCCGTCGCTGCGTTTGCCATCGCCAATGGCATCGCTGCCAAGGACGTCTTGATCAGCGGCCACAGCCTCGGCGGGCTCGGGGTCAACAGCGTGGCCGAGTTGAGTGCGAACAATTGGGGCGGGTTCTTCAAGGACGCCAACTACATCGCATTTGCCTCGCCGACCCAGAGCAGCACCGGCAACAATGTATTGAACATCGGCTATGAGAACGACCCGGTGTTCCGCGTGCTTGATGGCACCACGTTCAGCAGCGCCTCGATGGGCAAGCACGACAAGCCGCATGATTCGACCACCGATAACATCGTCAACTTCAACGACCACTATGCGTCCACCGCACAGAACCTGGTGCCGTTCAGCATCATCAATCCGCTGAGCTGGTCGGCGCACAGTTCGCTGGGGTATGCCGATGGCTTGAATCGGGTGATCGACTCGAAGTTCTACAACCTCACCGATAAAGACTCGACGATCCTCGTCTCCAACCTGGAGCAAGCATCCCGGGGCAAAACCTGGGTCGAGGACCTCGGGCGCAGCGGCGAGCCGCACACCGGCAGCACCTTCATCATCGGCACCGACAGCAACGACTGGCTCAAGGGCGGGGCGGGCAACGACTTCCTTGAAGGCCGTGCCGGCGATGACCGGTTCCGTGACGACGGTGGCTTCAACATCCTGCTCGGTGGCCAGGGCCACAACACCTTCGAATTGCAGAAACCGTTGCAGAACTTCAGCTTCGCCAACGACGGAGACGGCACGCTGTACGTGCGCGACGCCTACGGTGGCATCAGCATGACTCGCGACATCGGTGCGCTGGTGAGCAAGGAGGCGGGGTCGTGGTGGGGCAGCAAGGACATCACCTGGGGCGTCACGGCCAAGGGCTTGAGCAATGGCAACCAACTGACCCAGTACACCCATTCGCTCAACGGCGATGCGTACGGCAATGCGTTGCACGCGACCGCCGACGGTGACTGGCTGTTCGGCCTCGGTGGCGACGATAAACTGGTCAGCGACAAGGGCCACGTGACCTTCGTCGGCGGCGCCGGAAACGACGTGATGACGGCGGTGGGTGGCAACAACACCTTCCTGTTCAGCGGCGCGTTCGGCTTCGATGCCATCAATGGCTACCAGGGCAGCGACAAATTGGTGTTCATGGGCGTCGAAGGCGCGGGGCAGGGCTACGACTACAAGCAGCACGCCTCGCAGTCCGGGGCCGACACCGTGCTGAAGATTGGCGACTATGCCGTGACCCTGATCGGGGTGGGAGTGGCTAACCTGTCGGACTCGGCATTCGTTTTTGCCTAGTACTCCCTGCAGGGGCGAGCCTGCTCGCGATAGCGGTGTGTCAGTTTGCACTTATTAATCAGACACATCGCTATCGCCAGCAGCCTCACTCCTGCAGTTAAACGCTAAACGTAGTTTCCGAAATGCTCCGGGGCGTCCCCCAAGGGGCGCCCTGGCTGTGAGCTATCTCTGACAATTCCAACAAAAGAGAGGCAATAGCAATGGGTGTGTTTGACTACAAAAACTTCGGCACAGCCGATTCCAAGGCGCTGTTCAGCGACGCCATGGCGATCACGCTGTATTCCTACCACAACCTCGATAACGGCTTTGCCACGGGTTATCAGCACAACGGCTTCGGCCTTGGCCTGCCGGCCACGCTGGTCACGGCGTTGCTGGGCGGCACGGATTCCCAGGGGGTTATCCCCGGCATTCCGTGGAACCCCGATTCGGAAAAACTCGCCCTCGACGCCGTGAAGAAGGCCGGCTGGACGCCGATCACCGCGTCGCAACTGGGGTATGAAGGCAAGACCGACGCACGCGGCACCTTCTTCGGCGAGAAGGCCGGTTACGCTACCGCGCAGGTTGAAATCCTCGGCAAGTACGACGCCCAGGGCCATCTGACCGAAATCGGCATCGCCTTTCGCGGGACCAGCGGCCCGCGGGAAAACCTGATCCTCGACTCCATCGGCGATGTGATCAACGACCTGCTGGCGGCGTTCGGTCCCAAGGACTACGCCAGGAACTACGTCGGTGAAGCCTTCGGCAACCTGCTCAGTGATGTCGTGGCGTTCGCCAAGGCCAACGGCCTGACCGGCAAGGACGTGCTGGTCAGCGGCCACAGCCTCGGCGGGCTGGCAGTCAACAGCATGGCCGACCTGAGCGGCGGCAAATGGGGCGGGTTTTTCGCCGATTCCAACTACATCGCCTACGCCTCGCCGACCCAGAGCAGCACCGACAAGGTGCTCAACGTCGGTTACGAAAACGATCCGGTATTCCGCGCCCTCGACGGCTCGAATTTCACCGGCGCCTCGATCGGCGTGCACGACGCGCCGAAGGAATCGGCCACCGACAACATCGTCAGCTTCAACGATCACTACGCCTCGACCGCGTGGAATCTGCTGCCGTTCTCGATCCTCAACATCCCGACCTGGATCTCACACCTGCCGACTGCTTACGGCGACGGCATGAACCGGATCATCGAGTCGAAGTTCTACGACCTGACCAGCAAGGACTCGACGATCATCGTCGCCAACCTGTCGGACCCGGCGCGCGCCAATACCTGGGTGCAGGACCTCAATCGCAATGCCGAAACCCACAAGGGCAGCACCTTTATCATCGGCAGCGACGCCAACGACCTGATCCAGGGCGGCAGTGGCAACGACTATCTGGAGGGCCGCGCCGGCAACGACACCTTCCGCGACAGTGGCGGCTACAACGTCATCCTCGGCGGCGCCGGCAACAACACCCTCGACTTGCAGAAATCGGTGAACACCTTCGACTTTGCCAACGACGGCGCCGGCAACCTGTACATCCGCGATGCCAAAGGCGGGATCAGCATCACCCGCGATATCGGCAGCATCGTCACCAAGGAGCCGGGCTTCCTCTGGGGGCTGTTCAAGGACGACGTGACCCACAGCGTCACCAGCAGCGGCTTGAAGGTCGGCAACAACCTCACCGGGTATGAGTCGAGCGTCAAAGGTACCAGCGGTGCGGACACGCTCAAGGCGCATGCTGGCGGTGACTGGCTGTTCGGGCTCGATGGCAACGATCATCTGGTGGGTGGCGCCGGTAATGACGTCTTCGTCGGTGGCGCCGGCAACGACCTGATGGAGTCGGGTGGCGGGGCGGACACGTTCCTGTTCAACGGGGCGTTCGGCCAGGACCGGGTGGTCGGGTTTACGTCCAACGACAAACTGGTGTTCCTGGGCGTGCAGGGGGTGTTGCCGACCGACGACTTGCGTGCCCATGCCGCGACAGTGGGGCAGGACACGGTGCTGACGTTTGGCAATGATTCGGTGACGCTGGTCGGGGTTGCGCTCAATAGCTTGAGTGCCGACGGTATCGTGATCGCCTGATATTGATTGGCAACCCACAACCTGTGGCGAGGGCGCTGTCTCCCTCGCCACAATCGGGTGCTGGAAGTGACTCGATGGCCATTCTCTGACTCAAACCCTGTGCAAACAGGAAAAGCGGCCTAAAGCCAGCACGTGCACACACGTTCTATAGCTAGCCGCCATTGAGTACAGGAGATTCACACGTGAGAAGTTTCAAGGGGTCTATCGGTTTCGTCGGACTGGCGCTGTGTTCCGCCAATGTCTGGGCCGATCTGCCTCAAACCTCGATTCTGAGCCGTTACGGCATCAGCAGCGAGCAACTGCCGAGCCCGGCCAAGACCAAAGCGGTCGAGCCGGTCGAGGAGAAAAGCCGTTTTCAGATCCAGCCCGAACAGCCCTTCGTGACCATTCGCCTGGGTGACGGCAAACCACCGCCGCAAACCACCGGCAATCCGAGCATTGACCGCATGGCCCAGCAGGACCTGGAGCGTTGCCAGCGCCTGCAAGGCGAATTGGTACGACGTGGCGGCAGCTACTTCAGTTGCGACAACAGCATCCCGGGCATGCCCGCGTTCGAATAACCCGAGACGCCTGTGCAGGAGCTGCCGAGGCGGCGATCTTGATCGTTCCCACGCACAGCGTGGGAACGAACGGCAGCAGGGTGTCAGTCTTCTTCGCGAACAGTGGCGACTTCATCGGCGCGCACTTTCACCTTGGCCCCGGAAATATCCTCGAATTCATAGAAACCGTCCTTGGTTTTGGTCTTCGGCATGTCCTTGGTCAAATACTGAGTGCCGTTCTGCAGGGTGACCACGGTCTGGGTCGAGCAACCGCCCAAAGTCAGCAAAGCCGCAACTGCCAGAGGAATGCCCAGCGTCTTGATTTTCATACCCACTTCTAGATCCTCGTTCCATGTGATACCGAGCAATGTCGGTCTTCTAACGCGGTTGGTGCCATCACGCGGGAAAAAGTTCGATGCGCCGGTCAAAAAATGCCACTGATCCTTTTCCGTTTGCACCGGACGGGGCAGAGCTGGTATCTGTACGCATAACCAGTACTCGCTCGCCATGGCCCTGAATTTCCGTGACTGCCAATCCCCTCGACGATCCGTTCTATTACCTCAACAACTTCCGGCAAGTGCTTGACTGGCTTGAGCTGCGCTATGCCGATGTGATGAGCGCAACCGAGCACGCCTTCATTCGCGACTTCAAGGCATTGCCCAAACCGTCGCAAGGTTTGCTGGTGCGCATGGTGATGCGCAAGGGCGTGCATTTTCGTGCCGGCAAACTCGCTTATGCCGAGATCGGTGACATCGCCGAGGCTGCGCAACCGTTGCTGGAGCATGGCTGGCTGGATGAACACGCCCCCTTGGCGCTGGCCGAGGTGTTCGAGGTGTTGCTCAAGGCCGAAATCCTGCAAGCGTTCGCCGCGTTCATCGAGCAACCCAAGGGCCGCAAGGACGACTGGCTGCCCGCACTCGCCGGGCTGTTCCCGGAAACCCGCCGCCTGTGCGACTGGGCACCGTTGCTCGCCGAGCGTCTGTTCAGCCTGACCATCATGGACCTGTGCGACCGCTTGCGCCTGATGTTCTTCGGCAACCTGTACCAGGACTGGTCGGAGTTCGTCCTCGCCGACCTCGGGATCTTCACCTACGAAAAAGTCGAGTTCTGCGCCGATTCCCGTGGTCTGCGCAGCCGCGAGGACGTTGACGCCTGCCTGTTTCTGCACACCTGCCAGCTGCGCTTCGAGGCCGGAGAACCGTTGGCGATCATTGTCGAGCAGGTCAGCGCCATGCATTTCGATAACCCGTGGCTGCAACGGCGGCGTGGCAAGGTGCTGTTCCAGATCGCCCAGTATTGCGAGCGCACCACCGAGTTTGCCCTGGCCCTGAACATCTACCGCGACTGTGCCTACCCGGGCGCGCGATTGCGCATGATTCGGGTGCTGGAGCGCTGCGGTGAATACGCCTTGGCCCTGGAACTCGCCACTGTGGCGGAGCAGGCCGTGGAGAGTGCTGCCGAACAACAAGGCCTGCAACGCATCGTGCCACGGCTGCGGCGCAAACTCGGTGGTCCGCCATTGAAACGGGTGGCGGCCAGACCGGTGGAGCGCCTGGATCTGCAGCTGCTGCGTAGCGATCCGGGGTTGTCGGTCGAGTACTACGTGCAGGCCCATCTGCACGACGACGATGGCCCGGTGCATTACGTGGAAAACAGTCTGATCAATTCGCTGTTCGGCCTGTTGTGCTGGCCGGCGATTTTTGCGCCGCTGCCGGGCGCATTCTTTCACCCGTTCCAGCGCGGGCCTGTGGATCTGCTGAATGAAGACTTTCAGCAACGCCGCGCCGAACTGTTCCAGGCCTGTCTGGCTGAACTCGACGATGGTCGCTATGCGCAGACCATTCGCGAACGATTTGTCGCCAAGTGGGGCATCCAGTCGCCATTCGTGTTTTGGGGCGCCTTGAATGAAGCCTTGCTGGAGCAGGCACTGGCCTGTCTGCCGGCCGAACACCTGAAACACTGGTTCAACCGGCTGCTGCTCGACATCAAGGCCAATCGTGCTGGCATGCCCGACCTGATCCAGTTCTGGCCGCAGCACAAAACTTACCGGATGATCGAAGTCAAAGGCCCCGGCGACCGCTTGCAGGATAACCAGCTGCGCTGGCTGGAGTTCTGCCATCAACACCAGATGCCGGTTGCCGTGTGTTACGTGCAATGGGCGGAGCAGAGCGCTTGAGCTACAGCATTGCCGTGCGCGCACTGTGCGAGTTCACCGCGAAATGCGGCGACCTCGACCTGCGTTTCACACCGTCCCCCACCGCGCTGGAAGGCATTGCCGGGCATCGCACCGTGGCTTCGCGGCGTAGCGAGCAGTATCAAAGTGAAGTCGCGCTGGAAGGCGAGTACCTGCAACTGAAGGTCAAGGGCAGGGCGGATGGCTACGACCCGGCGCAAAACTGCCTCGAAGAGGTCAAAACCTACCGTGGCGACCTGAGCAAGCAACCGGCCAATCATCGGCAATTGCACTGGGCGCAGGCCAAGGTTTACGGCTGGTTGATGTGCCGCAAGCTCGATGTGCAGCAGATCAACCTGGCGCTGGTGTATTTCGACATCGTCAGCGAGAAGGAAACCTGCCTGGTCGAAGCCTTCGACGCCAAGACCCTGCAGGACTTCTTCGAGCACCAATGCCGCTTGTTTCTGCATTGGGCCGAACAGGAAATGGCGCACCGTGATGCGCGTAATCGAGCGGCGCAGCACCTTAGCTTTCCCCATGCCGGTTTTCGCCCCGGCCAGCGGCACCTGGCCGAATCGGTGTTCAAGGCCGTCAGCACCGGTCGTTGTCTGATGGCCCAGGCGCCGACCGGGATCGGCAAGACCCTCGGCACCCTGTTCCCGATGCTCAAGGCGCTGGCGCCGCAGCAACTGGACAAGGTGTTCTTCCTGACCGCCAAGACCCCCGGGCGCAAACTGGCGCTGGACGCCAGTCAGGTGTTGTTCGATCAGACGCCGACATTGCCCTTGCGGGTCCTGGAAATGGTCGCCCGGGACAAGGCCTGCGAACACCCGGACAAGGCCTGTCACGGTGAGTCCTGTCCCCTGGCGCAAGGCTTCTACGATCGTTTGCCCGCCGCCCGCGAAGCGGCCAGTCGCATCAACCTGCTTGATCAGGCGGCCATGCGCGACGTCGCCGCGCAACACTCGGTCTGCCCGTATTACCTGAGCCAGGAAATGGCCCGCTGGGCCGACGTGGTGGTAGCCGACTACAACTATTATTTCGACTTCAGTGCTTTGCTGTTCGGGCTGGCCCAGCTCAATCAGTGGAAAGTCGCCGTCCTGGCAGACGAGGCGCACAACCTGGTGGAGCGCGGCCGGCAGATGTACAGCGCCAGTCTGGATCAGGGCACCTTCGGCAGCGTGCGCAAAACCGCCCCGCAGGCGCTGAAAAACGTCCTGCAACGGGTCAACCGCGAGTGGAACGCGTTGCATGCGCCGCAACTGGCGCCGTATCAGGCCTACGACAAGGCGCCGGAAAAACTGCTGCAAGCGATCTCGCTGTGCTGCGCGGCCATCGGCGATTACCTCAACGATCACCCGCAAGGGCTCGACAGCGGTTTGCAGAATGTCTACTTCGACCTGCTGCAATTTGGCCGGGTCGCGGAGCTGTACGACGAGCATTATCTGTTCGACATCAGCAAGCGCGACCTCGATCGCAAGCGACCGCTGTCGCAACTGTGCCTGCGCAATGTGGTGCCGGCCGCGTTCATCGGCCCGCGCCTGAAAGCGGCGCGCAGCAGCGTATTGTTTTCCGCCACCCTCAGCCCGCGCCGCTATTACGCCGACCTGCTCGGGACACCCGCCGATACCGTGTGCATCGACGTAGAGTCGCCGTTCAGCGCCGAGCAGTTGCAGGTGCACATCGTCAGCCGCATCTCGACGCGCTTCAACCATCGCCAGGCTTCGCTGGCGCCCATCGTCGAGCTGATCGCTCGCCAGTTCAGCGAACGGCCGGGCAACTATCTGGCGTTCTTCAGCAGCTTTGACTACTTGCAACAGGTCGCGCAGTTGCTGGCCGAACGGCACCCCCACATCACCTTGTGGCAGCAATCACGGGGCATGGCCGAAGGTCAGCGTCAGGCGTTCCTCGATCAGTTCACCGCCGACAGCCAGGGCGTCGGGTTTGCGGTGCTGGGCGGCGCCTTCGGGGAAGGCATCGACTTGCCTGGCGCCCGCCTGATCGGTGCGTTCATCGCCACCCTTGGGCTGGCGCAGCTCAACCCGGTCAATGAACAGATGAAGCAGCGCATGGCGGCGATTTTCGGCGCCGGCTACGACTACACCTACCTGTTTCCCGGGGTACAGAAAGTGGTGCAGGCCGCCGGTCGCGTGATCCGTACCCGCGAGGATCGCGGCGTGGTGATGCTGATCGACGATCGCTTTGCCGAGCATCGCATTCAGCAACTGCTGCCGCGCTGGTGGGCGATCGATAACGAGCCCGCCGCTTCCCAAATCGACGGATTCACGCATACTCCTGCTCATATCAGTGTGCGGTGAGTGGAATGAGCGATAACAGCAAGACCGGGGCGATGGAGGAGATGCGATTTCGGCTCCTGATCGATGCGGTGGTCGATTACGCGATCTACATGATCGACCCCGACGGCATCATCACCAGCTGGAACTCCGGCGCGAAACGCTTCAAGGGCTATGAAGAGGCGGAAATTCTCGGCGAGCACTTTTCAAGGTTCTACACCCCGGACGATCGCGCTGCCGGATTGCCGCAGCGGGCGCTGGATACGGCGGTCCGCGAAGGACGGCATGAAGGCGAAGGCTGGCGGGTGCGCAAGGACGGCACGAATTTCTGGTGCCACGTGGTGATCGACCCGATCATCGCGCCGGATGGCCGCTTGCTCGGTTTCGCCAAGATCACCCGCGACCTGACCGATCGCAAAATGGCCGAGGAAACCCTCAAGCGAAGTGAGCAGCAGTTCCGCCTGCTGGTGCAAGGCGTTACCGACTACGCGATTTATATGCTCAGCCCGGAAGGCCGCGTCAGTAACTGGAATCAGGGTGCACAACGCATCAAGGGCTATACGCCGGAAGAAATCATCGGTGAGCATTTTTCGGTTTTCTACACCCCCGAAGACCGTGAACTCGGCGAGCCGGCGCGGGCCCTGGAAATCGCCACCCGCGAAGGCCGCTTCGAGAACAGGAGCTGGCGCGTACGCAAGGATGGCACGCGTTTTCTCGCGCACGTGGTAGTCGATGCGATTCGCGGGGAAACCGGGACGCTGCTGGGGTTTGCCAAGATCACGCGTGACGTGACGCAAGCCCATGAGGCGCAACTGGCCCTGGAAAAGACCCGCGAGGCGTTGTTCCAGGCGCAGAAGATGCAGGCCATCGGTCAGCTCAGCGGCGGCATCGCCCATGACTTCAACAACCTGCTGACGGTGATCCTGGGCAATCTGGAAATTCTGCAGAAACGCATCGGTGACGAACCGAAAATCAGCCGCTTGCTGGAGAACGCCACCCAGGGCGCCTTGCGCGGTGTGTCGCTGACCCAGCGCATGCTGGCGTTCGCACGCCGGCAGGAACTCAAGACCGAACCGGTCGATATTCCGCAACTGGTGCAAGGCATCACCGGGCTGTTACGCAGTTCGCTGGGGCCAGGAATTCACATCGAGACACGCTTTGCGCCGGACCTTTCGCCGGTGCTGGCAGACAGCAACCAGCTGGAACTGGCCGTGCTCAACCTGGCGACCAACGCCCGCGACGCCATGCCCGACGGTGGCACAGTGGTGATCAGTGCGCAGCCGGAAGTTGTGCTTGAACAGAGTTATTCGGCGCTGACACCGGGGCATTATGTGTGCCTGAGCCTGATCGACAGCGGCGAGGGCATGGACACAGAAACCCTGGCCCAGGCCAGGGATCCGTTTTTCACCACCAAGGGCCTGGGCAAGGGCACCGGCCTGGGCCTGTCGATGGTGCACGGCTTCATCGAGCAACTCGGTGGGCGCTTTGTCCTCAAGAGCGAAAAAGGCCACGGCACGGCGGCCGAACTCTGGTTGCCGGTGATCGGCGAGGGCGTGACGGCCAAACCCTCGCGGCTGCCGGTCGAACCGATTGCAGTACCACGGCTCAGCGTACTGGTGGTGGACGACGATTCGCTGGTTTTGACCAGCACCAGCCTGTTACTCGAGGACCTGGGGCACCGGGTGATCAATGCCACGTCCGCCGCCAGGGCGCTGGCGCTGTTCGATGAGGGCGAAGTCATCGACCTGATGATCACCGACATGGCCATGCCGACCATGAGCGGCGCACAACTGGCCCACGCCGTGCGCCTGCTCAAACCCGACCTGCCGATCATCCTCGCCACCGGTTACGCCGAACGGCTCGAAGGCTTCGCCGCGCAACTGCCGCGTCTGCCCAAGCCGTTTACCCAGTTGAATCTGGTGGAAGTGATTGCCCAGGCAATGAAATGACCCGGCGGGCAATCCGGCTGAACTTGTCTGCAAACGCGCGCTTCTAAGCGTTTTCCCTACCCCGGAGCGTGCGTCTCTTGCCTCGCATATTGACCCAGCCGACCGCTGAAGAAACCCTGACCGAACATAATGCCAAGATGTTCGGTTCGCCCAAGGAGCGGCTGGATTTCTATCGCCGGGAGATCCAGTACGAAACCAGCATCCTCGCCAATCGCACCGACGCCTACCTGGCGGCGCAGTCGTTTCTGGTGATTGCCTTTGCCTCGTGCATGGCCAACCTCAACCCGGAATGGGGCAAGTTGTTCACCCTGGTGGTGCCGCCGTTTCTGGCGCTGCTCGGGCTGCTCAGTTCGCTCAATGCCTGGCCGGGCATTCGCGCCGCGTACGACATCATTGATCACTGGCACTTCAAACAGAGCCATCTGTTGCACAGCGAGCCCTTGATGGGACTGGCATATGACGAGTCGCCGCTGTTCAGCGAAATGGAGTCGAGCCACAAGGGGTACCGCAAGTCGCTGCTGTTCTCGGTGCGCACCCCGTGGATCTTTGCCACGTTCTGGGTATTGCTGGGCAGTTATGCGGTGTTTATTCAGGTGACCAATCCGGGCGGTTGATCAGCAGGCAAAAAGCAGTCCGGCACTGATTGCCGGGCTGCTTTTTGGGGCGAGGGGTCACTCGGCAATTTCAAGCTGGCGACGCAATCCCTGCGAGTTGTGCGGCGACATCGGGATCGGCGGGAAGTCTTCGTTGAGCACGCACAAATGCTCGATCGCATCGGCAAACTTCAGGTCGGCTTTACGCCGTAACGCGCGATAGTGTTCAAACTGTTCCATATCCATCTCTCGGCTTTCCAGCAGTTCGTGAGCCGCGAGGTTCAGCGCCTGCGCCTCTTCGAACAATTGGCGATTGCGTTCCAGAGCCAGCGCTCTGCAAGCCTTGATTTGCGCAGGAGTCGAGCATTCTTTCATGACCGTAACCTTATTTTTCGGGATTCCTTTTCATAGGCGTTTCGCCGCAGGGGAACCGAACCTGCCAGGCCCCGCCGAGGGGCTCGGCGAGGGGTTAACGTTGTGACCGCCAAGCGTCGCGCAGCGATCCATTTTTTTTCACAGGATTTTTAACCTTGTCATTCCGCGGGAGGAGCTACCGCAGGCTGCTCCTATAAAAGAGCTTTCTGGCGTCGTTCGTAGCGGGCAAGAATCGGCTGGGTGCTGACCCCGTGCAGCAAAATGCTCAGGGCCACCACAGACAGCGTCAGGTCGGTACACAGCGTGGCGACAGCGTCGGTCAGGCCATGATTCAACGCATAAAACAGGTAGAACAGGCTGCCGATACCGCGGATGCCGAACCAGCCAATCAACAGCCGTTGCCGCCCCAGCAACAGGCCACCCCACGGCATCAGTGCTACGCAGACCGGACGGATCAGGCAGAACAACACACCGCCGACCAGCAACGCGCGCCAATCCCAGTGCGCGATCAGCACCACGCCCAGCAGGGTGACCAGAAACACTTCCATGGCCCGTTCCACCAGACTGCCGAACGACAGCATATCGCCCATCATGATGCCGGCTGCGACCTGACTGCTTTCCAGCCGTTCGGTATCGCCGTGCATCGCGTGTTGCGGCTCGACGTTCTGGTGGCCGACCACCGGTTGCACCAGGTGTTCGGCCGGCGGCTGGCTGGCGCCGGTGGATTTCACTTCAACCTGACGCAAGCCCAGGCCGGCCGCAAAGACCGACAGAAAGCCGTAGCCGCCGATGGCTTCGGCAACGACGTAAGCCAGGGCAATCAGCGACAACGCCAGGTAGTCGTTGGGGCTCAGGGTGCTGTCGTCATTGTGGATGCGCAGCAACAGGGTCACACGGCCGATGCCGCGGCCCATCCAGTAACCGGTCAACAGGCCGGCGGGCACGGCCCACAGCAGATTGCGCAAGACCCAACCCTGCCAGTCGCCAGCCGTGCCGTCAGCGTGAATCAGCAACAGCCCGAGAATCACAAAAGGGAAGGCGATCCCGTCATTGAGCCCGGCCTCACCGGACAGGCCAAACCGCACACTGTCGACGTCCCGCGCATCATTGACCTGCACCAGGGCGGCGAGCACTGGGTCGGTTGGCGCCAGAATCGCACCGATCAGCAGCGACGGCCCCCACGGTAGCTGCAAGCCCCAATGCAACAGCAGGCATACCCCGGCGATGGTCAGCACCATCACCGGGCCCGCGAGGCCGAAGGCTATCCGCCAGCGTTTGTCGCGCAGCGGCAAGCGCAACTTGAGGCCGCAGACGAACAGCGAAAACAGCACCGCGACTTCCGTCAGGTGCTCCATCCATAACGAGGCGTCGTCCAGCGACAGTTTCAACAGATCAAGGCCGCTGGGACCGATGCCGATCCCCAGCAGCAGGCAGACCGCCGATGTGGTCACCGGCATCCAGCGCAGGTACGACGAGGTCAGCGCCAGGGTCAACAGCACAGCGCCCAGCACGGCGACCCACACGGTAAAGCTCATAAGATGCCGCCTTGGATATTGGGTGTGACTGCCGTTGTGAGCAGGCGCAGCCTTCGGCAACGCCTGCGGGTCGTGTTGCTGTGTGGATAGCGCGGAATCAGAGCATCGGTTTGCCACCCGTCACGCCGTAGCGCTGGCCGGTGATGTAGCTGGCTTCGTCCGACGCCAGCAGCACATAGATCGGCGCCACTTCCACTGGTTGCCCGGGGCGCCCGAGCGGGGTTTCGCTGCCGAAATTCTGGACTTCTTCATCCGGCATGGTCGAGACGATCAGCGGGGTCCAGATCGGCCCCGGTGCCACGCAGTTCACGCGGATCTCTTTCGGCCCGAGCATCTGGGCCAGGCCACCGGTGAAGTTGGCGATCGCGCCTTTAGTGGTGGCGTAGGCGAGCAGGGTCGGCTTGGGCAAGTCGGAGTTGATCGAACTGGTGTTGATGATCGACGCGCCGGGGCGCATGTGTTTGATCGCCGCCTGACACAAGCGGAAAATCGCGGTGATGTTGACGTCAAAGGTCATCACCCATTCTTCGTCGGGGATTTCTTCAAAGGTTTCGTGGGTCATCTGGAACGCGGCGTTGTTGACCAGCACGTCGATGCGGCCAAAGCGTTCGATGGTCTGGTCGACCAGCGCCTGGCAGTGGGCCTTTTGCGCGAGGTCACCGGGCAACAACAGACACTGGCGACCGGCCTGCTCGACCCAGCGTGCGGTCTCTTTGGCGTCGTCATGCTCATCGAGATAAGCCACGACGACGTCTGCGCCTTCACGGGCAAAGGCAATCGCCACGGCGCGACCTATACCGCTGTCGGCGCCGGTGATCAGCGCAATCTTGCCGGCCAGCCGGCCGGAACCGACATAGCTTTGTTCGCCGCAGTCGGGATAAGGCTGCATTTTGCCTTGCTCGCCGGGCACCGCCTGGGCCTGTTTGGGGAAGGGGGGGGTTGGATAGTCGGTCATCGCAAATCTCCGGGTCTCATGGCAGGTATGAGAGGTTGACCCGGGCGGTTTGCCGTGAGTTCGATCAGATTTGGGGAGCTGGCAAGCCAGCTCCCACATCAATCAAAGTGTTTTCAGGTATTGCGGTCAGCCAGGGCTCGCTCCATCCGGGCAATACCGTCTTCGAGCATTGAACGCGGGCAGCCGAAGTTCAGGCGCACGAACTGTTGGTGCTGGTCGCCGAAGTCCAGACCGGCGCTCAAGCCGACTTTGGCCTGTTCCAGAAAGAACTGCTGAGGATTGGCCAGGTCCAGCGCCGAGCAATCGAGCCACGCCAGATACGTGCCCTGCGGCACGTTGAGGGTCACGCCGGGCAACCGGCGGCGCACGGCGTCCACCAGCCAGTCACGGTTGGCCTGCAGATAGGTTTTCAACTCGGCCAGCCACGGCCCGGCTTCGCTGTAGGCGACGCGGGTGGCTTCCATGCCCAGCGGGTTGACACTGTCGACCATGCCGCAGCGGGCGTGGTTGACGCGTTCGCGCAGGGCGGCGTCCTGGATGATCATGAACGAGGTCTTGAGACCGGCGATGTTGTAGGCCTTGCTCGCCGACATCAGGGTGATGGTGCGGCGGGCGATTTCCGGACTCAGGGAAGCGGTCGGGATGTGCACGCGACCGTCGAAGCACAGCTCGGCGTGGATTTCGTCGGAGATGATCCACGCGTCCCGGGCAACACAGATATCCGCCACCGCTTGCAGTTCTTCACGGCCGAACACCTTGCCGATCGGGTTGTGCGGGTTGCTCAGCAGCAGCGCGCCGCCACCGATCAGTGATTCACGCAAGCCCTCCAAGGGCGTCAAGTAAGTGCCGTCAGCCTGTGCGACGAATTTTAGCTCGACCTTGTTCAATCCCCAGTGGCCCGGCGCATGGCGCAGCGGCGGGTAGTTGGGCACTTGCACCACGACGTTCTGTTGCGGCTGCACCAGCGCTTTCAAGGCCATGTTGAAACCGGACTCAACGCCCGGCAGAAAGATCAGCTCCTGAGGTTTGACCTGCCACGCGAACTTGTTCCAGAGGTCGGCAACGATGGCCTCGCGCAGGTTGTCCTGCGCCACGCTGTAACCCAACAGCGGGTGCAGGAGACGCTGCTGCAGTGCCTCGATCACCACCGGCGGTGCGGCGAAATCCATATCAGCGACCCACATCGGCAACACGTCGGCCGGGTAGCGGCTCCACTTGGTGCTGCCGGTGTTGTGGCGGTCGAATACCTGATCAAAATCGAAAGTCATGCGCGGTCTCGTGAAGGCGGGAATGGTCCTGCCGGCCATTCTAAGCCTCCATCCCCTGTGGGGGCGAGTTTGCTGCTTATAAGGGTCACACAATACCTGTGGGAGCGAGCTTGCTCGCGAAGGCGTCGTGTCAGTCAGCATCGATGTCGAATGACACACCGCTTTCGCGAGTAAGCTCACTCCCACAGGGTTTGGTGGTCTTCAGTTAAAGACCCGACAAACGGCCGACGGTCGGTTTTCACACAGACCGTATGGTCATTGTCTACAGTGAAAAAGTCGGCACACGTTTGCCGTAACCGTGTTTGTCCAGAAAAAGCCCGGCATCAGTACCGGGTTCCACCTGATCAGGAGTGCACGATGGATCTCAGCCGTCGTCAGTTCTTCAAGGTCGCCGGTATCGGCCTTGCAGGCTCTAGCCTGGGCGCGTTGGGCATGGCCCCGACGCCAGCCTTCGCCGAGCAGGTGCGCCACTTCAAGCTTGCCCACACCCATGAAACCCGCAACACCTGCCCGTATTGCTCGGTCGGTTGCGGCTTGATCATGTACAGCCAGGGCGATGCCGCGAAGAACGTCGCGCAAAACATCATTCACATCGAGGGCGACGCCGACCACCCGGTAAACCGCGGTACCCTCTGCCCGAAAGGCGCAGGTCTTCTCGACTTCATTCACAGCCCCGGCCGTTTGCTCTACCCGCAAACACGCAAGCCGGGCAGCAGCGAATGGACGCGAATCAGTTGGGACGAAGCGCTCGACCGCATCGTCGACCTGATGAAAGCCGACCGCGACGCCAACTTCATCGAGAAAAATGCCAACGGGCAAACAGTGAATCGCTGGCTGAGCACCGGGTTTCTCGCGGCATCGGCGGCGTCCAACGAAGCCGGCTACATCACCCAGAAGGTGATTCGCAGTCTCGGCATGCTGGGGTTCGATAACCAGGCGCGTGTCTGACACGGCCCGACGGTGGCAAGTCTTGCCCCGACGTACGGCCGTGGAGCCATGACCAACACCTGGACCGATATCGCCAACGCGAATCTGATCCTGGTGATGGGTGGCAACGCAGCAGAAGCGCATCCGTGCGGCTTCAAATGGGTGACCGAGGCCAAGGCGCATAACGCCGCGCGGCTGATCGTGGTCGATCCGCGTTTTACCCGGACCGCGTCCGTGGCCGACTATTACGCGCCGATCCGTACCGGCACCGACATCGCCTTCATGGGCGGCCTGATCAATTACCTGCTGACCACGGACAAGATCCAGCACGAATACGTGCGCAACTACACCGACATGTCGTTCATCGTCAGGGCCGGCTATGGCTTTGAAGATGGCATCTTCAGCGGCTACGACGTGGCCAAGCGCAGCTATACCGACAAATCCGGCTGGGGCTACGAGCTGGGCGAGGACGGCTTTGTCAAAGTCGACCCGACCCTGCAGGACCCGCGCTGTGTCTATCAACTGATGAAACAGCATTACAGCCGCTACAACATCGACCTTGCCAGCCAGATCTGCGGGATGCCGGTCGATGCCATGCAGAAAATCTGGGATGAGATTGCCACGTGCGCCACGCCCGGCAAGACCATGACCATTCTCTATGCGCTCGGCTGGACGCAACACTCGATCGGCGCGCAGATCATTCGCAGTGCGGCGATGGTCCAGCTGTTGCTGGGCAACGTCGGCATGCCGGGCGGCGGAGTCAACGCGTTGCGCGGGCACTCGAACATTCAGGGCCTGACTGACCTTGGCTTGCTTTCCAATGCGCTGCCGGGCTACCTGACGCTGGGCACCGACACCGAGCAGGATTACAACGCCTTCATCCACAAACGCACGCAAGTGCCGCTGCGTCCGGGGCAATTGTCGTACTGGCAGAACTACAGCAAATTCCACGTCAGCCTGATGAAGGCGTGGTACGGCGCCAATGCCACCGTCGAGAACAATTGGTGCTACGACCATCTGCCGAAACTGGACATCCCCAACTACGACGTCCTGAAGATGTTCGACCTGATGAGCCAGGGCAAGGTCAACGGCTACTTCTGCCAGGGTTTCAACCCGATCGCTGCGCTGCCGGACAAGAATCGGGTGATGGGCGCACTGGCCAAACTGAAATGGCTGGTGGTGATGGACCCGCTGGCCACCGAAACCTCGGAGTTCTGGCACAACGTCGGGCCGTACAACGACGTGAAAAGCGCCGAGATCCAGACCGAAGTCATTCGCCTGCCCACCACCTGTTTTGCCGAAGAGGACGGTTCGCTGGTCAACAGCAGCCGCTGGCTGCAATGGCACTGGAAGGGTGCCGATGGCCCAGGCGAAGCGCAGACCGACATTCGCATCATGAGCGAGCTGTTCCTGCGCCTGCGCAAGCGCTATCAGGCCGAGGGCGGCAAGTTCCCCGATCCACTGCTGAAGCTGTCGTGGCCGTACAAGATCCCCGACGAGCCTTCGCCGGAAGAACTGGCCAAGGAGATCAACGGCAGCGCCGTCGCCGACTTCACCGATGCCACCGGCGTCGCGGTCAAGGCCGGCACGCAACTGGCGGGTTTCGGCTTGCTCAAGGATGACGGCAGTACCGCATCCGGCTGCTGGATTTTCGCCGGCAGCTGGACGGAGGCCGGTAATCAGATGGCCCGGCGCGACAACGCCGATCCCTATGGCATGCATCAGCATCTGGGTTGGGCATGGGCCTGGCCGGCCAACCGGCGGATTCTCTACAACCGTGCTTCGGCGGATGTCGCCGGCAAACCGTGGGACCCGAAAAAGCGTCTGGTGTGGTGGAACGGCAAGGCCTGGGGCGGTACCGATGTGCCGGACTACAAGGCCGATGTGCCGCCGGAAGCCGGGATGAACCCGTTCATCATGAACCCCGAAGGCGTGGCGCGGTTCTTCGCCGTCGACAAGATGAACGAGGGGCCATTCCCCGAGCACTACGAGCCGTTCGAAACGCCGATCGGCATCAACCCGCTGCACCCGCAAAACAAAAAGGCCACCAGTAACCCGGCGGCGCGGATCTTCGATTCGGTCTGGGAAAGCCTCGGTGAAGCCAAGGACTTCCCGTACGCCGGCACCAGTTACCGGCTCACCGAGCATTTCCACTTCTGGAGCAAGCATTGCAAATTGAATGCGATTGCCCAGCCCGAGCAGTTCGTCGAGATCGGCGAAGTGCTGGCGAAAGAGAAGGGCATTGCCGCCGGTGATCGCGTGCGCGTCAGCTGTAAACGCGGGTTCATCGAAGCGGTGGCGGTGGTGACCAAAAGGATCCGGCCGTTGCAGGTCAACGGCCAGGTCGTGCATCAGATCGGCATCCCGCTGCACTGGGGGTTCACCGGCCTGACGCGTCACGGCTACCTGACCAACACCCTGGTGCCGTTCCTCGGCGATGGCAACACTCAGACCCCGGAATCCAAGTCATTCCTGGTCAACGTGGAGAAGCTCTGATGGAGAATCTTTAAATGGCCAGCCAAGACATCATTGCCCGCTCGGCAACCACTACGGTGCCACCCTCGGTGAGGAATCAGGAGGCGGTGGCCAAGCTGATCGACACTACCAAATGCATCGGCTGCAAGGCCTGTCAGGTCGCCTGCTCGGAATGGAACGAGCTGCGCGACGAGGTCGGCCACAACCACGGCACCTACGACAACCCGCAGGATCTGAGCGCAGAAACCTGGACGTTGATGCGCTTCACCGAGCACGAAACCGACGCCGGCAACCTCGAATGGTTGATCCGCAAGGACGGCTGCATGCACTGTGCCGAGCCCGGTTGCCTGGCGGCCTGCCCAAGTCCGGGGGCGATTATCAAACACGCCAACGGCATCGTCGATTTCGATCAGGACCACTGCATCGGCTGCGGCTATTGCATCACCGGTTGCCCGTTCAACATTCCGCGGATTTCGCAGAAGGATCACAAGGCCTACAAATGCACGTTGTGTTCGGACCGGGTGGCGGTGGGGCTGGAACCGGCCTGCGTGAAAACCTGCCCGACCGGCGCGATTGTCTTCGGCAGCAAGGACGACATGAAGGAGCACGCAGCCGAACGCATCGTCGACCTGAAAAGCCGTGGCTTCGACAATGCCGGCCTGTACGACCCGGAAGGCGTCGGCGGCACCCATGTGATGTATGTGCTGCACCATGCCGACACACCGAAGATCTACGCCGGGTTGCCGGATGCGCCGGCCATCAGTCCGTTGGTGGGCCTGTGGAAAGGCATCAGCAAGCCCCTGGGCCTGCTGGCAATGGGCGCGGCGGTGCTGGCCGGGCTCTTCCACTATGTGCGCATCGGGCCGAACCGGGTCGAGGAGGATGACCATCCAACGCCACCCGACACCTCGGTGCATACCGTCGATCCGGCGGTGCACACCTTCGATCCACGTGGGGAGGACCGGCCATGAGCAACAAGACGATCCTGCGTTACACCGCCAACCAGCGCACCAATCACTGGCTGGTGGCGATTCTGTTTTTCATGGCCGGGCTGTCGGGGCTGGCGTTGTTTCATCCGTCGATGTTCTGGCTGACCAATCTGTTCGGCGGCGGGCCATGGACACGGATTCTGCATCCGTACATGGGCATCGCCATGTGCGTGTTGTTCCTTGGCCTGGTGTTCAGCTTCTGGCGCAGCAATTTCTTCATCGCCAATGACCGGCGGTGGCTGCGGCGGATCAATCGGGTGATGGTCAACGACGAAGAAAGCGTGCCGCCGGTGGGCAAGTACAACGCCGGGCAGAAGCTGCTGTTCTGGACTTTACTCCTGTGCATGTTCGCGTTGCTGTTCACCGGGCTGGTGATCTGGCGGGCCTGGTTCAGTGCGTATTTCGGCATCACCGTGATCCGCTGGGCGATGCTCCTGCATGCACTGGCCGGGTTTGTGCTGATCCTGAGCATCATCATTCACATTTACGCCGGGCTGTGGATCAAGGGCTCGGTGGACGCGATGCTGCACGGCTGGGTCAGTCGCGCCTGGGCGAAGAAACACCATGAACTCTGGTATCGCGAAATCACCCGCGACGAACGCCGTCCGGACGTGCCGGAACGACCGATCACCAAAAAGGGCTGACCTTTGGCAACCATTCTTGAACCCGGGGACATCGAGGCGGCGGCCAGTTCGCCGCCGTTTCTGCATCTGCCGCCGCCTGACCTGTTTGCGCTCCGCGCCGATCGACTGGAAAAACTGGCCGAGGGGCATCCACTGGCTGAGTACCTGCGGTTGATTGCCGGGTTGTGCCGTGTTCAGCAACAGGTGTTCGACGACCCACCGCAGACGGCGCGGATCGATCAGCAAAGGATTGCTGCCTGTCAGCAACATGGTTTACCGCCGTTCGCCGCCGACACGTTGGTGCGCGAAGAGGGCTGGCAGGCTTGGCTTGACGCGTTGCTGCAGCGTTATGAGCCGGCGCATCAACCTGCGGTTGTGGATGCGCTGGACACGCTGCGCGCCGCCAGTCCCGGTCAGTTGCGTGCGTGGGCCGTGGCTCTGGTCAGTGGCCAGTATTCGCTGGTGCCGGCGCAACTGGTGCCGTTTCTCGGCGCCGCACTGCAAGTGGCGTGGAGCCACTGGCTGCTCAGCGTGCACGACCTGCAACTGAAACCCGGCGACAGCCTCAGCCAATGCCCGGCCTGCGGGTCACCGGCGATGGCCGGGGTGATCCGCCATCGTGGCAAACACAACGGTCTGCGTTATCTGGTGTGTTCGCTGTGTGCCTGCGAATGGCATGTGGTGCGGGTCAAGTGCGTGTATTGCGAGTCGAGCAAAGGGCTCGACTATTTGAGCTTTGAGGATGATCGGCATGCGGCCAATCAGGCGCCGTTAAGGGCGGAGGTCTGTCCGGGCTGCAATAGCTACCTGAAACTGGTTTATCTGGAGAACGATGCCGATGCCGAGGCGTTGTCGGCAGATCTCGGCAGTTTGCTGCTGGATATGCGTCTGGCTCAGGACGGTTATCAGCGGCTGGCACCGAATCTCTTGCTGGCTCCGGGAGATGAGTGAACGCAGGGTCTACACTCTGGCCCAGAGATCTGTCTCCAGGAGTGGCTGATGTCCCTGCGGTTACCTTCCATTGATGGGTTGTTGCGTCACCCGGCCTGCCTGCCGTTGGCCGAGCGTCATGGACGTGAGTCGCTGCTGGCGGGTTTACGCCAGTTGCTCGATGAGTTGCGTTCCGCTGTCTTGAGCGGGCAATTGTCCGCCGTCGAAATCAGCCCCGAAGTGCTCGCCGGCCGCGTCGGTGAACGCCTGGCCCGGCAACAGCGCAGCAACGTGCGGCGGGTGTTCAACCTGACCGGCACGGTGTTGCACACCAACCTCGGCCGCGCCTTGCTCCCGGACGAAGCCATTGAGGCCGTGCACATGGCCGCGCGTTATCCGCTCAACCTGGAGTTCGATCTGGCCAGCGGCAAGCGCGGTGATCGCGATGATTTGATCGAAGGCCTGATCCGCGAACTGACCGGCGCCGAAGCCGTTACCGTGGTCAACAACAATGCCGCCGCCGTGCTCTTGACCCTGAACAGTCTCGGCGCACGCAAGGAAGGCATCATTTCCCGTGGCGAGCTGATCGAAATCGGCGGCGCGTTCCGCATCCCCGACATCATGGCCCGCGCCGGCGTGCGTCTGCACGAAGTCGGCACGACCAATCGCACCCATGCCCGCGACTATGAGGCGGCGATCAGCCCGCGCAGCGGCTTGATCATGCGCGTGCATGCCAGCAATTACAGCATCGAAGGTTTTACCGCCCGCGTGCCGACAGCGGAACTGGCCGAGCTGGCCCACCGACATGGCCTGCCGTTGCTGGAAGATCTCGGTAGCGGCAGTTTGTTGGACTTGACGCGCTGGGGCTTGCCGGCGGAACCGACGGTGCGTCAGGCGTTGCTCGACGGTGCAGATATCGTCACCTTCAGTGGCGACAAATTACTGGGAGGGCCGCAGGCCGGGTTGATTGTCGGCCGCAAAGAACTGATCGCGAAGATCAAGAAGAACCCGCTGAAACGCGCGTTGCGGGTGGACAAACTGACCTTGGCCGCGCTGGAGGCGGTGCTGGGGTTGTACCGCGACCCGGACCGCCTCGCTGAACGTCTGCCGAGCCTGCGCCTGTTGACGCGCCCGCAAGCCGACATCTTCGCCCAGGCATCACGGCTGCAGCCGGCGCTGGCTGACGTATTGGGCGAGACCTGGAATGTCAGCGCAGTCCACGCCTTGGGCATGATCGGCAGCGGCAGCCAACCGGTGGCGCGCTTGCCGAGCGCGGCGTTGTGCCTGCGCCCGCAAGTGTCCAAGCGCTTGCGCGGGCGTTGCCTGCTGACTCTGGAAGCGGCGCTGCGCGCCTTGCCGATCCCGGTGCTTGGACGCATTGACGATGATGCGCTGTGGCTGGATTTGCGTCAGCTCGACGATGAACCGGCGTGGCTCGCGCAATTGCCGCACTTGCAGGTCGATTCGTGATCGTCGGCACGGCGGGGCACATCGACCACGGCAAGACGTCGCTGCTGCAAGCCTTGACCGGGCAAACCGGCGACCGCCGCCCGCAGGAACGCGAGCGCGGCATGACCATCGACCTGGGTTATCTCTACGCCGAACTTGAACCCGGCACGGGGCTGACCGGGTTTATCGACGTCCCTGGCCACGAAAAATTCACCCATAACATGCTCGCCGGTGCGCAAGGCATTGATCTGGTGTTGCTGGTGGTGGCGGCGGATGACGGTGTGATGCCGCAAACCCGCGAACACTCGGCGATTGTTGAATTGCTCGGCATTTCACGGGCCGTGGTGGCGATCACCAAGTGCGATCGAGCCGAGGCGGGCAGGGTGGAAGAAGTACAACGTCAAGTGCTGGATCTACTCGCGCCGGGGCCGTTTGCCGAGGCGCCGATAATGACTGTGTCGAGCTTGAGCGGGCAGGGCATTGAAGCACTGCGCGAGCTGCTGGTGCAGACGCAAAGCGAGGTACATGAGCGTAGTCGTGAAGGGGGATTTCGCCTGGCCATCGACCGCGCGTTCAGCGTGGCGGGCGCGGGGATTGTGGTGACCGGCACGGCGTTGTCGGGCGCAGTTACGGTCGGCGACAAACTGACCCTCGGGCCATCCGGGAAAACCGTGCGGGTGCGCGGCTTGCACGCGCAGAACCAAGCCGCCGAACAGGCCTTCGCCGGGCAACGGGTGGCGTTGAATCTGAGCGCTGAACGCCTTGAACTGGCGCAGATCCATCGCGGCCAGTGGCTGCTGAGCGAGTGGTTGCACGCCCCGACACAACGGGTCGACATCGACTTTCACCTATTGCCCGGCGAACGCACCTTCGAACACTTTCACCCTGTGCATGTGCACCTCGGCACGCAGGATGTCATCGCCCGGGTGGCCTTGCTCGAAGGGCCCCGCTTGAGTCCCGGCGAACGCATGTTCGCGCAATTGCTGATCAATGTGCCGGTGCAGGCGTTGAAGGGCGATCGGCTGATCCTGCGTGACCAGAGCGCGCAACGGACCTTGGGTGGCGGTCAGGTCCTCGACCCGTTTGCACCGGCACGACAACGGCGCAGCCCCGAACGTCTGGCGCAACTGCAAGCCCTGGCTGCCAGCGATAGCCTTGAACGAGCCTTGCCGGTGCTGCTCAATCACAGCGCTGGGGGCCTCGACCCGCAACGACTGGAGCGTCAATTCAATCGCCCGCGCTCAACCTGGTCGTTAGCCGACAACGTGCGCCTGATCGACACCCGCCAAGGCCCGGTGCTGTTCAATGTGCAGCGTTGGGCGCAACTGAAGTTCACGCTGCTGGAGCACCTCGCGCAGTTCCATGAACGGGAACCTGACCAGATGGGCCCGGATCGCGATCGCTTGCGTCGCTTCAGCGGGCTGGCACTCGAACGTTCGACATTCGCGAGCTTGCTCGATGAATTGCTGACGGCCGGATCGATCCAGGCGAGCGGTCCGTGGCTGCACCTGCCGGATCATCAGGTGCGCCTGAATGCCGAGGACGAAAGCCTCTGGCTAGGGTTGCAGCCATTGTTCGAACTGGCCGGTTTCGATCCGCCGTGGGTGCGTGACGTGGCGACAGTGCTGGGGCAGGACGACGCGGTCGTGCGCTTGTTGCTGCGTAAACTGGCGCGTTTGGGTTTGATGCATCAAATAGTGCGCGACCTGTTTTTGAGCGACGTGCAACTGCGCCAAATGGCGGAAGTGTTGCTCAAACTGGCCAGGGAAAATCCGCAGATCCAGGTGACAACCTTCCGCGATGCGCTAGGCTTGGGACGCAAACGCTGTATTCAGTACCTCGAATATTTCGACCGCGTCGGCCTGACCCGACGCCTCGGCGAATCCCGCCAGATCCGCCCCGACAACGCGCTGGCCGACGCCGACGCCCAATGAGTTCAAGGAAGGCAATCGCGCCCGGTGGCGCGGCCGGGCTTCAAACCCGGTTGGGGACGGCATCCGTTCCCGGGCAGGTTCGACTCCGGCTGCCTTCCGCCATTTCAATCAACAGCACCTACATGGCTGGCCGTGAAAGGTGTGTTGCGTACACGGATATTTGGCTGAAACCCAAACCTGGGGAGTGAGGCTGCTCGCGATAACGGTGTATCAGTGAGCATGAATGTTGCTGAAAGACGCTATCGCGAGCAGGCTCACTCCGACAGCGGATAGCGTTTCAAATCGGGATGGGCGGTGGGTTAGAAACCAAGTGGGTACTGGATCACCACATAGATCCGGTCAATGTCATCGCCAGCCTGCGCCTCATTGGCCCGGTGCGATACATGTGAGACCTGCACCGACAGATCCTTCGCCGCGCCCGACTGAACGATGTACTTCAAATCAATATCCCGCTCCCAGTGTTTGCCGCCGTCACCCTGCTGCGGCTGGTAACTGCCGCTGTCAGGATCGAATGGGTTGTAGGCGCCGCCCTTCGGCGCGTGAGTGCCGTCGATGTGGCTACCGCTGACGTAGCGGGTCATGAACTTCAGGCCGGGGATGCCGAAGGCGCCCAGGTCGAGGTCATAGCGCGCCTGCCATGAGCGTTCGTTGGCGCCGTTGAAATCGGCGTATTTGATCGAGTTGGCGAGGTAGATCGAGTCGCCGCCGACGAAGTCGAACGGTGTGTTGCCATTGATCTTTTGCCAGCCGAGCATCACCGCGTGCGGGCCGAAGGTGTATTTGCCGGAAAGGCTGAACGCGGTGTTGTCGATGGCGCCGGCCAGTGCCCGGCCGCTGTCGCGGGTGTGATAAAGGTTGGCGTCGAGCAACACGCCGGACTGCTTGAGGTGCAGGTTGCCGTAGTACTGATGCCAGGTGTCGCTCAGGTCCGAGGCATACAACGCGCCGCCTATCGGGCTGTCGCTGAACAGATCGGCGCCGAGAAAACTGATCCCGCCGGCCTCGGTATTGGCGCCATAGCCGTAGAAATCGCCCTTGCCCGATGAGCTGTCCTGATTCTTGAACGCGGTGAAATGCCCGGCCACCAGATTGACGTGGTCGAACTCGGCGCTGTTGAGCAGGAAACCGGTGGCGTATTCCGGTTGCAGGCGTTTGTCGGAGGTGTCGAAAACCGGTGTTTCCACGGTCATTTCACCGAAGGCGAGGGTGCTGCGCGACGCTTTCAACTTGAGCGCACCGCCCGCGCTGGAGTAGTCGTTTTCACTGCGGCCATCGCTGTCGACCGGCAGCAACCCTGTGCCGGAATGGCCCTTGCCGCCATCCAGTTTCAGCCCGGCGAAGGCGTGGGCGTCGATGCCGAAACCGACTGTGCCGGGGGTGAAACCGGATGAGAAGGTGCCGATAAACCCTTGAGCCCACTCCTGTTTGTAGTTTTTACCGGACGGCGAGGGCGAGCGGTAATCGTTGCTCAGGAAGAAATTGCGGCTGAGCACTTCGGTTTTGGCATCGTCGAAAAAACCGCTGGCGTGGGCGGTTGTAGTGAGACCGCAGAGCAGCGCGAGCAGGGTGAGGCGCGAGGGGACGCAGTCGATCATGGTCAGTGGCCAGCGGCAATTAAGGTGACCGGGATGATCGCGTGAATGCAGGAAGGGCGATTGAGCGGGTGTGCTGAATTGCTGTGGCTGTCAGGTCATGAGGTGGTGAAGGCGCTGACGCCATCGCTGGCAAGCCAGCTCCCACAGGGATTCAGGGTGCGCTCACCGTGATGACCACACACACTCCTACAGGTTTTGCGTTCAACACGGGTTTTGTGACTGGAGCAGAAACCTGTGGGAGCTGGCTTGCCAGCTCCCACAGGGATTCAGGGTGTGCTCACCGATGATGACCACACACACTCCTACAGGTTTTGCGTTCAACACGGGTTTTGTGACTGCAGCAGAAACCTGTGGGAGCTGGCAAGCCAGCTCCCACAGGGGTTCAGGGTGCGCTCACCGATGATGACCACACACACTCCTACAGGTTTTGCGTTCAACACGGGTTTTGTGACTGCAGCAGAATTCTGTGGGAGCTGGCTTGCCAGCGATGGCGGTGTGTCAGGCAACATTTCTGCTGACAGACACACCGCACTCTCAGCATTTAAGACAGTGGCGGCGTGCGCGGCGGGATCTGGCGTTTGCTGCCGGTCGATTCATAGGCCGCCGCGAATCGCAGCAGGTTCGAATCGTCATACGCCCGGCCAGCGAAGGTCAGCCCCACCGGCATGCCGATGTCGGCCATCACGCCCATCGGCACGGTGACGGTCGGTACGCCGAGGTGGCGGATCGCGAGGTTGCCGTTGGCCACCCAGATGCCGTTGCTCCAGGCGATGTCCGCCGATTCCGGGTTGACGTCCGCGTCTGCCGGCCCAACGTCGGCGACGGTCGGGAACAGCACGGCGTCGAGGCCGAGTGTGTCCATCCAGTCTTCCAGGTCGATCCGCCGGGTTTGTTCCAGACCTCGCAGGCCATCAGGCACGGTGGAGATCTCGTTCCACGGCGTGATGCCGCGTTCGGCCATGCGCACGTATTCATCCATGCCGGCGGCCAGATCGCCTTCACGGTTGGGCAGGGTGCCCGGATCGTGCGGGAAGATCTTCGGCCCGTCGACGTCGACCAGTCGATTGAGTTTCGGGTCACCGTTGGCTTGCAGGAAATCGTCGAACGCCCACGCGGTCAGGTCCCACAGCTCATGGTGGAGGAATTCTTTCGAGACCAGCCCGCGGGTGAACACCGTCGGTGCGCCGGGACGGTCGCCTTCGCAGTTGGAGACCAGTGGGAAGTCGGTTTCGATGACTTCGGCACCTGCGGCTTCGAGGGCCTGACGTGCCTGCTTCCACAAGTCGATCACCGAGGCGCGGGTGTTGATGCGCTGGCCGGTCGGGCCACCGATGCCCGGGGCTTCGCTGGTGCCGGCTTCAGGATCGGCATTGATGAACATGCGCGGCACGGCGAAACGCTTGCCCGCCAGCGCCTTGGCATCGACGGCGAGCTCGGCGTAAGCGGCGGGGCGCACTTCGTTGACGCTCGGGATCGGCACCCACGGTTGCAGACGCCAGAGGTCGCCACGGGTGTCCGGGTCTTCAGCGACAACGATGTCGAGGACTTCGAGCAGGTCGGCCATGGTGCGCGCGTAAGGTACGACGACGTCCATAGTCGGCGTCAACGGCCAGTTGCCGCGCACCGAGATCACCCCGCGTGACGGGGTGTAGGCGCACAAACCGTTGTTCGAAGCCGGGCCGCGCCCGCTCGACCAGGTTTCTTCTGCCAGACCGAACGCGGCGAAACTCGCGGCAGTGGCAGTGCCGGCACCGTTCGACGAGCCTGAAGCAAATGGCGCGGTCAGGTAATTGGCGTTGTAAGGACTTTCGGCGCGACCGTAGACACCGCGCTGCATGCCGCCATTGGCCATCGGCGGCATATTGGTCTTGCCCAGGCAGATCGCCCCGGCGGCACGCAGGCGTTCGATGGTGAACGCATCGCGGTAGGCGATCAGGTCGGCGAAGGCCGGGCTGCCGGACGCAGCGGTCAGGCCCTTGACCAGGTAACTGTCTTTGGCGGTGTAGGGAATGCCGTCGAGTGGGCCAAGGATTTCACCTTTGGCGCGACGGGCATCGGACGCTCGCGCTTCGTTGAGCGCTTCCGGGTTGCGCACCACCACGGCATTCAGCGCTGTCGGGGTGTCGGCGCCGTCGTAGGCATCAATGCGCGCCAGATAGGCTTGTACCAGCTCCACCGAAGTGGTCTGACCGGATTCCAGCGCGGCGCGCAGTTGGGCAATGGAAACTTCGGTGACTTCGATCATGCGGTCACCGCCGTTTGAATTGGGGTTCTTTTCCTGGAATGGGTGTTCATATCGGCTCTCGTGGCACAGCTATAAGCGACAAGGTTAAGACTGGCGCCTATTTAACACCAAGCGGCGCGCGGAGTAATCGGCGGGATGGTGCTCCCACCGATTTAATCCTTTCAGGCGCTCATCATTCCCTGCGGGAGCTGGCTTGCCACAGGAGTTTGTTGCGCCCACAGAAGACAGATATGCCCTCAGCCGATCACAGCACGCCGTACTCACGCGCCGTACGATCCAGCGCAATCCGCGTCTTGTCGATCAGCTCATCCAGCTCCGTGCGCGTGGCGATCAACGCTGGGGCCATGATCATCCGTCCCAGTGTCGAACGAATGATCAACCCCTCTTCAAAGCCAATCGTGCGGCAGCGCCAGGCGATGTCGTTTTCATTGGCAAAGCGCTTGCGACTGGCCTTGTCTTCAGCGAATTGCAACGCCGCGACCAGGCCCACGCCCTGAATCTCACCCACCAACGGGTGATTGCCGAACACCTCGCGCAGGCAGTTCTGCAGATACGGCCCGGTGTCGGATTTGACCTGCGCGACCACGCCTTCATCACGCAATGCCTTGAGGTTGGCAATCGCCACGGCGGCCGCCACTGGGTGCCCGGAATAGGTCAGGCCGTGAGCGAACACGCCACCTTTTTCCACCAGCGCCTCGGCCATGCGCCGCGACAGAATCAAACCGCCCATGGGGATGTAACCCGAGGTCAGGCCTTTGGCGATCGACAGCGTGTCGGGTTCAAAACCGAATGTCTGATGGGCGAACCATTCGCCCGTGCGACCAAAACCACCAATCACTTCGTCAGCACACAACAAAACATCGTATTTACGGCAGATGCGCTGAATTTCCGGCCAATAAGTGGCCGGCGGAATGATCATGCCCCCCGCGCCCTGGAACGGTTCGGCGACGAACGCGGCAACCTTGTCGGCGCCCAGCTCGAGAATCTTGTCTTCCAGTTGCCGCGCCGCTTGCAGGCCGAACTCCTCCGGGCTGAGGTCGCCTTCATGGGCGAACCAGTAAGGCTCATCAATGTGCGCAACATCGGGGATGGTGCCGCCCATTTCGTGCATGAACTTCATGCCGCCCAGCGCCGTCGCGGCCAGGGTCGAGCCGTGATAGCCGTTCCAGCGGCCGATCATGACTTTCTTCTCGGGCTTGCCCAGCACCTGCCAGAACTTGCGCACGGTGCGGATCAGCACTTCGTTGGCCTCGGAGCCGGAGTTGGTGTAGATCGCGTGGCTGTAGTGTTTCGGCAATAGGCTGAACAACAGCTCGGACAGCTCGATCACCTTCGGGTGGGTCGTGTGGAAGAACATGTTGTAGTAGGGCAGTTGCTCCAGCTGCGCGGTCGCGGCGGCGGCCAGATCCTTGCGTCCGTAACCGAGGTTGGTGCACCACAGGCCGGACATGCCGTCCAGATAACGCTTGCCGTCGTTGTCCCACAACGCCAGGCGATCACCGCTGACCATCACCCGCGGACCTTCTTCGTTGAGGGCTTTCTGATCGACGAACGCGTGAATGTGGTGAGCGGCGTCGGCGGCCTGGTAATCGCGGGTGCTGCGGGCAGGATCGAATTCGGCGGACATGGCGGATCTCCAGATAAACGGGACGAGTGGGTGCGTTCATTCCAGCGGTGCACGGGTAAAGTTTTGTCACTTAAAAATATTTTTGTAAAGAAAATATTTGTCGGTGAAAAAAGATATCCGTAGGCTGAGGGCCATTGGCAAGGATCAACAGAGGCAACATGAGCGGACTCAGAGAGCGGCAAAAGGAACAGCGCAGGGAAGTCATCGCAACGGCGGCGCTGGAACTGTTCAAAAGCAATGGTTTCGCCGCCACCACCCTCGACCAGATCGCCGTGCAGGCCGGCGTGTCCGCGCCGACCGTGGTCAACTATTTCGGCGGTAAGCAGGAGATTCTGCTGGCGCTGCTCAAGCAACCGGACGAGCAGGCCATGCGCGAGGCGCGGGCCAATCTGGATGACGACAGTGATCCACTGGAGGCGCTGTGCGAGTTCGAGGGCCTGATGACTCACTACCAGCTGCAAGCGATGCCGGCTTCGCTATGGCGAGAACTGGCGCCGTTCCTGTACACCGGCGAACTGGCCCGCGCGCTGGACCCATGGAACGCCGCGGTGATCGAAGAGACCAAGGCATTGCTGATGCATTTTCAGCGCGTCGGTAAAATCCGCGAATCCATCGACATAAATGTCGCGGCGACGCTGTTTAACCAGTATGCGAATGTCGCGTTTATTCGCCTGGCGACCGAGGCGACGCCGGACAGAGAGGCGCATGCGCGGCATATGCGCAGCGTTTTGAGTTTGATGTGTCACGGTATGTTAGTGAACTGAATAGCTCAACCCTGTGGCGAGGGCGCTTACGTCCGCTGCACTGCGCAGCGAACCCATGCTTTTGAAAGAAACGCCGCTCCGCCCCCCAGCGGGACGATACGACAATTCGACAAGCTCCCTCGCCACAAGGGGAATTAATTCAACTCATTCGTTGATACGCGGATGCTGCTGCACCAGCAACTTGCGCTTGTCCTCCAGCTCCGCAATTTGCGCGTCGATATCTTCAATTTTCTGCTCGATATTATCGTGATGCTCCTGCAGCAGCTCTTTGGCTTCCTCAAGATCGGAAGCCGCCGGCGCAGCGCCACGCAACGGCTGGTTGGCGGTTTCCTTCATGGTGACGCCAGTGATCAGGCCGATCACGGCAATGACCATCAGGTAATACGCTGGCATGTACAGGTTATTGGTGCTTTCTACCAGCCAGGCGACAGCGGTCGGGGTCAGACCGGCGATCAGCACCGAGACGTTGAATGCACTGGCCAGGGCGCTATAGCGAATATGCGTGGGGAACATCGCCGGCAGGGTCGAGGCCATGACGCCGATGAAGAAGTTCAGCAACACGGCCAGCATCAGCAGGCCGGCGAAGATCAGGCCGATCTTGCCGCTATTGATCAGCATGAACGCCGGAATTGCCAGGATGAACAGACCGATGCTGCCGACGACGATGAAAGGCTTGCGGCCGATCTTGTCGCTGATGAAGCCAATCGCCGGCTGCACGAACAGCATGCCGACCATGATCGCGATGATGATCAGCACGCCACGGTTTTCGCTGTAGTGCAGGTTGTGCGACAGGTAGCTCGGCATGTACGTCAACAGCATGTAGTAGGTGACGTTGGTCACTGCCACTAC
This sequence comes from Pseudomonas sp. SC3(2021), assembly GCF_019856535.1. Classification (NCBI taxonomy): domain Bacteria; kingdom Pseudomonadati; phylum Pseudomonadota; class Gammaproteobacteria; order Pseudomonadales; family Pseudomonadaceae; genus Pseudomonas; species Pseudomonas sp. SC3(2021). Next base: position 4,912,658 of record NZ_CP082236.1, on the reverse strand, counting down.
GCCGATGCAGGTCATCAGGCTGCGCCAGTGCTTGGTCGCCACTTCCTTGAACGAGACTTTCGGGCCGCCGGCGAGGCCTTCGCGGTCACCTTGCTCAAGCTTTTCGACGTGCTGCTGGAAGGCCGGGGTTTCTTCCAGGGCGTGACGCAGATAGAGGCCGATCATGCCCAGCGGCAACGCGAGGAAGAACGGCAGACGCCAGCCCCATTCCTCGAACTTCGCTTCGCCGAGCGTGGTGGAAATCAGTACCACCACGCCGGCGCCGAGGACGAAACCGGCAATCGAGCCAAAGTCCAGCCAACTGCCGAGAAACCCGCGTTTGCGGTCCGGTGCATATTCGGCGACGAAGATTGAGGCGCCGGTGTATTCGCCACCGACCGAGAAACCCTGAGCCATTTTCGCCAGTAACAGCAGGATCGGCGCCCAGATGCCGATCGAGGCATAGGACGGGATCAGGCCGATGGCAAAGGTGCTGAGCGACATGATCACGATGGTGGCCGCGAGGACTTTCTGGCGTCCGTATTTGTCGCCCAGGGCGCCGAAAAACAGGCCACCCAGTGGCCGAATGAGAAACGGCACGGAGAAGGTCGCCAATGCGGCGATCATTTGAATGCCCGGGTCGGCGCCCGGAAAGAACACTTTGCCGAGCACGTAGGCGACAAAGCCATAGACGCCAAAGTCGAACCATTCCATCGCATTGCCGAGCGCGGCGGCGGTGATGGCCTTGCGCATCTTGGCGTCGTCGACAATGGTGATGTCTTTCAGTCTGATCGGACTGACCGCGGGTTTGCTGGATGTCATGTGGCGTATTCCCTGTACCTGAGCTGTATCGGTGCTATCTGTTTGATGGCATGGACTTATTGGCTCTGATACAAGAAGACACGAAAAAATTCAGCGCTCGCTGAATTTTTTCCGGGTGTCACCGAATTAACTGCCCTGTGAGTGCAGAGCGTGATGAGGGCGCAGCCGAACGGGATAAGTCCCGTCGCCACTATTTGCGAATCGCCGCGTACGATTTACCCAGGTCATTGGCCCAACCGTCGAGCACGCCTTTGACGTCATCGGCGGTCAGCACTTGCCGGTCGTTTTCCAGCGCCACGCCAGTGCCCTTGCGTACGACTTCGGCGACCACTTCGCCGGTAGAACCGTCCTCGAACGACACTTCGGTGGCGATTTCGCTGTCCTGATCGCGGATGCCGGTGGCGCTGCTCACACCGGCGGCGATCAAGGTGACCGGCAGCCACTCATAAAACCGCAAACCCTGGGTGCTGGCGGCCACACGGGTGATCGCCGGTCTGACCGTCAGCGTGTCCGGGCCGGGGTGCGGGACCAGTTTCAGTACCTTGCCCAGTTCGAGCCGCAGGGCCGCGTCGTAGTAATCGGTTACGCCGGCGAGCGTGCTCAGCGGGATGCGTTCAGTCGGCTCGGCGCTCGGGTAGAACTGACTCGGCGCCAGATAGGCCTGCGTATAACGGCCACGGGCCAGGGCCGGACTGACCCAACCCAGAACCGGCAGGCCCGATGGCGACTGGTGCTCGCGCAGTACGCTGTAATCGTGGAGAAAGCCGCTGTATTTTTCAGGCTCGACGGTTTTGCTGCTGCAGGCCGACAGGCTCAGGGACGCGGTACACAGCAGCGTCATCAAGCAATGGCTTCTGATCATGGAGTTCCTTGTTATACGTCTATTGCCCGCAGGTTCAATCGTGGGCGGTGGTCGAGGAGGCGAGTGGCGCGGTGTTGTCCGAACACTCGATGTGCAGCGTTCCGTGGGTCATGATCCAGTGGATGAGATCGGCGGCCGGAATCGAGTGGACGTACTCGACCCATTGGGCGCTGGTGGGGCCGAACTGCTCGAAATAGCGGCGCAGGACAATCCGGCTCTGATCATTCGCCAGGCCCAGGCAGAACTCCTGAAACAGCAGCGGCTGATCGGGTTCGGGTGCGGTGGTGCGCTGGCTGAGGATCAACGGATAGCGGGCGTCGTGTCCCTCGGCGGTATACCTGCTGTGCAAAGCCTTCATGAAATGCCCCCCTGTTTTCGATGGCCTGCAGGGTGCCCGAGGGGTTTTGCCGCAGGATGTCCGCTTGATGTCCGGGGGCGAAGGAATGTTGCCCGATTGAAATAAATGACCCGGGCGCCGGAATAGTTTTAGATGCGTTCTTTTTCTGGCCTGAGGATCCTGTGAACGTGAGCAGACTGCTGATCGTCGACGATGACGTGGAAATTCTCGCCTTGCTGAAGAAGTTCTTCGTCCAGCACGCCTACGAAGTCGATGTCGCCGCCGACGGCGTCGCGATGTGGGCGGCGATTGCGCAGCAGCGGCCGGACACGATCATTCTCGACCTGATGCTGCCCGGCGAAGGTGGTTTGAGTCTGTGCCAGAAAATACGCGCGCAGATGGGCATTCCAATCATCATGCTCACGGCGATGGCCGAGTTGAGCGACCGCATTGTCGGGCTGGAACTCGGCGCCGACGATTACCTGACCAAGCCCTTTGCCCCGCAAGAACTGCTGGCCCGCGTACGCGCCTTGCAGCGTCGGGCCGGAGAACAGCGGACGGCGCTGGAACCTTCACGCCCGGTTATCGCCTTCGCCGGTTGGCATCTGGACATCACTTGCCGCGAGCTGCGCTCGCCGGAAAACGTGATGATTCCGCTATCCGGTGGCGAGTTCGATCTGCTGGTGGTGTTTCTCGATCACCCGCAGCGCATCCTCACCCGAGAGCAATTGATCGACCTGTCCCGTGGCCAGGGCCATGACGCGTTCGATCGCAGCATCGACGTGCAGGTCAGCCGTTTGCGGCGCAAGATCGAGCCGGACAGCAAACGCCCGGACCTGATCCGCACGGTGCGCAACGGCGGTTATATGTTCACCGCCAAGGTCACCCGCTCATGATCCGCCGGTGGCTGCAGCGCGACCCGCTGAGTCGGCGGATTGCCCTGACCATTGTCGCGGCCATGCTCGCTTCGCTGGCGCTGAATTTCCTGTTCGTCGAGGTGGCGGGGACCTGGGCGCGACCGCCCATTGAACGCACCGGGTTGCTGGAGCAGATTGCCGCCACCGTCAAAGTGATCGAAGCCGCACCGGCACCGTTACGCCGGCAACTGGCCCAAGCGGCAAGTGGCCCGACCCAGGAAGTGACGTGGAGTGCGCAACGCGCCGAACTCGGATTGCCTGCAGGTGGTACGCCACTCATCGCGAACAAGGCGTCGGTGCTGCATCAGTTGTTGGGCGATGATCGACACATTCAGGTGTTCAATCCCGCGGACTGGCCGAGCAGCAGTCCGCAGGCCCGCTACGCGGCGCTGATTCAACTGCCGGATGCCAGTTGGTTGCTGTTCGCTTCACGCGAGCGCTCCTGGGGACTGGACATCGGCACACGCATCGCGATCATCATCGCCCTGGGCCTGATTGCCACGGTATTCGTGGCCTGGCTTGCCACCCGCCAACTGGCCCAACCGCTGCAGCGTTTCGCCAGCGCCGCGCGCCGCTTCGGCGGTGATCTGCGCGCGCCGCCGATCAAGATCGAAGGCCCGAACGAAATCCGCCAGGTGATCATCGCCTTCAACACCATGCAGGCGCAGATTCAGCACTACATCAGCGAACGCACGCACATGCTGGCGTCGATTTCCCATGACTTGCGCGCACCGCTGACCCGTATGCGCCTGCGCAGCGAATTCATGGAAGACCTCGATCACCAGGGCAAGCTGATCCGCGATATCGAAGAAATGCAGTCGATGATCAACGCGGCGCTGGCGTTCTTCCGTGAAGACACGCACCGCGAGGAGGCCACTGCATTCGATCTGTCGGAGCTCTTGCAAACGATCGTCGATGACTACCGCGATCAACACATCAGCGTTGACTTTGAGGGGCCCGCGCATCTGGTTTATGAGGGGCGGCCGCTGGGTATCAAGCGAGTGATTGTCAATCTTCTGGAAAACGCCGAAAAATATGCGCAACAGCCGCGCATCGAACTTCGCGCGAACGAGCGCCTGGTCAGTATCGAAGTCAGTGACACGGGGCCTGGCATTGCTGAAGAGTCGTTGGAAAAGGTCTTCGATCCGTTTTTTCGCCTCGAAACCTCGCGCAACCGTAACACCGGCGGCGTCGGGCTGGGGCTGTCCGCTGCGCGGGCGATCGTGTGGGAGCAGGGGGGGACGTTGACGTTGCGCAACCGCAGCGGCGGCGGTTTGATCGCGCGGGTCGAACTGCCTTTGTAATGCCTTGAAGCATTTGCGCGTTGCGGGCGGTTAACAGGTCTCCTGTCCCGATAAGAAGCGTCCCTGAAAACACCTCGGCCATCCGCACGCCTTGGTCCGCTCTCGCAACTTAGCAACCTGAAAATGGCTCGATCTCGGATCTGCCGCTGCACTTTTTGAGTTGCTGGCGTGAAATTTATTCTGTAGATTTTCATGAAATTATAAGAAATAAATTTCATGAGGCCGCGCATGTTTCTGCAATCCAGCCAGCACGTCGACAGCTATTACGCCCACAGTTGCGCCGATCTCCTGCGCGATCGGCCGATGCTGCAGGGCGATCAAGACACCGACATCGTGATCGTCGGCGCTGGTTTCAGCGGCCTGCACACCGCATTGCGTCTGGCGCTGGCCGGTAAGCGCGTGACACTGCTGGAAGCCAGTCGCGTCGCGTGGGCGGCCTCGGGGCGTAACGGCGGACAGGCGATTCTTGGCTGGTCGTGCGACATGCCGCCGCTGGAAGCCGCGCTGGGGCGTGAGCGGGCCAGACGGCTGTGGGACGGCATGCGCTGGGCGGCTCGGGAATTACGCGAGTTGCCTGGGCGGCATGGTTTCGACTGCGATTATCGACCCGGGCATTTGTGGACGTCGGTGATGCCGCGTCGGGTCAGTCTGCTCACTGAATGGCAGGAGGAGGCCAGCCAAAAGTGGGGCCACGATGCGCTGCAGTTCATCCCGCGTGAACAGTTGCCGGAATGGGTGGCCAGTGAGCGTTATCAGGCGGGGCTGTACGACCCTGAAGGCGCGCACCTCAATCCTCTGAAACTCGCGTCGGGTCTGGCGATGGCGATCGAGCGCGCCGGTGGCCGCCTCTACGAGCAAAGCAAAGCCTTGAGTTATCAGGAGGAGGGCACAGGCTGGCGGGTCAACACCGAGCACGGATCGGTTCGCGCCGATGTGCTGGTCCTCGCGTGTAACGCCTACCTTGATCAACTCGATCCACAACTGTCGAGCTGCATCCTGCCGGTGGGCACCTATCAAGTCGCCACCGCACCGCTCACGCCGGAGCAAGCGACGGCGCTGTTGCCAGGCAATGTCTGCGTGACCGACAACCAGTTCGTCCTCGACTACTTCCGCCGCACCCCGGATAACCGTTTGCTGTTCGGTGGCGGCTGCACCTATCTCGGCGGCATGCCCAAAGACATCGCGGCAGCCACCCGGCCGTTCCTGCAACGGGTGTTCCCGCAACTCACGGGTGTCGATATCGAGTTCGCCTGGGGCGGCCATATCGACTTGACGATCAACCGCACACCGGATGTCGGCGGCGAGCGCAATCGTTACTGGCTGCAAGGCTATTCAGGCCACGGCGTGCTGCCGACACTGGCTGCCGCACGTGCAGTGTCCGACGCGATCCTCGGCAACGCGGATGAATTGGCGTTGTATCAAGGCTTGAGTAATGGCAGCTTTCCCGGCGGCAAATACCTCGCGGCGCCGCTCGAAGCGATCGGCAAGGCCTGGTACCGACTGCGCGACAGCCTCTGACCTGGAATCCCTGTGATGGACAAGCAAGAAGAAATCGCGGCGCTGGCGATCCTGATTCACGACCTGCGCAAGCACAAGAAATGGACCCTCAAGGAGCTGGCCGACAAGATCGGCCGCTCCGTGGGTTTCCTTTCGCAAGTCGAGCGCGGCCTGTCACGGCCGACGGTGGCGGACCTGACGGCGATCAGCGAAACCTTCGGCGTGCCGACCACCTATTTCTACAGTCTGCCCAAACCCAAGGAACTGCCGTGGGTCACCCGGCCGGACGAGCGTCGTACGTTGTATTTCGCCAACGGCATCACCGACATTCTGGTGTCGCCGCAGATCCGCGCATCATTCTCCATGCTCGAAAGTCACCTTGAGGCCGGCGCCAGCAGCGGCGACCGCCATCTGACCGACAGCTCGGAGCAGGGCGGTTACGTCCTCGAAGGCGAACTGACGTTGTGGCTGGGCGACGATCAAGACCCGGTCACGCTCAAGGCCGGCGACAGCTTTCAATTCGACAGTCACACCCGTTGCCGTTACGGCAACCTCACCGAGCACCTGACCCGCGTGCTCTGGGTCTACACCTGATAACCACAAAGGATGAACACGATGGACGCTGTCTGCGCTGACCTGCTCGCCGAAGTTCGGGCGTTTCGCCAACGCTACCCCGAGGTCCGTTATGTCGACTTGATCTCGCTGGACATTCCCGGGCATTTTTACGGCAAGCGTTACCCCGTGGACATGCTCGAAAAGGTTGCCGCGGGCAGTGCCCTCAAACTGCCACAAAATTGCGTTTTGCTCGGCGTCCAGGGCGGCCTGTTCAAGATTGGCGACTACTGCTTCAACGACGGCGACCCGGACGCCGTGCGCCGCCTGGTGCCGGGCACACTGAAACCGGTGACCTGGGAAGCGCAGCCGCTGGGGCAGATGCTGATCACCTCAGACGGCACCGAAAAGCCAATCGAATTCGAACCCCGCGAAGTCCTCGCGCAAGTGCTCAATCGCCTGGCGCGTAAAGGCATTCATCCGGTGGTGGCGTTCGAACTGGAGTTCTACCTGTTCGACAAGACCTTGCGCAACGGCCTGCCGCAATTCCCCCGCGACGACCTGACCGACGACGCCGATGACCAGCCGAACATGCACATCGAACGCCTGTCACGCTTCGCCCCGGTGCTCGATGAAATGGTCGAAGCGACGCGTGCCCAAGGTATCGACGCCACGGTCATCACCGCGGAACTCGGCCCTGGTCAGTTCGAAATCAACTTCGGCCACCTCGACGATGGCTTGCGTGCCGCCGACTGGGCCGCGTTGTTCTGCCGCAGCACCCGTGGCGTCGCGCTCAAACACGGCTACCGCGCCAGTTTCATGGCCAAGCCGTACTTGCAGCATCCGGGCAGTGGCATGCATGTGCATGTCAGCCTGTACGACGCCGAGGGCAACAATCTGTTGGCGGCCAATCAACAACAACCGCTACGCCATGCGGTGGCCGGATGCCTGGAACTGTTGCCGCACAGCATGCCGATCTTCGCGCCGAACCAGAATGCGATGCGGCGTCTGGGCGGTACGGTGAACACGGCGACCAAAGCGAGCTGGGGGTTCGAGGACCGTGATGCGTGCTTGCGCATTCCCGAGTCGGACGAGAAGAACCTGCGCATCGAGTATCGACTGGCGGGAGCAGATGCCAATCCGTATCTGGTGTTGGCGGCGATTCTGGTGGGACTGGAGCATGGGCTGGAGTCGGGCAAGGAGCCGATTGCACCGTTGAATGAAGATCGCAACAGCGGGATCGGCTTTCCAACAGAAATGTTTGAAGCGGTGAGGGCGATGCAGTCTCAGGCGCAGTTGCGCGGAGGGCTGGGCGCTGAGTTTGTCGATGTGTATTGCGAGAACAAACGGCAGGATCATCTGGCATTTATGCAAGAGATCAGTGCGCGGGAGTATCGCTGGTATCTGTAAGTTGTGGCGCCGATGCAGGGGGAGTCTGCGGTCATAGCTTCAAGACCGCACATTCCCACAGCCTGACTGGATTTCGGGAGCAGACTTTACATGGCAGTGCAGCCTGTTCGCCCCTTGACCTGGAGTTGAAATAGAGAAAAAGCTGACTACCCTGTTTGTACCGGCCATGTCAGGGAGGACGGGAAATGCTCATGAATTTCTGCAATGTCAGCGCATTGAAACAACGACTGTGCCCACTGGTCGCTGTTCCCACCAACGTCTTTTCCCGAAATAAATGGGGCCTGTTCAAGGCCCATGACGTCAACGGCGAAATTGTCTTCGATGCGGCCTACGAAGGGGGCAACTCACCCCGGGTATACGGGGTGATAGAAGCCAACAACGGATGCGGGATCTATGTTCCTGTCGGGCGTCAGTACAACGCCGGCGCTTATATACTGCCTGTTCCTATCTGCGTCGGCGGAGCAAGAGATCTGCGAATAACGGCCTTGGGTTATGTCCGGGAGACGGATCAACAAGTCATCGAGCGAGAGGCCCGGGAAGAACTCATGCAACCGATCGACATTCTGAGCATCCAGCCCCTGGCTACAACGGTTGCGGCGCAAGATGGCCAGTACTACATCGTCAGACTGAAGTCGCAACTCTCAACGTTCTATTACTCATGGGATGTCGCGGGCAGCGACCAGGTGACAGCAGTGAGGTATTGGAGCCTGCCTTCTTTGATTGAAGCGCGACATGGTGTGGAACAAACACAACCGGCGGGTGAAATGGCGCAGTTGTTATTCGACGATCTTGGCTGCAGCGCCACTCATCGCGCCGCCTGGCTTGCCGAGTGGCACGCGAGTGCCTATGACGCGACGATCAGGCATTTACTGAGAAATTCCGTAAGAGTGGATACCGGTAGCGAAGGTTTTAATATTCTGTCGAGAATGTATGGAAACAGAAAATATACCTATCGCAACCAATATCCTGCCTTTGCTCCGACGGTAAACCCTGCGCACGAATTGACATGCCGAGGGCGATGCAACTCAAACAACGGAAATTTGTAGAGCTCCGCCATCGAACGAGGCAGTTGGGGCCGGTAATGCTGGCCATCAAGCGTTCGGCCACCGGTACAGCGTCCTCGTCACGCAACTGGTCCGGCAGTAGAACGATAAATTCGTCACCGCCCATGCGTCGGCGCCCACCCCATCCATTGCTTGAGCGTCCCGAAGAGATGCTCAGCCTGGACCCATTGCAGCCTTTCAGGCTGAGCAAAGTTCGACTCAAATACGTCTCTGACCCGCCTAGGTTTTTTTTACTTTGCGGCCGCGTGAGGCAGGCTTCACCGGCACGCTTTTGCCGTACTCGCTCCACCATTTAGCGAGCGCCTCCATTGTTGGCCCGAGTGCACGTGCTTTTGCTGTCATTTCATATTCAACACGCGGGGGCACTTCTGCGAAGACTGTTCGCGAGATCAGGCCATCGTTCTCAAGCTCCCGAAGTTGTGCTGTCAGCATGTGTTGCGTGACGCCGTTAATCGCCTTTCGCAGTTCCCCAAAACGATAAATCCGCTGGTTTAGCAGCCACATTATTTCTAGCTTCCACTTGCCTGAAAGTAGCGAAAATGCACGCCGCATTTCCTCGTGCATATTGATCTGTTCTTCATCATTAGTCTGGTTTTCCATACTAAGTACCGGTTTTTCATCCTACTTGTGGGTTTTCATGTTAGACGAGATATTTGCCCTAAGTCGACGTAACAATACCTGCTTGGGAAAACCTCATGATCGAACATTATATTTACTGGATTAGCACGGTCCTGCTTTCGCTGCTCTATCTGGCCTCGGCCTTGATGTACATCGCCAAAGGAGACTATGTGCGAAGCGCACAAGCGGAGTTGGGCTATTCAGCCTCCCACCTTGTGCCTTTGATGATCGTGGTCAAGATACTGGGGCCCGCCGCGATTTTGTGGCGCTTCAATGCAGCACTCAGTGATCTCGCTTATGCCGGCATGTTTTATCACCTGCTGCTTTCAGCTTCAGCGCACCTGGGTGTTCACAAGCCCAAAGGTTCTATCCCGGCAGCCTTGGGACTCATTCTCCTGGCCACCTCCTTCGTGACACAAAACGCTGTTCGCGAATATCCGTCGCCGTACGCACCGCCGTCAGCGGTCGTCCAGACGACTCTCAAATAATGGAGATCGCCATGACTCGACTCAGTGGAAAAGTTGCGATTATCGTCGGCGCCGGTCGTGGTATCGGCCGAGCTACCGCCAGACTTTTCGCGATGCAGGGTGCGAAAGTCGCGGTCGTTTCGCGCACGGCTGAAAATGTCGATCAGGTGGTTGCCGATATCCAGGCCGCTGGCGGCGCCGCCCTCGGAATCGTTTGCGATATCGCTGACCCTGATCAAATTACTGCCGCTGTCGACAAGGTGATGACTGCCTATGGGCGGATCGACATACTGGTGAATAATGCTTTCGATCCCTCGGTGGTGTTTTCATCGGTGGTCGAGCTGTCAGCCGAGCAGTTGCAGCGCAATTTCGAAATGGGCCCCATTGCTTATCTGCGAACGATGCAGGCGTGCTATCCCCATCTCAAAGCCAGTGGTGAGGGCAGGGTTATCAATTTCGCTTCTCTGGCTGGTGTCGTTGGCATGCAGGGCTACGCGCCTTACAACATGGCAAAGGAGGCGGTACGTGCCTTGACTCGCTCGGCGGCCAGGGAGTGGGGCGCTGACAAGATCACTGTCAACAATGTCATGCCGGTCGCTGACACTTGGGAAGCAGCGGTCGATGTGCCTGCACCCACTAACGTACTTGGCCGTTATGGATCACCGGAAGAGGATATTGCGCCGGTGGTGTTGTTTCTCGCTAGCAAGGATGCGCAGTTCTTGACGGGATACAGTCTCACGCCGGACGGAGGCCAAATCATCGACAGCGCCCGCTAACGGTCCTGTCCAAACCCCACGACCCAACGGAAATCACAAGACATGCCTTGGCGTGTCTTGTGGTAGTTGTTCAAGCGGCACCGATCCGCTGCGCGTGGTTGACGTTTTCGTCGATGAACTCAACCTGGCAAAGCTGGGTTTTGATGGCGTCATTCCAGCCGAAACCGCCTCGCCCGAGAGCGCTGGGTTTAGGCATCCCAGATACGAAAGTGTTTTTACACACTCTGGGCCGATCTCTGCCGGTCACGACAGACTGTTTTCGGCCAAAAACGGCCTGTCATATCAGAGCGCAATTTAACTGAAGGGCGATTTTTTTAGTAAATCATGGGGTGATCTAGAGAGTAAATGACATTATTGTGAATGTCGTTGATGAGGTTTTTGTTGTTCTCAAACAGCGGTACTGCGTATTCTTTAAATTCGAGTAGCGTTTCTAAATTATTGAGTAATCCTTGCATTACGCCAGCTTGGCACCTACCTACGGCATAAATCATAATCGTGCTAAACAATTCGAGTTTTTCTTTTGTAAAGTCTACACTTCGGAATCCTGAATGGACAGAGTCGTTCCGAAAATCTCGAATCTCTTTGACCACTTCAATAAGTTGTTTTTTCCAGTGATTGTATCTGGTATGTTTTTCTAGTTTTGCTTTAGTTTCGAGTGTTACTATCCATTGCTGTTGTCCGTTTGGAAAACCTAGAAATAATCTGATGTAGCTCTCTACACAGTTATCGTTTTCGTCCGCTTTTAATAATGCCTCTAGGGCGAACCACAAAAAGATTATTTTCAGCTGAGGATTTGTCTCGTTTTTGCTATTTCTTGCCCAGTGGAGAGACCGTCTGTATCGGTCGCATAGCTCGTTTTTGAGTGAGAGCAAATAAACTGTGGTGTCAACATTTTGTATGCTTTCATGACGCATTACAAAAGAAAGAGACTGCTGAAAGCCGGTTCTTATAATAGGTGTGATTTCGCCCGATGATAAGTCTTTTATCAGTCCGATTCGAGAAGTCTTTATCGCGGATATCGAAAATTCAGTAGACTTGAAATCAAGAACTTCAAGGAATTTGGTGTCAGCAGCATGTATGGCTTCGTTATGAGTCTCACAGTCAATGATTGTAGCAATCCTTGCACATATTTTATGTTTGTTGAAATCCAACCCGTTTTCAGATGCGGACTTTTCAAATGCACTGACTTCTAGTTGAGTGTCAGCTGAATAAGATCGAAGCTCAACACTGCCATAGTTAAAGGTGGAAGGAAGAGTAATGCTTCTATCGTCCAGAATTTTCACAATCAAAAAGCTGGTCATTTGCACCTCTGAAGAGAGTGTGTAAGTCTTGTTATGACTACTTGCTTGAGCCAGTTATTGTATTGGGGTGTTAGTGCTATGTGGTTCATTGATAAGTATTTTGCTAGCGGCTCAGCTATTATATAACTATTTCGTCCAATGCAGACTTCAATGATTGTTGATAGTTGGTCGGCATTCAATTGCTTCTGAAGAAGCTCGCAACATGTACTCTCGCAAGCTGCGATATTGTTCTGTGATTGATAATATCGTAAACGATACCAGTGCACTTCGTTGCTGTCTTTTGCAGAGTCCGTTAAAAGTTTGTCGTATTTATAAACCCAATCATTGTCAAAGGTGGCGATTGCTATCGTATAACCTAGTCGTATTGTTCTTTCATGGTTCGGGCCTAATTTGCACAGGTCTAAAAAGAAGTGCTTGGCCTCCAGAAGCCTGCCACGCTTAACTAACGTGTCAATATAGTCTGTAAGCCGTTTTGGGTATTTCCGACTAGTCGTGGCTGTTGCCCTATAAATCTTTTCAGCATCTTGCAAAACGGGCTCCTTTCTCTACATATCACTAATCTTACGATTGCACACTGCTGGCCTGCTGCGCCTGCATCGGTTCTACAAAACGCGTCAGCGCTTCAATCACTTTTTTTAGCTGTATAGAAACTTCCGTTTTCACCCCAGAACTCAAGATCGCCCTGTGCGTTTACGAGGTAGAACTCACCGAAATCGCTTCCTTCAACATCGACTAGAACAGATCGTCCGGAAATCTTCTTCGAAACAAATTCCTTGGTTCCCGACGAGCCATCTTTAAACGTGGATTGGACAAATATTTTCCCGTCTTTTCGGTAACCCACCATTTTGTAATCGGTTCCCCAATTACTCAGCCAACTACCAAATACCTCTCCTTCGGATGGTGTGCTGCTGGTCATGAGTTTATTGTATTCAGCGACTGTGGCTCCCAAAAAACGAACGTTTAATGTGGGGTCAAAATCTGTCTTGGCCCAGTATCCACCACCATCCTCACCTTTGATCCGCCAGCTGATGAAGGTTCGTTGAAAGCTCATTGGGTTCGAATTTTTGATTTGATTTGCCAATGCTTCAAGTGTGGGTTGATCCACACGTTCGTCTAGAACAACCTCGACCGCTCGCTTGATATCGCGCTTAGACTTATCACTGACAACCGAATAGTTAACAACTTGAAAGGACGAGGTGGCAGAGGCAGCAAAGCTTACGATTGTCGCCAGAACTCCGAAAAATTGCGCAAAACGGTTCATCCCTAAACTCCATGATTACAAAATGACATCGCGGATTCTGCCATAGTTGTTCTGAACCCTCCTTATTTTTTGTTCATACCTGACTGGACTGCGAATAACGCCATTTATATTCAACAGCCCCCATACCTGGTCCAGGTGTGGGGCCTTTTTTTGCCCACCTGGAAACCACTGGCGCCAGGACTGCTCTACCGCTACGCTGTTTTCTGGTTTAACCGCAGCGAACCCCAACGGCTGCAACTGGAGGTGAGCATGAATGACACATTAACGGCCCTGGACTGGTCGCCGACGTTCAAGATCCAAACACTCAAGCTGCTGGCGCGCATCAGCCAGGCGGCCAATGCCGACGATCTTTGGCGCGTTAGTGATCGCGCCGCCGGGTTCGTTCTGGGCCTAGAGACGATCGAGGCCCTAATGCGACGAGTATCGAGGGCTTGTATGGCGCCTTTGAGGAGACTGCTACCGCACGCCGGCAGGACGAGTCGCAATGTTCGAATGCCCGTACAAACAAAATGGGGTGGCTACATCTTCAGCTATACGTTTATTCATAAGTAAGCTCACCGGACTCGACCTTATTTTCGTGAATAGTAGACTAAGCGGCAGCTATTGTGGCCGATTGCTGTCTGTCGGGACGGGCAGAGATCGACTCATCGGTATCCTCAGCGAATGCTTCGTTTGGTGAGTTATCTTTGTCAATGTAAGCCTAATTCCTGTACTGCGTATTGGCTTCAGATTTAACCTAAGTTTGCGGTGCTTTTGAGCGGCAGATATCGATCAGGTGGACGGCCATTCATCTCTTCGAAAAAGGGGCCATCGTCTCCTTATGAAATTGTGGACGATTGCTGGAAAAAGGAATCGATAAATCGGTGCCGAGACTAATCAATTTGAACAGGACGTAGAGACACCATGGCGAAGTCGAAAAAAATTGGTCGATGGAAACTGACTTATGCTCGAGCGTCACTTAGACTGCTTCATTTCCAAGCCACCTTAGTTAGATGGCGAAAGCAACACGGCGTCAAAGCACTTACCTTGATAGCAGTTATAGCTTTTTGCGCAAGCATGCTAGCAATACCAGTTATACAAAATACATTTAATTGGTTTTTTACCGTTCCGGACAATTTTGTATCGCTGAAAACATTATTGGGAGGCACAAGTAGTGCTTTGCTAGGTGCCACTGCCATTGCTTTTTCATTAATTTTGTTTGCAATGCAGGTTAATGTGGAACGCATGCCCCACGGTCTATTCAAGCGCCTTAGCTCAGATTGGAAACTTCTTGCAGCCTTCTTAATTTCGTTTATTAGCGCACTCACAGTTGGCGCTATGTCCCTAACCCCCACGGCTAGTCGAGCCGCTTTTGCAATAGTGGTAGCTATTTGGGCGATAGTGTTAATGCTCAGCCTTTTTGTTATAGCTTATCGACGTGCGCTGCTGCTGATCAGTCCAACAGCTCAGCTTTCGATAATGGCCAAGCAAGTTCACAATGAATTTCGTGCGTGGGAGCAAGGGTTTGTAAGGCTAGGCCCCATAATTCAAGATATTCAGAAGAGCCGCGAACTGGTTTTAGATGAGAGTCAAGTGCAGTTTGACGCCGTAAAGGCTGAATATTTTCGAGTAAATTTTAATTGGGATCACCATGCACGACAGGCTATTCAATACTCAATGTCTTACGCTCAACGCTATTCTGAAGTTGGCGATCATGAGGTTGCAGAAAGCGCGATTCGCGGAGTAATTCAGATAAATACAGCGTACTGTACAGTTAAAAGCGGGACTTTTGTTGGGAGTGATTTGCTTTTCGAAACTTCCGGATCAACCGATGGACTGATAAATTCTACGTTAGAAAGTTTTCGGCAGATGATGCGTGTTGCTCTCTCGAGAGGGGATGAGCAATTGGCAGAGCATACGCTTAAAGGAATAGCTTCTTTAATTTCAGTTTATGCAGTTATCAAGTACCCTGGAAGGAATACCTCAAAGAAGCATGCAGGCTTGGCATCGGGGTACCTTGAGGCTGCTGTCGAGTCTGTCCTTCCACACAATATGCCAGACGTAATTATGGAGGGGTTGCGCCTTATGGGGAAAGCCGCACGATCGATGTTGAGGCTTTCAAACTCAACTGAAATAATATCCCTGACAAATAAAATCGCTTTTGTTTCATACGCCGGCATGGTGAAATCCGATTATAGGCCAGCTACTCTGGTCGCTTTTGATCAGCTATCATTAATAACTTTTGAGCTGATTGTTGGCGCAAAGGACGACATAAGTTACCCCGTTAGCGAGCTAAGGTCTGCGATAAAAAGCGCCGCGCTGGTATTTTTCGAAGTTCCAAGTACGTCACTCACGTCTATCCACAGTAGCAACCTAGCGCCTTACTATTCAAGCGCCAGCATGAGTTCGCTTAGATCTAAATTACTCCCTTTGGTTAATGAAATCTTAAATGCGCCAATCAATGATAAAAATGCGATCAGGATTATCGGAAATATAGAGGTTTGGGCGGATCAAATTTACTCGCCGCAAAAAGATTTGTTGCTCGCTGCGGTTAATAAAAGGCTAGGATTCACGTCTGATCTCCTGCAATGGGCCGTCGGAATGTCGGAAATGTTTTTAGCCGTCTCCAGCGCCCCAGCCTGTGATGATAATGAAAAAGAATCCCTTCAAAAACATGCAATTTGGTTACTTTCAACTATTTCTTTCCTTCCTGATGACGCTGACTCAGTTCGTTTTGTTGCAATGTTTTCTGTAACCGAGTTGCTTTTTGATGCTGCCGTAGATAGCAAAAAATGGGATTGTGAAGATTACTACAATTCTGCAAAAGACCTCCTTTTTCAGTGGACGATGAAGGGAGGGAAACACCAAACTGGGTGGGGAATTCTAACGCGTGGAGTGCAAGGTCTGGCTGGCTTAACTTTGAGTGAGCCAGAAGTTGATGTAGGTAGTTTTGTGCACAAGCTAAAAATAGCCCTGGCAAAGGTAGGTGGTCCTTCATTAGAACTACGTCAGTCAGCGGCGCAAGATTTAAGGCGAGAGGCGGGGCGGCATCGCGGACGCGAGATGAATTTTTCAAAACTAGACCAGGTATTAGAGCGCGTTGACCAAGCAGCCCTTAGAACACTCATGTTAGACGTAGCTGCTTTGCTGGATGGTGCCGAACAAGAATAATTGTCTATAAACTCGGAAAGTGTCCTACCCGGCTAAAATCACGCTCTCCAATGAATTAGCCTTGATTTGTAGAGCGCTAGAAGGGCCGCAATGGGACGATCTCCGCCTTCCGCGGGGCACAGTTGACTCAGCGCGGAAGCTTCCTCTCTAAATGAGTGATATTGGAGTGTGGAGCGAAACGGTAACCGGCCGCGAAGGGCCGCTTTTGGCCGATTGCCGTCACTCGGCACTCGACACCATCCTGCATGGCCGCACTGCTTGGCAGTTCCGATCCAATGCGACGAAACCCGATCCAGCACCTGGACTCTCTACTGTATTCAGGGTTTGGATGGAATGAGGAGAACCAGATCTGTATTGCCGATGTCGACACCCGCTTGTGAAAGCAAGGTAGAGACTTGCCCGCGATGATGAGTCTGGTGGTTGAAGAAATGCATGAGCAAACCAAAGAAACTTTTGTCTGCGGGCGTCCCTGCCATGCTTGTGTAACTCAGGGTGCCATCTAAATGTGCCTCTGTAATGGAGCGAGACCACTCCACAATTACTCTATCGAGCCATATCCGATGAGCCGACAAATCGCGGATGTTTGAGAACGTCAGCTGGTTGAGACTTTTCGGGGCAGGAAGTTGCTGAACCGGCTTCAGAGCCGAGTAGTTCGCTGGGTGCCCGGCGAATCGCTGCAGCCAGATAACGTCTCCCGCCACCAAGTGGTTCAGCGTCCCGATAATAGAACCAAAGTATGCGTTTCTATTCAGTGAAAGCTCTTCATCTGACAAGCGCTTGGCCGCTTCATAAATATTTGCGTTCATCCATTCGTTATAAGTCGCCATCAGGCAGACATGGTCGGTACGATTCATTGTTTTCGCCCTTGGTTCGTTTACGCGCCCAGGTACAGGGTGAAACCGAGCCCTTCTAAACGGTCGGTACGGCAGCGCCAGCGATGGCTATAGTCAATGATGCGTCAGAGCGAATCCAGCCCCGCAGACCACTCATGCGAAGGCACGGCAGATTTCCTCATGCTGCTTGATGCCGCGACGTGTAGGTCTCACAGCGACTCGGGAACGGTCAGAACCTATTGTTCAAGCATCAGACTGCGCCAGAGAATCACCGGTGCTTCAACCGCTACCGTCTCCGGTAGCTGCTCATCCTTTTTACTCAACGCTGGCAAAGTAGCTTCGGATGACGAAGGCTGAAGTGGCAATCGTTGCGCGGCCTCTGCGCTTGACTCATCAACACACGGTCTGGTCATTTCATCGTCACCACCACCTTGCCCTGGGCGCGGCCCTGCTCGACGTATTGCAACGCCTCAGCTGTCGATTCGAAGGGGAAGGTGCGGTCAATCACCGGTTTGATGATGCCGGCCTCAATGAGCGCGGTGATGTGCTGCAATTGCGCGCCATTGGCCCGCATGAAGACGAATGCGTAACTGACGTCGCGCTGGCGCGCCTTGCGCCGGATACTGAAACTCAGCAGGCGCATGACTTGTTGCAAAGGCCAGGACAACCCTTGCTCCCGGGCGAACTGCGCAGTGGGTGGCCCGGAGATGGAAATTAGCTGGCCTCCGGGTTTGAGCACCTTGAGGGATTTCTCCAATACATCGGCACCAAGGCTGTTCAATACCACGTCGAAGTCGTGCAGGACGCTTTCGAAGTTCTGCTGTGTGTAGTCGATCACCTGATCGGCCCCCAGCGCTTTTACCCATGCGACATTCGCGGTGCTGGTGGTGGTGGCGACAAAGGCCCCGAGGTGTTTGGCGAGCTGGATGGCCACGGTGCCGACGCCGCCGGATCCGGCATGGATGAGCACTTTCTGGCCATTTTTCAGTCGGGCGGTTTCAACCAGCACTTGCCAGGCGGTCAGTGCCACCAAAGGGATGGACGCGGCTTGTGCCATGTGAGTATTGGCAGGTTTCAGTGCAATCGCTTCTTCGTTCACGGCGACTAATTCGGCGAACGTGCCGATCCGTGTTTCTGGTGGGCGAGCATAAACTTCGTCTCCCGGTTTGAAGCGGGTCACCGCTGAACCCACGTCAACGATAATGCCGGCCAGATCGTTGCCCAGTATCAACGGAAACGAGTAGGGCAGGATCAGCTTGAATTCGCCTTTGCGGATCTTCGAATCCAGCACGTTGATGCTGCTGGCATGCACCTCGATCAGGACGTCGTGGGCGCCCACCACAGGGGCCGGTGCTTCGCCAATGCGCCCGCCGTTCTGGCCATAGCGATCAATCAGAAATGCTTTCATTGCGGTGTGGCTCTTGTCGGTTGCAGGGAGCGTAGTTGCGGGGTCGCGGCGCCGCGTTGTCAGGCATCGAGGAACGCCGACGCCTTGGTCACAAAATCAAGGTGCTGCTGGAAAATCCCGCCGTGGCCGGCATCCTCATAAATCACCAGTTGTGCGTTGGCTGCATCGAATCCGGTACGGGTGTTCGCTACCGGGGGATCACTCTGGCGTCTGGTAGCGCTGGGCAACTGCAGACTGGCGGATCTGCCCCAGCAGGGCCTGCCGTGCGGTCTGCAGGTCATCCCAGCGTTCTGCTTCGTGCAGGGGCGGAATGGTCACCGGTTCGCGACGATCGAAACCGGTCAGCGCGGCATCCACCAGGTCGCCCACTTCCATGATTTCGGTCAAGGTGTTGATGTCGACGCCGGAGCGATCCCAGATTTCCGTGCGGGTGGCGGCCGGCAGCACGGCCTGCACGTAGACGCCCTGTGGCGAGAGTTCCAGGCTCAGGCCTTGGGAAAGGAACAGCACAAAGGCCTTGGTCGCACCGTAGACCGTCATACCGAACTCCGGCGCCAGACCCACCACCGAACCGATGTTGATAATCGCGCCGTCGCCGGCTTTGACCAGGCGTGGAGCGATGGCGCTGGCCAGTCGCACCAGCGCAGTGGTGTTGAGGGCGACCAATTGCGCAACCTTGTCGGTGCTTTGGTCAATGAACTGACCGGACAGCGCGGCGCCGGCGTTATTGACGAGGATGCCGATCCGGGCGTCATCACGCAGACGGGACTCAATCGTGGTCAGATCGCTGGCTTGGGTCAGGTCAGCCGCAATCACATCGACGGCGACGTCGTGCTCGCGGCGCAACCGGGTGGCAAGGGCCTCCAGGCGCGCCTGATCACGGGCGACCAGGACCAGATCGTGGCCGCGTTGCGCGAAGCGATCGGCGTAGACGGCACCAATGCCGGTGGAGGCGCCAGTGATCAAAACAGTAGGGCGAGTGTTCATGGGTTCATCTCTCTTTCAGGATGGGAAAAACAGAAAACGCGATCAGGGATTGCTCAGCGTGCGGCAGTGCTCGATTCAGCCTGCGTCGGGTAGTCGATGTACCCCGCCGCGCTGTCGCCAGGTCGAGGTCGGAGCCGTTGTTGGCGATGTAGGTGTTTTTGAAGCGCTGGCGCAGGGCCGCGAACTCGCTGGGTACAAAGCCGTGGCCGGCGCGGTTGCGTGTCAGCGGCGCAAGCACGACGCAGTTCGACAGCGTGAGCGCGCCGAGGGTGTAAGGGGTGAACAGTTTCGGCTCGGTCATCTGGTGTTTCTTCCGTGTCCGTTAATGAAGATCGGTGGTGCGTGCAATTAGGATGATGATCGAAATCTAAACTGTCAACGGTTTTGATTATGACCAGCATCTATGTATCATCGGCGCAGGATTTCCCAGCGGACACGAGGTATTGCACGTGAGAGTGACCAAGGCCCAGGCGCAAGCCAATCGAGAGCACATCGTTGAAACGGCTTCAGAACTGTTCCGCGAGCGCGGTTTTGACGGTGTCGGTGTGGCCGATCTCATGGCGGCGGCCGGTTTCACCCACGGAGGCTTCTACAAACATTTCGGATCGAAGGCCGATCTGATGGCCGAAGCCTCGGCCTGCGGTCTGGCCAAATCGCTGGCCGGCGCGGAAGCGCTCGATGTCGCGGGCTTCATTGATGTTTATGTGACCCGCGCACATCGGGATGGACGCAGCAGCGGCTGCACCATGGCCGCGTTGTGTGGCGACGCGGCGCGGCAACCGGACGCTGTGAAAGCGACGTTTGCCGAAGGCATCGAACGCACCCTGCAAACCCTCGGTGACAAATACCCGACAGGCCCGGATGCCGCGCCGGGTGAGGGGCGGCGGAAAATGATCGACCTGCTTTCGCGTGCTGCCGGTGCGATTATCCTGTCGCGCGCCTGTCCGGATGATTCCGCGCTGGCGGATGAGATTCTTCAGGTGTGCCGCGCCGAGATGCTGGCTTCATTGCCCGTGGATGACGAGACGGCGGTGTAGAAAATAATTTGAACCGCTTCAGCGGCGTGCTCGCCTAATGATCAGCTTGTGGTCAATCGCGCAGGCACAGTGCCAATACCGGCACACTCCGAGAGGTGGTCAACGTGGCTAAAGACGAAAAGAAAAGCAAAGGTCAAGCTTCGAAAGCCGGCAAGGACTTGAAAGACAAAAAGGCCTCACCGGCGAAGAAATCTGCGGCGGCTGCGGCGCTTTCAAAATCATCCGAAAAGAAAGACAAGAAAAAAGACGTCGAACCGAAAAAATCTGCCAAAAAAGCCGATAGCAAACCCGATAAGGCCAAGGAACCGAAGAAGGCCGAAAAGACCGCGAAAAAGAAAAAGTGACCATTGCGATCTGCCAGGGCATTGCGCCCTGGCTTGCTCAGGCCGTGGCCTACGACTATTGATCTGTGCGCCGACACCGGCCCTTCGCAAACTCACACTTTTTCACAAAGACCTCCCGGCAACCATTCGATGGCAGAATCCCCTTAACTTGAAAGTTTTGGAGACCACCATGCTTCGTGTGTTCGAACGAAGACTCGACCCTTTTCCTCCTGACGAGGTCCCACCACCCCCCAACGGACTGGCCCGCTTTCTCTGGGCCTGCACGCGCGGCGCGCGCGGTTATGTCCTGGCGCTGGCATTGCTCAGTGCGGCCGTGTCGATTTATGAAGCGTGGCTGTTTTCCTTCCTCGGACAGGTCGTAGATCTGTTGTCGACCTGGCAGGCCGGCGGTGAAGCCGCTGCGCAGGAGAGTCGAGTGTTGTGGGGCATGGGCATCGTCATGGTGTTCAGTGTCGGGCTGGTGGCGTTGCGCACAATGGTGCAGCACCAGATTCTGGCGATTAACCTGCCGTTGCGCCTGCGCTGGGACTTCCATCGGCTGATGCTGCGACAGAGCCTTTCGTTTTTTTCCGATGAGTTTTCCGGCCGGGTTACCACCAAGGTGATGCAGACCGCGCTGGCGGTGCGTGATGTGCTGTTTACCCTGATCGAGATCCTGCCCGGCATCGGTGTGTATTTCATTGCGATCATCGCGCTGGCCGGCGGCTTTGCACTGAAACTGATGCTGCCGTTCCTGGCGTGGGTCGTGTTTTTCGGGCTGGCCATGTGGTACTTCGTGCCGCGTCTGGGCAAAGTGGGGCAGGAGCAAGCCAATGCGCGGTCGATGATGACCGGGCGGATCTCCGACGCCTACACCAACATCACCACGGTGAAACTGTTCTCGCACTCCAACCGTGAGGCGCACTTCGCCCGGGCGGCGATGGAAGATTTCAAGCTGACCGGCTTTCGCCAGATGCGTCTGGTGAGTCTGTTCGAGATCGTCAACCAGGCTCTGGTGGTGGCGTTGATCATGTCCGCCGGCGGTTACGCGTTGTGGCTGTGGCACCAGGGTGACGTCGGCGCAGGTGCCGTGGCGGCAATCACCGCGATGGCGTTGCGCATCAATGGCATGTCGAACTGGATCATGTGGCAAATGACTTCGTTGTTCGAAAGCATCGGCACTGTTCAGGATGGCATGGCGACGCTGACCCAAGGCGCCAAAGTCCAGGACGCACCGGATGCCGGTGTGCTGGTGACCACTGGCGGCGCGGTCACGTTCGATAAGGTGCGGTTCAACTACAACGGCGAGCGTCAGGTGTTCGACGGCCTCAGCCTGAGCATCCGGCCCGGGGAAAAAATCGGTCTGGTCGGCCGCTCCGGCGCCGGCAAATCCACGCTGATCAACCTGCTGCTGCGTTTCTACGATGTCGACAGCGGGGAAATTCGCATCGACGGCCAGAACATCGCGCACGTGACTCAGGACAGTCTGCGCAGTGCCATCGGCATGGTGACCCAGGACACTTCGCTGCTGCACCGCTCCATTCGCGACAACATTGCCTACGGCCGACCGGATGCGACCGACGCACAAGTGCGCCGCGCTGCGGCCAATGCGCAGGCCGATGAGTTCATCAGCCAGTTGAGCGATCGTCAGGGGCATACCGGTTACGACACCCTAGTGGGCGAGCGGGGTATCAAGCTCTCCGGTGGTCAGCGGCAACGCGTTGCGATTGCCCGGGTCATGCTGAAAAACGCGCCGATCCTGTTGCTTGACGAAGCCACCAGCGCGCTGGACTCGGAAGTCGAAGTGGCGATTCAGGAAAGCCTCGATGAGATGATGCAAGGCAAGACCGTGATCGCGATTGCCCACCGACTGTCGACGATTGCAGCGATGGATCGGCTGATCGTCATGGACGACGGGCGCATCATCGAACAGGGCACGCACAGCGAACTGCTCGAGAAAAACGGCGTATATGCGCGGCTGTGGGCGCATCAAAGCGGTGGCTTCCTGGGCGAGGACAAGGGCGTGATCGAGGCGGTGGACCCGGCGTGAATGCGGAGCGCGGCGGGTGAAGTCAGCTGATTACTTTGCAAAATGTACCTTTCAGTTACTGCATCGTTTCAGCGCTGCTTGTATTCTTGGCCAGAAGAAGGATGGATGGCTGCCGCTATTGCCCTGACCCAATGTTGCTGGAATGGAAAACCGGACTTTCCTTAAGGTAGTAACGTGAAGCGTGATTCCCACCTGGTGGTGCTTTTGCTGTTGGTCATTGGCTGCTCTCTCGCGTCATTGACGGTGTGGAAGGTATTGGCCTCCCGTGAGCGGGCACTGGAGGAGGTGAATGTCCATGGCTTGAACCTGACCCAGGCGCTGGCGACTTACTCCGAGGGCATTGTCCGCCAGAGTTCGCTGCTTTTGCTCGGGCTGGTCGAGCGTCTGGAGACCGAAGGCAGCGGCCCTGCGCAGATTCAGCGACTGGCCGCATTGGTCGAGCGCCAGGAATCGTTGATGCCACAGCTCAGTGGCATCACGATCTACGACACTCAGGGCCGCTGGCTGATGTCCTCCAGCCGGCAGATTCCAGCCGGCGCCAATAGCAGTGATCGGGTCTATTTCATCCATCACCGTGACGATCCGTCCCGCGAGACCTTTATCGGTCCGCCGATCCAGAGCCGCTCCAATCAGGAATGGGTGATCACCGTCAGCCGTCGCTTCAATGGTCCCGATGGCGAGTTCGCCGGTGTGGTAGCGGTGACCCTTGGGGTGGAAAACTTCCTGCGACTGTTTGGAAAAATCGATGTGGGGCAGGAGGGCGCGATCGGTTTGTCCTATACCGATGGCACGTTGCTGGTTCGCTATCCTTTCCGCGAACAGGACATGGGCCGCAACTTTTCCAAATCGCCCATCTACGCCAAGTACCTGGTTGATCGTTCCGTCGGCACTGCGTCGTTCACCTCCAGCCTGGACGGCGTGGAAAGGCTCTACGCTTTTCGCAAGAGCGACCGGCTGCCGCTGATCACGACCGTCGCCCTCGGCAAGCGCGAAGCCCTTGCTGCGTGGCGAATGGAGGCGTTGCTGTCGGCGGTGGTGGTCACCGGATTGCTCGGCCTGACGGGGCTGATCGGCTGGTTTCTGATCCTCGATATCCGCCGGCGCACGGCGGCCGAGGATCAATTGCGCGGGGCTCAGCAGCAGTTGCTGTCGTCAAACCGGCAACTTGAGTTGCTGGCGATGAAAGACGCCCTGACCGGTCTGGCCAACCGGCGCTGGTTTGATGAGAGCCTGGCGATGGAAGCCCGACGAGCACAGCGTGACGGCACGACGCTGGCCTTACTGATGATTGATATCGACTACTTCAAGCGCTTTAACGATGCCTTCGGGCATGTGGCTGGCGACGCCTGCCTGCAGAGGGTGGGCCGCATTCTCGAAGCGTGTGTCAGGAGGCCGTCGGATCTGGTGGCGCGCTATGGCGGCGAAGAGATGGGCATCATCATGCCTGACACCGACAGTGACGGTGCCGCCGTGGTGGCGCAACTGATCCTCGACCGTTTGCAGCAAGAGCATATTGCGCACGACACCAGTCCGTTCGGCCGGCTCAGTGTGAGCATCGGCATGGCGACCGCTAGCGGTTCTCGACTGGACAATGTGCAGGGGTTGATCGAGATGGCAGATCAGGCGTTGTACAGCGCGAAGGCGCAGGGTCGTAACCGTTTCGTGCGGGGTAGCAGTGAGAGCGCATCCGAGTAACGTCGTCAGACCTCGGTTTATCGTCGAGCATAAAAAAACCGGCTTTGCGCCGGTTTTTTTTATGCTGCGAATGCCTTAGAGCGCCGCTTTTACCTGCAAGCCAAACACCAGTGCATTGTCGATGTCCTGCCCGGAAAACGCGCCCGGCTCGATGATGTATTGCACATTGGGGCGCAAGGTCAGCCACGGGGTGGCCTGGTAACCGTAACCGAGTTCGAGCAACTGTTCGGCGCTGTCCAGGTTCGGGAATGCCGCGCCGTTGGCCAGCGCCGCCTCTTGCTGCACGTCACGACTGCGCGGGTTCGGCACGGCCCGGCCATAACCGAGCGCGAGGGTGTCACGCGGGCGCCCTTCGAACGGTTTGTATAGCACCACGCCAGTGCCGTACCACTTGCTGAACGGCGAAGCCGCTTCGCTGGCGGCCGAGTATTGACCGAAGGCGTGCAGACTGCGGCCCTCGGACGATGCCGAACGCCACACGGCCTGGTCGATCAGCAGGTAATGACCGCCGCGGCCTGACACCTCTTTATCGCTGCCGATGCGTTTCACGTTGGAGCTGTCGTAGTAGTAGCCAAGCTTGTATTCGCCGGGCAACTGCCCCGCGCGCTTGTAGACCAGTTCGATCGGCACCACAGTGCCCGTGGTGTGTTTCGGTCCCAGGTGCCAGGCACGACTGGAATTGCCGTTGCTTTGCGGATCGACATTGAACGCGGCGACGCGCAACTGCCACGCCGACGACAGGTCGTACTTCACCCGCACGCCCAGATGGGCATTGGGGTAGTTGGTCCAGCCGCTGCCACCGGACATGTTCAACGGATGGCCGCAGAAGCCGGCGTTCATGAAGTTGCAGAGAATGCCGCTGTCGAGGCCACCAAGGTCGTTGCCCATGGCCATGTAACCCAGCTTCACGTTGAGCGCCGGGGTGAACAGGCTGCGCTCGTAGCTGAGCTCGGTCAGGCGGGTGTAGAGGCCGCCGTAGTTTTCCTGAATCGGCAGACGGTTGCCGACCAGGTCTTCCGAGGCGCTGTTGCCGCGCCGGTCGTTGATGGTCAATTGGACCTTGCCGGCGTTCTCCACGCTATACAGCTTGCTCAGGTCGAACTGTGCGCCGAGCTTGATGTTCTGCGAGTAACGGCCCGAGCGATGCAGGCCGCCGTCGGCGTTGTAAGCCATTTCACCGGTGTAGTCACCGGTGAATTTGATGCCGTCTTCGTCCATCTGGTGGCGCAGGCCACCCCAGTCGCCGGTCAGGGTATTGCGGCTGAGGAGGTTGGCATCGGTGTCGGCAAAGGCGGGCAGGGTGGCGCTGCAGGTCAGGCCCAACAGCACGCCGTTGAGCCAGCCGGTATGAGAAAAACGAAACATGGAGATCTTCCTGCTCAAAACGAGGGCGATAGCGCAAAGCGGCGCGGCACCCTCAGGTGCCGCGCGCAAAAGAAAGTGCCCGTGGTCAACACGGGCACTTCGGCTTACGGCAAGGCGTAGGCCATCACGTAGTCGCCGCGATCGGTCGACTGGCGTGCACCGCCGGCGGTGACGACGATGTACTGCTTGCCGGTCTTCGGCGAAACGTAGGTCATCGGGCCGCCCTGACTGCCGACGGGCAGACGCGCTTTCCAGATTTCTTCACCATTGCCGCTGTTGAAGGCGCGCAGGTAGAAGTCCTGGGTGCCGGCGATGAAGATCAAGCCACCTTGGGTCGACAGGGTGCCGCCGAGGGTTGGCAGACCGATCTTGATCGGCAGGTGCATACGGATGCCCAGGGGACCGGTGTCTTCAACGGTGCCGACCGGAACCTGCCAGGCGACTTTCTGCGTCTTCATGTCGATCGCCGTCAGCGTACCGAACGGCGGAGCCTGGCAAGGGATGCCGGCCACCGACAGGAAGCGGTTCTTGTTCACCGCATACGGCGTGCCCTTGAGCGGTACGGCGCCCATGCCGGTGTTCAGCGCTTCGCCACCGGACGAGGCCTGCGCCTTGTTCTGCGACGGGATCATCTGAATCCACAGACCCAGGCGCATGTCGTTGACGAAGATGAAACCGTGCACCGGGTCAGTGGAGATGCTGCCCCAGTTCATGCCACCCAGCGAACCCGGGAAGCTCAGGGATTTGTCAGTACCCGGCGCGGTGTACAGGCCGTCATAACGCATCGACTTGAAGTCGATCCGGCACAACAGCTGATCGTACGGCGTGGCACCCCACATGTCGGATTCGGTCAGGTGCTGCGCGCCGATTTGCGGCATGCCCACCGATTTCGGCTGGGTTGGCGAGTACGGTTCGTTCGGGATGTTCGCGGCTTTGACCGGGACTTCCTTGACATCGGTCAGCGGCTTGCCGGTGGCACGATCCAGGACATAAATCTGCCCGGCCTTGGTGCCGATGACCAGCGCCGGCACGGTTTTGCCGTCCTTGTCGAAGTCGATCAGGCTCGGCTGCATCGGCAGATCGAAGTCCCAGAGGTCGTTGTGCACGGTCTGGAACACCCAGCGCTCATCGCCAGTGCTGGCGTCCAGCGCGAGGATCGAGGCGCCGTAGGTGTGATCGAGTTTGCTACGCTCGACACCGTAGATGTCGGTGGACGAACTGCCCATCGGCAGGAACACGGTGTTGGTCGCCGGGTCGTAGGACATCGGCGCCCAGCTGTTCGGCGTGCTGCGCACATAGGTGCTGCCGTCGGCCGGTGCCTTTTTATCCTGTGGGTTGCCCGGGTCGAAGGCCCAACGCATGGCACCGGTGATCACGTCAAAACCACGGATCACGCCGCCCGGCATGTCGGTTTGCACGTTGTCGGCCACGCGCCCACCGACCACGACTGTGGTGCCGGCCATCAATGGCGCGGAGGAGAGCTGATAGTAGCTGTCCGGCACATCACCCAGACCGGCCTTCAGATCAACCTGGCCGTTGTTGCCGAAACCCTGGCAGAACTCGCCGGTGTCGGCATCGACCGCGATCAGACGTGCGTCGATGGTGTTGGTCAGCAGGCGACGCTGGCAGTTGGCGGCCGGCGCAGGTTTGGCTTCGACGATGCTCGAATTGCCCGGCTGAGCGATGGCCTTGGTGGCATCGAAATAGGCCATGCCACGGCAACGCTGCCAGACTTTCGACTTGGCGTTGATCGCGTTTTTCCACAGTTCCTTGCCGGTGTCGGCATCCAGCGCGATCAGGTTGTTGTGCGGAGTGCAGATGAACACCTTGTTGCCGATCTGCAGCGGGGTGAGCTGATCTTCGGCGCCGTTGCCATCGCTCTCGGCGATGTCACCGGTGTGGTAGGTCCACGCGACTTTCAGTTTGTCGACGTTGGTGCGGTTGATCTGATCCAGCGCGGCGAAACGGCTGCCACCTTCGGTGTTGCCGTAGTGCGCCCAGTCTTTCTGCGCCTTGTCTGGCTCCACTGGCGTGAGCCCCGGGCCCGTGCCGGTGGCTGCAACCGTTGGGTGCGCGACAAACATGTTAGCGGCCGCAACGGCCAGGCCGACCGCGAGTACAGCGGCCAGCGCATAAGCACCGCGCCCAGGAACGCCACCGCTGGCACGCTTGAGCATTGGATAAACCAGCGCGACCGCCAGACCCACCGCACTGAACATGAACAGGCGCGAGAACACCGGCCAGAACACCAGCCCGGCATCGCTCACGGCCCAGATCGCGGTCCCGAGCAGGAACGCTGCGAACAACCACGCACCCGCCGGTTTGAAGCGTGCGATCAGCCATCCGGAAACCGCCATCACCAGACCGCCCATCAGGAAGTACCACGACCCTCCCAGGCTGACCAACTTCACGCCGCCAGCAGCGAGCGCCAAGCCGAGCAGGGCGATGATCACGCCCAGCCCGACCAGAATGAATTTAGAAAGGCCAGAGAGGCCTTGACTCTGCTTCACGTTGAATGTCCCGTTGAAATGAGAAGGGGATTATATAGTTAGGTAACTACCTAGTTAAATCATAAATTCAGTAATAAAGCGTTGTCGGTTATCGAATAACGCGCCTGAGCCGAAACGGCCGTTCTCAGAGGGTTGAAGAGCGGTTGTGAATGACTGAAAAAGTGGTTTTTCTGTCAGGAAAAATGCGGGTTATGACAGTGTTGCCGTTATGCCGCACTCAACCACCGACAGTGCTCAGCCGACGCACGGCGATAAAAACAGCTTAGCCCACGTATTGCTCGAGCCCTGACAGCAGCGCCTCGAAGGTCACTTTGCAGCGCGGACTGTTGCGTAAATCTTCATGCATGGTCAGCCAACTGGTGAGTCTGGGTTTGAAGGGGTGTGCGAGTACGCGCACCAGCGCAGGGTCACGTTGCGCCACTCGCACCTGGCACACGCCGATGCCCACGCCGGCACGAATCATTGCCAGTTGCGCCAGATCGCTGTCGGTACGCAAGGTGAAGTGTTCACGACGCCATTGCGGCAACCAGTGCCTGGCGCTGCGCAGAAAGGGCGTCTCCTGGTCAAAGCCGATCAGCGCGTGTTCAGTGAGCTGTTCCAGTGTCTGCGGTGTGCCTCGCGCATCGAGGTAGCGGCGGTGAGCATGCAGGCCCAGTTCGATATCGCCGATGCGCCGGGCAATCAGCGAACCTTGCTCGGGCGCAACCATGCGCACGGCGATATCAGCCTCGCGGTGCAACAGGTCCTGAACGCGATTGGTCAGGACCAGCTCAACGTTCAGTTCCGGGTACTGTCCTTGTAAGCCGGCAATAACCGGAGGCAGCACTTCGGCGCCCACGACTTCGCTGGCACTGATGCGCACCGTGCCTCTGACGCCGCTTCCTTGCGCCTCGGCTGCGCGCAGCAGTGCGGCAGCATTGGCCTGCATGGATTGCGCGAAGGGCTTGAGGGCCTGCGCGGCTTCGGTCGCCAGCAACCCTTGTTGGGAGCGAGTGAACAAACTCACGCCCAGTTGCTGCTCGAGCGTGTCGATATGGCGCCCGACCGTAGGTTGCGCAACCCCCAGTGCTCGAGCGGCACCCGACAATGATCCTTCCTGCAGCACGCTCAGGTACGAGCGGTACAGTTCCCAGCTGATGTTGTTGTCCATGCATAAATGTATAGCTGGTAGCCGGTTTTAAGCAATTTCATTGAGTCGACGGCGCATTCAGACTCTTCTCATTCCATCGAGAGGACGATCAACATGATCTTGAGTCGACGCGTTTTGGTACTGGGTGCAACGGGAGGTATCGGCGGTGAAGTGGCGCGCAAGCTGCGCGAATCCGGCTGGCAGGTGTGTGCGCTGCGACGCGGTGGTCGTCCACCTCACGAAGGGGCTGAAGGCTTTATCTGGTTTGACGGGGATGCGATGAATCGCCAACAGGTCATGGCGGCGGCACAGGGCTGCTCGGTCATTGTCCATGCGGTCAATCCACCCGGTTATCGTGACTGGGACAAGCGGGTCTTGCCCATGATCGACAACACCATTGCGGCCGCTATTGCACAAGGGGCGACCATCGTCCTGCCGGGCACTGTTTATAACTACGGGCCAGACGCATTCCCGTTGCTGCACGAAGACTCACCACAACACCCCATGACCCGCAAAGGTGCGCTGCGGGTCGAGCTTGAACGACATCTGCGCGAAGCCAGCACTCAGGGATGCCGGGTAATTATCGTGCGTGCCGGCAACTTCTTCGGGCCGGTGCCGGGCAACAACTGGTTTTCCCAAGGGCTGGTCAAACCGGGGCGGGCAGTCACCCGTGTACTGGTACCCAGTGCCAAGGGCATCGGCAATCAATGGGCCTATTTGCCGGATGTCGCCAACACCATGACGCAACTGCTGGAGCGCAGAGAAACGCTTGCACCGTTCGCCGCGTTTCATATGGACGGTCATTGGGATGCGGATGGCAGGCAAATGGCCGAAGCCATACGCCGCGTTGTGGCAAGACATGGCGGTAAAACGCCAAGGATCAAAGCGTTTCCCTGGTGGTTGATCAACGTGTTGTCGCCCTTTGTCGAAACGTTTCGCGAAATGCAGGAGATGCGTTACCTGTGGCAACAACCGGTAAGGCTGAACGGCGCGCAGTTGCAATCGACCTTGGGTCGCGAGCCGCATACGCCGCTGGATGAAGCTGTAGAGGCGACGCTGGTGGGGTTGGGGTGTGTTGATCAGTCTTATGATGCGCTCTCTCGCCGTCGGCCCGCAGCGAGAATGCGTTCGTAGAACGACTCTGCAAGCATCTTTTCCTCCCTGAGAACACCTCGGCCAACGCAGAAAAAACGAATTAACCTGGCGGCAGACCCCAGGCCTCTGCAAGTTGCCTTGCTGAGGCCGCAGGCAACACGGTCGAACCGCTGCGCCGAATCAGTGACGCATGCTCGCCAAGACCTTCGACAAGCAGAGCCGACTCCAATCGAGGCTCAACGACATAGTCCCAGCCAAGTCCGAGCCATGGGCATCGTCCGCCGACGCTGGCGAAGATGGCAGGGGTTGCTTGGGTGGCATAGCCGGGGAGTGCTGGCGCGTTTGGTCGCGATTCCCGGGCCTTCACTGCTGGCACATGCAGTTGCAGGGCGCCATGCGTGTTGCGTGTTACCTCCATACCTCCGAGCAGCGCGATGTCGAAGGGCACAGCCTGATCACGGGTCGCATAAAAATAGGCCATGCGCCGGATGTTGTCGTAGTCGGCGAGCGCCCGGTAAAGGTAGGCGCAGATGACGCCCAACATCGGGTCGGCATGCTTTTCATGCCGCAGGTCTGCAGCCAGTCGATCAACGCTATCAGCTCGCAAGTGCCCGTCAGAGAATTCACGAAGGGTCCGCATGCCCGCCAGATACCTTTGCGGCGAACTGTGCGCTCCGTACACCTGGAAAACATCTCCGTTGGGGCTGGGGACGACGGCGGTATACAGACCTGCGTAAGGTACGACAGGCGTAACTTGCTCCTTGCCCATGTGCACCAGAACAGGCGCCCCTTTAGTGCGGGGTTCAACGTAAAACTCGTTGACGGGGGGCTCGGATCTGAGGGAGTGAGTCGCGCGGTTGGACAGCAGTGTCGCCTGCTCACCCCAGACAATGAGATTTGCGTCACCGGCACGGTCGATCTCCAGGAATCGACGTTGAACCACCCAGGTCATCGACTCTGCTCTGAGCTGTTCGGACAACTCCTTTATCATTTGCCTATGGCGAGGCATATCCATGTCGATGTTGTGCAGTTCATCCATGTCCTCTCGCAGATGTGTGATTCCGGCGACCACTTCGCGTCTGTCTGGATCTTTTGATTTAGATCGCCTGAACCATGGGAGTTTGTTGATAAGGCGATAGCGCAAGGTGCGCTGCTGAACTGAACGCTGGGTTGTTGTTTCCTCGGCAGTGAACCCTGCAGAATCCAGAGCCTCGTCGTTTTTTTCAGCGCCCAGCACCGCTACCGTGTTTCCGGATGGCCACGGTTGCATGTCGTCAGGGGGCTTGAGTGGGGTCGCAGTGTCGTAAAGCACCACGGCGTCGGGATCGACCTGGCAGTGAGGGTCGAGCTTGAGGTGGTACTCGCGAGCGCGTTCGGCCGTGCGCGAGCGAGCGAATTTACCCAACGCATTCGTGGTTATGAGCCCATTTTCAATGGCAGTGGGCTCCAGTCCCCAGAGAATATCCGCGATGACACCCGAGAAGATGCATTTGCCCGGTGCGGCGCCAGCAGGGTCTCGAACCATGTAGCCCAGTTGGCCGTCATGGCAGCAAGCGAGGCTATCGAAATTTGTTTCGTCGGCCCGGGTGCCTTGCACAAGGATCCCGCGCGAACCATCGAGGCGCATTAGCTCCAGGTTTTGGGGGGCTTCGCGGCACGCGTCGGTGATCAGCGTTATGCGTTTGACGCCGAGCAGAAACATTTCCTCGTAAAACCTGTCGACCACAATGCGGTACTTCATCTGCAGCGAGTCGCTGAACAGCCAGAAGATCTCGCCAAAATTCGACCCCGTCAGCCCGTGTCCGCAAAATGACAGGATCAATTGCTCAACGACGTCGGCCCCCGCTGGAAACAGTTCGTCGACGGCTTGTTGTACGCGCACCCGTGTGACCGGGTTTGGCTTGTTATTGACCCAGCCGTCGTCGACGACTTTGACGTTGTCGACGCCGAAACCAGAGCGCAGTGCCCATTCCCCCATGGAGCGCGCGGCTAAAACGGCGCCATCCAGATAGGCGAAATCCAGGACCTCTTTAGCAACAGGTGTCACGGTGCTTACGCCGATTGCCAGACACACTCGCCTAACCATGGGGACGCTCCGAAAGATGTTTGGTGACGAACGTATAAAAGTGCATGGGTGACACAAGCCAGTGCCAGCCTGGAGGACGAGGAGGCGTGAGCCGTTCGGCCAGCACGATGAGACCTGCCAATAGCATCACCGGGATATGCCAGGTTCCGCTCACCAGCGGCACCAGCATCCACGCCCAGCACGAAACAATACAAAACAGGCCATGGCGCATGCCGAAGGTCAGGCAGTCCTTGTCGGCTGGCCAGCCAAACAAGCCGATCCGCTGTGGTTGATGCCCTCGATTGAGTGCTGCGCGATGCCACGGGCTTGCGCTCCAGACCAGCGCGATCAGCAATGTCACGATGAACACGTTTTGGCCCAGCGTGAACTGGAGCAACAACGCCAAGACCCATAGAACAGGGCCGGCGGCCATCCACAACGCACAATAGCCGAACAGAAACAGCGCGGATGCACGCATTCGCCGACGTGCCAGGCTGGAGTGCCAGACGTGCATGAGCGGCATTGCCAACAGGGGCGGCATCATGGCCAAAAGCATCAGGAACCAGCCGGCGAGGATGCGGTGCAGCGGGTTCAGTGCGAGCTCCGCCTGTAACGCCGCCGGCCAGCGAGTGACGATCGACAGCCCGTTCACCGCTACGCAAAATGCGGGACCTTCACTGCTCACATCGTTGTAGAGGGAAAGGGCCAGGCCCACGCCTGCCGTGGCCAGCAGAATTGGCCACGGTGCGTAAGTAAAACTGCGTAGAACCAGACCTGGCCGCATGAGTCTGCCCTCAAGTCACGACGCCACTGCGCTTGAGAACGCTGATGCGCTCAACCGTTATCGGTGCTTCATCGGAAATCTGCTCGACAGGTACAAGCGTCACGCGCAGATGATTCGGATCGAAGTCCCCGGCGGCCGTGAGCCGTTGAGCCAGGTCAGTAATATCAATCGTATAACCCAACCCGTTGTGTTCGCCGTCTTTTTCCGAAGCAACGTTGAGACCGAAAAGCGTCAGGCTGCCGGCGTACCGGTCAGGGTCGAGCGCCGGGTTGGCGCCGTCAGGCAGATTGACGTACACATCCAGCAGCGGTGACGGTGCGGAGCCACGCACGGATTCCAGGGCCAGGTAGAGTCGGGCCACCGCCTTACCCGGCGATGTCGCGCCCATGGTCGCGATGCTACTGGAGGCCGCCGTGGGTTCGAGGTCGATATGACTGTCTACCGGCGCACTGCCGATCGTGACGGCAGCGGCATTGGCGCCGATGGGCTGTACCGTTTGCTTGCTGGGCGAACCCATATTGACCCGTGCCACTGCATTCACTCCCGGCTTTACACCCGTACCGATGCTCAAATCATCATAGGGCCGATAAAATTTGCCGCCCTTCAACGTGTCTTTGCTAGTAAACGTTACGCCAGGTGCGTTGTCGCCGGGGACCGGCATGATAAAGCTGCGGTTGGCCGGACCATTGAGCCAGAGTGGGTCGTGGACCATGGTCTTGCCCGGCGTGTTCATCCAGGCTTCCCAGAGGCGATCAATGTTGCAATGGTGCAGCCAGAATATAGGGTCAAGACCTGCCAGATAGGCATTGCCCATGTAACCACCGACGAGACCGTGAACCGTGTTGTGCGGGTTGCTCTCCAGTTCTCCGGTGATGTCCGCGAACTGGACGAAATCGCCAGTGATTCCGCCACCGAATCCCAGGTTTCCGTTACCGACGATAAAATCATTCTCTTCCATCGCTTCAAGGCTGAACCCGCCCCCGGGCTTGATCGCCTTGATTCCGGGGCGCCGAGGGTATTTGCACAGCGGGTTCGGGCTGCCGTCGGGTAAGGTTTTTTCTACAAAGGCCTCAGGCAGATACAGGGCTTTCGGATCGCTGCTGTTGAGGTAGTTCCAGTAGGGAAGGGTCCAGTCGTCCCCCGTCAACTCTTTCACTTTCGCGGCGACGATTGCTTCGAACGAAAACAGGTACGCCCGGTGCCAGGAGAGGAAATACCAACTGCCGTGCTGACACTGATTGCCGTACGTCTTGTTGGTCAAGTCTGCTGGAATCGGGGTATTCGCCTTGATCAGATTTTCGTTGAGCCACAACTGAGGATGGAATCCATGCATGGCGCCGAGGAATTTCCAGCTCGTGCGGTCCTGTATCGGTTGCGCGTCCAGCGCCTGCATTGCCTTGGCGTAGTTCAGCAATGTCTTGTTCCATCCTGAACCCAGTGTTGCAACATCCTGGCGAAAAGCGGTCATGATAGGTGCTCCGTTGCGGTTAGGTGATGTCTCCCCCAACTTCAGTGCCGGTCTTCATCACGTCAGATCCGGCACTTTTCAAGCAGCCACAGCGCTACTCTGTCTGCAGCAATAGATGGACATCGATGACCGGGTTGCCCATCAGCTTCTGCGGGAAGCGATCCCCTACGAAGGTCTTGTCGACCGGTTCTACCCAGACACTCAGTTTGCCGCCCGCTATATCCGCCATTGGCAGTTCGAAATCGAACTGCGCCATCGCGTTGCTCACGCAATTGGCACAGCTTTGCACCTCAACCGGCTGGAACAGCGCTCTGGAGGCGATCGTCCTTCCGTCCTTTTGCAGGTGCACCCGGAAGCTGCCGGGGATTTTCAGACGATTGATGCCGCTGACGCGTACGTTGACTCGATCGGTCTCGACCGTGAATTGTTTGTTCGCGGCGAGCGTACGCTGGGTCTTGGGCAGAAAATCGACGTTCGAGGCTTCGGCCGGCGGTTCGTAATCAATATCAAGCTGACCTGCCGAGTCGATGATTGCCAGTGTGTTAAGTTCCAGTGCGCTGTGGGTGAATGGATTCAGAACCTCGAGCGCTGGATCGCTGAATATCTGAAAACTGATCGGGTCGGTAGCCTCGTTGATAGTGGTCAACAGCCCTTGCAGGTCGGTGGCCAGCATTTTCTTCTGCCATTCCCAGAACAGTCGGTCCCAATTGCAGTGGAAAAACCAGAACACCGGGTCGAACGCCGCAACTTCCTGTTGTTGCATCGTCGGACCAATGGAGTCATGGCCACTGTCGTGGGCGGCAATGATGGTGTTGTGACTGGCACCGGACCAGTAGCCATGAAAGTCTTCCCAGTCGGTTTTGCTCATTGCCCGGTTGACGTCATCGGTCACGCCGTTATCAATCAGGTTCTGGGCAATCGTGTCGTAGTCAAAACGTGTGGTGACGTACCCTTCGGGGAAATCCGCGCCAATGGTTTTCGGTAGCACGTATTGGTCGAAGGGCGGGCTTTTAAGCACGTCGGGGAAGGGCGTGGTGATATCCCAATAAGGCAGGGTCACGTTCTCGCAACCAGGCACCGATCTCAGGGCATTTTCGAAGCTGACCAGATAGGCCCGGTGCCAGGGGTTGTAGCCCGGTACGTGGTGCATGCAATAGGTATTGGGCGCCGGAAACCAGTGATAGCCCGCCTGGACGAAATAGCTGTTCGGGTCAGCGGGATCGAGGGCCTTAATGGCGGAAAAAGCTTTTTTGAGCTGGTCGAGTTCGTTGCTCGACAAGGTGGTGATGTCCTTGCGCATCCTGCCGGCCGGGGCCGCGGTGCTGAACAATGAGCGCGCTGCGAAGTCGGCCTGGCTCGCTTGGGTCACGGGCACGCCTTTGGGGTAGCCATTGTTCATCCAGTTGAGGAAGGTACCCACCCAGTCGGCAGGCCAGGGATTACCCGGCGGCATGTTGCCTGCTGCGACTTGTTGATAGATGTCGCCGGCGTGGTTCATCACCGCGTCGTAGCTGGCCAGGTCGAGACCTTGTCTGGCCATGTGCGCGCGGTCCACGGCCGTGAACATGTCGCGAATCTGCGCATACCAGGTGGGGTTGGTGACGGGGGTTGCGGTCATGTCTGACTCCTTGTCGTCGGTAACAATCGAAGTTTCAGTGGATCGAGTGTGGCTCGCCGGCGGAACTACCCAGACGACCCGCGAGCGTCCTGCAAGCGATAGCTAACTGGCCTTGACGGCGATGAACGAAGCGACCAGTCCGGCAGACGCGCCGTCGTGAGGCTTCACACGGATGACTGATCCAGTGATGGCCGGCACCTGATTCACGCCGTTTGGCCAGTGCTCCGTCAGCACCCCGTCATAGTCGTAGAAGTAGTCTTGAGTGGAGGTCCCGGGCCGCCCGCTGCCCACGATGTGTACGTGGTCGGGTAGTCCGTCATGGGCGCGCGTGATGACGCCCTTCAAGTCCATGACCGCGTTCGAGCCGAAACCGAGTTCACCTGCAAATGTCCCGTCGGCAGTGTCCTCCACGGTCCACACGCCTTCGGCGAATAACAGTGCCGCGAGTTTGTCCGGCGCGCCTCCAGTTAATGCGGGGTTATTGAGGAAACTTCTATACGTCCATTTTCCTGCAAAGGG
Organism: Pseudomonas sp. SC3(2021); assembly: GCF_019856535.1. Classification (NCBI taxonomy): domain Bacteria; kingdom Pseudomonadati; phylum Pseudomonadota; class Gammaproteobacteria; order Pseudomonadales; family Pseudomonadaceae; genus Pseudomonas; species Pseudomonas sp. SC3(2021). The sequence continues at coordinate 4,875,455 of NZ_CP082236.1, read as the reverse complement.
ATTGCTCATGACTGACATCTCCTCATCACTGTTTCTTGACGTCCGAATGTTGATGCGACGTGTGCTTCATCCCTGCCATGCCAATGCCGCCGCCGACGGCATTGAGGTCTGGCACGATCTGGATATTGGTCATCATCCCGCCGTCTTCGTGATCGAGGATGTGGCAGTGAATGACGAATTCACCGATGTAGCGGTCGTAGTGCGTGCGCACCAATACCTGATAGTCGTTCTGGACAAAGATCGTGTCTTTGAACTCGTGCCACATGCCGCAGTACTGGTTTTGCAATCCCAGCTCGTCGGCCGGAACCAGGCATTCGCCATTGGGGCCGAAGATGCTTTTGGGCTTTTCGCCGGGTTTGGCGTAGAGCACGTCCATCACCTGAAACGGGTTGACGTGGATGTGAAAGATGTGAGGTTCGCCCTGCGACGTCAGCACCCAGTCATCGGTGGTGTTGACCTGACGGGTGAAGTCGATACGGTCCGGGTCATAGGATTTGTAGTTGATGAAAAAGCCGAAGGCGCCAGACCAAGGATCCCCCGGTTTTTTCGGCGCCGTGGCCGGAGCTGCCGGCGGAAATGGTGGATATCCGATGAAAAAGTCAGCTTTCTGGATGTCGTCGTTGACGGTTGCATCCTTGAGGTCGGGCATTGCGCGCCACGGCTTCAGGTTGCCGCTACGCAGTCCTTCGAGGGCTGCCACCGGCAACGATGAGCCTTTGTTGGCGTCATAGAGCGCCTGTTGGATATAGCTTTGCGGATCGTCGGTCACCACTTTACCGCCGGAGACGATGACCGTTGCCAGCAATTGGGTTTCATTCGGACCTTGTCCGCCGGGGCCGCCATTGGGTCCGGCATTCGCACGCTCTGCCGGCGTTGCCGCCTGGTTCAGCACGCAATAGGTGCCATCACGGGGGAACATCAGCAACACATCACTGCGATAGCCTGGTTGCAGAAAGTTACTGCCGATGCCACCACTGACACTTTTCTTGTTCACCCCGATCGGGCGGATGGCAGTGCGCGTCAGGCCGTCGGCGGCGATCTCGAATTGCGGAACAAGTTCGACCGGTTTGCTGGAGTCAGGCACTGTCACCGGGCACAGGTCGGCGATCAGCGCTGCTTGTTCCTTTGGCGTGCCGCCGAGTATGCCCTGCAGCGCAAGACTGGCTTTGGCACCACTGGTGTTCATGGGCACGATTTGCAAATTCACGGTGTCATGGATGCCGCCGTGAATGAAGCGCCAGCGTTGAATTTCTCCTGCGGCTATGCCGCGCAAAGTCGGCTGGACCGCACCGTTGATACTGGTGAACCGGCCGCTGTTGTCCCAGACTGTGGGGGAGGAGAGTTGCGCGTCGAAGTTCTCCACCACACCGGTTTTATCGCCGGGGCACGACCAGGTGCCGTCCTTCTGCGTGATGATGTTGCCCTTGTCGTCGAAACACGCATAAGGAATTTGCTGGAACAGAAAGACTTGCTCGGTGAGGGGCTTGCCCGCCGCGTCCTTGAGGATGGTGTCGATGTCTCCCGGCTTGTCACCGGTATAGGCGCGATTGCCGCGCACGATCAGCGCGCCCGCTGCGCCGCTGGCGACCTGAAGCGCCGTGGAACCATGTCGGTGTGCGTGATACCAGAACGTACCTGAAGGGTGATCGGTGGGAATATTGACCTCGTACTCAAACTTTGTTTGCGGCGCGATGTTCAGCAGCACGTTATCGCTGTTGCCGGACGGTGAGACGTGCATTCCGTGGTAGTGCAGATTGATCGTGTTGAAACAGCCGGGATCGCCATTCGCCGGATCAAGCCCCCCCGGACAACTGGGATCGTTTTTCTCCAGTTGATTGTCCAGATGCACCCGCAGGGTGTTGCCCGGTTGCACATCAATGAGCGGCCCCGTCAGACAGCCGCCGTATGAGCGCAACATGACCTTGTCTTTGGCACCGTCGGGACTCCCCGGGTTGTAGATGTAGTTTTCGCGTTTCTGCACTTGCAGGTTGAGTTCGACCGTTTGCCCGTCACGCGTGATGTCACCTGCCGGATCGCACCCTGTTGATGGTTGGGCCAGTTCAATGGCCTTCAGCGTGCCTGTCTGGCTTTTTTCAAGGAGCCTGGGCGGTGAAAGGAACGGTTGAGCCGTGAGTTCGGCGAGCGCCGTGGAGGTGGTTGCACACACGATCAGCCCTGCGAAGATCCTGTAACGCGAATTCATTTCCTGCTCCCTGCGCATTGCGCAAATGTCCCACAGCCATGACAGCCGGGTGTCCGTTGAGATAGTTCGACCGGGCAGTGAACGCCGGTGGCTGTGCGCCTCCTAGGAAGCACCGGTGCGCTTGAGCACAAGGGCGATGGTTTCAGCGAGAGCCGAATCGCAGGTGCACCCGGCGCCCGGGGTGTAGACCGGTGGTTTGGCGACGGAAGGGTCACCGCTGGTGAAGGGAGGACGGGGGTTGTACTGGATGTTCAACTGCACCTTTTGGGCGACCAGCTCACCGGCAATCAAGGCGATGATTGCCAAGGCTTCGTCGAGCCCCGATGAAATGCCACCGCCGGTGATACGTTGTCTGTCGACGATGTAACGGGGATAACCGTCTACCACATTGACCCGAGTGAACAGTTTCAGGCAGGCGATAAAGGCCCAATGCGTGGTGGCGTTATAACCGTCCAGCAAACCTGCTGCGGCCGCGAGCAAGGCACCTTCGCAGACCGAGGCGCAGTATTGCGCAGCTCCGCCTTGCTGAAACAGCCAGGTCATACGCCGGGGATCTTTCATCAGACGTTGCAAGTCGGAGGGTTCACCGCCGGGAATCCACAGCAAGTCGATGTCATCGGAATGTTGATCGAACACCGGTAGATCGCCACCGATGGTCATGCCATCACGCGTGGTGATGGATGGCCCATCAAGGGAAATCAGCCGGACGGAGCGGCGAGGGGCGCTGGTGTTCGTCTGCGGTTCAACCAGCTTCATCCAGTTGAACAGTTCGTAAGGGGCGCTGATGTCGAGCAAGTCCACACCATCGTAGATGGCAATTGCGATCAGGTAGTGTCCTGGTGCAGGCATGACTCCCTCCTTGGGAACACCGCGGCGAACGCACTGGCGTCGTCAGGTGTATAGCGTTGCGCCAATCAGCAATGCGATGCCCGGACAGCGAAACCGGAGGTTGTCCACCCAAGGCCAATGGCCAGTAGAGAGGGTTTTGCCAGCATAGTCGGGGTTGTCATGCGTGCAAGAAGATTTTATGCGCAACCGCCCAATGGTATTGGGCCTGGTGGTTTTCGCACCATGACTTGTAAGAAGCCTGAAACAGTCACACCTATCAAAGCAAAATGTTGGCCTGGAAATGACTTCTACTTCGTATTTTTTGTGCAGCCACTGGAGAGGGCGGATAAGGCTTACAGCACATTCATCCGTCGTCGCACACTGCAAACGCCTAGCGCGTGATAAATCAAAAATCGTCATGTAGCATAGACCAATGAGCAGTTCTGCCGTCATCCTCTCACTACACGCTTTGCCCCAACTATGGAAGGTTTGTGAATGATAAAAACTATCCCGATGTGGAAAATAATGCTGGACACTAAAGGCATAATAGTGAGCCTTTTTATCATGGTGTCCTTACCTTTTTTTATCATTGGTGGTGCGTGGATGCTTCGTGATGGGGTACAAAATGGAGACGTGCGCGTGGCTATAGGAGGACTTCTTTCCCTGATTTTTTTTGGGGGAGGTGCCTTACTGATTACAATTTCAAAAAAATATATTCCCGGCAAAACATTTCTACTCTATAGAAATAAAAAGCTTCATACGCAGAAAGCCTTGAATTACTCATATGCAGTCACGATTGCTATTATCGTATTGTTTGTGATTGTTGTTCCGGATCATGCTTTTAATACACTGGTGTATGGATTGGTGGCGATTTTCAGCTTTTATGCTTATTCAAAAAGCTTGAAATTTCACGCTGATGTAGATTATTCGACAAATGAATATCTGGCAACCGCTCTTGGGTTTCCTGCAGGAGAAAAAATCCTGGTCAGCTACCAGAATTTTGATGCTGAAGAAGTTAAGGCGGGTAGTAGTGCTTTTGCTGCAACAGCGACAAAATTAATTGTAGCGTCGTTTGATGGCGATGCTTGGATAAAGCTGTCTCGGGATCTGAATCAGATTTCGGGCATTGGCATCATGGGCGATCAAAGCCATAATTATTTTGTTAAATTGCAGTTCAATGATGGAACCGATGCTTTGTTGCGCGTTGGACTATATGAAAAGCTTACGTCAAACCCCATCCTGGTGATAAGAAAACTGTTGGAAGCGATTGATGCAAGTCTCCTTGGTGCTAATGGTGCACCACAGGCAGCGCAAAGACGTCGCGTGGTTGTCAACTCTACAGTTCCAGCATCGTTTCAAAAAAATGTTGCGCCTGAGGCTGCACTTGCATCCGTGGCACCTATGCGTAACATTGAGGTTGCTCCGGATGTATTAATTGCTATCCGGGCCGCCGAAGAAGTTGCTCCCGGTCGCAGGCTGGAGCTTTAACAATGTCGCATTGTACAAAGTTTGAATTTTCTTATGTCAATGAAGAAGCCATTGTCAAAGCTTTCGGCAAAATGGGCCTCAGCCCAACGACGGCGCTGGTTGCCATGTTTTCCAGTGACTTCAGTAAAAAAGTCTTGAGCAAAATAGGCTATATGGGCTCGCAGCAATTCAGAGCTATTTGCGGCCAGACCGCTGATGAATTCAATCTGTTTGTTTGTCAGATTGAGGATGGCTCATACAAACTGCTCATCGAACGGGAAAATGTTTCAGCCAGCGATGAAACGATAATGGCTGATCTGGCATCAAGCTTTCAAAAAGCCTACGTCAGCGTAGCGATCGATGAAACCATCAAGCGCATAGACGCATCAGGCGTTCCGGCAAGAGTGAAAGAATCGCTTCAAGGGTTCGAAATTGAATTTGGCTCTAACTACGAATACAGCATTCATGTCACTTTTACCGGCGATGAAATTACCGAGGAAGTGCATGGCGTGAAAGGCGACATTTGTACAAAACTGACTGAAGAACTTGAATCTCTGCTTTCCAGCCCTACTGCGCAGCTTGTGACTGAGTGGAAGCCGGAATATACCGTAGTCCATGAAGAGCAAACCCTTCAAATACTCAGTGTAAATCTCTAAATGAAAATCAATGTACACCACATGGAGTTGAGCAGCGTTAACGGCCCTGGATTACGCTTGACGTTGTGGGTGCAGGGCTGTGCGCTTAATTGCAAGGGGTGCTTCAACCAGGCCACACATGCTCGCGAAGCTAGCACGCTGATGACTGTTGATGAATTGGCACAGAAGATAAATGCACTGGATATCGCCGGGGTTACCCTCTCCGGTGGGGAGCCGCTCGACCAGGCGCCAGCGTTGGCGCAGTTGATACATGCCGTTAATGGCGAGAAAAACTGGATACTCTATACAGGCTATACGCCAAAAGAGATATTCCAGAATGAGGCCATGATTCGAGTTGTCAAGGCCGTAGATCTGACGCTGGCTGGTCGGTATCGGCATAACGCGATCCATCCCTATCAGCACAAACAAATTATCAAAACCAGCGATAGAGTCGATATTGATTTTTTCCGTACCAGAAGAGTCGTCGAGTTTGTTGTTTCAAGTTCTGGTGTGACAAAAACCGGTCTTCCGATGCACGTATAAATCAGGCCAAGCGCAGGGATAACAGGCATGAACCGTACAAAACAGATTACAGATTACCTCAAGGCGCGCTATGCGATTTTGGTCATTGAAACGTTCGAGGAAGAACGTGCACTCAATGAAATTTCTGAAATCGCCAAGGCCCTTAGCCATCGTTTGTTCGTTTGGAACTCGACGTCAGGAATCCAGATAAATGGTGTCGTGGCTGGCGATAAAACCTTTGACTTGAAAATGGCCTTGGACTTTTGCGAAGAAAAAGCGAAGGAGGAGGGCAGCAAAAACATTTTTGTTTTTTGTGATGCTCATAACTACCTGGCTTCAAACTCAAATCCTGTCTACCGTCGTCGACTTCGAGATTTAGCCATAAATATCCGCTCGCGCGGATATCGCAGCAATTGCATTGTCGTGGCACCCAGCTTTGAAATTGCCAATGACCTTCAAAAGGAAATCACGCTGATTGATTTTCCTTTGCCATCAAGGGATGAAGTCAAGACTCAGATCAGTAACTTTGTTAATTCTTGGCAGGACAACAGCAGCGTCAAGATTGATATTTCCAGCGAAACCAACGATAAACTTATTGATGCCGCTTTAGGACTCACGGGGCTGGAAATTGACAATAGCTTGTCGCGTTCACTGGTATCCAGCCTGAGTCTTAATGAAAATACCGTAAAGGATCTGCTTTCCGAAAAGAAACAGATTATACGCAAGACAGGGATCCTGGAATACATCGACTCAAAGGTCAGCCTTGAGGATGTTGGCGGACTGGCAACGCTTAAGAAGTGGCTCCATTTGCGTAGCCAGTGTTTTGGCCAGATGGCTCGGGAGTTCGGTGTCGGAACCCCTAAAGGGTTGCTCTTAACTGGAGTTCCTGGTTGCGGTAAGTCTCTGACGGCGAAATGCGTATCGTCGTCATGGAACATGCCGTTATTGCGTTTGGACATGGGGAAAATCTTTCAGGGGGTGGTTGGCTCTTCAGAGTCCAACATTCGTTCCGCACTACGTACAGCCGAAGCGATTTCGCCGTGCATCCTGTGGATCGATGAGATTGAAAAAGGACTTTCCGGCTCTTCCAGTGGCGCTTCTGACGGTGGCACGGCTACACGCGTATTCGGCACACTTTTGACCTGGATGCAAGAAAAAACAGAGCCTGTTTTTGTGTTTGCTACCGCTAACAACATCAATAACTTACCTCCGGAGTTGTTGAGGAAGGGGCGATTCGACGAAATATTCTTCGTTGACTTTCCGTCGACATTAGAAAGAAAGAAGATTCTTGAAATACATCTGAAGAAATTGAAGCGTGACCCGGAAAAATTTGATCTGGATAGATTGGCGGCTCTAGGGGGCGAGTCGAATTTCGGTGAAGACATTGTGCTTTCTGGTGCTGAAATTGAAGCCTGGGTCGGGGACTCGCTGATTGAAGCGTTTTCACGACGGATGAATGGCTCTGATGATGTAAGCGACCTGACGATGGCTGATTTTGAAACGACTATTTCGCGTTTAGTACCCATGAGCAAAATGCGTAAAGACGAGTTCACAAAACTTCGTGATTGGGCTAATCAAAATGCAATTAGCGCTTCAGCTGTGGTTGCCGGCCAGAATGATACGGAAACTCAAATCGGCGGCAGGCAAATTGATTTTTAATCTTCGGTGATCGGACGCCCTGACCGCTGAAAGCCAAGCGATAAGCCCATGCGGCTCGACAGAGCCGGGTGGGCCCAACCCGATCAACTGCTGCAACGCGCATATCAATCCACCCAGGCCTGGATAGGCGAGGGTGGTTTGATCCGTGACGGGATACCCGATTCGTTGCTGGCTCACACGCATCATCTGGATGACGCGTGATTGTCCACCTCATAACGGCGTGGTGAGCGAAAACGGAATACGCAGCTCTTCGACAGGTCCCGTATCCCGGCCACACATTTCGTCATGTACGCATTGCTGCACCAGCACGCACGGAAAGGCCGGCACGGTTTGCAGCAGGTCCCGCAGGTGAGTGATCGAACGCAGGTGCATCGGCTTGGCTGCATCATCAAGCAGGGTGAACTGGCCGTGATCAAGGCGGATCCGTGCCAGGTAAAAACCACCTTCGAGTGACAGCAGTTCCAGCTCGCGGATTTCGCTGTTGGCCGCACGTTCGGTGAGGGTTTGCAGGTTCATGCTTCACTCCTTGCCTACCAGGGTAGGCGTTCTCCATCGTAGGCAAAGAAATGGCCGCTATCGGCCGGCGTCAACTGGTCAATCAAGGTCAGTAGCTGGTCAGCGGCGACGTCTGCCGGCCGGGCGCTGGACGCCCCGCGAAAAGGTTGCGACAGCGCCGATACGACAGTGCCCGGATGCAGGCTGAGCAAGCGGCTCTGCGGGCGAGTGCGCGCCAGTTCGATGGCTGCGCTCTTGATCAGCATGTTCAGTGCAGCCTTGGATGCACGATAGGCGTACCAGCCGCCCAGACGGTTGTCGCCAATGCTCCCGACCTTGGCCGAAAGCATCGCCATCGCTCCCTGAGGATCGAGCAACGGCAGAAAGTGGCGCAGCACCAATGCCGGTCCCAGCGTGTTCACTTGAAACACGGCTTGCAGCGCCTCCGGCTCGATCGCGCTGAAGCTTTTTTCCGGCTTGATCGCGTCGCGATGGAGCAGGCCGGCCGCGTGGATGATCAACTGATACGGTGCTTCGGCTGCCAGCTCTGTGGCAGCGCCGGCAATCGTTTCGGGGCGTTCCAGGTCCAGTGCGGGAACGGTCCGGCGCCCCAGCGCACGAACCCCGGCACAGCGCGGATCCTGTTCAAGTTGTTCGCAAAAAGCTGTGCCGAGGGCTCCACTGGCGCCGATCACCAGCGCACGGTAACCGTCGCCGAGCGAGGCCATGGTCAGTGCGCGGTTCATTGGCTTGCTCCGGCACCCTGGCGACGGAAGAACAACGTCACCTGGCCGACCTCTACCCCGAACTTGGACATGGCGGTGCGGTTGATCAGCGTGTCCTCGTCCATCAGGTACATCCAGTCGTCCATGCTCATTTCGTACGTCGAGTCGTCGACCGGCAGGCTCAGGCGATAGCGCCAGTGCAAGGTATTGCCAGCGACCTGGCCCTTGGCGACGCCCACCACGTCATCCGCGCGCCCGCTCCAGCGCCCTTGGCCCTCGGGTGTGAGGGTCCAGACACGGCGTTGGCGGGTGCCGTCGCTGTACAGGAAATGCTCGTCGAGAATCAGGTTGTTGCCCTCACGACGGCTGACGATGTTGACCTCGAACCGCTTGGCCACCTCACCGCTGCGCTTCTGAAACATCCCCCAGGCTTTGACGGGCTGACTGAAAAACTGCTCCAGATCCAACGCCGGTTGCTGATCCGCATAGCGGGTGACATCCACACTGCCGCAGCTCGCGACGCTGAGGACCAATGTCAGTAACAGCAGAAATCGGGTCATTGCCTTACTCCCTGAAGTACTCGAGCGAAGAGGGTGAAGTGTCGAACGATCGGCTTGTACAGTACCTTTGACCTGTATAGGTTTATCGCCGTCCGATCAGTTGCAGGAATTCCTGGCGCGTCGTTGAACTGTCACGGAACGCGCCGAGCATCACGGAGGAAGTCATGACCGAATTCTGCTTCTCCACGCCGCGCATCATCATGCACATGTGCCGGGCTTCAATGACCACTGCCACACCGGCAGCGTCGGTGATCTGCTGGATGGCTTCAGCAATCTGCCGGGTGAGGTTTTCCTGGATCTGCAGGCGACGCGCGAACATGTCCACCACGCGCGCGACCTTCGACAGCCCGAGGACTCTGCCGGTGGGGATATAGGCCACGTGCGCCTTGCCAATAAAGGGCAGCATGTGGTGCTCGCACAAGGAATAAAGCTCGATGTCGCTGACGATCACCATTTCATCGCTCTGCGATTCGAACAGCGCGCCGTTGGTGACGTCTTCCAGGCTCATCGTGTAGCCATTGCACAGATACTGCATCGCTTTGGCGGCACGCTTGGGCGTGTCCAATAATCCCTCGCGTTCGGGGTTTTCACCGACGCCGACGAGGATTTCACGGTAATGGCTGGCTAGTAGTGGGTTCATTCAAGGTTCTCGCGGCGGTGCTGTACGTTAAGGCCGATCCATAGCGAAAGAGTTGTACGCGACAAAGCGTTCTGTATAGGTTTTATTCAAGATAGGCTGAAAAAAATCACCTGACAATGAATCGGCAATCTTTTTTGTGCAGATGCGAAAACCTCACATCGCAGTGTGTGAGGTTGTCGGGACAGGTTTCGATCAGACGGTGAAGGATTGGCTCAATGGCCGGACCATTTTGCTTGAAGTCCGAAAAGGGCCCTGCGCGGGCCCTTCCAGGCTCATAGCGATGTTCTGACCACCAATGGACAATCAACCGGCTGGGCGCCCGATAAGTCGAGGGTCTCGATCAGGTGCCGGACAGCCTTGCGCCCGATCTCGTAGTACGGTAGTTGCACCGTGGTCAGCGGGGGGATGAACAGCTCTGCAATACCGACCATGTTGTCATAGCCAAGCACCGCGACATCTTCGGGAATTTTCAGGCCTCGGCCCAATAGCAGCTGATAGGCACAAAAGGCAATGCGGTCGTTGCCACAGATCAGGATATCGAATTGGGGGCGACCATCGTTGATGTGCCGGTCGAGGATAGCGGCCGTTTCGCTATAGGCATCATGGTCGGAAAGGTCGTATTGCAGGAGTGCCTCCGGCGCCAGTCCGAATGCCTGACAGGCACGTTGCAGGCCTTTTTGGCGCAGCCCCCAGGCCAGACTCTGTTTAGGCAGATTGATACACAACGGGCGCTTGTAGCCGAGGTTCAACGCATGGTGTACGGCCCGGTATTGGCCCGCTTCATCGTCGGGTACATAGCTGACGAGACGGCGGTCATCGGCCAGGCAATTGGCGAGGACCAACGGTTTGCTCTTCAATCGTTCGGGAATGCAAACCTGGCGAAATCCCATGGCGCTGAAGATCAAGCCGTCCGGACGGTGCGACAGCATCAGGTCGATGTTCTGGTCGGTGGGCGGGTTGCTGAGCAGGTTGAGGATAAAGACATTCCAGCCTGCCTGCTGCGCGGTCTGCTCAATGGACAGCAGCAACTCGACCGCGAACGGCGTGGTTGCCGTGTCCAGCGCGAACACACCGATGGTCCGCGACTGCAGGTTATCGCCGCGCATCTTGCGCGCTGACAGGCTCGGTACGAACTGCAATTCATCAATGGCCCGACGCACCCGCTGAAGGGTTTCGGCGCTCAGTTTTTCCGGACTGTTGAGCGCACGAGAAACCGTCATCAAGGACACGCCGGCCAGCTGTGCAACGTCTTTCACTGAAGTCATGTGAGGCAAAATCGGTCAGGTTGACGCCGGATCATGACACAGGGCCCGCGCTTCTCGCGACCCGAATGACGCCGTTCATAGCCATCCAGAACCAAGAGGCCATGCCCTGCAAATCGACACACGTCCGCCGGTCCCGCTTGCCAGAAGCTTCACGCCCAGGCTGTCGGGCTGCGGATAGACGCGACTGCTGAGGCTGAAGTGCCCGTTTTCGTCGAACACCTCGACGGACGAACGATCGAGGAACACGCGCAGTTCGAGTCGCTGTTGTGTCGGGTCTATCCATACGCTGCGCTGGCCTGTGACTTGCGCACCCGAGCGACTGCGGTCGAGCACCAGGCGCTGCAGTGCTGCATCGTAGTAGAGCAGGGTTTCTTCACGGCCATCGTCGCTGCAACGCAAGGCGATCCCCAAGTGGCCGTCGGTGCAGTCGAGCAGATCCAGTTGCACATGGATTTCGAGCATATCGCCGCGCACTTCCGGCACCCACCGCGATCCCGTATCTTCCCAGCCGGGCGTATCCGGCAATGGCGCCAGGCGCAGAGCGCTGAGCTCCCGTGCCGGATACACGCAAAGGCGATCGCCGCGCAGTTCCAGTTCACGCGGCAAGCCGAGCATGCCGCACCAGTGATGGGCCTGGCTCGGCATCGGGCTTTCCCACATGTCGAGCCACGCCCACACCAGGCGCCGACCATCGGCGGCCAGTAGCGTTTGCGCTGCATAGAAATCGTGGCCGTTATCCAGCTCGATAAAAGGCCCACCGGTGAAATGCCATGCGCTATCGAGTTGGCCCACTCGGTAACCCGTCTGGTATTTGTTGAGCCGGTCGTAACCGTCGGCTTGCATGCCTTGGGGCGAGTACAGCAGCACGTCGCGTCCATTCAGGCGAAACAGGTCCGGGCACTCCCACATATAGCCATCGCCCTCGCTGCCGGCGGACACATAGTCGAGGAATTCCCAGGTGTGCAGATCCGTGGAACGGTACAACGGCAGCAGCGGCCTGTCGCCCAGACGCGCGCCGGCAATCAGGTACCAACAGTCATCCTCCTGCCAGACCTTGGGGTCACGGAAGTGCATGATGGTGTCTTGCGGCGCGCGGTCGATCACGGCGCCATGTTTGACGAAGTGGATGCCATCGGTACTGGTTGCCAGGCACTGCACTTGACGGATGAAACGCTCGTCTCCCACATCACCCAGCCAAGTGTGCCCGGTGTAGATCAGGGCCAAGGTATCGCCACACACCACGGCGCTACCGGAAAAACAACCGTCACGGTCGACGTCATCGCCGGGAGCCAGCGCAATGGGCAGGTGCTGCCAATGAACCAGATCGGCACTCTTGGCGTGGCCCCAATAGATCCGTCCCCACTGCGCATCGAAGGGGTGATGCTGATAGAAAACGTGATATTCGCCACGAAAGTACACGACGCCGTTAGGGTCGTTCATCCAGCCTGCCGGCGGGGCAAGATGATAACCGGGACGATAATCCTGGATGACGCGAGTCAGACCATCACTCAGCGCATGCTGCGCAAGGTCAAGGGCGCAAGACATTGGGTCGTTCATAGAATTCAAATACTCAGTCATAGGGCGCTTGCTCGTGCCGAGCGCAGACAGACGCCATCCGGAAGGGTTTCAATGGCTTGCGGGTAGCGCTTCAAGGCCGCGCCGTCGACGTCGAACAGGTGCAGATTGTCGATGTCCAGTTGCAGCTCAACCCGATCGCCGGCTTGCCATCCGGCGCTGACTTCGCAACGACAGATGAGTGGATCGTCTTGACCTGTCTCGAGGTGCACATAGGTTTCGCTGCCCAGGTATTCGACCGCAGTAACGATGACGCCAGCGGCTTTATCCGCCGCCTTCAGCGACACATGCTCCGGACGAATCCCCAGGCTCAGCTGCGTGCCCGTCGCCAGGTTCGAGCTGTCGAAGGGCAGGGGCATGATTCCCCATACAAGGGTATCGACCAGGCTGGTTTCACCTGGCGTCTGCAGGCGCACCGGCAGAAAATTCATTCTGGGCGAGCCGAGAAAACCGGCGACAAAGCGGCTGGCCGGGCGCTCATAGAGTTCGCGCGGTGCGCCGACCTGTTCTACATGGCCGCCATTGAGCACGACAATTTTGTCGGCCAGGGTCATCGCTTCTACCTGATCGTGGGTAACGTAGATCATGGTCGAGCGCAGTCGGGCATGCAGCCGGGCGATTTCGTTGCGCATCTGCACCCGCAAGGACGCGTCCAGGTTGGAAAGCGGCTCATCGAACAACAAAATGTCCGGTTCTCGCGCCATGGCTCTGCCCATGGCCACACGCTGACGCTGCCCACCGGACAGCTCTTTTGGCTTGCGTTGCAGCAGCTTGTCCAATTGCAGGATTTGCGCAGTTTTCAGCACCCGCTCGCGCAGGCTGCTCTTTTCCGTCTTCGCAAGCTTGAGACCAAAACTGATGTTGTCGTAGACGCTCATGTGCGGGTATAGCGCATAAGACTGAAACACCATGCCGACGCCACGCTCGCGCGGCTCCAGGTCGTTGACCCGTCGCCCGTCGATCAGCAGGTCGCCGGCGCAGATCGAATCCAGTCCGGCGATCAGCCGCAGCAGGGTCGACTTTCCGCAGCCCGAAGGGCCGACGAACACCACGAATTCACCCGCCGCGATCTCCAGGTTGATGTCGCGAAGAATCCGCACGCCGCCCAATTGTTTGTTCACGTTGTCCAGTTTTAATTTGATCACGATGCTGTTCCTTGTCTTTGTTGGGCATCAACCCTTTAACGCGCCGGCAGTAAGTCCGGATACGATTCGGCGCTGGAAGATCAGCACCAGAATCACCAGTGGGACGGTGACCAGCACCGACGCCGCCATCAACAAGCCCCAAGGCAACTCATGGGGGCTGCCGCCGGAAATCAAGGCGATGGCGACCGGCACCGTGCGTTGGGTGTCAGTGAGGGTGAAGGTCAGGGCAAACAGGAACTCGTTCCACGCGGCGATGAAGGCCAATAAACCAGTGGTCACCAGCGCGGGCCATAGCAACGGCAACAGCACTCGGGTCAGCGTGACCCAGGGCGAGGCGCCATCCATGATTGCCGCTTCCTCCAATTCATGGGGCAATTGCCCCATGAATGTGGTCAGCACCCAGACGGTGAAGGGCAGGGTGAAAATCGTGTAGCTCAGGATCAACGCCCAGGACGTGTTGTACAGCCCCAAGGCACGGATCACTTCGAACAGCCCCGACAGCACCGCAATCTGGGGAAACATCGACACGCCAAGCACCATCATCAACACCGTGCCACGCCCGCGGAATTTCACCCGGCCCAAGGCATAGGCGGCGGTCAGGCTGAGGAACAGCGCCAGTGTCACCACGCACAGCGCAACCACCAGCGAATTACCGATCGCCCGCAGGAATGAGGCTTGATGGAGGATCGCCGCGTAATTGGAGAAGTCCGGGTTTGCGATCCAGTAGCTGACCTCGAACAAGGCGCTGGACGGCTTCAGCGACGTGAGGATGGCGTAGTAGAAGGGGAAAACCGCATACAGCAGCAACACCCCGATCAGGCACCAGAAGCCGAGGCGCAACAACGCTTTTTTCAGCAGGCGCGGGCTCATGAACGGACCTCCAGTTGACGGCGGCCGAGGTAGAGATAAAGCATGGCGATGACCGCCACCACCAGAAACAACAGGGTCGAAGCCGCGCTGCCGTAACCGACGTCCTGGAACTCCACCAGGTGCTGACGGGCATACACCGACATGCTCATGGTGCTCGACGAGTTCGAGGTCAGCACATAGATCACGTCGAATACCCGCAGCGAGTCGAGAATGCGAAAGATCGCTGCCACCAGCAGTGCAGGCATCAACAGGGGAAGGGTGACACGCCAGAACACTTTCAGCGGGTGGATGCCATCGACCCGGGCCGCTTCGTAGCAATTGCTTGGCAACATCTGCAAGGCCGCCAGCATCAGCAGCGTGACAAAAGGCACGGTCTTCCAGACGTCGACGATGATCACCGCCCACATCGACAGGTCTGCATCTGCCGTCCAGGCCAGGGGCGCGTCAATCAGGCCGAGGCTCAGCATCAAGTGATTGATGATGCCGAACTGGTCGTTCAGCATCCATGCCCAGATCTTAGCCGAGACAATGGTCGGAATCGCCCACGGAATCAGAATCAGCGCACGCACCAGAGAACGGCCGGTGAACTTGATGTTCAACAGCAACGCCACCAACAGCCCCAGTACGACTTCCAGGCCCACTGACACCACAGTGAAATACAACGTGTTGCGCACCGCATTCCACCATTGTGGATCGACGAGGATGCCCGACCAGGCGGAACCGTTGCGGACCAGATAATTGCTCAAGCCGATGAAGGTTGCGCCACCGCTGTCCGCCAGGCTGGCGTCGGTCAGGCTGAACCAGAATGTGCGCAGCAGCGGCCAGGCAGCGACCAGGGCCAGACACAACAGCATCGGTGTCAGGAACAGCCAGGCGGCGCGTACCCGACGGCGTTGTACGGGCGTTTCCCTCGTGAGCAGCAGCTCGTCGAAGGGGGCATGGGCAGTAGAGACAGACATGGTGATTTCCTTCCTTGTGGCTTACCAGTTCTGGCGTTTGATGCGCGTGAGTTCGCTTTCCAGTTCGGCCAGCGCCTGATCGACGGGCAACTCGCCCGCGAGCACGCCATGCACGCGATCAAAGAACGCATTGGAGACCCGCGGATAGCGATCGGCGGTGATTGATGCGGGGCGCATGACCCCATCGTTGAGAATGCTGTGCAACTGAGCGTAATAAGGCATGGCCGCGAGTAACTCGGGATCTTGATACAGCGACTCGATCACCGGGTTATAGGCGCCTGCCAGGGCTCGACGTTTTTGCTCCTGGGCGCTGGTCAGGTAGCTCACCAGCTCGGCGGCAAGTTCGGGATGGGCGCTGTAGCGCGATATCGCCAGGCCCCAGCCACCGAGGGTGGAGGCATGGTCGCCGGTCTCGCCGGCGCGGGGCAGGGGAGCGACCCCGACTTTGTCTTTTACGGCACTGTCCTGGCTTTGCACCAGGGCCCAGACATAGGGCCAGTTACGCATGAACAGCGCATTGCCCGACTGGAAAACGCCACGGCCTTCTTCCTCGGTGTAATTGAGCACGCCACGCGGGGAGATGTCGCCGACCCAGCTTTTCGCCAACGTCAAAGCTGCTCTTGAAGCCTGACTGTTGACCACGATGTCGCCGCGTTGATTGATCAGCCCGCCTTGCGGCTGGCTGCTGATCCACTCCAGCGCATTACACGTCAGCCCCTCGTAGGCGCGGCCCTGAAAGATGTAACCCCAGACATTGGCGTTCCCGGCGGTGCGCTCGGCCTGTTGAACATCCCTCGCGGTAGCAGTCATTTCTTCCCAGGTCTGGGGGACCTGCCGGTTGTATTTCTCAAGCAAGTCTTTGCGGTAATACAGCAGGCCCGAGTCGGTGAACCAGGGCATCGTCACCAAACGTCCGTTTACGGTGGCGTTATCGACCTGTGCCTGGAAGTAGCCTTGGGTCGCGTTGGCTGGAAGCACTTCACGCAGATCCATCAGGTGTTTGGCCAGCATCCCCGGCCAGACCATGTCGATTTGAATGATGTCGATGTCGGCGGACTGCGCACTGAGAATCTGTTGATAGAACGACAACCTCTCGGTCGCCGAGTTAGGCGTGGAGACCACCTCGACGTTGTTGCCAGTCTGTTTCGACCATCTCTCGACGGCCTCCTTGCACAGCTGCAACTCCGCACCCACAGCACCGCACGAGATCGTCAGATCGGCTGCGCTCGAGACGGATGGAAGTGCGGCAAACAGGGTGATCAATGTGGCGGGCAGGAGCGATTTCAGGTGTTTCATCGAGCATCCTTTATTTTTGTTTTTAGAAAAGTTAACGTTAACATCACCAAATGTAGCAGCGTATTTGCGATGAGGCACCCTTTTTTTCGTCGATTGCGACAACGCGCTGCTCCGGCAAAAAAACGTCAATAGCGTCAACCAACAATAAAAACAAACAGGGATTTCACATGCAGAAAGCAACAGGCTGGCTCCTGGCAGGTGTGCTCGGCACATCCGCGGCGACCTCTCAGGCAGCGACACTGGAACAGCGCATGGCCGCACTTGAAGCCCGTGCCAGCGCAGCCGAAAAGCGCGCAGCTACGGCCGAACAGCAGACCCAAATACTTGCCCGCGAATTGCAGCAGATCAAACTTGCGTCCCCTCCCTTGCAGCCCGCCGCGTCTAACGCAACAGCCATTTCGGCGCCTGACCTGGATACCCGACTGGCAAAACTCGAAGCCCGTCAGCAAAGCCCGGAGAAAGAGGGCAGTACCGGACACCTCACTGATGGGTTCAGCTTCAACGGCTATGCGCGCTCCGGATTGTTGGTCGACGAGGGACTCGGTGGTGGCCGTGGCGGCCCTTATACAACGCCGGCCGGCTCGGTGGGCGGTGCAGTGGGGCGACTCGGCAACGAAGACGACACCTACATGCGTATCGACCTGTCGAAAGAGATCCATGCGCAAAACGGCACCCGCTCCAAGTTCACGGTTTCCATCGCCGACGGGGTGGAAAGCTCCAACGACTGGACGGCCGACGAAAGCAAACTCAACGTACGCCAGGTATTCGCCACGCTCGACCATGTCGCCGCGTTCAAAGGCAATTCAGTGTTCGAGAACGCCACGCTGTGGGCAGGCAAACGCTTCGACAGAGACAACTTCGATATCCACTGGCTGGACTCGGACGTCGTCTACCTGGCTGGCACCGGCGGTGGCATTTACGATGTGCAGATGAACAAGAACTGGCGCTCGAATTACTCCCTGATTGGGCGTAGCTACGGGGATTTCAGTCAAGGCGGTATCAATGCCGATGTGGAAAGCTACATTCTGACCTCCAACCAGTTTTTCGCGGATGGCCAGTGGCAATGGATGTACAACGCCATCGGTGCGAAGAAAAACGATTTCTCGACCCGCACCAATAAAGCCGGTTTGACGCCTGCGGATTCCGGCTTGCACAGCATGCTGGCCAATCACCAGAAAACTTTTTTCGGCAGAGAAGGCTTCTTCAAAACGGCGCTGCTCTATGGGCAAGGCCTGGGTGCAGAGGTCAAGAACGTTGGCTCAGACGGGGAGTTGATCGACGAGGCCCGCGCGCTGCGTCTGGCACTTTACGGGGAGACCCCGCTTGCGCCTGACTGGCGTATCGGGCCCAGCTTGCTGGCCGAGCAAAGCAAGGACCGATACGTCAAGGGTGACGACTACCGCTGGCTGACTCTGAACGTGCGACTGGCTAACAAAATCAACAGTAACTTCGAGATGGCCTACGAACTGAGCTGGCAAACCATGAACCTCGACCCCAAGGGCTATCTGCAACGTAATGCGGTCGACGGTAACTTCTGGAAATTCACGGTCGCCCCGACATTCAAACTTGACGTTGCAGATCTTCTTACGCGTCCTGAACTGCGAGTGTTCGCAAGCTTCATGAACTGGTCTTCGGATCTTGACAGATTCAGCACCACAGATGCCTTTGGCATGACCGACTTCCATGCGGGAGGTGTCTGGCAGTACGGCATTCAGATGGAGACCTGGTTTTAAAGGCCGAGAGACAAGTGCAGTGCGGCTTGGTCGCACTGCACCAAGCCAGCAGTGCTACATGCAAGTGCGTTAATAGGCAAGACGCCGGCGGCGTGGCTAACCAATAACGACAGGGATGATTTAATGCCGGATGCAGTTTTTGTAAGTCGAACCATTTTGTTCGGAGATTGTGACCCGGCAGGAGTGGTTTACACTCCGCGGTTCTCATATTTTGCTGTAGAAGCTATTTATGTAGCGCTTGACCGGTGGCTGGGCGCTCCAGGGCTTAGAACTTTAATGGGTTTTAATATTCTGCCGCCGGTGCGCGCGATGTCGATAGAGTTGCTGAGCCCGGTAACGTGGGATGATGAAATGATTATAAAAGTTGGTGTGGCCAAGCTGGGGGCGCACTCTTTTACCTTTTTGGTTGAGGGATTTTTAGGTAAGGACTTATTGGCTTTTACGGCGAATATCACCCACGTATGCGTCTCACCAGAAAGCAAGGAAGTTATACCCATTCCAGCTCAGTTAAGAGCACTTCTTTCATAAGCTCCACCAGTTCACCCTTGGCCAATTCACGCTTGATCAGTTGCCGGGGCAGGGTGGTCCAGTCGAGCACGGCACGAACCATTTCGAATAACGCCAGATAGCTTTCCGGTTGCCACAACTGGGTCGAGCGCAGGTATTCGCTGCTCGGCAATTTACTCGCGTGGGCGCTGAAGGCCAGGCGGCGATGGGCGCGCTGGTCGCCGAACGTGACGGTATCGAGTTGCGCCAATGGATGGCCGGGTTGGCAGACATGCAGCATGATCAATTTGCCCAGTTGCTGGAACGCAAGTTCCTTGGGTAACCCGCCAATCTGTTGCCGGGTTTGGCCACGGTCAGTGTGACATTAGTGATCATGGCCGGGACCACCGACAACTGCCAGACGATCGGCAAACCGACCACGCAACGGACTCTCGATAACGCGTTTCGCGCTCACGGTTTCTCGACCATGCTCGGCGGCTTGCTCAACAGCTTTCCCTACAACGTCTTCACCCAGAACATCGGTTTGATTGCGCTTGAAGATGCTACGAGGCAGGTGGTTACTCAGATCTACAAGGTGCTGGGTTGATTGTCGAAGTGGAGACATGTTTAGCGTGAGGGTGCCTAGCGCAATATATCATTTAACATAATATACATTATGCGACATGAAGGATTTTCCTCGTTGGGCTCTGCTCGATGCTTTTCACCAAGTGATCAGGTGTTGCTAGTAGCAACACTGCCGCCGTTTGATGTCTGCGTCATTTCCGCGATGATCCGCTCCAGGTGCGGAGCCAGTTCAAACACGTCCGTATCTAAGCCTTGAATGGAACCATGTTCATAGGTGTAGCGAGTCCCAACAAAAAGCTTTGAGCAATCATCAAGGCGGCGCTCCAACTCAAAACCAGGTGAAATACGTTCTGATATCTGGCGTATTGCATCAGCGTATTCAGGAGGAATCGCTTTATAAAGAGCAACGAGATTGTGTCCTTTGGAAGCACTAGTCAAAAACCATTCCGGGTCATCCGTCTCAACAGTTTTATATCAATGGTGGCTGGTCTTCGCCGGCAACGCCTGCCAGTTTGCCCGTGGTCAATCCGGCGACTGAAAGCGTAGTTGCAGAGGTCGCCAGTGGATCGGCTGAAGACGTTGATCGGGCAGTCGCGGCAGCGCGTGCGGCGTTTCCTTGTTGGTCTGCGAGCGCGTGCGGGTTTCCTTGGAAAGATTTACGACCTGATCCTTGAGCGAAAAGAGCCACTTGCGCAGGAGCTTTCTCTGGGAATGGGCGATGCCATCGGTTTCGCCCGAGCAATGCAGCTGACCGCTCTTGCGGTCAATGCGACGTCCATCAGATGATCAAGGTTGCATCGCGATCAAGCTTCACTACACACGCCCCAGTAAGGAGAACGTCATGATCGACATGAACCACTTCACGCCGTTTAGCGCTTTGATCGGAGGCTTGCTGATCGGCACGGGGGCTGTGCTGTTGATACTGTTCAACGGGCGCATCGCAGGCATTAGCGGCATTGTCGGCGGTCTGCTGCGCCCGATAACCGGGGATGTCGCGTGGCGCGCGGCTTTCATTTTGGGCCTGCTAATGGCGCCATTGGCTTTTCGCCTGTTCGCCTCTTTACCCGCAATACAGATTGATGCCGGATATCCGTTATTGATTGTCGCGGGCCTGCTGGTCGGCATCGGCACCCGTTATGGCGCTGGCTGCACCAGCGGCCACGGAGTGTGTGGACTGTCGCGCTTATCGACGCGCTCTGTGATAGCGACACTGGTGTTCATGGGGGCGGGTTTCGTTACCGTTTTTGTCGTTAAGCACCTTCTGGGAGGTCTTTGACCATGGCGCTCTTCTACGCGTGGCTTGCCGGGCTGATTTTCGGTATCGGTCTGCTGATTTCCGGCATGACCAATCCCGCCAAAGTCATCGGCTTCCTCGATTTGGCCGGGCACTGGGATCCATCGCTGGCCTTCGTCATGGCCGGTGCCATTGCGGTGGCGGCGGTAGGCTTCAAATTCGCCAGAACCCGAACCCGGTCACTGCTCGGCCTGCCCATGAACCTGCCCACCGCTCGACACATCGACCGGCGACTGGTCGTTGGCAGCCTCCTGTTCGGGATCGGCTGGGGCCTTGCAGGCGTCTGTCCGGGCCCGGCCTTGGTCCTGCTAGGTTCAGGCATCGGCAAAGGCGCCGTTTTTGTCATCGCCATGCTGGTTGGCATGGGGCTGTTTGAATGGCTGGAGCGAAAAAAACAACGTGCTCCGTCAGCCCCCTCCTCCGTGAATAAACCGACCTGATTCCTGTCCCTTCAACGTGCGTCAGCGAACGAACCTGGCGCCGGTGACACCAATCAGGTTGCGCAACAGTGTGTTGGCCATGGTTATCACGGCGCTAGTGGGGGCGTTGTTCGGGCAGTGGTTTAAATCGCAGCTGCTTGAGGAACGTCAGAAAACACTCGGTTTGGATGGGTTAACGTAGCCTGACGCTCGCTGACCTGAGGATTCCCGATGCCTGCCAACTGCACTGACGTGGATGTTGCGATTATTGGCGGTGGCCAGTCCGCACTCGCGGTGGCTTACTTCCTGCGCCGAACCGGGCGCTCCTTCGTAATCATCGACGCTGAAGACGCACCGGGTGGTGCCTGGCGACATGGCTGGAATTCTCTACGACTGTTTTCACCCGCGACGTGGAGTTCCATCGCCGGCTGGATGATGCCACCGGTCACAGACGGCTACCCCAGCCGCGACAACGTGCTGGATTATCTGCGTCAGTACGAGCAACGCTACCAATTCCCGATCGAACGTCCCTATTGGGTGAATGCCATCGAGCGCCGGGGTAATCGCCTTCATGTAAAGGCCCAAGACCGCAGCTGGCTAGCCCGCGCAGTGGTCAGCGCGACCGGCACCTGGCGCCATCCCTACCTGCCGCATTACCCCGACAGCGAAACCTTTAATGGCCAACAGTTGCATTCGGCCCACTACGTCGACGCCAAGCCGTTTGCCGGGAAAAAAGTCCTGGTGGTGGGCGGTGGCAACTCCGGTGCACAGATCCTCGCGGAAGTCTCAAAGGTGGCCGACGTCACTTGGGTCACTCCGCAACCGCCGCAATTTCTCGCCGATGACGTAGATGGCCGGGTACTGTTCGAACGCGCCACCGAACGCTGGAAAGCCCAGCTCGCCGGCAAAGTCGTGGAGCAACCGGTCGGTGGCTTGGGTGACATCGTGATGGTGCCGCCGGTCCTCGAGGCCCGGGAACGCGGCGTACTGCACGCGGTTCGGCCATTCCTGCGCTTCACCGAAACCGGCGTGACATGGGCCGATGGCTTGCAGACGCCGGTCGATGTTGTCATCTGGTGCACCGGCTTCCGCCCTGCCCTCGGCTATCTGCAATCACTGGGTGTGTGCACCGCCGACGGACGTGTCGCCGTTGAAGGCACGCATTCGATCAAGGAGCCGCGCTTGTGGTTGGTCGGTTATGGAGACTGGACCGGCGCCGCTTCAGCGACACTGATTGGCGTCACCCGCACAGCGCGCAGCACCGTTGAGGAGATTGAGCGGTTTTTAAAGACGCAGTGAGTCGGCGAGCTCCAGGACTGCGAAACAATGGCGACGACCTTCCAGCCGAAGTCATCAGCAGCAGCTGCCGTGATGCCCAACTGAGCGAAAAGCACTATTGAGCAACAGCCACTTGATTACGACCATATGACTTGGCTTTGTATAGCGCTCTGTCGGCATTGTTCATCAAACTGTAGAGACTATCGTCGGTGAAATCCGATGACGCCACGCCAAGGCTGGCCGTTATGCGGTCAGCAGGCTCTGCCTTCAGTCCGGCGATAGCCTGCATCAGCTCCTGCGCGATACTCGTCGCCACTTCAATGCTGGTATCGGGAAGCAAAATAGCGAACTCCTCGCCCCCTAGCCTGCCATGTACATCGTTTTTACGGATCGACGCACTGATGACCGCACCCACCTGACGCAGAACCTGATCCCCTACCTGGTGACCGTAAGAATCGTTGATGTGCTTGAAGTGATCCATATCGAGCATCACGGCGCAAAGTACCGAACCGTTGCTTTTGCATTCACTGTAGAGCTGGTGGGCGTCATCGAAAAAAGCGCGGCGATTCTTCAGGCCAGTCAGTTCATCGGTTCGAGCGGCTCTGATGGAAAGCCTGTTTTCCCGCTCCATTTCACGGGTCAGACGAAACGCGGTTTCAAGGGCGTCAGACATTCTGCGCGTAGCGCTGGCCACAAATGAGGCAAACACGAACACGGCGAGCGCCATGCCTTTTTGCAAGGTTGAGGGTTGAAACAACAGCCACGTTGAACAAGGCAATAGAACCAGGCCGATGGATAACATCGTCATGTTCCGATAGGCCGAATAACACGATACCGCGCTGACAGACATCCCGACTGTAAAAAGCATGACCATCGCCTGGGCCAACAGGTCATGGGCCGGTATGACCGCGAGTGCCCCGGCGCCCCATATACCGGCGGACAACACAAGTGTGCTCCAGTATTTTCGCTCCCAACGCTTGGGCGTGCGTTCAGTGACGGGGCTACGAAAATAGCCAATGAACATCCAGATACGCAGTAACGTCGACACCGTCAATAACGCTATCCATCCAACAACCACCGTGTGATCGAACCGATCCCAACACAGCCAACAAAGCATGACGGCTGCCATATAACTGCCGAAAACGGCAGCACCTGATTGTCGAAATAACTGCTGCAAGCGATCTGTTCGAACCTGTTCGGCTATGTGTGAGCCCTGATCACTTCCTAGCTCAAGATCATCCATTTAATCCGCCTGAACATGATGAATCGACAGGCTAAATTGTGGCACCTCGCCAGCAACGCAAACAACAGAGAATTAACAATACGCACAATCTTTACCAACGGCTGGCGCAGGCCGTGCTCAGGCAGCGAGTATTTCCTGAAGAAACGCGATGAACACATTGATGCGACTCGAACCCCGGTGGTTGGGCAAATACAGCGCGTTGATGCAGGTGCTTGCGCTACCGGGGTTGATCTCATAGTGCTCCAGCACCCGCGTCAACCGGCCTGCACTGACATCCTCGTGCACCAGCCAATCGGCCAATAGCGTCATCCCGCCACCGGCCAAGGCCGCCTCGCGCAGAATATCGGCATTGTTGCTTTGCAGCCGTCCTTGCACATCCACGTGGGTGACATCCCCTGCGCCCTTGAATGTCCAGTTGTTGTCGCCCTTGCGGTAATCGAAACGCAGGCACTGATGCTCAAGCAAATCACGTGGATGTCGCGGCAGGCCGGTTCGCCTCAGATAGTCGGGACTGGCCACAATCCAGCGCTGGAAACCACCCAGCCGCTTGCTGACGATGTCATCGCTGACGACCGATGAACCGAGGCGCACTGACACATCGATTTGCTCGCTCAGCAGGTCACTGACCTCGTCGCTCAGCGACAGACTGATTTCCAGGCCCGGATGACGCTCAAGCAAGCGCCCCAGGTGCGGAGCGATGATTCGCCGGCCAAACTCCACCGGCACGCTGACCCGTAAACGTCCTTGAGCTTCGCTGCCACGGTCGGCAACGGTGGCATCGGCGGCGTCGATGGCCGCGAGAATCGCCACAGCTTTATCGAAATAGTGCTGCCCCGCCACCGTGACGCTGGTGTTGCGTGTCGTGCGGTTGAGCAGGCTGGCGCCCAGCTCACTCTCCAGCCCCGCAACTTGTCGCGTCACCGATGAAGTCGAGATGCCGAGCTTGCGCGCTGCAGATGAGTAACCGCCACAGCGCACCGTTTCGACAAACATCTTCAGCGCCAGCAACTTATCCATGTCCTGATTCCGGAATCGAAAGGTAAACACAGCGACTGTGCACGACCCGGCAGCGCGAGTCTTGCATGGCTGTGCTCTGTTGGATCACCGCCCACAGCCCGCGCTGTCAGGCCTGGGCAATTCCCATGATCCGATTGCCCATGCTCACGCCCCAATCCCCCATGCGCCGGCCTTCTGCAAGTTGCTGTTGCTGCCAGGCCAACAGGGCATGATCGAGGTCGCCGGAGTCGTCGATGGTTTGCGCCAGGGACAGTGCATTGCGGGCAGCCTTGGCCGTGCTGCCGGCGGTATGAGGACGCGGCACAAACGCGGCGTCGCCCGTCAACAGCACGCGACCGAACACCATTTGCGGGACTTGGAAATCAAGGATCGCTTGCACAAAAATGTCCCGGGTCTGGCGAATCAGCTCGCGGAAAGCCGGGTTCACCAGCCGCTCAGCCATTTCCCGGATGTAAGCCTCCTGTCCAGCGGCCAAGGTCCCGGGTGGAATCGAGTGGCTGCGCCGACGGCCGTTGTTGTCAGTGAGCACGGCATCCAGTTCCGGCCCTGGTGCCGCTTTCAAATACCACAGCCAGTTGAACCGACGCTCGCCAGGCTTAACGGAACCACTCACACCCGGCACCATGTATTCGAGCATCAGCGATTCAGGGTCTTGCTGAAAAACAAAGTCCTCATAAAGCTGTGTCTTGGCGAAGTCTGGCAGCTGCTGTTCATCGACCAGCCCACGCCACACCACATACCCCGAGTAGGCAGGCGCCGCGCCGGGCAGCACCACGCTGCGCACGCTCGACCCCGCGCCATCAGCGCCAATCAGCAAGTCGCCCTCGGCAGCGCTGCCATCGGCAAACATCGCCGTGACGCGGTGCTCATTCTGCGTCAGATCGACCAACGTCTTGCCACGGTGATAGTGCTCGGCAGGAAATGCAGACAATAATGAGCTGTACAGGGCGTTCCAGGACGTCTGGGTTTGCGGCATCGGCTCTTTATGCACGACGCTGCCTGTCCGATCCAGATAAAGCCGATCATGGGAGCGGACCCCGAGCGCCCCGGCAGGATGAATGCCCGCATAACGAAAATGGTGCAAGACATCCGCTTGCAGAACGATGCCTCCGCCGCGGCTATCCAGCGCGGCGGGAGATCGCTCGTAAATATCGACCTGCCAACCGATCGCGCGCAATGCCGTGGCGGCGAACAGCCCTCCCAGAGAACCACCAATGACCAAGGCCTTCGAAACGCCTGAACTCTTCATAGCTTTCTCCTCGTTGCCGGGTGATTCCCCAGACTCCGTTGAGCGATGGCTCATGCCAACACCGGATAGTCGATGTAGCCCTTGGCGTCGCCGCCAAAAAAGCTGTTGCCGTCGGCAACGTTGAGTGGCTTGCGACCGCGCAAGCGCGTGGGCAAGTCAGGGTTGGCAATAAACGGACGACCAAACGCGATGATGTCCGCACGGCCCTGCGCAATGGCCTGCTCGGCCGTTTCGCCGCTGTAGCCTCCGGCCAACATCAGAACGCCGTGAAACTGCGCACGCAGTTGCTTGATGATCGCATCCCAGCGTGGATCGTTACTTTCATCGAGCACGGTGCCGACCATCATCGGTTCAACCAGGTGCAGGTAAGCCAGATCCCAGTGATTGAGCCGGGATGCGATGTAGCCGAAGGTTTGCTCCGGGGTGTCATCGCCCATTCCCATGAAACGTCCCATCGGTGTCAGGCGAACGGCAACCCGCTCGGCACCGATTTGTGCAGTCACGGCATCGACGACTTCAAGCAGCAAGCGTGCACGGTTTTCGATGCTTCCACCGTAGCGGTCACTGCGCTGATTGCTGGCACTGTTAATGAACTGGTCGAGCAGGTAGCCATTGCCCGCGTGAATTTCCACGCCATCCATACCGGCGAGCATCGCGTTACGGGCGGCGGCGCGGAAGTCGGCGATGATTGCTTCGATGCCTGGAATGTCCAGCGCTTGCGGGACAGGCACATCGCCCCAGACGCCCTCGCCCTGTTCGTTCAAGATGAAAGTCTTGCCGGGCACCGGCTGCGCGGTCGGCGCCACCGGCAAGCCGCCGTTGGGCTGGAACACCGGGTGCGACACTCGGCCCACATGCCACAGTTGCAGGAAAATGCGCCCGCCTTCTGCGTGTACGGCCTCGCTGACAGCCTTCCAGCCTTCAATCTGCTCGTCGCTATGGATGCCGGGCGTCCAGGCGTAACCCTGGCCCTGCTGCGAAATCTGGGTCGCCTCGGTAATGATCAAGGCGGCACTGGCACGCTGACGGTAATACTCGACGTTCATTGATGTGGGGACGTTGCCCGGTTGGCCCGCCCGCGAGCGAGTCAGTGGTGCCATGGCGACGCGGTGCTTCAAGCTGAGTTGGCCGAGCTTGATCGGGCTGAACAAGTGCTGAGTCATGATGATTTTTCCTATATGGGGAGGGGCTGAACAGACGCCTCAGGCGGCCTGGTTGCGTTCCAGTATCTGGATCATTATTTCGATGGGTTGGGCGCCGTTGATGACGTCATCGGCGATCTGCACAGTCGGCACCGAGCGCAGACCGGACGCCTTGGATCGGGCTTCGAGTGCCAAGACTTGCGCCGTGCCCTCATCGGCCTTGAGGAAATCGACAATGGCGCCTCGGTCCTGCCCGGTTTCGGCACAGATGTCAGCCAGTACCGTAAGGTCGCCGATATCCCGCCCTGCGCCGAAATACGCCTTGAAAATGGCCCTGACCAGCGGGGACGCGTCCCTGCCCGCCTGTTGCTCGCGCCATACCAAGCGATGCGCGGCGAGAGTGTTGGGCGTTTTTTCGACGCGTTCATAATCGAACTCAAGGCCGACAGCCTTTCCGGCGTGGGTGACCTGGGCGTCCAGCGCCTGGCTACGTGCCCAGCTGCCGAACTTGCCAGAGCGATAGGCTTTGCGATCCATGCCTTGAACAGGCATGTCCGGGTTCAACTGATAAGGCAGGAAACGGATGGAGTGGCTGGTTGAAAAGCCCGTGGCGGCCAGTGCGCGTTCGAGATTTTCCTCACCGATCCAGCACCATGGGCAGATGAAGTCGTAAGTCACCTGAATCGTGGATGAGTGCATGCTCATGAGGGGCTCCGTGGTTGAATGTTGCACCCCCCCAAGGTAGGTGTCCGGGCGCCGCCCGAGAATCCACCTGTTGCACAACGTTGTTTTTCGCCAAACGCAACGCTGAGCCGATCACGCCTGATGCTGACATTGCGCCCGTTGCGTCTGGCGCAATGTAGCGTTGCGCCTGGCTGGGGTACTCCGTCACAACCGTCCTCTCTAAGCTCAGTCGATGAAAACCGCCGTACACCAAGGGCACGTCGCGGATTGAAACCACTGTCGTTTATTCAGCTCGAGAGGTAAGGCGATGAAGCGCAAGACGATCATCGGGGCCGTTCTGGCAATCGCCGTTGCGGGGGCGGGATTTGCGTTGTGGATGATGTGGAGGCCGGAAATTGCCCCTGTCAGCCAAATCCTGAAGGCCGATCGCGAGACGCTCGACAGAGGCCGCCGAGTCGTCGAAGCGGGCGACTGTGCGGTCTGTCACACACGGCCTGGTGGCGCCTACATGGCTGGCGGTTTGCCGCTGGTCACGCCCTTCGGAACCCTCTTCACCACCAACATTACCCCGGACCCGCAATCCGGTATCGGCCAATGGTCACTGGACGCCTTCGAGCGGGCCATGCGCGAAGGCATCGCGCGTGACGGCCACTTTCTCTATCCGGCCTTCCCCTACGTGCACTACCGGAAAATGAGCGATGCCGATATCGCCGACGCCTATGCCTACCTGATGAGCGTGGACCCGATCAAATACACCGCACCGGACAATCACATGGTGTTCCCCATGAACTTCCGGCCGCTGGTGTCTTTCTGGAACTTGCTGTTCCTGCATGGCCAACCGCTGGTGCCGGTTCCCGACCGTTCGGAACAATGGAACCGCGGACGCTATCTGGTCGAGGGGCCGGGGCATTGTTCATCCTGCCATTCGCCCCTGAATCTGATTGGCGGGGAGAAAGGCAGCGAATTGTTCAACGGCGGTGTCGTCGACGGCTGGACAGCCCCGGCCTTGCGCGGCATGAGCGAGGCGCAGCCCCCCTGGAATGAAGCACAGCTGGTCGCCTATCTCACGGGGGAAGTCGCTGAGGGGCACGGCGCCGCAGCGGGTCCGATGTTGCCGGTCAGCCTGAGCATCGCCCGTTTGCCGGCGGAAGATGCCCATGCCATCGCGCAGTACATTCTTGATCTGAAGAAGACCTCAGCGGATGCCCCGTCAGCGCCCTGCACTTCTGCTGTCAAACCGAACGCCAAGGCGCTTGCGGGCGCAGCGTTGTTCGACGGCGCCTGCGCCGGTTGCCACGGCCGCGCCGCGCCGATGCGCGTCATCGAATCGCGGCCGGCACTGGCGACCACCTCGGCGGTGCTGGCTGATTCACCACGCAATTTGATTCAGACCATCCTGCAGGGCATCCCGATGTCCAGCGCCGCTTCCAGCCACTACATGCCTGCCTTCGCCCATAGCCTGGACGACAGCCATGTGGCTGCACTTGCCGAGTACTTGCGCAACGAAAGTTGTGCCAACCGCCCCTGGACGGATCTCGACAAGACCCTCAAAAGCATTCGGGCTCAGGAGCAGCAACCGTGATCACACTCGACATCAACGGCAAGACGCACCAACTGGATATCGCAGACGACATGCCCCTCCTCTATGCCTTGCGCAACCAGGTAGGGCTCAACGGTGCGAAATACGGCTGTGGTCTGGGTCAGTGCGGCGCCTGCACCGTGCTGGTCAACGACAAACCGGTGTTTTCCTGCCTGACGCCTTGCGGTGCGCTGGCGGGCAAATCGGTACGCACCGTCGAGAGCCTGGGCAGCATCGACCAGCCGGGGCCACTGCAGAAAGCCTTTATCAATGAACAAGCCGCCCAGTGTGGTTATTGCATCGCCGGAATGATCGTTCGGGCGCAGGCGCTATTGGAAAGCAACCCTCATCCAGACGATGACACGATCCGCCGCCACATGGCGCCCAACTTGTGCCGCTGCGGCACGCATGTGCGGATCTTCGCCGCGATCAAGGCGGTCGTCGCGCAGGGAGGCAAGGTATGAAACAGCGCGCACAAAACGTCAATCTGAGCCGCCGCGCCTTTGTGATAAACGGCACACTGATGATGGGGTTCGCGATACTTCCGGGCATTCCCCGCGCCTTCGCTGACACCGAAGTGGACACTTTGGGCACGGCAATCCTGGCGCCGGATCTGCCCGGCAGCCTGCGCGCCACGCCCTATCTGGACGCCTGGATCCGCATCGACGAAAAAAATGGCATCACCGTCTACACCGGCAAAGTGGAGCTGGGCACCGGTGTTAAAACGGCGCTCCTGCAGATCGCCGCCGAACGCCTGGAAGTGCCGCCGACACTCATCCGTTTTCTCACGGCCGACACCGCGTTGACGCCCAACGAAGGCTACACCGCCGGCAGCCATACGATCGTCGACAGTGGCACTGCACTGTTCAACGCCGCGGCTCAGGTTCGGCAGTTGTTACTCGAATCCGCAGCACGGCAATGGCAGATCAGCGTCGACAGCCTGACCACGCGGGATGCGGTGATCCACGGTGCGCAAGGTCGCAGCATGACTTACGCGCAGGCAGTGGCCGGGGTACAACTGCATCGTTTCGCTTCAGCCAGTTCCCCGCTCAAGCCCGCCGACCGCTTCACTCTGATCGGCCAGTCGTTGCCGCGCCTGGACATTCCAGCCAAGGTCAGCGGCGGCGCGGCCTATGTGCAGGACATGCGCCTGCCCGACATGTTGCACGCGCGGGTGATACGAGCGCCCCGGCGCGGCAGTCAGTTGCTGGACATTGACGAAGCTGCCCTCACGAAGCTTCCCGGCGTGGTGAAACTGATCCGCAACGGCAGCTACCTCGCCGTGGTCGCCAGCGATGAGTGGCTGGCGATCAAAGCGATGCGCGAAGGCTATGCCGCCGCCCGCTGGACTGAGGGTAATCCCCTGCCCGACTCGGCGCACATTCATCAACTGCTCACCCAATTGCCTGCCCGTCGCTACCCGGTGAGTGCCAAGGGCAGCCTCGCGCAACCGGGGCCGCACGCCTACAAAGCGCGGGTCACCAAGCAATACCTGATGCACGGTTCCATCGGGCCATCCTGCGCAGTGGCCTGGTTCAGGGACGGCACACTGACCGTGTGGACCCACTCTCAAGGTGTCTACCCGTTGCGTGCGGGTATCGCCGAAATGCTGGGACTGCCGGTGACACAAGTCCGCTGTATCCACGCCGAAGGTTCCGGTTGCTATGGCCACAATGGCGCCGATGACGCCGCCGCCGACGCGGCACTGATCGCCATGGCGCTGCCGGGCAAACCGATTCGGCTGCAATGGATGCGCGAGCAGGAAAACCTCTGGGAACCCTACAGCTCCGCCATGCTGGTCGAGGTGCAGGCGGAACTGGATGAGGGCAAGCAGCTGCGTGACTGGAAATACGAACTCTGGAGTACCCCGCACAACGAACGTATCGTCAATGCCGGGCGCCTGCTGCCGGCGTGGCTGTTGGCCAAGCCCTTCACGCCGGCACCTTCCGTGCCGATCGCCCAGCCCGAGGGGGACGGCGACCGTAATGCCGTTCCGTTGTATGAGATCCCCAACCTCAAGGTTGATCTGAACTTTGTGCTGAGCATGCCATTCAGGACCTCGGCCATGCGTTCGCTCGGTGCCCATATCAACGTGTTCGCGATCGAAAGTACTGTCGACGAACTGGCGGCGCGGGCCAGTGTGGACCCGGTGCAGTTTCGCCTGAACCACTTGAGCGATTCGCGCGCGCGGGCGGTGGTGGAGCGTGTGGCCGCTGAGTTCCGCTGGCCGCAAAAAGCCACGGGACCGGGCAGCGGCATCGGCTTCGCCTTTGCCCGTTACAAAAACATCATGGGCTATTGCGCGATCGCTGTGCAGTT
Organism: Pseudomonas sp. SC3(2021); assembly: GCF_019856535.1. Taxonomy (NCBI): domain Bacteria; kingdom Pseudomonadati; phylum Pseudomonadota; class Gammaproteobacteria; order Pseudomonadales; family Pseudomonadaceae; genus Pseudomonas; species Pseudomonas sp. SC3(2021). The sequence continues at coordinate 4,843,583 of NZ_CP082236.1, read as the reverse complement.
GCACATACAGCGCCAGACTGGACAGGTGACGATTGATCGCGTAGTCGCCGCCGTCGACGTGGGGCAAATTGTCAGCCCGGACGGACTGCTCAACCAGATCCAGGGCGGCATCGTGCAATCCGCCAGCTGGACGCTCTATGAACGAATCCTCTATGACGCCAGCGGCCTGCACAGCTTCGACTGGAGCGGCTACCCGATCATGCGCTTTCCGGATTTGCCGCAACAGGTCGAGGTGCACATGCTTGATCAGCCGGGGCAACCCTTTCTCGGGGCGGCGGAAATCGTCCAGGGTCCCATGGCCGCAGCACTGGGCAACGCCATCAGTGATGCAACCGGCAAACGCTTGCTGGACCTGCCACTGGCGCGGCGTGGCTGGCAGGATGCACTGGGATCATGACCGATGGGCCATCCGAATGGAAAACGGGCGGTGAAGGATCACTTGCACCGCCCGGCGACCACGAGACGATCAGCGCACGACCAGGCCTTCAGGCCCGAGCAACTCGCTGACGAAATCAATAAATGCATTAACGCGTTTGGAACCTCGGTGATTGGGAAGGTACAGGGCGGAAATCGCTGAACTGGCATCGTTCGGATTGATCACAAATGACTCGAACAACGACGTCAGATCACCGCGACCGATATCGTCGTCGACCAGCCAGTCAGGTAACAATGCCACCCCGCCGCCTGCCAGCGCCACCTCGCGCAACACCTCGGCATTGTTGCTTTTGAAGTGACCGTCAATCAGCACCCGCATCGCCTCACCGTCCTTCAAGAACGTCCAGACCTGTTGCTTTGGGCCATAACTGAAGCGCAGGCACTCGTGCTGCACGAGGTCCATGGGATGCTTCGGAAAACCCCGCGTATTCAGGTACTCGGCGCTGGCCACCACCCGGCGTCGAAAATGACCGACGGGACGACTGACAACACCGTCCATGGCGGCTGCCGATCCCAACCGGATCGCCAGATCGACGCGCTCCCCCAGCAATTCAACGATGTCATCAGAGAGCGTCATGTCCAGCACGAGTTGCGGGTAACGCTTCAACAGCGAAGCGATATGAGGCGCAATCAGACGGCGGCCCAGCGCGACGGGCACGGAAATACGCAGATGCCCTGCCGGCAGCTCCCCGCGATCAGTGACCGACGCATCCGCATCGGCGACAGCGTTGAGCACCTCCCGCGCTTTCAAGTAGTAGGCGGCGCCGGCATCGGATAACGAGATTTGCCGCGTGGACCGATTCAGCAGGACCGCACCCAGTTCCGCCTCAAGTGCATCGATCATCCGCGTCACCGACGATGTCGCCAGCCCCAGTTGTCGAGCGGCAGACGAAAAGCCCTTTGAGTCCACCGCCTGGACGAACATCTTCAATGCGAGCAACTTGTCCATGACACTCCCTGCTTCACCCGTGATTCATGTTGAACATTGCGCCCATGCTCGCCCGACGAGATACCACGACCAGACGACCAAAGCGACCCGTGGCATTGCACTTCCCGGCGCGTGCCGAGCAAAATCGGGCGGATTAAATCAGTGCACCATGCGCTCTGCTCTTTCGATATGTGGTCAGTCCGGGCACAATGCGCATCCTTTTTTGGCTGGCCTTGCCGGAGGCCTCGAAATGATCAAAACGCCGTACTACCTCATCGACAAACAGAAACTGCTGACCAACATGCAGAAGATTGCGTACGTGCGCGAACAGTCCGGGGCCAAAGCCCTGCTCGCGCTCAAGTGCTTCGCAACCTGGTCGGTGTTCGACCTGATGCAGCAATACATGGACGGCACCACGTCGTCGTCGCTGTACGAACTCAAGCTCGGCCGCCAGAAGTTTGAAGGCGAAACCCATGCTTACAGCGTGGCATGGGCCGACGATGAGATCGAGGAGATGCTCGCCAACTGCGACAAGATCATCTTCAATTCCATCAGCCAGCTGCAACGCTTCGCCGAGCGCTCCGAAGGCAAAGTCCGCGGCCTGCGGGTCAACCCTCAAGTCAGCAGCTCCGATTATCTGCTGGCCGACCCGGCGCGTCCGTTCAGCCGTCTGGGCGAGTGGGACCCGCAGAAGATCGAAGGCGTCATCGACCAGATCTCCGGTTTCATGTTTCACAACAACTGCGAGAACGGCGACTTTGGCCTGTTCGACCAAATGCTCTGCACCATCGAAGAGCGCTTCGGTGAGCTGCTGCACAAAGTCAGCTGGGTCAGCCTGGGCGGCGGCATTCACTTCACCGGTGAAGGCTATGCGCTGGACGCGTTCTGCGCACGTCTCAAGGCGTTCTCGCAAAAGTACGGCGTGCAGGTCTACCTCGAACCTGGCGAAGCGGCGATCACTAACAGTGCCTCGCTCGAAGTCACCGTGCTCGACACCCTCTACAACGGCAAGCACCTGGCGGTGGTGGACAGCTCCATTGAAGCCCACTTGCTCGACCTGTTGATCTATCGCCTCAACGCCAAGCTGGCACCGAGCGAGGGTGAACATACCTACATGGTGTGCGGCAAATCGTGCCTGGCCGGAGACATCTTCGGCGAGTACCAATTTGACCGTCCGCTGGCCATTGGCGATCGACTGTCATTTATTGATACCGCCGGCTACACCATGGTCAAAAAGAACTGGTTCAACGGCCTGAAAATGCCATCCATCGTTGTGAAACAACTCGATGGTACCGTCGAAGTGGTTCGCCAATTCGGTTACGAAGACTACCTGTCCAGCCTTTCTTGAAACGGACAGATAAAGGAGAGAAAAAGCAATTGAAAAAGAACGTTCTTATCATTGGTGCAGGAGGTGTCGCTAAGGTGGTGGCCCACAAGTGCGCGCAGCATAACGATGAACTCGGTCGTATCGCTATCGCGTCGCGCAACATCTCCAAATGCCAGGCCATCATCGACAGCGTCAAGGCCAAGGGTAGCCTCAAACAACCCGCCGACATCAAAGCTTTCTCGCTCAATGCCCTGGATGTCGAGGCGACCAAGGCGCTGATCCGCGAAACCGGATCCCAGATCGTCATCAACGTCGGCTCCGCGTTCCTCAACATGTCGGTGCTGCGTGCCTGCATCGATACCGGCGTCGCTTATCTCGACACTGCCATTCATGAAGAGCCGGGCAAAATCTGCGAAACCCCGCCTTGGTATGGCAACTATGAGTGGAACCACCTCGCAGAGTGCCAAGAGAAGAACATCACCGCCATTCTCGGTGTGGGCTTTGACCCGGGTGTGGTCAATGCCTATGCAGCACTGGCGCAACAACAGTATTTCGACCGCATTGATTCGATCGACATTCTCGACGTCAATGCCGGTTCCCATGGCAAATATTTCGCCACCAATTTCGATCCGGAAATCAATTTCCGTGAATTCACCGGGCAGGTGTGGAGCTGGCAGAACAGCCAGTGGACCAGCAACACCATGTTCGAAGTCAAACGTACCGACGACCTGCCGGTCGTAGGGTCGCAGAACCTGTACCTGACCGGTCACGACGAAGTGCACTCGCTGTCGAAGAATCTGAACGTGCCCAACGTGCGTTTCTGGATGAGCTTCGGCGAGCACTACATCAACGTGTTCACGGTCCTCAAGAACCTCGGCCTGCTGTCCGAACAACCGGTCAAGACCGCCGAAGGCCTGGAAGTCGTGCCGCTGAAAGTGGTCAAGGCCGTGCTGCCTGACCCGAGTTCGCTGGCGCCCGGCTACACCGGCAAGACCTGCATCGGTGATCTGGTCAAAGGCACCAAGGATGGTCAGTCGCGCGAAGTGTTCATCTACAACGTGGCCGACCACGAGGAAGCCTTTGCCGAAACCGACAGCCAGGGCATTTCCTACACCGCTGGCGTACCGCCGGTTGCCGCCGCCCTGCTGGTCGCTCGCGGCGAGTGGGATGTGCAGCGCATGGTCAACGTCGAGGAACTGCCGGCTGAACCGTTCCTCAACGCGCTGGATGTCATGGGCCTGCCGACCCGCATCAAGGATGAGCACGGAGATCGTCCCTGGAATGGCGTAGCCTGAGGCTCGCAACGTCCAGCGACGCTTTAAGGTCCGCTACAAAAAACGCCGCTCATTGAGCGGCGTTTTTGCAGGCACTGAAAAATCAGGACACGGCCTCTGAACATTGCCGCACGGGGCTCTTGCGCCTGACCTGTTGTTGCCGGGTGAGCAGTGCCTGCACATCAGCGACGGCCTCCAGCACTCGCTGTGCCCAGTGCTCATCCTCCGGGTGCACGACAACCACGCGAAAACCGTGAGCATGGCCTTCCGTGCGCACGCCCTCGGAGTCATCGACGTGCAAGTCGATATCGAAGGCCGGGGGGAATTTCGACGGGCCGTTTGACAGCCCCTTGGTCGTCAACGCCTGGTTATGCAGCACACTGTTGACGACCCCGTCGACGCGGATGCCATACAGCAACAGCCAACGCCTGATATAGGCCGGTGTCCGCCCGGACGACGTATAAACCCAGATACTGCAGCCCTGGCGGCGCAACTCGCGGGTCAATGAGCGCGTGCCGGTTCGCAGCGGTTCGCCCAGCCAACGGTGCACACAGGCCGGCAACCAGCTGTGCTCGACTGCGCAGTGATGGAGCTGGCAGGCCAGCGTGTCGTCGATATCGAACGAAACCCGGATGCGCGGGCGGCTGAACAGGTGCATCGGCATCGCGCCGGCGATGGCCTGCCAGACCCGGCTGGCGGAAGCCCGGTATCTGGCGGAGAGTGGCTGACCGTTCATCACTGCCCACCCTGAAAGACGGGCAAGGCCTTGTTCTTGAGTAGAAAGTTCATCGACTCAGGCGCCTGACCTTCGAGGAAGGCTGCATACTTTTTCTTGATTTTCGGCAATTCATACAACGCCTTGATCCCATGCTTGGCGGAGTTGCGGATGACCGAGGACGGATTGAAGTAACCCTCGGCGTTTTCCAGCGTCAGCACGAACGGGGGTAACCCCGCCCGCATGAGCAAATAGCTGACGATGAGCGAACCACTACGGTTATTGCCCTCGATAAACAACTGCGGCTTGCTGAGGATGCGCACATAGACACCGGCCGCACGCTTCCAGACGGATTCACTGCGATAGGCGCAGTACCAATTGAACAAGTCCTTGATGCCGCCCTCAACATTGTTGAAGAAGTGCGCTTCGGTAGCCGCCAGATGTTGGGCGTACTCCAGTCGGCGTACCGGGTCCCGGCCACAAAGGACGGTGGCATTGATCTCCAGCATCAGGTTCAGTTGCTGAAGGTCGAACAGGTCGACACCGCGAGCCACATAGTCGTCAATCAGCGCATAGCCTTCAAGCACATTGTGTAGCACTTCGTCGGTGAAGGGATCGCGCGACTCGGTAAAGTGCCTGCTGAGCTCGGCAAAACGGCCCTGCACCTCTCGCAGTACCCGTTCAATCGCTGGCAAATCAAGACGAGGCGTTGCAGACATTGGCAATCCTGAGAAACGCTGAACAAAAAGGTCAAACGACCGAACCACCGCGCGGACACTCTGCCTGCCGGCGGATGCGGTCTGTGCAGGGAGATCGTTGGTCTAGCTGAACTTGCCGCTGATGTAGTCCTCGGTCATTTTCTCCCGCGGGCTATCGAAAATTTGCGTGGTCGGGCCCATCTCGACCAGATAGCCGGTGCGCGTCCCCTGGGAAATATCCACCGAGAAAAAGGCGGTGGTGTCGGCGACGCGGATGGCCTGCTGCATGTTGTGGGTCACCAGGGCGATGGTGTAGTCCTTCTTCAACTCGATCATCAATTCCTCGACCCGTCGGGTCGCGATCGGGTCAAGCGCCGAGCACGGTTCGTCGAGCAACAACACTTCCGGTTCGGTGGCGATGGCGCGGGCGATGCACAGCCGTTGCTGCTGGCCGCCGGACAGCGACAGGCCGCTGACCTTGAGCTTGTCCTTGACCTCATCCCACAGCGCGGCGCCCTGCAAGGCGTGTTTCACGCGGTCGCCCAGGTCGCCCTTGTAGCGATTGAGGCGCAGGCCGAATGCAACGTTGTCGAAAATGCTCATCGAGAACGGGTTCGGCTGTTGAAACACCATGCCGATATAACGACGCACGACCACTGGATCGACGCCCTTTCCATAAACGTCTTGCCCGAGGAAATGCACGTGCCCTTCAAAGCGAAAACCTTTGACCAGATCGTTCATCCGATTGAGGCTGCGCAGCACCGTACTTTTGCCGCAACCCGACGGCCCGATGAAACCGGTGATCTTGTTTTTTTCGATCGGGACATGGCTGTCACGCACGGCCAGGAAGTTACCGTAGAAAATCTTGTCCAGCTTACAGTCCATGACCACTGGCGCCTGAGTGACAAACGGAGCCGCGATTTGCAGATTTGATGCGTTCAAGATTCAGATGCTCCGTTCTCAGTACTTGGGCTTGCCGAAAATACGGCTGACGATATTGACGACCAGCACGATCATCACCAGCACCAGCGAGGCCGCCCATGCCAGTTCGAGCTGGTTGTCGAAGGGCATGCCGGAGAAGTTGTAAATCAGCACGGCGAGCGAGGCCGTCGGATTCATGACCGCCAGGCTGCCGTCGTGGTAGATCCAGTAGTTGCTGAACAGCGCCGTGAACAACAAGGGCGCGGTTTCGCCCGCCGCACGGGCCACGGCCAGCATGACCCCGGTGAGGATCGCCGGCATGCCGGTGGGCAAGACGATTTTCCAGATGACCTGCGAGCGGGTGCAGCCCATGCCGTAGGCGGCATCCTTCATGATTTTGGGCACCATGCGCATCGACTCTTCAGCCGTCAGCACGACGATGGGCAACATCAGCACCGCCAGTGCCACGCCCCCGGCAGGTGCCGAGTAGGTGCCGGTGGTCATCACGACCAGGGCGTAGGCGAACACCCCGGCCAGAATGGAGGGCAGCCCCGTGAGCATCTTGGCGGCAAAGCGTGCGGCGTTTGCCAGCTTGCTGTCAGGGCCCAGTTCAGCCAGAAAGATGGCCGCCATGATACCGACCGGCACTGCGATCGCCGCGGCGATACCGACCATAAGGAACGTGCCCGCCATCGCGTTGCCGAAGCCACCACCGGTTTCGAAACCAGTTGGCGGCAACTCGGTGAACACTTCCAGGTTCAGGCGTGCGCCTCCACGTGTGATCAGCATGTAGAGCACGGAAATCAACGGCACGCTGGCTAACAGAGCGCCAGCCCAGACCAGTGTGGTCAACACCAGGCTGCGCAGCGCGCGACCTTCGAACTTGCGCTGCAGACTTGGAAATGCAGTGGCTGAGGGCGTGATGTCCGTCATTATTTAGTACCCCGTTGGGCATAGACCATGATCATGGAACCAATGATGTTCACCAGCAGCGTGATAAACATCAGGACCAGAGCGGCGTACATCAATACTTCGATCTCGTTCGGCCCTGCCTCGGGGAAGTTCAATGCCAGCAAGGCGGCCAGGGTATTGGCCGGGGCAAAGAGCGAAAGCGAGATGTTGTTCGCGTTGCCCACCAGCATGGCCAGCGCCATGGTTTCACCGAGCGCGCGGCCCAGCCCCAACACCAGGGAACCGAAGATACCGGTGGCGGCCGAGGGCACCATGACCTTGAGAATCGCTTCCCAGTGGGTGGTTCCCATGCCATAGGCGGCCTGCTTGGTTTTCATCGGGACGCCGGTGAGGGCGTCCTGCGAGACGGCAGCAATGGTCGGCAGAATCATGATCGCCAGCACCAGCGCCGCCGGCAGCAGCCCGGGCCCGCTCAACGATGTGCCAAAAAAGGGTATCCAGCTGAGTTCGCTGTTCAGCGACTCCGCCAGCGGCCGAATCGCCGGAATTACCACGTAGATCCCCCACAGGCCATACACCACACTCGGGATGGCAGCGAGTAATTCAACGATGGTGCGAAACACCGCGGCGAGTTGCGCGGGAAGGAAATCCTGGGTCAGAAAAATCGCCATGCTGACGCCGAAAAAACCGGCGATCAGCAGCGCGATGAAAGCACTGTAGAGCGTGCCCCAAATCGCCGGCAGAATGCCGTACTTGCCTTGATTGACATCCCAGACGGACCCCAACAACACATCCAGACCGTGCTTCTCCATGCCGGGAATGGCCTTGCGCCCTACTTCAAAGATAAGCGCAAAGACCAACGCCAGAATCAGCACCACGCCTATTTGCGCAAGCGCACGGAAGATGCGGTCGACCAGAAAGTCCTTGGCGGACGGTGGTTGGCACGCGGAAGCCGGATTGACCGGTACGACAAAAGGTGGGTTCATTGGCTGATTCCGCAATGGGGGAAAACTCTCCCGGCCAGGCGCAAAGCCCACGCCGAGAGAGACCTCACGAGCGCTTACTGGATGTTGGCAGACGCTTTACGAACCTGATCGACGACCGATTGCGGCAAAGGGATATACCCCATCGAGTCGGCGATCTTCTGCCCTTCGGTCAAGCTGTACTCGACCATCTCGCGCATGGCTTTGGCCTTGGCCGGATTGCCGTTGTCCTTGCGGAAGATCATCCAGGTGTAGGACGTGATCGGGTAGGATTTGGCGCCGTCAGGATCAGGCAGCCAGGCCACCAGGCTTTCGGGCATTTTCACCGCAGCCAGTGCCTCGGCACCGCTTTCCGCGTTCGGTACGACGTACTGACCGGCCTTGTTCTGCAACTGCGCAAAATCAACCTTGGCGAGTTTGGCGAAGCCGTATTCGATGTAGCCAATGGCCCCCGGGGTCTGGCGCACGGTCGCGGTCACACCGTCATTCTTCGGCGATTTGATGAATTTGTCGCTGGCCGGCCAGTTGACCGTGTTGCCCTCACCCAGCGCCTGCTTGAACTCGGGATTGATCGCCGCCAAGTGTTTGGTGAACACCGCAGTCGTACCGCTGGAATCAGCGCGCACCACAACCGTGATCGGCGTATCGGCCAGTTTCAGGCCCGGGTTGGCTGCAACGATCTGCGGATCGTTCCAGCGCGTGATCTTGCCCAAAAAGATATTGGAGTAGACGTCGCGTGGCAGTTTCAGCCCCTTGGGATTGCCCGGCAGGTTATACGCCAGCACGATTTCACCCGCGGTCATCGGCAGCAACTGCACGCCTTCGGCCACCTTGGCAATGTCTTCATCTTTCATAGCCGAGTCGCTGGCGGCGAAATCCACGGTCTTGTTCAAGAAGTCCTGTACGCCGGCGCCACTGCCCTTGGATTGGTAATCCACAGTGACACCTTCGGACTTCTTGCTGAAATCCTTGAACCAGGTGAGGTAGATCGGAGCCGGAAAACTGGCTCCGGAGCCTGTCAGACGGACGTTTTCCGCCGCGAAGGACATCGAGGTAGCCAACAGAGATGCAGTCACAACGAACGCAGCAGACTTGATCAAACGTTTCATCAAGGAAACTCCTTATAGGGGCCCCGTAAGACTGCAGCAATTTCGTTAAACTTTTATGAATGTTGGATGGCAGGATCTCGAGTGGGCTTTGCTCGCAGCGCTGGTCTGCTGGCGGACAGTGGGCGTTTACCGAGGCTCGATCTCGACAGCCTCAATGCTTGAAGCCGACACACCATTGCATCGGCCAGCAGAACGCTGGGTTCCCCGCCGCTGCGGCTCAAAAGCTTTAATTCACATCATAAAAATCAGATAACTCATTGATATAAAAGGAATTTAACAGCACTTAAAGTGATTTCTGAAGTATCACCCCACGGGTATGGGACCCAGCGCACGGCGAGGTCCTGCACACCCTGTTCCCACCCCAACTTCCGGCGAAATGAACAGGCTGTTTATCGCTGGGCACGCTTGAGGGTTTCGCTGGGAAGTTCGTTGAACAGAGCGCGATAGCTGCTGGAAAACCGCCCCAAATGCCAGAACGACCACTGCATCGCCACCTCGGCCACCGTGGTTTCCGTTGGCCGGCGCTTGAGCAGTTCGCGGCGCGCACTGTTCAGCCGGCGCAGGCGCAGCCAATGGCTCGGCGTCATCCCGGTGTAAGCCTTGAATGCTTGCTGCAACTGGCGCAGTGAAACGCCCGCAACGTTTGCCAGCTCCAGTAGATTCACCGTCTCTTCCGGTGAATCGGCGGCCCAGTCGCCAACGCGTTTCATGATGGTTCGCTCTTCGGTACGCCGCTGCAATCCTCCGCGATCCAGGCACACCTGAGCGTTGTCGAGAATAAACAGGCAATCCTCGAGCAACTGCTGAGTCAGCGACTCTTTGCTAGGCAAATCAATAACTTGCGTCAACTTCGTGAGAATCGAGCTTAACCAGCGACTGAACAAAGCGTTCTGCCCATAGTTGAGCGGCGCCATGAACAAACCTTCGAGTTTCGTCACGTCCAGGCCGTGCTGGCGGACGAATTCCGGGCCGAACACCACCGCGATTTCCTGGTAGTTCTCCGGGGTGATCCAGATGTTGCGGCTCTCTTCATTGAGCAGATACAGCGCGTTGTCGCTGCGATCGAAACAGAACGCCAGGGCCCCCGACGGCGCACTGAAGTTCTGCTCGACGCGGGTGTTCATCTGTTCTTCGTAGACCTCCACCCCTTGCAGATCCAGATAGCGGATCTGCCCGGCGAAATGGCCTGGCGACATCTGTTGGTAATGCTGAACCCAGCCCGGTGTGGCACGGATTTGTTCGGCTACATCGGCGGTGTTGAACGCTTGAACCTGGAGCGGATTACACGTTGTCATGAGGTGACCTTGCGCACTCTTTTGGTGCGCTTTGGTGCTGCTTAAAGTGGATAGATGGAACTGCAAGGCTCGCCCAAGATAGTCGTCAACGCGCCACAGGGGAAGGGGCGGAAGATGAAACCCGCCCTCCCCGGCGTCTATAAAACCAATAACGAGGTCTTTATGAATGCCCCTTTCGATCAGCTGTTCACGTGGCTGAAAGATCACAAGATTACCGAAGTCGAATGTGTGGTCAGCGACCTGACCGGCATTGCCCGCGGCAAGATCGCACCGACCAACAAGTTCCTGCATGAGCGAGGCATGCGCCTGCCGGAAAGTGTGCTGCTGCAAACGGTAACCGGGGATTTTGTCGACGACGACATCTACTACGACCTGCTCGACCCGGCCGATATCGACATGGTCTGCAAGCCCGTCGCCGACGCGGTCTACGTGATTCCATGGGCGATCGAGCCGACCGCAATCGTCATCCATGACACCTTCGACAAGTTCGGCAACCCGATCGAACTGTCGCCGCGCAACGTCTTGAAGAAAGTTCTGCAGCTCTACACCGACAAAGGCTGGAAGCCGATTGTTGCCCCGGAAATGGAGTTCTACCTGACCCAGCGTTGCGAAGACCCGGACTTGCCACTCAAGGCGCCGCTGGGGCGCTCGGGCCGTGCGGAAAGTGGCCGGCAGTCGTTCTCGATCGACGCCGCCAACGAATTCGACCCGTTGTTCGAAGACGTCTACGACTGGTGCGAACTGCAAGGCCTGGACCTCGACACGCTGATCCACGAAGACGGCCCGGCGCAGATGGAAATCAACTTCCGTCATGGCGACGCCCTGGACCTGGCCGACCAGATCACCGTGTTCAAACGCACCATGCGTGAGGCCGCGCTCAAGCACAACGTCGCCGCCACATTCATGGCCAAACCGATCGGCGACGAGCCGGGCAGCGCCATGCACATTCACCAGAGCGTGGTGGACATCGCCACCGGCAAACCGGTGTTCGCCAACGCCGACGGGCAGATGAGCGAGCTGTTCCTGCACTACATCGGTGGTCTGCAGAAGTACATCCCGAAAGTGCTGCCGATGTTCGCGCCAAACGTCAATTCGTTCCGGCGCTTCCTGCCGGACACCTCGGCGCCGGTCAACGTTGAATGGGGTGAAGAAAACCGTACCGTCGGCCTGCGTGTGCCGACCTCCAGCCCTGAAGCGATGCGCGTGGAAAACCGCTTGCCGGGCGCTGATGCCAACCCGTATCTGGCGATTGCCGCGAGCCTGCTCTGCGGTTACATCGGCATGGTCGAAGGCATCGAGCCGAGCGCTGCGGTACAAGGGCGCGCTTACGAACGCCGCAACCTGCGCCTGCCAATCACCATCGAAGACGCGCTGACGCAAATGGAAGAGTGCGAAACCGTTGCGCAATACCTGGGCGACAAATTCGTGCGCGGCTACGTCGCGGTGAAGCGCGCCGAGCATGAAAACTTCAAGCGCGTGATCAGCTCGTGGGAGCGTGAGTTCCTGATGCTGAGCGTTTAAACCAGATCTGCACAAATCCTTGTGGGAGCTGGCTGCCCGCGATGGCGGCGGCACATTCAAAAATGAGGTCGAGGCTGCCGTTCTCATCGCGGACACACCCGCTCCCACAGGAAGAGTGAAACGCCTGAAAAATCCAATAATTCAAAGAGGTGTCGATATGCGTCTGTTGAAATCCATGGTCCCCGCTGCACTGGCGTTGTTGTGCAGCGCCGCCGCACTGGCGCAGCCCCAGGTCAGCGTCTACAACTGGACCGATTACATCGGTGAAACCACCCTCGCCGACTTCCAGGCCAAGACCGGCATCAAGGTGATCTACGACGTTTTCGACTCCAACGAAACCCTCGAAGGCAAGCTCCTCGCCGGCCGTACCGGCTACGACGTGGTGGTGCCGTCCAATCACTTCCTCGCGCGTCAGGTGAAGGCCGGCGCCTTCCTCAAACTGGATCGCTCGCAGTTGCCGAACTGGAAGAACCTCGACCCGAAACTGCTGGCACTGCTGGAAAAAAACGATCCGGGTAACGCGCACTCGGTGCCGTACCTGTGGGGCACCAATGGCATCGGCTACAACGTCGACAAGGTCAAGGAGGTGCTGGGCATCGACCACATTGATTCCTGGGCCGTGCTGTTCGAGCCGGAAAACCTGAAAAAACTGACCCAGTGTGGCGTGTCGATGATGGATTCCGCCGATGAAGTGTTCCCGGCGATCCTTAACTACATGGGCCTGGACCCGCGCAGCGAAAACCCGGAAGACTATAAAAAGGCCGAAGCCAAACTGCTGAGCATTCGCCCGTACATCACCTATTTCCACTCCTCCAAATACGTGTCCGACCTGGCCAACGGCGATATCTGTGTGGCGTTCGGTTATTCCGGCGACGTGTTCCAGGCCGCCAACCGCGCCAAGGAAGCCAGGAACGGCGTGAATATCGCCTACGCGATCCCGAAAGAAGGTGCCAACCTCTGGTTCGACTTGCTGGCCATTCCCTCCGACGCGAGCAATGCCAAAGAGGCCCACGCCTTCATTAATTACCTGCTCGATCCACAAGTGATCGCCAAGGTCAGCGCCTCGGTCGGTTACGCCAACCCGAACCCGGCCGCCAAGCAGTACATGGATCAGGAGCTGGTCAATAACCCTGAGGTTTATCCGTCGCAAGCGGTGCTCGACAAGCTCTATATCTCCTCTACCCCGCCCCAGGCCATCATGCGTTTGATGACCCGCTCCTGGAGCAAAGTGAAGTCGAACAAATGAATCAGTACACCGAAGAACACGCGCGCTCCTATTACGCTGCATCGGCTCGGGCGAGCACGCCTTACCTCAGGCTGGACGGCGATGTGAGTGCCGATGTCTGCGTGATCGGCGGCGGCTTCACCGGGGTCAACACCGCCATTGAACTGGCTCAGCGCGGGCTGTCGGTGGTGTTGATCGAAGCCCGGCGGATCGGTTGGGGGGCCAGCGGGCGCAATGGCGGCCAGTTGATCCGTGGCATCGGCCATGCAGTGGACGGCTTCGCAAAATATGTCGGTCAGGAGGGCGTGCGCTATTTGCACCGTGCCGGGATCGACTCGGTGGAGTTGGTGCGCCAGCGCATCGCCGATAACGTTATCGAATGCGACCTGCGTTGGGGCTTCTGCGAGCTGGCCAACACGCCCGCGCAGTTCGCAGCCTTCCAGCAAGAGCAAGTCGATCTGGCCGAACTTGGCTATGCCCATGAAACCCGCCTGGTCGGCCCCGAGCAAATCCGTCAGCAGGTGGTCAATGCCGATGGGTATGCCGGTGGTCTGGTCGACATGGGCTCGGGTCACTTGCATCCGCTGGATCTGGTCCAGGGCGAGGCCCGCCTGGCGGCTTCACTCGGCGTACGCATCTTCGAGCAGAGCCCGGTGCTGGAAATCATCCACGGCGAGACCGTGCAAGTGCGCTGCACGGGCGGCAGCGTGCGCGCCGGCAGTCTGGTGCTCGGTTGCAATGCGCACCTGGACGACCTCGAACAGCAACTCAGCGGTAAAGTGCTGCCCGCAGGCAGCTACATCATCGCCACCGAACCGCTGTCCGAAGCACGTGCGCGGCAACTGATTCCGCATAACCTCGCGCTGTGCGACCAGAAAGTCGGTCTTGATTACTATCGGCTCTCGGCTGATCGGCGCTTGCTGTTCGGCGGCGCCTGTCATTATTCCGGACGCGATCCGGCGGACATCGCCGCGTATATGCGACCGAAAATGCTCAAGGTCTTCCCGCAACTGGCGGACGTGCGCATCGACTACCAGTGGGGCGGCAAGATCGGCATCACCGCCAACCGCTTCCCGCAGGTCGGCCGACTCAAACAGCATCCGAACGTGTTCTATGCCCAAGGTTATTCCGGGCATGGCCTGAACGTGACGCACTGGTGCGCGAAGCTGCTCGGCGAAGCCATTCATGCCGGGCACAGCCAGGGCATGGATGTGTTCAGCGGCGTGCCACATATGACGTTCCCCGGCGGCCCGGCCCTGCGTTCGCCGCTGCTGGCACTGGGTATGTTCTGGTATCGCCTGCGGGAAATCCTCGGCTGACGCAATATCGTCCTGGTGGCGAGGGTGCTTGCTCCCTCGCCACAAATCACGGCCCCCTCACGCTGTTCCTTAGCTCGCGAGCTATACACATTTGCTCTATCGCCAAGCACTTCTATATTGATGAAGTGCTTTTGCGTTCCTGACGCTCAGTGTGCCCAATAAACCAAGGAGGACCTGGATGAAGTCGTCAGCCGTCGATGAGCCGCGAGCACCGGGCCAGGCCCCGATCAAAACCCGACGCTTCAGCATCTCGCTGGTGTGGATCGTCCCGATCGTAGCAGTGTTGGTGGGCATTTCGTTGGTGGTGCACAACCTGATGCAGGAAGGCCCGACGATCATCGTCAACTTCAAGACCGGCAGCGGCCTGACGGCCAACAAGACCGAGGTCAAATACCGCAACGTGGTCATCGGTCAGGTGACGGGCGTCGAGTTGAGTGGCGACCAGAAAAGCGTCGACGCCACCATCAAACTGGCCAAACAGGCGCAAACTTTCACTCGCGAAGATTCACAGTTCTGGGTGGTGCGCCCACGCATTGGCGCCGGCGGTGTTTCAGGCATCGACACCCTGCTTTCCGGTGACTACATCGGTGCTGACATCGGCCAGTCCAATAGCCATTCAAAGCACTTCAAAGGTCTGGAGAATCCGCCGCCGATCACCTATGGCGAACCCGGCAAGCGCTTCATGCTGCATGCACCGGACCTCGGTTCGCTGGACATTGGCTCTCCCGTTTACTACCGCAAGATTCCGGTCGGCCAAGTGGTCACCTACGCCCTCAACCCCGAAGGCAAAGGGGTCGATATCGAGGTGTTCATTCACTCGCCGAACGACGCGTTCGTCACCGAAAACACGCGTTTCTGGAATGCCAGTGGCATCGACATCAATGTCGGTGCCAACGGCTTCGCCGTGAAGACCGAATCGCTGTCGACCCTGCTGGTGGGCGGTATTGCCTTCCGTGCCCCGGATTACAGCCCCAACGATGTAGCCGCCTCCGACCACAGGGATTTCGAACTGTTCGCCGACCAGCAGACCGCCCTCGCCCCGCCGAACGGCAAGGCGCAATACATGGTGTTGCGTTTCGACCAGTCGTTGCGCGGACTCAAGGTCGATGCGCCGGTTGAGTTCCTCGGTATGGAAATCGGCCGGGTCGTGGGCATCAACCTGGATTTCGATGCGAAAAAACGCACGTTCCCCCTCAACGTCGGCATCGTCATTTATCCGCAGCGTCTCGGTCAGGCCTATAAAAAGATGCTCAGCGAATTCAAGCATGACCCCAACGACGAAGCCGCCGGCATCCGTCTGCTGGGCACCTTCGTCGATAATGGCCTGCGCGCCCAGGCCCGCAGTGGCAACCTGCTGACCGGCCAGTTGTACATCGCGCTGGACTTCTTCCCGAAAGCGGAGAAAGTCGCGTTCGATCCGAGCGCTCGCCCGGTCGTTTTGCCGACCGTTCCCGGAAGTCTCGAACAACTGCAGGAAAAGCTCGAAGCGATGGTCGACAAGCTCAACAAACTGCCGGTTGAACGCATTGCCGGTAACCTCGACAGCAATCTGGTCGAGCTGCGCAAAAGCCTGACGCAGTTCAACGCAAAAACCCTGCCAGGCGTGCAGAACACCCTGGCCGACGTGAGCAAAACCTTGCAGTCCGCCAGTTCGACCCTCGCCGAAGATTCGCCACAGCGTGAAAAACTCACCGAAACCCTCGATGAACTCGGGCGCATGTCGCGCTCGCTGCGGGAGCTGTCGGACTATCTCGGCCGGCATCCGGAATCGTTGATCCGTGGCCGCCCCGACAACGCCGCGCCGCTGGATCTGAAAGGGCCACCGCGCAATTGAGCACAGGAGTCAGACCATGGCTGCACCGTTGAAGATCACCGTGCTCGCCGCGTGCCTGTTACTCGGCGCGTGTCGCAGCGACCCCATCAGTTTTCACACCCTGACCCCGGTGCAATTGCCCAACACCCGGGCCGGCGCGCAGATCCCTATCGAGGGAATCACGGTGCCGCCGCAGGTCGACCGGCCGCAAATCGTCATCCGCCAGGGCAACAGCGGCCTGGCGATTCTGGAAACCCAATGGTGGGGCGCGAGTCTGGCGGATGAGTTGCGCAGCGCGCTGAGCGATCAACTGAGCAATACCGGCAGTCACGGCAATGTCTCGGTGCGCATCGACGTGCAGCGGTTCGATTCAATCCCTGGCCAGTACGGGCTGATCGACGTCAAATGGCGCCTGCGCCCCAGCGGTGCGGCGGACAACAGCCTGCTGACGTGTCGCTCCACGTTGCAAACGCCGTCAGGTCCGGGGATTGACGATCTGGTGATCGCGCAGCAGAACAATGTCAGACGCCTGGCGGCCTTGATCAGTCAGGCGGCGGGCAACTCCCGCACCTGCCCGCCAGTCTCTTGAATCGCCGGCGATAGCGTGACCGTGAAGCGGTAGCCATTAGGCTCGCAGGAGCTGGCCAGCACCATCAACGGCGTGCGCAATTCACGGCTTACGTCACAGGTGAAGAGCTTTTCCCGATTCAGGGTGGCTCTCAACCGGCCCACCGGCAACCAGAGCGCTCATCAAGGCGAACACGATCACAATCCGGATGGCGTGGCTTTGCTTGAGGTCCATCCGCTTCAATGACTCCAGTACCGCTATCAGATCACCCCGCAAGCTTGCGCACGATGCCGTTGCTCAAAGGGCGCAGCTTCGCCTCCACTGTCGCTGTTGTTAAGTAGCGCCGATAAACAAAACGAGTATTTGAGTTTATTTATCAAATAGCCGTTTTAGTTAAAACACCGTGGACCTCGCAAATTTTTCACATGTTCTTCACTGCTCCGCCACGACTGTGGACGTAGTGTTCAGCAGCCATTCAAGTAAATCGCCGTAGAGTAACTTCCTCTTGGGGCTTACGTTGCACTTTACGTGTGAACTGAATGGAACTCGGGAATGACAAGAGGCAACGTCGTGGTTGAATTAGTACAAATACAATCAGCATCCAAACGATGGGATCTGACTCGCCCGCGCACCTGGGCGGTGATCGCTGTCGGCTTGCTGCTGAGTGCACTGATTTGCGGCTTCGCCTGGATGCAACGCTCGCCCGCCAACCTGCGTTATGCCAGCGCCTCGGCCACTCAGGAATGGGTGAAAACCTGGCAGGCCGGCGAGGTGGTCGCGCTGGTGCGCCATACCGAACGTTGCGACCGCTCGACCAATACGTGCCAAGGGCCGGCAGACGGTATCACCCAGGTCGGCAGCACTGCTGCAACCGGCATCGGCCGGGCCTTCACGCAACTGGGGCTGCAGAACACCCAGGTCTTCAGCAGCCCGCTGACGCGCACCCTGCAGACCGCCCATTACATGTTCGACCACGACGCCGTGGCCCAGGAATGGCTGGAAGTGTGCGGTCCGACCTTGCGCAATGACGTCGTGGCGCACAAGACGCCCGGGCAGAACATGATCCTGGTGACCCACAGCGGTTGCATCAGCGACTTTGAAAAACAGACCGGCTATCCCCGTGCCGTCGCTGCGGAATATGGCAGCGCAGTGCTGGTGCGAATTGATCCCAAGGGTCAACTCAACGTCATTGGCATCATGAACCCGGACGGCTGGCCACAATTGAACAAATAATAAGCGGACATTTTTTGTGTAACTTTCCGGTATTTCGTAAGCAAGGCTCTATTTGGAGCTTTGGCACTCGCTCATTTGTAATAAGAAATTTTTGTTAGTTTAAAAAACTCGAAATATTTCATTTTCGAGCTTGTCTTCGCGAGGAGAACTTAAAGCTGGAAGCAGACCCGTTCTCTGAATACAGGACACGCCCACCGGACGTGCTCGCCTCTGCATTCATTCAACCCAGTGCCGCACCTGCAACGGACATCGCCAGGCCGTCACTGAAACGCACACTTTGTACTGCACCAAGGTCCAGTCATGACGTCTATTAACAAGCCGCTGCACCATGCAGCGTTGAATTTGCCGCGCCTCCACCAGAGCACCCTGATCGAGCGTTTTGCGATCCCCGGGCTGGTGCTGGCCTTCGTGGTGTTTTATCTGCTGCCATTGATGACCCACGGCTTGTGGATTCCCGATGAAACCCGTTATGGCCAGATCAGCCAGGAAATGCTGCAGAGCGGCAACTGGGTGGCGCCGCACTTCATGGGCATTCGCTACTTTGAAAAACCGATTGCCGGCTACTGGATGATCGCCATCGGCCAAGCCATCTTCGGTGAAAACCTGTTCGGCGTGCGCATCGCCTCGGCGCTCAGCACTGGCGTGAGCGTGTGGCTGGCCTATCTGCTGGCCCGACGCCTGTGGAACAACCCGCGTCTCAGCGCCGCCTGCGCCCTCCTTTATATGAGCTTTGGCCTGATCGCAGGGCAAGCCGGCTATGCCAACCTCGATCCGCAGTTCACCTTGTGGGTCAACCTCAGTCTGGTGGCGATCTGGTTTGCCATCGACAGCAACACTCCGCGCGCGCGCCTTGGCGGCTGGGTATTGTTGGGATTGGCTTGTGGCATGGGCTTGATGACCAAAGGCTTCCTCGCCCTGATGCTGCCGGTGCTGATCGCCCTGCCCTACATGATCTGGCAACGGCGTTTCGGCGAGTTGGTGCGTTATGGCCTGGTCGCTGTTGTGGTGGCCGCTCTGGTCAGCGTCCCCTGGGCTCTGGCCGTGCATGCCCGTGAACCGGATTTCTGGCGTTTCTTCTTCTGGCACGAACACATCCGCCGTTTTGCCGCCGGTGAAGACGCCCAGCATGCACGCCCATGGTGGTTCTACCTGCCGCTGCTGTTTGCCTCCACCTTGCCGTGGGCACTGCTGTTGCCGTCGACACTGCTGCGCACCTGGCGCGAAAAGCGCGATCCGAAAATCGGCTTCCTGGCCTTGTGGTTCGTGCTGCCGCTGGCATTTTTCAGCGCCAGCAGCGGCAAACTGCCGACCTACATCATGCCGTGTCTGCTGCCATTGGCGTTGTTGATGGGTCACACACTGATGGGCTGGCTCGATCGCCAGGACGCTCGCGTCTTGCGTATCAACGGCGCGGTCAACGTGGTGCTAGCTGTTGCTGCACTGATTGCGCTGATCTATTTGCAAGCAACCCGCGAAGTATACGAACACACCGAAATGTTCAGCCTGTCG
Organism: Pseudomonas sp. SC3(2021); assembly: GCF_019856535.1. NCBI lineage: Bacteria > Pseudomonadati > Pseudomonadota > Gammaproteobacteria > Pseudomonadales > Pseudomonadaceae > Pseudomonas > Pseudomonas sp. SC3(2021). The sequence goes on along the minus strand of NZ_CP082236.1, from coordinate 4,823,798 downwards.
CTGGCTTACATCGTGCTGCTCGGCTGGCTGATTGCCGGCTCGCTGCAAACCTTGCGGCCACTGGCGCTGTGGGCCATGCCGGCGCTGGGCATCGGCCTGCTCGTCGCGCTGTTGCCGGCCGCCATGCCGGCGACCGTCGTCAACAGCAAGATGCCGGATCAGTTCATTGCCGAACACCAGCAGGAACTGAGCGCAACCACCTCGTTGCTGAGTAACGATCTGGGTGCTGCGTCGGCCTTGTCGTGGCGCCTGGGACGCCCGCAGGTGGATCTGTTCAACACCGTTGGCGAGCTCAAGTACGGCCTCGATGATCCGGCCATGGCCTCGCGCAAGGTCAGTCTGGACGGTGTTGCGCAGTGGATGGCCGACGCCCGTAAAAAAGGCTCGGTCGGCGTGGTGATGCGGGTCAACAGCACTTCGGACGCTCAGCAACTCGAACTGCTGCCCATCGACGGCAAGCATTATCGTCGTGGCCAACTGGAAATCCTTATTTTCAACCAGAGCCAGCCATGATCCAGACCAAGTCTGAACGGGGACCGTTGCTGCTCCTGCTGGCGGCGACTGCCCTGCTGTTGCTGCTCGACGAACCGTTCTCCGCACTCGACACCGGGTTGCGCAGTGCCATGCGCAAAATGGTCGCGCGCCTGCTCGAAGACGCCGGAGTCACCACCATTCTGGTGACCCACGACCAGAGCGAAGCGTTGTCATTCGCCGATCAATTGGCGGTCATGCGCGCCGGGCGGCTGGTGCAATCCGGGCATCCGATGGACCTTTACCGTTATCCGGACGATGAACAGACTGCGCACTTCCTCGGTGAAGCCGTGGTCTTGCCCGCACGGATCGAGGCCGGTTGGGCGCACTGCGATCTGGGTCAGGTGCCGGTCAACAGCAACGGCTTTACCGGCGCCGCGCACATCATGCTTCGCCCCGAACAATTGCAGATCGCCGAAGTGGCGAGTGACCGTCAGGGATGTCATGCGACGGTCACTGAGCGCGACTTTGCCGGCAACACCTGTACCTTGACGGTCGAGCTGAGCGCCTCTACCACGCAAGCATCAGCCCGCTCGATCCTGGTGCGCAGCACCGGCATGCACGCCCCGTCCGCCGGCAGTTCGGTGTACCTGTCAGTGCTCGGTGCGGCGCATGTGTTTGGCCTGGGCTGATCAGAGATCGAAGCGATCCACCGCCCGCCGCCGCTCGTTGTCATCGCGCACATCGTAGTTGGCGGTGGTCTGGATGTTGCTGTGATGCGCCAGTTTCTGTGCGATCGACAGGTCGTGTTCCTCGATCACCCGGGTGATGAATGAACGACGGAAATCGTGGGGCATGATCTTCACCCCGACCTGGGTGCCCCGCTGCCGGGCGATGTAATAGATCGCGTGCTTGGTAATGCGCTCGCGGGTGATGTGGCTGCCACGGCGAATGCGGTTGAACAGGAAGCCATCGTCGCTCTCGCCCTCCTTGAGGTGTGAACGGCGCAATTCGAGCCACGCATCGAGTTTGGCGAACGCCCACGCCGGGGCGTACTTGATCAGTTGTTTGTTGCCCTTGCCGGTGACCGTCAGGCTGCGTTCAGCGAAGTCGACCTGATTCAGATCCAGATCCACCGATTCCGATTTGCGCATGCCGGTGCCGTACAGCAACGCAATGATTGCAGCGTCGCGCAGGCCTTGCGGGCGCGGGTCGGCGGCACAGACTTCCATCAATTCGTGAATCAGCGTGCGCTTGAGATTACGCCCCTGGGACAGTCGCGTACCGGCGATGCCCTTGACCGAGCGCATCTTTAAAAGATGTTCCTGACTAATCAGACTCATACGCCAGGCCTCATTCATGACCCCGCGCACGGCATTGACATACAGCGAAGAAGTGTTCGGCGCGTAGTTGTCTGCGCGCAATGCCGCCACCAGCGCTACAACATCTTCGGGCTGCAGGGCGTGCCAGGGAATCTCTTCGACATTCATGTCTTCAAAACCCAGGCGATCAGCCGCGTCTTGTAGTACGTAGCGCATGGTGAGTTGGCTGGAAGGCGCCAAACGCGCGAGGTACAGGCTCATCGGGTTGGGTTTCGAAGCGACCGGGGTTGCAGCAACTAAATCAATCAAACGTTAAACCTTGAGTAAAAAGTGTACGACACAACAACAACTAACAAATGCAATGTACTTGAAGTAAAGAAGGCACTTGCCCGCACTGCCGGACAAAAACTGCGATGGACGGCAGAAGCCTGAACAGCGGCTGTATAAGTGACAGATAAACAATTCGCCAACCGGTTTTTCATATTCCTTTCACAAAAACCGGCATAACCTTAATTCCCATCGGTTCAGTGGCGGCCTTGCCCAACCTGCCGGGCAAATGGTGAAAAGTCAATCTATCCCCGACGTCATGCTTTTTTGCCAAGTCATTGATGCAGGAACAGTTTTCTGTGTCTACGCCGAGGCTGGATCACGATGTATCTGTGAATCCATCCTTTATTTGTTATCAATGAGGTGCCCATGAGTCAGGCGTTTCTCCCCTTCTCTCGCCCGAGTATCGGCGATGAGGAAATAGCCGCTGTAGAGCAGGTGTTGCGCTCGGGCTGGATCACGACAGGGCCGAAAAACCAGGCACTCGAAGAGCAATTTGCGCAGTATGTCGGTTGCCGCCATGCGGTGGCCCTGTCTTCGGCAACTGGCGGGATGCACATTGCCCTGCTGGCCCTGGGCATTGGTCCGGGCGACGAAGTCATCACCCCGTCGCAGACCTGGGTCTCGACCGCCAACATGATTTCCCTGCTCGGCGCCAAACCGGTGTTCGTCGATGTCGACCGCGACACGCTGATGACCGACACTGCGCGCATCGAAGCGGCCATCACCCCGCGGACCAAGGCAATCATCCCGGTGCATTACGCCGGCGCCGCGTTCGATCTGGATCCGCTGTATGCCCTGGCCGACAAGCACGGCATCACGGTCATCGAAGACGCTGCGCATGCCGCCGGCACCCGCTACAAGGGGCGTCACGTCGGTTCGCAAGGCACGGCGATTTTCTCCTTCCACGCGATCAAGAACATGACCTGCGCCGAAGGCGCAATGTTCGTCACCGACGACGAAGCCCTGGCCAGCCGCGTGCGTATGCTCAAATTCCACGGCCTGGGCGTTGATGCCTATGACCGCCTGACCGGTGGCCGCAAGCCGCAGGCACAAGTGATGGAGCCGGGCTTCAAGTACAACCTGGCCGACATCAATGCCGCGATTGCCTTGGTGCAATTGCAACGTCTGGACGAAATCAACGCCCGCCGTACCGAACTGGCCAGCGCCTATCTGCAAAGATTCGAAGGCCTGCCGGTACAGCCGCTGGCTCTGCCCGGCTATGCCCAGCAACACGCCTGGCACCTGTTCATCCTGCGCATCGACAGCGAGCGCTGCGGCATGGACCGCGAAACCTTCATGAAAGGCTTGCAGGATCAGGGCATCGGCACCGGTATCCACTTCATTGCCACCCACCTGCACACCTGGTATCGCCAGCGTGACCCCGACCTGTATCTGCCCAACACCGAATGGAACTCGGCGCGACTCTGCTCGATTCCGTTGTTCCCCGACATGACCGATCAAGACCTTGATCGTGTCGTCGGTGCCATCGCCACCCTTTTGGACAAACGCCCGTGAAACCCTATCCAATCCGATGTGTGTCGATCGTTATCCCGGTCTACAACGAACAGGACAGCCTGCCGGAACTGCTGCGCCGCACCGAAGCGGCGTGCCGGATGCTGCATCATGAATTTGAAATCGTCCTGGTGGACGACGGCAGTCGCGACGACTCCGCCCAGATGCTTGAAGAAGCGGCGAGCCGCGTAGACAGCCCGTTCGTGGCGGTCATTCTCAACCGCAATTATGGCCAGCACGCGGCGATCATGGCCGGCTTCGAGCAGTGCAAGGGCGATGTCGTGATCACGATCGACGCTGACCTGCAGAACCCGCCGGAAGAAATCCCGCGCCTGGTCGCCGAGGCGGAAAAAGGCTACGACGTGGTCGGCACCGTGCGTGGCGATCGCCAGGACTCGGCGCTGCGCCGCTACCCGTCGAAGCTGATCAACCTCGCCGTGCAACGCTCCACCGGCGTCGCCATGAGCGACTACGGCTGCATGCTGCGCGCCTATCGTCGCACGATCATCGACGCGATGCTCGCCTGCCGTGAACGCAGCACGTTCATCCCGATCCTCGCCAACAGCTTCGCCCGCCACACCACCGAAATCGTTGTCGCCCACGCCGAGCGTGAACACGGCGATTCGAAATACAGCCCGATGCGCCTGATCAACCTGATGTTCGATCTGGTGACATGCATGACCACCACACCGCTGCGTCTGCTGAGCATCGTCGGCTTCGCGATGGCCGGGTTGGGCGTGTTGTTCGCCATTGCGCTGATCGTGCTGCGCCTGGCGTTCGGCGCCGACTGGGCGGGTGACGGCATGTTCGTCCTGTTCGCCGTACTGTTCGTGTTTACCGGTGGCCAGTTCATCGGCATGGGCCTGCTGGGTGAATACCTGGGTCGCATGTACAGCGACGTGCGCGCCCGCCCACGCTTCTTCATTGAAAAGGTGCTGCGCAGTCAGCCGGCCGTTCCGGCCCCTGCGGTCACCGTTGATGGTCTCTCTTCTTCTCCTACTTCTTCCGATCAGGTTCTCTCATGAGTGCAAAAACTGTTGTCTTCGCCTACCACGATATTGGCTGTGCCGGCATTGAAGCCCTGCTCGACAGCGGCTATGACATTGCAGCAGTGTTCACTCACGCCGATGACCCGAAAGAAAACGCGTTCTACGCGTCGGTGGCGCAACTGTGCGCCAACAAAGGCATCCCGGTGCACGCCCCGGAAGACGCCAACCACCCACTGTGGATCGAACGTATTGCCAAGCTGAACCCGGATTACATTTTCTCCTTCTACTATCGCAACCTGCTGAGCGAAGCACTGCTGACCACCGCCAAAAAAGGCGCGTTCAACCTGCACGGCTCGCTGCTGCCACGCTACCGCGGTCGCGCACCGGCGAACTGGGTGCTGGTCAACGGTGAAACCGAAACCGGCGTTACCCTGCACCGCATGGTCAAACGCGCTGATGCCGGCGCCATTGTGGCCCAGCAACGCGTGGCCATCGAGCGCAGCGACACCGGTCTGACCCTGCACGCCAAACTGCGCACTGCCGCCAGCAATCTGCTGCGCGACACCCTGCCGAACATGTTGCAAGGCAGGATCACCGAAACTCCGCAGGACGAGTCCAAAGCCACCGTGTTCGGCCGTCGCACTCCGGCGGATGGCAAGCTGATCTGGGCCAAACCGGCTGAAGAACTGTTCAACCTGGTGCGTGCCGTGACCCGTCCTTACCCGGGCGCCTTCTGCGCCGTGGGCGAGCACAAGCTGATCGTCTGGAGTGCCGAAGTCGTCAAGGGCAACGAAGGTCAGGCCCCTGGCCGTGTGATCAGCGTCGATCCCCTGCGCATTGCCTGCGGTGAAGACTCGCTGGCAATCACTGCCGGTCAGCGCAACGACAACGGTCTGTACCTGAGTGGCCCGCAACTGGCCAACGAACTGGGTCTGGTTGACGGCTCGCTGTTGCGCGGTGCCGAGTCCGGTCGTGCGCCACGTCGTACCCGCGTACTGATCCTCGGCGTCAACGGTTTCATCGGTAACCACCTGTCCGAGCGCCTGCTGCGTGACGACCGTTACGATGTCTACGGTCTGGACATCGGCTCCGACGCCATCGAGCGTCTGCGCAGCCACCCGAACTTCCACTTCGTCGAAGGCGACATCAGCATTCACTCCGAGTGGATCGAATACCACATCAAGAAGTGCGACGTGGTTCTGCCGCTGGTGGCCATCGCCACTCCGATCGAATACACCCGCAACCCGCTGCGCGTATTCGAACTGGACTTCGAAGAGAACCTGAAGCTGGTTCGCTACTGCGTCAAGTACAACAAGCGCGTGATCTTCCCGTCGACCTCCGAAGTCTATGGCATGTGCCAGGACAAGAACTTCAACGAAGACACCTCGAACCTGATCGTTGGCCCGATCAACAAGCAGCGCTGGATCTACTCCGTATCCAAGCAACTGCTGGACCGCGTGATCTGGGCTTACGGCGCCAAAGGCCTGAACTTCACCCTGTTCCGGCCGTTCAACTGGATGGGCCCGCGTCTGGACCGCCTGGATTCGGCCCGTATCGGCAGCTCCCGCGCCATCACCCAACTGATCCTCAACCTGGTGGAAGGCACGCCGATCCGTCTGTTCGACGGTGGCGAGCAGAAGCGCTGCTTCACCGACATCGCTGACGGCATCGAAGCTCTGGCCCGCATCGTCGATAACGAAAACGATGCCTGCAACGGCCAGATCATCAACATCGGCAACCCGGACAACGAAGCCAGCATCCGTCAGTTGGGCGAAGAGCTGCTGCGTCAGTTCGAAGCGCACCCGCTGCGCCACAACTTCCCTCCGTTCGCCGGTTTCCGCGACGTGGAAAGCAAGGCGTTCTACGGTGCCGGCTACCAGGACGTGGAACACCGCAAGCCAAGCATCGCCAACGCCAAGCGCCTGCTGAACTGGGAACCGACCGTGGAGATGAGCGAAACCATCGGCAACACCCTGGACTTCTTCCTGCGTGAAGCCATGCTCGAAATCGCGGACAAGAAGTAATGCAGGCAGGACTTCGTATAGATGTCGACACCTACCGCGGCACCCGTGAAGGTGTGCCGCGACTGTTGGAAATGCTCGACGAGGCTCAGGTCAAGGCGACGTTTTTCTTCAGTGTCGGCCCGGACAACATGGGCCGGCATCTGTGGCGCCTGATCCGCCCGCAGTTCCTCTGGAAAATGCTGCGTTCCAACGCCGCCGGCCTGTACGGCTGGGACATTCTGCTGGCCGGCACTGCCTGGCCGGGCAAACCGATTGGCCGGGATCTCGGGCACCTGATGCGTCAGGCCCGGGACGCCGGTCATGAGGTCGGCCTGCACGCCTGGGATCACCACGGCTGGCAAGCCAATGCCGGGCGCTGGAGCCAGGCGCAACTGATCGAGCAGATTCGTCAGGGCGTCGATACGTTGAGCGATATCCTCGGTGCGAAGATCGAGTGTTCGGCCTCCGCCGGCTGGCGTGCGGACGAACGGGTGATCGAGGCCAAGCAGGCCTTCGGCTTTCGCTACAACAGCGACTGCCGCGGGCAAAGCCTGTTCCGTCCGCTGCTGGCGGACGGCACACCGGGCACGCCGCAGGTTCCGGTGGACTTGCCGACCTTCGATGAAGTGGTCGGCCCGCACGTGGCGGCGAAGGACTTCAACGCCTTCATCCTCGACCGGTTCCGGCCGCAGGCACTCAACGTCTATACCATTCATGCCGAAGTCGAAGGGATTCTGATGGCTCAGGACTTTCGTCAATTGCTGGTCAATGCTCGCCAGCGCAGTATTGACTTCCAACCCTTGGGCAACCTGTTGCCCGAGTATTTCAACTCCTTGCCCGTGGGTCGCGTGCAACGCGGTGCGCTCGAAGGCCGTGAAGGCTGGCTGGGAGTGCAAGGCGCATGACCAGACGCTGGGCACTGCCGCTGTTGATCGGGCTCTGTCTGCTGGCCTATCTGTTGCCGTTGAGCACACATGGCCTGTGGATCCCCGACGAAACCCGTTACGCACAGATCAGCCAGAACATCCTGCTGAGCGGCAACTGGGTCTCGCCGCATTTCATGGGGCTGCGTTATTTCGAGAAACCGATTGCCGGTTACTGGATGATCGCCATCGGCCAGGAATTGTTCGGGCAGAATCTGTTCGGCGTGCGTTTCGTGTCGGCCCTGAGCACTGCCTTGAGCGTGCTGCTGGCCTACCTGATCGCGCGCCGGCTGTGGAACGATCCGCGCAAGAGTTTCGTCTGCGCCCTGCTCTACATGAGCTTCACCGTCGTTGCCGGTCAGGCCGGGTACGCCAACCTCGATCCGCAGTTCACCTTCTGGGTCAACCTGAGTCTGGTGGCGCTGTGGTTTGCGCTCGACAGCAAAAGCACCGGCCAACGTCTGGGGGCCTGGGCAGTGCTGGGACTGGCCTGCGGCATGGGGTTCATGACCAAGGGTTTTCTCGCCTGGTTGTTACCGGTGCTGATCGCGTTGCCGTGGATGCTCTGGCAGAAACGCTGGCGCGAACTGCTGGTGTTCGGTCCGGTGGCCATCGCCATCGCGATCGTCGTCAGCTTGCCGTGGGCACTGGCGGTGCATGCGCAGGAACCGGATTACTGGCGGTTCTTCTTTTGGCACGAACACATTCGCCGCTTTGCCGGCGACGATGCGCAGCACGATGCGCCGTGGTGGTTCTACTTGCCGCTGCTGGTGCCCTTCAGTCTGCCGTGGGTCGGCCTGTTGCCAAGCGCTTTCCGGCAAGCCTGGCAAACCCGGACCCAGTCGAAGATGGTCTTCCTGCTGTTGTGGCTGTTGCTGCCACTGGGCTTTTTCAGCCTGAGCAACGGCAAGCTGCCGACCTACATCCTGCCGTGCCTGTTGCCGATGGCGCTGCTGCTGGGCAATGCGCTGGCTGATCGCTTGCGGCTGGAGCAAGGCCGGGCACTGGGGATCAATGGCCTGCTGAATCTGCTGCTGGGCGTGGTCCTGCTGATCGCACTGGTTTACCTGCAATTGACAAAACCGGTGTACGACCACGAACTGCACAGCATGGTGCTGGTGTTCATCGCCCTGATCGGCTGGATCATCGCCAACCTGGCGCAAGCGTTCCTGCCGCTGCAATGCTGGGCGGCACCGGCACTGGGCAGCCTGTTGCTGGCGGGGGTGCTGCCGGCGGCGTTGCCCAAGTCGGTGGTGGCCAACAAAACCCCGGATCAGTTCATCCGGCATCACGTCACTGAACTGTCCGGCACCACGCATTTGCTGAGCAACGACCTGGGCGCCGCAGCAGCCTTGGCCTGGCGTCTGAAAACGCCGCAGGTCGCGCTGTACAACACGGTTGGCGAACTCAAGTACGGACTTTCCTATCCTGAAGGCGCTGAACGCCGGCTCACCAAAGAAACCGTTCAACAATGGGTCCGCGAAGCCCGCCGTACCGGATCGGTCGGCGTACTGATGCGCGTCAAGGGTCAGAGCGAGCTGGAAGAGCTCGACCTGCTGCCCAAGGACGGTACCCGTTACGAATCGGGCAATCTGGTGATTATGGTTCTGCCCAAGGTCGCGTCATGAGCTGGCTACTGTTACTGACGGCGTGCCTACTGACGTGCCTGGGGCAAGTGGCGCAGAAATTCGCCGTGGAAAGCTGGCGTGGCGTCGAGTCGTCCTGGGCCGACAAACTGCGTTCGCCATGGTTGTGGCTGGCGCTGTTGGCCCTCGGTAGCGGGCTGCTGGTCTGGCTGCTGGTGTTGCAGCGCCTCGAAGTGGGCATCGCTTACCCGATGCTCAGCCTCAACTTTGTCCTGATCACCCTGATCGCCCGCTTCGTCTTTCGCGAGCCCATCGACCGCCGGCATTGGCTGGGCGTGGCGCTGGTGATCGGCGGCGTGGTGCTGCTGGGGCAACAGTCATGAACAAGGCACGCGGTATCGGCTTTGCCCTGGCCAGTGTGGGCTTGGTCAGCAGTGCCCAGTTGGGCATGCGCTGGAGCATGACGCGCCTGCCGCAACCGGAACAATGGCTGACGGCGCTGAGCGCCGGCAGTGTAGATCTGAGCGCATTAGCCGTGGTGATCGCGGCGATTTTCGCCTACGCCCTGTCGATGCTCTGCTGGCTCGCGACGCTGCGCGACCTGCCGTTGGGGCGGGCCTATTCGCTGTTAAGCATCAGCTACGCGCTGGTGTACCTGCTGGCGGCCAGTCTGCCGCTGTTCAACGAATCGTTCAGTTTCACTAAATCGCTGGGCGTGGCACTGGTCATGCTCGGGGTCATCACTATCAACTCTCGTCCGTCTCGTGCGCCCGAACTCAGGAGTGCTCCATGAAAATCACAGTATTTGGTAGCGGTTATGTGGGTCTGGTGCAGGCCACCGTGTTGGCCGAAGTCGGCCATGACGTTGTGTGCATGGATATCGACGAGAAGAAAGTCGAACTGCTGCGCCAAGGCCACGTCAGCATTTTCGAACCGGGTCTGTCGAGCCTGGTGCGTGAAGGTCTGGACTCCGGTCGTCTGACGTTCACCGCCGATGAAAAACTCGCCGTGCAACACGGTCGCGTTGCGTTCATCGCCGTGGGCACACCGTCCAGCGAAGATGGCTCGGCCGATCTGAAATACGTGCTGTCGGTGGGTAACGCCGTGGTACGCCACCGTGAGCAGCCGCTGATTCTGGTGGAAAAATCCACCGTACCGGTCGGCACTGGCGACACCCTGCGTGCGCACATCGAGGCCGCGCTGGACGCCGCCGGCCGTGAACTGCAGTTCGATATCGTCTCCAACCCGGAATTCCTCAAGGAAGGCTCGGCGGTGTCCGACTGCCGTCGTCCCGACCGCATCGTCATCGGCTGTGAAGGTGACGAGGTGCGCGATGTGATGCGCGACCTGTACTCGCCGTTCAACCGCAACCACGACCGCATCATGTTCATGGACCTGCGCAGCGCCGAGCTGACCAAGTACGCCGCCAACTGCATGCTGGCAACCAAGATCAGCTTCATCAACCAGATCGCCGAACTGGCCGAACACCTGGGCGCCGACATCGAGTCGGTACGCCAGGGCATCGGTGCCGATAGCCGCATCGGTTATCACTTCATCTACCCGGGCTGCGGCTACGGCGGTTCGTGCTTCCCCAAAGACATGCGCGCGCTGATCCACAGCGCCGAACAGGCGCACTGCTCCAGCGACCTGCTACAAGCGGTCGAGGCGATCAACGAGCGGCAGAAGCACAAGCTGTTCGACCGCATCAATGCGTTCTACAAAGGCGACCTGCGCGGCAAGACCTTCGCCCTGTGGGGCTTGGCGTTCAAACCGAACACCGACGACATGCGCGACGCACCGAGCCGCGTGCTGCTCGACTCACTGTTTGCCGCCGGCGCCAGTGTTCGCGCGTTTGACCCGGAAGCGATGCAGGAAACCCAGCACCTGTACCCGAACGAAGAAAAACTGATGCTGATGGGCACCCCGGAATCAGTGCTGGCGGGTTCCGATGCGCTAATCATCTGCACCGAATGGCAACAGTTCAAGGCGCCGGATTTCGACCTGATCGAGCAACGCCTGAAAGCCCCGGTGATCTTCGACGGCCGCAACCTGTACGATACCGACCGCCTGGCTCGCAATGGCTTCAAGTACTTCCCGATCGGCCGAGGCGATTCGCGCAAACTGCCGATCCCGCTGCAGCAGTGGTCCGCCACTGCGTACGTCGCTTGATCACGTTGTCGCCCGAGATTCGCCGACAGTCCCTGCTCGCAGGGCTGTTGGCGTTTTTATTGTGCATGGCCGGGGTCTACGGGCAGGCCCCTATCGGTTTCGATTCGCGGTTTGTGTTGTTCGCACAGGAAATGCTGCGCCACGGGCCGACGGTCTTTCCCACGACGTATGGCCAGCCGTACGCGGATTATTCGGCGGTGTCGACGCTGTTTGTCTGGCTGCTGTCGCTACCGTTCGGGACGGTGAATGCCTTGACCGCGTGGGCACCGAGCGCGATGGCCGGCGCCGTGATCGTCACGTTGATGTATCGCTTGCTGGCGCCGTACTCGCGGCGCTGGGCGTTGATCAGTATCGCGTTGCTGATGTTGACCAGTGGCTTCGTGACCGAAGTGCGCGCGGTGTCGCAGGATCTGCTGCTGGCGGCGGTGGCATTTGCGCTGTTTTACCTCGGTTATGCCCACGACCATTTCGCGGGTGGGCGCCGTTGGCCGCTGATTTTCGCTTTGCTGTTGCTCGGTTTCGGCATTCGCGGTCCCATCGGCTTGGTGGTGCCGACCGGCATGCTCTGCAGTTATTACCTGCTCAATCGACAGTGGTCGCGTCTGCTGGTGTTTGGTGTGCTGGCAGCGGTGTTGCTGGTGGCGTGCGTCGGTCTGCTGTTGTGGCTGGCCCGGGTCAGCGGCGGTCCGGGATTCATGCAGGACGTGATCCGCATGCAGTTCATGGGGCGCATGGACGGTAGCGAAGGGGTCAGCGGATCGCTGTATTACTTCACCAGTTCCTTCGGCAACTATGCGCTGGCCTACCCGTTGGCGTTATTGGCATTGGCGGCGTCATGGCTGGGCAAACCGCAGCAGCGCGGCCCCGCGTTGCGTCTGGTGCAGTATTGCGCGGCGGCCGGGTTGATCGTGATGGTCGGCTTGTCGATCCCGCAAGCGAAGAAAGCGCGGTATCTGCTGCCGATGTTGCCGATGGCGGCGATCATCGCGGCGTATCCGTTCCAAGTGGCACATGGCTGGGTGTTTCGCGGGTTGCGCGGGTTGATGCTTGGCCTGTGGCTGCTGACGCCGGGTGTCCTGATGGTGCTGTTGTTCGTGGCGCGCCGGCGCTTTCCCGAGCAATTGCAAGACGTCACCTTTGTTTTGATCGGCCTCGGTGCACTGCAACTGGTGGCGCTGTCACGGCTGTTGATGCCGCGTTGGCGCCCGGAAGTCCTGGCACTGACGGCGGTCCTGGCATTGTGGACGGTTTATGTCGCGGTATTTGAACCGGCCGAGCGGCGTCTGTACGACACGCAAACCTTCAGCCGGGACGCCTTCGCGCAGATTCAGCGCAATCCCGCGCCGGTGGTGCTGCACGGCATGGGCAAGGATGCGAAGGCGATCAAGTTCATGGTCAACCTCGAGCAGGACCTGCAACCGCAGTTCAGCGACAGCATCCAGCAACTCGAGGCGGTACACGGCCCGGCGTGGCTGATGATGGATCGCAGCGATTTCCAGGCCCTGCAAGGCACGCCAATCGGTGAATTAAAACCGGTACTGACTGGCAGCTTCGACAAAAACGACTACGTCCTGTTGTACCTCAAGCCCTTGTAGGCGTTGCCGAAGGCTGCGATCTTTTGCTGTTTAAGCATCAACAGCAAAAGATCGCAGCCAGTGGCAGCACCTGAAGGGATTTAGTGACCATGCATTTTGTTGTACGTCGGGCGCAGCAGCGTGATGCCGCCGCCCTCCCCGCCATCGAACGTTCGGCCGCCGAATTGTTTCGCGTAGACCCTACCCTCGCCTGGCTGGCCGATGCCCCCGTGCCCGATGCCGAACAGCGCTTACAGGCAATCCGCAGCGTTTTGGTGTGGGTGGCCGAACACACTGATCAGCAACTTGGCGGTTTTCTGCGGGCGGTGGAAGTCGACAACCAACTGCACGTTGAGGAACTGTCCGTCAGCCAACATTTTCAGGGTCAGGGAATGGGTCGCAAGTTGCTGTTGATGGCCATTGAGTACGCCGCTGAGCAGCAACTTCGCGCCGTCACCCTGACAACATTTTCCGATCTGCCGTGGAACGCACCGTTTTATCAAAAAATCGGCTTTAGCCTGTTAACCCCGCAAGAAACACCGGCGCATCTACTCGATGCGTTAAACAGCGAAGCAGCCCACGGATTGCCGATTGAACGGCGTTGCGCCATGCATCTTGAACTCAAACCGCAGCCTTGAGATCGACCCCCAACGCTTGGGCAAACGCCTTGACCAACGGACTGCGCACCGTGTTGTGACGCAGGATCAGATTGAACGGCGTAACGATGTGAATCCGCTGCGGCAGCACCGCACGAAACTCCCCGGCCGCGACCAGTGTTGCAGCGTAATGCTCGGGCAGAAAACCCACGAAACGGCCGGTCTTGATCAGCAATGCCACGGCCTCGACCTGAGTGGCAGAGGCGGAAAAACTGTCATAGCGCGCATAGTTGAGCTTATCGCGGTGGATCGCATAGCGGTGGTTGATGCACTCGTAATCCTGCAGCACATTGCCGCTCATTTGCGTCTCGGGCATATCGAACAGCGGATGACCGAGCGCACAGTAAACTTGCGAGCGCTCCTCATACAGCGAGTAATAATCAAACTCTTCACGGCGTTGATAAACCGGAACAATTCCAGCAACTAATCGACCTTCTACGACACCTCTTTCAATCTCATCCAGCTGCGACGCCTGAAGTTGAAATCTTACTTTTGGCGACTCTTCATTGATTTTCTTCAGCGCTGCAACTAACGGCGAACCAGGATCGCTGATCGTATTGTCGATAACGCCCACACCCAGATCACCAATAAGTTCGTTTTGTGCAGAACTAAGCCGGTCACGGAAGTTGTCGACAGAGGCAAATAGATCAATTGACGCCTGATACACCAGGCGCCCTTCTTCGGTGAGGTGAAACCCCTCGCGCCCACGGGTACACAAACGCATGCCGATACGGATTTCCAGATCGGAGATCTGCTTGCTGATGGCCGCCAGGCCCACATTCAGCTCGTTCTGCGCGGCGCTGAAGCCTCCAGCTTCGACCACGGCCTTGAACACCTTGAGCAGTTTGAAGTCCAGTCCGCTGAGGGCCAGCGGTGCTCGGTGAGCCGTTTTGACCGGCGGGTTTCCGGAATTGGAAAGTGGGGTTTCCATAATGCTGATTTACCTCTGGCGCAATGTTCAACAATCTGTGTCCAACAACAAAAACATCGCCGACTAATAATAATGATCACAGAAAACACGGCTTGGCAACTGCCAGAAAATCCCGAACATCAGTGCCAACTGACTGATCGCCAAACATTAAAAGCTGACACTTCGATCAGCTCTCGCGACATTGCAACTGCCCTCTTGAAAACTGCTTTGGCCTGAATCCGTCCGCTGATTGTTCAGCCGGAATTTGCAGGTCATGCACACCGATTTCAGTTCGCGTTACCGACGAGGAAAACAACCAATGTCTCAAACCACCGACCGTCTCTGGGGCGCCCGATTCAAAAGCGGCCCGTCCGCTGCCCTGGCGGCGTTGTCCCGTTGCCCTGAGCGCTATTTCCGTCTCACCCCGTACGACTTGGCCGGTTCCAAGGCGCATGCCGGTGAACTGCAGCGTGCCGGTCTGCTCACCGAGCAGGAAACCCGGACCATGCTCGCCGCGCTGGACGCCATCGGTGCAGACTTCCGCGCTGGCAGCATCGCCCCGACGCTGGACGACGAAGACGTTCACACCTTCATCGAACGCCTGCTGACCGAGCGCCTCGGCGCCTTGGGCGGCAAGCTGCGCGCCGGGCGTTCGCGCAACGACCAGACCGCCAACGATCTGCGTCTGTTCCTGCGTGACCATGTGCGCACCCTGGCCGTGGAAGTCCTCACTCTGCAACAGGCGCTGGTCGACCAGGCCGAACAGCATGTCGAAAGCATCTGTCCCGGTTTTACGCACTTGCAGCAGGCGCAGCCGATCGTCTTCGCCCACCATTTGCTGGCTCACGCGCAGTCGATGCTGCGTGATGTGCAACGGTTGGTGGACTGGGACGCCCGCACCTCGTTGTCGCCACTCGGTGCTGCCGCCATGGCCGGTTCTGCCATTGCTCGCCAGCCGCAGCAATCGGCAAAGGAAATGGGCTATGCCGGCGTCTGCGAGAACTCCATCGACGCCGTCGCCAGCCGCGATCACGTGGCCGAATTCCTGTTCATCGCCAGCATGCTGGGGATCAACATTTCACGTCTGGCCGAAGAGTTTTGCCTGTGGTCGTCGCGCCAGTTCCGCTGGGTTGATCTGGACGATGCCTACGCCACCGGCAGTTCGATCATGCCGCAGAAGAAAAACCCGGACATCGCCGAACTGGCGCGGGGCAAGGCCGGGCGCTTGATCGGCAATCTCACCGGTTTGCTCTCGACGCTCAAATCCCTGCCACTGTCGTACAACCGCGATCTGAGCGAAGACAAGAACGGCGTGCTCGACAGTGTCGACACCTTGTTGCTGGTGCTCCCGGCGATGGCCGGGATGGTCGCGACCATGACCGTCAACGTGGCAGAACTGCGGCGTCAGGCACCTCTCGGTTTCACACTCGCCACCGAAGTCGCCGACTGGTTGGCGATGCGCGGCGTGCCTTTCAAGGAAGCGCACGAAATCACCGGCGCGCTGGTGCAGGCCTGCGAGAAACATGGCATCGAATTATGGGAAGCCTCGCCGGCGCTGCTGACCGAGATCGATCCGCGCCTGACCGCTGATGTACGCGACAGCCTGACGCTGGAGGCCGCCATCGCTGCCCGTAGCGGTTGGGGCGGTACCGCGCCGCAACAGGTGCGCGAGCAGATCGGCCGCTTGAAAACCGCCCTCGCCGCGCAACAGCAGTGGACGGAAAACTACCAGGGCTTCCGCCTCTAACGGCCATGGCACATAACCTTGTGGGAGCGAGCTTGCTCGCGAATGCGGTGTGTCATTCAACCTCGATGTCGCCTGACACGGCCTATTCGCGAGCAAGCTCGCTCCCACAGTGATCGTGTTGGATTTGAAAGTACAGTTCGGAGAAACACCATGAGCCAGACTCAGGCAGAACGACTCCAGGCGGAGCGCAAACTGGCGGAAAACCAGTTCGATATCACCCAGTACCAGCATGTGCCACGGCGCTACTACGGGCGGATTTTTTTCGCCACGCTGATCGTCATCGCGATCATCGGCCTGGTGCGCGCCTTCGCCGAAGGCAAGATCGAATGGTCGTACATCGGCCAGTTCCTGACCTCCCAGGCGATCATGTGGGGCCTGTTCAACACCATCATCATGGCCGTCCTGGCGATGGCGCTGGGCATCGTGTTCGGGGTGATCACGGCGATCATGCGCATGTCGGCCAACCCGATCCTGCGCTACGTGGCGCTGACCTACACCTGGCTGTTTCGCGGTACGCCGCTGATTCTGCAACTGCTGCTGTGGTTCAACCTGGCGCTGATTTTCCCCACCATCGGCATTCCCGGGCTGTTCGAACTCGACACCGTGAGCCTGATGACCCCGTTCGTGGCAGCGCTGCTCGGTTTGAGCATCAACCAGGGCGCCTACACCGCTGAAGTGGTGCGCGCCGGCCTGCTGTCAGTGGACACCGGGCAGTACGAAGCAGCCAAGTCGATCGGCATGCCGCGTCTGCAGGCGCTGCGCCGGATCATCCTGCCGCAGGCCATGCGCATCATTATTCCGCCGGTCGGCAACGAATTCATCGGCATGGTCAAGATGACCTCACTGGCGAGCGTGATCCAGTACTCGGAACTGCTCTACAACGCCCAGAACATTTACTACGCCAACGCCCGAGTGATGGAGCTGCTGATCGTTGCCGGTATCTGGTACCTGGCCACTGTCACCGTGCTGTCCTTTGGTCAAAGCCGCCTGGAGCGTCGCTTTGCTCGCGGCGCCGGCAAGCGTTCTTGAGGAATCGAACATGAGAAGCATCGTCAAGGCCGTCAGCCTGAACAAGTATTACGACCAGTACCACGCGCTCAAGGACATCAACATCGAAGTCGAGCAAGGCGAAGTGCTGTGCATCATCGGCCCGTCCGGCTCGGGCAAGAGCACCCTGCTGCGCTGCGTCAACCAGTTGGAAAAGATCGACAAGGGCGGCTTGTGGGTCGACGGCGAACTGGTCGGCTATCGGGTCGCAGGCAACAAACTGCACGAACTCAATGAGTCGCAGATTGCCCGCCAGCGCCTGGCGACCGGCATGGTGTTCCAGCGCTTCAACCTGTTTCCGCACATGACTGTGCTGCAAAACATCATCGAAGGCCCGTGCCAGGTGCTCAAGCGCTCGCCCAAGGAAGCCCACGAAGAAGCCTTGGAACTGCTGGCCCGCGTCGGCCTGGCCGACAAACGCAACAGCTACCCGATCGAACTTTCGGGTGGTCAGCAGCAACGAGTCGCCATCGCCAGGGCCCTGGCCATGCGCCCGAAACTGATGCTGTTCGATGAACCCACTTCGGCACTCGACCCGGAACTGGTCGGTGAGGTGCTGTCGGTCATGCGCGATCTGGCGCAGACCGGCATGACCATGATCGTCGTCACCCATGAACTGGGCTTCGCCCGCGAAGTTTCCAATCGCATGGTGTTCATGGACGGCGGGCAGATCGTGGAGGCTGGAAGCCCCGAAGAAATACTAATAAGTCCGCAAAACCCGCGCACCCAAAGCTTCATTTCTGCCGTTCGAACCTAAGCACCGATTGGTGCCACAACACTCATAAGAGAACGACCATGAAGAATTTCGTAATCCCCGCTGCACTCGCTTCTGTCATGTCTTGCGGTTTTGCCGTGGCCGCCGATCTGCCGGCCGGCATCAAGGAAAAAGGCGAGATCGTCGTGGCAATCATGCCGAACTATCCGCCGATGGACTTCAAGGACCCGGCCACCAACACCCTCACAGGCCTGGACTATGACCTGGGCAACGCGCTGGCCGAACGTCTGGGGGTGAAGATCAAATGGCAGGAAACCGGCTTCGAGCAAATGATCAATGCACTGACCACCGACCGCGTCGACATGGTGTTGTCGGGCATGACCGACACCGCCGAGCGCCAGGCCAGTGTGACCTTCGTCGACTACTTCACCAGCGGCCCGCAGTTCTACACCTTGCAGAAGAACACCGCGACCAACGAGATCATCGACCTGTGCGGCAAGAAAGTCGGCACCAGCCGTCGCACCACATTCCCGGCGGAAATCGCCGCGTGGAGCAAGGCCAACTGTGAGGCGGCCGGCAAACCGGCGATCAACGTGATCGGCACCGAAGGCTCGGCCGACGCCCGTGCGCAACTGCGCCAGAGCCGGATCGATGCGGCGATGCAGGGCAGCGAAACGCTGTCGTACCTCAAGACCCAGGAAAAGGACATGTACAAGACCGTCGGCCAGCCGATCTCGGTGCAGTTCACTGGCCTTGGCGTGAGCAAGAAAAAACCCGAGCTGAGCGCAGCGGTAAAAGTCGCGTTGCAGAGCATGGTCGATGACGGCAGCTACAACGCAATTCTGAAGAAGTGGGACCTGGAGCTGGGCGCGATCAAGGAAGTGACGATCAACGCCGGTCAGTAACACTTCGCCGCAGCTCCCTGCAGGAGCTGCCGCGGACTGCGATCTTTTGATCTTGATCTTGAAAACACGTTCAAGATCGCAGCCTGCGGTAGCTCCTGCAGGATTTGGCGTTCACCCATGAATAACGGAGCGCTGTGATGTCCTCCTTGCCTCAACCGGCCTGGCCCGAGCAGCACAAAGCCTGCCTCGCCCTGGCCTTCGACCTCGACGGCCCGACCGGCGATGCGATGCTCAACGGCTCGATCTGGCACAAGCCCGAATACTTCGGTTTCGGTGGTTATGGCCCTTACCGCGCCCTGCCCCGGCTCCTCGATCTGCTCGACGCCTTTAATATTCCGACCACGTTCTTCGTCCCGGCCTGGGTCGTGGAGAACTGGCCAACGCAGTGCCAGGCCATCGTCGAACGTGGCCATGAAGTGGCCTACCACGGTTACAAACACGAATCCTTCTACGCCCTGACGCTGGAACAACAGCAAGCCGTGATGGCGAAATCAAGGGACGTGTTCTGGCAACACCTGCACATCCGCGCCGAAGGCTTTCGCACACCATCCGGCGACTGGCGCGCACAAACCCCGGCGATGCTCGCTGACGCCGGCGTCATCTATTCCAGCAGCATGCGCGGCGATGATCGTCCGTATCTGGTCAACGTCCCCGGTCACAGCACACCGCTGGTGGAAATCCCCGGTCGTTGGGAGATGGACGATTACGCCTCTCTCGCCTACACCCGCGCGCCGAATTTCCCGTCGGGGCTGGATCGCACCGCCAGCTACGCACTGACCCTCGATAACTGGAAGCGTGAGTACGACGGCGCCATGGATGAAGGCCTGTGCCTGACCACCCTGTTTCACCCGAAAATCACCGGTAAACCGGGACGCATCCTGTTGCTGGAGCAACTTTTCGAACACATGCGCCAACGCGATGACGTGTGGTTCGCCACTTGCCGCGACGTCGCCCGCTGGTGGCTGAAGGAGCATCACCATGGCTGACTTCGCTGTTTTGCCCAACCAGGTCTGGCCCGAAGGCAAGCGCTGCGCCGTGGTCCTGACCGTCGATTACAACGACATCCACGGCATTTTGACTCAGGCCCCGGAAGTGGCCGGACGCGACAAGACCCTGTCGGTGTGGCGCTATGGCACGCAACGCGGCGTCGATCGTCTGCTCCGGTTGTTCGAGGAACTCGGGGTGACCAGCAGTTGGTTCGTCCCTGGTATCGTCGCCGAGGAAAACCCGCAGCACATTGCGGCGATCAAGGCTGGCGGCCATGAGATTGCCTGCGCCGGCTATCGCCATCTGGACTACGACCTTCTCGACCTTGCGACGCAAAGTGCCGAGGTCGCCAAGGGTTGTGCCGCGCTCCACGCATTGACCGGCGAACGGCCGAGCGGCTTCCGCATTCCCGCCGGCAACGGCGCGCCAGGGTTTATCGAAGCGCTCAAGGGTCATGGCATACGCTGGTGCTCATCGTGGCGTGGCGACGACTTGCCGTTTGCTCATCCAACGGCCCCCGATGTCATCGAACTACCGCTGCATTACGAACTGGAAGACGAGCCGTACTTCGCCTTCAACCTGAGCCCGGCGGTGCCGCCGGCACAATCGCGTATCGCCTCCTACAGCCACACGCTGGACAACCTGCAGATGGACTTCGCCGGGTTCCACCGGTTCGGTCTGTGCTATGTGCTGCGCCTGCACCCGGAAATCATTGCCACGCCAGGACGGATCGGCGTGCTGCGCGAATTGCTGCAAGGCATTCAAAAGCATGACGACGTGTGGATCGCCAGCGGCGCCGAGGTCGCGCAGTGGTGGGCGCAATCGGCGCAACAGGTGAGCGCCGATCATCCGGCATCGGTCTATGAGCGGCACTATCGGGACTACCTCGTATGACCCAGCGCATGCAGCGTCTGGCGCAGTTTTGCGTCGCGACACACTTCGACGATGTGCCACCGGCACTCGTCGAGCAAGCCAAGCGGCACATCCTCGACACCTTTGGCGCAGCGCTGGCCGGGGCGGACAGCGCCGTGGCGTTTCAGTCGCGGCGCGTGCTGGCAAGCGAGTCCGGTCCGGTGCCCGTCTGGGGCACTTCGTTTCGGGTCGGCGCGGGTCAGGCAGCGCTGCTCAATGGTATCGCCGCCCATGCGCTGGAGCTGGACGACACTGGTGGTTGCGATCACTCCGGTGCGGTGGTGTTGCCGGCAATCATGGCTGCGCTTTCGTTGAGCGACAGGACCATCAGTGGTCGCGAGTTGATCACGGCAGTGGTGATCGGCTATGAAATCGGCCGGCGTGTACTGGAAGCCTGTGGCAGCTATTCGGCGCATAACGGCGCAGGCTGGCATTCGACCGCCACCTGCGGAGTGTTCGGCGCTGCGGCGGCGTGCTCGCGGATTCTGCGCCTGGATGTGCAGCAGACAGTGGCCGCGCTGGGCATCGCCGGCAGCTTCAGTGGCGGTCTGTGGGCGTTCATCCACGACGGCTCACAGAGTAAAAAACTGCACAGCGGTCGCGCCGCCGAAGGCGGATTGCTGGCGGCGCGGTTTGCCCGCGAGGGGATCAGCGGCCCCACGCTACTGTTCGATGAAGTCTGGGGTGGTTTTCTCAAGACCTTCGCAGGTGACAACGCGCGCCCTGACGCGCTGGACGCCGATCTGGGCGCGGTGTGGAAGCTCGCGCGTTGTTCGATCAAACCCTACGCGGCCTGTCGCGGAACGCATTCGGCCATCGACGCGCTTGGGTTGTTGCTGGCGCAACTGCAGGTCGGCGCTGATCAGGTCGAGGATGTACAGGTGCGTTTGTGCCCGTTCCTGCAAGACATGTGTGGCGGGCGCGATGTCGGCAGTCTGGCTGCCGCGCAAATGAGCCTGCCGTATGCACTTGCGTCGCGGCTGGTGCATGGCCACTGTCGGCTGGAGGCTTACGACGAAGGGCCACGCCATGCCCCACATATCGCCTGGTGGCTGACGCGCATTCACCTTGAAGTTGATCCGCAGCTGTCCGAGGATGGCGAGCCGTGGTTGACACTTCGCACCGTCGATGGACGCATGGCCAGCCTGTGTGTCGAGGTGCCGCTGGGCGCACCGGGCAATCCGCTGAGTGATGCGGCACTGGAGGAGAAGTTTTTCAGCCTGGCGTTGCGGGTGTTACCGCGCGGGCAGGCTGACGGGTTGCTGGACGCTGTGCGGCGACTGGAGAGCCTCGAATCTGTGGGCGATCTGGATCGGTGGCTGATGTGATGAGTGTGTCGCCTCGCGATGCAGCCGACTCGGTGCCCAGCCGATCACAAAAACAACTGAAATAAGGACATTCGCCCCACCGTGGCCACCTACTCGCTCGTTATCCGTCGCCTGATGATCGTCTCGCTGACCATCGTGGTCAGCCGCGCCATCACCAGTCCGCTGCTCACACTGTTCCTGAGCAACAAGCTCGGGCTAAACCAGCAGGACGTCGGTCTGCTCCTGGGTATCGCGGTGTTCATCGCGACCCTGCTCGCACTGTATGGCGGCTACATCATCGACCGCCTGGAAAAGCGCCGGTTGCTGATTCTCGCCATGCTTTCCAGCGCCGTGGGCTTTGTCCTGCTGACGTTCGCCCAAAACCTTTATCTGACCACCGTTACCCTGATCATCACCGAAACCGCCTCGGCGTTGTTCCTGATCGGCTCCAAGGCAATCCTCAGTGAAAACCTGCCTATGAGCCAACGGGCCAAGGCGTTCTCCCTGCGCTATACGCTGACCAACATCGGTTACGCCACCGGGCCGATGCTCGGCGTGGTGATTGCCGGGGTCTACCCTGTTGCGCCGTTCCTGATCGCCGCCGCGATTGCCTTCGCCAGTGTGTTTCTGATGAGCGGGATTCCCAGGGATTCCGGCCCGGTTACCGCCATCGGCCAACCGCAAAGCTTTCTGAAAACCCTGCTCACCCTGAAAAACGACCGCACGCTGATCATGTTCACCTGCGGTTGCCTGCTCAGCACCGTGGTGCACGGGCGCTTCACCCTGTACCTGTCGCAATACCTGCTGGTGGTCGAAGACTCGAAAAGCGCCCTGCAGACCATGGCCGCCCTGCTCGCCTGCAATGCCATCACGGTGATCCTGCTGCAATACCAGATCGGTCGCTTCCTCAGTCGCGAAAAGTTGCGCTACTGGATTGCTGCTGGCACCAGCCTGTTCATTCTTGGGTTGATCGGTTTCAGTCTGGCCAACAGCCTGCTCACCTGGTGCATCGCGATGTTCATCTTCACTCTGGGTGAAATGATCATTTACCCGTCGGAGTTCCTGTTCGTCGACACCCTGGCTCCGGAAGAATTGCGTGGCAGCTACTACGGCGCACAGAATCTGGCGGCTCTGGGCGGCGCGTTGAGTCCGGTGATCTGCGGATTCCTGCTGATGCACACTCCGGCGCCAACGATGTTCTATGCGCTGAGCGCGTTGACCGCAATGGGTGGACTGCTGTGCTTCATGAGCGGGAGACGCGTCGCTTTAACTCAAAAATAATGCACTGAAGCAGCATTTATATGAATTTGTCAGCATCGAGTTTGCACGGCACACTGTGCGCGTTCCTCCCCCAATAGTTGGAACGCTTCGAGGACTTTCCGGATTGCCGGACAGTCCTTTTTTTTGCCTCGAATTTGCTGCAAGGACCCGATTTAAATGCTCGCTCGCTGGTTGCCCGCTGCCATCAACACCCGTCCCACCGAATGGAGCCGCGCCGCCATCGGCATGGCGCTGGGCACCTTGTTCAGTGTGTGGGCGTGCAGTCAGGTGTTCGGCATCGAGGTCGCGTATCACCTGATCGGGCCGCTGGGCGCTTCAGCCGTGTTGCTATTTGCCGTGTCTTCCGGCGCCCTCGCACAGCCATGGTCGATCATCGGCGGCTACTTGTGCGCCAGCGTTGTCGCGCTGCTGGTGGCCCACGTCCTCGGCCGAACCCTCGGCAGCGCTTGCCTGGCGGCGGGCATGGCGTTGATCCTGATGTGCTGGCTGCGTTGCCTGCACCCACCGGCTGGTGCGCTCGCGCTGACGCTGGTGCTGGCCGATCCAGCCACCATCGCAATGGACTGGAAGGCCATGGAACCGGTGATGCTCGCCGCCGCGTGCATGCTGCTCAGCGCTCTGACCTACAACAACCTGACGCGCATCCGCTACCCGAAACGCCCGGCCGAACCAGCACCGGCACTGACGCCGGTCGATAGCCAGGCCATCACCGCCGCTGACTTGAAACTGGCATTGGCGGATATGGAAGCGTTTATCGACGTTACACCTGAAGATCTCGAACAACTGATTCATGCCAGCGAACTGCACGCCAAGCGTCGTAGCATCGGCGAAGTCTTCACTCGATAACGACCTGAATCCTTGTGGTGAGGGAGCTTGCTCCAGCTCGGCTGCTCAGCAGAGGCAGCCCCATGGTGTTGAATAATGGGGCCGCTTCGCAGCCCGCCGCGAGCAAGCTCCCGCCACAAAGACAATCTTGCGCCTGCTGCAAAAACGCAAACTCCCCCTGCACATATCCCCGTTGTACACGGCAAATTTGCACTGTTACGATCCGCTAACGCTCGCGCGCGAGCTTCTCGAATAAAGACAATAAAAGCAGGGAGTTAGTGATGACTGCTCAGGCTTCATCCCCGCGGACACCGTCCATGGATGCCACGCAAAACGAAGTGCTGGCCGAGGTTCGCAACCACATCGGTCACCTGACCCTCAACCGCCCCGCCGGCCTCAACGCCATCACCCTCGACATGGTTCGCCAACTGCAACGGCAGCTCGACACCTGGGCAACCGACAGCGATGTCCGCGCCGTGGTGCTACGCGGCGCCGGTGAAAAAGCCTTCTGCGCTGGCGGTGACATTCGTTCCCTTTACGACAGTTTCAAAAGCGGCGATACGCTGCACGAAGAGTTCTTCGTCGAGGAATACGCCCTCGACCTGACGATTCATCACTACCGCAAACCGGTGCTGGCCTTGATGGACGGTTTCGTCCTCGGCGGCGGCATGGGCCTGGTGCAAGGCGCGGATCTGCGCGTGGTCACCGAGAAGAGCCGTCTGGCGATGCCGGAAGTGGCGATCGGTTATTTCCCGGATGTCGGCGGCAGTTACTTCCTGCCGCGCATCCCCGGTGAGCTGGGAATTTATCTGGGTGTCAGCGGCGTGCAGATCCGCGCGGCCGATGCGCTGTATTGCGGGCTGGCCGACTGGTATGTCGACAGCCGTAAACTGGCGAGCCTCGATGAACAGCTCGATCACCTGGAATGGCATGACACGCCGCTCAAGGACCTGCAAAGCCTGCTCGCAAAAAACGGCGTGCAGACCCTGGCCGATGCACCGCTGCAAAAACTGCGTCCGGTCATCGACCACTTCTTCGCCTTGCCCGATGTGCCGAGCATGGTCGAGCAACTGCGTGCAGTCACGGTTGCCGACAGCCACGAATGGGCAACCGCCACCGCTGACCTCCTGGAAACCCGTTCGCCGCTGGCCATGGCCGTGACGCTGGAGATGCTCCGTCGTGGCCGGCACTTGAGCCTGGAACACTGCTTCGACCTCGAACTGCATCTGGATCGCCAGTGGTTCGAGCGCGGCGACCTGATCGAAGGCGTGCGCGCCCTGCTGATCGACAAAGACAAGACACCACGCTGGAACCCGCCGACCCTTGCTGCGCTGGACGCTGCGCATGTCGCGAGTTTCTTCCACGGGTTTGCTGAGAGCGGGAGCTGAGCCATGCACGATCTCGAACTGACTGAAGAACAAGTAATGATCCGCGACATGGCCCGGGACTTTGCCCGTGGCGAGATCGCGCCTCACGCGCAGGCCTGGGAAAAGGCTGGCTGGATTGATGACGCGCTGGTGGCGAAGATGGGTGAGCTGGGTTTGCTCGGCATGGTCGTACCTGAGGAATGGGGCGGCACTTACGTCGACTACGTGGCCTACGCCTTGGCGGTGGAAGAGATTTCCGCAGGCGACGGCGCGACCGGCGCCTTCATGAGCATCCACAACTCGGTAGGTTGTGGGCCGGTCATGAATTACGGCAGCGAAGCGCAGAAAAACACCTGGCTGGCCGACCTCGCCAGCGGTCAGGTGATTGGCTGTTTCTGCCTGACCGAACCACAGGCCGGCTCTGAAGCGCACAACCTGCGCACCCGCGCCGAACTGCGCGACGGCCAGTGGGTGATCAACGGCGCCAAGCAATTTGTCAGCAACGGCAAACGGGCGAAACTGGCGATCGTGTTTGCGGTGACCGATCCGGACTTGGGCAAGAAAGGCATTTCGGCGTTCCTCGTACCCACCGATACCCCCGGTTTCATTGTTGATCGCACCGAACACAAAATGGGCATCCGTGCCTCCGACACCTGTGCGGTGACGCTCAACAGCTGCAGCATTCCCGAGGCCAATCTGCTCGGCGAGCGCGGCAAGGGCCTGGCGATTGCCTTGTCCAACCTTGAGGGCGGCCGCATTGGCATCGCGGCTCAGGCGCTCGGCATTGCTCGCGCCGCGTTCGAAGCGGCGCTGGTGTATTCCCGCGATCGCATCCAGTTCGGCAAACCGATCAACGAACACCAGAGCATTGCCAACCTGCTGGCCGACATGCAGATGCAAATCAACGCCGCGCGCTTGATGATTTTGCATGCGGCGCGACTGCGTACGGCGGGCAAGCCGTGCTTGTCGGAGGCATCGCAGGCCAAGCTGTTCGCGTCGGAGATGGCCGAGAAGGTCTGCTCCTCGGCGATTCAGATTCATGGCGGGTATGGGTATCTGGAGGACTATCCGGTGGAGAAGTACTACCGCGATGCACGGATTACCCAGATTTATGAAGGCTCAAGCGAGATTCAGCGGATGGTGATTGCGCGGGAGCTGAAGAACTACCAGCTCTAAAAGCATCACGAGCAGGCTCACTCCTACAGGGTCTTCGGATGTACACAGAACCTGTGTCAACCGCAATTCCACTGTAGGAGTGAGCCTGCTCGCGATGAGGTCAGCTCAAAGGTTGCATTATTTGCCCTGAAACTCCGGCGCCCGCTTGGCCACAAACGCCGCCATCCCTTCCTTCTGATCCTGCGTGGCAAACGCCGCATGGAACACTCGGCGCTCGAAGCGCACGCCTTCGGTGAGGTTGACCTCAAAGGCACGGTTGACGCTTTCCTTGACCATCATCGCAATCGGCAGCGACTTGCCGGCAATCACCGCGGCGACCTTCAGCGCTTCGTCGAGCAACTCATCACTCGGCACGATCCGTGCGACGATGCCGCAACGCTCGGCTTCCACCGCGTCGATCATGCGCCCGCTCAAGCACATTTCCATGGCCTTGGCCTTGCCCACGGCACGGGTCAGGCGCTGGGTGCCGCCCATGCCCGGAAGCACGCCGAGGTTGATTTCCGGCTGACCGAATCTGGCGTTGTCACCGGCCAGGATGAAGTCGCACATCAGCGCCAATTCGCAGCCGCCACCGAGGGCGAAGCCGTTGACTGCCGCAATGATCGGCTTGCGACGGTTGGCGACGCGATCGCTGTCGCTGAACAGATCATCCATGTAGATCTGCGGGTAAGTCAGCTCGGCCATTTCCTTGATATCGGCACCGGCGGCGAAGGCTTTTTTCGAACCGGTGATAACGATGCAGCCGATGTTCGCATCCGCTTCCAGGCCATCGAGGGCGTGATTCACTTCACTGACCAGTTGCGCATTCAGGGCATTCAGCGCCTGGGGGCGGTTCAGGGTGATCAGGCCGACACGGTCGTGGACTTCCAGCAGAATCGTTTCGTAGCTCATATAAAACTCCTGAATGCTTGCACTGCAGGAACTGCCCGCGGCAGCTCCTGCAGAGGGTAGATTTAAAGGTTTCGAGAGATGACCATGCGCTGAATGTCGCTGGTGCCTTCGTAGATCTGGCAGACGCGCACGTCGCGGTAAATGCGCTCCAGCGGGAAGTCGTTGAGGTAACCGTAACCGCCCAGCGTCTGCAACGCCATTGAGCAGACCTTCTCGGCCATTTCCGAGGCGAACAGTTTCGCCATCGAGGCTTCGACCAGTGCTGGCTGGCCGCTGTCACGCAGGGCGGCGGCGTAATGCACCATTTGCCGGGCGACGGCGATCTGCGTGGCCATGTCGGCCAAGCGGAAGGCAACGGCCTGGTGTTCGATGATCGGCTTGCCAAAGGTGTCGCGTTCACGGGCGTAATCGTGCGCCGCTTCGAACGCGGCACGGGCCATGCCCACCGCTTGCGAAGCGATGCCAACGCGCCCGCCTTCAAGGTTGGCCAGGGCAATCTTGTAGCCCTCTCCCTCCTCGCCCAAACGGTTGGTCACCGGCACCTTCACGTCTTCGAAAAGAATCTGGCAGGTGTCGGACGCGTGTTGGCCGAGCTTGTCTTCGACCCGGGCGACTTTATAGCCCGGCGAATCGGTAGGCACGATAAACGCGCTGATTCCGCGTTTGCCGGCGCTCGGGTCGGTCACCGCAAACACGATCACGATCCCGGCGTTCTGCCCGGAGGTGATGAACTGTTTGCAGCCGTTGAGCACATAGTGATCGCCCTCCAGCCGTGCGCGGGTTTTCAGGCTGCTGGCGTCGGAGCCGGCCTGCGGCTCGGTCAAGGCGAAAGCGCCGAGCATGGCGCCGCTGGCCAGAGGTTTGAGGAAACGTTCACGCTGGTCATCGTTGCCGAACTTGAGGATCGGCACGCAACCCACCGAGTTGTGCACGCTCATGATGGTCGAGCAGGCGCCGTCGCCGGCAGCGATTTCTTCCAGGGCCATGGCGTAAGCCAGGTAACCGGTGTCACAGCCGCCCCACTGCTCCGGCACGAGCATGCCGAAAAAGCCCAGTCCGGCCATTTCGCCGATGGCTTCCTTGGGGAAACGGTGCTCGCGATCCCACTCGGCGGCGAACGGTTTCAGGCGTTCCTCGGCAAACTGCCGGGCCATGTCGCGGATCTGGGTTTGGTCTTCGTTGGGAATCATGGTGAATCCTTAATCAGGGTTGCAACACAGAACCCTGTGGGAGCGGGCTTGCCCGCGATGACGGAGTGTCATGTGGCCGATACGTTCACTGACACGGCCCCATCGCGGGCAAGCCCGCTCCCACAGGGACGAGTGTCAACTTCAATAGACGCATTCCAGCGCCATGGCCGTGGCTTCACCACCACCGATGCAGATCGCCGCAATCCCGCGTTTCAGGCCTTTCTGGCGCAGGGCCGAGAGCAAGGTCACCAGAATCCGCGCGCCCGAGGCGCCAATCGGGTGGCCCAGCGCGCAGGCGCCGCCATGCACGTTGAGTTTGTCGTGGGGGATTTCCAGATGGGTCATCGCCGCCATCGCCACCACGGCGAACGCTTCGTTGATTTCAAACAGATCGACCTGATCCAGCGCCCAGCCGGTCTTCTTCACCAGCTTCTTGATCGCACCGATCGGCGCCACCGGGAACAGGCCCGGGGTGTCGGCAAACGCCGCATGACCGTGAATTACCGCCAGCGGCTTGAGGCCAAGCTTCTGCGCTTGCGACTGGCGCATCAGCACCAGAGCCGCCGCGCCGTCAGAGATCGAGCTGGAGTTCGCTGCCGTCACCGTGCCGCCTTCGCGGAACGCCGGTTTCAGCGAGGCAACCTTGTCCAGTTTGGCTTTCGGCGGCTGCTCGTCGTTGCTGATCAGCACCTGCTCTTTACCGACAGTCACCGTCAGCGGCACGATCTCGGCCTTGAAGCTGCCGTCCTTGATCGCCTGCTGGGCGCGAGTAGTCGAGGCAATGGCAAAGGCGTCCTGCGCTTCACGGCTGAAGTCGTTGGTTTCGGCGCAATCTTCGGCGAAGGTGCCCATCAGACGGCCCTTGTCGTAGGCGTCTTCGAGGCCGTCGAGGAACATCGAATCCAGCACCCGGCCATGGCCCATGCGGTAACCAGCGCGGGCGCGGTCCAGCAGGTATGGCGAGTTGGACATGCTTTCCATGCCGCCGGCGATCACCACGTCAGCGCTGCCGGCCAGCAACATGTCGTGAGCCAGAATGGTGGTTTCCATGCCGGAGCCGCACATCTTGTTGACTGTGGTGCAGCGGGTGGATTTGTCCAGCCCGGCACCTAGTGCGGCCTGACGTGCCGGCGCCTGGCCGAGGCCAGCCGGCAACACGCAACCGAACAGCACCTCGTCGACCGCGTCGCTGGCAACTCCGGCGCGTTCAACGGCGGCTTTGATCGCCGCAGCACCGAGTTGCGGGGCGCTGAGGCTTTTCAGTTCGCCCTGGAAACCGCCCATCGGCGTGCGGACGGCGCTGACGATAACAATCGGATCATTGGAAATAGTCATGACAAATCCTCCTTACTTGGCGGCCATGCGCAAGGCGCCGTCGAGACGGATCACCTCACCGTTGAGCATGCTGTTTTCGATGATATGCCGAACCAGCGCAGCGTACTCCGCCGGTTTGCCCAGGCGTGGCGGGAATGGCACGCCGGCAGCGAGGGAGTCGCGGACTTCCGGGGTCATGCCGGCCATCATCGGTGTCTCGAAAATGCCCGGGGCGATGGTCATCACGCGGATGCCGAAGCGCGCCAGTTCACGGGCGGCCGGCAGGGTCAGGCTGGCAATCGCGCCTTTGGAGGCGGAATACGCGGCCTGGCCGATCTGGCCGTCGAACGCGGCCACCGAGGCGGTGTTGATGATCACCCCGCGTTCGCCGTCGGCATTCGCGTCGCTTTCGGCGATAGCCGCCGCGGCCAGACGCAGCATGTTGAAGCTGCCGATCAGGTTGACGTTGATCACCTGGGCAAAACTGGACAGCGCATGCGGGCCGTTCTTGCCGAGGATCTTCTCGCCCCGGACGATGCCGGCGCAGTTGACCAGACCATTGAGACTGCCAAAGGCTTTGACCGTCGCCTGCACCGCTGCTTCGGCAGCGGCCTCGTTGCTGATGTCGGCGACCACGCTTTGCGCGCCGAGGCGCTGGGCCTGGGCGGCAACGGCTTCGGCGTTCATGTCCACCAGCATCACTTTGGCGCCGGCGTTGACCAGCAATTCAGCGGTGGCCGCACCCAGGCCGGACGCGCCGCCGGTGACGATAAAAACCTTGTTCTCGATCTGCATGACTGACTTCCTGATTCAAGCTGAAACGTTGTGCGCCGCGGCCTCTTGAGCCTTGGCGATTTCCTGGTTGCGCAAGATAAAGCGCTGCAATTTGCCGCTTGGGGTTTTCGGCAACTCGCTGACAAATTCGATTTCACGCGGGTATGAATGCGCGGCCAGACGCTTGCGCACGTGTTGCCGCAACTCCTCGGCCAGCGCCGGTTCGGCGCGGTATTGCGGGTTGAGCACGACGAAGGCCTTGACCAGTTCGGTGCGCTCCGGATCGGGCTTGCCGACCACCGCCGCTTCGACCACCGCCGGGTGCTCGATCAGCGCGCTTTCGACATCGAACGGACCGACGCGATAACCAGATGTGGTGATTACGTCATCGCTGCGGCCGACGAAGCTGATGCTGCCGTCCGGGTTCCACTCCACAGTGTCGCCGCTGAGGTAGTAGTTGCCGACGAAGGCCTTGGTCGGCACGCCTTCATAGCCGGCGAACCAGCACATCGGCGATTGCGGGCGGTCGATGGCAAGAATCCCCGGCTGGCCGACGCCGAGTTCGTTGCAGTGCTCGTCGAGCACCACGATGCGATGGCCCGGCGAGGCGAAGCCGGCGGCGCCGAGGTGGATCGGGTGCTCCAGGCCGTGGTGGTTGCACAGGACCATGCCCAGTTCGGTCTGGCCGTAATGGTCGTGAATGACTACGCCGAGGTTGTCGGCGAACCAGCGGATCACTTCCGGGTTCAGCGGCTCGCCGGCGCTGCTGACGATGCGCAGCTTGCCCTTGATCGACTTGGCGAATTCGTTGCCGCCGGCGATCAGCAGACGATAGGCCGTCGGCGAACCGGTGAGGTTGGTGATGTTGTACTTGTTGATCACCCGGCAGGTGCTTTCGAGGGTGAACGGGCCATCATAGAAGGTGATCGGATGCCCCATGGCCATCGGGCCGGTGACGCCGAAATAGATGCCATAGGCCCAGCCCGGATCGGCGACATTCCAGAATGAGTCTTCAGGACGCAGATCCACCGCGTCGCGGGTGTAGCTCTGGAACGCGACGATCGCCTTGAGCGGCACCGATAGGGCTTTCGACGGGCCGGTAGTGCCCGAGGTGAACATCAGCAGGAACGGCTCCTCGCCCGTCAGCAATACCGGCTCACAGACGTTGGAATAGTTGGCCAGTTCGGCCCAGAAACTGAAATCGCCACGGACAATGCCCTGGCCCTTGGCGCCGCCAACGGTGACCACGGTCGGGCAATCGCCGACTTCGGCGAGTTTCGGCCGGTTGGTCGCATCGGTGACCACCACTTTGGCGCCGGAGCTGTTCAGGCGATGTTCGATGGCCTTGGGGCCGAACGCGGTGAACAGCGGCTGATACACCGCACCGATACGCCAGGTGGCGAACACGGTGATCAGCAGTTCGATATTGCGCGGCAGCAGGCCGGCAACCTTGTCGCCCTTCTGCACGCCCTGGGCCAGAAGGAAATTGGCAAAACGTGCGGCTTTGTCCTGCAGGTCACTGAAGGTGTAGGTCGCACTGGCGCCGTCGCGGCCCTCCCAGAACAACGCGATGCGCCCCGGCAAGGCGTGACGGTCGCAGCATTCGACGCAGGCGTTAAGCGCCTCCAGCGAACCGCTGAGTGCGGCGTCCACGGTGTGCTGATAGTTGAACTCTTCGGTGGCAGACAAGTAATCGCGCATTGCCAGAATCCCTCGGTGTTTTTATTAGGTTGGGAACCGTAAACAACACAGGGATAGTCGCGCTGCGGCGCGGACGCGGCAATGGTCAAAGCCATCAAGTTGGCTGACTGGTTTGGCCAAGGATCAAAGTATGTGTTGCCTTGCCAGCGATGAGGTCAGAGCGATCAATGCCTGTGCAGGATCAGAGCGCTTCGTTCAGGATCAAGGTGCGGTAATGCCCCGGATTCGACCCCGACCACTTGCGAAACGCCTTGTAGAACGAACTCGCATCGGCAAATCCCAGCCGCGTGGCGATCTCGACAAAACTGATCGACGGCTCCGCCAGCCAGGTGATCGCCAGTTCCTTGCGCACGCTGTCCTTCAGGCCCTGATAAGTCTGGCCTTCTTCCGACAAGCGTCGGCGCAGGGTCGAGGCAGACATGCACAGTTGCTGCGCCAGGGCCTCGGTTTCCGGCCAGTGTTCGGCGGGCACCTGCCGCAGATTGTGCTTGATCCGGCTGGCAAGGCTCTCCGGGTCGCGATACTTCACCAGGATGTTTGCCGGCGCATGGGCCAGAAAGCGTTTCAGTTCCTCGGCTGTACGCTTGATCGGCAGGTCGAGGCAATCGGCGGCGAAGATCATCCGCGTGCGCGGCCGCTCGAACCGCAGGTTTTCCGAGAACATCACTCGGTAGTCATCGCAAAAGTCCGGTTCGGCGCAACGCAGTTCGATCGCCAGAATCGGAATCCGTCGCCCGGCCAGCCAGCAGGCCACGCCGTGGACGATCATCCAGTAGGTGAAATAGGTGAAGGCGCGGCGCGGTTCGGGGTCGTCTTCGAGCAGCACGACTTCCGCCAGGCTTTGCTGATGCATAAGTTGCGCCGGCATTTTTTCCAGCATCAACGAGAGAAAACTCAGACCCATGCCCAGGCCGGCGGCCAGGGTCGGTTGGGCCATGGCGCTGCGGCACAGAAACTCGAGGCTGCCGGATTTGAGCGGGCGCGGGTCCATGCCGAAGAACTCGTCATCGCCACGCCGGGCCAGCAAGCGCCAGAGTTTTGCGTATTGCGCAGCGGGTACCCGGCCTTCTGCGCTTTGCAGCACGGCCGAGTCGATACCGACCTTGTTCAAGACATCTTCCGTGGCCACGCCCGGGGCACAACTTTGCAGCAGCGCTTCACGCACCAGTTGCACGGCGATGGTGTCTTTTTCCGACATGGAGCGAGGCAAGCCTTGTTGTTTTCGAGGGACGGGCATCTTAACCCAAACACGACTCAGATCCCCTGTGGCAGCGAGCTTGCTCGCGAAAGCGTTGGGTGAGTCACAGAGATGTCGACCGGTCAGCCGCCTTCGCGAGCAAGCCCGCTCCCACAAGGATTTGTGCGTGGCAAAAAACAGGTTGTTCAGCTTGCGTTCAGGTTTATGTCAATCATTGTCATGTGAGAATGGTTGTCATTATGTTACAACTTGTAACCTCTTCGAATGACTTAGTGGACACCGAATGCTCGTTCCCTTTCTGATCATGCTGCGTGAAGGCATCGAAGCCGCGCTGATCGTTGGCATCATCGCCAGCTACCTGCAACAAACCGGTCGTGGCCAGTGGATGCCCGCCGTATGGATCGGCGTATTCCTCGCCGCCGCACTCGCCCTGCTGGTGGGCGGTGGTCTGGAACTGGTCAGTGCCGAGTTCCCGCAAAAGCAGCAGGAACTGTTCGAAGGCGTAGTCGGGCTGGTGGCCGTGGGCATTCTCAGTTCGATGGTGTTCTGGATGCGCAAGGTCGCGCGCTCAATCAAGCATTCGCTGCAAGCCTCGCTGGACCAGGCGCTGACGTCTTCAAGGCACCAGGTGATCGCACTGATCGCCATGGTGTTCTTTGCCGTGGCCCGTGAAGGCCTGGAAACCGTGTTTTTCCTGCTCGCCGTGTTCCAGCAGAGCGAAGGCCCGGGCGCGCCGATCGGCGCCCTGCTCGGGTTGATCCTGGCCATCGTCGTCGGTTTCCTGATCTACAGCGGCAGCATGCGCCTGAACCTGTCGGCGTTCTTCAAGTGGACCGGGCTGTTCATCCTCGTGGTCGCCGCCGGCATCCTCGCCAACTCGGTGCAAGCGCTGCATGAAGCGGGCGTATGGAACCACCTGCAGACCGTGCTCTTCAACTTCAGCGCGACGCTGCCGATGGATGGCCCGCTGGGCTCGGTGCTGGCCGGCATGTTCGGTTATCAGGATGCGCCGACCGTCAGCACCCTCGGCGCGTACCTGATCTATTTGCTGGTGGCGCTGGTGATGTTTTTCCTGCCCGCCGCGCCCTCCGGCACCCAGTCAGCCGGCAAATCGTCTTCCGTTTCCAGCCAATAAGGGCACCCATGTCAAAGCCTAATACTCCTCAGGCCTCGCCTCCTCGCGCCTTGCGCTGGGCGGTGGCCGGTTCGGTGGTCGTGATGATCGCTGCCGGAGGCCTGTTCTACTACGCCTCGAAAATGGCCGCGGCCAAGCGTCAGCACAACCACGACGAAGTGGTGGTCAACATCAACGCCCACAGCTGCGATCCGAACGAGCTGAGCGTACCGGCCGGCCGTGCCAGTTTCCGCATCGTCAACCGCTCCGACCGGGCGGTGGAATGGGAAATCCTCGACGGCGTGCTGGTGATCGAAGAGCGCGAGAACATCGCTCCGGGCCTGAGCCAGGTAATCAACGCCAACCTGCAACCCGGCGACTACGCGATCACTTGCGGGCTGTTGAGCAACCCACGCGGCGTGCTGCACGTAACGCCAACCGCCGCATCGGATGCCGCCGCCAAAGCCAGACCGTCGATGGTGGCTTTCGTGGGGCCGCTGTCGGAGTTTCGCGTGTATCTGGCCAGCCAAAGCAGTGCGCTGATCAAAGCCGTCACGGCGCTGAATCAGGCGATCGCCAGCGGCGACCTGAGTCAGGCGCAGGCGTTGTACCTGCCGGCCCGTGCCGCCTATCAGCGTCTGGCACCGGCGGCGCAACGCCTGGCCGAACTGGACAACAGCATCAACGCCCGCGCCGATTATTTCGAAAAACGCGAGCAGGACCCGGCCTTCGTCGGCTTCCACCGCGTGGAATACGCGCTGTTCCAGCAACGCAGCCTCGACGGATTGAACCCGGTGGCCGAGCGTCTGCTGGGCGACGTCAGCACCCTCAAGCAACAACTGCTGGCCCAGTCACTGCTGCCGGAGCAGTTGGTCAACATCGTGGTGCGCAACCTCAACACCTTGGCTGACGTGCGCGCCGCCAGCGGTGAAGAGGAACGCTACAGCCACGGCGATCTCAACGGCTTCGCCAGCAACCTGGAAACCGCACACAAAGTGGCCGAGCTGCTGCGGCCGATGCTGACGAAATCGGCGCCGGATCTGCTGCCGAAAATTGATGCCGCGCTGAGCGATTTCGACACCGTATTGAACAGCTTCAAGGTCAAGGACGGCTACGCCACTTACGACACCGTCAGCGGCGAACAACGTAAACAGATCGCCGACAAGGCCAGGGCACTTGCCCACGCCCTGGATGGCATTGATCCCGCCCTCGGCCTCTCCGGCCTGTAAGCAGAAGACGAATACCGATGAAAGATTTGCAAAACCTCGATCTGCAACGTCGCCGCCTCCTGATGGGCATGGGTGTCGCCGGTGTCGCACTGGCCGGTTCGGCCCTGAGTTGCCCCGCCATGGCTGCGGCGCCGGCGCAAGTCACCGAAGCGCCGAGCAGCGACAAGACCGAAGACCGCCACGATTTCCATGGCGTGCACCAGACCGGCATCGTCACCCCGCGTCCGGCGTCCGGTATGTTCGTTTCCTTTGACGTACTGGCCAGCGATCGCGAAGACCTCGAGCGGCTGTTCCGCACCCTCAACGAACGCATCGCGTTCCTGATGACGGGCGGCCCGGTGGCGCAGATCGACCCGAAACTGCCGCCGCCGGATTCCGGCATCCTCGGCCCGGTCGTGACCCCGGACAACCTGACCATCACCGTGTCGGTAGGTGACTCGCTGTTCGATGAGCGCTTTGGTCTGGCCGCCGCCAAACCCAAGCGCCTGCAACGCATGGTCGGTTTCCCCAACGATGCGCTGGAGGCCGATTGCTGCCACGGCGACTTGGGCCTGCAGTTCTGCTCGAACACCGCCGACACCAACATTCACGCGCTGCGCGACATCGTCAAGAACCTGCCGGATCTGTTGCTGGTGCGCTGGAAGCAGGAAGGCAGCGTGCCGCCGCAAGCCCCGGCCAAACCGGGAGTGCCGGCCCAATCGGCGCGCAACTTCCTCGGTTTTCGCGACGGCTCGGCCAACCCCGATTCCAACGACGCCAAGGCGATGGACACGATTGTCTGGGTGCAACCGGGCAGCGATGAACCCGCCTGGGCGGCGCATGGCAGCTATCAAGCGGTGCGGATCATCCGCAACTTCGTCGAACGCTGGGACCGCACGCCGCTGCAAGAACAGGAAAGCATCATCGGCCGGGTCAAGACCACGGGCGCACCGATGGGCGCCCGCCACGAAACCGAGGTCCCGGATTACAGCAAAGACCCGGAAGGCAAGCTGACCAAGCTCGACGCGCACA
Organism: Pseudomonas sp. SC3(2021); assembly: GCF_019856535.1. Classification (NCBI taxonomy): domain Bacteria; kingdom Pseudomonadati; phylum Pseudomonadota; class Gammaproteobacteria; order Pseudomonadales; family Pseudomonadaceae; genus Pseudomonas; species Pseudomonas sp. SC3(2021). Next base: position 4,786,662 of record NZ_CP082236.1, on the reverse strand, counting down.
TTCGCCTGGCCAACCCGCGCACCGCCGCGAGCCAGGCCAACCTGATCCTGCGCCGGCCGTTCAACTACTCCAACGGCGTGAACAAGAACGGCCAGCTCGACATGGGCCTGCTGTTCATCTGCTACCAGGCCGACCTGGAAAAAGGCTTCATCACCGTACAGACCCGGCTCAACGGCGAACCGCTGGAGGAATACCTCAAACCGGTCGGCGGCGGTTACTTCTTCACCCTGCCGGGTGTCACCGGCGACAAGGACTTCATTGGTCGCTCGCTGCTCAACGCCACCCAACCCAAAACAGCTGCCTAACCATAAAAAACCTCGGAGCCGCTCCATGAAAAAGTCGCCACTCGCGTTACTGCTGACCCTCGGTTTGCTCAACACCCCACTGTCGGCGTTCGCCGCGACCGCGCCGCTGGATCTGGTCGGCCCGGTGTCGGACTACAAGATCTACGTCACCGAGCAGCTGGATGAGCTGGGCAGCCACACCAGACAATTCACCGATGCGGTGAAGAAAGGCGATCTGGCCACCGCGCAAAAGCTCTACGCGCCGACCCGCGTCTACTACGAGTCGATCGAACCGATTGCCGAGCTGTTCAGCGACCTCGATGCGTCCATCGACTCCCGGGTCGACGACCACGAAAAAGGCGTAAAGGCCGAAGACTTCACCGGTTTCCATCGCCTCGAATACTCGCTGTTCTCGGAGAAGAGCACCGAAGGTCTGAGCGCCCTGGCGGACAAACTGGACAGTGATGTGAAAGACCTGCAAACCCGCGTCGCCGGCCTGACCTTCCCGCCGGAAAAAGTCGTCGGTGGTGCCGCCGCGCTGCTCGAAGAAGTCGCCGCGACCAAAATCTCCGGTGAGGAAGACCGCTACAGCCACACCGACCTGTACGACTTCCAGGGCAACATCGACGGTGCGAAGAAAATCGTCGACCTGTTCCGTCCGCAGATCGAGAAACAGGACAAGGCGTTTGTCGCCAAAGTCGACAAGAACTTTGCCACCGTGGACAAGATCCTCGCCAAGTACAAGACCAGGGACGGTGGTTTCGAGACGTATGACAAAGTCAAAGACAACGACCGCAAGGCGCTGGTTGGCCCGGTCAATACCTTGGCGGAAGACCTTTCCACGTTGCGTGGCAAGCTCGGTCTGAACTGATTGATGTAGAGGCTTCAGGGCCCCTCGCGAGCAGGCTCACTCCTCCAGTTGGAATGCATTCCACTGTAGAAGTGAGCCTGCTCGCGATAGCGGTTTCAACCGCCCTGAATAACCTGAAGGTTTACAAAATCCGGTAGAGCAACCGCTCAATCCGCACCCTGCTCACCCGCTTCAAAAACTTCGCCACCGCCGCCGGGTACTCCGGCAAGGTCTCCAGGTTCTGGAAGCTGGCAATTCGCGTGGTGTTGCGGAAAATCTCCTCCAGTTCCTTCGCCCGTGGTGCCAGCCATTCGCCTTGCGGGTCATCAATCAGCAGCGCATTTTCCAGGTCGAGACGGAACGCCCGTGGATTGAGGTTGTTGCCGGTCAGCAAGGTATAACGCTGATCGATCCACATGCCCTTGAGGTGATAGGTATTGTCGCCATCCCGCCACAGGTGCAGGTTCAACTGGCCGCTGTCGATGTTGCGCTGATGCCGCTTGGCAAAGCGGCGCAAGCTGATCTCGTACAGATACGGCAGCGCCGCGATCACCTTGAACGGTTCGCTTGGCGGGATGTAGAAGTCATTGGCGGTTTTGTCGCCGACCACAATGTCGATCTTCACGCCACGGGCCAACGCACGGTTGATCTCGCGAATCACTCCCAGCGGCAGGTTGAAGTACGGCGTACAGATCGTCAGTTGCTGTTGCGCGCTGGCGATCAACTCGAGGATCGCCCGGTTCAGCGGGTTGTTCTTGCCCACGCCGAGTAACGGACTGACCGACAGACCGGTGTGCGCCGTACTGCCGGCTGCAGTGTCGTAAGTCGCGTATTTGAGCCGGCTGCGCAGGTCGCCGATGTCGTTGCGCAGGCTGCGGGTGGTCGGCAGGTTCGGCAGGTCGAGGCGATGCACAGCCTTGGATTCGATCAGCCCGTGTTTGACCAGGTGATGCATCGAGTCCGCCAGTTCGCGGCTGTGCAGCACATGGTAACGGTCGAATCGGTACTTTTCGAACTTGTGCAGGTAGACGTTGTTCAGGCTCGCGCCGCTGTAGACCACGCAATCGTCGATGACAAAGCCCTTCAGATGCAGGACGCCGAACAGCTCGCGGGTTTGCACCGGCACGCCGTACACCGGCACTTCGCTCTGGTGCGTGCGGGTCATGTCCTGATACCACGCCGAATTCCCCGGCTGTTTGCCCGCGCCGATCAGGCCACGCTGAGCCCGCAGCCAGTCGACCACCACGGCAATTTCAAGCTCTGGACGCTTGAGTTTGGCGGCGTGCAAGGCATCGAGAATTTCCTGACCGGCCTCGTCCTGTTGCAGATACAACGCGACGATGTAGATGCGCCGGGTCGCCGTGGCGATTTTCTCCAGCAGGCTACGACGAAACTCGGCGGCGCCGGACAGAATGGTCACGGCCTCGGCGGTCAGCGGGAAGCTGCGCAGTTTGGGCAGCAGAGAACGTTTGAAAAGCAACGGCATAGGGCTCGCAATGGGTCGAATCCGAAGAACCCGAGAGCTTACACCATCACTCGGTTCGGGTCTCGTAAGTGTCTGTAATGAAGCCTTCGCGAGCGAGCTCGCTCCTGCATTTGAAATGCAATCCCCTGTGGGAGCGAGCCTGTTCGCGAAAGCGATCAAAAAACAACACTTGACAAAGGAGAACGATCGTTCTACTGTTAGCCGCATGAACGAAATCACAGACACCTCGACCCGCGACATCATTCTGGATGTCACCGAAAAGCTGATCTACAAGAGTGGCATCGCTGCCACCGGGATGGATCTGCTGGTGAAAACCGCCGGCGTCTCCAGAAAAAGCATCTACCGCTACTTCGCCAACAAGGAGGAGCTGACCGTCGCCGCTTTGCAACGCCGCGATGTGCGCTGGATGCATTGGTACCGAAATGCTGTCGATCAGGCCGAAACCCCGGCCAAGCGCCTGATCAACCTGTTTACCGTACTCAAGGGCTGGTTCGCCTCGGAAGGCTTCCGTGGCTGTGCCTTTATCAACACCAGTGGCGAGACCGGTGATCCTCAGGACCCGGTGCGCCAGGTCGCCAAAGACCACAAACAGAAGCTGCTCGACTACCTGTGCGAGCTGTGTACCGAACATGGCGCCGAAGATCCGCAATTGCTGGCCAGACAACTGCTGATCCTGATTGACGGTGCCATTACCGTAGCGCTTGTGATGGGTGATCACAGTGCCGCTGATAATGCGCAATGCATGGCGCGTAAGTTATTGGACCTGTAACGCCTTAAATAAGCCGGACACGTTGTTTAACTATTAATGAGATCGGGAGACTGAACATGTCTACTGCAGCCCAGGTACGTCCGCCATTACCCCCCTTCAACCGTGAATCGGCGATTGAAAAAGTTCGCCTGGCCGAGGATGGCTGGAACTCCCGCGACCCGGAAAGAGTGTCGCTGGCCTACACCCTCGACACAAAATGGCGCAACCGCGCCGAATTCGCCAATAACCGCGAAGAAGCCAAAGCCTTCCTGACCCGCAAATGGGCCAAGGAACTGGACTATCGCCTGATCAAGGAACTCTGGGCCTACTCGGACACCCGCATCGCCGTGCGCTACGCCTACGAATGGCATGACGACTCCGGCAACTGGTTCCGCTCTTATGGCAATGAAAACTGGGAGTTCGATGAGCATGGCCTGATGTTCCAGCGCTATGCCTGCATCAACGACATGCCGATCAAGGAAAGCGAACGCAAGTTCCACTGGCCGCTGGGCCGACGTCCGGATGATCATCCGGGGCTGTCGGACCTCGGTCTGTAAGTTCACGCAGATCCAATTGCAGGAGTGAGCCTGCTCGCGACAGCGTCTGAACACTCAACCTGAATGTTGACTGACACGCCGCCATCGCGAGCAGGCTCACGCCTGCAGGAGATTTGTTGGATTCAGGCGATGGCGGCCGTCTTTTCGGCTTCAAGCTCGCGCACTAGCGGCAACACCCGCCGGCCGAAATACTCCACCTCCTCCTGAAAGTGCAGAAACCCCGCCAGCACCAGATCCACGCCCACAGCTTTCAACGCCACAATCCGCTCGGCAATCTGCAACGGCGTGCCGATCAGGTTGGTCTTGAAGCCGTCGTTGTATTGCACCAGGTCCTCGAAGGTCGACTTCGCCCAGTTGCCCTCACCTTCCGGCGAGGCCCTGCCTGCCTGCTTTGCGGCGTCACCAAAGGCATTCACCGCTTCCGGATCGGCCTGATCAATGATCTGCGCCAGCACGGCCCGCGCCTCTGCTTCGGTGTCACGTGCAATGACGAAGGCATTGACGCCGATCTTCACCGAGTGATTATTCGCCGCGGCTTTGCCGCGAATGTCATCGACCTGGGCCTTGATCCCTTCGACACTGTTGCCGTTGGTGAAATACCAGTCCGACACCCGCGCCGCCATGTCGCGCGCTGCCCGTGAACTGCCGCCCTGGAAGATCTCCGGACGCCCCAGCGGTTTCGGTTTGAGGCTGTAATGGTCAAACCGGTAGAAATCGCCACGGAAGGTAAAGTTGTCCTCACTCCAGATCCCGCGCAGCGAACGGATAAATTCCTCGGAACGCCGATAGCGCTCGTCGTGTTCCAGCCAGTGCTCGCCAATCGCCTGAAACTCGCCCTTGAACCAGCCACTGACGATGTTCACGGCAATACGGCCATTGGTGAGCTGGTCGATAGTCGCCAGCTGTTTCGCCGCCAGGGCCGGTTGCCACGGCCCCGGCAGAATGGCCGCGATCACCTTGAGTGTGTGGGTGGCGGCCAGCAGCGCGTGACTGAACGCCACCGATTCATGCTGGAACTCAGCGCCATAGCCGGCGGTGAAGCGAATCTGTGTCAGCGCATATTCAAAACCTGCCGCCTCGGCGAGTTGCGCCAGTTTGCGGTTGTAGTCGATGCCCCAGTCGGTACGCTGCTCGATCTTGCTGACCACCAGCCCGCCACTGACGTTCGGTACCCAGTAGGCGAATTTCACCGCGTGCTTGCTCATTGGCGTGTCCTCGGGACATTGGGAAGGTCAAGGTGTCAGAGCAGCAAGCGTGCCAGCGTGCAAATGCCCGTTCTTATTGGGTTTGAGACTGATGGAGTTGCATGGTTGGAGGGTGATTTGTTGTCGCGGTGTTGGTTGGGCAACAGTTCAATAGCCTGTGGCTGTTCAGCCCTCATCGCTGGCACGCCAGCTCCCACAGGGATCTCTAGCGCACACACATATGGCGGACATGCCGAAACCTGACGGAGCTGGCTTGCCAGCGATCGGGCCTTATGGGTCGCCGCAACAACTGGAAATGAGTAACATGTCAGCCCTTCCCGCAGCCCGTCTGCGCCCTGCCGAATAAGCCGATTCCATGCCTTTCGAACTCAGCGTTGACCTCACCACCCTCGCCATTCTTGCCCTCGTCGCATTCATTGCCGGTTTCATCGACGCCATTGCCGGCGGTGGCGGCCTGCTGACCACACCAGCGCTGCTGACTGCCGGCCTGCCGCCGCACCTGGTGCTGGGCACCAACAAGCTGAGCTCGACCTTCGGTTCGGCCACCGCCAGTTTCACTTTCTACCGGCGCAAGCTATTCCACCCTCGGCAGTGGACGCACGCCATCGTCGGCACACTGGTCGGTGCGCTGACCGGTGCGATCGTCGCCCATTACCTGCCGGCGGAATGGCTGAACAAAATGCTCCCGGTGATCGTGTTTGCCTGCGGCCTGTACCTGTTGTTCGGCGGCACACCGAAAGCGCCGCTGGACAGCGACGCACCGATCAAAAAGAAATGGCAATCAAGCCAGGGTTTCAGCCTCGGCTTCTATGACGGCGTGGCCGGTCCGGGCACAGGTGCATTCTGGACGGTCAGCAGCCTGTTGCTCTACCCGATCGACCTGGTCAAGGCCAGCGGCGTGGCGCGCAGCATGAACTTCGTCAGCAATATTGCGGCGCTGTCGGTGTTCGTGTTTTCCGGGCAAGTGGACTGGATCATCGGCCTGAGCATGGGCCTGTCGGTGATGGTCGGCGCGTTCTTCGGCGCGCGCACCGCAATCAGCGGTGGCGCCAAATTCATCCGTCCGGTGTTCATCACCGTGGTGTTGGGTCTGACCGTGCGCCTAGCCTGGCAGCACTGGTTCAGCGTGGCCTAAGCGCCGCGCCACGTAGACGTCGATCAGGTAACGGGCAATCGATTTGGACGCCGGCAATGGCGGCAAATCGTGCACGTTGAACCACTGGGCGTCTTCGATCTCGTCTTCCTGGCAGACAATCTCGCCACCGGCGTACTCGGCATGGAAGCCGAGCATCATCGAATGCGGAAACGGCCAGCACTGGCTGCCCATGTACTGAATGTTCTTGACCTCGATCTGCACTTCTTCGCGCACTTCACGAATCAGGCAATCCTCGGCCGACTCCCCCGGCTCGGCAAACCCGGCCAGCGTACTGTAGACCCCAGTGACGAAACGCGGTGAGCGCGCCAGCAGGACCTCGTCGCCCCGGGTGACCAGCACGATCATGCTCGGCGAAATGCGCGGGTAATTGCGCAGTTCGCACGGCTGGCAATGCATCGCCCGCTCCCGCGGCACCTGCGTCATGGCCTGCCCGCAATTGCCGCAAAAACGATGCTCCCGCGCCCAGGTGCCGATCTGTGCGGCATAACCCAAGACCTTGTAGACCGTGTGATCGCCATCGAGCATGAACGCCCGCAGACCTTTCCAGTTGCACCCCGGCACCTCGCTGACACTGTGCAACTCCAGCAGGTACACCGGCTCGCCATCGAGATGGCCAATGCCGTGTTCGGCGAGGATCGACAAGTCCTGACGCTTGAGCCATTCCCGCGGGAACAGCGCGCCGTTGTCATCGAACAAAAACCCTTCAGGGCTGCGCGCCACGGCCCAGCCGCCGGGATGATCGGTGTCCAGTACTGCAGTGGTCCAGCGAGATGTCATGGTTTCTCAATCCAGAAATTCGGGTTTCTGTTTGCTCATATGGGCGGCCATGGCCACGCGCAAGTCGGTGGATTGCAACATGGCGGCGTTCCAGGTGGCAACGTATTCAAGGCCATCGTCGATGCGATGGTCGCGCATGTAGCTGATCATTTCCTTGGTGCCTGTGACGGCAATCGGCGACTTGGCTGCAATCTCGCGAGCGATGTCGAACACACCCTCGAGCAACGCGTCCTTGTCGCCATAGACACGATTGACCAACCCTATGTTGCGCGCCTCATCAGCACCAAAGGTGCGACCGGTGTAAGCCAGTTCACGCAGCATGCCGTCTCCGATGATCCGCGGCAACCGTTGCAACGTGCCAACATCGGCGGCCATGCCGATATCGATTTCCTTGATCGAGAACTGCGCGTCTTCGGCAGCGTAACGCATGTCACAGGCAGCGATCAGGTCGATCGCCCCGCCAAGGCAATAGCCCTGAATCGCCGCCAGCACCGGTTTACGGCAGTTGTCGACCGCGTTGAACGAAGCTTGCAAGGCGAGAATCTTGCGGCGTAGCAGGCGCGCATTACGGCCGACGTCCTTGCCCAGTTCATTGGCGACGCCGGCGAGCATCATCAGGTCGATACCGGAGGAAAAATGTTTACCGTTGCCACTGAGCACCACCACGCGCACTTCATCGGTGTCATCGACCCACTGAAAAATCTCGACGATCTCACTCCAGAACGCCGCGTTCATCGAATTGATCTTCTCCGGACGATTGATCTGCACATGAGCGATATTGTCGGCCAGTTCGACGCTGAAGGCGGAGTATTGAGACATGGCAGTGATCCTTTACCGGACAGAAAGAGAGGTCCGAACTATAACAAGGCATCACCGTGGCGGTTCGGCCAAATGCGGGACTGTGGAAACCACGGGGCGAAGCAGGCACTGCGCAAGACTGCATCCTTTTAGCCTTGCCTCTGAAAAACAAAATCAAAAGATCGCAACCCACGGCACACCTAAAGGAAACAAGCACACCCACCGAGCCTGGTCGGCTGCCAGCAGCCGGTCTCCCACAATGACCGAACCAGCCACTAGGCCGAGTGTCAGCTCGCCTGCTCTTGATCTTGATCTTGATCTTCAGGCCCCTTCGGCAGGCTGAGTGGAGGGATTCATCCGGGGGCAGGCGCGCAGCGCCGTTTGGCGAAGCCAAACACATCGAGAGGAGGTGCAGCGAAGCAAACCGGAGGCGATGCGCCCGGATGGATCCCGGAGCGAAGGAACCCCGAGCCCAAGCGAGCGGGCCGAACGCCGGGGCAAGCCCTTTTTTGCTTACTTTTTTGAGGCGTTTGTCAAAAAAGTGATTCGCCGTAAGGGCGAAACCGCCAACCGCCACACCCGAAGCAACGGATATTCACACACCTCCGACCAGAGCATGGTCGGCCCAAAGGCCGCCAAGATCACCGGGCCAACCGCCGAAGCCCAAGCAACATCCCCCCCGCCCCCAACACCATCACCCCAAGAAACAAAGGATAAGAAACCCACCAGGGCGTCCCCGCCGTCATCATGCTGAACTCCGACATCCCGCCAATGCTCGCAACCAGATTCAACGGCAAAAACACCACATTGATCAACGTCAGCTTGCGCAACAGATTATTCATGCTGTTGTTCATCAAATTGCCCCGCGCATCAATCAGCCCGGAAAACACCGTCGAGTAGATTTCCGCCTGCTTGTAGCACTGGTTGTTCTCGATGATCAGATCATCGATCAACCCGATCGCCTCACTGCCGAAATGCTGCTTCTCGGCATGATTGCGCAACCGCGTCAGCACCGCGCCATTACTGTGCAAGGCGTTGATGTAATAAATCAGGCTCTCACTGAGATTGAACATCTGAATCAGATGCTGGTTCTGCATCGAAGCATTGAATTTCTGCTGCAACTCGCGAGCGACCAGTTTGATCACCTTCAAGTGCCCCAAGTAGTGATGAATATTGTTGAACAGCAGATCAAGCAACACATCCAGCGGGGTGTTCAACGGCTGCCGGGAACCGAGGCCATGCAAGGGTGTGTCGTCAGTGGCAATCACCAGCAATTGCCCGGGCGCAAACAGCAGACCGCATGAAGACACCTCAAACGCCAGGCTGCCACCGCCAGAATAGTTCTCCGGCCGCTTCCAGATCAGGAACAGATGATCGGGGTGAAACTCGATCCGCGATACCTCGTCCGGATCCAGCGCCGAGGCCAGCGCGTGCTCGTCGACCTTGAAATGGCTGTGCAGCAAGTCACGTTCGGCGGCGTCCGGGTTGCTGAACAGCATCACCTCGGCGTCCAATCGTTCAACCCGCTGCAAAGCGCCGTGGCTCAACGCAAAACTGTTGATCATCGGCAGGTCACCAGGCCTGGCCGCGACGCTTCAGTTCCAGCCGTCGCACGAACTCTTCCAGTACCAGTGAATACAGATCGTCCTGCAAATACGCGTCTTCGATGCCGGCGTCGAGGTTGGGGTTGTCGTTGACTTCGATCACCACCACCTTGTCGCCGGCCTGTTTCAGATCGACGCCGTAGAGACCGTCGCCAATCAGGTTGGCCGTCTTCACCGCCAGCTCGACCACTGCCCGGGGCGCCTCGTGCACCGCCAGCGTCCGGCACTCGCCGTTGACGTCCTGGCCCTTGGCCTTGTGGTTATAGATCTGCCAGTGGCCCTTGGACATAAAGTACTGGCAGGCGAAGATCGGTTTGCGGTTGAGCACGCCGATACGCCAGTCGTACTCGGTGTAAAAAAACTCCTGGGCCAGCAACAGCACCGAGTGCTCGAACAGTTCGGCGGTGGCTTCGAGCAAGGCCTGCTGGCTCTCGACCTTGATTACACCGCGGGAAAAACAACCATCGGGAATCTTCAGCACCAAGGGAAACCCGAGGCGCTCGCCCACCCGCTCGAAGTCTTCGGGTCGCTCCTTGTAGAGAATTTCGGTGGCGGGCATGCCCAGTTGATGGCTGTTGAGCAAGTCGGTCAGGTAGACCTTGTTGGTGCAGCGCAGAATCGACGTCGGGTCATCCATCACCACCAGCCCTTCGCTTTCAGCCTTTTTCGCGAAGCGGTAAGTGTGGTTGTCGACGCTGGTGGTTTCGCGGATCAGCAAACCGTCGTACTCGGCTAGGCGCGCATAGTCCTTGCGCTCGATCAGTTCGACATCAATGCCCATGGTCTTGCCGACCCGGACGAAATTCTCCAGCGCTTTGGCGTTGGAAGGCGGCAAGGCTTCTTGCGGATCGTGCAAGATCGCCAGGTCATACCGCGCCACTTGCGGAGAACGCGGAACACGCCAGATTTTACGGCTGAAGCCATCCAGCGCATTGGCGAACTGATCTTCCTGATCATCACGCAACTTATGCAGCGCGCCGGACTTTATACCTTCGATGTGCCAGCCGTTAGTTCGACCGAACTCCACTAACAGGATCGGACACGGAAACACTTCAAACAACTGCCGGGCCAAATCCTGCAGCGGCTCGATATGCGTCCGGCCGAAATACAGGGTCAGGGTAAAGCCTTCGGTATCGCTGTAGAGATGATGACTGAGGGCTTTTTCGAGGGTTTTATCCAGGTCGTCCAGTGCCAGCCCGTACAGCGATTTTCGGGTCAGTTCACTGATCGTGCGTACTGACGGAATCACCTTGTGCCCACGGGCTTCGGCCAACAGCGAGCAGTAATAGCCGTGGCCCAGGTACTTGTAACTGCGGCACAGATTGATCACCTGCACCCGCTTGCCCGGTTCGGCTTCGCGGGTCTGTTCCAGATATTCCTGGGCGGTGACGATGCCTTCGCTGGGAAAATACGAGGCCCAGTCTTCCTTGCGTTCGACAATGATCAGCACTTGACTGGAAGTTCTCGCCGTTGAATTTAAATAAGTTGCCGCCGGCAAACTTTGCTCGGATACTTCGCGCCAATGACCCTGTACCGCTGACATAGAGATTGATCCGTTGGAGAACAAGACCATTTCTATTAAGCACGAAGTTTTTCGAAAGTCCCGTTTCGTTACGCAACTTTTACGGTGGTCATATGAGTGCTGTTTTTCGTCTGGCGGTAGTTGAAGATTTGCCGGCGCTGCTGGCATTGGAAATGCAATGTTTCACCACGGACCGGCTCACGGCGCGCAGTTTTCAGTGGATGATTACTCGCGCCCATGGCCAGTTGCTCGTGGCGGAGCGCGAAGGCCAATTGCTCGGTTACGCCTTGGTCCTGTTTCATCGCGGCACGTCGCTGGCGCGGTTGTACTCCATCGCGATCGCCAGCGAGGCGCGCGGCGGCGGATGGGGCAAGCAACTGCTGCAACGCATCGAAGCCATCGCCCTGGAACACGATTGCGCCTACCTGCGTCTTGAGGTGCGGATCGACAACCCCGCCGCCATTGCCCTGTACGAACGTAACGGCTACCGGCGCTTTGCCCTGATACACGATTACTACGAAGACCATGCCGACGCCTTGCGCCTGGAAAAACGCATTCTTCAGCATCGCGACTCACGCAACATAAAGGTGCCCTACTACCCGCAAACCACTGAATTCACCTGCGGCCCGGCCTGCCTGTTGATGGCCATGGGCGCGTTGCAATCGCAGCGCTTGCTGGAGCGACGCGAAGAATTGCAGCTCTGGCGTGAAGCAACCACAGTGTTCATGACCTCCGGGCACGGTGGCTGCAGCCCGCAAGGTCTGGCGCTGGCCGCGTGGAGCCGCGGCTTTCGCGTGCGCTTGCAAGTCAGCCTGGCAGGTCCCCTGTTTCTCGACGGCGTGCGCGATGCGCATAAAAAAGACGTCATGCGCCTGGTCCATGAGGAATTCACCGCGCAGCTGGCCGAGACCGATGTCGAGTGTCTGATCGGTACACCGCTGGATCTACCCCGCTTGCTGGATACGGGCGGGCAGCCTCTGGTGTTGATCAGCAGTTACCGGCTGACCCGCTCCAAGTCGCCGCACTGGGTGGTGGTGACCGACTGCGACGAGGATTTCGTTTACCTGCATGACCCCGATGTCGATCACAGCCAGCATCGGCAGCCCATGGACTGCCAGCATGTACCGGTCAGTCATGGCGAGTTCGAGAAGATGTGCCGGTTTGGCCGGGGCAAGTTGCGGGCGGCGGTGGTGTTGTATACCCGCGAGCAATGAGCAGGATTGCTTTTGTGGCGAGGGGATTTATCCTCGTTGGGTCGCGTAGCGGCCCCCTGTGAGAAGCAGGTGACTGCTGCGCAGTCCAACGGGGATAAATCCCCTGGCCACAGTTAGGTGGATTGCCTTCTTGGGAGGTGTTACTTCAGGCCGAGTTTGTAGAGCGATCCATTCTCTTCATCCGTCAGCACATACAAGTAACCATCCGGCCCTTGGCGCACATCGCGAATCCGCTGTTTCAGCTCGCCCAGCAACCGCTCCTCATGCACCACCTTGTCGCCATCGAACTGCAGGCGAATCAGCTCCTGAGTCGCCAGCGCGCCGATAAACGCGTTGTGTTGCCACGGTTTGAAGCGGTCACCGTCATAGAACGTCATGCCGCTGACGCCCGGCGACTTTTCCCAGACATGATGCGGCGCGACCGTGCCTTCAGCGGTTTCACCCTGCGCTTCGGGAATCGGTTGCATCGAGTAGTTGATGCCGTGGGTCGCCAACGGCCAACCGTAGTTTTTCCCGCGTTCGATGATATTCACCTCATCGCCACCCCGAGGCCCGTGCTCGTTTTCCCACAGGGTACCCGTCCATGGGTTGAGTGCCGCGCCCTGCGGGTTACGAATGCCATAGGCCCAGATCTCCGGGCGCACGCCGGACTGCCCCACGAATGGATTGTCGTCCGGCACTCTGCCGTCGGGATAGAGACGTACGATCTTGCCCTGCAATTTGTCGAGGTCCTGTGCGGTCGGCCGATCGTTGTTCTCGCCCAGGGTGATAAACAGATAACCGTCGCGATCGAACACCAGACGCGAGCCGAAATGATTGCCCACCGACAACTTCGGCTCCTGACGAAAGATCACCTTGAAGTCCTTGAGGCTCTTCAGGTCCTCCGACAAGCGCCCGCGCCCGACCGCCGTCCCGGCCTTGCCCCCTTCAGCACCGCCCTCGGCGTAGGACAGATACACAAGCCGGTCGGCCTTGAAGTCCGGCGACAACACGACATCGAGCAAACCGCCCTGCCCCTTGGCCCAGACTTCCGGGACCCCGTCGATCGGCGCGGACAGCTTGCCGTCGGCCGCGACGACCCGCAGGTTGCCCGGCCGCTCAGTCACCAGCACGCCTTGCCGATCAGGCAAAAAGGCCAGCGCCCAGGGATGCTCCAGCCCTTGGGCCAGAGTGGTGACTTCAAGACTGCCCTGTTCGCTTTGCAGCGCCTTGGGGGCGGCGGCATGTACCGGGACGCTGATCAGCGCGCCGGCGCACAGGCTGGCTAAAAGGGTTTTACGCAACATGCACGATTCCTTTTGTCATTTGAAAGGCTGACAGAACGCGGTCCTGCCGTTCAACGGTTGCTGCCGGTATCCCGCGAGGGCGGGTTGGGAATGAACGTGGGTGGCGTGGCCGGCACTGAGCGAATCGGTTGGCCGTTGCCGATACCGCGGTTCTCTACGGTGGGCTGACGCGGTGTCGGTACGGTGTTCGGCCCGCGCACGGGCGGCGTGCTGGGCTGGGTGCCCTGCATGCTGTTGGGGTTGGCCCGGCGAATCGGGCTGTTATAGGGATTGTTGCTGTTGCCGGCAGGACTTTGCGCAAGCAGCAACGGCGCGGATGGCCTCGGGGCTTCAGCGTGGGCCAGGCCGGCACTGAGAGCCAAGGCAACGATGCCAAGCAGAAAGCGGTTCATGAAGCAGCCTCTCGATGCGCAGGGAATGGGCTGGGGTTGCAGCGTTCGAGTCCACGCTACGCTCAGGGTTCGGATTTGTTAACCCGTCCGCTTTAAACAACATGTAACACGACTTGACTGCTGCGCCTGCTGAAGCGCAGTCAGCGGAAACTTTCGTGGCGCGCTTAAGGTCACCTGATCATCACTTGGAGAACACACCATGGCTCGGGCAATCTGGAAAGGCGCGATCAGTTTCGGTCTGGTTCACATCCCGGTCGCGCTGGTGTCGGCGACCGCCTCGCAAGGCGTCGACTTTGACTGGCTCGACAGCCGCAGCATGGACCCGGTGGGCTATAAACGGGTGAACAAGGTGACCGGCAAAGAGGTCACCAAAGACCATATCGTCAAGGGCGTGGCTTACGAAAAAGGTCGGTATGTGGTGCTCAGCGAGGAGGAAATTCGCTCGGCGCACCCGGTGTCCACCCAGACCATTGATATTTTCTCGTTTGTCGAGGCTGATCAGATTCCCCTGCAAAACATCGATACGCCCTACTACCTGGCACCGGACAAACGGGGCGGCAAGGTCTACGCGCTGCTGCGTGAAACCCTGAGCAAGACCAACAAAGTCGCCCTCGCTCGGGTGGTGCTGCATACGCGCCAGTATCTGGCCGCGCTGATGCCGCTGGAGTCGGCACTGGTGTTGGTGAAGTTACGCTGGCCGCAGGAAGTCCGCGGGCTCGACGAGCTGGATCTGGGCAGCGAAGTGACCAAGCCGCAACTGGCCAAGGGCGAACTGGACATGGCCAGGCGCCTGGTTGAAGACATGAGCGCAGACTGGAAACCCGAAGACTACAAGGACGAATTCGAAGCCAAGATCATGGCGCTGGTCGAGAAGAAAGCCCATGAAGGCAAGATCGAGGATGTCGAGACTGTGGGTGGCGAAGAGGAGCGCAAAACGGCGGATGTTATCGACTTGACCGAGCTGCTCAAACGCAGTCTGGGTGGGAAAACAACGGCAAAACCCAAGGAAAAATCAGCGAAGCCGGCCAAGGCGGCCCAGGCGAAAAAGACCAAGAAGGCTTCTTGATCACTTGCGCCAACGGTCAGGGCTCCTTCGCGGGCAGGCCCGCTCCCACAGGTTCTGGCGGTGTGAATGAGTTCTGTGCATCACACCAGCCACTGTCGAAGCGGGCTTGCCCGCGAAGGCGGCTCCACAGGCGCCGCGGTCTTCAGATCAGGATGAAGATCGCCAGCAAGCCAGCGAAAATCGCCCATTTCTCCAGGTAATACCGCATGCGGTTGCGTTTTTTCAGCTCTTTGCCGCGCAGGCGAATCTTGTAGATTCTGGTAAACAGGCGGTTGATGCCGCCGGTTTTGTCGCCGGCATCATTCGGGGCGCCCGCCGCCGACATTACCGTGCGGCTGAACCACCGGTTGAACGCCGCCGCCCAGCGGTACTTCATCGGGCGCTCGATGTCGCAGAACAGGATGATGCGGTTCTTGTCCGTGGCGTTTTCGGCGTAATGGATGAACGTCTCATCGAACACCACCGCCTCACCGTCGCGCCAGTGGTAGTTCTCACCGTCAACGTTGATGTAGCAACCGGCGTCATTGGGCGTATCAAGGCCCAGGTGATAGCGGTAAGAACCGGCATAGGGGTCGCGGTGCCGTACCAGTTTCGACCCCGGCGGCAGTTCGGCGAACATCGCCGCCTTGATCGAGCCGATGCTTTGCACCAGTTCCGTGGTGCGCGGGCACAGCTTCATCGCCGATGGATGACTTTCGCCGTACCACTTCAGGTAGAAACGCTTCCAGCCGCTTTTGAAGAACGAGTTGAAACCGACGTCATCGTACTGGTTGGAGCGCTTGATCTCGCCGGCACGCAACAGATTCTGGCCTTCTTCGCGGATCTCCTGCCAATGCGCCTGCAACGGGCTGAGATCAGGAAACTCCGCCGGATTCAGGTAAGGCTTGCTGGGGATCTTCGAGAACAAATAAAGGAAGCAGTTGATCGGTGCGAGGAAGGTCGAGTGATCGCTCAGTTGCCGACCCAGTTTGTGACGCACACGCCCCCGCAGGTGAACGTATGCAATGGAAATGACATAAATAGCAGCAATGATGAGTTTCACGGAAATCGTCACACGTCAGAAGTGAACAAACTGCGCACCTGGCGGCTCGGGGCCGGGCGTCTTATGCAGTGGTCTGGAAACAGATGGCACGTCCTTGAGCCGACGCCGGAGTGGGCGCCGGGCGAATGGACGGCATTTTAGCCATACTTTGTAACCGATGGTGAACCTCATCTGTGAAAAACTGTCCGCTGAATCAGCCAAACAGCAGCCGCGGCATCATCGCCCTATCGTTTAAAGAGCCAGACCAGTACAATCGCCGCCAAACTTTACGCGCCCCCCTTGGTTGATGACGGGACTGTCCCGCTTCAGCGCACTTCGACTCGGGCCCAGCGCTCCGGCCGCACCCTCGCAATTTAAGAATGCTTCGCAGGAAAAACTCTTGATTTCTACAGCTAACATCACGATGCAGTTCGGCGCCAAGCCGCTCTTCGAAAACGTTTCGGTCAAATTTGGCGCGGGCAACCGCTACGGCCTGATCGGCGCCAACGGTTGCGGCAAGTCGACCTTCATGAAAATCCTCGGCGGCGACCTTGATCCGTCCGGCGGCCAGGTCATGCTCGAGCCGAACGTGCGTCTGGGTAAGTTGCGCCAGGACCAGTTCGCGTACGAAGAATTCACCGTGATCGACACCGTGATCATGGGTCACGAAGAGCTGTGGAAGGTCAAGGCAGAACGCGACCGTATCTACTCGCTGGCGGAAATGTCTGAAGAAGACGGTATGGCCGTGGCCGAGCTGGAAACCGAGTTCGCCGAAATGGACGGCTACACCGCCGAATCCCGTGCTGGCGAGCTGCTGCTGGGTCTGGGCATTCCACTGGAACAGCATTTCGGCCCGATGAGCGAAGTCTCGCCAGGCTGGAAACTGCGTGTATTGCTGGCTCAGGCCCTGTTCTCCGATCCCGAAGTGCTGTTGCTCGACGAACCGACCAACCACCTGGACATCAACACCATTCGCTGGCTGGAAAACATCCTGACCCAGCGTAACAGCCTGATGATCATCATCTCTCACGACCGTCACTTCCTGAACAGCGTGTGCACGCACATGGCTGACCTGGATTACGGCGAGCTGCGCCTGTTCCCGGGCAACTACGACGAGTACATGACCGTGGCGACCCAGTCCCGCGAGCAACTGCTGTCGGACAACGCCAAGAAGAAAGCACAGATTTCCGAGCTGCAATCGTTCGTCAGCCGCTTCTCGGCCAACGCCTCGAAAGCCAAACAGGCCACTTCCCGCGCCAAGGCGATCGACAAGATCCAACTGGCCGAGGTCAAGCCTTCCAGCCGCGTGAGCCCGTTCATCCGTTTCGAGCAGAACAAAAAGCTGCACCGCCAAGCGGTCATGGTCGAAAAGATGGCCAAAGGTTTCGACGGCAAGCCACTGTTCAAGGACTTCAGCTTCCAGGTTGAAGCCGGCGAGCGCGTAGCGATCATCGGTCCGAACGGTATCGGCAAGACCACCCTGCTGCGCACCCTGGTCAATGAACTGACCCCGGATGCCGGTAGCGTCAAGTGGACCGACGCCGCGGAACTGGGCTACTACGCTCAGGACCACGCGCACGACTTCGAAGACGACGTGACCCTGTTCGACTGGATGGGTCAGTGGACTCAGGGCGAGCAGATGATTCGCGGTACTTTGGGCCGCATGCTGTTCTCCAACGACGAGATCCTCAAATCGGTCAAGGTGATTTCCGGTGGTGAGCAAGGTCGCATGCTCTTCGGCAAGCTGATCCTGCAAAAGCCGAACGTGCTGATCATGGACGAACCGACCAACCACCTGGACATGGAATCGATCGAGGCGCTGAACCTGGCGCTGGAAAACTACCCGGGCACGCTGATCTTCGTCAGCCACGACCGTGAGTTCGTATCGTCCCTGGCCACGCGCATCATCGAGCTGAGCCCGAATGGCGTGACTGACTTCAGCGGCACTTACGATGACTACCTGCGTAGTCAGGGTGTGGTGCTCTAAGAGCAGCTGCCAGCGTTAAGCCGCGAGCCTCAAGCAAAAGCCCTGTCCATGTGACGGGGCTTTTTGCATTCCAGAGCCAGTAGTTATGCGAGTACCGACACAATCGCGAGCAGGCTATCAGCAACAATCGGGATAGCCAGGAAAAATAGTTAGCCTGCTTCCTTTTGTTCCAGCGCCAAGCCATCATGCCGACTATCCCACCGCCGCCCGCGAACGAGTCCTCATGTCTGCGCAGCAACTGCCCCCGCAGAGCACCATGGCGATCACCCTGCAGATCGTCTCCATCGTGTTCTATACCTTTATCGCTTTCCTCTGCATCGGCCTGCCGATCGCGGTGTTGCCCGGTTACGTCCATGAACAGTTGGGGTTCAGCGCCATTGTTGCGGGACTGGTGATCGGCTCACAGTACCTGGCCACCCTGCTCAGCCGGCCAATGGCCGGACGCATGTCTGACACCATCGGCACCAAACGCGCGATTGTTTATGGCTTGTCGGGGATTGCGCTCAGTGGCTTGTTGACGCTGATCTCGTCGTTGCTGCAAGACTATCCGCTGCCGAGCCTGCTGATTTTGATTGTCGGACGCCTATTGCTCGGGGTCGCGCAGGGCTTGATCGGGGTCGGCACCATCAGTTGGTGCATGGGCCAGCTCGGTGCCGAGCACACCGCAAGGTCTATCGGCTGGAACGGCATTGCCTCCTACGGCGCGATTGCGATTGGCGCGCCGCTGGGCGTGGTCATGGTCGCCGATTACGGTTTTTCCAGCCTCGGCATCGCGCTGTCAGTACTGGCCGCGGGCGCTCTGGTGCTGATCCGCAATAAACCCTCAGTGCCGGTGGTGCGCGGCGAACGGCTGCCTTTTTGGGCGGTGTTCGGGCGCATTGCACCGTTTGGCGCCAGTTTGAGTCTGGCGTCTATCGGTTACGGCACGCTGACTACCTTCATCACTCTGTATTACCTCAATCGGGGCTGGAGCGGCGCGGCGTATTGCCTGACGGTGTTTGGCGTATGTTTCATCGTGTCGCGGCTGCTGTTTATTTCGGCAATCAGCCGTTTTGGCGGATTCAATTCGGCGATTGCCTGCATGACCATCGAAACCGTTGGCCTGGTGCTGTTGTGGCTGGCCCCGTCCACCGCGTTCGCGCTGATCGGGGCGGGCCTGGCGGGTTTTGGCTTGTCGCTGGTGTACCCGGCACTGGGTGTTGAGGCGATCAAGCAAGTGCCCAACTCCAGCCGGGGTTCGGGGTTGGGCGCGTACGCGGTGTTCTTCGATCTGGCGCTGGCGATTGCCGGGCCGCTGATGGGCGCGGTGGCGCTGAATTTGGGGTATTCGTGGATTTTCTTCAGTGCAGCGCTACTGTCGGTGACCGGGCTGGGGTTGACCTTGCTGCTCAAGCGCCGGGCGATGTCTTGACTGGACAGCCCCTGCAGGAATGAGCCTGCAAAGGACCAGGATCATTGATCCGCCGTTTGCATCCCCGCCCGGCTCGGCTTGCCCAGCGTGCGCGAGAAGAATTGCCCGGCTTCGGAGATCAGATTGCGGTGAATGTCTTCGCGATCCACGCCGTCGGCGTCGGTGCACAGCGCCGGCATGGCGCGGATCTGCTCTTCGTTGCACGGCGCCATGAACACGAAGTGCCCTGCCCCCGCGAGCAGTTTGAAGTCCGGGGCGGTCGGCAGTTTGCGTGCCAGGGCGGCGGCGTTTTTGTCGAAAGCCACCAGTTTGTCGCCATCACCGCTATACAGCAGCACCGGCACATGTACGTCCGCCAGGGTGTGGCGACCGAACTTCAGACTCAGTGGCGCCATCAGCAGCAGCGCATGCACGCGCGAATCGGCCACTGGCTGCAAGTCATCGCGATCGACGATCAGCTCGCCCTGAGTGTTGCAGGCATCGCGGTCGTCGGGGCGTTCCAGGCAGTAACGGCGCAGACGATCGAGATCCGGTTGCGCGCCAGAGAGGATCAACGCGGTCTCGCCGCCGGCCGAATAACCAATCACGCCGACCTGATCGGCATTCACAAATGGCGAAAGCATCGGGTCGCCGAGGGTGGCGGTGATCGCTTCGGAAATCTGGATCGGCCGCCCGTAGAGATTGCTCAACGTGCCGAGTCGGCTGTGGTCTTTGGAGTTGTCGCCGGGATGAATCACCGCGACCACGACAAAACCCTTGCGAGCCAGCGAGGTGGCCAGGTCATGCAGCGCGATGGGGGTGCCGGTGTTGCCGTGGGACAGCATCAACATCGGGAAGCGGCCAATGGCGACCTTGGTGTCTTCGCCAGCCTCGACCTTGTAGCCTTCAAGCAGGCTGGTGTGCTCACGATCGCTGGAAGGATAGAAAGCGATGGCGCGCATCGGTTGCAGGTCCAGCGGATCGAGGAATGTCATCGCGTGGTAACCGACACTCCACACGGGGTGTCGCCCGGGCGCGGCATGCACTGAACCGAGGCTGCCAAGCAGGCAAATCAGTAACGTTGCACAAAGACGCATCATGGGATGGCCCACCCTGTGTTACTCAAGCGAAAGATCCTTTATGTTCCGACACGCCCGAAACCCTGAGGCTCGGTGATCCGGCGCGGCGTTGCACGCAGACGTTGATCGTTTGATTGCATAACCCGGGCCAGATTATGCAACAGTCAGAAACAAAAAACTCTGTACCTAGCCCTTGCGGAACCAGAATACAGAGTTTTTTGGGCCTTGCCTGAACATCAGCTGTTCTTTACGCAAGCCTTACGCGGCGGCAAACAGTTGCTCGCTGATCTTCGCTTGAGCGGCGGTCATGGCGTTGTTGCGCACTTCCTCACCATACGCCAGGCCTTCGGCGCGGACGATTTCGATATCGGTGATGCCGAGGAAGCCCAGCACCAGCTTCAGATACTCTTCGTGGGCGATGCCACTGGCCTGGCCAGCATGAATGCCGCCGGAGGTGGAAACGATCACCACTTTCTTGCCACCGCACAGGCCTTCAGGGCCGGCTTCGGTGTAACGGAAGGTCTGGCCGGCGACGGCAACGCGGTCGATCCAGGCCTTGAGCTGGGTCGGCACGGTGAAGTTGTACATCGGTGCCGCGATCACTACGGCGTCAGCGGCGATGAACTCGGCCAGGGTCGAGGCGCTCAGTTCGGCTTCGTGCTGTTGTGCGGCGTTGCGCAGTTCTGCTGTCGTCCCGGCGGCAACCAGGGTGGTCGACGAGAAGTGGCTGATGGCGTCAGCGGCGAGGTCACGGTAAGTCACCACAGCAGTTGGCTCGGCGGCTTGCCAGGCTTTGACGACTTGGCTGCTCAACTGACGGGAAGCCGAGTTGTCGCCCAGAATGCTCGAATCGATATGCAGCAGTTTCATGTGGAATCTCCTGGAATGAATCGCCGGTGGCGACGGAATGGAGACAATCCTACGGAAGAAACCAATAGATGATTAGCCGCCGGTAATGCGATAGTTCGTCCCACTGATAGAACAGTTGGATATCACCATGCAAGATCTCAACGATCTCTACTATTTCGCCAAGGTGGTCGAAGCCGGTGGCTTTGCGGCGGCCGGCCGTTTGTTGGGCATTCCCAAGTCGCGCCTGTCGCGACGCATTGCCGAACTGGAAGAACGCCTCGGCGCACGTTTGCTGCAACGCACCACGCGCCAGTTGAACCTCACCGCGGTTGGCGAACGCTATCTGCGCCACTGCCAGGCCATGTTACTGGAAGCGGAAATGGCCGATGAAGCCGTCGCCAGCATGTCCAGCGAACCGCGTGGGCGCCTGCGGGTGTCCTGCCCGACCGGTCTGGCGCGGGAAATGTTGCCGTGGGTGATCAGCGATTTTCTTGGCAAATTTCCCCAGGTGCAGCTGGAAGTGGTCCTGCTGAACCGGCGGGTGGACCTCGTGGCCGAGGGCTTCGATGTCGCGCTACGAGTACGCGAATCGGGTGACGAAGACCCGCTGCTGGTCACCCGGCGCCTGCGCCAGGCGCAGACAGTCGTGGTGGCGAGCCCGGCGTTCGCCGAGCGGCAGTCGATCAGCCATCCGCAGGATTTGAAGAACCTGCCGGTGCTCGGCGCACTGGAAGCCGATCGCCTGGTCCATGTGCGCCTGCTCGACCAGCACGGCAAAAGTTTCGAGTTGAATATGGAGGCACGGCTGGGTATCGACGACTTTATAGTGCGCAAGGCCTGCGTGCTGGCCGGCCAGGGTTTCACCCTACTGCCGATGATGTACTGCGAAGAGGAACTGCAGAACGGCTCGCTGGTGCAACTGCTGCCCGAATGGTCGTTGCCCGGCGGCTGGCTGCAAGCGGTGTACCCGCATCGGCGCGGGGTGATGCCGGCGGTGCGCGCGTGGATCGACCACCTGGTCGAATCGTTCAATGCCTGTGGGGAGCGGTTGTTATGAGCAAGGGAAAGATGAGCGAAGCCGACGTGGCAGCGTTCTGCCTGGCGTTGCCGGGCGCTCGAGAGGATTACAAATGGGGCGGCGTGCGGGTGTTCTCGATTGCCGGTAACAAGATGTTCGCCTTGCAGGGTTTGCGCGGCGATTCGCTGGCATTCAAGGTCGACAAGGATCTGTTCCTCGGCCATTGCGACCGCCCGGGCATTCACCCGGCGCCGTATCTGGCGCGGGCGCAGTGGATCATCATGCACCCGCCCTACCCGCTGGGTGCGGAGGAACTGCAGGGATTGCTGATGCGTTCACATCAACTGGTGGTGAGTAAGTTGCCCAAGAAAACCCGAATCGGATTATTGCTTTGACGCCAGTCCTGTAGAGGATTGGCTGAATTCTCAGAACAATGAAAGCAGGTTCGCGCCGAGGAACAACTGGTCGATCCAGAACACCTGGTGCAATGCCACAATCACCCAGAACAGAATCTGAAACGACACTTTGCGCGTCTTGTGCCGGAACACTTGCTGGGCAATCAACGCGCCCGGCCAGCCGCCGGCCAGTTCCACGGCGTGGAGAATGTTTTCCGGCGTGCGCCATGCATCGGCGCGTGCCTTGCGCTTGTCCGCCCAATACATGAAGAACGCCAGCACACTGACCACACCATAGGCGGTCAGTGGCACCAGCGAGATCCCGCGCAGCCACATCGACAGCGAACCGAACAGCGGCAACGCGCAGACGATCGCCAAAACCAGCAGTTTCAGCTTCAGGTTCTGAATACTGCCGCCTGACGGACGACCCTCCGGGCGACGTGCGCGAGAGTCACTCATGGTTTGGCGGCCGACCAGTCCACCCAGCCGAACTGCCAGGTCGCCAGAATCACCAGACCGAAGACAATCCGGTACCAGGCAAACGCCGCATAGCTGTGGCTGGCGATGAATTTGAGCAAGCCGCGCACGGCGATCATGGCGAAAACAAACGCCGTGACGAAGCCGATGGCGAACACCGGAACGTCCGCCGGCACAAACAGATGACGGTACTTGTAGCCCGAGTAAACGGCGGCACCGACCATGGTCGGCATGGCCAGAAAGAACGAAAACTCGGTCGCGGTCTTGCGCGACAGGCCGAACAACAGCCCGCCAATGATGGTCGAGCCAGAACGCGACGTACCGGGAATCATTGCCAGGCACTGGGCGAAGCCGACTTTCAACGCGTCTTTCCAGGTAATTTCGTCGACCGTTTCGGCATGCACTTCATGTTGACGCTTTTCCGCCCACAACATGATGAGGCCACCGATCACCAGCGCCGTCGCAACGGTGATCGGGTTAAACAGGTATTCGTGGATCAGGTCGGCAAACACCACCCCGAGCACGACGGCCGGCAGGAAGGCGATCAGCAGATTGGCGGTAAAGCGCCGTGCACTCGGTTGGGTCGGCAAACCGATGACCACGTCGGCAATCTTGCGCCGGAACTCCCAGACCACCGCGAGAATCGCACCGAGCTGGATAATGATGTTGAACGCCATGGCCCGTTCGCCGCCGAACTCGAGCAAGTCGGCAACAATGATCTGGTGTCCGGTACTGGAAATGGGCAAAAACTCCGTAAGCCCTTCTACAACGCCTAGTATCAGTGCCTGCAAGGCCGTCCAAAGATCCATCAATCCCCCAAAGAGCGATGCACGTGGGCATGCTCCGATAGTATTTTTCTAGCGTTCACTGCGATCAGCGTAGCTGCAAATGGCTGTACCGATTCCGCACGCACAGGATCCACACGAAACGGTCAAAATTCCGTGAAATATCAATTTGGATTCAGGTTTTCACGCGCGGGGCCGAAATCCTAACAGACAAGCCTTAATAGCGCTGCCGCGTTATACGACTTGGGTCGCGTATGCCCGCTCACAAAATCGTGGTTGGATGCTGGCGGTCGTTTATTACAAGAAAAAGAACCCGGAGTGACAGCGTTATGAACAGCTTGCGCAGTGTGTCGATCAGCCGACGCTTGTGGCTCATCTTGATTGTGGCGGTGGTCATGTTGCTGACCTTGGGCGTGTTGATGCTCAAGCAGATCCACGACGACCTGTATCACGCCAAAGCCCTGAAAACCCAACACGTGGTGCAGACCGCCAGTGGCCTGCTGAGCTATTACCATGACCTTGAAACGGCCGGCACCCTGAGCAAAGAGGCCGCGCAGAAGCAGGCGCTCACCGCCATCCGTGGCTTGCGCTACGACCAGAGCGATTACTTCTGGATTAACGACCTCACGCCCGTGATGGTCATGCACCCGACCAACCCGAAACTCGAAGGCCAGAACCTCTCGGCGATCCGCGATCCGGACGGCTTTGCGGTGTTCAACGAGATGGTCGCCATCGCCCGATCCAAAGGCGCCGGCATGGTCAATTACCGCTGGCCGAAACCCGGTGCGAGCGAGCCGGTGGCCAAGACCTCCTACGTCAAACTGTTCGAACCGTGGGGTTGGGTGCTCGGCTCCGGGGTTTACGTTGACGACGTTCAGGCGGAATTCCAGGGTCAGGTGATCAAAGCTACGGTCATCGGCCTGGTGATCGCCGTGATCATGGCGCTGCTGGTGATCCTTATCGCGCGCAGCATCGTTCGTCCGCTGCAGGAAACCGTGAACGCCATGGCCAACATCGCCAGTGGCGAAAGCGATCTGACCCGTAGCCTCGATACTCACGGCAAGGATGAAGTCACTGA
The DNA here is from genome assembly GCF_019856535.1 of Pseudomonas sp. SC3(2021). Lineage (NCBI taxonomy): Bacteria > Pseudomonadati > Pseudomonadota > Gammaproteobacteria > Pseudomonadales > Pseudomonadaceae > Pseudomonas > Pseudomonas sp. SC3(2021). The sequence goes on along the minus strand of NZ_CP082236.1, from coordinate 4,761,638 downwards.
GCTGGCGCATCACTTCAACGCGTTCACCGCCAAACTGCGCCGAGTGATCGGCGACTTGCAGGTGTCGGCCAGTGCCCTTGGCCAGTCGTCCAGCGAGCTGGGCAACGATGCCACGCAGGCGCAGCAACGTAGCCAGCAGCAGTCGCAGCAGATGGAACTGGTAGCCACCGCGATCAACGAAGTGACCTACGGCGTGCAGGATGTGGCGAAAAACGCCGAGCATGCCGCTGCCGAAATGCGTGACGCCGAAGCACAGGCGCAACAGGGCCAGATCAACATCGACGGCAGTTTGCAGCAGATCGACCGGCTATCCGGCACCATCGACCAGGCCGTGGAGGTGATTCGCACCCTCGCCGCCGAGAGTACGCAAATCGGTAGCGTGCTGGAGGTGATTCGCTCGATTGCCGAACAGACCAACCTCCTCGCCCTCAACGCCGCCATCGAAGCGGCGCGGGCCGGCGAGCAAGGTCGCGGCTTTGCCGTGGTGGCCGATGAAGTGCGCCTGCTGGCTCAGCGCACGCAGAAGTCGACCGCAGAGATCCAGTCGATGATCGAGCGCTTGCAGAATCATTCCGAGGCAGCGGTCAAGGTCATCGGCGACAGCAGCAAGGCGTCGCAGCTGACCATTGAGCAGGCCGGACTGGCCGGGGCAAGTCTGAATGCCATCGGCCAGGCCTTGCGCAATCTCAATGGCCTGAATGCCTCGATCGCCAGCGCCACCCTGCAACAGGCGCACGTGGTCGAGGACATCAATCAGAACGTGACTCAGGCGGCCGGGTTATCCCACAGCACGGCGCTGGCGGCGGAACAGTCGAGCGTGGCCAGTGTGAGGCTGGGGCAGTTGAGTGAACAACTGAACCAGTTGCTGCGCCAGTTCCGCGTCTGACCTCAATCACAATGAGGGCGTCAGCCTGTTAGCCATCAGCTCTGTCAGACACCCATTCAGTGTCTGACAGACCACCATCGCCATCGCCAGCAGCTTGGTTCACACAGATCTTCGTGGGGCGACGTTTAATCCGCCAACAGCGTTTTTGGGTACAATCCGCCCCCTCCTCAATTCCTCCAAGGAACCCACATGTCCGGGCTTGAACTGTTTGCCGCCGCCCTCGGCGTGATCGCCGTCTGGCTGACGGTCAAACAGAATCCATGGTGCTGGCCGATCGGGTTGGTCATGGTGCTGCTGTACAGCTGGATCTTCTATGACGTGAAGCTGTACTCGGACATGTTGCTGCAAGTGATCTACGCCGCGCTGCAAGTCTACGGCTGGTGGCAATGGACCCGGGCCGGAACGATGCACGATGGCCGCGAAGTGACACGTCTTGATCGACGTTCGCTGCTGATCGGCCTGAGCATCGGCGCCGTCGGCAGCGGGCTGCTTGGCGCCGCCATGGCCCACTGGACCGACGCTGCACAGCCGTGGCTCGACGCAGCGCTCACCGGTTTCAGCCTGGTGGCGCAACTGTGGATGGCGCAGAAACGTCTGCAATGCTGGGTGTTGTGGTTTGTGCTCGACGTGATTTTCGTCGGCCTCTTTCTTTATAAAGGCCTGTACCTCACGGCGGCCCTCTACGGGTTGTTCACGCTGATTGCGGTTCAGGGCTTTCGCGAATGGCGCGCCGACCCGGCGTTGCGCCCATGAAAGTGGTGGTGCTGACCGGCCCCGAATCCACCGGCAAGAGCTGGCTGGCAGCGGGCCTTCAACAACAGTTCGGCGGCGTGCGGGTGGACGAATATGTACGCTGGTTCATCGAGCAGAATCCGCGTGACACCCGCTTGAGCGATATTCCCCAGATCGCTCGGGGCCAGTTGCAATGGGAAGATCAGGCGCGGGCGCAACGCCCCTCGCTGCTGATTCTCGACACCCACCTGCTGAGCAATATCCTCTGGAGCCAGACGTTGTTCGGCGATTGCCCGGACTGGCTGGAACCGGAGCTGCTGGCCCGGCATTACGATCTGCACCTGTTGTTGTCCCCGGAACACATCGACTGGACCGATGACGGCCAGCGCTGTCAGCCGGATCTGCGGCAGCGCCTGGCGTTTTACCAGGCCACGCACAACTGGCTGAAAACCCATCATCAGCGCTATCAGGTGATTCAAGGCGATTGGGCCGGGCGTCAGGCCCAGGCCTTTGCTGCGGTGGCGGATCTACTGGCTGCCTGACCCGGCTTAACGCTGGTCTTTCCCCTGCTGGTTCTCCCTGTTTTGAGGGCAAAGTGTCCGTTCCTGAAACACTCGCCCGAGTGCAAAGTGGCCGTTTCAGCGGCATTCTTCGCTTTGTCACACGAGTTGTTACACCAGTGAAACACCTCCGCGCAAACCCTTGTTCCAGAGCTTTATGGCGCCAACAGACGACCTCACAGCCGGGTGGCTGTATCAGCGTTGAAACAGGTTATGTGTCATTAGCGCACACCTTTCTCACAAACCGTTGAATTTAAACAATAATTCAAAAGCGGCACAGCTTTCGCTCTCTCCTTCCCAACGCTGACAAGAGCCAGCCCACTGAAGAAGGAATTGCCGCCGTGGGGAACTTCAATAAAGGCCTGACCTGCCTTCTGCTGATTGGATCGGCAGCCAGCACATTCATCAGTTTCAACGTTCAGGCCGAAGGCAATGGCGTGATCGTTCTCAACCGCGACGTCCAGCCCATTCCCATCGGGCGCAGCGGCGGCAAAGACCCCTATCCAACCACGGTCAATGCCAACCCTTCCAGTCGAATCAATCAGGCGATGACCAGCACCGAACTCAATGACGGTGACTTTGCCGGTGTCGCCAGCGGCAGTTCGATTCGCAGCAACGTGATCACGCCGAACTCGAACATGCCCGGCATGAACGTACTGACCAACCCCAACGGCCTGCCAGGCATGAGTGCCGGACACGGCGGCGGTGGCGGCGGCGCGATTTCCAACACGATCAATCGCTCGTTGAGCAGCGGTCTGGCACCACTGACCCGCATGGCTGGAGGCCAATGAGATGAATCGTTCCCTTCTGCTGCTTGCCCTTTTCAGCTGTGCCGGTGCAATGGCCGCTGATCCCGCTTCAGTGAACAACGCCGACATTCAGGACACCGGTATCCAGTACCGCGGCAACTTCAACGTTAACCAGGCCGCCGGCGACCAGATGCAACAGACCAACACCAAGGCGATCGCCATCGGCACTAATGCCAGCGCTACGACCATCATCAGACAAACACTCGATACACCTGCCAACCCGTCGATGAACGCCAGCACCACCATTGGCGGCAACTCTTTCAGCAATGGTAACGGGATCCTGGGTGTGAACCAGGGTGCCGGTGCCAACAACCAGATGGCCAACGTGACACGCGTCAGCATCAGTGCTGCCCCGCAGAGCGTTGACGACAGTGCCCTTTCACAACAGAACGTGGCGCTTTTACCGAGCTCAGGAGCAACTGGCACCTCATCCGGCAGTCGCCAGGTCACGACAAGTGATCAGGCCTTCACCGGCAGCCGAGGGGTAATCCAGGTGAACCAGAGTGCCGGGGTGGGGAACCGAATGGCTAACACCCTGAGCATCCGGGTCGCAGACTGACCCAAACAACAAAAGCAGTGCAATTAGAAAGTACCAACACTTAACCAACTAATAAGCACGATGGAGAAACACCATGAAACCTACAATGGCTCTCAAACCACTGGTTTTCGCACTTGCAGCAGTGATGGCAATCGCAGCACAGGCAGGCGGTCGTAATGACGATCATGGTAACGGGCACGGCAATGGTCATGGCAACCATGAACCAAAAGGCCCTACCCTGGAACAACTTCTGCAAATCACCGCCGGTGCCGGCGCTGCAGTGCTCGATGCACAAAACAGCGATGGCAACGTGGTGAAAAACCAGGGCACTGAAAACGACGCGAGTGCTGACAACTCGCTGAACAACTCCAACGGCAACATGGGCGCCAACGTTGCAGCCGGCGATGGCAACCAACAAGACAACGCCGCTGCCCTGGCCACCGCCGACGAAAGCTTCATCTTCGGTACTGCTGTTGCTGCCTCGAGTGCCACTCAAGTCAACAACAACAACTATGTGAAAAACTCGTCGACCATCAACACCGCTACACTTAACAACGCTGGCAACAACGGTTCCGGGAACATCGGCATCAACGTGACTTCCGGCAACTTCAACCAACAGAAAAACAACCTGGCAATCGCCGTATCGGGTGGTCGTGTAGCTACTGCCGCTGCTGCTGCCAACCAGTCCTCCACTGGCCTGGTCGTAGACAACAAAGGCGTGCAGACCTACAAAAAAGACACCCTTACCGGTACTTTCGCAGCCGCTGGCGTGTTCAAGGCCAAAGGCACTGCGACCATCGAAGACGATGACAACCACGGTGGTTATGGAAACCGTGGCGGCGGCCACGGCGGCAACGATGACCAGAAAGCCAAGTTCGAAGCTGTGGGCACCTTTGGCCTCGCTGGCGTCACTACTCAGCAAGTGCTGACCAAAGATGGCTGGAAAAACCCTGTGACCAACACCGCAACCATGACCGGTTCGATGAACAACTTCTCCGGCAACGGCGGAGCCAACGTCTCGGCAGGTGTGGGCAACCAACAAAGCAACTCGCTGTCCATCGCTGCAGGTTGCAAAGCCTGCATGTAATCGCGATCGAAACGAAAGCCCCGGAAACGGGGCTTTTCCTCAGTCCGCAAAGGCGTATCGATCATGCGTAAAACTGCCCTTTTCGCTCTGCTTTGTGTCTGTGGCCTGACTCAGGCCGGTCAGATTCCCGTGGCTGCCCTGCCGGGTGGCACGCTGATCTACAAGGACGTGCAAAGCATTCGTGAGCGCAAGTTTGCCGACATTGTCGAACAGAAAACCGATTTCAGCTGCGGCGCTGCCGCACTGGCAACGGTGTTACGCCAGGCCTATTGGCTCGACGTCGATGAGGAGCACATCATCAAAGGCATGCTGGTCAACGCAGACCAGGACCTTGTTCGTACTCAAGGGTTTTCCATGCTCGACATGAAGCGCTACATAGAAAGCATCGGCATGCGCGCCAGGGGCTACAAGATCCCACCGGAGAAGCTTGAAGCGGTAACCATCCCGGTGGTGGTACTGTTGGAAATTCGCGGCTACAAGCATTTCGTCGTACTGCAGCGCTCGGACAAGGATTGGGTTTACATCGGAGACCCGGTTCTCGGCCATAAACGCTACAAACATGATGACTTTGTCAAAGGGTGGAACGGCATCGTTTTCGCCATCGTCGGTCCCGGATATGACAAGGCCAACGCCTTGCGTAGCCCTCCTGTACCGCTGACGGCCAAGAACAAGCTGGATGGCTTCAACCCGGTCAAAGATGCTGAATTGATGGACTTCGGGTTCATACAGAGCGACTTCTTTTAATCGCCGATTATAAAGAATGGGGCTGGATGTCCCGGGAGCAGCAAATGAAAACCTCATACTGGCTGGCCGCCGCCTGCCTGGCAGCGAGCGCGTCAGGCTATGCCAATGCAGGATTCAAACCTATCGAGATACAGGACAAAGAGCTGTCCGAATTACGTGGTCGTTACGTCATGCCGGGGCGGATTATCAGCTTCGGCATTGTCATGAGCAGTACCTGGCGCAACGCCAGTGGCGATCTGATCGGGGCTTCGACCTCGATGCAACTTCAAGCTGCAACGGTAAAACCTGAATTCTATGTGCAAACGATCAAGGAGCACGGCAACGGCAGCACCCTCGCGACGGGTACCGGCACGATCTCCGGTGGCGCCGGCCTCAACAGCAGCCAGGGCGTGACCCAGAGCGTACGCGCCGCCGGCGACGGCAACACTGCCAACAACAATGTCGCCATCAATGTAAAAGAAGCCAGCACCCCTCCACCACTGGCGCCCGCACAAGGCCAGGCCCTGATGGCCGGGCAGACCATCGGTGCCAGCAACGCCGCCGGCAGCGTCGCCGTTTCGGCCTCCGGCAGTGGCGTGCAGATGGCGATCCAGGCCTCGGGAAACCAGGGCACGGCGCTGCAACAAGTCGCTCAGGGTGGCCTGCTGCAGAACACGCGCTTGCTGGGCAGTGCCAACGTGGTCAACAACATGACTCAACTCAACGTCGTCCTGAACAATAACGGTATGAGCGCCGGTGCGCTGGACTGCAACCTGACTCAACTCAGGGCACTACGCACTATCGGATATTGAACTACGCTGAGTCTCGATCATTGGGCTTAAAGGGACGGCTTATTCATGTATCGATCAGTATCACTGCGTGCCGCTGTATGTTTGAGCACTCTTCTACCTGCAGCAATGCTGCAAGCGGCACCGGACGCCGACGTAGAGGCCCTGAAACAAGAGCTTCTGGAGCTGAAGCAACGCTACGAAGTACAACAAAAGGCCCTGGCGGTGCTCGAACAGCGGGTCCGCCAGGTCGAAGACCAGCCGGCGGCACCGCAACCGAAACGTCTGGCCAAGTCGCCGTCTGACATGAAAGGCAATCCCAAAGTGGCTACCGGTACCGGTGCCGCCGCAGCGTCGGGGGGCGCGGCTGGGGGCAGTGGTGCTTCTTACGGGCAATCGCTGGCCGACGATTCGCAACCGGCACAGAGTGTGTCCAACCTGTACGACGAGGCCAGCGGCTTCTTCGGCGGGGGCAAATTCAGCGTTGAAACCGGCATCACCTATTCGCGCTACGACACCCGTCAGTTGATCCTCAACGGCTTCCTGGCACTGGACTCGATCTTTCTCGGCAACATCAACCTGGACCGGATCAAGGCCGACACCTGGACCCTCGACCTTACGGGTCGCTACAACTTCGACAACCGCTGGCAGTTCGACCTGAACGTGCCGGTGGTCTACCGCAGTTCGACTTATCAGTCCGGCGGCGGCAATGGCGGCGCATCCAACGTCACCACCGAACAGGACGTTGATCGCGATCCAACCATCGGCGACGTCAACTTCGGCATCGCCTACAAGTTCCTCGACGAGTCGGTCAACACGCCGGATGCCGTAGTCACCTTGCGCGTCAAGGCGCCTACCGGCAAGGATCCGTTCGGGATCAAACTGCGCCAGACCGACGCCAACTCCAACCTGTTCGTGCCGGATACCTTGCCGACGGGCAACGGCGTCTGGTCGATCACCCCGGGGATCTCGCTGGTCAAGACGTTCGATCCGGCCGTGCTGTTCGGCAGCTTGTCCTACACCCACAACCTGGAGGAATCGTTTGACGACATCAGCTCCACCGTCAACCAGAAAAACCCGGGCAAAGTGAAGATCGGCGACAGCTTCCAGATCGGCGCCGGTATTGCGTTTGCGCTGAACGAGAAGATGAGTATGTCGTTCTCGGTGTCTGACCTGGTGCAGCGCAAGAGCAAGCTGAAACAGGATGGCGGGGATTGGCAATCGGTGGTGTCCAGCGACGCCAACGCCGGTTACTTCAACGTCGGCATGACCATTGCGGCCACCGACAACCTGACCATTGTTCCAAACCTGTCGATCGGTCTGACCGACGATGCCCCGGACTTTTCCTTTAGCCTGAAATTCCCGTACTACTTCTAAAGCCACAGCAAAAGATCGCGGTCTGCGGCAGCTCCTGCATCGGGATTTTGTAATCCCGGCAAGAGTTGCCGCAGGCCACGATCTTTTGATCTTCGGCGTCTAGCGAATCTGGTGTTTATGCAGCAGGCGATAAAACGTCGGCCGTGAAACCCCCAGTACCTTGGCCGCAACGCTCAGATTATCGCTATGCCGGTTCAACACATCGCACAGCGCCTGGCGTTCGGCGCGAGTCTTGTAATCTTCCAGGGTGCCCATCGGCGTGGCGATCGAGTGCTGGCTGATCAGTCCCAGATCGCGGGCTTCAATCTGCCGGCCTTCAGCGAGCACCAGACCGCGACGCACGCGGTTGGCCAGTTCCCGCACATTGCCTGGCCAGTCATGCTTGCCCATCGCAATCAATGCGTCTTCGCTGAAACTGCGCGGGCGTCGGCCGGTTTCGTGGCTGTAGAAGTGGGAAAAGTGGTTGGCCAGCATCGACAGGTCGCCGTGGCGTTCGCGCAACGGCGCCGTGACCACTTGCAGCACGTTGAGGCGGTAATACAGGTCCTCGCGAAAGCGTTTCTTCTCGATAGCGGCTTCGAGATCAACGTGGGTCGCCGCCAACACCCGGACGTCGACCGGGATCGGCTGACTGCCGCCCACCCGTTCGATGTGTTTTTCCTGTAGAAAGCGCAGCAGATTGGCTTGCAACTCCAGCGGCAGGTCACCGATTTCATCGAGAAACAGCGTGCCACCGTTGGCCGCTTCGATGCGCCCGACCTTGCGCTGATGCGCGCCGGTGAAGGCGCCTTTCTCGTGACCGAACAGCTCGGACTGAATCAAGTGCTCGGGTATCGCCCCGCAGTTGATGGCCACAAACGGTTTGCTGTGACGCTGAGACTGACGGTGCAAGGTGCGCGCGACCAGTTCTTTACCGGTACCGCTTTCGCCGCGAATCAAGACCGGCGATTCGGTCGGTGCCAGTTTGCTGAGCAACTTGCGCAGCTCGCGGATCGGTTTGCTGTCACCCAGCAATTCGTGTTCGGGCTGGTCGACATGAATCGTCCCCTGCCCGCGCAAGCGCGCCATGCCGAAGGCGCGGCCAAGAGTGACCTGGACCCGCGACACATCGAACGGCAAGGTGTGGAAATCGAAGAACCATTCACAAACGAAGTCGCCGACGTTCTGCAGCCGCAAAACTTCCTGATTCAGCACGGCAATCCATTCGGTGCCACTGCGACTGATCAGTTCCTTGACGGCTTCGGGTCGCTCGAGGTGAAAAGGCTGCAAGCGCAGCAAGCCGACATCACAACTGCGGTCGGCAGCATTTTCCAGGGTACAGCTATCGACATCCCACCCTACCGCGCGTAAACCGGGCAATAATCGGTGACAGTCGTCGCAAGGATCGACCACCAGTAAACGTCGTAACGCAGGCGCTTCGCTCATGACTGTTCCTTGGCGCCAAATTTTAGGAAAAGGTTTTAAAAACAGTCATTTGGCAGACCTGGCTGTAACATTAGCAAGAATTTGACAGGACCTTGTATCGTTTGCTTATAGGCGTACAGGCGAACTAGTTATAAGCAGCGGCTTTGTTAGTTAGCTATCGACTGATTTGGGCCATGAAGCTTTCATCCAGCTTACAAAAGCACTCATAAAACCAGCGATATGAAAGAAAGTTGAAATTTCTTTGTGACATGTGTGACCTGTCAGAGGGTTGCGTGCATCAGTACAAGTAACCAGCCGAACGGTAAGCCCAACCGACGGCATATCACTTGATTGGGCACTACAGAGAGAAGACCCCATGACCGCCCCGCTCCGTATCAACGAAGCTCTTTTGATTGCCAACCACGCCTTTAAACCTTTTCAATGCGTGGCCTGGGCTCCACAAGACGGCAATGGCGAACTGAGCCTGACCGTTATCGACCGCACCAACTCGCACATCGGCCGCAAACAGATTCCGAGCAGCGCCTACTCCGACCCGGCCCAACTCGAGCAACTGCTGCAACAGGCTCGCGCCGAACTGAGCGAAGAAGGTTACATGCTGCAATCCTGGTCTATGCCACATTGATAGCGGGATGATGCGGATAACTTTTCAGTTATCCGCCCGCTTCCTGTTAGTTGCCATAGCGATTTAATTTCGCGTACACCTGTACAACTTTTGCAACGGCTTCAAGCGTAACTGCTTGGCAGGCTTGCTATTGGTTCAAAAAGACACTGTTCTGGCACAGTGTGACCCTCCACCTGTTAGTTCTTACAGTTGTACTTCCTGCTGTTCAGGGATTGAATGTTCCGCTCATGCAGTTTGCCGGCCGGCTCGCGGCGTTGGTCAACTCGCAAGGAGAAGCGTGCATGTCCAGCCTGAACGCCTATGCCCTCCCGACGTTATCGAATAATGCCGGTCAACTCGACAAGACATTCGCTGGCAGCGGTGTCGCTCAGGTGTACTTTGCCGGCAGCCTGTCCAGCCTGACACAGGGTGTCGCACTGGATGCCCAAGGCCGAATCCTTGTGGCGGCGAAAGTCGGCATCGCCGAAGGCAGCCGCTTCGGCCTGGCACGATTGCTCGCCGATGGCTCCGCCGATCTGACCTTCGGTCATCAGGGCAGCGTGATCGACGCGTTTGCCTCAGGCTTCGAAGCCTCCGCCAGCAAAGTGCAGACGCTGCCTGACGGGCGCATCCTGTTGGCCGGCCTGCATTATGAAAACAGCCATCGCACCTTGCCCGCCCTCGCCTTGTTCGATACCCACGGTCATCTGCAGCAGTCCTTCGGCGATAACGGCCGGCAAATCGTCCGTCTGCCAGGCGAGTTGTCCATGGGCACCCGCGACAGCTGGCTGCCACCGGGCGTACCGGGCGCCGAGGCCTGCGACTTCGCGGTCCAGCCAGACGGGCATATCCTGCTGATCGCCAATCATCACTTCGAACTCGCCGACCATGCCGGCATATTGATCCGCCTCAAGCCCGACGGGCGCCTGGACCAGTCGTTCAACGGTCGAGGCTTTGTCATGATCCGGCATCTCTTGCTCAATACCTGGCTCAGTAGCCTGCTGCTGCAGGACGACGGACGTATCGTGGTCGCCGGCTCCATCGACTTTCCTCAGGAAGGCCTGCTGGCGCGTTACCTGCCCGATGGTCGTCTGGACGAGCGTTTCGCAGTGGACGGCTTCCTTGCATTCAAGGCCCACGGCAAAAGTGCACTGGTCAGTCAGGTGCTGGAATCCGCCGAAGCGCTGCATTGTTTCGGCAGCAGCCGCGATCCGATCCGTTGCCTGGCGCTCAGCCTGCACACCAACGGACGCCCCGACCAGCACCACAACGCCGGCCTGCCACAGCTACTGGAAATCGGCTCCAGCGGTTGTCAGTGGAGCGCGGCGCAGCGCATGGCCGACGGCCGTCTGATTGCGGTCGGCGCGACCATCGGCGGGTTCGAGGCTGATTTTATCGTCGCCCGCTACTGCCCTGACGGTCATCTCGATCCGAGTTTCGGTGAAGGTCGCGGCTGGTTGCGCACGCGCCTGGGCCGCAGCCTGGACACCGCCAATTCACTGGCCGTGCAGGCGGATGGCGCTCTCCTCGTCGGCGGTTATTCGCTGGATGGCAACTACCGGGCAATGGTTGCGCGATACCTCAATCAGTAATGCCCCCTTCGGCAGCGCCTACGGTATTGAGGAACGTGTTTCGCCATTCACGACTTGAACTTGTCAGACACATCCGGCAACTTGCTCGCTTCTAAATACAAGGAGCAACCGATGTCCGGTTCAATGGCCCAGGCGTTCGCGCATAATTTTCTCGGGCACTCGCCACGCTGGTATAAGGCGACCATCGTCGGATTCCTGATTCTCAACGCCCTCGTGCTGTTCACGGTGGGTCCGGTCGCCGCAGGCTGGTTGCTGGTGATCGAGTTCATCTTCACCCTCGCCATGGCGCTCAAGTGCTATCCGCTGATGCCCGGCGGCCTGTTGCTGATCGAAGCGCTGTTGCTGAAGATGACCACCGCGCAGGCGCTTTACGATGAACTGGTGCACAACTTTCCGGTAATCCTGCTGCTGATGTTCATGGTGGCGGGCATCTACTTCATGAAGGATCTGTTGCTGTTCCTGTTCTCGCGACTGTTGCTCGGCGTGCGTTCGAAAGCGATCCTCGCGCTGATGTTCTGCTTTTTGTCGGCGTTTCTGTCGGCGTTTCTCGATGCCTTGACCGTGACGGCGGTGATCATCAGCGCCGCAGTGGGCTTTTATTCGGTGTATCACCGCGTCGCCTCAGGCAATGACCCGCGTCAGGACAGTGAGTTTGGCGACGACCAGAACCTGCCGAAGCTGCATCACGAAGATCTGGAACAGTTTCGTGCGTTTCTGCGCAGCCTGTTGATGCACGGCGCGGTCGGCACCGCGCTGGGCGGCGTGTGCACGCTGGTCGGTGAGCCGCAGAACCTGTTGATCGGCCATGAGATGGGCTGGCACTTCGGCGAGTTCTTCCAGAAAGTCGCGCCGGTGTCGCTGCCGGTGCTGGCGGCGGGTCTGGTGACCTGTGTGTTGCTGGAGAAGCTGCGCTGGTTCGGTTACGGCACGCTGCTGCCTGACAACGTGCGCGCCGTCCTGGCCAACTACGCCGCCGAAGACAACGCCGAGCGCACGGCGCGCCAACGCGCTGCACTGTTGGTGCAAGGTGCCGCGGCGCTGATTCTGATCGGTTGTCTGGCGTTTCACGTGGCGGAAGTCGGTCTGATCGGCTTGATGGTGATCGTGCTGATCACCGCGTTTACCGGGATCACCGACGAGCATCGTCTAGGCAGTGCATTCAAGGACGCGATGCCGTTTACCGCGTTGCTGGTGGTGTTTTTTGCGGTGGTGGCGGTGATTCACGACCAACAACTGTTCGCACCGCTGATTGAGTGGGTGCTGGCGCTGCCGGCCGATCAGCAACCCGGCATGCTGTTCATTGCCAACGGCCTGTTGTCGGCGATCAGTGACAACGTGTTTGTCGCCACCATCTACATCACCGAAGTGAAGCAGGCATTCCTCGCCGGCCACATGAGCCGCGAGCATTTCGAGACGCTGGCGATTGCGATCAACACCGGCACCAACTTGCCGAGCGTGGCGACGCCCAATGGCCAAGCCGCGTTCCTGTTCCTGCTGACGTCGGCGATTGCACCGCTGGTGCGCCTGTCCTACGGGCGGATGGTGTGGATGGCGTTGCCGTACACCTTTGTGATGGGGTTGCTGGGCTGGTATGCCGTGAGCTACTGGCTGTAATCACAGCGAATAATCTGTAGGAGCGAGCCTGCTCGCTCCTACAGTTGTTTTTGCGTTTGTTCAGCGCGGGAGGATGTATCTCTCGATGGCCTGCGCCACGCCATCTTCAGTGTTTGGCCCGGTAATCACATCGGCCTGCCGCTTCACCGCTTCTTCCGCCTGCCCCATGGCAATCGACAGCCCGGCACACTGGAACATCGCCGGGTCGTTACCGCCATCACCAATCGCAGCAGTGTGTTCCAGCGCAATACCAAGATGCGCGGCAATGGTCGCCAGCGCGCTGCCCTTGTTGGCTTCCAGCGCGGTCACGTCCAGATACACCGGTTGCGAACGGGAGACCTGCGCCATGCCGTTAACCTGCTCCTGCAGGCGCGCCTCAAGCTCGATCAGAAGATCCGTGTTGTGGCTGGTGGCGACAATCTTGTCGATGCGCTCCAGGTACGGCTCGAAACTCTCGACCACCACCGGCGGATAGCCGAGGCCGTGTTGTTCGCGCGGCACCATTGGGCCGTGAGGGTCCTTGAGCAGCCAGTCGCCACCGCTGAACACCCAGATTTCGACCTCCGGCTGATCGGCGAACGTTGCCAGGGCAATCAACGCCGTCGGCGCTGGCAGGTAATGCGCCACCAGCAAGCTGCCATCCGGATTGACGAGGGTGCCGCCATTAAACGCCGCGGTCGGCAGATCGACGCCCAAGGCCTCGATCTGCTGCAACATGGCCTTCGGCGGGCGCCCGGTCGCCAGGCTGAACAACACGCCGGCCTCGCGCAACGAGCGCACGGCGTCAATGGTGCGCTGGCTCAGGCTGTGATCAGGCAGCAACAGCGTGCCATCCATGTCGCTGAGCAAAAAGCGGATCGACTGACTCATCCCAGACCATGCCAGACGCGACCATCGCGAGTCAGCAGATCATTGGCGGCTTGCGGGCCATCTTCACCGGCGGCGTAGGTCTGCACGCTCGCGTCCTGCTGCCAGGCGTCGAGGAACGGTTGCACGGCGCGCCAGCCATTCTCGATGTTGTCGGCACGCTGGAACAGGGTCTGGTCGCCGGTCAGGCAGTCGTAGATCAGCGTCTCGTAACCGGTCGACGGCTGCATCTCGAAGAAATCCTTGTAGGCGAAGCCCAGTTCGATATTAGCCATGTTCAGCGCGGGTCCCGGGCGTTTGGCCAACAGGTCGAACCACATCCCTTCGTTGGGCTGGATCTGGATACGCAGGTAGGTCGGCTGCAGTTCGTCGACCTCGGTGTCACGGAACTGCGCGTACGGCGCCGGTTTGAAGCAAATGACGATCTCAGTGTCGCGCACGCTCATGCGCTTGCCGGTGCGCAGGTAAAACGGCACGCCGACCCAGCGCCAGTTGTCGATCATGACTTTGAGCGCGACATAGGTTTCCGTGGTGCTGTCCGGAGCAACATTGGCTTCCTGGCGATAACCGTTCAACGCCTTGCCGTCGATTTCGCCGGCGCTGTACTGGCCTCGCACCGAATTGGCTCGCGCCTCGTCGACGGTCCACGGGCGAATCGCCCCGACCACTTTGGCCTTCTCGCCACGCACCGCATCGGCACCGAACGCGGCCGGCGGCTCCATGGCAACCATCGCCAGCAACTGGAACAGGTGATTGGGCACCATGTCGCGCAGTGCGCCGGTGTGCTCGTAAAAACTGCCACGGGTTTCAACGCCGACGGTTTCGGCGGCGGTGATCTGAACGTGGTCAATGTAATGGTTGTTCCAGAACGCTTCGAACAAGCTGTTGGAGAACCGGCTGACCAGAATGTTCTGCACGGTTTCCTTGCCCAGATAATGGTCGATCCGGTAGATCTGCTTCTCGGACATTACCTTGAGCAAACAGGCGTTCAGCGCTTCGGCGGTTTGCAGGTCGGAGCCGAACGGCTTCTCGATCACCACCCTTCTGAACGCTTCGGGAGTTTCTTCAAGCAAACCGGCGCTGCCCAGTCGGCGCACCACTTCACTGAAGAAACGCGGCGCGGTGGCCAGGTAGAACACCGCATTGCCGGTGCCGCTGTCGGCAATTTTCGCCGCCAGCGCGGAATAAGTGCTGTCGTCCAGGAAATCACCCTGGACGTAGCTGATACCTTTGGCGAGCTCGGCCCACAAGGCCGGATCCAGCATCTGATCGCCCTTGCCGACCTTCGCCGCCACTTCGGTACGGATGAAGTCTTCGAGCTTTTGCGCGAAGGCTTCATCGGTAATGGCGTTGTGATCAACGCCGACGATCCGCAGGTTTTCGTCAAGCAAGCCGTCGCGACTGAGGTTGTACAGCGCCGGCATCAGCAAGCGCTTGACCAGGTCGCCGTGGGCACCGAACAGAAACAGCGTGGTCGGTGGTGCGGGTTCTGCCTTGGATTTTCTGCGGATCGTATGGGTCATTTCTTCGGTATCTCCACGTGGCCGCCGAAGCCGAAGCGCTGGGCCGAAAGAATTTTGTCGCCAAAAGTGCCCTGGCCGCGTGAGCGGTAGCGCGAGAACAGCGAGTTGGACAGCACCGGGACCGGCACCGCTTGTTCCATGGCAGCCTCGATGGTCCATTGGCCTTCGCCGCTGTCCGCTACCGAGCCGGAGAAGCCGTCAAGCTTAGGATCGCTCGCCAGCGCATCAGCGGTCAGGTCGAGCAACCACGATGAAACCACGCTGCCACGGCGCCAGACTTCGGCGATGTCGGCCACGTTCAGATCGAAACGCTGATCTTCCGGCAGACGTTCGCTGGACTTGGTCTTGAGGATGTCGAAGCCTTCGGCGAAGGCCGCCATCATGCCGTACTCGATACCGTTGTGGATCATCTTCACGAAATGCCCGGCACCGGCAGGACCGGCGTGGATATAGCCGTGCTCGGCGCGGTTATCCTCGGACTTGCGGTCCTTGGTGCGCGGAATGTCGCCCATGCCCGGCGCCAGTGCGGCGAACAGCGGATCGAGACGCTGCACGGTTTCGGCGTCGCCGCCGATCATCATGCAGTAACCGCGTTCCAGGCCCCAGACGCCGCCGGAGGTGCCGACGTCAATGTAGTGCAGGCCCTTCTCGGCCAAGGCCTTGGCGCGGCGAATGTCATCTTTATAGTTGGTGTTGCCGCCGTCGATGATGGTGTCGCCGGCTTCGAGCAAAGTGCTCAGGGTGTTGATGGTGTCTTCGGTCGGCGCGCCGGCCGGCAGCATGACCCAGACCGCGCGCGGTTTGGCCAGGCCAGCAACCAGTGCCGGCAAGTCGGCGACGCCGGTGGAGCCCTCGGCGACCAGGTTGTCGATGAAAGCGGTATTGCGGTCGTAAACAACGGTGGTGTGACCGTTGAGCATCAGACGCCGCGCAATATTGCCGCCCATGCGGCCCAGTCCAATAATCCCGAGTTGCATGTGCTGATGCTCCTTACTACAAATAAATGTGTGTCATTGGTTATAGCCCAACGCGACTGATGGAGGTTAGTCCAGAGCGTTGCGATGAAGTTTCCGGGCATTGTGCCCGATCCAGACTGATAACGCCCCGAATCCTGCCGAAGACACACCGACCATGAAAAATAAAAAAGTTCCATTCACAGGCAAAAGAAATCAAAATCGGCGCCGATAGTAAGTGAGCACCTCGAAACCGGGGGCTACTTACAGTTGAGACACGCCATTTGCGAGGTGAGCAATGGGCACAGTACACACAGCAATGCCGCCACAAACCCTGTACGTGACAATCCGTCGCGATGAATTGCGCCAGTTGAAAGACGAGCGCGACCAGTTGAAGCAGGAACTGGCCCAACTGCAGATGGCCCACGGCCTGCAGTCGAAACCGGTGCCAGTCGTTCAGCGTCACCCACACGCCTGATCCCTCTTTTCTCGGGAACCGCCACCGCGGTTCCCTACGCTCTACCCCCCGGCCGCTTTCGGCAACTCACAAAACTTTCACATTCTCTTCGTAATACTCCGCCTCCATTCTGGCCGTACCTTCGCGTATGGCCTTCGTTCGTCGGCTTCATGAATGTCCCGGCGGTGGTTGTAAACGAGTCAGCTGGAGCGCCGAATGGCATTGTTCAAACGCAGCAAAACGACTGCGACAGGTTTCGACTGGGCCGGTTTTATCTGGCTGTTTGTATTCTTCTGGTATTTTTCCGGCATCACCCAACTGCTGATCCAGCTGACCGGCACCTCCGGCTTCAGCGGATTCCGCCAAGCGTTCTTCACCAGCGCGCTTTGGCTGGCACCGATGCTGCTGTTCCCCAAGCGCACAAAACTGCTGGCCGCCTTGATCGGCCTGGTGCTGTGGGCCTGTTCGATGGCCAGTCTGGGTTACTTCTTCATCTATCAGCAGGAATTCTCCCAGAGCGTCATCTTCATCATGTTCGAGTCGAACGTGTCCGAAGCCGGCGAATACATGACTCAGTATTTTGCCTGGTGGATGGTGGTCGCGTTCCTCGCCCATACCGCGTTCGCCTATTTCCTGTGGACTCGCTTGCGTCCGGTGTACATGCCCCGTGGTCGCGCTCTGGTGGCGGCCGTCGCCATCGTCGTCGCCGTGGTCGGCTACCCGCTGGTCAAACAGACGATACGCATGGGCTCCTTCGCACAAGGCTTCGAGAAATTCGAAACCCGCATCGAGCCAGCCGTGCCATGGCAGATGGCCGTGGCCTATCACCGTTATCTGGATACCCTCGCCGACATGCAGGGCATGCTGCACAACGTGAGCAAGATCCCGCCGCTGAAAAACCTCAAGGATGCCTCGGCCGATCAGCCGAAGACCCTGGTGCTGGTCATCGGCGAATCGACCAACCGTCAGCGCATGAGCCTTTACGGCTATCCGCGTAATACCACGCCGGAACTGGACAAGCTCAAGGATCAGCTGGCGGTATTCGATAACGTCGTCACCCCGCGCCCCTATACCATCGAGGCGTTGCAGCAGGTGCTGACCTTCGCTGACGAAGAACACCCGGATCTGTACCTGACGACGCCGTCGCTGGTCAGCATGATGAAACAGGCCGGTTACAAGACCTTCTGGATCACCAACCAGCAGACCATGACCAAGCGCAACACCATGCTCACGACCTTCTCCGAACAGGCCGACGAGCAGGTGTACCTGAACAACAACCGCAACCAGAACGCCGCCCAGTACGACGGCGACGTGATCGAGCCTTTCAACAAGGCCCTGAACGATCCGGCGCAGCGCAAATTGATCGTCGTGCACCTGCTCGGCACTCACATGAGCTACCAGTACCGCTATCCGCCGAGCTTCGACAAGTTCCAGGATCGCAACGGTGTACCGGCCGGTGTGCGTGACGACCAGGTCCCGACCTACAACAGCTACGATAACGCCGTGTTGTACAACGACTTTGTCGTGTCGAGTCTGATCAAGGATTACGCAAAATCCGATCCAAACGGCTTCCTGCTGTACCTGTCGGACCACGGTGAAGACGTGTTCGACTCGGCCGGCCACAACACCCTGGGGCGTAACGAAAACAAGCCGACCGCACCGATGTATACCATTCCGTTCATGGCCTGGGCTTCGCCGAAATGGCGCGAGAACCATGACTGGAACTTCGCGGCGGACCTGGATCGTCCTTACAGTAGCTCGCATCTGATCCACACCTGGGCCGACATGGCCGGGCTGAGCTTCGATGAGCTGGACCGCAGCAAGAGCCTGGTCAGTGACAGTTTCAAGGCTCGCCCTTTGCTGATCGGCGATCCGTATCAGACGGAACAGCGCTCGCTGATCGACTTCAGCCTGATGAAGCCGAAAAAAACCGATCCCGCCCCGGCGAATATCGTCCAGAAGTAACCTGACAAAAGGGGCCGAAACCGGCCCCTTTTTCATGCTCGCAGAAACCACCCTCTCCTGCGCCTTACCCCTCCCGTCAACGGTGTTAACCCCGAGTTAATCAACCGCCCACAGACTCAGTCCCGAGTTCTGCTTCATGGATGAACGGCTCCGACTTGTTCAGTAGGAGGCACCATGAAAACCACCACCGTATTACTTGCCGGGCTGCTTGCCCTCGGATCAGCCAGCGCCTTTGCCGAAGGCGGCGCCGAGCGCATGCGTCACTACTTCGATCACTTCCCGGTCCACACCACGCAAAGCGCGCAGGCGAACGACGCCGACGCCAGAGAGATTCGCGTTCCCGCCGATCAGACGGCGCAAGTCACCGAGTCTTATCGCAACTGAGGTTTACCGAGCAACCGATGGACCTCCCGTGGCTCCGCTCTGGCCCGGGAGAAGACAGTTGGGCGCCCATGGCGGGCGCCTTTTTTTATGCCTGCAGAGTCTTGATCCAGAACAGCATGCGCCCGTGATCGGGGTTGAACCTGCCCGGCGTAAAACCGAACTTGCTGTAGGCATTCTGGGCCACGGCGTTGCCTTCCAGCACTTCCAGGGTGATCTTGCAGCAGCCACGCTGGCGGGCGATTTCCTCGACCTTGCGCAGCATTTTCTGGCTCAGCCCCAGACCGCGAAACTGACTCACCACTGCCACGTCATGCACGTTGACCAGTGGCTTGCAGGCGAACGTGGAAAACCCTTCGAAGCAGTTCACCAACCCGGCCGGCTCACCGCCCACGAACGCCAGTACGCTGAAGGCGTGCGGACGGCGGGCAAGTTCTTCGGGCAATCGACGCAGCAAGTCGGGATCAAGTGGCTGACCGCCACCCATTGGGTCTTCGGCGTAATGATTGAGCACAATGCCGATGGCTTCGGCGTGCAGTGGATTGCTGTAACTGGCCTGAAGTACAAGAATTTCTGCGGAATCCATTTCCATCCCCAAACACATGATGAGCCCCGGCACGCAAAGGGCGGGCTGAAAGGCTGTCTCGACCTTAACGCGGACGTGTGCAGGGCGGCAATTATAAAAAACCAAAGATTCGGCAGCGCTTGCACCGAGTGACCTGCAGGCGCGGCCGCATGCGCCGATCTTGGGCTTTGTGCCGTGCCATTCAATGGCCCCAGATCAGCTCTTCCGTCCACCCCAGTTCGGCAAAGTCCTGCGCCCGCAATCGGGCCTCACCGGCGCAGAAAAACTCGTCCAGCTGCGGCGGCTTGACCGATGTACCACTGAGCATCGCATGCACCTGGCCGCGATGATGAATCTGGTGTTCGTACAGATGCGACAGCAGGCGCAAGCGGCTGTCGTGCTGCGGCGTGTCGCGGGCGATGGTGACGATCCGGCCGAGATCGGCATCGCGCAGTTGCTCGCAATAGGCGATCAGGCGCCGGTCAACGTGGGTCTGCTCCTCACGCAGTGCTGCGGCATCGGTGAAGGGCTCGTCCTGATTGAAAAACACGTAGCAATCGGGATGCGGCTCGGCGCCTCGTAGCTCACGTTCCAGCGCATCGACGTAAAACCAGTCGCAGGTGAGGATGTGATTGAGGGTCAGGCGAATGCTCGGGAAGAAGCTCACTCGCGGCGCTGCCAGCTCGGTGTCGGGCAGTTGCGACCAGGCCTTGGCCAGGCGGTGATTGGCCCAGGCATTCTGATAGGCCTGGGTCAGCAGATGGTGGGACAGCGGTTGCGCCATGATTGCGCCCTCCTCACTTCAGGCTTCGGCGAAGCGTTGCAACTGCATCTCCTGCAAACGACTGAGGGTGCGGCGGAACGGAAACTCCAGATAACCCTCGGTATACAACGCGTCCATGGGCACCTGTGCCTCGACAAACAGCGGCACCTTGCGGTCGTAGCACTCGTCGACCAGCGCGATGAAGCGCCGCACGCCGTCGTCATGAACCGACAATTGCGGCAGCTCACGGTCGCCCGCCACGACCCGCTCGGCTCCGTCCTCGGTACCGCGGGCGATGCGCCCCTCGCGTTTGCGAGCGCTGAGGTTCGGCACGTCGCCCAACAGAATAGCCCGATAGTTGTCGCACAGCGCGATGAAATCCATCGCGGCAAAAGGCTGCTCGCAGAGGTCGGCGTAGCGGCACCAGAGCACGTTCTCGCTGGCCTGCACCACGTTCAGAACACGATGCCCAACCGCCACCGGTTCCGGATGGGCCGTTTGCCCGGCCGTCAGGGCTTGAAAGACGTCGCCCAAGGCGCTGGCCGAGCCAGGCGTGGCGACAAAGTAGCGTTGCTCGATCGCCCCCGGGTGCAGGCGATGATCCTCGGCACCGTTGACCGCAACCACTTGCATATGCGCCTTGATCGCCGCAATCGCCGGGACAAACCGGTCGCGATTGAAGCCATCGGCGTACAGCTCGTCCGGCGGTAGATTGGAGGTGCAAACCACCACCACGCCTTCATCGAACATCACTTGAAACAGGCGGCCGAGAATGATCGCATCGCCAATGTCATTGACGAACAGCTCATCGAAGCACAGCACACGAACTTCCGCTGCCAGTTCCCTGGCCAGTGCCCGCAGCGGATCGGCGATCCCGGTCAACTGGAACGAGCGCTGATGCACCCAGCCCATGAAGTGATGAAAATGCTGACGCCGCGCTGGCACCCGCAGGCTCTGATAGAACTGGTCCATCAGCCAGGTCTTGCCGCGCCCGACCGGCCCCCACAGATAAACGCCGGTGACCGAACGGGCACCGGCGTGCAGGGCTTCATGGCATTTTTGCAGGGCGAACACGGCATGTTCCTGCGCCTCATCCTGGATGAAGCCCTTGTGTTCGATGGCGTGCTGCCAGGCGCTGAGCGGAGAGTCAAAAGTCATGCGCGGCAGTATGCCACGATGGCTACAGGGAAATATCCAGCCGCGCGATTTTGCCCTGTTCGTTGAGACGGAACGTGTAGCGCAATTGCGCCGGACTGCCAGGAAACGTTCCGCTGATCAGGCCGTGTACCAGCACCTTGCCGGTGCGCTGCTGGACGTCCAGCACCTCGACCCGTGGCTGATAGCGTTGCGCAGTGTCCTGCATCCATTGCGCGATGGCGCGTGGACCGACCTGATGCTGACCCTCATCGAACACGTTGGCATCCTCGGCAAAGAAACTCGCGACGCGGCTGGAGTCACGCGCGTTGGCCGCGTCGAGATACGCCGCGATGGCCGGGGCCAGGGTAGAGACGGGATGGGACATGATTGCAGCTCCTTTTTTGTCGGGTTCTGGCGCCATCCTAAAGCAGCCCTGCGTCAGTTTTTGTCAGCAGTGAAGCGTCCGCTTTCATCCAGTTTCATTTGCTCGCGCCAAGTGCGCAGCAAGTCGCTGCGTCGGCCCGGATAGCGCTCGCCCTGCGCACTGGCAGCGCTGATGCGGTCGGTTCGGAACGTACGGTAGGCGCTGCGCAACTCACACCAGGCGACGATGATCCGCACCTCATTGAGAAACCCCAGCGCTAATGGCCAGATCAGTCGCTGGCTAGGCATCTGGCGGGCGTCGGCATAGTCGATATGCAACTTGGCCTGATCGCGGATCGCGTGACGAAACACATTCAACGCCACGGCATTCTGCGGAAACCCGTAACCCGGCGGTCCTGGCATCACCGTCGGATTGCGCAGCGCCTCTTGGGCCTGCGGATCGAGCACTGCGGCAATCTTGGCCAAGGCGTCTGCGGCGGCTTTGCCCAAGACCTCGTCGCCACGCTGATCGACATAACGCAGCCCCAGCACGATGGCCTCGGTCTCGTCGGCATTGAGCATCAGCGGTGGCAGAAACAGACCACTGCGCAACACATAACCAATGCCCGCCTCGCCATGAATCGGCGCACCGAGCGCGGTGAGCTCGGCGATGTCGCGATAGAGCGTGCGCTCGGAGACTTCCAGCTCGGCCGCCAGACTCGCGGCGGTCACCGCACGTTTCTTGCCGCGCAAAACCTGCAGCAAAGTCAAAAGACGAGTGGTACGCGACACGATGTTCAGGCTCTGCACGGAAAGGTGCGCGCAGCTTAGCAGAGGCTGGTGTCAGGAAATGGCAGGAGCCTGGATGAACAACGGCATTCAGTGGTGGGAGCAGGCAGTGGGGATAAAGACCGGCTACATCCTTTACGTTTAACAGGTGTAAAGGATGTAGCCGTCTCTACAGGGTGTCAGACGTCGACTTTGTGTCGGGCCGCATAGAGGCAGAGCATTTCCATCGCCAGGGTCGCTGCGGCGAGGGAGGTCAGGTCGGCATGATCGTAGGCCGGGGCCACTTCCACCACGTCCATGCCGACCAGATTGATCCCGCGCAAACCGCCCAGAATCTCCAGCACCTGCACCGTACTCAAGCCGCCGCACACCGGCGTACCGGTGCCTGGCGCAAAGGCCGGATCGAGGCAGTCGATGTCGAACGTCAGGTACACCGGGTTATCGCCCACCCGGGCGCGGATGGCCTCGACAATCGCCTCGCAGCCACGCCGATGCACCTGCCGCGCATCGAGCACCTGAAATCCCATATGATCGTCGTTGGTCGTGCGCAACCCGATCTGCACCGAGCGCGCCGGATCGACCAGCCCTTCCCGCGCCGCGTGCCAGAACATGGTGCCGTGATCGACCCGTTTGCCCGCCTCGTCCGGCCAGGTGTCGCTGTGTGCATCGAAGTGGATCAACGACAGCGTGCCATGCTTGCGTGCATGCGCCTTGAGCAATGGATAGCTGATGAAATGATCGCCTCCGAAGGTCAGCATCGCGCTGCCGGCATTGAGGATGTGTTCGGCATGGGCTTCGATGCTTTCTGGAATGCTGTGCGGCGAACCGTAATCGAAGTCGCAGTCGCCATAGTCGATCACCGCCAGATGATCGAACGGATCGAACGTCCACGGCCAGTGGCGCTCCCAGGCAATCCCGGTGGACGCCGCGCGAATCCCGCGCGGGCCGAAACGCGCGCCGGGGCGGTTGCTGGTGGCGGTGTCGAACGGCACACCGCTGACCGCCACGTCAACACCGCGCAGGTCGCGGCTGTAGCGTCGGCGCATGAAACTGGTGATCCCGGCGTAGGTGCTTTCGGCGGCAGTGCCGTAGAGGCTGTCGCGCGTGATGGCCTGATCGTTTTGCATGGGCACGTCCATCTCGGTTTACTCCTGTTGTTATTGATGGCTGCGGAAAGTGGTCCACAAACGGGTGCGCTGACGCATGTCCTTGAGGCTCATGCTGCGGTCGGCGTACAGCCGTTCGCGCACGGCGGCCGGCGGGTAGATGTCGGGGTCGCTGCGCACGGCTTCATCCACCAGCGGCGTCGCAGCCTGGTTGGCGGTGGCGAAGAACAGCGTATTGGTCAGCTCGGCCACCGAGTCGGGGCGCAGCATGAATTCGATGAATGCTCGCGCAGCGTCCGGGTGCGGCGCGTCTTTGGGGATGGCCAGGTTGTCCTGCCACACCAGCGTGCCCTCCTGTGGAATACGGTAGGCGACCTCGAACGGCTTGCCGGCCTTGCGGGCCTGATCGGCGGCCATGCTCGCGTCGCCGTTATAGGTCAGCGCCAGACACACGTTGCCGCTGGCCAGATCGTTGATCTGCCGGCCGGTGGCGACGTACAACACTGACGACTGCAATTTCTGCAGTAGCGTCTGGGCGGCGGCCAGATCATTGCGCTCGGTGCTGTAGGGATCTTTACCGAGGTAATGCAGTGCCAGGCCGATGACTTCCTGCGGCGAATCCAGAATGGCAATGCCGCAATCCTTGAGCTTGCTGGCGTATTCGGGCTTGAACAGCAGGTCGAGACTGTTAAGCGGAACATCTGGCAGCCGCTGCTTCAGCGCCTCGACGTTCATACCCAGGCCGAGCGTGCCCCAGGTGTACGGCACGCCGTAGCGATTGCCGGGATCGACGGCGGCGAGCTTTTCCAGCAGATCCGGGTCCAGATTGGCGTAACCCTTGAGTCCGTCGTGGCGGATTTCTTTCAACGCGCCGGCAGCCAATCCGCGCGCCAACACAGTGGAGGACGGCACGACCACGTCATAACCGCTGCCACCGGTGAGCAATTTGGTTTCCAACACCTCGGAGGTATCGAAAGTGTCGTAACGCACGTGAATGCCGGTCTCCTGCTCGAAACGCTGCAGGGTGTGCGGCGGCACGTAATCGGCCCAGCTGTAGAGGTTGAGGGTTTTGTCCTCGGCCTGGGCATGGATGACCACGGACAACAACAGCGCGGGGAAACACAGCTTGAACACGGGAGCCATGACGAACACCTGACCGGAGGAAGTGGTGGCAGGATGCGCCGTCGGATACATTAGAAAAATAGCGAAATAATTATCCTGACTTTACCCCGGAGTAATGTGATGCTCGGCCAGCTTCACGATATTGATCTGCAGTTGCTGCGCCTGTTTGTCAGCGTGGTCGAGTGCGGCGGATTCAGCGCCGCCCAAGGTGAATTGGGCCTGAGCCAGTCGAGCATCAGCCAGCAAATGGCCAGGCTCGAAACGCGCCTCGGCTATCGCCTGTGCAGCCGTGGCAAGGCGGGTTTCAGCGTCACGCCCAAGGGTGAGCAATTGTTGATTGCCATCCGCAGCCTGTTCGAGTCGATCGAAACCTTTCGCCATCAATCCAACGGTGTCGCCGGGCGGCTGATTGGCGAGGTGCGACTGGGCATTTCCGAGGCGGTCGATCAATCCGTGCTGCAACGCGTGGCTGTAGCAATCCGGCGTTTTCGCGAACGCGACGAATCGGTGCGCATCGAGCTGATCAGCGCGATGCCCGGTGAGATGGAGCGCCTGTTACTGCAGCAGCGGCTGGATCTGGCGATCGGTTACTTCTCTCAGGCACAGAGCGCTTTCGACTATCGCCAGTTGTTCAGTGAAACCCAGCATTTGTACTGTGCACCGGGGCATCCGTTATTCACCGACGCTTCGCCCGGCGACGAGGCCTTGGCCGCCTGTGACCGGGTCGATCACCCGTACCGTTTTTTGCGCAGTGACGAGCCGTTTCAGGGCAAGGTCTGTTCGGCGCGCTCGGAACAGGTGGAAGGCACGCTGGCCTTTATTCTGTCCGGCAAACACGTGGGCTATCTGCCCGAACACTATGCGCGCAGCTGGCAAGACAGAGGCCTGTTGCGGCCGGTACGTGAAGGAGAGTTGAGTTTTGAGGTGGCGTTTCATCTGGCCCGGCATCGCGCGCAGGTGCCGGGGGATGCGCAAAAGGCGTTTGAGGAGGATTTGCTCGCGGCCTTCTCCTGACACACAGCCCCCGTGCGGCGCGGGAGCTTGCTTGCGCCGGGCTGCGCAGCGGCCCCTGGTTTTTTTCAGCCATGCCCCCATTTACGGCTGCTGCGCCGCCGAGCGCGAGCAGGCTCCCGCGCCACAATGAGGTGTGTCAGGTTGGGCCGATAAGCACCTCCCCCAATAAAACCTGACCTTTCAGGCAGTTATTGCTCGTTGCCCTCGCCGACCGCTTCCGGCATCCTGCGCCTCCATTTTCTGACCCGGCCCCGCCTCGCGGCACGCAAACCACCATGACCGCCTCTGAAAAAGCCCCGCGCAACAACGACCTGATCTACGGCCTCAACGATCGCCCGCACCTCACCGCCACTGTGTTCGCCGCGCTGCAACACGTACTGGCCAGCTTCGTCGGCATCATCACACCGACCCTGATCATGGGCGGCGCCCTCGGCCTGCACAGCGAAATTCCCTACCTGATCAGCATGGCACTGTTCGTTTCCGGCCTCGGCACCTTCGTGCAGGCCAAACGTTTCGGCCCGGTCGGGTCGGGCCTGCTGTGCCTGCAAGGCACCAGTTTCTCTTTTATCAGCGTGATTCTCAGCGCCGGGTTCATGGTCAAGGCCCGGGGCGGCGGCACCGATGAAATCCTCTCGACGATCTTCGGCGTGTGTTTTTTCGCCGCGTTTATCGAGGTGGTGCTGAGCCAGTTCATCGGCAAATTGCGCATGCTGATCACCCCGGTGGTCACCGGCACCATCATCACCCTGATGGGCCTGTCGCTGATCAAAGTGGCGATGACCGACATCGCTGGCGGTTTCGGTGCAGCGGATCTCGGCGCAGCCAGCCATGTGTTCCTCGCGGCACTGGTGCTGGGCACCATCGTTGTGCTGAACCGCGTCGATGTGCCCTTCCTGCGTCTGGGTGCCATCGTCATTGGCCTGACCCTCGGTTACGTGGTCGCGTGGCTGATGGGCACGGTGGATTTCGCCAGCCTGCCCGAGGTGCCGCTGGTCAGCGTGCCGGTGCCGTTCAAGTACGGTTTCAACTTCGACTGGGTGGCGTTCGTGCCGGTGGCGGTGATTTTCCTCGTGTCGCCGCTGGAGGCCGCAGGCGATCTGACGGCCAACTCGATGATCTCGCGGCAACCGGTCAAAGGCCCGCTGTACATCCGCCGGATCAAATCCGGCCTGCTCGCCGACGGCCTGAACTCGGCCATGGCGGCCGTGTTCAACAGCATGCCAATGGTGACCTTTGCGCAGAATAACGGGGTGATCCAGCTCACCGGCGTGGCCAGTCGATACGTCGCGTTTTTCATCGCCGGCCTGCTGGTGCTGCTGGGATTGTTCCCGATGATTGGCGCGGTGCTGCAACTGATGCCGAAACCGGTGCTCGGCGGCGCCGAGCTGGTGATGTTCGGCACAGTGGCCGTGGCCGGGATCAAGATCCTTGCCGAGGCGGGCCTGCATCGGCGCAACATGCTGATCGTGGCGATCTCAATCGGCATGGGCCTGGGCATCGCCGCCGTACCGCAAGTGCTGCGCGAACTGCCACAGGCACTGCGCAACATCTTCGAATCGCCAATCACCGTCGGCGCATTGTGCGCAATCGTGCTGAACCTCTTTCTGCCAGAAGAATTCATCGAGCTGGAAGAAGACGACTTCGACCCGGAAGCTTCTATTCTTCAGGTCATGGAAAACCCCGATGTTGCGGCCAAAGGTGAACCTGGCCAACCTGTGGCTGTCGCACAGTTGAACCGCTGAACGCTACGCCTTGAAAAAGGGCTGAGCCGGCGACGGTTCAGCCCTTTTTTGTTGAGAGACCGCTTATGCGCCGCGTCCACGCTGTCATTCTGTCACTGCTCCTGCTGTCCCTCAGTGCCTGCGCGCTGTTTCCCAACCGCGATCCGGTCAACATCAACGTGGTCGGCCTCGAACCGTTACCGAGCCAGGATCTGGAAGTGCGCTTCGCGATCAAATTGCGCGTGCAGAACCCCAACGAAACCGCCATCGACTACAACGGCATTGCCCTGGATCTGGAGGTCAACGGCCATTCACTGGCGTCGGGGGTCAGTGATCAGAGCGGCTCGATCCCGCGTTTTTCCGAAACCATCGTCAGCGTGCCGGTGAGCATTTCCGCGTTCTCGGTGTTGCGCCAGACCCTGGGCCTTAGCCAGACCCAAACCCTCGATAACCTGCCCTACGTGCTGCACGGCAAACTTGCCGGCGGTTTGTTCGGCACCATGCGTTTCGTCGACAGAGGCAAGCTCAGCCTGCCCAAGGCCAGTGCCGCGACCTGGTAAAAATGCGCTAGCCTGCGCGTTCGTCCAGAACACTCATGGAGGCCGCTGGTTTATGGAAGACACACCGACGCTGTACACCGAACGGCTGATCCTGCGCCCGCTGCAACTGGAGGACGCCGAAGCCGTGCAACGCCAGTTCCCGCACTGGGAGGTCGTGCGCTATCTGAACGCTGCCGTTCCCTGGCCCTACCCGGAGGATGGTGCGCTCAGCTACCTGCGTGACATCGCCTTGCCAGCGGTGGCGGCGGGCCAGGAGTGGCACTGGTCGATTCGCCTCCAGCGCGCACCGCAACAGTTGATCGGCGCTATCAGCCTGATGGATCAACCGGACAATCATCGTGGCTTCTGGCTGGCGCCGGCGTGGCAAGGTCAGGGTTTGATGACTGAAGCCAGCGTGGCGGTAACCGATTACTGGTTCAAAACGCTCAATCGCCCGCTGATGCGCGTGCCGAAAGCCGCGCCAAACCTCGGCTCGCGCAGGCTGTCCGAGCGTGCCGGCATGCGCCTGATCCGAACCGATGAAGACGATTTCGTCGCCGGCCGCCTGCCTCGGGAAATCTGGGAAATCACCCGCGAGCAATGGCTGCAACAGCGCCATTCCTGAAGGTCTGCGGCCAGCGGCAAATCATGAGGTGAAGCGCACGCCGGGTTTCGCTCGCTCGTCAACGGACAGTTCGAACACATCCGGTCGGGCGTAATGGCCGACCACGTCATAGTCATAGCGGGCGCGAACCAGTTCATCGGTGTCGATTTCGGCGGTCAACAACCCGGCCTCGCCACGCAATGGCCCGGCCAACACATCGCCCATTGGCCCGACGATCACGCTGCCACCGGCAATCAGTGGACGATCCGCCGGCCAGTTCGCAATCTCCACCCCCAGAGCCTGCGGCGACGCCTGCACCTGACAGGCGCTGACCACAAAACAGCGGCCCTCATGGGCGATGTGACGCATGCTGACCTGCCACATCTCCCGCTCATCCACCGTCGGCGCGCACCACACTTCGATGCCTTTGGCATACATCGCCGTGCGCAGCAGCGGCATCATGTTTTCCCAACACACCA
Source organism: Pseudomonas sp. SC3(2021) (assembly GCF_019856535.1). Classification (NCBI taxonomy): domain Bacteria; kingdom Pseudomonadati; phylum Pseudomonadota; class Gammaproteobacteria; order Pseudomonadales; family Pseudomonadaceae; genus Pseudomonas; species Pseudomonas sp. SC3(2021). The sequence continues at coordinate 4,732,558 of NZ_CP082236.1, read as the reverse complement.
CCGCGCCGAGCTTGCCGACCTGGGTGTCGAGCACCGGCAGCGTCGAGCCGTCGCCCTTGCCCCAGATCAGGCGCTCAGTGCCGGTCGGCATCAGCTTGCGGTGCTTGGCCAGCAGCCCGGCTTGCGGATCGAAATACAGGGCCGTGCAATGCAACGTACTGCCCGCACGTTCGATAACACCAATGACCAGATGGGCGCCGGTGCGCGCCGACAGACCGGCCAGGGCCTCGGTTTCGGCGCCCGGCACATTGATCGCGTTGGCGAAATACCGCGCATAAGCCTCACGGCCTTCCGGCAAGCGATAGCCCAGTTGAGTGCCGAAGCCTTCGCCTTTCGGATAACCGCCGAGCAACGCTTCGGGCATCACCACCAGGGCTGCGCCGGATTCGATAATCGCGGTTTCCCAGCTCAGGATCTGTTCCAGGGTTTCGCTTTTACCACCGGGCAAGGCGCCGATCTGCAAGGCAGCAACAATTGATTTGGGCATCGCGGTGACTCCATCAGGTTCAGAGGTTGCTGATTGTCCGGCGCCACGCGATCATGAATAAAGCCCCGTTCACTGCTGAATGATATGAGCCAAATGAATATCGCTGCCGTCGACCTCAATCTGCTGAAAGTCTTCGAAGCCCTGCATGAAGAATCCAGTGCCAGCCGCGCAGCGCTGCGGCTGGGCGTCACCCAATCGGCCGTCAGCGCGGCATTGCGCCGCTTGCGTGAAGTCTATGGTGATCAATTGTTCGTGCGCACCGGGCGCGGACTGGCGCCGACGCTCAAGGCCGATCAGTTGAAACCGGTGGTCAGCGAGGCACTGAACAAGTGTCGGCAGAGCCTGGCCATGATCGACCCGACCACCGAGCACTACGAGGGCCGCTCAGTGACGATCGGCCTGTCGGATGATTTCGAAATTGCCTACGGCCGGCGCCTGATCGAGGAAATCGCCCACAGTGCACCGAAACTGCGGCTGATTTTCCGTCAGACCCACAGTCAGATCGTCGCCCGGGCGCTGATGGAGCGCCATTTCGATCTGGCGATCACCGCTGGCGGCTTTGCCGAACGTCTGCTCAGCCGTCAGGTATTGGGTGAAGGCGGTTATGCCTGTCTGGTCGATCCTGCGAGTCTGGTGCCCGGCCAGCCGCAAATGGACCTGGAGGCGTTCGTCGCCCGCGAGCACCTGCTGGTGTCGTCCGGCGGCTTTATCGGCATTACCGATGAGGGCCTGGCCGCGCTGGGCCTGAGTCGACGCGTCTGTGCCTCGACCACGCATTTTGCCGCGCTGCCGTATCTGCTCACGGGCAGTCAGGCAGTGGCGACGATTCCGGCACATGCCGCCCGGAGCATCGCGGCGCTCAGTGGACTGAGCGTGCTGCCCTGCCCTCTGGCCTTGCCGCGTTATCCGATTGAACTGGGTTGGCGCACCAACGCCCAGACCGACCCGGTGGTGGTGAAAGTGCGTGAAGCGATTGTTCGCTGTTTCGCCCGCGATTAAGGCTGCTTACTTGTTGGCAGCCATCAAGCGGTTGACCTCACTGCGTACCATGTTGGCGAACTCTGGTGGCGACATGCCGTCCAGTTCCGCGCGGACCCATTCGGCCCACTTCCCCTTGCGCTTGGCACGTTCACCGAACAACCGTGCGGCTTCGCCTTTGGCTTTGCCCAGATTGTTCTGCCAGAGTTCGAACAGACGGGATTTCTCGTCTTCCAGCGCGGCGCGCTCGGCGAGGGATTTGTCGGCCAGATTGAAACTCATGGGGAATTATCCTGCTGCGTAAAATGGCGACATCTTACACGCTTGGTGTAAATCTCCGGCGCTGGTTTTTCTTCCAGGAGAAATTCGGTGCAACTTTTCAAGTACCGCCATACTCCATTGATCACTGTCCATTCAACTGCAAGGAGTCACCCAATGGCCCGGAAATCCGCCGTGCAAGCTGCCGAAGACCAAATCAAGGATCAAGCCTTCAGCGAACTTCAGGCTCTGATCGAAGAGTCGGACAAACTGCTCAAAAGCAGCGCTTCACTGATCGGCGAAGAAGCGGAAACCCTGCGCGGACAAATCGCTGTGAAACTGCAGCAGGCGCTAGACTCGGTATCGAGCGTGCGCGATCGCACCAAACCGGCGGTCGATGCCACCGAGAACTACATCGGCGGCCATCCGTGGCAGACCGTGGCCATCTCGGCCGGTTTCGGTCTGGTGGTCGGCTTGTTGCTGGGCCGCCGTTAAGCAACGGGCAGACAACGAAAGGCGAGCCTCAGGGCTCGCCTTTTTCTTGCGCGCAACGAAATTACTGTCCTGCCAGTTCGCGCAACTGCGCCAGCGTCTGCTGATCCAGCAGGATGCCTTCGGCCAGTGAACGGGCGCGCTGGGCGTGTCGACGATCACCGGGCAAACGCTTGAGCCCGACACCGTGCATCTGCCGCACCAACTCTTCGCTACGCTCGGCAAAGCTCTGCCCGGCCGCCTTGCTCGGGTCGATGACGATCAGCAATTGCCCGGTCCATGGGGTTTTCGCGCCGGGATGCCCGGACCAGTCAAACTCGAAAGAAAAGTTGCCGCCGGTCAGCGCCGCTGCCAACAGTTCCACCATCATCGACAGCGCCGAGCCCTTGTGCCCGCCAAACGGCAACAGCGCGCCGCCTTCAAGAATCGCTTTGGGGTCCTGGGTCGGCTGGCCGAGGCTGTCCACCCCCATGCCTGCCGGCAATCGTTCGCCCTTGCGCGCAGCGATCTGCACATCGCCATGGGCGATGGCGCTGGTGGCGAGGTCGAAGACAATCGGTGCGGCACCGGCGCGCGGCGCGGCAAAGGCGATCGGGTTAGTGCCGAACAGCGGGCGGTCGGCGCCGTGCGGCACCACGCAGGTCATGCTGTTGACCACACTCAGCGCGACCAGGCCTTCATCGGCAAAAGGTTCGACATCCGGCCACAGTGCGGCGAAGTGATGGGAGTTGCGAATCGCCAACACCGCGATCCCCGCCTGGCGCGCCTTCTCCACCAGCAATGACCGGGCGGCGGCCAGTGCTGGCTGGGCAAACCCGTTGCCGGCGTCGACCCGGACAAACCCGGAAGCCACGTCTTCCACCTGCGGCACGGCATGGCCATTGACCCAGCCGCTTTTCAGGGTCGAGACGTACCCGGGAATCCGGAAGACACCGTGGCTATGGGCACCATCGCGCTCGGCACTGGCGCAGTTGGCGGCCAGCACCCGGGCCACTTCGTCAGACGTGCCGTGGCGCAGGAAAATCGTTTCAAGCAGTTGCGTCAGCGCGTCGAGAGATACCGACGACGAGGCAGCAGAGGACACATGATCGTGTGGCGCAGACATCTGAAGCTCCAGAATGATTATTGGAGGGAACAACAGCGTATGGACAATTTGCCAGTCGATTAACCATGCCCGGGCTGCCGCCTGTCAACCCTCAATAACGCCGCGATCATCGCGAGCGTGCCCGCCGCGCACCCGCCTGACAGACATTTACCTGCAACGTGCAATAACTATCTACCACCTGTGAATCGCGCCCCCCTCCTAGTCTCGTGCCTCCTTCTGACGGCGCTCATCAGTGCGCCCCGCAAAGAGACTTGAAGATGCTCAATCCCGTCGCTGCGCTGTTATTTCCCGAAGCCCTGAAATACAAGGGGCTGAGGGCAGAACTCGGCAAGACCCACGGCCTGAACGACAAAGATTTCGACTGGTTGGCCCATGTCACGCTGGTGACCCAGGCACTGCGCAGCCAACAGTCGCCACCGATGCTGGCCCAAAGCGTTCAGATCAAGGCAGGCACCCTGCCCGCCCTGACATTGGCCGGGGTGTTCATCCTCAGTGCAACGCCGGACGACCGCGGTGCCATCCTCTATACCCCGTACGGCGGCATCAAGAAATACGACAGCCTCCCGGCCCTGCAGACAGCGTTGCGCAACCATCTGGAAAGCACGGATGAGGATGACGACATGTTCGCGTTTCTGGCCTTGGCCCAGCGCCGGCAGGTGACCGCCCACAGTCGCCTGACGCTGATTTACGAAACCATCGAAGGCGATATTTTTGCTCATCAGGGCGCCGCGATTCAGGCGGCTCAGCAACTGAACGCCGAAGCCATGCTCGATGAGTTGAAACAACTGCCGTCTCTGGCCTCGTTGCTGGAGAAGATTCTCGATGGCCGGCTCAGCCCGCACTTCCCCAACATCGAGCAGACGCTGTCGCGCGTCAGCTTCTATAGCGTTGTGCAGGCCGACGGCAGCGCCCCGGAGACCGGTAAACACTGGCACGACTCAATGAGTCTGAGTGAAGCGGTGCTGAGGCTGTATCACCGTGGCTGGCCAGTGAACCGGTTGCACGAGTTCTCCAATCCGGGCCATGACCCTGCCAGCGGTGACCAGGCCACCTGGGAAGCCGCCCTCAAGGAAGTGGCGGGCAAACTGGTGATGTGGCTGTTTCGCGAAATGGAACGCTATTGGGATGGACCCTCCGCCGACGGTTCGCCGCGCCGCGTCTTTTTCGCCAAGGCCCTGACGGAACAGGCTCGGGCCGATCTGATGATCAAACGCGAAAGCGATATCCTCACTGCCAGCCAGTTTGCCACCCTGCACCAGATGATCAGCCCGGCGAGCCTGCCGGGCGGCCGTCCGATCCTGGAAAACGTGCGTTTGTGGGAGTACGAACCCAATTACGTCGAACTGGCGGGCTCGCTGATGATCAGCCATGCCAACGCCTTTCTTTACACCCCGAGCATGGGCTTGCAGGTGCTCCAGGACTACAACGATCTGAAGGACACCGTGCACAGCAAGTTTCTCGCGCCCGGTCATGAAGACGAACTGTTCGGTCTGCTGAGCCTGGAAGAGCGCAAACGCTTCATTGGCTTCGGCAACCCGCATGTCAGCGGAGAAAGTCTCGCCGGCGAGACCTTCGCCGTGCTGTTCGAGGCGATCATTACCAAGCAACGCAAGAACATCGAATTTGCCTTGCAGGCGTTCAGCCTCAGCGATGGCACCGTCGATATCCATGCACTGTTCGACAAGGCGCTGGATATTCGCTCGATGATCCATGAACGCTTGCTGGAACTGAACACCGGCGAACGCTGGTCCACCCGCCCGGCACTGCCCGGGGTACAACAGATGTCCATGGTGCTGGCGGAAAAAAACCGCGAGCGGGTACGCACCCTTGCCAACCGCGAAGCCTTGCTCGCCGGCGCGTTCCGGGTTCAGCCCAGTGCCGTTGTGACCGAGCAGCGCCGGTACCTTGAAAATCTGCAACCACTGCTCGCCGACGGCTGGGTGGAAGGGATCACGGGGGAGGCGCAGTTGCGGGTGCTGAGTGGCTCGCTCAGGGCCGACATCAAGGCAATAGTCGATACGGTATTCACCACCGAGCACGCCAACCGCGATAACCGGGGCTCGCTCAACGGCTTCCGGCCAGATGCCTGGTCGCTGACCCTCGACAGTGCCTCAGGGCAGACGCAATTGCCGCTGGCACACTGCGTGATGCTGACCGAACGCGGCGGCCTCGATGCGGCACACTCGGGGCACGCCGTGCTGTGGACACCCGCGACGGGGCTTGAGGTTTTTACCGACATCGTCGATGCACGACGAGTGCTGAACCAGCGACTGAAAGACAGTGTGGGACGCCTTGCCCTCGTCGAAAATCTTGCCCCGAAAGATCGCCAGTTCCACCAGGACTACACCTTGGGTGCACTGCAACTGATCAAAGGCGATGTGTCCCGACATTCGATGCAATCGGCGATCGAGTATTTTCTTGCGCGCTGCGATCAGGCTCGCCAGCGCCTGCACGGCGACAGCCGCCTGGCATCGGTCCTGACGACGCTGAAAAAAACCGTGATCGACACCAACCTGCTGCGCACCCTTCAACTGGGCAAGGCCATTGACCAGCAGCAGTCGCTGCCTGCCTGGCTGGGCATGGCGTCGCCACAGGATCAACAACGGCATCTGGAGCTGCTCGAGCAATGGCGCCACAGTGTCACCGATCACAAGGATTACCTCAGTGACCTCCCCGACCTTGCCAACTACGTAGACCGACGCTTGAAGACGCTGCTCGATCAACGCTTTCCCGGTAACCGGCTCGAGCCGAAACAGATCAGGATCACGCCCAACCTCGCCTTGGCAGGGCCCGCACGCCCGCTCAGCGAGTTTGCCCTGAACCATATCAACGTGGCTCAGGGCACCGGATTCAAGGTTGCCTCCACCACCACGCAGGCGTTACCCCAAGGCTTTGATCAAAACGCTGTGCGGCGCTTGCTGCTGTCGCTGGACATTTCCACCAGCTACGGCCAACAGGTGGCGAAAGCGCTCGCGCCCGGCAGCGACGGTGCCGAAGTGCGTAAACAGCGCTTCCTTCGGCAACTGCCCTGGCAATTGCTGCAACACGCCCATGGATTGAAACTGCAACAGCGGTTGTCCGCCAAGGCATTCGACTACCTCTGTCAGGTGTTCGACATGCCCGACGGCGTTGCACGCGCGACGGTCGAGGGTGCGCATGCGCTTGTCGCACCGTTGTCGCTGGCCAAGACGGCCGGAGTGACGGCCGTGGAAGTTCCGGGCCTGTACGTGATTGGACCGGGTAACGGAGATCAAGGCCCGCTAGTGCTTTATTCACTGTATGCCGACGAGGTGTTCCATGAATTCGAGGAACCGCAGGGGCTGATCGCCGCCCTGAACAAACCGGGGGCCTTGCAGGACCTGCTGCTGCGCCGCTTGCCAACGGAGCAGCAGGCTGTGTTTCAACGGCTGCTGCAATCCAGCGTTGGCGAAACCAGTGAAATGGTCCACGTCGGGATCCCTGTTCAGGGCAACCTGCTGGCCCGATTGTTCACTGACAACCTTGCGCTGCTGCAGCGCTTTCTCGGCTGTCAGTCCCTCCCTGCGGCGCAAGATGACTGGGAGGCTGCGAAGAATCTGTTCAGCAAGGGCATCCACCTGCTGTCCAGATTGTTGCCGGGCAAGTTGTCTTACGTGACGTTTCTCTGGCAGGCCTACAAAGACTTCAAGGATTCGGCCGAAGCCCTCCAGAACCACCACTGGAAACAGGCCTTGCAGGCGTTCATTGGCGGGGCCGTGCAGATGCTGAGTTTGAGTCGCGAGAGTTTGCAGGACGCCGAAGACGTGCCGGCCAGGGTCGAAGCGCCAGCCGTTGAAGACGCGACGTCGCCGTCCGCCGCGAAAGCACCGACATGGCATCACATGCGCACGACTTCCCCGCTGCGCACCGAGTTGCAGTCATTCGAAACCCACGCGGTGGCCCTCACAGACCTCAAGCACAATCGCAGGACCGGGGTTTACGAAGACACCACAAGCGGACACAGCTACGCCACCGTCGGAGGCAAAGTCTATGGTGTCGAACAACCCGGCGCCGTCTGGCAACTGGTCAACGGTGCCACCCGTGGCCCATCGTTAAGAATGCACGGTACGCACCTGGTGATCGCTGCCGACCGGCATACCGCTCACTTCGGCAAAGTCGTCTCCAGACTGTACGAGCCCTACAGACTCGAGCGGGAGCGTCGGGCGGTTCTGAACATCGAGGCCGTCGGAATGAAGGACATTCAGGCACAGCATCCACGAAAAGCTCAAGCTATCCAGCAGGCCGTCGACCTGGCGCGGTTCTACGCCTTCAACAGTTTGCACAATCTGGCGCTCTTGAAAAACAATGCCCCGAGTCTTCGACTGGAGGCGTTCTTCAGAGATTTTTTTGGTGTGCAGCAAGTGGATACCAGGCTGTTAAAAAAAATCCACAATGCAATCGTGCCCATTTGCAACGCACTGGTGGACCCGGATGACGACCTGATGAACACCGACCGCTTCGTCGTCGGTTCGAACACCGCCTACTCATCAATCATTGCATTCGTGCTCAATAACGATCAGCGCAAACGGGTGCATTTCACCGAACACTTCTTCAACCCGGCTCTGGATCGCTACAACGCGGTAATGACTCAGCCTTTCGATGTCGATGCTCACGCTCAGGCGGCGACATTGATTCACGAGCTCGCCCATCAGTTCTGCAAGGCTGAAGACATTGCCTCGCTGGAGTCGCGCCGACCGTTTGCCGATCTGATTTCGACCGTCACGCTGCTGGGGCTGTCGATGCGACAAGATCTGCAATCCTTCCAGCGTCGGGCGCTTTCATTGGCCACACCCAGGGAAGAACTGTTTTCACACTGGAGCAGAACAAGAAACACCTATGTGAACCTGGATCAGGTCCCTGGCGGCAAAGACTTGAGCAAAATCATTCTCGATCTGACCTCGAGCCCGACGCTTGACGAGGCACGCACGGCGTTTCTTGATCAGGGTTCGCCGGACATACGCATCGACGTGATTTTGCGCAATGCCGATTCGATCGCCCACCTGATTTGCGAAATGGGTCGCCAGCTCGATCCGCCGCCGGTGATCACGCCCTGATTGCGCAAAAAAAACGCAGGTTTAACAACCTGCGCTTCCATTGGCGGCGTAGGGAATCAATCCTTCTGATCCCGCAGCACATTGCCCGAGGCACCGTCGATGCGGAACTCGTAGACGGCCCCATCGGCCTTGCGCCCCTCCCCCTTCCAGTAACCGTCGTTGTCGGCTTCGATCTCGTAGACCTCGACATAACCGGCCTTGGTCTTGACGATTTCAATGGCTTTTTCGATGGTCACCCAGCCTGCGCCCGGTCTGTCCGCCATCGCGGCACCCGCAGTAAGCAACGTGGCAGCAGCAATCACTGCGGCGAAAGTGTTCTTGATCATTTTTTCACTCCATTTATGGCTAAGTCTTCCAATGTGTCCCGCTTTTTGGGCGCCGGAGCGAAAAATAAGTTCCACTTTGATGGGTAGTTGCCATAACGCAGGTTCTCGGCAACTTCCGGTCAAGGTTAGAATGTGCGAAATCAGGACGAGTCAATGACCCAAGATACTCTCTCGGAAACCGAATACGATGCGATCACCGATGCCGCCGCGCAGTGGTGCATGCGTCTGCACGCAGCCGACTGCACGGACCAGGAGCGTCGCGCCTTCGAACAATGGCGTGATGCACATCCCCTGCACGCGTTCGAGTACGAGGCGATGCTGGAAATCTGGGAAGTCGCCGAGCACCTGCCGCGCCCCGAGACTGCCGTGGATGTTGCGCCTCGCCAGCCGCCGCGGTCATGGCGGCAATACGCGGTCGTCGCCGGTCTCTGCACCCTGGCTCTGCCGCTGGCGGCTTATGCCGGCTGGAACCTGGGCTGGGTGCCCGACAGTTACCAGCATTACGCCGCTACCGACACTGTGCGCCAGGTCACCCTGAGCGATGGCAGCCAGCTCGAACTGAACCTGAACACCGAATTGACCTTCAGCAACTACAAGGACGAACGGCGCGTCACCCTGAAAAAAGGTGAAGCGTTTTTTTCTGTCAGTCATGACACGCAGCACCCGTTTGTCGTTCGCGCAGGCGAAGGCAGGATTCGGGTAACAGGCACGCGTTTCAATGTCTGGATGTATCAAGACCAGGTGCGGGTCAACCTGATCGAGGGCTCGGTGCTGGTGAGCAGCAATACCGCACTGCCAGGCGATGGCTTGCGCCTTGGGCCGTCGATGCAGGCGCGTTACAAACACGGCGACTACATGCCACAGATCAGCCAGACCTACCCCAACGACACCGCGCTGGCCTGGCGCAGCGGCAAACTGGTGCTGGACAACCTGACGCTCAATGAAGCCCTGCCGCTGATCAACCGCTACCTCAACACGCCTTTGATGCTGGCCGACAGCAACACCGGACTGATTCGGGTGGGTGGCATTTACAACATCAAAGAGCTGAACAATCTGGCCGGCTCGCTGCCGAAAGTGCTGCCGGTCTATCTGACCCGCAACAAGGAAGGCAATCCGGTGATCAACCCGATCCCGCAGCAACCGCCAAAAAACTGAAGGCCGCACTTCCCGTGGAAGGCGGCCTTCAAGTCTGACTCAACAACGACAGCCGTTACCGGGCTGCCACCTTCCCGCCGTTGTCTGCCGACTCACTGACGTTCTGCACCTGATACTGCGGATCAGCCTTGATCTGCTGTTCGGTAAACGGCAGCACGCTCCATTGCTTCTTCGAGAACGCTTCGGTCTGATCACGGGAATACTTCGACACCGGGTCGCTGGACAGCGAGAACGCCAACAATCCCTGGGCGTGCGGGCCCTTCTCGTCGAACGTCACCACTTGCAGATAGCTGGTGCCGCTGACCACTTCCAGCTTGCCGTCTTCCCGGGGCACGCTCTGGATCGCGTTGTAGATGCCCAGGGTTCCCGGCCCGCCATGGATCGGCGTCTGCTGCCCGCCACTGCTGACCACCTGGATATCCCCCCAGCGCGTATCCGGTTTGAGGCCCATTTTGTTGGTCATCACCACCGATGCCAGCATCGCTTCACGCAGCGCCTTGGCCACCGCTGGCTGCTCGACAGCCAATCCGCGCGGCGTGTGGCGGGCATCCTTCGGATCAAACGCCACGCGCCAGATATCGGAGGATTTCTGCAGCGTTTGCATAATGTTCTGAAAGTGCACCAAGCCCAGGCGCGAATCCAGATTGGCTCGCCCGTCCCAGGCCTTGAGGCTGACGCACAGCGGTTGCAACGCTTGCGCATCGGCACCGAGGTCGCCGGCACAGAACCTCAGCAAATCCGGCAGCACCTGGGTCGCCAGATACACCTGATCGTCCATCACCATGTGCTGCAAATCCTTCACCCCCAACGGCCCTTGTTGACCCGGATTGCCCAAGCGCGCCAGGGCATAGCGTGAACGCCAGCCCAGCGGTTGCCCTTCCTGGCTGATCAGTGGCGAGAACCCCGTCAGCGGTTGCGCCGGGTTGGCCAGCCAGGCGGAGTCGTTGGAGTGCTGCACAAAATCCTTGCGCAACAGTTGTGGCAGTTGGCTGGCGGCATAAATACCCTTCTGCGCTGCGTTCGGATCAATGTCCCAGGCACACGCGCTGTGGCTGCCATCGAGCACGATCATTTGCGTACCCATGCGCGGATCGCTGCATCTGGCCAGTTTCTCGGCGTTGACGTTCGGCACCACCGACAGGTTCATGTACAGCGTCTGCCCCTTGTCATCCACGGCCAGCGTATTGACCCAGGGAATGCCCTGAATCTTGTGCACCGACGCTTGCAGTTGCTCAAGACTGGTCGCCTGATTCATCGTGTACCACTGATTCAGCACGCGATCGTTTTCGAGGTTGGCATCGCGCAGGCTGTAGGCGTACTGATGGTCCCAGTCGAGCTTGCCCGGCCATTGCACAATCGGTCCAAACTGCGAACTGTAGAGGTCACGTGTCACAGCGGTAACCTGGCCGTCGGCCTGTTTGACCTGAACAGTCACGGTTTGCTTGCTCATCGGCAGCGATTGGCCATCGAGCAGGTAGCGCGTCGGATCTTTCGGGTCGAGTTGCAGGCGATACAGGGTGAAGTGCTTCGACGAGTCGACGGTATGGGTCCAGGCAAGGTGCTGGTTGAAACCGATGTTGATCATCGGCAGCCCCGGCAACGCGGCGCCCATCACGTCGAGCTTGCCGGGGATGGTCAGGTGCATCTGATAGAAGCGCATGCCGCCGACCCAAGGGAAATGCGGATTGGCCAGCAGCATTCCGCGGCCATTGAACGAGCGCTCGCTGCCCACCGCCACGGCGTTACTGCCGCGATCCAGGGCAAAACGCTGCTGGCGGGCATCGGCCAGTTGATAAGCCCGTGAGTCGTGGTTGATGGCGGCAGTCGCTTGCGGCGGAGTGGCGCCAGCCAATGCCTCGGCAAACTGACCGACACCACCTTCGACCAGCAGACGACGAGTGAGCCTGACCACATCCTGCGCAGCGATGTCACGTACCCATTCACCCTGACATTGCTGCGGCAGGCCCTGCTGCCGGCGTTCGGCCAGGTAGCGGTTGTAACCGGCGGCGTAGCCTTCGACCAGGTCACGCACCGGGGTCGGCTGAGCCTGCCAGAAAGCCTGCACCGCCTCCGGCGTATTGAGCCAGGTAAAGAACATATCGCTGACACGGTTCTCGCGCTGTTCGACAGTCAACTGCTCAGGGCCGAAATAGCGCGAACGCTCACCGTTGACCGTGACGATTTCGTTGGCCAGCAGGCACAGGTTGTCTTGCGCGTAGGCATAACCAATGCCGAAACCGAGGCCGCGTTCGTTTTCGGCGCGGATGTGCGGCACGCCAAATCCGGTGCGCCGAATATCGGCACTGGCCGCAGCGGCCGGGCTGAACGCATGGGCCGACACACTCAGCCCGAGAAACATACCGGCAACGGTGAGTTGCAAGCTTCTGGCAACAAGCTTGGAGTCAAAGCACAACCCGTCCCGTGATTCCGAATGTTCAACTTGCCGCTTGCAGCTCGAAGCTTGCAGCTGCTTCCGTCCGGTTAACTGCCTGGAAATAATCACGCTCGCTCCTGATCGAAATGCCGAAGAGCGGATCACGCCAACCGTGGGAAACGACACAGGCTACGCTCCGCTCTGAAAACACCCACGCGTCCACGCGCAATGAGCCTGAGCAAGAAACGAAGCCGGAGAAAAAAATTTAGCCCGCGTGACAGCGGATACAAGCCGTGATTACAAGGAAAGAACGAATTTCCGACAAATTTTCCACATTTTTTCTTTCATGATTTGTCGTGCTGATACGTCTTGTTTAGAGAACGCCCCAATAACCCTCCCGATCAGACTCTGAAAGGAGCCATCGCATGTACAACTCGCAACTACCAACGGACGGTAGCCAGGCGCAACAAGGAGCTTCCATGAGCCCCCACGCGAGCGATTTCGGGCCACGTGTCGACCGTCACGGTAACGAGCGAATCCGCCTGCTGCTGAAAAGTTTCGGGCTGCGCACCAGTCTGATTCGCCTCAAAGTCCTCGACGCCCTGCTGGTCGCCGCGCAGACCGATCGTCGTCTGGGCGTGCGCGGTGTCCATACCCAATTGCTGGATCTGGATATTCCGCTGTCCTTCCTCAGTGTGCGCGAAGTCCTCAAGCGCCTGTGCGCTGAAGGCGTGATTACCTTCAACGCCGACAAGAGTTACAGCCTGCATCCACAGGCTGCAGCCGTCCTCAACAACGATTGAAAGGCGCGGCGATCGCCGTCAAGGCTTGACCTTGCGGCGCATCACACCATTGATCACCACCACAACCACTGCCACGCCAATGGCGATGTACTGGAATGTCTTCTCGTCGATCTTCCCGGCGTTCTGCAGCCAGGACAGGCCAAGCATGATCACCAGCACAGACACGGCGATCAGAATCGAATATATCAAGCGTTGCTTCTGGGTCATTGCGGTTTCCTGAACCTTTGGAATGTATCCGGTTTGTATCCGTTTGCATGCCATGCGCTTACCCTTTTACGGGGATGCGCCGCGACATTCGGGGTCTCATGTTACAGCCGATGAAGAGTTTTGGCTTCATGACGGCGTAACCATGAGGATTTTTGAAATGCTGCGTCGAATCACCTGGCTGATTCCCGTTCTTGCCCTGCTGACCCTGAGTGGCTGCATCATCTTCCCCCACGGCGGCTGGCACGATGACCATCACCGTTATTACCAGGGCGGCCCTGGCTATTATCAACATCGTTAAGTGACGAACTTCTGATATAACCCGAGTCCAATTATTTCCCGCCATTCAATGCGCTTACGCAATGTAGGCGCATTTTGCGTAAAGTATCTGCAAAACCAGTAGGACGATTCGCCATCAACTGTAATACCTCCTCCCAAAGTAAAAATACGCAAACTATAGATATATACCGTCACACCAAATCCATATAAACCCACATAGCAGCCCCTTACTCTCTGCACTCTTGCTGTTTAACTTGATGAACCAGAAAGCATATGCAGAGAATTTTGATAAACATCCCTCCCACACGAGCGCTTGGATTCTGTCTGGCACTGACCTTGTTTGAACTGACCACTTACATGGCCAGTGACATGATCATGCCGGCCATGTTGAAGGTCATCCATACGTTTAATGCCGATAGCCGTCATGTTCCCTATGCGTTCAATCTGTATTTGCTCGGCGGTGTCTGCCTGCAAGGGCTGATTGGCCCCTTGTCCGATCAACTGGGGCGGCGGCGCATGTTACTGGCCGGTTGTGCGCTGTTCAGCGCGGCCTGCGCGGCGGCGTTCGCTGCCGGCAGCATAGAAGCGTTCAACCTGCTGCGGCTGGTGCAAGGCATGAGCCTGGGTTTTGTCGTCGCCGTCAGTTACCCCGCCCTTCAGGAAGTCTTCTGCGAGGCCGACGCCGTACGCCTGATGGCCTTGCTCGGCAACGTCGCGTTGCTGTCTCCGTTGCTCGGCCCGCTGGTTGGCACCCTGCTATTGGAATGGCTCGACTGGCGCGAACTGTTTCTGATGCTTGGCCTGGTCGCCGCGCTGGCCTGGCTCGGGTTGTATGCCTTCATGCCGGAAACTGTGGGGGCGCTGCGCCGTGACGGTAAACGCCTGGCAAGCATTCCTTTCTCCTGGCGCCATACCCGGCAGCGTTATCAGGCATTGCTGGGCAACCACCGCTTTCTCGCCGCCAGCCTCGCCCTGGGCCTGATGAGCCTGCCACTGATTGCCTGGATCGGCCTCGCACCGGTGTTATTGATGCAACAGCAAGGCCTGACGCCCCTGGCGTACGGGCTATGGCAAATTCCGGTTTTCGCGGCGGTCATCGTCGGCAATCTGTTGCTTGACCGGCTGTTGCTCACCCAGCCGCTACCGCGCCTGGTCAGCCTGGCGCTGTGGCCTTTTTGTCTCGGTCTGGGCGCGCTGATCGTATGCAGTCAGCTCGGTGCCGGGTTGCAGGCCGTCGTCGCCAGTCTCGCGCTGTATGCGGTGGGTCTGGGCATGAGCAATGCGGCGCTGTATCGGCTGGCCCTGTTCTGCAGCGAGGACAGCAAAGGCCTGGTCTCTGCGCTGATCGGCATGCTTTCCATTACCGTGATGGGCGCCGGCGGCGCGCTGATTGCCGCGTCTGGCGGGGGTAACAGCCTGTCGCTGTTTGCCCTTTGGGCGGCCGGCGGCGGCCTGCTGGCCCTGCCCTTGCTGCTGGGCTTCCTCTCCAACAACACGTCCCACTCCGCATCAACTCCATAAGGCTCGAACATGACCGGTTTACCTCTCAGCGATGCGCTTTGCGCGTCAGCGGCGCCCTATTGCCCGAATTCCGTGCCATCGGGTCTCTTCGAACACGCCATGGCCGAAATCAGCCGGTTTCACAGCGAGCAGACCCCCGGTTACACGCGTTGGTTGAACGCTAACGGGCTGCAGATCAACGACCTGGACAGCCTCGAGGACTGGTCGCGCCTGCCACCAATCTTCGCCAGTTTTTTCAAACGGCAATTGCTGCTCAGCGCCACCGGCGAAACGGCCCTGGAACTCACCTCCTCCGGCACCAGCGGCGAAAAAAGCCGCATGCGATACGACGAGCGCAGCCTTACCGCTGCCCAGTTCATGGTTGCGCGCATTTTTCATCATTACCACTGGCACACGCCCGACACGCCATGCAATTACCTGATCCTGGGTTACGAACCGGAAGAGCGCATCGCCCTCGGTACCTCTTACACCGACCAGTTCCTGTGCAGTTTCGCCCCGGTCAATCGCGTGTGTTACGCCCTGCGACGCACCGGCAACGGACATCAATTCGATCTGTTCGGCGTCATCGCGGCCCTGCAAGCCTTTGCCGAAGAAGGCTTGCCGGTAAGGATTTTCGGCTTCCCGGCGTTCCTCTGGCAGACCCTGCAACAGATGCAGGCCACCGCTGTCGCCGACCTGCGCCTGCCGGCCCGCTCGCTGGCGTTTTTCGGCGGTGGCTGGAAAACCCGGACGGCACAGGAAATTCCACGGGCGCAGTTGTATGCGCAGATTCACCGACAACTGGGGATCGACCTGGCGAACTGTCGCGACGGCTACGGCGCAGTCGAGCATGCCGTGCCCTATATCGAATGCGCTCATCACCGTTTCCATGTGCCGGTCTATTCGCGGGTCTACGTGCGCAATCCCGCAGATTTTTGCGTCTTGCCCTACGGCGAACGTGGACTGCTGGGCTTCGTTTCACCCTACATCTCCTCCAGCCCCGCCCACGCCGTGGTGATGAGCGATCTCGCCACTCTGCATCCGGGCTCCAGCTGTGGCTGCGGGCTTTCCACCGACTGGTTTGAATTACATGGCCGCGCCGGCACCACGGCCAGCAGAAGCTGTGCCATGGCGGCGGCCGAATTGTTAGGGAGTCATTGAAATGTATTTACTTGACGGACACCTGTGCACACCCGACAGCCTCGATCAGGCGCTGGCATCACTGCTTGAAAACCTGCCGCGACAACTGAGTGCTCCCTTGGCAAGTGCCACGATCATCGACGCGGCGCAACGGTTTGCCGAACAACTGCGCGACACCGATCTGCCGCTCGATGCCGAGCAACGCCAAGGGTTGATCGAGTTCTGCCAGGCTGAAGCGCTGTGCGGCAAACTCGAGCACGAACTCGGTATGCAGCCGCACTCGCTGCACCGCTTCGACTACCGGCTACCGCGTTTCGAACGCTGGAGCCCCTTGGGCCTGGTGGTGCACATCACCCCGGGCAATGCGCCGTTGCTGGCATTTTGCGCAGTGATCGAAGGCCTGCTCGCGGGGAACGTCAACTGGTTGCGCCCGAGCAGCAGCGATCAAGGGCTGACCGCACGCCTGCTCCACGCCTTGCTGCAATGCGATCCGAGCGGGCAGCTCGCCGGTTACGTGGCCGTGCTGCCGGTGACCACCGCGCAAATCGGCGCACTGTGCCGACACGCCAATGGCGTCGCGGCCTGGGGCGGCGAGTCGGCGCTGCAAGCCATACGACAGCAGCTCCCGCTCGGTTGTCGCTGGATTGATTGGGGCCACCGCATCAGCTTTGTCTACCTGACCGCCAGCGCCGCTTCCGCGCAGGCACTGGAGGCCGTGGCCGACGAAGTCTGCCGACTCGATCAGCAAGCCTGTTCCAGTCCGCAATGGCTGTTGGTCGACAGCGACGATCCGGCAGTCCTGCGTGACATCGGTGCCCGCCTCGCCCAGGCCTTCACACGCCGCGCCGAACACTGGCCAGCCCTGGTGCCGACCGTGCAGGAAGCGGCGCAAATCACCACGCACGTACAGATGGAGCGGCTGGGGCAAAGCTTTGCCGGCAAGACCGGGCAGATCTGGAGCGGCCCCGGCTGGCGGGTGATCTGGAGCCATGATCGTCAACTCGGCCCGTCCCCGTTGTTTCGCAGTGTGCTGCTCAAGCCCGTGCCGCGCTCGCTGCTCGGCACGACCCTGCTGACCTGGCGCAACGTCTTGCAAAGCTGTGCAGTGGTCTGTGAGGACGCCGAGATCGCCGAACTGGCGCAGACATTGATCAGCGCCGGCGTGACCCGCATTGCCCCGGTCGCGGCGATTCACGACGGTTATGCCGGCGAGCCCCACGATGGTGTCTACGCGTTGCAGCGCCTGAGCCGTCGCGTGTCGGTCAGCCTGTCGCAGACTGCACTGTCCGCACAGGCCAGCCTTGATTGCCAGCCCGCGCCGGCGCTGCAAGGCGCGCAGCCCATCATGAATAAAGAGGCGTTTGCCGCCCAACCGATCAACCCGAAGGCGCAGCTGTTGTTCCGCTCGGGCGGCACCAGCGGCACCCCGGCGCTGGCGGGTTTCAGCTATCGCGATTTTCAACGACAAATGCGCGCGACCGCTGACGGCCTGTTCGCCGCCGGTCTTGATCCGGTGCACGACCGGGTGATGAACCTGTTTTTCAGTGGCGCAATGTACGGCGGCTTCTTCAGCTTTGCCAAAGTCCTCGAACTGTTGCAGGTCACGCACCTGCCGATGGGTGCGCCCGGCGATGATGATTACCGGGACATTGCGCAACTGATCATCGCGCAGCGGGTGACGGTGTTGATCGGCATGCCGAGCACGGTACACCGGCTGTTCCTCAATGAAGGCCAGCATCTGCGGGCCTACGGCGGAGTCGCCAAAGTGTTTCTCGGCGGTGAGCACCTGAGCGGGCAAACCCGTGAACTGCTACAAGACTGCGGCGTTTCGAGTGTGCGCTCGGCGGTGTACGGCAGCGTGGATGCCGGGCCACTCGGCCACGCCTGCGCGGCCAGCGCCGACGGCGTGTTTCATTTGATGAGCGATATCCAGCAACTGGAAATCGTTGAGTTTGCGCAAGACGTTCCGGTGAAGGGCAACGAGACCGGCCGATTGGTGTTCACCTCACACGGCCGCGAAGGTCATTCCATCACGCGCTATGACATCGGTGACAGCGGACGCTGGGTCGACGGGGCGTGCGCGTGCGGCCTGAGATCGCCACGCTTCGAATTGTTGCAACGTCACGGCAAGCTGATACGCATTGGCAGCGATTTCATTTCCCTGAGCGAATTGACGCAGCGTCTGCAGGTGCCGTTTCAATTAGTCCTCGACCACGCCCCCGACGGCAGGGATCGCCTGCAGTTGCGCAGCGAACTGACGTCGTCGGAAGTACTTGCGCGGCTCGCGGACTATTCAACTTTAACGACCCTTATCGAGAGCGGTTTGTTAGTGATGGAAGTTGAAGTCTGTGTACCCGGAAAGTTCACCCGTAACGCCCACAGTGGCAAAACTGCCGCGGTGATTGATGCGCGCCGTTAGTTCTTATTCGCCCGTACACCTGAACTAAAACCAGACAACATTCAGAGCAATAACCGTGAAAACTACTGACCAACTACGCGAACTGATCAAGTTCGCGCGCCAGTGTTCGCCGTTTTACCGCAAACATCTGGCGGCTATCAGCGCATCCGATGACTCGCTGGATAACGTACCCGTGGTGGATCCACTGCAATACTGGCGCGAAAGCCAGAGGCTCGACCAATGGCCCGTCCTGACCGGCCCCATGGCATCCGCGCTGGTGTTCAAGACCGGTGGTTCGACCAGTGCCGGCAAATTGTCGATTTACGAGCGCGAAGAATGGCGCGCGTTCGTGACCGACTTCGGTCAAAGCCTGAACGCGCAATTCAATCCGGGTGACCGCGTTGCCAATCTGTTTTTCTGCGGTGACCTGTACGCCAGTTTCCTGTTCACTCACGATGCGTTGCGGCATGTCGATACCGACATCACCGAATTTCCGTTCACCGGCAGCGTCGATCTGGCGGCATTGGCCGAAACCATTCCCCGACAACGGATCAATGTGCTGGCAGGTGTGCCCGCGCAGTTGCTCACGTTCGCCAGTTGGCTGAGCGGGCGCGGGCAAACGCTGCCCGAGGTCGAGACCATTCTCTACGGAGGTGAAAGCCTGTTTGCCGCGCAGCGAACAATACTGCGGCAAGCGTTTCCCGCCGCGCGCATCGCCTCCATTGGCTACGCCAGTGTCGACGCCGGATTGATCGGCGTCAGCCACCGTGACTGCAGCGAGGGCGAGCATCGGATGTGCGACGGCCACAGCATCGTCGAGATCATCGACGAGCAGACCGGTGAGGTCATCGACACTTGCGAGCGCATCGGCCTGTTGGTGCTGACCAACCTCACCCGCCGCTTGATGCCGGTGATTCGTTATCCGGTGGGCGACCGCGCCTGCTGGCGCGAACCGGCAGGCACGGCCATGCGCAAGTTCGCCCTCAAGGGCCGCAGCGCAAGCAGTGAACGGGTGCGGGTCGGGATTTTGTCGCTGATGCCGGGGGAAATCGGCGAGCGTGTCCGGCGCGATGTGGGCAGTGACACTTGGCAACTGGTCATTGAGCAGGCGATGCACAAGGACGTGCTCACCTTGAAATGGGTGGCGAATCACCCGTCGCCGGCGGTGGCCGAGGCTAACCGGACGCTGGAAGCCGGACTCATCGAGCTGTATCCGTTGATCGAACAATTGCGCAAGGATCAGTTGCTGGAACTGCGGATTCTGCACTGCACCTTCGAGGACCTGCCGCGCCACCCCCGTTCGGGCAAATGCCTGCGCGTGCTGGACCTGCGTGACTATCAACATGATGCAGCGGAGTCTGCCTGATGGAGCCGCTAATTCTCCGTAACTATCGTGACGCCGATGCGACGGCGGTCAGCGGCCTGATCCGGCAAGTGTATGGCGACCAATACGCGCAACCCGATGTCTACCTGCCGCACATGATCAGCCAGCACCACAGCCGCCAGCGCTGGCACTCGCTGGTTGCAGAAGTCGACGGGCAGATCCTCGGGCATGCCACCTTGTTGCGCGAAAACGTTGGTCAGGGTGCAGAACTGGCGGTCAGCGTCGTCCACCCTGACTTTCGCGGCCAGAATATCGCCACCCGTCTGGGCGAGCAGTTGCGGGTGCACGCGCAAGCCCTGGGTTGTCGCTATCTGTCCATCAAGCAGGTCACTTGTCACCCCTACACACAGCGCATGGCACACAGCCTGGGGTTTCATAACACCGGATTGCTGCCCGACTATGTGCCATCACCGCTCGCCCCCCCGACACGGGAATCCATCGTTGTCGGTTTCCAGAACATTCCCGGCTATCAACGTCCACTGCCCGACCTGACGTGGCCGATGCAACATGAGGCGTTCATGCTGCACCTGAGCAATGAGCTGGGGGTCGAAGAGCCATTGCCACATTGGCGCGGCGCACCGATTCATGTCGGTCATGGCGCCAGTCGGCATGACCTGGTGCTGGAAAAGCTCAAACCGGGATTGCTCAAACAATTGCGCGAGTTGCCGGCGCACTGGCTGGTTTCGCTCAGGCTTGGATTGTCTCGGCACTTTGCGCTGGATGTCGACAGACTGGCGAGTATCGGCTTTGTCTTCACTGGGCTGGCGCCCGGCGATGGCCACTGCGACGGGTGGCTGGCGTTATTCCACCGCGGGCATAGCGACCGTGCGCTGCAGTTGCATTGCCCACTGATGCAACGCCTGCAGGATCGGCTTCAGCAAAAACCCGACGACGTCTGACGGCAAGACCTGGCCCGTTCGTGACAGGAACGGGCCACTGTCGAGGATCACGCCTTAGCGCTGACGCCTTTGTCCGTCGGTGCCGTTCGCCCGTTGCCCATGCCATAAGTCTTGAGGTTCTGCAGCACGTAAATCGCTTTCTTGTATTCGGGGATCAAGCCTGCGGCGTATTTATCGCCCTTAATGCTGTTGCTCTGGATGGTGTCCAGCTGAGTCGCGAAGTACTCCAGGGCATTGAACTTGGCGTCCGGGTCTTTCTGCACACCGAAGCGGTCGAACTTGTCGCCCGCGTTGAGCAGAGTCATGGCGGTGAGATCGGTAATCAGACCTTTGCCGCGCAGGAATGCGCTGAGGTTGCCCAATTGTTTCGCCGAGACGTTTTCCGGGTCGAAGCCCTTGACGTTCTTGTGCAGCTTTTGCCGATCCATTTCGGCGATGTTCAGTGCGTTCGGATCGTTGCCGACCAGCGCGAGCATCTGCTTGACCCTGGCGTTTTGCGAAACCGGTTTGCCGCGCACACCGGTGTCCTGAACCAACAGGCCCGCCTTGCTTTGCCAGGCGCCCGTGTAGCCAATAGTCATGACTGTGCTCCTTGAATGTCGCGCATGAAGAATGTCCCTGATGACCTGTTTTAGTGCGTGGAAGTATCGGCGGGCAAAGTAATGGCACCAACCTTTTTTATCAGGTTTTTACAATTCTCGTACAAACTCGATACAAACCGGCGTCACGCCGAAAAGCCATGGCCTTGAGGCTTCAACCGAATAATTTTCACCAGGCTTTTTGCTCTGACAAACGCGCTAGCCGGTTTTCTTGTATCCGTTTAGATACGCACCACCGGTCGGCCATGCAGGTTCTTGTACGAAAGTACCTAAAGCTTCGAGCGGACACGACGATACGTAAGAAAGCCCGCCGTTTTTTTTCCCGAACCCACAATAAGAATCGCAGCTCAAGGACCGGTTTCCATGCCCGCACTTCGTACTATTCAGGCTCGCTACACGCTGTTGCTGGTTCTGTTCATCCTGCTGTTGTCGGTGCTGACCGTGGTCGGTATCAGCCAACTGGTCGCGCCCAAGCTGCGGCAGACCGAAGAACAGGTGGTGCTCAACCGTATCGCCGAAGTCGCCGAGCAGATTCAGGGCGAACTGAACAAGGTGCAGGCGCAACAGCGCAGCATCACCCAGACCATTCCGCTGCTCGACAGCGCGGCCATCGACACGGTGTTGCCGGGCCTGGTGGATCAGTACGGCGAGCTTAAGGTCTTCGGTGGCGGGATCTGGCCGCTGCCGGGCCAGCGTGAAGCCGGGCGCAACAAGTTCAGCACCTTCTGGCACCGTGACGCCTCGGGCAAACTGGCGGTGAACACGTTCTGGAACAGCGATGCGGCACCCAACTATTACGACCAGAGCTGGTACAAGGGCGGCATGGCCACTGCGCGCGGTCAGTGCGCCTGGGCAGCGGCCTACAAGGACGACGCCAGCGCCGAACCGCGCACCAACTGCGCCATGGCGATCCAGAAAAACGGCGCCGCCTGGGGGGTGTCGACCATCGACGTGACCCTCGGCTTCTTTAATGATCTGGTGGCCCGCAAGGAAAAGGACCTCAACGCCGAAATGCTGATCGTCGAAGCTGACGGCAAAATCATCAGCAACAGTTCGCGCATCAGTGGCCCGATCGTGCTGAAAAACATCAGCGAACTGGCCGGGAGCTCGACCTTCGCCAGCCAGGTCAAGGCCGGCCTGCAAAACCGTGATCAGGCGCAACGCGTGGAGTTCGACAACAACGGTGAAGCCAGCACCTTCTTCATGCGCCCCATCGAAGGCACACCATGGTTCCTGGCCACCGCCCTGCCGACCAAACTGCTCACCGCGCAACGCGACGATGTCCTCAGCAGCCTGAGCCTGTTGCAGATTCCGCTGGTGATCCTGTTGGTGCTGTTGCAGGTTTATGCAATCCGTCAGTTGGTCCAGCGCATGAAAGCGCTGAAAGCCAACATCGACTTGCTGTCCAGCGGTGACGCCGACCTGACCCGCCGCATCACCATTCGCGCCGAAGACGAACTCGGCGCCATTGGCCATTCGGTGAACACCTTTATCGCCTACCTGCAAAACATGATCGGCGAAGTGACGCAGGCCACCGGTGCAATGGCTTCGAGCCTCGACGACCTGCAACGGACCTCGGCGCATACCAGCCAGATCCTGTTGCGTCACGCTTCGGAAACCGACCAGACCGTTACCGCCATCACCGAAATGAGCTCGACCGCCGAAAGCGTCGCGCAGAATGCCGCTGAAACGGCGGCGTTCACCCAGCGCGCCAACGAAAACGCCGACCGTTCGCGCGTTGTCGTGGGTGAAGCGACCAACAGTGTGGTGGCGTTGATCGACGAAGTGGCCAGTGCCACTCACAAAGTCGAGAACATGCAGCAGGACGCCCAGCGCATCACCGAGATTCTCGGGGTGATCGGTGCGATTGCCGGGCAGACCAATCTGTTGGCCCTCAACGCTGCCATCGAAGCGGCCCGCGCCGGTGAACAGGGTCGTGGTTTTGCGGTGGTGGCTGACGAAGTCCGCGCCCTCGCCGCCCGTACCCAGGCCAGCACCTCGGAAATCAACGAGATGTTGAACCGCCTGACCCAAGGGGTGAGCTCGTCGGTCAGCGCCATGGAAAACACCCAGGCCAGTTGTCAGTCGGCGGCAGATGCCACCGCTCGGGTCAACTCCGGTCTGGACGAAATGGCCGGCTCGGTCAGCCATATCAACAGCCTCAGCACCCAGATCGCCACGGCCGCCGAACAGCAAAGTGCAGTCACCGAAGAGATCAACCGCAGCATGGTGCAGATCCGCCACATGGTCGAAGAGCTGGTACAGAGCGGCCACGCCAGCGAACTCAACACCCGTCAGTTGCTGGAAGCCAACAGCCGCGTCAGCGCCATCATGGGCCGCTTCAAGGTCCGTTGATCGCTGCACGCCTTTACGGGTTGTCTGTCAGTCAGATGCCCGCTGTGGGATCGGGCTTGCTCGCGAAAGCAATCGCTCAGTCGCTGTTTCAGTGTCTGAGCGAGCGCATTTGCGAGCAGGCCCACACGCTCTCCGGATCCGGCCACCTGACAACTTTGTCATCTCGCGCTCAGCAACCTGTCAGCCGTGATCGGCGATCATCCTCCCCGTGTGCCTCGCAACAACTGGAAACATTGCGTTGATGCCAGGCGATAAAAAACGGTCAAAATGTATTCTTTTTGACTGCCACCGCGAAGCGAGAGCCCTGTCATGCGAACCCACCTGCGTCTGCTCGCCCTGAGCGCCCTGTTCCTCTCCTCCCTGGCTCAGGCCGCCGACCTGATTCCGATCGAAGTCCATCGCGACGCCAATTGCGGGTGCTGCAAGAAATGGATCAGCCACCTCGAAGCCAATGGCTTCAAAGTCGACGATCACGTCGAAGCGGACATGAGCAGTTTCAAGCAACAACATGGTGTGCCACCGCGTCTGGCCTCCTGCCACACCGCAATCATCAACGGCAAATTCGTCGAAGGCCATGTGCCGGCCGAGCAAGTGCTGGCCCTGACACGGCGTGATGATCTGCTCGGCGTTGCCGCACCGGGCATGCCGATGGGCTCGCCGGGCATGGAAATGGATGGCATGAGCGATGCCTACCAAGTGATCGGTCTGAAGAAGGACGGCGCTGACGTGGTGGTGGCGGACTACCCGGCCCATTGATGAGCGCGGCGTACTTCGGGCTGTTCCTTGCCGCATTCGGCGCGGCGACGTTGCTGCCGTTACAGTCCGAGGCGGCGTTGGTCGGGTTGATTGTCAGCGAGCGTTACTGGCTATGGGGTTTGCTCGCCGTGGCGACGCTGGGCAATGTGCTGGGTTCGCTGGTGAACTGGTGGCTGGGGCGTGGCATCGAACGATTTCAGGGGCGGCGCTGGTTTCCGGTCAGCCCCGAGCACATGGCCAGGGCGCGCAAGCACTATGAGCGATACGGTCATTGGTCGTTACTGCTCAGCTGGTTGCCGATCATCGGCGACCCGCTGACCCTGATTGCCGGCGTGATGCGCGAACCGCTCGGGCGTTTCCTGCTCATTGTCACCCTGGCCAAAGGTGCGCGTTATGCGGTGCTGGCCTTGCTGACCCTGGGCTGGCTCGGGTGAACCATCGAGCGCGGCCATTGCCTGTGTTTAACGTCGCCCTAATCCCGCCGTTCCAGCATCGGCCGATTTTCATGGAGTTTGCCCTTATGTCCGTCACGCTTTC
The DNA here is from genome assembly GCF_019856535.1 of Pseudomonas sp. SC3(2021). Taxonomy (NCBI): domain Bacteria; kingdom Pseudomonadati; phylum Pseudomonadota; class Gammaproteobacteria; order Pseudomonadales; family Pseudomonadaceae; genus Pseudomonas; species Pseudomonas sp. SC3(2021). The sequence goes on along the minus strand of NZ_CP082236.1, from coordinate 4,707,457 downwards.
CCGCTGGCTGCCCGGCCTGTTCCTCTGCGCCGCGATGCCTTTGCTCGCGCACGCCGCCCCTGAGGCCGCGCCCGTCGAAGGCCCGGCCTACGGCCCGGAGCTGCAAGGCTTCGAATACCCTTACACGCTTAAACACTTCGCCTTCCAGTCCCAAGGCAAATCCCTGCAAATGGGGTACATGGACGTCGCCGCCCACGGCAAGGCCAACGGTCGCACCGTGGTGCTGATGCACGGCAAGAACTTCTGCGCCGCCACCTGGGACAGTTCGATCAAGGCCTTGAGCGAGGCCGGTTATCGGGTCATCGCCCCGGACCAGATCGGCTTCTGCACCTCCAGCAAACCGGACCACTATCAATACAGCTTCCAGCAACTGGCAACCAACACCCAGCAGTTGCTCAAAGCCTTGGGCATCCAGAAAGCCACCCTGCTCGGCCACTCCACCGGCGGCATGCTTGCCACCCGTTATGCCTTGTTGTTCCCTGAGCAGGTCGAGCAACTGGCGCTGGTCAATCCGATCGGCCTGGAAGACTGGAAAGCCCTCGGCGTGCCTTATCGCACCGTGGATCAGTGGTATCAGCGCGAACTGAAGGTCAGCGCCCAGGGCATCCGTGAATACGAGCGCACGACATATTACGATGGCCGCTGGAAACCCGAGTTCGACCGCTGGGTGGATATGCTCGCCGGCCTGAGCAAAGGCCCGGGCAAGGCGCAAGTCGCCTGGAACTCAGCGCTGATCTACGACATGATTTTCACCCAGCCGGTGTATTACGAATTCAAGGACTTGAAGATGCCGACCCTGTTGCTGATCGGCACCTCGGATACCACGGCCATCGGCAAGGACCTTGCGTCACCGGAGGTCAAAGCGAAGATCGGTCACTATGACGTGCTCGGCAAACACGTGGCCCGACTGATCCCGCAGTCGACCCTGGTGGAATTTCCCGGCATGGGCCATGCGCCACAAATGGAAGAGCCGGCGCAATTCCACAAAGCCCTGCTCGGCTGGCTGAATACAACCAATCCCGTTCGTTGATGAGGTAAGGCTGATGGCGGTGCAGATTGCAGTGATCGATGACTGGCAGGACGTCGCCCGCGACGTGGTTGACTGGTCGGTACTCGAAAGCGTGGGTGAGGTGACGTTCGAGCATGACTACCCGGCGGACAATGCCACACTCGCCGAGCGTCTGGGCAAGTACCAGGTGATCTGCGTGATGCGCGAACGGACGCGCTTCGACGAAGACCTGCTCGACCGTCTGCCCCACCTCGAACTGCTGGTGACCGGTGGCATGCGCAATGCCGCGCTGGACATGCCGGCGGCGGCCAAACGGGGAATCCGCGTCTGCGGCACCGACAGCTACAAACACGCGGCGCCGGAACTGACCTGGGCCTTGATCATGGCCGCCACGCGCAATCTGCTGAAGGAAGCCAATTCCCTGCGCGCCGGCCACTGGCAGCAGGGTCTGGGTGGCGACCTGCACGGCAAGACCCTCGGTATTCTTGGCCTGGGCAGCATCGGCCAGCGCGTGGCGCAATTTGGCCAGGCGTTTGGCATGCGGGTAATCGCGTGGAGCGAGAACCTTACAGCTGAGCGCGCACAGCAGGCCGGCGTAACGTATGTGAGCAAGCAGGCACTGTTCGAGCAGGCCGACGTGTTGTCGGTGCATCTGGTGCTCAGTGAACGCAGTCGCGGGCTGGTCGATGCCCAGGCGCTGGACTGGATGAAGCCGACGGCGCTGCTGGTCAATACGGCACGCGGGCCGATCGTCGATGAAGCGGCACTGATCAAGGCGCTGCAAAAACAACGCATCGCCGGGGCGGCGCTGGACGTGTTCGATGAGGAGCCACTGCCGGCCCTGCACCCGTTTCGCACACTGGACAATGTGCTGGCGACGCCCCATGTGGGTTATGTCAGTCGGCAAAACTATGAACAGTTCTTTTCGCAGATGATCGAGGACATTCAAGCGTGGGCGGCGGGCAAGCCGATTCGCCTGTTGAACTGAGTCTATCTGTTGGTCCTGTTGTGAGCTGGCCATCGCCATCACCAGCAGGCTCTCTCCTACATTTGAAATACCTTTTCTTGTAGGGATGAGCCTGCTCGCGATGGGGCCAGAACAACCACCCCATCAACAAAATGTACGCACCACAACAGTGCGCCCGCCTTTCCCGCTAGCACATAATCGTGACCACCCAGTCACCGTTTTGGCTCCTGCCTGCAAAAAAAACTGCACTTCGTCGGTGCGTTTTTCCTCTTAAACGAGGGTTACCGTTCGCGGCAAACCGATTGTCGAACAATTTACCCATTTGCTCTGGCCCGCTCTAGGATCTGGCCTAGACTGGTTTTCGCGGGGCCAGACCGGCCGGTCACATCACAGCAAAATAATCGAAACTTTTGCTGAAGGCGGCAGGTCATCTGAAAGGCAGGGCGAACACGGCTGGTTCATTCCTTGCAATGGCCTCGTCACCCATTCTGCTTGCGCGTGTTGGGTAGCTTTGCTCACCGATGCGTGGCGCGTTTGCGCCCAGCCACAGGACGTGGTCATGGACATCACTTGTTCAAGACAAGAATCAGATCAACAAGACGGGAGAGTCATATGATCAGTGCGGCATTGGATATTCAGGGAGAGCGTGCTCAGTCAATTGGTGAAGCGAGCACTGTCAGCGTTCCCGGCAGCCGATCGATCAACGTCCCCGGCACCAAGACACTGACTCCGTTAGCGAGCCAGAATCCCAACAAGAAGAAAGTGTTGTTCGTAACCTCGGAAATCGCCGACCTGGTGAAAACCGGCGGTCTGGGTGACGTCTCTGCCGCCCTGCCCCGCGCCATGGCGCACCTGCACGACGTGCGCGTGCTGATCCCCGGTTACCCGCAGGTGATGCACAGTGAAAACCCGATCCACATCATCGGCGAACTCGGCGGGCATGCCGCGCTGCCCCCGTGCAAGATCGGCCGTATGGACATGCCTGACGGGCTGGTGATTTACGTTCTGATCTGCCCCGAACTCTACGAGCGCGAAGGCTCGCCGTACGGAGCCAATAACGGTCGCGACTGGCCGGACAACCACATTCGCTTCGCCCGTCTGGGTCTGGCCGCTGCCGACATCGCTGCCAACCTCGCACAAATCCACTGGTGCCCGGATCTGGTGCACGCCCATGACTGGCCCGCCGGTCTGGCGCCTGCTTATATGCACTGGCGCGGGCAGCGCACGCCGACGCTGTTCACCATTCACAACCTCGCGTATCAAGGCGTGACCAGCCTCGGATCCTGCCCGGAACTCGGTATCCCCACCCATGCCCTGCAACAGGAAGGCATGGAGTTTTACGGCAAGATGTCGTTTCTCAAGGCCGGCATGGCGTATTCGAGCCACATCACCACGGTCAGCGCCACCTATGCGCAGGAAATCACCACCCCGGACTTCGGCTGCGGCCTCGACGGTTTCCTCGCCGCCAAGACCCAGCAAGGTTTGCTCAGCGGCATTCCCAATGGCATTGACGAGAGCTGGGATGCGGCCACTGATCCGCACCTGTTCGCGCCGTTCGCCATCGGCGACTGGGAAGGCAAGGCTGTCAACGCCGCGCATGTGCGTGCGTTGTTCGGCCTTAACGACTCCACCGGCCCGCTGTTCGCCGTGGTCTCGCGTCTGGTCTATCAGAAAGGTCTGGACCTGACCGAAGCGGTGTCCGAATACATCGTCCAGCAAGGTGGCCAGATCGCCATCATCGGCCGTGGCGAACCGGAAGAAGAGCAAGCCATGCGCGAACTGGCGCTGCGTTTCCCCGGCCAGATCGGCGTGCGTATCGGCTTCAATGAAACCGACGCCCGTCGCATGTTTGCCGGCAGCGATTTCCTGCTGATGCCTTCGCGTTACGAGCCCTGCGGCCTGAGCCAGATGTATGCGCAGCGCTTCGGCTCACTGCCAGTGGCGCGCAATACCGGTGGCCTGGCCGACACCATTGAAAACGGCGTGACCGGTTTCCTTTTCGACGAGTCCACCGCCGACAGCTATCGCGAAGCCCTGAGCCGCGCCTTCAAGGTGTTTGCCTTCCCGGAGCTGCTCAATGCCATGCGTTGCCGGGCCATGGCCGCACCGTTCAACTGGTGCAAGGCGGTTGAACCCTACGCCGAACTGTATGAGCAACTGGTCGCCAAGGCGCTGGGTAAAGCCCACCACAAATAAAAGGAAGCGTTGACAATGCCGTTACGGTCCCCTGAAACCTGGCCCCACGGCGCGATCATGCAGGATGCCGAACACACGCAATTTGCGCTGTGGGCCCCGGATGCGTTTTACGTCAGTGTCGAACTGGACAACGGACAATCCCTGCCGATGCTGCCACAGGCAGACGGCTGGTTCGTGATCAAGGTCCGTTGTCCGGCGGGCACCCGATACCGCTACAACATTGATGGCGAACTGGAGGTGCCCGACCCGGCCTCCAGGGCGCAGGATGGCGATATTCACCGCCACAGTGTGGTGGTCGACCCGCTGGCGTACGCATGGCGACACGGTGACTGGCAGGGTCGGCCGTGGAGTGAAGCGGTGATTTACGAGTTGCACGTCGGTGCGCTCGGTGGCTTTGCCGAAGTCGAGCAGCATCTGGCTCGCCTCGCCGCCCTGGGCATCACCGCCATCGAACTGATGCCGCTGGCGCAGTTTCCCGGTGATCGCAACTGGGGTTACGACGGCGTTCTGCCCTACGCGCCGCAAGCTTCCTACGGCACTCCGGAACAACTCAAGCATTTGATCGACAGCGCCCACGGCCACGGTCTGGCGGTGATTCTTGATGTGGTCTACAACCACTTCGGCCCCGATGGCAATTACCTGCACCGCTACGCCAAGGGCTTCTTCCGCGAGGACAAGCACACCCCGTGGGGGGCGGCGATCGACTTTCGACGCAACGAAGTGCGCGACTTCTTTATCGAAAACGCGCTGATGTGGCTCCTCGAATACCGTTTCGACGGCTTGCGCCTGGACGCCGTGCATGCCATCGAAGACCCGGACTTTCTCAGTGAGATGGCCCGGAGTATCCGCCAACAGATCGACCCGACGCGGCATGTCTGGCTGACCGTGGAAAACGAGCTCAACCAGTCCAGCCTGCTCGAATACGACTACGACGCCCAATGGAACGACGACGGCCATAACGCCCTGCACGTGCTACTGACCGGCGAGACCGACGCGTATTACGCCGACTACGCGCTGCAACCCACCGAGCAACTGGCCCGCTGCCTGAGTCAGGGCTTTGTCTTTCAGGGCCACATCACCCGTCACGGCGAACCCCGAGGCGAGCCCAGCGAACACCTGCCCTCCACGGCATTCGTGTTGTTCCTGCAGAACCACGACCAGATCGGCAACCGCGCCTTTGGCGAGCGGCTGCATCAACTGGCCGATCCGCGTGCGGTACAAGCCGCTACCGTGCTGTTGCTGCTGTCGCCGATGATTCCGCTGATGTTCATGGGCGACGAGTTTGCCGCCGAGCAACCGTTCCTGTTTTTCACCAGCCATCACGGTGAGCTGGCAGATCTGGTGCGCGAGGGCCGGCGCAATGAGTTCGCCGCCTTCAGCGCGTTTACCGATCCCCATCAGCGTGAACGGATCCCCGACCCCAACGCCGAACAGACCTTCCACGCGTCGCAGCCACGGCTGATCGGCAGTGGCACCGCACTGCAACAGCAAACCCTGGCGCTGTACCGCCAACTGCTGCAATTGCGCCATCAATACATCATCCCGAACCTGTCCGGCACCCAGGCGCTTGGCGCGCACATACTCGGTCACGCAGCGGTCAGTGCGCGCTGGCGCCTGGGCAATGGCAGCGAGCTACGAATTGACCTGAACCTCAGCGATACGCCAGTGGTCAACCCTGCACAGAGCGACACCGTGTGGCTGTTTCAGCAACCACCCGCCGTCGCCCTGTCGGATCCGGGCCTGTTGCCCGCGTATTGCGCGCTTGTCAGCCTCACGGCCGCAACCCCTTTGCAACCTCTGGATGGAGAGCGCCTATGAGCGATGCGCAACTGGAAATTCTGGCCAGCCGGGCCGGCCTCGCCGTCGACTGGATCGACGCCAACGGACGCCCGCAAAAAGTCGCCCCGGCGGTGCTGCGCAATGTCCTGATCGGCCTGGGCCACCCGGCCAGCACCGCGCAGGAAATCGACGCCAGCCTGCTGGAGCTGCAACAAGTGCAGCAAGACCGCCACCTGCCGCCGCTGCTGACCAGCGACGTCGGTGTCGGGCTTGATCTGGCGCGCTATTTCGCGCCGCACACCCCGTGTGAAATTCACCTCGAGGACGGTTCCCGGCTGACCCTCAAACTCGATGGCGAAGCGATTTTGCCCGGGCTGATTCCGGTCGGTTATCAGCAAGTGCACATCGACGATCAATTCTTCACCCTGGCGGTGGCGCCGGAGCGCTGCTACAGCGTCGGCGATGCGCTGGGAAACCCGATCCCCCGTGCCTGGGGCCTGAGCGTGCAGCTGTATTCGCTACGCCGACCCGGCGATGGCGGCTTCGGCGACACCCAGGCCCTGGAAGAGCTGGCGCGGGTGGCCGGCGAACGCGGTGCGGACGCCCTGGCGATCAGTCCGCTGCATGCGATGTTCAGCGCCGACACTGGCCGCTACAGTCCCTATTCGCCGTCCAGTCGCTTGTTCCTCAATTCGCTGTATGCCGCACCGGGGGCGATTCTCGGCGAACGGGCGCTGCGCGATGCGATTGACGCTGCAGATCTGGCGGAGCAGTTCGCGCACCTCGAAGACCTGAAACTGATCGACTGGCCGAGCGCCGCCGAGGCCAAGCATAAGCTGCTGCAAGCGTTGTATGACGGTTTTGTCGCCGGTGATCACCCGTTGCACCCGGACTTCGCCAGCTTCCGTCATGCCGGTGGCGAAGCGCTGGAAAACCACTGCCGCTTCGAAGCCATTCAGGAAATGCGCGCCGCCCGTGGTGAGAGCCTCGACTGGCGGCAATGGCCCGAGCACTGGCACGACCCGCGCGGCGCCGCGCTGGAAGCGTTTGCCGAAGAATACGCCGAGCGCATCGGCTACTTCGCGTTCTGCCAATGGCTGATCCACCGCTGCCTCGAACGCGCCCAAACCGCAGCGCGCAGTGCTGGCATGAGCATCGGCCTGATTGCCGATCTGGCGGTCGGTGCCGACGGCGCCGGCAGTCAGGCCTGGAGCTTTCAGGATGAACTGCTCGCCTCGCTCACCGTGGGCGCGCCGCCAGACATTCTCAACCGCTCCGGACAGGGCTGGGGGATTTCCGCGTTCTCGCCCGAAGGGCTGATCCGCAACGGTTTCCGTGCGTTCATCGACATGCTGCGGGCCAATTTCGCCCACGCCGGCGGCCTGCGCATCGACCATGTGATGGGCCTGCAACGCCTGTGGGTGATCCCCAACGGCGCAGCGCCTGCCGACGGCGCCTACCTGTATTACCCGGTGGACGATCTGCTGCGCCTGCTGAGCCTCGAATCCCATCGCCATCAGGCCATCGTCCTCGGCGAAGACCTCGGCACCGTGCCCGACGGTCTGCGCGAAAAGCTCAGCGCACGCTCGATGCTCGGTATGCGCGTGTTGCTGTTTGAACAGGACAACACCTACTTCAAACCGATTCTCGACTGGCCGGACAATGCGCTGGCCACCACCAGCACCCACGACCTACCGACACTCAATGGCTGGTGGCATGGCCGCGACATCGACTGGAACGCACGGCTGGGTTTCGTCGATGCCAACGGCGAAATCGAATGGCGTCATCACCGCCAGCGCGAGCGTGAAGGTTTGCGCAATGCGTTGAGCCAGGACCCGCAGAACTTCCGCGAGGAATCCCACGAAGCCGATCAAGTGGTCGATGCCAGCGTGCGCTTCCTCGGCCACACCCGCGCGCCCCTGGTGTTGTTGCCCCTCGAAGATGCACTGGGCATCAATGAACAGGCCAACCTGCCGGGGACGATCGACACCCACCCGAACTGGGCGCGGCGTCTGCCCGCCACCAGCGAAGCGTTACTTGACGCTGCCGACGCCGCACGACGCCTGGAATTGCTGGCCTGCGCGCGTCTCCAGGCTGCCGAGCGTGACCAATGAGCCCGACGCAAATCCAGCCATTGCGCGCAACCCTGCGCCTGCAATTTCATAAAGGCTTTACCCTGGAGCAGGCGGTGCCGCTGGTGCCGTATTTCGCCCGCCTCGGCATCAGCCACATTTACGCCTCGCCCCTGCTCGCGGCCCGGGCCGGTTCAATGCACGGCTACGACGTGGTCGACCCGACCCAGGTCAATCCGGAACTCGGCGGCGAACCGGCGCTGCGGCGCCTGGTCAGCACCCTGCGCGAACACAACATGGGGCTGATCCTCGACATCGTCTCCAACCACATGGCCGTCGGCGGCAGCGATAACCCGTGGTGGCTGGACTTGCTCGAATGGGGACGCTTGAGCCCTTACGGCGAGTTCTTCGACATCCAGTGGCATTCGCCGGACCCGCTCATGGAAGGCCAGCTGCTGCTGCCGTTTCTTGGCAGCGACTACGGCGTCGCCCTGCAGGAAGGCACGCTGAAACTGTTGTTCAATCCGCAGCGCGGCAGCTTTTACGTCGAACACTATGATCATCACTTCCCGATCTGCCCGAGCGATTACGCCGAGCTGCTCAAGTCGCCGCAAGCCCTGAAGTCTCTGGCCGAGCGGTTCAGTACCCTCAGTTACCAAAGCGACGCCCATGCGCTGGCCATGCCGTTGAAAGACGAGTTGCGAGAACTGGCGACTGAACCGTCGATCCTTGCAGCGATTCACGACACCCTCAAGGCTTACGACTCGACCACTGAAGCGGGCTTTCAAAGGCTGCATCAATTGCTCGAACGACAAAGCTATCGGCTCGCCAGCTGGCGGACCGCTGCCGATGACATCAACTGGCGACGCTTTTTCGACATCAATGAGCTCGGTGGTCTGCGCGTCGAACGTCCGGCGGTGTTCGACGCCACCCACGGCAAGATTTTCCAGTTGATCGGCGAAGGCCTGATCGACGGTTTACGCATCGACCACATCGACGGCCTCGCCGATCCCCGGGGTTATTGCCGCAAGCTGCGCCGGCGCCTCGACCTGCTCGCGCCGGGCCGGCATCTGCCGATCTACGTCGAGAAGATCCTCGGTGCCGGCGAAACCCTGCACCGTGACTGGGCCGTGAACGGCACCACCGGTTACGAGTTCATGAACCAGTTGTCGCTGCTGCAACACGATCCGGACGGCGAACACGTCCTCGGTGAGTTGTGGCAACGGCGCACCGAACGCCCCGCCGCGTTTATCGAAGAAGCGCAACTGGCGCGCCAGCAGATCCTCAACGGCTCGCTGGCCAGTGACTTTGAAAGCGTTGCCCAGGCCCTGCTGCAGGTGGCCCGCGATGACCTGATGACGCGTGATCTGACCCTCGGCGCGATCCGCCGGGTGTTGCAGGCGTTGATCGTGCACTTTCCGGTGTACCGCACTTACATTGGCGCTATGGGCCGCTCCGCGCAGGATGAGGTGTTTTTCCAGCAGGCCATGGACGGTGCCCGGCAGACCCTCGGCGAAGGCGACTGGCCGGTGCTCGACTGTGTGGCCGCATGGCTCGGTGGCACGCCGTGGCGGCGCAAACCCCGCGGGCGCTCGCGCAAGATCCTCAAGCATGCGTGCGTACGCTTCCAGCAATTGACCTCGCCGGCGGCGGCCAAAGCCGTGGAAGACACCGCGCTGTACCGCTCCGCGGTGCTGCTGTCGCGCAATGACGTCGGCTACAACACCGAGCAGTTCAGTGCACCGCTCAGCGATTTCCACGCGGTCAATCAGCAACGCTTCGCCGAGTTCCCCGACAACCTGCTGGCCACCGCCACCCATGATCACAAACGCGGTGAGGACACCCGCGCACGGCTCGCCGTGCTCAGCGAACGCAGCCATTGGTACGCCGAGCAGATCGAGCTGTGGCGCGCCCTCGCCCGGCCGGTGCGCAGCGACGATCAACAGCCCTCGACCGGCGATGAACTGATCCTCTACCAAGCGTTGCTCGGCAGTTGGCCGCTGGAACTGCGCGAAGGCGATCAGACGGGTTTGGCCGACTACGCCAAACGCATCTGGCAATGGCAACAGAAAGCCTTGCGCGAGGCCAAGCTGCAAAGCAGCTGGAGCGCACCGAACGAAAGCTATGAGCACGCCGCCCGGTCCTTCACCGAAAAACTGCTGACGGGGGCTGAAGGTGAGCTGTTGCGTGCGGCGCTGATCAAGACCGTCAACAACATCGCTGCGGCCGGCGCGCTCAACAGTCTGGCGCAAACCTTGCTGCGCATGACCGTGCCGGGGGTGCCGGATCTGTATCAGGGCAACGAGTTCTGGGACTTCAGCCTGGTCGATCCGGACAACCGTCGGCCGGTGGACTACGCCGCGCGGGCGCAGGCGTTGCAGGCACCTGCACCGGTTGAGCAAATGCTGTCGAATTGGCGTGACGGGCGCATCAAGCAGGCGTTGATCGCCGAGGTGCTCAATCTTCGTGCCGAGCATGCCGAGCTGTTTCGCCGGGGTCGTTATCAGGCGCTGGAAGTGCTCGGCAGTCAGGCGCACAACGTGCTGGCGTTTGCCCGTGAACACCAAGGGACGTACGCCATCGTGATCGTCCCGGTGCGCTGCGCGACGCTGCTGGAAAACGGTGCTATCCCTCAGGTCAATGCGCTGCGCTGGGGCGATACGCGGGTGGTTTTACCGTTCGCCGCCTCCGACACAAACCTGAAGGGACTTTTTCAAAGCGCCGAAGTCACAAAAAACAGGGAGCTGAATGTCAGCGAAGCGCTGGGGGATGTCCCGGTCAATCTCTTTATCCAACACTTAACGTAACGACGAGTTCAGTTCAGGAGCATTGCGATGAGTACCGACGATAAACGCATCCGCGAGTTCGCCTATCAGATCTGGGAATCAGAGGGTAAACCTGAAGGCCACGAAGCACGCCACTGGGAGATGGCACGCAAGCTGGCTGAAGCCGAGGCTTTGGCGCCGAAGAAATCGCCGAAAGCCGCCAGCAGCAAAACCGCCGGCAAAGGCGTTGACACCAAGGCCCCGGCGGCCAAGCCCAAGGCACCAGCGGCAGCTAAAGCCAAGCCGGCCAGCGCCGCCAAGGTCGTGCCGCCGGGTGAAAAAGCCGCCGAGAAAAAGCCCCGGGCCCCACGCAAGCCCCCGGCCAACTGACACACCCGGATTATTGAATTGAACGACCGTGTGGCGAGTTCGCTCGCCACCGAGGGCCAACTCGTCCTCAAGAAACCTCAAATACCCCTGTCAGGGAGAGAAATCTGTGGCGACGGGATTTGTCCCCGATCAGTCGCGCAGCGGTCCCAAAACAGCAACGGTGATGTGTCAGACATCCCGCGCGCACTGGTTTTGCGACTGCTTTGCAGCTGATCGGGGCGGTGCGACGTTTCGCTAAATCCCCTCGCCACCGATGCTGTTCCCACAGTTGATCAGTTATTCGAACCAACCCGATTTGCAGGAGCAATCATGTCCAGTCCAAAGAAAGCCGAGCCCGCCGCGCACACCGAGCCGTCCAGAATCCGTGAAGGTCTGCCCTTCCCGCTCGGTGCGACCTGGGATGGCCTGGGGGTGAACTTTGCGCTGTTTTCCGCCAACGCCACCAAGGTCGAACTGTGCATCTTCGACGATACCGGCGAAGTCGAAATCGAACGCATCGAGCTGCCGGAATACACCGACGAGATCTACCACGGCTATCTGCCCGATGCACATCCGGGGATGATCTACGGTTACCGCGTGTACGGCCCGTATGACCCGGCCAACGGTCATCGCTTCAACCACAACAAATTGCTCATCGACCCCTACGCCAAGCAATTGGTCGGCGAGTTGAAATGGTCCGAAGCGCTGTTCGGCTACACCATCGGCCACCCCGATGCCGACCTGAGTTTTGACGAACGCGACAGCGCGCCCTTCGTGCCCAAGTGCAAGGTCATCGACCCGGCGCACACGTGGGGCAACGATCACCGCGTGAGCGTGCCGTGGGACAAAACCATCATTTACGAAACCCACGTGCGCGGCATCAGCATGCGTCATCCGTCGGTGCCGGAAAACGTGCGGGGCACCTTTGCCGGTCTGATGGTCGATGACGTGCTCGAGCACATTCGCAAGCTCGGCGTGTCGTCGGTCGAACTGTTGCCGATCCACGCGTTCGTCAATGACCAGCACTTGCTGCACAAGGGCATGACCAACTACTGGGGCTACAACAGCATCGCGTTTTTCGCCCCGGACCCGCGCTACCTGGCCAGCGGCAAGATCGCCGAATTCAAGGAAATGGTCGCGCACCTGCACGAAGCCAACCTCGAAGTGATCCTCGACGTGGTCTACAACCACACCGCCGAGGGCAACGAGCAAGGCCCGACCCTGTCGATGCGCGGTATCGACAACGCCTCGTACTACCGGCTGATGCCCGACGACAAGCGCTTCTACATCAACGATTCCGGCACCGGTAACACGCTGGACCTGAGCCACCCGTGCGTGCTGCAAATGGTCACCGACTCGCTGCGCTACTGGGCCAGCGAGATGCACGTCGACGGTTTCCGCTTCGACCTGGCGACCATCCTCGGCCGTTATCACGACGGTTTCGACGAGCGTCACAGCTTCCTCGTTGCCTGCCGCCAAGACCCGGTACTGCGTCAGGTGAAAATGATCGCCGAACCGTGGGACTGTGGCCCCGGCGGCTATCAGGTGGGTCATTTCCCGCCGGGCTGGGTCGAGTGGAACGACAAGTTCCGCGACACCGTGCGCGCGTTCTGGAAAGGTGACGACGGCCAGGTCGCCGACTTCGCCAGTCGCATGACCGCCTCCGGCGAGATGTTCAACCAGCGCGGACGGCGGCCGTATTCGTCGGTGAACTTCATCACCGCCCATGACGGTTTCACCCTCAACGATCTGGTGTCGTACAACGACAAGCACAACGAGGCCAACGACGAGAACAATCAGGACGGCAGCAACAACAACCTGTCGTGGAACCACGGCGTCGAAGGCCCGACCGACGATCCGCAGATCAACGCGCTGCGCCATCGACAGATGCGCAACTTCTTCGCCACCCTGTTGCTGGCGCAAGGCACGCCGATGATCGTCGCCGGTGACGAGTTCGCCCGTACGCAGGACGGCAACAACAATGCCTACTGCCAGGACAGCGAGATCGGCTGGGTCAACTGGGACCTGAGCGAAGACGGCAAGGCCCTGCTGAAATTCGTCAAACGCCTGATCAAGCTGCGTCTGGCGTATCCGATCCTGCGTCGCGGACGCTTCCTGGTCGGTGAGTACAACGAGGACATCGGCGTCAAGGACGTCACCTGGCTCGCGCCGGATGCGACCGAAATGACCACCGAGCACTGGCATGACGCCCATAACCGTTGCCTGGGCATGTTGCTCGATGGCCGTGCCCAGGAAACCGGAATTCGCCGCAAGGGTGGCGACGCGACCCTGCTGCTGGTGGTCAACGCGCACCACGACATCGTCAACTTCACCCTGCCGGAAGTGCCTGACGGCGGTTTCTGGACCTGCATGATCGACACCAATCAGCCGTCGATCCGAGGTCAGGAACGCTTCGAATTCGGGCATGAATACTCGGTCACCGGCCGTTCGCTGCTGCTGTTCGAACTGCAACGTGATGAAGAAGACTGATATGGATCTGCAACGCTACCTCGCCCGCCGCCCGCCGGATTATCCCGACACCGTCGCCCTCGGCAGTTGCCTGCGGGCGATGGTCGAGGCCGGTCTGGACCGGCTGCCGTTACCGGGCAGCGGGCACACGCTGGAACGCTTTCAGCGCCTGGCCCAGGTCGGCGGACATGATCTGGGGCTGTGTAAACTCTATGAGGGCCACACCGACGCACAGGCGATCATCGAACAACTGGGCGGCACGCCAACACCCGGCAGTACGTGGGGGATGTGGGCGGCCGAGCCGCCGCAGGCGCGCGTCAAGGTCACCCCCGCCGGGCACATGGGGTTGCTCAACGGACGCAAGGCCTGGTGCTCCGGTGCCTCGGTGCTCAGCCATGCCTTGCTCACGGCGTGGGACAGCAACGATCAGCAGCAACTGGTGGCCGTGGCCCTTGATCAACCCGGGGTGCGCATTACCGATCAGGGCTGGCACGCCGTGGGTATGGGTGCCACCGGCAGCGTCGAAGTCGTGTTCGAAGACGCCGAGGGTCAGGCCATCGGCCGTCCTGGCGACTACCTGCAACGGCCAGGCTTCTGGCAGGGCGGGATCGGCATTGCCGCGTGCTGGTACGGTGCCGCGCGGCAGCTTGCCGAGTCGCTGCGCCAGCACTGCGCACAACGCGAAGAACCTCACGCCCTCGCCCATCTGGGCGCGGTCGACAGTGCATTGCAGGCCGCCGCCGATGTGTTGCGCTTCAGCGCGCTGCAAATCGACGCGCATCCCGAAGCCAACGCCGAACTGCTCGCCCGCCGTGCCCGCGCCGTGGTCGAGCAGTCGGCCGAGTCAGTGATCCGCGAAGTCGGCCGTGCGCTCGGGGCCGGGCCTTTTTGCAAGGATCGGCATTTCGCCGGCCTGGTCGCCGACCTGCCGGTGTTTCTGCGCCAAAGCCACGCCGAACGCGATCTGGCCGCCCTCGGTCAATTGGTCACCCGGCAAGCCGACGAGGTCTGGTCGCTATGAGAAGCAATCCGATCGTCGGCCAGGGCACGTCACTGCATCAGTGGCAGGGTTCACGCCGTTTGGCCGAAGTGCCGGGCATAACCGTCGAAGAACTGGTGCCGCCCGGTGCACGCGCTGTGATCGTCGCCCCGCACCCGGACGACGAAGTGCTCGGTTGCGGTGGATTGCTGCAATTGCTCGCCACAGCGGGCCGTTCGATGCAGTTGATTTCCGTCACCGACGGCAGCGCCAGCCACCCCGGTTCGCAACGCTGGCCGGTGGAACGCCTCAGCGTCGTGCGTCCGCAGGAATCGGCCGAAGCCCTGCGCCGCCTCGGCTTGCCGATGCACAGTCTGAAGTGGCTGCGTGGTGGCTTCACCGACACCTTGGTGGCCGCTCAGGAACAGGCGCTGAGCGCTTTCATTGAAAGTCATTTGCGCGCCGACGATGTGCTGTTCACCACATGGCGCGAAGATGGCCACAGCGACCACGAAGCGGTCGGCCGCGCCAGCGTCGATGCCGCCCGCCGTGTCGGTGCGACCTGTCATGAATTACCGGTGTGGACCTGGCACTGGGCCGCGCCGGAGGACGCCGGCGTGCCGTGGCACCGGGCGCGCAAGATCCTCCTGACACCGGCCGAGGTGGCGCGCAAACGCCATGCGGTGCACGCCTTCGCCAGTCAACTGGAGGGCGACCGCGACGCCGGCCTGGCTCCGGTGTTGGCGCCCTACGTGATTGATCGCCTGCTGCAACCCTTCGAAGTGGTGTTCCTGTGAGTGTCGACGATCGCTATTTCGACGGCCTGTTCGCCGGCAACGATGACCCGTGGGCGTTTCGCCAACGCTGGTACGAGCAACGCAAACGCGCGATCACCCTCGCCGCGCTGCCACGTCCGCACTATCGGGCGATCTTCGAGCCGGGTTGTGCCAATGGCGAGCTGAGCGCCGAGCTGGCCGGGCGTTGCGATCGTCTGTTGTGTTGCGACACTGCGAACGCGGCGGTGAATCTGGCGCGTACCCGATTGAGCCTGTTCGACCATGCCGAAGTCCGTCAGAACCGTCTGCCCGGCGACTGGCCGGAGGAAAAATTCGACCTGATTGTATTTAGCGAAATCGGCTACTACCTCGACCGTGCCGATCTGACAGAAGTGATCCGGCGGATCAGTGATTCCCTGACGGCCGACGGACAACTGCTGGCCTGCCACTGGCGCCCGCCCATCGAAGGCTGTCCGTTGAACGCCCGGCAGGTCCATGACCTGATCCACGAACACCTGCATCTGCCGCGCCTGGTGCTGCATCAGGAAGCGGATTTCATCCTCGAGCTGTGGAGCCGCGAACCGCGCTCGGTCGCAGCATTGGAGGGCTTGCGATGATCGGCATTCTGATTCCCGCACACAACGAAGAAGCGCTGCTCGACGAGAGCCTCAGCGCCGCCCTGCGCGCCAGCAAGCACGGACTGCTCGCTGGCGAACCGGTGGAAGTGCTAGTGGTGCTCGACAGTTGCACCGACCGCTCGGCGCACATCGTCAGCCAATACCCGGTGCTGAGCCTGCACATCGAGGCGCGCAATGTCGGTCAGGCCCGGGCTGCCGGGGCGCACATGTTGCTGGAGCGCGGCGCACGCTGGATCTCCTGCACCGACGCCGACAGTCGTGTGGCCGATGACTGGCTGGTGGCGCAGTTGGGCCTCGGGGCAGACGCCGTGTGTGGCACGGTGACGGTCGAGCGCTGGGACGAATCCTTCGACGAGGCCGCGCAAATTCGTTACCACCGTCACTACCGGGCCTGCGACGGCCATCGGCACATTCATGGTGCCAATCTGGGCATCAGCGCCGACGCCTATCGCTGGGCCGGAGGCTTTAAACCGCTGGCTTGCGACGAAGACGTGCAATTGGTACGCGAACTGGAACTGTCCGGGGCGAACATCGCCTGGAGCCATCGCCCGCAGGTCCGCACCAGCGCCCGCCTCGACAGCCGGGCACGGGGAGGATTTGGTGACTATCTGCGACATCTGGCACACCTGGAATAAAAAAAACCGGATCAGATCAATCTGCGACGCGACGAATTTCACTTCATGGGCAATACTCTGCTGCGCGGCAATCCAGGGTTCGGAGCGTCGCATGGCAAACAATCCGCCTTCACGGGTCGGACGGCGGCCACGCCACCGACTGAGGGCCAGACACAACAAGGACGTCGCACCCATGAAACCGTTATCCCTCAGCGAAAACAGTCCCTCGGCGCAAATCTGGAACAGCGCCGCCCAACTCGACAACATTCCCGTCATCAATACCCATAGCCTGGTGCCCGCCGGCGCCCGTGCGGTGGTGATTGCCCCGCACCCCGGCGATGAAGTGGTCACCTGCGGTGGCCTGCTGCAATTGCTCGCCGGCCTTGGCCACCCGTTGCAATTGCTGTCGATCACCGACGGCAGTGCCAGCCATCCCGGCTCCCGACAATGGTCGGAAAAACGCCTGAGCGTGTTCCGCCCCCAGGAAAGTGTCGAAGCCTTGCGCCGCCTCGGCTTGCCGATGCACAGCCTGAAATGGGTGCGCGGCGGCTTCACCGACAACGCCCTGCGCGAAAAGGAAAACGAACTGGTGGCCTTCATCGGCCGTTACCTGCGCCCCGGCGATGCCGTGTTCAGCACCTGGCGCGGGGATGGCAACGACGATCACGAAGCGGTCGGCCACGCCGCCGCCAGAGCCGCAGAACTGGCCGGTGCGACCTTCCACGACGTACCGGTCTGGGCCTGGCACTGGCCGGAGCGCGACCATGCACTGATTCCCTGGGAACGCGCGCGCAAACTGCGCCTCGACACCTGGACCGTCGCGCGCAAAAGCCACGCCACCCACGCCTACGCCAGCCAGCTCAAGGGCGAACCGGCGATCGGCATTGCGCCGATGTTGCCGCCGGTGATCCTCGAAAGAATGCGCCTGCCCTACGAAATCGTCTTCGTCTGAGCCCTGCAAAAAACTCTCAGCCCGACCCAATATCCTGTAGACGTTGCCGAAGGCGGCGCCTGCAGGTGTTTGCGCGAGCAATTGGAGGAACTGCCAGCCACCCGCATCAGTCGCATGTACAGGAAGACAGAATTCAGAGGAGCGAACGTGTCCAGCGATCCCAAGCGTCATGTGGTCGACGCGCCAGTCATTCATCGCCTGCGGGTGCTCACGGTCAATACCCACAAGGGCTTCACCGCGCTGAACCGGCGCTTCATTCTCCCGGAATTACGCGAGGCGGTGCGCAGTACCTCGGCCGATCTGGTGTTTTTGCAAGAAGTGGTCGGCGAACACGAGCGGCATTCGAACCGCTACAACGAATGGCCTCAAACCTCGCAATACGAATTCCTCGCCGACAGCATGTGGAGCGATTTTGCCTACGGGCGCAACGCCGTCTACCCCGATGGTCATCACGGCAATGCATTACTGTCCAAATACCCGATCCGCGAATACCGCAACCTTGATGTGTCGATCACCGGTCCCGAACGCCGTGGCCTGCTGCACTGTGTGCTGGATGTGCCGGGGCATGCCGAAGTCCATGCGATCTGCGTGCATCTGAGCCTGCTGGAAAGCCACCGCCAATTGCAGTTGCAACTGCTTTGCCAGTTGCTCGAATCGTTACCCGACGATGCACCGGTCATCATCGCCGGAGACTTCAACGACTGGCAGTTGCAGGGCAACGCCGCCCTCGCCCGGCGTGACTACCTGCATGAAGCTTTCGAACGCCATCACGGGCGCCCGGCCAAGACCTACCCGGCACGATTTCCATTACTGCGACTGGACCGGATCTACCTGCGCAATGCCAGCAGTCACGCCCCGAAGATCCTCGGCAACAAGCCGTGGACGCACCTGTCGGACCATTTGCCGCTGGCCGTAGAAGTGCATTTGTAATGGTGCTTGCGGCAATACCGCTCGTCAGTCTTGCTTGCTCCGAGGGGAAAACCATCTACACCTAAATCAGCTTAAGGAGTAGCGCTTTCAATTTGTTAGAGCATGAATCTCATGTAGTGCATCAGTTGCACGGGAAGTACCGATCCCCTGCTCGCTCAAGGATGAATTCCCGAAATCCTGCTTTAGGGAATTGCCATGACGCGCTACATCCAGCCATTGCGAACATTGCCGCACGCGCTCCTCCTGCCTGCCTCGCTTCTGGTGCTCACCAGCTCTCCCGCCTCGGCGGCGTGCACACTTGTTCCAGGGCCGGGCAATGACACTTTCATCTGCGACAGTGGCACCAGCGGTACGCTGACCGACCTGTCCGGCGACAACAGCCTGACCTTCCCCGCCAACGGCAGCGGCCGGATCAACGGCAGCGTGACGTTTGGCGTCGGCGCCGACCGGGTCGAAATCAATTCCGGGGTCATCACCGGCGCAGTCAATCAGGGCAACGGCATTGATGACTTTGTCATGACGGGCGGCTCGATCGGCTCGCTCGCCCAGGGTGACGGCCGCGACACCTTTCTGATGACGGGCGGCACCATTGTCGGCGCCTTCGAGGACGGCGATGTCGCACGTCTCACCGGCGGCACGATCGGCCGGGTCGACATGAAGCTCGACAACAATATTTTCGATATGTCTGGCGGGCAGATTCTCGGCAATCTGGTCACCGGTTTCGGTACCGACACCATCATTGTTTCCGGCGGGCGCATCGGCGGCAACGTCAGTGTCAGCGGCGGTAACGACAGCATCACGGTGAGTGGCGGAGAAATCGTCGGCGAGATTCGCGCCAGTGTCGGTGATGACCAATTGCTGTGGAGCGGCGGCATTATCCGCTCGGCGATCCTGATGGACGTCGGCAATGACAATGCCACCCTGCGCAACCTCGACGACAGCGTGCTGGCCCTGACGCCCGGCGTCGATGGCGGCGTCGGCAGCGATACGCTGACTTTCGACAACGTACAAACGGCGCTGCCCGCGCGGTTCGGCAATTGGGAAACGATCAACCTGAGCAACGGCTCGCAGTTGGATCTGGGATCGTCCACCTTGTCCCTGGGCGACGCGGGCACCGGCACTGGCGTGTTGAACCTGGATGCCAACAGCGCGTTGTTTTCGGCGCAGGGCGCGGTATCCCCGGCCGTCGTCGGCCAGGCCATCAGCGTCAACAACTCGGGGATCGTCGACCTGACGCGCAATAACACTCGCACCGACGACGCGCTGACGGTGCAAGGCAACTATGTCGGCAGCAGCGGCCGGTTACTGCTGCAGAGCGTAGTCGGTGCCGATGATTCGCCCAGCGACAAACTGGTGGTCAGCAACGGTAGCCTCAGCGGTGGCACAGTGATCACGGTCACCAACGTCGGCGGGCTGGGTGCGCTGACTCAACTCAACGGTATTCAACTGGTACAGGCGCAAGGCAGCACCGTCAGTACCGATAACGCCTTCACCCTCAGCGCACCGATATCCGCCGGTGCGTATGACTACTACCTGTTCAAGGGTGGCGTCACGGCCGGGACTGAAAACAGCTGGTATTTGCGTTCGGCGGTGGTCGCGCCACAAGTGGTGAGCGTGCCTAACCCCGACCCGACCCAGCCACCGATGCTGGTACCGGTGGTTGCCACGCCGGTACTGGCGGCCATCACACCTCTGGCAGCCTCATCGGGCGCACCGGGAACGCCAACACCCGCAGTGATCAGCGCCACCCTGCCTGCGCTGCCCGCCGCCATGGCGGGCGCCGCACCAATTCCCCTGTATCGCCCGGAAGTCCCGACGTGGTCGGTATTGCCACCCGCCGCCGCACAACTGAGCCTCAATGCGCTGGGCACTTTTCATGACCGTCAGGGCGATCAGCGCCTGCTCACGGAACTCGGGGCATTCGGCGCGGGTTGGGGCCGGGTCTATGGCAAGAATCTTGAGCAAACCTGGGCCGGCACCGTGACACCGCGACTGGACGGCTCGCTCAGCGGCTTTCAGGTCGGCAATGATCTGTACAGCTCCCAGACCACCGGCGGCCAGACTCAACGCGTCGGTTTCTTTGTTGGCCATAGCCGTTTGCAAGGTGATGTCGATGGCTTCAACGAGGGCTTCCACAACAACAGCGCCGGCAAAATCAAGCTGGAAGGCGATAGCTACGGCTTGTACTGGACGCTGACCGATCCGCACGGCGGCTACCTCGACACGGTCGTGATGGGCACCCGGTTCGACGGCGACAACCATTCCGTTCGCGGGGTCAAACTGGACAACCGTGGACATGCCCTGACGTTATCTGCCGAAGCCGGTTATCCCTTCCCGATCAATCACACCTGGGTGATCGAGCCGCAGGCGCAGGTCATCCACCAGAAAATATCCCTCGACAACCAGAACGACGGGATCTCGAAGGTCTCTTTCGACTCGGACGGTTCGTGGATCGGTCGTCTCGGCGTTCGGCTCAAAGGCCGTTTTCAAGTCAGCGGTCTGCCGGTGGAACCGTATGTGCGCGCCAATCTGTGGCACACCTTTTCCGCCACCGACTCGGTGACATTTGGCGACAATGACGTGATCACCACCGAGCAGAAGTCCTCGACGGCGGACTTGGGCCTGGGCGTGGTGTTAACGCTCGACCGCGCCGTCAGCGTTTACGCCAGCACCGATTACAGTAGCAATATTGACAGCAATGACCTGCGCGGCGTGGTCGGCAATGTGGGTATTCGCCTCAGCTGGTAGACCTTCCGTCGGCAATTGAACCTCTCTACCTCGGGACTTTCATCGCGTTTCTCCATGCAAACAAACACTTAGTTATGTGCAGAAAAACAAACGCTTGCGACTCTCGATTTACCGCTACCGCTCATCGTTCAATTTCTTGACGTACGGGCGCGACTCTCCTTATCTCTACCTTACTACCCCCGGAAACACTATCCGGGGCAACCCTCGGACACTCGCGAAATCGAGCGGCCATGGCTTGCCCCGCTTCATTCGGTCGCCCCTCGTTCGGGGTAGGAGAGACGCCACATCGAGATATCGCATGCGCCCGCAAGGTAGACCTCCATGAAAACTTCAATCACCCCACACGAGATCAAAATCACTTTCTGCACAGTGTCGAGTTCAATCTTGCTGTGCTCATCCATGGAGGCGCAGGCCGGTCCTGCGGCGGATGAAACCACCCCGTGGTATCGCGCGGATGCGCAAGTGCTAACCCTGCCCACGACCGTGATCACCCCGAATGCCCAACGCTTCAGTCCACGGCCCGATCTGCAAGGCACGCGCCTGATCACCGAAGACCTCGCACCCTCAGCGTGGGACGAGTTGTATGGACGCAGTGCACGTCGGGCGCAAACCGATGTGCTGTCTTCGGGTTTCGCCACACCCGGCAGCGGCGATTTCAAAGGCCCGGCGGTGCTGACCCTGCAAAGCAGCAGCCATACCCAGACCATCGGTTTGGTGGGTGGTTTCAACGAGATTCAGGCCAACGGCAACGGCGTGATCACCAGCCGCGCCCTGTCCGACCCGACCCGTGACACCCTCAACCTGCAAGGTCAGAGCCTCGGTGCCTACTACAGCCTGATCGGTGCACAGGGCTGGCATGTCGATCTGTCGGCCAGCGGTGGTCGGGTCAGCGGTTTCAGTCGCAATGAACAAGGCGTACGCCAGGCCACCGAAGGCCACGCGATGACCTTCTCGGTGGAGGGCGGTTTTCCAATTGGCTTGAGTGAAAACTGGGTGGTCGAACCCCAGGCGCAATTGATCAATCAACGCATCACCCTCGACACGCCTTACGCCGGCTCCGGCAACGCGTCATCCACCGATCTGACCGCGTGGAGCGGCCGCGTCGGCGCACGCCTGAAAGGCAGTTACGATTTGAACGGTCTGCCGGTCGAACCCTACGTGCGCACCAACCTGTGGCACACGGTGTACACGGGCAGCACGGTGACCCTGGATCAAGTCGACAAAATCAGCAGCAGTCGCAAGTCTTCAACCGTCGAGCTGGGCCTGGGCCTGGTGGCGCGGGTGACACCGGTGGTCAGTCTGTATGTGAGCGCGGATTACAGCAGCGATGTGGATGACAATGATTTGAATGGGCTGATTGGCAGCCTTGGGGTGCGCATGCGCTGGTGATTTTCAGATCACCGAAAATTCCTGTGGGAGCATGTTTGCTCCCACAGGTTTTTCGGCGCCTGGATCAAGCCCCCGGTTTAAGAATCAGCACCGCCAACGGCGGCAGATTCAGTTCCAGCGACAATGACTGGCCATGGCTCGGCACTTCTTCGGTAAACGCCCCGCCGCCATTGCCATAATTGGAACCGGCGTAGGTGTCGGCATCGCTGTTGAGCAATTCGCTCCAGCGCCCGGCAAACGGCACCCCCACTCGATACGACTGACGCGGCACCGGTGTGAAGTTGGCCACCACCAGCACCGGTTGACCGTCCTTGCTCCAGCGCAGCCAGGCGTAGACGCTGTTGATCGCATCGTCGCCAATCAACCACTGGAAGCCCTGCGGTGCGTCGTCCTGGTCGTGCAGCGCCGGCTCTTCGCGGTACAGGCGATTGAGGTCACCCACCAGTTTCTGCACGCCCTTGTGTTCCGAATACTGCAGCAGGTACCAGTCGAGCTGCTGATCGTGGTTCCACTCGCGCCACTGGCCAAACTCGCACCCCATGAACAGCAGTTTCTTGCCCGGGTGGGTCCACATGAAGCTCAGATAAGCGCGCAGGTTGGCGAATTTCTGCCAGCGGTCGCCGGGCATCTTGTCGATCAGCGAATGCTTGCCGTGCACCACTTCGTCGTGGGAGATCGGCAGGATGAAACGCTCTGACCAAGCGTAGACCAGACCGAAACTCAATTCATTGTGGTGATGGGCGCGGTACACCGGATCCTGCTGAATGTAGTGCAGCGAATCGTGCATCCAGCCCATGTTCCATTTGTAGGCGAAACCGAGGCCACCCTGCTGGGTGCTCTGGCTGACGCCCGGCCATGCGGTGGATTCCTCAGCGATCACCAGGGCCCCCGGCGCTTCCAGATGCACCACATCGTTCAAATGCCGCAGGAAGTCGATGGCTTCCAGATTCTCCCGACCGCCATGCCGGTTCGGCACCCATTCGCCGGCCTTGCGCGAATAGTCGCGATAGAGCATCGAGGCCACGGCATCGACGCGCAGGCCATCAATGTGGAAATGCTTCAACCAGTGCAGCGCCGATGCAAGCATGTAGCCATGCACTTCGGTGCGCCCGAGGTTGTAGATCAGCGTATCCCAATCCTGATGGAACCCCTCCAGTGGGTTGCCATACTCGTATAACGCCGTGCCGTCGAATTGCGCCAGCCCGTGAGTATCGGTGGGAAAATGCGCCGGCACCCAGTCGAGAATCACCCCGATGTCAGCCTGGTGGCAGGCGTTGACGAACTCGGCGAACTGCTCCGGTGTGCCGTAGCGCGCACTCGGGGCGAATTGCGACAGCAACTGATAACCCCAGGAACCGCCGAACGGGTGCTCCATGATCGGCATCAGCTCGATGTGGGTAAAGCCCAGCTCCTTGACGTACGGAATCACGCGTTCAGCCAGTTCCGGCCAGGTGTACTGACGGGCCACCTCGCCCAGATCATCCAGTTCGCACTGCCACGAGCCCGCGTGCAGTTCGTAGATCGACAGCGGTGCCGAATGTTTCTGCCGCTCGCCACGGCTGTTCATCCAGTCGTGGTCCTGCCAGTCGACCTGCAGGGGCGCGGCGACTTTCGAGGCGGTGTCCGGTGGCAGGCTGGTGGCCAGCGCCATTGGATCGGCCTTGAGCGGCAGAATCCCATGGGCACCGAGAATTTCGTATTTGTACAACTCGCCCGCTTGCAGACGCGGGATGAACAACTCCCAGACCCCGGACGGATGACGCAGACGCATCGGATGCCGGCGCCCGTCCCAGACGTTGAAGTCGCCGACCACCGACACCCGCCGGGCATTCGGTGCCCACACGGCAAAGCGCACACCGTCGACGCCATCGACGGTTTTCAGTTGCGCGCCGAGGCAGGCACTGAGGTCGCGATGATTGCCCTCGGCGAACAGATACAAGTCCATTTCACCGAGCAACGGGCCAAAGCTGTAAGGGTCCTCGGCGACCTGTTCGCCACCGGCCCAACGCGTGCGCAGCAAGTATGGCCGCGCCTGATCAAAGTGACCGACGAACAACCCCGGTGTTTCAGTCTGTTGCAGCGAACCGCGCTCTTCGCCCGAGTCCTTGTCCAGCACCACCACGCTCAACGCCCCCGGTAAATAGGCGCGAATGAACTGCCCAGCGGCGCCATCGCCGTGGGGGCCAAGAATCGAAAACGGGTCGTGATGTTCCGCGCGTACCAGGGCGTCGATGTCTTTCGCCCCCGGCAGCAGTGCTTCTTTCGCTGAACCCTGTTCCTTGTTCGAGAAACTCATGACTACTCTCCACCAAGATCGGAAAAGGGTTTAAGCCCCGTCAATAACCCATACAAACCGTGCAACGGCACGGGCAGCCACGTCGGGCGATTTTCGGCTTCATAGGCCACTTCATAGGCCGCTTTCTCCAGACCGAACAACGCCAGTGCGGCATCGGCACCTTCAGGATCTTGCCAGGCATGTTCAAGACTAGCTGCCGCCTGACGATATGCCTCGACAAATGCCTCACGGGCCTCACGCAGGTACCGTTGCGCAACACGATGCCGCGCCGCTTCGGAGTCGGCGCTGTGATCGACGTTGTGCACGTTGATGGTCATCGCCGCCGCGTAATCGAAGGAACGCAGCACGCCACTGACATCCTTGTACGGACTGTGCTTGCCTCGGCGTTCGCTCAACGGCCGCGCCGGTTCGCCTTCGAAGTCGATCAGGTAGGCATCGCCCTTGATCACCAGCACCTGGCCCAAATGCAGATCGCCGTGGACGCGAATCTGCAGACCGCCGACGGCTTTTTTCGCCAGATCCTGCACGTGGCCGAGAATGGTTTTTTTCTCGTCCAGCAGCGTCTTCACCAGCGTCTGGTCCGCCGCGTTGAGCTCGCCCTGATGCTGCTTGAGCAGTTTCAACGCGTGCTCGACCTGGGCAGCGATATCCTTGCCGGTCGCCTGCGCATCCTTGGCGGTTGACACCTGCGGCGCGAAGTCGGGGTTGTCGGTCGGCGCAGCGAGCACCTTGTGCATTTCGCCCAGCCGCTGACCGAGCATCCCGGCGAAATCGCGCAACTCGCCCAAGGCGTTGTAATGCTGTTCCTGCTCGGACATGGCATCGGCGAGTTCATCGCGCAGCGCCCGTTCGAGGTTGTTTTGTGTCCATTCCCAGGCGTCGCCCTGATTGCTCAGATAGCCTTGGGCGATCATCAACAGATTGTCCTCGCCCTGGGCATCGCGACGGATGACCGAACCCAGCAGTGGAGAGATATTGGCAAATCCGGCCTCGGTCAGGTAAGCGCTCATCTCCAGTTCCGGGTGTACGCCAGAAGCGACTTTACGTATCAGCTTGAGCACCAGGCTATTGCCGATCACCACCGAACTGTTCGACTGCTCGGCCGACAGATAGCGCACTTCCGATTCGGCACCGAGGCCGAGCGTCTCCAGCAGCGGCGTCGGCGCGAAACGGATCTCGCCCTCGGTCGATTCCAGCACAGTGTTGTTCTGCATGCCTTGCAGCACAGCGCGAATAAACGCTTCGAGGCTGAACGCATCGGTGATCAGACCGACCTGACGCACGCGCCGAACACGGGCCAAAGCCAATTGCTGCGGCAACGCCGGCCCGACCTGATCCTCGGAGATAAAGCCGAACGGCAATTGATAACGGCTGGTCTGCCCGCCGCGGGTCACTTCGATTTCGCTGAGCAGTACCGGATGCTGGGCATCGCCGAAGCGCACGCCGTAAGCCAGATGCACCTTGTCGACGGCCGCATCCTTGCCGGCGAACCAGCGGCGGTTCTGCAGCCAGCTCGGCAGAATGCCTTGCTCCAGCGTCGCGCGCGAAGGTGCTTCGAGCAGTTCTTCCATGCGCTTTTTCAGCACCAGCGTGGTGAAGTCCGGCAGGCTTTGCGCCGGTTCCACGTGCCAGCTCGGCATCTGGTTTTCCGCGGCCAGGGCAAACCAGTAGAAACCGTACGGCGCCAGGGTCAGCAGGAAATTCAGCTGGCCGATCGGCGGGAACGCGTTACCGCCGAGCATCTCCACCGGCACCATGCCGACGTAGGCCGACAGGTCCAGCTCCGCCGCTTGTGCGCTGCGTGAAACGTTGGCCACGCAGAGAATGATCTCGTGCTTGCCGTCGGCGTCGGTGAATTCGCGGGTATAGGCCAGAATCCGCCGGTTGCTCGGCGAAAGCATTTTCAGCGTGCCACGGCCGAACGCCTTGGACTGTTTGCGCACGGCGAGCATGCGCCGCGTCCAGTTGAGCAGCGAGTGCGGATCACCGGCCTGGGTTTCGACGTTGACCGACAGATAGCCGTACTGCGGGTCCATGATCGGCGGCAGCACCAGACTGGCCGGATCGGCGCGGGAGAAGCCACCGTTGCGGTCGATCGACCATTGCATCGGCGTACGCACGCCGTCGCGGTCGCCAAGGTAGATGTTGTCGCCCATGCCGATTTCATCGCCGTAATACAGGGTCGGCGTGCCCGGCATCGACAGCAGCAGACTGTTCAGCAGTTCGACGCGACGGCGATCACGTTCCATCAACGGCGCCAGGCGCCGGCGGATACCGAGGTTGATCCGCGCCCGACGGTCAGCCGCGTAGTAATTCCACAGGTAATCGCGTTCCTTGTCGGTGACCATTTCCAACGTCAGTTCATCGTGATTGCGCAGGAAGATCGCCCATTGACAGTTGGCGGGAATCTCCGGGGTCTGACGCAGAATGTCGGTGATCGGGAAACGATCTTCCTGGGCTAGCGCCATGTACATGCGCGGCATCAGCGGGAAGTGAAAGGCCATGTGGCATTCGTCACCGTTGACACCTGCGGCATCGGTGTCACCGAAGTACAGCTGGGTGTCTTCCGGCCATTGGTTGGCTTCGGCCAGCAGCATGCGGTCAGGGTAATTGGCGTCGATTTCGGCGCGGATCTGCTTGAGGACGTCGTGGGTCTCGGGCAGGTTCTCGTTGTTGGTGCCGTCGCGCTCGATCAGGTACGGAATGGCGTCGAGGCGCAGGCCGTCGATGCCCATGTCCAGCCAGTAACGCATCACCGACAGCACGGCTTTCATCACTTGCGGGTTGTCGAAATTGAGGTCCGGCTGGTGCGAATAGAAGCGGTGCCAGAAGTACTGGCCGGCGACCGGGTCCCAGGTCCAGTTGGACTTTTCGGTGTCGAGGAAAATGATGCGGGTGCCGTCGTATTTCTGGTCGTCATCCGACCATACGTAGAAGTCCCGCGCCGCCGAACCGGGCTTGGCCTTGCGCGCCCGCTGAAACCACGGGTGCTGGTCGGAGGTGTGGTTGATGACCAGCTCGGTGATCACCCGCAAGCCGCGTTTGTGCGCCTCGGCGATAAAGCGTTTGGCGTCGGCCATCGTCCCGTAATCGCTGTGGACGCCACGGTATTCGGCGATGTCGTAGCCGTCGTCACGACGTGGCGAGGGATAGAAAGGCAGGAGCCAGATGGTATTGACGCCGAGTTCGGCAATGTAATCGAGTTTGGCGATCAGCCCGGGAAAGTCGCCGATCCCGTCATTGTTGGAGTCGAAAAACGATTTGACGTGTACCTGATAAATCACCGCATCCTTGTACCAGAGCGGGTCTTTGATGAATGTGGCTGCCTTGGGTTTCTTCGCCATTTGAAACTCCTGCTGAATTCTCTGATGCCACAGGGTCACCCCTGTGGCGAGGGGATTGATCCCCGTTCGGCTGCGCAGCAGTCGTCAATGCAGACAACATGTCACAGCTGAAAAAAGCGGGGCCGCTTCGCAGCCCAACGGGGATAAATCCCCTCGCCACACTGTTTGGCACATGGTTCAAGGGGCCGTAATCCGCCAGATACCGAACGGCTGATACCCCGGATCAATGCGCATGAACTGGTATTTACCGTGCCAGTCCCAGCGGTGCCCGTTCATCAAATCTTCGCCGTGCGTAGTGGCGTCATCGGGCAGACCCATTTCCCACAACGGCAGTTCAAAATTCGCTTCCTGCACGTTGTGCGGATCGAGGCTGACCGCCACCAGAATGAAGTTGCTGCCGTCCGCGCTGCGCTTGCCGAAATACAGAATGTTGTCGTTCCACGCGTTGTAGACCTTCAGCCCCAGGTGCGTGTGCAGCGCCGGGTTCTGCCGGCGAATACGGTTGAGCTGGGCGATTTCGGCAATGATGTTGCCGGGGGCAGTGAAATCGCGGACGCGAATCTCGTACTTCTCAGAATCGAGGTATTCCTCCTTGCCCGGCACCGGTGCTGACTCGCACAGCTCATACCCGGAATACATGCCCCACAAGCCCGACCCCATCGTCGCCAGCGCCGCACGGATCAGGAAACCCGGGCGCCCCGACTCATGCAGAAACGCCGGGTTGATGTCCGGGGTATTGACGAAGAAATTCGGCCGGTAGCACTCGCGCCACGGCGATTCATTCAGTTCGGTTAAATATGTGGCCAGCTCGGCCTTGGTGTTGCGCCAGGTGAAGTAGGTGTAGCTCTGGGTGTAACCGACCTTGCCCAGGCGCGCCATCATCGCCGGCGTGGTGAAGGCTTCGGCGAGGAAGATCACTTCCGGGTACAGCGCGCGCACATCGGCAATCAGCCATTGCCAGAAGGGCAATGGTTTGGTGTGCGGGTTGTCGACACGGAAGATCTTCACGCCCTCCTCGACCCAGCCAATGACAATGTCGCGCAATTCGACCCACAGGCTCGGAATCGCGTCCGGCGCATAGAAGTCGACGTTGACGATGTCCTGGTATTTCTTCGGCGGGTTTTCCGCGTATTTGATCGTGCCGTCCGGACGCCAGTTGAACCAGCCCGGATGCTGTTTGAGCCAAGGGTGATCCTGGGAACACTGGATAGCGAAGTCGAGGGCGATTTCCAGGCCATGATCGGCAGCAGCAGCGACCAGGCGACGGAAGTCCTCACGGGTGCCGAGTTGCGAGTGAATCGCCTCGTGCCCGCCCTCCTCGCTGCCGATGGCATAAGGGCTGCCCGGATCATCCGGGGCTGCCGTCAGGGAATTGTTGCGGCCCTTGCGGTGAGCGCGGCCGATCGGATGGATCGGCGTGAAGTACAGCACGTCGAAGCCCATGTCCTGAATCATCGGCAATCGTGCGTGCACATCATTAAAGGTGCCGTGACGAGCGGGATCGTCGGTGATCGAGCGGGGAAACAGCTCGTACCAACTGGCAAACTCGGCCAGCTCGCGTTCAACGTCCACGGGGAACTCGGGACTGACGCTCAGGTAGGCGCGGTGATCGGCCTGCGCCATCAGTTGCGCACTGCGCGAGTGCAGAAACAGCGCGACCTGCTCGGTTTCGAGCAGCCCGGACAATTCATGGTGCAACGCGGCCAGTTGTTCGCTGAGCTGGCCTTCGCTGCGTTCGGCGGCTTGTTGCACCATGCTCCGGCCTTCCTGCAGCTCCAGGGAGACGGGCACCGCGGCGGTGTGCTTCTTCTCCAGTTCGTACTGAAAACTGGCGAAATGATCGATCCACGCTTCGATGCAATACAAATAGCGGCCCTGATGCTCGGGCCGGAACTGACCGCGCCAGCCGTTATTGCCCTGATCGGCCATGACTTCGCTTTGCCAGGTCTCCTCGCCTTCCTCGCGCCAGCGGATGCGCACCGCCAGCTTGTCGTGGCCATCGGCGAAGACCTTGCTGGTAACCACCACCTCACGACCGGCAATCGACTTCACGGCGAACTGCCCGCCATCGAGGGTCGGCATGGTGTTTTCGATAACGATGCGCGGCAACAGCAACGCCTGCGACAGCGGCATGTGCGGGTTGTAGCTCAGCTCTGAAGGTTTTTCAGCAGTCATCGAGCATCTCTCCTTAACGCCCCAAGGACGCTCTTGTGCCGGATCAGCGTGCGCGACAAAGCGCCTGCCCCGGAATGAACTCACCTAGGTTCCGAGCGACTGGCGCCGGGAAAAGTTCACAGTGATTTGCCTGTGCGAAAAAGCGGATCGTTTTCGCCGCAAGGTGGTCAATCCACTTAAGCACTTCTCACGCCATGTGCCACACGGAGGTCACCCTGATGAACATCCCGATTCCGGCCGAAACGCCTGATCCGAACATCGACAAACCCACCCTGCCGGGGACAGAACCGCAACCGGTGCCCGAGCAAGAACCGCCAGGCACCACGCCACCGGCCAAGGAAGAACCGCCGACGACGATGCCACCGGTTATCGTCTGATTCTTCCCTGCGCGCTGATATGGCTCATGTAGGAGCAGCCTTCGGCAGCTCCTACAGGTGCCTGTTCTGCTCATCGTCCTTTTCGAACACGCGGACAATTCGCGGCATCACGCTAAAGATCCCCAACGCCAGCAACGTACTGAACAGCGCCGTCGCCTCTCTGCCCAACCCGGTTGCCACACCAATGGCTGCGGTCATCCACAACCCCGCCGCCGTCGTCAGACCTTTCACGTGGCCTTCATCACCTTCGCGGTTTTTCAGGATGGTGCCGGCACCGAGAAAACCGATCCCGGCAATCACCCCTTGCAGCACTCGACTCATCGCGTCAGATTCAGCGCCGGACGTCTGCGGCACCAGCACGAACAGCGCCGCACCGAGCGCCACCAGCATGTGCGTGCGCACCCCGGCAGCCTTGCCCTTGTGTTCGCGCTCGAAACCGAGGATGCCCCCAAGAATCGCTGCCATCAGCAGGCGCACGGTGATCCGCGTCAACTGCGACGCATCACCGATGTCGGCGAATTCCGCCTGCAGGGTTTCCCACACTTCATGCCACCACGCGTTCATAGGGAGTCCTTGTTATTGGGCTGGATAAACGATGGACAGCGGCGACCATTAATCAGTTGCGCAGAACGATCGGCGAAGCCTGTGCCCTAACCTTTCAGACCCCCCTGAAAAAAGGACTGCCCTCATGCCCCTTCGAGTCGATGAATCCAATCCCGAACAAAAAATGTGTTTTTTCACGGTCGAGAATGGCGAAGAAATCCGCATTTGCGACACCCTGGAAGTCCGCACGGACAGCGACAAAGCCATGTCGTTCGTGGAAATAGAGGGCCGGCGCGTTTACATCACCGAAGCAGAAGCCGACGAATTGACCGTTGCAGGCGCCAGAGACGGTCGCAAGCACTTGAAGGCTGACGAGAGTGGTTCGGTGATTTGACTGACCTTGATCAACACCTCGCGCAAACGTCTGATATAGGCGTTTGCGCCTTTGTTTGCGGGCTGCTTCAAGTTGTCGCAGGCGTTGTACAGAATCTCATCTGATCCGCTTTTTATTGAAATACCTGAGTCTGTTATGCAAACAGATCGACGCTCATAGTGCGCTGGCCTGATGGAGGCTGATGAGCGAATGACCATGAGCGAACAAATTCCCGTCCGAACCGTAGAAGCAAGCCCCACTATAAAAAATGTACCGGGTCGCCCGATGAAGGCGAAGGCCGGCTCCACTGACAAGCAGATTCACACCCGCAGCTTCACTGGCCTGTACCGCACGTTGCGCATGAGCGGCGCGGGGTTTCTGTTTCTGCTGTTCTTCGGCACCGTGTGGCTGAACTGGGGCGGTCGTCAGGCCGTGCTCTGGGATCTTTCCGAAAGCAAATTCCATATCTTCGGCGCGACCTTCTGGCCGCAGGATTTCATCCTGCTCTCGGCGTTGCTGATCATTGCCGCGTTCGGTCTGTTCGCCATCACCGTGTTCGCCGGGCGGGTCTGGTGCGGTTACACCTGCCCACAGAGTTCGTGGACGTGGATTTTCATGTGGTGCGAGAAAATAACCGAAGGCGAACGCAACCAGCGGATCAAGCTGCAAGCGGCGCCGTGGAGCCTGAACAAACTGGCCCGACGCGCCGCCAAGCACACGTTGTGGCTGGCGATCAGCGTGATGACCGGACTGACCTTTGTCGGCTACTTCACCCCGATCCGGCCGCTGGCCGAAGAACTGCTGACCTTGCACATCGGTGGCGTCAGCCTGTTCTGGGTGCTGTTCTTCACCGCTGCCACCTACATCAATGCCGGCTGGCTGCGAGAAGCGGTATGCATGCACATGTGCCCGTATGCGCGGTTCCAGAGCGTGATGTTCGACAAGGACACCCTGGCGATTTCGTACGACGTGGCCCGTGGCGAAAACCGTGGCCCGCGCAAACGCGAGGTGAAACCCGCCGAGGCCGGCCTCGGTGACTGCATCGACTGCCAGTTGTGCGTGCAGGTTTGCCCGACCGGCATCGACATCCGCGATGGCCTGCAGATGGAGTGCATCGGTTGCGCGGCGTGCATCGACGCCTGCGATTCGATCATGGACAAAATGAACTACCCGCGCGGTTTGATCCGCTACAGTTCCGAACGGGAATTGCAGGGGGGCAAGACCCATTTGCTGCGTCCGCGTCTGATCGGCTATGTCGCGGTGCTGCTGGTGATGATCGGTGCGCTGGCCATGGCGCTGGTCGAACGGCCGATGGTGTCGCTGGACGTGACCAAGGATCGCGGGCTGTTCCGTGAGAACGGCCAGGGCCAGATCGAGAACATCTACACCCTCAAGGTCATCAACAAGACCCAGCAGCGCCAGGCCTACAACCTGAGCCTGGTCGATGGCGACGGTTTCCAGTTGCAAGGCAAGACCGAACTGAGCCTGGCGCCGGGCGAGATTGTTGATGTGCCGGTGTCGGTGGCGATGACCACGGAGCGTCCGGCCAGCAGTTCACAGACCTTGAGTTTCAAGATTGCCGACAGCGATGAGCCCGAGATTTATAGCTTGGCGAAAAGCAGGTTTGTGGCGCCGATGAATCGTTGAGCCGTTAGAATCCTTTCCCCTCACCCCAGCCCTCTCCCGGAGGGAGAGGGAGCCGACCGAGGTGTCTGTCGCTATACATCGACCTGACAGACCGAGTCGATTATGGATTCAGCAAAGCACTTTCAGACCGAGTCGATTATGGATTCAGTAAAGCACTTTCAGGCTGAGTCGATTGTGGATTCAGCAAAGCACTTTCAGGCTGAGTCGATTGTGGATTCAGCAAAGCACTTTTCAGGCTGAGTCGATTGTGGATTCAGCAAAGCACTTTCAGGTCGGTGTAGTTCGCTAGCATCCCCCAATCAGTCCCCTCTCCCTCTGGGAGAGGGTTAGGGTGAGGGGCAGTTCTCCTGACACACCTCATCATCAACCAGCACCAAGGCTCCTCGATGAAACGCTACGAAAAATTCGCCGACGACATCGCTGAACTGATCCGCTCCGGCGTCCTAGGCCCCGGCCAGCGGGTGCCGTCGGTGCGCTACGCGAGCCAGACCTACGGGGTCAGCCCATCCACGGTGTTCCAGGCTTATTACCTGCTGGAACGCCGCGGCCTGATCCGCGCCCGGCCGCGTTCCGGCTACTTCGTCAACACCCATGCGCCGAGCCCGTTCTCGGAGCCGGTGATCAGCAGCCATGTCAACGACTCCACCGAAGTCGACGTCAGCGAACTGGTGTTCTCGGTGCTGGAATCGATCAAGGACCCGAGCACCGTGCCCTTCGGCTCGGCGTTTCCCAGCCCGACGCTGTTCCCGCTGCAACGCCTGTCGCGGTCACTGGCCAGCGCCGCCCGGGAAATGGACCCGCGCATGGTGGTCACCGACATGTCGCCGGGCAACCCGCAACTGCGCCGGCAGATCGCCCTGCGCTACATGGTCGGCGGACTGATGCTGCCGATGGAAGAACTGCTGATCACCAACGGCGCCCTGGAAGCGCTGAACCTGTGCCTGCAAGCGGTGACCGAGCCGGGCGACCTGGTCGCCATCGAGGCCCCGGCGTTTTATGCCAGCCTGCAAGTGCTGGAGCGGCTGAAACTCAAAGCGGTGGAAATTCCCGTGCACCCACGCGACGGTATCGACCTCGGCGTGCTTGCACAGACGCTGGAGCGACATCCGATCAAGGCCTGCTGGTGCATGACCAGTTTCCAGAACCCGATGGGGGCAACCATGCCCGAGGCGAAGAAACAGGAACTGGTGGAACTGCTGCGCCGGCATCAGGTGCCGCTGATCGAGGATGACGTCTACGCCGAACTCTATTACGGCCAGCAGGCGCCGAAACCGGCCAAGGCCTTCGACACCGAAGGGCTGGTGATGCACTGCGGCTCGTTCGCCAAGAGCCTGGCCCCCGGCTACCGCATCGGCTGGGTCGCTGCCGGGCGCTACGCGCAGAAAATCGAACGGCTGAAACTGATGACCTCGCTCTGTGCCTCGATGCCGGCACAGGCGGCGATTGCCGACTATCTGCAACATGGCGGCTATGACCGCCACTTGCGCAAGCTGCGCTACGCACTGGAAGAACAGCAGAGCGCGATGCTCGCGGCCATTGCTCGCTATTTCCCGGCACAAACCCGGGTCAGCCAACCGGCGGGCGGCTACTTTTTGTGGCTGGAATTGCCGCCGCAGATGGATTCGCTGAAGTTGTTCCAGATGGCATTGGCGCAAGGCATCAGCATTGCGCCGGGGCCGATATTCTCGCCGACGCAGCGCTTTCGCAACTGCATCCGGTTGAATTACGGCAGCCCGTGGACCGAGGACTCGGAGAAGGCGATGGAGACGCTGGGGCGGATTGTGCGGTCGTTCTGACAGTTCTGTGTTGTTTGAACTATCGCTATCGCGAGCAGGCTCACCCCTACATTTGAAATGCGTTCACCTGCAGGAGTGAGCCAGCTCGCGATGGGGTCTGTCCAGACACCGTTGAATTAACGGCCGCCACCCAGATCAACAAACGTCCCGGTCGCGTACGAAGCCTTGTCCGACAACAACCAGACAATCGCCTCCGCCACCTCATCCGGCCGCCCGCCCCGGGCCATCGGAATCGCTGACTCCAGCTTGCTGACCCGATCCGGATCGCCACTCAGCGCATGGAAATCGGTGTAGATGTAACCCGGACGCACGGCGTTGACCCGAATCCCCTCGCCCGCCACTTCCTTGGACAGACCGATGGTGAAAGAGTCGAGCGCACCTTTGGACGCCGCGTAATCGACGTATTCATTCGGCGAACCCAGGCGTGCAGCCACGGATGACACGTTGACGATGCTGCCGCCCTGTCCGCCATGCTTGGGCGACATGCGCAGGATCGCGTGCTTGGCGCAGAGGATCGGCGCCAAGACGTTGGTTTTCATGATTTTCAGAATGCGGAATTCGGACATTTCATCGACGCGCGATTTATGCCCGACGGTGCCGGCGTTGTTCACCAGCGCGGTGACCCGGCCCAGTTCGGTATCGACCCGGTGAAACAGCGCAATCACCTCGTCTTCGATACTGACATCGGCGCGCACCGCAATAGCCTGCGCACCCAGCGCACGGACTTGTTCCAGTACGCTTTGTGCGGCCTGCTCGTCTGACTGATAGTTGATGCAGATCCGATAGCCCTGTTCGGCGGCCAGCAGCGCCGTGGCTGCGCCGATGCCGCGTCCGCCGCCGGTGATCACAATGACTTTATCCATGCAGACCTTCCCCCCAATGCACACGTAACAGTCGGGGGGAAGAATAACCGCCATTGGCGGGTTTTGCATGGGCTCTGTCAAAGGCTCGGCCGGTACCGCGACTTTCGCAGTTGTATTGCATTTGTGGCGAGGAAGCTTGCTCTCTCGCCACAGTGTTTGTCTTGAACAACGCTCAGCGTGACGTCAGAGCGCCGCCAGCTTCTCCGCGCTCACGATGCTCTGCATGAACTTCTCTGCCGGCATCGGATGCCCCAGTAGATACCCCTGCAACGAATCACACCCCAACTGCGTGAGGAAATCCTGCTGCACGCCGGTCTCCACGCCCTCGGCGACGATCCGTAAACCCAGCGCCTGACCCAGCGCGACAATGGCCGAGACAATCGCGGCATCGTCACTGTCATGCTCCAGATCCCGCACAAACCCCCGATCAATCTTCAACTCGTTGGCCGGCAGGCGTTTGAGGTACATCAGGCTTGAATAACCGGTACCGAAGTCGTCGATCGACAGGTCCACGCCCATGTCGGACAACTCTTGCAGCACCGTCATACTTGCGTCGGCGTCGCTCATCGCCGTGGTTTCGGTGATTTCCAGGGTCAGGCTGTTGGCCGGCAAATGGTGGGTAGCCAGGGCCTTGGCCACGCTCTGCACCAACCCGGCGTGACAGAACTGCAATGCCGACAGGTTCACCGCGATGCGCCAGTCGGTGTAGCCCAGCAC
Source organism: Pseudomonas sp. SC3(2021) (assembly GCF_019856535.1). Classification (NCBI taxonomy): domain Bacteria; kingdom Pseudomonadati; phylum Pseudomonadota; class Gammaproteobacteria; order Pseudomonadales; family Pseudomonadaceae; genus Pseudomonas; species Pseudomonas sp. SC3(2021). Next base: position 4,670,674 of record NZ_CP082236.1, on the reverse strand, counting down.
GTACCATTCGCGCATCTGCCGGCAGGCTTCATTGAGCACCCACTCACCGATGGCGATGATCACCCCGGTTTTCTCGGCCAGATCAATGAACTTGTCCGGCATCAACATGCCGTGCAACGGATGCTGCCAGCGCAACAGCGCTTCGGCGCCGACCGGATGACCATTGGCGGCGTCGAACTTCGGCTGGTAATACAGGCTGAACTGGTTGTGTTCGAGTGCCGCACGCAGGTCCTGCAACAATTGCAGCTGTTTTCGTGCATTGCTGTTCATCGACGCATCGAAAAAGCTGTAGCCGTTTTTGCCGCCGCCCTTGGCGTGATACATCGCCGCGTCAGCGTTCATCAGCAGTTCCTGGGCGTTCTGACCATTGCCCGGGTACAGCGCAATACCGACGCTGGCAGAAATCTGCAGATCATGCTCGGCGACGCGGAACGACTGCCCGATCAGGCCGACCTGTCGCGCCGCCAGACTCAAGGCATCATTGGGCTCACTCAGGCGCACCAGCAGCACGAATTCGTCGCCGCCAATGCGCGCCAACGTGTCCTGGCTGCGCAAATCCTCACGCAGACGCAAGCCCACTTCGCGCAGCAACTGATCGCCCATGTGATGGCCAAAGGCATCGTTGACCGGTTTGAAACCGTCCAGGTCAATAAACATCAAGGCAAAACAACCGCCCTGCTCATGGACTTTCTTGATCGCCTGGTTGATTCGGTCATCCAGCAGCATGCGGTTCGGCAGGCCGGTCAGGGTGTCGTGCAGGGCCAGTTGCGTCAGTTCGCGATTGGCCACGGTCAACGAGTGCGCAAGATCGGCGGTGCGCGCTTCAAGGCGAGCGTCGAGAATCGACGTCAGCAAGGCAATCGACAGCACCGCCAGCGTGGTGATCAGTACCAGGCTGTCAACGCCATTGCCTTTGAGACCATTGAGCGTTGCGCCACAGAAACTGCCTTCGGGAAACTGCGCTGCTGCCATGCCGGTGTAATGCATGCCGACGATGGCGATGCCCATGATCACCGCTGCCCCGGCGCGAATCAGGCGCACATAGGGCGAATGCTGACGCAGCCGGAAAGCGATCCACAGCGCGACGGCACTTGCACCGACGGCAATCAACAGCGATGCGCCGAAGAGCGTCGGATCGTAGTCGATCCCCGGTGTCATGCGCATTGCCGCCATACCGGTGTAGTGCATAGCACTGATACCGGCGCCCATGGTCAGTGCACCGAAGATCAGTTGCAGCACCGGCAGCTTGGGCTGACTGACCAGCCACAGGGCAAAACCACAGGACAGCACCGCGATCAACAGCGAAAGCGCGGTGATCCCGATGTCGTAGCCCAGGTCGATCGGTAATTTGAAGGCGAGCATGCCGATAAAATGCATCGACCAGACGCCAACGCCCATGGCCAACGCACCACCTGCCGTCCAGAAATGCACGGCTCGGCCCCTTGAGGTGGCAATGCGCCCGGTCAGGTCGAGCGCGGTGTATGAGGCAAGAATCGCCACGCACAAGGAAATGAAAACCAGGGTGTAGGAATAACTACCGATGAGCATGGAAATTCTCGTAGCCAGCCTGACGGTATAGCGTCCTTTCTCGGCCGGGCAAAAGCGGCGATTGTACTGATTGCGCTGAAGAACGCACTGACAAAGTGAGCAAATTGCCATCAACCCGATGAAACGCTTGTTTGATCGTCCGCCAGGGCGAAAGCCGGCCTATACCAGCAGGTTAAAAATATATTCCCCTGCAGGTCAGCGGGAGTCGGATACATCAAGTTGGCCATCCCAGCCCCCGCCCAGTGCGGCAATCAATTGCACGCTGGCGATCAGGCGGTTCTGCAGGATGGTCAACACGCTGCGCTCGTTGCTCAATGCTGTGGCTTGCACCACCACCACATCGATGTAAGCAATCAGCCCGGCCTTGTACTGGTTTTCGGTCAGGCGCAAGGAATCACGGGCCGCGTCCAGCGCCTCCTGACGCACCGCCGCTTCGTCTTCGTACACCTTCAGCTGCACCAGATAGTTTTCCACTTCACGGAAACCGTCGAGCACGGTCTGACGATACTTGGCCACGGTCTGGTCATACACCGCTTCCGTGCGGTCGACTTCCGCCGAACGGATGCCACCGTCGAACAGCGGCAACGTCAATTTCGGTCCCACCGACCAGAAGCGGTTTGGCAGACTGATCAGGTCTTTCGAGGTGCTGCTGCTGTAACCACCACTCAGGCTCAGGGACAGGTCCGGGTAATACGCAGCCTTTGCCACGCCGATATTGGCGTTGGCCGCGATCACCGAGCGCTCGGCCGAGGCAATGTCCGGGCGGCGCTCCAGCAATTGCGACGGCAGGCTCAACGGCACCTGCGGCAGGTTCGGAATGGTCTGGGTTTCGGCAATCTTGAAGTCCGCTGGCGCCTGCCCGGTCAGCACGGCGATCGCATTCTCGAATTGCGCCCGCTGCCAGATCAGATCGACCAGATCGGCCTGGGTGCTTTTCAGCTGGGTTTGCGCCTGCGCGACCGCGTCACGTCCGGAAACGCCGGCGCGGTATTGGTTCTGGGTCATTTTCAGCGAGCGTTCGTAGGCGGCAACAGTAGCCTCGAGCAAGCGCTTCTGCTGATCGATCACGCGCAATTGCAGGTAGTTCTGCACCAGTTCCGATTGCTGGCTCAGGCGCATGGCCGCCAGATCGGCAAAACTCGCCTGGGCGCTGGCCTTGTCGGCCTCGAGCCCACGGCGCAACTTGCCCCAGACGTCAGCCTCCCAGCTCACCCCCAACTGCGCGTTGTAGGTGTCACGAATACCGCTGGACGAACTGCTCAGGCTCGAACTGCTGCTGCCGGTGCCCTGACTGGAACGGGTTTTACCCAGACTCAGGTCGACACTCGGATAAAACGCCCCACGTGCACTGCGCACCAGTGCCTGCGCCTGACGAAATTGCGCTTCGGATTGAGCAACCGTCTGGTTGGAACTGTTGAGTTGCTCGATCAGGCCGTTGAGCTGTTGATCGCCATACAGTTCCCACCACGCGCCCCGCGCAAGCGAGTCGCTGGGGTTGGCCTGACGCCAGCCCTCGGCCTCCTTGTACTGGGCGATTTCAGCGGTCTGCGGACGCTGGTAATCAGGGCCGACAGCGCAGGCACTGAGCATCGCCACGCACAGCGACAGACTCAACAGGCGCGAACCGCGAACAGTGGCCAGATGGATAAGCGAACGGTCAGTCATAGCGGAGTTTCCAGAGCGGCGTCAGTACGCACGCCACGCCATTGGTTGAAGCGATGGCGCAGCTTGTCGAGATAGAGGTAAACCACAGGCGTGGTGTAAAGCGTCAGCACCTGGCTGAAAATCAGCCCGCCAATAATCGTCAGGCCCAGCGGCTGGCGCATTTCCGCGCCTTCTGCGCGGCTGAGCAGCAATGGCAAGGCCCCGAGAATCGCCGCCAGTGTGGTCATCAGGATCGGCCGCAAGCGTTGCAGGCAGGCACTGCGAATAGATTCCAGCGGCGTCATGCCCTGATGACGCTCCAGTTGCAGCGCAAGGTCGATCATCAGGATCGCGTTCTTCTTCACCACGCCGATCAGCAGGAACAGGCCGAGCAAGGAGATCAGGCTGAACTCGCCGCCCAACGCATAGATCGACAGCAACGCACCGACCCCGGCCGAGGGCAGCGTCGACAGAATCGTCAGCGGGTGGATATAGCTTTCATACAGCACACCCAGCACCAGATACACCGCCAGCAGCGCCCCCAGAATCATGAAGGGCTGGCTTTTCTGGGTGGCGGCGAAGGCGTCGGCGGTACCGGCCATTTTTGCAATCACGTCTTCCGGCAGACCGAGCTTGGCAATCGCCCGCTCGATGGCCGCGCTGCCCTGCTCCACCGTCACGCCTTCGGCCATGTCGAAGGAAATGTCCTCGGAGGCGAACTGGCCTTCGTGGCTGACCCGGTCGTCTTCCAGACTGCTTTCATAATGGGCGAACGTTGACAGCGGAACCCGCGCGCCGTCGGCGGTGATCACCTGCACCTGCTTGAGGGTAACCGGGTCCTGGGCGTATTTCGGGTCGACCTCCATCACCACCTGATACTGGTTGAGGCTGTCATAGATCGTGGAAATCTGCCGCTGGCTGTAGGCGTTGTTCAACACCGCCGTGACCATGTTCATGTCCACCCCGAGGCGCTTGGCCTGATCGCGGTCGACGATCAGTGTCACCTGCTGCGCACCACGGCCTTCACGGGCATCAATGGCCGTGAGTTCAGGTAACGCCCGCAGCGCCGTGACCACTTTCGGATACCACTCGCGCAACTCGCCCAGATCACCACTTTGCAGGATGTAACTGTATTGCGACGTGGTCTGTTCGCGACCACCGCCAAACTGCAGGTCCTGGTCGGCCATCAGCATCAGTTGCGCGCCGGGCACCTTGGGCATTTCCTTGCGCAGGCGTTCGATGACCTTCTGGGCCGACAGGTTGCGCTCCTTGATCGGTTTCAGGCGGACCAGCATGAACGCATTGTTGGTGCCGTTGGTGCCACCGATGAAACCGGCGACGCTTTCCACCGCATCGTCCTTGAGCACGGCGCGGCGGAAAATTTCCATTTTCGGCTGCATCACGCTGAACGACAGACCATCGTCGCCGCGCACGAAACCGATCAACTGGCCGGTGTCCTGCTGTGGCATGAAGGTTTTCGGCACCACCACATACAACGCGACGTTGACCCCGACGGTGATCAACAGGCTGAGCAAGGTCAGGCGCCGATGGCGCAGCACCCAGTCAAGGCTGGTGGCGTATTTGCCGACCATCCAGTCGTTGGTGCGCCGGCTCCAGCGTTGCAGACGGTTTTCCTGGCCCGGTGTGTGCGGCTTGAGCCAGCGGGCACAGAGCATCGGGGTCAGGGTCAGCGAGACCACCAGCGACACCACGATGGCCGCTGCCAACGTGATGGAGAATTCACGAAACAGGCTTTCGACAATGCCGCCCATAAACAGGATCGACAGGAACACCGCCACCAGTGACACGTTCATCGACAGCAAGGTGAAACCGACTTCCTTGGCCCCGAGATAAGCGGCCTGCAGCGGTTTGACGCCTTCGTCGATGTGCCGGGAAATATTCTCCAGCACCACGATGGCATCATCCACCACCAGACCGGTGGCGAGAATCAGCGCCATCAGCGACAGGTTGTTCAGCGAAAACCCGTAGAGGTACATCACCGCAAAGGTGCCGACCAGCGACACCGGCACCGCCAATGTCGGAATCAGCGAGGCGCGGAAGTTACCGAGGAACAGGAACACCACCAGAATCACCAGCGCTACAGCAATCAACAGGGTCATTTCCGCTTCATGCAGAGTAGCCTTGATCACCGGCGAGCGGTCCATTGCCAGGTTCAGCTTCACGCTGGCCGGCAGCACCGCCTGCAACGCGGGCAGCTGCGCCTTGATCTCGTTGACCGTCTCGATGATGTTGGCGCCAGCCTGACGGTTGATCACCAGCAACACGGCGGCGTCATCGTTGAAGAAGCCACTGTTGTAGCGGTCTTCGACGCCGTCGCTGACCTTGGCCACATCCTTGAGGCGCAGCGCGGCGCCGTCGGCGTAGTGGATGATCAGCGACTCGTAATCCTTGGCTTTCTCCAATTGATCGTTAGCCTGGATCTGCCACAGGCGCTGGCCGTCCTCGACCGAGCCCTTGGGTCGACGCACATTGGCTTCGGCAATGGTCTTGCGTACATCATCGAGCGCCACGCCGTACTGGTTCAGCGCCTGCGGTTCGAGTTCGACACGCACCGCCGGCAACGAACTGCCGCCGATCTGCACTTCACCCACGCCCTGCACCTGGGACAGGCTCTGGGACAGGATGGTCGAGGCAAGATCGTAGAGCTGGCCTTTTTCCAGGACATCGGAGGTCAGCGACAGCACCATGATCGGTGCCTGCGACGGGTTGACCTTTTTGTAGGTCGGCATGCTGCGCATCCCGCTCGGCAACAGGTTGCGCGAAGCGTTGATCGCGGCCTGTACTTCACGGGCCGCACCGTTGATGTCGCGGTCGAGGTCGAATTGCAGAATGACCCGGGTCGAGCCCTGGCTGGAGCGGCTGCTCATGGTGTTGACGCCGGCAATGGCGCCGAACGAACGCTCCAGTGGCGTGGCCACCGTCGAGGCCATGACTTCCGGGCTGGCGCCGGGCAGGCTCGCCTGCACCACGATCACCGGGAAATCCATTTGCGGCAGCGGCGCCACCGGCAGCAGACCGAAGCTCACGCCGCCAAGCAGCATGATCGCCAGGCTCAGTAGCATGGTCGCGACCGGTCGCTTGATGAAAGGACCAGAAAGATTCATGGCTCAGAGCTCCAAGCTTCAAGCTTCAAGCTAAAAGCCAGGTAGCCGGGCCCTTGCTGCTTTTCTCTTGCAGCTTGAGGCTCGATGCTCGTAGCTGCTTTCATACCGCCACCTCTTCGCTGTCGGCATTGGTCTTGCCAAAGCGCCGACCGAGGCGATCGAAGTACAGGTAGATCACCGGCGTGGTGAACAGCGTCAGCACCTGACTCACCAGCAACCCGCCCACCATGACCAGACCCAACGGTTGGCGTAGCTCAGCCCCGGAACCGGTGGCGAGCATCAAGGGCACGGCGCCGAACAAGGCTGCCAGCGTGGTCATCAGGATCGGCCGGAAACGCAACAGCGCCGCCTGATAGATCGCCTGTTCCGGGGCCATGCCCTGGTTGCGCTCGGCATCGAGGGCGAAGTCGATCATCATGATCGCGTTCTTCTTGACGATACCGATCAGCAGAATGATCCCGATGATCGCGATCATGCCCAGATCATTGCCACTGAGCAGCAAGGCCAGCAAGGCGCCGACCGCCGCCGACGGCAGTGTCGAGAGGATGGTGATCGGATGGATGTAGCTCTCGTACAGCACGCCGAGCACGATGTACATGGTCACCACCGCCGCCAGAATCAGCAGCAAGGTACTCGACAGCGAGGCCTGGAATGCTTCGGCCGCGCCCTGGAACTGGGTCTGCACGCCGATCGGCATGCCGATGTCCTTCTGCACCTGCTCGATGATATCGACCGCATGCCCCAGCGACACGCCGGGAGCGAGGTTGAACGACATCATCACCGCCGGGAACTGGCCGATATGGGTGATCGCCAGTTGTGCCTGACGTTCTTCGACATGGGCGAGGCTCGACAAGCGCACCTGCGCACCATCGGTGGTTTTGACGTGAATCTGGTCGAGCGCTTTCGGACCGATCTGCTCCCCCGCTTGCGCCTGGAGTACCACGCGGTACTGGCTGGCCTGGGTGTAAATGGTCGAGATCTGCCGCTGGCCAAAGGCGTCGTATAGCGCATCGGTGATGTTCTGCACCGAGACGCCCAGGCGCGAGGCCGCATCGCGGTCGATCAACAGGTAGACCTGCAAACCTTTGTCCTGCAAGTCACTGGCAACGTCCGTCAGTTCCGGGCGTTGGGCCAGCGCTTCGACCAGACGCCCGCTCCACTGGCTCAACAGCTCGGAATCCGGCGACGACATGCTGAACTGGTACTGCGTGCGGCTGACCCGGTCCTCAATGGTCAGGTCCTGCACCGGCTGCATGAACAGGCGAATACCGACCAGTTTGTCCAGTTGCGGTTGCAGGCGCGCGATCACTTCGGTGGCCGTCAGATTCCGCGCACTGTGAGGTTTGAGGTTGATCAGCAGGCGGCCGCTGTTGAGCGTGGCGTTATCGCCATCAACCCCGATGTAGGACGACAGGCTCTGCACTGCCGGATCTTGCAGAATGATCTTCGCCAGTTCCTGCTGACGCTCGCCCATCGCCGCAAAGGAAATCGACTGCGGCGCCTCGGAAATGCCCTGAATCACTCCGGTGTCCTGCACCGGGAAGAAGCCTTTCGGCACGACCATATAGAGGAATACGGTCAACCCCAGCGTAGCGATGGCCACCAGCAAGGTCAGAGGCTGGTGCTTGAGCACCCAGCGCAGCATCCGACCGTACTCGGCAATCATCCAGTCAATCACCGCACCACTGGCCCGATAGAAACGGCCCTGCTCGTGTTCTTCCGGTTCACGCTTGAGCAGACGCGCGCACATCATCGGCGTCAGGGTCAGCGAGACCACCAGCGAAATCAGGATCGCCACGGCCAGGGTGATGGCGAATTCGCGGAACAACCGCCCGACCACATCGGCCATGAACAGCAGCGGGATCAACACCGCAATCAGCGACAGCGTCAGGGAAATCAGGGTGAAACCGATCTGCTTCGCCCCTTTGAGCGCAGCCTGCATCGGGCTGTCGCCCTCCTCGATGAAACGCGCGATGTTTTCCAGCATCACGATCGCATCGTCGACCACAAAACCGGTGGCGATGGTCAGCGCCATCAGCGTCAGGTTATTGACCGAAAATCCGGCGAGGTACATCACGCCAAAGGTGCCGATCAGTGACAGCGGTACCGCCACGGAGGGAATGATGGTCGCACTGGCACGGCGCAGAAACAGGAACGTCACCATCACCACCAGCGCGATGGCAATCAGCAATTCGTGTTGCACGTCAGTGACCGAGGCACGGATGGTTTGCGTGCGGTCGGTGAGCACCGTCACGTCGAGGCCGGCCGGCAGGTTGTCGGTGATGCTCGGCAGCAGGGCCTTGATGCGGTCGACCACTTCAATGACGTTGGCCCCTGGCTGACGCTGGATGTTCAGCAACACGGCCTGATTCTGGTTGGCCCACGCGGCGAGACGCTCGTTTTCGGCGCCATCGACGATTTCCGCCACGTCCTTGAGCCGCAACGGCGCACCGTTCTTGTAGGCCAGGATCAGGTTGGCGTAGTCCTTGGGCGAGGTCAACTGGTCGTTGGCATCGAGCATCGACACCCGGGTCGGGCCGTCGAAGTTGCCTTTCGGCTGGTTGACGTTGGACGCGCCGATCAGGGTGCGCACGTCGGACAGGTTCAGGCTGTTGGCCGCCAGCGCTTCCGGGTTGACCTTGATCCGCACCGCCTGACGCTGGCCGCCGGCAATGCTGACCATACCGACGCCGCTGATCTGGGCGATCTTCTGCGCCATGCGCGTATCGACCAGGTCATTGAGCTTGGGCAGGAGCATGGTTTTCGAGGTGATCGCGAGGGTCAGCACCGGGGTGTCCGCCGGATTGACCTTGTTGTACACCGGCGGTGCCGGCAAGTCGGTCGGCAACAGGTTGGTCGCGGCGTTGATCGCGGCCTGCACCTGTTGTTCGGCGACGTCCATGTTGATGTCGAGGCTGAAGCGCAGGGTCAGTACCGACGCACCGCCGGAACTGGTCGAGGCCATTTGCGTGAGGCCAGGCATCTGCCCGAACTGGCGCTCGAGCGGCGCGGTCACGGCGCTGGTCATTACGTCCGGGCTGGCGCCGGGATACAGGGTCATGACGCGGATGGTCGGGTAATCGACCTGCGGCAATGCCGATACCGGCAACAGGCGATAAGCAATCAGGCCGGCCAGGATAATCGCCAGCATGCTGAGGGTGGTGGCTACCGGACGGAGGATGAACAGCCGCGAAATGTTCATGCGCCCTTCTTGGCCTTGTCAGCGACGGCAGCGTCCGGCGCAGTGGCGGCGGCCTTGCCTTGCAGGTGTTCGGTTGGCGTGGTCGGCACTTGATTGCTGTCGTTGACCACTTCCACTTCGCTGCCTTCCTTGAGGCGGTCGGTGCCTTCGAGTACCACCCGGTCGCCGGCCGCTAGACCTTCGGTGACCACTGTGTTTTCGCCGTCGCTGGCGCCGATCTTCAATTGGCGGATGGTGACTTTCTTGTCGCCGTCCAGCGCATAGACGAAGGTACCGTTGGTGCCGAACTGAATGGCCGCCGACGGCGCCAGTACCACGCCTTTCAGAGTATCGGCCAGCAGGTGCACATTGACGAACTGGTTGGGGAACAGCGCCTGATCACGGTTTTCGTAGCGCGCCTTGAACTTCAGGGTGCCGGTGGCGACGTCGATCTGGTTGTCGAGGCTTTGCAGCACCCCGGTGGCCTGCAGTTTGGTGTCGCCGCGATCCCAGGCTTCGGCCGGCAGTTTGGCGCCACTGCGATAGCGGGCGAGCACGGTTTCGAGGCTGTTTTCCGGCAAGGTGAAAGCGACGCTGATCGGTTGCGTCTGGGTAATCACCGCCAGGGACGTGGTGTCATTGGCGGTGACAAGGTTACCCACGTCTACCTGACGCAGACCGACCCGGCCGGCAATCGGTGCACGGATTTTGGTGAATTCAAGATTGAGCTTCGCGTCGTTGACCGCTGCCTGGTTGGTCTTGACCGTGCCCAGATATTGGCCGACCAGCGCTTCGGCGGTGTCGAGGGTCTGCTTGGCGATGCTGTCTTCCTTGTACAGGCCGCGATAACGCTCGACATCGACCTGGGCGTTTTTCAACTGCGCCTGGTTCTGCAGCAAAGTGCCTTCAGCCTGCAGCAAGGCGTTCTGGTACGGGCGCGGGTCGATCTCCGCGAGCACGTCGCCGGCCTTGACCATCTGCCCTTCTTCGAAATTGATCTTCATCAGTTCGCCGCCGACCCGGCTGCGCACATTGATGGTGTTGAGTGCTGTCACCGTGCCCAGCGCCTTGTAATACAGCGGGAAGTCCCCCGTGACCGCCGGCGCCACGCGCACTGGAATTGGTCCGGTGCCACCACCGAAGCCCGGCCGCATCATCCCCGAACGCCCGGTATGCCCGGCCGCCGCCTTCTCGCCGCCCTCCTTGTGGGCTGAACCGGCCGGCCAGAATTTCCAGCAGAGGACGGCGATAACCAACAAGACAAGCAGGCTGATCAGCCAGCGACGAGAGTTGCGTGGGGACGATTGCATGGATTGATTAACCATTGGGCGCGTGGGCTTCTTCTACGGGAGGCTGAACGATAAGCACTGACGGGAATTAAGCAAAGCAGCTTTACCGGCAATTTACCTTCAACTTACGTTTCAAGGTGTGAGGCAAAACACTGATACACAAATGAAAACGGCCTGGACAGGGCCAGGCCGTTAACAATTGTAAAAGCGCTTGTTTCAGAACACTTATTTCAGAACGGCGAGCGCCGCTTCGTAATTAGGCTCTTCGGCAATTTCCTTGACCAGTTCGCTGTGCAGGACGTTGTCGTTTTCGTCCAGAACCACAACGGCACGGGCGGTCAGGCCTTTCAACGGGCCGTCAGCGATGGCCACGCCGTAGTTTTCGATGAACTCGGTGCCGCGCAGGGTCGACAGGTTCTGGACGTTTTCCAGGCCTTCGGCGCCGCAGAAGCGCGCTTGGGCGAACGGCAGGTCAGCGGAGATGCACAGCACCACGGTGTTGGCGATGTCGTTGGCCTGAGCGTTGAACTTGCGCACGGAAGTGGCGCAGGTCGGGGTGTCAACGCTTGGGAAGATGTTCAGCACTTTGCGCTTGCCGGCAAAGTCTTTCAGGGTGACGTCGGACAGATTGCCGGCAACCAGAGAAAAGGCTGGCGCCTTGGAACCGGCTTGTGGCAACTGGCCGTTGACTTGAACCGGGTTGCCTTTAAGGGTGACTTGAGCCATGACTTGAGTCCTTCTGATGTTTTGATTGGAAAGCATGCAAGAGGCCGAAGTTAACCACGAAATTGTCCGACGACCTATGCCCTGTTTGGAAATTGTTGGGTGCCTGCGCAAAAAATTGTATACAAAACCAGCGCTACTCCCCTGTAGGAGTGAGTCTGCTCGCGATAGCGGTCTTTCATATACGCAAATGTTGACTGACACACCGCTATCGCGAGCAGGCTCACTCCGACAATGGATCTGCGGTGTGAAAAATTCTCCGCACTTTTACCAGAGCCCCTGTCGATTCAAGTGTGGCCCGTTCGACTAAACAACAAATCCCCACAATCCACGGAGCAACCGCCATGCGATTCATGATCCTTGTAAAAGCCAGCGTCGACTCGGAAGCCGGCATCATGCCCAGCAAAGAGCTGATCACCGCCATGGGCAACTTCAACGAAGAACTGGTCAAGGCCGGCATCCTGATCGATTGCGATGGCCTGCATCCGAGCAGCAAAGGCGCGCGCGTGCATTTCTCCGGTGATAAACGCACGGTCATCGACGGGCCGTTCATCGAAACCAAAGAACTGGTGGCGGGCTACTGGATCTGGGAAGTGAAATCAAAAGAAGAAGCCATCGAATGGGTCAAGCGCTGCCCTAATCCGATGCCGGGCGAGTCCGATATTGAAATCCGCCAGATATTTTCCGCCGAAGACTTTGGCGCCGAGTTCACCCCTGAAGCGCGTGCGCAAGAAGAACGCGTTCGTGAACAGGCCAAGCAAAACGGCTGAATCCAATATCCCCTGTAGCCGCTGCCGCAGGCTGCGATCTTTTGATGTTGATCGACTGAAACGAGATCAAAAGATTGCAGCCTTTGGCAGCTCCTGCAGTGGGCTGCAGTTATTTGGCGGACTTGAGCTTCAGATACGACTGACGCATGTCGGAAGCCCAGCCATCAATCACGGGTTTGACGTCGTTTGCCGTCATCGCCTGCGTGTCGTTTTCCAACGGTTTGCCGGTGCCCTTGCGCACCACTTGCGCCACGACCTTGTTGTTGCCGCCATCGAGGAAAACCGCCTCGGTGGCCAGAGTGGTTTCCTGATCGCGGATACCACTGGCGGTACTTACCGCGGCGGCGACCAGGGCAATCGGGATCACTTCATACGCGTGCAGGCCTTCGGTCTTGCTGCTGACAGCGGTGATCGCCGCGCGCACCACAATCACACCTGGGCCGGGTCCGGTTGCAAGCGGCAGGTCTTTGCCGATTTCACGCTTGAGTGCCTGGTCGTAGTAGGAAGTGATGCCATTGAGGGTCTGTTGGGAAATTTTCGCGGTCGGTTGTGGTTTCGGGTAGAGCTGAGTCGGTTCGATGTACACACTGGTGAACTTCTTGACGTCCACCTTTGGATCGACCCAGCGCATCACCTCGGCACCGGACGGGGATTTGGCCTCCTTGAGCTGGCTGTAGTCTTTGAGGAATCCTGAGTACTCTTTCGGGTCGACGGTTTTGCTGGAACAACCCACCATTGCGACGGTGGCAATGCACAGAGTGCCCATCATCACTGCTAGCTTCATGCTGTAACTCCTGTCAGAAGGCCGAAAACTTTGCCTGGGGGAGTTACAGGTATAGCTAAAACTTCAGTAATTGCGATTGCACAGCACAATATTCACGCAAGGCTGCGCGGCGGATCACAAGCGTCATTTGAAAGACATCGAGCATCCGGCAACGCTGCATCGAGCTCTTGGCCATTGGTGAACTTCAAGAATCCGCTGCATTGGAGCAATCTGAGCCAGAATGCCCGCAGATGCTGTTGCTGGGCTGTAAGAATAAGAACTTGGGCGATCTGACGCTTAAGTGACCGGCTGGAAATTGTCTTCCCTCACCCTAGCCCTCTCCCAGAGGGAGAGGGGACCGATTGGGGGATATTCGAAAGATGCACCGACTTGAGCGATTGGCTTTGAATCCATAATCGACTCGGTCTTCCACGTCGGTGCAGGACGACAAACACCTCGATCAGTCCCCTCTCCCTCCGGGAGAGGGTTAGGGTGAGGGGCTTTTCGGGGGGGGGGGCACCCCGTTACCAGGACGAAGTCTCACCACTGCGCAACGCCATCTCCCGCCGGCTGTTGATGTGCATCGCCTTGATCAGCGACACCGTGCCCACCAGCAAAATCGCTGCCCCCAACAGGAAGTCGATGTTGTACAGCTGGAAGTCCTGCACCGGCCCGATCAGCAGCACCCGCACGATCGCCGCGCCCAACAGCGTGGCAAGGAAGTCGATCCCCGGTTCATTGCGGTAAAACACCAACAACAACGGCAGGCACAGCACCAGAAGAAGCAACAGCACAACCACCTTGAACGAACCTTTGCGCTCCACGCTGAAGGCACATTCGTGCGGCCCGTACGCCTTGTAATCCTCGTCGCGGATCATTGAGGTTTTCTCGTTGATGTAGTCGACGCGGTTGTACTTCTGGATCGGCGTGAAGGTGTTGGACATCTCCATTAGCGTGGTGATGTTCTTGAAGCGCAGATCGACGCGCTCGCTGCCCTTGAGGTAATAGAGCACCGGTTTGTAGCCGTAGCGATAGGTGTCGAAGGGGAATTCGGTGACCTGACCCTGCACACCGATCGGGCGTGGCTCCAGTTCGGCATAGGCGCTTTTGTTGGTGGCCGAGAGGTTGCGGCTCAGGGGCTGAACCTTGACTTGCTCAAGAAAGATCGGCGTCACGCCGTAGGACCATTGCAACGGCTCCAGACGCAAACGCAGTTCATTGCGAGCGAGGTCGTAGCGGTTGAAAGTGCGTTCGGAGACCACCAGCGAACCGCTGAGCATGAACTCGCCGCGCAGGTTGTTGGTGACGCGCAAGGTCAGTTGATCCTTGCCCAGCAACGCCGCTTCGGTAGACGGCGGCGTGCCGCACCACGCGGTGCTTTCGCCGACACCGCCGAGCTGACCGCCACGGTTTTCCTTGAATACATAAAAGTAACTGGCCCACAGCGTCAGCATCAAAAGCAACGCGGTGAGGCCGAGGATTTTTTTGCCCGGACTCACTGATCAGACTCCCTTCTTCGGTTCCATCGTCCAGCCGAAAACCCGCTGGCGACGGCGACTCTACCAAAAGGCCACCATCGACCCAAGGAAAAATGCCCGATTCGTGGGAGCCCTAAGGGTTTCCCCGGTACGCAAAGCCCACACAGGAGTCCTTTATCAGGAAGATGTCAGCGTCTTCGGAACAGTGGGCGTGGCTCGATCACCGAGCGGCCGTAGAGCACGCTCATGCCGGCGAGTCCCTTGAGTGCGTCCTCAGCCGACTTGTCCGCGCGCACGGCAAAACTGTCGAAGCCGCACTGGCGCATATGGCTCAACTGATCGCGCAACACGTCGCCAATTGCGCGTAGCTCCCCTGCCCAGCCGAAACGACGGCGCAACAGATACGCCTGACTGTAGGCACGCCCGTCACGGAAGCTCGGGAAGTCGAGGGCAATCAGCGGCAATGACGCCAGCCACGGGACCAGGCTCTCGACCTCATCGTCCGGACCGAGCCACACGGCGTGGGTCGAAGGCGATTCGAGCCAGTGTGCCAGTGGCAGAATCAACAACCCGTTGGGCCTCGGCGTCAATGGCTCGCGTACCAGCGTCCACGGATCATCCGCCACAACCCGCGCCACGCCCTGCTCCAGTCGCAACAGATTGTTCATGCCGGCACCTCCAGCGTTTTCGGATAGACCCGCTCCTTGAACGGCTCCAGCCCGATGCGCGCCAGGGTATCGACAAACGATTCCTCACTCTCGCGATAACGCACAAAGGTGCCGATGATCCGCTCGATCACCTGCGGCACTTCCGCAGCGCTGAACGACGGGCCGATAACCTTGCCCAGTGCGCTGTTTTTGCCCTGCGCCCCACCCAGCGTGATCTGATACCACTCGCTGCCGTTCTTGTCGACGCCGAGGATGCCAATGTTGCCGATGTGGTGATGACCGCAGGCGTTCATGCAACCGGAGATGTTCAGGCTGATGTCGCCCAGGTCGTGCAGGTAGTCGAGGTTGTCGAAGCGCGTCTGAATCGCCTGGGCAATCGGGATCGACTTGGCGTTGGCCAGCGCACAAAAGTCACCGCCCGGACAGGCGATGATGTCAGTGAGCAAGCCGACGTTGGCGCTGCCCAGACCGTGCTTGCTCGCCAGTTGCCACAGAGCGTAGAGGTCTGATTTGGGTACATCGGGCAGGACGATGTTCTGTTCATGCGCGATGCGAATCTCGCCAAAGCCGAACCGCTGCGACCAGTCCGCCACGGCGAGCATCTGCACCCCGGTGACATCCCCCGGCGCCGCGGCCATGCCCGGCTTGGTCGACAACACCACACTGGTGTAACCGGGCACCTTGTGCGGCCGCACATTGCGCGCGACCCAACGGGCGAACGCCGGGCTCTCGGCCAGCCGCGTGCCGAAGTCCAGATCGGTATCGGCCAGGGTGCGATAGGTCGGCGGTATAAACGCACTGGCGACCCGCTCGTATTCAGCGTCGGTCAACTGCGCCGGGCCGTCCTTGAGGTGCTGCCACTCCTCTTCGACTTCCTTGGCGAACGCCTCGATGCCCAGTGCCTTGACCAGAATCTTGATCCGCGCCTTGTACTTGTTGTCCCGCCGGCCGTGGCGGTTGTAGACCCGCAGTACCGCCTCGACGTAGGACAGCAGATGCTGCCACGGCAAGCCTTCGCGGATCTGCAGACCGAGGATCGGCGTGCGCCCCAGTCCGCCGCCGACGATCACCCGCAGCAGCATTTGCCCATCCGGGCCGGGATAAAGATAGAGGCCGATGTCATGCATCATGATCGCCGCACGATCCTGCTTCGCCGAACAGATGGCGATCTTGAATTTGCGCGGCAGAAACAGGAACTCCGGATTGATCGTCGACCACTGCCGGAGGATTTCCGCCAGCGGTCGTGGGTCGATCATTTCGTCCGCCGCGACCCCGGCAAATGCCTCGGTGGTGATGTTGCGCACGCAGTTGCCGGAGGTCTGGATCGCATGCATGTTGACCTGCGCCAGACGTTCGAGAATGTCCGGCACCTCGGCGAGCTCAATCCAGTTGAATTGCATGTTCTGCCGCGTGGTGAAGTGGCCGTAACCGCGATCGTAATCGCTGGCGATGTCTGCCAAGGTGCGCATCTGTTCGGCGCTCAAGGTGCCGTAGGGAATCGCCACACGCAGCATGTAGGCGTGCTTTTGCAGGTACAGGCCGTTTTGCAGGCGCAGCGGCAGGAACTCCTCTTCGCTCAACTCACCAGCCATGAAGCGCTCGACCTGATCGCGGAATTGCGCAACGCGCTCGAACACCAGTGCGCGGTCGTAATCATCGTATTGGTACATGCAGCAACTACCCCATCAGAATTGTGCGCAATTGCTGTAGGAATGAGCTTGCTCACTCCTACAGATTCTGCATGCACTATGACGAAGCAGCGCAGCACGTTACAGATTCACCTGAACGCATAAAAACCATATCAGGGCGCGGCAGAACGCCGCAGTCAGCCCTTCAATCTGATCCGCACAAATGAAAGATTCCTGAGCCTGTTTTGTTTCTGGCGGGGTTTCTACAGTGCAGCTCGTGCCAGACCAGGGTGGCCTGGCAAGACTTTGCAACCGTGGATGAACTGACCATGAGCACAGCAACAATCGGACAGGCTTACAACTACAAGGTCGTCCGCCAATTTGTCATCGCGACGGTTTTCTGGGGTGTCGTGGGCATGGCGATGGGGGTATGGATCGCCTCGCAACTGGTATGGCCGGACATGAATCTGGACTTGCCGTGGACCACCTTCGGTCGCTTGCGGCCGCTGCACACCAGCCTGGTGATTTTCGGTTTCGCCGGCAGCGCGCAATTCGCCGCCAGTTATTACGCGGTGCAGCGTACCTGCCAGGTGCGGCTGTACTCGGACAAGCTCGCCGCGTTCACCTTCTGGGGGTGGCAGTCGGTGATCGTGATCATGCTGATCACCCTGCCGCTGGGCTACACCACCACCAAGGAATACGCCGAAATCGAATTCTCCGGCGCGGTGTGGATGGCGGTGGTCTGGGTCGCTTACGCCATCGTGTTTTTCACCACCGTGGTCCAGCGCAAGACCAAGCATATTTACGTCGGCAACTGGTTCTTCGGCGCGTTCATTCTGGTGATCGCCATGTTGCATGTGGTCAATCACCTGTCGATTCCAGTGGACTGGTTCAAGTCCTATCCGGTGTATTCCGGCGCCACCGACGCGATGGTGCAGTGGTGGTACGGGCACAACGCGGTGGGCTTTTTCCTGACCACCGGGTTCCTCGGGATGATGTATTACTTCGTGCCGAAACAGGTCAACCGCCCGGTGTATTCGTACCGCTTGTCGATCGTGCACTTCTGGGCGCTGATCACCTTGTACATCTGGGCCGGCCCGCACCATTTGCACTACACCGCCCTGCCGGACTGGGCGCAGTCGCTGGGCATGGCCATGTCGCTGATCCTGCTGGCGCCAAGCTGGGGCGGGATGATCAACGGCATGATGACCTTGTCCGGTGCCTGGCATCAGTTGCGCACCGACCCGATCCTGCGCTTTCTGGTGCTGTCGCTGGCGTTCTACGGTATGTCGACCTTCGAAGGGCCGATGATGGCGATCAAGACCGTTAACGCCCTCTCCCACTACACCGACTGGACCATTGGCCACGTCCACGCCGGGGCCTTGGGCTGGGTGGCGATGATTACGTTCGGTGCGACCTACCACATGGTGCCCAAAGTGTTTGGCCGCGAGCAGATGTACAGCACGCCGCTGATCAACCTGCACTTCTGGCTGGCGACCATCGGCACGGTGTTGTACATCGCCTCGATGTGGGTCAACGGCATTACCCAGGGTCTGATGTGGCGGGCGATCAACGAGGACGGCACGCTGACCTATTCGTTCGTCGAGGCGCTGCAAGCCAGTCATCCGGGGTTCATCGTGCGGTTTGCCGGCGGGGTGTTCTTCCTCACCGGGATGTTGCTGATGGCTTATAACGTCTGGCGCACGGTGCGTGTTGCGGACGTTGCACTGGCGCGCAGTGATGCGCAGATCGCCTGAGGCAAGGAGCCTGTTCTGATGGATATTTTTTTTAATGTGTTAGGCGTGGTGTTTCTGTGGCTGGTGGTGGAGTACTGCTTGCGGCGGGAGACGGCGGACAGTCTGGATGAAGCGAGCATGGTGCCGTTTGCCGATGACCCGGAGGTGGCGCGGCGGGTGGAGATTGCCACCGGCAAGACTGTGAAAGCGGTGGCGCCGGAGGTGGCGAAGCCGGGGTGGGTCAATCTCGAGATGTGAGGGGTGTCAGCCGGGTTGCCCTCACCCTAGCCCTCTCCCAGAGGGAGAGGGAACTGACCGAGTAATTAGGCGAACTACACCGACCTGAAATATCGAGTCGAACTCAGGTTTTGAACAGCACTCGGTCTGCCCCCTTTCCCCCACATCCACCTGGGGAAGAGGGAACTGACCGAGTGGTTTAGGCGAACTACACAGACCTGAAATATCGAGTCGAACTCAGTTTTGAACAGCACTCGGTCTGCCCCCTTTCCCCCACATCTACCTGGGGAAGAGGGAACTGACCGAGTAGTTAGGCAAACTACACAGACCTGAAATATCGAGTCGAACTCAGGTTTTGAACAGCACTCGGTCTGCCCTCTTTCCCCCTCGCCCCCCTGGGGGAGAGGGCTGGGGTGAGGGGGTAAGCTCTTGATCTTAAACGCGATCGCGAGGAATCAGGCTCTGCAATTGCTGCGCAAGAAAGTTGGCGTCAAAGGCAAACGTGTCCGGGTCCTTCAGACCATTGGTCTTGCGCCACTGCCACTCGCCGTCCGGCAACCCGACCAGCGAAATGCTGCCATAGCGCGCTGCCGTCAGGCCCATCACCGCCAGGGAAATCTGTCCGGCACTGCCCATCACATCGGGCACGAACTCCACCGGTTTGCCGGCAATCAGGATGCTCAGCTTTTCAGTCTTGAAGGTCGAGGTTTCCACCGGCGTGCTCGGCCCGAAAGCGACATACGCTTCGCGGTTCACCTCAAGCAGATGCGGGGCCTGTACCGGTTCCAGCCATTGCTGGATATTGCCGAACAGTTCGGTAATCCGCGCCGTCCACACCGCCGATTGGGATTCGAACAGTTGCTTCTTGTGCGCTTCGCTTTCGGCATAGTGGCGAAGCATTTCGCCCAGTTGTTGTACGTCGTTCATCGGTACATTCCTCTGAGAGAACCTGCAAGAGCCGATAGTGACAGATCGCAGCGCCGGCGTACGTTTAACCTCGCCAGCGGGCACCGTGACACTTTGCGAGAGGTTCGGCGGTACAGTTGTTTTGCACTGGCACAAGGCGCTGAACAAATGGACACTCTGCCGGCGCCCGACTTTTTGCAACGGGCATCATCAGAGGAAGTCCAATGCGTACCATCGGCCTGATCGGCGGCATGAGCTGGGAGTCCAGCGCCGAATACTATCGCCTCATCAATCAACAGGTCCGTGATCGTCTCGGCCCGTTGCGCTCGGCGCAATTGCTGATGTACAGCGTTGACTTCGGCCCTGTCGAACAGGCCCAGCACGCCGGGCGCTGGGACGATGCGGCGGCGATTCTGGTGGACGCCGCACGCCGCCTCGAAGCGGGCGGCGCCGAATGCGTGGTGCTGTGTACCAACACCATGCACAAGGTCGCCGAACAGATTCAGGCAGCGATCAACATTCCGTTTTTGCACATTGCCGAGCCGGCGGCGAGCGCTGCGCTGGAGATTGATGCACGCACGGTCGGGTTGCTCGGCACCGCCTTCACCATGGAACAGGACTTTCTCAAGCAGCGTCTGCTTGCCCGGGGTTTGACGGTATTGGTGCCGGACGAAGCCGAACGCAAGGATGTGCACCGGATCATCTACGAAGAATTGTGCGTGGGGGTGATCAGCGAGGCCTCGCGCCAGATTTACCGGCAAGTGATCGAGTCCCTGACTGCCCGTGGTGCCCAGGCGATCATCCTCGGCTGCACGGAAATCGGCCTGCTGATCAAACCCGAGCACAGCGCCCTGCCCCTGCTCGACACCACCGAACTGCATGCGCAGTCGGCAGTGGCGTTCGCACTGGGCGATTGAGTCAGGCGGTGGGACGCGTGCGCAGACGGGCCATGCTCAGGGTGTCGACCCATTGCCCGTCGCGCACCGCATAGTCGCGAAACAGGCCTTCGTCCACGAAGCCGAACTTGCGGTACAAACCGATGGCCGCTTCATTGTCGGCGTAGACCGTGAGCTCGACGCGGTGCAGGTTCATCCAGTTGTCGGCGACGTCCAGTGCCGCCGCCAGCAGCGTCGAACCGACACCCTTGCCTTGCCACGCCACGGCGACGCCCATGCCGATGCTGCCGGCGTGGCTGCGGCGAATCCGCGAGTAGCCTTCCAGGCCCAGATTGCCGATCACCTGCCCCTGATGCAGCGCCACCAGCTTCACCGCCCGCTCGTTGTCCGCCATTAGCCGTTGGCGCCAGACTTCCGTGGACTGGAACGGCATCTGCAACACCTGCCGGGTCACGGCCGGGTCGTTGTACAACGCGGTAACGCCCTCGATGTGCGATTCGTTGAAGCGTTCGATTTTGATAGCGGGAGTGTGCTCAGGCATGGTGGATCCTTCCTGGATCGAATGGGTGGCCAATGACTCTAAACCGCCGATCACCTCATCTGCCAGCGGTAACCACTTGCAGGCTCACGCCTACAGGGTTTGGGGTCAGGGCTGGAACCATTCGTGGCGTTCGTCGAAGGTGTGGTGGATCAGTTCGACCAGTGCCTGCACTTCTTCCACTGCCTGGGTTTGCGCATTGACCGCCAGCCACGCCTGCAGCTGCATCGGTTCGTCAAACAAACCCGGCAACGCGACCAGCCCCCGGTCGAAGCGGCTCATGTACGCCGGGAGCAAACCGATGCAGGCGCTGCAGCGGATCATTTCCAGCATCAGCTCGTAGGACTGCATCTGCACCACGCCGGCCAGACGCTGTTCGACCAGTTGGTTCCATGGCTGGAAACTGCCGATCTGCCGGTCGTGCTGCCATTGCACCAGCATGAAATCGGCGAGGTCTTCGGCGCTGGCCGGGCGGGCAGTGACGCGTGAGTAACGTTTGGCGATGTGCGGCAGATAGTCCAGCCGTGCGAGGCGCTGCGGCTTGGAAATCGCAAAGGTCGGGCCCGGGTACGGTGTGTCGCCATGGGCCAGCCAGAGCACGATGTCGGCGCTGACGGCGCGCAGGGACAGTTCGCTGTCGAGGGCGATGATTTCCAGACGCACGCTGGCGTTGCGCCGCAGTAACGCGATCAGGTCGCGGCCGAGGATGTCATGCAGGATCGATTCAGCGACGGCCAGGCGAATCAGCGGTTGCTCGATCACCGGGAGTTTGCGTTCGTTGGCCAGTGCGACCAGTTTGGCCTGTAGCTGCTGGCCTTCGCGGGTGAGACTCAGGGCGCTGCCCTGAAAGCTGAACAGCGTGTGCTGCAATTCCTGTTCAAGCTGTGCCAGCTGTTTGCGCAGCAAGGTCGAGCGCACATTGAGGCTGCGCGCAGCCTGCATGAAGCAGCCGCAGCGGGCGCTGACCAGAAAGTAACGGGCGACCTCTGCAGGGATGGTCGCGGCCTGCGCCAGCCAGGGTTCACTGGCCTCCTGGGCCCAACGGTAGTCGGCGCTGCCCTGTCGTCCTGCGGGTTCGGTGAATGACATCGATGACTCCCTGTCGATCTTTGTATTTAGGCATTACGCAGATCCCCTGTAGGAGTGAGCCTGCTCGCGATAGCGTCGGCACATCTGACATCTCTTTGCCTGACACACCGCTATTGCGAGCAGGCTCACTCCTACAGGGGTTGTGGTGTACGGGTTTTCTAGGGCTTGGTTTCGAGAACCTTGTTCAGTTCGGCCCCGTCGATGCTCAGCGTTGCCGTGTTGAGCATCCCGTCCAGATACGCCTGGGCGATCTGCTCCTGACGCTGGGCACGCAAGGCCTGAGTCAGTTGATCGCGCAGTTCGTCCAGTGTCGCTGTACGCGCCGGTTGTTGTTCAGTGAGTTTGATCACATGGAACCCGGCCGCACTTTGCACCGGGTCGGACACCGCGCCGACTTTCAGCCGGGCGACGGCACCGCGAACTTCTGGCACCAGTTGCTGCAACGGTTGCAGCCCCGTGTCACCGCCACGTTCAGCACTGGCGCGATCCTGCGAGTACTGAGTCGCCAGCGCGGCAAACTCCCCCGGTGACGCCTGAGCCTTTTTACTCAGTTCGGCAGCCTGTTTGCGCGCACTCTCCAGGTTCTGCGGGTCATTCACCCCGAGGAAAATCTGACTGACCCGATACAGCGGCGGGGTCTGCCAGTTCGCCTTGCCGGCGTCATAGGCTTGCTGCAACTCGGCCGCACTCGGGTAGTCCGCCGGCACTTCGCTGACTGAACGCAAGTAGTCACGAAAGACAATCTGCTCGGTCGCCGCACGGGTCTGTCGTGCCACCTCCGGACGCTGCGCCCACCCCTGGGCATCGGCCTGTTCGAGGACGGCTTTTTCCGCCAGACGCGTACGAATCCAGCGCTCCAGCGCCTCACGATTGCCGCGCAATTGCTCGCGGGTGGCGGGCGGCACCGTTGCCAGCAACGCCTGCAACTCCGCAGGCGTGACCTGTTGATTGCCCAATCGCGCCACTGCCGGCCCCGCCGCCACCGCCACCACCGGCGCGGATTGCTGGGCAGCGACCGGGGCACTTCCCGGCCGCAGCACCAGCGCCACGGCCACCACCAACAGCGCCACTGCCCCGACGCCGATCACCATGGCAGGTTTTTTCACAGCGCGACTTCCTCTTGCTCGGCGACGGCGACTTTGGCGGTCGAGGCTTGCGCGGCCTGGCTGAAATCACGCAGGTAGACAATGAATTCCTGCAGCAGGCGATCCCACAACTCCAGGTTGCCACGCAGGTGATCGTTGCTCACGCCGGCCGCCACCACCACGTCCATTTCCATCACCAGAAACTCGCCCTGCAACGACAACCGCGCAAAACGGCGGGTGGCGTTCCATTGTTCGGCCACGCCCTGCGGCAACTCACCCTGCACGCGCAGCGCGCAGCTGAAGGTGAAATCGACGTAGCTGCCCTGCTCCACCGCCGGGTTGCCGAAGCGCACGGCATAGCCGATGCCCTGGCTGGCACTGAGCAACTGCACGATGCCGTTCTGTTCGGTCTGGTTGACGCGATAACCCGCTGCTTGCAGGACTTCGGTCAGCGATTGCGGGGAAACGTGGGTGATCAATTGAGTCATATTTTCTTCCTTGTTTATCAGTGCGTGAGCGCAGCTTGCGGCGCGTCGAATTGAGTCTTGTAGAGCTCGTCGCCAAACCCCTGGGCCAGTTCATCGAACTTGACCCGGGCACTGCCCGCGAAGGGCTGGCGAATTTTCATCACCTCGGCCACGTCGATGTTTTCGTAGGCGGTGAGGATCTGCTTGGCGACGCCGTACATCTGCTGATTCTTGACTGAACATTGCTGCACTTGTGTGTCACGTTCAGCCAATTGCGCCTGAAGCTTAGACCGTTCTGCCTCTTTGGCGCGGGCCATGAGCAGCAACTCGTCGTAGGCCTTTTTGAACTTGCCGGTCTGCTCGGCACTGGCCGCCACTTGTGCCTGGGCCTGGCTATGCAGGCTCTGCTGTTGCCCGGCCAGTTGCTCGGCGAGCCCCTTGGTTTTGGCCAGTTCGGCGGTCAATTGCTTGATCTGCGCCTGTGCGGCCTTGGCCTCGTTTTGCGCCGCCAGTTGCGCGGCGCTGGCCTGGGCCTGCTGACTTTGCAGGGCCTGCAACTGCTGGGTGGTGCTGCGCAACTGGGTGCGCAGGCGCTCTTCCATGCCTTCGGCATGGGCGCCTTGTGCAATGAAAAAACTCAGCCCCAACAGTAAAACTCGTGCGTGCATGATCGTTCTCCGGGCGCCTTAGAAGCGCGTGTTGATCTCAAGCTGCAAGACGTCGATGTCGAACGGCGCGCCATACACCGCCTCGGTGCTCATCCAGCGACCGGTCGCATAAACGTTCTTCGCCAGACCGTAGTTGCCGCCCAGGAAATAGCCCTTGGCGTTCGTGCCGCCGAGGTGGAACGACGAGTCGTTGAAGCCGTCCGGCAAGGCGTCGGGCTGGATGTACTTGTAGCCGGCGAACATGTTCCAGTCGCCCTGCTTTTTCAGGTCCAGCGCGCTGCCGAGGGTGAACTGCACCATCCACGCATTGGCGCCACTTTCGACGTTGCCGTCGCTGTCGAGGTTGTTGACGATCTGCCCGGCCGAGCGCTTGCGCATGTCGCCTTCGTCATACGCGAGGTTGTGGATGTAGTTGCCCTGACTGCGCAGCTTGAAGTCTTGCGGCAGGTCGGCATCCCAGACCAGGTTCAGATCGAGCAGGTTGAATTCGGAGGCCAGCCCCACGAACTGCGGTTGCGGCGTGGTCGTCGGGTTGAGCGGGTTCGGCGTGATGTCACGCAGCAGGAACACGCTGTTGCCCTTCTGCATGAACGCCGCGCGGCTGCCGTCGCTGTCGCAGCCCGGTGCACCGGCCCACGGCTCGCAAGGGCTGGAGCGCTGGCCTTGAATGTCGTCGAAACGGTAGTAGGCCAAGGCACCCTTGAGGCGGTTGTTGCTGTTGATCGCCCACTTGGCGCCGATCTGCGCACCGTACAGCCACTTGTTGTCGCTCTCTTCCTTGTCGAAGCCGTTGCTGCTGGCGGTGTCGTTGGTGTAGTCCACCGGGAACGCACCGACGGTGCCGAACACGCCCCAGTCGCGGTTGAGCTTGTGGTCGAAAATCGCGGCCACGCCGTCAAAGTTGAGGTCGTTGGAATACAGCATGTCGGTGGACATGAACGGGTTGGCGAAGCGCCCGCCGGTCAGCGTCAGCTCATCGGTGGGTTTCCAGTTCAGGTAGCCCTGATCGAGCCAGATGTCCTTTTTGGCAAAACCGCCGCCGAGGCTTTGCGTGGTCGATACCGGGTTGTTGTCCGAACCGGTGCCGATGCGAATGCCGGCGGTCCATTCCGGCGAGATCACCGCTTTCATGCCCAGCCGCGCACGAATACGGAACTGGTTGGTGCGGTCTTCGCGGGTGTTGAGCAGCGGCGGCAGATTGGTGCTGCTGTTCGGGTTAACGTCGTACGGGCCATTGTTGTTGAGCTTGGCGAAGTCGACGATCTCGTTGCTGTTGCTGTCCGAGTAGTAGCGCGATTCGTCGCGCAGGCGAATGTCGCCGTCGAAACTGATGCGCGAGGCCCAGTCCGGGAAGGTATTCGGCGCGGCCCAGTTTTCCTGTTTGGCGGTGGCCATGACTTCGGCCTTGACCTGATCGCGGATCTGGTCGCGCACCGCCGCCGGTACATATTGCACACGCACATCGCCCGGCGCGGCAACCGGTCCGGCCGCCACGGCGGTGGAGGCCGCCTGTTTCGCCTGGTTCGCTTCGTTCTGCGCCTGGGCGATCAGCGCGTCGGCCTTGTCCTGTTTCAGAATGCCCTGCTCGACCAGCAAGCGGATCAGATTGATCGTGGCGTTCTCCGAAGGCGCGGGCGCAGGCGCTGCCGCGGCCTGACCGACCAGGGTCGCGATGACCATGCCGACCGCCAGAGACAATCGATTCACATTGGAAATCATCTGCACACAACTCCTTTTGGCAAAGCTTGAATGCTTGGCGATAAATAAATGGGGTTAACCCGGACGCCGCCCTTGCAGGGACAGGCGCACAGGCAAAGTCATGGAGGCCGGCGGCCGTTCGCTTAAGTGCGGCGCGTTGCGCAGCGCCGCCAGTACCTGGGTGTCGATCTCGGGGTTGCCGCTGGACTTGATCAGCTCCACGCGAGTGATCTCGCCGACGCCGCTCAGCCACACATCGGCCTGCAGCGAAAACGCGAGGTTGCGCAGATCCGGGTTCTCACGCAGCAGGCGTTGAAAGGTGAAAGCGAGGAACTGGCTGTACGTCCCCGTGCCCAAACGCCCGCCACCCGCGCCGGCCATGCCGCCGCCCTTGCCCGCGCCGATGTTGAACGCGTCATTGCCGGACTGCGCATCGCCGTCCATTTGCATCGGATTGGCCAGGTCGTCCGCCGGCGATGGCGGCGCTTCTTCCTCGGGCTTGACCTCTTGCGGCTCGGGCGTCGGTTCGGGCTCGACGATTTTCTCTTCCACCGGGGTTTCCGGCTCCGGTGGTTTTTCCGGCGGCGGGGGTGGCGGTGGCGGTAACGGAATGATCATCGGCACCTTCGGCGCTTCGCGGCGGATGCCGCTCATGTCGTTGGCCCACTGCCAGAGGAACCACGCCGCGACAGCGCCGATCAGCAGCCCGGCGCCCCACTTCACGTAGCGCCGCACGGGACTTTTCACCGGCAACGGCTCGATCGGGAGTTGTGCGGTCATGACTCAGCCCTGACTCGGTTTGCCGGTGACGAGACCGACCTGGGACAGTTCAAGCCGGCGCAACAGATCCAGCACCTCAATGACTTTCTGGTACTGCACCGTGGCGTCGCCGCGCACGATCACCGGGAAATCCGGGCTCTGCGCCTTCTCGATGCGCAGGCGTTCTTCGAGTTCGGCCAGGGTCACCGGGTAAGCGTCGAGAAACACCTGCCCGCCGTCATTGACCGAAATCGCCTTGGTCTTGGCTTCGGACAGCGACACGGAGGCGCTGGCCTTGGGCAGATTGATCTGGATCCCCGAGACCTGCGCAGTGGCGGTGAGGATGAACATCACCAGCACCACCATCAGCACATCGACCAGCGGGGTGATGTTGATGCTGTCCACTGCGGCATCTTCGTCATCGTCGTGGGAGGCATTTACGGACGCCATGTCAGTGCTCCTCAGGCCGGTACGGAATGGTTGGCGTGATGGCCGCGATGCGACGACTCACTGAACTGGCTCTCGCCGTGCATCTCCGCCAGGCGGGTGATGAACTCGTCGACGAACACGCGCATGTCGGCACTGACTTCCTTGTTGCGGGTGATCAGGCGGTTGTAGCCAAACAGCGCCGGAATGGCGACGAACAGGCCCATGGCGGTTGCGAGCAAAGCGGCGGCCATACCCGGTGCAATGGCATTGATGTTGACGTCGCCGGCCATCGCGGTGCCGAGGAACACCACCATGATCCCCAGCACGGTGCCGAGCAGGCCAATGTACGGGCCGCCGGCAATGGCGTTGGACAGGGTCGAGAGTTTCGAGCTGAGGGCCTGGTTCTCGCGGGTGCGCACACCGTCCATCGAGCAGCGAATCGCTTCGATGGTTGCAGCGGAAACCGACGAGGTATCGGCGCCCTGCTCGCGGCGGGTGCGGATCTCCTTGACCGCTACCGAGTACAGGCGCCACAGCGGCGAGTGCTGCAGACGCTGGGCGAGCTGCGCGTCGTCGGCGAACATTTCCAGGCGCGTGCCGACCTTGGCGAACTGCTCGCGGAAGTCTTCGTTGGCCTTGCTGACGCGGCTGAGGGTGTGGTTCTTGCGCAGCATGATGATCCACGACTGGAACATCATCAGCACCAGCACCGCGATGATCACCCAGGCGTCCACCGGCACGGCGTTGAGCAAGAAACCGAGGCTGCCGAAACCGAAACCGGACTGTTCTTCATCGACACCATAAGCCACCAGTTTCGACTCGGCGCCTTGCGAGGTGGCATCAGCCAGCAGCAGCGGCGCCGGACGGGCGACTTTTGACAGGCGCAGTTCGTCTATGGCGCCTGCGAATGGCTGGAACGGACCTTCGTGCAGATCGGCGCCGATGGCCATTACCGAGTTGAATGCCGGCATTGCCTGAGCGAGGCTCGCGCCTTCACGACCATTGATGTACAGGGTGACTTTCGAACCTTCAGCGGTCAGCGCGACATGCTGCCATTGGCCCGGATTCAGCGGTTGAGTGGCGAGCGCACGTTGGCCGTCGATCTCCACGAACGGCACGCCTTGATTAACGCCGACCAGCAGGCTGTTGGCGCCCTCACGGCGAGCCAGAATCAGTTGCTCGCCGCCGGCCTGATCCAGGCGCAGCCAGGCACTGAAGGTGAACGCACTGCCGGCGTTATGTTGCAGCGATGGACTGGCCGGCAGCAGCAACGGTTGGCCGCTGAACTGCAATCCGCGCCCGACTACACCGTCGATTGCCGCGCCGGTCGCGCTCTGCGCGGTGTTGCCGTAGGCCGTGGTGTCTTTGGCCGGGGTGCCGGTGGCGCCGTCGAAGTGATACAGCGCGGTGTAGTTCGGGTCGAAGGTCAGTTGACCGTTGCCGGTGGCCGGAGCTTTCTGGTTGCCGTAGTACATCCAGATGTCCTGACGCTGCCCGCCCTCGACATTCGGCACATCGACCCAGATCAGCGCCATGCCCATCAGCGCATCGAAACTTTCGATCTGGTGGTTGAGCACGGTCTTGTCATCCGCAGCGACGAAACGCAGATCCGAGCCGTCTTCCTTGACGCCATCGAAGGTGAAGTTGCCGGTGTGCAGGCGCACCAACAGCGCGGTGCGGCCCAGCGGCTGATTGATCGCGGCGCCTTGCGGCGTGGTGTCGACGGCGATCTGTTTGCGGTAGTGCCAGTCGTCCTGCCACCAGGCCTGAGCCGTGGCCGGGAGCACGAAGCCCAGGCAGATCAACAACGAAAGAATGAGACGCTGCATGAACGTGCTCCTTTAGAAAGTGGCTTGAAGGTTGAAGTGCAGGCGCGATTCCTGTTTCGAGGTGTTCGGCCCTTCGAGTAGCGGGTAGCCCCAGTCGAGGCTGCCGGACAGCCATTTGCTCAGGCTGGCGCGGGTGCCGAGGCCGACACTGGCCAGGGCGTAACTGGCGTCCTGGTCCGGCAGTTCGTCGCGCAGGTACAACTGCGCACCTTCGGCAAAGGCGTAGAAGCGCCAGTCCTGCATCCAGCTGCCGGCGTATTTGGCCAGTGACGGCGTGCGCACTTCCTGACTGAGCAGCAAGCCGTCATCTGCGGTGCGTTCGGCGGCCAGGTAGCCACGCACCGAGGTCGCGCCGCCGGCGGAGAATTGTTCGTTGGACACCAAGGGCCCCGAGGCCAGCTGGAACGCGGCTTTGCTTGCGCTCTGCCAGTCGCTGTCGAAGGTCCAGGTGTAATTGGTATCACCCTTGAGCACGGCGAAACTCGGTTTGGCGCGATAGCGTTTGTAGTCGAAATCTTCGTCGGAACTGCCGTAGCCGAAGATGCTGCGGGTGGCGGCGACCAGGCTCAGGCCGAGGCCGAGCTGACTCTTTTCGGTGTAACGGAAGCCGTTGTAGGCGAAGGTGAACGGCGCGTACTGCAGCGGCACCTTGTCGCTTTCTCCGGACAGCGTCAGGCGTTCGTCAAAGTCCTTGAAGTCGATGCCGGCCGACAGCGAGTTCGACCAGTTGCCACTCGACGGCAGTGTGTAGATCGCCGACACGCCATAGCTGTGGCCCTTGCCGAGCACGTTGCTGCCGCCGATGGTGGCGACGTTGCTGTCGGACTGGTATCCGGAGAACTGCACGCTCCAGCGCTCGGTCAACGGCGCGGTGTAGGAACCCGACCAGACCTTGGCGTTATCGGTGTCCTGCGGCGCGGTGAAGTACGTCAGGTTGATGCTGTGGCCGAGCTGCCAGAGGTTGTTGTAGCCGAGGCTGGTCACGGCGCGCAGCTTTTCGGTGTCGGCGCTGTAGTCGTTGTTGAGGCCGACGCTGGCGCTCCACGGGTTCTGGTCTTCGACCTGCAAATCGACGTCCATGGTGCCGGGGCGTTGACCCTCGCGCACCAACGGCATCACTTGCCGGCCCGGGGTTTTGTTGAGTTGCGCCAGCTCGCCTTGCACCTTGGCGAAGTCCGGCACCTCGCCTTCTTTCAGCGCCGGGACGTTGTCGCGGATGTCCAGCGGCGAATAGTGTTTGGCGCCGACCACACGCACCCGGCCGACCTTGGTTTCGCTGACTTGCAGATAAACGATGCCGTCGGCCACGGCTTGCTCCGGCAACTCGACGAACACCGATTGATAGCCGCGCTGCTGATAAACCTTCTGCAACGCATCTCGTGCGCCTTCGATGTCGCTCAGGGCTTTTTGTGGGCCGAGAAACGGATACACCGCTTCCTCGATCGCCCGCGCATCGAGCACGGTGTTGCCACGCACGAAGTATTCGTTGACGTCGACCAGACGCTGCGGCGCCGCGCTTTCGCCAGCCTCTTCGGCCAATACCGGCTGCGCACCCGCCGTCACCAGCAGCCAGCCCCACAGCGCCAGCCGTGACTTGAAAATCGGTTCCACACTACCCCCTGAATTCGCGATGACCTGTTGGCGTTTTGCGCGCCATGTGTGTTGCGTCAATTACTGGCGATGCAAGCGCCGGCGTGCTTGCCCAGCCACGTGTGCAACAGCGCGAAGTTCAAGGAGAACTCGGGCATTTGCAGCAAGGCACCGCAGAACACTTCGCCGATGATTTTTTGAATGAGCAGCACCGCGCGCGGCTCGTTGAGCAGCGTGGCGATGTCGCGACTGAGGACGTTGAAGCTCCAGACTTTCTGGTTCAGGCCCAGGCCGACGAACCAGCGGAACAGCAGGTTGTAATTGAGCTGTTCGTAAAGTTGCTGTTCGCTGGGCACCGAATACAGCAGTTGCAGAAGCAGAATGTGCATGACCGTTTGCGCGGGAATGAGCATGCCGGACTCGGCATTGAGGTCGTGCAGAAGGCCCTGGTGGGCGTCGAGCAAATCGTCGATCTGCGGGCGCAGCAACACCAGCGAATGGCCCGGCGGAATGTAACTGGAGACCTCTTTCAAGGCGCCCTGCCAGTCATCCTGCGAGACGATCCAGACCCACGGTGCGCCGTAGCGATACACCGACACCGGCTTCTTGCGCGCGGCTTCAACGATCTTCGACAGGCGTTGATCGAGTTCCTGCATGCCCACTTTCGAGTAGCGTTCCATAGTCCCCATTGCCTCACTCCCGGCGTCCCGCCTCGGCTTGTGAAAAGCGCCCTGTCGGGCTCCTCAAGCGCGTTACATAGGCATGACCGGACTGGCTATGTGCTACCGAACTTTTGTCATAAAAGCTTCATTACAGCGTATGGGTGTACACACATCCAATGTAGGAGTGAGCCTGCTCGCGATAGCGGTGCGTCAGCACAATAAATATCAGCTGACAGGACGCTATCGCGAGCAGGCTCGCTCCTACAGGGGGGATTTTTGCGGATTTTGGATCAGGTGTAGACAGGCCAGGTGTCGACGATTTTGCCGTTGCGCACCGCCAGCAAATCACCGAATTGCAGAAGGACCGCTTCGGTCTGGGTTGGCCGCAGGAAAACCTGGTCTTCGACTGTCAGGCCAACGGCACCGGAGCCGTTAACCATCTCCTGATTCGAACTTCGGCCGTAGACACTGTTGCTTTGCAATCCGGGCGGCGATTCGAACTCGGCCATCCAGTTACCGCCGTAAATGAAAAAGGTCTGGCGCTGGTTCTGATCC
Source organism: Pseudomonas sp. SC3(2021) (assembly GCF_019856535.1). Lineage (NCBI taxonomy): Bacteria > Pseudomonadati > Pseudomonadota > Gammaproteobacteria > Pseudomonadales > Pseudomonadaceae > Pseudomonas > Pseudomonas sp. SC3(2021). Next base: position 4,638,713 of record NZ_CP082236.1, on the reverse strand, counting down.
CACCACGAGAACAGTCTCGACTTGTTATCCAGCGCCGGAATATTCACCGCGCCCGTGCACTTCAAAACCGGCGTGGCGATGTAGACTGCCGGCACGTGCTCGACCAACGACGGCAGGTCGTAGTGCGTCGGTTTGAGCATCGCCGTGCCCACCGAGACTTCGCTGCTGAGCGTTTCGTTTTCATGGATGCGATAACTCGGGCTGCCGGCGGTATTCAGGCACAAACCGTCGTGCCACAACGCCGGAAATTGCTGGCGAGTGAAATCCACGCAACGCTGATAAATCACCATGACCTTGGCAAACAACTCTTCGGGCGAACCCAGAATCCCCGGCACGCCCATGCCCACGAACGGGTCATAGCCCATGAACCCGGCGAACTGCAGATGCTGCGGGTTGGCGTTGATCAGCGCGAGCATCTGCCCCAGCACATTCACATCACTGACGCCGCCGCGGTGCAGTCCCACGTCCAGCTCGATGTTGATCCGCATCCGCGTGCCCAGGCCCTGAGCCAACGCGAGGTATTGCTGCAAGCGCTCGGGGCTGTCGAGTAACCATTGCAATTGCTTGCCCGGATCGAACGGGCCCTTGTGGGTTTGATAAAACAGCGCAGCGGAACGTACCGGCAGCGGCTTGCCGAGCAAGATGTCCGACTGCGGGAACGTCACCGCATCGTGGTTGAGAAACGGCTGATGAAACGACATCAGCTTTTGCGTCCCCGCACGCTGCGCGATGTAGCTCAACAGCCCCGGCGACGGCAGCGACTTTTCCACCAGGCGCAGCTGCTTGCCGCCGCGCTGCACCGACTGCATCACCACATCAATGTTGTGATCGAGGCGGTCCAGATCAATCAGCAGCACCGGGCGCATCGGCCCTTTCTCTTTGAGCTCACGGTTCAGCGCACGGAAATATTCACTGTAAGGCGAGCCGCGATCACCCGGCCTCAGCCATGCGCCGACGCCGAGCAACAAAGCGCCGACACCCAATGATCCGAGCAGGAAATTGCGTCGATCGACCGCCATCAGTTCACCCCCAGAATCGACGAAAGATGCGCGTTGAGAAACTTGCCGCTAGGGTCCAGTGCCTGGCGCACCTCGACAAACTCGCGCCAGCGCGGGTACAGCGGTTGCAAGGTGCGCGCATTGAGCGTGTGCAACTTGCCCCAATGCGGGCGGCCGTTGTACTTCCAGAAGATTGGCTCGACGGCGGCGAAGAAGTTGTGATGATCCATCTGATAGTGCTGGTGCACCGAGATCGAACAACTGTCGCGCCCCTCGAACATGCTCAGCGGTATGTCGTCTGCCTTGACGTAGCGGTACTCGATGGGAAACCAGGTGCGCAGGTCCTTGTCCTGAATCAGCTTGAGGATTTCGCGCAGGCACGCCGGGCCGTGCTCCGCCGGTACGGAATATTCCATTTCGTTGAAGCGCACCGTGCGCACGTTGGCATAGATGTCAAACGAGTCGCCCACGCGATCTTCGAAACTGGCCAGATGGCGCAGGCTGTTGAGCAGCGAGCGGCGCAGATCGGGGAAATCGCTGCCATATTTGTCGATCTTCTCGATCAGGGTGACAAACTCGTTGCCGCCCTCCTCTTCGGGTGGAATCGGCGGCGTGGCCGGATCGCTGGTTTCGTTGAGGGCGATGGACAAGGCGTAGTCGGAATGGGTGACCACGAGCATTTCCCAATGCTGGTTTTCCCGGGTGTTCTTGTCGAGGTCCTCCAGCAGCTCTTCGGTCCTGGCGATCCATTGGTGCTCGCGCAGGCGATAGGCCGGGCGGTTTTGCAGGCGGATTTTCGTTGCCACACCGAGGGCGCCAAGAGACACGCGAGCCGCATTGAACACATCGCGGTGGCGCTGACTGTCGCAGTCCAGCACTTCGCCGCTGGCGGTGACCAATTGCATCGCGCAGACGTGCGCCGAGTAAGACTGAAAGGTTTTGCCGGTGCCGTGGGTCGAAGTGGCGATGGCGCCGGCGAGGGTCTGGTAATCAATATCGGCCATGTTCTGCAGAGCCTGGCCGATGTCTTTCAGCGGTTGCCCCATGCGTGACATCGGCGTGCCGGCGGCGAATTCGGCCTGCAGGGTGTTCGGGTCGTGATCGAGCAGACCGTTGAAGTAACTCAGCGACAACAGCGTGCCGTCGGTGGGCACCAGCGCGCTGAACGAATGCGCCGAGCCTACGGGGCGGATCTTGCCCTGCGCCTGACGGATCACTTGAGTCAACTCATCGAGGTTCTTCGGCGCCAGCCGTGCCGCCGGCAGGCAACTCTGCCCGCCCGACCAGTTGCGCCAGGGAATCAGTCGTGGCGCGCGCATCAATTGGCCCAAGGCCGGGTTCGTCGCCAGCGCACTGAAGGCGCCAACGATACTTGCCCGCTGCAACAACTGACGCCGTGTCAGATCCATCGTCATGCGCACGCCCTTATTGTGGGAGAGGTTGATCGGCCATGAAGCCGATCAGTTGCAGGAATTGTTCTTCCGAGCACTCGACGCACTGGCCCATCGGCGGCATCCCGTTATAGCCGTTGATGGCATGGTCGAGCAGCGTGTCGGCGCCCTGCCGGATGCGCGGCTCCCAGGCTTGGCGATCACCGGTCAGTGGTGCGTTGGCCGCCGGGTTGGCGTGGCAGAGCTGGCAGCTGTTGGTGTAGATCTGCGCAAGGGTCGGCTCTTTGGGTATCGCGTCATGGGCGGTGGCCGGGGGTTTGGGCTCTTCGCCGCAGCCAAACAGCGTCATGGCTAACGCCAGCAGTAAAGTGAGACGGATTGCCCGCATAACGTTCCTCGAAGGTGGCAGCGCTTATTGTTGTCAGCACACCTTAAGGCAGGCAGGTCAGCAGGTTGAGGGCATTGCGGGACAGAGAGGGGGCATCCGGGGCCAGTCCGGAATGAAGTCGGAATCGGCGATAGACACAAAACCCTGTGGGAGCTGGCTTGCCAGCGATAGCGAAGTGTCAGCCACTGAAGCCCGTGAAAGTACCGGCCACATCGCTGGAAAGCCAGCGCGCCCAAGTTCAGCGGTGTCGCTGCCCCCCTCTGTTCTGCGCCTTTGCGTGACATTCGAGTGACATTCGCGGGTTTAAATCCCGGCGCATTCAGGCGTATAACCTACAGAGACTTTTTGATCTGCATACGGACATCAACACGGGGTAGCGACATGACCACAGCAAACATCCTTGGCAACCTGTTCCCTTCTGTCAGCGACATCCCGGAAAAATACCGCCTCGACGGTCAGGTCGAGCAACGCGAATACCTCGTCGATGGCCAGTTGCGCCGCTGGGACGGCCCGCTCGCCCAAGTGCGCAGCCCGGTCTATCTGCACGGCGAGAACGGCGACGAACAAGTGATTCTCGGCAGCACCCCGTTGCTCGACGCCGACACTGCGCTGACCGCACTCGATGCCGCTGTCCGCGCCTACGACCGTGGCCAGGGCCTGTGGCCGACCATGCGCGTCGCCGAACGTATCCAGCATGTCGAAGCCTTCCTCGGCCGCATGCGCCAACAGCGCGATGCCGTAGTGAAACTGCTGATGTGGGAAATCGGCAAGAACCTCAAGGACTCGGAAAAGGAATTCGACCGCACCTGCGACTACATCGTCGATACCATCAATGCGCTTAAAGAACTCGACCGCCGCTCCAGCCGTTTCGAGCTGGAACAGGACACACTCGGCCAGATCCGCCGCGTGCCGCTCGGCGTCGCGCTGTGCATGGGCCCTTACAACTACCCGCTGAACGAAACCTTCACCACGCTGATTCCGGCGCTGATCATGGGCAACACTGTGGTGTTCAAACCGGCCAAGCTCGGCGTGTTGCTGATCCGTCCGTTGCTCGAAGCCTTCCGAGACAGCTTCCCCACCGGCGTGATCAATGTGATCTACGGCAGCGGTCGCGAAACCGTCAGCGCGCTGATGGCCAGCGGCAAGATTGACATCTTCGCCTTCATCGGCACCAACAAGGCCGCCAGTGACCTGAAGAAACTGCACCCGAAACCGCACCGCTTGCGCGCGGCATTGGGGCTGGATGCGAAGAACCCGGGCATCGTGCTGCCGGAAGTCGATCTGGACAACGCCGTCAGCGAAGCGGTCACCGGCTCGCTGTCGTTCAACGGCCAGCGTTGCACCGCGCTGAAAATCCTCTTCGTCCACGAAGATGTGGTCGACAGCTTTATCGAGAAATTCAACGCCAGACTGGCCACGCTGAAACCGGGCATGCCCTGGGACAGCGGTGTGTCGCTGACACCGCTGCCGGAGTCGGGCAAGGTCGATTACCTGCATGGCCTGGTAGCGGATGCGCGCAGCAAGGGTGCCGAGGTGGTCAACCCGAATGGCGGCGAGTCGCGCGAGTCGTTCTTCTACCCGGCAGTGCTGTACCCGGTGACACCGCAGATGCGCGTGTACAACGAGGAGCAGTTCGGCCCGGTGGTGCCGATTGTGCCGTACCGTCACCTCGACACCGTGATCGACTACGTGCTGGAATCGGATTTCGGCCAGCAGTTGAGTATCTTCGGCACCAACCCGGTGGCCGTCGGCCGACTGGTCGACACCTTCGCCAACCAGGTCGGGCGGATCAACCTCAACGCCCAGTGCCAGCGCGGCCCGGACACCTACCCGTTCAACGGCCGCAAGAACTCCGCCGAAGGTACGCTGTCGGTACACGATGCGCTGCGGGTGTTTTCGATCCGCACGCTGGTGGCGACCAAGTTCCAGGACAGCAACAAGGACCTGATCAGCGAGATCATTCGCGGTCGCGATTCAAGCTTCCTGACCACCGATTACATTTTCTGACGAGGACCTTGCACTGAGTACATTCAGCACCCACCGACTGCCTCCGCTATTGCGCCGAATCCTGCGTCCGCTGCTGGACCCGTACCGGCGCTACCGGCACGCCCGAGTGATCCACGCGGTGCGGGTGGCGTTGGGGTTGCTGGCGACCATCCTGCTGACCACCGGCATCAACCTGCCCCACGGCGAGTGGGCGTCGGTGACCATGCTGGTGGTGATTGGCGGTTTGCAGCATCACGGCAACATTGGCAAAAAAGCCGCTGAACGCGCCACCGGCACCTTGATCGGCGCCGGCGTCGGTTTGCTGCTGGTCGCGCAGCAGGCGTGGCTCGGTATGCCGTGGCTGACCTATTTCGCCATGGCGGTGGTCTGCGGATTCTTTTCCTATCACGCCATCGGCAAGGGTGGCTACACCGCCCTGCTCTCGGCGATCACCGTGTTCATCGTCGCAGGGCATGGCGATAATCCGATCACGGACGGTTTGTGGCGCGGCGTCGATATCCTGATCGGCATCGCGCTGGCACTGGCGTTCTCGTTTGCCTTGCCGCTTTACGCTGTGTATTCGTGGCGCTACAACCTGGCCGATGCCTTGCGCGATTGCGCCACGGTGTACGGACGGATCATCAGCGGCCATCCGGTCAGCGCCGATGAACATCTGAAACTGATGGCGCGCCTCGGCGCGGTGATGGTGCAACTGCGCTCGCTGATGCCGTCGGTGTCCAAGGAAGTGAAGATCTCGATGACCGAACTCGATGCGATCCAGCGCAATCTGCGCATGTGCATCAGCACCCTGGAAATCCTCGGCAATACCCGTCCGGACGCCAACGATCCGCAAGCCATGGCTCATCTGCAATCGGCGCTAAAGGCTGAACACCGGCAGATTCGCGTGCAGTTGATCGGCATGGCTCGCGCCCTGAAAACCGGCGCTGCACAACGCCTTGATCGACCTCTGGAACTGGCGGAGGTGAAGCTGGATGTGCCGGTTTACAGCGCGCTGGATGGCTATCGACTGTTGACCCGGCAACTGGCTGCGAACATCACCGAGATGCGCCAGCGCCTGGCGAAAACCGCACCGCGCTGGAACATCTGAGCGTTACTGCGCGGCGAGCCGGCGAATTTTCAACCCCCAGCCCTGCTGCATGCCGGCAGCCGCCAGCAGGATCGCCGCCACGCCGACCCATTGCAGGATCTCCAGGCGATGGCCGAAGGCGAACCAGTCGACGAAAATCGCTGCAATCGGATAGATAAATGACAGCGCACCGGTCAATGCCGTCGGCAGTTTCTGGATCGCGCCGTACAGCAGCACGTACATCAAACCGGTATGCACAATGCCCAGCGTCACCAGACTCGCCCACGCAGTCGGTGCTTGCGGCAGTGCGCTGAAATGCGCGAACGGTGCGAGCAACATCACGCCGGTGCAGACCTGAATCAGCGCGATCAGGTGCGGCGGTGTGCCGGTCAGGCGTTTGATGATCAGCGCGGCAATCGCGTAGAGAAACGCTGCGCCCAATGCCAGCGCAATGCCTGTCAGATAGTCGCCGCCACTCTCGGCCTGGGTGCCGTGGGCACTGACGATGGCCAACATTCCCATGAACGAGATCGCCAGCCAGAACAGCTTCTGCAGGGTGATTTTCTCGCCGAGAAACAGCGCCGCCAACCCGACCAGCATGAACGGCTGCACGTTGTACACCGCGGTGCCGATGGCAATCGACGCCCGGGAGTACGAAGCAAACAACAGCACCCAGTTGCCGACAATCGCTACGCCGCTGAGCACGGCCAGCAGGAACGTCGTGCGGGTCAGCATGCCCGGGCGCAGAAAACCGAATGCCGCGCAAATCAGCAGCAAGGTGCCGGCGCCGAACACGCAGCGCCAGAACACCACATCCAGCACCGGTTGCCCGGACACCAGCACAAACCAGCCGATCGTCCCGGATATCAGCATGGCTGCAGTCATTTCAAATGAGCCGCGGCGGATTGTCTTGTCCATTTCAGTCTCCTCTTGTGTAGCAAAAGTATGCCAAGTGGAGCCGGGGCCACTCCAGCGCAAAAAGCAGGCTAAACTCGCTATCTGCCTTTTTTATAGTGGGTAGTTTCTTTCAGTTGCCTAATTCAGGAGTTTTTATGACTGACGACATCGACCAGATCCTGATCGGCGCCTTGATGGAAGATTCGCGGCGCTCACTCAAGGCGCTCGCGCAACTCAGCGGCCTGTCTTCGCCGAGCGTGGCCGAGCGCTTGCGTCGCCTGGAAGAGCGCGGCGTGCTCAAGGGCTACACCGTGGAGATTGACCCCAAATGCTTCGGCTACCAGTTGCAGGCGATCGTCCGCGTGCGCCCGCTGCCGGGACAGTTGCAGGAAGTCGAGCGGCAGATTCTGTCGATTCCAGAGTTTACCGAGTGCGACAAGGTCACCGGCGAGGACTGTTTCATTGCCCGCTTGCATGTGCGTTCGATGGAACAACTGGACACCCTGCTCGACCGCCTCAATACCTTGGCCGAAACCAATACCGCGATTGTCAAAAAGACCCCCGTCAAGCGCCGGCTGCCGCCGATGGCTTGAGTGCTTTTTCTTCACGTTCGGCGTAGATTGAGGTTTTTCCAGCTAAGGATTGGCGGTATGAAATGTTATGCAGTGATGCTGATGGCGTTGGTGCTCAATGGTTGCGGTACGGTGCAAACCGTAGTGAGCAGCGACAAGCACACCGCCGACAGCCTCAAGAGAGAGAAAAGCTACTGCGGCGCCGTGCCACGGATCTACAGCGGTGTGACCTACGACTTCTGCCTGATGAACGCCGAAGTGCGCGAAGGTGTCGACACGTTCCAGCACAACAACGCGAACTTCGGCATCCTCATCGATGCAGCGGCGTCCGGGGTGCTCGATACGTTTTTACTGCCTTATACCGTCTACAAACAGCACGCCGATGGCAGCATCGTCATCAACTAGGTGCATTTTCAGCAGGCAACAAAAAACCCGCAAATGCGGGTTTTTTGTTGATGCCAGTCTGGCGATCAGTCGTCGCGGCTCATGATGCCGAATATCTGCAACAAGCTGACGAACAGGTTGTAGATAGATACATACAGGCTGATGGTCGCCATGATGTAGTTGCGCTCACCGCCGTGGATGATGGCGCTGGTCTGGAACAGGATGCACACCGACGAGAACAGCACGAAGCCGGCGCTGATCGCCAGTTGCAGGCCGCTGATCTGGAAGAACATGCTCGCCAGCGTTGCCCCCAGCAGGACGAAGAAACCGGCGGTGATGAAACCACCGAGGAAGCTCATGTCCTTGCGGGTGATCAGCACGTAGGCCGACAGACCGCCAAACACCAGCGCGGTCATCGCGAACGCCGAACTGACCACTTCAGCGCCGCCCTGCATGCCCAGGTAACGGTTGAGGATCGGGCCGAGCAGGAAACCCATGAATCCGGTCAACGCAAACGCGGACACCAGGCCCCACGCGGAGTCACGGAGTTTGTTGGTAAGGAAGAACAGCCCGTAGAAGCCGATCAGCACCACGAAGATGTTCGGGTAGCCCACACGCATCTGCTGTGCCACGAACGCCATCACGCCGCTGAAAGCCAGGGTCAGAGCCAGTAGACCGTAAGTGTTGCGCAGGACGCGGCTAACCTCTAGCTGCTCAGCCTGCACGCTGTTATTAACTGCGTAATCCTGTTCGCGCATGGCGACACTCCTGTTGGTTTGAAACGTTCAGTCGCAAAGATCATAACAGACGCTCTGTAACAAGCCATGCAGAGAGTTTGACAGTGTGTTTCATTCAGGTATTATGGCGCCCGCAACGCAACGGAGGTGTGGCCGAGTGGTTTAAGGCAACGGTCTTGAAAACCGTCGACTGTAACAGGTCCATGAGTTCGAATCCCATCGCCTCCGCCATCTTATGTACGACAAAGCCCTGACTATTCAGGGCTTTGTCGTTTCTGGCATTCAGGAAATTTGCTCCTCTCTCTATGGATCGTTTCCGCATCTATTCGGGCATTTCCGCAACCCTACCCTTCTGACACCGTTAAGTTGGTGCTAAACAAATCAAACTAAGCACAGCGCGTCGGTAGCATTGAATGCTCAGTAGACCGCTTTCGGCCATAAGCGGTCATTGAATTTTGCTAGCAGACGGTACCAAACCAGCGGCAAGCGCCTCCAATAATGCACTGACCTTGGGAAGCGCCTGACGGCTCTTTAGCCAAATCAGATTGATCGCCTGGCCTTCGGTTGCCAACTGGGGAAGCACTTCAACCAATGTCCCCTCTTCAAGCTGACGTTCGATCAACCATGACGGTAACTGCGCGATCCCGCATCCCGCCGATACCGCGATTACCAAACCTTCGCCATCTCCCACAACGAATTTTGCGGCTATCGCCCTGCGTTCAATTTCGCCCGGATGCTGTCCTGAAAAACTCCAAGGGCTAACCGTCCCATCCGCCCAGCCGTAAGCGATGCACTGATGATTTTCCAGGTCGCGATCGGTCAAGGGCGTGCCGTGCTTACTCAAATATGCGGGAGACGCACAGAAGATATGCCACTCACTGCCCAGATAGCGGTGCCCCAATGTGGCGGGCCAAACGTCCGAACCACCGATGCGTACGACGATATCGGCACCTTTCTCGATAGGATCGATGAAACGGTCGGAAAACGAAATGTGCGGCAGCAGCAGTGCATGTTCCTGGGCAAACCGCAGAATGACCGGAAGTGCCTGCAGGCGGCCGAATGCACCTGGAAGGTCAATGCGAATCCTGCCGCGAGGTTCAGTGTTTTCGGCAAGTAGGGACAGCTCAGCCTCTTCGAGCTCAGCCAGCACGCCTGTACATGTGCGATAGAACGCAATCCCCGCATCCGTCAGTGACAAGCTTCGAGTTGTACGGTGGAACAACCGAGTCCCAAGCCTGCTCTCCAATCGAGCTATCCCTTTACTGATTGCCGAAGCCGTCAGACTCATCCGCTCGGCAGCGCCTTTAAAACTGCCGGAGTCGGCAACGCAGACAAATACATCAATGCCCTTTAAACGTTCGGAGGAAAACATGTATGCCCCGCATTCATGAATTGAATTCTGTCGATATGATAAAAAACATCATAAATCAGAACATAATTCCCCAGTAAGCTTGATTCGCGCATCAATCAACACTTTGCGACTGACAAACGCTATCAAAACAACCTGCTGAACGATGAGGCAAGGATGCTGGCCACGCTAAAAAACTATCCGACAACAATAAATTTGCTGCTGTCGGCGTCCCTGATATTGACCTTGGCGCGGGCAATTACCCTGCCCTATCTGGTCATTTACCTTTCCGGCAGTTTCAGCTTAAGCGTCGCCGATATCGGCCTGGTTATAGGCAGCACACTGATCATTGGGTCGTTATTGAGTCTTTACGGTGGTTTTCTGGTCGACAAGATGTCCAGTTACCGGCTGATCCTGGCCTTCAGTGGCGTGTTCACGCTGGGGTTTCTAGGGACGTTTCTGGCTCGCGAACTTTGGCTGTTCTACAGCTGCCTGGTACTGATCAACCTGGCTTATGCGGTCATTGATATCGCGATTAAATCAGGATTTGGCAGCCTGCTTCCCGTCACTGATCGCAGCGAAGTTTTCTCGATCAAATATACGCTGACCAACATCGGGTATGCCGTCGGCCCGTTTCTTGGCGCTGGCATGGCCAAACTGGATCTCAGCTTGCCATTCCTGTTATCAGCCGGGCTTGGAGCAGGATTCTTTTTCATCTATTTTGTTTGGGGCAATAGAGACCTGAACGCCACCGATTCAGCTCAGAAACCAGTACCGTTTCTGGCCGTGGGAAAACTGTTACTCCAAGATTATCGGTTGGTGTGTTTCACCCTTGGTGGGCTGCTTAGTGCGGTGGTTTTTGGCCAGTTCACCGCTTATCTCTCCCAGTATCTGGTGGTCACTACTACACCAGAATCCACCTACCAGATCATCAGTACCGTTGTGGCGACCAATGCGCTGATGGTGATCAGTTTGCAATACTCCATAGGCAGGAAGATCTCTCACAGGCATCTGAATCTGTGGCTGGTCGCGGGACTGAGTATGTTCATGATGGGGTTGGCGGGTTTTGCCCTGTCGACCTCTATCCTGCTCTGGGTCATTTCCATAGCCATTTTTACGGTCGGCGAGATCATCGTATTCCCCGCCGAGTACATGTTCATCGACAAAATCGCTCCGGACAACCTGCGCGGCATGTATTACGGAGCACAAAACCTGTCCAACCTCGGCGCGGCGCTGGGGCCGGTGCTTTGCGGAATCGTATTGGCGACTCAGCCTCCCCACTACATCTTCTACATGCTTGCGCTCTTCATTGTTGCAGGTGGAATGTTTTACTTCCTAGGAGCTTCCAATTTGAGCGCTACAACGGATATGAATCCTGATTGAAGGGCAGCAATGAGAAAGACGATTAGGAATCAAAAATCACCTTAAAAATATCCGCTTTTGGTTCGATTTTGATCTGTCGCGACAGGCTGAAACCGGCCAAAAGCTGACGCTCACGATCGATTGCTTTCGGCCAAAAGCTGCCCTTTACAAGAAGCTGCTTTCGTCCCATTGCTGCCGATGGGATCCCCATGGGTTTCGGGCAAATAGCCCAAATGCCTACGGCCTTCCCAGGTCGGTATTTGAGAGGGTACCCTGAACACCTTTTAATATGTGGCACCCATATGGGCATCAATTTACTGACCGAATCCATGCTTGGCCACTGGCGTGCTCCATCGGGTGTCTGGCAATGCGAATACCAATTCGGCAGCCGATTGATTTACGTCCAACATCGCAATGACGAGCCACCTCGCGCCAGGGTCGCCGCCGCGCAACGCGCGGTCAACGCCGCGTGGGATGATTTACCCCAAGTACTGAAGTTCGCCGAACAGCACTGTAAAGCACAGATGCCCGAACTGATGCGGTTGTACGAAACCTACATGCCGGGGGAATCTCCGTTTTTCGTTTACTCGATCCACTTCGATCTCGACAAACCTTACCCTAGTTACGCCATTTCCACGAACCCTGACTTCGATTGGGATCGTATCCTGATCGACGAAGATGAGCTGGGCCAGGTTCACAGGGTTTGCATGGAGCAGTATGAGCCAAGTCATGACTTTTGGGTTTACGTCAGGCGTGTAGGGTTTCAGCAATTCGAGCTTGGGGATTAGCTTGGCCTCAACTCAACTCAACCCCAGCTCTGAATCTCCGCTGATAAAGTCAATACTCGGGAGCGTCCGCTTCTGGCCGTTAGCGGCCATACCGAGTGACATTTGCGCACAATCAAAGCGGAATACTCTGATCATAACCAATTGAAATTACTCGTTTTAGTCATGGACTTGAAAACCGTCGACTGTAATAGGTCCATCAGTTCGAATCCCATCGCCTCCGCCATATTTTGTACCGACAAAGCCCTGATTATTCAGGGCTTTGTTGTTTCTGGGATTCGGGAATTTTGCTCCTCTCAGTATGGATCGTTTCCGCATCTTTTCGGCCATTTCCGCAACCCTACCCTTCTGACATAACTGGTTCGGCCTCGACACTCGGAGGTATGGGGGTAGCCTTCAACAGGTAGCCTCCGGCCAAAAGCGGACGTACCAGTCAGGTCATGAGCAGTCATGCCTCCTGCCTGTCATATAGCGCTTGGCATCTACTATCGCCCACAATCCTCTACTAGCTCATAAAGCTCTGCTGTGCGAAGAGGTGACTGCAACACGCCCCAGAGCGGAATTGCATAGCTTCTAGCCCATAGGATCAGGTTTTGACGTTGGGTAGAATTTACGTCCGAGACCGCAACAATCGAAAATATAGCGCAAAACCTAGCCAACATTTTTAGGTAGCCTGCATCCATATCCAAGTCAAACGAATCGTAGACCAGGTATTCGAAGTGCTCTCCTGCCTCCAGCAGATCGACTACCTCGTTGATGTTTGTGTATGAACTAAGTGAGTAGTAACCAACCTTATTGAGCTCTTCGGCGTACCGGTAGAGAGAACTGAAGTTTCTGTTGAGCATGACGATCTTTCCCATCCCCTTGCGCATAGCTTGACCCAATGCAAAAGCAAAGAAACTTAACTCCACACCCTTACTTTTCTACGAGATTGATCTCATGGGTTTCCAGAATTTTCTTGATTCTTAACCAGAATCAAAGGCACTGGTTTCAACCAAGAAAAATCTTGCTCCCGAGACAGAAAAATCGGGATCCAGGTCAGCGAAAAGCCGGTGTCGAGCTAAGCTTTTACCTGCGATAATTTCTATCGCAAATAGCAGGCATCGCGCTGTAAACGACTGAGATCTTCAAAAGTAATCGTTCGCTTCTTTTGCAAGCCGGATTGTGAGTGGCATCGAATGTCAGAAGATTATCGTCCCCCCTCGTCACTACGCGGATTTGAGATTTATGAGTAAACGAGTATTGATCGTCGATGATCATCCGGTAGTTTGCCACGCCATCAGCCTGGCGCTTGCGTCGATTGGCTACGAAACAATCGGTGAAGCGTCCGACGGCATTAATGCCCTCCAGATGATCGAGTCGCTGAAGCCAGACATCGTCATTCTCGATATCGGCCTGGAAGGAATGGACGGTTTGGCAGTCTTGAAGCGAATCACTCGGGAGAAGCTCGCTACCCGGGTGCTCGTTTTCACGTCTCAGATCAAAGAAACCTTTGCCACCCGCTGCCTGCACGCCGGCGCCAGTGGTTTTGTCAGCAAGAGCGAGCCAATTACCCAATTGATCAAGGCGGTTGGAATCATTTCCGAGGGCTATGTGCACTTTCCAAGAGACGCCATACCGCTGTTCGCAGGAGCCGTTGCCTCGGATGATCTTGGAAACCTTACGGATCGTGAGATGCAGGTTCTCAAACTGCTAGCCGATGGGCTGCCCAACCGTGAAATAGCAGAAAGGCTCAACCTGAGCAGCAAAACGGTAAGCGGTCATAAAATTAACATTCTGATGAAACTCAATGTCACGTCAGTGATTGAACTTGCCAGCATAGCCAAGCAGCACAACCTCATTTGACGCTGGCCTGATGAAACCGACATTTGCACTACTCAGCGTTTTCCTTGTCCTGTTGGCGATAGGCTGGCGCATTCCAGACGCCGGGGCTGACGATCTGCAACCCCATGCGCGGCAACCGCTCGACAGCGTGAAGGTGCAGCTCAACCAACAAGAACGCGAATGGCTTCAGCAAAAGCAAGCGTTGATTGTCGGCGTAACCACTGACACCTTCCCACCCTTCGGCATCATGACTGAGCATCACAGCTACGAGGGCTTGACGGCTGACTATCTGGTGGCGATGCAGCGTGAGCTTGGCATTGAGTTCAAAGTACGGCCGTTCGATTCAGCAAAAGCCGCCTACGAAGCATTGCACTCAGGACAGATTGATTTGGTGGGCAGCGCCATACCTCAAGATGCGACCGATTTCGGGGTGCATCTGACGCCACCTTACGCACTGACAGAATTGGCGCTGCTTTCTGAAGGAGGCGACCTTCACGCCTACAACACGCATGACGCACGCACGCGGATCGCCGTTGCCAGCAAAGACGCCCTTGACTTGTATCAACGCAGCGGCGGCCAAGGTGCCTTCGCGCTCTATGCCTCTCCCCTGGCAGCCTTGGCCTCTGTGCTGACTGGTGACACGGATGTTTACCTTGGCGATACCTACTCCACCAATTACATGTCCAGCCAGTTGTTCAGCAATCAGTTGGAGGTTAACCAGGATACTGCGCCGCAGGAAATTAAAGTGGCTTTCGCGGTTCGCGAAGACCACTCAATTCTGGCAGGTCTGCTCGCGCAAGGTTTGCAGGGTGTCGACCGTTGCACCATGGTCCGCGCCCAACAGCTGTGGGCTGACATCGAGGACTGTGACCTTGGCAGCTTTCGCGACCGCCTTACAGACCCTGAACGTGCCTGGCTTGATAACAACACCACGGTGAAACTGGCGGTCAGCGAAGACTTGGCGCCCTATGCCTTTTTCAACAGTAACGGCCGTTTCAATGGTATCGCTTCGGACTTGCTGGGCATCATTCAACGCAAAACCGGATTACGCTTCGAGATTATCCGCGTCAGCTCGTTGAGCGAGGCCAATTCCCTGTTAGTCAACGGTGAGGCGAATCTTGGCATCCTCACTGAAATCAGCCGCGCGCCATCGCCGTACTTGCACAGCCGATCCCTGGCCACCGCGCCCTACCTGTTTGTCATGCGTAACGACGAGACAGCGATCCTCGATCAACACAGCACCGCGACCATTGCAGTCGCCCAAGGCTATTTGCTGCCTGCTTCGCTTGCCCTGCAATTCCCCAACGCCCGTTTCGAAGAAACCGACACCATGGGCGAAGCCTTCAAACTGGTGCGCGACGGAGACGTTGACTTCGTCCTGTCGCCTTCAAACGTGGCACGTTACTACCTGTCTTTTAAATACGAGACCAGCCTTAAAGTCGGCGGCCTTCTGGATCTTGATAACGCGAAGATCGTGTTGGCTGCGCCCGAAGCGCAACGACTGATGATCTCCATTATCAACAAAGCCATGCTGGAAATACCCCCTCGGGATTACCCGCAGATCATCGGACGCTGGCGCGCCAACTCCGCCACCGACGAGAAATACTGGGAGGGGGTCGCTTCCTACATCTGGCGATCTTTTGAAGTGTTGGGAGCCTTGCTGCTGGTGGCCGGGTTGCTGATCATGCTTCAGCGCCGTCGCCTTCAGCGCGAGCGGCGCGATCTGAAGCAACGCAAGCTCCTCCTCGACGAACTCGAAGTGGCAAAGGAGTCCGCCGAAAAAGCCAGCCGCACCAAGTCTGTATTTCTGGCCACCATGAGTCACGAAATCCGCACGCCGCTCAATGCCATCATCGGCATGCTGGAACTGGTGCTCACCCGCCAGGATAACGCCCGGCTCAATGCACAGTCCGTCCACATCGCGTATGAGTCAGCGACCCACTTGCTGGCGCTTATCGGCGACATTTTGGACATCTCGCGCATCGAGTCAGGCAAGCTGACTTTGACGCCCGAGCCCGCCCGGATCAAGGACTTGATCGAGTCGACGAGCAATGTGTTTTCTGGCTTGGCGCGACAAAAGCAATTGCAGATACACGTGAACATTGATCCGATGGCCGCAGAGCTGGTTTGGGTAGACGGGTTGAAAGTCAAACAGATCCTGTCCAATCTCCTGAGCAATGCGATCAAGTTCACTGAGCGTGGCGTTGTCGACATTCATTGCAAGGTAACAGCCGCAAGTAATAGCACCCTGCACTTTGTGATCAGCGTCAGCGACACAGGAGCAGGCATTCCGGCCACACACATCGATCAGATTTTCAAACCATTCTTCGTAACGCGCGAGGCTGTTAGCGACCGCAATGCAGGGGCCGGCCTCGGTCTACCGATTTGCTTGGCATTAAGTGAATTGATGGGAGGCCATCTGGAGGCTAAGAGCGAAACAGATGTTGGCACTCGCATGACGTTCAGTGTTCACCTCCAGCGCGTCAGCGCCGAGATTGCAGTGACTGGCGCTAACCCGGCAGAGCACGCTGCTCCATTAGACGATTCGCCGCTGGCCGTCCTGATCGTCGAAGATCATTTGCCAAGTCAATACCTGCTGTATCAGCAAGTGGCTTACCTGGGGCATCGTGCACTGACCGCAAACAACGGCCTTGAAGGCGTGGCAATCTGGCAAGAGAACGAGATCGACATCGTCATCACCGACTGCAACATGCCCGAGATGAACGGGCACGAGATGACCAAGATGATCCGTCAGCTAGAACGCAGCCAGCGCGTTCGACCATGCATCATCGTTGGGTTGACTGCCGATGCTCAGCGAGAAGAACTGGATCGCTGCATAGCATCAGGCATGGACCATTCGCTGGCCAAGCCGATCACCCTCGCCGTCCTCAATCGCTGGATTCCCAAACGGGGTACGGATAAGCAGCCGTCCGAAACTACGTCGTCCCCCCTGAATGACATCCGGGGGGCGATGGCCGAAGAAGTCATTCAAAGCAACGGTGTCGAAGGTCAAGCCCTGAGTCACGCATTGGAAAAGCGCGACCCGCAGGACGTCATACGGATCGTGCACAAGCTCAAGGGCACCGCCTACCTGCTCAATCACTCTGGCCTTCTTGAGCAGTGCATCGAAATCGAGGATTTATGCGCGCAAGGCACGATGTCCGTGGAGATGCATGAGGCGGTAAGCGCTTTGATCCGGAAACTGGAGGGGATCAGCCGGTCACTACGTCAGGAATGAATACTGCGTGCCGAGCAAGGAAAATCTTGGTGTCATTCCAGAAAAAACCGGGCGAACAACAGATGGATCTTTCGTGTTGTCAGCGGGTGCCCACCTAAGCTTGGGAAGTATTCCAAACGATCACCCTTCCCCATGCCAAATCGTTCCCCGCTTGCACTCGTGTCAAATCCCCTAGTTCAACAGGCTACGCATCGAGAGCTTGAATTTTCATATCTACTCAAAGCGCGCACTCATTTGCCAGATGCCGATGATGTTCTACGTGGGCTTTGGCGCCGAGAGTTTCGAGCATATCTGCAACCCAAGTTCGATTTGCGAACGGGCAAGGTGGACGCGGCAGAAGTCCTCGCACGCTGGCACCACCCAACCCGCGGCGTACTCGGCCCGGCAAGTTTCATCCCGTTGATGACGCGTAAGCAATGGCTCGACGAGTTGCTGTTTGAATTGCTTGAGCAAGGGTTGGCGCTACAACTCAAACTCCACGAACAGGGTGCGCTGCTTGGCTTGGCCTTCAATGTGTCCCTTGGGCAGTTGCAGAACAGCCTGTTCATCGATGGTTTGAAGACGCGGTTGCTCCGGCACCGTTTGCCGCTATCAATGCTGACTTTTGAAATCACAGAGGACGACCCGGCCGATGCTGCTGGCTGCGTTGAACAGCTAAATCGACTGAGCAATTTGGGAGTGAGGCTGTCAATGGATGACTTCGGAACGGGTTATTCATCGCTCTTGCGTCTATGCCAGGTGCCCTTCCATGAAATCAAATTGGCCGGAGATTTCACCCGTTTTGTTGGCAGGCCCGGTCGTCATCAGGCGGTCATTCGTCATGCGCTGGCGCTCGCCGAAGAGCTGGGGGTGTCATTGGTGGTGGAAGGCATTGAAACGGTGGAGCAACGCGATAGTTTGGAGCAGATGGGGGCTCGTGTGGGTCAAGGATTCTTTTGCGTAAAACCTATGTTGATTGATACGTTTGAAGGCTGGATGACTAAACCCTATCGAGATTTCCGTGCTCAGTCTTGAGAGGATGCGTGATAAGAGCTGTTCACTCACGCCTCTTTTAGAACCAAGCGATATCAGTTGTATTCGAGAACGTAGTTCAACGTGGCGTTGGCCTTGCCCGCTTCAATTTTTTGCGAGACCTTTCTCGCATATCCAGCGACAACTGGTAGGCGATACACCTCTCCATTGGGTTCGCTCCGCATCCAGGTCATGGCCAAGGCACTGCTTTGAGAGAATGGCAGCCCGACACCTTTGTCACTGAGCAAGGATATCTCAACGCCTTTGGCGCCCCCTGGCTCCAAGTTCAGCCTTCCCGGTCCATCCGAACTCCCATCAAAATAAACTTTAACGGGTACTTTCGTGCCAGCAGACATACCGGAACACAACACGTCCAGATTAAAACGTTTTCGATCTGAGCCTACTTCCGATCTAAAAAACCTGCCCAATGAAATATCGAGCTTTTCTAGCCCTACGCACCCGCCAAAGTAATTAGGAGAGTCAAATTTTGTTACGCCACCAATATTAACCTCTGCTGCTTTCCAGCCATTTACGTATTCATTAATTCTGAAATTCACCCTGACTTCACCTGCTGCCACATCCCGCGAGGTACGAACAAAGTCGACTCTAACTTTATTTATTATAGATGTAGTCTGGCTAATGGAGTTTGCATACTCCCATACAAAAGGAACCCTCGCTTTGTAAAAACCTACACTTTCAATTCTCATCCCTATGCCGGCCAGTCCGGTTTTGTAGACATCCGTATAGCCCTCAACTAATTCCACTTGCTCTACGATGGTGACATTACGCAACATTGGAGCTACAGCTAGAGGGCAAATTATTTGCCAAGTTTCGTAATGAACATCAATTATTGGGGTGCTAGCCATTACTGACCCCACTTCGGCCTTCCGCAAGAAAATTGAACTAGGAACAGTAATACTCCAAAACCTCACGTCGTACCCACTGATATTGCCAGCTAAAGTGCGCCATCCGCATCTATCAAAGTCGACTGCCTCAACGGCCTCACCCCACAAAACTCCGAATAAAAAAACAAACATTAAATCTTTGATTTTCATTTATTAATACTCAAAAAACAAAACACCCCAGACCGATTCGAGCTGACCATAGATTACAAAAGCACTCCACCCAGGAAGTTTGTAGGAAACTTTGCATTGACTACCGCTTCAGCGCCGAGTCGCTCGACAACGTTATTTGTACCAAAACCAGTGCACAGACTGAACATCAATCAAGTTCAACGCGCATTAAGATTTAACCAACACGTGCATTTACTTCAGTTGTATTCCAGAATGTAATTCAACGTCGCGTTAGCCTTACCCGCGCGAATTTTTTGCGAAACCTTTTTCGCATACTCAGCAACAACGGGTAGTCGATAGATCTCTCCCTTGGATTCACTTCGCATCCATGTCATCGCTAAAGCATTACCCTGTGAGAATGGCAGCCTCACCCCCCGATCATTTACTAACAAGATATCGACGCCCTCAGCGCCCCCTGGGTCCACGTTCAATAGCCCGGCGCCATCAGAGCTGCCGTCAAAATAAACTTTAACCGGTACTTTGGTCCCGGCAGGCATACCGGAGCACAGCACATCAAGATTAAAGGATCTATTTTGAGTTCCTATTTCCGTTGCAAGCACGCTCCCCATAGAAATATTAAGCTTCTCAATACCGGTGCAACCGCTGAAATAGTTTGTAGACTCAAACGTCGTGACGCCACTTATTCTGATCTCCGCAGCATTCCAACCATTAATTTGGTAATTAATTGAAAAATTCATTCTTACACCACCAACTGCAACGTCACGCGAAGTTCGAACAAACTCCATTTTTATTTTATTTGGAACATTACCATATGTGCTAACACTGCCATTCTTGTACTCGGCAGATAACGGCAATACACCCTTGAATAAATCCAGACTCAAGAATCTTACACCTACTCCAGCAATTCCGGTCTTGTAAACATTACTGAATCCATCCACCAGCTCTAAGCCCTTAAAACTAGCCTCTTCACGCAACATGGGATATTGTGGCCAAGGACAATCAACCTGTCGTTGTTCATTATGAACAACAAGCTCCGCAGAGCTGGCCATCACAGATCCAACCGAAACTTTACGCAAACCCAATAGAGAAGGTCCAATAACAGTCCACGACCTCATGTCAGTGCCGCCGGGGCGGGATGTATATAAACTCCAGTGACACACTCCGGCCCTCGCCTCAACGAGGCCTAAGATAAAAAACAGAACCGCTAGAGAGCGAACTAAAAATCTCATATAACTACTCCATCGCCAAGCTTAAATCGCATGTAACTTTAACTTGGTCATACACAACTGATGGGTCGCGCTCAGGGAGTTTGTAGGGGACTGTGCAGTTTCCGCCGACCCAGTTTAACGTCAATCGCCCGTGCTCTTTTATGCCAAACACCAATGCGCGTGATTGGTTGTCCACCACGGCTAACAATCTATTAGCCTCATCAAAGAGTTGTGCCCCGAAAGGCAGCTTTTTGCCATTTGCTTGAAGCAGGTTAAATTGCACGCGTCGGCCGCTTGAGGCTTCAAAGCTAGCCTTAACTATCGAACCACGCCGCGGGACCAATTGTTGCGAAGTTTCAGTGACATCAACATCGCTGCCCAACGTCTGTGTATCGAGGTTCACCCAGTTGTAGCGATACGGCTGCACATAGCTCTCGATCGTGTATCCCGCGCTGTCAGTTCGAGCCGTAGAGCCTTCGACAGCCACACCTTTCACATTAGGAACTTCGACAAGTGCGAATGTCTCACCCACCGGCTGACCAAACGTCACACCGCCGCTGTGGGCCACCACCGAGCCGGACGCGGTCACGTCCAAATGACGGGAAGGGCCAGACGTTGAATAGTTCGCGGCCAACTTCGCCGACGGCGCATCCCAACCTAGGCCAATACCACTTGAGCGCTCGTTACCGGCCAGCCCGGCCTGAGCTGAATAGGACAAGGTGCTCTCATCATTGAGGTAACCCGCCACGCCACCTTGCAGGTTGTCCTGACCCTTACCGTCGGTGGTCAGGTTGCTGTAGAAGCGCTGGGAGCGGCTGCGGTCACCGAAGGGCACGCTGACCGAAAACGCCAACTGGTTATCCGAATCGCGTGAGCGATCAGCGCTTTGCGTATGTGAGGCCGACACGCTGTAGCTCACCACGCCCACACTGCCGCTGTAGCCGACCTGCAATCGTCGAGCACTGCCGGCGCGATCCCAGTAGTTGGTCTCGCCTGCACTGAGAAACAACGAGCCGTTGCGGCCGAGGGTCTGGTTGATGCTCAAGTCGAGGCGATGTTTCGGGCGGCCACGGTTGCTGTAGTGATTGGCGGGATCCAGTTCGTCAATGTGTTCGCTTAAGGTTCGATACCCTGATGTGGAATAGCGGTAACCCGCCATGGTGAAGGTGGTGTTGGTCTTGCTCAGGGTTTTCGAGTACAGGAACCGCACACTCTGCCCTGTCGTCACCTGGCCGGAATCTAGTCGCGAACGGCTGTTGGTTACGTCTACCGAAGTGCCCCCCAGCACGGAGTTCACACCCACACCCAAGTTAAGCGCGGTATAGCCATCGGTGGCCTGCACGCCGCCATAGGTCGTGAGGTTATCGGTAGCGCCGTACACCGCCGTACCCTGAATCAAGCGTGGTGACACTGCGCCTTCATAGTCGTAGTTGCCCAGTGACAGGCTGTATTGAAAGTTGCCGCGCCGAGTCATCACCGGTAAGTAGGCGTACGCCTGGCTGTACTTACGTTCGCGGCCGTCGGATTCGATGATGGTAATTTCCAGGTCGCCGTTAGAACCACCCGGATAAATATCGCGGATCTCGAAAGCGCCCGGCGAAACCGAGGTGGAGTAAATCACGTAGCTGTTCTGACGAACTTCTACCGTAGCCTGGGTTTCGGCAATGCCGCGCACGACCGGCGCGTAGCCAGCCTCGTCATCCGGCAACATGCCGATGTCGGAGCCTAGCTGTACGCCGATGAAACGACTGCTATCGAAAATATCGCCGTTGCTATAAAGCTGGCCTAGCGCGAATCGTCCCTTGAGAAGGGTGACATCGTGCTCCAGGTAGCTGCGGTTACTGGTAAAGGTCCGCGGTGTCCCGGTGCCTTGACTGATAGATGATTCATTGCGCAGTCGCCACTGGCCGATGTTCAGACCGTTGCGCAGGCCAAGGTATCCATAATCGCTATTGAAACCGTTACCGGTATTGCGGCTGAAGTTCAATTGATAGCTGCTGAACACCGCAGTGATACCGTCATCCCACAGCGACGGATCAACATAACCCCGGGCGCGACGCTGGATATAGGCTTGTGGAATGCTGACGTAAAGCGACAGCCTGGCCACGTCGACTTCGACCGACGCCCCGTCGATTCGCAACAACTCGACCGCGTCGTCGTCACTGCTGTCTGGGGAGATAATCCCCTCTTGCTTCAGGCGCTGGATATTGACCCCCATATCGTGCAGCAGTCCAAGCGTCAGGACCGCTTGTGGGGCGGCGCTTTCGGCATCTGCGTCTACCTGGAAGGTAATCTCCTGCCGACGATCCAGACGCTGATTCAAATAAAGGTCAACGCTGTATGTACCTGGCACTACGCCGCTGGATTGTTCGAAATAACGTAGATCGATTTCAGCCCCCTTGTCCTTGAGAAACATTGGATTGAACTGCGCCGCGTTGGCGTGGGTAGCGCCCAATACACCCAATGCAGCCATATAGGAAAACAGGCCACTGAAGCTCGACTTTGAATGTTTTAATTGCTCGACGTGCGATAGGAAACTTTTCATAACGATATCCTTATGCGCAACGCGATCCCTGAGCCTTTATCCATTAAATGAAAATTCAAGAGATTAGATTTACGCGCTTTTCTACTTAATAACCGCTTGATGCTTGACTAGTGCGCCATAATCATTGACGGACTCCCAGCGAACTTCTGCGCTACCAAAAGGTTTACCGGCAACACCTTTTACATTCATTTCGGAGTGACTTTCTGGGCTGACCATCTCCGTATCAACTGCGTACTCTTTGCCGTTGACTACTATCGACGCACTTGCCAGCGAAACATAAAATGCAGAGGAATTACTGACCGACAACTTCGATTGATCCGAATCACTCACCCAGCCCCACTTGAGGTTTTCGGCCGACTCATCTGGTGAGCCTGGAAGTTTCAAAGGTCGATAAAACACTTTCAGCCGTTGGCGAAAGGCTACTTGCAGCGTGTTCTCCGAGTCCGACAACTGCGGAATTTCCTGAATGCTGAGCCAGTACACCGATTCACGGTCAACTGGCAATCCTCTGCCTTGGTAAAAAATGCGCAACGATTGCTGTTTTTTATAACTCAGGCGAGCAAGGGACGGCGTGATCGCAAAAGGAATATTTGCCTCGGCTTCGCCCGTAGCAGCTTCGATCCAAGACTGGATCATCGTGTCCTCAGCGCCCTCATTACGCACTTGAATGGTGGCTTCACGGTCGGACGCGGGGAAGATTATCCGCGTTCCGCTCACCTGGATGCCTGCCACACAAATATCGGGGCAGACAAACAGCGCCGCCAGCAGGAAGCAGCGTAAAACTAACGTGGCGTTCATTCATAACCTCTTGAAGGCGGAGCATTACACTCCGCGCTGGACAGTTACTCGTAACTCAATGTGAAAGGCAGCGTTCCGAGAGCCGTGCCCACTTCCAGATCGTCGCCGTTGGCAACGTAAGCGGCACGCATGGTCAGGTTGGCGGTGTACTTGGCGTTCTCATTTTCACCGCTCTTTACCAACGCACTGGAGTACGCTTCGTTCGCGGAAAGATTGATAAGGTTGTTATCGGCGTCGTACATCCCGATGCCTACACCTTTAGCGGAACCCGTTGTCTTCAACAGACTATTGTTCTTCTGATCGATGCCGGAACCAGCCATCGGGTCAAATCCGAGTTTGACGGTGGTCAAACCGGCGGCGGTATTACCGCAATCCAGATTCAGGTTGATCGTTTTACCAGCGGCAATCCCCCCACCTGCGGAACCAGTGAGAGAGTCCAGACTCACCTTGCCCAAGTTCACGTCAACGGTCTGATTGCCAACGCCCCCCCCAACAGATGTACCCGCACCAGAAGATGCGACGCAGGAAGCGGCGATAATTTCGCCAGTGAAATTGATGGTGCCATCAGCTGCCAGCGCGGTATTAGCTAACGCACCGATTGCCGAAGTCAGCAGTACGAACTTAAGTGTTTTCATTGGATGAATAATCCCTATAGGCATCGCTATGTTGATTGGCGCTGAATAAAGCGCTGCTACACTTTAGCCATACAAGCGACTGAGACATACAAGACGCAGCTTGTTTTCATCCAAGAATTTTCTCGAATCTAAAAACACTAATAAAAATTACATCTCCCGACATCCACGACATTTAAAATAACGACGCAATTCACAGCGCCTAAATGGGCTTCATACATCTAAAAAAGCGATTGAGCATGTTCTGAATGTCTACAGTCTATGTATTTTTTGAGCTGTAGCTGCTTCTCTCAAGATCAACACCGCAATTCAACCTCTCGATCTCATCTGACTGAGTGAATAAGGAAAAAATGTTTTTGAGGTTTCAAGTGCAGACTCCATACACCAGTTTTCTGGCCGGCAGCTATGGGCCCAGAGTGTGTAAAAACGCCTTCGCGAACACTTGCTATGATTTCTGAGGATTTCATCGCAGGGATCGCCCATGAAGCGCTTTATCCAAGGTAAAAATCGAGGCCAAGGCACCTTACTTCCCGAGAGCCTCGACGACTACGTCAGCGATACCAATCCGGTGCGCGTAGTCGACGTCTTCGTCGACGAACTCGACCTGGTCAAACTGGGTTTTGACGGTGCCATTCCAGCCGACACTGGCCGACCTGCTTACCATCCCTCGGTCTTGTTGAAGATCTACATCTACGGTTATCTCAACCGCATCCAGTCGAGCCGACGCCTGGAGCGAGAAGCCCAACGCAACGTCGAACTGATGTGGTTGACCGGGCGTTTGATGCCGGACTTCAAGACCATCGCCAACTTCCGAAAAGACAACAGCAAAGCCATCCGAGGCGTCTGCCGCCAGTTCGTCGTGTTGTGTCAGCAGTTGGGACTGTTCGGAGAACATCTGGTCGCCATCGATGGCAGCAAATTTAAAGCCGTCAACAATCGCGACCGCAATTTCACCAGCGCCAAACTGAAGCGGCGAATGGAAGAAATTGAATCGAGCATCAACTGTTACCTGACGGCACTCGATGCTGCTGATCGGCAAGAACCAACAGCTACCGAGCCCAGCGCCGTGCGGCTGGAAGAGAAAATCGCCAAGCTCAAAATTCAAATGAAAGAGCTTCAGGCGATCGAAATTCAGCTCAATGAATCACCGGATAAACAGGTCTCACTGACCGATCCAGACAGCCGATCCATGATGACGCGCGGCACGGGAATTGTTGGCTATAACGTGCAGACAGCGGTCGATACGCAGCACCATTTGATCGTTGCGCATGAGGTGACCAACGTTGGTTCAGATCGCGATCAACTCAGCTCGATGGCTAAGCAAGCCCGAGAGGCGATGGCGTCAGATGCGTTGTCGATAGTGGCTGACCGAGGTTACTTCAAAAGCGAACAAATCCTGGCTTGTCACGATGCCGGCATCACCGCCTATGTGCCCAAGCCGATGACCTCTGGAGCCAAGGCTGACGGGCGTTTCAATAACGATGCCTTCATCTATGACGCGGCAAAAAACGAATACATTTGCCCGGCTGGAGAGGCGCTGATCTGGCACTACTCCTACGTTGAAAAAGGCCTGAAGCTGCATCGTTACTGGAGTTCGAAATGCCAGGGCTGCGCGCTGAAAGCGCAGTGCACACCGAGCACGGAACGACGAGTTCGACGCTGGGAGCATGAAGCCGTATTGGAGGAGATGCAGCTTCGGCTGAGCAAAGCACCGGAGATGATGCGAGTCCGAAAGCGGACGGTTGAGAATCCCTTCGGGACGCTCAAACAATGAATGGGTGCGACGCACTTCCTGACGCGAAAGCTGGCCGGGGTGGGCGCGGAGATGAGTTTAAATGTGCTCGCCTACAACATGAAACGGGTCATGAAAATCATCGGTGCTCACGATTTAATGAAGGCGCTGTCGGCATAAAAAAGCTGATTTTGGCCCATCCCAGAGACTGTAAAAACAGCGTTGACGTGTTCAAGGTCGCGACTGATGCAATACGCAGCATTTGCCATGCGATCGTTCAGCCACGAACGTCAATGATCCAAGACGATGAGGCCTTGAGCGTTTTTACACACTCTGGATCGTGTCCTGCCTGTTACGGCTGATCAGGTTGGCTGCAAATCTCACTTCAGATGAAAGTCACTTTCCATCAAGCGCAGTCTCTCGATTGCAGCTTGAAGTCTAGGGCGATCATGAGCCTACCCAGAACGCCAAATACCGGCCAACTTCGTTTCCGCAAATAAGTGGTCCGCCTCGAGGCCACGACTCAGGACGCCAGCGCGTTTCGCGCCCCTAGAGTTGCATTACTGCGAGCGCCCTGCGCAGGGGCTCGTCGGATATCTGGATAGGACCATGAAATGGCACATCCATGTCCAAAACAAGGTAAACGGAAGCCGCAATGAGCAATGACGAGATGATGAACATTCCTGTCACCATCGAATTACGGGGAGCGCGGTATCCAAAACTGGCGAAAATGAGCGTCAACCAAGCAACAAGCATCCCAATGAGCGGGCCAGGAATCGCTCCCTCTGACTGCTCGACGATCCTCCAGCGTTGCTCGATGAGCGAATGATATTGCTGACGAATATCCTGCAGCATCGTTTCATGGTAGCGGTCCGGGGGCTTTATAAGAGCCAAAGACTTGCCTATATCATCCAGGTATTTAGCCGCCTCGCTGTTACGATGCTGCAGCGCCTCGTCTCCCCGATACGGAGTCTCGATAGCGCGCTCAAGATAGGTGATCAGGCGAGTTCGCGTGTCTTTTGCCGCATCGCCATAGCCCCGCAGTGTCCGATCAAAAATGATCATGCTGGTTGCATACCCATGGAAGTTTGCGTCAATCGACTCGAAAGTGTTTTTGGCAGAATTAATCATCAAGCCAAAGACCAGCGATGTCATAACCACAAAAATGTTGGCTACCAGACGAATTACGGAGTTAGTGTCGTCATCCCTGTGGTGGGATGCCAGCTTGGGATACCACTGCATCATGAGAAGCGAGGCAGAAACGAGGCACCCAAAAATGCCCAGTGCGATCCAGAAAGAGTTCATACATCAGCGCCCTGATCAAGTGGAGTCAAGTCTTGAAGGATAGACCGTTGGGTTCTCTCGGAATTCTGCTCGGCAGATACTGCGTTTGCACTTCGGCAGTGACCCCAATATGAGTTTGAACGCACGCGCTGATCATCGGTAGATATTGGTCGAGCTCTGCCAATCGTTAGAGGCAACAGATCACGACCGTACGCTTCTGGCCGATTTCTGCCTGTCGTCAAGGGCCGCAGTCCACTCGAAGCGGACGTCCATGTTGACCTGGAATTTCTCAACATATTGGAAGGCGTGCATCTCAGACCACGTGGGCGACCGACTTACGCATGCCTTTTGAACCGCCCCAGGTTTCGTAGACACCTCCATGCCTCAAACCGAGGTCAATCAGGAGATGCCATAAGCAACCCGCATTACCCCGCAGAATTCAAAATCCAAGCAGTCAATCAAGTGACCGAAAAGAAGCTGCCTGTCGCTGATGTAGCGGCTCTTCTCGGCGTGATGCGCAGTGATTCAACTGCATGGGTAAAGGTCCTTCGCAAGATAGAGGTGACATTCGTCTTCAATCAGGCTGTCGCGCTTTAGCACTGAGTTGCACAGGCTGGGTCTCGATCAGCTTGCGCGCCAGGATCATGCGCTGCGTTATCGCAACATATTTCTTGAAGTGCGGTGATTCGATGTGTGCTCGATAGGCCTCCTCACTCGCATAAATTTCGAGAAAACGAAGACTGTTGGGCTTGTCCTTCTCCGCAACCGAGTAGATGGCAAGCACCCCGGGTTCAACGCGGATGGATTTATCCATCTCTTCCCTGACCGCCACCTTGTAGGCTTCAAGGTGTGCCGGATCGATCTCCAACTCTGCAATGCGTACGACGGTCGTGG
The DNA here is from genome assembly GCF_019856535.1 of Pseudomonas sp. SC3(2021). Taxonomy (NCBI): domain Bacteria; kingdom Pseudomonadati; phylum Pseudomonadota; class Gammaproteobacteria; order Pseudomonadales; family Pseudomonadaceae; genus Pseudomonas; species Pseudomonas sp. SC3(2021). The sequence goes on along the minus strand of NZ_CP082236.1, from coordinate 4,610,578 downwards.
TTGCCTCTTGGGCCTGCGTCGTAACAGCTCCGAAGCCAGATCCCATGCCAACGGCAACTACTGCCGCCAGAAGCCGATTTGTGTTTTTCGTCATGTGATATCTCCTTGGGTCAATGGTCTGTGCAACAGTCGTCTTTCAACTATCGCTAGCGCATCCGTCTTGCGGGATTTTCTCAAATTCGCAGACAAGCACGTCTATCGCAAGGCGAGATCGAAGCGGTTGATATTGAGCTGCGGGCCAGACGACGTAGCACTCCATGGCTGCTCTAGGCCGATCCACCCATATCTCTATGAGTGTGCCCTGCTGCATTCGATCACGAATCAACCAGTTGGGAAGCCAAGCCAGCCCCATGCCTTCGGCGGCAGGCAGAAAAGCTCCGAGCTACCGGGCGAAAGCCCGTACGCGGGAGCAGCACAGATCATCGTCGGCCTGTGCTTCGCCAATGAACGGATCCGCTTGGGCAGCAACGCGTCCGCCCCTTCGACCGGGTGAGTTATTTTCGGATCCTGATGACTTCAGCAATCAGTGGTGTTCAAAGGTTTTGAACGACCGACTAGTGCTACGTATCGGCAACCTGGACTTGGTCTCTACCATTCGATTTTGCACGGTACATCGCGGTATCGGCACGCCGAATGAAGGCGTCAAACGATTCTGATGGAATCCACGTCGCAACGCCGAAGCTACACGTTGCCTGTCCAATTTCATCAAAGGGTTGGGTGCTGATCAGCGCTCGAAGCTTTTCTGCCAGCAGCCTTGTATCGTTCAGTTCGGTATCCGGGCAGATCAATGCGAACTCTTCTCCGCCGGTTCTGCACAGCAGATCGGTTTTGCGTGTTGCCGAACGTATTCGTGTGCACAACGTCTTCAGAACGTCATCCCCACACTGATGGCCCCAGCGGTCGTTGATGTGTTTGAAGTGGTCGACGTCAAACATGATCAGCGACAGAGGGCGGTATTGCGCGCTAGCCTCGATGAGCAGGCGTTCCATCAACTCTTCGAAGTATCGGCGGTTATAGACTCCGGTCAGGTGATCGGTAATGTTCAACAGACGCAAGTCTTGCGTGCGTTCATCTACCAGCGAGAGCGCGCGGGCGCGCTGCGTAATCAGCAAGTACACCATCAAGGTCAGCAGCAGCGTCAACCCTGCTCCGAACACGATAATCAGGCTGATGGACAGTGCGTAACTATTGGCGACCAGAAAGGTTGAGCTCGGCCTGAACTGGATCAAGTAATTCTGGTCGGCTACTTTCAGCAGCCGTTGCTCGTACAGCGCTGAAGGAGCAGCAGGAGCCGAGCTCTGATAAATGGTTTCCCCTTGATGCTGCGTGTCGATCAATGAAAGCGTCACGTTCAGTCGTTGCAGACTTGGTAATGGAATGCCTTGTTCCATCAAAGAAGCCAGGCGTACGGTGGAGACAACGAACCCCTGCAAATCATCATCGTTCGATGGCGCCTCAGGGGACTCCCGGAAGACAGGTGCGACAAAGAAAATCCCCGACTGGCCGTTGGTCATTTTCAACGGTTCCGACACCACTATTTGACGTGTTTCGCGTGCCTTGTTCATCAAGGCCTGGCGACCCGGGCGCGAGAGAACATCCATGCCGGGGATGATCTTTACGTCATCGCGCTTCAATAGGTAGAGCAATATCCAGTGTTCCGGCCGGCTGGTGAGGGGAACTCGTTCGCCGGTCACGGGGTTGATTTCATGATATGAAAAATCACTGGTGCCGTTGAGAAGTGCCTTGGCGCGAAATGCCGGGAGATCTTTCTCGAGAACCCTGGGTACCCAGCTACAGGCTTCATCCTGTTCCACCAGAGGCGTGACGAAGCCCATAAACTCCTTTTCAGTGACATCGTCGGCGTTGATAAAGAAACGCCTCACAACGTCCAGTTTCAAGACCTGAGTATTAAAGCGTCTTTGCAGGCGACTGAATCTTTCGTCGACCTCCAGTTGAAAAGCCACGCTGACGGTACGCTGCTCTGACCCTACGAACAGAACGAGTACCAGGAACGTGACGGCCACCCCAGCCAGGCACACCAAAGCGCAAAGGGCCACGTCGGATGCTTTGAGTGCGTTCTGACGAGTAGACATGATCGGGTGTTCCTTGCTCATCGCCAAAAACAGTGTGCAGTGACCTGGAGTACTTTTGGAGTATCGGCACGCTGGTCGTTATCTTTATGAATCAGGCGTTAGAGCAAGGGATTTATGACCGGCAGGTATGGGCCAGCCAGGGTGGCAGCGCTCAGGCGAGACCAGACTGGCGCATGGCGAAGCCGTGCAACACGCTGTTCTGGATCTCGCTCGACAGGCTGTTATCGGCCTTTCTTGCAGGCTATTACATCGGTCCGCCGTTACGCGCAGTGATCGCAACGGTGGTTGGCGAATCAGCAAGTGACACGAAGCGTCGCGTTGCGCCATCGAGCGCGTCGATGCACCCCGCCTCAATGTCGTAGACCCAACCGTGCAGATTCATGCGCCCCTGCTCCAGCGCGAGAGCCACCGATGGATGCGTACGCAGGTTCGCCAGTTGCGCGATCACGTTTTCGCGAACGAGCCCATCAAGCTTCGCGCGGGGTGTGTCGAACTCATGCGCCGCGTTAATCGCTTTCGCGGCGTCCGAGTGGCGTAACCAGTTAGCGACCGCCGGAAGATGATCCAGACACGTGCAGCGAGAAATCGCGCCCATCGCTCCACAGTCGGAGTGGCCACAGATTACGATGTCTTGTACCCCGAGCACTGCAACCGCATATTCAACGGTGGCCGAGACACCGCCAGGTTCGGGACCATACGACGGCACGATGTTGCCGGCGTTGCGAATGACGAACAATTCGCCCGGTTCGCGCTGCGTAAGGAGTTCGGGCACAACACGACTGTCTGAGCAGGTGACGAACAACACCTTCGGATTTTGTGCCGTCGCGAGCTGCTTGAAAAGCTCGACGCGTTGCGGATAAACCTCGCGCTGAAAGCGCAGAAAGCCGTCAATAATGTCACGCATGGAGTCCTCCAGAACCAAATGCCGAATACCGGCACGAGCACTTGATATGCCATCGCACCGCTGTGGTCGTCATTATTGCAGACGTTGCTCGCACAAGGCAGAGGCATGGCCTGGCCCAAGGCAGGCACGTTCAACGAGCAGCAATCCATTCAAGTCACCACTGCCGAGCAGTGGGCGCGAGAAACCTCGCAGACATCTGAATGCAAAGAGCAGGATGGACCAAGCCCCGTCCTTAACGAGGACTTTAGTTCTCGTTAACGACGATGCTGGCAATCAGAAACCATTCAAGTGAACGAATCCGTTTTGTCTGGAATCAAACGGGCAGTTTCAAAGGCGTTTAGCAGCTGCCAGTTCGATCATTCATTACCGGAGAAAAATGCATGCCTCTCAGTGACACTATTCACAGAGCGTTGCTAAGCGCGGAGGAACGCGCCTCTATCGCTGAAATTGAAGCCACGACCAATATTCTGCAGCTCGTCACACGGATGACCGGAACGCGCTTCGCAGCGATCGCAAAATTCACGGAGACGGAATGGATTGTCTGTTCCGCGTACGATCCGATCGAGCTTGGGATCAACACCGGCGACACACTGGAACTCGAGACCACCCTTTGCAGTGAGTTTCGAAGAGATCCCCAAGTGCTTTTCGTGCCGGAGATAAGTCGAGACGGCAGGTTTTCGACACGTCCTGTGGTAAAGCAATACCTGATTGAAAGCTACGCAGGTGCGCCTGTTTTCCTGCCCGATGGACAACTTTGGGGCGCGCTGTGTGCATTGGATTCCAGGGCAGTGATATTCGACGACCCGGACCTGGCGGACACGCTAGGCCTGTTCGCGAGGCTGATCGGCTGCATCTTTTACTCGAACTTGACCGAGGCCGGCAGCGGCTACAGCAAGAACGGTTCAGTTGCCACGGAATAACAACGACACAGCCCTGAGGATTCAGGGCTGTGTCTTTTCTGGCATGTGAGATTCGTGCCCGCCCCTTCTACAAGGTGTAGGAAATACCGACCTGCACGGTTCGCGGCGCGCCTGGATAAGCGTAGACGTTGCCGAATGCGCCTTCTTCATAATCGCGATCAAACAGGTTTTTCAGGTCAAGATTGAGTCGCACCTTATCATTGACCTTGTAGAAGCCGAGCAGGTCGACAACGGTGTAACTGCCCATCGAAAACGCGGTGTTAGCGGTTTGGCCGGCGCGTTCGTCGACGTACTTGAGGCCGGTGCCCAGGCCCAAGCCCTTGAGCGCGCCGTCCTGGAACTCATACATATTCAGCAGGCTGAAGCTGTTTTTCGGGATGTTCAGCAAGCGCGTGCCAGAGCGCAACACGTTGTCCTTGGTCACTTGCGCATCGACATAGGCGTAGCCGCCAATCACCCGCCATTCGGGGGTCAGGTTGCCAGCGACGTTGAGGTCGAAACCACGGCTGCGCACCTCACCGGCTGCAACGCTGAAGGTCGAGTCCACCGGGTCGGTGGTCAACACGTTACGTTTGTCGATCTGATAGACCGCCGCGTCGACACTCAACTGCTGATCCAGTGCTTCCCACTTGATCCCCATTTCGTAGGACTTGCCCTTCTCCGGCGCGAACCCGCCGCCCTGGCGACTGGCGCCGGTGTTCGGTTTGAAGGAGCGCGCGGTGTCGGCATAGACCGCCAACGTCTCGGTCAAGTCGTAGGTCACGCCGATGCGCGGGGTCACCGCATTGTCACTCGCCTGCCAACTCTTGCCGCCGGGCACATAGGTTTCGTAATCATGTTCAAAGCGCTCGAAACGCGCGCCGGCCAGCACTTTCAATTTGTCGGTCAATGCCACCTGATCCTGCACGAACGCGGCATACGTCTTGAGGTTTTCCTTGTCGTGAGTCGGCGTACGGGTGAGTGCCGGACGCGGCTGGCCGTACACCGGATCGAAGATGTCGATCGGGTACGCACCGACAGCGCCGCTGGAGCGTTGAATGATCGACTTGTAGTCGTAATCCTCATACTCGATACCGGTGAGCAACGTGTGCTGCAAGCCAGCGGTATCGAAGTGGCCGGTCAGGTTGAGCTGGGTATCCTTGTCGGTCCACTCCAGCTTGCGATAGTTGAAGTTGCGCCCCAGGGTGCGGCCGTCATCGGCTATACCGTTGGCCTCGATTGCGTTGCCCTTGAGCGAACCATCGAGCCACTGGAAACCGCCACCCAGGGTCCAGTCATCGTTGAGCATGTGCTCGAAACGCAGTTGCGCCATGTTGTTGTCGTTATGCAGTTTGCCGACGTCTTTTTCGCCGAAAAAGCTGTCGCGAGAGGCCGTACCGATCTGCTTCGCATAGCGGGTAACGCCGCGATCCAGCGGCGCGTTGTTTCGCATGAAATCGCCTTCGAAAATCAGCCTGGTTGCGTCGGTTGCCTGCCAGGTGAGCACCGGCGTGATGCCGTAGCGCTCGGTTTCGACGTGATCGCGGAAGGTGTCGCCGCCCTCGCCCACGACGTTGAGTCGATAGGCCAGGCGCCCTTCTTCGTCGAGCGGACCGGAAGCGTCCAGCGTGCCGCGCTTCATGCCTTGATCGTTGAGTTGGCTGCCCAGGGTGACGGTGCGTTCGGGCAACGGCTGTTTGGAAACCACGTTGAAGGTGCCGCCAGGATCACCGCGACCGTAGAGCATGGTGGCCGGGCCGCGGAGCACTTCGAGGCGTTCAATCGTGTTGGCATCCGGCATGTTCGGGTAGCCGCGGTTGATCGGGAAACCGTTTCGATAGAACTCGCCGCTGGTGAAGCCACGCACGGTAAACGTGGTCAGGCCCTGGCCACCAAAATTGTTCGCCCGCCCCACGCCCCCGGCGTAGTCCAGCGCGTCCTGCAACCGGGTGGCGCCCAGATCCTCGACCGCATCCCTGGAGACCACACTGATCGATTGCGGGGTTTCGTGAATCGACGTGTCGGTACGCGTGGCGCTGGCCGAGCGCGTCGCCCGATAACCCTGCACCGGGCCGTCCGCCCTTTCGTAATTCGCCGTACCGATCACATCGGTTGCGTCCAGCTCGAGCGTTGAGGGTGACGCCCCCGTTTGTTCAGCCCATGAGGCAGACGACAAGGCTTGCAGCACACAAATGGAAAGCAGGGTTCGACGCATGGAGAAGAAAACCTTTACGAATAGGCCAATGCAGGGAGTGAAACCGCCAAAAACACCCGCGCATGCTATACAAAACCATTCGCAATTAACACTTATTCCCATTCACACATTTCTGGAGAGTCATGAATGTCGCAGGGTCTTGGGTGACATCCGACTGACTGCTTTCAGCTGAAGTGAACATTCGTCTAATTTTTTTACTCTGCGTTGCATCCATTCCTGCCCCTGCTCCGTACATTCAACACCCTCATACGAAGGGTCGAAAAATCAAGGAGACGCATCATGCACATGTTCATCAAACGCCTTGCTATCGCGTGCTTCACATTGTTGAGCCTGGGCGCCCGAGGGAAGATTCAGCAGCAGGCGGTTTCGCGAACCGGTCGGCTATCCATATTCTGCAGGCGGGTGGCGTTGCCCTTGAGCCAATCGGCGTTGGCCTGGGCCGTCACTTGCAGGATGTCGTGAACCGAGGCCGGCAGATCCGGGACAATCAAAGGTTGCAGCTGTACTGATATTCGAAGGGAAAAAACACCGTATCGACCACCAGCGAAAACGGCGCATCGATCAGTAAAAACGGAATCAGCTTGCCTTTGGAGGTGCCCACCAGCCACCAGTCAAACCGCAGGCCGATGTAGGGGCATCGGTGTTTGTCGTAATCCATGCGCATGGCGGTTGCCATGCAGCCACTCAACGTGGCGATCAGCACCAGCATTATCAACTTGCGAAACACGTAACATCCTTATTACTGCACTGCACCGCGATGGGTAAACGCACGCCTGAATCACCGCGACTCAGGTGATCGACCGATCTCCTCGCGTGCAGGCATCGTATCCCCGTGAGTGGCTGATATCGGCCGACCACAACCAATCCTGAATCGAAAAACCGCCAAGCCCGCTACCAAAGACCGCCGAACCGATCGTTACATCTGCGCGGATTGGCCGTTTTGCCACTGCCTGCGATAACACACTTCAAGCCGCCGAAAATGAACATACGTTCATCGCAAGCCGCATTCCAGGCGTCTAACCTGCGGGTTCCGACATAGTGACTACAGGAGTACCCCACCATGTTCTCGCACGAAAGCGTCCCGTTGATTGTCATTTTCATCATCATGCTGCTGGGCGTGCTTGCAGCCTTCCTCCACCCGGTACACGCGTTGTTCAGCTGGCTTCGGCGGCGCAAGGAACGCTCGGCGACCGAACTGGTTGAGCGGGATTAATTTTTTCATTCACTGAGCAACCAGGGACGGATGACTTTGCTGGAAAAGAGATTCGTCCCTGTTTATTTCATGGGGTTGCCCGCAAGGAGTTGAGGCGACGCCGACTCGACGACCTCGCCAATGACTGCAGCAAAGCACCTGAGGATATGCTGCAATAGGCGGCGGAAACGGATGAAGAGCTCAACGGCCTGACCCGTCAAACGTCACACGAGGAGGCCTGAATGCCGAAGACACCGCCGGCCAGCAAAGAGGCCACCACCGCCGCAGACATCGAACGTTCCATTCAAGCCCTGAACACAATGGCCGAACGCCTCTGGGGCCAAGGTCGGGAAGCCGAAGCCCAGGCCCTGCTCGACGCACTGGACGCATTGAACCGGGCACTCGACAGAATCCGCATTGGCGAGAGTCGCCGGGTGGCGACGCTTCATTGACCGATCCACGTCCTGTAGACGCAATGTGCCGCAGCGCCTGCAGGTATTGCGTCTTGGCCCTCGTTCAGGGCTTGAGTATCAACAACGGCTCGCCCTTCTTGACGATATACGTCGCCAGTTCCGACCCCTTGTCCTGACCGGCATTGCGCGCGATGTGCGCGACGCCTTCTGGAATGTACAGCGAATCCCCGGCCTTCAGCGTCACGGGCGCCCTGCCCTCCAGTTGGTATTCAAAAGTGCCGCTGATCACATACGCCACTTCCACGCCCGGATGCGCATGGCGCGGTGAGGTCACGCCGGGTTCGAAATCGACCCGCGCCTGTATCACTTCACGGTCGGCTGCACCAAGGTCCTGACGAACCAGATCGGTGCGACTCAGGCCTTGTTGCCAGGCCTTGGGTTGGGTGTCAGCGGCTTGTGCGGTGCCGATCAAAGACGCGAGTAATGCAGCGGTAGCCAGAAACAGTGGACGGCGCATGATGTTGCCCTCTCGAACGTAGTGGTGGGGTTGACCGCTACTGTGAGCCAGGCCTGTAGGGCGGATGTGTCGCAAACCTGGGGTTTGTTATCGCCGTGTATACCGAATCGGGTTTGATACAGGCTTATACAAAGATTTCGCCGGGGTACTGCTGCGCCATCAACCATGTCCTCAAGGCGACGATTTTCTTCGAGTCCGCAGTTTCATGGGGCGTCACCAGATAGAACCCCAACTCATCCTTCAAGCGCAGTGCAAAAGGCGCGACCAGACGCCCGGCCCGCAGATCATCGGCAACATAGGTCGAACGCCCGATGCACACTCCCTGCCCGTCAACGGCGGCCTGCACGGCCATCATCGCCAAGTCGAACGTCAGCCGCGGCCCTTCAGCCAATGTCGCTGACTCACCGGCTGCGCTCAGCCAGCGGTTCCAGTCTCCGGCGGTCATGCCACTGACTTGCAGCAAAGTGTGATCAAGCAAATCTGCGGGCGTGTTCAGCCCTTTCGAGGTGCTGAGCAACGCCGGGCTGCACACCGGGAAAATCTCATCGGACATAAGAAAATCCGCACGCAAACCTTTCCAGTCGCCGCGCCCGTAACGAATGGCCGCATCAATGCCGCCCTGGCGAAAATCCACCAGTTCGGTGGAGGCGCTGATTCGCACATCTATATCGGGGTTGGCCTGCTGGAACGACGGCAGGCGCGGCAGCAGCCATTTGGAGGCCACGGAGACCAGGGTATTGATGGTCAGCACCGTGTTTTGACGCGACGCCAACAATGCCTGCGTCGCATGGCGCAATTCATGAAACGCCGCACGGATGCCGGGCAAATAGGCCTGCCCCTCTTCAGTGAGCGCCAGCCCCTCCTTGAGCCGCAAAAACAAGGTCACGCCCAGCTCGTCTTCAAGACGCCGAATCTGATGACTGATGGCAGTTTGCGTAACGTGCAGTTCTGCGGCGGCCTTGGTAAAGCTCATATACCGAGCGGCGCACTCGAAGGCTCGCAAGCCATTGAGAGAAGGCTGTCTGGCGACCATGACAATTCTATACCCATGAGATTTTGTCATACGCTAGCACTGCAAATGACCTTTGCGAAAGCCTGCTCGCGCAACGGATCCTGACACCTCCCCATCCACTGGAAGTGCCATGAAACTGTATTTCGCGCCCATGACCTGTTCGTTGTCCCCGCATATCGTGTTGCGAGAGCTGGGCCTGCCCTTCGAGCTGATTCGCGTCAACAATCAGAGCAAGCGCACGGCTGACGGCCGTGACTTTCGCGAGATCAACCCCAAGGGCTACGTCGCTGCACTGATGCTGGATAACGGCGAGGTGTTGACCGAAGGCCCGGCCATCTTGCAGTTTCTTATTGATCGCGTCCCCGCCACCCAACTGGCACCCGCTCCGGGCACCTGGGAGCGGACGCGTTTGCAGGAATACCTGAGTTTCATCAACGCGGAAATCCATGGCGGCAGTGCGCCGCTGTTCGATGCGCGGATTCCGCCGACGATCAAGGCGATTTTCAAGGAGAAACTGTTCAAGCGCCTGGACTACCTGAACCGCAAACTCATGGATCAGGACTACCTGATGGGCACGTTCGGTGTCGCCGATGCCTACCTGTTCACCGTGCTCACGTGGCTGCCGAACTTCAATATCGAACTGGCGGACTGGCCAGCGCTTGCCGCCTACGTGCACCGGGTGTCCGCTCGTCCCAGTGTCCTGGCGGCCATGGCGGCGGAAGCGGCGACGCAGCCGGTGTAAGCGAACGGGCCATGTCGACGCTGAAGCTGTAAACTGGCGCGATCTTCATTCGCTCAAACAAGAGATCAGCATGGCCAATCAAGACATCACCTTCACGCCCGATCCGGATGCGGACTCGATTTCCTCGGACGTCGCCACCTTCGGCGGGATCATGGTTTCCACGCAGATTCCGACCCGCGCCGATGGCAGCCTGGAACTGGGCGGCATCACCGAGCAGAGCGAATGCACGCTGCAAGCGCTGAAAGTCGCCCTGGAGCGTGCCGGCAGCTCGATGGACCGGGTCATGCACCTGACCATCTACCTCACCGACATGGCCGACCGCGCCGCGTTCAACGAGGTGTACAAGCGTTTCTTCGCCAAACCGTGGCCGGTGCGTGCCGCAGTCGGCGTTGCCTCGCTGGCCGTTGAAGGCATGCGCGTGGAAGTGACCGCAATGGCCGCCAAGGCCTGATTCACCCCCGCCAACCCTGTGGCAGCGAGCCTGCTCGCGCACGCTTCAGTTCAGTCTCCGTTGAGGTTGAATGTGCCGGCGCCTTCGCGAGCTGGCTCGCTCCCGCTGGGGCGGGCACCGTGTCTGCTGCCATCGGGCAGCACAGACGTGCCGGGCGCACGTTTCGCGGGTAGAATGCGCGGCTAACCGTGACAGCCTGACTAAAAAAACTATGTCCTTGCCCAAGCATCACCTGGAATTGCTCAGCCCTGCCCGCGATGTAGCCATCGCCCGCGAGGCGATCCTGCACGGCGCCGACGCCGTATACATCGGCGGCCCGAGTTTCGGCGCGCGCCACAACGCCTGCAACGAAGTCAGCGAAATCGCCGAACTGGTGGAATTCGCCCGCAAGTACCACGCGCGCATCTTCACCACCATCAACACCATCCTGCACGACAACGAACTGGAGCCGGCGCGCAAGCTGATCCATCAGTTGTACGACGCCGGGGTCGACGCGCTGATCGTTCAGGATCTGGGCGTGATGGAGCTGGACATCCCGCCGATCGAACTGCACGCCTCGACCCAGACCGACATCCGCACTCTGGAGCGGGCGAAGTTCCTCGATCAGGCCGGTTTCTCGCAACTGGTGCTGGCTCGCGAACTGAACCTGAAAGAAATCCGCGCCATCGCCGATGAAACCGACGCCGCCATCGAGTTCTTTATCCACGGCGCGTTGTGCGTAGCGTTCTCCGGCCAGTGCAACATTTCCCACGCGCAGACCGGGCGCAGTGCCAACCGTGGCGACTGCTCCCAGGCCTGCCGTCTGCCGTACACCCTCAAAGACGAAAAGGGTGGCGTGATCGCTTACGAAAAACACCTGCTGTCGATGAAGGACAACAACCAGAGCGCCAACATCCGCGCGCTGGTCGAAGCGGGTGTGCGCTCGTTCAAGATCGAAGGTCGCTACAAGGACATGGGCTATGTGAAGAACATCACGGCCTACTACCGCCAGCGCCTCGACGACGTGCTCGAAGACCGCCCGGACCTGGCCCGCGCCTCCAGCGGCCGCACCGCGCACTTCTTCCTGCCCGACCCGGAAAAGACCTTCCACCGTGGCAGCACCGATTATTTCGTCACCGATCGCAAGATCGACATCGGCGCCTTCGACTCGCCGACCTTCACCGGCCTGCCGGTGGGCACCGTCGAGAAAGTCGGCAAACGCGACATGCAGGTCGTGACCCACGAGCCCCTGTCCAACGGTGACGGCCTCAACGTACTGGTCAAGCGTGAAGTGGTGGGTTTCCGTGCCAACATCGCCGAAGCCAAGGGCGAGTTCGAGGAAGACGGCGAGAAGCGCTACCGCTACCGCGTCGAGCCGAACGAGATGCCTGAAGGCCTGTACAAACTGCGCCCGAACCATCCGTTGAACCGCAACCTCGACCACAACTGGCAACAGGCGCTGCAGAAAACCTCCTCCGAGCGTCGCGTGGCCCTGAGCTGGATGGCACGTCTGCGTGAAGAGCAACTGGAAGTGACCGCCACCAGTGAGGAAGGCATCAGCGCCAGCGTTACCCTGAACGGCCCGTTCGGCGTCGCCAACAAACCGGAGCAGGCGCTGGAGCAACTGCGCGATCTGCTCGGCCAGCTCGGCACCACGCAATACCATGCCACCGACATCAAACTGGATGCGCCTCAGGCATTCTTCATCCCGAACTCGCAGCTCAAATCCCTGCGCCGTGAAGTGATCGAAGCCCTGACCGCCGCTCGTGTCGCTGCGCACCCGCGTGGTCGCCGCAAGGCCGAAACCAGTCCGCCGCCGGTGTACCCGGATTCGCACCTGACTTTCCTCGCCAACGTCTACAACCAGAAGGCCCGCGACTTCTACCACCGTCACGGCGTGAAGCTGATCGACGCGGCGTACGAGGCGCATGAGGAGCCAGGCGAAGTGCCGGTGATGATCACCAAGCACTGCCTGCGCTTCTCCTTCAACCTGTGCCCGAAACAGGCCAAAGGCGTGACCGGCGTGCGCACCAAGGTGGCACCGATGCAGCTGATTCACGGCGATGAAGTGTTGACGCTGAAATTCGACTGCAAGCCGTGCGAGATGCACATCATCGGCAAGATGAAAGGCCACATTCTCAACCTGCCGCAACCGGGCAGCGTGGTCGGCCACATCAGCCCTGAAGACCTGATGAAAACCATCCCCCGCGCCCCGCACTGAGTGGTTGGCGAGTACGGTGCTACGGCGCCGTACTCGCCCGCCCTTCTGTGAACACACCAAATCGCAGGCATAAAAAAACGCCAACTTCTTGCGAAGTTGGCGTTTTTTCGAATATGGCAGGGGCGGCTGGATTCGAACCAACGCATGGCAGGATCAAAACCTGCTGCCTTACCGCTTGGCGACGCCCCTACTGCTCTGTCCAGCGCCTCGTTGAGGTTCGCTGTGAGAACGGGGCGCAATTTACCAACATTCATTTCGTTTGTGAAGCCTGATGTGAAATATTTTTTGTTTTAAAACAGCGACTTATTATTTTCGACCAGATACGGGCCAATGATCAGGCCGTTTCGCGCCGTGTATCACACTGTGTACGCCCCCCGCCGCGACACATCGCCTTTCAACAACGCCGTTCTTCGACACAGGCCAGATACGCCCCCGCGCTCAAATGCACTCAAGGTTTGAAGGGGTGAATCGCAACCCTTGGCCAAAGGCTCGCAAAGGAGACGTCACCATGAAGATGGCACCGCACACCCGCAAAACCGCCACGGCACTGGGCTTGTCGATGCTCGCTGTGTCGTTGTTCGGCGCCTTTGGCACCGCCCAGGCATACACTACCGAACCAGCCGCCGTCAGCTATTCAGCGCCCTCGCCCTTCGGCCCGCTCAAGCACGTGAAGGCCGGCCTGCTCGACGTGGCCTACGCCGAAACCGGCCCGGCCGACGGCCCGGTGGTGATCCTGCTGCACGGCTGGCCCTACGACATTCACAGCTACGATGAAGTCGCGCCGTTGCTGGCCGCCAAGGGCTACCGGGTGCTGATGCCGTATGCGCGGGGTTATGGCGACACGCAGTTCCTCTCCAAAGACACCCTGCGCAACGGCCAACCGGCGGCGCTGGCCAGTGACGTCATCGACTTCATGGATGCGCTGCAGATCAAGCAAGCGGTGCTCGGTGGTTATGACTGGGGCGCACGTTCGGCGGACATCGTTGCGGCGCTTTGGCCGGAACGCGTGAAAGCGCTGGTATCGGTCAGTGGCTACCTGATCGGCAATCAGGCCGCCGGGCAAAACCCGCTGCCGCCCAAGGCTGAATTGCAGTGGTGGTATCAGTTCTACTTCGCCACTGACCGTGGCCGCGCTGGCTACGAAAAGAACACCCACGACTTCGCCAAACTGATCTGGCAACTGGCCTCGCCGCAGTGGAAATTCGACGACGCCACGTTTGACCGCAGCGCCACGGCCCTGGAGAACCCCGATCACGTCGACATCACCGTGTTCAACTACCGTTGGCGGCTGGGCCTGGTGCAGGGCGAAGCGAAATACGCCGCACTGGAGCAGAAACTCGCCACCGCGCCGTCCATCAAGGTACCGACCATCACCCTTGAAGGCGACGCCAACGGCGCGCCGCATCCGGCGCCAGAGGATTACGCCAAGCGCTTCACCGGCAAGTATCAGTTCCGTTTGATCAAGGGCGGGATTGGCCACAACTTGCCGCAGGAAGCTCCGCAGGCGTTTGCCAAGGCTGTGATTGATGCGGATCACCTGTAAAGCCACTCACCCTTGCCCTCTCCCGGAGGGAGAAGGAACTGACGCAGGTGATTGGGAGAGCACGTCGCCTTGGGATATCGGGGTGAACTCAGGTCAGTAACGGCTTCGGTTATTTGACGAGGCGTTTTTCCTTCGACGGCCGATAACCGAAATACGAGCTGTAACACTTGCTGAAATGGCTCGGTGAAACAAACCCGCACGCCACCAGCACCTCCACCTGCGACAGTTCAGTGTGCTGCAGCAACCGCCGCGCTTCGGTGATGCGCAGTTCCAGGTAATAACGCTGCGGCGTGGTGCCCAGTTGTTCCTTGAACAAGCGCTCCAACTGGCGGCGGGAGCGGCCGGCGTACACCGCCAGTTGCTCCAGCTCCAGCGGCTCTTCGAGGTTGGCGTCCATCAGCTTGACCACTTCCCGCAACGGCGCACTGACGCAGATGTTTTCATCCGGTTTGATCCGCCGATAGCGCGACTCTTCGAACGCCAGAATGTCCTCGACACCCTCGACCAACGCCTTGCCGTGCAGGCCTTTGATCCAGTCCAGCGCCATGTGGAAGGCTCCGGACGGGCTCGACGCGGTGAGCCGGTCGCGATCGATCACGTAGGGTTCGCTGCTGACGTGGGTGGACTTGGCGATTTCGGTCAGCGCCGGACGATGTTCCGGGTGGATCGCACAACGATAACCGTCAAGCAACCCGGCCCGGCCGAGAAACCACGAACCGTTCCACAACCCGGCCAGGGTGATGCCGCGTTCCGCCGCCACTTTCAGCAAACCGATGAATGCCTCGCTCGCCCGCAGTTCGGTACGATAACCGCCACAAATCACCAGCAGATCCAGGTCTTGCAACGCCGCCAGATCCATCTTCGCGTCCGGGCGAATCACCAGCCCCAGATCGCTGACAACTTCACCCTCGCCCAGCCCGAACGTACGGGACGAAAACAGTCCAGGGCGCAACAGGTTACTGGTGACAATCGTGTCCAGCGCCTGGGTGAAGGCCGGCAATGAAAAGTGTTCGAGCAGCAGGAAACCGGTGCGGGTCATGCGGGTGTCAGCGGATTGCTCATTCAGGTAGCGGAGGTTTTTCCCCTTCATGCCTCCGCTGAATTGGCGTCGTTCGATCAAGGTCGGGCCCATTGGTGATGTTGTTATCCGCCGATAGTTGGCCCGATCCGCCTCCGAGTCAATCACGCCTGTGGTTGATGACTGGTCACGCAGTGAATCCCGCCACCGCCGGCGGCAATGGCGTCGATGTCGAGCTGCACGATTTCACGCTCCGGGTACAGCTCGGCGAGCAGGTCGAAGGCCTGTTTATCGGCTGCCTTATCGCCGAATTCCGGGGCGATGATCGCGCCGTTGATCACGAAGTAATTGATGTAGCCAGCGGCGAAATCCGGGTTGTTCTGGCTGAACTTGCTTTTGCGCGGTTTGAGCGGCGGCGAAACCGTGTGGATCTGCAATGTGCGCCCGTCGGCATCGGTGGCGCGCTTGAGGATTTCCAGGTGCGCCAGGGTGACCTTGTGATCGTAGGATTCAGGGTCGGTGTCGAGGTTGGCGATGACAACGCCAGGCTTGATGAACCGTGCGTAGAAATCGACGTGGGCGTCGGTGATGTCCTTGCCCTTGATGCCCGGCAGCCAGATGATTTTGCGCAAGCCCAGACGCTCCTTCAGTTCTGCTTCGACGTCAGCTTTGCTCCAGTCAGGATTGCGGTTGGCGTTGATCCAGCTGCTTTCGGTCATGATCCCGGTACCGTGGCCATCGACTTCGATCCCCCCGCCCTCGCCCACCAGTTCGCTGCGTTGGTAAATGGCTTGCGCGTCGTCGGCCACTCGCGCGGCGATCTGTGCGTCCTTGCTGTGCCGCTGCTTGCCGCCCCAACCGTTGAAATTGAAATCCACCGCGCCCAGACCGCCCTTGTCGTCGATCACGAAGTTGGCGCCGATGTCGCGCATCCAGATGTCATCCAGCGCGGCCGCCACGTACGTGATGTTGTCAGTGCCGCAATGTGTTTCGGCGAGGCTGCGCTCGTGCTTGCGGCAGAACACCGTAACCGGTTCGAAGCGGGCAATGGCTCGGGCGACGCGGCCCAGGGCTGCCTGCACATCCGCAGTGAAGTCTTCCCAGATTGCATCCTGCGCGCCGAAGGCAATGTAGGCGCGCGCATGTTTGTCGCCCTCATCGGGCATGAACCAGCGCCCTTGTGCAGCGGCGAATACCTTGCCCGGCGACAGGCCGAGGCCCATGAACGTTGCGCCGACACCTGCGGCGACCGTGACTTGCTTGATGAACTCGCGACGAGTCGACATGTTGCAGTTCCTGTAGAAAAAAGGCCGGCCAACCCGCCGGCCTTGGGTCATTGGCCGGTGGCCGTCTTGAATTTGGTCCAGGTGCGCATGCGGGCGCGCATGTCGGCCTGGGGGATATCCTTGCCCGGAATCAACCGAGCATAGGTTGCCTCGTCGAGGTAGATGTCCGGGTTGTCGCGCATGCTTGCATCGACGCCCGAGCGCGCCTTGGCACTGGAAGTCGGGTAACCGGTGAAGTTACTGATCGCGGCCATGTTCTCCGGGCGCATGACGAAGTTGATAAACGCGTAGGCGTATTCCGGATGTCGGGCGTCGACCGGAATGGCCATGGTGTCCATCCACACCGTGGTGCCTTCACGGGGCACACGGTACTGGAAGCGTGTGTGCTTGCCGGCGCTGTCCGAGGTGCGCTGGGCCTGAGTCATGTCGCCGCTGTAACCGAGCGACAGACACAGATTGCCGTTGACCAGATCGGTCACCGGTTGCGACTGGAACTTGCGAATGTACGGCCGCAGCTTCATCAACAGCTCACTGGCCGCCGCCAGATCCGCCGGTTTTGCACTGCGCGGATCGCGCCCCAGGTAATTGAGCACCACTGCCAGCGCTTCATCGGGCGAATCGATCATCGAGATCCCGCAATCGGCGAACTTCGCCGCCAGCTCCGGTTTGAACAACATGTCCAGACTGTTCACTGGCGCATCGGCCATGCGCTGTTTGATCTGCTCGGCGTTATAGGTCAGGCCGATGGTGCCCCAAGTGTAAGGCACCGTGGCTTTACTGGAGTGTTCGTAATGGCTGCGCAGCTTCTGCAAACCAGGCTCGATGTCGCCCAGTGCGGTCAGCTTCGATTGATCCAGCGGCATCAGGCTGCCGGCACGCATCAGACGCTCGGCCACGGTGTCGCCGGGGAAAATCAGGTCGTATCCGCTGCCGCCGGAGAGCATCTTGGCTTCGAGGGTTTCGCTGCCGTCCATGACGTCGTAGATCACTTTGATCCCGGTTTCGGCGGTGAACCGGCTCAGCGTGTCTTCGGCAAAATAATCGGCCCAGTTGTATAGCCGCAGGGTATTGTCTTCGGCGTGCAGCGACGGCATTGCGCAGGTCAATGCCAGGCCAATCGCGCCGAGCAACCGCTTGTGTTGAGTCGTCATGTCAGACCCCTTGAGTGTTCCAGCGTGCGTGGAGGTGGCGGCCATCCTGGCTGAGCAACGCGCCGTACATGTCCGGACGGCGATCGCGATAGATGCCCCAGCTCAGGCGCTCCTCGCGCATGGCGGCAAGGTCGAGTGAGTGGACAAGCACGCCGCTGCTGTCGCGGTCGGCCACCGCGAGCAACTGGCCCTTGTGATCGCTGATGAACGACGAGCCGTAGAAGCTCATTTGCAGATGAGGATCGGTGCTCGCCACTTCGCGACCAACGCGGTTCGACGCCACCACCGGCAGCAGATTGGCGGCGGCGTGGCCGCGCATGGTCATCTGCCAATGGTCGCGGGAATCCAGTGCCGCGTTGCCCGGTTCCGAGCCGATGGCCGTGGGATAGAGCAACACTTCAGCGCCCATCAACGCCAGGCAGCGCGCGGTTTCCGGGAACCACTGATCCCAGCAGATGCCCACGCCGAGGCGGCCGAACGCGGTATCCCAGACTTTGAAACCGCTGTCGCCGGGGCTGAAATATTCCTTCTCCTGATAGCCGACGGCGTTGGGGATATGGGTCTTGCGGTACACGCCCGACAGACGTCCGTCAGCATCGGCGACGGCCAGCGAATTGAAATAGGCATTGCCGGCCTTTTCGAACCAGCTCAACGGCAACACCACGCCCATCTCCCGGGCCAGTGCGGCGAAGCGCGCGAGAACGCGGCTGTCGCGATACTCCTCGGCAAGCGCCATATGTTGATGGTTTTGTTCGATGCAGAAATACGGCGTGGCGAATAGCTCCTGCAACAGGACCACTTGCGCGCCCTGCTGCGCCGCGTCGCGTACAAGTTGCTCGGCCCGGTCGAGGTTGCCCGGCAAATCCCAGGTGCACGGCATCTGGGTGGTGGCGATGGTCAACAAGGTCATCGTTCAACCCTCCACCGGCCAGGCCGGCTGTTGCTGGGTGATGCAATGCACACCGCCGCCGCCATGCGCCAGGTGATTGATGCGCACCGGCACCACTTCGCGCCCGGGGAAGGCTTGCGCCAGCGTTTTCGCCGCCAGGTGATCGGCCTCGATGCCGTAGGCCGGCATGATGATCGCGCCATTGACGATGTAGAAATTGGTGTACGAGGCGCAGAACACTTCAGCTTCGGTATCGACCGCGTCGGTGGCTTCGAACAGCTCGATCAGCTCGAACTTGCGTCCGTGGGCGTCGGTGGCCAGTTCCAGCGCACGACGGTTTTCCCGTGCCACTTCGGCGTAAACCGAAGACTGATCACGTGTCGCATCCACCATCAAGACGCCGGGCCGGGCGAAGGCACAAACGCCATCGACGTGGCCGTCAGTCATGTCGCCGGTAACGTAGTCCGGATCGCCCGGCAGCCAGATGGTTTTCTTCGCGCCGAGCAGGCGACTGAAGATTTCCTCCATCTCGGCCTTGCTCATGCCAGGGTTGCGATTGGGGTTGAGCAGCACCGATTCGGTGGTGATCAGCGTGCCTTCGCCATCGACATGAATCGCCCCGCCCTCGTTGCTCAGCGGTGTGCCGAAGCATTCCAGGCCAAGGTGATTGAGCGCACGGCGCGCCAGGCTCTCATCCAGATCGTGCGCCGACTTGCCGCCCCACGCGTTGAAGCGCCAGCTCACACCGGCCAGCCCATGTTGCGGGTGGCAGACGAAACTCGGGCCGGAGTCGCGGCACCAGCTGTCGTTGACCGCCAACGGGATCAGTTCGATGTTCGGTCCGCACAGGGCTTTGGCACTGGCGAGCGCCGAAGGATCGACCACCAGTTTCACCGGCTCGAAACGGGCGATGGCGTTGGCCACGCCAGCGAAATCTTCCTGCACCTGCGCCAGGGTCACGCGCCAGCCGGATTCCCACAACGCCTGGTTGTGCGGCCAGACCATCCACGTCGCAGCATGGGTTACCCATTCTGCCGGCATCATCCAGGCGCTGTTTTTATTGTCGTTGTGCTGCATGATAAACCTCGCTAGTTAAGCCATTGTGTTCACGCCGAACATGCTACGGACGCAAAAACAGGCAAACAAACGATGGATTTAGCGCACAACTGATTAGAGGAACTTATCGACATGCTCAAGCACTGGCCGCCGCTCAGCTCCCTGCGCGGCTTCGAAGCCGCCGCCCGACTGGGCAGTTTTCACAAGGCCGCCGATGAGTTGAACCTCACGCAGTCGGCGATCAGTCAGCAGATTCGCAACCTTGAGGCTTACCTTGAGCAGCCGTTGTTTTTTCGCAGCGGTCGCAGCGTCGCGTTAACCGATGCCGGGCACGATTTGCTCAGCACCACGCAAGCGATGTTGCAGCAATTGGCAGTGGGGATTCGGCGCCTGGGGCAGTATCAGAAACCCAATCAACTGGTGCTCAACACGACACCGGCGTTTGCCCGGCATTGGTTGTTACCAAGATTGGCGGACTTTCGCGATCAGCATCCCGACGTGGATCTGTGGATCTACAGTACCGACGAGGTGCCGGATATGGCCACGCAGACCATCGACATCGCGATTCGCGACGATATCAGCGCGCAGGCTGAGTGCAGTTTCAAAGTGCTGCAAAGCGATCGACTTTATCCGGCGTGCCATCCGCGCCTGCTGAACACGCCGGCAGCGCAACGCAGCACCTTGCATGGCGAGCGGGAAATGGACTGGAGCCATTGGGCGGTCGAGGCCGGTATCGATGTCGGCCAGCAGGCTCAGGGGTTGAATTTTTCCGACCCGGGACTACTACTGGACGCGGCTTGCGCGGGGCTTGGGATTGCGCTGGTGAGTCAGTTGCTAAGCCGTCAGGCGCGCGCTGACGGCTTGTTGCAACCGCTGGTCGAGGCGACTATTCGCGGGCCAAACTGGGCACTGCTGACCCACCGCGACAGTGAAAATGACCCCATGACCAGGTCTTTTATCGATTGGTTATCCGCCAACCTGAGCCTTGGCTCAAACAGCCGAGAAAACCCCGGCGCCTAAACGTCCCTCGAGACGCCCGCACAGCACGTAGTGCTGATAGCCGCTGGAGAACGATCCCTGGGAAATCGCGATCCTGACATCGTCATTCAATCGAAGGTACTGGGCTTCATCAAAATTTTCTGCGCTGACTTCACCGGCACGCCCGAGCCGCTCGCTGTCCACCGCGAGACCCTGGCTGGCGAAGTGCTCGAAATCGATGATGCGATTCACTGCGTGCCGCTCCAGCACACCCTGATTGGGATGCATCGAGTAGATATGCAGGCCTTTATTGGCGCAGCGGTCGCAGGCCAGCAATAACTGCACCACAATGCTTCTACGCCATTAACTCAACGACCCAATCGATAAACACGCGCAATTTCAGGCTGACATGCCGGTTCGGCGGATAAGCAATGTAGAGCGGCATCGGCGCGAGTTTCCAGTCTTCGAACAGCGGCACCAGCTCGCCACGCGCTTGATGGGCGGCAGACATGTACTTGGGCAGCCACAGCACGCCCATGCCCGCCAGGCCTGCCGCGAGGTAGGCGTTGCCGTCATCGACTGCCAATACGTGCCGCCCCTTGATTTGCAGGTTTTCGCTGGCGTTGTGCAAGGCATATGGCACCGGTTTGCCGGTGCGTGCCCAGAGAAAACCGACCACGCGATGGTGGCTGTCTTCCAGGTCTCTCGGGTGCGCGGGAATGCCCGCGCGTGCCAGGTATTGCGGTGCGGCAAACACCCCCAACTGCAGATCGGCGACCTTGCGCGCCATCAGCGACAGGTCCATGAGTTCGCCGCCGCGCACCACGCAATCGACGTTCTCATCAATGATGTCGACGATACGGTCACTGACGCCCATGTCGATCTGAATATCCGGATAACGCGCGTGAAACTCAGGCAGGGCCGGCACCAGAATCAAACGTGCGAGCGGACTCGGGACGTCCACTCGCAGCCGGCCCGAAGGTGATGCCGCCGCGCCGGGCAGGCTGGTTTCAGCATCATCGAGGTCGGCGAGCAAGCGGATCACGCGTTGGTAATACGCCGCGCCATCGGCGGTGACATTGACCTTGCGCGTGGTGCGATTGAGCAACTTGACCCGCAGGCGCGCCTCCAGTTGCTGAACCAGTTGGGTCACGGTGGTCTTGCTCATATGCAAGGTTTCCGCCGCTTTGGTGAAACTTCCCGCCTCGACCACTCGGGCGAAGGCCTGCATTGCGTCAAAACGGTCCAAGGTGTGCCCTCGATTGTTTGGATTTCACAAACAGTGAACGCCAAGCTTGCGCGTTTATCGCTGGCCTGCAAATACCTACAGTGGCTCCATCAACTCAAATGAAGGAGACACTCCCATGACTCAGCGCGATGTTGTTTTTCCATCCGCACGCCGCACGCTTTACGAACGCCACCGTTACTCGCCAGCCATTCGCTCCAACGGTTTTCTGTTTGTCTCGGGACAGGTCGGCAGCACCGAGGACGGCAAGCCAGAGCCAGACCTGAAAAACCAGGTGCGTCAGGCTTTCACTAACCTCAATGCAATCCTTGAAGAGGCCGGTGCCAGCTTCGATGAGGTGGTTGATGTCACCGTATTCATCGTTGATCCCCAGTCGAAATTCGAGACGATCTGGGATGTGGTGCTGACCGAGTTCTGGGGCGAGGCGCCACATCCGACGGTGACGGCGGTTGGTGTGACGTGGCTGTATGGGTTTGATTTCGAGATAAAGGTGATTGCCCGGCTACCCGAAGCAGCCTGATCGTCAGATCGATTTGCAGCAGGGGTCGGCAGTCTTCAGACTGGCGACCCTTTAGTCTTTTCCGACAGCCGTCATGTCAGTTTCAATGCTCAAACCTGCCCTGCCCGGTATCGCCCTGCGTCGTTGGCGCCTGTTGCATCGCGTCAAGCAAAGCCACGCCGCGCAGATGTTCAGCGTCACCCAATCGACCATTTCCCGCTGGGAAAGCGGCGTGCTGGCGCTGGATCCGGCTGCGCATCTACAGCTTGAGCAACTGTTGGCCGCGCGCCTCGACACGGCGGCCGATCAGGCTCTCGCGCGGTTGGTGTGCGAAAGCGCACGACCGGTTCATCTGGTCTGCGACCTCACCCACCGTTTGCTGGCCTGTTCCCCGGCCCGCGCCGCGCAGTTCTCCAGCCCGCTGAGCGAATTGCTCGGACAATCGCTGTGGCCTTTCGTGACGCCGGAAATTGCCAACAACGAACGGGCGCTCGACACCCTCGGTTGGCGCGAACTGCCGGCGCCACCGGCGCTGGAATTTGTCACCGGCAACAATGACTCCGACCTTGTGCCGATCCGCCAGAGCCTGTGCCGCTGGACGCGTATTCCACTGTCCGACGGCACTGCCGCGCGGCTGGTCGAGACGCTCTGAACGCATATTTTATGCGTGGACGCTCAACCGCATCGGCCCTAGGCTTGCTGCTCGGCTCCACCACCGGGCAAGTTCATGGACCTCGAAAAAATCAGCGGACGCCTCGAATTCCTGCGTGAAGCGGAAAAACTCAAGGACGTCCTCAGAAGCGCACACACTTCCAGTGGGCGCACCGAAAGTACCGCCGAACACAGCTGGCGCCTGTGCCTGATGGCGATAGTTTTCGCCGATGAACTGGCCGGACTCGACCTGCTTAAAGTGCTCAGGATGTGCGTAATTCACGACTTGGGCGAAGCCATCAACGGCGACATTCCGGCAGTCGATCAGGCCGCGTTCCCCGACAAGAGTGAGCAGGAGCGAAATGACCTCCTGCTGCTGACCCGTTCACTCGATAACACCCTGAGAAACGAAATTCTCGCTCTGTGGGACGACTACGAAAATGCCCGGTCAGCCGAAGCCAAAGCGGTCAAGGCGCTGGACAAGCTCGAGACCCTGCTGCAACACACTCAGGGCCACAACCCGGCCGATTTCGACTACCGCTTCAATCTGACATACGGCAAGAAACACACCAGTGCCGCACCGATTTTCGCCGCACTGCGCGCGCTCATCGATCAGGACACCCATGCACGAATCCAGCAAGCGAAGTGAACTGCCACTCGACGTTTGGGGCCACGGATTAAGCAGTTATCCGCGCTGACCTTTCGCGTGGTTTTATGGATTTCTAGTGGTTACATCCAACCCGCCAATCACCCATGCTGGTCTTTGATGCCTTGAGTGCGTATAACCTCGCCGTTTCGTCTACCCTGAGTTTGCGCCTCACGTCGCCACTTCAGCCCTTTTGACGCTTACGAAACGGAGAATTCCATGCTCAAACGAACCCTGGCACTGACCGCCGGCCTGGCCCTGTCCTTTTCTGCATTCATGGCCCAAGCGGCCGACGTGTTGCGCGTCAGCGCGATTCCCGATGAAGCCCCGACCGAGTTGCTGCGCAAATTCGAGCCGCTGGGCGCCTATCTGGAGCAGCAATTGGGCATGAAGGTGCAGTTCGTGCCGGTGGCCGATTACCCGGCGGTGGTTGAAGCGCTGGCGACCGATCGCCTCGACCTGGCCTGGCTTGGCGGTTTCACCTTCGTGCAGGCGCGTTTGAAGACCGACGCAACAACACCAGTGATCCCGTTGGTCCAGCGCGAGCAGGATGCGCAGTTCACCAGTAAATTCATCACCGCCGACCCGAACGTGAAAAGCCTGGCCGACCTCAAGGGCAAGACCTTCGCGTTCGGTTCGGTGTCGTCCACCTCCGGCAGCCTGATGCCGCGTTATTTCATGCTGAAAAACGATGGCATCAAGCCGGAAGCGTATTTCAGCCGCGTTGCCTATTCCGGCGCTCACGACGCCACCGTCGCCTGGGTGCAGGCGGGCAAAGTCGATGCCGGCGTGCTCAACGCCAGTGTCTGGCAGAAACTGGTCGATGCCGGCAAGGTCGACACCAGCAAGGTAAAAGTCTTCGCCACCACCCCGACCTACTTCGATTACAACTGGACCGTGCGCGGCACCCTCGATCCGGCCCTGGCGGCGAAGATCAAGAAAGCCTTCCTTGATCTGGACCCGGCCAACCCTGAGCAGAAGAAGATTCTTGATCTGCAAGCCGCCAGCCGCTTCATTGAAACCAGGCCGGAGAACTACAAGGGTATCGAGGAAGCCGCCCGCGCTGCCGAACTGCTGAAATGACACTACGCCTCAACCACGGCAGCCTGCGCCACGCCAACGGAGTCGATGCCCTGCGCGGCATCGACTTGCAGATTGGCGCGGGCGAACAGGTCGCTATCATCGGCCCGTCCGGGGCCGGTAAATCGAGTTTGCTCAACCTGCTGGCCACCGCCCTGCGCCCCAGTAGCGGCGACGTCGAAGTGTTGGGCGAGCGCGCCTGGCACTTGTCTGCCCGCCAACGCCAACGCCTGCGCGCGCGCATCGGCCTGGTGCATCAGGCACCGCCGCTGCCGCCGCGTCAGCGCGTGGTCACGGCGGTCCTGGCCGGCAAGCTCGGCCAGTGGAGTCTGGGTAAAAGTCTACTGAATCTGTTGCATCCACTGGACGTACCCGGCGCCCGCGCGGCGTTGGCGCGGCTGGATCTGGGCGACAAATTGTTCGCCCATTGCCAGCAACTCTCCGGCGGTCAGTTGCAACGTGTCGGAATTGCGCGAGTGCTGTATCAGGCACCGGAAATCCTGTTGGCCGACGAACCGGTGTCAGCTATGGACCCGGTGATGGCCGGGCACACGTTGTCGATCCTGTCGCGCCACGCCCGTGAGCACAACGTCACACTGGTGGCGAGCTTGCATGCGGTGGATCTGGCGTTGTCGCACTTCCCGCGAATCATCGGTTTGCGCGACGGGCAGATTCTGTTCGACAGCCCTTCTGATCGCGTCACCCCGGAAATGCTCGACGCGCTTTACGCCAATGAAAAACTGCAATCACCGACCATTGCGGTGGCGCCTCTGACCGTGCAGATTCCACGATGCTGAAAGCCGATTCACGCGATCCCGCCGCATGGCCGCGTCTGCTGCTGACGTTGCTGGCGATTGCTTTGCTGTGGCCGGGCATCCAGCTCAGCGAATTGAACCTGGGCGTGCTGCTGCCCGACAGCCAGAATGAAATGGGCCGGTTTGTCGCGCAGTTCTGGCCACCGGCGCATGACGAAGGGTTTCTTCAGCTGCTGCTCAAAGCCACCCTGCAAACCCTGGCCATCGCCACCGCCGGCATGGCCCTGGCGCTATTGCTGGCAATCCCTGCCGGCCTGCTGGCCAGTCGCGCCCTGTCGCTGTCGGCGGCTTCGCAGGGTGGCGTGCCCAGTCGCCTGGGACGATTGCTGCGCTGGCCGGTGCGCGGCCTGCTGATTTTTTTGCGCAGCGTGCCGGAGATCGTCTGGGCGCTGCTGTTCGTGCGCGCTGTTGGCCTCGGTCCGGCGGCGGGCGTGCTGGCCATCGCGATCACCTACAGCGGCATGCTCGGCAAGGTGTATGCGGAGATTTTCGAGTCCACCGACCAGCGCCCGGCGCATGCCTTGTTGCAGGCCGGCAGCGGTCGGCTGGCAGCGTTTGCCTACGGCACGTTGCCCAACGTCGGGTCAGAACTGCTTTCGTACACGGTCTATCGCTGGGAATGCGCGATCCGCGCTTCCGTGGTGATGGGGTTTGTCGGCGCCGGCGGGCTGGGCCAGCAAATCGACTTGTCGATCCGCATGTTCGCCGGCGGTGAAGTCGCCAGCATTCTGCTGACCTTCCTGCTATTGGTGCTGGGCGCCGATCAGCTCAGTCGCTTGCTGCGCTGGAGGCTGACATGAATCGCCTGATTAACCTGTTGCTGATCGCGGGCATCGGCGTGGCCGTTATCGCTTCGTTCGCCTACCTGGGCCTGGACCTTGGTGAACTGGGCAGTGCCACCAGCCTCAAGCAGATGGGCGCCTATGTGCAGCGCTTCCTCAGCCCGGACCTGAGCGCGGAGTACCTGAAAGCGATCTTCCATGGTTCGCTGGAAACCCTGGCCATGTCAGCCCTCGGCACCCTGCTCGCGGCGGTGTTCGGCATCGTCCTCGCGCTGCCCGCCGCCGGGCGTTTTGGCTGGCCGCTGCAAAGTGCTTCACGGTTGCTGCTTAACGGTCTGCGAGCAATTCCGGAACTGGTCTGGGCCGCGCTGATGGTGCTCGCCGCCGGACTCGGCCCCAACGCCGGCACCCTCGCCCTCGCCTTGCACACCACCGGCGTGCTCGGCAGGTTGTTCGCCGAAGCGCTGGAAAACACCCCGCCACAACCGGCCGAAGCCATTCGCCTGCAGGGCGGCAACCCGATCCTCGCGTTCTGTTACGGCACCCTGCCCAACCTTGCGCCGCAACTGTTGGCGTACATTCTCTACCGCTGGGAAAACAACATTCGCATGGCCAGCGTGCTCGGTTTTGTCGGTGCCGGCGGACTGGGGCAGATGTTGTACGTCAGCCTCAGTCTGTTCCAGGAAGCGCAGGCCAGCACGGTGATTCTGGCGATGCTGGTGCTGGTGTTTGTGGTCGACTGGTTGAGTGCGTGGAGCCGCCAGCGTTGGGTCAAGGCGTAGACACAGATGCTGGTGAGTGGATATCTGACAAAAGCTGATTATGCTTCAGAAAACCTTGCAGCGATGCGAGGTGGTCAGACTGTGCAAGTTTCACGCGGGAGCAATGGCGGCATTTGTCACAAGGCCAGAGTGCGATAAGCAGTAACGGGGGACTCCGGCCTACAACAATAAGCACAACGGAGAACACCCATGGCCACAACCTACACAACGTCCACCGGCAGTCCACCGCGCAGCGGCGGCATCACCAAGGAGGAGCGCAAGGTCATCTTCGCCTCGTCCCTCGGTACGGTTTTCGAGTGGTACGACTTTTACCTCTACGGCTCGCTGGCGGCGATCATCGCCAAACACTTCTTTGCCGGCGTCAACGAAACCACTGCGTTCATCTTTGCCCTGCTCGCCTTTGCGGCAGGGTTTGCCGTGCGGCCGTTCGGTGCAATTGTGTTTGGCCGGCTCGGCGACATGATCGGGCGCAAACACACGTTCCTGATCACCATCGTGATCATGGGGATCTCGACCGCTATCGTCGGCTTGCTGCCCGGTTACGCGACCATTGGCGTCGCCGCGCCGATCATCCTGATCACCCTGCGCTTGCTGCAAGGCCTGGCGCTGGGCGGCGAGTATGGCGGCGCCGCGACTTACGTGGCCGAACACGCGCCACGCAACAAGCGCGGCTTCTTCACCTCATGGATTCAAACAACCGCAACGCTGGGCCTGTTTTTGTCGTTGCTGGTGATTCTCGCCTGCCGCACCGCGCTGGGCACCGAAGCGTTCGAAGCCTGGGGCTGGCGCATTCCGTTCCTGCTGTCGATTCTGCTGCTGATCATCTCGGTGTACATCCGCCTGCAACTGAGCGAGTCGCCGGTGTTCCAGAAAATGAAGGCCGAAGGCAAGGCATCGAAAGCGCCGCTGACCGAATCCTTCGCCCGTTGG
Organism: Pseudomonas sp. SC3(2021); assembly: GCF_019856535.1. NCBI lineage: Bacteria > Pseudomonadati > Pseudomonadota > Gammaproteobacteria > Pseudomonadales > Pseudomonadaceae > Pseudomonas > Pseudomonas sp. SC3(2021). Next base: position 4,582,588 of record NZ_CP082236.1, on the reverse strand, counting down.
AACAACCTGAAAGTGGTGATCATGTCGCTGCTCGGCGGCACGGCTGGCCAGGCCGTGGTCTGGTACACCGGGCAGTTCTATGCGCTGTTCTTCCTGTTGCAGACCCTGAAGATCGACCCACAGACCGCTAACCTGCTGATCGCCGGTTCACTGCTGATCGGCACACCGTTTTTCGTGATTTTCGGTAGCCTCTCCGACCGCATCGGGCGCAAGCCGATCATCATGGCCGGGTGCATTCTGGCGGCGCTGACCTACTTCCCGATCTTCCATGCGCTGACCCAGTACGGAAATCCCGACGTGTTCATCGCCCAGGAGAAGAACCCGGTCAAAGTGATCGCCAATCCCGATCAGTGTTCGTTCCAGTTCGACCCGGTGGGCAAGGCCCGATTCACCAGTTCCTGTGACCTGGCCAAGACCCTGCTGGCGAAACGGGCGATCCCGTATGAGAACGTGATTGCCGAACCCGGCACCATCGCGCAAGTGCGCATTGGCGACAAAGTGGTCGAGAGTTTCGAAGGCAGTGCGCTGCCCGCTGCCGACTTCAAGACGCGCAACGATGCCTTCACCGCGACCCTCGGCACCGCACTCAAGGACGCCGGTTACCCGGAGAAAGCCGACCCGGCAAAAACCAACGAGCCAATGGTGCTGCTCTTGCTGACCGTGCTGGTGATCTACGTGACCATGGTCTATGGCCCGATCGCCGCGTGGCTGGTGGAACTGTTCCCGACGCGTATCCGCTACACCTCGATGTCGCTGCCCTATCACATTGGTAACGGCTGGTTTGGCGGCTTCCTCCCGACGGTGGCGTTCGCCATGGTCGCCGCCACCGGCGATATCTATTACGGCTTGTGGTACCCGATCGTGATTGCCGTGATGACCGCGGTACTCGGCATATTCTTCCTGCCGGAAACCAAGGATCGCGACATTCTCAAGGATTGAACCGAATCCCTGTAGGCGCTGCCGCAGGCTGCGGTAGCGCCTACAGCGGTTGGCGCAAGCACATAAATGACCGCTCGTCGCCACCTGTCAGATCTGACAGGTGCGCTTTCCCCCACAACGCGCTCTGATAACTCCTGCCCGCCCACCGTCCAGGAGCCGTAAACATGGCCACAGCCAAATCCAGCGACAACACCATATTGGCGCTATACCCTCCCCACGCTCCAGACGCCACCACCCCGGTGGTCGGTGCTGTCTATGGTGTGCCCAAGCATGTCTACGACCTCAAGCCCATGGGCCTGACCATCGTCGTCGATCCGCCGCCAGAAGACTTGCTGGAAGAAGGCGATGTCATTCGGCTGCGGCTCAACGGCGCCGATACCGAAGCCACAAAGACCGTCCTGGCTGGCGAAGAAAATTCCCGTCACACCCTGTACCTGCCCAAGGGCCTGCTGCTGACCGATCGCGTCAATACCCTCGTTTACACCATCACCCGCATCAGCCAGAACAAAGGCACCTCCACGCCGGAGCTGACCCTGCTGTACAACACCATCCGCCCCGGCATCGAGGACCGCTCGCCCGGCGATAGCGCTCATTCCGAACTGCAACTGATCCTGCCCCAGGATGTGCTCGACGACGGCATCGACGCCGACCGCGCCAAACAGGGCGTGCAAGTGTGTTTCGCCTACCCTTACTGCCGCGCCTACGACCAGATCCGATTGAACTGCAACGGCCAGGATGTCACGCACACCGTGACCGCCGCCGAGGCCCCGCCCATTCCCTCGGCCGAGCCGACCAGGGTCTGCTTGATGGTCGAGGAAGCGGTGTTCCTGCGCGCCGGGGACAACCCGAAGTTCATCTTTTCCTACACCGTCACCGACCAGCTCGGCAACGGGCCGGACACCGATTCGCCCTACTCCGGCACGGTGGAGGTCGATGTGCATCTTAGGGAAACCCGCCTGGCCGCCCCCGATCTGGCCGAGGATCCGGATGACCCGACCGACGATCCGAGCACCATCGATCTGGACAAACTCGCCGGTAAGGACCTGACCGTATTGGTCCAGACCTTTGCTCCGTTGTGGCAACCCAACGATAAAATCCGCGTGAGCTATACCGCTAGCAGACCCAATGAAACGGTGGTGTCGCATACGGTGGAGGCAGAGGTCGGACGGATCCCGTTCACCTACAAACTGATGGTACCCAACGCCAAAGTGCTCGCCGGCAGCGTGGTGCGGGCGAAGTACGAATTGCTGAGAAATGGCAACGTCTTCGCCACTTCGAAAAATGCCGTGGCCGAAGTCATCGGTTCAGAGGTTATCGAGTTGTTGCCGCCAGTACTGCTGAAACCAGCGGTGAGCCCGATCGACGCGCTGGCCTATCCGCAAGGCGTGACCATCCGGGTCGAATATCTGGGCGCTCTGCCAGGCGACAAAGCGCGGCTGGTGGAAGTTAACCCCCCCGCAGGTGCACCAGGGTTTCCATTGGTGGAATTCAACGCCAATAAACGCACCAACACCTTGTTGAGCCAGGCTTTTCTGACCGCACGACAAGGCAAGCCCCTGGTGTTTCGCTGGCACCTGAATCGCAATAACGCAGAGGTTGCCCAATCGCATGAGCTGAACCTGAGCGTGTCGAAGATTAACGAGGGCGATACGCGTTTGCCGACGCCGCTCATTGATGGCAAGACCGGCAATGAACTCGACATTCTGCTGTTGCTGCCCACCGCCCAGCTTACCGTTGCGGCATGGCCGCACGTCGAGGGTGAGCGGCTGTGGTTGCAGTACGAAGGCAAGGACAATCAGGACCAGACCGTGACCTTCGACGACCTTCGCGGTGAAGTGGGCGTGGGTGCATCAGGCTTGAGCCGGGCGGTGCCGCTGGACTGGTTGAAAGACTTGAAAGATGGCAGCGAGTTGAAGGTGACGTTCAAGGTTAATTTTGATGGGGTGGCGAATGCGGCGACGGCGGTTGGGTTTCCGGTGCGCATTTACACCGTCAGCACCGTGGAGGATGTGAAACCGACAATCGACTCAATCAAAGGCTTACCACCGAGCAACATCGAAATCCCGGACAACGGCTACACAGTAGAAACTTCAGTGATTCTCATCGGTATAGCCGCAAGGGGCCAACAAGTTGATGTAGTGGATGGTGACGAATCTAAAGGTGAACCCTTCGCAAGTCCGACAGATGGAGAATGGAGGCTGACTGTTACAGATCTGGACTTGGGCAGTCACAGTTTTACTGCCAAAGCGCTGTACGGCTCTGGCGCATCGTCGCCGGCCAGAACACTGACAGTAGAACCGGCATTCCCCGTCCTTGATCCCGGTGCTGACAAAACGCTGAACCTGACGACCTTCATCGTAGCCGAGGGACGGCCACCGGTGTACGCGCCGACAGAGGCGATCTTCACGCAAGCGGCATCGGGCGGTATAGGTCCCTACAAATACATCTCGTCAAACCCTGTTGTAGCCAGTGTGACCGAGCTAACAGGAACGGTAACTTGCAGAACCAATGGCACCACAAGAATCAACATCACTGACGCCAACGGTACACAAGCTTCTTACCTGGTGACGGTTGGGGGGATCAGAACCATATTGAGAAACGACTCGACTTGGCGGTCATGGCCGAACGCCCACAGTTACTGCATTTCAAGAGGTGGGCGCCTTGCCACTCTCGCTGAAATGAGAGCGTTTTATGATCTCTACGCCAAAGAACGAGCTGACGTGGCGGCCCTGCTGGGATGGCCCTTGATTCACAATCATCCCAGCGCACTTTTCGGTGCGTGGCTTGCAGATGGCGGCGGCGGCACACATTACTATTTCAATCTTACGGGAACCTTCGGAAATTCGGGTAGCGTCCCATGGGGTACCAATACGGATGGATATGGGCGACCAGCGTTATGTTTGTATGGCTGATTAAACCTAACAACTAAACGGGGCCAAACCACATTTTCCCGTTTTTTAGTACAAAAGATCGCAGCCTTCGGCGACGCCTGCAAAAATCAGGAGCTGCCGAAAGCTGCGATCTTTTGCTGTTGAAGACCTACCCGATTCGCACCGGTCCGCTAACAGTTAGCCGCACCCCGACCACTCGTCGCAAACCCCAACGCACCTGTCAGATCTGACAGGTGCGCTGTACCCCACAACGCGCTCTGATAACTCCTGCCCGCCCACCGACCAGGAGCCGTAAACATGGCCACAGCCAAATCCAGCGACAACACCATATTGGCGCTATTCCCTCCTCACGCTCCAGACGCCACCACCCCGGTGGTCGGTGCTGTCTATGGTGTGCCCAAGCATGTCTACGACCTCAAGCCCATGGGCCTGACCATCGTCGTCGATCCGCCGCCAGACGACTTGCTGGAAGAAGGCGATGTCATTCGGCTGCGGCTCAACGGCGCCGATACCGAAGCCACAAAAACCGTCCAGGCTGGCGAAGAAAATTCACGTCACACCCTGTACCTGCCCAAGGGCCTGCTGCTGACCGATCGCGTCAATACCCTCGTTTACACCATCACCCGCATCAGCCAGAACAAAGGCACCTCCACGCCGGAGCTGACCCTGCTGTACAACACCATCCGCCCCGGCATCGAGGACCGCTCGCCCGGCGATAGCGCTCATTCGGAACTGCAACTGATCCTGCCCCAAGATGTGCTCGACGACGGCATCGATGCCGACCGCGCCAAACAGGGCGTGCAAGTGTGTTTCGCCTACCCTTACTGCCGCGCCTACGACCAGATCCGATTGAACTGCAACGGTCAGGATGTCACGCACACCGTGACCGCCGCCGAGGCCCCGCCCATTCCCTCGGCCGAGCCGACCAGGATCTGCTTGATGGTCGACGAAGCGGTGTTCCTGAGCGCCGGGGATACCCCGAAGTTCATCTTTTCCTACACCGTCACCGACCAGCTCGGCAACGGGCCGGACACCGATTCGCCCTACTCCGGCACGGTGGAGGTCGATGTGCATCTTAGGGAAACCCGCCTGGTCGCCCCCGATCTGGCCGAGGATCCGGATGACCCGAACGACGATCCGAGCACTATTGATCTGGACAAACTCGCCGGCAAGGACCTGACCGTATTGGTCCACACCTTTGCTCCGTTGTGGCAACCCAACGATAAAATCCGCGTGAGCTACAGCGCCACCTCGGCGAACAACACAGTCACCCTGCACAGTGTGGAACAGGACGTCGTGCGGATCCCGTTCACCTACAAACTGATGGTGCCCAACGCCAAAGTGATCGCCGGCAGTGTGGTGCGGGCGAAGTACGAATTGCTGAGAAATGGCAACGTCTTCGCCACTTCGAAAAATGCCGTGGCCGAAGTTACCGGCTCAGAGGCTATCGAGTTGTTGCCGCCGGTGCTGCTGAAGGCAGTGAGCCCGATCGACGCGCTGGCCTATCCGCAGGGCGTGACCATTCAGGTCGAGTATTTAGAACACCTGCCAGGCGATAAAGCACAGTTGGTGGAAGTAAACCCACCCGCAGGTGCACCAAGGTTTCCATTGGTGGAATTCAACGCCAATAAACGCACCAACACCTTGTTGAGCCAGGCTTTTCTGACCGCACGACAAGGCAAGCCCCTGGTGTTTCGCTGGCACCTGAATCGCAATAACGCAGAGGTTGCCCAATCGCATGAGCTGAACCTGAGCGTGTCGAAAATTACCGAGGGCGATGCACGTTTGCCGACGCCGGTGGTGGATGGCAAGACCGGCAATGAACTCGACGTGGCGTTGTTACAGCCCACCGCCCTGCTCACCGTTGCGGCATGGCCGCACGTCGAGGGTGAGCGGCTGTGGTTGCAGTACGAAGGCAAGGACAATCAGGACCAGACCGTGACGTTCGACGACCTTCGCGGTGAAGTGGCCGTGGGTGCGCCAGGCTTGAGCCGGGCGGTGCCGCTGGCCTGGCTGAAAGGCTTGAAAGATGGCCGTGACTTGAAGGTGACACTCAAGGTTAATTTTGACGGGGTGGCGAATGCGGCGACGGCGGTGGGGTTTCCGGTGCGCTCTTATACCGTCAAGGCAGGCGCCGACGTGCAACCAGTGATCACCCGGGCCGAAGACAGCCAAGGCGTGGAGATCCCGCAGGGAGGCACGACACGTGACACCACCGTGATCCTAACCGGCAGCGCAACCCCGGGTCAGAAGGTGCAAATCTTCGACGGCGCCGCCGACAAGGGCGAAGCCAGCGCCGACCCGCTGAGCGGAATCTGGAGCCACAGGATCAGCGGACTGACCGTCGCAGAGCACCCCTTCACCGCCAAGGCCTTGTACGGTTCAGGCCAGACATCGACCGTGCGCAGCCTGAAAGTCTCCGCGTTGCCCGAGCTGATTATTGACAAAACACCGGTGGTGCTCAGCGCCCGCAACTGGATCGCGGTCGGGGAAGAACTGCAGAAAATTCTGGTCGCCAACCCGACACCGCCGGTCGGCACCTACGCAGACCGATTTCCGCAGCAAGGCACCCCGCCCTATACCTACACGTCCGCCAATGAGGAGATTGCCGTTGCCAACCCAACCAACGGGCGGATTTCCGGGACGGGGAATGGCACGACGACCCTTACCGTTGCGGATGCGAGTGGGGATGTGGTGGAGATTCAGGTGACGGTGAGTGGGGTTAGGCGGATACATCGGTCGCCTACCACATTCTTTTCCAACATAGACGCCGACAAATGGCGAGACACCCATGATCTTGCCTCAATCAACAACACACTCGTAATGAATGAGATGGAAGCGTTCTTCCCTTGCCAGTTATCATCTGCCCCCGCCAATCCGCACCCCGATGCGACGATAGGGTGCATCCAACACGTCAACTTCATGGTTGTCGGCAACAACCGTCAATGGATAGTAGCTAACGGGTTTACCAAACCTTTCTACGTTTTGGGATATTCAATGTGTTGCACATGATTTGCATCCCGCCCCCTTGATACGAAAAACGTTAATTCCCCTCCCACCTCGCTAAGGGCGTGGAGGGGAATTGATTCTGTCGCTGACAGGCAGATCAAAAGATCGCAGCCTTCGGCGGCGATCTTTTGCATTTAAACCACAGCGTTTAAAAAACACCTTCAGACACGTCTTACAGGCTACACATCCTTGCGCCATTGCCTACAGCTACGCCAGAATCCGCCGGCTTGTGGGTCTTGGGTGCGGGTTCTATTGTGGGTCGGTCGCTGATTGTTCAGTGATCGGGTTTAGCAGCCCGGCAATTTTCAAGGCTCGCGAGTCTCGCCATGATGTTATGGCGGCTTTGCGTGGGGCACTTCGGTGCGCCGGGATCCTTGAGCCTGGTCTGCTAACCCGCGTACAAGCCGCCACCTCTTTGTTTAGCAGCGAAGGTTGACGGCTCCATTTCTCAAGGAGCTTTACCATGATCAAACCAACACCAAACCCGCCCGAAACCGACGCCACCTCCCCCTACGAATCCCTAGACTCAAAAAAACTCCACGAAGCCGCCGACCGCGCCCTCGATCACTACCTCTGCCCGCCCGGCTCCACCCCACTGCCACGCAGAACCCGCGGGATGTACGCCGTCACCGCCGACTTCAAAAACGAGGAACTGCTGGTCGATGCCAGCGACACACTCGCTTCAGCCAGAACCATCGCCCATGACGCCGCCGCCCTGTTGCCGGCAGCGCAGCGCCGGACGCTGTTGGGGATTGCGCAACTGATCATGCTGAGCGAGCTGGCGGTGAACCGCGCGCTGGATAATCTGCAATTGCCCCAATAGCACGGATCTGTGACAAGCACCGAGCAAGGCGTTGTGGCCGCTGACGCCATCGCGGGCAAGCCCGCTCCCACTGGTTCTGCGTGTAAATACAGGTTTGTGAGCAACACCGCCTCCTGTGGGAGCAGGCTTGCCCGCGATGGCGGCCTCACAGCCAGCACAAGTCTTAATGCATAAAAAAACCGCCGCCCCGTTCAACCGGGGCGGCGGTTTTCTTGTTTCATCGCAGCACACTCAGACGACACCAGGGTGCTAGAACGGCCCCTGAGTGACCACACGGGTATCAATGATCTGCTGTAGAACCTGAATGCGCTGCTGGTAGATATCCGTCAGGCATTTCACATCAGCCGCGCATTGGCTGCGTTTTTTCAGCCAGGTGTGTTGCTGCCCGATCAACGCGTCACGCCCGCCCATGGGCAGAAAGCGTCGGTCGAGCTTGTAGAGCAGCGCCATGCTGACGTCCATATCGTTAAGCGCGCGATTGGCGCAGATCGCTTTTTCGTCGGCTGCATTGGCGCGCTCGCAGTCGAAACTGGCGGCGTGGCTGGCCTCGCCGATTATCAGAACAGACACACCGAGCAAAGCTGCAAAGAGGTTTTTCGGGGGCATGGCGTCAGGTATCCGGACAGTCGTTGATCGAGTCGATTCGAGCCATCGTTGTGGCACAAAGTTTCTGCACACCGCTCATTCCAGTGCAACGCAAAAATATCGAACGCCCACCGCAACGTCACCTCCAATGTTTACACCACTGGAGGTCTGCACCATGAATAGCGATGACAGCAAAACCCCGAATGCCACGCCCACCGATACGTCCGGCAAACCGGTGCATGTAGTCGAGCGTGATCTTGAAGACCCCGATGATGACACTGAAGCCGTGGATGAAATCATCACCCCCTCGTCCACCCGCGTGAAAGAGCAGGACGCCGAGACGCTGCAAAACAAAATTGATGAAATCGAACGCAAAGTGGCCGACGGTAATTAGTCTTTTACGAAGGCGATCGCAAAGAGTCGGCGTTGGCTGTTTGCGATTGTTTTCGTCGAGGTTCTGCAATTGGCTTTAAGCACGAAGTTTTTATTTCAAACAGTTCCACGCCCTCTTAAACATCGCTAAACACTGCCATCACTTTCTTTTAAATCAAAGTGATAGACCAGTAATTCTGCGCACGATTTCGCCCCCCGCATTGTCCCTTCCGAGAGCACCGATGACCGTTCGGCGCTTTTTCTGGCAGGCCGTCGAAATCGGATCTAGGGTTGCGTGGCTGGCGATATGCCAGCCAACCAAACGGACAGGTGTCCGTGACATTGCCGGTAAAGAAACAGGGATGGTTTTTTAAGGATTGCAGTCGCTTGTAAACGCTTTCGAGCGCCCAACTGATCCCTGTGTTTCGTTGTTTTCTATCAAGGAAAGAATGATGACCAACGTACAGGCGAATTTCTTCTGTTTGTCGTTATGGCAAACCCATTCAATCGCGCCACCCGCGAAACCCGACGGGTTCGGCTGACGCCGCTGGCGCCTGCATCGACGCTGCCGCGTCGCCCATGCGCGAACTGCCTCAAGCGTTAAACAGATCCGGACGGATCAGGCGGTGCCACGCCAGGTAGACCCTGCCGGGTTTGCCGAGTTGCACGCTGCTGCCTGGCTGTCAGGAAAGGCGCCCCTTTGCCCAAAGGGGCTGTAGAGCCACACCTGCGAGGAAACCCGCGAAATGTCCCAATCCTCCCACGTCATCCCGCCGTATGGCGTCGCCATCCAGAGTTCGATTGATGGCGGCGATGTGCACCACATGAAGACTTTGTTGAAACAGCGCGACTCGACAAAGCCTGAAGCGCAAGACCTGAAGGACGCGTACGAAAAACTGGCCCGGGAAATTTCCCGTCTGGAAAAACGTTAAGGCCATTTCCCACATTGCAATGGAGGCAATCACCATGTCCGGTTCCACTCAGCAACATGTCGGCCTGTTCCCGGTGTGCTATCGCATTGGTACAAACGCGCCCGGTGCACAAACGCTTTCGCTAAATCTGCTGGTTTCCACGCCACAACAAGAAGTCAGCGGCACGGCGGCGATCACTCAAGCCATTAACCCACCGCTCGACGTCCACGCGGACGTCTGGGGCGAATACACCTACATGACCGTGATGGCGCCCGGTGTCAGCAAAATCCTGATTACCGCGCAAGGCAATCACGGCGGCCCTGGGTCCAACTCGATCGTCACGTTCAAACTGCATTTGGTGGTCGGCACCGACTGGAAGGACGGCGTGGCCAATTATGAATACTTCGATGGCCAGCGCTGGCATGAGGTGAGCAACGCGCCTGTGCATCTGGTCGACTCGTTCTACCCGCCACTCGAACCCGGCCCGGTGATTCTCCCGCACCCGCCGATCATGCCGCTGTACGCCGCACCGATTCAGAGCGCCATCGCCAGCGGCGATCTGGCCCAGATGAAAAACCTGGCGAAGTTGGCCCAACAGCAACTCGATCAACAACCGCAACTGCAAAGCGCGCTGGAAAAGGCGAAGAGCGAAGTCAGCCGTCTGCAAAGCCGCTGAAACCGTTCATTGAATCCGCCATTCATTTAAGGGAGTAGCACCATGTCGATCGGACTTTTTCACACCCGTCTCAATGTCAGCAATTCAATGCTTGGCGCCCCGGTTCTGACCCTCGATCTGTTGGTCGATACCGTGCACAAAAAAGTCAGCGGGATTGCCAGTGTCTTTCAGGCCACCTGGCCCACCGTCAATTTTCGTGCGCGGGTCTGGGGCAGTTATTCCGAGGCCAAGCTGACGTCGAAAGTCGAAAACCACATCATCCTCACCCTCGACGGCAGCCCGAGCGGCCCGCTCAGCCAGATCGCCCAGACCTTCCACCTCAAAGGCATTCTGGCCGGCGACTGGGCCAGCGGTTTTGTCGATTATCGCTATGAAGAACAGGGCCAGTGGCACGAGATGAAACATGTCGCCGTGCACCAGGCACCGACGGTCGAGCCGCAACCGGTACCGCATCCGTACCTGCCGTTGTATGCCGTGGCGGTGCAGCAGGCACAGGCCAGTGGTGATCTGGCGCAACTCAAGTCCGTGGTCCGGCAAGCCGAGCAGCAACTGGCCCACGAGGACGTCTTGCGTGGTGCACTCGAGCAACTGAACGCGGAAATCGCGCGCCTGGAAGCGCGCTAACTGTCAGGCCCGGGCGGGGTCAGCGATGATTCCGCCCGGGATTTGTGACAACCAAGGTCAATCCATTCGTGCCGCGCACAAGTACGTGCGTAAGGATTTCCCATGTCAGACGCCCGCCCTGCCCGCTACCTCAGCGACACCGATCTCAAGCGCTACGTGCCGGTGCACGTGGTCTGGGAAATTACCCTGGCCTGCGACCTCAAATGCCTGCACTGCGGCTCCCGCGCGGGGCATCGCCGACCTGACGAACTCAATACCCGCGAATGCCTGGAGGTGATCGACGCACTGGCCGAGCTGGGCACCCGCGAGATCACCCTGATCGGCGGTGAAGCCTATCTGCGCAAGGACTGGACGCAGTTGATCCGGGCAATTCACGACCACGGCATGTACTGCGCGATCCAGACCGGCGGGCGCAATCTCACCCCGGCGAAAATGCAGGCGGCGGTCGACGCCGGCCTCAATGGCGTGGGCATTTCCCTCGACGGCCTCGCGCCGTTGCACGATGCCGTGCGCAATGTGCCGGGCTCGTTCGACAAAGCGGTGGACACCCTGCGCCGGGCCAAAGCCCTGGGTCTGGCCGTGAGCGTCAACACCCAGATCGGCGCGGCCACCCTGCCCGATTTGCCCGAACTGATGGACACCATCATCGAACTCGGCGCGACCCATTGGCAGATCCAGATCACCGTCGCAATGGGCAATGCCGTCGACCATCCGGAACTGCTGTTACAGCCGTATCAGCTACTGGAGGTGATGCCGTTGCTCGCGCGGCTGTATCGCGAAGGCGTGGATCGCGGCCTGTTGATGAACGTTGGCAACAACATCGGCTACTACGGCCCCTATGAACATATCTGGCGCGGTTTCGGTGACGAGCGCGTGCACTGGAGTGGTTGCGCAGCCGGGCAAACGGTGCTGGCGCTGGAGGCGGACGGCACAGTGAAAGGCTGTCCGTCGCTGGCCACGGTCGGCTTCTCCGGTGGCAACGTGCGCAATATGAGCCTGCATGACATCTGGCATTACAGCGAAGGCATGCACTTCGGGCGTCTGCGTTCGGTCGATGACATGTGGGGTTATTGCCGCAGTTGTTATTACAACGACGTCTGTCGCGGCGGCTGCACCTGGACGTCGCACTCGCTGTTGGGCAAACCCGGCAACAATCCCTACTGCCACTACCGCACGCTGGAGCTGGAAAAACGCGGATTGCGCGAACGCATCGTCAAGGTCGAGGACGCCGCACAGCAGTCGTTTGCCGTCGGCCGTTTCGACCTGATCACCGAGCGCATCGACACCGGGGAAAAGGTCAGCAGCGTCAGCGACAGCGGTCAGGTGATCAAACTGGCGTGGATCAATCAGGGCCGGCAATCGCCGGAGGAAGGACGGATACCGGTGCAGCTCAGCCTGTGCCGCAGTTGCCTGCAATACATTTATCCGCAGGAGGTAACGTGCCCGCATTGCCAGGCGGATGTGGCGGCGGCGCAGGCGGTGTATCTGGCGGACCGCGCAAGGCAGCAGGCGATCATGAGTACGTTGACGGGGTTGTTGGGCGCGCCGCCGAGTACATTGGTTTAAGGGTTGGGATTGTGGGTGCAGTTGGATTTACCCCCTCACCCCGGCCCTCTCCCTCAGGGGACGAGGGGAAAGGGAGCCGATTTATGGGGCTTTCAGACTTTATGTTCACTCAGTCAGGCCCCTCTCCCTCTGGGAGAGGGGCCGGGTGAGGCTTTCTTCACCAGGCTGGCATTGAACAACCGCGCCGGTTCGTCCAGTGACGCACCTTTGGCGAAGGTCATCTTCACCGCGCTCTTGTAGGTCTCACCGGTACTGATATTGGCTGCCCTCTGTCTTGTTCATTGACGGATGCTCAACGGGACCGGAGAGAAGCGACTCTAGTCCGCGACTTTCCCCCACGCCAATTCAAGGCTCAGCGCACATTGCGGTACAACATCAACCGCGCACTTTCATGCAGCCCGCGCGTCAATTCCACCAGCCGCTGAAACTCTTGCGGGTGCTGCTCGGCGACGTTGTCCAGCGGCGTTGGCGAGCGCAGGTCATGCAGGGTCGGTGCGCTGCCATCGTGTTGCATTTGCAGCAGGTGATGCCGGGTCACGCCGCCAATCAACGGGAACGTGCCTTCGCGCAATACCAGCGGCACCACGCGCTCGCCTTCCGGCGCCGCTTGCTGAATATCGCGGCCCATTGCACCGTTGCTGAACGGGATGCCGGCCATTCCCGCGACCGTCGGCAACAGATCCGTCAGCCCCACGGCTTCATCGACAACCCTGGGTTTGAGCAGCCCCGGCGCGTGAATCAGCATCGGCACATGGTTGCTCTCCAGCCCCAGCAGTTCGAACGCCGGCGGCATGTGCGGGATCTGGCTGATGCGGGTGTTGTGGTCGCCGAAGAACACAAAAATCGTGTTGTCGTAATAGCCGCCGGCCTTGGCCAGTTCCATCAACTTGCCGATATTGAAGTCCAGCAGGCGCACGGCGTTGTATTGCTCGACACTGCGCGAACCGGCGGCCTGCACCTGTTCCAGTGAGAGCTGGCTGATCTGAAAGCCGTCATTGTCCTTGGGAATGGTGAACGGCCGATGATTGCCTGAGGTTTGCACGTAGGCGAAAAACGGCCGGTCCTTGGGCAGTTCACGCAGGATGCGGTCGCTTTCCTTGAACAGGTCCAGATCAGAAATCCCCCACACATCCACCAGCGGCGACCGCCAGTCACGCTCCTGATAAAGCGTTACACCCTCGATGCTCTGCTGGATCAGCGCATTGATATTGGCCCACCCGGCATTGCCGCCAATCATGTACAGCTTCTGATAGTCGGTGAACGCGTTGATCAGGGTGTGCTGGCGGGTGATCAACGGGTGGCGTGTCGCGGTGGCCTGGCGGGTGACGTCCGGCACCCCGGTAATGCTGGCCCAGACGGTTTTTGCCGTACCGGTGACCGGCACGTAAAAGTGCCGGAAAAACCAGCTTTGGCTCGCCAGCCGATCGAGATTCGGCGTCGGATTCAGCGGGTTGCCATAGGCGCCCACCGCGCTGGTGCCCAGGGATTCGAGCATGACGAACATCACGTTCGGCGTCCGGGCAACGCGATATGGCTGCACGGCTTGCTGGCGATCAAAGTTCAACGTCTGCACGTCCGGCCGATCCACGCCCAGATAGCGCGCCATCGCCGGGTAATGCGCACGCACTTGCGCTTCATCGAACTGCGCCTGCCCGGCCTTGAGCGTGTCATACAGAAACAGCACCGGGTTCAGGCCCAGCGCCGCAATCTGGCCATTGCCGGAGAAAAACGCATCGCTCCAGCGCAACGGCACCGGGTTTTCCAGGTTGAGGTTTTCGACGCGGCCAAGCAGCGCCAGCAACACCACGACCAGCCCCACCCCACCGCCCAAGACCAGCGAAGTGCGGCGGATCGTCCGAGGTTCCTGCGCCAGCGTCGCCCGCTCCAGGCGCAGGAATCCGTAGAACCACAGCCCCGACACCGCCAGCCAGCCCAGGGCAATCCACAGCACCGGGTAGGTTTCCCAGACCATTTGCTGCGAGATCTGCGCGTCCTCCAGGTAGCGCAAGACCGTGGCGTTGATCCGCACCCCGAGGTAGGCGTAATGGCCAAAGTCGATGATGTACACCAGCCCGACAACGCCCAGCACCAACAGCCAATAGCCCCTTGCCACGCGGCGCAGTAACGCAACGCGCGTCAGGTTCCAGCGCGGCAGCCAGGCCAGCAGCGCCAGCGGCAACATCAGCAGCACGGCCAGACGCAGGTCGAAACGCAAGCCGATGCCAAGGGTTTCCCGCAGTTGCGGGTTGTCGACGAACTCGCTGATGTCGATTCCGGAGAATCCCAGCACAAACACCAGCCGCAGCAAAGCCAGCAGTAAAAACACCAAACCTGCCGCACCCACGCCATAGCGCAGACGCCGCGATTGCATCCAGCCCATCATTGACCTCAGTGTCCTGATTCAGATTGAAGATGTCGGTACAGCGGGTAGCGGGCGCAGCAGACGCCAGACTTCCCGCACGCACAGCGCGGCGCCGGCCACCAGGCAATAACCCGCCAGCAGCGGATCGATCAGGTAATCCCAATAGTTTTCCGAGGCCTTGAGCCGCAGGGCGAAAGCCAGCGTGCCGAGTGCCAGCATCGCCACGCCGAGGGTGTTGCGCAGCCACAACAGCGCCAGCGCCGTCAGACCGATCAGCACAATCATTGGCCGTGGATTGAAGCCCCAGCGATAAGGGTCGACATAGGTCAGCCCCAGAGTTGCCGGGTAAAGCACCGCCGCCAACCCGGCAAACAGCACCAGCACTTGCACACGCCTGACTGTCGGCAACGGCTGAACCACACCCAGGCGCTGCAGGCTGACCCAAGCGAGCAACACCAGCGTGGTGATTGCCAGGTCATCGGTGTAACTGCGCACATAGGCCGCCAGCGGCAGATCATTGACCGGGATAAAACCGAGCGCCGCCAACACCGGCAACAGCCACGGGCGCCAGCGTCGGGTCAACGCCAATGCGCTCAGCAGCACAAAACCGAGCAGGATAAAACTCAAATGGGCTTGCCACAGAAACAGCATCACAGGCGCTCCGCCAGCCAGGCATCGTTGAAGCTGACATGTTTGATAAAGGTGTTATTCCACGAGTACACCAGGTGATAGAGGCCGTCCGGGCCACGGCTGAAGTACGGATACTCGTACTCGAAGTCACAGCCTTGCGGCTTGCACACGCGGTAATCGAGATTGCTCAG
This sequence comes from Pseudomonas sp. SC3(2021), assembly GCF_019856535.1. NCBI lineage: Bacteria > Pseudomonadati > Pseudomonadota > Gammaproteobacteria > Pseudomonadales > Pseudomonadaceae > Pseudomonas > Pseudomonas sp. SC3(2021). Next base: position 4,567,009 of record NZ_CP082236.1, on the reverse strand, counting down.
AAAGCGTTGCTCCAACGGCAGGCGCCGCGCACCGCTGGAGGCGCGAAAGCCTTCGCCGATGATCGCTTTGTAGGCTTCGGGGGCGAACGGCTGGCCGAGCGGATCGGGCGACTGATCGAGTTCGATGACGCTGCGCCAGTCATTGAGATTGGCATCGGTGCCGTACAGGCTGAGCTTGAAACGCCCGTCCCGCAGGTCATTGAGCGCCACCAGCAAACCGTCGTCAGCCGTGCCCACCGCCGCCAGCGAAGAGTTGGGGTTGGCCGGTTCCAGCGGATAGGGTTCGCTCCAGGTCTGCCCGGCGTCGTCGGTGCGGCTGGCGAGCACGCGGTGGTGGGTGTCGCCGGCATAACGCAACATGGCCACGGCGCGGTGTCCGTCCAGCGGCACAATGGTCGGCTGCAACGAATGCTTGCCACGGCTGATGCGGAATTTGTCGATCACCGCGCCGTCCGCACTCAGGTACAGGTACTCGGCGAACTTGCCCATGAGCTCGTGATACACCGGCAAGCCGATCGAACCGTCGGCATGGAATACCGGCGCGGCGCGCACCAGCGTGCTGATGTTGAAAAACGGCGAGGTCACCAATTGGCGTGGCGTCGACCAGTTGCGCCCGAAGTCATCGGAGACCATCACATTGATCGCGCTGGTGGCCCAGCCACCCACGGACACCGACACGTAAAACATCCACAGCCGTTGGTCCGGTGCCAGCGCGATCACCGGATTACCAAGCTTGCGGATATAGCGCCGGGTGCCGTCGCGGGTCGATTCACGGGTGGCCAGCACGTGTTCGGCGCCCCACTCCGCGGTTTTGGCGTCGTATCGCGCAGTGCGGATCTGCACATCGGCAGCGCCTTCGCGCGAGCCGGCGAACCACACCGCCATCAGGTCACCACCGGGCAGCGCGGTGACCGAAGACGAGTGCACGAAGTCGTCGAGTTCCGAGGACACGAAGCGGCTGCTGTACATCGGTTCGGGGGCTTGCAGCCCGGCGTCAACCGGCGGTGTCGCCAGCGCGAACGGTGCCAGCACATGGCTCGGATGACTGCGCCACGCAGCCAGAAAAATCAGGCTCACGGCCAGGCTGCCGAGTATGAATGTCAAGCGAAAGGACAACGCACGCATAGTGGACTCGCGGCAAGGACAAGAGGATTAACAATTGGCAGACATCCTTGTCAGCGCGCAGCATCGTCGGGCAATCGGCGACGGCGGCCGGTGAGCATCGACAACGGCAAGTTGTCGCGCACCAGAATGCTTTCAAACAGCGCCGCCGCAACATGGATGCAGACCAGCACCAGCAGGCCGTCGGCAGCAGTTTCGTGGACCTGCAACGGCCAGTCGGCGCCCCACAGGGCATCGACTTCTTCCATCGCCCAGCCGCTGAGGCCCAGGGTCGACAATGCCAGCAACATCAAAATCATCACCAGCGCACCGATCGGCGAATGCCCGAGGCGATGTTCCGGCCGCCTGGCGATCAGAGACCGCCCGTGCGCCAACAGGCGCGCCGGCGTCGGCCAGAAGTCCGCCCAACGCGCACTGCGCGGCCCGATGAAGCCCCACACGATCCGTAGCGACAGCCAGCCCATGGCGTAATAGCCAAGCCAGACATGCCAGTCGTCACCCGCTTCATTGAAGAAGTAATTGGCGACGAAGACGCTGGCGATGGACAGGTGAAACAGCCGCACCAGCGGATCCCACAGGCGCAGGGACGCGCTCGGCATCAGCCTTTGATCTCGGTCTTGACCGCTTTGCCGCTGACCGGGTCGTGGTAGATCTCGACCTTGCGCTTGTCCTTGTCGAAACCGTAGATCTCGTAGCAGTTGCCATCGGTGACCTTGAACTTGCTGATCTGGTAACCCTGGGCTTTGAGTTGCGCCTGGAAGGCGTTCTGGTCTTGCCATTGCGAACGCTCGGCGGTGGTGCATTGCGGGCCGGCGACGGCCAAAGGGCTGGCGGCAATCAGGGACAACAGCAGAAGTTTGCGCATGGAAACACTCTCGCTCGATGAGGAAGGCCTCACTGTGCAAAAGCAACCTTAGTGAAAGCTTAGTTGGCAACGAGTGGTTACATCTTTCCCGTCGGCCGGACTGCCACGGCGCCCTGTGCAACGGCATGATGCCGCCCATCAACGCCCCTGTTGCCCACTGAGAACCGCCCATGCGCCTGCTGCTGGTTGAAGACGATCAAGCCCTCGGACAAGGCATTCGTGTTGCCTTGAGCAGCGAGGGCTACACCCTCGACTGGTTGCAGGACGGGGTCAGCGCCCTGCATGCCCTGCACAGTGAAAGCTTCGACCTGCTGTTGCTTGACCTCGGCTTGCCACGGCTTGATGGGCTGGCCCTGCTGCAACAACTGCGCGGTGCACAACAGGACCTGCCGGTGCTGATTCTCACCGCGCGCGATGGCACCGCCGAACGCATCGCCGGCCTCGATGCCGGGGCCGACGACTACCTGATCAAACCGTTCGACGTCGATGAATTGAAGGCGCGCATTCGTGCGTTGCTGCGCCGCAGTCAGGGCCGCGCCCAACCGGTGCTGGAACATGCCGGCGTATGCCTTGACCCGGTCAGCCAGCAAGTCACCTGGCAAGGTCTCGAGGTGGTGGTGACACCGATGGAATATCAACTGCTCCATCAACTGATGGCGCGTCCCGGCAAGGTGGTCACCCGCGAGCGCTTGTCCCGGGCGCTATATGGCTGGCAGGAGCATGTCGAGAGCAACACCCTGGAAGTGCTGATTCACAACCTGCGCAAAAAGCTTTCGACCGGTCTGATCCGCACCGTGCGCGGCGTCGGTTATGTCGTGGAGCTCAAGTCATGATTTCGATCCGCGCGCGAATTCTGGTCCCCGTACTGATTCTGGTGCTGATCGGCGATGTGCTGATCAGTTGGCTGGTGTTGCGCGACAGCCACCATGAAATCGAAGAAGTCTACGACGCCCAACTGGCGCAGAGTGCGCGTCTGCTGCAAGGCGTACTGGCGCAACGCGCGCCGGGCGACAACGACTGGAAGCGCCTGTATCAGGCCTTCGACGAGGCGATGAGCCGGGTCGGCGATGGCGAAGCGGCGCATCCGTACGAAACGCGGCTGACGTTTCAGGTCTGGCGCAGTGACGGGCAATTGTTGATGCGTTCGGCCGAAGCGCCGGAACTGAATGCGCCGCCGACCACCCTCGGTTCCCACGACCTGATGGAAAACGGCCGCGACTGGTGTGCGTTTCTGCTCAAGGACTCGCAGCAAGGGTTGTTGATCTGGGTCGGCGAGCGCGACGACGTTCGTCAGGACCTGATCGAGCGGATCGTCGGCCACACACTATGGCCGAGCGTGATCGGTGTGCCGGCGCTGGCGGCGTTGATCTGGCTGACCATCGGCTGGGGACTGCAACCCTTGCGCAGCATGGCGCAAACCATTCGCGGGCGTGACACCGAAACCCTCAAACCGCTGAACCTGAGCCCCCTGCCCCACGACCTCGAACCGATGCAAACCGCGCTCAACCGCTTGTTGCAGCAGATCGACAACCTGCTGGCGCGGGAGCGACGCTTTATCGCTGATGCCGCCCATGAACTGCGCACGCCACTGGCGATCCTGCGCATCCATGCGCAAAACGCGCAGCTCGCCGGCACCTCGCAACAACGCGAGGAGGCGCTGGAATTTCTGGTCAGCGCGGTGGATCGCGCCACGCGGATCGCCAGCCAGCTGCTGACCATGGCGCGGATCGAACCGCGTCTGGCCCATCCGGAAAAAAGCCCTGTGGAACTCACCGCACTGGTGCGCGAGGAGCTTGCCGAACTGGCGCCGCTGGCGCTGGAAAAGGATATAGAACTGATCCTCGACAGCGACCACCACTGCCCGGTCGAAACCGACCCTGTGGCCCTGGCCATTGCCCTGCAGAACCTGGTTACCAACGCGCTGAACTTCGCCCCGCCCGGCAGCGAGGTGCGCGTGCAGGTGCAGCCGCAAGACTCCGGCGCGGTGTACATCAGCGTCGAAGACGCTGGCCCCGGCATCAACGAACTCGACTACGCGCGACTGTTCGAGCGCTTTTATAGTCACGGCCATGCCAACGGCGCCGGGTTGGGCCTGGCAATTGTGCAGATGATCGTCAGCAAGATCGGCAGCACCTTGCAGTTGTACAACCGGCCACAGGGTGGGCTGTGTGCGGAGTTGCGGATCAATGAAACGTCCTTCGGTTGAGCCCGGCCTGTGGCGAGGGAGCACGCTCCCTCGCCACAGGGGATGAGCGCTATGGGTTTATCCGCTTATTTTTTGCCCGGCAGCACCGAACTCAAGACTTGTTTGGCGGCTTGCACGATGATGCCGGCCTCATCCGGATCGCCCTTGAGCAAGGTCGTGGCGAATTTTTTCGCCTGTTCCAGCTTGATGTGCGGCGGCAGCGGCGGCACGTTCGGGTCGGTCTTGAATTCGATCAGCACCGGCACCTCCGAGGCCAGCGCCTGCTCCCAGGCGGCGGCGACATCTTCGTCACGATCGACAAAAATCCCTTTGAGGCCAATGGAGATGGCGAACAAGTGATACGGCACGTCCGGAATGCTTTGCGACGCCTCGAACTTGGGGTCGCCCTCCATCACCCGCTGCTCCCACGTCACCTGATTGAGGTCCTCGTTGTTGAACACCGCGCAGATCCATTTCGGGCTCGCCCATTGCCGCCAGTATTTGGCAACGGTGATCAGCTCGGCCATGTTGTTCATCTGCATCGCACCGTCGCCCACCAGCGCAATCACCGCGCGCTGCGGGTGGGCGAATTTCGCAGCGATGGCGTAAGGCACGGCGGCGCCCATCGAGGCCAGGCCGCCGGACAGCGAGCACTGCATGCCGCGACGGATTTTCAGGTCGCGGGCGTACCAGTTGGCGCAAGAGCCGGAATCGCTGGTGATGATCGCCTGCTCCGGCAAACGCGGCGACAGCTCATACACCACCCGCTGCGGATTGATCGGATCGGCTTTGGCCATGGCGCGTCTTTCCAGGGTTTTCTCCCAACTGCCGCGCCAGCCCTCGATCTTCTTGCGCCATTTATTTGAGGTCTTCTGTTCAAGCAGCGGCAACAACGCCGCCAGAGTTTCCGCCGAATCCCCGAGCAGATTGACCTCCATCGGGTAGCGCAGGCTGAGCATGTCGGGCTGCAGGTCGATCTGCACGCCGCGCGCCTGACCTTCCTTGGGCAGAAATTCCGAGTACGGGAAACCCGAACCGATCATCAGCAAGGTGTCGCACTCGCTCATCATTTTGTAGCTCGGCTCGGTACCGAGCAGGCCGATGCTGCCGGTGACCCAAGGCAAATCGTCCGGCAACGCGGCTTTGCCCAGCAGTGCCTTGGCAACCCCGGCACCGAGTTTTTCGGCCACGGCGATGACCTCATCGGTCGCCTGCAACGCGCCGGCGCCGACCAGAATCGCGACCTTGTCCCCGGCGTTCAACACCTCGGCGGCACGCTGCAAGTCAGCCTCGTAAGGCAATACTTTCGGCTTGCTGTAGCCGACACCGGAATGCGCGGTGCCGTGTGCGCGGGCCGGTGCTTCGTATTCGAGTTGCTGCAAATCGTTGGGCAGGATGATCGCCGTCACACGGCGTTCGCCCACTGCCGTGCGCACCGCCCGGTCGAGCAAATGCCGCACTTGCGAAGGCGCCGATGCCTGCTGCACAAATGCCCCGGCGACGTCCTTGAACATCGACACCAGGTCGAGTTCCTGTTGGTAGTGACTGCCAAGCGCCGTGCGCGCCTGCTGACCGACGATCGCCAGCACGGGCATATGGTCCATGCGCGCGTCATACAATCCGGTGATCAGGTGCGAGGCACCCGGGCCGGAAGTGGCAATGCACACACCCAGCTCACCCGTGAACTTGGCATGGGCCGAGGCCATGAACGCGGCCATTTCTTCATGCCGCGCCTGCACGAATTCGATTTTCCCCTTGGCCCGGGCAAGCGCGCCGAACACGCCGTTGATGCCGTCCCCCGGATAACCAAAAATCCGCGTGACGCCCCATTGGCTGAGCCGCTCAACCAGAAAATCTCCCACTGTCATCGACATCTCGATCCTCGCCTTTCTCCGGTGCATAAGCCTGTTCCGGCAGAACATTGGCCGGAAGGTGTAAAGGTCTGGACAGTGTTGTCGGCGGCGAAGTTTCGATGGATTTGCCAGTGATCCGGCCCGGGCGAGCAGTGCCACCCAGGATTTTTCGGGGCCAGGGTAAGCTGCCTGATCGGTGGCGAGGCCATTCGCGAACAGGTTCGCGAAGACGCCGGAAGCGCCATCACAGCACCAGGAAGCCTGCACGACTGGCCGCTGATGGAGGGCCGCTAAAGAAACTCGCTCAAGGACACGAATTCAGTCAAAGTGCCGCTCGCCCATAAAACGTATCAAGGACGAAAACAACCATGAAAACAGCGCTCGGCGCCCTGCTGCTGACCTGCCTGATCCCCCACGCACTCGCTGACGATCATCCTGTCGGCTTTCAGTCCGCCACGCTGACGGACCCGCGTCATCAGCGTTCACTGGAGATGGTTGTCTGGTATCCCGCCGCGGCCACTACTGCGGCCACCCGACTGTTCGGCGACAACCCGGTATTCGTCGGCGCCCCGGCCGTGCCCGATGCGCCACCGGCCGGCGGCAAGCATCCCTTGGTGGTGCTCTCCCACGGCTACGGCGGCACCTGGATCAACCAGACCTGGCTGGCCAGCGCACTCGCCCATCAGGGTTACATCGTGGCGGCGGTCAATCACCCCGGCACAACCAGCCGCGACCGCAGCCCGCAAGCGGCGGCTCAGTTGTGGCAACGTCCGGTCGATTTGAGCCGGGCCATCGACGCCGTCGCGGCGCAGCCGGAAAAGTTTGGCGCGGTCGCGCAGGCTCGAATTGCCGTGGTGGGACACTCTCTCGGCGGCTGGACCGCCATGGAAGTCGCCGGAGCGCGGTTCGACCCCGAGCGTTTTGCCGCAGACTGCAAGGCCCATCCGCAGTTGGCCAGTTGCACCGTTTACCAACAGATGAACCCCGCCAGCACCGAGGATTCAAAGTCGCGGCTGGCGGCGGACTTGCGCGACAAACGCGTCACTGCCGTGGTGTCCCTGGACCTGGGGCTGTCACGGGGCATGACCGATGCAAGTCTGGCGGCGCTGGCGGTACCGACACTGGTGATTGCTGCCGGCGTGCCGTCACCAGAGCTGCCTGCTCGGCTGGAGTCTGCCGACCTTGCCAAACGCCTGCCGGTAAAATCTTCGCGTTACGTGGAAATCAGCGACGCCAGCCATTTCAGTTTTATGGCGGTGTGCAAACCTGGCGCGGTGGCGCTGCTTGAGGATGACGTGCCGGGTGATGGCATTATCTGCGGCGATGGCAACGATCGCCCCCGCGAGGTGATCCAGCAACAGGTGATCTCGTTGATCAGTGAATTCCTGGCCCAGTCACCCGACAGCTGAAACCTTCCCCTGATTCACAAGGAGCCAAAACCCGCATGCTGACGCCCTCCCCCCAGACCTTTCGCGGCAGTTGCCTGTGCGGCGCGGTCCATTACCAGATCCGCTCGCGGCCCAAAGCGCTGTCTCATTGTCATTGCCGCCAGTGCCGCAAAAGCCACGGAGCGGCATTTGCCAGTTATGGCAGCGTGTTGCGCGAGAATCTGCAAGTGGTACAGGGCGTCGAAGCGATCAAGTCCTATCAGTCTTCCGAAGCGGTCTCGCGCCAGTTCTGTTTGCACTGCGGCTCGTCGCTGTTCTGGTCGCGCCAGCAGGGTGAGTTCGCCGACTGGATCTCGGTCGCGCTGGGGACGCTGGACACGACGTTCACCACGGAAAAACAGAAGCATGTCGAGGTGACGTCGAAGGCGCCGTGGTTTGACATCAAGGATCAATGGCCACAGCAGCCGTAAACCTTGATCAAACCTGTCTATTATCGATAACTTCCGCCCGCCAACGATGAGGCCCCCACATGAGCAAAGCCCCCTACGTTCCGCCGCAAGTCTGGACAAACGAAGCCCCGTCCGGCGGCCAGTTCGCCAGCATCAACCGCCCGATTGCCGGGCCGACCCACGACAAGACCTTGCCCGTCGGCAAACATCCGTTGCAGCTGTATTCACTGGCCACGCCCAACGGCGTCAAGGTGACCATCCTGTTGGAGGAGCTGCTGGCACTGGGGCACAGCGCGGCCGAATACGACGCGTGGCTGATCCGCATCGGCGAAGGCGATCAATTTTCCAGCGGCTTTGTCGAGATCAATCCGAATTCGAAAATCCCGGCGCTGCTCGACCGCAGCGTTGAACCGCCGATCCGCGTATTCGAGTCCGGCTCGATCCTGCTGTATCTGGCGGAAAAGTTCGGCGCCTTCCTGCCCAAGGACCCGGCAGGCCGCACCGAAACCCTCAACTGGCTGTTCTGGCAAATGGGCTCGGCGCCCTATCTGGGCGGCGGTTTCGGGCATTTCTATGCCTACGCGCCGGAGAAAATGGAGTACCCGATCAACCGCTTCACCATGGAAGCCAAGCGTCAGCTGGACGTACTCGACCGTCGTTTGGCCGAAAGCCCTTATCTGGCCGGCGACAGCTACACCATCGCCGACATCGCCGTCTGGCCGTGGTACGGGCAACTGGTGCGGAACAATGTCTATTCGGCGGCGGAATTCCTTGCGGCGCATGAGTACACCCATGTGCAACGCTGGGCAGAAGACATCGCCAAGCGGCCGGCAGTGATGCGTGGGCAACGGGTCAACCGTACCTGGGGCGATGAAGCGTCGCAGGTGCCGGAGCGGCATCAAGCCAGCGACCTCGACTGAGCCACACGACTCGTCCATCGGTTACAACACCACGCGGGGGCTCCATTCTGAATCCGAACGTGTCGTGCAACCGCCGCACATTCGCCTTGGCGGCCATTGGTCATGGCCGCCAATAAGCGATAGTCTCTGTTTCGACCTCCTTTAAAAGCACCGTGCCATGACCGACTCTGCCTTCTCATCCGACGTTGAAGCCATCAGCAGCATCGACGCGGTGCCCATGATCCTGAGCATGGTCAAGCACCTGACCGGGATGCGCTTCGCCGCCGTGGCGCGCGTCACTGACAAAAACTGGGTGGCTTGCGCGGTGGACGACTCGATCAATTTCGGCCTCAAACCCGGTGGCGAACTGGTGCTGGAGTCGACCATTTGTCACGAAATCCGCCAGCACCAGCAACCGGTGATTTTCGGCCAGGCCAGCACGCATCCGGTTTTTTCCCAGCACCACACACCGAAAACCTATGGACTGGAGAGCTACATCTCCATTCCCATCGTCAAAGCCAACGGTGAATTTTTCGGCACGCTGTGTGCCATCGACTCCGTACCGGCGAACCTCGACGAACCGGCCATTGCCAAAACGCTGACCCTTTTCGCCCAGTTGATTGCGATCAACCTCGACACGCAAAAGCGACTTGAGGCGACCAAGGTCGAGCTGAACAACGCCAACGAACTGGGGCGTCTGCGCGAACAGTTCATCGCGGTGCTCGGGCATGACCTGCGCACGCCACTGAGCGCGATTCGCATGAGTGCCGACTTGCTGGAAACCAGGACCGAAGAAAAACGTTCGCTGAATTTGATAGCGGCGATCCGCAACAGCTCGACGCGCATGGGCGTGCTGATCGAGAACATCCTCGATTTTGCCCGCGGCCGGCTCGGTGGCGGGATTCCGGTACAGCGCGTCCTCGTGGATGACTTGCAGCAGACCCTGCAACAGACCCTTGCCGAGGTGCAGGCATCTCATCCCCTCGCCATCTTCGAGTCGACACTGAACCTGCCGGCAGGTGTTCATTGCGATGCCTTGCGCATCAGTCAGTTACTGTCGAACCTGCTCGGCAATGCCGTGACGCACGGTTCGACCGCCACGCCGATCGTCCTCAAGGCTTATGCGCAGAACGACGAGATCGTGATCTCGCTGACTAATCAGGGGGTGCCGATTCCCGCCGCCCTGATGCCGCTGCTGTTCGAACCGTTTTCGCGATCCGAAGCCGGGCAACGCGGCGAAGGCCTCGGATTGGGGCTGTATATCGCGTCGCAGATTGCCACGGCGCACAACGGGACGTTGCAGGTCAGCTCGACACTCGACGCGGGAACCTGCTTCGTGGCGCGGTTCCCGGCGCGCTTCAAGTGGGCCTGAACCGCCGTCCGCGCTTACGCCGTCTGACGGCGCATGGTCAGAATCACCGCACCAAAACCAATGAACGTCGTGCCCACCACCCGGCTGACCCAACGCGACAGCGCCGGTCGGGTCAGCACGCCTTTGGCCCGCGAGGCCAGTGCGGCGTAGACACTCAGCGACGACACCGACAACGCCATGAAGATGGCGGTCAGAATCAGAAACTGCGGTAGCAGTGCCGCGTTCTGATCAATGAACGGTGGGAACAACGCGGTGAAAAACATCGTGGCCTTGGGGTTGGTCACGGCGGTCAGGAAAGCCGATTTGTAGAGTTTGCCGCGGGTCGGCCGAGCCTTGCCGGCCTCGCCATCAATGCCCTGCGCCAGCATCGGGCCCTTTTTGAGCAGTTGCTTGACCCCGAGATAGAACAGGTAACCGGCGCCGATGAACTTCACTGCGTTGAACAGCATTTCCGAGCTGGCCAACAGCGCGCCCAACCCAAGCATCGCCGCTGCCGACAGGCAGAACAGACCGCTGGCATTGCCCAGCGACGACCAGATGGTGCTGCGCTGTCCATGCGCCAGGCTGTTGTTGATTGCCATCAACGTCGCGGGACCCGGGCTGGCGATGGCAATCGCAGCGACCAGGGTGAAGGCCAGAATCGAGTGAGAATCCATTTTCAATGCTCGTAACAAGTGGGTGGCGGCATGTTACCTCAGGCAAACCCGCCGGCAAAAAAAAGCCCCGCGACCGAATGAAGGCACGGGGCAAAAAATTGGTTGGTTGCGGCCAACCAAAGGAGCTCTGTCAAAAACGTCGATCGGGCGGAATCAGATGCAGTCCTGAGCGGCCCGTTCAAAACTCGAAGGCAGGAAGTTCGAGGCCAGCAAGTGGCGTTCATAAATGAACACCTTGCCGCCGTTGCCGGCCTTGTAGGCCTCCAGCACGTTGTCCGCCGAAACCTTGCTCGGCACTACGATGCGGTAGCTGCGCTGGGTCTGCGAAACGGTCGGGCTGAGCGCACTGCCTCGCAGTTTCGGCACGACGCAATCAGCGTATTGCGCAGGCGTCTTGTCGGTCTGCAGGGTCAGGGTCGGGTCGTTCGGCGCCGAGGCGCAACCGGCGAGCAGCAACGAAGAAACCGCCAGGGCCGGAACAAATAAAGAGCGCATGGGTGTAATCCTGAAAATAAAGTGTCGGTTCAACCGGCAACGGTGCAGCGCCACCGCGCCGCCGTTGCCATTTATGGTTTGCGGTTCAGCTCGAAGCCACCAGCGCCTTGAGTGATGCATCGAATTGTTTCAACGCATTGAGTTGCAGGTCTCGCTGCTTCTCGATCTGCGCGGCGATCTGCGCGGCGATCTGCGGCGGCGCCTGGTGATGCACCCAGGCCGAGGGCAGTTGTTTTTCCACGGCACCTTCAGCCTTGCCGATGTATTGCAGGTCGGCGTCATAGAAGCGTGCGGTAAAACGCGCCTCGACCAGGCTGTTGCGTTGGGTCATCAAGCGGTTGAAGGTGTCGAGCTTCACCACGATGTCCGGATGGGCCTGAACCAGCTGATCGAGGCTGTCGTAGACGGTCACTGACAGAAACTGTTGCTGCAACGAGTTCACCAGCCAGTCAATCGCCAGTTCCGGGTCGGAGCTATCGACGAACGCTTCACGAATCCGCGAGTCCAGCGCACCCTTGGCACCGTTGAGCGCCATGTCGTGGTAGCGCTCGAGGTATTGCAGATTGTCCAGGGTGTTCTCGCTGTACAGTACGCCCACAGTTTGCGAGTGCTGCAACGTGGCGCTGCTGCCGGTGATGGACTGCAAGTGACATGACCGGCCGTCGTCTGCGAACGCTGGTGCAGCGGCAATCGCTCCGCCCGTCAGCAGGGCGACCAAAACCAGTCGGGTCAATGTGTTCATCGCGCAAATTCCTTGAGCGGCGTGTTCGATGGGGGTGATTTTCCGCCCATTGCCGACAAAGCAAAACTTGCGTTTCGTGATGGTCACTATTACTTCTAGCAATAGTTGCGCGCCGTGCAGACTGATCCACACTCACTACAACTAGAAAAAGATGCATGAGGAACCCTCTTTGAGAACGTTTGACCTGATCCGAGACGCCGTATTGCCCGACTTTCGCGAGCGTGTGGCCGAATACCTGGTCCAGTACGAAAGCGTCCTGCTGGACAAGACCGTCGCCGACCCGCAGCTTATTCAGGACACCGCCAATCAATTGCGCGGCTACTTGCGCGGCCTGAACACCACGCGAGTGCTGGGCATGGCGTATTGGGAAGAACTGGATCGGCGGGTGGTGGACTCCTGGCTCACGCCCAAGTCATGAGCGAGCGGTGCGTGTGGCCGCGACCGCACGCGCCACCCCACCTGCCAAAACGGCCCCGAACGCTTACAATCGCCCGTCTATTCGCCCATCAGACAGGCTCGTCCAGAAATGCCGCTCGACCCACCAACGATGTTGACCCTCTCCACTGCCCTGGCAGCGGCGGCAGCGCTGTATATGGCGATCGAGTGGCGCAGCATCCGTGAACCTTCCCTGTTGTTCTGGAGCGCCGGGTTCGCCACGATTACCGTGGGTTCCACTCTGGCCCTGCTGCGCAGCAACGGCCTTATGCTGATCGGCATCTGGTTCGCCAACGGCCTGCTGGTGACCGCGCATTTCCTGTTCCTGCTCGGCGTCGCACGCTTCACCCAGACGCGGCTGTCACGCACCTGGTCGCTGATTTTCGTCGCCTGGCTGGTCATGTTGTTACTGCCGGAGGGGCCGCTATGGTCGAAGGTCATGCTCGCGGCCAACTCGCTGCTGGTGGCGCTCTCGACCCTCAAGGCCAGTTTTCTCCTGCGCCCCCACGGCAAATCACTGAGCGTTGGCGCGGTGCAACTGCGTTACGTGCTGCTGGCTCACGGGATTTTCTATGTCGCCAAGGCGTTGACCGTGGTGATCCCCGGCACGCTGATCGATCTGGCGGCGTTTCGCGGCGAGATCATCCAGATTTCGCTGGTCGAAGGCGCGATGGCGATCATGTTGATCGCCCTGTCGATGACCGGCACCGAGCGCTACCGCCGGGAAAAACAGATCGCCCGGCTGGCAGAGCGCGATCCGCTGACCGCCCTGTACAACCGCCGCGCCCTTGAAAAACGCGCACCGCGCCTGCTGACGCAAGCCTCGCCCGAATGCCCCGGCGCCCTGCTGCTGATCGACATCGACAACTTCAAACTGGTCAACGACCAGTACGGCCACACCGCCGGCGACCGATTGCTGATCGCCTTGAGCGAGATGATCCGCTCGCTGCTGCCACGCCATGCGCTGACGGCGCGACTGGGCGGCGACGAGTTCGTCATTTTGCTAAATGATGCTTCCGGCGAACGCGTCGTCGAACTGGGCAACGCCCTACGTGAACAGTTTCTCGGCATGACTTCACAGACTTTCCCCACGCCCGCGGCGGTCACGTTGAGCATCGGCGCCAACCTGTTCGAACAGCCACCCGCCAGCCTTACCGCGCTGATCGAACAAGGCGACGCCGCACTCTACGAATCCAAACGCGGCGGGCGCAATCGCCTGCGTCTGACCGGGCTTCCCACTCCAGGATGAGCAATCCCATGTCTGAACTCGACACTCCCCTGCAAGACCTCGCGGCCCCCGAAGGCGTCTGCTACGGCTGCGGTGACCGCAATCCCCACGGCCTGCACATCAAAAGCCGCTGGCATGCAGACGGTGTGCACGTGCTCGCCGAACATGTGCCGGACGCCAGATACTGCGGCTGGCCGGACCTGGTCTACGGCGGATTGATTGCGATGCTGGTCGACTGCCATTCCAACTGGACGGCGATGGCCTACCACTACCGCACGGAAAACCGCGAACCCGGCAGCCTGCCGCGCATCGACTGCGTGACCGGCAACCTCGGCATCAAATTCATCAAGCCGACACCGATGGGCGTACCGCTGAGTTTGCGAGCGAAAGTCGAGGGTGACGTCGGGCGCAAGACCCGGGTGATATGCGAGGTGTATGCGGGGGATGTGCTGACAGCGGTGGGCGATTCAGTGTTTGTGCGGGTGGATACGGGGGCATTGGCCAACGCGGCGCACGGTCGATAAAAGCTGGCGAAACCTGCCGGTATTGGCGAACCGTCCACAGCAGGCGTCGTCAACTACACAACGCTCGCGATCGGCGAGCGTCATTTAAGAAAACGTGGGAGAACAGCAACCACGGCGTGACCGTTTGTTGAACCCAATCAGACTTCAGGCGATCAGTTAAGCCGCAAACCTGTGCCGAGCTGGAAAGCTCTTTCGCCACAGGTTTTCTGCTCAAGCCTGGATGACAACTGTCATCCAGTTAGACCTGCCACATTCGCCCGCGCCGAATGCAGCTTCTTGTAGCTCTCGATCAAACGCAAATGCCGATCCAGCCCTTCCAGCTTCATGCTGGTCGGCGTCAACCCGTAGAACCGCACGCTGCCGTTGACCGAACCAATCGCTGCGTCCATGCGCTCATCACCGAACATGCGGCGGAAGTTGGCTTCGTAGTCTTCCAGTTGCAGATCCTCGTCCAGTTCCATCTCCAGCACGACGTTGACGGCTTGATAGAACAAGCCGCGTTCGACGGTGTTGTCGTTGTACTGCAGGAAGGCTTCGACCAGATCCTTGGCCTGTTCGAATTTCTGCAGGGCGAGGTAGATCAGCAGGCGCAGTTCGAGGATGGTCAGTTTGCCCCACGGCGTGTTGTCGTCGAACTCGATGCCGATCAGGGTGGTGATGTCGGTGTAATCGTCCTGTTCGCTGTTTTCCAGGCCTTGGGCGAGGTTGCGCAGGCCGACTTTGCTCAGGTTGTGCAGGTTGAGGATGTCGGCGCGAAATTGCAGGGCTTTGTTGGTGTTGTCCCAGATCAGGTCTTCGACCGGGTAGATCTCCGAGTAGTCCGGCACCAGAATGCGGCAGGCCTTGGCACCGATGTGCTCGTAGACGGCCATGTAGACTTCCTTGCCCATGTCTTCGAGGATACCGAAGAGGGTCGCGGCTTCTTCGGCGTTGGTGTTTTCGCCATCGCCTGAGAAGTCCCACTCGACGAATTCGAAGTCCGGTTTAGCACTGAAGAAGCGCCACGACACCACACCGCTGGAGTCGATGAAGTGCTCGACGAAGTTGTTCGGCTCGGTCACGGCCTGCCCGGAGAAGGTCGGCTGCGGCAAGTCGTTCAAACCTTCGAAACTGCGGCCCTGCAGCAACTCGGTCAGGCTGCGTTCCAGCGCCACTTCCAGGCTCGGGTGCGCGCCGAACGAGGCAAACACGCCGCCGGTGCGCGGGTTCATCAGGGTCACGCACATAACCGGGAACTCACCGCCCAGCGACGCATCCTTGACCAGCACCGGGAAGCCCTGCTCTTCCAGGCCCTTGATGCCGGCGAGGATGCTCGGGTATTTCTCCAGCACTTCCTGCGGCACATCTGGCAGGGCCATTTCGCCTTCAAGGATTTCGCGCTTGACCGCGCGCTCAAAGATTTCCGACAGGCACTGCACCTGTGCTTCGGCAAGGGTGTTGCCAGCGCTCATGCCGTTGCTGAGGTAGAGGTTTTCGATGAGGTTGGACGGGAAGTACACCACTTCATTGTCCGACTGACGCACAAACGGCAGCGAGCAGATGCCACGCTGGGTGTTGCCTGAGTTGGTGTCGTACAGGTGCGAACCGCGCAACTCGCCATCGCGGTTGTAAATCTTCAGGGTGTATTCGTCGAGGATTTCGGCCGGTAGCTCGTCTTGCGGGCCAGGCTTGAACCATTGTTCGTCCGGGTAATGCACGAACTCGGCATTGGCGATCTCTTCGCCCCAGAACTGGTCGTTGTAGAAGAAGTTGCAGTTCAAGCGCTCGATGAATTCGCCCAGTGCCGACGCCAGGGCGCCTTCCTTGGTCGCGCCCTTGCCGTTGGTGAAGCACATCGGCGAATGCGCATCGCGGATATGCAGCGACCAGACATTGGGCACGATGTTGCGCCACGAGGCGATTTCGATCTTCATCCCGAGGTCGGCGAGGATGCCCGACATGTTGGCGATGGTCTGTTCCAGCGGCAGGTCCTTGCCGGCAATGCAGGTGCCGGCCTCGGAGCCCGCATGCGGCATCAGCAAGGCCTGGGCATCGGCGTCGAGGTTTTCGACTTCCTCGATCACGAACTCGGGGCCGGTCTGCACGACCTTCTTCACTGTGCAACGGTCGATCGACCGCAGAATGCCCAGACGATCCTTCTCGGAGATGTCTGCCGGCAACTCGACCTGGATCTTGAAGATCTGGTTGTAGCGGTTTTCCGGGTCGACGATGTTGTTCTGCGACAGGCGAATGTTTTCCGTGGGGATGTTGCGCGTGTCGCAGTACAACTTCACGAAGTAAGCCGCGCACAACGCCGACGACGCCAGAAAGTAGTCGAACGGCCCCGGTGCCGAGCCATCGCCCTTATAGCGAATGGGCTGATCGGCGATCACCGTGAAGTCGTCGAACTTGGCTTCAAGTCGAAGGTTGTCGAGAAAATTGACCTTGATTTCCATGCGGGATTACCAGAATACGGCTAAACGAATGGCGGCCATTATCCGGTTTTTACGCGGGAAGTCTTGTGCTTTCGGGAATCGCCGCTGATCGGCAAGCCGCTGTTGAAGAGGCAAATTGCACCGTCTTCACTACGCTTTTGAGGACAGTGCGTAGAAGAGCCGGAACATTGCGTGCGCGCCATTGTTCTAGGTTCAGAAGACTGCGGATCAAGGACGAGCACATGGATATTTCCAGTTATGCGGCGCCCCTTCCACCCCGGCAAAACGCCGTGACCCGGCGCCTGGCCATCGCTGTCGGCGCGCTGTTCGTCGCCGGCGTGATCGCCGCGAGCGTTGCCTTGCTCGGCATCGCCAATCGTCTCGACACCGAAGAAATCAGCAAAACCCGGTTTTACTCGGCCCGCGCCCTGGAAAACCGCATGACCGCGTCGAAGAACTACATATCCAGCTACGCCAACTGGACCACCGCCTATGAACATCTGAGCAACCCGGTGGATATCAACTGGGCGTTCACTGAGCAGAACGTTGGCAAAACCCTGTTCACCAATGACGGCTATGACGGCGTGTTCGTCCTCGACCGCGAGCATACCCGGTATGCGGTGGTGCGCGGCCAATTGCTCGACAGCGACGTCTCCAAATTTCTGCAAATCCCCGCCGCAACGCTGGTCGAACAGGTGCAGGGCCAGAGCGACTTGAGCATTCCCGTCAGCGTTTACTCGTTGTTCGAAGGCTGGCCGGCGCTGGTGTCGGCGGCGGCGATCATTCCCAATGATGCGCGGCCGTTGGGCGATCCACGGAAAACCTCGGTGTTGGTATTTGTCGACAAACTCACCCCGACCAAACTGCGCGCGCTCGGCAGCGGCTATGGCTTGAGCAATCTGACCCTCGCCCCTGATGAAACGCTGGCCCGCGATCGGCCCAGGGTGGCGCTGGACAACACCGGTTACAGCCTGATCGCCGATCTGGAGCAACCCGGTCAGCGCTTGTTGTGGTCATTGTTGCCCCCCCTCGGCGTGACCATGCTGGTGCTGATGCTGCTCACCGCGTATTTCTTTCGCCATGCGTTGCGCTCCTCGCAATATGTCGACCAAAGCTTTGCCGTGATGCAAGCCTCGAACCTCGCACTGGAAAGCGCCAATCGCGGACTGGAAGCCAGTGAGGAACGTTTTCGGGCGGTGGCGGAAGCCGCGTCGGACTGGATCTGGGAAGTCGACCGGGCGCTGTCGCTGACTTATCTATCGGCGCGGTTCAGCGAAGTGACCGGTTATCCGCAGGATTTTTGGCTAGGCCAGGACATCGGCCAACTGCTGTTCTGCGACACCACTCCGCTGGAACTGTGGCTGCGGGCACTGACCGAGCAAGCCAATACCAGCGACCTGCGTTGCACCTACCGCGATCACTCCGGCGAGCAACGTCATTGCCGACTTTCCGCACGGCCGATCTTCGACCAGCACGTCGTTGTCGGGTATCGCGGCACCGCCAGTGACATCACTGACGAAGTGGCCGCCCATGCGCAGATCCAGCACCTGTCCCTGCACGATGCGCTGACCGGCCTGCCCAACCGCAACAAACTGGCGCGCTATCTGGATGACGCGCTGCTGCTCAAGGAACACGCCCCGGCCCTGTCGCTGCTGATGATCGACCTCGACAACTTCAAGCCGATCAACGACTCACTCGGTCATCCGGCGGGCGATGCGGTGCTGCAAGAGGTCGCCACGCGTCTGCGCGAAAGCACCCGCGACAATGACATCGTCGCCCGGCTCGGTGGCGACGAGTTCGTCGTGGTGCTCAACGGCATGGACAGCCACGCTGAAATCGACAAATTCTGCACGCGCCTGATCGGCAGCCTGCATCAACCGGTGGTCTTCGAACACCATCCGCTGCACATCGGCGCCAGCATCGGCATCGCCCTCAGCCGTCGCCACGGATACGTGCCCGGCGACCTGATCCGCTACGCCGACATCGCTCTGTATCAGGCCAAGTCCGAGGGCAAGAACACCTGGTGTTATTTCGAAGCGCACATGAGCGACCAGATCCAGACCCGCCGGCAAATGGAAGATGACCTGCGCCATGCGCTCAAACACAACGAGTTCGTCCTGCACTATCAGCCGCGCTACAAGGTCGACGGCAAGCAGATCGTCTCGGTCGAGGCACTGGTGCGCTGGCAGCACCCGACTCAGGGGTTGCTCGGACCGGATGTGTTCATTGCCCTGGCGGAACAGACCGATCTGATCGTCCCGCTTGGCCGCTGGGTCTTGCGCGAAGCCTGCGAAACCGCGCTGGCCTGGCCGCCGGACATTCTGCTGTCGGTCAACCTGTCGCCGGCGCAGTTTGCCGTCAGCGATGTGGTCGAGGATGTCCGCGAAATACTGGTCGAAACCCGCTTCCCGGCCAGTCGTCTGGAACTGGAGATCACCGAAAACGTGATGCTCAACGACACCGACTGCGCGTTGATCACCATGAATGCGCTCAAGGAACTGGGCGTGCGCCTGAACATGGACGATTTCGGCACCGGCTACTCATCCCTCGGCTATCTGCGCGCCTATCCGTTCGACGGAATCAAGATCGACAAGCGTTTCATTGCCTCGATCAGCAGCGGTGCCAACGATCGCGCGGTGGTGCAGGCCATCATCGGCCTGGGCAAGGCCATGGGCCTGACGGTGACCGCCGAAGGCGTCGAGACCGAGGAACAACTGGCGATACTCGGCAAGGATCAATGCAATGAAGTGCAGGGTTACTTCATGAGCCGGCCGATCGACAAAGTGGCGTTTGCGCAGCTGTTGCAAATGTCCAGAACAGACCAGCCAGCCCACAAAAAAGGCCGCGTCACCTGAGCGGCCACTCACTGTGTCTGTCGAATACCGCAGCCCCTGCAGGTGTGCGCTCAACCCTCTGTGCGCGGCGTATTGCGAGTGAACACGCTACCGGCATCACGCACCAGTTGCCGCCACTCGGCACTGGTGATCAGCCCCTGCTCCTCCATTTCATCAGCTGCCTTGAGCAACTCGTCGTACTGCTGCTCCGGGTCCAGGCGCATTTGCGCCTGTGTCGCCAGTTTGCGCCATGCCGCGAGGGATGCCTGTTTTTGCTGATCGAACATAAAAGTGTTCTCGTGAAGGACTCCCTTGGTAGAAAGACGCGAGATCACCGAGGTTCAGCGCGGGCGACGGATGGAAGCGCTGCCGGACAAATTCTCTGCGCCACGCGCTTCAAGCAACATCGCGCCCGAGGGTTTTGAAGTCTTTGTGGCGAATTCAGCCTACCGACTGATTACAGGCAATTGGCCAATCCATGTGATCCGATGCGAGAATCTGCCGGATCCCGCCATGCAGCAAAATCATCACGATGACGCAAGGAATGCCTGTGCAATTTTTTAAAAAACTCTTCGCTTCACGGAAAACACCGGTCACTGAATCTGCTCCAGCACTGGAACATACAGAGGAAGCCCACGAAACCTTCTCTTATGACGACCTGAGCGAGGCAGAAAAGACCAACCTGGCCCTGCGAGAGGCCAGCCAGGAATGCCTGGACCGGCACTGGAACAGCGTCGGCGTCAGTGAAAGCGATGTTCTGGGCTACGCGATCAGCCCGAGTTTGATGGGCGGCCCGGACTGGCCATCGACCCGTCAGGCGTATCGTGTGGTGCGTCGAGCCGATTCGATCATCCTCGCTACCGAAGGCATGTCGGACCCGTTCGACGGAGTCGAAGGCCTGGGCAACGGTTTTGAAATGGAATTGTTCATCGAAACCGCAGATATCCCCGAACATGCACGCGGTGCCACGGGCGACGTTTATCCACTCACACGCAGCTGGGCGTTCGAATTGTTGAAACACCTGGCCAGAGAAGTGGCGCACGCCGGTGGACTTACCCACCGGCTGGAGAAATACGGCTCGATGTCATTCGAAATTCCAGGCTTCAGTCAATCGGACTACATGTGCGATCAGTTGCCAGCCCACTTCGTCACCGAGGACGACATGACCGGCATGCTGCTCGGCGCGCCGCAAGCGGATTTCTCCACACAAATCGATGACATGCCGTTATCGCCCGTCAAGCTAGTCAGTGTGATGTTGATCACCGCCGCGGAACTGGAGTACATCCGGGCGGGCGGACAAAATGCTCGCAATGACCTGATCGACCGATTGAAGGCGGCGGGCATCGGGCACGTCAGCAGCCTGACCCGCGCCAGCGTTGTCTGAGCCAGTGCGCCACTTGACCGCCGGCAAGTGGCCTCCCTCTCAGTAGGGTTCTGCGACTCGCCGGTATGGATAGTTCGGTTCTTCGTAGTTGCCCGGTTTCTGCCGTTTGGGCAGCGTCACCTTCTCGCGCTTCACGTCTTCATACGGAATGCGACTGAGCAGATCGGTGATGATGTTCAGGCGTGCCCGGCGCTTGTCGTTGGAATCGGCGACCAGCCACGGTGCGTGTTCGGTGTCGGAGCGCTTGAACATTTCGTCCCGCGCTCGTGAGTAGTCGTACCAGCGGCTGTAGGACTTGAGATCCATTGGGGTCAGTTTCCAGATCTTGCGCCCGTCGTTGATCCGCGCCTCAAGCCGGCGGGTCTGTTCTTCGGGGCTGACTTCCAGCCAGTACTTGAGCAGGATCACGCCAGACTGGACGATCGTGTGCTCCACCCACGGGATGGAGTTGAGAAACTTGTCGGCCTGCTCCTCGGTGCAGAACCCCATTACCCGCTCGACGCCGGCGCGGTTGTACCAGCTGCGATCAAAAATCACCACTTCGCCACCCGCCGGTAAATGCGGCAGGTAACGCTGCACGTGCATCTGGCTCTTTTCACGGTCGGTCGGCGCGGGCAGCGCCACCACACGAAAGACCCGCGGGCTGACACGCTCGGTGATCGCCTTGATCACCCCGCCCTTGCCGGCGCCGTCGCGGCCTTCAAACACGATGCAGACCTTGGCGCCGCTGGCAATGACCCACTCCTGCAACTTGACCAGTTCGACGTGCAGCTTGCGCAACTGCTCAAGGTAGTCCTTGTTGTTCAACTTCGGACGTTCAGGCGCCTTGGCGGCCTTCTTTTTGTCTTTTGCCATGACCGAGCCCTCATGAAACACGACCGCAATGAAATGTTGATTGACCGGGCAATCCAGACACGTGAGGTTAGTTCATGACCGGCCGTTTGCCATGGCCTGGCAAAAAAGCACAGTCGCCATGTGTTTCCCTGGATCTTTCTTGCGTCGCACTGTTCATTGCCCGTTCCCGTCTGCCTGGAGTTTTCTCGATGTCCGCGTCCAAATCCCTGCCCGCCGCCCTGCTGGGCCTCGCCCTCGCCTGCCCGGCACTGGCCGAGACTCAAGGTCTGGAACTGGGGCAAGTGCTGATTTCGGCGCAGGATCAAAACGCTGCGGACGCTTCGATTGAAGAGGCCAGTACCCGCCTCGAACAGGTGCCCGGCGGCACCAATGTGGTCGACATGCGCCA
Source organism: Pseudomonas sp. SC3(2021) (assembly GCF_019856535.1). NCBI lineage: Bacteria > Pseudomonadati > Pseudomonadota > Gammaproteobacteria > Pseudomonadales > Pseudomonadaceae > Pseudomonas > Pseudomonas sp. SC3(2021). Next base: position 4,544,921 of record NZ_CP082236.1, on the reverse strand, counting down.
GCCCTTGCAGGGTCGCGTGGCGAACAACCAGGATGTGCTGGCGTATCAACCGGGTGTGTATGCGCAGTCGGCGGGCAACGAAGGCGTGAAGATTTCCATCCGCGGTTCGGGCATCAACCGGGCGCCGGGCGCGCACGCGTCGGGGCTGTACACGATGCTCGACGGCTTGCCGCTGACGGGCCCCGGTGGCACGCCTTACGAATTGCTCGAACCGCTGTGGGTCGATCACGTTGAAGTGTTGCGCGGTGCCAATGGCTTTGACCGGGGCTCTCTGGCGCTGGGCGGCGCCATCGACTACGTCAGCCACACCGGCTACGACGCGCCGAAGCTGCAAGTGCGCTACGCCACCGGCAGCCACGGCTATCAGCAGCGCCAGGTCAGCTCCGGGCAAGTGCTGGGCGACTTTGATTACTACGTGTCGCTGACCGATGCCAACGCCGACGGCTATCAGGATCACACCGCCAGCGAGAGCAAAGGCGTAATCGCCAACTTCGGCTATCGCTTCAATCCGAACCTGGAAACGCGCTTCTACATCCGTTACCGCGAAACCGACAACGACCTCGCCGGCCGCGTGACCAAGCACTCCATCGAACACTCGCCTCGCGCGGCCAATCCGTCCTATGTGGCGCGTGACGACAGCCGCAAGCAGCCGGGCAGCACCTTCATCGGCAACAAGACTACCTACTACATCGACGACGATTCGAGCATTCAGACCGGCCTCGTCTACCACGATTACCCGATGGATTTGCGCGAAGGCCCGAACCGCTTGAAAGTCGCCTATACCGACGTCAGCGGCACGTTCGACTACAAACGTCGTGACACGATTTTCGGCATGGAAAGCCGCAGCACCGTTGGCCTGCGCGTGACCAAACACCTGCCCAATGACGGCGCCAGCGAACTGGTGCGCATACCGACTGGCAACACCGCCGGTTACGCACCGGGCACACACATGCGCAACTTCACCTATCAAGGTTCGGACACCGTTCTGCACGCCGGCAACGACCTGGAAATCGCCGATGACCTGTGGCTGACCACTGGCCTCGCGGCAATCTACACCCGCCGCGAAAGCGCCGTGACCCTGCCGCAAAGCGGCGGCAAAACCAGCATGAACGACTGGGATTACGCGCCGCGCATCGGCCTGCGCTATCAGGTCACGCCGGACTTGCAACTGTTCGGCAACCTCAGCCGCTCGGTCGAAGCGCCGCACCCGTGGTCACTGATCTACAGCTCCAATGTGCGTTTCCCGGCCGGCAATGGCGCGGCGACCGGCACGCAAAAAGACCCGATCAAACTGCAGAACCAGACCGCCACCACCCTTGAACTGGGCGGACGTGGCGAGAGTGCCGCCGGTGAGTGGAGTCTGGCGTGGTACTACGCGCAAGTGCGCCACGAATTGCTGTCGGTATTGCCGGACGCCAACGCCGTCACGCCTTACGAACTCAATGCCAGCCCCACCGTTCACCAAGGGGTCGAGGCAAGCCTGAACAGCAAACTCTGGTCCGCCACTGATGGTCGCCGGTTGAGCCTGCGCCAGGCCTACACCTTCAGCGACTTCCACTATCGCGATGATGATCGCTTCGGCGACAACCGCTTGCCGGGGCTGCCAATGCACTACTACCAGGGTGAGTTGCGCTATGACTGGCCGCAGGGCTTCTTCGCGGCGCTCAATACGCAACTGGTGTCGAAAGTCGCCGTGGATTACGCCAACAGTTACTACGCCGATCCCTACGCGCTGTTCGGCGCAACGCTGGGCTATAACGCGCCCAAGGGCGACTGGCAGACGTGGCTGGACATGCGCAATCTGACCAACCAACACTACGCCGCTACAGTTACGCCGGGATATGACGATAAAGGACTGGACGCCGCGCGTTCGACACCGGGTGAAGGCATGGGGGTTTACCTCGGCGTGTCGTGGAATCTGCTCTGACTCACCGGCAAGCTCTGCGTAACGCTGCGTTCCTTTGGCTTGTGCTTTGCCGATCATTTTTCAGAGAGTCACGGACAGACATCATGGACACACCGTCAGAAAACCCACTCGAAACGAGCCTCAGGCTGGCCGCCGACGAACCGGCGCATCGTCCCGAGTTCTTCAAGACTTTGTTGAACTCACCGGTTTATATCCTCGGCACGACGGGCACAGCGGACGGCCTGGTCAATCTCGAGGCCGGCAGCAACGTCAGCATCGCCCATTGGCAGAAAGCGGACGGCACGTCGGTCATTCCGTTCTTTTCGTCGCTGGCAACGCTGCAACAATCAATCGACGGCGAGGAAAGTTATCTGGAACTGCCCGCCAGGGCCCTGTTCGAGATGACCCAGGGTGCGCACCTGTTCCTGAATCCCAAGTCGCTTTATGGCAAAGAGTTTTTCCCCGAAGAAGTGCGCAATCTGCTCAGCGATGAAGTCGGCCAGAAAGCCACCTCGCGCACTGTCGAAAAAGAAACCAGCGTATTGCTCGGCCAGCCTGCGCATTACCCGTCAACCCTGGTCAACTCGCTGAAGCAGTTACTGGCCAAACACCGCAACGTGAAGCGCGCTTTTCTCGCGCTGATGCACGACACCTCGCTAGATGAAAAGCCGCACCTGATCGTGGGAATTGAGGTCGACGGCGACTTCGAGCAGGTCATGCGCGAAGCGGGGAACGTCGCGGCAGATACGGCACCGGCTGGCGAAGCCGTTGATCTGTGTCGCGTGTGTCCCGGCGAGACGGGGCTGAGCGAGTACTTCCTCACGCAAACCACACCCTTCTACGAACGCAAAGCGGGCAACAAACTGCTGTCATTCCTTGGTTTTGGCCGGGCGTGAGAGCGACTGTCGTTGACGTTTTCTTCGCCTAGGCCCGCCTGTAGCGGACCTGCAAAATCACTGTTGGTTGTACAACATCAAAGTCAATCGGGTTCCATTGATGAAAAAAATCCTGCTTCCTCTCGTCGCCGCCCTGCTATGCCTGCAAGGTTGTGCGGAAATGCCCGCGTATTCCAACGTCGGTGCTGTCACGGCGGTCGACGAATCGCGCTATACCGTCGTCGAAACCGACACTTATGCCGGCCGGCCCCAGCGCCACTTCGCTGATCTGCAGCCGGACCTGAACATCATCCGGATCAACGACGAAAAAGTCGGCAACATTCCCTTTTCCACGTACTACTACAAGAACGACTCCCCGCAGCGCGCGGTGCTCAAGCCGGGCACCTACACCATTCAACTGGAATACCGCCTGCCGCGACAATTTCTGTTTGCGGACTTGAAGTTCGACGGCAAGCCGGGGCAGAAAATCATGGCCCGCTCGAAATACGTGGGCCTCAATCGTCTGAAAGTCTGGCTCGAAGATGCTGCCACCGGGGAAGTGCTGAGCACGATGGACGACTGAGGATCAGGACAGCGCCGCACACGCGATCAACGCCGCCCCGCCTGCCATCCGCAGTCATGAAAAAAGTCACTGGGCAGCCGTGAAAGCGTTTGCGTTTTCGCGGTGAACCCCTGACCTTATTGCGCAAATGGCCGGGTTTGTGACGGAGAAGCGCCCCCATGAATAAGGTTTGCGTACCCGCGTCCGGCGAGCCATTGTCGACGCCCCAGCCGATCAGCCTGCGCGAGGCGTTCTGGTTCTGGCTGAAGCTGGGGTTCATCAGCTTCGGCGGACCGGCCGGGCAGATTTCGATCATGCATCAGGAACTGGTAGAGCGCCGGCGCTGGATGTCCGAGCGCCGCTTTCTGCATGCGCTGAACTACTGCATGTTGCTACCCGGGCCAGAAGCCCAGCAATTGGCGACCTACATCGGCTGGCTCATGCACCGAACCTGGGGCGGGGTGATTGCAGGCGCACTGTTCGTGCTGCCTTCGCTGTTCATCCTGATCGCGCTGTCATGGATGTACATCGCCTTCGGCGAAGTGCCGGCGGTGGCCGGGATTTTCTACGGGATCAAACCCGCCGTGACCGCGATTGTGGTCCAGGCGGCGCATCGCATCGGCTCGCGGGCATTGAAGAACAACTGGCTGTGGGCGATTGCGGCAGCCTCATTTACTGCGATCTTCGCGCTCAATGTGCCGTTTCCGCTGATCGTCCTGGGCGCAGCAGTGATCGGCTACGTCGGCGGGCGCCTGGCACCCGAGAAGTTCAGAGCCGGCGGCCACAGCGCCGCAAAAAAATCCTACGGCCCGGCGTTGATCGACGACGACACGCCTCCACCTGATCATGCCCGATTCAACTGGCTGAAGCTGCTGGCAATTACCTTGACCGGCGCCGCACTGTGGGCGCTGCCAATGACAATCCTGACCACGCTCTTTGGCTGGGAAGGCACGCTGACCCAGATGAGCTGGTTCTTCACCAAAGCCGCACTGCTGACCTTCGGCGGTGCCTACGCGGTGCTGCCCTATGTTTACCAGGGCGCGGTCAGCCATTATGGCTGGCTGACCCCGACACAGATGATCGACGGCCTGGCACTGGGGGAAACCACACCCGGGCCACTGATCATGGTGGTAGCGTTCGTGGCTTTTGTCGGGGCGTATGTCTCGCAGGTATTCGGGCCCGATCAGGTTTTTCTCGCGGGCGCCGTCGCCGCCGCCCTGGTGACCTGGTTCACCTTCCTGCCCTCGTTCCTGTTCATTCTCGCCGGTGGCCCGCTGGTGGAATCGACCCACAACGAACTCAAGTTCACCGCGCCGCTCACCGCGATAACGGCCGCCGTCGTCGGGGTGATCCTCAATCTGGCGTGTTTCTTCGGTTACCACGTGCTCTGGCCAACGGGATTCAGCGGCCACCTCGACTGGCCCTCGGCACTGATCGCCATCGCGGCGGCGATTGCCTTGTTCCGCTTCAAGCGCGGCGTTATCCAGGTATTGCTGGCCTGTGCGCTTGTCGGGATGGTCGTCCATCTGCTGCGCTAGGGGGCAGCCGTGAATGCGCCGCCCTCACGGGCACAGCTTGAGCGAGCACACTACTGCGCTTCAAGCGTGCGCTTCAACCGACGCAGATCCCGATTGACGATCACTCTGTGCGCCAGCCCCACCGGTAGCATGTACAGACGCCCAAAGGCGTTATGGGTAACGACGGATGAGGTGACCGTGAGCACTCGCTCGTCGATCGAAAGGCAAATCATCACATCCAGGTGCCGGTCACGTTCGGTCAGCACCAACACGTCGGGCGCACAGTGCTCCACCCGAAAGAAATCCAGAGAATCGCCAACCGCAACGGTTGCGCGTCTGGCGCCTGAGAATCCGCCGATACGCTTGACCCCGAATAACGAGGAAATCGCGTCCCTCGCGCGAAACGCCAGACGCATGAACAACCCCGGCTTGGCGGTCATGTGGTTCCAGGCATCAAGTGCGCTGAGCTCGACAGGCAGCACAACCGACCGGCGATCAAAGTAATCGAGATCGGCCACGGCCCGCAGGGTGTGAACAGGTGATGAGGTCGCCAACGATAATCCCTTTCATAGGCTCGATTGCCCTTTGCGATGAAATGCCAAAGGTTCAGGGCGCCATGCTACGCCATCCTGATCGAGATCGCTGAGCGGTCAAGAGCCACCCCGGCGGTGGCTCTCGCTGCAACGGGCTTCAGCCCCGCCGCTCACGCGCGCTTGGGCAGTTTCCAGTTCGGCCGGATGAAATGGCAGGTGTAGCCATTGGGAATGCGCTCGAGGTAATCCTGATGCTCCGGTTCCGCCTCCCAGAACGGCCCCGCCGGTTCGATTTCGGTGACCGCCGGGCCCGGCCACAGTTTTGAAGCATCGACGTCGGCAGTGGTGTCCTCGGCGATGGCGCGTTGTGCTTCGCTGAGGTAATAAATCGCCGAACGATAGCTGCGACCAAGGTCGTTGCCCTGACGGTTGGGCGTGCTCGGGTCGTGAATCTGGAAGAAGAACTCAAGGATCTGCCGGTAGCTGATCACCGCAGGATCGAAGACGATTTCGATGGCTTCGGCGTGATCGCCATGGTTGCGGTACGTGGCATTCGGCACATCGCCGCCGGTATAACCGACGCGGGTGTGCAGCACGCCGGGATAGCGCCGCAGCAAGTCCTGCATGCCCCAGAAGCAGCCGCCGGCGAGAATGGCGGTTTCGGTTTGAGTGGTCATGGTCTGGCGTTCCTCTCGAAGGCGTGGGGGAACTACTGTTATGTGGGCATATGGGCTGATTCCAAGGGGCGGCGTCAACAGCTCTGGCGTTTCGCGGCCTGATTGGCTTCTTCAAGCAAAGCCCCGGTGATACGCCGCCCGTGGTAATCACTGACAAAGTCATTGATCCGGTTAGCCAGGTGCCGAATGGAAAGCCAGCCCAGGGCGTGGTTATCACGTAATTTGACCGAAACGCCCATCGACTCCCGACGTTCAGGAGCAAATCCCTGGGAAATTTCCTACACGCCAGCGGGAAGCCGGCTATTCGGTGCGCGCCCCGTGATCCTGATAATTCCGCCCTTCGTTGGCCGACGCCAACAACGTCCAGATGCAGTCAGTCTGCATTGAATGGCCGTTTTCTTCTCAGGAGGGCACATACCATGAAGATCGGGTTACGGATGCTGGGCGGGCTTGGCGCAACGGCGTTGATGTTGACGGCGGCACCGGCGATGGCGGCTTGCACCTGGGCGACGGGCAACAATACGGTCAAGCAGTTGACGCTCACCGGCGGCGCAGTGTTCGCGCCGCGAGACGTGCCGATCGGCACCACGTTGAACAGCAATGGCACCATGCGTCAGCTGAATTTCGGTGACACCTTGCTCTGTTATGGCACGGCGACCTATAACACGGCACTGGTCGGTCCGGTGGCGGTGAACATTCCGGTGGACGTGCTGGATGTGCCGGCCAATGCCTTGCTGCAGACCAACGTGCCCGGTATTGGCCTGGCCATCTACATGACCGGTTTCGCTGCCGCATGGATTCCGCCGCCGGGCAACCCCAGCCGATTCATTCCCTTCAACATGAATCGCACCGCCCCCAGCCAGGCGAACATGAGCCAGGCGATGATGCGTTATGCGCTGATCAAGACCGGGGACATCGCGCCCGGTACCCACACCATCAACCAACTGGTCGCCACTGGCACTTCGGATATGGGGCCAATGTTCGATCTGACTTTCACCGCCACCGTGACCCTGGCCGGCTGCTCTCTGCCCGCCGCACCGGGCAACCAGATCAATGTGCCGATGGGCACCTGGGAAAAACGCGTATTCAACGGCAAGAATTCCACCACCCAGGCCCAGCCGTTCGCCATTACCCTCAACGCCTGCATCGCCGGCAATAACTACCCGTCCAACACCAACGGCTACTTCAATGGCAACTTCGCCAACATCCAGATCGACGCCGACAAGACATCGACCATCCTCGACGCGGCCAACGGTGTCTTGAGCCTGTCGACCGATTCGACGGCTCAGGGCGTGGCGATCCAGGTGTTGCAGGACAACGGCTCGCCGATGAATCTGGGGCAGCCCGTGCAACTCAACCGCATCGTCAACGGCGTGACGTCAGTACCGCTCAAGGCCCGTTATATCCAGACCGGCGATGGACCGACGCCGCAACCCGGTACCGCCAATGGCCATGCGAGTTTCACCGTGACTTACCGCTGAAATCCACCAACAAAAATCCACCTGTTTTTCCCGACGCTCCCCCTTTGCAATCGCCGATTCCGTGCGGTGCCAAAGGCGGGGCGTTTTTTTTGGCGACAACTTATTGATCGCGCAGCAGCGCTGGGAAATTTCCTACAAGCAAAGGGATTTTCCCTACATAGCGCTCTCATCAACGTCCAGATAATGAGCCTCAGACGCCACGCTCTGCCCCCGACGGGATGGCGACGTCGATCCGTCTCAGGGCCTTCGGGCTTGCGGACATTTATTCAATATCTGGAAGTGATCATGAAAAATTTTGCGCTCAAAGGTTTGTCCCTGGCCCTGGTTCTGGCAGCCGCGTCGCAAGCCGCAATGGCCGCCGACGGTGAAATCAACTTCGTCGGCAGCGTGACCGACAACACCTGTCCGGTAGTGGTTTCCGACCTCAACGGTTCGGCCGGTGCCGGCGACGTCGGCCTTGGCAGCGTGCCGGCCACCTCCCTGGCTTCTGCCGGTCAAGTGGCAGGTGGCGGCGCTTTCACCCTGACCATCGACACCACTGCACCGGGTTGTAACGTCACCGGCAAGAAAGCCGTGGTCAAGTTTCTCTCGCTGAGCGGCAACGCCGGTTCCAGCGGCCAGTGGATCGGCCTGCTGCCGGAAGCGGGCGTGGCCACCAACGTCGCCGTGCAGATCAAGGATGCGTCCGGCAAAGACGTGCAACTGGGTCTGGAATCCTCGCCTTATCTGGACCTGACCCAACCGCTGCGCTTCACCGCCAACTACGTGGCAACCGGCACAGCCACTTCCGGTCCGGCGAACGCCAAAGCCGCCTTTACCGTCGACTACCAGTAAGTCCGGTCAGCCTCCGGCGGCGATTGCCGCCGCCGGGCGCCCTTCCCTTTGCCACGGTTTTGTGGCCGTGCCGACAAGAGGATGAACGCAATGAACTCAGTCAGATCCCCCTTCAGAACCGCATCGACATTGGCTGTGTTACTGAGCGCGACGTTGCTCAGCAGCTTCAGCCAGGCCGGTGTGATGCTCGGCGGCACGCGTATCGTGTACGACGGCAACAAACGCGATGCCTCGATCACCGTGAGCAACACCACGGCCGAGGCCTACGCGGTGCAGGCCTGGATCAACACCGAGGCTGACGACAACACCACCGCCACCCCGTTCGTGGCCACCCCGCCGCTGTTTCGCCTCGATCCGCGCAAAGAGCAAATGGTGCGCATCCAGAAAGTACCCGGCGATCTGCCACAAGACCGCGAATCGGTCTTCTACTTCAACGCCCAGGAAATCCCGCTGGCCGGCAAGCCTGACGCCAATACCTTGAAGATCGCCATGCGCACGCGGATCAAAGTCTTCTATCGCCCGCCCACCCTCAAGGGCAGCCCAATGGATGCGCCGCCGCAACTGCGCTGGAGTCTGCAGCAGGAACAAGGCAAACCGGTGCTGGTGGTCAACAACCCGTCGGCGTTTCACGTGTCCTTTATCGGCGTAAAAGTCGAGGCCGGTGCGCAGGTCGTTGAAGTCAATGAACCGAAGATGGTCGCGCCGATGAGCAGCCAGCGTTATGCGCTGCCAGGTTTCAGCGCTCGCAGCGGCGCAGTGGTGTTCTCCGCCATCAATGACTACGGCGGTTACAGCGAGCCGAAAAAAGTCGAGCTGAGCAGCGCCCCGTAACACCGCCCCCTTTTCTTGCGAACCCGCCTGCACGCTGCCGATGCCGCGTGACGGCCGAGTGTTGAGTATTGTCATGCGAATCGAAGCCCTGAACCGTCATCGTCAGTCCGTGCCTTTTGTTCCATTGCATCTGTCGGTCGCCATTCTCACGGTGCTGATGGGCAGCTCGGCGAGCGCGGACGAACCGGCGAAATTTGATGCCAGCTTCATGCAGCCCTTCGGTGGCGCCAGCGCCGGGCCCAACCTCGACCTGGACGCCATCGCCAACAGCGGCAGCATCGGCCCCGGCACTTACCCGGTGGTGATTCGCCTGAACCAGAGTTTTTTTGACCGCCGCGACATGACTTTCGCCAAGGACGAAAAAAGCGCTGAAGTGCGCGCCTGTCTGTCCGAGGCGTTCCTCAAGGAACTCGGGGTCAAGGTCGATGCGTTCCTGACCCCGGGTGAGTCATTCCCCGCGTGCATCGACCTTGCCCAATTGATCGAAGGCGCTTCGGTGAGCTTCGACGCCGGGCGCCTGACCCTCGACATCAGCGTGCCGCAGATCGCCTTGCGCCGCGACGCCGCGGGTTATGTCGCTCCGCAGGAATGGGATCGCGGGATCAACGCGGCGATGCTCAACTATCAGTTCTCGGCGGCCAACACGCAGTCCGACGCCCGTGGCAACGGCACGCAATACAACCTCTACGCCAACGGCGGATTCAACCTCGGCGACTGGCGTTTTCGTTCCAGTTCCTCGTTCCGTCAGGATGAAGACGGCCAGCAGGACTGGCAGCGCAGCAACACCTATGCACAGCGTGATCTGACCGCGATCAAGAGCACGCTGACCCTGGGCGAAAGCTTCACCCCGGGTGATGTGTTTGACAGCATTCCGTTTCGCGGCGCCCAGGTGGCGTCCGACATGGGCATGCTGCCGGACTCGATGCAAGGTTATGCGCCGATCATTCGCGGCATCGCCGAAACCCAGGCCAAGGTCGAAGTGCGCCAGAACGGCTACTCGCTGTACACCACGTATGTGGCGCCCGGCGCGTTCGAAATCGACGATCTCAATGCGGCATCGGGCAGTGGCGACCTGGAAGTGATCATCACCGAAGCTGACGGTCGCGAGCGGCGCTTCACCCAACCGTACGCCACGCTGGCGAACATGCTGCGGGAAAAAACCTGGCGCTACAGCGCCACCGCCGGTGAGTACAACGCTGTCGACGGCGGCCAGCGCCCGGCCTTCGCCCAGGCCTCTCTGGCTTACGGTTTGCCGTTCGATCTGACGGTGTATGGCGGTCTGTTGGGCGCTGACTTCTATCGCGCTGGCGTCGTCGGCGTGGGCAAAAGCCTCGGCAGTCTGGGCGCCGTTTCGCTGGACGTTACCCAGGCCCAGACCGATGTACCGAGGGGTTCCGGAGTCGCGGCCGGCAAAGAGAAAGGCCAGAGTTTTGGCGTGCGCTACGGCAAGGCATTCGAAACTGGCACTTCGGTACGCTTCGCCGGCTATCGCTATTCCACCGAAGGCTATCGCGACTTTGATGAAGCGGTGCGCCTGCAAGAACCGAACGAATTCAACACGTTCTCCAAGCGCAGCAAAGTCGAAGCCAGCATCAACCAGGCCCTCGACAGCTACGGCTCGTTCTACCTGAACATGAGCAAGCAGAACTACTGGGGTACCTCGCGCGAAGACAAACAGATGCAATTGGGCTTCAACACCCAATACAAAGGCGTGACCTACGGCATCTACGCCAGCAAGACCCTGACCGACAACTTCGGCCAGAACAATCAAGTGGTGTTCAGCGTATCCATGCCCATCGGCCAGACGCGCAGCACCGGCACCTACACGGTTACGCGCAATAACGACGGCAGCCTCGACCAGCGTGCCGGCCTGAGCGGGCGCGACGGCAACCTCAACTACAACGTCAACGCCAACCGCTCCGACAACGGCGGCAACAACGGCTCGGCCCTGATCGGCTACCGCGCGCCGTTCGCCCAACTCGGCGCCGGCGTCAGTGTCGGCAGCGGTTACCGACAGACCTCGGTGAGCGCCGCAGGCTCCGTGCTCGGTCACAGTGATGGCCTCGAATTCGGCCAGACCCTCGGCGAAACCGTGGCCCTGGTCGAAGTCAAAGACACCCCGAACGTCGGCGTCCTCAACGCGCCCGGCACGTTGACCAACGCCAAGGGGTATGCCCTGGTCCCCTACGTCACGCCTTACCGTAAAAACCGCGTGGCACTGGACACCGGCGAGCTGGACAACAACATCGACATCGAAGAAGGCGTGACCAACGTCGTGCCGCGTCGCGGTGCCGTGGTCAAAGCCAGCTTCGCCGCCAGCCGCTCGGAAAAAGCGCTGCTCAACGTACGCCTCAAGGACGGCAAGCAACCACCGTTCGGCACCACCATCACCAACGAAAAAGGCGCCAGTGCCGGCGTCGTCGGCCAGGCCGGCCAAGTGTTGCTGTCAGTGGGTGAAGGCAAGGTCTTCCAAATGAAATGGGGCGAAAAGACCGGACAGAGTTGCCGCATCGAACTGGATGTGAGCAAAGCACCCATGGTGGACGGTTATCGCGTGGCAGATGCGTTGTGTGAATAAATCGGGAGGCCTGATACGCGGTGATTGCTTTGCTCGCGATAGCGCCCGCCCAGCCGACAGCAACGTGACTGCCCGACCGCTATCGCGCCATCCCGGAGAAAAACCCTGTTCTCCGTCCGCGAACCATCGTAATTTACGCGCCATAACTACAAGGTCGTTTTGGGGATGTAAGTGGGCGCTTATCGACTGCTATTGGCCGTGCTGGTCGCTGTTTCGCATATGGGCAAGACGTTCATGGGCTTGAACCCGGGCGTGATCGCCGTGATTTCTTTCTTGATCATCAGCGGTTTCGTGATGACTTCGCTGATCGAGCGCAACTACCAGGCGCCTGGGAAAGTAGGTCTGTTCTACCTCGACAGGGTCCTGCGCCTTTACCCTCAGTTCCTGCTCTACTTCTTCGCGGCAAGTGCGGTGCTCTACATCCTGTTCCCCGGCTCGCCCCAAGAAGCCGAACTGACGTTCAAAAACATTGCTGCGAGCCTGGCTATGGTGCCACTGGGCTTCTACATGTTTGGCGCAACCGGAAACGGCATCCTGCCACCGGCCTGGTCGCTTGGACTGGAAATGTGCTTCTACCTGGTCATCCCTTTCCTGATCCTCTATCGAGCGCGGGGTGTTGCCTTCGTCTTGTCCGTCGCCGTGTTCATCCCCGCGTGCCTTGGCCTGATCAACACTGACGTGTATGGCTACCGCTTGTTGCCAGGGGTGCTGTTCATCTTTCTGTGCGGCAGCTACCTGTACAAACCGCAGGCGAAGAGCCTGGCGATCGTGGCAGGCACCGCCGTTGCGGCGGCATTGATCTTCATCGCGATCATGGCCGGCTGGATCGAGCGCCGACCGTCCAATGCCGAAGTGGCCGCAGGCATTGCTCTCGGCATACCCGCGGTGTATCTGCTGACGAAACTCAAGTATCACCGGGCTGACGAATTCCTCGGGAACATCAGCTACGGGGTGTTCCTGAATCACTATGCGGTGATGTACTTCCTGCACGGTCTATGGCCGATTAGCTCATACGATGCTTACACCGTGGCCAAGATACTGGGCCTGTCGTTCCTGTTGAGTGGCATTTCATATTACTGCGTCGAAAGGCCAGCGTTGAAACTCAGGCATGCACTGAGGGGTGGCGTGAAGGATGGCGGCAGGCAAGTGCGCGGTGGTGAAACTGCGGCTTGATTGCCAGCGCAGGCGTTTGCGCCAACAATCGGGCGGATTCATTGATCGAAGCAGGCGCTCACGAACGCCTGCTCAGGTCTTAGTGCAAAAGCTGCCCGTCAGAGCGCCAAATCTGATGTTTTCAATCCTTGAACAGCGTCCAGCCATGGCAAATGCCGGCAAAGTCTTTCGCCGTAAAAAATAATACAAGTTCCTCCGGGTCAAACTTTTTGTACAACCAGTGCCCAGGAACAGGGCCTCTCGTTATCACGTATTGCAGGCGGTATTTTCCAATAGCCCCAGAATGGAATGAGGCTGCACTTAGCTCGAACTTGTCACCCTGGTTCAGTGCCCACAGTTTTCCGACAAGGCAGTCGTCTCCGACCACCGCTTCAGCGGTCGCCATCAGATACCGTGTATGGAGTTTTTTTTGAAGTCGGGCGCTTCTGGGCATGGATCAACCTTTAGATGGAACGAGAACTGCCGAGGGGGCGAGCGAGCCGAATTGATCGCGTGCTCTGGCCGGAAGCAAAACGATCATCAGCCCTACCCGCCCGATGCGCAAAGACTGGCGCTAGCCTTGAACAAAAACAACCTCACCCCTTCTTCTTGAACAATTTATTCAGGTAGTACTTCACACTCCAGCGATCCTTCGGCCTTGGCTTGTAATGGGTTTTGTTCCTCTGCGAAGGATCAATCCCTTGTCCGCTTGCGGTGTAGTAATAAAGCGCAATCGACCGACGAGTGATGCCTTCAGGTGTCGTCAACGGCTCCGGATGCCCGTGATTGCTGTCCTTGTCCGTGTTGAAAATCACGCAACGGTTATAGACCGGCAGAATTTTTTTCAGGCATTTCTTCATCCCCACATCCCAAAGCTCCAGATTACCGCCGTACGCCTCCTGCCAGTCTTGCGTCAGGTAAATGATCACGTTCAACCGTCGCTCGACATTGAGCTTTTTGTTGAGCCGGAAGTCCGAGTGCACACCGAGGAAGCCACCGCTCCTGGTTTCGTGCAGGCCGCCGCCAGTGAAATAGGGATCGGGAATCAGGCCCTGGATGCCGGTGAGCTTTTCAAGGAACTGCAGCATCGGCGCGGAGTTGAAGGTGTTGAATACGCTCTTCAAATAGGGGCTGCATTCGTTGGGACTGATCTGGCGCTTGAGCTGGCCTTTGTAGCCACGCTCGTAAATCATTTCGTTGTGGGTTGGCTCGACCGGGAAGTGCGTGCGGATACTGGCAATGACATCCTGGTGCAGAAAATTGTCGATGACGATGTGCGGGAATGGCGTGGCCTGGATGTATTGACTGGACAGCGACTCGCCAAACGCGCTGGCGGCGTTCTGGTCGAAATCGAGCTCCGGGGACAAGGTGATGGGTAGTGTTCGCGTATCGGGTTGCATTACCGCTCCAATAAACTTGTATAGAGCCTTTCAGGCCATTTCAAACAGGGTCATTGCGCGAGCAGATTGCCATGTCGGCCATGGCCTGCCGAGCAGGGTGTTCTGAAAAGCGGCGCGATGCTGTTACGACATGTTTCTGACTTTCAGTAAGGAATTAACCAGATCCAGTTTCAGAGCCTCGCCCCAAAAGGTCCATATCGACCCTGCATGGTTGGCACATTACCTTCTATGCCAACTTCACCTGGAGATATTTCCACAAGAATTTTTTAAATATCGGGCAAACGTGCCGCTCGCCTAACCAATCCCACTTCCTGCCCGTTACTTGGGCATGAAATCAATCCAATAGCCTCTGGGTCTCATATGTTTTCTTCGATGGCTTAGCTACCGTACGACAAACTGACAATAGCACCTGCGGAAACACGATTGTCGGAGACATCGCCTCAACGGGTTCTCATCAATAACTTGGCTGGGAAAACTTTGGGAATCACTGGAGCCAATAGGAACAATATCACCAGTGATTAGCGACAGAAAAACTTGCACTAGTAATATTGGAATGTAACTCATTAAAAACATCCGCACCACGTCCGGTCTTTTACCACCACCCAGGCCAGGCGCACAATGAGATATTTGACTTTAATTTCACTGTTACTCACTCTTAACATTGACCCATACAACAAAACCCCTAACAGAAAAACCTATAAGCCCCTCTATGAACAACACCCAAATCCTCAGGTAAAATTTTTTCAATATCCACGCGCATTACAGAAACTATCGAGACATAGAAAATCTTACAAACAACAAAAACAAAACATCGCAAACCATAGAAAACAAAGACCAGACATCAACTCAATTGCAACAACACCGACAGACATCGAAACTTATGCAAAACGGTTAGATATACTGCAGGGCAACATATATGGCAACAATCACCCCCAACCACATGCGTAGAGAGCACTTAAACCGGCGAATGAATTCTGACTCATTGACAATCAACCGATTTTGACTACGAAAGATGTGGCTTGATGCTATTCAGTGGCTCGAAAAGGGATCAGACCACACTTCATGTATTGGTCTGCCCTCACCCTCCCTTCTAAGAAGGCCTAACTTTTTCGAGAACTTTTACAACCTGATCGAGCCCATCAAAAGTAGAAGGTATTTCACTATCTCCACCCACAATCCCACTGAATATCACTTGTTCAAATCTTTCAAATGTACCCGCAGCAGCTTCTTTCGAGTTACCCGCAAACTCTGAGTACTTCAGTACAAATTGAGTTAAAGCCACTCTAAGATCAATTTGCAACAACTGCGACTTCAACGACCGATAGTTATGCAAAGTCACTTTAAAAAAGTACAATAAAACCAACTCAAAACCAAAAAATGTGACAAAAGACATTATCTTTTTAAAATATTTTGATGACTCCCCCGCGTCTAAGACCTTGCTTTCTTTAACAACATTGACCTTTTCGGACAAACTGACAGAAGTTGCGGCTGCTCCGTTAGTTCTTTCACTTGACGCTTGATCTGTAGCCTGATTCGGACCCGCAGCGCCACCATTCGGCCTCACCTCGCTGACCTCACTCACAGCCGAAGCAGAGGAGCTATCGAACAACTCAAATAAAACCTTAACAAAAAGAGGAGCAATCATAATTACCCCAAGGAAAACCAAAAACCTTAGTGTATTTGTCGCTTCCTTTTTCTTCAAAGCCCGCATACTGCGAAACGCACGATTCAACCCTAAAAAGTTAAAACTCCGCTCATACTCATCCAAATTCCCTTTTAGCTTTTCAACAACTTGGCTTTTATCCCCCAAGGTCTTTTCAAGATTTCTTTTAAAGTCCTCTCCTTGCTGAATAACCCTCGGCAGCTCGGCCAAGGTCACCAACTCTTTACGATGGAGATACTTTCTCAAAACGCCGATTACTATTCGATTTCGTGCAGTTTGAAAATCCACCTTATTGCTATAATCCAAAAAATAGGACTCTTTAAGGAAACTAGTCCAGCCAATCAATGACCTGGGGAGACCATACTGATAGGCGATTTCCAACTCCAATAGAAATTGATAGCAAAGTACCGCCAAGGGTTCCAACTCGCCGACATCACCAGTAGCGTCGACGTTAAACTTTCTTAGAGCCCCCTTGAAAATATTGCCAAATTCTTCTATACAATATAAGCAATTCTGATTTGCAACATTATAGCTTTGCCAAAAAAAATCCAAACTACGCTGTGTAAAACTCCTTAAACGTGTAAGCCGCTCATCAGAGCCAGAGTCAGAAATATTGTTAATTTTCTCGACGGCAACTTTTATCAGCTTAACCAAATCCGGATCTGAAAAAAAACCCGGCGAATCTGAAGTATCCTCATTAACACCAGCGTCCATAATTAATTATCTCCTTATTTAAAGTTTTTATTTCATACCACTAAAAGCCGCACAAAATACAGGCCCTATGCCACCATGTCTATCTCTCGTCACGTCCTCCCTCTAGTAAGGTCGTTCGTAATAAAGATGTCATTCATCACCATCTACCCTTTCGCTTCGAACAAAGAGCCCCCAATCCAAGGTGCCCCCCCAAGGTGTCCACAACCCCACTTCGCCAACAAATCATCCTGCGCTCCGACAATCTCCGTTCCGACGACTTCGGTGCCCTCTTCTCCAGACTCTTCGGCAATCGCTACGCCGACACTCCGCCCCCGCCCTCCAGCATCATCATTGGCGGCGTCTATGGTCGGCATGACGGTGTCAGTTTTCGGCGCATGCATTACCACGGCGACTTCAGCGTTTCTTTTCCCGATCCGCAGGACGAGATCACGTTCGTCATTCCCACTGCGGGCAAGATCGTGTTCAACCACGCCACCGAGTCCATCGGTGTGTCGCACGTTGGCCTGGCAATCGACAAGGCTGACATTCGTTCTATGCGTTTCTTCGATGATCACGCGCATCACGGCATGTCGATCAATCGTCATCAGCTCACCGAGCGGCTCTCGGCGCTGTTGGATAAACCGATTCTGGAGAAGATCGCTTTTGAACCCAGCGTTGACCTGAACACCGCAGCCTTTCAGGGCATCAAGGCGCTGATCGATCTGGCCACAGGCACTGAGTTTGATCTGTTGATCAACAGCGGCACGTTGATGCCGTCGCGATTGCGCGAGATGTTGATTGATGCGGTGCTGGAGGCGTGGCCGCACAATTTTTCCGAGGCGTTGCGGCGGCCGGCGCCGAGTGTGGCGCCACGGCATGTGAAGTTGGCGATGGCGTTTATTCAGGCGCATCCGGAGCAGTTGGTCAGTGGTGTGGAGCTGGCGCGGTTGAGCCATGTCAGTCAGCGCGCGTTGCAGGAAGGGTTTCGGCGGTTTGTCGGGATGTCGATTGTGGCGTATCAGCGGCAGGTGCGGCTGGAGCGGGCTTATGAGGTGTTGAAGCAGCGCGGCTCGGCGTCGGTGACGGAGGTGGCGTTGCGGTTCGGGTTTAGTAATGTCGGGCGGTTTTGTCGGTATTTTCAGGGGGCTTATGGGGTGAGTCCCGCTGAGTTCAGGGTTCGGGATTAATCAGCTCATAAGCTGGAAAGCTAATTGTAGGAGCGAGCCTGCTCGCCCCTACAGTTTGTGTGTGTTTTTTTAGAACGCGTAGCTGGCCTTGAGGCCGCCACTGTAGCCGTGGCTGTCGCCCCCGCCGTTGGCACCCACTTGCGCGCCGAGGCTCAGGGCGCCGAGGCTGGCCATGACGTTGACCCCGCCGCTGAACTGGTCGTGGTTGTCGAAGGCGGCGCGTTGCTCGATGTCGAGGCCCAGCAGTTGGCTTTGGCTTTCGACCTGATGCTCGCCGAATACGTGTTCGTAACCGACCTGCACGCCGGGCACCAGTTGCCAGTTGCCCATCACCAGCGGGGCGAAACCGACGTTGAGATTGGCGACGGCGCTGCGGCGGGTTTGCTTGTTGTCGTCGACGTCGAGCGAGAGTTCGCTGCCCTGCTCTTTGAAGCCGTTCAGGTCGAGGTGGCTAATACGCAAGCCGAGGCTCGGTTCGAAGGTCATGCCGTTGACCGCGGCACGGTAGCCGAGCGCCAACGTCGCGCCACTGAGCTTGCCGTGGGTGTCGCCTTCGGCAGTGCCGAGGCCGCCGCCGAGGTCGCGTTTGCTGTCGTAGTCGACGTAGCCGGCGCTGGCGTTGGCGTCGACGAACAAGCCGCGTTCCAGGCTGGCAAAGCCGTAGCGGGCGCCGAGGTTGAGGAAGCTGAAGTCGGTGTCGGCTTCGCCGCCCGCGCCGCCGACGCTGCCTTTGCTGTAGCCGAAACCACCGCGAGCGCTCAGTTGTTCGCTGAAGCGCTGGGTGATGCCGACCATCAGGCCCTGGCTGTGTTCGTTACTGCTCTCGGCGTGGGCCGAACCGTCGGTGCCGAGGTAACTGGCGAGCGCGGTGCTCCACAGGCGATATCGGCCGACTTTGAGGTCGCTGCCGCTGGCGAACGGTGCGGCGGCTTGTTCGATCATCGCGTTTTCGCGCAGCAGGTAACTGGCGGCGTCGGCGTGGACCTGACCGCCGACCTGGGATTCGACACCGCCGAGGGTGCCGGCGTCGATGGCCGACTGCAGGTAATAGTTGTAGGCGCTGTAGGTGCCGGAGAGTTGAGTGTTCTGTAACTGCCGGAGTAATTCGGCGCCGGCTGCGGCGTTGCCGATCAGCCCGGCCTGACCCGGCAGGCTGTGGTATTCGACCAGTTTGCCGCGCAGGACGTAGATCGTTTCCTGCGACAGACCGAGGCCTTGTTTGAGGTAGTTGTCCATGCTGCCGTATTCGGTTTTGACCTCATCGAGACCGGCCTGCAAATAACTGGCCCGAACGCCGAGCAGTGGTTCGTAGATCGCGGCCATGCTTGCCGGCAAGGCTTTGAGGGTCGCGGCAACACGGGCGGCGGTGTAGTCGTTGGTCGCCAGGTAGTTGGCCATGATCGTGGCGTCGTCGACACCGGCGATACTCTGCAACACGGCGGCGGTCCAGCCGGTGCGGTCTTTGCCCGCGGTGCAGTGGAACAGTTGGGCGGCGTCGACGCTGGCCAGTTCGTTGAACAACGTGCCGAACTGGCCGCGCATGCCGGCATCGCTGACGAAGGCGCGGTTGGTCTGCTCCATCATGGCGATGGCGTCGGCGGCGCTTTTGAACGAGATATTGGTGATGTTCGAACCGGAGGTGGTGCTGCCGATGATGTCGATATTTTCGTAAGTGGCGCCACTCAGCATCGTGTCGGGGGTAGCAGCGATTTCGCTGGGGGTGCGCAGGTCATAGACGGCTTTGATGCCGAGGCTGTTGAGGGTCGCCAGGTCCGCTGCCGACGGCGTGATGGCGTTGGAGCGGTAAAACACGCCGCTGCGCAGGGTGCCGTCGTGGGCCGTGGTATACGCGGTGGTGATGCCGGCGATGTCACGGAAGTTGTCGATGCTTTGCAGGCGCGGCGTATCGAGCGGCACGGACTCGGCGGCGTGGGCGGTAGCGATGGACAGGCTCAGGATGGACAGCGAACAGACAAGACGTTGAAACACAGTGCAGCCTCATTGGATTAAACGTTGGGCTGCTGACTATGGATAAGCGAGTGATAGTGAATATGACAGTTTCGGTTTGTGCGCAAATGCCTGCGCGAATGGGCCGTGGGGTGCGTGATTTGTCCATGAATCCAGGGCACGCAACTGCTACAGGGTTGGGGGGAGCCTTCCCCTGGTCCTTCGGTGTGTTTTGTTTGCGTTGTTTTTGAGGCTGGAGGTGGCGGTGTAATCAAAGGCGCCTGCGCCGATTATCAAGGCCTGGGCTGATTGTCACCGAGTGCACCAAGAATCCGTTCGAGTTCAGGCCGCGTCCACCGCTCCCAAGGCAGCACATCCCGGGTGTCGCCGGTGTGCCAATGCTCTCCCGCGTCAAATGCGAGGTAGATCGAGAAGGCGGGCTCGGGCATTTCTTCGCGCACGCCCAGGTCGACGATGTCGCTGAACAGACTATTCATGACCTCATCGCACGCGTGGAAATCACGGGTGCCGGCCAGGAACTGCCGGGCCATCGCTATGGCCACTTGGTTCAACAGGTCGCGAGGCGTGACCTGCAGGTCCCGACACAGGCAACCCAAGTCATGAAGGGTATCTTGCAGGATGACGTTCAGGGCGTAATCCAGATCTGCCGGGGTCACAAGCGTTTTCATGGGTCAGGCATCGTCCGTTGGTGCGCGGCGCAGGGTGAGCAGAATTTTTCTCTTGAGCAAAGAGTTGCCGGTGGTGTGGTATTAATTCCCGACTCGTCATCAAGGATCAGTGCCCATGAACCACCGCAATGTTCGAATCGTCGCCCAGCACCTGCTCTCGGACAACTGGTATCTGCTGAAAAAAATCGACTTCGAACTGCAACGCCGCGACGGCAGCTGGCAAGCGCTGAGCCGTGAGGTGTATGACCGTGGCAATGGCGCCACGATCGCGCTCTACAACCTGGCGCAACGTTCGGTCATCCTCATCCGCCAGTTTCGCATCCCGACCTTCGTCAACGACCATGACGGCTACCTGATCGAAACCGCTGCCGGGCTGCTGGATAACGCCAGCCCCGAAGAGCGCATTCGGCTGGAGGCGGAGGAAGAAACCGGCTACCGGGTGCGTTCGGTGCGCAAGGTCTATGAAGCGTTCATGAGCCCGGGCTCAGTGACCGAGCGTCTGCATTTCTTTGTCGGCGAATACCATCCCGAAGACCGCATCAGCGACGGCGGCGGTCTGGCCGACGAAGGCGAAGACATCGAAGTGCTGGAATTACCGTTTGATCAGGCGCTGGCGATGGTCGATGACGGGCGGATCATGGACGGCAAAACCATCATCCTCCTGCAATACCTCAAGACCGTCATACCGCCCTCACCTGCGCTGATGATTCTGGTGGCCGGCCCTTATCGCTCCGGCACCGGCGACGATCCCGCGGCCATCGCGGCCAATCTGCACGCCATGCAGGCATGCGCCGCCGAGTTGCTGCAGGCCGGGCATTTTCCACTGCTGGCCGAATGGGTAGCGCTGCCACTGGTACAACTGGCCGGCTCGCAGCACGTTGGGGATGAGGTGTATCAGGCGCATTTTCACGACTACGCGAAAACGCTGTTACAGCGTTGCGACGCGGTACTGCGCATCGGTGGTGAGTCCGCAGGCGCGGATCAGATGGTGGAACTGGCCCGACAACGGGGACTGGCGGTTTATCACGACTTGCGCGAAATCCCCGCTGCCGGGCGGCGCTGATCTCAGCGCGTCGGGCCAACGACCTCGATCTGCGTAATGCCGACCAGCTCGGCCTGTTCGAGGATCTGCTCCGGTGTCGCGTCTGCCGAGGGCATGATCAGGCCGTTTTCCGCGTCGCCGTAATGCAGTTCCAACAGGTGCCTCGCCGCCTCATGCTCGGCGAGTCGGGCCTCCTTGATCTCGAGGTCGTGGCTACGCGGCTTGCCATTGAACAGGTATTTGAGGACAAAGTTGTGCATGGTCGGATCCCGTGGGTGTGATTGGAAGGCAGCTGTTTATCCTGACGCACCAGTCAGCTTTTAAGTTCAACGCCATCACGAAACGCGGGAATGTCAGTGATCCGGTCAAACTTTTACCGACGCCAGGCGTCCCTTCTTAAACGGCCGACATGGCCCGGCAAACCCAACCAGCTGACCTCAGCTAAGGACTGGCAATGACCTTTTTCATTTTCCTTCTGGCCTGCGCGGCAGCGGCCACCACCGGCATCATGTTCAAACCGGGCGAATGGTACGCCGCTTTGATCAAGCCACGGTTCACCCCGCCAAACTGGGCCTTTCCGCTGGCCTGGACGCTGATTTACCTACTGCTGGCCTGGGCCGGCTATCGCTTGAGCCTGATCCCCGGCAGTCAGACCGTGCTGGCGTTGTGGGCGGCGCAGATTGCCTTGAACACGCTGTGGACCCCGGTGTTCTTCGGCGCGCATCAGGTGTTGGCAGCAATGGTGATCCTGACGCTGCTGTGGCTGGTGGTCGCGGCCATGGTGGTGCTGGCGTTGCAACTGGACCTGATCACCGGTCTGATTCTGTTTCCTTACCTGGCGTGGCTGTGTGTGGCCGCTGCGTTGAATTTTTCCATCCTGCTCAAGAACCGCTGATGACGAACGTCAATTTGGGTAATAAAACACCCTGGCCGCAAGGCGAGCGAGAGTTGGCGCAAGTGCGCGCCTTCAACCGGAAGCTCGCCTGGTTGCCGCGCTTCAAGATCCGCAATCGCCTCACGCCTCGGCTGATTCAGGCGTTGTTGCGGGTCAGTCAGTTGGGGGGCGCCGGCAAGCTGCGCAAACAGGGGCTTCGCGCGCAGGGCAAACGCCTGGCGAGCGGCGCTGGCGTGCGGATCATCCGGCCCAGAGGCCCGGCCAAAGGCGTGGTGCTGGATTTCCATGGCGGCGGTTGGGTCATCGGCAATGCGCAGATGAATGACAACTTCAACGTTGCCATCGTGAATGCCTGCAACGTCACGGTGGTATCGGTCGATTACCGGCTCGCGGTGTCGACGCCGATTGAAGGCCTGCTGGAAGACTGTCTGAGCGCCACACGCTGGTTGCTCAGCGAAGACGAGTTCGCCGGTTTGCCGGTTGTGGTAGTCGGTGAGTCAGCCGGGGCGCATCTGGCGGCAGCGACGTTGCTGGCGCTGCAACCCTCAGCGGATTTGCTGCAGCGCATCAGCGGCGCGTTGCTGTATTACGGCGTGTACGATTTGACCGGCACGCCGAGCGTACGCAACGCGCCGCCGGAAACACTGGTGCTGGACGGCCCCGGCATGGTCGAAGCGTTGCGCATGCTCACGCCAGAGCGCACAGACGAAGAGCGCCGCCAGCCACCGTTGTCACCGCTATACGGCGACTTCAGCGGCTTGCCGCCGGCGCTGCTGTTCGCCGGCGAACTGGACCCGTTGCGGGACGACACGCTGGCCATCGCCAGACGCTGGCAGCAAGCGGCGCCGGTCGAGGTGTATTTACTACCGGCGTCGCCCCACGGATTTATCCACTTTCCCACCGCCATCGCGCAAGGCGTGCTGGCTTACAGTCGACAGTGGATTAGCGCCCGAATCAACGCGCACACGGCGGCTATTCGTTCAGATCCTTGACCAGATAGCTGCCGACAATCTGCGACACACCGGTCAACGCCGTGCGCAGCAACTCCGGCTCGGTGCGATAACGCAACGGCTCGTAACCATAGGTGTTGGCGCCGTTGAACGGGGTGATTGGCTCGTTGCGCTGCCAGATCAGTTCATCGCCACGTTTCATCACGCCGCTCACGGCGATGGTCGGGTAGACCACGCTGCTGAAGCCCTGAGTCAGCGAGAAACCCCAGCTGATCACCGTCAGTTCGATCTGCGCATCAGCCGGTTCGTTGTCGCCGACCACCTTGAAACGGCCGGAAGCGGCCAACTGGTCCTCGAAGCTCTTTTTGACCAGGGTGCCGAGATTGATGTCAGAGGTTTCCATGTTGTAGACGATGGCATCGGTCGTCGACATCGACGCCAGGTCACCGGCCTTCAGCCCCGCGACGAAACCGGCGCCGCCCAATGCAGCGGTCGCGGCTTTCGACGCACTGGAAGCCAAACCGATGCCGGTGCCGACACCGGCCCCCACAGCAGCGCCCCACGCCTGTTCACGGCCCATGTAGGTGATTTCCTTGGGCTTCCACGCCACCGGCAGAATCTTCACTGTGTGGATCTGGGTGCGGTATTCGGGCTTGAATTTCTGGTTGGCACAGCCGGCCAAAAACAGCACGGCAAACATCAGGACAGCGATCTTCTTCATGAACGACTCGCGACAAAGGAATGTGGGTTAGTTGTCGTCATCGACAGGAAAATCTGAAGTACGAGCGGCATCGACAGCAGATTTTCCGCCGATGCAGACGTGATCGAGGCGCCACGGGTATGATCCGGGCACCCCGTCTCACCTGGACCGTCCCTGATGCCAGCCTCGTACACCCGCCCCGCCCCCGCGCCCCTGCTCCAACCCGGCGAAACCGTGGTGCTGTTCGACGGCGTGTGCAAACTGTGCAATGGCTGGGCACGGTTTCTGATTCGCCATGACCGGCTGCGCCGCGTGCGCCTGGCGGCGGTGCAGTCGCCCGAGGGGCAGGCGCTGCTGGCGTGGGCGGGGTTACCGATGGATCAGTTCGACACCATGGCAGTGATCCGTGACCACCACGTCTGGGAACGCTCCGATGCGTTCCTCGAAGTCATTGGCCAATTGCCCACCCGCTGGCAGCCGCTCCAACTGCTGCGAGTGTTGCCTCGCGGACTGCGCGACTGGGGCTATGACCGTATCGCGCTGAATCGTTATCGGCTGTTCGGTCAATACGCCACCTGCCTGCTGCCGAGTGCGGATCACGAACAGCGCTTTTTGAAGATGACGCCACCTACGCCAGAACGCTGAGCAACTGCACCGGCGTCATCTTGGTCACCATCATCAGCACGATCACGAACATCCCGGCAAAACCCATCACGCCCATCCAGAACCACTGCCGGTACACGCGGCGATAGTCATCACTCAAGCCCTGCCCGGTCGCGTCGGCAGTCGATGCCATGATCTCGAGCCGCTTCTGCAGCAGCAGCACCGGCAGCCACAGTGACCCCACACAAAAGAAGATGATCAGCGACGTCAGCAGCCACTCGGTGGTCATGGGCAACCCCGAAACCCTCATCAGCAGATAGCCGCTGATGATCTGCACAAACCCCGCCGGCGTGGTGATCCAGGCATCGAAGCGCACGACCATCCGCGCCACGTGGGCGATCACTTGCGGGTTGGCCGTACGGCTCGCGGCGATCAGATAGAGGTAGGAACCCATGCCGAAGCCGAACAGGAACACCGCTGCAATCACGTGCAGGTATTTCAGACCCAGATAGAGCATGCTCAGCGCTGCCCGGCGCAGAAATGCACGGACAGGCTCAGGTTGTCCGGGTCGTTGATGGCGGCCATGTATTCCTTGACACTGATTTCGCCCACGCACGGCCGGGCGCCGGGCTGTGGCGTGTAACCCTGAGCCATCTTCGCGGCCAGCGCCACGGCGGCGCAGCTGGGGATTTCCGGGCCTTTGTCGTTGAGCGCGGTCAGTTGCGCGGTCATGCTCAGTGGCTGGCCATCAACGCCGAGGCCTTGCACGTCGATGTACATCGCGCTTTTACCATCGCCGAAGCGTTCGAAGCGGGTGCCCAACCGATGCAGTCTCGCCGCCCACATCCCTGGGTCGCGAACCAGGCCGATTTTCAGCGCCTGCGCCAGCAGCGCATTGGCGATGCCGCCGAGCTTGAGTCCGGCGCCGGCCTGAAAACGCAGGGTGTGCGCGCCATAGCGGCTGGCGAAAATATCCATGTCCGGCACATCGACATTGGCCAGCAGGCGCCGTCCCAGCTGCGGCATTTTGCGCAGGGTCAGATCCTGCCATCCCGGCACTTCATGGACTTCGCCGTTGCGCAACTGCCTGATCGGTTTACCCGCGTACGCCAGCACACCCTCGACCGTCGACAGGCCGGGCATTTTCGCCGAAGAAGAAATGCCATGTTCGATCGAGTCGATGCGCGAAAAGCGCTGGCGCTGCTCGTCGATGATCGCCGAAGACAGCGTCGGCACCGAACTGCAGCCGCTGAGAATCGCCACACCGGTTTCCTTAGCGCGGGCGTCGAGCACGTCAATGCCGTTGACGAAGGTACGGCAGTCGGCCAGGTCGCAGTAGTTCACGCCAGCGGCAATGCAACTTTGCGCCACGGCATACGACTGTCCCTGAAACGGGCCGCCGGTGTGCACCACCAGTTGAATGTTCAGCGCAGTCAATGCGGCCTGGAATTCGCTGCCCATCGCATCGCCGCACCAGCCTTCGCAAGCCGTGTGCGCCCGACTGTTCAGCTCATCGACCTTGCGCTGCAACTTGCGCGGATCGCGGCCCGAGAGCAGCAACGCCACATCGGGCATCAGCGCCAGATGCCTGCACACGATACTGCCGAAATTTCCGTAGCCCCCGACCACCATCACCCTGAACGGCATGCAATTCTTCCCTAATCGTTTCGCGTGCAAAGTGCGAAGGATATAGGGCCCGGCGTCGGCAAGCCATGCCGGTTACCTGGAGCCTGCGCTGCTTCAATGGCCAACGGGCGCTACAAGGATGCCAAAGGGAACAGCGCGATCAGCTCGAGACTTGCTCAAGAAAGATCAGTTGCAACGGTTCTTCCAGCAGGTCGTCCGCCGTGGCGGCAAAGCGCTGGAAGTAAGGCATCGCAAAATGCGCATCCAGCGCCGCCTGATGCATGAAGGCCTCGCGCATGTAGAACGTGCCGCGCTGGTCGCGCAGTTCAAACAACACATAGTCGAGGTTGCCCGGTTCCGCGCGAGTTGGCTCGACCAGTGCCAGCAGCCCATCTTTCAGCGCCTGCTCCTGGCCAGGCCTGGCCTTGAGCACGGCGATCGACACCAGCATTTCAGTGGACGTGGTCATCATTATTTCTCCAGATTCAAGGCTGAGTGATCAGCGAGTCGGTGCCGGCGCCGCGTCGATTTTCAGACGCATCAGGCTGTAGGGTTTTTGCCGTTGATCCTGCCCGCCACGGAAGCCGGGCTGACGGTGCAACTGGTTGGCGATGAAATACAGATAGCCGTCCGGACCGATCGACAGGGTGTCGGGCCAAAGCAGGCGCGGGTCGTGGACAAGGGTTTGCCACTGGCCGTCCGGCAGGCGTTTGCGGATCGCGTTGTGTTCGTAGTCACCGGCATAGACCGCCCCGGCGGCATCGGCTTCCATGCCATCGGACGCGCCCTTCTCGCCCAGGTCCTGCACGGCAGCGGCCAGTTGCTGTTCGCTGACGCTGGTGTCACGCAACAGCGCGGTGGCAACCGAGTACAGATGGCGGCTGGACAGCGGCGTGAAGTACAGGGTCTTGCCGTCCGCCGACAGCGCAATGCCGTCCGACGCCACGCCCAACGGTGTGCGCTTGCCGTCCGCGCCCGCGACGGTCAGCGGCAGACCTTCGACCACCGGCACGAAATCCGGGTCGACCGATGTTGCCGGCACTCCGCTCAACCGGCGCTGGGCGCGGCCAGTGGCGATGTCCATGACGATGATTGCGCCCGGGCCACGCAGCGACGAGTCGGTGACGTACACCGTGCCTTCGGCCCCGGTGCGGAAGTCGAAGCGCATGTCGTTGACGTAGGTGCTCGGCAACATGACGTTGTCCGGAAACACCAGGCGTTTGACGATGCGGTTGTTGGCCAGATCCACCGCCAGCAGTTTCGCGCCTCTGGCTTTCGGTTCGGCAAACCCTGGCGCGGCGGTGTCAAGCAGCCAGACCCGGCCCTGCCCGTCGGCGACCACGCTTTGCACGCTGATCAAGCCATCGCTCGGGTCGCGCGGATTCTCCTGATTGATCGCCGCGTTCGGGTACGCAACCACCTTGCCGTCGCGGATTTCGCCGACGGTGAACGGCACGTCGTCGCCCCAACGCGGGAAGTTGACAAAGATTCGCCCGGTTTCGCTGACCGTCACGCCGGTGGGCATGGCGTCGTAGAACGCGTGGACTTGTTCAAGCGTGCCAAAAGCCCTGTCGGCCGGCGTATTCAGCGGCAACGGGATGGCGCTGATGGCGTGGGCCAGGGGCATGCTCAGGGTCGAGGCAATGGCCAACATCGCGGGCAGTTTGTTCATGCGCATCATGTGTTCCTCGCTGGGCCGTCATGGCCCGTTCGAATATTCAGAATCCTTCAAGCACCATCTTGCCCCGGGCCTTGCCGCTTTCGACCAAGGCATGGGCGCGGCGCATGTTGGCCGCATTGATCGCCCCGAAGTGCTGGCCCACGGTGGTTTGCAATACGCCCTGGTCAATCAGCCCCGCGACCCGGTTGAGCAAATGATGCTGGTTGATCATGTCGTCGGTTTCGTACAGCGAACGGGTAAACATCAGTTCCCAGTGCAGCGACAACGATTTGCGCTTGAGCGGCATGACGTCGAGGCTGTCGGGATCGTCAATCACCGCCAGACGCCCCTGCGGCCGCAGCACTTCGATCAATTGCGCAAAGTGCTGCGTGGTGTGCGTCAGGCTGGCGACGTAATCGACCTCGGCCACGCCCAGCGCCTGCAGTTGCGCGAGCATCGGCTGGCTATGATCAATGACGTGATGGGCGCCCAGCTGGCGCACCCAGTCAGCGGTTTCCGGGCGCGAAGCGGTGCCAATGACGGTGAGCCCGGTCAAACGCCGCGCCAGTTGCACCAGCATCGAACCGACGCCACCCGCTGCGCCGGTGATCAGCAGGCTTTGGCCCTGCCCCGCGCCCTCGGCGACACCGAGCCGATCGAACAGCAATTCCCAGGCGGTAATCGAGGTCAATGGCAACGCTGCAGCATCGGCGGCACTCAACGAGCGCGGCTTGTGCCCGACAATCCGCTCGTCCACCAGATGCCGTTCGCTGTAGCTGCCGGTGCGGGCAATCGAGCCGGCATAGAACACTTCATCGCCGGGCTGAAACAGCGTCACGTCGGCGCCGATCGCACGGACAACACCGACGGCGTCCCAGCCAAGGATTTTCGGTTCCTTGGTGAAAGTGCCGGCGCGGACTTTGGTATCGACCGGGTTGACCGCCACTGCGCGCACTTCCACCAGCAGGTCTCGCGGGCCAGGCGTGGGCTCGGGGATGTCGGTGTCCTGCAACGATTGCGGATCTTCGATGGGCAAGGCGTGTTGGGTAAAGGTGATGGCTTTCATGGGATCTCTGATTCTGAAGGGCTGTGGCAGTCACTGGCCGCCATCTTCGGCTTCCCTCGGGCAAAGAAAAACCGGCAGAATGCGCCAACACTTTCACTGCAGGCGTGAAAATGATCCGCATCGACGATCTCGGTTTATTCACCCGCAGCGCCGCGCTGGGCAGTTTTACCGCTGCTGCGCTGGAGGCTGATTTACTGCCCGGCCAGGTCGCTGCCGCGATCAAGCGGCTGGAACGCGAACTGGATGTGCGCCTGTTCGCCCGCACCACCCGCAGCCTGCGCCTGACCGCCGAAGGCGAGCAGTACTTGCCCACCGCCCACGCGGTGCTCGAAGCCCTCAAGCAGGGCGAGGACAATTTGCGGGGGGAAAACGCCACCTTGCGCGGCGTGTTGCAAGTCACCGCGCCTTCGGATCTGGGGCGCAATATCCTGCTGCCGTGGCTGACGCAGTTCCGCCGCCAGCACCCGGAGCTGACCTTGCGATTGGTGCTATCGGATCAGATGGTCGATCTGTTTCGCGACCCGGTGGACGTGGCGATTCGTTATGGCGCCAACGTGGACGCCAACTACGTAGCGCTGCCGCTGGCACCGTGGAACCGTCGGGTGCTGGTCGCCTCGCCTGAATACGTGCAACGCCACGGCCAGCCGCAGACCCCGGATGAACTGCTGGATCATCAGTGCCTGCTCTATTTGCAGACTGGCCGGGTCTACGACAAATGGAACCTGGGCAATCAGACCGTGCAAGTCTCGGGACCGCTGTTCAGCGACGACGCCGACGTGGTGCGGCGCTGGGCGCTGGACGGCGAAGGGATCGCCTACAAATCCTGGCTGGATGTCAGCGCCGACATCGCGTCAGGTCGCCTGCTTGTATTGCTGCCGGAGCAACCCGGCGAGACCTCGCCGTTGAGCCTGGTATGCCCGCATCGCAAGCAGATCACCCCGGCCGTGTCACAGCTCTATACGTGGCTGAGCAGCCAGTTTGCGGCGCTGAAACCGATGTGAGCAGAAGTCCCGCCAGAAGTTGACGAACGCTGTTGCGAGTGTTCAGATGCGGGCCTGTTTCAGGTGCCCCCTGCCGCCGTGCTTGGGGTGAAACGGGAAACCGGTACGTTCATTGTGAACAAGTCCGGTGCTGCCCCCGCAACGGTAGGCGCGTGATGCTTTCGACAGACCACTGTGGCCAGACGGCCATGGGAAGGTGAAAGCCTCGATACGCGCGAGCCCGGAGACCGGCCTGAAATGCGTTTGGCAAAATCCTGCGGTGGGCGGGCATGGGCCGGTATTGGCTGTGCGCGATGCCTTCTCCTGCATGCTCTTCTGCGAAGATCCTTTTCGAGAAGACAATGATTCGACCTTTCAACACTTCTGCACCAACCCTGCTGTTCGGCTGCCTGTTCAGCCCTTTGCTGCTGGCCGACGACACGCCACTGCAACTCGATCAGCAAATCGTTTCCGCGCCGTCAGTGGAATCCACCACCGTCGCCGACATGGCGAAGTACGGCAGCAAAATCGAGAGGGTTTCCCGCGAGCAAATCGAACGTGCCGGCCCCGGTGCCGATGTCAGCCGCGTCCTGCAGATGTTCATTCCCGGCCTGTACGTGGCGCCGAAAAACGGCCCGTTCGACTACGGCACCTATTCGTTGCTCGGCGGCCGTAACGACGACACGCTGATCCTGCTCGACGGTGTGCGCCTGAACAATCGTCTGTACGGCGGCCTGTACCTGGACACCCTGCCGGCCAACGCCATCGAACGCATCGAAGTGCTCAAGGGCGGGCAAAGCCTGCTGTTCGGCACCCAGGCGGTCTCGGGGGTGATAAACATCGTCACCCGCAGCCCGCAATCGCGCAAAGCCGCCGGCGAAGTGAATCTGGGCGTGGACAGCTTTGGCGGCACGACCGAAGACGTCCGGGTCGAAAACATCTTCAGCAACGGTTTCGGCGAACTGGGTTTGCTCGCCTATGCCAGCCACAACGTCTCCGACGGTTACCAGCCGTACCGCAACCGCGACATGAAGAACGTCAGCGAGAAAAACCGT
Source organism: Pseudomonas sp. SC3(2021) (assembly GCF_019856535.1). Lineage (NCBI taxonomy): Bacteria > Pseudomonadati > Pseudomonadota > Gammaproteobacteria > Pseudomonadales > Pseudomonadaceae > Pseudomonas > Pseudomonas sp. SC3(2021). Next base: position 4,513,819 of record NZ_CP082236.1, on the reverse strand, counting down.
GCCTACGAAGTCACCACCTTCGGCGGCAAGGCGATTCAATCGTTCGCCGATGACGCGCGGCTGGAACTGTTCTATCAGTACGCCGACGCCAACCTCGATTTCGCCCGCCCGCTGAACAACCACAACACCACCAACGACCGTGTGCAGCAGATCGCCACGGCGACCTTTGAACAGACCGTCAACGAGCGCGTGAGCTACTTCGTCAAAGGCCACATCAACGACTGGGACACCCGCTACACCCGCGTCAACAACGTGGATGGCGGCGGTACCAAGGTCATCAACCACAACGACTACTGGGGCTTCACCGATTGGGGCGTACAGGCCGAAGGCAAGGCGCAATTGCCCGGCGGCCATGTGCTGGTGTTCGGCACCGACAACCAGTGGTTCAAGGGTCAGGACGATGTGCTGGTGATCGACAACGACAAGGCCGAAGCCCACGCGATCTACACGCAGTTGCGCCCGCAGATCGCCGCCCTGCCCGACTGGCACCCGAGCCTCGGCATTCGCCACGAAGCCATGAGCGGCGGCGATGGCGCCACGGTCGGCATGCTCACCTCGCTGTACGACCTCAACGATAACTGGGCCGTGCGCGGTCAGTACGGCAGCGCCTACAAACTGCCGAATGCCGAGCAGTTGTTCGTCAACGAGCCGGGCGACGAGATCGGCAACCGCAACCTCAAGCCGGAGAAAAGCCGCAACGTCGAACTCGGTGTCGACTACCAGGGCTTTCTGCTCGAGCGCGAATTCAGCGCCAGCGTCAGCCTGTTCAAACGCAAGATCGACGACCTGATTACCCTCGACGGCATGCAGTGGGTCAACGGTGAGGGGCTGATCCGCATGCGCGGTTTCGAGGCCGACGCGAAACTGGCGCTCACCCAGCGATGGAGCCTGCAAGCGGACCTGACGCGCAATCTCACCGAGTCGCGCAGCGGCGTGAGCATCAACGACATCCCGGGGTTCTTCGCCCGCTCAAGGGTGGGTTATGAGTCGGAAAATCGTATGTGGGGGGCCGGGGGGGCGATCCGCTACATACGCGATATCAAGAGTTCGAAGCAGGTGCAGTACGGCAACTATTCGGTGGTCGATGCCGATGCTTATCGCTACCTCGACCACGCCCATCAGCACCGTGTAAGCCTGCTGATGGAAAACCTGTTCGACCGCGATTACGTCACCAGCCGTTCGAACAATGTCGATAATCTCGGCCGGCCGTTCACCTCTGAAATTCGCTACACGTACCGCTTCTGATGAGTGAAATCACCAAGGTCGACGGCGTCGATACTCATCCGGACTGGTCGCAAGTGCCCGATCACGCGCGCCATGTGTTCCTCTGCACCGGCCCGCGCTGTACTCAGCGCGGCGCCTTGCAGTTATGGAAAAGCCTGCGCCGGCATCTGCTGGCGCACGATCGCATCGAGACACCGGGCGGCGTGTTACTGACCCGCACTCATTGCCAGTTTCCGTGCAATCTCGGGCCGATCGTGACGGTGTATCCGGAACGCTGCTGGTACGGCGTGCACAACCGGCAGGAGGTGCAGCGCCTGGTCGAGGAGCATCTGCTGGGCGGTGAAGTGGTCGAGGATTTGCTGATCCGGGGGCGCGCATGAAGCTCTTGTGGTGTGCACTGGGCGCCCTGTTCTGCTCATCGGCGGCTATGGCTGACAACGTGCGCAACTGCGGCGAGCACTGGCAGGTTTCCGCTTCGCCGCCCGCACGCATCGTCGCGCTGAATCAGCACGCAGCCGACCTCGTGCTGGCGCTTGATGCCGGATCATCGCTGGTGGGCGTCGCGTATCTGGACGACACCGATGCCGGCCAGCGCCCAACCGCGTATTTCGGCGTGCCAGTGATCGCACGTCAGTATCCATCCAGCGAAGTGTTGTACGCGCAACAGCCGGATCTGGTGATCGGTGGATTCGCCACAGCCTTCGGTGACGGCGTCACTTCACGCTCGGCGCTGGCGCGCAACGGCATCGGTTCCTACCTGCTGGAATCGGCGTGCAACGGGCATTCGCTGGATTACTTCGGGCATGTGCGCAATGACCTGCTGAACCTCGGCGCGTTGCTGCACAAACAACCGGAAGCCAAGGCACTGCTGGCCGCGATGGAGGCCGACCTCGCCAATGCCCGAGCCTTGGCCGGCACGCAGAAACCGCTGTCAGTGTTTTACCTGGACAGCGAAGTCAAAGGCCTCGACAGCGAAGGACGGCGCGGTTTTGTCAGCACGTTGCTGGACGCTGCGGGCGCGAAAAACCTGTTCGCCGAGATCAATCAATACCGGGTCACCGTGAGCCGCGAAACCCTGCTGGTCAGCGACCCGGACGTGATTCTGCTGGCCGATGCCGACTGGTCGCCCGCCAGCCGCAAGCGCTACCTGTTGACCCACGACCCGGTGCTGTCGCAACTGCGTGCGGTGCGCGAAAACCGCCTGATCGTTATCCCCTTCACCCAGCTGTTGCCCACCGTAGCCAGCGGTCGCGTGGCACTCGAACTGGCCCGACAACTCAACACCCTGCAAAAAAATAAATGAACCCGCCACCGCACCGGTCACCTAACCCTAAGACCATCAGGAGGTAGCCAATGCAAATCGAAACCGTGTGGATCGTACTGGCGGCAGTTCTTCTGCTCATCGAACTTTGGGCCATCAACCGGGTGCGCAAAAGCGAGGGAAAATCCAGCAACAAAGGCGTGTGGATCGTGCTGATCGTGTTTGTGCCGTTGTTCGGCCTGATTGCCTGGGCGCTGGCGGGGCCGAAACAAATCACTCAGCGGTCGGCATCTTAGTCTTCTGCTGATCAGTTGCCGGGCAAGGACAAACTCGAAAAACCCGGCGTGCAAATGCAAGCCATGAAGGCCAGTAGCAGGAAGGACGTGGCAGCGCAAGGCCTTGCGAATGAAGGGAAGCCCGACATCAGTCGGGCTTTTTTGTGGTCGCCAGGCACGCCTTCGTCGAGATGTAGTACCGTATGCCGGTCAACAACAGGGAGGTTGATATGGCTGACAGGACAGGCAAGCGCGTGGTGGTGGTCGGCGCGGGTATTGTGGGCGCGTCGCTGGCGTATCACCTTGCGCGCAAGGGGGCACAGGTGACGCTGGTCGAGGCCGCAGAACTCGCCTCGGGGGTCACGGGGCACTCGTTCGCCTGGATCAATACGGCCCATGCCGGGAACGATCCGATCGCCCGATTGCGTGGCGCGGCCATCGAAGACTATCGCCGGCTGGAAGCGGAGCTGCCTGAATTGCAGATACGCTGGTCAGGGGCATTGTCCTGGGGTACCGGCGCCGAGGACGAGCTCTCTTCGCCGACATGGCTGTCACGCGCCGAGATCCTCGAACGCGAGCCGAACCTGCGCCACCCTCCACGCCAAGCATCGTATAACGCCGAAGAAGGCGCCCTCGATGCGGTACAGACCACCCGCGCATTGGTTGTCGGGGCACAGGCCCACGGCGCAACAGTGTTCACGCAGACACGCGTAAGCGGCTTCACCTTCAGCGGCGCAGACGTTACGGGCATTGAGACGACGGCGGGGCCCTTGGCTGCTGACGTAATCGTTCTGGCAGCCGGAACGGGCACCGTGCAGCTGGCAGAGATGCTCGACGTTTCACTGCCGATAGACGCCTCCCCGGCCATTTTCATCCGCTTCAAGACTCAACCGGATCGGTTGAACGGCATCATCTCCAGCCCCGAGATGGAAGTGCGGCAAGATGCAGACGGGGCGTTGTTGGCAGCGGAAGACTACTTGGGAAATGCCCCGCACAATCAACCGGACGAGATCGCGCGGCGAACCGCACAAGTCATTCAACACGAACTGCACGGGGTAACCTCCATTGAACTGCAAAGCGCATGCGTCGGCTTGCGGCCCGTACCTGTCGACGGCGTCCCCGTCGTAGGCTATCTACCGACGGTGGGCGGAGTGTATGTTTGCGCAATGCATCCCGGTGTGACCCTGGCGGCGATCGTCGGGCGCCTCGCCAGTGAAGAGATTGTCAGCGGCATTGCCTCAGTCGACCTTGGCAACTGCCGCCCCGGCCGATTCTGATGGGCGCGGCAGTCCAATTGTCCAGGCATTCATTTCAGCTTTAAGCATTCGCAACTCGAAACGGAAGTCATCAGCACTACACGTCCCCCACACAAGGAGCGTTCAACCATCATGGAAGCAACCATCACCTACCGCACCGCCACGGCTGACGATGCCCTGGCGATGTGCGAACTGGGCCAACTGCTCAACGCCGTGCACCACGCCGCTCGCCCGGACATTTACGCGGCTGCGACCGAAGATTTCTCTCGCGACTTGCCGCACTGGTCCGGCGTTTTCGAGAAGCCGGGCCAGGTCGTGTGGCTCGCCAGCGCGGGCGACCAGGCCGTGGCGTTCATTACCGCCAGCCTGTCGGCCAGCGTCGGGCCGTTAATGCAGCCGCAGAATGTCGTGCGCATCGGCTCCGTGTGTGTCGCCGAACGGTTCTGGGGTAAAGGCATTGGCCGCGCACTGATCCAGCGCATCAAGGACTGGGCCCTTGCGCACGATGCGCAGGACTTGCGCCTGACGGTCTGGCCGTTCAATGAACGGGCGGCGCGGATGTACGCGGAGTTTGGTTTCGAGCGCCGTGCAGTGGAAATGGGTATGCGCTTGTCATGACACGTCAACAGCGAATCGTCTCGATTGTCCTCGGCCTGCTGGTCTTCTACGCAGCACTATGGACAGCCTCCGAGTGGTGGGAAAAAGCGCTGGCCAAGCCCTACGGCAACGCTAGCATCAGCCCCGACGGTTGCTTTCAGGTCCAGACGTTTCGGCCGTTCTGGGTGTTGCCGGGTTTTCTTCATCCACAGACGCCGCCGGACGATACGATGGAGCGCAGCTGGTTTGTCTCCTGGGAAAGCCCGGCGTTTTTTCGCCTGTATGACCTTCGTAATGGCCGCGTACTGGGTGAGAGCGAGATCTATGATCTGGTGGCGTATGGCGGGCCCCTTGATTGGGCTTATGGCAACGACCACACGGTAAGTGCCGCCATGATCCACATTGGTACCACCCCGGACGATTGCACAGCATCGAGGACGCCATGACCGACCGCCGCCGTGTTCAGAGCAAAAGATCGCCGCCTGCACAGGCATCCCTGTTTAATGGCTACGCCCTGCTCCGCCACGCCATACCCGCCGAATGGCTGGATGAGTTGCGCCGTGTGTTCGATGCAGGTGTCCTGCCGTCCGATCAGTGGCCGGTGCCCCGCGGTCAGGACTGGCGTCACTCGCTGCTCGATAATGACCCGACGGTGCGCGCGGTGTGCCGTTTGCCACAGGTGCTGGAAGTGGTAGGCGAACTGATCGGCGAGCGCTTCTTCCTTGCGCAGGTGGAGGGTCGTGAACCCCTTCCGGGTGGCGGTCATCAACCCTTGCACCGCGACCTGTCGGCGCAACGACCCGGCGACAGCGTGGTTGCCCTGGCGTTTTTCGACGATTACGGCCCACAGAACGGGGCTACGCGCATCGTCCCCGCCAGCCATCGCCCCCTGCCTGGAGAACCGCCACTCGACGCTCACGATGAGTCGAAAGCCGTGCAGCTTTCCGGCAGCGCCGGCGATATTCTGCTGTTCGACGTGGACCTGCTGCATGCTGGCAGCCGCAACATGGCGGGCTTGCGCCGACGTTCCATCCTGATCAATTACTTTGCCGAACCGCTGTACGCCGCGCATCTGCAAACAGTGGGCCTGCGCAATGTGCGGATGGATCCTTTCGAGTGGTTTGATTCTGCAAGCCACTGCATTGTCGGGGGTGATTGACACACGATTGGATTCGGTGAGGATTCGACATTGCCTGAACCCGCCGTATACGTCAGGATCCCACCCTTTTTCAGCGCAAGGGCAAACGTGGCACGTCTACGCCCTTCGCTAGTCGATATTCAAACTTACAGGCCGGGTAGCCCCATGAATCGTCAAAAGAAACTTCAGCAGTTGTTCAAGGAAAAGGCCAAAAAGGCCAGCTCCAAACTGGCGCCGAAAAAGCCCAAGTACATCAGCAAGGCCGATCGCTTGAAGATGGCCGCCGAGGCGCCGGTAGAACCGGTTGAAACTACCGAGAGCTGATCCCGGCCAGTTTTATAGAAATGGCGAAATGTTCGCCAGCGCCCGCGTGATGTAGAGCTCCTGCTCCCCCACCGGCACCACGTACCGCAACGCATCGCACGCGGCGTCCACACCGGCAAGGCACGCGATAAACCAGGCTGCCAGATACTGCGAAGCCAGACATCCGCCGGCGGTGGCGACATTGCCGTTGGCCACGAACGGTTGATTGAGCACCGCGCCCCCGGCCTCCTCCAGCGACACCTGCGCCTCGACGGTCAGTCCGTTCATTGACCGCACCTTGTCCGTGGGGCTGGCAATCGACACGCGCCAGCCGGGCACCCGATTGAGGATGCCGAAGGCGATGAGCGAATCGAGTTCGTTGAACCCTTCAAAGGTCAGGATGGCGACGTGCATGATGAGCCTCGGTGCGGATGGTCGAGGCTCATCGTAGGACTGGCAAATCAATACAATCAAAGAATTGTCATGGGTACATTAAATCGCTGACATTACGATCCCTGTCGGGTCTGCCGCAGGGGTATCTTCATAAGCGCCCGCCCCTCATTAGCCCCCGGAGTAGATCAACCAGGCGATGAAAGCCACAACAGGGGCGAACAGCACCAGGCCACCGACGGCGACGGCCCAGCCCCAGGCAAAACCGCTTTCGCCCTTGAAGCGGCCGCCACTGAGCAAGCGCAGCACGCAAACACCGACCCGATGAGCCAGCTCGTTGATCAAGAAGTCAGCGATGAAGTCCATAACACTAACGCTCCAGTGACTTCGCCATGATGAAAAGCGACCGCCTTGCCTGTCGTTGCTTGATCGTAGTTGGATTTGCGTGTGCTGGTGTCGGCGCAAGAAAAAAGCTGGGGGCCACTGATCTTCAAGGACCTGGTCAAGTTCGACTGACAAGTCCTGATCGCAGATTTTGTAAGGCGTTCACTGGATCGAACACAACCCGCTCAGCGCGTTTTACACGCCAGCCACGCGCCCCAGAAAAGGCTGCTGAAGAACCGCGTCGCCTCACCAAATCCGGCCTCGTGCAACAACGCCTGAACCGCCGCCTCGGAATGCGGCGGATCGGCGCCCTGCAAAATCTTCCCGAGTTTCGCCCTCACCTCCTCGGCACTCGCGCCCTGCTGCCGCCAACGCTGCCCCCAGGCTTGCAGCAATAACGGCTGGCTGGCATAGGCGTAGTGATTGCCCGCCACAATCAGCGGCGCACCCGGTTTCAGCCGGGCCTGAACCGAGCGCAGGATCTGTCGCTTGGCGTCATCGCCATTCAAGTGGTGCAGCACACCGATCAATGTGGCCGCGTCGAACGATGCCTGCGCCGGCAAGTCCTCGACATGCCCGAGATGCACGTCTGTCCTGCCGAGCAAATCATTGGCCTGCAACTGCTGCGTCGCAGCCTCCAACATCGGTGCCGAAGGATCGACCGCAGTGAAACGCCAGTCCGGCTCAAGCGCGGCCATTGCGATGATTTCCTGCGCCGTACCGCCCGCGCCAACCACCAACACCTTGGCGCCACGCAACGGCCCCAAAGTGGCCGCCAACATGCACGCAGCCAGATCGTGACAGGCATCGTAACCGGCCAGGGCGATGCGACTTTGTCTGGCGTATTCGTTGGCGCGGGAAGTGTCGAATTTGTCTGCGGATCGGGTCGGGGTCGAGGGCATGGCGATTCTCCTTGTCTTGGGAGCACGCTACCCCGGGGGCAGAGATAAGGAAAATGGCGTAATTTTATAGGCTACATTCCTGTAGGGAATGAGAATCTGGCGTGGGATACGCATCGTTAAGCGCCAAGGACATCCATTACTCTGATTCATACGAGATTAAGCAACAGTATTTGTCCAGCCCGCCGATATTTCCTCGCCGCTCCTACCCTTAGCATCGTCTCCAACCCGCGAACAAACACGGTTTTCAACGAGACGGTGAACATTATGAACTTTAAGAAAATTGCACCGGATTTACTGTTGGGCAGTTTCGGTGCGCACGCTTATGCCGATAAATCGGACGCGGCGAATCTCCCGGTCGAGACCTACAGCTCTTCGACAAAATTGGATATCGAACACGTTACCTTTATCACCGAACTGGCCAACGAATGTGCCCCTGTACCGGTGCAAATGACCTACGAAGATTCCCATGGCGAGCTCCACGTTCTGCAATATCAAGTCATGGGCACCGGCTGTCCCAGTTGAGTCTGAGTTGGTAATTCGTTATCTGAAGAGTACCGACCAAACGCTCCGTTAACTGAAGCCCGTTATGCGTGAATTTTGGTGTCGGTTTCCAAGCAGAATGCTTGTGGTGGTATAAACTTTTTACCGTATCTCATGACTTTTCACAGCCCTCCCCCCCTTGACGGGCTTTTTTATACCTGCATTTCTAAGGTTGTGGGCGGCGTTAATCTCTTTCGCGGCGTCTGAGTGCCGTAGCCAACTGGCTACCGCCGAAGATGATCCAAGCAGGTGCAGCGTGAAATCGCGCCCATCGCCTCGCAGTCCGAGTGACCGCAGATCACGATGTCCTATACGCCGAACACTGCGACCGCATATTCGACGCTGGCCGAGACGCCGCCCGGTTCAGGGCCTTACGCCGGCACAATGTTGCCGGCGTTGCGAATCACGAACAGTTCGCCGGGTTCGCGCTGCGTCAGGAGTTCGGGCACAACACGGCTGTCCGAGCAGGTGATGAACATCCCGGCAAACAACGATCCTCGCAATCAATTTGGGCGATCTGCCAGGTATCACGCGTTTGAAATTCGGTTTGCTTGAACCCCTCGATATCACCAGTGGTCAAGCCAGATGGTCGATCAATCGGCAGCGCAGGCTGACACTCCCTCGTTCAATTCGCCGCCCAGTCGGCTCGATACTGCAGCAGAAAGTCGACGAATGCCCTGACCCGCTGAGGAACGTAGCGTCCATGGGGGTACAGAAGGGTGTAGGGCCTGGAGCGTCCGTTGTAGGGCTGGAGCACCTCGACGAGGCTTCCATCGGCCAATTCGCGCTCGACAATGAATTTGTAAGTCTGGAACAGACCAGCACTGTGTTTGGCCAGGGTAACGCCGCCCAGCACATCATCCGAACAGCAATATCTACCCTCAGTGAAGATCTCACGGTGTTTCCCCTCGACGTCGAACAGCCATGAGATGCTTCGACCGCTGCTGGGCAGTTCAAATTGAATGCACTCGTGAGCGACAAGGTCATCCAGCGTCGTTGGGGTGCCGGCTTTGGTCAGGTATTCAGGTGTCGCGACCACGACCAGTTGTGCGTCTTCGAGCAAGCGGGCAATCAGCGTCGAGTCAGGTTGAGCCCGGACCCGAATCGCCAGATCATAGCCCTCCGCTACAAAGTCGATATTTCGGTTACCCAAGTGGATATCCACGCTGACGTCTGGATAAAGCGCTCGAAACTTCGGCAGAAGCGGCAAGATCCGGTGATGCCCGTAGGTGGTCGGAAGACTGATACGCAGCCGCCCTGAAGGTGTCGATTGAGCGCCCATGACTTCTTGCTGCGCTTCCACCAGTTGAGTCAGGGCTTGTCGGCATTGTTCGTAGAACACTCGCCCCGGCTCAGTCATCCGGATGCTGCGCGTGGTTCTCACGAACAGGCGTGATCCCAAACGCTCCTCAAGTCGCAAAATCGAGCGGCTTACTGCCGCAGGCGTCACACCTGCTACTTGCGCTGCTGCAGTAAAACTGCCCGTTTCCGAGGCGAGGCAAAATAGCTCGATGCTTCCTAGCTGCAGGTCATCAAAATGGCGCTTCATATTAATCACACTGAGTATTGGGCAAAGTCGCGAAAGCTTACCGATGTCGATCATGCAGTGGCGAGCAGTTGATTTCAGGGAGCTGTTCCACCGGCATCGTTTTATGAAGCAGAGGTGGATGCTAGTGAATCAGCCTCCGAACAGTGGAATGCCCGAGTCATGGTCTGCAAGGGTTGGCAACGACTCAATTCATTACACTGTGTCATAAATGAAGTGACCAGACCCGCATTTATTCATCCAAGGCAACCTTCTAGAGTTCATTCCACTTGCCGCCTCATCATATGGATGGGGAGCGAACTGGAGACTCTCCCATGCCTTTCATCAGCGTTCGTATTACCCGTGACGGTGTTACCAAAGAACAGAAAGCTCAGGTCATCGCCGAGATCACCAAAACCATGGAGACGGTGCTCAACAAGGATCCGCACCTGACGCATATCGTGATCGAGGAAGTGGATACCGATAACTGGGGCTACGCTGGAATAACCACAACCGAGTACCGCAAGTCGCTGGTGGAGCCCAAGTAATGAGGCTCATCAGAGTCGACTTTGTGTCGGATGTCGTGTGCCCCTGGTGTGCGCTTGGCGCCACGGCCTTGCAACAGGCCATTGCCAATCTGACCGGCGAAGTTGTCGTCGTGTTGACGTTCAAACCCTTCGAACTCAACCCGGGCATGCCCGCCGAGGGTGAACACGCAGTCAGGCACATGATGCGCAAGTATGGCCGCAGCGCCGAGCAAATTGCCTCGCGCAATGACTCAGTGATCGCCCGTGGCAAAGCCATCGGTTTTGAGTTTGACCTGGCAAAACGCAGCCATTTCTACAACACCTTCGATGCTCACAGGCTGCTGTTCTGGGCGGCGCAAGACGGTCAACAGCTCGCGCTGAAGAACATCCTGCTCAAGGCGTATTTCACCGACGGCCAGAACCCCAGTGCCCCCGAAACCCTGGTGCGCCTGGCCGGTGAAGCGGGACTTTGCGCCGCTCGCGCCCGGCAGATACTGGACACCGACGAGTTCGCCACGGAAATCCGTGAGCTAGAAGATTTTTACCTTCAACGCGGTATCAACTCGGTCCCGGCCATGGTGCTGAACGGTGGTCATCTGGTGTCCGGATCGCAGTCAGTCGAGGAATACGAACAGATCCTCAGACAAATGGCGCGAGAGTCGGCGCCAGCCTGATGGCCCTACTTATCCATTGAAACAACTTTCATAAACTATCGAGGAATTATCATGAGCCATTCAAAAAAAGTCGTTGTGGTTACTGGCGCATCCCAAGGTCTGGGCGCAGGAATCGTCGAAGGTTTTCGTAAACTCGGCTATCAAGTGGTTGCGACTTCTCGCTCCATCAAACCGTCATCGGACCCGGACATCCTGACCGTCGCAGGTGACATTGCCGATCCGGCTACTGCCGAGAAAATCATCCGCGAAGGCGTAGCGCGTTTCGGCCGCATTGACACTCTGGTGAACAACGCCGGGATCTTCCTGGCCAAACCTTTCACGGCCTATACCCGTGAAGAGTATGTAAACACCGTGGCCACCAACATGGGCAGCTTCTTCCATATGTCGCAACAGGCGATTGCCCAGATGGAGAAACAAGGTGAGGGTGGGCATGTGGTCAGCATCACCACTACGCTGGTCGATCACGCTATCGAGGGCGTGCCATCGGTGCTCGCATCGCTTACCAAAGGCGGCATGAACGCCGCGACCAAATCCCTGGCGATCGAGTACGCCAAGCGCGGTATTCGCGTTAACGCTGTATCGCCAGGCATCATCAAGACCCCGATGCATGGAGAGGAAAGCCACGCCGCTCTAGGCAGCCTGCATCCGGTCGGCCACATGGGCGAAGTGCAAGACATCGTCGCAGCGGTGCTGTACTTGGACAGCGCCAACTTCGTCACTGGCGAAATCCTGCACGTCGATGGAGGCCAAAGCGCCGGTCATTGAAGCAAACCGCCAGTTTCTGTGCGGCAATTTTCAGCCTATGTTCAATCGGCTCCCACACCTGGCCACGGTGTGGGGGCTTTTTTCGCGGTGTCTAAACTAAGCCCCCCGGATCTGTCTACCATTGCCTGACTCTCTGGTCGATGCATTCGAACCACTTCTTCGAACAGGGAACGCCCGTGCATGACTGATGCTTAAGAGGGCCTGGCCACCGTTGTGGTGATTGCCCATTATCTGCGGCAGGTGCTAATCAAAAAGGTTTCAGCATGAGCAGGAAGGCACTTGCGAGTGACTGCTTTCGGCCAAAAGCGGTCATCGCGAGTCTACAAAAGCTGGGGCTGTTTACAGCGATTCCGGATTACTCAGTGTGATGCGACTTCGCAAAACGCTTCATTGGCAAGGTCGAACGATCGACACAGCTCTAAACCAAGACTTGAATGATGCTAGCAGCATCAATTAGCCATTACATAAGAGCGTGATTTGCCTGATACTGCGCGCCACAACTCGGCCTTAATCAGGGACCCACTCTCATGGACGATTTTTTGCAAACCATAGCTCTTCTGCGCGCGAGGTATCAGCGCCCGGCAGACTTCAACCTCTTCTCCGTACTCCGCAGCGCGAGTGACGAGGTTCGGCTTCACTCGCGCTTCCTCGCCTTCTTGCTCGACCCAAAGGCAACCCACAATCAGGGAACAGCTCTACTGAATCTCCTGTTGAAGCGACTGGGCATCCAGAACTTCGATTCAGAGAATGCGATTGTCGAGGTCGAGTACCAGAACATCGACATCTTGGTCCGCAACCAATCCAAGCAGGCAGTGATCATCGAGAACAAGATCTACGCCGGCGATCAGGACGAGCAGCTCTGGCGCTACCACCAGCGAATGCGGGCGGAAGGCTACGGCGAGATTTGGACCACGTATCTCACCCTGGATGGTTCCGAGCCCAGTGAACAGAGTCGCAAGTCTCTGCCTGTATTTCTTCTCAGCTACGAAGCTGAGATCATCGCTTGGTTGAAGGACTGTATTCCACTGGTTGCCCGCGAGCCCGGCGTGCGGGAAAGCGTTTTTCAGTACATCGAACTACTCCAAAAGCTGACATCCAGTGACCAGGGTGAGATCTACATGAGCAAGCTAAAAGAACAGATCCTGCTGGGCGAGAATCTCTTCGTGATCGCCGACATCAACCATGCATTCAAGTCCGTACTGGCCGATCTACAGTTCGATATTTGGGAGCGCATGACGGCTTGCCAAGCGAGCCAATATCCGCAACTCGGCAAGCCCGAAATTTCGGCCACGAAGGAGGCGGTTTCCGCCTATTACAAGAAGGCCAAAAACAGCAAATACATTGGCCTCACTTTCCCCTTTCCGTTTATGAATGGTGGCGTATACATCGAACTCAACCACCGCCTCTACGTTGGCTACTACTGTGACGGTGAACAGTTCCCGGAAGACCGGGAGCGCCTTTTGGCGCTGAGTCGAGAGATCGCACCCAACACTCGCAATTCGGGCAACCTGTTCTGGAAGTTCTCTAAGTTCAATGTGAACCTACATGCCCCTTCCAATGAGGACCTGGCCCTCCTCCGAGATCCGGAGACGAGGGAGTCGATTGCCGTCAGCCTGATAGATGGCGCTCACGAACTGTGGCAGCGCGCTTACCAGCGGTTCGCCTGACCGCATTTGGCCGATTTCTGCCACTGATCAGAGGCAGCTATGGGTCGGTTTCAACCTGTCGTGGAAGGCACGAAATCGTCCAATTGCAGACCTCGAGTCAACAGCTAAACTCCTTGAAGTGGCTAAAAGCCACGTCACCTTTCCTCCTCACTTCATGTCATTTAGCAAAAACTGGACAAGGAGAAAATATGGAACGACTCTGGAAGGCTGCATTTACTGTTGGCGGTGTAGCAGCAATTGGCGCATTTGTCTTTTGGAGCTTGTACAAGGAGTGGCTTTCTCTTCCTATATTTTCTCAAATTACCGCAGAACAGACGTTCGTAGTGATGCTGGTTTTCTTGGGACTAACGTTCCTTTCACTACTTGCTGCCTTTGCATTGCACATCATAGGTGGAAGAAGTCCTGATGATGCGTTCCCTCTATATGAAAAATTTAGAGAAGGACTTTCTTCTCCAGAAGAAAATATCGCCCAGATTGAGAGAGTTGCAAACTCTTCTGATCCGAAAAAGGAAAAGTATCTTCGAGAGGCAGCAAGTCTTCCCAGCATTTCATTTATAGAAGTAGATGCTATCAATCAGGCGCTTGAGGATATCTCAAAGAAAAAAATAGTTTCAAACCTAAAGGAGCGTATGCGCCAGAAGGAAATTGCTAGAATTAAGGAGATGCTTCCAATTTCAGACGACCCTATGTTTAAACCCATCATGATTTCAAGCAAGTATTGGCGTTACGTGAATCGTAAAAATCACCCGCAATACAAAAAAATGAACAATTTTATCGGTATAGTTTTGGTGAAAGGTTTCAACGAGGAAGCTATTGCTCTTTCAAGGGAACTAGAAAATGAGTTTCGAAGCGTTAGCTGATAGTGTCGCGCCCAACAGGACACTTCAACGGACAAGCTAAAGCGTCGCCCTAGCACCTTGAACTGTTCGGATGGAAAAATGGAAAATGGCTGTCGTTTGCCTATGTCCGCTGTTGGCCGGTAGCTGGCGCCTGCGAACGCCTGGTTCCGGTCAAAAGCGGCCCGTTAAGCTGAGACAAACCCACATACTTAATCAAACCTCAGCCCAGTTAAGTGTCACAGCTGGTTGGCGGAAAAAATCAATCGAAGGCCTATATTCCATGCTTGAGTAATTCAACCCGTTGGAAAAAAACGGCTATAGCCAAAGCGCTCGATCACCAGGACGACTGTGACAGCTAAGGCCTTCGGGTCTCTGATGGTTTTTTTCCGATCAGAAGCCCTGCGTAGCCCATGGCCCTATGAATGCATTTGTCGGATACTTCCATTGCGCCAGCATCCACCTTTCAAGGCTGAAATACTCATGGCAAGGAAGAAAGCAAAAAACTCCAGCGGCACCGGCATCTTGATTATCTTTGCACTGGTTTTTGGTGCGTTCGCTTCGATCCCGAAGAATGCATGGATCGCTATTGGCGTGGTTGCTTGCATCGGCGGGGTCATGTGGTTGTTAGCCACACGCACGAAACGGCAGCTTGCGCAGTTGCAAAAATCTGCCTCAACGACAACACCTCTGCATGAGTCACGCGACAAGAACGTGACCTTCTCGATGCAAGACGTTTCGTCGAGCAATACGTCTGAAGAAACCTCCGACTTTTATACCGTCCAACTCGGCTCCCCTTCTTCCGCCTCCTTCAAAATCCCAGATGTGAGTAAGCAGAAATCAGATACCCGCTGGGTGCCTGCGGGCGAGTCAGTTACCGTGGCTGGCTTTTCACTTCCAGGTGGAATGCTCTATGTAGGAAGCGCGCTGGGTCGATACGACGCGCAAGAGCCATCACTGCTCAATCCCAAACTACGGATAGCCAAGTCGTACGTTGATATCGAAGAGCGGCTGATGTCCTACTGGCCGAGTTTTCATTCCATATCGCCTGAGGCTCGGCGCGGTTACCTGCAGTGGCTAGAAGGCGGACGGCGTGATCCGCTGGCAGACACTGGCTACGTTTTTCTGTTTTTCTATGGCCTTGAGCGTCGTGCTCTCGTTGATGCAGTAAGCGATCCGCAGGTGAAGGCCGAGATTCCCCTGATCGTCAAAGAAGTCCAACGATTGCTCAGTATTTATGGAGAGAGTCGATCGTTCAGAGGGTACGCAGAGGGCTTTCTGGACTACCTGAGCAATCAAACGCTCGACCCCAGCCTTTACCTTGGCCCACCTCCCGATGCAGTTGCTTACAGCTATGAAATGCCGCTTCCACTGCGTATTGGTTTGGGGCAACACGCCGCAAACAAACGACCACTTGATGCCACCTGGGCATTGGCATGGGCGTTAGCTGACCCCAATATCAGCAAGCGCACTCCGGTAACCCGGTGCAAGAATGTCTTCGCGGCGCTGTTCAAGCTTAAGTACGCCAGTACACATCCTGCGGGTCTAATCCTCGCCCAAAACAAGACCAAGCTTAAAGCCAGCTATCGACCTGCCTCGGCAGTTCTAATGGCCCCCTCGCTTAACGTGGGTGATCTTCCTGATGTCATGGCAACGTCGGGAACGCGCAAAAGTCTGCAGTCGTTGGTGGAGCTGTGCACCAGCGAGCTAGAACCCTACAGCCGTTATCTAGGCCGAAACCCTGAAAGCGCAGAAGCCCTTGAAGGCCTGCTGCAACTTCCAGTCACCCTATGGCCAGCTACAGCCCGTACGGAGTTGGATGAGCTTCAAAGCAGAATCGGTGACGATCTAATTGTCATGAGCTTTGGAGAACTCGCCGGTCGATTCAAGAGCGCTGGTGCGTTATCTCGTGACAAGGTTCTGGCCCTTGCTCGTGCATTGGAATCACTTCATATCGGTATGGAGCCTGATGTTCTCGCTGGTAGTAGGACTCCAAAAGCTGAAGATCGTATCGCGCTGTTCGTGACCCAACCTGAGGACGGATCACTTCGAGCGTCGGCGGCCTACAATGCGGCCTCTGTCACACTCGATCTGGCCAGCTCAGTCGCCTCTGCTGACGGCGATACATCCAATGAAGAAGTCTCACTACTTGCTCAGCACATCGACTCCTGGAGCCACCTGAGCGTTGCCCATCGCAAACGTCTCAAGGCGCACCTGCAGATTCAAATCCAGCAACCACCAACGCTGGCAAGCTTGAAGAAAAAGCTCGATCCATTAACTGTCGAAGCTAAGCGCACGATTGCCAGTTTCCTGGCTCACTTGGCTCAAGCCGATGGGATCGTCAGCCCTGCTGAAGTGAAACTTCTTGAGCGTGTTTACAAGGCGCTGCAACTGGATAGTCAACTGCTCTACAGCGATCTTCACGGCGCCGCAGCCGGGGCGAGTATTACTCCCGTCAAACCTGCAACAAGCTCCACTCCAACCGAACCCGGCACACAATCAGCCGCCGTTGCAACACAGGGCTTCGTGCTCGATCACGAGCGCATTGCTGAGCTGCAACGTGAAACGGCTGAAGTCTCTGCCCTCCTCGCCCAGGTATTCACTGATGACCAGGTTGAGGAGCCGGAACAGGCCGTTGAAACTGTGGAGTCGGCGACCGAAACCACTGCTGACGTTGCCGGCCTCGATCTGGAACATTCTGCATTCTTGCGCTTGTTGATTTCCCGTGCCGAATGGAGCCGATCCGAACTTGAAGCCGCTGCCAGCGATATGGAGCTGATGCTCGATGGCGCCCTGGAGCAAATCAATGACATGGCTTTTGAGCGTTTCGACATGCCCGTCACCGAAGGTGATGATCCCATCGAGATCAATACAGACATTCTGGAAGAACTAGCCCTATGAGCACTATCAGAGCCAAGGATCGCGACGCGGTCATCCAATCGTTGCGTGCAGGCGTTGTTCCTCGCGTCGGTCAACACTTGATTCAGGTTGGCCGGGTGGGAGAGCTGGATGCGCTGATCAAGGACGTCAATCGCCTGGTCGAAAGCGGTTCGGCATTTCGAGTGGTGATTGGTGAGTACGGTGCAGGCAAGACGTTCTTTTTGAACTTGGTTCGAGCCATCGCCATGGAGCGCAAACTCGTCACCATGCACGCTGACTTAAACCCGGATCGCAGGTTGCACGCCACCGGCGGTCAAGCACGCTCGCTTTACTCCGAGCTGGCCAAGAACATGTCGACGCGCACCAAGCCCGACGGTGGTGCGATGCAAGGCATTGTTGAGAAGTTTATCTCGCAGGCCAAAACGGAAGCCAAGGCGGCAGGCACGGACAGTGAGACTGTCATTCGAGCACACCTGGCTGAGTTGACCGAGATGGTCAACGGCTACGATTTCGCTGAAGTAATCGCCGCGTATTGCCGAGGTTTCGAGGAAGGCAACGAACAACTCAAGGCTGATGCCATTCGCTGGTTGCGTGGCGAGTTCACCACCAAGACCGATGCCCGCGCAGCCTTGGGTGTGCGAACCATCATTGATGATGCCTCCGTATACGATCAGCTCAAGCTGCTGTCGAGATTCGTCAGACTCGCAGGTTTTGGCGGTCTGATGATCTGCCTCGACGAGCTAGTCAACCTCTACAAGCTGGCCAACACGCAGGCACGCAATGCCAACTACGAGCAGATCCTGCGCATCCTCAATGATTCGCTGCAGGGATCCTCTGAGGGTCTCGGATTCGTCTTGGGCGGTACCCCAGAGTTCTTGATGGACACTCGTCGAGGTCTGTTTAGCTACCCTGCCCTGCAATCGCGCTTGGCAGAGAACTCGTTTGCCAAGTCAGGGCTGGTGGATCTGTCGGGCCCGGTGATTCGTCTGACCAGCCTCACCCCCGAAGACTTCTATGTACTGCTGCAGAAGCTTCGCAATGTTTACGCGGGCGGCGATGTCGAAAAATATCTACTGCCTGACGAAGCGCTCCCCCTGTTTATGGCGCACTGTAATCAGCGCTTGGGTGAAGCCTACTTCCGCACGCCGCGCACCACGATCACTGCATTTATCAATCTGCTAGCCATCTTGGAGCAGAACCCGGGAGCTGACTGGAAAACGCTGCTGGGAGGTGTCGAGGTAGCCAAAGACCTGGGCGGAGAAGAAGACACGAAAGTCGACACGGACGATGAACTTGCCACCTTCACACTCTGAGTCATCGGGATTCGACCAGCTGGAACCTCGTATTCAGCGATGGATTTGGGCTGAAGGCTGGACGTCCTTGCGTGACGCCCAGGAAAGGGCTGTACCGGTACTGGTGGATGCCGATCAGGATGTCATCATTGCCGCCGCAACGGCGGCGGGGAAAACCGAGGCCGCGTTCCTCCCCATCCTGACCCATTTACTCAACCACAATGACCCTCCCGGCTCTGTGCTGTACATCAGTCCACTTAAAGCCTTGATCAATGATCAATGGGACAGACTAGGTCGCCTCTGTGAGCAGCTCGAAATTCCCGTGGTGGCTTGGCATGGCGACATTTCATCAAGTAAAAAGCATCGCTTCCTGAAGTCGCCTGAAGGGGTGCTTCTGATCACGCCTGAATCCCTGGAGGCTCTGTTCGTCAACCGAGGCTCCACTCTTGCCGGAGTGTTCCAGAACCTGCGTTATATCGTCGTGGACGAGTTGCATGCATTCATTGGAAGTGAGCGAGGCAAACAGCTTCAATCCCTGATGCACCGAGTAGAGCTCGTTGCCAGGCGCCCTCTCCCCAGGGTCGGGCTTTCAGCCACGCTCGGCAATATGAGTTTAGCTAAGGAGTTTCTTCGTTCTGCAGACGCAGGAGGAGTAACCGTCATCAAGTCCGAAAACTCAGGCCAGACACTCCAGGTACAGGTTCGCGGTTACATCCAGCCCCCCATGAGTGAGCTTAAAAAGCTTCTCATCCAATCTGCTGACGAACAAAGCGAAGAAGACGAAACGGAAAACAAGGCAAGTCCCGACTTTGCGATCGCTGACCATCTCTACAAGGTATTGCGTGGTAGCAACAATCTGATTTTCCCAAACAGCCGGCAGCAAGTTGAATGGTACGCAGATCAGTTGCGCCGGCGTTGTGAGAAAGATGGTGTGCCCAATGAGTTCTGGCCCCACCACGGCAGCCTTTCGAAAGACTTGCGCGAGCAAGCTGAGCACGCCCTCAAGGCAGGCGACCAAGCAGCATCAGCCATCTGTACAACGACGCTGGAGCTCGGTATAGATATCGGTAGCATCAAGACAGTGGTGCAGATTGGCGCCCCACCTTCGGTGGCCAGCTTGCGACAGAGACTGGGTCGCTCGGGTAGACGACCGGGGGAAAACGCGATCTTGCGCGTTTACTGCAAGGAGTCGCCACTGAAGGATATCTCCAGCCTTTCGGATCAGTTACGCCAAGGCTTGGTTCAGACCATTGCCGTGGTTCGTTTGTTGCTCGGTGGATGGTTCGAACCTCCCCGGACTCAGGGTATTCATGCGTCCACACTCGTTCAGCAATGTCTCTCTGTAATTGCTCAGTGTGGTGGTGCAACTGCGGCTGATCTTTGGAAACACTTGGTCGCTGAAGCGGCATTCCAGAACGTAGAGAAATCCGACTTTCTCAAGCTGCTCAAGTCGCTGGGAGAACATGAACTCATCGTCCAAGACAGCTCGGGCTTGTTGCTACCTGGGACAGTCGGTGAGCGCCTGATCAACCACTATGAGTTCTATAGCGCCTTCATCAGCGATGAGGAGTTCCGCCTGGTGTGCGACGGTAAAGCCCTAGGATCTGTACC
Organism: Pseudomonas sp. SC3(2021); assembly: GCF_019856535.1. Classification (NCBI taxonomy): domain Bacteria; kingdom Pseudomonadati; phylum Pseudomonadota; class Gammaproteobacteria; order Pseudomonadales; family Pseudomonadaceae; genus Pseudomonas; species Pseudomonas sp. SC3(2021). Next base: position 4,493,772 of record NZ_CP082236.1, on the reverse strand, counting down.
CGTCAGCAGGCCTTTGACAAAGGATCAGCGCATCATTTTCGGTGGCCGACGGTGGCAAGTTCGTGATGTTGATCTTCAGGCAAAGGTCATCATCGTAGCCCCGGCACGCGGGGGCGCCCCTCCCCTATTCGACGGCCTGGGCGCCATGGTGCATGACAACGTGCGCAAGGAAATGCGAGCCGTCCTCGCAGACCCTAATCCCTGCCCATTCATAGACCGCGATGCCCAAGCGTTACTCGACGAAGCCAAAAAGACATTCAACGCGTTAGGCCTCGGTGAACGCTACCTCATTGAGTCTGGTGGCAAATGCTATCTGATCAGTTGGCTGGGTGATTACGCCAACGATGCGCTTCGCCTATTACTCAATCATGTGGGGCTCTCGTGTGATAACGCGGGCTTAGCGATTGAGATTGACGCCGATATCCAACGGACATTGGCGGCACTCAAGGACGTTGGTGAACTGGATGCAAATGATCTGGATTTGATACTCGCAGACGTAGAAAACATGCTGCGCGAGAAATGGGATTGGGCATTGCCCGAATCATTGCTGATGAAGTCGTTTGCGTCGATTTCATTGGATATCTCAACCGCGATCGATTTTGCGCAAACGCACGCCGCAACCTGAATAAATCCCAATGAAATGATGCCCAAGGCCCTGATTTGAGATTGAAGCAATAGGGTCACGACGAGAGCTTATTTCGCCCGTTGCTCGAGGCATTTTCGACGATTTTTTCCTCAGAACGATGAACTGGAGTAAGCGTCCGGGCATCCCGTCTTGCGCAACTAAGTCGGCTGCCATCGATGCGGCAACAACTCTCCAATCTCACTCGCCCGCTGCGTCGGCAGGCGAGTAAGAACGTCCTTCAGATAAGCATACGCATCATGCCCGTTGAGCTTGGCCGACTGGATCAAACTCATTAGTGCAGCAGCGCGTTGACCACTGCGTAGTGAACCGGCGAACAGCCAGTTTTTTCTTCCAAGAGCCCAAGGTCGAATTTGCTGTTCGATATGGTTGTTGTCTATCGGCACCGTGCCGTCGTTGAGATAACGGCTCAACGCAGCCCAACGTTTTAGGCTGTAATCCAAGGCTTTGGTAATCCCCAAACCTTCATGCACAAGCTCGCGCTGGGCGATCATCCAGGCATGAAACGCGTCCATCAGGGGCGCTGCTTTTTCCTGACGTATTCGTCGCCGGACATCCGGTTCCAAATCGCGGACTTCGCGTTCAACTTCATATAAAGCCGCGATGTACCGCAACGCTTGCTCGGCAAGCACGCTTTTATTGGTGACGTGCAGGTCGTAGAACTTACGGCGGGCGTGGGTCATGCAGCCGATTTCAGTGACGCCAAGTGCAAAACTGGCTTTGTAACCACCGTAATCGTCGCAGACCAACTTGCCTTTCCAGCCGCCGAGGAAGTTACGGGCATACTCGCCCGAGCGGCCAGGGCTGAAGTCGTACACCACCGCGCTGATTTCAGCGAACGCGGTCGTGGCGTAGCCCCAAACATAAGCTCGATGGGTTTTCTTCTCGCCCGGCGCGAGCATCTGTACCGGTGCTTCATCGACATGCACCACGTTGTGCGCAAGCACGACCTCGCGCAGGGCATCCACCAGTGGCTGTAATTGCACGCCGCAAGCGCCGACCCAACTGGCCAGTGTTGATCGAGGAATTGCGAGACCGGCTCGCCCGAAGATTTGCTCCTGGCGGTACAGCGGCAAATGATCGGCGTATTTCGCGATCATCACCTGAGCCAGCAACCCGGCAGTCGGGATGCCTTTGTCGATCACCTGCGCCGGCACCGGCTCTTGAATCAAGGTTTCGCAGTTATCACAGACCCATTTGCCACGAATATGCCGTTCGACGCTGAACACGCCTGGCGTGTAGTCGAGCTTTTCGCTGACGTCTTCGCCGATGCGCTTGAGGGCGCAGCCGCATTGGCATTGAGTGTTAGGCTCGTGATGAATCAGCGTGCGAGGAAACTCGGCAGGCAACGCAGTGCGTTTGGGTTGCTGTCGGACTGCTGATTGCGCTGGTTTTGGTGCCAGGATTTCAAGCTCTGCTTCGATGGCGGCCAGGTCGGTCTCAATCAGGTCGTCGAGCAAGCTGGCCTGATCTGGACTAAACGACTCGGAGCGTTTGGCAAAGCGGTGGCGTTTGAGCAGGGCGATTTCGTGAATGAGTTGCTGGTTGCGGGTCTTCTGATGAAGCACCTCTTTGTCGAGGCTCGCCAGCTGCGTATCTAGATGCTCAACGCGTTTGAGCAACTGCGCAGCGAGGCTGCGCAGTTGTTCGGTGTCGAGCTGATCGAGAGGAGGAGTAGGAATCATGGCGATGACTCTGCCCGATCTGCTGATCGATGTATGTCATCCATGTCTCTTAATGGTTACGGATGGCTCCGTCAGACCCAAGCCGTTGCCAGGGAAGACCCACCACCAGCGCCTGAAGCTGCTCAGTATTTAGCTCCATTTGGTCACCATGCCGATTACTCGGCCAGGAAAATTTCCCCTGGTGCAGACGGCGCGCCGCCAACCAAACGCCCAGACCGTCGTGAACCAACACCTTCATGCGGTTGCCCCGACGATTAGCAAAAAGATAAGCGCAGTGCGGCTGCGCCGCACCGAAGACAGACACGACTCGTGCGAGGGCTTTCTCGGTGCCGGAGCGCATATCCATCGGTTCGGTGGCCAGCCAAATTGCGTCGATGCGGATCACGAAGCAAGTCCACGGACAAAACGGACACATCCCTCGGGATCGGAAGACGGCCATTTCACCGTAATGGTTTGCTCGCCGAATGGCAGCTCAATGATCACAGATGACTCCGCCTGCCTTTTCGGGGCGACCTTTACCGGAACAAACGCCGGCAGGCTTGCGGGTGGCTGGTCTCGAAAAAGTGGCAGCCACTTACGGATCACGTTGGCATTGATGCCGTGACTGATGGCCACGCTGGAGATGGAGGCGCCGGGTTGCAGGCATTCCTGGACAACCTGGGCTTTGAACGACTTGGGGTAAGAGCTTCGTTGGCGCATTTAAGGGCTATCGCGTCCGCTTAAAAATAGGCGGACACCATCGCCCTTAATTTGGGAGGTCGGTAGGTGTGTTCACCGTTCGCTTACGAACTGGACTCGGAGTTGCTTATCGCATCTCCAATTTAATGGCGCTCAGAAATAGGGGCGATTCAGTTGGCCCAGCTTGCTAGCTGGATGTGATGCACCTCAAGGTCCGTTTTTACACTCTCTGAGCCGAAAGCTGCCGTACTAGGCAGACCGCTTTCGGCCAGAAACGGATACTGAGAAACACTAACTTTTACCTTGATTGGACCAGTAGTCTCGGTGAACGCAAAAAATCATTAAATCATCGAGCCATTGAAATCTTCGCGCCACCAAGCTAACGCCTCTAATTTTCATTAACCAAATTCAGAGCGAACTCCCACGACAGAAAATGGATATGGCCTTTTTGCTAACGCATCAACCTCTCGTTCTTCAACCAAACTAGTACCGGCTTTAATTTTTGATACTGCAAAATTACGCCATTCCTCAGGTAGTCCGAGCCACCAAGATGGCCGCATATAGGTGTTTTCAAGTTGTTCAAACGCGAGTTGAATAACTGCAGCAGATTTTTCCAGATCAGGCAACTCTTTAAAGGACTCAACAAACGCCGCTGGTGGTCCATTTTTACTACCCAGCCAACCAAACGCGGCCACTGTTACTCCATTCAATATGGTGAGATTAAATGCAATCTGCTCGAACTCTGCTGATCCTCTCCCGAGCTTTTGCAATTGATTTCCAGAAAAGTCAACTTCAGGGTAAAACGCTCCACAGGCTACTACTGGAAGAACCTCCGAAAACTCAACTGCGTAGACTGAAAATTCTGAACGATCATTACTACGATAGGCACTGTCATAACGTTTTTTGATCGACTCTAAATCAATCAAACCTCTCTTCATTCCTACAGCGTTGTAATGGAGGTGTTGCTGAACTATCGCTTGTTTTAGAAAAGAGGCGCCATAATCCATCTGTTGTTGAATAGGCACCGCACGCACTGCTGCGCGCTTCGTGTACAGTTCATATGCAATAGCACGAAACGTCAAAAGGAACACGCTTTCGGCTGATAATGTCGATCCACCTATTTCCACAGGACGAAAGAGCGTAGTGTCATGGAAGTTACAAAATCCGTTAAATGTTGATGCTCCACGAACGCCATCCAGTATGGGGTCAATACGGCCTTCATTGTCAAAAATTGCCTGAACCCCAGCCTTCACAGACATCACGTGACCAGCTTCCGTTATACCAGCTAAGCCGCCGCTACGTTGAATTGTGTGTGCTCGAATAATTTTCTGGCTGCAAGTTTCAGCCCCGGCGTCTGGGTGAGAGCAATACCCTTGAGAGTATTGATCTCGCAACTCAGAAAGCAACCGACCAATTTTGACCGGTGGGCGCTTTTCACGATCCTTATGACACCACTTCCATTTTATATTTGAACCACACCAGCAAGGGTCATACGGGTGCATGGATTCAACTGGATATATGTGGTCTGGCTCTAAAAATGGTGCTGATAACGAGGGATGAGGGGGCATCATAATGCTTGTCCAATTCAATTAGCTGAAGGGCCGAGCGTAGCTATCTCAAGTTGAAAAATTCAGGAATTCACTCTTCTTAACTTATTTATGGATTATTGTACAGCATCGACCGTAGTCAAGTGCCTGCCCCGGTCCTCTAAGAATTTCCTATCTTCCGGGAGAGGCTGCAACCGGGCAAAAGCTGCCCTTCGTGAAGGGCAGAGTGAATCGCCCCTAGTTTCGTAGACACCTCCAAGCCTTAAAATGAGGCCCATTAGGAGGTGCCATGAGCAACCCGCGTTACCCCGAAGAATTCAAAATCCAAGCAGTCAATCAAGTGACCGAAAAGAAGCTGCCTGTCGCTGATGTGGCGGCGCGTCTTGGCGTGTCGTCGCATAGCCTCTATGCCTGGATAAAGCGCTACAGCAAACCTCAAGAAGAACGGAAGCAGGATGATGATCAGCACGCTGAACTGCGTCGTCTGCGAGCCGAACTCAAGCGGGTCACCGAAGAGTGAGACATCTTAAAAAAGGCCGCCGCGTACTTTGCCAAGGAGTGCGGTTGAAGTACGCCTTTATCAAGCAGCGAGCGGGCGACTATTCCATTCGACGGCTTTGCCTGACGCTGAAAGTCCATCCCAGCGGTTATTACGCCTGGCTGTCTGAGCCGCAATCTGTACGCGCCAAAGACGACCAGCGACTGCTGGGTTTGATCAAGCATTCCTGGCTGGAGAGCGGCGGCGTTTATGGCTATCGCAAAGTCCATGACGATCTGCGCGAAGTCGGTGAGGATTGTGGTCGGCATCGTGTGGCGAGGCTGATGCGTCTTGAAGGTCTGCGCTCTCAGACAGGGTATCGACGCCGCCCTGGCAAATACGGCGGTAAGCCAGCCGTCGCCTCACCCAATTTACTGAAGCGCCAGTTTGATGTCGTAGAACCCAACAAAGTTTGGGTCACCGACATCACTTACATTCGTACGTATGAAGGCTGGCTGTATTTGGCAGTGGTGCTGGATCTGTTTTCTCGTCAGGTCGTTGGCTGGTCAATGAAGTCGCAAATGACCAGTGATTCGGCCATTGATGCGTTATTGATGGCGGTTTGGAGGCGAAAACCGAAACAGGAGGTGATGGTTCACTCCGACCAAGGCAGCCAGTACAGCAGCTCCGATTGGCGCAGTTTTTTGAAAGCGAACAATTTGGTTGCCAGTATGAGTCGCCGAGGCAACTGTCATGACAACGCTGTGGCCGAGAGCTTTTTCCAGCTTCTGAAACGGGAACGGATCAAGCGGAAAATCTACACCTCGCGGCAAGATGCTCGTAGTGATGTATTTGATTACATCGAGATGTTCTACAACGCAAAACGCCGCCATGGTTTCAACAATCAGCTGTCACCGGTAGAGTTTGAAAAGCGTTACGCAATGAGCTTGCAAGGTGTCTAGAGAATCCGGGGCGATTCAGGGTGCTATTGGCCAATAACCACCTCTCACAAACAACCACCCCCGCCCACAAACAGAAGCTCACTCAATTAATTCCACACCCTCATCGACAATGCACCGCAGTACACAGCGGTGGTGCACACAATAGTTTGGGCAATGATGAAACCGAAGCCGGCTCCCAAAAATGCGATGCCCGCGACGACCCATGGCAATGTCGCATTCACACGGAATCTCAATAACCAAGCAGACACACTGGTGCCCACGACCAGTCCCGGGACAGAAAACAAATGCCCCAGCCCAACGAGGCCGCCATCACGGCCCGAGCTGGATATGATCGCCATATAGACCAGAAGCGTAACAGCCGCTGCGGCTGTCGCTCCCGTTAGGAACAGGGCCCGGGCACGTAGAATCAGGCCTGGAAGCAAGGTCACCACTGGTACCAGCGTGAGGTACCAGTAGCCTAAGTGGAGCGTGTTCCCGGCACCCGAGGCGTATGCCAGAACAAGCGCCACCAAAACCATTGAACAGACGAGGTCATCCCTGAAGCTCATTTTCATTCACTTGAATCGCCATAAGCGCCGACAGTGCTCAAAGATTAGCTGATCGTACAAGCTTCGCTCATTGGCTCAATAAGGACGGTGTCGCACCATCACTCGCTTGCCTGCAGACGCCTCAACCTCCCCTTCCACCGCCGCCCGTCGCTCGCTCTCTGAAACAAACCGCCGCGAGTGAACAAGCTCCCCTGAGCGCTGGAAGTTGATCGCCTCAGGCTGTCGCGTTCGATTCGGGCAGATGCACTTCAGTGGCGCTGCGCCCCGCCAGCCAGGCGAGTACGGCGGCGGCGACCAATACGGTTGCGCTGAGTTCGAAGGTGGCTTTGTAGCCGCTCAGATCAAAGGCCAGGCCGCCGATGATTGCCCCGGCGGCGATCGCCAGTTGCACGATGGCCACGAGCAAGCCGCCGCCGGCTTCGGCATCATCCGGAAGTGTTTGCGCCAGCCATGTCCACCATCCAACCGGCGCGGCAGTCGCGACCAGCCCCCACAGCCCGAGGAGGACGGCGGTCAGCAACGGCGATGCGCCGAAGTTCACCAGTGCCAGTGCGATGGCCGCCATGATCAGCGGGATGACCGTCAGTGTGCGATAGAGGCCGTTGCCGATGAACCTTTCGATCACAAAGGTCCCGATGAAGCCCGCCAGTCCCAGCCCCAACAGCATCAACGACAAGGTTGAAACACTGACGCCGGTGACTCCTTCAAGAAACGGACGCAGGTAAGTGAACAGCATGAACTGGCCCATGAAAAATACGCTGACGGCGATCATTCCCAGCGCCACCGGCAACCGTGTCATCAGGCGCAGGGCGTTACCGCTGCCGGCCTGGCGCTCGGCCTTGAAAGACGGAAGGCTGATCAGCAGCCACACAGCCGCCAGCGCGGCGACCGGAACCACGCAAAAAAATGCGCCGCGCCAGCCTATCAACGAGCCGAGGAAGCTGCCGGCAGGTGCGGCGATGACCGTCGCCAGCGCGTTACCGCCATTGACAATGGCCAGCGCGCGGGACACCTGATCGGACGGCACCAAGCGCATCGCGGTCGCCGCCGACAGTGACCAGAAACCGCCGATGGCGATGCCGATCAAGGCACGCCCGAACATGAATGAGGGGTAGCCCGGCGCGAACGCGACGATCGTCCCCGAGACGATCATCAACAAGGTCAGGGACAGCAACAGCTTTTTGCGCTCGACACGCGCGGCGACCGCGGCAATCACCAGGCTGGTGATCAGGGCGAATGCTCCGGATACGGAAATACCCTGCCCGGCCTGGCCTTCCGTGATGTGCAGTTCAGCGGCAATCGGCGTTAGCAGGCTGACGGGCATGAACTCGGAAGCGACCAGGGCGAATGCGGCCAGCGACATCGCCAGCACGGCGCTCCAGCCGCGTTTTTCTGTAGAGAGAACAGTCATGGGAACTACCTGTGGTGCAAAAAACATGAGGGGGTGATGCGCAGGGGGCGAGCAATTGATTGCTCACATGAGCACTTCCCCCGTAACAGTTCGACACATTCTCCCGGTCGATCCACCTCTGCCCTAGTGCATTCCTCTTGAATGCTTGCCTGATCCTCTGAGGATGCAGGGTGATGGATAGGAAACGCCTCGGCAGCGGATTACAGTTCGCTCAACAGGAGTGAGCCGCCATGATCGACACACCGCTGCGCCATGAATCTCCATTGGCGTTGAACATTGACCCGCGCGTGAGCGCACCGGGCGACTTCGCCACGGCCATCCCCGGGCTGTCGCTGTTTCGTCGCGATCAGCCGGCGCCCCCGGTCGTGTGCATGGTCGAACCGAGCCTGATTCTGGTGGGTCGCGGGGAAAAGCGTTTGTGGGTCGGTGGCGAGGGCTATCGCTACGACCATTCGCGGTTTCTGGTCACCTCGCTGGACTTGCCCGCCAACTCCGAAGTGCTGCGTGCCAGCCCTGCACAGCCCTGCGTCGGGCTGGTGCTGAAACTGGATGTCAGCATGCTCGCCGAGGTCATCACCAAGGTGGGCTTGCCGGCGAAGCGGCAGCCCTCCACCGCGTCAGGCGCCGCGATTGGCAACATGTCGTCCACCCTGGAAGGTGCGCTCGATCGCTTGCTGGCATTGCTCGATGAACCCGAGGCAATCCCGGTGCTGGCGCCACTGATCCTGCGAGAGATCCACTATCGGCTGCTCCACACCGATCAAGGCGCACGGCTGCGGCAGATCACCGCCGTCGATGGCCAGGGTTATCGCATTGCCAAGGCCATCGACTGGCTCAAGGTCAACTTCAGCGCTGCCCTGCGCATTGATGAACTGGCGGCGCGGGTGCAAATGAGCGCACCCACCTTTCACCATCATTTCCGCCAGCTCACCGGTATGAGTCCGCTGCAATACCAGAAATGGCTGCGGCTCAACGAGGCCCGCCGGCTGATGTTGATGGAGCGTCTGGACGTGTCGCGCGCAGCGTTTGCCGTCGGGTATGAAAGCCCCTCGCAGTTCAGCCGCGAATACGGCCGCTTGTTCGGCACCGCGCCCAGCCGTGACATCTCGTTGCTGCGTGGCCAGCCTTTCGAGGCGGAGACGCTCGGCAGTGCGGCGAGTTGAGCGAACGACACATTTTCCGGTGATACGCCTCGCTGCGTGTCACTGCTTATAACAACGCACGTCAACCGATGATCAAGCGGGTGAGCCATGGAACTACGAATTAACCAGAAGACCTATCAGGTCGATGCCGACGCCGATACGCCCTTGCTGTGGGTGATCCACGATGACCTGGGCATGACCGGCACCAAGTACGGCTGCGGCCTGGCGCAATGCGGCGCCTGTTCGGTGCTGGTGGACGGCAATGTGGTGCGCTCGTGCGTCACACCGGTGGCCGGCGTGGTCGGCCGCGAGGTCACCACCATTGAGGCCATCGAGGCCGATGAAGTGGGCAAACGGGTCGTCTCGACCTGGGTCGATCTGCAGGTCGCCCAGTGTGGCTATTGCCAGTCCGGGCAGGTGATGGCCGCCACCGCACTGCTCAAACAGAACCCCAGGCCGAGTGACGCACAGATCGAAGCGGCGATGGTCAATCTGTGCCGTTGCGGCACCTACAACGCCATTCATGCCGCCGTGCATGAACTGGCCGGCAAGGGAGACGCCTGATGACCGTTCGTATTGATCCGTCCCTGGAAGCATCGGCCCTGGCCCTGCACGATCCGGTCAATCTGTCGCGCCGACGTTTCCTCACCGGCACCGCCGTCGGTGCCCTGGTGCTCGGCTTCGGTCTGCCGCTGGGTGCCACCCGCGTGCAAGCGGCGGCAGCGGCGGCGACCGCCGAACGCGGCACGCAGGTCCCGGCGTTTCTCGAAATCCGCCCGGACAATCGCGTGCGCCTGCTCTGCCCGTTCATGGAGGGCGGGCAAGGTACGTTCACCGCGATGGCACAGATTGTCGGTGAAGAGCTGGATGCCGACCCGTCGACCTTCCTGGTCGAAGCCGCACCGCCCGGCGAAGCCTACGTGGTGTTGGAAAACGGCATGCGCATCACCGGCGGCAGCATGTCGGTGCGCCTGAGTTACCCGGTCATGCGCCGCCTCGGCGCCCTCGCCCGCGCCATGCTGTTGCAGGCCGGCGCACAAAAGCTGGGAGTGCCGGTGAGCGAATTGAGCACCGAGCCTGGCAAGGTTGTGCACGCCAAGTCGGGCCGCTCGCTGGCCTACGGTGAACTGGCCGGGCAGGCGATGGATCTGCCAGTTCCCGATCCGGCCTCTGTGAAGCTGCGTGACCCGAGTCAGTTCCGCTGGATCGGCAAACCCGTGAAGCGCCTCGATGCCTATGACAAGTCCACGGGCAAAGCACTCTACAGCATTGATCTGAAGGTCGACGACATGCTGCATGCCGCCGTCCAGCATGCACCGCGCCTGGGGATGACCGTGGGCAACCTGCGCAACGAGGATCAGGTCAAAGCCATGAAAGGCGTGCATTCCGTGCATCGCCTGCCGGGTGCCGTGGCGGTGGTCGCCGAGCGTTGGTGGCACGCAAAACGTGCAGTGGAAGCCATCCAGGTCGACTGGCAGGAACCTGCCGCAGACAGCCAGGTGCGGCCGATGCCCGCCGACTTTTCCAGCGATGCCTGGTTCAAGCGACTGGCTGAAGACAAAGGCCCCGCCAGGGATGATGAAAATCAAGGGGACGTGGCTGGCGTTCTAGCGAGTGCGAAAACCCGGATCGACGCCACCTACCACAACCAATACCTGAACCACGGGCAACTCGAGCCACCTTCTGCGCTGGCCCGATTCAATCCGGACGGTTCGCTGGAGGTCTGGCTGCCCAACCAGGCGCCGGACATGTTCCGCGCGGACATCGCCAAACGCACAGGGCTGGATCCGTCGCGCATCACGCTGCATTCGCCATTGCTGGGCGGGTTCTTCGGTCGGCACTTCCTCTACGACTCGGCCAGTCCGTATCCCCAGGCAATCGCGTTGGCCAAAGCGGTTGGCCGCCCGGTCAAATTGATCTGGAGTCGTGAGGAGGAGTTCCTGCGTGACGTGCTGCGTCCGGTGGCGGCGGTGAATTTCCGCGCGGCGCTGGACAACGACGGCTGGCCGCTGGCAATCGAAGCGGTCAGCGCCACCGAAGGCCCGACCGAAGCCCTCGCCGGCAAACAAGGCGAGAAACTCGACCCGACGGCGCTTGAAGGGTTGTCGGGCAAGTCCTACGCGATCGCCAACAAGCGGATCGCGCAGATCTACGCCAAAGGTCCGGCGATGCTCGGTTACTGGCGTTCGGTGGGCAATTCGCTCAACGACTTTTTCTATGAATCGTTCCTCGACGAACTGGCGGACAAGGGTGGCAAGGACCCGTTCGAACTGCGCCTGCATCTGCTGCGCGACAATCAACGGCTGACCACGCTGCTGCAGGCGGTGGGTGAACTCTCGGGCGGCTGGAAGCGCGGGCCGTTTACCGCCGAGGACGGCAGCAAACGTGCGCGCGGCGTGGCCATGGCTTCGCCGTTCGGTACCGAGACGGCGGTGATCGCCGAGGTGTCCATCGAGCACGGCCAGGTCAAGGTCCACGACATTTGGCAGGCGATTGACCCGGGCAGCATCGTCAACCCGGCAATTGTCGAGGCTCAGGTCAATGGCGCGGTGGCGCTGGGGCTGTCGCAGACGCTGGTGGAAGAGGCCGTGTGGGTGGATGGCAAGCCCCGGGCGCGCAACTACGACCTGTATCAGATCCTGCCGCCGGCGCGGATGGCACGGGTTCACGTGCGTGTCATCGAGAGCGGAGAAAAAATGGGCGGCATCGGTGAACCGCCGCTGCCCGCCGTCGCGCCGGCCGTCGCCAATGCAGTGGCAACGCTGACCGGGCAACGGGTGCGCAGCCTGCCCATGAGCCGACACACCTTCACTTGATCAGCGCCGGAGCGTCCATGAATAACAGCCGATTCGCAAGAACCGCTGGCTGGCTGGCAGTGCCGTGCCTGGTCGCGGCAGGCCTGCTGGCCTGGTATGTCACACGCGAGCCCGTCTCGCGCCTTGAAACCCATCAAATCGCCGTGGCCGACATCGACCCGGCGCTGGTCGCCCGTGGTGAATACGTCGCCCGGCTCAGCGATTGCGTGGCCTGTCACAGCCTGCCGGGCGGCGCGCCGTTCGCCGGCGGCCTGGAAATGGCCACGCCGCTGGGCTCAATCCACGCAACCAATATCACCCCGGACACCGAAACCGGCATCGGCCACTACAGCCTTGCGGACTTTGACCGAGCGGTGCGCCACGGCGTGGCACCCGACAGTCGCCGTCTGTATCCGGCGATGCCCTACCCGTCTTACGCCAAGCTCAGTGATGACGACGTGCGTGCGCTGTATGCGTTTTTCATGAAAGGCGTGGCGCCGGTGAAACAGGCGAACATCCCGAGTGCAATTCCCTTTCCGCTGAATCTGCGCTGGCCGATTGCACTGTGGAACGGTGTGTTTGTCGACGCCGAACCTTACGCGGCCAAAGCCTCGCAGGATGAGGTGTGGAACCGCGGCGCGTATCTCGTCCAGGGCGCCGGGCACTGCGGCAGTTGCCATTCACCCCGAGGCTTGGCGTTCAACGAGAAGGCACTGGATGAGACCGGCAAGCCGTACCTCGCCGGCGCCTTGCTCGACGGCTGGTACGCACCGAGCCTGCGCGATGACCACAACACCGGGCTTGGGCGCTGGAGCGAAGCGGAAATTGTGCAGTTCCTCAAGACCGGCCGCAATAAACACGCGGTGGTCTACGGTTCGATGACCGAGGCCTTCAACAACTCCACGCAGTTCATGACCGACGACGATCTGACGGCGATTGCCCGTTACCTCAAGTCGTTGCCGGGCGATCCCCAGCGCGACGGCCAGCCCTGGCAGTATCAAGCGGTTTCGGCTGCGACGCGTCTGGACGCACCCGGTGCGCATACCTACGTGACACGCTGCGCCTCGTGCCATGGCCTGGACGGCAAGGGCCAGGCCGAATGGATGCCGCCACTGGCCGGTGCCACCTCCGCACTGGCCAGGGAAAGCGCCTCGGCGATCAACATCACCCTCAACGGTTCGCAGCGGGTCGTGGCGGCCGGTGTCCCGGACGCCTATCGCATGCCGGCCTTCCGTGAGCAATTGTCGGATCAGCAGATCGCCGACGTGCTGACCTTCATGCGCACCACTTGGGGCAATCAGGGCAGTGCCGTGGATGCGCAAGCAGTTGGCAAACTGCGTGAGCACACCGACCCGGCCAGCAGCAGCCCGATCATCCTGCAGATGCGCTAAGAGGGGACGCTGATGGAAAGCATCGACTTGCTGGTCCTGCGCACCGCGCGGGACTGGCTCGCCGCCGGCGAGCGGGTGTTGCTCGCCACGGTGGCGCGCACCTGGGGTTCTTCACCGCGCCCGACAGGTTCGATGATGGCCCTGCGCGACGACGGTCGTGTGGTGGGCAGCGTGTCCGGCGGCTGCATCGAGGATGACCTGATCCACCGCTATACCACGGCCCACGGCGGCAACGCTTTCAATGACAGCGCAGCGCAAGTGGTGCGCTATGGCGTCAGCGCCGACGAGGCGCATCGCTTCGGCTTGCCCTGCGGTGGCACGCTTGAGCTGATCCTCGAATTCAACCCGGCGTGGCAGTCACTCGATGCATTGCTGGTGCAACTGGACGCCGGGCAACTGGTTCGCCGTCGCCTGGCGTTGGCCTCCGGCCAGGTCACGCTCGAAGCCACGGCGACGCCCGAACAATTCAGCTTCGATGGCTCGCAGATGCTCAACACCCTGGGGCCGGGCTATCGAATGCTCATGATCGGTGCCGGGGCGCTGGCCGAGTACCTCGCGACCATGGCGTTGTTCAACGGGTTCAAGGTGGCGGTGTGCGATCCGCGTCCCGAGTACATCGAGACCTGGGCGGTGGACGGCGTCGAACGTATCGTCGGCATGCCCGATGACGTGGTCCGCGACTTCGCGGTCGATCTGCGCACCTGCATCGTCGCCTTGAGCCATGATCCCAAACTCGACGATCTGGCTCTGCTCGAAGCGCTCCACAGCCCGGCGTTCTACATCGGCGCCATCGGCTCGCGGCGCAACAGCCAGCTGCGCCGCGAACGGCTGATCGAGCATTTTGGTGAGACGCAAGCGTCACTTGAACGTCTGCACGGGCCGATCGGCCTCTACATAGGCAGCAAGACGCCGGCAGAAATCGCTGTCAGTGTGATGGCCGAAATTCTTGCAGCGAAGAATGGCGCCAGCCTGCCGAAAGCGTTTTCCATCGCCCGGGCCAAAGCGCAGCAAGGCCTGCCGGAGTCGATCTGACGCCAAAGATCGTCAGCGCAGCGCAACACGGTGTGTCTGCCCGAACGCAGGCCCTCAACCCAAACCGAACCGCGCCTGCTACGCTCCCCCTCATGAAAACCGCCATTATCTCCGACACCCACGGCCTGCTACGCCCCGAAGCCCTCGCCGTCCTTGAGGGCAGCGACCTGATCATCCACGCCGGCGACATCGGCGCCCCGGAAATCCTCAGCCAACTCGCCGCCATTGCCCCACTGCACGCCGTGCGCGGCAACAACGACCTCGACCTGCCCTGGGCCGCCGCCCTGCCCGACCACCTCAGCTTCGACCTCAACGGCTGGCCAACCCTGCTGACCCACGACATCGCCGACGTGCCCGCACTGCTCACCAGCGCCATCAAACTGGTGATCACCGGCCACTCCCACAAGCCGCTGATCGAATGGCGCGAAAACTGTCTCTACCTGAACCCCGGCAGTGCCGGACGCCGCCGCTTCAAACTCCCGGTCACGCTTGCCTTGCTCGACGCCAGCCGCACCGCGCTTGAACCCGAGCTGATCCACCTTCTGCCGTGAAACTTTTCCTCCCCATCTCCCCCAATCACCTAACCTCATAGGCTGTGTGTTCCATTCGAGCCCGTCGCCCCCATGCGCAACGCATTGCAGTGTTTGTGGTTGACCGTACTGATCCTGCTCATCCCCGGCAGTCCGCCGCTGTGGGCGGCGGAGTTGCCGGCGCCGTCGGCGACCGCCGCCGCGCCGCTGCCGGTGATTTCCCAGAGTGATCTGCAAGCCCTGCAACAACGCCTCGATGCACTGAAACAGCAGATTTCTGCCGCGAACAATTACAACCAGCTCGAGGGCCCGCAGGATCGCGTGCAGGCGTTCATTCTGGATGTCGATAAGTTGTCGACGGCGTTGTTGCCGCAGCAGGCGCAACTGACGGTGCAACTGGGGGTGTTGGGGGCGGCGCCGGATACCGGAATTGCCTCGGAGCAGGCGGATATCATCGCGCAGCGGGCGTCGCTGACGGAGCAGAAGAACAAGGTCGATGCGACGCTCAAGAGCCTCGCGGCGTTGAAGCAGAGTGCGGCGGATCTGATCACGCAGATTGCCGGTATCCGGCGCACGCTGCTGGAGAGCGAACTGACCCTGGGTACGGACAGTGTGCTGAACCCGGATTTCTGGTCGCCGCTGATCAACCCTTCGCCGGATGATCGCCAGAGGCTAAGCTTTTTCGTGCAGCAGATCGAAGAAACCTGGGCCACGGTGTGGGCGCCAGGGCAGCACGTTTATACGGTGCTGTTGGTGATGCTGGCGCTGCTGATCTGGACGTACGGACGGCGCTTGGCCGAACGCGGGCTGACCTGGGTCTGCATTCATCGCATGCCGGAGGGGCGTCTGCGCCGCAGCGCGCTGGCGTTCGCTTCAGCCCTTGCGACCATTGCCACCACCGCCATCGCCCTGCATGTGCTGTTTTACGCCCTCACCCGCCACGCGCCGCTGACGCCGGTGCTGGCGACGTTTTCCGATGAGTTCGAAAAAGTCGTGTATGCCTGCGTGCTGATCACCGGGCTGAGCCGAGCCTTGCTGTCGACGCAACATCCGTCGTGGCGCCTGCCGGCGATTGCCGATCCGGTGGCGCTGGCGCTGAAGCCGTTCCCACGGATTCTGTCCTGCGCGTTGCTGGTGCTGGTGACGCTGGTGCAAGTCAGCAATGCCACGGGCATGAGCAGTCAGATTGTGCTCGCCGGGCGCGGCGTGATTGCCATGGTGGTGCTGGCGATTGTGGTGACGATGCTGTTGCAGGTGAGCAAGGCACGCAAGGCGATGATCGCCGCCAATGATGCGTCGGCGGCGGGCAGCACGTTCTCCGGTGTGATTTTCACCGTCGCCAGTCTGTCGATTTTCGTGGCGGCGATGGCGCTGCTCACCGGGTACGTGTCGCTGGCGCGGTTCATCACCTATGAATTGGTGTGGTCGTATATCGTCCTGTCCGGGTTCTACCTGTTGATCCAGGTGATCAAGGACGCCTGCGAGCATGTATTTTCGCCCAGACACGCCAGCGGCAAAGCGCTGAAACAGTTGCTCGGGGTGGGTGATCGACGCCTCGATCAGATGTCGATTCTGTTGTCCGGTTTCAGTCGTGCCGGGCTGTTGCTGCTGGCAGTGATCGCGCTGTTTGTCGGCGGCATCGGCACCACGCTGGGGCAGCTGGCGAGCAATATCATGGCGATTCTCGGCGGCGCCGGGTTGCGCAAGCTGAACATTGTTCCCGGCCATTTGCTCAACGCGGTGCTGGCGCTGATTGTCGGCATCTGGCTGATCCGCGCCCTGCGCCGCTGGCTCGACAACGAATTTCTGCCCAAGACCGACATGGACCCCGGCATGTGTGCGTCGCTGAGCACGCTGTTTTCCAACATCGGTTATGCCTTCGTGATTCTGCTGACCCTGTCGTCGCTGGGCGTGAAGTGGACCAACCTGGCGTGGATCGTCAGTGCGCTGTCGGTGGGCATCGGTTTCGGTTTGCAGGAGATCGTGAAGAACTTCGTGTCGGGCCTGATTCTGCTGACCGAGCGGCCGGTGAAAGTCGGCGATCTGATCAGCATCAGCGGCGTCGAGGGCGACATCCGCCGCATCAACGTGCGCGCCACGGAAATCCAGCTCAGTGACCGCTCGATCGTGATCGTGCCGAACTCGCAACTGATCTCGCAGAACCTGCGCAACGTCACGCTCGGTGGCAGTGCCCAGGGCGTGGCGTCTCTGGAGTTGGTGTTTCCGCTGGATATCGACCCGGAAGAGGTGAAGGACCTGCTGCTCAACGCCTACTGCGAGAACGAAACCGTCCTCGAAAAACCGGCGCCGTTTGTGCGCTTCAGCAAGCTGACGCCGGACGGCATCACCTTGACGGTGACCGGGTACGTCGCCAGCCCGAGGATTGTCGGGGTGACCAAAAGCGATCTGCTGTTCGAGGTGCTCAAGCGACTGGGGGCGGCGGGGATTGCGCTGGCGAAGCCGGCGGAGAGTACCTAGGCAACCGGTGGGCGAATGAAAACGTCGGCAACCCTTTCGCAATGAACGGGGCCTGATTGACAGCTCAAGATTCCTCGACTTAGCTGGAGCGGAGCGATGGTGCCCTGTTACCCGTTAGTGAAAAGGAATTCACCTTGGCCTTCAATTCGGTTTGGCTCGGTTATGACGGATACCCAAGTCTGGTGCAGGCGTATCTCAACAGTCCTTGGTCGGCGGCCGCGCGCGCCATGCGCGGGGCGAATGCCGACTTCACCCTGGTCAATTACGCGACCTTCTTTTTTACTGTCCCCAACCCCTTCAACGGCGGCATTCCGGGCCCGTTCATCATCACGCAGCCGAGCGCCGCGTGCCACTCGGAAAAACAAGTGTGGATCGCGATACGCGGCGTTCAGTCGTTAAACCGCTTCAGTATCCCCAACTGGATGGTCGGCCAGGGCAACGCAGCGGGATTGGCCCGGCTGACCCCCGCACAGGCCCAGGCACTCGATGGCACCGTGATCCACGCGGTTTATACCGAGCGGCAACCGTGCGGCACCTGCAGCCCGTTTTTGAACGACATTCTGTTGGATAACACACCGGTGTTCTGGCACTTCCCTTACCCCAGTCAAGAGACGTCAAAGCACAAGCACGACGACAATGACATTGTCGTCAATGGCTTGATGGCGATGTCACGCGACAAGACTTACGGGCAGTCGATGAAGGATCACACACGAGAGGGTCGGGTCGAAGGCAACAAGGACCTGCGCTCAGCCATGAAGTACATCGGCAAACAGCAGGCCGGCCAATACCCGACGCTCATGGCTACCATGGTCAACATGGACACCAGCGATTAACCGGACGGCGCCATCAGACCCGCACGGGCGTCCCGTCGCCTGCTGTTTAAGGCACGTCCCCCGCTAGAAGCCATAGGTGGCGCGAGCAGGCGTAAAAAAACCCGGTTGTTGAGGCCGGGTTTTGTTGGTTACAGCGATCGACTCAGACATTCGAGCGGCGTTCGAGCAGACGGTCTGCGCCACCTTCCGCTACGCGGTTGCCCTGCAGATGATCCGAACCATCGGCGGCGACGGCATCGCTGAACAGCGGGTCGGTTTGTGTCGCAGCGGCTACCGCATCGCTGAACAGTGGATCGGTTTCGGTGGCGGCGAACGCGTTCAGTGCGAAAAGCGAGAAAGCGATGCCAAGCAGGGTTTGGCGTTTCATGATCATGTGCTCCGTTGCAGTGGTTGGGTGTGGAGCCGATCTTACGCTGCGCTCTTCATATGAGAACTTCATTGAATTAATGGTTGTTATTGACGCCATCAATGCAACGTTCGACCTGATCACCTCGACCGCTTTCACAGGTCGGCGAGTAACGCCTCGCAGCGTTGCTCATCCAGCCGGGTGTTCATGATGCAGAGGCGCATCACCGTTTCGCCTTGCCAGCTTGAAGGCACCACCAGCGCAATGCCATCACGCAGACAGCGCTGCGCCCAGTCATCGTAATCGCGCGCCTGCCAGCCCTCGCGCCGGAACAGGATCACGCTCAACCCGCACGCCGGAATCAGCGTCAGCCTTGGGTGACAGGCAATTCGCTTGCGCAGACGGGCACTCAGGTCGAGTATTTGCTCCAGGGTGTGCCGGTAAGCGCCGCTGCCATACACCGCCAGCGAAAACCACAGCGGCACGCCCCGCGCCCGGCGCGACAGGTGAAAGGCGTAGTGCATCGGGTTGCATTGCTGCGATTGGTTGATCTGCTCCAGATACGACGCGTCCTGGGTAAACGCCGCTGTGACCGGGCCCGGATTGGCATAGAGCAGCGCACAACAGTCATACGGCACGAACAGGCCCTTGTGGGGGTCGATGATCAGCGAGTCGGCCAGTTCGATGCCGGCAAATGTCGCTCGCACACTCGGGACGCACAGAAACGCGCCGCCGTAGGCCGCATCGACATGGAACCAGATGCCGTGCCGTCGGGCGAGTTGGCCGACCCCGGCCAAGTCGTCGATCAGCCCCGCATTGGTCGAACCGGCCACCGCCACCACCGCCACCACCTGTTGCAGTCGGTCGTCGGCTTCAAGCTCTGCCAACGTGCGCGCCAACGCCGTCGCCGTCAGACGGCCCGTCTCATCGGAGGCGACAACCACGACGTGCAGATCGAGTAAGCGGGCACTGACGATGATTGACGAGTGGGCGCCGTCCGCCACCAGCAACAGCCCCGGACGCATGCCCACGCGATCTCGATAACGCTGCCGCGCCGCCACCAATGCGGAAAAATTGCCGGCGGTGCCGCCGCTGACAAAACAGCCTGAGGCGGCGGCCGGCAGACCGGCCAGATCGGACAGCCAGCGCAATGCCTGGTTTTCCGCCCAGATCAGCCCCGCCCCGCCGAGCCATCCCGAACCGATCATGCCGCTGGCCGACAGCAAGCCGTCCATCAACGCGGCGGCCGGGGTCGGCGCAGCCCCGATGTAGGCCAGATAACCCGGATGGTCAGTGGCAACGCCTTGCTGGCTGAGCAGACCGGCATACACATCAAGCGCTTGAGCCAGACCAATCCCGGCCTCACAGATCGACTGCCCCACCGCTCGTTCGGCGGCCTCGGCAATCTGTTCCGCCTCGGCGGGAGCGGCCAGCGCTCCCCGTGGTCGGGTCAAGGCCTGGCGCAGTGCCGCCAACATGAGGTCGAGATCGTCGGGGGCCATAGCGCCCTCGCCGATGCCGGGCAGTCCAGGCGCAGCGCCAGAAAATTGCAGAGCCATGATTACGTCCTTGTATCGTTTTCGCAGAGTGCGGGGTAATGACGCCGGACCAGCGTGTAGTCGGCGGGTCGGTATTGTCGGTGAGCAAAATCGGCGTGCCTGTCCAGGTACGCGGCCACTGGCTCGCCACGTGAAAAGGCAGCCGCGACAAGCTCCAGCGCCAGGCCCACGCACTGGCCAAAATCCGGGGTGGCATGCGGGCACAAGGTGCTCGCCCCGGTGCCGGCAAGCAGTGCGTCGAACTCGTCGACCACGCAATCGTCGGGCACCAGGTAAAGCGCTCCCGGCCGTGCGCGTCGACGGATCTCGCCTGCGACCGCGACATGCGAGCCCATCAACGCGCAGATGGCCACCTCTGCTGTGGCGGGCGTCGAGTGCGGGCGTAACGCCGCCGCCAGACGTTCGCCGTAGGCCGAACCGTCGCTCCAGATGTCGGCGATGCGCAGAGAATGGCGCATCAGATAATCGCGCATGACGATCACCTGGCGCGCCTCGCTGGCGCACAGGCGGAATGCCCCCACGCTCTGGCACAGATCAGCGGCAGTGGCTGCCGGCAGCAGCAATGGAACCCCGGCGGCGCGGTAAAGCGCCCCCGCCGCCCGGGCACATTCGCTGTTGAAATGGCCGATGACCACCTCGGCACCGGCGGACAACAGACGATGCGCCGCATCGACCGCAACAACCGGATCAGCCGCATCGTCCGCCCACACCAATGGCAGCGCACTACCCTGCGCCGCCCGGCGCAACCACTCGCCGTAGGCCGCACGCGGCCCGGTGAGCGGGCCGACGATACCGACCGGCCGTGGTGCAATGACACGGCTCATCCAGTCTGGCCCGGCATCAGTCGCGCCAAGGCTTCTGCCGACAATCGCGGCAGTTCAAGCCGTAGATGCAGCGCCGGCGCATGGCCTGCGGCGAAGAATGCACTCGCCTGCTGTGGATCGCACTCGCGCTCGGCCAGATTGAGCAGGTCAGTCAATTGCTCGCTGAGGCCCGGCATCAACGGATAGGTGGCATAGGCCAGCCAACGTGCGGTCAGCGCCTGCAATGCCAACGACGTGCGGGCATGGTTGGACAGCGGTTGCCCGGGTGCACTCAGCAGATAATCCTGCGCGGCGCTGAAACGCGAGACCCGGTCGATGACCTGCGCGACCTGCTCGGCCATCCGCAGTGGCGAAAAGGTCGACGTCGAGGCTGCTTGCCGGTAGCCCTCGATCCATTGGCGCAGCTCGTCATGGTAGTTTTTCTGGTCGCTCAGCCAGGCACCAGGCTCGGGGATCTTGCCGCCGTGCTCGGCCAGGCGTGCTTGCAGACGCTGCATCCAGGCACTCAGTTTTTCCGGGAACAACTCATTGATCCGGGCGCAGATCCGGGTCACGGTGAAATTGCTGCGCATGCCTTCAGGACGGGTAAGCATCAAGGCCATGCGCGCGTAGTCGCTGCCGGTTTCGGCGAGAAAATCCTTGCCCCAGATGAGGTGGCGACGGCTGGTGGAAAATTTGCTGCCGTCGAGGTCCAGCAGTTCGTTGACCACATGGTGGCGCGGTGGCGTCAGGCCCAGCGCCAGATAGACCGCCGGGAACAACAGCGTGTGGTAGTAAGCGTTGTCGAAGCCATAGCAGTGGACGATGTCCATGCTGCCCGAATAGCAATGGGCCGCTCTGGCGAAGCGATCGGCACCGGCGACCGGCAGATCACTGGCCCCCCAAAGATACCCGAAGGCCATTTCGAACCAGACGTACATCACCTGATCCTGCATCGACGGCAAGCGGTGGCGAATGCCCCAGTCACTGCGATGGCTGATGCAGATATCCGGCAGCCCCTGGGTCAACATGGTGTGACAGAGCTGATAGACGTGCGCCGGCATGTTCGCTGTCTGCACGTACTTGGACAGATCGTCAGCAAAGGCACTCAGGCGGAAAAACAAGCGTGTCTCAATGCGCAACTGTGGCTGACGACCGTCGCGTTTGACCCGTGGCTGGGTCAGGTCGGTGCATTGGTTCGGCTGGCCGCAGGCTTCGCAGGCATTACCGTCGCTGCTTTCGCCACAGTGCGGGCAGCCGCCGTTGAGAAAGGCTTCGTGCAGCGCATTGCCCTGGTCATCGACGAACACCGGGGTGTCCTTGGCGTAAATCAGGCCCTGATCGTGCAGGCGCTGCAAGTAATGATGCGCAAAGTCGGCGTATTCGCCTTGGTTGTCCGGTGTGATGAACAGGTCCATGTCGATGCCAAAGCCCTGCCAGGTCTCGCGAATCGCCTGGGCATAATGGTCGGCGCAGGCCTTGGGCGAGGTATTTTCCTTGGCTGCGCACGTCAGCACGTACGTCTGATTGTCGTCACGGCCACTGCCATAAAAGACCTTGGCGCCGCTGTTGCTCAACACGCGCTTGAGCACATCGCCGGCGATGTAGGGCCCCGACAGGTGGCCCAGATGCAAATCCCCGTTGGGCGTGGGCGGCGTGGAAAAAATCAGGGTGTCCACAGGCGGCTCCGCTTCGCTCGGTTGCAACTGTCCCGCGTCCCAATACAGCGAGTGAAAGTGCAGCGGCTGGCGATCACTCAGGTTGCGGATGGTGTGCGACTCGAATCGCGCGCAATGCACCGCATCGCCGGCGTTGACCTCAAGGGTTTCCTGCGCGGTCCGGACCAGACCGTGCCCTTCGGTGAAGATGAACAGTTCATCTTCGAAATGGTTGTGCGGCTGGCTTTCCTGGCCCGGGGCCAATGTGCAGCCCATCAGATTGAGCGCGGTTCCCGGCAACTCGACGACGCGCGAATCAACGTTGTAGAAACGCTTGGCCGGGGAAAACATATTGATCTTTTTCATTGTGCTGTCTCTCTATCCCTGAGTAATGGCGTCGGCCAGTTGCATGGCGACGTAAGGGGCCATCTTGAAACCACCGCCACTGAAGCCGGAGGCCACCAGTACGCCGCCTGGCAGACCGGGTTGCTCGCCAATCAATCCGATCGGTTGTTCGCTGTAGCAGTCGCTGTGACATAACGCGCCGGCCACCGACGCCGTCTGCAACCAGGGGAACCGGGATTGGCCCTGCTCGCGGGTCAATTGCGCGTGACGCTGGTCCAGCGCCGCATAGCCCTGACTGGCCGGCACTCGCTGTCCGGTGGGGTAACCGACATAGAAGCCCCCGGTCAGCGGGCACCAGCGCCCGTTGAGCTGGTGGGTGTCGTCGATGAAACAGGGCGCCGTCGGCAGCGCGGCCGCGCCCTTGAAGCGGGTGACCTGGATGTGCTGGTTCCAGAGGCCGAACGAATGACCGAACTGGCGGATGAGAAACTCGCTGGTGCCATTGCCCATCGCAACGATGACCCGGGTCGCATCGTAGTTGCCATTGGAGGTCAGTACACCGACAGCCCGCCGGCTCGCGGCGTCGACGCGGATCGCCTGAACCTGCACCGCATCGTGGTACACGCCGCCCTGCTCGATGGCCGAGCGCACCAGATAGTGCAGCGTTGGCCTGGCTTCCATATAACCAGACCGGGGTTCGAACAAGGCCTGCCCGGCGGCGATCGGCAAGTCCGGATAGCGCTTTGCCAGGGCCGCAGCATCGAGCAGTTGCGCTTCAATGTCTTCCTGCTCGAGCCAGCCTTGCATTTGCGCCAGGGCATGCGGCTCGGCGAAGTGCAGATAACCGGTCTGCGCAAAAGGCACCTGGCCTTGGGAGTCCTGTGCCAGACGCCGGTAAAAGTGGTAACCCTGCGCTGCAGCACGGGTCGCCTGCAACGAGGCGTGCGCCACCCGCACGATGCAACCGGACGCCCCTGTCACGCCGCTGCCCAGTTGCCTGTCATCAAGCAACAGACAGCGCTGGCCGGCCTGGCTCAGGACCTGGAAGCACGTCGCCCCGATGATGCCGGCACCGACGATGATCACATCAAATGGCTTGCTCATAGTGCCTCCGCTTCAGCGCGACTTTGAGGTCGTCAACGATCTCTCCGGCCCGAATGGCCATGTTGGAAATCAGCGTGGCGCTCAGCCCATGGGAATCTTCGGCAACGCCGGTGGAGTACAGCAGCGGCGCGGCGTCGCCCTGAAAGGCCAGGCGGTAATGACGCGAAACGCGGGTCATGCCCTCATCGCGGATCAACCGGGCCGCCAGTGCCGGGCTCAACACGCTGGCAATGCTGCGTGGCCGAAACCCCGTGGCGCACACCAGGTAATCGCAAGCGAGGGTCTGCACCTCGTTACTCATCTGCCGGGCAAACGTCACCTGCACCTGCGTGTCCTGGACCTGCGCCGACTGCAGCCGGCTCATGCGTTCGAGCACCAGGCGCTGCTGGCCGCTGACCTCATCGTCATACCAGTTGCGGTAGAGCTTTTCGATCAGCGCCATGTCCACCGCGGAGTAATTGGTGGATGCGTGCGTGCGCAGAATATGTTTGCGTACATGCGGCGCGGCCGCATGGAAATCATCGACCACGTCGGCATTGAAGATTTCGTTGACGAACGGGCTGTCATCGGCCGGCGTATAACCGTAGCGCGCCATGATCGCCGTCACGCGCATTGCCGGATGCGTCTCCAGCAGATATTCCACCGCTTCAGCCGCGCTCTGCCCTCCGCCCACCACAACGCAGTGGCCGTCGGGTTTCAGCGGTGTGTCTTGCAGGTGCGCCAGCAAATGATGAACGTGGGTGATGCGCTCACCGGCCTGAACGTTGCCCGGCAACTGTGGCTCAAGGCCCAGCGAATGCACCAGCGAACGCGCGAGTAGCGAAGTCGTGGTGTCGCCGACCTGCATCTCGACCCTGAACAACGGTGAACCGTCGCCGTCCACCCCACCTTCACTGATATTGACCACTCGGTGGCCGTAGAACACCTGATCGCTGAACTCTGCTGCGCACCAGCTCAGGTAATCGTGGAACTCCAGGCGCCCCGGAAAGAAGTCTTTTTTATTCGAGAATGCAGCGATGCGCCCCTTGGTATGCAAGTAATTGACGAAGGTGAAATGGCTGCGCGGATTGCGAAAACTGGCAAGATCCTTGAGAAAGGACACCTGCATGGTCGCGTTCTTGAACAGCATGCCCTTGTGCCAACCGAAGCCGGGCGCACTGTCGACGAAAGCGACCTCCAGTTCAGGGGCCATTTCCAGCAAGGCAATGGCGAGCGAAATGTTCGAGGGGCCGAAACCGATGCCCACCACGTCATGGATTTTTTGTTTGCAAGGGCTTCTGGTCAAATCGGTTGCAAAACTCATGTGAACTCCCTTTCTACAGAATTTCAGGCTGAGCGAGGCCGCAGGAAGGTCATCACACGACGACAGCCCCTGGGCGTTTTTTATAGGTATTGCCGGTTCGGCTAAGTGTTACTCGAACTCAAAGGCACCCTGGCGGTTGAGCGCCTGAAGCCTGGCGATGTCTTCGTCGAGCGCGGCGGCGTCAGGATTGCGTAAAAACACCGTACAGCCGTAAGTGGTGCCGTCGGTGGTCATCGCCACGTGCTGCCCCAGCAACGGCTCGGCGAAGTAGTGACTGAAACTCGCCAGCGCACGGACTTCGCGATCGAAGCGCAGGGCCTTGATGCGCCCTGGGCGGGTAATCAGAAACGAGTAATCCGCCACCGCCGCTGCCGGCGACTGAGTTGCCTGCCGATGCCCCGGCCATTGTTGCCACACCTCCTCCTGGCTGGGCCAGCCACCCAGCCGGCACAGCTCTGGCAAGGGGGTGCTCGCCAGGCGTGGCGACAGCTTGACCAGGCGCGGGCCGGCGGGTGTGATCAGCACTTCGGCGTGCAACGGCCCGTGCACCAGACCCAATTGACTGGCCAGCGTTGCCAGGCGCGGTACCAGCTCGACGGGTAATGCCGCCAGGCTCAGGCTGGTGACGGCGGTGAGGTGCCGTCGCCCGTCCAGGTCCTGGGTGTGGCAGCGCCAGACATCACTGACCTCGAACCGGCCAGCGTCGAACACACCGTTGATGAATACCGGGTAACCCTGTTCGTGCACATGAATCTGGAACGGCCCCGGCGACTCGCGCAACAGTGCAGCCGCCTCGCTGGCACTGATGCCCTCGCCCCACACCAGCACCGCCGAGCCCCGCGAGCACGGCGACACTGCCGGGCGCACCACCCAGCCGCGCCCGTCGTCGGCCGGCAACTGATTGAGTGAGGCCAGTTGCCGCCCATCGAACGCCAGATCCGGGGCCAGGCTGCTGACCGCCAGATGCTGCACGCATTTATCGTAGAACGCCGCCGGGTGGCAGTGCGCCGCAAAAAAGCCGGCGGCGATGTTGGCTGGCATCGTCTGCTGCAGTTGCACGTCATCGACGGCCAGGCGATAACCCGTCGCTGCCTGCCTGCGCGCTGGGACCATGCGCATCATTGCAGGCTCTCTCGGGTCGGGCCGCGGAAATGCACCGCGTCGATGTGACAGCTGCGCGGCTGGGTCAGCACAAAGCGCATGGTTTCCCAGATCGAACGGCCGTTGAGCAACTTGCCGCGAGGGTCGACCGTTTCATCCAGCCCGGTCACTTCAAAATCCGGCGGATAGAACCCGGTAACGCGGATCTGCTCGCTGGCCAGATGATGCGCCATGTTCTGGCAAAAACCGCTCAGGCCATGCTTGGCGGCAAAGAACGCCGGGTGGGCGATGGACTGGGTGAATTGCGGGACGCCACAGACCGACACCATTGCCATGATGTCAGCGGCATCCGAGCGCCGCAGGCTCGGTAACAGCGCCCGGGTCAGGGTGATCGAGCCGGTCAGGCCGGAGTTGATGGTCGAGGTGATTTCTTCGTCGCTGTCAGCCTCGCCCAGCATCCCTTCGAGCCACTGCGCCGCACTGAGCACGAGGATGTCGATCGGACGCTCGTCTGCCTGCAGGCTCTGGGCGAAGGCGCGTACCGATGCCGCGTCGGCGATATCACACTGGTAGGCGCGGGCAGAACCGCCCTCGCCCTGAATGATCTCGCACGTTGCCTGAGCGCTGGCCAACTGGCGCGCACACAGATCGACATGAGCACCTTCACGCGCCAGCCAGACCGACACGGCCTGGCCGAAATCGCGACCGCCACCGGTTACAACAACCCGTTTTTTGTTCAGCATGATCTACGTACCTGTAAGAAGCCGGCCGTCAGAGGCCTGGATGCGGAACCGTGCAGCTGCCGGAAATGTTCTTCCGATACAGATGCTCGACGATGTAATCGGCCGCATGTTCTGCCCAGTTTTCTGGCGAGATGTATTGCTCGTGTTCATCCGGCAGACACATGGACAGCATCTGGGTGTTCACCCCATTGCCCGGATCGAGGGCAACGGCGCCCACCCCTTCGGGCATGTCGGCGATGAGCGAGCCGATCAGCCCTTCAACCGCGAATTTGCTGGCACAGTACGGGCCCAGACCCCAGGAGGCCGAGCGTCCCCAACCCGAACTGATGGCGATAAACAGACCCTGCCGGCGGTCGAGCATCGCAGGCAGGAACGCGTGCAGGGTATTCACTACGCCGAGCACATTGACGTCCATTACGCGCTGCCAGTCTTCCACGGCGATTTCCCATGCCGGCTTGCGCTCGGTGATCACGCCGGCGTTGCAGACAACGATGTCCACCGGGCCTTCGCGACCGACCGCGTGGGCGAACTGCTGCATCTCGCCTGGCTCGGTGACCGACGCGTTGAACAGCACCGGATTGCCCTGTGCGCCGGTTGTTGCGTCAACGGCCAACTGGCATCCGTAGACCTGATGCCCGCGTGAAGCCAGCGCATGACTCAGGGCTTTGCCCAATCCTCGACTGACGCCAGTGATGGCGATCCTTAGCGGTTTGCGGGTGTTCATATTCAATAATCCTCCTTGACTGTCTGACAGGCTGCACCGAAATGCACAACCGGGTTGTCCGGCCGCAGATCAGGCACCTCAACCGCCCAATGACCCGCAGGCCATCGGGCACTCAGGGTAGAACGGTCAACCAGGGCATGACCGCTGACAAAGATGAAAGGCACTTTGCAGGCGATGGCGGCCTCGGCATCAGCGATCGCGTCGCCGAGAAACACTGCCTGCGCTGCCGCGCAATCATGCTGTTCGAGCAAGGCGTTGATCGCGGCTATCTTGGCGGTCGGCGAACCGATAATGCGCGCCATGTAGCGATCAATCCCACTGACACCCAACGCCTCGGTAATTTCCTCTTCCTTGCCGCCGCTCACTACGAAACAGGTCACGCCCTGCTCTTGCAGCAACGCCAATAACTGCGGTGCTCCGGCGACCACCGCAGAACAGCGGTAATGGCTGCGCAAGTAGTCTTCATAACGTGCAATGCTCGCGGCCACGAAGTCTCTGGCGGCCGGCCCGCGAGGGGCGATCAGGCGCTCGAACGCCTCGAAGTGCCAGTGTCGCGCACGCCCGAAGTTGAGCCTGAAGCTTTCCTTGCAGCGGTCGCGCAGCGCCTGCGGATAATGCGCCAGCGCATGATCGACAGCCGCCAGCTTCACGCCATTGGAGTCGAGCAATACGCCGTCGCAATCGAAGAACACCAGCTTCTTGCCCGCCATCACATCGCCAAGCTTGAACGTGGTCATAAGCCTGTCCTGTGCTCACGTGTATTGGTTGAGAATGTTCAGATCGAATTTGTGCGAGCCGACATGCCCGGCAATCCTGCCGATGATGTCGTTGCGTTCGAGGCACGTCAGTGGCGCGCCTTCGAACAATTTCTGCGCATAAGTCGGATGAACATTGTGGCGCGCCTGGCAGCGATAGGTCGGTGAATACCCCCAGTTCGCCACCGCTCGCAACGGCTCGATATGCTCGGCCAGAAAACGCTCGCAGGCGTCCATCGCGTGCGCTTCAGACTTGAGCAGTGCCAGGGTCTCGGTAGGCGCGTTCCCTGCACCCCGGCCCAAACCGGCGAAGGTGCCGTCGGCAAACCTGGCCCCTGCCCCGAGCGCTGCGTGCGTGTTCGCCACGGCCAGCCCGTAGTTGTCATGGGCGTGAAAGCCCAGTGGCAAGGCCGTCATCTCTGCCGCCTGCCGGAACAAGCGGTGAACCTGATCCGGCAACAGGCGCCCGAAACTGTCGGCAAAATACAGCGCGGCAATCGGCTCGCCGTCGAGACGGCGCAGGATCCGCGCCAGCTCATCCGCCGGCAACTCACCGATCTGCATCAGATTGAGCATCACTTCCAGTCCATGCCCGGCCAGCGCCTGCGCCAGCGCCAGACTCGCTTGCACCTCATTGCTCTTGGCGGCGATGCGCAAAATATCAATGCGGAACGGTGTGCGCCGAACGGCCGCCACTATCAGCCGGGCAGCCGCCTGTGGCGATTGTCCGACGATTTGCCCGGCGTCGATCATCACCGTCACTTTCATCGAGCCGGGGTTGATCAGTTCGCGTTGCTGCGCCGTCAAAGACTCGGGCAACGCCTTGTAAGAACCGGTATATGAGGTAGTGGCACCCGGATCGAGGTTCAGGTAACCCAGTTCGACGATGTCCACGCCGGTGGCCAGGCAAGTACCGAAGTACTGCCGGGCCATGGCATCGGAAAACCGCCAGTCGGTCTGGAACCCGCCGTCACGGAAGGTGCAATCCATTAACGCGAATGACTGTCTCCGATCGGTCATTTTTGGTTGCCTGCCGTATCGACGGTCCAGTCGTAGACCTGCTCCAGACGCCACCAGTTGAGTTCGGTGTCGTTACCGGCAATGCGCTTCAACAGCGGATTCTGTTCGCCGTGCATCTGGTCATCCCATGCCTGCACCGCCGGGTGGAAAGACAAGGCATGGCTGAAGTCACGCAGCGGGTCGAATTGCTCGTGGGCTTCAACCTGCATGAACAGTGTGTTCGGCGGCAACAGGTAAATCGACATGCGTTGCAAACCAATTTCGCGAAGTACACCGTGGTCGCCGGCAATTTGCTCCGGCACTTGACGATGCAACTTCTTATACAACTCAACGGCTTCTTTACTGGTCAACTGAATGGAAAAACCAAAACGCTTCATGAGTAACTTCCTTATTACTGGGTGACGAATTCAAGTAATTGGTCATAAACCTTTTCGACTTCGCGAAGGGTTTCCGGGTCCATGCTGAAATCCACTGGCGGGCGGATCAATGTGTTACTCATCAATCGACGACGTTTGAGCAGGTGCTTCGACAACTGCAAGTAACAGTCGATACTGGCCATCATATGGCACATCAAATAGGACAGCGGGTAGCCGATGGCTCTGGCGAGTTTGTCATCGCCAACTTTCAATGCGTTCCACAGCGCCACGGTGATCTCGGCGATTTCCGTGGCCGGAATCACGCCCGCCAGCCCGCGTTGATAGGTGTCGACGAGCATCATGCCGCCGTCGCCTTCGAAAATACGTGCCTGACCCGCAGTCGCGTCACGCAGCAGCGACACTTTCGGGGCGGTTGGCGCAGACTCTGGCTTGAACTGCACTTTTTGCGGGCCGAAGGTCTCGAGCAAACGCGCCTGAACCGCGATCGACATCGGCCGTTTGGCCAGCGACTTGGCATGATGCACCAGTACCGGAATGCGCACGCTTTCGATCACATTGGCGAAATACACATACATCTGTTCGTCATCGAGCGCCCACATCGACGGGTGCATGACCAGCAGTGCATCACAACCCGCCTGCTCGGCCTGGCGCGAATATTCCACGGCCTGGGCGATACTTTCGCCCCCCGTGCTCATGATTGCCAGGCCCTTATCACCGGTTTGTTCAGCGATCAATTCTGCGAGTTTGAAACGCTCGCCGGCCGTCAGGCGCGAGACCTCGGAAATCTGCCCGATGACCACGCCGTCGCACCCCGTGTGCAAGATGTGTTCGATTTGCAGACGCAGGGCCGAAGTGTCCAGAGAAAGGTCAGTGTTGTAGGGAAGAATGGCGACCGGTAGGACACCTTGGATGGGAGCTTTCGTCATGCCTGATATTCCTTATCAAAGTTCGACGCAAAAGACTAAGAGAGCAACTAAATTGTCCTGCCACCTTTAACAACGAGGCTATCGACCAAATATTTACTGCAACAAAACGCTCGATTAACGAAGCAGTTAGTTTAACTATTCGGTACAAAATCGAGCATTAAAGCCCGCAGCATCGACATCGTGATTTCCACACTTTTCATACAACTTAGTGAACTTCGAAGTCGCGGCGAAGTTAATGGCGAGCAGGATTATTGTCCAATCTGTAGTTATTTCAAATTATTACATTACGCAGAAGCACAAAATTTCATTTTCGCTAAAAAACAAATATTTCTTTTTATTTCCAATATGTAACTAAATTTGTTTCCGCACTCGCCCAATAATGTTCGCGCGCGCTCATACTTCGCCCGCCGAATAAACTCCAGAACTTTCGTTAAAACAATCACCCCTCGGGGTGCAGCAGCGCAATTGCTCTATCGACTCACCCACAGTCGTACTCGGCAGTGACGGCCGTCAGGCAAATGAGCGAAGGGTTTGGCGAAGGGCCGACAGACTTGTCAGCCTGATGACGGAGGTCAGGGAAGTGTTTTCTCTCTCGAGTGACCTTGCGTCACATCGAGAGGATCGCTTCTGGCAGTACCGCCCGTTAGCGGTCGGGATCGACACGAACCCCTTGCAACATCAACTCCAGTGTCTGCAGTGACTGGGTCAGGCGTTCGGTCCCCTCTTCGGCCCTCGCAATCCACAGCGAAGCCTCGGTCAGCGCACCGTAAACCAGGCGTGCCAACGCCTCCGCGTCCAACTCGCGCACCACGCCCTTGAGTTGCAAGCGTCGCAGAATGTCGCGCATCGAAGCGATGCAATGCTGTTGCTCTTCCACCGACACCGCCCCAAGCACGGCGGGCGCTTCCTGTAAGACGATGCGCTGAATATCTTTTTCCTGGGCCATTTGCAGAAACGCCCGGCAGCGCCCCCAAAAACCTTCCCATTGATCGGGCGCGGCATCGGAAATCGCCGAGAGGCGCGCCTCCATCTCGGCGTCGATCTGCTCCACCACCGCCGCCAGCAAGCCTTTTTTGTCACCGAAGTGGTGATAAAGCGCCCCCCGCGTAAGTCCGGCTCCGGCCGTGAAATCATCCATCGACGCCTGGGCGTAACCCAGCCGCGTAAAGGCCTCGCGGCCGGCCGCAAGCAACCTGGCACGGGTATCTTCGATCATTTCGGCACGGTTTCGACGAACCATCAGGCACTCCTCAAATCATTTGACATACGTCGCGTACGTCAATAAATTCCCTCACATACGCAGCGTATGCATTTTCAGCGCTGAAGCCATTGCAGGCAAGTCAATCGGCCCAGGAGAGTGTGCGCTGATGGTCAAGTCTTACCGTGAACTGTTCACCCAACCTGGCACTCACGGTTTTGCCCTGGCGGGTCTGGTGGCCCGTTTTCCGCTGGCCATGGCCGGTATCGGCATCATCACCATGCTGGCGATGATGCGGGACAATTACGCGCTGGCCGGCGCCGTGGCGGCCACGTTCGCCCTGACGCTCGCGGTGCTGGCACCACAGATCTCGCGGCTGGTCGACCGCTTCGGGCAACGCCAGGTTCTCCCGGGCGCTGCGGCAATCAGTTGCACCGGCCTGCTTGCATTGCCGGCCTGTGCCTACTGGCAGTTGCCGGACTGGACCCTGTTCGTGGGTGCCGTAATGTCGGGCTTCATGCCCAGCATGTCCGCGATGTCCCGGGCGCGCTGGACACTGATTTACCGCGGCACAGCGAAACTGAACACTGCCTACGCCCTGGAATCGGTGCTGGACGAAGTCACTTTTATTGTCGGCCCGCCACTGGCGGTGGGTCTGAGCGTGGCGCTGTTCCCTGAGGCTGGACCACTGGTGACGGCGTTGTTGCTGGCCATCGGGGTGTATGCCTTCGTCAGTCAGCGGGGTAGCGAACCACCCGTTCGGGCGACCTCCGGGGCGCCACAGACGTCGATGATTCGCGTGGGTGGCATTCGCATCCTTGCACTGTTGATGGTGGCCATGGGCATGATTGTCGGCACCATTGATGTGGTCAGCGTGGCCTTTGCCCAGTCTCAAGGCCAGCCCGTCGCCGCCAGTATCGTGTTGTCGGCATATGCCCTGGGTTCCTGCGTCGCCGGCCTGACGTTCGGGGCGATGAAACTGCAAGTGCCTTTATCGCGCCTGTTTCTACTGTGCGGGCTGGCGACGGCCATCACGACTGTGCCGTTGTTATGGGCCAGCAATGTGCTCGGGTTGTCACTGGCCGTACTGGTTGCGGGGGTGTTTTTTGCCCCGACCCTGATCGTGGCAATGACCCTTGCCGAACAGATGGTTGCGCCCGAGCGTCTGACCGAAGCATTGACTTGGTTGATTTCAGGGCTTGGCGTGGGCGTCGCGCTGGGCGCAGCGGCAACAGGTCAAGTCGTGGATGAATTCGGCGCACGCCAGGGGGCGATCGTCGCGCTGGTCGCCGGCCTGATCGTGCTCGGCGTTGCGCTGTACGGCCATCGTCGCTTGAAACCGGACATGGCCATCGTCGCGCAAGCGACCTGAACGGTCAGGCTGTTTGCTATCGGCCCCTACAAATCACGTGCCCACGTCTGGCTGACCAGTGCCTTGCCGAAACGGTTGACCGCCTCCTCTTCCACCAATTCAAACCCCGCCTTCTGATAAATCTGGCGCGCCGCCGTCAGGTTGCTGGTAGTCCACAGGGTCATTCGTGTGTAACCGATCTGCCGGGCAAAGCGCAGGCACTCATCAACCAGGCGACGGCCGATACCCAGTCCCCGGGCACTGGCGTCAACGTAGAGCATGCGCAGTTTCGCGGTGGTTTCATCCTGTCGCACGACGAATACTGAACCGATGACCTTGCCGTCCTTCTCGGCGATCCAGCAGCGCTCGCAAGCCGGGTCGAAGTCACGCAGGTATTTCGCGATGACCTCGGCCACCAACGCTTCGAATTCCGAGTTCCAGCCGTACTCACGGCTATAGAGGGCGGCCTGCTGCTGCATCACCGTGCCCATGTCGCCGGGTTGCGGATCACGTAGCACGTAGGTCGAGTCCGGGTGGTTCTGCAAAAGCGTCTGGATCAGTGTCATGGCGCCGAGCAATTGTTGTTGCTGCGGCTCGGTCAGGCGCTGAAGCATGGCGACCACTTGTTCGCGGGAGGCTTGTTCGAGAGGGACGAGGATTTCCCGGCCCAGCTCGGTGAGGTGCAGTAGAGCTGCGCGGGCATCGGTGGGCGAAGGGACTTTCTGGATCAGGCCCTTCTTCTCGAAACCGCTGATCAGGCGGCTCATGTAGCCGGCATCCAGGCTCAGCATCTGGCGCAGGTCGGCGCTGGTCAGGTCACCACGCGAAGCCAGTTCATAAAGGATGCGCAGCTCGGTCAGCGAGTATTCGCTCTGCAGCAGATGCTCCTGCAGCACGCCGATCTGCTGGGTATAGAAGCGGTTGAAACTGCGCACGATGTCGGCGTGCTGGAACAGATCGGTGCTGGACATGACCCATGCTCGAATGATTGCCTAAGACAAATATATAGTTGCCTTAGGCAATCATGTCAATGCCCTACCTGCACTTGGCCAGCACTACCTGACAGGTGTCCGGTGTGCCACCGGAACGCCCGGCATACCGGATGCAATTGTTCATCGACTTCTGCCGCGCCATATTCAGGCTCGAACCCCACGCCAGACCGCCTTCGCCCACCGTCGGCACGGCTTTGGCGTAGCAACTGTCGCCGATGCCCGAAGGTGGATAGTGTTTGCGGCTGGAACACCCCGTGCCCAGCGCCAGGCTGACGATGATCAGGGTCGGCAAGACCCACCTGCGGCATCGGGGCAACCGTGTTTTGCGCATTGCGTTTTACCTGTCGCAAGGAGGTCGTCAGTCTGCCGAGTCTAACCGTTCGCCGTTGTCGACCTGCACAAATCTTCTAAACGCCGGTCGTCATTGCGCGGTATTTTATCGGGCCGCACCGTTCATGCTGATCTCTGGAGCCTGCCGTGGATAAACGCAACTGGATCGAGCTGTCCCAGGATGTCGACACCGGGATTGAATCGATTCGTGCCCATTTTCAGGGGCATGCCTATGACCCGCACTGGCATGACAGTTTTCTGGTCGGCGTGACCGAGCAAGGTGTGCAGCAATTCAATTGCCGCCGCGTGCGCCACCGCAGTACGCCGGGCCAGGTCTTTTTGCTGGAACCGGGGGAAATCCACGACGGTCAGGCCCCCACGGACGACGGGTTCACCTATTCGATGCTGTACCTTGATCCGCACTGGCTGGAGCGCGAACTGCACGCGTTGTTCGAAGACGCCCCGGCCAACACTCAACCCGGTTTTGCCGATACTTTGAGCCAGGACCCGCGCCTGTCCACGGCGATCAATCAGGCCTTCCACGCCCTGCATGACGGCGACTTGCGCATCGTCCGCCAGACAGCCATCGACAGCCTGTTGGCTTCGCTCACCCGCCATCTCGACTGGCGCAAGCGCCAGGATTTCGATCCGCGCCTGCCGCTGGTGGCCCAAGTGGCCCGGGATTACCTGCATGCCCACGCCTTTGATGACATCGGCCTGGATCAACTGGCCAACGCCTGCAAGGTCGATCGCTTCCGTTTGACCCGCGCCTTCAAGGCCGCTTTTGGGCTGGCGCCCCACGCTTATCTGATCCAGTTGCGCCTGGCCAAGGCGCGTCAGTTGCTGGCCCGTGGCGAGTCGCCGGCGCAGGTCGCCAGCGTGCTCGGCTTCGCCGATCAAAGCCACCTGGGCCGCTGGTTCAAGCGCGCCTACCAACTGACGCCAGCGGACTACCGCAAGCGCTGCTCAAACCTTCCAGACTGACGCACGCCAGCTGACGATCATGGAGACCTGTGTTCACATTCAGGAATCCGAATCATGGCGTCATTGCTGCCCTTTCTACTGTTTGCTTTCGTGGCTTCGATCACTCCGGGGCCGACCAATATTCTGGTGTTGAGCCACAGTTCGCGTCGGGGACTGGGCGCGACATTGCCGATCATTTTCGGGGCCTGCGCGGCGGCGGCATTGATCGTGTTGGTGGTCGGGCTCGGCGCCGGCGAAACCCTGTCGCGTTTGCCCCGCGTCCAACAAGCCATGGCCTGGGCGGGCGTGCTCTGGTTGAGCTGGCTGGCGTGGCAGATCTTCCGCAGTGCGCCCCCGGCCCTGGACTCGACCGAAGCACAGGATGAAGGGTTCAGCGTACTCGGTGCGGCGATGTTGCAACTGGTCAATCCCAAGGTGTGGATGATGGCCGTGGCAGTGGTCAGTGTGTTTGTCGGTGGTGGTGACAAGACCGTGCGCTTGCTGGTGCTGTCGCTGGCATTTCTGCTGGTGTCGTTGCCGTGCATGACGTTCTGGGCGCTGCTTGGCGTCGGCAGTGCACGACTGTTCGGCAGCCCACAGGCGTTCAAGCGCATGAATGCGGTATTGGCGCTGTTGCTGCTGCTTTCCGCCTGGCTGACGGTCCTGCTCTGAGCGGGCTGACCTGAAGTCAGGCAAGCACCTGTGGCGAGGGGATTTATCCTCGTTCGGCTGCGCAGCAGTCGTAAATCTGAATACTCGGTATGCCTGAAGGAATGAGTGGGCAGGTTTTGGGGCTGCTGCGCAGCCCAGCGGGGATAAATCCCCTCACCACAGGTTGGATTTCTCACGGTTGGGGCAGCATGGGAATGCAGGCGGTGATTTCAGCGCGATGTCGCCTGGCGATATGCGCGGGGGGTGAAGCCGGTGGAGGCCTTGAACTGGCGGGTGAAGGCACTGTGGTCGGTGTAACCGCATTGCAGCGCGACGTCGGTGATCGGCAAATCGGTGTGCAGCAAGCGATGGGCGTGTTCCAGGCGCACCTTCTGAATCATCTGTCGTGGCGTCAGGTGAAAGACGCGCTTGCAGTAGCGCTCCAGTTGCGCCACCGAAATACCGGCGATTCGCGTCAGTTCGCCCAACGTGACGCGGCGATTGAAGTGGCTGCGAATATGCTCGTCGACTGCGGCCAGGCGCTCGAATGCCGGATGCGTTTCACTGGCCGATTGCAGATCGACCGAGATCCCCGCCAGCCCGATGATCAGCCCGTCGCGGTTGTACAACGGGTGCTTGTGGGTCAGGCACCAACCCGGTTCACGACTGCCGTACAGGTGCAGTTCCAGCTGATCCTCCAGCACAAAGCCCTCCTCCAGCACCTTGCGATCCTGCTCGGTGTACCCCGGCCCGAGTTGCGCGGGGAACACCTGCGCGCTGGTTTTTCCCAGCAACGGGCGTAAATCCTTCAAGCCACAGCGCTGCACCAGTGTGCGATTGGCGAGGACATAACGCGCCTGCAGATCCTTGATGAAAATCACCGCACTGGGGATCACGTCGAGCATCGGCAACAGCAGCGCGGCGCTGGCTACCAGTTCTTCCAGGGTTTGCGGGCGGCCTTGCGACAACATCGAAAACGCACTCTGCATCGAAGAGTTCTCCCCCGTTGGTGCTTCAGGCCAGTGCTCGCCCAAGGCGTTCGCACGCAGATTGCAGCATCGCCGAAAGCCTGTCGAGCAGCAGCGTTACTCTGCGCGACTGTGCCGATTTCGTCATCCAACCCGGTGCAAAACATCAATCGCCGCAAGGTCGATCAGTTCAAAGTCTGGCCGTCCCAGTGACACAACTGCCTATCCAATAACTCACAAGAAGGCGATGCCATGTCAGGCCAAGGCAAGTTCAAAAAACAGCTTTCATTGATCGACCTCACATTTATCGGGCTCGGTGCGATCTTCGGTTCCGGCTGGTTGTTCGCGGCCAGTCATGTGTCGGCCATTGCCGGCCCGGCGGGGATTTTTTCCTGGCTGCTGGGCGGGTTCGCCGTGTTGTTGCTGGGTATCGTTTACTGCGAACTGGGCGCGGCATTGCCCCGAGCCGGCGGTGTGGTGCGCTACCCGGTTTACTCCCACGGGCCACTGCTCGGTTACCTGATGGGTTTCATCACCCTGATCGCGTTTTCCAGTCTGGTGGCGATTGAAGTGGTTGCCTCGCGCCAATACGCCGCAGCGTGGTTTCCCGGCCTGACCAAAGCGGGCAGCGGCGATCCGACGATCCTCGGCTGGCTGGTGCAGTTCGCCCTGCTCTGCGTGTTTTTCCTGCTCAACTACCGCAGCGTGAAGACCTTCGCCAAGGCCAACAACCTGGTCAGCGTGTTCAAGTTCATCGTGCCGCTGCTGGTGATCGGGGTGCTGTTCACCTTCTTCAAACCGGAAAACTTTCAGATTCAGGGGTTCGCGCCGTTCGGCCTGTCGGGCATCGAGATGGCGGTGTCGGCAGGCGGGGTGATCTTTGCTTATCTGGGCCTGACACCGATCATCTCGGTGGCCAGCGAAGTGAAGAATCCCCAACGCACCATTCCGATTGCGCTGATCCTCTCGGTGCTGTTGTCGACCGCCATTTACGTATTGCTGCAAACCGCGTTCCTCGGCGGCATTCCAACGGAAATGCTCGCCGACGGCTGGGCCGGCATCAATAAGGCATTCGCCCTGCCATACCGCGACATCGCCCTGGCACTGGGTGTGGGCTGGCTGGCGTATCTGGTGGTGGCCGACGCGGTGATCTCGCCGAGCGGTTGCGGCAACATTTATATGAACGCTACCCCGCGCGTGATCTACGGCTGGGCGCAGACCGGCACCTTCTTCAAGGTCTTCACCCACATCGACGAGAAGTCCGGCATCCCGCGTCCGGCGCTGTGGCTGACCTTCGCCCTGTCGGTGTTCTGGACCCTGCCGTTCCCGTCGTGGGAAGCGCTGATCAACGTGGTTTCCGCTGCCCTGGTGTTGAGCTACGCCGTGGCCCCGGTGTCGGTCGCCGCGTTGCGCCGCAGCGCGCCGGACCTGCCGCGTCCCTTCCGGGTCAAGTGCATGGGCGTGCTCGGGCCGGTGTCGTTCATCATCGCCGCGCTGATCGTCTACTGGTCCGGCTGGAACACCGTGTCGTGGCTGCTCGGCCTGCAGATTCTGATGTTCGTCGTCTACTTGCTGTGCGCTCGTTTCGTGCCAACCGCGCACCTGAGCCTGAGCCGTCAGGTGCGCTCGTCGGCGTGGCTGATCGCCTTCTACGCGGTGACCATCGTGCTGTCGAAACTCGGCACCTTCGGCGGCCTGGGCATCCTCGCCCACCCTTTCGACACCCTCGTCGTCGCCGCTTGCGCCACCGGCATTTACTACTGGGGCGCCGCCACCGGCGTACCGGCGCACCTGCTGCGCCTTGAAGCGGACGACGAGGAAAGTGAGGTCGCCGACACCGCTTCCAGCGTGCATGCGCGCCCTGCCGGCGCCTACTGAAATCACTCAACGGGACACCTTCATGAAACGCATACACGTCATTGATTCCCACACCGGCGGTGAACCCACGCGCCTGGTGATGCACGGTTTTCCCGCCCTGTCCGGCGACACCATGGTGGAGAAACGCGAGGCCCTGCGCACTCAGCACGATGCCTGGCGCCGCGCCTGCCTGCTCGAACCGCGCGGCAACGAAGTGCTGGTCGGCGCACTGTATTGCGAGCCGGTGTCGGCGGACGCCACGTGCGGGGTGATTTTTTTCAACAACGCCGGTTACCTCGGCATGTGCGGTCACGGCACCATCGGCCTGATCAACTCGTTGCAGTTTCTGGGGCACATCAAGCCTGGCGTGCACAAGATCGACACACCGGTCGGCCCGGTCAGCGCCACGTTGCATGACGACGGCAACGTGACCCTGGGCAACGTGCCCGCCTACCGCTACCGCAAACAGGTATCGGTGGACGTGCCCGGTTTCGGCAGCGTGTGCGGTGATATTGCCTATGGCGGCAACTGGTTCTTCCTCGTCTCCGAGCACGGCCAGACCCTGAGCATGGACAACGTCGAGCACCTCACCGCCTACACCTGGGCGATGCTCAAAGCCCTCGAAGAACAAGGCATTCACGGCGAAGACGGTGCGGTCATCGACCACATCGAACTGTTCGCTGACGATGCCCACGCCGACAGCCGCAACTTTGTCATGTGCCCGGGCAAGGCCTACGACCGCTCGCCCTGCGGCACCGGCACCAGCGCCAAACTCGCCTGCCTGGCCGCAGACGACAAGCTGCAACCCGGCGCACGCTGGGTGCAGGCCAGCATCACCGGCAGCCAGTTCGAAGGCCGCTTCGAATGGGAAGGCGAACGCATCCGCCCGTTCATCACCGGCCGCGCTTTTATAACCGCTGACAGCACCCTGCTGATCGACGAACAAGACCCGTTCGCGTGGGGCATCTGAGCCGCCGCGTTGACTATTCACCTCCCTTTGAATGATGTGCCAAGGAGTTAAGACAATGAGCGACAACATCTTCACCGGTTGCATGCCGGCCCTGATGACCCCGTGCACCGCCCAGCGCAAACCGGACTTCGACAAGCTGGTGGCCAAGGGTCGCGAGCTGATCGATATCGGCATGAGCGCCGTGGTCTATTGCGGTTCGATGGGCGACTGGCCGCTGCTCACCGAAGCCGAGCGTCAGGAGGGCGTGGCACGCCTGGTCGCGGCAGGAATTCCGACCATCGTCGGCACCGGTGCGGTGAACACTCGCGAAGCGGTGTCCCACGCCGCCCACGCGGCGAGCGTCGGCGCACAAGGCTTGATGGTGATTCCGCGGGTGCTGTCCCGTGGTGCTTCGGCCGCGGCGCAAAAAGCCCACTTCGCGGCAATCCTGCAAGCTGCGCCAAACCTGCCGGCGGTGATCTACAACAGCCCTTACTACGGCTTTGCCACCCGCGCCGAGCTGTTCTTCGAACTGCGCCGCGAGTACCCGAACCTGATCGGCTTCAAAGAGTTCGGCGGTGGCGCCGACCTGCGGTATGCCGCCGAAAACATCACCTCCAAGGATGACGACGTAACCCTGATGGTCGGTGTCGATACCCAGGTGGTGCACGGTTTCGTCAACTGCAACGCCACCGGCGCGATCACCGGTATCGGCAACGCCTTGCCCCGTGAAGTGCTGCAACTGGTCGCCCTGAGCAAGCAAGCGGCCAAGGGTGACGCCAAGGCGCGGCGCCAGGCACGCGAGCTGGAATCGGCGCTGGCGGTGCTGTCCTCGTTCGACGAGGGCTGCGATCTGGTGCTGTATTACAAACACCTGATGGTGCTCAACGGTGACAAGGAATACACCCTGCACTTCAACGAGACCGACACGTTGAGCGACGCCCAGCGGCATTACGCGGAAAACCAGTATTCGCTGTTCCGCCACTGGTACGAGAACTGGTCGGCCGAGCAGCATTTCGCCTGACCTGGCGCCCTCGCCTGCCGTGACGCCTTACGCCTCACGGCAGGCCTCACCTTATTCATCAGGAAGACACCATGACTCTGACGGGCCACATGTTGATCGGGCAACACACCGTCGCGGGCAATCGCGACGCCATTAGCGGCCTCGACCCGGCCACCGATACCGCGCTGGAACCGGCATACTTCGGCGGTTCAGCCGAGCATGTCGAACAGGCTTGCGCACTGGCCTGGGCCGCTCTGGACCGTTATCGCGAGACGACCCTGAGCGCCCGTGGCGAATTTCTTGAGCGCATCGCCGAGGAAATCGAAGGCCTGGGCGATGAACTGATCGACCGCGCCACCAGCGAAACCGGTCTGCCGCGTGCACGCTTGCTGGGCGAACGCGCTCGCACCTGCCAGCAGTTGCGGATGTTCGCCCGCACCGTACGTGCCGGTGAATGGCTCGATGTGCGGGTCGATCCGGCTCAGCCGCAGCGTCAACCGTTGCCGCGTTCGGACCTGCGCCAGCGCCAGATCCCGTTGGGACCGGTGGCGGTGTTCGGCGCGAGCAACTTCCCGCTGGCATTCTCGGTAGCCGGCGGGGACACGGCGTCGGCGCTGGCGGCCGGTTGCCCGGTAATTGTCAAGGCGCACGGCGCGCATCCCGGCACCAGCGAACTGGTTGGCCGCGCCGTGGCTCGGGCGGTTAAAGCCTGTGATCTGCCCGAAGGCGTGTTTTCGTTGGTATACGGCTCCGGTCGCGAATTGGGCATTGCGCTGGTCAGTGATCGACGAATCAAAGCGGTCGGCTTTACCGGTTCGCGCAGCGGCGGTCTGGCCTTGATTCAGGCCGCGCAGGCACGGCCCGAGCCGATTCCGGTGTATGCGGAAATGAGTTCGATCAACCCGGTGCTGCTGTTTCCGGCGGCCTTGCACCAGCGCACGCAGGCCTTGGCCGAAGGCTTTGTCGCCTCGCTGACCCTGGGTGCCGGACAGTTCTGCACCAATCCCGGGCTGGTGATTGCGCGCCAGGGGCCGGCGCTGGATGCCTTCGTTGGCCGCGTTGCCGAGCGCCTTCAGCACAGCCCGGCACAGACCATGCTCACGCCGGGCATCTGCAGTGCGTACAAGGCTGGCGTGAATGCACTGGCGCAAAACAGTCGCGCCCGGATCGCCGCCAGCGGTCAGATCGCCGGTGGCCCGAACGCGTGTCAGGCCCATGTATTTGTCACCGATGCTGCCGATTTCCTCACCGATCACAGTCTGCAAGCGGAAGTGTTCGGCGCGGCGTCGTTGATTGTGCAGTGCGTCAGTGACGCTGAAATTCGCCGGGTGATCGAACATCTGGAAGGGCAATTGACAACGACCCTGCAGCTGGATGACGACGACCTTGAACTCGCCCGTTCACTGCTGCCGACCCTGGAACGCAAGGCCGGCCGCCTGCTGGTCAACGGCTGGCCGACCGGCGTGGAAGTCTGCGATGCGATGGTGCATGGCGGCCCGTTTCCGGCCACCTCCGACGCGCGCACAACCTCGGTGGGCAGCGCGGCAATCCTGCGTTTCCTGCGTCCGGTGTGTTACCAGGACTTCCCCGACAGCCTGTTGCCGAGCGCATTGAAACAGGCCAATCCGCTGCATCTGCGTCGGCTGTTCGATGGCCAAAGGGAAGCGTCAATCCATGCCGAATAACGTCTCCCACGACATCGCCGTGGTCGGCGCCGGCATCATTGGCGTCGCCTGCGCCCTGCGTCTGGCGCGCCAGGGCCAGCGCGTGGTGGTCATCGACCAACAGGAACCCGGTCACGGTGCCTCGTTCGGCAATGCCGGGCATCTGGCCACCGAGCAGGTGTTTCCGATTGCCGATGTGTCGATCCTCAAACGCTTGCCGGCCATGTTGATGGACCCGATGGGGCCGCTGCGGCTGGACTGGAAATACCTGCCGCGTGCGCTGCCGTGGTTCACGCGACTGCTGCTGAATCTGCGCCCGGAGCCGTTTCGGCGAACCGTCGCTGGATTGCGCGCGCTCAATGAGTCCAGCCTCGATGCCTGGCAACGGTTGCTCACGGAGATCGAGCGCCCCGACCTGCTGAAAGTCGACGGTTCCTTGCTGGTATTCGAACGAGGTGAATCACGCCAGGCCATCGAAGCGCTTCAGGCGCGCCTGCGTCAGCAGCAAGTGCCGGTGGATTTCTGGCACGCCGGCGCGATCCGGGACGCGGCGCCGCAGCTTAGCGAACAGATTCAGGGCGGTTTATTCTTCCCGCGCACCGGCCACTTTATCGATCCGTATCGGGTGGTGGGCGAACTGGTCGAAGCAGCGAAAGCCTGCGGCGTGAGTTTCGTCAAACAACAGGTACAGGGCGGCGCTGTGCTGGAACACGGTGTATCGCTGGCCACCGCATCGGGTAGCCTGAGCGCGCGCCGCGTATTGATTGCCTGCGGTGCACACTCGGCGAAACTCACCGCCGCGTTGACAGGCAGGACAGTGCCACTGGACACCGAACGCGGCTACCACCTGATGCTGCCGACGGAGCACAATCGACTGCCCTTCGCGGTCACCTCGCTGGAACGCAAGTTCATCATGACGCCGATGTCCGAAGGCTTGCGGCTGGCCGGCACCGTCGAGTTCGCCGGCCTGGAACGCCCGCCGAGCATGGCCCGTGCGTGGCAGTTGCATCGCTTGAGTCAGGGCTTGTTTCGCAAGGATCTGAGCGCTGAAGCCGCGACGCCGTGGATGGGCTTTCGACCGTCGCTGCCGGATTCGCTGCCGGTAATTGACCAGGTCTGCGATGGCAAAGTGTTGCTTGCGTTCGGGCATCAGCATTTGGGGCTGACGCAGGCGGCGGTGACGGCGGAGATGGTCGTCGAGATGGCGTTATCGACAGCGCTGAATCAGGTGAATGATTTACCCGCCCTCTCGCCCTACAGGCTTGCGCGTTTCTGAATCAGCGAGAGGTACCGGCCAGCGATGAAATTTTCTGCCCTTGCCACTGGCAACGGCAGGAATCCGGGCTAGCTTAAACCGTACCTCTCCCCATTCTCCGTGGTCGTCAGCAGTCCGGAATAACGCTCTTCACAGCGTTGCAAGGATGAGAGTGTGTGCGCAAAACCCGCCAGTCAGCTCACTGGAGCGCAGCACCCATGGACGCCTTTGCTGGAACCACTGTTCCCTATCGCCCTCAGCCCTGCTGCCAACGTTTTGGGGTTCCCCCGCGATTTCCTGTGCCTGATTGAAACTCTCGACAATCACTATCAGCGAGCGTGAAAAATGAAAATCAACCTGCCCACCGTGGGGCCTATCGTCGGATTCACCGACCCCAATCAGACACGTTTGTTTCTGCGTGGCGAACTCGAGCGGGACGCGCACGGTCTGCGGCGCGCTTTCGGCGTTGTACGCTGGCGCAAGCTCGGCGGCCAGAAATGGTCAGATCCGCTCTTCAACAAACTGTCGCCGAACTTCGACATGACCGGTGTGTTCGCCATCTCCAGCCTGACCCCGTCGACCGTTTACGAGTATCAGGCGGGCTGGTTTTTTGCCGACGCCGAACTGGAAAAAATTGAACAGATCAACGCAAACCTGCTGGAGTGGCCGACACCGGACGCTGACTTCACCATGTCATTCAAAACCAGCACCACCAGCACCACGGGTACGCGAGGCTATGTGGTCGGCTCGTGTCGCTACCTGCTGCGCCTGTTTGGCGGGCTCTGGTATGACGAC
Organism: Pseudomonas sp. SC3(2021); assembly: GCF_019856535.1. Classification (NCBI taxonomy): domain Bacteria; kingdom Pseudomonadati; phylum Pseudomonadota; class Gammaproteobacteria; order Pseudomonadales; family Pseudomonadaceae; genus Pseudomonas; species Pseudomonas sp. SC3(2021). Next base: position 4,448,879 of record NZ_CP082236.1, on the reverse strand, counting down.
CGGGGCGACAAGGTCTTTCGCTCTGTACTCGAACAGATTGAAAAGAAAAAACCCGTCGACGCGCTGCTGATGATTGGCGACCAGATCTACGCCGATGACCTCAACTTCGTTGCCCCCGATACCCGCCTCGATCAGTTTCTGGAGCGCTATCGCACGGTGTTTTCACAGACCTACATCCAGCAATTGATGGCTCGCGTGCCGACGTACATGATTCTGGACGACCATGAAATCGAAGATAACTGGCCAGCCAATGCCGACAAGCAGGATCGCGTGACGCTCTATCCCCATGCCATCCACGCCTATCAAATCTACCAGAGCAGCCACAGCCCGCTCTTTAGCGCCGACCGCGTGGGCCGGATCGAAGGTACCCTTTCACACTTCTGGTACAGCTTCGTCGACGGCTGCTCGGAGTGGTTCGTCATGGACTCACGCACAGAGCGAGACTTGTCCGCAACGCCTCCAACCATGGTCAGCGAGACGCAACTCAAGGCGCTCCTGGACTGGCTGGGCAACGGTAGCCAATTGGTGAAGTTCGTCGTGACTTCAGTCCCGTTGTTTCCTGATCTGTTGAATGATGCCGACGATAAATGGGGCGCGTTTGCCGAACAGCGTCGCTTGATCATCGAACACATCCGCAACAATAAGATCAGCAAGGTGATCTTCGTTTCCGGCGACGTGCATTGCTCTTTCGTCAGCAAGCTGACCCTGGACAGCGATCCGAGCTTCAGTGTCCACAGCGTGGTTTCATCGTCGTTCTTCTGGCCGTACCCGCACATGAGTAAAACCGAATTCGCCTTCGACACCCAGCTTACCGGGATACCGGGCGGCAACTATGTCACTCGTTTGCTCTCGGACGTGTACTCCGACGATAACTTCGCCAGGCTGGAAAGCAGTCTTAAAGGGGTCGACGTAAACTTTTTCGAACGCAAGGGGGGATCCCTGGGACCGGCAACGAAAATCAAGTTCTAGCGCCCGGAAACACGAAAGCCTGCCCTCGGGCAGGCTTTCGATTGACGGCGCTGACTTCAGGCGTCGTAAAACGCCTCGACCGCCACCCGACTCCCCACAAAGAAACTGTCCGCCACCAGCCGCAATGGCTGCACATCCACATCACTGGCCTTATCAGCAATCAACTGCTGGAAATGCCGATACACCGCCGCATACTCACCCTCTTCCGACACGGTCTGGCGCACGCCGTCGATGCTCAACAGTGCACCACCGTTGTCCAGGCGCAGAACGCCTTCGGCACAGCGAATCTTGATGCTCCACAACTCATCGTGACCGTGGTCGAAATCGAATTCCGCGCGCACGTCGAGCTGCCGTGCGTCTGCCATTTTGATCGACGCGGCAATCGGCGACTGGCAGTTGTCCGGCACGCGCAACTCGGCAGATTCAACGAACAATGGGTGCGGCAGCAAGTGGGTCACGATCGACAAGGCATTGATGCCCGGATCGAATACGCCGAGGCCGCCGGGTTGCCAGATCCACGTCTGGCCGGGATGCCACTTGCGCACGTCTTCCTTCCAGTCGATCTGCACGCTTTGCAGGGTGCGCGAGGCCAGCCAGTCGCGGGCCGCTTCAATGCCGGGCGCATAGCGCGAATGCCAGGCGAACAAGGCACTGACGCCCTTCGCCGCAGCTTGATCGACCAGCGCCAGGGCCTCGCCCAACGTGGCGCAGGGCGGCTTTTCCACCAGCACATGTTTGCCGGCGGCGAGCGCCTGTTGCACCAGCGCGAAGCGCCCTTGGGGCGGGGTGCAGAACGCGATGGCATCGACCTGCGGGCCGTGTTCCAGCAACTCGCTCAAGGTATGAAAATTCTCCACACCAGGGCACGGCTGGCCCTGCGTGGCGACAGACACCAGCTGGAATCCGGGGTTGGCGTTGATCGCCGGGACGTGCTGATCCTGGGCAATCTTGCCGTAGCCCACCAGACCGAGACGGATTGGTTGCATCAGTGACTCCTGCTTTGCTTTTGTTTTAGTCAGTGAACCGGCAGGTTACCTGCAAACACCGCGATCGTCTGTCAATGCAACGTCACAAACACGCACAGGATCAGGCAAGGATTACACAGGAATGCACTACTGCCCGGTCGACCAGAACGTGAAGAATGCCGATACGACCAACCGATCGAGGATGTTCCCATGCTTGTACAAGCCTACGGCGCCCATGCGGGCGACAAACCCCTTGAGCCGATGCAGATCAACCGCCGCGCGCCTGCAGCCCATGATGTGCAGATCGACATCGCGTTCTGCGGCATCTGCCATTCGGACCTGCATCAGGTGCGCGCCGAGTGGGCCGGCACGCAGTTTCCCTGTGTACCGGGGCATGAAATCGTCGGGCGGGTTGCCGCTGTCGGTGCGCATGTCGCGGATTTCAAGGTCGGCGATCTGGTCGGCGTCGGCTGCATCGTCGACAGCTGCAAGCACTGCGATGACTGCGAAAGCGGTCTGGAAAACTACTGCGACGGCATGATCGGCACCTATAACTTCCCGACGCCGGACGCGCCGGGCTGGACGCTCGGCGGATACTCACAGAACATCGTCGTGCACGAGCGCTACGTGTTGCGCATTCGACATCCGCAAGCGCAACTGGCGGCCGTCGCACCGCTGCTGTGTGCGGGCATCACCACTTACTCGCCGCTGCGTCACTGGAATGTCGGGCCAGGCAAGAAAGTGGGGGTGGTCGGCATTGGCGGCCTCGGTCACATGGGCATCAAACTGGCTCATGCAATGGGCGCGCACGTGGTTGCCTTCACCACCTCCGAATCCAAGCGCGAAGCGGCCAGGCAGCTGGGTGCCGATGAAGTGGTGGTGTCACGTAATGCCGAGGAAATGGCTGCCCACACCAAGAGCTTCGACTTCATCCTCAATACCGTCGCCGCGCCGCACGATCTCGACGCCTTCCTCGTCCTGCTCAAGCGCGATGGTGCGTTGACGCTGGTCGGCGCGCCTGCCTCGCCACACCCGTCGCCGAACGTGTTCAACCTGATCATGAAGCGCCGCACGATCGCCGGTTCGATGATCGGCGGCATTCCTGAAACCCAGGAGATGCTGGATTTCTGTGCCGAACACGGCATCGTCTCCGACATCGAACTGATTCGCGCCGATCAGATCAATGACGCCTACGAGCGCATGCTCCAGGGCGATGTGAAATATCGCTTCGTGATCGACAACGCCACCCTGGCGGGCTGACGTGTGAGCCCCCGGCCATGCTGTCGGGGGCTCTTCAATTCTGTCGGCAGGATTTGACAGTCTCGGCGTTGCTCGCCAGAGTCGCACCCCTTTGCCTGCCAGCCAGCAGCAGGCGCGTGGTAAACAGGGGTTGCCGTTGAACGAACAGACATTGTCCATGCGCCTTGAGCGCGTGGCCGCACACATTCCGGCCGGTGCGCACCTGGCCGATATCGGCTCGGACCACGGCTATCTGCCGGTGGCGTTGCTGCGGCGCGGAGCCATCGCGTACGCCGTGGCGGGCGAAGTCGCCACGACACCTTTCCAGGCAGCGCAACGCACCGTGCGCGACAACGATCTGCACGAGCGCATCAGCGTACGCCTGGCCAATGGTCTGGCGGCGATCACGCCTGCAGACGCGATTACCGCCGTCAGCCTGTGCGGCATGGGTGGCGAAACCATCCGCGACATTCTCGACCGTGGCAAAACTCATTTGAGCGGCAAGGAACGGCTGATCCTGCAACCCAACGGCGGCGAGCAGCCCTTGCGCCAATGGTTGATGGACAACGGCTACCGGATCCACAGTGAAGAAGTGCTGCGCGAGAACCGCTTCGACTACGAAATCATCGTCGCCGAACGTGCCGGAGCGGTGAGCTACAGCGCCAAAGAGCTGTACTTCGGCCCCTTGCACCTGCAGGCACGCAGCCCGGCGTTCCTGAGCAAGTGGCGACACAAGCTGCGGCATAAGCAGAAGACGTTGAGCCAACTCAGCCAGGCCCGGCAAACATTGCCTGAAGGCAGGGTGCAGGAACTGAACCGCCAGACGCGATGGATCAGCGAACTGCTGACCTGAAGGTCCGGCACCTGACGGACGCTCGGGACAGACCGACACAGGTCTGGAATTCTGTGGCTCGCCGCATCAACTGCAGAGACGCGCAAGCGCAACCTCATGTTCGCGCTCACGCGTAACGAGGCAGGGCTCACGCCCCTGCAAGCGTCAAACGCTGAGCAATGTTTGCGTGGTCGCCATCGACGTCTTCAGCGATTGCCCGGTGCGCTGCAATTTGTTCAGCAGGCTCGCCCCCAGCCACAGCTGATACAGGGTCTCGGCCAAATGCCGGGCGTCGCCCTCAGGGAGGCAGTGGTCGGCCTGGCCCTGCTCGATGCACAGGGCAATGCGCGCGACCACGCGTTCGGCGCCGTCACGCAAGGTGAGGCGCATGGATTCGGACAAGTCGGCGACCTCGGCACTGAGTTTTACCACCAGGCATTCGTCGCCATGCCCGTCCAGGGTGCAACGGTTCTGCCAGCCCTGCCAGTAATCCATCAGCCGCTCGTAGGCGTTGAGGCCGGGCAGCGTCAGGCGTCGCTCCATGTCGGCGAGATAGTCGACGAAGTAATCCTCAAGCAACGCCTGGCCGTACAACTCCTTGGATTTGAAGTAGTGATAGAACGAGCCTTTCGGCACGCCGGCGGTTTGCAGGATTTCGTTGAGGCCGACACTGGTGAAGCCTTTCTCGGCCATCATTCGGTGGCCGGTGTCGAGCAAATGTTGGCGGGTGTCGTCGTAGGTCGGTTTCATGGGGCGTGCAGTACCAAACAATAGACCAGTCGTTTAATTCGATGGAACGGGAGTTTGCCACACCTGTCATTGAAAAGCCTGCGTAGAAAAAATTACTAGACGACTGGTCTAATTGGAAACTATGCTGCGCCCCGACAACTCATTTCCCGGTGCCGCCGCTGCGCAAATCCGTTGCGTCGCGACGCCACCCGATCAACCCCAGGGTGCTCTATGAAAATCTTGATGGTTCTGACTTCGCACGATCAACTCGGCAACACTGGCAAGAAAACCGGCTTCTGGCTGGAAGAGTTCGCCGCCCCGTACTACGCCTTCAAGGACGCCGGCGCCGATGTCACTCTGGTTTCTCCGGCCGGTGGCCAGCCACCGCTCGATCCGAAAAGCGATGAGCCCGACGCCCAGACCGCCGAAACCGACCGTTTCCGCAACGATCCGGCGGCACAACAGGCCCTCGCCAACACTGGCCGTCTGGCCGATGTACGCGCCGACGATTTCGATGCCGTGTTCTATCCAGGTGGCCACGGCCCGCTGTGGGATCTGGCCGAGGACAGGCAGTCGATCGCCCTGATCGAAGCCTTCGACCGCAGCAACAAGCCTCACGGTTTTGTCTGCCATGCGCCGGGCGTGCTGCGTCACGTGGTCAAGGCAGATGGCAAGCCGCTGGTTCAGGGCCGCGAAGTCACCGGTTTCACTAATTCCGAAGAGGCTGCGGTGGGCCTGACCGAGGTCGTGCCGTTCCTGATCGAAGACGAATTCCAGCGTCTGGGCGGCCACTATTCCAAGGTCGCCGACTGGCAGGTACACGTGGTGGCTGACGGCCAACTCGTGACCGGTCAGAACCCTGCCAGCTCCGCTGCCGTCGCCGAGAAGCTGTTGAACATGCTCGGCTGATGACTGACCGATCCAGACGCCGTGCGCGTGATGCACGGCGTTTTTTTTACGCTCGACCAATAGTTGACTGGTCTAATAAATCCTTGAAAGGTAACCCATGAACCACCACGCTTACTTCACGCCCGCCAAATTGGGCCTGCACACTCTGAAAAACCGCATTGTCCTGCCCCCCCTCACCCGCCAGCGCAGCAGCCAACCGGGCAACATCGCCAATGCATTGATGGCCGAGTATTACCAGCAGCGCGCCGGTGCCGGTTTGCTGGTGACCGAAGGTACGCAAATCGAGCCGCGTGGCCAGGGTTATGCGTGGACGCCCGGCATCCACAGTGCCGAGCAGATCGCCGGATGGCGCACAGTCACCGAGGCCGTGCATGCCGTCGACGGCGTGATCTTCGCCCAGCTCTGGCACGTCGGTCGTGTCTCCCACACCGCGTTGCAGCCTGACGGGGCGGCACCGGTGTCGGCGTCTGCCGTGGCCACCGACCGGGTCAGTGTGTTCATCGAAACGGCGCCTGGCCGTGGCGAACTGGTGCCGCCCTCCGCACCTCGGGCACTGAGCACTGACGAAGTTCAGGAGCTGGTTCAGCTGTATATCCAGGCGGCGCGCAATGCGATCGACGCCGGCTTCGACGGCATCGAACTGCACTGCGCCAATGGTTATCTGGTCAACCAGTTCATTTCCGCCCACAGCAACCTGCGCACCGATCAGTACGGCGGCTCGCTGCACAATCGCCTGCGTTTTCTGCGCGAAGTGGTGGCGGGAGTCGCCGAATGCATCGGCAAGGAAAAAGTCGGCGTGCGTTTCGCCCCGCTGTTCACCACCACCGATGAGGCGCGCACCTACCTGGGCATGGTCGAGGACGATCCGCACCGCACCTATATCGAAGCGATCAAAGTGCTCGAAGACGTCGGCATCGCCTACTTGTCCATTGCAGAAGCCGATTGGGACAATGCCCCGGCCATGCCGGAAACCTTCCGCCGGGCGGTGCGCGAAACGTTCAGCGGCGCAATCATTTACGCCGGGCGCTACACCCCCGAGTCCGGGGCGCAGTTGCTCGATTCCGGCCTCGCTGACCTGGTGGCCTTCGGTCGGCCGTTCATGGCCAATCCGGACCTGCCTGCGCGAATCGCCAATGGCTGGCCACTCAATGCGCTGAACCCGGCCACGGTCTATGGCGGCGATGCGCAAGGTTACGTCGATTACCCGGTTTATCCCGGTTAATCAGAAAAACCTATACAAACACATAATTTCGTACAACTATCTGAGCAGAGGTTTTATCGACTGCTGGCAACTTTATCGCCGCTCAACAGGCTGAATCCGTTCGAATGAAAGCAATCCACCGGCTGTGCCTGGTCCTCGGCGACCAGTTATCGTTCGATCTCGCCTCGTTGCAGGGGCTCGATCGCGAACGCGATACCGTTCTGCTGGTCGAGGTGATGGAGGAAGCCAGCCACGTCCCCCATCACCCACAGAAAATTGTCCTGGTGTTCAGTGCCATGCGCCACTTCGCGCAGGCGCTGGCCAACCAGGGCTTTCGCGTGCAGTACGTCACCCTCGACGACGCGCAAAACAACGGCAGCGTGCCGGGCGAATTGCAGCGTTGGCAGGCGCGCCTGAACGCGGATGAAGTGCACCTGACCGAAACCGGCGACTGGCGTCTGGAGCAATCCCTCAAAGACTGTGGCGTGCCGATCCATTGGCACAGCGACCGGCGTTTTCTCTGCACTCGCGGCGAATTCTCGGCGTGGGCGGCCGGAAAAAAACAGTTGCGCATGGAGTATTTCTACCGCGAGATGCGCCGTAAAAGCGGGCTGTTGCTCAATGGCGATGGCACGCCGGTCGGCGGAGCCTGGAACTTCGACGCGGACAACCGTAAATCACTGCCCAAACAGGTCAAGCCGCCCTACCCCCTGAGCTTCTCGGCGGACGCCATCACCGAGCAAGTGTGCGCACTGGTGAAAGCACGTTTCGCCGGCCACTACGGCTCTCTGGAAGACTTCAACTACCCGGTGACCCACGCCGATGCCCAGGCGTTGTGGGAGTATTTTCTCGATTTCGGGCTGGCCGGTTTCGGCGACTATCAGGATGCGATGGCCAGCGACGAACCGTTTCTGTTCCATGCTCGCATCAGTGCTGCGCTGAATATCGGACTGCTCGATGTGCGCCAGGTGTGCAGCGACGTCGAGGCAGCTTATTGGTCAGGCCGCGTGGCCCTGAATGCCGCCGAAGGCTTCATCCGCCAACTGATTGGCTGGCGCGAATACGTGCGCGGTGTGTACTGGCTGAAAATGCCCGATTACGCCGCGGGCAACGTCTTCGGCAACAGCCGGCCATTGCCCGAGTTCTACTGGACCGGCGACACGCAAATGAACTGCATGCGCCAGGCCATCGGGCAAAGCCTGAAACATGCCTATGCCCATCACATTCAGCGGCTGATGGTCACCGGCAATTTTGCCTTGCTGGCCGGCATCGTTCCGAGCCAGATCTGCGAGTGGTACCTGGCGATCTACATGGACGCGTTCGACTGGGTCGAATTGCCCAATACCCTGGGCATGGTCATGCACGCCGATGGCGGCTACCTCGGTTCCAAGCCTTACTGCGCCAGCGGTCAATACATCAAGCGGATGTCCGACTACTGCGCGAATTGCGCGTACAAGGTGAGCGAAAGCACCGCCGACAACGCCTGTCCGTTCAATGCCCTGTACTGGCATTTCCTGATGCGCCACGGCGACAGGCTGCGCAGCAATCAGCGCATGGCCATGCTCTACAAAAACCTCGATCGCATGCCGTCAGCCAAACAACAGGCACTCTGGCAACGCGGCCAGGCCTTGCTCGACAGGCTCGACAACGGGCAGTCGCTCTGAGGTCAGCCGACGCGCGACTCCACGGGTGCAACTTAACCATGAGGCGCCGTGTCAATGGGTGATCCGTACTCGTTCGCAGAACGTTGAATGAACCCAGACCCTGACCTCAATAAGGCATGAGCAGTGGACACTTTGAAACTTCTTACCCGTGAGGCGCTGGAGGCAGAGGTCATGCGTCTGCGCCAGGCACTCGACACCGGCTCGGGAGCAACCGGCGTCGGAGCCCCGCCCGATATCGCCGCGCAACTGGCCGCGAGCCGCACAGCACTGGCCAGCAGTGAGGCGCGCCTGCGCGCGATCTTCGAGTGCGCGATCGACTTCGCGATGGTCGTCACCGACCCGTTGGGCAAAATCACCGAGTGGAACACCGGGGCCGTCAACGTCATGGGCTGGACCGCCGAAGAAATGCTCGGCCAGAGTGTCGAGCGTTTTTTCACCCCCGAGGACCGCGCAGCCGGCCGTGTCGAGCTGGAGATGCAGCGCGCCCTGCAGGAAGGACGCGCCTCCGATGAACGCTGGCATGTGCGCAAGGACGGCCAGCTGTTCTGGGCATCGGGCGAGTTGATGCCGCTTTACGACGACAACCATTGCCATGGCGGCTTCGTCAAAATCCTGCGCGACCGCACCAGTGAGCATCTGGCCGGCCGCTCGCTGTTCGAAACCCAGGAGCGTTATCGCCTGGCGGTCAAGGCCACCCGCGACGCGGTATGGGACTGGGATCTGCGCACCAACCAGATCATCTGGAACGAAGCCCTGCAACAGGCGTATGGAATTGCCCCGGCCGCCATCGACTCGACCGCTGACTGGCGGTTCGCGCAGATCCACCCGCAGGATCGCCAAAGCGTCGAGGCCTCGATCCGCTCAGCCATCAACGGCAGCGGCTCGACCTGGAGCGCCGAATATCGCTTTCGCTGCCAGGACGGCTCTTACGCCGAGGTGCTTGATCGCGGCCACATGATTCGCAATGCCGACGGCCAGGCCGAACGCATGATCGGCGCGATGCTCGACCTGACCCGTTCGCGCAGTGCCGAAACCGCGCTGCGCCTGAGCGAAGAACGCTTCAGCACCATTCTGGAAACCATCGAAGCGGCGTTTGCCATCGTCAAGGTCAAATTCGACGCTGACGATCGCCCGGTGGACTACTTCTTCGTCGAAGCCAACCCGGCCTTCGAGCGTCAGGCCGGGGTCAATCTGCGCGGCAAATGGGTGACCGAGTTCGCGCCCAATCTGGAAAGCTTCTGGTTCGAAACCTACGGGCACGTCGCCAAAACCGGCGAACCGGCGAATTTCGAAAATTACGCCAACACCTTTGAACGCTGGTTCGACGTGCGCGCGGTGCGCGTCGGCGCCCCGGCAGATCGCCAGATCGCGATCTTTTTCAGCGACGTCACCCAGCGCCGTGATGCCGAAGAGCGCTTGCGGGTCAGCGAAGCGGTGGCCCGGGAAAACATCGAGCGCGTGCAACTGGCCCTCGCCGCCGGCGCCATTATCGGCACCTGGCATTGGGACCTGCCGACCGATTGCTTCACCGTTGACGAAGCCTTCGCCCGGGTGTTCAACCTTGATCCGGCTTTGGGTCGCGATGGCCTCAGCCTGGAACAAGTGGCGATGACCGTTCACCCCGACGACCAGGCCGCGCTCATCAGCGCGATCGACGAGGCAATTGCCCGCGGCGGCGCCTATTCCCATCAATACCGGGTGCGCGGCGCCGATGGCAAATACAACTGGATCGAGGCCAACGGCCGCGTCGAGTGCGCCGAGGACGGCACCCCGCTGCGTTTCCCCGGCGTGCTCATCGACGTCGAGGAACGACGCAACGTCGAAGCCGAGCGAGACCGTGCCAACGCCGCACTGCGAGCGCTCAACGACACCCTGGAACAACGCGTGACGGCACGCACCGCCGATCTTATGCAGGCCGAAGAAAAACTGCGCCAGTCGCAAAAAATGGAAGCCGTCGGGCAACTGACCGGCGGCCTGGCCCATGACTTCAATAACCTGCTGGCCGGCATTTCGGCAGCGCTGGAGCTGATGGAGAAGCGCATCGCACAGGGCCGCCTGAAGGACGTCGACAAGTACCTGGTGACCGCCCAAGGCGCCACCAAACGCGCCGCTGCCTTGACCCATCGACTCCTGGCATTCTCCCGACGCCAGACCCTCGATCCGCGCCCGACGGACGTCAACACGCTGATTGTCGGCATGACCGAACTGATCCAGCGCACGGTCGGCCCGAGTATCCGCCTGAAGACACTGGCGGCCGCCAACCTGTGGCCTGCTCTGGTCGACGCCAGTCAACTGGAAAACGCCCTGCTCAACCTGTGCATCAATGCCCGCGACGCCATGCCCGACGGCGGCTGCATCACCGTGGAAACCTCAAATCGCTCCGTGACAGTGGAGTCGGCGCGTACCCTCGATATTCCTCAAGGCCAGTACCTGTGCCTGTGCGTGAAGGACACCGGCACCGGCATGAGCGCCGATATCGTCGCCAAGGCCTTCGACCCGTTTTTCACCACCAAGCCACTGGGCCAGGGCACCGGTCTGGGGCTGTCGATGATCTACGGCTTTACCAAACAATCGGGCGGCCAGGTGCGCGTGCACTCGCAAGTGGGCCAAGGCACGACCATGTGCATTTACCTGCCACGCTATTGCGGCGAGACCCAGCAAAATCACGATGCCACGCACAACATGACAACCCCGCTGGCAAAAGCCGGGGAAACGATCCTCATCGTCGACGACGAACCGACGGTGCGCATGCTGCTGCGGGACGTGCTCAGTGAACTCGGCTACGTCGTGCTGGTGGCGGCCGACAGTGTCGAAGGGCTGGAGACGTTGCGTTCCAGTGCACACATCGACCTGCTGATCACCGATGTCGGTTTGCCGGGGGGTATGAACGGCCGGCAAATGGCCGACGCGGGCCTGGAAATCCGGCCGAAACTGAAGACCTTGTTCATTACTGGCTACGCTGAAAACGCCGTGCTCGGCAATGGTCAACTCGGCCCGGGCATGCAGGTTCTGACCAAACCGTTCGCCGTCGACACGTTAGTGGCGCGGGTCAGCAACCTGATTTCGAACCCTGGGGAATGAGGCTGTCGTGAGCAATCAACTGGATCGGCGCAATAACCTGTCACTCGACAGCCTCAATTTTTTCCTCGCTGACGTACGCGACGGCCTCGGACCGTACCTGGCGATCTACCTGTTGGCCGTACATCACTGGGACCCGGCCAGCATCGGCGTGGTCATGACCATTGCCGGGATCGCCGCGCTGATCACGCAAACGCCCGCCGGCGCACTGGTTGACGGCACCCGCGCCAAACGTGCATTGATCGCTATCGCCGCGCTGCTGGTGACTGGCAGCTGCCTGTTGCTGCCGTTCGTGACCTCCTTCAGTCTCGTCGCGTTGACCCAGGCCCTGAGTGCAGCGGCTGCCTCGATCTTCGCCCCGGCCATTTGCGCCATCACCCTGGGCATGACCGGGCCGCGCGCATTCACCCGGCGAACCGGGCGCAACGAAACGTTCAACCATGCCGGCAATGCCTGCGCAGCATTACTCGCCGGCCTGTTCGCCTACCTGTTCGGCCCTGTCGCCGTGTTCTACCTGATGGCCGCGATGGCACTCGCCAGCGTGATTGCCATTCACTTCGTTGCGGCAGACGCCATCGACCATGACGTCGCACGCGGCCTCAACCCCGCCGAGGCCGGCCAGCACCAACCTTCTGGCTGGTCGGTGCTGCTGACCAACCGACCGCTGCTGTTATTTGCCATTTGCTGCGCGCTGTTCCACCTGGCCAACGCCGCGATGCTGCCGCTGGTCAGTCAAAAACTATCGCTGACCAATCTGCAAATGGCCACGCCACTGACCTCCGCCTGTATCGTCGCGGCACAACTGGTCATGGTTCCGGCGGCCATGCTGGTCGGCGCGAAAGCCGACGTCTGGGGGCGCAAGCCATTGCTGCTCGCCGGTTTCCTGATTCTGCCGCTGCGCGGCGTGCTCTACACCTTGTCCGACGACCCTTACTGGCTGGTGGCCGTGCAGATGCTCGACGGCATTGGTGCAGGCCTGTTCGGCGCGCTGTTCCCGATCATGGTCAAAGACCTCACCCAAGGCACCGGCCACTTCAACATCAGCCTCGGCGCCCTGACCACCGTCTTCGGCCTGGGCGCTGCACTGAGCAACGGCCTGGCCGGATTCGTCGTGCAAGGCGCCGGTTACAGTGCTGCGTTTCTGACACTGGCAGGGATTGCGGGCGTGGCGGTGGCGGTGCTTTGGGCGGGAGTTCCGGAGACGTTACGGGGCGAGCCAAGTGTCGAAACTGCGCCGACCAATGTGGCGCTTGGCAGGTAGCATTGCGTTGCCCGCTCCCACAGATTTTGCGATGGTCATGAAACTGCGGTGTCGATCAGAGTCTGGTGGGCAGGTAAAGCACTGGCTGACAAGCCTGTAGAAATGGCGCCATGCTATGCTCTGAAAGAGAAAACAAGGGGTTTCCAAATGACTAGATCAGCCACTGACAGCGTTGCGACTGAAGTTCGCCTGCTCGCCAAAGAACACAAGGTCAGCGCCGATCGCGACAACCTGAGCTGCATGGCAGTGACCATTACACGCCTGGCGGGTGACATGGTGGAGCTGGACGGTGTTGAGCAATTGCTTGTTAACCTCAAAAGAAAAGGCGTGTTGAGCAAGACAGAGATCATGGCCCTGCAAGGACGCTATCTGCAGGAAAAAAGGCGTGGTAAACAGCAGCCCACCGCATGACTTTCGATCCCTTCGGCGATTTCGAAACTGAAGGTTATCTTCAAAACTCGCTCAAACTCAAAGATCCCATTGAAGTAAAGGAATCTGAGCATCTCTCCTTTGAAGCCAGTATCGACGACGCTCTCGCCTACCTCGCCAGGAAAAAGCCCATCGACTACCAAGCTGTCCTCAAAACACACGAAATACTGTTCTCCGGGTTTTACCCTTGGGCGGGTAAAGACAGGAATGAACTGGTCCCACATCTGGCCGTTTTCAAGGGATCGAAGGATGATCCTCATCACACGATATTTGAGCGTCCCGACCTTATCAAAAGGTCCGTCGAATATGCCCTTGAGCTCGCAGCAAACAAGAAACGCTTCCGAGCCAGGCCTGGCGAGGTAATGGGCCAACTGGCTTCTGCTCACCCCTTTCTGGACGGTAACGGCCGTACGATCCTGCTTGTCTACATGGAACTGTGCTTTCGGACCAAATTCGCCATCAATTGGGCAAAAACCAGCAAGGATGACTATTTGCGGGCACTCAGCGACGAGATTCGAGATCCGTTTCAAGGTCATCTGGATGGCTACTTGTCGCCATTTGTAATCGACATTTCCAGTCGTGAGGAGTGGCCGGAAATGATTGGCGGTATAAAGGGGCTGGATGGCCTGGATAAAGAAGGCATCACGTATGAGAGTCTGGATGATCCCGAGGTTCAACGCCTCTACAAAACGTATCGGGCAAAGCCTCTCGATTGATGATTAACCCCTTGCCTTGAATCGCCTCCCCCGTGCTTCTGAAACCGAAATAGAATCAAAAGCCCACTGTTCAGACAGGCTTTTGATAGGGCGAGCAACCCCAAGGTCACCCTTCCCATAACTGACCGCTAGTGGTTTATGGACGCGCGGCAACAACCGCTGACAAAAAAGCCTGCTTTTCAAAGCAGGCTTTTCCTTTGAACCGTGTCGGCTTACTTCTGCTGAGCCGTCAACGCCGCATAACCATTCATCAAGTTGCGATAGTTCGGAATCCGTTGCGACAGCAGGTTACCCAGCCCTTCGATGTCGTTGCGCCAGTCGCGGTGCAGTTCGCAGGCCACCGAGAACCAGTTCATCATCTGTGCGCCGGCCTGGGTCATGCGGTTCCACGCGGCTTGTTGCACGGTGGTGTTGAAGGTGCCGGAGGCATCGGTGACGACGAACACGTCGAAGCCTTCGGCCAGGGCCGACAGGGTCGGGAACGCAACGCACACATCGGTTACCACGCCGGCGATGATGATCTGTTTGCGGCCGGTGGCCTTGATAGCCTTGACGAAGTCTTCGTTGTCCCAGGCGTTGATCTGACCCGGGCGGGCAATGTACGGCGCGTCGGGGAACATTTCTTTCAGTTCCGGCACCAGCGGGCCGTTCGGGCCTTGTTCGAAGCTGGTGGTGAGGATGGTCGGCAAGTTGAAGAACTTCGCCAGATCGGCCAGCGCCAGCACGTTGTTCTTGAACTCGTTGGGCGAGAAGTCCTGGACCAGGGAGATCAGGCCGGTCTGGTGATCGACCAGCAGTACCACGGCGTCGTCTTTGTTCAGGCGGTTGTAGGTTGGAGTGTTCATCTGCGCGTCCCTTTTCAATGTTGGAAATTGTTGTTGCGTTCAAGTTGGGCACAGATTACTGGGGGGCCGGAAAAGGATAAATCCGTTGAAAAGCGTTTCACCGTCAACTCAAACAGGACAATCCAGGCGAACCCTGGCGGATAGATCCACGCACGCTTGAAGAATGGCGACGGATGCTCGTTATGAGCTAATAACACCTTCATTAATCGGTCGCTAAAACGTTGTACTAGGATAGGATCCAATGCAGCGCGTGTTTGCCGTTCAGGGAGATCGTCGGCGGCGCGGCTGGAAGTCTGTCTCTACGTACATTCATGGATGACGCATATGAATTCACACCTGTTTCCCCACATCGGCAAAGTGATTGCCAGCACCGGCAGCCGGCACTTCCCGCGCATGCTGCATGACCTGATCCTCACCCAGTTGGCAGTGGACGCCACGCACATCCGGCAGATGCGCGTCGAACCGGTGAGCCGCGCCGCCAGTCGTGGTGAGCCGGGGCCGGTCAAAGACTCGGCGCAACTGGCAGAGACGCTATTCTCCGAACACAGCGCTGCGGCGGCCCATGCGCCGCACGCAGCGGATTCTTCGAGCGTGGCCGATGCCTCGCAACTGCACCTGACCCGCCGTAAGGACGGTTTTCGCTACGTGATTTCGGTGTATCGCAATGCGCAGTCGCAGCGGTTTTCGGCGCAGGAGCGCAGCTTGTTGCAAGACATCTCGCCGGTGCTGCTGCCGATGGTGGAAAAACACATCAGCGCCCTGCAGCCGACGAACCATGACACGACGACGCCCGCCGAGGCGTCTGAAGGCAGCGGCCTGCAAACCCTGCGCCTGCGTTTCACCGAGCGTCTGGAGCAATTGGGACTGAGCCTGTCGAACCGCGAGACCGAGGTGTGCGTCGGCCTGCTGGCCGGACGTACCGCCCCGGAACTGGCGGAGCTGTTGCAGTTGAAGGTCAACACCGTGGAAAGCTATCTCAAACGCGCGGCGATCAAGCTGGGGATCAGCGGACGCCATTCGTTGATGCGCTGGATGTATTCACCTCAGGACACCTCGGCCTCCACCGCAGCCTGACCCCATCCGCAATCCCCCAAGGAGCTGCCGCAGCCTGCGGCAACTCCTTGGGGCAATCAGCTATTCAGTCACGGGCCAGTGCTTCGATTGGATCGAGCCGCGAGGCGTTGCGGGCCGGGACGAAGCCGAAGACGATGCCGATCAGGGTCGAGCAGATCACCGCTGTGAGCACCGAAGCGAGGGAGAAGACCATTTCCCATTCCTTGATGAACACCGAAAACAAATGGCCGATGCCGTACGACAGCGAAATCCCGATCGCTCCGCCCAACAGACAGACCATCACGGCCTCCACCAGAAACTGCTGACGAATGTCCGACTGCCGCGCCCCCACCGCCATGCGGATGCCGATCTCGCGGGTGCGTTCGGTGACTGACACCAGCATGATATTCATCACTCCGATACCACCGACCACCAGCGAAATCACCGCGATCAACGACAGCAGCAAGGCCAGCGAGCGGCTGGTTTTCTGCACGGTCTGCAAGACGCTGTCGAGGTTGTTGGTGAAGAAATCCTTGGTGCCGTGGCGCTGCTGCAACAACTGGATGACGTGCTCTTCCACCACTTTGCTCGGCTGGCCGTCCTTCATGCGCACGCTGATGCTGTCCAGATAACGCTGGCCCAGCACCCGGCCGGCGGCGGTTTCATAGGGCACCCAGACGTTGAGGGTCTTGCCTGAAGCGAACAGGTTTTTGTTTTCCGCAGCAACCCCGATCACCGTGCACGGCAGGTTGCCGATCAAAATCACCTGCCCCAACGGATCGACTCCCTCACCGAACAAACGCTGGCGGGTGTTGTGATCGATCACCACCACCTGGGCCTGACGCCGCGCATCGCTTTCGCTGAACGCGATGCCCTCGGCCATCCTGATCCCACGCACCTTGAAATACTGATCGCTGACGCCGTTGACCTGCGCATCCACGTCGATATTGCGATAGCGCAGCAACAGGCTGCGGCCAATCATCGGCGTGGCGCTGTCGACGTAGTACAACTGATTCAGCGCCGTGACGTCGGCGGGCACCAGGGTTTCAATGGAGGCGGCGCGCTTGTCGCCGTAACTTCGACCGGGAAACACGTCGATGGTATTACTGCCGATGGCCGCAATGTCCTTGAGCACATAGCGCTTGGCACCCTCGCCGACCGCCGAGATCGACACCACCGAGGTGATGCCGATGACGATGCCGAGCATGGTCAGCAACGTGCGCATGCGGTGCGACACCAGCGCGATCCAGGCCATGCTGAAGGCTTCCTTGAACAGGCCAAGGCTGGCCACCAGACGGCGCGTGGCGTTGGCTTTGGGGGTCACTGGTTCTTCACTGAGCAGGTGCGTGGTGTCACGTTCGTTCGTGCGGTCGCTGAGGATTTCGCCGTCGCTGACTTCGATGATGCGCTCGGCGTTGGCTGCGACTTTCGGGTCGTGGGTCACCAGAATCACCGTGTGCCCGGCCGCGTGCAGTTCCAGCAGGATGCGCATCACTTCCTTGCCGCTGGTGGTGTCGAGGGCGCCGGTGGGTTCGTCGGCGAGGATCACTTCGCCGCCGTTCATCAACGCCCGGGCGATACTCACGCGCTGCTGCTGGCCGCCGGAGAGCTGGCTCGGCCGGTGGCTCAGGTGCTCTTCCAGGCCCAGCCGCGCCAACAGCTCGCGGGCGCGGGCGTGGCGCTGCAGCTGTGGCGTGCCGGCATAAATCGCCGGCATCTCGACGTTGTGCATGGCGCTCAGGTGCGGCAGCAAGTGATAGCGCTGGAAGATGAAACCGAAATAGTCACGACGCAGTTCGGCGAGGGCCTGATTGTCGAGGTCGCGGGTTTCCTGGCCGTTGATTTTGTAGCTGCCGGCCGTGGCGTAATCGAGGCACCCGAGGATGTTCATCAAGGTCGATTTGCCAGAGCCCGAGGCGCCGATGATCGCGACCATTTCCCCGGCGTTGATCGTCAGGTCGATGTTCTTCAGGGCGAGGAATTCGCGGTCACCGGCGGTGAAACTGCGGGTGATGCCGCTGAGCTGGAGCAGTGGCTGCGTCATGCTCAGGCCCCCGCCACATTCGTCACCGGATCACCGATCACCACACGGTCGCCTTCGGCCAGACCGGCATTGACCTGCACCTTGACGTTGTTGTTGATCCCGGTCTGCACGTTGCGCGACTGGGCGTGGCCCTTGGCGTCGAGCACGCGCACCGGGAAACTGCCGTCGGCGTTGCGTGGACCGAGGGCCGCCACGGGAATGGTCAACACCGATTTGGCGGTATCGAGCACCACCCGCACCTGCGCCGTCATCGAGATGCGCAAACGGTGATCGAGATTAGGCACCTCGAACAAGGCGTTGTAGAACACCGCGCTGCTTTGCTTGGGCGTACCGGCCGCCGGGGTTTCGAGGAAATTCTGCGGGGCCGGTTCGGTACCGCGCAGTTTGGCGTAATAGCGTTTGTCCTCACCGAGAATGGTGAAATACACCTCCTGCCCCGGCGCGATGTGAATCACATCGGCTTCCGAAACCTGCGCCTTGACCGTCATGGTGTCCAGATCTGCCAGTTTCAACAGCACCGGCGCCAACTGGTTGGCGATCACCGTCTGGCCTTCCTGGGTGACGATGCCGACTACATCGCCGTCGATCGGCGCGACAATCCGCGTGTAGGCGAGGTTGACCTTGGCCGTGTCGATCTGGATGTGTGCGCTTTTGATCTGCGCCTCCAGCGACATCAGGTTAGCCTGCTGCACCTGATAGTTCGACTCGGCGGTTTCAAAATCCTGGCGCGAGATCGAAGCATCCTCCTGCAGGTTCTGATAGCGCTCGTAAATCGCCTTGGTCTGCTTGAGCTGGGCCTGGGTCGCGCGTTTTTGCGCTTGCAGGTTCTCTTCATCGACCTGGGCCTGACGCAGGGTGTTCTGCAGCACCAGCGGATCGATTTCCGCCAGCCACTGGCCCTTTTTCACTTTGTCGCCGACCTTGACCTTGAGCGACTTCAACTGGCCGGAGACCTGCGCGCCGACATCCACCTGTTTGATCCCTTCAAGCACGCCAGTGGCCAGCACCGCGTTCTCGATATCATCCCGCTCGACCGTGGCGGTCAGGTACTGCGGTGCCTCGGCCGGTGCCTGCACCGTGTAGAACACCAACCCGGCCACTGCCGCCAGTGCCAATCCCATACCGACTTTGCGCAACTTCGACTTTTCCATAAATGACCACAAGTCCGTTCAGGGGTGAGCCCGGCCGGCGGCCGGGCTCCTTTTTAAAAAACAATATTCAGGACAACACTTTGCCCACCGGCACCGACAAGCCGTCATGCCACCACGCCGCGAAGCTGAAGACGTTGGGCGCCTTGAGAATCGTGAAATGGTTGCCCGGCCCGTACCACACGGCGAGGTCGTTGACATGACGCTGCCAGCCTTCAAGCATCGCCGCCTGCTCGCGCTGATTGCCCCACGCGTCCAGGGTCGGATCATCGACCAGCACCAGCCGCACCGGCCCGGTGTAGGTCAGTGGCGGTTGATAGACCGTGCGCAGCGCCGTGGCGAAGGTGCGCACCGGGCCGTGCATCGCATCCGGCGCCGCGCGCTCCGACAACACGCCGGCGCGGACCATGCCGGCATGCAGCAGGCGCAGTTGCGTGGCGTCATCGGCGTTGACGAAGGCCTGCGGATCAATGCCCAACGACTTGCCGCTGGACAGTTGCAGCGTGTCGATCAAGCGCTGCAGAGCCGCCGTGCCGGTATACGGCTTGCCTGCGGTACCGTTGCCGCCCGGCGCCTCGCTGTCGATCAACGTCAGCGACGCCACTTCACGCCCCTGCGCTTGCAACTGCGCAGCCATGGCATGCGCGACCCAACCGCCGAACGAATGGCCGATCAGGTGCACAGGGCCCTGCGGGTACAGCTGCTCGATGGCTTGCAGATAGAACGCCGCAGCCGCCTCGACCTGACTGTGCGGCACGCCGATGCCGTCCAGCCCCCGCGGTTGCAGGCCGATGATCGGCCATTCCGGGCCAATGGCTTCGGTCAGGTGAATAAACCCCGTGACGCTGTCACCGGCCCCCGGCACACAGAAAATCGGCGCATGTCCCAAGTGTCCGCTCTGGATCGTCAGGAGCGGCTGGTACTGCGCAGGCTCAGGGGGTTGCACGGCGTCCAGCGCCTGCGTGATGGCCTGCCCCAACGCCTGGATATGCGGCGCCTTCATCATGGTGCGGTGATCGCCGGGGATGTCGATGCAGTGCAGCCAATGGCTGGCGAACCGCGCTTCCCAACCCCGCGTCGGGCTGGGCAGAGACTGCCCGTCCATCAGCTCCTGAGCGCGGAACAGATGGATCGTCTGGCTCGCCGGGCTGACCCGGTAATGCGCCAGTGCCAGGCGATGCGCCGCTTCGCGATCAAAGTAATGCCGGGCATCCGCGGCGCTGACCGTGGCCAACTCCGGATCGGTCAAGTGCTGTGCCAGGCAACGCTGGAACAACTGATCGAAATCCAGTGCACCGGCGGCGTCTTCCAGCGCCTGCACCGCCGCCAGTGCGCTGGCGCCGTCGGCACCGAGCATCAGCGAACGGCCACGGCAGTGGCCAAGCAACTGGCGCTTGTCCAGCCCCTCGCCACTCCACAGCGCCTTGTCCTGCGCCAGCGAGTTGGGCGCGTAGCTGTCGAGCAGGCCGATGAAGTCCACCACCTGATCCTGACCGAGCAACTGCTGGGCGACCTCATGGGCCAGCACGCCACCGAACGACCAGCCCGCCAGCCGATACGGCCCCTGCGCCTGCACCGAACGGATGATCCCGGCCATGCGCCGAGCCATGCACTCAAGGGTGCGCAACTGCGGCTGTCCAAGCGGCACACCAGGCAGGCCGTAAATCGGGAACGTCCCGCCAATGTGCTGCGCCAGCGTCGGGAAGTACACGTCGCGGCCACTGAACTCATGCAGCAGGAACAACGGCGTACCGTGATCCCCGGCGCGCACCACGACCAGTCCGTCCGGTTCCCCGGCGCTCTCGCCCTGCTCCAGCAACGCAGCGGCGGATTCGACACTCGGGTGCTGGAACAGCTCGGCCAGCGACACTTGCAGACCGGCCCGTTGCAGCTGATTGACCAACCGCACCGCGAGCAACGAATGCCCGCCCAGCTCAAAGAAGTTGTCGTGACGACCGACCTGTTCGACACCCAGCACCTCGGCCCAGATCTGCGCCATGGTGGTTTCGGTTTCACCTTGCGGCGCCACGTAAGGGCGGCTGATCAACGCGTCCACACCCGGCTCCGGCAGAGCCTTGCGGTCGACCTTGTCGTTCGGTGTCAGCGGCAACGCATCGAGCAGCACGAAGGCGCCGGGCACCATGTATTCCGGCAGGCGTTCCAGCACATGCGCGCGCAAGGCTTCCAGACCTGGCGCCTCGATCCCGGCACGCACGGTGTACCAGGCCACCAGACGTTCGTCGCGCACCATCACCACCGCGTCGCGGAGCGCCGGATGTTCGATCAGCCGCGCTTCAATCTCGCCGGGCTCCAGACGTAACCCGCGCAGCTTGATCTGGAAGTCGTTGCGGCCGAGGAATTCGAGGTTGCCGTCATGGCAGTAGCGCGCCAGATCGCCAGTGCGATACAGCCGGTCCCCCGGCACAAACGGACTGTCGATAAAGCGCTCGGCCTGCATCTGCGGCAGGCCGTGATAACCCCGCGCCACCCCCACGCCGCCGATGTGCAACTGACCGCTGACGCCTTGCGGCACCGGTTGATCATGGTCATCGAGGACGTACAGGCGAGTGTTGCTCAGCGCCTTGCCGATTGGCACCACGCTGTCCGGCAGCGACATGCCCGGTTCCAGCGTCCAGCCGGTGCTGTCGACGGTGGTTTCAGTCGGGCCATAGACGTTGTGCAAACGCACCCACGGCAGGCGCTGGCGCACTTGCCGAACCAGCGCAGCACTGAGTTCGCCGCCACCATTCAGCACATCGGTGAGGCTGGTGCACTGGCTGACATCGTCCTGCTCGATAAAGTCCTGCAGCAGCGCCGGCACGAACTTCACCACCGTCACGTTGTGCTCGCGAATGGCCCGCACCACATACGCCGAATCACGGTTGCCGTCGGGCCGTGCAAGCACCAGGCGCAACCCGGTACACAGCGGCCAGAAGATTTCCCACACCGAGCTGTCGAAGCTGAACGGCGCCTTTTGCAACAACGCGCCGTGCGCGGTTGGCGAACTGATCTGCGAGCCCCAATGCACCATGTTGCAGGCGCTGCGGTGTTCGATCATCACGCCCTTCGGCAGCCCCGTGGAACCCGAGGTGTAGATCATGTACGCAAGGTTCGCAGCACTCAGGCCCGGCACCTGCGGAGCATGATCCGGCAGCTGCTGCCAGGTGCTGCGATCAAGCTCGATCAGCCCGGCCGCCGACTCGGCGAACAACGGACGCGTCGCCGCCTGCACCAGCACCGCCACCGGCGCGCTGTCCTTGAGCATGTAGGCCAGTCGTTCCGCCGGATAACCCGGGTCCAGCGGCACATACGCCCCGCCCGCTTTCAGAATCCCGAGCAGGCCGACCACCAGATCCAGCCCGCGCTCGACGCAGATCGCCACTCGCGCCTCCGGCTGCACGCCTTGCGCACGCAGGTGATGAGCCAGCTGATTGGCGCGCTGATCAAGCTCGCGGTACGTCAGACTGCCAGCGTCGGACTGCACCGCCAGCGCCTGCGGTTTGAGCCGTGCCTGTTCCTCGAACAAACGGTGCAGCGGTTGCTCCAGCGGGCAATCGACCTCGGTCGCGTTGTAGTCGATCAACAAGCGCTGACGTTCCTGCGCGTCGAGCAACGGCACCTGCGCCAGCACCGTCTGATCATCGCTGACCAGCGCCGTCAGCAGTTGCTGGAAATAACCGACAAAGCGGCGGATCGTCGACTCGTCGAACAACGCCGTGGCGTAGTTCAGCGCACCGCGAATCCCGTCCGCGTGCGCGCCCAGGGTCAGCGACAGGTCGAACTTGACGAAGCGCCCTGCCCCGGCCACGCCTTCGAGAGTCAGGTCACCCAGTTTCACACTCGGCCCATCGTTGTTGTCCCAGCTCAACAGGGTCTGGAACAGCGCGCTATGGGACAGGCTGCGCAGCGGTTTGCAAATGTCCACCACCTGCTCGAACGGCAGGTCCTGATGCGCCTGAGCCTGCAGGGTTTGCGCCTTGACCCGCGCCAGCAAGGCTTCGCCACTCGGCTCGCCGGAGGTGTCGATGCGCAAGGCCAAGGTGTTGACGAACATGCCGATCAAGCCTTCGATCTCGGCGCGGGTGCGGTTGGCCACCGGCGAACCGATGACCACGTCGGCCTGGCCGGACAGGCGACTGAGGGTCATCGCCCACGCGCTCATGATCACCATGTACGGCGTCACTGCGCGACGCTGGCATAGCGCCGTGAGCCCGGCACTGACCGGCTCGCCCAACACCACCTCGACGCTGCCGCCGCTATGGTCCTGTTGCGCCGGACGCGGCCGGTCGGTGGGCAAGGTCAGCAAGGCCGGCGCACCGGCCAGGGTCTGTTGCCAGTAATCGCTCTGGCGTTGCAGCACCTCGCCACTGAGCCAGCGCCGCTGCCACACCGCGTAATCGGTGTATTGCAGCAGCAGTGGCGGCAGCGGATCGGCTTCGCCGTGGCTGAACGCCTGATACAGCGCCGCCAGCTCGCGGGTCAGCACGCCCATCGACCAGCCGTCGGAGATGATGTGGTGCAGCGTCAGCAACAGCACGTGGTGATCGTCGGCCAGCCGCACCAGACGGCCACGGATCAGCGAATCATGTTGCAGATTGAACGGCGCCGACGCTTCGGCCTCGCTCAAGCGACGCAAGGCGTCATCGGCCTGCGGGTGCTCACGCAAGTCTTCGACCTGCAGCAGCAAACCGCTGTGCTCCTCCCGGATCAGCACCTGCGCCTCGTCGTCGCGCTGGATAAAGCGGCTGCGCAGGGTTTCATGGCGTGCGACGATCCGCGCCAGTGCCCGTTGCAGGGCCACTTCATCGAGGCGCCCGCGCAGGCGCAGGCCGACCGGGATGTTGTACGCCGAGTGGCCACCGCCCATTTGTGCCAGGAACCACAGACGCTGTTGGGCAAACGATAGCGGCAACGCTTGATCACGCGGCGCCGGCAGAATGTCCGGCAACGTGCTGCGCCCGGCGCGGCTGAGCACCTCGGCCACGGCCGCCAGCTCCGGATTGGCAAACAGCTCGGCCAATGTCAGCTCCACGCCCAGTTGCTGGCGTACCTGCGACAGCATGCGCATCGCCAACAGCGAGTGCCCGCCCAGTTCAAAGAAGTTGTCGTGACGCCCGACCTGGGCAACCTGCAACACCTCGGCCCAGACCTGGGCCAGGCGCTGTTCCAAAGGCGTCGCCGGGGCCACATAGACCCGGCTGAGCAGTGCCGCCTGCGTCGGTGCCGGCAGGGCCTTGCGGTCGATCTTGCCGTTGTTGTTCAGCGGCAGGGCCTCAAGTTGCACCCAGGCGCTCGGCACCATGTATTCCGGCAGCCGTGCCTGCAATTGCGCGTGCAGGTCGGCACTGTCTACGGATTGATCGTGGACGGTGTAGTACGCCACCAGACGTGCGTTTTCCTGGCCGTCGCGGCGCGCCAGCACCACCGCTTCCTTGATCCCGGCGCAGTTGAGCAAGCGATTTTCGATTTCCCCGAGTTCGATGCGGAAGCCGCGAATTTTCACTTGATCATCGTTACGCCCGATGCACTCCAGTTGCCCCGGCGCCAGCCACCGCACGAGGTCGCCAGTGCGATACAGCAGCGCGCCGGGCTGGTCGCTGAACGGATCACGGAGGAATTTCTCGGCGGTCAGATCCGCACGGTTGAGATACCCCAGTGCCACGCCCTGCCCACCGATGTACAACTCGCCGGTCACGCCCTGGGGCACCAGTTGCTGATGGGC
Source organism: Pseudomonas sp. SC3(2021) (assembly GCF_019856535.1). Classification (NCBI taxonomy): domain Bacteria; kingdom Pseudomonadati; phylum Pseudomonadota; class Gammaproteobacteria; order Pseudomonadales; family Pseudomonadaceae; genus Pseudomonas; species Pseudomonas sp. SC3(2021). The sequence goes on along the minus strand of NZ_CP082236.1, from coordinate 4,424,075 downwards.
ATCGAGCACGTAGACCTGCGTGTTGGCAATCGGCCCGCCAATCGGCACGCTCTCGGCGTTTTCCGCCACCTGCTGCACTTCGAAGGTCGTCGCGTAGGTGGTGGTTTCAGTCGGGCCGTAGCAATGCACGAGGCGCAGCGCCGGCGCCTCGGCCAGCAGCGTGCGGAACGCCGCCGGATCGCCGCGCTCACCGCCGCACAACAGAATGCGCAGGTCTTTGAGCGCCTGCGGAATCAGTTGCACGTACTGGTTGAACAGCGCCGTGGTGACGAACAGGATCGTCGCCCCGCTGGCGCTCAGTTCCCGGCCAAAGGCGTGCGGGTCGAGCAGGGTCTGATGGTCGATGACCACCACGCGCCCGCCATTGAGCAGCGGCCCCCAGATGTCCATGGTGCTGGCATCGAACGCCGGGTTCGAGGCGAACACCACGCGGTCCTGCGCATTGAAATCGGCATAGCCGTTGTTCAGCACCAGGCGGCCGATGCCACGGTGCGGCACCATCACACCTTTCGGGGTGCCCGTGGAGCCCGAGGTGTACATGACGTACGCCAGCGATTCCGAGGACTGCAGCCGATTCGGGTTGTGCGTCGGCTGGTCGCTGAGCGTCAGGCGATCCAGGTCGATGCGCGCCACGCTAAAGTCGATCGCTTCGCTGCTGAGGGTCAGCAACGCCACGGCCTGACAGTCCTCGACCATGAATGCCTGACGTTCGCTCGGTGCATGGATATCCAGCGGCACGTAAGCTGCCGCACACTTGGCAATCGCCAGTTGCGCGACCAGCAATTCCAGCGATCGCGGCAGCAGGATCGCCACGCGATCCCCCGGTTGCACGCCGTGGCCGATCAAGTGATGGGCCAGACGATTGGCCCGTGCATTCAGCTCGAAGTAGCTCAGCGACTGCGCACCGTGCACCGCCGCCACCGCTTTGGGATGCGCCGCCGCCTGTTGCTGGAACACCCCGTGCACGGTCAGCGCCTGCGGGTAGTCACGGGCGGTGGCGTTGAAGTCGTGCAGCAAGCGCTGACGCTCGTCCGCCGCCAGCAACGGCACCTGCTCCAGTACCGCGTGATCATCGCCGACCATGGCCGCCAATAGCCGCTGGAAGTAGCCGACATAACGCAGGATCGTCGCTTCATCGAACAACGCCGTGGCGTACTCGAGTGAACCGCGAATCCCCTCGCCGACCTCGCCCAGGGTCAAGGTCAGGTCGAACTTGGCGACATCGCCGGCGCTGGCCAGCGCTTGCAGGGTCAGTTCGCCCAGCGCCAGATCCGGCCCGACGCTGCTGTCCCAGCTCAAGGTGGTCTGGAACAACGGACTGTGGGCCAGACTGCGCACCGGCCTGACGATTTCCACCACCTGCTCGAACGGCAGATCCTGATGAGCCTGCGCGGCCAGCGTCACCGTCTTGACCCGCGCCAGCAGCGCTTCGACGCTCGGTGCGCCGGAGGTGTCGATGCGCAAGGCCAGGGTGTTGACGAACATGCCGATCAAGCCTTCGATCTCGGCACGGGTGCGGTTGGCCACTGGCGCGCCGATCACCACGTCGGCCTGCCCGGACAACCGACTCATCAACAGCGACCAGGCACTGAGCACGGTCATGAACACAGTAACGCCATGCCGCTGACTCAAGGCCTTGAGCCCGGCACTCAGGCGCGCATCCAGCAGCACTTCGACGCGACGCCCGGCGTAATCCTGCTGCGCCGGACGCGGCCGGTCGGTGGGCAAGGTCAACAGGGCCGGCGCGCCGTCGAGGGTCTGCTGCCAGTAATCGCTCTGGCGCTGCAACACCTCGCCACTGAGCCAGCGCCGTTGCCAGACCGCGTAGTCGCTGTATTGCAACGCCAGCGGCGGCAATGGATCGGGCTGTCCGTGGCTGAACGCCTGATACAGCGCCATCAGCTCGCGGGTCAGCACGCCCATCGACCAGCCGTCGGCGACGATGTGATGCACGGTCAGCAACAGCACGTGATGCTCGTCGGCCATTCGTACCAGACGTCCGCGAATCGGCGGATCGTTCTGCAGATCGAACGCTGTCGCGGCTTCCTGTGCTGTCAACGTTTGCAAGGTCGCTTCGGCCTGCGAGTGCCGGCGCAGGTCTTCGACCTGCAACACCATGCCGCTGCCGACCGGGGCGATAGCGACCTGCGCTGCATCGTCAATGCTCAGGAAACGGCTGCGCAAGGTTTCGTGACGCGCCACGATCTGCGCCAGCGAACGTTGCAGGGCGTCACCGTCGAGCCGCCCGCGCAAGTGCAGGCCAATCGGAATGTTGTACGCCGAGTTACCGCCCGCCATCTGCGCCAGGAACCACAGGCGCTGCTGAGCGAAGGACAAGGTGCCGTCACGCGTGACCGGCAGGATTTGCGTCCGGCTGCTGACGTCCGCTGCGCACAGGCACCGGGCAACGGCCGCCAGTTCAGGGTTGGCGAAGAGGTCGGCCAGGGCCAGTTCCAGGCCCAGTTGCTGGCGCACCTGAGCGACCATGCGCATCGCCAGCAGCGAGTGGCCGCCGAGTTCGAAGAAATGATCATGGCGTCCGACCCGCTCCACCTGCAGCACCTCGGCCCAGATCTGCGCCAGGGTGGTTTCCGGCTCGCCTTGCGGCGCGGCGTACTCGCGGGTCAACAGCGCGGCCAGATCCGGTGCCGGCAAGGCCTTGCGGTCAACCTTGCCGTTGGCGGTCAACGGCCATGCATCGAGCCTGACAAAAGCGGCAGGCACCATGTACTCCGGCAGTTGCGCCAGCAGGTGTGCGCGCAACTGGCCAACGCTCAGCGACTCGCCCTGTTCGGTGTAATACGCCACCAGCCGTGGCTGGCCGGGCTCATCCTCACGGGCCAGCAACACCGCGTCCCTGATTGCGTCGAGCTGGTTGAGGCAGGTTTCGATTTCGCCCGGTTCAATGCGTACGCCGCGGATCTTGACCTGATCATCGTTGCGCCCGAGGTATTCCAGGGTGCCGTCCTCGCGCCAGCGCGCCAAGTCGCCGCTGCGGTACATGCGTGCATTCGGCGCCGTGTTGAACGGGTCGTGCAGGAAGCGTTCCGCCGTCAGTTCCGGACGATTCAGATAACCCCGGGCCACGCCGGCACCGCCGACGTACAACTCGCCCATCACTCCCAGCGGCACGGGTCGTTGCTGTTCATCGAGCAGATACACCGTGGCGTTGCTCACCGGTTTGCCGATATGCAACGCCTGCCCGGCTTCGACCGTTCCGGAGGTCGCCACCACCGTGGCCTCGGTCGGGCCGTAGTTGTTGATCACCCGGAACGGTTGGTTGGCGTTGAACCGGCGCAGACGATCGCCGCCAATCAACAGGGTTTTCAGGGTCGGATGCGGCAGATTCTGGCTGAAGGCGTATTCGGCCACCGGGGTCGGCAGGAAGCTGACGTCCAATGGCTGTGCGCGCCACCAGTGGAGCAAGGCGTCGATGTCTTCATTGCCGTCATGGGTGGGCGCCAGGTGCAGGGTCGCACCAACGCACAACGCCGGCCAGACCTCCCAGGCCATCGCGTCGAAGCCGAACCCGGCCAGGCTTGACGTTTGGCCGCCGGCGCGCAACTCGAATGCCTCGCAGTGCCAATCGACCAGATTGCTCAGCGTATGGTGTTCGACCATCACGCCTTTGGGCAGGCCGGTGGAGCCGGAGGTGTAGATCACATACGCCAGATGCTGCGGGGTCAGGCCCGGCAGAACGGGATTGTCGCTGTGGTCGCTTGGCCACAGGTGCCGGTCAAGGTCGATCACCGGCACTGCCAATGCTGGCAGACGTTCGCGCAACGTACTTTGGGTAAGCACGGCGACTGGCGCACTGTCCGTCAACAGGTAGTTCAAGCGCTCGGCCGGATGCGCCGGATCGATTGGCACATAACCGGCGCCAGCCTTGAGAATCGCCACCAGCCCGACCAGCGTATCGAGGCCACGACGGGCGACGATGGCCACGCGGTCGTCGGGCTTCACCCCCGACGCAATCAGATGATGCGCCAGTGCGTTGGCCTGTCGGTTCAACCCGGCATAACTCAGGGGTGCCTCGGCAAACACCGCTGCCGGCGCGTCCGGCCGCTCGGCCACTTGCTGTTCGAAGCGCTGAGCGATCGTAAGCCCTTGCGGGTAATCGGCGCGGGTGGCGTTGAAGTCGATCAATAGCTGTGCGCGTTCATCGGCCGGCAAAATCGACACGTGCTCAAAACCCTGATGCGGCGCGTGTTCCAGCGCCTCCAGCAAGGCGTGCAAGGCGCACTGCAAATAGCTGCAAATGCGCCGTGCATCGAGGCCGGCACCGGCCAATGCGGTCAGGCTGAAACCTTCACCGAAGTCATCGACGCTGAGGGTCAGGCGATAGTTGCTGTGCTCTTCGGCCTCGAGCAATTGCATGCCGTGCCACGCCGCTGTGGCTTCGGCAGAAGGCGCGCCCGACGAGGCGCCGTGACGGTAATTGAACAGCGTACTGAACAGCGGCGTGGTTGGCGCCATCGCGCTGCAGTGCTGGATGCGCGCCAGTTGCGCGTGTTCGTGCTGCAGCAACTGGCTCAGGCGTTGGTGTGTGGCCAGCGCCGCGCCCTTGACGCTGTGCGCGCGCAAATCAAGGCGCAGCGGCAAGGTGTTGATGAACACCCCGAGTGCCCGTTCCGCCCCCTCGCCGCCCTGCAAGCGCCCGAGCAACACCGTGCCGAACACCACGTCGTCGCGCCCCGACAATTGCCCCAGCACCTGCGCCCAGGCCAGGTGCATCAGACTCGCAGCACTGACGCCGAGGCGCCGGGCCTGACGGCGGATCTCGTGGTTCAGCGTGGCATCGAGAGTCAGCTGAGCCTTCTGCGCCTGTTCTTCCAAGGCCGGGTTCTGGCCGTATGGCAGGGTCGGTTCGTCGACGTCGCCGAGCATCTCGCGGAAGAAGCCTTCGTGCTGCTCATCGCTCAGCCCGGCCAGAGTGTGCGCCACGTAATTGCGGTACGGCACCGGCTCGGGCAGGCGTTGCGGCTGGCCAACAAGGAAGGCCTGCATTTCCTGTTGCAGCACCTCCAGCGCCACGTGATCCATCACCAGGTGATGGAACAGCAGCAACGCAACGACACGTTGATTGGCCGCGTCCCAGGTGTGGACCACGCGCATCAGCGGTGCCTGATCGACGGCCATGCGGTAATGCCCGGCGTCAAAGTGGCAGCGCAACTGCGCCAGAGCATCAACGTCCGCTGCTTCCAGCGTGACGTTTTCACAGACCAGCGATGCCTGCCGCCAGACCACTTGCACCGGGTCTGGCAGGCCGTCCCAGAACAGCGAGGTGCGCAGAATGTCATGACGCTGGATCACCTGCTGCAAGGCGTGGGTAAAGCTGTTCAGACGTTGTTCATCGGCAAACGCGAACTGCGCCTGCAACACATACGGGTCGCCCTGAGCGGCAGACAAATGATGGAACAGGATGCCGGTCTGCAACGGCGCCAGAGGGTAGATATCCTGCACGTTGGCCGCACCGCCGGGGATGCTGGCGACAATACGGTCAAGGGTTGGCTGGTCGAGCGTCACCAGCGGCAGCAGATCCGGCGTGATGTGCGTGCAATCCGCAGGGATGCGGTTGGCCGGCACTTCGGCATCCGGCTCGCCACCGACTGCAGCGGCGAGTGCGGCCAGCGTCGGCTGGTTGAACAGCACACGAATGTCGGCGCTCAGGCCGGCGCGGCGCATTTTCGCCACCAGGTTGACCGCCAGCAAAGAGTGGCCGCCCAGTTCAAAGAAATGGTCGTGACGCCCTACCCGCTCGACGTTAAGCAATTCGGCCCAGAGTTGCGCCAGCGCGATTTCCACTTCGCCGACCGGGGCTTCGTATTCGCGCGAGGTCAACGCGCTCAGATCCGGTGCCGGTAGCGCCTTGCGGTCAAGTTTGCCGTTGGGGCTAAGCGGCAATGTGTCGAGATGCACGAACACGGCAGGCACCATGTAGTCCGGCAAATGCTCCAGCAGGTGACTGCGCAGAACGTCGATTTCGAGGCGGGCGCCGGTGTAGTACGCGACCAGACGCTTGTCGCCAGGTACGTCTTCGCGAGCCAGCACGGCGGCTTCCTGCACTCCATCGACCTGAGTCAGGCGGGCCTGGATTTCACCGAGTTCGATGCGCAAGCCACGGATCTTCACCTGATCGTCGTTGCGGCCGAGGTATTCGATATTGCCGTCGGCCAGATAGCGCGCGACGTCGCCGGTGCGGTATATGCGTCCTTTTGCTTGAAATGGATCGTCGAGGAAGCGTTCGGCGCTCAGTTCCGGGCGATTCAGATAACCACGGGCCACCTGCACGCCGCCGATGTACAACTCGCCGACCACGCCTTGGGGCACGGGCTGTTGTTGCGCATCGAGGATGTACATCCGGGTGTTGGCGATCGGTTTGCCGATCGGCGTGTTGTCCGGAGTTTGCTCCAGCGGCCCGGCGCAATCCCATGCGGTGACGTCTACCGCCGCTTCGGTCGGGCCGTACAGGTTATGCAATTTGCTGCCCGGCACTTGCTGTTTGAAACGCCGAACGATGCTGCCCGGCAAGGCTTCGCCACTGCACATGACCTGACGCAATCCGCTGCAACGCGTGGTGTCGCCGTGGGCGAGGAACACGTCGAGCATCGACGGCACAAAGTGCAGCGTGGTGATGTGCTCGCGCTCGATCACTTCGCTGAGGTACTGCGGATCCTTGTGCCCCTCGGGCCTTGCCATGACCAGTCGGGCGCCGGTCATCAATGGCCAGAAGAACTCCCACACCGACACGTCGAAGCTGAACGGCGTCTTTTGAAGTACGGAATCGGCTGCCGTCAGCTGATAAGCGTCCTGCATCCACAACAAGCGGTTGACCACCCCGGCGTGTTCGTTGATCACGCCTTTGGGTTGCCCGGTGGAACCCGAGGTGTAAATCACGTAAGCCGTGTGGTGCGGGGTCAATTCCGGTGCTGACAGATTGTCCGCCGGGTGCGATTGCCAGTGCGGCTGATCCAGATCGATCAGCGGTACCGTGACCTCGCCGAGCAACGAACGAGTCGAACCCTGCACCAACACCGCCAGTGGCGCACTGTCCTCCAGCATGTAGGCCAGACGCTCCAGCGGGTACGCCGGGTCGAGCGGCACATAAGCGCCGCCGGCCTTGAGAATCGCCAGCAGCCCGACCACCATGTCCAGACTGCGTTCGACGCAGATCGCCACCCGCGAATCGGCCTGCACCCCCACTCCGCGCAAATGCCGCGCCAGTTGATTGGCCCGCGCATTGAGTTCGGCGAAGGTCAGTGACTGCTCAGCGGCCACCACCGCCGGCGCCTGCGGCGAGCGCTGCACTTGCGCCTCGAACAGCCCATGAATCGTCTGCTCCAGATCGTAATCGACGTCAGTGGCATTGAACTCGACCAGCAAGCGCTGCTGCTCTTGCTGCAGCAACAGCGGTGCGTGCTCCAGCACCGCCTGATCGTTGGCAACCATCGCTTGCAACAAGCGCTCGAAGTACCCGACAAAGCGCTGCACTGTGGCTTCATCGAACAGCGCCGTGGCGTACTCCAGCGACCCGCGAATCGCCCCGCCGGCGTCACTCAGACTCAACGACAAATCGAACTTGGCAAAGTGGCTCGGTTCGGCCACGCCTTCCAGGCTCAGGTCACCCAGAGCCAGCGCCGGGCTTTCCAGACCGTCCCAACTGAGCAAGGTCTGGAACAGCGGACTGTGCGCCAGACTGCGCACCGGCCGGACGATTTCCACCACCTGCTCGAACGGCAGATCCTGATGCGCCTGCGCCGCCAGCGTCAGCGCCTTGACCCGCGCCAGCAGCCCTTCGACGCTGAGTTCACCCGACGTGTCGATGCGCAGGGCCAACGTGTTGACGAACATGCCGATCAGCCCTTCGATCTCGGCGCGGTTGCGGTTGGCCACCGGCGAACCGATCACCACCTCCGCCTGACCGGACAAACGACTGAGCAACATTGCCCAGGCACTCATCAGCGTCATGTACAGGGTCACGCCATGCCGCTGCCCCAACGCCTTGAGCCCGGCGCTGAGGCGTTCGTCGAGTACCACCGCGACACTGCTGCCGGCGTAGTCCTGCTGCGCCGGACGCGGACGGTCGCTCGGCAGCATCAGCAACGCCGGCGCCCCGGCCAGCGTCTGTTGCCAGAACTCACTCTGGCGCTGCAGCACTTCACCGCTGAGCCAGCGCCGCTGCCAGATTGCGTAATCGGTGTATTGCAGCGTCAGCGGCGGCAATGGATCCGGCTGACCGTGACTGAACGCCTGGTACAGCGTCATCAATTCGCGGGTCAGTACGCCCATCGACCAGCCATCGGAGATGATGTGGTGCAGGGTCAGCAACAGCACATGGTGATCGTCGGCCAGCCGCACCAGACGACCGCGAATCAGCGGATCGTCCTGCAAGTCGAACGGCCCCGACGCTTCGCCCTGAATCAGCGCCTGCAAGGCTTCGTCGGGTTGCCGGTGCTGGCGCAGATCTTCGACGCGCAGCAACAGACCGGTATCCACCGGCGCAATCAGCACCTGCGCTTCGTCGTTGTACTGAGTGAAGCGGCTGCGCAAGGTTTCGTGGCGGGCGACGATCCGCGCCAGTGCGCGTTGCAGCGCATCGTCATGCAAGCGCCCGCGCAGGCGCAGGGCCACGGGAATGTTGTAGGCGGTGTTGGCGCCTTCCATTTGCGCCAGAAACCACAGGCGCTGCTGGGCGAACGACAGCGGCAAGGCGCCGTCGCGCGGCACCGGCAGCATCTGCGGCTGGGTGCAACGCCCGGCCTCACTGAGGACGGCAGCCACCGCCGCCAGTTCGGCATTGGCGAACAGATCGCTCAGCGCCAGTTCGACCCCCAGCCGCTGACGCACCTGCGCAACCATGCGCATCGCCAGCAGCGAGTGGCCGCCGAGTTCGAAAAAGTGATCCTGACGCCCGACCCGCTCGACCTGCAACACGTCGACCCAGATGCGCGCCAGTGCGGTTTCCACCTCGCCTTCGGGCGCCACGTATTCGCGGGTGAACAGCGCCGTCAGCTCCGGTGCCGGCAGAGCCTTGCGGTCGACCTTGCCGTTGGCGGTCAGCGGCAGTGCGGCAAGCCGGACGAACGCCGTCGGCACCATGTATTCCGGCAAACGGCTGAGCAACTGCGCACGCAACTCGCCCACCGGCAAGGCTTCGACCTGGGCCTGTTCGGTGAAGTACGCCACCAGCCGTGGCTGGCCGGGCTGGTCTTCGCGGGCCAGCAGCACCGCTTCCTGAATCCCCGGCAACTGGTTGAGGCAGGTTTCGATTTCCCCCAGTTCGATGCGCACGCCGCGAATTTTCACCTGATCGTCATTGCGCCCCAGGTATTCGATGGTGCCGTCCTCGCGCCAGCGCGCAAGATCGCCGGTGCGGTACATCCGGGCATTCGGCGCACTGCTGAACGGGTCACGCAGGAAACGCTCGGCAGTCATCTGCGGGCGATTCAGGTAGCCCCGTGCGACGCCGGCACCGCCGACATACAACTCGCCGGCAACGCCAATCGGCACCGGGCGTTGCTGTTCATCGAGCAGGTACACCGTGGCGTTGCTCACCGGTTTGCCGATGTGCAGCGCATCGCCGCTTTGCACCAGACCGGAAGTCGCGACCACCGTGGCCTCGGTCGGGCCGTAGTTGTTGATCACGTCGAAATGCTGGTTGCGGTTGAACTGACGCAAGCGGTCACCACCGATCAGCAGTGTGCGCAGGGTCGGGTGTTCGAGGTTCTGGCTGAAGGCGTATTCGGCCACCGGTGTCGGCAGGAAGCTCACGTCCAGCGGTTGCGCGCGCCACCATTCAAGCAACGCGTCGATGTCTTCGCCGCCGTCATGGGTCGGTGCCAGATGCAGGGTCGCGCCGGCACACAGCGCCGGCCAGACTTCCCAGGCCATCGCGTCGAAACCGAACCCGGCGAGGCTTGAAGTGTGGCGACCCGCGCACAGGTCGAACGCTGTGCAATGCCAATCGACCAGATTGCTCAAGGTGTGGTGTTCGACCATCACGCCTTTGGGCAGGCCGGTGGAACCGGAGGTGTAAATCACGTAGGCCAGGTGCGCAGTGCTCAGGCCCGGCACTTGTGGGTCATGGGTAGCGCGCTGCGGCCAGGTGCGGCGGTCGAGGTCGATCACCGGCACGCTCAGAGCCGGCAGGCGCTCACGCAGACGGCTCTGGGTCAGAACCGCCACTGGCGCACTGTCATCGAGCAAATAATGCAAACGCTCGGCCGGATGTGCGGGATCAACCGGCACGTAACCGGCGCCGGCCTTGAGAATCGCGACCAGCCCGACCAGCGTCTCGAGGCCACGGCGGGCGACGATGGCCACACGGTCGTCAGGTTTTACCCCCCGGTCGATCAAGTGATGCGCCAGGACGTTGGCCTCGCGGTTGAGTTCGGCGTAGGTCATTTGCGCATCGCCAAACACCGCCGCCAACGCCTCAGGCCGCTCGGCCACCTGCGCCTCGAGACGCTGGTGAAGGGTCAACTCGGTCAGGCCTTGCGCCTGCGTGGCATTGAAGCCAAGCAGCACCTGCGCCCGCTCCGCCGCCGGCAGGATCGGCAGTTGATTGACCGGCGTCTGCGGCGCCTGCTCCAGCGCCAGCACAAGGTTTTCCAGCGCGCAGAGCATGTAGTCGCAGACCCGCTGCGGATGGGTTTGCGTACTGGCCAGCAAGGTCAGATGGAAACGCTCACCGAGGTCATCGACGCTCAGGGTCAACGGGTAGTTGGTGCGTTCCTCGGAACTCAGGGTGGTGATGCCCTCCCATGCTGCAAGGGTTTGCGCACTGGCCGTGGCGACGTCGTGGCTGTGGCGATAATTGAGCAGCGTGCTGAACAACGGTGTCGGCGCCACCACGTGACTGCACCGCTGGGCCAGGGCCAGCGGCGCGTATTCGTGGCGCATCAGCGTGGTCAGCCGAACGTGCGTGGCGTTGACCGCCGCACGCACGTCCTCGCCGTCGATATCCACCCGCAGCGGCAAGGTGTTGATGAAAATCCCCAGCGCCCGGTCAATCGCTTCGGCGCCCTGCATGCGCCCCATCAGCACCGTGCCGAACACCACCTGTTGCTTGCCGGTGAGCGCCGCCAGTACTTGCGCCCAGCCGAGGTGAAACAGGCTCGCGGCACTCACCCCGAGCGTGCGCGCCTGAGCACGCAAACGCTGCCCCAGCAGCGCCTCGACCGGCACGCTCAACTCTTCGATCTGGCTACCGTCACCCTGCACGTCTTGCAGACCATAGGGCAGCGTCGGCTCGTCGACATCGCCGAGCATGTCGCGGAAGAACGCCTCGTGCTCGGCTTCGCTGACGCCCAGTCGCGCCTGGGCCACGTAATTGCGAAACGGCACCGGGCGCCCGAGTGATTCAGTTTGTCCGGTGAGGCAGGCGCGCATTTCATGACGCACCACGTCGAGGGCCGAGTGATCGAGGGCCATGTGATGGAACAGCAACGTGGCGATCACCCGCTGCCCGGCTTCGTCCCAGGCATGGGCCAGGCGCATCAACGGTGCGCGGCTGACATCGAGACGAAAATGCCGGGCGTCAAAACGCTCGTGCAGGTACACCAGCACGTCGCTGTCGGCTGTCGGGGGCAGCACTTCCTCCATCGGCAGTTCGGCCCGACGCCAGACCACTTGCACCGGCGCATCCAGCCCTTCCCAGTACACCGCAGTGCGCAGGATGTCGTGGCGATCAATCACGCTTTGCAGGGCGTGGGCGAACGCCTGAAAGCGTTCACGGCTGGCAAAGGCGAAGTGCGACTGCATGACATACGGATCGCCCTCGCCGCCACTGGCGTGGTGATAGAGGATGCCTTCCTGCAGCGGCGCCAGCGGATAAATGTCCTGCACGTTGGCCGCACCGCCGGGCACTTGCTCAACGAGACGGTCGATGGTGGCCTGGTCGAGTTCGACCAGGGTCAGCATCGCCGGCGTGATGCGTGTCGTCCCCGGAACAATGCCATTGGCCGGCACCTCGACCTGCCCGTGTCGGGTGGCCGAGTATTGCCCGGCCTTGATCAGTTCGATCAGCGCCGGTTTGTGCTCGCGCAACAGCGCCAGCAATGCCGGATCGCTCAAGGCCTGTTTGTTGCCGTTGACCCGCAACTGGTCATCCGTGACCGCCAGCTGAATATCTTTAGCCTTCAATGTGGCCAACAGTTCGATCACGTTCACAGGACGATCTCCATTCTTTCCGTAATTGCGGCGTAACCGGCCAGGGTCGGATGTTCGAACAACGACCTGACATCGGCTTCCATGCCTTCCTGACGCAGCCGGCCGATCAGACTGACCGCCAGCAGCGAGTGACCACCCAGTTCAAAGAAATGGTCGTGACGCCCTACCCGCTCGACGTTGAGCAGTTCGGCCCACAAGCGTGCGAGGGTGACTTCCACTTCGCCGACCGGGGCTTCATATTCGCGGGTTGGCAACGCGCCTTGATCCGGCGCCGGCAGCGCCTTGCGATCGAGTTTGCCGTTGGGGCTCAGCGGCAAAGTGTCGAGGTGCACGAACACGGCAGGCACCATGTAGTCCGGCAAATGCTCCAGCAGGTGACTGCGCAGAACGTCGATTTCGAGGCGGGCGCCGGTGTAATACGCGACCAGACGCTTGTCGCCAGGTACGTCTTCGCGAGCCAGCACGGCGGCTTCCTGCACACCATCGACCTGGGTCAGGCGGGCCTGGATTTCACCGAGTTCGATGCGCAAGCCGCGGATCTTCACCTGATCGTCGTTGCGGCCGAGGTATTCGATATTGCCGTCGGCCAGATAGCGGGCGACGTCGCCGGTGCGGTACATGCGTCCGTTTGCCTGAAATGGATCGTCGAGGAAGCGTTCGGCGCTCAGTTCCGGGCGATTCAGATAACCACGGGCCACCTGCACGCCGCCGATGTACAACTCGCCGACCACGCCCTGGGGCACGGGCTGCTGTTGTGCATCGAGGATATACATGCGGGTGTTGGCGATCGGTTTGCCGATCGGCGTGTTGTCCGGAGTTTGCTCCAGCGGCCCGGCGCAATCCCACGCGGTGACGTCCACCGCCGCTTCGGTCGGGCCGTACAGGTTGTGCAATTTGCTGCTTGGCACTTGCTGTTTGAAACGCCGAACGATGCTGCCCGGCAAGGCTTCGCCACTGCACATCACCTGACGCAATCCGCCGCAACGTGCAGTTTCAGCATGGGTGAGGAACACGTCGAGCATCGACGGCACAAAGTGCAGCGTGGTGATGTGCTCGCGCTCGATCACTTCGCTGAGGTACTGCGGATCCTTATGCCCCTCGGGCCTTGCCATGACCAGTCGGGCGCCGGTCATCAACGGCCAGAAGAATTCCCACACCGACACGTCGAAGCTGAATGGCGTCTTTTGAAGTACGGAATCGGCTGCCGTCAGCTGATAAGCGTCCTGCATCCAAAACAAGCGGTTGACCACCCCGGCGTGTTCGTTGATCACGCCTTTGGGTTGCCCGGTGGAACCCGAGGTATAAATCACGTAAGCCGTGTGGTTCGGAGTCATTTCCGGTGCTGACAGATTGTCCGCCGGTTGCGATTGCCAGTGCGGCTGATCCAGATCGATCAACGGCACCATGACGTCGCCGAGCAACGAGCGAGTCGAACCCTGGACCAACACCGCCAGTGGTGCACTGTCCTCCAGCATGTAGGCCAGACGCTCCAACGGGTACGCCGGGTCCAGCGGCACATAAGCGCCGCCGGCCTTGAGAATCGCCAGCAGCCCGACCACCATGTCCAGACTGCGTTCGACGCAGATCGCCACCCGCGAATCGGCCTGCACCCCCACTCCGCGCAAATGCCGCGCCAGTTGATTGGCCCGCGCATTGAGTTCGGCGAAAGTCAGCGACTGCTCAGCGGCCACCACCGCCGACGCCTGCGGCGAGCGCTGCACTTGCGCCTCGAACAGCCCATGAATCGTCTGCTCGAGGTTGTAATCGACCGCTGTGGCATTGAGGCCGAACAGCAGTTGCCGACGTTCGCCATCCGGCAACACCGGTAAACGGTTCAACGCCTGCTGCGGTGTCTGCTCCAGCGCCTCGACCAGCCCCGACAACGCCTGTTGCAGGTAGCCACAGACCCGCGCCGCACCAATGCGCGAAGGGATCATCGCCGTGAGGTAAAAGCCCTGGCCGAGGTCATCGACGTTCAGGCTCAGCGGATAGTTGGTGCGCTCTTCGCTGGAAAGGTTATGGATGCCTTGCCAGCTCAGGCGAGCGGCCTGCTGCTGTTCCTCGCTGACGCTGTGGCGGTAGTTGAGCATGGCGCTGAACAGCGGCGCCGGCGCTGCCACACCGCTGCAACGCTGGGCCAGCGCCAGTGACGCATGTTCGTGGCCGAGCAACGCGGTCAGTCGGGCGTGGGTCGCACGGACGCCGGCACGCACCGGGGTGTCGCCCAGATCGACGCGCAACGGCAAGGTGTTGATGAACATGCCCAGGCCGCGATCGGCACCGCTGCCGCCCTGCATCCGGCCCAACAGCACGGTGCCGAACACCACGTGCTCCTGCCCGGAAGTCGCGGCCAGGACCTGCGCCCACGCCAGGTGGAACAGGCTGGCGACACTCACCCCCAGTTGCCGCGCCTGGCCACGCAAGCGCAGGGCCAGGGCTTCGGGCACGCTCTGGCGCACTTCTTCGATGTCACTGCCGTCGCCGTGTACGTCAAGCAGACCGAACGGCAGCGTCGGCTCGTCAATGTCACCGAGCATCGTGCGGAAGAACGCTTCATGTTCCTGCTCACTGACGCCCAGGCGCGTCTGCGCCACGTAGTTGCGGTATGGCACCGCCGGCAGCGGTGCCTGGCCGTGGCCGAAGAGGATCACCTGCATTTCTTCCTGGACCACGGCCAGCGCCGTGTGGTCCATGGCGATGTGATGGAACAGCAGCATCGCGACCACCCGATCATTGGCCGGGTCTTGCGCATGGACCAGACGAATCAACGGTGCCTGACTGAGCTCGATGCGGTAATGCCGCGCGTCGAAACGCTCGTACAACTGCGCCAGAACATCGCCGGCCGCCGGGTCGAGGATGAGCTCCTGCACCGGCAGTTGCGCCTCACGCCAGACCACTTGCACCGGCGTCGCCAAGCCCTCCCAGACCACCCCGCTGCGCAGGATGTCGTGACGGGCCATGACCTGACGCAGCGCGGCGGCGAAGGCTTGCAAGCGTTCGAGGCTGTCGAATGCAAGGCGCGATTGCAGCAGGTACGGATCGCCCTGCGCGGCGCTCAAGTGGTGATAAAGAATGCCTTCCTGCAGCGGCGCCAACGGGTAAATATCCTGCACGTTGGCCGCGCCACCCGGCACCGTCGCGACCACCCGCTCGATACTCGGCTGATCCAGTTGCAGCAACGTCAGCATCTGCGGGGTGATGTGCGTGCATCCGCTCGGAATCAGGTTGGCCGGCACTTCGACTTCGCGGCCGCTGCCCACGGCGGCGGCCAGCGCGGCGAGGGTCGGCTGGCTGAACAGCACGCGCACGTCGGTGCTCAGGCCGAGCTGACGCATGCGCTCGATCAGGCTCACCGCCAGCAGCGAATGGCCGCCCAGTTCGAAAAAGTTGTCGTGACGCCCGACCTGCTCGACCTGCAACACCTCGGCCCAGACCTGCGCCAGCGCGGTTTCCACTGAACCTTGCGGTGCAACGTATTCGCGGCTGAGCCAGGCGTCCTGATCCGGTTCGGGCAAGGCCTTGCGGTCGAGTTTGCCGTTGGCGGTCAACGGCAGCGCCGACAGGCGCACATAAGCGGCGGGCACCAAGGCCTGCGGCAAGCGTGCCTGCAGATGCAGGCGCAGGTCCTCGATGTCGACTGCCGTGCGCGCCGTGAACCAGGCGATCAAACGCGCCTCGCGCACCAGCACCACCGCGTCCTGCACCGCCGGATGACTCGACAGCGCGGCGTCGACTTCCCCCAGTTCCACGCGCACGCCGCGCAGTTTGACCTGATCGTCGTTACGCCCCAGGTACTCGATATTGCCATCGGCCAACCAGCGCGCGAGGTCGCCGGTGCGGTACATGCGTGCCTGCGGTTCGTCGCTGAACGGGTCTTCAAGGAAGCGTTCGGCGCTCAGGTCGCGGCGGTTCAGATAACCCCGGGCCACCCCCGCGCCACCGACGTACAACTCACCCGTCACGCCCACCGGCACCGGCCGTTGCTGATCATCGAGCAGGTAGACTTTGGCGTTGCTGACGGGCCGGCCGATGTGCAGCAGCCGGCCGGCATTGATCTGGCCGGAGGTCGCAACCACCGTGGCCTCGGTCGGGCCGTAGTTGTTGATCACCGCAAAGCTGTGTTCGCGGGGGAACTGGCGCAGGCGATCGCCGCCAATCAACAGCGTGCGCAGCGTCGGGTGCTGCAGCTCGCGACTGAAGGCGTATTCGGCGATCGGAGTCGGCAGGAAGCTGACCTGCAACGGTTGCGCGCACCACCAATCGAGCAAGTCGTCGAGGTGTTCGTTGCCGATCGACTGCGGCGGCAAATGCAGGGTCGCACCGACGCACAGCGCCGGCCAGACTTCCCAGGCCATCGCGTCAAAACCGCAACCGGCGACACTCGCGGTGTGGCTGCCCGCACGCAGGTCGAACGCCTCGCAGTGCCAGTGCACGAGGTTCTCCAGGGTCGCATGTTCGACCATCACGCCTTTCGGCTGGCCGGTCGAACCCGAGGTGTAGATCACGTAGGCCAGATGCGCCGGGGTCAACGTCGGCAGTTGCGGATTGGCGTCGGACAGGTGCTGCCAGATGTCCTGGTCGAGGTCGATCACCGGCACCCGGCCCAACAGCTCACGGGTCGAGGCCTGTGCCAGCACCGCCACCGGATCGCTGTCCTGCAACAGGTAAGCGATGCGTTCCGCCGGGTACGCCGGATCGACCGGCACGTAACCGGCGCCGGCCTTGAGGATCGCCAGCAGCGCCACCAGCATTTGCGGGCTGCGTTGCAGGCACACGGCGATCCGGTCGTCCGGTTGCACGCCGAGGCCGAGCAAGTGATGGGCCAGGCGATTGGCCTGTTGATTGAGTTGCGCATAGGTCAGTTGCTGCGCGCCCTGCACCACCGCCAGAGCCTCTGGTTGTTGCGCGGCCTGCACTTGCACCAGCGCCTGAATCGTTGCCCCGCGCGGGTACGCCGTCGCTGTCGGGTTGAAGCCGACCAGCAAGCGCTCGTATTCCTCCACCGGAAGAATCGGCAAGCGGTTGAGCGGACGTTGCGGCGCCTGTTCCAGCGCGTTCACCAGATGCTCCAGCGCGGTGTGCATGTAGCCGCAAATGCGCTGCGCGCCGATCTGCGTCAGCGCCAGTACCGCGAGGGCGAAGCCTTCGCCCAGGTCGTCGACGCTGAGGGTCAGCGGGTAGTTGCTGCGCTCTTCGCCGCCGAGTAGCTGCACACCTTCCCAGATGCCCTGACCGTCACGCGGCTGCGCCTCGGCGGCACTGTGCCGGTAGTTGAGAATGGCGCTGAACAGCGGCGCCCCGGACACCGCGCTGCAGCGTTGGGCCAGCGCGAGTGGCGCATGTTCATGGGCCAACAGCGCGGTCAAGCGTGCGTGTGTGGCCTTGACCGCGCCTTGCACACCTGCGCTGACGTCCACGCGCAACGGCAAGGTGTTAATGAACACGCCCAGCGTGCGGTCGGCGCCCTCGCCGCCCTGCAGACGGCCCAGCAGCACCGTGCCGAACACCACGTCGCGGCGGTTGGCAAGCACGCCCAATACCTGCGCCCAGGCCACGTGCATCAGGCTCGCCGGACTGACGCCCAGTTGCCGGGCCTGCTCGCGCAGACGCCGGGTCAGCCCGGTATCGACGGTTTGCTGCGCCTCCTCGATGTCGCCGCCATCGCCTTGCACGTCGTGCAGGCCGAACGGCAGGGTCGGCTCGTCGATATCGCCAAGCATGTCGCGGAAGAACGCTTCGTGCTCCTGCTCATTGGCGCCCAGCCGCGCCTGCGCCACGTAGTTGCGATACGGCATCGGCGCGCCGAGGCTGTCGGCCTGATCGAACATGAACGCACGCATTTCCTCGCCCACCACTGCCATCGCGGTGTGGTCGAGGATCAAGTGCTGGAACAGGATAATCGCCACCACCCGCTGCTGCGCCGGGTCCTCGGCATAGACGATGCGCATCAGCGGCGCCTGGCGGAGGTCGAGGCGGTGGTAGCGCGCATCGAAGCGTGCGTGCAACTGTTCGAGAATGTCACCTTGCGCCGGGTCCAGCGCCACCGCTTGCACCACCAGCGTAGCCTCGCGCCACACCACCTGGTGCGGGCTCGACAGTCCCTCCCAGACCACGCTGGTGCGCAGGATGTCGTGGCGCGCGATGACCTGCTGCAAGGCATTACCGAACGTGCGCAGACGCTCGACAGTGTCGAACGCCAGTCGCGATTGCAGCAGGTATGGATCACCCTGTTCGGCGCTCAGGTGGTGATAAAGAATGCCTTCCTGCAGCGGCGCCAGCGGGTAGATGTCCTGCACGTTGGCCGCGCCACCGGGCACCGTGGCGACGATGCGTGCGATGCTCGGCTGATCGAGTTCGGTCAGGCTCAGCATGTCCGGGGTGATGTGCGTGCAGCCTGGCGGGATCCGGTTGGCCGGGACTGCAATTTCACGACCGCTGCCCACAGCGGCGGCCAGTGCTGCCAGGGTCGGCTGGTTGAATAACACGCGCACGTCGGCGGCGAGGTCGATCTGGCGCATGCGTTCGATCAGGCTCACCGCCAACAACGAATGCCCGCCCAATTCGAAGAAGTTGTCGTGGCGCCCGACCCGCTCGACCTTCAGCACGTCGATCCAGATCTGCGCCAGCGCGATTTCCACCGCACCGTGTGGCGCCTCGTATTCGCGGCTGAGCCACGCACCGTGCTCCGGTTCCGGCAAGGCCTTGCGATCAATCTTGCCGTTGGCGGTCAACGGCAAGGCCGCCAGCCGCACGTAAGCCGCGGGCAACAAAGCGTCGGGCAGGCGCGCCTGCAAGTGATTGCGCAACTGTTCGATGTCAACCGCCGAGCGCTCGGTGAACCAGGCGATCAGGCGCCCATCGCGCACCAGGACCACAGCTTCCTGCAACGCCGCGTGACTGCCGAGCGCGGCTTCGATTTCACCGAGTTCGATGCGCACGCCGCGCAATTTGACCTGATCGTCGTTGCGCCCCAGGTACTCGATATTGCCGTCGGCCAGCCAGCGCGCCTGATCGCCGGTGCGGTACATGCGCGCCTGCGGGTCGTCGCTGAACGGGTCAAAGAGGAACTGCGCAGCGCTCAATTCGGGGCGATTCAAATAGCCACGCGCCACGCCCGCGCCGCCGACATACAACTCGCCCGCCACGCCCACCGGCACCGGACGCTGCTCGGCGTCCAGCAAGTACACCTTGGCATTGGCGATCGGCCGGCCAATGTGCAACGGCTGGCCACACTCCACCCGCCCGGAAGTCGCGACCACCGTCGCTTCGGTCGGACCATAGTTGTTGATCACCTCGAAGCTTTGCAGGCGCGTGAACTGGCGCAGGCGATCGCCACCGATCAACAGCGTGCGCAAGGTCGGGTGCTGCAACTGACGGCTGAAGGCATATTCGGCCACCGGTGTCGGCAGGAAGCTCACCTGCAACGGCTGCGCGCACCACCAGTCGAGCAACTCGTCCAGGTGCTCGTTACCGATCGACTGCGGCGGCAGGTGCAAGGTCGCGCCGACGCACAGCGCTGGCCACACTTCCCAGGCCATGGCGTCGAAACCGAACCCGGCGACACTCGCGGTATGACTGCCGGCCTGCAGGTCGAAGGCTTCGACGTGCCAGTGCACGAGGTTTTCCAGGGTCGCATGTTCGACCATCACCCCTTTCGGCTGGCCGGTGGAACCGGAGGTGTAGATCACATAGGCCAAATGGTTCGGCGTCAGCGCCGGTATCCGCGGATTGGCATCTGACAGGTGTTGCCAGCGTTCGCTGTCGAGATTGATCAGCGCTACGCCACCGAGCAGGTCGCGGGTCGAGGCTTGGGCCAGGACCGCCACCGGCGCACAGTCCTGCAACAGGTAGGCAATGCGCTCCGGCGGGTACGCCGGATCGACCGGCACATAAGCGGCGCCGGCCTTGAGGATCGCCAACAGTGCGACCAGCATGTCCGGGCTGCGCCGGGCACACAGGGCGATCCGGTCGTCGGGCTGCACGCCAAGGCCGATCAGGTGATGCGCGAGGCGATTGGCGCGCTGGTTGAGTTCGCCATAGCTCAATTGCTGCGTACCTTGCACCGCCGCCAGGGCCTCGGGATGGGCTACCGCTTGCTGTTCGAAAAGACGCTGTACGGTTTGCGCAGGCGGGTATTCACGCCCGGTGATGTTGAACCCGACCAGAACCCGCTGCCGCTCGCTGGGCGACATCACCGAAATCTGCTGCAACGCAGTGGCCGGAGCGTGCTCCAGTGCTGCCAGCAGGTTGTGCAGCGCGGTTTGCAGGTAATCGCAGACCCGCACGCCATTCACTTGCGGGACGGCTTGCACAGTCAGGCCAAAGCCTTCACCGAGATCGTCGACGCTGATCACCAATGGATAGTTGCTGCGCTCGCGGGAACTCAGTACCTCGATGCCATCACACGCCACGCTCGCCGATTGCGCCGCGCTGTGGCGATAGTTGAGCAAGGTGCTGAACAGCGGCAGCGCCGCCGATACACCGCTGCAACGCTGGGCCAGCGCCAGCGAGGCCTGTTCGTGGCCCAGCAGTTGCGCCAGCCGCTCGTGGGTGGCGCGCACACCGTCCTGCACCGCCATCGCGCCGACGCTGACCCGCAGCGGCAAGGTGTTGATGAACATGCCCAACGCGCGGTCGGCGCCCTCGCCGCCCTGCATGCGCCCGAGCAAGACCGTGCCGAACACCACCTCGTCGCGGCCCGACATTTGCGCCAGCACCTGCCCCCAGGCCTGGTGCACCAGGCTGGCGGCGCTGATCCCGAGCCGGCGCGCCTGTTCGCGCAAGCGCCGGGCAACGCTGGCGTCCAGTGCCTGCACGGTATCGACAATGCTGCTGCCGTCGCCATGCACGTCTTGCAGACCGAAGGCCACGGTCGGTTCGTCGATGTCGCCGAGCATGTCGCGGAAAAACGCTTCATGCGCCTGGGCATTGGCGCCCTGTTGCGCTTGCGCCACGTAGTTGCGGTACTGCACCGGCGCCGGCAGTTCGCGAGCGCCTGGTTGCAGGCTGTCGTTCATTTCTGCCAGCAACACCTCGAGTGCGGTGTGGTCGAGGACGATGTGGTGCAGCAACAGGATGCCGACCCAGCGCTGGTGTTCGCGGTCTTCGCTATAGGCCAGGCGCATCAAAGGTGCACGGCGCAGGTCGAGGCGGTAGTGACGCGGATCGAAACGCGCCTGCATCTGCTCCAGCACGTCGCCTTCGAGCAGGTCGGCATCGACGCGCTCCAGCGCCAGCGGCGCTTCGCGCCAGACCACCTGCAGCGGTTCTTCCAGGCCTTCCCAGACCACGCCGGTGCGCAGAATGTCGTGCCGGGCGATCACTGCGTTCAGTGCGCGAACGAAGGCCTCGATCTGTGGCAGACCCGCGAAGGCGAATTGCGCCTGCAGCACGTACGGGTCGCCGGCGCTGGTCGCCAGGTGGTGGTAGAGAATCCCCGCCTGCAACGGTGCCAGACCGTAAATGTCCTGCACATTGGCGACGCCGCCGGGCACCGTGGCCACAACGCGGTCGATGGCGGCTTGATCCAGTGAGACCAGTGGCAGCAAGTCCGGGGTGATCCGTGTGCAATCGGCGCTGATCCGATTGTCCGGCACCACGAGGCGGTGGCCGCTGCCGAGCGTCGCCGCCAGTGCCGCCACGCTTGGCTGGCCGAACAGCACGCGTACGTCGCAGTGCAGATCGTGCTGACGCATGCGCTCGATCAGTTTTACCGCCAGCAGCGAATGGCCGCCGAGTTCGAAGAAATTGTCATGACGGCCTACCTGTTCGACACCGAGCAGGGTCTGCCAGAGGCCGGCAATCAGCGTTTCCACGTCACCCGACGGTGCTTCGAAACCGCGCCGGGCGAACGCATCGCTCTCAGGCTGCGGCAAGGCCTTGCGATCCAGCTTGCCGTTGGTGGTCAGCGGCAACGCATCGAGGCGTACGAAGGCGCTCGGCACCATGTAGTCGGCCAGCGACAGCAGCAACGCGTCGCGCAATTGCGCGGCACTCGGCGCGGCGTCTTCAGCGGCCAGCCAGTACGCCACCAGCCGCTGATCACCGGGGCTGTCTTCGCGGGCGATGACCACCGCTTCACGCACACCGTGGCAGGCCGCAAGACGCGCTTCGATTTCGCCCAGTTCGATGCGGAAACCGCGGATTTTCACCTGATCGTCATTGCGCCCCAGGTATTCGAGGCTGCCGTCTGCGGTCCAGCGTGCGAGGTCACCGGTCTTGTACAAACGGGCGTCGGTGCGGCCGCTGAACGGGTCGGCAATAAAGCGCTCGGCGGTCAGCGCCTGGCGATTGAGGTAGCCACGGGCAACCCCGGCACCGCCGACGTACAGCTCACCGATGACGCCGGCGGGTACCGGTTCGCGTTGGGCGTCGAGCACGTACAGTTGCAGGTCGGGAATGCCCACACCAATCGGGCTGCGCCCGACCAGATGCGCATCCGCCGCGGCCAATGGCCGATAGGTCACGTGCACGGTGGTTTCGGTGATGCCGTACATGTTCACCAGGCGCGTGCCGGCATTGCCGACCCGCGCATACCACGGCTTGAGCAGGCCCGGTTCCAGGGCTTCGCCGCCGAACACCACTTCGCGCAACGAGTGCTGCAACGGGCTGCGCCCCTGCGCGGCGATCAACTGGCGGAAGGCACTCGGGGTCTGGTTGAGCACGGTGACGCCGCTGCGGCACAGCAACGCGTAGCAGTCGTCCGGGGAACGGCTGACCGCTTGCGGCACCAGCAGCAACTGGCCACCGAAGGCCAGCGCGGC
Organism: Pseudomonas sp. SC3(2021); assembly: GCF_019856535.1. Classification (NCBI taxonomy): domain Bacteria; kingdom Pseudomonadati; phylum Pseudomonadota; class Gammaproteobacteria; order Pseudomonadales; family Pseudomonadaceae; genus Pseudomonas; species Pseudomonas sp. SC3(2021). The sequence goes on along the minus strand of NZ_CP082236.1, from coordinate 4,401,141 downwards.
CCAGATTTCCCACACCGAAAAGTCGAACGCAAAGGAATGGAACAGTGCCCCGACATCTTGCGGGTTGAAGTTGAACCACGGCTGGGTCGCCGCGAACAACCGCACCACGTTGCGGTGCTCGACCATTACGCCTTTGGGCAGACCGGTGGAACCGGAGGTGTAGATCACATAGGCCAGATGGCTCGGCAGCAGTTCAGGGATGTACGGATTGCTGGTCAGCTCGGCGTGCAGTTGCACACTGTCGAGGTCGATTTGCACAACCTCGGCACCGGCCACGCGCTCGGCGGTGTCGGCCTGCATCAACAGCGCCACCGGGGTGCTGTCCTCAAGGGTGTAGGCGATGCGTTCCAGCGGATACGCCGGGTCGATCGGCACGTAAGCGGCGCCGGCCTTGAGCACGCCAAGCAGGCCGACGATCATCTGCGGGCCGCGCTCGACGCAGATCGCCACCCGGTCATCCGGGCGGACACCGCGCGCCAGCAAGTGATGCGCGAGCTGGTTGGCGCGGCGATTGAGTTCGCCGTAGCTCAGGGTGTGCCCGCCGAACATCAGCGCCGGCGCTTCGGGCCGAGCCCGTGCGTGGGCTTCGAACTGTTGGTGGATCAGCGGTGATTCGGGGAAGCGCGGCGCCAATGAACGGTCGCCATGCAGGAGTTTTTCACGCTCGGCTGCCGGCAGGATATCGAGGCTGTGCAGCGGCGTATTCGGCGCCGATTGCAGGGCGTGCACCAGACTGTGCAGCGCGGTGTTCAGGTAACGGGCGATGCGCTCGGCACCGAGGGCCGCGTCCGCCAGCGCGGTAATGCGCAAGTCTTCACCGAGATCATCAATATTGACGGTCAACGGGTAGTTGGTGCGCTCACGGGCGCCCAACACCTGCACGCCAGGGGCCAGATCGCTGACCTCGGCGACGTCTTCCGCGCTGCTGTGCCGGTAGTTGAGAATGGCGCTGAACAGCGGCGTCGGCACCGCGACGGCGCTGCAGCGCTGGGCCAGTGCCAGTGACGTCTGCTCATGGGCGAGCAATGCGGTCAGGCGCCGATGGGTCGCCAGCACCGCCTCGCGCGCCCCGTCCTGCCCGACATCCACGCGCAGCGGCAACGTGTTGATGAACATGCCCAGCGCTTGCTCGCCGCCCTCGCCTGCCTCCATCCGCCCCAGCAGCACGGTGCCGAACACCACCGCCGTGCGCCCGGACAACTGGCCGAGCACCCGGCCCAGCGCCAGGTGCATCAGGCTGGCGACACTGACCCCGAGCTGGCGCGCCTGCCCGCGCAGTTGTCGACTCAACTCGGGCTCAAGCATCAGCAAGGCTTCTTCGATGGCCTGGCCGTCGCCTTGCACATCCTGCAAACCGCAGGGCAAGGTCGGCTCGTCGATGTCGGCGAGCATCTCGCGGAAGAACGCCTCATGGAACTGTTGGTCGAGGCCCAGGCGCGCCTTGGCCAGGTGATCGCGATACGGCACCGCCGGCCCGACCTGCGCGGCCTGGCCGAGCAGGTGCGCACGGGTTTCCCGACGCACCACATCGAGGGCGACGTGGTCCATGATCAAGTGATGAAACAGCAACAGCGCAACCACACGCCCGTTCGCCGGGTCCGCCGCATACACCAGACGCAGCAGCGGCGCCTGCTGCACATCAAGACGGAAGGTGCGCGGATCGTGACGTTCGAGCAGTTGCGTCAGCACGTCGACACCCGGGTCGAGCCGGACTTCTTCGCAATGCAGCGACGCATGGCGTTGCACCACTTGCAGCGGTTCATCCAGGCGTTCCCAGACGAACGAGGTGCGCAGGATGTCGTGGCGTTCGATCATCCACTGCAGCGCCTCGGCGAAAGCTTCCAGACGCTCACGACTGGCGAAGGCGAAGCGCGCCTGCGACACGTAGGGGTCGCCAGCAGGCGCCGACAGGTGCAGGTACAGCATGCCTTCCTGCAACGGCGCCAGCGGGTAGATATCCTGCAGGTTGGCAGCGCCGCCCGGCACGCTGGCGACGATACGGTCGATGGTCGGCTGATCCAGCGTCACCAGCGGCAGCATGTCCGGGGTGATGCGAAACGCCGGGCTCAACCAGTCGCCGCCGTGACGGGCGACCAGTTCCAGCAGTTGCGTCTTGTGCGCGGCGAGACTGTCCCACACCGCATCATCCAGCGCGTCGTCGCTGCCCAGAATGACCAGGTCTTCATCTTCCTGTTGAAGGCGGATCGCATGGGTGGAAATAACAGCCATCAGTTCGCTGAATTGCATGGGATAACCTGCTGTAAATACGAGAAAAATGAGCGCGCAGCCGCGAGTCCGTGCGAACTGCGCGCAGCCTGGAAAAACTAAAACATCGGGGCATGGGGGGCTGACATGGGAAGCGGGGACAAGCCACCTTCCCTGCCGACGAGTTGCCGAATACCTGTGGCGAGGGCGATTGCTCCCTCACCACAGGTTCGATGTCAGCCGTAGTGAACGGCGCCGGACTAGAGCCGGCGTTTGCGGTTGAGGCTCGGGATGGTGGTTTTCGGGATGACCACTTGCTGCGCCTCTCGCGTGGTGCTGAGCGCCAGCGCGGCCAGCGTCGGCTGACTGAACAGCGCCCGGGCATCGGTGTGCAAACCGTTCTGGCGCATGCGCGCCACCAGGCTTACCGCGAGTAGCGAATGCCCGCCGAGCTCGAAGAAGTTGTCATGCCGCCCGATCTGATCGACACCGAGCACCTCGCCCCAGATCCGTGCCAGCGTGGTTTCGACTTCACCCTCGGGCGCCACGTAAGGCCGGTTGATCAGCGCGTCCGCCCCCGGTTCCGGCAAGGCTTTCCGGTCGATCTTGTCGTTGGGCGTCAGCGGCAAAGTGTCGAGCCGTACAAAGGCTCCCGGCACCATGTATTCGGGCAGCCGCGCCAGCACATGGGTGCGCAAGGTCTCCAGCCCCGGTGCTTCTGCACCGCAGCGCACGGTGTACCAGGCCACCAGACGCTCGTCGCGCACCATCACCAGCGCTTCACGGATCGCTGGATGTTCGATCAGCCGCGCCTCGATTTCCCCCGGCTCCAGGCGCAAACCCCGCAGCTTGATCTGGAAGTCGTTGCGGCCGAGGAACTCCAGCTCGCCATGCGGGTTGTAGCGCACCAGATCGCCCGTGCGGTACAGCCGGTCGCCGGGCACAAACGGACTGTCGATGAAGCGCTCGGCCTGCATCTCGGGCAATCGGTGATAACCGCGCGCCACGCCGACGCCGCCGATGTGCAACTGACCGCTGACGCCTTGCGGCACCGGTTGATCGTAAGCGTCGAGTACGTACAGACGGGTGTTGCTCAGCGCCTTGCCGATCGGCACCAGATTCTCCGGCACCGGCAGGTGCGGCTCCAGCGTCCATCCGGTGCTGTCCACCGTGGTTTCGGTCGGGCCGTAGACGTTGTGCAAACGCACCCATGGCAACCGGGCACGCACCTGCCGCGCCAGTGCCGCGCTGAGTTCGCCGCCACCGTTGAGGACATCAGTGAGGCTGGTGCACTGCTCGACGTCGTCCTGTTCGATGAACTGCTGCAGCAACGCGGGGACGAACTTGACCACCGTCACTTGATGCTGGCGAATGGTCTGCACCACGTACGCCGAATCACGGTTGCCATCCGGTCGGGCCAATACCAGACGCATGCCGGAACACAGCGGCCAGAAGATCTCCCACACCGAACTGTCGAAGCTGAACGGCGCTTTTTGCAGCAGCGCACCGTGCCCGGTTGGCGGCGAAATGACCGAGCCCCAGTGCACCATGTTGCAGGCGCTGCGGTGTTCGATCATCACGCCTTTGGGCAGGCCTGTAGAACCCGAGGTGTAGATCATATAGGCGAGGTTCGCGCCGCCGAGGCCGGGCACCTGCAGATTGCTCGCGGCTTGCTGGTCCCACGTGCGGCGGTCGAGGTCGAGCAGCGGCACCCCCGGCTCGCCCAACAGTTGCCGCGTGGCGCCATGGACCAGCAGGGCAACCGGCGCGCTGTCCTGCAACATGTAATTCAGACGCTCCAGCGGATAGTCCGGGTCCAACGGCACATAGGCGCCCCCCGCCTTGAGGATGCCGAGCAAACCGACCACCAGATCCAGCCCGCGCTCGACACAGATCGCCACCCGCGCATCCGGCTGTACGCCGAGTTCGCGCAAGTGGTGGGCCAGGCGGTTGGCGTGCTCGTTGAGCTGGCGATACGTCAGGCTGCGTTCACCGCTCTGCAGCGCAACGGCATCGGGTTTGCGCTGCGCCTGCGCTTCGAACAAAGCGTGCAGCGGCTGCTCCAGCGGGCAATCGACCTCGGTGGCGTTGAACGCAATCAGCAAGCGTTGCAACTCCTCAGCCTGCAGGATCGGCAAGCGGTTCAGCGGCTGTTGCGGTGCCTGTTCCAACGCCTGCACCAGGCCGCTCAGCGCGGCTTGCATATAACCGCAGATCCGCTGTGCGCCGATCTGCGCCACGGCCCTGCCGGTGAGGCGCAAACCGTTGCCGTAATCATCCACGCTCAGGGTCAGCGGATAGTTGGTGCGTTCTTCGTTGGCCAGGGTTTCGATGCCTTGCCAGGCTTGCCGCGACGGTTCCAGCAGTTGCGATTCATCGCTGTGCCGGTAGTTGAGCAGCGCGCTGAACAGCGGCGCCGGTGAGGCGACTCCGCTGCAACGCTGGGCCAGCGCCAGCGACGCATGTTCGTGCCCGAGCAGTGCGGTCAGTCGTGCATGGGTAGCGCGCACAGCGTCGAGAACCCCGGCATCGACGTCGATGCGCAGCGGCAATGTGTTGATGAACACCCCCAACGCCCGGTCGGCGCCCTCGCCGCCCTGCATCCGCCCCATCAGCACGGTGCCGAATACCACATTGGACTGGCCGGACGTCGCCGCCAGCACCCGCGCCCACGCCAGATGGATCAGGCTCGCGACGCTGACCCCGGCCTGACGCGCCTGATGGCGCAAACGCTGATAGACCTCTGCCGGCAGCGCCTGCTGCGCCTCGTCGATACCGCAACCATCGCCCTGCACTTGCTGCAGGCCGAACGGCAGGGTCGGCGCGTCGATATCCGCCAGTTGTTCGCGGAAAAACGTCTCGTGCTCCTGCTCGCTGACACCCAGGCGCGCCTGCGCCACATAGTTGCGATACGGCACCGGCGGCGCCAGTTCCACGACCTGCCCGCAGAGGCTGGCCTGCAACTCGCCGCGCATCACTTCGAGGGCAATGTGATCCATCGCCAGGTGATGAAACAGCAGAATCCCCACTACCCGGCCCAACACCGGATCCTTGGCGTACACCAGACGCATCAGCGGCGCCTGACTGACGTCGAGGCGGTAACGCCGGGCGTTGAAGCGCGCATGCAACTGCTCGAGGACCGGGCCGTTGGCCGGGTCGAATTCGACTTCCTGCAACGGCAGAATCGCCTCGCGCCAGACCACTTGCACCGGCGTGCTCAGGCCTTCCCAGAGCACCGCCGTGCGTAGAATGTCGTGGCGCGCCATGACCTCGCGCAGCGCTGCGGCGAAAGCCTCGACGCGCTCAAGGCTGTCGAACGCCAGCTGCGATTGCAGCAGGTACGGATCGCCCTGGGCGGCGGTGATGTGGTGGTAGAGGATGCCTTCCTGCAGCGGCGCCAGCGGATAAATGTCCTGCACATTGGCTGCCCCGCCGGGCACCGTGGCGACGATGCGCTCGATGTCCGCCTGGGCCAGTTGCACCAGCGGCAGCAGCGCCGGGGTGATGTGCGTGCAGTCGGCAGCGATGCGGTTGGCAGGCACCTCGACTTCACGCCCGCTGCCGACCGAGGCCGCCAGTGCGGCGAGGGTCGGCTGACTGAACAACACGCGCACGTCACTGCTCAAGTCGAGCTGACGCATGCGCTCGATCAGTATCACCGCCAGCAAAGAGTGCCCGCCCAACTCGAAGAAATGGTCGTGACGCCCGACCCGTTCGACTTGCAACACTTCCGTCCAGATTTGCGCCAGAGCGATTTCAACCTCGCCTTGCGGCGCTTCATATTCGCGGCGGATCAGGTCCTCAGGCCCGGGCGCCGGCAGCGCCTTGCGGTCGACCTTGCCATTGGCGGTCAGGGGCAATGCCGGTAGACGCACGTAGGCGCTCGGCAGCATGGCACTGCTCAGGCGACTTTTCAGGTGCGCGTGCAACTGGTTGATGTCCAGCGGCGCCTGCTCGGTGAACCACGCCAACAACTGCCCGTCGCGCACCAGCACCACGGCTTCGCGCACCGCCGCATGGCTGGCGAGTGCGCTCTCGATTTCTCCCGGTTCGATGCGCACACCACGGATTTTCACCTGATCGTCGTTACGCCCCAGATACTCCAGCGTGCCGTCGTTGCGCCAGCGCGCCAGATCGCCGGTGCGATACATCCGCGCATCCGCCTCGCGGCTGAACGGATCGCGCAGGAAGCGTTCGGCGCTCAGGTCCGCACGGTTCAGGTAACCGCGAGCCACGCCGGCCCCACCGACGTACAACTCGCCGGCCACGCCTGGCGGCAGCGGTTGTTGCTGATCATCGAGCACATACACCGTGGCGTTGCTCACCGGCTTGCCGATGTGCAGCGCCTGCCCGGCGGCGAGGCGCCCCGAGGTCGCCACCACCGTGGCTTCGGTCGGGCCGTAGTTGTTGATCACCGCGAACGATTGCGGACGCGGGGGCTGGCGCAGGCGATCGCCACCGATCAGCAGCGTGCGCAAGGTCGGATGATCGAGCTGGCGGCTGAAGGCGTATTCGGCGATCGGGGTCGGCAGAAAACTCACCTCCAGTGGTTGCGCCCGCCACCAGTCGAGCAGCGCACCAATGTCTTCGCTGCCCTCGCTGGCGGGTGCCAGGTGCAAGGTCGCGCCCACGCACAGCGCCGGCCAGACTTCCCAGGCCATCGCATCGAAACCGAACCCGGCGAGGCTCGAGGTCTGGCTGCCGGCCTGCAGATCGAACGCGTCAGCGTGCCAGTCCACCAGATTGCACAGGGTCCGGTGCTCGACCATCACCCCTTTGGGCAGGCCGGTGGAGCCGGAGGTGTAAATGACATAGGCGAGATGTGCCGGGGTCAGTCCGGGCACCTTTGGCGCGTCACTATCAGTGGCCGGCCAGCTCGGGCGATCGAGTTCGATCACCGGCATCGACAACGCCGGCAGATGCCCGCGCAAACCACGCTGGGTCAGCACCGCCCGCGGCGCGCTGTCCTCCAGCAGATAGCTCAGGCGCTCGGCCGGATGCGCCGGGTCGAGCGGCACATAGGCGGCGCCGGCCTTGAGAATCGCCAGCAACCCGACCAATGTGTCGAGACCGCGCCGGGCGACGATCGCCACCCGGTCATCCGGGCGCACACCAAGATCGAGCAGATGATCAGCCAGCGCGTTGGCTCGTTGATCAAGCTCGGCATAGGTCAACGATTGCCCTTGCTGCACCGCCGCCAGCGCCTGCGGCCGTTGCGCCACCTGCGCCTGGAAACGCTGATGGATCGTGCTCACCGCCGGGTAGCTCACTCGCGTCGCATTCCACTGTTGCAGCAGCGCCTCTTCCTCAGGCGTGCTCAGGCTGAAATCCGCCACCGGCAAGTTCACCGCCTCCAGCCCTTGTTCCAGAATCAACAGCCAGCGTGCAGCCAGGGCCGTGATCTCCTCGGCGCTGAAATACGCCTCGCTGTAAACCAGGTACAAATGCGCGTCGTCGTTGACCTGATTGCTCAGCAGGTGCACCGCCAGCGGCGTGGCCTCCTCCATGTTGGAGGCCTTGATCATCCGCCCCGACGCCTCACCGTAGCGATAATCGTGAGCGCCCTGCTCGTAGGACACCGTCACCTCGAACAACTGCGAGCGCTCCTCACGCAGCAGACCCAAGGCGCGGTTCATCTCACTGACCGGGAAACGCTGATGGCGAAAATCCTTTCTGAGCTCATCGCGGATCGCCCTGACCAGTTCGCCGAACGTGCGCTGGCGACCAAACGCCATGTGAACCGCACTGATCTGCGCGAACAGCCCGAGGGTGGATTTGAACCGTGCACCGCCGCGATTGAGGATCGGCAGGCCGACCACCCATTCGTCACGCTGCGCCGTACGGCTGAAATACACGTGCAGCGCCGCCAGCAACACATGGAACGCCGAAGCGCCAGCGCCTCGGGCCACCTGCTTCATGCGCTCGTGCAACAACGCCGGCAAGGGTTGCTTGAACACCTGGGTCTGAACGGTTTTGCCGGCGCGACTCGGTTGATGGCGTGGCAGCAACAGCGGCTCGGGCAATTGCCGGTATTTGTCCAGCCAGTACCTGCGGTCCAGCGCGTAACGGCTCGACGCACGATAGCGCGTATCGTCGGCGATGAAGTCGAGGTAGGACGGTGCCGAAGCCGGCGCCGGTTGGCCGTTCGCCAGCGCGTTATAGATATCGTCCAGCGACTTGAACATTTCGCCGAAGCTCCAGCCATCAATGATCAGGTGATGGGCCTGAACGGACAGCCAGTGGCGCTCATCATCCAGGCGGATCAACAGAAAACGGAACAGGCAGCCGCCGCCCAGCACGAAGGGCTGATCAATACGCGCCTGAACCAATGCCCGCGCCGCCGACTCCGGGTCGGCCTGCGCCGACACATCGTGAATCGGCATCGGCACCGGCCATGCGCGGGCAAACCGCTGCAACGGCAAGCCATCGACGCCAGCGCCCGGCAGCAGCACCGTGCGCAGGGCGTCATGCCGGGCCACCAGGCCTTCGAGCGCTGCCTGCATCCGTGCCGGATCCAGCGGACCGCTCAGCTCCAGGTACCCGCCGATGTTGTACAGCGGCGAATCGCCGCGACTCAGCTGATCCAGCCAGATGTCCAGCTGCGCTGCGGTCAGGGGATACGTCTGGGTCGATGCGGACGGCGTGTCCACCGCTGGGGCAGAAATAGGCGGCATAAAGTCCTTCTCATGAAATTTTGCGCCTATTCAAGCATCGGCCCCGATGCCGACATGACACGTGAAACCCGGACAACCCAGCCCCCTCCCAAGGCCTGTCAGCCCCGGTTGCCGCTGATCCGGCAGGAAGCTTCTAAAAGTTCGGAGAGGAAACGCTGAAATACTTGTAGGAAAAATGCCACAAGCCAGCGCAGCCATCGGCCAGCGCAATGCTCGCACCGCAGCGCAATAGTCCCGGCTTTCAAGCCTTTGCAGTGACCGAACAGTCACACTAGGCGCGGCATCTGTACTGGATACCGTCAGAAGCCCGGCGCCAACTTTCCGAAATGATGGCACTTTGTGTCCCTGTTTTCCCCTACAGACGTAGGACAAATCCATAGGCTTAAATCCCGCTCCAGATCATGTTCAAGGAGAAATGACTGCGTGGGCGGCTTTTACTTAGACGGCAGACGATTCAGTGATGGCTCTGAACCAGGGATGACAAGGATATGAATCTGACCGGCAGTATTCGCAATATGGAAAACCCGCATTTCTACTGGCAACTGGGTGAGCTGATTGCCAGCACCGGGGACGATCACTTCGCCGCGAACATGTTTCAGTTGGTCGACACGCTGGTGCCGGTCGACGGCGTCGACCTCAGCGAGTGGACGCTGGATGAGCGTCAGGCCAGCGTGGTCGAGATCAAGCCGCTGGGCAGTGCCGGTTTGCCGCAGACCTGTGCGCCGGCCGACCCGCTCGAACGGGCCGATGACCATCCGTTGTTGCCGAAGATGATCGAGATGAATGACTCGCTGCTGATCCAGCTCAGAGCCTCGCTGCAACCTCGCTACCCGCAACACAATGCGCACCAGTGCAATCTGGTGTCGCGCATGTCCAACCGCCGCTGCGTCATTTCGTTTTACCGACCGCATACCCGGCGGGTGTTTTCACTGCCGGAGCTGTCGTTTCTCAAAAGCCTTTCGGACACCCTGCTGCCGCTGATCGAACGCCATGCGCACATCAGTCGGCAAACCCACGCCCGCCAGCCACGCCTGCCCCAGGCTGAACTCGATCAGGCACCGCTGGCGCTGGTGTTCGATGAGCGCCTGGCGATGAGTGGCGTCGTCCTTTCGGCACGCGAAAAGGAAGTCTGCCTGGGCTTGCTGACCGGCGGCACGGTGCCGCAAATCGCCGAGAAACTGCGGGTGAAAAACAGCTCGATCGAGACGTACCTCAAACGGGCGGCGGCCAAACTCGGGGTCAGTGGCCGGCATGGGCTGGCGCGATGGATGGCCGGGGCCTGACTTCGAACTGCGTGAGTACCTTGGTGGCGAGGGGATTTATCCCCGCTGGACGGCAAAGCAGGCCGCGCTTTTTATCGTCCAAAAGAGGGGCCGCTACGCGCCCCGACGGCGATAAATCCCCTCGTCACAGGGTGTTCTCAGCACAGGATCTCTCTCAACACACAAGCCCGTCACCCCCCGTTTTCCTTGCAAGCATCTCCCCTCTTTCATGCACGAGGCTGTTCGATGTCTACCTTGCGATTTTCCCTGCTGTCCATGGCCATGCTGCTGGGCGGCTGTTCCCTGATTCCCGAGTACCAGCGCCCGGCATCGCCGAGCGCCGCGCAATACCCCACCGCCACACAACCGGCAACACCCAGCGAAGACTGGCGCACGCTGTTCAACGACCCGGCCCTGCAACAGCTGATCGAGTCGGCACTGGTCAACAACCGGGACCTGCGCGTGGCCGCGCTGAACGTCGAAGCCTTCCAGGCGCAATACCGCATCCAGCGTGCCGACCTGCTGCCGGCGGTGTCGGCCAATGCCAGCGAGTCACGCCAACGTATGCCCTCCAGCGTGACCAAAGGCAAAGCGCTGATCAACTCGACCTACGCGGTCAACCTCGGCATCAGCGCCTATGAACTGGATTTCTTCGGCCGCGTGCGCAGCCTCAGCGAGCAAGCGCTGCAGAGCTGGCTGGCGACGGAAGAAGCACGACGCAGTGCGCAGTTGAGTCTGGTGGCCAACGTCGCCAATGCTTACCTGACCTGGCGCGCCGATCAGGAGTTGCTCGAACTGACCCGCGACACCCTCGCCGCCGACGAACAGAGCCTGCACCTGACCACTCGCAACCGCGAGGCCGGCAAGTCGTCGGCGCTGGAACAGGCGCAGGCGAAAACCAGCGTCGACAGTTCGCGGGCCAATCTGGCGCGTTATCAGCGGCAGGTGGCGCAGGACTTGAACAGCCTGACGCTGCTGGTCGGTGCGCCCGTGCCGGCGTCGTTGCCCGCCCGGCCGCTGGCCAGCGAACTGGTGCAGCAAGTGCCGGCGGGATTGCCGTCGGATCTGCTGCAACGGCGCCCGGACATTCTTCAGGCCGAATACAAACTCAAGGCGGCCAACGCCAACATTGGCGCAGCGCGGGCGGCGTTTTTCCCCAGCGTCAGTCTGACGGCCAATGCCGGCACCTCGAGTCGCGATCTGTCCGGACTGTTCGGCAGCGGCTCCGGCGCCTGGACCTTTCAGCCACAGATCAGCCTGCCGATTTTCAATGCCGGCAGCCTGCGCGCGAGCCTGGATTATTCGAAGTTGCAAAAAGACGTGGCGGTGGCCGAATACGAAAAGTCGATCCAGACCGCGTTTCAGGAAGTCGCCGATGGCCTCGCCGCGCGCACGACGTATCAGCAGCAATTACAGGCGCAGCGCGATCTGGTCGAGGCTACGCAGACCTATTACAACCTGGCGCAGAACCGTTATCAGAATGGTGTCGACAGCAGCCTGACGTTCCTCGATGCCCAGCGTTCGCTGTTCAGTTCGCAACAAGGCCTGATCACCGATCGGCTGGCGCAGCTGGTGGCGGAGGTCAATCTGTACACCGCGCTGGGCGGTGGCTGGCAGGCTTCGGAGGCGACGATTCAATAAGTACCCGTCACTTTTTCTTACACCTTTTGTCGCCCGATCCTAAGCGGTGCGGCGATCCGTGGCCGGCGCCTGCCCTCAGTTTGGTATCATGCGCCGCTTTTAAGGTTAACCCCCCGCCAGTCCTGCCGACTGACGGGCTGCAAAAGGCGGTATTTAGATGACGGCTTTGTTGACTCGCCGCAACGTGCTTGCGGGAATGGGCGTGCTCGGGCTCGGCCTGCTAGCCGGCTGCGACACCCGCGGCCAACTGTCGTACAAGTACGGCAAGGATCTGAGTAACAAGATCATGGGGCGCACCTTCAAACTGAAGAACACCGACGGCGAAACCATGACGCTGTCGAGCTTTCGCGGCATGATGCCGATGGTGTTCTTCGGCTTCACCCAGTGCCCGGCAGTCTGCCCGACCACCCTCGCCCGTGCGGCGAAAATCAAGAAGCTGATGGGCAAGGACGGCGACCGCTTGCAGGTGATCTTCATCACCCTCGATCCCGAGCGCGACACCCCGGAAATCCTCGACGCCTACATGAAAGCCTTCGACCCGACCTTCGTTGCGCTGTACGGCACGCTTGAGGAAACCGCAGCCACGGCCAAGGAATTCGACGTGTTCTACGAGAAAGTCCCGGCCGGCGACACCTATACCATCTCGCACACGGCCACCAGTTACGTTTACGACTCCAATGGCGGCTTGCGCCTGGGTCTGTCCACCTCGCTTTCGGCAGAAGAATGCACAGAAGATTTGCTCACTGTTATGGAGGTTTGCTGATGCAACCTGTTATGAATCACATCAAACGCGCGGTACTCGGTCTGTCCCTGCTGGGCCTGGCTTTCCAGGCATCGGCACAGACCACCGTCAGCGACGCCTGGGTCCGTGCGACCGTACCGACCCAGTCCGCCAGCGGCGCGTTCATGACCCTCACCACCGACAGCGACAGCAAGCTGCTCAGCGTAGCCACCCCGGTGGCCAAGGATGTGCAGATCCACGAAATGACCATGAAGAACGACGTCATGAGCATGGGCCCGGTGAAGTTCATCGAGCTGCCGGCCGGCAAAGCCGTCAAGCTTGATCCGAATGGCTACCACGTGATGCTGATGGGTTTGAACGGTCAGTTGAAAGAAGGCGAAACAGTGCCGCTGACCCTGACCGTGGAAAACGCCAAGGGCGAGAAAGAAACCGTTGAAGTTAAAGCGCCGGTTCGCGCACTGACCAACATGGAAGGTCACGATCACAGCAAGATGCATTGATCTGACATCGCAGTCACAAAAAAGGGGCGACCTGATCGTTGATCAGACCGCCCCTTTTTTGTTGCCGGTGCGCGTCGCCTTAACGCTTGCGGGCCAAGGCGTTGCGCACGCTTTGCCGTGACATCCCCGTGCCGGAACGGGTCACGGTTTCACCTGCGGTTGCCTTGGCCAACTGTTTCTTGCGCCTGGCCACCTGACGCCACTGGTAACCGAAGTATCCGCCTGCAACCACCAACCCCAGCCAACCGAAGACCGAACCGACGAAGAACAACAGTGCGAGAGTGATCCACACGGTTTTCGAGGTGAACAACTTCACACTGTCGTCGACAGGCACCGCTTCAACCGGCGCCTGTTGCGCCAGCGGAATCTGCTGCACCCCCTCCTGATCAAAACGCAAAACAAAGTCCGCCCCGGGCACCGCAACGTCCAGTTGATTGCCTTGCGCGGTATGCACCCGCACCTCGCCATCGACGAGCGACACGGAGCTGAAACTGATCTGGGTTTCACAGCGAATCTCGCCGTTGACCAGGGTCACGACCGTTCGTTGACCATCGGGGGTGTGGCGCATGTCGATTCCTTGAGCATTCCACGTCGGACGACGTGCGAAGGGAAAGTCCGTTGGGCGCGAATGCTACTGAGTGGCCATTACTCTGTCCAGAAAGCGCGACACCAACCCAGGACCTACGCAAAAAACCTCCAGTTCGAGCCTGTCGAAGTTACCAACCTGATGGAAAGCGTACTTTACATCGAAAAAAACATCAGCAATTATGTAAAGGGTCTTTTACATAGGAAGTTCAAGCATGAACCGGTTCTACCTCGAAATGGGCGCGGCCTTAATCCTCTACATGCTGGTGCTGACGGCATCATTGATTGCCTCGCAATATCTGATGGACGCCCCTATCGTGCTGCGCTCGGCCGTCGCAATGACCCCGGTCATTCCGGCGGGACTGATGTGCTGGGCCATCGTGCGCAACCTGCGGCGCATGGACGAAATGCATTTGCGCATCCAGTTTGAAGCGCTGGGCTTTGCTTTCGCCGCGTCGGCGCTAGTGACTTTCAGTTACGGCTTTCTGGAAAACGTTGGCGCTCCCCATATTCCGTGGACATGCGTGTGGCCCGTGATGGGCGCGATGTGGATTCTCGGCCTGCAAATCGCTCGGCGCCGCTACCAATGAAAAACCGTCTCAAGGCACTGCGTGCCGAGCGCAAATGGTCACAGGGCGATTTGGCGGAACGTCTGAACGTCTCACGCCAGACGATCAACGCCATCGAAAACGAGCGGTACGACCCGAGCCTGCCATTGGCGTTTCAAATTGCCCGGGCGTTCGAGATGCCGATTGAAAGCATCTTTGACGATGGCAAATGCTGACCTGTCCACACCCACATCCCTGTGGGAGATTCTATGGTTGAGGGGAAGCCCTCAACCGGCTTTTGCAGAAATCAGGGAGCCGCCAAAGGCAGCGATCTTGTGCTTTTCAAGCGCCACCCCACCTGCCACTCGTCGCCACCTGTCAGATCTGACAGGTGCGCTGTACCCCACAACGCGCTCTGATAACTCCTGCCCGCCCACCGTCCAGGAGCCGTAAACATGGCCACAGCCAAATCCAGCGACAACACCATATTGGCGCTATACCCTCCCCACGCTCCAGAAGCCACCACCCCGGTGGTCGGTGCTGTCTATGGTGTGCCCAAGCATGCCTACGACCTCAAGCCCATGGGCCTGACCATCGTCGTCGACCCGCCGCCAGACGACTTGCTGGAAGAAGGCGATGTCATTCGGCTGCGGCTCAACGGCGCCGATACCGAAGCCACAAAAACCGTCCAGGCTGGCGAAGAAAATTCACGTCACACCCTGTACCTGCCCAAGGGCCTGCTGCTGACCGATCGTGTCAATACCCTCGTTTACACCATCACCCGCATCAGCCAGAACAAAGGCACCTCCACGCCGGAGCTGACCCTGCTGTACAACACCATCCGCCCCGGCATCGAGGACCGCTCGCCCGGCGATAGCGCCCATTCCGAACTGCAACTGATCCTGCCCCAGGATGTGCTCGACGACGGCATCGATGCCGACCGCGCCAAACAGGGCGTGCAAGTGTGTTTCGCCTACCCTTACTGCCGCGCCTACGACCAGATCCGATTGAACTGCAACGGTCAGGATGTCACGCACACCGTGACCGCCGCCGAGGCCCCGCCCATTCCCTCGGCCGAGCCGACCAGGGTCTGCTTGATGGTCGACGAAGCGGTGTTCCTGAGCGCCGGGGACAACCCGAAGTTCATCTTTTCCTACACCGTCACCGACCAGCTCGGCAACGGGCCGGACACCGATTCGCCCTACTCCGGCACGGTGGAGGTCGATGTGCATCTTCGGGAAACCCGCCTGGCCGCCCCCGATCTGGCCGAGGATCCGGACGATCCGACCGACGATCCGAGCACCATCGATCTGGACAAACTCGCCGGCAAGGACCTGACCGTATTGGTCCAGACCTTTGCTCCGTTGTGGCAACCCAACGATAAAATCCGCGTGAGCTACAGCGCCACCTCGTCGAACGGCACCGTTACCCTGCACAGCGTGGAACAGGACGTCGTGCGCATCCCGTTCACCTACAAACTGATGGTGCCCAACGCCAAAGTGATCGCCGGCAGTGTGGTGCGGGCGAAGTACGAATTGCTGAGAAATGGCAACGTCTTCGCCACTTCGAAAAATGCCGTGGCCGAAGTTACCGGCTCAGAGGCTATCGAGTTGCCGCCGCCGGTGCTGCTGAAGGCGGTGAATCCGATCGACGTTCTGGCGTATCCGCAGGGCGTGACCATTCAGGTCGAGTATTTAGAACACCTGCCAGGCGATAAAGCGCAACTGGTGGAAGTTAACCCCCCCGCAGGTGCACCAGGGTTTCCATTGGTGGAATTCAACGCCAATAAACGCACCAACACCTTGTTGAGCCAGGCTTTTCTGATCGCACGACAAGGCAAGCCCCTGGTGTTTCGCTGGCACCTGAATCGCAATAACGCAGAGGTTGCCCAATCGCATGAACTGAACCTGAGCGTGTCGACGATTAACGAGGGCGATACGCGTTTGCCGACGCCGCTCATTGATGGCAAGACCGGCAATGAACTCGACGTGGCGTTGTTACAGCCCACCGCCCTGCTCACCGTTGCGTCATGGCCGCACGTCCAGGGTGAGCGGCTGTGGTTGCAGTACGAAGGCAAGGACAATCAGGACCAGACCGTGACGTTCGACGACCTTCGCGGTGAAGTGGCCGTGGGTGCGCCAGGCTTGAGCCGGGCGGTGCCACTGGCCTGGCTGAAAGGCTTGAAAGATGGCCGTGACTTGAAGGTGACGCTCAAGGTTAATTTTGACGGGGTGGCGAACGCGGCGACGGCGGTGGGGTTTCCGGTGCGCTCTTATACCGTCAAGGCAGGCGCCGACGTGCAACCATTAATCACCCGGGCCGAAGACAGCCAAGGCGTGGAGATCCCGCAGGGAGGCACGACACGTGACACCACCGTGATCCTCACCGGCAGCGCAACCCCGGGTCAGACGGTGCAAATCTTCGACGGCGCCGCCGACAAGGGCGAAGCCAGCGCCGACCCGCTGAGCGGAATCTGGAGCCACAGGATCAGCGGACTGACCGTCGCAGAGCACCCCTTCACCGCCAAGGCCTTGTACGGTTCAGGCCAGACATCGACCGTGCGCAGCCTGAAAGTCTCCGCGTTGCCCGAGCTGATTATTGAAAAAACACCGGTGGTGCTCAGCGCTCGCAACTGGATAGCGGTCGGGGAAGAATTGCAGAAAATTCTGGTCGCCAACCCGACGCCGCCGGTCGGCACCTACGCAGACCGATTTCCGCAGCAAGGCACCCCGCCCTATACCTACACGTCTGCCAATGAGGCGATTGCCGTTGCCAACCCAACCAACGGGCGGATTTCCGGGACGGGGAATGGCACGACGACCATTACCGTTGCGGATGCGAGTGGGGATGTGGTGGAGATTCAAGTGACGGTTAGTCGGGTCAGGCGGATACATCGCTCTACTACGAAGTTTGACTGGAAAGACGCCGCAATTTGGCGGGACACCCATGATTATCACTCATTAGATTCTGTATTCATGACCGAAGAAATTGAACGTTTTTTCCCTTGCCGGTTATCACCTGCCCCCAACGATCCGCATCCCGATTTTGTAATCGGACACATAGGTTGGGGCTACGCAATCATTGTCTCAGTAATACATACCTGGGGAAGGGCCGACCCAGGAGCAGGTCGTGCCATTCAGTTCGCGTTGGGATATTCCGCTTGACCACAAAACGTATCAACGAAATCGCCAAAACAAACATCACAACCGGACGATGGAAAAACGTAATTCCCCTCCCACCCGCTAAGGGCGTGGAGGGGAATTGATTCTGTCGCTGGCAGGCAGATCAAAAGATCGCAGCCTTCGGCGGCGATCTTTTGCATTTAAACCACAGCGTTTAAAAAACACCTTCAGACACGTCTTACAGGCTACACATCCTTGCGCCATTGCCTACAGCTACGCCAGAATCCGCCGGCTTGTGGGTCTTGGGTGCGGGTTCTATTGTGGGTCGGTCGCTGACACATCAGTGATCGGGTCTCGCAGCCCGTCGATCTCTGGACGCACAACACCCGCTTTTCTTATGGCGGCTGTACGTGGGAGACCTTCGGGTCTGCCGGTTCTAGAGTCCCGGTCTGCGACCCGCGTATAGCTGCCACCCTCATTCGTCTCGCAGCGAACGTTGGCAGCTCCAATGACTCTAGGAGCTTCTCCATGATCAAACCAACACCCAACCCGCCCGAAACCGACGCCACCTCCCCCTACGAATCCCTCGACTCAAAAAAACTCCACGAAGCCGCCGACCGCGCCCTCGATCACTACCTCTGCCCGCCCGGCTCCACCCCACTGCCACGCAGAACCCGCGGGATGTACGCCGTCACCGCCGACTTCAAAAACGAGGAACTGCTGGTCGATGCCAGCGACACACTCGCTTCAGCCAGAACCATCGCCCATGACGCCGCCGCCCTGTTGCCGGCAGCGCAGCGCCGGACGCTGCTGGGGATTGCGCAACTGATCATGCTGAGTGAGCTGGCGGTGAACCGCGCGCTGGATAATCTGCAATTGCCTCAATAGCAGGGATCTGTGACAAGGACTGAGCAAGGCGTTGTAGCCGCTGAGGCCTTCGCGGGCAAGCCCGCTCCCACAGGTTCTGCGTGTAAATACAGGTTTGTGAGCAACACCGCCCCCTGTGGGAGCGGGCTTGCTCGCGAAGGCGTCGCGTCAGTCAGCATTGACTGCAGTGACACACCATTTTCGCGAGCAAGCCCGCTCCCGAGGCATACCGATTCCGATCGGTATAAACCCCGAGTCAGCTTACCCCTCGTCCATCAACTCCCCGCGCCAGCATGCGCCTCTTCAAAGAAGTAATCCTTCCAGCTCCCCGCCTTGTTCTTCAGCACGCCCAGCTCTTGCAGTTTCTCGGCGTAGATAAAGGTGCGCTGCGGGACCACGGTGAAGTCGATTTCCGGGTCCTTGACGATTTGCTCGACCAGCGCCAGCGGCAGCTTCGATTGCTCGACGCGGATGTACGCCTGGGCCGCGGCAGGTTTGTCGGCCTTGATGATCGTCTCCGCTTCCGCCAGTGCGTCGTAAAACGCCTTGTAGGTTTTCGGGTTTTCGTCGTGGAATTTTTCGGTGGTGTACAACACGTTGAACGTGGCCTGGCCGCCGAGTACGTCATAGGAACTCAGCACTTTGTGCACGTTGGGGTTTTGCAGGGCCTGGTACTGGAATGGCGGGCTGGAGAAGTGCGCGTTGATTTCCGAGCCGCCGGCAATCAGCGCCGCCGTAGCGTCCGGGTGCGGCAGGCTGACCGAGATGTCGTCGAATTTCTTGTACTGATCGTCACCGAACTCCCTGGCGGTTTCGATCTGCAAGGTACGCGACTGGAAACCGACGCCGGCAGCGGGCACGGCAATGCGGTCCTTGTCGCTGAAGTCCTTGAGGGTCTTGATGTTCGGGTTGTTGGTCAGCAGGTAGTTGGGCATTGAGCCGAGGGCGGCGATGGCCTTGACGTTCTGTTTGCCCTTGGTGCGATCCCACACGGTCAGCATCGGGGGCACGCCCGCAGACACCACATCCAGTGAACCGGTGAGCAGCGCTTCATTCATCGCAGTCGCGCCAGAGATGCTGTTCCAGTCGACCTTGATATCGAGGCCCTGTGCCTTACCGTGCTTTTCGATCAGTTGCTGATCGCGCACCACATCGAGAATCAGGTAACCGATGCCGAATTGCTGGGCAATGCTGATCTTGCCTTCAGCCTGGGCGCCGCTGCTGAACAGCGCGCCCGCTGCCAGGGAAGCGGCCAACAGAGTCAGCGCGGAACGTTTGAACGGTGTGGCCATGACTACCTCGCAGCAGGGGGTGGTGTGCTGAAAGGCATGACTTTATCGCTATAAAAAACAGAAATTAAATACCTTTATTGCATATGGATAGCACGCGATTGTCGGGCCGGCATAAAGCAATTCCTGTCGGCGCTGTCGAGCTAAACGAGACTGCGATCTTTTGATCTTGCGTTAAGAAATCAAAGTCAAAAGATCGCAGCACCTACAGGGAAATCACCGCCAGTAAACAGCCTGAAACAATAAAACCGTCGCACATCTGCAGCGACAAACCAGCCGAACGCCCTCCGACAGGCGCGCCCATCAAGGCTTCGGACGTGCTGCCCCACCCTTCAAGAGCGGCCCGCCACCGAATCAGCCGTGCGTTGAAAAAGGCAATCAGGCCGCCCACCCTTGGTATCATCGCCCACACTTTTTTGACGGTTTGATGACGTGGAAGGTCTTTTTTTGTGAGCGCTTTTTTTCACTGGCTGCGGCGGCCGCATGCCCGCCTCTTTTCGCTGATTGTGCTGGTGCTGATCGTCCCGGTGTGCCTGCGCGCGGCGCTGGGCTGGTCAACGCCGCTGGGTTATCTGTCGGACCTGGCCATCGGCAGTCTGCTGCTGGTGGTGCTGCATCGGCGAGCGTGGTGGCTGGCATTGCCGGTGCTGTTGTTCTGGGGTTTGCTGGCGGTGGCCACGGCGGAACTGGTCAGCGCCGTCGGGCGCCTGCCGACGCCGGCGGATCTGCATTACCTGATCGACCCGCAATTCGTCGAGAACTCCACCGGCGGCGGGATGGCGCATCCGGCATTGGCGGTGACCTTGCTGGTGGCGCTGCTGTTCTGGCTGCTGACACAGTTCGTCAGCCGCGCAGTGAAGCGCCCGGCCCTGCCTCGCGCCATCTGGGCCGCCCCCGTGGTACTGTTCGCCGCACACTGGGCTGCGCAGAACCTGTGGCCGAACGAAGACGATCCGTGGCGGCAGTACAACCTGCCGCATCAGTTGCTCGCCAGTCAGGTCGCCGATCTGCAAATCCAGGCCGAGGAATGGCTCGACGGTGATGTCGAAGAAGCCGCACCGGTCATGGCCGGGCTTACCGATGTCGACCTCAACGGGCACAAACTGCTGAGTGCACCGGGCCGGGCACGCAACGTGTTGATCATCGCCCTGGAAGGCATCCCCGGTGCCTACATCCGCGCCAACCGCGAAGCCATCGGCAGCCACTATCAGGAAGACCTCATGCCCAACCTCAGCCGTTGGGCCGAGCGCGGCATGAACACGCCGGATTACGTATTGCACACCCACCAGACCATTCGTGGCCTGTACGCGATGCTTTGCGGCGATTACGACAAGCTCAACAACGGTACGCCCAAAGGCGTGGAAATGCTGACCCAGCACGAGCGCAATAAGGCGTGCCTGCCGGCGCAACTGCGTCAGAACGGCTTCAGCACGCATTATCTGCAAGGTGCCGGCCTGCGTTTCATGGCCAAAGACAAGATCATGCCGCACATCGGTTTCGCTGCCACGCATGGTCTGGAGTGGTTCAGCAACGCCAACTATCTGGAATTCCCGTGGGGCAAGGACGACAGGGCCTTCTTCGAAGGTGCGCTGGATTATGTCGGCCAACTGAAGACGCAAAAACAACCGTGGATGCTGACGCTGCTGACCGTCGGCACCCACCAGCCCTACTCCGCGCCGGACGATTACCTTGAGCGTTACGAAACGCCGAAACAGGCCGCCGTCGGTTATCTCGACGATGCCCTGGAACAGTTCCTCAGCGGCCTGGAACGCCAGGGCGTGCTCAAGGACACCCTGGTGATGATCACGTCGGATGAATCCCACGGCACCGACGGCGTGCGCCTGGCCTCCTCCTGGGGATTCAACCTGACCCTGGCGCCGGAGCATGAACAGCTGCCGCGCCTGAATGCCGGAGTCTATGGCCACGTCGATCTGAGCGCTTCGATCCTCGACTATTTCGACCTGCCGGTGCCGTCCGCGCTGAGCGGTCGCTCGTTGTTCCGCGACTACGACAGCGGCCGCGAAATCATGTCGTTCACCAACGGCAAGCTGCGCTATCACGATGGTCACGGCATTTTCTCCGAATGCGACATGCCGCGCCGCTGCCGCTATTACGAAAGCGCCGGCTTCATCGCCGAAAGCGCGAAGTTCAAGGGCAACTACAGCGGTCACCCGGCCCGGCAGATTGCCGCCCGGGCCGATGCGCTGGACCTGTCGTTGCTGCGCACCCCGCTCAATCATCGCTATCAGTTCGGCAGCAGCAACGTCATCCCGCTGCAGGCGCAGATCAAGGATGACTGGGCCGATAACCTGATCGGCGCGCAATACCTGGAAATGCCCAAGGGTTCGCACACCCGCGTACGCCTGACGGTGCGCTCGGTCGATCCGCAGCAGGCTGCGTACATTCAGCTCAAGGCCAAGGAGTTCGAACAGGACGTGCAACTGGGGCTGCCGTCGGAGATGGTCGCCACTGCGGATCAGCCGCTGGAGATGGATTTCAGCTTCGACAACCCGCTGCCGCGCAAGGCCTTCTCCTTCCACTTATTGGGATATGGGCTTGGTGCAGTGGAAGTAACGGATTTCAGCGTGATCACTGAAGTACCGGGGCAGGAAGACATCCTCGACGACGTGCCGGACGACGAAGCCGCACAATCGAGCTGAGCACAACGTCCTGCGACAAATCCTGCATGGCGCACGCACTAAAAGGTTCTGACTATCAACACCCAATAGTCGGCCTATTAGCTGACTGCGCCAGTCGGGTCTAGCCTTACTAGTCCGAAGTCGGCACGAGCCGGCCGTAGAAGACCTGATAAGGACCCGAACATGGCAAACGAATCGAAATGCCCGTTCAACCACGCCGCCGGTGGTGGTACGACGAACCGTGACTGGTGGCCGAATCAACTTAACCTGAAGATCCTCAGCCAGCACTCGCCCAAGTCCGATCCGCTGGGCAAGGACTTCGACTACGCCAAAGCCTTCAAAAGCCTGGACTTCCAGGCGCTGAAACAAGACCTGCGCGCGCTGATGACCGACTCGCAGGACTGGTGGCCCGCCGACTTCGGCCACTACGGCCCGCTGTTCATCCGCATGGCCTGGCACAGCGCCGGCACCTATCGCACCGCCGATGGCCGCGGCGGCGCCGGCTCCGGGCAACAGCGTTTTGCCCCGCTCAACAGCTGGCCGGACAACGTCAGCCTGGACAAGGCCCGGCGCCTGCTGTGGCCGATCAAACAGAAATATGGCCGCAACATTTCCTGGGCTGACCTGATTGTCCTCACCGGCAACGTCGCGCTGGAGTCGATGGGCTTCAAGACCTTCGGTTTCTCCGGTGGCCGTCCCGATGTGTGGGAGCCGGATGAGGACGTGTACTGGGGCTCGGAACGCGAATGGCTCGGCGGCGACAGTCGCTACGGCAAAGACAAATCGGCCATGCAGGAACCCGGTGACGGCACGCTGGTGGCCGAACCCGATCTGCACGGCAAAGAGGAAAGCCGCACCGATCAGGGCGAGCGCAATCTGGAAAACCCTCTCGCCGCGGTGCAGATGGGCCTGATCTACGTGAACCCCGAAGGCCCGGAAGGCAATCCCGATCCAGTCGCCTCCGGGCGCGACATTCGTGAAACCTTCGCCCGCATGGCCATGAACGATGAAGAAACCGTGGCGCTGATCGCCGGCGGTCACGCCTTCGGCAAGACTCACGGCGCCGGCCCTGCCGACAATGTCGGGCCGGAGCCGGAAGCCGCTGGGCTGGAAGAACAAGGCCTCGGCTGGCGCAACGCCTTCGGCACCGGCAAAGGCGCCGACACCATCACCAGCGGCCTGGAAGTGACCTGGACCACCACGCCGACCCAGTGGAGCAACAACTACCTGGAAAACCTGTTCGGCTTCGAGTGGGAGCTGTTCAAAAGCCCGGCGGGTGCGCACCAGTGGAAACCAAAAAACGGCGCTGGCGCCGGCACCGTTCCGCATGCTCACGATCCGAGCAAGAAACTCTCCCCGACCATGCTCACGTCTGACCTGGCGCTGCGCTTCGACCCGATCTACGAGCCGATCGCCCGGCGCTTCCTGGCCAACCCGGAGCAACTGGCCGACGCCTTCGCCCGCGCCTGGTACAAGCTGATCCACCGCGACATGGGCCCGCTCTCGCGCTACCTCGGCCCGGAACTGCCCAATGAAGAGCTGCTGTGGCAAGACCCGATTCCGGACGCGACTCACCCGCTGATCGACAGCAATGACGCGGCGGCGCTGAAAAGCAAAGTGCTGGCGTCCGGTCTGTCGGTGTCGCAACTGGTCTCCACCGCGTGGGCCGCAGCATCGACGTTCCGCGGTTCCGACAAGCGTGGCGGCGCCAATGGCGGTCGTCTGCGTCTGGCCCCGCAGAAGTTCTGGCAGGCCAATCAGCCGGAGCAACTGGACAAGGTGCTGAAAACCCTCGAAGGCATTCAAAACGAGTTCAATGCCGGAGCCTCCGGGAAGAAAGTCTCGCTGGCGGACCTGATTGTGCTGGCCGGTAATGCCGGAGTCGAGCAAGCGGCGAAAAACGCCGGGCACTCGGTTTCCGTGCCGTTCAACCCAGGACGCACCGATGCCACCCAGGAGCAAACCGACGTCGAATCGTTTGGTTTCCTCGAACCGATCGCCGATGGTTTCCGTAACTACAGCAAGGGCAAATACACCGTTTCAGCGGAAGCCCTGCTGATCGACAAGGCTCAACTGCTGACCCTCTCCGCGCCGGAAATGACCGTGCTGGTCGGCGGCCTGCGTGTCTTGGGCGCCAACACCGGGCAGAGTCGTCACGGCGTCTTCACCACCCGCACGGAAACCTTGAGCAACGACTTCTTCACCAACCTGCTGGACATGGGCGTGGAGTGGAAGCCGACCTCAGGGACGGCGGACGAGTTCGAAGGTCGCGACCGTCATACAGGGAGCGTGAAATGGACGGCAACGCGGGTTGATCTGGTGTTCGGTTCGAACGCGATCCTGCGGGCGCTGGCCGAGGTGTATGCGAGCTCTGACGCGAAGGAACAGTTCGTGAAGGACTTCGTGGCGGCGTGGGCCAAGGTGATGGAGCTGGATCGCTTTGATCTGAAATAACGCAAACGCAAAAAAACTGTGGGAGCTGGCTTGCCAGCGATAGCGGCAGATCATTCAACATCGACGTTGAATCTAATGCCGCCATCGCGGGCAAGCCCGCTCCCACAGTGTCTGGTGTAACCCGGCTTACGCCAGGCTTTTGCTCACCACTTCGTACACGTCGCTGGACAGCTGACCGGAAGCCAGAATCCGCTCCAGCTCGGCCTTCATCAACGCCTGCCGCGCGCTGTCATATTTGCGCCAGCGGGTCAGCGGCGCCAGTTGGCGCGAGGCGATCTGTGGGTTGAAGCCGTTCAGTTCGATCACCAGATCGGCGAGGAAACGGTAGCCCGAACCATCCGCCGCGTGGAAGTTGATCAGGTTCTGTCCGGCAAACGCACCCACCAGTGCACGCACCTTGTTCGGGTTCTTGATCGTGAACGCCGGGTGCTGCATCAACGCTTTCACGCGTTCCAGACCGCCCGGCAAGGTGCTGCCGGCCTGCACGCTGAACCACTGATCCATGACCAGCGGGTTGTCCTTGAAGTGCTCGGCGAAACTCGCCAGCGCCAGGGCTTTCTGCTCCTCGAACGGCGAGTTGACCAGCACGGCCAGCGCGGTCAGGCGCTCGGTCATGTTGTCGCTGTTTTCGAACTGCTCCAGTGCGGCGGCCAGTACTTCAGGCTTGCCGCTGAGCATCAGGTACGACAGCGCAATATTCTGCAGCGCACGACGGGCGAAGTGCTCGGCCTCGGCCACGTACGGCGTCTGCTTCGACAGGTCGCGGTTGGCCTGATAACGCAGCCACAGCGCTTCAAACAGATTGTCCGCCAGTTGCTTGCGGGCAAATTCGCGTGCGGTGTGGATGGCTTCGACGTCAGCCACTTCGCTGATTTCGGTGAGATAGGCCTCACCCGGCAGCGAGAGCATTTCGGCGACCATCGCCTGATCCAGCGACTCATCGGCCAGCACAGCACGCAGCGCCGTGACCAACCGCGAATCGAGTACCAGACTCTCGCCCTTTTGCTGCTGGCCGATCAGCTCTTGCAGCACCTGCACCGACAACTGCTGCCCGGCATCCCAGCGGTTGAAACCGTCGCTGTCATGCTGCATCAGGAACATCAACTGGTCGCGGCTGTACGGAAAGCTCAGTTTCACCGGGGCCGAGAAACCACGCAGCAAGGACGGCAGCGGATGTTCGGCGACGTCGACGAAGGTGAAAGTCTGTTCGGCTTCGGTCACCGAGATCACGCGAGTGGTGCCTTGCGCCGACGCTTCGCCAGCCAGACGCAGGGCTATCTCATTGCCATTGCTGTCGAGCAGGCCGAGTTCGACCGGAATCACGAACGGCAGTTTTTCGACCTTGTCCGGGGTTGCCGGGCAGCTCTGGCGGAAGGTCAGGCTGTAGGTCTTCGCTGCAGCGTCGTAGGACTCGCTCACCGCCAGACGCGGTGTGCCCGCCTGGCTGTACCAGCGCTTGAACTGGCTGAGGTCGACGCCGTTGGCATCTTCCATGGCCTTGATGAAATCGTCGCAGGTCACGGCCTGACCGTCGTGGCGTTCGAAATACAGGTCGCTGCCCTTGCGGAAGCCTTCGGCGCCGAGCAGGGTGTGGATCATGCCGACCACTTCCGAGCCCTTTTCGTACACGGTCAGGGTATAGAAGTTGGAAATCTCGATGAAGCTGTCCGGCCGCACCGCGTGGGCCATGGGACCTGCATCTTCGGCGAACTGGTGGGTACGCAGGTACGCCACGTCCTGAATGCGCTTGACCGTGGCCGAGTTCATGTCCGAGGAGAACCCGGCGTCACGGAACACAGTGAAGCCTTCCTTGAGCGACAGCTGGAACCAGTCGCGGCAGGTCACGCGGTTGCCCGACCAGTTGTGGAAATATTCGTGAGCGACGATCGCCTCGACCCGCTGGTGCGCGGCGTCGGTGGCGGTTTCGGCGCGGGCCAGCACGGCGCTGGAGTTGAAGATATTGAGGCCCTTGTTTTCCATCGCGCCCATGTTGAAGTCATTCACCGCGACGATCATGAAGATGTCCAGATCGTACTCGCGACCGTAGACCTCTTCGTCCCAGCGCATCGACTTCTTCAGGCTGTTCATCGCGTGCTGGCACTTGTCGATGTTTTCCGGCTCGACGTAGATGCGCAGCGCGACATTGCGATTGGTCATGGTGGTGAAGGTGTCTTCGACGCACCACAAATCACCGGCCACCAGCGCAAACAGGTACGCCGGCTTCATGAACGGGTCTTCCCAGGTCGCCCAGTGCCGGCCGTCTTCGCCGGGGCCCGAGGCGATCGGGTTGCCGTTGGAGAGCAACACCGGATAGCTGTGCTGCTCGGCGACCACCGTGGTGGTGAACTTGCTCATCACGTCCGGGCGGTCGAGGTAATAGGTGATCTTGCGGAAGCCTTCGGCCTCGCACTGGGTGCAGAACATCGTCCCGGACTTGTACAGGCCTTCCAGCGCGGTGTTGGTTTCCGGGTGGATCTTTACGCTGGTGTCGACGGTGAAGCTGGCGCTGGCGGGCTGCAGGGTCAGGGTGTTTTCCGTCAACTGATAGTCGTCGGCGCCGAGTTCCTGATCGGCCAAGGTCACCGACAGCAACTCCAGTTGCTGGCCGTCGAGCACCAGCGGCGGCAGGCCCGGGCCACGCTCAGGGTTGCGGCGCATCACCAGTTGCGCGTGGACCAGACTGTGATCCTCGAACAACTCGAAGGTCAGGTGCGTCTCGTCGATCAGGTACTCGGGTGCCTGATAGTCCTTCAGGTAAATCATCTTCGGTTGTTCGGTGCGCATGCTGGAATCCTTATTGATGCACGGCGAGCTGATAGGCCGTGTACTTACGAATGTTGATCACGCCGGTGTCGAAAATCAGGTACTGGCCCTTGATCCCCAGCAGCGTGCCTTCGGCAATCGGGTTCTTGTCCAGGTTGAAGCTGACGATTTTGGCCGGGTATTGCTCGACCGGATAGCGGATTTCGAGCGGTTCGACATCGGCAATCGTCTGAATTGCCTGTAGGCCGAATCGCTGTTGCAGACCTTGCAAGCCCTCCGCGCAGCTTTCAAACAGCTGATCGCGCACTTGCGCCAGGTCCACCGCCGCCGCATCGCCCTTGAGCAACGCGCGCCAGTTGGTTTTGTCCGCCACCTGGCTGCGGAACAGGTCTTCGACGAAGCCGGACTGCTGGCGCGTGGACACACGCATGATCGGCAACGCCTGACTGGCGCCCTGATCAAGCCAGCGCGTCGGCAATTGCGTAGCGCGGGTGATGCCAACCTTGATGCCCGACGAGTTGGCCAGATACACCACATGATCGGTCATGCAAAACTTCTGGCCCCACTCCGGTTCACGGCAGGTGCCGGCCTCGAAGTGGCAGCGCTCCGGGCTCATGATGCACAGGTCGCACTGCGCCAGTTTGGTCATGCACGGGTAGCAGTAACCCTGACTGAAACTGGTTTTGGTCTTGCGTCCGCAATGGGTGCAATGAATCGCCCCCAGGTACTCCAGACGCACCGTGGTGCCGATCATGGGATTGACCGGCACCTCGACGTCATCCAGACGAAACGCATATTGCACGTTCGGCCCGTCGAGGCGCGCCGACATTTTGCTGATTGCACCGCGGCCAATCTCGATCAATGGATGGCATCCGACTTGAACAGGATGTTCGGCACTTCGATCGACTTCGATGCACATTCCTGCGGGCCCATGTAACCGGTGCGCTGCTCTTCAGGCAGGTTCTGGATCTCCCAGGCGATCATCGCCTGCAACGACAGCTCGCGCTGTTCGGCGGTGAGTTTGCCGCCGTCGGACCACTTGCCGATTTCCACGGCCAGTTTCAGGCTCTCGTAGATGTCCGGGGTGATGTTGTTGATCATTTCGTTAAAAGAGGACATCAGGGTCTCCGTGCTCTTTATTCACTGAAAATTTTAGGCGGCCAGTTTACGGCGGTTATACAAACCGCCCAACAAACCGGTGAAGCATCCGATGAGTAACCCGCTAACGTGCGCGGCGTTGGCGATCTGGCCGAAACCGATCATCGAGACCAGCCCGGACATGCAGATCACCAGCCACACCAGCATCATCACCAGCACGCCACGCGGCAGGCGATACGCCGGGTTCGGCGCCAGCAACTGGAAAATCCAGCAGTGGCCGAGCAATCCGTAGAGCACGCCGGACAAGCCGCCAAACAGGCTCGGGCCACTCCAGGCGAACTGCGCGTAGTTCGACACCAGGCTGAACAGCAGGGTCAGACCGAGCAGATTGATGCTGCCCTGACGTGACTCGATGCGCCGCCCCAGCTCCCAGTACCACATGCCGTTCATGGCCAGGTGCAGAATGCCAAAGTGCAGCAGCATCGGCGTGAACAGGCGCCACCACTGCCCCGCCGCCAGACTGTCGGCCAGCGGCGTGAACTGGATGTACTCGCCGACCACGCGGAAGTCGAGGAAGGTCAGCAGGCGAATGGTGTCGAGGTTGTCGCCCAGGTAGGTCAGGCCACCGACCAGCAGGCTCAGCAGCAGGATAAATCCGGTGGCCTTGGCGTGTTTGAGTTGTTCGGCGAAGCTCGGACGCTTGAAGGTCGGCGCCACCGGGATCTCCAGTTGCTGATCGGGATCGCCCGCCGGGAAGCGCTCGTACAGCGAACGCACGTCCTCGCTGATTTCCGCCGGTGCCCACAGCACCTGCTCGCCCGCCTCTTCGCTGACCCGATGCGGCACCTGCATGCGTTGCAGCAGTTTGACGAAACCGCTCAGGTCCACTGCCAACGGCAGACGCAATACCGCTACCGCACTCATTGCAGCACCTCCGGCCGCTCGACATCGACCCAGACAAATTTATGCGGATCGAGGCGGGTTTCCTGATCCAGACGATAGGCCACCAGTTTGCCGTAGAGCACCGCGCTGTAATCGAGACACGCGAGGTTCGGGCGGATCGGCGCCGGTTGGCCGCTGCGCCAGTAGTGGCCGACGAACAGCAACGGCTCGTCGACGCCGTAGCGCAGCAGGTTGTTTTTTTCGCTGGAGCTCAGCGGCTTCTGCGCCACCGGCTCTGGCAATGCATCCGGCTGGAAGACGATGTCGCCGTAGGTCTTCGGGTCGTCTTCCCAGAATTTGGTGCGGAAGAACGAACGCACCAGACCGTCGCCGCTGGTCATGGTCAGGCCATCCGGCAGGCGCATGTCGGTGCCGCGCAGCAGGCGATCGAACACGGTGCAGGCGAAGCTGCCGGGCACGGCCGAGGCCTGGAGAAAGTGTTCATCAATGCGCGCATCGGCGAACAGCCCGCGTAACGGTTCGATCAGGCTGGCATCCCAACAGGCGTGCACCACGCGGAAGCGCCCGGCATCCACCACCAGCGGCAGCTCGTAGAACCAGTTGAGGAAGTCGTGCCAGTCCCCCGGATGGTCTTCGAACTGGCTCAGGGTTTCGTGCAGCAGGCGCGCATGGCGCGGCGTGTGTTCGCGGACGAACTGCTTGCCACTGCCCGGTGGCGCCGGCGTGCTCCAGCCGAGCGCGTTGAATTCGTGGTTGCCCATGATGCACAAGGCCTGGCCGGCCTCGACCATGTCGTGGACGATGTGCAGTGCCTCGCGGATTCGCGGGCCACGGTCAATGATGTCGCCGACGAACACGGCCATGCGCGATGGATGCCGCCAGACCCCGCCCTGCTTGTGGTAACCGAGACGGTCAAGCAGGTGTTCGAGGGTCAGGGCGCATCCGTGCACGTCACCAATCAGGTCATAACTGCGCGCGGGATCGAGCATCAGTCGCCTCCACCACCCAACTTGCTGCCCCAGCCGAGCTTGGTCCGGCAGACTTCGTAATAGTTGTGGTCGAGCGGGTGAATCAGCCGCAGCTTCTGGGCTTTCTTGCTGACGGTGATGGTGTCGCCCGGCGCGCAGGTGAAGTGGTTCTGCCCGTCGCAGGAGACCTGCGGATAGATCTGCATGTTTTTCGACACGACGATTTTCAGCTCACTGTTGCCATCGACCACAATTGGCCGGCTCGACAACATATGGGGGTACATCGGCACAATCACAATGGCGTCGAGCTTGGGATGCATGATCGGCCCGCCGGCGGACAGCGCGTAGGCCGTGGAGCCGGTCGGGGTGGCGACGATCAGGCCGTCGGCCTTCTGGCTGCAAACGAACTGGCCGTCGATGTACAGCTCGAACTCGATCATCCGCGTCGATTTGCCCGGGTGCAGCACCACGTCGTTGAGTGCATCGCCCTGGCCGATGGCCTCGGCATGCCGGCGGACTTCGGCTTGCAGCAGGAAGCGGTTTTCCACCAGGTAATGGCCGTCGAGCACCTTGGCCACTTCGACTTCCAGCTCATCGGGGCGAATGTCGGTGAGAAAACCGAGGCTGCCACGGTTGATCCCGAGTACCGGAATATTGTGCTTGGCCAAGGCGCGAGCGGCGCCGAGCAGGCTGCCGTCACCGCCGACGACGATGACCATGTCGCAGACTTCACCGAGCATCTTGCGCGACGAGGTCTGCAGGCCGTGGCCCGGCAGGACTTCGGCGATGGTGTCTTCGAGAATCACGTGCAGGTGACGATCGAGCAGAAAGCGTTTCAGTCGGCGGACGGTATCCAGCACCTGGGAACTGCCCAGGCGACCGATGATGCCGATATTGCGAAATTGCTCCATGGGACCTCTGCGGACAATCGAAAACGCGAAAAGCACGATTATGGGCGAAAGCCTGCGATAGACAAAATCCTTTCAGCCTCAAGGGTGTGCTCGTGTTTCAGGCTATGCTCGCAAGATGATCCTGTTTCCCGATTTGCTCCAGCTGCCGCACCAATTACGCCATCCGGAAGTGCGGGATCTGGCGTGGGTAATTCTGGCCCCGCCGATGCTCGCCGCCACGCCGTGGCCGCAGCGTCATCCGCTGGCCGGCAGCGATTGGGTGCATGACCCGCAGCGACTGGAACACTGGTTGCGCGAGCTCGACCGCGACAGTTATGGCTTGCTGCACTGGCTGTCGCAGGCGCGCACCCGGCGCCTGGGCCTGTATTACGAACGGTTGTGGCAGTTTGCGGTGGAGCACGCGCCGGGCATCGAATTGATCGCCGCCAACCTGCCGATCCGCCGCGAAGGCCACACCCTCGGCGAACTGGACATGCTGCTGCGAGACCGCGACGGCGTGCATCATCTGGAGCTGGCGATCAAGTTGTACCTCGGGCCGCAGCACGGTGACGGACGGGATCCGGCGCAGTGGCTGGGGCCCGGATGCCATGACCGGCTGGACCGCAAACTGGCACATCTGGCCGAGCATCAATTGCCGATATCGGCCCGTCCGGAAAGCCGCGAGGCGCTGGCGACGCTGGGCATCGGGGTGTTCAGTGCGCAGCTGTGGCTGGGCGGATACCTGCTGTACCCGTGGCCCGGTGAGGCCGCACCGCCGAAAGGCACACATCCGCAACACCTGCGTGGCAGTTGGCTGCATCAAAAAGACTGGCCGGCCTTTGTCGATCAGCGCCCGGCCGGACGCTGGCAACCGCTGCCCCGCCACGCCTGGCTGGCACCGGCGCATTATCCGGCGGACCAGACCTGGAGCCACGCACACTTGCAGATGTGGCTGGATGACCTGGAACCCCTGGCCCCGGCGCAACTGATGGTGCGCCTGATCGAGAATGCACGGGGCGAATGGGAAGAGGCGGAGCGATTGTTTCTGGTGTCGGATCTTTGGCCGAATGTGCCGGGTCAGGCCTGAGATTTTTAGCGCCTGAACCGGCCCCTTCGCGAGCAAGCTCGCTCCCACATTTGGACTGCATTTCAAATGTAGGGAGAGGCGATACACTCCCCTGTGGGAGCGAGCTTGCTCGCGAATGGGCCGACTCGGTCTAAAGGGATAGCCGCAGAGCCAATGCCGCCAAGGTAATCAACAGCACCGGCACCGTCAGCACAATCCCCACCTTGAAGTAATACCCCCAACCAATGTGGACACCCTTGCGCTCCAGCACATGCAGCCACAACAACGTGGCCAGGCTGCCGATCGGCGTAATTTTCGGCCCCAGGTCACTGCCAATCACGTTGGCGTAAATCATCGCTTCCTTGACCACCCCGCTCGCCTGACTGGCATCAATCGACAACAACCCGATCAACACCGTCGGCAAGTTGTTCATGATCGACGACAGCAACGCCGTCAGCACACCGGTGCCCAGCGCCGCGCCCCACACGCCATGCTCGCCGAACACATCCAGCCAACCGGCCAGATACCCGGTCAGCCCGGCATTACGCAGGCCATAGACCACCAGGTACATGCCCAGCGAGAAAATCACGATCTGCCACGGTGCTTCTTTCATCACCTTGCGCGTGGAAATCTTGTGGCCGCGGGCAGCGATGCCCAGCAACAGCGCGGCGCACACCGCGGAAATCGCACTGATCGGAATACCCAGTGGCTCCAGCGCAAAACAGCCGATGAGGAGGATTACCAACACTGCCCAACCGGCGTAGAACGTGGCTTTATCGTGAATCGCAGTTTCTGGGTGTTCGAGTTGTTCAGGGTCGTAAGCCGCCGGAATGTCGCGGCGAAAAAACCACAGCAACATGCCCAGCGTCGCCGCAACGCTGACAAAGTTGACCGGCACCATCACCGCCGCATAGCGGTTGAAGCCGATGTGAAAGAAGTCTGCCGAGACAATGTTGACCAGGTTCGATACCACCAGCGGCAGGCTCGCGGTGTCGGCGATAAAACCGGCCCCCATGACGAACGCCAGGGTTGCCGCCGGTGAAAAACGCAGCGCCAGCAGCATGGAGATGACGATGGGCGTCAGGATCAGTGCCGCGCCGTCATTGGCGAACAGCGCCGACACCAGCGCACCGAGCAGCACCATAAAGGCAAACAGCTTGCGTCCGCTGCCCCGCCCCCAGCGCGCTACATGCAGCGCGGCCCAGGCAAAGAACCCGGCTTCGTCGAGCAACAGGCTGATGATGATCAGCGCGACGAAGGTGCCGGTGGCGTTCCAGATGATCTGCCACACCAGCGGGATATCGCTCAGGTGAACGACACCGAAGATCAGCGCCAGTACGGCGCCAAGCGTCGCACTCCAGCCGACGCCGAGGCCTTTGGGTTGCCAGATGACAAGGGTAATGGTCAGCAGGAAAATCAGTGACGCAGCGAGCATCCGCAACAGCCTTAATAAATGGAAAATAAGCCAAACCACAAAAATGTGGGAGCGAGCTTGCTCGCGAAAGCGAACTGTCAGTCACCAAAGGTGTGGCTGATGGCCCTTTCGCGAGCAAGCTCGCTCCCACACGATCTCTGTTTTACCGCCGATCTGACCAGATTATTTCTTGTGTTGCTCCACGAACTGCCCATACGCATTGATGAAATTCTGCAGGAATGGCTTCACCGAGTCGCTCAACTTGCCCGCCTCGTCAAATGCCGAACCCGCGCCACCCAGATACGCTTCCGGCTGCTGCATGCACGGCACATTGAGAAACACGAAGGACTGACGCAGATGCTGGTTGGCGCCAAAACCGCCAATCGCCCCCGGCGACACGCTGATTACCGCACCCGGCTTACCGCTCCAGACGCTTTTGCCATACGGCCGTGAACCCACGTCAATCGCATTCTTCAACGGTGCCGGCACCGAGCGGTTATATTCCGGGGTGACAAACAGCACCGCGTCGGAAGAGCCTACTTCTTGGCGGAAAGTGCTGTAGGCTGCGGGCGGTGAATCGCCGTCAATGTCTTCGTTATAGAGTGGCAGGTCGCCAATTTCGACAATCTTCAGTTTGAGGTTCGCCGGTGCCAGCTCGGCCAGCGCCAGTGCGACTTTGCGGTTGATCGATGCTTTGCGCAGGCTGCCGACGACTACAGCGACGTTGTAGACATTGCTCATGGAAGACTCTCGACTGTCCGTTGGAAGAGCCTGTAGTTATAGATGATTCGATGACAGTTTCACCAGCGCGTAAGGGAAATTCCTCCGCACTGATTATTTTTTTCCTGTAGGAAAACTTACAGGGCTTGATGAAGGTCTACCAAGCCGCAAATCAAGCGTTTTATCTCCAGAGGTTCTAAGCAGATGGCAGCAGTACTCGTCGGTCAGTTCCATGCAAGAGATGCGGAAGGCCGCGTTTATTCCGTGCATGAGTTCCAGGAATCCACCCCGTCGGCAGACGGTCTCACCGGCATGGAGCCTGTCACCACCTACAAACTGGCGATTGGCGATCGCGTCAAAAAGCTCAGTGACAATGAGTTTTTGCTGGTTCAGTCGGACATCACCCTGATCCGCGAACCCGAGCCAACCGTCGCTCAATAACACCTCGTTATGAGCAGAAGTCATATGCGCAGAGTTGGGGTAGGATTCAGCCTCTGACCCCACCTGCTGAACATGGACTTCACGCATGCGTTTACGTCATATCGAAGTGATTCAGGCGCTCTTGCAGACCGGTCACCTGGGCACGGCCGCCGAATGGCTGCAATTGCCGCTGACCGACGTTGAAGCGCGCTTGCGTGAAGCCGAGAGTGAGTTGGGGTTCATGCTGTTCGCCAGCGTGCGCGGACGCCTGCAGGCAACGCCCGAAGCCCGGGCATTGCAGGTGGAAATCGCCCACGTCTATGAAGCGCTGGAGCCAGTGCAGCGTCTGGCCAGCAGCCTCAAGCAATACCTCGCCCCGCCCCTGCGCATCATCGGCACTCCGCCGCTGGCGCAACAATTACTGCCACAAAGCCTTGCCGCCCTGCGCCGGCGCCTGCCTGACGCACCGTGCACCTTGCTTGGCGCATCAACCCGCGACATCGTCCGCAGCCTGTTGCTGCGCGAAAGCGATCTGGGCCTGAGCCTGCACGACCCCGAACACCCCGACATCCACGCCCGGCCACTGGCCCACGGCAAGCTGCAATTGCTCGCTCCCCACGGCTGGCTGCAACCGAAGCAAAAGTACATTTCCCTGCAGGACCTCGCCGGTCAGGCGATGGTCGGCCTCGAAGGCCACGACCCGCTGAGCCCGGCACTGGAAAACAAGCTCCAGGCCCTGCGGCCTGTGCCGAGCATCCAGACCCGGGTGCAAACCCACCAGATGATGCGCAGCATGGTCGAGGCCGGCGAAGGGCTGGCCATCGTCGACCCGTTCACCGCCCTTGGCGCAAGGGCCGGCGGGCTGGACGTGTGCCCGTTGTCACCGGCAGTGCCGATCAGCCTGTACGCGCTGACCTGCAAACACGCGGCCACGCCTTCTGCGATTCAGACCCTGCTGACAATCGTCACGGAACAAGCCGAGGCGATGCTGTCGAGCT
Organism: Pseudomonas sp. SC3(2021); assembly: GCF_019856535.1. NCBI lineage: Bacteria > Pseudomonadati > Pseudomonadota > Gammaproteobacteria > Pseudomonadales > Pseudomonadaceae > Pseudomonas > Pseudomonas sp. SC3(2021). Next base: position 4,365,373 of record NZ_CP082236.1, on the reverse strand, counting down.
GAGCGGACGCTCCAGCGGATTATCGAACAATCGATACCAGAACAACGCCACTTCGGCGGTGTTCGGATCGATGCCGCGATAACGTAAATGGTCGATACCGCCAATCACATAACCGCAACGCTCATACAGCCGACAGGCGCCGAGGTTGTTGTTCTGGGTTTCCAGCATGATCCCCGGCAGCTTCTTTTTGCGGCTCCAGAACTGCGCGACATCCAGCAACGCCTTGGCCACACCGTGCCGACGGGCCGGGGCGTGCACCGCCAGCTCGTCGATATGGGCGAAGCCGTTCCAGTTGGTACTGATCACCAGATGACCGACCGGCTCGTCATCCAGATACGCCATGAAGATCGCGCTGTCGGGCGCATTGTGAAAGGCGCTGAACTCCTCCGGATCGATGCCGTAGCACTTGCGGTACGGCACGATCGGCGTCACCTGCCACTGCTCGACCGGTGCGCCGACCACCGCGGCCCCATACGCAACCACCTCAAAACTGAAGTCGCTGCCCCAGATATAAGGCGCAAAGCCCTCATCGGCGACCCGCACCGACAGCCCTGGGTATTTCGGATTCATGACCGGTTGCATACTCGGGAAAGTCCTCATTCCTTGACGCAATCGACGGTGTAGAACCGCCCATTGCCTTCATCTTCATGTTGCAGTCCATGCACATCAGCGACAAAACCGGGAAAGCTGCTATCGAACGTGCGGGCAAACTTCAGGTAGTCGATGATCGAGCGGGTGGCTTCGGTGAAGCGCTCGCCGGGCATGATCAACGGAATACCCGGCGGATACGGCACCAGCATCACCGCCGCGATCCGCCCCTCCAGCTCATCTATCGGCACCGCTTCGACTTCGCCACGCACCAGATGATCATAGGCGTGGGCCGGTTTCATGGCGATTTCCGGCAGTACCGTGTACATGCGTTTAAGGTGTCTGGCCGTGGCATTGCTGCGATAGCAGGCATGCAATTGATCGCACAGATCGCGCAGACCCATGCCGCGATATCGCGTGCTGTCTTGTTGCGCAACGCACGGCAGGCAGGTTTCGAGACGGACGTTGGCATCGTAACTGCGCTTGAATTCCAGCAGTTCAGTAAGCAGCGTGCTCCATTTGCCTTTGGTGATGCCCATCGAGAACAGCACCAGAAACGAATACAGACCGGTCTTTTCCACCACCAGCCCCCGCTCCCAGAGGAACTTACTGACCACCGCCGCCGGGATGCCCTTCTCGCTCAACGCGCCGCCGGCGTTCAACCCCGGCATCACCAGGGTGACTTTGATGGGGTCGAGCAGCACGTAGTCGTCACTGACTTCACCAAACCCGTGCCATTCGGCCTCCGGCTGCAACAGCCAGTCTTCGGTCTGCACGCGGTCGATACCTTCGACCCCCGGCGGTTGCCAGATCGAGAACCACCAGTCATCGGCGGCAATGTGCTGCCGCAGATTAGCCAACGCCCGGCGGAAGCTCAGGGCTTCGTCGAAGGTTTCCTGCAACAGCGAGCGCCCGGCCGGGCCTTCCATCATCGCCGATGCCACGTCCAGCGAAGCAATGATGCTGTACTGCGGCGAGGTCGAGATGTGCATCATGAACGCTTCGTTGAAACGATCACGGTCCAGTTGCCGCGCCCCGCCGTCCTGCACGTGAATCATCGAAGCCTGACTGAACGCGGCGAGCAGTTTGTGCGTGGAATGGGTGGTGAACACCAGCGGGCTGGTTTCGCTGCGCGAGGTGGCCATGCCGTAGCGACCGGCGAAGAACTCGTGAAACGCCGCGTAGGCGTACCAGGCTTCGTCGAAATGCAGCACTTCGACGCTGTTGCCCAGGTTCTGCTTGATCAGCTCGGCGTTGTAGCACAAGCCGTCGTAGGTTGAGTTGGTGACCACCGCCAGTTTGACTTTCGGCTCACGCCCCTTGGTCAACGGGCTGGCCTCGATCTTGGCCTGAATCGATTCGCGGCTGAATTCACTCAGCGGAATCGGGCCGATGATCCCCAGTTCATTGCGCTCCGGACACAGGTACAGCGGGATTGCGCCGGTCATAATGATCGCGTGCAGCACCGATTTGTGACAGTTGCGATCAACCAGTACGAGGTCGTCGCGACCGACCATCGAGTGCCAGACAATCTTGTTGGCGGTCGAGGTGCCATTGATCACGAAAAAGGTGTGGTCGGCGCCGAAGTTGCGCGCCGCGCGGGCTTCCGCTTCAGCGAGGGGGCCCGTGTGGTCGAGCAGCGAACCGAGCTCCGGTACGGACACCGACAAATCCGAACGCAGGGTATTTTCCCCGAAGAACTGATGAAACGCCTGCCCCACCGGACTCTTGTGATACGCCACACCGCCGCCGTGGCCTGGGGTGTGCCAGGAATAATTGGAGTCGGCTGTGTGCTGCACCAGCGCCTTGAAAAATGGCGGCAGCAAACCATCCAGGTACTTGCGCGCCGCCCGCGCCACTTGCCGGGCGAGGAACGGTACGGTGTCTTCGAACAGATACAGGATGCCGCGCAGTTGATTGAGCTCGGCCATGGCATCGGCCGGGGCGTTTTCCAGGGTGACCTGTTCGCCCAGGGCAAAGATCGGCAGATCCGGTGCGCGCACCCGCGCCAGGCCGATCAGTTCGGCCATGTTCTGCAATAAATGGGAGTTCGTGCTGGCGTCTTCGGCAGCGATCAGCATGCACGCCAGACCATGATGGGTCGAAGCCACCAACCGCCCTTCGGTGTAATCGGTGGCCGAAACGATATTGAAACCTTCCTGCTCCAACTCGCGGGCGATGCCACGGATACGGTCACCGGCGACCGTGTCGGCCTTGATGTCGCGGTGGACGATCAACACCGGAAACTTCAAATCTTTGTACATGAGGCTCAGTGTCCCGAGGCGGCGGATCAATGTCTGCCAATGCACTCAGGGTAGAGGGTTGCAGCGAAAGTGGCGAGGGTGGCCAGTTGGCTTCATGACACCTGACCTGGCTTTTGTGGCGAGAGAGCTTGCTCCCTCACCACAGGGACAGGTCAAGCCTGCGCGTCAGCCTCGGCGATCTGCGTCCACAATGCCGGACCACCGGCGGATTTGGCAATGATCTCCAGCCGCGCCATATGCGCCGCCAGCTCTTCTTCCGTCGCCCGAATGATCCGCGCGGGCTGGCGATCGGCCGGCAGACGCCGGATCTCGGTGGCGGAGTTGTCCGCACCCTCTCCTGTGCCATTGCCGTCGGAAGCGTTACCGGCCAGCGACAGACTGGTCTGGCCACCGGTCATGGTCAGGTAGACGTCGGCGAGAATCTCCGAGTCGAGCAAGGCGCCGTGCAGTTCACGGCCGGAGTTGTCGACGCCATAACGTTTGCACAACGCATCGAGGCTGTTGCGCTGCCCCGGGTGACGTTCCCGGGCCATCATCAGGGTGTCGAGGATCGAGCAGTGCCGGGTGATGTCAGCGCGATCGTGCTGGCCCATCAAGGCGAATTCGTTGTTGATGAAGCCAACGTCGAACGCCGCGTTATGGATGATCAGCTGCGCGCCGTTGATGAACTCGAAAAACTCGTCGGCCACCTCGGCGAAACGCGGTTTGCCGACGAGGAATTCGTTGGTGATGCCGTGAACGCCGATCGCGCCTTCGTCACTCTCGCGATCCGGTTGCAGATAGACGTGAAAGTGCCGGCCCGTGAGGCGCCGACCGATCAGTTCGACACAGCCGATTTCAATGATCCGGTGACCATCGGTCACCGGCATGCCGGTGGTTTCGGTATCGAGTACAACGGATCTGGTGGCCATCAGTGTTCAATTCTCAACGGGGTCAATCGTGCAAAAAAGCGGATGTTAACACGCTCGGCGGGGTGTTTCAGTCAGACCGTGGCGCGCCCTTCGCGAGCAAGCTCGCTCCCACATTGGAATGCATTCCAATTCAGGGAAGGGGCATCAGATCTGGAATGCATTTCCCTGTGGGAGCGAGCTTGCTCGCGAATGGCCGCACCACGGTTCAGAAGCGAAATCAGCTTTGCTTGTAGCCGCGCACTTCATCCACGCCACGGTTGGCCAACTGGTCAGCCCGCTCGTTGCCGTGATGCCCGATGTGCCCGCGCACCCACTTCCAGGTGACCTTGTGGCGATTGACCTGCTCGTCGAGTTCTTTCCACAGATCAGCATTTTTCACCGGTTCTTTCGCCGCTGTCTTCCAGCCGCGCTTCTTCCAATTGGCCATCCACTCGTTGATGCCTTTCATCACGTACTGCGAGTCGGTCACCAGCAACACTTCGCAGGGCCGCTTCAAGGCTTCGAGGCCACGGATGGCGCCGAGCAGTTCCATGCGGTTGTTGGTGGTATTGGCCTCGCCGCCCCACAGTTCCTTTTCGACGCCCTTGCACACCAGCAAGGCGCCCCAGCCGCCCGGACCGGGGTTACCCTTGCAGGCGCCGTCGGTGAACAGTTCTACGCTATCGACGCTTTCGCTCATGCCAGTCTATCCAGAATAAATGCCTGCCTCGTCAATCGCGGATCGACGATAGCCGCAGCCGGAGCATGTCCGGCCACTTATAAAAAGAAGGTTTACGGTTCGATACGGCGGCGGTTGACCTTGGCCATCGGCAGCGGAATCAGCTTGCCCATCGGCTCGCGACGTTCCTGACGCACCGGTCGCAGGCCGACCACAATCTTGCGTGCCACCAATAAATAGAAACCGCCGCCCGACAGTTGCCAGTCACCGGCCTTGCGTTCCCAGCCGGCCAGACGGGCCTGCCACTTGGCTGACGCGAGCGGCGGACGATAGCACCCGAAGCGGCGTTTCTCCAGCGCAAAGCCCAGCAGATTGAGCCAGTCGGCCACTCGCGACGGCGAGATGCAACGGGCCTGACGCAAGGCGTCATGGGCGAAGACATGCCGCAATCCCCAGGTGCTCCAGGGGTTGATGCCGACGATCAGCAAATGCCCGCCGGGGCGCACGCTGCTCGCGGCTTCGCGCAACAGGCCGTGGGGCGACAGACAGAAATCGAGGCCGTGCTGCATCACCACCACGTCGGCGGCATGCTCGCTCAGCGGCCAGGCCTGTTCTTCGCAGACGATCTCGACCCCGGGCAGCGGCGCGCCAAGGCGCACGTTGCGCTGAACCTGCGGTGCCGAGGGCGGGGTTTGCGCGGACGGGCCGTAATGCACCAGATAACCACCGAAGAAGCGACCCAGCTCGTCTTCAAGCATGCGCCGCTCTTCGTCGAGCAGAAATTGCCCGAGCGGCCCCGACAGCCATTCACGTGCGGCGCTGATCAATGCCAGCCAGTCCGGATCGGCCTGAGCGAACGCTTTATCGGTCATGTCATTCTCCAACGCGCCAGGAACTACTAAGATGCGCCAATGTTTTCCGCTTGGCGAATTCCGACAATGATACAGATCAGTGCCCTGCCCGCGTTCACCGACAACTACATCTGGTTGTTACAGGATCACCGCTCCCAACGCTGTGCGGTGGTCGACCCGGGCGACGCCGCGCCGGTGCTGGCGTGGCTCGACGCCCATCCGGGCTGGGTGTTGAGCGACATTCTGATCACCCACCACCATCATGACCACGTCGGCGGCGTCGAGCGCCTCAAGCAGGCGAGTGGCGCCACGGTCTATGGGCCGGCCAGCGAAAACATCCCGGCGCGCGACGTGGCGCTCAAGGACAACGACAGCGTCAGTGTGCTCGGCTGGGACTTCGCGGTCTATGCGGTGCCCGGTCACACCTTGGGACACATTGCCTATTACCACCATGGTCTGCTGTTTTGCGGCGACACCTTGTTTGCCGCCGGTTGTGGCCGCTTGTTCGAAGGCACGCCGGAGCAGATGCACCATTCCCTGAGCCGTCTCGCCGCGTTGCCCGAAGATACGCTGGTCTACTGCACCCATGAATACACCCTGAGCAATCTCAAGTTTGCGGCTGCGGTGGAGCCGACCAACCCGGACATCGCCGCTCGTCTGGAAAAAGTCAGCCAGCAACGGCAAAACGGGGTTATGACCCTGCCCTCGACCCTGGCCCTGGAAAAGCTCACCAACCCGTTTTTGCGGACCACTGAAACATTAGTTACACAAAAAGTGGACGAACGGGCAGGCGCTCAAAACCGGGCGCCGAGTGAGGTATTTGCTGCGCTGCGAGCCTGGAAAGATAAATTCTAAGTGACTCACCAGCTGGTACAAAAATTCTGAATGGTTGACCGCAGGGGGTGCGCTTTCTAGAATCGCCCGACATTTTTGCCCGGAACTTACTTCCAGCCAATGTCGTCATCCATACGTAAGTCCGTCAATTCAGACGCATTGACCCGCCTGGCGCAAGCCATCGCGGTGGCTGTGTCCGCCACGCTGGCGGGCTGTTCCAGCCATGCTCCGCAGACTGAAGCGACCCATACGCCGAACATTGCTGCGCGAGCCAAGCAGAAGCCCATCTGGCTGAGTGAAAAGCCCAGCCCGCAGGTGCCCCAGGACATCTGGGAGCGTATGCGCGGCGGTTTCCAGCTGCAAGAAGGCCTGGCCGTGAACCCGCGCATCGAGCAGCAGCGCCTGTGGTTCGCCAGCAATCCCTCCTTCCTCGAGAATGCCGGCGAACGCGGCAGTCTCTATATTCATTACATCGTCGAGCGTCTCGAAGAGCGCAACATGCCGCTGGAGCTGGCCCTGCTGCCAGTGATCGAGAGCGCCTACAACCCGATGGCCTACTCCCGCTCCGACGCGTCGGGGCTGTGGCAGTTCATCCCGTCCACGGGCCGCTACTACAACCTGCGCCAGACCCGCTTTTATGATGGCCGTCGCGACATCACCGCCTCGACCACCGCAGCGATGGATTACCTGACCCGCCTGCACGACATGTTCAACGGTGACTGGCTGCTGGCCCTGGCCGCCTACAACGCCGGTGAAGGCACCGTCAGCCGCGCCATTGAGCGGAACGAGAAGCTAGGCCTGCCGACCGACTACTGGAACCTGTCTTCGTTGCCGGCGGAAACCCAGGCCTACGTGCCGAAACTGCTGGCGCTGTCGCAAGTGGTGCTGGCGCCGGAAGCCTACGGGGTGAACCTCAACCCGATCGCCAACGAGCCGTATTTCCAGGTCGTCGAAATCAACCAGCGCATGGATCTGTCGAAGGTCGCGGCAGTGGCCAACATCGACGAAGACGAACTGTTCCAGCTCAACCCGGCCTTCAAGCAGCGCACCACCATCGACGGCCCTCAGCACCTGCTGGTGCCGACATCGAAGGCGCAACTGCTGACCGCCAGCCTGCAGACCATGCGGCCGGAAGAGCTGATCAGCCCTCGCTCGCTGAAACCGGTGTTCGAAGGCGCCGATCCGTCGGAAGTGGCACAGCTCAAGCGTGCCTATCGCGTGAAGCGTGGCGACAACCTCGGCTCCATCGCCAAGGCCAACAAGGTTGAAGTCAAGGATCTGCAGCGCTGGAACAAGCTGACCGGCAAGAACCTCAAGGTCGGCCAGACGCTGGTGATGCAAGACACCACCAAGCGCACGCCGGCTCGCAAGTCGGGGCGCGTCAATACCGTGATTGCGGCCAACAGCAAGAGCAAAGGCAAGGACGACAGCGCGCAGCAGACCCAGTACAAGGTCAAGCGCGGCGACACGCTGTACGTCGTGGCCAAGCGCTTCAACGTTGAGATGCAGCATCTCAAGCGCTGGAATCCGGGTGCGGGTAAAGCGTTGAAGCCGGGGCAGATGCTCACGGTTTATCAGCCGCACTGACAGAAGAGCCCCTGAGTTTTCAGGGGCTTTTTTTTGGATCAGGTTTTTGTGGTGTGCTTTAGAACGATCCCCCTCACCCCAGCCCTCTCCCCCAAGGGGGCGAGGGGGAAAGGGAGCCGATCTCCGTGCTGTTCAAAATCCGAGTTCGACTCGGTATCGCACCTCGATGCAATTCGCCCAGACACCACAGTCAGTCCCCTCTCCCCCCGGGAGAGGGTCAGGGTGAGGGGCTTTTGAGAACTTGAGTTCGACTCGGTGCAGCACGTCGGTGTAATTCGTCCAAACACCACGATCAGTCCCCTCTCCCTCCGGGAGAGGGTCAGGGTGAGGGGCTTTTGAGAACTTGAGTTCGACTCGGTATCGCACGTCGGTGCAATTCGCCCAGACACCACGATCAGTCCCCTCTCCCTCCGGGAGAGGGTTAGGGTGAGGGGCTCTTCGCGCAAACGATTAACCCCGCATTAACCCGCATCTTTTTCCTGTCCAGACAAGCTGTTACTGTACGGCCCACTAAGCCCAAGCCGCCTGGATCGGATCTGACTTGAAGCGTCCCCTCCTCCTGCTCCTGATCAGCCTGGCCTTGAGCTCAACCGCAAGCGCGACGATTACCGAAAGTCACGGTTATGCGCAGTTCGGCACGCTCAAGTACCCGGCCAGATTTACCCACTTCGACTGGGTCAACCCGCAAGCGCCCAAGGGCGGTACGTTGCGGGTGATGGCATTCGGCACCTTCGATACGGTCAATCCCTACACGTTCAAGGGCACCAGCCCGGTCACCACGCCGAATTTCCTGCAGTACGGCATCAACGAGCTGAACGAGCCGCTGATGGTCGGCACCGGCCAGTATTCGCCGTCCGGTGACGAACCCGCATCCAGTTACGGCTTGATCGCGCAATCGGTGGAGTACAGCGAAGATCGCAGCTGGGTGGTGTTCAATCTGCGCCCCGAAGCACGTTTTCACGATGGCACGCCGATCACCGCCTACGACGTGGCGTTCTCCTACCGTCTGCTGCTCAAGGAAGGTCATCCGCTGTACCGAACGGCGTTGCAGGAAGTGTTGCGCGTCGACATCCTCAACAAGCAGCGCATCCGTTTCGTGCTCAAGCGCTCCGGTAATCCGTTGTTGATCCTGCGTCTCGGCGAACTGCCGGTGCTGCCGCAGCATTACTGGAAAGACCGCGACTTCAAGGCCACCACCTTCGAGCCGCCGCTGGGCAGCGGGCCATACCGCATCACGTCCGTCACACCGGGGCGGCAGTTGATCTTCGAACGGGTCAAGGACTACTGGGGCAAGGATTTGCCGGTCAATCGCGGCAAGTACAACTTCGATCGCATGGAAGTCGAGTTCTACCGCGACAGCGACGTCGCCTTCGAAGCGTTCAAGGCCGGCGAGTTCGACATCTATATCGAGCACCAGGCGAAGAACTGGGCCAACGGCTACAACTTCCCGGCCATGCGCCGTGGCGATGTTATCAAGGCGCAGATCCCGCATCAGATCCCGACCCCGAGCCAGGGCCTGTTCATGAACACCCGGCGTCCGACGTTTGCCGACGTCAAGGTGCGTGAGGCGCTGGGCCTGATGTTCGACTTCGAGTGGACCAACCGCGCGCTGTTCAGCGACGCCTACAAGCGCACGACCAGCTACTACCCCAACAGCGAGTTTTCCGCGACGGGGCTGCCGGTCGGCCATGAATGGTTGATGCTCAAGCCGTACAAGGAGCAACTCCCGGCCCGGCTGTTCACCGAACCATTCAGCCTGCCGCAGACCGATGGCCGCGGCATCCCCCGGGAGACCATGCGCCAGGCCCTGACCCTGCTCGCCGAGGCCGGCTGGAAGCTCAACGGTCAGCGCTTGCAAAACGCCAATGGCCAGCCACTGAGCTTCGAACTGCTGCTGGTCAACCCGAACCTTGAGCGCATCCTGCAGCCGTACATCGAGAACCTCAACAGCATCGGCATTGATGCGCGCCTGCGCACGGTGGATCGCGCCCAGTACAAACAACGTCTGGATCAGTTCGATTTCGACATGATTCTGATGACGCTCAACCAGACGCTCAGCCCGGGTCTGGAGCAATGGCAGTACTTCCATTCCAGTCAGGTCGGGGTCAAGGGCAGCAAGAATTACGCGGGTATCGCCAATCCGGTGGTCGATCACCTGCTCGAGCAATTGCTCGCCGCACGCACCCGCGACGAACAGGTCGCCGCCGGCAAGGCGCTGGACCGCGTGCTGCTGTGGCAGCACTACAGCATTCCCAACTGGTACCTCAATTATCACCGTCTGGCCTACCGCAACCGGTTGGCCTTTGTCACCACGCCGCCCTACACCCTGGGCCTGAGCGCGTGGTGGCTGAAGTCTTCGGAGAAAGATCAATGAAACCGTTCCGCGCCCTGCTCGTGCAGGCCAGCGGTCTGCTGTTCGCCGGGCTGGCTTGTGCCGCCCCGCAACACGCTGTGACCCTGTACAACGAGCCGCCGAAATACCCGGCCGATTTCAAGCATTTCGATTACGTGAACCCCGACGCGCCCAAGGGTGGCATCTTCCGTCAGGCCGGTTTCGGCGGCTTCGACAGCCTCAACCCGTTCATCAGCAAAGGGGTGCCGGCCGACGACGTCGGGCAGATCTACGACACCCTGACCAAGCACAGCCTCGATGAGCCGTTCACCGAATACGGCCTGATCGCCAGCAAGATCGAAAAGGCTCCGGACAACAGCTGGGTGCGCTTCTACCTGCGCCCCGAAGCGCGCTTCCACGACGGCCACCCGGTACGTGCCGAGGACGTAGTGTTCAGCTTCAACACGCTGACCAAGGAAGGTTCACCGCTGTTTCGCGGCTACTACAGCGACGTTTCCGAAGTGATCGCCGAAGATCCGCTGAAAGTGCTGTTCAAGTTCAAGCACACCAACAACCGCGAGTTGCCGCTGATTCTCGGCCAGTTGCCGGTGCTGCCGAAACACTGGTGGGCCAGTCGTGACTTCACCAAGGGCAACCTGGAAATCCCGCTGGGCAGCGGCCCGTACAAGGTCGCCGAAGTGAAGGCCGGGCGCTCGGTGCGCTATGAGCGGGTCAAGGATTACTGGGGCAAGGACTTGCCGGTCAACCGTGGTTTCTACAATTTCGACACGATGACCACCGATTACTACCGCGACAACACCGTTGCCCTCGAAGCGCTGAAGGCCGGGCAATTCGATTACTGGCTGGAAATGACCGCAAAAAACTGGGCCAACGCCTACAACATCCCGGCGGTCACCGAAGGTCGCTTGATCAAGGAACAGATCGCCAACAGCAATCCGACCGGCATGCAGGGCTTTGTCTTCAACCTGCGCCGCCCGGTGTTTCAGGATGTGCGGGTGCGTCAGGCGCTCGGCCTGCTGTTCGACTTCGAATGGACCAACAAACAACTGTTCAACGGCGCCTACTTCCGCACCCGCAGCTATTTCGAGAACTCGGAAATGGCTGCCACTGGCCTGCCTGACGCCGAGCAACGGGCGATCCTCGAGCCGTTCCGCAGCAAACTCCCGGCGCAAGTGTTCAGTGAGGCCTTCGAGAACCCGAAGACCGATGCCAGCGGCATGATCCGCGCTCAGCAGCGTGAGGCCTATCAATTGCTGCAAGAGGCTGGCTGGAAGATCGTCGATGACAAAATGGTCGACGCCAACGGCAAACCCGTGGTCATCGAGTTCCTCCTCGCGCAGACCGAATTCGAACGGGTGCTGCTGCCGTTCAAGCGCAACCTCGCTGACCTCGGCATCGACCTGGTGATCCGTCGCGTGGACGTCTCGCAGTACATCAACCGCGTGCGTTCGCGGGACTTCGACATGGTGGTTGGCAGTTTCCCGCAGTCCAACTCGCCGGGTAACGAGCAGCGCGAATTCTGGATGAGCGCCGCCGCCGACAAACCGAGCAGCCGCAACACCATGGGCCTGAAAGACCCGATCGTCGATCAATTGGTGGAGACCCTGATCAACGCCGATTCACGCAGCAGCCTGGTGGCTCATGCCCGTGCACTGGACCGGGTATTGCAATGGGGTTACTACGTGGTCCCCAACTGGCACATCAAGACCTGGCGCGTGGCCTACTGGAACCACATCGGCCACCCGAAAGTCTCGCCCAAGTACGACATCGGCATTAACACCTGGTGGGTCAAGCCTGACGCGAAACCCGCCATAGAAGTCGAAACCAAACTGCAAGCCGACCCTGTGGGCACGGAGTAATCAGATGCTGGCGTATATTTTTCGGCGACTGCTGCTGATCATCCCGACCCTGTTCGGCATCCTGCTGATCAACTTCGTGATCATCCAGGCCGCGCCCGGCGGCCCGGTAGAACAGATGATCGCCAAACTCGAGGGCTTCGAGGGCGCCACCAGCCGCATTGCCGGCGGCGGTGCCGAGGTGTCGGTGGCTGGCTCGTCCTATCGCGGCGCACAGGGTCTGGACCCGGCGCTGATCAAGGAAATCGAGCACATGTACGGGTTCGACAAATCGGCCCCGGAACGCCTGTGGATCATGGTCAAGAACTACGCGCAGCTGGATTTCGGCGACAGCTTTTTCCGCGACGCCAAGGTCATCGACCTGATCAAGGAAAAGCTGCCGGTGTCGATCTCGCTGGGGCTGTGGAGCACGCTGATCATGTACCTGGTGTCGATCCCGCTGGGGATCGCCAAGGCCACGCGGCACGGCAGCCATTTCGATGTGTGGACCAGTTCGGCAATCATCGTCGGCTATGCGATCCCGGCGTTTCTCTTTGCGATCCTGCTGATCGTGGTGTTTGCCGGCGGCAGTTATCTCGACTGGTTCCCGCTAAGGGGCCTGACCTCAAACAACTTCGATGAACTGAGCTTCGGCGGCAAGATCCTCGATTACTTCTGGCACCTGGCGCTGCCGGTGACGGCGCTGGTGATCGGTAACTTCGCAACCATGACCCTGCTGACCAAAAACAGCTTTCTCGACGAGATCAACAAACAATACGTGGTCACCGCCAAGGCCAAGGGCCTGACGCGCAATCGCGTGCTCTACGGCCACGTTTTCCGCAACGCCATGCTGCTGGTGATTGCCGGTTTCCCGTCGGCGTTCATCGGCATCTTCTTCACAGGCTCGTTGCTGGTGGAAGTGATTTTCTCCCTCGACGGTCTCGGCCTGATGAGCTTTGAAGCAGCGATCAACCGCGATTACCCGGTGGTGTTCGGCACCCTGTTCATCTTCACCCTGCTCGGGTTGGTGGTGAAACTGATCGGCGACCTCACCTACACCTTGGTCGATCCGCGCATCGACTTCGAAAGCCGGGAGCATTGAGATGAACCTGTCCCCTCTCAACCGCCGCCGGTTCGAACTGTTCAAGGCCAACAAGCGTGGCTGGTGGTCGCTGTGGCTGTTCCTGATCCTGTTCGGCCTGAGCCTCGGCGCCGAGCTGATCGCCAACGACAAACCGTTGGTGGTGCATTACGACAACAATTGGTACTTCCCGGCGATCAAGCGCTACCCGGAAACCACTTTCGGCGGCGAGTTTCCGCTGGAGGCCAACTACAAGAGCCCGTACATCCGCGAACTGCTCAAGGCCAAGGATGCGTGGGTGTTGTGGGCGCCTATCCCCTACAGCTACCAGAGCATCAATTACGACCTGAAAGTCCCGGCCCCGGCCCCGCCCTCGGCGGACAACCTGCTGGGCACCGACGACCAGGGCCGCGATGTGCTGGCGCGGGTGATCTACGGCTTCCGCATCTCGGTGCTGTTCGCGCTGACGTTAACCGTGTTGAGTTCGATCATTGGCGTGATTGCCGGCGCGCTGCAGGGCTTCTATGGCGGCTGGGTCGACTTGGCCGGGCAGCGTTTTCTGGAGATCTGGTCGGGGTTGCCGGTGCTGTACCTGCTGATCATTCTCGCCAGTTTCGTCCAGCCGAATTTCTGGTGGCTGCTGGGGATCATGCTGCTGTTCTCGTGGATGAGCCTGGTTGACGTGGTGCGCGCCGAGTTCCTCCGTGGCCGTAACCTTGAATACGTGCGCGCCGCGCGGGCGCTGGGCATGCAGAACGGCGCGATCATGTTCCGCCACATCCTGCCCAACGCGATGGTCTCGACCATGACCTTCATGCCGTTCATCCTCACCGGCGCCATTGGCACCCTCACCGCGTTGGACTTCCTCGGTTTCGGCTTGCCGGCCGGCAGTCCGTCGCTGGGTGAGCTGGTGGCCCAGGGTAAATCCAACCTGCAAGCGCCGTGGCTGGGCATGAGCGCATTTGCCGTGCTGGCGTTGATGTTGAGTTTGCTGGTGTTTATCGGCGAGTCCGCTCGCGATGCCTTCGACCCGAGGAAGTGAAATGAATCAGGACAATCTGATCGAAGTGCGCGACCTCGCCGTCGAATTTGGCCTTGGCGAGCGCGTCCACCGCGTGGTCGAAGGTGTGAGCTTCGACATCAAGCGCGGCGAAACCCTGGCGCTGGTCGGTGAATCCGGCTCGGGCAAATCGGTGACGGCGCACTCGATCCTGCGCCTGCTGCCCTACCCGATCGCCCGTCACCCGGCCGGCAGCATCAATTACGCCGGACAGAATCTGCTGGCACTGAAAGAAAAGACCATTCGCCACATTCGCGGCAACCGCATCGCAATGATCTTTCAAGAGCCGATGACCTCGCTGAACCCGCTGCACTCGATCGAGAAGCAGATCAACGAGGTGCTGGGCATCCACAAGGGCCTGACCGGCAAAGTCGCGACCCAGCGCACCCTGGAGCTGCTGGAGATGGTCGGCATCCCCGAGCCGCACAAGCGCCTCAAGGCCCTGCCCCACGAATTGTCCGGCGGCCAGCGCCAGCGGGTGATGATCGCCATGGCCCTGGCCAACGAGCCAGAACTGCTGATTGCCGACGAGCCGACCACCGCCCTGGATGTGACCGTTCAGCTGAAAATCCTCGATTTGCTCAAGGAATTACAGGCCCGATTGGGCATGTCGCTGTTACTGATCAGTCACGATTTGAACCTGGTGCGAAGAATTGCGCATCGCGTATGTGTCATGCAGCGCGGTTGCATCGTCGAACAGGCATCGTGCGAAGAGCTGTTCCGTTCGCCGCAGCATCCGTACACTCGGGAATTGCTCGGCGCGGAGCCCAGCGGAGGCCCGGCGAGCAATAAAATCGGCGCGCCGCTGCTTGAAGTCGAGGACCTGAAAGTCTGGTTCCCGATCAAGAAAGGCCTGCTCAAGCGCACGGTGGATTACGTCAAGGCAGTGGACGGCATCAATTTCAGCCTGCCTCAGGGTCAGACCCTGGGGATCGTGGGGGAAAGCGGTTCCGGCAAATCCACCCTGGGTCTGGCGATTTTGCGGCTGATCGGCAGCAAAGGCGCCATTCGCTTTGAAGGCAAGCAGCTAGACTGCCTGACGCAGAACGAGGTTCGCCCGTTGCGTCGGGAGATGCAGGTGGTGTTTCAGGACCCGTTCGGCAGCCTGAGCCCGCGCATGTGCGTCAGCGACATCGTTGGCGAAGGCTTGCGGATTCACAAGATGGGCACCGCCGAGGAGCAAGAGGCGGCGATTATTGCGGCATTGAAGGAGGTAGGTCTGGATCCGGAAACCCGGCACCGCTACCCCCACGAATTTTCCGGTGGGCAACGGCAACGAATCGCCATTGCCCGGGCTTTGGTGCTGAAACCGGCGCTGATCCTGCTGGACGAGCCGACGTCGGCGCTCGACCGGACGGTGCAGCGGCAAGTGGTGGAGCTGTTGCGTTCACTGCAAGCCAAGTACAACCTGACGTATTTGTTCATCAGCCATGACCTGGCTGTCGTCAAAGCGCTGAGCCACCAGTTGATGGTGGTCAAGCATGGCCAAGTGGTCGAACAGGGAGACGCGCAAAGTATCTTTGCCGCCCCCCAACATCCGTATACACAGCAGTTGCTGGAAGCCGCTTTTCTGGCACCAGCCACTGCGCAATAACCTGAAAGAGGAGCAACACATGGGTTTTCTCGCCGGTAAGCGCGTACTGATCGTCGGTGTCGCCAGCAAGCTGTCCATCGCATCCGGCATCGCTGCCGCCATGCATCGCGAGGGCGCTGAGCTTGCCTTCACTTATCAGAACGACAAACTGAAAGGTCGTGTTGAAGAATTCGCACAGGGCTGGGGTTCGAGCCCTGAGCTGTGCTTCCCGTGCGACGTGGCCAGCGATGAAGAAATCGCCAAGGTCTTCGAAGAGCTGAGCAAGAAGTGGGACGGCCTGGACTGCATCGTGCACTCCGTCGGCTTCGCCCCGGGCGACCAACTGGACGGCGACTTCACCGAAGCCACCACCCGTGAAGGTTTCCGCATCGCTCACGACATCAGCGCCTACAGCTTCGTGGCCCTGGCCAAAGCTGGTCGCGAAATGATGAAAGGCCGCAACGGCAGCCTGCTGACCCTGTCGTACCTGGGCGCCGAGCGCACCATGCCGAACTACAACGTAATGGGCATGGCCAAGGCTTCGCTGGAAGCTGGCGTACGTTACCTGGCCGGCTCCCTGGGCCCGGACGGCACCCGCGTCAACTGCGTATCGGCTGGCCCGATCCGTACTCTGGCAGCCTCGGGCATCAAGAACTTCCGCAAGATGCTGGCCGCCAACGAAGCGCAAACCCCGCTGCGCCGTAACGTCACCATCGAAGAAGTCGGCAACGCCGGCGCCTTCCTGTGCTCCGACCTGGCGTCGGGCATCAGCGGTGAAATCATGTACGTCGACGGCGGCTTCAACACCACCGCCATGGGCAACATCGAAGAGTAATCTTCGCCTGTCCCATAAAAACCCGCCATTTGCTGGCGGGTTTTTTATGGGTTGAAGCAAAAGAACTTCAAGCAAGAATGCCGAGGATTCTCGGAGCGGGAGCAACAGCAGAGTCGATGGCGGCGAGGATTCTTCCCGTAGTGGTTTGAACCAGCACCCCACCCATCAGGTTAGAAGGCTCATGCACATGCAAGCCTTGATCTCCGAAGTCCGGATCAAGCTGGCCATTGGTCTGGACCCGCAACCAGTAGGCACGTGCGGCGAACCCGACGTACCCGGCAGCAATGATTTTTCCATCCGCCTGCAAGGCAACTGCATTGCATATGAGGACATAGCCCGGAACATCCATGGGCACATCAGTCAACAGTCTGATCCCGTTATTGAACGTCGGATCAAATTCACCATCGGCTGTCAGCCTGGAGACACATACCCGATACCCGCTCGGCTTGACAACTTCATGTCCCACCACAATGAGCTTGTCTTCAAGAAAAATGACACGCCCCATCACGTTGTCGCCATCGGCTTCCCAGTAGCCGTTCCTGCCAAAGGTATCGTCGAGTGCACCATTTGACAAAAACCGGGCGACTGATTGTTTTCGATCATATGAACCCACCCGCACCCGCTCGGTGGTTCCGCCCACAACAATCTTCCCGTCGCGGGTCACGACCACGCTTTTAACTTCAGTGTTCTGCCCGTTCATGAGCACCTCGACAAAGCCGCGCCCACCGCCAAATTCCAGATCGGCCTCGCCATTGGCCTGAAGTCGATAAAGTCGGCTGCCCCTGAGCACCAATTGGTCTTGTCCATCGATCAAGGTATACGACGCCGCAACCAGGATTTTCCCGTCGGCCTGTAAACATCCGTACGAAGGGAACTCGGTGAACAGATTGTTTTGTGCCGGCAACGGCAGAATCTTGTTACCGAAGACCAGATCCGGGGTGCCATTGCTGTTGAATCGGGTAATGGCAACTTTGGGTCGTTGATCAGAGCGATCGTCGCGAAGCGCTCCGATCACCACATATTTTCCATCCGCCTGTTGGAGTAACTGAACGGGGACCGATAGCTTGCCGGGCGCAAACTCCCACCGGGTGACCCCGTCGCTGCCAAACTGCAGATCCTGGCTGCCGTTGGCGAAAATCCGGTAAAACCACATTTCGTTACCGACCCACAGGCCATGGACAATAGAGCCCTGGTTATCCTCCACCATGCACCGGAGGGTGCCTGAAGCAATGGGAACGTTTACAACACCGTCCACGCCGAATGTTGGATCGAGATCGCCGGCATTGTTGACAGAAGAAGCGCCATCTTGACTGTTCATGTGGTTCATCCTTTAAGAAAGACGCTGCCTGTAATGCTTTGCGCGAATGGCGTATCTGAAAGTCTTGAGGCAGCAGTTCGAAACGCGCGAGCTACTGTCACACGCCGCCCTGCCGCGAAACACCTGTCAGAAATGACAGTGCCATAGTCTTTACGAGCCAAATCAGTGTCTCGGCAGCCCCGGCTTTTTTGTGCGCTCCCGCTCCCACGGGGAGGATTGGGGGGTTATTCCAGGCACTGGGCGAACAGCTTTTGAATCGGCTGATTGCGCTGGCTATAGCGCTGCAGCAGGACCATCTCGCGGTAGAACGTCAGCTCACCCAACTCGATTACCCTGACCTTGAGCGGATGCTCCAGCCACAGTCCGGCCCTGGGCAACAACGAAACGCCCAGCCCCGACTCGACCATTTTCACGATCGCCTCCAGCTCATCCAGCTCCAGCGCTACGTTGACCTCTATGCGCTGCTCCCGCAGAAACCGCGTCACCAATCGCCCTCCGAAAGAATTGCGGTCGTAGCGCACATGCGGCCGGTCGGCGAGCAACCGCAGCGGATCGTCGCCCTCGACCTGCGGCGGCACGATCAACACAAACGGCTCACGCCGGATCACCTGCGCCGACAACTCCTTGGGCAACTCGAACGGTGGCTTGATCATGATCGCCAGATCCACCTCACCGGCATCGACCTGACTCAACAGATTCAACGACACGCCCGGCACCAGTTTTGGCTCCAGCCCCGGTGCCTGCTGGCGCAAACGCAACAAGGCTTGCGGCAACAGGCCGGTTTGCGCGGTGGCCACTGCACCGATTTTCAGCTCGCCGCGAAACTCGCTGACCGCGTCGTCCACCGCCATGCGGCTGAAGATCGCGAGCATTTCCTGCGCCATCGGCAACGCCCGCTGCCCCGCCGCATTGAGCGTCGCCTGCCGACCGGTGCGATCGAACAGGCGAATGCCCAAGGCGTTTTCGAGGTTGCGGATCTGCGCACTGACCGCCGACTGCGTCAGGCCAATATGCAAACCCGCGGCCGCAAACGTGCCGTGGCGTGCCACCGCGAGAAAGGTTTTGAGTTCGCGCAGCATGCACACCTCGATTGATCGAAATAATTTGAGCTCGACACAAAAACTATCGTCTTTCAATCACATTTCACAGCACTAAACTCAGTCAACCGAACCTGATCGAGAATTCCACTATGCAGCTCAGCCCTTTTCATCTGGCCATTCCGGTGTATGACCTCGCGGCCGCACGGCACTTTTACCGCGAGGTCTTTGGTCTGGAGGAAGGTCGCTCCAGTGAGCACTGGGTCGATTTCAATTTCTTTGGTCATCAACTGGTGATTCACCTGGCGCCGAAAAACGCCTCGCAGGAAGCTGCGCACACCAACGCCGTCGATGGGCATGACGTGCCGGTGCCGCATTTTGGCGTGGTGTTGGATATGCAGGAATGGGAGGCGCTGGCCGAGCGCTTGCAGTCACTGGAAACGAAATTTGTGATTGAGCCGGGAATTCGCTTTCAGGGTTTGGTGGGGGAACAGGCGACGATGTTTTTGTTTGACCCGTGCGGCAATGCGCTGGAGTTCAAGGCGTTCAAGGACATTGGGCAGTTGTTTGCCAAATAGATTTGTATTGTTCGGGCTGACGCATTCGCTAGCAGGCTAGCGCCCACCGGATCTACGGTGAACCGGGATTTTCTGAACACCGAAGGTACCTGTGGGAGTGAGCTTGCTCACGAAGAGGCCAGCACATTCAACAGAGATGTGCCTGACCGGACGCCTTCGCGAGCAAGCTCGCTCCCACATGGATTTGTGGTGAACCGGGACTTTGAGAACACCCGACGCTATTGTAGGAGTGAGCCTGCTCGCGATGGCGGTGGGTCAGCCGATGACGATGTTGAATGTGCGGACGCCATCGCTGGCAAGCCAGCTCCCACAGGTTTCTCGGGTGCTCACAAAATCCCGGTTCACTGCAGATCTCTGTGGGAGCTGGCTTGCCAGCGATGAGGCCCGAATCAACAACGCTTCAAGGCCTGCTTGTGCACATACATCGCACTATCAGCATCCGCCAGCAGCCGATCCACGGTCTCATGGCGCTCAGCGTCGTATTCGATCTGCCCGACACTGAAGCGAATCGCATAGCCCCGGTGCAACGTGGCATTACGCTCTTCGAGAATATCCTTGAGCCGCGCCATGATCGCCGTGGTTTCGATATGGCTGGAGCCGGTCAGCAGCGCGACAAACTCATCCCCGCCCAAACGCCCGACCACATCACTCTCGCGAAAGGCGATGCGCAGCACGTCGGCAAAGGTCTTCAGCGCACTGTCACCCTCGGCATGCCCATACAGATCGTTGATCTGTTTGAAGTCATTAAGGTCGAAAAACAGCAAGGTCGCCGGGCGCTTTATCCGCGCGCAGGCGTCCAGCGCGTGCTGCGCCAGTTGCTTGAAACCACGGCGATTGGACAGCAACGTCAATTCATCCATGCTCGCGACCTGCACAGCGGCCAGCTCTTGCTCGGCCATTTCCGCCAGATCCCGCAACAACGCGCGCTCTTCCGCGTCGAGGTCGCGGGGCTTGGTGTCGATCAGGCACAGCGTGCCCATTTTATTGCCGTTGGGCACGGTCAAAGGGTAACCGGCGTAGAAGCGAATGTGCGGCGCGCCCGTCACCAGCGGGTTGTCATGGAAGCGCACATCTTCGCGGGCGTCCGGCACCAACAACAGGCCGTCGTTAAGAATCGCATGGCCGCAGAATGAAACATCCCTTGGCGTCTCGCTGACATCAAGCCCCACACACGATTTGAACCACTGCCGATTGGTGTCGACCAGCGTCACCAGTGCAATCGGCACATTGAACAAGCGTTTTGCCAACCGTGTCAGTCGATCGAAACGCTCTTCAGGGGCGGAATCGAGCAGTTCAAGACCGTGCAGCGCTTGAACGCGCGCCGTTTCATTCGCAGGTTTTCCTGGAACCAGCATCAGCACACTCCATTGGCAACAATGCTTTTAAGCGTAGCGCTAATTTGGCAATGGCTCACATTTGCGCCACCGGGCATGGTCCGCCCGCATCGGCCCACAGCTTGAATTGCGTCACGAAAACATCGTGCGGCACCGGCACCGGCGCGCGCCCTGCTCCGGGATTCCAGCCCCACAGCACCAGTTTGTCTTCGCTGACATGCTTGATCAGCGCGGCAAAGTCGCGATCGCCATTGCTCGAACGGTCCTTGATCATCGCGCAGAGCTTGTCCGGTGGCAGGCCGATCCAGGCCATTTTGTGCGCCGCCGGCGGCAGGCTCCAGTGCGGCGCGCCCGGCGGTGCATGCGGGCCGTAACTGGCCGGCGGATTGCTTTCTGCGTGACAGGTCGCACAGGGCAAACCGGCCGCACCCTTGCCGTCCATGCCGCGCACCACGTTCATCGCATGGGGAATGCCAGCGTCGAACTGCAATGGCGAATCACCGGGAATATGGCAGTTCTGGCAACGCGGGCTCTGGAAGACTTTCTGCACCGTGCCGAATGCCTGCAACGCTTGCTGATCATCGGCGAACAGGTCCGAGGCATAGCCGCCCAGCCCTAGCAGAATCACCGTGCCCAACACTAGATGTCGCTTCATCTCACACCCCCGACAGTTGCAGCGGCAACTCGCGCAGGCGTTGCCCGGTCAGGGCGAACACCGCGTTGGCCACGGCTGGCGCGGTCGGCGGCACACCGGCCTCGCCGATGCCGCCGGGTTTGTCGCTGCTCGGCACGATGTGCACCTCGACTACCGGCATCTCGTTGAGCCGCAGCACCTGGTAATCGTGATAGTTGGACTGCACGACCGCGCCGTCCTTGAGCGTCAGATTGCTGTGCAGTGCCATGCCCAGGCCGAAGGTGATGCACGACTCCATCTGCGCGGCGATGCTCTGTGGATTCACCGCAATTCCGCAGTCCACGGCGCAGACCACGCGGTGCACGCGAATTACCAGATTGTCCTGGGACACCTCCGCGACCTGCGCCACGTAACTGCCGAATGACTCATGCACCGCCACGCCCAGCGCGTGACCGTCCGGCAACGGCGCTTCCCAGTTGGCCTTCTCCACCGCCAGGTTCAACACGCCAAGATGCCGAGGGTGTTCCTTGAGCAATGTGCGCCGGTACTCGACCGGATCCTTGCCCGCCGCTGTGGCCATTTCATCAATCAGCGATTCCATGACAAACGCGGTGTGGCTATGCCCCACCGATCGTAGCCAGAGCACGTTGATGCCAGTCTGCGGCGAATGCAGATCGACCTGATGATCGGCCAGCCCCTTGATATAGGGACTGTCGGCCACGCCTTCGACCGAGGTCGCGTCGATGCCATTCTTGACCATCGTCGCTTCCAGCAGGGTGCCGGCCATGATCGACTGCCCGACCAGCACATGCTGCCAGCTCGACGGCAGGCCATCGGCGCCGAGGCCGATCCGTGCCTGATGCAGGAACATCGAACGGTAGTAACCACCGCGAATATCATCCTCCCGCGACCACACGGTTTTTACCGGCATGGCGGCGGCTTTCGCCACTTGCACCGCTTCGGCGACGAAGTCTGACGTTGGGTTGGCCCGGCGCCCGAAACCACCGCCAAGGAACTCCGTGTGAATCTCGACCTGCTCCGGCTTCAGCCCGGTGATCTTGCCGGCGACCATTTGATCGAGCGTCTGAAACTGCGTTCCAGTCCAGATCTCGCACTTCTCGGCGCTGATCTTCACCGTACAGTTCAACGGTTCCATCGGCGCGTGAGCCAGATACGGCACGCTGTACTCAACGTCGATCTTCTTCGCCGCCTTGCCAAAACTGCCCTTGGCGTCTCCGGCCTGAGCCGCCGAAGTCCCCGGCGTGGCGGCCAGTTTGCGGAAACTCTCCAGCAGGGTTGCGCTGCTCAGGTCGGTGTGCGGCCCCAGGTTCCAGTCGACCTTCAGCGCGTCCCGCCCGAGTTTCGCCGCCCAGTAATGCTCGGCAATCACTGCCACGCCGGTGGGCACCTGCACCACTTTGTGCACGCCCGGCACGGCCAGCGCTTCAGCGCCTTCGAAGGATTTGACCGTCGCACCGAATACTGGCGCACGGGCAAC
Source organism: Pseudomonas sp. SC3(2021) (assembly GCF_019856535.1). Taxonomy (NCBI): domain Bacteria; kingdom Pseudomonadati; phylum Pseudomonadota; class Gammaproteobacteria; order Pseudomonadales; family Pseudomonadaceae; genus Pseudomonas; species Pseudomonas sp. SC3(2021). The sequence continues at coordinate 4,342,544 of NZ_CP082236.1, read as the reverse complement.
CATCGCCGTCATCAAGCCTTCGAACTGCACGTCCATGCCGAATTTGGCGCGGCCGGTGATTTTCTCCGGGGTGTCGAGGCGTTTGGTCGGTTTGCCGATGACCTTCCAGTCCTTGGCGTCCTTGAAGGTGATCGACTTCGGGTCCGGCACCGGCAGTTGCCCGGCCGCGTCAGCCAGCTCGCCGTACGTCGCGCGTTTATCGCCAGCGATGACCACACCCGATTCGGTGCGAATCGCTGAAGGCGCGACGTCGAAACGCTTGGCCGCCGCCTCGACCAACATCTGCCGCGCCGTGGCGCCGGCCAGACGATAGCGGTCGAACTCCATCCACGTCGATGTCGAGCCACCGGTAATCTGCATGCCGCCAAACGCCGGCATGCCGTAATCCGCCGCCGAGGCCGGTGAATGTTCGACGCGGATTGTCGACCAGTCGGCGTCCAGCTCTTCGGCAATCAACATGGTCAGGCCGGTCCAGATGCCCTGGCCCATTTCCGAATGGCCGAGCAACACGGTGACGCTGTTGTCTGCAGCAATGCGCAAGAACGCATTGGGCGCGAAGACCTTGCCTTCATTCTCTGCCGCGAAAGCAAACTTATGGGCGCCGGGCACGACAAACGCTACCACCAGGCCACCGCCCAACATGGCGCTGCCCTTGAGAAAACCCCGACGCGATACAGGACTGTTCATCGTCTATCTCCCAATCAGCCAATCTCGGACGCACGTTTCACGGCCGCTCGGATTCGCGGATAGGTGCCGCAGCGGCAGATATTGCCGGAGAGCGCCTGATCGATATCGCTGTCGGTGGGTTTGGGGATTTTTGCCAATAAGGCTGCGGCAGACATGATCTGCCCCGACTGGCAGTAACCGCACTGCACCACGTCGAGTTCGGCCCAGGCTTGCTGCACCGGGTGCGAACCGTCGGTGGACAGGCCTTCGATGGTGAGGATTTTCTGCCCGTGGGCCACAGCTGTTGCGGGGGTGATGCAGGCGCGCAACGGCGCCCCGTCAACGTGCACGGTGCAGGCGCCGCACTGGGCCATGCCACAGCCGAATTTGGTACCGGTCAGGTGCGCGACATCGCGCAGGACCCAGAGCAACGGCATGTCCGCCGGGACATCGAGCTCCTGATCCTTGCCATTGATATTCAGGGTCAGCATCGGGGGATTTCCTCAGACTCACGGTGTTCTGAAGGGGCGTCGCTGTGGCAGCAGATGCCTACGCACGCCTCGGCTTTTCCCTTTCAGCAAAGCCTAATTTGCGTACGAAGCCAGACGTTGCGACCACCGGTCATGCAGATGTCGACTTTAATCCTACAGTTGATAACGGCTCGTACTGAGCCTGCGCAGCAGAAATCCATCATGAGCAAAACCGGTCCGCGCTTGCCGCGCGGGTTACCCATCACATTGGTCTGGAGTCGCGAACATGGGATTTGTCACCAGCAAAGACGGCGTCGAAATCTTCTACAAGGACTGGGGCCCGAAAGACGCGCCGGTGATCCACTTCCATCACGGCTGGCCGCTCAGTTCCGATGACTGGGATGCGCAGATGCTGTTCTTCCTGGGCAAAGGCTTCCGGGTGGTTGCCCATGATCGCCGAGGGCACGGGCGTTCGAGTCAGGTCTGGGACGGGCACGACATGGATCATTACGCCGACGATACGCTGGCTGTGGTTAATCATCTGGGCCTGAAGAACGTCGTGCATGTCGGTCACTCGACCGGTGGCGGTGAGGTGATTCATTACATCGCCCGGCATGGTCAGGCCAACGTTGCCAAAGGTGTGCTGATCAGTGCGGTGCCGCCACTGATGGTGCAAACCGAGAGCAATCCGGGTGGTCTGCCGAAATCGGTGTTCGATGATTTCCAGGCACAACTGGCGGCGAACCGGGCGCAGTTTTATCGCGACATTCCGACCGGGCCGTTTTATGGCTACAACCGGCCGGGCGCCACACCTTCGGAGGGGATTATTGCCAACTGGTGGCGTCAGGGCATGATCGGCGGCGCCAAGGCGCATTACGACGGGATCGTGGCGTTTTCGCAGACCGATTTCACCGAAGACTTGAAGAAGGTCACCGTACCGGTGCTGGTGATGCATGGCGAGGATGATCAGATTGTGCCGTATGCGGACTCGGGGCCGTTGTCGGCGAAGTTGCTGCCGAACGGCACGTTGAAATCGTATCCGGGGTTCCCGCACGGGATGCCGACGACCGAGGCCGAAACGATCAACGCGGATCTGCTGGCGTTTATTCGCGGTGAAGATCTGTAAGTTTATGTACTGCACCCTGTGGGAGCGAGCTTGCTCGCGAAAGCGTCATTACTTTCAATATTGATGTCGACTGACACGACGCCTTCGCGAGCAAGCTCGCTCCCACAGGGGCTATGTGACATGCCAAAAATCGTCACTCTATTCCAAGTCCCAGAAGTTTTCTGCCCACTCTAATCCTCTGTACGCTCCGTGCTCTCGCGATCACGCTCGTAGTGGTGAGCCAATGGCAGCGCCGGTAGCCACGACTCGCGCCGAATCGTCCAGAGTTCGTAAGTGGGTTTGAACTGATTAGGCTCATCGAACGATCCGACGTTGACCTCTACTTCATCTTCGGAACGCGTAAATACCGGTGAGCCGCAGCGCGGGCAGAAAAAGCGCCCGTTGTAGTCGCGGGTTTCGCCGGTGACGGTCAACGCATCCTCGGGGAATATGGACGAGGTGCCGAATAGTGCGCCGTGGCGCTTGCGGCAGTCGAGGCAGTGGCAGATGCCGACGCGGTAGGGCTGACCAGTCACTTCGAAACGGACATCGCCGCACAGGCATCCGCCAGTCAATCGATTCATGTCACACCTCCTCTTCAGAATTTGAAATTACCGACAGCCCTCACCCTAACCCTCTCCCGGAGGGAGAGGGAACTGACCGAGTTGTTTGCTCGGAATACGCCGACCTGAAATATCGAGTTGAACTCGGGCTCTGGATTACATGGAGATCCGCTCCCTTCCCCCTCGTCCCCTTTGGCGGAGAGGGCACTGACCGCGCTGAATGTGCAAGTTGCACCGACTTGAAATACCGCGTCGAACTCAGATTTGAAGAGCACAAAGATCGGCTCCCTTTCCCCCTCGCCCCCTTGGGGGAGAGGGCTGGGGTGAGGGGGAAAAATCTCACAGACTCACGCAAAACCGAAAGCCGCCACCAACCGACATTGCTCATGTGTAAACGTCATCCGGTTATCGCGTTTAAAGTACACAAACCGTTACGCCCTCCTCCCTACAACACCTTGCGCCGTTACCTACGCGTACGCCAGAATCCGCCGGCTTACACGGCTATGGGCCGGGCTATATCGTTTGCCTGTCACTGCAAAACAGTGATCGGGTTTGGTAGCCCGTCTCTAAGCGTCATGGCTACACCTTGTTCGGTCCCTTTTGGGAACTCGAATTATATGGTGGCCATGCGTGGGGCTCCTTCGGGAGCGCCGGGTTTTCCCGCTTAGACCGGTCTACCAACCTGCGCATGGCCACCACCCTCGTTTGGTAGCGAGCGCGATGGCTCCTTAAATTGCTAAGTGGGAGTTTCATCCATGTTCAAAATCACACCCAATCCTCCAGAGACCGATCCAATCCCTCACGACCCCGCGCTTGACCCGCAAAAGGTCAAAGAGGCAACCGACCGCGCCCTCGACTACTACCTGCGACCCGAAGCACTGGGGGCTCCGCCAAGCTCGCCCCCGTTTCGCCCGGTCTATCTGGTCGACCCCACGCTGGATGAAGAAACCCTGTTGGTCGAAGCCTGTGAGTCGCTTTCCTACGCCCACTCCATGGCCGGTAACATCGCCAACTCAATCGGCGGCCCGGAGCGCAAACCGCTGCTGGCGCTGCAACAGGTGATCATGCCGAACGAGCTGTTGGTCAACCGACTGCTGGACAAGCTGCGCGTACCGCAATAATCACCAGACCGAATAAGTGAGGGGTTTCCCCCTCACTTTCGCGTTTGCCCCCCTCTGTCGATTAATGAACAGAACTCATCAAGCCATCCCGATTTACCTATCTAGTCCTCACCAGTCACCTCGCTTACTGTTCTCCCCACGCCCAACGGGAGATCAACATGCACAAACGCACACTCGGCAACAGTTCACTCGAAGTATCCGCCCTCGGCCTCGGCTGCATGGGTCTGAGCCATGGTTATGGCCCGGCCACGGATACCGAACAAGCCATCGCACTGATCCGCTCAGCCGTTGAGCGAGGCGTCACGTTCTTCGATACCGCCGAATTCTACGGCCCCTATATCAATGAGCAAGTAGTCGGCGAGGCGCTGGCGCCAGTTCGCGACCAGGTCGTGATCGCCACAAAATTCGGCTTCGCCGTCGGCGCCGACAATACAAAGCAGACTCTGGACAGCCGCCCCGAACGTATTCGAATAGCCGTCGAGGGCTCGTTGCGTCGTTTGAAGACCGACTACATCGACTTGCTCTACCAGCACCGCGTCGATCCGAACGTGCCGATCGAAGACGTCGCCGGCGTAGTGAAGGACTTGATTGGCGAAGGCAAGGTCAAGCACTTCGGCCTGTCGGAGGCCGGTGCGCAGACCATTCGCCGTGCGCATGCGGTGCAGCCGATCACGGCGCTGCAAAGCGAGTACTCACTGTGGTGGCGCGAACCCGAGCAGGAAATCCTGCCGACCCTTTGGGAGCTGGGCATTGGCTTCGTGCCGTTCAGTCCGCTGGGTAAGGGGTTTCTCACTGGCACGGTGACGGCTGAGACCACTTACGGCAGCGACGATTTCCGCAGCATCGTCCCGCGTTTCAGCCAATCGGCGCTCCAGGCCAATCAGGCGCTGGTGGTGTTAGTCCGTCAGATCGCCGCGCAGAAACAAGCCACCCCGGCGCAGATCGCTTTGGCCTGGCTGCTCGCACAGGCACCGTGGATTGTGCCGATTCCGGGGACGACCAAACTGCATCGCCTGGAAGAAAACCTCGGCGGCGCGGACATCACGCTCGACGCTGCTGAACTCAAGGCAATTGACACCGCGTTGGCGCAGATCCGCATCGAAGGCGAGCGTTATCCCGAAGCCCTCAAGGCGCGCGTCGGACGATGAGCCACGATCACGATCCGCTGCGGCGCACGGTAATCGCCGCACTGGCCAGTGCCCCACTGCTGTCGCTCGCCGATACGCAGAGTGCCGGTGAAACTCCGCGTTCTGGCTCGCGAATTCTGGTCGCGTATTTCTCGCGCTCGGGCAATACCCGCGTGGTCGCCGGGCTGATTCAACGTGGACTCGGTGCCGATCTCTTTGAGATTCGACCGGCCCACGCCTACCCCGAGGACTATCTACAAACCGTGGAGCAGGCACGTCAGGAACGTGACAGCGGCTTCGAACCCGAGCTGCAAAGCAGGGTTCATGCCCTCAGCGACTACGACACGATTTACCTCGGTTTTCCGATCTGGGGTGAAACCGCCCCGCCGATCGTGCGTGCCTTTCTCAGCACCCACGACCTGACTGGCAAGACTCTCATCCCCTTCAACACCCATGGCGGTTATGGCTTGGGCAACAGCCGCAGCGTTCTCCTGAAGCACGCGCCGAAGGCAAAAGTGCTGGAAGGCTTTGTGATGGAGGGTGAGCAGGAGCGCAAGACCATGGAACGGGTGAACGGCTGGCTGAGCGATCAGCCCCTCACGCGTTAATCGAATTCTGTACGGAGTGACATCATGAAAAACCGCACGTTGGGCAATGGCCTGGAAGTGTCTGCATTGGGCCTTGGCTGCATGAGCATGACGTCGGCCTACGGGCCGGCAGCCGACCAAGCCAGCATGATCAAGCTGATTCGTTCGGCCCACGAGCAAGGCATCACCCTGTTCGACACCGCCGAAGCGTATGGTCCGTTCGCCAATGAAGAACTGCTGGGCGAGGCCTTGCAGCCGATCCGCGAGCAGGTCGTCATCGCCACCAAGTTCGGCTTCGATATCGACCCGATCACCGGCGCACGAGGCGGCGGCACCAATAGCCGGCCGGAGCGTATCCGCGCCGTCGCCGAGGCGTCGTTGAAGCGCTTGCGTACCGATCACATCGACCTGTTTTATCAGCACCGCGTTGATCCGCAGGTGCCCATTGAAGACGTCGCCGGCACCATCAAGGACTTGATCGCCGAGGGCAAGGTCAAGCATTTCGGCCTGTCTGAGGCAGGTGTGGAAACCATCCGCCGGGCCCACGCGGTACAACCGGTCACGGCGGTGCAAAGCGAATATTCGCTGTTCTGGCGTGGCCCGGAGCTGGAACTGCTGGCCGTGCTGGAAGAACTGGGGATCGGCTTCGTACCGTTCAGCCCGCTGGGTGCCGGTTTCCTCACCGGTCAGATCGACGAGCACACGCAGTTCGACGCCAGCGACTTCCGCAATTTCGTCCCGCGCTTTTCCCCTGAAGCACGCAGGGCCAATCTGGCGTTGGTCGATGTGGTGAAAGCCGTCGCGCAACGCAAACACGCCACGCCGGCGCAAGTGGCACTGGCCTGGTTGCTCGCACAGAAACCGTGGATTGTGCCGATACCGGGCACGACCAAACAGCATCGACTGGAAGAGAATCTGGGCGCGGTCGAGCTGCCATTGACCGGCGACGATCTGCGCGAGATCAACGAGCAGATGGCGCAGATTCAGGTGCACGGCGAACGTCTGCCGGAGTCGGCACTGAAAATGACCGGACTCTGAGCCTGCCCAACGCGGCGCCATGTACGGCGTCGCTTTCCCTGTCTGACCGGAGAACCAATCCGATGAACCGATTGATTGCGCCACTCGTTGCTTTTTCACTGATGGCGGCAGAGTCCCAGGCCGCCAGCGAAATCCGCATCACGCCAAACGGCTCGCAGCCCTCGGCCAAGGGCGCGGCGCAAAACTTTACCGGCATGGTGCGCGTTGATGGCCTGTTCAAAGGTGAACCGCCGGCGCGCATCGGCGGCGGCACAGTGACCTTCGAGCCGGGCGCACGCACGGCGTGGCACACCCATCCGCTGGGGCAAACGCTGATCGTCACCGCCGGCGTCGGCTATGTGCAGCAAGAGGGTGGCGCGCGTCAGGAGATTCGTCCGGGCGACAGTGTCTGGATTCCGCCGAACATCCGTCACTGGCACGGCGCCACGGCCAGCAACGGCATGACCCACATCGCCATCGCTGAAGCCGAGGACGGCAAGACCGTCACCTGGGCAGAACAGGTTTCAGAGGCGCAATACGCTGGCCAATGAAGTTACCGAATGTGTCGAGGCTGCTCGCCCGGCACCTTCGCGGCAAACCGTCATGCGACCTCCAGGCCCCGCACCAGCGGGGTCGAGCCGGGATTTCAGTGGGTATTGCAACGCCCACTCATGAGTTCTGCTCAGGAGTCCATGCGCAATATCGGGGTTAATCGGCCCAACCATCCTCCGTACGATCCAGCGACACCGCAGCGCCCCGCAATGGATGGAGCCCTTCACAATGATCACTGACACCCGCAACAGCACTGCTCTCCCCACACTCATGGCGCTCTGCATGAGCGTCGGGGCGATGTTCAGCGTTACCACTCAAGCAGCCGAGGCAGCGCAGACCATGACCAGCACATCAGCCAGCGCAACTACTTTGTCGAGCCGACAACAAACGATTCCACTGATCGCCGCGTTCATGGCGACCAGCGACATGCCCAACCTCAACACGGCGCTCAACCAAGGGCTTGATGCCGGCCTGACCATTAGCGAAACCCGCGAAGTTCTCGTGCAGCTCTACGCCTACGTCGGCTTCCCGCGCAGCCTCAACGCCTTGAATGAATTGATGACCGTGGTGCAGGCGCGCAAACAACGCGGCCTTGACGATGCGCCGGGACGTGAGCCGAGCCGGGCGATTCCGGTCGGGGATGAGCTATTGGCAGCGGGTACGGCGAATCAAACGAAAATCTCCGGCGCCCCGGTCAAAGGCCCGGTGTTCGAGTTCGCTCCGGTGATCAACCGGTTCCTGCAAACCCATCTGTTCGGCGACATTTTCGAGCGCGACAACCTCGACTGGCAAAGCCGCGAACTGGCGACCGTCGGCGCGCTGGCAGCAACGCCGGGGGTCGAGTCGCAATTGCGCTCGCACATGGCGGCAAGCCTGCGCATCGGACTCAGCGCGGCACAGTTAGGCCAAGTCACCGAGCTGCTGAAAAAACATGGCGATGCACAGACTGCCGAGCGGGCCAACGCAGCACTGACCAAAGCCCTCGCGGCTGCGGGGAAATGACATGAAATCGGCAAAGCATCTCCTGAGCATTGCACTGTTAAGCCTGTTGGCGGCGTGCGCGAACCAACCCGATAGCCCGTTGCTGATTCAGAAGCAAGGCAGCTTCGCCGCTGGCGGCACGGTGACCACCGCGCCGGGCACATTCGATCCACGCAAACCCATGATGCCCGACGGCCAGACCTATCACGGTGACCACGCCTACGCGTTCTACCAGATCCCGGTCGATGCGCGAAAACTGCCCATCGTTATGTGGCACGGCGCAGGTCAGTTTTCCAAGACCTGGGAAACCACCGCCGATGGCCGCGAAGGTTTTCAGAACATTTTTCTGCGTCGCCACTACGGCGTTTATCTGATCGATCAACCACGGCGTGGCGACGCCGGACGCAGCATGGTCGAGACCACAATCAAACCGGTGCCGGACGAACAACTGTGGTTCAACCAGTTCCGCATCGGCCTTTGGCCCCGCTACTTCAACGGCGTGCAAGTGGCACAGGACGCGCAGACCCGCGAGCAGTTTTTCAGGGCAATGACGCCGAACACCGGGCCGTTTGACATGGGCGTGGTCTCCGATGGTGTGTCGGCGCTGTTCGACAAAATCGGCCCCGGCATCCTGTTTACGCATTCTCAGGGTGGCGGGCCGGGCTGGTTGACGGCGATCAAGAACGACAAGGTCAAAGCCATCGTGGCGTTCGAACCGGGCAGTAGCTTCGTGTTTGCCAACGGTGAAGTGCCGGCGCCGATCCCCAGCGCGTTCGACACGGTGCAAGGCGCAGCGGTGCCGATGGAACAATTCATGGCGCTGACGCGCATTCCGATTCTGATCCTTTACGGCGACAACATCCCGGAGCAGGCGGTTGACCTGCCCGCGCAGGACAGTTGGCGCGCACGCCTGAAAATGGCCCGCCTGTGGCGTGACGCGGTCAATCGCCACGGCGGCGATGTGCGCCTGATCCATCTGCCGGAGATTGGCATCCACGGCAACACTCACTTCCCCATGTCGGATCTTAACAATGTGCAGATCGCTGACCTGGTGGCGCAATTCCTCAAAGAAAAACAGCTGGACTGACCCGCCCTTCGTTTGAACTGCCGCCCTTTTTATTGCTCAGGAGCTTCACGTGAAAAACACCCTCAAAGCCACGCTCATGTCGGCACTGGTCGGCCTCTCGGGCGGCGAAGCCTTGGCCGCCGATTACAAAAAGAACCCGTTTACCCTCGCCTACGACGGCGCGATCAGCAAGAACGAAGCGGGCAAGGTCAACATCCACCCGGTCAGCTACAAGCTCAACGGTCTGGACATCGCCGCCAACGTTTACACCCCGGCCAATTACGACGCGAAAAAGACCTACCCGACCGTGGTCGTCGCGCACCCCAATGGCGGCGTAAAAGAACAAGTCGCCGGTCTGTATGCACAGCGCCTGGCCGAACAGGGTTACATCACCATTACCGCCGATGCGGCCTATCAGGGCGCCAGTGGTGGTCAGCCGCGCAGCATCGATAAACCGGCGTATCGCATCGAAGACATCCACGGCATGGCCGATTTCATCAGCCAGTTTGCCGGCGTGGATGACAAGCGTCTGGGCCTGCTCGGCATTTGTGGCGGCGGTGGTTATTCATTAGCGGCGGCGCAAACCGACAAACGCTTCAAATCCCTGGCGACGGTGAGCATGTTCAATTCAGGCCGGGTACGTCGCAATGGCTACAACGACTCGCAAATGGACAGCATTCAGCAACGCCTGCAACAAGCATCAGCAGCCCGCGCGCAAGAAGCGGCCGGCGGAGCGGTGTTGTACTCGGGTGATGCCAACCTCACCGATGAACAGATCGCCAAACTGCCCTTCGAGCTGTATCGCCAAGGCTACGAGTACTACTGGAAGACTCACGCGCACCCGAACTCGACCTTCAAATACACCACCAGCAGCCTTATTGACCTGATGCGTTTCGACGCCACCGACCATATCGAGTTGATCAACCAACCGTTGCTGATGATCGCCGGCAGCAAGGCCGACAGCCTGTACATGACTCAGGATGCGTTCCCCAAAGCCACCGGCACCACCGACAAGGAAGTGTTCATACTCGATGGCGCCACCCACATTGAAACCTACTGGGTGCCGCGTTATGTCGATGCAGCGATCGGCAAACTGACGGATTTTTACGCACGCACCTTGTGATCAGCGCGCCAAGGGTCGCGCATCCGTGCGCGACCTGCTTTCATGGAATAATCACGCGCTCCTCATGAGAGGCTCTCATCAATGTCCCGCCCCAATCTCAATGACCTGCAAGCCTTCGTGGTCATCACTCGCGAAGGCAGTTTTACCCGCGCTGCCGCACAGTTGGGCGTCTCGCAGTCGGCGCTGAGCCACACCCTGCGTGCACTGGAAACCCGACTGGGCGTGCGCTTGCTGACGCGGACTACGCGCAGTGTTTCCCCGACCGAGGCCGGTCAACGCCTGTATCAATCGATGGCGCCGCGCTTTGACGAGATCGAACTGGAACTGGCGGCGGTCAGCGAGTTTCGCGACACCCCGGCCGGCAATGTGCGCATCCAGGCCTCAGAGCATGCGGCGAACAACATTCTCTGGCCAAAGCTGCTGAAGGTGCTGCCGGACTACCCGGACATCAAAGTCGAAATCACCGTCGATTACGCCCTCTCCGACATCGTCGCGCAGCGCTATGACGCTGGTGTGCGGCTGGGCGATCAGGTGGCCAAGGACATGATCGCCGTGCCCATAGGCCCGTCGCTGCGCATCGCTGTCGTGGGTTCGCCCGAGTATTTCAAAGGCCGGTCAATGCCCGTGGAGCCTGGCAATCTGGCCGCGCACAACTGCATCAATCTGCGCCTGCCGACGCATGGCAGCCTGATGCAATGGGACTTCGAGAAGGACGGTCACGAACTCAAGGCGCGCGTTGAAGGGCAATGGACGTTCAACAGCAGTGTGCCGATTCTGCGCGCGGCCGTGGCGGGATGCGGTTTGGGGTTTCTGCCCGAAGACATGGTCGCCGGGAGTTTGGCCGACGGCAGTCTGGTGCGGGTGCTGGAGGACTGGTGCCAGCCCTTTGCCGGCTATCATCTTTATTACCCGAATCGCCGCGAGCATTCGTCGGCGTTCGGGGTTGTGGTGGATGCGCTGATCTACAAGCCCTAGCGGCGCACCTGCGATCAGCGTCCATACTGTGGGTTTTCAATAATTGGGACACCGCCATGCCCTCCCCCGAATCCAGCCTTTTGCAGAGCTGGCACGACAACGCTGCGGCCTGGATCGAAGTGATCCGCAGCGGCGCCATCGAAAGCCGCCAGCAGGTCACCGATCAGGCCATTCTGTGGGCGATCATGGGCCGTCAGCCGCAGCGTGTGCTTGATCTTGGCTGCGGCGAAGGCTGGTTGTTGCGGGCGTTGGCGGATCGGGGGATTGAAGCTGTCGGTGTGGATGGCGATGCGCGGCTGGTCGAAGCGGCGCGTCTGGCGGGGACGGTGCAGGTGCATGTCGCTAGCTATGAAGCGCTGGTCGATGGCAAGGTCGATATCGGTCGCGACTACGACCTGGTGTGCGCGAATTTCTCGCTACTGCATCAAGAGATAATTCCGCTGCTTGCCGCGATGAATGCCTTGCTTGTTCCCGGAGGTGTTGTGGTCATTCAGACACTGCATCCATGGTCTGTCGCGGCAGGCGATTATCAGGATGGCTGGCGCGAGGAATCGTTCGCCGGGTTCAAAGGCCAGTGGCAGCCGATGCCCTGGTATTTCCGCACGTTGTCGAGCTGGCTGAATGCACTCGATCTGGCCGGGTTCCAACTGGCCAGCTTACAAGAGCCACAGCACCCGCAAAGTCCCGTGCCGCAGTCATTGCTGATGGTTGCCGAGCGCCGCTGAAATTTCAGAAACACCACCACACTGTGGGAGCGAGCTTGCTCGCGAAAGCGGTGTGTCAGGCACGCAGATTCCGACTGTGCCGACGCCTTCGCGAGCAAGCTCGCTCCCACAGGGATCTATGCAGTTTGCCGGATCATCTGCGGACCACGAATGCGGTATTGCGCCAGCAGGCGCATGACGTAGCCGATCTTGATCAGGGTCGGGCCGAGGATGGTCAGCGAATGCATCGTCACCAGCAGCGCAATCGGCATGTGGCCGTTGTAGAGATACGCGCCGTAGATGCCGGCCAGCAGCATGATCAGGCCGGCGACGAGGACTTTGCTCGACAGGTGCAGAACGTTCAGCGGGCTTTCGAAGAAAGTGAGCATGGTGGCGTACTCCTGAGCAATTCATTGTGTACGTTGAGCACCTCAATTCCCGTGCCATATTAAAAATCTAGGAAATTCAGTCACTTGAGCACAGCAGAGTCAATTTGACACAGAAACATTAATGTCAATTTGACTCCACCTCTAGTCGTTATGACTACGATTTCTGACGCCCGCTAACTTGTCGATCTACGGCACCGGCAATCGACCAAGGACTGACTACGCTGTTAATCCTGCGTGTCTAACCTGCCGAGGATGACTGCCATGCAACGCTTTCAGAAACTCACGCCCTGCCTGTGGTTCGACGATCAGGCCGAAGCCGCCGCGAAGTTTTACTGCTCGATCTTCGATCACTCGAAAATCACCGGCCTGACCTACTACAGCAAGGTCGGTCAGGAATTTCATGGCAAACCGGAAGGTGCGGTGATGACCGTCAGTTTCGAACTCGATGGCCAGACCTTCACCGGACTGAACGGTGGGCCGATGTTCAAGTTCAGCGAGGCGATCTCGTTTCAGGTCAATTGCCAGAATCAGGAAGAAGTCGACCATTTCTGGGGCAACCTGTCCGAGGGCGGCCCCGTCGAAGCCCAGCAATGCGGCTGGCTCAAGGACAAGTTCGGTGTGTCGTGGCAGATCGTCCCGGTGGCGTTCATGCACATGATGCAGGATGCCGACACCAGCAAATCGCAACGAGCGATGCAGGCCATGTTCACGATGAAAAAACTCGACATTGCCGAACTCGAACGGGCCTTTGCCGGCCAGAGCTAATACACTCGGGGGCTGGCCTGCCGGGAACACCACGATGAAACACACTGCCGCCAAACACCCTGAAAAAGCCCCGCGTTTCTGGCGCGACGCGGCCCTGCCCTTCATTGAAGCGCGGGCCATCGCCGATGGCCGCGAGGTCTGTTATGCGCGGCATTCCCATGCACATTTTTCCATCGGTGCAATCACCGCCGGGCGCAGCACCTATGTGCATGAACAGGCACAGTTCGAAGTCGCGGCGGGCACCGTGGTGCTGATGAATCCCGGTGATGTGCATGCGTGCAATCCGATTGATGATCAGCCTTGGTCGTATGTGATGCTGTATGTCGAGACCCCATGGCTGACGGATCTGCAGCATCAGTTGGGGTTCAGTGCCGAACTCGAGTTTCGGCGGTTTTCCGACACGCATCTGCAGGACGCAGAATTGTTTAGCGACCTGATCGCGCTTTACGATGTACTGGTCGACGAGCAACAGGATGTCTTGCGCAAGCAAAGCGCGGCGGTGGAGTTTTTCAGCGACCTGCAACTGCGTTTGAATCCCGCCGGGCCCTCTCTGCGCGAACCCAATTTCAAACTGGAACGCGCTGCCGGTTTCATCCGCGAGCACTGCACCGAAATGCTCAACCTCGACGACATCTGCGCCGCAGCACAGCTGTCACCGTCTTACCTGATCCGCGCTTTCAAACAGCATTACGGCATGACGCCCCACGCGTTTCTGGTCAACCAGCGCATCCAGTTTGCCCGCGAGCGCCTGCGCAGCGGCCAGTTGATCGCGGATGTCGCGCTGGAAGCCGGGTTTGCCGATCAGGCGCATTTTCAGCGAGCCTTCAAGCAACATTTGGCGGCAACGCCCGGGCAATATCGCGGCTGACACTTCATCTGAAACTCAACACTGCCCCCTGTGGGAGCGAGCCTGCTCGCGAAGGCGTTGGTTCAGTCAGCTCATTCATCGACTGATACACCGCCTTCGCGAGCAAGCTCGCTCCCACAGGGTCAGAGTGATTGCCTGATCGGTTTCACATTCAGATATTGACATATCGGTAAATTCCGATATCTTCGCAGCATGGACCTACTCGAAATCTTCAAAGCCCTCTCGAACCGCACACGCCTGGAAATCCTCAAAGGCTTGAAGGATCCCGAGAAACACTTTCCTCCCCAGGATGAGGGTGACGTGCACACGGTGGGCGTTTGCGTCAGCAGTATTCAGGAAGGCGTCGGGCTGTCGCAGTCGACGGTGTCCGATTATCTGGCGACGCTGCAACGCGCCGGCCTGGTCGAAGTCAGGCGCATCGGGCAGTGGACCTATTACAAACGTAACGAAGCAGCGATCAGTGCGCTGGCCGAGATCATCGGCAGCGAGCTGTAATTTTTTGCCCCATGATATCGAGAATTCCCGATATCCCTTTTTGCCGAAACGAGGAAATGCAATGAAAGCGATGATCCTTACTTCATTTGGCGGCGCGCAATCGTTCGAACTTCGCGACGTGCCCAAGCCAGTGCCACAAGCGGGCGAAGTCCTGGTGCGGGTGCACGCCACCTCCATCAATCCGCTGGATTATCAGGTGCGCCGTGGCGACTATGCCGATCTGGTGCCCCTGCCAGCCATCACCGGTCACGACGTCTCCGGCGTTGTCGAAGCCGTCGGCCCTGGGGTGACGGCGTTCGTGCCGGGTGACGAAGTCTGGTACACCCCGCAAATCTTCGATGGCCCGGGCAGTTATGCCGAGTACCACGTGGCGGCGGCAAATATTGTCGGCAAGAAGCCGGCCACGCTCAGCCACCTTGAAGCGGCGAGCCTGAGTCTGGTTGGCGGCACGGCGTGGGAAGCGCTGGTCGTGCGGGCGGCGCTCAGAGTCGGCGAGAGCATTCTGGTCCACGGCGGCGCGGGCGGCGTTGGTCATGTCGCGATTCAGCTGGCCAAAGCCATCGGCGCGAAGGTCTTCACCACTGTGCGTGAAGGCAATTTCGAGTTCGCCAGGCAGATGGGCGCCGATGTGCTGATCGATTACGAAAAGGAAGATTACGTCGCCGCGATCCTGCGCGAAACCGAGGGGCGCGGCGTCGATGTGGTGTTCGACACTATCGGCGGCGACACCCTGTCGCGTAGTCCTGAGGCGCTCGCACAGCTTGGCCGCGTGGTGTCGATCGTTGACCTTGCCCGGCCACAAAACCTGATTCAGGCCTGGGGCAAGAACGCCAGTTATCACTTCGTGTTCACCCGACAGAACCGCGGCAAGCTTGATGAGTTGAGTGCCTTGATCGCCAACGGTCAGTTGCGACCACACGTTGGCGCGGTGTATTCGCTGGCCGACATCGGGCTCGCCCATGCCTTGCTGGAAACGCCCAACAACGGCGTCCAAGGGAAGATCGCGATTGCTGTCGCGCCATCATCCGAACTCGCCAATCGCTGAACCCAGTGCAAGGAGAACACCATGATTTATGAGATCGCTCTGCTACCCGTTCACAAACAACAAACTGAAGCGTTTCGGCGTGCGTTTACCGAGGTCGAGCCGTTGCTCAAACGGGCAAAGGGTTACAGCGGACATCTGCTCGCACAAGGCATTGAAACGCCCGAAGTCTTCAACCTGATCGTGCACTGGCAATCCCTCGAGGACCACTCGCCCCGGTTTGAAGCGAGTGAGGACCATCGGTTATTCATGCTGGGTCTGGAGGAATATCTTTCGGACGAGCCGAAGGTCTGGCACATGGAAGGAGGCGCCTTTCAGCAACCGTTCAACTAACCTCAGGCAGCGACGCCCGATCAATGTGGGAGCGAGCTTGCTCGCGAATGCGGTGGAACAGTCAGCACATCCATTGACTGAAACACCGCTTTCGCGAGCAAGCTCGCTCCCACAGGGTCAATTGAACAACAAGCAGATTGCACTCATTGCCAACAGCCCCGCCATTACCCGATTGAACCCGCGCATCCCCGCCGCATTGCTCAGATACCCACGCAAAAACGTCCCGGCATACGCCCAGCAGCCCACCGATAGATAACAGATCACCAGATACACCGCCGCAAACTGCCACACCAGCCGCGCCTCGCCATCGGCGACAAACGCGCCCATGCCCGCGACACACGCCAGCCAGGCTTTCGGGTTGAGCCATTGCATCACCGCGCCATAGAGCATGGATGGCGCTCGCCCGGAATCCTTGGCGTTCAACTGTCCATCATCCACGGCCAGTTTCCACGCCATGAACAGTAGAAACGCCACGCCAGCCAGTTGCACCACGCGGGTCAGGAATGGCCAGAGTTTCAGCACCTCGTGCAAACCCAGGCCCATCAGCACCAGCAACAGCACAAACCCCAGCGTCGCTCCGGCAACATGCCGCTGACTGGCACGAAAACCGAACTGCGCCCCGGAACTCAACGCCACAATATTCACCGGCCCCGGCGTGATGGACGCCGCCAGCGCAAACGCCGCCATGGATACAATCAGACTCATCGCACACCTGCTTCAAATCGAGGAACAAGGTGCACACCCTAGCCAGCGCCCTGCTCCCGGTATTGAAGAAAATGCCCCTGGCCACACATATCCCTTGTGGGAGCGAGCTTGCTCGGGAAAGCGGAGGGTCATTCAACACTGCATTGCCAGGACGACCCCATTCGCGAGCAAGCTCGCTCCCACATAAAAGCTGTGTTCAGTCCAGGCGCGGCACGGTAAAGCGGAACTCGCTGCCCTGCCCCGGTTCGCTTTCGGCGACGATTTGTCCGCCGTGGGCTTCGACGATGCCCTGGGTGATGTACAAGCCCAGGCCGGTACCGGTCGGGTTGCCTTCCTTCATCGTCCAGTAGCGGTCGAACACGTGCGGCAGATGTTCCTTGGGAATGCCCTCGCCGCTGTCTCGCACGGTAAAGACGATCTGATTGCCAACGGAGGTGGCGTGTACGCCCACCGTGCCCAGGCGCGGGGTGAACTTGATCGCGTTGCCCACCAGATTGGACAGCACCTGAAACAGCCGCTCGGGGTCGGCGTGGATGCGCAGGTCCGGGTCCGCCGCAAAGGAAATGCTGATGTCCTTGTCCAGCGCCAACGGTGCAAGCAGCGCCTGCGCCTCTTCGAACATCTGCCCGACGTCGAGTTTCTGCGGGGTGATGGAGTAGCGCCCGGCGTCGATTTTTGAGGTATCGAGCAAGTCTTCCAGCAACGTGTTCATGCGTCCGGCAGCCTGCTGCATGGTGTCGATGGCCGTGGAGATCCGCCGTGAAGTATGCGGACCATCCGAGCTGAACGCCTTCTGCATCATGCCGCAGAGCATCGAGATCACCGTCATCGGATTGCGCAGGTCGTGGGACACCACCGCAACCAGGTCGTCGCGAGCGCGCACCGCTTCCTGCTCTCGGCGCACTTGCCGGGCCAGATCGTTCTCCAGCGCCGAGCGGCGCAGATCGTTGGCGGCGAACACATCACCGTGGCTCCACTTGGTGGAGATCCCGGCCATCTCGACTTTCCAGATTTCGAACGACGTGCGCGGGCGCAGACGCAACCCGGCGTCGGAGTTTTCCAGATCCAGCGGCTTGCGCGGGTCACCGCTCCAGTTGATGTTTTCCTTGACCTCGGGGCGGAACCACAGCACGCCGTTGTCCACCGGTTTAGGCAGGCTCATGGCGAGCACGCCACTGGCCACCTGCTGATACTGCGCCGCCGGCGGATAAACACTGGCCAGGTGATGACTGGCAAACACTGGCTCACCGGACGCCTGCAACCATTTGTGCAAGGCGCGGATGTCGTCCGGTTCCGGGCAGTTGCCGTAGCGGTGCAACTGTTTGTCTTCGATGATCGCAATACCGCCGGCGTTGGTCAGCGCCATCAATGCCTGCGGCTGATTGGCCAGACCGTCGAAGACGTTCTGCGGCGAATCGATCATCGCCTGATTGAGCAGCGCCAACGCCTCGAGTTTTTCGTCACGCTGGCGGCTGATCTCCAGCGCTTCCATGGCGCTGATCTGCAGCGACAGCACCTGGCCAATGGTCTGGCACGCCGCACGCAATTCGTGAGGCACGTGCAGCGGCTCGCGATTGCCGCAACTGATCAGGCCCCAGAGCCGGTCGCCCTTGAGCAGGGAAATGCTCATCGAGGACAGCACGCCCATGTTCTTCATGTACTGGCAGTGAATCGGCGACACGCTGCGCAGGGTGGCGAAACTCAGGTCCAGCGGCGTGCCGGTGTCCGGACGCAGCTTCGGCACCAGCGGCACCGGTTGGTAATCGGCGTTGGGGATGATCCGCAGCCAGTTGGTGCGGTACAACTCACGCGCCTGCTCGGGAATGTCCGAAGCCGGGAAGAACAGGCCGTTGAACACCTCCATCGACGGATCGGAGGCTTCGGCGATGACCTGGCCGTGCCCTTCCTCTTCGAAACGGTAGATCAGCACCCGGTCGTAACCGGTCATGGCCTGGATTTCCGTGACGCTGATTTCATACAGCGCCTGCAACGTGGTGGCCGCTTGCAGGCGCTGAAGCATGCGCCCCAGATGGGTCTGTTTGCCGGCGACGTTACGGGGCTGGAAGTTTTCGACGTGGATTTCCAGTTCCAGAATCAGCACCCCTTGGTGACGGTGCAGCAAACCTTCGAACGCGGTGCCATTGACGCTGAAGCGCAGCGGCGGTCCGTCGGACAGTGCCGGGTGCAGCAGGGCCTCGCGCACTTGCGTCGCTTCGGCGCCGCCGATCAGGCTTTCGAGTGGCTGGCCGATCAGGCTCTGCGGCGCACGGGCCAGCATGGATTCAACGTTGGCGCTGGCCTGAATGATCTCCAGCGCCGGCTCGCTGAGGGTCAGCAGCACGCCGTGGGGCTGGATCGCGCCGGGGAATCGAATCGGCTCGTCGGCGCAGTTGGCCAGCAATTCTTCAAACGTTTCTTTGTCTTGCGGGGTCATGCCAGTACCTCCCGGCGCTCGAGCCAGCGCTCGAAACAGCTGAATGTGGTTTGTGCCGCCGTGACGACAGCTGCGCGCTCCTCGGCGCACATCGGGCGATTGCCCAGGTATTCGATGAAATCCCGCCAGCGGCGACCGGTGGCGGCGCCGTAAATATCGAGAAAGGCCGCACCGTTGGAGGCATCCAGGCCAAGTCGCGTAGCGATTTCCCGGCGCAGGATCTGCCCGCCGAGCGTCGCACCTTCGAGCACATAGAGCACGCCGAGGCCGGCGGCGCTGGAGTCGATCACCGGCAATTGAGCGCACATCGGCAGTTGTTCGAGCGCTTCGGCAGTGCACCCCAGCGCTTGCAGATCGGCGCGCAGCGTCGGGGTTTTGCGTCGTGGGCCGAGATCGAAATCGGCGGGGACGCAACCGTTGATCTGCAACAGGCTTTCCAGTGGCTCATAAAAGCCGTAATACGCCGCCATCAGGCGCTTGAACGCAGGTATATCGAGGCTATCGGAAAAAAACGGCAGACGCTTTTCCAGTGCGATGTGCAGCTCGGCAGTGCCGGCCCGCAGATCTTGCAGCACCGGTGGCACATAAACTTCACGGGCCTTTGCTTGCATGTAAATCGCTCTTGGTGGGGCCACCTGGGGCCGTGCGGGGTGTGTGCAGCTGGGGACGAAAGCTTACACGGCAATCGCCCTTTCTGACCGGACAGGCAGTTTTTTCTGCGAAAACCATCACGCTCCGACCTTTCAGAGTTCAGACGATTCACAAAAGTTCGACAAGATTCACTGAGCGTCGGGCGCTGTACCGTGACTCTGGCGCCTGACTGTATGGGGTAGCGCGCTTGCAGCCTGTGATAAAAAACCGCAATCGCTTCTGGAGCCCGCGCCCATGGACCTCGCCACGCTGTCACTGTTTCTGCCCGCCTGTTTCGCCCTGAACATGGCACCCGGCCCGAACAATCTGCTGTCGGTCAGCAATGCCACCCATTACGGCTTTCGCCGTGCCTGCACGGCCGGGATCGGGCGGATTCTGGCGTTCGCCGGCATGATTGCGCTGGCCGGCGCCGGGTTGTCGGTGGTGTTGCAGACGTCGCAATGGCTGTTCCAGGCGATCAAGATCACTGGCGCGGCGTATCTGCTGTACCTGGCCTGGCAATTGTGGCGGGCCAACCCCGACGCCGGGCAACAGGTGACCGGTGCAGCAGCGGGCTTCTTCGCGTTGGCGCGGCAGGAGTTTCTGGTGGCAGCGGGCAATCCCAAGGCCATTCTGCTGTTCACGGCCTTTCTGCCGCAGTTCGTCGACCCGGCCCGCCCGGTGCCGACGCAATTTGCGGTGCTCGGCGTGCTGTTTCTGTTACTGGAATGGATTGCCATCAGCGCCTACGCGTACATGGGCCTGCACATGCGCCGCTGGTTCGCCGAGCCGCGCGGCAAACGTATCTTCAATCGTTGCTGCGCGGGGTTGTTGTCGGCCGCGGCCTCGGCGCTGTTGATGGCGAAACGGGCTTAAGCCACGGACGGGCCTTTGAGTTCGACCTGATTGCCATCCGGGTCGAAGCAGTACAGCGACAGACCTTTGCCTTCAGCACCAAAGCGTGATTCGGCTTTCGCCACGGTCAGGCCAAAGGATTGCAAGTGCGCGATCAGCACCGCTTCATCGAACGGCTCGATGCGCAGGCAGAAATGATCAACGTTGCGCCGCTCGGCACCGGCCGCCCCGCCGCCCTTGCGGCCAATCTCGCCGGCCAGGTCGACGAGGTCGATCATCGAGGTGCCGGCGCGCAGGTGCACCAGGCCCAGCGGCTCGTTGCGCTTGACCACGTCGGCGCCAAAGACCTGGCCATAAAACGCGATGCTGCGCGGCAGATCCGCAACGCGCAGGACGATGTGATCAATATGTTGAATCGAAAACGGCGGCATGGGTTGAGCTCCTTACATTCAGCGACCCGGTCATTGTGGTGCAGAATCGAAAAAATTCACTGTCGATTTTTCGGTGGAGCCATCGACAAACTGGTTTTACTCTCGAGCCATGAACATACCGACCGTTGTCCTGCCCCCCCACGCCGAGATGGTTCGCGCCATGCTCGAACGCGATACCGCCTATGAGGGCGTGTTCTTCACGGCCGTGAAAACCACCGGGATCTTCTGCCGCCCCAGTTGCACCGCGCGCAAGCCGAAACCGGAGAATGTCGAATTCTTCGCTCATGCCGATGAGTGCCTGTCGGCCGGCTACCGCGCCTGCCTGCGCTGCAAACCGCTGGACGCGGCAGCCATCGCGCCGGACTGGGTGCAGCGCTTGCTCAAGGCCGTGAACGCCGATCCGGAGCGGCGCTGGAGCGATGCGCAACTGCTCGCGCACAGCATCGAGCCGCTGAAACTGCGGCGCTGGTTCAAACAGCATTTCGGCATGACCTTCCACGCCTGGTTGCGCACACGCCGGCTGGGCGTGGCACTGGGCGGAATCCGTCAGGGCACGTCGATTGATCACGCGGCGTTCGATTCCGGTTATGAATCACTCAGTGGTTTTCGCGATGCCTTCCAGAAGTCATTCCACATCACCCCCGGCCGCGCCGCCCAGAGTGAACCGCTGCTGTTCACCCGGCTGACCACGCCGCTGGGGCCAATGATCGCCATGGCCGAGCGCCGTGGGCTGGTGTTGCTGGAGTTTCTCGACCGCCCGGCGCTGACCCGCGAAGTGGAAGACCTGCAGCACCGTTATGGCTACGCGGTTGCACCGGGGCACAATGCGCATTTGCAGCAGATCGAAGAGCAACTGGCGGCATATTTCGCCGGCAAGCTGAGCGCCTTCAGCGTGCCACTGCACGCGCCCGGCAGCGACTTTGCCCGGCAAGTGTGGGCGGCACTGCAACAAATCCCTTACGGCCAGACCAGCACTTACGGCGCCATCGCCGCAGGGTTGGGCAAACCCGGTGCCAGCCGGGCAGTCGGTCTGGCCAACGGGCACAATCGGCTGTCGATTGTCGTGCCGTGTCATCGGGTGATCGGCGCGGACGGCTCGCTGACCGGCTATGGTGGAGGGCAGCCGCGCAAGGCGTTCCTGCTCAGGCTGGAAAACGCTGCCGTACAGCTCACGCAACAACTGGCACTGTGACGAACCGAATCAACTGACAAGAAGGATTTTTGATGAACGCGCTCGCGACGCCGTTTCACCAGTTGCACCAGCAAGGGCTGCTGATATTGACCAACGTCGCTGACGCCACCGGCGCACGACTGGTCGAACACCTCGGCGGCAAAGCCATCGCCACCAGCAGTGCGGCGGTGGCCTGGGCCCACGGTTACCCGGACGGCAACACCCTGCCCCTCGACCGCCTGGTGTCGACCGTGGAATCCATCGTCCGAGTGATCAGCGTGCCGTTGACCGTCGATGTCGAAGCCGGTTATTCCCATGACCTCGGCCGTGTCGCCGAAGTGCTCGATGCGGTGATCGCGGCGGGTGCCGTGGGCATCAATATCGAAGACGGTTCGGCAGCGCCCGAGCTGCTGGCACGCAAGATCGAACGGGCGCGCCAGGTTGCCGACACACGCAATGTGCAGCTGTTCATCAATGCCCGCACCGATGTTTATCTGAAAAACCTTGTACCGGCCGAAGACCGCGTTGCCGAAACCCTGCGGCGCGCCGCAATGTATCAAGCGGCGGGCGCCGATGGCTTGTTTGCGGCGGGGGTGACGGCTGCTTATGAAATCGAGGCGATCTGCAAGGGCACGCCATTGCCGGTCAACGTGCTCGGCTTCGCTGGCCTGCCGTCGCCCTCGGAGTTGCAGGCACTCGGCGTGCGCCGCTTGAGCGCCGGTTCCGGCATCGCCGAGTTCCTCTACGGCGCAATGGGCGGGCTGGTGAAAAGCTTCCTCGCCACAGGCCAGCTCGACACCCACGGTCTCAAGGCGTTGAGCTATGGCGAAGTCAACGGCCTGCTGAAATAGCATGCCCGACACCTACCAGGCGGCCAGCGCGTTGCTGGCCGCGCTCGACCCGGACTGGCACCGACATATCGCGGCCATCGGCCCGTGCCTGCACCAACCGCACCCGACACGCGATCCCTATGAATCGCTGGTGCGGGCGATTGCCTATCAGCAACTGCATGCCAAGGCCGGGGACGCGATTGTCGGGCGGCTGGTGGGGTTGTTTCCCGGGCAGACATTTGCGCGACCTGAGCAGATCCTGGCGACCGATTTCGAACGCCTGCGCAGTTGCGGGTTTTCCGCCGGCAAGATCGCGACGATTCAAGGGATCGCCCAGGCAACACTGGACGGCGTGGTACCGGATTACAGCACGGCGCTGGTGATGGAGGATGAAGCGCTGATCGAGCGCCTGGTCAATTTGCGCGGGGTCGGCCGCTGGACCGTGGAGATGTTGTTGATCTACGGCCTGGGGCGCATGGACGTGCTGCCGGCAGATGACTTTGGTGTGCGCGAGGGTTATCGGCGACTGAAGGGACTGGAAGTGCAGCCGACGCGCAGGCAGATGATCGAGACCGGCCTGGCGTGGAGCCCCTATCGGACGGTGGCGGCTTGGTATTTGTGGCGGGTGCCGAAACCGCTGCCCTCACCCTGAGGGAGAGGGAAATGATGGGGGGGACATTGGAGATTTACGTCGACCTGAAATAGCGCCTCTGAATACATGATCGCCAGGACTTGATGGGGCAATCCATAATCGACCCGGTTTTTCAGGTCGATGGATAACGCAAGCCATCTCGGTCGCCCCCCTCTCCTCCCGGGAGAGGGCTGGGTTGAGGGTCATCTGTTCACAGCCCGGACTTCAACCGACTGAACGCCCGGATCAACGCCCGATTGAAGGCTTTGCCGTTGTCGTTTTTGCTGTACAGCGTGGCCCTGACGTCGGCCGGGGGATACGTCCCCGGATCATTGCGAATCGACGCATTGACCAGGCCGTCCGCCGCCGTGATCGCATTGGCGTAATGAATGGTGTCGGTAATCGGCGCGATCACCTCCGGCGTCATCAGGTAATCCATCAACGCCAACCCGGCCTGGGGATGCGGGGCGTCCCTGGGAATGACCATCGCGTCAAACCAGATCAACGTGCCTTCTTTCGGGATGTGGTAACTCAGTTTGAACGGTTTGTTCGCCGCCTCCGCCTGCCCTGCCGCAATCGCCACGTTGCCGTTCCACGACATCGCCACGCAGGTGTTGCCATTGGCCAGGTCGCTGATGTTCAGGTCGTTGTCGAAGTAGCGGATGTACGGACGGATCTTCGCCAGTTGCTGCTCGGCGAGTTTCAAGTCGTCGAGGTTCTGCCGGTTGATGTCCAGGCCCATGTACTTCATCACGGCGGCGAACACTTCGTTAGGATCATTGAGCAGACTGACTCCGCAATCGGCAAATTTTGCCACCACGGCCGGATCGAACAGCATCGCCCAACTGTCGGTCGGCGCATTCGGCAGGCGCTGCTTGATCGCCTCGTACTGGTAACCGACGCCGGTGGTGCCCCAGGCGTAGATCCCCGCATAGCGATTGCCCGGATCGAACACCGCCATGTGCTGGCGAAACTCATCACCGACCCCGGCAAAGTGCGGCACCCGCGCCTTGTCCAACGGCTGGATTGCGCCGCTCTCGATGGCCCGCGACAAGTGCTGGCCGGCAGTCAGCACCAGGTCGTAACCACTGCGCCCGGTGAGCAGTTTGGTCTCGACGGTTTCCAGCGAGTCAAAGTGATCGACGACCACGTGAATGCCGGTTTTCGCTTCAAAATTCTTCAGTGTGTCCGGTGCCAGGTACTCGCCCCAGATGTACAGGTTAACCACCGGTTTGGCGGAATCGGCGGCCTGCACACACAGGGGTGCAAGCACCAGCATTAACGCTTGAGTCAGTTTGTGCAGGCCCATCATCACACCCCCTTGCCGGCGTACTGCGGCATGGTGATGCAGGCGACGTTGCCACCACCGAGCAGGATTTCCCGGGAATTTTCGATGCCGACGATCTTGTGCTGCGGGAACAGTTCGGCGAGTGTCGCCAGTGCCACCTGATCGTTGCGGTCACCGAACAGCGGCACCACGATCGAGCGGTTGCCGGCGTAGTAGTTGATGTATGACGCACAGATTTGGGTGCCGGCCTGTCGAGTGTGGGTACTGTCCTGCTGATCGAGGCCTTCGGCTTCTTCGGCGGTCCACTCCAGTACGTCCGGTTGCGGCAGTTTGTGCACGATCAACTCGCGGCCCCGGCTGTCACGGGTGCTGCGCAGGATGTCGTAGGCCTCCTGATAGATTTCCCACTGCGGGTCATCGCGGTTGTCGGTCCATTGCAACACCACTTCGCCGGGACGCACGAAGCAGGCGAGGTCGTCGACATGGCCGTCGGTTTCGTCGAACTTGCAGCCCCGTGGTAGCCAGATCACCTGTTCGGCACCGAGGTAATCGGTGAGGCGTCGGGTGACTTCGTCCTTGCCCAGGTGCTGGTTGCGATTGCGGTTGAGCAGGCATTGCTCGGTGGTGAGGATGCTGCCCTGGCCGTCGCTCTGGATACCGCCCAGTTCGGCAATCAACGGCGCGCGGTAGCGGTCGAAGCGCTCGATTTCGAGGATCTTGCTGGCGATCTGGTCGTCCTTGTCCCAGGGGTAATACAAGCCACCGTCGAGGCCGCCGTAGGCGTTGAACTCGAAGTCGACGCCGCGCACTTCGCCGCTCTGATCGTTGACGACAAAGCATGGACCACTGTCGCGGAACCAGGTGTCATTGCAGGTCATCTCGACCACGCGTACCTGCGGCGGCAACTGCCGGCGGGCGGTGGCGAATTGCGCGGCAGAGGCGCACACGGTGACCGGCTCACTCTGCGAGATGGCGCTGACGATCTGCACCCAGACTTTCTGCGCCGGCTTGGCGCCATTGCGCCAGACGTCGGTGCGCTCCGGCCAGCCGAGCCAGCAGCCGGACTTCGCTTCGAATTCGCCGGGCAGACGGAAGCCGTCCTGTTTGGGGGTGGAGTCGAGCAAACGTGCCATGGTCAAACCTCGTCTTCGGGTTGGGAATGACCACAGGCTAAGGGCGCAGACGCTGCGCTCGCCAACGATGATTATTACGGAACAGTTGAATTCAACTCATCAATCGGCCAGTTGATCGTTGAACCATTCTAGCATCTGCGCCACCGCCGGACGCTCCAGACGCACCCGTTCGCAGACCAGCGCGTATTGACCGAGGGCGGTCATGCTCGACGCGAAGGGTCGCACCAGTCGCCCGCTCTGCAAATCCTCCTGGGCGGTGAGGTTGTCGCCCATCGCCACGCCCTGCCCTTGCGCCGCCGCTTCCAGGGCCAGCCCGGCATGGGCGAAATACAACTGGCGTTGCGGCCGCTGATCGCCGGCGTGGCTAGTCAGCCAGGCGGTCCAGGTCTTGCCGTCCTGATCATCGTGCAGCAGGCAGTGACGGGCCAGATCCCTTGGCGTTTTCAGGCTGCCCTGGTTGAACAGTCCGGGGCTGCACACCGGGAAAAATTGCAGGTCGGGCAGCGGCCGGACGAAATACGCACTGCTGTCCACCGGGCCGGTGCCGTAGGTGATCGCCAGATCAATGTCTTCCCCGGGCGCCGCAGCGTCGATCGGTTGTTCATAGAGGTGCAAGGTGATGTGCGGGTAACGCGCATAGAAATCGGTGAGGCGGCTCATCAACCATTTCTGCGCGAGCTCCGCGGTGACGGCCAGACGCAACACCGCGAGCGAGGATGGGTCGCGCAATTCATCACAAGCGTCGCCGATCAGTTCGAAGGCCTGCTGCAGGCTTTGCATCAGGCGTCCGGCAGCGATGGTCGGGCGAATCTGCCGGCCTTCGCGGATGAACAGCGCGACGCCGAGTTGCTCTTCGAGCTGGCGGATTTGATGGCTGACGGCGCTGTCGGTGACACACAATTCCGCCGCCGCCCGGCCGAAATGCGCGTGACGGGCGGCGCATTCGAAAGTGCGCAGGGCGGCCAGTGAGGGAAGTCTTCGCATGGGGCTGGTCCGTTTTTTGTAGGTCATGCTGACGGGGCCGGACGTGCGCGTCCAGCCCTCGTTCCCTCACCCCAGCCCTCTCCCAGAGGGAGAGGGAGCCGATCGCGAGATATTGAGGATGTACGCCGACCTGAATGTGCGTGGGTGAATCCATGATCGACTGGTTTTTTTCAGGTCGATGGATAACGCAAGACAACCCGGTCAGCGCCCTCTCCCTCCGCTACACACACGGGAGCTATTGAGGATGTACGCCGACCTGAATCTGCTTCGGTGAATCCATAATCGACTGGTTTTTTCAGGTCGATGGAGAACGCAAGACAACTCGGTCAGCTCCCTCTCCCTCCGGGAGAGGGCTGGGGTGAGGGGCTTTTGACTGTATCGCACTGTATACCCCGAAGCCGCAGACACACCCAACGCACAATCCCCCACCCCGCCGACACATCCCCGATACACCTCAAGGCTGAAATACCCCGGTCGATTCAACTGGCCCGACTCACCGGAGATGCATCATGACCACAACCCTCTCAACCGCCATCAAAGGGCTGCACCTGAACCTCGACCGCGCCGGCACCTGGCTCGCCCCCCTGACGCTGCGGCTGTTTATCGCCTGGGAATTTTTCGAGTCGGGGCTGGAGAAATTCAACGGGCAGAACTGGTTCGAAGACATCCAGGCGCGCTTCCCGTTTCCCTTCGATCACCTGCCGGCGTCGCTGAACTGGGAGCTGTCGATGTGGGCCGAGCTGATCGGCGCGCTGGCGATTCTGTGCGGTTTCGGCACACGGATTTCGGCCCTTGCGTTGATCGTGGTGACCGTGGTCGCCACCGCCGCCGTGCACTGGCCCGCCGACTGGTCGACGCTGAGCGAACTGGCGCAGGGTTACGCGATCACAAACAAGGGCTTCGGCAACTTCAAGCTGCCGGCGATTTACCTGGCTGCATTGCTGCCACTGCTGTTCGCCGGTGCCGGCAAGCTGAGCGTCGATGCGTGGCTGGCGCGGGTGTTCTGGCAACGCCACACCCGCTGAGGCTCAATGCGCCCGGTCCAGCCCCGCCAGCAACGCGCTGTCACGGCTGTAGATGTCCGGCGCGTAGCGC
Organism: Pseudomonas sp. SC3(2021); assembly: GCF_019856535.1. Classification (NCBI taxonomy): domain Bacteria; kingdom Pseudomonadati; phylum Pseudomonadota; class Gammaproteobacteria; order Pseudomonadales; family Pseudomonadaceae; genus Pseudomonas; species Pseudomonas sp. SC3(2021). The sequence goes on along the minus strand of NZ_CP082236.1, from coordinate 4,314,408 downwards.
ACCCGACCGGCATGATCGACCTGCGCGGTCCAGTAGGTCATCAGGATCGGCACCGGCGCCGACAAGCGAAATTCGTGAGTGGTGCCGGTGGCGAGCAAGGTGTCGGTGCGGGCCTTTTCCGCCGGGGTCAGGAGCAGGTCGCGCAGCTGCATCGGGTGCTCGACCCGCACGCAGCCGGAGCTGAAGGCACGCGGCCCTTTCTCGAACAGCGCCTTGCTCGGCGTGTCGTGCAGGTACACGGAGAACGGGTTGGGGAAGCGGATGACCATCTGCCCCAACGGATTACGCGGCCCGGCATCCTGACGCAGGAGGATGTTGCCGGGGTTGTCCCAGTCGATGTCCGCCGCTGCCAGCGGTTGCCCATTGGCATCGAGCACTTGCAGGTTCTGCCGGCTGAGGAAGGTCTGGTCCTTGCGGATTTCCGGCAGCTTGTCTTCTTTCCAGATAGTCGGCGGCACGGTCCAGGTCGGGTTGAGGGTCAGGCGCGTGACGCGAGACTTCAACAACGGTGTCTGGCGCTCGGCGCGGCCAACCTGAGTGCGGGTCTGCCACACGGCTTGACCGCCCTGATACAGCGTCAGTTCGGCGGCGGCAACGTTGACCAGCAGGCCATTGGGTTCCATGTCCTGGGCCAGCCAGCGGAAGCGTTCGAGGTTGACCCGCAACTGTTCACGGCGGTTCAGCGGACTGATGTTGAGCTCGGCGATCGTCCCCGGCCCGACCACCCCGTCGGCCTGCAAGGAATGGCTGGCCTGAAAACTTTTCACGGCATCGACCAGCACGCCGTCATAGGCATTGCCCGGCGCGCCTGAGGCGTGGGTCAGATAGCCTTCGCTGAACAGCCGCTGCGCCAGTTCCGGCACGCGTTTATCTTCCATCGACGGGCGCAGCAGCGGCCCGTTGCCAACGGACTGCCATTGCGGCAACGCTTTGAGCCGTTGCACGGCGTAGAGCTGGCGCAGGCTTTGATATTGCGCCAGACGCGGACGGGCCAGATCGAACGCGCCGGCGATGTCGTGCATGCCGGGTACGGCGATGGCCAGCAATTCCGCCTGACGGTCGCGCGGGGTGTCATCGGCACGCCACAGCGGTTCGAAATGCGATTGCAGCAGGCGACCGTAATGCAAATCCTGCAGGGCCTGGAGGTAGTTGCGGCTGATGTCGATGTCGGCGCACAACTCGCCATCCTGCGGCGCTGCGCTCGGAAGCGGGTAGCGATTGGGATTCAGCCCATCGTCGGCCAACAGTTGCAATTGCGCGTGCAAGGCCGGCAATCGTGCGGAGTCACTGGCCCACACCGGCATCCAGTCCTGCTGTTCGTAGAAGGCCTGCAATTGCGTGAGCGCCGGGCCATTGAGCTGCGCGGCAATCGCCGCGCACGACTGCGGCAAACTGATCAGCACCGCCTGCAGCGGACTTTGCGGCTCGACCGGCCTTTCAGCAGGCGGCGTCGGCAATGTCTCCAGCGGCGGCAACGGCTCATCGGCACAAGCGACAAACGGCGCTGCGAGCAAACAAATGCTCAAGTAGCATGCGTACTTTTTGAACAACTGCTTTACTCCAATCCATGGCCGTCTCAATGACGGTCAACCTTACATCAGGTGCGCTGAACAGTCAGGCCCGAATCCGGGGTCTGTCGGGTATGACTGGGAGTCAGGAGCCAAAGTGCCAAATATGTAGCCAGTGAGGACACTTTATAAATGTTGACGTTTTTGCGCCGACTTCTGTTGACCACCGCGACCCTTGTCGCCGTGACCAGTCCAGTTTTTGCCGCCGGCAAACCATCGCCGGTGCTCTTTACCAGCCTCGCGCACGCCGCGCCAGAACTCAATCCCCAAGCGCTGAAAGGTGCCTTGAACGCCATGCAATGCGCGGTCAACAACGGTGCGAAACCGTCCCGCCATCTGGCCATCATCGACTATTCGCAACCGTCTACCGAGCGCCGCTTGTGGATTTTCGACCTGAACCGGAAAAAACTGGTACTGCGCGATCTGGTCGCCCACGGCTCCAATTCCGGGGAAAACTTCGCCACGCAGTTTTCCAACCGTGAAGGCAGTTATCAATCCAGCCTCGGCCTGTTCCGCACCCAGGAAAGCTACGAAGGCACCCACGGTTACTCGCTGCGCATGGACGGCCTCGAACCGGGCTTCAACGACCTGGCCCGCGATCGTGCCATCGTGATCCACGCCGCCAGTTACGTGAATCCGTTGTGGAGCAAGCGCCAGGGGCGCATCGGCCGCAGCCAGGGCTGCCCGGCGGTACGGCCGCAGATCGCCCGACAAGTGATCGATAAACTCAAGAACGGTCAGTTCATGTTCTCGTGGTACCCCGACCAGCGCTGGCTGCGCTCGTCGCCGTACCTCAATTGTCAGCCGCAACAGGTGGCGAGCATTCTCAGTACCCACGCCAGCTGACAAAGCACTACAGCGGTTGCAGTTTTTGCCGCCACACGGTGCTTCTGTGGGAACGGGTTTGCTCGCGAAAGCGGTGGCTCAGTCGCTGGAGATGTCGGCTGTACCGGCCTCTTCGCGAGCAAGCCCGCTGCCCCATTTGAGCTTGGCGCGACTGAGGATCAGGGCCATGAGCATCAGCGCTGTAGCGACGGCGAAAGTGATGTGCAAGCCGCGGCCGATGACCTCGGCAGGTGCCTGGGTCGGGCCACCCGTGGCCAGGGCAAACACCGCCCCCATCACCGCCGCCCCGGTGATCAATCCGAGATTGCGCGCCAGCCCGAGCAGGGCCGACACCACACCGCGCTGATCCTGACTGACACCCGCCATCAATCCGGTATTGTTGGCCGCCTGGAACAGCGCATAGCTCCCGGCGACCAGCGTCATCGGCAGCAAATACCCCGGCAGACCCAGATGCGTCGGCAACAGCGCCAGCAGTGCGCAACCGCCGGCCAGCCCCAGCAACGCGCCCGGCACCATGCGCCGCGCGCCGAAGCGATCCACCAGCCGCCCGGCCGCCACGCCACCAAACGCCGCCAGCAACGGCCCGACCGACAACGCCAATCCGACCATGGCACTGCTCAGGCCCAACCCGCGACTCAGGTAAAACGGCCCGACCACCAGTGTGGTCATCATGACTGTCGTCACCAGCAAGGTCAGCGCCAGGCTGCTGCTCAGTCGCGGGTCAGCGAACAGAGACAGGCGTATCAGCGGCGCCCTGGCTTGCTTCTCGACCACGATGAACAACCCCGCGCCGCACAGGCTGACCACTAGCAATCCGAGGGTGAAACCTTCGAGCGTCATCGCCAGCGCATAGGCCGCCAGCGTCAACACCAGTACTCCCGAGCCGACATAATCAAATGTCACGGGCGTGCGGGCGGTGCGATCGGCCGGCAAATAGCGATACACCAGCCACGCATTGAGCAACCCCAACGGCACGTTGAGCAGAAAGATCGACGGCCAGCCGACATGCTCCATCAACAGCCCACCCAGCGACGGCCCGAGGCTGGTGCCGGTGGCGGACATCGTCGCCAGCAAGCCCATTGCACTGCCCGCCCGCGCCTTGGGCACCGCATCGGCGACCAGTGCAACCGTCAACGCGAACATGATTGCCGCGCCGACGCCTTGCACTGCTCGTGCGCCGATCAACCAGATCCATCCAGGGGCGAGTGCGCAGGCCAACGACGCGGCGGTGAACAGGCCGATCCCGACCAACAGCAAGCGCCGGCGCCCAACGCCATCGCCCAGACGCCCGACGCTGACAATCAAGGTGGTCACCGCCAGCAGGTAGGCCAGCACGATCCATTGCACCTGTTGAAACGTCGCATCGAACGCCGCCGCCAATGTCGGCAATCCGGCGTTGGCAATGCTGGTGTCCAGTGACGGCATCAACATCGACAGTGCCAGGCTGGTCAGCGCCCAGCGGGCTGTGGGGTTCAGGGGTTCTCGGGGCATGGCGTGCTCGCAGCGCAAGGGTGATACGCCGTAGCCTGAGCCTCGACAATACACGGCGCAAGACGCATGATTTGCACTCAATACCTGCATGGAACGCCATGTCATGACCGCTCCGGATCTGAACCTGTTGATCACCCTCGACGTCTTGCTGCGCGAAGGCAGTGTCGCCCGCGCCGCGAGATGCCTGCGGTTGAGCCCGTCAGCCATGAGTCGCGCCCTCGCCCGTCTGCGCGAAACCACCGGGGACCCGTTGCTGGTGCGCGCCGGTCGTGGCCTGGTGCCGACGCCGCGGGCGCTCGAATTGCGCGAGCGGGTCGGTCATCTGGTGCAGGCCGCCGAGGCGGTTTTGCGCCCCGCCGAGACACTCGACCCGGGCCGGTTGCAACGCACGTTCACCTTGCGCAACACCGACGGTTTTGTGGAAACCTTTGCCGCTGCCCTGCTCGCCCGCATCGGCGAAGAGGCGCCCGGGGTGCGCCTGCGCTTTGTGCAAAAAGCCGACAAGGACAGCACGCCGCTGCGCGAAGGCCGGGTGGACCTGGAGACGGGTGTGGTCGACGACACCACGGATCCGACGTTGCACAGCCGCATCCTGTTTCAGGATCACTGGATCGGGGTGGTGCGTGAGGGGCATCCGTTGAGCGCGGGCAAGATCAGCAGCAAACGCTTTGCCGGTGGCGAACACATTCTGATCTCGCGACGCGGGCGCAGCAGCGGCCCGGTGGACGAAGCATTACTCGCCTTTGGCCTGACGCGGGACATCGTCACCTCGTTCGGTGGATTCTCCGCAGCGCTGACGCTGGTGCGTGAATCAGACCTGATCGCCACAGTGCCGGAACGTCACACGAGCAAACTGCGCAACGGCCTGCAAAGTTTCGCCCTGCCCTTCGAGATGCCGCCGATCAGCGTGTCCATGCTCTGGCACCCGCGCATGGACGCTGACCCGGCGCACCGCTGGCTGCGCCATTGCGTGCGCGAAGTCTGTGCCTAACGCGCATCACCGCCGGCGGGTTTATAGAACAGGAATTTGCCGGTCTCGGCCGTCTTGCGGTACTCCTTGGCCCAACTCGGATGGACGTTGCGATCATGGAAATACAACGCGCCGTGGGTGCGATCCTTGAGCTGACGATTGAGGGCCTTGCCGGCGATTTCCTTGGCCAAGGCGTATTCGCTATCTTCCTTGACTTGATCCGGCTTGCCATCGCACCACCAGGAAAACTGGCAGCTCTTGCTTTCCGAGCCTTGTTTGACCACGGCACACACCGTGTCAGGGAACCCTTCGTGGCCGAGGCGGTTCATCACCACACTCGCCACCGCTTCCATTTCCGGGGTGTCCTTGCCCTTGGCTTCCCAATAGATACTGCGCGCCAGGCAGGTGAGCGGATCGTCCAGCGGCGCCGCGCCGGCCGGGTCAACCGCTTGGGCTTCGGTCGGGGTGATGGCCTCGGATCTGGGTGCCGGGGCCGCACTGACCTGGTCGGCGGCTTTCTCTTCGAGCACCTGGGCTTTTTCTTCAGCCTTCGCCTTGATCGGAGCCTGATCGGTGGCCCCCGCCACGCCAGTCAACAGCATTAACGCGAAACAGCCAGCCAACGCTTTCAATCCCATGTCAGTTCTTCCGGCAGCGCCCGGTCCGGGCAAGGTGTTACGTCGGGGAGACACCCGGATTACGGGGTCTTCGGAGAGTGTAGACGGCAAATACTTCGACAAAGTTGCGTAGAAAAAAGCGCCAAATGAAGAAAAAGACATTGCGTCCACCGGGGGCCTTTCGCGCATCATGGGCGCACTCAGCTCAAGGGAGATTTCCATGCGCTTCATGCCATCCGTTTTGCGTTTCGCCGCGTTGTCTGTCGGCCTGGTGCTGGCCATTCCGGCCATGGCCGCCGATGAGTCGCAATTGATCGAGTCGATCAACAGCTACCGCAGCCAACCGCAGCGCTGCGGCAGCCAGGCGTCCACTGAACTGCCGCCGCTGTCGGCCGATCCGCGACTGCGTTTGCCGGCCACCGGCATGGTCGATCTGCAACAGGCCATGGCCAGCGCCAGTTATCCGATGGTCAATGTCCAGGCAATCACGCTCAACGGCCCGCGCGATGCGGCGTCGGCGATGAAGGCGATTCAGGAAAGTTTCTGTCAGGTGGTGCTCGATCCGCAGTTCGTCGATGTCGGCGTCAGCCGTGCCGACCGCGACTGGCGCATTGTGCTGGCGCGGCCGTTGCTGTCGGCCAGGCTGGGGGATGCACAGAGTGAGGGGCAGAAATTGCTGAGCGAACTCAACGCCGCCCGCAGCAAGGCCCGTCAGTGTGGCGGTCAGTCCTTCAGCGCTTCCGCACCGCTGGCGTGGAACGCGACGTTGGGCACGATTTCCCAGGATCACAGCCGTGACATGGCCAACAACAATTACTTCGATCACAAGGACCGCGACGGCCGCACCCCCGGTGATCGCGCGGAACTCGCCGGGTACAGCGGCCAACTGGTTGGCGAAAACATCGCCGCCGGCCAGGACACCGTGGGCAAAGTCGTCGAGGGCTGGCTGGCCAGCCCTGGCCATTGCGCCAACCTGATGAACCCGCAATACAAGGAACTCGGCGCGGCCTATGCGACCGATCCGAAGAGCAGTGCGGGGATTTACTGGACCGCGATGTTTGGCGCGCAGTAACTCTTTGGCGCACCGTCATTGCTGCAGGAGCGAGTCTGCTCAGGGGGCTTTCACAGCACCTGAGCAGGCTCGCACCGGAGGGCTTCACCTCAAGATGCAGCCCGGTATCTCAAGCGCCAAAAACCCTTCATCACCAATCCTTGTTAACCTGACGACGCCAATTCGGCGAAAAACATTTCATCATCGACGGGATCAATCAGCCGTTCAGAAACAGTGATTGGACGCTACTCAACGCAGCCCCTAACCTGCGCGGGCCAATCCCCTTCGACAGGGGTTTCCACTCTTGCGAGGCTGTCATGTCAGAACGCGTCTTGATCGATGGTTACAACCGCCGCGTCGACTATCTGCGCATGTCAGTCACCGACCGCTGCGATTTCCGCTGCGTGTATTGCATGGCCGAGGACATGCAGTTTCTGCCACGTCAGCAAGTGCTGACCCTGGAGGAAATCTATCAACTGGCGCAAAGCTTCGTCGCACTGGGCACGCGCAAGATTCGCCTGACTGGCGGCGAGCCGCTGATCCGTCCGGGCGTGGTCAAACTGTGCGAGCAGATCGCCGCCCTGCCCGGCCTGCGCGAACTGTGCATGACCACCAACGGCTCGCAGCTGGGCAAACTCGCCGCGCCGCTGTTCGACGCCGGAGTCAAGCGCTTGAATATCAGCCTCGACAGCCTCGACCCCGAGCGCTTCAGACAAATGACCCGCACCGGCGATCTGGCGCAGGTGATCAACGGCATCAATGCCGCGCGCAAGGCCGGTTTCACCCGCACTAAACTCAACGTCGTGGTAATGCAGGGGCGCAACGATCAAGAGGTCAACGACCTGGTGAGCTTCGCCATCGACCACCAGCTCGACATCGCCTTCATCGAAGAAATGCCGCTGGGGATCATCAGCGAACACAGCCGCGCCGAGTCGTTTTTTTCCAGTGCGCAGGTACGCCAGAAAATTGCCGAGCGCTACACCCTGATCGACTCGGCCGAATCGACCCAGGGCCCGTCGCGCTACTGGCGACTGGCCGAGGCGCCGGAGATCCGCCTGGGGTTTATCTCGCCACACAGCCACAATTTCTGCGGCACCTGCAACCGCGTGCGACTGACCGTTGAGGGGCGCCTGCTACTGTGTCTGGGTAACGAGCATTCAGTGGACTTGAAAGCGGTGCTGCGCGCCCATCCGGGGCAACCGCAACGGCTGGAGAACGCCATCATCGAGGCGATGAAGCTCAAGCCATACCGGCATAACTTCGAAGTGAACGACGACGTCCAGGTCGTGCGCTTCATGAACATGACCGGCGGTTGAAACCGCCCTCACCCTGCGTCACCGGAACCGTCCAGCATGATCATCCGACCCAAGGTCAACCAGTTCGCCATTCTCTTCACCCTCAAGGGATCGATTGCCAAACGCATCGCCCTGCGCACGCTGATGGTCACCCTGCTGGCGTCGGCCATCGTCCTGATTGAAATGCTCCACCCAAGCAACTTCACCAAGGTCAACGCCACGCCGTTCACCTTGCTCGGGCTGTCGCTGTCGATCTTCATGAGTTTTCGCAACAACGCCTGCTACGACCGCTGGTATGAGGCGCGCAAGGCCTGGGGCGATGTGCTGGTGCACATTCGCTCGGTGATTCGCGAAACCCATGTCATCCGCGAGTCCGCCGAGCGCAAGCCGTTACTGCTCAACCTCTGCGGGTTTGCCCACGCGCTGAATGCGCGGTTGCGCCGGGAAAGCGAGGCCGCAGCCAGCAGTGCCTGGATCACACCGAAACACGATGCGCAGGTGCCGGATTACAGCGGGCGGATTCTGCAGCAGGTCGGCCAGCAATGCTCCGACCTGCATCAGAACGGCGAACTGAGCGAGTGGCGCTACATGCTGCTGGCCAACCACCTGACCAGCCTTACCCAGGCGCAGGCGGTCTGCGAACGGATCAAGAACACCCCGTTGCCCTTCCCCTACACCCTGCTGCTGCACCGCACGATCTACCTGTTCTGCATCCTGCTGCCGTTCGCCATGGCCGAGCCGCTGGGCTGGCTGACGCCGCTGTTCACGGCGATTGTCAGCTACACGTTCTTTGGCCTCGACGCGATTGCCGATGAACTGGAAGACCCGTTCGGCCGCGACGAAAACGACCTCGCGACCGACTCGCTGGTGCGCACCATCGAGCGCGACATCCTCAGCGAACTGGGCGTGACCGACCTGCCGCCGATGCTGCTGCCAGTGGACTATGTACTGAGCTGAATCCCCCGCCCATGACACCCAAGAACCAGTGCGAGCTGGCTTGCCAGCTGCCACAGGTTACCTGCCGTTTCACTCTCGCCAACCACACTTTCGAGCGGCTCTGTCGCGGAACCTCACCGCGCTGAGAGCCCCTTGAACCGTGAGTGACAGAGCCGATCCATCGCCCTTTGAACGCTTGCGATTGGACGAATGCGCCATCAGATGAGATCGTCGCACCCTGCGCGTTTCACGCGCCTTGCGCCTCTGCGTCAATACTCAATCCAAATTCCCGTCGAGCAGGTGCCATCGTGGACATCAAACAACTCAAGTTCCTGATCGCACTGGACGAAACCCGTCACTTCGGCCAGGCCGCCGCCCGCTGCCATATCACCCAGCCGACCCTGTCGATGCGCCTGCGCAACCTGGAAGACGAACTGGATCTGGTGTTGGTCAATCGGGGCCAGCGCTTCGAAGGTTTCACTCAGGCCGGCGAACGTGTGCTGGCCTGGGCGCGCACGCTGCTGGCGGCACATGATGGGTTGTTCGCCGAAGCGGCGGCGTGTCGCGGGCAACTGGTCGGTAGCTTGCGCCTGGGCCTGGTGCCACTGAGCAACTTCAATCCAGTCAATTACATTCAGGCGTTGTCCGGCACGTATCCGGAACTGAAATTCAGCCTGTCCTCGCTGAGTTCCGACGAGATCATCGCCGGTCTTGGCAACAATCAACTCGACCTCGGCGTGTGTTATCTCGACCACGTCAACCCGAGCTATTTCGAGTTTTTCGAGATCGGCGAAACCCGCGTCGGCCTGCTGTACGACAACCGTCACTTCCAGTTCGAAGGCAATGAAATGAGCTGGGAGGATGCAGCGGAACTGCCACTGGGGATGATCACCACCGGCATGCATTACCGCAAATCCATTGACCTGAGCTTCCGTAGCCGTGGCCTCAATCCGCAGCCGATCCTGGAAAGCGATTCGACGTATCAGCTGTTGCAGGCGATTCACCAGGGTTTCTGCTGCTCGATCATGCCGCTGGACAGTGGTCTGGAAGCACCGATCGAACACCTGTCGTTCATGAACCTGCCGGATGCCAGTGTGCTGGCCCCGCTGGGGCTGGTGATGCGCAAGACCGAACCGCGTTCGGCGATTGCCGAGAAGTGTTTTGCCGAGGCGCGCAAGATGTTCGGTATTGAAGCGCCGGTTGTTTGAGTGACCGATCCAGACGGTGATGCCGGATGATCGGGGCGTTCAAGATATTTCACATTCATCGTTTACAGCTCCCGAGGTTCCCCCTTACTATCCGGGCACACCGGTCGACGGGATTGCCCCGCCACCGACGCTTTCCGCCAACGGAAACACGCGTTATGAGTACGTCACCACAACAACTAAAATCGTTGAACGTCTCCGCAGTGTGCGCCCCCTGTCACAGGGGCCGCGCATGAATCGCATCGTCAATCTGCCCATGGCCCTGCGCCGTTCCAAGCTGCGTCACTCCGCACGCCCGCCGGATATCGCCTGCTGATTCCGCCAGTCAGTCAAGATCCGCATTGTGGCGAGGGAGCCTGCTCCCGCTGGACTGCTTAGCAGTCCCCTGCCTTTGAATCGAAAAGCGAGAGCCGCTTCGCGCCTCAGCACGAGCAAGCGCCCTCGCCACAGGTTCTGTGTCACCTCTGACTGATCTGCATTTGAAATCCCTGCCAGGACGCCCTCCCTGCGTCCGGCCCGAATCTGCGCGCCTGTGCGGCGCCCTCGTGAGTGATTGACCATGAAATTCGCAGCCATTGAAGACGCACGCCTGTTTCTCGACCAAAACCCTGATATCGACATGATCGAGCTGTTTATCCTCGACGCCAACGGCGTGCCGCGCGGCAAGCTGTTGCACCGCGAGGAATTGCTCGCCGTCTATGAAAGCGGCCGCCCGCTGCCAAGCACCATTCTCGGCCTGACCGTGCAGGGCGAGGACGTGGAAAACTCCGGTCTGGTCTGGGACGTCGGCGACATCGACTGCCGCGCCTACCCGCTCGAAGGCAGTCTGGTGCGCCTGCCGTGGCGGCAGATTCCCACCGCTGCGGTGCAAGTCAGCATGCACCCGACCGAGGGCATGCCCGCCAGCATCGCCGACCCGCGCCATTTGCTGATCAGGATCATCGACGGTCTCAAGGCCGAGGGTTATCACCCGGTGATGGCCTGCGAACTGGAGTTCTATCTGCTCGACGCCAAACGCGATCACAACGGTCGCCCACAACCGGCGCTGGATGCCGACGGGGGCCGACCGCGACACACGCAGGTCTACGGTTTGCGCGAACTGGAGCAGATCGAACCGTTCCTCGCCGACCTCTACAGCGCCTGCAAACTGCACGGCATTCCGGCGCGCACGGCGATCTCCGAATACGCACCGGGCCAGGTGGAAATCACCCTCGAACACGGCGATGCACTGCAGGCGATGGATCAGGCAGTGCGCTACAAGCGCCTGGTCAAAGCCGTGGCGCACAAGCACGGCATGCAGGCGACGTTCATGGCCAAGCCGTTCGATGATCTGGCCGGCACCGGCATGCACATGCACGTCAGCCTGGCCGATGGCGAGGGGCGCAACCTGTTCGCCTCCGAGGACCCGGCCGGCACCCCGCTGCTGCGCACGGCGATTGGCGGCATGCTCGCCTCGCTGCTCGATTCGCTGCTGCTGTTCTGCCCCAACGCCAACTCCTACCGGCGCTTTCAGGCCAACAGCTACGCGCCACTGGCGCCGACCTGGGGCGTCGACAACCGCACCGTCAGCCTGCGCGTACCCGGTGGCCCGGCCAATACCCGACACATCGAACACCGCATCTGCGGCGCCGACGCCAACCCGTACCTGGCCGCAGCGGCGATCCTGGCCGGCATCCATCGCGGCATTCGTGAAAACCTCGATCCGGGCGCACCGGTCGAGGGCAACGGCTATGCGCAGGCGAAGGAATTGCTGCCGACCGATTGGCTGACGTCACTGCAAGCGCTGGAGAATTCTGCGTGGGCGCGGGATGCCCTGGGCCAGGAATTTCTCGGCGTGTACCTGGCGGTGAAACGCGCCGAGTACCGGCAGTTCATGGCCGAGGTGGGCGAACAGGACTGGCGCTGGTATTTGACCGAAGCCTGAAGACTCACCACTGATCCCCCTGTAGGAGTGAGCCTGCTCGCGCCTACAGGGGATCGCGTACCGATTTGAATTTTGTGTGGACACTGACATGAGCCAACGCTGCAATTCCTACTACACCGCCACCCTCAATCAGGACACCGACTACCCGACCCTGCGCGGCCGACACCGAGTCGACGTGGTGATCATCGGCGGCGGTTTCACCGGCGTTGCCACCGCCGTCGAACTCGCCGAAAAAGGTTTGAAGGTCGCCATCGTCGAGAGCAACAAGATCGGCTGGGGCGCCACCGGGCGCAATGGCGGCCAGGTTACCGGCAGCCTCTCCGGCGACGGCGCGATGCGTAAACAGATGCGCCCGAAACTCGGTGATGCGGTTGACGATTTCATTTGGCACCTGCGCTGGCGCGGGCATCAAATCATCCAGCAGCGCGTGGCGAAATATGGCATTCAGTGCGACCTCAAACACGGTCATTTACACGCTGCCTACAAGCCCAGTCACATGACGGATTTGCGCAACGATTACGAGGAAGCCGTGCGCCGCGGCCTGGGCGATGAAGTCAGTCTGCTCGACCGAAGCCAAGTGCGTGACCTGCTGCAAAGCGACCTCTACCACGGCGCGATCAAGAACACCCGCAACATGCACCTGCACCCGCTCAATCTGTGCATCGGCGAAGCACGGGCGGCGGAGAGTCTCGGTACGCTGATCTTCGAGAACAGTGAAGTGCTGGAAATCATCCATGGCGCGACGCCTGGGGTCAGGACGGCTCACGGCCAGATCGACGCCAATCAAGTGATGCTCGCCGGTGACGTCTATCACAAGCTCGAACCGGGTCAGCTCAAGGGCAAGATCTTCCCGGCCATGGGCGGCATCGTCACCACCGCGCCGCTGGGCGATCTGGCGCGGCAGATCAACCCCGAAGACCTCGCGGTGTACGACTGCCGTTTCGTCCTCGACTACTACCGCCTCACCGCCGACGGGCGCCTGCTGTTCGGCGGCGGCGCCAACTACAGCGGCAAGGACTCGCGAGACATCGCCGCCGAGTTGCGCCCGTGCATCGAACAAACCTTCCCGGCGCTCAAAGGCGTGAAGATCGACTACCAGTGGAGCTGCGCGATGGGCATCGTGATCAACCGCATCCCGCAACTGGGCAAGCTGTCGGACAACGTCTGGTATTGCCAGGGCTACTCGGGGCACGGCATCGCCACCACCCACATCATGGGTGAAATCATGAGCCGGGCGATCACCGGGCAGTTGGAGCAGTTCGACACTTTTGCCCAGTGCCAGCACATTCGCGTGCCCATGGGGGATTTGCTGGGCAATCCGTTGTTGGCGGCGGGGATGTGGTACTACCAGATGCTTGAAAAGTTGCGTTGACGGGACTGGCCCCATCGCTGGCAAGCCAGCTCCCACAGTGTCCGTGGCGTACCCAGATTTCATGTACACCGCAAAACCTGTTGGAGCTGGCTTGCCAGCGATGAGGCCAGCAGCTCCAGCACAAACCTCAGTCCGGCAACTGCTCCACCGCAATCCCCAGCCGCCGATAATCCTCGACACTCCCCGACGCCACATGTCGCTCGGTGATCAGCGTATGCAGGCGCGTACACGACGCCACCACAAACGGCTCCACCGCGCCGAGCTTGTCCGCCGTGGTCACCGCAATCACCCGCGCCGCACTGTCCAGCAATGCCTGCTTCACCGGCACTTCATCGAAATGCAGCGAGGTAATCCCCACTTCCGGGTGAATCGCACACACCCCGGTGAAGGCCAGATCCGCCTTGATCCCGGCCAGCAGCCGCACCGCTTCATGGCCGCCGGCCGACATCGTGCGCGGGTTCAACTGCCCACCGGCGAGGATCACTTTGACGTCCTTGTATTCGGACAAGGCAATCGCCGTCATCGGCGCCGCCGTCACCGCCGTGATGCGGATATCCGCACGCAACGAGCGCGCCACCTGCAACGTGGTGGAGCCAGAGTCGAACAGCACAATCTGCCCGTCCTCGACCTTCTGCGCCGCCAACTGTGCCAGACGCACCTTGACCTCATCGGACTCCTCCAGCCGGGTGAAATAATCCTTGCCGGTGTCTTTCGGCCGCGGCAATGCCCCGCCATGCACCCGCTGCACCAGCCCGGCGCTGTCGAGTTCGGCGAGATCGCGGCGGATGGTGTCTTCGGACACTGCAAAGTGCTGGCTCAACTCGGACGCCATGACCTTGCCGTCACGTTCGAGGATCAAAAGTATTTTCTGCCGGCGCAGGGAGGGAAGCTCTGAAGCGGAATGATCGTGCATGGTTTTGCCTGTTTGTGCTGGTCATTGCAGGTTTGTGCGAGCTTAGCCAAGCAAACTTGCAAACACAACGCCGGTATCAATGGCTTCGATCATTGGAATCACGAAGCAGAATTTTTCTTTTGACCCGACCCCGGCAGAATGGCCCCACTTTCAAAAGGACCAGGATGAACACCCCATGAACCTCAATTTCGCTTTTGCCTGCATGGTCGTCGTGTCGTTTGCCATCGCGCTCGGGCACGCCTGATCAAGGACTAATCCTGCGCCGGGCTCAGACTTTTGCCATCGATGATTTCTCTAGACACCCGCAAAGCAAAAATCTAGCGTTGTCGGCTCCAGATGTTTTGCAGAGATCAACATGCGCCAACCCGTTCGGAAGCTGACGATAGACAATATCGACTCGATAACCGAGGCGTTTCATCACGACCTTGCCGTTATCGGCGAATCGATTGCGGGGAAGACCGGCATATCCTTGATGCTTGCGCTGAAGCGCGATCGCTTGGGCCACGGGCCCTACCCAGACGTGTCACTGTTCGAGGCGGCCAACCGGATCATGTCTGACCTGGTCATTCTTCATGGCATCGGCGCGCTGCTTAAAGGGAAATTTTTCCCTTTCGACGAATACACCGTTGAGTTTGGAAACGAAAACCGCAACAGCTTTGACATACGCGCAGAATCGCCGAGCGGCACCCTCGCGGGTGAAGCATTTAATGCGGCTTCCTCATTCTTCGGCACCAAGAAACGTGCGGCATTAAAAAAACTGCGCAGCAAAGCTGTAGAGCAAAGCTACAGAGTCATCATGTTTAATGCTGAAGGACCTCGTAGCGGCGTCAAACCAGAGGCCGATGGCATCTACCAGATCGCCGTTGATGTCACCACGGGATCAATCAACATCACGCCCTGAACCCGAACGGCGCTAAACCGGTGAATGTCTGGATACGGCGCCGTATCCAGACATTCACCACCCTTCAAATCAGTCCTCTACCTGCTTTCACTCCGCCACCACCCGCGCCTTGCGCACGAACAGCGCATGGACCTTGTCCCAGAAATTGCCGCCCAGCACGAAAAAGCTGCCGACGAACATCAAGTCGCCCAGCGCCTGCATCTGCCAGAGGTTGGGCCGTACGCCCGGGAAGAAGTTGTCGAAATACGGTTCCAGGAAAGACGACAGCAGCGGCAGGCAGAACATCACCACGCCGATCTTGTGGCGCATCGGGCTGACTTCGGCCAAAGGGGTCGGAATCACGCCGGAAATATAGTGGCCGATCGTGCGCTTGAGTTCGGCGAACCCGGCCTTGCCCATCACCGCGATCACCAGCAGCAACAGCACCTTGTTACTGATGAACAACACCCCAGTCAACGCCGCAACTTTCGAGCCCGGCACATCGAGGGCGGCGGCAATCGGCACCATCAGCCACGAACCGAGCATCAGGCAGATGATTGCCACGCCGACCTTGAAACGCCAGTTGGCGCTGGTGGGGGCAAGCGGATCTTGAGCAGTGTCCATGGTTTCCTACCTTTTCGTCGGGGGCGGTTCAGGGGAGTTCGCCTGAAAAAGCGTAGCAGCTGATTGCTTCGATCAACCCGCAATCTGCGGTCTATGCTCCAGTGACATTTCCCACTGGGGCCTCCCGGTATGCCTGCAACGCCAGCCCTGCTGATCCATCCCGGCCACCTGCTGCTGCTCGGTGCGCTGAGCCTTGGCGGCTGCCTGCGGCTGGGCCCGGATTTCCAGCCGCCAGCCGAAGCCTGGAGCAAGCAGTGGCAAAGTCCGGCACTGGAGCGGGCCAGCGAACGCGGCACGCTGCCGGATCTGCGCCAGTGGTGGCAGGTGTTTGCCGATCCGGTGCTCGACCGATTGATCAGCGACGCCGAAGCCCGCAACAGCAGCCTGAAGATCGCCGGCCTGCGGGTCCTCGAAGCCCGGGCGCAACTGGGCATCGCCGACAGCGGTCGCTACCCGCAACTGCAACAGGCCAGCGCCGACAGCCTGTACATCGACCGCCACCAGTCCGGCGGCAACAACCCGCAAGACGTGCACTTCTGGCAGCACAGCGCCGCGTTCGATGTCGGCTGGGAACTGGATTTCTGGGGGCGTTTCAGTCGCGCCATCGAATCCGCCGACGCCAGCTACTTCGCCGCCCAGGCCAATTACGAAGACGCCCTCGTGCTGCTTCGTGCGCAAGTGGCCGACACCTACTTTGCCCTGCGCACTACCGAAGCCCGGCTGCGAGTCGCCCGGGAGAACGCCGCCCAGCAAAAACGCAATTTCGAGATCACCGAAAAACTCTTTCGGAGCGGCCAGACCGCCGAACTCGATTTGCAACAGGCCAGAACCCAATACCTCGGCACGTTGAGCAGCATTCCAGCGTTCGAAGACCAGTTGCTGCGCACCCGCAATGCGTTGGCGGTGCTGGTCGGCCAGCCACCCGGTGGCGCGGCGTTCCTGGCCGAGCAAGCGGGGCTGATTCCGCTGGTGGAACGCGCCGTGTTGCAAGATGTCCCGGCCAACCTGCTGTTGCGCCGCCCCGATGTGCGCGCAGCGGAGCTGAACGTTGCCGCGCAATCGGCGCTGGTCGGCGTGGCTGAAACCGACCTTTATCCCTCGTTGACCCTGCTCGGCAGCATCGTCTGGTCCAGCGACACCCTCGGCGCCACCCCGCGCAGCCTCGACCTGATCGGCGGCCCGAGCCTGCGCTGGAACATCTTTGATTACGGGCGGATCCGCAACAACATCCGCGTGCAGGACGCGCGCCTGCAGCAACTGATCGAAGCCTATCGCGACAAAGTCCGCCAGGCCGCCCGCGAAGCCGACGACGCCGCCAGCGGCCTGACCAAAGCGCTGGAACGTGAACGCATTCTCGGCGAGGCCGAAGGCGCGGCGCGGCGTTCTCTGGTGCTGGCCAACACCCAATATCGAGAAGGCTATTCAGACTTTCAGCGGGTGCTCGACGCCCAGCGTGCGTTGCTGGAGTTACAGGACAACTATCTGGTCAGCCGCAGCAACGCCGTGAGTAACCTGATCGCCCTGTACCGCGCCGTCGGCGGCGGCTGGCAAAGCGCCGGGCCGCAGATCGATCCAGCGACCCGGCAGCAGATGCAGCAACGCACCGATTGGGGCGAACTGCTGAGCGCCCCGCCGCCGCAACCGACCTATCCGATTCCCTCGCAGGTAGACCGCCATGAGTGATGAAGCGCCGCCGGATCCGGCGAAAAAAGGCATCCGCTGGGTGCTGCTGGTGATTGTGCTGAGCCTGGCCTGGTACTTGTTGGCCGACCGCTACACGCCCTATACCCAGCAGGCGCGGGTCGGCGCGTTTGTGATCCCGGTGGCGGCGGAAGTCGCGGGCCGGGTGATCAAGGTCAACGTGCGCAACAACCAGGACGTGCAGGCCGGCGACATCCTCTTCGAACTCGATCCGCAGCCGCTGCAAATTGCCGTCGACCGCGCCCGTGCCGATCTGGAAAACACCCGGCGCACAGTTGGCGCCAGCACCGCCGGTATCGCTTCGGCCCAGGCATCGCTGCGTGCAGCCCAGGCCGATGAACTCAAGGCGCGGCAGGACAATCGACGGCTTGAAGGTTTGTACAAAGAAGATCCGGGCACGGTGTCCGTACGACTTCTGGAAGTGTCCCGGGCCAACCACGAAGCGGCGGTCAGCAAGGTCGCCGCCGCCCGGGCCGAAGTGCTGCGTGCGCAGGAGCAGGAAGGTGGCAACACCGACACCAACGCCAAACTGCTCAGCGCTGCCGCCACACTGGCCAAGGCGGAACTGGATCTGGCCAACACCCGCATCGGCGCGCGTTCGGCGGGACTGATCACCGACCTGCGCACCGACGTCGGCCAGTTCACTGCGGTCGGTAGCCCGCTGATGACCCTGATCGCCATTCACGACGTGTGGATCAGCGCCGACCTCACCGAAAACAACCTCGGCCGCGTGCAACCCGGCACCCCGGTGGCGATCGTCCTCGACGCGCTGCCCGGCGAAGTGCTCGACGGTCGCGTGCGTAGCGTCGGTTATGGCGTCAGCGTCGGCCAGACGCCGGCGCCCGGCACCTTGCCGAGCATCCAGAACAGCCGCGACTGGCTGCGTCCGGCGCAACGCTTCCCGGTGATCATCGAGTTCAGTGAAGAGGCGAAAAAGCGCCTGTTCGACAGCCGTGCCATCCGCGCCGGCGGCCAGGCGGAGGTCATGGCCTTCCCCACCGAGGGCAATCTGCTCAATCCGCTGGGGCGGCTGTTTGTCGGCCTGATGAGCTGGCTGTCGTATGCCTATTGAACGCAGCGTGCCGGCGCAACGGGCGTTGCGCCTGGCGTTCGGCACGGCGCTGTGCACCGCCGCCAGTTATGCTTTTGCCTTGCCGCTGCCCTTTATCTCGCCAGTGCTGGCGGTGTTGCTGCTCGCCAGTCTGCCCCGCCCGCTGCCACTGAAAGGTGCGCTGGCACTGGCGCTGGTGGCGGCGTTCACCACCAGCATCGGCCTGCTGCTGGTACCGTTGCTGCGTTACTACCCGGTGAGCGGTGTGCTGCTGATCGGCCTCGGTCTGTTTCTGGTGTTCCGCTTCGGCCTGCGTGGTGGCAATCCATTGATCATGATGTTTCTGGTGATCGGCATGACCATGATCTCCGCCGCCGGCTTCGCCGAGTTCGACCTGGCGATGGCGGTGATTGGCGCGCTGGTCAAAGGCCTGTTGCTGGCGGTTGCAGTGGTCGGCCTCAGTCACACTCTATTCCCGGAACGCCCCGACAGCCCCACGGCGCCGAAACCACCCGCCATGCCTGCCGATGACGTCCCCCGCGTGGCCCTGCGCGCCACACTGATCGTGCTGCCGACCTTTCTGTTGGCCCTGAGCGATCCGGCGAGCTACCTGCCGATCATCCTCAAAGCCGTCAGCCTCGGCCAGCAAACCTCCACCACCCGGACTCACCACGCCGGCCGCGAACTGCTGGGTTCGACGCTACTCGCCGGCGTATTGGCGATACTGCTGTGGTGCGGCCTGAGTCTGTTCGTGCACCTGTGGATGTTCTTTCTGTGGACGCTGCTGTTCGGCCTGTGGCTGGCGCGCAAACTCTATCGCCTGAGCCCGACGCAATTCAGCCCCGGATTCTGGATCAACACATTCATCACCATGATCATCCTGCTCGGGCAATCGGTGCAGGACAGTGCGGCGGGCAAGGACGTGTACACCGCGTTTGCGGTGCGCATGGGCCTGTTCATTCTGGTGACGCTCTATAGTGCGTTGATGATGCACCTGCTCGAAGCGCACAAGCCGAGCCGTCAAGGTGTGATCTGATAGCCGCGCCCTTGCAGGCATCCGGTGTAAGCGCTGGAACTTGCTGCCGCCTCGTTCTTGCCCTGTGCCCGTCGCTCCTGGCGCTGCCGCGAGCCTCCGATGACCGCACCGGCGGCTGCAGTCTCTTTGGCGCGGTTTTGTCGGTAATCCTGCTTGCGGTCATCGTCGACGCGTTCGTAGAGCTCGTCGTGTTGACGGCCGCGCACTTGCGCACCTGCCGCGCCCGCCGCCGCACCGACAGCGGCGCCCTTGAGACGGCCGCCGGCTTGCGGTGTGGAAGTGGTGGAAGTTGAAGCGATGGAGTGGCAGTCGTTGATGTCGATCTGGGTTTGTTGCGAGGTCTGGCCTTTGAGCGGGACGACGGATTCGGCGCTGGCTTGAGTGGCGCACAGGGCGACAGCGATCAATAGCGGGATGGGCGTCAGGCGATTCATGATTACCTCCGGCGGGGCCTGGGGTTGGCTGTGATGCGAGGTAATCAGAGAGTCTAGTTCAAAGTGTTCGGCAAGGAACTCTTGAACACGGCACTCAACGTTATTGAAGCAGTGGCTCGCACTCGCCGTTATGGATACCATCCCGACACCCTCAATTTCGCTGATCACGGATTCCGATGCGTCGTTTACTGAGCCGACTCGCCGCGCTCATCAAACCTGAGGCAAAGCCGCTTTTTGCCGGATACAGCCTGAAAGCCCTGCAGTCGTACTTTGTAATGCCTTTGTCGGTCGCCAGACTGCCAAACCTGCCGATGATGACATCGCTTGAGCAATCCGGAGTATTGGCCTGTTACCTCTCACTTCTGACTGAGCAAAACGACGTCAACCGTTTCCGGCAGTGGGTCGACTCGTCCTTCCAAAAGGTCAGGGAAAGCACGTTCAACGGCCTGCGCACCTTTGAATATGAGGACACCTTGAGCAAAGAGCGCTTGATATTCTTCACCGCCAAGCAAGCGTTCAACGCGGTCACGATTCATTTAGTGACTAACAGCGCGAGGTTCCTCGACTTGCTGAACGACGAAAGGCTCACTGTCCCACCACCGTGGGTCGCCTTCGAGGGTTACAACCCCTCATGGTGGGGAGGCAATATGCAAGGAGCCCAAGGTTTCTACAACGAGCGTTATTTCCTGCCGTTCTTTACTTCTTTGAGTGATGCTGAAAAACAGCGCTATTACGCCCGATTCAATGCCAGCGCCGCGTGGATAGAACAACTGGACTTGATGTACGGCGACGATTGATTCGCTCAAGCCCCTTCCCGCACCCGCCGCACCTGCACCAACAACGCCGGCGCAAAATGCAGCAGCACCATCCGCGCCAAGTGGTGAGTGAGGATAAACACCACATTCAACCCACCCGCAAACGCGACAATCGCAATCGTCTCGATCGCCCCAGGCATGTACGCCAGCCAGAGCGGCAATGGATCGCTGCCCAACCATCGCGCCGCCACTTCAGCAAATGCCGCCGCGACGACGATCATCAGCCCGACCGAGACCAGCGCCGTGCGACCATGCAGCCCCAATTCCCTGACGCCCAAGCCTTGAAACCTTGAGCCGATGCGCACGCCGAGAATCAGCGCGGCCAGATTCAAGCTCCAGTCGGGCATGTGAAAGCCGTGCAACCACCCTGCTTTTACAAAGATGGCGGTGATGATGATCGCCGTGAGCATGAAGGGCGCCGGCACGCCGATCACCAGCAGCAAGCGACCGAGCACGACGCTCAAGCCGATGACCGAGACAACCGTCAACGCCATGCCGGTGGTCAACGGAGCGCTTTCAACAGCAGCAATCGACACCGGCCCCGGAATCAAAAAACTCACCAGCACCGTGATCAGCAGTAACCGCATCAGGTGCACGATGATGACTTTGCTCGACGCCTTCTCCGACTCCAGCAAATCGAACACCGCCGCCAGTGCCCCCGGATACACTGCGAGCAGCGCATCCGTGCGATTCCACCCTGCGCCGCGCGTCAGCCACCAACCGGCCAGCGCAATCTGCACCGTCAAGCACAGCAGCAACACACCAAGGCTCGGCAACATGGTCGACGCCGTCGCACTGTCCCACGCCTCGAACATCAGCCCGGTGGCGATGCCCAGGGTGACCTGGATATAACCCAGCCCATAAGGCGTCGCGGGTGCGAAACCCGATTGTGTCACGAGCAGTGCCGTGACAAGGATCGAACCCAACAGCAAGCCATGCGGCACACCGAGGGATTGCAGCACCGCACCAAAACCGGCGGCGATCAACAGACACAGAATCGTTTTCATGGTCGCCTTCCTGGCTATTCAAATGGCTTAAGCGCGCAACCGTCCAATCGCCCGCCGGTATTTTTCGATCCGCTCCAGATCCTCCCAGCTTGGCGAGGCGATCCGTGACAGGTCGCTGTTCTCTTCCAGGTCCGCCAGTTTCACCACCCGGCCGATCGGGTTCTGCGCTGCGCGCTCGACGAAATCCTCGTAGGACTCGCCTGGCACTTTGGTCACCGATGCAATCGCCGTCAGCACCTCTTCGCTGAAGCCTTCCTTGCGCAAGTCATCAAGGCTGATACCGCAATCCTCGACCACATCGTGCAGCACCGCGACGATGCGTTCCTCCAGCGAGGTCATGCGCAGCATCACCTTCAACGGATGCAGAATGTACGGCGCCCCGCCCTTGTCCACCTGCCCGGCGTGTGCGGTGGCAGCGAGGGCAATGGCGCGTTCGAGTGTTTGAGTCATAGGGGTTTCCTCGGGTTAAACGCCATACCGGCCGCCGACGTGGATATTGCGTTTGAGCCAGGCGCCAATGGCTTTCAGCGACCGACAGGCTTCGCTGACTCGGCGTGACGCTTGAGAATCATCGACACCAATGTCACTTGATCCGCACCAGGATGCGCGTCAATCAACTCAGCGACCCAGGCACAATCAGACTTCTTCAAGTGCTCACGCCACTCACCGGGCCAGGCTTCCAGCTCATCCAGCGCCAACCAGCGCGCACCGCCCTGCCCACCATGCCCCCCGGCCGTCGATTGTTCGAAACAGAAAGGCGTGGCCGCTCGGGACAGGTCGATGTTGAAAATGTAGACGTCGTGGGTTGAGTGCTGCGACGTGGGGGCGTTGTCGCGGCTGCCGATTTCAATCATGGGCAATATTCCAATCCTTGGGCGCTAGATGTGTCCGATTGTTTCGCAGTCTACGCGAACAGCGCAAATCAAAAACCTGATGGAACCTCCTTCCCCTGCGCTATCTCGAAACCCTAAGCGCCAATTCATTGATCAAAACCGGCGCCATTGAAGAGGAAACCCCGATGAACATTCGATTCCTGCTTCTGCTCGCCACCTTTTGCGTCATCCCCACCTGCGTCATGGCCGAAGGCTGCGACGTCGAAACCCGCTCCTCCAGCACCTCCGTGCCTACCGTTTCCGGCCACAGCTGCTACGAATACGAGGGCATGCCGGTCAATTCCATCGACTGGTCATGCAGCAACGAAAGCAAGGACATGGTCAACGCCGTCAAGAAAAAGGTCCAGCAGTGCGATGACCACTATCAAGCCACGTGCATCGCCACCCTCACCCAGGAATCCCTCGCCAACCCGCACTCCACCAGCAAGGACAAAAACGCCAAAGCGTTGAATATTCCGGATGGCGCGCAGGTGACCACGTATTACTACGGCGCGGAGAATCTGGGGCAGGCGAAGATTGATTGTGAAAGTGGCGGTGGGCATTGGAAGGCGAAGTGACGGTTGTTTAGGGCACATAAAAAGGGACACCGCTGGGTGTCCCTTTTTCGTGCATCAACACATCCATTGTGGCGAGGGAGCTTGCTCCCGCTGGGCTGCAAAGCAGCCCCTGTACCAACATGCAAAGCCATGATTTGAGATTCGACCGAATTTGAAGTCTGAAAAACTCGTAGGAAAACACACCTTGTGGTGAGGGGATTCATTCCCGGTGGGTTGCGAAGCGGCCCCAAACCGGCGAGCTGAATTCTCCTGACTCAACGTGGGCGCCGGATTACGACGACTGCGTCGCCGATCGGGGATAAATCCCCTCGCCACAGGGCCGGGTTTGCGTCCTACAGGTCGGTTGTGGGTGCGGGAATTGCTGCCTAGAGTGGGGCTGTCGCTGACCGCAGTTGGCGATGGGTTTCGCAGCCCTCAGAAGTGACACACACCGCTAGATGACAACTGTGGCAAAATTCGCCGCCGTTTCGTTATATGGCGGCTGTGTGTGGGAGACCTTCGGGTCTGCCGGTTTGACTCTTCTCCGGTCTGCGAACCCGCATACAGCTGCCACCCCTTTGTTTCGCAGCAGAAAGGTGGCACTTCTTAATTATTTGAAGAGCAATCTTATGACGATCAAAAAACCGCTCCACCACTACGCCCACATGTCACACCCCGCCACCGACCACCCCGTCCTCCTGATCAACGCCGACGCCCCACTACGCGACCTCCACGCATGCCTGGCCGAACGCCTAAACGCCGTCCTCAAATACCTCGACCTCATCGCCTGCACCAGCCTCCCCGACTACGCCGAACATGACATCAACACCGTCACCAACATCGCCAGGATCATGGTGCAGGATGTGAGTGATGTGTTTCGGGTAATCGAGCAGCGAGGTTTCGACGCGCCAGCCTGATAACCAACACATTACCAAAGTGCCAACTTCATAAACGCCCGGTCATCCAACCAGCGATAACGTCGCTGGCACTTGGGAATAATCACCTCCTGACTTCCGCGCCCCTTGTAAGACGCGTCTGAACATCACCAATAGCGAACCAGCGCGCCACCGGTCTGGCTTTAGTTGAAAGTTACTCTTCAAACAAGAGTTTTCCAGTCAATAAAGCAGAGCTTCCATGGCCAACCACAGCTACATGAGCATTACCGGAAACCGTCAAGGGCTTATCTCGGCCGGCTGCTCCGATATCGATTCAATCGGCAACAAATGCCAGTTAGGTCACCTCGACGAAATCATGGTTCTGGCCTACTCCCACAACATGACTACCGGCAATAACGGCGGCGTCAGCGCCGACCGTGGCAAGCACTTGCCGATCATGATCACCAAGAACATCGACAAATCCTCACCCCTCCTCTCCGCCGCACTTCACGAACGCGAAGTGCTGGACTGCACCATCTTTTTCTACCGAACCTCCCCCGCTGGCACGCAAGACAAATACTTCAAAATCCACATAAGCGGCGCAAAAATCGCCCACATCAACCTCCAGGTTCCTCACGCCATCCATTTGAACGACGCCCAGCCACAGGAACTGGTGTCATTCACTTACCGCGAAATCAGTTGGACCCATATCCAGGCGGGCACAAGCGGCTTCAGCAGTTGGGGAAATAACGATGAATGAGGATTCGTGTGACATCAACGACGTATCCCGGGCTGCTTCCGATCTGGTCGCATTCGGGTGCCAGATCGGCGCGACTCAGTTGTATGACAGCTTCAGCCAACTTCGATTTAGCGAAATCGTTTCGTCTTATGCGAATGAGGTTATTCGGGCGGTGGATGAAGGTTTTATGAGTGCCAAACAAGGGCTGCAGGAGCTCAGGGAGGAACACTCTGACTTATTGAACAAAGTATCGTTCTATGCTCAAAACGGTGTAGGTGTTGCCGCGGGGATGATGCAAATCCAAATCGCCTCAGTACATTTCGCTTCCAGAACACCAAAAAACGCAGTGGCCGGCACCGCCTATTCATTACATGGAGCTAACAATATCTATGAAGGACTAGCAAACATTTACTACGGCCCCGAAAATCCAGCAGTAGTTGGTCCAACCCGCAAACTCTATCAATTCTTAGCGGGTGACTCTTCCCGTGGAAATATTGCCTATTATGGTGTTGACATAGGGCTCTCTATATTCAGCATACTTCAACCAGTTCGAAAACCCGACTCAGTGGAGCTATTCATTCGCGACTCTATGAATTATGAGCGAGCCTATAAGAGAATGGGAAAAATATCGCTTGCATCTGAGGCCTTGATTGACGGCATCACTATTAGAAACATCGACAACGAAGTCACCCAACAAACCAACAACAAAAATCACCGCCCACCTTTAAATTCTTTCCCGGACATAAAATATCCGTAAAAAACGAAGAACACCGAAAAACTCAGCAACCTATACAGTACTTCTGACAAGCTCCAAGTATCGCTAATAAAGTAATAAGCGACCTCTTCAAATATAAGTGCGCAACTGCCAGCGATGAAATGCCTTACCCAGGCAGGATAGCGTCTAGACCCGGCATACCGACCTCGCAACTCAGATACCTGATCGGGAAAGCAATAGAATAAATTTACATACAGATAAACCAGAAGCATGAAGCCCTCAGTAAATTTCCTGACCACTCCTTCCAGCGGTAAAATTTGACTCAAAAAATTTATTAGAACCAACGTAAAAATAAAACTAAATGCGATAGTTAAAAAGAACAGAAGGACAACCTGACACAGAAATCGAATGCTCAACTTCACGACACCACCCGTATTAAACCATTAAAAACCAATTATCAGCCTCATTTACCCCAACATTCCTAAACTTATGCGGCAACGTCGTAGGAAATTAATACCCATCCCCGGCATTCAAAACACTCACCGACCCATCCACGGTCAACTCAGCAGTCCCCCGCGTAACAAGCGCGCACTCCCGTCAACGGTGAGAGCGAAACGAACGCTGAAAAAAGCTTAAATAGCAAAACGATCCTAGAAAAGAAACAAACAGAAAAGACGCCACTACCCAGTACGAAACACCATTAAAAAAATCAAATCCCATCATAAAAGGAACAAAAGCAATGGCCAATATTCCAGATAAAAAGACTATTTCGATTAACACCCACCGTAAATTATAGTGCTTTTCTTCAATCACTTTTCCATCGAATATATTGCGAAGCGATGGAACAGAAAAAATAAAACCATGCAAAGCAAATAGAGCAAAAACAACAAAAAACACTACCCAAACCAGATCGCCCTCAAGCCTTATAAACTGACCAATACAGTTTAAGACCATCACACTCCAGAAAAGTGAAGAAGCAAGAATTAGACAATAAACACGAGATAAACACCGAAGATCATTTAATTGCACAGCCCGCTCCCTCACATAGCTATAACACCCAAAAAAATCAAGCTCTACGGACAATCAAAAAATGGCTTACGATCAACCACCAGGAATGTAAACATTCCAGAAGAGCCATAACATCCTTAACCTCGCCTCATCACGCACCTATTCAGAACCTTCCTACAAATCAAAACCCTGCACCCTACAAACATTTCATCCACGCAAAAAAAATCCGAAACCCAGTAAAAGGTGTCGGATTTATTCACAACGTGCGCCTAATTTAAACAGCGATTAGAAGTTAGCCGGCGTATTCGCACTAATAATCTCAGCCTCATCCGCCCCAATATTGCGGAACTTATGCGGCAGCGTGGTAGGAAAGTAATACCCATCCCCCGCATTCAAAACACTCACCGAGCCATCCACGGTCAACTCAACAGTTCCCCGCGTCACCAGCCCACACTCCTCACCTTCCGAGTGAACAATCGGCTCTTCCCCGGAGCTCGCGCCCGGTGCGTATTGCTCGCGCAGCAAGCGCATCTGGCGGCTTGGGACGGAGGCGCCGATCAGCAGCAGGCGCAGGCCGTGGCGGCCGAGGTCGGGCTGTTCGTTGGCGCGGAACACGTATTGGTGTTCGCGTGGCGGTTGGTCGAAGGTGAAGAAGTCGGCCAGGGACATCGGGATGCCTTCGAGCAGCTTTTTCAGTGAACTGACGGAGGGACTGACGCGATTCTGTTCGATCAGGGAGATGGTGGCATTGGTCACGCCGCTACGCCGGGCCAGCTCGCGCTGGGAGAGTTTGTAGCTTTCGCGTACTAGTTTGAGTCGAGAACCCGTATCCATGACTGCCTTATGTGAGAACGACTTAAGGGCGATGGGGGTGGGTGGCGGGTGACGCGCCGAGGGCGCGGATCACGTTGCTCCCGTGTCCCGGAACCGTGAAAGGCGGCTATTAAATCACGTTTGTCGGTGTTGCTCAGCAGGTTCGATGGACGGTGGGGTAAAAGAGCCTGCTGGTGCTAATTGCGAAGTAAATGCAAAACCTGTGGGAGCTGGCTCGCCAGCGATTGGTGGCACATTCAACATCCCTTTTGCTGAAAGACCGCTATCGCTGGCAAGCCAGCTCCCACAGGTTTTGTGGTGTGTCAGCGGGAGTGAGGGTGGCTGCACTGGCAGGTAAAAAACCGGCGGGGCCTTGGGGGCCGCCGCCGGGGAGGTAACTTAGATGCCGAAACGGTCGCGCAGTGAGTAGTAGACGGCGCCGAGGGCGGTCAGTGGTGCCGAGAAAGTACGGCCGCCGAGCATGGGCATGTGCGGCAGCGATGCGAAGGCGTCGAAGCGTTCGGCGTCGCCGCGGATCATTTCCGAGATCAGTTTGCCGGCCAGATGCGAGCAGGTGACGCCGTGGCCGCTGTAGCCCTGCATGTAGTAGGCATTTTTCTCGATGCGGCCGAATTGCGGCATGCGCGACATGGTCAGCAGGAAGTTGCCGGTCCAGCGGTAGTCGATTTTCACGTCCTTGAGCTGCGGGAAGGTCTTGAGGATCTTCGGCCGGATCAGCTGTTCGATGTCGTCCGGTTCACGCGCGCCGTAAACCACACCGCCGCCGTACAGCAGACGGTTGTCGGCCGTCAGGCGGTAGTAATCCAGCAGGTAATTGCAGTCTTCGACACAGTAGTTGTTGCTGATCAGGCTGCGCGCCTGTTTCTCGGTCAACGGTTCGGTGACGACGATCTGCGAGCCGCACGGCATGCTTTTCGCGGTCACGCGGTTGTCGAGGCCTTGCGGCAGGTAGGCGTTGCCGGCGATCAGCAGGTACTTGGCGCGCACCTGGCCTTTGGCGGTACGCACGACATTCGGTTCGCCGTATTTGATTTCGACGGCAGCCGATTGCTCGTAGATTTTGCCGCCCAGACTCACGATAGCTGCCGCTTCACCGAGGGCCAGGTTCAGCGGATGCACGTGACCGCCCTGCATGTCGAGCAGGCCACCGACGTAGGCGTCGGAGCCGACTTCGCGACGAATGTCCGCGGCGTCGAGCATCTTCAGATTGCGGTTGCCGTAGCGTTCCCAATTGCGCTTCTGCTCGGCCAGACCGTTGAGTTGTTTCTTGTTCATCGCTGCGAAAATGCCGCCCGGGCGGTAGTCGCATTTGATGTCATATTCCTTGATCCGCGAACGGATGATGTCGGCGCCTTCGAAGATCATGCTGCCGAGAATTTCTGCGGTCTTTTCGCCGTAGCGCTCTTCGATCACATCGACGTCGCGGCTGTAGGAGTTGACCAGTTGCCCGCCGTTGCGGCCACTGGCGCCATAGCCGACTTTCGCCGCTTCGAGCACGGTCACTTTATAGCCCGCTTCACTCAGGAACAGCGCCGAGGACAGGCCGGTGTAGCCGGCGCCGATAATGCAGACGTCGCACTCGACCGACTCTTCAAGGGTCGGGAAGTCGATGACTTCGTTGCGGGTGGCGGCGTAGTAGCTGTTGACGTGTTGTTGCTTCATTTTATTGTTCTCCGAGGGTCGCCCATTGAAGGCGACCACCGCTGTAGAAAATCAGAGCTTGATCCAGGTCGCTTTCAGCTCGGTGTACTTGTCGAACGCGTGCAGCGATTTGTCGCGACCGTTGCCCGACTGTTTGAAACCACCGAACGGCGCAGTCATGTCGCCGCCGTCGTACTGGTTGACCCACACGCTGCCGGCCCGCAGGCCACGGGCGAAGGTGTGCGCCTTGCTCAGGTTGCTGGTCCAGACGCCGGCGGCGAGGCCGAAGATGCTGTCGTTGGCGATCTGCAGCGCTTCTTCAACGGTGTCGAAGGTGATCAGCGACAGCACCGGGCCGAAGATTTCTTCGCGGGCGATGGTCATCGCGTTGGTCACGCCGTCGAAGATCGCCGGTTGCACATAGAGGCCGCCGGTTTCTTCGAGGGTGCGCTGGCCGCCGGCAATCAGCTCGGCGCCCTGCTCGCGACCGATGCTGATGTAGCGCAGCACGTTGTCCAGTTGACGCTGATCGACCACGGCGCCGACGGTGGTTGCCGGGTCGAGGGCGTGACCGGGTTTCCATGCTTGCAGCGCTTCCACCAGCAGCGGAATGAATTGCTCGCGAATCGAACGCTCGACCAGCAGACGCGAACCGGCGGTGCACACTTCGCCCTGGTTGAACGCGATGGCGCCGGCCGCCGCCTGGGCTGCCGCACGCAAGTCCGGGGCGTCGGCAAACACCACGTTCGGGCTCTTGCCACCGGCTTCGAGCCAGACGCGTTTCATGTTGCTTTGCCCGGCATAAATCATCAGTTGCTTGGCAATCGCCGTGGAGCCGGTGAAGGCCAGCACGTCGACGTCCATGTGCAGCGCCAGCGCCTTGCCAACGGTGTGACCAAAGCCCGGCAGGACGTTGAAAACGCCTTTCGGAATGCCGGCATCCAGCGCGAGTTGCGCGATGCGGATCGCCGTCAGCGGCGATTTTTCCGAAGGCTTGAGGATGAACGAGTTACCGGCGGCCAGGGCCGGGGCGAATTTCCAGCTGGCCATGATCAGCGGGAAGTTCCACGGCACGATCGCGGCGACTACGCCGGACGGCTCGCGCGTCACCAGACCGAGCTGGTCGTGCGGCGTGGCAGCGACTTCGTCGTAGATCTTGTCGATGGCCTCGGCGCTCCAGCGGATCGCGTTGGCGGTCGCCGGAATGTCGATGCTCATCGAGTCGCTGATCGGTTTGCCCATGTCGAGGGTTTCCAGCAGCGCCAGTTCTTCCTGGTGTTGCAGGATCAGATCGGCGAAGCGAATCAGGATACGCTTGCGTTCGGCCGGGGCCTTGTTGGCCCACACACCGGAGTTGAACGATTGACGTGCGACTTCGACGGCGAGGTTGGCGTCGGCTTCGTCGGTGCTGGCCACGGAGGCGAGGAAACGGCCGTCGACGGGGCTCAGGCATTCGAAGGTGGCGCCGCTGATTGCCGGGCGGTATTCACCGTTGATGAAGGCGCGGGATTCGATGGTCAGGGACTGGAAGCGCTGTTCCCAGTCGTTGCGGGTTGTGGTCATTGTTGTGGCTCGACAAGGGGGGGGTTGGGGGTGTCGGGGTGTTGTGTCTGGCTTGAGAGGGCTGCCCTCACCCTAGCCCTCTCCCGGAGGTAGAGGGGACCGATTGGGGGTTGCTTGGGATCTTCGCCGACCTGAAAGATCGCTGCCGAATCCATAATCGACTCGATCGTTCAGGTCGCTGACTATCTCAATACAACCCGGTCAGTCCCCTCTCCCTCCGGGAGAGGGTCAGGGTGAGGGGCTCTTCGGCTTTTAAAGGCCCGAACCCATCACACCGTATGCAGATACCAGTTGTACTCAAGGTCGGAGATCGAGTTCTCGAACTCGGCCAGCTCGCTTTCCTTGCACGCGACAAACACGTCGATGTACGTCGGGTCGATATAGCGGGCCATGACTTCGCTGTCGTCCAGTTCGCGCAGTGCATCGCGCAGGTTGTTCGGCAGGCTCTGTTCGTTCTGCTCGTAGCTGTTGCCTTCGACCGGCGAGCCCGGCTCGATTTCATTGGTCAGGCCGTGGTGAATCCCGGCCAGCACTGACGCCATCAGCAGGTACGGGTTGGCGTCGGCACCGGCGACCCGATGCTCGATACGCACGGCGTCCGGCGAACCGGTTGGCACGCGCACGGCCACGGTGCGGTTGTCGATGCCCCAGCTCGGCGAGTTCGGTACGTAGAACTGCGCGCCGAAACGACGGTACGAATTGACGTTCGGGCAGAGGAAAGCCATTTGCGCAGGCAGGGTCTCCAGCACACCGCCGATCGCGTGTCGCAGCGCGGCGTTCTGCTCGGGATCCTCGCTGGCAAAGATGTTGTTGCCTTCTTTGTCCAGAATCGAAATGTGCACATGCAGACCGTTACCCGCCTGGCCCGGATACGGCTTGGCCATGAAGGTGGTGTCCATTTCGTGGTCGTAGGCAATGTTCTTCACCAGACGCTTGAGCAGGACCGCGTAATCGCACGCCTTGATCGGGTCGGAGACGTGATGCAGGTTGACTTCGAATTGCGCCGGGGCGCTTTCCTTGACGATGGCGTCAGCCGGGATGCCCTGCTCTTTCGCGCCTTCAAGGATGTCTTGCAGGCAGTCGACGTATTCGTCGAGGTCGTCGATCAGGTACACCTGAGTCGACACCGGACGCTTGCCGGACACCGGCGAACGTGGCGACTGCGGACGGCCGTTCACGTTGTCCTGGTCGATCAGGTAGAACTCCAGTTCGAACGCGGCGCAGATGGTCAGGCCCATCTCATCGAACTTGCGCACGACGTTGGCCAGCACTTCACGCGGATCGGCGAAGAATGGCTCGCCTTCCAGTTCGTGCATGGTCATCAACAGTTGTGCGGTCGGGCGCTTCTGCCACGGCTCGATGCTCAGGGTGCCCGGGATCGGGTAGCAGATGCGGTCAGCGTCGCCGATGTCCAGGCCCAGGCCGGTGCTTTCCACCGTGGAGCCATTAATGTCGAGAGCGAAGAGCGAGGCCGGCAGGTTGATGCCTTTCTCGTAAACCTTGTGAAGACTGGTGCGTTCGATGCGCTTGCCGCGCACCACACCGTTCATATCCGCAATCAGAAGGTCGACGTACAAAACCTCAGGATATTTCTTAAGGAATGCGTTTGCTTCGTTGAGTTGAACGGTACGCAGAGGGACCGACATGATGCACCTATTTAGCTGTTAATTATTATGTTCACTGCTGTTTCGCCGAGCCAGTCAATCCGAAAGGCAAAGTGAAGTCAATAGCGAACACCTGGCCGTTCAGCGTTTATTTTTCGGGCTTTTTTTAACACTCACGTACCAACGCAGGCGCCACAAGGCCGGATTTCATGAAGATTTGATGAGCGGCGTTTAGAATTTTTTACATGGCAGTTGTTAATTAAAATCAACGAGGCTAAGCTCCGGAAAAGCTCGTTCAAGTGTCAAACTTCGAGGTGAATAAAAATGGCATTCAAGCCATTGATCGGCGTTACTGCGTGCGTCAAACAGATTGGCCTGCACCCCTATCACATCAGCGGCGACAAGTACGTACGTGCTGTCAGCGTTGGCGCTCAGGGGCTTCCAGTGGTCATTCCTTCCCTTGGCAACCTGACTGAAATCGAAGACCTGCTCGGTCAACTCGACGGTCTGCTGCTGACCGGCTCGCCCTCGAACGTGGAGCCCTTCCACTATCACGGCCCGGCCAGTGCCCCCGGCACGGATCACGATCCGGCGCGGGACGCCACCACCCTTCCTTTATTGCGTGCAGCCATCGCGGCGGGCGTTCCGGTGCTCGGCATTTGCCGCGGCTTCCAGGAAATGAACGTGGCGTTCGGCGGCAGCCTGCACCAGAAAGTGCATGAGTTGCCGGGCATGCTCGATCACCGCGAAGCCGACAGTCCGGATGTCGCCGTGCAATACGCACCGGCCCATGCCGTGACAGTACTCGGCGGTGGTGTGTTCGAAGCGCTGGGATTGCCGGGCGAGTTCCAGGTCAACTCGATTCACAGCCAGGGCATCGACCGCCTCGCCCCCGGCCTGCGTGCCGAAGCCGTGGCGCCGGATGGCCTGATCGAGGCGATCTCGGTCGAGCACAGCCCGACTTTCGCCCTCGGCGTGCAATGGCATCCGGAATGGCAAGTGCTGGACAACCCGCCGTACCTGAAGATTTTCCAGGCGTTCGGTGAGGCTTGCCGGCAACGGGCGGCGCGACGCAACCAGCGCTGACTCAACCCAAGAATACGTAACGATTTACTGCCCCCTCGGAAGTCGGGTGTGCCTGCGCACATCCGTCATTCGTGAACAACAACATCCGTAATAACAACAAGCACGACCCAGGCAGCCAGGACGGCGGCGCCGAACAAGCCGGATCGGTAAGTGCAATACCTGTCAGAACAATGCAAAACCCTGTGGGAGCTGGCTTGCCAGCGATGAGGCCGTCACCTTCAACATTAATGGTGACTGACCCACCGCCATCGCTGGCAAGCCAGCTCCCACAGGGGGATGTGATCCGACCGGGAATGCACCTGCAGGCTTGCAATCCACTTAAGCCCGGCCGCGTTGGCCGAGCGAACGAAACCTGTTGGGAGTTTCACATGGCAAACGCCTCCAGCACTTACAGGAAGGCACTTGAAGGTCATCAGCAACCGAAAAAGGTTCTGGTGAAAGTCGACCGTGTCACCAAGAAGTTCGACGAAACCACCGCTGTGGACGATGTGTCCCTGGAGATCCATCAGGGCGAAATCTTTGCCCTGCTCGGCGGCTCCGGTTCGGGCAAATCGACCCTGCTGCGCATGCTCGCCGGTTTCGAGCGCCCGACTGAAGGGCGGATTCTGCTCGACGGTGTGGACATCACCGACATGCCGCCATACGAGCGGCCGATCAACATGATGTTCCAGTCCTACGCGCTGTTCCCGCACATGACCGTGGCGCAGAACATTGCCTTCGGCCTGAAGCAGGACCGTTTGCCCGCCAGCGAAATCGACGCCCGCGTCGAAGAGATGCTGCGCCTGGTGCACATGACCCAATACGCCAAACGCAAACCCCATCAGTTGTCCGGCGGCCAGCGTCAGCGCGTCGCCCTCGCCCGCTCGCTGGCCAAGCGTCCGAAGCTGTTGCTGCTCGACGAGCCGATGGGCGCGCTGGATAAAAAGCTGCGTTCGCAAATGCAGCTTGAACTGGTCGAGATCATCGAGCGCGTCGGCGTGACCTGCGTGATGGTGACCCACGACCAGGAAGAAGCCATGACCATGGCCGAGCGCATCGCGATCATGCACCTGGGCTGGATCGCCCAGATCGGCAGCCCGGTCGATATCTATGAAGCGCCGGTCAGCCGCATGGTCTGCGAGTTCATCGGCAACGTGAACGCCTTCGACGGCACCGTGGTAGAAGACCTTGAAGGTCACGCGATCATTCACAGCCCGGACTTGCAGCAGAAGATCTACGTCGGTCACGGCGTCAGCACCTCGGTGCAGGACAAGTCGATCACCTACGCGATCCGCCCGGAAAAAATGCTCGTCAGCACCACCCAACCGGAGTTCCGCTACAACTGGTCCGAAGGCAAGGTGCATGACATCGCCTATCTCGGCGGTCACTCGGTGTTCTACGTCGAATTGCCCGGCGGCAAAATCGTCCAGTCGTTCATGGCCAACGCCGAACGCCGTGGCGCGCGCCCGACCTGGGACGACAAGGTCTACGTCTGGTGGGAAGACGACAGCGGCGTGGTACTGCGCTCATGAGAACCTTCAATCAGCAATGCCTGCGCCTGGTGCCCAGCGGGCGCAAGTTCGTCATCGGCATCCCGTTCATCTGGCTGTTCCTGTTCTTCATGCTGCCGTTCTTCCTGGTGATGAAGATCAGCTTCTCGGAGGCCGCGCTGTCGATCCCGCCGTACTCGGAGATCTACACCTACGCCGAACAGAAATTCCAGCTGATGCTCAACATCGGCAACTACACCATGCTCGGCGAAGACGAGCTGTACCTGTCGGCCTACCTCGGTTCGCTGAAGGTCGCAGCGCTGAGCACATTGATGTGCCTGGTGATCGGTTTCCCGATGGCCTACGCCATCACCAAGGCGAGCAAGGAAGCGCAAAACGTCCTGCTGCTGTTGATCATGATGCCGACCTGGACCGCGATCCTGATCCGCGTTTATGCGTGGATGGGCATTCTCAGCAACAACGGTTTGCTCAACAGTTTCCTGATGTGGACTGGCCTGACCGATCACCCGATCGAGATCCTCAACACCAACACCGCGGTGTATATCGGTGTGGTTTACGCCTACCTGCCGTTCATGGTGTTGCCGCTGTACGCCAACCTGGTGAAGCACGACGGCAGCCTGCTGGAGGCCGCGTCGGACCTGGGTTCGAGCAACTTCAACAACTTCTGGAAAATCACCGTACCGCTGGCCAAGAACGGGATCATCGCCGGCTGCATGCTGGTGTTCATTCCGGTGGTCGGTGAGTTCGTGATTCCGGAACTGCTGGGTGGCCCGGAGACGCTGATGATCGGTCGTGTGCTGTGGCAAGAGTTCTTCAATAACCGCGACTGGCCGGTGGCGTCTGCACTGGCGGTGGTGATGCTGTTGATCCTGATTGTGCCGATTCTGCTGTTCAACCGCAGCCAGGCCAAAGAGATGGAGGCACGGGGATGAAACGCTTCGGTTTTTCCAAGTTCATGTTGATCTTCGGCCTGATGTTCATTTATCTGCCGATGCTGATCCTGGTGATCTACTCGTTCAACGCCTCGAAACTGGTGACGGTGTGGGGTGGCTGGTCGGTGAAGTGGTACGTCGGGCTGCTCGACAACACGCAACTGATGGGCTCGGTGGTGCGCTCGCTGGAAATCGCCTGCTACACCGCGATTGCCGCCGTTGCACTGGGCACCCTCGCCGCTTTTGTGCTGACTCGTGTGACGCGCTTCAAGGGTCGCACCCTGTTCGGTGGCCTGGTTACCGCGCCGCTGGTGATGCCTGAGGTGATCACCGGTCTGTCGCTGTTGCTGCTGTTCGTGGCGATGGCGCAGTTGATCGGCTGGCCGCAGGAGCGTGGCATTGTCACCATCTGGATCGCCCACACCACGTTTTGTGCAGCCTATGTGGCAGTGGTAGTCTCCGCCCGCCTGCGGGAACTGGATCTGTCGATCGAAGAAGCCGCGATGGATCTCGGCGCCAAGCCGTTCAAGGTGTTTTTCCTGATCACCATTCCGATGATCGCGCCGTCGCTGGCGGCGGGCGGCATGATGTCGTTTGCCCTGTCGCTGGATGACCTGGTGCTGGCGAGTTTCGTCTCCGGCCCGGGCTCGACGACGCTGCCGATGGAAGTGTTCTCGGCGGTGCGTCTGGGCGTGAAGCCTGAGATCAACGCCGTGGCCAGTCTGATTCTGTTGGCGGTGTCGCTGGTGACCTTCCTCGTCTGGTACTTCGGCCGCAAGGCAGAAGCCAACCGCAAGAAAGCGATTCAGGAAGCGATGGATCAGACGGCGAACGAGTCATGGCAGCAGCCGCAACGCGCCGCCACTGCTTAAGCAACACGGATGAACAACCGTGGCGAGGGGATTTATCCCCGTTCGGCTGCGAAGCAGTCGTAAAACCTGAATACGCAGTTTTCAGGTAGAACTGCTGGGGCCGCTTCGCAGCCCAACGGGGATAAATCCCCTCGCCACAAGGTGATGCGTGCAGCGGGTTTGTGCTTTTGATTAAAAGTTTTTGAATAAAAAGTATGGAGTTTCACCGATGAAAATGTTTGGCAGGACTCTGCTGACACTGTCCTTAATGGGCGCAATGGTCATGGGCGCCCAGGCCAACGACAAGGTGCTGCGTGTTTACAACTGGTCCGATTACATTGCGCCGGACACCGTCAAGAAGTTCGAAGACGAGACCGGCATCCGCGTGACCTATGACGTCTTCGACAGCAACGAAACCCTTGAGGCGCGTTTGCTGGCGGGCAAATCCGGTTACGACATCGTCGTGCCGTCCAACAGTTTTCTGGCCAAGCAGATCAAGGCCGGCGTCTATCAGACCCTGGACAAATCGAAGCTGCCGAACTGGAAGAATCTCAATCCGGTGCTGCTGAAAAACGCCGCCGCCAGTGATCCGGACAACGCCCACGCGTTCCCGTACATGTGGGGCTCGATCGGCATCGGCTTCAACCCGGCCAAGGTCAAGGAAGTGCTCGGTGCCAATGCCCCGACCAACTCCTGGGACTTGCTGTTCAAGCCGGAAAACGCTGAAAAGCTGAAAGCCTGCGGCATCAGTTTCCTCGACTCGCCGACCGAAATGCTCCCGGCCGCCCTGCACTACCTGGGCTATCCGGTGAACGACAAGGACAAGGCGCACATCCTCGAAGCCGAAGCGCTGTTCATGAAGATCCGCCCGTCTGTGGCGTACTTCCATTCCTCCAAGTACATCTCGGACCTGGCCAACGGCAACATCTGCGTGGCGGTCGGTTACTCCGGTGACGTGCTGCAGGCCAAGGCCCGTGCGGTGGAATCGGGCAACAACGTGGTGATCGACTACAGCATTCCCAAGGAAGGCGCCGGCAGCTTCTACGACATGGTCGCCATTCCGCGTGATGCGGCGAACGTCGAGAACGCCTACCTGTTCATGGATTTCCTGATGCGTCCGGAGATCATCGCCGAAATCACCAACAGCAACGGCTACAGCAACGCTAACTCGGCGGCGACGCCACTGGTAGACGAAGCGATCCGCAACGATCCGGGTTCGTACCCGTCGCAAGCAGTGATGGCGACGCTGTATGCGGTACCGGATCAACCGATTGCCACGCAACGGATCATGACCCGTGGCTGGACCCGGGTGAAACTCGGCAAGTAAGCCTGCGGAGTCGGGATTCCAACAACACTGATGAATAGGTGGGAGCTGGCTTGCCAGCGATGACGGTGGGTCAGGCAAAGGTGATGCAGGATGTGCTGGCCCCATTCGCTGGCAAGCCAGCTCCCACAGGGTTTTGAGATCACATTCGGACAGTGCCAGGCCCAGGATTTTCTTAGCTTAAGTAATTCAATGATTTCCCGTTCACGCAGCGCCTTACCACCGCTGCACCCTGCAATGAACGGCCTCACCTGGCTTCCTCGGTTCAGGTGAATTTCAGGCGCCCACGGGCGCCTTTTTTTGTGGTTCAGATCAGCGGCCAGTCCTGCAGGATCCGGTAGCGACCCTTGTGCGACTCGAACAAGGCAAAGCGTTCGGCGCGCAGGAAAAACGCCGGCGGCGTGGCGGATTCCGGCTCTGGTGCACGGTAGTCTCGGGCCAGGGTCAGATGCGGCCGAAATTCGCGTGGTGTCTCTTCGAAACCGAATGGCAACATCGCCTGTTCCAGCGCATAAACCAAGCGCAACAACGCCGGCGGTGCCTGTTCGGGCGCCAGTGACAACACCCCGGCGCGATGCCAGACCTGCAAACGATCCAGGGAAATCTTCAAGGTTTCCTTCGGCGTGTTGACCTTGCCGGCGGCTTCGCAGACTTCGTTGATTTGCGCCAAGGGCACCGCGCCGAGAAACAGCAGGGTCAAGTGAAAGTTATCTGCCGGTACCGGTTTACCGGCTCGCAGGCCCAGCTCGCTGCGCCACTGAGCGATAGCCTTGCGCTGCGCCGGCGGGCAGTCCAAGGCAAAAAACAGCCGCTTGAACGGTTCATCCCTGCGCAAGTCATCGGTCATCGTCCTGCCCCTTCGCTCGTGGTGATCGGCCAGGATTCTACACGGCCTGAGCAGCCGACTCGCGACACCGGGCTATAGTTCAAGGATTGCCATCAACCGGAGGCCGCCATGCGCGAGGTCCTCAGCAAAGAGCCGTGGTGGGCCCGCCCACCGAATCCCGGGCAGGATGAAACCGAGCTGGAATGGGGTTGGCTGGTGCATTACAGCGAGGGTGAACCGCGTTTCGAGTTTGTCCGCGAACGTCCGACCGACGAAGAAATTCGTCAGCGTAAAAGCTGCCGCATCACCCCCGCCACGGAGTGAACAGCACACCAGTGGCAGTGGGCTTGTTCGCGAAGGCGTCGTGTCAGTCGACCTCGTTGGTGTCTGACGCAGCACTTTCGCGAGCAAGCCCGCTCCTACCCTGTCCAATTGCGTATTTGCGATGAAACGCATGCCGCAGTGGCAATGGCGCAGGCCTCAGGATTCGAGGAGGTCGATGAAGCCGCCATAGATCATGCGCTGCCCGTCAAACGGCATCGGGTTCACGTCGGGTTTCATGCGTGGGTCCTCCATCATTTTCGCCATGCCGGCGTTGCGGGTGGCTTTGTCCGGCCAGATCAGCCAGCCGGACACCACGGTTTCATCCTCCTTGAGTTTCACCGCCATCGGGAACGACGTGACCTTGCCGTCCGGCACGTCATCGCCCCAGCATTCGACGACACTCAGGGCGCCGTATTCCTTGAACAATTTAGCGGCGATCACGCAGTGTTTTTTGTATTGCTCGCGATTGGCGGTCGGTACGGGGGCCACAAAGATGTCGATGTATGCCATGGTCATTCTCCTTGCACGTTGGGTTCGATCTGCTGATTGGTCGATTGCGGCGGCTGCCATTCGACACGATTGCCCCCCAACCCGACCGACGGCTCATCAGTGCCGCCCAGATTGCGCTCGACTTGCCCGGCCATGTGCAGCGTGCCGGCCATGACGCCGGTGGTCGGGTTCTGCACCAGTTTCAGCCACGCCTTGTCGAAGGTATTGCCCAGACTGCTGCGAATCAGCGCCTCGCTGTCGGGACGGTCATTGGCCTGCAGGATGGCGCGAATGCCCGCCACCCCGACGGAGATCATGGCCCCCGCCAGTTTCCCCGCCGCTGCCGCCACCGCACTCGCGGCGCCGCGCGGGGCCATTTCCGCTTCCATGCGCTGGCTGGCGCGTTTGGCCACGGGCGCCATGCCCGCGTCGGTCGAGGCAATCCCTTTGGCCCCGCCGTCGGTGTGGATCTTGTCGATCAGCGCCGCATAGGCCGGTAGCGTGTTCAACGGTTCGGTGCTGACCACCTGATACAGCGAAGCATCCCGCGCCGGCGGCGGACCGAGGGCAATCGCCGGGATCTTCTGCAACCGCCCGTTGAGCTGCGCAACCGGCACGCCATGACGCCGGGCGATGAGCGGCATCTGCTGCGCCATCAGTTGCGCATAGAACGCCGTGGCCTGGCCGAGGATCGCGTCCGGATCAATCTCGACCGCCACCGGCGCCAGCACTCTTTCCTGATATTGCTCAAGCAGATACGCCGCCAGGCGCTTGGCCGAGGCGTCCTGCTCGCCACCGGCGCTGAGGGTGTACCAGCTGACCTTCATCGACAGCCATTCCTGAGTCCAGTAGCTGCTGAACCACGGGATGAAATTTTCTTCAGTTTGCTGATAGACGCGAGTACGCCAATGTTCCATCGAACCACGGGCGAAAACCTTGACTTGCTCGGTGGACTGCTG
Organism: Pseudomonas sp. SC3(2021); assembly: GCF_019856535.1. Lineage (NCBI taxonomy): Bacteria > Pseudomonadati > Pseudomonadota > Gammaproteobacteria > Pseudomonadales > Pseudomonadaceae > Pseudomonas > Pseudomonas sp. SC3(2021). Next base: position 4,273,983 of record NZ_CP082236.1, on the reverse strand, counting down.
CGAGGCGCTGACGATTTCACGGTCGATCTGCTGCCAGGTGGCCGGCGACACCACGATGGCCTGTGGCGCTGGCACCGGGGCCCGCGCCGATGTGGCACAGCCAGCCAGCAGAAACAGTGCGGCAACCACCAGCGCGCGCAGGTCCACGGTGGGGTTTTCCTTGAGATGAGTGGGAGGCAGATTTGAGTATAGGTGGGTCAGTCGAGCCTGATGCTGGATGCACCGACCTCATCGCCCGCCCGAAACCCGAACCATCAACGCCATCAATACTCACCATTGCGACGATTGCCTTCCACCCGCCGCCCTTCAAAGGCACGATCCACCCATCCGAGACACAACGAGGAGTTCACATCATGATTCACACCATCGTCACACTCTCCGTGAGTTTCCCGGTGTTCGGCAGCAACTATTATGCTCAGCACGCGGTGTCGCACAAAGCCCGGGCGCTGGTGTTCAACGAAGATTTCGAAGACCTGCTGATGCCTGCCGCCAGCAATCATTTCAGCAATGAAGTGGTCGGTTTCAACGATCAGTTCCGTTTTCTGAGCGACATTCTCGCCACCCATTTGCTGGATCTCGAGGCCTCGCTGCCTGCGCGATCCCGCGTCCAGGCGAGCGCTCACTTTTAATCGCAGCACGCACAAAAAAGCCCACTGGCCGTTTCGGCGCAGTGGGCATTTTCACATCGGCCTTACTGAGATCAACGCTTCCAGCAGTCGGCGTAACGTGAGCAGACGTCGTACTGGGCATCCATCTTGGCCATGCGCTCGAGATGGCGTCCGACGGTTTCAACCACCACGCTTTTTGACGACTGGAAGTAGTACATGATCATGTCGGTCTCCATTTCGTTCGGCGCGGCGTTAACTTGTTTACCGTCCGAGCCTTTGAGCCTAGACCAATCTTTCAGGCGCTTGTCATCGACACTGCGCAAACGCTGGCGATACTCGTCGCTGGCGCGCTTGATCGCCTCGTCGGCATTACTGGCGTTCTCGGTATCGAACTGCACCAGATTCTGGCGGTACAGCGTCCAGTAATCGTCCGGCAGGGCAATGTTCATTTTGGCCTTGCGCTCACTGATCAGCGAATCGAGCTTTTCCGGGGTAACCGTCGTCGGCTTCGTTGCGCCAGACTTCATCACCACAAAGAGGCTGCCATTGACGATACGGTCGATCATGGCCGTGCGTTCCGGGGTGTCCGGCAGCAACGCCGGCGGCTTCGGGAAGATCGCATTGCGCCCGGCGCAGGCCGCCAGTCCTTCGCGTTTGATCGCAACCGGTGTGCGCACATCCTTGCCGTCGATACGCTGCACACGCTGCATCAGCGTCGAGCAGTGACGCCCCTTGAGGTCGAGGGTCAGTTCGTACTCCGTGCCACGCTGCGGCTTGAAGGTGAAACCGGACCCGCACACCGCATACCCGACCTGAGTGTTGACCTTCAGGTACATGTCCTTTTCCGGCGGCAGTTTGATTTCCAGATAGCCTCTGGCCTTTTCCGGCGGGGCCACCGACATGCCGACCCGACGCTGGCTGTCGGCGATGAACAGATTGTTGATGATGCCGGTGGTCTGCCCGTCGCAATGCTCGGCATCGTAATAGTCCACCGTCGCGTTATCGGTATTGGCAACAAAGCGCAGCTTGGCGGCATCGGGATCGGCAGCATCCTGATAGGTGCCCATCTGCGTGCAGCCTGACAGCAAAAGCGCCGACAGAACGGCACCGACAACAACGGGTGAGCGACGCAACGAACAAGCGACAGACATGATCATCCTTGAGGGGAAGGGGCAAAAAAACGCCGATGCTACTGAATTGCCATCATTGCGTCCAGCCCCTCCCTTCGCACGATTCCAGCCTCTTGCGGAGCGCGGGATTCAGTCAGTCATCATCCCGATCGCGGTAGTAGCGACGGCCATCACGGCGGTCGTCATCCCAGTCATCCCAGCGCCGGTCATGATCGTAATAACGCTCATGATCGCGGTCGTAGTGCCGGCCATGGCGGTGACCCTCATCAAAATCCGCCACACATCCGCCCAGCAAAACGGCGGCAGTCACAGTCAGCAGCATCGTTGTCACGCGCTTCATTCAACACTTCCCTAAAACCAAGGTCTTGACGACGGAATCGGCCAACGCTGCCCTCGCCTTCAGGACGCGGTGCGCGCAGCCGCAGATAAGACCGGGCAAAGCGCCGATGATTCACTGGCCAGCGATGGACGCGACCATGGGCCTGGCATTCGCGGCGACGGGGCTTTTCTATCCGATGTCCGGCACCTTGCTTGGTTGGCTCGGGGTGGCGTTGACCGGTTCGGACACGGCCTCCAACGTGCTGTTTGGCGGGTTGCAGCGGGTCACATCGGAACAGCTCGGCATCAGTCCGGTGTTGATGGCGTTTGTGAGAGTCTGCTCGCTAAGGCGCTGTGTGATTCAGCCAACAGGCTGACTGATCCGACACTGTCGAGAGCAAGCTCCCTCCCCTGTGGGCGCTGAGTCGCGCAGCAGACTCATGAGCTCTGCGCATAACTCTATAGCGAAAATCCGCAAAAACCTTTTCCCCTCCGTGCAGGTCATTTCAAGAACGAGACCGGCAAGCATGCCGGCGCGCCCGATTGGGCCTTCAATCCCTGCCGTCCTGATTAAGCCAGAGAGGAATCGAAGCATGACGATTTCCCGACGAAGATTCCTGATCCTCGGCGCGGTGACCGCCACCGCGTTTGCAATGCCGCCTTTCATTAGCCTCAAGGCCTACGCGGCCAGTCTGGAGCAACCGGCCATGGCCAAAGTAACCCTCAACGTCAACGGTAAACCTCAAGCCCTTGAGGTCGACAACCGCACCACGCTGCTCGATGCGCTGCGCGAACACCTGCACCTGACCGGCAGCAAAAAAGGCTGCGACCACGGCCAGTGCGGCGCCTGTACCGTTATCGCCGATGGCCGCCGCATCAATGCCTGCCTGACCCTGGCAGTGATGCACGAAAACAGCGAGATCACCACCATCGAAGGCCTTGGCATGCCCGACAGCCTGCACCCGATGCAAGCCGCGTTCATCAAGCACGACGGCTACCAGTGCGGTTACTGCACGCCAGGGCAGATCTGCTCGGCGGTGGCGGTGCTCAAAGAGATTCGCGAGGGCATTCCCAGCCACGTCAGCCCCAGCCTGACCGAAGCGCCGCAACTGATCGCCAGTGAATTCCAGGAGCGCATGAGCGGCAATATCTGCCGTTGCGGCGCCTACTCCAACATCATCGAAGCCATCACTGAAGTCGCGCAGGTGCCCGCATGAGACCGTTCAATTACAGCCGCGCCGATTCTCCTGCCGCAGCCGCAGCGCTGGCGGCACAGGTCGAAGGCGCGAAGTTCATCGCCGGCGGCACCAACCTGCTCGACCTGATGAAACTCGACATCGAAACCCCGCTGCATCTGATCGACGTCAACCACTTGGGCCTGGATCAAATCGAAGCCACGCCCGACGGCGGACTGCGCATCGGTGCCCTGGTGCGCAACACCGACCTGGCCGCCGACCACCGCGTGCGCAACGACTACGCCCTGCTCTCCCGCGCCTTGCTCGCCGGTGCCTCCGGCCAATTGCGCAACATGGCCAGCACCGCCGGCAACCTGCTGCAACGCACACGTTGCCCGTACTTCTATGACGTCAATCAGGCCTGCAACAAGCGTCAGCCCGGCAGCGGTTGCGCGGCGATTGGCGGGGTCAGTCGGCAACTGGGATTGATCGGTGTCAGCGACGCCTGCATCGCCACCCACCCCAGCGACATGGCGATTGCCATGCGCGCACTCGACGCGCAGGTGGAAACGGTGAAGCCGGACGGCACCACCCGCAGCATCGCCATCGCCGATTTCCATCAGCTCCCGGGTAACACACCGAACGTCGAAACCAGCCTCAGCCCCGGCGAGTTCATCACTTCGGTGACGCTGCCCGCCCCGGTCGGTGGTACGCACCTTTATCACAAGGTACGCGATCGCTCGTCGTACGCCTTTGCCCTGGTGTCGGTCGGGCTGATTCTGCACAAGGATGGCAGCGGTCGTGTGGCGGTCGGCGGCGTCGCGCCGAAACCTTGGCGGGTCGAAGCGGCCGAAGCGCTGCTGCCCAACGGTGCAAAAGCGGTCAGTGAGCGCCTGCTCGACGGCGCCACGCCGACCCACGACAACCAATTCAAACTGACCCTGGTCGAGCGCACGCTCGGCTCGGTGTTGGCGCAAGCGAGGGAAGACGCATGAAATTCGACACGCCCGCCACCACCAACCCGATCGACCAGTTGAAGGTCGTCGGCAAACCCACCGACCGCATCGAAGGCCCGCTGAAAACCAGCGGCCAGGCGCCGTATGCCTACGAGCAACACGAGGCCGTGGCCAATCAGGCTTACGGTTTCATGGTCGGTTCGGCCATTGCCAAGGGTCGGATCACCCACATTGATCTGGACGCCGCCAAAGCCGCGCCCGGCGTACTGGCCATTGTTACCGCCGCCAACGCCGGCAAGCTCGGCAAAGGCAAATACAACGCGGCGCCGCTGCTCGCCGGTCCCGAGGTGCAGCACTATCACCAGGCTGTGGCACTGGTGGTCGCCGAAACCTTCGAGCAGGCTCGCGCCGCCGCGCAACGGGTCAAGGTCGATTACGTCGCGGACAAAGGCCAGTTCGATCTGGCCAACGTGCGTGACCAGGGTGTCGAAGACAAAGACGAATTGCCCGACGTCACCCATGGCGACTTCGACACGGCCTTTGCCGCCGCCCCGGTGCAGTTCGACCAGACCTACACCACCCCCGATCAATCCCACGCGATGATGGAGCCGCACGCCACACTCGCGGCGTGGAAAGGCGATCAACTGACCCTGTGGACGTCGAACCAGATGATCGCCTGGAGTGTCGACGACGTTGCCACCACCCTCGGTTTGCCCAAGGAGAAAGTCCGCCTGATTTCGCCCTACATTGGCGGCGGCTTCGGCGGCAAATTATTCATCCGCGCCGACGCGATCCTCGCCGCCCTCGGCGCGCGCATGGCCGGCAGACCGGTGAAAGTCGCCCTCGCCCGCCCGCAAATGGCCAACAACACCACCCACCGCCCGGCCACCATCCAGCGCATTCGCTTGGGTGCCACGGCCGACGGCAAGCTCAGCGCCATTGCCCACGAAGGCTGGTCGGGCAACCTCAAGGACGGCAAGGTCGAAGTCGCGGCGCAGCCAAGTCAGTTGCTCTATGCCGCCGAAAACCGCCGGGTGACCATGCGTCGGGCGCCGCTGGATCTGCCCGAGGGCAACTCCATGCGTGCGCCGGGTGAAGCCCCAGGCCTGATGGCTCTGGAGATCGCCATGGACGAGATGGCCGAGCAGCTCAAGCTCGATCCGGTCCAGTTCCGCATCCTCAACGACACCCAGATCGATCCGGTGAAAACCGAGCGTCCGTTCTCCCAGCGACGCCTGATCGAATGCCTGCAGACCGGCGCCGAAACATTCGGCTGGAATCAACGCGCTGCCACCCCTGGCAGCCGCCGCGAAGGCCGTTGGCTGATCGGCATGGGCGTCGCCGCAGCGTTCCGCAACAACCTGCTGCTCAAGTCCGGCGCACGGGTGCGTCTGGAACGTGATGGCAAGGTCACGGTGGAAACCGACATGACCGACATCGGCACCGGCAGCTATACGATCATCGCGCAGACGGCGGCCGAGATGATGGGGGTGGCATTAGAGGATGTCGTGGTGCGTCTGGGCGATTCGGATTTTCCGGTGTCGTCCGGTTCCGGCGGACAATTTGGCGGCAACTGCTCGACGGCCGGGGTGTATGCCGCGTGCATGAAGTTGCGTGAAGCTGTCGCTGGCAAATTGGGCATGGCAGCGGATCAGGCAGCGTTCGTCGACGGCCAGGTGAGCGTCGGCAGCAAGCGCGTGCCATTGCGCGATGCCGCGCGCGATGGTGTGGTGGTGGCTGAGGACAGTATCGAATTCGGCGACCTGGACAAGCAGTATCAGCAGTCGACCTTCGGTGCGCATTTCGTCGAAGTGGCGGTGGATGCCGCCACCGGTGAAGTGCGTGTGCGACGCATGCTCGCGGTGTGTGCCGCCGGGCGCATCCTCAACCCGAAAGCAGCGCGCAGCCAGGTGATCGGGGCGATGACCATGGGCGTCGGTGCAGCGCTGATGGAGGAGCTGGCGGTGGACAAGAAGCTCGGTTTCTTCGTCAACCATGATCTGGCCGGATATGAAGTGCCGGTGCACGCCGACATTCCGCATCAGGAGGTGATCTTCCTTGACGAGACCGATCCGCTTTCGTCGCCAATGAAGGCGAAGGGTGTAGGTGAGCTGGGGATTTGCGGGGTGAGCGCGGCGGTGGCCAATGCAATCTACAACGCCACCGGAGCACGGGTGCGCGAGTACCCGATCACCTTGGACAAGATTCTCTCGTCCTTGCCCGAGATGATCTGAAAGCCCCTCACCCTGACCCTCTCCCAAAGGGAGAGGATTGGGTGAGGGCCTTGTAGCACATGGGCGTGGGGAACTGGTGCGTCACTCACTCCGCGGATATTGCGCCTCCCCTACTTGCTCCATCCACTCCACCACCTCGCCGTCCAGCACCTCGGCAATCGCAATGTGCGTCATCGCCGTCGTCGGTGCTGCGCCATGCCAATGCTTCACATCTGGTGCAATCCACACCGTGTCGCCAGGGCGAATCTCGCGTATTGGCTGGCCCCATTCCTGCACGAAACCGGCACCGGCCGTCACGATCAACGTCTGCCCCAACGGGTGGGTGTGCCATGCCGTCCGCGCTCCCGGCTCGAACGTCACCGTGGCGCCGCTGACCCGCGCGGCATCCGAGCCCTTGAACGGCGCATCGACCCGCACGATTCCGGTGAACCAATCCGCCGGGCCGCGGGCCGAAGGTTGTGAGCCATTGGGCGTGACCGTCACGCGTGCACTTTCATTGGCCTGCACATCCGCAGCCAACAGAGACAACGTCAACGCTGAAGCAGTAATCGGGTTCATGACATGCCCTCCAGAATGCAAAAAAAATCGGTAGGTGCAGCCTTCGGCAGCGCCTGCAGGTCACTTTAGCGGGCTGTACTCTTCAGATAATCGACTAGAATTCGAAAAAACTTATGCAGGACATTCATCAATGCTTCGGGAAAACGCCACTGACCTGCTCGCCTTCCTCGCCGTCGCGCGCGCGCGTAGCTTCACCAAGGCAGCCGCCAAACTGGGCGTTTCGCAATCGGCACTCAGCCACACCATCCGCGCCCTCGAAACCCGTCTGGGCCTGCGCCTGCTGACCCGCACCACTCGCAGCGTTTCGCCAACCGAGGCCGGCGAACACCTGCTGCAAAGCATCGGCCCGCGTTTCGAAGAGATCGAGCGCGAACTCGCCGCCCTGAGTCACCTGCGTGAAACCCCGGCCGGCAGAATCCGCATCAGTGCCACCGACCATTCGCTGGACTGGCTGCTGCGCCCGGTGCTGCAGACTTTTCTGCCCAAGTATCCGGACATCGCCGTCGAGGTCTGCTGCGATTACGGCTTCGTCGATATCGCGGGACAAGGCTTCGATGCGGGCGTGCGCCTGGGCGAGGACGTCGCCCAAGGCATGATCGCCACCCGCATCGGCCCGGACATGCGCATGGCGGTGGTCGGTGCGCCGGAGTACTTCGCCCGTCATCCGGCACCGCACACCCCACGGGATTTGACCGGGCATGCCTGCAACAACCTGCGCCTGCCGACCAACGGCGGGCTCTATACCTGGGAGTTCGAGAAGGATGGCGAACGCCTGAAAGTGCGTGTCTCGGGGCAGATCACCCTGAACGGCGTCTACCCGCTGCTCAATGCGGCGCTGGATGGCTTTGGCCTGAGTTACATCCCGCAGAACATCGTCGCGCCGTATCTGGCCGAGGGCCGTCTGCAGCAAGTTCTGGAGGACTGGTGCCCGACGTTCGCCGGCTATCACCTGTACTACCCGAGCCGACGCCAGGCGGCACCGGCGTTTGCCTTGTTACTGGAGGCGTTGCGGTTTCGCGGTTGAGCGGCCCTAACCAAGCAACGCAATCAGCTGGTGCCGCTGCGCATCCGTCAACATCGGCCCGAACCCGGCCCGGGCGTTATCGGCCATGTAGCGCGGATTGCTGGTGCCCGGAATCACACAGGTCACCGCTGGATGCGCCAGCAGAAACTTCAGCGCCAGTTGGGGCCAGCTGTTGACCTGCACGTCCGAGACCCAGCCCGGCAGCGGCTTGTCCTTGAGCCTGGCGAGCACGCCACCGCCGCCAAACGGCCGGTTGCAGATCACGGCCACACCGCGCTCGCGGCACAGCGGCAAGAGGCGCTTTTCCACACCACGATCGTCGAGGGCGTAGTTGATTTGCAGGAAGTCGACGGGCTCGGCCTTGAGTACCGCTTCGACTTCGTCATAAGCCGAAGGCGTGTAATGGGTGATGCCGATGTAGCGGATGCGCCCCTGCTCTTTCCACTCCCGCAGGGTCGGCAGGTGGGTTTGCCAGTCGAGCAGGTTGTGGATCTGCATCAGGTCGATGCGTTCGGTGCGCAGCAGGCTGAACGACTGCTCCATCTGCGCGATGCCCTCGGCGCGCCCGCGGGTCCACACCTTGGTGGCCAGAAACGCTGGCGAGCGCGGTTCGTGGATCGACAGCAGTTCACCGGTGGTCTGTTCGGCACGGCCATACATCGGCGAGCTGTCGATGACAGTGCCGCCCTTGCCGAACAACTCATCGAGCACGGCCGGCAGTTGCCGGTAGACCGGATCGCCCGGCGCAACGTCAAAACCGCGATAAGTGCCCAGGCCCACCATGGGCAGCGACTCGGAGCTTGAGGGGATGACGCGGGTCTGCATGGTCTGGCCTCCGGAAATCGCGGGCGTGGTGGCAATGGCCAGCGCCCGCTCAAGGGTGAAGACCGCCGAAACCCCGGCAGCCAGTGTGAGCAATCGGCGACGGGAATAACCCTCAGTGTGGCTCATGCTGGTTCTCCTGCTGCCTGGATCTGTTGCACGTTGTGTGCGCAGGCTGTCCGCTCGCCATGCTGGACTACACTGCGACAGCGAACCCTCACACCCGTTAAAAGTAGCCGAATGTCCCGACGCCTGATGTCACTCGTCGCCTTGATCGTTGCCCTGTACCTGGCGCTGTGCGCCGCGCTGTTCGTGTTTCAGCGCTCGTTGATCTACTTCCCGCGGCCCGCTGCGGTCGAAGCAGCGGACGCTCGCCTGAAACTGTCGATGCCGGATGCCGACGTTTGGGTGACCACGCGCGCACGCGCCGGACCGCGAGCAGTGATCTATTTCGGCGGCAATGCCGAGGACGTGTCGCGCAATCTACCGGGGTTCGCCGAAGCCTTTCCGGATGACGCGCTGTATTTCCTGCACTACCGGGGCTTCGGCGGCAGCGGCGGCTCGCCGTCCGAGGAGGCAATTGCCGAGGACGCCCTGGCACTGTTCGATCAGGTGTACGCCAGTCATCCACAGATAGCCGTGGTCGGACGCAGCCTCGGTTCCGGCGTTGCCGTACGCCTGGCCAGTCAGCGCCCGGTGCAGCAACTGATTCTGGTGACGCCGTATAACAGTCTTGAAGAAATCGCCGAACAGCATTATCCGTGGCTGCCGGTGAAATGGTTGCTCAGGGATCGCTTCGAGTCGGGCAGGTACGCCGCGCACATCCGTGTGCCGACGTTGCTGCTCGCGGCAAGTGATGACGAGGTGATTGCGCGGGCCAGTACCGAGCGCTTGCTGGACAGCTTTCCCAGGGGTGTGGCGGTGTTGAAGGTGGTGCCGGATTCGGGGCATAACTCGATCTCCGAGCGGCGGGAATATCTGCAGTGGATGAGGGATGTGTTGAATCGCTGAGGGTCGTGTGGCTTTCAATGGCTCCATCGCGAGCAGGCTCACTGCTACAGAGGAATGCATTTCAACTGCAGGAGTGAGCCTGCTCGCGACAGGGCCATCCAAGGCCACTTGAATATCTGCTTGACCCACGCTTCGTCGCCTCGAAAAAAAAGCCTTTGCCGCCTCTTGAACCAAGTCCGAAAAGCCCAGTCCTACGCGCGCCGTGTTCTGCGGTGAACCCCACTCAAGCGCTGTTCCCCTTTTTCAGAGCTGTCTGTCCCATGCGCCACGCCGTCCGTTCGTCTCGCTTCGTTTCGCTGTGCCTGCTGATCCTTTCGCCGCTGTTCGCTGAAACCGCCCACGCGGGTGCGGAACGGCAACTGGTGGCGGCCATCAATGACTACCGTGCCCATCCGCAACGCTGCGATCGCCGCCCCGCACAACGCCTGGCGCCCTTGGCATTGAAGTCGAACCTGGCCTTGCCGATCGGTTATCGCTACGCCGGTGGCATGCGTGAAGCGTTGAAGTCGTCCGGGTATTCCGCCGTGGCGGTGCGCAGTATTCGCGTGGTCGGTGCCGAGGACGCCGAAGCAGCCTTCGACCTGCTCCAGAACGACCACTGCGCCGCGTTGCTGGATGCGAGCTACGCCGACATCGGCGTCAGTCGTTCGCGCAATGAATGGCAAGTGGTGCTGGCACAGCCGGTGCTCGACAGTCGTGTTGGCGATAACCGCAGCGTCGGCAAGGCGTTGCTCGCCGAGGTCAACGCCGCCCGGGCGCGGCCAAGAATGTGTGGCCGTCAGCGGTTCGCCGCCGCCCGCCCCTTAAGCTGGAATGCCGCGCTCGGTGCCGCCGCGCAGGGCCACAGCAAAGCGATGGCCTACGGCAACTATTTCGCTCACCGCGATCCGGACGGTGACCTGCCCGCCGACCGCGCCCGGGCAGCGGGCTACCGTGGCCGGCAAATCGGCGAAAATATTGCCGCCGGGCAGAGCTCACCGGGCAAGGCGATGGCCGGATGGCTGGCCAGCCCCGGGCATTGCGCCAACCTGATGAACCCGATGTTCACCCAGGTCGGCGCCGGCTTCGCCAGTGAGGCGCGCAGCGATGAAGGGGTTTACTGGACGATGGTGTTTGGCGCGCCTTGATGGCCAGCGCACAGTCCCAGTTTCAGTAATTCCTTGCGTAGCATGGAAGAATTCACCAGCCGCGCGAGCACCGCATACGCCTGCACATCCTGCGCCGTGGTCATTTGCCCGGTGAAATTCAGGGTGTTGTCGAGTATCGACGTAGCCAGGAGCGCAGCGCTTTGCTGACTGATCTTCAGCAACAAGTCCGCCTTGTCCCAACGCTGAAAGACCTGTGTGACGGCAGCACCGATCGGCTGGATATCGGCGGCAGAGCCGAGTCTCTGCGCTCAGTACTGCTCGTAACCGGGATGATGGTCGATGACTTCCACCTCTTCTGCGATGGAAATCCGCCGGGTAGCCCAATTGCGTAACGGTATTGGACAGGTGGTTTTCCTGTTACCCCCCACTCCGAACCCGTTACCCTGTGTTTCAGGCAGGGGCAAAATTGCACACGCTGATGACGGAAACATGACAAGACGAAGAGATTTCGACGTCTGAACAATGACAACGGGATAACCGCTATTGAGTGGTTATCCCGTTTTTAATGCGCGCTCACGCTGCGCGTTGACCGCCCGCCACCATCGCCGAAGCCGCCAGCATCGCCCGCAGCAATACCGCACACCCCGCCGCCAGATCATCCGGCGCGGCGTTCTCGATTTCGTTGTGGCTGATGCCGCCTTCGCACGGCACAAAAATCATCCCGGCCGGGCCGAGTTCGGCGAGGAAAATCGCGTCATGCCCGGCGCCACTGACGATGTCCATGTGCGACAGACCCAGCCCTTTCGCCGCGCCGCGCACCGCCGTCACACAGCCCTTCTCGAAGTACAGCGGCGGGAAGTCGGCGGTCGGGGTCAGTTCATAGGTCAGCCCGTGCTCTTCGCAGGTGGCGTCGATGACGTGTTTCACCTCGGCGATCATCGAATCCAGGCGTGCCGGCTCCAGATGACGAAAATCTAGGGTCATGCGCACTTCGCCGGGGATGACGTTGCGCGAGCCGGGATAGGCCTGCAGGCAACCGACAGTGCCACAGGCGTGGGGTTGATGGCCGAGGGCGGCGCGGTTGACCGCACCGACGATCACCGAGGCACCGACCAGGGCGTCCTTGCGCAGGTGCATCGGCGTCGGCCCGGCATGGGCTTCAACCCCACGTAGCTTGAGGTCGAACCACTTCTGCCCGAGCGCGCCGAGCACCACGCCGATGGTTTTCTGTTGGTCTTCGAGGATCGGGCCTTGCTCGATGTGCGCCTCGAAATACGCGCCGACCTTGTGCCCGCTGACTTTGCGCGGCCCGGCATAGCCGATGGCGTTGAGCGCTTCGCGGACGGTGACGCCCTCGGCATCGACCTTGGCCAGGGTTTCTTCGAGGGTGAATTTTTCGGCAAACACTCCGGAGCCCATCATGCATGGGGCGAAACGAGAGCCCTCTTCGTTGGTCCAGACCACCACCTCCAGCGGCGCTTCGGTTTCCACGCCGAGGTCATTGAGGGTGCGCAACACTTCGACGCCGGCGAGCACGCCGAAGCAGCCGTCGAACTTGCCGCCGGTGGGCTGAGTGTCGATGTGGCTACCGGTCATCACCGGCGGCAGATCGGGATTACGCCCCGGACGGCGGGCGAAGATGTTGCCCACCTGATCGACCGTGACGCTGCACCCGGCGTCCTTGCACCATTGCACGAAGAGGTCGCGGGCCTGGCGGTCGAGGTCGGTCAGGGCCAGGCGACAGACCCCGCCCTTGACCGTGGCGCCAAGCTTGGCCAGTTCCATGAGCGAGGCCCAGAGGCGGTCGCGGTTGATGTGCTGATGGGTGGATTGCAGAACGTCTACGGCTGCGTTCATGTTGATCTCCTCAGGCAGTTTCTTATGATATTTCTGTGGTGCTTTTTGGGCCGCCATCGCTGGCAAGCCAGCTCCCACAGGTTTTTGGGTGTGCCCACAATTTGTGTACGACTCGATCCCTGTGGGAGCTGGCTTGCCAGCGATGAAGCCTTCCCTTACACCGCTGTTTTCATGACCGAAGGCTGCGCCCGCATCACGCACAACCCGTAATAAATCACCCCGCCCAGCGCCGAGCCGGTGAACCAGCCGTAGCTGTAGAACCAACTGAACGCATCGCTGCCCAGCGACAACAGGGTCAGCAGCACCGGCACGCCAAACGCGGTAAATCCGGCCCAGTTCCACGCCGGATACACATCGTCGCGGTACAACCCGGCCAGGTCCAGTTGCTGTTTCTTGATCAGGAAATAGTCCACCACCATGATCCCGGCGATCGGCCCGAGCAGGCTCGAATAGCCCAGCAGCCAGTTGGAATACACGGTCTCCAGGCTGACGTCGGAAACGATCAGCCCCAGCTTTTTCAGCAGTTCGTGGGCCATCAAGGCCAGCCCGACCAACCCGGTGAGCAACACTGCTTTGGTGCGGTTGATGACCTTGGGCGCAATGTTCTGGAAGTCGTTGGTCGGCGAAACAATGTTCGCTGCGGTGTTGGTCGACAGCGTGGCGATGATGATCAGCGCCATGGCCACCGCGACCCACACCGGGCTTTGAATGTGGCCGATCAGACTGACCGGATCGGACACCGTGACACCCACCAGTTTCACCGAGGCGGCGGTCATCACCACACCCAGCGAGGCGAACAGGAACATGGTCAGTGGCAAGCCGAAAATCTGCCCAAGGATCTGGTCCTTCTGGCTCTTGGCGTAACGGCTGAAGTCAGGAATGTTCAGCGACAACGTGGCCCAGAAGCCCACCATCGCGGTCAGCCCGGCGGCGAAGTAACTGACCACACTGGCGCCTTCCGGGCGTTTCGGTGGAATCGCCAGCAGCTCGGTCATCGACACATTGGGCATCGCCCACATCAGCAAGCCAATGCCGACTGCCACCAGCAACGGCGCGGACAGGGTTTCCAGCCATTTGATCGACTCGGCGCCACGAATCACCACCCACAGGTTCAGCGACCAGAAGATCATGAAGCCGATCACCTCGCCGGTGCCACCCAGGGATTTCCAGCCCTCGAACACCGAACCGAGAAACAGGTGAATCGCCAGGCCGCCAAACATCGTTTGAATGCCGAACCATCCACACGCCACCAGCGCGCGAATCAGGCACGGCACGTTGGAGCCGAGCACGCCGAACGACGAACGCAGCAGCACCGGGAATGGAATCCCGTACTTGGTGCCCGGGAAAGCGTTGAGCGTGAGCGGGATCAGCACAATGACGTTGGCCAGCAGAATCGCCATCAGCGCTTCGCCCACGCTCAGGCCGAAATACGCGGTGAGCACGCCGCCGAGGGTGTAGGTCGGCACGCACACCGACATGCCGACCCACAGCGCGGTGATGTGCCATTTGTTCCAGGTTCGTTCGCGCACCTTGGTCGGTGCCATGTCGTGGTTGTAACGGGGACTGTCGAGGACGTCGCTGCCGGCTTCGAGTTCGAACAAGCCGTCGCGCTCGGTCACTTGCGATCTGTTCTGTTGCATGGCCGCTCCACTGTTCTTCTGATTATTTTTTTGCTCATCAGGCGGCTGCACACCAGGGTGCGAGCCGGACGATGGCCGGAGGAACTGACAACTTTCGTGTACCGGCCATGGTGTCAGCGGCGGCATCAATAAACGTGCCGGGTGCCCCGCTTACGCATCGGGCCGTGGTTCAAATACATTGCAACTTTCTGATATTGCTCGGTTTTAATTATTTATCGAGAGAGTCCGTGAAAACCTGTCTGCACGCTCAGGCTAAACGTTTGCCAAGTTGTTCGAACTGTCAGGACTCAATCTGGTGCACTGCAATTTTTTTCATTCGGGGCGATCGACCGCAGCTCAACTTCAAGCGGCTGATTTCACATAGGAAATCTTGCTCATATTTCCATCCTGTCAAGTGCGTCAAAATGGTGAACAGCCTCACCATTTTGGTGATTTAGGTTTTTTATCTTTATTTTTCATACACTTAAAACATTCATAAGCTTATAAAAAATAATCTTGATCAATTTCAAAACTGCGACTAGTTTCTATTCCTGACAGCCATGACAGGAATACGCCGTTCATCGCTGTACATCAATAAAACATATAGAACCGATACCAGTCGGTCATGCCTGCGAGGAACTCGGAATGTCTCTGTTGATCCGTGGCGCCACCGTTGTTACCCATGATGAAAGTTATCGCGCCGACGTCTATTGCGCCGACGGCGTGATCAAAGCCATTGGTGAACACCTTGATATTCCCGCCGACGCCGAAGTGCTCGATGGCAGCGGTCAATACCTGATGCCCGGCGGCATCGACCCACACACCCACATGCAACTGCCCTTCATGGGCACCGTGGCCAGTGAAGACTTCTTCAGTGGCACGGCGGCCGGTCTGGCCGGTGGCACCACCTCGATCATCGACTTCGTGATTCCCAATCCGCAACAGTCACTGATGGAAGCCTTTCATCAGTGGCGCGGCTGGGCCGAGAAGTCCGCGTCCGACTATGGCTTCCACGTCGCGATCACCTGGTGGAGCGAGCAGGTGCGTGAGGAGATGGCCGAGCTGGTCAGCCATCACGGGATCAACAGCTTCAAGCATTTCATGGCCTACAAGAACGCGATCATGGCCGCCGACGACACGCTGGTGGCGAGTTTCGAGCGCTGCCTGGAACTCGGCGCGGTGCCGACCGTGCACGCGGAAAACGGCGAGCTGGTCTATCACCTGCAACGCAAGTTGATGGCCCAGGGCATCACCGGGCCGGAAGCGCATCCGCTGTCGCGGCCGTCGCAGGTGGAAGGCGAAGCGGCGAGCCGGGCGATTCGCATTGCCGAAACCATCGGTACGCCGTTGTACCTGGTGCACGTTTCCACCAAGGAAGCCCTCGACGAAATCACCTATGCCCGCAGCAAGGGCCAACCGGTGTACGGCGAAGTGCTGGCCGGGCATCTGCTGCTCGACGACAGCGTCTATCAGCACCCGGACTGGCAGACCGCCGCCGGTTACGTGATGAGCCCGCCGTTCCGTCCGCGCGGGCATCAGCAAGCGCTGTGGCATGGCCTGCAAAGCGGCAACCTGCACACCACCGCCACCGACCACTGCTGCTTCTGCGCCGAGCAAAAAGCCGCCGGGCGCGACGACTTCAGCAAGATCCCCAACGGCACCGCCGGCATCGAAGACCGCATGGCAGTGTTGTGGGACGAAGGGGTCAACAGTGGGCGTTTGTCGATGCAGGACTTCGTCGCCCTCACCTCCACCAACACTGCGAAAATCTTCAACCTCTACCCACGCAAAGGCGCGATTCGTGTGGGTGCCGATGCCGACCTGGTGCTGTGGGACCCGCAAGGTACCCGCACCATCTCCGCCAAGACCCACCATCAGCAGGTGGACTTCAACATCTTCGAAGGCAAGACCGTGCGCGGCGTGCCGAGCCATACCGTCAGCCAGGGCAAAGTGGTCTGGGCGGACGGCGACCTGCGCGCCGAGCGCGGGGCCGGGCGCTACATCGAACGGCCGGCGTATCCGGCGGTGTTTGATTTGCTGAGCAAGCGGGCTGAGATGCACAAGCCGACTGCTGTGAAACGCTGAAAACCAGGCCTTCGGCCTTCGCGAGCAAGCTCGCTCCCACAGGGGAATGCATTCCAAATGTGGGAGCGAGCTTGCTCGCGAAGAGGCCATCCCGAACGCCACAAAAACCACTGCCCGACAGAGGCAGAAACCTCAAATAACCGTGAGGCAAAAAACCGTGATCGAGACCCTGAACCATCTCCCGCACCCACACGAAAGCGCCGCCGCCCTCGCCGGCCATTTCACCGATCTGGCGCCGCCACTCAACGCCCGGCAGGCGCATCTGGAAGCCTCGCGCTGCCTGTATTGCTACGACGCGCCGTGCGTCAATGCGTGCCCGAGCGAGATCGACATTCCGTCGTTCATCCGCAACATCCATCAGGACAACGTGCCCGGTGCAGCGCAGAAAATCCTTTCGGCGAATATCCTCGGCGGCAGTTGTGCGCGAGTCTGTCCGACCGAAATCCTCTGCCAGCAAGCCTGCGTGCGCAACAACGCGCAGGAATGCGCGCCAGTGCTGATCGGCCTGCTGCAACGCTACGCCGTGGACAACGCGCACTTCACCGAGCACCCGTTCCAGCGCGCCGCCAGCAGCGGCAAACGCATCGCCGTGGTCGGCGCCGGGCCCGCGGGATTGTCCTGCGCTCATCGCAGCGCCATGCACGGGCATGACGTAGTGATTTTCGAAGCGAGGGAGAAAGCCGGCGGCCTCAACGAATACGGCATCGCCAAATACAAACTGGTCGACGACTACGCGCAAAAGGAACTGGATTTCCTCCTGCAAATCGGCGGCATCGAGATTCGCCACGGGCAGAAACTCGGCGACAACCTGACCCTCAGCGAATTGCATCAGCAATTCGACGCGGTGTTCCTCGGCCTCGGCCTCAATGCCAGCAAACAACTCGGCCTGCAACACGAGGACGCCCCCGGCCTGCTCGCCGCCACCGACTACATCCGCGAACTGCGTCAGGCCGATGACCTCTCGCAACTGCCGCTGGCCGAGCGCTGCATCGTCCTCGGCGCCGGCAACACCGCGATCGACATGGCCGTGCAAATGGCCCGCCTCGGTGCCCGCGATGTGAATCTGGTGTATCGCCGGGGTGCGGCGGACATGGGCGCCACCGGCCACGAACAGGACATCGCCAAAGCCAATCAGGTGCGCCTGCTGACCTGGGCGCAACCGGACGAAGTGCTGCTCGACGCGCAAGGCCAGGTGCGCGGCATGCGTTTCGCCCGCACGCATCTGGTCGAAGGACGCCTGCAAACCACTGGCGAAACCTTCGAACTGGCGGCTGATGCGATCTTCAAAGCCATCGGTCAAGCCTTCGACAGCAGCGCCCTCGCCGACCCGCTGGCCCGCGAACTCAAGCGTCAGGGCGAGCGAATTCAGGTCGATGACAACCTGCGCACCAGCATCCCCGGGGTGTATGCCGGCGGCGACTGCACCAGCCTCGATCAGGACCTCACCGTGCAAGCCGTGCAGCACGGCAAACGCGCCGCCGAGGCGATCAATGCTCAACTGATGCTTAACGTGGAGGCTGCGTAAATGGCCGATCTCTCGATTGTCTTCGCCGGTATCAAAGCCCCCAATCCATTCTGGCTGGCCTCCGCGCCGCCGACCGACAAGGCTTACAACGTAGTCCGTGCCTTCGAGGCCGGTTGGGGCGGCGTGGTCTGGAAAACCCTCGGCGAGGACCCGGCGGCGGTTAACGTCTCGTCGCGCTACTCGGCACACTACGGCAATAACCGCGAAGTGCTGGGCATCAACAACATCGAACTGATCACCGACCGCTCGCTGGAGATCAACCTGCGCGAAATCACCCAGGTCAAGAAAGACTGGCCGGACCGCGCGCTGATCGTCTCGCTGATGGTGCCGTGCGTGGAGGAATCGTGGAAACACATCCTGCCGCTGGTCGAAGCCACCGGCGCTGACGGTATCGAGCTGAACTTCGGCTGCCCGCACGGTATGCCCGAGCGTGGCATGGGCGCGGCGGTGGGTCAGGTGCCGGAGTATGTCGAGCAGGTCACCCGCTGGTGCAAGACTTATTGCTCGCTGCCGGTGATCGTCAAACTGACGCCGAACATCACCGACATCCGCGTCGCCGCCCGCGCCGCGCATCGCGGTGGCGCCGACGCGGTGTCGCTGATCAATACGATCAACTCGATCACCAGCGTCGACCTGGAACACATGGTCGCCCTGCCCACCGTCGGCAGCAAAAGCACCCATGGCGGTTACTGCGGCTCGGCGGTCAAGCCGATTGCGCTGAACATGGTCGCCGAAATCGCCCGCGATCCGCAGACCGAGGGCTTGCCGATTTGTGGCATTGGCGGCATCGGCAGTTGGCGTGATGCGGCGGAATTCATGGCGCTGGGCAGCGGCGCGGTGCAGGTGTGCACAGCGGCGATGTTGCATGGCTTCCGCATTGTCGAAGAGATGAAGGACGGCTTGTCGCGGTGGATGGACAGTCAGGGCTACGCCAACATCGCCGAGTTTTCCGGGCGTGCGGTGGGCAATACCACGGACTGGAAGTACCTCGACATCAACTATCAGGTGATTGCGAAGATCGACCAGGACGCGTGCATCGGTTGCGGGCGTTGCCACATTGCCTGCGAAGACACCTCACACCAGGCGATCAGCAGCCTGAAGCAGGCCGACGGCACGCATAAATATGAAGTGATTGATGACGAGTGCGTGGGCTGCAATCTGTGCCAGATCACCTGCCCGGTGCAGGGCTGCATCGAGATGGTGCCGATGGAGACGGGCAAGCCGTTTCTCGACTGGAACCATGATCCGAGGAATCCGTACCACGTTGCGGTCTAGACCGGCGGCTGATCCAAAAGCCCCCTCACCCTAGCCCTCTCCCAAAGGGAGAGGGGACCGATTGGGGGATGCTGCCAAACTCCGCCGACCTGAAAGTACTGTTGTGAATCCAAAATCGACTGGGGTTCATAGATGAGAGATGCTTTGAATCCAAAATCGACTGGGATCGACAGATACGAACCGCCTTGAATCCATAATCGACCCGGTCTTACAGGTCGATGTACCTCTCAACACACCTCGGTCAGCTCCCTCTCCCTCCGGGAGAGGGTTGGGGTGAGGGTCGGCTTTTACTTTCAGGGCTCCAGCCCGATCCCGCGCAAGATCACACTGGTCACCGTCTGCACCGCCCGCTCGAACTGCATGTCCGACAGCGGCTGGTGTTCGTTGAGAATATTCACTTGATGATCGAAGTCGGCGTAATGCTGGGTCGAGGCCCAGATCATGTACAGCAGGCTCGACGGTTCCACCGGCAGAATCCGCTGGTCTTCCACCCATTGGCGGATCTTCGCTTCTTTCATTTTCGCCCAGTCGTACAGGCTCACATCCAGCGCTTCGCCCAGCGTCGGCGCGCCGTGGATGATTTCGTTAGCCCAGACTTTCGAACCGTATGGCCGGCTGCGCGAATGATTCATCTTGGCGCGGATGTAGCTGCTGAGCACCACCCGTGGATCGTCGAACATTTCGAAACACAGCGCATCCTGCTTCCACACTTCCAGCAAGTCGAACAACACCGCGCTGTACAGCTCACTCTTGGTGGAAAAGTAGTAATGCAGGTTGGAGCGCGGCAGTTGCACTTCGGCGGCGATGTCGGCCATGGCGGTGCCGCCGAAGCCTTTTTCGGCGAAGACTTTTTCCGCCGCCAGCAGGATTTTCTCGACGTTACTGCGACGAATCTCGATCTTGTGATTGCCCATGTGGGCTCCCTGACAACAGCGTTGCCCAAGACTAGCATCCGCTCTGGTGCGCGGGCGACCGCGACAAACAAAACTTCGTACGAAGGACAGCGGGTGGCTAAACTGACGCTTTTTATTCTGCCAACGAGGTATCCGCGATGCTGTTCAAGAATCTCCTGACCACCACTGCCCTGCTCGCTTCGCTGTTCGCCGCCACCTCCGTGTTGGCTCACGCCCACCTGAAAAGCCAGACCCCGGCTGCCGACAGCACCGTCACTGCACCGGCAGACCTGCGCCTGACCTTCTCCGAAGGCGTCGAAGCCAGTTTCACCAAAGTCACCTTGACCAGGGATGGCGCACCGATCGCGCTCAAGCCGCTGACCACCCAAGGTGACAAGAAAACCCTGATCGTCACCCCCGCCGCACCACTGACGGCGGGTGAATACAAAGTCGAGTGGCACGCCGTGTCCGTCGATACGCACAAAAGCGAAGGCGCCTATCAGTTCAAGGTTGGCCAGTGATTGATGAATGAAGCGCTGGTGCTGTGCCGCTTCCTGCATTTCACCGTGGTGTTGATGCTGTTCGGCACCTGGCTGTTCCGGCCGTTGCTGCTCAACGGTGAAGCGCAGGCGCTGGATCGGCAGTTGACGCGCCTGACGCGTTGGCTGACGGCCATTGCACTGGCCAGCGGCATTGTCTGGGCGCTGTTGATCACGGCGAGCATGGCCGGTTCGGCGGCGGCAGCGTTTGACGTGGACACGGTTGCCTTGGTGCTGGGCAATACGTTTTTTGGCCAGGTGTGGCGCTGGCACCTGCTGATCAATGCGCTGCTGCTGGCATTGCTGTTCACTCCGTGGCGTTCAAACCTGGCGTTACGGCTGGGCTTGAGCGGCGCGCTGCTGGCAACACTGGCGCCGGTCGGTCACGGTGCGATGCTCGATGGCTTGAGCGGGCAGTTGCTGATTCTCAACCAGATCATCCACCTCACCTGCGTCGCCGCGTGGCTCGGCGGACTGTTGCTGCTGGTGATGATTCTGCGTCAGCCGAGTCAGCCGCGTGAGGTGTTGCGACGCTTCAGCGGTGTCGGTTACTGGCTGGTGGCCGGGCTGCTGATCACCGGATTGATCAACGTGCGCGTGCTGACCGGCCAGTGGTGGCCAACGCCGTTGTTCAGCGGTTTTGCCCTGATTCTGCTGATCAAGGCGGCGCTGGTGGTGGGCATGCTGGCGCTGGCGCTGTTCAACCGCTTGCGGATTGAAGATTGCGAACAACGGATGGGCGCGCTCAAGCGCAGTGTGGTGCTGGAATGGCTGTTGGGGATGGGGGCGGTGGCGGCGGTTTCGCTACTCGGCACCCTGCCCCCGATGATCACAGGATAAACGCCGTTCAACTGTGGGAGCGAGCTTGCTCGCTCCCACAGGGTTATGCATTGGGTCAATGAGGTTGTGTGTCGCCCGCCGCGGTGTCAATGCTGACCACCACCGACATCCCCGGACGCAACCGCTCCTCTTCCTGCTGCCCCTCATCAATGGTGATCCGCACCGGCACCCGCTGGGCGATTTTCACGAAGTTGCCGGTGGCGTTATCGGCTTGCAACAGCGCGAATTCCGAACCGGTGCCCGGCGAAATATGCTGCACGTGACCGGTGAATCTGCGGTGGTTCAACGCATCGACGGTGAAACGCACCGGTTGCCCGACGCGCACGCTGTCCATCTGGGTTTCCTTCATGTTGGCGATCACCCATTTCTGGTTCGGCACCAGCGCCATCAACTGCGCCCCGGAGTTGACGTAGGCACCGAGGCGCACGCCAATCTGCCCGAGCTGGCCGTCACGCGGGGCGACGATGCGGGTGTTCGACAGGTCAATCCGCGCCAGTTGCACCGCCGCTTCCGCGCTGGCCACCGCCGCCTCCAGCGAACCGCGATTGACGATCACCGTTTGCAGGTCCTGCCGGGCGATTTCCAGATTGGCCTTGGCTTGCGCCACCGCCGCGACACTTTGCGCATTGGCCGCCAACGCCACGTCCATTTCACGCTTGGACACCGAGCCGTCACTCACCAGCTCCTTGTTGCGCCGCAGATCGGCCTCGCTTTTGCGCAACTGCGCTTCACTGTCGGCCTGCACCGCCTGACGCAACTTGATGGTCGCTTCGGCACTGTTGCGCTGCTGCACCACGTTAGCCAGCGCGGCTTTCTGCACCGCCAGTTGCGCCAGCGCCTGATCGAGGCGTTGCTGATAAATCCGGTCGTCCAGACGCACCAGCAAATCACCAGCCTTCACGTACTGAAAATCCTGCACCGGCACCTCGAACACGTAGCCGCTGAGCTGCGGCCCGATGATCGTCACCTGCCCGCGTATCAGAGCGTTTTCGGTGGTCTCCACCGCGCTGCTGAACGGCGGCAATTGCCAGGCATACAACACGATCAACACGCCGACGATGGCGATCGCGGCAAAGCCCAGCGACGAGATGATCCGCACCCGCAGCGAGCGCGGTTCGGTGTTGGGCGAGGACGGCGGCGCCACACCTTCAGGCGTGGCAGCGATGGCATTGGTGGTTGTGGTGGTCGGTTCGGTCATGAAGTAGAAGCACCGCTAGGTGGTACGGAAGGCGCAGAGGCGACGGCTTTGGTGGTGCTCATCAGCCACAGTGCACGAATGGACAGCCAGATCATGGTCAGCACCGCAATCACGGCGATCAGCATGAACACATCGTTGTAGGCCAGCACGTTGGCCTCGCGAGTCGCGGCGTTGGACAAGCTGCGAATACCCGCCAGGTTGCGCAGGCTCGGGTCGGCCAGTAACGAGCCGTACGCCGAACCGCCGCTCTGCACGCGCGCGGCCACCAACGGGTCAGACAGCGTCAGGTGCTCAACGATGTGACTGGAATGAAATTTTTCCCGAGCGATCTGGAAGGTGCCCAGAAGTGCCGCGCCCAGCAGGCCGCCGAGGTTGTTGCAGATCCCGAACAGCACGGAAAAGCTCACCAGGTTGCGTGGATTGGTCAGCACATTGCGAGTACCGAAGACCATGGTCGGGCCGAGGAAAAACGTGCTGCCGAAGGCCAGCAGGAACTGACTGAAGTAGAGGTTTTCCGGGCGGGTCAGGTTGTTGGAAAAGCTGTCCATCATCGACCCGGTGGCCATCAGCGCCAGCGAGATGATCAGCGGCATCAGCAGGTGTTTGGGGTCAATGGTCAGCGCACTGGTCAACAGCCCCGCGACACTGCCGATCAGCATCACCACGTAGAGGCTGTGCAACTGCTCATAGCCCATGTTCAGGTTCTGCATGAAACCGACCGCACCGGTGGACTGCTCCGAGGTGACCATACGAATCAGGGTCACCGCCAGCGCCAGGCGGATCATCACTCCGCTGCCGAGCCAGCGGGTCATCAGCAGCGGGTTGCTGCGGTTATGCTCGATGGCCAGACCGGCGAGGATCAAGGCAATCGAGGCGGCCAGCGCATAGCCGATCCAGTTGGCCTCCAGCCACCAGTCGATACGCCCCAACGACAACACCGCACACAGCAGCGCTACACCGGTGGCCAGAATCGCAAAGGTGAGGAAGTCGAGGGGTTCGAACGTCTTGAAGCGATCGCCCGGCGGCAACTTGAGCATCAATACGCAGCCCAGCGAGAGCAGCGCCATGCCCAATTCGAACAAGTACAGGCCACGCCATTCGGCGATCTGCAACAAGTCCTCGGAAAACAGCCGCGCCAGCGGCAAGGCCAGTTGCGACGTGCCCAGGCCGAGCACCAGTGCCTTCATCCGCCACTTCGCCGGAAACGCCTGGACCATGTAATACAGGCCCAGCGAACTGAGTGCCGCACCGACCATGCCGTGGGCCGCCCGCACCGCCACCGCCGAGTTCAGGTCATTGACGAACAAATGGCCGAAGGTCACCAGTGCATACAGCACCAGAAACACTTCGGTGAACGCGCGCAAACCGAACTGCTGGCGAAACTTCACCAGCAGCAGGTTCATCGACACATTGGTCATCACGAACGCCGCCGGCAACCAGGCCATCTCCGCCGTGGTCGCCCCGAGCGCACCTTGCAGGTAAGGCAGGTTGGCGACCACCAGCGAGTTGCCCAAACCACCGGTCACCGCCACCAGCACACCGACCAGCGCATACGCCAGGCGCTTGGGATTGGAGTGCAACGGCGTCGAAGGGGAACCGGGCAGGCTGGGCTTTTCGTGGGGCTGCCAGTTGCGCGGGGCGTATTGATCCATGGAAAGGCCTTGTGCGGAACGTGGGTGAAGTTTGCCGCAAATTGACCGGCAACACACTCATCCCCTGCCATCCACCAAACCCTGTGGGAGCTGGCTTGCCAGCGATGAGGCCGGCATATCCAGCATCCTTGTTGAATGACACTGCGCAATCGCTGGCCAGCCAGCTGCCACAGGGTTGGGTGGCGAATTGAACATTCAGGCGCCAGCAAGTCATCGTATAACTTGCTGTTGACATTCCCCGAAAACGTAGGAAATATCCGCAACCATGTTGTACGACGACGTATAACAAATAATAAAAACAACAACCGAAACAGGGAGCGTCACAGTGAGCACACTCGTCTGCAATTCCGTCCGCCCTTCGCGCTTTTCCGCCCCTCGCCCACGCACGACCTTGAGCCTGATCGGCTGCAGCAGCCTCGCCCTCGCCCTGCCGATGAGCGCCGGTGCCGAAGGCTTTATCGACGACAGCAAGGCCACGCTGAACCTGCGCAACGCCTACTTCAATCGCAACTTCGTCAACCCGGCCTACCCGCAGGGCAAAGCTGAAGAGTGGACGCAGAACTTCATCCTCGACGCCAGATCCGGCTTCACCCAAGGCACTGTCGGTTTCGGTCTCGACGTGCTGGGGCTGTATTCACAGAAGCTCGACGGCGGTAAAGGCACCGGCGGCACGCAACTGCTGCCGATCCACGATGACGGGCGCCCGGCCGATAATTTCGGCCGGCTCGGTGTGGCGCTGAAGGCCAAGGTGTCGAAGACCGAGCTGAAGGTCGGCGAATGGATGCCGGTGTTGCCGATCCTGCGTTCGGACGACGGACGCTCACTGCCGCAGACCTTTCGCGGCGGCCAGATCACCTCCACCGAGATCAACGGCCTGACCGTCTACGGCGGTCAGTTTCGCGGCAACAGCCCACGCAATGACGCAAGCATGGAAGACATGTCAATGAACGGCCGCGGCGCTTTCACTTCCGATCGCTTCAACTTTGGCGGCGGCGAATACACCTTCAACGACAAACGCACCCTGGTCGGCGTGTGGTACGCCGAACTCAGCGACATCTACCAGCAGCAGTACGTCAACGTCAGCCACAGCCAGCCGCTGGGCGACTGGACACTGGGTGCCAACCTCGGCTTTTTCACTGGCAAGGAAGACGGCAGTGCCCGCGCCGGTGACCTCGACAACAAGACCGCCTTCGCCCTGCTCTCGGCCAAATACGGCGGCAACACCTTCTATGTCGGTCTGCAGAAACTCTCCGGTGACGATGCCTGGATGCGCGTCAACGGCACCAGCGGCGGCACCCTGGCCAACGACAGTTACAACGCCAGTTATGACAACGCCAGGGAACGCTCCTGGCAACTGCGCCACGACTACAACTTCGTCGCCCTCGGCATTCCAGGCCTGACCCTGATGAACCGCTACATCAGCGGCGACAACGTGCACACCGGCACCGTGACCGACGGCAAGGAATGGGGCCGCGAGTCGGAGCTGGCCTACACGGTGCAAAGCGGCCCGTTGAAAAACCTCAACGTGAAATGGCGCAACGCGACGATCCGCCGGGACTTCAGCACCAACGAGTTCGACGAGAACCGGGTCTTTATCAGCTATCCGATTTCGTTGTTGTAAGCAGATCTCTTTTTACCCTGTGGGAGCGAGCCTGCTCGCAAAGGTGCCTTGTCAGTCGATGCAAGAGTGCCTCGACCGGCCTCATCGCCGGCAAGCCAGCTCCCGCAGGTATCAGCGTTGTTTTCAATTAGCGCATTCACCACAAAATCCTGTGGGCGCTGGCTTGCCAGCGATGGTGGCGGCAGATTCACCATGGATGTTGATTGACACACCGCTTTCGCGAGCAGGCTCGCTCCTGCAAGGGATTGCGTTGCCAAGTGGGCATTGTGGTGATCGAAAAGTGTTTTGGGCCTTCCGTCATTTACACCAAAAGTCGCGTTGACAAGTTCCGGAAACCCTACCGATACTTCAGCGCAGTCATACGACAACCTACAACAAACTTAAAAACAAAACATGTAAGGGATTGCCATGACGTCTACTTCTGCACCCCGCGCCCCTTTCAATCGCCTGCTGCTGACCGGCGCTGCCGGTGGCCTCGGCAAGGTCCTGCGTGAACGCCTGCGCCCCTATGCCAAGGTGTTGCGCCTGTCCGACATCGCCGCCCTCGCTCCGGCCACCGATGATCGCGAAGAAATCGTGCTCTGCGACCTCGCCGACAAACACGCGGTGCACCAACTGGTCGAAGGCGTGGATGCGATCCTGCACTTCGGCGGTGTCTCGGTGGAGCGGCCGTTCGAAGAAATCCTCGGGGCCAACATCTGCGGCGTCTTCCATATCTACGAAGCGGCGCGCCGGCACGGCGTGAAGCGCGTGATCTTCGCCAGCTCCAACCATGTGATCGGTTTCTACAAGCAGGACGAAAAACTCGACGCCAGCTCAGCGCGCCGTCCCGATGGTTACTACGGTTTGTCCAAGTCCTACGGCGAAGACATGGCCAGTTTCTACTTCGATCGCTACGGCATCGAGACTGTCAGCATCCGCATCGGCTCCTCGTTTCCCGAGCCGCAAAACCGCCGGATGATGCACACCTGGTTGAGCTTCGACGACCTCACGCAACTGCTCGAACACTCGTTGTACACGGCGAACGTCGGCCACACCGTGGTTTACGGCATGTCCGACAACAAGGACGTGTGGTGGGACAACCGCCTGGCCAGCCACCTCGGGTTCACGCCGAAAGACACCTCTGAAGTGTTCCGCGAACAGGTCGAGGCACAACCGATGCCAGCGGCCGATGACCCGGCACGCATCTATCAGGGCGGCGCGTTTGTCGCGGCAGGTCCGTTCGGTGACTGATCACGCTGACCACGACACAAGGGAATCAATATGCAAGCCGAATTGATCGTCGATGCCCGCAATGCCGTGGGTGAAAGCCCGGTCTGGGTGCCGCAGGACAACGCCCTGTACTGGGTGGACATCCCCAACGGCGGGCTGCAACGCTGGAGCGCCGACACCGGCCACGTCCATGCATGGAAAACCCCGGAAATGCTCGCCTGCATCGCTCGCCACCGCCGGGGTGGCTGGGTCGCTGGCATGGAGAGCGGTTTCTTTCATCTGCACCCGCACAGCGACGGCAGTCTCGACAGCGAACGGCTCGCCAGCGTTGCACACGGCCGCAATGACATGCGCCTCAACGACGGCCGCTGCGATCGTCAGGGCCGCTTCTGGGCCGGCAGTATGGTGCTGGACATGGGCCTGAACTTGCCCGAAGGCCGGTTGTACCGCTACGGCACCGGGCAGTCGGGCGTGATCGAAGCGCTGCTGGACGGTTTCATCGTGCCCAACGGCCTCGGTTTCAGCCCCGACGGCAAGACGATGTATGTGTCTGATTCGCACCCCGCCGTGCAATTGATCTGGGCCTTCGATTACGACACCGACAGCGGCACGCCGTCGAATCGCCGTGTATTCATCGACATGAATCATTTCCCCGGACGCCCCGACGGGGCTGCTGTGGATGCCGAGGGTTTCTACTGGATCTGTGCCAACGACGCCGGCCTCATTCACCGCTTCGCGCCGGACGGTCGACTCGATTTCTCGCTGGCCGTACCGGTGAAAAAACCGACCATGTGCGCCTTCGGCGGCAGCCGTATGGACACCTTGTTCGTGACCTCAATTCGTCCCGGCGATGACCACGATCCGCAATCCCTGGCCGGCGGCGTGTTCGCCCTTAACCCCAACGTCAAGGGCCTGCCGGAGCCGATATTCGACGATGTGCTGTAACACCCGCCTCTGCTGCACCGCTGCGCCTTGAACACAACAATAACAAGACTGGAGACTCACCCCCATGTACTTCAAACGCACCTTGCTCGCCGTCGCTTTACCGTTCGCCTTTACTCTCGCCAGCGCCGCGCAGGCACTGGAAATCAAATTCGCCGACATTCACCCCGCCGGTTACCCGACCGTGGTCGCGGAAGAAAGCATGGGCAAAACCCTGACCAGGGAAACCAACGGCGACCTCACCTTCAAGTATTTCCCGGGCGGCGTGCTCGGTTCGGAAAAGGAAGTCATCGAACAGGCCCAGGTCGGCGCAATCCAGATGACCCGCGTCAGCCTCGGCATCGTCGGCCCGGTGGTGCCGGATGTGAACGTGTTCAACATGCCGTTCATCTTTCGCGACCAGGCGCACATGCGTGCGGTGATCGACGGCGACGTCGGCGATGCGATCCTCGACAAGATCACCCAATCGGAATTCGGTCTGGTCGCGCTGGCCTGGATGGACGGCGGCACGCGCAACCTCTACACCAAGAAACCGGTGCGCAAACTCGAAGACCTCAAGGGCATGAAGATCCGCGTGCAAGGCAACCCGATGTTCATCGAAACCATCAATGCCATGGGCGGCAACGGCATTGCGATGGACACCGGGGAAATCTTCAGCGCCCTGCAGACCGGCGTGATCGACGGCGCGGAAAACAACCCGCCAACCCTGCTCGAGCACAATCACTTCCAGAACGCCAAGTTCTACAGCCTCACCGGCCACCTGATCCTGCCGGAGCCGATCGTGATGTCGAAAATCACTTGGGACAAACTCACCCCTGAACAGCAAACACTGGTGAAGAAAGCCGCCAAGGCGGCCCAGCTTGAAGAGCGCGCACTGTGGGACGCGAAGTCCGCCAGCAGCGAAGAAAAACTCAAGGCCGCCGGCGTCGAGTTCATCACCGTCGACAAGAAACCCTTCTACGAGGCCACTGCCTCGGTTCGCGAGAAATACGGCGCGCCTTACGCCGACCTGATCAAGCGTATCGAAGCGGTGCAGTAACCCTCCCAGCCCTCAATGAAAGGCCCGGCAGCGCTGGCGTCCACTGACGCTCGCGGCTGCCCGGTTACGGTGGATCCCGATGAAGAATTCGCTGCTGCGCCTCAACGACAAGCTGTACATGACCTGTATCTGGGTCGCGGGCCTGTCGGTCCTGGCCATCGCCCTGATCATTCCCTGGGGCGTATTCGCCCGTTACGCCCTCGGCACCGGTTCGAGCTGGCCGGAACCCACCGCGATCCTGCTGATGATGGTTTTCACCTTCATCGGCGCCGCTGCCAGTTATCGCGCCGGTGCGCACATGGCCGTCGCCATGGTCACCGACCGTTTACCACCCAACCTGCGCAGAACGATGAGCGTCATCTCGCAGTTACTGATGGGCACCATCTGCCTGTTCATGACCATCTGGGGTGCCAAGCTGTGCGCCTCGACCTGGAACCAGTTCATGAGCGCCCTGCCAACCTTGCGCGTGGGCATCACCTACATGCCAATCCCGATCGGCGGCGCACTGACGCTGATCTTTGTCGTGGAAAAACTGCTGTTCGGTGACCAAAGCAATCGCCGCGTGGTGCGGTTCGACCTGGTTGAAGAAAACGAAGGGGCTGCCTGATGGACGCATTGATTCTGTTAGGCAGTTTTATCGTGTTGATCCTGATCGGCATGCCGGTCGCCTACGCCCTCGGGTTGTCGGCGCTGATCGGCGCGTGGTGGATCGACATCCCGTTCCAGGCCTTGATGATTCAGGTGGCCGGCGGGGTCAATAAATTTTCCTTGCTGGCGATTCCGTTCTTCGTGCTGGCCGGGGCGATCATGGCCGAGGGCGGCATGTCGCGGCGGCTGGTGGCGTTTGCCGGGGTGTTGGTGGGGTTCGTGCGTGGCGGTCTGTCGCTGGTCAACATCATGGCCTCGACCTTCTTCGGTGCGATCTCGGGATCGTCGGTGGCCGACACGGCATCGGTGGGCTCGGTGCTGATTCCAGAGATGGAGCGCAAGGGTTATCCGCGCGAGTTCTCCACGGCGGTGACGGTCAGCGGGTCGGTGCAGGCGCTGTTGACACCACCAAGCCATAACTCGGTGCTTTATTCGCTGGCGGCCGGTGGCACCGTGTCCATCGCCTCGCTGTTCATGGCCGGCGTGGTTCCGGGCCTGTTGATGAGCGCATGCCTGATGGTGCTGTGCCTGATCTTCGCGAAAAAACGCGACTACCCGAAGGGCGACGTCATCCCGCTGCGCGAGGCCTTGAAGATCTGCGGTGAAGCGCTATGGGGCATGATGGCGATGGTGATCATTCTGGGCGGCATTCTGTCCGGGGTCTTCACCGCCACCGAGTCCGCGGCCATCGCCGTGCTCTGGGCCTTCTTCGTGACCATGTTCATCTATCGCGACTACAAATGGAGCGAACTGCCGAAACTGATGCACCGCACGGTGCGCACGATTTCGATCGTGATGATCCTGATCGGCTTCGCGGCGAGCTTCGGCTACATCATGACCCTGATGCAGATCCCGGCGAAGATCACCACGCTGTTCCTGACCCTGTCGGACAACCGCTACGTGATCCTGATGTGCATCAACGTCATGCTGCTGTTGCTCGGCACGGTGATGGACATGGCGCCGCTGATCCTGATCCTCACGCCGATTCTGATGCCAGTGATTCTCGGCATCGGTGTCGATCCGGTGCAGTTCGGCATGATCATGCTGGTCAACCTGGGGATCGGGCTGATCACGCCACCGGTGGGCGCGGTGCTGTTTGTCGGCTCGGCGGTGGGCAAGGTCAGTATCGAAAGCACCGTGAAGGCGCTGCTGCCGTTCTATGCCGTGCTGTTTCTGGTATTGATGCTGGTGACCTACATTCCGGCGATTTCGCTGTGGTTACCGCATCTGGTGTTGTAACCCCGACGCTGTGGCGAGGGAGCCCGCTCCCTCGCCACAGGTTTTGCCTCAGGCCCGCCATACCATGTAGGCCGCCACCACCAGACACACACTGGCAAACCCCACCTGCAACGCTCGCGCCGGCACCCGCGCGCAGAGCTTGCGACCGATGATCATGCCGACGATGCTGGCGACGATGAACGCCGCACCCTGAGCGTCTATCCGCACACCGGCGTGAAACGCCCCGATCACGCCAATCGCCGAGATCAGGCTGATCACCATCAACGACGTGGCGACGATGCCGCGCATCTGCACATCGGTCAGTTGCTTGAACGCCGGCACGATCAGGAAACCGCCGCCAACGCCGAGCAACCCGGACACCACGCCGGTAATCGCGCCCAATACCGCCAGGGTCGCGGTGCATTTGGCGGTCCAGTCGAAGCGCCCGGTCTGCTCGTTGAGCATGCAGTTCTTCTGGCCCCAACTGGCGTGACCGTGGTCACTTGGGCCTGCTTGCGCGCGCTCGCGGCGCAACATACGCCAGGCCACCATGACCATCAGCAGACTGAACAGCATCATCAGGATCTGCTCCGGCAACTGATGCGCGAAGTAGATGCCCAGCGGCGAAAACACCGCGCCCAGTGCCGCAATCAGCAACGCCGCGCGATAACGCACCAGACCATGGCGCAAACCGTCGACGGCACCGACCGCCGCGGCACTGCCCACCGCGAACAAGGCCACAGGCGCAGCCTGAGTCATCGTCCAGCCGAGCCCGAGCACCAGCGCCGGCACCGCGAGAATCCCGCCGCCCGCGCCAGTCAGCCCGAGCACCAACCCCATCACCACGCCAAACAGACTAGCCAGCAACATAGAGGCCTCTCAGTCGACGTTGGACACGGCGGTCAGCCATTCACGGCCCTTGAGCATGCCGTTCCAGTAGAACCACGGCAGCAGCGTCGCCTTGAGCCACCAGGCCGAACGGCGCGGTACGGTCGCATCGAGGGGAAAGGTCGGCAGCAGTTTTCCGCCGTAGCCAAACTCGGCGAGGATCACCTTGCCCTTCTCCACCGTCAGCGGGCAGGAACCGTAGCCGTCGTATTTCAGCGGCAGCGGTTGGCCCTTGCGCAAGGCCAGCAGGTTCTGCGCCACCACCACGATTTGCTTGCGCACCGCCGCCGCGGTTTTCGCATTGCTGGTGCCGCAGATATCACCCAGCGCGAACACGTGCGGATAACGCGGATGTTGCAGGCTGTGCGGATTGACCTCGCACCAGCCAGCGGCATCGGCCAATGGACTTTGCGCGATGAAATCCGGCGACACCTGCGGTGGAACGACGTGCAGCAGGTCGAAGGTTTTCGCCTCACGGGTGACGTTACCGTCGGCGTCCTTGATCTCGAACCACGCGGTTTTCGCCGGGCCGTCGACCTTGACCAGGTTCGAATTGAACGCCAGTTGCGCGTTGTATTTTTCGATGTATTTCATCAATGGCGGCACGAATGTCGCCACGCCAAACAGCGCGGCGCCAGCCAGGTTGAACTCGACCTTGATGTTGTTCAGCAATCCGCTTTTGAGCCAGTGATCACAGGACAGGTACAGCGCTTTCTGCGGTGCACCGGCGCATTTGATCGGCATTGCCGGTTGCGTGAACAGCGCTTTACCGTCGCGCAGTTTCTGCACCTGATCCCAGGTGTATTGCGCATGCTGATAGCTGTAGTTGGACGTCACGCCGTGCTGGCCGAGGCTTTCCTGCAAGCCTTCGATCTTGTCCCAGGCCAGGCGCAGGCCGGGGCAGACAATCAGGTTCTGATAGCTGACGGTGCGTTGATCGTTGAGGGTCAGCTGGCGCTTGTCAGGATCGACAGCGGTCACCGCTGCTTGAATCCAGGTGGCCTGACGAGGCATCACCTTGCTCATCGGCCTGGCGGTGTCTTTGACGTCGTAGGCGCCACCGCCAACCAGCGTCCACGCCGGTTGATAGTAGTGCTGGGCACTCGGCTCGATCACCGTGACGTTCAAATGTGGATCGCGCTTGAGCAGGCTGGCGACGAAGCCGATGCCCGCCGTACCGCCGCCGATGACCACGATGTCTGCACTGATGGATGGGCCCCAGTGTTGATCGTTCATTGCTTGTTCCTTATTGCTGCACGCAAGGTTTTTTCCGGCCATCCCACAAATCCATTGCAGGAGTGAGCCTGCTCGCGATAACGGTGTGACAGTCACAGAAGATGCTGGCTGACCCACCGCTTTCGCGAACAGGCTCACTCCTGCAGGGGTAGTGTGCTGGCAAGCATTTATGGGTGACCGAGGCTTTTCAGCACGGCCCCGCAATACAACCCGGACAGGGTCTTCATCACCTGAATCACTTCAGGGCTGGCCAGGCCATAAAAAATGTATTTGCCTTCACGGCGAGTCGCCACCAGCCCTTCATCGCGCAGGATGCCCAGTTGCTGGGACAGCGTCGGTTGACGCACGCCGGTCATTTTTTCCAGTTCGCCGACATTGCGTTCACCCTGGGTCAATTGGCACAGGATCAACAAGCGATCCTCATTGGCCAGGGCCTTGAGCAGCGCGCAGGCCTTGGAGGCCGAGGCGCGCAATTGGGCGACTTCACATTCGGTCAGACTGGATTGCATTTGCACGATGCCTTCAACGTCACTTAAGCTGTGAACATTATGTTTTTAGATAAAGTGTTGCAACCCATTTTCCTTGTTCAGGTTGGTGTCCATGCCCGCGCAGATTGAAGCTTTCCTCGACCCCGCCTCTTCGACCTACAGCTACGTGGTCTACGAAGCCGATGGCGGACAGTGCGCAATCGTCGACCCGGTGCTTGATTATGACGGCGCAGCCGGCCGTACCTGCACCGCCCAGGCCGACAAAATCATCGCCTTCGTTCACGCGCACAACCTGCAGGTGCAGTGGCTGCTGGAAACCCATGCCCACGCCGATCATCTGTCCGCAGCGCCTTACCTGCGCCGGGAACTGGGCGGAAAAATCGCCATTGGCGAGTCAATCAGCAAAGTGCAGAACGTGTTCAAGGCGCTGTTCAACCTGGAGCCGGAGTTCTGCGTCGATGGCTCGCAGTTCGATCACTTGTTTGCGCCGAACGAGTCATTCCGCATTGGCAACCTCAAGGCCACCGCCCTGCACGTCCCCGGCCACACCCCGGCGGACATGGCTTACCTGATCGACGGCGAACAGATTCTGGTCGGCGACACGCTGTTCATGCCCGACGTCGGCACCGCCCGCTGCGACTTCCCCGGCGGCAACGCGCATCAACTGTACAACTCGATCCACAAGCTGCTGGCCTTCCCCGCCAGCGTCAAACTCTACGTCTGCCACGACTACCCACCCGAAGGCCGCGCCGCGCAGTGCCAGACCACTGTCGGCGAGCAGCGCAAAAGCAATATTCATGTGCATGACGGGATCGACGAGGCGGCGTTCGTCGAGATGCGCACCAAACGCGATGCCGGGCTGGGCATGCCGACGCTGCTGCTGCCGGCGATTCAGGTCAATGTGCGGGCGGGGAATCTGCCACCGGCAGAGGAAAACGGCGTGGTGTACCTGAAGATTCCGCTCAACTCTCTATAGGAAAAAGTCGCTCGAACCATCACCAGATTATTTTTCCTACGAACGCTGGCGATAGTGATGAACTGGTGAAAATCCTCTCAGCGATCAGACTCCATTGGGCAAACATTCAATGGAGTTTTCGCAATATGGATATTCGCCGTAATCACCGCGACATGACACCGCAACAGAAAGCTGCGTTCGTCGATGCGATCCTGGTACTGAAAAACAACGTCGACAGCGTCCTGCGCCCCGGACAGCAAAATCGCTACGATGACTTTGTGCAGATCCACAAAAACTCGATGGGCGGCGCCAATCCGCTGATACCCAATCCGCATCGCAGCCCTTTGTTCTATCCGTGGCATCGAATTCTGATTCGCCAATTCGAACTGGCCCTGCAGTCCGCCACCAATGATCCGACCATTACCCTGCCCTACTGGAACTGGCAACTGACCGGAGCAGACAACCCCTTCACGTCGGATTTCATGGGCTCAAACGGTGACAACCTGCAAGATCAGCGTGTCACCAGCGGTCCGTTTTCCAGGGAGCACTCACAATTCGATGTCCGGGTCTGGGACGAGGGCACTGGCAACACCGGCATTCGTCGAAATCTGGGGGCAAGCGGCGCACTGCCCACCCCGCTGGATGTTATTTCGACCCTGAACAGAACGCCTTACTGGATGGATGAAAGCGGCTGGGAAAACGTCTCGGAAAGCCTTTTGCACAATCCGGTACATGCCTGGATTGGCGGCAGCATGGCACAAGCCTCCTCACCCAACGATCCGATATTCTTCCTGCACCACTGCTACCTCGACTTGCTGTGGGAACGCTGGAAACATCAGCATGCTGGAACTCCAGGCTTTACCAATGGAGCTGGCTCGGCAGACACGAACGAAACCGTCCTGATCTTTCATCCTGCCAATGAACGGGCGCCCTGGGCGCAAACCTTTACCGTCCGACAAACCCTCTATACCGCGGAACTCGATTACCGGTATGACTACATCTGACTTTCAGTTACCTAGCGTCAGGCCGTTTGCCGGCAAGGGCAACGCCGTCTTGTAGCGCACCTGCTTCAGCGCAAAACTCGAGCGAATATTCGCCACCCCCGGCACCTTGGTCAGAAAGTCCATCATGAAACGCTCCAGCGACTGAATGGTCGGCACCAGTACGCGGATCAGATAATCCGGGTCACCCGCCATCAAATAGCACTCCATCACCTCCGGGCGATCGGAAATCGCTTCTTCGAAATGCTGCAACGCCTCCTCCACCTGCTTCTCGAGGCTGACGTGGATGAACACGTTGACATGCAGTCCCAGCAGGTCGGCGTCCAGCAGCGTCACCTGCTCGCGAATAAGCCCTAATTCTTCCATCGCCTTGACCCGGTTAAAGCACGGTGTCGGCGACAGATTCACCGAGCGTGCGAGGTCGGCGTTGGTGATGCGCGCGTTCTCTTGAAGGCTGTTGAGAATGCCGATGTCGGTACGGTCCAGTTTGCGCATGAGACAAAACCACCTGTTTTTTATGTTTATGCAGAATTTCTATCTGCAAATCGTCTCCAGCGCAACGAAACAGAGAGAAATATTCTTCTGGCCCGGGCCTATGATTGTTGTAGGACAAGATTTCTTTCACCCAAGAATGATTGCCAGCTCACTACAAGAAATTCACAAGATCGAGCGTAGAAGCCATGACCCAAGCGTATGAACCGCTGCGTCTGCACGTCCCTGAACCTTCGGGCCGCCCAGGCTGCAAAACCGACTTTTCCTACCTGCATCTGACCGATGCCGGTACGGTGCGCAAACCATCCATCGACGTCGAACCCGCCGAC
Organism: Pseudomonas sp. SC3(2021); assembly: GCF_019856535.1. Lineage (NCBI taxonomy): Bacteria > Pseudomonadati > Pseudomonadota > Gammaproteobacteria > Pseudomonadales > Pseudomonadaceae > Pseudomonas > Pseudomonas sp. SC3(2021). The sequence continues at coordinate 4,237,507 of NZ_CP082236.1, read as the reverse complement.
ACCGCCGACTTGGCGCGTGGTTTGATCCGCGTGCTCGACGACCAGGGCAACGCCCTCGGCCCATGGGCTGAAAACGTGCCGGTCGAGATCCTGCGCAAGGGCATGCGCGCCATGCTCAAGACGCGGATCTACGACAACCGCATGGTGGTCGCCCAGCGGCAGAAAAAAATGTCGTTCTACATGCAGAGCCTTGGCGAAGAAGCCATTGGCAGCGCTCAGGCCCTGGCCTTGAACATCGACGACATGTGCTTCCCGACCTATCGCCAGCAAAGCATTCTGATGGCCCGCGAAGTGCCGTTGGTCGACCTGATCTGCCAACTGCTGTCCAACGAGCGCGATCCGCTCAAGGGTCGCCAGTTGCCGATCATGTACTCGGTCAAGGACGCCGGTTTCTTCACCATTTCCGGCAACCTCGCCACTCAGTTCATTCAGGCTGTCGGCTGGGGCATGGCCTCGGCGATCAAGGGCGACACGAAAATCGCCTCGGCGTGGATCGGTGACGGCGCCACCGCCGAATCGGACTTCCACACCGCCCTCACCTTCGCCCACGTTTACCGTGCGCCAGTGATTCTCAACGTGGTCAACAATCAATGGGCGATCTCGACCTTCCAGGCCATCGCCGGTGGTGAAGCCACTACCTTCGCCGGCCGCGGCGTCGGTTGCGGCATCGCTTCGCTGCGCGTGGATGGCAACGACTTCTACGCCGTGTATGCAGCATCTGCCTGGGCCGCTGAACGCGCCCGGCGCAACCTCGGGCCGACCATGATCGAATGGGTCACCTACCGTGCCGGCCCGCACTCGACCTCCGATGATCCTTCCAAATACCGTCCTGCCGACGACTGGAGCCACTTCCCGCTGGGCGACCCGATTGCCCGCCTGAAGCAGCACCTGATCAAGGTCGGCCACTGGTCGGAAGAAGAACACGCCGCCGTCAGTGCCGAGCTCGAAGCCGAAGTGATTGCCGCGCAGAAACAGGCCGAGCAGTACGGCACCCTCGCCGGCGGCCAGATCCCAAGCGCCGCGACCATGTTCGAAGACGTCTACAAAGAGATGCCGGAGCACTTGAAGCGCCAGCGTCAGCAGTTGGGGATCTGACATGAACGATCACAACAACAATATTCAGCTGGAAACCGCCATGACCACGACCACCATGACCATGATCCAGGCCCTGCGCTCGGCCATGGATGTGATGCTTGAGCGTGACGACAACGTGGTGGTGTTCGGTCAGGACGTCGGCTATTTCGGCGGCGTGTTCCGTTGCACCGAAGGCCTGCAGACCAAGTACGGCACCTCGCGGGTGTTCGACGCACCGATCTCCGAGAGCGGTATCGTCGGCGTTGCCGTGGGCATGGGCGCTTACGGTCTGCGTCCGGTCGCCGAGATTCAGTTCGCCGACTACGTTTACCCGGCCTCCGACCAGATCATTTCCGAAGCGGCGCGCCTGCGTTATCGCTCGGCCGGTGAGTTCACCGCACCAATGACCCTGCGCATGCCATGCGGCGGCGGCATCTACGGCGGCCAGACCCACAGCCAGAGCATCGAGGCGATGTTCACCCAGGTCTGTGGTCTGCGCACCGTGATGCCGTCCAACCCGTACGACGCCAAGGGTCTGCTGATCGCCTCCATCGAAAACGATGACCCGGTGATCTTTCTTGAGCCAAAACGCCTGTACAACGGCCCGTTCGATGGCCACCACGACCGCCCGGTAACCCCATGGTCGAAACACCCGCAAGCCCAGGTGCCGGACGGTTACTACACCGTGCCGCTGGACGTCGCCGCGATCACCCGTCCGGGCAAGGACGTGACCGTGTTGACCTACGGCACCACCGTCTACGTCTCGCAAGTCGCGGCCGAAGAATCCGGCGTTGATGCCGAAGTCATCGACCTGCGCAGCCTGTGGCCTCTGGACCTGGAAACCATCGTCAAGTCGGTGAAGAAAACCGGCCGTTGCGTAGTGGTGCACGAAGCCACCCGCACTTGCGGGTTCGGCGCCGAACTGGTCGCGCTGGTGCAAGAGCATTGCTTCCATCACCTGGAAGCGCCGATCGAACGCGTCACCGGCTGGGACACCCCCTACCCGCACGCGCAAGAGTGGGCGTATTTCCCTGGGCCGTCCCGTGTGGGCGCAGCTCTGAAACGGGTCATGGAGGTCTGAATGGGCACGCACGTTATCAAGATGCCGGACATCGGCGAAGGCATCGCAGAAGTCGAACTGTCGCAGTGGCACGTCAAGGTTGGCGATCTGGTGGTTGAAGACCAGGTGCTGGCGGACGTGATGACCGACAAGGCCATGGTCGATATTCCATCGCCGGTGCACGGCAAGGTGATTGCTCTCGGCGGTCAGCCGGGTGAAGTGATGGCGGTCGGCAGTGTGCTGATCAGCATCGAGGTGGAAGGTGCCGGCAACTTGAAGGAGTCCGCCGCACCCGCGCCTGTCAAAGAGGCGCCGATTGCGCCGAAAGCTGAAGCGACGGTCGAAAGCAAACCGGTCGCCGCCGCTGCACCGCGTCCGGCTGCCGTTTGCCAGGGCCCGATGGTTGCCCGTGAAGCCGATGAACGTCCACTGGCCTCCCCGGCCGTGCGCAAACATGCGCTGGATCTGGGCATTCAACTGCGCCTGGTACGCGGCACCGGCCCGGCCGGTCGCGTGCTGCACGAGGACCTCGAGGCCTATCTGGCGCAAGGTCAGTCGAACGCTTCGGCGCCGGCAGCCGCCGCTTACGCCCAGCGTAACGATGAAGAGCAAATCCAGGTGATCGGCATGCGTCGCAAGATCGCCCAACGCATGCAGGACGCCACCCAGCGCGCCGCGCACTTCAGCTACGTCGAGGAAATCGACGTCACCGCCATTGAAGAGCTGCGCGCGCATCTGAATGAAAAACACGGTGCCAGCCGTGGCAAGTTGACCTTGCTGCCGTTCCTCGTGCGTGCGCTGGTCGTTGCCTTGCGCGACTTCCCGCAGATGAACGCCCGGTACGACGACGAAGCCCAGGTCATCACTCGCCTCGGCGCGGTACACGTCGGCGTCGCCACGCAAAGTGACGTTGGCCTGATGGTGCCGGTGGTGCGTCACGCCGAAGCACGCAGCCTGTGGGACAGCGCTGCGGAAATCTCGCGCCTGGCGAATGCTGCCCGCAATGGCAAGGCCAGCCGCGACGAACTGTCCGGCTCGACCATCACCCTGACCAGCCTCGGTGCGCTGGGCGGCATCGTCAGTACCCCGGTGCTGAACCTGCCGGAAGTGGCAATCGTCGGTGTGAACAAAATTGTCGAACGGCCAATGGTCGTCAAAGGCCAGGTGGTGATCCGCAAGATGATGAACCTCTCCAGTTCCTTCGATCACCGCGTGGTCGACGGCATGGACGCGGCGCTCTTCATCCAGGCCATCCGTGGCTTGCTCGAACAACCCGCCACTTTGTTTGTGGAGTAAGGCATGCAAACTCTGAACACCACCCTGCTGATTATTGGCGGCGGTCCTGGCGGTTACGTCACGGCGATTCGCGCCGGGCAACTGGGGATTGCGACGATTCTGGTCGAAGGCCAATCGCTGGGCGGCACGTGCCTGAACATCGGCTGCATCCCGTCAAAAGCGCTGATTCATGTGGCCGAGCAGTTTCACCAGACGCAGCATCACAGCGAGCATTCGGCGCTGGGCATCAGCGTTTCGGCGCCGACCCTCGATATCACTAAAAGCGTTGAGTGGAAGGACGGTATCGTCGATCGCCTGACCACCGGCGTCGCCGCACTGCTGAAAAAGCACAAGGTTCAGGTCATCAACGGCTGGGCCAAGGTCATTGACGGCAAAACGGTTGAAGTCGGCGACACCCGAATCCAGTGCGAACACCTGGTACTCGCCACCGGTTCGACCAGCGTCAACCTGCCGATCCTGCCGATTGGCGGGCCGATCATCTCCTCCACCGAAGCGCTGGCACCGACGTCTGTGCCAAAGCGGCTGGTGGTGGTTGGCGGCGGTTACATCGGTCTGGAACTGGGCATTGCCTACCGCAAGCTCGGTGCCGAGGTCAGTGTGGTCGAGGCGCAGGATCGCATCCTGCCAGCCTACGATGCCGAGCTGACGCAACCGGTACACGAAGCCCTGAAGCAACTGGGCGTGAAGCTCTATCTCCAGCACAGCGTGCTGGGGTTCGACGGGACCTTGCAGGTGCGTGACCCGAACGGCGACACCCTGAATCTGCAAACCGATCAGGTGCTGGTGGCCGTCGGCCGCAAACCGAATACGCAGGGCTGGAACCTCGAAGCGCTGAACCTGGACATGAATGGCTCGGCGATCAAGATCGACAGCCGTTGCCAGACCAGCATGCGCAACGTCTACGCCATCGGCGACCTGAGCGGCGAGCCGATGCTCGCGCACCGGGCCATGGCCCAAGGCGAAATGGTCGCCGAGCTGATCAGCGGTAAACACCGCGAATTCAACCCGACCGCGATCGCCGCCGTGTGCTTCACCGACCCGGAACTGGTGGTGGTCGGCCAGACCCCGGACGAGGCCAAGGCCGCCGGACTGGACTGCATCGTGTCGAGCTTCCCGTTCGCCGCCAATGGCCGGGCGATGACCCTGGAATCGAAAAGCGGCTTCGTGCGGGTGGTCGCCCGTCGCGACAATCATGTGATTGTGGGTTGGCAGGCGGTGGGGGTCGGGGTTTCCGAGTTGTCGACCGCGTTCGCGCAAAGCCTGGAAATGGGCGCGCGGCTGGAAGACATCGGCGGCACCATCCATGCGCACCCGACCTTGGGTGAAGCGGTGCAGGAAGCGGCGTTGCGTGCTTTGGGGCATGCGCTACACCTGTAAATCCGTCAAATGGAGGGTGGCAGTGATGGCCCCTTCGCGAGCAAGCTCGCTCCCACATTTGGAATGCATTCCCCTGTGGGAGCGAGCTTGCTCGCGAATTCCTGAGGGCAACACGATTTATCTGTGTGCCATCCGATAGTCCGGGCTGCGAAACCGCTCAAGAATGAAGTATTGTTGTGCCCATCCAAAAAACGTCAGAAGCCTTGAACCGTTTCGGCGGTTGTTCAGTGATAGAGGGTGTCATGGGTAACGAAAGCATCAATTGGGACAAGCTGGGTTTTGACTACATCAAGACCGACAAACGCTATCTGTCGTACTTTCGCGATGGCGAGTGGGACAAAGGCACCCTGACCGAAGACAACGTGCTGCACATCAGCGAAGGCTCGACGGCCCTTCACTATGGCCAGCAGTGCTTCGAAGGCCTGAAGGCCTATCGTTGCAAGGACGGCTCGATCAACCTGTTCCGCCCGGATCAGAACGCCGCGCGCATGCAACGCAGCTGCGCCCGCCTGCTGATGCCGCACGTGTCCACCGAGCAGTTCATCGAAGCGTGCAAGCAAGTGGTTCGTGCCAACGAGCGCTTCATCCCGCCTTACGGCACCGGCGGCGCGCTGTACCTGCGTCCGTTCGTGATCGGCGTGGGTGACAACATCGGCGTGCGTACCGCTCCGGAGTTCATCTTCTCGGTGTTCGCGATCCCGGTCGGCGCCTACTTCAAGGGCGGCCTGACCCCGCACAACTTCCAGATCTCCAGCTTCGACCGCGCCGCCCCGCAAGGCACCGGTGCGGCCAAGGTCGGTGGCAACTACGCCGCCAGCCTGATGCCGGGTTCCCAGGCCAAGAAGGCGCACTTCGCCGACGCCATCTACCTGGACCCGCTGACCCACAAGAAGATCGAGGAAGTCGGTTCGGCCAACTTCTTCGGGATCACCCACGACAACAAGTTCATCACCCCGAACTCGCCGTCGGTTCTGCCAGGCATCACCCGCCTGTCGCTGATCGAACTGGCCAAGACCCGTCTGGGCCTGGAAGTGGTAGAAGGTGATGTGCTGATCGACAAACTGTCGGACTTCAAGGAAGCCGGCGCTTGCGGCACAGCCGCCGTGATCACCCCGATCGGCGGTATCAGCTACAACGACCACCTGCACGTGTTCCACAGCGAAACCGAAGTCGGCCCGGTCACCCAGAAGCTCTACAAAGAGCTGACTGGCGTGCAGACCGGCGACATCGAAGCGCCAGCGGGCTGGATCGTCAAGGTTTAATCTGACGGCTGCTGATGCACAAAAGCCCCCCATCGAGTGATTGATGGGGGGCTTTTCTTTTGATCTTTTGATTTCTACTTCAAGGCAATCCGCTTGCCGGCCCGCCCGGCTATCCCGCTGGCCTGACCATTCTGTTGCTTGCCCATGCGCGCCTGGGTGATCAATCCGGGTATCAATTCCCCTTCCGGCAGGTTCTTCCAGAACCGCGCCGGCAAGTGCCCTTGCATGACCTTCTCGTTCAACCGCGCCGGGTTGAAGATGTGGCTGTAATAGGTCAGCCAAAGATCGCCATGGGGGTCGTCGACGTTCTGCGCCAGTTGCTGCCATTCCAGCGGGCACTGGCGCTGATGAATCAGTTGTTCGCCGTCGTAGTAGACGCCGTCACGCGGGGTGGCGATCAGCCAGCGGTATCGGCCCATGCGCCCGACGAAGTGTTCGCTGGCACTGTGCAGGATGTCGTGGGCCGGTTCGTGCCACGCCACGTATTGCGGGCCTGGCTGATCCTGCGGGCGTTCGATGAACCGCACGAAGGCATGCAGATGGTGGGCTTCGCGCTGTACCTGCTTGATCCGCCGCTGCAGTTCACTGCCGAGTTTGTCGCCGGCCATCATCGCCGTGCGGTCGCCGTGACTGACACGCCACAACACTTCGTACAAAAGACTCCAGCGCTGGTCGCCACGGTAGCGGGCCACTTGCTCCAGCGTGTCGAGCAATGCACGGGGGATGCGCGCCTGGAACGGGCCATGCCCCTCGGGCACCTGCACATCACTGGCAAACAGGTCATTCACGCCTTCGGACGCCCAACTGACGAGACTCGGGTCGATCTCATGGCTAAGCAACCAGCGCGCCTGCTGCCGCCAAGTAACGAACAGATCGTCGCAATCGAGATTGATCATCCCCACAACCCCATCTGCTGCGGCTGCGGCCGGTCGCGCAGTTGCTGGTAGAGCATGTGACTGGTGACTTCGGCCTGTTGCGGGTGATAGTCGCTGGTGATGATGAACGGCTTGGCCTTGGCCAGCACACAGCGCATGCGCGCCACGTCTTCGTAACGGATGCGCCGTTGCTGGCGCAATTGCACCAGGCGTTCGGTGGTACGCAGACCAATGCCCGGAATGCGCGCAATCAAGGCCGGTTCGGCGCGGTTGAGATCCAGCGGGAACACCTCGCGATTCTGCAGCGCCCAGGCCAGTTTCGGATCAATGTCCAACGCCAGATTTCCCGGCCCCTTGAGTAACTCACCGGCGCTGTAGCCATAGCTGCGCAAGAGGAAATCGGCCTGATACAAACGGTGCTCGCGCATCAGCGGCGGCGCGGCCAGCGGTACGCTTTTCGGGCTGTCGGGGATCGGGCTGAACGCCGAGTAGTAAACGCGCCGCAAACGGTAGTTGCCATACAACGACTGAGCGCTGTGCAGGATCGTGCTGTCGTCGGTGTCATCGGCGCCGACGATCATTTGCGTGCTCTGCCCGGCCGGGGCGAATTTCGCCGAACGAGGTTCATTGAGCACCGTTTGCACGCCGGTGTAGATGGTGTTCATCGCCTGCTTGATCGAACCGATCTGCTTCTCCGGAGCCAGGGTTTGCAGACTGGCATCGGTGGGCAACTCGATGTTGACGCTCAACCGATCGGCATAGCGCCCGGCTTCCTCGATCAGCGCCGGGTCGGCCTCGGGAATGGTCTTGAGATGGATGTAGCCGCGAAACTCATGTTCTTCACGCAGCAGCTTCGCCACGCGCACCAGTTGCTCCATGGTGTAGTCCGCCGAGCGGATGATCCCGGAACTGAGAAACAACCCGCTGACGCAGTTGCGCCGGTAGAAATCCAGGGTCAGCGTAACCACTTCCTCGGGGGTGAAACGGGCGCGCGGCACATCGCTGGAGCGGCGGTTGACACAATATTGGCAGTCATAGAGGCAGAAATTGGTCAGCAGCACTTTCAGCAGCGAGACGCAGCGCCCGTCCGGCGTGTAGCTGTGGCAGATGCCCATGCCATCGGTCGAACCCAGCCCGTTCTTGCCCTCGGAACTGCGCTTGGGCGCGCCGCTGCTGGCGCAGGAGGCGTCGTACTTGGCGGCGTCGGCGAGGATGCTGAGCTTGTCGATGATTTGCATGGCGAAGACTCGATACTGGTTATGCGTACAGTATCGAGTCTATAGGATTGGCACAAGGTGCAAAGCAGGATCAAAAGATCTCGGCCGATCAGGTGTACGCACTCCCTGCAGGAGCTGCCGCAGGTTGCGATCTTTTGCTCTGCGCTGGCAATGGCACCTCAACCCCGAACCGCGCCCCGATCTCCCTGCGCCCCAACGCCGTCAACGCCAACGCCCGACTGTCCAGATCCTGGGTTACCCACTTGCGCTTCAACGCCGTTTGCAACAACGCCGCCCCCAGTGAGCCACCCAGATGCGGCCGGCGCATGCTCCAGTCCAGGCACGGGCAGGCGAACTTGCGGCGCAACGTGCTCAGATCCTGCACCTCGACGCCCAATCCGCCGAACAGCGCCTCGCCACTGTCGCTCAACCGATATACCTGCTCATCGGTCATCACCAGCCACCCCGCCTCCAGCATGCGGTCGTGCAGCAACACCGCCAGCGTACCGGCCATATGGTCGTAACAGGTGCGGGCGAATTGCAGGCGATCCGGCGTATGCGGTTTGAACATTGGCGCGGCGTTCTGACCGATCACCATCAACGCCTCCAGCGCCTGGGCCACACGTTGGTCGGCGAGGCAGTAATAGCGATGGCGACCCTGCACATGCAGGCGCACCAGGGCCAGATCCTTGAGTTTGCTCAGGTGCGCGCTGGCGGTCGAGGCGCTGACTTCGGCGATGGCCGCCAGCTCCGTACTGGTGCGCGCATGGCCATCCATCAGCGAGCAGAGGATTTTCGTGCGCGCCGGTTCGGCGATGGCGGCGGCCACTTGCGAGACGCCGATGTCTTGATGTTCTGCGTGCATATTTCGCTCCCCGACGAATCGTCGTCGCTGCGGACTGAAGATACTCGCATCACTTTCCCGACGACAAGGCTATGCACCATGGACCCGATCATCGCTGCGACGCAGGCCGATCCCTACCCCTACTACGCCGAACTGCGCGCGCAGGGCGGACTGACCTTTCATCACCCGCAGAAACTGTGGGTCGCCAGCAGCGCTCGCGCAGTCTGTGCGGTATTGGCCCATGCCGATTGCCAGGTGCGTCCAACGCAAGAGCCGGTGCCGAAAGCGATTGCCTCAGGAATGGCCGGCAAGGTCTTTGCCCGGTTGATGCGAATGAATGAGGGCGAACGCCAGCGCTGCCCACGTTCGGCGATCGAGCCGGCGCTTGACGTGTTCGATGCAGCCCGGGTGCGGGCGCTGGTGGCTGCACGCCTGATCAGCGCAGATGCCGACGGCGTATACAAAGCCATGTTTCGCGGCCCGGTGTGCGTGGTCGCAGCACTGCTCGGCTTCAGCCCGGCGCAAGGCCGGGCGATCAGTGAGCTGACCGCTGACTTTGTCGCGTGCCTGTCGCCGTTGAGCAATGATCTGCAACTGATGGCGGCACACGCGGCGGCTGAACAATTACGCGGTTACTTCATCGAGCTACTCGCCGAATCGAACAGCGACTGGTTGAAGGCCATCCTGCAACGCTTCGCGGGCGACGAAGAAACGCTGATCGCCAATCTGATCGGGCTTTGCTCACAGACGTTCGAAGCGACGGCCGGGCTGATCGGTAATGCCTTGGTCGCGGTGCGGCGTCAGCCCGCGCTACGCAGTGCACCAATGGATGCGCTGTTGGCTGAGGTTCAGCGTTTCGATCCATCGGTGCAGAACACTCGGCGCTTTGTCGCGCAGGCTTGTGAGATTGATGGAGTGCGGGTCGAAGCCGGCGAGGTGATTCTGCTGTTGCTGGCCTCGGCCAATCGCGATCCGGCACTCAACGAACGCCCCGACGAGTTTCTGCTGGATCGCCCGAACCGGCGCAGTTTCAGCTTCGGCAGCGGCCGGCATCAATGCCCGGGACAACGGCTGGCGCTGACGATTGCCGCTGCGACTGTCGGAGAAATCCTTGATCACGGTGTGAATCTGCAGCAACTGGCCTGGGACTACCGCCTTTCCTTGAATGGGCGGGTCCCGTTATTCAGCCAGGCACAGCGTTAAGCGCTGCGTAACTCAACCGTCAGGTGCGACAGCTCATGCACCGGCGCCAGCCGCTCGCGAATTGCCTCGGCGGTGACGCCGGCGGCCGCCACCACACTGACAATCGCCGCCCGTGCCTGCGGGCCGACCTGCCACACGTGCAGGTCACTGATGCGCACGTCGTCCGAGGTTTCCAGCAGCTCGCGAATTTCCGCCGCCACCGGTTCGTCGGTGGTGTCGAGCAGCACCGCCGCGCTGTCACGCATCAGGTTGTAGGCCCATTTCGCGATGACAATGGAGCCGACAATACCCATCACCGGGTCCAGCCATACCCAACCGAGGTAACGCCCGGCCAGCAACGCGGCGATCGCCAGCACCGAGGTCAGCGCATCGGCCAGCACGTGGACGTAGGCCGAGCGCAGGTTGTTGTCGTGATGGTGATGATGAGCATGGCTGTGATCATGCTGATGGCCGTGATCGTGACCGTGATGGCCCATCAGTAGAAAAGCGCTGAGGATATTCACGCCCAGTCCAACAATCGCAATCACCGTCGCTTCGCCAAACGCTACGGTGGTGGGTTCGAACAAACGAAAAATCGACTCGCCGGCAATGCCCAGCGACACCAGCCCCAGCACCATGGCTGAAGCAAATCCGGCCAGATCGCCAACTTTACCGGTGCCGAAACTGTAGCGTCGGTTGTTGGCATTGCGCCGGGCGAAACCGTAGGCCGCCGCGGCGATGCCCAACGCGCCAGCATGGGTCGCCATGTGGAAACCGTCGGCCAGCAGGGCCATGGAGCCGGTGATGTAGCCGGCGGCGATCTCGCCGATCATCATCACAAACGTCAGCGCCACCACCCACAGGGTGCGGCGGGCGTTTTCGTCGTGGGACGCGCCGAGGAACTGGTGATCGTGGCTGAAACGATCAGCGCTTGGAGTCAGGCTCATGAGGCTCGCGCTCTATTTGGAATAACGGCGGATGGCTTGCAGCAAGTCTTCGGCGCCCTGGGCACGCTCTTCGTCGGTCAGGTCGGGATGCGCCACGTGCTCTCGGGTGTGAGCCTCGATGAACTGCTCCATCAAACCGTTGACCGCGCCGCGAATCGCCGCCACCAAGTGCAAGGTCTTGGCGCAATCGGCGTCGCCCTCCAGCGCTTTTTCAACCGCTTGCACCTGCCCGGCGATACGTCGGACGCGGTTGAGCAATTCGTCTTTGTGTTCGTGAATGTGCGACATACCTATACCCCCTACCCCTATATGCCGCGAATGATCGTCGATGACTTCGGCAATCGCAAGCTGGATGAGCATTCAAAGGATGAACGGGATACTGAGAGCGAGCTCAATCCCCCTGTGAGAGCCCACTGGCGATGACGGATACCGAATGTCAGATAAGGAAAATCAAGGTCGTTATTACACCCGCCTCAATCGTCCCGCGTCAGAACTTCCAACAACTCAATCTCGAACAGCAGATTCGAATTCGGCGGAATCTTGCCCATCGACCGCTCGCCGTAACCCAGGTGCGCCGGCACCAGCAGTTTGCGCTTGCCGCCCACTTGCATTCCCATCAGTCCCTGATCCCAACCCTTGATCACCCGCCCTGTTCCAATCACGCACTGAAACGGTTTGCCACGGCTGTGGGAAGAGTCGAACTCGCTGCCGTCTTCCAGCCAGCCGGTGTAATGGGTGGTGATCAGTGCGCCTTTGACGGCGGCTTTGCCTTCGCCGACCTGAAGATCGATTACCTGCAATTCATCGTTCATGACATTCACTCTGTTATTCAACTGGCCGCCGTTTTCCCAGAATTGCCGCTCGTTCGCAACTCATCAACGAAGATGGCCGCTGTATCCCAATCGGTGGTGGAACCCTTAATATAGCCATCCGCCATTACTTCACGGATTGTTACGTCATGCTGGCAGTTCCCGAATGATTGACCTCTGGATCAGCCTGGCCATTGGCGTCGTCATGCTTGCCGTGATTGTCGTACTGGTTCTGCGCGAGCGCGGGTTGCGCCGTCGCCTGGCTGAGTACCGAGACCTGCTGACCCGCGCGGCTGAGGGCCGCAATATCCATCAGGACGGCGACGCCGAGCGCTTCAAGCGCAGCCAGTATTTTGCGCGTATCGGCACCTGGGACTGGGAGGTCGACACCGATCGGCTGTACTGGTCGGATGCGATCTACGGCATGTTTGGGTTCAAGATCGGCGAAATCACCCCGTCCTATGCCTTGTTCTGTTCCTGCGTGCACCCGGACGATCGCATCAGGGTGCGCGACGGTGAATTGCGTTGCCTGGAGACCGGCGAAAACCACGACGAGGAATACCGCGTGGTCTGGCCCGACGGCACCATTCGCTGGCTGCGCGAAACCGGCAACGTGGTGCGCAACGATCACGACGCGGTGATCAAGATGATGGGCGTGGTGCGCGACATCACCGAAGAAAAAGCCTCGGCGAGTTACCTCAAGCACCTCGCCCACTTCGACCCGCTGACCGGCCTGCCCAACCGCCTGGTGCTGGAAGAACGTTTGTCCGAAGCGCTGGATCAGGCGAGTCAGACCGCTACGCGGGTGGCGCTGGTGTTTGTCGACTTGAATGGCTTCAAGAACATCAACGACCACTATGGGCACGCCGCCGGCGACCGGGTGCTGATCACCACCGCCACGCGCCTGAAACGCATCCTGCGCAACACCGACACGGTCGCCCGGATTGGCGGCGATGAGTTCGTGGTGATCCTGCAAGGCCTCGCCCCGGACCTCGACCTGCAGGACGAAGCCCGCCGCATCTGTCAGAAGATCTTCATCGAACTGTCGCCGCCGATCACCATCGGCAACGACCAGCGCCATGTCGGCACCAGCCTTGGGGTGGCGGTGTTTCCGGATCATGCGCCGACCATGGATCGGCTGCTGCACATTGCCGATCTGGCGATGTATGAGGCCAAGCGCAGTGGGAACAATCAGTATCGGTTGGGGGGCGTGAGCCCTGCGCGGGTGCATGCGCAGGGCTTTTGAATCCGGGGCTTAACGCTCGACAGGTTGCATCTCGACGATGGTGCCATTGGTGATCATGACCATCACGTACTTGTCGTTGATCTGCACCCACTGCGCCTGTTCGACCGGTGCTTTCAAACCTTTCTGTTTCCAGTTTTTCAGCGCTTTGTCACTGCGCTGATAAACGTCCGGGGCCCGGTCGTTGACCTTCAATTCACGGTCGCTGGTCGGGGACTGGACGGCAGGTTCGGTTGAGGTTTGCGCCGCTTGAACGAGTGGGCTGATCCCGGCAATGCCGGCGACGAGGGCCAGGCTGGCGATTAGGGTTTTGCTGTTCATCGGTGAACCTCCTTCAGATGTGTGATACCTGAACTCCGACTGCGGAGGACTGGAATCATTCCTTGTTTTTTTGCTTGGGCTGGCCGGGGCATTGTAGTTGGCAGACACACCGCCATCGCTGGCAAGCCAGCTCCCACAGGTGTCTTGGCTGTACTCGACTTTTTTGAACTCCACCAAACCCTGTGGGAGCCTGGCTTGCCAGCGATGGGGACAGGCCTTTCAGCATTTTCGTTGACTGACACACCGCCATCGCTGGCAAGCCAGCTCCCACAGGTGTCTTGGCTGTACTCGACTTTTTTGAACACCACCAAACCCTGTGGGAGCCTGGCGTGCCAGCGATGGGGACAGGCCTTTCCGCATTTTCATTGACTGACACACCGCCATCGCTGGCAAGCCAGCTCCCACAGGTGTCTTGGCTGTACTCGACTTTTTGAACACCACCAAACCCTGTGGGAGCCTGGCTTGCCAGCGATGGGGACAGGCCTTTCAGCATTTTCATTGACTGACACACCGCCAGCCATCGCTGGCAAGCCAGCTCCCACAGGGTTAGAGGTGATTCAAGAGATTGATCCGCTTTGCGCATCAATGCATGCCAATAATGCAATTAACATCCAGTTACACCTGCGCCACCATCCACCGCAATAACAACCGTGCGCCGCTTCCACGTCGCGCACGTCATAAAAGCGGTGGAGTCCTTTGCTATGACAGCCTCAATCCCACACGGCGGCTCGCGGGCCGGTGCCATTTTCCGAGTCACCTCGGGCAACTTCCTCGAACAGTTCGACTTCTTTCTGTTCGGTTTCTATGCCACACAGATCGCGGCGGTGTTCTTTCCGGCGAGCAGTGAGTTCGCGTCTCTGATGATGACGTTCGCCGTGTTCGGCGCCGGCTTTTTGATGCGACCGCTGGGCGCCATTGTGCTGGGTGCGTACATCGACGACGTGGGCCGCCGTAAGGGCTTGATCGTCACCCTGTCGATCATGGCCAGCGGTACGATCCTGATTGTGCTGGTGCCCGGATACGAAAGCATCGGCTTGTTCGCGCCCGCACTGGTGTTGATCGGGCGGCTGCTGCAAGGCTTCTCCGCCGGTGCGGAGCTGGGCGGGGTTTCGGTGTATCTCGCGGAGATCGCCACCCCGGGTCGCAAGGGTTTCTTCACGGCCTGGCAGTCGGCCAGCCAACAAGTGGCGATCATCGTCGCTGCTGCGTTGGGCTACGCACTGAATGCGTGGATGGCGCCGAGCGTGGTGGCCGATTGGGGCTGGCGCATTCCGTTTTTCGTCGGTTGCCTGATCGTGCCGTTCATCTTTCTGCTGCGCCGTAACCTGGCGGAAACCGAAGAGTTCGCCGCACGTAAACACCGTCCGAGCATGCGCGAAGTGTTCCACACCCTCGGCCAGAACTGGGGCGTGGTGTTGGGCGGCATGTTGATGGTGGCGTTGACCACTACGGCGTTCTACCTGATCACCGTGTACGCGCCGACCTTCGGCAAAACCGTGCTGCACCTGAGCACCTCCGACGCGCTGCTGGTGACCTTGCTGGTGGGTGTGTCGAACTTCTGCTGGCTGCCGATTGGCGGCATGTTGTCCGACCGTATCGGTCGTCGCCCGGTGCTGATCGCGATGTCGCTGCTGGCCCTGGCCACCACCTACCCGGCGCTGTCGTACCTGGTGCAGGCGCCGAGCTTCAGCCACATGTTGCTGTCGCTGCTGTGGCTGTCGTTTATCTACGGCATGTACAACGGCGCGATGATCCCGGCGCTCACCGAGATCATGCCGGTGGAAGTGCGCGTTGCCGGGTTCTCGCTGGCCTATAGCCTGGCCACTGCGGTTTTCGGCGGTTTCACCCCGGCGATGTCGACCTTTCTGATCCAGTACACCGGCGACAAGGCTGCGCCGGGTTACTGGATGAGCATCGGCGCGCTGTGTGCCTTGTGCGCCACCTTGTATCTCTATCGCCGCGCAGGCGGCCGTCTGCAACCGGTTGCCGCATAAGGAGCAATCACCTTGAAAAAACTCATTAACCTCAGCGCCGTCGCCCTCTTCGCGTTCAGCGCCCTGGCACACGCTGAACAACTGAACGTGATGACGTCGGGCGGCTTCACTGCCGCCTACAAAATCCTCGGGCCGAAATTCGCCGCGGCCACCGGCAACACGCTCGACACCCAGCTCGGCCCGTCGATGGGCAAGGCGCCGGAAGCGATCCCCAATCGCCTCGCCCGTGGCGAACACGCTGACGTGGTGATCATGGTCGGCTACGCCCTCGACGATTTGATCAAGCAGGGCAAGGTCGACCCGGCTTCGCGGGTTGAACTGGCGGATTCGCGGATCGGCCTGGTGGTGCGCCAAGGCGCGCCGAAACCGGACATCAGCAGCGCCGAAGGCCTGAAGAAAACCCTGCTCGACGCACAATCGGTGGCCTACTCCGACAGCGCCAGCGGCGTGTACATCGAGCAGCAGCTGTTCAAGAAACTCGGCGTCGAAGATCAACTGAAACCGAAGGCGAAGATGATCCCGAAAGTCCCGGTCGGCTCCGTGGTGGCCACCGGTGACTATCAGTTGGGTTTCCAGCAGGTCAGCGAATTGCTGCCGGTGCCGGGCGTGACATTTGTCGGCAAGATTCCGGAGTCGGTGCAGTCGGTAACGCGTTTCGCCGCCGGTATCCCGGTCGGTGCGCAGCATCCAAAAGAAGCCAAGGCCCTGCTCGACTACCTCGCCGCACCCGCGGCCCAGGCAGACGTGCAAGCCACCGGGCTGGATTCGGTCAAGCGCTGATCGTTGGCGGCTGGACTTTCATTTCCACCACCAGCCGCTCCAGTTCCAGTGCCGCCGGGGTCAACGTGCGACCCCGGCGCTTGATGATGCCGACGCTGCGCATCACTTGCGGATCGGTCAGCGGCACCCGCGTCAGGATCGGATGATCCGGCCCCGGCATCGCCATCAGCGGCACGGCCGCCACCCCCAGCCCCGCCTCCACCAGACCAATCATGGTCGTCACATGCCGCGTTTCGCAGATGCTCTGACGCTGCGGCACCACGCTGCTCAAGGCCTGATCAAGCAAAAAGCGGTTGCCCGACGTCTTGTCGAGCGAGATGTAATCCTGCTGATAGAACTCGTCCCACTTCACGCTGCTGCGCCCGGCCAACGGATGATCGCGCCGGCATGCAACGACATAGCACTCCTGCACAAGCGGTTCGAAATCGACTTTGGCATCCTGAGTGCCCAGGAAACTCAAACCGAAATCCGCCTCGCCATTCACCACTGCGCTGAGCACATCGTGGGCGCTGGAATCGAGGACCTTGACCTTGATCCGCGGAAACTGCTGGTGGTAACGCGCCACCACCCGCGGCATGAAGTAGTACGCCGCCGACGGCACGCAGGCCACGGTGACGTGACCCATTCGGGTCGAAGCGACTTCGCTGATGCCCAGCAATGCCACGTCGAGGTCATCCAGCAAGCGCTCGACGCTGGGCATGAATCCGCGCCCGGCCTGGGTCAGGCTGACCTTGCGCGTGGTGCGCTCGAACAACTTCACACCGAGGGCGTCTTCGAGCTTTTCGATGCGCCGGCTCAGAGCCGGTTGTGACAGGCGCACGGTGTCGGCAGCCTTGCGAAAACTGCCCTGCTCGACCACCGCGCGAAAGGCCTGCAGGTCGTTGAGGTCGAAGTTGATGGCCATGGCGAACTCTAAAAAGATTGATTCACAAAGACTATCAATGTAACCAACTGATGCAAAATATTACAGGACGCATGAACGGCCCTTGTCGGAGTGAGCCTGCTCGCGATGGCGGAATGTCAGTCAACAACCGGGAATCTGACAGATTGCTATCGCCAGCAGGCTGGCTGCTACAGGGGATCTTCAGTGGATCTTGAATCGTTTCAGCCCTTATCCTTATCGCCCCCGCCGTACCGTTGTCAGGAGTTACCCCATGCCCCATGAAGGCAATCTGTTGCAAGCCGCTGTCGTGTTTCTGTTCGCGGCGGTGCTCACCGTGCCTCTGGCCAAACGCCTGCAACTGGGCGCTGTGCTCGGTTATCTGTTTGCCGGGGTGATCATCGGTCCTTCCGTGCTGGGCCTGATCGGCAATCCGCAGAGCGTGGCGCACATCTCCGAACTGGGTGTGGTCCTGCTGCTGTTCATCATTGGCCTCGAACTGTCGCCGCGACGCTTGTGGGTAATGCGCAAATCGGTGTTCGGCGTCGGCCTGGCGCAGGTGTTGCTGACCGCCTCGGTGATTGGCGTGCTGGCGCTGGCGCTGTTTGGCCAGCCTCTTAACAGCGCGATTGTGCTCGGCCTCGGCCTGGCGCTGTCGTCCACCGCTTTCGGCCTGCAAAGCCTGGCCGAGCGCAAGGAACTGACCAGCCCCCACGGGCGGCTGGCGTTTGCGATTCTGCTGTTTCAGGACATCGCCGCCATCCCGTTGATCGCCCTGGTGCCGATGCTCGCCGGCAGCGGTCAGGACACCAGCAACGCCGACAGCCTCAATCACGCCTTGCAAGTGCTCGGCGGCATCGCCGTGGTGGTGGTCGGCGGGCGTTATCTGTTGCGTCCGGTGTTCCGCGTGGTGGCGAAAACCGGCTTGCCGGAAGTGTCCACCGCCACCGCGCTGCTGGTGGTGATCGGTACGGCGTGGCTGATGGACCTGGTCGGTGTGTCGATGGCGCTGGGGGCGTTTCTCGCCGGGCTGCTGCTGGCGGATTCGGAGTATCGCCATGAACTGGAAGCACAGATCGAACCATTCAAAGGGCTGCTGCTGGGGTTGTTTTTCATCAGCGTCGGCATGGGCGCAAATCTCAGCCTGTTGCTCAGCGCCCCCGTCACCGTGCTGGGGCTGACGCTGTTGCTGATCGGTCTGAAGCTGCCGTTGCTGTTCGTTGTCGGGCGTTTGGCCGGTGGCCTGAACAAGATCAGCGCCATTCGCCTCGGTATCGTCCTGGCGGCCGGCGGTGAATTCGCTTTCGTGGTGTTCAAGATCGGTCGCGATCAGGGTCTGTTCGAACCGCGCCTGTACGACTTGCTGGTGCTGACCATCACCCTGTCGATGGCGGTGACGCCATTGTTGCTGTTGGTCTGTGCGCGTCTGGTCAGCCCGAAAGTGCAGCCGGTGGAAGTGCCGGAGCAGTTCCGCCAGATCGACACCGAAACGCCACGGGTGGTGATTGCCGGCATGGGCCGGATGGGGCAGATCGTGGCGCGGATTCTGCGGGCGCAGAACATCCGGTTCGTGGCGCTGGACACCTCGGTGGAAACCATCGAGCTGTCGCGCAGTTTCGGCGGTGTGCCGGTGTTCTATGGTGACCCGATGCGCCCGGAAATCCTCAATGCGGCCAAAGTTGGCGAGGCGGAGTATTTCGTGATTGCCACGGATGACCCGGAGACCAACATCAAGACGGCCGAAATCGTGCGCAAGCTGTATCCGCACATGAAAATCATCGCCCGGGCACGTAACCGTCAGCACGTGCACCGCTTGGTCGATGTCGGCGCCGAGGCGATTCGAGAGACGTATTACTCCAGTCTGGAAATGAGCCGCCGCACCCTGGTCGGCCTCGGTCTGACCCAGGCCCAGGCCGATGCGCGGATCAAGCGCTTCAAACACCACGACGAACAGGTGCTGGAAGCCCAGCACGCGGTTTACGACGACGCTGCCAAAGTCCTGCAGACCGCTCAGGAAGCTCGGGCGGAACTGGCGCGGCTGTTCGAGTCGGATCAGTTGGAAGAGGAATCGCGCCAGGACTGACGTCCTTGCACAGATCCAAATGTCAGACCGCCAGGGCCAACGCCTTCGCGGGCAAGCCCACTCCCCCAGGTTTTGTGAACGACTGAAAACCCTGGGGGAGCTGGCTTGCCAGCGAAGAGGCCAGCACATTCCGCATCAATGTGCCTTGAATCAGGCCAGCTCTAATTCATGCTCGTGCTTGACCGGCGCCACCTCAAACCGGTCGGCCAGGAACGGCGTGATATCCAGCGGCAACGGCTCGTCGTTGATCAGTTTGTCCAGCAGCACACCGGTAATCGCCGACGTCAGAATGCCGGTGCGGAAGTGTCCGCAGGCATTCATGTAGCCCTCCACCCCACGCATCGGCCCGAGAATCGGCAACTCGTCCGGCGAGCCCGGACGCAGTCCGGCCCAGGTGCGCTTGAGGTTGACGTCCTTGAGTTCCGGCAGGCAGCGCACCGCCCCCTGCACCAGCCCGGCGATTTCCGGGTAAGTGGTGGTCACGTCGAAACCCTTGTCTTCGGTGGTGCTGCCGATCAGGATCTCGCCGTTGTCCTTTTGCGCCACGTAGCAATCGCTGGTGGTCAGGCAGCCGTTGAGTATTTTCGGCAGGCGTTCGGTCAGCAGAATCTGGCCCTTCACCGGTTTCACCGGAATGCGGATGCCCGTCGCCCACTCGCTCAAATCCGCCGCCCAGGCGCCGCCCGCGTTGATCAGCGTCTTGCAGTGAAACACCCCCGCCTCCGCCGTCTGCACCCCGGTCACGCGGGTGCCGTGGTGCAGCACACCGGTCACGTTGGTGTTGACGAAGATATCGACACCGTTCTGCCGCGCACCCTCCATATAGGCATCGGCGAGGCGAAACGGGCTGACCTGGTGATCGCAAAGAAACTCCAGTGCGCCACGGGCCTCGTGACTGACGCTCGGCTCGGCTGCACGCAGCGCCGCCTGATCGAGCCAGCGCACCTGATCGGCGAGGTGCGGAATGCAGCCGACGATGTGTTCGGCGTAGAGCCGGTCTTCGTCGTCATAAATGACGAATTTCAGCCCGGTCTTTTCGAACTTGAAATCCATCCCGTGGTGGTCTTTCAGCTCCCGGTGCAACGCCGGGTACAGCGCGTTGGACTGCAGGGCGAAATCGAAGAACGACGCCGGCAGGATATGCGGTGTGCTGGCGTCTACCGCCACCGCCGCGCCCTGGGTTTCGCGCTTGCGATTGGCCGACATCATGCGGAAGAAAATCACCCCGCAGCCGAGGCCGACCGATTCACCGATCGCCCACAAACCACCGGCCGAAGCACGGGTCGCGTTGCCCGGCCGCTTGGCATCAATCAGCGCGACCTTGAGGCCCTGGCGCTTGGACAATTGATAGGCGCAGGACGCCCCGATCACGCCGCCGCCGGCAATGATCACGTCATAGAACTTACTCATGGGCAGCGGCCTCCGTGCCGACGGACTGGAACGCGGAAAATGGAATCGGATCAATCGGGAAACGCGGACGCAGCCAGCCGACGTCCTTGCGTCCGGTGGCCTGGCGCAGACGGTCGCTGCAATAGCCGACGCACATCCGCCCCTGACAGTCGCCCATGCTCACCCGGGTGCGCATTTTCAGGCTGGCGATGTCTTGCACGCCCTGCTCCAGCGCGCGGTCGATGTCGGCGCGGGTCGTGTGTTCGCAGCGGCAGATCACCGTGTCGGCGGCCGGCAACGCGGTCTGGCCGACGCCGCGCTCGGTGTAGCGATCCACGGCAGCGCGAAAGCGCACGATGGCTTTGAGTTTGCTCAGGTAGCGGTCACGGCGGACTCGCGCCAGCTCCTCTTCGAGCACGCCGCGTTGCAACAGGATCGACGTCGCAGCGATCTTGCCGGCGAGCATCGCCGCTTCCCCGCCGCGAATCCCGCCCATGTCGCCGGCCAGGTGCACATGGGGT
This sequence comes from Pseudomonas sp. SC3(2021), assembly GCF_019856535.1. Taxonomy (NCBI): domain Bacteria; kingdom Pseudomonadati; phylum Pseudomonadota; class Gammaproteobacteria; order Pseudomonadales; family Pseudomonadaceae; genus Pseudomonas; species Pseudomonas sp. SC3(2021). Next base: position 4,216,353 of record NZ_CP082236.1, on the reverse strand, counting down.
TCGCTGCTTTGCTGCCAGATATTGGCGTTGGCGCGCAGATAGCCGTCGTCGCTGAAGCCGTGATCGAGGCCCATCTGCTGGCTGAGTTGGGTACGCGGGATGAAGCCGTAACCGACCGCCAGCGTCTGCGCTTCGAAGCGTTCGACACGGGACAGGTCCGGCTCCCACGTCGCCGAATAGGGCGCGACGCTGACGCTTTTCAGTTCACCTTCGCCGTGGGCTTCGACCACGCCCCAGCCGTAATTCATCGGGATGCCGTGCAGTTTCAGGTACGCGAGCATGCTCAGGCCATCGAGGAACAGCTGCGGTTTGTTCAACAGCGCCAGACTCTCGCGGGCGATCTTGCTGAACACGCAGGCCTCATACACCCCCGCCACACGCACGCCCGAGGCGTGCAGCTGCGTCGCTACCAGCGGCAACAACGGCCCGGTGCCGGCAATGATCACCGGCCCTTGCGGCTTGACCACGCCGCTTTTGATTTGCAGTTGCAGACCGCCCAGCATGATGACCCCCGGCAGCGTCCAGCCGGGAAACGGCACACTGCGTTCGTGGCAACCGGCAGCCAGCAGCAGTTGCGGGTACTCGATCGAGTGCAGTTGCTCGTCGCCGTCCAGCACCACCAGTGCCCGCGAGCCCTCGGCGCCGATCACGCGATGGTTCAGACGCACGTCGATCAACCCGGCCTGCGCCTGAAAATCACCGTGCAGTTTGCCCAGCACTTCAGCGTAACGCGGCCCCAGATAATCCAGTTGCACGCCATCGCGCAGCGGCCCGCGATAGACCACCCCGCCAAGGCGCGACGCTTCTTCGAGCAGGGTACAACGCACGCCGTGCCGGGCCAGTTCGATGGCCGCTGCCATGCCCGCCGGGCCGCCGCCGACGATCAACGGTTGCTGACTCATACGACCTCCTGCGCGGCGACGCGGTTGACCTGGGTCTCGATGCGCATGCCGTCGCGTACCACGGTCTGGCAGGCGCGGCGCTTGTGCCGGCCGTTGATTTTGACCAGGCAACACTGGCACACGCCCATGCCGCAGTAGGCGCCGCTGATCTGGTCATGATCGTTGCGGGCAATCTGGCGAACGCCAAGGGATTGAATGACGCTGAGCACGGTTTCGCCGATGGCGGCGGTCACCGGTTGGCCGTTGATGTGGACGGTCATATCCGCCTGGGTCAAAGGCTGAATATCGAAGGTTCGTTCTAGGCAGTGCATTGCAATGTTCATCCGTGAAAAGGTTCAGGGGAGTTCTACGTCAGCTCCTTGCTGCACTCTGCCTGGCGATCCGTTGTGGTTTTTGGTGGGATCTGCCGGGCGACTCCATGAGCGCAGCAAATTGCGCACCGGAGCACTGTAGTCGATACCGCGACAAGGGCCTGGATCTTTTAAGTTAGGTGATCTCGTCCAAGGGAATATTGATCCAGATCGTTAAAACATCTCTCCCTGCAGGCACTGCTGCGGGTTGCGATCTCTTGATTCTGTTTTAAGAAATCAAGGTCAAAGGATCACAACCTTCGACAGCCCCTGCGCAGGTCAGCGGCAAAATGAAAAAGCCGCTTTCACCGTGAAGTGGAAGCGGCCGAGGCAATGAACCCCTATAGAGCAATCAGTGCACGAACAGGGCGATCAGAATGATGATCGGGATCGGTACGCCGAGGAAAAACAGCAGTAGTGAGCGCATGGTGGTTCTCCTTGATTAACGGACCGGGGTGGTCGTGGTGTAAGTGTCGACTTCAACGTACTCGACCGCATCGCGACGACGACCGCCGAAGGTGGCGGCGAAGCTGGCGAAGAACGCACCGGCCAGCAGCGAGATGAACATCCACAGCGACGTCCAGGCAGCGACTTTGGCAGCGGTGTCGGCGGCTTCTTGAGCTTTGACTTTGGCGTCGGCGATGGCTTTCTGGGTACGTGCGTAGATTTCATCGACGCGACGTTCGGCATCGGCCTGGGTCAGGTTGGTCCGTTGAGCGACGAGTTGCGCAAGGTAAGTACGGTCTTCGGCGCTGAGCTGACCATTGGCCAGGCTTTGCGCAAAGATACGAGTCACGGTGCCACGGGCGGCGTCATCGCTGACGGCTGCAGGACGGTCATCACGGAACAGGCTGTCGACGAAGTAACCGTACTGATTGCTGTCGGTGTTTGCCGCAGCCGTACCGGCTGCCTGGGTAATGGCGCTGGCGGCACCGCCGGCGACACTGGCACCCGCCTGCACGCCACCACTGATCACGCTGCTGACCGAGCCCACCACCAGCACTGCGGTAACGAGCGTGGCCACACACCAGGCGAGGAAACCGTGGGCGGTGTCGCGGAAATACACTTCGTCACCGTGCATGTTCGCCCACTTCACCCGCAGACGACCGGCGATGTAACCCCCCATGCCCGAAGCGATGATTTGCGTCGCCGCAAGCCAGACAATTGTGGAAATGCCCAGGCCCTTGGCGCTGATGCCCTCTCCGGCCCACGGTGAAACGGCAGAGAAACCCAAACCGAAACCGAGCAGCACGAGAATCATCGACAGTGCAGCGGCAGCCGCCGCACCGGCGAAAATCGCGCCCCAGGAAACGCCTGACACGCTGCTCGAGTCTTCGTAAGCAGGATAAAACCCATCTGAGGATCTATTCATTGTTGTACCGCTCCAGGCATGAAAAATAGTGTTACAACTCGTCATCAGACGAATTGCAGTGACCGTGCCAGTCGCAGAAATTAAATAAATTCTTTGGTTTCAATCAGTTATAAAAAATGAACTTCCCCGGACCATGCAACTTGCAACAAATGCCCGAGAGCAGCGGGTTTTATGCATTGGCGGCGAGGCACGTTATTTGCGCTTGTAGCTTTTGTTACCACTGGGCGTCAGGCAATACACGCCTCCGCGCGGCCCCGTGCAAAACGAGCCTGTGCCGCAAGCACAGCCATCATCGCTCTGGAGAAAGTTTTGTGGGCGCGCCTGCTGGCGTTCGCCGAACAGGGCGGCACAGCTTTTCTTCGAGCCGCTGATAGAGCCGTCATTGCACAGGAACAGGTCGCCGTCGCAACGATCAATTCCGCCCTTCTTCCCGGAACAAGGGGTATTGGCGGCGATCGCCGAAGCACTCAACAGCGTCAGCACCAACCCGGTTATTGGCATCCAGCCACGGCGAATCAACGTACGCACCGAAACCACTCCTCACTGAGATTGTGGCCAGATGATATCAACGTTCAGGAAAATATTTCCCCAAGCCCGCTCAATGGCAGCTACAACATGAAAGTTAATTTAAAGCGTCACGGAAATTTCTTGGCAAAATGCAGCCATTCCGTTGAACCGATCAAGGCCAGCCCTATGACGCGTATTTTGACCATCGAAGACGACGCCGTGACCGCCCGGGAAATCGTCGCCGAATTGAGCAGCCACGGGCTCGACGTCGACTGGGTCGACAATGGCCGCGAAGGCCTCGACCGGGCGGTGAGCGGCAATTACGACCTGATCACCCTCGACCGCATGTTGCCCGAACTGGATGGCCTGGCCATCGTCACCACCCTGCGCACCATGGGCGTGGCCACGCCGATCCTGATGATCAGCGCCCTGTCCGATGTCGACGAGCGCGTGCGCGGCCTGCGTGCCGGTGGCGATGATTACCTGACCAAACCGTTCGCCACCGACGAGATGGCGGCGCGGGTCGAAGTGTTGTTGCGCCGGCAGAACAGCGGCGCCACCCAGGCGACGACCTTGCAGGTCGCGGATCTGCAGCTGGACTTGATCAGCCACGAAGCGCGTCGCGCCGAACAAGTCCTGACGCTGTTGCCGACCGAATACAAACTGCTGGAATTCCTGATGCGCAACAGCGGCCAGATCCTCTCGCGCATGATGATTTTCGAAGAGGTCTGGGGTTATCACTTCGACCCGGGCACCAACCTGATCGACGTACACATCGGCCGTCTGCGCAAGAAAATCGACGCTGCCGGCAACGTTCCGCTGATCCGCACGGTACGGGGCTCGGGTTATGTCATTGCCGAACCCGTCTGACGGCTGGCGCTCCTCCAGCAGCCGTTTGCTGGCGCTGTACAGTTCGCTGTTCGTGGCATGGAGCGCGATCCTCATGGGGGTCATGTATTTCGAGGTGTCCGGCTACCTCGACAACCTCGCCAAACATTCGCTGATGCAGCGTCAGCACCTGTTTTCGCACTTTCGTGGCGAGCAACTGGAAGAAGCCCTCGCCGCGAGCATGACCTTTGACATCCGCGGCATCGACGCCTATGGCCTGTTCGATGCCGAAGGCACCTACCTCGGTGGCGCACTGCAACGGATCCCCGAAGGCCTGCCGCTGGACGGCAAGATCCACACGCTCGTCGACTGCGCCGACTCCGACGATCCGACCCTGCCCGCCGACAGTTGCGACGCCGTTGCCACGCAAACCCGTGACGGACGCTGGCTGGTGTTGTTGCGCGACAACGGCTCGCTGTTCGCGGTGACGCGGATCATCCTGCACGCGTTGTTCTGGGGCGTGTCGTTGACGATTTTGCCGGGGATTGCCGGCTGGCATTTGTTACGCCGTCGGCCCTTGCGACGGATTCGAGCGATTCAGGCCAGTGCCCAGGCCATCGTCGCGGGCGATTTGACCCACCGCCTGCCGCTGTCCAATCGCCGCGATGAACTGGACATGCTCGCCGCCATCGTTAACGCCATGCTTGAGCGCATCGAACGGTTGATGCATGAGGTCAAAGGCGTGTGCGACAACATCGCTCACGATCTGCGCACCCCGCTGACCCGCCTGCGCGCGCAGTTGTACCGCATGCAACAACAGGCCGGTGAAGGCTCGCAGGAAGCGGCGCAACTGGATCTGGTGCTGGCGGAAGCGGATACGCTGATGGCGCGGTTTCGCGGGTTGTTGCGGATTTCCGAACTGGAAGACCGTCAGCGCCGCTCGGGTTTTGTCGAGCTCGATCCGGTGCAATTGCTGCAAGAACTGCACGAGTTTTACCTGCCGCTGGCCGAGGAAGGCGAACTGCTGTTTGTACTGAACATGCCGGAAACCCTGCCACGCCTGAACGGTGATCGGGCACTGTTATTCGAGGCGCTGGCGAATCTGTTGAGCAACTCGATCAAGTTCACCCCGGCTGGCGGCACGGTGATCCTGCGCGGCGTGAATGACGGCGGGCATACGCGGATCGAAGTCCACGATTCCGGGCCGGGGATTCCCGAGGCCGAGCGTGAGGCGGTGTTTCAGCGGTTCTACCGGGCCGAGGGTGGGCAACCGCAAAGTGGCTTTGGCCTCGGCCTGTCGATTGTGGCGGCGATTGTCAGCCTGCATGGCTTCAGTCTTGAAGTGGGCCAGAGCGATCTTGGCGGGGCGAAACTGATGCTTGATTGTCGGCAGAGTCTGATTTCAAAATCCTGAAAATCACCGCGATGCAATGTAGGCGTGAGCCTGCTCGCGATGTCGGTGGGTCAGCCAACATGTTTGTTGAATGATCGACCGCTATCGCGAGCAGGAGGCTCACGCCTGCAAGGGTTTTTGTGGTGTTCAATCAGGCGGGGTAATTGGCCCGCAGGGCTTCGAGACCGCCCTGGTAGATGCCGCTGAACAACGCCACCACCTCCTCCTCACTTACGCCGTTGGCCGTGAAGCGTCCCGACCACGTCACTCGCGCGCCCTGCCCGTGCGCCTCAACCTTGATCGTCGCCAGATAATCCGTGGCCGGGAACGGCGCCTGTTCGATTGAATAGCTGTAGGTCTGCGCTGCGTTATCGAACGTTTGCAGGCGTTCGATCACCACTGCGCCGTCAGCGGTTTGCAGGGTGCGCACGCGCCCGCCCGCGCTCAGCTCACTCTTGGGAATCAACGGCAGCCAGTCCGGCAGCGTGTTGAAGCCGCCGATCAATTGCCAGACCTGATCGGCCGAGGCCGGGATGTCGATCGTTGCTGATGCAGTTGCCATAAATAAAGGTTTCTCCAGAAGACTTCGGTTTCAGATCGCCATGCTGTCGACGACACCGCCATCAACCCGCAGGGCCGCGCCGGTCGTGGCCGAGGACAGCGGCGAAGCGATGTAGGTGACCAGATGCGCAACTTCTTCGACATCGGCCACGCGCTGGATGATCGAGGTGGGGCGAGCCTTTTGCACAAAGGCGTCGGCCTCATCGCGCAGGCTGCGACCGGACTCGGCAGCGGCGTCCTTGAGCATCTGCTCCAGACCGTCGGTGAACGTCGGGCCCGGCAGGATCGCATTGACCGTGACGCCAGTGCCAGCCAGGCGCTTGGCCAGGCCATGCGACACCGCGAGGTTAGCGCTTTTGGTCACGCCATAGTTGAGCATGTCGGCCGGCGTCGCCACACCGGATTCAGAAGACAGGAAAATCACCCGCCCCCAGCCCTGCTCGACCATCGCCGGCACGTAGTGCCGCGACAGGCGCACGCCGGAAATCACGTTGACCTCGTAGAACCGTGTCCACTCGCTGTCCGGGGTATCGAAGAAATCCACCGCGTCGAAGATGCCGAGGTTGTTCACCAGGATGTCCGCCCGCGGTTGTGCAGCGAACAGTTTTTCGGCGCCTTCGGCGCTGCCCAGATCAGCCGTCAGACCGCGTAATTGCGCGCCCGGCACCTTCTGCCGAATGCTCGCCAGCGCCGCGTCAACCTTGGCCGTGTCGCGACCGATCACCACGACCGTGGCGCCGGCTTCGGCCAGCGACTGGCTGATGCCCAGGCCAATACCCGCCGTGCTGCCACTGACAATGGCCAACTTACCGCTCAAATCAATTTTCATCACACACCTCCCAGGTAGGAGCTGCCGCAGGCTGCGATCTGTTGATCCGGCAACGGCGCCCGTTCAGAAACCAGTTTTGCCTCACGCAACACCTGCCAGAACCCGGCCGGTATCACCGCCGCCGACGCCGCGACATCCTCGGCAAGCGCATGTGGCGCGGTACAACTTGAGCGCCGCCGAGCAACTCGAAGGCCTGCGTCAGCGTAGCCTCGATATCGCGTTGGTGAGTGAGCCGCCGACCGATGACGATTCCGACCTGCCCGGTGTTCAGGTGCTCGACGATCCGATGCTGCCGGCCTTGCCCGAGCAGCCGTTGAATGAAGCATCGCCATCGCGAGCAGGCTCACTCCTCCAGAAAAACACTGGCGATCTACACTGAACGGATCAGCCTTTTGCCGTGAGGCCGCCATGAAAATGTCTGCGCAAATGACCGTCGTCGCGATACTCGCCACGCTCGCTTACCTGGGGCTGGCGATGTGGGGCATTGGTGGTGTGGCGGTGTTCTTTTCCCATGGCTCGCTAGTGGTCGTGGCCCTGGCGACGTTGGCGATGGTGATCGCCTCGCTGTTCACCGAAGTGAACCTGAGTTCGGGCGAACGCGAGGACCGGGCCAATCGCTGGGTGATTCCCGCATTCGGCGTGATTGGTTTGATCAGCGGTTTTCTGCCGGCCTACTGCGACCGCCTGAATATCCTCACGCTGGGTGGCGAAGGCATCCGCTGGTTCGGCGCGCTGCTGTTTATCATCGGCGGCGCGCTGCGCTTGTGGCCGGTGTTTGTGCTCGGGCGGCGCTTCAGCGGACTGGTGGCGATCCAGCCGGGGCATCGGCTGGTCACCGATGGCATCTACCAACGGGTGCGCAATCCCAGTTATCTGGGGCTGGTGATCAACGCTGTAGGCTGGGCGCTGGCGTTTCGTTCGCTGGTCGGGCTGCTGCTCGCCGCACTGACCCTGATCCCGTTGATCGCCCGCATTCATTCCGAAGAGGCGCTGCTGCGCGGGCAGTTTGGCGCCGAGTACGACGCTTATTGCGCGCGCAGCTGGCGCTTGCTGCCGGGGGTTTACTGACAGCACGCTCCCACAGGGATTGAGTTGAATCAGTCGGGTTGCAGGCGCAGCTTTCCAGCACTGTCGACGTTGACCTGGACCGCGTCATAACCGGCCAGCGTTGCATGAGCTGTGTGCAGCGGATGCTGATGCGTGGTGGTGATGATCACCAGCGCCGCGCCAGCCGCTTCAGCGGCCTGGATACCGACGGCGGCGTCCTCGAAGATCAGGCAATCACGCGGCTCGAGGCCCAGGCGTCGGGCCGCCAGCAGGTAGCCGGCCGGATCAGGTTTGCCGGCCTGCACATCTTCTGCCGTGATCATCACCGCCGGTTCGGGTATCCCCGCCGCCGCCATCCGCCGCAATGCCAGATCCCGCGGCGCCGAGGTCACCATGGCCCAGCGATCCCCGGGCAGACTGTTGAGAAATGCCGCCGCACCGGGAATCTCGACAATGCCTTCAACGTCTTCGATTTCCGCTTCGGTGATAAACGCCGCTTGTGCTTCAGCGTCCACCCCGGGCAGGTTCAGGCGATTGATCGTGTCGATGGCCCGCACGCCATGAATGGTCGGCAAAAACGCCTCGACATCGACGCCGTGGCGCACGGCCCAGGCGGACCAGATGCGTTCGGCAGCGGCGATGGAGTTGAGGACGGTGCCGTCCATGTCGAACAGAAAGGCGCCGAATGCGCGATTGAATACAGCGTCGTGAACAGGCAAGGGTCGCTTCCTCTGGCAAGGTGCCGGGCACAATAGGCCCGGCAATGTAGCACTTGTCAGTGCAGGCGCGGAGCCTTGGACTTGAATGCGCTGTCCACGCAATCGAGCAACTGGCCGATGGCCCACGGCTTTTTGATGAACGCGACCGGATGCTTGACCCCCGAGGTTTCCGGGGTTTCATAACCGGACATGACCATCACCGGCTTCTCCGGCCAGCGGTCGCCGACGAGGTTGGCCAGATCAGCACCGTTGAGGGTGCCGGGCATGGTGATGTCGGTCAGCAACAGCGCCACTTGCTGCGCGTGCTTTTCCAGGTAAAGCGACGCCGCATCGGCACTGGTTTGCGGTTCGACCTTGAAACCTTCCTCCTGAAGAATTTCGCAAAGAAACTCCAGAATCAACGGGTCATCCTCAACCACCAGAATCAACCCGCCAGGAAGGTGCGCGTTCGCCGTTGGTGTTGGGCACATGGAACAGCACTCCCTGAATTGCATTAACGATTTAGCGGCGTGAATCCGCTGCTTAACTGGTATGAGCAGCGGCTTCTACAGAAATTCACTTTTGATACAGGTCTTTTCCGAAAGAACGCCCAAGACCGGCGCAGACAGACGTCCGCCGCCGCCCGTTTGTGGTTAAAATGCCGGCCCTTTTGCTTGCCGACCCTGACCGATGAACCCTGAAGCCCTCGCCACCCTTCACGCCCATTTGCTGCCCGCGCTGGCGGCGGCACCGAGCGAAACCCGTCGCCTGTTTCACGGACGCGGGCGCTGCTGGCCGGGGCTTGAGCAGGTGACCGTGGACTGGTTGCAGGGCGTGGTACTGGTGTCGCTGTTCAAGGAGCCGGCGCCCGAACAACTCGCAGCACTCAAGGACTTGTTGCTGCAGATCAGCCGTTCGCCGCAGTGGCTGCAGTCTGGCGCGCAGACCTTGCTGATCCAGCATCGTTACCTGCCGCAGAGCACCGCCGAGTGGCTGCTGGGCGAGGAGATCGAGGAAATGACCATCGTCGAAGGCGGCTTGCAGTATCGCGTCGATCTGGGGCGCAAGCAGAACGCCGGGCTGTTTCTCGACATGCGTTACGGGCGCAACTGGGTGCGCGAGCAGGCCAGCGGCAAACGGGTGCTCAACCTCTTCGCCTACACCTGCGGCTTCTCCGTGGCGGCCATCGCGGGTGGCGCCAGCCATGTGGTCAACCTCGACATGTCTCGCGCGGCACTGAGCCGCGGTCGCGACAACCATCGCCTGAACGGCCATGACTTGAGCAAGGTCAGCTTCCTCGGGCATGACCTGTTCAAATCCTGGGGCAAGGTGATCAACAGCGGCCCGTATGACCTGGTGATCATCGACCCGCCGTCGTTTCAGAAAGGCAGTTTTCTGCTGACCAAGGATTACCAGCGCGTGCTGCGGCGTCTGCCGGAGTTGCTGACAGCGCAAGGGACGGTGCTGGCGTGCATGAACGATCCGTCGTTCGGGGCGGACTTCCTGATCGACGGGGTGACGCAGGAGGCCCCGAGCCTGCGCTTTGAACAGCGACTGGAAAATCCACCGGAATTCCCCGATATCGACCCGCAAAGCGGCCTCAAGGCCTTGGTCTTCCAGCGCCACGGCTGACACCCCCGAAAATCCCTGCAGGCTCACGCCTACAGGGACTGTGGTGCATCAGGCAGTGGGTGGACGCAACACCAGCGCAAACAGCTCGCCATGCCCGTTCACATTGAGCTTGTGATAGAGATTGCGCCGGTGGACCTTGACGGTTTCCGGTGAAATGCCCAGCTGCCGGGCCATCGCCTTGCTGGAAAAGCCTTGCAGAATCAGGCGCGCCGTGTCGATTTCGCGCACCGTCAGCCGCGCGTCAAAACGATCGAGCAACGTCGCCAGATCGCCGACCACCGCCTCAACCGGCACGCCCTGCGGCGGCAACAACTGCACATGCCGACGCATCGCTGCCAGGACCCAATCACGTACGCATAACAGCCGGCCCTGCTCGGCCAGGTCGAACCTCGTCGCCCGACCGAGCGACAAACCGAGCACGCCGCCTTCGACGTTGATCATGAACTGCAGCTCATCCTCGCCCACCACCGAGCGAAAATAGCTCTGGTAATACTCGCTGTGCAGAAACTGGTCCGGCGCCACCGAGGCCAGGCTATGCAAACCGTCGGCGATGCCATTCGACGCGGCTTGATAAAACGGATCGAGCAGATACATTCCGGCGCTGTAACCGGCAAGTTCCTGTTGCTCATCGGCGCCGCCCTTGCTGTCGAAGTCGATCAACAATTGCGGTGCCTGAGCGGCTTTCATGACCGCGACCAGCGCGTTGTCCAGCGGCACCAGCAGGCGCAGGGTGTCGACCAGCGCCCGCCAGAAACCGTCTTCGCCGACGCCGCTGAACACCCGCGCCAGGCTCTGATGCACCGGCAATTCCTGCAACAACGCGTCCACGCACTACCCCTTTTGAGTAACCCATGATGGGAATGGGTCAGGCGTGACCGCCCCGATAGGCTGAGCACTCCTGTTCATCACCGGCCTGCACAGGCCAGGAGTGCCGCATCATGCGTCGTCACCGTGGCTATATCAACTTGGGCATCAACCTGGGTCTGCTGGCCTGTATCAGTGTCACCTCGAGCGCGATGGCCGCCGATGCGCCGAGCGTGCACGTTTACAACTGGTACGACTACATCGGCCCGAACACCCTGCACGACTTTCAGCGCGACAGCGGCATTCAACCGGTCTACGACACCTTCGACAGCGCCGAAGTGCTCGAAGGCAAACTGATGACCAGCCGCAGCGGCTACGACGTAGTAGTGGCGAGCAACTACAGCCTGCCGACGCTGATCAAGGCCGGCGCCCTCGCCCCGCTGCCCCGTGAGCAACTGCCGGGCTGGAAAAACCTCGACAACGATCTGCTGAAAAAACTCGCCAACAACGATCCCGGCAACCAGTACGCCGTGCCGTATCTGTGGGGCACCAATGGCATCGGCTACAACGTCGACAAGGTGCGCGCAGCCCTGGGCGACAAGGCGCCGGTGGACTCCTGGGACCTGGTGTTCAACGAAGACAACCTTGCCAGACTCGGCCAGTGCGGCGTGGCGATGCTCGACTCACCCTCGGAAATGCTGCCGGTGGCCCTGCACTATCTGGGGCTGCCGCCGAACAGCACCGATCCCGAGGACTACAAGAAAGCCGAGGCGCTGCTGCTCAAAATGCGCCCGCACATCGCTTACTTCAACTCGTCGAAATTCATCAGCGACCTGTCCAACGGCAACATCTGCGTGGCAGTGGGCTGGTCGGGGGCGATGCTCGAAGCCAAGACCAACGCCGAGCAGGCAGGCAACGGCGTGAAGATTGCCTACAGCCTGCCCAAGGAAGGTGCGCCAGTGTGGTTCGACACCCTGGTGTTGCTCAAGGACGCACCGAACCGCACGCAAGGCCTGGCCTTCATCGACTACCTGCTGCGCCCTGAAGTGATCGCACCGGTCAGTGAGCATCTGTCCTATCCGAACGGCAATCGCGCGGCCACGCCGTTGGTGGCCGCAGCCACGCGCGACAACCCGGCGGTGTATCCGTCTGCCAGCGCCATGGCCACGCTGTACACCCTCGAGCCGCTGCCCAAAGCCACCGAGCGGGTGCGCACGCGGGTGTGGAGCAAGGTCAAGAACGGCCAGTAACCCTCCTGTAGACCACAAAACCCTGAGGGAGCTGGCTTGCCAGCGATAGCGTCCGGTCAGCCAGTATCGTTGTCGCCTGCACGCCGCCTTCGCGGGCAAGCCCGCTCTCACAGCAATCGTGACTTGTTCAGACTATTTATAGAGAGACCAACCTCAATGAAACCTCGTGCCCGCGACCTCAATATCCGCATCGGCCAGTTACCGCCCGGCCCGCTCAACGCCATCACCGACGTGCCCGGCATCCGCGTCGGCCACAGCAATGTGCGCGGGCGCAGCAGCGCCGGACGGGACATCTGCACCGGCGTCACGCTGATCGAACCGCGTCCGGGGTCAACCAACCAGCAGCCGTGTTTCGCCGGTGTGCATGTGCTCAACGGCAACGGCGATGCCACGGGGCTGGAATGGATTCGCGAGGCCGGCCTGCTGACCAGCCCGATCGCCTTCACCAACACCCACAGCCTTGGTGTGGTGCGTGATGCGATGATTGCCCTGGATCGTCAGCAACAACCGGATGACGGCCGGCTCTACTGGAACATGCCGGTGGTGCTGGAAACCTTCGATGGCTTGCTCAATGACATCAACGGTTTCCACGTGCAGCCCGAGCATGTTGCCGAAGCAATGAACAGTGCGGTGGACGGCCCGGTCGAAGAAGGCGCCGTGGGGGGTGGCAGTGGCATGATCTGCCATGAATTCAAGGGTGGCATCGGCACCGCATCGCGGCGTTTGAACGCTGCCCAGGGTGGCTGGACCGTGGGCGCCATCGTGCAAGCCAACCACGGCATTCGCAGTGAGCTGCGGGTCGATGGTTATCCGGTCGGGCGTTACATGGAGCAAAAGGACTCGCCGTTTTTGCGTGCCTCGCTGCCGCATCCGGGCATGGGTTCGATCGTCGTCTGCCTGGCCACCGATGCACCGTTGTTGCCGCATCAATGCACGCGTCTGGCACAGCGTGCCAGCCTTGGCCTGGCGCGGACCGGCGGTGGTAATGAAGACCACAGCGGCGACATTTTCATCGCCTTCGCCACCGGTAACGCTCAGGTGCCACCCGCCGCCTACGAAGGCAAAGGCGCGCCGACCTGCGACGGGTTGCGCATGGTCAATAACGACCACATCAGCGAGCTGTTTCTGGCGGCAACCGAAGCGGTAGAGGAAGCGATCATCAACGCCCTGCTCGCCAGCGACAGCACCGACGGCAACGGCCACTCGGTGCCAGGACTGAATGCCGAGACCCTGCTCGCCGCCCTCGCCCAAGCAGGCTGGCCCGGCGCCCGCTAACATCACTGTTGCCTGGAGGAGCGGCGCTGCCTCGCGGCGCAATCCGCGCGACTGGCGGTACTTGAGCCCGTCCTGCCACGCTCACAGAATGGAATGACGCAGTGACTTGGCTCATCCAGCGCTGCGTAGGCGCGGGTGCTCTGAACCCCAAATCAAGCCCGTGCCTGGCTTCATGCGCATCTTGAGCCTCACGGGCTCTACTTCCTCCCCATCAAAGAGCTTTGAGGCTCTTTTTTTGTCTGCGCGAATTGGCCGGGTACGCAATCAGTGCACGGTGAGGCGCTGGCGCACGAATGCTTCGGTGTGGCGGGTGACTTGATCCAGATGCCGGTCGCGTTGTTTCTCCGCATCGAGCATGGCGCGCTTGCCGTTCTTCTGCAGCAGATAGGTGTGAATCTGCTGCACTTCCAGTGACCGGTAGATCGGCGTGGTGTCGATAAAACCGCGCAGACCGTTGCTGCGGTAATGCCGGGTGCTCATCAGCACCTGTGTCTCGCGCTGCCCGATCACGTCAAAACCCAGCGCCTCGAAATACGGGACTTTGCCGACACTACAGGCCAGTTCGGCATGAGGGTAACGCCCGACCATTTCAGCGATCATCGCCCGTGCCACCCCTTGGCGCCGATGCCCTTCACGCACGGCCATGTACGCCACGCTACAGGCTTCCCAATCGCCCTGCACCGGCAGGTACAGCAGAAAACCGATCAGCTGTTGCGGGTCATCGTCATCGGTCGCCACGAGCAACTCCACCTCGGTGCCCTTCTCGCCGTTCAACGCTTCCAGATACAAATGCACCTCATAACCGACCACGTACTGATAAACGTTGTACAGCAGGTTGCTCGGGCCGAGACCGACCGCGCTGATGTCGGTCAAGTAGTCGACGACCATCTGCAGGATCTGGCTGTTGACGCTTTCCGGGCATGGGGTTTTGTAATGGGTGATGCGTGGCATGGCGAACTCCGACGGTAAAAAGCGTCGCCGACAACCGCGGCGGTCGACGAACCGCGACATCATACCGTGACGCGACCGGCTACCGCCTAAAGATCCCTTTGCGCGGGCCGATGTAACGACCTCTCTCCGCCAAGACCAAGGATCGGGCCATGTATTACCCGCGCGAAGCTGCCAAGGATCACCTCTATAACCGCATCGTCATGTTGACCGTCGCCTGCTGCGTGGTCTTGCTTCTGGCCGGTATGGCCCGTAATCAGGGCATCCTGTATGGCGTGTTGAATCTCAACGGCGTGGACACCCGCGGCACTGTCACGCAGCTGGAAAACATCCCGATGAACAAGAATGGCAAGGTCATCCACTATCGCTATGCCGATGAGCAAGGCCAGGTTCATGAAGGGCAGCATGCCGATGAGCGCTACGCCGAACACACCCAGTACGAAGTCGATGGCCCCATCCCGCTGCTGGTTTCGCGCTGGATGCCTGACAAAAGCTGCATCGCCAGCCAGCTGCAAAGCTACAAGACCGGGTTCTACATCATGACCGGTGGTGTGTTGCTCGCCCTGCTGTTTCTGCTGATCTCGGGCAGGACGTTCTGGCAGATTCAGGCGATGAAAGAACAAGACCGGTTCTATTGAACCCAGGTTCACCTCCCGGCCTCGGCGCGTGCGGCATACCTTGCTGGCGCGCCACGCTGTCAGCCTCGCGCCGCCCTCCTCTCTGAATAAAATTTCATCTGCCGCGCACAGGATCTTTTGCCAATTCGGCGTCCAATTCCTCAACTGCGTTCACTTTTCCACGCAGGCCTTGAGGAGTTGTCATGAGCGTTTTGCGTTCCCTGTCCAAATGGCGAAAAACCCTGCTGCTGGTGCCGCTCACCCTGGCCGCGCTGGCCAGCGCGCCGGTGTTCGCGCAACCGGTGGTGATCGTTCAGCAAGCACCGCCGCCGATGCGCATGGAAGTGATGCCGGGCGCGCGTCCCGGTTATGTCTGGGATCAGGGCCATTGGCGCTGGCAAGGACGCGGTTATGTCTGGGTGCCCGGTCACTGGCAACCGGTGCGCTACGGCGCGCGCTGGAAACCGGGGCACTGGCAGGCTCGCGGGCCTAACTGGGTCTGGATTGAAGGGCATTGGGTGCGTTGATCGCCCGACACGCTGTACACCTCATCTATCGGGAACTTCACCATGTCAAACACCGTTAAATCGCTCCTCGCCGCTGCGCTGGTGGCGATCACCCTGTCCGGTTGCGTGATTGCACCGGCGCGTCCGCACCGGCCACCGCCACCGGTGGAAGTGGTGCCGGTGATGCCTGCACCGGGCTATCACTGGGTCGCAGGCCATTATCGCTGGGGCGGCAATGAGTGGCGCTGGGTGCCGGGGCACTGGCGCGCCTATTGATCCGGGCAGGTGGCGTCACTGCTGTGGCGCCACCACCCGGAACTTGATGGCAATTTCCCTGGACACCACAGTGTCCGCCCACTCCCCCGCACCCAAGCCGAACCTGTCGCGGTCGAGCAACAGTTCACCGTCGAAAATGCCGATGTCACTGTCTGGTTTCAGTTCCACCGGCACCTTCACATCACGGGTGATGCCCTTGAGGGTGAGACGGCCGGCGATCAGATAGTGGTTTGCGGAAACCCGAGTGAATTGGCTGGACTCGAACACCGCCACGGGGAATCTCGCAGTATCGAACCACGCCGGTTTCACCAGTTCGGTATTGGCATCTTCACTGCCGGCGTCGATGCTGGTGAGGTCGATGTGCAAGGTGGTCTGGGCGTTGGCGAGGTTGTCGGTGTCGAGCTTCAGCGTCGCGTCGAACTTGGCGAACGTGCCGTACATCCGCGAACCCATCTGGTTGTACGTGAAACTGATCTGGCTGGCGGCGGTGTTGACCCGGGTGTATTCCACCGCCTGCACGGCGGGAATGGCGCACAGGAACAACGCGGCAACCAGCAACAAACGAATCGACATGGGATTCTCCGGGCAGCGCGTTGTCGTCGGGGGCTCGATTGACTTAAGCAAACATCGGCCGGTTACACCACCCACGCCCCTGCGGCAGCTTCTGCATTTGGCTGTATTCAAACCAGGCGTTCGATCTTCTGATGCTGCCAGACCAGCTTGTAATACAGGGTCTGCAGCACCAGCATC
Source organism: Pseudomonas sp. SC3(2021) (assembly GCF_019856535.1). Classification (NCBI taxonomy): domain Bacteria; kingdom Pseudomonadati; phylum Pseudomonadota; class Gammaproteobacteria; order Pseudomonadales; family Pseudomonadaceae; genus Pseudomonas; species Pseudomonas sp. SC3(2021). Next base: position 4,199,808 of record NZ_CP082236.1, on the reverse strand, counting down.
CCCAGATACGCGACCGGGAACGCCATCCACACGCCCTGCAAACCATATTGCCCGTCCAGCCAGTACGCCGCCGGCAACTGCACACCGACCACGCAGATGATTGCGATCGCCACAGGCACCAGCACCGTACCGCTGGCACGCATGATCCCGCCGATGATCGCCTGGAAGCCAAACACCAGCAGGCTCCACAACATGATGTGCAGCAGATGTTCGGCCATGGCGCGGGTGCTGTCTTCAGTCAGGAACAAACCCAGCAACCAGTGCGACAGCAAATAGCCCAGCACAATCAATCCGCCGGTCAGGCACACGTTGATCAGCAGCCCGGTGCGCAGGATCGGCCCCATGCGTTCCAGCCGTCCGGCCCCGATGGCCTGGGCGCCGAGGATCGACGCGGTGATCGCAATCGACAACGCCGGGAACTGCACGTAGTTGACGATCTGGGTCACCGCGCCATAGGCCGCCGTCGCCTGTGAACCATGCTGGTTGACCAGCGCCAGAATCACCAGCTCGGACAACGACAGCACGATCATCTGCACACCGGTCGGCAGACCGATGCGCAGGACCTTGCCGAGAATTGCCGCGTCCAGGCGCAACGCGGCGAAGAACTCGCGATCCGGCGCCAACGGATGCCTCTTGCGAATCAGGCGCCACGCCAGCCACGCCATCGCCGACAGGTTACCCGCCAGTCCCGCATAGGCCGCGCTCTGAATGCCCATCTGCGGCAAGCCGAACCAGCCCCGTATCAGCGCTGGCGTCAGCGCCAGCCCGACGCAGGTCGACACCATCAACGCCAGCAACGGCGACAGCGTATCGCTGACCCCGCGCAGCAACTGTGTGAACAACACGAACACCAGCATCGACGGCAGAATCCACATCATCACGTGGGCATACGCCACCGCATCGTCGAGCACATCCGCCGGCGTGCCCAACCCGGCCAACGCCTGCCGCGCAAAAACGCTGCCGAGTACCGCCGCGACCAGACCGATCAATACCCCCAACAGCAGCGTCGCCCCGGCAATCGCCTTGACCATGTGCGGCTCACGCGCGCCCCATGCCTGGCCGATCAGTACACCGGCGCCGGCACCGAGGCCGATCACCAGGGCAATGAAAAAGAACACGATGGGAAACATCCCCGACACCGCCGCCAAGGCCTGCGTGCCGAGCATCTGACCGATGTAGATGCTGTTGACGGTGCCGGACATCGATTGCAGGAAATTGGACAACACCATCGGCGCCAGAAACAGCAAGTAGGTTTGCCAGAGAGGTTTGATGGCGCTGGGGGTTTGCATTGACTGGAGGTCCATCTCGACACGGGAAGACTGATGCAGGATAGCTTCGGTGACTTGCAAGCGGGGTGCAATTAACATTTGAGCCCTGTGTTTATATTTCAATCGAGGCCATGCCCATGCTCCCGCCGTCACGCCTGCTCTCCTGTGCCTTGCTGGCTCTGTTCGCCGGCACCGCCCACGCCGCCTCAGCCGCAGCGCCCGAGTCGTTGAAACCCTTGTTGATGACCCTGAACGAACGCCTGAACATCGGCGATCAGGTGGCGCTGACCAAATGGGACAGCGGCAAGCCGATTCAGGACAGCCCGCGTGAAGCGCAGATCATTGCCAACGCCCGCGCGCTGGCCGTTGAACGCAAGCTGGATCCTGAAGAGGTTGCACAGTTGCTCGCCGCGCAGATGGAAGCCAACAAGCTGGTGCAGTATGGCTTGCTCGCGCAATGGCAGGCGGCCGGGGCGGCGCCGGACACACCGCGGCCGGATCTGGGCCAGCAGATCCGCCCGCGACTGGATGAGTTGCAGAGCCGGCTGTTGCAGCAATATGCAGCGTTTGCGCCGTATCGCCAGGCTGCGGATTGTCCGGCCTGGGTGATGGAGGCGCGCAAGGGGCTGGCGCGGGATGCACTGCATGAGCTGGCGTTGGTCAGGGCTACCGGGGAGTTGTGTGTTCGGGCCGGGAACTCACGCTGAGCGACGTCAGGATCAAAAGGTCGCAGCCGGCGCCAGCGCCTACAAGTGGTTGGTGTGGGGTTTGGGGGACCATCATTGCCGTCGATGTTTACCATCACGGCAATGAAGTTCTCATAAAAATTCTGCGGCGTAACATCCGCTCCATACCAACCCAAAACACCCCGGAGCACACGATCATGAAACGCCAGACCCTTCTCAGCATCGCTTTCTCGGTTTTTGCAGTTAACGCTTTCGCCGCAACCCCGGCGCACACCCTGATCGCCGAAGGCGGCTCGGACAAGTTGATTGAAAGCCGTGTGGCTGAAGGCGGTTCGGATCGTCTGCTCGACCGCCGCGTTGCCGAAGGCGGCTCTGATCGTCTGCTGGAACGCCGCGTTGCCGAAGGTGGCTCTGATCGTCTGCTCGAACGCCGCGTTGCCGAAGGTGGTTCGGATCGTCTGCTCGAACGCCGCGTTGCCGAAGGCGGCTCCGATCGTCTGATCGAACGCCGCGTTGCCGAAGGTGGCTCTGATCGTCTGCTCGAACGCCGCGTTGCCGAAGGTGGTTCGGATCGTCTGCTCGAACGCCGCGTTGCCGAAGGTGGTTCGGATCGTCTGCTCGAACGCCGCGTTGCCGAAGGTGGCTCCGATCGTCTGCTCGAACGCCGCGTTGCCGAAGGTGGCTCCGATCGTCTGATCGAAAGCCGCAACGCTTGAGCCCAAAGCACTGCCGCTGTCCCCATTAAAAGCCCGGCCTGATCAGCCGGGCTTTTTCGTGTCGGCGGTTTCGTCCCGGTTCGTGAACCGCTTCGCTGGCAGCTGATCGCCGATGTCGCATACCATGGCGCCACTCCAATGAAGACAGACACCGCCCATGCTCAAAGCCAGTCTGCGTAGCCATCTCACTCTCTGGTTTACCGGTTTGTCCCTGCTGACGTTGTTGAGCGTGGGCTTTTATGTGGGCCATATCGCCACCGAGCAGATGAAGCAGGCCAGTGGCAGCGCGCTGCTCAATACGGCACGTTCGGCCGCGTCGTTGCTGGGTGAACAACTGCGCGAGCGGCAGTTGGAGGTGTATCTGCTCAGCCGGGCGCCGCATCTGGAACGCGGTGATCTGGACAACCCGGCCATTCTCAAATCGTTGCAACTGCGCACTCAGGCCCGCGCCGAATATGCGTGGATGGGCGTGACCGATGCCGCAGGCAACGTGCATCAAGCGGTGAACGGCTTGCTGGTCGGCCAATCGGTGCAACAACGGCCGTGGTTTCAGGCCGGACTGCGCGGCGAATACACCGGCAATCCTCATGAAGCGGTGCTGCTGGCCAAAATGCTGCCGGGGTCGCCCAGCGGCGAACCGTTGCGTTTCATCGACTTCGCGGCGCCGATCCGTAACGCCGCCGATCAGGTGATTGGTGTGCTGGGCGCGCACGCGCACTGGAACTGGGTGACGCGCATTGTCGAATCGGCGGCGTTCTCCCACAAGAACTCGGCACCGGACATCGAAGCGCTGATCATCGATCACGACGGCAAAGTGCTCTACCCCGAAGCCTTGATGGGCCAGCGATTGTCGACGAGTGATTCACGCGCGCCGGGCTGGTCGGTGGGCGATGGCTACCTGACCAGTATGGTCAAAGTGCCAACACCGTCGAGCAGTGCACTGTCGTGGTCGATTGCCGTGCGCCAGCCCCTGGAAACCGCGCTGCAACCGGCGCATATGCTGCTGTATAAATTGCTCTTGCTGGGGGTGGTCGCTGCCGTACTGTTTGGCGTGGTGGCCTATTATCTGGCGCTGTACCTGAGTCGTCCGATCGAACAGCTGGCGCGTTCGGCCAAACAGGTGCAGGACAACCAGCCCGGTGCGCACTTTCCGTTGCAGCACCCGGTGCGGGAAATCGCCCAGCTTGGCCAGTCGATCGATGCAATGACGCAGTCGCTGCTCGGCAAGGAACGCGAACTGCAGGAGGCCAATGCATCGCTGGAAGCTATCGTGGCGCAGCGCACGGCCGATCTGCGCCAGGCCAACGCCGAGCTGCTGAGCCTGGCGACCCACGACGCGCTGACCGGCGCCTACAACCGTCGCCGCTTCGACGAAAAACTCACCGAATACACGCTGCTGTCGCGCCGCACCGGGCGCCCGTTTGCACTGCTATTGATCGACGCCGACCATTTCAAACGCATCAACGACACCCACGGCCATGCGGTGGGCGATGACGTGCTCAGGCAATTGGCCCAATTGATCGGCGCCAGCCTGCGCACCACCGATTTCGTCGCCCGTTACGGCGGTGAAGAGTTCGCAGTCCTGTTGCCGGAAATCGCCCAGCCCGACACCCCGGAAGTGGTCGCCGAGAAAATCCGCGCGGCGATTGCCGACACGCACTTCCCGGTGGTCGAACACGTCACGGTGAGCATCGGCGTGGGCCTGGCGGACCCGGCGGACAACAGCCCCACCGCCCTGATCAAACGCGCCGATCAACAGCTGTACCAGGCGAAAGCGGCGGGACGCAACCGAGTGGCGCATCACGCAATCAGCACCTCGCCTCTCTGATCGTACCCACGCGCTACGTGGGTACGCAGTCCGTGAGGCACTCCCACGCCAAGCGTGGCGGCGATCAGAAATCAAGCGCCGGCCCTTATTGCGCGAAGGTCTGGAGGTAGGCCAGCAGGTTGTCGAGTTTTTCCTGGTCGCTCAGCCCCCAGAAAATCATCCGCGTGCCAGGCACCACGCCTTTCGGATCTTTCAGGTACGCCGTCAGCGTGTCGCGGTCCCAAGTCAGGCCGGCATTTTTCATCGCGTCGGAATAAACGTAGTTCGCCGAGGTCCCGGCCTTGCGGCCAATGATGCCGTTGAGTTGCGGACCAAAGCCCGGCCGGGCGGATTCGCCGACCTGATGGCAGCCGCCGCACAGGCGCGGGAAGATCCTGGCGCCAGCCTCAGTGTCACCGGCGGCGTGCGCGGAGGTGCCGAAAAGGCCTGCGGCAAGGATCAAGGTCAGGGACAGGAAAGCGCTGTTTTTCATCAAACGATCCAAAGCAGTGTCGTGCAAGTGCGCCAAGGCTAACATTTTGTGGCGAGCGAGCTTGCTCGCGCCGGGTGGCGAAGCGGCCGCAAACACAGGACTGCTGCGCAGTCCAGCGGGAACAAGCTCCCTCGCCACGGTTTTCTCGCCAGCGAAAGCTTACAGATACGCGCCGATGACCTTTCTGACGGTGATCAACGCTTGACGCAAGACGTCCATGTCCACCGACCCCAACGCCAGCCGAATCGCATGGGGCACCTGCGCCGACACCGAAAACGGCTCCGCCGTGGTGACCGAAATCTGTTCGTGCATCAACGCCACGACGATCTGATCGGCGCGCACGTCTTCCGGCAGCGGTAGCCACAGGAAGTACGAGGACGGATGGCCAATGCAGCGCAGTCCTTTCAACAACTCGGCGGCCAGCGCCTGGCGCGCCCTGGCATCGTGACGCTTTTGCGCCTCGAGCAGCGTGACGGTGCCGTCATCGAGCCAGCCGCATGCCATCGCGGTCATCACCCCGGGGGTGTTCCAAGTGGTGGCGCGGATGATCCGCTCCAGTGCCGGCACCCTCGTGTCGGGCGCCGCAATAAAACCGACGCGCAGACCGGTCGCAATGTTCTTTGACAGCCCGGACACGTACACCGTGCGCTCCGGTGCCATGTCGATCAAGGTCCGTGGCGGGTTGTCCACCAGAAAGGCGTAGGCCGCGTCTTCGATCAGGATCAGGTCATGTTGGCGGGCAAGCATGACCAGTTGCTCGCGCTGCTCGATCGGCATCACCCAACCCAGTGGATTGTGCAGCGTCGGCATGCTGTACACCGCGCGCACCGGGCGCTGGCGGCACAGCGCGTCGAGTGCCGACAGGTCCGGCCCGTGCTCGCCACACGGGATCGCCACTACCTCCAGATGCAACGCTTCGGCCAGCACTTTGAAACCGGAATAGGTCAGCGCGTCGGCCGCGATGACATCGCCGGGCTTGAGCAACGCCATCAGCGTCACCGCCAGCCCTTGCTGAGCGCCATTGACGATCAACACTTGCGCGGCGTCGACGTTGACCCCGCGCGCCGTCAGATGGCGCGCCACCGAAGCGCGTTCGTGCTGGCGACCGGCGTGGGGCTGGTAACGCAACAGCGCTTCAAGGTCGCCGGACAGTGCCAACTGGCGCAGCGCCGTGCGCAACAGGTCGGCCTGACCGGGCAACGACGGGTAGTTGAAATTGAGGTCGATCATGCCGACCGCCACGTCTTTCTGATCAATGCCCTGCCCCGGCGCCAACGAGGTCTCCCGCACAAAAGTGCCGCGTCCGGTTTCGCCGCTGACCAACCCCATCGCCTCCAGCTCGGCGTACACCCGCGACGCGGTGGCCAGCGCCAGCCCGGCGCTGGCCGCCAGTTCCCGGTGGGTCGGCAATCGTGTGCCCGGCGCCAGACGCCCGGCGCGGATGTCGCTGGCGTAAGCGTCGACCAGTGTCTTGTAGCGGGATCGCGGCATCGCTGGATGTATCCATGACAATTCTTTGATTGTGCTGATTCTCGGCCCTAGCATGACCGAAACACAACCCCCTCTCCGAGCATGAAGGCGTATGGAACAAACCTCGAATCTGCCCCACCCGACCCTGGACAAAACCAGCGGCTGGATCAACGGCTTTATCGGCGTGGTGATCTTCAGCGGCTCATTGCCGGCCACGCGTCTGGCCGTGCTGGAATTCGATCCGGTGTTTCTCACCGTGGCACGCGCAGCCATTGCCGGGTTGTGTGCGGTGGCGCTGTTGTGGCTGTTTCGCGAACCACGTCCGGCGCGCGAGCAGTGGTGGTCGCTGTTGATTGTCGCGCTCGGCGTGGTGCTCGGTTTTCCGTTGCTGACCGCGTTGGCCTTGCAACATGTGACCTCGGCGCATTCGATTGTGTTCGTCGGACTACTGCCGTTGGCCACCGCGATTTTCGGCGTGTTGCGCGGCGGTGAACGGCCACGACCGGTGTTCTGGATCTTCTCGATACTTGGCAGTGCGCTGGTGGTCGGATTCGCCCTGGCCCAGGGGCTGACCGCTTCGCCCACCGGCGACCTGCTGATGCTCGCCGCCATTCTGGCCTGCGGCCTCGGTTACGCCGAAGGCGCAAAACTGTCGCGAAGCCTCGGTGGCTGGCAGGTGATCTGCTGGGCCCTGGTGTTGGCGCTGCCGGTGATGGCGCTGCTGAGTCTGTGGCTGGCGCCCGCCTCGTTCCGCGACATCAGTCTGTCAGCGTGGCTTTGCCTGGCCTACGTCGCGTTGTTCAGCATGTTGATCGGCTTCGTTTTCTGGTATCGCGGCCTGGCTCAGGGCGGGATCGCGGCGGTCGGTCAGTTGCAGTTGCTGCAACCGTTTTTCGGCCTGGCCCTGGCCGCGACACTGCTGCATGAACACGTCAGCCTCGGCATGCTGGCAGTGACGCTGGGCGTGATTTCATGCGTGGTCGGAGCGAAGAAATTCGCCAAATGACCTCAGTTGGCTGCCTTCCACGCTCGAGGACTGAGCCCGGTCTTGCGTCGAAACGCCCGGGCCAGCGCCGACGGACTTTCATAGCCGACTTCTTCGGCAATCAACGCAATCGGCTTGCCTTCGCGCAGACGTTTTTGCGCCAGACTGACTCGCCAGCTCAGCAGATAATCCGCCGGTGGCTGCCCGACGACGCGGCGAAAGTGTTCGGCAAATCCTGCGCGGGACAGGTTGGCGGCGGCGGCAAGTTCGGCCACGCTCCACGGTTTTTCCGGTTGTTCGTGGATCAGATTCAGTGCACGTGACAGCCGTGGATCGGCCAGCCCGGCCATCATCCCCGGCTGCTGTTCGCGACGCTCGATAAGGTGGCGCAACAACAGAATCACCAGCAATTCGAACAACCGGTCCATCACTGCCACCCGCCCGCAATGCGCTTCGAAAGCTTCCTTGAACAACCACTCCAGCGTGCCGCCCAGCTCCGGTATCTCCGTGAGTTTGAGCACCAGATAATCCGGCAAGGCTGCCGCCAGGGCATTACCGGAACCGCCGTCAAATGTCAGCGTCGCGCAGACGATCCGGGGGTTCATGGCCTCGTCGGCGAACATCCGATGGGCAAAGGGGCCGGGAAAGAAAATCAGCGAGGGCTCATCGAGTCTGATTTCGCGCGCGTTGCCAGGTTTGAGCAGCAACTCGCCCGCTTGCAACAGGTGCACATGGCCACACGGTTCGTCGGCATGCACGCTGAGGCCGCAAAACGTGCCGCTGTGAAAGGTCCCGGCGTTTACGCCGAAATGGCTGAGCAAGGTAGAAAGGCGATCCATGGGCGACTCCGAGGCAAATCTGCTGCTTTTTTGGTTGCACCGCTGACGCCGTGTCGCGAAGGCGCTTGGCCGGCAATTCTGGACGATCTGCCGCATATCCTCGACGATTTGCCGCCAAGGCGCCAGTTGCGCTGCATAACATGGCCTCCATCCCCGCTGCACTTCGCCGCGGATTTTCGGAGAATCACCATGAGCCGCATCAACGCTATCAGCCTCGACACCGCCACTGACGCCACTCGCCCGGTACTGGAAGGCGTGAAAAAGAAGATCGGTTTCCTGCCGAATCTGTTCGCCACCCTGGCCCAGGCGCCGGTGGCGCTGGAAACCTACGTGCAAGCCTCGGCGATCCTCGGCAAAACCTCGCTCAGCGCCAAGGAAAAGGAAGCGGTGTACCTCGCCACGTCGCAGGTCAACGGGTGCGATTATTGCCTGGCAGCACACACGCTGTTTGCCGGCAAGGCCGGGCTGTCGGCCGAAGACATCGTCGCCGCGCGTCAGGGTGAACTCAACGCCTACGCCACGCTCGCCCGGCAGTTGACCGAGAGCCGCGGCCACTTGAACGACGAACAGATCGCCGCCGCACGCGCTGCCGGCATCAACGACGTGAAGATCATTGAAGTGATCGCGCTGGTGGCCGTGCAGACCCTGACCAACTATCTGAACAACACCGCGCTGACCGACATCGACTTTCCGGCCATCGTTTAAACGCAAAAACCAATGTGGGCGCGGGCTTGCTCGCGAAGGCGATGGATCACTCAACTTCAGCGTTGAATGACACGACGCCTTCGCGAGCAAGCCCGCTCCCATACAGGATCAGTGGTGCTCGACGCCGGCACGCTTGAGCAGTTTCTTGCAGCGCTCGGAGAGGTGAAACACCTGCAATTCCTTGCCCGCCTTGGCGTAGCGCTCGCGCAAGGTTTTCAGCGCGGCGATCGCCGAATAATCGACGAAGCTCAAATGCCGGCAATCCAGCGTCACCTTCGCCGGGTCGTTGGCCGGATCGAATTGATTGAGGAACGGCGTGGTCGAGGCAAAAAACAACGTGCCATGCAGGCGATAGAGTTTGCTGCCATCGGCCTCCAGATGTTCATCGGCGTACAACTCGCGAGCCTGCTGCCAGGCGAAATTGAGCGCGGCGATGATGATGCCGCACAGCACCGCCGTGGCCAGATCGGTGAACACAGTGATGGTTGTCACCGCAATGATCACCAGCACATCGTTGAGCGGCACTTTATTCAGCACCCGCAACGAGGCCCAGGCGAAGGTCTGCTGCGACACCACGAACATCACCCCGACCAGCGCCGCCAGCGGAATACGCTCGATCAGCGGCGACAGAAACAGGATAAACAACAGAATCAACACCCCCGCCACCACACCCGACAGACGCCCGCGCCCGCCGGAACTGAGGTTGATCACCGTCTGGCCAATCATCGCGCAACCGCCCATGCCGCCGAATGCGCCACTGACCATGTTCGCCGCGCCCAGCGCCACGCATTCGCGATCCGGATAGCCCCGGGTCTCGGTGATTTCATCGGTGAGGTTGAGGGTCAGCAGGGTTTCCAGCAACCCGACCAGCGCCATCAGGATTGCGTACGGCGCGATGATGCGCAGGGTTTCGAGATTCCATGCAATGTCCGGCAGCGCGAAAGTCGGCAGGCCACCGGCGATGTGTGCCATGTCGCCCAAAGTGCGGGTCGGCAGGCCAAACAGGTAGACCAGCAGGCCGACGCCGAGGATTGCCACCAGGGCCGGCGGCACCGCGCGGGTCAGGCGCGGCAGGAGATAGACGATGGCCATGGTCAACAGCACCAGCCCGGTCATCAGGTACAACGGCGTGCCGCTGAGCCAGGCTTCACCGTTCTTGAAATGCTCCAGTTGCGCCAGCGCAATGATGATCGCCAGACCGTTGACGAAACCGAGCATCACCGGGTGCGGCACCATGCGCACCAGTTTACCCAGACGCAGCAGCCCGAACGCCATCATGATCAGGCCGCCGAGCAACACCGTCGCCAGCAGGTATTGCACGCCGTGTTGCACCACCAGCGCGACGATGACCACCGCCATCGAACCCGCTGCACCGGAGACCATGCCCGGCCGGCCGCCAAACAAAGCGGTCAGCGTACAAATGATGAACGCGCCATACAGGCCCATCAGCGGGTTGAGGTGAGCCACCAGCGCAAACGCAATGCACTCGGGCAACAGGGCAAACGAGGTGGTGAGTCCGGCCAGGACATCGGCGCGCAGACGAATCGGTTTCATGGTTTACCTGACTGGGCGGCCGATGAGCACGGCCGCGGGTGTTCGCGGAAAAAGAGGGTTGCGGATGTTACGGAATTGTTCCGCCGCGGGCCAGTGAACGCTGACACTGATCAACCTGACCTTTATGCTGCGCGCTCGTGCTTTGAATGAGTGCAGAACATGCCGTGTTTTCTGACTGCCCGCGAAGTGAGCCAGCGTCTGCGTGAAGCCGCACTGGGCGTACTGACAGTTGAAGTGTGCGCAGCGCCAGGCGAATCCGCACTGATTGCAGTCGATATCGAAGGCTGGCGACTGCTGCTGGATTTTGCAGACGCGCAGTTACATCACTGTGAATACGCCCGCAGTGCCGATGGCCTGGAAGGTGCGCTCGATACCTGGCAGCGCTACGGCACTGATCCTGTGAGTTTGCTCAGTACCTGGGAATTGGCGCAGATCGAGCGGTTGCTGAAGGCCTGCACTCAAGCCTGACGCAAATCCAGCAGGTAGGTGTAGTAACCGGTGTCACGCACATAACCCAGCGATTCGTACAAGCTCTGCGCGGCGAGGTTATCGGTGGCGGTTTCCAGTACCAGGCCCTTGGCGCCGGTTTGCAGGGCAAAGTCGCGGGCGCTGTTCATCAGCAGTCGGCCCACGCCGCAGCCACGAGCGGCAGGCGTGGTAAACAGATCGCTGAGCAGCCAGGTGCGGTGAGCATCAATGGAGGAAAACGTCGGGTACAACTGCACAAAACCGAGCGCTTCGCCGCTGTCATCCTCAGCGAAAAAAATCACCGATTCGTCGTTAGCCAGGCGTTCGGCAATGAACGCCCGCGATTGCGCCAGGTTCGCCGGCTGCTGATAAAACCCCCGGTAAGCGTCGAACAACGGTGCCACCGCATCCAGATGTGTTGCGTCCGCTCGCCGCGCCTTGATGGTCATTTGCCCTTCCCTCCTTTGTTTGAATGTTCGAACCAGCATAGCGCTGCGTGTCGAGTGCGCTGGCTTCATCGCTATATAGTTTTGTATATTGCGAAACCGATTTCGTCAGAACCTTCCCATGCCGTCCATTCTTACCGTGTATCCATGAGCGCCATCCGCGTTCGCAACGAACAGTCGATTCTGGCCGCCGCCAGCGAGGCATTCGCCGCCAACGGCTTCGACGCGACCCAGACCCGTGACATCGCGGCCCGCGCCGGGGTGCCCAAGGCCAACCTGTATTACTACTTCCAGACCAAGGAAAACCTGTACTGCAAAGTGCTGCTGGGTTTTGTCGAGCCACTGCTGGAAGCCTCGGCGGTGTTGCGTGAAAGCGATGACCCGCTGATTGGCCTGCGTGCCTATGTCGCTGCCAGAATTCGCATCGCCCGTGAACATCCGGCGGCTGCCAAGGTGTTCAGCAGCGAATTGCTGCTGGGTGGTCGCCAACTGCCCGCTGAGTGCCGCGACCTCTTGCACGCTGAGGCGCGACGCAATGTTGAATGTTTGCGCAGCTGGATCGAGCGCGGTTTGCTGGCCCCGGTGGATCCGGAGCATTTGATGCTGTTCATCTGGTCGGCGACGCGCACGTACACCAATATTGGCTGGCAGATGGGTTGCATCACTGGCCGACCCGAGCCGCAGGATGAGGACTACCAGACGGCAGCGCAGACGATCACGCGGATGGTGCTGGAGGGCGTGATGATGCCGCCGCGGACGGGGGGGATTCGTGGGGTTTTGTTTGCGACTTGAAGAGGCAGCCGCGCAACCCGGTCAGGGCATGAAGTCCAGAGGCAGAACCAATTCACCCCCCAGGTCCCTGTGCCAGGCGCGCAAGGCGTCAGGCAAACGCCCTTTCCACTCGGCAACGTTGGTGTAGTAGCGCGCACGGGATTTACCCTGCTGGTCAAATACCAACACCACCAGCCAGATACGCTCATCCGGTGCACGCATCACAATCGCCGCATTGCTCGATGGCAGCCCCCGGACCCAGTATTTGCTGACTTCACCATTAGGTACATCGACAGAGGCATCACCTGTCTGTGTAATGCCACAGTTTTGCAGAAGCACCTGATAGTCGCCGCCGAGAAGCGTGTGCACGATCTCGTTCTCTCGTCGAGTCTGTACCACGCCCAGTGTGAGCAAGTCATAACCCACCGCGACCGTTTGCTTCGATGCCACATACCGACCGCCGTAGTAAACACCCATCCCGGCACCGCAATCGGAAGCATCGCCAGTCTGTGTAACGTCCATGAGTCCATTGAGCGCCGTGAACGTCAAAACGCAGTCTCCTTCTGCGTAACGGGCCTGCGTACCCTCCACAGTGGCGACCCCCTCCAGTTCACCCGAATGACTGCCGTTCGCCGCTGAAATATCGAAGGTGATCTGTGAGGCCCCCTTGCGCTGTGTTTTCAGCTCTGCCCCTTCTGAAACACCCCAGGGAATCAGCTGCCAGGTGCTATTCCAGGAAAACGGCTTGACCATGTATTCAAGGGCCGTGAGCCGCATCAGGTACTGCCGGCGTAAACAGGGGACCTGTTCGTTACATTGATTACGTTGCTTGAGCCATCCTCGCTGATCCGCTTTCAGGGCTTTCGGGTCGGCGACCTTTGCCACAGCGGACTGCCATGCCGAACCCAGTCTCTGGTCAAGATTGGAGAGATCCGGATCGGCACAAATGGTTTTTTCAGTCGGGGTGCCGGCACTGGCGCAATCGAAACTGCTGGCGTGGACGCCGGGGGCAACAGCGAACGCTGAGAGCATCAGGAGGTGGCGGAGCTTGAGCGCGAACATCGGTAGATTCCATTCTTCAGACGGCGCGCAGTATGCCAGTGACGCTGACAGAAATCCTGGGGGAGCGGGCCTGCTCCCACAGGGGAATTGGATGTGTCGGTCAGAACCTGATTTCAGCAGCCGGTTTGACATCGATCCGCGCCACGGAGCCGGTCAGGTGCGCCAGATCCTTGTTGTGCTCGGCGATGATGTCCTCGGCGCTCATGTTGCCGTTGTCGAGGGTGGAATGGCCGTCGGAAACGAGCACCACGTCGTAACCCAGTTGATGCGCCTGACGCACGGTGGCGTTGACGCAGTAGTCGGTCTGCAGACCGCAGATCACCAGTTGTTCGAAATCTTCACTGGACAGCAGTTTGCGCAGTTCGGTCTGATAAAACGAATCCGGGGCAGTCTTGCGTACCCGCAGATCGCTGGCGGACGTTGCCAGTCCTTCGGCCAGTTGCCAGCCCTCGGCACCGTAGGCCAACGGGCTGTCCTTTTCCTCATGCTGGATCAGCACGACCGGCACGCCGGCCTTGCGCGCACGAGCGCCGAGGGCGTTGATCGTGTCGATCACGCGGTGAATGTCGTGGCACTGGTATTGGCCCGAGCAGAGAGCCCGCTGAACATCGATGATCAGTAATGCGGTGGTCATGATGAGCCTTCCTTGATCAATCCTTGAGACAGGGGCGGAACGCCGTCCGCCCCCTGTTTTACGCCGCTCAGTAACCCAGTGACAAGCCGGTATTGCGCCGTGGATCGTTGGCGCCGTAGAAGCGGTTCTTCCCTACCGGTTTGCCGCCCAGCGAAGGCGCACCGACCAGAATCGCCGCGATATGGTTGGCATCCTGCGGGCCGGCGAACTTGTGGCCCCAGCTCTCGAGGATCTTCTTCGTATCCGGACTGGCCGCGAAGTCTTCGAGGTTGGTTTCCTCCGGCATCCACTGCTGGTGGAAGCGCGGCGCGTCGACCGCTTCCTGCAGGCCCATGCCGTAGTCGATGACGTTGAGCATGGTCAGCAAGGTCGCGGTGATGATCCGGCTGCCGCCCGGCGTGCCGACCACCATGACCACTTTGCCGTCCTTGGTGACGATGGTCGGACTCATCGAGGACAGCGGCGCCTTGCCGGGAGCGATGGCATTGGCCTCGCCCTGCACCAGACCATACATGTTCGGCACGCCGACCTTGGAGGTGAAGTCGTCCATTTCATCGTTGAGGATCACCCCGGTCTTGCTCGCCATCACGCCGGCGCCGAACCAGTCATTGAGGGTGTAAGTGACCGACACCGCGTTGCCCCACTTGTCGACGATCGAATAGTGAGTGGTGTTGCTGCCTTCATGAGGGGCCACGCCAGGCTTCAGCTCCGCCGAAACACCGGCCTTCTGCGGCTGGATCGCGTTGCGCAGTTTGGTCGCGTAGTTCTTGTCGAGCAGATGTTCGAGCGGGTTCTTCACGAAATCCGGATCGCCGAGGTAGCTGTTGCGATCCACGTAAGCGTGGCGCATCGCTTCGATCTGGTAGTGCATGCCCTGGGCCGAGTGAAAGCCCAGATCCTTCATCGGATAACCTTCGAGGATATTCATGATCTGGCAGATCACCACGCCGCCAGAACTCGGTGGTGGCGCCGACACCACGTGGTAGCCACGGTAATCGCATTCCACCGGGGCCAGTTCCCGGGTCTTGTATTTGTCGAGGTCGGCCTGAGTGATGATGCCCTTGTTGGCCTGACTGGACGTGACAATCGCGTCGGCCACCCAGCCTTTATAGAAACCGTCGGCGCCCTTCTCGGAAATGGTGCGCAGGGTTTTGCCCAGGTCCTTCTGCACCAGTTTCTGCCCGACCTGCATCGGTTCGCCGTTGTGCAGGAAAATCGAGCCGGAATCGCGCATGTCCTTCTTGAACACGTCGGTGGCGTACTCCAGCAGTTCGACGTCGCCCTGCTGCAGTTCAAACCCGTCTTCGGCCAGTTTGATGGCCGGAGCGATCATTTCCTTGCGCGGCTTGGTGCCGTATTTGCTCAGCGCCAGCTCCATGCCCGAAACGGTGCCCGGCACGCCGACCGCCAGGTGGCCTCGGGTGCTCAGATCGGGCACGACGTTGCCGTCCTTGTCGAGGTACATATTGGCGGTCGCCGCCAGCGGGGCTTTTTCACGGAAATCGAGGAAGGTCTTGCGCCCGTCCGCCAGTTGAATCGTCATGAAACCGCCGCCACCGAGGTTGCCCGCCGCAGGATAAACCACCGCCAGCGCATAACCGACGGCAACCGCCGCATCTACCGCGTTACCGCCGCTTTTCAGTACATCGACACCGACATGCGTGGCCAGATGTTGCGCCGTGACGACCATACCGTTCTCGGCGGCAACCGGGGCCACCGAAGCAGCGTGAGCCATAAGGCAACTGAGTGCCAGTGAGGTCGCGATCAGCGATTTGGCCAAAGGTTCGTACTTCATGAGTCGATCTCTTTTTTTGTTTTAGGGGCTGTGCAAAACAGAGGGGAACGCTTCAAGAGCAACAAGCAGTATGGTCGGCTTTGCGTATTGCGCCTCCCCGATCAGGCAGTATGCTGAGCGCTGTTCATCCTCTGATCCGGAGCTGGTCACCATGTCGTACACGTTCATCACCCTGCCCTCACCGGTCGGTGAGCTGAAGCTGGTCGCGAACGGTTCACGACTGGTGGCCATCCTCTGGGAAAACGACAAACCCAATCGCGTGAGTCTCGGGCCGATGAGCGAGGCGCCGGACAATCCGCTGCTGATGAAAACCGCTCGGCAACTTGCAGAATATTTTGCCGGACAAAGGCATTGCTTCGATCTGGAGCTGGACTTTGTCGGCACCGACTTCCAGAAAAAAGTCTGGGCGGCGCTGCTGACCATTCCGTTTGGCGAGACGCGAACCTATAGCCAGATTGCCGAGCAGATCGGCCATCCCGCTGCCGTGCGGGCCGTCGGTGCGGCCAATGGGAAAAATCCGCTTTCAATTGTTGCGCCGTGTCATCGGGTGATTGGTGCCTCGGGGAAATTGACCGGGTTCGCCGGGGGGCTGGAGGCCAAGGAGCGCTTGCTGGTGCTTGAAGGTGGGCAGCGGCCCGGCACAGGGCGGCTGGAGGGTTTTTAAAGAAAAGATCGCAGTCTTCGGCAGCGCCTCCAGGGGACTGAATTTCAATGGAGGTGCTCTTTTGATCGCTCAGCAAAGAGCCCGGCAGCGCTACCGGGCCCTTTGGCTCACTTACTCAGCCAGCTTCACTCCGTTGATCAGCGGACCATAACGCTGGCTGAACTCCCAGTTGTACGGCACATGATCCTTGCTGCTGCCGTTGTCCCAGTTCACCGACCAGGTCATCAGCCCCTTGATCGGATGCCCCTTGATTGCCAGACGCTTGAGCGCATTGCCCACCGCCGCTTTGTCGATCACGTAACCGGTCGCCGCCGCATCGACGTTGGCCGGCAAGCCGATGACGAACTTCTCGGCAGGAATCCTGGTGAACCCGCGAGTGCCGGTCACCAGGCTTTCGGTCAGGTAATACAGGAAGTCCTCCTTCAGCGCATCGTTGTTCTGGGCGATCCACGCGCCAGCGCCGCTGTTGGCCTCCGGCACCCAGATGCCATCGCCGCCCTGGTTGTAGAACTGCGGGGCGATGAAGTCGTAGTAGCCTTCCAGCGCTTGCAGGTAACCGACATATTTGCCGGTGCTGGTCAGGTACGGAAACTCCGGTGCCATGCTGATGATGAAGTGCTTGCCCTGGCCTGCGTAGTGATCCTTGACCAGCTTCAGCGCAGCCGGCAGGACGGTCTTGTTGGCAGCGGAATCAATCGCGCTCTGTTCAAGATCAATGTCCAGCCCGTCGAAGCCGTAGGTTTCCACCAGACGGATGATTTCGTTGGCCAGTGGCTGTTCCTGCCCCGCGCGCAACTCGATCTGCGCATCGGCGCCACCGAGGGAAATCAGCACCGCCCGGCCCTGACTGTTGAGAACGCCGACCTGGCGGCGGAACTCGGCGTCGGACAGGTTATACGGCCTGAAGGTTGGAATCCCGCTGCCCTTCATGAACGCCACGGCAACCACGTTGTATTCCTTGGGCACCGCTTCCAGAGCGAGCTCGGCGAAGCGCCCCTGACGGTAGCCGTCGCTCGGCCCCGCGGGCCAGTTGTGCCAGAAGCCCATGAGGATCTTTTTACCGGCGATGCTCGGCATCAGCGAGGCGGCATCGCTCGCGGTGTTTTGCATTAAAGAAAAGTCGATCTTTGACATGTTCTAATCCTTCAGAACGTGTGGATTCAGGGTGATGACGACTTATTTGAAGTCGACGTCGAAGGCCTGATAGAAGGCGTTACCGGTGTTGGCGACGATCCACATCAGCACGATGACGTGGTGGCCCTTTTTGTTGGCCGGCAGTTTCACCGCGTGATTGACCTTGGCCTTCAGCTCATTGGGATAGCTGTAGTAAGGCACCTGCGTGTAAAAATCCTCGAAGAACGGCTGGGCTTCCAGTTGCGCACGGGTGATGCGTTGTTTCGGGTCCCAGCCATCCTTGGTGATCAGCCAGCGATAGCCACGAGTGGTGTGTGGCGCGGTGTATTCCCATTGGATGTCGAGGGTCTGCCCCGGGGTGACATTGAGCAGCGGCCAGATGAACGGGCGGCCGAGTTTTTTGCTCATCTCTTCCTGGGTGAAGTTCACGCAGTCACGGGCATCGGTCTTGCCACCGCTGAGGATGTAGCCATCGGCAGGCGGCGTGACACTGTCGGAGTCAGTCTGGTAAGGCGCCGGAAAAGGCCCGGCAGCCAGCGCCGGGAAATTCTTGCCGCCTTCCATTTCGTTGACCTGCCAGGCGCCGAGCAATCCTTGCTCGATCGCCACCGCACCGCGGCTGGCCGGGGAGATGACGCGACCGTGTCGCAGTTGGGTTTGTGCTTGTGGTTGATTCATGTTTTTCACTCCGTTGATTTAAGAACTCTCCATTCCGAGGAGAGGCCTTCAAGCTAACGGAGGTGATTTTTTTGTCCATCGGCGGTTTTGTCGCAGCCTGCCGGGACACAATCGGTAAAACAGCGAAAACACTGGATATATGTACAGTTAAGTGCGGCGAATCTCACTCGACGCATAGGCAAAGACCTACACGTCAAGGTTACGAAATCGCGCATTCACGCGTCACGGTAGTTGCGCTTGGAACTCCTTTTCGTATTGCCCGGCCAGCTGTTCTTTCTGTTTGTCGTCGAGCAGTTTCCCGGCCATCTGGAAGAACTTCTGTTCCTCTTCCTTGAGGTGATGATGCACCTTGTCCGAGAGTTTTTTCGCGGTCGCGAGCCACGCCGGACTGGACATCTCGGTCTCGTCGAGCTCTTCCATCATTTCGTCCATCTCATGGTGTTCGGAAATGGCGTGGCGGCTGAGATCGACACCGTTGTCGAATTCCATCAGCGGGATATAGAAGTGGCGCTCTTCAGCGGTTTCATGGGCCTGCAGTTCGGCCTTGAGCTGCTTGTAGGCTTCAACGCGCTCCGGCGTATCGCCGCTGGTCGCGATCAGGGCTTTGGCGTAGGTACGCTGGCGGTCATGGCTTTCACGAAGGGCTTCAAAAATATTCATGGGGGGTCCTCATCAACCGCGTGCTGGAATGACGCTGTAAAGGCTAGACCGCAACGCGGGAGCGGCGGTTCCAAACGGTTGGGGCAAGGGCTTTGAAGATGCCCCCTAGACAGGCTAGGCTGCGGGTTCACACTACAAGGACGTCACGCATGAAGTTGCGCATCGAGCAGTCGCAGAACAACACCGAAGAAGAACGCCAGGCCATTCTGGCGCCCCTGCATGCCTACAACGTCGCCAAGGCCGGGATCGCGGTATCGGAGCCGCTCACCCTGCTGGTGCGCGACGATGACAACCAGATCCTTGGCGGGCTGTATGGGCGGCTGGTGTGCCAGTGGCTGTTCATCGATTTGCTGTCAGTGCCCGAGGCTGGCCGCGGTCAGGGTGTTGGATCGAAGCTGATGCGCATGGCCGAAGACCTGGCGCGGGAGAAAGGCTGCATCGGGGCATGGCTTGACACCTTCGACTTTCAGGCGCCGGCGTTCTACGAAAAGCTCGGGTATAGCCAGTTTGGGGAAATAGACGACTACCCGCCGGGACATAAACGGCATTTTTTCCAGAAGCGCTTGATCGTTTGAATGGGCCGGCCCCTTCGCGGGCAAGCCTGCTCCCACAGGTTTTGTGGTGAGGCTGAAATCTTCAGCGACACACAAAATCCTGTGGGCTTGCCCGCGCTGAGGCTGGCCGCATCAATGCATGATCAAAGGCAGGTCGCCAACGCCGCCAAGCGCCGCTTGGCGACAAAATCATCCTTTTGCACGTAGTAACTCAGCGTCGTGCCCGAAGGCCCGGTTGTCACATCGACAAACGACTCGGCGGAACGCGTGTACACCGTCGTACCACCCTGTTTGCGCGGTTCCAGATAGGCGGCGGCATCCACGCCGAACACCGCTTCGTCCTGCCAGCCGAATTGCACGCACTGGGCCACGATTTTCTCGGGCTTGTCCGAGGTCATGACTTTGTACGGCGTTCTCGTGCGAGCATCATCCATCACCGAACCCGCGCACCCGGCCAGCAGTGTTGCCGCCAGCGCTACCATCAGAATTCGCATTGTTTTCGCTCAGTCAGAAAAAAGCGGACTGTAGCACCGCAGCGGCAGGAATCGTTCTGCTTTACTGCATTTATCACGCGACACACGCCGACAGCTACGGCAACCTACGGTCATCAGCCTCACAAGGAAAACCCATGGCGCCTACCGACCAGCGACATGAACATGCCCTGCAACTGTTTCTCGACGCGCGACCTGACTTGCGCGAAACCCTCGACAACCTCAACCCACTGCTGGCCCAGGCCAAAGGCGAAACCCAGGCCCAGTATCGCGAAGAGCGTCTGCACGAAGCATTTGAGGCGGAGGCCGAGAGCAAGGGCCTGTTTGCCTGGGAACTGACCCTGCAACTGACCACCGATTCGCCGCAGGAATATCGCGCGCAGCGCCTGGAGGTGCATCGCGAAGTCGCAGAGATGGCTGGCATGGACTGGCTGGAATATTGCGACCTGTATGGCATAGAACCTTAATCGCTGCGTAAGGACACCTGCACCCATGCTGCCATCCGCCTCGACTCACCGCGCCAGCCCCGGCCACCTGCACACGCAAAAGTGGCGCGGGCGTGTGGGCCTGGCGCTGGTGGCCAGCCTATCGGTACTCGCGGGCATGACCGATGCGATCGGCTTCATGGCCAGCGGCGACTTTGTGTCGTTCATGAGTGGCAATACCACACGCCTGGCCGTGGCGATCAGCGATGGTGATTTCGGGCTGACCGTGCGCCTGATAATCCTCGTCGCGACCTTTATTGTCGGTAACGCCCTGGGCGTGCTCGTTGCTCGCCTCGGCGGCCGCCGGGCGCTGCCGCTGCTGCTGTGTATCGCCACCCTGCTCTGCGCGGCGGCGGTCTGGCCGTATGACGCACAATTGCCGGCGCTGCTGGCGGCGATCATTGCGATGGGCATGCTCAACGCGTCGGTCGAGGAAGTGAATGGCCTCCCGGTCGGGCTGACCTATGTCACCGGCGCCCTGTCACGCTTTGGCCGTGGCCTGGGCCGCTGGTTGCTCGGCGAACGCCGTAATGGCTGGCGGGTGCAGTTGGTGCCGTGGAGCGGGATGTTTATCGGCGCGATTCTTGGCGCGGTGCTGGAACACCATTTTGGCCTCAAGGCGATGTTGGCCAGTGGTGTACTGGCCGCGATGCTGGGTGTGCTGTCCCTGGCCATTCCGCGTCGTTGGCAGTTGGGCTACATGCCCCGCTGAAATGCGACCCTGTGGGGTCATGTGCATGACTTCGGTTTCGCGGATGACTTCATAAAGCTTTATCATGGCCGCAGTTTCGCTGATCGAGTCCGTCATGAAGTTCGCCATTGCGCTGTTTTCCGCCGCCCATGCGCCCTCCTCGCGCCGCGCCCTGCTGTTTGCCCAGGCGGCACTGGCCGGGGGGCATGAGATTGTCCGGCTGTTTTTCTACCAGGATGGCGTCTACAACGCTTCCGACGCGGTGGTCACCCCGCAGGACGAACTCGACCTGCCCAAACAATGGCGTGCGTTCATCACCGAGCAGCAACTCGATGGCGTGGTGTGCATCGCCGCCGCCCTGCGCCGTGGTGCCTTGAACGGCGAAGAAGCCAAACGCTATCAGCGTGACGCCGTGTCCGTCAGCGCGCCGTGGGAGCTGTCTGGTCTTGGCCAGTTGCACGACGCCGTGCAGGATGCCGACCGTTTGATCTGTTTCGGAGGCGCATGACATGGCCAAATCCCTGTTGATCATCAGCCGCCAATCGCCGTGGTCCGGCCCCGGCGCCCGCGAAGCACTGGATATCGTGCTGGCCGGTGGCGCCTTCGACCTGCCGATCGGCCTGCTGTTTCTCGACGACGGCGTGCTGCAACTGGCCGCCGGGCAAAACGCCAAAGCCTTGCAGCAGAAGGACCTGAGCGCCAACCTGCAGGCGCTGCCGATGTTCGGTGTTGAAGAACTGTTCTATTGCGCCGACAGCGCCAGCCTGCGTGGGCTGAGCGATCTGTCGCTGGACGAGGCGCAGCCGCTCGCCGCCGAGCAAATCACCGCCCTTATTGACCGTTACGACCAGGTGATCACCCTCTGATGTCGACTTTGCATGTGTTGTCTCATTCCCCGTTCGGCGACGATCGCCTGAGCAGTTGCCTGCGTGTGATCGGCACGGCCGACGCCTTGCTGCTGTGCGGCGACGCCGTGTATGCCTTGCAATCCGGCACCGCGCCATTCACGGTGCTGCAAAGCCGTCAGCTGCAACTGTTCGTCCTCACCGAAGACGCCCAGGCCCGCGCCCAGCAGATTCCGGATTGGGCCGAAGCCATCGACTACCCGGCCTTCGTCGAATTGTCGATCCACCACGACAAGGTCAACAGCTGGCTATGAATTCCCTGACCGTCGGCACCCGCGCCATCGAACTGGACAAGGATGGCTTTCTGGTTGACCTCGCAGACTGGTCCCACGATGTCGCGGGCGCCCTCGCCGCCGCCGAAGACATCGAACTGACCGCCGAACACTGGGAAGTCCTCGAACTGTTGCGCAGCTTTTACGCCGAATTCCAGCTGTCGCCGGCCACGCGCCCGCTGATCAAGTACACCGCGTTGAAACTCGGCGCGGAAAAAGGCAACAGCCTGCACCTGAACCGACTGTTCAAAGGCACCCCTGCCAAACTCGCCGCGAAACTGGCGGGCCTGCCCAAACCGACGAATTGCTTATGACTGACTTTCCAGCGCTGACCCTCGAAACACCCGCCGAGCACCCGTTCGCTCAATTCGTGCGGATCCTCGGCAAGGGCAAGCGCGGCGCCCGCGACCTGACCCGCGAGGAAGCCCGGGAGGCGATGGGCATGGTGCTCGACGATAAGGTCGAAGACACCCAGCTCGGCGCCTTTCTGATGCTGCTTCGGCACAAGGAAGAAAGCGCCGAGGAAATGGCCGGTTTCACCGAAGCCTTGCGCGAGCGTTTGCAGACGCCGGCGCTGAACGTCGACCTCGACTGGCCGACCTACGCTGGCAAAAAACGTCATCTGCCGTGGTACCTGCTGGCGGCCAAATGCCTGGCGCAAAACGGTGTGCGGATTTTCATGCATGGCGGCGGCGCCCACACCGCCGGGCGCCTATATACCGAGCAACTGCTCGGTGAACTGCAGATCCCGTTGTGCCGCACCTGGCAACAAGTCGGCAGCGCACTGGATAACGGCGGCCTGGCGTTCATGCCGCTGATGGATTGGGCGCCGCAGCTGCAGAAGATGATCGACCTGCGCAATACCATGGGCCTGCGCTCGCCGATCCACTCGCTGGCACGGATTCTCAATCCGCTGCGCGCGCGTTGTGGTCTGCAGAGTATTTTCCACCCGGGTTATCAAGCCGTGCACCGGGAGGCCAGCGGCCTGCTCGGCGACACGGCGATTGTGGTCAAGGGCGACGGCGGTGAAATCGAGATCAATCCGGACGCCGACAGCCACTTGTACGGCACCGCCGGCGGCGAGAGCTGGGACGAGGAATGGCCGCAGTTGTCGAGCCAGCGCCACGTCAAACCGGCCGCACTGGACATCGAGCATCTGAAAGCGGTGTGGCGCGGCGAGGTGGTCGACAGCTATCCGCAATTGGCCCTGATCTCGACCATGGCCCTGGCCCTGCGCGGGCTTGGCCAAAGCCGCGAGCAAGCCTTCGAAACCGCCGAACGCTACTGGGCCGCGCGGAACAAATCGATTTAACCGATCATTCGCGCCCGATCTTTGCGCTTTTTGTTCGAACCCATCGGAATAGACTCGACTCCAACGTTTATTGGTTTATGGAGTCTTGATCATGGGTTTACTCGTCGATGGCCACTGGCAGGACAAGTGGTACGAAAGCAGCAAGGACGGCGCGTTCCAGCGCGAACAGGCGCAGCGGCGTCACTGGGTCACCGCTGACGGCCAGCCGGGGCCGAGCGGTGAAGGCGGTTTTACCGCTGAAGCCGGGCGCTACCACCTCTACGTGTCCCTCGCCTGCCCGTGGGCACACCGCACGCTGATCCTGCGCAAACTCAAGGGTCTGGAAAAGCTGATCGACGTCTCGGTGGTCAGTTGGCTGATGCTGGAAAACGGCTGGACCTTCGACAAGGCTCAGGGCTCGACCGGCGACAAACTCGATCACTTCGACTTCATGCACCAGCGCTACACCGCCGACACCCCGGACTACACCGGGCGCGTCACGGTGCCGGTGCTGTGGGACAAGCAGCTCAAGCGCATCGTCAGCAATGAGTCGGCGGAAATTATCCGCATGTTCAACAGCGCCTTCGACAACCTCACCGGCAACGACCTGGACTTCTACCCGGCACCGTTACGCGGCGAGATCGACGCGCTGAACGAGCGGATCTACCCGGCAGTGAACAACGGCGTGTATCGCGCCGGCTTCGCCACCTCGCAACAGGCCTATGAAGCGGCGTTCGATGAGGTGTTTGCCGAGCTCGATCATCTGGAGCAGTTGCTGGGCGCCAACCGCTACCTGAGCGGTGAGTTCCTGACTGAAGCGGATGTACGTCTGTTTACTACGATGATTCGCTTCGACGCGGTGTATCACGGCCACTTCAAGTGCAATTTGCGGCGGATTGCCGACTACCCGAACCTGTCGAACTGGTTGCGTGAGCTGTATCAGTGGCCGGGGATTGCCGAGACCGTGGACTTTCAGCACATCAAACATCACTACTACGGCAGTCACAAGACGATCAACCCGACGGGGGTTGTGCCGAAGGGGCCGGCGCAGGATTTCAGTGTGGCCCATGATCGGGCGCGGCTGAGCGGGAAAGGGGTTTGGCGCAGGGGCTGATTGATTCGCTGATGTTGAGGACGCCATCGCTGGCAAGCCAGCTCCCACAGGGGTCTGTATGAAGCTGAAAATTGCAGCTTCAATACAAAACCCGTGGGAGCTGGCTTGCCAGCGATAGAGGCGACGCGGTTTTCAAACCTGCGCCTGAGCACCCTCGAACCACGCCAGTTTCTCGCGCAGTTGCACCACTTCACCCACGATCACCAGCGTCGGTGCATGCACTTCATGCTCCGCCACCAGGCGCGGCAAATCAGCCAAGGTGCCGGTAAACACCCGCTGATTGACCGTGGTGCCCTGCTGGATCAACGCCGCCGGGGTATCGGCCGAGCGACCGTGTTTGATCAACTGCTCGCAGATCACCGGCAAACCGACCAGGCCCATGTAGAACACCAGGGTCTGCGCCGGGGCAACCAGGTCGGCCCAAAGCAGATCGGTGGAGCCGTCCTTCAGGTGCCCGGTGACGAAGCGCACTGATTGCGCGTAATCGCGATGGGTCAGCGGAATCCCGGCATACGCCGCGCAACCGCTGGCCGCCGTGATTCCCGGTACCACCTGGAACGGAATACCGTGAGCCGCGAGTTCTTCGATCTCTTCACCGCCACGGCCGAAGATGAACGGATCACCGCCCTTCAACCGCACCACACGCTTGCCGGCCTTGGCCAGATCGACCAGTTGCTGATTGATCTGATCCTGCGGCACGGCGTGATCGGCGCGACGCTTGCCGACGTAGATCCGCTCGGCATCGCGACGGCACAGCTCAAGAATCGCCGGTGCCACCAGACGGTCGTACAGCACCACATCGGCTTGCTGCATCAGACGCAGGGCGCGGAAGGTCAGCAGGTCCGGATCGCCCGGCCCGGCACCCACCAGATACACCTCACCGGTGGTGATGTCCGCTTCGCCATCAATCTTGGCTTGCAGCAGACGCTCGGCCTCGCCGCCCTGCCCGGCCAGTTGCCGGTCGGCAATCGGGCCCTGAAACACGTCTTCCCAGAAACCGCGACGTTGCTGCACATCCGGAAACAGGTTCTTCACCTGATTGCGGAAACGCGCGGCCAGTCCGGCCAACTGGCCGTAGGTCGAAGGAATCCAGGTTTCGATCTTGGCGCGAATCAACCGCGCCAGTACCGGCGCATCGCCGCCGCTGGACACTGCGATGATCAACGGCGAACGATCGACGATCGCCGGGAAGATCACGCTGCACAATTGCGGCGCATCCACCACGTTGACCGGTACGCAGCGCCGATGGGCATCACTGGACACTTGGGCATTGAGCGCCTCGTCGTCGGTGGCGGCGATGATCAGCACGCAACCGTCCAGATCCGCCTCGCCGTAACCGCGCAACAGGCAATCACCACCCGAGGCGGTGATCAGTTCACGCAGTTGCGGTTCGATTTCAGGTGCGACCACCCGCAGCAGCGCACCGGCATCGGCCAGCAGGCGGGATTTGCGCAAGGCAATTTCCCCCCCACCGACAACCAACACACGACTGCCGCGCAGGTTGTGAAACAGCGGCAGATATTTCATTTAGCCGATGACCTCAAGGCCACCCATGTACGGTTTCAGCACGTCCGGTACGCGGATCGAGCTGTCAGCCTGCTGGTAGTTTTCCAGCACGGCCACCAGGGTACGACCGACAGCCAGACCCGAGCCGTTCAGAGTGTGCACCAGCTCAGGCTTGCCGGTTTCCGGGTTGCGGAAACGCGCCTGCATGCGGCGGGCCTGGAAGTCGCCGCAGTTGGAGCACGACGAAATTTCCCGGTATTTGTCCTGGCTCGGGATCCACACTTCCAGGTCGTAGGTCTTCACGGCACTGAAGCCCATGTCGCCGGTGCACAGCGCCAGAGTGCGGTAAGGCAGACCCAGCAGTTGCAGGACTTTCTCGGCGTTGGCAGTCAGGCCTTCCAGCGCTTCCATCGACGTCGACGGCTCGACGATCTGGACCATTTCGACTTTGTCGAACTGGTGCTGACGGATCATGCCGCGAGTGTCGCG
This sequence comes from Pseudomonas sp. SC3(2021), assembly GCF_019856535.1. Lineage (NCBI taxonomy): Bacteria > Pseudomonadati > Pseudomonadota > Gammaproteobacteria > Pseudomonadales > Pseudomonadaceae > Pseudomonas > Pseudomonas sp. SC3(2021). The sequence goes on along the minus strand of NZ_CP082236.1, from coordinate 4,173,175 downwards.
ACCCGATGCGCCGGCTTCGCTGCGGAAGCACGGGGTGTGGGCGACGAATTTGATCGGCAGTTGCTTCGAGTCGACGATTTCACCGGCCACGATGTTGGTCAGCGACACTTCGGCGGTCGGGATCAGGTACAAATCGGCCTCGCCTTCGCGAGCGATCTTGAACAGGTCCTCTTCGAACTTCGGCAGTTGCCCGGTGCCTTGCAGCGCTGGAGCCTGAACCAGATAAGGCGTGTAAGCCTCTTCGTAGCCGTGCTCGTTGACGTGCAGGTTGATCATGAATTGCGCCAGGGCGCGGTGCAGACGAGCGATCGGCCCGCGCAGCAGAGCGAAACGCGCGCCGGACAGTTTGGCGGCCGTTTCAAAGTCGAGCCAGCCGAACTTCTCGCCCAGGGCAACGTGGTCTTTCACTTCAAAGTCGAAGGCGGTCGGGGTGCCCCAGCGGCGCACTTCGACGTTGTCGTCTTCGTCTTTGCCGACCGGCACCGATTCGTGCGGCAGGTTCGGGATACCCAGCAGGATCGAGTCCAGTTCGGTCTGGATCGCGTCCAGCTCGACCTTGCCGGCACTCAGCTCGCCCGCCATGCGCTCGACGTCCGCCATCAACGGCGCGATGTCTTCGCCGCGCTGCTTGGCCTGACCGATGGATTTGGAACGCGCGTTACGCTCAGCCTGCAGTGCTTCGGTGCGGGTCTGGACGGTCTTGCGCTGTTCTTCCAGCGCTTCGATGCGCGCGGTATCCAGGGCAAAGCCACGGGAAGCCAGGCGGTCCGCTACGTCCTGAAGGTTGCTACGTAACAGTTTGGAATCGAGCATGTCGGTTTCTCGTTATCAAAGTTTGGTCAAGGACAGGCCGGCCCACGTCGCGAGCAGCCCGCCGAATACGCTGAGTGCCGCATAGCCCAGGGCCAGCGGCACTTGCCCGCTTTCCAGCAGGCGCACCGTATCCAGTGAAAAGGATGAAAAAGTCGTCAGCCCCCCGAGGAAGCCGACCATCAACCCGGCGCGCACCTCGATCGGCACCTCCGGGCGTATCAAAAACAGGCCGTACAACACGCCAATCAGCAAACAGCCCACGATATTAACGGCCAGCGTCGCGGTATAGAAGTGCCGCGGCCAATTGGCATTGACCCAATTGCCGGTGGCGAAGCGCAACAGGGTGCCGGCAATCCCGCCGGCGGAGACTGCAACAATCAATGGAAGCACTATTTTCTCCGCTGTCTTGGGCTTAAACGATCGAGTTGAGCGAGGTGGTTGAGCTTCTCGCCGATCTTCAATTCCAGGCCTCGGGGCACCGGTTGGTAGAACGGGATCGGCTCAAGCTCCTCAGGGAAATAGTCTTCGCCGGCGGCGTAGGCGTCCGGCTCATCGTGGGCGTAGCGATATTCATCGCCGTAGCCCAGTTGTTTCATCAGTTTGGTCGGCGCGTTGCGCAGGTGCAGCGGCACTTCCAGCGAACCGTTTTCAGCGGCGGCGCGCAGGGCGGTCTTGAACCCCATGTACACCGCATTGCTTTTCGGGGCGCAGGCCAGATAGGTAATGGCCTGGGCCACGGCCAGTTCGCCTTCCGGGCTGCCGAGGCGTTCCTGCACTTCCCACGCCGCCAGGCACAGGCTGAGGGCACGCGGGTCGGCGTTGCCGATGTCTTCGCTGGCCATGCGCACCACGCGCCGGGCCAGGTACAGCGGATCACAACCGCCGTCGATCATCCGCGCAAACCAGTACAGCGCGCCGTCGGGATTGGAGCCGCGCACCGATTTGTGCAGCGCGGAGATCTGGTCGTAAAAGGCTTCGCCGCCTTTGTCGAAGCGCCGTCGGGTGTCGCCGAGCAGGCTTTGCAGCAGTTCGGTGCCGATCTCGCTGTTGTCTTCGGCGAGGTCCGAGGCATTTTCCAGCAAGTTGAGCAGCCGTCGACCGTCGCCATCGGCGGCGGACAGCAACATCTGGAAGCCTTCATCGTTGAGCGTCAGGTTGCGCTTGCCCAGCCCACGCTCCTCGGTGAGTGCGCGATGCACCAGTTTGCGCAGCGCCGCTTCGTCGAGGCTTTTCAGCACATAGACGCGGGCCCGCGACAACAAGGCGTTGTTCAGTTCGAACGAAGGGTTTTCGGTGGTGGCGCCGATGAAGATCAGTGTGCCGTCTTCAACATAAGGCAGGAACGCATCCTGCTGCGACTTGTTGAACCGGTGCACTTCATCGACGAACAGAATCGTGCGCTTGCCGTACTGGCCGGCCTGCTGCTTGGCGATTTCAACCGCCTGACGGATTTCCTTGACCCCGGCGAGCACCGCCGAGACCGTTTCGAAGTGCGCGTCCGAGACTTCCGCGAGCAATCGCGCCAGCGTGGTTTTACCCACGCCAGGCGGGCCCCAGAAAATCATCGAATGCAGGGCACCCTGCTCCAGCGCTTCACGCAGAGGCTTGCCGCGAGCGAGCACGTGCTCCTGACCGACGTACTCATCCAGATTGGTCGCACGCAAACGCGCGGCCAGTGGCTGGGCAATCGGTGCACTGCGAAACAGATCCATCACGTAGCGTTGAAACCTCGAATTTTCTGAACTCTGTGGGTGACCCTGTGGCGCGGGGATTCATCCCCGTTGGGCTGCGAAGCGGCCCTTAAACCAGCAATTTCGTTGTATCAGGCCTACCAAGTGCAATGGTTTTGGCGACTGCTGCGCAGCCGAACGGGGATAAATCCCCTCGCCACAAAAGCTCCAAACCACAAAGGCCCAGTTCAGGATCCGGGGTTTATTCCTGGATCACGTCGGCACCCTTGGGGATGTCGAACTTGAACTTGGAAGCCGGCACTGGCTCGTTGGCCTTGACCCCGGTGAACAGGATGTTGGTGCGCTGGCCGACGCTGTCGATCAGTTGCATGTCATTGAGCAGACCGTTGCGGAACGACAGGCGCAGGTTGTCGAACAACGTGTCCTTGGTTTTCGGCTTCAGAGTGAAGTCGATCACGCCGCCTGCCTCTTTCGCCGTGATGTCGAAACTCTGGCTGATCTTCGACACATCACCGGACAACAACAACGCCGGGGTCTGGGTCAGACGCTCGTCGAGCTTCTTGATCGTCGCCTGTTCCAGATCCGGGTCCCACAAGGTGACTTTCTTGCCGTCGGAGACCATGGTCTGCTCGGCTGGCGCATTGGTGTGCCAGTAGAACAGGCCCGGACGCTGCAGGGTCATGTCGCCAGTGGTTTCCTGCAACTGCGTGCCGCTGCCGTCGAGGGTCAGCTGCGAGAAGTTCGCGCTCAGGGTCTTGGACGTTTCCAGCAATTGGGTCAGACGAGCCACGTCCTTGTCATCGGCGTGGGCCGTGAATGTGGTCAGTGCCAGTACTGGCAACAGCATGCGGATCAGACGCATGGGAGTCCTCTTGAATACTCGTGGGAGAGCGGCGGCACGTCATTGTGCCACCTCTTGCTTCTGGGATCAGTCGCGTACCGGGCCCGGGGCCAGCACTTCACGCGAACCGTTGGTGTTCATGGAGGTGACGACGCCGGCCATTTCCATGGCTTCGATCATCCGCGCGGCACGGTTGTAGCCGATCTTCAACTTGCGCTGTACAGCGGAAATCGAGGCGCGACGGCTTTCCAGCACAAACTGCACGGCTTCGTCGTACAGTGCGTCCGCTTCCGGATCATCGCCGTCGCCGCCACCGCTGCTGCCTTCAAAACCGCTGCCTGCTTCTTCGACACCGTTGAGGATGTCATCGTTGTATTCCGGTGCGCCACGCAGTTTCCACGCTTCGACGACACGGTGGACTTCATCGTCGGACACGAATGCGCCGTGAACCCGAATCGGCAGGCTGGTGCCCGGCGGCATGTAGAGCATGTCACCGTGGCCGAGCAATTGTTCGGCGCCGCCCTGGTCGATGATGGTCCGCGAGTCGATCTTGCTCGAAACCTGGAACGCCATACGGGTCGGGATGTTGGCCTTGATCAGACCGGTGATCACGTCCACCGACGGCCGCTGGGTCGCGAGGATCAAGTGAATACCTGCCGCACGGGCCTTCTGCGCGATACGCGCGATCAGTTCTTCGACCTTCTTGCCGACGATCATCATCATGTCGGCGAATTCGTCGACCACCACGACGATGGTCGGCAGCTTCTGCAGCAGCGGCGCTTCATCGTGAATGCTTTCACGCTTGTACAGCGGATCGCTCAACGGCTCGCCGGCATCCTGGGCTTCCTTGACCTTGGCGTTGAAGCCGGACAGGTTACGCACGCCCATCTTCGCCATCAGCTTGTAGCGGCGCTCCATCTCGGCGACGCTCCAGCGCAAGGCGTTAGCGGCGTCCTTCATGTCGGTAACCACCGGGCACAACAGGTGCGGAATGCCTTCGTAGATCGACAGCTCAAGCATTTTCGGGTCGATCATGATCAGCTTGGCGTCTTCCGGGCCGGACTTGAACAGGATCGACAGGATCATCGCGTTCACCCCCACCGACTTACCGGAACCGGTGGTACCGGCTACCAGCAGGTGCGGCATCTTCGCCAGGTCGGTGATGACCGGTTTGCCGCCAATGTCGTGGCCCAGGGCCAGGGTGACCGGCGATTTGAAGTTGTCGTACTCGGGGGTCGACAGCACTTCGGAGAAGCGCACGATCTGCCGGTCTTCGTTGGGAATCTCGATACCCACGGTGGTCTTGCCCGGAATCACCTCGACCACGCGCACGCTGGTCACGGCCAGCGAACGCGCCAGGTCTTTCGCCAGGTTGGCGATGCGGCTGACTTTCACGCCTGCAGCGGGCTGGATCTCGTAACGGGTAATCACCGGGCCCGGATGGATCGAGTCCACCGTGACCTCGACCCCGAACTCCTTGAGCTTGATCTCCAGCAAGTGGCCGACCGCTGCCAGGGACTCCGGCGAGTAATTGAGCTGTTTCTTTTCCGCCGGATCGAGAATCGAGATCGGCGGCAAGGTGCCTTCCACGGCGCTGTCGACGAACAACGGCGCCTGTTTCTCTTTCTGCACGCGCTTGCTCGGTTCCGGGGCCTTGGCCGGGGCCGGGGCGATGACCGGCGGCACCTGCTTCTCACGGTCGGACATGTGCTTGCTCAGGGCTTGCTCACGCTCGATCAGGCGTTCCTTGACCTTGGCTTGTTCACGCTTGTCGGTGACCGTCGGCGCCACCACGTCATGTACGCGATCGTCGACTTCACGCAGTTGCGCGACCAGTTGTTTGCGCTCGGTGCGGGCCGACCACCAGCGGTTGAGCGCGCCCTGGAACAGCTCGAACAAGTCGAGGGTGATCTTGCCGGTGATGTCCATCACCTTGAACCACGACAGGTCGGTGAACACCGTCAGGCCGAACAGGAACAGGGCGATGAACAGCAGCGTGCTGCCCTGAATGTTCAGCGCGTTCTTCGCCAGATCGCCGAGGCTCTCGCCCAATGCGCCACCGGCACCGGCCGGCAGACCGGTCGGGGCATGGAAATGGATATGCGCCAGTGCCGCGCCGGACAGCACCAGAAACACCAGGCCGATCAGGCGCCAGGAGAACAGCCAGCCGCTCCACTGCCACGGTTCGTGACGCTGACGGAAGATCTGATACGCCTTGATCGCCAGCAGCAACGGGAAGATGTACGCGAAATAACCGAGCACCATGAACAGGATGTCGGCGCTGTAGGAACCCGCCGGGCCGCCGAAATTCTGCACGTCGTCGATCTTGCTGTTGTGGCTCCAGCCCGGATCGTCCTTGCCGTAGGTCAGCAAAGCCATCATCAGGAACAGGCACAAGGCACCGATGGCGATCAATGCACCTTCCTTGAGCCGGTAGTGCAACTGTTGGCGCCAGAGCGGAACGACTGTTTTTGGTGCTGCGGTGGATTTCTTCAAAACGCTTCTTTTCCTGCGCCCGAGGCGCGTCCATCTATTGAATGACGATAAAAACTGCCCAATCCAGGCAGGTGAAAAAGTGAACGGGCACAACTGAGACTACTTTTAACACTGCGCTGCGGCTTTTATAAACACGGTGCGCAGCGAATATTCTGTTACAGCCCGGCATTGTACGGGTTTGTGCGTCTGATGCCATGCTTCAAAGCCCAGCATTGAGCATAGCCAAGCGCACGAAACCTGCGGTTCAATTTGAGCATGCATTGTCTTTTGTGACAAAGGCTTATGAGGTGTATTTGATGAACGCAGCGAAGCATTCACGCCTGATCATTCTCGGCTCCGGTCCGGCCGGCTACAGCGCCGCCGTCTACGCCGCCCGCGCCAACCTCAAACCCGTCGTGATTACCGGATTGCAGGCCGGTGGCCAGCTCACCACCACGGTCGAGGTCGACAACTGGCCCGGCGACGTCGAAGGCCTGACCGGCCCGGTGCTGATGGAGCGCATGCAAAAGCACGCCGAACGCTTTGCCACAGAGATCGTTTACGACCACATCCACACGGCCAAGTTGCAGCAGCGCCCGTTTGAACTCATCGGCGACAGCGGCACTTACACTTGCGACGCACTGATTATCGCCACCGGCGCGTCGGCGCAGTATCTGGGCCTGCCCTCGGAGGAAGCCTTCGCCGGCAAGGGTGTTTCCGCCTGTGCGACCTGTGACGGCTTCTTTTATCGCAATCAGGTGGTGGCGGTGGTCGGTGGCGGCAACACCGCTGTCGAGGAAGCGCTGTACCTCTCCAACATCGCCAAAGAAGTGCACTTGATCCACCGTCGCGACAAGTTGCGCTCGGAGAAAATCCTTCAGGACAAGCTGCTCGACAAAGCCGCCAGCGGTAACGTGCGCCTGCACTGGAACCAGAACCTTGACGAAGTGCTCGGCGACGCCAGCGGCGTGACCGGCGCCCGCCTGCGCGACAGCCACACCGGCGAAACCCGCGAACTGTCGTTGGCGGGCGTGTTCATTGCCATTGGCCACAAACCCAACACCGACCTGTTTCAGGGTCAGTTGCCGATGCGCGATGGCTATCTGGTGATCAAGGGCGGCAGCGAGGGCGATGCCACAGCCACCGCGATCCCCGGCGTGTTTGCCGCAGGCGACGTGGCCGACCACGTCTACCGGCAAGCGGTGACGTCCGCCGGCGCCGGTTGCATGGCTGCGCTCGATGCGGAGAAGTATCTGGACGACATTCCTGTCATTTAACGGCACACTTTATCGCGGGCCACACTGCCCGCACCGCCCTCCCCTTCTGCAAGCCTGGATGCCATGCTGACTTGGTTACAACGCAACTCACTGACTTTTCCGCCACTGGAAAAGGCCATGCGCGAACCCAACGGATTACTCGCCGCCGGCGGCGACCTGTCCGCCGATCGTTTGATTCAGGCTTATCGCCATGGCTGCTTTCCGTGGTTTTCCGAAGGCCAGCCGATTCTCTGGTGGTCGCCGGATCCGCGCACGGTGCTATTTCCCGACGAACTGCATGTCTCACGCAGTCTCGGCAAATTACTGCGCAAGGCGCGCTATCAGGTGACCTTCGACCAGGATTTTGATGCCGTCATCCGCGCCTGCGCCGCGCCACGGGATTACGCCGATGGCACCTGGATCACGCAAGCCATGCAGGACGCCTACATTGAATTGCACCGCCGCGGCTTTGCCCATTCGGTGGAGGTCTGGGATCAGGGCGAACTGGTCGGTGGCCTGTATGGCCTGGCGATGGGCCAACTGTTTTTCGGCGAATCAATGTTCAGCCGCGCCGACAACGCCTCCAAATATGGCTTTGCCACACTGGTGCGACACTTGAAAGATTCGGGATTTGTGCTGATCGACTGCCAGATGCCGACCGATCATCTGCACAGCCTCGGCGCCCGGGCGATTCCCCGCAGTGAATTCGCGCGCTACCTGGCCAATCATCTGGATCAACCTCAACGTGCCACCTGGGTTTGCTGAGCGACTTTTGCGCGCGTGGCTTACACTTAATTCACCAGCTTTTCCCGAGGGTTGATCATGACCGAGTTGGCGCGCCTCAAGTTCTATGCCACTCAGCCCCACTCTTGCAGTTATCTGCCCGAGGAGCAGGCGACGACCCTGTTTCTCGACCCGAGCCAGCCCATGGATGTGCATGTCTACGCAGACCTGTCGGAAATGGGCTTTCGTCGCAGTGGCGATCATCTGTATCGGCCGCATTGCCAGAACTGCAATGCGTGCGTACCTGCGCGCATTCCCGTGGCGCAGTTCATCCCCAATCGTCAGCAGAAGCGCATTTTCAAACGCAACGCCGACCTGCAGGTGCGTCCGGCCAAGCCGAAGTTCAGCGAAGAATATTTCGATCTGTACCAGCGCTATATCGAACAACGTCACGCCGACGGCGACATGTACCCGCCCAGCCGTGATCAATTCTCGACATTTCTGGTCCGCGACCTGCCCTTCTCGCGCTTTTACGAGTTCCGTCTCGACGGACGGTTGCTCGCCGTGGCGGTCACCGATTTACTGCCAAACGGCTTGTCGGCGGTGTACACCTTCTACGAACCCGCCGAAGAACGCCGCAGCCTTGGCCGTTTTGCCATCTTGTGGCAAATCGCCGAAAGCCATCGCCTCGGGCTTGAGGCGGTGTACCTCGGTTACTGGATCAAAAACTGCAAAAAGATGAACTACAAGACGCAATATCGCCCCATCGAATTGCTGATTAATCAGCGCTGGGTTGTCCTGAACTAAACCCAAGCCCTAAACCCCTTGGCGTAAACCCCATTTTTCGGGCACAATGCACGCCGCTTTTGCCTGGCGCAGTTGCACCGGGCCATTCATTGGATACCGAGGGCTTTACTGCATGTCGAAAGAAGACAGCTTCGAAATGGAAGGCACTGTCGTCGACACCCTGCCCAACACCATGTTTCGCGTGGAGTTGGAAAATGGGCACGTCGTAACCGCGCATATTTCCGGCAAGATGCGCAAGAACTACATTCGTATTCTTACCGGTGACAAAGTGCGCGTCGAGCTGACGCCCTATGACTTGAGCAAAGGGCGCATTACTTACCGCGCTCGTTAATCAAGTCAATACAGAACGCCCGGTTTATACCGGGCGTTTTTGTATGTGCGTTTTGGGGTTGGGGATTGGGGGCATATCCGTTGCTGCGGGTGCTGCCGCTGGCGGTTTCGTTCTTACAGCGGGTCCCTTTTTCAAACGCCAGAAAGGAACCAAAAGGCTTTGCCCCGGCGTACGGCACCTCGCTGAGGCTCAGTGTTCCCGAGCTACGGTGTCCATCCGGGGGCATCGCCTACGGCTTGCTTCGCTGCACCTCCTCTCGATGAATGCGGCTTCGCCGCACGGCGCTGCGCGCCTACCCCCGGATGAACACCTACGCTCGGCCTGCCGATGGGGCAAAAGATCAAAAGCCGAAGCCAGATCAAAAGCCGGATCAAGAGCCCCTCACCCTAGCCCTCTCCCGGAGGGAGAGGGGACTGACCGTGGTGTTTGGGGGAGCTGCGCCGACGTGCGATACCGCGTTGAACTCAGGCTCTAAAAAGCAAACAAATCGGCCCCTCACCCTCCCAGAGAAAGGACTGATCGAGGTGTTTGGGAGAGCTACGCCGACATGCAATATCGAGTCGAACTCAGATTCTGAAAGGCCCACAAATCGGCTCCCTCTCCTCGGGGAGAGGGCTGGGGTGAGGGGTAAATCCACCACAAATCCAAAGCCGACCACGCCCCGCTCTTCACCACTCAATAGGCCGAGTGTCAGCTCGCCTGCTTTTGATCTTGATCTGTAAGGCGACGTCGGAAGGCTGAGTGGAGGGATTGATCCGGGGGGGGGAGCGCAGCGACCGTTTGGCGCAGCCAAACACAGCGAGAGGAGGTGCAGCGAAGCAAACCGTAGGCGCTGCGCCCGGATCGATCCCGGAGCGAAGGAACCCCGAGCCTCAGCGAGCGGGCCGTACGTAGGAGCAAGCGTTTTTTTGCTTACTTTTTTTAGGCGTTTGTAAAAAAAGTGAGTCGCCGTAAGGGCGAAACCGTAATAAGCCATCACCGCAGCAACGGATATTCACCCAAAAAGCCCAGACAACAAAAAGGCGCCCGAAGGCGCCCTCTTGATCCAAGGCCGTCAGGCCATTTCTGCCGTCGTCTCGAAGTCAAACGTCAACTCACCATCCTTGATGTCGATGTGCACCACACCGCCATGCTCGGCCAGCTCGCCAAACAGAATCTCCTCCGCCAGCGGACGCTTGATCTTGTCCTGGATCAGACGTGCCATCGGACGTGCGCCCATCGCCGAATCATAACCACCCGCCGCCAGCCAACTACGCGCGGCATCAGTGACCTCAAGCAGCACACGCTTGTCTTCCAGCTGCGCCTGAAGCTCGGTAAGGAACTTGTCCACCACGCTTTTGATGACCTCATGACTGAGGCGACCAAACTGGATAATGGTGTCCAGACGGTTACGGAACTCCGGCGTAAAGCTCTTCTTGATCACTTCCATCGCATCAGACGAGTGGTCCTGATGGGTGAAACCGATCGAAGCACGCGCCGCCGTTTCGGCACCGGCGTTGGTGGTCATGATCACGATCACGTTGCGGAAGTCCGCCTTGCGCCCGTTATTGTCGGTCAGCGTACCGTGGTCCATTACCTGCAACAGCAGGTTGAAGACTTCGGGGTGCGCCTTCTCGATTTCATCGAGCAACAACACACAGTGCGGCTGCTTGGTGATCGCTTCGGTCAACAGACCGCCCTGATCGAACCCGACATAACCCGGAGGCGCACCAATCAGACGCGATACGGTGTGACGTTCCATGTATTCGGACATGTCGAAGCGCACCAGCTCGATCCCCAAGGCCTTGGCCAATTGCCGCGCGGCCTCGGTTTTACCGACACCGGTAGGGCCTGCGAACAGGAATGAACCGACTGGCTTGTCAGGCGACTTGAGCCCGGCACGCGACAGCTTGATCGCAGTCGACAGCGAGTCGATCGCTGCGTCCTGACCAAACACCGTCAGCTTCAGGTCGCGCTCCAGGTTACGCAGCAGTTCCTTGTCGGAACTGGTGACGTGTTTTGGCGGAATCCGCGCGATTTTCGCCACAATGTCTTCGACCTGCGGCACTTCGATACGCTTGACGCGCATCTCGACCGGTTGCAGACGCTGGTAGGCGCCCGCCTCGTCGATCACGTCGATGGCCTTGTCCGGCATGTGCCGGTCATTGATGTAGCGCGACGCCAGCTCAGCAGCCGCGCGCAACGACTCATCGCTGTACTCGATATTGTGGTGCTGCTCGAAACGCCCTTTCAGGCCGCGCAGGATACCGATGGTGTCTTCCACCGACGGCTCGACCACATCGACTTTCTGGAAGCGACGCGCCAAGGCCCGATCCTTCTCGAAGATGCCGCGGAATTCCTGGAACGTGGTCGAACCGATGCAACGAATGTCACCAGACGAGAGCAATGGCTTGAGCAGGTTCGAGGCATCCATCACGCCACCGGACGCAGCACCCGCACCGATGATGGTGTGGATTTCGTCGATGAACAGGATCGCCTGCGGACGTTTTTTCAGTTCATTGAGCAGCGCCTTGAAGCGCTTCTCGAAATCGCCGCGATACTTGGTGCCCGCGAGCAGAGCACCGAGGTCGAGGGAATACACGACGCTGTTGGCCAGCAGGTCCGGCACCTGGTTGTCGACAATGCGCTTGGCCAGACCTTCGGCAATCGCGGTTTTACCCACGCCCGCCTCGCCGACCAGCAGCGGATTGTTTTTACGCCGGCGCGCAAGAATCTGCGCCACACGCTCGACTTCCATTTCGCGGCCGACCAGCGGGTCAATACGACCCTGGCGCGCAAGTTCGTTGAGGTTGCTGGCATAAGCATCCAGAGGATTGCCTGAAGAAGAAGACTCACCGCCCTCGTCGTCCTGCATATCTTGTTCACCTTCAGAGTGATCGCCATGCCCCGGCACTTTGGAAATGCCGTGAGCGATGTAGTTGACGACATCAATGCGCGCCACGCTCTGCTGTTTCAGCAGGAACACGGCCTGACTCTCTTGCTCACTGAAGATTGCAACCAGCACGTTGGCGCCGGTTACTTCGCGTTTGCCCGAGCTCTGTACGTGGAAAACAGCACGTTGCAGTACACGCTGGAAGCCCAGGGTTGGCTGGGTTTCGCGATCTTCGTCATGAACGGGGATCAATGGCGTGGTGGAGTCGATGAACTCCTGCAGGTCATGCTTGAGTTTGTCGAGGTTTGCGCCGCAGGCACGCAAAACGGTGGCGGCAGCCTCATTGTCCAATAGGGCCAGCAAAAGGTGTTCGACGGTCATGAATTCATGACGCTTCGAACGAGCCTCCTTGAAGGCTAGATTGAGGGTGACTTCGAGCTCGCGGTTTAACATAGCTTCACCTCATACCCAAGTGGTCGGCGATTAACCGTCCTTCTCGATTTCACAGAGTAGCGGATGCTGGCTTTCCCTGGCGTACTGGTTGACCTGCATGGCCTTTGTCTCGGCGATGTCGCGGGTAAACACTCCACATACTGCCCGTCCTTCTGTGTGGACGGCCAGCATGACCTTGGTCGCCAGCTCGCGATTCAGGTTAAAAAACACCTCGAGCACTTCGACGACGAAATCCATCGGTGTGTAGTCATCATTAAACAAAACCACCTTGTACATCGGCGGCGCCTGTAACGCAGGCTTTGCTTCCTGAACAGCAACGCCTGCCGAATCGTCGTCGTGCTCCTCTGGGAGATCCTTTTGGAGAAGCGGGCGATCCTGATTGAATGTTAGTCGAATCTGGCTGATTGCATGCATGGAAAGAAAGGTTCTTCAGTTGTGCAAATACAGTGGTGGGGGCGGCTGTCCACGTTTTCAACTCCGACTGCCCGGTCACCTTGACTATCGGGAAAACGGTGTTACAACCAATAGAGCCCACAGTGGGTAAAAAAGATCCGCGGAGTCAATTCTTTTACGGATTAGATTGCGGATGAATTGGATGATACTCCAGCGATGGAGTCTGGTGCAGAGGGATTTGAGCATGGCTGTCGGCAAGGTCAAGTGGTTCAACAATGCCAAGGGATTCGGCTTTATCAATACCGATGCCCGTGAAGGCCGCGATGAGGATGGCAAAGAGATCGACTTCTTTGCGCATTACTCCGCCATCGAGATGGACGGGTACAGAACCCTCAAGGCAGGGCAAGCCGTCAGGTTTGAGATTGTGCAAGGTCCCAAAGGCCTGCATGCGACCAAGATTGAAAGCGTCGAGATCGTGGGAGACGCCGTCTCGACTGCCGTCCAGCAGCAATCGGTAACCAGCTGACTCGACTGAACCACCTGCCAGAAAAAAACGCCCGGCTCGATCACTCGAGCCGGGCGTTTTTGGTTACAGCCGCTTTCATTTACATATGCGAAATCAGCGCATCACCGAAGCCCGAAGACGAAACCAGCTTGGCCCCGTCCATCAGACGTTCGAAGTCATAGGTCACGGTTTTCGCACCAATGGCGCCGTTGGTGCCCTTGATGATCAGATCCGCCGCTTCGGTCCAGCCCATGTGACGCAGCATCATTTCCGCCGAGAGAATCAGCGAACCCGGGTTGACCTGGTCCTTGCCGGCGTACTTCGGCGCGGTGCCGTGGGTCGCTTCGAACATCGCCACGGTGTCGGACAGGTTGGCGCCCGGTGCAATGCCGATACCCCCCACTTCCGCCGCCAGGGCATCGGAGAGGTAGTCGCCGTTGAGGTTCAGGGTCGCGATCACATCGTATTCGGCCGGGCGCAGCAGGATCTGCTGGAGCATGGCATCGGCGATGGCATCCTTGACCACAACGTTCTTGCCGGTTTTCGGATTCTTGAACTGCATCCACGGGCCACCGTCGAGCAGGGTCGCGCCGAATTCTTCGGCCGCCACTTCATAGGCCCACTCTTTGAAGGCACCTTCGGTGAACTTCATGATGTTGCCTTTGTGCACGATGGTCAGCGAATCGCGGTCGTTATCGACCACATACTGCAGAGCCTTGCGCGCCAGACGCTTGGTGCCTTCCAGCGAAACCGGCTTGACGCCGATACCGCAGTTTTCGTCGAAACGGATCTTGGTGACGCCCATTTCTTCTTTAAGGAATTTGATGACCTTGGTGGCTTCCGGCGAACCGGCCTTCCACTCGATGCCAGCGTAGATGTCTTCGGAGTTCTCGCGGAAGATGGTCATGTCGACGTCGCCAGGCTTTTTAACCGGGCTTGGTACACCTTCGAACCAGCGCACCGGGCGCAGGCAGACGTACAGGTCGAGTTGCTGACGCAGGGCCACGTTCAGCGAGCGGATGCCGCCACCGACGGGAGTGGTCAGCGGGCCTTTGATGGAAACCACGTAATCCTTGACTGCATCCAGGGTTTCCTGAGGCAGCCAGGTATCCTGATCGTAAACCTGAGTGGCTTTTTCCCCGGCGTAGACTTCCATCCAGGAAATCTTGCGTTTACCGCCGTATGCCTTTTGAACTGCAGCATCGACCACCTTGATCATCACCGGACTGATGTCGACACCAATGCCGTCACCTTCGATGAAGGGGATGATCGGGTTATCAGGAACATTGAGAGAATGGTCTGCATTGACGGTGATTTTGTCGCCGACGGCTGGAACCTGAATCTTCTTGTAACCCATGCTGAACTCCATTGTTTGGATTGAACATCTGGCTTGGTTCGAGCGTAACCCAGTTAAATCAACACGCAAACCCTCTGTTCGTGGCGCGCCTACATCTCGTTTCGTACAAGCCTGAAAGCAAAGGGAAAAGCGCCAAACTCAAGCATTCGCGACGACTCTACGCCCCACCCCGCCCTGCGACCTTTAGACCAATGGACGAGAATCGTTGCATATGAACCATCGGCAGATTGCCAGCTACCTATGTATAATGCCGCCCGCTGACCAAAGGGTCACGACGGCTGGCCTCTCTAGCACGAGACTTTCCGCCTGATTGGTCGGGTTGTTACCGCAGTCCGACTGCTTGACGCTCTACTGATGCACCCAACATCACCGCGAAGAATCTCGACATTCGGTTCATGGATGACTTTGAACGAACGCGCTTACCCGGCGCCCCTCGAGTTTCTGCGCACGCTTTAGCAAAGAAGAGAGAGTTAATCCGAATATGCCCACCCGCTCGAAGATCATCTATACCTTCACCGACGAAGCTCCAGCCCTCGCCACCTATTCCCTGCTGCCGATCATCGAGGCTTACACCGCCTCGGCCGATATCGCCGTGGAAACCCGCGATATCTCTCTTGCAGCACGTATTCTGGCCAGCTTCCCCGAGCAACTGGGCGACAAAGCCGTAGCCGACCACCTCGCCGAACTGGGCGACCTGGCCGTTACGCCTGAAGCCAACATCATCAAGCTGCCGAACATCAGTGCTTCGGTGCCACAGCTGCAAGCCGCGATCAAAGAGCTGCAAGCCCAGGGTTACAACCTGCCGGACTACCCGGAAGCCGTGACCAACGATGCCGAGAAAGAAGCCAAGGCGCGTTACGACAAGGTCAAGGGCAGCGCCGTGAACCCGGTTCTGCGTGAAGGCAACTCCGACCGCCGCGCTCCGCTGTCGGTTAAAAACTATGCGCGCAAGCACCCGCACAAAATGGGCGCCTGGGCCAAAGACTCCAAGTCCCACGTGGCTCACATGAGCACCGGCGATTTCTACGGCAGCGAAAAAGCTGCCCTGATCGACGCCGCTGACGCCGTGAAGATCGAGCTGATCGCCAAGGACGGTACTGCTACCGTTCTGAAAGAAAAAACCAGCGTTCAGGCCGGCGAGATCCTCGACTGCGCCGTAATGAGCAAAAACGCTCTGCGCGCATTCATCGCCGCTGAAATCGACAGCGCCAAGGCCCAAGGCGTGCTGCTGTCGGTGCACCTGAAAGCGACCATGATGAAGGTTTCCGACCCGATCATGTTCGGCCAGATCGTTGCCGAGTTCTATAAAGACGCCCTGACCAAGCACGCTGACGTGCTGGCCCAGATCGGCTTCAACCTGAACAACGGCATCGGCGACCTGTACGCACGCATCAAGGCCCTGCCGGCCGAGCAGCAAGCACAGATCGAAGCCGACATGGCAGCGGTCTACGCCGCTCGCCCTGCGCTGGCGATGGTCAACTCCGACAAAGGCATCACCAACCTGCACGTGCCGAGCGACGTCATTGTCGACGCCTCGATGCCAGCAATGATCCGTGACTCCGGCAAGATGTGGGGCACCGACGGTCAGTTGCACGACACCAAGGCAGTGATCCCGGATCGTTGCTACGCGACCATCTACCAGGCCGTGATCGAAGATTGCAAAGCCAACGGTGCGTTCGATCCGACCACCATGGGCAGCGTGCCAAACGTTGGCCTGATGGCGAAGAAAGCCGAAGAGTACGGTTCGCACGACAAGACCTTCCAGATCAAGGCTGACGGCGTGGTTCGCGTGACCGACAGCAAGGGCAAGCTGCTGATGGAGCAGGCTGTTGAAGCCGGCGACATCTTCCGCATGTGCCAGACCAAAGACGCGCCGATCCAGGACTGGGTCAAACTGGCCGTCAACCGTGCTCGCGCCAGCAGCACCCCGGCGATCTTCTGGCTGGACCCGATGCGCGCCCACGACGGCGTGGTGATCGAGAAAGTTCAGGCTTACCTGAAGGATCACGACACTGCCGGTCTGGACATCCAGATCATGGCGCCGGTCGATGCCATGAAGTACACCCTGCAGCGCACTCGCGAAGGCAAGGACACCATTTCGGTGACCGGCAACGTCCTGCGCGACTACCTGACCGACCTGTTCCCGATCATGGAACTGGGCACCAGCGCCAAGATGCTGTCGATCGTGCCGCTGATGAACGGCGGTGGCCTGTTCGAAACCGGCGCCGGCGGTTCGGCACCGAAGCACGTGCAGCAACTGGTTGAAGAGAACTTCCTGCGCTGGGATTCGCTGGGCGAGTTCCTCGCACTGGCAGCGTCCCTTGAGCACCTGGGTGTGAACTACAACAACCCGAAAGCGCTGGTGCTGTCGAAAACCCTGGATCAGGCCACCGGCCAGTTCCTCGACAACAACAAGTCGCCATCGCGCAAAGTCGGCAACATCGACAACCGCGGCAGCCACTTCTACCTGGCGCTGTACTGGGCTCAGGCCCTGGCCGCCCAGACCGAAGACGCTGCACTGCAAGCGCAGTTCGCGACCCTGGCCAAAACCCTGACCGAGAACGAGGCGACCATCGTTGCCGAGCTCAACGCCGTTCAGGGCAAGCCAGTGGACATCGGTGGTTACTACCACGCCGATGCCGAGCTGATCAGCAAGGCCATGCGCCCAAGCGCAACCTTCAACGCGGCGATTGCTGCGCTGGTTTAAGGTTGTAAAGGGAACATCGCAAACCCCGGCCCTGCGCCGGGGTTTGTGTTTCCGGGCTTTATGATCACCACAAAACCCTGTGGGAGCTGGCTTGCCAGCGATGGCGGTTTATCATTCAACATTGATGTGACTGATCCATTGCTATCGCTGGCAAGCCAGCTCCCACAGGGTTCGGGTTTCAATATTCAACACCGAGGTCTACTCATGGAATGGCTCCCCCACATCACCGTCGCCACCATCGTCGAGGACAACGGCCGCTTCCTGATGGTCGAAGAGCACAAGGCCGGGCGTAACGTGCTGAACCAACCCGCCGGTCACCTCGACCCGGACGAAACCCTGATCGACGCCGCCGTGCGCGAGACCCTCGAAGAAACCGGCTGGGACGTCGAACCCACCGGCGTGATCGGCATTTACCTGTACACCGCGCCGAGCAACGGCGTGACTTACCAGCGTGTGTGCTTCAGCGCCAAAGCGGTGAAACACCACCCGGACTACCAACTGGACGATGGCATCGTCGGCGCCAAGTGGTTGACCCGCAGCGAATTAATCGCCCAGCGCGACAACTGGCGCAGCGAGCTGATCATCCGTTGCATCGACGATTATCTGGCCGGCCATCACTTCAGTCTCGAACTGATCCGCCCTTCTCTTTAGCCTTGAGGCCGTGAGCCTGATAGAATCGCGTCCTTTTTCAAGACACTCATTGAATCCCTATGCGTGATCCAGCCCCTTCTGACACATCCAAGAAGCGCGTCATTGTCGGCATGTCCGGCGGCGTGGACTCTTCCGTTTCCGCTCTCCTGCTGATCGAGCAGGGTTACGAGGTGGAAGGCCTGTTCATGAAGAACTGGGAAGAAGACGACGGAACGGAGTACTGCACCGCCATGGACGACCTGGCGGATGCCCAGGCTGTCTGCGACAAAATCGGTATCAAGCTGCACACCGCCAACTTCGCCGCCGAGTACTGGGACAACGTGTTCGAGCACTTCCTCGCCGAATACAAGGCAGGCCGTACGCCGAACCCGGACATCCTGTGCAACCGCGAAATCAAGTTCAAGGCGTTTCTCGACTACGCCATGATGCTCGGCGCCGACCTGATTGCTACCGGCCACTACGTGCGTCGCCGCGACATCGAAGGCCGCACCGAACTGCTCAAGGGCCTCGACCCGAACAAGGATCAGAGCTACTTCCTGCATGCCGTCGGCGGCGAACAGATTGCCAAGACCCTGTTCCCGGTCGGTGAGCTGGAGAAGCCTGAAGTCCGCGCGATTGCCGAGAAATACGAGCTGGCGACCGCCAAGAAGAAGGATTCCACCGGGATCTGCTTTATTGGCGAACGCCGCTTCAGCGACTTCCTCAAGCAATACCTGCCGGCGCAACCGGGCGAAATCAAGACCACCGAAGGCGAAGTCATCGGCCGTCACCACGGCTTGATGTACCACACCATCGGTCAGCGCCAGGGCCTCGGTATCGGCGGCTTGAAAGACGCCGGCGACGAGCCGTGGTACGTGCTGCGCAAGGACCTGGACACCAACGAGCTGATCGTCGGCCAGGGCAACAACCATCCGTGGCTGTTCTCCAGCGCCCTGCTCGCTTCGGAAATCTATTGGGTCAACCCGATCGACCTGAGCCAGCCGCTGCGCCTCACCGCCAAAGTGCGTTATCGCCAGAGCGACCAGGCCTGCACCCTGGAAAAAACCGCCAGCGGCTACCGCGCCGTGTTCGACGAACCGCAACGTGCGGTCACTCCAGGCCAGTCCGTGGTGTTCTATGACGGTGAAATCTGCCTCGGTGGCGGCGTGATCGAAGTCGCCGAGCCGTGGAGCGGCCAGGCATGAGCCCGACCCAGGAGCAACTGACCGCGCTGGGCGGCGTGTTTCTCGCCGCCGTGCTGGTTGACCGCATCGCCAAGACCGGCCAGACCAACGAGGCCGGCCTGAGCTGCATGCTCGGCAGCCTGCTGGTACGCGACCCCAAGGACACGCTCGACGTATACGGCGGCGACGATATCAATCTGCGCGAAGGTTATCGTGCGTTGATCGGCGCCCTTGAACGCGACCCGAGCACCTTGCAGCGCGAGCCGTTGCGTTATGCGCTGTCGATGCTCGGCCTGGAGCGGCAACTGGCCAAGCGTGGCGACATGCTCGACACCATCGGCAAGCGCCTGCCGCAGATCCAGTCGCAGGTCGAACACTTCGGCCCGGCCCACGAAAACGTGGTCGCGGCCTGCGGCGCGCTGTATCAGGACACCCTGAGCACCTTGCGCCAACGCATTCAAGTGCACGGCGACATGCGCAACCTGCAGCAACCGAGCAACGCCTCGAAGATCCGCGCCCTGCTGCTCGCCGGCATTCGTTCGGCGCGCCTGTGGCGTCAGCTTGGCGGGCACCGCTGGCAGTTGGTGATCAGCCGGCGCAAGCTGCTCAAAGAGCTGTATCCGTTGATGCGTAGCGAGTAAATCGTCGCGCAATAAAAGTTTTGTAGTCTGTAGCGCGTAATACGCCGGTCAGTTGGCAACGGACCGGCGGATTTTTTCATGTATGATACGCGCCCCATTTCGTTGCCCGACTGTCCGAGAACACCCCATGCAGCTCTCTTCGCTCACTGCGGTTTCCCCTGTTGACGGCCGCTACGCCGGCAAAACCCAGGCCCTGCGCCCGATTTTCAGCGAGTACGGCCTGATCCGTGCCCGCGTCCTGGTTGAAGTGCGCTGGCTCCAGCGCCTGGCCGCCCACGCCGGTATCCCGGAAGTGCCAGCCTTCTCCGCCGAGGCCAACGCCGTTCTCAATGAACTGGCTGAAAACTTCTCGCTGGAGCACGCCGAGCGCGTCAAAGAGATCGAGCGCACCACCAACCACGACGTCAAGGCGATCGAATACCTGCTCAAGGAGCAGGCGGCCAAGCTGCCGGAGCTGGCCAAGGTCAGCGAGTTCATCCACTTTGCCTGCACCAGCGAAGACATCAACAACCTGTCCCACGCCCTGATGCTGCGCGAAGGCCGTGACGACGTGATGCTGCCGCTGATGCGCCAGACCGCCAATGCCATCCGCGAACTGGCGATCCGTTTCGCTGACGTGCCAATGCTGTCGCGCACCCACGGTCAACCCGCCTCCCCGACTACTTTGGGTAAAGAGCTGGCGAACGTGGTGTACCGTCTCGAGCGTCAGATCGCTCAAGTCGCTGCCGTACCGCTGCTGGGCAAAATCAACGGCGCTGTCGGCAACTACAACGCCCACCTGTCGGCCTACCCGCAGATCGACTGGGAAGCCAATGCCCGCGCCTTCATCGAAGACGAACTGGGCCTGGGCTTCAACCCGTACACCACGCAGATCGAACCGCACGACTACATCGCCGAGCTGTTCGACGCCATTGCGCGCTTCAACACCATCCTGATCGACTTCGACCGCGACATCTGGGGCTACATCTCCCTGGGTTATTTCAAGCAGCGCACCATCGCGGGCGAAATCGGTTCGTCGACCATGCCACACAAGGTCAACCCGATCGACTTCGAAAACTCCGAAGGCAACCTGGGTATCGCCAACGCCCTGTTCCAGCACCTGGCGAGCAAACTGCCGATTTCCCGCTGGCAGCGCGATCTGACCGACTCCACCGTACTGCGTAACCTCGGTGTCGGCTTCGCCCACAGCGTGATCGCCTACGAAGCCAGCCTCAAAGGCATCAGCAAGCTGGAGCTCAACGAGCAGAAGATTGCCGCTGACCTCGACGCTTGCTGGGAAGTCCTGGCTGAGCCGATCCAGACCGTGATGCGCCGCTACAACATCGAAAACCCGTACGAGAAGCTGAAAGAACTGACCCGCGGCAAGGGCATCAGCCCTGAAGCGTTGCAGACTTTCATCGACGGCCTGGACATGCCAGCGCAAGCGAAAGCCGAGCTCAAGCAACTGACCCCGGCCAACTACATCGGCAACGCTGTAGCGCAAGCCAAACGCATCTGATCGACCGCTTGATCCGTTTGAGACGCCCGGCCGCGCCGGGCGTTTTTATTCCCGTCTGAAAAGTGCTTTTTTTCAATAGGTTACATATGAATTCCGATATTCCTCTTCAACTTCTGGGCGGCCTTACGGCACGCGAATTCCTGCGCGACTACTGGCAGAAAAAGCCACTGCTGATCCGTCAGGCGATTCCTGACTTCGAAAGCCCGATCGACGCCGACGAACTGGCCGGCCTGGCCCTGGAAGAAGAAGTCGAATCGCGTCTGGTGATCGAACACGGCGAGCGCCCATGGGAACTGCGTCGCGGCCCGTTTGCCGAAGACGAATTCAGCAAACTGCCGGAAAAAGAGTGGACCCTGCTGGTGCAGGCCGTTGACCAGTTCGTCCCGGAAGTCAGCGAACTGCTGGAAAACTTCCGCTTCCTGCCGAGCTGGCGCGTCGATGACGTGATGATCAGCTTCGCCGCCCCGGGTGGCAGCGTCGGTCCGCACTTCGACAACTACGACGTGTTCCTGCTGCAAGGCCACGGCAAGCGCAACTGGAAAATCGGCCAGATGTGCGATTCCGAGAGCCCGCTGCTGCAACACGCCGACCTGCGCATCCTCGCCGAATTCCACGAGACCGAAGAGTGGGTACTGGAGCCGGGCGACATGCTCTACCTGCCGCCCCGTCTGGCCCATTGCGGTGTCGCGGTCGACAACTGCATGACCTACTCGGTCGGCTTCCGCGCACCGAGCGCTTCTGAAGTGCTGACCCACTTCACCGACTTCCTCAGCCAGTTCCTGACTGACGAAGAGCGCTACACCGATGCCGACGCGCAACCGGCCGCTGACCCGCATCAGATTCAACACGACGCACTGGATCGCCTGAAAGCCCTGCTCGCCGAGCACATGAGCGACGAGCGTCTGCTGCTGACCTGGTTCGGCCAGTACATGACCGAGCCGCGCTATCCGGAACTGGTGGTGGGCCCGGAAGAAGTTGAAGAAGAAGACTTCCTCGCTGCGCTGCAGGACGGCGCGGTACTGATCCGCAACCCGAGCGCGCGCTTGGCCTGGTCGGAAGTCGATGACGACCTGCTGCTGTTCGCCAGCGGCCAGAGCCGTTATCTGCCGGGCAAACTGCGCGAACTGCTGAAGCTGATCTGCGCCGCCGACGCCCTGCACACCGACAACCTCGGCGACTGGCTGGACGACGAAGACGGTCGCGGCCTGCTGTGCGAACTGGTCAAGCAAGGCAGCCTGGGGTTCGCCGATGAATAAGATTCGCGTACGTGTCGCAGACTGGCAGAAGGACATCGCCGAGATCCGGCGCATTCGTGAAACGGTGTTCATCGCCGAACAATCGGTGCCACCCGAGCTGGAATGGGACGCGGATGACGCGACCGCCGTGCATTTTCTGGCGTTTGAAGGCGACTTTCCGATTGGCACTGCGCGCCTGTTGCCCGACGGGCACATTGGCCGGGTATCCGTGCTGAAAGACTGGCGCGGGATGAAGGTTGGTGATGCGCTGATGCAAGCGGTGATTGCTGAAGCTGAAGCGCGTGGCCTGCAGCAGCAGATGCTCAGTGCGCAGGTACAGGCCACGGCGTTCTATGAGCGCTTGGGCTTTAGCCTGGTCAGTGAGGAATTCCTTGAAGCCGGGATTCCGCATGTCGATATGGTTCGCCATTCGGCTTGAGACCGCGGCGCGGCGATCGCGAGCAGGCTCACTCCTACAATTGAAATGCGATTCCCTGTAGGAATGAGCCTGCTCGCGAAGAGGCCCGCAAGCACACCACAAAACGCCCCGACATCCGCCGATGCCGGGGCGTTTTGCTGTCTACGATTCAACTTGCACCACCGCGGGCCGACAAACTGGCAATATCAAGCCTTTCGAAAGCGGAGATAACGGACATGTCCCTACGCACCCTGCTCACCACCCTGCTGCTCGGTTGCAGCCTGTCGGTGATGGCAGCCACAGAAATCGTGCCCCTCAAGTACCGCACCAGCGCCGACATGCTGCCGATGGCGCAAGACTTCATCGGCAAGGACGGCCAGGTCAGCGCCTATGGCAATCAACTGATCATCAAGGCCGAGCCGGACAAGATTCAGGAGCTCAAGGCGCTGGTCACCCAGCTCGACACTGCACCCAAACGCTTGTTGATCACGGTCGACACCAACGAAAACAACGGCCGCGGCGATGAAGGCTACTCGGTCAACGGCGCGCCGCCGAACCAGACCCGGATCATCAGTCGCAGCACCGCCAGCCGCGACGGCGGCGTGCAGCAGGTACAGGCCACCGACGGCATGCCGGCGCTGATCCAGGTTGGCCAGAGCGTGCCGATCACCAGCAGCCAGACCAACTCCTATGGCGATTACAGCAGCCAGACGCAATATCGCAACGTCACCCAGGGTTTTTACGTGACGGCCAGCGTCACCGGCGACATCGTTCACCTGGCAATCAGTACCAACCGTGACCGCATGAGCCAGGAACGTCCCGATGTAGTGAACGTGCAAAGCACCGACACA
Source organism: Pseudomonas sp. SC3(2021) (assembly GCF_019856535.1). Taxonomy (NCBI): domain Bacteria; kingdom Pseudomonadati; phylum Pseudomonadota; class Gammaproteobacteria; order Pseudomonadales; family Pseudomonadaceae; genus Pseudomonas; species Pseudomonas sp. SC3(2021). The sequence goes on along the minus strand of NZ_CP082236.1, from coordinate 4,149,494 downwards.
ACCGTCAGCGGACGCCTCGGCGAATGGATCACCCTCGCCGGCGTCAATCGCCAGACTCAGGCCGACCAACAGGGCCTGACCCGCAGCTACTCGACTCAAGGCCGGGATGACATGACCTTGCGGGTCAAAGTCGACGCGCTGGACTAAAGCACCAAAAACTGACTGATTAGTCGTATTAGACCAAAGATGTAGTGCTTGAAAAAAAGCACTACAAAACGTTTGACGAGGCAAAAAAGCAAAGGCATGATGGCCTCGCTCCCGCTAATCAGAGGCCCTGGCAAGGGCCTTCGAAGCGACGTTCGCACCTACCCCGCGAACCGCTTCGTGTCTGTACCGCCCACAAGGTGTGTTTGACGAGGTTGTCGACTGGAACGAAGTTGTCCCGAGGGACGGAAGCGTTATTAGGTAACCCGGCACCACACTGCAGTTCGTATGAAAGGCCCACGACGCCCCGATTGCGCCCGCCAGTTCGCCTTTACCTGCTCACTTTCCCCTCGAGCCCATCGTTCATCCCGTCGCCTCCCCCGCCGAACCCGACTTGACCACCTAAGCTTCTGGTCAGCGAGCGCAGGAATTTTCCACCGCAGAACAACTTTTCATAAAGACGCGACGAGGTTTATCTCCATGGCACTGACACGCGAACAGCAAATTGCAGCCCTTGAAAAAGACTGGGCTGAAAACCCGCGCTGGAAAGGCGTGACTCGCACTTATTCCGCTGCTGACGTCGTCCGTCTGCGTGGCTCGGTTCAACCTGAGCACACTTTCGCGAAAATGGGCGCCGAGAAGCTGTGGAACCTGGTCACCCAGGGTGCCAAGCCGTCCTTCCGCCCAGAGAAAGATTTCGTCAACTGCATGGGCGCCCTGACCGGCGGCCAGGCTGTTCAGCAAGTCAAGGCCGGTATCCAGGCGATCTACCTGTCGGGCTGGCAAGTGGCTGCGGACAACAACTCCGCCGAATCCATGTACCCGGACCAGTCGCTGTACCCGGTGGACTCAGTGCCAACCGTGGTCAAGCGCATCAACAACTCGTTCCGTCGCGCTGACCAGATCCAGTGGAAAGCCGGCAAGAACCCGGGCGACGAAGGCTACATCGACTACTTCGCGCCAATCGTGGCTGACGCCGAAGCCGGTTTCGGCGGCGTTCTGAACGCCTACGAGCTGATGAAGAGCATGATCGAAGCAGGCGCCGCCGGCGTTCACTTCGAAGACCAGCTGGCTTCCGTGAAGAAGTGTGGTCACATGGGCGGCAAAGTACTGGTTCCAACTCAGGAAGCCGTACAGAAGCTGACCGCTGCCCGTCTGGCTGCCGACGTTGCCGGTACTCCGACCATCATTCTGGCTCGTACCGACGCCAACGCGGCTGACCTGCTGACTTCCGACTGCGACCCGTACGACCAGCCGTTCGTGACTGGCGAGCGTACTCAGGAAGGTTTCTACAAGGTTCGCGCTGGCCTGGACCAAGCGATCGCCCGTGGCCTGGCTTACGCGCCGTATGCCGACCTGATCTGGTGCGAAACCGCCAAGCCGGATCTGGAAGAAGCCCGTCGCTTCGCTGAAGCGATCAAAAAGGAATACCCGGACCAACTGCTGTCGTACAACTGCTCGCCTTCCTTCAACTGGAAGAAAAACCTGGACGACGCGACCATCGCCAAGTTCCAGCGCGAACTGTCTGCCATGGGTTACAAGCACCAGTTCATCACCCTGGCCGGCATTCACAACATGTGGCACAGCATGTTCAACCTGGCGCACGACTACGCCCGCAACGACATGACTGCCTACGTGAAGCTGCAAGAGCAAGAATTCGCCGACGCCGCCAAGGGTTACACCTTCGTGGCTCACCAGCAGGAAGTGGGCACCGGCTACTTCGACGACATGACCACCGTGATTCAGGGTGGCTCGTCCTCGGTGACCGCGCTGACCGGTTCGACCGAAGAAGAACAGTTCCACTGATTCTGCTTCGCTGAGCAAACGGCCTTTGCGGATCGTATAGAAAGCTAACCGCAAAGCCGCAAGACTGACGCCCCGACTGGTTCGGGGCGTTTTTTTGCCCAGGATTCAATGACCACCACAAATCCCTGTAGGAGTGAGCCTGCAGGGATCGGTGACGTCCGGAGAAAACATTGATCCAGAGCGGTACAGATGTCAGAAAAATCCGCTAAAACGGACGCCACCGCTACTTGCAGTAACAGGCATATAAGACAACTTTCTGTTTACTGCACCGCTAAACAGTTACAAAAGCACTCCAAACGATATCAATTATCATTTAGCAGCAACTATGTTCGTTACATTTCCTACAAAACATAATTCACACAAACCCGGCTAATGCCCGCAATGCATGGGCTGCAGGGCATTGGAGGTGCGCTATGTCCTTATTCCAATAAATAATTTCGCTATAGGAATTTTACTTGCAGGGTGTTTAGCCATAAAATCAGCGCGATTGATTGCTGCGACATATCGTCACTGCCTTATTTCTTTATCAAGCTCAGAGACCTTTGCTCTCTGTTAAGGATTACCAGCATGCCCGAAGCGACAGGACTCATGGCCCACAACTGGGGCTTTGCCATTTTCCTTCTGGGTGTAGTCGGCCTGTGTGCCTTCATGCTCGGCGTCTCCAGCCTCCTCGGGTCAAAAGCCTGGGGCCGCAGCAAAAACGAACCGTTCGAGTCCGGCATGCTACCTACCGGTGGCGCCCGCTTGCGGCTCTCAGCCAAATTCTATCTGGTCGCGATGCTGTTCGTGATCTTCGATATCGAAGCCCTCTTTCTCTTTGCATGGTCTGTGTCCGTCCGCGAAAGCGGCTGGACCGGATTCGTCGAAGCTCTCGTTTTCATAGCAATTCTGTTGGCAGGTCTTGTCTACCTGTTCCGAGTGGGCGCCCTTGACTGGGCTCCGGAAGCTCGTCGCAAGCGGCAGGCGAAGCTGAAACAATGAGGCTTTGGCAATGCAATACAATCTCACCAGAATCGACCCCGATGCTCCTAACGAGCAGTATCCGATTGGCGAACGGGAAACCGTTTCCGATCCGTTAGAGGATCAAGTCCACAAAAACATTTTCATGGGCAAGCTCGAAGACGTGCTGAGTGGCGCGGTCAACTGGGGGCGTAAAAACTCCCTGTGGCCGTACAACTTCGGCCTTTCGTGCTGCTACGTGGAAATGACCACCGCCTTCACGGCGCCCCACGACATCGCGCGCTTCGGCGCCGAAGTTATCCGGGCATCACCGCGTCAGGCCGACTTCATGGTTATCGCCGGTACCTGCTTCATCAAGATGGCGCCGATCATTCAGCGTCTCTACGAGCAGATGCTCGAGCCGAAGTGGGTAATCTCCATGGGTTCGTGCGCCAACTCCGGTGGCATGTACGACATCTACTCCGTGGTTCAAGGGGTGGACAAGTTCCTGCCCGTGGACGTCTACGTACCTGGCTGCCCGCCCCGTCCAGAAGCATTTCTGCAAGGCTTGATGCTGTTGCAGGAATCGATTGGCCAGGAGCGTCGCCCACTGTCCTGGGTCGTTGGTGATCAAGGCGTTTATCGCGCCGACATGCCTTCGCAGAAAGAACAGCGCCGCGAACAGCGAATCGCAGTCACCAACCTGCGCAGCCCTGACGAAGTCTGATCCAGATCTGTTCTTACAAAAGAAACGAGAAGCTGGCTTCATTCTTTACGTTGACCGAAAGCGAAAAAATAACCATGACTACAGGCAGCGCTCTGTACATCCCGCCTTATAAGGCAGACGACCAGGATGTGGTCGTCGAATTGAACAACCGTTTTGGCGCCGAAGCGTTCACCGCTCAGTCGACCCGCACCGGCATGCCGGTGCTGTGGGTGGCGCGCGCCAAACTTGTCGAAGTCCTGACCTTCCTGCGCAACCTGCCCAAGCCGTACGTCATGCTCTATGACCTGCACGGCGTGGACGAGCGTCTGCGCACCAAGCGTCAAGGGCTGCCATCGGGCGCCGACTTCACCGTGTTCTATCACCTCATGTCGCTCGAGCGTAATAGTGACGTGATGATCAAAGTCGCCTTGTCCGAAAGCGACCTGAGCTTGCCGACCGTCACCAGCATCTGGCCGAACGCCAACTGGTACGAGCGTGAAGTCTGGGACATGTACGGCATCGACTTCAAAGGCCACCCGCACCTGTCGCGCATCATGATGCCGCCGACCTGGGAAGGTCACCCGCTGCGCAAGGACTTCCCGGCGCGCGCCACCGAATTCGATCCGTTCAGCCTCAACCTCGCCAAGCAACAGCTTGAGGAAGAAGCCGCGCGCTTCCGTCCTGAAGACTGGGGCATGAAGCGTTCCGGTGCCAACGAGGACTACATGTTCCTCAACCTGGGCCCGAACCACCCTTCCGCGCACGGTGCGTTCCGCATCATCCTGCAACTGGACGGTGAAGAGATCGTCGACTGCGTGCCGGACATCGGTTACCACCACCGTGGTGCCGAGAAGATGGCCGAGCGTCAGTCGTGGCACAGCTTCATCCCGTACACCGACCGTATCGACTACCTCGGCGGCGTGATGAACAACCTGCCGTACGTGCTCTCGGTCGAGAAGCTGGCCGGCATCAAGGTGCCCGAGAAGGTCGACGTCATCCGCATCATGATGGCCGAGTTCTTCCGGATCACCAGCCACCTGCTGTTCCTCGGGACTTACATCCAGGACGTTGGTGCGATGACTCCGGTGTTCTTCACCTTCACCGACCGCCAGAAGGCGTACACGGTGATCGAAGCCATTACCGGTTTCCGCCTGCACCCGGCCTGGTACCGCATCGGTGGCGTTGCCCACGACCTGCCACGCGGCTGGGACAAACTGGTGAAAGACTTCGTCGAATGGCTGCCAAAACGCCTCGACGAGTACACCAAGGCCGCCCTGCAGAACAGCATCCTCAAGGGTCGGACCATCGGCGTTGCCCAGTACAACACCAAAGAGGCCCTGGAATGGGGCGTCACCGGTGCCGGCCTGCGTTCGACCGGTTGCGATTTCGACCTGCGTAAAGCGCGCCCGTACTCCGGCTACGAGAACTTCGAGTTCGAAGTACCGCTGGCTGCCAACGGCGATGCCTACGACCGCTGCATGGTCCGCGTCGAAGAGATGCGCCAGAGCATCAAGATCATCGACCAGTGCATGCGCAACATGCCGGAAGGCCCGTACAAGGCGGATCACCCGCTGACCACGCCGCCGCCGAAAGAGCGCACGCTGCAGCACATCGAAACCCTGATCACGCACTTCCTGCAGGTTTCGTGGGGCCCGGTCATGCCGGCCAACGAATCCTTCCAGATGATCGAAGCGACCAAGGGCATCAACAGTTATTACCTGACGAGCGACGGCGGCACCATGAGCTACCGTACCCGGATCCGTACTCCGAGCTTCCCGCACCTGCAGCAGATCCCTTCGGTGATCAAAGGCAGCATGGTCGCGGACTTGATTGCGTACCTGGGTAGTATCGACTTCGTTATGGCCGACGTGGACCGCTAAGCATGAACAGCACGCTTATCCAGACAGACCGTTTCACCTTGAGTGAAACCGAGCGCTCGGCCATCGAGCACGAGCTGCATCACTACGAAGACCCGCGCGCGGCGTCGATCGAAGCCCTGAAAATCGTTCAGAAGGAACGCGGCTGGGTGCCGGATGGCGCCCTGTACGCGATCGGCGAGATTCTCGGCATCCCGGCCAGCGACGTTGAAGGCGTGGCGACGTTCTATAGCCAGATCTTCCGTCAGCCGGTCGGCCGCCACATCATTCGCGTCTGCGACAGCATGGTCTGCTACATCGGCGGCCACGAGTCGGTGGTCAGCGAAATCCAGAACAATCTGGGCATCGGCCTGGGTCAGACCACCGCCGACGGTCGTTTCACCCTGCTGCCTGTCTGCTGCCTCGGCAACTGCGACAAGGCACCGGCGCTGATGATCGACGACGACACCTTTGGCGACGTGCAGCCTGCCGGCGTGGCCAAACTGCTCGAGGGCTACGTATGACCCTGACATCTTTCGGTCCTGCCAACCGCATCAAGCGTTCGGCCGAGACTCACCCGCTGACCTGGCGTCTGCGTGACGACGGCGAATCCGTGTGGCTCGACGAATACCAGGCCAAGAACGGTTACGCCGCTGCGCGCAAGGCCTTCGCCGACATGGCTCAGGACGACATCGTCCAGACCGTGAAGGACGCAGGCTTGAAAGGTCGCGGCGGTGCAGGCTTCCCCACGGGCGTGAAGTGGGGCCTGATGCCCAAAGACGAATCCATCAACATCCGCTACCTGCTGTGCAACGCGGACGAGATGGAGCCGAACACCTGGAAAGACCGCATGCTGATGGAGCAACTGCCCCATCTGCTGATCGAAGGCATGCTGATCAGTGCCCGCGCCCTGAAAACCTACCGTGGCTACATCTTCCTGCGTGGCGAGTACACCACCGCCGCCAAGCACCTCAACCGTGCCGTGGAAGAAGCCAAGGCTGCTGGCCTTTTGGGTAAAAACATTCTGGGCAGCGGCTTCGATTTCGAGCTGTTCGTCCACACCGGCGCCGGGCGTTACATCTGCGGTGAAGAAACCGCACTGATCAACTCCCTCGAAGGCCGCCGCGCCAACCCGCGCTCCAAGCCGCCCTTCCCTGCCGCCGTGGGCGTGTGGGGCAAGCCGACCTGCGTGAACAACGTGGAAACCCTGTGCAACGTGCCGGCGATCATTGCCGACGGCGTTGACTGGTACAAATCGTTGGCCCGCGAAGGCAGCGAAGACATGGGCACCAAGCTCATGGGCTTCTCCGGCAAGGTCAAGAACCCTGGCCTGTGGGAACTGCCATTCGGCGTGACCGCTCGCGAGCTGTTCGAAGACTACGCCGGCGGCATGCGCGACGGTTACAAACTCAAGGCCTGGCAGCCAGGCGGTGCCGGTACCGGTTTCCTGTTGCCAGAACACCTCGACGCACAGATGTACGCCGGCGGCATCGCCAAAGTGGGCACCCGGATGGGTACCGGCCTGGCGATGGCGGTGGACGACAGCGTCAACATGGTGTCGCTGCTGCGCAACATGGAGCAGTTCTTCGCCCGCGAATCCTGCGGCTTCTGCACCCCGTGCCGTGATGGCCTGCCATGGAGCGTCAAGCTCTTGATGGCCATCGAAGAAGGCCGCGGTCAGCCAGGCGACATCGAGACCCTGCTGGGTCTGGTCGGCTTCCTCGGCCCAGGCAAGACCTTCTGTGCTCACGCACCGGGTGCCGTGGAGCCTTTGGGCAGTGCCATCAAATACTTCCGTCCAGAGTTCGAAGCCGGTATCGCGCCTGCAAGCGCCGCCGTCCCGCCTCTGGCAAGGCCGATCGTAGTCGGCGCGTAAACGCTTAAAAAGGCGAAGGGTCCGTGCCCTTCGCCTTTCGTCCGATGACGCCTTTCGGGGCTGACTGGATTCGGACGAATAACAAGATTCCATTAGCCACGCCCGCTGACACCGGGCCAACGAAGAACTTTGAACCATGGCCACTATCCACGTAGACGGCAAAGCGCTCGAAGTCGACGGGGCAGACAACCTGTTACAGGCATGTCTGTCGCTGGGCCTCGACATCCCTTATTTCTGCTGGCACCCCGCGCTTGGTAGCGTCGGGGCTTGCCGCCAGTGCGCGGTCAAGCAGTACACCGACGAGAACGACACCCGTGGTCGCATCGTCATGTCCTGCATGACGCCTGCCACCGACAACACCTGGATCTCCATCGACGATGAAGAATCCAAGGCGTTCCGCGCCAGTGTTGTCGAATGGCTGATGACCAACCACCCGCACGACTGCCCGGTGTGCGAGGAAGGCGGTCACTGCCACCTGCAAGACATGACCGTGATGACCGGCCACAACGAGCGCCGTTATCGCTTCACCAAACGCACCCACCAGAACCAGCAACTGGGCCCGTTCATTTCCCACGAAATGAACCGCTGCATCGCTTGCTACCGCTGCGTGCGTTTCTACAAGGATTACGCTGGCGGCACCGACCTCGGTGTGTTCGGTGCCCACGACAATGTGTACTTCGGTCGCGTTGAAGACGGCACCCTCGAAAGCGAGTTCTCCGGCAACCTCACCGAGGTCTGCCCGACCGGTGTGTTCACCGACAAGACGCACTCCGAGCGCTACAACCGCAAGTGGGACATGCAGTTCTCGCCGAGCATCTGCCATGGCTGCTCGAGCGGTTGCAACATCTCCCCGGGCGAGCGTTACGGCGAGCTGCGTCGCATCGAAAACCGTTTCAACGGTTCGGTGAACCAGTACTTCCTGTGCGACCGTGGCCGTTTCGGTTATGGCTACGTCAACCGCACCGACCGTCCACGTCAGCCAATGCTGGCCGACGGCACCAAGCTGGGCCTGGATCAGGCGCTGGACAAGGCTGCCGATCTGCTGCGCGGGCGCAATATCGTCGGTATCGGTTCGCCGCGTGCCAGCCTCGAAAGCAACTACGCGTTGCGTGAGCTGGTCGGCGCCGAGCACTTCTACTCCGGTATCGAAGCCTCCGAGCTGGAGCGCATTCGTCTGGTCCTGCAAGTGCTGAAAGACAGCCCGCTGCCCGTGCCGAACATGCGCGACATCGAAGACCACGACGCGATCTTCGTCCTCGGTGAAGACCTGACCCAGACTGCTGCGCGTATGGCCCTGGCCCTGCGTCAGTCGGTCAAGGGCAAGGCTGAAGACATGGCCGAAGCCATGCGTGTTCAGCCGTGGCTCGACGCGGCGGTGAAGAACATCGGTCAGCACGAACTGAACCCGCTGTTCATCGCCAGCCTCGCTGAAACCAAGCTCGACGACATCGCCGAAGAATGCGTACACGCCGCTCCGGATGACCTGGCGCGCATCGGTTTCGCCGTTGCTCACGCGCTGGACGCCAGCGCCCCGGCCGTTGAAGGTCTGGACGCCGAAGCCCTGGAACTGGCCAAGCGCATTGCTGACGCCCTGCTCGCGGCCAAGCGTCCGCTGATCATCGCCGGTACTTCGCTGGGTTCGAAAGCGCTGATCGAAGCGGCGGCGAACATCGCCAAAGCCCTGAAGCTGCGTGAGAAAAACGGTTCGATCAGCCTGATCGTGCCGGAAGCCAACAGCCTTGGCCTGGCCATGCTCGGTGGCGAATCGGTCGACGCGGCGCTGCAAGCCGTGATCGACGGCAAGGCCGACGCCATCGTCGTGCTGGAAAACGATCTGTACACCCGCACCTCGAAAGCCAAGGTCGACGCAGCCCTGAACGCTGCGCAAGTGGTGATCGTTGCCGACCACCAGAAGACCGCCACCACCGACCGCGCGCAACTGGTTCTGCCAGCGGCGAGCTTCGCTGAAGGCGACGGTACGCTGGTCAGCCAGGAAGGTCGCGCCCAGCGCTTCTTCCAGGTTTTCGATCCGCAATACATGGATGCGAGCATCCTGGTTCACGAAGGCTGGCGCTGGCTGCACGCCCTGCGCTCGACCCTGCTGAACCAGCCGATCGACTGGACGCAACTCGACCACGTCACCGCTGCCGTTGCCTCGAGCACCGAGCAACTGGCGCGTATCGTCGACGCAGCCCCATCGGCCGCGTTCCGCATCAAGGGTCTGAAACTGGCGCGTGAGCCGCTGCGTTATTCCGGTCGCACCGCGATGCGCGCCGACATCAGCGTTCACGAACCGCGTACCCCGCAAGACAAAGACACCGCGTTCGCCTTCTCCATGGAAGGTTACTCGGGTTCGGCTGAACCACGTCAGCAAGTGCCATTCGCCTGGTCGCCGGGCTGGAACTCGCCACAAGCGTGGAACAAGTTCCAGGACGAAGTCGGTGGTCACCTGCGCGCTGGCGACCCGGGCACCCGCCTGATCGAAAGCACGGGCGACTCGCTGAACTGGTTCGCTGCCGCTCCGCGTGCGTTCAATCCGGCGCCGGGCACCTGGCAAGCCGTGCCGTTCTACCACTTGTTCGGCAGCGACGAGACCTCGTCGAAAGCCGCACCGGTACAGGAACGCATCCCGGCTCCATACGTGGCACTGGCCAAATCCGAAGCGGATCGCCTGGGCGTCAACGACGGTGCCCTGCTGAGCCTGAACGTGGCCGGCCAGACCCTGCGTCTGCCGCTGCGCATTAATGAAGAACTGGGCGCGGGTCTGGTGGCCTTGCCTGCGGGCATCGCCGGCATTCCACCGGCATTCGCCGGCGTGTCCGTCGACGGTCTGCAGGAGGCAGCGCAATGACCTGGTTCACCCCTGAAGTGATCGACGTGATCCTGACGGTCATCAAAGCCATCGTGATTCTGCTGGCCGTTGTGGTCGCAGGCGCGTTGCTCAGCTTTGTCGAGCGTCGCCTGCTGGGCTGGTGGCAGGACCGTTACGGTCCGAACCGCGTTGGCCCGTTCGGCATGTTCCAGATCGCCGCCGACATGCTGAAGATGTTCTTCAAGGAAGACTGGACCCCGCCGTTTGCCGACAAGGTGATCTTCACCCTGGCACCGGTGGTGGCCATGTCCGCCCTGCTGATCGCCTTTGCGATCATCCCGATCACCCCGACCTGGGGCGTCGCGGATCTGAACATCGGCCTGCTGTTCTTCTTCGCCATGGCCGGTCTGTCGGTCTACGCGGTGCTGTTCGCCGGCTGGTCGAGTAACAACAAGTTCGCCCTGCTCGGCAGCTTGCGTGCCTCGGCGCAGACCGTGTCCTACGAAGTGTTCATGGGCCTGGCCCTGATGGGCATCGTGGTGCAGGTCGGCTCGTTCAACATGCGCGACATCGTCGAGTACCAGGCGCAGAACCTGTGGTTCATCATTCCGCAGTTCTTCGGCTTCTGTACCTTCTTCATCGCTGGCGTGGCCGTGACTCACCGTCACCCGTTCGACCAGCCGGAAGCGGAACAGGAACTGGCCGACGGTTACCACATTGAATACGCCGGTATGAAATGGGGCATGTTCTTCGTCGGTGAATACATCGGCATCATCCTGATCTCGGCGCTGCTGGTCACCCTGTTCTTCGGTGGCTGGCACGGTCCGTTCGGCATCCTGCCGCAACTGTCCTTCGTCTGGTTCGCACTGAAGACCGCGTTCTTCATCATGCTGTTCATCCTGCTGCGCGCTTCCATTCCGCGTCCGCGTTATGACCAGGTGATGGATTTCAGCTGGAAATTCTGCCTGCCACTGACCCTGATCAATTTGCTGATAACCGCTGCGGTTGTGTTGTGGAACACACCTGCGGTTGCGGTTCAGTGAGGATTTGACCCATGTTCAAATATATTGGCGACATCGTTAAGGGTACTGGTACCCAGTTGCGCAGCCTGGTCATGGTCTTCGGCCATGGCTTCCGCAAGCGCGACACCCTGCAATACCCGGAAGAGCCGGTCTACCTGCCGCCACGCTACCGTGGTCGCATCGTCCTGACCCGTGACCCCGATGGTGAAGAACGTTGCGTAGCCTGCAACCTGTGCGCCGTGGCTTGCCCGGTGGGTTGCATCTCGCTGCAGAAAGCTGAAACCGAAGACGGTCGCTGGTACCCGGACTTCTTCCGTATCAACTTCTCGCGCTGCATTTTCTGCGGTCTCTGCGAGGAAGCCTGTCCGACCACCGCAATCCAGCTGACCCCGGATTTCGAGATGGCCGAGTTCAAACGTCAGGACCTGGTGTACGAGAAAGAAGATCTGCTGATCTCCGGCCCCGGCAAAAACCCTGATTACAACTTCTATCGTGTTGCAGGTATGGCAATCGCTGGCAAGCCGAAAGGCTCTGCGCAGAACGAAGCCGAACCGATCAACGTGAAGAGCTTGCTGCCTTAAGGAAGAACGATGGAATTCGCTTTCTATTTCGCATCGGGTATCGCTGTTGTGTCCACGCTACGTGTGGTCACCAACACCAACCCTGTGCACGCCCTGCTCTACCTGATCATCTCGTTGATCGCCGTGGCCATGACTTTCTTCGCACTCGGCGCACCATTCGCCGGCGTGCTGGAAGTGATCGCCTACGCCGGCGCCATCATGGTGCTGTTCGTGTTCGTGGTGATGATGCTGAACCTGGGGCCCGCCTCGGTTCAGCAGGAACGCACCTGGCTCAAGCCCGGCATCTGGGCAGGACCGGTGATTCTCGCCGCCCTGCTGCTGGCCGAACTGCTGTATGTGCTGTTCGCTCACCAGAGCGGTCAGGCCATCGGCCACACCACCGTAGACGCGAAAGCCGTGGGCATCAGCCTGTTCGGTCCGTACCTGCTGGTGGTCGAACTCGCCTCGATGCTGCTGCTCGCCGCAGCCGTCACGGCGTTCCATTTGGGCCGTAACGAGGCGAAGGAGTAAGACATGCCTGCTATCCCTCTCGAGCATGGATTGGCCGTTGCCGGCATCCTGTTCTGCCTTGGTCTGGTCGGCCTGATGGTCCGCCGCAACATTTTGTTCGTGTTGATGAGTCTGGAAGTGATGATGAACGCCTCTGCACTGGCCTTCATCGTTGCGGGCGCCCGCTGGGCGCAACCGGATGGACAGATCATGTTCATCCTGGTGATCAGCCTGGCAGCCGCCGAAGCCAGTATTGGCCTGGCGATCCTGCTGCAACTGTATCGCCGCTTCCACACGCTCGATATCGACGCTGCCAGTGAGATGCGCGGATGAACCTAATCTTTCTGACTTTCGTATTCCCTCTGATCGGTTTCCTGCTGCTGTCGTTCTCCCGTGGACGCTGGTCGGAAAACCTCTCGGCGCTGATCGGCGTGGGTTCCATTGGCTTGTCGGCGATTGTCGCCGCCTACGTCATCTGGCAATTCAACGTCGCGCCTCCCGAAGGCGGTCACTACACCCTGGTGCTGTGGAAGTGGATGGCGGTCGAAGGCTTCAAGCCTGACTTCGCCCTCTACATTGACGGCCTGTCGATCACCATGCTCGGCGTGGTGGTGGGCGTAGGTTTCCTGATCCATCTGTTCGCGTCCTGGTACATGCGCGGCGAAGCGGGTTACTCGCGCTTCTTCTCGTACACCAACCTGTTTATCGCCAGCATGCTGTTCCTGGTACTCGGCGATAACCTGTTGTTCCTGTACTTCGGCTGGGAAGGCGTGGGCCTGTGCTCGTACCTGTTGATCGGTTTCTACTACAGCAACCGCAACAACGGTAACGCCGCACTCAAGGCCTTCATCGTCACCCGGATCGGCGACGTGTTCATGGCCATCGGCCTGTTCATCCTGTTCCAGCAAGTGGGCACGTTGAACATCCAGGAACTGCTGGTGCTGGCACCGCAGAAATTCCAGGTCGGCGACTTCTGGATCACTCTGGCGACCCTGATGCTGCTGGGTGGTGCGGTCGGTAAATCGGCGCAACTGCCACTGCAAACCTGGCTCGCGGACGCGATGGCCGGCCCGACCCCGGTGTCGGCACTGATCCACGCCGCGACCATGGTGACCGCCGGTGTCTACCTGATCGCCCGTACCCACGGACTGTTCACCCTGGCGCCGGACATCCTGCACTTGGTCGGCATCGTTGGTGGTGTGACCCTGGTTCTCGCAGGCTTCGCCGCACTGGTACAGACCGACATCAAACGTATCCTCGCCTACTCGACCATGAGCCAGATCGGCTACATGTTCCTGGCGCTGGGCGTTGGCGCATGGGATGGCGCGATTTTCCACCTGATGACCCACGCCTTCTTCAAGGCCCTGCTGTTCCTTGCTTCCGGTGCGGTGATCGTTGCCTGCCACCACGAGCAGAACATCTTCAAGATGGGCGGTCTGTGGAAAAAACTGCCACTGGCCTACGCCAGCTTCATCGTCGGCGGCGCGGCGCTGGCCGCTCTGCCACTGGTCACCGCAGGCTTCTACTCCAAGGACGAAATCCTTTGGGAAGCGTTCGCCAGCGGCAACCACGGTCTGCTTTACGCAGGTTTGGTCGGCGCGTTCATGACTTCGCTGTACACCTTCCGCCTGATCTTCATCACGTTCCACGGTGAAGCCAAGACTGAAGCCCACGCCGGTCACGGCATCGCTCACTGGCTGCCGCTGTCGGTGCTGATCGTGCTGTCGACCTTCGTCGGCGCCATGATCGTGCCACCGCTGCACGGCGTACTGCCAGAAAGCGTTGGGCATGCCGGTGGCGAAGCCAAGCACAGTCTGGAAATCGCTTCGGGCGCCATCGCCCTGGCCGGTATCCTGCTGGCGGCCCTGCTGTTCCTCGGCAAGCGTCGCTTCGTGACGGCGATTGCCAACAGCGGCATCGGCCGTTTCCTTTCGGCCTGGTGGTTCGCTGCCTGGGGCTTCGACTGGATCTACGACAAACTGTTCGTCAAGCCTTACCTGGCGATCAGCCACGTACTGCGCAAAGACCCGCTCGACCAGACCATCGGTCTGATCCCGCGTATGGCCAAGGGTGGTCACACTGCCCTGAGCCGCACCGAGACCGGTCAACTGCGTTGGTACGCTGCTTCGATGGCTGCTGGTGCCGTGCTGGTTATCGGCGCCATCGTGCTGGTAGCGGTCTGATATGAACCTTGCGAATTTGCGAAAGGAAACGAGCCCGTCATGATTCTGCCTTGGCTAATCCTGATCCCCTTCATCGGCGGCCTGCTGTGCTGGATGGGTGAGCGCTTCGGCGCTACCCTCCCCCGCTGGATTGCGCTGTTGACCATGACCCTGGAACTCGCCCTCGGCCTCTGGCTGTGGGCCCACGGTGACTATTCATTTGCTCCGGCGCCTGGCGCCGATCCGACCTGGGCGCTTGAGTTCAAGCACGTCTGGATCCAGCGCTTCGGCATCAACGTGCACCTGGCCCTCGACGGCCTGTCGCTGTTGATGATCCTGCTGACCGGCCTGCTGGGTATCCTCTCGGTACTCTGCTCGTGGAAAGAGATTCAACGTCACGTTGGCTTCTTCCACCTGAACCTGATGTGGATCCTGGGCGGCGTGGTCGGCGTGTTCCTCGCCCTCGACCTGTTCATGTTCTTCTTCTTCTGGGAAATGATGCTGGTGCCGATGTACTTCCTCATCGCGCTCTGGGGTCACAGTTCTTCGGACGGCAAGAAAACCCGGATCTACGCAGCGACCAAGTTCTTCATCTTCACTCAGGCTTCCGGCCTGATCATGCTGGTGGCGATCCTCGGTCTGGTGCTGGTCAACTTCAACAACACCGGCGTGATTACCTTCAACTACGCCGATCTGTTGAAAACCAAGATGTCGATGACCACCGAGTACATCCTGATGCTCGGCTTCTTCATCGCCTTCGCGGTCAAGCTGCCCGTCGTACCGTTCCACTCGTGGTTGCCTGATGCCCACGCCCAGGCGCCGACTGCCGGTTCCGTCGACCTCGCCGGTATCCTGCTGAAAACCGCGGCCTACGGTCTGCTGCGTTTCGCCCTGCCGCTGTTCCCGAACGCTTCGGCCGAGTTTGCGCCGATCGCCATGACCCTCGGTCTGATCGGGATCTTCTACGGTGCGTTCCTCGCTTTCGCACAAACCGACATCAAGCGTCTGATCGCCTTCTCTTCCGTGTCCCACATGGGCTTCGTGTTGATCGGCATCTACTCCGGCAGCCAACTGGCCCTGCAAGGTGCAGTGATCCAGATGCTGGCGCACGGTGTGTCGGCGGCAGCACTGTTTATCCTCAGCGGTCAGTTGTACGAGCGTCTGCACACTCGTGACATGCGTGAGATGGGCGGTCTGTGGTCGCGTATCGCTTACCTGCCGGCGATCAGCCTGTTCTTTGCAGCCGCTTCGTTGGGTCTGCCGGGTACCGGTAACTTTGTCGGTGAGTTCCTGATCCTGATCGGCTCTTTCGCCAGCTGGCCTTGGATCACTGCGATTGCCACCTCCGGTCTGGTGTTCGGTTCGGTCTACTCGCTGATCATGATCCACCGTGCCTACTTCGGTCCGTCGAAATCGGATTCGATCCTGCACGGCATGGACGCTCGCGAACTGATCATGGTGCTGGGCCTTGCGGTACTGCTGGTTTACCTCGGCGTTTACCCGCAACCGTTCCTCGACACGTCTGCCGCCACGATGCATGGCGTGCAGCAGTGGCTCGGCACCGCCTTCACTCAACTCGCTTCGGCCCGGTAAGAGCGCTATGGAATTCACGATTCAACACTTTATTGCGCTTGCGCCACTGTTGATCACCAGCCTCACCATTATCGTGGTGATGCTGGCAATCGCCTGGCGCCGCAACCACTCGCAGACCTTCCTGATCTCGGTCGCCGGTCTGAACCTGGCCCTGCTGTCGATCCTGCCAGCCCTGAAAGTCGCGCCTCTGGCCGTGACCCCATTGCTGCAGATCGACACCTTCGCCTGCCTGTACATGGCGCTGATCCTGGTCGCCACCCTCGCCTGCGTCACCCTCGCCCACGCCTATTTGGGCGATGGCGGTTCGGGTTACCCGGGCAACCGTGAAGAACTGTACCTGCTGATCCTGATGGCCGCCGCCGGCGGCCTGGTTCTGGTCAGCGCGCAGCACCTGGCCGGGTTGTTCATCGGTCTGGAACTGCTCTCGGTACCGGTTTACGGTCTGGTGGCTTACGCCTTCTTTAACAAGCGTTCGCTGGAAGCCGGCATCAAGTACATGGTGCTGTCGGCCGCCGGTTCCGCGTTCCTGTTGTTCGGTATGGCCCTGCTGTACGCCGACTCGGGTTCGCTGAGCTTCGTTGGCATCGGTCAGGCGCTGGCTGCAACTGGCCTGCCGAGCTCGCTGGCACAACTGGGCCTGGGCATGATGCTGATCGGTCTGGCGTTCAAGCTGTCGCTGGTGCCGTTCCACCTGTGGACGCCGGACGTCTACGAAGGTGCTCCGGCACCGGTGGCGGCGTTCCTCGCGACCGCTTCGAAGGTTGCGGTGTTCGCGGTGATGGTGCGTCTGTTCCAGATCTCCCCTGCTGCCAGCAGCGGCGTGCTGAGCGACGTGCTGACCGTGATCGCCATCGCCTCGATCCTGTTCGGTAACCTGCTGGCCCTGACCCAGAGCAACCTCAAGCGTCTGCTCGGTTACTCGTCCATCGCGCACTTCGGCTACCTGCTGATCGCTCTGGTGGCGAGCAAGGGTCTGGCGGTGGAAGCCATTGGCGTCTACCTGGTCACCTACGTAATCACCAGCCTCGGTGCCTTCGGCGTGATCACCCTGATGTCCTCGCCGTACAACGGCCGTGACGCAGACGCTCTGTACGAATACCGCGGCCTGTTCTGGCGCCGTCCGTACCTGACCGCCGTTCTGACCGTGATGATGCTGTCCCTGGCCGGTATCCCGCTGACCGCGGGCTTCATCGGCAAGTTCTACATCATCGCTACCGGTGTTGAATCGCACCAATGGTGGCTGGTCGGCTCGCTGGTTCTGGGCAGCGCCATCGGCGTGTTCTACTACCTGCGCGTGATGGTCACCCTGTACCTGATCGAGCCAAACCTGCGTCGCCACGACGCCCAATTGCACTGGGAACAGAAAGCAGGCGGCGTGATGCTGCTGGCTATCGCCCTGGTTGCGTTCTTCCTGGGTGTGTACCCGCAGCCATTGCTGACTCTGGTTCAGCAGGCGGGTCTGGCGGGCTGATTGCCTGGCGGGCTACAAAACGGAAACGGCACCTTCGGGTGCCGTTTTTGTTTTTGCGGGATTTATCACCTCGAGCACTGCCGTTGGCCTCATCGCGGGCAAGTCCGGCTCGCACAGGTTTGTGTGCCGTTCACAACATTCGGGCACATCTGAAACCACTGTGGGAGTGAGCCGGCTCGCGAAGGTGTTGGGACATTCAACATCTTCATTGCCTGACAATCCGCTATCGCGAGCAGGCTCGCTCCAGGTCGTGTGTCGTTGTCAGATTCTGTGTCTTCCCGGATTACTGTGGGAGCGTGGCTTGCCCGCGAAGGCGTTGGCACACTCAACCTCTTCATAACCTGACACCCCACCGCTATCGCCATTCGGCGCTGGACACTGCTGCGCGATTGTTCTGACACGCCAGTTGCGAAGCCTCTTCATAGATCCATCGAACGTTCTCACCACACGCGGCGATTCGTCCTACAGGTGTTTTTACGACCGGCGTCTACCGTTAAAAAAGGGACGAAAAGCAAGGCCAGGAGGCCTTGACCGATTCGATTATCGAGACAACACTATACGCAGGTAACGTACAGAACATGGATGCTCTATTTATCGAATTGCCTGTGTTTCAGAAGCACCGAGACGACTATCTGGATGACGATCTGTTTCGCAGCTTGCAACTGGAGTTGCTGAAAAATCCGGAAGCGGGCGATCTCATCGAGGACACAGGCGGGCTTCGTAAAATTCGCTTTAGCGACCAACGAAGAGGGAAAGGTAAACGTAGCGGATTACGAGTGATTTATTACTGGTGGTCAGGCTTCGATCAGTTCTGGCTCTTTACCGTCTACAGCAAAAACGAGCAGGACAATTTGACGCCTGCCCAGAAAAAACTTTTCAGAAAGACACTGGATAAAGAACTCAACGCGAGAACCCACTATGAAACGTGACATTTTTTCCGAACTGATGGATGGACTGGAAGCACTGGCCGATGAACGCCAAGGCAAAATCACCTTGCGTACCCACAAGGTTCAGTTGCCAAAACTGATGCCGATCACTGCGGATGAAGTCGTCGCCATCCGTCAGCAACTGAATCTGTCCCGGTCAGTATTCGCAATGTATCTGCGCACCAACACGCGAACGCTGGAAAACTGGGAACAAGGACGAGCGACACCCAATGCTCAGGCCACCACCCTGATCCGTCTGGTCGAACGCTTCCCACAAACGATCGAACAACTCGCAGCGCTGACCTGACACAGCATTTCCACCCCGCCCACATGACCAAATTGTAATTCCCCCATCACCTTGGCGTTATCCGCAGCTTGCAACGATGTCACCCGGCGACCCATGCCGACGGGCCCTTGCCCGTCGAACAATAAAACCCACGCCGACGCACGTTCCCGTTCTGCCGAACCCAAGGAGTGTTTGATGGTTAACCCTACAAAAATATCGTTGGCCGCTTTAGCGGTGGTGGTCGGTTCAGGGCCGTCCCTGGTGTTTGCAGAGGACAAGCCCGAAGGCTTTGTCGAAGGCAGCAGCCTGACGGTGCTCAACCGTAACCTCTACTTCAATCGTGATCACCGTAACGGCCAGTCCAGCCCTACCGGCAATGGTTATTCCGAAGCCTGGGCGCATGCGGTGATCAGCAAGTTCGAATCCGGTTTCACCCAAGGCACCGTCGGGGTCGGGGTCGATGCGTTTGCCATGATCGGTTTGAAACTCGACACCGGCGACGGGCGCAACGGTGGGCGCAGTTCGTTCGATGTGTTGCCGGTCAACCGAGACGGCCAGGCACGGGACGAATACACCAAAATCGGTGGCGCCGCCAAAGTGCGGGCGTTCGATACAGTGGTCAAGGTCGGTGATGTGTTCCCGGCCAACCCGATGGTGGCGGCCGGTGACTCGCGCCTGCTACCGGAAAGCTTTCGCGGGGTGACGGCGACCAACACCAGCATTGCGGGCCTGTCGATTCAGGGCGGGCGTTTGCATGCGATGAGCCAACCGGTGTCCAGCGACCTGCGCGAAAACTTCGCCACCTTCTACGGCGGCCCGGTCAATTCGCCGTGGATCGCTTACGGCGGTGGCGACTACGTGCTGAACAAGAACCTCAGTTTCAGTCTGTACTCCAGTCGCCTCAAGGATGCCTGGAATCAATACTACGCCGGCACCGCATGGACCTATCCCCTGTCTGACGACCTCTCGCTGTTCGGCGGCCTGAACTATTACAAGGCGGTCGACGAAGGCAAACAACTGCTTGGCGAGTTCGACAACAACATCTGGAGCGGCCGGGTCGGTATGAAGCTCGGCGCCCACTCCGTCGCCCTCTCCCACCAGCGCAACAACGGTAATGACGACTTCGATTACCTGCGCCAGTCCGACTCGATCTTTCTCGACAACTCCATTCAGTACAGCGACTTCAACTCGCCGCAAGAACGTTCGTGGATGGTGCGTTATGACCTCGACATGAGCACTTACGGCGTGCCCGGCCTGTCGTTCATGACCCGATATGCGCGCGGCACCGATGCCGATTACAGCAACGCCAATGCCGTGTACATGCGCCGCGACGCCGAGGGCAATCCGCTGACCGACCAGAAGCGCTGGGAGCGCAATATCGAAGTCAAATACGTGGTGCAGAGCGGTTCACTGAAAGACCTGTCGCTGCGCTTGCGCCAAGCCACCACCCGCGCCACGGCGTTCGAGTCCGACCTGGATGAAGTACGGGTGATTGTCGAATACCCGCTGGCCATTCTCTGACTGCTCGTTGATGAAAATTCACCTTTAGAAGCTCCTTGCTCCTTTGGTAAGAGGTGAATCCTTTGGCGTCCTTCGGGGCGCCTTTTTTGCTTCGCAAAAAGTTATCGTTTTCTTGACCGGACCGTCGGCGACCTGCCATCTTCGCCTGCGCAGACCAACAAGAATAACGAGGGATCGATGAGTAGCCGTAAAAACCTGGAAATCGAGTACTTGCGAGGGGCTGCTGTCGCCATGACCCTCCTGAGCCATGTCAACATGTTGCTGCCGTTCCATGTTGATGTGCTGCTACGGATTTTCTCGATCTTCATGCCCTGGACCGGCGTCGATCTGTTCTTCTGTATTTCCGGCTTCGTGGTCAGCAAGGCCTATCTGGACTATTTCGACAAACACCGCGCACAAGACCAGTTCGGCCTGGCAGCGGCGTGTTTCTGGCTGCGCCGTGCCTACCGTCTATTGCCGACGGCCTGGCTCTGGATACTGATCCCGCTGATCTTTTCCATTGCGTTCAACCAGTCGAACATCTTCGGTTCGTGGTTCGACAATCTGCGCAGTTTCACCGCCGTTGCGACTTTCAGCGGTAACCTGGCGAATCAATACAACAGCCTGCTGGGCCCCAGCCCTCAATACTGGAGCCTGGCGCTCGAAGAGCAGTTCTACTTCGTATTCCCGTTTTTCCTGCTGTTCATCACGGCCCCGCGCTGGCGGGTCATCGCACTGTTCGCACTCATTGCCTTGCAGTTCGGTCTGGACCGCAATCCCTTCGGCAACCCCGCCAGCAGCATGCTCTCGTCCTTCCGCCTGGACGCCATGCTCTGGGGCATTCTCCTGTGCCTGTTTACCCGTACCCGTCTCTATCAACAGATAGAACCGGTCGGGCTGGGTCAGGGAATGCTCAAACCGTTGCTGTGCACGCTGTTTCTGCTCTACATGCTGGGCGCGATCGCCACTCAGCTGATCGCGATGCCGATTGCCGTCGGTTTGATCGCGATCGTCGCGGTGCTGATAGTCTGGCTGGCCAGCTACCAGAAAGGCTACATCTACTGCCCGGCCGTCCTGCGCGGCTTCATGCAGTGGCTCGGTTCGCGGTCCTATGGCCTCTATGTGATCCACGTGTTCGCCAATCACCTGAGTACCGAGATCTGGACGCGTGTCGCCGCCAGTCAGGATGTACCGCTGGATGGGCGCTTTACGCTGGAGTTGCTGCTGACATCGGTGGGGTTGCTATTGGTGCTGAGCGAACTCAATTATCGCTTCATCGAAACGCCACTGCGTCTGCGCGGCGCCGAGATCGCCCGCCGCAAGCTGAACCAGGAAGCCGCGCCAGAACCCGCCGAAGCCGACGTCGCGCGATTGCCGGCCAAATAGTCCGAGTGGCAGCGGTGCGCGGGGATGAACATCATGAATCGACATACCGATCGTGAGACTGAAAATCCCCCCGTGCGGGAGCTGCGGAAGGCTGCAATCTTTTGATTTTGATTTTTAAGATCAAGCTCAAAAGATCGCAGCCTTCGGCAGTTCAGAGGTTGGCTGTTGGTTAGCCGCCGCGGTTGCGGCACGCGCCTGCCACACTGTATCTGAGCGTATTGAGCTGCCCCTTGGAATCCTCGTAGGTCATGGCGGTCGGGACCACCGAGCAAGCGGGTTGCGGCTTCACCACGCTGACGATGTTCACCACGTCGAGCTTCATCCCGTATTCATATTCCTTGACCACTGGCGCCGCCTTGCCGCGCGCGGCCGCGTATTGCTGCATGGCTTTGGCATTGGCGTTGAACGCGCGCTCGAAGGTGCGATCACCACCGCCTTCGGCCAGCACATTCGCAGACATGACCATGATGCCGGCGACGGTCATCCATTTGATCAACTGCATGTTTACTCCTCCCTATAAAAGCCCGGCATCGACACGCGACAACGGGCTTGTTCCAGTGCGCGGTGCTTACAGTTTTTTGCTCTGGTCGTCTTTCTTCTCGTTGACGACCACCGGGTCGCGAGCCTGTTCCTTGGCGACGAACAGCTCTACGGCGCGGTCATTGGCGCTCATCATGCGGTCGAAAGTGCGGTCACCACCGCCTTCGGCCAAGGCCAGGGACGACAGCATCAGGGCGGCTGCGAAGGTGCTCAGTCGGGCGAATTTCATCGTTGATTCCTCGTTTAAGTAGCTGACGGGATCAAGGTAACAAGGCGCACCTTTCGTGACGGTGGCGGGGGAATTACAGATTCGTCATGTACGTATACAAAACCTGCAGGAGTGAGCCTGCTCGCGATGGCGGTGGGTCAGCCGATGTAAATCCGGCTGCTAGACCGATATCGCGAGCAGGTTCACCCCTACAAAAGATCACGGCCCAGTGGGGATCGGGTCCTCATCCCGGCGATGGGCGATCTGGTACAGCGCAGGCAAGATCAGCAACGTGAGGATCGTCGAAGACAGAATCCCGCCAATCACCACCGTCGCCAACGGCCGCTGTACCTCGGCGCCGGTGCCTGTCGCAAGTGCCATCGGAATAAAGCCCAGCGACGCCACCAGCGCCGTCATCAACACCGGCCGCAAGCGCGTCAGCGCGCCGACATTAATCGCCTCCGCCAGCGACCTTCCCTCTTCACGCAAATTGCGAATGAACGCGATCATCACCAACCCGTTGAGCACCGCCACCCCGGACAATGCGATAAACCCCACGCCAGCCGAAATCGACAACGGAATATCGCGCAACCACAGCGCCATGACGCCGCCGGTCAAGGCAAACGGAATCCCGGTAAACACCAGCAAGCCGTCCTTGAGATTGTTGAACATCATGAACAGCAACCCGAACACCAGCAGCAACGCCACCGGCACCACAATCTGCAAGCGCCTGGCCGCCGATTGCAGTTGCTCGAATTGCCCGCCCCAACGGGTCCAGTAACCGGCCGGGACCTGCACATCGCGCTCGATCACCTCACTGGCCTCGCTGACAAACGAACCGATATCGCGCCCGCGCACGTTGGCGCTGACGATCACCAGACGCTTGCCGTTTTCGCGGCTGACCTGATTCGGCCCGAGCACCAGGTCGAGGCTGGCGACGTCCTTCAGCGCGATAAAACCGATCTGATTCGCCGCACCGCTCAGCGCCGGCACCGGAATCAGCAACGCCGCCAGGCCGTCGATGTCCTTGCGCATGGCATCGGACAAGCGCACCACCATGTCGAAACGCCGATCGCCCTCGTACAAGGTGCCGGCCTGACGCCCGCCCACTGCGACGGCGATGGTGTCCTGCACATCGCCAACGTTGAGGCCATAACGCGCCGCCTTGTCGCGGTCGATGTTAATGGTCAACACCGGCAACCCGGTGGTCTGCTCGACCTTCACTTCAGACGCGCCGCTGACCTTCTGCATCGCTGCCGCAATCCTCGCCGCCGTGGCGTTGAGTACATCCATGTCATCGCCGAACACCTTGACCGCGACATCGCTGCGCACGCCGGAGATCAGTTCGTTGAAGCGCAACTGGATCGGCTGCGACAGTTCATAGTTGCTGCCCGGCAACGTCGCGGCAGCGGCTTGCAGTTCAGCCATCAGGGTTTCACGGGGCTTTTTCGGGTCGGGCCATTGGTCTATGGGTTTGAGCATCACGTAACTGTCGGAGATGTTCGGTGGCATAGGGTCGGAAGCGATTTCGGCGGTGCCGGTGCGGGCAAAGACACGTTCGACTTCCGGCACTTTCGCCAGAATCAAGGTCTCCAGCCGCTGCTGCATGTCCACCGACTGCGTCAGGCTGGTGCCCGGCACGCGCAACGCTTGCAGGGCAAAATCGCCTTCGCTGAGGCTCGGCACAAACTCGCTGCCCATGCGACTGGTGAGCACGCCGCTGAGCACGATCACGGCCATCGCCGCGCCCACTGCGATTGCCCGATGACTCATCACCCACGCCAGCGCCGGCGCATACACCCGGCGCGCGCCACGCATCACCGCGCCCTCTTCTTCCTTGACCTTGCCGGTGACGAACAGCGCAATCGCCGCCGGCACGAAGGTCACGGAAAGCAGCATGGCACCGAGCAACGCGATGACCACGGTGAACGCCATCGGGTGGAACATTTTCCCTTCGACGCCGCTCAGGGCGAAGATCGGCAGGTACACCACCATGATGATCAACTGGCCGAAAATCAGCGGCCGCCGCGCCTCTTTCGCTGCGGCAAAAACTTCCCTGAAACGCTCGGCACGGCTCAGCAAACGGCCGTGATGCTGCTGTGCATGGGCCAAGCGGCGCAGGGTGTTTTCGACGATCACCACCGCACCGTCGACAATAATCCCGAAGTCCAGCGCGCCGAGGCTCATCAGGTTGGCACTGACCTTGTTGCTGAACATGCCGGTGAAGGTGAACAGCATCGACAGCGGAATCACCATCGCGGTAATCAGCGCCGCACGGATATTGCCGAGGAACAGGAACAGAATCGCAATGACCAGGACCGCGCCTTCAACGAGGTTCTTTTTCACCGTGGCAATGGCTTTGTCAACCAGGTGCGTGCGGTCGTAAACCGGCACGGCAATCACGCCTTGGGGCAGGGATTTATTGATCTGTTCGAGCTTGCTCGCGACCGCTTGCGACACGGTACGGCTGTTCTCGCCGATCAGCATGAACACAGTGCCCAGCACCACTTCCCGACCGTTTTCGGTGGCCGCGCCGCTGCGTAATTCACGGCCGATTTCGACGCTGGCGACGTTCTTCACCCGGATCGGCGTGCCGTCGACGTTGGCCATGACGATGTTGGCGATGTCCTCGGTGCTCGCCACTTGCCCCGGTGCGCGGATCAGCAACTGCTCGCCGCTGCGCTCGATATAACCGGCACCGACATTGGCGTTGTTGCGCTCCAGCGCGGTGACCAGATCGGTGAGGGTCAGCTTGTACGCGGCCAGGCGTTTCGGGTCCGGCGCGATCTGATATTCCTTGGCAAAACCACCAATGGTGTTGATCTCGGCGACACCCGGCACGTTGCGCAGTTGCGGCTTGATGATCCAGTCCTGAATCACCCGCAGATCGGTCGGCGTGTACGCGGTGCCGTCGTCCTTGAGCGCGCCGTCCTTCGCCTCAACCGTCCACAGAAAAATCTCGCCGAGCCCGGTAGAGATCGGCCCCATCACCGCCTCTGCGCCTTCAGGCAATTGCTCCCTGGCGATCTGCAAACGCTCGTTGACCAATTGGCGGGCGAAGAACAGGTCAGTGCCGTCCTTGAAGATCACCGTCACTTGCGACAGCCCCGAACGCGACAGCGAACGGGTCTGTTCGAGTGCCGGCAGACCGGCCATGGCGGTTTCAATCGGGAAGGTGATGCGCTGCTCGGTTTCCAGCGGCGAGAAGCCGGCGGCGCCGGTGTTGATCTGCACCTGGACGTTGGTGATGTCGGGCACGGCGTCGATCGGCAGCTTTTGATAACTGGCGATGCCGAGGCCGGCCATAAGCAGAACGGCGAGCAGCACAATGATGCGCTGCTCGATGGCAAACTGGATCAGGCGTTCGAACATGAGGACCTTCCAGAATTAATGGCTGTGCTCGGCTGAGGCTTTGCCCAGCTCCGACTTGAGGACGAAGCTGCCGGCGCTGGCGACTTGCGCGCCCGGTTCCAGCCCCTGAGTGATTTCGACGTGGCCGGCTGCACGGCCGCCCAGCTCCACCGCTTGCGCCTTGAAGCCATCATCGGTTCGGACGAACACCGTGGGTTTGTCCTCGACGGTCTGGATCGCGGTCTCCGGCACAGCGACTTTCACTTCGCGGCTGTCGGTGGCCACCCGTGCGCTGACGAACAGCCCCGGGCGCCATGACCCCTGCGGGTTTTCCAGCGTCACGCGAACGGTCGCGGTGCGGGTCTGTTCACCGAGCAGACTGCCGACGTAGGCCACGTTGCCAGTCACTTCGACTTTCAGTTCAGGCGCGCTGACGGTGACCGGTTTGCCCACCTGCACCTTGGTCAAGTCCTTGGGTGAAACACCGAACGTGACCCACACGCGGGACAAGTCGGACAGGGTGAAAGCAGCCGTGCTTTCATCGACCACCTCGCCGGGTGTCAGGTGTTTTTCCACCACCACGCCGTCGAACGGTGCGCGCAGTTCGTAGCGATTGCCGCCGCTGGCGACCACGCTGCCGCTGAGCACACTGATTTTCTGTCGGGCGTTGTTCATGGTGATTTCCGCTTCTTGCAGTGCCTGGCGAGCCTGTAAGAAATCCTGTTCGGCGGAGATCTTGTCGTGCCAGAGTTTTTTCTCGCGCTCGTAGGTTGTCCGCGCCAAGGCCAGACGGCGTTGCGCAGCCGCCTGTTCGCTGCGTTGATCGGAGATCTGCTGGCTGGCGATCACCGCCAGTAACTGACCTTTTTTCACCGGTTGCCCGAGGTTGACCGCCACCGACTCGACCACTCCCGGCACTCGCGGCACAACGTGGGCGGTGCGATCCTCGTCGAAACGCACTTCACCGGGGAACGACAGGCCGAGGCTGAAGCTCTGCGCCTGCGCCTCGGCCAGTTGAATGCCCGCCGAGGTGATCTGCTCGGCGCTCAATTCGATATGCCCCTCTTCGCCATGCTCGCCTTCGGCTGCCGCGTTTTCTTCGGCGTGATCCGCATGTTCTGCCGCCTCATCGGCGTGAGCCTCGAGCGGTGCATTGCCCGCCCACATCGAGCCGATGCCAATGCCCAGCGCCAGGGTCGCCACCGCGACCACCATCAGTTTTTTATCCATGCAAACTCCTCTGCGCCGTGCCTGCGCGCAGTGATGTGAAAAGTCAAATTCAAGGGCTGACACTGAGGTCGCCGAAGATCCGTTCGAGGCGCACGCGGGCGTCGGTCGCCTCGCTGACGGCCTGGATGTATTGGCTGCGCGCAGCGATCAACGTGCGTTGGGCGTCGAGCACATCGAGGAAGCCGAACTTGCCCATTTCGAAACCACGGGTGGCGCTGTCCACCGCACTTTGCGCAGCGGGCAGGATGGTCTGATTGAAGGCTTTGACTTCGCCGTTGGCGGTCTGCCATTGCTCGAGGCTGGTCTGGACTTCGGTGCGCAAACGCAGCTCGGTGGCGTTGCGCAGATCCCGCGCCTGATCGGTTCGGCGAGCAGCGGCGAGCACGTTGCCCTGATTGCGGTTGAACAGCGGGATCGGCATCGACAGCCCGACCACGTTGACCCGCTCGCGCTCGGTTTCGCTGTACTGACTGCCGATACTCACGGTGAGGTCGGGAATGCGCTGGGACTTTTCCAGGCCCAGCGACGCTTCGCGCTGATCAATCTGCAACGTGGCCAAACGCAATTCGGCGGTCTCGTTAAGACGTTCGAGCAATTTTGTCGGAGGTGGAACGGCCGGCATGCTTTGCGTGGGTGCCTGCACCTTGGTCAACGTCGGCAACGGCGCGCCCATGACCTGCGCCAGTTGTTGGTACGCGGTGGCCTGATCGCGTTCGGCTCGGCTCAGTTCAAGGCGCACTTCCGAGAGCTGCACTTGCGCTCGCGTGCCCTCGACCGGCGACGATTTACCCGCCTCAATGCGCCCTTGCGCCACCCGCACACCGTGCTCGGCCAATTGCAGGGATTGCCGGGACAGCTGCAAACGCTGCTGCGCGGTTTGCGCGCTGTTGAACGCCTGAATCACATCGGCGCGCAAGGCATTGCGCTTGCGCTCCAGTTCGATGCCGGCAGCGTCCTGCGCGCGGCTGGCGACGTCGATGCGGGCGCCGCGTTTGCCGCCCAGTTCGATCGGCTGGCTGAGCATCACCGTGGTGGTGCGCGAGTTGCGCCGGGTGTCTTCAGCCTCCCACGACACCTCGGGGTTGGGGATCAGGCCTGCCTGTTTGCGGTCGCCCTCGGCAATACCGATTTCCCATTGGGCAGCGGCCAGATCCGGGTTGCCGGCGAAGGCCGCTTGCAGGGCCTGCTCCAGAGTCAGGGTCGATGCAACCGCAAGGTTTGCAGTGGCCAGCAACAGAATGCCGCTGGCTATTTTTTTCAGGCGTGATCGCGCCATCAGTTCTGTTAAACCGGGCAATGGAAGACTTCCTTTAATCAAGAATCTTTGATGCCGCCACGGTAGAGTTTTGAACTTATCGACAAGGTGACTGGAAGATTACAAATCCGTTATCCACGGTTTGCCGAAGTTGTTTTGTTCTAGGATGCGAAGTGCAAACGGTTCTATCGAAATACATCGAAACAAAAACACAATAGTTATCTGCTGAACAGCACTTGCGGGAATCAAACTCATAAGGATTTTGTGGCTTGTGCTGCGACCGGCTGTCGCAGAGCACCGTTTTAAAGCGCTTGGCGGTTGACCCTGTAGCCACTACAACCTTTATTGTCCGGACTTCCCCTCACCCCAGCCCTCTCCCGGGGGAGAGGGAGCCGACCGAGGTGTATGACACTTTTCATCGACCTGTTAAATCAAGTCGACTATGGATTCCGTAAAGATGTTCCACGTCGGTGCAGTTCTGAAGCCCCTCACCCTAACCCTCTCCCTCTCCCTCTGGGAGAGGGTTAGGGTGAGGGGCTTCTTATCGTTATAGAACAACGTCCGGAAGACCTTACAAAAACAATAACTTTCCCGGCCACCTTAATTAAATATCCATTAAATAAAAGTGGTGATAGATCATGCGAATCCTTGTCGTCGAGGACGAGCTTAAAGCTGCCGAATACTTGCATCAGGGTTTGACCGAAAGTGGTTATATCGTTGACCACGCCGCCACCGGTGCCGATGGATTGCATCTGGCGCAACAGCAGACTTATGACCTGATCATTCTCGACGTGAACCTGCCGGAACTGGACGGCTGGGGCGTGCTGGAACAACTGCGCCGCACCCACTCAACGCGGGTGATGATGCTCACCGCGCGCGGGCGGCTGGCGGACAAGATCCGTGGTCTGGACCTGGGCGCCGATGACTATCTGGTCAAGCCGTTCGAGTTTCCCGAACTGCTGGCGCGGGTGCGCACCTTGATGCGCCGCAGCGAAAACATCCCGGTGCCGCAGGTACTGAAAGTCGCCGATCTGGAACTCGATCCGGGCCGCCATCGGGCGTTTCGTGGCGCGCAGCGCATCGACCTGACCACCAAGGAATTCGCCCTGCTGCACCTGCTGATGCGCCAGTCCGGCGAGGTGCTGACCCGCACGCAGATCATCTCGCTGGTGTGGGACATGAACTTCGATTGCGACACCAACGTGGTCGAAGTGTCGATCCGCCGCTTGCGGGCAAAAATCGACGACCCGTTCGAGCACAAGCTGATCCATACCCTGCGCGGTGTCGGTTACGTGCTGGAGGCGCGGGAATGAAGCCGGCCAGCCTGTCGATGCGCCTCGGTCTGACGGTGAGTACGCTCGGCGCGATGCTGGTGGTGTTTCTGGCGATCCTGGCGTATTTCGCCCTGACCCATGAGCTCAACGCGCTGTCGCGCGACAGCCTGCAAAAGAAGATGGCGCAGGTGGAGCACAGCCTGTCGCTGTACGTCGACGCCAAGGAAGTCAGTGGCAAGCCGCACATTCTGCTCGATCAGGTCATGGGCCATGACAACCTGACGCTGACCATTTATGACCGCTTGAACCTGCGTTCGCCGTTGCTCAAAGCCGGCTCCGGGCTGAGGGATCCGCGGGTCGAATTGCGGGCAGTGCGAGCGGCGACCGATCAGTTGACCTACAGCGACAGTACCGATGCCGAGGGGGCGAAATTCCTTACCGCTTCGAAGTTGATTCGGCTCAAGGATGGCAACCGCGTGCCGGTGCTGCTGTCGATGGACAACGCCCACGATCAAGCCTTGCTCAGCGCCTATCTGCGCTCGACGCTGATTGCCCTGCCGCTGTTGCTGGTGTTCATCGGCCTCACCGCGTGGGGTGCGGTGCAGCGCGGCCTGGCGCCGATGCGCGAGTTTCGCAAAGTGGCGGCGATGGTCTCGACCCAGGACCTGGACCATCGGCTGTCGGTGGTGAACATGCCACAGGAATTGAGCGAACTGGCCCAGGGCATCAACGTCATGCTGCATCGGCTGGATGCCGGGGTGCAGCAGTTGTCGCAGTTCTCCGATGACCTGGCCCATGAGCTGCGCACGCCGATCAACAACCTGATGGGCAAAGCCCAGGTGACCTTGTCCCGCGAACGCACAACCGAGGAATACAAGGACGTATTGGTGTCCTGCACCGAGGAGCTGGAGCGCGTGGCGCGGATTGTTTCGGACATGCTGTTTCTGGCGCAAGTCAGTCATCCGTCGGCGCTGGCGCCGTTTGAATCGGTGGCGCTGGAGGCTGAGGTCGCAAAAGTGGCCGAAATGTTTTCGTTGTCGGCGCAGGAAAAGAACATTCACGTGAACGTCGTCGGCAACGCGTCGGTGCAGGGTGACCGGTTGATGATTCAGCGGGCGGTTTCCAATTTGCTGTCGAATGCGCTGCGCCACTGCCCAGAGGGGAAAACCGTGACGCTGCTGATCGAGCAAGGCGCGACACAGGCTGCGCTGTTGGTGAGCAATCCGGGGGCGGGGATCGAGGCGCAGCATCTGCCGCATCTGTTCGATCGTTTCTACCGCGTCGACAGCGCCCGTTCGCGTTCGCAGGGCAGCACCGGGCTGGGGCTGGCGATTGTGCGCTCGATCATGAGCCTGCATCAGGGGGTGGCGGAGGTGAAAAGCCTGCCCGGCGCCATGACCGTGTTCCGCCTGGGCTTTCCTGTGGCGACACCAACGGCCCCATCGCTGGCAAGCCAGCTCCCACAGTGAATTGCGGTGTACACAGAGTTTTGTGCACACCACAGAAACCTGTGGGAGCCTGGCTTGCCAGCGATGGCGGTCGATCAAGCACAAATGAAAACGGCACCTTGCGGTGCCGTTTACCTTTCACCGTTCCACTATCACTTGCGCGCATCCGCCCACGATTTCAGCAGTTCGTTGTAGCTCACGGTCTCGCCCTTCGGCTTCTCGTTGGCCAGCTTCGGTTTCGGTGCACCCGGTTGATCAAACCAGTATTGCGCGTCGCGTTCCGGGTTCATTTTCGGTGCGCACACCGCTTGCGCCTTGGAGCGTTCGAGGCGGGTCATGATCGCGTCCTGATCCTTGGCCAGGCCATCCAGCGCCTGCTGCGGAGTCTTCTCGCCGCTGGCCGCTTCGGCGATGTGGCTCCACCACAATTGCGCCAGACGCGGATAGTCCGGCACGTTGGTCCCGGTCGGGGTCCATTGCACACGGGCCGGGCTGCGGTAGAACTCGACCAGGCCACCGAGCTTCGGCGCCAGATCGGTCATCGCCTGCGAGTTGATGTCCGACTCGCGAATCGGTGTCAGGCCGACGATGGTTTTCTTCAGCGAAACGGTTTTCGAGGTGACGAACTGCGCATACAGCCACGCCGCGAGTTTCTGTTTCTCAGGCGTGGATTTCATGAACGTCCACGACCCCACGTCCTGATACCCGAGCTTCATGCCCTCTTCCCAATACGGTCCGCGCGGCGACGGCGCCATGCGCCATTTCGGCGTGCCGTCGGCGTTGACCACCGGCAGACCCGGTTTGGTCATGTCGGCGGTGAACGCGGTGTACCAGAAAATCTGCTGGGCGATGTTGCCCTGCGATGGCACCGGACCAGATTCGGAGAAGGTCATGCCTGCCGCTTCCGGTGGCGCGTACTTCTTCAGCCAGTCGACATACTTGGTGGTGGCGAACACCGCCGCCGGACCGTTGGTGTCGCCGCCACGGGTCACGCTGGAACCGACCGGATGGCAGTCCTCGACGCGAATCCCCCACTCGTCCACCGGCAAGCCGTTGGGCAGGCCCTTGTCGCCGCCACCGGCCATGGAGAACCAGGCATCGGTGAAACGCCAGCCCAGCGACGGGTCTTTCTTGCCGTAGTCCATGTGCCCGTAGACGCGCTTGCCGTCGATTTCCTTGACGTCTTCGCTGAAGAATTTGGCGATGTCTTCATAGGCTGACCAGTTCACCGGCACGCCCAATTCGTAGCCGTACTTTTCCTTGAATTTGGCTTTCAGGTCGGCGCGTTCGAACCAGTCGGCGCGGAACCAGTAAAGGTTGGCGAACTGCTGGTCGGGCAGCTGATAAACCTTGCCGTCCGGCGCGGTGGTGAACGAGATGCCGATGAAGTCCTTGATGTCGAGGGTCGGCGAGGTGAAGTTCTTGCCTTCGTTGGCCATCAGGTCGGTGATCGACTCGGTCTTGCCGTAGCGAAAGTGCGTGCCGATCAGGTCCGAGTCGTTGACCCAGCCGTCGTAGATGTTTTTGTCCGACTGCATCACCGTCTGCATTTTTTCCACCACGTCGCCTTCTTGCAGCAGGTCGTGGGTCAGCTTGATCCCGGTGATTTCGGTGAAGGCCTTGGCCAGCACCTTGGACTCGTATTCGTGGGTGGTCAGGGTCTCGGAAACCACTTTGATTTCCATGCCGCGAAACGGCTCGGCGGCCTTGATGAACCACTTCAGTTCTTCGAGTTGCTGCTCCGCCGTCAGGGTCGACGGTTTGAATTCACTGCCGATCCATTTTTTCGCCGCGTCTTCGTAGACGTCCGCCCACGCGGCGGCGCTCAAACCGCTGAGTGCCAGCATGGCTGCCAATGAAATGCTATGTCGCAGCTTATTGTTTTTGTCGAACATAGAGACCTCCTGTTTAAGTTGTGGAGCCGCGTTGCCGAACGACTCGACTAGCCCCAACGCATCACAGCCAACAGCCACACCAGGGACAACGCGGACGCCACCCAGATGCTCCAGTCGGTGGCGCCGATCACCAGCAAATGCAGGTAGGCGCTGCCGAGAAGACCGATAAACAAACGATCGCCACGGGTGGTGGCAATCGGCAGAAAACCTCGCCGCAGGATGCTCGGCGAGCGCAACTCCCATGTCGTCATACCAACCAGAATCAGGCCGATGACGATGAAGAAAGCTGCGGTAGGTGTAGTCCAGCTCATCCATTCCATCATCAGCTCCTCAGACCCGACCGAGGGCAAAGCCCTTGGCCACGTGGTTGCGAACAAACCAGATCACCAGCATGCCCGGCAGGATGGTCAACACCCCCGCCGCCGCCAGCACGCCCCAGTCGATGCCCGAGGCCGAGACCGTGCGCGTCATCACGGCGGCAATCGGCTTGGCATTCACCGAGGTCAGCGTGCGCGCCAGCAACAGTTCGACCCAGGAAAACATGAAGCAGAAAAACGCCGTCACGCCGATGCCGGAGCCGATCAGCGGGATGAAAATCTTCACGAAGAACTTGGGGAAACTGTAGCCGTCGATGTAGGCGGTTTCGTCGATTTCCTTCGGTACGCCGGACATGAAGCCCTCAAGAATCCACACCGCCAGCGGCACGTTGAACAGGCAGTGCGCGAGTGCCACGGCGATGTGCGTGTCAAACAGCCCGATCGACGAATACAACTGGAAGAACGGCAGCAGAAACACCGCCGGCGGCGCCATGCGGTTGGTCAGCAGCCAGAAGAACAGGTGCTTGTCGCCGAGGAAGCGATAACGCGAAAACGCATACGCCGCCGGCAACGCCACGCTCAGTGAGATCACCGTGTTCAGGCTGACGTAGTACAGCGAGTTGATGTAGCCGCTGTACCAGCTCGGATCAGTGAAGATCACCTTGTAGTTCGCCAGCGTGAAGTCCTGTGGGAAAAGGGTTAACCCGCCGAGGATTTCGGTGTTGCTCTTGAACGACATGTTCAGCAGCCAGTAGATCGGCACCAGCAGGAACAGGATGTACACCAGCAGCGGAATCAGCTTTCTCTTGCTCATGGCCGGGCCCTCAGCGGTTGGCGTCGGAATGGGTCATGGCGGTGTAGAACAGCCACGAAACCAACAGGATGATCAGGAAGTACACCAGCGAAAACGCCGCTGCCGGACCGAGGTCGAATTGCCCTACCGCCATCTGCGTCAACGTCTGGCTCAAGAAGGTCGTGGCGTTACCCGGCCCGCCGCCGGTGAGCACGAACGGCTCGGTGTAGATCATGAAACTGTCCATGAAGCGCAGCATCACCGCGATCAGCAGCACGCTTTTCAGCTTCGGCAACTGAATGTGGCGGAACACTGCCCACGCCGACGCCCGGTCGATGCGCGCCGCCTGGTAATACACGTCGGGAATCGCCCGCAGACCCGAGAAGCACAACAGCGCCACCAATGAAGTCCAGTGCCAGACGTCCATCACCAGCACCGTGACCCAGGCGTCCATGGTGTTAGCCGCGTAGTTGTAGCTGATGCCCATCGCGTTAAGGCTGGAACCGAGCAGACCGATGTCGGCGCGGCCGAAAATCTGCCAGATGGTGCCGACCACGTTCCATGGGATCAGCAGCGGGATTGCCAGAATGATCAGCACCACCGACGACCAGCGGCCCTTGGTCGGCATGGTCAGGGCGACGGCGATGCCCAGCGGGATTTCAATCAGCAACACGCACGCGGAGTAGATGAACTGCCGCAGCAGCGAGTCGTGCAGACGTGGATCGAGCAGCACTTGCTTGTACCAATCGGCGCCAACGAAGTAGCGGCTGGATTGGTCGAAGATGTCCTGCACCGAATAGTTGACCACGGTCATCATCGGGATCACCGCACTGAACGCCACCAGCAGAAACACCGGCAATACCAGCCACCAGGCCTTGTTGTTCTGCACCTTGTTCATGGCTGCACCTCATCACCGGCTTCAAGCAGAAATTCATCGGCATAGACCATCAACCACTGCGCAGGAAAACTGATGTACGCCGTGCCCTGCGGCACCGGTTTGTCTTCGGTCAGGCGCACCTTGAGCGGCGCGCCATCGAGGTCGAGGGTCATGATCTTGTAGGTGCCGAGGTCTTCGACGTGTACGACCCGGGCCTGCATCGCGTCATCAAACGGCTCGTCCCACACATGAATGAACTCGGGGCGGATGCCGACCTTCAGATTTTTCCACTGACCGTGCTCGATATGCCGTTGCATGGCGTCGGACAACGGCAGGTGCGTCGAGGCGAAACCGACGCCGCCGGGTTGCGGCTGCACGTCGATCAGGTTCATCCCCGGACTGCCGATGAAGTAGCCGACAAAGGTGTGGCTCGGCCGCTCGAACAATTCCCTTGGCGTACCGAACTGGACGATCTGGCCGCCGTACATCACCGCAATCTTGTCGGCGAAGGTCGAGGCTTCCAGTTGATCGTGGGTGACGTAGACCATGGTGATGTTGAATTGCTCGTGGATCTGCTTGAGCTTGCGCCGCAGTTTCCACTTCAGGTGCGGGTCGATCACCGTCAGCGGTTCGTCGAAGAGGATTGCCGAGACGTCGTCACGCACCAGACCACGGCCCATGGAGACTTTCTGTTTTTCGTCGGCGGTGAGGTTACGGGCCTTTTTGCTCAGCAGGTTTTGCAGGTCGAGGACTTCGGCAATTTCCTGCACCTTGCTGTGCACTTTCGCCTCGGCCATGCCCTGATTGCGCAGCGGAAAGGCGAGGTTATCGAACACGGTCATGGTGTCGTAGACCACCGGAAACTGGAAAACCTGGGCGATGTTGCGCTTCTCCGGCGTCAGGTCATTCACCGCTTTGCCGTCGAACAACACATGGCCCTGCGAGGGGCTGAGCAGGCCGGAAATGATGTTGAGCAACGTCGACTTGCCGCAACCCGATGGCCCGAGCAAGGCGTAGGCGCCGCCCTGCTCCCAGACGTGATCCATCTCGCGGATGGCATAATCCTCCGCGCCGCTCGGGGTTTTGCTGTAGCTGTGGGCGAGGTGCTGCAAACGGATTTCGGCCATCAGGCAACCCTCGCGACACGCCGGCCCGGTGCTTGCACCAGACGGCCCTGCGCATCGAACACAAACAGTTTATGGGTCGGGATGTAGATGCGGATCGGCGCATCGACGTCGTATTCGTGAACCCCCGGCAGGTGCAGCACCAGCAGGAAATGCTCGTTGCGCACGTGCAGGAAGGTTTCCGAACCGCTGATCTCCGCCACTTCGACGGTGACCGCCAGTTCCAGATCGTCATCGTTGCTCGGCACCAGCGAAATGTGGCTGGGGCGCACGCCGAAGCGGAACTCGCCCTCACCCACCGGGCGCAGATCGACGTTCAACGGGAAGTGCACGAAATTGGCGAAGCTGACTTCGTTGCCGGCGATGCGTCCCGGCATCAGGTTGATCGGTGGTTCGGAGAACAATTCCGCCGCCAACACGGTTTGCGGCTGGTGGTACACCGAAGTCGACGGGCCACTCTGAATCACCCGGCCTTCGTGAAGAATGGTCGTGGTGCCGCCGAGTGCCAGCGCTTCGTTGGGTTCGGTGGTGGCGTAGATCGCGATGGTATGGCGCGCCTTGAACAGCTCGCGCATTTCCTGACGCAGTTCCTCGCGCAACTTGTAATCGAGGTTGACCAGCGGCTCGTCGAACAGGATCAGCTCGGCATCCTTGACCAGCGCGCGGGCCATCGCCGTGCGCTGCTGTTGGCCGCCGGAGAGTTCCAGCGGATAGCGCTGCAGAAACTTCTCGATGCGCAGCATCTTCGCGGTTTCCAGCACTTTGCTCTGAATGATTTCTTTCGAGACCCCGGCCTGACGCAGGGGCGAGGCGATGTTCTCGAACACGGTCATGGTCGGGTAATTGATGAACTGCTGATAGACCATCGACACGTTGCGCAACCGCACCGGGCGCTGGGTGACATCGACGCCGTTCATCAGGATGCGCCCGCTGTCGGGCTTGTCCAGCCCGGCCATTAACCGCATGAGGCTGGTTTTGCCGGACAGCGTGCGCCCAAGCAAAACGTTGAACGAACCGGGTTCGAATTTCAGGCAGGCATCGTCGATCCAGGTCTGGCCCTCGACGGTGCGGCTGACGTGCTCCAGGGTGAGTGACATGGCTCGGCCTTTTTATTATTGGAGTCAAGCGACCTGTGCATCAGAGCGACATTCGTGCCAGAAATGGCAAGTGGTTGATTTGTCGTGAAAAGTGGCGAAAACGTGGCGAACGGGCGTTCATTGCTGAACACATTTGAACAGTTGGGCGATTGACAATGAACAATAGTGAACAACACTCTATGAACTCATTTCGGTGAACACCGGAGATCCTGTGGGAGCGAGCTTGCTCGCGAATGCGGTGTGTCATTCAACCGATTCGGTGACTGATACGACGCTTTCGCGAGCAAGCTCGCTCCCACAGTTGATCTGTGTGGTTCTCGGGATCTGGGTTCATAACAACAATAAAAACGCTGCATCAGAGGCTGACCTGCCATGGCCGCACCTGCCCCGCCGCTGTCCCACGACGCGATCGTCCAGACGTCCTGGCAACGTTGCCGTGCCTTCGGTCTCGACCACCACAGCACCCCGGCCTTCGATCAACTGCCCGCCGCCGGCATCGCGCAGTTGCTCGACAGTCACCATGCGCTGGTGCAGACCACCCATCAGGAAGTCCTGCCCTATTACGAAAACATCCTCAGCAATTCCAATTGCCTGATCATGCTCGCCGACAATCAGGGCCAGGTGCTGACGTCGTGGGGCACGCAACGCTTTATCGAACCGAATCTGGCGCGGGGGTTCCGGGCCGGCGCGAGCTGGAGGGAACGCTCAAGCGGCACCAACGCGATCGGCACCGCGCTGGCCTGCGAACAGGCGGTGCATATCGAGCACGACGAGCACTTCCTCAAGGCCAACCGTTTCATGACCGGTTCCGCCGCACCGATTTTCGACGCCGAGCGCAAAGTCATCGCGGTGCTCGACGTGTCCAGCGACAGCTACCTGCCGCCGTCGCACACCCTGGGCATGGTCAAGATGATGAGCCAGACCGTGGAAAACCGGCTGATTCTCAACCTGTTCCACGGCCAGCATTTTCAACTGACCTTCAACACCGGGTTGAACAACCTCGACAGTCAGTGGGCGGGGTTGTTGATCTTCGATGAGAGCGGTCAGGTGCTGTCGGCCAATCGGCGCGCGGACAACCTGCTCGGTGTGCGCCTGTCGCGGGTCAGCGTCGAAAGCCTGTTCAAGGTGTCGCTGCTGGAGTTGCTCAATCAGCCGGAGGGCTTGCCGTTTGCCTTGCAGACGTCCGGGCGTAACCGTTTTCAGTGTTTGTTGAAGCGGCCGCAACAGGCGCCGCTCCAGCCGCGGGTGTTTGCCGAGCCGAAACGTGCGGAACCACCGGTTAGAACGTCGAACGCGATCAGCCTCAATACCTTGCACTTCGGCGACAGTCGCGTGGAAAAAGCCGTGCGTCAGGCTGAGCGTTTGCTGGAAAAGGATATTCCGCTGCTGATTCACGGCGAGACCGGCGTCGGCAAGGAAGTCTTCGTCAAAGCCCTGCATCAGGCCAGCTCCCGTAGCAAACAGGCGTTCATTGCCGTCAACTGCGCGGCGATCCCCGCCGAACTGGTCGAGTCCGAACTGTTCGGCTACGAGAAAGGCGCGTTCACCGGCGCCAACCAGAAAGGCAGCATCGGCCTGATTCGCAAGGCTGACAGAGGCACTCTGTTTCTCGACGAGATTGGCGATATGCCGTTGCCGACCCAAGCGCGGTTGCTGCGCGTGTTGCAAGAACGTTGCGTGCAACCGGTGGGCAGTAGCGAGCTGTTCCCGGTGGACTTGCGGATCATTTCAGCGACGAACCGCTCTTTACGTGAACAAGTGCAATTGGGCCGGTTTCGTGAGGATTTGTATTACCGCATTGGTGGCCTGACCCTGGAACTGCCGCCGCTGCGGGAGCGCAGTGATAAAGAGGCGTTGTTCAAGCGGTTGTGGGAGCAGCATCGTGAACCGACGCAGTGGGCGGGGTTGAGCCAGGAGGTGCTGGAGCTGTTCAGCCGACATCCTTGGCCGGGGAATTTACGGCAAGTCAGCAGCGTGATGCAGGTGGCGTTGGCGATGGCTGAGGAGCAACCGGTGAGGCCTGAGCATTTACCGGATGATTTTTTTGTGGATCTGGAGATGGAGCCGGTGGAGAGTGCGGCGCCGTTGGAGCTGGATTTGAATAATGTTGAGGCACTGAACCGGGAGCTGAAGGCTTCCGGAGGGAATATTTCACATCTGGCGCGGCGGTTGGGGGTGAGTCGGAATACGCTTTACAAGCGGCTGCGCCAGATTGAGGGTTGAGTGAACCCCGTTCCCCTCATCGGAACGCCGCCCGCCCAGCCCTCTCCCCCAGGAGAGGGAGCTGACCGAGGTGTCTGGCGCTGAACATCGACCTGAAACATCGTGGCGATTATGGATTCGGTACCGCACGTTCAGGTCGGCGTATCTATTGAGCACCCCCCATTCAGTCCCCTCTCCTGGGGGAGAGGGTTAGGGTGAGGGCGAAAATTCCGGCTCAACATGCGCAACCGAAGCCGCCTCCAATGTCCGCAACCCCACCAGCACAACCACCACCATCATCAACCCTGCACCAATCGCCACGCCGAACCCTGCCCGCGCGCCCCACGCATCAATCACCAGCCCCGCCAGCATGCCGCCTAGCGCAACGCCAATGCTGATACCCGTGGTCATCCACGTCAGCCCTTCGGTGATCCGCGACGGAGGAATAATGATCGTCCCCAGCTTCATCACCACGACCATCGTCGGAGCAAACGAGATGCCCGCGATAAACAGCGCCGCTGTCAGCACATAAACATCCGTTGCAAAAACAGGCAGCACACCGGTGAACGCCGTCACCAATATCCCGACCAGAAACTGTTTTTCAATCGCCAGGGAAACCCGCAATGCACCAAACGTCAGGCCCGCCACCAATGAGCCAAACGCATAGGCAGCAAGGATGAAGGTCGCCGACGCTGGCCAGCCCTGCGCATTGGCGAAGGCGACGACCGCGACATCGATTGCGCCACCAATGACGCCCATCGCCAACAGCGCCAGAACAATGGTGCAAACGCCGGGAATCAGCAGGGTTGAGCCGCCATGGCTGGCGTGGCCCACGACAACTT
This sequence comes from Pseudomonas sp. SC3(2021), assembly GCF_019856535.1. Classification (NCBI taxonomy): domain Bacteria; kingdom Pseudomonadati; phylum Pseudomonadota; class Gammaproteobacteria; order Pseudomonadales; family Pseudomonadaceae; genus Pseudomonas; species Pseudomonas sp. SC3(2021). The sequence goes on along the minus strand of NZ_CP082236.1, from coordinate 4,109,486 downwards.
TAGGTTCAGTCTGGCGTTGCAGCAGAAACGCGGTCACCCCAATAGCCAACAACCCGACCGCAACCAGCGGCCCGGCCTCGGCGAAAAAACTCACGCTCAGACCGATCGCCAGTGGCGGGCCGACGATATAGGCCAGCTCGGTGAGGACGGTGTCCAGCGAGAACGCTGTGTGCAATTGCGGCTTGCCCCGGAACAACTGCGTCCATCTGGCGCGGATCATCGACGGCATGCTCGGCATCGTCCCCGCCAGCGCCGCTAGAACAAACAGCAGTGCGGCCGGTGCCCGCATGTAAACCACGATGATCAGTGCCAGCAACATGGCAATGCTGAACGCCGTGACGACGGGTAGCACGCGGCTCTGGCCACGCTGATCAACCAATCTCGAGATGTGCGGGCCGAGCAACGCATTGGCCAGGGTGAAAGTCCCGGCGACGGCACCGGCCAGCCAGTACACGCCGGTTTGCTGCACCAGCATGGTGATGATGCCGATGCCGATCATTGCCTGTGGCAAGCGGGCGATGGAACTCGCGAGCACTAACCCGGTGGCGCCTGGGGTCGTTAGCAGTTCGCGATAGTGATTGGCCATGGTGTTTCCCTTACATGATCGTCGCTGCTCAGCATCCGGCTGAACGCGTTGCCGACATCAAGACCTACGCGAACGTCAAAAGCAACCCTCACCCCAGCCCTCTCCCGGAGGGAGAGGGAGCCGACCGAGGTGTCTGGCGTTGTACATCGACCTGAAAAAACCAGTCGATTATGGATTCAAAGCAGCACGTTCAAGTCGGCGTATTTCCTGAACATCCCCCATTCGGTCCCCTCTCCCTCCGGGAGAGGGAGCCGACCGAGGTGTCTGGCGTTGCACATCGACCTGAAAAAACCAGTCGATTATGGATTCAAAGCAGCACGTTCAAGTCGGCGTATTTCCTGAACATCCCCCAATCGGTCCCCTCTCCCTCCGGGCGGTCCGACGTTTCGGGAGGGTTAGGGTGAGGGGGCTTTTCTTGCGCCCAAACAAAAACCCGCACAAGGCGGGTTTTGTTTTGAAGCTAAACACAGCTATCAGTCAGCCAGACGCCAGGTAGTCCCACCCTTCCCGTCTTCCAACACAACGCCCATCGCCGTCAGCTGATCACGGATACGATCGGACTCAGCCCAATCCTTCCCCGCCCGCGCCGCCAGACGTGCAGCAATCAGTGCATCAACCTCAGCCGCATCGACACGCCCTTCAGCGCCCGCCTGCAGGAAGTCATCCGCCTCCAACTGCAACACACCCAACACGCTCGCCAGCTCTTTCAGACGTGCCGCCAGACCGGCCGCTGCGTCGAGATCGCTCTCACGCAGGCGGTTGATCTCGCGCACCATCTCGAACAGCACCGCGCAGGCTTCCGGCGTACCGAAGTCGTCGTTCATCACCGTGGTGAAACGCTCGACGAACGCTTCGCCGCCGGCCGGGGCAACGCTCGGCAGGCCTTTCAACGCGTGGTAGAAACGCTCGAGTGCGCCCTTGGCGTCCTTGAGGTTGTCTTCCGAGTAGTTGATCGCGCTGCGGTAGTGGCTCGACACCAGCAGGTAACGCACGACTTCCGGGTGGTACTTGTCGAGCACGTCGCGAATGGTGAAGAAGTTGTTCAAGGACTTGGACATCTTCTCGCCATTGATGCGGATCATGCCGCAATGCATCCACGCGTTGGCGTAGGTCTTGCCGGTGGCTGCTTCGCTCTGGGCGATTTCGTTTTCATGGTGCGGGAACTCGAGGTCGCTGCCGCCGCCATGAATGTCGAAGGTCTCGCCGAGGCAGCAGGTGGACATCACCGAGCACTCGATGTGCCAGCCCGGACGCCCGGCGCCCCATGGCGATTCCCAGCTCGGCTCGCCCGGTTTGGCGGCTTTCCACAGCACGAAGTCCAGCGGATCTTCTTTCGACTCGTCGACTTCGATGCGCGCACCGATGCGCAGGTCTTCGATCTTCTTGCGCGACAGCTTGCCGTAGCCCATGAACTTGGCGACGCGGTAGTACACGTCGCCATTGCCCGGGGCGTAGGCGTAACCCTTGTCGATCAAGGTCTGGATCATCGCGTGCATGCCCGGAATGTGATCCGTGGCACGCGGCTCCATGTCCGGCTTCTTGATGTTCAGACGCGCTTCGTCTTCGTGCATCGCGGCGATCATGCGCTCGGTCAACGCGTCGAACGATTCACCGTTCTCGCGGGCACGATTGATGATCTTGTCGTCGATGTCGGTGATGTTGCGCACGTAGGTCAGATCGTAGCCGCTGAAACGCAACCAGCGGGTCACCAGGTCGAACGCGACCATGCTGCGGCCGTGGCCGAGGTGGCAGTAGTCGTACACGGTCATGCCGCACACGTACATGCGCACCTTGTTGCCATCCAGCGGTTTGAAGACTTCTTTGCTCTTGGTGAGCGTGTTGTAGATCGTTAGCACGTTAAATCCCTTGAATCACTGGCCCCACGAATCACGCAGAGTCACGGTACGGTTGAATACCGGCTGACCGGGTTTCGAGTCCTTGATATCCGCGACGAAGTAGCCTTCGCGCTCGAACTGGAAACGGTCTTCCGGCTGTGCGTCGCCAAGCGATGGCTCAGCACGACAACCGGTCAGCACTTGCAGTGAGTCAGGGTTGATGTTGTCGAGGAAACTCGCGCTGTCCTCGGCCTTCTCCGGGTTCGGCGAACGGAACAGGCGATCATACAAACGCACTTCGCACTCAATGCTGGCAGCCGCCGGCACCCAGTGGATCACGCCTTTGACCTTGCGGCCTTCCGGGTTCTTGCCCAGGGTGTCCGGATCGTAGGAGCAGCGCAGTTCGACGATGTTGCCGTCGGCATCCTTGATCGCTTCGTCGGCACGGATCACATAGCTGCCGCGCAGACGCACTTCGCCGTTCGGCTCCAGGCGCTTGTAGCCCTTTGGCGGTTCTTCCATGAAGTCATCGCGGTCGATGTAGATTTCACGGGCGAACGGCAGCTTGCGCACGCCGAGTTCTTCCTTCTGCGGATGACGCGGCAGTTCGAGGTTCTCGACCTGGTCTTGCGGGTAGTTGGTAATCACGACTTTCAACGGACGCAGCACGCACATGGCGCGCGGAGCGTTCGCGTCCAGGTCCTGACGGATGCTGAACTCGAGCATGCCGAAGTCGACTACGCCATCGGAACGGTTGGTGCCGATCATGTCGCAGAAGTTGCGGATCGAAGCCGGGGTGTAGCCACGGCGGCGGAAGCCCGACAGCGTGGACATGCGCGGATCGTCCCAACCATTGACGTGCTTTTCATCGACCAGTTGCTTGAGCTTGCGCTTGCTGGTGATGGTGTAGTTGAGGTTCAGACGGCTGAACTCGTACTGACGCGGGTGCGCCGGCACTGGCAGTGCGTCGAGGAACCACTCGTACAGCGGACGATGGCTTTCGAACTCCAGGGTGCAGATCGAATGGGTGATGCCTTCGATGGCGTCCGACTGACCGTGGGTGAAGTCGTAGTTCGGGTAGATGCACCACTTGTCACCGGTCTGGTGGTGATGGGCGTGGCGGATGCGGTACATGATCGGGTCGCGCAGGTTCATGTTCGGCGAGGCCATGTCGATCTTCGCGCGCAGCACACGGGCGCCGTCCGGGAACTCACCGGCACGCATGCGGGCGAACAGGTCCAGGTTCTCTTCAACCGAACGGTCGCGGAACGGGCTGTTCTTGCCCGGCTCGGTCAGCGTGCCACGGTATTCCTTGGCCTGCTCAGGGGTCAGGTCGTCGACGTAGGCCTTGCCGGCCTTGATCAGCTCCACGGCCCAGTCGTGCAACTGGTCGAAATACTGCGAGGCGTAGCGCACTTCGCCGGACCACTCGAAGCCCAGCCATTTGACGTCGCTTTCGATCGCGTCGATGTATTCCTGGTCTTCCTTGGCCGGGTTGGTGTCGTCGAAACGCAGGTGCGTGACGCCGCCGAACTCCTGGGCCAGGCCGAAGTTCACGCAGATCGACTTGGCGTGACCAATGTGCAGGTAGCCGTTGGGCTCAGGCGGGAAACGGGTGACGATCTGGGTGTGCTTGCCCGAGTCCAGGTCTGCCTGGATGATCGGCCGCAGGAAATTGACCGGCACGGCAGGGCCGGACTTGGCATTCGAGGTAGGGTCGACAGTGGGCTTGCTCATAGGATCCTTGACTTACATGTGCGCGGCCGCAAAGGGGGCCAGACAAAACAAAGCCGCTATCATAGCCGATGCTGTCAAGGGCCTGACAGAGCACGGCCTATAAAGGAGCGCATTTAATCGCCGGGAATTGAAAAACAGCCTCGAAATTCGCGCCTGTCACGCTAAACTGCGCACCTTGGCCGAAGCAGGCTGAACCGGTTTCGGGACTCAGTGTCCGAAAACCACGAATTCCTTATAAAGAGTAGCAATCATGACTCAAGTCAAACTGACCACCAACTACGGCGACATCGTCATCGAACTGGACGCGGAAAAAGCGCCAATCACCGCTGCCAACTTCCTCGAATATGTGAAGGCCGGTCACTACGAAAACGTGGTTTTCCACCGCGTCATCAAGGGCTTCATGATCCAGGGCGGCGGTTTCGAGCCTGGCATGCAGGAAAAGAAAGACAAGCGCCCAAGCATCCAGAACGAAGCCGACAACGGCCTGAAGAACGAGAAGTACACCCTGGCGATGGCCCGCACCATGGACCCGCATTCGGCCTCGGCACAGTTCTTCATCAACGCCACCAACAACAGCTTCCTCAACCACACCGCCAAGACCGCTCAGGGCTGGGGTTATGCCGTGTTCGGTAAAGTGGTTGCCGGTACCGACGTGGTCGACAAGATCGAAGGCGTTGCCACCACTTCCAAGGCCGGTCACCAGGACGTGCCGAAAGACGACGTGATCATCGAGAAAGCCGAGATCATCGAAGCGTGATATTGCTGATTTCAGACTTGCATCTGGAAGAGGAGCGCCCGGACATTACCCGGGCGTTTCTGGATTTGCTCGCCGGACGCGCCCGCTCGGCGAGTGCGTTGTACATCCTCGGCGACTTCTTCGAGGCGTGGATTGGCGACGACGCCATGACGCCCTTTCAGCGTTCCATCTGCCAGGCCCTGCGCCAATTGAGCGACAGCGGCACGGCGATCTTTCTGATGCACGGCAATCGCGACTTCCTGCTCGGCAAGGCCTTCTGCAAAGAAGCCGGCTGCACGCTATTGAAGGACCCGAGTGTCGTGCAGTTCTATGGCGAGCCGGTGCTGTTGATGCACGGCGACAGCCTCTGCACCCGCGACGAAGCCTATATGAAGCTGCGTCGCTACCTGCGCAACCCGATCACCCTGTTCATCCTGCGCCATCTGCCGCTGAGCACCCGCCATAAACTGGCGCGCAAACTACGCAGCGAAAGCCGTGCGCAGACGCGGATGAAGGCCAACGACATTGTCGACGTCACGCCGCAAGAGATTCCACGGATCATGCAGCAATACGGGGTGAAAACCCTGATTCACGGCCACACCCACCGCCCGGCGATCCACAAACTGCAGCTCGGCGAGCAGGCGGCCAAGCGGATTGTGCTGGGGGATTGGGATCGTCAGGGATGGGCGTTGCAGGTCGATGAGAGCGGCTACGCCTTGGCGCCGTTCGACTTCGCCCCGCCGCTGGCTTTGCCGCACGGCTGAAGAGCTTTACCCCCTCACCCCAGCCCTCTCCCCCAAGGGGGCGAGGGGGAAAGGGAGCCGTTCTTCATGCTGATCAACACCTGAGTTCGACTCGGTATTGCAAGTCGGCGTACCTCAAACAATCAACTCGGTCAGTCCCCTCTCCCCTAGTGAGCGAGGGGGAAAGGGAGCCGATCTCTATGCTTTTCAAAACCTGAGTTCGACTCGGTATCGCAAGTCGGCGTACCTCAAACAATCAACTCGGTCAGTCCCCTCTCCCCTAGTGAGCGAGGGGGAAAGGGAGCCGATCTCTGTGCTTTTCAAAACCTGAGTTCGACTCGGTATTGCAAGTCGGCGTACCTCGAACAATCAACTCGGTCAGTCCCCTCTCCCCTAGTGAGCGAGGGGGAAAGGGAGACGATCTCTGTGCTTTTCAAAACCTGAGTTCGGCTCGGTATTGCAAGTCGGCGTACCTCGAACATGCACCACGGTCAGTCCCCTCTCCCTCTGGGAGAGGGTTAGGGTGAGGGGCTTTTGACCTTAGTGCCCGGAAGCCGCCGGCCCTGCCTTCGCGGCAAACGGCGGTTTCGCCAGCCACACAATCAGAATCAGCCCCATGAACCCCCAGCCCAACAGCGTGAAGTAATCCACGGTGGAGAGCATGTACGCCTGGCTGGAGAGGATCTGGTCCATCTGCGCGTACGCCGATTGGCTCGCGCCGCCCAGGTGATTCAAGGTCTCCCGGGTTGCCGGTTCGAAAGTGCTGATGCTTTCACTCATGTACGCATGGTGCTGATTGGCGCGGCGAATCCAGATCCACGTAGTCAACGATGCCGCGAAGCTGCCACCGAGGGTCCGCAGGAAGGTCGCCAGGCCGGCACCATCGGCAATCTGGCTCGGCGGCAGGTCGGACATCAGGATGCTCAGGGTCGGCATGAAGAACAGCGCCACGCCGATGCCCATGAACAGCTGCACGAGTGCGATGTGTTGGAAGTCCACTTCATTGGTGAACCCCGCCCGCATGAAGCAACTCAAGCCAATCGCCAGAAACGCCAGCCCGGCCAGCAGACGCAGGTCGAACTTGTGCGCGTACTTGCCGACAAATGGCGACAGCAACACCGGCAGGATGCCGATCGGCGCCACGGCCAGACCGGCCCAGGTTGCGGTGTACCCCATCTGGGTTTGCAGCCACTGCGGCAGGATCAGGTTGATGCCGAAGAACCCGGCGTAACCCAGCACCAGCACCAGCGTGCCGATGCGGAAGTTGCGGTAAGCGAACAGGCGCAGGTTGACCACTGGATGCTGGTCGGTCATTTCCCAGATGACGAACACCGCCAGCGCGATCACCGAAATCGCCGCACCGATGATGATGAAGTTCGACTCGAACCAGTCCAGATCATTGCCCTTGTCGAGGATCACCTGCAACGCACCGACGCCAATGATCAGACTGATCAGCCCGACGTAGTCCATCGGCTGGCGACTGGTTTCCACCGGACGTTTGGCCAGTTGCGAGCGCACCACCATCACCGCAAAGATGCCGATCGGTACGTTGATAAAGAAGATCCACGGCCAGCTGTAGCTGTCAGTAATCCAGCCACCGAGAATGGGACCGGCAATCGGCGCGACCACCGTAACCATCGCCAGCAACGCCAGGGCCATGCCGCGCCTCGCGGGCGGATACACGGCAATCAACAACGTCTGCGTCATCGGGTACAGCGGTCCGGCCACCAGGCCTTGCAACACGCGAAAACCGATCAGTTCCGGCATCGACGTCGAGATACCGCAGAGAAACGAGGCCAGCACAAACAGGATGGTGGCCCACAAAAACAGCTTCACCTCGCCGAAACGACGGCTGAGCCAACCGGTCAGCGGCAGCGCAATCGCGTTGCTCACGGCGAACGAGGTGATCACCCACGTGCCCTGCTCCGAACTGACCCCGAGGTTGCCGGAAATCGTCGGCAGCGCCACGTTGGCAATGGTGGTGTCGAGCACTTGCATGAACGTCGCCAGCGACAGGCCGATGGTGCTGAGCAACAGGCTGGGCGGCGTGAAAGAGGCGTTATTGCTCATCGCGAATCCTATGAAACCAAGTTGACGCTGCGTCTGTTACAGACACAGCAGCCCTTGTGGGAAAAAATCAATGTTGCAAGGAAACACTGTGGCGAGGGGATTTATCCCCGATAGGCCGCGAAGCGGCCCCTCCTTTGATTCAGAAAAGCCGGGCCTGCTGCGCAGTCCATCGGGGATAAATCCCCTCACCACAGTAAATCTCATCACCTTGAGAACCTGTTCCCACAGGGGAAAGATTCAGCGTTGCGCGGTTTTGCTCAGCGCAGCGCTGTTGTCGTGGATCAGCTGCGCAATCATCGCGTCGGCTTCAGCCAGTTGGCGGTCGTAAACGTTGGTGCTGAACGAGGCTTTTTGCGGCGGTTGCTGCGCCAGGACCGGGCCGCTCTGGTCGTGCAGGTTGACTTCAACGTTGGTCGACAGGCCGACGCGCAGCGGATGTTTGGCCAGTTCTTCGGCATTGATGTGAATGCGCACCGGCACACGCTGCACGATCTTGATCCAGTTACCCGTGGCGTTCTGCGCCGGCAGCAAGGCAAACGCGCTGCCGGTACCGGCGCCGAGGCTGTCGACGGTGCCGCTGAATTTCACGTCACTGCCGTAGATGTCAGATTCGATATCCACTGGCTGACCGATGCGCATGTCCCGCAATTGGGTTTCTTTGAAGTTGGCGTCGATCCACAGTTGATCCAGTGGAATCACCGCCATCAGCGCGGTGCCCGGCTGGACCCGTTGACCGAGTTGCACGGTGCGCTTGGCGACGTAACCGGTGACTGGCGCGATCAAGGTGCTGCGGGCGTTGGTCAGGTAGGCCTGACGCAGGTCGGCAGCGGCCGCCATCACATCCGGGTGCGACGACACCACGGTGTCATCGACCAGCGCGCTGGTGGTTTTCAATTGCTGTTTGGCGTTGGCCAAGGCGTTTTGCGCCGAGGTCAGGTCGTCGCGGGCGTGGGACAGTTCTTCCTGGGAAATCGCGCCGCCAGCGGCGAGGTTTTTCCGGCGGTTGTAGTTGTCCTGGGCCTTCTGCACTTCAGCCTGTTGCGCGTTGACCTGGGCTTTCATGCCGTCAACGTTGCTGTACAGGCCGCGCACCTGACGCACGGTACGCGCCAGTTTTGCCTGGGCACTTTGCAGGCCGACTTCGGCGTCGTTGGGGTCGAAGTTGATCAGCACCTGGCCTTCGTGAACCAGATCACCGTCATCCGCGCCAATGCTGACCACGGTGCCGGTGACCAACGGGGTGATCTCCACCACGTTGCCGTTGACGTAGGCGTCGTCGGTGCTTTCGTTAAAGCGCCCGATGAATTCGTGATACGCCCAGACGCCGGCACAGGCGAGGACGACGACAGCGGTCAGCACCAGCAGCATCACTTTGCGTTTGCGCGGATTGCCGGTGTCGGGAGTGGAGCCTTGAGCTTGAGTGTTTTCGGCAGTGGCCATGACAAATACCTTGAATTAGTTGTGCGGCGTGGCTGGGGTGGCGTTGGCTGCGGTCAGGGTTTCACCCTGGAAGCCGCCGCCCAGCGCTTGCATCAATTGAATCGACAGGTCGATCTGCTCGGCATTGAGGTTGGCCAGTTGACGCTGGGCCTGCAGCAATTGCTGCTCGATGCTGAGCACGTCCAGGTAGTTGCCGATGCCGGAACCGTAACGCTGGACGACGGTGTTGTAAGAATCCTGAGCAATGTCGGTGGCGTGTTGCTGCGCGCCGATCTGCCGGCCGATATCACGCAGCTGGTTGATCGTGTCACTGACATCGCCCAGGGCTTTCACCAGGCTTTTGTTGTACTGCGCCACCGCCAGATCGTAATCGGCGTCGCGCGCATCGAGGTTGGCGCGCAGGCGCCCGCCGTCGAAGATCGGCACCGAAATGGTCGGGGCAATGTTGAAGAAACGACTGGCCGAGCCGAACATCGCGTCACCCAACAGGGATTCGGCACCGGCCGAGGCCGTGAGGTTCAGGTTGGGATAGAAGCGGGTTTTCGCCGAGTCGATGTCCTTGCTCGCCGCTTCGACGCGCCAGCGCGCAGCGACCAGATCCGGGCGACGACCAAGCAATTCCGCCGGCAGCACCGACGGTACGGCCACGGCGCTGGCTTGCAGGACTTTTGGCCGGGCGATTTCGTTGCCGCGATCCGGGCCTTTGCCAAGCAGCACGGCCAACGCGATTTTCGCGCTGTTCAGGCGTTTTTCCGCGTCGATCAGACTGGCTTCGGAACTGGCTTCCAGACTCTGGGTTTGCTGGAACTGATACTGGCTGTCGATCCCGGAACTCAGGCGACGCTGGCTCAGGTCGAGCATTTGTTTGGTGCGCTTGAGGTCTTCGTTCGCCAAGTCATAAACGATGTGCGCCTGACCAAGATCGCTGTAAGCGCGGGCGACGTCGGCGGCGAGGGTCAGTTGTGCAGCCTGACGATCGACTTCAGCGGCGCGGGCCTGACCGAGTGCGGCTTCCCAGGCGTCACGCTGACCGCCCCACAGGTCGAAGTTGTAATTGAAGCCGGCGCTGACGTTGCGCACCGTCGAATAAGCCCCGCCCTGCCCCAGCGGATCCTGATCGCGAGCCAGGCGCGAACGGCTGATGCCGGCGCTGGCGTCGAGGGTCGGATAACGCTCGGCATCGGCGGCATACGCGGCGGCGCTGGCCTGATGCGCGCGGGCTTCGGCGATCTGCATGTCCGGGCTGTCGTGCAGGGCTTCGCGGATCAGGCCGTCGAGTTGCGGGTCGCCGAGGCTGGTCCACCAGTCGCTTTTCGGCCACGCGGCCGGCGACAGGGTCACGCCGCTGAGGGACTGGCTGGCATTGAGGCTTTTCGCATCAAGGCGTTTGCCCTGAGTGTCGAGGCCACTGTAGTTGGCGCAGCCGGCGAGGATCATCGCCGACAGCACCAAGGTCAGGCTGCTGCGCAAGGTTTTACCGCTCATTGTGTTCACCTAACCGCTGGATAGTGATTGGGTCACCGGCTGCCAGCAGGATTTTCTTGAGGATGTATTCCAGGGTTTTCAACTCGTCCGGAGTGACGGCGCCGGCCAGTTCATTCATCGCGTCGGCGCCGATGTATGGCAGGCGATCGGCCAGTTGCTGGCCTTGTTCGGTCAACTTGAGCTGCACCTGACGGCGATCGCCTTCGCTGCGGTGGCGAGCGAGAAAGCCTTTCTGCTCCAGACGATCGAGCATGCGTGTCATCGAACCGCTGTCTAGCGACAGGTGCCGACACAGCTCGGCCGGGGTGTCGACGCCGAACTGGGCCATGATGATCAACACCTTGAACTGCGCGGCGGTGATGCCGTGGGGTTCCATGTGGGTGTCGATGATCCGGTCCTTGAGCAACGCGGCACGGCCCAGCAACAGGCCGAGATGACAGTGTTTGAATTCGTCCGGGGTGAAATGCTTCATTTGCTCACCTAATAACTGCCTAGGCAGTGAATGTATGTCGAGATGTTACTGCCTAGGCAGCGAATGTCAACGTAATAGTTAGGGGGCTTGGTAATTAGTTGACCAGTGGGCTGGGTTTTTGTGGCGCATAGAAGAAGGCCATCGCGAGCAGGCTTCGCCTACGGGGGGAACGCATTCCACATTTAGGAGTGAGCCTGCTCGCGATGGCCGCGACACGGTGCAAAGGAAGAGATGCTTTCTAAGAATCGCCTGATGTCTACAACCAGACGGCGTGTTTAACGTACGCAATTCATTGGCCGATTACGTAAACCCTCTTCATGAAACGTTTCAAACTCCAGCGCCCGCTCCCGCTCTGTATCGCAACCACCTTGTTTGCCTGCGCCTCCAACGTGCTGGCCGGCAGCTGTGTTGCGGTCAATTCGAAGACTGAAACCCTCAACTTTGGCGCCAGTCTCGCCAGTTCCACTCTGACCATTCCTGCCGACACACCCAATGGCACCGTGGTCTATCAGGACACCGTGCAGTCAACCGGCCATATCTGGAGCTGCTCGAAGACTTCCATGTTTGGCATTCAGATGAATCCGAAACTGGGCACCGCCACCGGTAAGGACAGTATTTTTCCGCTGGGCAAGAGCGGACTGTCCTACCGCGTCTGGTTCGAAGCCCTGAGCCGTTACGAAACAGCCTTGCAAGCCATCGCCGCCAACACCAGCTATGGGTTCGGCGCGAACTCCGTGCGTCTGGAAATTATCAAGACCGGCGAGCTGACGTCGAAAGTCAACATCGACGCGGGGTATCTGGGCAGCCTGCAGGACGATGATCTGATCCTGAAGAAACTTAACCTGATGAACCCCATCGTGCTGAACGCCGCCTCCTGCCAGACCCCGTCTGTACCGGTGGCGATGGGCGACGATTACCAGCTCCACGACTTTCGCGAAGCCGGCGCCACGTCACGCAAGGTGCGCTTCGACATTGCCTTGAACCAATGCCAGACCGGGATCAAGAAAGTCACTTATTCACTCAAAGCCAACACCCCGATCCTTGATGCCACCAAAGGTGTCGTTGCGCTCAACTCCAGTTCCACCGCCAAAGGCATCGGCTTGCAAGTGATGAATGAACTCGGCCAGCCCATCGCTTTCGACACCACCTACCCGTTCAACGGCTTCACCACCACCGGGCTCAGTTTCAAAATCCCCTTTTCGGCCGCGTATTACCGTCTGGGCACAGAGAATGTCGAGGCCGGCAGTGCAAATACCGAAGTGACCTTCATCGTCAATTACCTGTGACGCTTTTAAGGATCGTCTGATTCTCCCGGCGTCCGCTCGCCCCTACTGTGCCGGGATGCGATTGAAGAACTACCTCCACCAGATCAGCCCGGTCTTGTCCACGCCCCACGCTGCGCGACGCCTGTTGCGCATTTTCGCGCTGGTGCTGCTGCTGGGCATTCTCGGCGGCGTGTACAGCTTTCTGCTGTTCACCTTCAACACTGAAATCTCTCAGCGGCGCAGCTATATGAGCAGCGCGATTGCTGAAGCGCATACCTTTTTCACCACCCGTGAAGCACTGCTCGAAAGCCTGAGCCTGTCGGCCACGCGCATGGCCAACATGGATTTGCCGGTCTCCGAAGAAGAGATCCGCCTGTTGCTCGGGCAAGCGCCGGGGCAGCAATGGAGCATCTGGCTGACCCGACGCATGCGCGATTACCTCAAGGCCCGGCAGCTCAACCTGGTCTACGTCAGCAGCGGCCCCCGGACCCAAGTGTTGCGCCTGTACAACGCGACTGCGGTGATCGGTCGTTTCCCCGAGACCATGCTCGAACAACTGCAGACCCTCAAGCACCACGACAGCGGCAACATCAAAGAACTCTGGCTGACCCATGCCGCCGACGGCCACTCGCAGCTATACATCTTCATTCGTCTAGACGCGCGCGACATCAACTCCGGCTGGCTCGGCCTGGAAATGGACGATCGCGAAGTCTCCAGCGCCCTGAGCGACCACAGTGCCGGCGAGTTCACCATGTTCAACTCGCAAGGCATGCCGCTGTTCAGCAACAGCCACAAGCCGCCGCCCGGGCAGAACCTGCCGCTGCTGCGGCAACAGGACTTCTTCGGGTTTGTCGGAGACGGGTGGCTGCCCGAGCAACTAGTGCTGCGCAAGCAACTGAAATCCTCAGACTGGCAACTCACCTACTCCATCGACTTACTCGCGGTGCTGTGGGCGCTGTGGCCGCAAATGCTCGGTGCGTTGCTGTTCTGCTTGCTGAGTATCAGCCTGGTATGCCTGCTGACCCGGCGCCTGGAGCACCGCGTGATCAACCCGGCGATTCACCGGATCCAGGCGCTGGTGGAAAGCGAGCTGTTCAGCCGCGATGTGATCCAGACCGCCCCGGTGGCGCTCTGCGTGCTGCGGCGCAGCGATGGCCAGGTAGTGCTGGAAAACACCCTCGCCCGACAATGGCTGGGCGCCTGTGGCGAGCAACTGGGCGCCGACTGGATTCGCGATGCCTTCGATGCTGCCGAGCCGTTCTTGACGGATTACTTCGAGACCGCCGACGGCCGCCACCTTTACCTGAGCTGCGCACCGACTCGTTACAAGGGTGAAGACGTGTTGTTGTGTGCGTTCAGCGACATCAGTGCGCGCCGACAAATCGAAGCCGCGCTGGAACAGGCGCGCCAATCGGCCGATGCGGCCAACGAGGCCAAGACCTTGTTCCTCGCCACCATGAGCCACGAAATCCGCACCCCGCTCTACGGCGTGCTCGGCACTCTGGAATTGCTCGCGCGTACGCAACTCGATAGCCAACAGAAAAGTTACCTGCAAGCCATCGAAGGTTCGTCCGCCACGTTGCTGCAATTGATCTGCGACGTGCTCGATGTATCGAAGATCGAGGCCGGGCAACTGGCGCTGGAACTGAGTGAATTTTGCCCCGCGACGCTGGTGCAGGAAGTGGTCCAGGGTTACGCGGCGGCGGCGCAGAGCAAAGGCCTGCAACTGTATGCCTGCCTCCACCCAAAACTGCCGGACCGGCTGATCGGCGATGCCAGCCGCGTACGGCAGATCCTCAACAACCTGCTGAGCAACGCGGTCAAGTTCACCGACTCCGGGCGCGTGGTGCTACGAGTCAGACTGCTCAGTCGCGAAGGCGAACGGGTGTGCCTGCAATGGCAAGTCTCGGACACTGGCAAAGGCATCGCCCATGAGGATCAGGCGTTCATTTTCGAACCGTTCTACCAGACCGAAGGCAACACCAACGTGGTGGCCGGCACGGGCCTGGGCCTGCCGATTTGCCAGCGTCTGACGCACTTGATGAATGGCACTCTGCGCATGGTCAGCGAGCCGGGACTGGGCAGCAGTTTTTCCCTGAGCGTGCCGCTGGAACAGCCCTCCTCCGGCGCATCCCCTGTCGCTTTGCCGACATTGGCCGCAAACAGCGTCTACGTGGTGTCGCCCATCCGCGAACTGGCCGACAGCCTCAGCGGCTGGTTGCGTCGCTGGGGAGCCCGCGCGCAAATCGGCGCACCTGACACCACGCAACCCGACGCGACGGCTGTACTACTGGAGCTGCATCCTGCGCCCTTCGGACAACCGTCAAACCCGGCATGGCACGGGCCACGCGTGCTGGCCAGCAGCGACGGTGCCCACGAACCGCAGTTCAGCCGTGACGGCTGGAAGGTCAATCTGAACGATCTCGCGGCGATCCAGCGCGCGGTTCGCCAAGCTCAGGGCGGTCCGATCGCCCCGCATCCGCAGCACCAGGAACGCCATACGTTACGGCCATTGCACCTGCACATCCTGGTGGCAGAAGACAACGTCATCAACCAGTTGATCCTGCGCGATCAACTCGAAGAACTTGGCTGCTCGGTGGCGCTGGCCAACGATGGCGAAGAAGCCTTGTCGCTCTGGCGCAACGGCGCGTTCGACATCGTCCTCACCGACGTCAACATGCCCCGGCTCAACGGCTACGAACTGGCCGAGGCGCTGCGCCGTCAGGGCTGCACCACCCCGATCATCGGCGCCACCGCCAACGCGATGCGCGGTGAAGACGCCCTGTGCCTGGCCGCCGGGATGAATCACTGCCTGGTCAAACCTTTTACGCTGCGAGCCTTGTTCGCTGTCCTGGCTCCCTACGAACGAGTAGCTCATGAAGCCCTGTAGCCTTTTAATTGTCGAAGACCATCCCTTCCAGCACCTGTATTTGCAGAGCCTGCTCAATGAGCTGGGCGTGTTCGACGTGGTCGGCGCCAGGGACGGCGAAGCGGCACTGGCCTGCCTGAAACAACGCGATTTCGACCTGGTACTCACCGACCTGCTGATGCCGGGCATGGACGGTGTGCAGTTCATTCAGGGCCTCGCCGCGCATCGTTCGCGCCCCGCGCTGGCGATCATGAGCGCCGCTTCCCGGCGTATGTTGATGGGCGCGAGCCTGGTGGCGAGCAACCTGCAAGTGAAAGTCATCGGGCTGATTTCCAAACCAGTGAGTTCGGCCGCCCTGCGCTGCCTGATCGATCAATTGCAGGCGCTGCGCCAGGCGCCACCGGCCGGGACCCGCGAAGGTATCGACCGCCAGAGTCTGTTGCAAGCGCTGGACAATGGCGAACTGCACGCCTGGTTCCAGCCCAAGAAAGCCCTGAGCAATGGCCGGATCGTCGCCGCCGAGGCTCTGGTGCGCTGGATGCATCCCGAGCATGGCACGCTGTTACCCGGGGCATTCCTGCCGGCGCTGGTCGCCTGCGGCCTTGAGGAACGCCTGCTGTGGTGTGTGTTGGAGCAGGCGATTGCCGCGCAGATCGTCTGGCGCCAGCAAGGCTATGACATTCCGGTCTCGATCAACCTGCCCACTCACTTGCTCAACAGCCATGACCTGCCCGACCGCATCCACGCGTTCGTGCTGGCTCATCAAGGCTTGCCGGCACGCATCTGTTTCGAACTGATGGAGTGCTCGGTGCCCGACGACATCAGCAATTTCTACGCCGGTGCCTGCCGCTTGCGGATCAAAGGGTTCGAGCTGTCCCAGGATGATTTCGGCAAGGGCTACAGCTCGTACATGAACCTGGTCTCGGCGCCCTTCACTGAGTTGAAGATCGACCGCACGCTGGTGCAAGGCTGCAACGCCAATGAGGAATTGGGCCAGGCACTGACCAGCATTGTCAGCCTCGGTCGCCAGCTGGGGCTGACGGTGGTGGCTGAAGGTGTCGAGACCGCGCAAGAACTTGCTCTGTTGCGTAAAATCGACTGCACTCAGGTTCAGGGTTTCCTGATCTCCCACGCCGTGTCTGCGGATCAGTTCCAGCAATTGCTGACCCATGACGGGCCGGCGAACGCGTATTGACCCGCAAGCGGGTGTTGACGAATGTCATTTGCTTTCGAGGTCACTGTGTCCAAAGGCTCTCCCTCCACTGCTGCCCAGGCTCGCTAATGCCACATCCCAATGCCTTGCTGGAAAAACTCGCCAGCAGTTCATCGCGCCTGAACAAGAGTTTGCTGGTGCTCGCCGCCCTGGTGCTGTTGTTGCTGGGCATCAGCTACGTGGGGGTAACGCGGATGATCGAAGAGCGGCGCGAAACCTTGCAGTTTCACTTTGCCCGGCTGATGGAGAATGTCCGCGAACAGGAAGTGTTCCTGCAGGATATCGCCCGGGAAAGCGCCAAGGGTGAGCGGCTGCCCTCTGCCCTATTGCCGCCCTACACACAAAAGCCTCTGCCCGATGAAGGGCCGGGCATTTTTGAGGGCCGCGGCCTGCCGTTTTCGCTGCCCTACAGCCTGAAGATCAATCCGGACAGGATCGCCCCCAGCCAATACCCGAAAATCTTTGCCCTCGGTACCCATCTGGCCGCTTACTACAGCGCGTTCTGGTCAGCCTCGCACTATCAGTCGCCAGAGGTCGTGCTGATCAATGGTCCCGACAACTTTGATGTGGCCGTACCCTCTGCCGGGCGCTTGCGCGGCAACGGACAGACGCAGATCGGCCATCTGGTCGAGGTGATGACCCAGGTGAACAAGCGCCTGCGCGGGCAGCGCTCGCCGCCGCCCGATCTTCAGGTGCACTGGGAACCCTATGTCTCTGCCGAGGATGACAAGAACACGCCAACCCTGCTGGCCTACGTGAGTATCAATCTGGCCAGCACCGCGTTAACCGTCGAGGGCGCCGATACCTGGGTGGTATTGGGCTCTCTTATGAACCTGTCGCAGGTCAATAACATCGAGCGGCTGATGCAGTGGTCGATCTACGACGACTTCACCTTGATCACTCCACGTGGCGTAGTCTTGACCGGCGCCCTGAAACCCGACGAGGTGCTGAATGAAGGGGTGAACTTCAAGCCTGACGGCCTGGTGTTCAAACTGAGCAGCCCCGGCGAGCAACACTGGACGGCAATCTACTTCATCAGTGTGCGCAGTTTTCTCGATTACGCGCTGTGGCCGTTGCTGTGCCTGTTGGCGCTGGTGATCGCCGTGCTTGGTTGCAGTCGGGCGGTCAATCGCTGGTACCAGACCCGGGTCATTCTGCCGGCGCAAAGTGCGCACGCGAGCATCGCCGAGAGCGAGGCGTTCAGCCGCGCGGTGATCGACACGGCACCAACCGGCCTGTGCGTGATCCGTCGCAGCGATCACCATGTGCTTCTGCAAAATCAGCGTGCCCAGCAGTGGCGTGACGACGGCCAGTTGATGAGCCTGCTCACCTCGCGCACCGCCCCCGGCCACGCCGACCTTGAACTCGACGGGCGCCACCTGCACGTTGCTTTCGTGCCCACCCGTTATCAGGGGCAGGACGCCTGGTTGTGTGCGCTGCATGACGTGACCCGGCATGTCGAAGACGCGGCGGCGCTGGAAGATGCACGCCAGGCCGCCGACTCGGCGAACCAGGCCAAGAGCCGCTTCCTCGCGACCATGAGCCATGAGATTCGCACCCCGCTGTATGGCGTGCTGGGCACCCTGGAACTGCTCGGCCTGACCCCGCTCACCCCGCGTCAGCAGGATTACCTGGACACCATCCAGCGTTCCTCCGCCAGCCTGTTCAAGCTGATCAGCGATGTGCTGGACGTGTCGAAAATCGAAGCCGGACAGATGACTCTCGAACTGCAGGATTTCTGCCCGCTGGAATTGACCGAAGACACCGTGCGCACCTACAGCGCCTTCGCCCTTTCCAAGGGTCTGCAACTGTATGCCTGCATCGACGCGACGCTGCCGGACCGGCTACGCGGCGACCCGATACGGATTCGCCAGATCCTCAACAACCTGCTGAGCAACGCGATCAAGTTCACCGATAACGGTCGTGTGGTGCTGCGGGTACGGGTGCTGGAAAGTGTCGACGGTCGTGCCAATGTGCAGTGGCAGGTCAGCGATTCGGGGGTGGGGATTTCCCAGGCGCAACAACAGCAATTGTTCGACCCGTTCTATCAGGTCAACGACGCCACCGAACAGGCCGGTGCCGGCCTCGGCCTGGCCATCTGCAAGTGGCTTTGCGAGTTGATGGCAGGCCAGTTGAACGTGGTCAGCGAACCGGGACTGGGCAGCAGCTTTACCCTGCAACTGGCACTGGAACACGCGCCCGGCGCATTGGCCGATTGCCCTGCGTTCAATCCCGGTATCCCCGCCGTTTATGTGCGCGCCCAGGTCACTGAGCTAGCACAGCACCTGATCGCCTGGCTCAACCGTTTCGGCCTCGATTGCCGTGCGCTGCCGGCGGATGCGCCCGGGTCATCGGCGCTGCTGGTGGAGCTGTCGCCACTGGCCAATACCACGCCGTGGCCCGGGTCACGCATCATCGCCACTGCAGGCGGCCCCAACCCGTCGCAGTTGCGCGGTGCCGAGCGGGAAGTCGATGCCGGCGATGTCCGGGCGATTGCCTGGGCGATTCATCAAACCCTGCATGGCGCCGGCAGCGCCAGTCAGCCGTTGCCGACGGAGAAGATCCGGCGCTTGAATCTGCACGTACTGGTGGCGGAAGACAACGTGATCAACTCGGCAATCATCAAAGAGCAACTGGAGGTGCTGGGCTGCACGGTAGTCGTCACCGCCAATGGCGAACAGGCGCTGGCGCAGTGGTCGCCGGGGCGCTTCGATCTGGTGCTGACCGACGTCAGCATGCCGATCATCAACGGCTACCAATTGGCCGAAGCATTGCGCCAACGGGACCAGACCGTGCCGATTATCGGCGTCACCGCCAACGCCCTGCGCGAAGAAGGCGAACGCTGCGCTGCGGTGGGCATGAACGCGTGGATGGTCAAACCGCTGAACCTTGCCACCCTGCGCGCGCACCTGGAAAAACACTGCAAGGTCGCCCTGCCGGAGGCCACCGCCGCGCCGATCCAGCTGTCGCCGAAAATGCGCGAACTGTTTGTCACCACTCTGCGCCAGGACATACACACGACCCTGACGGCACTGGACAGCGCCGATGCCAATCGCGTGGCGCAGCAGTTGCACAGCATGGCCGGCGCGCTGGGTGCGGTGCAGGTCGAAGCCATGGCCACAGCGTTTGTCGAACTGGAGTGCCGTTTGCACGGCATGGCCGTGACCCGCGCCCTGGACCTGGAAGTCCGCCAGCATCTGGCTCGATTGAAAGATCTGTTGGATAACCTTGAATAATTTCACTCTGGATAAAGCAGCCATGGAAACCCTGAACGTAGTCATTGCCGATGACCATCCCATCGTTCTGCTGGGGGTACGCGAGCTGGTTGAGCGTGACCAACGCTTTCGCGTGGTGGGCGAAGCCGTTTGCTCCAGCGAACTGATCAACCTGCTCGAAACCCGCCGGGTGGATCTGGTCATCACCGATTTCAACATGCCCGGCGACTCGACCTACGGCGATGGTCTGAAACTGGTGGACTACCTGACGCGGCACTACCCCGGCGTCCGCGTGCTGGTGCTGACGATGATTTCCAACCCATTGATCCTGACGCGCCTGCAAGAACTCGGGGTGCTGGCGATCATTCAGAAAAACCAGCTGCACAACGAAATCGAAACGGCGCTCAAAGCCATTGCCCGGGGTAATCCGGTACGCAGCAACGGACCGCCGCCGACTTCCGTGATTGTCGACAACGCTGACCTCGACGAACGCTTTACCCGACTGTCGCCCAAGGAGCACGAAATATTGCGTTTGTTTGTCTCGGGGCTGGGCGTCAGCGACATTGCCCGTGGGTTGAACAGAAGCGCCAAGACGATCAGCACTCAAAAGATATCGGCCATGCGCAAACTTGAAGTCAGCAGTGATCAGGACTTATTGGCTTATTGCATAGAACGCAACTTGTTTAACTAACAGATAATGACTTTCCAGTTAAAGACGACTTCTAGGAATCGTCTGATGTTCCAGCAAAAGTGCGCGCTATATCGTGTTGTTGTTTTAACCCCAACCATTGGAAAACAACATGAAAAAGCTGACTCGCGCACTTCTCGCCCTTTCGATCATTGCCGCCACCGGCAATGCGCTGGCAGAAGATCCACCGGCCCCAACCCCGACCAAGGCTGGTAGCGGCACCATCAACTTCACCGGCACCATCAACAACGATGCCTGCTCGGTGGAAGGCGCCGGAAGCAACAAAACCATTTCGGTCAACATGGGCGAAGTGTCGATCAAGGACATGGGCACCGCCACTGCACCTAAAGGCAACGGCACCCTGAGCGCCGAAAACTTCGACATGAAGATCAACTGCAACGCCGGCACCAAAGTGGCGATGATTTTCGAACCGACCAAGGGCGCAGGCTCGGGCATCGTTGCCGGGACCAAAGTGCTGAAGCTGATCGACGGCCTGGGCGCTGCGAAGAACATCGGTATCGCCTTGCTCGACTCCAACGGCGCATTGATCGACCTGAGCTCGCCGTCCACCGCGAAGATCGAAAACACCCTGCAAGACAGCAACACCACGCTGAAATTCTCGGCCGCCTACGTCACCACCGCCGACGTGGCAACTGCCGTTGCCGGTCGTGGCGACGCCACCCTGCCGTTCACGCTGCAATACGAATAACCCGCGCGAACACTCACGCCTGGTGCGGGGCCGGTCGGCCCTGCACCCTCATTCAATTGCGCGGTACCCCCTATGTTTTATCGTCACTCATTGTCCTTTTGTGCGGGCCTTTTGGGTCTGCTCGTGGCCAATCAGGCCATGGCCGGCATTTCCTTGAGCAGCACCCGTCTGGTCTTCGACGGCCAACACAAGGAAGCCGGGATCACCGTGCGTAACAGCGGTGCAGATGTACTGATTCAGTCGTGGATCGACACCGATTCCAGTGAAACCGCCGCGGTACCCTTTGCCGTCACTCCGCCCCTGGTGCGCGTCAGCGGCGACGAACAGCAGATCTTGCGGGTGATCTACGAAGGCGCGGGCATGCCGACCGACCGCGAGTCGGTGGTCTGGCTCAACGTGCAGGAAATTCCCCAGTCGGCGAAATCGGCCAACACTTTGCAACTGGCCGTGCGCCAGCGCATCAAGGTGTTCTTCCGCCCCTCGGGACTGAAAAACAATGCCTACCTGGCACCGAGCGAACTGACGTGGCGCCTGGCCGAACGTGCCGGCAAACGAGTACTGCAGGTGAACAACCCGGGCCAGTATCACGTGTCGATTGCCGATATCACCCTGCAATCCGGCGCAGGCAGCGAACACCCTTTTGATTCGATGATGATCGCCCCCGGCGAACAGAAAGAGTTCAGCCTCAAACAACTTCACAACGCCAATACAGTGCGCCTGTTATTCAGCAGCATTAATGACTATGGCGCACAAGACCGTTACAGCGCGCAACTTTCGAACAATCTCGATGCCCGCGCCAGTTTGAATAAAGAAGCGCCATAACTTCCGTGCCGCTGCTACAGCCGCACTGTCACTGTATTTCTCTTCGCTCCGTTAGTTCGTTTCGGAGGTGATATAGGGTTCCTGCATGTTTTTACTCAAGCGCGACGGATTGGCGCCATTTTCGATTGCCCTGGTGTTCAGTTGCACCTGCCTGGCCGATGACGAAGAACAATTCAATACATCGTTTCTGCAAGGCGCGCCCTCCTCTGTTGACCTGCAATCGCTGCTCGCCAGCAGTCGCGTGTTACCCGGCATTTACCGGGTCGACCTCTACGGCAACGAGACCCTGGTCGGCCGTCGCGATATCGACTTCCGTCGCCACCCCGGCACGGGCAAGGTCGAGGCCTGCCTGACCCTGGAGATGGTGCAGCAATTGGGGGTCGATATCGGCCAACTGCAAGCCAGCGGCAAACTGGCCGCTGATGACTCCGACGCCTGCATCGACTTGCCCGCGCTGATCGATCATGCCAGCGTGCGTTACGACGTACCGCGCCTGCGCCTGATGGTCAGCGTGCCGCAAAGCGCCATGGAGCGTGGCCGCCGTGGTTACGTCGACCCGGCGCTGTGGGACGAAGGCGTGCCCGCCGCATTCATCAACTACCAGTTGAGCAGCAGCCGCAACAGCACCCAGGCTGACAACACCCTGTCCAACAACCTCGGCTTGCGCAACGGGATCAACCTCGGTGGCTGGCGCTTGCGCAACGAGTCGAACTTCAACAGCAGCACCGGCCAGCCCAGCACATTCAAGAGCAACCGCAGCTATCTGCAACATGACGTGACCGCGCTCAAAGGCCAGTTCAGCGCCGGGGATATTTTCTCCGATGCCGACCTGTTCGACAGCGTGCGCTATCGCGGCTTGAAACTGGCGTCCGACGACGGCATGCGTGCCGACAGCGAGCGCGGTTATGCGCCGGTGATTCGCGGCATTGCGCAGTCCAGTGCGACCGTGGAGATTCGCCAGAACGACTACATCCTCTACACCGCCAACGTGCCGCCGGGGCCGTTCGAGATCAGCGATATCTACCCCAGCGGTTCCAATGGCGACCTGGAAGTGACGATTATCGAAGCCGATGGTCGACGCCGGGTGACGGTGCAAGCATTTTCCAGCCTGCCGATCATGGTCCGTCAGGGCCAGTTGAAGTACAGCGTCTCGGCCGGCCAGTACAACAGCAACAGCGAGGATCAGCAGACCCCGCAGTTTGTCAGCAGCACACTGGCGTATGGCATCAGCAGCAACTTGTCCGGGATCGTCGGTGTGCAGGCCACGGACAATTTCAAGGCGTTGTCCGTCGGGGCCGGTCGCAATACTGCCATCGGTGCGATCTCACTGGACTTGACCCACTCCATGAGCAACACCTTCGGCGAAACGGTCACCGGTAACAGCTTGCGCGCGCTGTATGCGAAGACGTTCACCGGCACCGACACCAACTTCACCCTCGCCGCCTACCGTTACTCGACCGAGGGCTATCGCACTCTCACCGAGCACGTCGAGGAGTTGAGCCGCGATGGCCAGCAACGCAGCGGCAACTCGAAAACCCGCACCGACCTGACCGTCAACCAGAGCCTGGGGCGCAACCAGGAATTTGGCAGCGTCTACGTGAATGCCAGCGACCAGCGTTATTGGGGACGCGGCGGTTCGCAAAGCCTGTCGGCCGGTTACAGCAACTATTGGGGGGATGTGAGTTACAACATCGGCGCCACCTACTCCAAAGATGTCGGCAGTTACGGCCCGGCGAACAACGACACGCTGGTCAACCTGTCCGTGTCGTTCCCGCTGGGTTCCAAGCCCCGTGCACCACGAGCCTTTGTCTCGGCCAGCACGCAGAAATCCAGCGACACCACGCAAATGGGCATCAATGGCTATCTGTCGGAAGACAGCGACACCTATTACTCGGTACAAGCCGGCAACAGCAGCACCGGCGGCAGCTCTGGGTCGGTCAACCTCAGCACTCGCACCTCGGTGATGGATATCAGTGCCGGCTACAGTCAGGGACGCGGCTACAACTCGCAGAACCTTAACCTGGCAGGTTCGATCGTCGGCCATGGCGGCGGGGTCAACCTGGGACAAACCGTGGGCGAGACATTCGCGCTGGCGCAGGTCGAAGGCGTGGAAGGGGTGAAAATCGGCAGTTTCAGCGGGGCCAAGACCGGCAGTAACGGCTTCGCCGTGGTGCCCAATGCGCAGCCTTATCGGGTGAACTGGATCAACCTCGACACCCGCGATCTGGGCGGCGATATCGAGATCGACAATGCGACCCGGCAAGTGGTGCCACGCCGTGGTGCGGTGGTGCTGGCGCGTTACACCAGCAAGACCGGACGCCGCGTGCAGTTCGCCTTGTTCGACGCGCAACACCAGCCGATCCCGTTTGGCGCCTCGCTGGAGGACAGCGCCGGCAAGCAACTGGCGATCTCCGACCCGGGCGGCAAGGCACTGGCGCTGGTGGAAGCCGACGCCGGTACCCTGACCATCAACTGGCAGAACCAGCGCTGCGAAGCGCCTTATGCCTTGCCGGAACGCAACAAGGCGCTGAACTACGAGCGGGTGGCGCTGGTGTGCCGCCCGACAACCTCTGAGAAATCAGCGGATCTCCAGTAACCCTTCGTCTGCGCCCACCAGCGATTGCGCCTCAGAGGACGCCATCGCTGGCAAGCCAGCTCCCACAGGGTCCTTGCCGGGCACAACATTCAGGTACACCGGACAGACGTGTGGGAGCTGGCTTGCCAGCGATGGCAGCGACCCGATTCAAGAAGCAAGCGCGATCTAGAAATCGCGCTTGTAGAAGATATCCAGCGAACTGGCGACACCGCTGGCCGCTTCCAGATAGACCTTCTTGCTCAGTTTGTAACGCAGCGCAATGGTACTGGCCGGTTCGAACACGCCGACGCCATAACGCAAACTGAGCTTCTCGGAAATGTTGCCACTGGCGACCACGCTGGTGGTGTTGCCACTGCCTTGGGTGTCGAGCTGGAAATCCTGAATGCCCAGGTCTTTGGCCAGCCCGCTGGTCACCCCGGAACTGCCCATCAGGCCTAGCCCCAACGCCGCTTGCGCGAGCATGTTGTTGTCTTCGCCGTTGGTGCTCAGCGGCCGCCCGAGGACCAGATACGACAACGCCTGCTCCTGGCTCATGGCCGGCTCGGAGAAGATCTGCGTGGTCGGCTGCTCGGCGCTGCCGCTCAGGCGAATACCGGCGATCACGTCATCGGTCTGGCGAATCGCTTCGATGTCCAGATACGGCTGATCGATGGGGCCGGCGAACAACAGACGCGCACGGCGCACGTTCAGGCGCTGGCCGTAGGCGCGGTATCGGCCGTCGTTGAGCCACAGTTCGCCGCGGGTGTCCATGTTGTCGCCGATGTGCACGTGACCTTGCAGGTTGGCGGTCAGGCCGAAGCCGGCAAAACTCAGTTTGTCTTCGCCGACCACCACGTCGATGTCCATTTTCATCGCCATCGGCGGCTTGCCCTCTTCGGTCTGCGCACCGACGATGATCGTGTCGTCGGAGACTTTCACCGTCGAGGGCGGCAGTTCGCGCACAGTGATTTCGCCTCTCGGCACCTGCACCTTGCCGGCAATTTTCAACTCGTCGCCGGCCATGGAAATCTTCAGGTCCGGTGCTACTTCCAGCTTGGCGTAGGGCTCGACGGTGACCGGCAACTGCGTGCCTTTCAATGCCAGATCGACCATCAGCGCCTGGCCCCAGGCGACGTTGCCGTTGAGGCTGCCCTGGCCGGTCTTGCCGCTCTTCCAGCCACCGTCGAGGCGCACCGCTTCACCGGCGATCACCGCTTGCAGTTGCAGATCCTTCAGTTCCAGCGGCAACTCGGCGCCGGAGACTTCGCCGTCGCTGAGTTTCACCGTGCCGTTGACCAGCGGCGCCAGCAGCCCGCCGGAAATCGTGCCACTGCCGTTCAAGTGCCCGGTGAGCTTTTCGACCATCGGTACAAACGGCCGCGCCACCGACAGATCCAGCCCGCTAAGACGGAACGAGCCGCTCAGCGGTTTGTTCTTTGGCAGTGGATTGAGCTGGGCCTGCACCATCAGTTCGCCAAGCTTGCCGCCGACGAAGTTGAGGTCTGTGTCGATGCGCTTCGGTGTGAGTTTGCTGGTGAGTTTCAGGGTCTGGTACGGAAAGTCCAGCCACTGATCCTTTTCCTTCATGCGCAAAGTGCCGCCGCTGGCGTCGATACTGACCACGCCGTTCGGGCCGCTGGCCGGCAGGTCCAGTTGCAGGTCGGCGTTGAGCTTGCCCTGCCAGGCGAAATCCTTCGGCAACCATTGCGCGAGGCTTTCGATCGGGAATTGCTTGAGGTGGTAGCGCAATTTCGGCTCGGGCAGCAGCCGCTGGTCTTCGCCGCACAGGCTGGCATTGCCGGACATCCAGCAATGCGCGCCGAAGTTGATCTTGCCGTCAGCCAGGCGTTCGAGCCTGGCCGGGTTTTGCAGTTTCCAGTCCTGCCCACCGGCCTGAATGTCACCACTGGCCAGACGTCCGCGCCAGTTGCCCTTGTCCAGATTGCCGTCCAGCCCCAAGGCCAGTTTCAGTTTCGGCCCGATCAGGTCGAGGTTGAGCTTCTGGCTTTTGATGTCGCCCTGGGCGCTGGCGGTCAACACGCCGAGGTTAGTGTCGCCGGCCTGAATCCCGCTGCCCTTCAGATCGACCTTCGCCCGTTGCGCATTGTCGAGGCTGGCATCGAAGTTGAGGCTTTGCAGGCGATTGTCCTGGTATGCCAGTTGCGCACCTTGCAGGTCGAGCTTGCCTTGCGGTGCTTTCAGCGTACCGGCGACGTTGACCTGGCCAGTGACCTGCCCGCGCAGCTGCGGCCAGAGCTGGGCCAGCCGTGTCAGCTTGATGTCGATCTGCCCGGTGAGTTTCTGTTGCAGGCTGCCCTTGCCGTTGATGCTGTTGTCACCGAGGCGGATTTGCAGGGCGTTGAGGTTCCATTGCTCGCCGGCACCGTCAGCCTTGGCTTGCAGGATCGCCGGCTGACCGCGCAGTTTGCCTTTCAAGTCGAGGTCGGCGGTCAGGCTCAGGCGCTCGTTCTTCATCTCGCCTTTACTTTTCAGCGGTCCAGCTAACGTGCCCGGCAACTCGGCGACCCAGTACGCCGGGTTCAACGCTGACAGTTCCAGCGCAGTGTCCCAGGCGATGCCGTCGGCGAACTGCACGTTCACATGCCCCTCGGCCTTGCCCTGCCCCGCTTCCATTTTCAGTTGCGGCAAAGCGATCTGTTTCAGGCTGCCGCTGAACGGACTGCTCAGGCTGAACGCCCCCGCCGGGCCATCCAGTGCGGCGGCGAAGTTACCGATGTATTGACCGTCGGTGTATGAGACTTCGCCAGTGAAGGTACGCAAAGCGACTTGCGGCTCGTCAATCTCGGAATACAGCCGATGCCACGGAAAATCCTGCCAATTGATGTTGGCCTGAGCCGTGAGGCCTTTGCTCCAGTCGACGCTGCCGGTGAGTGCGAGGCTTTGTTTGTCGTTGGCCGTCAGGTCGAGGCCGGCGATCTGCGCACCGCTGGCGTCGACCTTGCCTTTGAGCAGCAGCGCCACCGGGCCTTTGTCGGCGGGCAACGTGGCATTGCCGTTTAGCAGATAGCCGTTTTTCAGGTCGCCTTCGCCGGTCAGTACCAATTGATTGAGTTGCAGGGTGTCCGGCAGATCGGCGCTCGGTTTGAACGCCTCCGCAGTGATGCGCACCTTGGCCGGCAGGTTTTCCGCCAGCGGTTGCAGCTCGCCGTTCAACTGGCCATCGAGGTAACCGTGGCTGTCGGCGTGCAGGTTGAGGGTTTTCAGCAGGTCGCCGTCAACCTTGAGCGCCAGCGTCCAGGGGCTTGTGCCGACCGATGGCAAGCTCAGGTCGCCGGCGATGTTCAACGGCCAGTTGCCGGTCGGTTGCAGCAGGCCGGAGAGGTTCAGGCTCAGATCGTCGCGCTGCAGTTTGACGCTGTCGATCTGCATCCCCTTGGCGGTCCAGTGCGCCGCCAGTTGCAGGCCCTTGAGCTGCTCGCTGCCGTTGAACAGCAGACTGCCGACCTGCACGTCACCGAGTTCGATAGCCACCGGCAGTTGCAGGTCCGGCAGTTTGATCGGGCCACTGTCAGTCGTCTCCTCGCTCGGCGGGAATTGCAGAATGACCTGATCCGCCTTGAGCTGGTCGATGCACAGGGTCATGCGGGTCAGGCACAGCGGCGACCAGGCGAAGATCGGCTTGTCCAGCTCGACCCGACTGCTGTCCTGCTGCCATGCCAGATGATCGGCGCTCCACTGCCCGCCGAGGCGGCCCTGGAAATTCTCCACGCTCAGACCGGGCACCCACCCCAGCGCCCAGCGACTGCCCGCTTGGGTGCCGAGTACGGCGCTGATGCTCAAGACAATCAACAGCAGCAGCGCCAACAGCACCACTGCGGATATTTTCAAACCACGCTTCACAGCTCAGGCCCCATGGAAAAGTGCAGCCGGATGCCGCCATCGTCGTCCAGCGCATGGGCCAGGTCGAGGCGGATCGGCCCCACCGGCGAGACCCAGCGCACACCGATACCGACCCCGGTCTTGAGGTTCGGCAGTTCGAGTTTGTTGAAGGAGTTGCCCTGGTCGACGAAGGTCGCCACCCGCCATTTCTCGGCGATCGAATATTGATACTCGACGCTGCCGGCGACCATGTAGCGCCCGCCGATACGGTCGCCCTTGGCGTTTTCCGGGGACAGGCTCTGGTAGTCGTAACCGCGCACGCTCTGGTCACCACCGGCGAAGAAGCGCAGCGACGGCGGTACCGAGTTGTAGCCGTTGGTGGCACTGCCGCCGACCTGCACCCGCCCGAGGAAGCGATGGTTGTCGAATACGGTGGTCAGGCCTTTGATCAACGCGGTGCCATAGAGCAGGTTGTTGTCCGAGCCGAGGCCTTCCTTCGCCACTTTGCTTTCAAACGTCAAGCGATAGCCATTGTGCGGGTCGATGCGGTTGTCGCTTTTCAGGTACGAGTAACTGATACCGGGCATCAGCAAGGTGCTGAGACCGGAGTCGTCACCGAGCTGGTATTCCTCACGCTGCCATTTCAACGAAATGACCCGCTGCCAGCCGCTGGGCAGCTTGCTGTGCCATTCCGGGCCGAACGTCAGCAGCTTGCTGAGGGTGTCGGAACCGTCGATGTCTTCATATTGATAACCGCCGGCCCAGCGCAGTTTGTCGGTCAGCGGCGGGTCGAGCGGGATGTCATAAAACAGCCCGACGTTCTGCCGTGGTGCCGACAGTTCGGCTTCCCAGCCGTAGCTGTCGCCCTGCGGGTTGACCCAGTGGCGGGTCCAGTTGGCCTTGATCCGTGGGCCGACGTCGGTCGAATAACCGAGGCCCAGGCCCATGGTGCGCGGCTTGCGCGTGTCGAGTTTGACGTCCACCGGAATCACGTCGTTCTTCGCCGAAGTGGGCGCGGCATCGACGCGCACGCCTTCGAAATAACCGCTCGATTGCAGGTCGCGGTTGAGTTCGGCGATCAGTTCGGAGTCATACGGCTCGCCTTCCTTGAACGGCACCATGCGTTGCAGCAGGTCTTCGTCGAACGGTGTGTCGCCTTCGAATTTGACTTTGCCCAGTGCATAGCGCGGGCCGCTGTCGTAGATCAGTTCGATGTCGGCCACCCCCGCGCGCGGGTCGACCATGAGTTTCTGGCTGGTGAAATGGCCGCTGAAAAAGCCGAAACGCGAGGCCTGGTTCTGGATCAGCCGTTTGGCGTCTTCGTAGCGGCCATGGTTGAGCACCGCGCCGGACTTGAGCACGTCGCTGTTCGGTACACGAAAGGATTTGAGAGCGGCCGCCGGGCCGTCGACACGGATGGTGACGTTACGCAGGCGAATCGGCTCGCCGGGATCAATCTTCAGCACAAGCCGCGGTTTGTCCCCGCCCTTGACGTCGCTGTCGATCTGCGGCTGGTAGTAACCCAAGGCCTGGGCGGCCTTGCGCGCCTGCTCCTCGGCACCGCGACTGAAGCGCAGCAAGGCTGCTTCGTCACGATCGCCGAGGCTGCCGATATAGCCCTCTATATTGGCCTTCAGTTCATCGTTGGACGGTTTGATCCGCACATCCAATTCACTTTGCGCCAGCGCCGCGCAGCTGGTTAACAGCATGAGCACGCCACTGGTAAATCTTCCTGGAAACTTCATAGGCGCGGATGCTATCACGGGCTTGGGAGCGTGATAGAACAGGAAATTTCCGAAAAAGTTCGATGGTCAAGCCATTGCTGTTTGTAACAGCTGTGGATTGGCGTGAAAAAACACGTGTTCACGCACCGGGCCGACGGCAACTTCGCCAATCTCCTCATAACCCTGACGTTTATAGAATTCCAGGTATCGCGGGTTGCCGGTGTCGAGCACCACGCCTTGAGAGGTTTCATCGACGGCGCACCAGTTGTGCACGGCGGTCAGCAGTTGCTCGCCGAAATGTTTGCCCTGGAACTGCGGGTGCACCCCGAGCAGCGGCAGCATGTGTACCGAATCGCCGGGCACGCAGGCGGCGACGGCATTGTGGTACTCCAGATAACGCCGAGTGCAGCGCAAACCGGTGCTGAGCACCATGCGCAGGCGCCATGCCCAGCTTTCGGTAATCCCCAGGCGACGCTGTGGCGGTGCGATCAGGGCGATGCCGATCAACCGGTCGTTGACCAACAGGCCGATGGCCGGCAGGTCCTGCAGAAAATGCTGTTTGACCAGCTCCCGCACGGTGGCGCGCACCCGTTGCTCATAGCCGGGCCGCTCGGCCTCGAACAGGTAACCGAAGGTCGGTTCGTGGCGATAGGCCTGATACAGCAGCGATCGGGCTTCGCGGGAGTAACCACGGTCGAGCATGTGAATATCGGCGATGGCGGTCTGGGTTTCAGGCATGACGATGATTCTCCCCGAGGCGCGTCCAAATGGCGGCGCTCTTGTTGGTACGAACCTTTTGCGGCTGGCGCAGTTCCCCACAGGTATAGACCAAGGCTGGATCTTCATCGACCGGGTGGGCCCCATCGCTGGCAAGCCAGCTCCCACAGCGTCCGCGTCGTTCATAACATTCATGTGCACCCGAGAAACCTGTGGGAGCTGGCTTGCCAGCGATGGGGCCGGCCCAGGCAACACAAATCCTACCGCCAAAAATGATTTCTCCCGCCCCACGCTGGCCCATCTCCCCCATGTCAGCTAGCATCGCCCTTTTGCCAGGACTGCCGACCATGAAGATCGTTTCCTTCAACATCAACGGACTGCGCGCCCGTCCGCATCAGCTGGCAGCGCTGATCGAAAAACACCAGCCGGACGTGATCGGCCTGCAGGAAACCAAAGTCCACGACGACCAGTTCCCGCTCGAAGAAGTGCGCGCCCTCGGCTACCACGTGTATTTCCACGGCCAGAAAGGCCATTACGGCGTCGCCCTGCTCTCGCGCAACGAGCCGATCGCTGTTCACAAAGGCTTCGCCACCGATGAAGAAGACGCCCAGCGCCGTTTCATCTGGGGCACGTTCGCCGACGCCAATGGCGTGCCGGTGACCATCATGAACGGCTACTTCCCGCAGGGCGAAAGCCGCGACCACCCGACCAAATTCCCCGCCAAACAGCGTTTCTACAGTGATCTGCAGGCCCTGCTGGAAAGCCAGTTCCACAACGAACAGCCGCTGGTGGTGATGGGCGATGTGAACATTTCCCCGGAAGACAGCGACATCGGCATCGGCCCGGACAACATGAAGCGCTGGCTGAAAACCGGCAAATGCAGCTTCCTGCCGGAAGAGCGCGAGTGGATGGCCCGCCTGAAAAACTGGGGCCTGACCGACAGCTATCGCCACTTGAACCCGGACGTCACCGACATGTTCAGCTGGTTCGACTATCGCAGCCGTGGCTTTGAAGATGAGCCGAAACGTGGCCTGCGCATCGACGTGATCCTCGCCTCCCATGGCTTGTTGCCTCGGGTGAAGGATGCCGGTGTGGACTATGAACTGCGCGGGATGGAAAAACCGTCAGATCACGCGCCGATCTGGCTGGAACTGGCCTGACCTTCGAATCGCCTGTGGGAGCGAGCTTGCTCGCGAATGCGTTGCATCAGAAACATATCGGGTGACTGACACTCCGTATTCGCGAGCAAGCTCGCTCCCACAGTTTCATCGGTGTCATGTTTCGGTCATGCGCCTGACTTAATCTCCCCGGCAATCCCCTTGGCTTGATTCGGTGCCGGCATGACCCTGCGTGTTCTGTTCGTTTTTCTGTCGAGTGCATGGCTGTCGGTGTCTGCCGCCACCCTGCCCATCTCTGAAAACGGCCCGGTGTTGCGCATTCAGGGTTCCAACACCATCGGCGCGGCGCTTGGCCCCGCATTGGTCGAAGGCCTGTTGCTGGAACAAGGCTTGCTCAAAGTCCACCGCGAAACCCCGGACACCGCCAACGAACAACGCGTCGTCGGCCAGACCGCGCAAGGTAAACGCGTGGTCGTGGACATCGCCGCTCACGGTTCCAGCACCGGCTTCACGGCGCTGAAAGCCGCCGCTGCCGACCTCGCCGCGTCATCCCGTCCGATCAAGGACAGCGAACTGCTCAGCCTGCAAGCGCTCGGCGACATGAAGAGTCCTGAAGCCGAGCAAGTCATCGCCATCGACGGCCTGGCAATCATCCTGCACCCCGACAATCCGCTGCAGCAGCTCGACACCGAGCAACTGGCGCGGATCTTCGCCGGCGAGGTGAAAACCTGGGAAGCGCTCGGCGGGCGTGGCGGGCCGATTCATTTATATGCGCGTGATGACCAGTCCGGCACCTACGACACGTTTAAGGAACTGGTCCTCAATCGTCGCGGGAAAAGTCTGAACAGTGCGGCGAAACGCTTTGAATCCAGCGAGCAATTGTCCGACGCGGTCAGCGCCGATCCGCAGGGCATTGGCTTTATCGGTTTGCCCTATGTGCGTCAGGCCAAAGCCGTGGCGATTGCCGATGGCGCGTCGCAATCAATGCTCCCCTTCAACAGCCTGATCGCCACCGAGGACTATCCGCTGTCGCGGCGCTTGTTCTTCTATCTACCGCCCGACAGCAACCATCCATGGGCGAAGGCGTTGGTTGCGTTTGCGCAAAGTCCGCAGG
Source organism: Pseudomonas sp. SC3(2021) (assembly GCF_019856535.1). Taxonomy (NCBI): domain Bacteria; kingdom Pseudomonadati; phylum Pseudomonadota; class Gammaproteobacteria; order Pseudomonadales; family Pseudomonadaceae; genus Pseudomonas; species Pseudomonas sp. SC3(2021). The sequence continues at coordinate 4,076,513 of NZ_CP082236.1, read as the reverse complement.
GGCAGGCAATCGTCGCAGCCAACGGTTTTATCAGCCAGACCGTACACGCCATGAGCGTCGCGCCGAATGCACTGATGCCCGAGGGCTATCAATCCCTCAGCCGCCACGCCCAACGTCTGACGGTGAACTTCCGTTTCGAGGAAGGCAGCGCGAACCTGGACAACAAGGCGCGTCAGGATCTCGCCCGCGTACTCGACTATATAGAACGCCATGACAAAACCGACCGGGCGGTGACGCTGGTGGGCTTTGGTGATGAAAAGAATGACCCGGCGCGGGCGGACTTGTTGTCGAAACTGCGCGCGATGGCGGTGCGACGGGAGTTGGTGAAGAACGGCGTGGTGTTGCGTGAGGTACGCGGGTTTGGCGCGTTGATGCCGGTGGCGGCGAACAGCGCGGATGAGGGGCGGATCAAGAATCGGCGGGTTGAGGTTTGGGTGTATTGAGCCTGATATTGATGTGTTGAACCTGCTTGCGTCATCGCTGGCAAGCCAGCTCCCACAGGTTTTTTGAGCGTACATGAGTTTTGTGTACGACTCGGACACTGTGGGAGCTGGCTTGCCAGCGATGAACGATAACTCAGTCCAGGATCAGCGCTCGCTGCGCAGCATCTCTTTCGGCACATACTTGCCGATCTCGAACTTGCCAATCGCTGCGCGGTGCACTTCGTCCGGGCCGTCGGCCAGGCGCAGGGTGCGCTGCATGGCGTACATGTAGGCCAACGGAAAATCGTTCGACACCCCGGCCCCGCCATGCATCTGGATCGCCCGGTCGATCACCCGCAGCGCCACATTCGGCGCGACCACCTTGATCTGCGCGATCTCGCTCTTCGCCACTTTGTTACCGACGGTGTCCATCATGTAGGCCGCTTTCAATGTCAGCAGGCGGGCCATGTCGATTTCCATGCGCGAGTCGGCGATCTTGTCGACATTCCCGCCCAGACGCGCCAAGGGTTTGCCGAACGCGGTGCGACTCACCGAACGCTTGCACATCAATTCCAGCGCACGCTCGGCCATGCCGATCGAACGCATGCAGTGGTGAATGCGGCCTGGGCCAAGTCGCCCCTGAGCGATTTCGAAACCGCGGCCCTCACCGAGCAGAACGTTTTCGTACGGCACTCGCACGTTGTCGAACAGCACTTCGGCGTGACCGTGCGGCGCATCGTCATAACCGAATACCGGTAGCGGACGGAGGATTTTCACCCCGGGGGTGTCGACCGGCACGAGGATCATCGAGTGCTGGGCGTGACGCGGAGCGTCAGGATTGCTCAGGCCCATGAAGATCAGGATCTTGCAACGCGGATCGCACGCGCCGGAGGTCCACCACTTCTTGCCGTTGATCACCCACTCGTCGCCATCGCGCACGGCGCGGGCGGCCATGTTGGTGGCGTCGGACGAGGCAACGTCCGGTTCGGTCATGGCGAACGCCGAACGGATCTCGCCGCGCAGCAGCGGTTCGAGCCAGCGCTGTTTTTGTTCTTCATTGGCGTAGCGCACCAGCACTTCCATGTTGCCGGTGTCCGGCGCCGAGCAGTTGAACGGCTCAGGACCGAGCAACGAGCGGCCCATGATTTCCGCCAGGGGTGCGTATTCCAGGTTGGTCAGGCCGGCGCCGAGTTCTGACTCGGGCAGAAACAAGTTCCACAGACCTTCAGCCTTCGCCCTGGCTTTGAGCTCTTCCATGATCGCCGTTGGCTGCCACCGATCGCCTTCGGCAACCTGGCGTTCGAACACGGCTTCGGCCGGGTAAACGTAAGTGTCCATGAACGCGGTCACGCGCTCACGCAGTTCTTGCACCTTGGGCGAATAAGCGAAATCCATGAGCGAATACCTTCTGTGGCAGAGGTTGTTTAAGTCATGCATTCGATGCTAGAACAGCGCTGATAATTTACCTAGCCTATTCTCGGCGTGTATAAACATTCATCACCGATATATGATTCACTGATCATCAGCCCCTGAACACTCGCCCCTAAAAACAAGAGAAGCCGCGTTATGAATCTGAGTAAGGTCGACCTCAACCTTTTCATCGTCTTCGACGCGATCTACACCGAAGCCAACCTGACCCGCGCCGGGCAGATTGTCGGCATCACCCAGCCGGCGGTGTCCAACGCCCTGGCGCGGTTGCGTGAAACCTTCAACGACCCGCTGTTCGTGCGCACAGCTCAGGGCATGGTGCCGACGCCGATGGCGCAGAACATCATCGGCCCGGTGCGCAACGCCCTGTCGCTGCTGCGCGTATCGGTTCAGGAAAGCCGCATTTTCAACCCGGCGCAAGCGGTCAAGACCTACCGCATCAGCATGACCGACCTCACCGAAGCGGTGATTCTGCCGCCGCTGTTCCAGCGCCTGCGTCGTCTGGCGCCGACGGTGATCATCGAAAGTTTTCTGTCCAAACGCCGGGAAACCACCAAGGAACTGGCCGCCGGGCGCCTCGACTTCGCCGTAGATGCGCCGCTCAACACCGACCCGCAGGTGCGCCACGTCAAATTGATGGAAGACCGTTACGTCTGCGCGATGCGCAAAGGTCACCCCATGGCGGGCAAGGAAAAACTGTCGCTGGATGATTACCTGTCGCTGACCCACATCCATATTTCCAGCCGCCGCAGCGGCCTGGGGTACGTCGATCTGGCCCTCGGCAAAATGGGCATTCAGCGCAAGATTGCCCTGCGCTCGCAGCACTATCTGATGGCATCGCAGGTGATGCAGCAGACCGACATGGTCATGACGGTGCCGGAACGGTTTGCCCGACGCCATGAACTGCAGGCGTTCAATTTACCGGTGAATGATGTGCCGCCGGTGGAAACGCACCTGTATTGGCATGAAAGCACCGATCAGGATCCGGCCAACCGCTGGATGCGTGAACAGATGATCGAGTTGTGCCAGCAGGTGACGGCGCAGGAGAAGAAGCTGGATAAGCAGGTGGTTTGAGGAAAGAGCAAAAGATCGCAGCCTTCGGCAGTTCCTGCACAGACAGGTGCAGGAGTTGCCCAAGACTGCGATCCTTTTCTTGCTTGACGTAAACGTCAACCAGCCATTAGCTTAGCGCCAAGACCTTCTTTCGAGCGCTTTCATGAGCAGTCAGACCTACAGTATTTCCGACCTCGCCCGCGAGCTGGACATCACCACCCGGGCGATCCGTTTTTATGAAGAACAAGGCCTGCTCAGCCCCGAGCGTCGAGGCCAGGAACGCATTTATTCGCCCCGCGACAAGGTCAGCCTGAAGCTCATCCTGCGCGGCAAGCGCATCGGTTTTTCCCTGGCCGAATGCCGCGAACTGATCGAACTCTACGACCCCTCCAGCGGTAACACCAAACAGCTCAACAGCATGCTGGCGAAAATCAGCGAGCGTCGCGAACAACTGGAGCAACAGTTGCTCGACATTGAGCAGATGAAGCTGGAACTCGATACCGCCGAAGAGCGCTGCGTGCAGGCGCTGGAGCAGACGCTCAAGAGCCAGCAGGCCATCTGACAAACAACACCAATCCCCCTGTAGGAGTGAGCCTGCTCGCGATAGCGGTGTATCAGTCAAGCAGTTTTTATCTGGCACTCCGCGATCGCGAGCAGGCTCACTCCTACAGGGGTTCTCCACGAATTCACCAGAGCAGGTCCGCCCATGTCCCTCCCCTCCCAAGTACGCCTGATCGAAGTCGGCCCGCGCGATGGCCTGCAGAACGAAGCCCAACCGATCAGCGTGGCCGACAAGGTGCAACTGGTCGATGCTTTGAGCGCCGCAGGTCTTGGCTATATAGAAGTCGGCAGTTTCGTTTCGCCCAAGTGGGTACCGCAAATGGCCGGTTCGGCTGAGGTGTTCGCGCAGATTCAGCGCAAGCCCGGCGTCACCTACGGTGCATTGGCGCCGAACCTGCGCGGTTTTGAAGACGCCCTCGCCGCCGGGGTCAAGGAAGTCGCGGTGTTCGCCGCCGCCTCCGAAGCGTTCTCGCAGCGCAACATCAACTGCTCGATCAGCGAAAGCCTGGCGCGCTTCGCACCGATCATGGAAGCCGCAAAACAGCACGGCGTTACCGTGCGCGGTTACGTGTCTTGCGTGCTCGGGTGCCCGTACGAAGGCACGGTCGCCCCCGAGCAAGTGGCGATGGTCGCCCGCGAGCTGTATGCGATGGGCTGCTATGAAGTGTCCCTCGGCGACACCATCGGCACCGGCACGGCGGGCGCGACTCGCCGTCTGTTCGAGGTGGTGTCGGCGCAAGTGCCACGGGAAAAGCTCGCCGGGCACTTCCACGACACCTACGGCCAGGCCATGGCCAACATCTATGCCAGCCTGCTCGAAGGTATTGCCGTGTTCGACAGCTCTATCGCAGGGCTGGGCGGCTGCCCGTACGCCAAAGGCGCGAGCGGTAACGTGGCCACCGAAGATGTGGTGTACCTGCTCAATGGCCTCGGTATTCAGACCGGTATCGACCTGGACGCCTTGATTGCCGCGGGTCAGCAAATCAGTGCCGTGCTCGGTCGCCCGAGCGGTTCGCGCGTGGCCAAGGCCCGTAGCGCACAGTGAGGGGATGGGTGTTACCGCTGCGTCCGAAATGTGGACGCAAGCGGGTAACACGGAAACAAATTGTCTGGTTCTGCCTGATCGAAAAATTCTGAAAAATATTAAGGCATTGATTAATAAGGAATTTTAAAAGTTGGCACGGCTTCTGCTATCTCTATGGCATAACAAGAATAAAAAGCAGCAAACCAATAAAAATAAGACGTACCGACTCTGACATAACAAAAACAACACGGCAGAGACGCAGCTAACAGATTTTTTTGGAGAAGGTGTGCTTTTCAGGGTGCTCTCAGGAGTGACCCGCAACCGGGCAGAGAACAATAAAACTACCTTCAGGTAGCTCCCGAATCGGTTGGATCGTTTAACGAGAAAGCAGATCAGCGCTCAAAAAAATACGTTTGCTCTTGACCCCGGATGGGGGTCGCCAAAAACAGCGGTAAAGGGCAACGGTTGCCAAAAACAACAACAGACCGCCCCTCAATAATAAAAAGAGCACGCGACGACAAAATTAAAGGGGAGCCTCGGCTCCCCTTTGTGCTTTCTGTGATTCCTGAATCCCCCCAAATCCCCTGTCGGAGTGAGCCTGCTCGCGATGCCGGTGTACCAGTCAATATTTGCATCGACTGACACACCGGCATCGCGAGCAGGCTCACTCCTACACTTGATCCCTATCAAGCCTGCTTTTCGCGTAGCTCTTCGATGCTGACTTCACGCATCCTGAATTTCTGGATCTTGCCCGTCACCGTCATCGGAAAATCCTCGACGAACTTGAAGTAACGCGGCGTCTTGAAGTGCGCAATGCGCTCCTTGCACCAGGTTTGCAATTCCAGCTCGGTGGCACTGTGGCCCGGGTGGAATTTGATCCAGGCAACAATCTCCTCACCGTAGCGCGAGCACGGAATACCGATCACCTGCACATCCGCCACGGCCGGATGGGTGAAGAAAAACTCCTCCAGCTCACGCGGGTAGATGTTCTCGCCGCCACGAATGATCATGTCCTTGTTGCGCCCGGCGATGTTCACATAGCCCTCGGCGTTCATGCTCGCCAGGTCGCCGGTGTGCATCCAGCCCGCCTCATCAATGGCTTCGGCAGTGGCCTGCGGGTTGTTCCAGTAGCCGAGCATCACGCTGTAACCGCGGGTGCACAGTTCACCGATGGTGCCACGCGGCACCAGATTGCCGGCTTCGTCGATGATCTTGCTTTCCAGCTGCGGCTGGGTGCGGCCGACGGTGGTCACGCGCAATTCAAGCTCATCGTTTGGCCCGGTCTGCAGCGACACCGGGCTGGTTTCGGTCATGCCGTAAGCGATCTGCACTTCGCTCATGTGCATCTCGTTGATGACTCGCCGCATCACTTCGATCGGGCACGTGGCGCCGGCCATGATCCCGGTGCGCAGGCTCGACGAATCGAATTCGCCGCGTTGCGGCTGGTCGAGCATGGCGATGAACATGGTCGGCACGCCATACAGACCGGTGGCTTTCTCTTCGACCACGGCGTGCAGGGTCAGCAACGGATCGAAAGCGTCGTTGGGGTAAATCATCGTGCTGCCATGGGTAATGCAGCCGAGATTGCCCATGACCATGCCGAAGCAGTGATACAGCGGCACCGGGATCACCAGGCGATCGGCAGGCGTCAGGCCGATGCTTTCGCCGACCATGTAGCCGTTGTTGAGGATGTTGTAATGACTGAGGGTCGCGCCCTTGGGGAAACCGGTGGTGCCGGAGGTGTACTGAATGTTGACCGCTTGATCGAAGTGCAGGCTGTCACTGCGTTCGTGTAGTTGTTCGGGAGAGATGCTGGTGGCCAGATCGGCCAGTTGCGACCACGGCAGAAAACCTGACGGTGGTTGCGCGTCAAGACTGATTACCCCTCGCAGTTCGGGGAGGCGTTCGCTGCGCAACTGGCCAATGGATTGCTCGGCCAGTTCCGGCACCAACCCTTGTAACAGGGTGTGGTAGTTGGAGGACTTGAACGCTCCGGCACAGACCAGCCATTGGCAGCCGGATTGCTTGAGCACGTACTCGAGTTCGGTGCTGCGGTAGGCCGGGTTGATGTTGACCAGAATCACGCCGATCTTCGCCGTGGCGATTTGCGTGATGCACCATTGCGCGCAGTTTGGCGCCCAGATTCCGAGCCGATCGCCCGCCTGCATCCCCAGCGCCAGCAGCGCTCTGGCGTGCAGGTCCACCGCATCGGCCAGTTGTCGCCAGGAATAGCGCAGTTGCTGATGGCGCACGACGAGCGCTTCACCGTCAGGATATTGCGCGGCGGTCTGATCGAACTTCTGCCCGATGGTCATCGCCAGCAGGGCTTTGTCCTGAGAACCACGGGTGTAGCTGCGCTGCGGGTTTGCACTGGGTTGATCCATGACGACCCCTATTGTCTTTATTTATGGGTTTGTCGGATTTAATCCCGGTGGGAGCGAGCTTGCTCGCGAAGAGGCCAGCGGATTCAGCATCCATGTTGACTGATCTGACGCTCTCGCGAGCAAGCTCGCTCCCACAAGGTCTGCTCCGTTTCAATCTTGAACTGCCCTTACTCTCGCTCAAGTTGACGTTAACGTAAAGGGTGATTGACAGCCATCCGCCGCAGGCTTACGTTAACGTAAAGGTGAGAGCCGTTCGACCGCCCTCCCCACCCTACAAAAAAGCCAAAAGGTGACCCATGAGCTACCCATCCCTGAACTTCGCCCTCGGTGAAACCATCGACATGCTGCGCGATCAGGTTCAGTCCTTCGTCGCCGATCAGATCGCTCCACGTGCTGCGCATATCGACCGCGACAACCTGTTCCCTGCCGACATGTGGCGCAAATTCGGCGATATGGGCCTGCTCGGCATCACCGTGCCGGAAGAGTACGGTGGCGCAGGTCTGGGCTACCTGGCACACGTGGTGGCGATGGAAGAAATCAGCCGCGGTTCGGCCTCGGTGGCACTGTCCTACGGCGCGCACTCCAACCTCTGCGTCAACCAGATCAATCGCAACGGCAATCACGAACAGAAAAGCAAATACCTGCCGAAGCTGATCAGCGGCGAACACGTCGGCGCCCTTGCCATGAGCGAGCCGAACGCCGGGTCCGACGTGGTTTCGATGAAACTGCGTGCCGACAAACGCGGCGACCACTTCGTCCTCAACGGCAGCAAGACCTGGATCACCAACGGCCCTGACGCCAATACCTACGTGATCTACGCCAAGACCGACCTGGAAAAAGGCCCGCACGGCATCACTGCGTTCATCGTCGAGCGCGACTGGAAAGGCTTCAGCCGCAGCAACAAGTTCGACAAGCTCGGCATGCGCGGCTCCAACACCTGCGAGCTGTTTTTCGATGACGTTGAAGTACCGGAAGAGAACATCCTCGGCGTGCTCAACGGCGGTGTGAAAGTGCTGATGAGCGGCCTCGATTACGAACGCGTGGTGCTGTCCGGCGGCCCGACCGGGATCATGCAGTCGTGCATGGACCTGATCGTGCCGTACATCCACGACCGCAAACAGTTCGGTCAGAGCATCGGCGAGTTCCAGTTGATCCAGGGCAAAGTCGCCGACATGTACACCCAGCTCAATGCCAGCCGCGCCTACCTGTATGCGGTGGCCCAGGCTTGCGAGCGCGGCGAGACCACCCGCAAGGATGCCGCCGGGGTGATCCTCTACACCGCCGAGCGCGCCACGCAAATGGCCCTCGACGCGATCCAGATTCTCGGCGGTAACGGCTACATCAACGAATTCCCGGCGGGCCGTTTGCTGCGTGACGCCAAGCTGTACGAAATCGGTGCTGGCACCAGTGAGATCCGCCGCATGCTGATCGGCCGCGAGCTGTTCAACGAAACGAAATGAATTTCGTCAGCGGCAAGCTGCGAGCCTCAAGCGACAAGAGACATGCGCTCTTGCCTCAACTTGCAGCTTGCAGCTTGAAACTTCAGCTGCTACGGAGTAGCCCATGATTCTGCACACTCAGCTCAATCCCCGTTCAGCGGAGTTCGCTGCCAACAGCGCGGCGATGCTTGAACAGGTCGACGCCCTGCACACCTTGCTCGCCCAAGTGGCGCAGGGTGGCGGCGCAAAAGCCCAGGAACGCCACACCTCGCGGGGTAAATTGCTGCCTCGCGAGCGGATCAACCGTTTGCTTGATCCGGGTTCGCCCTTTCTGGAAATCAGCCAGTTGGCCGCCCACGCTGTGTATGGCGAAGACGTACCGGCGGCCGGCGTGATCGCCGGGATCGGCCGGGTCGAAGGCGTCGAATGCATGATCGTCGCCAACGACGCGACGGTGAAAGGCGGTTCGTACTATCCGCTGACCGTAAAAAAACACCTGCGCGCGCAGACCATCGCTCAGCAAAATCGCCTGCCGTGCATCTATCTGGTGGACTCGGGCGGCGCCAACCTGCCGCGCCAGGACGAAGTGTTTCCGGATCGCGAACACTTCGGCCGGATCTTCTTCAACCAGGCCAACATGAGCGCGATGGGCATTCCGCAGATTGCCGTGGTCATGGGCTCGTGCACTGCCGGTGGCGCGTATGTGCCGGCGATGGCCGACGAAGCGATCATGGTGCGCAATCAGGCGACGATTTTTCTCGCCGGCCCGCCACTGGTGAAAGCGGCGACCGGTGAAGTGGTCAGCGCTGAAGACCTCGGCGGTGCCGATGTGCACTGCAAGGTTTCCGGGGTGGCCGACCATTACGCCGAGAGCGACGAACACGCCCTCGCCCTCGCCCGCCGCAGCGTGGCCAACCTCAATTGGCGCAAGCTGGGCGAGGTGCAACAACGCACCCCGATTGCGCCGCTTTACGCCAGCGACGAGCTGTATGGCGTGGTCTCGGCCGACGCCAAGCAGCCGTTCGACGTGCGTGAAGTGATCGCGCGGCTGGTCGATGGCTCGGTGTTCGATGAATTCAAGGCGCTGTTCGGTACCACGCTGGTCTGCGGTTTTGCGCACCTGCACGGCTACCCGATCGCGATCCTCGCCAACAACGGCATCCTCTTCGCCGAAGCCGCGCAAAAAGGCGCGCACTTCATCGAACTGGCCTGCCAGCGCGGCATTCCGCTGCTGTTCCTGCAAAACATCACCGGGTTCATGGTCGGCCAGAAATACGAAGCCGGTGGCATTGCCAAACACGGTGCAAAACTGGTGACGGCGGTGGCTTGCGCCAAGGTGCCGAAGTTCACCGTGATCATCGGCGGCAGCTTCGGCGCCGGCAACTACGGCATGTGCGGGCGGGCTTACGATCCGCGTTTCCTGTGGATGTGGCCGAATGCGCGCATCGGCGTGATGGGTGCCGAGCAGGCTGCCGGCGTGCTGGTGCAGGTCAAGCGTGAACAAGCCGAACGCAGCGGTCAGGGCTTCAGCGCCGAGCAGGAAGCCGAGATCAAGCAGCCGATCCTCGACCAGTACGAAGAGCAGGGTCACCCCTATTACTCCAGCGCACGGCTGTGGGACGACGGCGTCATCGACCCGGCGCAGACCCGCGATGTGCTGGCCCTGGCCTTGTCCGCGTCGTTGAACGCGCCTATCGAACCGAGCCGCTTCGGCGTGTTCCGGATGTGATCGGGAGAATCTCATGAGCGACTTCAACACCCTCGAACTGCAGCGCGACCCACGGGGTTTCGCCACCCTGTGGCTCAACCGTGCAGAAAAGAACAACGCGTTCAACGCAGAGATGATCCGCGAGCTGATTCTGGCGCTGGACAAGGTTGCCAGCGACGCCAGCCTGCGCTTTCTGTTGGTGCGCGGACATGGCAAGCACTTCAGCGCCGGTGCCGATCTGGCGTGGATGCAGCAGTCGGCCGAACTCGATTACCACACCAATCTGGACGACGCCCGCGAGCTGGCGGAGCTGATGTACAACCTCGCCAAACTGAAAATCCCGACCCTGGCCGTGGTGCAAGGTGCGGCGTTCGGTGGCGCGCTGGGCCTGATCAGTTGCTGCGACATGGCAATTGGCGCCGATGACGCGCAATTCTGCCTGTCGGAAGTGCGCATCGGTCTGGCGCCGGCAGTGATCAGTCCGTTCGTGGTGCAGGCCATCGGCGAACGTGCTGCGCGTCGATACGCGTTGACCGCCGAGCGTTTTGGCGGGCAGCGGGCACGCGAAATCGGCTTGCTGTCCGAGAGCTACCCGGCTGCCGAGCTTGATCAGGCCGTCGAGCAATGGATCGACAACCTGCTGCTCAACAGCCCCGCCGCGATGCGCGCCAGCAAGGATTTGCTGCGTGAGGTCGGCAACGGCGCGCTGACTCCGGCGCTGCGGCGCTACACCGAAAACGCCATCGCCCGGATCCGCGTCAGTCCGGAAGGCCAGGAGGGCTTGCGTGCCTTTCTGCAAAAACGTCCGCCGAGCTGGCAAGCCATCACCAAGGAGTCGCGTTGATGAACGCACCTGTTATCACTACCCTGCTGGTGGCCAACCGTGGCGAAATCGCTTGCCGGGTCATGCGTACCGCCAAGGCGCTGGGCCTGACCACCGTGGCGGTGCACAGCGCCACCGACCGTGAGGCGCGGCACAGCCGCGAAGCCGATATCCGGGTCGATCTGGGTGGCAGCAAAGCTGCCGAGAGCTATCTGCAAATCGACAAACTGATCGCCGCGGCCAAGGCCAGCGGCGCCCAGGCGATTCATCCGGGTTATGGCTTTCTCTCGGAGAACGCCGGGTTCGCTCGCGCCATCGAAGCGGCCGGGCTGATTTTCCTCGGCCCGCCCGCCGCAGCCATTGACGCCATGGGCAGCAAGTCTGCCGCCAAGGCCTTGATGGAAACCGCCGGCGTGCCGCTGGTGCCCGGCTATCACGGCGAGGCGCAGGATCTGGACACCTTCCGCGAGGCCTGCGAGCGCATCGGTTATCCGGTGTTGCTCAAAGCCACCGCGGGCGGCGGCGGCAAAGGCATGAAAGTAGTCGAGGACGTCAGCCAGTTGGCCGAAGCCCTCGCCTCGGCCCAGCGTGAGGCGCAGTCATCGTTCGGCGATTCGCGGATGCTGGTGGAGAAATACCTGCTCAAGCCGCGTCACGTGGAAATCCAGGTGTTTGCCGATCAGCATGGCCACTGCCTGTATCTCAACGAGCGCGATTGCTCGATTCAGCGTCGGCATCAGAAAGTCGTCGAAGAAGCGCCGGCACCGGGGCTGTCGCCGCAACTGCGCCGCGCCATGGGTGAAGCGGCAGTGCGTTCGGCCCAGGCGATTGGCTATGTCGGCGCCGGCACGGTGGAGTTCCTGCTGGATGCACGCGGCGAATTCTTCTTTATGGAGATGAATACGCGGCTGCAGGTCGAGCACCCGGTGACGGAAGCCATCACCGGTCTGGACCTGGTGGCCTGGCAGATCCGCGTGGCCCGTGGTGAAGCGTTACCGATGACTCAGGATCAAGTGCCGCTCAATGGCCACGCGATTGAAGTCCGGTTATATGCCGAGGATCCGGCAAATGATTTTCTGCCGGCGACCGGGCGTCTGGCGCTGTATCGCGAGTCGGCGCAAGGGCCGGGGCGGCGGGTGGACAGCGGCGTTGAGCAAGGGGACGAGATTTCACCGTTCTATGACCCGATGCTCGGCAAATTGATTGCCTGGGGCGAGGACCGTGAACAGGCGCGTCTGCGGTTGCTGAGCATGCTCGATGAGTTCGCGATTGGCGGGCTGAAGACCAACATCAACTTTTTGCGGCGGATCATTGCGCACCCGGCGTTTGCCGCAGCGGAACTGGATACCGGGTTTATTCCGCGTTACCAGGAGCAGCTGCTGCCTGCCCCACAACCCTTGAGCGATGAGTTCTGGGCCGCCGCCGGGCAGGCGTTTGCGCAGAGTCTGCCGGCGATTACGCGGTCGGATGATCCCGCGTCGCCGTGGTCGCTCAATAGCGGCTTGCGAGCAGGTCTGCCTCGGGAACTGACCCTGCATTTGACTTGCGAGGGTCAGGATCGCGCGCGGACGCTGGGGGCTGTTGGCAACGCTACGCTGTCAGGTGAAACGCTGATCATCGAGCACGACGGCGTACGCCGGACATTGCGGGCGATTCGCCAGGGCGATGCGCTGTACCTGCAATGGGAAGGCGAGTTGCGTCGCATTGAGGCTTACGATCCGATCAGCGCCGTGGAAGCCAGCCACAGTCATCAGGGCGGCCTGACGGCACCGATGAACGGCAGTATCGTGCGGGTGCTGGTCGAGGCCGGGCAAGCGGTCGAGGCCGGTGCGCAACTGGTGGTGCTGGAAGCCATGAAAATGGAGCACAGCATTCGTGCGCCGCACGCCGGGGTGATCAAAGCGCTGTATTGCCAGGAAGGCGAGATGGTTGGCGAAGGCAGCGCTTTGGTTGAACTGGAAGAAGTATGAGTGAGCGATCGATCCTGCGCCGAGCGAGGATCGATCTGACTAGTAACGTGCCGTTGCCTGCACCACAACACCAATGATCCGACACTCGTCGGTCAACAAGGCTTTCGGCCAGGTCGGATTGAGCGGCACCAAGTAACGCTGGCCGCCCTCTTCGTCGAGTTTGCGAAAGATCGCTTCAGCGCTGTCCGCCCACTGGGCGATGACCAGTTTGCCGGGCACTGCCTCCACCTCCGGATCGACCAGAATCAGCATGCCCTCGGCGATGCTGGGGCCGCTGGGCGCGGTCATCGAATCCCCCGCCACCGTCAACCAGAATGCCGCACCACGGGCGTGGTAATCCGTCAGTTCGAAACGCTGCTTGTCCGATGCGGCATATGCTGACTCCCCGCTTTCGCGCACCTCACAGGGCATGTGCCAGTCACTGACCGGGTAGCGGAAGTACGGGTTGTACTTCTGCGCCAGCGGCATTTCGTCATCCGGGGTCAGCGGCGGCTCGCGAATCACCAGCACCACTTCCAGGAAGTCCATGCCCAGTGCCTGCAACACACGGTTCATTTCCGTGATCCCAGGTTCGCGACGTTTGTTCAGCCAATGGCCGATCCCGCCCTGGGACATGCCGACGCGCTCTCCGAGCTCTGTTTGAGTGATTTTGAGTTCACTCATCTTGGCCTTGACCAACTCAATCCATTTATCCATGTGCGGCACCTTACGCGGACGCCTTCGGCTAGCAAAACACATATTGTAGTATTTAAATTCTGGTCACAACTACGCATCGTACTATTCTGCAAGCACGGATTTTCAATCAAACAAGGAGTGGCCCATCATCATGAATATCAGCAGCAAAGACTTGCCCGATCTGCAAATGGACACCATGTTCACCTCGCCTCAAGGCAATGCCGCGGCGCAGCGCGCCCTGGATTACTACTTGAAACCAGCTGTGTCAGAACCCGAGTCGGGCGAGCGTTTTTTCAATGTCAGGCACCATCTCAGTGGCGAAGAAGCACTGGTGCACGCCTCGGATCTGTTGCGTTGCGCCGCCGCCACTGCGTTCAAGGCCGCAGAGAACCTGCAGGGCGCGAGTCGCGACCTGGCGTTTTCAGTGGTGCACATGGTGGATATGGCGCGGGCAATGGTCGACCATTCGCTCGATGGCGATGAGGTCTGAACGACCTTGAGTGGAACGGACGGAAAAGAATTTTCCAATCGCGCAGATAAAAACATTTGACTTGCAAATGATAATGATTATTATTGCAAGCAACTGGTCGCGAGATCAGTCGATGGGCCAGAGACCTTAGGTCGGTCTTCTGGACTATCTCCTCATCAGGCTAATCACGGTTTTTGACCCGGCTTTTTGCCGGGTCTTTTTTTACCCGTTTTTCGGGCTTATGGCTTCAGGCTAATGAAGTCTTTAAGTGCTGCAAATTCGATGGCGCGGATAATATCAAAAGAATATCGGTTGGCAAGCGAAGCCCGGCCACATTGGGGCAAACTTCAGATAATTAGCACTTGAGAATCAACTACACAGTCTCTAAGCTGCATTCGCGTCATGGAAGACGCCCCCCGCTACAGCCCTGCAAATCCTCTCGGTCTCACTTCAAGCTTGCGTGTAAAGTAACAGCCATAAAAATCATATTCAGGAAACGATTATGACCGTGGCCAAATCTTCGTTCGATATCAGTGCCAATTTCGACAGCGGCAACATTCAAGTCATCGACATCTCCAATCCGCTCAATCCGGTCCTGGCCATTCGCCCGGACACTCGCAGCCCGCACTTCCAGTGGTTTCACTTCAAGGCCAGCGGCCTGCATGTTCATCAAGAACACTGGTTTCGCCTGGTCAACGCCAGCCAGTCCTCTTACAACAAGGCCTGGACCGGCTATCAGGCCGTCGCGTCCTACGACCACGTCAACTGGTTCCGCATTCCTACCAGTTTTGAAGGTGACAGCCTGCGCTTTTGCCTCGAAGCCGAGCAGACGCACGCCTGGTTCGCCTACTTCGAACCCTACAGCCGCGGTCGCCATGACTGGCTGATCGACCAAGCGCAGACCAAGGCTGGCACCGAACTGCTGGCCACCGGCAAAAGCGTCGAGGGCCGCGACATTCAGTTGCTGCGCAAGGGCAGCGGCGCCGAAGGCCAGCGCAAGGTCTGGATCATCGCGCAACAACACCCCGGCGAACACATGGGCGAATGGTTCATGGAAGGCGTGATCGAGCGCCTGGAGCGCCACGACGACCCGGTGTTGAACACGCTGCTGGCCAGCGCCGACCTGTATCTGGTGCCGAACATGAACCCGGACGGTGCCTTCCACGGTCACTTGCGCACCAACGCCATGGGCCAGGATTTGAACCGCGCCTGGCAGAACGCGAGTCAGGAACTCAGCCCCGAGGTACTTTTCGTACAACAGCAGATGGAAAAGTACGGCGTCGACATGTTCCTCGACGTACACGGCGACGAAGAAATCCCCCATGTGTTCACCGCTGGTAGCGAAGGCAATCCGGGATACACGCCACGGATAGAGAAACTTGAAGAGCATTTCCGCACGCACCTCAAGCGCACCACCAAAGATTTCCAGACCAAATACGGCTACACCCGCGACGAACCGGGCCAGGCCAATATGACCCTGGCGTGCAACGCCGTTGGTCAAAAATACGATTGCCTGTCGCAGACCCTGGAAATGCCATTCAAGGACCACGACGATGCGCCGAACCCGCTGACTGGCTGGTCGGGCAAACGCTCGAAACAACTGGGTAAAGACGTGTTGACCACCCTCGCCGACATGGTCGATATCTTGCGCTGACCCCCTCCCCGCGTGCCCTGAAGATCGCAGCGCGTCTGCGATCTTCAGGGCAGTTCCCGGGTAACGTGTACAACGCACAACCGCTGTGGGGTACGGGTGGCTGCCCCTGAAAAGTGGCGCATCGACACAATGCGCCACTGCGACACATCAGCCGCGATCGCGTCCGCGCAACATGCTGTCGAGCACCTCGTCGCGGCGCACCCAGCCATGAAACAGCGCAGCCGCCAGGTGCAACAGCACTGTCAGGAACAACAGATACGCCAGATACCCGTGGGCCTTGCGCAATAACGCAAACAGCTGCGCATCGGCCGGCACGATCGACGGCAGTTGCATTGTGGTGCTGAGCATTACCGGTTCGCCCGATGCACTGATCATCGCCCAGCCGAGCAACGGCAACACCAGCATCAAGGCATAGAGCAGCACGTGCGATGCCTTCGCCGCCATCACTTGCCAACCCGGCAGATCCGCCGGCAATGGCGGCTGTCGAGTGGAAATGCGCACCAGCAAGCGCACAATCACCAGCGCCAGAATCGCTATGCCCAACGGTTTGTGCAGATGAATCAGCCATTCATGCCGCTCGGAAACCGAAGTCACCATACCGGCACCGATAAACAGCATCGCGATGATCATCAGCGCCATCAACCAGTGCAGCAGCCGCGCCAACAAAGCGAAATGTGTCGGTTGAGTGCTCATGGACGAGCCTCCTGTCTGGCGGCGGGCAACTGGCTGACTTCGCTGGTGCGACGCAGGTAGGAATTGGCGTAACCGGCGGAGCGTGCTGCGAGCAGCGGGTCGTCGGTGCCTTGAATACCGGCTGGCAGCACCAGCGGGTCATAGTTGATGTCACGGCACTCGCCGCTCAACTGCGGTTGGGTTTTCTCCAGCACCAGGGTGCCGGCGTTCAACACCTTGCGCCCCTCGGGCCAGATTTTGCTGGCGTCGTTCACCGGGTCATCGGCATTGGCCAGGGTGATGTTCAACTGAAAACGCAGGGGCGCCGCGGCCAGGCGTTGCACCAGGTCTTTCTCCAGAAAATCGCTGCCCTCAGGCGCGGTCGCGCCCGCCGTGTCCTGGGCCAACGGTTTCATGCTCCAGCGCACGGCCTGCTTCTTGCCGCTGGCATCCACCAGATAGAACGCGTTGACGCTGTTGTAGGTTTCAGTGGCGTAACTGGCTGACGGCCTGGCGGTCTTGATCCACGTCAGAAATGGCACCGCCTCCGGGTGCGCGGCAAAGAACGCCGGGACCTTGGCCGGATCCGGTTTACCGGTGGCCGGGTCCGGCGACTGCGCCTGTTGCAACTGATAGAACGCCTCGGGCGTGCCCACCGGGAACACCGGCATGCTGTTCATCCCGGTACGCCACTGCTGACCGTTGGCCTGGGTGAAGCGCAACGCCAGACTGCGAATCGGCACGCTGTTGTCCGGCGCATAGGGATTGCCCGCCGGCAAGGCGAAACGTCCGACCACCGGGGTCCGCGGATCGTTGAACACCTGCGCCGTGGAGAACGCGCGCGCCTCACCGCTGCTCTCAAAATGCCCGATCACGCACACGCCCTTGGCGTGATTGCGGCGGAAACCGGGATGCACGCCGTTGTTTTTCTCCAGCACATCGACCAACGCCTTGGGCGTCAGCCGTTGTGGCTCAAAGTTACCGTGCACGTAGGCAAACGCCCCGGCTACAGCGCCGACCACAACGGCAATGCCGGCCAGTCGAAATAGCAGGCTCGCGGCACTCAAGGGCGGGCGCTGCGGCCTGCCAGGCGGAGAAGCGTGGGGTGAGGTGGGATCAACCATGAAAGACTCCAGGGCCAATGGCCATAGGGGAAGGTGCTATAAGACGCCCGTCTCGTAGGGTTATTCCCTTTGAACTGTAGTTTCTTTCATGGCTCTGCGTGTGATGCCGCGTGCAGGCAGGCTACACCTGATCAAAACGGGGTTCGCGCTTCTCCAGAAACGCCTGCATGCCCTCTTTTTGCGCCGGGGTGGCAAACAAGCCATGAAACACTCTGCGCTCGAACAGGATGCCATCGCTCAACCCCGACTCCAGCGCTCGATCCACCGCTTCGCGGGCTGCCAATGTCGCCGTTCGTGGAAACCCGGCGATGCGCTGCGCAACGGCCAGCGCCTGCTCAAGCAATTGATCGGCGGCCGTCACCCGCGACAGCAACCCCGCCTGTTCCGCTTCCCGAGCACTGATCGAACGCCCGGTCAGGATCATGTCCATGGCTTTTGCCCGGCCGATCAGGCGCGTCAGCCGTTGAGTCCCACCCATGCCCGGCATCACCCCGAGGGTAATTTCCGGCAAGGCGAACGTCGCGGACTCGGCGGCGATGATCAGGTCACACATCATCGCCAGCTCACAACCACCGCCATAGGCGTAGCCCGCGACAGCAGCCACCTTCGGCGTCCGGAGCCGGGCAAAGGCATCCCATCCGGCGAAGTAATCTTGCTCAATCATGTCCAGGCAGGATTTTTCATGCATTTCCTTGATATCGGCGCCGGCGGCAAAGTAATCCTTGGTCCCGGTAATCACGAAGCACCCGACGCCCGGATCAGTGTCCAGCCCGTGCAGGGTTTCCAACAGTTCACGCATCATTTCGGTGTTCAGGGCATTTCGGGCTTGCGGGCGGTTGAGCCGGATCAACACGACTCGGCCCTGTCTTTCGATCAACAGATTCATATTCATCTCATGTCGGTAAAAAGTGTCGGGAGGAAAACAGTCGCCGCGAGCTCAGGAATCCCAGATGGCGCCGTAGGCCGGTATGCCACGCGCTTCCATTTCTTCGACCACACGTTCAGTCAGCCGCTGATTTGAGATGCAAATCACCGCTTCAGCGCCGAACGACTGCACGGCGGCATAGGCCAATGTCAGCAGATCGGGTTTGCCGGACACATCCGTGTCCCAGATCAGCGCATCAGGCTGGGCCTCGAGGATTTCGTCTACCAGCGAATCGCCATACGTGGCTCTCGGACTGCGGGTCGACCAGATCAGGCGGATGGGCACTTGCCTGGCGAGTAAATGGGGCAACACCGGTCCGATACCGCTGCCGGTGGCGATATACACCACCGATTTGAACAGTGTTTCGATATGCGCCACGCCGGCCGTGGTGATGCCCTTGACCCAGACATGTGTTGGCGCCTGCTCGATGAACGCCCCGGTCCAGTCGCCGGCCCGGGAAATGATCAGGCGGAAACCCTCCTTTCCCGGTGTGGGAATGTTGGCGAACGAATGCCATTCCCACAGCGGATTACGGCTGATCGCCGTGGCGGAGCCCGCAAACGGGGTGTGGTGTTCCAAACGCACTATCACCGCATGCGACGAAGGCCGCACGAGGCTGACTGGCACTTTGCGTAATCGCAGCCACGGCAAGGCAATGCTCGTCGTGACCAGCAGCAACATCCAGAACGAGGCGGACTGCGCCAGTACATCGTTCAGCGCAGCCGCGCGATCCTGTTCCCGCGCAGAGACCAGCGTCATTGCCCAGAACATCGCCAACGCGGCCCACCCGGCGAAACGGTGGGTGCGTTCGAACGCATTATGAAAACGCCCGCGCAAGGTTGGCATCGCCATGACTGCCACCAGTAACAGGAGCCCCAACAACCCGCCACTCAGCCCGATCAGCGTCAGCGAAACGCCCCCCGGACCTTCGAGCCGCTGCCAGATCATCGAACCGAACAACAGGGCAAACCACGCAATCGCAGCCATTGCGCCACCACTGTGCAGGCCGCCGAAGTGGTAAACCTTGGCCAGCGACCGGCGAACCGCCAACGGCCAGGTCGTGGGCGCCCGGGTGGCCAGCCAGAACAACAGATTGATGAGGTACTGCTGACGAATCAGTATCGCCAGGGACAGATTCGCCACCACCAGTGCCGACAACATCGGCAAATTCACACCGGCGGTGGACCACCACTGCCCGACCTTGATGCCGTACACCAGCACGGCCATGTTGCAGGCCAGCACTAACACCACCAGACGGTTGTAATGCGAGAACATCGGCAGGGTTCCCAGACGTTGCCAGAGTGGCCGCCGGGCAGGCAGGACGATGTTCACCTGTGGCGCACTCATGCCTGCACCCGCACTGGCTGCCCGCCGTCTGTTTGTTCGGCCTGATGCGCCACTGCCCACTCAAGAAGCAAACGCTTGTCGACCTTGCCCCGGGACGTCAGCGGAATCTCGTCAACGGCGAGTATCAACGACGGCACGCAATAGTAGGCAAGCCGCGCTTCACAACAGGCACGCGCTGCATCGACATCTGTACTGGCGGGATAAACGAAGGCCACCAGATGACGACTGTCGAGCTTCAGCGTGACCGCCCGCTCGCAGGTCGGCGCGGACTCCAGCGCCGCCGACACCGCGTCGAGTTCAACCCGAAAGCCTCTGACCTTGACCTGATCATCGACACGCCCCAGATGTTCAAGCTCACCGTCTGCGGTCCAGCGCCCCAGGTCACGCGTGCGAAACATCATGCGTCCCTGGCCCAGAAACGGATCGGGCTGATACCGCTCGCGAGTCAATTGAGCATTGCCCAGGTAACCCGCCGTCACACAATCCCCGCCCGCCCACATCTCACCCTGCTCGCCCGGTCCGCACAGTTGCCCTGCTTCATCAAGCACATACACCGTGTTATTGGGCGTCGGCTTGCCGATCGTCAGCGCCCCCGAACCCCGATAGTGCTGCATGGTATTGACGATGGTGGTTTCGGTGGGCCCACAGGCGTTGTAAAACGTGCAGAATTTCGCCCAGCGATCTGCCAGCGGTTGCGGGCAAGGTTCACCCGCCAGAGCGACGACTTTCACCTGGGTGCAACGGGCGGGATCAAGGGTGGCGAGAATCGACGGCGTCGCAATCAGCACATCACAGTGTTCAGCGGTCTGCGCGATGTCTTTGCCCCGGATCAGCAGGGTTGCACCGTGGGCCAGACAACCCAGTACTTCCCAGGCCGCCATATCGAACGCGATGTTGAGGATCTGGCCGACTTTCAACCCCGGGCGCATCCCGAGATCACCGGGGCTGGTCAGCAAAATATTGCACACGTTGCGTTGGGTCACGCGCACGCCATTGGGCAGTCCGGTGGTGCCCGAGGTAAACAGGACAAAACACAGTGAATCCGCTGACGACGTTGCGCCACCGATGTTCAGTTCGTCTTCGGCCACGGTGTCAGCACGGATGACTTCATCCAGATGAATGCACTGTTGCTCCGAGTCCAGGGGAATCGCCTGCGCCAGCTCAGACAGAGTCAGCACGACCCGCACCCGGGCGACCGTCATGATGTGGCGCAACTGCGCAGCGGGAGTAATGCTCACGTGTTGAGGAATGTAAGCAGCGCCGACTTTCAACACCGCCAGCATGCCCACCAGCATCGGAATCGAGCGCTCGACAAACAGCGCCACGTGGTCGCCAGGAAATACACCGTGTTCGAGCAGCGTCGTTGCGAGCCGATTCGCCTGGCGGTTCAACTCGCCGTAAGTGATGGACTGGCCCTGATGCTGCGCCGCGACAGCTTCGGGCCGTTCAACGGCTTGCGCTTCGATTGCGCGATGAATCAATGGCGCCTCCGGCGCGACTTGCGGGCCTCGACCGAAACGCTGCCAGGGATTGGGCTCAACGGTCACCTCGGGTGCAAAGCCTCGTAGGGACCGGCTAGATATCGCGAACGCTTGCATGAGGAAACTCCCGTTTTCTGATTTCAACCATTTTTGGTGGTCACGTCCGTCGGGGGCATTGGCTGCACCGTCGGGAAACGCGCCTTTCAAACGGGTTGATCCGGGAATCCGAAAACCATTACACGCACTACAAATCGCGACGAACTATCCTACAAAGCAAAGGAAAAAGATTTACAGCACCTTCTCTGGAATAACCTTCGACGAGGAGCGTCTTGCTTCCCGACGCTGTTTTTTGCGCCTCAGAGCATTACCTTCCATGAAGACTTCGGCATGAACGCACTCGACGAACAACTGCGTGAACTCATCCCCAGATTGCGCCGCTTTGCCGTGTCATTGACGCACAACAGCAGCAGCGCCGACGATCTGGTCCAGGCGAGCCTTGAACGGGCCCTGTCGAGTTGGGGCGACAAACGCGCCGACGGTGATGTGCGTGCCTGGCTGTTTGCGATCCTCTACCGGCAGTTTCTCGATGCCTATCGGCGCTCCCGACGCTATGCGCGGATGCTCGAATTCTTTACCGGCCGGGACGATGCCCAACCTTCGGTCGAACGCACGGTCATCGCCCAATCGACGCTGCAAGCCTTTGATCGCCTGCCCACCGAGCAACGCGCCCTGCTGCTCATGGTTTCGGTGGAAGGCCTGACTTATAAAGAGGTCGCCGAGGTTCTCGACGCCCCGATCGGCACCGTGATGTCCCGTCTGTCCCGTGCCCGCCAGGCCTTGCGCCTCCTCAGCGACGGCGAAATCAATAGCCCTTCTTTGCGGATACTCAAATGATCAGCCTGCCTCCCAGCGAGCGTGATTTGCACGCTTATGTCGACCACCAGCTCAGCGACGCCGACCGGCGTGCACTGGACACCTGGCTGGCCAGTCACCCGGATCAAGCGGCCCAGGTTCGCGCCTGGCAACAGGATGCCCAGCAATTGCGGGCGGCGCTGGGGGGGGCGTTGCTGCAACCGGCCAATCCGGCCCTCGACCCGGCGATGATCCGGCAGCGCCGCAAGCGCCAGACGCAGCAGCACCTGGCGAGCGCCGCCGTCTTGTTGATGGCCGTGGGCATTGGCGGTTTCAGTGGCTGGCAGGCGCGGGAAATGACCCTTGTGCGCCCGTCCCTGCTACCGATGACCGACGCGTTGCAGGCGTATCGACTGATTGCCCAGCAAGGCATGCTGCCGGCGGACTACAAGGTGGCTGACAACGGCGATATGCAGCGCTGGCTCGACCGCTATTTCGCCCGGGCCAGCCGTCTGCCGGACCTGACGGCAGCAGGCTTTCAACCGGTCAGCGGGCGACTGCTCAGCACCGATGAGGGCCCGGCGGCGATGGTGATCTATGAGGACGGTGGCGGGCACAAGGTGAGTTTCTATGTGCGCCCGCCGGGACCGAAAAACACCTTTTTGCCACGGGGCAGCCGCAGTGACGGGGATTTGCAGGCCCAATACTGGTCGGGCGGCGGGTACAACTATGCGATGGTCAGCCCGGTCGACACTCCGGCCACTTCATTGCTCAAGCAGTCCCAATCCTTCTGAAAATGCCGAAAAACCGGTGGGAGCCGACCTGTTGGCGATGGCGTCGGATCAGCCACACTGTCTACTCCCCAGGAGAAATCCGTGTCTGCTCAGAACCCCACGTCGAGCACCACGTTGTCCACATACGTCCCCGCCGGCGGCGTGGTCTGGTCGGTGTAGATCTTCGCGTTGTAATTGAAAATCTGACTGCCCGTGCCCAGCCCGTTGCCAGGATTGACCTCGGCATCGGTGCTCGCCCGCCGTGCCGCGCCGACGCTGCCCCAGCGGGTACTGCCGGCGCTTTTGAAGATGTCGTAGGCCAGATAATTACTCCCGGAAATCATCCGCCGCTGCCCGCCGGTGCTGAGCGGATTCTGCCCGTCGCTCAAACCCACGGTGTAGGCGCTGCCCTTGGTGCAGGCCAGGTTGATGGTCTGCCCGGTGACCGGGGTGAAAGCGCTGACCACCGGTGCACTGCCGAAGGCAATGTTCGGCGCGGTGATCGTGCAATCGTTGGACACGGTCAGGTTGACCGTCAACGTCGTCGTGCCACTGTTGATGTCGCGACCGATACACACCGAACCGATGCCGATGCCCGAGCAGTAATTCCAGTTCCAGAAAATGCTCAGGGTCTCGGTGTACACCCCGGCCGCCACATTGCTGCCGATGGTCGTGCCAAGGTACAACGGCACGGTTTTCGGTGTCGTGCCGTTGAGCAGGCCGAGGGCGTCGATAATGCCATTGCGCGCAAAGTCGAAGGCGGTGCCGCGCGTCAGCGGGTAACTGGTGCTGTTGTTGGCGTAGATCGTGTAACTGATGACGTCACCCGTGGGGCCGACCAGCCCACTTTGCGTCGAGGACACCGTGCCCCAGAAATGATCACTGCTGGTCAACAGCGCCAACAGCGAACCGGTGCAACTCAATCCGCCATTGAGTGTGGAACTGGGCTGCGAAACGGTGCGCACGGCAATCGAACTGATCGTGCCGAAGGCCGCCGGCGTGGTGCCCACCACCGAACACAGCGCCTGCGCCGCGCCCGGCAGCAACAGCATCAACCACAGGCACAACCGCGCGGCCATCACTGACACACCAACGGGCCAATCAACGGCACCTGGTCCTGATTCAGATCGACGCTGAACCGCACTTGGCAGATCTTGCCGTCGGCCAGTGTCACCTGCAGCGAATTCTGCGCCTGCAGGTTCTCCAGATACACCAGTCCGTCCCAACCGACCACCGTGCGCGTGCCGCTTTGGTCATGCAACACGCCTGCGCCCAGCGGCAGTTCGCGCTGCTGCGCGTCGACCAGAACGATGCTCGCGGCACTGACCCGGGTCAGCGCAAACTCCAGCAGATAACCGCTGCCACGACGCACCGCGATACGTTGCTCGACGTTGGGGCTGCGCACGTTCGCTGGCAGGTTGAGCGGAACGATTTCGTATTTGCCGCGGTAATAGGCGCTGCTCCACGGCACCAGCAAGTGACCGTTCTTGTCAGTCTGGCCGACCTGCTGGTTTTCATAGCGCACCGGAATGTCGGCGAAACCGTCGGTGCTGACCACGACAAACGCATCGTCGATGCGATTGGCGGCGAACACCTGCCGATCCATCCACACCAGCGAACCGCTGGCATCAGCCCAACGAGTTTCGGCGTCGGAGGTGCCGTAGACACCGGCCTGCAATTGCACTGATTGCAGACGCCAGGTCACGTCGGCCTGTCGGTAATCCGGCCCGTCACCCTTGGCATAGCCCAGATTGAACCCCACTCCGCCCTCGGTCGGCACCGCACGACTGTAGTTGACGCGCTGCTGGGTCTGTCCGGTCTTGCTGCGTTCGCTGCTGAGCGCCAGGCTGCCACGCAGATCGAACGGAATCACCAGTTGCGCCTGCACGGCCCAGTTGCTGTCGCCGATTTCGCGATTGGCCGACAGGTAGAAACTGCTGTTGCGCCACAGCGGCTTGCTCCAGCTGAGGTTAAGCAGGCGCGTGCGCGAATCGTCGGCGGCGCGTACGTCGAAATAACCCGCACCGAGGCTGCCCCAGCGGTCGAGGTTGAGGCTCAGGGTGGCCTGTTCGCTACGGCGGCTGAGACTGATGTAAGGGCTGTCGACCACAGTCAGGTCGGCGTACTGAGCGTGACGTTGCAGGCGCTGGTAAGAAAAGCTGAAACGCTGATTGCTGTACTGATAGCCGAGGCTCAACTGCTGACCGCCCTCGCCGTCGAAACGGCTTTCGCTGACGGCGCTGTTGAGTACGCCAAAATTGCCCAGGCGCAGGTTGCCGCCCAGACCGCCGAGGGTCAGCGAGTCGGCGGCCTCGGCATGACTTTCGAGGGTGAAGCTGTCGCTGACGCCATAGCGCAGGCTGCCAGCGCTCACGCCCGGGCCGTAGCTGAAATCTTTCAGGGCGTAGTCACGACGCAAGGTCCCGGCGGCCACGGAAAAGTCACTCAAACCCTTCTGCAACAGGCTGCTGGTGACGTAGAACGGCACCGTGGTCGACACCTGCCGCCCCAGCGCATCGGTGGTCACCACCACCGCTTCCCCGGCACCGTTGATGAACGGAATATTGGTCAGGGTGTACGGCCCCGGTTGCAGCTGCGCACTGCTGGACTTGTAGCCATTGATAAACAGGTCCACCGAAGACGGCACCGCTGCTTCGCCGGCAAACTGCGGCAACGGATAGGTGACCAGATCCGGACGCACGGCGAAATCGCGAGAGAACTGGACGCCACCCAGGCGCACCGAACTGCTCCATGGCAAGGCGCCGCTGACCACGTCACCGGCTTCGTAGGTGAGCATTCGCTCGTCATCGGAATAACGCCATGTGGTGTCGTAACGCAGGTAACCATCGTTCAGCGTGCTGAGCGAATCCCCCGACAAGGTGCGCCGGTATTGCCCGGTATTGGACAGCGTGCCCCAGCTGTCAAACAGCCGCACTTCGTTCCACGCGGCCAGGTAAGTACCGGCATCATCGGTGTCGTTGAAGTACAGGTCATAGTTGAACAACGTGCCGAAACTGCTCAGCGCCGGCGTCCGCGGATAGGCCTCGCGATTGCCGATAAACTGCTCCGGCAACCACTCCGGCGGCACGTCCAGCAGCAGGCGCTGGCCGACGCTGTCGTAATCACTGTGCAGCCCGGACAAGCTGTCGAGGTCGACTTCAGCGCTGATGTTGTCCGGCAATTTCATGCCGGTTTCGCGCAACGCTGTGGCTGGCAGAAACAGGCGCCCGCCACGCTGCTCCACGGCCACGACACGCCCGGTATTCATCTGGTTGACCACCAGTTCCAGAAACAACTGTGCATCACTGACGGCCTCCATGCCGCTGGGGGGCGGCGGTAGTTCGCCGGCCCCGGCCGGTTGAACGAACACCAGGCAACACGCGCCGGTCATGAGCCACAACGGACGCTGGAGACGGCGAGCCCATCCTGGGCTCATACACGTTTGACGTCCGTCAATGGACTGAATCCTCCTGATATTGCTTTGCCGAAACCGGGGGTTGCGAGGTGACTCATTCCTTGTGGCAACGGGATTATCTGTGGCGAGGGGATTTATCCCCGTTCGGCTGCACAGCAGTCGCCCGGCGGTGCTCGGCTCAATGGAAGAAAGGACGGGGCCGCTTCGCGGCCCAACGGGGATAAATCCCCTCGCCACAGATAAATCCCCTCACCACAGATCAATCCGCTCCACAGATAAATCCCCTCGCCACAGATCAATTCGCTCCACAGATCAATTCGCTCACCTCAGAAAAATGCCTTCATCTCGGATCCCCCCTTCACCACACGAAGTCAGCGTGCCGGCGTAATGCTCTGCACCTGCGTCGCACCATTGACCCGCACCTGCAACGCCGAATCACCGGCCAATCCACTCGGTGCCGGCCAGCGCATCACCGCCCCCGGCAGCACGTAACCCAGCAGCCCTTCGGCCAGCGGTTTGCTTTGCCCGCCCTGTTTGATTGCCACATCGGTCAGCCGCGCATGCACCGCGCCCTGATTACGCACTTCCACGTAAGGCTTGCCGTCCACCGCCACCGTGCGCCAGCTCAATTGCGGCAGGCCAATGCCTTTGGGATCGCGCGCGCGGGTGCTGTCTTCCTTGCTCCACAGACCCGCGCCATAGGCGAACAGCGGCACTGAATAGCGCATCTGGAAGCGGATCGCCGCGGCAGTCTTGCCACCATCAGCGACGGGGGGTTGAGCAGAAGGGATTTCGTCGATGATGATTCGGTAAGCCAGTTCCTGCCCCGGCGGCACGTCTTTGGTCCGTGTCAGGCGCACCAGCTGTTTCTGCCCCGGTTCGATCTTCGCCACCGGCGGGCTGCCGATCACGTCGCGCTGGTTCTGGTATTGCTCCTGGAAGCCGTTCTGGCTCCAGCCAAACACGCGGATCTGCAGGTTGGCGGTTTCGTTGCCGCGGTTCTCCAGCCACAGTGCGCTGGCCTGTTGATCGGCTTCCAGCACCGGATCAATGGGCCAGATCAACACCGAGCTGGCGGCCTGTACATGACTCATTCCCATCATGAGCAACGCCGCTACCGCGCCCTGCCCCAGCGACCGCCGTGACGTGTAACACCCCATAAACCTGCTCCTTGTCGGCCATCGAGACTTCGCCTCACCACGACAGTTGCACCTGCAACACATCGCTGTACGTCCCCCCAGGCTGATTGCCCGGCAATTGCACCTGACCGTAAATCGGCAGGCTGATGTTGTTCGCGTCGCTGTACGCCACCGCCACACTCTGACCAACGCCCAGACTCTGGCTGTACGCCGCATCGCGAAACAGCGCATACGCCACCCGTGCACTGCCACTGTTGAGCTGCATGTGCCGGCCGCTGTTGTTGTACTGGCCGCCGTCGACACTCATGTTCAGCGTCACCCCCGGTGTGCACTGCAGTTGCACGCCCCCGGTCAGGGCCACCTGCACTGTGTCGGTGGCCAGGGCCGAGCGCGAACCGAAATTCAGCCCGCCATAGTTCGACACCCCGCCCACCACCAGGCAGCCCGCCGTCACTGTCGCGCTGACCTGAAAGCTCTGGCTGGTGGCCGCCGTCAACGGCAGCGGCGCACTGCCCGCGCACAACAGGAGCAAGGCGACAGCGCCAGAGCGGCCCATGGCATCAGAACGTCAGTTCAACAGCGACGGTGTCGGTGTACGTCCCGGCCGGCAAACCGGCCTTGCCCACCGCCTGACCGTAAATGTTCACGGTCTGCGCCACACCGGTACTGGCGGCGAGGTTGATCGTCCCGTCAATTGCCAGCAGCTGCGAGTGCCCGGCATCGGTGTACAGATCGTAAGGCACGTAGTTGGCCACCCCGTCGTACAAGGCTCGCGTACCACCCGGTGACATGCCGTCATGGGAGCCGGCCCGCACCTTCACTGTCGGCGTGGTGCCGCTGGAGCACAGAATCGACAGCGCCCCGCCGCCACCGCCGAGCACTTGCCCGGTGGCGGTGGTGAACAGGCTGTTGGCGGTGCCGAAGTTCAACGCACCGAAATTCAACCCGCTGGAGCCGCCGGCGCCATTGACCTGGCAACTGCTGATCAGGATCAGGCTGGAGGTGATCTGGCCGGTGACCGTCGTGGCTGCATTGGCACTGGATGCCAGTGTCAGGCCCAGCAGCGACAAACCGAGTGTTGAAGCAATCCTGCGCATGGTGTCCGTCCTCTTCGGGTTACCAGTCGAGCGTCACCGTCAGCGTGTCGGTATAGACACCTGCCGGCACCGCGCGGGTATTCGCCACCACCGTGCCAAAGACCGGAATCGGTATCTGCGCACCGCTGGTGACAGCGAAATTGTGTTGTTGGCCGATGCTGTAGCTGCGGGCGCCGGAGGGATCGACAAACAGCTCATAGGGAAGGGTCTGGCGGCCATTGCTCAGGCGCCGGGTGTTACCGTCACCGTGGGTGCCGCCGTCAATGGTGACAGTGAAACCGGTGACCGAAGGATTGCAGGCCACATTGAGTTTGCCGCTGCTGTCGCCATCCAGACTGGCCTTGATCGGTGTATTCCAGGTTGGCCCCTGAGGACCGAAATCGAGGGTGCCGAGATGGCTGACCGGGCTGGCGGGACTGGATGCATGGGTCACCTCGCAGCCGGCGATCAGGATCAGCCGCGCATGAATCTGCCCACTCACGGCTGCCTGTGCGTTGTCAGCGAGCAGCGCCAGCGTCCCTGCCGCCAGAACCATCCAGTGTTTGCCTGCCATTGCGCCCGCCCTACTCCTTCAGGTTGACTTGACCACCGCGCTCATCATCGAACGCCCTTCCCTGCGTAATCCATTCCAGCGGGTTGCCGACTGCAACCGTGTGCTCACCAAGTGACCGTCACCTTGACCAGATCCGAGTAGCGGCTGACCCGCGGCACTTCGGCCAGCCGCTCGATCCGCGCATACAGCGGCAACTCCACCGTGCCGCTGTCGGGCACCCGGCCACTGACCGGCACATCCACCACCAGCGGCACCCGCCGCGCGGCATCCTGAAACAGGCGGTAAGGAATCGGCTTGCCGCCCGCCGCACCGACCATGTAGCGCACCTCACCGACACCGCCATGTAAACCGCCGTCGACGCGCATCTGATAAGGCGTGTCCGGGTTGCACTCCAGGCGTGGCAAACGCTGATTGGTCAGCGCCGCCGCCAAAGGCCCGGCAGGATCGTCGAGGCGTGCGGTGCTGCCAAAGTCGAGCACGCCCAGTTGTTGCACGCCCGCCTCGCGTTGCTGGCCGATCAACTGGCAACCGCGCTGCACATCGACACGCACTTCGACCTGCAGATCTGCCGCCTCGACCGGTGCGACGAGCGCCCCCAGCAGACCGATGACCCCACGTACATTCACGGCGCTTTTCCTTGTCAGCGATCACTCGCACGGTCGTTACTGTGTTTCAGACTAGCAACGGTCGACGATTCCGCCAGTCGATTGGATCCACGCTTTTCCCGGGATATGTTTCGAAACGTTGGCAAACACGCCAGTAATGTCGCTGCAAATTACTGTACAACCCCGCCAGACTTGTTCAGTGACCGCCCTCTCTCGACGAGCCGCGGTGGATGGCCGGACCGACCTCTGGTTACACTACGACGCCCCACTCCGGGGATCCGGCCCGATAAATACGGAGTGATCCTGAAGTGCCCGCCCGACCGTCCAAACGATCGCGTCTGACCCAACGCTGGCCAGCGTTGCGCCGCTGGTTCGGCAAAGGCTTGCCGGCGCACGCAGGGCAAGACGCCAGCGCCCAGTCGATCCGTGATTATTTCCGGCTCAAGGCCCAGAGCCAGGGTTACACCCTCAGCCACAGTCAGCAGCGCGTGATCGACTGCATGGCGCAGCAAGCCAGTCTGTTGTGCGCGACCCCGGCACACACGCCGCCGAGCCTGTACCTGCATGGCGCCGTCGGACGCGGCAAGAGCTGGTTACTCGACGGGTTCTTCCAGGCGCTGCCGATCAGCCGCAAACGCCGCCTGCATTTCCATGAGTTCTTCGCGCAACTGCATCAGGGCATGTTCCGGCATCGCGAGCACGACGACGCCCTCGCCATGACCCTGGATGAATTGCTGGAGGATTGTCAGGTCCTGTGTTTCGACGAGTTTCATGTGCATGACATCGGCGATGCGATGCTCATCACCCGGCTGTTCAAGGCCCTGTTCCAGCGCGGGACCCTGCTGTTGGTCACCTCTAACTATGCACCGGAGGGCCTGCTGCCCAATCCGCTGTACCACGCTCGCTTCAAGCCGGTGATCGAGCTGATCAACGCGCGCATGCAGGTCATGGAAGTCGGTGGTCCGCATGATTACCGCAGTCATGCGCGCAACCATGCGCATCAGCTGTTTACTCAGGGCCATTACGTATGGCCAGCCACCGCAGCCCAGCGCCGTGACCTCAACTTGCCGCAACAGGATGCGCCGCCGTTGGCACTGCCGGTCGGCACCCGACATTTTCAGGCCCGTTTATGCGAGGGCAGCCGCGTGGGTTTTAACTTCAACGATCTGTGTGAACAACCCACGGCGGTGATGGATTATCTGGAGTTGTGCCGGCGTTTCGACCACTGGGTCATCGACGACCTGCCGCTCTTGGACGAATGCTCGATCGCCGCCCAACAACGCTTCATCAACCTGATCGACGTGCTCTACGACCAGGACAAACACTTGACCCTGCTTGGCCGCCTGCCACTGCGCGAAAGCCTCGCCGGCCACGCCATCGACCTGGCCCGCACCCGCAGCCGTCTGGGCCAGTTACAGGAAATTCCACCGGCGTAGGCGCTGCCGTTATGATGACGGCCATTCTTGCGACTCTGATGCGAATATTTCTATGCACACCCTTGCTCAATTGCGTGCCGGCGAGTTGTCGGGCATCACCCGTCTGGACCTGTCTTGCGGACTGACCGAGTTCCCGGCGGAGATCTTCGACCTGGCCGATACCCTGGAAATCCTCAACCTCAGCGGCAACGCCTTGAGCCGCCTGCCGGATGACCTGCATCGCCTGAAGCGTTTGCGCGTGCTGTTTTGCTCGGACAATCAATTCACCGAACTGCCGGCCTGCCTCGGCCAATGCGCGGCGCTGACGATGATCGGCTTCAAGGCCAATGCAATCGTCGATGTGCCCGCTGCCGCCCTGCCGCCACTGTTGCGCTGGCTGATCCTCACCGACAACCACATCGAAACCCTGCCTGACGCGCTCGGCGAACGTCCTCACCTGCAAAAGCTCATGCTGGCCGGCAATCGCCTGCAAGCACTGCCCGCAGCGCTGAGTGGTTGCCATCGCCTGGAGCTGATTCGCATCGCCGCCAATCGGTTGACCGAACTGCCGCAGTGGCTATTGACGCTGCCGAGCCTGACCTGGCTGGCCTACGCCGGTAACCCGCTGGAAACCGAGGCAGACGCCAGCGCCCTGGATGCCACGCCGTCGATCGACTGGTCGGCGCTGCGCCTGGAACAACAACTGGGCGAAGGCGCTTCCGGGGTGATTTCCCGGGCGCTCTGGCTGCGCGACGACGGTGCAGCGCAACCGGTGGCGGTGAAACTGTACAAAGGCGAGATGACCAGCGACGGCTCGCCGCTGCACGAAATGAATGCCTGCATCACCGCCGGACTGCACCCCAATCTGATTCGGGTGGAAGGTCGCATCGGCGCCCACCCCGACGACCAGCAAGGGCTGGTGATGCAACTGATCGACCCGAGCTACCGCAACCTCGCGAGTCTGCCGAGCCTGGCGTCGTGCTCACGGGATGTTTACGCCGAGGATTGCCGGTTCAGCGCCGACGTGGCGTTGCGCATTGCCCAAGGCGTGGCGTCGGCGGCGGAACACCTGCACCGGCAAGGCATCACCCACGGTGATCTGTACGGACACAATATTTTGTTGAACGAGCACGGCGACTGCCTGCTCGGGGATTTCGGTGCGGCGTCGTTTCATGCCACCACCGACACCCTGGAAACCCGCGCACTGCAACGCCTCGAAGTGCGGGCGTTCGGCGTCTTGCTGGGGGAACTGCTGGCGCGCATCGACTCGGGCCTGAGTGATGAACGGCGCGGCGTGCTGGAAGATCTGGAGCGGCGCTGCTGTCAGGCAGATGTGCTGGCGCGGCCGGGCTTCAGTGAAGTCATCGAGGTATTGGCGAAGCAGTGACCGCTGCGCGGTCAATCGCGAGCCCGCTCGCTCCCACCTTGGAATGCATTGCAACGGTGGGAGCGAGCCGGCTCACGATGAGGCACTTACTGATACAACCAATCAGCCAGCCAGGCCGACGAACATGTCCTGCACGTCATCGTGGTTGTCGAGGCCTTCCAGGAACGCTTCGACTTCAGCCATCTGCTCGTCGCTCAGGCCGCTGACCGGGTTCTTCGGCTGATAACCCAGCTTGGCCGACAACACGATGAAACCCTGCTCCGGCAGGGCTTTCTGCACGGCGTCGAGGTCGGTCGGGTCGGTCAGGAACAGGGTCGCGCCGTCTTCGCCGGCTTCGAAATCCTGGGCACCGGCTTCGATCGCGGCCATTTCCGGGTCGGCGTCCGGGGTGTCCGGCGACGCTTCGATCATCCCGACGTGGTTGAAGTCCCAGGCCACGGAGCCGGAGGCGCCCAGTTGACCCTTGCGGAACGCCACGCGAATCTCGGCGACGGTGCGGTTGATGTTGTCGGTGACGCATTCGACGATCAGCGGCACCTGGTGCGGGGCAAACCCTTCGTAGGTCACGCGATGGTACTGCACGGTCTCGCCCAACAGGCCCGCGCCTTTCTTGATGGCGCGGTCCAGGGTTTCCTTCGGCATCGAGGCTTTCTTGGCCTGTTCAACCACCAGACGCAGGTGTGCGTTGGTGGCGGTATCGGCACCGTTGCGGGCAGCGATGGTGATTTCCTTCACCAGTTTGCCGAAGATCTTGCCCTTGGCGTTGGCTGCCGCTTCTTTGTGTTTAACCTTCCACTGTGCGCCCATTACTCACTCTCTTGATCTGTGGCGCCGAGACATCTATTGGCCGACGCGTGGCGCCAAGTTTATACGGCCTAAAGTCGTCAATCGACCAAAAAAATCGTCCTGCGAAATCGAGATCTTCACCACACCTTGTAGGGCGATTCTGAAAAGCAGCTTTAACCTGCCCCATCAGCGCTGTGGTTTCGTACCCTCTGAGCTTCGTTTTGCCTGACAGAGCCCGTGCGAATGCTCAATGACAAGGAAAGTCCCTTCACCCTGACCCTGACCACCAGCGGGTTGATCCTGCCGGTATTGCGCTTCGACGGCGAAGAGGCCCTCAACCAGCCTTATCGTTTCGACGTCGAACTGATCGGCCTCGCCCCCGCGATACCGCCGGGAGCGCTGTTGCAGCAACAGGCCTTTCTGCGCCTTGACTCACGACACGGGATTCACGGCGTGATCCACAGCGCCAGCTGCGAACATCGCGGCACGCACCGGGTCGGCTACCGACTGGAGCTGGTGCCGCACCTGCACGGGCTGGCAGCGCCGGGCAAACGCCGGGTCTTCGTGCAACTGAGCGTGCCGCAGATTCTCCAGCGGTTACTCGAAAACGCGCTGCCGAGCGGCAATTACCGGATTGAAACGACCGTGGGCCATTACCCGGTGCGGCCGTTTTGCATTCAGTACGAGGAAAGCGATCTGGCGTTGCTGCAGCGCCTGTGCGAAGAAGAAGGCATCCACTACCATTTCGAACACCGGCCGGATGGCCATGTCGTGGTGTTTGCCGACGACAGCCTGAGCCTGCCGCAGTCGCCCACGTTGCTGCCGTTCGAGGCCGATGAGCCGACTCCGTCACCCCGGATCAGTTCGCTGTATCAGCAGCATCATGGCGCGCCCGTTGTGCCTCTGCATGCCGTGCGCAATCGCGGCCAGCAGGCGGGCGGTGAGGCGGCGGCCAATCAGACCGCGACGAATCCGCAGCCGTTATCCACTTCACCGGCACAGCGCCATGCCGAGCAACGCAGTCGTCGGCACCTGGAACGGCAACGCTGTCAGCAGCGCTCGGTTCACGGTCGCAGCGACTGCGTGAGTTTGCTCAGCGGGCATTTGCTGCAAGTGCTGGAACACCCGCTCAGCCAATTCAACGAACAATGGCTGATCACCCACCTGCAACATCATGGGCAGCACCCGTCGATACTCGAACCGGCCTCGACCGCGCACCGTTATTACAACGACTTCACCGCGCAGCCCTGGTCAACCGATTTCCGTCCACCGCTCAAGCAGCGGCGCCCCGGGATTGCCGGCTATCACCTGGCGCAGGTGTCGGGAATACCGGGGCGACCGGCGCAACTCGACGAGCAAGGCCGCATGGCTGTCACGCTCTGGCCCGAGCACGGTGAACCCTGCGACGCGAGCGCCACGCTGTGGCTGCCCATCGCCATGACCCGCGCCAGTAGCCGCATCAGCGCCGACGATTTGCCCTGCGCCGGCAGCGAGGTATGGGTGAGTTTCCTCGACGGCGATCCCGACCGGCCGATCCTGTGCCTCGCCGATTCACGTCAGCCCCGGCCCCGGGATATCACGCACAACGACGACTTGCTGCTCGACTGGCTAATGAATGCACCCTGACCTCTTCCGGCAGGAGGGGTGGTCAGCCTTTATCGGCCTTGCCCGCCGCCGCGGCAAACCTGGCCAGGCGCACATCCAGATGCCGTGGCCGGCGACCGTGATCCTCGGCGCGTTCCTTGCGGCGGATGGCGTTGCGCACCATCAAGGAGCCGAGGTAACGAATCGGCTCCGGCGGGAAATAGCCCAACGGCCCGTTGACCAGCGGTGAGCGTGTCCACGGGTTATCCAGCCCCTGTACCAGCGAGGCGAGAATCTGCCCGCCCATATGGCACGGGCCGACGCCGCTGCCGGAATAGCCAAAACCGTAGAAGACGTTACCGCTGTGGCTCATCTGGCCGAAAAACGGCAGACCGGTAACCGAGCGATCCGACGGGCCGTTCCAGGTTGCGTCCACTTTTACATCGGCAAACGCCGGAAAGAAATCGTCGAGGCTGCGCTTGAGCAGGCCGGCATACGGCGACGGCTGATCGAACACCGGCAGTATCCGCCCGCCATAGGCAAAGGTGTTGCCACCCTTGCCGAGCATGATCCGGCCGTCCGGGGTGTTGTGGTAGTAGTGCACGAAAATCCGCGAATCGAGCACGGTGACACCGCTGGTCAAACCGATGTCCTGCAACAGGTCCGGGCGCGGCTCGGTGATCAGCATGTCGCTGGAGACAATTGCCACGCTGCGCTCGAACTGTGGGAAGGCACGAGCCATCCACGCGTTCATCGCCAGCACCACACGATCGGCGATGACGCAGCCGTCTGGCGTCTGGATACGCGCCGCACGCCCCTCCTCCAGCCCGGTCATCGCAGTGTTTTCGTGGATTTTCACCCCCAGTTGCAACGCCACCCGGCGCAAGCCGCGCACCAGTTTGCCCGGTTGCACACTGGCCGCCGCCGGCGAGAACCAGCCTTCCAGATGCTTGCTGGAACCGGCCATGCGCTGCACGTCGGCCACCGGGCGCTGGGTGAACGAGTTGATGCCGTTGCGTTCCAGCGCCGCGATCACCGCATCGGTCGAGCCGACCTGCGCGGCGTTGGTGGCGGTGTACAGCGTGCCGTCGAGGCGGTAATCGGCATCGACGCCGTACTGTTCACAGAACTCGCCAATGGCGTGGATGCTGCGTTCCGATTCCTTGACCAGGCGCACCGCTTCTTCAACACCGAACAAACGCTCAAGGGTGAAGTACTTGGCCGACCACGACAGCGCGCACCCGCCATTGCGGCCACTGGCCCCGGCGCCGCAGATGTCGGCCTCGATCAACAACACAGCGAGTTCGGGGTTCTGTTGCTTGAGCATGATTGCCGTCCACAACCCGGTGTAACCACCGCCGACGATGCACACGTCGGTGCGCACTTCGCCTTGCAGCGCCGGGCAAGTGTCGGAGGTGTCGGCCTGCAGGGCCTGCGCCAGCCAAAACGGTCTCATGGGATGTCTCCAGTCAGATGGCCACGACACAGCCTGCCGCGAACACCGCAGCAGGCCGCGAGGCAAAGGGGGTTCAGGAACGCAGGGGTTTGATCTTCAGCGGGCAATTGGGAATGGACGCACGCGGCTCCATCACGCCGACCGGGCGGCTGTTCCAGTGCGGGATCAACACCAGCGCCGAGAACAGCGCGCATCCGGCAAACACGATGAACACCGTCACCGAGTCGAAATAACCCGGCAGCAACCCGCCAAGGACCGCACCGACCGAGCCGCAACCGTTGACGAATCCGGCGGCAGTGGCGCCGGCCTTGGCCTTGCCGAAGTCAATGGCGGCCGCGCCGCTGATCATCGAGTCGGGGCCGTACAGGGTCAGGCCCATGACAAACAGCAGCGCCACCACCAGCAACACACTGCCGGTGTGCAAGGCGCCCATAAACAGCGCCAGGGTCACGGTCAGCGCCAGCAGGCTCAACACGCAGGCCGGCATGCGCCGGGCGCCGAACAGTTTGTCCGAAGCCAGGCCGATCATGATCGGCCCAAGCAACCCGGCCAGTTCGAACGACGTCGGAATGATTGCCGCGCCGACCTTGCCGACACTGGGCATCTGTTCAAACACGATCACCGGGCCCCACAGCAGAATCGCGTAACGCGCCGGTTTCAACATGAAGTACGCCAGGCCCAGCACCAGCACCGTGCGGTTGCGCAGGATTTCCTTCAACGGCTCCCAGACGCTGAGCTTGCTGTTGGCTTCGGTTTCCTCGGCGGACAGGACCGGCTCCGGCTCCACGGCCGGCAGGCCGACATCTTCCGGTTTGTTACGCTGGAAGATAAAGAACAATACCGCCACCACGGCGACCACCACCGCGCTGGAAATAAACGCCGCGTGCCAAGTGCCGATCAGCGTATACGCCCACCAGCCGGCGAACGGCGACGCCACCAGACCGCCAAACGCGTAGCAGGAGCTCCACAAGCCGAGCACCCGCCCCCGCTGTTGCGCCGGGAAAAAGCTGCCGAGGTTTTTGCACAGTCCCGACCAGCCGGTGGATTGCGCCAGGCCCTGAATCAACATGCAGGTGGCAAAGATCGGCAGCGTGGCGAAACTGCCCATCACCAACGCTGCAGCGGCGGAAATCAGCAAGCCGCCCAGCACCACGACCCGTGGGCCAAAGCGGTCGGCGAGCATGCCCCAGGTGAATTGGCCAATGGCGTAAGCCGCCAGATAGATCGCATCGAGGTTGGCCATGGCCATCTTGTCGAGCATGAACGTCGGGTCTTCGGCGATGCCCAGCTTGGCCACCGAAAACGCTTTGCGGGTGAAGTAGAAAGCGGCGTACGCGAGCCAGGTGATAGCGAAAATCTGCATGCGCCAACGCGCAAGGGTGCCGATGTGCTTGTTCATTGTGGTTCTGACCTCAGGGTGTGAGTGTGCCGGCAGAATCGTTAAGTAAACGCCTGTGTTTTTTATTGTTGAGCACTGCGCCAACGCCCCATCCCTAAGGCGATAGCGGTCAGATGAGTCCTGCGGTTGCACGCACAGGCTCATCGCCAGCGTGCTGCCCGAACGGGCAGTCAGCGATGGCGTGAGCGGATCAAAGCAATTACTGTTTAATAAATAAAGTCGATTTATCGTATTTCACACATAAGCTCAGCTTATTACTGGAGGTTGCATGTCGGTGTCCCACGCCCAGCTCAAAGCCTTCCACGCCGTGGCCGTCCATGGAAGCTTCACCAAAGCCGCCGAGCGCCTTTTCCTCACGCAACCGGCTATTTCCGACCAGGTGCGCAAACTCGAAGAACGCTTCGGCGTGCTGCTGTTTCATCGCAATAAACGGTCGGTACGCCTGACGGATCTTGGCGAACGCCTGCTGGCAATCACCCAGCGCCTGTTCGTGATTGAGGCTGAAGCACAGGAGTTGTTGCAGGAATCCCAGGCCTTGCAGACCGGCAGCCTGATACTGGCAGTGGATGCGCCGGTGCACGTGTTGCCGCAGATTGCGCGGTTTTGCGAGCGCTACCCGGGCATCAGCGTGAAGATCGAGACCGGCAACACCGATGAATCACTGTTTCGCCTGTTCAACTACCAGGCCGACCTGGCCTTGCTCGGGCGTGATGTCAGCGATGAACGCCTGCTGTGTGTACCGCTGCGCAACGACCCGATGGTGGCGTTCGTCTCTCGCCATCACCCGTGGGCCGAACGTGAGTCGATCTGCCTGGCGGACCTGGATGACACACCGCTGGTGCTGCGCGAACACGGCTCGGTGACGCGCCAGACCCTGGAAGAAGAAATGGCCCGTGCGGGGTTCCGCATTCGCCCGGCGATTCAGGTTGAAGGCCGGGAAGCAGCGCGCGAGGCGGTGGTGGTGGGGATTGGTGTCGGGGTGGTGTCGGCGGCGGAGTTTGGTGCGGACTCGCGGGTGTGCGCGTTGCCGATTACCGATTGCACCCGGCGCTTGACCGAGACGCTGGTGTGTTTGCGTGAGCAGAGTTCGCGGCGAGTGGTGGCGACGTTCCTGGATATGGTTCGCAAGAGTCTGGTGTAAACAGGTCTGGCCCCATCGCTGGCAAGCCAGCGATGAACGCACCGCGGTGTATCAGGCCGGTGCCAGACCAAAGAACGCCCGAATCAAGCGCAACTCCTGCCGCCGCTCCATACAGCCAATCATGTGTCGATTGACCAGCCCTTCCCCGACAATCGGAATCGCCACCACCCGCGGATCATGGCTGACCTCCACCGACGACACCACGCCAACCCCCAGCTCGGCCGCCACCGCCTCGGTCACCGCCTCGCGGCTATCGAGTTCCAGCAGCACCCGTGGATTGACCGCCGCCTGCGCGCACGCCTGGTCGAAGGTGCGGCGAGTGATCGAGCCCGGTTCGCGCAGCACCATGATCACCTGATCGAGCGCCTTGAGCTTCAATTCCCCGGAGCGCGCCGCCCAAGGGTGCCCCGCCGGCACCAGCGCGCAGATCCTCGACTCGCTCAGCGCCTGCAGATGCAGGCCCTTGCGCGGCTCGACCTCGGTCAGCACCGCTACGTCCGCATGCTCCGATATCAGCGCCGCGAGGGTTTCCTGAGCATTGCCCAGACGCAAGTTCACCGTGATCCCCGGATAACGCGCACGCAGGCTGGCGAGCATCGGCATGACCATGTGCGGGCCATCCGCCGCCACCTCCAGGCGCCCGGTCAGCAACTGCCGATTCGCCTCGAGCAAGGTCTGCGCCTCTTCGGCCAGACCGAACATTGCCCGGGTGATCGCCGCGAGTTTGGTGCCCTCCTCCGTCAGTTCCACCCGTCGCGCCGTGCGCCGCAACAGGGTGATCTGGTAGTGCTCCTCCAGCGCCTTGATGTGCCCGGTGACGGCTGGCTGGCTGATGAACAACCGCGCAGCGGCGCGGGTGAAGCTGCCTTCGCGGGCCACGGCGTCGAAGGCACGCAACTGGAACAGGTTCATGAATAACTCTCACTGATGGCTGGCATAACAACAAACAATTTGATTGATAGACCGGCGAATTGCAACGTATGCCCCGTAGCTTCATCCCACAGCGCAATCCGAGGACACACGAATGAGTATCGCCGAACCCATCCTGCTCACTCCCGGCCCGTTGACCACATCGGCCCGCACCCGTCAGGCGATGATGGTCGACTGGGGGTCATGGGATGACCGCTTCAATCAACTGACCGCCAGCCTTTGCGAACAATTGCTGGCAATCCTTAACGGCGCGGCGACTCACCACTGCGTACCGTTGCAGGGCAGCGGCACCTTCGCCGTCGAAGCGGCGATCGGCACCCTGGTGCCCCGAGACGGCAAAGTCCTGGTGCTGATCAACGGTGCCTACGGCAAGCGTCTGGCGAAGATCTGCGAAGTGCTCGGCCGCTCCTTCAGCACCTTCGAAACCGCCGAAGACGAACCGACCACCGCCGCCGATGTTGACCGGCTGCTGCGCGCCG
Source organism: Pseudomonas sp. SC3(2021) (assembly GCF_019856535.1). Lineage (NCBI taxonomy): Bacteria > Pseudomonadati > Pseudomonadota > Gammaproteobacteria > Pseudomonadales > Pseudomonadaceae > Pseudomonas > Pseudomonas sp. SC3(2021). Next base: position 4,036,343 of record NZ_CP082236.1, on the reverse strand, counting down.
ACGGCGCCATCACCCACGTCGCGCTGATTCACTGCGAAACCAGCACCGGCATTCTCAACCCGCTGCCGGACATTGCCGACGTGGTTGCGCAACACGGCAAGCGCCTGATCATCGACGCCATGAGCTCGTTCGGCGCACTGCCGGTGGATGCGCAAAAAGTGCCGTTCGATGCGCTGATCGCCGCGTCCGGCAAATGCCTGGAAGGCGTACCGGGGATGGGTTTCGTCTTCGCCCGCAAAGAATCACTGGCTGCAGCGGCCGGCAATTCGCATTCGCTGGCAATGGACCTGTATGACCAGCACGCCTACATGCAGAAGACCGGCCAGTGGCGTTTCACCCCGCCGACCCACGTGGTCGCCGCACTGCACGAAGCCCTGCTGCAATACAACGAAGAAGGTGGCCTGTCGGCACGCCATGCGCGCTACGTCGCCAATTGCCAGGCACTGATGGAAGAAATGGCTGGATTGGGGCTGCGCAGCTTCCTGCCCGCCGCGATTCAGGCACCGATCATCGCCACCTTCCATGCGCCGAAAGACCCGCGCTACCAGTTCAAGGACTTCTACGAGCGGGTCAAGGCCAAGGGCTACATCCTCTACCCCGGCAAATTGACCCAGGTCGAAACCTTCCGCGTCGGCTGCATCGGCCACGTCAGCCCCGACGACATGCGCCAGGCCGTGGCGGCAGTCGGTGAAGTGCTGCGCGAGATGGAAGTTCTCGACATCTAAGCTCCACACAAAAATCCCCTGCAGAAGTAAGCCTGCGCGCGATGAGGCCGCGTCAGTCGATGACGTTGTTGAATGATCAACCGCTATCGCGAGCAGGCTCACTCCTACTGTTTGAATTGCATTGCCAACTCAGGAATTGATTGCCATGAATTATGTAAATCCAGACAAACTGCAAGCCGCCATCCTCGACTGGGCCGGCACCGTAGTCGATTTCGGCTCCTTCGCCCCCACCCAGATCTTCGTCGAGGCCTTCGCCGAATTCGATGTACAGGTCTCCATCGAAGAGGCCCGTGGCCCGATGGGCATGGGCAAGTGGGATCACATCCGCACCCTGTGCGATCAGCCGCAGGTCGCCGAGCGCTATCGCAAGGCATTCGGCCGCACACCGACCGACGATGACGTCACCGCGATCTACAACCGCTTCATGCCACTGCAGATCGAAAAGATTGCCGAGCACTCGGCGCTGATTCCCGGCGCCCTGGAGACCATCGCCAATCTGCGTCAGCAGGGGATCAAGATCGGTTCCTGCTCGGGCTATCCGAAGCAGGTGATGGATAAAGTTGTGCAGCTGGCCGCCACCAACGGCTACATCGCCGACCACGTGGTCGCCACCGACGAAGTGCCGAACGGTCGCCCTTGGCCGGCACAGGCGTTGGCCAACGTGATTGCGCTGGGCATCGACGACGTGGCCGCGTGCGTGAAGATCGACGACACCGTGCCGGGCATTCTCGAAGGTCGTCGTGCCGGCATGTGGACCGTCGCGCTGATCTGCTCCGGCAATGCGCTGGGCCTGGATTACCAAGGGTTCCGCGCCCTGAGCAGCGACGTGCTGGCCAGTGAGCGCAAGCGTATCCACGCCCTGTTCGCAGGCTCGCGCCCGCACTACATGATCGACACCATCAGCGATCTGCCGCAAGTGATCGCCGACATCAACAAGCGTCTGGCCAACGGTGAAATGCCGCAATCGAGCTGATGCTGTCGCTCGCGACAAACAAAAAACGCCAGTGTCTGCCCGACACTGGCGTTTTTCATTGCCCCACCCCTTGATTCAGAGCCGTGAATGACCGATCGGCGTCAGGCAAATCCGCCAAAGCGGATTACAGTTAAAGCAGGCCGTCGCACAAGAACGGCACGACTCGACCCTGATCTGTGAGGAAACACCGTATGCCGTGGACAAGTTCCGAATCACGCTACAGCACCGTGTCGGTCCTGCTGCACTGGCTGATGCTGGTGTTGTTGGTGCTGGTGTACGCCAGCATGGAATTGCGCGGTATCTTCCCCAAAGGCAGCGGCGGCCGCACGCTGATCCGCGAAGTGCATTACATGCTCGGCCTGACCGTGTTCGTGCTGGTGTGGTTTCGCCTGCTGGCCCGCAGCCTCGGCCCGGCGCCGAAGATCTTCCCCGCGTCACCACGCTGGCAGATCGCCGTGGCGCGGCTGATGCACTGGGCGCTGTACCTGTTCATGATCAGCATGCCGATTCTCGGCTGGCTGATTACCAGCGCCGAAGGGCATCAAGTGATGTTCTATGGTTTCGACCTGCCGCTGCTGGTGGGGGAAAACAAGGCGTTCGCCAAACAAGTGGAAGGCTGGCACGTGCTGATCGCCACAATCGGTTACTGGCTGATCGGGCTGCATGCACTGGCGGGGATTTATCACCACTATGTGGTGGGTGACAACACGTTGTTGCGGATGATGCCCAAAAGGGTCGAACGCTGATCTCCAGGCGGGCGATTGGCTTGGCGCTGAGGGGATTTACCTGTGGCGAGGGAGCTTGCTCCCGCTCGGCGGTGCAGTCGTCGTAAACCCTGAGGTCGGGATTAATCCAGCAACCCGCGTCATCCGGTTTTGGGCTGCTGCACAGCCCGGCGGGAGCAAGCCCCCTCGCCACAGAAAGTTATTCGCCCGATGGCAGGGGGCTGAATCCTCTACGTCCCTGCAACCCACCGCTATGCACGAAGACCAGCCGAGTGCCATGTGCAAACCGGCCCGCTTCAATGTGCTGCTTGAGCGCCAGCAAGGCCTTGCCGGTATACAGCGGTTCCAGCGGTACACCGCTGACCTGTTCGGTCTGCTCGATGAATGCCAGCAACGTTGGATCGACCCTGGCAAATCCACCCCGACTGGCGTCGATCAGCTCGTACCCGCCAGGGCCCAGGCCGGCTTCGTGAAGGATCGTCTCGACCTGCGGCGCGACGCCATGATCCTCCGGCACCGCGAGAGCGCCATATACCGGGTGCTCGCCCGCCTCGGCCAACACCAGCCCGGCCAGGGTGGTTCCGGTGCCGCAGGCCAGCCACCAGCCGTGGTAATCGTCCCAGCCAAGATTGCTTAATTGTGCGCAAACCTGCGCCTTGAGTACCTTGCAGCCCAAGGCGCCCGCCAATCCTCCGCCGCCCTCCGGCACCGCCTGCAACGTCGGATACTGCGCCTGCCACGGCACCCAGAAATCCGTTGCATGCCGCGCGCGATAACCGGCAAAACCCAGCCAGTGCAGGTGCATGCCGAACGCCTGCAGGTCCTTCACCGTGGGCGTTTGCTGCGCATGGCCACGCAGCAGCCCGACGGTTTTGAACCCCAGCCGCTTGCCTGCCGCCGCCAACGCATGCAGATGATTGGAATGCGCGCCCCCAAGGCTGATGATGCCTTCGGCGCCCGCGAGATCGGCCGCCTTGAGGTGTTCGATGAGTTTGAACCACTTGTTGCCGCTGATCAGCGGGTCGATCCGGTCCAGACGCAGGATCGCGACCTCAATGCCGGCACGGGTGAGCCAGTCGAGTTGAAGGGGTTCGAGAGAGGCTTGGGGCAGCCAGTCGGAGGAAGGCAAAAACATGAAAGCGGTTCCGGAACAAGAACCGCCATCTTAACAGCCACAACACATCCCGCTGAGGGAGCGGGCTTACTCGCTCCCTCAGGGGTTATCGCTGGATTACAGTTCAGCCGCCAGGCGCGAGCCCTGGTTGATCGCACGCTTGGCATCCAGCTCCGCCGCCACATCGGCACCGCCGATCAGGTGCACGTTCTGCCCCGCTTCGACCAGGCCGTCGTGCAGCTCACGCAGCGGATCCTGACCGGCACAGATCACGATGTTGTCCACCGCCAGCACTTGCGGCTCGCCGGTTTCGCCAATGCGGATGTGCAGGCCTTCGTCGTCGATCTTCAGGTATTCGACGCTGTTGAGCATTTGTACCTGCTTGTTCTTCAGGCCCGTGCGGTGAATCCAGCCGGTGGTCTTGCCCAGACCGTCGCCGACCTTGGACTTCTTGCGTTGCAGCAGGAACACCTCGCGGGCCGGTGCATGCGGCGCGGCTTTGATACCGGCCACACCACCCCGGGCTTCCAGATGGGTGTCGATGCCCCACTCTTTCCAGAACGCGGCGCGATCCAGACTGGTGGCCACGCCTTCATGCACGAGGAATTCGCTGACGTCGAAACCGATACCGCCGGCGCCGATCACCGCGACACGCTTGCCAACCGGTTTGCGCTCCAGAATCACGTCCAGATAGCTCAACACCTTGGCATGCTCCACGCCCGGAATCGCCGGCACACGCGGCGCGATGCCGGTGGCGAGGATGATTTCGTCGTAACCGCCTTCAACCAGTTTCGCCACATCGACGCGGGTATTCAGGCACACCTCGACGTGGGTGGTCTGCAACTTGCGCTTGAAGTAACGCAGGGTCTCAAAGAACTCTTCCTTGCCCGGTACGCGCTTGGCGATATTGAACTGGCCGCCGATCTCGCTGGCCGAATCGAACAACGTCACCTGATGCCCGCGCTCGGCGGCCACGGTCGCGGCAGACAAGCCGGCAGGACCGGCACCGACCACGGCGATCTTCTTGATTTGCTGCACCGGCAGATAATTGAGCTCGGTTTCGTGACAGGCACGCGGATTGACCAGGCAACTGGTGAGCTTGCCGCCGAAGGTGTGATCGAGGCAGGCCTGATTGCAACCGATGCAGGTGTTGATTTCGTCGGCGCGGCCTTCAGCGGCCTTGTTGACGAAGTCCGGGTCGGCGAGGAACGGCCGCGCCATCGAGACCATGTCGGCGTCGCCTTCGGCGAGAATCTGCTCGGCGATTTCCGGGGTATTGATGCGGTTGGTGGTGATCAGCGGAATGTTCACCGAACCGCGCAGCTTGGCGGTGACCTTGCTGAACGCGGCGCGCGGCACTTTGGTGGCGATGGTCGGAATCCGCGCTTCGTGCCAGCCGATGCCGGTGTTGATGATCGTCGCGCCGGCCTGCTCGATGGCCTTGGCCAGGGTCACGATTTCTTCCCAGGAGCTGCCGCCCTCGACCAGGTCGAGCATCGACAGACGGAAAATGATGATGAAGTTCGGGCCAACCGCTTCACGCACGCGGCGGACGATTTCCACCGGCAGGCGCATGCGGTTTTCGTAGCTGCCACCCCAGCGGTCGGTGCGGTGGTTGGTGTGGGCGGCGAGGAACTGGTTAATGAAATAACCTTCCGAGCCCATGATCTCGACACCGTCGTACTCGGCGGTCTGCGCCAGTACCGAACAGATGACGAAATCGCTGATCTGCTTCTCGATGCCTTCCTCGTCCAGCTCTTTGGGCTTGAACGGGTTGATCGGCGCCTGGATCGCACTCGGCGCGACCTGTTTCGGGCTGTAGGCATAACGCCCTGCGTGGAGGATCTGCATGCAGATCTTGCCGCCGGCCTCGTGCACCGCGCGGGTGACGATGCGGTGCTTGAGCGCCTCTTCCTCGGTGGTCAGCTTGGCCGCGCCGGAATACACCCCGCCCTCATCGTTCGGGCCAATACCGCCGGTGACCATCAGGCCGACGCCGCCACGGGCACGCTCGGCGAAGTACGCCGCCATGCGCTCGAAACCACCCGGTTTTTCTTCAAGGCCGGTATGCATCGAGCCCATCAGGGTGCGGTTGCGCAGTGTGGTGAATCCCAGGTCCAGCGGGGCCAACAGGTGCGGGTAATGAGCGGCGGTCATCGGTAACTCCACAACGAGCGATCACGGAAAAAGTGCGGGAGCTCTGCGTCCCCCGTCAGTCATGTTCGACAGACTAAGAGTCGCATCGCTGTCACTCAATGACCGTAACTGACAACTTATTGATCCAAATGCGCAGCGCCCCTTGGCAACCGGCGTCATGGGCCCTACCCTAGTCGTCACACCCTGTACCCGGCTGTTGTTGGTTTTCATGCGCAAACTTCTGTACCTGTTTTTCTCCATGGCCATTGTTGCCGCCCTGACCACCTACGCCATGTGGGCGGCGGACCGGCCGGCGGGGCATTACCTGTCGGACCTGCGCATCAAACTGGCGGTCGATCAGGGCACGCCGGCCGACCGAGGCAACTTGCTGGGCATCCAGCCCGAGCTGTTTCCCACCGACTACCAGAGCCCCGACCGCCTGCACCGCAAACTCGCGGCGTATTTGCAGCAAGCCCAGGATCAGGGCCTGTTGAATGAAAAAACCGTGGTGGTGTTACCGGAACATGTCGGCACCTGGTTGATGATCAGCGGCGAGAAGGACGAGTTGTATCAGGCGCCGACCCTCACCGAAGCGATGAACTGGCTGGCGGCAAGCAATCCGCTGCTGTTCGCCCGCGCCTGGCTCAGCGCCAAGGGCAACGACCGGCTCAACGACGCGCACCTGCGGATGAAGTCCAAATCCATGGCCAAGGATTACCAGGCGCTGTTCGGTGGTCTGGCCAAAGAATTCAATGTAACCCTGGTGGCCGGCACTATCGTGCTGCCGGAACCGAGCATCCGCGACGGCCAGCTCAAACCCGGCAGCGGCGCCCTGTTCAACAGCAGCGTAGTGTTCGGGCGTGACGGTGTACCGCTCGGGCAACCGCAGCGGCAGATGCACCCGGTCTTCGATCAACGGGAAGTGCTGGCCGGCGAAACCGATCAAACCATCAACGCGGTCGACACCCCGGCCGGACGCCTCGGCGTGCTGATCGGCAGCGACAGCTGGTACCCGGACAACTACCGCAAACTCGACGAACAAGGCGTGCAACTGGTGGCCGTGCCGGCGCAAGTATTCGGCCATGGCGCGTGGGACCAACCGTGGCGCGGCTACAAGGGTTCGAGTACGCCGGGCTCGGTCAGCCTCAAGCCTGGTGAAGTCAGCGAGGGTCAGGCGTGGCATCGCCTGACCCTGACCGCGCAACCACCGAGCAGCCATGCGCTTGCCGGTATGAGCGTGTTCCTGCGCGGGCAGTTCTGGAACCTGGCGGGTTCGGGTCAGAGTTTTCTCAGCAGCAACGGTCAGCAGTTCGCCGACGGCGATGCCCGTGGCGCGCGTTTATTGAATATCTGGTTGTAAGCCATGAAACCGCTGCCGATGCGTCTGGGCGATCTGTCGGTAGGCTTCGTGCACAGCCTCGCCGAGGCGGTGCACAGTCACGGTGTCGATCCGCAGCCCTTATTGGAGCAATATGGACTGGATGCCGCCCGCCTGGCCGAGGCCGGGGCGCGTTTATCCATACCGCGTTACATGCGCCTGGGCCACGCGGCGATTCAGTTGACCGGCGAACCCGCACTCGGTCTGCGCATGGGCCAGCTCAGTCGCTTGAGCCAGGCCGGACTGGCCGGGGTGACTGCCGCTCAAGCCCCGACCGTGCGCGAGGCCGCCCGTTGCCTGACTCGTTTTGAACCGCTGTACGGTTCCAACTATCGTGGCCAGTCAAGCTTCCACGAAGACGCCCATGGCGCCTGGCTGCGTTTCTATTCGATCAGCCCGTACAACGCCTACAACCGGTTCGTGGTGGATTCGATCATCGCCGGGTGGCTGCATCAGTTGTCCAGTGTCAGCCGGCAAACGTTGCCGGCGGAGCGCATCGAGATTGAATTCGACGAACCGGATTACCGCGAAGCCTACGCCGTACTGGGTGATTGCCCGATTCAGTTCGGTACCGAGCGCAACCAACTGCGCCTGAGCCTGAGCAGCCTGGCCCAGCGCAATCCCGAGCACTGCCCCAGCACCTGGAAGCATTTACTCGCTTTGTGCGAACGGGAACTGGAGCAGTTGACACGCACCCGCAGCCTGCGCGAACGCATCACGCAATTACTGGGGCCATTGCTCAATGGTGGTCGCGAACCGGACCTGGAAGAAGTGGCGGCACGCCTGAAGCTGCCGACCTGGACGTTGCGGCGCAAACTCGCCGAAGAAGGCACGCAGTTTCGCGCAATCCTCAATGACACTCGCCGTGATCTGGCGATGACCTACATCCGCGATACCGAACTGGCCTTCGGCGAGATCGCCTACCTGCTCGGGTTCGCCTCAGCCGAAGCCTTCCAGCGCGCATTCAAACGCTGGAGCGGCCAGACCCCGGGCGAATTCCGCCGCAGTCATCGCAAAACGGCTTGAAGCCTTAAAGCTCGGTGGCGTCTTCGGCGGCCTCTGGCTGATCCAGTTCAAAGGCCTGAAACTCGAGCAGCTCTTCTTGATAGTCGTCCATCGTGCAATCCCCCTGCTGGTCTCTTGAATGGGCCCGGTCAAATAACCAGTGCCTCGAGCATAACGTGCCCGTATGAAGGAAAAGTGAAACCCGGCCTTCATGAATAAAACGTAGCAGGCGGTCAGGAATTTATCGCGGGATTTTTGTCGGGGGAATGTAACGAGATTTGAGTACGCCGCAAAACTGATGGGGGAGCGAGCCTGCTCGCGAAGCGGTGAACCAGACAACATGAATGTCGACTGATACTCCGTCTTCGCGACCAGGCTCACGCCCACAAAGGGCCGTCTGCGTTTACTGCAGCGCCGGAATCGGCTCGGACGGCGGCGGGATATTGCTCGGGTTCGCCGGCGGCGTGATCGTGTCGGTGGCCGGCGCAGGCTCTGCGCTCGGTGCCGGGGTGATCGGCGCGGACTCGACCGGCGGCACGACCGGCTCGGAGCCCGTTGGCGTCGGTGACACCGAAGCGGGCTCTGGAGTCGCGGCAGGGGCTGCCGGCGTCATGCTCTGTGCTGGCTCGACAATCCCCGCCGGCGGCGGCGCGGGCGCTGCCTCTACCGCCGGTGCCGGTGCCGGTGCCGGTGTTGCCGGCGCGACTGCGGCGGGCTTCGGCTCCGGCATTCCCAGATCAGTCTTGGGCTTTTCTTCGATATGTGCGGCTTTCTTCGCATCCGCCGGCAGGAACAGTTCCACCAGGGTAAAGAAACGCTCATAGAACTTTTGCGAAGTCACGGTTTCGCTGGCGACCTTGACCATCGAATCGTCCGATGAGCCGATCGGCATCGACACCGAACCCAACACGCCAACCCCGAGGCTGGCGGAATTGTTGGTTTTCTTCAGTGCGTAGCGGTCCTGCAAGGCATTCGCGAACATCGTGGCATGATGTTTGGAACTGCCGTCTTCGGTACACACCACGTTGAAGCTGATCTCCATGTGGGTTTCACCGGTTTGCTGGAAGCTTTTGTGGCCACTGATCAGTTTCGGGTCACTGCTGGTGATGATGTAGCCCTGGCTGAGCAACGCGCGACGGGCCGCCTCGCAACTCGCGGTGTCAGCCACCGGATAATTGCGCGAGAACGTGCCGGAATCATCGAAGTTCTCATGCTCATACATCGGCTTGTCCTTCGAACAGCCAGCGACAGCGGTCAACAACAGCGCCAACCCAACGACACGCATGGGAGTTGAAATCAACATTGAACATCCTGAGGGAAAACAGTCCGGGGCATATTGTGCAACAGAACTTGGCCCTGCGGCGCATGGATTGTGTCTTAAAGCCGTTACAACCCTATTGACCATCGTTTGCCGGGAAAAGTCGCAACAACAAGTGACCAATGAAGACGCGCAATTTGGCGCAGGCATGACGACTGGACGGCCACAATACCCAGAACTGACCGACATGCTGCAGATGCGCATCCAGCGCCCGCTTTAGCCGACCGTGCGCCCCATCCTCGTGGGTCATGAAGTCCGGCAGGCAGATGATCCCGGCCAGCGCCGCATGACTGACGGCTTCGATGGAGTTGGCCTCGCTTCGGTATTGCGCCCTAGAGCTTGGTAGGCTTTCAGGCCGCCATCGCTGGCAAGCCAGCTCCCACAGGGGTTGAGTTCAACGGGGAGACGTTGGCCGTCTGGCCGGCTGTCTTCGCGAGCAGGCTCACTCCTACAGGTGGATCGCGTGCAGTCTGCAAGAGCTTGGTCGGCTGGCAGGCCGCCATCGCTGGCAAGCCAGCTCCCACAGAAAAGCAAAGACATCACACAGCCCTTGCTTCTCACCACTCAACACGATGAGCGTTAGCTCGAGTACCGCTTTTGATCTCAGCGCCCGTCGGCAGGCTGAGTGGAGGGATTGATCCGGGGGTGGGAGCGTAGCGACCGTTTGGCGAAGCCAAACACATCGAGAGGAGGTGCAGCGAAGCAAACCGGAGGCGATGCCCCCGGATCAATCCCGGAGCGAAGGGACCCGAGCCTAGGCGAGGGCCGAACGTCAGGGTAAAGCCTTTTTGGTTACTTTTTCGGCGTCTGGAAAAAGTGACCCGCCGTAAGGGCGGAACCCCAATCAGCAACACCCGCACCAACGGATATACACACATCCCACCCAAAGCATGGTCGGCCCATAGGCCGCCACGATTCACAGCCCAAAAAAAAGCCCCGACCAACGAGCCGGGGCTTTCTCATAACAGCTCAAACAAACATCAGAACCGCTTGATATCCGCCTGACTCTCCAACTGCTTGCGATACGCCGCAAAGTCCTGCTGCCCCTCACGGGAAGCCAGGAAGCGACGATACTGCGCCTTCTCTTCATCCGTCGGCGCAGCCGCTTCGTTAACGCCGTTCAGGCGCACGACCACGAGGCTGCCATCCGACAGCGTCACACTGCTGAACGTCGGCTTGTCCTTGGCAGCCGGCTTCGGCATACGGAACAGCGCCTGCAGCACCGCAGGATCAACACCCTCTTGCGCACGAGTGGCCGCAGCGGTGGCTTTCCAACTCTGACCGTCAACCGCCTTGTCCAGCGGCGCCTTGCCCTCACGCAGATCAGCAATCAGCTTCTCGGCCTTGGTCTTGGCAGCCGCACTGGCGTGCTCTTTGGTCAACTGAGTGCGGATGGCCGCAGCGACGCTTTCCAGCGGCAGTTGAGCAGGCTTCAAGTGTTCCTTGGCACGCAGGACGATCACGGTTTCCGGATCGAGTTCGATGGCGGTGCTGTTGGCGCCTTCATCGATCACTTCGGTGCTGAAGGCTGCAGTGACCACGGCACGGTTGGCCGCAACACCTTCGCCACCTTCACGGCCAAACGGCTTGGAGGTGTGCACGGTCAGCTTCAGATCCGCCGCTGGCTGGGCCAGGTCGGACGCTTCGAATGCGGAGTCTTCCAGTTGTTTGGTCGCCTCGACGAAACGCTGCTCGACCTGCGAGGCTTTCAGCTCGCGAGTCAGCTTGTCTTTCAGGCTGGCCAGGGTCGGCACTTCCGGCGCTTCAACGCCCAGCAGCTTGATCAAGTGGTAGCCGAAGTCGGTGCGAACCGGACCGGACACCTGATCCTTGGCCAGCGAGTACAAGGCTTTTTCGAAAGCCGGGTCGTACACGCCAGGACCTGCGTAACCCAGGTCGCCGCCATTGTTGGCCGAACCCGGATCCTGCGAGAACTCCTTGGCCAATGCTTCGAACTTCTCGCCCTTGGCCAGACGCGCCTGGACTTCTTCGATTTTCGCCTTGGCTTGAGCTTCGGTGGTCTTGTCGTTGACTTCGATCAGGATGTGCGCCGCACGACGCTGTTCCGACAGGTTGGCGATCTCTTTCTGATACGCGGCCTGCAGGTCTTCGTCCTTGACGGCAACCTGATCGAAGAACGAGGACTTCTTCAGCTCCAGGTAATCAATGACCACTTGATCCGGGGTCATGAATTCCTTGGCGTGCTCGTCGTAGTAAGCCTTGACCTCGTCGTCGGTCAGTTTGACCGCCGCCGGATCGGCCTTGACGTTCAGCGTGGCGAAATCGCGGGTCTGTTTTTCCAGACGAGCGAATGCCTGCACTTGCGCGTCGGTGACAAAACCACTGCCCGCCACACCGGCGCGCAGTTGGCCGATCAGCATTTCCTGGGCCAGCATCTGGCGGAATTGCATACGGCTGTAACCCAGTTGACGGATCACCTGGTCGAAACGCTCGGAACTGAACTTGCCATCCACCTGAAACTCAGGTGTCTGCAGGATCACTTGATCCAGTGCGCCTTCGGAGAAAGCGAATTTCGACTGTTCGGCGCCTTGCAGCAACAGCTTGCGATCAATCAGACCCTTAAGGGCCGATTCACGGAGCATTTTTTCGTCGAGCAGCGAAGCGTCGAAATCCTTGCCCAGCTGTTGCATCAGCTGACGGCGTTGCATATCAACGGCCTGGCTCAGCTCGTTCTGGCTAATTTCTTCACCGTTGACCTTGGCCGCCTCATTCTTGTGAGTCGTGGCCTGGAAAATGGCGTCGAAACCGGTCAGAGCCATCAGTGCAACGATGACCCCGATAATGGTCTTGGCAATCCAGCCTTGTGAATTGTCCCTGATATTCTGCAGCATGCGTCCCCCAGAAACGGTTGAACTTCAAAATTAGGCAACCGTGGAGCGTGGGTAGAATCCGGATAGAAGAAAGGCGCATCCGAGGATGCGCCTTCTCGTAACTGGCGGAGCGGACAGGGCTCGAACCCTCGATCCCGGCGTTACAGGCAACTGCATCAGCTACCTGCTCTACCGCTCCGCTGCCAAGTCAGGCATGACCCCGACCCGGATGGGTAAAAACCTGAAACTTAGTTAACAGCTTCTTTCAGAGCTTTACCGGCTTTGAAACCAGGCTTCTTGGCAGCCGGGATTTCCAGAGTCTTGCCAGTCTGTGGGTTACGACCGGTACGAGCCGGGCGATCAGTCACGGAGAACGTACCGAAACCAACCAGAACAACGGAGTCGCCAGCCTTCAGAGCGCCAGTGACGGATTCGATTACAGCGTCCAGCGCACGGCCAGCAGCAGCTTTCGGGATATCAGCGGATGCAGCGATAGCATCAATCAGTTCCGACTTGTTCACTCTAAGTCCCCTTATATCTATTTTGAGATGATTCTAAGTTTTTTGGTGAAAGCAAAAACGAGTGCTGAATGGCCTACAGACACTTAAGAGCCGCTTTATAACAAGGGCTCTAAAAAGCTGTCAAGGAAGCCCCCCAGGCAAAAACGTATTAATGCGTGCTAATTCTTTCCTTAGAGTCAGACTCACGTTTTTCGTCCTTGGCAACTATCTCCGGAGCCACATCCGGCAAGGGCTCCGGCGCGTATTGCAGCGCAATTTGCAGGACCTCGTCAATCCATTTAACCGGTTTAATCTGCAGATCCTGCTTGATATTGTCAGGAATCTCCTTCAGATCACGCACGTTCTCTTCCGGAATAATCACAATCTTGATTCCGCCGCGGTGAGCCGCGAGCAGTTTTTCCTTCAGGCCACCGATTGCCAGTACCTGACCACGCAAAGTGATTTCACCCGTCATGGCCACATCGGCGCGCACCGGAATGCCGGTCAATGCCGACACCAGCGCCGTGCACATGCCTACACCGGCGCTAGGACCGTCTTTCGGGGTCGCCCCTTCCGGCATGTGAATGTGCGTGTCGCGCTTCTCGTGGAAGTCCAGGGGAATGCCCAGGCTCTTGGCACGGCTGCGGACAACGGTGAGCGCTGCGGTGATCGATTCGACCATCACATCGCCCAGCGAACCGGTCTTGATCAACTGACCCTTGCCCGGTACGACTGCGGCTTCGATGGTCAGCAATTCGCCGCCAACCTGAGTCCAGGCGAGGCCCGTCACCTGTCCGATCTGATCCTGTTGCTCGGCCAGACCGTAGCGGAACTTGCGCACACCAAGGAAGTGTTCCAGCAGATCAGCTGTCACTTTCACCGAGAAGCGTTTTTCCAGCGCGTGTTCTTTCACGGCCTTGCGGCAGACCTTGGCGATCTGACGTTCGAGGCCCCGCACACCGGCTTCACGAGTGTAGTAACGGATGATGTCGCGGATCGCTTCTTCGTCGAATTCCAGCTCGCCCTTCTTCAGACCATTGGCAGCGATCTGTTTTGGCGAGAGGTATTTGACAGCAATGTTGATCTTTTCGTCTTCGGTGTAGCCCGGCAGGCGAATGACTTCCATCCGGTCCAGCAATGCCGGCGGAATGTTCATCGAGTTCGAGGTGCACAGGAACATCACGTCCGACAAATCGTAATCGACTTCAAGATAGTGATCGTTGAAGTTGTGGTTCTGCTCCGGATCGAGCACTTCCAGCAGCGCCGACGCCGGATCGCCACGCATGTCACTGCCCATTTTGTCGATTTCATCAAGCAGGAACAGCGGGTTGCGCACGCCCACTTTTGTCATCTTTTGAATCAATCTTCCTGGCATCGAACCGATGTAAGTCCGGCGGTGACCACGAATTTCCGCTTCGTCACGCACGCCACCCAGGGCCATCCGCACGAATTTACGGTTGGTAGCATGAGCGATCGACTCGGCCAACGAGGTTTTACCCACGCCCGGAGGACCGACCAGGCACAACACCGGACCACGGATCTTCTTCACGCGCTTCTGCACGGCGAGGTACTCAAGGATACGCTCCTTGACCTCTTCCAGACCGTAGTGATCGGCATCGAGAATGTCTTCTGCGCGCGCCAGGTCAAGGCGTACCTTGCTCTGCGCCTTCCACGGCACTTGCACCAGCCAGTCGATGTAGGAGCGCACCACGGTGGCTTCTGCGGACATCGGCGACATCTGCTTGAGTTTGTTCAGCTCCGCAGTGGCCTTGGCCAACGCGTCTTTCGGCAGACCGGCAGCGTCGATACGCTTTTTCAGGTCTTCGATCTCGTTGTGGCCTTCGTCGCTGTCGCCCAGCTCTTTCTGAATGGCCTTCATCTGCTCATTCAGGTAGTACTCGCGCTGACTGCGCTCCATTTGCTTTTTGACGCGACCACGAATGCGTTTTTCGACTTGCAGCAGGTCGATCTCGGCATCCAGCAAGGCCAGAACGTGCTCGACCCGGGCCGACAAATCGATGATTTCGAGGATTTCCTGCTTCTGCTCGATTTTCAGCGCCATGTGCGCCGCCATGGTGTCGACCAGGCGACCCGGCTCATCAATGCTGTTGAGCGACGACAGGACTTCAGCCGGGACTTTCTTGCCCAACTGCACATATTGTTCGAACTGCGACAGCAGCGTGCGCACGAACACTTCGGATTCGCGCTCGGCGGCATCGACTTCTTCGATCAGCGAGACTTCGGCACGGCAATGCCCGTCAATCACGCTGAAGCGTTCAACGGTACCGCGCTGCTCACCTTCGACCAGCACCTTGACGGTGCCGTCAGGCAGCTTGAGCAGCTGCAAAACAGTGGCAATGGTACCTACGCGATAGAGAGCATCTTCACCGGGATCGTCATCAGCCGGATTTCTCTGGGCCAGCAGGAGGATCTGCTTGTCGCCCGTCATCGCTGCCTCGAGAGCTTCGATGGATTTCTCGCGCCCCACGAACAGCGGGATAACCATGTGCGGATACACCACGACATCACGCAATGGCAGGAGAGGCAATTCGATGGTTGTCTTCATGATTTCGCCTCTACGGCGGCCATATGGCCGTAATCAGATGGAATTAAGCTTGAAACCAAGATGGGGTCTGCCTTGAAAAAAAACAAGCGCAAAGCGGATGTAAAAAACAACATAAAAAAAAAGAGGCCCGAAGGCCCCTTCCTTATTGCAGCAGAGTGAACGCTTAGGCGTCCGGCGCTGCCTTGGCCGTCGGCTCACTGTTTTCGTAGATATACAGTGGCTTGGACTTGCCTTCGATGACGCTTTCATCGATCACGACTTTGCTCACCTCGGACTGCGAGGGGATTTCATACATCGTGTCGAGCAGTACACCTTCGAGAATCGAACGCAGGCCACGGGCACCGGTTTTACGCTCCAGGGCTCGCTTGGCGACCGATTTCAGTGCGTCGGTCCGGAATTCCAGATCCACGCCTTCCATCTCGAACAGCTTGGCATACTGTTTGGTCAGAGCATTTTTCGGCTCGGTGAGAATCTGCATCAGCGCAGCCTCGTCGAGCTCGTCGAGCGTTGCAAGAACCGGCAGACGACCGACGAACTCCGGGATCAGACCGAACTTGACCAGATCGTCAGGCTCGACTTCACGCAGGGATTCACCGACTTTCTTGCCTTCTTCCTTGCTGCGCACTTCTGCGTTGAAACCGATGCCACCCTTGGTGGAACGATTCTGGATAACCTTCTCGAGACCCGAGAACGCACCACCGCAGATGAACAGGATGTTACGGGTGTCGACCTGCAGGAATTCCTGCTGCGGATGCTTGCGGCCACCTTGCGGCGGAACGGAAGCGACCGTGCCTTCGATCAACTTGAGCAAGGCCTGCTGCACGCCTTCACCGGAAACATCGCGGGTGATCGACGGGTTGTCGGACTTGCGGGAAATCTTGTCGATTTCGTCGATGTAGACAATGCCCATCTGGGCTTTTTCTACATCGTAGTCACATTTCTGCAACAACTTCTGAATGATGTTCTCGACATCTTCACCTACGTAACCGGCCTCGGTAAGGGTGGTTGCGTCGGCGATGGTGAACGGAACGTTCAGCAAGCGGGCCAGCGTTTCGGCCAGCAGGGTCTTACCCGAGCCGGTCGGGCCGATCAGCAGGATGTTGCTCTTGCCGAGTTCGACGTCGTCAGCCTTTTTGTCACGCTGATTCAGGCGCTTGTAGTGGTTGTACACCGCTACGGCCAAAACCTTTTTTGCACGCTCCTGACCAATGACGTACTGGTCAAGGATGCCGCTGATTTCTTTAGGCGAAGGCAATTTATGCGCGCTGCTTTCGGCCTGGGCTTCCTGCACCTCCTCGCGGATGATGTCATTGCACAGGTCGACGCACTCGTCGCAGATAAAGACCGAGGGGCCGGCAATCAATTTGCGCACTTCATGCTGGCTTTTGCCACAGAAGGAGCAATAGAGCAGCTTGCCGTTGTCCTCGCCGTTGCGGGTGTCAGTCATTCGTTCGATCCAAATCCGATAGGCTTGCAACACAAGATGAAGGCTATTGCGGGCTTTTTCAAGCCCGCTGGTGATCAGACCAGCCGACCAAGCCTGTTTTGAGCTGCTTATTTTTAAGCTGGACGCTGATTGATCACTTCATCGATCAGACCGTATTCCTTCGCAGCTTCTGCACTCATGAAGTTGTCGCGGTTGGTATCGCGCTCGATTTCTTCCAGAGTACGGCCGCTGTGCTTGGCCATCAGCGTGTTCAGACGCTCGCGGATGAAGAGGATTTCCTTGGCATGGATTTCGATGTCCGACGCCTGGCCCTGGAAACCGCCCAGTGGCTGGTGAATCATCACGCGCGAGTTTGGCAGGCAGAAACGCTTGCCCGGCGCACCGGCTGTCAGCAGGAACGCGCCCATGCTGCAGGCCTGACCGATGCAAGTGGTCGATACGTTGGGTTTGATGAACTGCATGGTGTCGTAGATCGACATGCCCGCTGTCACCGAACCGCCCGGGGAGTTGATATAGAGATGGATGTCCTTGTCCGGGTTTTCCGCTTCAAGGAACAGCAATTGCGCACAGATCAGGTTGGCCATGTAGTCCTCTACAGGACCCACCAGAAAGATTACACGCTCCTTCAGAAGGCGCGAGTAGATGTCATAGGCGCGCTCGCCACGAGCAGATTGCTCGACAACCATCGGGACCAGGCCGCCTGCGGCCTGGATATCAGAGTTCTGCTGAATATACGAATTACGGAACATGCTCTGCAGTCACTCCCAAATAGTTATGTCTTGAATACGCATAAGCCAGCTCGAGAGCTGGCTTATGGTGTGCACTTCTAACGCAAAAACAATCAGTCGGCTTTTGGAGCTTCTACCGGCTTGACCGCTTCTTCGTAAGAGACCGATTTGTCGGTCACGCTAGCTTTCTGCAGAACAGTATCCACAACTTGTTCTTCCAGCACAACCGAACGCACTTCGTTCAGTTGCTGCTCGTTCTTGTAGTACCAGGACACGACCTGCTCAGGCTCTTGATAAGCCGAAGCCATTTCCTGAATCATGTCACGAACACGAGCTTCGTCAGGCTTCAGGTCGAACTGCTTGACCACTTCAGCCACGATCAGGCCCAGCACGACGCGGCGCTTGGCTTGCTCTTCGAACAGCTCGGCCGGCAGTTGGTCAGGCTTGATGTTGCCACCGAACTGCTGAACAGCCTGCACGCGCAGACGGTCAACTTCGTTGGACAGCAGCGCCTTTGGCACTTCGATCGGGTTGGTGGCCAGCAGACCGTCCATGACCTGATTCTTGACCTTGGACTTGATCGCCTGACGCAGTTCACGCTCCATGTTCTTGCGAACTTCGGTGCGGAAACCGTCGATGCCGCTTTCCTTGATGCCGAATTGAGCGAAGAACTCTTCGTTCAGCTCTGGCAGTTTTGGCTCGGAAACGGTGTTGACCGTCACGGTGAACTCGGCGGTTTTGCCAGCCAGGTCCAGGTTCTGATAGTCCTCTGGGAAGGTCAGGTTCAGAACGCGCTCTTCACCGGCTTTAGCGCCAACCAGGCCTTCTTCGAAGCCAGGGATCATGCGACCGGAACCCAGCACCAGCTGAGTGCCTTTGGCGGAGCCGCCAGCGAATGCTTCGCCGTCAACCTTGCCAACGAAATCGATGTTCAGCTGATCTTCGTTCTGGGCAGCACGATCGGCCACTTCGAAACGGGTGTTCTGCTTGCGCAGGATGTCGAGCATTTTGTCCAGGTCAGCGTCAGCCACGTCAGCGCTCAGGCGCTCAACGGTGATGCCTTCGAAACCGGCAACGGTGAACTCAGGGAACACTTCGAATACGGCTACGTATTCCAGGTCTTTGCCAGCTTCGAGCGACTTCGGCTCGATCGACGGCGAACCGGCCGGATTCAGCTTCTGCTCAACCACAGCTTCGTAAAAGGAGGACTGGATCACGTCGCCTACAGCTTCCTGGCGAGCATCGGCACCGAAACGGCGCTTGATTTCGCTCATTGGCACTTTGCCTGGACGGAAGCCAGCAATCTTGGCCTTTTGGGCGGTCTGCTGCAGACGCTTGTTGACCTGAGTCTCGATGCGCTCAGCCGGCACGGTGACGCTCATGCGGCGCTCGAGAGCAGTAGTATTTTCAACAGAAACTTGCATGGATATTCCTCGTTGCACAGACGTTAGCCGGCCGTTTCCGACCCCAGAATCAAGGGCATGCATTCTAGTGGGTCAAACTCAAGAAGTCACCCTACTGAAAACGGGTAAAAAAACAGCAGGCAATTTATCGGGACCGCCGCACGAATACAGCGCACCCCACAGGCGAATACAACCAATCACGCCAGGGCTCTGCGCCAACCTCTTCTATATATAGAAGAGACTGCCAATCACTCCCTGACGACCGCTCCCGCAAGCAGGACCGGCAAGCAGCGCAGCGTCGTCGAGGTGCACAAATACGACGAACTGCCCTGCTCCTGCGACCTGAAACCGGCAATCGCCGGATTTCCAAACCGCTAAAACAAAAAAGGCGCCAGACTGTTAAATCTGGCGCCTTTCGAAATATGGGGTGGACGATGGGGATCGAACCCACGACAACGGGAGTCACAATCCCGTGCTCTACCAACTGAGCTACGCCCACCATATTGCGTAACAAAAAAGCCAAATAACTTCTTTGTTGAAACCCCACCCGGCACAAGGCATGAATGAAGCTTTAATTGGTGCGGATGAAGAGACTCGAACTCTTACGCCTCGCGGCGCTGGAACCTAAATCCAGTGTGTCTACCAATTCCACCACATCCGCAGATGAAGCTTTTAAAGCAAAGGCGCCAGACTGTTACATCCGGCGCCTTTCGAAATATGGGGTGGACGATGGGGATCGAACCCACGACAACGGGAGTCACAATCCCGTGCTCTACCAACTGAGCTACGCCCACCATATCGCGTTACTTGTGCCAAAGCTGCCTAATGGCGCACCCGGCAGGACTCGAACCTGCGACCATCCGCTTAGAAGGCGGATGCTCTATCCAGCTGAGCTACGGGCGCCTTATTAATCTGTACTCTTAAAGGACTACAAACTAAGTGCTTTCCAGTGTCACAGAATCGTAATTCCGCTTCACCTTCTTAACCAGTGCTAGGCTGTGCCCGACAAGTGCGACGAATAGTATAGAGCGCTCTGAAGGTCGTCAAATCCTTTTTGAAAAAAATTCATTTAATTAAAGGAGTTAGGGGAATTTGCTGACCAAGCGCCTTTGCCCTCATCGCTCGACATGCGAGAATGCGTTCTCATTTTTTCCCCTCTCGATGGTTAATCACGCGCAATGACTGCACAACTAATCGACGGCAAATCGATCGCCGCCAGCCTGCGCCAGCAGATCGCCCAACGTGTTGCCGAGCGTCGCCAGCAAGGCCTGCGCACGCCCGGCCTCGCGGTGATCCTGGTCGGCAGCGATCCTGCCTCTCAGGTTTATGTCTCGCACAAGCGTAAAGACTGTGAAGAGGTCGGTTTCCTCTCTCAAGCCTACGACCTGCCCGCCGAAACCACGCAAGAAGCATTGACCGATCTGATCGATCGTCTCAACGACGATCCGGCAATCGACGGCGTGCTGCTGCAACTGCCGCTGCCCGAGCACCTGGACGCTTCCAAACTGCTGGAACGCATCCGCCCGGACAAAGACGTCGACGGCTTCCATCCTTATAACGTCGGTCGCCTGGCACAGCGCATTCCGTTGCTGCGCCCATGCACCCCTAAAGGCATCATGACGCTGCTGGAAAGCACGGGTGTGGACCTTTATGGTCTGGATGCGGTGGTGGTTGGCGCGTCCAACATCGTCGGTCGCCCGATGGCGATGGAACTGCTGCTGGCCGGTTGCACCGTCACTGTCACGCACCGCTTCACCAAGGATCTGGCCGGACACGTCGGCCGTGCCGATCTGGTCGTCGTGGCCGCCGGCAAGCCAGGCCTGGTCAAGGGCGAGTGGATCAAGGAAGGTGCGATCGTGATCGACGTCGGCATCAACCGCCAGGACGACGGCAAACTGGTCGGTGACGTGGTGTATGACACCGCCCTGCCCCGCGCCGGCTGGATTACGCCAGTACCGGGCGGCGTTGGCCCGATGACTCGTGCCTGCCTGCTGGAAAACACCCTCTACGCAGCGGAAACCCTGCACGCCTGAGGCGTATTTTGCACCGTTGAAAAACCCGCCTCGTGCGGGTTTTTTCATGCCTGAGAAAAAACACTAACCGTTCGCCGGAAACCCCTCTTTTTACAGGCCTTTTCACGAGTTTTTCAGGTCATTCAAACAACCATCGACAGATCTTCAGCCATACTCCTAGAATGCGACGCTTTGAAGAAATAACCCGTTACAAACTAACGGAATATCCAACCTTTATGAGTTCGCCCGCGTGAAAATTCGTCTTTCGATTCTGAGCCTGTTTTTCGCTTTTACAGGCACATTCATCACGCCAACGATCAACGCTGCGGAAACCACCGCTGCCCCTCGCGACGCTTCGACACTAAAAATCGCCTCCGGCAGCGCCCTGCTCATGGATATGCAGACCAATAAAGTCATTTATTCCAGCAACCCTGACGTGATCGTCCCGATCGCCTCCGTCAGCAAGCTGATGACCGGTTTGGTAGTGGTCGAAGCCCGGCAGAACATGGACGAATGGATCAATGTCGATATCAGCAACACGCCGGAAATGAAGGGCGTGTTCTCCCGAGTCAAGCTCAAGAGTGAACTGCCGCGCCGCGAAATGCTGCTGATCGCCCTGATGTCCTCGGAAAACCGCGCCGCCGCCAGCCTCGCCCATCACTACCCCGGTGGTTATGCAGCGTTTATTGCTGCGATGAACGCCAAGGCCAAGGCACTGGGCATGACCCACACCCACTACGTTGAACCGACCGGCCTGTCGGAGCGCAACGTTTCGACGGCCCGCGACCTGAGCAAGCTGCTGGTAGCGGCGAGCAAACACCCGATTCTCAGCGAGCTGACCACTACCAAGGAAAAGACCGTTTCGTTCCGCAAACCCAATTACACCCTGGGCTTTCGCAACACCGATCATTTGGTGAACAAAGCCGACTGGGACATCAAGATCACCAAAACCGGCTTCACCAACCCGGCCGGTCATTGCCTGGTCCTGGTGACGAAGATGGGCAATCGCCCCGTCGCCCTGGTGATTCTCGACGCGTTTGGCAAATACACCCATTTTGCCGATGCCAGCCGCATCCGCAGCTGGGTGGAAACCGGCAGAAGCGCCAGTGTTCCGGCAGTGGCGCAGCAATACAAAGCGGATAAAAACCTCAAGTCGCGGCAGAGCGGCGTGGTTGAGGCTTCGAAGTAATTCAACACGCTTTCAGACAGATTTGCCCGAGGTGAGGGAGCAAGCTCCCTCACTACAAAGGCAGTCCGCCGGTCAGCCTTGCTCAATCATTGGGCAATGGCATCTGATCATCATCCGGGATGCCATCGCCCTTTTGAGGATCTGGTAACAGTCCGGGCGCCACCAACGGTCGGGCCAACGGATCGCGCAGCGCGCTGTCCGGATCCAGCACCGGGTCGATATCGGTCTCGGGCGTGGTCGGCACGCTGTCCGGTTTTTGGTCATCGAAGCTTGAATCGGTACTCATACGCACCTCACATCAAGGTTTCAGATTGGCTAAGGGATCGTAGGGCCTGGCAGGTTTTTTCGGGTCCTCGCCGGGCACCACATCGAGAGGCGCCTTGGCCGGGCCGACAGGGTCGACCTGCGGATCATCGAGGTCAGGCGAGTCCGGATCAAACCCCAGATCATCTCCCGAGGAATGCTCGGAAGAATGCGGGCCTTTCGGTGATGGGGAATCTGTCATGTCGCCTCCTGGTTCACCCGCGAAAAGCGGGCTCTATGATTTGGAGGGTTGCCGGGCGCAGTCGTGCCCGGCAAATGACGAACGGAGCCTCAGTGCGCAGCCAGCGCCTTGCGCGCCTGTGCCGCTTCGTTTTCCTGACCGGCCTGAGCCAGCTCATCGGCCGCCTTGAGCCAACGGCCACGGTCGACTGCCGCCGGAATCTGCGAAGGTTTCTGAATCAGGATCGCCCAGCCACCTGACTTCTCCAGCGCCGATTCGAAGGAACTGAAGCTCATCAGTTCGCGACGGTTCATGCCGGCACGCAGCAGCACCTTCTGTTTATTGCGGTCATAGCCGGACAGGATCGCGTAACGCGGTTCCGCCCAGAACGCCGCGCCCTCGCTGAAACGCACCATCACCGGGTATCCCGCCGCGACCTGCGTCAGCAGCGCCGGCAGGTTGGCGTCCAGCGGGTAGACCACCATGCCGTACTCGCGGGCCAGGTTCTGGATATTCTCTTGCAGCTTGTCTTCGCCACCGGGCAGGTGCAGCGGTTTTTCCAGCAGGCCCGGGGTGGTCACGATGCCCTGCTGCGACAACAGGCTCGCCAACACTTGCGGCCCACTCTGATGGGCGTCGCCCCGATAGAACGTACCACTGAGTTCGACCCGCTCCGGCAAACGCTTGACCTCTGGCGCCACACTGCCCGCACATCCGGCCAGCAGCGCCGCGCAACCGGCCACCAGCAGCGCCACACGAATTCGAGAAAATACCTGGACCATCGTTACTCTCTGTTCAGACGCCGGTCATCGTGTTCCGGCAACGCCAGCGATCATAGGGCCGCGCACGGCTGCGGTATAGCCTTAAACCGTAGCCGCAGCGTTTGCATAGAGCGAACTGATTGGTCACCAGCGACCTTTGGTCAATAGCCTGAAACACCGCATTGTCTAGACTGTCACTGAAACAGAGCGAATTGAATAAGTGTGCGCCCGATGCAGGGCGAAGAGGAGGCACTGATGAGCCTGACCATGACCATCGTGATGTTGATTGCCGGCTGGCTGGCCGTTGCCACCGCCATGCTGTGGGGCGTGCTGCGTATTGCCCGGCGCCACCATCATCCTGTCGATTTGGCGCCGATTCACAAACCGGAAAAACAACGCGTGCGCCACGCGACTGCGCACTGACAGGTCGTTTGACATAAACCCGATGCAAGCGCTGCCGCAGACTGCGATCCATTGATCATGAACGTCAAAAGATCGCAGCCTTCGGCAGTTCCTGCATAAAGCAAAAGGCCGGCTGGACTCCAGGAGTCCAGCCGGCCTTTTTACTTGGTTGCCGATTAAGCCTGCTGAGCGAGCTTCTTCTGCTTCGTCCGGCGCGACAGCATGTTCAGCACTTCAATCGCTGCCGAGAACGCCATCGCCGCATACACATAACCTTTCGGTACGTGGGCGCCGAAGCCTTCGGCGATCAGCGTCATGCCGATCATGATCAGGAAGCCCAGGGCCAGCATCACCACCGTCGGGTTGTCGTTGATGAACTTGGCCAGAGGCTCAGCCGCGAACAGCATCACCAGCACCGAGACCACCACCGCGATCACCATGATCGGCAAGTGCTCAGTCATGCCCACCGCAGTAATGATGCTGTCGATGGAGAACACCATGTCCAGCATCAAGATCTGACCGATGGCGGCAGCAAAACCCAGAGTCACGGTCGATGTCGCGGTTTTCGGGTCTTCCGGCGCCGGGTCCATGCTGTGATGGATCTCGGTCGTGGCTTTCCACACCAGGAACAGACCACCGGCAATCAGGATCATGTCCTTCCAGGAGAATGCCTGGCCCATGATTTCAATCACAGGGGCGGTCAACTGCACGATAAAGGCGATGGTGCTCAACAGGGCCAGACGCAGAATCAACGCCATGCCGATACCGATGCGACGGGCTTTCTGCCGATGCTGCTCGGGCAGTTTGTTGGTCAGGATCGAGATAAAGATCAGGTTATCGATGCCGAGCACGATCTCCATCACCACCAGTGTGGCCAAAGCAACCCAGGCGGCAGGGCTGGCGGCGAGTTCTAATAGATATTCCATGGGTCAGTCCTGACTCGTTGTACGACGGTTTAAATGGTCTTGGAGGAAGATTCGGATTTTTCCGCGTCTTTTTCCGGCGTTTCTTTTTTCTCGATCAACCCGCCCGTGGCGTCACTCAGCGCTTGTTCGGCGGCCTTGTGGGTGTCGTCGATGGCCTGCTTGGCGCTTTCGGCGGCTTTGCCCATCAACTGCTGGGCGCTCTTTTCCGCCTGATCGCAACCGGCCATGAGCAGTAAAGACGTAAACATCAACGCAGGGATTGTGTATTTCATTGGGCTTTCCTTCGAATGAACAGACAGGGTCGCAGACCGGCCGTCGATGGCTGGGCATTCTAGGCAAGCGAACACTTCAGGAAAATTCGTATTTTTAGCGGCTATACTTCGGTTTTCACGAACCCAAACATTCATGCAGGAGCTGCCGCAGGCTGCGATCTTTGCTTCTTGAAAAACAGGATCAAAAGATCACAGCCTCCGGCAGCACCTACACAAGGACTGCGGGCTTATGCTCAATTACCGACAACTGCATTATTTCTGGGTGGTCGCCAAGACCGGCAGCATCGTGCGCGCCTGCGAACAGCTGAACCTGACGCCACAGACCATCAGCGGGCAGATTTCGCTGCTTGAACAAACCTACGGCATAGAGTTGTTCCGACGGGTCGGCCGGCAACTTGAACTGACCGAAGCCGGGCGCCAGGCCCTGCCCTACGCCGAGCAGATGTTCCAGCTCGGCGGTGAGCTGGAACTGATGCTGCGCGCGCAACCCAATGAACAGCAGATCCTGTTTCGGGTCGGTGTGGCAGACGTGGTGCCCAAGTCCATCGTCTACCGGCTGATCGCGCCGACCATGGAGCTGAACGAGCCGCTGCGCATCACCTGCCGCGAAGACAAACTCGAACGTTTGCTGGCGGACCTGGCGATCCAGCGCCTGGATCTGGTGATCTCCGACAGCCCGATGCCTTCGCACCTCGACATCAAGGGCTACAGTCAGAAACTCGGTGAATGCGGGATCAGTTTCTTCGCCACCGCGCAGCTGGCGGCTCAATACGGACAAGACTTCCCGCGCAGCCTCCACGGCGCACCCTTGTTGATTCCCGGAGCGGAAACCGTGGTGCGCAGCCGTTTGCAGCGCTGGTTCGCCGAGCAGCAGATCCAGCCGCAAATCGTCGGCGAATTCGATGACAGCGCCTTGATGCAGGCGTTCGGCCAGTCCGGCAGCGGGATTTTTATCGGCCCGAGCGTGATTGCCGATGAAGTGAAGCGCCAGTACGGCGTGGAATTGATTGGCCAGACGGACGCGGTGACCGAGTCGTTCTACGCGATTTCGGTAGAACGCAAGGTCAAGCACCCCGGCATTGTGGCGATTACCGAAGGTGCCCGACGCGAGCTGTTTACCGCGTTATGACGCTTGCGCGCAGGCGTCGCGCGGCTTGAGGGTCATCAGCACCATGGCGAGGAACACCGACAGCAGGATGAACCCGGCGGCGGCGAACCCGAGGAAGCCCAGACCGGCACTGTCAATCACCCGTCCACCGATCATCGCGCCCAGGCCGATCCCCAGGTTGGCCCCGGCGATGTTCAACGAAGCGGCAAACGCGGGCGCTTCCGGTGCGGCTTTCATCAGGCGCACATGGCTGACCAGGAACAACGCAGCCTGAGTCACGCCCCAGATCCCCATTGCCACCGCCAGGCCCAGCGGCGAATGGATGTTCGGCACCAGCGACACCATGCCGGCAATCATGAACGCGCAGAACAACACCGACGCCCCGAGCGGATGACGATCCACCGCACGGCCACCCAGCGAGTTGCCGATCAAGCCGACCGCACCGAAGCCCATCAGGCACCAGCCGACCACGGTGCCATTGAAACCGGCCAGGCGTTCAAGGATGTCCGCCAGATACGTATAAGCAGTAAACATGCCGCTAAACACCAGGATCGACAGCAGGATGTGCCCGATCATCAACGGACTGCGCAGGATCTTGAACTGCGAGCGGAAACTGACCTGATGCTGGTGCAGGCTGGTCTTGGGCAGGTAAACAAACAACAGCAAGGCCTTGGCAAAGGCGATCACCGCCAGAATGCCAAAAGCACTGCGCCAGCCGAACGCATCGGAAATCAGCGTACCGACCGGAATGCCGAACACCGTGGCACAGACAATCCCGAAGCCGATCTTGGCGATGGCGCGACCGGCGTAATCCGGCCCGACAATGTCCACCGCCGTTTCACTGGCCAGCGCCCAGAACACCGGCAGCCCCAGTGCCGGGATCAACCGGGCAATCGCCATGACCCAGATATTCGGCGCCAGCGCGGCCACGGTATTGGCCAGACCGAACATGATCAGGATGGTGATAAACAGCCGGCGGCGCTCGAATCGGGCGAAATACGCAGTAAGGAATGGCCCGAACATCGCGACCGTAAAAGCGAATAGAGTGACCAGCAATCCGGCCTGCGGGATGGTGACTTCAAGGTCTCGGGCAATCGCCGGCAGCAGGCCGACGATAACGAATTCCGTGGTCAGCACCGTGAAACCGGCGGCGGACAACAGAAGAATGGGCAACAGCATGCGCAACTCCAGCAAAACGACGACACCAGCGTTGACCCGGAGGTCCGCTGGCAGAGTTTGAAAATGAGGATGGAGAATCTTAACAGAGAGTGTCCGCACTGACTTGCACAAACCTGTCGATCTTGCCGACATGATCGGTGGCAGATCGTCACAGGCCTGAAGGATAAGGCCTGCGCTGTGATAAAGTCCGCGCCCTGAAAAACGTACAGCTTGTTCAACGCCGAGTTTATTAGCGTTGATATCGCATCAGCACGTTCGCGGCATGACGGTGGCCTGCCCCCGCTTTAACGCTACCCTCATGCACCTTGCACCCCTATAAAAAATCAGAGATGCCGTTATGACCGCTTCATCCCCTTCTTTCCTGCAACGCCTCAAGAACCTGAGCCTGGTCACGCAGATCCTGATCGGCCTGATCGCCGGTATCGCCCTGGCGCTGTTCGCCCCGGAAGCGGCGAAAAGCACTGCGTTTATCGGCAAAGTGTTTGTTTCGGCGCTGAAAGCCGTGGCACCGATTCTGGTATTCGTGCTGGTGATGGCCTCGATCGCCAACCACAAGCACGGCCAGGAAACCCATATCCGGCCGATTCTGTTCCTGTACCTGCTGGGCACCTTCGCGGCAGCCGTTGTGGCGGTGATTGCCAGCATGACCTTTCCCTCGCATCTGGTGCTGTCCACCGATAACGTTTCGGTGACCGCACCGGGCGGCATTGGCGAAGTGCTGCAAAGCCTGTTGCTGAGCGTGGTGGATAACCCGGTCAACGCGCTGATCAACGCCAACTTCATCGGCATTCTGGCCTGGGCGATCGGCATGGGCGTCGCGATTCGCCATGCCGGCGACACCACCCGTGAAGTGCTCGGCGACCTGTCGAACGGCGTGACCCTGATCGTGCGCGTGGTGATTCGTTTTGCACCGCTGGGTATTTTCGGGCTGGTGGCGTCGACCCTCGCCACCTCCGGTTTCGGCGCGCTGATCGGCTATGCGCACCTGCTGGCGGTGCTGCTCGGTTGCATGCTGTTCGTGGCGCTGGTGATGAACCCGCTGATCGTGTTCTGGAAGCTGCGTCGCAACCCGTATCCGCTGACCTTCAAGTGCCTGCGCGAAAGCGGCATCACCGCGTTCTTCACCCGCAGTTCGGCGGCGAACATTCCGGTCAACCTGGAGCTGAGCAAGCGCCTGGGCCTGCATGAAGACACCTATTCGGTGTCGATCCCGCTGGGCGCGACCATCAACATGGCCGGTGCGGCGATCACCATCACTGTGCTGTCCCTGGCGGCCGTGCACACCCTCGGCATTGCCGTAGACATTCCGACCGCAATCCTGCTCAGCGTCGTCGCGGCGATCTGCGCGTGCGGCGCTTCGGGTGTGGCCGGCGGTTCGCTGCTGTTGATCCCCCTGGCGTGCAGCCTGTTCGGTATCCCGAGCGAGATTGCCATGCAGGTAGTGGCAGTGGGCTTCATCATTGGCGTGCTGCAGGATTCGGCGGAGACGGCGTTGAATTCGTCTACCGACGTACTGTTTACCGCAGCAGCGTGCCTGGGCGAAGAAGCGAAAGCCCAACGCACCGCCTGACACCCGACCTTGCAGGAGCGAGCAGGCTCGCTCCCACCCAGAAAAACAAAAAGCCCGCCAAGGCGCAAACCTTGGCGGGCTTTTTTGTTGCCGGGTGTTTTAGAACGCGCCCATGTAATCGCGTTTACCCACTTCAACACCGTTGTGACGCAGCAGTGCGTAGGTGGTGGTGACGTGGAAGAAGAACTGCGGCAGGCCGTAGGTCAGCAGATAAGCCTGACCGCTGAAGCGCTTCTCTTTCGGCGTGCCCGGACGGGTCACGATCTCGATGCCTTCCTTGCCATTGATCTGCTCAGGCTTGATCTCGCCGATGAAGGCCAGAACCTTGGCGATCAGCGCTTGCAGCTCGGCGAAGGTGGTTTCGCTGTCGTCGTACTTCGGCAACTCGACTTCGGCCAGACGCGCGGAAACGCCTTTGGCGAAATCGACGGCGATCTGGACCTGACGGATCAGCGGAAACATGTCCGGGTACAGGCGTGCCTGCAGGAAGGCGTTCGGGTCGATGTTTTTCTCGGTGGCGTGGGCTTCAGCCTTCTTCAGCACATCGCTCATGGCGTTGAGCATTTGTTGAAAAACCGGGACAGATGCGGCGTACAGGGAAATGGTCATGACAGTCTCGTGTGGTGGCTGGGTGGAACGTGGAGGCGATTATAGCCATGCTTGATGACCGCACGGCTTGCCTTTTGTTTGGCAAGGATTAGGCTAGGCGCCTTCGACTGCAGAGGGAACGCGCGATGACCACAGAACTTGAAGCAACCTTCGACGAGCCACGGCTCAACGCCACGGAAATCCGCATTCTCGGTGCGCTGATCGAGAAACAGGCGACCAGCCCGGAAACCTATCCGCTGACGCTCAATGCGCTGGTACTCGCGTGCAACCAGAAAACCAGCCGTGAACCGGTGATGAACCTGACCCAGGGTCAGGTCGGCCAGAGCCTGCGTGCCCTTGAGGGCCGTGGTTTCGCCAAGCTGGTGATGGGCAGTCGTGCCGACCGTTGGGAGCACAAGGTCGACAAGGCGCTGGAACTGGTGCCAGCCCAGGTGGTGCTCAGCGGACTGATGTTTCTGCGTGGCCCGCAAACCGTCAATGAGCTGCTGACACGCAGTGGCCGCATGCATGACTTTGAAGATGCCGAGCAAGTGGTGCACCAGCTCGAGCGCCTGATCGCACGCGGACTGGCGGTGCTGATCCCGCGTCAGGCCGGGCAGCGCGAAGACCGTTACACCCATGCGCTGGGCGATCCGGCAGACATCGAGGCGATCATGGCCGCGCGGCAGAATCCGCAGGAACGTGCGGGCACAGGCGTTTCCGTAGAACGCATCGAAGAGCTGGAAGCGCGGATTGCTGCGCTGGAAGAACGCCTGGCACGCCTCGAATAAACACAGCAGTTTTACGGTGGGAGCGAGCCCGCTCCCACCGCCTGCTGGCGATCAGGCCCGCTCGCTCAGCGAAACAATCAGCTCCGTGCGAAATTCACCGCCGCCGCAAACTGCTCCTCCGTCGGCCGCACCCCGGTGTACAGCACAAATTGCTCCAGCGCCTGGATCGCAATCACTTCCAGCCCGGTAATCACCCGCTTGCCTTCAGCGCGAGCACGCACGATCAGCGGCGTTTCTGACGGGATCGCCACCACATCGAACACCGTGTCCGCCGCGTTGATCACTTCAGGTTCGAACGCCAGTTGCCCCGCCTCCGGCCCGCCATCCATCCCCACTGGCGTGACATTGATCAGCATCTGCGGGCGCTCATCGCCCAGTTCGGCTTGCCAGCGATAGCCCAGCGACTCGGCCAGTGCCCGCCCGGCGCGCTCGTTACGGGCGACGATCAAGCCGTTTTTATAGCCACCGTCGCGCAAGGCACTGGCCACCGCTTTGCCCATGCCGCCACTGCCGCGCAAGGCAAAAGTCGAATCCTTGGGCACGGCGTGGGTTTCCAACAGTTGCGCAACCGCAATGTAATCGGTGTTGTAGGCCTTGAGATGACCCTGGGTGTTGACGATGGTGTTGATCGACTGGATCGCCGCCGCCGACGCGTCCAGCTCATCGACCAATGCGATGCAGGCTTCCTTGAACGGCATCGACACGCCGCAACCGCGAATGCCCAAGGCGCGAATGCCGCCGACTGCGCCGGGCAGGTCCTGGCTGCTGAACGCCTTGTAGTAGAAGTTCAAGCCCAACTGCTCATACAAATGATTATGAAAACGCAGACCGAAATTCCCCGGCCGGCCGGACAGGGACATGCACAGCTGGGTGTCTTTGTTCGGGTTCATCTGCATGAAATCT
This sequence comes from Pseudomonas sp. SC3(2021), assembly GCF_019856535.1. Classification (NCBI taxonomy): domain Bacteria; kingdom Pseudomonadati; phylum Pseudomonadota; class Gammaproteobacteria; order Pseudomonadales; family Pseudomonadaceae; genus Pseudomonas; species Pseudomonas sp. SC3(2021). The sequence goes on along the minus strand of NZ_CP082236.1, from coordinate 4,005,309 downwards.
CTCCTTCAAACGCACTTTCGGATGGACGGGATTAGCCAGCCCATCAGGTTCTGAACGATCATAGCGGCCTGTTTTAAACGTGTGCCGCGGCCAGCGCATGGCCCAGTAAAGAAGCCGGTACAGACCTTACACAAAATTTACCCAGCGGCTGTGCTGATTTTCCGGATTTCGCTGTCTTAGAGATATCCCCGCGACAACTGTGGGCCTGGTGCAGGCCCCGATGCCGGGTTGAAGAACCGAGGAATTATCATGATTCGTAAACTCCCTATCGTCGCCCTGCTGATCGGTGCCTTTGCTGTCACAGGGCAAGCAGAAGCCCATGGCGGTGGCTGGCAGGGGCCGGCAGTGTTTGGCGCAATCGTCGGCTCGGCCATCATCGGTTCGGCGCTTATCAACCAGGATCGCCCGGTTTACGTGCAACAGGCGCCGGTCTATGCGCCGCCACCGGTCTATGTGCAGCAACCACCGCCACCGGTCTACTACCAGCCAGCGCCGGTGTATGTGCAACAACCGGTGTACGTGCAACCGGCTCCGGTGTATTACGGCCCGCCGCGTGGTTATTACGGTCGCCCGCACTATTACGGTGGCCCACGCTGGTAACCGAAAACAAAGAGCCCCGCTTTATAGAGCGGGGCTTTTTTATGACCGCCGGTCGGCCAGGGTCTGAAAAAATCTCGCCAAGGTCGCTGTGGAGACAGTCTCACCCGCTAAAGTCGGCATGATGGTTGCGAGCGTTATGGTCTTTTGCACACAACGGTCATCTTTTTGTCATGACGGAACCGCAATCTGAATCCGTCCGCAAACAACAGGTTGATAAGAACAAGGACGATTACATGCCTACACAAAACCCGCACCGCATTGTCGGCCTCTGCACCTCCAGCAAGGTGTACAGCGCCCTGACCGAGCTCAAGCACCTGGAAGGTCACCGTTGTGCCAAGTTTCTCTCGCTACTGACGGAGAACCTCGTGCACAAGGGCTTGCTCAACGAGCGCGAGGTCATGCACATGCTCGATCAAGTGGTCGATTGATTAGCCCTCAACGGCATCAATGACTACTATCGAAAGCGTTGATTGTCCCTGCAACCGTTGAATCCCTAAGGTAGCCCCATCGTTTGATGGAGGTCCTTGTCATGGCTCAGGTTCAAATCATGTCCGTTATCGGCAGCGCCGTTCCCGCCGCGCTCAGAGCGTCGGGCCTGCTCGCCTGCTGGTATCTGGTGCGCGATGGCGAGCCGATCAGCGGCCCGCTCACCTCGTTGCCGGCGGCGCAGGCCTTGTCGCAGAAAATCATTGGCGAGCCGTTTCAAGCCTAAGGCAGCTGGACTTTCGGTTTGGTCTCGATGAACAGCGCCCAACTGGACATGAACAGGGCCGCGATCAACGGGCCAATGACAAAGCCGTTGAGGCCGAACACCGCGAGGCCACCAAGGGTCGAGATCAGGATCAAGTAATCGGGCATACGCGTGTCCTTGCCCACCAGAATCGGGCGCAGCACGTTGTCGACCAAGCCGATCACAAACACCCCGAACAACGCCAACACCACGCCTTGCCAAATCATCCCGCTGAGCAGGAAATACACCGCCACCGGCGCCCAGACAATCCCCGCCCCCACCGCCGGCAACAGCGACAGAAAGCCCATCAGCACGGCCCACAGCAGTGCGCTGGGGATGTCGAGAAACCAGAAAATCGCCCCGCCCAATGCGCCCTGAGTGACCGCTACCACCAGGTTGCCCTTCACCGTTGCGCGCACTACCCGGTTGAACTTCAACTGCAAACGCCGTTTGTGACTCTCTTCCAGCGGTACGGCCGTACGCACCTTGCGCACCAGCTCGGCGCCATCGCGCAGAAAGAAAAACAGCAGGTACAGCATGATGCCGAAGCTGACCACGAACTCGAACGTGCCCTGACCGAAACTGAAGGCCTGAGTGGCCAGTACCTGACTGCCCTGCATCGACGCCTTGACGATTTTCTCGCGCAGACCGTTGAGTTCGCCCATGCCGAAGCGATCAAGCAAATGCTGAAAGTAAGGCGGCAGACTGTGTTTGAACTGCGCCAGATAGGCGCCGATGTCCAGTTGGCCGCTTTCGATGTTGTTGTACAGCGTCGCGCCTTCCTGGACCAATAACACGCTGAGGATGATGACCGGCAGAATCGCAATGATCAGGCAAATGCCCAGGGTGCACAAAGCAGTCAGGTTGCGTTGCCAGCCGAATTTCTGCTGTAACCGGCGTTGCATCGGCGCAAACAGGATGCCGAGGATCACCGCCCAGAACACCGCGCCATAAAACGGCAGCAGGATCCAGATAAACGCCACCGTGACCAGCAACAGCAGCACGGTGAGGGATTTGAATTGAAGGTTTTTTTGGTTCATGTCCGATCCATGTCAGTCAGGCGTCATGCACGCCCCGAACCTTAGTCAATCGGGGCCTGCACGAGTGCCATCTTTATTCATGGAGCATAGTTGCGGATCAGCCTGAGCCCGCTTATCGAACCGGCAAACGGACGATTTGTCCGGTGCTCAAGACATCGCCGAACGTGTCCTCGATTTCCGCCAGCGCAGCCTTGTGCAGGGAGTCCTTGTCGATGGCCGCGCCATTGGCACGGGTAATGGCGCGGGTTGCCGAGGCATCGGCGGCGACAATCACGCTGTAACCGAGCGGCACTGCATCCCGCGCGGCTCCAGCCACACAGGCGTGAGTCATCAGGCCCGAGACGATCAGCGTGTCGATGCCGGAGGTTTTCAGGCGCTGGTTCAGATCGGTGCTGGCAAATACGCTGACGGTGTTCTTTTGCAGCACGACGTCTTGCGCCCGTGGCTGCATGTCCCGGTGAAACTTCACCGTATCGCCATCGCTGGCAAACACCGACGAACCGGCCGGCGCAACGTGCTGCACGTGGTACACCGGAATGTGGTGGCGGTCGGCGAAAGTGATCAGTTCACGGGTTTTCGCCAGTGCAGTAGCACCGTCCGGGATCGGCAGCCTGCCGCTGAAGTATTCGTTCTGGAAATCGATCACCAGCAAGGCGGTTTTGCCGGCGGGCAATTGGCTGAGCGGAGTCGCGCCGGACATCGCCCGAAGGGTCGGCTGACTGTCGGCAACTGCGCCAGTGCTGGCCAGCACCCCGGAAAATGCACAGGCACTGAGGAAACGGCGGGTGAAGCGCTGCATGGGAATGTCCTTGCTCGATTGAATGATGGGCAAAGGTTAAGCACTCGCCGCCGGGCAGAAAACACGACAAGCAGCACATCATCTGTGCTGCTTTTGCACAGATCGGCGCAACGCGCCGAAACATAGATCCAGATCAATAACCCGCGCGGACATCCGCCTTACGCTGCCGCGCTTTTGCCATCGACGCCGCCATGACTCTCACCCAAGCCCTCACCGCCCCGGAATTGCTCGCCCCCGCCGGCACCCTGAAAAACATGCGTTACGCCTTCGCCTACGGAGCCGATGCGGTGTATGCCGGTCAGCCGCGTTACAGCCTGCGGGTGCGCAACAACGAATTCGACCACGCCAACCTGGCGTTGGGGATTCGCGAGGCACAGGCACAAGGCAAGCGCTTCTATGTGGTGGTCAACATCGCGCCGCACAACGCCAAGCTGAAGACTTTCCTCAAGGATCTGGCGCCCGTGATCGAGATGGCGCCGGACGCACTGATCATGTCCGACCCGGGCCTGATCATGCTGGTACGCCGCCATTTTCCGCAGATGCCGATTCATCTGTCGGTGCAAGCCAACACCGTGAACTGGGCGAGCGTCGAGTTCTGGCAGCAACAAGGGCTGAGCCGGATCATCCTCTCGCGGGAACTGTCGCTGGAGGAAATCGGTGAAATCCGCGAGCAGGTGCCGGGCATGGAACTGGAGGTGTTCGTCCACGGCGCACTGTGCATGGCCTACTCCGGGCGCTGCCTGCTGTCGGGCTACATGAACAAGCGCGACGCCAATCAGGGCACCTGCACCAACGCCTGCCGCTGGAAATACTCGGCGCAGGAAGCCACGGAAAACCAGCTCGGCGACATCGTCCAGACCTTCCAGCCCGAGCCGACCCTGGGCATCGGCGCGCCGACCGATCAGGTGTTCCTGCTGCAGGAAGCCAATCGCCCAGATGAGTTGATGCCCGCGTTTGAAGACGAGCACGGCACCTACATCATGAACGCCAAGGACCTGCGCGCCGTCCAGCACGTCGAGCGCCTGACCCGCATGGGCGTGCACTCGCTGAAGATCGAAGGTCGCACCAAGTCGCACTTCTATTGCGCACGCACCACGCAGGTCTATCGCCGGGCGATCGACGATGCAGTCGCCGGGCGCGAATTCGATCGCAGCCTGATGAGCGATCTGGAATCACTGGCGCAGCGCGGCTACACCGAGGGCTTCCTGCGCCGGCATGTGCACGACGAATACCAGAACTATCAGCACGGCAGTTCGGTGTCGGAACGTCAGCAATTCGTTGGCGAACTGACCGGCGAACGCCGCGACCGGCTGGCCGAGGTCAAGGTGAAGAACCGCTTTGCACTGGGCGACCATCTGGAATTGATGACGCCCAAGGGCAATTTCCACTTTGATCTGCACCAGTTGCAGAACGCCAAGGGGGAAGCGATCGAAGTTGCGCCGGGGGACGGGCACACGGTGTACCTGCCGATTCCGGATGCGGTGGATTTGCGCTTTGGGTTGCTGATGCGGGATGTAGCTACGAACCCCGTATGAGGGCATGCACTACCCTGTCGGGGGGCACTGATCTTCAGCGGCATTGCCGCCGCCATCGCTGGCAAGCCAGCTCGCACAGGGTAGGTGTCGAACACCAAATTCCATGACACCACTGTGGGAGCGGGCTGCCTGCGATGAGGCCGGCATGAACAACACACACTGCAACTGACCACCGACAAAAAAGCCCGGCACCAAAACCCGGGATTTTATTACCTGCGATCATCCGACAACGGCGTCGGAACATCCGCCGGTGGCACATCATCGTCCGCCGCCGGGTCCTTCCAGTCTTCCGGCCGATCGGCGTCGCTCAATGGATCGCGCCCCGGGCTCATACCCGGCGGCGCATCATGATCAGCCAATGTCGGCTCCTCCGTGCCGGGCACCGGCCGGGTCGGATCAGTCGGCAACACACCACCCTGAAACAGCAAATCATTCGCCATGACACACCTCACACAGGAGGTCCGGAACATCCGGGCCGTACTGGTTGGAAGCCTGCCGGCGGACGGCGTGCTATTGAACGGACCAGCGGCGATCAGCCCTGCGCACTGAAGCGGTCGCGGCTGTTGGTCAGGTGCAGCCACATCGCTGCGCGTGCCGCATCGGGGTCCTGACGCTTGATCGCATTCAGGATCGCCTCGTGTTCGAGGTTGGCCAACTGCCCCAGCTTGCTTAGATCTGCCGCTCCGCGTTCGGCAGCATTGAGCCGGTTGCGCGGAATCATTGCATTGCCCAGGTGCTGCATGATTTCGCTGAAGCAGACGTTGCCAGTGGCCTCGGCGATCAGCAGATGAAAACGCCGATCAGCCTCGACGCAACTATCGTTGCTGTCCAGCAGACGCTGATAGTCATCCAGCGCCTGACGCATCTGCAGCAGTTGCTGCTCACTGCGCCGTTGCGCTGCCAACGCGGCGGCCTGCGTCTCCAGGCCCATGCGCAACTCAAGAATGCTGCGCACACCGAGCGCGGTATCGACATTCAGGCGCAAACCCTGCTCGGCAGCGCGCTCAATGACGAAGGTGCCGATGCCGTGCCGCGTCTCCACCAGCCCCGACGCCTGCAATTTGGAAATCGCTTCGCGCACCACCGTGCGACTGACGCCGTGTTCCTGAACGATGGCGTTCTCCGACGGCAGCTTGTCGCCGGGCGACAACTGGCCGAGCAGGATGCTCTGGGTGAGTTTCTCCACCAGGTCATGCGCCAGGTTATGGGCGCGTTTACGGGCGGGGGCGTCGAGGTCTTCTTGCATGGTCGGTTCCGATGATCGGGGCCAGCGGATCGTAGCATCGCGCAGTGCGGGACGAGGTTGATTTTAGCGCTAAAAATCCCGAATCACTTGTATGACAACACTCAAATATCTTTATGGAAGTTGCGAAAAAACCAGCGCGCTCACATCAGCAAAAGACGATAGCGTGCAGCTTCAGCGCTCCACTCACTGCGAGAAACCCCAATAGATACGCCTTAAGAAAGCAAAAAAGCATAAAAAGAACCTGCTCCAGACAAATTTAATTGCATCGCCCCACTTGTAGGACAAAAATTTCAGGTTGTATGATGTCTATCAACAAAGCAGCACCAGCCCTACCCCGCATAAAAATAATCAGTGGGAGAAAACCAAGTGAAAACCTCCGTCTCCGGGATGCACGAGGGCGTCGATTCGACGCTCGCGTCCGCCATCTCGAAAGTGAAACGCCACGTCCTGCCGCTCTTCGTGATCATGTTCATCGTCAATTACATTGACCGGGTGAACATCGGTTTCGTCCGCACTCACATGGAACACGATCTGGGCATTGGTGCCGCCGCCTACGGCTTCGGCGCCGGTCTGTTCTTCATCGGCTACGCGCTGTTCGAAGTGCCTTCCAACATGCTTCTGCAGAAAGTCGGCGCACGCATCTGGCTGACCCGCATCATGCTCACCTGGGGCCTGGTCGCTGCCGGCATGGCGTTCATCCAGAACGAAACCCACTTCTATGTGTTGCGCTTTTTACTCGGCGTGGCCGAAGCCGGGTTCTTCCCTGGGGTGATCTACTACTTCACCCGCTGGCTGCCCGGCGTCGAGCGCGGCAAGGCGATTGCGATCTTCCTCAGCGGCTCCGCCGTGGCCTCGCTGATCTCCGGTCCGCTGTCCGGCCTGCTCCTGCAAATCAACGGCCTGGGCATGCACGGCTGGCAATGGATGTACTTCATTGAGGGGATGTTTTCGGTCGGGCTCTGTGTATTTGTCTGGTTCTGGCTCGACGCCAAACCCCACGACGCCAAATGGCTGACCCGCGCCGAACAGGATGCGCTGGTCAATGCCATCGACGATGAACAAAAGGCCCGCGAAGCCGCAACGCCCATCCGTCCTTCACTGGGCAAACTGCTCAAGGACCGGCAGATCCTGCTGTTCTGCCTGATCTACTTCTTCATCCAGCTGACCATTTATGCGGCGACCTTCTGGCTGCCAAGCATCATCAAGAAAATGGGCGAGATGAGCGACTTTCAGGTCGGCCTGTTCAACTCGATTCCGTGGCTGCTGTCGATCATCGGCATGTATACCTTCGCTGCGTTCTCGGCCAAGTGGAAACACCAGCAGGCGTGGGTCGCCACCGCGCTGCTGATCGCCGCCGCAGGAATGTTCATGTCCACTACCGGCGGGCCGATTTTCGCCTTCGTCGCGATCTGCTTTGCGGCACTCGGGTTCAAATCCGCCTCGTCGCTGTTCTGGCCGATTCCCCAGGCGTATCTGGACGCTCGCATCGCCGCAGCGGTGATTGCGCTGATCAACTCGGTGGGCAACCTCGGCGGCTTCGTCGCGCCGACCACCTTCGGCCTGCTCGAAGAACACACCGGCTCGATTCAGGGCGGCCTCTACGGTTTGGCCGCGACCTCAATCATTGCCGCGATCATCGTCTTCGCTGCGCGCACCACGCCCAAACCCGCTGCTGACCTCGCCGTGGCCGAGGCCGCGCCAAAGCACGCCTGAACGCTGTATCAGAAGGATAAAAACATGACCGCACACGACACTGCCAAAGCCCCGATCATCACCGACATGCACGTCATCCCGGTGGCCGGCCACGACGGCATGCTGCTCAACCTGAGCGGCGCCCACGGGCCGTTCTTCACCCGCAACCTCGTCATTCTCAAAGACAACGCCGGCCATACCGGCGTCGGCGAGGTGCCCGGCGGCGAACGCATTCGCCAGACCCTGGAAGATGCGCGCAGCCTGGTGGTCGGCAGCCCGATCGGCACCTATCAGAAGATCCTCAATCAAGTGCGCCAGACCTTCGCCGACCGCGATGCCGGTGGCCGCGGCCTGCAGACTTTTGACCTGCGCATCACCATTCACGCCGTCACCGGTCTTGAAGCGGCCCTGCTCGATCTGCTCGGCCAGCACCTCGACGTACCGGTTGCGGCGCTGCTTGGCGAAGGCCAGCAACGTGATGAAGTGAAGATGCTCGGTTACCTGTTCTATGTCGGTGATCAGCGCGAAACCGACCTCGCCTACCGCAGCGAACCGGATGCCGATAATGACTGGTTTCGCGTGCGACACGAGCACGCCATGACCGCCGAAGCGGTGGTGCGCCTCGCCGAAGCGGCCCATGCGAAATACGGTTTCAAGGACTTCAAACTCAAGGGTGGCGTGCTCAGCGGCGATGCGGAAATCGAAGCGGTCACTGCCCTCGCCGAACGCTTCCCGGATGCACGCATCACCCTCGATCCGAATGGTGCCTGGTCCTTGAAAGAAGCGATCCGCCTGTGCCGCGATCAACACCACGTGCTGGCTTACGCCGAAGACCCGTGCGGTGCGGAAAACGGTTATTCGGGGCGCGAAGTCATGGCTGAATTCCGCCGCGCCACCGGGCTGAAAACCGCGACCAACATGATTGCCACCGACTGGCGCGAAATGGGCCACGCCATCCAGCTGCAGTCAGTGGACATTCCCTTGGCCGACCCGCACTTCTGGACCATGCAAGGTTCGGTGCGCGTGGCGCAGATGTGCCATGAGTGGGGCCTGACCTGGGGCTCGCACTCCAACAATCACTTCGATATCTCTCTGGCGATGTTCACCCACGTCGCCGCTGCCGCGCCCGGCGAGATCACGGCCATCGACACCCACTGGATCTGGCAGGACGGTCAGCGCCTGACCAAGGCACCGCTGCAAATCGTCGACGGCTGTGTCCAGGTGCCGAACAAGCCGGGGCTCGGCGTGGAGCTGGATATGGATCAGGTGGCCAAGGCCCACGAACTGTATAAAGGCATGGGCCTTGGCGCGCGGGATGACAGCGTGGCGATGCAGTTTCTGATTCCGGGGTGGCGATTCGATAACAAGCGGCCGTGTCTGGTGCGCTGACGCTTTTGAGTCGTCCAGCCGCCCTGTAGGAGTGAGCCTGCTCGCGATGGCGGCGTGTCAGTTGATATCAATGTTGACTCTGACACACCGCCATCGCGAGCAGGCTCACTCCTGCAGGGGTTTTGCATTAACCAGAGATTTGCAGCAGCCAGTTTTTAAAGGCGAGCATTGCTGCCGTTTCCGGCCTCGACTGCAACCGCGTCAACCAGTAACTCCCGGTGGTGATCTCGATTGCAAACGGCTGACAGATCGTCTCGGCCGCCAGTTGCCGGGCAAACATCAGCGGCGGCGCCAGCGCCACCCCGCTACCCTGCAATGCCACCTCCATCATCGCCAGCGACGAGTCAAAGACAATGCTCTGCGGTGGCGCCGCGTGGGTCGCCAGGCCTGCCGCGTGAAACCATTGCGGCCATTCATCGGTGCGATAGGAGCGCAGCAACGTGTGCTGCAACAGATCGCCCGGCGTGCGCAGTTGCCGGGCGATCTCCGGCACGCACAACACCGACAGCGGCGCATCAAGCAACCGCGTCGCTTCAATGCCATGCCACGCCCCCGCACCAAAGCGAATCGCGTAATCCAGCCCTTCAGCAGCGACGTCCACGCGATTGTTGTGGGTCGACAGCCGTAAATCTATGAGCGGATGTTTCGCCCGGAAGTCCGCCAGCCTCGGCAACAGCCACCCCACCGCGAACGTACCGACGGCGCCGACCGTCAGCATTTCGCGGTATTGCCCACCGGCAAGACGTTCGAGAATCTGCGCAATGCGATCGAATGAACTGTTCAGCACCGGCAACAGGGTTTCGCCTTCGCTGGTCAGCATCAGCCCGCGGGGCAGGCGTTTGAACAGGGTAACGTTGAGCTGCGCTTCGAGGCTTTTCACCTGATGACTGACTGCCGCCTGGGTCACGCACAACTCGACGGCCGCACGGGTGAAGCTCAAATGGCGTGCGGACGCTTCAAAGGCGCGCAGCGCGTTGAGCGGCAATTGTGGTCGAATCATGCTCAGTCCCAAATTTTTCTAATGGCTGCTGCGAGTTTTCGTCGTTTGTCGATTGGCGCCGTGCTGACTAAATTGGCGGCGCTGATCAGTCGCCCGACGGGGAAATCGCCCGCAGTGTAGCGGGATACCATCATCAACACTCATGGAGAGTGGTTCATTCATGTCATTCATCAACCCTGGCAAACTCTTTTCCTACAGTACTTTCGGACTGTTTTTTGGCGCGACGACCTGCATGGCCGCACCGCCTTCCGATGCGCAACTGCAAGCGCTGGTCAACGCGGCGGTGACACCGGTGATGCAACAACAGAACATCCCCGGCCTCACCGTGGCGCTGACGGTCAACGGCCAAGCGCATTACTTTAACTACGGCGTCGCCACCAAAGATACCGGACAGAAAGTCAGCGAAAACACCCTGTTCGAAATTGGCTCGGTGAGCAAAACCTTCACCGCCACCCTCGCCGGTTACGCCCAGGCCAACGGCAAACTCGACCTGGCGACCAAGGCCAGCACGCTCTGGCCCGCGCTCCAAGGCAGTGCCTTCGACAACATCAGTGTGTTGCAACTGGGCACCTACAGCGCCGGCGGCTTGCCTCTGCAATTCCCGAGCGAAGCGGATTCCCCTGAGCAGATGCTCGGCTATTTCCAGCAATGGAAACCGGTCTATCCTGCCGGCAGCCATCGCCAGTACTCCAACCCGAGCCTGGGCCTGTTCGGCTATCTGGCGGCGAAAACCCTCGGCCAGCCTTTTGATCAGGCGATGACGCAAACCCTGCTGCCGAAACTGGGCCTGCAACACACCTACCTCAGCGTTCCCGCCAGCCAAATGGACCTGTATGCGCAAGGCTATGACAAGCATGACAAACCGGTTCGCGTCACGTCCGGTGCGCTGGACTCGCAAGCCTACGGCGTTAAAACCAGTGCGGTGGACATGCTGCGTTACGTTCAGGCCAACCTGAAACCTGAAACCCTTGAAGCGTCCCTGCAAAAAACCATCGCCAACACCCACACCGGTTATTACACCGTCGGCGATATGACCCAGGGCCTGGGTTGGGAAATGTATCGCTACCCGATCAGCCTCGATCGCTTGCTCGCGGGCAATTCGACGGAAATGGCCATGGAAGCGCACAAGGTGCAGTGGCTGAATCCACCGCGACCGCAACCGGCTGACGTGCTGATCAACAAGACCGGCTCGACCGGTGGATTCGGGACTTACGTGGCGTTTGTGCCAGCCAGGGATGTTGGCATCGTGATCATGGCCAACAAGAACTTTCCGATTCCTGAGCGGGTGAAGATTGCCCACAAAATCCTCAGCGCGGTCACTGACTGACCGCGAGCCACGGGCTTTGTACCAGGCAATAAAAAATGGGCGACCTGCACAGGTCGCCCATTTTCCAGTTCCAGCAAAGGCGCCTTGTCAGTCAAAGCCGATGTCGACTGTACGGACCTCTTCGCGGGCAAGCCCGCTCCCACAGGGTGCTACTCATCAATCATCCGGCATTTCAGGTGGCTTGGCCGGTTTGGTCGGCTTGGCGTTTTTGGCGCCTTTCGTCGTGGCCGGTTCGGTAGTCGCGGGGGGCGTCGCCACAGACGGTGGGGCGATGTCCTTCTCGGTGGCTGGCAGTGCATCGACCGTGTCGAAGATTTTCTTCAGGTCCACCGATTTTGCTTCATCGCCCGAGGCCGAGAGCTTGGTCTCGCCGTCCTTGCCCAACAGGAACACTTTCGGATAAGCCCCAGCGCCCAGCTTCAGCGAGCGCAACAAGGCCATGGTGTCCTGCTGGCCGAGGTCCTTGCCGTCGAGTTGACCGGCCATATTGAGGATGGTGTAGACCTTGATATTGCGGTCGGCGATGCCCTTCTTGTTCGCGGGATCTTCCAGCGACTTTTTCAGGCCTACCCATACCGGATCGACGGTGCTGGAGGCAATCACGATCAATGGTCGGGATCTGCCCATATCCCCGGCGATGGGCGAATCGTTATCTGCGGCGAACAAGGGGCCGGCAATCGCCAGCAAGAGTGTCAGGGTCAATGACCTGATGAGCATGCGCATCTCCTTTTGATATCCACGCTCTAATGATTGCGCATCGTGGCGATTGTTCCGGGCACGCCCGGCAAATATGTTTCGCCTTGTCAGAAGCTTAGGACAGCCACGACATTGCGCAACCAGCTGCGCGCAATCGTGACGTGGATTTGATTACCTTTGATGACCGCATTAGGGTGGCTGTTCACCGACGAAAAGGAGTTCTGCGTATGTACATCGACTACCTGTGCGATCACCCGCATCTGATTGAAGAACTGGCCGAACTCAATTTCAAGGAATGGGGCGAGTTCCGCCCCGGCGATACCCTTGAGGCCCGCACCGAACGGATGCGCGCAGCCTGCGGCAAGGGTGCGATTCCCAGCGTGGTGGTGGCCATCGAGGATGGCAGATTGCTCGGTGGTGCGCTGCTGATCGACAGCGACATGAAGATCCGCCCGCAACTGACGCCGTGGCTGGCAGGGGTTTATGTGAAGGCTGAGGATCGGGGACGCGGGGTCGCATCGCAATTGGTCAGCAGGATCGTCGATGAAGCGGCGGCGCTCGGCGTGTCGCAGTTGTATCTGTACACCGACGCGGCGCAATCGCTGTATGCGCAGCTGGGTTGGGAGGTGATAGAGGAACTGGTGTACGACGACCTGCCGGTGACGGTCATGAAGTACGTGATCAAACACTAACCTTGTGGTGAGGGAGCAAGGTTAGTGCAGCATCAGGCGAGGATTGAATCGAGCGCCGAGAGTAATTGCGAAGGGGCGACGGGTTGTCCGCCGAGCTTGAGTTCACCACTGTCGAGTTCAACGCTCAGCATCACCGACGCCCGATCGCCCGGGTACTTGCGCAGCACCAGCACGATGCTATCGGCAGCCTCATCGGCGGTACCGAGCAAATCCCACAGACTCTCACTCAGATCCAGCAGCACTCGCTGACGCTGCACATCGACTACCCGCGGCGCATACAGCCAATGGCTCATGCGCATCTCACGCGGCTCAACGGTGATGGCGAGACGACCTTCGCAATGGACGGTGGTTTCAGGCATGGCCGGTTCAGAACGCCAGCTTGTAGCCGATCAACAACAGCATGGTCGCCAGGCACGGGCGCAGCACTTCATCGGAAATGCGCCCGGTCAGGTGGCTGCCGAGCCAGATGCCCGGCAGCGAGCCCATCAGCAGGAAGCCCAGCACGCCCCAATCCATGTTGCCCATGCTCGCGTGGCCAAGGCCGGCGACCAGGGTCAGCGGTACGGCGTGGGCGATTTCGGTGCCGACCAGACGCCGGGTCGGCAGCAGCGGATAGAGAATGAACAACGCGACCGTGCCGAGGGCGCCAGCGCCGATCGAGGTCAAGGCGACCATGGTGCCGAGGATCAGACCGGTGATCACCGTCATCACGTTCAGGCGCACACCGTTCGGGTTGTAGTTGCCGCCCGCGCGTTTGTGGGCAAATTCCAGCAAGCGTTTCTTGAACAGAATCGCTAACGCCGTGGCGAACAGCACGTAGCCCAGCGCTTGCTTGATGATCGCGTTCATCGCCTCAGGGGCGGTGTGCAGGGTGCTGAGAAACCACAAGGTCATGGCCACCGCCGGCACGCTGCCGAGGGTCAGCCAGCCGGTGATGGCCCAGTCGATGTTTTTGTTCTTGCGGTGAACGAGGACGCCGCTGGATTTGGTAATGGCCGCGTACAACAGGTCAGTGCCCACCGCCGTTGCCGGGTTGATGCCGAACCACAGCAGGATCGGCGTCATCAACGAACCACCGCCGACACCGGTCATGCCGACAATAAAACCCACCACCAGCCCGGCAATCACCAGGCCGAAATTTGCCAATTCCATTAAGACGTCCAGAAAAACGACAGGAAAAATCTGGCCCGCAGCATAGCGATTTTTCTTATAACCACATATATCAATGCGGTCTATGGTTATGCCATATCGACCTCGACGCAGGAACCTGTGGCAGCGGGCTTGCTCGCGATGAGGTCGTATCAGTCAGCTGTTCCGTTGCCTGACACGCCACAATCGCTGGCAAGCCAGCTGCCTCAGGTGTTGTGCTGCATTGATTGCCATCACCGCGCCGAACTCACTGCACCGGCAGGAAATTCAGGAACAGCAAACTCTGCGCGTAATTAAGTCCGATCCGCCGATACCGCTCATCGAGCATCTGCGTGAGCAAATCCAGGCGCGCAACGATCTTGCTGAATTCGGTGGCGAAACTCAGATTGGTGCCCTCCTCCGAGATCTCATTGGAAAACAGCAGCGGCTGACCTTCCTTGTTCTGCCGCTGAGACAAAATCCACGTAGCTTTTTCGATATTGCGCGCAGCATTGTGAACGAACGTCGGATTGATCGCGTCGGTCATGTAGAACTCAGTGCGATTGCCATGGGCGGTGACCAGCATGCTGCCGATCGCATAGATGAACGCGCCGACCCGGTCGCCGAGAAACTCCGGGCTCATCGCATAGCTCAGCGCCGCCAGATCCTTGCGATTGCCGAGCACCGGCAACGGTTGCTGCTGCTCAATGGCCAGCCGCACCTGTTTGACGGCGGTGTTGATGTCGAGAAACCCGGACTTGCGCAGCTCTTCCGGGTTGCGCAGGTACAACTTGCCCATCAGGCGATAAAGGCTGTTGAGGTTGTCGCGCATTGCCAGGGTCGCCATGCGGTCGACACTGGTCTGCAGAAATTCCTGCGGCTGACCTTCACGCATCTGATGGAAGAAACCGTTGCCGTCCTGATGACTGCAACCGCTGAACATCAGCGACGACAGGCAGACCAGCAGCAGGCATGGGCGACGAAAAAACGCAGTGATCGGATAAAAAACTCTCGGCATGAATACTCGAACAGACACATTCCTGAGCGGCGGGCGTCGCCGCATCCTGGCCATGGATAGAGCCGCTGATTGTGCAAAAGTGCAGTGATGCGCGTCACCAGCCGACCTTCGGCACTGTCCCTCCCGGCAATTAGTCTGTCTTTATTATTGAAATAACCGACCAATCAACTATAAATCTTCTGTTTAACCTCAATTAGAATGACTAATGGCGATGACACCTGCACAGGGTCATCCGCCATTTGAAAACAACAACAAAAAAGGAAGGTCTACCATGCTTCAATCACGTCACCTGTTATCCGGCCTCGGACTGTCCCTGATGATCGCCACCCTTTCCGCTAACGCAGCCGGCCTCAGCGCTGAACACAAGGCTTTCGGCAAAACCAATGACGGCACGCCCGTCGAGCAATACATCTTGCGCAACAGCCACGGTATGCAAGCCACCGTCATCACCTACGGCGCGACCCTGCAATCGCTGAAAGTCGCCGACAAGCACGGCAAGTTCGACGATGTGGTGCTTGGTTTCGACGATGTGCAGGGCTATCAGAAAGGCACTGCGTACTTCGGTGCGACCATCGGGCGCTTCGGCAATCGCCTGGCTGACGGCACGTTCGAACTTGACGGCAAACGCTATCAAGTGCCGCAAAACGACAAGACCAACGCGCTGCACGGTGGCCCGCTGGGCTTCGACAAGAAGGTCTGGCAGGCGCAGGAAACCCGGGACAAGGATTCAGTGGGCGTGACCCTGACTTATCTGTCGGCGGACGGTGAAATGGGTTTCCCCGGCAACCTCACCACCGAGGTGACCTATCGCCTCACCGACAACAACGAACTGCGCATCGACTACAAGGCCAGCACCGACAAGCCGACCGTGCTCAACCTGACCAACCACAGCTACTTCAATCTCGCCGGCGCCGGCAATGGCGACATTCTCAAACAGGTCGCGACCTTGCACGCCAGTCATTACACCCCGGTCACCGCCAAGCTGATCCCGACCGGCGAACTGGCCCCCGTGGCGGGCACGCCGATGGATTTCAGCAAACCAACCGCGATCGGTACGCACATCAAGGCTGATCATCCGCAGCTGAAATTTGCCGAGCCAAAACAGGGTGGGTTTGATTTCAACTGGGCGCTGGATACCAAGGGCGATATCAGTAAAGTCGCCACTGAGGTGAGTGACCCGCAGTCCGGTCGCGTTCTGCAGTTGTTCACCACGGAACCTGGCGTACAGTTCTACACCAGTAACTTCCTCGACGGCACGGTCAAGGGCAAGGGTGGCAAGGTCTATCCGCACTGGGGCGCGTTTACCCTGGAGACACAGCACTATCCGGATTCGCCGAATCAGCCGAATTTCCCGAGTATTCGGCTTGATCCGGGGCAGGCTTATACGCAGAGCGTGGTGCTGAAGTTCTCCGCTAAATAACCTCCAACGCTGATTGTTCCCACGCAGAGCGTGGGAACAATCAATGGATTACAGACCCACACGCTCCAATCCCTGGCGCATGCCTTGATCCGCCTGCGCGCACCATTGCTTGAGCGTCAGACTCGGCGGCAGATTGGCCTCCAGGCTTTTGTATTCACCATCGGCAAACACCTCCCCCTTACGACCATGGGCCTCATTCTTGTCGCCATCGCTTTTGTCCATCTGACCTGGAACACCGGCAACATACGCCACCATTTTATTGGCGTTCACTGTGCTTTCAGCTTTCAGGAAGCCCTTGTCCACGCAATGGTTAATCAGCCCGGACATGTTGCGCCCAGTGTCGTACATCCCTTTCAACGTAGCGGCATCCAGCTCTTCTGCGTGAGCGACATTGACAGTGCCGATAGCGGCGATCAGTGCGAGGATCAAAGCGGTGTTCTTCATGTTTATTCCTTTAATGGATGAAGCCAGGTTGTTTACTTGCGGTATTCATGAGGGCGAACGAAGAGCTCACCCTCGCGAACTCAACTGACCACCGCTCCTTTCGGGCCACTGGCAATCAGCGCGGCCCCGCAGGCGGTCTTCATGCCGTCCAGCGCGATAGGCGTGCCGTCGACGGTGTAGGTGCTACTACCTTCAGCTATCGGAAAAATGCCTTTGCACAGAGGACAGCTGACTTTGTGACCAAGCCCGGCGATGGGCTTGCCGTTGAGGTCGGTTCGGGAGAAGGCTTCGAGCACCTTGCCACCATGGGTTGTGGAGTCGCCCAAGCGAATGGCGTCTTTCATGTTGTCACTCCTTTGACCAAGTTACTCAGGCATCCAAATGTCTTCTTACCAATGGGTATCGGTGATGAATTTTTCGCCCGTTGAGAATCACGCGGGTTGATCGCAATGACGAACTGCTTGACCTTCACGAAGGCTCGCAATCCGTCAGCAAGCCGCGCGGAATTCACTGGTGATTGCAACTGCGTCAACCTTTCACATTCAAATTGGCTTGATAGCCGACCAAAGCACGCTTTCCAAAGGCGTAAAATTTACGCCTTTAATATCTTTTGCAAGCTCTTTGAATATGCGCGAGCAAATAAGTGTATTACTTCCTGAAATCAACCCCTTGAATTTGAACAGATCACGCTTGAAGTCGGGAGGTAATACCAATTTTTTGAACCTGAAAATCAACCCATCCTCTTCTATGAAAGTAGAAGCAGGATCAGTCTCCGAGCGCGCATCCAACTCTTCAAAAAGTACGGCATTGTAGCTTTTTGATGAAATAGTTTCCCCACCTTTGGAAACCACTTGAATAGGCACAGCGTCAGTAACACCTACGTCCAGCTCGCTACAAACAGACATGAAATCATCACTGACTATGTAGAAACGCGCCACACTGCGTATATCGAAATCATAGAACTTATCTTTAGAAATAAGCACCATACCTTCTGGATAGGGCGTGTGTGTTTTGTAATGGATTTTCTCCGCATACCAAGGAAAAAAGCCATGCTCGACACCTTTGGTATCTGAGTAAAACTTATCGTAGAGATCTGCCTGTAAGAAGCCAGCCGGGCAACCAGGTTCTTCCTTTTGAGAAAGCACGTAATATTCCATAAACCCTTCTCCTTGCCTATCTAAGTCGGCGTTGTTTTGTGCCAGGCACCGAAAGGCTTGCTCTTAATCTTGTCTGTATCGCGGATATCTGAGTTCGCGCCTGTGCTTCGTCGATGACACCAGCCTCATATTTGCTCCTGACGGTCGTTACCATGTTGTTAACCATCGGGCTATAGACCTTACCATGCGATCCGCAATGGTAAAAAACGCGCTTGGTTTTCTTGGCCTGATCCGCACTGTCGGGCATCAACAAACCGTTTTCTTTCTTATCCCGCTCTCCACCCATCCCTATATCCGAGAAGAAACTGGCTAGCCGTCCCCATACTTCCTCGGGGATGAGGTGATGCGCCTGCATTTTGTCATGAGTAACGATCTACGTGGCCTGCAGAGACTTACCGGCTGGAAACAGGCAAAGCACTGCGCAACTTCTTGCGCACTTGTACGGGTAGAGGAATAAAGAAAGAGAGCGAAATGACAAGTACAGGCTGCGAGCTCTTGCTTTTGAACCCCATGGAACCCCTGCGCTATCCTGCTGCCCACTAAGGTATCGACCATCAGCACAGGAGGTTGGCATGCGTACCCTCGAACTCGCAGGCGTGCAGGTTCCAGTGATTGGCCAGGGCACCTGGCACATGGGCGAAGACCGTGCGGCGCACACGCGTGAAGTGGCCGCGTTGCGCCAAGGTATCGAACTGGGCATGACCCTGATCGACACCGCAGAAATGTACGCCGAGGGCGGTGCCGAAACAGTCGTCGGCCAAGCCATCGCCGGCCTGCGCGACCGGGTATTTCTGGTCAGCAAGGTCTACCCGCACAACGCCAGTCGCACAGGTATCCCCCAGGCGTGCGAGCGCAGCCTGCGGCGGCTCGGCACCGATTACATCGACCTCTATCTGCTGCATTGGCGCGGCCAGTACCCACTGGAAGAAACCGTCGAAGCCTTCGAACGTCTGCGCGCGGACGGCAAGATCGGCCGTTGGGGCGTGTCGAATTTCGATGTCGACGACCTCGAAGAACTGTCCAGTCCGGCCTGCGCCACCAATCAGGTGCTGTACAACCTCGAAGAGCGCGGCATCGAATTCGACCTGCTGCCGTGGTCGCAGCAACAGCGCATGCCGCTGATGGCCTACTGCCCGATCGGTCAGGCTGGTGCGATGCTCGCCGAGCCGGTGCTGAACACGGTTGCCGCTCGTCACGGCGTGACCCCGGCGCAGGTTTCGCTGGCGTGGATTCTGCGTCAGGATGGTGTGATTGCGATTCCCAAGGCTGTCCGCCCGGAACACGTGCAACTTAATGCACAAGCGGCGCAGCTGCAACTGGAGGCCGGGGATCTGGCGGCGCTGGACGAGGTATTCAAGGCGCCACAACGCAAGCAGCGGCTGGCGATGGTCTGAGTCGCTGGCCGCTGGCGAGGGCTTCGTCATGAGAAGCACTGATCAGTACGACCCGTTCCACCTGCAACGTTTCGTCCAGGCCCAGGACCCGGTGTTCGAACGGGTCCAACGCGAACTCGACGAGGGCCGCAAACGCAGCCACTGGATGTGGTTTGTGTTCCCGCAGCTCGCCGGTCTGGGAGGCAGCGAGATGTCCCGACGCTTCGCCATTCAGTCTGCCGAGGAAGCACAGGCCTATCTGGCCCACGACCTGCTCGGCGCGCGGCTGCGAACCTGTACGCAGTTGGTGCTGAAGGTGCATCAGCGCTCGATTGCCGAAATTTTCGGCCACCCCGATGACCTGAAATTTCACTCCTCGATGACTCTGTTTGCGCAGTTCAGCGCTGAGGACTGTCCGTTCAATCAGGCACTCGAACGCTACTTCCACGGCATCCTCGACGAATGGACCCTGCAACTGCTGGACTCAAAACAGGCCCAGTTGCCCCCCGATCAGGGTTGAGAAATCGTCGTCGACAAACGGCAGGATCGCGTCCGCCACCGGTTGCAGCTGGCGGGTGATGTAGTGGTCGTAGTCGATCGCGGCACGGCGCACTTCCAGCGGCTCCGGCCCGGCCAGGGTGATCACGTAACTGATCCAGCCGCCGTTTTGATACTGCCGTGGGCGACCGTGCCCGGCGTTGTATTCATCGGCCAGCCGGGCGGCGCGCACATGCGGTGGCACGTTGCGCTCGTAGTCATCGAGGGTACGCCGCAGGCGCTTGCGGTAGACCAGCCGATCATCGAACGCTCCGGCAAGGGTTTTGCGCACGTAGTCGCGCACGTAATCCTGATAGGGCTTGCGCTGGAAGATGCGCTCATACAGTTCCTGCTGGAACTGCCGGGCCAGCAGCGACCAGTCGGTGCGCACGGTTTCCAGGCCTTTGTAGACCATTTCCTCACTGCCGTCGGCGCGGCTCACCAGGCCGGCGTAGCGCTTCTTGCTGCCCTCCTCCGCCCCCCGAATGGTCGGCATCAGGAAGCGCTTGTAATGAATTTCGAATTGCAGTTCGAGAGCACTTTCCAGGCCGTATTCATCACGCACATGGGCACGCCACCAGTCGTTGACGTGCTTGACCAGCGCGTGGCCGATTTTCGCCGCTTCTTCCTGGCCATGCGGGCGACGCAGCCAGACAAAGGTCGAATCGGTGTCGCCGTAGATCACCGCGTGGCCCTGCGCTTCAATCAGCTGGCGGGTGCGCAGCATGATTTCGTGGCCGCGCAGGGTGATCGACGACGCCAGCCGCGTATCGAAAAACCGGCAACCGCTGGAACCGAGCACGCCGTAGAAGGCGTTCATGATGATTTTCAGCGCCTGCGACAGCGGCGCATTGTGCTCGCGCTTGGCGGTCTCGCGCCCTTCGGCCACGCGCGCAACGATGGACGGCAGGCAATGCCGGGTACGCGAGAAGCGGGCGCCACGGAAACCCGGCACCGAATCGGTATCGTCCGGATGCTGCAGGCCTTCGATCAGCCCCACCGGGTCGATCAGAAAAGTACGGATGATCGACGGGTACAGGCTCTTGTAGTCGAGCACCAGCACCGACTCATACAGCCCCGGTTGCGAATCCATGACGAAACCGCCGGGGCTGGCCTGCGGCGGGTTGGTGCCCAGATTGGGCGCGACGAAACCCTGGCGGTGCATCAGCGGCATATACAAATGGGTGAACGCCGCCACCGAGCCGCCGCTGCGATCCGCCGGCAACCCGGTAACACTGGCGCGTTCGAGCAAAAACGTCAGCAGCTCGGTCTTGGCAAAGATCCGTGTGACCAGTTCGCAGTCCTTGAGGTTGTATTTGGCCAGCGCCGGTTTGTCCTCGGCGAACATGCGGTTGATTTCGTCCATGCGCTGGTACGGATTGTCGATCGACTTGCCTTCGCCGAGCAGGGTTTGCGCGACGTTTTCCAGGCTGAACGAGGGGAAACTCCAGGTCGCCGAGCGCAGGGATTCGATGCCATCGATGATCAGCCGCCCCGCCGCCGCAGCGAAATAATGGTTGCGGCTGCCGTGTTCGCGCCATTGCATCTCTTCACCGCCACGGCCGATTTTCAGCGGCACGCCAAGACGCCGCGCGTGCTCGTGGAGAATGCGCAGATCGAACTGCACGACGTTCCAGCCGATGATTGCGTCAGGGTCGTGGCGGGCAAACCAGTCGTTGAGTTTTTTCAGGATGACGGTGCGTGAGTCGCAGTATTCAAGGTCGAAATCGACGCTGCTCGCATCACCGTTGGGCGCGCCGAGCATGTACACCTGCCGCTGGCCGCAGCCTTCGAGGGCGATGGAATACAGCTCGCCGGTTTCCGTGGTTTCGATGTCCAGCGAGACCAGGCGCAGGTTCGGCCGGTATGTCGGGTCGGGTTTGAGGTGGGCGTCGAGCAAGACGCCGTCAGCATCGGGCGTGCCACTGAACAGCACCGGCGCCGTGATGAAACGCTCCATCAGGTAGCGTTCCGGCGGGCGCACGTCAGCTTCGAACACGTCGACGCCGGCGCGGCTGAGCGCGGTTTCCAGGCGCATCAACTGGCCGTGTTGCTGGCAATACAGGCCGAGCACCGGGCGATGTTCGAAATCCTGCAGAGCCAGCGGGCGCAGTTCCACGTGCTTTTCGTCGTGCAGCAGGCGCTCGGCCGCTTCGCGCTGTGCGGCAGGGATAAACGCCACCGAGGTCTGCGGCGCCAACCGCACGCGGCGCGGCCCGGCGTCGGTTGCCAGCCAGAATTCGACTTCAGTGCCCGCCGGGGTATCGCGCCAATGCCGGGTCAGAACGAAACCCTGCTGTAAATCCACCACTGCGACCTCAGGAATTGAAACAGAGCCGCATTCTACGCTCCGCTGGCATGGAAGAACCTTGTGGGTTTGCACTTCACAACACTAAATGGGGATTTTTTCCGCATATGACGTTTTTTGCGTGCTATCTGCCGCTTTGCCACCTTGCCCTGCGCGCTTGCGTCTACGATGCTTGAATAACAACGACAACACCTGAGTAACCGCCATGAAGACCGTCGCCCAACTGCTCAAGCTCAAAGATCAGAAAAATCAGGAAGTGCATCAGATCAAGCCTGATCACATGGTGCTCGAAGCGCTGATGAAGATGGCCGAGAAAAACGTCGGCGCCCTGCTGGTGGTCGAAGACGACAAAGTGGTCGGCATCATCAGTGAACGCGATTACGCGCGCAAACTGGTGCTGCATGGACGCTCGTCGGTGGGCACACCGGTGCGCGACATCATGGTGGCGAACGTGATCACCGTGGACACCCATCAAACCGTCGACACCTGCCTGGGCATCATGTCCGACAAACGCCTGCGCCATTTGCCGGTGGTGGAGAACGGCAAGCTGATCGGCTTGCTGTCGATCGGTGACCTGGTCAAGGAAGCCATTGCCGAACAGGCCGAGCTGATCAGGCAACTGGAGCAGTACATTCGCGGGGAATAATCCCCGAAGCCCCCTGTAGGAGTGAGCCTGCTCGCGATAGCGGTCTGTCAGTCACCTTGTTTTTATCTGACAGACCGCTATCGCGAGCAGGCTCACTCCTGCATTTGGTTTTGTGGTGTGTTCAAGAAGGCCAATGCCGGGCGAATACCGGCGCCAGCACTGGATGTCGATCAATCCGCTGCAACCACGCATAAAACCCCGGTCGCGTCTGACGCAAATGCTCGCGGCTGCCGGCCCAGCGTGTGACCACCGCCGCCAGCACATCCAGCGCGCCGGGCGTTTCGTCATCCAGGTACAACTCGGCGGAAAACTGGTCGGCAAACACCTCCCAACTCCAATGCAAACGCTCACGTGCGCCAGCCACCAGGTTCTGCCGCGAGGCTTCGTCGGGCATCAGCAGCCAGCGCTCGGGGTAGTCGATGACACCGATCGCCGCGTAGCAATTGCTGACGATGTAGACCAGGCCGCGAATCGCCTGATCACGATCCTCTGCCTGGGCCGGCAGCAAACCGGACTTGGGAAACGTCAGGCCCAGATGAATCAGGATCGCCGCGCTCTCGGTGATGACACTGCCGTCAGGCAGTTGCAAGGTCGGTATCTGCTTGAGTGGATTGAGCTGGGCCAACGCCTCGGCGGCTTCGGTGCTGGCTTCGATATCAATGAAACGGTAAGCGATCTGGCACAGTTCCAGCGCCGCTTCGATGGCGGCTGCGCCTGAGTTTCTGTGCCCGTAGAGCTGGTACATATCCAATCCCCCCGAAAAGACCATTGCCACAGGGTAGATGGCTGTAGCGTGGGTGTAGAAAAAATCTGTCTGTGTATCGGTTTTGGCACGGTTTTCCCATGCATTCGCGACTTGCGAATTCAAACCTCGCAAAACAGCGCTGGCGGTGCCCATCCCGCACCAAGAGCAATCATCGAACGCTATCCGCGTTCTTGTAAGGTGCGATACCGAACCAAAAGTTCGTGTATCCGAGCTGGCAACAAGGAGTTCACCGCGTGAATCTTCAAACGTATTGCCGCATCACGTCCCGTTGGTATCCATTGGCGCAAAGCCGAGTTAGCCGGAACAGCTCCGGCCACCCATACATTTACTTTATTACCTGAACCCCAGCGTCATGCACTGCGTTGGCGGCATTGATTGCGCGTGCGCCACGGCACTATTTATTTTTTAAATATAACCCATGAAGTTATTGCGCAAGCGCTACATGAATGCTCGACAGCAGGATTGTCGAACAATAACTTGAATATTTTTAATTGCACCAAAAATGCGCTCGCAACCATAACTAACAAATAGTTGAAGCATACATTTCAAATCAACAAGAACAAGGAATACGGCCTGTGACCCGCTAATACATTGACCCGCACCAAATCAGTCCGCCGCGCACCATCAAGCGCCCTGACGGACCCGAGTTCAGCTGCTCTATCTCGCTAATCGGCCTGATACTGCGCGCGGTCTGACTCGCCTGTAAAAAAGCCCCGGCATTCGGGGCCGTGGACAACTCTGCACTAAAGAAAAACGGGACAACCGATAAAACTTATATAAATGCGACATGGGTAACAGTGGTGAAATAACCGCTCTACATTTCAGCAATATTTGGCACAGCGGTTGCAAAACGAACTTCGAACGCAACATCTGCAGGAGCTGCCGAAGGCTCGGCAGGCCCTAGATAAAACAACACCAGGGAACGGCTAATGAACATAAAAAGTCGATGACACTAAGCCAGTAAGCCTGCACAAGCCTATTAATAGATAGTTCAACTATCGGCCTGCGCGCACCTAGAAGAAAGTTACACCCACCCACTCGAACATCACCCATATGTTCGGACGGCACCTTATTGCCCTTCATCAACCCGAGGGAGCTTTAATGAACGATGCGGTAAAGCACAAAACCCTGCCGGGGCCATTACGGGAAGCGCCACTCCCGCCGGCGTTGGGCGGGCCGGCCTTTAAAGCCAACACCTCGCAGCCCGGCGGGTTGAATAAACAGCAGATGCTGTTGCTGGTGGCGGTATCGGCGCTGATACACGGCGGCGCCTGGTGGTTTCTCCAGCAGACCCGGCCCGAGCCACTGCCGACCCCGCCGCAGATTCCGGAAATGACTGTCGAGCTGACCAGCCCGACTCCACCGGCACCGCCCACCCCGGAACCACCACCGCCTCCTCCACCACCGCCGGAACCTGAACAACCGGTGGAGGACGAAGACGCGGTCAAGCCACCGCCGAAACCGGTGGAGAAACCCAAGCCGATCGAAAAACCGAAACCGGTCGAGAAGCCGAAACCGCTGAAAAAGGCCGAGCCGCCGAAAGCGCCCCCCGCCCCGGCTCAACCGGCCGCTCCCGCAGCACCGGCGACCCCGAACGCGCCACCAGCACCTGCCGCCGCGCCCGCGCCGGTGAAAGAGTCCGCGGCGATTTCCGGCCTCGCCAGCCTCGGCAACCCGCCGCCGGAATACCCGTCGCTGGCGCTGCGGCGCAATTGGGAAGGCAGCGTGGTGTTGCGCATTCAGGTACTGGCCAACGGACGCGCCGGCTCGGTGACGGTGACCAAGTCCAGCGGCAAGCCGCAACTGGATGACGCGGCCGTCGCGGCGGTGAAGAACTGGAAGTTTATTCCGGCCAAACGCGGTGACACGCCGATCGACGGCTTCGCCACCCAGACCATTGATTTCAAATTGCCGCAATAACGGCACAACCCGACGAACTCACAACCGACTTAATGCAAGCGAGGTGTAGCCATGAACCCTTCTCTGTCTTCGATGATTGTCCCCGGTGTGCTCTGGGGGCTGGTGCTGTTTTCCGTGGTCAGCTGGGCGATCCTGCTGGTCAAGTCGGCGCAATACCTGCGCCAGAAAGCCCAGAACAAACAGTTCAGCAAAGCCTTCTGGGGCGCGCCGGACCTGCTCACCGCCGCCGAGCACGCCAGCCAGTACCCGGGCTCGCTGGCGCGCATCGCCAGCAGCGGTTTCGAAGCCCTGCTGGTGGAGGATTCGCCGCGCACCACCCAGCAATTGGCGCACACCATCAATCGCTCGGATCGCCTGGAACGCAACCTGCGCCAGCAGATCCAGAAGGAGCGCCGCTCGCTGGAAAACGGTCAGGCGATCCTCGCCAGTATCGGCAGCACCGCGCCGTTCATTGGGTTGTTCGGCACCGTGTGGGGCATCATGGAAGCCCTGCAAAGCATCGGCGAAACCGGTTCGGCCAGCCTTGAAGCGGTCGCCGGCCCGATCGGTCACGCACTGATCGCCACCGGCGTCGGCATCGCCGTCGCGGTGCCGGCGGTGCTGATTTACAACTTCTTCCTGCGTCGCCTCAAGCTCGCCTCGGCGGACATGGACGACTTCGCCCACGACTTCGACGCCCTCGCCTCGCGCAGCGCGTTTTCCATCAGCCGCCAGGCCATCGCCAGCAAAACCACAGCCGCCGTGCGGGAGGCCAGCTGATGTCCTTTTCCACTCAAGACAGCGATGAAGTGCTCAGCGAAATGAAC
The DNA here is from genome assembly GCF_019856535.1 of Pseudomonas sp. SC3(2021). NCBI lineage: Bacteria > Pseudomonadati > Pseudomonadota > Gammaproteobacteria > Pseudomonadales > Pseudomonadaceae > Pseudomonas > Pseudomonas sp. SC3(2021). The sequence goes on along the minus strand of NZ_CP082236.1, from coordinate 3,979,040 downwards.
GTCACGCCGCTGGTGGACGTGATGCTCGTGCTGCTGGTGGTGTTCATCGTCACCGCACCGCTGATGACCAACGCGATCAAAGTCAATTTGCCGAAAACCGACGCCGTCGCCCCCGCCGAAAAGAAGGATCCGGTGGTGGTCAGCGTCGATCAGGACGGCAAGTTCTATCTGGCCAAGACTGAACTGGCGCCGGAATCGCTGGAGGCCAGCCTCAAGGAGGTCAAGGCCAAGGACAGCGAAGTCCGCGTGCAGCTGCAGGCCGACTCCGCCGTCAATTACGGCCAGGTGGCCAAGGCCATGGCGTCCATCGAACGCTCGGGCATTACCAAAATATCGGTGATGACCACCCACTGAGTGCGGTGTCGGGCGCGCGTTAAAAAACGCGCCCGACACCGCGGACCGCCTCCCGTCGCAATCAGCCGACCGAAAAACGCAAAGCGTCTTCGGAGGGGATCGGCTTGCTTGAAGAAAGTGGTTTTCCGCACGCGGTATCACCGAAAGCGGAGCAATGAGGGGCTCACAAGGCCAATTCGATAACGTCTAACAAAGTCGGAAACAACCATGCTGATGAACACTCCACGCTTCACGCTCAAACCTTTGGTGGCAACGATTTCTCGTCACCGTTTTGTTCCGTTGTATCTGGTGGCCATGGGGATGGGCGCCGGCACCGTGCAAGCCGCCGAGGACGACAATGCTGCCGTACCGGCTGCGGCGACGGTGGCTGCGCCGACCACGCAACTGCAACGGGTGGAAGTGACCGGTTCGGCGATTCGCCGGGTCGATGCCGAGACGGCGGTGCCGATCACCATTCTCAAGGCCGATGAACTGCGCAAACAAGGCGTGACCACCTCCGCCGAACTGGTGCAGCGCATCACCGGCAGCCAGTCGATCAACAACAGCGCCGGCTCGGTCGGCGCGGCCACCGGCGGCGCGTCGTTTGCCGACATGCGCGGCATTGGCGCGAACAAGACGCTGGTGCTGCTCAACGGTCGACGCCTGGCTAACAACGCCTTGTCCGGCACCAACTCGGCCGGTGGCGCGGTGGATCTGAACATGATCCCGTTTGCCGCCATCGAACGCGTGGAAGTCCTGCGCGACGGCGCGTCAGCCCTGTACGGCACCGACGCCATCGGCGGCGTGATCAACTTTATCACCAAGAAATCCATGACCGACGGCCAGTTGACCCTCGGCGGCGAAACCCCGACCCACAGCGGCGGTGGCGCTACCAAAGACATGAGCGCCAGTTGGGGTTACGGCGATCTGGAGCAGGACCGCTTCAACGTGCTCGGCGTGTTCAACTACAACAAGCAGCAGAACCTCGACGCCAACGACCGCTCCTTTGCCCGCGACTACGTGCCCGGCCGCGGCCTGGACCAGACCTCCGGCACTGCATTCCCCGGCAACTACAGCCAGAACGGCAACGCCACCAACCCACTGGCCAACAGCAATTGCAACGGCCCCAACCTGGTGGCCCGCGACGGTTTGTGCCGCTTCAGCACCCGCGAATACATCGACCTGATTCCGCAAACCGAAAAGACTTCGTTCTTCGGCAAGACCACCGGCAAGCTGGCGGACGACCACAACGTCAACCTCGAATACTTCTGGTCGCGCAACAACAACGCCACGGCGGTCGGCCCGGCTCCGCTCACCGGCCTGAGCCTGGACGCCTCATCGCCCTACTACCCAGGCAACGGCATCACCCCGGCGCCCACCGGTTTCGCCCTCGACCCGACGCAACCGGTGGACGTCAACTGGCGCGAAACCGCCGCTGGCCCCCGCGAATCGAAAGACCAGAACACCAGCCAGCGCTTCTTGCTCAGCTTCGACGGTCTGGTCGGCGGCTGGGATTACAACGTCGGCGCCTCGTACAACCAGAACAAAATCGTCTCCAGCGTCACCAGCGGTTATGTCAGCGACCAGGCGATGATCAATGGTCTGGCCAGCGGCCTGCTCAACCCGTTCGGCCCGCAATCCGCTGCCGGCCAGCAGTACATCGACGCGGCGGCGTACCACGGCGCCTACACCACGGCTGTCGGCCGCGTGGCCGGGTTCGACGGCCGGATCAGCCGCGAAATCGGTGACTGGTTCGGCGCCGGTCCTTCCGGCCTGGCGCTGGGTGGCGAGTACCGCAAAGAGAAATTCCACCAGGACTTCGAGCAGTTTGCCGGCGATATCCAGAGCCTCGGCATCGACCCGAACGGCAGCGTCGAAGGCGACCGCAGCGTGAAAGCCGCGTACGCCGAAATCAACGTGCCGGTGCTCGATAGCCTCGAACTGTCCGCCGCTGTGCGTCACGACAAATACAGCGACTTCGGCAGCACCACCAACCCGAAATACTCGTTCCGTTACCAGCCGTTGAAAGAGCTGGTGGTACGTGGTGCCTACAGCGAAGGTTTCCGTGCGCCGTCGCTGTACGAGCTCTATTCACCGCGCAGCATCACCTTCACCCAGGGCTACTACAACGACCCGGTGCTGTGTACCGGCGGCGTAGTGCAACCGGGCGGCAACGGCGGGCGCGATTGCGGTCAGCAGTTCCTCAACCAGATCGGCGGCAATGAGGATCTGGCGCCGGAGAAAGCCCGCAACGTCACCCTGGGCTTCGTTTATCAACCGGTGAACAACCTGTCGGTGGGCCTGGATTTCTGGTGGATTCACATTTCCAACCAGATCCAGCCGTTCCCGGAATCCACCGTGTTTGATCAGGCCGGTGCCTATCAGGACCGCTTCGTGCGCAATGCCGACGGCACGCTCAACTACATCGTCACTGGCAACGCCAACCTCGGCATCGTCGAAACCAACGGGGTCGACGTGTCGCTGGACTATCGCTTCCCGAATACGCCGTACGGCCAGTTCGGCCTGGGCCTGCAAGGCACCTATGTTGACGAGTACGACTTCCAGAGCACCATCAAAGGCCCGTTCACCGACAAGGTCGGCGACTTCCAGGGTGACGGCGTGATTGCCCGCTGGAAACACAACCTCACCGGCAGCTGGACCTTCGGCGCGGCGCGGGCGTCGCTGACCAACCGCTTCACCACCGGCTACAACGACTACGACCGTGAAACCCATGCACGCGTGGCGTCGTATTCGGTGTGGGACCTGTCGGCCGGCTACACCTTCGACAAGGTGCTGGACGTCGATGCCGGGATGAAAAACGTGTTCGACCGCAACCCGCCGTTCTCCAACCAGGCCTACAACTTCCAGAGCGGCTATGACCCGCGCTACACCGACCCGCTGGGCCGTACCTTGTTTGCGCGCATGACGTATCACTTCTGACCGGAAATACCACAACCCCAGTGTGGGAGCGAGCTTGTTCGCGAAGGCGTCGTATCAGTCAACACATCCTTCGCTGACATACCGCATTCGCGAGCAAGCTCGCTCCCACAGGGATTCGGGCTTCTTCAGGGATTTTCAGGAGTGACTTCATGAGTTTTTTGCGCAACATGGCTGGCCTGCTGCTCGGCAGTGCGCTGCTATGCACCGGCACTTCGGCGCTGGCCGGCGGCAGTTATGCGCTGACGGTGTACGGCGAAGCGCCGAAGTATCCGGCGAACTTCGAGCATTTCGATTTCGTCGATCCCAAGGCGCCCAAGGGCGGTTCGCTGAGCCGGGCGTCGATGGAAATCGGTCAATACAACTACATCACCCCGTATGCCGATCAGGGCATTTCCGTGGTGCAGGTCAACGACTGGGTGTATGCGCCGCTGGCGTTCCGTTCGCTGGACGAGCCCTACACCGTTTACGGACTGGTCGCGCAACAAATGGAACGCGATCCCGAGGGACTCTGGGTACGCTTCACCCTCAATCCAAAGGCACGCTTCGCCGACGGCACGCCGATCACCGCCGAGGACGTGCGCTACACCTTCAACCTGCTGATGACCAAGGGCAGCCTCAGCTATCGCCAGCAATACGCCGACGTGCAGGACGTGCTGATCGAAGGCCCGCGGCAGGTGCGCTTCACTTTCAAGAACAATCTCAACCGCACGTTGGCACTGGACCTGGCGACGATGCGCGTGCTGCCCGAACACTGGTGGCAAACCCGCGACTTTGCCAATGGCGGCGGTTTCGAGCCGCCGCTGGGCAGCGGCCCGTACCGCGTGAGCAAGGTCGATGCCGGGCGCAGCATCAGTTTCGAACGCGATCCGGACTGGTGGGGCAAAGACCTGCCGGTCAGTCGCGGCATGTACAACTTCGACACCCTGACGGTGAATTTTTACGGCGACACTGACGTCGCCCGTCAGTTGTTGCAGGCCGGCGCCTTCGACTACAACCGCGAATTTTCCTCGTCCGGTTATGTGGTCGGCTATGACAGCCCGGCATTGCGTGACGGTCGCTTGCAGCAGTCGATCCTTGCCCCGGACAAACCGACGGCGGCGCAGGGCTTCGTGTTCAACCTGCAAAACCCGATTTTCCAGGATCGTCGCGTGCGTCAGGCCATCAGCCTGCTGTGGGATTTCGAGTGGACTAACAAGCAGATGATGCGCGGCTTCTACGTGCGCCAGAACAGCTTCTGGCCAAAGAGTGAAATGGCCGCCACCGCGCTACCTGATGCCAACGAGTTGAAGATCCTCGAACCGCTGCGCGGGCAGATCCCCGACGAGGTCTTCACCGAGGTCTATCAGGCACCGAAAACCGATGGCAGCGGCTACATCCGCGACAAGCAACTGCAAGCGTTGAAATTGCTCGCCGAGGCCGGCTGGACACCGCAACACAATCGGCTGGTCAACGCTGCCGGCGAGCCTTTGGAATTCACGTTTCTCGACGGTCAGGGCGGCTTCGACCGCATGCTGCTGCCGTTCAAGCGCAGCCTCGCGCAGATCGGCATCACCCTGAATTTGCGCCGGATCGACTCGGCGCAATACATCAACCGCCTCAACGCCCGGGACTACGACATGATCGTCGCCGCTTTCCCGCGCAGCGGCGATCCGATCGTCTCTCCCGGCCGTGAGTTGTACAACCTGTACGCCTCGCAAAGTGCCACACAGGTCGGCAGTTCCAACTCAATGGTGCTGGCCAACCCGGCGGTCGATCGACTGATCGACGGGCTGGTCCAGGCCAACACTCGCGAAGCCATGGTGCATTACGCCCGCGCCCTCGACCGGGTGCTGCAATGGGGTTACTACATGATTCCCAACTACTACTCCAAAGGCACGCCGACGGTGTATCAGAACCGTTTCGGCATGCCGTCTGTGCAACCGGCATACGACGAAGGCCTCAACACCTGGTGGGAGGTCTCGGCCAAGCCGTTGACCACGCAACAGATGCACACCCGGCTCGCGGGGGGTCAGTGACATGCTGCGTTATCTGAGTAGGCGTTTGCTGCTGATCATCCCCACGCTGCTGTGCATTCTGGTGGTCAATTTCCTCATTGTGCAGGCCGCACCGGGTGGCCCGGTGGAACAAGCCATTGCGCGCCTGCAAGGCTTCGGCGGACACAGCATGGGCGGCGGTGGCGAAGTGGCCGCGACGGGCGGTGCCGGGCGCAGCAGCCGTGGCCTCGACCCGGCGCTGATCGAAGAAATCAAACACCACTACGGCTTCGACAAACCGATGCACGAACGCCTGTGGCTGATGCTGAAAAACTACGCGCAGCTGGATCTGGGCAGCAGTTTCTTTCGTGGCGCCAAGGTCACCGACCTGATCGCGCAGAAATTACCGGTGTCGCTGTCGCTGGGCTTGTGGGCAACCTTGATCACCTACCTGATTTCAATCCCGCTGGGCATTCGCAAAGCAATCACCAACGGCAGCGCCTTCGATGTCTGGAGCAGCACGGCGATCATCATCGGCTACGCGATGCCGGCGTTTCTGTTCGCGATTCTGTTGATCGTGGTGTTTGCCGGTGGCAGTTACGTCAACTGGTTTCCGGTGCAGGGCCTGGTCTCGGACAACTTCGACAGCCTCAGCCCCCTCGGCAAAGTCGGCGATTACCTCTGGCATCTGGTATTGCCGGTGACGGCGCTGGTGATCGGCGGCTTCGCCACGCTGACCATCCTGACCAAAAACAGCTTCCTCAACGAAATCAGCCGCCAGTACGTGATCACTGCGCGGGCCAAGGGTCTGACCGAGCGCCGCGTGCTTTACGGCCATGTGTTTCGCAACGCGATGCTGCTGGTGGTGGCCGGTGTGCCGTCGGCGTTGATCGAGGTGTTTTTCGCCGGCTCCTTGCTGATCGAAACCATTTTCAACCTCGATGGCCTCGGGCGCATGAGCTACGAAGCGGCGGTGTCGCGTGATTATCCGGTGGTGTTCGGCGCGCTGTTTCTGTTCACCCTGTTCGGCCTGCTGATCAAGCTGATCGGCGACCTCTGCTACACCCTGCTCGACCCGCGCATCGACTTCTCGGCGAGGACTGCCTGATGTTCACACTTTCCCCTCTGGGCCAACGCCGCATTGCGCAATTCAAGGCCAACCGGCGTGGACGCTGGTCGCTGTGGCTGTTTATCGGCCTGTGCCTGGTCTGCCTCGGCGGTGAGCTGATTGCCAATGACAAACCCTTGGTGATCCGCTATCACGACGCCTTCTATTTCCCGATTCTCAGCGATTACCTGGAAACCGATTTCGGCGGCGAACTGCCGTTCCAGCCGGATTACGCCAGCGTCTACGTACACCGGCTGATCGAGGATCAGGGCGGCTGGATGCTGTTCCCGCCGATTCCGTTCAGCTACGACACGGTCAACTACGACCTCGACGAGCCGGCACCGAGCCCACCCTCGGCGAGCAACTGGCTGGGCACCGACGATCAGGCACGGGACGTCCTGGCGCGGGTGATTTTCGGCACACGGATTTCGATTCTGTTTGCACTGATCCTCACCGGCATCAGTGCGTTGGTCGGCATCGTCGCCGGGGCATTGCAGGGTTATTACGGCGGTTGGGTCGACTTGCTCGGGCAGCGGCTATTGGAGATATGGTCGGGGCTACCGGTGCTGTATCTGTTGATCATCCTGTCCGGTTTCGTCTCGCCGAGTTTCTGGTGGTTGCTGGGGATCATGGCGCTGTTTTCCTGGCTGGCACTGGTGGATGTAGTACGGGCCGAATTCCTTCGCGGACGCAATCTGGAATACGTCAAAGCCGCACGGGCCTTGGGCCTGACTGACACCGCACTGATGTGCCGGCACATTCTGCCCAACGCGATGACCTCCACCCTCACCTACCTGCCGTTCATTCTCACCGGTGCCATCGCCACCCTGACCGCACTGGATTTTCTCGGCTTCGGCATGCCGGCGGGCAGCGCATCGCTGGGCGAACTGATCGGCCAGGCCAAGCGCAATCTGCAAGCGCCATGGCTGGGGCTGACGGCGTTTTTCGCGCTGGCGCTGATTCTTTCGTTGCTGGTGTTTATCGGTGAGGCCTGCCGTGACGCATTCGATCCCCGGAGCTGACATGAACGACAACCTGATTGAAATCCGCGACCTGCGCGTCGCCTTCGCCGGGCAGCAAGTGGTGCATGGTGTGAACCTCGATATTCGCCGTGGCGAATGCCTGGCACTGGTCGGCGAATCCGGCTCGGGCAAGTCGGTAACGGCGCATTCGATCCTGCGCTTGTTGCCGGGCAAGAATGTCAGCAGCAGCGGCTCGATCCGCTACCACGGCATGGACTTGTTGCAGGCCAGCGAGCAGCAGATGCGCGGTTTGCGCGGCAACCGGATCGCGATGATTTTCCAGGAGCCGATGACTTCGCTGAACCCGCTGCACACCGTGGAAAAGCAGGTCAGCGAAGTGTTGGAAATTCACAAAGGCCTCAAGGGCCGCGCCGCTCGCGCACGAACGCTGGAGCTGCTGGAGCTGGTCGGTATTCGCCAGCCCCTGCAGCGCTTGAAAGCCTATCCGCATCAGCTCTCCGGCGGTCAGCGGCAACGGGTGATGATCGCCATGGCGCTGGCCAACGAGCCGCAGTTGTTGATCGCCGATGAACCGACCACGGCGCTCGACGTGACCGTGCAGCAGAAGATTCTCGAATTGCTGATCGAGCTGCAGCAGCGCCTCGGCATGTCGCTGTTGCTGATCAGCCACGACCTCAATCTGGTGCGGCGCATCGCTCAACGGGTGTGCGTGATGCGCCATGGCGAGATCGTCGAACAGGCCGATTGCGCAGCGCTGTTTCGGGCGCCGCAGCATCCTTACAGCCGTTTGTTGATCGAGGCTGAACCCAGCGGTGCGCCGGTGCCGAGTGAGTACGATCACAACTTGCTTGAGGTCGACGATCTGAAGGTCTGGTTCCCGTTGCCCAAAGGGTTGTTCAGTCGCCAGCAGGATTACATCAAAGCCGTGGATGGCGTGAGTTTCACCCTGCAACGCGGCAAGACCCTGGGCATTGTCGGTGAGTCGGGTTCGGGCAAGTCGACGTTGGGTCAGGCGATCCTGCGCCTGGTGGAATCGGAGGGCAGTATCCGTTTCGGCAACAAACAGCTGAGCCTGCTCAATCAACGCTTGATGCGACCGTTGCGGCGGCAGATTCAAGTGGTGTTCCAGGATCCGTTCGGCAGCCTCAGCCCTCGGATGTCGGTGCAGCAGATCATTGCCGAAGGCCTGCTGACCCACGGTATCGGCACTGCGGCCGAGCGCGAAGCGGCGGTGATTCGCGTGCTCGAGGAGGTCGGCCTCGACCCGCAAAGCCGCCATCGTTACCCCCACGAGTTTTCCGGTGGCCAGCGCCAGCGCATTTCCATCGCGCGCGCCTTGGTGCTTGAGCCGGCGCTGATTCTGCTCGATGAACCGACCTCGGCGCTGGATCGCACGGTGCAGAAGCAGGTGGTGGAGTTATTGCGGCTATTGCAGATCAGGCATGGTCTGACCTATCTGTTCATCAGCCATGACCTGGCAGTGGTGCACGCACTGGCCCATGACTTGATCGTGATCAAGGACGGCAAGGTGGTCGAGCAAGGATCGTCGCGGGAGATCTTCGCCGCGCCGCAACATCCTTACACCCAGGAGTTGCTGAACGCCTCCGGCCTCAAACCCAATAAGGAACCCTGTGGGAGCTGGCTTGCCAGCGATTGCGGTGTATCAGAGAAAACGATGTTGGCTGACACGACGCCATCGGTGGCAAGCCAGCTCCCACAGGTATAGAGGTGATCCAGAAAAATATTTTTTCAGCCACTGCATCCAAACGTCTCCGCCACGGGTAGTCCCTGTAACAGCCACTGATGGCTGCCAGCGATCTACCCTTTTCGGAGAACACACTGATGAACACCACACAGCTGATTTGCTTCACCGGTTTGCTCGCAGCCTCCGCCGGCGCTTTCGCCCAAAGCGGCCTGCCGGACAGCATCAAAGTCCCGGATGGCCACAAAGTCGCAATGGAAACCACCGGTGTCGGCGAGATCACCTACGAATGCCGCGACAAACCCAATGCCGCCGGGCAGACCGAGTGGACCTTTGTCGGCCCCAAAGCGGTGCTCAATGATCGCAGCGGCAAGCAAGTCGGCACCTACTTCGGCCCACCCGCCACCTGGCAGGCCAAGGACGGTTCGAAAGTCACCGGTACGCAATTGGCCGTGGCGCCGTCGAGTCCGGGCAACCTGCCTTATCAACTGGTCAAGGCCAACCCGGCCGAGGGCAAAGGCGCGATGAGCGGCGTCAGCTACATCCAGCGGGTCGCGCTCAAGGGTGGCGTGGCACCGGGCAGTGAATGCACGGCGGCGAACAAGGGCAAGCAGGAAGTGGTGAAATATCAGGCGGATTACATCTTCTGGGCGGCGAACTGATTTCCTGACTCATCGCAAATCCCCTGTAGGAGTGAGCTTGCTCGCGACAGCGGAGTGTCAGCCAACACAGGCTTCACTGACGCACCGCTGTCGCGAGCAGGCTCACTCCTGCAAAAGGAAATGGAGTTGTGTGGATGTTTGCGGAATGTGAGCTAGATTGCACGACATGCCTTTAGCCGAATCCGTTTTCGATTACGAAGCCCGCCTCGCTGCCTGTGCCCGAGGCGAGCGCCTGGCCCTGCACGATTTGTATGTGCAGGAAGGCCCACGCCTGCTCGGTGTGGCCAAACGGCTGGTGCGCGACACGGCGCTGGCGGAGGACATTGTTCATGAGGCATTCATCAAGATCTGGAACGGCGCGGCGGGATTTGATCCGGCGCGTGGTTCGGCACGTGGCTGGATGTTCAGCGTGACCCGGCATCTGGCGCTGAATCTGTTACGTGATCAGGGCCGGGAAACGCCCTTTGACGAAGCTCACGAAGTGGCTGTGGATGAGGACGGTTTCGACGCCCACGCGCATTCGGCGCGCATCCACCGCTGTCTGGAACAACTGGAACCACAACGGCGCAGTTGCATCCTGCATGCCTACGTCGACGGCTACAGCCACGCGCAGATCGCCACCCGTCTCGACACGCCACTGGGCACCGTCAAAGCCTGGATCAAACGCAGCCTCAATGCGTTGCGGGAGTGCATGGGATGACGACTGAATCGGCGCAGCAACTTGATGAACTGGCCAGCGAATACGTGCTCGGCACCCTGTCAGCGCCGGAGCGCGAAGCGGTGCAACAGCGCTTGCGCAACGAGCCCGAACTGCAAGCCGCGGTGGATGCCTGGGAGCGGCGATTGCTGGACCTGACGGACCTGGCCGGAACGCATCCGCCCTCGCCGCACTTGTGGCCACGCATCGAACGCAGTGTCGAGCGACTCTCGCGCAAGGCACCTGAGCCGGCGCGTCCTTCGTGGTGGAATCTGCTGCCGTTGTGGCGGAGTCTGAGCGCCGCCGGGCTGGCCGCGACGCTGATCCTGGGGACGTTGTTGGTGACCCATACCGCGCCGAAACCAAGCTATCTGGTGGTACTGGTCGCCCCGCAGGACAAGGCGCCAGGCTGGGTGATCCAGGCGAACAATGCACGGGAGATCCAGTTGATTCCGCTGGGAGTGGTCGAAGTGCCGGCGGACAAGGCGCTGGAGTTCTGGACCAAAGCTGACGGCTGGCAAGGGCCGGTGTCGCTGGGACTGGTCAAACCGGGGCAGGCATTGAAGGTGCCGCTGGACAAACTGCCGCCGCTGCAACCGAACCAACTGTTCGAACTCACCCTCGAAGGCGCCAACGGCTCGCCGATCGGCAAACCGACCGGACCGATTCAGGCCATCGGCAGAGCCGTTAAAGTGCTTTGAGCACGCATCAACCGGCCTTGGCCATGCAGCGTTTGTAGCGCTCATCCACACGTTTGGCGAACCACGCGGTGGTCAGTTTGCGGGTGATTTTCGGGCTCTGCAGCACGATCCCCGGCAGCACGGCGCGCGGCAGGGTTTTGCCCTCGGCCTTGTCCGCCAGCTCAAACACCCGTTGATAGAGCTTCGTCTCCTCGAATTCCAGGGTCTTGCCTTTCTCCAGTTGATCGCGAATCGTCGGATTGCGCATGCCCAGCGACTTGCCGAGGGTGCGCACCGCCAGCTCGGTGCTGCCGGGCAGGATCGAGTCATAGCGGATCAGGTCGCCATCCAGCGCCAAGGGAATGCCCGAGGCACGGCTGACCGCGTTCTGGAACGCCGCATTACGGCTGGCGTACCACCCGGCATTGAAGTCGGCAAAGCGGTACAACGGCTCGCGGTAACTCACCGGATAGCCGAGCAAATGCGCGATGCCGAAGTACATGCCGCCACGGCGGGTGAACACTTCGTGGCGGATCGTGCCGCTGACCGGGTACGGGTAGTCCCTGGCATGCTGCTCGGCGAATTCGATGCTGACCTGCATCGGCCCGGCGGTGTGCACCGGGTTGAAGCCACCGAACAAGGTACGCCCCATCGGTACCATGCCGATGAAGTCGTCGAACACCGCACTCAAGTCTTTCTCGCTGCGCGCGGCGTTCAGGCGTTCGCTGTAGGTCTTGCCGGTGGGCGAACGCACCGCCAGCGCGGCGCTGACCAGCATCCCGGGGATGTGCGCCTTGCCGGCGCGGCGGTCGATCTCGTCACGGGCGATCTTGCCCAGGCCCGGTACCGTCGGGTCAACCTGAAAGGTCGATTCCTGCTCGGCCACTGCCAGCACCGAACACAGGTTTTGCGTGGTCGGACTGATGTTCTGCGCGGCGAACGCGGCATAAATATCGGTGGCCCAGCCTTGGCGGTCAGGCACTTTTGCCGGCATCAGCCGCACGATTTCGGCCTTCACTTCGGCGGGCGCACGCGGGGCAGGTTCACTGCTGCGCTGGCCCGCGCAACCGGCGAGCACCAGCAGTGCAGCGAGAGAGATCAGTAATCGAGGGCTGTACATAGTGCTCCTTGGCGTGCGTTGAGCCGGTTCACCATACGATCAAAGGTGTGGCGCAGGCTAGGACTGCCGCAACGAAACACTGTTCCCGTGAATATCGCGATCGTTGTAGCGAGGGCGCTGCAGCGCCACCGCTGCGGGGCCTTTTCCGTCTGGCTGACAAACTGGCCGCGCCGCCCTGCTGATCCATACTTGCTGCACAGCCGAAGGAGGACAGGCCATGAACCGCAGCGACGTACTGATCATCGGCGCCGGCCCGACCGGCCTGGTGCTTGCCCTGTGGCTGAGCAAACTCGGTGTGCGCGTGCGCATCCTCGACAAGACCTCCGCCCCCGGCACCACGTCCCGGGCGCTGGCGGTACAGGCGCGAACCCTGGAGTTGTATCGTCAGCTGGACCTGGCCGACACCGTGGTACGCAAGGGCCATCGGGTGGCGGCGGCGAACTTCTGGGTCAACGGCAAACCGGTCGCGCAATTGCCACTGAACCGTATTGGCGAAGGGCTGACACCCTACGCGTTCGTCGAAATCTTCCCCCAGGATGAACATGAACGGCTGCTGATCGAGCGCCTGGAAGATTACGGCGTCAGTGTCGAACGCAACACCACGCTGGAGAGCTTCGAGGAAACCAGCGACGGCCTCACCGCGCATTTGCGCTTGCCCGATGGCGAGCAGGAAATCTGTCAGGCCTGCTATCTGGCGGGCTGCGACGGCGCCCGTTCGGTGGTGCGCAAATCCCTCGACGCCGGTTTTCCTGGCGGCACGTATCAACAGATCTTCTACGTGGCAGACGTCAAGGCCAGCGGCCCGGCGATGAATGGCGAGCTGCACCTGGACCTGGATGAGGCGGACTTTCTCGCGGTGTTCCCGTTGGCTGGCGAAGGCCGCGCGCGGCTGATCGGCACGGTGCGCGACGAGCGTGCGGATCGCGCCGACACCCTGGCGTTTTCCGATGTCAGCAGCCGCGCCATCGAACACCTGAAAGTCCATATCGAGGACGTGCACTGGTTTTCCACCTACCGCGTGCATCACCGGGTGGCCGAACACTTTCGCAGCGCTCGCGCGTTCCTGCTCGGCGATGCCGCGCACGTGCACAGTCCGGCCGGTGGTCAGGGCATGAACACCGGCATCGGCGATGCGATCAATCTGGCGTGGAAACTCGCGGCGGTGCTCGGCGGCGGCGCCGAACCGGGCCTGCTCGACAGCTACGAAACCGAACGCATTGCCTTCGCCCGTCGACTGGTGTCGACCACCGACAAAGTGTTCAGCTTCGTCACCGCCGAGGGGCGCATGGCCGATCTGCTGCGCATGCGGGTGGCACCGTTTCTGATCCCGAAACTGGCGGCGTTCGAGGCCAGCCGCGAATTTCTCTTTCGCACTGTGTCGCAGGTCACCCTCAACTACCGCGGCATGCCGCTCAGCCAGGGCGTGGCCGGCCACGTGCACGGCGGCGATCGCCTGCCGTGGGCGCATGACGGTGAAGGCGATAATTACGAGCCGCTACGGCAGCCGTGCTGGCAGGTGCACGTGTACGGCGACACCAGCGACGAGATGATCGCCTGGTGCCACGCACACCATCTGCCGCTGCATGTGTTCGACTGGCGTCCGGCGTTTGAAACGGCGGGGTTGGGGCGTAACGGATTTTATCTGTTGCGCCCGGACACCTATGTGGCGATAGCGGACAACAGCGCCGATCCGAAGGTGATCGAACGCTATTTTCGCGATCACGGGATCCGGCCGTATTTCGCCTGCCCCTGACCCAAAAACACCCAAAAACCTGTGGGAGCTGGCTTGCCAGCGATGAGGCCGGCACAGTCAAAATCAACGTTGACTGAGCTACCGCAATCGCTGGCAAGCCAGCTCCCACAAGGGCACTTCGGTGTTTGTCAGATCCCGGCCAGCGCCAGATCCATCGCAAAGTAGGTGAAGATCAGATCCGCACCCGCTCGCTTGATGGCGCCGAGGCTTTCACGCACCACGCGGTCTTCGTCAATCGCCCCGGCCTGCGCGCCGAACTTGATCATCGCGTACTCGCCGCTGACCTGATACGCCGCCAGCGGCAGGTTCGAGGCCTGACGGATGTCGCGGATGATGTCCAGGTACGCACCGGCCGGTTTGACCATCAGTGCATCGGCGCCTTCCTGCTCGTCGAGCAGCGATTCGCGCAGGGCTTCGCGGCGGTTCATCGGGTTCATCTGGTAGCTTTTGCGATCGCCCTTCAGCGCGCTGCCACCGGCCTCGCGGAACGGGCCGTAGAGGGCCGAGGCGAATTTGGTCGAATAGGCCATGATCGGGATCTGTGTGAAGCCGGCCGCGTCGAGGGCCTGACGAATCGCCCGCACCTGACCGTCCATCGCCGCCGACGGCGCGATCACGTCAGCACCGGCGCGCGCGGCCGCCACCGCTTGTTTGCCGAGGTTGATCAAGGTCTGGTCGTTGTCCACTTCATGGTTGTGCAGCACGCCGCAGTGACCGTGATCGGTGTATTCGCAGAAGCAGGTGTCGGACATCACGATCATGTCCGGCACGGCGTCCTTGGCAATGCGCGACATGCGCGAGACCAGGCCGTCTTCGCGCCAGGTGTCGCTGCCGTTACTGTCCAGATGGTGCGACACGCCGAAGGTCATCACCGACTTGATCCCGGCACGGGCGTAGCGCTCGATCTCGCTGGCCAGTTTGCGCTCGGGAATGCGCATCACCCCCGGCATACTCTTGATCGGCACAAAATCGTCGATGTCTTCTTCGACGAAAATCGGCAGTACCAGATCGTTCAGGCTGAATTCGGTTTCCTGGAACAGACTGCGCAGGCTCGCATTGCGGCGCAGACGGCGGGGACGTGCTTCGGGGAACTGACTGGACATGGGGCCTTTCCTGAAATCGGAAGATGAGACGAAAGTCGTAGGGGGCGAAGCTTATGCCTTGCGGCGGGCGGGGTACAAACCTGGATCAATCAAGAGTGCATTACCGGGGGCGTAATAATCCGTCAGCTTCACCCTGAAACCCTGTGGGAGATGGCTTGCCAGCGATAGCGGCGGGTCAGTCAACATGGATATTGACTGTCCCAGCCTCATCGCTGGCAAGCCAGCTCCCACAGGGTCGTGTGTCGATTACGACGGAATGGTCAGGCCTCGAATCACCGCCGGCCGGGCCAGGAAGCGCTCGAGCACGCGGGTGACGTTCGGGAAGTTCTGGATGCCGACCAGATCCCCGGCCTCATAGAACCCGATCAAGTTGCGCACCCACGGGAACGTTGCGATGTCGGCAATGGTGTAGCGCTCGCCCATGATCCAGTCGCGGCCTTCCAGCCGACCGTCGAGCACCTTGAGCAGGCGTGTGCTTTCGTCGACGTAGCGATCCCGGGGACGCTTGTCCTCGTAGTCCTTGCCGGCGAATTTGTTGAAGAAACCGAGCTGGCCGAACATCGGGCCGATGCCACCCATCTGGAACATCAGCCACTGAATGGTTTCGTAACGCAGTGCGCCTTCCTGAGCCAGCAACTGGCCACTTTTGTCGGCCAGGTAAATCAGGATCGCCCCGGATTCAAACAACGGCAGCGGCTGGTCGCCGGGACCGTGAGGGTCGAGGATCGCCGGAATCTTGTTGTTCGGGTTCAACGACAGGAACTCGGCGGACAACTGGTCCTGGGTGTCAAAGCCGACGCGGTGCGGTTCGTACGGCAGGCCGATCTCTTCGAGCATGATCGAGACTTTGACGCCGTTGGGCGTTGGCAGGGAATAGAGCTGAATCCAGTCAGGGTACTGCGCGGGCCATTTCCGGGTGATCGGGAACGCGGACAGATCGGTCATGGGAAGCATCCAGTCACAATTTAAAGCCTGATCATAATGTAGGCGCGGCCACGGGCTGCGATGTTTTTGAGCGCGCGTTTGCAAAACAAAATCAAAAATTCGCCGCCGCCAGCCGATTCTGCACGAACCGTAACATCCCTCGTCTACGGTGCTTGAACCAAACCGGCCTCAGGGACTCTGAGCTATGCCATTCGCAAAGGAAGCACGACACGACAGGGAAAACACCCGGAGCTGGGAGCCCGCGGTGGAACGGTTTGTCAGCCTCAACCGACATTGCTGAAGAATCCTTTATCCAATGACGAACCTCATGAGATTCGCCAAACGCTTCAACCATCGCGCGTACATGGCCCTGCCCTCCCTGCTGGCGGTCAGTGCGTTGTTCCTGTCGCTGGAATCGAGCCAGATTCGCGCGCAACCGGTGGACGGCACCCAGACGCTGGTGTTTCTGCGCCACGCGGAGAAGCCCGATGGCGGGCTCGGCCAGCTTAATTGCCAGGGCCTGAACCGTGCGATCGAGCTGTCGACGCTGCTGCCGGAAAAGTTCGGCAAGGCCGATTACGTGTTCGCCGCCGACCCGACGCGCAATGTCGAGGAAGGCGAGCTGGACAACTCCTACAGCTACATCCGCCCGTTGATGACCATCAGCCCCGCCGCCATCAAACTCGGCCTGCCAGTGAACATCGAGTTTTCGGCCAACGACACCAGCGACCTGGCCCGCGAACTGCTGGAGGACAAGTACCACAATTCGACGATCTACACCGCGTGGTCCCACGGCTATCTGCCAGAGCTGATCAACAAGGTCGCCGGGAAAGCGCTGGGCGAGAAACAGAACATCACCGACGACTGGGCGGCCAACGATTTCGACTCGCTGTATGTGCTGACCCTGACCTGGCACAACGGCAAGGCCAGTCTGCAAAGCCACAGCTACAAGCAGGGGCTGGATCATGGCAAGCAAACCTGTCCGACCTGAATCTTGCTGATTCATGCGGGCCTCATCGCTGGCAAGCCGGCTCCCACAGGGTTCCAGGACGTACACAAATGACATGTACATCCGCGATACCTGTGGGAGCCGGCTTGCCAGCGATGCGGCCGGCAAAAACGCTATGAATCTTTCTGATTCAAGCGCTCGCGAAGATACTCAAGCACCGCCCCGCGCTCCCCGGCAAACTCGATCCGCCCGCCCTTCTTCTCGCGCTGAAATACATACATCGGGTCGTAATACTCACGCAGCAAGCCTTCGATCCAGCCGCGATGCAAATCCACCGCCCCGCTACGCCCCTGCTCGGCCAGCGCGTCTTCCATCAGCATCAACATCCGCCGATGCCGCTCGCCACCCAGGCGCTTCTGCACATTGTTCAGACTTTCGAGCAACCGCTCGGAAAACAGCAAAAAACCGTCCTCGCCATGCACCGTGGCAAACTCCGCGGACAGGTCCACCACGTAATCGCGCAGGATGCGCTCTACGCGATGTTCAAAACGGTCCTCGAGCCAGACCATCGGGTACTGCTGCATGCCCTGATACAGCGGCAGCGGCAAGGCGCAACTGCCGACCACCCGGCTCTCGTCCTCGAGCACGAACTGCTCGATCCCGGCGTCGCGTTTCTTGAGGATGTCGATGGCCAGACGGTTCTCGAAATCAATGTTCGACGGCTGCCCGGTGGCCCGTTTGCCAAAGCTTGAACCTCGATGGTTGGCGTGCCCCTCAAGGTCCAGACCATTGCGCAGTTGCACCAGCACTTCGGTCTTGCCGGTGCCGGTCATGCCGCCGAGCAAAACGAAATCACATTGGTCGATGGCCTGCTCCAGGGTGTCGATCAGGAAGGTGCGCATCGCCTTGTAGCCACCGCCGACACGCGGATAGTCGATGCCGGCCTCGTCGTGCAGCCACTGTTGGGTGATCTGCGAACGCAAACCGCCTCGAAAACAATAGATAAGACCATCGGGGTGGGCCCGGGCAAAATCGGCCCAGGCTTGAATACGCTCGGCCTTGACCGCACCGGACACCAGTTGATGGCCCAGTTCGATAGCAGCCTGCTGCCCATGCTGCTTGTAACAGGTGCCGATCTTCTGCCGCTCGATGTCATTCATCAGCGGCAGATTGATCACGCCGGGGAACGCGCCCTTGTGAAACTCGACTGGCGCGCGGGCGTCCATCAGCGGCCGGTCGTTGAGGAAAATGTCACGGTAGTCGGTGCAATCGCGGTGCATCAAATCACCTCGACTGCGTTCGTCTGTCGCTCAACCAGTTCGCCGATTGGCTCAAGGTTCAGGCCCAGTTCGGCGGCGACGGCGAGGAACTCGTTATTGCCCTCAGGCGTGACGGCAATCAACAGACCGCCGCTGGTTTGCGGGTCACACAACAGCCGTTTGTGCAGTTCCTGCACGCGGCCGACCTTGCTTGAATAGCTGTCGAAGTTGCGCAACGTACCGCCGGGTACGCAGCCCTGATCGAGGTAATACTCAACGCTGTCCAGACGCGGCACGCGGTCGTAGGCGATGCGTGCGGTAAGCTGGCTACCGTCGGCCATTTCCACCAGGTGGCCGAGCAGGCCGAAACCGGTGACATCGGTCATCGCCGTCACGCCGGCGAGTTTGCCGAAGCGGCTGCCGGGTTTGTTCAGCGTGCACATCCAGTCGCGGGCCACGCCAACATCGCCAGGACGCAACTTGCCCTTTTTCTCGGCGGTGGTAAGGATGCCGATGCCCAGGGGTTTGGTCAGGTACAGCAGGCAACCGGCGGTGGCGGTGTCGTTGCGTTTCATATGACGCTTTTCCACCAGACCGGTGACGGCGAGGCCGAAGATCGGCTCCGGCGCATCAATCGAATGCCCGCCCGCCAGTGGAATGCCCGCTGCGTCGCACACCGCACGGCCGCCACGAATCACTTCACGCGCCACTTCCGGGGCCAGCACATTGACCGGCCAGCCGAGGATCGCAATCGCCATCAACGGATCGCCGCCCATCGCGTAGATGTCGCTGATCGCATTGGTCGCCGCGATGCGGCCGAAATCGAACGGGTCGTCGACGATCGGCATAAAGAAATCCGTAGTCGACACCACACCGCGCTCGGCATCAATCTCGTACACGGCCGCATCATCGCGCGAGGCATTGCCCACCCACAGTTTCGGATCGAGGTTCTGCGCCCCGCTGCCGGCCAGAATCACCTCCAGCACCTGCGGGGAAATCTTGCAGCCGCAACCGGCGCCGTGGCTGTATTGGGTCAGACGAATCGGCTCGCTCATCAGGGGAGTCTCTGGCAATGGATGGGGCGGATTCTAGCAGAGCGCGGGCGGGCAGATTTTTGCGCTGGATGACAGGGCCTCTTCGCAAGTTCGCTCGCAACAGCTATCGAACGCTCCCCGCCGACTCAAGGCCGGCCCCAAACAACCTCGCCATTGTGCCCAGCAAAAAAAAACCGCCCTCGCGGGCGGCTGAAAGTGCTTCGACCCTAAACCTGAATCAGAAGCTTTGACTGAAGCTGATGTTGAAGGCGCTGTCGTTGTTGTCGCTCGACACTTGGCCCGAGTAGCCGATACCCAGCTTGCCGGTCGGGGTGACCTGGAAGTCGATGCCGGCTTCGAGCAAGGCGCTGTCCTTGGCGATCGGCACGCCCTGGGTACTGAACGAGGCGCCGCCGTCGATGAAGCTCAGGTCGGCGTCAGGCTTGGTGTCGCCGTACGCATGGCGCCAGCCGATGGCTGCGCGGGGCGTCAACTGGCTGCCGTTGGCCAGGGTCACCAGCTTGCCGACGCGCACCCCGAGGGTCGAGTAGGTGATGTCCTGATCGGCGTCGGCCTTCAGGCGCCCCACTCCGCCTTTTTCCTTGGCGGTATCGCTGTCGTAGTTGACGTAGGCCAGCCCGGCGAACGGCTCGATGGCCACTCCCGCCGCGCTGATCGCGTACCCCACTTCACCGAACACCTGCGCGCTGCGCGCGTCGTAATCCGCCTTCAGGCGGTCGTTGTAGCTGCCGACGCTGACATCGCGTTTGCTCTCGATGCTGTGCCAGCTGTATGCCGCGCCGAAGCGCACCGCCAAGGCATCGAACTGCGAGTTCAGATAGCCGGCCAGGTGGTAGCTGTCGACCTTGGCATCGGAGTTGCGATCATGCGCGTTGAGGTTGCTGCGGGTGTAACCGGCGGCCATCCCGGCACGCCAGGTGTCGTCCAGCGCCTTGTCGGTGCCGAGCATGAAACCGCCAAGGTTGCGATCGACTTTCGCCGTGTTGCTGTCGCCGCCCATGTCCCCCCAGGCACCGATGGCCCGGATCCAGCCGACCATTTCCCCGTGACAGCCGTTGCTGCTCAGCTGGGTGTCGCTGGGTGCCAGCGTCCGACGTGGATCGTCCGAGGCGCTGCACGACGGCTGGCGCATGCGGTCATTGACCGCCTCACGGATGAAGCGCGAATCCTCCAGCATGGCGCTGGCCGTGCTGGCGTGGATTTCCCCGGACAGACTGTCGAACGCGTTACGCGCACCGGCCACGCTGAGGTTGACGATCTGATTCTGCAGGGCCGCCCCCGCCGGGCCGTTATGGGTGAGGGCCGTGGCGGTGGCGCGCTGGTTACCCGTGGCGGCGACGTCGGCGAACGAGTTGCCGTTGCGGCTGACGGCCAGGGTGACCGAGTCGGCACCATAGATCAGCGAGCTGTCGAGGAACGCATACTGCGGCAGATCGGCTGTACTGAAGGTGCCGGTCACGCCGCCACCTGCGGTGATCAGTGAGTATCTGGTGTTACCGGTGAACGGCGCGAGGCTGTTGACCACCAGCCCGCCACCGAGGGCGGCCGTGCCCCCCACCGCCAGCGGCGTGGCGGTCGGCGAACTGACCGTCAACGCCAAGACACCATCCGCCGCGTTGCTCAGGTTGCCGGCCACACTCAAGGTGCCGTCGGCGCCACCGGAAGCCACTACACCGTGGTTGACCACCGAGCCAACGCTGCCGTTGCCGCTCAAGCCCGCACCGTTGGCGACAGTGACCTGCCCGCCCAGCGAGGCCCGGGCCGCACGGCTGCCGACTTGCAGCACGCCCTGATCGACCGCAACCGTGCCAGTGAACGGTTGATCACCAGTCAACAACAAGGTGCCGGCGCCACGTTTGGCCAGCGCTCCGGCGCCCTTGATGGCGCCATTGAACCGGCCATCGGTGTTCTGCAGGAACACCAGTGAGGCGTTGTTGGTGATGTTGCCTTGCAGGCTGGTGGTGTTACCGACCAGCGTACCGCCACTGACCGTGGTACCACCGCTGTAGGTGTTGGCAGCGCTCAGCAGCAATGTGCCGGCGTCGAGTTTTTCGATGCCGCCGGTGCCGATCAGCGGCACGTCGATTTCGGCACTGCCGCCGGCATTTACCCGGATCGGCGCTGGCGTGCCACCGGGGCCGTTGACCGGAGTCAGTGTATCGCCGGCATCCGGAACCAGGCTGTAGCCACCAACGAGGAACTGCAGGCCGGTGAAGTTCTGATTGCCCTGCACCGTGACCGTGCCGCCCTGCCCGCCGAATACGGCGAACTGACCGTTGGCAGCCAACGCTTGCGTGCCGCTCGGATCAGTCCAGTTGGTCGCCGGGCCCCACACGCCACTGCCGCCGCCGATGCTGCCGTCAGGGTTGGTGGTGCCGCCGTTCCAGAACTGCACTTCACCCGGCGTGCCCTGCACCAGCAGGTTGACCTGATTGGCAATCGCCGTTTGCAGGGTCAGGTTGGCCGCCGACACCGGCAGGCTGCCGTAGACCAGGCCGTTGTCGGTCAGGCTGCCGCCGTAGCTGAAGAGTTGGTAGACCCCGGTGCCGAAACCGCCGGCGTTGCTGATGTTCAGCGTGCCGTCGAGGGTCAGGTTGCCGGCGACGTTGACCACGGTGGTCGAACTGCTGGCCGAGCCAAGGCTGAAGTCCAGATTGCTGCCCGAGGACAACGCCAGCGCGCCGACCGACAACGGCGTGGCGGTACCACCACCGTTCAGCGTTGCGCCGCTGGCCAGTTGCACGTTACCGCCCAGTTGCCCGCTGCCGCCGACTTTCGCGCCGCTGGCGACGTTGACGTTGGCGCTGTTGAGCACACCGTTGACGATCAGGTTGCCGGCCTGCACCGAGGTGTCGCCGGTGAAGGTGTTGTTGCCGCTGAGCAGCAACTGGCCAGTGCCGGTTTTGTTCAGCGTACCGCTGCCGGTGAGGTTGCCGGTGTAGCTGCCGTCGGCGTTCTGCGCGAAGGTCAGCGCCGCGTTGTTGACGATCGCGCCTTGCAGGCTGCTGGTGTCGCCAGTGGTGCTGCCGCCGTTCAGCGTGGTGCCGCCGCTGTAGGTGTTGGCACCGCTGAGCAGCAAGTCGCCGCTGCCGTTTTTCACCAGGCTGCCGGTGCCGGTGATGGCGCCGAGCAGCGTGGTGTTCTGGTTGCCGGCCAGGGTCAGTTGCGCACCGAGGTTGACCGCGTTGGCCAGTTGCAGCGCCGAGGTGCTGTCGAGGGTACCGTTGCCGGTCACGCTCAGGGCGCCGCTGCTGATTGCGCTGTTGTTGCCCAGCACCAGCGTGCCGCCAGCCAGTTGCGTGCCGCCGCTGTAGGTGTTGCTGCCGTTGACGGTCAGGCTCGACGCGCCGGACTTGATCAGGCTGCCGGCACCGCTGACGACACCGTCGAAGGTCAAGGCGTTGCTGCCGGCGACGGTCAGGCCGCCATTGAGCAGCACGTTGTTGGCGAGGCTGATCGCCGCATTGCTGTCCAGTGCGGTGCCGTCCGCTGCGGTCAGCACACCCGTGCCGAGCGCGGCGTTGTTGCCGACAACGATCTTGCCGCCATTCAGCGCAGTACCGCCGGTGTAGCCGTTGGCGGCGTTGAGCACCAGCGTGCCGCTGTCGTATTTGCCGAGGGTGCCGGTGCCGTTGAGCGCCACGCCGAGGGTTGCGGTGGCGTTCGGATCGACGCGCACCGAAGCATTGCCCATCGAGCCGTTGACCAGATTCAGCGAACCCGCCGTGCCGTTCTGCAGGCTGTAGCCGTCGGTGATGAACTGCATGCCGGTGATGGTTTGCGCGCCGTTGACCGTCACCGTGCCCGCCGTGCCCTGGAATACCGCGAAGTTATTGGTCCAGGCCTGATTGGTGGTGCCGTTGACGTCAGTCCAGTTGGTGGTGCCGGAACCCCAGGTGCCGCTGCCGCCCTCCACCGAGCCGTTGGCCACCAGTTGGTTGCCGTCCCAGAACTGCACGGTGACGCCCGGCGCAGTGACCAGCAGGTTGATCTGGTTGGCCAGCGCGGTCTGCAGAGTCAGGTCGCCCGGGGTGACGCTGCCCGGCACCGTGCCGATCAGCAGGCCGTTGTCGGTCAGGCCACCGGTGTAGTTGATCAGGCGATACACGCCGCTGCCAAAACCGCCGATGTCGCTGACGTTGAGGGTGCCGTCCAGGGTCAGGTTGCCGCCGACGTTGACCAGCGCACTGCCGCCCCCGACGACCGGAGTGCCGAGGCCGACGTCGAAGTTCGAGTTGCCGTTGAACACCAGCGAATCCACCGACAAGGTGCTGCCGGTCGCGCCCGCCAGATGCCCGCCATCGGCTACCGTCACCGCACCGGTCAAGGTGCCGCTGCCGCCGAGGGTGCCACCGTTGTTGACCAGCACGTTGCCGCTGGCCAGTGAACCGTTGACCTGCAAGGTGCCGGCGTTGACGTTGGTGTCGCCAGTCAGGTCGCTGATGCCGCTGAGGGTCAGCGTGCCAGTGCCAAGCTTGCTCAGCCCGCCGTCGCCGCTGAGGACACCGGCGAAGGTGCTGCTGACGTTGTTGCCGCCAAGGCTCAAGGTGTTGCCGGTGCCGACCAGCGCCGTGCCGCTGCCAGTGAGGCTGGCGAGACTGCCCGAAGCGCCGAGGTTGAGCGCCGCGCCGCCAGCCAGATTGACCGTGGCGTTGTTGCCCAGGGCATTGGCGCTGAGGGTGGTGAGGCTGCCGGACAGCACATCGAAAGTGCCGCTGAAGGTGTTGTTGCCGGACAGGGTCACGTCGGCCAGACCGTTCTTGGTCAGGGTGCCCGCCCCGGCAATCACGCCGCCGAGGGTCAGGTTGTTGTTGCCGGCCAGGCTCAGGTTGGCATTGAGGTTGACGTTGTTCGCCAGCACCAGCGGCGCGCTGCTGTCGAGGCTCGAGGCGCCGGCCACGGTCAGTGCGCCGCTGCCGAGCGCAGCACCTGTGCCGAGGGTCAGCGTACCGGCGTTCAGCGTGGTGCCACCGGTGTAAGTGTTGATGCCGTTGAGCGTCAGGTTCGACGCGCCGTTCTTGATCAGCCCGCCCGCACCGCTGACCACGCCAGCGAGGCTCAAGTTGTTGCTGCCGCTGTTGCTCAGGTTGGCGTTGAGCACCACGTTGTTGCCCAGACTCACGGCGCTACTGCTGTCGAGCGCCGAGGCGCCCGCCACGCTCAGGTTGCCCAGCCCCAGCGCCGAGTTGCTGCCGGCAGTCAGGGTGCCGGCGTTGAGCGCGATGCCGCCAAGGAAGTTGTTATTGCCACTCAGGGTCAGGTTGGCCGCACCGTTCTTGGTCAGGCTGCCGGCGCCGTTGACCGTACCCGCCAGCGTCAGGTCCGCCGTGCCGCCGATGCCCAGGTTGCCGGCGAGGTTGACCGCGTTGTTCAGCGAAACCGCAGTGCTCGCATCGACGCTGGTGCCCGCCGCGGCGTTCAGCGTGCCAGAGCCCAGTGCCGAGTTCGACGCCAGAATCAACCCGCCGGCGTTCAACGCTACCGGGCCGAGAAAGGCGTTGTTGCCGCCGAGGGTCAGGTTGGCCGCGCCGTTTTTGATCAATCCGCCAGTGCCGCCAATCACCCCGTTGAGCGCCAGTGCATTGCTGCCGACCACGGTCAGATTGCCATTGAGCGTCGCGGCATTGCCGAGGGTCACGGCCGTGTTGCTGTCCAGTTGGGTGCCGGCGTTGGCGGTCAGCGTACCGCTGCCCAGCGCGGTGTTGCTGCCGACGATGATCTTGCCGCCGTCCAGTTGCGTGCCACCGCTGTAAGTGTTGGCGCCATTGAGTACCAGGGTGCCGGCATCGAGTTTGTTGAGGATGCCGCTGCCATCAATATTGACGCCGACAGTGGCGGTCACGCCCGGATCGACGCGCACCGCCGTAGTCCCGCCGGTGCCGTTGACGGCGGTCAGCTGCCCTGCCGCACCGTTGACCAGGCTGTAGCCATCCGTGATGAACTGCAGGCCGGTGAACGATTGCGTGCCGTTCACCGTCACCGTACCGGCGGTGCCCTGGAATACCGCGAAGTCACTGGCCCACGGTTGGTTGACCAGCCCGTTGGCATCGGTCCAGTTGGTGCCGACCGCGTTCCAGGTGCCGCTGCCACCGTCGACCAGGCCGTTGGCGATGGTCTGGCTGCCGTCCCAGTAACGGATGTTGCTGTTGGGTGCCGACACTTGAATGTTGATCTGATTGGCCACCCCGGTTTGCACCACCAGATCGCCCAGCGCATAACCGACCGGCACGCTGGCCACGTCCAGACCGAGGTTGCTCAGGCTGCCGGTGTAGTTGAACAGGCGATACACGCCGACGCCGAACCCACCGGCATCGGTGACGTTGAGATTGCCGTCGAGGGTCAGGTTGCCACCGATGTTCATCAGCGAGGCGGTCGACGGTGTACCCAGCGCCACATCAACGTTGCTGCCGGCCCCGAGGGTCAGCGCACTCGCCGACAAGGTGTTGCCCGACGACAGCGCCAGATGCCCGCCGTTGTTGATGTTCACCACGCCGAGCGCCGAGCCGGTACCGGTCAGGGTGCCGCCGGTATTGACGTTGAGTTGCGCGCTGGCCAGCGAACCGCTGAGGTTCACGGTGCCGCCATTGATTGCGGTGTTGCCGGTGACGCCGTTGATTCCAGTGAGATTCAACGTGCCGGTGCCGATTTTGGTCAGGCCACCGCTGCCGCTGAGATCACCATCAAACGTGCTGGTGAGGTTGCCGCCACCGACGGTCAAGGTGTTGCTGCCGGTCAGTTGCACACTGCCGCTGCCGGTCAGCGCACCGAGGCTGGCGTCGCTGCCCAGATTCAGGCTGGCGCCGGCGCTGATGTTCACCCCGGAGGTATTTCCCAGTGCCCCGCTGTTGAGGGTGGTGACGCTGCCGGAGACGATATTCAGTGCACCGCTGAAGGTGTTGCTGCCGGCCAGCGTCAGGTCAGACAGACCGTTTTTGGTCAGGCTGCCGGCGCCGTCGATGATGCCGTTGAGGGCCAGGTCGTTGTTGCCTGCCACGGTCAGTCCGGCATTCAGGGTGATCGCGTTGCCGATGCCGAACGAGGCGCTGTTGTCGAGGGTCGCCGCACCGCCGACGGTCAAGCCGCCGCTGCCCAGACCGTTGGCATTGCCCAGGGTCAGGGTGCCGGCGTTGAGCGTGGTGCCGCCGCTGAAGGTGTTGTTGCCGTTGAGCGTCAGGTTGGCCGCGCCGTTCTTGATCAATGGGCCGGTGCCGCTGGTGATGCCACCGAGGGTCAGGTTCTGCGTACCGCCTACAGTCAGCGCGGCATTCAGGGCGACGTTGTTGTTGAGGCTGACCAGCGGCGAATTGCTGTCCAGCGTCGCAGCGCCCGCGACGGTTAATGCACCGGACCCCAGCGCCGAACTGTTGCCGACGGTCACCGTACCGGCATTCAGCGTGGTGCCGCCGAGGTAGTTGTTGGCCGCGTTGAGAATCAGGTTGGCCGTGCCGTTTTTCACCAGACTGCCAGCGCCGCTGACCAGACCGGTCAGGGTCAGGTCGGCCGTGCCGCCGACGTTCAGCGCGCCGGCCAGGCTCACCGCGTTGTTCAGGCTGACCGCCGTGTTGGCGTCCAGCGTGGTGTTGGCCGCCGCGTTCAACGAACCGGCGCCCAGCGCGCCGTTGGCGCCGACAATCAGTGTGCCGGCATTCAGCGCGGTGTTGCCGAAATAGGTGTTGGCGCCGTTGAGGGTCAGGTCGGCCGCGCCGTTCTTGATCAGGCCACCGATGCCCGCGACCACACCGCCGAGGGTCAGCGCATTGCTGCCGCCGACGGTCAGGGTGCCGCCGAGGTTGACGTTGTTGGTCAGCGTCGCCGCCGTGCCGGCATCCAGCGTGGTGCCGTTCGAGGCGTTCAGTGCGCCCGTCCCCAGCGCAGTGCTGGAACCGACGATCAGCGAACCGGCGGTCAGCGCCGTGGTGCCGGTGTAGGTGTTGTTGCCGTTGAGGGTCAGGCTCGACGCGCCGGTCTTGATCAGACCATTGCTGCCGCTGATGACCCCGCCGAGGGTCAGCGCGTTGGCGCCACCAGCGGTGAGGTTGGCGTTGAGGGTGATCGCATTGTTCAACGTCACTGCCAAACTGCTGTTGAGGGTGCCCGCCCCGGCCACGGTCAGTGCGCCGGTACCGAGTGCCGCGCCGTCGCCGACGGTCAGGCTGCCGGCGTTCAGCGTGGTGCCGCCGCTGAACGTGTTGGCGCCGCTGAGGGTCAGGTTGGCCGTGCCATTTTTGATCAACTGACCGGCACCGTTGACCAAACCGGACAGGGTCAGGCCACTGCTGCCACCGATGGTCAGGGCACTGCTGTTGAGGTTGATGGTGTTGTTCAGGTTGACGGCGGTGTTGCTGTCCAGCGTTGCCGTATCGGTGACCGACAAAACGCCAGTGCCCAGCGCCGCAGTGTTGCCTACGGTGAGGGTGCCGGCCGCCAGCGTGGTGCCGCCGGTAAAGGTGTTGGAGCCGTTGAGCACCAGGTTGGTGAACCCGCGTTTGGTCAGTCCGCCACCGCCGCTGACGACGCCACTGAGGGTCAGGTTGGCGCTGCCGCCGATGTCCAGATTGCCGCCGAGGTTGATCGCGTTGGTCAGCGCCACCGCGGTGCTGGTATCGAGGGTGGTGCCCGCCGCAGTGGTCAATGCGCCGGTGCCCAGCGCGGTGTTGGAGCCGACAATCAGCGTGCCGGCATTCAGCGCAGTGCCGCCGACGAAGGTGTTGTTGCCGCTGAGGGTCAGGCTCGCGGTGCCGTTCTTGATCAGGTTGCCGGCACCACTGACGACGCCGCTCAGGCCCAATGCCTGCGTGCCGCCGATGGTCAAATCCGCCGCCAGCGCGACGGCATTGGCCAGGGTCACCGCCGTGGTGGCATCCAGCGTAGTGCCTGCGGCCGCGTTCAACGCGCCAGTACCCAGCGCAGTGTTGCTGCCGACGAACAGGCTGCCGGCGTTGAGGAGCGTGTTGCCGGCGTTGGTGTTGTTGCCGCTCAGGGTCAGGCTGGCGCTGCCGGATTTGGTGATGCCGCCAGTGCCGCTCAACACGCCGCCGAGGGTCAGGGCGTTGCTGCCGAGCACGTTGAGTGCGCCGGTCATCGCGATGTTGTTGGCCAGGGTGACGTTGGCCGTACTGTCCAGGTTTGTGCCGGCGGCGGTGTTCAGCGCGCCACTGCCCAGCGCGTCGTTGTTGGTCACCAGCAGGCTGCCGGCGCTCAGGGTGGTAGTGCCGCTGTAACCGCTGTTGGCGCCGCTGAGGGTCAGGCTGCCAGTGCCGGTCTTGGTCAGGCCGCTGCTGCCGGTGATCAGGCCGCCGAGCGTCAATGCGCCGGTGCCGCTGGTCGTCAATGTGCCGCCGAGGCTGATGGCGTTGTTCAGATTGATCGTGCCGGGCGCGCTCAAGGTAGTCGCGCCGGTGACGTTGAGGGTGCCGGTGCTCAGCGCCAGGTTGTTGCCCAACTGCACGGTGCCGCCGTTGAGCGTGGTGTTGCCCAGGTAGGTGTTGGCGGCGCTGAGGCTCAGTTGCCCGGAACCGACTTTGGTCAGACCGCCGCTGCCGGAGATCACGCCGCTCAGGGTGGTGGCGTTGGTGCCTTGCACGGTCACGCCCCCGGCGCCGAGGGAGATCAGGTTGCTGACGTTCAAGCCGGCATTGCTGGCTTGCAGGATCCCGCCATTGGAGGTGAGGACACCGCTGCCGAACGTGGCGTTGTTGTTGAACTGGGCGACACCGCCATTGAGCGTGGTCGCGCCACTGACCAATGGCCCCTGCAAGGTCCAGGTGCCGCTGTTGATGGTCAGGTTGTTGAAGTTGACGTAGTTGGCGCTCGACGCCGTGCCGACGCCGGTTGTGCCGCCGCCGACGCCGATCGGGTTCTGCAGGATCAGGCTGTTGGTGCCGCCCGCGCCACCATCGACGGTCCCGGTCGGGGCGAAAGTCAGGTTGATGCCGATCAGTCCGCCGAGGCCGACGCTGATTTGCACGCCGTCACCGACACTGACCGACGAGCCGGTGATCGCCGTGAAGGTGTTGGTACTGCTCGCGCCCATCGACACGCCGCCGGTGATGGCACCGGCGTTGGTGAAAGTGTTGCCCGCCGCCGAGGTCTCGAAGGCGATCCGGCCGTTGATGGTGCCGGTGCTGCTGTTGGTCATGTTGACCTGCGAACCGCCATACACGCCAACCACCGGGGTGTCGGCCAGGGTGATGCCGCCGATCGAGAGCCCGGTCGAGGTGATGGTGCCGTTGTTGGTGATGGTAGTGGTGCCGGCTGAGGCGTTGTTCACCGCGATGCCCAGGCCGTCGATGCTGGTCAGGTTAAGCCCGAGCAACATGCCGGTGCCGCGGATGATTCCGCTGGCGTTGTTGAGCACGCTGACCGTGCTGGTTGCGCCTGAGCCGATGAAGGCACCGCCGCTCAACACCGAGACCAGCCCCAGCAGCGCCGGGTCGATCGTGCCGGAGTTGTTCAGAGTGATGTTGACCCCGGTCAGGTCCATCACATGGCCGCCGAGGGTCGCGTTCATTTGCGCGCTGGAGTTGACGTTGACCGTCAGGCCGCTGGTGGCGCTGGAAAAGTTGTTGAGAAATAGCGGCAGAGTCGGCACACCGCTACAGGTCACGGTGGAACCGGCCGTGGAGCAGGTGGCCAATGCAGGTGCGCTGACACCGCCAAATAACAACCCGGCAACGCTCAGGTGCACAGCAAGAGAAAGAGGGGAAAAACGCGAAACGAGGGCGACACCAAACCTTGCTTCCACGGGCTACTACTCCTTGTCGTGGCCAATTTCTTCCTTGAAAGCGTGCAAAGCCGCGCTTATTCCACACGCGAATCAAGACTGCGACGGTCATCACAAAACCGCTGATTGGGGACAACGCTAGTAGACGCCCCGCGATGGAGCACGGATTAAATGGTGTTAATACTTTAATACTAGGGCCTTCTAAACCGCGGGTTTCGGCCAGCAAACACTAGCTCTGATCGCCCGACGAACCCTGTAGGAGAGAGCCTGCTCGCGATGGCGTCGTGTCAGATCACTCGATTTTGTCTGATACGCCGCCATCGCGAGCAGGCCCAAGCCTACAAGGGGGAACGCGGCGTGGCCGGGAGACTTGGTACGCCTTGTGCAAACGTTTGCGACCTGCCTGTAACGGCTTTTTCGTAACAAAACCATACAGGCCCGCAGAACCCGGGCCTCGATCCGCAAAAAAGGACTTTGAATGCACGCTGCTTCCCCGCTTCGCGCCCCGTTTGCGCGCACGTTTGCTGTTTCCCTGCTACTGGCCGGCGTTACCGGAGTTCTCAGCCACAGCGCTGTCGCTCAGCCGGCCTTGCCCGAAGAATCCGCCCAGGGCGAAACCCTCAGCCCCGAAGCCAGCCCGCCCAAGGAAGGTGCGTACCTGTCGGACTGGTACAACCAGGACCTGACCCTGATCGGCAGCAAGGACATCAGTTTCGGTCCGCAACCGGCTGACGATATCTATCTGGAGTACGAGTACTTCGGGCGTAAAGGGCCGTTCGAGCTTTACGGCTACGTCGACATCCCGAAGATCTTCAACATCGGCAACAGCCACGACAAAGGGGTGTGGGACCACGGTTCACCGGTGTTCATGGAACACGAACCGCGCATCTCCATCGACTACCTCGCCGGGCGCAGCCTCGCTATCGGCCCGTTCAAGGAATGGTATGTAGCGTTCGACTGGATCTACGACCACGGCAGCCGCAAGGAGAACCGCGCCAACACCCTCTACAGTGGCTTCGGCACCGACATCGACACCCACTCACGGGTCAACCTGTCGGCCAACCTCTACGGGCGCTACCAGTGGGAAAACTACGGCGCGAGCAACGAGTATTCGTGGGACGGCTACCGCGCGCAGCTCAAGTACATCGTGCCCATCGACAAATTCAGCAACGGCGCGTCGCTGACCTACATCGGCTTCACCAACTTTGATTTCGGCTCGGACCTGCACAAAGACAACCCGGCGCGTACCGCCAACGCCACGGTGGCGACCAACGTGTTGCTGTACTCGTTCACCCACCTGCGCTTCACCCTCGTCGGCCGTTACTTCCATAACGGCGGTAACTGGGAGGATGGCAGCGAGCTGAACTTCGGCGACGGCAATTTCCGCGCGCGTTCCAACGGTTGGGGTTACTACGCCGGCATCGGTTACCAGTTCTGAATTGAGGAGATATTCATGCAAGCAATGATGCGTTTGACCCTGGCCGCTGCGGCCCTGCTCTCTTCCTCCACCTGGGCGGCGGAGGCGCCGATCCAGCCGAAAGTCGTGCTGATCACCATGTTCGCCCCCGAGGCACAGAACTGGATCGAGCGCCTGAATCTCAAGCAGGAAGTCCGTGTACCGGGCCTGTCCGCCGAGTACCCGACCATCCGCTGCAACGCTCAGCAGGTGTGCCTGCTGACCACCGGCATGGGCCAGACCAACGCCGCCGCCTCGACCCTGGCACTGGCTCTGTCGCCGAAATTCGACCTGCGCAAAAGTTATTTCCTGATCGCCGGGATTGCCGGCATCAGCCCCAAGCACGGGACCATCGGCACCGCCGCGTGGGCGCATTACCTGGTGGAGTTCGGCACGCAGTGGGAACTGGACTCTCGCGACGCACCGTCGAGCTGGCCAACCGGTTATCTGGGCATCAACACCAAAGGCCCGAACGAAAAACCGCCGCTGGACTACAAGACCGAAGTCTTCGAACTCAACCCGAAACTGCAGGCCAAGGCCTTTGCGCTGAGCCACCAGGTCGCGCTGAGCGAGAGCAAGGAATCGGCGGCGTGGCGCCGGAAATACCCGTCAGCTCCGGCCAACCAGCCGCCCGTCGTCACCCGTTGCGACACGCTGGCAGGCAACACCTGGTTCTCCGGCACTCGCCTGAGCGAACGCGCCGAGGTCTGGACCAGGCTGCTGACCGACAACAAGGGCGAATACTGCACCACGCAACAGGAAGACAACTCAACCTATGAGGCTTTGTTGCGCGCCAGCCGTGAAGGCCTGGTGGATGTGCAGCGCCTCGCGGTGGTGCGCGCCGGCTCCGACTTCGACCGTCCTGCTCCGGGCGGCAGCGAAGTGGACAATTTGCTGAAGTACGCCGATCAGGGCGGCTTCGTGCCGGCGCTGGAAAACCTCTATCGGGCAGGCAATCCGCTGGTGCAGGACATCCTGAAAAACTGGTCGGCGTGGGAAAACGGCGTGCCGCACTCCTGAACCCACCAAAGCACCTTGTGGGAGCTGGCTTGCCAGCGATGGCATTAGAGCAGTCAACATCTTCATCGACTGTTCCACCGCTATCGCTGGCAAGCCAGCTCCCACAGGTTATGCGGTGTTGGTGAGATCAAGGGATGAGGATGATCTTATCGCCGCTGCCCTGATTCACCTCGGCATAACGTGCCAGACCTTCCGCCAGCGGCACCTCCACCAGCCCCTGCGGCAATGGCAGCCGATCCTCATCGAAGAACCGCCCAAACTGCTCGAGCATTGCCGCACAGGCCTCAACGCCATACAGCAGCGAATTGATCCCGACCACCGAACCGCCCTTGCGGTATAGCGCCAGCGCCGGCAACTGCACATGGCCGTCGACGGGTGCCGCGATGATCGCGATGCGGCCGAACGGTGCCAGCGCCGCCACCGAGGCGGGCAGCCAGAAACCGGTGGTGTCGAAGATCACATCGGCGCCGCCGCTGTAAACCGCGTGGACTTGGGCACCGAGCTCTTCGGGTTTATCCAGCTGGATCGTCGCGAAGCCCTGGTCCTGCAAGTCTTTGACCTGCTCCGGTCGCCGCGCCGCCGCCAGTATCTGCGCCCCACGGACCTTGGCCAGTGCCAATGCCGCCGTCGCCACCGCGCCACCGCCGATCACCAGCAAACGGGTTTCAGCACTCACATCGCTGCGCTCAAGCGCATCCCACGCCGTGGTGTACGGCACGCCGAGGCTGGCGGCCTGGGCGAAACTCAGGTGCGACGGTTTGTGCGCCACGCCACTGGCCGGCAGCTTGACGAACTGCGCGTGCGAGCCATCGGCAAAAAAACCCAGCTCACGGCCGGTGCCCCAGACTTCCTGGCCGAGCAACGCCTGCGGGCCTTCAACCACGACGCCAGCAAAATCACGCCCGGGAATCCGCGGCAACGTGGTGTACGGAAAACGCCCGAGCACGTTCTTCACGTCGCTGGGGTTCAGACCGGCCGCCTTGATCTCGACCAGCACATCATCGGCACCGGGCCGCGGAGTGGCGACGTCGACGAAACGCAGGGAAGACAGGTCGCCGGTTTTATCGAATTGCAGTGCTTTCATGAGGACATCCACCGAAGAGAGAAAGGAAAATTCACGAGAACCAACCGGCGACCAGTTGCCGGCCCATCGGCCACAACTGCTCACCCGCGAGCATGCCGAGCAGCCCCACCAGGGCGATGGCCGGTGGCGCCGGAGAACGAAAATTCAGCGCGCCATAGAGCAGGCCGACGCCCAGGCCGATGGCCAGCGAAATCAGGTAGTTCATGGGGAAAACTCCGCCGCTAAAAGGAATGGGCAGAGTCTAGGGAATCGGTGGAGAAGGCGTCGGCCAAGGACTTCTGAATTTCAGCCAAATATCGGCAAGTCACCACACAACCCTGCAGGCTCACGCCTACAGGGATGGTGTTCAGGCCGCGGGGAATTGCGAAGGCGCCACGCCCAGCTCACGGCGGAACATGTCACTGAAACTGCTCGGTGAATAACCCAGCTCTCGGGCAATGACACTGACTGCCACGCCCTGAATCAACGCCGCCACCGCCGTCGCCAGTTGCACCTGCCGCCGCCATTCGGCGAAGCCCATGCCGAGGCTGTCCTTGAACAACCGCGCCAGCGTGCGCACGCTGGCGCCGGCATTTTCCGCGTGCTGCTCGAACGCAATCTCCAACGACGGCGCGGCCATCACCGCCTGACACAGGTTCATCAGGCGCCGGTCGGAATCGTCCGGCAGCGGAATCTTCAACGGCGAACGCCGGGCGCGTTTCAACTCCAGCAACGCCAACCCGACCAAGGCGTCGTAATACCCGGGATCGCCACTGTCGCCCTGCTCCACCAACCCGACGATCAGTTCACGCAGCAACCCGCCGACTTCGATCACCTGCACCGTCTCATCCAGCGTCGCCGCCAGCGCCGGGCGCAGGTAAATATTGCGCATCTGCAAGTCCGAGACCACACGAATCCCGTGCGGCACCCCGGGCGGCAACCACACGGCGCGCTGTGGCGGCACCACCAGCGCCTCATGCGGCGTCTCGACCCACATCACTCCGCTCATCGCATACAGCAACTGCCCCCAGACGTGCTCGTGCGGCTCGATATACAAACCACGGGGATAAGTGCGCGCCAGCGGTTGCACTGGCACATCGGTATCACTCAGATCGGGGGGCGCGGCAAGGGCCATGGCGAGCATTCATTGGGGTTGGCGGAAGCCGCATGGTAACCAGTCGGTCACCGCGTCGCCAACGATAGATACCGTCGGACAATCCGAGTGAATTTTCCCGGGGCGCTGTGATCCTTCTATTACCACAGGGAGGAATACGGGCTTTATGAACAACGCAAAACTGTTTGTCATCGATTACACCCTTCACGGCACGCCGAAGTCGTTCATTATCCGCTCGGACAAAATGGACAACACCGAGGCGTGGCACTGGGCAAGCTGCGACGCCGGCGTGGGTCGCATCCCGCGTTTCGGCCGGGAGAAAGTGCAAAAGACCAGCAAACCGATGGCGGAAAAATTCGGCGTGGAAAACGTCACGTGGCGACCGGCGAGCTAGACTCTCGTCGGCGATGGGGACTCTTTGGGGGCGTACACAATGACCAGCATCTTCAGCCCGGCGCATCTGGATTATGGCCTGGACACCCTGTTTGGCCGTATCACCAAAAGTGTGGACTGTCGGGTGGGTCTTGAGGCTGTCGAAGGCGACCCCTATCGCTTCGCCCTGCGCGTGCCGGCGCCATTACCGGAAGACTTGGACCAGGCGAAAACCGTGGTGGTCCGGGTAGAGGGGCGACGGTTGCAAGGCACGGTGCGGCATACCGAACAGCTGGATGATGAGAGCCTGAAACTGGAAGTGGAGCCTGATTAGGCTCCACTTTTTTATGGGCGCTTTTATTTGGGGTGGGCGCAGTGGCAGCCTTTGCTTGAACACGCTTCACCGTTTTTGTGGTGGTGAGCGCAGGCCTCACAGCAATAGTGTTTGCCGTGTACGGCGTAGGCGTGTTCGCCTTCTTTGATGGTGCATTTGCAGTTGGGGCAGTCGCATTTTCTATCGGGCATGGGGGCAGACTCCTTTTTTGGTGGTTGTCTGGGGCTTGTGGGGTAAGCCGTAATTACAGTGTAGGAGTTGCTGGTGGCTGTGGGGGTTTGGGTTGGGGTTTGGGGTTGGGGGCATATCCGTTGCTGCAGGTGTTGCTGCTGGCGGTTCCGCCCTTACGGCGGGTCACTTTTTCCAGACGCCGAAAAAGTAACCAAAAAGGCTGCCCCCGGCGTACGGCACTTCGCTGAGGCTCAGTGTTCCCTCGCTACGGTGCCCATCCGGGGGCATCGCCTCCGGTTTGCTTCGCTGCACCTCCTCTCGATGTATGCGGCTTCGCCGCACGGCGCTGCGCGCCTCCCCCCTGATGAACACCTTCGCTCGGCCTGCCGATGGGGTGGCAGATCAAAAGCAACGTCAAAAGCCAGAGCAACAGCGAAATCAAAAGATCGCAGCCTTCGGCAGCTCAGGGGATGTGTACATCTGAGGGAGTATGGTCGGCTGTCAGACCGTCATCGCTGGCAAGCCAGCTCCCACAGGGGTTGAGTGCATTCTGTTAGGGATTGGTCGGCTGGCAGGCCGCCATCGCTGGCAAGCCAGCTCCCACAGAAAAGCAAAGGCAGCACACAGCCCTTGCTTCTCACCACTCAACACGATGAGCGTTAGCTCGAGTACCGCTTTTGATCTCAGCGCCCGTCGGCAGGCTGAGTGGAGGGATTTAGCCGGGGGTGGGAGCGTAGCGACCGTTTGGCGAAGCCAAACACATCGAGAGGAGGTGCAGCGAAGCAAACCGGAGGCGATGCCCCCCGGATCAATCCCGGAGCGAAGGGACCCGAGCCACGGCGAGGGCCGAACGTCAGGGTAAAGCCTTTTTGGTTACTTTTTCGGCGTCTGGAAAAAGTGACCCGCCGTAAGGGCGGAACCCTAAGTCGCCGTTACCCCAGCAACGGATCTGCCACCACAATCTCAATCAACTCGACGAACACTGCTGCGATACATAAAGACCAAAGCCAACCCCAGACAAACCATCGCCAACACCCGGGAAGACGAAAGCTCGATCGCCGGATTCCCCAGCCAGCCAAAATTGTCGATCAACATCCCCATCCCCAACTGCCCGACAATCACCGCCACCGTCGCCACCGCCGTCCCCACCACGGGCACCGCCCCGACCATGACCATCATGTACACCACACCAAACAGCGCCCCGCAGACCTGCCACTTCGGCACATCGAGCAGGCTCACCGCATGGGCCGGCTCGAAAAACACAATCAACAAACCGGTCGTCACAGCCCCGACAAAAAAAGTCAGCAAACTACTGCGCAACACCCCGACGGTCTCACCCAGACGCCCATTGATCGCCGCCTGCACACTCAACACCGCGCCAGCCAACACCACCACCGCCAACAAAATAACCAGACTCATCACTCAACCCCGCGCAATCAGAACAAGTGCCACCACAATCAGACCCAACGCCAGCCACCGCTCGGCATTGACCTTCTTGCGCGTCGCGCCAAACCAGCCGAAATGGTCAATCAACACGCTCTTGCCGACCTGCCCCGAAAGAATCGCAATCATCGTCATCGCAATCCCGATATGCGGCGTCGCCAGGGTCAATACCACCACATACATCGGCCCTAAAAAGCCGCCAATCAATTGCCAGCGCGGCAGATCGGTCAGCGCCGGGCCTTTCTGTGGGCCGGCGAACAACAGCAGCAAAAACAGGATCGCCGAACCCACGCCAAAGATGCTCAAGGTCGCCCACAAATGCCCGACCTGTGCCCCCAACGGCCCGAGCAAGCCTGCCTCCACCGACAAGCCCATGCCGGCCAGAATCACCAGCGGCAGCAACAACAGGCGCAATCCCGGTTTGGCCACCGGGGCCGCCCCACTCACTTCATCCAACGTCTGCATAACCAAAACCTGTACAAGTCAACGATGGCGCGGATTATCGGCTGGCGCCGCTGTGCGATAAATGGGAGCATCTGGACAACACTTTTGCGCAACTCGCACAGCAGGACAATTCATGCACGGGCTCAATGAGCTGGGATTCAAGGCACTCAGGCTGTTTGTGGCGGTGCTCGATCACGGCAGTTTTTCCGAAGTCGCCCGCCGCGAGGGCGTGGCGCCCTCTTCGATTTCGCGGCAGATCCAGTTGATGGAACAGGCGCTGAATCAGCAATTGCTGTATCGCCACACCCGCGCCGTGACCCCGACCGAGGCCGGGCGCCTGCTCGGCCACCACGCGCGGCTGCTGCTGGTGCAACTGGAGGAAGCCGAACAGGCCTTGCAGGAACAACAAAGCGAGCCCACCGGGCTGGTGCGGATCAACGCGCCAGTGGTGTTCGGCCAACGGCATCTGACGCCGTGGCTTGGCCAGTTGTGCGCGCGCTATCCGAAGCTGCAACTGGACATCCAGCAGACCGACCATTACATCGACCCGTTGCAGGAAGGTGCCGACCTGCTGTTTCGCATCGGCGCGTTGCACGATTCGAGCATGCAGGCACGGATTCTCGCGCCGCACCGCTTTCAGGTCGCGGCCAGCCCGGCGTATCTCAAGCGCCACGGCACACCGCAGAAACCTGAAGATCTCGCGCAACACCAGTGCCTGGCCTACAAAGGCGCGACCGGCCAGCAGCGCTGGTTTTTCCGTCAGGGTCAGGAGGACTGGACGCCGTACGCCGTCAAG
Source organism: Pseudomonas sp. SC3(2021) (assembly GCF_019856535.1). Classification (NCBI taxonomy): domain Bacteria; kingdom Pseudomonadati; phylum Pseudomonadota; class Gammaproteobacteria; order Pseudomonadales; family Pseudomonadaceae; genus Pseudomonas; species Pseudomonas sp. SC3(2021). The sequence goes on along the minus strand of NZ_CP082236.1, from coordinate 3,940,863 downwards.
GGACCGATCACCGGCAACCACGCCGACACCCTGACCCAGGCGGCCATGCAAGGGTTGGGGCTGGTGATGTTTCCGTCGTGGCTGATCGGCGAGGCGGTGCGCGAAGGCACGCTGGTGCCAGTGCTGGGGGACTATCAGGTGTCGAACAGTCTGGAGCCGCAGCAGATTGCGGTGCTGTGGCCGGGGAGCCGGCGGCTGTCGGTGAAGGTGCGGACGGTGATTGATTTCTTTGTCGAGTGCTTTGGCGAAGTGCCGTACTGGGACAGACCTTGAAGCTGAAAATCAAAAGCCCCTCACCCTAGCCCTCTCCCGGAGGGAGAGGGGACTGACCGAGGTGTGTCACGTCATCCATCGACCTGAAAGACTCAGTCGATTATGGATTCGGTAAAGCTGTTTCAGGTCGGCGTAGTTCCATAGCATCCCCCATTCAGTCCCCTCTCCCTACGGGCGGTCCGACGTTTCGGGAGGGTCAGGGTGAGGGGCTTTTCCAGTGTTCAGATCCGGAACTGCCCCACCAGTTTGCCCAGCCGCTGCCCAAGCTCCGCCAGACTGCGCGAAGTCTGCGCACCCAACTGCGTCTCATCGGCCACGCTGTCCACCGCCACCGCAATCTGATGCACGCTGCGGTTGATTTCTTCCGCCACAGCAGTCTGCTCTTCGGCGGCACTGGCAATTTGCGCGTTCATCGAGTTGATCGTCGCGATCAGTTCCGCCATCGCATCCAGCGACGCCCCGGCCTGATTGGCCTGCGCCGAGGTGCCATCGCCCGCCTCGCTGGAACGGCGCATGGCCTCGACCGCCGACTGCGTGCCCGCCTGCAAGCGATCGATCATGCCCTGGATTTCCTGGGTGCTGATCTGCGTCCGGCTGGCCAGCGCCCGCACCTCGTCCGCCACCACCGCAAAGCCGCGCCCGGCCTCCCCGGCCCGCGCCGCTTCGATCGCGGCGTTGAGCGCCAGCAGGTTGGTCTGCTCGGCAATCGAGCGGATCACCCCGAGCACGCCGACAATCGACGACACGTCCTGCTGCAGGCTGTCGAGGGACACGCCGCTGCTGCGAATGTCATCCACCAGCGCATGAATCTGTTTGATGCTGCCGGCCACCACGCGTTTGGCGCTCTGGCCTTCTTCATCGGTCTGCTGGGCGGCGACGGCGGCGTTCTGCGCGCTCTTCGCCACCTCTTGGGCAGCGGCGGACATTTCATTGATCGCCGTGGCGACCTGATCGGTTTCGTGGCGCTGACGCTCCATCGCCTGGTCGGAGCGCTGGGCCTGATCCGACACTTGGGTCACCAGGCCGGTCAGTTGCGTGGTCATCTCGGTGATCTGCCGCACCAAGCCGTGGATCTTGTCGACGAAGCGGTTGAACGAGCCGGCCAGTTCGCCGAGCTCGTCCTGGCTGGTGATGTTCAAGCGGCGGGTCAGATCGCCCTCGCCCGCCGCGATGTCATCGAGGTTGGCTTTCATCAGGGTCAGCGGCCGCAGAATGGTATTGGCCAGCAGCATCCCCGCGATGGCAATCACCAGCAGCACCACCACCGCCACGCCAACGATGCTCAGCACCACGCCTTGCATGCGTTCCTGCACCTGCGCCTCGACCAGCGCCACTTGCGCTTCGATGCCGTCGAGGTTGACCGAGGTGCCGACCGCCATGTCCCACTTCGCCAGGTACTCGGTGTAGCCGAGTTTTGGCACCAGCACGTTGGCGTTGCCCGGCAGTGGCGAGCTGTATTGCAGATAGTGGGTGCCGTCCTTCGCCACGCTCACCAGGCCGCGGTTGACGTAAACGCCATTGGGGTCGCGGTTGTCCTTGAAGCTTTTGCCCACGCCTTCCGGATCATTGGCCTTGAACAGGCGCACGGTCTCGGAGTCGTAGCCGAAGAAGTAGCCGTCCTTGCCGTAGCGGATGCCCGACAGCAGCTTGATCGCCTGCGCCCGCGCCGCGTTGTCACCCGGTGCGGCAGCGTCGTACAGCGGCTTGATCGTGGTCATGGCCACGGCGACGTAACTTTGCAGCGTGGCTTTGGCATCGCCGAGCAGGCGCTCGCGGGTCTGTTCGACCTCAGTGTGAGCCTGTTGCTGGAGGATAAACAACGTGGTCAGGCTGATGACCAGCGCAAAGAGCAGCACCGGCAGGACGGCAAGGGACAGGACTTTGGCCTTGAGACTCAAGCGCATGGGGGGAGCTCACTCTTTTGGTTTTATTGGCGTGGTTAAAAGCGTTAACGGCACACCATCACAAAAGTTGAGCAAAGGAGTTATCCCATTCCCCTGTGGGAGCGAGCTTGCTCGCGAAGGCGTCGTGTCAGTCAACCATTAAGTCGCTGATACACCGCTTTCGCGAGCAAGCTCGCTCCCACAGGAGATCCGTGAGGTTCAGAGGACCATCGCGGCCACCCAGCCGAACGCCAGCAACGGCAGGTTGTAGTGCAGGAAGGTCGGCACCACGGTGTCCCAGATATGGTGATGCTGGCCGTCGATGTTCAGGCCGGAAGTCGGGCCCAGCGTCGAGTCCGAGGCCGGCGAACCGGCATCGCCCAAGGCTCCGGCGGTGCCGACGATGCAGACAATGGCGATCGGGCTGAAGCCCAGTTGCACGCACAGCGGCACGAAAATCGCCGCCAGAATCGGCACGGTGGAGAACGACGAACCGATGCCCATGGTCACCAGCAAGCCGACCAGCAGCATCAACAATACACCGATGCCTTTACTGTGGTTGATCCACGACGCCGACGATTCGACCAGGGTCTGCACCTGGCCGGTGGCCTTCATCACTTCGGCGAAACCGGACGCGGCAATCATGATGAAGCCGATCATCGCCATCATCTTCATGCCTTCGGTGAAGAGGTCATCGGTCTCGCGCCACTTGACGATGCCGGACACCGAGAAGATCAGGAAGCCGACCAGCGCGCCGATAATCATCGAGTCCAGCAGCAACTGCACGATGAACGCGGCGGCAATCGCCACACCGGCAATCATCAGGCTCAGCGGGTTGTACTGCACCGCCACCTGCTCGACCTGCTCGATCTTCGCCAGGTCGTACACGCGCTTCTTGCGGTAACTGATGAACGCCATCGCCAGCCCGAACACCATGCCCAGCGCCGGAATGCCCATCGCGTGGGTGACGTTGATGCCGCTGATGTCGACGCCGCTGCGGGCAATGTTGGCCAGCAGGATTTCATTGAGGAAGATGTTGCCGAAGCCCACCGGCAGGAACATGTACGGGGTGATCAGGCCGAAGGTCATGACACAGGCGATCAGGCGCCGGTCGAGTTGCAGCTTGGTCAGGACATAGAGCAGCGGCGGTACCAGCAGCGGAATGAACGCAATGTGGATCGGCAGGATGTTCTGCGAGGCAATCGCCACCACCCACAACAGGCCGATCAGCAGCCATTTGACACTGCCGCCCCCGCTCGCATGCTGGCGATCGACCATCGCCAGCGCCTTGTCGGCCAGCGCATGGGCCAGGCCGGACTTGGCAATCGCCACGGCGAACGCGCCGAGCAAGGCGTAGGACAACGCCACGGTCGCGCCGCCGCCCAGGCCGCTGTTGAACGCCTTGAGCGTGGCGTCGATGCCCAGACCACCGGTCAGGCCGCCGACCAGCGCGCCGACGATCAAGGCGATCACTACGTGCACGCGGGACAGGCTGAGGATCAGCATGATGCCGACTGCCGCTATGACTGCGTTCATTTCACTTCCTCGAAAAACACTGCGATGGAAAACACATCGCCAGACAGGATGAGTCCGCCCATGGAGCACTGGCGGATTTGCAAAGAGGGTCTTATTAGAAGGGCGCGCACTGTGAATGAAGCAGCGGCAAGCTGCAAGTCACAAGCTGCAAGCTTTTGCGTTTTTTCTCTTGCAGCTTGCGGCTCGAAGCTCAAGAAAGCTGTTCCTGGGCCGTTACAGTGCAAAGTCTCAGATATTTATCGAATAAGGACGTCTCCATGTCGCTCAGACAACTTTCCATCCAATGGAAAATCACCCTGCTCGCCGGGCTGTGCCTGGCCGGTATCGTGACCCTGTTGGTGGGTCTTTCGCTGTATCGCATGGAGCACAGTTCCGAACTGGTGAAAGCGTCGAGCATGGAGATGCTCACCGAATCGGCCCAGGCGCGCATCGAATCGCAAGGTGAAGTGCAGGCGGCCGGCATTCGCCAGCAGTTCATGGACGCCTATCAGTACGGCCACGGTTTCTCGCGGCAAGTGTTGTTCCTGCGTGAACAGGCCGAGAAGCGTTTCCTCGATGCCTTCGACCTGCGCGAAGACATGACCCGTCAGGTCAAATCCGCGCTGCAAGCTAACCCTGACCTGCTCGGCCTGTCGCTGGTGTTCGAAGCCAACGCGCTGGACGGCAAGGACGAACTGTTTGCCGGTCAGGCTGAACTCGGCAGCAACGACAAGGGCCGTTTCGCCCTGTACTGGTCGCAGCCGACCCCTGGCAAAGTCACCTCGATGGCCCTACCGGAAAGCGACATGGCCGACACCAGCACCGGCCCCAGCGGTCAGGCGGCCAACGCCTGGTTCACTTGCCCGCGCACCACCCTCAAGCCGTGCGTGATCGAACCGTACTTTTATGTGATCGACGGCCAGAACGTGCTGATGACCAGCATCGTCTTCCCGCTGATAGTCAACGGCAAGGTCATCGCATCGCTGTCGGTGGACATCAACCTCAACAGCCTGCAAGCGATCAGCCAGGGCGCGAGCAAAAAGCTCTATGACGGCCAGACCGCCGTGAGCATCATCAGCCCCACCGGCCTGCTCGCCGGTTACAGCCCGGACGCCAGCAAGCTGAGCCAGCGTCTGGATGCCATTGACACCGTCAGCGGCGCCGAACTGCTGCGTCAACTCGGTACCAGCAGCGGCGTCAGCAGCCTGCACAGCAACGGCCAGTTGAAAGTGCTGTCGCCGTTCCAGCCGATCCCCGGCGGTCCGTCGTGGGGCGTACTGCTCGACGTGCCGGAAAAGGTTCTGGTAGAACGCGCCGAGGCACTCAAGCAGCAACTGGATGCGAGCAACAACTCGGGCACCCTGATCGAACTGAGCCTCGGCGTGTTGGCCGCGCTGGTCGGCCTGCTGCTGGTGTGGCTGATGGCGCGCAGCGTGACCAAGCCGATCCTCGGCGTAGCCAATATGCTCGAAGACATCGCCAGTGGTGAGGGCGATCTGACTCGCCGTCTGGCCTACGACAAAAAGGACGAACTCGGTCAACTCGCTGGCTGGTTCAACAAGTTCCTCGACAAGTTGCAGCCGATCATTGCCGAAGTGAAACGCTCGGTGCAGGACGCACGCAACACCGCCGACCAGTCTTCGGCCATCGCCACCCAGACCAGCGCCGGCATGGAACAGCAATATCGTCAGGTCGATCAGGTCGCCACCGCGTCCCACGAAATGAGCGCCACCGCGCAGGACGTCGCGCGCAGTGCCGCACAAGCCGCCGAAGCGGCCAAGGACGCCGACCGCGCCACTCGCCAGGGCCTGACCGTGATCGACCGCACCACTGCGAGCATCGACACCCTGGCCGCCGACATGAGCGCGGCGATGGTGCAAGTCGAAGGCCTGGCCGCCAACAGCGAGAAGATCGGCACGGTGCTGGAAACCATCCGCGCCATCGCCGAACAGACCAACCTGCTCGCCCTCAACGCGGCCATCGAAGCCGCACGTGCCGGTGAAGCCGGGCGTGGTTTTGCCGTGGTCGCCGACGAAGTGCGCAACCTCGCCCGCCGTACACAGGAGTCGGTGGAAGAAACCCGCCAGGTGATCGAGCAGTTGCAGACCGGTACCCAGGACGTAGTCGGTTCGATGGGCAACAGCCATCGTCAGGCTCAGGGCAGCGTTGAGCAGGTCGGGCAAGCGGTGACTGCGCTGCGCCAGATCGGTGAGGCGGTGACGGTGATCAGCGACATGAACCTGCAGATCGCCAGCGCGGCGGAAGAACAGAGCGCAGTGGCCGAGGAGATCAACAACAACGTGGCGACCATTCGTGACGTGACCGAGTCGTTGTCGGGGCAAGCGAATGAATCGGCGCGGGTGAGCCAGTCGCTGAACAGCCTGGCGAATCAGCAGCAGAGTCTGATGGATCAGTTCCGGGTCTGATTCCGGATTGTGGAGTGTCAGTTAGATTCCCCCCTCACCCCAGCCCTCTCCCCCCAAGGGGGCGAGGGGGAAAGGGAGCCGATCTGCATGTCATTCAAAACCTGAGCCCGGCTCGGCATGTCAGGTCACGGAGAAGCTTTCAAAACCTCAGTTCGATCCGGTATGTCAGGTCGGTGTAGTTCGAACAGACACCTCGGTCAGTCCCCTCTCCCTCCGGGAGAGGGTTAGGGTGAGGGGCCTTTAGAGGCTCACCGCCGAGGCAACTCGATCACCACCTTCAACCCGCCCCACTTACTCTCGCCCAGCACCAGCAAGCCACCCCACGCCTCGACAATGTCGCGCACAATCCCCAGCCCCAGGCCATGCCCGTGGGTCTGCTCGTCCAGCCGCGTCCCGCGACTGAATACCTGAGTCCGCTGCTGTTCGGGAATCCCCGGCCCATCGTCCTCGACGCACAGGGCAAAGCCATCCGTACGCTCGATCACACTCAGGCGCACCTCGGCGTCCGCCCACTTGCAGGCGTTGTCCAGCAGGTTACCGAGCAGTTCCAGCAAGTCCTCACGATCCCACGGCAATTGCAGCCCTGGCGGCGCGACGTAGCTCAAGGCCAGATGCTCGCCGTGAATCATGTTCAGCGTTGCCAGCAGCCCCGGCAGTTCCGCATCACAGTCGAACAGCGCGCCCGGCAGCGCATCACCGGATAAACGCGCGCGATTGAGTTCGCGGTTGAGCCGCTGTTGCACCTGCTCCAATTGCTCCTTGAGGATCTTGCGCAACTCGGGATGGGCATCGAGTTTTTCGCTGGAGGCCAGGCTCAACAGCACCGCCAGCGGCGTTTTCAGGGCGTGCCCGAGATTGCCCAGCGCATTGCGTGAACGCTTGAGGCTGTCTTCGGTGTGGGCGAGCAGATGGTTGATCTGTGCCACCAGCGGCTCCAGCTCCACCGGCACCTGATCGTCGAGTTGCGTACGCTGGCCCTGCTGCAACTGGGCGATCTGTTCGCGAGCGCTTTCCAGCGGCTTCAAGGCGCGACGCACGGTGATTCGCTGCAACAGCAAAATCAGCAGCAACCCGGCCAGCCCGAGGCCTAGGCCGATCTGGCGCATGCGCTGGAAGCTCTCGCGCACCGGGGTGTAATCCTGAGCGACGCTGATAGAGATCGACTGCCCCAGCCGCCGATAGTCCGAACGCAGCACCAGCAACTGCTGACCGTCCGGCCCCAGTTGCAGATTGCTGTGCAGGCCTGGATGGTTGAGCAGCGGCAGATCCTGATCCCACAGCGAACGCGAGCGCCAGTGGCTGTCGGCGAAATCAATGCGAAAGTAATGCCCGGAGAACGGCCGTTGATAGGCCGGTGACAGATGCCGCTCATCCAGCTGCAACCCTTGCGGACCGCGCACCAGCGCCACCAGCAGGCTCTCGCTGTCGTTGCGCAGACCGGCTTCCAGATAACGCTGCAAACCGACTTCGAACAACCACAGGCTGATTTGCGCCAGCACCACGCCGACGATCACCATCACGCTGATCAAGCCCAGGCTCAAACGGCGCTGGATCGACCTCACGAAGCTTGCCCGCCGAACAGGTAACCCTGGCCGCGACGGGTTTCGATCACGCTTTTGCCGAGCTTGCGCCGCAGGTGATTGACGTGGACCTCCAGAACGTTGGAATCGCGTTCGGTTTCGCCGTCATAGAGGTGCTCGGCGAGGTGGCTTTTCGACAGAATCTGTTCCGGGTGCAGCATGAAATAACGCAGCAGTCGAAACTCGGCGGCAGTCAGTTGAATATCGCTGCCGTCACGCACCACGCATTGCCGGCCCTCGTCCAGATGCAGGCCGGCGGCCTGCAGCGTCGGTTGATTGGCCTGGCCCTTGGAGCGACGCAACAACGACTGAATGCGCAGGAACAGCTCTTCGGGGTGAAACGGTTTGGTCAGGTAATCGTCAGCGCCGGCCTTAAGGCCTTCGATGCGCTCGGCCCAGGAATCCCGCGCCGTGAGAATCAGCACCGGGATCGCCAGACCGCCCGCGCGCCACTGCGCCAGCACGTCGAGCCCCGGTACACCGGGCAGGCCGAGGTCGAGAATGATCAGGTCGTAAGGCTCGCTGCTGCCCTGATACAGCGCATCACGGCCATCGGCCAGCCAGTCCACCGCGTAGCCCTGACGTTGCAGGCCGGCGAGCAATTCATCGGCCAGCGGTACGTGGTCTTCCACCAATAGCAAACGCATCGGTCAATCTTCCTTGTCTTTCACAAGCTCGCCGGTATCGGCCTTCAAATGCAGCTCGCGGGCGACGCCTTCGGCGGTGAGCAGCTCGACTTCGTAAATGTAGACGTCGTGTTTTTCTTCCAGCTCGACTTCCAGCAATTTCGAACCGGGGTAGCGGTCCATCGCCTGCTGCAGGACCTGCTCGAGCGGCAGAATCACGCCCTGCTGGCGCAGACTCAGGGCTTCGTCCTGATCGAGGTCGCGGGCCTGGGCCATCGAGCAAAACAGCACAAGCGCCAACGCCGTGCGGCGGGTGGCGCGAACATTAACCTTCATTACGTATCCTGATGATCCTTGAGAACCTGCCCGCTGACCGCGTCTAATTCCAGATCCCACTCCAGCCCCTGCGGGTCACGCATTTCGATCTGGTAGATGTACTTGCCGTACTGCTCTTCCAGCTCGGTGTCGGTGATCGTCGAACCCGGGTGTTTTTCCAGTGCCGTGGCGTTGAGCTTCTCGAAGGACACGATAGTACCAGCGTCGCGCAGGCGCAGGGCTTCGTCGGGGCCTAGATCGCGGGCGTGGACGATGCTGGCGGTCAGGCCGATGATCGAGGCAATGGACAGGGCAGTCAGGGTTTTCATGGGATCTCCGTATTCTTATGTGTTGCTACGATGGGCACCTTAGCGGGATGAACTTAACTGAAACTGAATTGCCATCATTGTTTCAAGGCAATACCGGATCCGTTGAATCATGCAAAACCCTGTGGCAGCGGGATTGCCCTCGATAGCGTCCTTTCAGCCACCGGGATGCAAGCTGTCCCGTCATCACGGGCAAGCCCGCTCCCACAGGGTTCAGTGGTTAACCTATAATTGCCAGCTTGCTAACGATCGAGACCGGTATGACCGCCATCCACATCAAGTTCCCCGCCCTCACCCTCAAGGCCGGCCCTCGGGCCATGGCGCGCATTCGTGCCCAGGGCCTGAACGCCAAGGACGTCGGCACCCTGCCCGGTGCGGCCGGTGGTCCCAAGGCGTTGGGCATTCAGGGGCTGGATCTGGCGTTGTTCGGCGAATGGCTGCCGAGCGCGCCTCGTGAGCGTTCGCTGATTGGTGCGTCGGTGGGTTCCTGGCGCTTCGCCAGCGCCTGCCTGCCGGACGCCGCCGAAGGTATCCGCCGTCTCGGCCAGTTGTACGCCGAGCAGACTTTCAACAAAGGCGTGACCATGGCCGAGATCAGCCAGAGCTCGCAACGCATGCTCAACGACCTGCTCGACGGCCGCGACGCCAGCATCCTCAACAACGCCGACTACCGCCTGAACATCATGGTGGTGAAAAGCCAAGGGCGCCTGGCCGACGACCATCGTGGCCGCCTCGGGCTGGCGCTGGGTTCGGTGATTGCCGACAACCTGCGCGGGCGGGCGCGGCTGTCGCGGCACTTCGAACGCTTGATCATCCATGACCCGCGCCTGGCCCCGCCGGTGCATGCGCTGAACGACTTTCCGTCGCGCTTCGTCGCGCTCAATGCCGGCAACCTGCGACAGGCGCTGCTGGCGTCCGGCTCGATCCCGATGGTCATGGAAGGTGTGCGCGACCTGCCGGGCGCCGGTGCCGGCACCTTCCGCGATGGCGGTTTGCTCGACTATCACCTCGACCTGCCCTACAGCGGCGACGGCATCGTGCTCTATCCGCACTTCACCGACCGGGTGATTCCGGGCTGGTTCGACAAGACCCTGCCCTGGCGCAAGGCCTCGGTGGAGCGCTTGCAGGACGTGCTGTTGCTGGCACCATCGAAGGAATATCTGGCGCGCCTGCCCTACGGCAAACTGCCGGACCGTAACGACTTCAAACGCTTCATGGGCGATGCACCGAGCCGCCAAAAGTACTGGCACGCGGCGATGGACGAAAGTCGCCGGCTGGGCGACGAGTTTCTCGAACTGACCGCCAACGGTCGTCTCGCCGAGCGCTTGCTGACCCTTTAGTCAGTGTTTTCCCGCATCGCCAAACACAAGCTGGTAAACTCGCCGCCTGCCCGAATCGCTGCGGCGAACGCCACCTGAACAGAGCCGAAAATACTGTGGAAATCTTCAAGGAATTTACTTTCGAATCCGCCCACCGCCTGCCGCACGTACCGGACGGCCACAAGTGCGGACGCCTGCACGGTCACTCGTTCAAGGTGGCGATTCACCTGAGCGGCGACCTCGATCCGCACACGGGCTGGATCCGCGACTTCTCCGAGATCAAGGCGATTTTCAAGCCGCTGTACGAGCGTCTGGATCACAACTACCTGAACGACATTCCCGGCCTGGAAAACCCGACCAGCGAAGTCCTGGCCAAATTCATCTGGAATGAAATGAAGCCGCTGCTGCCGGAACTCAGCGCGATCCGCATTCACGAGACCTGCACCAGCGGTTGCATCTATCGCGGTGAGTGATTCAACGCAGATCTGCGTGCAGGAGTGAGCCTGCTCGCGATAGCTTCGGCACATGCAAAATCAATGTGTCCGACAAACCGCTATCGCGAGCAGGCTCACTCCTACAAAGGATCGGTGTTTGTCAGGAATATAGAGAACAGCCTTCACGGCTGTTTTTTTATGCCTGTGTTTTTTGGCGCCCACATGGGGCTCGGGTGCATTCAGATGCACTGCTTTCGAGCCATTGCCGGCAACTCGTCTATACATAGTCCGCATAACCGACATCTGGCACGACCACTGCAACCTGCTTCGAGTCTTCCCTCTTCAGCAAGGAACGCCCCATGACGCAGAACGATCCCGGCAACGACTACCCCCTCAGCGAAGTCCCGATGCACGCACGCAAAGGCCTGGCCTCGACCGCCATGGTGCTGCTCGGGTTCACCTTCTTCACGGCGACCATGTTTGCCGGCGGCAAGCTCGGTGTGGCGTTCAGTTTCAGCGAGATGCTCGTGGTGATCATCGTCGGCAACCTGCTGCTCGGGCTGTACGCTGCCGGCCTGGGTTACATCGCCTTCAAGAGCGGTCTCAATTCGGTGCTGATGGGCCGTTTCTGTTTCGGTGAAGTCGGCAGCAAGCTCAGTGACCTGATCCTCGGCTTCACCCAGATCGGCTGGTACGCCTGGGGCACTGCGACCGCCGCCGTGGTACTCGGCAAATACTTCGATCTCGATGAGGGCACCGTGCTCGGTTTGATGGTGCTGTTCGGCCTGATGTTCTGCGCCACGGCGTATGTCGGTTATCGCGGCCTGGAGATTCTGTCCTACATCGCGGTGCCGGCGATGATGTTGCTGCTGATGCTGTCGATGTGGGTCGCGACCGTTAAAGTCGGTGGCCTCGATGGTTTGCTGGCCGTGGTGCCGAGCGGTTCGCTGGACTGGTCGACCGCCATCACCCTGGTGTTCGGCACCTTCGTCAGCGGCGCGACCCAGGCCACCAACTGGACCCGCTTCTCGCGTTCGGCGCGGGTGGCGGTGCTGGCCAGCCTGATCGGTTTCTTCGTCGGCAATGGCCTGATGGTGCTGATCGGCGCCTACGGTGCGATCGTCTATCAGCAGCCGGACGTGGTCGAAGTGTTGCTGCTGCAAGGTTTCGCCATGGCCGCGATGGCCATGCTGTTGCTGAACATCTGGAGCACCCAGGACAACACCATCTACAATTTCGCCGTCGCCGGCTGCAACCTGCTGCGCACCGGCCGACGCAAAACCGTGACCCTCGCCGGTGCAGTGATCGGCACCCTGCTCGCCCTGCTGGGCATGTACGACATGCTGGTGCCGTACCTGATCCTGCTCGGCACCGTCATTCCGCCGATTGGCGGGGTGATCATGGCCGACTTTTTCTTCCGCTGGCGCGGGCGCTATCCGCGTCTGGCCGAAGCCCGACTGCCGGCGTTCAACTGGCCGGGCCTGGGCGCTTACGCGGTCGGTACGCTCGCCGCATTCCACTCGCCGTGGGTCGCGCCGCTGGTAGGGATTGCCGCCGCCGCGCTAACGTATGTCATCGTCACCGGCCTGCTCGGCGCCCGTCGCGCCAGTGCGCCACTACAAGACCTATAAGAAGGATTCGCCTGATGCACATCATCAACGCCCGACTGCGCAACCAGGACGGTTTGCACGAACTGCACCTGGAAGACGGTCTGATCCGCAGCATCGGTCGCCAGACCGAAGCCCCGAGCCTCAACCCCGGCGACCTCGACGCCGGCGGCAATCTGGTGGTGCCGCCCTTCGTCGAGCCGCACATCCACCTCGACGCCACCCTCACGGCCGGCGAGCCGCGCTGGAACATGAGCGGCACGCTGTTCGAGGGCATCGAGTGCTGGGGCGAGCGCAAGGTCACCATCACCGAAGAAGACACCAAGACCCGCGCCAAGAAAACCATTCAAGCACTGGCCGCCCACGGCATCCAGCATGTGCGCACCCACGTCGACGTCACCGATCCGCAACTCACGGCGCTGAAGGCCATGCTCGAAGTGCGCGAGGAAAGCCGACACCTGATCGACCTGCAAATCGTCGCGTTCCCGCAGGAAGGCATCGAGTCTTACCGCAACGGTCGCGAGCTGATGGAAGAAGCGATTCGCATGGGCGCCGACGTGGTCGGCGGCATTCCGCATTTCGAATACACCCGCGATCAGGGCGTCAGTTCCGTGAAATTCCTGATGGACCTGGCCGAACGCACCGGTTGCCTGGTGGACGTGCACTGCGACGAAACCGACGACCCACATTCGCGCTTCCTCGAAGTGCTCGCCGAAGAAGCGCGCAGCCGTGACATGGGCGCACGGGTCACCGCCAGCCACACCACGGCGATGGGTTCTTACGACAACGCTTACTGCGCCAAACTGTTCCGCCTGCTTGGCCACTCCGGGATCAGTTTCGTCTCCTGCCCGACCGAAAGCATCCACCTGCAGGGGCGCTTCGACAACTTCCCGAAACGCCGGGGCGTGACCCGGGTCAACGAGTTGCTGGAGGCCGGGATGAACGTGTGTTTCGGCCAGGACTCGATCGTCGATCCATGGTATCCGCTGGGCAACGGCAACATCCTGCGCGTGCTTGAAGCCGGGTTGCACATCTGCCACATGCTCGGTTATCGCAACCTGCAGAACGCACTGGATCTGGTGACGGACAACAGCGCCAAGGCCATGCTCCTGGGCGAGCGATACGGACTGGAACAAGGGCGCCCGGCGAATCTGTTGATACTTTCAGCGGACAGCGATTACGAGGTGATTCGCAGTCAGGGCTTGCCGTTGTATTCGATTCGCGGCGGCGAGGTGTTGATCAAGCGGCAGATGCCGGTGGTGGAGTTCAGTGGTGAGCTGAGCTGAGATTTGTGTTGGAGCTCATGGCGCCATCGCTGGCAAGCCAGGCTCCCACAGGGGTTTGTGGTGAATACAAAAACCGGGTACACCCACTCCTACAGCGGTTCAGTGGCGTACACAAATGAGGTGTTCAACACAAACCCTGTGGGAGCCTGGCTTGCCAGCGATGGCGTCTTAGAATTCAGCCCATCAACCGCGCTGTACCAAACAACCTGACCCTGCGCAATTCACCGCCTGCTTCTTCGAGCAATATCGGCGCCGTGCCGCCGGGCATCACCACCTGCACTTCACCGGCCGTAACCCAACCCACCCGCCACGCCGCCGATGCCACGGCACTGGCACTGGTGCCGGAAGACGCCGTCGGCCCCTCGCCGCGTTCGAACACTCGGGCGAGGATTTTCTGTGGTGAGTCGAGCACCGCCCATTGCAGATTGACGCCGGCCGGGCATGGATTTCCGGCACCGGTGGGCATGGCGTAGGCGATTGCGGTCAACCCTTGGTTCAGCGGTGACTCACGCATCTGTTGATTGCTCGGCAATGCCGCCCGGTCATCCAGCAGCGTCACGCAATGCGGATTGCCGATACGCACAAACTGGCTATGTGACCATGCCGGATCGAGTGTCGCCAGTGGCTTTACCACACTCACTTCTCGCCCATTGAATTCGGCGTTTTCGACGTTCTGCGCACCCACTGCGCGCGCCCCGAAACCGGGTTGGCCAAGATCGAGCCAAAAGCCTTGAACGCCTTCGACTTCGGCCGGTTTCACCGAGGTTTCCACGGCATCACCCTTGTCGTGATGTACGCGCAACAACGCGCCCTCCTCCGGCATCACGCCTTGCTCGGTCAGCGCCTGCGAAAAAATCGTCAGGCCATTGCCACTGCGCTCGGCAAGTGTGCCGTCGGTGTTGACGATCAGTACGTCGAATGGCGGCGACGTCTGGAACGGGCCGATCAGCAGGCCGTCGCTGCGGTGGGATTTGCTCCCCGTGGGACGCTGCCCTTCGGGCCAGTCGCAGCACAGCGTGATGGCTGCGCGGCTCCACGCCTGTCTCGACAAGGCACACTGCGCGGCCGTCATCGGCAGACCGATCCCCGCCTCGCGAAGTGCCTGAGGCGAAACCACCCCGTAAATATTGCCCCGTGCATCGTAAAATCGCGTCATCACCCGCCCTTACCGTTCAATCCCCCTGAAGCTGCCACTGTAAAACGCAATCCCCTGCAGGAGCGAGCCTGCTCGCGAAGGCGGTGTGTCAATCGCCACATTCATTACCCGAATCAGCGTTTTCGCGAGCAGGCGAACGCCTACGGGTTAGGATGTCGACTGCACTCCCCCGGAACCTGCGATCGAACCTCGACGCGCTATCACTGTCCTTCGGGGACGCGATGTTTTTTGCCAAGGAACGATATGACCAGCCTCAACCCCCAAGACACCTTCGTCCCCGGACGCCTGCAACAGATGTCGACGCGCATCGCCTTTTTCATCGCCGGCCTCGGCATTGCCGCGTGGGCGCCTTTGGTGCCATACGCCAAGGCCCGCGCCGGGCTCGATGAAGGCACGCTCGGCTTGTTGCTGTTGTGCCTCGGGGTCGGTTCGATTCTGGCGATGCCGCTGGCGGGGATTCTCGCCGCGCGCTTCGGCTGCCGCAGAGTGGCGACTGGCGGCACCTTGCTGATCTGTCTGGCATTGCCGCTGCTGGCGACGGTGTCGTCGATTCCGGCGCTGATCGCCACGCTGTTCATGTTTGGCGCCGGGCTTGGCACGGTGGATTCGACAGTGAACCTGCAAGCGGTGATCGTCGAACGGGCCAGCGGCAAAAACATGATGTCGGGCTTTCACGGCTTGTTCAGCCTCGGCGGGATCGTCGGCGCCGCCGGCGTGAGTGCCCTGCTCGGCCTCGGCCTGTCGCCGCTGGGCGCGATGCTGGTGGTGGTGGCGGTGCTGGTCGCCGCGTTGTTCAAGTGCGTGCCGCACATGTTGCCCTACGGCAGCGAGAGCTCAGGTCCCGCATTCGCCATTCCCCACGGCATCGTGCTGTTCATTGGCGGGATGTGCTTTATCGTCTTCCTCACAGAAGGCGCGGCGCTGGACTGGAGCGCGGTATTCCTGGCGCAAGAGCGCGGGATCGACACCGCCTATGCCGGACTCGGTTATGCGGCATTTGCCCTGACCATGACCGCCGGACGTTTGATGGGTGACCGGATTGTTCGGATTGTCGGGGCGACGCGGATCATTCTGTTTGGCGGTCTGTTGGCATCCGCCGGACTGTTTCTGGCGACGTTCGCACCGAGTTGGGAGGCTGCACTGGTCGGTTATGCGCTGGTCGGCGCCGGCTGTTCGAACATCGTGCCGGTGCTGTATACGGCGGTGGGCAAGCAGACGGTGATGCCGGAAAGCATCGCGGTGCCGGCGATTACTACGTTGGGTTATGCGGGGATTCTGGCGGGACCGGCTGTGATTGGTTTTGTTGCCCATGCCAGTAGTTTGAGTTTTGCTTTTGGGCTGATGGCAGTGCTGCTGGTGGCGGTGGCGATTGGTGGGAAGGTATTGAGAGTCTGAACTTAGTGCACCTGCCAGATTGTTGTTTTGGGGTTGGGGGCATATCCGGTGCTGCGGGTGTTGCCGCTGGCGGTTACTCACTTTTCCAAACGCCGGAATGCCGGCCCAGCGAAAAGTAAGCAAAAGCCAAGCAGATCAAAAGATCGTCCGATCACAGCCCGAGCCTTCGGCAGCGCCTACAGGGAGGTTGAGTACATCGGTCAAAGATTGGTCGGCTGTCAGGCCGCTTTCGCGAGCAAGCTCGCTCCCACAGTAAGGTTGAGTACCCCCGCCAGAACTTGGTCGGCTGTCAGGCCGCCATCGCTGGCAAGCCAGCTCCCACAGAAAAGCAAAGGCAGCACACAGCACACAGCACACAGCCCTTGCTTCTCACCACTCAACACAATGAGCGTTAGCTCGAGTACCGCTTTTGATCTCAGCGCCCGTCGGCAGGCTGAGTGGAGGGATTGATCCGGGGGTGGGAGCGTAGCGACCGTTTGGCGCAGCCAAACACATCGAGAGGAGGTGCAGCGCAGCAAACCGGAGGCGATGCCCCCGGATCAATCCCGGAGCGAAGGGACCCGAGCCACGGCGAGGGCCGAACGTCAGGGTAAAGCCTTTTTGGTTACTTTTTCGGCGTCTGGAAAAAGTGACCCGCCGTAAGGGCGGAACCGCCAGCAGCAACACCCGCAGCAACGGATATTCACCCAATCACCCAATCAATCAAAACCCCACACTGGCCTGCACAAAAAACGTCCTCGGCGCCCCCACATACATCCCCGAGTTGTTATCACTCGAACGGGTGAAGTACTGCTTGTCGAAGACGTTCTTCACCCCGGCCCCCAACTTCAGGTTCGACACCTGCGGCCCGAAGTCATAACCCCCGCGCACGTTCCAGGTCACGTAACCCGGGATGTCGCCGTACTGCCCGTCGGCCGTGCCTTCGGTGATGTAGTTGCCGTTGAAGCTGCCATCTGCGTTGACCCCGGTGCCCGGCGAACGCTGTTTGGACTGGGCGAAACCGTCGAGGTTATAGGTCCAGCGGTTGATGTCGTAACGCAAACCGACGGTCGCCACCTGACGCGAATAGAACGGCAGATCACGGCCCTTGAAGCCCGGAATTTCGCCTTCGTAGGTCGCACGGGTGTAAGTGAAACCGGCGTTGGCGGTCAGGCCGTCAAGACGCGGATCCAGCGCCGCCATGTCGTAGTGCATCGAGGCTTCGATGCCTTGGTGTTTGGTCGCGCCGAGGTTGGTCCAGCCCACGTCGTTGCTGATGTATTGCAGTTCGTCGTCGAAGTCGATGTAGAACAGCGTCACCTCACCGCCCCACACATCATCGTTGTAGCGCGTGCCAATCTCGTAGGTCTTGGCTTTTTCCGGTTCCAGGCCATTGGCAGTCTGGTCACCCGAGCCGCCCTGCCCCAACTGAAAATACTGCAGGCTGCCGAACGAGGTTTCGTAGTTGGCGAACAGCTTCCACGCATCCGACAGGTGATACATCACGCTCAGCGCCGGCAACGGTTCGTTGCTTTCGATGCTGCGGTTTTTCGCCTGTACCGGTTTGCCGGCGGTGTCGAGCACGGCACGGTCATGCCAGTCGGTGCTGATGTGTTCGAAGCGAATGCCTGGGGTGACGGTCCAGTTGCCGACGTCGATTTTGTTGTCGACGTAGACCGAATTGGCTTCAGTGCCACCCGTACGATCCTGGAACACGTGGCCATCGGACGTCGGTGTCGCCACCGGCTGATTGTTGACCAGCGCCAGGCGGCTCGACTGCTCGTGCATCGCTTCTTTCAGGTAGCGATAGCCGACGCTGACTTCCTGGGTGGTCGGGCCGACATCGAAAATCCGCGACACCCGTGGTTCGATACCCAGCGTGTAATACGAACGCGGGTACGAGCTGAGGGTTTTCTGGTCGCGGGCGGCGATGGTGCTGCCACGGAAGCTGTCGGTGTAATAGGTCAGGATTTCCGCCTGAGTGCGTTCGTCGATCTGGCGGATCCATTTGAACGACACGTCTTTGCGCCGACCGGTGAACTGATCGTAGTCACGCACCGAGTCATACGGTTTGTCGTCGTACTGTTTTTGCGTCAAACCACCGGGCATGTCGGCCGTGGCGTCGTAGTAGTGGAAGTTGAGGCTGAAATCGTCCTGATCGGTCGGCGCCCAGTGCGTCTTGAGCAGCACGTCGTCGATGTCGTTGCCGTTGTTGCGCTCGCGGTAACCGTTGCCGTTGACCCCGGAATACAGCAAAGCCACGCCCATGCCGTTGTCGGCGGTGCCGCCAAGAAACGCCGTGTCGATGTGTTTCCAGCCACCGTACTGAGTGGTTTCCAGGGTGGTGCCGATTTCCCCCGTGGCTTTTTCCGGAATCGCGCGGGTGACGAAGTTGATCACCCCGCCAACGTTTTGCGGTCCATAACGCACCGAACCAGCGCCACGTACCACGTCGATGCTGTCGAGGTTGCCGGCGGAAATCGGCGCCATCGACAGTTGCGGCTGACCGTACGGCGCGAAGGCTGCCGGTACGCCGTCGATCAACACGGTGGAGCGCGGCGACAGACGCGAAGTCAGACCGCGCACGCCGACGTTGAGGGAAATATCGCTGCCACCGGTGCCGTTGGAATCCTGCACCTGCACGCCCGGCACACGCTTGAGCACGTCGCTGACGTTCATCGCGCCCTGCTCGACCATCGCTTCGCGGCGGATCACCGTGCGCGCCCCGGGGTGGTTCTGCACCACAGCGGCGTCGGCGTCACCGAGCCAGTCGCCGACCACTTTGATGTCGGTCACACCGAGCTCCAGCGGGCCATTGCTGGCGGCGGAAGTCGCGGCAGGCGCAAGGGTCACCGAGCCTTCGTTGATCTGATACTCCAGACCGCTGCCTTGCAGTAACTGGCGCAAAGCCTGCTCCGGCGAGATATCACCGTCGACTGCCGGCGCCTGTTTGCCAGCGACCAGGTCCGGGCTGAAAAACACTTGCAGCGCCGTCTGCTGGCCCAGCTCGCTCAGGGCCTGGCCCAGTGGCTGTGCGCGGATGTGGATCGCTTCGCCAGCGAACGCCAGCGGCATTGCAGCGTTAACCGCCAGCGCAAGGGCCAGCGGCAACCAAGGGGATTTTTTGTTGTTGGCAGTGGGGGTGTTCACGTCGTACGGAGTCCTGTGGATCGCAAGAGTGTGCGTCTGTTAATGCAAACCAGTTGCAGTTGAACAGGAAGACGATGAACTCGAAAAAAACCTGAACGCTATTTTGAAATTATTTCCTGACTGCCGTCCGCGAGGGTGCGCACGGCCACCGGCAGGATGCTCGGCAAGGCCTTGAGCAAGGCGTCGGTATTGTCGGACTTGAACACGCTGGTCAGGCGCAGACTGGCCACGGCCGGGTTGGCGACGGTCAACGGCTTCTCACGATAGCGCGACACTTCGGCAGCGACTTCGCTAAGGCTGGCGTTGTTGAACACCAGTTTGCCGCTGCGCCATGCCGTCACTTGCGCCGAGTCGACCGCGTAGGCCTGCGCGACTTTGCCCTGAGCATCGACATCAGTGCCAAGGCCCGCGGTCAGGCTGATGAATTGATTATCCGGCACCCCCCGCCCCTGCACTTTCACCGTACCCTGCTCCACCGCGACGCGGGTTTGCATAACGTCGCGGCGCACATCGAAACGGGTGCCGGTGACCGTGACCTTGCCGCTGCCCGCCTCGACCACGAACGGGCGCGCGGTGTCGTGCTGAACACTGAACATTGCCTCGCCTTCGCTCAATTCGATCAACCGACGATCCTGTTCATAACGCACCTGCAAGCGGCTGCGACTGTTCAGATCAATCACCGAACCGTCCGGCAGCGCCACATGCTTGCGCTCGCCCAACGCCGTGGCGAACTCGGCGCGGTAACTGCCCGGATGATTCAAACCGCTGAACAGGCCCAGCCCGAGCGCCACCGCCAGCACACTGGCGGCCACGGCATAACGCAGCAAAGGCCGGCGTGCGCGGCGGGTTGGCGGGGTTTCAACCAGAGCTTTGAGGCGTGGCACCGGCAGCAGATCCGCCGCCGACCACAAGCCCTGCAGCAACTGGAATTCGTCACGGTGCTGCGGATGCTCAGTCAGCCAGGCGTCGAAGCGCTGCTGCTCGTCGGCGCTGATCGTTGGCTCCTGCAAACGCACAAACCAGCGAGCCGCGTCGTCACGCACCGTTGTTGGCCCGCACGCGCAATCACGGGTATCCATCATGGAATGTCCTGTTTGGCCGGGGATGAAAAAGCACGGTCGTTCATGACTGCAACCCGTCGAGGCGATCACGCAAGTGCCGAAGGGTGCGGATCATATACTTTTCGACCATGTTCTTGGACAACCCCAGGCGTTCGGCGATTTCCGCCTGAGTCAGGCCTTCGATCTTCTGCCAGACAAAAATCTTGCGGCAATTGACCGGCAGTTCACTGAGCGCCCGTTCGATGGAATCGGCCAACTGAATCGCATGCATGTAATGCTCCGGGTCGCCGGCCAACGACTCAGCGTGATCCATGGCCTCCGATTCCATGACGCCCCGCCGATCCTCACGCCGATAACCGTCGACCGCGATATTGCGTGCGGTCTGGTGCAAATACGCCCGCGGCTGCTGCACCGCCGCCGAATCGGACTCAAGCACCCGCACAAAGGTGTCGTGCGCCAGATCCTCGGCCTGCGCACGATTGCGCAGGCGACGAGTCCAGGTGCCGATCAACTCTTCGTAATGCTCGAAAAATCCGGGTCTGCGGGGACGCATGGGGGATATGGGCGGCGTGCTGAGGAAAGGATGTGAATAGTAATGGTTACCATTAAGCCGAAGCAATGGATTCCTCGACCGACCGTCCGGGTCGCCTTTGCAGCTCAGCGTTTTATCGAAATCACACCACTCATGTAGTCATGCAGATCACGCAGATCCTTAACGCTCCAGGCATGCGGCGGTATTTTTACCCCGTTCTCCTGCAATGTTTTCGGAATCAGGTTGCCGTTCGGGCGAAGGATGATCGACGACACAATCACGCCCGGATATTCATTCAGGCGTTTTTTGAACGCGGGCGTTGTCAGGTCAGGTGTTGGCGGATTGCTTTTACGCGCTAACGGCCCGGTGCCCTTTATATCGGCGCCGTGGCATACAGCGCAGCGCTGCGAATAGAGATTTTTTCCATTGCTGTTATCCGCGAAGGACACGGAGGGTTGAGCGATCAACAAAGCCCCGAGTACAGCGACGAATGCGGTTTTCATTGTTTGCCTCCCTGGCGTCTTTAAGGTCGCGCATGATGCGCGAGATTTAACGCCTGGCGCAAAACAATGTGGGAGCGAGCCTGCTCGCGAATACGCAACATCAGTCACTTATTGCATTGACTGAGCGGACGCATTCGCGAGCAAGCTCGCTCCCACAGGGTTCGGTGGTGGATGCAGGTTCAAGTGCATCCACCACCGGCCATTGGATCAGCCTTTTTCGTCGATCCCGGCTTGCAGGGTCTGGGTGTCCAGATGCCCGCTCAGGGTGACCGGGCCGACTTTCAGGTTGCCGTTTTCCAGGGAAACCTTGGGTGCGTTTTCCTCGGCTTTATGTGGCAGATCAAGTCCGGCCTTCACGCCATAGTCACGGTTGCTCAGATCAGCGCGACTGACCTTCGATCCGCCCAGATCCACCTTCCCTTCAGTAGCCGAAATCCGCGCGCCCGTCAGCTGCGTCGCGCCGCCGACTGCGAGGTTCACCCCTTGGCTGCCACTGATGCCAGACATCTGCGCAACGCTGTCCTTGTGCGCATACTCGCCCTGCGCTTTCAGCGTCGGCTTGTAGTCGGTGCCGGCGAGTTGTTCCTTGTCGCTCGGTGGGTTTTTCTTCGCGGTCAGGCCCAGATCGACATCGACCTTGGCATGGTTACTCGAACCTTGGCGACTCTCGACCTTCAGATCACCCGCGACTGTGCCGCTGACATCTTTAGCGTCGATCCGCGCACCCGCCAGCTGCGCATCACCGGCACTGTTCAACACCACATGGTCAGCCTTGATCTGGCTGTTCTGCTGGGTGCTGCCCTGCAAGTAATCCACACCCACCTTGGCGCCGGCATTGAAACCGTGATCGCTGCTGGCCTTCTCATCCGCGGCGGTCGGGGTTTTGCTGCTCAAGTTGCCGCCGGCATTCAGCGCGACATTCCAGTTATTGCGGTTGTCGGTGGACTGCGCCGATTCCTGCACGTAACCGCCCTTCTGCGCGTCGATGCTGACGTTCGGTGCGCTGACTTGCGTGCCTTGCAGGTGAATCGAATCACCGCTTAGTGCGAGGCCGCTCTGACTGTTGAGCTGACCACCGCTGAGGGTTTGCGAAGCCTCATTGACTCGACCGATATTGAAGTTGCCGCTCAGATTGCCGCCCTGATCGCGGCTCTTCTCGCTGCTGGTTTTGCTGCCGCCACCCTTCAAGCCGCCGCCGAGATTGCTGCCGGTGGCGGTGTGAGTATCGGCGGCCGCTTGCAGATCAAGCTTGCCGTCGGCGTGCAGAACGATGGCGCCAGCGCTGTCGATCTTGCTGCCTTGCTGCAGCTGATTTCCGCCGCTGTCGAGTTGCACCGGACCGTTGCTGGTGATGCTCGCCACATGGGCCTGGGTGTCAGTGGTTTGCTTGCCGGTGTGATCGAGCTGGAAACCGGCGCCGAGGTCGAGGTTGGTGCCGTCGGTCCCCGGCAAGGTGCCGACCGTCAGAGAGCCACTGCCACGCAGGCTGCTGTCGTTACTGTGCTGGCGGTCGTTGGCCTGATTCAGCGCCAGATCACCGCCGGTGTTGATGCTCACTCCGCCCTGCCCGCCATCGAAACGGCTGCCTTCGAACTGCGCATCGCCACCGACCTTGATGTTCACACCCTGGCTGCCGGCATAAGCGCCGACGACGGCGGTGGAACTGTCCTTGCTCGACGCACTGCTGCCACCCGCGCCGCTGCCAGCGACGTTCACGTCTTCACCGGTCTTGGTGTAGACGCGCACATCGACCTTGGCATCCACCGCATCAGCGCTGCTGTTGTGCGTGTTACTCGCGGCGTCGGCAAGCAGTTTGTCAGCGCTGATGTTCACCTGGCCGGCGCTGGCGTTGTATTGCGTGCCTTGGTCGTGCAGCGTGCCAGTGGTTTTCACATCGACAGTGCCGCCGTCAAAACGGCTGACCACAGCGTTGCTGCTCTGCTCGGATTTGCTGGCGCTGCCATGACCGACCGCAACGTCGATACCGACATTCGGCTGACCGAGATTGGCCAGCGAGTCCTTGTCCGGCACCTTGCCGTTGAGCACGTCCTTCACCGCGCCAGCGATCGGCCGAGCAATATCTTTGTATTCGACGTTGGCACCGATGTCCGCCGACCAGTTGCTCTCGCTATGCGTGCTGCTGTCAGTGTTGCTGGCCGCACGGTTGTCGATCTCGTTGGCGGCAATATTCAGACCGTTACCGGCCTTGACCTGCGCACCTTCGGTGGCGAGTTTGTCGGCATTGATGGTCAGGCCGCCGCGGCTCTGTACGCTGGTGGTCTGTGCGGTGGTTTTGCTGGTCGAATCCTGCGCAGTGCCGTGGGCGAAATCGACGCCACTGCCAGCACGGTCGAGGCCGCCGGTGTAGTAGAAACCGCCGCCGGTGCTGGAGGTGTCGGAGGAGGTTTTGTGGCTGTCTGCCTCGGCCAGCAACGACACGTTTTTGCCGCTCAACGTTGTGTCGCCAGCGGTGGATTTCACCTCCGCGCCTTTGAGCGTGACGTCACCGCCAGCCTTCACCTGCACACTGCCACCGCTGAGGCTGGAGCCTTGCTGAGTGACATCATTACGGGTCACGGTTTGCTGTTTGTCTTCGTAGTGAATCCCGGCGCGATATTGCTCTGGCGTTTGTTCTTTGGCGTAAGCGTCGAAGCCACGGGTTTGCGTGGTGTCAGTGCTGTCGTGAGTGTTCTGCGCCGAATGCACATTCACCTCTCCCGTCGCATCCGCCGTCAGCGCGCCACCGGCCTTGACCGTCGAGCCGGCAACCTCAATGTCCTTGGCGCTCTTGAGCTTGAGGTTGCTGTCGGACACCAGTTCGCTGCGCACCGTGGTGCTGTCTTTGCTGTTCTGGCGCGATTCGTCCTTGGTGATGCCGAAGAACTTGCTGTCCTTGTCGTGGTTATTGCTGTGCGCGGTGTCCTGCACGCCGTCGATGATCAGCGAACCCTTGTCGCTGATCACGCTGGCGTCGGTGCCGCCGCGCACCTGACTGCCGCTGATGCGCACGTCGTCAGCCTTGACGATCAGTTTTGCGCCGGCGTTGACCTTGCTGCCCTGATGCCGGGTCTGGCCCTTGTCGGCATCGCCGGTCTTGCCGAAGAAACCACCGCCGACGAGGTCACCGGAATAGCGGTTGTCACTGCTGCGGCTGGTGCGTGTGGCGGTGCTGATGTCCACCTGTTTGCCCGCCAGATGCAGGTCACCGGCGCTGTTCAGTTCGGCGCCGTCGGAGCGCAGCAAGGCGGCGGTTTGCAGGGCGATGTTGCCAGCCTTCAACTGGCTGGTGACACTGCGCTGCTCCTCGTTGCTGCTGTTCCAGTCGGCTTTCCACAGGTGTTTGCGGTGGTTGCCTTGATCGGTTTGCGTGTGGCTTTCAGTGGCGGCAGTCAGGCGCAGATCGCCGCCGCTCTGCACGTCGAGCTTCCGCGCCGCGTCGACCTTGGCGGCTTTCAGTTCGGTGTCTTTACCGGAGGCCAATTTCGCGTCGCGGCTGGCGACAATCTGGCTGCCGTGCTGACGGGTTTCGCTATCGGTCTGGGTGCGGTCGTAGGTTTCCCAGGTGATGCCAATGGTGCTGTTGCTCCAGTTCTCGCGTTTTTCCTGGAGCTTGCGGCTCTCGACCGTGCTCAGGGTCAGATTGCGTTTGGCCTCGACGGTGACGTCACGGCCACTGACATCGGTGGCGGCCAACGTCAGGTCCTTGCCACTGTGC
Source organism: Pseudomonas sp. SC3(2021) (assembly GCF_019856535.1). Taxonomy (NCBI): domain Bacteria; kingdom Pseudomonadati; phylum Pseudomonadota; class Gammaproteobacteria; order Pseudomonadales; family Pseudomonadaceae; genus Pseudomonas; species Pseudomonas sp. SC3(2021). The sequence goes on along the minus strand of NZ_CP082236.1, from coordinate 3,915,782 downwards.
AGACCGATATCGCCCTGATTGCTGCGAATCCCGGCGCGGGTGACGTCGAGGCTGTTGGCCACGGCTTTACCGCTGACACTGAGGTCGCCGGCCGAACGAATCTGCACACCGTCACGCCCGGCGACTTGCACCGCACCTACCCGCACGCCGGCACCTTCGGCGGTGCTGACAATATTGATGCGCCCGGCCTGCATCGCGCCGAACAGGCTGGCGTCGATGCGTTGATCAGAAGTGTTGCCCGCCGGATCGACGGCGTTCACCTGACCGCTGGCGTAGTCGACCTGATTGCGTCCCACTGTGAGGTTCAACTGATCGCGCGCCGTGATCGCGCCCTGGCTGTCGATACGCGGCGCAATCAGGTTGATCGAGCCCTCGCCATTGCGCAGGCCACCGTTTTGAATCTGCAACTGACCGCTGGCGTCGCGGGAGTTCAGGCTTTGCAGTTTGCCGTCATTCAATTCCGGGCGACCAACCACTAGATTGGCATTCGGCGTATTGATGAAACTGCCGCCATTGACCGAGATGCCGTTGGGGTTGGCCAGCACGTAATCGGCGGGCCGGCCGAAAATTTCCTGTGCACCGTTGATGGCGGACGGGTTGCGGCTGATCACTTCGTTGAGGATCACACTCGCGGCCTGCCCTTGCAGTTGTGGGTTGGCCGCCAGTTGCCCGGCGAGCTGCGATTGCCCGGCCTGCAAGGCGTTGTTCAGCACCACACCCTGACGATCGACGTTGTAATCGAGAAACTGGTTGTGCGACAGGCCCGAACCGTTGGGCGCGACGATGTTGACGATGGGCACACCGCCCTGGGTCTGCAATTGCGCGGTACCGCCCGGCCCGGGCGCGACGACGACACCACCGGCGAGAGCGCTTGGCAGGTGCACGGCGAAGAACAGGCTGGCGATGGCCCAGCGCAATTTGCCCCGAGGCGAAAGATGAAATGCAAAAGTGTGTGCTGGCATAAAAACGTCTCCATGTAAGTACGGCATCACGTCGCGCGTTTTAGTCTTGGCCGTGGCTGTCGCGCTCAGGTCCGACGGCTGTTCGTTCACTGCGTTGTTTGTATGGATAGCGGTCATATCTGCAGCCCTACGCGCATCAGCCAGGTTTGCGGCTCGTGCTGCAGACCGCTTGGGGTGTTGAGGCTGCGTTGGTAATCGACGTCCACCTGCAGGTTTTTCCAGCCCAGGTTCAGGCCGACACTGGCGCCGCTCAGGCGTTGGCCTTGAGCGCCGTGATCAGCCTTGATCCAGCCGTGGTCGAGGCCCACGCGCGGCGTGATCTGCACCGGCCATGCGCTGCGCAGCGGCAGGCGCAGGGTGTTGCGCCAGATTGCGCCGCTGGCGCCCGAAGCGCTGCTGACCCGATAGCCGCGCACCGCCGAATCGTCGGTGCCGAGCAGTTGTTCGATCGCCGGCAACGGATCGGGGCTGTACTGCACATTGAGCTGGGTCTGCCACTGCCACGCCTGCTCGCCGAGTTGACCGTTGCGCCACTGACTGAGGCCGGCGCGGTACTTGCGAAACTGTGCCTTGGGCAGGTTGTTGATCGGTTGCTGCGCGTCGTCATCGGCACCGAGCCAGCGCAGGCCCTGCGCGTAATTGACGTCGAGGTTCCACACCGCACGGTCAAGCCAGAACAGATTGAGTCCGGCCTCGGCCACGGTCAGGGTCGGACTCTGAATGCCGAGCCGCACGTCTTGCAGATAGCTATCGACATCCTTGTGCGCCAGTTGCAGGTTGGCGCTGAGCTGGCGGCTCTGATCGCGCCACAACACGCGGTCGGCGCGCAGGCTGATCTGGTCGGTGATGCCGGTGCTGTGGAAGGTCACGCTCGGCAGTTTGAATGGCGCGCGGTATTCGGCATGGCTGGCGAACACACTGTAGGTCCAGTAGCCGTAAGGGATCGCGTAATACAGGCTGGCGTTGCGGTTATAGCGGTCGCCCTGATTCAACGTGTCGCTGGCGCTAAGGCTCAACAAGTCGTTGAGTTGCAGCGGACTGTCGAAGCTCAGGCTGACGCTGTCGCGATCACGTCCGGTGCTGGCGCTGCCGAGGTTGTCGATGCCCGCATTCAAGGCCCAGCGCGACTGCCCGGCAGTGCGCGAACGCAGGATGATCCGCGAAGCGCCGGGCTGGCTGCCGGGGGCGATGTCGGCGGTCAGATCGACCGAGCGCAGGCGATTGAGTTGATCAAGGCCTTGCTCCAGATCGCGCAGGTTCAGCGGCTCGCCGAGCATGCCGGGGAACGCACCGCCGAGGGACAGCGGCAAACGCTGATCGGCCAGCTCGATGGACTCGATGTAGCCCTCATCGACCCTGATGTCCAGCGACTGCCCCGCCGCCGGCGCGCTGAGCAGATAAGGGCGACTGGCGATGTAGCCCTTCTCGACGTAAATCGCCGTGATGGTCGCCAGCAGATGGTTGATCTGCCTGACGCCCATGCACGGCGCGAGCAACGGTTTGATCCGCGCGTTGAGTTTGTCACTGTCGATCAGCGTGACGCCGCCGATGCGCGTGCCGCTTAACGGCCAGCACTGTTCATCCGGCTCGACGGTTTGCGCTACGACCGGGGTCGTAGGTGCCGGACCGAAAGCCCCGCGCTCCAGCTGACGGCGGCGCTGTTCCAGTTGCAACTGTTGCAAATCGCGCTGCTGCTGTTGTTGCTGGCGCAGTACTTCCTGGCCCGGCGCGACAGGTTCGGCAGCTTCAATCGAGGAGGCACACACACTCAACACAAAGGCCGACAGCAGCGGGCAAAGCGTGGAACAACGACGAAAAAAAGCGCAAAACGGAAACGGCACGCAACTTCCTTGCGATCATCAAATGGCGTAATGCCATGTCATCAATGATCGTGATAGTCGGAGCCATTCCACACAAAAGCAAGACGCTTCCTACAGCGCTTACATTTCTTAAACAATTGCTTTGCCTGGCTTTATTGTCAGCAGCAAAGCCACGGCGCTACTGGCTATCAGGGTTTCCCCGAGGGCTTGAAACCAGCCAGCGAGCATCAGCCCCGCGCCGATCAGCAGGTAATACATCAAGCCCAACAACGCCCCGGCGGTGCCCAACCGATCAGCGTAATCGGCCAGGGCCGAACCGAGAATGTTCGGGATCGCCAGGCCAAACGCCAACACCACCAGCAGCATCGGCAGCACGAACGCGACACTGCCCTGCAGCGACCACACGCCAAGACCACCGAGCAAGGCGATGCCAGCCGCGAGGCGAATCAACTGCAATGCCTTGAACCCGACAGTCAATAAGCGCCGGTTCAGCCATGCTCCAAAACCTGAGCCCAGTGCGAGGATCACACCGCTGTAACCGAACACACTGGCGTCCACACCCAACCGCTGAAACATGAACGGAGCGAGGCTGTAATAGCTGAACAGCGCCACGTTGAATGAGGCGATCCACAGCGCCGAGCGCCAGATACCCGCGTCACGCAACATGCGCCCAAGCGTTTTGAACAGAGCAACATGGCCAGTCGGCGCTGGCCGGGTTTCCACCAAGGTGTAGCAACTCCATAACCACAACAACGTGGCCAGCAACAGCAACGCGGCGAGCACACCGCGATACCCAAAGGCCTGCACCAGGCTGGCGCCACTGAACAAGCCAAGCGCCGGGCTGGCCGCCAGCGCGATGCCCACCAGGGAAAACACCTGCGCCAGTTCGGCGCCTTTGAAGCGGTCGCGCAACACGGTCTGCGTGACCACCGACCCCACCGCCACACCGAAGGCCGCCAACATCTGCGCCAGTAACAAACCGTTGAAACTGCTGACCCGCAGGCCTAAAAGCGTGGCAATTGCAAAGATTGCCAGGCCCGCGAGCATCGTCGGGCGTCGACCGATGCGATCGCACAAACGCCCCCACACCACCACCCCGACGGCAAACGCGAGGAAATGCACCGACAACGTCTGCGCGGCGGCTTGCGGGCCAACGTCAAATACCCGCCCGATATCACCGAGCGCCGGGCTGTACAGGGTTTGCGCGATCTGCGGAAACATCAGCAACGCAATCGCCAGCCACAGGAAATGTCTGTTGTTCACTCTTCATCACTCCTCGCATAAACCGCCGAGGAGTTTAAGAATTGCGCAGTGGCGTATTATCCAGACCCTGCCAACTAATCACTGAAATCGGACAATCCATGGCCTGGCTCGATGCCCACGCAACGTTTGACGCAGATCGCTATCAGGCACCGGTGATCGGTATTGCTTCGACCCTGGGCGATCACGACTCCGGTTTGCACCGCCATCAACGCGGGCAGCTGCTGTACACGCGACAAGGCTGCACGCGAATTACCCTGGCGCAGCAACTGTGCCTGCTACCGCCGTCGCGGGCGGCGTGGATTCCAGCGGGTGTCAGCCATTGCGCGGTGATGCAACAGAGCGTCGACTACCGCTCGATCTACTTGATCCCCGAACTGTGCGCTGCACTGCCGCAGCAGGTCTGCGTGATTGAAGTCAGCCCGTTGTTGCGTGCGGTGCTGGAACCGATGGCGCTGGCAGATTTCGCCAGCGATTGGCAGCAGGGCAAACTCTCCCACCTGCTCGGCCTGTGTCTGAGCGAAATCGCTGAAGCGGCGCAGCAACCGATGCTGCTGCCGTTACCTCAGGACAAGCGCCTGGCACCCCTGTTGAAAACGCCTGAACGTCTGCCTCCGGAGTTGCAAGTGCTGGAGCAGCAGGTCGGCGCCAGCAGCCGCACCATCGGGCGAATCTTCCAGCGCGAAACCGGCATGAGTTATCAGCAATGGCGCCAGCAGTGGCGCTTGATGCGCGCGATGGAATTGCTCGCCACCGGGCGCAGCCTGAGTTACTGCGCGTTCGAATCGGGTTTTGCCAGCGATAGCGCTTTCATCGCCTTCTTCAAAACCATGACCGGCAGCACACCGGGCCACTGGCTCAAGTAAACAACTGACGATTGGCACCAGAAATAATTTGCCACAAAATATTATCTGCATCATATTACAGCCGTAATAACGATCCGCTTATGCAGGTAATCCGCCATGACTAGCATGCCCACCCTCGAACCTGTTGTGGTAAAGACCAAGCCGCCCCTGCTTAAACGCGTTTTGCTTCCGGGCGCAGGATTGCTCGCGCTGATTTTCGCCGGTATTTACGCCATGCACTGGTGGGGCGCCGGACGTTTTCTCGAAGAAACCGACGATGCCTATATCGGTGGCGACGTCACGGTAATCGGGCCAAAAGTCGCCGGCTATATCGAAGAAGTGTTGGTCAGCGACAATCAGCCGGTGAAGGCCGGCGACGTACTGATTCGCCTCGACGCCCGCGATTACCGCGCCAATCTCGCCAAGGCTGAAGGCGCTGTGGCGGCCGAAGAAGCCCTGCTGGCCAACCTCGACGCCACCGAGCAACTGCAACAGGCGGTGATCGGCCAGGCCCGTGCCGGCATCGACGCCGCCGGCGCCGAGACCGCTCGCTCGCGGGATGACAACGCACGCTACAAACGTCTAGTGACAACCAATGCCGTGTCGGTGGAAAGCGCCCAACGCGCCGACGCCACCTTCAAGACCGCGCAAGCCTTGAGTGCCCGTGCGCAGGCTGAACTGCTCGCCGCGCAACGCCAGCTCGCGGTGATCGACACGCAAAAACAACAGGCCCGCGCCGCCCTCCAGCAAGCCCGCGCCGAGCGGGATCTGGCGCAATTGAACCTGGGCTACACCGAATTGCGCGCCCCGGTCGACGGTGTGATCGGCAACCGCCGCGCACGCGTCGGCGCCTACGCCCAGGCCGGTTCACAACAGTTGTCGGTGGTGCCTGCCAGCGGTTTGTGGGTCGATGCCAACTTCAAGGAAGACCAACTGGCGCGGATGAAACCCGGCCAGCGCGTGAGCATCCGCGCCGACGTGTTGTCCGGCCAGGAATTCCACGGCCGCCTCGACAGCCTCGCCCCGGCCACCGGTTCGCAGTTCAGCGTGCTGCCGCCGGAGAACGCCACGGGCAACTTCACCAAAATCGTCCAGCGCGTACCGGTACGCATCCTTCTCGACCCCGCCGACGGCGTGCTGGGCCATCTGCGTCCAGGCCTGTCGGTGACCGCCGAAGTCGACACCCGCGCCCAGCCTGAAAACCGCGCCGTGGCCATTGCACCATGAGCGCCACCCTCACCGCCCCGGCGCAACCGTTCAACGCGGCGGACATGGCCACCGCGACCAAGGTGTTCGCCTTCGCGACGATGTGCATCGGCATGTTCATCGCGCTGCTGGACATCCAGATCGTCTCGGCTTCGTTGCGCGATATCGGCGGCGGACTGTCCGCCGGCACCGACGAAACCGCGTGGGTGCAGACCAGTTACCTGATCGCCGAAATCATCGTGATTCCGCTGTCGGGCTGGCTGTCGCGGGTGTTCTCCACGCGCTGGCTGTTCTGCGCTTCGGCCGTCGGTTTCACCGTCGCCAGCCTGTTGTGCGGCGTGGCCTGGAACATCCAGAGCATGATCGCTTTTCGCGCGCTGCAAGGGTTTCTCGGCGGTTCGATGATTCCGCTGGTGTTCACCACCGCGTTCTTTTTCTTCACCGGCAAACAACGGGTGATCGCCGCCGCGACCATTGGCGCGGTCGCCTCGCTGGCACCGACACTGGGCCCGGTGATCGGTGGCTGGATCACCGATATTTCCTCGTGGCACTGGCTGTTCTACATCAATCTGGTGCCGGGGATTTTCGTTGCCGTGGCGGTGCCGATGCTGGTGAAAATCGACCAGCCGGAATTGTCCCTGCTCAAGGGTGCGGATTATTTGAGCATGGTGTTTCTCGCGCTATTTCTCGGCTGCTTGGAATACACCCTCGAAGAAGGCCCGCGCTGGAACTGGTTCAGCGACCAGACCATCCTGACCACCGCGTGGGTCAGCGGCCTCGCCGGACTGGCCTTCATCGGCCGCACCTTGTACGTGGCCAATCCTATAGTCGATTTGCGCGCCCTGAAGGATCGCAACTTCGCCCTCGGCTGCTTCTTTTCCTTCGTCACCGGCATCGGCCTGTTCGCGACGATCTACCTCACGCCGCTGTTTCTCGGCCGGGTGCGCGGCTACAGCGCGCTGGACATTGGCCTGGCGGTGTTCTCCACGGGCGTGTTCCAGATCATGGCGATTCCGCTGTATGCCTTTCTGGCCAATCGCATGGACCTGCGCTGGATCATGATGATTGGTCTGGGCCTGTTCGCGGTGTCGATGTGGGAATTCAGCCCGATCACTCACGACTGGGGCGCGGGGCAATTGATGTTGCCGCAGGCGTTACGCGGGATCGCCCAGCAACTGGCAGTGCCGCCAGCAGTGACATTGACCTTGGGCGGGTTGGCGCCGGCGCGGCTCAAGCATGCGTCGGGCCTGTTCAACCTGATGCGTAATCTGGGGGGCGCGATTGGCATCGCTGCATGCGCGACCATTCTCAATGACCGCACCAACCTGCATTTCACGCGGTTGGCCGAGCACCTGAACAGCAGCAATGAGGCGATGAATCAGTGGCTGTCCCAGGTCGGCGGCAACCTCGCCGCGCTGGGCCAGAGTGGCGACGTCGGGGTCACCGCCAGCTTGCGCCAATTGTGGCTGCTGACCTACCGCGAGGCGCAGACGCAAACCTACGGCGACACCTTCCTGATGATCATGCTGTGCTTCATCATCGCCACGGCGATGGTGCCCTTGATGCGCAAGGTGCAACCACCGGCCGCGCCGAGTGCCGATGCGCATTGATCCCGTATTTTACGTTCACCCACTTCCCCCCTGTAGGAGTGAGCCTGCTCGCGATGGCGGTGTATCAGCGAAGCAGCTGTCGACTGACACAACGCTATCGCGAGCAGGCTGCCTCCCACAGGGGCTATGTGTTGAAGCTTAAGCCTGCGGGGTTTTACGGAAGCCCACGGCCAGGCGGTTCCAGCTATTGATAGTGCTGATCGCCACGCTCAGGTCGACCATTTCCTTGGGCGTGAACTGCGCGGCCACCACGTTATAGTCTTCGTCCGGAGCGTGAGTCAGGCTCAGTTGGGTCAGCGATTCGGTCCACAGCAACGCGGCGCGTTCGCGGTCACTGAAGAACGGTGCTTCACGCCAGGCGGTCACGGCAAACAGACGCCGCGAGGTTTCGCCGCCCTTGATCGCGTCGGCGGTGTGCATGTCGATGCAGAACGCACAGCCATTGATTTGCGAGGCACGCAGCTTGACCAGTTCGATCAGGCTCTTTTCCAGTGGCAGTTTGGAAACGGCGGTTTCCAGGGCGATCATCGCTTTCAGCGCGTCAGGGGAGGCGGTGTAGAAATCGGTACGAGGTTTCATGGTGACTCCGGGCAGCAAGTGAAGGTGTGGCTACGTTAGCCCCCGCTCTGCTCTCGACAAATAGCCAATATTCGCGAAGATCAGGAGGCCACTCGCACCCGGCGTTGACCACTGGTCAGCCAATCGGCACCAAGGCGTCGGCGCGTCAGACCAATATCAGGTCAATCCCCTTTCTGGAGACGCACCATGATCACGCGCAAATTCACTTCATTATTCCTCGCCGGCCTGCTCGCCACGGCCTCGGCGGCCAGCTTCGCCGCCAACGATGGCGCGGATGCCACCGGCACCCAATCCGGCGGTGCCACCGGCTCGACCATGCCCCCGGACAACACGCCGGGCGCGCCTTCCGGCGGTAGCAGTTCAGGTGGCTCGGGGTCGGGTACCGGCACCAATGGCGGCGCCAGCGGATCGGGCTCCGGTGCGGGTGGCGGCACCGGTTCGGCTGGCGGCGGGACTGGCGGTGCAGGCGGTGGCACGGGCGGCTGAACGCACAAGAGTCATCCGTGGTAAGGGCGTTGTCCTGTGCAACCGGCCTAACGACGCGGCCGGCGCCCACAGGGTTGATTGTCAGCGGTCGGAACGCATCAGCTCGGCCACATCGCTCTCCGGCGAAAACACCGCGGCGCGGTTGCGTCCGGCATTTTTCGCCTGATACAGCGCCTCATCCGCCCGCTGGATAAACACTTCCGGGCTGTCATTGCCGCTCGGAATAAACGAATAGCAGCCCAGGCTCACGGTGAGATAGCCGGTGGGCGAACCGCTGTGGGTAATGTGTTTGTCGATGACGCTGCGACGAATCTGCCCGGCAATGGCCAGGGCACCGTTGATATCGGTGTTCGGCAACAGCACCGCAAACTCTTCGCCCCCATAGCGCACCGCCAGATCGGCCTTGCGCTGACAGCAGGTCATGAGCACCTGCGCCACTTGCGTCAGGCAATGGTCACCGGCGACATGCCCATAGGCGTCGTTGTAACGCTTGAAGAAGTCGATATCGAGCATGATCAGGCTCACCGGGCTGACCTGTCGCGCGCCTCGGGCAAACTCGATTTCCAGGGAGCGCTCGAACAAACGCCGGTTAGCCAGTCCGGTCAGGCTGTCATGGGTCGCGATCTGTTCCAGCGCCTGCTGTGCCTTGCGCAGGTTTTTCTCGATGCGCTCACCATCGCGCACCTGACGAATGAACACCCAGCCGAACAGGCCGACACCCAGGGTGACCAGCGCCACGATCACACTGGACTGAACCGCCCGCGCGTACCAGCCCTCGAGGATCGTGTCCTTTGACGTGGCGGCGGCCACCACCAGCGGGTACGACGCCAACCGCCGGTAGCCATACAAACGCTCGACGCCGTCGACCACCGAATTGATCATTGCGGTACCGGCCGACGCCTCGGGCAGCAACTCCCGATAGATCTGGCCTTGCGCCAGCGACGTGCCAATCAGGCTTTCATCGAACGGTCGGCGGGCGAGCAACGTGCCGTTGGTAAATCCGATGAACATGATGGCGTTGTCGTCGAGGCTGAAGCTTTCGAAGAAGCGATCGAAATACGACATCTTGATCCCGGACAGCAACACCCCCTGAAAACGGCCGGCGCGATCATTGACGCGTTTGGAAATCGGGATGATCCACTCGCCGTTCTCGCGGCTGCGGATGGCCGGGCCGATGTGCGCCAGCGTCGAGGCGTTCTGCTGGTGATACTTGAAATACTCGCGGTCGGCCACGCCATTGCCACGGGGCAGATCGGTAAACGAGGTAATTACCCACTGCCCCTCGGTATCGAACAGGAAGATGCCGTGCAACTGGTTCAGCTGCTGCACCCGCCGGGCGAAGGTTTGCTGCAGCCGAGGCCGTTGCGCCGCACCGTAACCGTCATTCTGAATCCAGTCGACCAGGCTGGTCATGACCAGGTCCGCCGCCAGAAAGGTGTCCTCGGCCTGTTGCGCCATGGCCCGCGTCAGGTTGCTGGAGGCCACTTGCGCCACCGCCAGATCCTGACGCCGTGACTGTTCCAGTTGCAAATACAGTAAACCGAGCAGGCACAACCCGACCGCAACGATAAACCACGCGGCGGCTTTACGCAGCGGCAGGCGTTTAAGGGCGCCTCCAGGGGCTTGATGCGGATCATGAATGGGGATAGGCAAAAACGTGTCCTGGGCAGGTACGACAAGGGCAAATGCCCGTAACCCTTATATTTTGTGAGCGTAGCCCACCGGGATGCACGGGGCAAACGCCACGCTCCCGCCCAGATGTATCGGCGCACAGCGCATTTGGATGATCGCTGTTCGTCGATTTATTTTCGATGCCTGCTTTGCGGTTAATCCGTTGTGAAGGGCCAGACGGCGCATCGCACTGTATAGATACACCCGTGGCGGGTGGCCGGCGGTCAAAGCCTGACCGGGAGATGCGTACTCGGGTTCACCAAAAACCTGTGACGAGGGCGCTTACTCCCTTGCCACCAGGTCCGTGTGGTCCTTTCGACCTTGAATCAGTTCAACGCGACGGCGGCACCCGAATATCCCCCGCCCGGCACTGCGTCTTCACGCCTTTGCCGCACGCGCCGAATTGCAGATCCTTACCCATGCACACCCGCACTTCCGACAGTTCCGGGCCGCTGCAGATCACCGCGATGCCATCAGCCGGAATCCCTGGATTGGCCTTGCGGAACAGGTCTGCGATTTCCTGGGCTTCGAAGTAATACGAAGAACTGAACGGTTGCAGCGCCTGCGGGATTTTGACGGCGCCAACGGCTTTGTCCGCCTCATCCAGATAGCCCATCGCGCCGAGGCCGCTGCACGTGCCGTGCTTGGACCATTCGTGGTCGAGCAGTTTCCTGGTCGGGAACAGCGTCAGCCCCTTGCTGGTTTCCGCAGCCGACAGGGTGGTCAGCGGCGGGCAGGATTCCGGCCAGCCGCCCTTGGCGTATTGCGGCCACAAACCGTGCAGCACGAAGCCGTAGCCCTTGCCGGAACATTGCGCGTCATCTTTGTGGGTCAGGCAGAACGTCGGCGACCAGGACAACGCCAGCAGGTAGTAATCGAACACCCCCGCCACCGATTCCGCCTGGGCCTTGCTCGACTGCGACTGGCGCGCCGAACTCAAACCGATGCTACCGGCCGTCAGCGCAATCACCGCCAAAATTGTAAACAGCTTTTTCATCTACCCGCTCCTTGGGACGCCTGCGTCCGTGGTTTTCGATCCTGACCAGACTTGGCCAGCGCTGATTTCGACACGCTTGTGTTGCAAGTGCATGACGCAAGGCAACGCCGTACCCCGTTGAAAGGTCTACGATTAACAGGCAGCCATCAAACCAAGGGATCCGAAATGAGTAAAGCAGACGAACTCGCCGCCAAACTCAAGCAAACCCGGCACACCCACGCGGATGCCGCGCTGGAGATCGATTGCTGGCCGGCGCAGGTGTACGACTTGTACCACCGCATCGAGGCGTGGCTGCAGCCGGTCACCGAAGTCGGCCTGAAAATTCGGCGCAATCCGACCCACGTTTGCGAACGTTCTCCGGATGGTGAATCCCACGATTACGCCATCGACCAACTGGTGATCGAGGCCAATCATCAAACCCTGACATTCGATCCCATTGCGCGGTTTACCGAGGATGGCGCCGGGCGGGTGCAAATCATCCCGTCAGCCACGGACACCTATCTGCTGCGTACCGTGGATGAACACGGTGAAAGCCATTGGTGGGTGCAGTCGATTGAAACAGGTCAGCAACTGGATGCCATCGCGCTGACTGAAAACAATCTTTTGCTGGCGGTGCAGGAAGGCCTCGGTCTGTAAGCCTTTTACTGGCGCCGCGTCGAACAGAAATCGACGATCACCTGCGAAACGGCATCGAGCATCTGCGGATCGGCATGCGCTGCGACAAATAAGCGGAACTGCGCATCCGGCAACGCCGGCAAACCCTGTTCCGCTGCCAGCGCTTCCACCCCCTGCCCCAACTGACTCGCCGGCATCGGCGCAACGGCAAATCCGGATGCCGCCGCTGCGCGCAACCCGGCCGTGCTCGAACACAGCATGGCCGTTCGCTGAGAAATGCCGGCCCGGGCCAAACGCGTCAATGCGGCTTCGCGATACGGACACGGCTCTGGAAACAGCGCCAGCGGCAGTGGCGTCGGTAAATGCGCGACAGGTTGCGCGGCCCAGGCCCACACCAGCGGCTCCTGCCACAGCAAAACGCCAGATTCGCCGGTTTCGCACAGCGAACCGATGACCATTTCCAGATCACCCTGCTGCATCTGGCTCAGCAAGGTCCCGGGAATATTCACCTGCACATCAATCTCCATGCCCGGATGCTGCGCCGCGCAATCCTGCAACGCGCGCAGTAACCGTGCCTCGACAAAATCCTCGGACACGCCAATCCGCACCCGCCCTTGAAACGGCGTGCGCGTGAGCTGCGCCCAGGCATCGCGGTTCAGCGCCAGAATCGTCCGCGCATAAGCGATCAGGCGCTCGCCATCGGCGGTGAGTTGTTGCGATCGCGTCGTGCGCTTGAGCAGGGGTTTGCCGACCTGCTCTTCGAGTCGGCGCAGATGACCGCTGACCGCCGACTGCGTCAGATGCAGTTTTTCCGCGGCACGACTGAAGCCGTCCTCATCGACAACGGTGACAAAGGTCTTGAGCAACAGGGCGTCGAACATAGTGAGATACGTGATCAATGGATGATTTATTTACAATTTATAGTTAGATCCTCGCTATGTTGCAATGCCTCGCACTCCCCCACCGAATGCCGAGGCCTTAACGTGACCACTCTTCTTCACATCGAATGCTCGCCGCGCAAACAGCGCTCCGCCTCACTGGAGGTCGCGCGCCAGTTCATCGACCGCTATCAACAGCATCACCCGCAGACGCGCCTCGAAACCCTGGATTTATGGGGCATGCAGCTTCCGGAATTCGACGAAGAGATGCTGAATGCCAAGTACGCCGGACTCAATGGCACACCGCTGTCGCCGCGCCAGCAAACGGCGTGGGATCAGCTCAAACACCTCGCCGCGCATCTGCATCGCGCCGATATTCTGGTGCTGTCGGTGCCGCTGTGGAATTTCAGCATTCCATACAAACTCAAGCACTTCATCGACCTGGTGTCGCAGAAAGACATCCTCTTCAGTTTCGACCCGCAACACGGCCTGCAAGGTTTGCTGAAAAACAAAACCGCCGTGGGCGCCTATGCCTGCGGGATGGATTTCTCTGCGCAATCGGCCACACCCGCCGAGCGCTTCGATTTTCAGAAACCTTATGTGGCCGCGTGGCTCGAGTTTATCGGCATCAGCGATGTGCATGAGTTGAGCGTCGAGAAAACCATTCTCGGCGAAGACGTTGATCGTGAGTCGCGGCTCGCGGCGTCACAACAGGCGCGGGATCTGGCCGATCATCTCGCCGCGAATGAAGCTGTCAAAACTGTAATCTCCGCCTCAGCCAACTGAAAGCTGGCGCTGGTTAGCCTTCCCGTCATGAGTCAAACGGGGATTCCAGCGCATGCCTTCCAACCCATCACGACGCACCTTCGTCAAAGGCCTCGCCGCCGGCAGCCTGCTCGGTGGCCTTGGCCTGTGGCGCACACCGGTCTGGGCGCTGAACGCTCCCGGTCAATTGCATGAACTGAGCGGCAGCGAGTTCGAGCTGTTCATCGGCGAAACCCCGGTCAACTTCACTGGCAGCCCACGCACGGCGATGACCATCAACGGCAGCCTGCCCGGCCCGTTGCTGCGCTGGCGCGAGGGCGACACCGTGACGCTGCGGGTGCGTAACCGGCTCAGCGCCAGCACCTCGATTCACTGGCACGGCATTCTGCTGCCGGCGAACATGGACGGCGTGCCGGGCCTGAGCTTTCACGGCATCGAGCCGGGCGGCGTGTACGTCTATCAATTCAAGGTGCGGCAGAACGGCACCTACTGGTATCACAGCCATTCCGGTTTACAGGAACAGGCCGGTGTTTACGGACCGCTGGTGATCGACGCGAAAGAACCCGAGCCGTTCCACTACGACCGCGAGTTCGTGGTGATGCTCAGCGACTGGACCGACGAAAACCCGGCCAACCTGCTGAAGACCCTGAAAAAACAATCCGACTACTACAATTTCCACAAACGCACCGTCGGCGATTTCATCGATGACGTCAGCGAAAAAGGCTGGGGGGCCACCGTCGCCGATCGCAAGATGTGGGCAGACATGAAGATGAACCCCACCGACATCGCCGACGTCAGTGGCGCGACCTACACCTTCCTGATGAACGGCCACGCGCCGGATAACAACTGGACCGGGCTGTTCCGCGTCGGCGAAAAGCTGCGCCTGCGCCTGATCAACGGCTCGGCGATGACCTACTTCGACGTGCGCATTCCCGGGCTGAAAATGACCGTGGTCGCGGCGGATGGCTTGCATGTCAAACCGGTCAGCGTCGATGAACTGCGCATCGCCGTGGCCGAAACCTACGACGTCATCATCGAGCCGGACACCGACGCGTACACGCTGTTTGCCCAGGCCATGGATCGCAGCGGTTATGCCCGTGGCACCCTCGCCACTCGCGCCGGGCTATCTGCGCCGGTACCGGTTGTGGATCCGCGCCCGTTGGTGACCATGGACGACATGGGTATGGGCGGCATGGATCACGGTTCGATGGACATGAGCGCCATGGATCACTCGGCGATGGGCCCGATGCAATCCCATCCCGACAGCGAAAAAGACAATCCGCTGGTCGACATGCAAGCCATGACCACCGCCCCCAAACTCAACGACCCCGGCCTCGGCCTGCGCAACAACGGTCGTCGTGTGCTGACCTACGCCGACCTGCGCAGCACCTTCGAAGACCCGGATGGCCGCGATCCGAGCCGCACAATCGAACTGCACCTGACCGGCCACATGGAGAAATTCGCCTGGTCGTTCAACGGCATCAAATTCGCCGACGCCGAGCCCTTGCGCCTTAAGTACGGCGAGCGCATCCGCCTGGTGCTGGTCAACGACACGATGATGACCCACCCGATTCACCTGCACGGCATGTGGAGCGATCTGGAAGACGAAAACGGCGACTTCCAGGTGCGCAAACACACCATCGACATGCCGCCCGGCACGCGCCGCAGTTATCGCGTGACCGCCGACGCACTAGGCCGCTGGGCCTATCACTGCCACCTCCTGTACCACATGGAAACGGGCATGTTCCGCGAAGTGCGGGTGGAAGAATGAAGGGGCCGCTGATGACTCGACTCACCACGTTTTCCTTGTTGCTCATCGGCAGTTCGGCAATGGCCGCCAGCGACATGCCGGGCATGGATCACAGCCAGATGTCCGGCATGGATCACTCGGCCATGCAAAGCATGGACGACGGCATGATGCAGCCCGCCGCGCCGACCGAAAGCCGCACGCCGATCCCGCCCCTGACCGACGCCGACCGCGCCGCCGTGTTCACCAGCCCCGGCGGCCATAAGGTCCACGACAGCGCGATCAACAGCTACTTTCTTGCCGACAAACTCGAATGGCAGGACGCCGATGACGGCAGCGCGTTGGCCTGGGATCTGTCCGGCTGGATCGGTGGCGATATCGATCGTCTGTGGCTGCGCTCCGAAGGCGAACGCAGCAACGGCAAGACCGAAGACGCCGAGCTTCAGGCGCTCTGGGGCCATGCGATATCGCCCTGGTGGGACGTGGTCAGCGGCGTGCGTCAGGACTTCAAACCCGGCGCGCCGCAGACCTGGGCCGCGTTCGGTTTACAGGGCATGCCGCTGTACAACTTCGAAGCCGAGGCCACTGCGTTTATCGGTGAAGGCGGCCAGAGCGCGCTGCGGTTCGAGGGTGACTACGACATCCTGCTGACCAATCGCCTGATCCTGCAGCCCACCGCCGAAGTTAACGTCTACGGCAAGAACGATGCGCAACGGGGCATCGGTTCCGGCCTTTCCAACACTGAGCTCGGCCTGCGCTTGCGTTATGAAATCCGCCGCGAATTTGCCCCCTACATCGGCGTAACGTGGAACCGTACTTACGGCAACACCGCCGATTACGCCCGCGAAGAAGGCGAGGATCGCAGCGAAGCGCGCCTCGTGCTTGGCGTGCGGATGTGGTTCTGAATCCCATTAGAAAACAACCCAGAGGTCTTGCATGCGCACATTGAACATCACCCTTGCACTCGCCAGCGGCTTGCTCCTGAGCAGCCTCGCCCAAGCCCATCCGAAACTGCTCTCGTCGAGCCCGGCCGAAGGTGCCGACGGCGGCGCACCCGGCAAGATCGAACTGCACTTTTCCGAGAACCTGCTGACCCAGTTCTCCGGCGCCAAACTGGTGATGACCGAAATGCCCGGCATGGCCCATTCGCCGATGCCGATGAAAGCCAAGGTCAGTGCCGGCAGCGACCCGAAAAGCATGCTGATCACCCCGCTCGCGCCGCTGCCCGCCGGCACCTACCAAGTCCAATGGCGCGCGGTGTCTAGCGACACGCACCCGATCACCGGTAATGTCACGTTCAAAGTGAAGTGAGCGATGGCTGACCTGATCAACATCCTCCTGCGGTTTGCGTTGTATGTGGATTTGCTGCTGTTGTTCGGGCTGGCGTTGTTTGCGCTGTACAGCGCTGAGGCGTTGCTGCGCTTTCGGCCGATGTTGCGCGGGATGGCGTTGATCGGGGCGCTGTTGTCAGTCGCCGGATTGGTGTTGATGACCCGCGCCATGAGCGGCGAAACGACGTTCGCGGCGCTGTGGCCGCATCTGCAGATGATGCTGCTGGAAACCGACCTTGGGCTGGCGTGGGCGCTGCGGATGAGCGCGCTGATCGTGGTGTTGATCAGGCCCGGCGCAGGGCTTGCATCGTTGGCCGGCGCCGTCGCCCTCGCCTCTCTCGCGTGGAGCGGGCATGGGGCGATGGACGAGGGAGTGCTGCGGTTCTGGCATTTTCTCAGCGACATTCTGCACCTGCTCGCGGCGGGCGCGTGGCTGGGTGCGATGTTGGCGCTGGTGTTGATGGCACGGGGGCTTGTCAATGAGGCGCGCATTCGCCTGTTGGTGTTATCGGTCAAGCGCTTTGAATGGATCGGCGCGGTGATCGTGCTGACACTGTCGATTACCGGTGCAGTGAATTACCTGTTTATCGTCGGGCCGAGGCTTGACGACGTGTTGCTCGGCACTTACGGGATGCTGCTGGCGATCAAGGTTCTACTGTTTGCGGGGATGTTGGTGTTGGCGGCGTTGAACCGCTTTCACCTTGGCCCTTCGCTGCAACAATCGTTGCGCGATGGGCAGCATGCCGTCGCGGCCAATGCGCTCAGACGCAGCGTGGTGGTTGAACTGGCAATGGCCTTACTGATCGTTGCATTGGTGGCGTGGCTCGGCACGTTGAGTCCGGCCCCGGGATGACACCCGACAAAGCCTTTCACTACACTGGGCCACCGTCCTTCCCGGAAGCCCGATCACAATGACAACACTAAAAAGCACAATGATCCTTTGCGGCCTGCTGACCGTGGCCGCCAGCGCCCACGCCGAGTCAAGTGCTTCACACCTCGACAGCATCCAGCAACAAGGCCAGTTGCGCGTGTGCACCACCGGTGACTACAAGCCCTATACCTTCAAACGCGCGGACGGCGACTTCGAAGGCATCGACATCGCCATGGCCCGCTCGCTGGCCGACAGCCTCGGGGTCAAAGTCCAATGGGTGCAAACCACTTGGAAAACCCTGATGCCGGACATGCAGGCCGGCAAGTGCGACATCGGCATGGGCGGCATCTCGGTGACGCTGGAACGGCAGAAAAAAGCCTACTTCAGCAACACCCTCGACACCGACGGCAAAATTCCGCTGGTGCGCTGCGCCGATGTCAGCAAGTACCAGACGGTCGAACAGATCAACCAGCCCGATGTGCGCCTGGTCGAACCCGCCGGCGGCACCAACGAAGCCTTCGTCCACGCCTTCCTGCCCAAGGCGCAACTGGCCCTGCACGACAACGTGACGATCTTCCAGCAACTGCTCGACAACAAGGCCGACGTGATGATCACCGATGCCTCGGAAGCGCTGTATCAGCAGAAACTCAAACCGGGGTTGTGCGCGGTGAATCCGCATCAATACATGCAATACGGCGAGAAGGCGTACCTGCTGCCGCGCGATGACATCAGCTGGAAACTGTATGTCGATCAGTGGCTGCACCTGAGCAAGGTTACCGGCCAGTATCAGAAGGTCATTGGCGAGTGGCTGGCCGTGCCGCAGTAAAAAAACCTGAGGCTATTCTGTGGCGAGAGAACTTGCTCCCTCGCCACAAACTATTTGCCACTCAACACCCGCCGTATTTCAGTCGTCGTGCAACATCCCGGAGCTGTATTGGTTAAGACTGCTGCCAATACTGTTACCGCCAAACTTCAGGGTCGTCGCATTGTTGCGCCCCTGCGGCGACTGACAATCCGCCGAAAAACAACTGGTCGTGGTCAACCCACCCGCCCCCGAACAAGCACTCAACGCCGATACAGCGGCAGCAATCAACAGCACTTTGACGACATCGACGCGCATGGCACGACTCCCCTGGGGATGAAAAAACGAGACAACACCGACTGATACCACCATCCTAGGCCCACGCCTAAAACGGCAACATGAAACTTTACAGATCGACAGCGCAGGTTCAGTTGCAACCCCTGCGAGACAAGGACCGCCGAATGCAATTCCTCCCCCTCACCGAAATCGCCCCTGCGATCCAGGCCCACGTCCGCACCCTGCGCAACCAACCGGACGTGCGCAAATTCATGTACACGTCGCATGAAATCAGCGAACACGAACATGCCAACTGGCTAGCGTCCTTGCACGGCAATCCACGGCAGCAAGTGTTTGTGGTGATCAAGGATGAGCAAGCGGTGGGCGTAGTTTCGTTGAATGCGATCAACGCTTTGCACAAGACCGCCGATTGGGCGTTTTATCTGGATGTCGGTTTGCAAGGGAAAGGCTTGGGCAGCGTGGTCGAATTCTGGCTGCTCGATTACGCGTTTGATGTCGCGGGTCTGGAAAAGCTGAATTGCGAAGTGCTGGCGATGAACAGCGCAGTGGTGAAGATGCATCAGAAGTTCGGGTTTGAGGTTGAAGGTGTGCGGCGGCAGAACGTGGTAAAGGACGGGGTGCGGGTCGATGTGGTGTTGTTGGGGATTACCAAAACTGAATGGCTTGGCAAACGTCCGACGCTGGTCCCCGTGATCGAGCGGATCAGTGCGAGCTGAAAGTGTTCATCGCTAGCCACGCACTCGCAGGGATCTGCGCCAATGATTTGAAGGCAGGCCTGGCGAACCAGTACCCCTGCATCAGATAAATGCCGCAATCGGCGAGAAAATCTCGTTCCGCGGCATCTTCAATGCCCTCGGCGATCACCTCCACGCCCAACTCTCTACACATATTCACCACGTTACGCACGATGATCTGGCGCACTCGGTCACGGTGAATATCCCGGATCAGCGCCATATCCAGCTTGATCAAGTCCGGCTGAAAATCCGCCAACAAGTTAAGGCCGGAATGGCCGGCGCCAAAATCGTCGATCGCCGTCTTGAAACCAAACTCGCGATACTCACGCAATATGTTCATCAAATGCTTGTTGTTTTCAACGTGCTCGCTTTCCACCGCTTCGAAGATCAGCCGCTCCAACGGGAAGCCGTAAGTACGCGCCGCTTCCAGCGTGCTGCGAATGCACACTTCCGGCCGGTACACGGCATTCGGCAGAAAGTTGATCGACAGGTACTGGGTCATCCCTAACTCAGCCGCCGTGGAAATCGCCCGCACCCGACACAGTTGATCGAATCGATAACGGTTGTGATCGTCCACCTGCTCCAGGACTGAAAAGGCGCCCTCACCATTCACCCCTCGAACCAAGGCTTCATGGGCAAACGTCGTTTGATCGCGCAGATCGACGATGGGCTGAAAGGCAAAAGCGAAATCCATATCCGGCACGCCTTTGTTTTTACAACCGAGGCACCCTGCGGAAGAGGTCGATGATGTTGGAAAGTCGGACATGAACCACTCTGATGACGGCGTGCAACCTTCCATGGTGAAAAAAACAGCTACTGGACTTAGTTATCTGCAAACAAGGCAATAACTGTAGCCCTGCGGCGCCGGAATAGTTGAAGGCGCCGCGTGCTCTACGTGCAAATGCTCAAGTGCGGAAATGCGCGGTCATTCGCTGCAGGTCCTGCCCCAGCGACGCCAGTTCAATCGTCGCTGCCGCACTCTCTTCGCTGGCGACAGCCGACTGGTCAGCCACATCACGCACACTGACGATGCTGCGATTGATTTCATCGGCCACAGCACTTTGCTGCTCGGCGGCGGCCGAGATCTGCAGGCTCATCTCCTGGATCGTACCGATGGACTGGTTGATCTCAGTAATTGCCAAGTCGGCTTTCTGCGCCAACGCCACCGTATCGAGGGTGCGCTCGCGGCTGGAGGCCATCAACGTCGCGGCCGCTTGCGTGCCTTGTTGCAGGGTGACGATCAGCGCTTCGATTTCCTTGGTCGAGTCCTGCGTGCGCTGCGCCAGCGAGCGCACTTCGTCTGCCACCACCGCAAAACCACGTCCCTGCTCACCCGCCCGCGCCGCTTCGATCGCGGCGTTCAACGCGAGCAGATTGGTCTGCTCGGCAACGGCTTTGATCACATCGATCACTTTGCCGATCTGCTCGCTGTCCTGAGTCAGCACGTTCATCGCACCGCCCAACTCTTCAATGGCCACCGCAAGTTCGCTGATCTGCACCGTCGCCTGCTTCACCACCGTACTGCCGTGGCGCGCCTGCTGATCGGCCAGGGTCGCGGCAGCGGAGGCATCGGTGGTGTTACGCGCCACTTCCTGCACGGTCGAAGCCATTTCGTGCATTGCTGTGGCGACTTGATCCACTTCGCTTTTTTGCTGACGTACGCCCGCGCTGGTCTGCTCGCTCATGGCCGAGAGCTTTTCCGCAGAGGTGGAAATATGCGTGACGCCATTGCCGATACCTTGCACCAGCGTGTTGAGGTTCTGCGCCATGTCCTGCATCGCATTTTGCAGATCGCCCAACTCATCCTTGCGCGCAGACTTGGCCTGTACCGTCAGGTCGCCTTTGGCAATACGTCGAGCCAGATCAACCGTCAGCGCCAGCGGCGCAGTGATCTGGCGCGAGATGACCACCGAGGCAAAAAGCCCGATCACCAGCGCCAACACGGTCAATACCGCCATCTGGATAAAGGCTGAGCGCTGATCTTCACGCGCCAGGCGCTGCTGGGTGTCCATCAGGCCAGTCATGATCTTGTCCATCGCCTTGCTTTCCTGATCGACCTGCTCGCGCATGGTCTGTTTCTGCTCAAACAGCCCGGCCACTTCCACCAATACTTCGCGATAACGACGCATGCCGGCGTGCGCTTCCTCCAGTTGGCTCGACAGGGCCGTCGGCAGGCTGGTGCGCGCCTTGGTGATATCACCCAGGAAGGTATCAATGGTCTCCATCATCAGTTTTTTATTCACGTCGTTGGGCACCGCAATGTAACGACGCAACATCAGGCGAAACGTGGTCATGCCATTGCGCAAGTCGGCCACCGTGCGCAGCTCCCGCACGCGTTCGCCATCGGTAGACGCCAGCGCACTGGTCGTGGTGCCTTCAAGCATGCCGGCAAAGGTCTGCGCGTACTTGTCCGACAGCGCCGTCAGCGGCTTCAGGGCATCCGTGGTCGATTGATCGGCAGCGATCAGCCGCTTGACCTTCTGGTCGTAGGCAACAATCGTGGCTTGCAAAGCCTTCAGAGCTTGCTGGTTCTCAGCGCGGGTCAAGGTGTCCAGCGCCTTGCTCACCAGGCCCTGCAAGACATTCAACTGAGCGTTATAGGAATCGGCGAACGCTGCGTCAGCGGCGGCTTCGTACTGTTTCTCGGACAAACGCATATCTTGCGTCGCGTCATTCAGCGTGCCAATCAGACGCGTCGTACTCAAACGATCAACCAGCACGCCGTTGCTGTTATAGCCAATGAAGGCAACCGCCAAAACAGCCAGCAAAAGAATGCCAAAGCCAGCGCCCAGCTTGCGGGAAACTTTGATGTCACCCAGGAAATTCGATGCTACTGCCATATTCAGCCTCAAACGCCCAGACGCGAAACGCCGGGCACAAAAAAATAGATCTCCGGCAACCGCAGTCACCGTCCAGACATTCGGGGGTCGTCATCCAAGGCGTAATACGGGACGCTCCAGCTGTCCCTGAAATGCAAATGCCGATGCGGATCCTGGTGAAGCGTCGAAAACAACCCGACGCGAGCACCGGCAGACAAACCCGTCACGTCGCAAACAGAGCGTCTGCACGCTGGATTTATCGTTTCAGCAAAGGTGTCTGGGGGGATGCTATTAATTTTGCGAAAACTTGTACAACTTTATATTTTTGTATAATCGTTGAACTTTTCGAGCGGCGTGATGACGCATTGCCATCATGATTTGTGGCACATCGCTATTGGCGTAAAACGGGGCTGAAAATGCGGATTCAGGCGCTGGCCCCTCTGCGGCGAGCAGTGGCTGCACGCCACAGAGGAGCGAGGGGTTTACGGCTTGATTTCGACCTTATCCAACGCCTGATTCACCGCTAACTCACCCAACATCACCACCTGCGCAATGCCCAGCGCAGTCTTGCGCTGCGAGGGTTCGAGCGTCGCGGCGAAGTTATTGAGCATTTCCGAGGCGGAACCCAACGTTTCACTGGCGTTGGCCAGCAAGGATTCCGAGTCGTACTTCGGATTGGCGAGGTACATGCGTTCGGGTTCGTTGGTGCTGGCCATGATGTGGCTGGCGGGAAGGAGGTAGTGATCGAGGGCGCGCTCGGCGGCTTCGTGGAGTTTTTTGGAGTTGAGGGATTCGTAGGGGGATGCGGGGTCGGCTTCTGGCGGGTTGGGCGTTACTTTGAACATAGATGGAACCTCTAGCGCGATTACTGAAAGAAGCCATCACCCACGCTACCAAACGATGGGTGGCGGCCATACGCGGGTTGGTAGACCGGTCGCACTAGAACCCGGCGCCCACGAATGGGCCCCACGCATGACCACCATGAAATCCGAGTCCTGGAAAAGCGACTGAAATTGGTGATGCAATGCATCTAGACACGAAGCGGGCTACCAAACCCGATCACTGGTTTTCAGTGACGTAAGGACGATAGAACGTGCGGGCTAGACGCACAAGCCGGGGGATTCTGTCTTAGGCGTAGGGGGTGGCGCAAGGTGGTGTAGGCTCAGGACTGCAGCAAGAGACATCATTTAAACAGACGCGGCTTTTTCTGTTGAAAGAGCTCTACTAGCACGCTAAACGATCCAAATATTGTCACCAACGCAGAGAGCACATCGTACTTCTTGAAGCACTGTCCGTCGCCCCGATGATGGATTGGGTGTAGCAACCCACCTGCTCCCCGCGCTGCTTGGCTAAAACATGAAAGCAGCGTTGCGTTGTAGCAATTTCTAAGCATCAATAGGCAGGTCCCATGAAGCCATTCGGATTAGGCACCGCACCTGGTCCACTTCCCTGACGTCCTTTCACTGCATCTGTTCCTCGGTCAGAAGTCGCCGGACGCGTTTCCATTCACGAGATCAATTCTATTTCCACGATAATGTCGCCATGAGCTTTAATGAAGCTACCAAGCGCGGATAGCTAGGCACAGATGGCTTCCTTATAAACTCTCGCAACTGGGAGGCTTTGTGGACGAGATAATCAAATTTTCGCTACCCGTAGTTTTGGCTATCCTCGCGTGGTGGCTCAAGCTTGCACGGGAGCACAGCACCGTTGGCAGAGCCATTTATTCCGAAATCAGAGCGCTGCAGGACATAGCTACGCATCGTCACTTCTTGCAAGATTTTAGAACTCGCGCTGAGTTCTATCGCACCAATCCATCGAAGCCGGCCGCCCCCTATAAGATATCGGTGGCTGATCATTACTGTAGAGTTTATGCTGGCAACATCCAAAATATCGGATGCCTAGACTCGGAACAAGCAGCCCTCATTGTTAGGTTTTATCAGCTTGCAGACAGTGTTGTGAGAGACGTCTCGGAGGGTGGGCAACTTTATGAAGGCACTAATGATCCGAATGCGTACGAGGAGAACGCTTCGCTTTTAGAGCGAGCAATGCAGGTTGCAGATGATCTCAAAATCTTGCGAGAGAGACAGCGGGACGAGCCTTGCTATCGACGTTTTTTGAGATCAATTAAATGAATCCTTTAAGCAGTAGCGGTGGCGCAGCGTCTGGTTATCCAGCCGAAAAGGTAGGCCTCTGGCTGGACTGACCACCGTCCGCTGAGCGGTCTTTCCAGATCAATTTTCAAGGAAGATTTCTATGCCCGATAACTCCCGATCAAACATCATCACTGCCGATGCTCTAACATTGCTGCTGCATAACCAGCATGCCCTTAGTGCGGCGATCGAAGAGATTACCCACTGGATCTCAGGAACTGGCGCAGACGCTGTAGCCGATAACGCCGTTGTGGCTCTGGAGACACTGGACACAAACGCGAAAGCGATTACATATGCAATCATGCAATTACGGCAGTGATAACGCTGGCATGGCTGGCAGCAAACGTGCGAGTTTGGCCCGGTGTGGAGCGTTTTATGTTTCTAAGGAGATCCCACCAGGGCCTGGCCTACCAATAGCTGATCTCGCTCTCCTTTCGAACAATTGCTGCTACTGACTATTTGGATAGGGATTCGACCCCCTTCCAATATCTTGGCAGACCGCTTCAGGCCCAAAATCTCGGGCATTCACGCTTGGTGCCTTGGTTCTCTGCGGCCTCGAGCGGCATCGGATTTGTCCTAAATATGTCCTAAAAAGCTTTCAGCGTTCATCCCCGCCCTCACACACCTAGGTCTGCTTTCGGCTATAAGCAGACGATCAAGGTTGCCTCTCACGGTTGGTAGAGTTCGGGCCAAAGCACGCTTTCCGCGAGACACTTAAGTATTACAGCTGCAAGCTGTGAAGTGTAAAAAGATGCGATTATCAAGGACTGCCGCCCTTCTAATTTTACCATTGATCGCATTTGCGGTATGTCCAGAGTTTTCATGTGATAACTGAGTAAGCGATTGAAGTTATTAGCTACTGATTGTATTTAAAAATTCACATAAGGACCGGATGTTTTGCACGTACGCAGTCGATCATCCGGGTAATCATCTTGATTCAGTCTGAAGTCGCGTCTACCGAGCCGAGGATGGCATCAATTGAGACGCATGAAATAGCACGCTTGACCTGGCTTGCACGATTTGGATATATTGATAAATTAATATTATGATCCAGGGTTTCATGCCTCTCCTTTAAATCGTAGTAACTGTCGAAAGGAATCGAATCTAATGACCAATCTTAACTTGACCTCCTTAAGCGCTTTTGCGCCATGTTTGATGCAAAGTCAACTAAATGGAAGCCATGCGTTGTGCAGGCTACGCAGTCTCGTATCGACGCTCAAGTTCGAAAAGATACCTGTAAACTTGCTTTATATAAAGAAATTAGTTTTAGGCATCGTAGCCGGCCAAGTTCTCAAAAAATAATTTCGATCTAGGTAAGATCGCCACAACATTGGTAAATACATGAAAAAAGAATTAGTCTGGCTACACTTATCAGATATCCACTTCCATCCAAAGACCGCTTGGCGCGATAATATTATCCGCCGTGAATTGTTGACTTTTTTGAGTCGTAGATTCGTCAGCGGCCTTCAGAAGCCGGACATCATATTCTGCACGGGGGATATTGCGTTTGGAGAAACCAGCGGCGCCCCACTCAAAGAGCAGTATAAGGAGGCAGCAAAGTTCTTCGATGATCTGCTTCAGTGTTGCGATCTTACCAAAGATAGATTATTCCTAGTCCCCGGAAATCATGATGTTAATAGAAAAAACATTTCAGTTGACCAGCAGGCGAGACTGGTCGAGATGGCGGAAAAATCGCGCAATCATGTTGGAGAGATTAATGAGCGGTTTGCAGATTGTACTTTTGATCACAAATCCGCAATGGGAAGACTAGCCGAATATGGAGATTTTGTTAAAGAATATCGTCCGGAGTTATACAAAGAACACTATCATTTATACGCCCATACTCTAGAGATTAACGATTTTATCGTAGGGATAGCTGGATTTAACTCTGCGTGGAGTTGCGCGGGACCAGAAGATGATCGTCATGTATGGCTTGCAAGCGAGTGGCAATTTAATTACATGTCGGAAATAATCAATGGTGCGGATATTCGGATTGGCTTAATTCATCATCCGTTCGATTGGTTTAGTGAAGCTGAGCAACATGACGCAGAAAGTCGTGCAAGTAGGAGTCTGCACTTTCTTCTACATGGTCATACTCATACATCTTGGGTCCGCCCTACTGAAAACTGCATTCAGTTAGCCGCCGGCGCCGTAGGAGCAGATACCATAGATCAATTTGGTGTTAACTTAGTTAGGACCGACCCGCTCACTGGAGCAACCACTGCCCATTTATTCGGGTATAACAAAGGTTGGACAATACAGCCAGTTGCCGACCACGCTGATGAAGGGCAATGGAGTTTCAACTCTTCCCTTAGACTTAAGAAGCCGCAGAAATATAGCGCAGGGTCAGATGCAAATAATAAAGCTGTGAATCACCTTTCATTACCTTATGTGCCGCCATTTTGTGGACGCGAAAAGCTTCTCAATGTGCTAACTGATTATTTAGATCATAACTCATCGATTGCTTTGTACGGAATGAGTGGAAATGGGAAAACGGCGCTAATCAAAAAACTTCATGACCAAGCGAACTTTAACTCCTTAAAGTTTCTCGATATAAATTGTAGCAAGCAAATAACCGCAGGAGAGATTTTTCGCAGGTTGCTGGATGTTCTAAATAATCGCCGAGAAGATCCGCAGCCGCCGAGCGGAGTAACTTCAAGAGAAATGGCAGCGGGATTGCTGAAATCCTATCCCGACCCCCACACAGCCTATATCTGGGTAAACAACGCACACTTACTTATGCACAATAGTAAATGGCGAAATGCGGAAGTACGTATTTTGCTAGAAAGCCTCTCAATTGCTTTTCCCGATTGGAAATTTGTTTTTGAACTTAATGAAAAGGTCGATGACGGCAGTTTCGGCGTTAACTGTCTACTTTATGAGGTTCCAGGCTTGGATAAGTCGGGGTTCGCTCAACTACTTGTTGAAAGTGCTCCTCTGGGACAGGAAGAGGAATGGACCTATTCAGGCAATAGTCTGAAAGCTCTATTCCAATGGTTAGGAGGTGGGCACGGGGGGACCGCTCACACGTTAGCCGCAGAATTACTTGCGTCTATCGCGCGGGAAAAACGCTCTACACCATGGGATGTTTATCAAACAATACGCCAAGACGTTATTGATCGATTAGACGAAAAATTACTTTCCATATTACATGATGAAATAATCGGGGATAGCGAACGCAGTCTTTTGAGGGTTCTGGCACTTTACAGAAATGCAATCCCACAAGACCATGCTGACAAGCTAGAGGATGGCATTGGTGTAAGTCATGCTTGGCAAAAATTAAGAAGACTTGGTCTTTTGCCGATTGACAATAACAAAGATCATTATTTACACGGATTTATTACCGGCTGGATTCGCCAAAAAATGGCTCTCGGTGACGCAGAGTTTTCTCCAGACTACGCTAGCAGCATACCTGAAGAAATCTCCAGTAAGCACTTGCTAATTGCTCAATGTTGGCAACATCAAATTGGCAGACAGATAGAGCAGATTAACCTACAGAGAGCAAACGAGGCTTTTTATCATCTGCTTTGTGCGGATTCCCTCGCTGATATAGATATTTGGATTGCTCATTTGGAAGGGAAGGAGATAGGATGGAGCGAGAGTGCCCTCTGGGGAATATATCATCGACGGCGGGATGCTGGAGAAAGTGTTATTCGGCAACAGGAAGTTTTGCAGATAATAGTAAATATTTATCCTCGAGACTCCAAGGCTTGGCGCTTTTATGGTGAAAGCTTGCAAAAAACTCAGAGTTTGGGTTGCGATGAAGCGATCTACGCATTTGAAAAAGCGTTGCAGTTGAATCCCAACTTTCCTCCAGGTGTTGCCAACCTTGGACAAGCACTTTTGGCACAGGGTAAAGCTGGCGCTGAAATTTTTTTAGAACGACTAGAAACTCATCAAAAAGATTACCCAGATTCTGTCAATAATTATGTTCAATCGGTCCAAAATCGCTGTATTCAATTAGTCGTGGATGCAGCGGAGGCTTCCCGTCAGCGCCGATTGGCCATTGAAGAAGGAAGTGTGAATTCGGCTCTTTATAATGAAGAGGCCTTATATCAACTGGAACAGCAGCAAAACCCAGACAAGTCACTAAAGATATTAGAAAAAGCTCAGTCTTTCGGCGCTACAGATGTGTATACAGACTCCATTTTGGGAAAAGTTTTAGAGCAATTAGGTCGTGGTCCCGAGGCTTCACAGTTACGTATGAACTTAATTCTCGAAGGCACAGTTGATGATGTGATTTTTTGCGACGAGATTTATTATCAGTTAGAAAAAGCAGAAGACTTACCGAAGTCGATTGAGTTATTAAATCTTTTTGAGGCGAAAGGTGGAAGTCAATCATGGATTGAGCGTCTTCGGCGGAAGATACTTACAATGCAAAGCCAAAAAAATCATGGCTATGTAGCTGAAAAGAAAATATTCAAATGGTCACTACCTCATCATGGATGACGCCATTTAAAAAATAGCCTGTAAAAGCGAGATTTGCTTGTCGTCTTAGAACTATAGATTTTGTCGTTAGTTTTAGTGGCTATTCTCGCTATCTGCTATCAAGCTGATTATAGGGCGCCTAACTTCTAACAAGTTAGTCCTTCTTAGTGCTTTTGCGTCTTGAGCGTCCGTTCTTGGCCGATAGCAGACTACTCACTACCTACAGTTGATCGTCCACAATTGATCCAAGCGAGTCGTGTAGCTCTGGCTCATCATTTCACGCCGCATGGCCCACTCTGGGTTACTTGGGACGCTCGCCGCTCGCAGCGTCCCCCTTCCCCACCGTTCGTTGATCTGATCCAGTACGGCCATGACCTTGGTAGACTCGGTCGGTTGAGAAGTCGCAAACAGATCGTCCGTGTATTCACCTGGCTGACACAGGTTCAATAGCAATACCTCCGCCTTGCTGTACTTGAAACCAGGGCGATATACCCGATCCAGCGCATCGACTGCAGCCTTGGTCAGTAGCCGGACGTCATCCGTTGGGTAAGGCATATCGATCACCACACCATTGGCGTACTTCGCCTCTTCCGGATTGAACATGCCGGTGCGAATGCTCACGCGCACTTTCTTGCACAGCGAGTTTTGCGCCCTGAGCTTTTCTGAAGCGCGCATCATGTACGTGGCTACCGCTTCCTTTATCGGTGCCAGTTCCGTCAAGCGGGTGCCGAACATTCGACTGCAGCAGATCTCCTGTTTCGGCGGATCGGGCTCATCTAGCTCCAGACAAGGAGTACCGGCCAGTTCGCGCGCCGTCTTTTCGATCACCACACTGAAGTTTTTACGCAGTGTCCAAGGGGCGGCTTTGGCCAGATCCATCGCACTTTTTATCCCCATGGTATCCAGATGCGCTTTCATGCGACGCCCTACACCCCACACCTCTGAAACGTCGGTGTTACGCAGCACCCAGTCACGCTTAGTTGGGTCGCAAATATTGACCACCCCACCTGTCTGCGCCTGCAGGCGTTTGGCCGTATGGTTGGCAAGCTTGGCCAAGGTCTTGGTGTGAGCGATCCCCACGCCCACCGGAATGCCGGCACACCTAAGTACCTGGCTACGGATTTGCCGTCCGAGGCTATCTAGAGCGTTGATGCCGGTGAGATCGACGAAGGCTTCGTCGATGCTATAGACCTCGACTGCGGGCACCATGGACTCGATCAGCGTCATGACGCGCTCACTCATGTCACCGTACAGCGCGTAATTCGAGGAGAACGGGACGATGCCGTGCTGCTTTAGCTTGTATTTGATCTGGAAGTACGGCTCGCCCATCTTCACGTAAGGCTTGGCGTCGTAGCTACGGGCGATAACGCTGCCGTCGTTATTCGATAAGACAACGATGGGGACCTTTGCCAGGTCAGGACGAAACACTCGCTCACAGCTGGCGTAAAAGCTGTTGCAATCGATCAGGCCGAACACCGGCATCTGCTTAGACATGACTGCGCACGCTACCAATGATCACGCCCCAGATCGCCAGCTCATC
The DNA here is from genome assembly GCF_019856535.1 of Pseudomonas sp. SC3(2021). NCBI lineage: Bacteria > Pseudomonadati > Pseudomonadota > Gammaproteobacteria > Pseudomonadales > Pseudomonadaceae > Pseudomonas > Pseudomonas sp. SC3(2021). The sequence goes on along the minus strand of NZ_CP082236.1, from coordinate 3,885,369 downwards.
GCCTTCCAAGACGTAACGCGGCGGGTACTTAGGGTTTTCAGACAGCAGGATGACCTCTTTCCCACGGATGCATAGCCGCTTGCAAAGTGGGTCGTTGTTGAGCAGCGCAACAACAATATGCCCGTGCGCCGGCTCCAGTGAACGATCCACTACCGCCAAATCGCCGTCAAAGATCCCCGCCCCCTGCATGCTCTCTCCGGCAATTTTCACTAGGTAAACATGCGGGGCACGAATATTGAGCACTTCGTCGAGCGAGATGTGGGTTTCGATGTGATCCGCTGCCGGCGAAGGAAAACCTGCCGGCACTCGAAAAAGGCAAAGAGGTAATTTCCGACCGGCCACGGCAACAGGGCCTAGGATTGAAAAGCTCATGACGCACGACTTCCGATACTGTACGAATATACAGTAAACGTTCAGAGCGGCTTTCGGTCAATTTCTGTAGGAAATATCTGATAGACGGGAGGGTGTTCTCATGATGGGAAGGAGAGAAATGATAACCGGCATATGTCAGAACAACCCGCCCAATGCTTCCGGCTCCCAGTTCATGATCACCAGTTCGCCACTGACTTCGGCCTTACCCTGTCGCTGATTGGCTGTGGTGTAGCGGATGTCTAGAGTCTCAAAGTGGAAGCCTTCGAACACGCGGCGGATGTCGGGATGATCGTTGATGCTGACCATCACTTTGCCTTTGCAGCGGCGCATGAAGTCGGCCATCCGCTCATAGTTCTCGAACTGAAAGTCGACGCCATAGCCGGCGGTCTGCCAGTAAGGCGGGTCCATGTAATGGAAGGTATGGGCACGGTCGTAGCGTTCAGCGCATTCAAGCCAAGGAAGGTTTTCGACATAGGTGCCGGACAGGCGCTGCCACGCGGCAGAGAGATTTTCCTCGATACGTAACAGGTTGATGGCCGGTGCGGTGGTCGCCGTGCCGAATGTCTGACCGGAGACCTTGCCGGCAAAGGCATGGTGCTGCAGGTAGAAGAAACGAGCGGCGCGCTGAATGTCGGTGAGGGTTTCGGGGCGGGTCATTTTCTGCCATTCGAACACTTGCCGCGAGCTGAGCGCCCATTTGAATTGGCGCACGAATTCTTCAAGGTGGTTCTGCACGACGCGGTAAAGCGTGACCAGGTCGCCATTGATGTCGTTCAGGACTTCGACCGGCGATGGCTGGGGCTTCATGAAGTAGAGCGCGGCACCGCCGGCAAAGACTTCAACGTAGCATTCGTGTGGCGGAAAAAGCGGAATGAGGCGGTCGGCCAGGCGGCGTTTGCCGCCCATCCAAGGGATGATGGGTGTAGACATAAAAAGCAAGACCTTTACTGTATGGATAAACAGGTGCTAGGCTCGCCGCGCTTTGTGCACGGAGCAAGAGCCTTGGCTGGACTTGCAGGGATCATCTGCAGGGACGGCGGTCGATCCGGATGTTGACGCATCCGGACCGGCCGCTCTTTTTCATTTCGGTGTCGAGACTTCTTTGGCGTATGCCTGACAGGCCGCGAGGGCAATCAGCCCCCGGTCGCCGTCATCGGTGACGCCGATAATTCGTTGAGCATGCGCTGGGTCAAGTTCGGCTCTTGTGGGGCCATGAACCACGCCGCCGGTGGCGGTGGTGGCTGACAACGATCCTTTGCCGGCGCCGGTGGTAGCGTCGAGTAGGACTGACAGGCGCAGATCAGCAGTGGCAAGGCGGTCGCGCAGGCGGCTTTGATCACGTTGGGCATCACTCAAGGCTCGGTAATGGGTTTGTTCGCTGGTAGCCAGGCGCTGCTCGAGCGCAAAGCGTTTGTCCTGTTCGGCACGCTGCTGCGCAACCGTGGCCAAGGCCAACTGGTTAAAGGTTTCGCTGTGGAGTCGGGCCTGCTCTGCGAGCTGTTTGCCGTAGCGCCAATCCTGGACTTGCCAAGTAATGGCCGCGGAACCACCGACCAAGACGACCAGCACCAAGCCCTTGACCACCAACCGATATGGTGCCGGGATCAGTTCGCCGAGACGCATAAAACCGCCCTCGCCCGCCCCCACAACTCCAGCCGATCCTGCAGGCCATTGAGGCCGCCGTTGATCCTGCGGGTGATCGTGTTGAATTCGTTTTGATCGGCCAGCGCGTTCAGCCCATTCACTGACCAGAACCATGCGGCCGACTCGGCGGCCCACTGCGGCAGCTCCAGCAGTTCGGGCGTGCGCAGCAATCGCTCGTCGCCGAACAGCGCCAAGCTGCAGCGTAGGTAGTTGTCGTGGCCAGTGATCTGGATCAGGCCGCGACCGCGATAGCGCTGGCCATCACCATCCGCTGCCGGCGTGTTGCCCAGTTTCGCAGCCAGGCTGCCGGTGTCGTATTTGCTCAGGTACTGGTCGCCACCCAGTTCTCGAACGTATTGCAGCTGACCCGACTCGTGTCCGACTTGCGCTAGGAACGCGGCTTGGCGTTTCGGCGTATTGATCTGTCGATGGGCCATAGCTGCATTGAGGGCGGATACAAAAACGCCCGCTTGGCGGCGGGCGTTGGGCATGATGCTTTGCAGTTGCTGTCCTGTCAGTGACATCGGTGTCTCCTTAAGTTTTTGGAAGTGGTGCTACTACTGCAGCTGAACGACCTTCAGATCCTTCGCCGCTTGTTTCTTCTTGCCTTTGGCTTTCGCCTTGCCCTTCTTGCCGCCATTGCACTCGACCGTTGTGCTCCAGCCTGACTGGGTGAACACCTGCTCGACCGAGTCGACCAGATACTCGCCATCGAGGCCGACCTTGAAACCCTGAGCATTGATCGAGCGCTCGGCGAACAGATCGGTACGCCCAGGCATTTCCAGCCGGACGCCGGCAGTGGAGCGATTGAACGCCGTGAGACGTGCCTGGACTGCCGCTTCGGCAGCTGACTTGTTCGGATAGATATGGCGGTCGGTGTGTACTGGCGGCAAACCGTCGGGTGATTCGTCGTTATCCAGTGTGACCACGGCGAGCTTTCCGGTTTTCTTGTCCTGGTGCTTGGTCGATACCGCCTTATGCGTGTTGCGATCACCGAGCCGAAACTGGAAGCGACTGACGTCGCGCCGCTGAATCGTCACCACGCCAAATGCCTTGCCCGAGGCGCTCTGCCCCGCTTGCCGTGGCATCACCAGCAGCTTGCCGTCGGCCACCTTGGCCGTGCAGTCGTACTGCTTGGCCAGGCGCGTGATGAAATTGAAATCAGACTCACTAAGCTGATCGGCGCGAGGCACCTTGGTCTGCACCGGGCAGACCGCCTGCCAGCCGTTGCGAACGGCAACATCGGCAACGATCCGCGACAGCGGCACATTTTCCCAACTGCCGCTACGGGTAGTCTTGCCACTGCCGCGCATGTCGCTGGCCTTACCGGTGATCACCAATGTATCTGGTGGACCGGACAGCTCGATCTCGTCGACGACATAGCGGCCGATACGGGTGAGCGACGTTTCGACGTAACCCAGGAAGATCTCGATGCTAGCCCCGCGTGGAGGCAACACCACAGCGCCGTCGCGGTCGTCGATGCGCAATTCGAACTCGTCGGATTCCATGCCGGGCTTGTCGGTGGTCTTGAGCTGCAGCAGCCGATCATTGATCCGCTGGGTGATGTCGGCGCCGTCGGCCACGACGCGAAAGATTGGGGTCATCATTCCATCCAAAAGAAAGCCCGCACTGGGCGGACCGATTGAGTCATTGCGCTGCATACCGGAGGGGCATTAGCTCCACAGCATCACCTCGCTGTCATCGGGTGCCGGCAGATCCGGCAGCTCGATCACGATGCCGGCTCGATACGGTTGCGGCTCGTCGGCCAGGCCCTGATTGGCGTCCAGCACCGCCTCGACCGTTCCGCTCAAATGCCCATAGGCGTGGTAGCACAGGGTGTCCAGCAGATCCCCGTCAGACGTTCTGCAGGTCATCGCCATAACGCGCGAACTCCAAAGTAAATGCCTGCTTGCGCGGGATCCCGCCCTGCAGCAGCGCGCTCTGTTCTTCTTCAACGTTCTTCAGGCACCAGGTGCCCAGCACGTCACCATAACCGGTGGTGAGTGTCAGCGGTTTCAGCTGGGAACCGAGACTGCGCAGGGTATCCAGTTGTTTGAGGCCTCCTTTGAAGCCTGGGAAAATCGCCCCTTTCAAGGTGATTTTTTCCTCGCCGATGCCCACCGCTTGTTGCGCCGGCCGGCGGGTCAGGCGTTCCTGCGACGCCCAGCGAAACTCCGTCGAGCGCCGCAGCTCATCAAAGGCTGCTGTGTCCAGATTGAAGTAGTACGGCTGTGCGTTGGGATCGAGCGGCTGCACGATCAGCAGATGCGGGAACGGTTGCACAGCTTCCGGCAGCGGCGTAGCGTCTCCGGCCAGCGAACCGGTCGGCACAATGTTGGCCAGCGACGGGCTGACCTTGCCGGCGATCTTGTTGATCGCGGTGGAGGCACGTGCCGCCTGCTCTTTGAGTTCACCCATGCGTTCATCGATCTGAGACACGGCGCGAGTGGCCTTGTTGTAGGTGGCCACGACCTGACCCACCTTGGCTTGAGCCGCATTGACGCTGCGCATCACGCGCTGCAGTTTTGCCCCAACCGCCGGCCCCACGATGGGAATGCCCTCCAGCTCGGAAGCCGCGCCGCTGATCTCGCTGATCGCACCGTTGACCGGTCCCATCATACCGTCGAGGCTACGCCGACCGGTCTCCCCCGCTGCTGCGAGACTTTTCAGGCCCGACTGTAGCTGCTCCATATAGGCCATCTTCGCTCCTTAGACATGAGGCTCGTCATATAACTTGCGGTTCTGCAGCTGCTGAGTCGCCTGCTGCATCTGCTGCTCGATAAAGGGCCGCAGCTCGCGGGCCATCTGCGCCGGATCCTTCGCATCACCCTGTACGGTGATGTGCAGTGGGGCGGAGATCTCCACACGTTGCTCGAACTTGGATGGTTCAGACTTAGCCGCTGCCGGCAGCGGAGCCAACAACGCTGGCACGCTCGGCGGTGCAGGTGTACTCAAAGAACGCGCCACATCCCCCATCACGGCCGCATCGGCGACGCGCTCTGGCAAAAGTGTCTGTAGTACTGAGGGCGTGGCAACGCTCGGACCAGTTGGGCTTGCGGCGGCAGGTGCAAAGGATCGAGCGATGTTGCCTATTACCGGCGGCAAGTTCTGCCCGGCGTTGGTCATCATCAACGGCCCTGCGTCCGGGACTTTCTTTAGCGACTCGTCCGCTCCAAACCACGATTTGCCTAGCGATCCCCCCAGAGCATCGCCGCCCATGTAACCCAGGTAACCACCGATCACGCCACCGACCAGGTTACCGATGATGGGGATCGCCGTCCCGATAGCAGCACCGGCCGCGGCACCGGCCAGCGTGCCGGCCAAACCACCTGCGGCTTGTCCATAACCCTCAGCTTTTTCATCCTGAGTTTCGGCATTTTCATAGGTGTCGTAAGCCTTAAAGCCAGCCTGGGCAACCGCGAAGATTGCCGGGCCTTTCATGCCATCGACGATCGCGGCACCGCGGCCACCGCCGCCTCTGCCACCACCCCTGCCACCTTTGCTTTTCTTGCCGTCGCCGTCTGCATCAATACTGCCGCCATCGAGTCCAGTGCCCCCGGCAGGCAAGTTGGTGACAATGACTTTTTGCGGGATGTTTGGATTGCCCATCATCGTGCCGCGCCCGATATTCATCAGGCCTTTGCCAACCTTGAACGCACTAACCGCCCCCTTCAATGCAATCAAACCGGCGACGGCAGTGCCTATACCGAGCGTGACTCGCGGAAACTCGTCGGCGAACTCAGACAGTTTGCGGCTGACATTGTTGATGCCGTCAGCCACCGTATCGGTAACCGGGCGTATTGCATCCCCAATGCTGCGCATGGCGTCATCCATGCTCTGGGCCATCTCGGACCATTTCTGCGCGGACGTCTGCCGGCGCTCGGCGAGATTCTTGTCGAGGATCCCGGTGGCATCGGCCGAGTCCTTTTTAAGCTGGTTGTACAGATCCTTGTTCTGCATGTACGCGGTCAGCGCTGCCTTGACCTGCATGTCGGCGAACAGATTGCCGGTACGCAACGCCTCTTCCAGAGACTTCATCATGGCTTTGGCTTTCTCGGGATCGGCCTCTTTGCTGATAGCCGCCGTGGCCTTGGCCATCTCGGCCGCCCGCTTCGGATCGGTCGCTTCGATGTACTTCTGGGCCAGGGCAAAACTGGATTCCAGTGTGGATTTGCCATTCTGCAAGCCGGTTTGCATCGAGCCCTTGTAGTCGATACCAGCCTTCTTGTAAGCATCGACCGTCTCGCCGGAACCGATTTTTTCCATCCAGTTCTTGAGGTTGTTGGCCGCTTCGTCGGAACCGCCGGCGGTCTTCATCTGCACCTGCAGCATCGCGCCCAGTTGCGTAACCGAGTCCATACCGGTGATACCGAGCTTGCCCATGCCGGCCAGCAGCTCAGGAAACCACTTGGCCATGTCGACCGCTTCAAAGCTGCCTGCCTGGCCCTGGTAGGCGATGGCTTCCAGGGCTTTCTCCATCACTTTGGGGTCAGTGATTTTCGCGTTTTGCCCCAAGGCGTTGATCATCTTCGCTGTTTCAGTGCCTTCAGATCCTTGGCCCACCGCAAATTTGGCTGCGGTCGGTGCATAGGACAGCGCCTTGTCTAACTCCATACCGGCGCCGACCAGAGCGTTGACCACTTCGGCCACCTGATTGCGCGCCATGCCCGTATCGCGTGAGGTGTCGATCACAGTCTTGGACAGCTGTGCCTCTTCCGGCGAGTTGGCAATGTTGGCCTTGATCGCAATGTCCCGGATGATCGCGCCGTAGTCCGCGCTGACCTTGGTCGGGATCGCTGCTGCCGCCGTAAATGCGCCGGCTTGGCCGATGGTGCTTTTCAGTCCCTGCCGGCCCTCTTCCATTTGCCGGTGACCTAGTGCTTTCAGTTCGGCGCCGGCAGCCACGCGCCCCATCGTGGCGTAGGCCTTGCTCAAGCGCCCGACCTCCACGCCTTGCTGCTTCAACAGGGCGAGGTTTTTCTCGTATTTGCTCAGCAGCTTATCTGCGCCTTCGGCGCCGGCCATGTGCGCCTTACGCCATTCATCACGCAAACGCATGGTGTCGCCGATAGTGTTCTGCAGTACACGGGCTTTACTGCCGACCGCATCCAGGTGCTTGATCTTGCTTTCGACGTCCTTGAACGCTTTGCCCACCGTCGAATCGACGGCGCCGCCAATGACAAAGCCGAGCGCGAGGTTCTTCGCCATGTGCGTGCCTTATGCGTCGAAGAGTGCCGTGGTGACTCAATCGGAGAGCCACCACACCATTTCGTTGAAGGGCATGGCCACGATCTCGGCGGCGGAGAACCCGGTCTCCTTAGCCAAGCGTTTGGCCAGCGTCTTCAACGTGGTTCCGTCACACCTAGTCGTCCGTGACCAAGCGAAAATAGCCGGCCTGCAAACGCATGTAGTCGACCATTTTCAGGGCCACCAAATCCGATTCAGAGGTCTGGGTCAGCGAAGCAAACAGCGACAACTCACGCTGCTCGGCATCGCCGTTGGAGGCCGCCTGCGCGGCGCGCACGTCACGCACGCACGGTGCGCGCATCGACACTACGTCGACGAGGACACCGCTCAGCTCGGTGGGGTATTTAAGGCCAATGCGAAAACCATCTTCGGTCAGCTCCAGCCACTTCGGCAGCGCTTTAGCGGGTGTTTCTTGAATTGCTTGAGTCATTGCGTATGTCCTTAAAGGCCGAGGGCCGAGCGTTCTTCTGCCAGTTGATCAACACCGTCGACCACGAGCACCATGCCGACCATGTCGATCTCGTAGACCAGCCGACCGCCGACTTCGAGCTTGTAGTAGGTCAGCGCCATGTTGTGTTTGCTTTCGGCCTTTTCGCCGGCCTTCCAGTCCCCCATGTCGACCTCTTTGAGGCCGCCGCGCATGGTCACGATGACCGGAGTGACTTTGCCCTTGAGGCCTTTGAACGTGGCTCGGAACACCGCCGTACAAGCGGTGCGGTCGGACAAACCGAACCATTTCAATGCCTCGCGGCGCACACCGTTGGTGGTAAACCCGGCTTCAAGTTTCTCGACACCGGTCGGGATCTCGATCTCGCCCGCCATGCCGCCGCCCCGATAGGTTTCAGTTTTCAGCACGACCTTGGGCAGGGTCAGGCTCGGCATGTCGCCGGCAAAACTAACGCCGTCGATAAAGCCGGCGCAGTTGGACAGAACTTCAGGAATCATCAGGTGGCCTCCTTAGGCGGCTTCAAGCACTTCGGTCATCCACTCGTTGGTGACTTCGAAGAGAAAATTCGGGTTCTCGGCCGGCGGCACGTCGGTGAAGCGGATCCGCCAGAACACCTTGCCCTGCTCGATCTGGCTGGCCGTGTTCAGTTCCTGGTCGGCGTACACCTCGAAGTTGATCACCGCGCCCTGATTTTTAAGGTCGCGCATGAACGCTTCCAGACCATCGGTGACGTCCTTGACGTAGGTCTTGGTGATCGAGCGGTCGACCGCCCACTTGTGCCCGGCCTGCACCGCGTCCATGAGGATGAACAGCGTGCGTACACGGGTAACGAAGGCCCACTTCGGATCGCTCGACAGCGTACGGTTGCCCCAGAGTCGAAAGCCGTCATCGCGAATGATCGTGGTGATATTGGCGTTGTTGAGCAGGTTGGCCCGACAGGTTTCGTCGCCGTCCAGGTACTCCACAGCGCGGGTCGTCCCGGTGATGCCGGTGAATTCTTTGTTTGAAGGCGAGGCCCAGAAGCCGTAAGTCGCGTCCGTCCAGGCGAACAAGCCCGCAGTCCAGGCCGAACCCGGGGCATTCACCGTCTTGCTTTCGCCGGTGTCCCAGAACTGCACGCCGGGGTCGACCATGAACAGGTTGCGACTGCCGAAGTTTTCGGCGTAGGCCATAGCCGCCTCATCGGTGGTGCATGGCCCGTCGATGATCCCGATTGCCCGCAGCTTCTGCGCCAGGCTATCCATGGCCGTGGCCACCGCTTGGGTGGCGGAATGGCCGGGCGCGATCAGCAATCGCGGCTGGGCATTGAACAAGCTTTTGCCATCAAGCAACGCCTGCAGACCGGTACGCTGACCGGAAACCAGCACACCGCCGATGATCGCGGACGTCTGCAGCGCCGGATCGTCCATCTTGGGAACGCCGATAGCGACGATCACCGCCTTGGCCTTACTGTAAATCGCCTGGCAGGCCTTGGTGATCGCCGCACCGGCACCGAAGGCCGCAATGGCTTCGCGCTCAGTGGTGATCAACTTCAGCTCACCGGCCTTCGCGGTACCGCCACCGACCAGGCCCGGCGTAAAGGTGTCGCACAAGCCGATAATCGACGAGGACGGCAAAGAGATGGTGCGTGCGCCTGTATCGACCGAAGTGGTCGTGACGCCGTGAAAGAAACTCATAACGATCGTTCTCCAGAAACGACAAAGCCCCGCGTCGGCGGGGCTTTGATGGTGTGTTGTGGGGGTACAGTGGAAAAGAAAACGCCCCGACAGTGCGGGGCGTCTATTGCAGCTCAGCTGACTCAGGAGGTGCTGAGTTCGGCCAGCCTTCCAGCAGCATTTCATCGGTGAATTCACCGGTTTCGATTGCTCGCAGCAACACCAGCTCACGATCAAAACAGGCCTGTACATGCGCACGCACCGCCTTGGCGATGGCGGCGATCTGCTCTGCGCCAATCTCGACAAAACCGGTTGCCGTTTTGAAGTTGCAGCGATAGTCGGGATCGTAGATCGCTGCCAATCCGGTACTGGCAATCAGTGCTTGGCTGTCGCGAGTCGTCTCAATGGCCAACCCGTTCACCGTGACACCGGTCGCCTCGCGAGTGAAACGCTCTGCAGCAACGAGCTCGGCCTGTTGCTCTGGCGATATCACCGGTGATCCTGACGGTGAGAAAAGCCAGTGTCCGTCCACCTCCACAGCTCCCCAGCCAACTGAGGGTGCCGGCTCAACCCCATCCAGACACACCCAGACAAAGGACGGGTGATACATCGTCGAGATATCTCCGTCTACCTCCGCGAATTCGAATACCTTGCCGCCGTAGATCCTTCCATAAAGACTCATGTCCATTCCTCGATATCAATCCAGCCATCGGCGCCATGCCCTCCACGCAGGTGCGATGGGAACGAAGGGAGGGCGACAGCGCCACCGCCACCTGAGCCAGGGTTAACAGCGTCTGCACCCTGCTGACTCTGGGAGATCGAGTTTCCGCCAGCGCCCATTTCGCTTGCACCGCCCTCGCCAGAAATAACAAAGTCCACCTTAAATCCAAAGACGCCACCGCCACCGACGCCGATACCGTTCTTGACGTTCGCGCCGACTGCTTGCTGAGAATTAGGCGTCCGACCGAGGTATAGCGGCGGAACCACGTTAGCGGACAAGCCACCACCAATCCCACCTGGACCAGACACATGGGGCCCGAACGAGGTAGCCCCTCCGTTGTTACCCGGACCTACCAGAACGCCGGAGCCCCCCTTGCCAATAGTCGCCAGTACGCCATCAAAACCGCTGGTAATCCACGTATCAAATGGCGCACCCGCACCGCCACCGCAGCCGGCGGAAATCTGACCAGCAGCAGTTGAGGCTGCCCCGCCGCCAGCACCGCCGGCTCCTTGGCCCTTGATCCGGATCTTGTTCGTTCCGGACGTCGACCAGTAAATTTGAGTAGCTCGGAGTCTGCGCGTGCCGATCATCCGGCCGGTGGCCAGACGCACCTCATTCGCCAAGGCGCCGACATCAATAACGCCCTGATTGACTGGCGAGCTCCACGCTTTGATGCACCACATCACCGCCACGTTGCGCGGGCGAGCTACACCGCCGCCTGACGGGTAAGGGCTATAATTCACATTGGCTGATGTGAAAGTGATCCCTACGCCGGGATAGTCCGCCTCTTTATAAACATCCGCCTGAGCCTCGACCGAAGAACCACGCACAATGTCGACCGATGCGCCGCCCGTATAGTTACTGTCAAAAACCGCAAGCGTGCCGAGCTGGGCGCTGCCAATCGCGCGCCCGGCATCGACGCCTCGGCCATGATCCCAGCCACGCAGGAATTCAGCGCGCAGATCCGGCAAGCGGAAATTGCCCGCCCCCTCGTTGCCCTTGTTGAACGATGTTCCAAGGTAAGCCGACAGATCTGGATAAGCCGCACTGCTTTGCACGCTTCCATCAAGCTCCAGAAAACCTGCAGGCATCTTGTTCAGTGGAAACGATACGACAGTGCCAACCGGCATTGCAGTCGCCCTGGCGAGCAACGCATTCACCTCATCAATGGTGTAGCTGTCTTTGATGCCCATATCTGCCAGCGTGGCCGGGTTATCTCCCGATTCAACGATGCCGCGCTCGTTGATCCGCACCCGCGTGTATTGACCGGCGATCTTGTTTGCGGGCAACAAACCGTTGAGCAGATCATCAACATAACCGCGAGTGGCCAACACCACCGATGGATCGATTTTCAACTGAATGTTCGACGTGCCGCTGGTGATGATGTGCATCCGCACCACCTGATTACGGCCAGAGCCTTGGGCAAGTAACGGCTTGTAGCTCGGCGCCGCATTCGCCACCGCGCAGAAAACACCGTCCTTGTCTTCCAGCGCAAGCTCGCGAATCCACCAACCGCCTACATCCGGTGGCAACACCAGCTCGGCAATCAGGACATTGGAATCAGTGGGAGACACACGCAACTGATTGAGCTGCGCCCGATAAACTTGGTTCACCAGTTTGGTTTGCGAGGCGCTGGGGACGGGGTCGGTGCCGTTTGCATCACCGATCTGCATGTAGCGTGGTTCCCAAGGGATGCCCAACGCGTCGCAGTTGGTTTTCTTGGCGGCGCCCTGCGTGGTGAGCATGCCGCCAAAAATAGAGTTTTTATCAACCATGGGGATATACGTCCAATTCGTCGAGGGTGTATTCGCTGACGCCATGGTTCCCCTGAACCATTACGTCCATGTCCGGGTTGCTCCATGGGTAAACGTCAATTTCATCACCGTCGTAAACGGCAAAACCGACATAGGCGTCCAAGTGAGTTTCAAGTGTGATGTCGAGTCCGGTCAGTTTTCGGCTGACGGGTTTGGCGTCGTCGATCAGGCGTTCGAGTTCGAGGTACATCTCTTCGGTGATACCGGTGTCCAGCACGCCGACCTTCAACGCGAAGGTGCCCGGCACGCCTTCCGGGATGGTCTGCCACCATTCTGAGATCTCGATCAGATAGCCCAGCGGTTCGACGACCCGGCGCAATGCACCGATGGTGCCCTTGTGCTTGTGGATGTAGAACGAGGCCTTGATCGCGGCGCGCTTGACCGCTTCCGGCCACGCCGGATCCCAGCGGTCGACTGACCAGGCCCACGCCAGATGGGGTAGCAGATGAACCGGACAGGTGTCGGGGTTGTACAGTGCGCGCAATGGAATCAGCGTGGTCTCGGCAAACGTCGCCTCAATGCCCCGTTCCAGGGGAGTGCTGTTAAGCGGTAAAAGGCTGCGCATATCAGCCTCCCAACACGACGGTGCAACCGGTGCAGTACGCTGCCTGCGCTTTGGTGGGTTTCAAATCCTCCCAATCCTTGATTTCAACGCGGGCCACACCGGCGACGTGCAACTGCGCATCGACACCCGAGCGCGCTACCTCGACACCCAAGCGACGGCGCGGATTGATCCAAGCCTCAAGACGCTTGATCGCCTCAGCGAGCGCGGCGTCGTTTTCCGGTCCGGTACCTTTCATGTGCAGCACCGCATCGACCCGATACCGCAGTATCTCGGCACCGCGCACGGTGACCCGATCACCGACCGGGCGCACATCGTCGTCATTCACAGCCTCGGCGACCAGGGCCAGCAGCTCCGGCCCAACCGCGCCGTCCCCTTCCAAGCCCAGCACCGTCACGTCGACGCAGGCCGGCGCTGGGCTTTCGGCTGTTGCGTCAGCAACCAATGCCGAGGCGTTACGGGCATGCAGGATGTAGCTGTTGCGTGGCCCCGCCGTGGTCAAACCCTCATAGGCCATCTGCACACGTTCACGCAGAGCATCGTAAGATTCCAGTACTGCCTCGACCGGCGGCACCGCCAGCGGATCCGCCGCTTGAATCACTAGGCGTTTGAGATTGACGTTGGCGGCCAGTTGCTCCAGATCGGCGCCAATGGCATACGCCAGCAGTTGCGCCTTCGCCGCGTCGTTAACCCGCGCCCGGTTACCGAGTTTGATGTAACTGCCGACTTCCAGCAGCTTGGTCACCGGATCGCTCTCCAGCGCAGCTGTCCAGTTGTCGCCCATGTAACCGCGAAACACGTTCAACGCCTCGCCATACACTTCTTCGAAGTCCAGAGGCTCCAGCACGTCCGGTGCGGGCAGCTCAGTCAGATCCACCAGCGTACTCATACCCACACCTCCAACGTGCCGCGCTCACCGAGATACTCGCCGCTGATTCTGAAGTTGATTTTCCCGCCCAATACCGAGATGGCGACGACGCGCCCAAGCTTCAGTCGTGGCTCCCACTGGCGTAGCGCCCGGGCCGCTTCCGCTTGAGCGGCGCTCTTCCAGCCTTCGTTAATGGGCAGGTCGACCATCCGCCGCAGCTTGCTGCCGTACTCCGGACGCTCGCGGCGGCTCAGCAACGGCGTGCCGAGGATGTCCGCCACCGACTGACGTAAATGCTCGATGCCGGAGATGGGTTGCCCAGTGTGGCGATCCATTCCGATCATCGGGTTTACTCCTTGAGTTGCTCGAACTCGGCGTGGGCTTTAAGGCACTTCAGCGCTACATCGTCGGTGCAATCTACCGACACCTGAGCTTTCGCTACGGCCAAGGTGCGGCCGTCAGGCAGGATGACCGTGCGCGAGGTGTAAAGGGTGTCGCGAAAGGTCACGGTCGAGTTCATCTGCACGGCGCTGATCGGCACGGACTCAGGCGCAGGCAAATCATCTTGATGTTTGGCCATGGTTTCTCCAGGCATGAAAAAGCCCGCTCGCGGCGGGCTGGATGAGTGATGAGTTAGTGCTTGTGGTGATTATCACTTTGGCCGGCGGCCAGAATGTCGGCATCGCTAGTGATGCTCTCTGTCGCATGTAGCGGACCGTCAATATTGACCGGCCCTTTGATGTTCACGGTCCCCTCAAGAACGATCGTTCCCGACTTCACGCTGACAGCGTTGTCGGTGACTTCGGCCTGCGTCGATCCGACTTTGATGGTGACCGTACCGCTCGGCAAGGTGATGGTGTAACTGTTGGCCTGCCAGTCGTAGACCAGTGAGCCTCCATCATCGAAACGCCAGACCTCGACGTGGTCGCGGTTGTCCGGTGGCGGTCCGCCGTTGCCGTACAGGCCGGGAATGAACGTGCCCTGTGCCACTTCACCACTGGCACTGATCAAGGTGCCTTGCTCATTCAGGCTGGGCGCTCGCCAGTGCCGCGCCTTGCCAGCTGCAACGCTGTGCCAGCGTAGCCAGCCGCTGACCCACTCACCGTCCGAGACTCGGCACACTGGGGGTGACGCGGCCAGATCCACCGCCACCACGTAGCAATCCTTGACCAGACCGGCGAGCATCCGGTCGTGCTGGGCGGCGACGTAACCGGAACTCATGGAACATCCTCCGGACGGAACGGGCCGTCGCCTGGCTCAATGTTCAGCAGCAGGGTGCCCGGCGGCTGATCCGGCCAAGGCCATTCGGCTTCACCGAGGTAGATCTGCTGCGTCCATTCCACGACCCAGACGGTGTAGCCGTCCAGTTCGGGTTTGGTCCAGTCCTGCATCGCCTGCACGAACTCAGCCGGTTCGACCTCAACGCCCCAGCACTGCATGCGCAGCAACGCGGCAAGGTGGCCCGCCAGGAACACCGCCTGTTGGTGATCATCCGGCTGAATCGGATCGGTGATCACTCGCGCCTCGAACTTGCAGGCCAAGCCGGTTTCACCTGTTCCCGGATCGAGACCCGGCTCCATCTCGGACAGTTCGATCAGTACGGCTGGCAGCGGCAAGCGATCCAAATCATCCGGCCACATGGACACCGTCTGCAGGCACGGAAAGTGTTGCTGAATGCGCCGCTCGATGGCGTGATACAGCTGTTCAAGACTGAACGGCTCGTCGACTTGATCCGTCACGTCATTTCCCCTTCAAGTGCTTCTGCACTTCGAAATTGAGTTCCTGCTGCAGGACATGCACCAGGTGTTCGTCAGCCTTGCTTACCCAGCTCTCAAAGTGCGGGCGGGCCTGCTCCAACGACACCTTGGCCTTGGCCAGCGGGAAGCGGTTGTCGTGCTCGGCGATCCAGCCCGAACTCGCGCCAACCGCACCGCTGACATCGCTGTCGGGATAATCGCTTACCCTGAAGTGCTTGCTGCCGGTACGAATCCAGACGTCTGCGCTGTTGCCGTAGACCTTTTTGAAGAACGCGCCCTGAAAGCGCCGGCCTGCCACCGAGACACCGGAGCGACTCTGCCGAGGCCGGCCGATGCGGCTGGCCTCCATGGCGTTGAGGCCGAACCACAATTTGCCGCTGTTGGCTCCGCCACTGACCGGGTAGGCCCGCAAGCGCTGCCGAACAGCAGCGACTGCAATGCGTTCCTGCCGGCCGACAGCGCGGGCAATTTGTGTGGCAAGCCAGCGCAGGGTTTTGTTGATGGCTCGGCGCTGGGCGTTGGCCGCTGCTTTGGGCACTAAGGCGGCAAAGTCCTGAAAGGCTTTCAGATCTGCCGCCGAGGTCTGCAGCGAGATCATCCCGCCGCCGGCCGAGGGCTTGAAGTGACTGCCAACGCTCATGGTCGTTTCCTTAGGATCAGGGCGACCAGACCGTCACCGGTGGGTTCAAGTTGCAGCAGGTCGTAGTCCCCGCCACCGTCGAGCTCCGGTACGTCAACGCTTACCAGCAGCCCTTTGCTCAAACCATCGGCGTCAGCAACGCGGACCTCGAAGCGAGGCTCACGAATTGCGGTCTTCATCCGCCCGATTCGCGGTTGCAACCAAGGCGCCGAGAACATGCCGAGTACCGGTTCACTACGCCCTTCGATCCGTACACTGTCGCCCAAGGTTTCAAAGACGATGTCGTCGACATCGGCCATCAGCTCGCGAATGCCCATGACTACATTTCCAACAGGATCTGCGCCAGCGGCCGGGTGCACATGTGCAGTGGGTTGGACTGCGCTTCACCGGCCATGCCCTTGTTGAACGGCAAGGGTTCGATCTTGCTGTAGTAAGGCACGCCTTCGGTGTTGACCGTTTCCATGTAGTCGGCGGGTGCAAACACCGAGATGTACAGATCCGGCACGCCTTCGGGAATCAGCAGCGCCTTGTCGTCATGCACAAAGGTCATGCCCGCGATCTTGCCGCGATAACGTTCCCAGGTGATGCCGCCGTAGTCGAAACTCTCGCGCGCATCACCGCGCAACGATGCTGCCTGCTGGGTATTGAGGTAGGTCTCTTTCACCTCCTTAAGTTTCAGCATCGCATTCCAAAAGTTTTTCCCGCAAAACGCCCGCGAACCGCTGCTGGTCACACTCCCAAGCGCATCCTCTTGCATGTCCAAAGCTTCGCCACATTTGACGCGGAAATCGGTCTCCGGCTTGGCGAGCTCCATCGGCATACGCTGTCGCTGCACGCCGAAACGCTCATAGAGATCGAGCAATACGGTTTTGCCATCGGCGTCGTAAATCTTGCCGTTGAGTGCGCCCAGTCGCTGGAACTCATGGGTGACGTCCAACTGGCGGCGCGCCTTGGCCAGACGTTTGTTGACCACGTCCTGCACCGACTGCAACTCCGAGCGCGTACCGAAGGCGCGAATACCCTGGATCTCGTCAGCCTTGATGGTGAAGCGCTCAGGCAAATGCACGGTGTTGAACGGGATCAGGTTGCGCTTGCTGCCCGAAACTACCAGACCGGAGGTGCCGCGCTCACCGGCCGGTACCAGGGCGAGAGTGTCGCCGTCTTTCTCAATCTGTACCGTCAGGGTGGTGATGCCTTCTTCTTGGAACAGACCCAGGCTGCCAATGCGCCCGGGTACGTATTCCTGTTCGTTAATGGCGGCGGTCAACGAGGACACCGAGAATGCCTCGTCGTTGAAGATTTGAATGTCAGCCATGAAGCAGTCTCCAGAAAACAAAAAACCCGCACAGGGCGGGTTGAAAATTTGAAGGTGATCGCCTTAACGGACGATCACGTTATGAGCAGCCAGCGCTTTCTCGGCGGCCAGATCCAGACCGGTCAGATGTGCTTCACTGACCTCGGCCAGACGCACCACGGCGCGCCCGCGACGGACAATGTCGGACGTGCTCAGCGGGCCGAAAAGAATCGCCTGGGCGTTCTCGCTGCCGTCTTCAGCGGTCGGGTTGTACGGAGCGAATTCACCGGTGGCGGTGACCAGGCCGAGGATCTGGCCGGGCTCAAGCGCCGGGCCGGCGGCGACATTGATTGCTTCGCGGGAAATGGTGCCGGCTCCCTCGGACAGGAGAAATTCCCCGGCGTGCATCGGTTCACGTTGAATGTTCATGCAGTAGCTCCAGTAAGAGAGGTTCGTTTGCCAGTCTGCGCCGCTTGACGTGCGGACCAGATCGAAGGCTGGTCAATCTGCTTGGCCTGCACCTTCGGCGGCGGGTCATCAGCCAGCGGCAGGCTGTTGTCGATCTCAAAACCCTTACCACTGCCCACCAGTTTGTCGAACAGCCGGGCTCGGACGGCCGAGGCATCCAGACCGGCCGAGACGTACTCGGCGCTGAACTCCGGTAACCGCGCGGCGACGCACAAGTCGTTGATGGCTTTGGCCTGGTTCAACGCCGCCTGCACCACCGATTCGTTTTCGAGTTTGGTGACAGTGAGCAGCGGCTCGATCAGGTTGCTGATGCCCGCCGCCGTACAACGCTGGCTGATCAGCACCGCCAGTTGCGCAGCATTGGACGCTTGGGCCGGCGGGACATCCGGGATCGGCGGCGCAGGCTCCGGTGTGGGTTCGGGTTCTGGATCAATCGGTTCATCCAGTTGAGCCAGCAACGCGGCCGGAGCATGCTGGAAACGCTGCAGCACGGCACCCTGTCCCAAACACGCTTTGACCTTGACGCCGTCGCCGATCTCATCAGCCAGCCCCAAGGCCACCGCTTCGTTTGCCGTCAACCAGGTCTCGGCCGCCACCAAGCGGCGCAGCTCGGGCTCGTCGATGTCAGGAGCCTTGGCCTTGTAGGCCGCGATGATGGCTTCCATGGTCTGGTCCAACACATCGGCGACCTTGCGAAAGCTCTCGGCGTCGCCGGCGGCGTAGGTCCAAGGGTTGTGAATCATCAACATGGCATTGGACGCGATCACCACACGGTGCGCACCACACACTGCAACGCTGGCTGCGCTCGCGGCCAGTGCATCGACCCGGCCGGTGCAACGCTCGCCCAACCGCGACAGTGCGTTGTGCATCGCCAGCCCATCGAATAGATCACCGCCGACGCTGTTAAACGCCGCCACGACGGGCGACACACCGTCGTCCATGGCGCGCAGATCCTGGACAAACTGATTGGCGGTGATGCCCCAAGTACCGATCTCGCCGTAGACAAACACCTCAATGGTGCGTTGCTCGGCTTCGCCGTTGGCCTGCATGGCGTACCAGCTTTTTTCCGATACCTGCACGCGCTCGCCGGCCTTGTTGTAAATGCGCGGTCGCGCTTGCTTGCTCATGGTTGCTCCTTGTCGTCGAGCGACTCGATGACGTCGAGGGTGTTGTAGTTGAGGCCCAGGCGAACGGCCCGGGCGAGATCAGCGGCGTTCTCCGCATCGACCGTTTCGGCGTCGTAGCCGGTGCGCAGCACCATCTCGCTGCGCGAGGCGAAGCCGGCTTTGACTTCCATCGTGCGCGCCTGCACATCCTGCACCGGCTGGATGTAGGCCCAGCCCTGCGGCACCCAGCGCGTTCGTAGATACTCGCGCCGTCGTTGGGCGTAATCCTTCAGCACTAGCGCACCGGACAGCACCGCCATGTCCATCCACGCGGCACGAACCGGACGACACAGCTGATGCACGTAAACGCTGAACTGCAGTTGCTCCAGACGACGGCGAAACTCGTTGAGCACGACGCGCAACGCGCGGTCGTTGATCTCGCGCATGTCGCCGGTGAGGATTTCGTAGGGTGTGCCGGTACCGGCGGCAGCGGCCATCAGTTGCTGCCGCATAAAGTCCGGGTAGTTGTTGCCGGCGTCGGGTGGTTTGGAGAACTCCACCTCCTCGCCCGGCCCAAGTTCCTGCATGGTCCCGGGCTCAAGCGCGACCATTGGCGTGAATCCGTCGCGGTCGGTCACCAGTGGCTGACCGGTGACCGGGTCGCGCGGCAGGGGACCGGAGTCTGGGGGCGGTCGGGTGATGAAGCCAGCGAACAGGTTGGCCACCTCCTGGCGAAACAGCACCGCGTCGTCGTAGTTGTCGAGGCTGCGCAGGCGCTTGAGCACCGGCGACAAGCGCGGTACGCCCCGCAACTGCCCAGGCTCCAGTGGCTCGAAGATGTGCAGCACCTGGGTAGCGGGCACGCGCACTAGCTGGTTATAGCCGGCATTCAATGCCGAGGGATCTCCCGGGTGCGAGCGGTACATCCAGTACGCCACACGCTTGCCGACCGGGTTGAACTCGATGCCGGCACGGATCACGTTGCCATCACGGGTGGTTTCGAACTTGTCGTGCGGCACGAACTCCGGAGCGAGCAACTGCAGTTGCAGCGGCACTGCATGACCATCGTCCATGCTGCGTGGCCGCAGACGAATGAAGCATTCGCCGGAGGTTTCGACGGTGCGTGCGGCCAGCGCCTGCTGGCCATAGAAGTCGGTGAGGTCATCGGCGTCAGACTCATCGACCCAGTCTTCCCATAGTTCCTGCAGTTGCTTACGCAGGGCGTCGTCGTCCGTCTTCGGCCGCGGGTTGATGCCGGTGCCTATCAGGTTACTGACGCGTTTGTCGATGACGTTGAAAGCATACGGGTCGTTGCGCACTGCGGCCCGCGATCGGGAACGCAGATTGCGCAGCGCTGGCGTGTTGATGGTGTTCAAGCCATTGTCGGGCGCATCCCAGCCAGCGGAACGACGGCCCTCCCCGGCGCCTTCGTAACTGGCCTTGATGTTTGACGGTAGCAAGAATCCGTTACGGGTTAGCGTCGGATAACGAGCCATTACAGTCCCTTGCCTCCGTGGTAAAGCCGGACCACGCGGGAACGCGGCCCGGCAGCGTTGAGCAGCGAGGTGCGAATTTCGTCGCGGGCCTGCAGTAGTTCGGTGATGGTGCGGTACTCGACTGTGCGGTCGCCGAAGCGAACGGTTTTTTCACCGCGCGCAATGGCCTTCTCGATCACATCGAGGTGCTGTTGGGTAAAGGACATATCAGCGTCTCTTAAGATAACCGCTGGTAGAGCTGCGGCGTTGTGATGGCGATGCAGCAGGTCGCGCGGGTGCGACAGGTGGAGCCGGTGTCGGTGGTGCCAGCTGAGCTTGCCGGACAGCAGCCGGCGGCGTTGTTTCCGCTTGTTCAACGAACTCGGCTTTGGCCGGCTTGGGCGGCGCATCGTCGAACAACCCGGACTGCGCCAGTGCCTGACGTACTCGATCCCAGTCGTGCTCCTGGTACCGATTGATGCCCAAGTAATGCGCCATGGCCAGGCAATAGACCATCAGGTCTAGTGCTTCGTTGCGCTCGGCTTTGCCCTTGATCCACTCGACACGTTTATGGCCGCGGACGTAGCGAGCGACCTTTCGTTCTGCCACACATTGGGCGAAGAAGTCGTCCGGCAAATCGTTGGCAAAATGCAGCGAGCCGGGTCCATCCGGGAACGGGTAACGGTTGTAGATCCAATCCTTGGCGGTGTCGGTACCGACAAACCACAGCTCGGCGCCGTGGCGCTCGGTCTGACCCTTCCAGGTCACGTCGACCATCGAGGGCCGCTGGGCAATCACCGGTCTGCCGGGTTTGCTCGCACCTTTGATGGCGAAGATGTTGCGCCAGCGCCGCATGCGGCAGAACTGGTAGACCTCATCGGTGTGATGGCCCCCGGAGTCGACAGCCGTGGCAAGAATCGCCAAGCCGACACCGCAAGGGTGCCGGTAGCGAGCTTTGAGCAAGTCATCAAGTACCGCCCAAGTTCGCTCATCAGCGGGATCGCCTGAGATCACCTTGTGATCAATCACCCAACGCTCCATACCAAAGCCCCAGCCCATGACCATCAACTCCAGACGGTTAGCCTGAACGTCGACGGCGGCGGTAAGCATCAGCGAACCGGACGGCATTGAGCCGAGGCCGTAGCTCTCCAGACGCGCCCGGTCCATAAGAACATCGGCTTTGGTTTGCTCTTGAGCGCTGTCCCAGACCTTGGCCAGTCGGGTGTTGTAGAACACCTGCATCGGTTCAAGATCGCCTTTCGCCTGTGCCCGCTTGGCCTTCTCGTACTGCCTGGCCAGCGTACGCCAGTCCATCCAGCCTGGTGGCGAGTACAACGCGTTGAGATGAAAGCCAACCGTTTCGCCATCACCTTCGGCATGGGCTATCCACTCGCCATTGGCAAGCATCCAGCCCTTATGGTGCTCCTCGATCAACACGTCGCACTCAGGCCCAGCACACTGGTAGTGAATGAGCTGGTAATCCTTGGAGTAGAGCAAACGTTCCCACTCCAGTACCTGCTTGTGCCCGCAAGTTGGACACGGCACGTAGAAGTAACGTTGATCGCTGGACTCGAACAGATCACTGATACGCGAAGCACCTTTGATCGTTGGTGAGCTGGAGAAGTAGAACTTGGCATTCCGGCCAAAGGTACTGCCCCGAGTCTCTGCCAGCTCGATGGGATCACCCTCCTCTCCGACGTCGACTTCCCAACGATCCACCTCATCGCCGTACACATAGCGCGCTGAGAGCTCGGCCAAGTTGGCCGCGGAACCCGCAGTGGTCACGTACAGCGAACCACCTTCAAACTCTTTGGTGTCCATCGTGTTGCGGGAGTCACGAGACCGACTGGACGCCACTCGCTTACGCAGAACGGGCGTGGCCTTGATGGTCTTGCTGATCCTCGATGACACCCGCTTAGCCAGGCTAAGGCTCGGCAGCAGTGTCAGGATATTGGACGGTGCCATATGGATCAGGCCACCAATCCAATTTAAGGCGATTTGGGTTTTCATCAACTGCGAAGCCACCATCGTAACGACGCGCTTGCAGGGGTGAGCTGGCGATAAACAGCGCATCGGCTCACGTGCGTAAGGGGTGCGAGAGGTGCGGTATTGGCCGGGCTCAGCGGCACCTGAATCACGCGGAATACGCATGTATTCGTCGGCCCACTCGTCCACCCACACATCCGGGTCAGGTTGAAGCCCCCGGAAATAAGCCTCGCAGTACACCGTCGCTCCATCAGATCTGGTCAGGTTCATCTATCACCTCCCAGTTAGTATCCAGTGTGTGGCCGAATTCCTCAGAGGACATACGGCCGGCGTCCTCAAGCCGTTGTCTCAATGCTGCAGTCAGGTGTCGTTCGATCTCCCATGGATCCGACATGGCCGCCAGTTCCGGAGCCAGTTGCGGAGGCATACCCAGCAACGTGTCGCGAAGCATGCGACCGGCGTTGTATGCCCCGGACTGAACTGCCGTAACGTCGACTGTTGAGCCCTGTGCTTTGTGAAACTCCATCTCGGCCATCTGCGCCAAGTAGAACTCACGGTGCGCGCGTGCCTTCTGAAAATCCGGATGCTTGTCTGTCGTCGGAGCCGCCAGCGGCGGCGCAGCCATGGAAGTCGGCTCGGTTTGGGTCGACAGTTGGCTGTAAACGTTGCGCTGAATCCGATCTTGTTGATGGCGTTCAGCAACGGCGGCCTTGCTCGGGTCGGCGGTGTCGCGAATCAGCGCTTCGGTGGCATGTACATCAACCTGTTTGCCATTGGGCGAAAGCACCAAACGGTTGTTGTCTTTCAGCCAGGTGATGTAACTCGGCGACCTGCCGAGCCGGGCCGCGAAGGCGCTCTTCGACAGGTAGGTTGGTTCTGTCATGAGCCCTCCTTTTTCAACGTATTTCAATGAATCCTTTCAAGATTTCAATGATTGAAATTTCAGTAAGCTGGGAAGTCTGCGGCTAACAGTTTCCCGCGGGTTTCCGACCCCGTGTCCTTCAGATACCCCCAGGGTCCCCGGCGGTTTTCGGCGCACCAGATCGGTGCATCACCCTTGCTCGCCCCCGGCAGGCGGTACTTCGCAGACGCCCAGCCGCTTGGCAGCCCAGCGTTCGTACAACCCGATCGCCACATCAGCACCGGCCATCGCCGTCAGGCACCCCAAGGCGCCCGCCGTCCAGATCGTCATACCGGCGGCGATCATCAGCATCATCGCCGACACCCCACAGACAATGCAGGCACCGGACCGAAGCGCGAGGCGGCGCAACAATACCCAGCCCCGCGCCCCATCCTTGTCTGCTCGCCACATCTCCCCCGATACGCCGCCGACCAGGGCCAGGACGATCACTAACCAGATCGGCATCTCTGCCAGCGCTTGTTGCTCGTTTGTCATCGCCAACCCCTAAACGCAAAAACCCGGCGCAATGGCCGGGTTTGGTGGTGTGGTGCCTGCCGCTCTCTGCGGTCGCACCTATCGAAGATGACTACTTTTTACAGGTCGATTCCGGTGGCAGCAACCCCGGTTTAATGCCACCCGGCGAATATGTGGGTAACACCGGGTGAACGCCTAGCGAATGTCGGCGAATATCCCACCCCGGCATTCTGCTGTTTCGGCGGCGTCCCATCTGTCCCACCATTCAGAATTGAAGTGGGACGCCTCAGAGCGCCTAAATTCGGGGCTTCGCCCCACTGTCCTACTTATCTCTCTCCTTTCTCGTGTAAAGGAAGAATCTTAAAGAACACGCATGCGCGTGAAACGCGCGTACTGCTGCCCGCTACGCTTACACGGGCGGGAGGCACTTTGTAGCGGGACGGTGGGACAGCCCAACAACGACAAGGCCCGCACCTGTCCCACTGCATCAAAACGCAGCGGGACAAGACGGGCCAGTGGGACAGCAACAGCCGGACGAATGCCAGGGGTCACGCAGCCAACCCCATCATCACGCCGAAGATCTGCAGGTGTGCCTCATGCAAACGCTGGTAGTACGTGTCACGGCCACAACCGCAGTGCGCGTACCGCAAGCGCATATCCACATCGAGCGTGCAGTAATGCTCCCGAACAACCGTCACCAGCTCGGGCGCCAGATGCTTGGTCACAATCAGCTCGATGTCGAGAGAACTCTCCAGCGGCGCACGAAAGGCCCGCCGTCCACGGATCAGTTGCCCATTGCTCTCCATCATCATGGCAACCATGTTCCCCCCAGCAAGCCCCCCTTTCGAATGTTCGGAATGCAGCTCCTGCGCCCACAATCGAAGCAGCGAATCGATCTCCTTAATCAAAGCAAGGCTCCTCAATCGGTTCCCGCTTCAACGCCGAAGCACCGCCCCACCCTGCAGGTTTCTTGTAAGCCCAGGGCCGCTGACCACTCTTCACCAGCGGCGGCATCCGAACACGGCGCCATCCCAACCGATGCATGATCGCCCCGACGCGCATCTGCTCAGGCTTGCCCCAATGCCCAAAGTCCAACTTCAACGCACTGGTCAGCACGTCGCTACCGGTGGTGGTCTCGCCGATCTGCGACTCTTCCAGCCAGGTCAGAATCGGCCCTTCCCACTCGTCCACCACAAAGCGCTCGTCCTGCTCCTCGCCGAACATCGCCGCTTCATCAAGCGTCACCCACCAAAGGTCGCCCACGTCGTAACAGAACACCGCCTCGGCCCAAAGCTGATCGCGGATCGAGCGCAACAGCTCCAGATCCACCTTCGTACATGCCACCGGCCAATAACGGCGGTTACCGGTCGCGTCCTTCAGGTACTCGTCCTGGTTCGTCGTACCCACGAACACACACTGGCGCGGCACGTCCATCGTCCGACGGCCGTAACTCTCACGGTAGGTATCGGTGGACGCCGAGAAAAACTGCTTGGCCTTGGTGCTCTCAGCCTTGTTGAAACTGTCCAGCTCACCCAGCTCGACGATCCACTTGCCCCGGATCGCCTGAAAGCCATCCTTGTCGCCGAGAGCGAACGGCGTATCCATGAACCACTCGCCGCCGAGAATGCTCATCGCCGTCGACTTACCGGCGCCCTGCGCACCCTCAAGGATCATCACCGAGTCAGCCTTGCAGCCCGGCTTCATCACCCGCGCCACGGCCGACAACATCCAGCGCTTGCCGACCTTGCTCGAGTAATCGGTGGCCTTCACGCCCATGACATCCGTGAGCCAGCTTTCCAGACGCGGCACGCGATCCCACTCAAGCTTGCGCAGATATTGCCGCACCGGATGAAACGCATGGTCATGCGCAACCACACTCACCGCTTCAATCACATGCGACGCCTTGACCCGCAAGTTGTACTGCTGCGCGAGCCACTTCATCACCCGCACATCATCGATGTCCGCCCAATCGCCCGTGCCGCCGCCGTAAGGCGCCGCACGCAGCTTCACGATCTTCGAACTGAACGCGCTATAACTGATCACCCCGGCCCAGCGTTCATCGTTGGCCAGGATCAACTCGACGTTCTGCATGTGCGCAATCAGCGCGCCACTTTCACTTCGAGCCAGCATGTCTTTCCAGCCACCAGCGGCCGGCGGCTTCACCACCGCCAGTACCTGACGGCGCACAGCCTCCAAACCTTCGGCAACATGCAGGTCGTTGAAGTCGGTCCACTTGATCTCACGCTCACCGGAAAAGATTGGCGCAACCACCTGGCCACCGACGATCAGCGCCGCATTGTTGGCCTTCTCTTCACCAGGGTTCCACGCATCGCCATTCGGCTTGGTGGTCTTCCAGTCGTCATCCCGACAGATGATCAACGGGCAGCCGGCGAAGCGCTCACGCATTGCCTTGCACACCACCAGCAAATTGCCGGCGTCAAATGCGATGGCCACAGTCAGCGAAGTCGCCATATGCAGGCTTGCGCCCGTGGCGTAGCCCTCACAGACCAGCACCGGCTCACCCGGATCCGGATGCGGACCGATCAGGTGAAAAGCGCCCTCCTTCGACATCCCATAGGGCCAATACGTCTTGTCCCGGCCGGTGTCTTCCTGCTTGGTTGGAAACACCACCTGCAGGCCGACAATCTCGTCACGCACGTTGCACATCGGCACCAGGAACGCACCAGTGCGCGGCGCATACCGAACACCGATACCGACGATCTGCTTACGATCCAGATAGTCGCTACGGCCCTTCTCCGGCATACGCTTGAACATGCCCGCCGCTCGCTTGGCTGCACGACGTGCCGCACTGGCCGCAATCTCTGCAGCGCGGCGTTTGGCCTCTTCCTGCCGAGCACGCATAACCTCACGCTCTTCCGGCGACATCCGCCCGGCCTTGACCTTGATCTTCTGCGACTCACCCGAACGCCAATCACCGAATGCTCCGAAAATCAGCGTCTCGCCTTTCTCGGTGTGATGCTCATGGGCGATGTACCAGCCGTTCTTTTCCTTGCCCTTGTCCTGCGCCGTCTTGCACCGGGTGAGCTTGCCGAAAACCAATGGCTGCGCTGGCTCAAGCCCGTAATCAGCGAATTGCCCCAGAACCTCATCCAGCATGGCGTGCCCCCTTCAGTTCGTCGACAGAAAGGCATCCCACGCATTGCGTGCAGCCGAGCTGCGCCAAACGACGGGCCTCAGGGATCGGGTCATCACACGTTTCGCAGAACAGAAACGAATGCGCCGCCAAAGCGGGTTTGGCGGCGTTGCGTGCAGCGAGCGCTTGATCGATACGCTCTTGCACCAGGTCATTAGCGAAGTCAGCGATATCAGCCACGATCAACACCCCGCGTCGTCTGGTTGACATACGTGGCACGGTTAAACATCCCCAGCAGCCCCTGAATCCCACGAAACACCTGCAGGCGAATCGCGGCCAGCTCCTCATCAGAAACAATCCCGTCGCCAATGCTCTTGGCCCAGGTATCCGCCAGATCCGCCACTTGCCGGAAGTACTCGGCAATCCCGGTGGTCAGCGTCTCGGGCATGTCATTGGTGTACGCCTCGGCCAGCTCCTGCCAGGTCGTGTCACCAACCAACGCATGCACCGCATCCAAAATGCGGCGATCCTTGGTCAGCTCCAGAATCTCGCCGAACTCTTGAATGTTCACCGTGTGGCTGGGATGGGTCGGGGAAAGTTTGTGCTGCAGTGTGGTCGCATTACGGCCGGTGGTGGCGGCGATGGCAGCGGCACCGCCGGGGTAGTCCCGTGCAGCATGGTAAAGCGCAAGATCGAGCGGCAAAACTTCCCGCTGCGCCCGGTCTAGAGAGCTCAGAATGATACGGCTCATGGCATTAATCCTTGTAAGTTGCCAGTGCCGCGCGACATGCAGTGGTGATACATTTGCCGCGTGGCTTGAAAGGGCCCAAGCGCCGGCTAGATCTTCGGGATCGATACCGGCACCGTGCCGGGGCGAACAATCCGTTGTTCACCCCTGGCGCAACAGCTGCCCAATCTGTGGTGGAAAAGGCAGCAACACCAAGGCTTCCGAGCCTTGGAAAAGCGCGATAAAGAGAGGTGGTTGCATGTGGTGTGCCCGCCTACCTTTATCGCGACCCGACAGCGCTGTGGTGGTGCGTGCCGGGAGGAACTGGGCGACCTTTGGGTCGCCTTTTTTCTAGCTATGCTGCTTTGACCAACGTAGCGGTCTCTGTGACGCCGAAATGCTCAAGAACTTCGCTTAACGAAACCCGGCCTTCACTCTCACGAGCCAACGCTTTGATCAACGAAACACTAGGATCTTTGCTCGCATATTTGACGTGTAGACGCAGATAACTAACAGCGATACGACAGCGCGTGGCGTATGCCTCAAGCCCTCGTAAATCTAAATCGGTTATGTAGTCTCGTAGCTTCATAGAATACCTCCGAGGAACAAATTAACCTTTAAGGTTATTTTTTGCAATACCCGAAGAGACATTCACCCACAAGGTTAATCCGGCCAAAATCGCCTGATGAAAATCTCAGATACCCGCCTACAGAATTTCCGCAGAGTCATTGCTGAGCAAGGACTCCGCCTGACGGACGTTGCCGACCGATTAGGTAAGGCACCAGCCCAAGTGAGTGCTTTCGGGGGCAAGAACCCGACGAAGGGTATTGGCGACCAGATTGCTCGTGAGATTGAAAAGGCTCTTCATCTACACGATGGGTATCTCGATATGCCGTACGGCATCGGTGAGTTCAACAACGCAACTGTACTCTGTCATACAGGTCGCAAGCTTCCAGTAATGGGAGCGATCGCAGCCGGGGCTTGGTGCGAGACTCACGTAAATTTTGACCCAAGTGATGCTGAAGAATGGATAGACGCACCGGGCCCCGTAGGCCCTCGAGCTTTCATCCTTCGTGTTGAAGGTATGAGCATGGAG
Organism: Pseudomonas sp. SC3(2021); assembly: GCF_019856535.1. NCBI lineage: Bacteria > Pseudomonadati > Pseudomonadota > Gammaproteobacteria > Pseudomonadales > Pseudomonadaceae > Pseudomonas > Pseudomonas sp. SC3(2021). Next base: position 3,857,020 of record NZ_CP082236.1, on the reverse strand, counting down.
CCAAAATTCACGGAGGGCGATAAAATCGTGATTGATCCTTCCCTGGAGGCGCTACCTGGCCACTTTGTCGCGGCAAAGAGGACAAGGGATCAAGCTGCGACACTTAAACAATTAAAACAAGAAGGTGGCGAACGTTATCTGTATGCACTAAATCCCGACTGGCCTGAACGGATAATACGGATGACAGAGGAGTGGGTTATTTGTGGTAGGGCCAGGTGGAAAATCTCAGACCTGTAACAGCGTATCAATCTCTGATTGCCATGCGGCGAATACTAATATTCGCCGCATGGGCGCTCTACTGATCAACAACAGTATGAGCATCAGGCCAAGGCAAATTTTGGTGTATGAATTTTTTAATCATTGATCTATTGGAGGAGATCAAGCTATTCCACTTGGAGTACCAACACTTATAAGCATCCCATGAATATCCAAGATAGTACCCACTTCGCATACTACTCATAGAAGACTTCACTGCCGAAAGATAAGTACCTTCAATTGAAGTACCTTTAATCTCCAATATACTCCCCAGATATACCAACCACTTTGCCATCTGATGATATTGCTCCCACGCACCATTCACCGATGTCAATTCGAGTTTTGTTTGAATTATTTTACCTATACATTCCACTACAGTCTGATGATTTATGCTGACACCAACCGCGGAAAAAGATGACACTATCTCGTAAAATGAGTTTTCCGACTGCAAATAGTGAGGTGTATAAACTTTTCCAAATTGCAAAATATCTCTGATGTTACTCAATGATGGAAGCGCACATGCCGTTGCAGCGGGCATGTGATAGCTAAGACGCTGGAAAAACTCATGGACCTGCATACCGTCTAATACGCGTATCCCATAGCAGTGATGGTAGTAATCCTTAACGTATTGACTCACAAGAGATCGTGACACAAAAAATATGTTAGAACCAATAACATGACTTTTGGAGAAACCTCGATACTCATTAATGATCGCCTTGAGATTTGTATCCCCTAATGAATAACCGAGAATCACCACTGTATTCTCATGAAGAACCGTACTTAGTTTCCTAGAGAAATACGATTCACCGTTAATAAATTTAAAATAATCCTCAGACGTAACCACCATATTTTGAGGACTAACAATAGACCCGTGGACGTGATAAACCTTTACTCTAGCGTCTGAGCGCGGAACTGGAATCCCCGGGGTCAAAGAGTGACATCCATTACCCGACAAGACCTCAACAAGATTGTCATAATTGGTAGTCACAACATCTACAAAGTTAGACATCAAAAAACTGGCAATTATTGAATTATCACCCATCAGTGATAATTTACTGATTTCCGCTGCAATCTCATTATGAATATCTTTATCAACCTTTGAGAGTTCGAGAGCAATTACTTGAGCTGCCTCCTCTAAACTCAATGGATTAGGTCCATCCTTTGGGAACAATGCTTGTTTAAGCGGCTCAGGATTTAAAGTCGCATCACAAGCCACCTCCAATAGTTCTTGCCAACTCGGTGCTTGGTTGGCAGTTACTGCTTTAGAAAATCCCGTTCCAGTGAAAAAACACAGTCGTTTAGAGGCTGCTGCATACGCAATTTCAAAAAACTCACTCACCTGAACCGCTCCGTAGTTGAAATGTGAGACCTCAATCTTAGCAACCAATGATTCTCTTTTGCCATCACCGATCATCGACATGATCAAAGCGAGAAATACCTATAAGGATATTTTTATTGACGCAATTAACCTTTAAGGTTAACTTTTCCTCACTCTTCCACCACAGAGCGAGGCAACACCATGCACACCACAGCAACCCTGCACGTCCATCCGACCGCTGCCGACCCCTTCCGAACTTTCGAAATCCGTCGCCTTGCCCGCGAGAGCGGCTGCTCGTTCGTCCCCACCAAACCGAAGCAGAAAGCGAGTACCGCCCCCGAAAAATTCGAGCCGAACGGCGGAGGGCACGCGGCATGATCAAGTTCAAAATCGACAACCGCACCCTGCAGTTGCTCAATGCCCAAGTCAATCTGAGCGAGACCTTCAACCATGTACTCCGGACAGCGCCCAAGCGGGAGTGCCTGGCGTTTCGCCTCAGGGCTGAACGTGGCACAACGGAAAGCACCTTCGTCGTCGAATTGGGCAGCGAACGCCACACGCTGACGCTGCAGAACGACAAGAAGATGCACCTTAAGCTGGCCGACTTTATCGAAGAAATCGCCAATGGCCCGTTCGACACGAGCAACTCCAGCGATCTGGTGCAGCGATCGCACGCCAGCCGCGAATACGGCCGCTTTGAAGTATCGGACAAGCAACGAGTGTTCGAGCTGGTACGCACCGGAGGCGTGCTGAACCTCGACATGGGCTTCGACTATCCCCTAGTTGTCGCGCTTCACCGTACTCAATCGCGCTCGGGTGTCACCACCATCCTGAGCATCGGCAACAAAAGCCCACACACCCGGTGCTTCACCGCGTACGGCACCGATGTCGAGATCTACGGCAAGGTTACCGAGTCCATCAACCACCTCGCTGCAGCGGCCACCCCAGCCGCACACGCGGCATAAGGGGGGCGCCATGGAACGCAACCTCGCCCAAGCCGCAACCCAACTCGGCCTCACCCGGCCAAAGCTCATCGCTCGCATGCGGGAAAAAGGCCTACTCAACGAGAAGAACCTACCGGCCTACCCCAACCGCGACCGCGATTACCTGCGCATCAAGGACGGCCAGTGGTACCACGGCCAACTCGGCATGCAGTACAGCCAGTCGACCAGGGTGAAACAACCCGGCATCCGCTGGCTGGCCGAACAGTTGGGCATCGACCTGCCTGCCATCCCGGCAGAAAACCGTGACGTGGCCTAGGGAATACGCCCGCCAGATCATCGCCATGCGGACACGAGAGGAGCGCAACGCCGCGCTCCTCGAAGTGCCCGAACATCTGCGCGAGCTCACCAAACGGCACTGCCTGAACGCCTGGAACCACCCGGCCAGAACACAACGCAAGGAGGCCCAACAAAGCCATGAGTAACACAGCACAAAACCCGCTCCGCCTGCTCCCGGCCCCGGACTCAGCCACCGTCGAACTGCTTTATCGCATCTTCGGCGATGTGCTGATCCCGCTGGAAAAAGTCCGCGAGCAGTACTTCCGCAATCTCAACGAGCAATCGTTTGTCGCCGAGATCAGCAGCGGACGCATCCAGCTCCCAATCACCACACTGGACACCAGCCGCAAGGCACCGAAGTACGCACACATCCGGCACGTCGCCTCACTGATCGACATCCGCGCCTATAAGGCCGACGAAGACATGCAGAGACAGCAGGACGACACCAACGAGTAACCCCCACACACCGAATGGCTGCCACCACCAGCCAATGAATGACATCACCAGGAGCACACCACATGACTGCAGTTCAGATCTGCGCACTCATCGCCCTTATCACCCTGGCTGGCTTACTAGTCTGGGCCGGCTACTTTATGGGGCACAGCGACGGCATGTCCGCCGGCAGGAAAGAAAGCGACGACATCCTCCGCGCTGAAAGCGCCAAGACCATTCGCGAGCTGAGGGCCTCGCTCGACTTCATCAAGGCCGACCACGCTCACTTGGCGCAATTTAGCAAACGTCTCCAGCAAGCGTTGGCACTCGGCGAACCCGAGCGTCAAACGCTGCTCGACATCGCAGACAAGCTCCGGATCGCCGCCGAGACATTCGCCGCATTCCGCACGGGCAAAAAACTGGAACGCGACACCCGTACCCTTCGCGACCAAGCGCTTGCCATCGCAGCACTTCTGGAGCCAGCAAATCAGGAGAACGCTGCATGAACGAAATTCTGACTTCTACCGGCAAACGCTTCGAACTGTTCAAGCCCGACACCATCATGATTGACCCACACGACATCTCGCACGCGCTCGCTCATCTGTGCAACTTCAACGGCCATGCCCGAGAGTTTTACAGTGTTGCTCAGCACAGCTGCATCGTTGCCGCCTTGGTGCCAGAAGAGCACAAACTCGCAGCTCTACTTTATGCCGCCGCCGACGCGTATGTGGCCCTCATCGACGAACACCCCAGCGTATGGATGTTCGTTCACCAGCATTTTGAAGAACTTATCTGGCAACGTATTTGCGAGCGATTTGACCTACCCCTCGAGCCCCCTGACTGCGTGTACCAGGCCAGCCTCGTTGCAATGGCCACCGAGCACCGCGATCTCATGCCAACCGATGCGGATATCTGCGATTACCTAGACGGTATCGAACCTTCAGCCGAAACCATCCGCCCTTGGCCACCCAACGACGCTCGGAACGCGTATCACCAGCGCCTGATGGATCAACTCGATATCGAACACCGGAGGAAAGCGGCATGACGCACGCACTGAACGTCACTCAACCCCAACCCGCTTTGCTCCGCAAAAACAACGGAATCGCCACGCCTGTAAACAACAACTGCTGCGCAGCAGCAAGCATCATTGCCTCTTCCTGCAGCCCTGCCGAGGGTCTGATACCCCACGAGAAGCTGCGCGAGGCAGCCACACCCAAAGCCTCGCTAATCGCTCAGAATCGCCCCCCCGCGCAGCTTGTTCAGGGGTATAAGCGTCCATTATTGGAGGCCGCGTGAATGAGCTGGCTCTTTTCGCAGGCGCTGGTGGCGGAATACTCGGCGGCAACCTCCTCGGCTGGCGCACCGTCTGCGCCGTTGAGCGTGATGCCTCCGCCGCACAGATTCTGGCGCAACGACAAACCGATGGACTGCTCCCGCCTTTCCCGATTTGGTCTGACGTGTGCAGTTTTGACGGACGACCATGGCGAGGCCTTGTTGACGTGGTTTCGGAAGGATTTCCTTGTCAGGACATCTCGGTCGCAGGCAACGGCCTCGGTATCGACGGCGCCCGCTCAGGACTTTGGCGAGAGATGGCACGAATTATCGATGAGGTACGACCGCGCTATGTCGAACTGGAGAACTCACCACTGCTTGTGGGAAGAGGACTTGCCGTGGTGCTCGGTGACGTTGCCGAAATGGGGTATGACGCGCGATGGGGTGTTATCGGAGCGGCTGACCTCGGTTCCCCTCATCAGCGGGATCGGATCTGGCTCATCGCAGAAGACACGCGTCAGGCGGAGGCCAACACCGGTGACGAGCATGGCAAAGGGATCCTCCCATGCCGCACTGACTCGCCGATCCGGGACAGACCGCTCAAACGATCGCCTGGATCACACCGTGATGGCAATGGATGGTGGTCATCTGAACCCGGAATGGGCCGAGTGGCTAATGGGGAGGACCGACTTAAGGCCATTGGCAACGGACAGGTTCCAGTCGTGGCAGCTAGCGCATTCGAAGCGCTCCGTATTTCCTAGCAAGGAGGCAGCATGAACACCCTTTTTCTCTTGATGGCCCAATATAACGGGCAAGCTGTCATCCCCCTAGATCGCGTTTGTGCTGATTACATGAATTTAACCGTAGAGAAATTCAAGCAAAAACGCTTGGCCGGCGAAATCGATATTCCAGTTGTACGACTTGGTGCCAATAGCCAGAAAGCTGGATTAGGCATTCACCTCCAAGACCTTTCCGACTACATAGATAGACAGCGGGAGAAAGCCGAAAAGGAGCAAAACCAGCTAATGGGGAGAAATTTATATTAAGGGGCGAAAGCCCCTGTTTCATTCTTTACACACCCGAAAGTAATCACAGATTGCTGATTATGAAAAAGAAAGTTTTGATACTTTTTCTCTAAGGAATGTGCCTCAGCCCAAGAATAAATTTCATCGTACTTCGACTTGGCCGAGTAGAATTTTTCCTGATCGTTGCCGCATCGTGGTTTTACATTTAGGTTAACACCCATCGCAGAAAACTCGGACATGAGGGCTTGCAGTTTCATTTCAGCAGCTTTTTCCCCGTGCTCCGCAATTAAGGCCTGCTGATCTTGCTTGAGTTGTTGAGCAGTGCGTTGAAGCTCTAATTCACGAGCCTTAAGCACGCTCTCCCGCTCGGCATAACTCGATTCAACTTGCCCCGCAATGTATTCGCGATTTTTCAAATCCAGCTCACGCTTGTTCATAATCTCAGTCAAATTCCGTTCGCGTTCGTGCTGAACCTCGGCCAACTCAAATCTTCTTTGTTCGAACTGTGCTTTTTGTTGCAGTAGATCTCTATACTCGCTCCACAACCAAGCTCCTACTGCCCCAGCCGTACCTGCGAATATCCCGCCAACAATCAGAAAAACAGCAATATTGTGCTTGATGAAGCGAAGACTGCTGCTGAAACTCATACTTTACTTACTCGATAGAAAGACAAATAGAAAAATAATTAATTAGCAAGTATCTGTTTCAACCAATTCCAACCATCGTACTGATCCCCTCTTCCGCGCAAATGTGTATATCGCCGGAGAGAGTTCCAATCCCGATGCCCGGAAACGCTCGATACTCTAGGAATATCCCAATCCATTTCGAATAGCCGGCTCACGCCCTCATGCCTCAGGTCGTGAAAGTGCAAATCCTCTATCCCCACAACTGGACAAGCTCGCGTGAAAGACGCCGACACCGATTTTGCGTTGTAGGGGAAGATCTCATCGGCCACTTTCGGCATTCCTTGAACAATCGCCCATGCCTCATCCGGCAAATGGCACCACACATTGTTGCCGATCTTCTGCCCGGGGTTCTTCATGTCACGCACCAAGACCGCCTGCCGGGACTCGTCGAGGTCATCCCAGCGGATCCGCGTGATCTCCTCCTGCCGGCGCGTCGAGAAAAGCGCGAAGGCAATCATCTTCGGCATGTTGATCTGGGCTTTATGACGCGTCTGCATCTCAAAGAAATGCGTCATCAGCTTGTCCAGTTCCTCCAGCGTCGGACGGCGGTTCCGTTCCTTGCTCTTGCTCACCATGCCCAGCTTTCGCAGCACCTTGCGCGCGTCAGGCATGGCCAAAGGATCCACCTCGTAGCCCCACGCCGGCCGCGCCACAGACAGGACTGCACCCAGGTGCGAGAGATCATTACCGACCGTCTGCGCCTGAACACCGCCACCCTCTTTACTCATCCGCCACTGTGCAAACTCCACCAGCTTCTGACTGGTCAGGGCCGAGTCGTCGAGGTCACCCAACCAGGTATCCTTGATCGCCTTCAACGTCGCATTCTTGGTCTTGCCCAGCGGCCGGATCTTCTCGTACTCGTCCAGATATTGCTCGATCATCTTCCTGATCGTCACACCCTTACGGTTTGCGCGCTCAATCGCACCAGGCTCGGCCAGTTCCGTCTCACGCCGTTTGATCCAAGCCTGGGCGACCTGCTTTCGGTCGAAGGTTTGGCTTTCCTGATAAACTGTGCGCCCGTCCCGATTGATCCGTATCTGCGCCGTGTAGGCCGTCGAGTTGTCCTTGCGCTTGCGTGATGTGATCGTGCCCATTTCCAGTTGCTACATTGCCGAATTCGCTTGCTACATTGTAGCAACCGACCTCAGAAAACAAGGGAAAATGGGTAAAAACCGCTGTATAAAAGATCAGTATCAATGAATTTCGAAAAACCTAAAGCGCCTGTAAACACTAGCCATGCTCGTTCCGAGCCGTCTCGCCGCTTCAGTGTGGCCCCGATGATGGATTGGACCGACCGCCATTGCCGTTTCTTCCTACGCCTCCTATCGAAGAACGCCCTGCTCTACACCGAAATGGTCACCACCGGCGCTCTCCTAAACGGCGATCACGAGCGCTTCCTCCGTCACAACGAAGCCGAGCACCCTCTCGCCTTGCAGCTAGGCGGTAGCGTTCCATTGGACTTGGCAGCCTGCGCCCGCATGGCCCAGGAGCACGGTTACGACGAGGTGAACCTGAACGTCGGCTGCCCGAGCGATCGTGTGCAGAACAACATGATCGGCGCGTGCCTGATGGGTCATCCGCAACTGGTGGCGGATTGTGTGAAGGCGATGCGTGATGCGGTGTCGATTCCGGTGACGGTGAAGCATCGCATCGGGATCAACGGTCGGGACAGTTACGCGGAGCTGTGTGATTTCGTCGGCACCGTCCGTGATGCCGGGTGCACCAGCTTCACCGTGCATGCGCGGATTGCGATTCTGGAGGGGTTGTCGCCGAAGGAGAATCGTGACATTCCGCCGTTGCGCTATGACGTGGCGGCGCAGTTGAAGGCGGATTTTCCGGAGTTGGAGATTGTGCTGAACGGCGGGATCAAGACGATGGAGGCCTGCCATGAGCATTTGCAGACCTTTGACGGTGTGATGTTGGGGCGTGAGGCTTATCACAATCCGTATTTGCTGGCGGAGGTGGATCAGCAGTTGTTTGGCAGTTCAGCGCCGGTGATCAGCCGGGCTGAGGCGTTGGCGCAATTGCGGCCTTATATTGCCGAGCATTTGTTGGCCGGTGGGGCGATGCATCACATCACGCGGCATGTGCTGGGCCTGGGCACGGGGTTCCCGGGGGCGCGGAAATTCCGTCAGTTGTTGTCGGTAGATATTCACAAGGCCAAGGATCCGCTGGCGTTGCTGGATCAGGCGGCTGAGTTGCTTGAAGGTCGTTGATTTGATGGTTTGAGTGCGCGGGCGACGAATGAGCGTTGCCCGCTGTTTTGTTGTACTGACAGGATGTCTTTTGTTTATGCCCGCGTTCAATTTCTCTGGTTTCCAGCGTTTCACCCTCCTCTCCTTGTTAAGTGTCACCTCGAACGTTTATGCGCACTGCGACGGTCTCTGCATCGGGAGCACCGATACACCGTGGGAGGCCACGCAGTTGTCCGGCTTCACTCTGTTGTCTCTAGTCCTCGCGCCTTTTTCGGCTAGCCAGGAAACGACTGACAGTCACAAGCGTGTTTACTCTGCTGCAGAACAGGAAGACGCACGTCTGTACCTCGCCAGCGACGGCATGCTGCAGGCCGCGTATTTCACCTCGGCCTTGCAGCGTTTTCGCCAGGAGTCGTCGGATTCGACGTTAAACGATCTCGCCGTTGCGGCGTTGATCAGCGCTCAGTGATCAGGCGGCCGCTGCAGCGGTCCAGTTGACCCAGCCAAACAGCCACGTTGCCAGAATCAACAAACCAAACGCGATCCGGTACCAGGCGAACGCGGCGTAGCTGTGGTTGGCAATAAACTTGAGCAAGCCGCGTACGGCGATCATCGCGAAGATGAACGCGGTGACGAAGCCGAGGGCGAAGACTGGCAGGTCGTTGGGCTGGAACAGGTCGCGGTATTTGTAGCCGGAGTACACGGCGGCGCCGACCATGGTCGGCATGGCGAGGAAGAACGAGAACTCGGTGGCGGCTTTGCGCGACAAGCCGAAGAGCAGACCGCCGATGATGGTCGAGCCGGAGCGTGAGGTGCCGGGAATCATCGCCAGGCATTGTACGAAACCGACTTTCAGTGCGTGAGACCAGCGCATGTCGTCGACGTGTTCGACGCTGATCACATGGCTGCGCTGCTCGGCCCACAACATGATGATGCCGCCAACGACCAGTGCCACGGCGACGGTGATCGGGTTGAACAGGTATTCGTGGATTGCATCGGCGAATAACACGCCCAAGACCACGGCGGGTAGAAAGGCAATCAGCAAGTTGAGGGTGAAGCGTTGGGCATTACGTTGGGTGGGCAGGCCTTTGACGATTTCGAAGATCTTGGGTCGGAACTCCCAGACAACGGCAAGAATGGCCCCCAGTTGAATAATGATGTTGAACGCCATGGCGCGTTCGCCGCCGAACTCCAGCAAGTCGGCAACGATGATCTGGTGGCCTGTACTCGAGATCGGCAGGAACTCGGTCAGGCCTTCTACGGCACCTAATATCAACACCTGGAAAAGGGTCCAGAAATCCATTAATCCTCCGTCGGCGCGCTCTTGGCGAGCGACCGGTTTTATAACACTCAGGGGTTGAGTATCTGAAGTTACACAATTGAAGATCAAAAGATCGTTCGATCGCGCCCCGAACCTCGGCAGCGCCTACGCCAACGCATTTCAAAGGTAGGAGCGGCCGAAGATTCGGGCCGCGATCGGATGATCTTTGCGCTGGCAGAATATGACTTATCAAAAGACACACTCAAGCCATGTTAGTAATCGTCGGCCGACGAACTAATCGAAAAATATTTAGGCGTTTAGTACAAAAAAATTTGCTCTGCCGATAAATTGTGATCAGAATCACATTATTCAGGGATGGCCATACAGTGGCCAAAGGACACAAACTACGCTATCGCAATCACCTCAAAATAGTGGCACCATTGCATATCGCCACCATCTAAGCACTAGTTCACCATCCCGAGAAAATCAACTAAAAGCTTGAAAAGCTTAATTATTGTTAGAAAACTCGGGAGCCACGTCTAAAAATCGCGTGAATGTTACCAATTGTCAGTCACAGATGAGAACCGGTGCTTTAACATCCCGATGTCAGCACCTAATTCGAGTCAATGCATGATGCTCTCAGGGAACTTGGCGACTAGTAGTCCGCGCCCGACAAACGACGAACCCGGTGTTCTCACTCTGGGTCGAACCCGTGGCGTGGCTGAACATTTTAAAGCACTGGTCGCCCGGCACGTGCGCCCTGATATGGCACTGGATGCCAACGCCTACACTAGTTCATATAAGCAGTATGAACATCTCGGTTCCTATCGCGCCATCTTCCTTGTTATCGACAGCCCACAGGCGCTGGAAGACAATCTTGCGCTGGTGGAAAACCTGCGTAGCGATAACTTGAAACCGATCATTTGCGCGGTCATTACCGGGCGCGGCGCTTTCAACAAGATCAAGTATTATCTGGCTGGCGCGGACTTTTGTATCAAGCTCAATACCCTTTCCGATGATAGCGCCGAGCTGCTTGGCGAGTTCTTCAACAGTGAAGAATGGCAACGCGATATTGACCTGACGCTTGACCCGACACGTATCTGCCTGTTGGGCACCAGCAAGAAACTCGACATCTCGTTTGCCGAGATGAAGATCCTGGAAGCCTTTGCGCAAACCAGTAATCACATTCTGAGCCATGATGAAATCGCCAATATCATGGGCCTCAACAGCAATTTCTACGACCCTCGCGCACTGGAGAAATCCATAAGCCGCTTGCGTGGAAAAATCAAGGACATGTATGGTACAAACGCGATTCAGAGCATCCGCGGCTACGGCTATCGCCTGACGCGGGGTCTGATATCGACTGCCTGAGTCTCGGGCAGTCAATCTCTTTTGCATACGTACGAAGGATCGTCTAATGCAACCATATAGCTCCAGTTCTGCTTTACGCCCATTAAATAACAAGCACTTGAATGAGCGCGTCAACACGTCCCATAACAATAAAACTCCATAACATAGCAGCAGATCGAGTGGAATTTATCGAGGGCCATTATTGGGCCCAGACCCTGCCTTTCGATTACTTCCGAGGAAGTCATTGCTCGCCTGCCGATTTATCTTTTAGCCAATTTTGGTGTGTATTTAGGAGAGAGACATGGAAACTAGTACAACCCTCCCAAGGAAATATTTTGTTGTCGTGACTCACAGTACAACGTCGCAGCGCGAACTGGAGAGCATCTTGTCCAGTGAGCGTTTCAACTCGTTCGGCACGTCTCAGGCACAAATGTTTGTTGAAGGTGTTGCTTCGCCCTCTTCCGCCCCAATGGTGATGGAGTTCACATATCCAAGCATCAGTCGTAAAAACGTCGCTCGCAGTATCGAGCATGATACCCAGCGCATATTAGCCACGCTTGAATCGGAATGGCTGGCCGCACAAGCGGCGAATCCTTTTCACAGTGCTACGGTCATAAACGCTGAAAGCGGCAACATGCCACCGGCTTCCGAAGGCGCCACGCCTTGCAACGAAACCTGGCAACTCGACAATGATCAGGGTGCATTGATCAAAGAAGGCGTCGAGATCAGCCTGACCGGCCTGGAAACAGCATTGGTCAGGAAAATGCTCAACCATGAAGAGCGTGTGGTCAGCCGTGAAGAACTGATCCTCAGCATCGGTCGAGAGCCGGAGCAATACCGCGGCCTGGAAATGTGCCTGAGTCGTTTGCAAGACAAGTTCAAAAGTGCCAGTAACGGCGAACGATTGTTTCGTGCCGTACGAAATCGCGGTTATTGCCTGATCCAGGAAATCGTCGCGTAAACGCTACTGACCGCCGCGATCAACACCAACAGAAAACAGTGCGACAACAAAAACAACAAGAGCACTCTGTTTGGTTACACCTCCCCTGGTTAATTTCGACATTCCCTGCCGCCACCCCTCAAACAGTAACAAATACAACATCATTTATTCACCCCCTGCTCTGCGACCTTTTCTAACACCCCTCTATTTAATTATTAAAAGTTGGCACTGTGCCATCTTGTTAGAACTCGTCAGACACCATTCCCAACAATAACTTAGTCTATTGACTGACGACAGTTCGGCATATCGACGTTGTTACCTCAGGACACTCGCTACAACAAAAACAATAAGTCTGCATAACAACTCGGTTTTCAACTGTTGAAACCTGAATGGACGTCTTTTGGGGATATCGTATGGATCTTTCTCTTAGTATCAATCGAAGCACGGGCCTCAAGGGACTGACCTTTTGGGGCCAATGGGCGCTGGCACAAGGCTTTGTCGTGACGCTGCTGTTCATCCTCGCGGAACAGCACACCGGGACGGTCGCGTTCTACTACCGAATGTGCGCCACCCTGGCGGTACTGGCGTCGGTGCCGGCTTACACGTTCAGCGGTGTTTATCGCAAACGCGATAACTACCTGAGCGGATTGGGACGGCTGTTCATGGGGTGGTCGATGACCATGGCAGCGTTGGCGTGTATCGCGTTTGTCTGCCAGGCCGATGAGCTGTTTTCACGGCAGGTGATTCTGAGCTGGGCGGTGTACGGTTTCCTCGGTCAGGCGTTGCTGTATGCGCCATTGCATGCGTTTTCGAAGTTCTATCAGCGCACCCGCAAGAGCGAGCACAAAACCCTGATCGTCGGTACCGGCGAGCTGGCGCTGGGGCTGGCGAAGAAACTCAGCCAACTGGAAAACCTGCCATTGGTTGGCCTGGTCAGCAACGGCGACGTGCCTGCACTGGATGCCGATGCACCGCGCGTCGTCGGTGCCCAGGAGGAGTTGCTGGAGCTGATCGAAGCCCATGACATCCGCCGTTTGTACATCACCCTGCCGCTGTGCGAGGCCGCGAAAATCGAAGCGATGTATGTCGATTTGCTGGGGGCCAACGTCGATGTGGTCTGGGTGCCGGACTTGAACAGTCTGACCCTGCTCAATCACTCGGTGAAAGTCGTGGACGGTCTGCCGGCGATCTATCTGAACGAAAGCCCTCTGACCAGTCGCCCGACCGCTGCGTTGAGCAAAAGCCTGGTGGAAAAAGCCGTGGCCTTGCTGGCGATCATCGCGCTGAGCCCGATCCTGCTGATCATTGCTCTGGCGGTGAAGATCAACTCGCCCGGCCCGGTGTTTTTCAAACAGGATCGCCATGGCTGGAATGGCAAGGTGATCAAGGTCTGGAAATTCCGCTCGATGCGCGTCCACGATGACCGTGACGTGAAGCAGGCCAGCCGTAACGATTCGCGCATTACCGCGGTCGGGCGCTTTATCCGCCGCACGTCGCTGGATGAATTGCCGCAGCTGTTCAACGTGTTGCAGGGGCATATGGCCCTGGTTGGTCCGCGTCCGCATGCGGTTGCGCACAACCACTTCTACTCGGGGAAAATCCTCGCCTACATGGCGCGTCACCGGATTAAACCGGGGATCACCGGGCTGGCGCAGATCAGCGGTTGCCGCGGTGAAACGGACACCCTCGACAAGATGCAGAAGCGCGTGGAGATTGACCTGCAGTACATCAATAGCTGGTCGTTGTGGCTGGACCTGAAGATCCTTGTGAAGACACCGTTTACGTTGTTGTCGAAGGATATTTACTGAGATTGGGTGCGACGCACTGCAAGGGGACGAAAGTCCCCTTTTTTGTGCCCGGGATTTGGGAGTGGAGCTGGATTGCGGGTAAATGCAAATCCCTGTGGGAGCTGGCTTGCCAGCGATGGCGGTGGGTCAGGCGACATCAATGTTGTAAGTGCCGGCCTCATCGCTGGCAAGCCAGCTCCCACAGGGGATTTGTGCTTGGCTCAGGCCTTACGGCTAGACAAATAACCTGGGGAAGCTGTGCTTGGCTCAGGCCTTATGGCTAGACACATAACCTGTGGGAGCTGTGCTTGGCTCAGGCCTTATGGCTAGACACATAACTGTGGGAGCTGGCTTGCCAGCGATGGCGGTGGGTCAGGCAACATCAATGTTGCAGGTGCCGGCCTCTTCGCTGGCAAGCCAGCTCCCACAGGGGATTTGTGCTTGGCTCAGGCCTTATGGCTAGACAAATAACCTGGGGAAGCTGTGCTTGGCTCAGGCCTTATGGCTAGACACATAACCTGTGGGAGCTGTGCTTGTCTCAGGCCTTATGGCTAGACACATAACCTGTGGGAGCTGTGCTTGGCTCAGGCCTTATTGCTAGACACATAACTGTGGGAGCTGGCTTGCCAGCGATGGCGGCGGGTCAGGCAACATCAATGTTGCAGGTGCCGGCCTCTTCGCTGGCAAGCCAGCTCCCACAGGGGATTTGTGCTTGGCTCAGGCCTTATGGCTAGACAAATAACCTGGGGAAGCTGTGCTTGGCTCAGGCCTTATGGCTAGACACATAACCTGTGGGAGCTGTGCTTGTCTCAGGCCTTATGGCTAGACACATAACCTGTGGGAGCTGTGCTTGGCTCAGGCCTTATTGCTAGACACATAACTGTGGGAGCTGGCTTGCCAGCGATGGCGGCGGGTCAGGCAACATCAATGTTGCAAGTGCCGGCCTCATCGCTGGCAAGCCAGCTCCCACAGGGGATTTGTGCTTGGCTCAGGCCTTACGGCTAGACAAATAACCTCGGGAAGCTGTGCTTGTCTCAGGCCTTATGGCTAGACACATAACCTGTGGGAGCTGTGCTTGTCCCAGGCCTAATGACTAGACACATAACTGTGGGAGCTGGCTTGCCAGCGATGGCGGTGGGTCAGGCAACATCAATGTTGCAAGTGCCGACCTCATCGCTGGCAAGCCAGCTCCCACAGGGATTCGGGAATGATTCGGGATTTGGGGTGCGACAGATAACCAATGTGGGAGCGAGCTTGCTCGCGAAAGCGTTGGTTCAGGCAACTAGGATGCTGACTGGGCTGACGCCTTCGCGAGCAAGCTCGCTCCCACAGGTTTTCGGGTGTTTCGAAGATCCGCGCTTACTCGGTGATCTTCTCGAAATTGCGATAAAACATGTCCCTTTCCCGGCTATCGGTCATCGAGTGCAGCTGATAGCCGCGATTGAGCCGCGCGCCGCCGTCACGGGTCAGCGGTGCCCATACCAGGTTGGCGCGGCGCATGGTCGACATGCTCATCATTTCGTCGAACGGAATCGACAGGTAGATACCCTTGTCGAAACTACCCTCGCCATACTCGGCACTACCAGCGGTGGTGATCGTCGCCCACGCACCAAAGCGCACGCCGTTGAAAAACTCTCGCGAGATATCCAGCGTGCCGCCCCAGTCCCCAGCCAGATAACGCCCGACGCTCACCGCTGCCAGCGTATCGAACGGCAAATCGGTATACGCCGTGACATGCCCGGTCACCACCGAGTAATCACGCAGGGCAAAACCCTGATCGAAATCGCGTTGACGCACCCAGTTCAGATCCGCGCCCACCGACCAGCGCTCACCGGTCGGACGGAACAGCACTTCACCGCCGACCCCGGCGAACATCGACTCCAGATACCCACCGTAAACCATGCCATACAGGTCTTTATCCAGCTGCTCGGCATGGCTGACCTGGAACAACGGCATGGTCGTGTTGGACGTGGTCAGGTACTGACGCAAATCCGTACGCACACGCGGCAAACCACTCGGCGCGTCATAGGTGAATTTGTCGAAGTTGTTCGCCAGGTTGGCACTGAGCAAACCGCTCCACCAGGTATTGCGGTTGAAGCGGTATTCAGCGTCAGCATCGGCACTCAACTGATAGAGCAAGCCATCCGGGCCGCCGACGTTCTGTTTGAAGCCCAGCCCCACGCCATAGCTGAAGTGCTGCGGCGCTTCGGTGTAGAGGGTTTTCTCGTTGTGCGGCATGGCCGGGTTGATCTCGGTGGTGCGGTGCAGCGACTCCAGTGGCTCTTCGTTGTTGATCACTTCGCGAAAGGTCTGACGCGGCACGCTGGTTTCTTCCAGCGGCAGGTCGTAGCGTTTGTTGACCACGGTGAACCAGTTGATGTCGTCGTTGACGCTGTTATCGAGAACCCGGCTCGCACGCCCCACCGCTTTGGACGAGTGGAAGTAGCGCTGCTGTTCGCCATACACGATCAGCTCGGAATCACGCTGCGCGATGCGCTCGACTTTATAGCCGGCATTCTGCTGCAGGCGCTGCGAGACGTTGGCCCAGTCGACCTGATCCGGCGCCGTGGTCGGCGCCTTCGCCGGCAGCGGCTCAGGAGTCGGATCGTAGGTCTTGGCCGGCGCCTTGCGGCTGACGAAGTTGGTGTGGAAAGTCACGCCGAACATCGCCGTATTACCGCGCTCCCACGCCGCGCTGACATCAACCGAATCGGTGACCTTGAACACCGCGCCGAGGTTGATCGGCGAGTCCTGCTTGATCTCATTGTCCTTCGGCTCGTGCTTGTAGTCGTTGCCTTCAAATTCGAGTTTCAGGCTGAGACGATCCCACGGCGTCTGATAGCTCACGCCGCCGAAGAACGACGGCCGGCCGCGAAAGTACGAACCCGAGTTGACGTCACCGGTGCCTTCGAGGGCCGGCCGGGTATCGAAGCGATCACTGACGTAGCCCAACGGGTTGTCGAGGTCGCCGCGATTACCGAGGTATCCCCAGGCAATCCCGGCGCTGAAATCGAAATTGTCGTAGCGCTTGTTGGCGACGAAAAATTCACTGGAAAACAAACCGGTACCGCCGATGTCTCGGAAGCCCAGCGCCACGTCGGGCAGCCAGTGGCTTTCCTGCCACAGCCGGACTTTGACGTCGACCGCCTTGTCCTTATAGCTTTGACTACCGCTCAGGGCCTCAGAGCCGTACGGCCGGTTGGTGATCGCGGTGTAGCGAAACGAGCCTTCGAGCCAGTCCAGCGGCTGCAGCGAAACGCTGTAGCGGCTGTACGGTTCGGTGCGGTTGGCGTTGACGCTCAACTCGCCGGCCGGGGCCATGCGCGCGGTGGGCGTCTGCAACAGACCGGTGCCACCGAAGTCGTTCTGAGTAATGCGTGGTTCGGCATGCACCAGACCACAAGGCAATAACAACACAGCTGCAAAACGTAACTTCAACGAACCACCTCGGCCAGCTGCGTGGCAATGAATTCGGCCAACTGCTGATTCAGTTCAGGAAGAGGCGGATCCAGATCATCATTTTTCACCGGCACCAGAATCTTGCTGCCGGCCACCGGGAATTGCCCGGACTCGCGATTCCAGTGCGCGATGCCGACACGCCGCGACACGCCATTGGGCTGGATCAGCCACAGGTAATCGGCTTCGGCATCGTCCAGAATCGCGCAGCCTTGCAGGTATTCACGGGCCTCCTGCAACGGCTGATACGGCAAGTGGCACGGCTCGGCGACTGCGCCCAGCACTTGCACTTCATCGACACGTTTCGGGTAGATCAGACGATCGCCGTCATCGAGGCGAATGTTGCGCGCGAAGCCGACTTCCAGCGCCACCGGATCGAGGTCGGCAATCTGCCGGCCCGTTACCGGCATCTGCCGCACGTCTTCGGCCAGACGCCGGGCTAGCGCCACACGACTCGGTCGATCAAACAACACCGCCATGCGCTGCAGCACGTCGAGGTCAAACAGCACGCCGACCTTCAGCCGTGTCTGCTCCTCAATCAACGACTGCCGCAGCAATCCGCCCGCCAGCCAATAGCCTTCGGCATTCGGCACCGCTTCACCGATCACATCGAGCAAGCGCCCGCCCGGTGGCAACTCGACCGGTCCGGGATTGGCGACATCGCCCGTCACCGTGACGGCCGCCTGACTCACACTGGCGACCAGCATCAGGCCCGCCGATAACAATTTCAGGCGCATCACGGCAGGTGCCTGCGATCAGGGGTCAGTTGCACAACCTTGACGCGCAACTGCGAGGTCAGTTGCTGCTCGCTCTGCAAGATGAAACCGTCACGCGGGTCGACCCAGTAACGATTGGTCGCGCGCAGGCCGATGGCCGGGGCGTCAATCTGCTCATCGACACGCAGCACGGTGTATTCCTTGTCGAGAATCTGCAGGGTTTGTTCGGATCGGCGCGAGAAGCGGCTGTTGACGATCACCCCGACTTCCTGGCCCTTGTAGAGGTCGATCCAGCGCCGCGTGGTGAAACCGTCGGCGACGTGATGCAGGCCTTGTTTGAACGGCGAGTCATCGGCCAGCCGCGTGCCATCGAGATCGCCTTCCAGGCCCAGGCCAATGCTGCGCACGGCGAGGCCATTACGCAGTAGCAGCACCTGTTTGCCGGAGGCGACCCAGAACTGCAGGTCTTCACGCTCGCGCACCAGCGCCAGCACCCCCGAGCCGGACGGCGTGGTCAGTTTCAGCTGCGGGTAGTTGACCGCGGCCACTTCGGCCGCTGACACGTCGACTTCATCCGGGCCAACAACCGCCGCTTTAAGGTTATTCAACGAAGCGCTCATCAGCGGGTTACAGCCACACAGCAACGAGGCCGCCATCAGGCACAGGCCAACTTTCAAAATGTTCAAAGTCGGCGACCTTATTTGCTGTTGTTACTGTATTCGCTCCAGTTCTTCGCAGCGGAAGCGCCAGTGCCGACAATCGATGCCGACGGCACCAACTGGCTGATCAGACGGTTCCAGCGAGTCACGTTGGCCGGCCCGACATACACCACGTCCTGGGGACGCACTTCGAAGTGCGAAGCGAGCGCCATGGCGGTCGGCGATTCGGCTTCGAGCTGATAGATCTTCGCCGGCTCGACGTCGAGGTTTTCCACGCCGCGAATCACATACACCGCATTGCCGTTGGAGGTGGTCTGGCTCAAGCCGCCGACCGAACCGAGGACATCGGTGAGGTTCATGGTCGCGGTCTTGAAGCTCAGCGCGCGCGGCTGATTGACTTCACCCATGACGTAGATGCGCTTGTTGTCGTTGTACGGCAGGTACAACTGGTCGCCGCCCTTGAGGTAGACGTTCTGCAACTGCGAATCCTGCTGATTGAGCGAGTCGAGGTTGAGCGGATAGGTGCGCCCGTTGCGCGTCAGCAACAGCCCGGACAAGTCGGCATTGTTGGTGTCGATGCCGGCCGAACCGAGGGCTTCGACCACACTCAGCGGATTGGTGGAAATCGCTTGCGGGCCGGCCTTGGCCACCGCGCCGGTGACCACGACTTTCTGGCTGGCGAAACGCAACACCGCCACGTCCACTTGTGGCTCGGCGATAAACGCCGACAAGCGTTGTTCGATGTCCGAACGCAGTTGCTGGATGGTCCGGCCGGCGGCCTGGACTTCCTTGATAAACGGGTAGTAGAGCGTGCCGTCGGAGCGCACCAGTCGGCCGTTGGCGTCGATCTGTTGTTGCGCGCCGGACGGGGCCGTCAGCTCCGGGTGATCCCACACCGTGATGTACAGGACATCGTTGTTGCCGATGCGGTACTCGGCGGGCGTCGCCAACAGTTCCGGCGGCAACGACTCACGCTTTTGCGTGGCGCGGTTCATCGAGATCAGCTTGGGCGTGATCGGAATCAGCTCGACCCGGCTGCTTTCGCTGGCACCCTGGCGGGTAATGCCACCGGTGCTCAGATATTGACCGGGGGAAAACATGCAACCTTGCAGAGCGAGACTTGCCAACATTAAAAGATAAACACTACGAGTCATAATGGCACTACGCTATTCAAGGGCGAATCTAAAAACAAAGTCACCCGACTTGCGTCGGGCGACTTTGTACTGCACTAACAAATGTTCCTGTTAGTTATGCGTGCCGGTGGTACCGGTGGTACCTGTGGTACCGGTAGTACCGCCGTTGGCACTGCCACCGCTGTTGGACGCCGCTACAGCACTGGCGACCATTGCAGTACTGGCTGCAGGCGCTTGAGAAGCCGCTACATTGCCACCTACATTGGTCACCGCTGTCAGCGGCGCTTCAGCGGCGGCAGCCCAGTTGCTCAACATCGTCAACAGGGCAACTGCCATTACTTTTTTCATATCAACTCCTTTCTAACATTCGACCTGTTAAAAAACCGGTCTGAGTTAGAGGTGGTAGCGTTCAAGTCCGCAAAAAGCGCGAACAAGATCCGTTGTTCTTTCACAGTCTTACCCAACTGATAAAAGTCGAACGGCAGGTTTATATCTACGGACTTGCAAAAGGCATTTCCAGCGTATTTTCCCGACGATATCTAACACCTGACCGAAACTAACATTCAGTATTAGAACGACATCATTCGAGATAACCGCGAGGATGGTTCGATTGCCAGCGCCAGGTGTCGGTGACCATGTCCTGCAAGTTGCGCGTGGCTTTCCAGCCCAACTCTTTGGCGGCCTTGGAGGCATCGGCCCAACTCTCGGCAATATCCCCGGAACGGCGCGGCATCATGCGATACGGCACCGGTTGCCCGCAGGCCTGTTCGAACGCGTGGAGCACTTGCAGCACGCTGTAGCCATCGCCCGTGCCGAGGTTCCAGGTATGAATGCCGGTGCGTTCAGCGATGGACTGCAAGGCCTTCAAGTGCCCGTCCGCCAAATCGACCACGTGGATGTAGTCACGCACGCCGGTGCCATCCACTGTCGGGTAATCGTTACCGAAGATCGACAACTCCTGAAGGCTGCCGACCGCCACCTGGCTGATATAAGGCACCAGATTATTCGGGATGCCGTTGGGGTCTTCGCCCATATGCCCGCTGGCGTGGGCGCCGATCGGGTTGAAGTAGCGCAGCAAGGCGATGCTCCAGCGCGGCTCAGCCTGACTCAAGTCACGCAGCACGTTCTCGACGATCAGCTTGGACTGGCCGTAGGGATTGGTCGGGTTGCCGGTGGGGAAATCCTCACGGATCGGCATCTGCTCAGGCTCGCCATACACCGTCGCCGAGGAGCTGAACACCAGACGAAACACCCCCGCCGCTGCCATCGCCTGGCACAGGTTGATGCTGCCGCTGACGTTGGTCTCGTAGTATTCGAGCGGCTTGCGCACGCTCTCGCCCACGGCCTTGAGCCCGGCGAAATGCAGGACGGCTTCGATGGTGTGCTCGCGGAAAATCCGCTCGAGCAGTGCCCGGTCACAGACATCGCCGCGGATCATCCAGGCACTCTTGCCGCAAATGCTTTCAACGGCGTGCAACGCGGCTTCGCTGCTGTTGCAAAGGTTATCCAGTACGACAACTTCATAACCTGCTTCAAGCAGCGCAAGTGTGGTGTGCGAGCCGATATAACCGGCACCACCCGTTACCAGAATCTTCATAGCGCGATCCGTCTTTGGATGAGTGACAAGTAGCGTGTCAAGCCTGATTTATTGAAGATGTGTCACACACCACATAAATAAGGCGACAACAACCGGAAACAAAACTAGTTCAATGACTGGCAATAAATATTTTTGCAGGTCACACTGTATTGCCCGCTACTTATTAGCACTCCCCGCGCACTCATCACTATCAACAGATACCGACTAAAAATAACTAATACCGCACTTACCGACATCTCATAACATTGTCATGTTTTACCGCTACGACTAATTGCCATCAACAACCTGACTCAGGTATTAAAGCAGTCGTTCAACAATATTATTGAAACTTGCACGCCCTGTATGAGTGCGCGCATCTGTTGCCTGTGTTCCATGACTGTCCAGGATACTTTTATGATTCGTAAATGTTTGTTTCCCGCTGCCGGCTATGGCACGCGTTTCTTGCCGGCCACCAAAGCCATGCCGAAAGAGATGTTGCCGATCGTCAACAAGCCGTTGATCGAGTACGCCGTTGAAGAAGCACGGGACGCCGGCCTGCAACACATGGCCATCGTCACCGGCCGGGGCAAGCGTGCGCTGGAAGACCATTTCGACATCAGCTACGAACTCGAACACCAGATCCGCGGCACCGAGAAAGAAAAGTTCCTTGCCGGCACTCGCGAGCTGATCGACACCTGCACCTTCTCCTACACCCGCCAGGTGGAAATGAAAGGCCTCGGCCACGCGATTCTCAGCGGCCGCCCGCTGATCGGCGACGAACCCTTCGCCGTGGTCCTGGCCGATGACTTGTGCCTGAACCTCGAAGGCGACGGCGTGCTCTCGCAGATGATTCAGCTGTACAAGAAATTCCGCTGCTCGATCGTTGCCATCCAGGAAGTGCCGGCCGACCAGAC
Source organism: Pseudomonas sp. SC3(2021) (assembly GCF_019856535.1). Classification (NCBI taxonomy): domain Bacteria; kingdom Pseudomonadati; phylum Pseudomonadota; class Gammaproteobacteria; order Pseudomonadales; family Pseudomonadaceae; genus Pseudomonas; species Pseudomonas sp. SC3(2021). Next base: position 3,834,765 of record NZ_CP082236.1, on the reverse strand, counting down.
TCACAAGTACGGGGTGATTGCCGGCGAGCTGATGTCCGACGGCATCTACCGGGTCAACAACATGGTGGAAAAACCGGCGCCGCAGGACGCCCCGTCGAACCTGGCGATCATCGGCCGCTACATTCTCACGCCGGACATCTTCGACCTGATCGCCGACACCCAGCCGGGCAAGGGCGGTGAGATCCAGATCACTGACGCGCTGATGAAACAGGCGCAGAACGGTTGCGTGCTGGCCTACAAATTCAAAGGTCTGCGCTTTGACTGCGGCGACGCCGAGGGTTACCTGCAGGCGACCAACTTCTGCTACGAAAACGTTTACCTCAAGGGCCGCTGAGACGGCGCCCTTCACCCAACGAGGCCACCATGAACATTGCACAACATTCCGTAGAGATTGAACGCGAGGTGGGTAACCTCGGGGTGATGAGCTGGTTGTCCCGCCATCAGCCGTTGCCCAGCGCCAACGAGTCCTGGCTGGGCACGATTCTGCTGGTGGAGCGGATTGGTGTGTTTCCGGCGTCCGGGGACATTCGCCGGCCGCTGCGCGATCCGTACCCGCTGCTCGCGCATTTGAAAAAGCTGTATGGCGAGCAGGCGCTGGAAATGGATGATCGCGATGGTCTGAAAGTCATTTTCAGCGACTGGCGCTTTCGCGTGCGTATCTGCTGCAACGACCCGGCGATCATCATCAACGTGGAAACCCGTTGTGATACACGGCTGATGCCGCAGAAGATTGCGGAGTTGCTCGAGCAAGTCGACGCCTTCACGCAGGACGTCTGATGCCTGACCCATTCCCCCTGCAGGAGCTACAGGGGGTTTGTGGTTATTTCGGGAGGGCGTCGCACCGATCCTTGACGCCCATGATCCAGCCATAAAAGTAATCGGCAATCACCTTCCCACCCGTGGCCGGCACCGGATGAATCTTGTCCGGGCCGATCATTGCCGCCGCGTAGCGTTTGACGTCGGGGCCGAACGCACATTGCAGATTGGCGTAACCCAGATGCTGCGCGCGCGCCCAAGGCTCAAGCACCTGTGCATAGGCTGACATCGGATAGGCGCTGGAACGCGTGGTGTCCTGGCGCATGATCAGGTTGATGCTCGCCTTCGGTTGAATCTCGCGCAACATCCCCACCAGCCCCTGAACGTTCTGCAGATACTGCGCTGGCTTCACGCCGAAACCCTGATCGTTACCGCCGAGCATGATCAAGTAAACATCAGCGGGGATCTTCGACACGGCAGCTTTCCACTGCACCTGCCATTGCGGATCCTGGTGATAGAAATCCGCAGAGGCCGCGCCCGACGCCGCCAGTTTGGAGACTCGCACGCCGTTCTGATCGTTGCTCATCCACAGGCCAAACAACGTCGGTGTGCCCTTCACCACTTCCAGCTTGAAGGACCAGTCTTTCGCTGCCGAGAGACCTGTCAGCGGGACTTCCTGAACGCCCGAACCTTCAAGCGTCAACGGCTGCCAGTCTTGCGCAGGCGTCCAGCGGTAGCGGATCTCGCTGGGTTCGCCGTTGCCCAGGTAAAGCAGTTTCGCCTGAGTGACCGCCGTATCAATGCGCGGCGTCGGACTCGCATCCACCTGCAGCCATGCGCCGGGCCGGCCGGTCACCGTGCGGCTGTCCGGACTCGCTTGTCCCAGGTCTGAAACCTTCCAGTCGCCAGCAAAGTACTTGTCACTGCTGCGGGTGTATTTGAAATGCGTGCCGCCGAGCGCCGCACCGTGGTTGAAACCGACGTAACCCGGCCCGGCAAACCCCACCTCCCCTGCCACGCGCTGCACCAGTTTGTTCAGGTAGAAATCCTGCCCGGCGCTGTAGCTGTCGCCGATCACCGAGACCGACAACACCTTGCCAGCCTTGCCTTCACGCCACTGGGCAAAACGCTCGCGGGCATCGCCTACCTGAACCACCGACGCTGCGACGGGATGCGCATCATCTACTGCCAACATGCAAAATTTCCTTCCGTCTGAAATGGCCCCTTCGCGAGCAAGCTCGCTCCCACAGTGGATATCTGCAAGTCATCCCTGTAGATGACCACAATCCCTGTGGGAGCGAGCTTGCTCGCGAAGCTCTTAGCTGTTTTGCGTCTGCACCACCGGGACGATGGGCGCCGCCGGTTTCTTCTTCGCCACCCGCTCGCCAAGAAACAACACGGAAGTGAAATTGAACCGGCTGAAAATCATCGACAACACCACCGGCCCGAGCAAACCAAAGCTCAAGCCACCGAGCACCAGCAAGCTTTCATCCTTCACCCCCAACCGACCCAGCACAAACCGCGACGTCGCCGCGAACAGCACATGGAACAGGAAGATCGCGTAGGAATAACCACCGAGCCAGGTCAGCGCCTTCGAGCGCACATCGCTCGACAGCAAGGCGATGCACGACAGGCAGCCCACGGTCAGACCGATCAGACTGCGACGATCGACAATCAACTCACGATCAATTGCCGCGACGTACAGCAACGTCAGTGAGATCAATACAAACAGCACCGGCCCGATCACCTTGAAGCGCTGCTTCAGCGCGTCGACGTTCTCCTGGCCAATCATCCCCGCCACAAAAAACGGCAACAGGTAGATCGCGCCATTGATACCGAACGCATCGAGCTTGAACGGAGGCAACAGAAACAACAGCGCCGCCAACGCGAACAACCCATACAGCCGTGTCGCCGAGCGCAACATCCCGCGCCACTCCAGCAACCCGACAAACATGAAAATGATGAACACCGCCTGCAAGAACCAGAAGTGGTTGATCGGCACCCAGAACGACAGCAACGCGTCGACTACCCCGACCTCCTTGTTCACCCCGGGGCCCACCGCCTGCAACACCGAAAACGGCACGCCGACGCAAAACAGCGGCACGATCAAGCGTCGCACCTTCCCGCTGAAGAACGCAGAAAAGTCATTGCCACGGATTTTGTAGATCGAATAGATGTACCCGGAGATGAAGGTGAACAACGGCATGCGCACGTACACCATCGAGTCGGCAATCACCCGGAACGGCGAGCCGATGTCGATTTTCAAACCACCGCCCAGCGGCCCGATGACGTGATAAAGCACCAGCAACAGGCACGCCAGCCCGCGCAGGGTTTCGATCTCCAGGGACTTTTTCTTGCTCGACATAAAGCACCTGCCTCAATTCAGAATGCGTGATTCAACCTGCACCGGTTTGTTCGCGCGCAGCATCAAGCCAAGCCCGACGAACAACACCGGCACCACCATGGAGAAGTGCCGGGCGAAGGAACCGAAGTCCGGCTCGAACAAGCCCTGCACCAGCAGAAACGCCAGCGGAATCGCGATCAGTTCCTTGGGTTTGGTCTGGATCGGTGCGCCCTTGTAATCAGTCGAGGTGATGACCTTGAACAGCAGCAGCGCGGTCATGATCATCAACGCGACGAAGATCACCTGCCCCGGTCCGGACAGCAGAATCAGCTCCACCGGAAACGACAGCCGGAAGAAGATGATCATCGAGTCCAGCGCTTGCGAAACGAAGTCGCTGCCGCTGAGCCACGACACGATCAACGATTTCGAGCCCTCCTCCCCCGCCGTGCGCAATTCGTTGTTGCTCGCGCGAATCGACGACACCGGAAAGCCCAGCGCTATCTGGATCGCCATGGCCACAGCGAGGTAGAACAGGAACAACATCAGGAAAAACGTGGTGCGTGACACGTACTTCTTCATCACACAGACGCCGACCCACGACAGCGAAAACAGAATCCAGTAAGGCCGGATCAGCACGCCGTAGATCACCGCCGAGAGGAAAAAACCGCCGCGATATTTGCGCGTCAACGCGCTGAGCAGAATGCTCAACACTGCCACCGACACAATGATTTCCTTGGTCAGGTTCTCCAGAAAAAACGAGCGAACGATGCCCCACAGGCACAAGGTGCCGAAGATCGCCAACGGCATGCGCCGAAATACCACCACCGGAATCGCCGTGAGGAAAAAATTGCAGAACATCCCGTAGGCCCAGGCGTTGGTCAGGTTGATCCCGGTGGGCCGCAGCAGGAACGCCGAACACTCGTAGGACGAGCGATCCGGCGAGAACGGGTTCCAGAAATTGCAGTTGTCCGCCCTGGCATAGGACGACCACAAGGTCATGGCATCCGGGCCCGGATCGCGGGGAATCAGCAACGGCATGGCCACCGACAGAAACAGCCCGGTGAACAGGATCAAAAACGAAAGCGAGGAATCGAGTTTTTTGCCGCGAAACTCGATGCACGGCAATTTCAGGCCCATGACAGTGCAGCCTTTTTCGCCCCGGTCACGCGGGTCAACACGGCAATCACCACCAGTTGCACGATGATCGCGAAGACGTTGCCCCACGCCGCGCCGTAAATCGAATAGTGCTTGATCAGCAGGTAGCTGACCGGCACCGACACCAGCACGCAAATGGCCGCGCTGGCCAGCGACACCCGGCTGTTTTTCGAGGCGATCAAACCGCCCCAAACGATGTCGCCAATCGCACGCAAGGCAAAGGAAACGATCAGCACACCGAGGATTCCGTTATCCGGACGCGGCACGCTGGTGGCGACGTAATCGAGCACCACGTTGAAGAACAGATAAATCGCCACCGCCACCGCCACCGAGACCACCAGCGACCGTGCGACCCATTTGTTGACGAACAGTTGCCGGAGCGTGAACGCCTGCTGATCAGCCTGAAACCGCTTGGCCAGCACCGGGATACCGACCACCGCCACCACCGCATACGACAGCGCTTGCAAGGTGTTGGCCGCCGACCACGCGTACACGTATTTACCGAGGCTGGCATAGGGTTCCAGATCGACGATCAGAAAGCGCTCGGCGTACTGACTCAAGGCGATCAAGCCAGTGCCGAGATAGAACGGCAACCCGGCCCTCCACACAGTAGCGGTGGCCAACGGCCCGGCCACGCGGCCCTTGTGCACGTTCACCACGATCAGGTAACCGGCGACGATAACCAGCACGTTGGCGGCGACCCATAGCCACAACACACTGGCGATCCCCGGCACCCAGCCGAGCATCATCCCGCCCACCGCCAACAGCGCCCACAGGCCGGTCTTGATAAAGAACAGCAACGCGCCGGCGGTGGCTTTCTGCGCGGAAAAGACGAAGGAGTTGATTTCGAATGACAGGTGTTCGGTGAGCAGCACCAGCGTCACGCAGAGAATCAGCGCAACCGTCGCGTCCACCGTCTGGAACAGTGAGTAAATCAGCACGGTCAGCACCGACAACAGCAGTCCCACCGCCAGATACAGCAGCAGGACCCGGTCGACCACCCGCCGCGAACTGCCGCCGACACTGATCAACCGGTTGATCTCGGAACTGAAACCGACGCTGTAGAACTTCGACGCGATCAACGACGCGGCGACCACCACACCGTAAAAACCCAGCGCCTCATAACCGAGGTAATGAGTGATCGCCAGCACCAGCAAGAACTTCGCGCCTAAGGCTCCGCCGCGAAGCAACAGCCGCAATATCATCGAACGATACCTTTGATGATCTCGTCCATGGCCACGGTTTTTGCCTCGATCTCGCGGCAGGTGTCGGTCAGGCGCTTGCCGAAACCGGCCAGTGCGTTCGGTTTGTAAACCGTGTCGATGATGGTGTCGACGTTGATGTCGCCGCCGTTGATCACCCAGTCCTCGACACCCATGTCCTGATAGGCGCCAAAGCCTTTGCGCTCGTAGCTGATGTGGTACGCCGGCACGCCGGACAGCAGCGATTCAATGGCACCGTGCAGACGCACGGAAATCACCAGGTCCGGCTGATATTTGGCAATCGTCGCCTTCAACGACAACAGGTCTTCGGTGATGCCCAGTTCGCGATAGAACGCACCGTCATCGTTGCCACGCACGGCACTTTGTACGGCGCACACCACTTTGCTTTTGTTCTTCAGGCGCTGCAGCAGCAGCTTCAGGTTGGCCACGTAGGCGACTTTCTTTTCCTTGCTCCACTCCGGCGGCTTGCGCAACACCACGCACACGGTGGCCGGCGACGCGGCGCAGCGGGTGAACTTCGGTTGCGCAAGGATTTTGCTCGCCAGCGACTGCACGGCCAGGTCCGGTGCGCGGTAGACGTTTTCGCAGGCGTCAAACATTGCCGAGGAACGATTGTCACGGACAAACACCGCGTCTGCGCTGGCGTAATGTTCGACGATCTTGCGGCTCTCGCCATGGAACGGACCGATGCTTTGCGGCAGGTACACCGACGGCACTTTGCTGAGGATCGCGGTTTCCAGTTGCTTGGCGTGGCCGAGTTTCAGCTTGATGTGTTCGAAGGCGCTTTTGGAGCGCATGTAGCCGCCGCCGACGCCAACGATCAGGTCGGTTTTCTTCAACAGATCAGCCAGCCCGGCGTAGGACTGGTTGAGGAACACCGCTTGCTTGACCCGCCCCAGCCCCTTGGCTGCCATCACCGGCGCGTCGAAACGCGGGTGCGGCAAGTAGTTGAAAGACTCGGGATCGGACGCCACGACACTGATCGCCGTGTCGTCGCCAAAGTTGCGCTGCACCAAGGCAATGGCCAGGTCGACGAGCAGACCGTCACCGGAGTTGGACGCACTGTAGCCATGCAAAATCGTTACGTTCATAAGCTGAGTTCTACTTAATAAGTGGGAGCGCAATACAGGTCGTAGGTCTGGCGGATCATCAACGCGGCGCTGAAACGCTCGCGGACAATGCTGCGACCTTCGTTGCCAAGGTCGAGCAAGCGCGGCTTCTGGATTTTCGCCAGCACGTCGGCCAGCGCCTGGTGATCACCGGAGGGAAAGACGTAACCGGACACCTCGTCGGTGACCAGTTCCGGCAGCGAGGTGCAGTTGCTGGCGATCACCGGCAGCCCCATGGCCATGCCTTCCAGCGGCACCATGGCAAAGCCTTCCCAGCGACTCGGGACAATCAGCGCATCGGCCTTCTGGTACAGCGCGTGCACTTCCGTTGGCGTGACCCACGGCAGGTATTCCACGGCGTCCATCGGCGGACACTCGACGGAGTCTTCGTTGACCGCACTGCCGACCACCGTCAGTTTCAAGTCGTTGCGCTGCACCTTGGCAAAGGCCTTGAGCAGTACGTCGAAACCTTTCTGGTAATCGAGACGGCCGACAAACAGCAGATGAATCGGCTCGGGGCTTTGGGCTTTCGGCGCCTCGTCGCGCTGATGAATGCCGTTGTAGATCAGCTTCATGCGCTTGCGCTCGATGCCGAATCGCGCCGCTTTATCGAGCTCGTACTGGCTGACGCAAATAATCACGTCGGTGACCTTCTGCAGCACCCGCTCGATCCACGCATACACCTTCTGCTTGGTTGGCGAGCTTTCCATCAGGAACGAAAAGGCGTGCGGGCAGTAGACGATTTTCGGCTTGCGCCACGGTCGCAACAGTACGCACACGACGCGGCCGATCACCCCGGAAAAGGTGCTGTGCAAATGCACCACGTCGGGTTTTTCCTTGAGCATCACCTGGCTCAGGCGCCAGGCGAAACGCAGCAGCGAGGGCACGTTGCGCCCGCTGCGAGCGAAAGTGCGGATCTGATGCGGCGCGATGCCGTGCAGTTCCTTTTCCTGATCCTGGGGCACCAGGTAAACCAGCTCGTAGCGCGCCGCGTCGCCTTCGGGCGAAACCGAAATGGTGCGGATCACCGTCGCGACGCCACCTTTGATCGTCTCAGCCACGTGCAGTATTTTTTTCACAACTCACCCACTTCAAACATGTAAGGACCATTCAGGATTTGTCGGACGCGTATTCGTAGTTGTAGTAGCCGTAGCCGCCGTTGCCGTAGTAGCTGGCCGCGCGCTTCTCGACGCCGTTGAACACCGCACCTTTCAACTCGATGCCGTTCTGCGCGAAGCGGCGGATGGTCAGTTCGATTTCCTTGGCCGGGTTCACCCCGAAGCGCGTCACGATCAGGCTGATCCCGGCCTCACGACCGACAATCGCCGCATCGGTCACCGCCAGCAGCGGTGGCGTGTCGATGATCACCACGTCATACAGCTCGCTGAGTTGCGCCAGCAGCTCACGGAAGTTGGCGTGCATCAGCAGCTCGGACGGGTTGGGCGGCACCTGGCCGCGACTGATGAAGTGCAGGTCCGCGCCTTCGATTTTGTTGATCGCCTGCTCGATGCTGCAGCGCTTGACCAGCAGGTCCGACAAACCGTTGACGATCGGCGTGTTGAGGGTTTTATGCAGATGGCCCTTGCGCATGTCGGCATCGACCAGCACCACGCGCTGACCGCTCTGAGCCATGACGGCGGCAAGGTTGGAGGAGACGAAGGTCTTGCCGACCTGCGGACTCGGCCCGGAAATCATGATGCGGTTATTGGTCGAGTCCAGCCCGGCAAAGTGCAGGCAGGTGCGCAGGCTGCGGATCGACTCGATCGACAGGTCCGTCGGATTGCGCAGGGCCAACAGGTAGGCCGGCTTGTCGACGCCATCGCGGGCGCGCCCCTTTTTGCCATCCTCTTCCTGCTGCAAGGTGCTGTAGGGAATCGAGGCGTACACCGGCAAGCCGAGTTGCTCGATGGCTTCCGGGCCTTCCAGGCCACGGCTCAGGGATTTGCGCAGCAACACCAGCGCCACACCGACGAACGCGCCGAGCAACGTGGCAATCAACACGATCAGCGCCTTCTTCGGTTTGACCGGGCTGCTCAGGTCGACATCCGCCGTGTCCACCAGCCGCACATTGCCCACCGCACCGGCGCGGACGATGTCCAGTTCCTGGGACTTGTTCAGCAGTTGTGTGTAGATCTGCGACGCCACTTCGACATCGCGGGTCAGGTTGAGCAATTCCTGTTGCGTGGCCGGCAAGTCCTGGACTTTGCCTGCCAGCGACTTCTGTTGCTGGGTCAATTCGCCGATCTGGCTCATCAACGCGCGATAGGCCGGGTGCTGGCTGGTGAACTTGCGATCCATCTCCGCCTGCTGCATTTTCAGCTCGGAGATCCGTGTTTCCAGCGCCACCGACTGGCCCAGTACCGATTGGGTTTCGAGGGAAATGTTCACGGTCTTGCCGTGGGTCTGGTAGGCGTTCAGCGCATCGCTGGCCTTGGCCAGATCACGCTTGACCTGAGGCAACTGGCTTTGCAGGAAGGCCAGGCTCTGCGCAGCTTCCGCCGAAGTGCGACGCACGTTCTGATCCACGTACAGCGCGGCAATCTTGTTGAGGATCTTCACCGCTTCAGCGGCATCGGCGCTGGCCAGCGCCAGACGAATGATCCCCGACTCTTTGCCTTGTTCGGAAATATCCAGAGCGTCCTGATACCCCTGAATGGTCACGATCCGTGGATTGCGCACCACTTCGAAGCGAGTGCCGGGGTTCGCCGCCAACTGGGCGACCAGCACTTCCACGCCGTCCTGGGCAAAGACTTCACCCGTGACGCCCTCTGCCAGCAGGTTGTCGTTGTCGTCGAGCAACTGGAAGTGCTGCTGTTCGCCGGCGATCAGCGTAAGTTTTTTCCCCAGCAGTTCTTTGGGCAGGTTGAGCCGGGTGATCTCCAGACGCTCGCCGCCCCAGGCATAGCTGTTCAGGCCGAAACGCGGCGGCGCCACGCTGGTTTCGGTTTCGCCGCGATAACGCCGGGCGAAAAACCCACCGATCATCGGGAACGTATTGGGCGTGACGTCGATGTCCAGACGCAGGTCATCGACGGTTTTGCCGATCACCGCGCGGGACTTGATGATGCCGATTTCGGTCACCGACGGCGATTGGCCGCCGAGCATACTGTTGAGATCGGAAAAGCCGAGCATGTCGTTCTTTTTCGGCTCCACCTGTACCAGCGCGTTCGCCAGATACACCGGTGTGGCGAGAACCGCATAGGCAACGCCAGCGGCCATGAAGGCACCGGTGAATGCGCCGATCAGCCACTTCTGGTCAATCAGACTGCCGAATATGCCGAGCAGATCAATACTGTCTTGATCGTTGTCACGGGTGCCGATTACTGACGGTAACTGCATAAGTCTGTTCTTACCATTCACTGTTCTGAAGAATATTGATCAATGCCCGAGGCGCTGCGCCCATGAACTAACGGCATCTTCAATCAATGCATGTGCATGAACAAAAGCGGCCTTGCCTTGACGATACGGGTCTTGTATTTCACGCTCGCTCTGCCACTTGCCGAGCAGAAACACTTTGCCTCTGGCGTGAGAGGCAATCTTCAGGACTTGATTTACATGCTGTTTTTCCATGACCAGAATCAGGTCCGACTCATTGACGATATCGGCGGTCAATTGCCGCGCCCTGAAACCCTCGGCGCTGTGGCCGCGGTCTTCCAGGACCTGGCGCGCCGACGCCTCCATGCCTTCGCCAACTCGCGCCGCGAGGCCTGCAGAGGTCACCGAGATGGTTGATGCGGTCAGCGCGTTACGCAACAGAAGTTCTGCAGTCGGACTTCGGCAAATATTGCCAACGCACACAACCAGGATATTTCTGAACAAGGTTTACTTTCCTGTGTAATATCATTCTGCCAACACTCAGAAAAAATCTTAATGAACCCACTAGATCATCCTGCACTCAGAAACAGATTCGCCCTGTTAGTACCAGCGTATTAAGTACCACAGCGCCAAAAGTCGCCCAAACGGAATTACCGGACTAAAAATAACTGTGATTTTCAGACTCTGGCTTCCTGACAAAAACTAACATTCGCGCACTTAGTGCGATTGTCAGTTTCGAATCGGTTATCACTGGAAACTTTTCGCCGTTGTCACTTCTCACCCGGAGAACCGACATGAAAACAGCACCTCTGAAACCACTCGGCGCCCTGACCCTGTTGCTGCTGGCAGCAACCGGCCAGAGTCACGCCAATGAACTGTTCCCGGCACTGCCTGCCAATAAAACCATCGGTGTTCAGGTGAAGGTCCAGACCTTCTCCGCCGCCGACGCCGAAAAGGTCAAAAGCACCGGCTTCAGTTTCGTACGCTTTGGCGTGTGGACTGACAGCCTGGGCAGCGCGGCCTATCAAAAGCAGATCAGCGACGCATTCGCTGTGGCCCGTGCCGCTGGCCTGCCGGTGCTGATGACCTTGCGCGCGACCAAGCCGTTGCCGGCCAATGATCTGACGAACGCCGGCGTCGCGTACGCCAACGCGCTGACCAGCCTGGCAACGACCTACGGCTCGCAACTGGTGGCGATCGAGTTATGGAACGAGCCGGATCTGAACACTTACTGGCCGACCGGGAATTTCGATACGACGTTCGTGCCGTTCATGAGAGCCGCGTGCAAGACGCTGCAGGACAAACCTCAGGCCACCCCGGTGATCGGCTTCGGTTTCGCCCGACCACCCACCGCCGGCTCGGCGTCCACGGTGGCGCTCAACCGCATCGTCAGCGAATACCCAAAATGCCTCAGCGCGATTTCCTATCATCCGTATGGCATGACCGGCACGCAGATCAGCAATGCCCAAGCGTTTATCCAGCAGAACTTCCATCTGCCGGGGGTGATCAGCGAATGGGGTATCTCGGCGCTCGCGTCCAACGGGGGTATGGAGGGTCAGGCCAGTAAAATCAGTGCCTTCGTCGCCGATATCAAAACCCGCAACATTGCACTGACGTCGATCTACGAATGGAAAAACAGCGACACCGGCAGCAATGATCGCGAGAAGAATTTCGGTCTTCTGACTGCCGACGGCCAGCCGAAACCGGCGGAAACCGCAGTCAGAACCCAGTTGAGCCAGCATTAGCCCTGACCCTGAGTGCTCAACCGGCGTTAGCTGTCAGTTGCTTTGAACCTGTGACCGGTTTTGGCATCGTATTGATCACTACCGCGCCCCGCCCATCAAGTAACCCTTCTCAGGTTGTTGCCAGCGGGGCCGCCGATACGCCCGGATACCCTTGAGTGACTGTCAGCGCTCGGGTAATGTCGTCAAACCCACAGGACAGAGCACACACATGACTTCCAAGCTGGAACAACTCAAACAGATGACCACCGTGGTTGCCGACACCGGCGACTTCGAAGCGATTGCCCGGGTCAAGCCGGTCGACGCCACCACCAACCCTTCCCTGCTGCTCAAAGCCGCGGCCATTCCGGCTTACGCCGAACTGCTGAACGCCTGCGTCAGCGACTGCAAGGGCGATGTCGGCCTGGCTAGCGACCGTTTCGGCGTCGCGGTGGGCCAGGAAATCCTCAAAGTGATTCCGGGGCGTATTTCCACTGAAGTGGATGCGCGCCTGTCGTTCGACCAGGACGCCGTTCTGAAACGCGCACACCGCCTGATCGAGCTATACGACAAGGCCGGTATCGGCCGTGACCGCGTGCTGATCAAGATCGCCTCGACCTGGGAAGGCATCCGCGCGGCGGAGATCCTCGAGAAGGAAGGCATCCAGACCAACCTGACCCTGCTGTTCTCCTTCGCCCAGGCCGCCGCGTGCGCCGACGCCGGGGTGTTCCTGATCTCGCCGTTCGTGGGCCGCATCTACGACTGGTACAAGAAGGCCAACGGCAACGACTACACCGGCGCCGATGATCCGGGCGTACAGTCGGTGACGCGCATCTACAACTACTACAAGGCCAATGACTACAAGACCGTGGTCATGGGCGCGAGCTTCCGCAACCTCAGCCAGATCGAGCAACTGGCCGGTTGCGACCGCCTGACCATCAGCCCGGACCTGATCGACAAGCTGGCGGCAGACAACGGCAAACTGGAGCGCAAACTCGCCCCGGGCCACACCGGTGAAGCACGCCTGAGCCTCAATGAAGCGCAGTTCCGCTGGTTGTCGAACGAAGATGCGATGGCGACCGAGAAACTGGCTGAGGGCATTCGTCAGTTTGCCCGTGATCAGGAGAAGCTTGAGGCGCTGTTGCAGGCCAAGCTGTGATCTGAGCTGGTGAAATGCAAAAAGGGCGAACCTGTGAGGGTTCGCCCTTTTTTATTCAGTCCGCCATGGAAAATGTATCGTCTGATCTAACGCCTTCGCGAGCAAGCTAGCTCCCACAAGGGGATTGGTGATCGACGCTGATCCAGTGTGGGAGCGAGCTTGCTCGCGAAGAGGCCGGCCCAGACAACATCACTTCATCAGATCAGTGTCTTTCCAGGGCATTGACCAGGTCATGAAACGCTTCCCGGTTGGAGTCGTTCAGCCCCATGAGGATCTTGTGCGCTTCCAGCACCTTGATCCGCACCACTTCTTCCGACTGATCCTGATCCGGCAGGTCGTCCAGGCACTCCGGGCAAGGCACCGGGTGGTTGACGATGTTGAACACCTGCTCGAAGCCCATCGACTGCAACAGACGGGTGATGTCATCGTGGGTGGTGACGACAGTCGGCAACAGGCCGACCTTCTGCCGCGACAGAATCGACAGCTTGGCCAGCAGGCCCAGCGTGGTGCTGTCGATGCTGCGGGTTTCGGTCAAATCGATCACGATCGCGTTGAAATTCAACGCGGTGAAGATTTTCTCAATAGTCGCATCCAACGCCGAACACAGGGTCAGGCGAACTTCACCGACGAACTTCAGGACGAAGGTGCCGTCCTGCTCGGCGAACTGGATTCTACCGGTACTCATTAAAGATTCCTGCTCAACACCAACAGGGCGATATCATCCGGCATCTCCCCTAGCGTGGCCAATCCAAATACTTGCCGCAGACCATCCAGGCTGCCGCCCGCCGACTTCACCCGCTGGGGCAAAGCAGCTTCTTTTTCCTTGAGCGTTGGTTCTGGCAACAGATCCAGAATGCCATCAGACATCAGCGTCAGGCTGAACGTCGGCGGCAGCTCAAGCACGTGATCTTCGTAGGTGGCCTCATTGAAGAGCCCCACCGGCAGACCGCGCCCCTCCAGGTAACGAACACTGTCAGGCGTGTACAACACAGGCAACGGCAGATGGCCGCCGATGCTATAGGTCAACAAACCGGTCTCCTCGTCGATGACTCCACCGACCATTGTGACGTGTTTGCCCAGCTTACAACTGATCAGCCCCCGGTTGATATGACCAAGGACCTCCGAAGGCTTGAATTCCGGCAAGGTGCCGTTGCGCTTGGATTCGAACAGCAAGCGCGTGGTCATGAACTTCAGCAGCACGGTGACGAAGGCTGAAGAAGCGCCGTGACCCGATACGTCCGCCAGGTAAAACGCCACCCGGCGCTCGTCAACTCGGAAATAGTCGACAAAATCACCCGACAGGTACAGCGACGGGATGATCTGGTGCGCAAAGTTGAACTCGTCGATGCTCCACGGGCTTTCCGGCAGCATGTTCATCTGCACCTGGCGACCGGCGTTCTGGTCTTCCTGGAGCAGGTTCAGGCTGGCTTCGAGCTCGCGGTTGGCCTTTTCCAGCTTCTCGCGATAGCGCTGGTTTTCCAGCAGCAGACGCGCACGGTCCAGGGCCCGGCGCACGGAGTGCTCGAGCACGGCCAGATCTTCGAGAGGCTTGATCAGGTAATCCGCCGCGCCCAGGCGCAGCGCCTCGACCGCGTCGTTCATCACGCCGGCGCCCGAAACCACGATCACCGGCGTCTGCGGTGATCGCTCGGTAACCTGACGGATAAGTTCGAGACCGCCCATCTGCGGCATGCGCAGATCGCAGATGACCAAGTCGGGCTTTTCTTGCTCGAATACCTGAAGACCCTGTTGGCCATTGCTGGCCTGCAGGACGCTGAAACCACTGTCTTCCAAATAGGCCGCGAGACTCGCGCGCACTACCTCGTCATCATCGATTATCAGCAGCGTGGCACTGGTTTTTGGCATGTGGGCAAACGGCGCCAGAATTAGGTTGGCGTAGTGGGCAGGCATCGGGCCCTGCGCAGACTACTGGATTCGCTTTCTAGCCTCTCTGCTGCACCGCTTTCGAGCATTGGCTCTGCACACGGTTGCACCAGAGGTGCCCTTCTAAGGCGCAGACGGTACTCCCATCCGCAGAGCGTTTCAAGCATGCGCCGATGGTCGCTTGACGACTTTACTTGTCAAATCACCGAGAGTTATAAGAACAGCTCAAACCGTAACCCAATGGAAGGACGAACCTATGAGTCAAACCAGTCGGGACTACAGCGAAAAGCGCGATTTCATCCGCATGCGGGTCGATGCCGATGTCGTGCTGATTCATGAAGGTGATCAGATCAGCGCGGTGTGCATCGACCTCTCCAGCAGCGGCATGCAGGTTGAAGCGCCGCGGCAGTTCGCAGTCGGCGACCGCTTGCGCGTGCGCATAGATTCCGACCATGCGGCACTCAGCGGCCTGGAAGCCGAGACTGAGGTGGTCTGGGTCAAGGCTCAGGACGGCGATAGCCAGAAGCTCGGGCTGAGCATCCTGAAGATGAAATAACTACACACAAAAAAGGCGACCCTGAGGTCGCCTTTCTGTTTTACCGGTCGAAATTAAAAATCGTCTACGACCTTGCCATCTTTCACTTTGAACTCGCGATTCTGCAAGTAAGCGTTGCGGATGAAGGTGTACTTGTCGCCGCTGATCAGCTTCTCGCTCGACAACAGGCTGGCGCGGGTGTCGACGATGTTCAGGCCGAACACCGAGTTACGCACAGGCACGTCGTTGATGTAGCGGTACGGGCCGGTGTAGCTGTCGACGTACCTGGAAGGTGCGTCACGCAGTGTGCTCGGGCCAAGCAACGGCAGCATCACGTACGGACCACTGCTGACACCCCAGTAGCCGAGGGTCTGGCCGAAGTCTTCATCGCTGCGGTTGAGACCCATCTTGGTGCCGACGTCGAAGAAACCGAGCAGGCCGAAGGTGGTGTTGAAAATGATCCGCGCGGTGTCGACACCGGCGGCGGCAGGTTTGGCCTGCAGAATGTTGTTCGCCAGGTTAGTGACGTCACCGACGTTGCGGAACATGTTGTGGATGCCGTCTTCAAGGAACTGCGGCGTGACAAACTCATAGCCTTGGGCCAAAGGCTTCAGTGCATAGGTGTCGACGAAGTCGTTGAACTGGAAGATCGGACGGTTGACGCTCTCCCAAGGGTCTTCTTCCGTTGCGGCCTGAGTGGCGAACGGAGCCAGCAACAGGCCGGCATATACACAAAGCTGAGCGAGCGGATTGCTCCAGCGCATAGAAAACTCCTTGGATTTGTACTGTCGCGGGCGTCGGAGCCCGGGCATTAAGGCCGTTAGTATAAGCGTAAAAGGCTGTTTGGGCAGTCCGCCAATTGTGCAAACTTGTAGGAACATTCCCACGCTGCCCTTCACGCACCCGTCACGCAACTGTCACCTACAGTCTCTAGCCTTATCGCTATTTCAGGGACGTTGCCATGTCACATGCCGAAACCTTGCCCTTCGCCGAGCCCGGTCTGACCGCCGTCCTGTTCGGTCTCAGCGGTTGCCTGGTGGATTTCGGTGCCCGCGCGCAACAACACAGCGGCGTCCTGCCCGAACACGTCGAAGCCACACCCGGTGCGCTCGACAGCCTGCACAGTTTGCAGCGCCAACAGATTCCCTGTGCGTGGCTCGATGAACTGCCCCCTGCCCTCACTCAAGCGCTGGCGGCTGCGCTGCCGGCCTGGATCAAACCTGCACAACACTCGGCAACCCTCAATCCGTGGCCGTCGCCCAACGCTTGCTGGCAAGCGCTGATGGAGCTGAACGTCGCCAGCCTGGACGGCTGCGTGCTGGTCAGCGGCGAACCGCGCCTGCTGCAAGCGGGCCTGAATGCCGGATTGTGGACGATTGGCCTGGCCTCCTGCGGCTCACTGTGCGGCCTGGCGCCGAGCGAATGGCAGGCGCTGACGCAGAAAGAACGCGAACAACGGCGCGGCAAAGCGACCGTGCAACTGTTCAGCCTCGGGGTGCATTCGGTGATTGATCATCTAGGTGAGCTCGACACCTGCCTGGCAGACATCCGCCTGCGTCGCCTCAAAGGTGAAAAGCCCTGATCGGGATCATGCAGGTTCGACGCGAGTGGATTAATCTAAAGGTCAGCCATAGACCTTTGGCGCGCGGCTGCGGTCAATGCCAGTGCCTCTAGATAAAAGGAACCACGTCATGCCCGCTCAAGAACTGCAGAAACAACTCGATACCCTGCGCGAGCAACTGGAGCAGAATCCACCGCTGTCCGAAGCAGAGCGTGAAGATCTGCATGCACTGATGGCGCAGATCGAATCGGAAATCAAACTGGAGAGCGCCACGCAGGACGCCAGCATCGCCGATGGCGTGAACCTGGCGGTGGAACGCTTTGAAGTGGAACACCCGACTATTGCCGGCACCCTGCGCAATATCGTCAATGCGCTGGGCAGCATGGGCATCTGATCACCCTCCCACTGCAATGCAAAAAGCCCTGCCATCACCGGCAGGGCTTTTTCATTTTCGTGATTTGAAACGTTTTCCCATGCAGGGGTGAGCCTACAGAGATTGTTTATTGACGGACCAGACGGTGGTTCGGCAGTTGTACAGATTCAGTACTGCGATACGGGTTGATATCCAGACCGCCGCGACGCACGTAACGTGCAAATACCGTGAGTTTCTCCGGCTTCAGCAGGCGCTGCAGGTCGAGGAAAATCCGCTCCACGCACTGTTCGTGGAAGTCCGAATGCTGGCGGAAGCTGACGATGTACTCCAGCAGACTGGCGTGATCCAGTGCCGCACCGCGATATTGCACCACCACGCTGCCCCAATCCGGCTGGCTGGTGACCGGGCAGTTGGATTTGAGCAGATGGCTGTGCACGCTTTCTTCGACAATCCGCGAATCATCGCAACGCAGCAGTTCCGGACGCGGATGCTCGTAGTTGCTGACGCTGATGTCGAGGTCGTCGATGCACACGCCGGGCAACGCCACGACACCTTCCGCTTCGACCTCCTTCAGACTGCGCACCCGCACGCCTACCGGTTTGCCGGCAGCCGCCGACAGGTCCTTGACCAGTGTTGCTTCGAGCGCGGCGATGTCGGCGAACGGCGTCTGGTTCAGCGAGTTCAGATACAGCTTGAACGACTTCGACTCGATGATGTTCGGCGAATCGGCCGGAATGCTGAACTCACCGATCGCCACCACCGGTTTGCCCGACGGCAGCAACCACGACAGTTCGAAGCAGTTCCAGAAATCCACACCTTCATACGGCAGGGTATCGGCGGTCAGGCCCAGTTCGGCCCACTTCGCGGTGCGCGGGATCGGGAACAACAGGGACGGCGTGTACGTGGCGATGTATTCGCTGGATTTGCCCAGCGGCGAATGTTCGGCTGCGGGATGCATGGCGGAAACCTGACTGAAGAATCAGCGGATTCTACCAGCCTTTGCGCCCGCCTTTGAGTGCTTACTGACTGACCGTCAGTTTGCCGACCATGCCGGCCTGGTAATGACCGGGAATATTGCAGGCAAATTCCAGGCTGGTAGCCTTGCTGAAGGTCCAGGTCAGTTCCGCGGTTGTACCCGGTTCGACCAGCACACTGTTCGGGTCGTCGTGCTTCATGCCGTGGCCCATCGCGGCGTGATCCATGCCCGCCATATCGTGGGACATGTGCTTCATGCCGGTCGGCGTAAGCATGCCGCTTTGCTGCATCTGCAGCATTTCCTGCTGGTGCCTGGCGTGCATCGCCGCGTCACCCAGGTTGAATTCATGCAGTAACTGGCCTTTATTCACTAGCACAAAACGAACGGTCTCACCGGCCTTGACCTGAATCGCCTTGGGATCGAACGACATATCGCCCATCACCACCTCGATGCTGCGGGTGGCCTTGGCGGCAGGTGCCGGTTGACCGAAGTCATAGGTGTGCGCTGGCGCGGCCCACACCGGCGCGCTCAACGCCAACAAACAGGCGCTCAGCGCCAGGGATTTGCGCAAAAACATGGTCGTACTCCAACAAGATAAGGTTCAGCCTGTGGGAAACTTTAGCCGGCCTGCGCTGGCATCTACCTGACAGGCAGATTACAACTTTGTCAGGTTGGCGCGTGCTGCCGTTGCGCACGGTATAAAGCCTTCGTATCTATCACCCCGAGCCGCCCATGAAACTGTTGATCGTCGAAGACCAAGCGAAAACCGGCCAATACCTGTGCCAGGGCCTGACCGAGGCCGGTTTCAACACGGAACTGGTGGCCGACGGCAACAGCGGCCAGCATCTGGCGTTGAGTGGTGATTATGCGCTGTTGATCCTCGACGTGATGCTGCCCGGTCGCAGTGGCTGGCAGATTCTGCAAGCGGTGCGCAGCGCCGGACTGGATACCCCGGTCCTGTTTCTGACGGCCAGGGACGCCGTGGAAGACCGGGTGCACGGCCTTGAACTCGGCGCTGACGATTATCTGGTCAAGCCTTTCGCCTTCTCCGAACTGCTGGCCCGGGTACGCAGCCTGTTGCGCCGCGGCAGCGCCACGCCACAGGAAACCAGCCTGCAACTGGCCGACCTGCGCCTGGACCTGATCCGCCGCCGGGTCGAGCGCAGTGGCCAGCGCATCGACCTGACCGCCAAGGAATTCGCCCTGCTGGAAATGCTCTTGCGCCGCCAGGGTGAAGTGCTGCCGAAGTCGCTGATCGCTTCGCAGGTCTGGGACATGAATTTCGACAGCGACACCAATGTCATCGAAGTGGCGATCCGCCGGTTGCGCCTGAAGATCGACGATGAGTTCCCGAACAAACTGATCCACACCGTGCGCGGCATGGGTTACGTGCTTGAAGAGCGTGGTGCCTGATGCGCCGCTTGTCCTTGAGTTCGCGTCTGGCCCTGTTGTTTGCCGCGTGTACCGCCGTGGTCTCGCTGTTCGCCGGGGTGTTGTTCAACCGCGCCAGCGAGGCGCACTTTATCGAGCTCGATCAGCAACAACTGGACGGCAAACTGATCGGCCTGCGCCGCGCCTTGCAGGCTGTCCAACCGGGCACCGGCGAAGCGCGGCTGGCGGATGAAATGAGCCGGCAGGCCGATCTGGCTCTGCGCATCACCGGCAGCGACGGCCAACGCTGGTACGACAGCTCGACGCACATCCCCAAGGAGTTGCCGCAACAACCCGGGCTGGCAACCCTCCGTCAGGATGGCACCGATTACCGCGTGCTCAACGCCCCGCTCTACCCGGATAAAAGCGATTCGCCGCAACTGACACTGTTGCTGGACATCACCCACCACCAACACTTCCTGCAACGCATGCAGCATCTGATCTGGCTGACCGTCGGCCTCTCGGCACTGGCCACCGCGCTGCTCGGCGCCTGGGCGGCACGCAGCGGCTTGCGCCCTTTGCGGCGCATGAGCGCGGTGGCCCGCGGGATTTCCGCCCAATCGCTGAATGCCCGCCTGCCGGAAGGGCAAATGCCGCCCGAGCTTGCGGAAATGGCCCACAGCTTCAACGCCATGCTCGGACGCCTCGACGACTCGTTTCAACGGCTGTCGGCATTCTCGGCCGACATCGCCCATGAACTGCGCACGCCGCTCTCGAACCTGCTGACTCACACCCAGGTCACCCTCACCCGCCCACGGCCGATCGAGGATTACCGCGAAGCTCTGCACAGCAACCTCGAAGAACTGCAATGGATGGCACAACTGGTCAACGACATGTTGTACCTGGCCAAGGCGGATCACGGTTTGTTGATGCCCAAGCGTGAGGCGCTGGAACTGGCGGACGAGAGCGACGTGTTGCTGGAGTTTTTCGCGCCACTGGCCGAGGACGCCGGGGTGACGCTGAGTCGCGAGGGTAACGCGCAGATAAAAGGTGATCGCAGCATGCTGCGCCGGGCCTTGTCGAATTTGCTGGATAACGCGCTGCGCTTTACCCCGGCGGCGGGCAGCGTAAACCTGTCCATTGTCGATCAGCCGCACGCCGTGCAGGTGTCGGTCGAAAACAGTGGTGACGGGATTTCAGCCGAACTGTTGCCGCGGTTGTTCGACCGCTTTTATCGCGCAGATCCGGCGCGGCAGGAAGGCAGCAGCGAGCATGCGGGGTTGGGGCTGGCGATTACGCAATCTATCGTCCGGGCCCATGGTGGGGAGATTCATTGCGAATCAGAAGCGGGATGGACGCGGTTTGTGATCGAGTTGCCCAAGGGGAAATGAGGCCGGCAGGTCCGGCCCCATCGCGGGCAAGCCCGCTCCCACAGGTATTGAGTTGAATCACCATTTGTGAACGACCCAAAACCCTGTGGGAGCGAGCTTGCTCGCGAAGACGGACTTGAAACTCAGGAATATCTCAAGGCATGAGCCGGCTCGATCTTCGCCGCCCGCCACGCCGGATACAGCGTCGCCAGGAAGCTCAGAATAAAGCCCGCCGAACAGATCAACAGCACATCCCCACCCTGCAATTCCGACGGCAGATTGCTGACGAAATACACGTCGGAGCTGAAGATATGCTGCCCGGTTACCCGCTCGACCCAGCCGACCATCTCACTGACATTCAGCGCGGCGATCACCCCCAGTACGCCGCCAATGAGGGTGCCGACGATGCCAATCACCGTGCCCTGCACCATGAAGATCGCCATGATCTGCCGGGGCGTGGCGCCAATGGTGCGCAGGATCGCGATGTCCGCGCCCTTGTCGTTCACCACCATGATCAACGTCGCGATGATGTTGAACGCCGCCACGGCGACGATCATCAGCAACAGCAGGCCGATCATGGTTTTTTCCATTTTCATGGCGCTGAACAGGCTGCCCTGGGTGTGGGTCCAGTCGTCAGCCTTGAACTCGGCGCCAAGGCCTGTGGCGATGTCCGAAGACACTTTCGGTGCGGCGTACAGGTCTTTGACCGCCAGCCGCACGCTTTGCACCTGATTCGGTTCCCAGTGCTGCATGGTTGCCGCATCGGCCATGTGGATCAGGCCCATGGAGCCATCCAGCTCAGCGCCGACCTTGAACACACCGACCACATTCAACCGTTGCATGCGCGGGGTGATGCCGCCCGGTGCGGTGCTGACTTCCGGCACGATCAGGGTCAGCTTGTCGCCAACGTTGAGGCGAAAGCGCCGCGCGGTGATTTCACCGATCACCACGCCAAACTCGCCCGGCTTCAGGGCATCGAGACGCCCCTGCACGATGTGCTGCGCCACAATCGACACCTTGCCTTCCTGGGCCGGGTCGATGCCGCTGATCTGGATCGGCTGCATCAAGCCCTTGTAGGACAGCATGCCTTCCATCTCGGTGAACGGTACGGCGGCGGTGACTTCGGGATTTTTCATCGCGGCGGCGGCCACCGGCTGCCAGTCATCAATCGGCTTGACGCCGACGATGGTCGCGTGGGGCACCATGCCGAGGATGCGCGAGCTCATTTCGCGCTGAAAGCCGTTCATCACCGACAACACCACGATCATCGCCAGCACGCCGAGGGCGAGGCCGATCATCGAGGTCATCGAAATGAACGAAACAAAGCGATTGCGGCGCTTGGCGCGGGTATAGCGCGTGCCGATAAAGATCGATAACGGTCTGAACATTCGCTGGGGCACCGTATAAAAATAAAAGACCCGGTGCCTTTACAGGCACCGGGTTTCAGCCGGTCAGATAGGCGTCAGGCAGCCTTCCTGCAACTGCAGGACGCGATCCATCTGACGAGCCAGGTTCATGTCGTGAGTCACCACCAGGAACGCCGTGCGCATCGACGTGCTCAGCTCCAGCATCAGGTCCTGAATGCCTTCGGCGGTGTGGGAGTCGAGGTTGCCGGTGGGCTCGTCGAGCATCACCAGACCTGGATTGTTCACCAGCGCCCGGGCGATCGCCACACGTTGGCGTTCGCCACCGGACAGTTCCGCCGGTTTGTGCTCCAGACGATGGCCCAGACCAACGCGCTCCAGCAACGCCGTGGCGCGCTGGCGCGCCTCTGGGATCGCGGTCTTGCCGATCAGCAGCGGCATGCAGACGTTCTCCAGCGCCGTGAATTCCGGCAGCAAGTGGTGGAACTGGTACACGAACCCGAGGGCACGGTTACGCAGCAGGCCACGCTTCTTCTCGCTCAGGGCCGACAGCTCTTCGCCGTCGAGCCAGACGCTGCCTTCGGTTGGCGTGTCGAGGCCGCCGAGCAGGTTGAGCAAGGTACTTTTGCCCGAACCGGATTTGCCGACGATCGCCACACGCTCGCCCGGGTGCAACTCCAGTTGCAGACCGGCCAGCACTTCCACCGATTCCGGGCCTTCCTCGTAGGATTTGCCCAGGTTGCGACAGCTCAGGATTGCTTGTTCACTCATGCCCGACTCACTCATAACGTAACGCCTCCGCCGGCTGGGTGCGCGCGGCACGCCAGGCGGGATACAGGGTGGCGAGGAAACTCAGGACCAACGCAGCGGCACAGACCATGACCACGTCCTGGCTCTGCACCTGCGACGGCAGGTAATCAATGAAATACACGTCGGCATTCAGGAACTTATGGCCGATCAGCCCTTCGAGGGCCGAGATCGCCGCGCTGACGTTGAGCGCGGCGAAAATCCCCACCACGGCACCGATCGCCGTGCCGACCACGCCGATCACCGTGCCCTGCACCATGAACGTGCGCATAATCGTGCCCGGCGTGGCGCCCAATGTACGCAGAATGGCGATGTCGCCCTTCTTGTCGTTGACCACCATCACCAGCGTAGAAATGATGTTGAACGCAGCCACGGCGACGATCAGCAGCAACAACAGGCCGATCATGGCTTTTTCCATGCGGATGGCCTGATACAGATTGCCGTGGGTACGGGTCCAGTCGCGGGCGTAATAATGGTCTTCACCGAGTTGCTGGGCGATGTTCCACGCCACACGCGGCGCCTGGAACAGGTCGTCGAACTTCAGGCGGATGCCCTGCACCTGATCAGGTTTCCAGCGGTGCATCTTCGCCAGATCCTGCAGGTTGGTCACGCCGAGGTAACCGTCGAGCTCACCGGCGCCGACATGGAAAATGCCCACAACGGTGAAGCGCTTCATGCGCGGGAACATCCCCGCCGGGGTCAGACTGACCTCCGGTGCGACGAAGGTGATCTTGTCACCGATGCCCACCCCGAGCTTGGTCGCGGCCTTGTCACCGATCACAATGCCGAAGCTGCCCGGCGTCAGATCGTCGAGTTTGCCCTGCTGCATGAAGTTGTCGATGATCGACACATTGCGCTCGAGCGCAGGGTCGATGGCGTTGAGCAACACCTTGGACACCTGACCGTTATTGGTCAGCAGGCCCTGCATCTGGGTGAATGGCGCAACGGCCGTCACCTGCGGGTTCTGCTTGACCTTGGCGGCCAGGCCTTGCCAATCGTTGATCGGCTCGGTGGATTCGATGGTCGCGTGGGGCACCATGCCCAGCACACGGGTGCGCATCTCATGATCGAAGCCGTTCATCACCGATAGCACCACGATCATCACGACCACGCCAAGGGCGAGCCCGATCATCGAAGTCAGGGAAATGAATGACACAAAATGATTGCGACGCTTTGCACGGGTATAACGCGTGCCGATAAATACGAAGAGAGGTCTGAACATGTCGGGGCTTGTTCGGAGGGAAAAGGAACGTCCTTGTGGCGGGGGTCGATAACCAGCTTTACACTCAGACCACCGCCGCTACCATGGGTTCGCCATGTCGACATTAGATGAAGAAGATCGCCGCGAATACTACCGTATCGAGGACACGATCGCACTGGAAATTCAGCCCCTGTCCGCTCTCGAAGCCGCAGGCCAGGAAGTGTTGCAGGATGCTTCCCCGCTCTTCAACCTGCTCAGTGAACTGCACCTGAGTGAATTCGAGTCGCAACACCTGTTGCGCCAGATCAGCGAGCGCGACCGGGCCATCGCCGCGTTCCTCAAATCCCAGAACAAGCGCATCGACCTGCTCAGCCAAGTAGTCGCCCTGACCGTGCTCGGCCACATCGGCGAGCCGCAACCGGTGATCATCTCTGAAGGCGGGATCGACTTTCAGCACCCGACCGCGCTTGCCACTGGCGCGCACCTGTCGGTGAAACTGGTGCTGATGCCGCAGGCGCTCGGCCTGTTGCTGCGCGCCCGCGTCACCCATTGCGATCGCAAGGGCGACGGCTACGACGTCGGCACCGAGTTCGAACACTTGACCGACGCCCAGCGCCAGTTGCTCGCGCGCTATATCTTGCAGAAGCAGGCCCAGGAACGACGCCTGGCCCGCGAACAGAACGAATCTGGCATTTAATTTAAGGAAGCACCGTGACCCTCATCTACGGCCACCGCGGCGCCAAGGGCGAAGCACCGGAAAATACCCTGACCAGTTTTCAGGAATGTCTCAAACACGGCGTGCGCCGTTGCGAACTGGACCTGCACCTGTCCAAGGACGGCGAGTTGATGGTCATCCACGACCCGACCCTCAAGCGCACCACCGACCGCCGTGGCAAGGTCGTCGAGCACAGCGCCGCGGAACTTGTGACCTACGACGCGCGCAAGGGCGGCCCGGGCTGGATCAAGCCGTGCCCGATTCCAACGCTGGAAGAATTGTTTGAGCAGTGTGATTTCGAGCACTGGCAACTGGAAGTCAAAAGTGCGTCGCGCACCCGCGCTGCAACCACCGTGCTGGCGATTCGCGAAATGGCCCAGCGCCATGGCTTGCTCGACAAGGTGACCATTACTTCGAGTTCGCGGGAAGTGCTGAAAGCGGCACTGGACCTGGTGCCGGACGTGTCACGCGGACTGGTAGCCGAATACGCCTGGCTCGACCCGTTGAAGGTCGCGGCCAACTATGGCTGTGAGATTCTGGCGCTGAACTGGACGCTGTGTACGCCGGAACGCCTGCAGAAGGCGCAGCGTCAGGGGCTGCATGTGTCGGTGTGGACCGTCAACGAGCCTGCGCTGATGCGCAGACTCGCCGACTTCGGCGTTGACAGCCTGATTACAGACTTTCCCGGTTTGGCCACTGCCACCCTCGAGAATTGCTGAAATCGGTCTCCCCGGCCGGCTCAGGCCACCGGCCGGAGCCCGTCAAAAAAGCCGGTTGAGGCCGTCGTACGCCGCTACCCGATAGGCTTCGGCCATGGTCGGGTAGTTGAACGTGGTGTTGACGAAGTACTTCAGCGTATTCAACTCACCCGGCTGGCTCATGATTGCCTGACCGATGTGCACGATCTCCGACGCCTGATAACCGAAGCAGTGCACGCCCAGTACTTCCAGGGTTTCACGGTGGAACAGGATCTTCAGCATGCCTTGCGGCTCGCCGGCGATCTGTGCACGCGCCATGCTCTTGAAGAACGCCTTGCCGACTTCGTACGGCACCTTGGCCTGGGTCAGTTCCTGCTCGTTCTTGCCGATCGAGCTGATCTCCGGAATGGTGTAGATACCGGTCGGCACGTCATTCACAAAGCGCCAGCTGCCGTTATCGACAATGCTGCCGGCTGCCGAACGACCCTGGTCGTGGGCGGCACTGGCCAGGCTCGGCCAGCCGATCACATCGCCGGCACCGTAGATGTTCGGCACGCAGGTGCGGTAGGCCTCGTCGACTTCGATCTGGCCACGGCTGTTGACCTTGACGCCGATGTTTTCCAGACCGAGCTGGTCGGTGTTACCGGTACGGCCGTTGCACCAGAGCAAGGCGTCGGCCTTGATCTTCTTGCCGGATTTGAGGTGCAGGATCACGCCGTTATCGACGCCTTCAACGCGATCATAATCTTCGTTGTGGCGCACGGTGATGTTGTTGTTGCTGAAGTGGTAGCTCAGCGCCTGGGAGATTTCCGAGTCGAGGAAGCTCAGCAACTGACCGCGGTTGTCCACCAGCTCAACCAATACCCCAAGGCCACTGAAGATCGAGGCGTATTCGCAACCGATCACGCCGGCGCCGTAAACGATCAGTTTGCGCGGGGTGTGGCCGAGGCTGAGGATGGTGTCGCTATCGTAGATGCGCGGGTGGTGGAAATCGATGTCCGCCGGGCGATACGGGCGCGAACCGGTGGCGATGATGATGTGCTTGGCCACCAGTTTCTCGACCACGCCGTTGGCGCAGACCACTTCGATGGTTTGCTCGTCGGCGAAGCTGCCGGTGCCGAAGAACACGTCGACGCGGTTACGGGCGTAGTAGCCGGTACGCGAAGCGACTTGTTTGGAAATGACTTTCTCGGCGCTTTTCAACACGTCCGGGAAGGAGAACCAGCGCGGCTCGCCGATCGCCCGGAACATCGGGTTAGTGTTGAACTGCATGATCTGCCGCACCGAGTGACGCAGGGCCTTGGACGGGATGGTACCGAGGTGGGTGCAGTTACCGCCGACCTGGCGACGGCTGTCGACCATCGCGACCTTGCGCCCTGCTTTGGCGGCGTTCATTGCCGCGCCTTCTCCCGCCGGGCCGGAACCCAACACCACCACGTCGTAGTTGTAGACAGCCATGCGTACTCCTCAGAACAGGCCGCGATGCCAGCAGCACCGACGGCTAAATCACGCCGAATCGCGGCGCGAAGGAACAATTGGGGGCCAATGAAGAACCCGGACACAGTCTATAGAAGCGTCAACGCCGCGCACATTAACCCTTGGTCGCGTCGTAGGCTACTTTTGCCTGCACTACAACGCCAGCCTTCGTACTGTTTTCAGTCAACTTTTGCGCCATTGAGCCGCTCGAAGACCCGGCTGGTGCGGATGACGAAACCTGTATCGGCACGAATCACGAAGAATGCAGCAATCCCATGTTTTTCGGCATAGTCCCACGCCCTTTCCGGCCCGAGAATCAGCAACAGCGTCGACAGTCCATCGGCCATCAACGCTGAAGGATGAATCACCGTGACTGACGCCAGATCGTGTAGGACCGGCGCCCCGCTGCGCGCATCGAGAGTGTGGGAATAACGCCGACCGTCCTGCAGGAAATAGTTACGGTAATCCCCGGACGTGGACACACCGTAGCCATCGACATTAATGATGCGCTCGGCCACCTGTTGATCGTCACGAGGTTCTTCCAGCGCGATGCGCCACGATGAGCCGTCAAGCTTTCGCCCCTTTGCCTTTAGCTCACCCGTGGCTTCAGCGAGGTAATCGTGGATGCCCATGGCATCGAGCCGTGCCGCGATGGTGTCGACGGCATAGCCGGCGGCGATGCTGTTGAAATCGACTTCGACGGCGGCGTCCTTGCACAACTGCTCGCCCTTGATGCGCAAGTGCTGATAACCGACGCGCGACATCACCTCGGCGAGTGCGGCGGCGCCAGGGACTTTCTCTTCGCGCCCTTGCGGGCCGAACCCCCAGAGATTCATCAGCGGTTCGACAGTCAGGTCGTAGGAGCCTTCGCTTTGCGCTGACAGTTGTTCGCCCGTGCGGACCAATTCGAGTACCGCTGCAGGCATTTTCTGACAGCTATTGGCGGGTAAAGCGTTGAAGCGCTCGATGTCCGAATCGTTGCGATAGGTGGATAGCTGCCGATCGACTTCGCCGAGGATCCCCTCCACTTCACCGCGAACTTGCTTCGGTTCGGGCAAGCCGGCGCGGCGCACATACTTGATTGAATACGTGCTGCCCATGGTCGCCCCACCAAGGCTTTCCATGGAATCGCCATTGCCGCAGCCTGCCAATAAGCCAGCCAGAATCACAAGCCCAAGCAACCGTCTAGTGAACAATTATTCATCTCTCCGTAAAACCGCGACGGCCATTATGAATTAAAGGATCTGCAACATCTTTATACAAAATCCAATAGCGAGTACCTGAACATGTCCTCCACCACGGGCAAAGGCAAAGCGATTTTTCGCGTTGTCAGCGGCAACTTCCTCGAAATGTTCGACTTCATGGTCTATGGCTTTTACGCCACAGCCATTGCCAAGACCTTCTTCCCCACCGACAGCGCCTTCGCTTCGCTGATGCTTTCACTGGCCACTTTTGGGGCCGGCTTCTTGATGCGTCCGCTCGGGGCGATTTTCCTCGGCGCCTACATTGACCGTCATGGCCGTCGCCAAGGGCTGATCATCACGCTGGCGTTGATGGCTGCCGGTACGGTGCTGATTGCCTGCGTGCCGGGCTACGCCACCCTCGGCGTCGCCGCACCGCTGCTCGTACTGTTCGGTCGGTTGCTGCAAGGCTTTTCCGCTGGCGTAGAACTGGGCGGCGTATCTGTCTATCTGGCAGAGATCGCCACACCAGGCCGCAAGGGCTTCTTCGTCAGCTGGCAGTCTGCGAGTCAGCAAGCGGCGGTGGTTTTCGCCGGCCTGCTCGGCGTCGGCCTCAACCACTGGCTGAGCCCGGAACAAATGGGTGACTGGGGCTGGCGCGTGCCGTTCCTGATCGGCTGCATGATTGTGCCGGTGATCTTTGTCATTCGCCGCTCGCTGGAGGAAACGCCAGAGTTCCAAGCCAGGAAACATCGCCCAACCCTGCGGGAAATTGTCCGCTCGATCGGTCAGAACTTTGGCATTGTCATCGCCGGCATGGCACTGGTGGTGATGACTACCGTTTCGTTCTACCTGATCACCGCCTACACCCCGACCTTCGGCAAGGCTGAACTGCATTTGTCGGATTTCGATGCGTTACTGGTGACGGTGTGTATTGGTCTGTCGAACTTCTTCTGGTTGCCGGTGATGGGCTCGGTGTCTGACAAGATCGGCCGTAAACCCTTACTACTGGCGGCGACCATTCTGGCGATCCTGACCGCCTACCCGGCGCTGTCGTGGCTGGTGGCGAACCCGAGCTTCAGCCATTTGCTGATTGTCGAATTGTGGCTGTCGTTCCTCTACGGTTCGTACAACGGCGCGATGGTGGTGGCGCTGACCGAGATCATGCCGGTTGAAGTGCGTACGACCGGCTTCTCACTGGCTTACAGCCTGGCAACCGCGACGTTCGGCGGGTTTACCCCGGCGGCGTGTACTTACCTGATTCATGTGCTGGACAACAAGGCAGCGCCGGGGATCTGGCTGAGTGGTGCGGCGGTGTTGGGATTGATTGCGACGCTGGTGTTGTTCCGCGGCAACAAGCATGAGCTGCGGACTGCGCAGGCGGCCATCCCCGGCGGCGCCCGATAAATCGCTTTCGCGAGCAAGCTCGCTCCCACAGGGGATTTTCTGAGCGACACAGATCCAGTGTGGGAGCGAGCTTGCTCGCGAAGAGGCCGGTACTGACGACACAGCTCTAAAAGGCACACAAACAAAAACGCCCCGACCTAAGTCGGGGCGTTTTTGTTTGCAACGAGTGCTTAGCGCGGGAACGCTGGCGGGTTTACACCGGCCATGTCTTCCATCACGCGAACCACCTGGCAGCTGTAGCCGAACTCGTTGTCGTACCAGACGTACAGTACAACGCGGTTGTCCTGAACGATGGTCGCTTCAGCGTCGACCACACCGGCGTGACGCGAACCCACGAAGTCGGTGGACACCACTTCCTGCGAGTTGACGAAGTCGATTTGCTTGTGCAGATCGGAGTGCAGCGCCATGTAGCGCAGGTACTCGTTCATCTCTTCACGGGTGGCAGCTTTCTCAAGGTTCAGGTTGAGAATGGCCATCGACACGTTTGGCGTCGGAACGCGGATCGCGTTACCGGTCAGCTTGCCGGCCAGCTCAGGCAGGGCCTTGGCAGCAGCGGTGGCAGCACCGGTCTCGGTGATCACCATGTTCAGCGCGGCGGAACGGCCACGACGATCGCCCTTGTGGAAGTTGTCGATCAGGTTCTGGTCGTTGGTGTACGAGTGAACGGTTTCGACGTGACCGTTGATGATGCCGAACTTGTCATTCACAGCCTTCAGCACCGGCACGATGGCGTTGGTGGTGCAGGAAGCGGCGGACACGATCTTGTCGTCAGCGGTGATTTCGTTGTGGTTGATACCGTGAACGATGTTCTTCAGCTTGCCTTTGCCTGGCGCGGTCAGAACAACGCGAGCGACACCCGGGCATTGCAGGTGCTGACCCAGGCCATCGGCGTCACGCCATACACCGGTGTTGTCCACCAGCAGCGCGTCTTTGATCCCGTACTGGGTGTAATCCACCTCGGTCGGGTTCTTCGCGTAGATCACCTGGATCAGGTTACCGTTGGCGGTGATGGTGTTGTTTTCTTCGTCGATGACGATGGTGCCATTGAACGGACCGTGCACCGAGTCGCGACGCAGCAGGCTGGCGCGTTTGGTCAGGTCGTTGTCGGCGCCTTTGCGCACGACGATGGCACGCAGACGCAGACCGTCGCCACCACCGGTTTTCTCGATCAGGATGCGCGCCAGCAGACGGCCGATACGACCGAAGCCGTACAGCACAACGTCAGTGCCTTTGCGGGCCGAAGCGTTTTGCTGGCCAACCACGTCAGCCAGTTCTTCACGCACGAACTGCTCGGCGCTGCGGCCATTGCCTTCGCTGCGGAATTTGAACGCCAACTTGCCCAGGTCTACCGAAGCCGCGCCGAGCTTGAGCTCGCTCATGGCTTTGAGCAGTGGGAATGTTTCGTGGACGGAGAGTTCGCTGTCGTCGGAAGAGCGGTGGCGCGCAAAGCGGTGAGCTTTGAGAATCGCGATGACAGACTGGTTGATCAGGCTGCGGCCATAGATCGAGCTCACCACGTTGTTATTGCGGTAGAGCTGACCGATAAGCGGAATCATCGCTTCTGCGAGTGCTTCACGGTCGATCCATTCACCAAGACACTGGTCGGGCTTCTGAGTCACGGTAACCTTCCACATGTAGGGGCAGAAAAAAGGGGCTACA
This sequence comes from Pseudomonas sp. SC3(2021), assembly GCF_019856535.1. Lineage (NCBI taxonomy): Bacteria > Pseudomonadati > Pseudomonadota > Gammaproteobacteria > Pseudomonadales > Pseudomonadaceae > Pseudomonas > Pseudomonas sp. SC3(2021). Next base: position 3,803,405 of record NZ_CP082236.1, on the reverse strand, counting down.
TTATGCCGCCGACAACCTCTTTCAGCAATGCGCGCTTGTCGCGCAATCGGTAACAAAATTTCCTCCAAAAAAATCACACCCTCCGCGAGCCCAGTAAAACCGGGGCCTCCAGCGCAGTCAATTTTTCGACTACTGTTAGACGATGTCTGTAACCCTCCGTAACACCATCCGATTTCGGCACTACATAACCCTGAAAAAAGTGCTCGTTTTTATGGTTACCACTACATTTCGCGCAAACAACGAAGATAGACGTAGTCTGCAACTGACAGGCGGCACCCGACGCCGCTACAATTACCGACTTTGTCGCAACGCCTGGAGCTCAACCTTCCGTGCCTGTTCTGCGTCTACCGCTTCTCCCTGCTGCGGCAGGTAAACAGCACTGGGGCAATCTGCCCGGTGCTGCCCTGAGTCTCGCGATTGCCGAGGCTGCCAGCGCTGCCAAGCGCTTCACCCTGCTACTGACCGCCGACAGCCAGAGTGCCGAACGGCTGGAACAGGAGCTGAGTTTCTTCGCCCCGGATTTGCCCGTTCTGCATTTTCCCGACTGGGAAACCCTGCCCTACGACCTGTTCTCGCCGCACCAGGACATCATTTCCCAGCGTATCGCCAGCCTTTATAGACTGCCGGAACTGGCGCATGGCGTGCTGGTGGTACCGATCACCACCGCCCTGCATCGACTGGCGCCGACCAAATTCCTGCTCGGCAGCAGCCTGGTGCTGGATGTCGGGCAGAAACTCGATGTCGAGCAGATGCGCGCGCGGCTCGAAGCCAGCGGCTATCGCTACGTCGACACGGTCTACGAGCACGGCGAGTTCACCGTGCGCGGCGCGCTGATCGACCTGTTCCCGATGGGCAGCAAGCTGCCCTACCGCATCGACCTGTTCGACGACGAAATCGAAACCCTGCGGACCTTCGATCCGGAAAACCAGCGCTCCATCGACAAGGTCGATTCAGTCAAGCTGCTGCCGGCCCGTGAGTTTCCGCTGCAGAAAGATGCGGTCACCCGCTTCAAGGCGCGTTTCCGCGAACGCTTCGATGTCGACTTCCGTCGCTGCCCGATCTTCCAGGACCTGAGCAGCGGGATTACTCCGGCCGGTATCGAGTACTACCTGCCGCTGTTCTTTGACGAAACCTCGACCCTGTTCGATTACCTGCCCCAGGACACTCAGGTGTTCTCGCTGCCGGGCATCGAGCAAGCGGCGGAAAATTTCTGGAACGACGTGCGCAATCGCTATGAAGAGCGCCGCGTCGATCCATCGCGTCCTTTATTGCCACCGGCAGAGCTGTTCCTGCCGGTGGAAGACTGCTTCGCCCGCCTGAAAAACTGGCCGCGCGTGGTGGCCAGTCAACAGGATGTGGACACTGGCGTCGGCCGTGAGCGTTTCCCGGCGCAATCCCTGCCAAATCTGGCGATCGAAGCCAAGGCCACGCAACCGCTGGCCGCGCTTTCGGCATTCCTCGACGAATTCCCTGGGCGCGTGCTGTTCACCGCCGAATCCGCGGGCCGGCGCGAAGTGCTGCTGGAGCTGCTGGAACGCCTCAAGCTGCGGCCGAAAACCGTCGACAGCTGGCCGGACTTCGTCGCGGGCAAAGACCGCCTGGCGATCACCATTGCCCCGCTTGACGAAGGTCTGATGCTTGACGACCCGGCGCTGGCGCTGGTCGCGGAAAGCCCGCTGTTCGGTCAGCGGGTCATGCAGCGGCGCCGCCGCGAGAAGCGCAGCGATGTCGCCAACGATGCAGTGATCAAAAACCTCACCGAGCTGCGCGAAGGCGCGCCAGTGGTGCACATCGATCACGGTGTCGGGCGCTATCTGGGCCTGACGATTCTGGAAATCGACAATCAGGCTGCGGAATTCCTCACCCTCGAGTACGCCGAGAACGCCAAGCTCTACGTGCCGGTGGCCAACCTGCACCTGATCGCGCGTTACACCGGCAGTGACGACTCCCTGGCTCCGCTGCATCGCCTCGGCTCCGAAACCTGGCAGAAAGCCAAGCGTAAGGCGGCTGAGCAGGTGCGCGACGTTGCCGCCGAACTGCTCGACATCTACGCCCGCCGTGCCGCTCGCGAAGGTTATGCGTTCGCCGACCCGAAAGCCGATTACGCGACGTTCAGCGCCGGCTTCCCGTTCGAAGAAACCCCGGATCAGCAATCCACCATCGAGGCCGTGCGCGAAGACATGCTCGCACCAAAACCGATGGATAGACTGGTCTGCGGCGATGTCGGTTTCGGCAAGACCGAAGTGGCCATGCGTGCCGCGTTCATCGCCGTGCATGGCGGTCGGCAGGTGGCGATTCTGGTGCCGACCACCCTGCTCGCCCAGCAACATTACAACAGCTTCCGCGACCGCTTCGCCGACTGGCCGGTGACCGTGGAAGTGATGAGCCGCTTCAAATCGGCCAAGGAAGTGAACGCCGCCGTCGCCGATCTGGCCGAAGGCAAGATCGACATCGTCATCGGCACGCACAAATTGCTGCAGGACGACGTCAAGATCAAAAACCTCGGGCTGGTGATCATCGACGAAGAGCACCGTTTCGGCGTGCGCCAGAAAGAACAGCTCAAGGCCCTGCGCAGCGAAGTCGACATCCTCACCCTGACCGCCACGCCGATTCCGCGCACGCTGAACATGGCGGTGTCGGGCATGCGCGACCTGTCGATCATCGCCACGCCGCCGGCACGACGCCTGTCGGTGCGCACCTTCGTCATGGAGCAGAACAAGAGCACGGTCAAAGAAGCCCTGCTGCGTGAACTGCTGCGCGGCGGACAGGTTTACTACCTGCACAACGACGTGAAGACCATTGAAAAGTGCGCGGCAGATCTCGCCGAACTGGTGCCAGAAGCACGGATCGGCATCGGTCACGGGCAGATGCGCGAACGCGAACTCGAACAGGTGATGAGCGACTTCTATCACAAGCGCTTCAACGTGCTGATCGCCTCGACCATCATCGAGACCGGCATCGACGTGCCGAGCGCCAACACCATCATCATCGAGCGCGCCGACAAATTCGGCCTGGCGCAACTGCACCAGTTGCGCGGTCGCGTCGGTCGCAGTCACCACCAGGCGTACGCTTACCTGCTGACCCCGCCGCGCCAGCAAATCACCGCGGATGCGGAAAAGCGCCTGGAGGCGATTGCCAATACCCAGGACCTCGGCGCCGGTTTCGTGCTGGCCACTAACGACCTGGAAATCCGTGGCGCCGGTGAATTGCTCGGCGATGGCCAGAGCGGCCAGATCCAGGCCGTGGGCTTCACGCTGTATATGGAGATGCTGGAGCGTGCGGTGAAGTCGATCCGCAAGGGCGAGCAGCCGAACCTCGATCAACCGCTCGGCGGTGGCCCGGAGGTCAACCTGCGGGTGCCGGCACTGATTCCGGAAGACTACCTGCCGGATGTGCATGCGCGCCTGATTCTGTACAAGCGCATTGCCTCGGCCACCGACGAAGAGGGCCTGAAGGATCTGCAGGTCGAGATGATCGACCGCTTCGGCCTGCTGCCGGAGCCGACCAAGAACCTGGTGCGCATCACTGCCTTGAAATTGCAGGCCGAACAGTTGGGCATCAAAAAGGTCGATGGCGGGCCGCAGGGCGGACGTATCGAGTTCGCCGCGCAGACGCCGGTCGACCCGATGACGTTGATCAAACTGATCCAGAGCCAGCCAAAACGCTACAAATTCGAAGGCGCCACGATGTTCAAGTTCCAGGTGCCGATGGAGCGCGCGGAAGAGCGCTTTAATACTGTAGAGGCGCTGTTCGAGCGCCTCATCCCGAAAACTGCTTGAAGGACGCCCAATGCGCCTGTTTCGTTCGCTGACCTTGCTGCTGACTCTGGTCGCACCCACGGCGTTTGCCGATGACACCTACATGGTCGAGATGATTCTGGTCCGCCAGAACGCGGTGCCGGCGATCGTCAGCCGCGCCGCCCCGGAAGACTGGGCCGCCGGCGCCCAGCGTCTGGGCGACGACAGCCAGCGCACACCCGCGCTGAATGAAGTGGCCAACAAACTCACTGCCAGCGGCGATTACAGTGTGCTGCTGCACAAGGCCTGGCAACAGACCCTCGGCGAGACGCCGACCAAGGTGGCCGTCAGCGACGGCAAGGAACAGTTCGGCCAGTTCCCGATCGAGGGCACGCTGGAAATGAAGCTGGGACGCTTCACCGATGTGAATGCCGACTTCTGGGTCAACCAGATCGACGCCAACGGCATGGTCACCGCCAGCGAACGCCTGAAGCAGGACAGCCACACCAAGAACGGCCAACTCAACTATCTCGACAACGGCCACCTGGCCCTGCTGATCAAGATCACTTCCCTGACGGCGCCGGCGCCGCGGGAAGCGCCTGAAGCCATTCCGGACTGATCGAAGTCCTTATGCCCCCGCCCCTGAGTAAACCGTTGGCACCCTCCTGGGTCAGCCGATTCAAGGAACAGAGCCTGGAGCGTGGCCGTCGCTACGCCCTGGAGAACCGGGTCCGTATCGCCCAGGTCGGCGATGCGACCATCACCGCCAGTTGCGAAGGCTCTGGCGGCAATGTCTACCGTCAGACCATTACGCTGCGCGAGTCGGCCAAAGGCACCTTGCTGCTGGTGGAGGCCGCGTGCACCTGCCCGGTTCGCAGCAACTGCAAACATTGCGCAGCGGTGCTGCTGCAAGTGCAGGAAACCCTCGAATACCCGGCTGCCGCCAAAGACGCCGAACTGTTGGAAAAACTCCAGGCCGTACTGGAAAACCGCAGCCCGAAAGCCCCGCCGCAAGTGCTGGTGGATAACGTTCAGCCGGTCCCGCGCCTGTGGCTGGCCAGTGTCGAATTCAGCGCTTTCGAACCGCGCAACGGCAAGATGCAGCGCTACATTCAGCACCGCGCGGCGCTGTCGTTCAGCTATCTCGACGAATACGTCAGCGGGCAGAAAAACAGCGACATCCTGATACGTCAGGAAAGCCAGACATTACGGATAAAACGCCATCCGGATGTCGAACAGTCCTACCGCGAACAGTTACGAATCCTCGGCTTTCGTATTGCCACCCGCCAGAGCAAAGCCCTGCCGGAAAGCGCCGGCGAGCTGTATGAGATGGTCAACGACAGTGCCTGGCTGACCTTCACCCTCAATGATCTGCCGAAGCTGCGCACGCAGGGCTGGGAATTGCAGATCGACGAAGAGTTCGGCTTCGACCTGACGGCCGTGGATGACTGGTACGCCACCGTCGAACAGGCACCGGAACGCGACTGGTTCGATCTGGAACTGGGCATCATCGTCAACGGTGAACGCTTGAGCCTGCTGCCGATCCTGCTCAACCTGATGCGCTCGCACACGGAAATCCTCAACCCGGAACGCCTGGCGCGCCGGCGCGATGACGAACTGATTCTGGTGAATATTCCGCAGCGCAACAGCGAGCACGGGCCATTGCAGGTGGCGCTGCCGCTGGGCCGACTGAAACCGGTGCTGACGACCCTCGGCGAGTTTTATCTCCAGGAGCCGGGGGAAACCACCCTGCGCCTGAGCAAGGCCGATGCCACGCGTCTCAATTCGCTGGAAGGCATTCCGCTGCTGTGGGAAGGCGGTGAGCAGATCCGTACGTTTGCTCAGCGCCTGCGCGACATTCGCGATTTCAGCGCCAATGCGCCGCAGGGGCTGAACGCGACGTTGCGGCCGTACCAACTCGAAGGCTTGAGCTGGATGCAATCGCTGCGACAGCTGCAAGTTGGCGGGATTCTGGCGGACGACATGGGACTGGGCAAAACCCTGCAAACGCTGGCGCACATTCTCAGCGAAAAAAATGCCGGACGCCTTGACCGGCCGTGCATGGTAGTCATGCCCACCAGCCTGATTCCCAACTGGCTCGATGAAGCGGCGCACTTCACCCCGCAACTGAAAGTGGTGGCGCTGTACGGTGCCGGCCGCAAAAAGCACTTTGACCACCTCGCTGACTTCGACCTGATCCTCACCACCTACGCATTGCTGCCCAAGGATGTCGAGCGCCTGGCCAGGCAACCCCTGCATGTGTTGGTGCTGGATGAAGCGCAGTACATCAAGAACCCGAACAGCAAAGCCGCCCAAGCGGCGCGAGAGCTGAATGCGCGGCAGCGTCTGTGCCTCAGCGGTACGCCGCTGGAAAACCACCTGGGTGAACTATGGTCGCTGTTCCACTTCTTGCTGCCCGGCTGGCTTGGCGACGTCAAAAGCTTCAACGCCGACTACCGCGTGCCGATTGAAAAGCGCGGCAGCGAAGTCAGACTTCAGCACCTCAACGGCCGGATAAAACCGTTTCTGCTGCGCCGCACCAAAGAACAGGTGGCCACCGAGTTGCCACCGAAAACCGAGATCATCCATTGGGTCGACCTCAACGAAGCGCAGCGCGATGTGTACGAAACCATGCGCCTGGCGATGGACAAGAAGGTCCGCGATGAAATCACGCGCAAAGGCGTGGCGCGCAGTCAGATCATCATTCTGGAAGCACTGCTGAAATTGCGTCAGGTCTGCTGCGACCTGCGTCTGGTCAACGACGCTACCCTGCCCGCTCGCGGCAGCACGTCGGGCAAGCTCGACAGCCTGATGGAAATGCTCGAGGAGCTGTTTGAGGAAGGTCGGCGGATACTGCTGTTTTCGCAATTCACCTCGATGCTGTCATTGATCGAAGAGGAACTGAAAAAACGCAAGATCGCCTATGCGCTGCTGACCGGTCAGACCCGGGACCGACGCACACCGGTGAAGGAGTTCCAGAGTGGCAATCGTCAGATCTTTCTGATCAGCCTGAAGGCCGGCGGCGTGGGATTGAACCTGACCGAAGCGGATACAGTGATTCACTACGACCCATGGTGGAACCCGGCGACCGAGAATCAGGCCACTGACCGTGCGTATCGGATCGGCCAGGAGAAACCGGTGTTCGTCTACAAGATGATTGCCCGAGGCACGGTGGAAGAGAAAATTCAGCACCTGCAGAAGGAAAAATCCGACTTGGCAGCGGGCGTGCTGGATGGACGCAAGGCCGGGGACTGGAAACTGCAGAGTGATGATATTGAAGCGCTGTTTGCGCCGTTGCCGGATAAGCTCGACAAGCGCTGAGATGCGCTTTTCAGACAAATTGCCAGCGCTGGCAAGCCAGGTCCCACAACAATCTGGGTTGAACACTATTTTGTGAACAGCACAAAAACCTGTGGGAGCTGGCGTGCCAGCGATGGGGCCCTCAGATATCGAGCCCAGGCTTAAACCATCAACCCGTGGAAACCGGCAGCGGCGCAAACAGCGCCTCAATGTCAGTCTGCTCCAGCTTGAACCCACCTGTCGTGCCACCTTCCAGTACCGCCCCGGCCAGCGCAGCCTTTTCCTGCTGCAGTGCCTGGATTTTTTCCTCTACCGTGCCGCGGGCAATCAGCTTGTAAACGAATACCGGGTTGTTTTGCCCGATTCGATACGCGCGATCGGTGGCCTGATTCTCCACTGCCGGGTTCCACCAAGGGTCGAAGTGGATCACCGTGTCTGCCGCAGTCAGGTTCAAACCTGTGCCCCCGGCCTTCAGACTGATCAGAAACAGCGACACCTTGCCGCTCTGGAAGTCTTTCACTGGCGTGCGCCGATCTGCGGTTTCACCGGTCAGCAGCGAATAGCTGACTTCACGTTGCTGCAACTCTTGCTCGATCAAAGCCAGCATCGAGGTGAACTGGGAGAACAGCAGGATCCTGCGACCCTCGCCAATCAGCTCTTCAAGCATCTCCATCAAACTGAGCAGCTTGCCACTCCCCGAACGCAGCGCCTTCGCAGTCAGCGGCATATTGATCAAGCGCAAGTCGCAACAGACCTGACGCAGCTTGAGCAAGGCATCAAGAATGATGATCTGACTGCGCGCCACACCACTGCGGGCAATTTCGTCGCGGACTTTTTTGTCCATCGCCACGCGAACCGTTTCATACACGTCGCGTTGACCGTCGCTGAGATCGACCCAATGCACAATTTCGGTTTTCGGTGGCAACTCGGTCGCCACCTGGTCCTTTTTGCGTCGCAGCAAGAACGGCTTTATTCGCGCCGTCAGATGCTGCATGCGCTCGGCGTTGCCGTGTTTTTCAATCGGTGTACGGTAATCACGATTGAACACTTTACTGTCACCCAGCCAACCGGGCATCAAGAAGTGGAACTGCGACCACAACTCGCCCAAGTGGTTTTCCATTGGGGTGCCGCTCAAACACAAGCGCTGCCGGGCTTGCAAATCACGTGCGGCTTGAGCAGCCTTACTGACCGGGTTCTTGATGTTCTGCGCCTCATCGAGAATCAGCACGCTCCACAACTGCGGCTGCAGAACCTCAAGGTCCCTCGGCAGCAAGGCGTAAGTGGTCAACACCAGATCGTATTCGGCAAAACTGGCGAAGTCTTTTTTCCGCCCCACGCCATGTAGCGCCAGCACCCTCAACTGCGGCGTAAAACGCAACGCCTCGTCCAGCCAGTTAGGGATCAGACTGGTGGGCATTACCGCCAGCGCAGGACGATCAAGCCGCCCCGCCTGCTTTTCCGTCAACAGGTGCGCCAGGGTTTGCAGCGTTTTACCCAGCCCCATGTCATCGCCGAGGATACCGCCAACCTCCAGCTCACGCAGGGTTTGCATCCAGCTCAAGCCTTCGAGCTGATAGGGCCGCATCTGCGCATTGAGACCGAGCGGTGCTACGACTTGCGTGTAAGTGGATTCACGCAGGCGCCGGGCAAAATTGCGCAACCGTTCGCCGCCCTGCCATTCCAGCGATACCCCTTCCAGCAAACTCAGGCGTGCTGCATCGGGAGCACTCAAGCGCAACTTATCGCCATGATGATTGCCCAGATACAACTCGCTGAGTGTGGCCAGCAACGGTTTGACCCGACCAAAAGGCAGGGCGACTTTGCCACTGATGTTAGCGCTGAAGCGCCCGGCCCCCAACTCGACCAACAGCAACTCATCATCACCGCGCTGAGCGAGGTTGGCTGGATCGAGAAGCATCTGCTGGGCGCGTAACAGGTGCAGAAAAATCGGCAGCAGGCTGTGGCGCTCACCGTTGACGACAATCCCTAACTGCAGATCAAACCACTGCCGCCCCGACTCTTCCTCAACCTCGGCGTACCAGTGCTCGACTTTCTCCACGTTGAAATGAAAGTTATGGCTGACGTCAATCTGCCAGCCTGCTTCACGCAGCGCGGGAATGCCATTCTGAGCAAATGTGAGCCAGGCTGAATCATCGGGCAGATCAAACCGTTCACCCGGATGATCAACGCTGCTTTTGCGCGTGGCCTTTTTGAAACCGTGTTTCTGCAATTGCTGACGCAGGGCTTTTTCGGCGGCAGGCTGACGCTGGATACGCTGGGTTTCAACGCCCGAAAGAACCACCACCTCCGGGTTGCGATCCTGTACGGGAAGACCGCCGTAGGTGAACAGCAAAGCGGCTCGGTGCTCCGGCTCGTACTGCCAGCGAGTGTAGCGCTTGCCGCTGGCGAGGGTCAGATGAGCCTTGGGCAAAACATCGTCGATGATCCGCTCCGTCAACTTGTGCGGTGGGGCGACCTGAGTAGCCACACTCATTCGATGGCTGAACTGCATGGCCTGACGTGCCGGAATCTCCGGCGCCAATGCTAGATGACAGGCGAGTTTTTCATCGAACTCGCTGCATAGCGGGCCGATTTGTTGCCGCTCTCGATCCAGATAATAAAGAGGTTCCAGCGCGAGCACTGTTTCCACTGACGCTTCATCACTGCTCCATTGCGGTCGAAAACTGCCATTGGCTTGTTCGGCCCAGGCAAACTGCGCGCTTCTGCTCGCGCCCGAAGTCAGCGGCTGCAATGTTTCAAAATCCAGATACAGGCGCCGCGTGTTCAACAACATTTCGAGCAATTCGGCGCCACTGCGACCGTCCAGCGGATAGCCGCTGTAATACGCATGATGGGAGTGCGTGGCCACCAACAGCCTGGCAATCCGCAGGTCCAGTTCGTTCAGATAACCGGGCTGGCGCATCAGCATGTCTGATAGCGAAAACAACGGTTTGACGTCGCGCAGCTCGCCACTCTTGAGCTGGTAGACCTTGAATATTTCGACCAGCCATTTGCCCGAAACCGGCGTGGCCTTGAGTTTGTAAAACAGTCGCGTACTGGCCGCTTGCGAGGCCTCTTCAAAAGACTGGGTCGCCACAGGAATAGTGGAAAGCCAGTGCTCCAGTGCTCTATTCAACTGAACCGGGGCATCACGGTCAGTCTCTTCAGCCGCGCGATCCTGCAAGTGAAAGAGCACCGCAGCGCTGTGCTTGCAGTTGATTTCCACCGGGCAGGAGCAAAAGCATCGCAGGCCGAATCGCTCCTGCTCATCTTTAACCAGATAGATGACCTGTTGATAAACGTAACTTTCAGAACCCGCGCAGGCCGCCTCAATCATCTCGTCATCGACCAAATGGATTTTTATCCGGTCCTCGATGGCGTAAACGCGGGCTTTGGCCAAAGCATTACGGTTGAAGGCCTCAGTCCACGGCAGCGAGTGAAGCTGACTGATGATTATCGTCATGGCGCTGTCAGCCTTTCACCCAGCCAATACCCGTGCCAGCACTGATTTCACCTTGCCCATGCCGCTCTGCAACGCCTGCTCGATCTCGGCCATGGTGATCACCGCGGTGGACTTGCCCGCCGCCGGATTGACCACCAGCGCCAGACATGCGTAATCCAGTTCGAGTTCACGCGCCAGCGCCGCTTCCGGCATGCCGGTCATGCCAACGATGTCGCAGCCATCACGCTCCAGACGCACGATTTCGGCCACAGTCTCCAGACGCGGGCCCTGGGTGCAGGCATACACACCTTGATCGCTGTATTCGCAACCCTCGGCGGCCACTGCGGCAATCAACTGCTGACGCAGCGGTTCGCTGTAGGGGAAGCTGAAGTCAATGTGGGTGACATGTTGGAGATCGTCGGCGAAAAACGTGTGTTCACGGCCGCTGGTGTAGTCAACGATCTGATGCGGCACGCAGAAATGCCCGGTGCGCATCGCCGGGTGAATCCCGCCTACGGCATTCACCGCGATGATCGCTTCAGCCCCGGCCTGCTTCAACGCCCACAGGTTGGCGCGGTAGTTGACCTTGTGCGGCGGGAAGCGATGCGGGTGGCCGTGACGGGCGAGGAACAGCACCTCCTTGCCGGCATACTCACCGACCTGCACCTCGGCCGAAGGCGCGCCATAAGGCGTGTCCACGGCCAGCGACTGACGAATGCTCAAGCCTTCGAGCCGGGTCAGGCCGGTGCCACCGATGATCGCGTATACCGTCATAGCGAAACGTCCTTAATCAATCAGTTGAGCGTCTTTGAGCGCGCCGATGGCGGTGAGCCAGCGCGGATCCTGGCGGTAATCGGTGCTGGCGAACGCCTGGCCACGCATGCGCGCAATGCGGGCAGAAGGCTTGACCTTCAACCGTTGCGCGGCACTCAGGGCCAGTTCGGCCGCTGCACGGTCGTTGCACACCAGGCCCATGTCGCAGCCGGCGCTCAGGGCCGCTTCGATACGGCTGGCAGCATCGCCCACGACATGGGCACCGGCCATCGACAGATCGTCGCTGAAGATCACACCGTCAAACTGCAACTCGCCACGCAGGATGTCCTGCAACCAGCGTCGGGAGAAACCGGCAGGCTGCGAATCCACTTGCGGATAAATGACGTGGGCCGGCATGACAGCGGCCAGTTGTTGGCTGAGTCGGGCGAACGGTACGAGGTCATGGGCGCGGATCTCGTCGAGGCTGCGCTCGTCGTTCGGGATCGCAACGTGTGAGTCGGCTTCGGCCCAACCATGACCGGGGAAGTGCTTGCCAGTGGCGGCCATGCCGGCACTGTTCATACCGCGAATGAACGCCCCGGCGAGCAGTGCTGCGCGCTCCGGATCACCTTCGAACGAACGGGTACCCACCACCGCACTGCGCTGATAATCCAGATCCAGCACCGGGGCGAAGCTCAGGTCGAGGCCGACCGCCAGCACTTCGGTGGCCATGATCCAGCCGCATTGCTCCGCGAGGTATTCGGCATTCGGATTGTCAGCGATGGCGCGCATGGCCGGCAGACGCACAAAGCCCTGACGCAGGCGCTGCACGCGACCGCCCTCCTGGTCCACCGCCAGCAACAGATCCGGGCGAATGGCGCGAATGGCCGCACTCAGCTCACGCACCTGCCGTGGATGCTCGATGTTGCGGGCAAAAATGATCAGGCCACCCACTTCGGGCTGGCGCAACAATTGGCGATCTTCGGCCGTCAGCCAGGTACCGGCGACGTCCACCATCAACGAGCCTTGCAGGCCAGCAGTCATAGAGATTCCTTGAAAACGAAAAACCCGATCCGCATGAAATCGCTGCCGTGGGCAGTGCCCGGCAGGTCAGCGGTTTTCATCAGAATCGGGTTCAGAACGAGAGTCGGCATGGGCGGCTAGCTTAGCGGATACAAGCTGCTGCGCCCACCCGTGTGCGGTCAAACCTTGGCGGCGACCGGCGTCGATTTGCTGCGCGGACGCAGTTGTGCGGTGGCCATCGCCGCATCGGTGACACCGGTTTCGGCGCGCATGCCGGCCGCCAGGAACGGCACCATCAGGCGCATGACCTGTTCGATGGAGGTGTTGACGCCGAAATCGGTCTCGGCAATTGCACGCAGCGCCTTGATACCGGACATGCTGAACGCTGCGGCGCCGAGCATGAAGTGCACGCGCCAGAACAGTTCGATCGGTGGAATGCGTGGTGCGGCCTCATTGACCAGCAGCATGTAACGACGGAACACCTTGCCGTACATGTCTTCAAGGTAACGCCGCAGGTGACCCTGGCTCTGGCTGAACGCAAGACCCAGCAAACGCATGAAGATCGACAGGTCATTGCCGCTGCGTGGCTGAACCACCAGAGCCTGTTCGACAAGGATTTCCAGCAGTTCTTCGAGGGTCGGCTTGTTTTCAGGCTTGGCCTGACGCCGCTCCAGTTCTTTATCGAGGCTGATGCAGAACGGCCCGAGAAAACGCGAGAACACCGCCTGGATCAACGCTTTTTTCGAACCGAAGTGATAGTTCACCGCTGCCAGGTTGACGCCTGCCTTGCTGGTGATCAAACGCAATGAGGTTTCAGCGAAACCTTTCTCCGCGAACAATTGCTCGGCAGCATCAAGAATGCGTTCAACGGTTTCCGACTGGGCCATGGCTACTCCGCCTGACAAACACTTGTTTGAAACATACGTTTCAGCCTGTGCCTTGTCAAGCCTGCCGGTTCGTTTTGGGAATGGTCGGTCAGCTATTTAACCACACAAGCCCATCGCATTAATAAACACCCTTGCCGACCGTCTGGCGGCCGGTAAAAAAACGGGCATTGCCAAGACCGCTTCACTGTATATAATCCCAGTCACTGTATAAAAAGACAGAGCGATCAATATGCTAAAGCTGACGCCACGCCAAGCCGAGATTCTGGCCTTTATCAAACGCTGCCTCGAAGACAACGGCTACCCGCCAACCCGTGCGGAAATCGCTCAGGAGCTGGGCTTCAAGTCGCCCAACGCGGCAGAAGAACACCTGAAGGCACTGGCCCGCAAGGGCGCCATCGAGATGACCCCTGGCGCTTCCCGCGGCATTCGCATCCCGGGCTTCGAAGCCAAGGCCGACGACTCCACCCTGCCGATCATTGGCCGGGTCGCTGCCGGCGCACCGATTCTCGCCCAGCAGCACATCGAAGAATCCTGCAACATCAACCCTGCCTTCTTCCATCCACGCGCCGACTACCTGCTGCGCGTTCACGGCATGAGCATGAAGGACATCGGTATTTTCGACGGTGACCTGCTGGCGGTTCATACCACCCGCGAAGCCCGTAACGGCCAGGTTGTCGTGGCGCGAATCGGTGATGAAGTGACCGTCAAACGCTTCAAGCGTGAAGGCAGCAAGGTCTGGCTGATCGCCGAAAACCCTGAGTTCGCGCCTATCGAAGTTGACCTGAAAGATCAGGAACTGGTGATCGAAGGCTTGAGTGTCGGCGTAATCCGCCGCTAAAGGAGGCTTTATGCAGTTCCCACACACACCTCAGCAAACACAACTGCCTTTATTCGAAGCGTTTCTGGCGCAACCGATGGCGCCGATCCTGAAAGAAGTGGTCGAGCGTCCCTGGAATGCCGAACCCGAAGTATTCAGTGAGCTGTCACTGCGCGGTGCGGCCGGGAACTGCCTGAACCTGCTCGCCCCGATCCTGCGCGAACTCAGCGAGGACCAGGACGCACGCTGGCTGACGCTGATTGCGCCACCGGCCAGCCTGACCCAGGCATGGCTTCGGGATGCGGGCCTGAATCGTGAACGGATTCTACTGCTGCAACCACGCGGCACTCAGAGCGCCCAGCAACTGGCCTGCGAAGCACTGCGCCTGGCGCGCAGTCATACGGTGGTGACCTGGCTCAACCCGCTGAATGCCCAATCGCGGCAACAACTGATCAGCGCTGCACGCACGGGCGACGCTCAAAGCCTGAACATCCGATTGGGTTGACTCACTGACAACGCGCGCTGTTTGGAGCGCAGGGCTTCTCCAGGGACAGAGAAGCCGATCTGAAGCGGTACCGACAAAAACAGGCAGGGATCAATGAAGAACCCGCGGCCCCTCATCTTTATCAAACTCACCTTCGATCATCCGACCCGCCATCTGCACACCAACACTCAACATCGCCTTGGCGATCTCGACATGCTGCCCCTGCAGGAACGTCTTGGCATCCTCGGAGAAATCCAGCGTCACCAGAGAACCCTCGTCCTCAGCCCTGCGCAGTTCGATTCGGCCGTCTGGTAACTCGACAATTTCTAGAAAGGACGTTGGCATATAGGTCTGTTCTCCACGAAAGGCAGGGATTATATAGACATCATTCAGGCTTCGCTCGGGATCTTGACCAGCAGCATGTTTCATATTGCCACCGTGTCAATCGACCTCAACACTCGTTCAATCCTTCGCGAAAACGAATGGCCAAGCCTTTGAGATTCTGCCGCCAGCTCTCCAGCTCTTCGCGAGTCAGTTCCTGCGGCGCCTCCTCTTCATCCAGATTAACGGCCTGAATCAACGGCTGCGTCACATCGCCCTTGGGCTTGTGCGGCACCCGTGGTGGCTGGAACAGCGCCGAATGCGCCGCCAACAGTTTCGCCAGCCAGGTTTCCGGATTACCTGCCAGCTCAATCATCTCGGCCAATTCGGGGATCGCAATCGTTTCCAGCACTTCGCGGGTCAGCAAAACCTCGGCTCGAGGCGCGCTGGCCTGGGGCAAACGATAGAACCCGGCAATCTCATGGCATAGACCCAACAGCGCGCCATAGAGGTGGAATAACGCGGATTCACGTCCCGCCTGAATCAACGCCAACGCGTTCATCGCTCGCCCCTCTTCGGCGCGCGCCAGCGCTTCCAGCGACAAGCCGGCAAAATAGATCTTCTGATTGGTGCGGGTATAGAGTTCGTGCGCCATGCCGGCAGTCTCCACAGCGAAATAATTACGTCACACAGACCTGACAGTGTCATGGATCAGCGGAGCCGACCGCAAGCACAAAACAAAAAGGCCGCATGAAACCCGAGGGTCATCATGCGGCCTTTTGTGTATCGGACCGGCGCTTACTCAGCCTTGGCTTTCGTGCGCTTGTCTTCAACGGTCCACTTGCCACCGTCGTAGAACGCTTTCCAGCCGGTAGGCTTGCCGTCGACTTCGGTCTGCACGTATTGCTCCTTGGTCTTGCGGCTGTAGCGGATCACCGCTGGCAGGCCGTCAGGGTCCTTCTGTGGCGCTTCACACAGGAAGTGGTACTTCGGATCGATTTCGTCCTTGTGCGGCAGAATTTCAATCACCAGCGGAGCACGGGTCTCACGGTTTTTCGGGAACTGACTGGCCGCGAGGAACAGACCGGAAGCACCGTCGCGCAGGATGTAGGTGTCGTTGACCTTTTCGCATTTCAGCTCAGGCATCTTCACCGGATCCATCTTCGGCGGCGCCGCATCACCGCTCTTCAGCAGTTTGCGGGTGTTCTTGCAGGTCGGGTTGGTGCAACCGAAGAACTTGCCGAAACGGCCGGTCTTGAGTTGCATCTCGCTGCCACACTTGTCGCATTCCAGGCTCGGACCTTCGTAGCCCTTGATGCGGTAGTTACCCTCTTCGATCTCGTAGCCCGCGCAATCCGGGTTGTTACCGCAGATGTGCAGTTTGCGTTTCTCGTCGAGCAGGTAGGCATCCATCGCCGTGCTGCAGATCGGGCAGCGATGCTTGCCACGCAGCACCAGCGATTCCGACTCACCTTCGTCGTCCGCAGCAATTTCGTCGCCCGGCACCAGGTTGACGGTGGCCTTGCAGCGCTCCTTCGGTGGCAGGCTGTAGCCTGAGCAACCGAGGAACACACCGGTCGAGGCGGTACGGATCTGCATCGGACGGCCGCACGTGGTGCACGGAATGTCGGTCATGACCGGCTGGTTGGCACGCATGCCATTGTCCGGATTCTCGGCTACCTCAAGCTTCTTCTTGAAATCGCCATAGAACTCGTCCAACACGTTTTTCCAGTCACGCTCGCCCTGGGCCACGTCATCGAGGTTCTCTTCCATGCCGGCAGTGAAGCCGTAGTCCATGAGGTTGGAGAAGCTCTCGGACAGACGCTCAGTGACGATGTCGCCCATCTTTTCCGAATAGAAACGACGGTTGTGCAGGGTCACATAGCCGCGATCCTGAATGGTCGAAATGATCGCTGCGTAAGTCGAAGGACGACCGATGCCGCGTTTTTCCATTTCCTTGACCAGACTGGCTTCGGAGTAACGCGCCGGCGGCTTGGTGAAGTGCTGGGACGGATCGAGCTTGATCAGCTTCATCACGTCACCTTGCGCCATGTCCGGCAGAACATCGTCATCGCCAGGCTTGGCGATCTGCGGCAGAACGCGGGTGTAACCGTCGAACTTGAGGATGCGGCCCTTGGCACGCAGCTCGAAGTCACCCGCCGCCACACTGACGGTGGTCGACAGGTATTGCGCCGGCAGCATCTGGCAAGCGAGGAACTGGCGCCAGATCAGCTCATACAGACGCTCAGCATCACGCTCCATACCAGCCAGCTTGCTCGGCGTGGTGTTGGCGTCGGACGGACGAATCGCTTCGTGAGCCTCTTGTGCGCCTTCCTTGCTGCTGTAGACGTTCGGCGTTTCCGGCAGGTACTTCTTGCCGAACTCATCTTCGATGTAAGTGCGCGCCATCGCCACGGCATCGGCCGAGAGGTTGGTCGAGTCGGTACGCATATAAGTGATATAGCCAGCTTCGTACAGACGCTGAGCCATCATCATGGTTTTCTTCACGCCAAAGCCCAGGCGGTTGCTTG
The DNA here is from genome assembly GCF_019856535.1 of Pseudomonas sp. SC3(2021). Classification (NCBI taxonomy): domain Bacteria; kingdom Pseudomonadati; phylum Pseudomonadota; class Gammaproteobacteria; order Pseudomonadales; family Pseudomonadaceae; genus Pseudomonas; species Pseudomonas sp. SC3(2021). Next base: position 3,786,110 of record NZ_CP082236.1, on the reverse strand, counting down.
CGGCCTGTTGCAGGGTGGACGTGATGAACGGTGCCGACGGCTTGCTGCTGGTCGGTTTGTCTTCGCGCTTGACGATGCTGTAGCTGGAGGACTTGAGTTTCTCCAGTGCAGCCGTGGCCTGTGCTTCATTCAGCGGCTTGAAGGCTTCACCCTTTTCACGCGCCACTTCGAAACGCACGGTCGAGCCCTTGGCAGTGCCAAGGTCGGCGTGCACTTCCCAGTATTCTTCCGGGTTGAACGCACGGATTTCGCGCTCGCGCTCGACCACCAGCTTCACGGCAACCGATTGCACGCGACCGGCGGACAGGCCACGGGCAATCTTGGCCCACAGCAGCGGCGAGACCATGTAGCCCACGACGCGGTCGAGGAAACGACGCGCCTGCTGGGCATTCACACGGTCGATGTCCAGCTCGCCGGGCTCGGAGAAGGCCTCCTGAATCGCCTTCTTGGTGATTTCGTTGAACACCACGCGCTTGTAGCGGCTGTCGTCACCACCGATGGCTTCGCGCAGGTGCCAGGCAATGGCTTCCCCCTCGCGATCCAAGTCGGTTGCGAGATAGATGGTGTCAGCATCCTTGGCGAGCCGGCGCAGCTCTTCGATGACCTTTTCCTTGCCCGGGAGGATCTCGTACTTGGCTTTCCAGCCATGATCGGGATCGACACCCATACGTGAGACCAACTGCTTGCGCGCCTTCTCTTTCGGCGTGAGCACCGGACCTTCGCCTGCAGCGGCCTTGCCACGCTTGGCGGCTGGCTCTTTGCTGGCGCTAGCCGAACCGCTGGTGGGCAGGTCTCGGATATGGCCGATACTCGACTTCACCACGTATTGGTTACCCAGATACTTGTTGATGGTCTTGGCCTTAGCCGGGGATTCCACAATGACCAGCGATTTGCCCATGGATCAGAAAATTCCTGAATTCTAGAAGTGAAAGGCGGTTGGCGCCTGACGCGGCACCGCTATATATAGTTGATACAAGGTGAGGTCAAGCACAGGGTTCTGTGCGCACTCGCCTCATGCCTTGGTAAAAAGGCTCGGTTCGGCTTGCACCAAAGCAAAGCGTGGCACCTGCTCGCCGTCAACCTCGACCGACTCGACGAACATGCTCAAAGGGCGCACCCAAAAGCCGTAATCGCCATACAGGGCTTGGTAAAAGACCACTTCTTCCTCGGTCTCGGAATGCCGCGCAACACTGAATACGCGGTACTGCGGACCTTTGTAATGTTGGTAGAGCCCAGGTTGTATCGGCATGCTTCGGCCCTCACTCAAATTTTTTCAAAATAAAAACAAAATAAATCCGCAAAAACAAAAACCGGGGCACTTGGCCCCGGCTTCCATCGACGAGACGCTTAAACGCGTTCGAAGACGGTGGAGATGCCTTGGCCGAGACCAATGCACATAGTGGCCACCCCGAAGGTGCCGCTATTCTGCTTCATCACGTTCAGCAAGGTGCCGGAAATACGCGCACCGGAGCAACCGAACGGGTGACCCAGGGCGATCGCGCCGCCGTGCAGGTTAACCTTCTCGTTCATCTTGTCGAGTACTTTCAGATCTTTCAGCACTGGCAGGGCCTGTGCAGCGAAAGCTTCGTTGAGCTCGAAGAAGTCGATATCGTTGATGCCAAGGCCCGCACGCTTCAGGGCTTTTTGTGTGGCCGGAACTGGACCATAGCCCATGATCGCCGGATCCACACCCGCCACTGCCATCGAACGGATCACCGCCATCGGCTGAATGCCCAGGTCCTGCGCACGCTGCGCCGACATCACGATCATGCACGAAGCACCATCGGTGATCTGCGACGAAGTACCCGCAGTCACGGTGCCGCCCTTTGGATTGAAGGCCGGCTTGAGGGCCGCCAGACTTTCCAGGGTGGTTTCCGGACGAATGGTTTCGTCGTAGTCGAACAGTTTCAGGAAACCGTTCTCGTCATAGCCCTGCATCGGGATGATTTCGTCTTTGAACTTGCCTTCCACAGTTGCCTTGTGGGCCAACTGGTGGGAACGCACGCCGAAAGCGTCTTGCTGTTCGCGAGTGATGCCGTGCATTTTGCCGAGCATTTCAGCGGTCAGGCCCATCATGCCCGAGGCTTTCGCCGCGTACAGGGACATGTGCGGGTTCGGATCGACACCGTGCATCATGCTGACGTGGCCCATATGCTCGACGCCGCCAACCACGAACACGTCACCGTTACCGGTCATGATCGCTTGCGCGGCAGTGTGCAGGGCACTCATCGACGAACCGCACAGACGGCTGACGGTCTGGCCGGCCGAGGTGTGCGGGATCTGGGTCATCAGCGACGCCATGCGCGCGATGTTCCAGCCCTGCTCCAGAGTCTGGTTCACACAGCCCCAGATCACGTCCTCGACTTCAGCAGGATCGACCTTGGCGTTGCGTTCCAGCAGCTTGCTGATCAGGTGCGCCGACATGTCTTCGGCGCGGGTGTTGCGGTGCATGCCGCCCTTGGAGCGGCCCATCGGAGTACGACCGAAGTCGACAATCACGACGTCTCTAGGATTCAAGCTCATAAGTTCACTCTCACTCTAGTTGGGGGCGCTTAACCGAAGAAGCTCTGGCCGTTTTTGGCCATTTCGCGCAGCTTCGCGGTCGGGTGGTACAGCGCGCCCAAATCAGCGTACTGGTCAGCCAGGGCAACGAACTCGGCAACACCGATCGAATCGATGTAGCGCAGCGCACCGCCACGGAATGGAGGGAAACCGATACCGTAGACCAGACCCATGTCGGCTTCGGCGGCGGTTTCAACGATGCCGTCTTCCAGGCAACGCACGGTTTCCAGGCACAGCGGGATCATCATCCAGTTGATGATGTCTTCGTCAGTGACTTCGCGCTGCTCGTAAACGATCGGCTTGAGCACTTCCAGCACCGATGGATCGGCAACCTTCTTCTGCTTGCCTTTCTTGTCGGCTTCGTAGGCGTAAAAGCCCTTGCCGTTCTTCTGACCCAGGCGCTTGGCTTCGTACAGCACGTCGATGGCCGAACGACGGTCATCCTTCATGCGGTCCGGGAAACCTTCAGCCATCACGTCACGACCGTGGTGACCGGTGTCGATGCCGACCACGTCCATCAGGTATGCCGGGCCCATCGGCCAGCCGAATTTTTCCATGACCTTGTCGATACGGACGAAGTCGACACCGGCGCTGACCAGCTTGGCGAAACCGCCGAAGTACGGGAACAGTACGCGGTTGACCAGGAAGCCCGGGCAGTCGTTGACGACGATCGGGTTCTTGCCCATTTTCTTGGCGTAGGCAACGGTGGTGGCAACAGCCAGTTCGCTGGACTTCTCGCCACGGATCACTTCCACCAGCGGCATCATGTGCACCGGGTTGAAGAAGTGCATGCCGACGAAGTTTTCCGGACGCTTGAGGGCCTTGGCCAGCAGGCTGATGGAAATGGTCGAGGTGTTGGACGCGAGGATGGTGTCCTCTTTGACCTGAGCTTCAACTTCGGCCAGTACAGCTTGCTTGACCTTCGGGTTCTCGACGACCGCTTCAACCACCAGATCGACGTGACCGAAGTCGCCGTAGGACAGGGTCGGACGAATGCCGTTGAGCACTTCAGCCATTTTCGCAGCGGTCATGCGACCTTTATCAACGCGGCCAACCAGCAGTTTGGCGGCTTCGGCCAGACCCTGCTCGATACCGTGCTCGTTGATGTCCTTCATCAGGATCGGCGTGCCTTTGGAGGCCGACTGATAGGCGATACCGCCACCCATGATGCCGGCGCCGAGTACGGCAGCCTGCTTCACGTCTTTGGCGATTTCGTCGTAGGCCTTGGCCTTTTTCTTCAGTTCCTGATCGTTCAGGAACAGACCGATCAAGCTCTGCGCGGCAGAGGTCTTGGCCAGTTTGACGAAACCGGCGGCTTCGACTTCCAGCGCCTTGTCACGACCGAAGTTCGCGGCTTTCTGGATGGTCTTGATCGCTTCGACCGGCGCCGGGTAGTTCGGGCCAGCTTGACCGGCGACGAAACCTTTGGCGGTTTCGAAAGCCATCATTTGTTCAATGGCGTTCAACTTGAGTTTTTCAAGTTTCGGCTGACGCTTGGCCTTGAAGTCGAACTCGCCGGAGATGGCGCGCTTGATCAGTTCAAGGGCAGCTTCCTGCAGCTTCTCTGGAGCAACCACGGCGTCAACGGCGCTGACTTTCAGGGCGTCTTCAGGGCGGTTTTCCTTGCCGGCGGCAATCCACTCGATGGCATTGTCGACACCGATCAGACGCGGCAGACGCACAGTGCCACCGAAACCTGGGTAGATGCCCAGTTTGACTTCCGGCAGACCAATCTTGGCTTTGGTCGACATGACGCGATAGTCAGCCGCCAGGCACATTTCCAGACCGCCGCCCAGCGCGATGCCGTTGATGGCCGCTACGGTAGGAACGTTGAGGTCTTCGAAATCGCTGAAGATCTTGTTGGCTTCGAGATTGCCAGCAACCAGCTCGGCATCCGGCAGCTTGAAGTTGTCGACAAATTCGGTGATGTCGGCGCCGACGATGAACACGTCCTTGCCACTGCTGACGATCACGCCCTTGATCGAAGCATCTGCCTTGATGGTGTCTACGGCCTGACGCAGTTCGTTCAGGGTTAGACGGTTGAACTTGTTGACGGACTCACCCTTGAGGTCGAATTTCAATTCGACGATGCCACTTTCAAGAGCTTTAACCGTGATGGCTTTACCTTCGTAAATCATCAACTGATCTCCACGATATGGAAGCTGAACAGTACACGTCGGACGCAGGCGAATGGCTCGGCAGGACGCTTTTTCGTCGATGCTAACGCCAATCCACCCGGCACACCCGCCAACGCGATAGTCGGGATTCTGTAGGAGCAGTCTGTAAGACAAACGCTCAATTCATACGCCCGTTTGATTTGGGTACGTCACCTTCACGGAATTTCCGACAATTGTCAATCGCCCAAAATACGGGTTCAAATGCGACTTTGCGGTCATTTCCGTACCACGCAGACGTGCAACACACGCCTGCATGTGAAGCCATTCATAGAATCAATAGTTAGAAAAGTCGCCCTAATTCACACCGAACCCTGTTTAAAAGGCTACGCTGGCTGGACTACAGTGAGATGTGCTGATCAGAGATTGCCCGATACAGCCTCGAAAAGAATTTCCGGCCTGCCTGGCCAACCCCGCCCGACGAATCATGTCGGGCTTTTTATTGCTCGTCTGCCGGACGCTTCACACCGTTGCAGTGCGAAAATTCCGCGCATCACGCCAGCGCTTTCAGAGTCGCGTCGATATCCTGCAAGACCGTGGCTTCGCCCTTCTCGCCCCAATACAAGGCGATCATCTGCTTGTCGGCCTCGACTTTGAAAACGTTGCCCGGCAACTTTTCGAAATGATTAAGCAGCGCCCGGTCTTCGCAGACTTCCTGCCACTGATTGACCCACACCCCCGGCGCTTTCTGCCAGTAAGCCCAGCACGCCGGTTGATTGCCACGGCGCGGCCGATGGTATTGCGCGCACGGATTGGGCGGCTCCTGCCCCAGCCAGTGCGGCCATTCCTGAGGCGCCAATTGCATGGCCAGACCAATGCGGCGCGCCTCCATGCGCAGGGCCATGCGACCGCTTTGAACACGCGAAGGGCGCAACCAGGCCAGCGGACTTAATACCACCAGCAGGATTGACACCACTAACCAGACCGTCATATCTCTATTCCCAATTCTTGGTGAGCGCATTGTGTCACTTTGGAACCAATGCGCTTGAAACCAGCCATACTTAACAATATTGAAACCTCACGAGGAGCACCTCATGCCCTACTCCCATATCCTGGTCGCCGTAGATCTGACCGAAGAGTGCGACCCTGTGATTCACCGCGCCCGAGAGCTGTCGGCGAGCAACGGCGCCAAGCTGTCGCTGGTACATATCGTCGAACCAATGGCGATGGCGTTCGGCGGCGACGTGCCGATGGATCTGTCACAACTGCAACAACAGCAGTTCGATCAGGCCAAGGAGCGTCTCGAGCGTCTGAAAACCAAATACGCAGAGCTTGAGGGCGCCAATTGCCACCTGACCTATGGTCAGCCACGCCAGGAAATCCATCATTTCGCCAAGGAAAACCATTGCGACCTGATCGTCGTCGGCAGCCATGGCCGTCACGGCCTGGCGCTGTTGCTTGGCTCCACGGCCAATGACGTACTGCACGGCGCGCCTTGCGATGTACTGGCGGTGCACCTGGTCAAACGCTGAAACACCAGGCCCACGCCTATTGAATCTCGATCCGCATGTGAAAAGCCCGGCCTCACGCAAATGAGGCCGGGCTTTTTTGTCACCGGATCAGTCAGGCATCCAGCTCGGCCCAACGCTCTACCAGTGCATCCAGCTCAGCCTGCAACTGCTCCAGCGAAGCAATTACCTTGGCCGTCTCGGTAGGCGGACGCTGATAGAAACCGGCTTCAGCCATTTCAGCCTCGACCGCAGCGATCTGCTGTTCCTTGGCGTCGATGTCACCCGGCAACGCTTCCAGCTCGCGCTGCAGCTTGTAGCTCAGTTTCTTCTTGGCCGCCGGCGCGACAGCGGCAGGCTCAGCAACCACAGCAGGCTCAGCGGTAACCACCGCCGAATTCAGGTCAGCCTTGCCCGACTTGCTCTCGGTCACGCCCAGCAGGCGCGGCGAGCCGCCCTGACGGATCCAGTCCTGATAGCCACCGACGTATTCACGCACCTTGCCTTCACCTTCGAAAACCAGGGTACTGGTGACCACGTTGTCGAGGAATGCCCGGTCGTGACTGACCATCAGCACAGTGCCGTTGAAGGTCAGCAGCACTTCTTCGAGCAGCTCGAGGGTTTCCACATCGAGGTCGTTGGTCGGTTCGTCGAGGACCAGCAGGTTCGCCGGCTTGCTGAACAGCTTCGCCAACAGCAAACGCGCACGCTCGCCACCGGACAGTGCCTTCACCGGCGTGCGCGCACGCTGCGGGCTGAACAGGAAGTCGCCGAGATAGCTCAGCACGTGGCGGCTCTGGCCGTCGATGTCGATAAAATCGCGACCTTCGGCGACGTTGTCGATCACGGTCTTTTCCAGATCCAGCTGATGGCGCAACTGGTCGAAGTAGGCCACGTCGATCCGGGTGCCCTCTTCCACTGTGCCGCTGGTCGGTTGCAGGCCGTTTAGCATCAGCTTGAGCAAGGTGGTCTTGCCGGTACCGTTGGCGCCGAGCAGACCGATACGGTCGCCGCGCTGCAGGACCATCGAGAAGTCCTTGATCAGGAACGGGCCGTCCGGGTGATGGAAGCTGACATTTTCCAACACCATCACTTGCTTGCCGGACTTGTCGGCGGTTTCCAGCTGAATGTTCGCCTTGCCGGTGCGCTCGCGACGCTCGCTGCGCTCAACACGCAGGGCTTTCAGGGCGCGGACACGGCCTTCGTTACGGGTACGACGGGCCTTGATGCCTTGACGGATCCACACTTCTTCCTGGGCCAGACGCTTGTCGAACAGCGCGTTGGCGGTTTCTTCAGCAGCCAGCGCGGCTTCTTTATGCACCAGGAAGCTGGCGTAGTCGCCGTTCCAGTCGATCAGGCCGCCGCGGTCCAGCTCGAGGATGCGTGTGGCGAGGTTTTGCAGGAAAGAACGGTCGTGCGTGATGAACAGCACGGCGCCCTGGAAATCCTTCAGGGCTTCTTCGAGCCAGGCAATTGCACCGATGTCCAGGTGGTTGGTGGGTTCGTCGAGCAACAGCAGATCCGGCTCGGACACCAGCGCCTGCGCCAGCAGCACGCGACGACGCCAGCCGCCGGACAATTCGGCGAGGGTCTTGTCGGCCGGCAGTTGCAGGCGGCTCAGGGTGCTGTCGACCAGGGTCTGCAAGCGCCAGCCGTCACGAGCTTCGAGGTCGTGCTGGACGTGCATCAGCTTGTCCAGATCGGCATCGGTGACGATGTTCTGGCTCAGGTGATGATATTCGGCGAGCAAGGCGCCAACGCCATCGAGACCTTCTGCAACCACGTCGAACACGGTCCGCTCGTCGGCCACCGGCAATTCTTGTGGCAATTCGCCGATTTTCAGACCGGGGGCACGCCACACCGAGCCGTCATCGGGCTTCTGGTCGCCCTTGACCAGTTTCATCATGCTGGACTTGCCAGTGCCGTTGCGGCCGATGATGCACACCCGCTCACCACGGGCGATCTGCCAGGACACCTTGTCCAACAACGGCATCGCGCCGAATGCAAGGGACACATCGCTGAATTTGAGCAGGGTCATGAGCTTCTCCAAAAACCGGGCGCGCATTCTACCTGACTTAGGACTTCAACAGGCCGGCAATTTGTCTGTCGAAGCACTCTGCACAACATTTGTTGCGAACTTGTGCTGCATGGGTCGCAAAGCTTTCGCCCGTTGCTGGCAAAAGGCTAAGCTACAAACAATTCAGTGCTGGCCGCGGCCGGTGCTTGTCATGATTTCTCTGCCCGGATGTCTCATGCGCAGTCGCCTTTTCAGTGTCTTGTCCTGTTTGCTACTTACCGCCGCTGCCGCTCAATCCGCCCAGGCGGTGGACCTGTCCACCCAACGCCAGTATTACGATGAAGCCAAGCGCGCCCTGGCCAAGGGCGATACCGGCCCATACTTCCGTTACAGCCAGGCCCTGGCCGATTATCCGCTGGAACCGTATCTGGCTTACGACGAGTTGACCGCGCGTCTGAAGACCGCGAGCAACGCCGAGATCGAAAAATTCCTCGCCGAGCACGGCGACCTGCCGCAGGCCAACTGGATGAAACTGCGCTGGTTGCGCTGGCTGGCCGACCGCGGCGACTGGGCGACCTTCACCAGGTATTACGACCCTAAACTGAACTTTACCGAACTGGACTGCCTCAACGCGCAGTACCAGATCAGCAGCGGCCACAAGGCCGAAGGTTACGCCAACGCCGACAAACTGTGGCTGACCGGCAAATCGCAACCGGCGGCCTGTGACGGGCTGTTCGGGATCTGGGCCGCCGATGGCCAACTGACCGAACAGAAACGCTGGGAGCGCACCAAACTGGCCGCCCAGGCGCGTAACTATCCGTTGGCCAACAGTCTGGTCAACGGCCTGACCACCCTCGCCCCACGCGGACGCTTGTTGGTGGATGTCGCGCAGAAGCCCGAACTGCTCAACCAGCCGTCGCGCTTCACCCCGGCCGACGAGCCGATGTCCGACGTGGTCAGCCTCGGCCTGCGTCGCCTCGCCCGTCAGGATCCGGACAAGGCCATGGCCCTGCTCGATGGTTACGCCAGCAGCATGCACTTCTCCCGTGACGAGAAAGTCGCGATCGCCCGGGAAATCGGCCTGACGCTGGCCCGGCGTTTCGACAGCCGGGCGCTGGACGTGATGACCAAGTACGACCCGGAGCTGCGCGACAACACCGTTTCCGAATGGCGCCTGCGCCTGCTGCTGCGTCTGGCCCGCTGGGACGACGCCTATCAGTTGACCCGCCGTCTGCCGCAGGATCTGGCCACCACCAACCGCTGGCGCTATTGGCAGGCCCGCAGTCTGGAACTGGCGCAGCCACGGAACCCGGAAGCGCAGACGCTGTACAAGAATCTGGCCAAGGAACGCGACTTCTACGGCTTCCTCGCCGCCGACCGCTCGCAACTGCCGTACTCGGTGATGAACAAGCCGCTGGTACTGAGCCAGGCGACCATCAACAAAGTGCGTAACACCCCCGGCGTGCGACGCGCCCTGGAATTCCATGCCCGCGGGCAGATCGTCGACGGTCGCCGTGAGTGGTACCACGTCAGCCGCCATTTCAACCGCGACGAAATGGTCGCCCAGGCCAAACTGGCCTACGACCTGAAATGGTACTTCCCGGCAATCCGCACCATCAGTCAGGCGCAATACTGGGATGATCTCGATATCCGTTTCCCGATGGCGCACCGTGACACCCTCGTGCGCGAAGCCAAGGTGCGCGGCCTGCATTCCAGTTGGGTGTTCGCCATCACCCGTCAGGAAAGCGCGTTCATGGACGACGCCCGCTCCGGCGTCGGCGCCAGCGGCCTGATGCAGCTGATGCCCGGCACCGCCAAGGAAACCGCGCGCAAGTTCAGCATCCCGCTGGCCTCGCCGCAGCAAGTGCTTGACCCGGACAAGAACATCCAGCTCGGCGCCGCTTACCTGAGCCAAGTGCACAGCCAGTTCAACGGCAACCGCGTCCTCGCCTCCGCCGCCTACAACGCAGGCCCGGGCCGCGTTCGCCAATGGCTGCGCGGCGCCGACCACCTGAGCTTCGACGTCTGGGTGGAAAGCATCCCGTTCGACGAAACCCGCCAGTATGTGCAGAACGTGCTGTCTTATTCGGTGATCTACGGCCAGAAGCTCAACTCGCCGCAGCCGCTGGTGGATTGGCATGAGCGGTATTTCGATGACCAATGATCTGTAGACGCTGCCGCAGGCGGTGATCTTTTGCTGCAAAAAAATGCCCGCACTTGGATGCGGGCATTTTTTTGCAGCAAGATCAAAAGATCGCCGCCTGCGACAAGGTCTACACGGCGATCGCGTGGCCGTCGTTGAACTGCAACGCGGCCAACCGCGCGTACAGCGGATTACTGACGATCAGCTCCTGATGGGTGCCGATTGCCACCAGTTTTCCCTGGTCCATCACCGCGATCCGGTCAGCGTTTTTCACGGTAGCCAGACGATGCGCGATCACCAGCGTGGTGCGGTTGTGCATCAGGCTTGGCAGCGCTTCCTGAATCAGGTGTTCGCTTTGCGCATCGAGGGCGCTGGTGGCTTCGTCCAGCAGCAGGATCGGCGCATCGACCAGCAACGCCCGAGCGATCGCCAGACGCTGACGCTGGCCGCCAGAGAGGCCGAGGCCAGCGTCGCCCAGATGCGTTTGATAACCCTGCGACATCTTTTCGATGAAATCATGGGCGTGGGCGATTTTCGCCGCTTCCTTGACCTGTTCCAGCGTCGCGCCCGGGCAACCGTAACGGATGTTGTCTTCGACGCTGCCGAAAAACAGCGCAGGCGATTGCGAGACCAGGGCGAAATTGCGGCGCAGGTCCAATGGGTCAAGGCTGGTCAGCGGCACGCCGTCGATCAGGATCCGCCCTTCAATCGGGTCGTAGAAGCGCAACAGCAAATCGTAAACCGTGGACTTGCCGGCGCCGGACGGCCCGACTAGCGCCAGGGTCTCGCCAGCGCGAATGGTCAGATTCAAGCCGTTGACGGCGTAGCTTTCCGGACGCGACGGGTAGGAAAAACGCACATCCTGCAATTGCAGTTCGCCCTTGACTCGTTCCGGCAAGGTCACCAGTCCCGTGGTCGGGGGCTGGATGATGTTATGCGAACTCAACAGTTCGGCGATGCGCTCGGCAGCACCCGCGGCACGTTGCAGTTCACCGATGACTTCGCTCAAGGTGCCGATCGCACTGCCGACGATCAGGCTGTAGAAGACGAACGCCGCCAGTTCGCCACCGGTGATACGCCCGGCAATTACGTCCATGCCGCCCACCCACAACATCACCGCCACCGCGCCCAGCACCAGCACGATCACCACGGTGATCATCCATGAACGCTGAAAGATGCGTTTACGCGCGGTGTCGAACGCGTCCTCGACGGTTGTCGCGAAACGCTGCTCATCCTGCACCTGATGGTTGTAGGCCTGCACGGTCTTGATCTGGCCGAGGGTTTCGGAAACGTAGCTGCCGATATCGGCGACGCGGTCCTGGCTCAGTCGCGAGAGATTGCGTACACGCCGGCCGAAAATCAGGATCGGCGCGACCACGAACGGCAAGGCAATCACCACGATGCTGGTGAGCTTTGCATTGGTCACGAACAGCAACACGACGCCGCCGATAACCATCAGCAGGTTACGCAGGAACATCGACAGCGAGGAGCCGATCACCGACTGCAGCAGTGTGGTGTCGGCAGTCAGGCGTGACTGGATCTCCGAACTGCGGTTGTTCTCATAAAAGCCGGGGTGCAGATAGACCAGGTGGTTGAACACTTCACGCCGGATATCCGCCACACAGCGCTCGCCAATCCACGACACCCAGTAAAACCGCGCGAACGTGCCGACTGCCAGGCCCAGTACCATCAACATGAAGATGCCGATGCTCTGGTTCAACTGGTGCGGCGACTGGGTCATGAAGCCCCGATCGACCAGCAATTTGATCCCCTGCCCCATCGACAACGTGACAGCGGCGGTGACGACCAACGCCAGCAGCGCACCGATGACCTGCCAACGGTAGGGGGCCAGAAATCGGCTGGTCAGGCGCAGGGCGCGACGGTGCCGGGAAGAAAGCTTCGGGGTCATTCAGGTACACATCCGTGTTGATGAAAGGGGCTAGCCTAAACCTTCTATGGGGTGGAACTCTGTAAATCACAATGAGTCAGGTTAAATATGCCCCCAAAGACTAGGCCATAGTTGCTATCGGTCTAAAGTGCCGGTTGAGACGAGCGGTCATTTCTGTTTGAGTGGAGATGCCGCTTTTGACAGTCCCCAGGGAGTTGTCACAGCCTGGTCACGTGGCGGTTTTAATCTACGCGCACAACCTGATGAGGAGACAGGCCATGTCCTTGCAACACAGCAGCGATGACAAGATTCAAGTGATCCGCACCAAGCCCGGCCAACCTCTTGGTTGCTCCATCATTGACAAGGAGGGGCGTGAAGTACCGATCACTGAAGACATGATCCAGGACGCCTGCCGCGAACTGGAGAAGCGATTGGTCAAGCCTGCCGAACAAAAGTGATATAGCCAGCGTCTTCCGACCCGGCCCCTTTCTGGCCGGGTTTTTTCTGCCCGCAAATTGCCAATTGTGGTGCGACCATCGCGGGTAGGGCCGCGCCCACAAGTCCGGTGGCTAGTTCAAGTCTTGAGTAACACAGAGAACCTGGGGGAGCTGGCTTGCCAGCGATAGAGCCGATTTGATCGCTAGACAGCCACCGCCCCAAGCGCTGCCACAATCTGCTGCAACACTGGCGAATCCCCCTCGATCCGTACCTTCAGCCCCTCAATCTCGCGTCGCACCGGATACTGCTTGCGCAACACATCAAAGGCTGCACGCTGCTCAGCGACATTGCCTACAAGGCTGCGGCGGAAATCCGCATCATCCCGGCGCGGGTCGTACACGCCACGGCACAACATCGCCAGCGCCCAGGCCGGATCGCTGTCGGCGTGCAGGGTGACTTGCGACAGCCACGGCGCCGGCAGCAAGTCACTGAGCTGGATGCTCGCCGGTTGGCCAATGAAATTGCAGTAAGCCTGATAGATCTGCGCCGTCCCGCGCTGTTTGCCATCAAGGCTGTAACCGGCAATGTGCGGCGTGGCCAGTACGCAGAGTTCGGCCAGCGCGACATCGACCTCGGGTTCGGCCTCCCAGACATCGAGCGCCGCTTGCAGGTCTTCACGCTCCAGCAGCACTTTACGCAACGCAGCGTTATCGACCACCGGACCGCGCGCAGCATTGATCAGCCAGGCTCCGGGTTTAAGCTGATGCAATCGCGCCTGATCGAGCAGGTGCCAGGTCGCGCCGTCACCGCTGCGGGTCAACGGGGTATGCAGACTGATCACGTCACACTGCTCAAGGATCTGCTCCAGGCTGACGTAATCGCCACCCTCGGCCGCCTGACGTGGTGGATCGCAGACTTTCACGTTCCAGCCCAGGCCTTTGAGCACTTTGATCAGCCGACCACCGACCTCGCCGGCACCGACCACGCCATAGGTGCGTTGCGTCAGATCGACGCCTTCGATTTCGGCGAGCGTCATCAGAGTGCCGAGCACGTAATCGACCACCCCTCGGGCGTTGCAACCCGGCGCGCTGGACCAGGTGATCCCCGTTTCGGCGAAATAATCGAGGTCCAGGTGATCGGTGCCGATGGTGCACGTGCCCACAAAGCGCACCCGGCTGCCTTCCAGCAACGCCCGGTTGACCTGGGTCACCGAGCGCACCAGCAGCACGTCGGCCTGCTCGACCGTCGCACGGTCGATGGAACGGCCTGGCACCCGGCGGATCTCGCCGAAACCGGCAAAAAAGGCATCGAGCAGCGGGATATTTTCGTCGGCAACAATCAGCATGGCGGGCTCCTTTGGCGGATCGGCAGTTTAGGTGCAGATCCACCGTTGGGCCAGTGCAGACTGCATCGTGGCGAGGGCGCTTGCTCCCGCCAGACTGCGCAGCGGGCGGAAAGTCTGCCCTCGGGTTTTCCCTGAGCTACCGCGCTGGATAGGCTCGGGGGGCGCCTCGTCCCCAGCGGGAGCAGGCGCCCTCGACATAGTTGATGGGCCTGATGATTACAAATCCGCAACAGAGGATTTTTCCTGACCAAGGTGTCAGCGGCGTAGAATGCGGCGCCTTGCGCATCAACACCTTTGGACGCTTCGCCTGTGAATTCCGTAACTGACCAACCTGTCGCTGTCTCCCTCACCCGCCCCGCGCGTATCCGCCTGGAGTTCAAGACCCTGCTCGCCCTGGCGCTGCCGATCATCATCGCGCAGCTGGCGACCACGGCCATGGGCTTCGTCGATGCAGTCATGGCCGGCCGCGTCGGACCACGGGATCTGGCGGCAGTGGCACTGGGCAACTCGATCTGGGTCCCGGTGTTTCTGCTGATGACTGGCACCCTGCTGGCCACCACCCCCAAGGTTGCCCAACGGTTCGGCGCCGGCACCCACAGCGAAATCGGCCCGATCGTCCGTCAGGCATTGTGGCTGGCGCTGGTGGTCGGCCTGATCGCGACGTCGATGCTGATCGCCGCCGAGCCGGTGTTGCACCTGATGAAAGTCGATCCGGAATTGATCGGCCCGTGCATGCAGTACCTGCACGGTATCGCCAGCGGTCTGCCAGCGGTTGCGATCTATCACGTGCTGCGCTGCACCAGTGACGGCATCGGCCGCACCCGTCCGGCGATGGTGCTGGGCCTGTGCGGTCTGGCACTGAACATTCCGCTGAACTACATCTTCATCTATGGCCACTTCGGCGTGCCGGCCATGGGCGGCGTCGGCTGCGGTTGGGCCACGGCAATCGTGATGTGGTTCATGGCGCTGGGTCTGGCCGGTTACGAGCGCTGGGCCCCGGCCTATCGTTCGAGCGAGATCTTCAGCCGCTTCGACTGGCCACAATGGGCAGTGATCAAGCGTCTGCTGGCGGTCGGTCTGCCGATCGGCATCGCGGTGTTTGCCGAGTCGAGCATCTTCGCCGTGATCGCGCTGTTGATCGGCAGCCTCGGCGCCACTGTGGTGGCCGGGCATCAGATTGCGCTGAACGTCAGCTCGCTGGTGTTCATGATTCCGTATTCCCTCGGCATGGCGGTGACCGTCCGCGTCGGCCAGGCACTCGGTCGTGAAGAGCCCCGGGAAGCACGTTTCGCCGCCGGCGTCGGCATGGGCACCGCGCTGGCGTACGCCTGTCTGTCGGCGAGCATGATGCTGTTGTTGCGCGAGCCGATTGCGGCGATCTACACCGCTGATCCGACCGTGATTCATATCGCGGCGATGCTGATCGTGTACTCGGCGCTGTTCCAGTTTTCCGACGCGATTCAGGTCACTGCCGCCGGCGCCCTGCGCGGTTATCAGGACACGCGGGTGACGATGATCCTGACCTTGTTCGCCTACTGGGGTATCGGTTTGCCGGTGGGTTACGCCCTCGGCCTGACCGACTGGCTCGGCGCGCCACGGGGCCCGAGTGGTTTGTGGCAGGGTTTGATCGTCGGTTTGAGCTGTGCGGCACTGATGTTGTCGATCCGTCTGACCCGCAGTGCGCGCAAGCGTATCCGGATCAGTCGTTCGCTGGGCTGAGCCTTCTCTTTACACCGGAACAAAAAATGTGGGAGCCAGCCTGCTGGCTCCCACAGTTGTTTGTGCGCTGCCTTGGTTTCAGGCGTGTTTCTTGCGGATCCAGTACAGATAGGTACCGGACTCTTCGTGTTGCTCGACCAGTTCGTGGTCGAGAAACACGCAGAACTTGGGAATGTCGCGCTTGGTCGAGGGATCGGTGGCGATCACCTTGAGCAGGCCGCCGGGCACCAGATCGCGAATGTGCTGGTGCAGCATCATCACCGGCTCCGGGCAATTGAGGCCGGTGGCGTCGAGGGTGCCGTCGACCGGGGTATCGATCATTTCACTCATGATTCACTCCTGAAACTGGCCGGCATTGTCGCGCATTGCCAAGCGTGTGGCGAGGGAGCTTGCTCCCGCTCGGCGGCGTAGCCGTCGTAAAATCTTTTTGCCCGGTGCGCCGGAACTAACATGGATGCCGAACTCAGGGCCGCTTCGCAGCCCAGCGGGAGCAAGTCCCTCGCCATAACGGCCAGTTACATATTTCAGCGGGATTTGGCTTTCTTGATGTCGTGACGGCGCAGGTGGCACGTCACTTCTTCGCGGTCGTGATACAGCTGCTTGCAGCCGATATCGACCTTGACCCCACGGGCCTTGAAACCATCGGCGATGCGCTCGAGCAAACGTTTCACTTCGGCATAACGCTGCTTCATCGGCAGCTTCAGGTTGACCACCGCCTCGCGGCAATGGCCCTCGCCAATCCATTCTTCGAGCATCGCCGCGTTACGCGCCGGCTTCTCGACGATGTCGCAGACCATCCAGTCCACCGGTTGCTTGGGCTTGAAGGTGAAACCATCGGCCATCAGGTGCTGAACCAGGCCAGTGTCCATCAGGCTTTCAGCCATCGGACCGTTATCAATGGCGGTCACCAGCATGCCGCGGTTGACCAGTTGCCAGGTCCAGCCGCCCGGCGCGGCGCCGAGATCCACACCGGTCATGTCACTGTGCAAGCGATCTTCCCACTGATCCCGCGGAATGAAGTGGTGCCAGGCCTCTTCCAGTTTCAACGTCGAACGGCTGGGCGCTTCTCGGGGAAACTTCAGACGCGGAATCCCCATTGGCCACATCGCCGAGTTACCCGCATCAGCCATGCCGAGGAACACTTCGCGGCCACTCTTGAAGGTCAGCAACAGACGCGGCTTGCTGGCGTCCTCCACCAGTTTGCCGGCAGCAGTCAATGCCTTGCGCAGCGGACCTTCGAATTTCTTGCAGAAGTTCGACAGCTCCTTGCCATCGTTGGTGTCGACGACTTCCAGCCACAGGCTGCCGAATACCGGAAAATCGGCCATGTGCGCGAGGATTACGCTGATGCGGTCGTTTTCCGGCAGATCAATGAAAAGTCCGCGCGCCCACTGGCGTGGGAAAATCAACTCGGCAAAACGCTGACCGCGCATCAGGCGCTCGGCGCCGTCTTCTTCGGTGCAGACGAACTCGGCGTACGCAGTGGCCGCTTTGGCCTTGGCGTAACCGGCCACGTTGAGCTGGGCGGCGAGGTCGGAAATTTCCGAACAGACTTCGCCTTCGAAGCCTGGCCGGCAATGCATGAATAGGGTGTTCATTCTTACTCCTGGGCAGAGGGCGGACATTCGGCCCCTGCGCGCTGCTCAAGCCTTGCGATGAAGCAAAGCCTGTCACGAAAACCGGCGCATGATAGCCGAGTTCGGAACCTTGGACTTATTGATAGAGTCCAGTTATTAGCCAGCTACTGAAAACAGGGCTACGTTGATAGCTCTGCCCGTCCCCTCCGTCCGTAGCCGTGCGGACTCAAAGGAGTGATCGTAATGCCGTCCCTCGATAGTCTGAAGACCCTCAAAACCCTGCAAATCGACCAAAAGACCTACCACTATTTCAGTCTGCCGGATGCCGCGAAAAGCCTGGGCAATATCGACCAGTTGCCGATGTCGCTGAAAGTCCTGCTGGAAAACCTGCTGCGCTGGGAAGATGAAAAAACCGTCACCGGCGCCGACCTCAAGGCGATTGCCGCCTGGCTCAAGGAGCGCCGCTCCGACCGCGAGATCCAGTACCGCCCGGCCCGCGTATTGATGCAAGACTTTACCGGCGTACCCGCCGTAGTCGACCTCGCCGCGATGCGTGCGGCGATGGCCAAGGCCGGCGGCGATCCGCAGCGGATCAACCCGCTGTCGCCGGTGGACCTGGTGATCGACCACTCGGTGATGGTCGACAAATTCGGCAGCGCCAGCGCGTTTGAACAGAACGTCGACATCGAAATGCAGCGTAACGGCGAACGTTATGCGTTCCTGCGCTGGGGTCAAAGCGCCTTCGACAACTTCAGCGTGGTGCCGCCGGGTACCGGGATCTGTCACCAGGTCAACCTCGAATACCTCGGGCGCACGGTGTGGACCAAGGATGAGGACGGGCGCACCTACGCATTCCCCGACACCCTGGTCGGCACCGACTCCCACACCACCATGATCAATGGCCTCGGCGTGCTCGGCTGGGGCGTCGGCGGCATCGAGGCGGAAGCGGCGATGCTCGGGCAGCCGGTGTCGATGCTGATTCCGGAAGTCATCGGCTTCAAACTCACCGGCAAGCTCAAGGAAGGCATCACCGCCACCGACCTGGTGCTGACCGTCACGCAGATGCTGCGCAAAAAAGGCGTGGTCGGCAAATTCGTCGAGTTCTACGGTGACGGCCTCGCCGACCTGCCGCTGGCCGACCGCGCGACCATCGCTAACATGGCCCCGGAATACGGCGCCACCTGCGGCTTCTTCCCGGTCGATGATGTGACCCTGGAATACCTGCGCCTGTCGGGTCGTCCGCCTGAAGTGGTGAAACTGGTCGAGGCCTACACCAAGGCCCAGGGCCTGTGGCGCCTGCCTGGTCAGGAACCGGTGTTCACCGACAGCCTGGCGCTGGACATGGGCAGCGTCGAAGCCAGCCTGGCCGGGCCGAAACGCCCGCAGGACCGGGTCTCGTTGCCGAATGTCGCACAAGCCTTCAGTGATTTCATGGACCTGCAATTCAAACCCACCAGCAAGGAAGAAGGTCGCCTGGAAAGCGAAGGTGGTGGTGGCGTGGCCGTGGGCAACGCCGATCTGGTCGGCGAAACCGAGTACGAATACGAAGGCCACACCTATCGCCTGAAGAACGGCGCGGTGGTGATCGCCGCGATCACCTCCTGCACCAACACCTCCAACCCGAGCGTGATGATGGCGGCCGGTCTACTGGCGAAAAAAGCCGTAGAGAAGGGCCTGACGCGCAAGCCGTGGGTGAAGAGTTCGCTGGCGCCCGGCTCGAAAGTGGTCACCGACTACTACAAGGCCGCCGGGCTGACGCAATACCTCGATCAACTCGGGTTCTCGCTGGTCGGCTACGGCTGCACTACGTGCATCGGCAACTCCGGACCGCTGCCGGAGCCGATCGAGAAAGCTATCCAGAAAGCCGATCTCACCGTGGCGTCGGTGCTGTCCGGCAACCGCAACTTCGAAGGCCGGGTGCATCCGCTGGTCAAGACCAACTGGCTGGCGTCGCCGCCGCTGGTGGTCGCTTACGCCTTGGCCGGCAGCGTGCGCACCGACATCAGCAGCGAGCCACTGGGCAACGATCAGCAAGGCAATCCGGTGTACCTGCGTGACATCTGGCCGAGCAGCCAGGAAATCGCCGCTGCGGTAAATCAGGTCAACACCGCAATGTTCCACAAGGAATACGCCGAAGTGTTTGCCGGTGATGAACAGTGGCAAGCAATCGAAGTGCCGCAAGCGGCGACCTATGTCTGGCAGGACGATTCGACGTACATCCAGCATCCGCCATTTTTCGACGATATTGGCGGGCCGTTGCCGGAGATCAGCGATGTCAAAGCGGCGAAGGTGCTGGCATTGCTCGGCGATTCAGTGACCACCGACCACATCTCCCCTGCCGGCAACATCAAGGCTGACAGTCCGGCCGGGCGCTATCTGCGCGAAAAAGGCGTGGAACCACGGGACTTCAACTCCTACGGTTCACGCCGGGGCAACCATGAAGTGATGATGCGCGGCACCTTCGCCAACATCCGCATCCGCAACGAAATGCTCGGCGGCGAAGAAGGTGGCAACACCCTGTACATCCCGAGTGGCGAGAAGATGGCGATCTATGACGCCGCCATGCGTTATCAGGCCGACGGCACGCCACTGGTAGTGATTGCCGGTCAGGAATACGGCACCGGCTCCAGCCGCGACTGGGCGGCCAAAGGCACTAATCTGCTGGGCGTCAAAGCGGTAATCGCCGAAAGCTTCGAGCGCATCCATCGTTCCAACCTGGTGGGCATGGGCGTGTTACCGCTGCAGTTCAAGCTCGATCAGAACCGCAAGAGCCTCAATCTCACTGGCAAGGAAACCTTCGAGATTCAGGGCCTGACCGGCGTCGAGCTGACACCGCGGATGAATTTGCCGCTGGTGATCACCCGTGAAGACGGGCGTCAGGAGAAGATCGAGGTGTTGTGCCGGATCGATACCTTGAACGAGGTTGAATACTTTAAATCGGGCGGGATCCTGCATTACGTCCTGCGCCAACTGATCGCCTCATAACGCGCGCCCTCTGTAGAAACGGCCGAAGGCTGCGATCTTTAGATTTGGTTTTAAGATCAAGATCAAAAGATCGCAGCCTTCGGCAACTCTTACAGGGGGTTTACTTTTCCATGGACGAAAAAAAACCCGCCGAAGCGGGTTTTTCCCAAGACCATTATCGACTCCCTGTCGGCAGCGATCCTTGCAAATGGTCGATCATCCATGATCCTGAAACACTCCCTGTGTCTCAGTTGATGGGTGTAGATTACGCTCTGGATCCAATCGGCAATAGTCGTAAAAGCTACCAGTGCGTGTAAGACATTCGCTATAGACCCCCTTCCGAAAACCCTTAGCCCTGTCAGCCGTCGAGCATGGCAGCGGATATCTGCGCGACTTTCAGCGGCCGCGACGTTTGCGTCTGCTGGTCATTTTCGAAAAACCGCCAGTACCCAGCGTTTCAACCAGAACTGGAAAACCTCAGCCGCCGTCACGCTCACGTGCCCGGGCGCTCTCGGCAAGAAACTGTTCGAGCCGGCTCAACTGCTCCTCCCAGCCACGGCTGTCCATGTAATAGGCCTCTTTCTGGCGGACATCGGGAATGTGCGCGAAGCCGGACTCTGACACCTTGAGCAACGTGCCGTCCTCGAAGTCTTCCAGTTCGAACCTGACCAGCGTGGTCGGCTCCTGGGAATAGTCGATCTTCGGATTCACGGCATACGGATGCCAGCGGAACGAGAACAACTGCTGCGGTTCGACCCGCTCGATCAGCACATTCCACAACACATGTTCATAACCCGGATACGTGACTTGCCCTTGCGTCCATTCGCCGGCAATGAACCGCCTGCCCTCCAGCGCCACCCCAAACCACTGGCCAAACGCCTCGGCATCGACCAAGGCACGCCAGACATGGGAACGTGGCGCCTTGAGAGTGATTTTGCGTTCGAAACTATTGGGTACTGGTTTCATACGTCACCTCCTGTTCTGAACACTAGGCTCGTATGACCACATGTCCAACCTGAAGTTGTATCAAACGGTCAACGACCCGGGCTCGACCTTTGACCGTTGCGTCTAAACTCAGCGGTTATTCCGGCAGACATTGGAGCAGACCATGCAGTCTCCGCACTATGCCGCCCTCTGGGCATCACTGCTGACGCTGTCAGCCTGCGTCAGTTCCGTTGACCACTGGAGCAAGCCTGGCGCGTCCCAGGCGACAGTGGAGCACGACAAAGCCGAGTGCCAGTATCAGGCCAAGTCGGCGACTGCCAGTTACAACAGCACGCCGTCGGACAAGAGCATGGAAGCGGCGGTCGGCGCCGGAGTGGGTGACGGAATTGTGGTGGCGGAGAAACAGATCGACCTGACCAATGACTGCATGCGCCTGCGCGGTTACAGCGGGAGTTGAGTCTGATCGCTACAATGCCGGTTATTCCCGTCATCTACAGTGAGCCCCCCTATGTCCCCACGTTTTTTCCTGGCCCTGTCGCCCCTGGTGTTCACCCCCCTCGCCCACGCTGCCGTCGACTGCGCCAATGCCAGCGATCAGGCGACGATGAATCAGTGTGCCGGACAGGACTTCAAGGCAGCGGACAAAGAATTGAATGCGCTGTATCAGCAGATCACCGGGCGCTTGAAGGACAACCCGGAGGGCAAGAAGTTGTTGGTCAGCGCGCAGCGGGCGTGGATCGGATTTCGCGATGCCGAGTGCAAGTTTTCATCGTCGGGTGTAACGGGCGGAAGTGTTTATCCCTGGGTTTACAGCAATTGCCTGACGGCGGTGACCAAGGTCCGGGTCGAGGCGCTGAAGCAGTATTTGAAGTGTGAGGAAGGGGATATGAGTTGCCCGGTACCAGGGGCCTGAGGTTGTAGTCGATTCGCTGGTGGCGGTTTTCAATCCAGTATTGAGTGAAGACCACCACGTTGCAGCGACGACAGCGACCAGCATAGATCCATGACACATCCTGAAACGCCTACTGCCAGCGCATGACTTAAGCACAGCCTCAGATCGCCGATAAATGACTTACAACCAACGATCAGGGAATGACGACATGGCGATCTCTTTAAACTCTGCATTTATTCAGCCTTCAGCCGCTGAACTGACCAAATCCGCACAACCGCTGAACATAAAGTCGCTCAGCGAAGACCTCCAGAAGACGGCGGTCAACCTCAATCCGGCGGCGGTTTATCATCCCAGTGATGACGCCCAGACTGTCAGCCCGACCCTCGAAGCGATCGACGTCTGGCTTGGCCGCCCCCAGGCTGCAGACTTCCCGAAAATCGCCGAACAGCATAGAAATGCCCACGAATCGCTGAAGCTGGCGTTCGAGGACTTCAAGTCGGCGTTGAGTGACACTTTTCCGGATCTGGCCAACAAGAAATTCGGCTTTACCGTTGAAACCGATGGCAGCCTCAAGGCGTTGAATTCCAATAGCGAGCTGAGCGCCTCAGACATGGAGCAATTGAACGCCCTGCTCAATGCCTCTGGCGCACTCAAAACCGCGGCGAACAGCTACCGCGACACCTCCATCGAACTGGTCGCGGCCGATGCCGGGTGGGGAGGCAGCCACTTGGGCAAGTACAACCTGACCAAAGAAAACTTCGCCAACACCATTGATCTGGCGGCCCTGTTTATACCCAAGGGCAAAGCGCCGAGCGCTGAAGCCATCGACGGCCTGTTCTCTCATCAGTTGTGGCGTAAAGGCGAACTGGGGACACCGGCGTCGGATGCCGCCATCGTCGCCGCACGCGAGGCCGCTATCAATGCCAAAAGAATCGACGAAAAAGTCTGATTGCCCCGCGCAGCCGTTGTCGGTCAAACGTGCGGATCACCCGGCGCCTTGGTTGGCGCCGCGTACTGCGGCTTGAGATGGCCGTCCTGATCAAGTAGCCAGGCGTCCATGATCTGCCGCACGACAGGGCCGGCAACCCGCCCACCGGCCTCACCGTTTTCGATCATGACCGAGATCGCGATCTTCGGATGCTCGGCCGGGGCGAAGCCGACGAACAAGGCGTTGTCGCGATGGCGTTCGAGGGTCTTCTCGCGGTTGTAGCGCTCGCCCTGTTTGATCGCCACCACCTGCGCAGTACCACTCTTGCCGGCAATGCGGTATTGCGCCCCGGCAGCGGCCGCACGGGCGATGCCGCGGGCGTCGTGCATCACCATTTGCATACCGTGGTTGACCTGTTCCCAGTCGCGCGGATCCTTGAGCAGGATGTTCGGCATGGGATGCTCGTCGACCGGTGCGACACCATCGACGGTCTTGGCCAGGTGCGGCCGGTTCCATACGCCCTTGTTGGCGATCAGCGCAGTGGCCTGGGCCAGTTGCAGCGGCGTGACCTGCATATAGCCCTGGCCGATGCCAAGGATCACGGTTTCACCGGGGAACCAGGCCTGGCGTCGAGTGGCGCGCTTCCAGGCTTGGGATGGCATCAGGCCTGGCGACTCTTCGAACATGTCCAGCGAGACTTTCTCACCGAGGCCGAACATGGCCATGTAATCGTGCAGGCGATCAATGCCGAGCTTGTGCGCCAGATCATAGAAGTAGGTGTCGTTGGAGCGCATGATCGCGGCGTCCATGTCTACCCAGCCATCGCCGCTGTGGTTCCAGTTACGGTACTTGTGATCGAAATCCGGGAGCTGATAGTAACCCGGGTCGAAGACGCGGGTCTGTGGGGTCACCACACCCGCATCGAGACCGGCGATTGCCACCTCTGGCTTGATTGTTGAGCCCGGCGCGTACAAGCCGCGCAAGACGCGGTTGAACAGCGGCCGGTCGATGGAATCACGCAGCGCCGAGTACTCCTTGGAACTGATGCCCGTGACAAACAGATTAGGGTCGAAACTCGGGTTGCTGACCATGGCGAGCACTTCGCCCGTGGACGGGTCGAGCGCGACGACGGAGCCACGACGATCGCCTAGAGCAGCTTCGGCGGCTTCCTGCAGTTTGACGTCGAGGCTCAGAACGATGTTTTTGCCGGGCACAGGATCAGTGTGTTTGAGCACCCGCAGCACACGCCCCTGGGCGTTGGTTTCCACTTCCTCGTAGCCAACGTGACCGTGCAGCTGAGCTTCATAGAAGCGTTCAATACCGGTTTTACCGATGGACTGGGTGCCGCGGTATTCAACCGAATCGAGGGCCTTGGATTCTTTTTCGTTGATCCGGCCGACGTAACCGATCGAATGGGCGAAATGGGCACCGAACGGATAATGGCGGACGAACTGCGGTTCAACGTCGAGTCCTGGCAGGCGGAATTCGTTGACCGCCAGCACAGCGATCTGCTCTTCCGTCAGCTCATAGAACAGTGTTACTGGCGTGAAGGGATGGCGGGACTGCTTCATGGCCTTGTCGAACACCGTGCGATCTTCGGCAGGCAGGTGCAGCAGATTGATGACCTCATCCAGCTCCCGATTGACGTCAGTGGCGCGTTCACGGGTGATCGTCAGGTTGTAGCTGGGGCGGTTGTCGGCCAGCAGCACACCATTGCGGTCGTAGATCAGGCCGCGTGTCGGCGGGATGGGCAAGACGTGGACACGATTGTTTTCTGAGATGGTGGAGTGGTAGTCGAACTCCACCACTTGCAGGATGTAAAGGCGTACTACCAGGGCGCAGCTAATGGCGAAGACGAACAAGGCGCAGGCGATCAACCGCTTGTTGACCAGACGCGTCTCTTTTTCGTGGTCCTTGATCGGGATGGCTTCAGGCATTTCTACAGCGACTCTTTGACATAAATGAGTGCCGATCCGTGGGCATGACATCAGTCCGTTAAAAAACGAGCTGCACCATACCAAAAACTGCCCGGTCACTTCAGAACGATTTTTCCCAATGGCAGCTCTTGCGACGGCTGGATCTGACCTGAAACTTTCCTGCGGGCAAAACAAAACCCCAACTGCATTCGCAATTGGGGTTTCGGAATTTAATCTTGACGATGACCTACTCTCACATGGGGAAACCCCACACTACCATCGGCGATGCATCGTTTCACTTCTGAGTTCGGGATGGGATCAGGTGGTTCCAACGCTCTATGGTCGTCAAGAAATTCGGGTACTGACTCGTGACCATCTGGCCTCGCTTCAGCAAATCGGGTATGTGATATAGGTGTCTTGTGAGTTGCGCGAACTTTCGGTTCATTTCGTCTTCACACACCGCAATCTGGTCTCTTCGACGCAAATTGCTTGGGTGTTATATGGTCAAGCCTCACGGGCAATTAGTATTGGTTAGCTCAACGCCTCACAGCGCTTACACACCCAACCTATCAACGTCGTAGTCTTCGACGGCCCTTCAGGGAACTCAAGGTTCCAGTGAGATCTCATCTTGAGGCAAGTTTCCCGCTTAGATGCTTTCAGCGGTTATCTTTCCCGAACATAGCTACCCGGCAATGCCACTGGCGTGACAACCGGAACACCAGAGGTTCGTCCACTCCGGTCCTCTCGTACTAGGAGCAGCCCCTCTCAAATCTCAAACGTCCACGGCAGATAGGGACCGAACTGTCTCACGACGTTCTAAACCCAGCTCGCGTACCACTTTAAATGGCGAACAGCCATACCCTTGGGACCGGCTTCAGCCCCAGGATGTGATGAGCCGACATCGAGGTGCCAAACACCGCCGTCGATATGAACTCTTGGGCGGTATCAGCCTGTTATCCCCGGAGTACCTTTTATCCGTTGAGCGATGGCCCTTCCATACAGAACCACCGGATCACTAAGACCTACTTTCGTACCTGCTCGACGTGTCTGTCTCGCAGTCAAGCGCGCTTTTGCCTTTATACTCTACGACCGATTTCCGACCGGTCTGAGCGCACCTTCGTACTCCTCCGTTACTCTTTAGGAGGAGACCGCCC
>NZ_CP082236.1:2892500-3755000 GCF_019856535.1 Pseudomonas sp. SC3(2021) | reverse complement strand
CTGTTAATAGCCATGGGGTCAATCCAGTCCGGCGCGTCTTTGGCCAAGAGCATGTTCCCGGTGGTAGGCGCCCAAGGCACCACCACGCTGCGATTAGTCTTCGCCAGTGTAATCATGTTGCTACTGCTGCGCCCATGGCGTGCCAGGCTGACCTCCAGATCATTGCGCACCGTGATCGTCTACGGCATGGCATTGGGTGGCATGAACTTCCTCTTCTATATGTCCCTGCGCACCGTGCCGCTGGGAATCGCGGTTGCGCTTGAGTTCACCGGTCCATTGGCGGTTGCCATCTATGCATCGCGTCGTGCCATCGACTTTCTATGGATCGGCCTCGCCGCCATCGGATTGCTGCTCTTGATTCCGACGGGCGCAACCTCCAGCGGGATTGATCTGCTGGGTGCCGGTTATGCGTTAGGGGCCGGCGTCTGCTGGGCGCTCTATATTCTGTTCGGTCAAAAGGCTGGGGCTGACAACGGCGTCACCACCGCGGCTCTAGGTGTAATGATCGCGGCACTGTTTGTTGCGCCGATCGGTATCGTGCATGCCGGCACTGCGCTGCTGACACCGTCACTGATACCTGTCGCCATTGGCGTCGCCATCTTGTCCACCGCCCTGCCCTACACCCTGGAAATGGTTGCACTCACGCGCATGCCCGCCCGTACTTTCGGTACGTTGATGAGCATCGAGCCTGCATTCGGCGCATTGTCTGGCCTGTTGTTCCTGCAGGAATACCTCTCACTGTCACAATGGATGGCCATCCTCTGCATTATTCTGGCTTCCGTCGGCGCCACCCTGACCATGGGCAGCGCCGCCAAACCTGCCATTGCGGCAGATTGAAGCGGGATTTCACGAAGGTCTGGCAATTGGCGCTCATTTAGGCCATGTTTAGGCCTTAACTTGATGCCATACATGGATTTTTCGAGCAGGGATTTGAAAGCGCTCAGAGCGCAAGCGAAGACAGGCAGACCCGAGCGTCAGACTCGCGGCCGCTATAAGGACGGTAATGAAACGAATTTTGATACTTATCGCTGTACTCGCGATTGCGGGCTGTGCGGCGACGTCGAAGACCCAGGTAAAACACGGCAAAAAAGGGCTGCATATCAATTGTTCTGGACTGTCGTCCTCTTGGGACAAGTGCTACACCAGCGCAGCCAACTCCTGCGCTCCAAAAGGCTACAAAGTCATCGCCAAGTCCGGAGACACCGTAGA
The DNA here is from genome assembly GCF_019856535.1 of Pseudomonas sp. SC3(2021). Lineage (NCBI taxonomy): Bacteria > Pseudomonadati > Pseudomonadota > Gammaproteobacteria > Pseudomonadales > Pseudomonadaceae > Pseudomonas > Pseudomonas sp. SC3(2021). The sequence goes on along the minus strand of NZ_CP082236.1, from coordinate 3,753,791 downwards.
AGAGCCGGGTGATTATCCGTTTGGCCTCAACCCTGCCGGTTATACCAGCCGCAGCATGATCGTCATTTGCAAATAGTTCAGCCCTGCCCGGCGAGCTGGCGACCGATTTCTTCATGGCTGGACTTCAGCACTTCGCGCTGAATGTCCGGCGTGGCCAGCATCCGCGCCACCACCAATGCCCCGACACACTGCGACAGAATCGACCACGCGAGGCTGTCGCTTTCCAGTATTTGCGCCCAGCTTTTCTGCAGCCGACAGATCCACAACTCGGCCTGCTCGCGCACCTGCAATTCGGAACGGGCGATTTCCGCGCCCAGCGCCGGCAACGCGCAGCCGGCCTCGGGGTGCTCAACATGAGACATGCTCAAATAGTGTTTGAGACAGCGCTCCAGTCGCGTCCGGTCCTGCGTGCCCTGCCCGCCCAGGCGCTCCAGGCTTTGACCCAGTTCGCGCTCAACGATGGCCGTAAACAACGCATCCTTCGAAGAGAAATGACTGTAGAACGCCGCGCCACTCAGTCCAATCGCCTTCATCAAGCCATCGACGCCTACCGTGGAAAACCCGGAACGCTTCGCCGAGAGCGCACTGCTGTGCAATAGCTTCTCCCGGGTTTCCTGTTTGTGACTGGCAGAGTAACGCATGAATGTGCCCCGAATTGCTCGTCTTGACGTTGCCCGGATCCTAGCATAACGTTCGTTCACTTAACGATCGTTTACTAAAGGGAATCCCCCATGAATAACAACAAGGTCGTATTGGTGGTCGGTGCAGGCGATGCGACGGGCGGCGCCATTGCCAGGCGTTTCGCCAGGGAAGGTTACGTCGCCTGTCTGACCCGACGCAGCGCCGACAAATTGCAGCCACTGGTAGAGGCGATTAATGCCGAAGGTGGCGAAGCCCACGGATTTGCCTGCGATGCGCGCAAGGAAGAAGACGTCATCGCACTGATTGAAGACATCGAAACCCGCTTGGGCCCAATCGAAGCGTTCGTCTTCAACATCGGCGCCAATGTGCCTTGCAGCATTCTCGAAGAAACCGCACGCAAGTATTTCAAGATCTGGGAAATGGCCTGTTTCTCAGGTTTCCTCAATGCCCGTGAAGTGGCCAAACGCATGGTCACCCGCCAACGCGGCACGATTCTGTTCACCGGTGCGACCGCCGGGCTGCGCGGCGCTTCCGGGTTTGCCGCCTTCGCCGGTGCCAAACATGGCATTCGCGCTCTGGCGCAAAGCATGGCGCGGGAGTTGGGGCCGATGAACATCCACGTTGCTCACGTGGTGGTGGACGGCGCCATCGACACCGACTTCATCCGCAACAGCTTCCCCGAAAAATACGCCACCAAGGATCAGGACGGCATACTCAATCCCGAACACATTGCCGAGAATTACTGGTATCTGCACAACCAGCCACGGGACGCGTGGACATTCGAGCTGGATCTGCGCCCATGGAACGAGCGCTGGTAAGCCCTACTTCATAACAATAAATAGAGAGAAGCGACGATGCGTAAAACCGTTGAGTTCTATTTCGACCTAGGGAGCCCGGCCACTTACCTGGCTTATACCCAGTTACCGAAACTGTGTGCCGAAACCGACAGCGAGTTGATTTACATCCCGATGTTGCTGGGAGGTGTGTTCAAGGCGACCGGTAACGCCTCTCCGGCGATGATTCCGGCCAAAGGCCGTTACATGTTTCAGGATCTGGATCGCTACGCCAAACGCTACGGCGTGCCGTTGACATTCAATCCGCACTTTCCGATCAACACGCTTATGTTGATGCGCGCCGTCACCGGTATCCAGTTGTGCCAGCCTGAACGCTTTCACGCGTTTATCGATTGCCTGTTCAACGCCTTGTGGGTCGAGGGCCTTCCTCTCGATGAGCCGGCGACCGTCGCGGCGCTGTTGAGCGAGCACGGCTTCGATCCCGCCGAAGTCCTGGCGTTGACCAATGACGAAACGGTAAAGGCTGCGCTGAAGGAAAATACCGAAACCGCCGTTAAACGCGGGGTTTTCGGAGCGCCGAGCATGTTTATCGGCAACCAGATGTTTTTTGGCCAGGATCGTCTGGACTTTGTCGAGCAGGCATTGCGCCAGCTTTAGCCCAAACCGGTGACTCAGGCGCTGGTGTCAGCGCCTGAGCTTCAGCCGGTCAGATGGCAGCGGTGCGGGTGTTCAGCCACTCGAGCGCAGGGCCCTCGAGCAGCGGGCTCAAACGCTCGCGAACTTCGGCGTGGTAAGCGTTAAACCACTGCTTTTCTTCCTGAGTCAGCAGTGACGGCAACAGGCAACGCGTGTCGATCGGGCACAGCGTCAAGGTTTCAAACTTGAGGAACTCGCCGAACTCGCTACTCCCGGCCTCGCGGTTCATCGCCAGGTTTTCGATGCGCACGCCCCAACGACCTGGACGATAAGTGCCGGGCTCGATGGAAGTGATCATCCCCGGCTGCATTGCCGTCTGCGGAGCGGGCGCCGCCTGATAGGCAATCACCTGCGGGCCTTCGTGAACATTGAGGAAATAGCCGACACCGTGACCGGTGCCATGACCGTAATCCACACTTTCTGCCCAGATCGGTGCACGGGCGATGGCGTCCAGCAGCGGCGACAGAATGCCTTTCGGAAAATGTGCCCGCGACAATGCGATGACGCCTTTCAACACACGGGTGCAATCGCGTTTCTGCTCTTCGGTCGGCGTACCGACCGGCACCATCCGCGTGATATCGGTGGTGCCGCCCAGGTATTGCCCCCCGGAGTCGATCAGCAACAGCCCATCCCCCTCGATCACCGCGTGTTCTTCTGCGGTGGCGTGATAGTGCGGCATCGCGCCATTGGCGTTGAAGGCGGCAATGGTATTGAAACTCAGCGATACATAATCCGGACGACGTTCACGGGCCGCGGTGAGTTTTTCGTCGATGGTCAGTTCGGTGATGCGCTCGCGGCCCCACGCCGATTCCAGCCAGGCGAAGAACTCACACAACGCGGCACCGTCCTGCTCCATCGCTTTGCGGATGTGCTGCGCGTCGGCTTCACTCTTTTGCGACTTGGCCAGTGTCGTCGGGTTGAGGCCTTCAACAAGTTTCACACCGCTGTCGAGGTTATCCAGCAAACCGCAGGTGACTCGCGCCGGGTCCACCAGCAGGCTTGCGCCACTCGGCACAGCGCGCATCGCATCGGCGACTTCGCTGTAATCGCGCAGCGTCACGCCATCCTTCTCCAGCACCGAGCGCAAATCAGCATCGACTTTGCTCAGTGCAACGAACAGCGTGGCGTGCTGTTGATTGATCAACGCAAACGAAACAAACACCGGGTTGAACGACACGTCGCCGCCGCGCAGGTTGAACAGCCAGGCGATGTCGTCGAGGGTGGCGATGAAATGCCAGTCAGCCCCGCGCTCCTGCAAGGTTTCGCGCAACCTGGCGAGTTTTTCGCCACGGCTGACGGTCGCCTGCGGCGGCAGATGTTGATAGATCGGTGCGTTTGGCAGGCTCGGGCGATCGCTCCAGACGTCATTCAACAGGTCGATATCGGTACGCAGACGGGCGCCACGCGCCTCGAGTTTACTGCTCAAGGTGCGCGCCGAGGCCACAGCCATGACCGCACCGTCGACCGCGACCACGCCCCCTTCCGGGGTCTGCTCGGCCAGCCAGTCCAACGGGCTCGGTTGACCCGGTTGCAATTTGACCAGCTCGATACCGCTGCCTTTGAGTTCCTTGGTCGCCTGCTCCCAGTAACGACTGTCGGCCCAGATACCGGCGAAATCAGGAGTGACAATCAAGGTGCCAACCGATCCGTGGAAACCCGAAAGCCATTGGCGGCCCTGCCAGTAACCTGGCAGATATTCCGACAAATGCGGGTCGGCGGACGGCACCAGCAGCGCGTGGATGCCTTCGCGACGCATCAGTTCACGGGTGTGCGCCAGGCGCTGGGGCACCGATCCTTCGGTCGAGGTCTGGGTACTCATCATGTCTCCTGCTAATCACTTCATCGTTATTGTTCGTCGCCGTCAGGCGGCTGGTTAATGCCCGGTCGCCCAGAATGCCGGAGCACTGGCGCAGGCGGTCTTGATCAGTTCGACAGCCTTGTCGATATCTTCGGCCGTGGTGAAACGGCCGAGGCTCAAGCGAAGGGTACGCGCGGCCAGTTGCGCGTCATGCCCCAGCGCCAACAACACGTGGGAAGGTGCGTTGCTCGCGGAGTTGCAGGCAGAGGTCGCTGAGAATGCAATCGAATGACTCAGCGCCGCGCTGTTGAACTCGCCTTCGCTGAACGTCAGGCTCAAGGTATGCGGAATGCGTTGGCTGGCGCTGCCATTGAGGCGCACGCCCGGCAGGCTCAGCAATTGCTCAAGCAGACGCTCGCGCAGGGCAACGATGGACTGTTTTTCTTCATCGAATGCTTCTGCAGCCAGGGCGAACGCGGCGCCCATGCCGGCAATCTGATGGGTCGCCAGGGTGCCGGAGCGCAAGCCGCCCTCGTGACCGCCACCGTGAATCTGTGCCTGCAAACGCTGCTGCGCCCGCGGGCCGACGTACAACGCACCAATGCCCTTGGGGCCATAGAGTTTGTGTGCCGAAAAGGACATCAAATCGACCGGCCAGCGCGCCAGGTCGATCTTCACTTTGCCCGCACCCTGCGCCGCATCGACATGGAACAAAGCCTCGCGGCCGCGCACGACTTCGCCAATGGCCTGCACATCGTTGACCGTGCCGAGTTCATTGTTGACCAGCATCAGCGACACCAGAAAGGTGTCATCGCGCATCGCTTCGCTGACCGCTTGCGGGGTGATCAGGCCATCGGCGTCCGGCACCAGATAAGTCACGGCGATGCCGGCGTCCTGCAACTGGCGGGCGGTATCGAGGATGGCCTTGTGTTCAATCTGACTGGTAATGAGGTGACCGCCGGACACGCCGCGAGCCTGGGCGACACCCTTGAGGGCGAGGTTGTTGGATTCAGTGGCACCGGAAGTCCAGACAATCTGCCGGGCCTCGGCGCCGACCAGTTCGGCGACTTGCCGCCGCGCCTGCTCGACCGTGTGCCGGGCCTGCTGGCCGAAGGCGTGGGAGCTGGAGGCCGGGTTGCCGAAGTTACCGTGAAAGCCCAGACACTCGATCATCACCTGGATGACCCGCTCGTCCACCGGAGTGGTGGCGGCGTAATCGAAATACAACGGACGTATGTTCATAAAAGACTCGCAGAGCGTGTTCCGGGATCAGGAGGCTCGTGTCTGCAAACGGCAAAGCGCAGCCTTGTGAGCTGCGCGTCGGTTCGAGAGCGTCATCAATACCTGATCGGATGCCGTTAAAGAAGAACAACTTCATTTAAAAGTGCGTAGGAACGCTCCTGAAGCCGAGCTTAACAGGCATCGGGCCGGCGGTTGAAGCAATGCGTCAGCTAAAGCTTTCGAGAAGTAACGGATACAACGAGATCACTAACAACGCCGCCATGCCCCAGTTGAACACGCGCAACCAGCGCGCCTCCTTCAGCACATTGCGCAACAGCGTGCCGCACGCCGCCCAGAGGCCGACACTCGGCAGGTTGATGATGGCGAACACCGCTGCGATGACCACGACATTGGTGAAGTAACCCTGCATTGGCGTGTAAGTGCTGATGGCACCGATGGCCATGATCCATGCCTTGGGATTGACCCACTGAAAGGCTGCTGCGCCGAGGTAGCTGATCGGTTTTGCCTCGCCGTCAGCGTTGTCTGCGACCGGCCCCGAATGGGCAATTTTCCAGGCCAGGTACAGCAGATACGCTGCGCCGACGTAACGCAGAACGCTGTAGAGCAGTGGATATGTCTGAAACACCGTGCCCAGGCCAAAGCCCACCGCGAGCACCAGCACGAAGAATCCACAGGTGATGCCGAGCATATGAGGGATGGTGCGGTTGAACCCGAAGTTAACGCCCGATGCCAGCAACATCGTGTTATTCGGCCCCGGGGTAATCGAGGTGACAAGGGCAAACAGGGCAAAGCCCAACAAAAGATCAAGCGAGAGGGTCATGGCAGCAATCCGGCAGGGTCATTCAGGTGTTGACCCTATCCCACGCGACGCGGCAAACCCACGGACAGTTAGCGAAAATTTCGAGCAGTACAATTTCTTTTCAGCTTGGACGGCCGTGCAACTGTACGGCACGCCCGGCGCTCATCTCACCCTTCTGGTCGAAACCGAGCGTCTTCTGTGGCTGACCGACTAATTGCGCTTTTTTCGCGTGGTATTCGTCGAAGGACAGTCCGCTGCGATTGAGCGCCTCCATCGCCAGTTCTCGGGATTCTTCTGCGGTGTAAGGGCGCAGTTCCGGGGATACATGGCTGGCACAACCGGCGAGTACGGAGACAGCGAGCAACAGGGAAACAGTCAGTAAGCGATTCATGGGGAGCGTCCTGGCGAGCAATGGGAGTCGATGGACAAAGGCTACGCCCGCCCCCGCTCGCGCAAAAATCAACACGCTCAATAGTGGCTATCAGAAAATCCACAGAAGCGTCGCATATCTCCGAAAGCTCTATAAATATCAATTAAGGTTCTTTTGCGGAATAACAAACAGCCTTTATAAATCCCTGCATGCCTTGGCGACTGTTGCTCCAGCAACTGTTGCCTAGCCAACAGTCATTCAACAAAGCCACCTGATACTCACACAGCAGATCATCACGATAACGCTCAACGCCCCGTAAACCGGGCTCTCCAGGAATTGGTACAGCGTTTGCTCAAGTCCGGTGACTTACTCACTGCTCGTTGAGCAACTGTTGAAAAAGGAACTGAACATGTCGCGTCCCCTGAAAGTCGTCGCCCTCTCCGGCGGCACCTGGCGTCCGTCCCGTACCCTGGTGCTGACCCAGGCGCTGATCGCCGAACTGGCCGGGCATTTGTCGATCGAGAGTCATCTGATCGAACTCGGCGACATCGCCCGTCCGCTCGGCGGCGCCCTTTCGCGTCAGGAGTTGAGCGCCGAAGTCGAGGCCGAACTGCGCGCCATCGAACAGGCCGACCTGTTGATTGTTGCGGCGCCGGTTTATCGCGGGTCCTACCCGGGTCTGCTCAAGCATCTGTTCGACCTGATCGACCTCAACGCACTGATCGACACCCCAGTCCTGTTAGCCGCCACCGGTGGCAGCGAACGCCATGCGCTGGTGCTCGATCACCAGTTGCGCCCGCTGTTCAGCTTCTTCCAGGCAGTCACCCTGCCGATCGGCGTTTATGCCACCGAGGCCGATTTTGTCGATTACCAGATCACCAGCGAACCGCTGAAGGCACGTATCCGTCTCGCCGCCGAACGCGCCGCGCCGCTGTTCGCCACACAAATCAAACCGTTGCTGAAGATCGCTTAAGGAGCTGTTCATGGATGTTTTCTGGTTCCTGCCGACCCACGGTGACGGCCATTATCTGGGCACGACACAAGGCGCCCGCCCGGTCACCCTCAATTATCTGAAACAAGTGGCCCAGGCCGCTGACAGCCTCGGCTATCACGGCGTGTTGATTCCCACCGGGCGCTCCTGCGAAGACTCGTGGGTGATCGCGTCGGCGCTGGTGCCTTTGACCGAACGCCTGCGCTATCTGGTGGCGATCCGACCGGGGATCATTTCACCCACTGTCTCGGCGCGCATGGCGGCAACGCTGGACCGACTGTCCAACGGCCGCCTGTTGATCAACGTCGTGACCGGTGGCGACCCGGATGAGAACCGTGGTGACGGCAGTTTCCTCAGTCACAGCGAACGCTATGAAGTCACTGACGAATTCCTGCAGATCTGGCGCAGGGTGTTGCAAGGTGAGGCGGTGGATTTCGAGGGCAAGCACCTGAAAGTGCAGAACGCCAAAGCGCTGTACCCACCGGTGCAGAAACCTTACCCGCCGCTGTACTTCGGCGGTTCGTCCGACGCGGCCCATGACCTGGCCGCCGAACAGGTCGATGTCTACCTGACCTGGGGTGAACCACCCGCCGCCGTCGCGGAAAAACTCGCTGATGTGCGCGAACGCGCCGCGCGGCACGGACGCAAGGTCAAGTTCGGCATTCGCCTGCATGTGATCGTGCGCGAGACCGCCGAAGAGGCGTGGAAAGCCGCGGACAAGCTGATTGAACACATCAGTGACGAAACCATTGAAGCCGCGCAGAAATCCTTCTCGCGTTTCGACTCCGAGGGTCAGCGGCGCATGGCGGCGTTGCACGATGGCCGTCGCGACAACCTCGAAATCGCGCCAAACCTGTGGGCCGGTGTCGGTCTGGTGCGCGGCGGTGCCGGTACCGCGCTGGTCGGCGATCCGCAACAAGTGGCGACGCGGATCAAGGAATACGCGGACCTGGGCATCGAGAGTTTTATCTTTTCCGGTTATCCGCACCTGGAAGAGGCTTACCGTTTTGCCGAACTGGTGTTCCCACTGTTGCCGGAACCTTACGCGAGCCTGGCCGGGCGCGGCGTGACCAACCTCACCGGGCCGTTTGGCGAAATGATCGCCAATGATGTGCTGCCCACCAAGTCCTGACCCGCGCCCACAGAGGGACTGCAATCGATTTCGAGGAACACCGTGTGACTGCCAAACCGCAAAGTACCCTGCTTTCCCCACTTCAGACCGCCCGCCAACTGGCCGCCGAATTTGCCCTGACAGCCGTCGAGCGCGACGAACGTGGCGGCACGCCGAAGGCTGAGCGCGATGCCCTGCGCGACAGTGGCCTGCTGGCGCTGAGCATTCCCGTTCGCTACGGCGGCCTCGGCGCGAGCTGGAGCGAAACCCTGCAGATCGTGCGCGAGTTCGCCAAGGTCGACAGCTCCATCGCCCACGTCTTCGGTTTTCATCACTTGATGCTCGCCACCGTGCGCCTGTTTTCCCGCCCGGAACAATGGCAACCCTGGTTCGAACAGACGGCGCGGCAGAATTGGTTCTGGGGCAATGCGCTCAATCCCCTCGACACCCGCACCGTGGTTAAGGATCTCGGCGGCTGGCGCGAGTTTTCCGGGAAGAAAAGCTTCTGCTCCGGCGCCAGCGACTCGCAGATGCTGATCGCCTCGGCGGTGGATGAAAACGCCGGCGGCAAGTTGCTGATCGCAGCGATCCCCAGCGGGCGCAGTGGCATCACCCTGCACGATGACTGGAACAACATCGGCCAGCGCCAGACCGACAGCGGCAGCGCAACGTTCGAACGGGTGCGGGTCGAGGAGTCGGAATTGCTCCTCGATCCCGGCCCGCTGAGCACACCGTTCGCCTGCCTGCGGCCGTTGATCGCGCAACTGACCTTCACCCACATGTTTCTCGGCATCGCCGAAGGCGCTTTCGAGGAAGCGCGGCAATACACCCTCAAGGAAACCCGGCTGTGGCACAAATCGTCGGCCCGCGATGTGCGCGAAGATCCTTACGTGCTCGCCCATTACGGCGAATTCTGGGTCGCCCTGGAAGGCATCCGCCTGCTGGTCGAGCGCGCCGCGGCATTGCTCGATGCCGCGTGGGCCAAGGGTGCGAGCCTCAGCGCTGAAGAGCGCGGCCATGTCGCCACCGCGATTGCCACGGCCAAAGTCGCGGCCAGCCGCCAGGGCCTGGAGATCTGCAGCCGTCTGTTCGAGGTGACCGGCGCGCGTTCCACCCATGCCTCGCTGCGCCTCGACCGCCACTGGCGCAACCTGCGTACGCAAACCCTGCACGACCCGCTGGATTACAAACTCCACGAGTTGGGCGACTGGGCGCTGAACCAGTCCCTGCCAGTGCCGACGTTCTACTCCTGATCCTGCCTCTATAAGGACGCGCCCATGCAACTGCTGACCCTACCGCCCTCACCCGCCCTGGCGACGTCGATTCGCGCTACCGCGCAGGTGTTCGAAGACCCGAAATCCCAGGCATTGCTCGCGCACCTGCAACAGGTCGCGCCGAGCGAGGCCAGCGTGCTGATCATCGGCGAGACCGGCACCGGCAAGGAATTGGTGGCGCGGCATATTCATAACCTGAGCCATCGCCGTCATCGTCCATTCATCGCCGTCAATTGCGGAGCGTTTTCCGAATCGCTGGTGGAAGCCGAATTGTTCGGTCACGAAAAAGGCGCGTTCACCGGCGCCCTGAGCGCCAAGGCCGGCTGGTTCGAGGAAGCTGATGGCGGCACCTTGTTCCTTGACGAAATCGGCGATCTGCCGATGGCGATTCAGGTGAAGTTGTTGCGCGTGTTGCAGGAGCGCGAGGTGGTGCGCCTCGGTTCGCGCAAGAGCATTCCCATCGACGTGCGGGTGCTGGCGGCCACCAACGTGCAACTGGAGAAGGCCATTAATGCCGGCAACTTTCGCGAAGATCTGTATTACCGGCTCAATGTGGTCAATCTGGAACTGAGTCCGTTGCGCGAACGGCCCGGCGATATCCTGCCGCTGACCCGGCATTTCATCGAGGCCTACAGCCAGCGTCTGGGTTACGGCCGCGTCAATATCAGCCCCGGCGCCGAGCACAAACTGCGCGCCTACGGCTGGCCGGGTAACATCCGCGAGCTGGAAAACGTCATCCATCACACCTTGTTGATCTGCCGCAACGGCGTGATCGAGCGTGATGATCTACGCCTGTCAAACCTGCGCATCGAGCGACCGGACGATCACCACAGCAGTGCCGACGATTCACCGGAAGCCTTGCTGGAACAAGCCTTTGAAAAGCTCTTCGCGCAACAGGCCGGTGCGTTGCACGAAAAAGTCGAAGACGCCTTGCTGCGCGCCGCTTATCGCTTCTGCCATTACAACCAGGTGCATACGGCGGCGCTGCTCGGTCTGAGCCGCAACGTCACGCGCACGCGCCTGATCAAGATCGGTGAACTGGCGGTGAACAAGCGGCGACATAGCGAGAACCTGCAAGGTGAGCGTTTGATCCAGTTGTCGATCTAGCCGACCAGGTTGCAGTGCAGCGCATCGTCGTGACTGCGGGCAATGCTGCTCAGCACCTGGAAGGAGTTGAACGTGATGGTCCGCGCGTGATGGGCGTGGATCAGTTGCCAGAAGTCTTGCTCGCCGCTTTCGAAACTGCGAAACGCGGCCTCTCCCGCCTCACGACTCTGCCATTGCAGAAAGCTCAGCACACGCCGGCCATCGTCGCTGGCCTGCACACTGGCGCTGACGAAACCGTCGTAACGCTGGGCCAGGCGTTCGGTCTGCACCGACAGCGCGCTGACCAGAGCCGGTTGCTGACGGGGTTCGATTTCAAATTCGATCAATTGGGTAAAGCTGCGGTTTTTCATGGAAAGCCCCCTCTCGGCGTTAGACGAATCTTGCGACTCGAAGGCCTGCAGGGTAAAACCTCTAGTTAAGTCAAGGTCAAGAGCATTTTGCAATGATCACCAAGGAAAACGTACACAAGCCGCTCACCGTCGGCGAAGTCGCGGCCCGCAGCGGCGTCGCGGTCACGGCCCTGCACTTTTATGAATCGAAGGGACTGATCAAGAGCCAGCGCAATGCGGGCAATCAGCGGCGGTATCCACGGGCGGTGTTGCGGCGGGTGGCATTGATCAAAGTCGCCCAGCGTCTGGGCATCCCCCTGGCGGAGATTGGCGAGGCGCTGAAGCGGCTCCCGGAGGATCGCGCCCCGACGGCGGCGGACTGGAAGGTTTTGTCCGAGCAATGGCGGCAGGAACTGGATGAGCGGATCAACCAACTGACCCTGCTGCGCGACCGGCTCACCGGTTGCATCGGCTGTGGGTGTCTGTCGATGGAGGCGTGTCCGCTGCGCAATCAGGGCGATGTGCTGGGGGAACAGGGGCCGGGGGCGCATTTTCCCGTCGAGCCTTAATCGTTCGTTGTGGCGAGGGAGCTTGCCACAAGGTCAACGTGAGCGTGGCCTTGCGGGTGCTGCTCGTCGGTTGAAAATCCTGGCCGTCAGGACAGTTCTATAGTGATTCTTCCGGAAAACCGGTGAAGCCCATTTATAGAACAACAATCAGGGAGAACGTCATGAGCGTCAAACCCATTCCCGAGGGGTATCACAGCATCACCCCGTATCTCGGCATCCATAAGGCCACCGAAGCCATCGACTTCTACAAAAAAGCCTTCGGTGCCACCGAAGTCATGCGTCTGGACATGCCCGACGGCCGAATCGGCCATGCGGAGCTGCGCATCGGCGACAGCGCGATCATGCTCGGTACGCCTTGCGATCAGGGGCCGTTGAGCGGCCCGGACAACGCGGTGTCGGTCGGTTTGCATCTGTATGTCACCGATGTCGACAAATCATTTCAACGGGCACTCGACGCCGGGGCGACGACGGTGTCCGAGGTCAAGGATCAGTTTTACGGGGATCGCAGCGGGACGTTGAAGGATCCCTATGGGCACCTGTGGTTTCTCGCTTCGCGCAAGGAAGATCTGACCGAAGCGCAGATTCGGCAGCGGGCGCTGGAGATGTTTCAGCAAGGCTGAGTTTGTTCGGCGCCAGCAATGGCCTCTTCGCGGGCAAGCCCGCTCCCACAAGGGAACGCATTCCAAATGTGGGAGCGGGCTTGCCCGCGAAGAGGCCGGCACACGCAACACACTTCATGAACCGCCACACCACGCTTCCCGTATTGCCCCCAGCGCCACACCCTTTCAGGATGCATCCAACAAGAACCCTGAAAAAGGATCAGCCCGATGTTTGCCGGATTTCTCAAGGACCAGCGCCACGTCAACGGCGTCGACATTGCCTGCCGCGTCGGCGGCAGCGGACCGGGCCTGTTGCTGCTGCACGGTCACCCGCAAACCCACGTGATCTGGCACAAGATTGCCGAGCAACTGGCCGAACACTTCACCGTGGTCGCCGCCGATCTGCGCGGCTATGGCGACAGCGCTCGCCCCGCCGCCGATGAGCTGCACCGCAATTACTCGAAACGCGAAATGGCCCGCGACAATGTCGAGTTGATGCAAGCGCTGGGCTGCGAGCGGTTTTCGATACTCGCCCACGACCGGGGCGCGCGGGTCGCCCACCGCCTGGCCCTCGATCACCCGGATGCCGTGCAGCGCATGATGCTGCTCGATATCGCGCCGACCCTGTCGATGTACACGCAGACCAACGAAGCATTTGCCCGCGCCTACTGGCACTGGTTCTTCCTGATCCGCCCGGCGCCATTGCCGGAAACCCTGATCGAAGCCGATCCCGAGGCTTATCTGCGCAGCGTGATGGGCAGCCGCAGTGCCGGGCTCAAGCCGTTCACCGACGAGGCTTTTGCGGAATATCGACGCTGTCTGCAACGACCGGGCAGTGCCCGCGGCATCTGCGAAGACTATCGCGCCAGCGCCGACATCGACTTGCAGCACGACCGCGCCGACATCGCCGCCGGACACCACCTGAAGTTGCCGCTGCGCGTGTTGTGGGGCGCCGAAGGCACCGTCGGGCGTTGCTTCGATCCGCTCAAGGAATGGCAGCAGGTGGCAGCCAACGTCAGCGGCCAGGCGTTGCCCGCCGGCCACTACCTCGCCGAAGAAGTCCCGGAACTGTTGCTCGCCGAAGCGCTGACCTTTTTGCGCTGACCGCCGCTTCGCCCTGACCTGAACCGTTTCCTGCCACGGGCCTCGACTGGCCCGTGCGGGATCGTCATGCCCGAAATCCGTCTCGAGATAATAACAATGACTATTCGAAAACTACTGGGAACCCTTTATGTACAGGTGCTCGTCGCCATCGCCCTCGGCGTGCTGATCGGCCATTACTGGCCGCAGGCCGGAGTCGAACTCAAGCCGCTGGGTGACGGTTTCATCAAACTGATCAAGATGATCATCGGCCCGATCATCTTCTGCACGGTGGTCTCCGGCATCACCAGCATGCACGACGTGAAACAGGTCGGCCGGGTCGGCGGCAAAGCGTTGCTGTACTTCGAAGTGGTGTCGAGCCTCGCCCTGGTGATCGGCATCCTTGCCGCGCATTTGCTGCATCCCGGCGCCGGTTTCAACATTGACGTGAAGACCCTCGACTCCTCGGCGATTGCCGGTTTTGTCGGTCAGGCCGAGCACGGCGAGGGCATCACCGGGTTTCTGCTGCATGTGATTCCGACGACGTTTTTCGACGCGTTCTCCAAGGGAGAAATTCTCCCGGTGCTGTTCGTTTCGGTGCTGTTTGGCGTGGCGCTGGTGATGGTCGGTGAAAAGGGCCGGCCGCTGGTGGGCATCATCAATCAGGCCAGTGAAGTGTTCTTCCGCATTGTCGGCATGATTGCCCGGGTGGCACCGATTGGCGCGTTCGGCGCGATTGCCTTCACCATTGGCAAGTATGGGGTCGGCTCGCTGCTGCCGTTGTTGAAGCTGATCGGCACGTTCTACCTGACCGCGTTTATCTTCGTGGCCTGCGTGCTCGGCGCGATCGCGCGGTACGCCGGATTCAGCATTTTCAAACTGCTCGGCTATATAAAGGCTGAACTATTGATCGTGCTCGGCACCAGCTCTTCCGAATCAGCGTTGCCACAACTGATCCAGAAACTGGAAAGCCTGGGCGCCTCGAAAGGCGTGGTCGGCATCGTGGTGCCGACCGGTTACACCTTCAACCTGGATGGCACCAACATCTATATGACCCTGGCGGTGTTGTTCCTTGCCCAGGCGACCAATATCGACTTGTCGCTGGAACAGCAGCTGACCTTGTTGGCGGTGGCCATGCTCACCTCCAAAGGTGCGGGCGCCGTGGTCGGCGCCGGATTTGTCGCGCTGGCGGCGAGCCTGGCCGTGGTGCCGACCGTGCCGGTGGCGGCGATGGTGCTGATCCTCGGCGTCGACCGTTTCATGGCCGAATGCCGTTCACTGACCAACATCATTGGCAACGCGGTTGCTGCATTGGTCATCGCCGTGTGGGAGGGTGAACTGGATCGCGACAAACTCGCGCCCATCGCCCTCAAGTCCGGCCGTCATGCCAGTGCCGCCAAAGCCAGAGTTGCCACCGAGTAATCGCCGCCAACGGCAATGCTATTCTGGCGGCTTGTGCCGCCAGTGTTCGTTTTTGACATGTCCCAGAAGAAAGACACCGTGCCCCTGCCCGAAGACCTGCGTGTGCTGCTCACCGTGATCCGCCAGAACGGCTTCGCCGCCGCGGCCGATGAGTTGGGCCTGTCACCGGCCTACGTCAGCAAACGCATCCAGATTCTCGAAACCACCCTCGGCACTCGCCTGCTGCACCGCACCAGTCGTCGTGTCTCGCTGACCGAGGACGGCGAACGGGTGCAGCGCTGGGCGTTGCGCATTCTCGATGACTTTCAGCAACTGCACGACGAACTGTCCGACGCGCACGACAGCCCACGTGGGCGTTTACACATCTGCAGCAGTTTCGGTTTCGGGCGCAATCACGTGGCACCCGCGGTGTCGTTGCTGGCGGAACGTTATCCGCACCTGGAAATTCGCCTCGACCTGTTCGACCGGGTGGTGGACATCATCAACGAAGGCTTCGACCTGGAGATCCGCGTTGGCGATGACATTCCCGGCCAGCACCTCGGCCGGCGTCTGGCCAGTAACCGGCGGGTGCTGTGCGCCGCCCCCGGTTATCTGCAACGTCGCGGCACACCGCAGACCCTGGATGAACTGCAACAGCACGATTGCCTGGTGATCAAGGAGCGCGACAACGCCTTCGGCATCTGGAATCTGGATCGCGATGGCGGGCAAGAGAGCGTGCGGGTCAGTGGGCCGTTGTCGTCAAACAACGGCGAGATTGTCTTGCAATGGGCGCTGGACGGACGCGGGGTGTTGCTGCGCTCACTGTGGGATGTGAAACCGCTGCTGGCGCAAGGGCGGCTGGTGCAGGTGCTGGAGGACTACAGCCAGAGCGCGAACGTCTGGGCGGTGTACCCGACGCGGCTGGCGCATTCGGGAAAATTGCGCGCGTGCGTAGAGTTCTTGCAGGAACATTTCAAAGGGTTATCGCTGTAGCCCCGACACCACAACCCTCCCTGTAGGAGTGAGCCTGCTCGCGATAGCGATGGATCAGTCAGGACCGTTGTACCTGACACACCGCCATCGCGAGCAGGCTCACGCCTACAAGGGATATCAGGAAAGCCAAGGGTTGTTGGCCAGGTGCTGGCGTTCGAAATCTTTGATCTGTTCGCGGCGTTGCAAGGTGCTGCCGATGGCGTCCAGCCCGAGCAGCAGCGCGGTTTTGCGCAAAGTGTCGATCTGGAACCCGATCACGCTGCCATCCGCCAGGGCAATGTGTTGCGCCTCCAGATCAATGCTGATCCGCGCCGTTTCAGGCTGCCCGACAAGCGCTCCGATCCGCTGTACCTGCGCGCCGTCCAGGGTAATCAACAACACCCCGTTGCGCTGGCAGTTATCAAAAAAGATCCCGGCAAAACTGCTGCCGATCAGCGCGCGAATGCCCATTTGCTGCAAGCCCCACACCGCGTGTTCACGGCTGGAACCACAGCCGAAGTTAGGACCGACCACCAGGAAACTCGCACCCTGCCACGCAGGCTGGTTCAGCACGAATGCGGGATCGGGCGTGCCATCCGGCCGGAATCGCAGGTCGAAAAACAATCCGCGATCCAGCCCCTGACGGTCGATGCCTTTGAGAAACTGCTTGGGCATGATCACGTCGGTGTCGACGTTGGCCGCCAGCAATGGCGCGGCCTGGCCGCTGACGTGGGTGAAGGGTTGCAGGCTCATGGGCGTTCTCCAAAGTGGCGGATGTCGGTGAGACAACCGCGGATCGCGGCGGCGGCGACCATCGCCGGGCTCATCAGGTGGGTACGCGCACCGGCACCCTGACGGCCTTCGAAATTGCGGTTGGTGCTGGAAGCACAGCGGTCGCCGGGGGCGAGCACGTCATCGTTCATCGCCAGGCACATCGAACAACCGGACTGACGCCATTCGAACCCCGCGTCGATAAAGATCTGCGCCAGGCCTTCAGCTTCGGCCTGGGCGCGCACCTCACTGGAGCCGGGCACGATCATCGCCCGCACATGCCCGGCCACTTGCTGACCACGCACAACACTGGCGGCATCGCGCAGGTCTTCGATCCGGGCGTTGGTGCATGAGCCAATAAAAGCGTGGCTGATGACGATATCGCTCAGCGCCATGCCCGGTTCCAGGCCCATATAGTTGAGGGCGCGGCGCATGTCCTGACGCAGGATCGGATCGCTGACGGTTTGCGGATCGGGCACTCGCGCGCCCATCGGGGCAACCTGGTCCGGACTGGTGCCCCAAGTGACCATCGGTTCCAGTTCACGGGCATCGAGGTGGATTTCCCGGTCAAACAGCGCCCCGGGATCACTGCGCAATTCGCGCCACGTCTTCAGGCCTTGTTCCCACAGCTCACCTTGCGGCGCACGTGGTTTGCCTTTGAGATAAGCGAACACTTTCTCATCCGGGGCCATGAAAGCGCCGCGGGCGCCGGCCTCGACCGCCATGTTGCAGATGGTCATGCGGGCTTCGACGCTCAGGGCATCAATGGTCGCCCCGCAGAACTCGATGGCGTAACCGGTGGCCCCGGACGCGCCGATCCGGCCGATCAGCGCCATGATCAGGTCTTTCGACGTCAGGCCCGGTGCCAGCTCGCCATCGACGGTCACTCGCAGGCTTTTCAGGCGTTTATAGACCAGGGTCTGCGAGGCCAGCAGGTGCTCGATCTCGGAGGTGCCGATGCCGAAACCGAATGCACCCAGCGCGCCGTAGGTCGTGGTGTGGCTGTCGCCAGCGGCAATGACCATGCCCGGCAGGATGAAACCCTGCTCCGGGGCGATCACATGTTCGATGCCCTGGCGCTTGTCGAGGATGTCGAGCAGTTCGATCCCGAAGTCACGGCAGTTTTCCGCCAGATACGACACCTGCCGCGCCCCGCCGGCATCGGGCATAGCGGCGACCCGTAGCGGCGCCGTCGGGTTGACGTGATCGACCACCGCCAGCGCCGTGCCCGGCCGCCAGACCGTGCGGCCGGCAGCCCGCAAACCGCTGAAGGCCTGCGGGCTGGTGTATTCGTTGATCACCTGCCGGTCGATATAGAGCAGCACGTGGCCCTGATCGTCGAGGCGGCACACCGTGTGCGAGTCGATATGTTTGTCGTAGAGGGTTCTGGGGGTCATCAAAGCGCTCACTCAAGGAAACCGTGTGGTTTCCATCATAGGGAGCGGGGGCTGGCCATCAATCGGCGGACAGTGATGGCGCAGATCATGAATCGTGTTCAATCCCGGCCTCGAACGCCCCCTGTGGGAGGGCATCGAGCGAACTGCGAAACATTTACTTTCATATCCTTTATCGGGATTTGCCTCGCTCATCCGTCCTATAGAGATGCAGGCCGTTCGCGTAGGCAAAAGCCACGACCGGTCTTTCGGGGAATGCCGTGCTGCGAAGCCCGTAGCCACGCGCCCTTTCACCGCTATCAAGACGCGCAATCATGTCGAAGAAATCCCGCTCCAAACTGTGGTTCCTGGTGCATAGCTGGCTGGCGTTACCGATCTGGTTTTTTGTGTTGATCGTCTGTGTCACCGGCACATTGGCGGTGGTCAGTCAGGAAATCGTCTGGCTGGCCAACCCGCAAATGCGCGCCAGCCCGCCGTCGGACGACGCCCCACGGCTCAGCTACGACGAGGTTCTGGCGGCGATCAAAACCGCCGAGCCGCAAACCCTGGTGCAAAGCATCAGCCGGCCGGACGAGTCGCACTTTGCCCTGGACGTTGAAGTCAGCTACCCCGACGGGCGCTCGCTGACGGTCTACGTCAATCCGTACACCGGGGTGATCCAGGGCACCGCGCCCAGCTTCGATTTCAAAGCCTTCACCCGCGCCCTGCATGGCTGGTGGCTGGTGCCGTTCACCAACGGCTACAGCTGGGGCTGGTACCTGGTGTCATTCCTCGGCGTGCCGATGCTGGTGTCGTTGATCACCGGCCTGGTGGTCTACAAAAAATTCTGGAAAGGCTTCCTGCGCCCGACCCTGCGAGTGCGCCATGGCGCCCGGATCTTCTGGGGCGACTTCCATCGGTTGTGCGGCATCTGGTCGATCTGGTTCATCGCGGTGATCTCCATCACCGGCATCTGGTTCCTGATTCGCGCGATTCTGTTCGACAATCAGATTTCCATCTCCAGCGAGCCGATCATTCCGGCGATGTCCCGTGAGAGCGTGCCGATTTCCGCGGCCGGCACACCGCCACCACGGATCAGCCTGGACCGGGCCGTCGAAATCGCCCAGCAGAAGATTCCCGGGCTGGAAGCCAGTTTCGTCAGCCTGCCGGGCAATGCCTACAGCCACATGAGCGTCGGTGGACGCGGCTGGTATCCGCTGATGTTCCAGACCGCCACGCTCAACCCGTACAACGGCGACATGGCCGCTTCACGGTTGCTCTCCGATCGTTCCTCGCTGGAGTTCGTCACCGAATCGATGCGCCCGCTGCACACCGGTGACTTCGGCGGTATCTGGATCAAGCTGATCTGGTTCTTCTTCGGCCTGCTGCTGAGCCTGATGGTACTCAGCGGCCTGCTGATCTGGACCAAGCGCACCGCCCTGGCCACGGCCAACGCGCTCAAGCGCGAGGACAAGAAAAACCGCATCAAGGCGCAACCGGTCATGAGCCGTGAACCTTCGGAGGCCAGCCTGTGAGCAAGTCCAAGGCGACCACGCCACCTTCGCCCCTGTCACGCTTGTGGCGCAAATGGCGTTTCCACATCAATGTCCTGCTGTTGTTGATCCCGCTGGGCTTCATGCCCAAGTACTTCGCCGACGCCTCGCTGTTTCGCGGCGACAGCGGTCTCGGGCAACGGGAAATCGGCGACATCCAGGTCGGTCCGTGGAGCCTGCGCCTGGCCGAACTGCGCAACGAAGCGCCGGTACTCACTGGCCCGGCCGGCTACATGAAGAACTTCAGCGCCGCGCTCTGCGACACCTGCATCGAGCAGGTCAAGGCCACCTACCTGCGCATCGGCAAGCCACGCAGCCTGCGCGCCGCCGGCACCATTTTCTTCGGCACCCCCTACCGCATGGGCACGCAAATGCCGATCCCGGAAAAGACCCGTCCCGACGCCGAACTGTGGATCACCATGGAAGGCTGGGACGGCAGCATGCATCAGGCCTCGATCCCATTGAGCCAGGCCTCCCCCGCCACGCTGGCCTGGCTGAACAAACAAGGAGCCAAACCATGACCCGCTCTCAACGCTCTCTGCGCCTGCGGTTGAGTGCCGCCCTGCTGGTGCTCGGCGCCGGTTTCAGTACCGGCGCCCTGGCGCATAACCCGATGTGCGAGTGCAAAGCCATCGACGCTGAGCAGATCAGATGCACCGGCGGTTTTTCCGACGGCAGCGGTGCGCCAGGGGTGACCCTCGATGTGATCGGTTATGACGAGACCATTCTGGTACCGGGCAAACTGGGTGCCGATTCGACCCTGACCTTCAAGAAGCCCGGTGCCGAATTCTACGTGCTGTTCGACGCGGGCCCCGGCCACGTGGTCGAGATCGACCAAGCCGATATCGAGGCCCCATGACGAAGCCAACCATACACATCGTGCGCCCGGCCGGCGCCGGGCATGAAACCCTCAATGTGCTGCTGTTGTGCCTGCTGATTCTGGCGATTGCCGGTTCGGTGGTGGCGTGGCGCGGGGTGGACCATGAGCCGGAGCCGGTCGCCAGCAACCAGCTGGACGCCCGCCGCGATCTCAGCGCCGCCGAGCAAGGCATCTATGCCGACCTGCGGGTGACGCTGGACGAAATTCGCCTGCTGCGCGAAGAACAGCACACCCTGCCGACTCCGCAAAATCTTGCCGATGAAGGATTCGCGCCGTTTGCCCAGGATGCCAGTTCGGTCAGTCGCGGCGGCCACGCCTGGCAATTGCTGGCGGACAGCGCCTATTTCGGCCATAGCCAGACGCCTGCCGTCGCCGGTTCGTTCGTGATGCTGCCCGGCGCCGACGCGCAGGCCGCGCCGGACATCTGGCTCAACCGTGACGCGGCCGTGCAAACCCCGAAACAGCTGGACGCCGCCGCCCTGTCCGCTGCCGGCTGGAAACAGATCGTCGCGCAATTCGATGCCGGGGTTACCCGCGAACATCGCCATTGATCCTTCGCCCGCATTCGAGAGAAGACCGTTTGCCCATGTCTATTTCATCCCCTCGCCGTCCGTTGTTGCGTCTGTTTCTGGCTGGCCTTTGCGCCTGCCTGCTGAGCCCGCTGGTCAGCGCCGATCCGGCCAAGCGCCTGCGCATCGGCATCACCCTGCACCCTTATTACAGCTACGTGGCGAACATCGTCGGCGACAAGGCCGACGTGGTGCCGCTGATTCCCGCCGGCTTCAACCCGCACGCCTACGAGCCCCGGGCCGAAGACATCAAACGCATCAGCGGACTGGACGTGATCGTGCTCAACGGGGTCGGCCATGACGACTTCGCCGACCGCATGATCGCCGCCAGTGAAACGCCGAACATCAAGACCATCGAAGCCAACGAAAACGTGCCGCTGCTGGCCGCCACCGGCACCGCCGCGCGCGGGGCCGGCAAAGTGGTGAATCCGCACACGTTCCTGTCAATCAGCGCGTCCATTGCCCAGGTCAACAACATCGCCCGCGAACTGGGCAAGCTCGACCCGGACAACGCCAAGACTTACACCCAGAACGCCCGCGCCTACGGCAAACGCCTGCGGCAGATGCGCGCCGACGCACTGGCCAAACTGACCCAGGCGCCGAACGCCGAACTGCGCGTGGCCACGGTGCACGCGGCTTACGACTACCTGCTGCGCGAGTTTGGTCTGGAAGTGACCGCCGTGGTCGAACCGGCTCACGGCATCGAGCCGAGTCCGAGCCAATTGAAAAAGACCATTGATCAACTGCGCGAACTCGACGTGAAAGTGATCTTCTCGGAGATGGACTTCCCGTCGACGTACGTCGAAACCATCCAGCGTGAGTCCGGCGTCAAGCTGTACCCGCTGTCGCACATTTCCTATGGCGAATACACCGCCGACAAATACGAAAAGGAAATGACCGGCAACCTCAACACCGTGGTGCGGGCGATTCAGGAGTCCGGCGCATGACTTCCAAAGAAAACCTGATCGCCGAAAACACCGAAACCCCGGTGGGAACGAGCTTGCTCGCGAAGGCGCCAGATCTGCCGACATCATTGTTGAATGACACACCGCATTCGCGGGCAAGTCGAATCGTTGCACCGTCGCTCCCACAGGTTTCGGGGCCGACGCTGGAATTTGCGCAGGTCAGTCTGACGCTCGGCCGCACAACCATTCTCGACAACGTCAGCTTCCAGGTGCAGCCCGGCAGCGTGCACGCACTGGTGGGCCCCAACGGCGGCGGCAAGAGTTCGCTGATCAAGACCTTGCTCGGGCAGATGCCGCATCAGGGCCAGCTCAGCCTGCAATGGCCCGGCGCGCCCGGCACCATCGGTTACGTGCCACAAGCATTGGAGTTCGATCGCGGCTTGCCAATGACGGTCGACGATTTCATGGCCGCCATGTGCCAGCGTCGCCCGGCGTTTCTCGGTTTGAGCAAGCACTACGCCGGCGCCATCGGTGAAGCGCTGGAACGCGTCGGCATGCAGGACAAACGCAAACGCCGCATGGGCGCCTTGTCCGGTGGCGAACGGCAGCGCGTGCTTCTCGCCCAGGGTTTGATCCCGGCGCCGCAATTGCTGGTCCTCGATGAGCCGATGTCAGCCCTCGATGAAGCCGGGATTCAGGTGTTCGAACGCCTGCTCGCAGACTGGCGTGCCGCAGGCATTACCGTGTTGTGGATCGAGCATGACCTGGAAGCCGTTGGCCGTCTGGCCAATCGCGTCACCGGTCTCAACCGTCGCGTGCTGTTCGATGCCACGCCGCAACAGGCACTGACCCCGGAACGCCTGCTGACCTTGTTCTCGACCCATCCACGGAGTGGTGCCTGATGAGTTACGAAGCCTTCCGTTTGATGGTCCAGGGTTGGGCCTCGTCCGGTTATCTGCCGGAAGCATTGGCCTACGGTTTTGTCGTCAATGCGCTGCTTGCCGGGCTGTTGATCGGTCCGGTACTCGGCGGCCTTGGCACGCTGGTGGTGGTCAAGCGCTTTGCGTTTTTCTCTGAAGCGGTCGGCCACGCGGCGCTGACCGGCGTGGCCATCGGCATTCTGCTTGGCGAACCCTACACCGGGCCGTACGGCAGCCTGTTCGGTTACTGCCTGTTGTTCGGCATTCTGCTTAATTACCTGCGCAACCGCACCGGCCTGGCGCCGGACACCTTGATCGGCGTGTTCCTCTCGGTATCGCTGGCCCTGGGGGCGAGCCTGCTGCTGATTCTGGCGGGCAAGATCAACGTGCACATTCTGGAAAATGTGCTGTTCGGCTCGGTACTGACGGTCAATGGCAATGATCTGGCGGTGCTGGCCATCGTCGGTTCGCTGGTCATGGCCCTGGCGCTGCCGCTGTACAACCGCATCATGCTCGCCAGTTTCAACCCGCAACTGGCGGCGGTACGTGGCGTGGCCGTGAAGACCCTGGATTATCTGTTCGTGATTCTGGTGACGCTGATCACCGTCGCCGCAGTGAAAGTGATCGGTGCGATTCTGGTCGGCGCCCTGCTGGTGATTCCCGCCGCCGCTGCGCGTTTGCTCAGCCAGTCGCTGAAAGGCTTTTTCGGGTGCTCGGTAGTGATCGCCACGGTCAGCACCTTGTGCGGGATTCTGGCGCCGATCGTGTTCGATCTGCCGATTCCGTCCGGCGCCGCGATCATTCTGGTCGCCGGCATTGCCTTCGCCCTCGCCGCCATCGCGCGCGGGGTTGTCCCGAGCCTGAAAGGGAACCTTGGATAAATGACTTTTTCTCTGCGAAAACTGACCCTGGCCATCACGCTGTGCGGTGTGGTCGGCACACCGTTGCTGGCGGCCGAAAACGCCAAGCCCCTGCGCGTGCTGGCCTCGTTGCCGATCACTTACGGCTTGGGTGAAGTGCTGCTCAAAGGCACTGACGTCAACCTTGAACGTGCGGCGCCGGCAAACCTGCCGGGCAGTCGTCAGACCGCGTACTTCACCGGTCGTGGTGCTCCGGCGCTGGGCAAACTGGCGACCGATGCCGATGCCGTGATCGGCGTGCGCTCGCTGTGGGCCGATGATCCGCTGTACCCGATCGCTCGGCGCAGCAATATCCGCATCGTTGAAGTCGACGCCGCGCGCCCGGTGGACGGCGCCCTGCCCGGCATTGCCGTGCAACCGGGCCTGAAGGTTGATGGCCTGAACAGTCAGCCCTGGCTGGCGAGCAATAACATGGGGCGCATGGCCGACGTGATGGCGGCGGACCTGGTGCGCCTGGCCCCTAGCGCCAAGCCTGCCATCGAGGCGAATCTGGCGGCATTGAAACAGCGCCTGCTGAAACTCAGTGCCGACAGTGAGGCGCGTCTGGCCAGCGCTGACAATCTGAGCGTGATGAGCCTCAGCGATCACTTCGGTTATCTGATCGGCAGCCTCAATCTGGAGCTGATCGGCCAGGATCCTCGACCGGATGCGGAGTGGACGGCAGAGGATCTGAAGAAACTCACGACAACGCTCAAGGACAACGATGTCGCGGTGGTGCTGCATCATCGCCAGCCTTCGGAGCCGGTGAAAGCGGCGATTGCCGAATCGGGTAGTCGTCTGGTGGTGTTGAGCACCGATGCGGCGGATCCGGTGGCGGAGCTTGAGGGTAATGTGGATTTGCTGCTCAAAGGTCTGAGCGGGGCTTAGTTTCAGCCGAAACCGCGTTACCGTTCATCGCTAGCAGGCTAGCGATAGGGCCTGCCCAGCCAACACAAATCCGGGGCATGAAAAAACCCGCTGACCGTCTCCGGTTCAGCGGGTTTCTTTTTGCCCGGCAGCTTATTGCGCGGCAACCTGCGCTTCCATTTTCTGCCGCAGGCTCAGTGGGCGCATATCGGTCCAGACCTCTTCGATGTAGGCCAGGCATTCCTTTTTCAGGCCGCTCTTGCCCACGGTGCGCCAGCCTTGCGGCACGGCTTTGTAGTCCGGCCAGATCGAATACTGCTCTTCGTGGTTGACCACGACCTGAAAGAGGATGTCCTCGCGGTCGAATACTGACGTCATGCTGGTTCTCCATCGTTGTAAGGGTGGGCCGCACCACAGGTGCAGCCGGGTATGTAGAAAGAACGTGCGGCGCGGCAAAAAATTTACAGCGCAGCGGTGGCAGCGGCCAACGCGCGACCGAAGATCTCGGCGACGCGATCAATTTCGGTGGCAGTGATCACCAGCGGCGGCAGGAAACGCACCACCGCGCCGTGACGACCGCCCAGTTCGAGGATCAGGCCGCGTTTGAGGCACTCGCGCTGCACCAGCGGTGCCAGGCGAGCGAAGGCCGGTGGATGACCGAGCGCGTCCACCGGGCCACTCGGATCGACCAGTTCAACCCCGAGCATCAGGCCCCGCCCACGGATATCGCCCAGTTGCGGGAAGTCGCGCTGCAGAATGCGCAGATGCTCGCTGAGACGTGCGCCCATGGCTTCGGCGTGCTCGCACACCTTGTGTTCGACCAGATAACGCATCACCGCAGAACCGGCGGCCATCGCCATCTGGTTGCCACGGAACGTGCCGGCGTGGGCGCCCGGCTGCCAGGTATCGAGCCAGTCGCGGTAGACCACCACCGCCAGCGGCAGGCTGCCACCGATGGCTTTGGACAGCACCACCACGTCTGGGGTGATGCCGGCGTGTTCAAAGGCAAACATCTTGCCGGTGCGAGCAAACCCGCTCTGGATCTCGTCGACGATCAACGCCACGCCGGCCTTCTCGGTGATACGGCGCAAACCGCGCAGCCACTCAATGTCCGCCGGGATCACACCGCCCTCGCCCTGCACCGCTTCGACAATCACCGCCGCCGGCAACTGCACGCCGGCCTCCGGATCGTTGAGCAGGTTTTCCAGGTAGCTCAGGTTGGCGTTGATACCGGCAGCGCCACCGAGACCGAACGGGCAGCGGTAGTCGTAAGGGAACGGCATGAATTGCACGCCGTTACTGAGCAAGGCGCCCAACGGTTTTTTCGGCCCCAGGCTGCCCATCAGGCTCAACGCCCCCTGACTCATGCCGTGGTAACCGCCAGAGAACGACAGCACGGTGCTGCGCCCGGTAGCGGTGCGCACCAGTTTCAGCGCGGCTTCCACGGCATCGGTGCCGGTCGGGCCGCAGAACTGGATTTTCGCCTGCGCTGCCAGCGCCGGCGGCAGCAGACCGAACAGATCCTGCACGAACTGATCCTTGACCGGCGTGGTCAGGTCGAGGGTGTGCAGCGGCAACTCATCGGCCAGCACTTGCTGGATCGCCTCGATCACCACCGGGTGGTTATGCCCCAGTGCCAGCGTGCCGGCACCGGCCAGGCAGTCGATGAAGCTGCGTCCTTCGACGTCTTCGACGTACAGGCCCTTGGCACGCTTGAGCGCCAGGGGAATGCGCCGTGGATAACTGCGCGCATTGGATTCCTGCTGGCTTTGGCGAGCGAGCAACGGTGATTCATGGAACTGGTACAACGTTTCGGCCGGCGCCGAGGCGACCCGGGCCGATGACTGTTCGATAAGGCTGGTGGCGACTGACATCTCTCGACCCCTCAATACGCTATGGATAGTGACCAAAACAGCACACTGGACAGGTGCGCGTTCCGGTCGCGGAGCGCACATGCAGGTTTTCCTGTTCTGGAAACGCTTAAGCGTCCCGAGGATTTAGGCCCTTGATCGTTTGTCAGGCGCAGGCGGGAAACGACCGGACCATGGGCAGAGTCTGCAAACCTTCATGGGTCAAGGGCGGCGCCGCTTGGCGATAGCCCAGGTGTCGATAGAACGCCTCGCCGGTACGGGTGCTGTTGAGACTGACCCGCTGCACCCCGCGCAGGCACAACCAGCCTTGAAGATCATCCATCAGCGCCCGCCCGACGCCACGGCGGAAGCACTCCGGCTGCACGTAGCACAGGGTGATGTCGCCACTGGCCAGCGCCATGCCGACTCCCACCGGTTTGTCCTGCAACAGGGCGAGGTTGAGGTAGAAACGTGCATCGGCGAGCCACGTACAGAGGTGTCCGGCGGACTGCTGGCGGACCCAGGCATCGACTTGCCGGGGATTGTTGCGGTGGTCGAGTGCACAACCGATGCGGATCGAACGCTCGATGATGCGGCTGATAATGCCGGTGTCGGCCAGGGTGGCCGGACGAATACAGATGGGTGCTTCCATGGCGCGATCCCCTCAATCCATTGAGTCAAAGCTGCAGCGACCTTAACCCCGCAGCGGCCGGATGACTAATGGAGAGAAGTTACATTTGATGTGCCAATACACAGAGCTGACGGGGTGAACTCAGACGGCTTGCAACGGCATGGTCAACTCCACGCGCAAACCGTCCGGGCGGCTGTCGAAGTGCAGCGCACAGTCGCAACGCTGAACGATTGCCTGAACGATCGCCAGACCGAGGCCGCAACCGGTACTCTGGCCGTTGCGCCAGAAGCGCTGGGTCAAATGCTGCAAATCGTCCGGGGGGATGCCCGGGCCATGGTCGCGCACGACAAAGCGCACACGGTTGCCGATGGTTTCCAGGCTCAATTCGACTGCACAGTCCTGCGGCGTATGACGCAGGGCGTTGTCGAGCAGGTTGCGCAGCGCCGCAATCGACAGCACCGCCGGCATCTGCAGTGCAGCGGTCGACAGATCGGCCGGCAGTTTCAACTGGATCCGCAGGCGCTCACCGCCGGTGGCGTCGGCAATCGCCAGCCTGGCGACTTGCTCGGCGCTACACTGCGAGCCGTCATCGAACGACAGACTGCCCTCGACCCGCGCCAGCAACAGCAATTGCTCAAGGGTGCGGTGCAGGCGGTCGGCGCCCTCCTCGGCCCGCGCCAGCGACTGATCACGGGCGCTACCCTCGGTCATGCGCGCCACTTGCAGGTGGGTCTTGATTGCGGTCAGCGGGCTGCGCAGTTCGTGGGCGGCGTCACCGGTGAGGCGGCGTTCACGCTCGATGGTTTTGCCAATGCGCTGGAACAGTTGATTCTGGGTGTCGAGCAACGGTTTCAATTCACTGGGAAACGATTGCAATTGCAGCGGTTCAAGCGAATCGGCATTGCGCCGCATCAAGGCTTCGCGCAGTCGGTTGAGCGGCGCCAGGCCCTGTCCGATCCCCAGCCACAGCAGGCACAGACAACCGAGCAATGCCACACCCACCGGCACCGAAGCGGCCAGCAGAATCGACATGTTCAACGCTTCGCGTTCGATTTGCCGATCGGCTGTGGTGATGCGGACATCGCCCCGGGCAAGGGTGAAGCTGCGCCACGGCGCACCGTCGATCATCTGATCGTGAAAGCCCATTTTCTCGGCTTCCAGAGCCTGCTCGGGACTGCTGTGACTGCGGGCGAGAATTTCCCCGCGCAACGAACTGACCTGGCACGCCATACCGCCGGGAATGTTCAACTGTTCGGCACTGAAATGCGTGCCCTCGCCCTTGCTCGGCAAGGCCGGCAATTGCTCCAGCAGCCCGGCGACCATGCGTGCGGAGGCCACCAGCCGCTGATCGAGGGAAAACATCATCTGATTGCGCAGATCGCTGAGCATCCAGGCCGCCGCCAGCGCCCAGATCAGCGCAAACGCGGCGCCGAGGGTCAGGCTCAGGCGCAGTCGCAGACTCATCACTTGCCTTGATCTCCACCGTCGGCCGGGCCCAGTCGATAACCGAGGCCGCGCACCGTTTCGACGATGCCCTTGCCGAGTTTGCTGCGCAGGTGATGGATATGCACGTTCAGCGCATTGCTCTCCAGTTCATCGTTGAAGCCGTAGACGCTGTCCTTCAACTGCTCGGTAGACAGCACCCGGCCACGGTTGTGCAGCAACGCTTGAAGCAGCGATTGCTCGCGCCGCGACAAGTCCACCGGTTGCCCGGCCAGAGTGGTCTCGCGACTGCTCGGGTCGTAGGTCAGCGCACCGTGTTCGATCAGGTTGACACTGCGCCCGGCCACCCGCCGCAGCAGGGTTTGCAGGCGCGCGAACAGTTCGCGCAGATCGAATGGCTTGAGCAGGTAATCGTCGGCCCCCGCCTGCAAACCGTCGACCCGGTCAGTGACCGAGTCGCGCGCGGTCAGAATCAGCACCGGAATCTCCAGGCCACTCTGACGCAGTTGTTGCAATAACTTGAGCCCATCTTCGTCGGGCAGGCCGAGATCGAGCACCATCACGTCAAATTCGGCGACCTTGAGCATCGCCCGCGCCTTGGACGCGGTGTTGACGTGTTCGACCGTCAGGCCCTGAGCGGTCAGACCGGCAACGATCCCGCTGGCGATCAACTCGTCGTCTTCGCAAACCAATACGTGCATGGGCGCTCCATGAATAAAAAGGCGAGTCAAACAGGCGAGGATTAAGTGGCAATTATGGCCGCCGCGCCGGCTGACGGAAAGCACGCCGCACGGTAACCCGCTCGCTGTGTGACCTGGAATTCGACCAGGTCAGACTAGCCATCGGTTTGATTACCAACACTGAAACAGTTTGCGCCTGTCTATCCGTTTGGTGCTGGTTTAGCCTGCGGTCGAAACTGACTGCTACTACAACCCTTAAACGGATTTAAGAACAATGCCTCATTTAAAAAATGTCGTCGCCGTGGATTGGCGCTCGGGGCCTGACCGGATCTACTTTTTTTTCAAGGACTCCAATACCTATTCACGCTTCAACATCGGCACCAACCGGGTGCCCGCCGAATATCCCGCCGAAGCCAACGCCGATAACTGGGGCGACTTTCATCGACACGTACGCAATCTGCGTTTTGGATTCACCACCACGGGAATCATTCCTGACGCACAAAGTGGCTTCGACGACGATGTCTTGTGGCTTTTTTATAGCGACAATGGCCGACCGATGGTGTGTAAATACGATCAGGACCTGGATAAGGTCCGCAGCATGGAACCTCTGGAAAATACCGTCTGGGCGCGACTTCGCCCTTACTTTGAGCGCATCGTTGCCGGTACCTGGTGGCAAATGACCGGTTCCAGTAGCCAGGTGTTCCGGTTTCTCATGAATGACGGCCATACCGTCGCAATCAACCTGTCCAACAGCGATATCCAGCACGAGAGCATCAACGCCGAATCCTGGCCGGGCCTTGAGCCTTACCGGGACAGGATCATCACGGCGGTGCAGAATGATCGTACGTTCGCGGCCAGTTACTTCTACATTTTCCTGAACAACAACCAATACATTTGCTACAACATGCAGCGCAATCGGGTGGAATACGGCCCTATCGATGTGGATGAAGACAGCTGGCCCGGTTTGCTCTGCGGCCTGCCTTGAACCGGGCGCCTCGGCCGGTTAATCATCGGTTAATCGCCACCGCCCATTGTGCACCTCACTTGCACAGGGACAAGGCTCCTCCATGCGTCATTTTTTTCTTTTGTTTGCTCTGCTGATGTCCAGCCTGGCCCAGGCTGGAAACAATCCATTTGATACAAAACCGGAGTTTCTGCCGGTCGACAAGGCTTTCGTGCTCACCTCCGAACGTCTGGAGTCTGGGGAAACCCAGTTGTTCTGGCAGATCACCGACGGCTATTACCTGTACCAGAAACGCCTGAAATTCGACGGTCTGGCGGCGGCGCACCAACCGGCGCTGCCTGAGGGCGAGTCCCACAGCGACGAGTTTTTCGGTGAACAACCGGTGTATCGCCAAGGCCTGGAAGTGAAAATCCCGGCGACGGCCAGCGGGCAGATCAAGGTCAGTTACCAGGGCTGTGCCGATGCCGGACTGTGTTATCCGCCGCAAACCCGGGTCATTGATCTGGGCGGCAAGGCATCCGCCACCACGGCGAGCGACGAAGCACCGGATCAAGCCCTGGCCAGCAGTCTGCAACAGCGGGCGCTGGGCTGGAGTCTGCTGGTGTTTTTCGGCCTTGGCCTGTTGCTGGCGTTTACCCCGTGCTCGTTGCCGATGTTGCCGATTCTGGCGGGCATGATCGTCGGCAGTGGCGCGACGCCCCGTCGTGGTTTTGCGCTCGCCAGCAGTTACGTGATCTGCATGGCACTGGTGTACGCCGCCATGGGCGTGATTGCCGCGCTGCTGGGTGCCAACCTTCAGGCCTGGTTGCAGAACCCGTGGCTGCTGGGGGCGTTCGCTGCGGTATTTGTGGTGCTGGCACTGCCGATGTTCGGCTTCTTTGAACTGCAATTGCCGGTGGCGTTGCGCGATCGCCTCGAACACGCCTCGCGCAGCCGCAGCGGTGGCAGCCTGATCGGTGCCGGTGTGCTGGGCGCCTTGTCCGGTCTGCTGGTCGGCCCATGCATGACCGCACCACTGGCCGGAGCCCTGTTGTATATCGCCCAGAGCGGTAACGCGCTGCACGGCGGCTTGATTCTGTTTGCGCTGGGCATCGGCATCGGTGTGCCGTTGTTGTTGCTGGTAACCGTCGGCAATCGCTTCCTGCCCAAACCCGGCGCCTGGATGAATCTGCTCAAGGGCATCTTCGGTTTCCTGTTCCTCGCCACCGCGTTGCTGATGTTGCGCCCGGTACTGGATTCGTCGTTGTGGCTGGGCCTGTGCGGCGCGCTGCTGCTGATCGCCGCGTTCTGCGCCTGGAAGCAATCGGAAGGGTATGGCCGGGTCGCGCAGGTGTTCGGCGCCATCTCGTTGTTGTTGGGACTGTGGGGCAGCCTGCTGATGATCGGCGCGGCGGGCGGCAGCGACGATCCGTATCAACCCTTGCAGGTATACAGCGCCGGCCGTGTGGCCAGCGCGGCACCGAGCGGTCATGAAGCGTTCACCACGATCAAGGACCCCGCAGCGCTGCAACGCGAGCTGGATGCCGCCAAGGCCCAGGGCCAGTGGGTGCTGCTCGATTATTACGCCGACTGGTGCGTGTCGTGCAAAGTCATGGAGAAGCAGGTGTTTGGCCAGGCCAAGGTGATGCAGGCGCTGAGCGACGTGCGCCTGCTCAGGCTGGATGTCACCGCTGACAATGCGGCCAGCCGCGAACTGCTTGGCCGTTACAAGGTTCCGGGCCCAC
Source organism: Pseudomonas sp. SC3(2021) (assembly GCF_019856535.1). Classification (NCBI taxonomy): domain Bacteria; kingdom Pseudomonadati; phylum Pseudomonadota; class Gammaproteobacteria; order Pseudomonadales; family Pseudomonadaceae; genus Pseudomonas; species Pseudomonas sp. SC3(2021). The sequence goes on along the minus strand of NZ_CP082236.1, from coordinate 3,721,988 downwards.
CGAGTTTCGTCTGGATCGGCGCCGACGGTGAAGAGCGCCGCAGCCAGCGCATCACCGGCGAAGTCGATGCCGAGACGTTCCTGCAACGCTGGACCACCACCCGAGACGCTCATTAATGCTGACTTTCACCCTCGGCACCTTTGCCATAGCGCTGAACCATCTGCTGCTGATCAGTGCTTTGGCGCTGGCGACCTTTGTCGGCTGGCGGGTGGCCAAACGCGGTGGCGAGAACCCCGAGTCGGCGCTGTTCAGTCTGTTCCTGCTGGGCATGCTGGCGGCGCGTATCGCGTTCGTGGCGGTGTACTGGTCGCATTATCGCAATGACCCGTGGCAGATCGTCGACCTGCGCGATGGCGGCTTCCTCGCCTGGCCGGGAGTGATCGTGTTGCTGCTCGTTGCGCTGTATCGCGGCTGGCGGCGCCCGGGGTTGCGGCGCCCGCTGGGTTTTGGCGTGGCCAGTGGTGTGCTGTTCTGGCTGTTGGCGACCCTGTCACTGAACATCTACGAACAAGGCACCCGTCTGCCGGACATCGCCCTGCGTAACGCAGCCGGTGAAACCATCAAGCTCAGCGATTATCAGGGCGGTCCGCTGGTGATCAACCTGTGGGCGACCTGGTGTCCACCGTGCCGGCGCGAGATGCCGGTCCTGGAAAATGCCCAACTGCAACGGCCTGACCTGACCTTCCTGTTTGTCAATCAGGGCGAAAGCATGCAAAGCGTGGCGACATTTCTCGAAACCCAGGGCCTGAGCCTGACCAACGTGTTGTTCGACCGCAGCGGCCAAGTGGGCCAGGCCGTGGGCTCCATGGCATTGCCGACTACCCTGTTCTATAGCCCCGACGGTCGCCTGCTGAGCAGCCACCTGGGTGAGTTGTCCAATGCCAGTCTGGCTCGCGCACTGGAAAATTTCGATGCGCCACACTCCCAATCGAACCCGGCCATTGCTCCGGCCACCTCTGCAAGGAAACTGCCATGCCCCGCCTCCGCCACCTGCTGACGCTGACAATGGGCGCTGCCCTGTTGCATTTGCCGTCGCTGCAGGCTGCTGAAGAACTGCCTGCCGCGATCAAGCAGATCGAGGCCAAAGGCGCAAAAATCGTCGGCCAGTTCGATGCGCCTGATGGTTTGCGTGGTTACGCGGCGCAATACCAGAACCGTGGCATGGCGCTCTACCTGACCCCCGATGGCAAGCACGTGCTGCTCGGCAACCTGTACGACGCCGACGGCAAAGACCTGAGCAGCGAACCGTTGCAGAAACTGGTGTATGCGCCGATGGCCAAGGAAGTCTGGGCCAAGTTCGAGGCGAGCAACTGGATTCAGGACGGCAACAAGGATGCACCGCGCACGGTGTACCTGTTCAGCGACCCGAACTGCCCGTACTGCAACATGTTCTGGGAACAGGCACGCCCTTGGGTCAAGGCCGGCAAAGTGCAGTTGCGGCACATCATGGTCGGGATCATTCGCGAAGACAGCCCGGGCAAGTCCGCCGCGCTGCTGGCAGCCAAGGATCCGGCCAAGGCGCTGGAGGATCACGAGAAGGCTGGCAAGGCCAGTTCGCTCAAGGCCTTGAAGGACATTCCGGCGGCGGTGCAGACCAAACTGGCGGCCAACATGCAGTTGATGGAGGACCTGGACTTGCAGGCGACCCCGGCGATTTTCTACATGGACGACAAGGGTGAGCTGCAACAACAGCAAGGGGCGCCTTCGCCGGACAAGCTGGCGAAGATTCTCGGCCCCAAATAGCTCCGGACCTTTCGAAACCTGGCGGCCCTTTCGCGAGCAAGCCCGCTCCCACCCTGGATTGAAATCCTCTGTGGCAGCGGGCTTGCTCGCGAAGAACGTTTACGCGGTGTGGCGGTTGCGCTCGCTCAAGAAGCTGAACAGCACCTCGTTCACAAACGCCGGATTCTCCAGACTGGAGATATGCCCTGCCTCCGGCACCAACAACCACGGGCAACCAATCAACTCAGCCATTTCCTGCGTTTCCGCCGGTGGCCGTGGTTTGTCCTGATCGCCGCACAGCACCAGCGTGGCCTGTGCATTCAACTCGCCCAGGCGTGGCAACAGATCATCCCGACTGAAGGTGATACGCCCCATTGGCACGATGCTGTCGCGCAGACGGTCAGACGAATACGCCGCCAGTTTCGCGCGGAAATCCTGGTAAAGCGCCGACTGCGGATCAATGCCCGGACGGAAGAAGATCGGCACGACGATGTCGAGCAAGAGGTCAGAGATTTCGCCGGATTCTTCGATCTGCTTGAACAGCGAAAAATAGTACTGGCGGGTAGGCTCTGGCTCGACGCCGACGTAAGTGTCCATCAGCACCAGGCCGTTGACCCGTTGCGGCGCCGACAATGCCAGGCGTACGCCCCACATGCCTCCGACCGACAACCCGACCAGAGTGACCTGGTCGATCTCCAGGTGATCGAGCAACGCCTGCACCTGACGGGCGATGTCGTCCAGCGAAGTGGTGCCTTGCGGCAACGCGCCGGACTCACCGTGGCCCCAAAGATCCAGGGCGATCACCCGATAGTGCGGCGACAGTGCAGCAATCTGCGGCGCCCACATGGCGGTGTCCCACAGATAACTGCCCACCAGCAACACGGCCGGGCCGGTGCCTTGATCAATGTAGTGCAGCGCTTGTCCGTCAACCGTGAAAAAAGCCATCGACCACCCCCGCGGTAGAAAAAGAGAACCGGCAGCCTGAGCTGCCGGTGGTTTGTCGTCAACCTGGGAAATGTACGTGAATGTGCCGGTTTATTTGTGTTGAATTCACTGACGCCATCGCTGGCAAGCCAGCTCCCACAGGTTCTACGCTGCACACAAATGTTGTGAACACGTTCGATCACTGTGGGCGCTGGCTTGCCAGCAATGGGGCCGCAGATTACAACCCTTCCAGCTCCGCCATCAGGTCATTCAACCGATCCACCTTGTCCTCGGTGATGTCACTGGCCGCCAGGCCTTCGATGTACTCGGCCAGCTCCTGCACCGTGCTGCACTCGAACATTGCCCGCAGCGGCACATCGCGTTGCAGGGTTTTCTGCACCCGCGAAGCGATCTGCGTAGCCAGCAACGAATGCCCGCCCAACTCGAAGAAGTTGTCGCGCACGCCGACCTTGTCGACCTTCAGCACCTCGGCCCAGATATCGGCCAGGGTCTGCTCCAGCTCGTTGCGCGGGGCCAGGTAATCCGCGCTCTGCAACTGGCCGATCTCCAGCGCCGGCAGGGCCTTGCGGTCGAGTTTGCCGTTGGCGTTATGCGGCAGCTGATCCAGCCACAACCAGTGCAGCGGCACCATGTATTCCGGCAGTTCGCTGCGCAGGCGTTGCTTGATCCGTTCCAGGCGTTCGCTCGGATTGAGCGCCGAGTCCGCCGCGACCAGATAGCCGACCAAGTGCTTGCCATTGACCCCTTCCTGCACCCCGACGGCCGCATCACGGACTTCCGGTTGCTCGTGCAGACGCGCCTCGATTTCACCCAGTTCGATGCGGTAACCGCGAATCTTCACCTGATGGTCGACCCGCCCGACGTACTCCAGCACACCGTCACTGCGGCGTCGCGCCAGGTCACCGGTACGGTACAGACGCTCGCCCGGCGCGCCGAACGGGTTCGGTACGAACACCGGCGCGGTGCGCAGCGGATCGCTGACGTAACCGCGACCGACGCCAGTACCGGCCACGCACAACTCACCCACCGCACCCAACGGCACCAATTCCAGCGCGCCATCGACCAGATAGAGCAGGTTGTTGTCGGTCGGCGTACCAATCGGCAAGTAGCTGCCGCGGGTCGAGGCCAGATCGACGCGGAAAAACGCCACGTCATCGGAACATTCTGCCGGACCGTAAGCATTGACCAGCCCGATCTGCGGATAACGCAACAGCCACTGATGCGCCAGTTCCGGCGGCATCGCTTCGCCAGTCGGCAGCATCCAGCGCAGGCCGTCGAGGCTCAGGCGCTCCGAGGCAAGCATGCCTTGTATCAGCGACGGCACGCTCTCCAGCACGGTGATGCCCTGCGCCTGCACATGCATCAGCAACCCCTGCGGATCGTGGGCGATGGCGTTCGGCACAATATCCACCCGAGCGCCGAACAGCGGCGCGGCGAGGAACTGCCAGACCGAAATATCGAAGCTTTGCGAAGCGGTCTGTGCGATCACATCGGCCTCACTCAAATCGAGGTACGGACGCTTGCTCAACTGGTTGTTGAGCATGCCGCGCTGCTCGACCATCACGCCTTTCGGCAGGCCGGTCGAGCCCGAGGTGTAGATCACATAGGCGAGGTTGTCCGGGCCGCTGTGAATACCCGGGTTTTCCACCGATGTCGTCTGCGCTTGCAGCGTTTCCCAGACCAACAGACGCGGACGGTTGGCGCAGCTGAATTCATCCAGCAAGGCCTGCGCCTGTGCCTGGCAGGCGGCACTGCACACCAGCACCGGCGCCCGGCTCAGCTCAAGGATGCGTTGCAGGCGCTGGCCCGGCAGGCCGGGATCCAGCGGCAGGTAACCGCCACCGGCCTTGAAGCTGCCGATGATCATCCCGAGCAGATCGAGGTTACGCTCGGCCAGCAACGCCACCGGTTGATCCATCTGCAGCCCGGCTGCGACCAGGGCATGGCCGAGGCGGTTGGCGTTATGGTTCAGCTCGGCATAGCTCAGTTGCTGATCCAGGCATGTGGCAGCGATGCGTTGCGGGTGCGCCGCCACCTGCGCTTCGAACAGCGCCACGTAGCTCTGCTCCAGTGGATAATCGTGTGCGCTCCGGTTGCAACCGTGCAGCAGGAAGTCCTGCTCCTCACGGCCCAGCAACGGCAGTTCGGCCATGTCGCCATGGAAGCCATCGACCAGCGCCAGCAACAGACGCTTGAACTCGCCGAGCATGCGCTCAATGGTCGACTCGTCGAAGTAGCGCTGGTCATACGACAGATGCAACCCAAGGTCATCGCCCGGATAACACACCGCCGTCAACGGGAAGTTGGTGTGGGTGCGGCCAGAATCAGAGGTCGCGTTGAGGCTCTGCGCACGGTCCAGTACCGAGACTTCCACCGGCGCGTTTTCAAACACGAACAGGCTGTCGAACAGCGGCTGGCCTTTCGGCAGTTCGCTCTGTTCCTGAATGTTCACCAGCGGCAGATATTCGTACTCGCGCAGTTGCATGTTGCTGTCGAGCAGCGCGCTCAGCCACTGGCGCACGCTGCTGCGCTGATCGTCCTCGGGCATCTTCACCCGCAGGGCAATGCTGTTGATGAACAGGCCGACGGTGCGTTGCATCTCCGGCATGTCCACCGGACGTCCGGCCACGGTCACACCGAACAGCACGTCACGATCACCGCTCAGGCGGCGCAGCACCAAGGCCCACGCCGCTTGAGCGAAGGTGTTCACTGTCAGTTGATGGGCCTGGGCCAGTTCACGCAGACGTGCACCGTCCTCGACATTGAGGCGGGTGTAGCAGTCGCCGACGATCATGCCGCCGCTTTCGCCGGCATGTTCACGCAGGAATGGCCGGTCGCTCGGGATCGGCGTGGTGCGCTCGAACCCTTGCAGGTTCTGCTGCCACCACTGGCGCGCCTCGGCCAGGCTCTGGCGTTGCAGCCAGCCGATGTAATCGCGGTAGCGCGGCGGCACCGACAAATGCGCTTCGCGACCTTCACCGAGGGCGGTGTAGATCTCGAAAAAATCGTTCATCAGCAACGAGCGGCACCAGGCATCAATCAGGATGTGGTGGTTGCTCATCATGAACCAGTAACGCGCCGCGCCGACCTTGATCAGGCGCAGGTGGAACGGTGCCTGATTGAGCAGATCGAAACCGGCCTCGCGCTCGCTTTTGAGCAACGCCTGCAACTTCGGTTCTTGCTCGGCCTCGGCAACGTTGCTCCAGTCCAGGTACTCGATCGGCGTGCGCCCCGGGGAGTGAATCACTTGCAGCATGTCTTCGCCGACGTTCCAGCAGAACGACGCACGCAGCGCTTCGTGACGGGCGACCACCGCTTGCCAGGCCTGGGCAAAACGCTCGGGATCGAGTTCGCTGTTGATGCGGTAGCGATCCTGCATGTAGTACAGGCCCGTGCCCGGTTCGAGCAAGGTGTGCAGGAGCATGCCTTCCTGCATCGGCGTCAGCGGATAGACGTCTTCGATGTGCGCCGCCGGCACCGGCAACGCATCGAGTTGCGCCTGAGTCAGTTTCGCCAGCGGGAAGTCCGACGGCGTCAACCCGCCGGCCGTGTCTTGCAGGCAATGGGCGATCAGGCTTTGCAGTTCGCCAAGGTAGGCGTCGGCCAGATCAACGATGGTCGGCGCGTCATAACGCTCGGCGCTGAAAGTCCAGCGCAGCAGCAGTTCACCGCCATACACCTGACTGTCGATGCTCAACTCGTTGGGCAGCGGCGCCTGCGGATCGTGAGCGGCGCCGACCGGTTCATCGAGAGGACGGAACAGCGCATCGCTGCCAAAACTCTGGTCGAACTGGCCGAGGTAGTTGAAGGTGACCGGTGCGTTGGGCAACGCCGCCATGCTGCGCTGACTGAGGTCATCGGCCAGATAACGCAGGACGCCATAGCCCAGGCCTTTGTGCGGCACCGCGCGCAGTTGCTCCTTGATCGCCTTGATCGAAGCGCCCTGCCCGGCCGCTTCTTCAATGTTGTGCGGGGTCAGGCGTAATGGATAGGCGCTGGTGAACCAGCCGACGGTGCGGGTCAGGTCGATCTCGTCGAACAGGGTTTCGCGGCCGTGGCCTTCGAGCTGAATCAGCGCCGACGGCTGCCCGCTCCAGCGGCACAAGACGCGGGCCAGCGCAGTCAGCAACAGGTCGTTGACCTGCGTGCGATAGGCACGCGGCGCCTGTTGCAGCAGTTGCTGAGTGCGCTCGGCATCGAGGTGCACGCTGACGGTTTGCGCATGCCGGTTCTGCCGTCCACCCTGCGGGTTTTCGCATGGCAGGTCGGCGCTCGGCCCGGCCAGTTGCGTCTGCCACCAACTCAGTTCTTCGCGCAGGGATTCGCTGCCGGCGTAGGCCTGCAAGCGTGCCGTCCAGTCCTTGAAGGCACTGGTTTTCGCCGGCAGCTTCACCGCTTGTTCGGCGTCGAGTTGGCGATACACGGTTTGCAGATCGTCGAGCAGCACGCGCCACGAGACACCGTCGACCACCAGGTGATGGATGGCAATGAACAACCGCTGCTGTCCTTCTGGCCCATCGACCAGCAACGCGCGCAATAACGGGCCGTTTTGCAGTTCGAGGCTGCGCTGGGCATCGGCGAACAGCGCTTGGCACTTGTCCATCGCTGCCACCCGTACTTGCCACAGTACCTCGGCATCGGACACCACTTGATGCGTTGCCTGCCACTGATCATTGGTCTGCATGAAGCGCAAACGCAGCGCGTCGTGCTGCTCGATCACCGCCAGCAGCGCCTGCTCCAGACGCTGCGGTTCCAGCGCCACGCTCGGCTCCAGCAGCAAGGCCTGGTTCCAGTGCTGACGCTCCGGGATTTCAGTGTCGAAGAACCAGTGCTGGATCGGCGTCAGCGCCGAGTCACCGCTGACCAGCCCCTGTTCGGCAGTCACTTGCTCGCTGCGGCTGGCGACCCCGGCGAGGGTCTGCACAGTCTGATGCTGGAACAGGTCCCGGGGGCTGAAATGGATGCCCTGCTGCCGCGCCCGACTGACCACTTGAATCGACAGAATCGAGTCGCCACCGAGTTCGAAGAAGTTGTCGTTGAGGCCGACCTGCTTGACGTTGAGCACTTCGCACCAGATCTGCGCCAGGGCCTGTTCCAGTTCGTTGCTCGGGGCGACGTAGTCCTGACGATTCAGCTCAGGGTCCGGCGCGGGCAAAGCACGACGGTCGAGTTTGCCGTTGGCGGTGAGCGGCATGCGCGCCAGCAGGATCAGGTGCGTCGGCACCATGTAGTCCGGCAGTTGCGCTTTGAGGTGCGCCTTCAATGCGTCGCGCAGTTCGGCCTGTTGTACTTCACCTTGCTCGGCGACTTCGCTGACCAGATAGGCAACCAGTTGTTTGCCGCTCGGCGCATCCAGCGCCAGCACCACCGTTTCACGGATCGAAGCGTGATCAAGCAGGCGGGTTTCGATCTCGCCCAGTTCGATGCGGAAACCACGAATTTTCACCTGATGGTCGATCCGCCCCAGATACTCCACCAAGCCATCGGCACGCTGGCGCACCAGGTCGCCGGTGCGGTACATGCGCCCGCCATTCGCGGCAAACGGGTCGGCGACAAAACGCTCGGCCGTGATGCCCGGGCGGTCGTGATAACCCTGCGCCAGACCGGCGCCGCCGACGAACAACTCACCGGTCGCGCCTTGCGGCACCAGCGCCAGATCGGCGTCGAGAATGTACGCCAGGCGGTCGCCGATCACGCTGCCGATCGGCACGCTGCCGGCGCCTTCTTCCAGCACTTCCGGGGCCAGACTGGCGAGTGGCATGACCACGGTTTCGGTCGGGCCGTAGGCGTTGAAAAACAGGCTCGGTTTGAACGCGGCACGAATCCGCTGCAGGTGTTCGCCGGTCAGCGCTTCGCCGCCGGTGATGATCATCCGCACCGGCAGCGTTTGATTTTGCGTGGCGAGGAACTGCGCCAACTGGCTGCCGTAGCTCGGGGTGAAACCGAGGACGTTGATCTTGTGGCGGCGGATCAAACCGCAGATTTCTTCGGCATCCCACTGCCCTTGCGCCCGCAGCACCACCTGCGCGCCGCTGAGCAGCGGCACCAACAGCCGCTCGGTGGCGGCGTCGAAGTTGATCGAATAGAAGTGCAGTTCGCAGTCGTCCGGGCGCATGCCGAAACGCGTGATCACGGCCTGGCAGTGCATGGCGATTTCGCCGTGAGAAACCACCACACCCTTCGGTTTACCGGTCGAACCGGAGGTGTAAATCAGGTACGCCTGATGCTGCGGCAAGCTGATCAACGGCAGCTCGGTGGCCGGGTAGCCGGCCAGTGCCGGACTGTCTTCTTCCAGGCTCCAGCGCGCCACGCTCGGCGGCAGATCACCAAGAGCATTGAACATTGCCTGATCGCTGAGCAGCAGACCAATGCGGCTGTCTTCGATCATGTAGTGCAAACGGTCGAGCGGATATTCCGGGTCCAGCGGCACGTACGCGCCGCCGGCCTTGAGAATCGCCAGCAGGCCGACAACCATTTCTAGCGAGCGCTCCAGCGCCAGACCGACCCGCACTTGCGGACCGACGCCGCGTTCACGCAGGGCCCAGGCCAGGCGATTGGCGCGGGCGTCGAGTTCGGCGTAGCTCAGGGTCTGCCCGGCGAACGTCAGGGCCGGCGCGTCTTTACGGGCCAGCGCCTGCTCGGCGAACAGGTGATGGATGCACTGATCGAGGCGATGTTCGCCCGGCTCCGCACCGAGGCTGTCGATTAGTTGCTGTTGTTCTGGCGCCGCCAGCAGCGGCAACTCGCTGAGGCGTTGGTGCGGATCGCTGATCAGCGCTTCGAGCAGATTGCGCCAATGGCAGGCCATGCGTGCAATGGTCGGTTCATCGAACAGATCAGTGCTGTAGGTCAGGCAGCAACCGAGGCGATGGTCGAGGTCGGTGACTTCAAGGTTGAGGTCGAACTTGGTCGCTCGCGCATCGTTGGCCAGGTACTCGACGGTCATCCCGGCGAGCAGGCGGCTCTGCTGGAACTCCCAGCGCTGCACATTGCACATGACCTGGAACAGCGGGTTGTACGCGGCGCTGCGCGGTGGCTGCAGGGCTTCGACCAGATGATCGAACGGCAGGTCCTGATGCGACTGGCCCTCGATCACGGTATGGCGCACCTGCTCGAACAACTCGCCCACCGACATCTGGCCGTCGAGCTGGCAACGCAGCACCTGGGTGTTGAGGAACGCGCCGATCAGCCCTTCGCTTTCCGGGCGGATACGGTTGGCCACCGGCGCACCGATGCGCAGGTCGGTCTGGCCACTGTAGCGGTAGAGCAAGGTGGCGAGCGCGGCGGTCATGGTCATGAACAGGGTCAGACCGTTTTGCGCATTGAAGGCACGGACACGGGCGGCGAGATCATCACTGAGGTCGAAACGGAACAGTTCGCCCTGGTGGCTTTGCACCGGCGGACGCGGACGGTCGCCGGGCAGCTCCAGCAGCGGATGTTCGCGTCCGAGTTGCGCGGTCCAGTAGTCGAGTTGGCGCTGACGTTCACCGGACTCCAGCCAGTTGCGCTGCCAGACGCTGTAATCAAGGTACTGCACCGGCAACGGCTCCAGCGGCGAGTCGCGGTCATCGACGAACGCTTCATACAACGCGCTGAGTTCGCGGGCGAAGATGTCCATCGCCCAGCCTTCGGTGACGATGTGGTGCAGGGTCAGGACAAAGTAGTGCTCATGTCCGGCGGTCTTCACCAGACAGGCGCGCAACAGCGGCCCGGTTTCCAGATCGAACGGCAGGTGCGCTTCGGCATCGGCCAGTTGCTGCACCTTCTGCTCACGCTGGTCAGCCGGCAGTTTCGAAAAATCCTTCCAGCCCATGCGTACACCCGTCTCGGCATGCACCTGCTGCCGGGCCACGCCGTCGATGCTCGGGAAGGTGGTGCGCAGGGTTTCGTGGCGCAGGATCAATGCCTGCAAGGCCGCCTCGAAACGCTCGACATGCAACACGCCACGCAGGCGCGCCATGCCGCCGACGTTGTACGCCGGGCTGTCCGGTTCCATCTGCCAGAGGAACCACATGCGCTGTTGCGAATAGGACAGCGGCACCGGTTGGCTGCGGTCGACTTTTGCAATCGGTGGCTGCTGGTTGGTCTTGCCGCTGGCCTGGATCAGGCGGATCTGCTCGGCAAAATCGCCAAGTTCGCTGTGTTCGAACAAGGCGCGCAGCGGCAACTCGACGTCACAGGCCTGACGGCTGCGCGAGATGATTTGCGTGGCCAGCAGCGAGTGCCCGCCGAGGGCGAAAAAGTCGTCGCGCAGACCGACTTGCGCCAGACCCAGTACTTCGCGCCAGATCGCGGCGATCTGTTGTTCCAGCTCAGTGACCGGCTCGACATGCTCGCGGACTTGCCACTGCGGCTCGGGCAAGGCGCGACGGTCGAGTTTGCCGCTGGGGCTCAGGGGCATTTGTTCGAGACGCATCAGTTGCGCCGGGACCATGTATTCCGGCAGCTCGGCGGCCAAAGCGGTTTTCAGACGGGCAATCAGTACGTCCTGATCTTCGCTGCCATCGGCAGCAGTGAAATAGCCGATCAGTTGCGCGCCGGCAGCGGTTTCACGCACCAGCACCACGGCTTGGGCGACACCTTCCTGAGCCAGCAGGCGCGCTTCGATTTCTTCCGGCTCGACACGGAAGCCACGCAGTTTGACCTGCTGATCGAGACGACCGAGGTATTCGATCACACCGTCCGAGGTCCACCGTGCGCGGTCACCGGTGCGGTACAAACGCGCGCCCTGCTCACCCAGCGGATCGACCACGAAACGCTCGGCAGTCAGCGCCGGGCGACCAAGGTAACCGCGAGCGAGACCGATGCCGCTGATGCACAGTTCACCCGGCACCCCGGCCGGCACCGGATTGAGATCGGCGTCGAGTACGCGGCAGATCACGTTGCCCAACGGCCGGCCGATCGGCGAACGCTCGCCATCAGCCGCTGTGCAGTGCCAGTGGGTGACATTGATCGCGGTTTCGGTCGGGCCATAACGGTTGTGCAATTGCACCGCCGGCAGTTGCGCCAACACGCGGTTGCGCAGTTCTGGCGGCAGCGCTTCACCACCGGAGAACAGCCGACGCAGGCTGGTGCATTCGGCGCTGAGCGGTTCGTCGATGAACAGCGAAAGCAGCGGCGGCACGAAGTGCAACGTCGTCACGCCATATTGCTGAACCAGTTGGGCGATGCGATGCGGATCGCGGTGCTCGCCCGGCGCGGCAATCAACAGCCGCGCGCCGGTGATCAGCGGCCAGAAGCACTCCCACAGCGACACGTCGAAACTGATCGGGGCCTTTTGCATCAGCACGTCGGTTTCATCGAGGCCGTAGGTGTTTTGCATCCATTGCAGACGTTCGGCCAAGGCGGCGTGAGTGTTGCCGACGCCCTTCGGTTGGCCGGTGGAACCCGAGGTGTAAATCACGTAGGCGAGGTTGTCGCCGTGCAGGTGCAGACCCGGCGCCTGACTCGGCCAGTTTTCCAGGTGCAGCGCGTCCATCGCGATCACACTGACGCCGTCGCGGGCCGGCAGACGGTCAAGCAACGCGGTCTGGGTCAGCAGCAGTTCGACACCGCTGTCGCTGAGCATGTAGGCCAGACGCTCGGCCGGGTAATCCGGGTCCAGCGGCACATAGGCACCGCCGGCCTTGAGAATCGCCAGCAGGCCGATCAGCAGTTGCGGTGAACGCTCGGCAGCAATCGCCACACATACGTCCGGGCCGACCCCTTTGTCGCGCAGGTAATGCGCGAGGCGGTTGGCCTGGGCGTGCAATTCGGCGAAATCGAGACTGCCGCCGTCCCACACCAGCGCAGTGCGTTCCGGGGTCTGGCGCGCCTGATCGTTGAGCCGTTCCGGCAGCCATTGTCGCGCCGGGGTGCATGGTGCGACGCTCCATGCCTGTTGCTGTTCGTGCTCGCACGGCGTGAGCAATTGCAGGTCGCCGATCGCCTGTTGCGGCTGCTCGCAGACGGCGCACAGCAGGTTGCTGAAGTGTTCGGCCAGACGCTCGATGGTCGCCGCTTCGAACAACTCGTCGGCGTAGTCGAAGGACAATGTCAGGCGCCCGTTGCGATCCTCTTCGCTGTGCAGTTGCAGGTCGAACTTGGCCTCGCGGCTGTGCCACGGCAGTTCTTCGGCGAGCAGCCCCGGCAAGCGTTTCAGCGCGCCGAGATCGCGTTGCTGGTGGTTGAACATCACCTGAAACAGGCCGTGTTCGCGAGCCTGCGGGAAGGCTTCGAGCAGTTGTTCGAACGGCAAGTCCTGATGGGCTTGAGCGCCAAGCGTGGCCTCGCGGGTCTGCGTCAGCAACTCGACAAACGACAGGTGCGAATCGACCTCGGCACGCAGCACCTGGGTGTTGATGAAGAAGCCGATCAGGCCTTGGGTTTCCAGGCGCGGACGGTTGGCATTGGGCACGCCGATGCGAATGTCGCGCTGACCGCTGTAGCGGTGCAGCAGGCTCTGCAAGGCCGCGAGCAACAGCATGAACGGCGTCGCTTGGTGGGCCTGGGCGGTCTGTTTGATCGCATCGCTGAGGCTGACGCCGAGGCGCACGCTGTGGCGGGCGGCGCTGTGCAATTGTCTGGCCGAGCGAGGATGATCGGTGGCCAGTTCCAGCACCGGCTGTTCGTCGCCCAGTTGTGCTTTCCAGTACGCCAGTTGCCGCTCGCCCTCGCCTTGCGCCAGCCATTGGCGCTGCCAGCTGCCGTAGTCGGCGTATTGGGTCGGCAGCGGCGCAAGGTCGGCGCGCTGGCCTTGGGTGGCAGCGGCGTACAGGCGCGAGAACTCGTCGATCAGCAGGTTCAGCGACCAGCCGTCGGCGATGATGTGGTGCAGTGTCACCAGCAGTTGATGATCTTCGTCGCCGAGCCGCACCAGCGTCACCCACAGCAGCGGGCCTTTTTCCAGGTCGAACCGGGTGCGCGCTGCGTCTTCACGGATCTGTTGCGCGCGGGCTTCACGCTCGTGGGCTGGCAGGTCGCTGATGTCGATCAGTTGCAGATTGAATTCAGTCGCCGCCTCGACCTGTTGCAGGGCCACGCCGTCGCGTTCGAAAAAGCGCGTGCGCAGCGATTCGTGGCGTTCGATCAGTTGCTGGAAGCTGGCGCGCACGGCGTCCTGGTCCAGTTCGCCGCGCAGACGCAGGGCACCGGGAATGTTGTAGGCGCTGCTGTGCGGGTCGAGCTGCCAGGTGATCCACAGACGGTTTTGTGCCAGGGATTGCACGATTGGCTCGCTGCGCGAGAGCGAGTTGATTTGCCCTTGAGCGCTCCCACCGTCCTGTTGCTGTTGCGCCACGGCGGCGGCAAATGCGCACAGGGTCGGCGCCTCGAACAGCAGGCGCAGATTCAGCTCCAGCGACAGCGCTTCACGCACCCGGGCAATCACTTGCGTGGCGGCGATGGAATTACCGCCAAGCAGGAAAAAGTGGTCGTCGGCGTTGACCTGTTGCACGTTGAGCTGCTCGGCCCAGATCCTGCCGATCAGGGCTTCGAGTTCGTTGGTTTGCACGGCCGATTCGATGCTGGAGGCCTGCGCGGACGGGAACAGCGCATAGCTGTCGAGGCTGCCATCGGCCAGACGATTGCGGCAGGCGGAACGTTGCAGCTTGCCGCTGGAGGTCTTCGGCAAGGCGCCCGGATTGAGCAGCACCACCACGCTCGGCGCTTGCTGATACGCCTCGGCCACCGCTTGGCGAATGGCTTTGATCAGCGCTTCGGGCGGGAGAATTTTCTGCACGCTGCGGCTGATTTCCGCAGCGATGCCAATGCCTTCCTCGCCGTCCTGAGAAACCGCAAATGCCGCGACCCGGCCCTTGCGCACCACCTCGACTTCGCGCTCGACGGTTTGCTCGATGTCCTGCGGATACAGGTTGTGACCGCGCACGATGAGCATGTCTTTCAGACGCCCGGTGATGAACAGTTCACCATCGCGAACGAAGCCCAGATCGCCGGTGCGCAGCCAGGTCTGGCCGGCGTGCTGGACGAAAGTCCTGGCGCTGGCTTCGGGGTTGCGCCAGTAACCGCGGGCGATGCTCGGGCCCGCAGCCCAGACTTCGCCGACAGTGTTGTCAGCCAGCTCCTGTAGCGTGACCGGGTCGGCGATCAGCACCGCGTGCTCTGGCTGACTGATGCCGCAACTCATGATCGGGCTGCCGTCGCCCGGCTCGGCGCGGTTTTGCGCCAATGCCTGATCGTCCACGCGCAGTGCCGGAATGCCGGTGCCACGCGGAGTACCGGCCACGAACAGCGTCGCTTCGGCCAAACCGTAAGAAGCCATGAAACTGTCTTCGCTGAAGCCGCACGCGGTGAACTTCTCGGCGAAGCGTTCAAGGGTGTCGAGACGGATCGGTTCCGAGCCGGAATAGGCTACGCGCCAGCGGCTCAGGTCGAGCCGTTCCAGTGCCGATTCGCTGACCCGTTCGCTGCACAAGCGGTAAGCGAAATCCGGTCCGCCGCTGATGGTGCCGCCGTATTGGCTGATCGCTTCGAGCCAGCGCAATGGTCGGCCGAGGAAGTACGCCGGCGACATCAGAATGCACGGCACACCGCTGAAAATCGGCTGGAGCAGACCGCCGATCAGGCCCATGTCGTGGTACAGCGGCAACCAGCTGACGATCACGTCGTCGGGGTTCACGTCGATGCCGAAGCCGCGGCGAATCAGCAATTCGTTGGCAACCAGATTGCCGTGGCTGACCTGCACGCCTTTGGGCAACGCGGTGGAACCGGAGGTGTATTGCAGGAAAGCGATGTGCTCTGGCGGCAGCGTCGGTTCAACCCAACGCTCGGCCAGTGCGCTGTCGAGGGTGTCGACGCACAACAGCGGCGGCGCGCCGTCGATCTGCTGCAAGGCATCGCGCAGGTCGGCGCTGGTCAGCAGCAAACGCGGCTCGGCGTCGGCAATGATCGACAGCAGACGCTCTTGATGGTGGCGACGCGTCGACTCCGGCGGATAGGCCGGGACCGCAATCACTCCGGCGTACAGGCAACCAAAGAACGCCGCAACGTAGTCCGGGCCGCTGGGGAACAACAGCACCGCGCGATCGCCGAACTCGGCTTCAGCCTGGAGCGCGGCCGCGATGCTGCGGGCGCGCTGATCGAGTTCGCGATAGCTGAGTACCACAGCCTGCTCTGGGTTTTCAACGAGAAAACGCAAGGCCAGTTGATCCGGCGTCAGGGCCGCGCGGCGCTGGAGGGCTTGGACCAGGGTGCTGGGGAGTTCGAACGCGTCGGTCATGAGGTTTCCTGCCTGAAGTCGGCTTGCTAGTGGAATCGGGTTGCTGCGTCACGCCCCTTCAAGGGCATGCAGGGCGCGGTCTGTGCCGACCACGCAAGGCTTGGGAATGCTGGCTGGCCGGGGCTGTGCAGCCGGAGCCATTCACCAATGAGAACGGATGACGTCTGGAAATAATTAGTCAGCGGGCGGGAGCGCCAACAGGGCTGGGGTGTGGCGGCGTGTCGCAGTTCTCAGAACGCACCTTTGTGGCGCATTACTTCTCTTTCTCAATTGACAATCATTATCATTCAACATAATTTGTCGCTCGATGTGTAGGACGGCCCCTCCCCCAGCCGTCCCACTAACCTATTGGCAGCAAGGTGATTTCCATGACGGAACAAGTATCCACAAGCAGGTGCGATTCACCGCTACTTCAGGCCTTTGTCGACAATCGACTGATTCTGGTCAAAATCGCCGCCCGCATTACCGGGTGCCGGTCGCGTGCCGAAGACGTGGTGCAGGATGCGTTTTTCCGACTGCAATCGGCGCCACCGATCACGTCCTCAATCAAGGCTCAACTGAGTTATCTGTTCCAGATCGTGCGCAACCTCGCCATTGATCACTACCGCAAACAAGCGCTGGAGCAGAAGTATTCGGGCCCCGAAGAGGAAGGGTTGAATGTGGTCATTCAGGGCGCTTCGCCAGAAACCTCACACATCAACTTCTCGACCCTGGAACACATTGCCGACGCGCTGACCGAGCTGCCCAGCCGCACCCGTTATGCGTTCGAGATGTACCGCCTGCACGGCGTGCCGCAAAAGGACATCGCCAAGGAACTCGGCGTCTCGCCGACCCTGGTCAACTTCATGATTCGTGATGCCCTGGTGCACTGCCGCAAGGTGTCGGGCAGTCGTGGGGATGCGGCATCGTTGGGTCGTCGCTAAGCCCGGCTCGCGGCCAAGAAAGATCGCAGCCTTCGACAGCTCCTGCAGAGGAATACGTTTCATGCAGGAACTGCCGAAGGCTGCGATCTTTTGCTTTTACGCCAACGTGCACCGATCAAAAAACCGCTCGCGCCCCAGCAGCATCAGCGCCGCGCGTTTGTGCGGAAAGTCGAATTCCTTCTCGCAGTGGAAGCACTGGTTCTGCATATGCCCGATCATCTTCGCGTTGTCGGCACGCGGCTCGGCCACCACGCGTTGCGTGCGCGGATCATCGAGAAACAGGTAATGCACCAGCGCCGATAGCCAACTCGCCACCTTGTGCGGCCCGCGATGCTCCTCCTCCCCCACCAGCATATGAATGCCGCGGTCGTAATTATCGGCGTCGTAGAACGGCGCGATGCGATCCTCTTTCGCCCAATACGCCTCGAAATAGGCAAACGGCTGATCGTCGAAACAACCGATCAGCGTCAGGGTGTGTGGATCGGTTTCGAGTTTGCTCAGGTACTCGCGGTGCTGCTCGATGCTGCCCTCTTCCTGCCAGAAACGGGCGACCCGCGGGCTGTTCTGCCAGCGATGGAAGCGTGGCAAATCCTCTTCGATTTCCAGCGAACGCAGGGAAATCCACGCGCCAAGACGCGCATCGAAACGCCGATAGACTTCACCGCGCGGCTTCACCGGACGCAGCGGATGGCGCCTGCCCTGGGTGATGACCATGTGCTGCGGATAGCTGCCAGCCAGTGAAGTGCCGAGCCACGGTTGCGGCAGTTGCCAGAACAGCGTGCGCTGGCAGCGGTACTCGCCAGCTACCTCGGTGCTCACCAGCAAACCGCTGCGCAAGGCGTCGGTCGGCGGTTGATCCAGTTGCCAGGTCAATTGCTGACACGCGGGATCGCGGGCGAACAACCAGTAACAGGCTGCCCACAGCGCTTGCCCCACAGGCAGCGCATAACGCTCATCGAGCTGGATCGGTCCCTTGCCATCACGTTCGAGGCGCAGACGAATCAGCGGCTGTCCGTCCAGGCTCAGGCTCAGACGGCTTTCAGTGGCATCGGCTGCGAGGTGACGGCCCGAAGGCAACGCCAGGGCAGTCAGGTCATTCAGATTGGGCATGGGTCGGGCTCACGATATTCGTCGACAGTTCAACGATGGGACGTGAGCCGAGAGTGGAAATTTAGGCCAGCAGGACAATCAGTGATGGGGCACCGGCACCACCGCAATCTTGTACGGCTCGAAAATTTTCAGCATTTCGCCATTGTCGCGCAGGCCTTTGAGCAACTTGCCGAACGCTTCACCGGTGATCGGTGCGGTCGGGCGAAGAATGGCGTAGTGGTGGTAAACCTGATCGATACGCTGCGAGACCAGCAACGCCTCGCGCACCTTTTCATTGCGCAGCAGGTAATCGAACAGATAGGAACGGGTCACCAATGCGATATCGGCGCGGCCGCGCAGAACCATCAACAGGTTGCTGTCGTGGGAATAGGTCAGTGTGGCGTTGTAGTTCTGGGCGAGATACTTCGGGTCGGCATTGAAGTTGGCGAATTCATAGTGATAACCGCTGAACAGCGCCAGACGCTTGCCCGACAGATCGGCGAAATAGTTTTGCTGGCGACCGTCCTCCCGTTGCGCGACGAAAATCTCCGCGTCCTCAAGGCCCATGTCGACGTCCGAGTGGGGAATGTCCTTCCAGCCCCACTCCGGGTTCTCGAAGATCGCCATGTCGATCCGGCCTTGCTTGAAATCACCGAACCGTCGGGGAATCGAGGTCGGTACGAGGACAAACTGATAGTCGCTCTGCAACCGATTCAACGCCTCGACCAATTGCGGCAACAGGCCGGTGTCGGCCCCGTTTTCCGGGCGAATGGTGTAAGGCGGAAAATGCGCTGCACCCACCCGAACCAATTGCGCTGCCTGCGCGGGCAAAACCCATAATGCAGCCAGCGCTGCGAGCATCAGCCCAGCGGCCGTCCGAACTGGCGAAGACTTCAAAACACCCCACTCCCCGAAAAAATACCGATCAATGCATTCAAGCTAGGCGGTTTCGCCCAGTTAGCCAGTTTCCCGGCCCGATAGAAAGTGGCTCAACGCTCTTCGAGCACCAGAATCAATGCCTCGTCAGCCAGTTGATCGAGGCTCAAACTGCCCCCGGCACGGAACCAGGTGGTGGTCCAGGACAACGCGCCAGTGAGGAAACGTCGGGTAATAAATACATCGCCGCGAATAAACCCGACGTCCTTGGCCTCACCCAGCACCTCTAACCAGATCGCTTCGTAAATATCGCGCAACGCGAGGACTTTGGCCTGGCCGTCCTCGGACAACGAACGCCATTCGTACACCAGCACCGCCATGGCTTCACCGCTGCCACCCATGATCGATTGCAATTCGCAGCGAATCAGCGCCAACACGCGTTCACGCACATTGCTCGCTTCGGCCAGCGCCGCTCGCATCAACGCCGTGTTGTAGCGAATGGTTTCTTCCATCACCGCACGGAGGATTTCGTCCTTGCTCTTGAAGTGATGAAAAATGCTGCCCGACTGGATACCGACCGCGCCGGCCAGATCGCGCACTGTGGTGCGCTCATAGCCTTTGTTGCGAAACAGGTGAGCCGCCACTTGCAGCAATTTGCCGCGGGCGCTGTCCGGGTCGGTCAACTGGCCTTGATCGACCAATTCGCGCATGACCCTCAGGGCTTTTTGCTCGTCCACCCGTTCTCTCCTACAGTCGATCAGTCTGTTGCCCCCTGAAACCACAGGGTTGCGCGCAATTTAAGCCGCCGACGACGACCAAGCAAGCGCTTGGGCAGAAGATATTTCAGCTGTTTACAAACCAAGCGCTTGCTTGGTAGCCTCCAGACACTTCTGTCGCAGGTTTCTGAGTCGGAGATAAAAATGCCCACCACCGTCCGCATCGGATGCGCCAGCGCATTCTGGGGAGACACCTCCACCGCCGCCGCGCAGCTTGTAGGCGGTGGGCGCCTGGACTATCTGGTGTTTGATTACCTCGCCGAGATCACGATGTCGATCATGGCGGGTGCTCGCATGAAGGATCCGCAAGCGGGTTTTGCCGGTGACTTCATCGAAGTCCTCACACCACTGCTGTCACAACTGGCGAAGCAGAAAATCCGCGTGATCAGCAATGCCGGCGGCATCAACCCGCAAGCCTGCGCCGCCGCTCTGCAAGCCGCCTGCGACAAGGCCGGGGTCGCGCTGAAAATCGCCGTATTACTTGGCGATGACCTGCAACCGCAGTTCAAACAGCTCGGCGGCGTCAGTGAAATGTTCAGTGGTGCGCCGTTGCCGCCGATGTGCGTATCGACCAACGCCTACCTCGGCGCACCGGGGATTGTCGAAGCGCTGCGACTGGGTGCCGACATCGTCATCACCGGGCGAGTGGTCGACAGTGCGGTGGTCAGCGCGGCCCTCGTGCATGAGTTCGGCTGGTCGTGGCATGACTACGACAAACTTGCCCAGGCCGCCCTGGCCGGGCACATCATCGAATGCGGCGCACAATGCACCGGCGGTAACTTCACCGACTGGCGCGACGTGCCGGATTACGAACACATCGGTTTCCCGATCGTCGAGGTGAGTAGCGACGGCCAGTTCATCGTCAGCAAACCCGAAGGTTCCGGTGGACTGGTCACGCCGCTCACCGTTGGCGAGCAGATGCTTTATGAAATCGGCGACCCGCAGGCGTATCTGTTGCCCGATGTGGTCTGTGACTTCACACAGGTCAAACTCCAGCAACAAGGCAAAAACGCCGTGCATGTGCACGGTGCCAAAGGTCTGCCACCGAGCGACAAGTACAAGGTCAGCGCCACCTACCCGGACGGTTTTCGCTGCACCGCCAGCTGCCTGATCGCCGGTATCGACGCGGTGGAGAAGGCCCGGCGCGTCAGTCAGGCGATCATCGACAAGACATCCGGGATGTTCAGCCAGCGCGGCTGGGCCCCCTACAGCGAAACCGATATCGAACTGCTCGGCAGCGAAGCCACCTATGGCCCCCACGGGCGGCGCCGCGACAGCCGCGAAGTGGTGATCAAGATCGCCGTGCGCCATGCGGACAAACAGGCCTTGGTCCTGTTCTCCCGGGAAATCGCCCAGGCGGCCACCGGCATGGCGCCGGGACTGACCGGTATTGTCGGCGGCCGGCCGACGGTGTACCCGGTGATCCGCCTGTTCTCGTTCCTGATCGATAAAAGTGTCTGCAACCTCGAAGTCGATATCGCCGGCGAACGCCATCCCTGCGCCCTGCCGGCGCCCATGCCACTCGACAGCCAGGCGCTGCCAGCGCCCGACCAGCCACCCAGGCCTCAAGGCCGGGCCGACGTCAGTGTGCCGCTGGTGAAACTGGCCGTGGCGCGCTCCGGTGACAAGGGCAACCACAGCAACATCGGCGTCATGCCGCGTAAACCCGACTACCTGCCCTGGATCGCCGAGGCGCTGACCCCGGCCGTCATCGTCGACTGGATGAGCCACGTGCTCGATCCGATCCATGGCCGCGTCGAGCGCTGGTACCTGCCCGGCACCCACAGCCTGAATTTCCTGCTGGAAAACGCCCTCGGCGGCGGCGGTGTGGCCAGCCTGCGCATCGACCCGCAAGGCAAAGCCTTCGCCCAGCAACTGCTGGAAATCCAGATACCGGTGCCGCAGAGCATCGCCGAACAGTTCGACTAGAGGATGGTGTGCATGGCTTACGCGTCGGTTTTCAGAAACGATCTGTTCAGCGGCCAGACCCTCATCGTCACCGGTGGTGGCAGCGGCATCGGGCGTTGTACCGCGCATGAACTGGCGGCGCTCGGCGCCAATGTGCTGCTGGTCGGGCGCAAACCGGAAAAGCTCGAAAAAGTCGCCGCCGAAATCGCCGAAGACGGCGGCCGTGTGCACTGGAAAGCCTGCGACATCCGTGACGAAGAAGCGGTGAAACAACGGGTCCGCGAACTGATCGCCGAACACGGGCCGATTCATGGACTGGTCAACAATGCCGGCGGCCAGTACCCCTCCCCCCTGGCCTCGATCAATCAGAAAGGTTTTGAAACCGTACTGCGCACCAATCTGGTCGGCGGCTTCCTGATGGCCCGGGAAGTGTTCAACCAGTCGATGAGCAAGCACGGTGGCAACATCGTCAACATGCTCGCCGACATGTGGGGTGGCATGCCCGGCATGGGCCACTCCGGCGCGGCGCGTTCGGGCATGGACAACTTCACCAAGACTGCCGCCGTCGAGTGGGGTTACGCCGGGGTCAGGGTCAACGCGGTGGCACCGGGCTGGATCGCCTCCAGCGGCATGGACACCTACGAAGGCGCCTTCAAAGCGGTGATCCCGACCTTGCGCGAACACGTGCCGCTCAAGCGCATCGGCACCGAATCGGAAGTCAGTGCGGCGATTGTGTTCCTGCTCAGCCCGGCCGCGGCGTTCATCAGTGGCAGCACCTTGAAAATCGACGGTGCCGCCAGCCTTGGCAGCCGTGCGTGGCCGTTGCACAAGGCGACCCACAGCGAATCATTCAACGGGTTCCACCGGGCGTACCTGCCCGACGTGCTCAAGGATAAGGAATAAACCATGGCGCAGATCCAGTCCCGACTCGATCCGCACAGCGAAGACTTCGCCCGCAACCGCGCGGCGATGCTCGCGGCCATCGAGCACGTCCAGCAACTCGAACAGAACCTGTTGAACAAAGCCGCCGAAGCCAAGGCGAAATTCGACAAGCGCGGGCAATTGCTACCCCGCGAACGCCTGAACCTGTTGCTCGACCCCGGCGCACCGTTCCTCGAACTGGCGAGCCTGGCCGGCTACAAACTGCACGACGACAAGGACGGCAGCGCCGCCGGTGGCGGCTTGATTGCCGGTATCGGCTACGTCTGCGGCGTGCGCGCGATGGTGGTGGCGAACAACAGTGCGATCAAGGGCGGCACCATTTCGCCGAGCGGCCTGAAAAAGTCCCTGCGCCTGCAGCAGATCGCCCAGGAAAACAAACTGCCTTTGATCACCCTTGCCGAAAGCGGCGGCGCCAACCTTAATTACGCCGCAGAAATTTTCGTCGAAGGCGCACGCAGCTTCGCCAATCAGGCGCGCATGTCGGCAATGGGTTTGCCGCAGATTACCGTGGTGCACGGTTCGGCCACGGCGGGTGGCGCCTATCAGCCGGGGCTGTCGGATTACGTCGTGGTGGTGCGCGGCAAGGCCAAGCTGTTTCTCGCCGGGCCACCGCTGCTCAAAGCCGCGACCGGAGAAGTGGCCACCGATGAGGAACTGGGCGGCGCGGAGATGCACGCACAAATTGCCGGCACTGCCGAATACTTGGCCGAGAACGACGCCGACGGCGTGCGTCAGGTGCGTGAAATCCTCCGTATGTTGCCGTGGAACGAGCAACTGCCGTGGCTGCCGGAGCCGCAATACAAGGAACCGCTGTACCCCATCGAGGAGTTGCTCGGACTGATTCCGGACGATGCGAAAAAGCCGTATGACGTGCGCGAAATCATTGCGCGGATCGCCGACGAATCGGACTTCCTCGAATTCAAGGGCGAGTACGACCAGCAAACCCTTTGCGGCCAGTTGAAGATCCAGGGCCGCGCCTGCGGCTTCATCGGCAACAACGGCCCGATCACGCCCAATGGCGCGAGCAAGGCCGCGCAGTTCATTCAGTTGTGCGACCAGAGCCAGACGCCGCTGCTGTTTTTCCACAACACCACCGGGTTCATGGTCGGCACCGAATCCGAACAGCAAGGCGTGATCAAGCACGGTTCGAAACTGATTCAGGCAGTGGCCAATGCGCGGGTGCCTAAACTGACGATTGTCGTCGGCGGCTCCTACGGCGCGGGCAACTATGCGATGTGCGGGCGCGGTCTCGATCCACGCTTCATTTTCGCCTGGCCGAACAGCCGCACGGCGGTGATGGGCGGCGCGCAGGCCGGTAAAGTCCTGCGCATCGTCACTGAAGCCAAACAGCTCAAGGATGGCCTGACGCCAGACCCGAAAATGCTCGACATGCTCGAGCAGGTCACCGCGCAGAAACTCGACAGCCAGTCCACCGCACTCTACGGCAGCGCCAACCTGTGGGACGACGGCCTGATCGATCCGCGCGACACCCGCACCCTGCTCGGCTACCTGCTGGACATCTGCCACGAGGCCGACATTCGCACGCTGCAACCCAACAGCTTCGGCGTCAGCCGCTTCTGACTGCCACGGATCCCAAGGAGAACAATAAAAATGATCTTCACCCCGGAACACGAAGCCCTGCGCCGCACCGTTCGCCAGTTCGTCGAACACGAGATCAATCCGCACGTCGACGAGTGGGAAAAGGCCGGACGCTTTCCGATCCACGAGATTTTCCGCAAGGCGGGCGACCTCGGTCTGCTGGGGATTTCCAAACCGGAAAAGTTCGGCGGCATGGGCCTGGATTACAGCTACTCGATTGTCGCCGCCGAAGAGTTCGGCACCATTCATTGCGGCGGCATACCGATGTCGATCGGCGTGCAGACCGACATGTGCACCCCGGCGCTGGCCCGCTTCGGCTCCGATGAACTGCGTGAAGAGTTCCTGCGGCCGGCGATTACCGGCGAGCAGGTCGGCTGCATCGGCGTCTCGGAAGTCGGCGCCGGCTCCGATGTCGCCGGGCTGAAAACCAGCGCGCGCAAGGACGGCGACGACTACGTGATCAACGGCAGCAAGATGTGGATCACCAACTCGCCGAGCGCCGATTTCATCTGCCTGCTGGCCAACACCTCGGACGACAAGCCGCACATCAACAAGTCACTGATCATGGTGCCGATGAACACGCCGGGGATCAGCCTCAGTTCGCACCTGGACAAACTCGGCATGCGCAGTTCGGAAACCGCCCAGGTGTTTTTCGATAACGTTCGCGTGCCGCAGCGCAACCGCATCGGCCACGAAGGCGCCGGCTTCATGATGCAGATGCTGCAGTTTCAGGAAGAACGCCTGTTCGGTGCGGCGAACATGATCAAGGGCCTGGAATATTGCGTCGACAGCACCATCGAGTACTGCAAGGAGCGCAAGACCTTCGGCAACGCACTGATCGACAATCAGGTGATCCACTTCCGCCTTGCCGAGTTGCAGACTGAAATCGAATGCCTGCGCGCGCTGGTCTATCAGGCTACCGAGCAGTATGTGAGGGGCCAGGACGTCACGCGTCTGGCGTCGATGGCCAAGCTCAAGGCCGGACGCCTCGGCCGCGAAGTCAGCGACAGCTGCCTGCAATATTGGGGCGGCATGGGCTTCATGTGGGACAACCCGGTAGCCCGCGCCTATCGCGATGTGCGGCTGGTGTCGATTGGCGGCGGCGCCGACGAAATCATGCTCGGGATCATCTGCAAACTGATGGGCATCCTGCCGGGGAAAAAGAAATGAGCCCCCTGCCCACTTGCCAGACCCTGCTGCTCGAAGAGCATGGCGGCGTGTTGCACATCACCCTCAATCGCCCGGACAGCCGCAATGCGATGAGCCTGCAGATGGTTGCGGAACTGCGTGCGGTGTTGGCGGCTGTGCGGGATGACCGCCGTGTTCGCGCTCTGGTGCTCAGTGGCGCCGGCGGCCATTTCTGTGCCGGTGGCGACATCAAGGACATGGCCAATGCCCGCGCCCAGGGGGCTGCAGCCTATCGCGAGTTGAACCGCGCTTTCGGCGCCCTTCTGGAGGAAGCTCAGCACGCGCCGCAAGTGCTGATCTCCGTGCTTCAGGGCGCAGTGCTGGGCGGCGGGTTCGGCCTGGCCTGCGTCAGTGACATCGCCATCGCCGATCACCAGGCGCAGTTCGGTCTGCCGGAAACCAGCCTCGGCCTGCTGCCAGCGCAGATTGCCCCGTTCGTGGTGCAACGCATCGGCCTCACCGAAACCCGCCGACTGGCACTGACCGCGGCGCGCTTCGACGGCCATCAGGCACGACGCCTGGGGCTGGTGCACTTTGTCGAGCAGGACCCGCAGGCGCTGGCCGAGCGCCTCGATGAGGTTCTGCAGCATGTGTTGTGTTGCGCACCGGAGGCGAACGCCATGACCAAGAAGTTACTGCTGGCCAGCGCCGGGCAACCGTCGAGTGAATTGCTGGATGAGGCGGCGCAGTGGTTCAGCGAGGCGGTAACCGGGGCCGAAGGGATCGAGGGCACCATGGCCTTTGTGCAAAAGCGTAAACCCGGGTGGGCCCTTTAAAAGCATCGCAAGCAGGCTGACTACTACAAGGGGTTTTGTGTCACTCACACAATCTGTAGCAGTGAACCTGCTCGCGATGAGGCCAACACATTCACCGCCACAACTTCAGGAACAAGACTATGCCCGCCATCCACAAAATCCTGATCGCCAACCGCGGTGAAATCGCCTGCCGCATCCAGCGCACTGCCCAGGCTCTGGGCTATCGCACGGTCGCCGTGTTCAGCGACGCCGACGCCGATGCTCTGCACGTGCAGATGGCCGACCAGGCAGTGAACATCGGCCCGGCACCGGTGCAGCAGTCCTACCTGAACATCCCGGCGATCCTCGACGCCGCGCGCCGTAGCGGCGCCGACGCGATCCATCCCGGCTACGGCTTCCTCTCGGAAAATGCCGGGTTCGCCCGGGCCTGCGCAGAGGCTGGCCTGACCTTTATCGGCCCGAGTGCCGAGGCCATCGAGCTGATGGGCAGCAAGCGCCTGTCGAAAATCGCCATGCTCGGCGCCGGCGTGCCGTGCATCGCCGGTTACCAGGGCGCCGCGCAGGACGATGCCACTTTACTGCGCGAAGCCGAACACATCGGCTATCCACTGATGATCAAGGCCAGTGCCGGCGGTGGTGGTCGCGGCATGCGCCTGGTGCACAGCGCAACCGATTTGCCGGCGCAACTGCGCACCGCCCGCTCGGAAGCGATGAGCGCATTCGGCAGTGACGAGTTGATCCTCGAACAGGCGCTGATCGAACCGCGGCACGTCGAAGTGCAAGTGTTCGGCGATCAACATGGCCAGCTCATCTACCTCGGCGAACGTGACTGCTCCGTCCAGCGCCGCCATCAGAAAGTCATCGAAGAAGCACCGTGCCCGGTGATGACCGCCGAGCTGCGTCAGGCCATGGGGGAAGCGGCGCTCAAGGGCGGACGCGCTGTCAACTATGTCGGCGCCGGCACCGTGGAGTTTCTGCTCGACGCACGTGGGCAGTTTTATTTTCTGGAGATGAATACCCGGCTGCAGGTGGAGCATCCGGTGACCGAACTGATCACCGGGCTGGACCTGGTCGCCTGGCAGCTATTGGTCGCCGAAGGGCAACCGCTGCCGCTGACGCAGGACCAGGTCGTGCTCGACGGCCATGCCATGGAGGTGCGCCTCTATGCCGAAGATCCGGCGCAGGATTTCCTGCCGCAGACCGGTCGCGTCACCGCGTGGGAACCGGCGCTGCAACACGGTGCACGAATCGATCATGGCTTGCTTGAAGGGCAATCGGTCAGCCCGTTCTATGACCCGATGCTGGGCAAACTCATCGCCTTTGGCGCCACCCGCGAAGAAGCCCGGCGCAAACTCTTGCGCGCGGTACAGGACACGGTGTTATTGGGCGTGCAAAGCAATCAGCGCCTGCTCGTCAGCCTGTTGCAACATCCGCAGTTCATCAGTGGCGAATTCAGTACGGCATTCATTGCCCGGCACTTCAGCGAACACCCTTGTCTGCACCGCTACATCCCCGATGCCGAGGAACTGGCGATCGCAACAGTGCTTTTTTATCAAACCAGCGCCCTTGCCCACCGCGCGCCACTCACCGGCTGGCGCAACAACGCCAGTGTGCCGCTGCATTATCGACTCGGGCTCGATGAGCAGAACTGGACAGTGCAACTGCTCGCTCACGCGCAAGGCGCCTTCACCGTGCAGGTTGCCGAGCGCACGCTCGAGCTAACACTCATCGACCAGAACACGCAGTCGCTGACACTGGAAATCGATGGTTTGCGCCAGCGTCACGCGTATCGACTGGATAGCGGGCACCTCTGGCTGTTCAGCCATCCCGGCAGTCTGCATCTGGAGGATCGAACTCACGCCATCATCAGCAGTCAGATCAGCGTCAGTTCCGGCACCCTCAAGGCACCGATGGACGGCGCCATCGTCGACGTCCTGGTCAGCGAAGGCAGCGCGGTCAGCAAAGGTCAGCTGCTGGTGGTGCTGGAGGCAATGAAAATGGAGCATCCGCTCAAGGCCGGCATCGACGGCGTGCTCAAGCGGGTGCAGGTCAAGGTTGGCGATCAGGTAAAAAATCGTCAGGTTCTGTTGCAGGTCGAGTAGTCGCCCAGACACAAACGCCGGGTTTGACTACGCTCTGATGAATCAGGACGCGGAAATCAGGAACCCTGCGATGCCACACTGGCTGGTCATAGATCTGGAAGCCACCACCGATGAGGGGGGCTGGCCGGTCACCGAGATGGAAATTATCGAGATCGGCGCAACACTCGTCGATCGCGCCGGACGCGAGCAGGATCACTTTCAGCGCTTCGTCAAACCGACTCGGCGGCCCTTGCTGACGCCGTTTTGCCGTGAACTGACGCACATCACCCAGGCCAATATCGACGCTGCGCAGCCGTTAAGCGAAGTCTGGCCGGCGTTCGAACGCTGGCTCGCCCAGCATCAGGCTCGGCTCGAAGGCTGGGCCAGTTGGGGCGATTACGACCGAAAGCAATTGCTGCAAGAGTGGCAGCGCCTGCAACTCGACAGCGGTTTGAGCCGGGTGCCGCACATGAACCTCAAGCAGCGCTTTGCCAAGGCGCGACGCCTGGAGCGGCCGCTGGGCCTCAACGGTGCATTGCAACTGGCCGGCTTGCAGTTCACTGGCCAACAGCATCGCGCCCTGGAAGATGCGCGCAACACTGCGCGGTTGCTGCCGCTGGTCTTGCCACTCTAGGGTCAATTCGAGAACTCACTGGACAGTCGCCAGGCAGGTGACGGCGCCAGAAGCCTTGTGCATACTGGCCGCCTCCATTTTTTAGCCCTTTTTCGAGGAATCGCCCATGTTTAAAGTCAACGAGTACTTCGACGGCACCGTCAAGTCGATCGCCTTTGGCACTGCTGAAGGTCCGGCGACCATCGGCGTCATGGCCCCGGGCGAATACGAATTCGGCACCAGCCAGCGCGAAATCATGCACGTCGTTTCCGGCGCTCTGACGGTCAAACTGCCGGACAGCAGCGACTGGGAAACCTTCGCCGCCGGCAGCCAGTTCAACGTTCCGGCCAACAGCAAGTTCCAGCTGAAAGTCGCCGTCGACACCGCTTACCTGTGCGAATACCGCGGCTGATACCGCGGTTTTTCCCGGCGCAAAAAAATGCCCGTGTCCAAGGACACGGGCATTTTCATTTCAGGGCCGGTTACTCGAGGATTTCCACCGGCATTCCGACTTGCAACTGACCCTTGCTGTCGTTGACCAGATTCTGCCCGAACATTGCGCCGTCGGCCTGGGCACGGTATTTCTGCAAGGTCGCCAGCGGTTCGCGATCGGCACTGCGCTCGCCGGTCTGCGGATCGATGGTGGTCAGAATGCACCGCGAGCACGGCTTCACGACCCGGAACTCAACATCACCGATACGGATCCGCTTCCAGCCATCCTCGGCGAACGCTTCGCTGCCCTCGATCACCAGATTCGGTCGGAAACGCAGCATCTCCAGCGGCCGCCCAACCTTTTGTACCAGGTCCTGCAACGACGCCTCACCGATCAGCAACAACGGGAAGCCGTCGGCAAACGCAACCTGGTCGTCCTCATGGCCATAACCGGATTGAGTCATGCGAGCGCGACTCAGTGGCACCTGCACCAGCCGCGTGGGTTTGCCAATGAACTCGCTGACCCAGCGGGCCGCATCGTCGCCGGCATCCGGAACGCGCAAGGTATCGCGCCAGATGGTCACGCCGCGCAGGTCGGAATCAGCCTCAGGCAATGGCACCTCCAGCGCTGCGTGCCCGGGAGCGCTCAGGGTCAACCCGCCCTGCGCATTCCACAGCGCCGACAGCTGGCTCATTTTCGCTTCGGCGCGCTGGGTCAGGAACCGTCCGCTGGCCTCGTCCACCAGCATCCAGCGGCGGTCACCTTCAAGGCCCAGTTTGTCCAGGCCAATCGATTGCAGAACCTCGGGCTTGCCGGATTTTAACGGGTAACGATAAAGCGCGCTCAGACGCAGCATGGCCAGCTCCCTGGTGGCTAAAGAAAGCCACCCTATACGAGCTTTATCTGCGAATCAAAGCCTGAGTCCGGGCACTGCACGACAACGCAGGCGCAGCGTCGCTTCACTCGACAGCGCCTACGGATGCCGTGGGGTGGTGTGATCAGGCCGGCACTTCATCCAGCATCAGACGCTGACGCACTACATCGACCAGTTTGTCCGGCTGGAATTTGGAGAGGAAGTTGTCACAGCCAACCTTCTTCACCATCGAGTCGTTGAAACTGCCCGACAGCGACGTGTGCAACACCACGTACAGCCCACGCAGGCGCGGGTCGTTACGGATTTCGGTGGTCAGGCGATAGCCGTCCATTTCCGGCATTTCCGCGTCGGTGAAGACCATCAGCAATTTGTCGGTCATGCTCACGCCGGTGTCAGCCCAGGCCTTGAGCATGTTCAGCGCCTTCAGACCGTCGCTGGCAATGTGCATTTTCACCCCGAGCTGGCCGAGGGTGTCGCGCAATTGCGAGAGCGCCACGTTGGAGTCGTCCACCAGCAGCACTTCACGGCCACGGGCGCGCTCCAGCACCGGATCATCGAGTTTGTCGCGGGACACCTTGGCGTTGTACGGGACGATTTCGGCGAGCACTTTCTCGACGTCGATGATTTCCACCAGTTGATCGTCGACCTTGCTGATGGCCGTCAGGTAATGCTGGCGGCCGGCGCTGGTCGGCGGCGGCAGGATCGCTTCCCAGTTCATGTTGACGATGCGGTCCACGCCACCGACCAGGAACGCCTGTACCGAACGGTTGTACTCGGTCACGATAATCGTGCTGTTCGGCCCGGGCACCAACGGACGCATGCCGATCGCCTGGGACAGGTCGATCACCGGCAAGGTCTGCCCGCGCAGATTGACCACACCGCACACGAACGGGTGACGTTGTGGCATCAAGGTCAGTTTCGGCAGTTGCAGGACTTCCTGCACCTTGAACACGTTGATTGCGAACAATTGGCGTCCGGCCAGTCGAAACATGAGAATTTCCAGGCGATTCTCACCCACCAGTTGCGTGCGTTGGTCTACCGTGTCGAGAATGCCGGCCATCAATGACTCCTGGGCTTGTTCTGTTGAATTCACTAAGAAGGGTTATCGGCGGTAAATAACGAATCTTGATTCCCGCAAAATTCGCCATCAAAATGCCACAGCCGGGCATTGATGTCACATTAACATCATGCTTTACTGGCTCTCGTGATTTCATCTGCTACAGTCCTGACGGCGCGACCTCGGTTCGCACGTTAGGTTCCCGCGCCTAAGGGATTCCCCTAGTCACAATCAGGCCCAACCTGATGTTCGCAATATCCAATAGCCATTAATGTGACGCCATTCTCATTGCATGAACGGAGTCAGGCTATTGTGTGCGATCGCAGGTCAGTGGAAACACATCCTCTCGAAACCCCGGATCTGTGCACCTGCGCAGTGGGGCGCGATCTCGCGACGGTGCATGATCGTCGGCACACACGGCATTCCCTCATCAGACATGACGTTGTGGAGATAAGCATGCCTATCGACCGTAAAGAGTGGACCCAGCGGTTCCCCGAATTTCTCGTCGAGGCCGAAACGCTCCTGGCCAAGTCCGAAGAATGCCTCAGTCACCTGCAACTGATCAGCAATGACAAGGACGCCATCGACTGCATGCTCAGCACGCTGCTCAAACTCGCGAGCCGGGCCCAGGCCCTGGCGCTTGAGGCGGTGTCCGAGTTTTCCCTGAATATCCACGATCTGCTCATTCAGGCCCAGGATCAGATCGACCTGCACGAACAGGCGCTGCAAGCCTTGCAGGACTGCCTGACCTTGATGGCCTGGCAGCTTGAGCTGGTCGATCCGAGCACCGGCCAGTTGAGCCTCGATGAAAGCGAACAGGCTTCGCTGATCGAGGCATTTGCTTTCCAGGTCGGCCAGACCCGGTTCCAGCCAGCCATGACGGGCAAACGTTTGGCGCCCCTTTCCTGGTCGGAGCGACAGGCCTGACCGGCGCGAGTACACACTGAGCTGCTCAGTGAGACTGCCATGCCACATGTCGCAAATGAATAGTTCATACCTGCCAGCGACATAACGAATTAAATAATTGCGCCTGACCGAGACGGATCTTTTCCGGCGACCTCAGGGTTTTCCTGTGTGCAGCTAAAGCCATCAAATTGCGCTGCCGGCGATATCCACGCAAGACAATTAAACGGGGTTTCCATAATGGAACTCGCGTCCAACACGGCGTATTTCCTGACTCATTGGACATATATAGCAAACGCGACCAACGGTATCTTAAGTGGTATTATGCCGCCCATTAGTTGCTTTCAATTAATGGCACAGTGACTTCAGTGATCGACAATCATGCAAAGTTTGCCGTCAACTTTCGCTTACTGATCCGCGTTGAAACCAATAACATTATTGACAGTATTTCCAGACAGAGATCCGCCCGCGACCGGTCGATCTACCCGCAGCGAACATCCATTGGCTCCATCCGTTATGTACGCCAGCCTCAAGTCAATCATCACATGGCCACCTTCCCGGGAAAACGCCCGCCGGTTCACACTCATACTGTGTATCGCGGCAGCGCTTGGCAGTCTGCTGACCTATGGTTTTTCCGCACCCGTTCACGTCGGGCTGCTGCTGCTCAACTTCGCCGCGACCGCGTGTGTCTGGGTGCAATATCGACTGTCGCGCAAATCGATCAAGTTCCAGCCACAGGAACTCGCCGACCGCTTGCTGGAAGTTCAGGAAAACGAGCGTCACCGACTCAGTCGCGAACTGCACGACGATATCGGTCAATTGCTGACGGCCGCCAAGCTGCAGAGTGAGTGGCTGAAAAGGCGAATACCGGAAGATCTGCAGGAGCACTGCACAACCCTGTGCGACACCCTGGAAGAAACGCTGAACAAAGTGCGCGATGTTTCGGCCATTCTCAATCCACGACAGTTGACCAGTCTCGGTCTTGAAGCCAGCCTGCGTGCGCACTTGCTCAAGACCATGGCCAACACCAACGTGCACTGGAGCCTTGATTGCCAGCAGCGGCTCAATGGCATTCCGGAAGAAATGGCGGTCGCCGCCTTTCGAATCACCCAGGAAGCGGTCACCAATATTCTGCGTCACGCCCAGGCGAAAAACCTGCTGATTCGTGTACAACGGTTGCCGCAAGGCCTGACGTTGCTGATCAGCGATGACGGTCAGGGGTTCGCCCCGGCTGTCGATCCCGGGCGAGAAGGACAACGCGGCATGGCCGGGATGGCCGAACGGATCGAGCAACTGGGTGGCACCCTGAGCGTCAGCAGTGAGCCTGGCAAAGGCACTCGAATCGAAGCACTCTTCCCCTGGGCGCCGCGGGCACTCGAGCGGGCCAGTACGAATAAGGTTATGCGTTGACTTGCAACTTACTTCTGGTGGATGACCACTCGCTGATCAGGGCCGGCGTGCGCGCTCTGGTGCTGGATATTCCCGGTTACGCGGTGATTGGCGAAGCCAATGACGGCTCGCAGTTGCTCGAAATGGTCGAGCAACTGAATCCCGATATCGTGTTGCTGGATATCTCCATGAAAGAAACCGGCGGCCTGGAAGCCCTGCAACGGCTCAAACGCGTGCGCCCGCAGAGCAAAGTGCTGATCCTGTCGATGCACACCGACCCCGCCCTGATCATGCAGGCGCTGGAGTCCGGCGCCCACGGCTACCTGCTCAAGGACACCACGGCCACCGAACTCGAACACGCGCTGGAAGCGTTGCGCAACAACGAACGCTACCTGAGTCCGGCCATCGCCCACACGGTGATCAACCAGGCACTGACCCGCAATCAGAAGCAGGCGCCGGAAACCAGCGACTCGCACAACCTGACCGCCAGACAGCTGGAAATATTGCGCCTGATCGTGCGTGGAAAATCCACGCGGGAAATCGCCAACGGCCTGGGTTTGAGCATCAAAACGGTAGAAACCCACCGCTCGCAGATCATGAAACGCCTGCAGATCTACGACGTGGCGGGCCTGGTGCTGTTCGCCGTACGTGAACAGATCATCAGTCTGGACGACTGACCGCAGGCACGCCGCCCAACAGCGGCGAGTGCTCCGGCAAATGCACGCGCAACGCTGCCGGTCGCGCCTCGAACCGCATGCTGTCGCCCTCCAGCGGCTCGCCATCGAGATTGATGTACAGCCCTTCGGCCACTTTGATTTCGACCCACGGCAAACGGGTGCGGACAAACATATTGTCGATCCCGAAACCGTCGCTGAGCAGGTTTTTCAAGGTGCCCACCAGTTCCTGCGGCGCCGGCAGGATGCTGATGTCCAGCAAGCCGTCGTCGACCAGCGCCTGGGGACACAACACGTGCCCGCCACCCGCCTGGCGACCATTGCCGATCCCCAGGGCGAGCAACTCGCCACTCCAGTGAAAGTCGGGGCCCTGCAATTCGCCGTACGCGGCATGCAACTCACTGAAACGCGACAGACCGGTAAACAGATAAGCCGCGCCGCCCAGCACCTTTTTCAGATCCTCCGAGGTATTGGCCGTCACCTGGCTGCCGAAACCGCCGGTGGCCATATTGAGAAAAATCTGCCCGCCTACTTCACCCAGATCAATATCCTTGGGCGGCACATCCAGCAGTTCAAGCGCCTCAGCCGGCTCCAGCGGAATACCCGCTGCGCGTGAAAAGTCGTTGGCAGTGCCCAGCGGCAGCAGAACCAGGCTGGCTTTGCCCGGATGCGCCGCCAAGGCCTCGGCGATGTCGCGCAAAGTGCCGTCGCCGCCACCGGCAATAATCGTCCTGTAGCCGTCCGCCAGCGCCTGCTCGACCCATCGCTGGGCGTCGCCCGCTTCCCAGGTCAGACGTACCGCCAGTTCCCAGCCTTGTTGGCGCTTTTGCTCGACGGCGGTACGGACCGCCTCGTTCAACGCTTGCTTGCCATGCAGAATCAACAGCGCCCGGCGCTCACTCATAGCGTCACTCCCTGAAATGAATCGGTTGAAACATCTTGACCACTCAGACACGCAAAAAAGCCACAGGCACCGCAATTAATTCGCCCATCGGAGCACCGCGTCCTACACAGCGGTATTTTTTCGTACAAAACATACGGAATCGGCTTAATTGACCCAACTCGACCAATGCTTCAACGTGCGCAGGCGGTATCAATTTTCAATTCAACACCACACGGATGTGCATTTAATGAGTGGATACACCCCCAATACCTCCTGGCGTTCGAGCGCCGGAAGCGTCAGCAAGCGTACCGTTGAAACTGCCGGTGGTTTTTCCCATGGGAAGCCTTGAGGCGAGAATACCGGTGTGTTCGGTGCCCGGTCTGGAAGAACAACACGCGAACATCAAATCCGGTTTTGGGCAAAACACCAGAACCGCTGGAGAAGTGAATATGGAACCTCGTGTGACCGAGCTGGAAACCCACCTGAAATACATTCGGCGGGACATGGACGAGGTTCGCGGTGACGTCAAAACGATCAAGCACCGATTGGCCTACTCGGCAGGAGCAACCGCTGTTGTGCTGGCGCTGCTGGGCTGGGTAGCCAATAGCCGGTTCGACCAGCTCGTAACCTTGATCAGCCATTGAGCGGGCCAATCGTGGCAGGCTTCGCTGGTATTGATCGAAGCCTGCCTTTGCAAGACGGGAGTCACCCCAAAAGGTCGCTCAGCGGAATGAAGACCACCGCATCGCCTTCAAGCAACGTTCTGCCCTCCAGCACTTCCACCAAGCCGTCTGCCCACGCGGCACTGCGAAGCACACCGGAGCTCTGGTTGCGATAAATAATCGCCCGTCCCTGTTCGAGCCGGCCCCGCAGGTATTCACGCCGACTGCCCGCCATCGGCCAGACAAAACCTGCTGGCACCGTGAACTTGAGTGGCTCGACATCCTGCACACCCTGGCGTCGCAACAGATAAGGCCGGGTCAACAACGCAAAGGTCACCAGCGTCGAGGCCGGATTACCCGGCAGACCAATGACCGGCACGTTGCGGAAATGACCGAACGTCAGGGGCTTGCCGGGCTTGATCGCCAGTTTCCACAGCGCCAGTTCACCCTCTTCGCGCAAGGCGATACCCAGAAAATCCGCTTCACCCACCGATACGCCGCCGGTGGAAAGAATCAGATCGACATCCTGCAGCTCACCCAGGCGGGCGCGGGTCGCGGCCAGGTCATCCGGAAGAATACCGGCATCGACCACCTCACAGCCCAAGCGCTGCAGCCAACTGCAGAGCACCACCCGATTGCTGTTGTAAATCTGCCCCGGCCCCAGCGCCTGACCCGGTTCGACCAACTCATCGCCGGTGGAAATCACCGCCACGCGCACCTTGCGCACGACGTTCAGTCCGGCGCGCCCCAGCGACGCGCACAGACCTTGCTCGATCGGGCCAAGTCGGGTCCCCGCCGTCAGGATCAGCTCGCCGACGGTGGTTTCCTGGCCTTGCGGACGAATGTTCTGCCCGACCGCCATTGTCTCGATGAAACGTACGCGACCATCCGCCCCAACCTCGGCGTTTTCCTGCATTTCCACGCAATCGGCGCCCGGTGGCACTGGTGCGCCCGTGAAGATTCGCGCACAGGTCCCCGGGGTCAATGGCTGCGGAGCCTGCCCGGCGAACACCTTTTGACTGACCGGCATGGCTTCCCCCGTCCAGTCCGCCAGGTTGAGGGCATAACCATCCATCGCACTGTTGGGCCAAGGTGGCAAATCGAGGGTCGACACCAGATCTTCAGCCAGCACCCGCCCCTCGACCTGCGCCAGAGGCAAATACTCATGCTCTGTGATGGGCGTGGCTTCGGCCATTTCCAGCAACCGCGCCAACGCCACCTCGACAGGCAGCAAGCTACCGGTCTTGCCCGGCTTACCCACGGGATTCACAAGGCGCCGCCTGCTTCAGGTGGGTGACGAAATTGCACGGACGGTGACGAGCGTCCAGTTGCTCACCCAGAATCCCGTCCCAGCCGGTACGCACCGCGTTGGTCGAACCCGGCAGGCAGCACACCAGCGTGCCATTGGCCAGACCGGCCAACGCCCGCGATTGCACGGTCGAGGTGCCGATATCCGCCACCGAAATCTGCCGGAACAACTCACCGAACCCATCGACCTGCTTGTCGAGCAGACAGGCAACGGCTTCCGGCGTGCTGTCACGCCCGGTAAAACCGGTACCGCCGGTGATCAGCACCACCTGCACAACGTCGTCGGCAATCCAGTTGGCAACTTGCGCGCGAATTTTGTAGAGATCATCTTTGAGCAGAACCCGTTCGGCCAAAAGATGGCCGGCGGCCGTCAAGCGGTCGACGAAGACCTGGCCTGAAGTGTCGGTTTCCAGAGTTCGGGTATCGCTGACCGTCAACACCGCTATATTGAGCGGCACGAAAGGTACATCAGCCTTGGCTTTCATAGGCTCGTCCAGTTGTAGGGGAAACAGCCCGGTGTTATATCACAGCGCCCCCATTTCCCGCCGCCCTAACGGAGAGCTGCCATGACGCTGAATACCCAATTGCCGCCCTGCTCCATCCTGCTCCTGGCAGGTGGACGCGGCCAACGCATGGGTGGCCAGGACAAAGGGTTGGTCGAGTGGCTGGGCGAGCCTTTGATCGCCCATTTGCAGCGCAAGGTGCGTGATCTGACCGATGACTTGATCATTTCCTGCAATCGCAATCGCGAGCGGTACGCACCGTTCGCCGATCAATTGGTGGTGGATGACGAAAGCGATTTTCCGGGCCCCCTGGCCGGCATTCGTGCCGGCCTGAAAGTCGCGCACCATTCGCATTTGCTGGTATTGCCGTGCGATGTGCCGCGAATCGACGCGGCACTCGTGCAAAGCATGCGCGAAGCCGCTCAATTGCAACCTGAAAAACCTTTAATGTTGCGCCACGATGAACATTGGGAACCTTTGCTCTGCGTGATTCCGGTTGCGCTTCTGCCGGCCTTCGAAACCGCCTGGAACGCCGGTGAACGCAGCCCCGGCCGGGTGATGCGCGGTCTCGGTGCCACCGCGTTGCAATGCCCGGACAATGACCCGCGGCTGGCCAACCTCAACACCCCTGAACTGTTAAGTTCGCACAACACTGTGTCAGACTGACACCATTCAAGGAACTCTCACGCCTTGTATACGTCTCAAGCTCAGTAACCAAAAGAATTCCCATTCGGAGACACACTCATGACTCAACGGACCCTCGCCACTTTCATGCTCGCACTGGGCCTGGCTACCCTCGCAGGTTGCTCGTCGCCAACAGTGATCACCTTGAATGACGGTCGCGAAATCCAGGCCGTCGACACCCCGAAATACGATGATGATTCGGGCTTCTACGAGTTCAAACAGCTGGACGGCAAAGAAACTCGCATTAACAAGGATCAGGTTCGTACCGTTAAGGAGCTGTAAGCTCCGGGTCGACACCCGATACAGAAAAGCCCGCATTCGATGCGGGCTTTTTCATGTGGGCTCGGAAAGTCCGGTGATATCACCACTGCAGGGTGATTCGACTCTCGAACTCGCGCAACTCACCGGTCACCGGGTCGACAAACCGCAGCCCTTGCGCCAGCAGCTTCAACGGATTGGCGTAGTCATCCTCAACATCTTTCAATACATCTGGATAAAACGGATCGTTGCAGATACTCGCCCCCAACGCGGTCATGTGTACCCGCAGTTGATGCTTCTTGCCAGTGACCGGATACAGGCCATAACGCCATAGATCGCCGTTTTTCTCACGCACCTCAACCGCTGTTTCGGTGTTGCTGACGCCCGGCCCTTCCTGCATGCGGAAAAACGGTTCGCCATCGACCAGGCGACTTTTATGGATCAGGGGAAATTCCAGTCCGGGCAGCGCCGGCGCAATGGCTTCATAGCGTTTGTCGATCTGCCGCGTCGGGAACAGTGACTGGTAAGCAGAACGGGACTGCGGATTGGCGGAAAAGATCACCAGTCCCGCCGTATGCCGGTCGATCCGGTGCAGCGGCACCAGATGGGGATTATCGAGGCGTCGGATCAACCGGCGCAGTAATGTCTGTTCCACATACTCGCCGGCCGGCGTCACCGGCAGGAAATGCGGTTTGTCGGCCACCACCAGATGGTTATCGGCATACAGAATCGACTCGATCACCGGAATCGGTTTTTCGTCCGGCACTTCGCGAAAGTAATGAATCCGCAGGCCTTCCTTATAGGGCAGATCCACTGCAATCGGCTGTCCCTGACCATCCAGCACGCGGCCCCGGGCGATCCGGTCCAGCCATTGCTCGCGGCCGATGGCGCTGAAGTGATCGCACAGGCAGTCGAGTACGGTCAGCCAGTGACCAGGCGGCAGATAAAGCGTGCTGGCCTGATTCTGCGCAGCGGAAAATGGAGATGTGGACATACGGAAATTCGAACCCTCAATGCAGGCCGGCATTATCCAGCACGGGAGGCCACGAACCTAGCGCAGATTCCTCAGGCCGGAATCGTTTTGAGCGCAGCCGCCTCCGTGAACTCCTTGAGCCAGCGCAGCACGTCGACAGCCTCCCAGCGCCCCGGATCATACAAGGCGTACAGCAAGCCCTGATAGCCGACCACATCCAGCTGCTTGTGGTACCCGGCCCGCTGAAACAAGGCCTCGATCTCGGCAAAGCAGGTGTTGAAATGCAGTTTGTTGAACGGCGTCTTGCCTTCCGTGACCAGCCCGTCAAGGCGCAACTCGAGGACGGCCTCGCGCACCACGTCAACCGACATCCGGTTCACGCTGTTCTTCAACTGTTCGACATTGACCACGGTTCGTCCCTCTGACTCAATTACTGTATGAACATACAGTAACCGAATAAGCCGCGAGGTGCCAAGGGATGGATAAGCGTTGCGACCAGCGGGGTGAATGATTAACGCAAGAAGGCCACGACTTCATCCGCGCTGAATGGCCAGCCCAGCTCTGCGCCGGTATCGACCCGGCGCAGTACCGGAATCCGCAGGCTGTAGGCCTCAAACCATGACTCGTCGTCAGCGATATCCACCAGTTCCACCAGCAAACCGCGCTCGACGAACTCCATCAGCATGGATTCCGCGACTTCGCACAGATGACACCCCAGGGTGCCGAACAATTGACATTCAGGAAGCATGATCGCTCAACCAAAAATTCGTGGGCTTATTCTAGGCCGCGCCTGAAAACCCGTCGAGCCAACGCCGCTCAAAGGCTGCAACCCTCCTGCAGGCGGTTGGCGCGCAAAACCCTGACGCAAATCAGTTCGCCCAGAAGCCAATTACACGATGCTCCCGGACTTTTTGCCTCTACGCTTGAGAGGTCAAAACCTGACATCGGAGTGCCCAGTGTTTGCCAATCTGTTGATTATCCTCGCCTCGTCCCTCGTGGTGATTGCCCTGTTTCGTCGGCTGCGGCTACCACCCGTGCTGGGTTACCTGTGCGTGGGTTTGCTGGTCGGGCCCAGCGCATTCGATTGGGTCAACCAGAGCGAACACCTGCCGGATGTGGCGGAGCTGGGCGTGGTGTTCCTGCTGTTTTCGCTGGGCCTGGAATTCTCTCTGTCGAAAATGATTGCCCTGCGTCAGGTGGTATTCCGTCTCGGCAGTCAGCAGGTGCTGATCAGTACGGCGCTGCTCGGTCTGTTGCTGATGCTGCTGGGCATGTCCGCGACGCCCGCGCTGCTGCTCGGTGCCGGGCTTTCGTTGTCTTCCACGGCGATCGTCACCAAGGAACTTGGCAGCCTCGGTGAAGTGTTCAGCAGCCACGGGCAGAACGCCGTGGGTGTCTTGCTGTTTCAGGACGTGGTCGCGGTGCTGCTGTTGACGTTGGTGCCGGTGTTCGCTGGCAGCAGCACTCAGGCGTGGTACTGGGCCTTGCCACTGACGTTGTTGAAAACCGTGCTGCTGTTTGTCGGCCTGCTGCTGGCCAGCCGCTGGTTGTTGCCGCGTCTTTTCCATGAAGTGGCGGCGTCACGCTCGGCAGAATTGTTCGTGCTGCTGGCGCTGGTGATAGTGCTGCTGACCGCTTGGCTGACTCACCTGCTGGGGCTGTCGCCGGCCCTCGGCGCATTTCTCGCCGGCATGTTGCTGGGCGAAAGCCATTATCGCCATCAGATCGAGGCGGACATCCGGCCTTTCCGTGACATTTTGCTCGGGGTGTTTTTTGTCAGCATCGGCATGCTGATCGACCTGCAACTGTTCGTCAGTCACAGCCTGCTGATCCTCGGTCTCACCTTGGGCTTGATGGTGATCAAGGGCCTCGTCGTGGCCCTTTTGGTGAAGTGGCGCGGCAGCGACAGCGAAACGGCCTGGCGCAGTGGTCTGGCCCTCGCCCAGGGTGGCGAGTTCTGTTTCGCGCTGATGGCGCAAATGCAACAAAACAGCCTGCTGCCCGACAGGTTGGGCGCCCTGCTGCTGGCAACCACCTTTTGCTCGATGGTACTGACGCCGCTGTTACTGCGGGCAGCCCCGCGCATTGCCGCGACCTTGCACCGCAAGCCCAATCAGGAAGCGCAGATCGAAGAAATCAGTGCGCTCAATGCCGACCTCAACAAGCATGTGGTGATCTGCGGCTACGGACGGGTCGGCCAGTCGATCGGCCGGTTCATGCGTAACGCGCAACAGCCTTACATTGCGCTGGACAACGATCCGGTGCGCGTTCAGGAAGCCACAAGCGGGGACAGCGACGTGCACTACGGCGATTCGACACGCGGCGATCTACTCACCGCCGTCGGCCTGCTGCGTGCCAGGTTGCTGGTGATCGCCGTGGACCAGAGTGACGTCGCGCTGCGCATCCTCACGCAAGCACGCCGGCTCAATGCCCATGTGCCGATTCTGGTGCGCACGCGCGACGACAGCCAATGGGCGGAACTGAAAGCTGCCGGCGCCACCGAGGTGGTGCCGGAGCTGTTGGAGTCGAGCCTGATGCTCGCCTCACATGCCTTGATCATGCTGGGTCTGCCGGCGCATCAGGTGCAGGAGAAAGTCGATCAGGTGCGCATCGAT
This sequence comes from Pseudomonas sp. SC3(2021), assembly GCF_019856535.1. Lineage (NCBI taxonomy): Bacteria > Pseudomonadati > Pseudomonadota > Gammaproteobacteria > Pseudomonadales > Pseudomonadaceae > Pseudomonas > Pseudomonas sp. SC3(2021). The sequence goes on along the minus strand of NZ_CP082236.1, from coordinate 3,680,139 downwards.
CGCTACCGTCTGTTGCACGGTTTTTATCCCGGTGCCGACGATGTGGAAACCTAATCCTGACTCACCGCGCCGATTTTGTGCAGCGACAGATCGGCGCCGTAATACTCTTGCTCCTGACTCAGGCGCAATCCGTGCAGCGCCTTGATCACGCCGTACACGGCGAAGCCGCCGATCAGTGCCACCGCCACACCGAGGGCGCTGCCGATCAACTGGCTGATCAGGCTGACACCGCCCAGACCGCCAAGCGCCGTCTGACCGAAGATGCCACAGGCAATGCCGCCCCACACCCCGCACAAACCGTGCAATGGCCACACGCCCAGCACGTCGTCGATGCGCCATTTCACCTGCGCGGCGGTAAAGCACCAGACAAACAGCGCCCCGGCAATCGCCCCAGTCAGCAGCGCGCCGACCGGATGCATCAGATCGGAGCCCGCGCAAACCGCCACCAGTCCGGCCAACGGGCCGTTGTGCAGGAAACCCGGGTCATTGCGTCCGACGATCAACGCCGCCACCGTGCCGCCGACCATTGCCATCAACGAGTTGACCGCCACCAGGCCACTGACGCCCTGCAGGGTCTGCGCACTCATCACGTTAAAGCCGAACCAGCCGACAATCAGAATCCACGAGCCCAGCGCCAGAAACGGAATGCTCGACGGCGCGAACGCCACCAGTTTTCCATCGCGGTAACGGCCGTTGCGCGGGCCGAGCAGCAGCACCGCTGCCAGCGCCAGCCATCCCCCCATGGCATGCACCACCACGGAACCGGCGAAATCATGGAAGGCTGCGCCAAACTGCGCGGTCAACCAGGCTTGCAGGCCGTAGTTGCCGTTCCAGATCATCCCCTCGAAAAACGGATAGATGAACGCCACAATCAACGCCGTGGCACACAACTGCGGAACAAACCGGGCACGCTCGGCGATGCCGCCGGAAATGATCGCCGGGATCGCTGCGGCGAAAGTCAGCAGGAAGAAAAACTTCACCAGCCCATACCCATGATCAGCGCTCAAAACGGCCGCTGGCTGCATGAACGTCACACCGTAGGAGATCCAATAGCCTATAAAGAAATAGGCCAGGGTCGAGACGGCAAAATCACTGAGGATTTTCGACAACGCGTTGACCTGGTTTTTCTGGCGAACCGTACCGACCTCCAGAAAAGCGAAACCGGCGTGCATCGCCAGCACCATCACCGCACCGATCAGAATGAACAATGTATTGGAGCTGTGCACCAGTGTGTCCACAGCACTTTGCAGATTTTCCATGGAGAGGCAGACCTGAAGGAAAAAAGAGCACCAAAGCGGTTCATGCGGGCATTTCATGCACCAAGTTGCGACCGCCCGGTCAGGGATCCGCAGATTCGCTGTACCGTTTTGGCGCACGAGGTCGATGTCCTGACACGAACCGGGATTATTTGAGTTAAGGTTTTCCGGCATGCACGCCCGGCAACAGCGCACGACTGCCGGACGACGCACCAGCACACAGCAAAAGTTGTACCAGTCATTTGTAATGAACCTTCGCGCAAGGCTCATACTCGAACGCTTCAGACGCCACTTACGGAGATCCACCCATGGCCAGCATCAAGGCAAAGACTGCTCAAGAAATCCTGATGAACGACTTCCAGACGTTGGTTGCCGACACCGAACGGTTGCTCGAGCACACCGCGACCTTGGCCGGTGATCAGGCGGATGAGTTGCGTGAGCAGATTCACGACAGCCTGCTGCGTGCCCGCGAGACCCTGAAACTGACTGAAGAGACGTTGCGTGATCGCGGTCAGGCAGCGGTCAACGCCACCGAGGATTACGTGTCGGCCAATCCGTGGCAGTCGGTCGGTATCGCCGCTGGCGTCGGCTTCCTGATTGGCCTGCTGGCCACTCGGCGCTGATCATGTCGATCGGTGAATCCGGCCCGACTGCGGGCACCGCCTCCTCCACACGGCGTCTGGGCGCCGCTGTCCTTGGTTTGCTGCACAGCCATGTCGAATTGTTCGGCATCGAGCTGCAGGAGCAGAAATCCCGTACCGTCAGCCTGCTGTTGTTTGCGGGTCTGGCGCTGGTGTTTGCGCTGCTGTTGCTGGTCGGCCTGTCAGCCCTGGTGTTGATCCTGCTCTGGGACACCTACCGGCTGGCCGGGATTATCGGCCTGTGCGTGTTCTACACCCTGGCGGCAATCTTCTGCGGGCTGCGCCTCAAGGCAGCGATCTTCGATGAATCCTCACCCTTCCACGGTACGCTGGAAGAGCTGGCCAACGACCGGGAGCGCCTGTTGCCATGAGCCTGCCTGAACTGCCTCACAACAGCTCGCGCCGGGAAATGCGCAAGGCGCTGATCCGCTTGCGCATGGAAATGCATCGCCAGGAAATCCGCCACGAAGCCGGACAGGTCCTGCAACCGTTGCAGCGCGTGCGCGGCATGACGCAAAACCTGCACGACGGCTTCGGCATCAAACACGCGCCGTTATGGGGCGTAGCCGCTGTCACTCTGCTGGGCTTCATTACCGGCAAAGGCGCGAAAAGCGGTGGTATCAGTGGCCTGACGCGGTTGATCCGACTCGGGACCAGCCTCGGGCCGCTGATCAAACTGGTCATGCAAAGCTCGACCAAGCGTTAAACCGACACATCTGGCTGCATTCTTGCAATATCACCGGGATGAACCTCTTTTATCGAGAGGTTCGATCCCTGCACGCCTACCCGGTCGACAGGGTTCAATCAGAACAAGAACGACTAAGGAGGCCCCGTGATCGACGGGCAACCGCTCGCCTGCTTTCAGCCTTTCATCGACACCGCCACCGGCCGTATAGCAGGCGTCGAAGCACTGGGTCGTCTGCGCCAGAATGACGGTCAACTGACCTCGGTCGGGCCGCTGTTCGCCGATCCGCGTACGCCGGCAGTCGCCCTGCGGCGTCTCGACCGGCAAATCCGCGACAACGCTCTGAGCCGTTTGCACCAAGCACCGGCGGACTGGTTTCTCAGCCTGAACATGTCGCCGCGCTGGATCAGTCGCCTGCGCCCCGATCAAGCCTTGCCCAGCCTCAAGCAACTGGCGCGTCACGGGGTCGATGCGCAGCGCATTGTGTTCGAGATCACCGAGTTGGGTGGCAACAGTCAGCGTTTGGCCGAAGTGGTCGCCCGCTACCGCGAGGCCGGGGCGAGAATCGCCATTGATGACTTTGGTGCCGGCTACTCGCAACTCGATCGCGTGCTCGCGCTACAGCCGGACATCCTCAAACTCGACATGCGCCTGTTCCAGGCCGCCGCACGAGGCGGGCCGAGCAGTGATGTGGTCAAGGCGCTGGCACAGATGGCCGAGAAGACGGGTTGCTGGATCATCGCCGAAGGCGTCGAGACTGAAGCCCAACTGAATTTCGCCCTTGAGTGCGGCTCACGTTATGTGCAGGGTTTTCTGTTCGCGCGGGCGCAGGAAGCCTTTTTTGCTACCGACGCGTTTGTGCCGCGCTTCGCCGAGTTGCGCCAGCGTTATGTCCAACAGAAACTCGCTGAGCGCGGGCGCTTGATGCGGATGCGCCAGCAACTGGCGGAATTGATGGCGATCCTGCAGGGCTGGGCGCAGGCCCATGCACCTCTCAGCGCCCTGCCCCACCTGGAGGCGTTTCCCTGGCTGCTGCGGTTTTACCAATGCGACCGGCACGGTACGCAGCTGACTCCGAACCTGGAGTGGCGGCACCATGGCTGGGTCGCCGACAACCGTTACCTGGGGCATAACTGGTCATGGCGACCCTACTTCTATCATTTGCTGGCCGAGGGCTGGGAGGAACGTCGCCTGACCCTGTCCAGCACCTACCGCGATGCCACCAGCAATCAGTACTGCCTGACGGCCGGGCAGTTTTTCGATAACGGCGAGCGGCTGCTGTTGATCGATATTGATGCGGCGGGGCTGTAGTTCCGCTTGCAGGTGGCAGCATGAACCGGGAAGCTAGGGCAACAGTCACTTTGACGGAGAGAACCAGCCTTGGATTGGCAAACCCTGCTCAACCGCGAACGCCTCGGAAAACCGCTGCACAGCCCGCAAGAACTGGGTCGCAGCCCTTTTCACAAAGACCATGACCGCATCATTTTCTCCGGTGCCTTTCGCCGCCTCGGGCGCAAGACCCAAGTGCACCCTGTGTCGAGCAACGACCATATCCACACACGCCTGACCCATTCACTGGAAGTCAGTTGCGTGGGCCGTTCGCTGGGCATGCGCGTTGGCGAAACCCTGCGCAATGCCCTGCCCGAATGGTGCGACCCCAGCGATCTGGGAATGGTCGTGCAATCGGCCTGCCTGGCCCACGACATTGGCAATCCACCCTTCGGCCACTCCGGGGAGGATGCCATTCGCCACTGGTTCCAGCAGGCCGCCGGGCGCGGCTGGCTTGATGGCATGAGCGAGGCAGAACGTGCTGACTTCCTCAATTTCGAAGGCAATGCCCAAGGTTTCCGGGTGCTCACGCAGCTTGAGTACCATCAGTTTGACGGCGGTACGCGACTGACCTACGCCACCCTCGGCACGTATTTGAAGTACCCGTGGACCGCGCGTCACGCCGACTCTCTCGGCTACAAGAAGCACAAGTTCGGCTGCTATCAGAGCGAGTTGCCGTTACTCGAGCAGATTGCCCACAAGCTCGGCCTGCCTCAACTGGAAGACCAGCGCTGGGCGCGGCATCCATTGGTGTACCTGATGGAAGCCGCCGACGATATCTGCTACGCGCTGATTGACCTCGAAGATGGTCTGGAGATGGACCTGCTCGATTACAGCGAAGTCGAATCGCTGCTGCTGGGGCTGGTCGGTGACGACCTGCCGGAAACCTACCGGCAACTCGGTCCGCAGGATTCGCGCCGACGCAAACTGGCGATTCTGCGCGGCAAGGCCATCGAACATTTGACCAATGCTGCGGCCCGGGCCTTCGTCGAGCAGCAGGATGCCCTGCTCGACGGCACGCTGCACGGCGATCTGGTTGAGCACATGCACGGACCGGCCAAGCGTTGCGTGTTGAACGCCAAGGACATCGCCCGCAAGAAGATCTTCCAGGACAAACGCAAGACCCTGCACGAAATCGGCGCCTATACGACGCTGGAAATCCTGCTGAATGCCTTTTGCGGGGCTGCCCTGGAGCAACACAACGGCCGTACGCCTTCCTTCAAGAGCCGGCGCATCCTCGACTTGCTGGGCAACAATGCGCCGGACCCACACGGTTCGTTGCACACCTCGTTTCTGCGCATGATCGATTTCATCGCCGGCATGACCGACAGCTACGCCAGCGACATGGCCATGGAGATGACCGGGCGCTCCAGTCATTGATCCTGACGTATTCAGCCGGCGCTCTTGGCCGGTTGAATACGGGCTGTTTCATGTACAGCGTTAATGTGGTCAACGCTGTTTCCCCAGGGCTGCGGTATTTTTATTCACCGCCCAGACATTTACACAAACAAATAATAAACAACTGACACAACACCAACCGCCCCTCTAAAACCATTAGTCCACCGCATTTGCAAAACATCCAATGCCAACTATAAGCAAATTAAAAAATTGAGCATCCTTACGCCAAACCCAGATTAGTCGTAGTCCCTTTCCTCATTAGTTGTAGGAATTATCTGATAACGCAAGTGAGTTCATGACAGTTCATGCGAGTGCTCATTCATCTGAGCTAAGGTGCGCCCTTTATTCGTGCTTGTATGGGATTTGATTATGAACTCCGTTTTTATTGTCGACGACCACCCGGTCATCCGTCTCGCCGTTCGAATGCTGCTGGAGCATGAGGGTTACAAGGTCGTCGGTGAAACCGATAACGGGGTCGATGCCATGCAGATGGTGCGCGAGTGCATGCCAGACCTGATCATTCTCGACATCAGCATTCCCAAGCTCGACGGCCTTGAGGTATTGGCCCGATTCAACGCCATGAGTTCGCCATTGAAAACCCTGGTACTCACTGCTCAATGTCCAACGCTGTTCGGCGTTCGCTGCATGCAATCCGGCGCATCAGGTTATGTGTGTAAACAAGAGGACTTGAGCGAACTGGTCAGTGCAATCAAAGCCGTACTTTCCGGCTACAACTATTTCCCCAGTCAGGCATTGAACCCGGTTCGCAGCGACGATATTCGTTATGCCGAACTGGAATTATTCAAGTCCGTCAACGATCGCGAATTGATGGTGCTTCAACTCTTTGCACAAGGCCGCACCAATAAGGAAATCGCCAAGGGCATGTTCTTGAGCAACAAGACCGTCAGCACTTACAAGAAGCGGTTGATGCAAAAGCTCAAAGCCAGATCCCTTGTCGAACTTATCGAGATGGCCAAACGAAACGCACTCGTGTGAGACCCCGCATGCCCAGTCGTTTAAAGGACTATTTAGTTGCGTTGAGCGTTGCTCTTTTTTTGAGTACCTACGCCTTTGCCATGCCCAACGCGGCACCGGACTATGCCCTGCTCAGCCGGTCTTCAGGCGAGGCGGTGCCGGTCATCTTCGAACAGTCCCAACGCGTGTGGCTGAGTGCTCGTAAAGAATTGATACTGGGCACCTCTGCACCCGACTATCCGCCTTTTGACATGACTGTCAGCGGCAAGGACTACGAAGGTCTGACGGCCGACTATGCCGGACTCCTCAGTCAGGCCACCGGCTTGCCGATCCGTGTCATGCGCTTTGCCTCCCGGGACGCAGCGATACGCGCCCTGGTCGATGGCCAGATCGATCTGCTCGGCACCGCGAACGCTTTCGAGGCGGGCAACGCGAACCTCGCGCTGACGGTGCCCTACGCGAGGGATCAGCCGGCGCTGGTCACCCGTGAAGACGAAACCCGCTCCCTGGCCCAAGGCCTGGCCGGACTGCGCCTGAGCATGGTCTATCACTATCTGCCGTTGCACGAGGTCAAGGCGCTGTACCCCAAAGCGCTCATCACTTGTTATCCCTCCTACCAGAATGCCATCAATGCGGTTGCCTTCGATCAGGCCGACGTGTTTCTCGGCGACATCGTTTCCACCCAATACATGGTCAACAAGGGCTACCTGAATAACGTGCGCATGGCCAATTTCGGCAAGCAGGAAACCCGGGGATTCAGCTTTGCCGTACGGCGCAACAATCCGCAGTTGTTGTCGATCATCGACACCGTACTCAATGCCGTACCCAGGAGCGAACGCGATAACATCGCCAAGCGCTGGAGTGCCGGCAGTGACCTGTTGCTGACCGACCAGAAACTGCAACTCACCCAGCGTGAAGAAACCTGGATCAAACAACACCCCGTAGTGAGTGTGGTGGTGAATGAAGCGCTGGCACCGCTGACGTTCTTCGACAGCGGCGGCAATTTACGCGGTATCAGCGCCGACCTGCTCGAACTGATCCGTTTGCGCACAGGCCTGCGTTTCGACATCCGGCGCAGTCGCAACGACGCGGAGATGATCCGGCAAATAGACAGTCACCAGGCCGATCTGATTGCCGCATTGTTGCCGTCCGCCGAACGCGAGCGAACCCTGAACTTCAGTCGCCCGTACCTGGAAAATTCCTATGTCCTGTTGACCCGCAAGAGCGCCGATGGTCCGACAAACCTGAGCCAGCTCAAGGGCAAACAACTGGCGATTGCCCAGGGCAATCCAATGGTCGAGTACTTGCGCCGGGAGTTTCCTCTCATCCAGTTGATCGAGACGCCGGACACCTTCAGCGCGGTCTCGCTGCTCGCCGAAAAGCATGTCGATGGCGCGGTGAACTCACTGGTGATCGCCAACTATTTCATCTCTTCGCGGATCTTTGATCAGGCGCTGCAAATCACCACCACCATCGGCACCAGCCAGGCCGCGTTCTCATTGGCAACAGCGCGGGACAACACCGAACTGGTCTCGATCATCAACAAGGCGTTGCTGAGCATCGCCGCCGAGGAACTGGGGGTGATCAACGGTCGCTGGCGCGGCTACTCCACCTCGCAGAATATCTGGCGCAATTATCAGCGCCTGTTTTATCAAGTGATCGGCGCCGCCGGGCTGGTTCTCCTGCTGTTACTGGCGTGGAACGCCTACATGCGTCACCAGATCAAGCAACGCCAGGCAGCCGAGCGCGCCCTGAACGATCAGTTCGAGTTCATGCGCTCGCTGGTCAACGGCACACCGCACCCCATTTACGTTCGCGATCGCGAAGGCCTGCTGCAAAGCTGCAATGACAGCTACCTCGAAGCATTCAACGCCAGGCGCGAAGACGTCATCGGCAAAAGCGTGATTGAGGGCTCCCTGAGCAACGCGTTCGAAGCCCAGGCCTTTGAGGCCGATTACCGCCGCGTCGTAGCCGAAGGCACGCCGTTGATACTTGACCGTCCCCTGCACATCGGCAACCGCCGCCTGACCATCTATCACTGGATTCTCCCGTATCGTGATTCCAGTGGAGCCGTCAAAGGCGTCATCGGTGGCTGGATCGACATCAGTGAGCGCCGCCAGCTCTTCGAGGAACTGCGCGCGGCCAAAGAACGCGCCGATGAAGCCAACCGGGCGAAAAGCACGTTTCTGGCCACCATGAGCCACGAGATCCGCACACCGATGAATGCGGTGATCGGCATGCTCGAACTGACACTCCGACGCATGGATCAACAGCACCCGGACCGAACATCCATCGATACCGCCTACCACTCGGCCAAAGACCTGCTCGGTCTGATCGGCGACATTCTCGACATTGCCCGGATCGAATCCGGACGCCTGAGTCTGTGTCCGGAGCGGGTCAACCTGGTCGAAACCGTGGCGTCCGTCACCCGAATCTTCGACGGTCTTGCACGCCAGAAGAGCCTGGCCCTGCACACGTACTTCAATCCGCCGGACCTCGCGGTCGACGTGCAACTGGATCCCCTGCGTTTCAAGCAGGTCCTGTCGAATCTGATCAGCAACGCCATCAAATTCACCGAGCAAGGCCAGATCAGAATCACCCTCGACCTCATGCAAACCGAGGCTCCTGCCCATGCGCTGATGCAACTGACCGTGCAGGACAGCGGCGTCGGCATCAGTGCCGAGGATCAGCAGCGCTTGTTCGAACCCTTTGCCCAGGCGCCAAACAGCAGTCAGCAGGCCAGAAGTGGCGCCGGCCTCGGTCTGGTGATCAGTCGCAACCTCTGCGAAATGATGGGAGGCCATCTGCAATTGAGCAGCCAGCCAGGCATCGGCACGCAGGTCTGCGTTTCTCTGCCCCTGCAAACCCTGCCGGCCCAGGCGAGCCCCCCTCAACAGGTGCCATCGATCAAGACTGCGCCGACGCCGCTGAACGTCCTCGTGGTGGACGATCACCCCGCCAATCGCCTGTTGATGTGTCAGCAACTGGAGTTTCTCGGGCATCGTTTCAGCATTGCCGAGAACGGCAGCATTGGCCTTGAGCAATGGAAGGCCGGCCAGTTCGACCTGGTCATCGTTGACTGCAACATGCCCTTGATGAACGGCTATGAACTGACTCGCGCCATTCGTCAGCATGAGCTGCTCACGCGCTGCTCGCCCTGCACCGTGCTGGGTTTCACGGCCAATGCGCAGCCCGAGGAAGTTCAGCGCTGCAAACAGGCCGGCATGGACGACTGCCTGTTCAAACCCTTGAGTCTGAGCGTGCTCGGCCAATGGGTCGATGGCATGACCCCGAAGGCACAACCGCCGGCCTTCAACCTGCAAAGTCTGAATCTGCTGTGCGGTGGCGACCCGACGCAGGCTCGGCGCCTGCTGGTTGAACTGCTCAAGAGCAGTCGTCTTGACCGGGAGGAACTGCTCGCGCTGTCGTCCGCCTCCGATCTCGGCGCACTGGCAATCGTCGCCCACAAAATCAAGGGCGCTGCCCGCATCGCCCAGGCTGCGCGGGTGATCGCCTGTTGCGATGCACTCGAACAGGCCTGCGCGCACGCATTGTCGAGCGAAGACATCGCCCGCCATTGCGCGGCGACTGACCGGGCCATGCTCGAACTCGAACAGGCGTTACGGCAACAACTTGCCCTCGCGGATCGAAGCACGATGAGCCTGCCTTAACTATGCTTGAACGCTGAGCAGTGAGTTAACCATCATGGAGAGCCTGAAATGCCCAGCCCACTGCGCCCGGAGCAACGCCGGTTCCCGCTGCACGTGCACATCAGCGTCATGTTCACGTTTCTCCTGTTGCTCACTGGCATCGTGCTGGGCCTGTTCAATTATCACCAGACCACGAAAATCATCCTGTCGAGCAGCGAACAACTGTTCAACCGTATCGAACAGGATGTACGCCTGGACCTGCGCGCAACCTACCAGCCGATCCGCCATGTGCTCAGTCTGTTGGCGGACAACCCGGCCACTCAGGCCCAGCGCCTTGAAGAACGCTTGCCGTTGCTCAAACCCTTCGCCCAGTCACTGACGGACAACCCCAACCTCGCCTCCTTGTACCTGGGTTACAGCAACGGCGATTTTTTCATGGTCCGGCCGCTGCGCGACGCTGCCCTGAAAACACGGTTCAAGGCTCCGGATACTGCAAGCTATCAAGTCTGGAGCATCGAGCATGACGCGCAGGGCACGCCGCACTCGCAATCGCTGTTCTTCGATCAGGCCTTGCAGCCGGTCAGCCGCCTGGAGAACCGCGACGACGCCTACGATCCGCGCAGTCGTGCCTGGTTTACCGATGCACGCCGGCAACCCGGTCAGATCACCACTGAACCCTACGTGTTTTTCTCCACCCACAATATCGGCACCACGCTGGCCCGGCGCAGTGGAGAGCGCGCCGTGATCGGTGCCGATCTGACCCTGGCCACACTGTCGGCCACCCTGATCAAGCACCGGGTCACCCCGTCGACCGAGATTGCCCTGTTCGATGCCGATGGCAACGTCGTGGCTTACCCCGACAGCGATCGCTTGATTGTCGATGATCGCAACGCACGCCAGGCCAGAGTGGCTGATCTGAGCCCCGGGCTGCACGTGCTGCTGACGACAGACAACCCTGGCAAGCGCCTGCAGGCCGATGGCCGGCAATGGATCGTCGCCCGCAGCAGCATGCAGGAAGGTGGGCCGAAAGGCCTGCAACTGGCGCTGCTGGTGCCCGAAGACGAACTGTTGGTCGACGCCTATCGCATGCGCTGGCAAGGCGCACTGGTGACCCTGGCCACGTTGTTGCTGTGTCTGCCGCTGGGCTGGCTGATCTCGCGGATTCTGGTCAAACCCTTACATGCGCTGGTCAAGGAAGCAGACGCAATCCGCAGCTTCGATTTCAACTTTCCCCTGAGCCGACGCTCACCCGTGCTGGAAGTCGATCAGTTGAGCGTGTCGATGGCGCAGATGAAAGACACGCTGGCGAGCTTCTTCCGCATCACCGACAGCCTGTGCGCGGAAACCCGTTTCGCACCGTTGCTGCACAGGGTGCTGTTCGAAACCGTGGGGATCGCCCAGGCCCAGGCCGGTCTGATTTATCTGCGCGACAATGACGACACGCGCATGGTGCCTTATGGACTGGTGATCAATGGCACGCCGCAGCCCCTGGAGAACTTCGACATTCAGGCGCATGACCTGCAACAGGACCACGGCCCGATGTGGTTCAGGCAACTGATCGGCGCGAACAGCCTGGTCAGCGATCTGGGTTTCGATCAGGCGGCGGATCTGCAGCAAGTCCTGCTGGCCATGCAAGCGCCGCGCGTTCATATGATCGGCATCCGCCTGCACAACCGCCACGATGAAACCATCGGCCTGCTGATTCTGCTGGTCAACGACAGCGGCACGGCGGCGGATCTGGAAAAACTGCAGCCTGATCGCATCGCGTTCCTGCAAGCGGTGTCCGGTGCCGCCGCCGTGAGTATCGAAAGCCAGCGTCTGCAAGCCAGACAGAAACAGTTGCTGGATGCGTTCATTCAACTGCTCGCCGGCGCCATTGATGCCAAGAGCCCCTACACCGGCGGCCATTGCCAACGCGTGCCGGAGTTGACCCTGATGCTGGCCCAGGCCGCCGCGGCCAGTCAGGCCCCGGCGTTCAGCGCCTATCGGCCGACCGAGGATGAATGGGAAGCCCTGCACATCGCTGCCTGGCTGCACGATTGCGGCAAGGTCACGACGCCGGAATACGTCGTCGATAAAGCCACCAAACTGGAAACCATCAACGACCGCATCCACGAGATCCGCACCCGCTTCGAGGTGCTCAAGCGCGATGCATGGATCAGCTACTGGCAGGCACTGGCGCTCGGTGCTGACGCGACAACACAGGCGCAGGAGCGAGACGCCACGCTGAGCGCGCTGGACGACGATTTTGCCTTCGTCGCGCGCTGCAATCTTGGCAGTGAGGCGATGGCCGAAGCGGATCTCGAACGCCTCAACGACCTTGCCCAACGCACCTGGATGCGCACCCTGGATGACCGTCTGGGGGTGTCGTGGGCAGAAAACAGACGTCAGGCACAAACACCGGCATCGACCCTGCCGGTTCGCGAAAAGTTATTGGCGGACAAGCCCGAACATTTGTTCGAACGAGACAAGAACGAGTTGATTCCCGACGACAATCCATGGGGGTTCAAGCTGGACGTGCCACGTTATAAATACAATCGCGGCGAACTGTACAACCTGAGCATCACCCGCGGCACACTGACCCGTGAGGAGCGCTACATCATCAATCATCACATGGTGCAGACGATCATGATGCTCAGCCACCTGCCCTTCCCCGGCCATCTGGACAGCATCGCCGAAATCGCCGGCGGTCATCACGAAAAAATGGACGGTACCGGATACCCGAAACGCCTGAAGCGCGAAGACATGAGCCTGCCGGCGCGGATGATGGCGATCGCCGATATTTTCGAAGCGTTAACGGCGGCCGATCGCCCCTACAAGAAGGCCAAGACCCTCAGCGAAGCGCTGGGGATCATGGCCACCATGTGTCGCGAAGCGCACATTGATGCGCCGCTGTTCGGCCTGTTCATCAGCGATGGCGTCTACCTGCAGTACGCCACGCGCTTTCTCGATCCACAGCAGATTGATGCCGTGGATACCGCCAGCCTGTTGCGCAAGGCTGGCCTCAGCGCTTGATCAGCAGTCGGTCAGGCGCAGGAAAATCGCCGCCAGTTGCTCAATGCCGGCCTGATCGTCGACGCCAAAGCGCGCCAGCTTCGGGCTATCGAGATCGAGCACGCCGATCAAACGGCCATCCTTGACCAACGGCACCACCAGCTCACTGTTCGAGGCGCTGTCGCAGGCGATATGGCCGGGAAACGCATGCACGTCTTCCACCCGCTGGGTTTGCCGACTGGCAGCTGCCGCGCCGCACACACCGCGTCCAAACGGAATGCGCACGCAGGCGATCTGGCCCTGAAACGGGCCGAGCACCAGCTCTTCGTTGCGGTTGAGGTAGAAACCGGCCCAGTTCAGGTCCTCGAGCTGGTTGAACAGAAACGCCGAAAACTGCGCGGCGTTGGCGATGAAATCGCGCTCGTCCGTCAGCAGCGATTCCAGTTGCGCGGCCAACATGCCATAGCCTTCGAGGCCCTGGCCGCTTTGTTGCAAATCAATCATGCCTTGTGCTCCAACAATTTCAGTCCCACCCAGTAACGGGCGAATTGGTACGCGCAACGTCCGTTGCGGTTACCGCGGCCGGTGGCCCAACGCACGGCGAGGATGTCCAGTGCTTCGTCGCGCTGCCAGCTCAAACCGGCCTTGGCGGCCAACTGACCGATCCAGTGCTCGACGACGTTGAGGAAATGCTCCTGGGTAAACGGGTAAAACGACAGCCATAGACCGAAACGGTCCGACAGCGCGATCTTGTCTTCCACGGCCTCGCTGGGGTGCAGCTCACCATCGACGCGTTTCCAGTTTTCGTTGTCACTTTCCTTCTCCGGCACCAGATGGCGGCGGTTGGAAGTGGCGTACAGCAAGACGTTATCCGGCGCCTGCTCCAGCGAGCCGTCGAGCACACTTTTGAGCACGCGGTAATCGCCTTCACCGGACTCGAACGACAAGTCATCACAGAACAGCACGAACCGTTGCGGCAACTTGGCGATCTGCTCGACCACACGCGGCAGGTCGGCCAGATGGTCACGCTCGATTTCGATCAGGCGCAGACCCGCCCCGGCGTGTTCGGCGAGCAGCGCCCGCACCAGCGACGATTTGCCGGTACCGCGCGAGCCCCAGAGCAAGGCATGGTTGGCCGGCATGCCGTCAAGGAATTGCTGTGTGTTGCGACCCAATTGCTCAAGCTGCCGATCAACACCGATCAGGTCGCTCAGGCGCATGTCGAGACTGACTTCCAGCGGCAGCAGATACCCGCTGCGCCCGTCGCGCTGCCAGCGCGCCGCCAGGCAGGTGCTCCAGTCAATGACGGGACGCGGTGCCGGCAACAGCGGCTCGATCCGCGCCAGAACCGACTCGGCGCGCTCAAGAAAAGCATTCAATCGGGAATCCACGTCTTCTCCTCGGGCACGTTCACAGTGATGATGGTGATCCAGCGACGACAATCAGATCAATAATCCCGCGCCGCGCCTTGTTACAAGGCGATTCGGGAACCTCGGTTTCGAGACATGATCGACTATGCTTGAGCAGCGAAGGGAAACGGAAGTGGTTCAACACCCCATGGATATCAAATTCACCCACCGGCTGTCATACAAGCAAGCCAGGCTGACTGTGCTGGTCGGGTTTATTCTGGGCACGCTGCTCAGTCTGCTGCAAATAGGCATCGATTATGCCAGCGAAGACGCCTCCATCAACCGTGAAATCCTGTCCTTGCTGGAAATCAGCCACAATCCGGCATCACGCATCGCCTACAACATCGACGCCGAACTCGCGCAGGAACTCACCCTGGGCCTGTTGCGCTCACCGGCGATCATCTCCGCGCAGCTGACCGACAACAACAGTAACGTGCTGGCCAGCGTCAAACGTCCGGAACTGCAAAGCGGCTACCGGGTGATCAGCGATTTTCTGTTCGGCGCCAAGCGCCAGTTCGAGGATCGCCTGTACCTGGATCATCTGCCCAACGAATCGTTGGGGGTGTTGAGCCTTGAAGTCGATACCTACGCATTCGGCAGCCGCTTTCTGCGCCGCGCCGAGATTACCCTGTTCAACGGTTTCGCCCGCAGCCTGATCCTCACCGGCCTGTTGCTGGCGTTGTTCTACGTGATGCTGACCAAACCGCTGGTGCGGGTGATTCGCGAACTCAGCGGGCGCGATCCACGCAGCGCCGAACCGACCTCACTGATCTGTCCGGGCGGACACGCCAATGACGAAATCGGTGTGCTGGTCAAAGTGGCCAATCAACAATTCGAAAATATCGCCACCGAGATCCAGCAGCGGCGCAACGCCGAAAACCGTCTGACCGACTACCTCGGCCAACTGGAACACATTGTCTCGGCGCGCACCGCCGAGCTCAAGGCAATCAATGCCCGGCTCAGTCAGTCCAACGAGGAGCTCGAAGTCGCCCGCCGCACCGCACTGGAAATGGCCGAAGCGCGATCGGCGTTCCTCGCCAACATGAGCCATGAAATCCGCACGCCGCTCAACGGTCTGCTGGGGATGATCGCACTGTCCCTCGACGGGCCGTTGAATGCCGAGCAACAGCAACAGCTTTCGATCGCCCACGACTCGGGCAAGGTGCTGGTGGAACTGCTCAACGATATTCTCGACCTGTCGAAATTCGATGCCGGGCAACTGGAGCTCGAGCACATCCCGTTCGATCTGGGTTCGCTGATCGAGGACACGGCCAACCTGTTGTCGCAGAACGCCGCACCGAGCGTTGAACTGACCTGCCTGATCGATCCGTACTTCCCGGCGCTGGTGCTGGGAGACCCGACCCGCGTGCGGCAGATCGTCAGCAACCTGTTGTCCAACGCGCTGAAATTCACCCGTTTCGGTCGCGTGGATGTGCGCCTGTCGACCTGTAACGACGGCGTGCGCATCGAAGTCTGCGACACCGGTATAGGCATTGCCCAGGAAGCGCAGGTCAGGATCTTCCAGCCGTTCACCCAGGCCGGTGCCGGCATTACGCGCCAGTACGGTGGTACCGGGCTCGGACTGGCGCTGACGTACAACCTGTGCGAAGCGATGCAAGGGCGCCTGACCATCAGCTCCGAGACCGGCTTCGGCAGCCAGTTCTGTGCCGAACTGCCGTTGCCCTGCCACACCCGGGCACTGTCCCCCGCACCATTGCACGGCAAAGTACTGGCCATCACCGCCGCCAGCAGTGGCCTGGCCGAATTGCTGAAAAGCCTGCTGCCGGCCTGGGGCCTTGAATACGAGCAGCGCACCATCGAGGATTCACTGCTCGGTCTGACGCCTGACGTTTTGATCACCGATTGCCCGGAATGCCTGTTCGGGCTGCGTCCGACCCTCACCGCCCCGATCCTGCTGGTGACCGCTTACGGCAGTTTCCTGCCCAGCGAAGAAGCGGCGGCCCTTGCGCCACTGCAGCAACAGGCGCGTCCGCTGGCACGCAATGCGCTCTATCAGAATCTGCGCCGCACCCTGCAACCCGACACCGCGGCCTTCCACGATACTCGCCTGGAGACAACGCCAAACGTGCGGCGCGGGCTGGTGCTGCTGGTCGAGGACAATCCGGTCAACCAACTGGTGGCCAAGGGCATGCTCGGCAAACTGGGCTGCGACGTCGTGGTGGCTGCCCACGGCGCCGAGGCGCTGGATCAACTGGAGTATCACTCGTTCGATCTGGTGCTGATGGACTGCAACATGCCGGTGATGGACGGCTACGAAGCCAGCCGGCAGATCCGCCAGAGCGGACGCTGGCCGGACCTGCCGATCATCGCCCTGACCGCCAACGCCATGTCCGAGGAACGCGAACGCTGCCGGGCAGCGGGCATGAGCGACTATCTGGCCAAGCCGTTCCGCCGGGAAGAACTGGCAGCCCTGCTCGATCAATGGATTCCGGCTACGACAGCGCCTTGATCTGCCCCAGCAGATGATCGAGACCGTGGCGCAAGTCGTTGAGGCGATCCAGATCGACCCCGCTGTCGCATAGCAGGCGCGCCTTGAGCGGCCCGACCTGCTCGCGCAGTGCCTGACCTGCCGGGGTCAGGCTCAAGTGCACTTCACGCTCATCGCGCGCCGAGCGTCGACGCTGCACCAGTTGCAACTGCTCCAGCCGCTTGAGCAAGGGCGTCAGCGTCCCGGAATCCAGGGCCAGGCGCTCACCCAGCGCCTTGACCGTCGGTTGCTCCGGCGCGCAATCCTGCCACTCCCACAACACCAGCATCGCCAGGTATTGCGGATAGGTCAGGCCAAGCTCATCGAGCATCGGCTTGTAAGCACGAATCACCGCCCGGGACGCGGCATACAACTTGAAGCACAACTGGCTGTCGAGCTTCAGCGAATCGACGGGCAGGCGGTTCATTTGAGCAGGGCTTCGATCTCGCCAGTCAGGTCCTGCGGCTTGGTGGCCGGGGAGAAACGCTTGACCAACTGGCCGTCCTTGCCGATCAGGAACTTGGTGAAGTTCCACTTGATGCCCTGGGAGCCAAGTACCCCAGGGGCACGTTTTTTCAACTGCACGAACAGCGGATGGGCCTCGGCACCGTTGACGTCGATCTTCTTGAACAGCGGGAAACTGACGCCGTAGTTAAGCTCGCAGAACTCGCTGATCGCGCCTTCATTGCCCGGCTCTTGCTTGCCAAATTGATTACACGGGAAACCCAGCACGACCAGGCCCTGATCCTTGTAGGTCTGCCAAAGTTGCTCAAGGCCTTTGTATTGCGGAGTGAAACCGCATTTGCTGGCGGTATTGACCACCAGCACCGCTTTGCCAGCGAAATCAGCCAGGGTCTTTTGCTCACCCTTGATGGTGGTGCACGGAATATTCAGCAGGTTGTCGCTCATGGCACGAGGTCCTCGGGTTATCGGCGAAGGCCAAACATAGCGAGCAATTAAATTGTGTGCAATTTAATATTTGAAATCGTTCCCCGCAGGAACCGCCAAAGGCTCGGGCCGCATTCGGACGATCTTTCGATTTGTCTTGAAGATCAAAAGATCGCAGCCTTCGGCAGCTCCTGCCGAGGTTCAATCCAACCGTTCAAACGTGAAGTTCATTCGCGCGGTTCAAGGTTCAGGCACACCGAATTGATGCAATAACGCAAACCGGTCGGCGGCGGGCCGTCCGGGAATACGTGCCCCAGGTGCGCATCGCAACGGGCGCATTTCACTTCGGTGCGAATCATGCCGTGGCTGGTGTCACGGATTTCAGTCATGGCGCTTGCGCCGATCGGCGCGTAGAAGCTCGGCCAGCCGCAGCCGGAATCGAATTTGGTCGTGGAATCGAACAGCGGCTCGTTACAGCAGACACAGTGATAAACACCGTCGGTTTTGGTGGCGTTGTATTTGCCGGAGAACGGTCGTTCGGTGGCACTCAGACGGCACACGTTGTATTGCTCGGGGTCGAGCATCGCACGCCATTCTTCCAGGGTTTTTTCCAACTTTTCCATCATCACACCTCAGCGGCTGAAAAAGCCCGATCTGTACCTTTTCCACGGATCGGGTGGCACGTATGATTGCGCCTCGTCACACGCCAGTCTGGCAGTCAGACCGGGCGCATTCAAACGGATTCTCGGCGCCACGGCGCAAGACTCCGCCTGTGCGAAGACGCAGGAATCCCAGTACGGTTGTCCATTCGCCGTCTGGATCGTTCATTTTCGGGATCACATCGCCATGCAGTTCAGCAAATCGAACAAGCTCGCCAACGTCTGCTACGACATTCGCGGCCCGGTGCTCAAGCACGCCAAACGACTGGAGGAGGAAGGCCAGCGCATCCTCAAGCTGAACATCGGCAACCCGGCGCCATTTGGTTTCGAAGCGCCGGACGAAATCCTTCAGGATGTGATCCGCAACCTGCCGACCGCGCAAGGCTACAGCGACTCCAAAGGCCTGTTCAGCGCGCGCAAGGCCGTGATGCAGTACTACCAGCAGAAGCAGGTCGAAGGTGTCGGCATCGAAGACATCTACCTGGGCAACGGTGTTTCCGAGCTGATCGTGATGTCGTTGCAGGCATTGCTCAACAACGGTGACGAAGTGCTGGTGCCGGCCCCGGACTATCCGCTGTGGACCGCTGCCGTGAGCCTTGCCGGTGGCAACGCCGTGCATTACCTGTGCGACGAAGGCGCCGGCTGGTTCCCGGACCTGGCCGACATCAAGGCCAAGATCACCCCGAACACCAAAGCGATGGTGATCATCAACCCGAACAACCCGACCGGTGCGGTGTATTCGAAGGAAGTCCTGCTAGGCATGCTGGAAATTGCCCGGGCACACAACCTGGTGGTGTTCTCCGACGAAATCTACGACAAGATCCTGTACGACGACGCCGTGCACATCTGCACCGCTTCGCTGGCGCCCGACCTGCTGTGCCTGACCTTCAACGGCCTGTCCAAGTCCTATCGCGTGGCCGGTTTCCGCTCCGGCTGGATCGCCATTTCCGGACCGAAGCACAACGCCCAGAGCTACATCGAAGGCATCGACATGCTCGCCAACATGCGCCTGTGCGCCAACGTACCGAGCCAGCACGCCATCCAGACCGCCTTGGGCGGCTACCAGAGCATCAACGACCTGGTGTTGCCGCAGGGTCGCCTGCTGGAACAACGCAATCGCACCTGGGAGTTGCTCAATGACATTCCGGGCGTGAGCTGCGTCAAGCCGATGGGCGCGCTGTACGCGTTCCCGAAAATCGACCCGAAGGTCTGCCCGATCCACAACGACGAAAAATTCGTCCTCGACCTGCTGCTCTCGGAAAAGCTGCTGGTGGTGCAAGGCACGGCGTTCAACTGGCCGTGGCCGGATCACTTCCGTGTCGTCACCCTGCCCCGCGTCGATGATCTGGAAATGGCCATCGGCCGCATCGGCAACTTCCTCAAGTCGTACCGCCAGTAACTGGCCAGCAGTGCGCAACGGCCCGAACGTTGCGCACTGTCTGATTCAGCAACACTTCTGTGAACCGCACTTCCACCGCCCTTCTACACTTGCGATTCGAACAGCTAATCCGCACCTGGCGTAATGGCGACGGGTCGCTGCCGCGCGTCATCCGTTTCGATATTGGCGGTGAGAATTGTCCTTCATACTGGGGAATTGGCTGTAGGACACAGTTTGAAATAGTCACTCGGTTGAATAGCCCGGTGCAGCACCTTATATACCCCGCAGTACGCTACATCTTTAGCTTGAGGAGATTTCTATAACCATGATGCGCATCCTGCTGTTTTTGGCCACTAACCTGGCGGTCGTGCTGATAGCCAGCATCACCCTGAGCCTGTTCGGCTTCAACGGGTTCATGGCGGCCAACGGGGTTGATCTCGACCTTAGTCAGCTGCTGGTTTTCTGTGCGGTCTTTGGTTTCGCCGGCTCCCTGTTCTCGCTGTTCATCTCCAAGTGGATGGCGAAAATGAGCACCGGCACCCAGATCATCAGCCAGCCACGTACCCGGCATGAGCAATGGCTGCTGCAAACGGTGGAGCAACTGTCCCGCGAAGCCGGGATCAAGATGCCCGAAGTCGGTATCTTCCCGGCCTACGAAGCAAACGCCTTCGCCACCGGCTGGAACAAGAACGACGCGCTGGTCGCGGTCAGCCAGGGCCTGCTGGAGCGTTTTTCACCCGACGAGGTGAAAGCGGTGCTGGCCCACGAAATCGGTCACGTGGCCAACGGTGACATGGTTACCCTGGCACTGATCCAGGGCGTGGTGAACACCTTCGTGATGTTCTTCGCACGGATCATCGGTAACTTCGTCGACAAGGTGATCTTCAAGAACGAAGAAGGCCAGGGCATCGCCTACTACGTGGCGACCATCTTCGCCGAACTGGTGCTGGGCATTCTCGCCAGCGCGATCGTCATGTGGTTCTCGCGCAAACGCGAATTCCGTGCCGACGAAGCCGGTGCACGCCTGGCCGGCACCAACGCCATGATCGGCGCCCTGCAACGCCTGCGCGCCGAACAGGGCCTGCCGGTGCACATGCCGGACACCCTGAACGCCTTTGGCATCAACGGTGGCATCAAACAGGGCTTTGCCCGTATGTTCATGAGCCACCCGCCGCTGGAAGAGCGTATCGACGCGCTGCGTCGTCGCGGTTGATCAATCTGTAACGAAAAGGCCCGCAGCGATGCGGGCCTTTTTTGTGCTCGGGATAATGGATTGCCTGTTCTGACCCCATCGCTGGCAAGCTGCTCCCACAGGCTTTTGTGCTGTTATCTGGATCTCTGATACAACACGGATCACTGTGGGAGCTGTTTTGCCAGCGATGAGGCCGGCCCTGCCAATAAAAAATCTATCGGCCAGAAACCCGGTAAACCCGCTCCTCCAGCCGCGTCACACCTGCCTGCAGAAACTTCCAGCTCTCACCCAGCACATCCCGCTCTTCCAGCGCCTGAACCTGCCAGAGATCCCCGAGCAACCGCTTTACCTCATCATCCCCCACCGCAAATGGCGGACCCGGTATCTGCGCCTGATCGTAATCCAGCGTAATCAACACCCCTTGCACACCCTGCGGCAGGATCTGCTGAAGATGCGCCGCATAGCGCTCACGCATCGGCGCGGGCAAGGCAATCAGCGCGGCGCGGTCGTAAAAGGCCACACAATCCGCCAAATCGCTCGCCGTCAGCGCAAAGAAATCGCCGCACCACAACTCGATGGCATCACTGCGATAGACCTTGAATGCGCCCTTCTCGCTGATCTGTGGCTGTATCTGGTGCTCGTTGAAAAAGTCCTCAATGGCCTTTTCCGACAGTTCGACCCCCAGCACCTGATGACCGCGCCCCGCCAGCCACGCCAGATCCAGACTTTTCCCGCACAGAGGCACAAGCACCCGCGCCGTTGCCGGGATCGACAGTTCCGGCCAGTGCCGTTGCAAATACGGATTCACCTCCGACAGATGAAAGCCGATCTGATTCGACGCCCACTTTTTGTGCCAAAACTCAGGCTGCATGCATCACTCCCAAAAAACCGATCAAAACGCGTTAAAACTTATATTAGATTTAGATCAATGTACTGACCGAAGATGGCTCATCTTAACGCTCAGGAATCCCTCCATGTTTCCCAGCCTGTTTATTTCCCATGGTTCGCCCATGCTCGCTCTCGAGCCCGGCGCCAGCGGTCCGGCACTGGCCCGACTGGCCGCCGAGCTGCCCCGTCCCAAAGCCATCGTGATCGTCTCTGCCCATTGGGAGAGCGACGAATTGCTGGTCAGCAGTCATCCACAGCCCGAAACCTGGCACGACTTCGGCGGCTTTCCTCGGGCGCTGTTTGAAGTGCAGTACCCGGCACCGGGCGATCCGCAACTGGCGACCGAAGTCACCAAACTGCTGAACGCCGCGCATCTGCCTGCACGCCTCGACCCGCAACGGCCGTTCGATCACGGCGTGTGGGTGCCGTTGTCGCTGATGTACCCGCAGGCGGATATCCCGGTGGTGCAGGTTTCACTACCAACTCGTGGTGGTCCGGCACTGCAAACCCGTGTCGGCCGTGCGCTGGCAGGGCTGCGTGATCAGGGAATTTTGCTGATCGGGTCCGGGAGCATCACCCATAATCTGCGGGAACTGGATTGGCATGCGGGTCCGGAGAGCGTCGCGCCATGGGCACGGGATTTTCGCGACTGGATGATCGACAAGCTGGCGGCAAATGATGAGGCGGCGCTGCAAGACTACCGTCAGCAAGCACCGAATGCGGTGCGCAGCCATCCGAGTGATGAGCATTTGTTGCCGTTGTATTTCGCCCGGGGCGCGGGGGGTGAATTCAGTGTGGCGCATCAGGGATTCACGATGGGTGCGCTGGGGATGGATATCTATCGCTTCGGCTGACGTCATCGCTGGCAAGCCAGCTCCCACAGGGTTTTGTGTGAACCCGGGCAGCAGGCAAAAAAAATCCCCGAACCAGTCGGGGATTTTTTTGTTCGATCAATCAGCCCAGGGGCGGATCAATCTTCGCGATAGCGACGCAGCTTCAACTGCTTGCCAGCAACGCGAGTGTCCTTCAGCTTGGTCAGGAGCTTGTCCAGACCATCTTCCGGCAGCTCGACGAGGCTGAAGCTGTCACGCACCTGGATGCGACCGATCGCTTCACGGGCCAGACCGCCTTCGTTGAGGATGGCGCCCAGCAGGTTCTTGGCGGCGATACCGTCACGCGCACCCAGCGCGGTACGGCAACGGGCACGGCCTTCGCCCAGAGGCATTGGCGCGCGACGCTCGCGATCACCACGATCAGGACGGTCACCGGAACGCTCAGGACGGTCGCCACGCGGTGCGTTGTTCGGCACCAGTGGACGTTCCTTCTCGATCGCTGCCAGGTTCAGCGCCTGACCGTTGGTAGCCTTGCGCAGCAGGGCTGCAGCCAGTGCACGCGGGGTGCAACCGATGTCAGCGGTCAGACGATCCAGCAGCTCACCGTGAGTCGATTCGGCATCAGCGACCAGCGGCGACAGGCTGTTGGTCAATTTCTTGATGCGTGCATCGAGAACGGCTTGAGCGTCCGGCAGGCGAACTTCAGCCACCTTCTGACCGGTGACACGCTCGATCACTTGCAGCATGCGGCGCTCACGTGGAGTCACCAGCAGCAGCGCACGACCTTCGCGACCGGCACGGCCGGTACGGCCGATACGGTGCACGTAGGATTCCGGGTCGTACGGCATGTCCACGTTGAACACGTGAGTGATGCGCGGAACGTCCAGACCACGGGCAGCAACGTCGGTCGCGACAACGATGTCCAGACGGCCATCCTTGAGCGAGTCGATCACGCGCTCACGCTGGTTCTGGGCGATGTCACCGTTCAGCGCCGCGGCTTTGTAGCCTTTGGCGTCGAGGGCACTGGCCAGGTCCAGGGTCGCTTGCTTGGTGCGCACGAACATGATCAGAGCGTCGAAGTCTTCCACTTCCAGCAAGCTGAGAACGGCAGAGGTCTTCTGGTCAGCGTGAACCAACAGGTGAGCCTGTTCGATCGCGGTAACGGTCTGGGTCTTGCTCTGGATCTTCACGTGCTTCGGATCGCGCAGGTGACGCTCGGCGATGGCACGGATCGACTGCGGCAGGGTCGCCGAGAACAATACGGTCTGACGGGTTTCCGGCATGGCCTTGAAGATCACTTCCAGGTCGTCCATGAAACCGAGTTTGAGCATTTCGTCTGCTTCGTCCAGAACCAGGTGGTTCACGGTAGCGAGGACTTTTTCGTCGCGACGCAGGTGGTCGCACAGACGGCCCGGTGTGGCGACAACGATCTGTGCGCCATTACGGATTGCTTTCAATTGTGGGCCCATCGGCGCGCCGCCGTAGACAGCCACAACAGTTACGCCCGGCATTTGCTTGGCGTAGGTTTCGAAAGCGGTTGCAACTTGTAGCGCCAACTCACGAGTTGGGGCCAGGATCAGAGCTTGCGGCTCGCGCTTGGACGGATCAATGCGGTGCAGGATAGGCAGGGCAAAGGCAGCGGTTTTACCGGTACCGGTTTGCGCCTGACCAATCATATCGTGACCGGCGAGGATGATCGGGATCGACTGCTGCTGAATGGCCGAAGGCTCTTCATAGCCGGTAGCGACTACTGCAGCGACAATATTAGGATGAAGTTCAAGAGCGGCGAAGCCGCCGATTTCCTGGGTCATGGGTCTGCCTCTAAGTGCATCCGCAAAGACCCATGCTCCAAAGCTGCACATGCCGTGTTGAGACTCAAGAGTCGCCCTGGCAGCTTTGTCGGCGGGGATTTGCGAAAACGTATGAATGAAAAAGAATCGTCAAGGAAGAGCCCGCAGTGCGGACGTGCAGCCGAAGCTGACTTCGGGGAATTGCGCTACCTAAACGCGGCCCGGTTAAAGGCCGGCGCGCACTATACCGGAATTTGCCCAAAAAGGGAGCTTTTTTTATTGCCTGAATCCGTGTGTCACCGCCGTGTAACGGGGTTTTGCGGATAATCGGGCGAAGGTCTATTTTTCAAGGGCCCGGCCCTGCGGGCGATGACGCTTAAACGATTCACCGAGCTGCGACATACCGTCGCTGCACCCGCCCTTCCCGTCCGAGGATTTAGCCATGAATCAGCCCTGCGCCGGCCGCGTCAGCCGTGAACGTCGTGGTCATGTCCACCTGATCGGCCTGGATCGAGCCGCCAAACGCAACGCCTTCGACCTCGACCTGCTCAACGAACTGAGCCTGGCCTACGGCGAGTTCGAGGCCGACAACGAAGCACGGATGGCCGTGGTGTTCGGTCACGGCGAGCACTTTACCGCCGGCCTGGATCTGGTCAACGCCAGTGCCGCACTGGCCGAAGGCTGGCAGGTTCCGACCGGCGGTTGCGACCCGTGGGGTGTTTTCGTCGGACCACGGGTCAGCAAACCGGTGATTGTCGCCGCGCAGGGTTATTGCCTGACCATCGGCATCGAGCTGATGCTGGCGGCGGACATCAACCTCTGCGCGAGCAATACCCGCTTCGCGCAAATGGAAGTGCAGCGTGGGATTTTTCCTTTTGGTGGCGCGACGTTACGTTTTCATCAGGTCGCCGGCTGGGGCAATGCCATGCGCTGGCTGCTGACCGGCGATGAGTTCGATGCCCACGATGCCCTGCGCCTGGGATTGGTGCAGGAAGTGATGGCCAGCGAAGACTTGTTGCCGCGAGCGATTGAACTGGCCGAACGGATTGCCCGGCAGGCACCGCTGGGGGTGCAGGCGACGTTGATGTCGGCGCGGCAGGCGCGCTATGAAGGTGAGACAGCGGCGGCGCAAGGGTTGCCGGCGCTGGTGAAGAAGTTGCTGGCCAGTGAAGATGCCAAAGAGGGAGTACGGTCGCTGGTGGAGCGGCGACCCGGCATATTCAAAGGAATATGAATCTGTGGTGGTCTTGAGGCCCCTTCGCGAGCAAGCTCGCTCCCACAGTGACCAGGTCGTTCACGGATTTTGTGAACGACGCTAACCCTGTGGGAGCGAGCTTGCTCGCGAAGGGGCCATCACTGACAACTCAGGTCGCCGGGCGAATCGCATTGATCAACGACTGCAACGAATACCCCAACTTCGGCGCCAGGGCTGCAGCCCGCGCAGTCAGCGCCTGCATGTCCAGCGCCTGATCGAGGTCCGCCGGCACAATCAGAATCACATTGCCCTCCTTCACCGGCAGTTCCCAGTAATGCCGGTGATAGAGCCCGCGCAACAGCGCGGCGCCCAACGGTTTGCCGTCATCGGTGGCCCACTGGTTGATCACCAGCCAGCCGCCCGGATTCAGGCGTTTCTGACAGTCACCGAGGAAACTCCAGGCCAGATGCCCGACGCCAGGACCGACATCGGTATACAGATCGACGAAAATCAGATCTGCAGGCTCGGCCGTCGGCAACAACTCCAGCGCATCGCCAACACGAATGTACAGTCGCGGATCGTCGTCCAGCCCGAGGTATTCGATCGCCAGACGCGGTACGTCCGGGCGCAGTTCGATGGCTTCGACGTCCTCCAGCGGCAGGAACTTGAGGCAGGCCTGGGTCAGCGTGCCGGCACCGAGGCCGAGGAACAGCGCGCTCTCCGGTTGCGCGTGGCACAGCGCGCCAATCAGCATCGCCCGGGTGTAGTCGTATTCCAGCCAGCTCGGATCGGCGGTAAACACGCAGCTTTGCTCGATGGCATCACCGAACTCCAGAAAGCGGTAATCAGCCACTTCCAGCACGCGAATCACGCCGAACTCATCCTGTACTTCGGCGAGCAGATGCTCGACGCGCTCCTCAGTCATTTCGTCTCCTGATGGTCACCGGGCGCGGTGACGCGATGGCACCGCTATGGTGCCGTGGCAAAGCGGCGATTGTCGGCGATGGGGCGGGAACAGGTCACGCACTAATTTGCTGATACCATGCCCTTCCGTGCGTAGAAAACTCGAGACCGTGATGAGCCAACCGTGGAGCCCTGACAGCTGGCGTGCCCTGCCGATCCAGCAACAACCCCAATACCCCGACGCCGCGCATCTGCGTCAGGTCGAGCAGACTCTGGCCAGCTACCCGCCGCTGGTGTTTGCCGGCGAAGCGCGCGAGCTGCGCCGGCAGTTTGCCGAAGTAACCCAGGGCCGGGCGTTCCTGCTGCAGGGCGGCGATTGCGCGGAAAGCTTTGCCGAGTTCTCTGCGGCGAAGATTCGCGACACTTTTAAAGTGTTGCTGCAAATGGCGATCGTCATGACCTTCGCCGCCGGTTGCCCGGTGGTCAAGGTCGGGCGCATGGCCGGTCAGTTCGCCAAGCCGCGCTCGGCCAACGATGAAACCCTCGACGGTGTGACCCTGCCGGCCTACCGCGGCGACATCGTCAACGGCATCGGCTTCGACGAAAAGAGCCGCGTGCCGGATCCGGAGCGCCTGCTGCAGTCCTATCACCAGTCCACCGCCACCCTGAACCTGTTGCGCGCCTTCGCCCAGGGTGGGTTTGCCGACCTGCATCAGGTGCACAAGTGGAACCTGGACTTCATCGCCAACTCGGCACTCGCCGAAAAGTACAGCCACCTTGCCGATCGCATTGATGAAACCCTGGCGTTCATGCGCGCCTGCGGCATGGACAGCTCGCCCCAACTGCGCGAAACCAGTTTTTTCACTGCCCATGAGGCGCTGCTGCTGAACTACGAAGAAGCCTTCGTGCGTCGCGACAGCCTGACCAACGATTACTACGATTGCTCGGCGCACATGCTGTGGATCGGCGACCGCACCCGTCAGCTCGACGGCGCCCATGTCGAATTCCTGCGCGGGGTGAACAACCCGATCGGAGTGAAAGTCGGCCCGAGCATGAACCCGGACGACCTGATCCGCCTGATCGACGTGCTCAACCCGGACAACGACCCGGGCCGCCTGAACCTGATCGCTCGCATGGGCGCGAACAAGGTCGGCGATCACCTGCCGGCGCTGATTCGCGCCGTACAGCGTGAGGGCAAGCAGGTGCTGTGGAGTTCCGACCCGATGCACGGCAACACGATCAAGGCGAGCAGCGGCTACAAGACCCGCGACTTCGCGCAGATCCTTGGCGAGGTGAAGCAGTTCTTCCAGGTGCACGAAGCCGAAGGCAGTTATGCCGGCGGGATTCACATCGAGATGACCGGGCAGAATGTGACCGAGTGCATCGGTGGTGCGCGGCCGATCACTGAAGATGGGTTGTCGGACCGTTATCACACCCACTGCGATCCACGGATGAATGCCGATCAGTCGCTGGAACTGGCGTTTTTGATTGCCGAAACGTTGAAACAAGTCCGGCGCTGAATCAGTCAGGTATCTCGCGCCTGAGAGGCCGCATTCGCGAGCAAGCTCGCTCCCACAGAGGATCTGTGTCGTTCACAAATCCACTGTGGGAGCGAGCTTGCTCGCGAAGAGGCCAGTTCAGTCACCGCCGATCTGCGCCAATGCCACCCGCAACCGCCCTGCACTCTGGCGCTGACAATTGAGCTGCACCCGCTCCAGCCCCAACCAATCCGCTATGCGCCGCAAATTCAAAGCCAGCGCCAGCATCCCCTCATCCTCCAGCCCCGGCGCCTCCTCGTGCAGCGCATGCACCGCCAAGCGTCCCGTCGCCCGCTCGGCGCGCAGATCGAGCCGCGCGGCAATGCGCTCGTTGTGCAAAAAGGGCAGCACGTAATAGCCGTAGACTCGTTTGTCCTGCGGAGTGTAGATCTCCAGGCGATAGCGGAAATCGAACAACCGCTCGGTGCGACTGCGCTCCCAGATCAATGAATCGAACGGCGACAACAGCGCACTGGCGACGACTTTGCGCGGCACTTGCGGCTCCGGCAGGCAATAGGCAATCTGTCGCCAACCGACGACTTCGCAAACCTGCAACTGCCCGTCCTCGACCAGTTCCGCCAGACGCGGCCGGGCGTCCCCCGGGCTCAAGCGGAAATAATCGCGCAGATCCTTTTCCGTCCCCACGCCCAATGCCTGGGCCGCGTGCAGCAGCAAACCGCGCTGCGCTTCGGCTTCATCCGGCAGCGGCTGCTGCAGAATCGACAACGGGATGACCCGCTCCGGCAGATCATACAAACGCTCAAAACCCCGGCGGCCGGCCACGGTGACCTCGCCGGCGGCGAACAACCATTCCAGTGCATGCTTTTCCGCACTCCAGTCCCACCAGGGCCCGGCCTTGTCTTCGCGGGTCGACAAACTGCCGGCGCCCAATGCGCCCCGCTCCTCGACCGAGGCCAGGACCCGGCGAATCGTCTCCTGTTGTTCACGTCCGAACGTTGCCAGTTGCTGATAGATGTCCTCACCACGTTTGGCGCGCTGCATCCGCCAGCCCATCAGCGGATACATCGCCAGCGGCAGCAACGATGCTTCATGGCCCCAGTATTCGAACAGCGTGCGACGTCTACCCGAACTCCAGGCAGCCTGGTCGAGCAAATCAGAGGAATAGCAACCGAGACGGGAAAACAAAGGCAGGTAGTGCGAGCGCACCACGGCGTTGACGGAGTCGATCTGCAGCAGACCCAGCCGTTCGATCAGACGATTGAGGTGTGGCGCCTTGACGGTCGGCGGCTGGCGCCCGTTGAACCCTTGGGCAGCCAGCGCCAGTCGTCGCGCCTGTTTGAGGGAAAAGGACAGCGTCGCGGGCATGAACATCTCCTTGTCTGCTCGCAACCTACCTCACCGGAAAGGGGTTTGTGTAGTAAGTGCCTGATCATTTATGCATCGGATCGTCCCAGAACGGCCGCACCGCTTCGTGCTCGACGTCGGCCCGACTGACGCCGATGTCTTTCAACGCTTCATCACTCAGACTGGCGAGCAACTCGCGTTCGCGGTGAAGTTCGTACCAGCGGCTAAACTTGTGCAGCAGGTCGGAAACGATATGGCCGTGGCCGGAAAACTTTGTTTCGTCTACATACTCTCTTTGACCTTTCATCGTGTTGCCCTCCTTGTGGATGGCTCAAGTCTCGCGCCGACGCTAAGATCAATCCAACGAATGTTTCTGATGGCATGCATCACGGAGATTCATCAATTGTCGGCCTACCCCAGTATTGATACCGATGTCCTGCGCACCTTTGTCGCGATTGCCGATCAGGGCGGTTTCACCCGCGCCGGCGAAATGGTCAACCGCACACAGTCGGCGGTGAGCATGCAGATGAAGCGTCTGGAAGAGGACGTGTTGCAGCGCCAGTTGTTCGAGCGTGATGGTCGCCAGGTGCGCCTGACTGCCGAGGGCCAGGTCTTGCTCGGGTATGCGCGGCGCATCCTCAAGTTGCACAGCGAAGTGTTCAACACATTGCGCGAGCCGCACATGGTCGGCACGGTGCGCATCGGTACGCCGGATGATTACGTGATGCGTTTTCTGCCGGGGATCCTCTCGCGGTTTGCGCAGTTCTATCCGCTGATCCAGATCGAAGTGCATTGCGAATCGACCCGACAGCTGCTGCAGCGCACCGATCTCGACTTGTCGATCGTGACTCGCGAGCCGGGCAACGAGATTGGCCAGTTGTTGCGCAAGGAGCGTTTTGTCTGGGCCGAGGCACAGAACTTCAGTGCCCACGAACAGACGCCGTTGCCGCTGGCGATGTTCAACAGTGACTGTTTTTGCCGTTTGTGGGCCTGCAACGCGCTGGACGCGATGGGCCGCGAATACCGCATCGCCTATAACAGCACCAGCCTGTCGGCGCTGATGGCCGTGGTGAGCGCCGGCCTGGCGATCACCGCGCAGCTGGAAAGCCTGATCACTCCGGACATGCGCATTCTCGGCGCCAACGAAGATCTGCCACTGTTACCCGAGGCAAGCATCATGCTGATCCGCAACCTGAACAATCCGTCGCCGATCACCGAGTGCCTGGCCGAGCACATCGTCGAAGGCTTCAAACTTTAAACGCGAGCATCACCGCACACAGCACCAGAAAACCGCAAAACAGCCCGCGCAAGAGCTTTTCCGGCATCGCGTGGGCGACCTTCACCCCCCAACTGATGCTGGCCAGCCCCCCGATGGCCAGCGGCAAGCCGATCATCCAGTCCACTTCATGATGCACCGCGTACGTCACCAGCGTGACCCCGGTGCTCGGCAATGCCAGGGCGAGCGACAAACCCTGAGCGACCACCTGAGTGGTGCCGAACAGGCTGGTCAGCACGGGCGTCGCCACCACTGCCCCGCCGACACCGAACAAACCGCCCATGGTCCCGGAGGCCGCTCCCAGCACGCCGAGCCAAGGCCAGGAGTAACGCATTTCGGACGTCGCCGCCGGACGCTTGCCGAACATTTTCAGCAAGTTATAGGCCGACAGCACCACAAGAAATGCGACAAAACCGATGCGCATGGTTTGCGCGTCGATACCCACCGCCCAGATCGAGCCGAGCCAGGCAAAGCAAAAGCCCATGACCGCCAACGGCACCGCATGACGCAGTTCGATGCGATTGCGCTGGTGATAGCGCCACAACGCCAGCATCACATTCGGCACCACCATGACCAATGCGGTGCCCTGAGCGATCTGCTGATCAAGGCCGAACCACACGCCCAGCAGCGGGATCGCGATCAAGCCGCCACCAATGCCGAAGATGCCACCGAGCGTACCGAGGGCGGCGCCGAACAACAGGTACAACAAAAACTCCATCACAGGCGAATTCCTCTTACGTCAGGCGAATCATCCTACGCAGTCACGGCTGGCGGGGAAACGCACAGCGACGCACAATGGCTATGCAGATTTCGCACAGGCGTAGCTTTTTCATGAACCCCAACCAATTGACCGAGCAACTCGGACTGTTTCTCGATGTACTGGAAAGCGGGAGCTTTTCCGCCGCCTCGCGGCGCCATCCGCTGACACCATCGGCGGTCGCGCGGCGTATCGACAGCCTGGAAAGTGCAGTCGGCAGCCAATTATTCATCCGCAGCACCCACGCCGTGCTCGCCACCCCCGCGGGCCTGGCGTTCGCCGAACGGGCGCGGCGCATCATTGCCGAGTTGCAACTGGCCCGGGCCGAGGCCGTGTCCCTGAGCAGCGCGCCGGAAGGCCTGATCCGTATTGACGCGCCGGCAGCCTTCGGACGACGGCATCTGGCGCCAGTGATTGCCGACTTTCTCGTCCTCTACCCGGGGCTGGATGTGCAATTGCACCTGATCGACAGCTTCGTCGACATGGCCGGATCGAATCTGGGCAAGGTCGATCTGGTGTTGCGCGCCGGGCAACTGGCTGACACCCGACTGGTCGCCACCCCGCTGGCGAGTATTGTGCGCATCGCCTGTGCCAGCCCGGACTATCTCAAGCGCCGAGGCTTACCGAGTGCTCCGGCACAGTTATCCGAACACGACGGCCTCGACTGGGACGGCCTCGCCCCGCCTTTCGCCTGGCGCTTCGAGCAGGACGGCCAGATGCAACTGCATCGGCCGGGTCGCATCCGCATGAGTGCCAACAATGCCGAAGCGCTGGTGTGTGGCGCTCTGGCCGGATTGGGCGTTGCACACCTGCCGACCTGGCTGGCGAGCGAATACCTGCTGCGCGGTGAGTTGTTGCCGCTGTTCTGCGAACACGGTCTGCCGGAACCGGAATCCACCGGTATCTACGCATTACGCATGGAACAGCAAACCCATTCGCGCAGCCGTTTGCTGCTGGAATACCTCAAAACGCGGTTTAGCCCAGTGCCGCCCTGGGATCTGGCGCTGCAGCGCGAGCTGGGCCGGCACTAGGACGGGAAAATTATCTGGCGCATTAAAGGTTCGGGCGCTAGATTCATGACCATTCTCGAACAAGGCTTTGACATGACTTCCGAACGCGATACCTGCGAGGACCTGCTGCTGGATAACCAGGCCTGCTTCGCCCTGCACTCCACTTCTCTGATGATGACCAAGGTTTACAAGCCGCTGTTGCAGGTCTTGAACCTGACCTATCCGCAGTACCTGGCGATGATGGTGCTGTGGGAGAAGGATGGTTTGACCGTCGGAGAAATCAGCGCTCGACTACTGACCGATCCGGGCTCGCTGACGCCATTGCTCAAGCGCCTGGAAAGCGAAGGCTTGCTCAGCCGCACACGCAGTCGCGAGGATGAGCGCGTGGTGATCGTCGAACTGACGGAACAGGGTCGTGCGCTGCGCGACAAGGCGCAAACCATTCCGCAATGCATCCTGGGCGCCAGCGGCTTCACCCTGGAACGCCTGCAGAAGCTGCAAGCGGAGTTACAGGCACTGCGTAGCCATCTGCAGGGCAGCCTGATCTGACCCGCCATTAGTTCCACTGTAGGAGTGAGCCTGCTCGCGATATCGGTAGCGCCATCGTACTGACTGTTACACCGCTATCGCGCGCAGGCTCGCTCCTACCTGTGATCTCGTTGTCTGAAAAATATTTTTTCACGCCTGACTTCCCCGCCAACCCGTCTAAACAGCGCTTTCCAGGATAACCGGGCGCGCGCTTTAGCGTCGAAGCGAACATTTCTCAAAAAAATATCTTGCGCGCTAAACATTAGCGAGCTACATTCACTTCGCACTTAGTTAGCGCGCAAACAATTAGCGCACAAATACACTCAACGAGGCTCACACCATGCAAACGCTCTACACCGCAATCGCAACCTCCACCGGCGGCCGTGATGGTCGTGCGATCTCCAGCGACAACATCCTCGACGTCAAACTCGCCACCCCGAAAGAACTCGGCGGTGCCGGCGGTGCTGCGACCAACCCTGAGCAACTGTTCGCTGCCGGCTACTCGGCCTGCTTCATCGGCGCACTGAAATTCGTCGCCAGCCAGACCAAACGCAAGATCCCTGACGACGCCTCGATCACCGCACACGTTGGTATCGGCCAGATCCCGGGCGGTTTCGGTCTGGACATCGATCTGCACATCAGCCTGCCGGGGCTGGAACAGGCCGATGCACAGAGCCTGGTCGAAGCGGCGCATCAGGTCTGCCCGTACTCCAACGCTACCCGTGGCAACGTTGACGTGCGTCTGCACACCACCGTCTGAAGCCATACGCAAATCCCAATGTGGGCCTTCGCCTACAGGGGATTGCGTGAAACTCAAATCGCAGGCACAAAAAAGCCCGACTCAATGGTCGGGCTTTTTCTTTCCGCGAAAAGCGATGCTTATTTGGCACGGCCTTTGTAGGAACCGCCTTCGCGGGTATCGATCTCGATCATGTCACCGATTTCGATGAAGTCAGCAACCGACAGCTCGGTACCGTTCTTCAGTTTGGCAGGCTTCATCACCTTGCCGGAAGTGTCACCGCGAGCGGAACCTTCGGTGTAGTCAACCTGACGCACGATGGTGGTCGGCAGTTCTACGGAAACCAGACGCTCTTCGAAGAACACGGCTTCGCAAACGTCGGTCATGCCTTCTTCCACGAATGGCAGAACAGCTTCGATGTCTTCAGCGTTCAGCTCGTACATGGTGTAGTCGGTGGTGTCCATGAACGTGTAGGAGTCACCGCTGATGAAAGACAGGGTGGCTTCTTTGCGATCCAGGATCACGTCGTCCAGTTTGTCGTCCGCACCGTAAACGGTTTCGGTCTTGTAACCGGTCAGCAGGTTCTTCAGCTTGGTCTTCATGATCGCGCTGTTACGGCCCGACTTGGTGAATTCAGCTTTCTGAACCAGCCAAGGATCGTTGTCGATACGGATCACGGTACCGGGTTTGAGTTCTTTACCAGTTTTCATTGCGAATATCCGAATTTGGATGGGATTTACAAAAATCTAGGCCGCGTATCATATCCAATTTAGGTAAAACCTTACCAGCGCTGCGGCAAGATCGGCCTGCAAGCCTTGTTCCAGACACCACACTTCGGCGTTTTCCTGCAGTTCTGGCCAATGTTTGCGGGCGTTGAGCCAGTGATCGCCAATCGGCTGTCCGGCACTCCACGCCCGCCACAGACCGTTCATCGCCTCAGCGGCGGCCGGTGAAAGCCCTTTCGTATACAGCGCGAGGAACGCGTCGAGCTTGTCCAGATGGATGTCTTCGTCCTGCTGATAGATGTGCCAGAGCATTGGCCGCCCCGCCCACTGCGCCCGCACGAACGAGTCTTCACCCCGCACCGCGTTGAAATCGCAGCACCAGAGCAGATGATCGTATTGATCCTGACGGACGAACGGCAGCACCTGCACCGTCAGCGCCTGACGCACGTTGAGGTCGCCGACGGCCAGCGAATCGACCCCGAGCCAGTGCGCAACATCACCGAGAATTCGCCCTTCCGGCACCAGCAGGTGGGTGGGTTCGTCATCGGCGGCCAGCACATCCAGCCAACTGGCGAGACCGGGGTTCTCGTAGGCGAACAATGAAATCAATTGTGCGCCCGGTGCGCGAACGATCCCCAGACTGTCGAGGAATTGCCGCTGTGCAGCGGCGTCCTGTTGAAATTGCCGACGCCGCTCAAGCAAACCGCGTTCACGCAGCAAGCCACCGGTGCCCGGCTGAAACCCGGGGAAGAAGAAAAACTTCTGCACCGATTTGTATTTCACCGAAGGCAAACCATGACAACCGACGACCCAGTCTTCGGCGCTGAGGTAATCGAGGTTCATCCACAGCGGCGGCTGTTGGCGCTCGGCCATGGCATCCATGTATGCAGGCGGCAACTGACAGGCAAACGCGGCGATCACCACGTCTGCGGCTTGCGCCTGTGTCCACTCGCTCGGCCAGTGGCACACCTCGACGCCCTCTTGCCATTGCTGCGCGACATGGATATTGATCTCGGGGCACATACGCTCGAAGGCACGCAGATCATCGACCCACAAGCGCACCGTCAGTGAATGCTCGGCCACCAGTTGCCGGGCCAGACGCCAGGTCACGCCGATGTCGCCATAGTTGTCGACCACGGTGCAAAAAATATCCCAGCGGGTTTTCAGATCCGACATTCAAGACTCCCGTTGGCAAAAGCCGCGATTGTCCGCATAAATGACCTCGCGCAGAAGAGCCGACGGCGATTAATCTTCGTGCGACAATCGCCACTTGCCCGCAACCATCCGCCAGGAGGCAGCCATGCCCTATCGCCCCAATCCGCGTCGCCCCTTGCCTGTCCAGCTTAGCGCGCTGCGCCTGACCGGCAGTATTGCCCTGGGCATGTGGCTGGGGTTCCTGGCCATTGCGCTGACCTGCTGGCTGCTCGCGCCTGTGCTGTTCAAGGAACAATTGGCGCCGGTCGCCCAGGCGGTACAGCAACTGGCCAATCCGCCGGCCGTCCAGGTCCAACCGGAGAGTCCACCGCAAAGCCCGCTGTTCGAGCAGTACGAAGAGAACCTGCGCAAGAACGAACAACAGGCGCGACTGGATCAGGCTCGCGGTAACACGCGCAACCAGTCAAATCCTAAATGCCAGTTCTGGCTGCAACAGGACCAGACCGCGCCGAGCGAAAAGAGCCGCGCCAATGTTTTGCAATTCTGCGATTGATCATGAACAAACACATCGTCCACCAACTGATTCTCGACAAACTGCGCGTTGACCTCGACATCGCCGAGCGCGCCGCGCAAACCGCTTACGAAACCGCGACCCACGAAGAAAACATCGCCGAAAACAAGTACGACACCCTCGGACTGGAAGCGTCGTATCTGGCAGCAGGTCAGGCGAAACGGGTCGAGGAAATTCGCCAGTCACTGGCGCTGTGCCAGAACCTGACGTTGCGTGCCTACGACGAAAGCCGTGGCATCGAGGTCGGCTCCCTGCTCGGTCTGGAGGACGAAAAGGGTCGCGGACAATGGCTGTTTCTGGCGCCGGATGCTGCGGGCCTGAAAGTCGATGTGGTGGGTCAGCCGATTACCGTCATCACCCCGCGCTCGCCGCTGGGCAACAGCCTGCTGGGCAAATTCGAGGGCGATGAGGTGGAGATTCTGGTGGCGGGCACCCGGCAACAGTTCGCTGTCACCGAGGTGCTGTAGGACAACCGCTTAGTGAACCGGCAGTTCGACGCCGTCGAACAGTTCTTCCAGTTCCTGCTTGTTGTGACACTGAATGGCCTTGGCCATCACTTCGCGGGTCAGGTGCGGCGCGAACTTCTCGATGAAATCGCACATGAAGCCGCGCAGGAAGGTGCCGCGACGGAAACCGATCTTGGTGATGCTCGACTCGAACAGCTCGCTGGCATCCAGCACTACCAGGTCGTTGTCGAGTTTGGTGTCGACCGCCATCTTCGCCACGATGCCCACGCCCAGACCCAGACGCACGTAGGTTTTGATCACGTCGGCGTCGGCGGCGGTAAACACCACTTTCGGCGTCAGGCCACGATGGCTGAAGGCTTCGTCGAGTTTCGAACGGCCGGTAAACCCGAACACGTAAGTCACGATCGGGTATTCGGCCAGCGCTTCAAGCGTCAGTTTCGGCAGTTTGGTCAACGGGTGGCCCTGCGGCACGACCACGCAACGGTTCCAGCGGTAGCACGGCATCATTACCAGATCGCCGAACAACTCCAGCGCCTCGGTGGCAATAGCGAAATCGACGGTGCCGTCAGCGGCCATCTCGGCGATCTGCATCGGCGAACCCTGGTGCATGTGCAGCGCCACGTCCGGGTATTGCTTGATGAAATTGCTGATCACCGGCGGCAGCGCATAACGCGCCTGAGTGTGCGTGGTGGCAATCGACAGGGTGCCCTTTTTCTCGTTGGAGAATTCCTGGGCAATCTGTTTGATGCTTTCGACCTTGCGCAGAATCTCACCGGCAGTGGTGATGATGCGCTCGCCGGCCGGCGTGACGCGAGTCAGGTGTTTGCCGCTGCGGGCAAACACTTCGACGCCGAGTTCGTCTTCCAGCAAGCGGATTTGTTTACTGATGCCCGGTTGCGAGGTGTAAAGGCTTTGGGCTGTAGCGGAAACGTTGAGGTCGTGGTGCGCCACTTCCCAGATGTAGCGCAATTGTTGAAGCTTCATATGAATCCCTCAAAGCAGGTAGACGCCACGGGCATCAGCGTTGTTATATAACTATATTAATGGTTTGAAGAATAAATCTAGAACTTTTTTATCAAAAGACCATTATTCCTGCTCAGCGATCCTCCCGCCGCCGACGCTCCACCAAGGGCACCAGATACACCGGCACCTTGGCCAATTGCAGGACCCGGGCCGCCGTGCGCCCCAATGGCGTTTCTGCGCCCACCCCGTGGCTGTGACTTCCTACGATCAGCAAATCGACAGAGAGTTTCTGCACCTGGTCCAGAATCACCTGCGACGGATCGCCCTGCAGCACACGCACGGCACAAATGCGCTGCAGATCCTGCTCGCCCTCTTCACCCAGTTCTTCGCGAAAACTTTCCAGCACGCGCTGCTCGATACTGGCGATGACGGTTTTCAGACCCTGACTGTGGAATTCGTTCAGTGCCTGCTCGTCGAGATAACTCTGCAACACCGATTCGGCGAACAGCCCCATCGGCTCCACGGCATGCACCACATACAGGTCGGCATTGAACGTTCGCGCCAGCGCCAGGGCATGCTGCATCACTAACGGTGCGTACAGACCGAGGTCAGTGGCATACAGCATCGAACGAATCATATGACCTCCTCGCGTGCCAACATGGCGGAGATTTGATTCAGCTTAGCAGTGCCTTGGCGACTACGACGGGCGACGCAACGTCTTGAACCACAGGGCTTTAGACCGGCGGTTCGTTGCTGATGCCATGGGGCACGTGGCCCGTGGCGACCACTTCACGCGCCAGTTCGCAGTGACCGGTCTGATCGTCGAAAAACACATCGGCGGCAAACGCTTCGAGAAACGCCGATTTGGTCAGGCCGCCGAGAAACAGTGATTCATCGAGACGGATATCCCATTCGCGCAAGGTGCGGATGACGCGCTCATGGGCCGGCGCCGAACGCGCGGTGACCAGCGCCGTGCGAATCGGACACGCGTCGTCGGGAAACTCGCGCTGCAACAGATTGAGCGCAGCGAGAAAGCCTTTGAACGGTCCGCCGCGCAAAGGCTCACGCGCCGACTCACGCTCCTTGGCCTGAAACGCTTCCAGCCCACCAGACTGATAGACGCGCTCCGACTCGTCGGAAAAAATCACTGCGTCACCGTCGAATGCGATGCGCAATTCGTCGCTCGCCGCACGGCTGGCGCCGCCGGACAGAATCGTCGCCGCCGCGAACCCGGCATCCAGCGCTGCGCGCACGTCCTCGGCGTGAGTGGAGAGAAACAGGTCGCAACCGAAGGCCTTCAGGTACGGATAAGGGCTACGTCCGCCGACGAAAGCTGCGCGGGAAATGGCCAGGCCGTAATGGTGAATCGAGTTGAACACCCGCAAGCCGGTGTCGGCGCTGTTGCGCGACACCAGAATCACCTCGACCCGCGCGCGGCCGAGGCGACTGTTGAGGCTCAGGAGCTTTTCCACCAGCGGGAAGGCATCGCCCGGCGCGAGGATTTCGTCTTCGTGTTCGATCTGATACTGCCGATAGGCTTCAACGCCGCTCGACAGGTAAACCTTGTGGCTTTCGCTCAGGTCGAACAGGGCCCGCGACGAGATCGCCAGCACCAGTTTGTCATCGATGTTCTTGGCCATGCCTTCCCCCACCCCTTACACAAAAATCGACCTAAACGTTACGTCGGTCGATAAAACAAAGACTGCGATACAGCGCGTCGATACGCGGCAGTTCGAGACCCGCCGCTTTGGCCGCCGCCAGTGGCCGGGCGTAGATCGCCTCAAGCTCCAGCGGACGTTTGTGCACAAAGTCGTGGTGCATGCTCGGCCAGTAGTCAGGCATTTTCTCGGTCATCGTGAACAGGTAGTCGGCGTAGCCCGGCGGCATGTCGTGGCCACAGGCCTTGGCGCCCTGCACCACTTCGGCCATCAATGCCTGAATCAGCACGCGACTGTCGGCATCGGCCATCAGCGGTGCGGTGCCGGCGCCGAGCAGCACCGACAGACCGTTGTAGGGAATATTCCACACCAGCTTCTGCCAGCGCGCCTGATGCAGATCGGGCATCGCTTGCGACTCGATGCCCGCCGCACGGAACAGGCCGGAGCCCTCCTCGACCAGCGCCATGCGTGCGGCATTCTCCAGCGCCGGACCGCTGTGATAACCGACGTTGACCGCGCCCAGAGCCTGATGCGTGATCTGCCCCGGCTCCTCGCGATGCACGCAGATCAGGCACAGCCCACCCAGCAGATGCAGGGACTCGGGCAATAGCTCACGCAAACTGTCTTCGACGTCGAGGCCGTTTTGCAGCACCAGCACCTTCGCGTCAGGCTTCGCCGCCTGAATGATCGACGGTGCCAGACCGGCATTGCTGGTGGTCTTGGCGCCGACCAGCAGCCAGTCGCACTGGGGCATGTCTTCGGCCGCCGCATAGGCCTGCGCCGGATGCAACGTCAGCGGACCATGCACCGCACTGTTCACCTGCAAGCCGCGCTCGGCCACCGCCGAGAACTCGCTGCGCAACAGAAAGTGCACATCGAAGCCGGCCCGCGCCAGCATCACACCGTAGAAACCGCCAATCGCACCGGTACCGATAATCCCCACCACCGGTTTGTTCACTGCCCCCATCATGGCAACTCCTCTGCAATTCGACCCAGTGCCTGCACCAATGCCCCGTTGAGAGCATCGGCCGTCAGGCGCGTGTG
Source organism: Pseudomonas sp. SC3(2021) (assembly GCF_019856535.1). Lineage (NCBI taxonomy): Bacteria > Pseudomonadati > Pseudomonadota > Gammaproteobacteria > Pseudomonadales > Pseudomonadaceae > Pseudomonas > Pseudomonas sp. SC3(2021). The sequence continues at coordinate 3,639,852 of NZ_CP082236.1, read as the reverse complement.
CAATGCTCCAAAGAACTCGCCGTCGCGCACCACAAACAACGCCGGCAAATGAAAGACCTGATAACGCTCGACCAACCCGCCGTTGTCGCCGGCATCGATCCAACACAACTGATCGATTGCCAGATCGAGTCCCGGCAACACCTCGCGGGCATAACGGCAACTGGCACAGCCGACACTGGTGAAAATCACCAGGGAAACGCCGCTCATTGCCAGCAGCCGCTGATCGGCGTCGAAATCGGTCAGCTCGGATTCGACCACTATACTGGGGGAAACAATGTCAAATGGCCGACACAGGGAGTCTGTGCTCATGGGACGTTTCATTCCTCATCCGGACGAGGTGCCGGTTGAATTAACCTTGCTCAAGCCTGAGTGTATTTCCAGGCAACAGCTGCACACTATCAGCCTCGGCGGCATCGCTTGCAATTACCACCGCGCCTGGCGCCACGGCACGGCGCTGCAAGTGCGCATGCCGACGCTCAATGCCGATATCTGCTATCCGGGCTACGTGGCGTGGTGTCTGCGGCGCAAAAAAGGTTATCTGGTGGGGATCGCCTTCACTGACGAACAGACGCTGTTCAGCGCAAGAATGGGTGAGCAAGTGTGTCAGATCGAGCGTTTCTGCCGCATGAACGACGCCCACGAAGATCTGCAGGATATTCAGGCACTGGCCCTGCAATGGGTCGAACAGCATGCCGACGAGTTCTCCCACGACAGCGTGCGCAAGGCTTTCGCCCAGCCTGTGCCGGACTGACGCAGTTTTCTAAAGCGTTACGTGCCCATTGTCGAGCAGCGTCTGACGCGCTAAGGTTCCGCTCCCCGACGCGCTTAAATCTGCTGTGCTCCGCCGCGCGGGGATCGCTGGCGGCCGGCACCCGTGACCTGACGAGTAAACGATGGCTGATTTACCGATCAACGACCTAAACGTCGCCTCTAACGAGACCCTGATCACTCCCGATCAGCTCAAGCGTGATATTCCTCTGAGCGACGCTGCCCTGCGCACCGTCACCAAGGGCCGCGAAGTCATTCGCAACATTCTTGATGGCACCGATCACCGTCTGTTCGTAGTGATCGGCCCGTGTTCGATCCACGACATCAAGGCCGCCCACGAATACGCCGATCGCCTCAAGGTGCTGGCGGAGGAAGTCTCCGACACCCTGTATCTGGTCATGCGGGTGTACTTCGAGAAGCCGCGCACCACCGTCGGCTGGAAAGGTCTGATCAACGATCCGTACCTCGACGACTCGTTCAAGATTCAGGACGGTCTGCATATCGGTCGCCAGCTGTTGCTGGATCTGGCCGAAAAAGGCCTGCCGACCGCCACCGAAGCCCTCGACCCGATCTCCCCGCAGTACCTGCAGGACCTGATCAGCTGGTCGGCCATCGGCGCGCGCACCACCGAATCCCAGACCCACCGTGAAATGGCTTCCGGCCTGTCTTCGGCCGTTGGCTTCAAGAACGGTACCGATGGCGGCCTGACCGTGGCGATCAACGCGCTGCAGTCGGTGTCCAGCCCGCACCGCTTCCTCGGCATCAACCAGGAAGGTGGCGTGTCGATCGTCACCACCAAGGGCAACGCCTACGGTCACGTGGTGCTGCGCGGTGGTAACGGCAAGCCGAACTACGATTCGGTCAGCGTCGCCCTGTGCGAGCAGGCACTGGACAAGGCGAAGATCAAGCCGAACATCATGGTCGATTGCAGCCACGCCAACTCCAACAAGGATCCGGCCTTGCAGCCACTGGTGATGGAAAACGTCGCCAACCAGATCCTCGAAGGCAACCAGTCGATCATCGGCCTGATGGTCGAGAGTCACCTGAACTGGGGTTGCCAGGCGATTCCAAAAGACCTCGCCGACCTGCAATACGGCGTGTCGATCACCGATGCCTGCATCGACTGGTCCGCCACCGAGAACACCCTGCGCAGCATGCACGCCAAGCTCAAGGACGTGTTGCCGAAACGTCAGCGCAGCTGATCCAGGTTTCGCAGGCATAAAAAAACGCCGGGCATTGCCCGGCGTTTTTGTGTGTGTTCGATTAGATCTTCGCGGCGCGGCGCTGATGACGTTCCATGTAGCGCTCGACGTAGGAGCACGACGGAATCACCGTGTAGCCCATTTCTTCGGCGTACTGCAGCGCGCTTTCCGTCAGCGCTGCGGCAATGCCACGACCACGCAAGGCATTGGGCACGAACGTGCGATAGATATCCAGGGTCTGTTTCCCCAGATCCATGTATGTCAGGTAGGCACGATGACCGTCCACATTGGTCTCGAACTGATGACCAGCCTGGTCATGGTGGATGGACAACGCCTCGCTCATCACTACTCCTCGCGGGTCTTGGATTCTGACCCCTACCTTACCGATGTTTTTCCGGCGAAGGAACAACTACGCCACCCCGTGCCTGATGGACACCGAGAAGAGCCACACCGATCTCGCGCAACCGAGCACCTGATAAATAGTAGGCACCATTGGCAAAAATGCTCAAGGTGCACTCGTCATCACGGGTGGTTGACGGGGGGGTTGCTCCGTTGGACGCAGGGATCGTGCGGGAGACCCTCTTCCCGATCGATGCACCTGAACATTGCCGGATGTTGAGACTTAAGACGCAGCGCCTTTTTTAAAGTCACCTCAACATGGACAAAGATAAGCGAAGCAGCACGCAAAACCGAAACAAAAGTGTAGACGAAGTCATCTAGTCAGACTTTAGCCAAGACTGCGAAAACAGCACGCGGCCAAGGGAACTTTTTCTCATTAACTCGCTCGGCGCGGGGCTTGCAGCTGGGTATTTTTTATACAACCTGTTAAAAGTTGCTCGAAAAAGAATCAACGCCTACAATTTTTTTTGCTTCTTGCGCTACGTCAGTTTACTTACTACAAGTAATGGGTACTATGTACGCCGGCTATTTCCTCAATCGTGAGGAGACAGCCACTTAATTTGAAAGTCCTTGAAGGGGAACACGATGAACAACGTTCTGAAATTCTCTGCTCTGGCTCTGGCCGCAGTTCTGGCTACCGGTTGCAGCAGCGCATCGAAAGAAACCGAAGCACGTCTGACCGCTACTGAAGACGCAGCTGCTCGCGCCCAGGCTCGTGCAGACGAAGCATACCGTAAAGCTGATGAAGCTCTGGCTGCTGCTCAAAAAGCACAACAGACTGCTGACGAAGCTAACGAGCGTGCTCTGCGTATGCTGGACAAAGCTAGCCGCAAGTAATAATCCCTCGGGATTGTTATCAAGCCGACCCATTTTTTGGGTCGGCTTTTTTATTGCCCGCACTTTCGTCCGGGCAATAAAAAACCCGTCGACGCCTGACGCATCGACGGGTTCGGACCAGACCTTACTGCTGCAGGTCGATCGGCGCGCTCGAGACAATCGGCGCCGAGGTATTCGGCGTGCCGATCTCGGTTGGCAAGCCATCTTCAGCCGCGACCACATCACGCACCACATCCCAGTTCATACGCAGGTTGTTGGTGATGTCGTCACGCTTGAGCATCGCGTTGATCACCGCGGTGTGCTTGTCGACCACCGACGGGTTGCCCTTGTCGTCGATCGGCGTGTGCGCTTCCAGGTAGACCTTGCCGCCACTGCGACCGAACTTGTAGGCATCGTTGAGGATGCGTACCGAAGTACCGACCGGCACCATGCTGGCCATCTCCAGCACGTTGTTGTTGAACATGCGGAAGCAGCCGTGACTGGTGCGCATGCCGATACCGAACTTCTTGTTCGAACCGTGGATCAGGTAGCCCGGCGTGCCGAGGGTGAACTTGAACGGCCCCAGCGGGTTATCCGGGCCGGCCGGCACCACGTTCGGCAACGGATCGCCGTCAGCGGCGTGCTCGGCCTTGATCGAGGCCGGAGGCGTCCAGGTCGGGTTCGGCGTCTTCGCAGTGATGGAGGTGTGCGCGATTGGCGAACCCCAGCCTTCACGACCGATACCCAACGGGAAGGTGTACACCACGTTGCGGCCTTTCGGGTAGTAATAGAGGCGGTATTCGGCGAGGTTGATCACGATGCCCTCGCGCGGCCCCGGCGGCAGGATGAAGCGCGTCGGCAGGACGATTTCGGTACCGGCGCCCGGCAACCACGCATCGACGCCCGGGTTGGCCGCGACCATTTCCGAATAACCCAGATCGTATTTGGTTCCCAGGTCAGCGAAGGTGTCTTCGTACTTGGCTTTGATCACCTGGACCTGACCGATGATGTCTTCACCGGGGGGTGGCAGGGGAAACTCCAATGCAGCAACGGGACCGGCCACACACAGGGCGGCAAGTGACAGGCAGCGGGTGACGGCAGGAAAGCGCGGCAACATCCGGAAAATCCTTCGCATGATCATCAAGGGTATAAGTGCGCGATTGTACACCGCACCTTGGGAGTTCGGGGAGACCACCCCGCAGCAGGCGACAAGGTGCTTTGGATGGGAGCAAGCCCCCTCCCGCACCGGACGCCTCGCCGGGCAGCTTAGAGTTCGAAACGCAACTCGGGCCAGATCGGCGAGGTGCCGCGCTTCTGCGATTCCAGAATTGCCCGGCACAACGAACACAGGCGCTGATCCTGGAACACCCGGCGATCCACGCTCGACCAGCGTGGTTGCGCCGGCAGCAGACTGCCGCACAAGGTGCGATCCGCCGAGCCGCCGAGTTCCAGCTGACGGGTCACCAGATGCACCCGCACTTCCTGGCAGGCGAACAGATCCAGCTGTTCGTCAGGCTCGATCAGTTGGTAGGCAAACAGGGACCAGGCAGAACGCGGCATTGGGGGCTCCAAATAAGGGGGCGCCACATTAGCCGAAAGCCTGCCACTAGAAAAGCCTCATAACAGCGGTTTTAGCGTCGGCCAGACATTTTCCAGCAACTTGCCCTGAGCCCCGGCTGCCGGGTGCAGACCATCGGCCTGCATCAGGTCCGGATGACCGCCGACGCCGTCGAGGAAAAACGGTACCAGCGGGATCTTTTTCTCGTCGGCGAGTTTGCCGTAAACCTCGGCAAAGGCATCGGTGTAGCGCTTGCCGTAGTTGGGAGGCAGCTGCATGCCGAGCAACAGCACCTTGGCGCCACTCTGGCGCGAGCTGTCGATCATCGCCGCAAGGTTTTGTTGCAATTGCGTTGGCGGCATTCCGCGCAGGCCATCGTTGCCGCCCAACTCGAGGATCACCAGTTCCGGCTTATGCTCTGCAAGCAGCGCAGGCAGCCGTGCCTGGCCTCCGGCACTGGTGTCGCCGCTGATGGAGGCGTTAACGACTTTATCGTCGAAACCCTCCTGTTTGAGCCGTTGCTCGAGCAGCGATACCCACCCCAACCGGGTATCCAGTCCGAAACCGGCGCTGATACTATCGCCAACGATCAGGACAGTACCCGCCGCTGCGTTCTGGGCCATGCACATCAGGGCCAGGCCAGCACTCAAAAACCACACACGCATCGGATTCTCCATGGGCGCAAGCATTCTCACCGCGAAGAACCTCAGCAAAGTGGTTTCCAGCGCGGAAGGTGAACTGACTATCCTGCACGAACTCAGCCTGGAACTGAACAAGGGCGACAGCCTGGCCATCGTCGGCGCGTCCGGTTCCGGCAAATCCACCCTGCTCGGCCTGCTCGCCGGCCTCGACCTGCCGAGCAGTGGCGAAGTCATTCTCGCCGGCCAGGGCTTGAGCAATCTCGACGAAGACCAGCGCGCGCGCATCCGTGCCGAGCACGTCGGCTTCGTCTTTCAGTCGTTCCAGTTGCTCGACAGCCTCAACGCACTGGAAAACGTCATGCTGCCGCTGGAACTCGATGGCCGCAAAGACGCCCGTGAACGTGCGACCGAATTGCTCCAGCGCGTGGGTCTCGGCCAGCGCCTGACACATTCGCCGCGCCAGCTCTCCGGTGGCGAACAGCAACGTGTAGCCATTGCCCGTGCGTTCGCTGCCGAGCCGGATGTGCTGTTCGCCGACGAACCCACCGGCAACCTCGACAGCCACACCGGCGAGCGCATCAGCGACTTGCTGTTCGAATTGAACAAGGAACGCGGCACCACCCTGGTGCTGGTGACCCATGACGAACGCCTGGCCCATCGCTGCCGGCGTCTGATCCGACTTGAAGCCGGGCTGTTGGTTGCCCCTCTGGAGCCTTGATGGCACGTCTGCCGCTGTTGCGCCTGTTCAGCCTCGCCATTCGCCAACTGCTGCGCGATGCCCGCGCCGGGGAGTTGCGCGTGTTGTTCTTCGCACTGGTGGTCGCCGTGGCGGCCAGTACCGCCATCGGCTACTTTGGTGCCCGCCTCAATGGCGCCATGATGCTGCGCGCCACCGAGTTCCTGGGCGCCGACCTGGTGCTGGAAGGCAGCTCGCCGGCACGCGAGGAACAGATCCGCAGCGGCACCGAGCTGCGCTTGAATCACGCGCAGGTCGTGGAGTTTTCCAGCGTCATTGCTACCGACAACGGCATTCAGCTATCGAGCATCAAAGCGGTCGATCGCGCCTATCCCTTGCGCGGTGAACTGAAGAGCGCCCCGGCGCCATTCGCTGTCGAAGCGTCCGGCGGTGAACCGCAACCCGGTGAGGCCTGGGTCGAGGCGCGCCTGCTGACCGCACTGGACCTGAAGATCGGCGACAGCATCGACGTCGGCATGAAGACGTTGAAGCTGACGCGCGTGCTGACCTACGAACCGGACCGCGCCGGCAACTTCTACAGCCTGACGCCACGGGTCATGATCAACCTCGATGACCTCGCCGCCACTGGCGTGGTCCAGCCCGGCAGTCGCGTGAGCTACCGCGAACTCTGGCGCGGTGAACCGCAGGCGCTGGAAACCTATCGGCAATTGATCAAACCGGGGCTGGCGGCGAACCAGCGGATTCAGGATGCCCGTGACGGCAATCGGCAGATTGGCGGCGCGCTGGGCAAAGCCGAGCGTTATCTGAACATGGCCAGTCTGGTGGCGGTGCTGCTGGCCGGGGTGGCCGTGGCGTTGTCGGCGAATCGCTTTGCCAGTCGCCGCTTCGACGCCAGTGCCTTGTTGCGCTGCCTGGGTCTGTCGCGCCGGGAAACCATGGTGTTGTTCAGCCTGCAACTGACGGCGCTCGGGCTGCTTGCCGCCCTCATTGGCGCGCTGCTCGGCTGGCTGGCGCAACTGGGTCTGTTCGCGCTGCTGCATGACCTGCTGCCAAGTGATGTGCCACCGGGCGGAGTGTTCCCGGCCATTGCCGGGATCGGCACCGGACTGGTGGCGCTGGCCGGATTCGCCCTGCCACCGCTCGCCGCGTTGGGACGTGTACCGCCGCTGCGCGTACTGCGCCGCGACATGCTGCCGATTCCTTCGAGCACCTGGATGGTTTACGGCGCAGCCCTGGGCGCCCTCGGCCTGATCATGTGGCGCCTGAGCCTGGACCTGCTGCTGACCTTCGCCCTGCTCGGCGGCGGTGTGGTAGCGGCGGTCATTCTGGGTGGATTGCTACTGTTGCTGCTCAACAGTTTGCGCCGCCTGCTGGCCCGCGCCTCCCTGCCGTGGCGCCTGGGCCTTGGCCAGTTGTTGCGTCATCCACTGGCCGCCGCCGGGCAAGCATTGGCGTTCGGTTTGATTCTGTTGTCGATGGCCTTGATCGCCCTGCTGCGTGGTGAACTGCTCGACACCTGGCAGAACCAGTTGCCGAAAAACGCCCCGAACTACTTTGCCCTGAACATCCTGCCGGCGGACAAACAGGCCTTCACCGATCGTTTGGTCAATGTGTCAGCGCAAGCAGCGCCCCTGTACCCGGTGGTGCCAGGACGCCTGATCAGCATCAACGACGAAGCAGTGCAGCAGATCGTCAGCAAGGATTCGGCCGGCGACCGCGCCATTCAGCGCGATCTCAGTCTGACGTGGGCCGCCGATCTGCCGGCCGGCAACAAGCTGACCGCCGGGGAATGGTGGAAGGATCAGCCGGGCGACGAGATTCCTGGCGTTTCCGTGGAAGGCAAAGTCGCCGAGAGCCTCAAACTGAAACTGGGCGATCACCTGGTATTCAGCGTCGGCGGGGTCAACCGAGAGGCGAAAGTCACCAGCCTGCGTGAAATCAATTGGGACAACTTCCAGCCAAACTTCTTCATGATCTTCCAGCCCGGCACCTTGAGGGATCTGCCGGCGACCTACCTGACCAGTTTCTATCTGGCTCCCGGCCACGATCAGCAGATCATCGAGCTGTCGCGGGCGTTCCCGGCAGTGACCATTCTGCAGGTCGAAGCGCTGCTCGAACAGCTGCGCAGCATCCTCGCCCAGGTCACGCTGGCGGTGGAGTACGTGTTGTTGTTCGTGCTGGCGGCGGGGATGGCGGTGCTGTTTTCCGGATTGCAGGCAACCCTGGACGAACGTATCCGCCAAGGTGCGTTGCTGCGCGCACTCGGCGCGGAACGGCGATTGCTGATCAAGGCGCGGCGCATCGAGTTCGGTTTGCTCGGCGCCGTGAGCGGCTTGCTGGCGGCCATCGGTTCGGAAGTGGTGAGCCTGGTGCTGTACCGCTACGCCTTCGATCTGCCGTGGCATCCGCACCCGTGGTTGCTGTTATTGCCACTGATTGGCGCGGCCTTGATTGGCGGCGCAGGAGTGTTCGGCACCCGGCGCGCGTTGAACGCGAGCCCACTGACAGTGTTGCGCGAGGGTTGATAGACTCAAGCACTCTCCATCACAAGAACTTGCCATGAGCCGTTATCGCCCTCCCCGCACCGCCGGCACCGCGCTGATCACCCCTGAAGGTGAAGCGCGGATGCGCGCCGAATTTCATGAGTTGTGGCATGTGCGCCGCCCGCAGGTGACGCAATCGGTCAGTGAGGCGGCGGCGCAGGGTGATCGCTCGGAAAACGCCGAGTACACCTACGGCAAGAAGATGCTGCGCGAGATCGACAGTCGCGTGCGTTTTCTCACCAAGCGCCTGGAAGCCTTGAAGGTCGTCAGCGAAAAACCCAGCGATCCGAACAAGGTCTATTTCGGCGCCTGGGTCACCATCGAAGACGAAGACGGCAAGCAGTCGCGCTACCGCATCGTCGGTCCGGATGAACTGGATCTGAAGCTGGGTTTGATCAGCATCGACTCACCGCTGGCCCGCGCCTTGATCGGCAAGGCGCTGGACGCCGAAGTGCGGGTGCAGACGCCGACTGGCGAGCAATTCGTCTATGTCGTGGCGATCGACTACCCGTAACGCATTTCAACCACGGGTGATCAGTCCCTGCCGCGCAACACGGGTCAGCTGTTTGATCATTTCGGCAGCATCTGCAGCGCTGGGCGCCTGAATCACGGCCAGGTCGAAACTGTCGCTGGCAAAGCGTGCCAGTGACTCGCCGTCTTCGACAAACTGGATAAGGAACGCGGCAGGACCGCCGCTGCGACGTGGCCAGCCATCGAGATAACGCAACAGCGTCGGCTGATGTTTGCCACCAAGCAGGATTTTCGGGTTGCGCTGGGTGATATGCGCGGTGATCGGCGCTGGACGTGCTGGAGGGCGTAGTGCATTCATCGTGTCGTGTCTCTGCCTCAAAAGTCTGCATGGCAGGTGAGAGGCAACACCGAACCAGCGCTTTAGCGGTATTTCGAAGCCCTGTTCCGGCTTCTGACGGCAACTGTCTGAGTCACCTGGCGCCCCGCAAGTAGCTGTTTAAATCGGCGCATGAGCAACATCCTAGAGAACGTGACCGATGGGTGTCAAGAATCAGCCGCAACAAAAAAGGCCCGCACAATGCGGGCCTGTTGCTTGAGCCAGAGCGCTTAACCGGCGATGGCGCGATCCACCGAAAGCTTGCCGGCGCCTTCAATCAGTACTGCGAGGCTGCCACCGAGCAACGCCAGGGCAAACTCGTAGCCGTTGTTGGCCATGAACAGACCGTTGCTGATGTGCACGGTGAAGATGGCCACCAGCGACAGGAAGGTCAGACCCAGCGCTGCCGGACGCACCAGCAGGCCGATGATCAGCGCCAGCCCGGCGAAGAACTCGGTACCGCCGGCCAGTGTGGCCATCAGGTAACCCGGGTGCAGACCGATGCTGTCCATGTACTGCGCCGTGCCCGCCAGACCGTAACCACCGAACAGACCGAAAAGTTTTTGCGAACCGTGAGCCGCGAAGATCACGCCGACAGCGATGCGCAGGATGGTCAGACCGTAGCCAGCGCGGGTGAACAGAACTTTGTTGATCAGAGAGCTCATGGGGCATTCCTTGTTTTTGCGAGAAGTTGTGTGTGTTGGTTGGCCGCTATATTAATCAGTAAATTTCATGTTAAAAGCGCAAATATTCCGCCATAACAATCAGTTTATTAGATCATTTCCGTGAGACGATTTTTTGCGCCCCGGGCTCCAACGACTCCCGCTCCCGGTCGAACGCCAAGTAATACTTGTTCACGCTATTAACATAGCTGACAGGTCCCATTCCTACTTGCTCCATGGCGATGCGTTCGACCTGGAAAAACCACTGATTGGGGTTCAGCCCACGCCGTCGGGCTTCAGCGCGCATGCCCTGCACACGTTCGGGACCGATGTTGTAGGCCGCCAGGGTGAAGGCCATGCGCTCGCGCTCATTGAGCTTGGGGCTGTTGAAGAACTTGCGACGGATCATCGCCAGGTACTTGGCGCCGGCCTGCACGTTGGCATCGAGATTCTGGATATTGTTGACACCCACACGCTGGGCGGCGGACGGCGTGATTTGCATCAACCCGGTCGGGCCGCTGCCACTGCGGGCGCTGGGTTGCAGCGCCGATTCCTTGAACGCCAGCGCGGCAAGGTTCAACCAGTCCATGTTCTGCGCCTGGGCATGTTTTTGCAGGGTCGGGCGCAGTTTTTCCAGGCGCTGGCGATCAGCCCTGGCCAGTGGATAGTGAACCTGGTACAGCCGCCGATAGATACGCAGAAACGCCGCATCTTCGTTCGACGGTTTTTTGTAACCGCTGAGGAAACGATCAACGCTCGCCCGCAGCATCGAAGCATCGCGACGCACGAACCAGTATTCCTCTCCCGGCTCGCTGATCATCAGTTGCCGGTCGAAACGCAGCTTCGGCAAGATTTTGCCCCAACGCTCGGCAATCGGTTGCTCGACAATGGTCAGGTGGAAGATGCCGCCCTGCACCATCTCCAGCACATCTTCGACCGCCAGCGTCGGGTCGACCCATTCGATCTTGATTGGCGCCAGTTTGTGCAGCGCCAGTTTCTGATTGAGCTGACTGACCGCCTCCCCCGCCGCACTGCCGGTCGGCAACGCCAGGGTCTTGCCGGAGAGCTGTTCGACCTTGGTGTAACGCCGCTCGCCCTTGATCCCGACCAGCACCAGTGGCACGTTGCTGGCGATCGGCTCACTGCTGGCCACCGCATGGCCCGGTTGCAGTTCAAGCAACTCGCCCGGTGCAACCAGATCACCCTCGCCGCGCTGCAACGCGCCCAGCAGCTGATCCTTGGCTTTGGGAATGATCTTGAGGGTGATTTCCTGGCCGTCACGGGCGTGGCCGTTGAGGTATTGCTCAAAGGCGCGCAGGCGATGGTATTCGACACCGATGGACTGCCCTTGAACTTCACCGGAGCTGTTGCGGCTCTGGTTGACCAGCACGCGCAAGACGCGGCTGCTGCGAATCTCGGACAAGTCACGCACCTTGGCCGCCGGTACGGCTTGCAGCGGCCCGGGCAGGCGCGCAACCGCCGTCATCGGCAGCAGCAGCGAACCACACAACAGGAGCAACATCGAGGGACGAACCATCCACTCTCCGGAAAGAATACGGGGTAATTTCACCGCTGAACGGTCGAAATCACCGACGAAAACAGAGCGCCTGGAGCGCTGACAAAGTGCGAGAGACTGGCACAGTGATGGCATTGCTGCCAACCCGGACTGCGTCGCGGCATCAAAAGACAGCTATAACTCGTTGTAGTTCTTGGCTTTTCTTATGAATCTACAGCTCTGGTATGCTTTCCGGCCTTCGGCCCGAGGTAGCAACCATGCAACTCATCGATATCGGCGTCAACCTGACCAACCCAAGTTTCGCCGACAAACACCAGGCCGTACTCGACCGCGCCTACGCTGCCGGGGTCTGCCAACTGGTACTGACGGGCACCAGCGTCGAGGGTAGCCAACAGGCCCTGGAACTGTGCCAGCAACTGGATGAAAGCGCTCAGCGACTGTTCGCCACCGCCGGCATCCATCCGCATTCGGCCAGCGACTGGAACGCCGACAGCGCCCGCCGTTTGCGCAGTCTGTTGCAAGAGAACAACGTGGTCGCCGTGGGTGAATGCGGACTGGATTTCAACCGTGATTTCTCGCCGCGCCCACAGCAGGAAAAAGTCCTCGAAGAACACCTGGCGCTGGCCGCTGAACTGCAGTTGCCGGTGTTCCTGCATGAGCGCGACGCCAGCCAGCGCCTGCTGGAGATTCTCAAAGACTTCCGCGATCAACTGCCGGCCGCCGTGGTGCACTGCTTCACCGGCGAGCAAAAGGCGTTGTTCAGTTACCTCGATCTGGACCTGCACATCGGCATCACCGGGTGGATCTGCGATGAGCGCCGGGGCACGCATTTGCACCCGCTGGTCAAAGAGATCAAGCGTGGACGGCTGATGCTGGAAAGCGACGCACCGTACTTGCTGCCGCGCACCCTGCGGCCGAAACCGAAAAACGGCCGCAATGAACCGGCCTACCTGACCGAGGTGTTGCGCGAAGTGGCGTTGCATCGAGGTGAGACCGAGGAAGATCTGGCGGCGCATACCACGGCGTGTGCCCGCGTGTTTTACGGTTTACCCACACTTCCCTGACACCCTAAAAGCTCAATGGGAGTGAGCCTGCTCGTCTGTTGACTCATATCAAGATCTTCCAGTCTGCATAGCGGCACAATAATGGCACCTTGCCAATGCTGTTTCCGCTATCAGAGAAGACCTCCATGGGTGCCTGGCTTAGCAATATCTCGCTGAAATACAAATTCTGGGCGGTTAACGCGGTCGCCTTTGTCACCACCCTGCTGTTGGTGTTGTACGCCGTGCAACTTGAACAGCAGGCTCGCAGCCACGCCGCGCAAGCGTCTGCTCAGGCTCAGGCGCAGTTGCTCAAGGCCTGGCCGGCCGGGCAAGCCCTGCCCAAGGCCGATCAGGTACTGACCTTCAAACGCGGCGAAGCGCCCCGCCTCAATGATCAGCCGTTGCTGGAGGTCACCGACAGCAACGGCTGGAACGAGATCAATCCGATGCCGCTGTTCGGTGACAACCCGCTGATGGGCGCCGAAGTGTTCAGCCGCGCCGACGGTCAGCACGTCGCCGTGATTGCTTATGGCCCGAGCCTGAGTCAGGTGTTCAGCGAGCGATTCGCCAACTACGCGGTGGCGGTGTTTATCCTGATGCTGGCGATGCTCGGCGCTTCGCAGTTGCTGATCCGCTTCCTGCTCAGCCAGCTCAACACGTTGAAAGACGTGATGCTGCATGTCGAGAAAAGCGGTGACCTCTCCGCTCGGGTGCCGCTGGCCTGCAAAGATGAAGTCGGGCAGATGGCCAATGCGTTTAACGCGATGCAGGCCGGTTATCAGCGAGTGGTCACCACCGTTGCCAACACGGCGCGGCAACTGGATGTCGGCGCGGCGCGGCTGGCGTCGAGCATGAACGAAGTGCGCCACGGCATGCTCGGGCAACAGAGCGAAACCGATCAGGCCGCCACCGCCATCAACGAGATGACCGCCACCGTTTACCACATCGCCCAACACGCCGGCGCCACCCGTGACCTGTCGCAGACCGCCGATGGCCTGGCCGGCAGCGGCCAGCAAGTGGTGGCCCGGGTGCAGCATTCGATCGCCGGGTTATCGAGCGGCGTGCAGCAGACCGCCGAGATGATTCAGCGTCTGGCCGAGGACAGCCAGAAGATCAACGGCGTGGTCAGCGTGATCCACAGCATCGCCGAACAGACCAACCTGTTGGCGCTGAACGCCGCCATCGAAGCAGCGCGTGCCGGCGAGATGGGCCGTGGCTTTGCCGTGGTCGCCGATGAAGTGCGCAACCTGGCGAAACGGGTGCAGACCTCGACGGACGAGATCACCACCATGGTCTCGGCGTTGCAGGCCGGCACACGCGACGCGGTGGATTTCATGCAGGAGAGTTCGTACAAGGCCGATGACTGTGTGCAACAGGCGCAAGCGGCCGGTGAAGCGCTGGCGGAAATCACCGGTGCCGTGGCGCAGATGCGCGAGAGCAACACGCAGATTGCGGTGGCTGCGGAGCAGCAGAGTCAGGTGGCGGAAGAGATGAATCGGGCGGTGGTGAGCATTCGGGATGTGACCGAGAACACTGTGCAGCAGACCGTGGATTCAGCGACGACCAGTAATGAATTGGCGACGTTGGCTGGGGAGTTAAGCAAGGCGATAGGCCAACTCAAACTCTGAAGACCTCATCACGGGCAAGCCGGCTACCACAGGTTTCATGGGTGCTCACAAAATGGCTGCTCACTGAAGATCACTGTGGGAGCGAGCTTGCCCGCGCTGGCGCCTGCCGAGACACCAGCGAATCCAGCCATAGTGCCTATCACCGCCATAGCCAACCTCGATTCGCCGCCCCACCCGCCCCGGCCTATTCTTCAACCTTGTGTTCAACATGGATCGAGGAGTAGTCAACATGGGCAAACGTCACCCCAATCTTCCCGCGTGGCAATGGCGCGCGTACCCGAACAATCATCAGCACCCGACCAATCTGGTGCTGCACCTGATTGCCGTACCGCTGTTCATCGTGGCATTTCTGCTGATCGTCTCCGGGGTGTTCAGCCTGAGTCTGGCCAGCGTGGCCATCGGTGTGATCGGCATCATCGCGGCGCTGGGTCTGCAGCGCCACGGCCACAGCCTGGAGGCGCAAGCCTCCGAGCCGTTCAGTGACCGCAAGGATGCCGTGTCGCGCTTGCTGGTCGAACAATTCCTGACCTTTCCACGGTTTTTCCTCAGCGGCGGCTGGTGGCGCGCCTGGCGTGAGCGCCACCGTCGGCATTGATTCAGGCGAAGATCGTGACGGTCTGGCGACTCATGGCAATCAATTGCCCTTGCGCGCTCCAGAGCTTGGCGGCCACATGGCCGTAACCGTCGGCGGCGTACTCAATGTCGGCGAGGTATTTGCACCAGTCCAGCGTGCTCAAATCGTGTAACGGTTGCACGAATTCAATGGTCCAGGTCAACGTGCTGCCCGGTGCCGGTTTCTTCAGATAAGGCAACAGTGCCGGAGGCCATGCATCCACCAGCGCCAGCAGATGCGCCTCATTGACCGGCTCTTCCTTGACGTCCCCACGCAACCGCACCCAGCCGCCCATCTGCCGCGATTGAGTGCCGGTGAACGGCATGCCGCCGACACTCCAGCGCATCGCCAGATGACGCATGAACTCCGGGGTCACGCCCTTGATATAGGGCAATTCCTGGCATTCCTCCCAGTGCTTCATGTCAACGGCCGGATAGGCCGCAACGGCCACTTCCGAAGGTCGCGAAGCACCGAAGCTGCCTTGCACGATCGTCACTACCTGCCCGTTCTGCATGGCCCGCCCCAGCACCTGGCTGACCGCTTTGCCTTCGCGCAACACATCGACTTCGAAACTCACTGGCACTTGCGGCTCGACCGGGCCGACAAAGGTGATCGCCAGCGACCGCGCCGGGCGATCTGCCGGCACCTTCGCGCGCATGGCTTCATATTGCAGCGCCGCCACCAGGCCACCAAAACTGGCGCGGCCCTGACCCCACTCGGCGGGAATCGTCAGTTCCGGTTGACGGCGGACCGCCTCCAGCAGATCGGAAAAACGCATGACAACCTCGGCAATCAAGAAATGAATGCCGCGATCTTAACCAGCATGGCAGAGCGCCGCAGCGTCTATTCCGGTCAAATGGGCTGACAGAAAGGCCTTACACCGATTTGCCAGCCCGCTCCCTCGGGGGAATCTGAGGGGAATTCAGGATTTGAAGCAGGTCGCGCTGAATTTTTCGAGCACGCGGTCGGCCTTGAGTTCGGCCGCGATCAGCCCGGCCTGCCAGGTGGCGACACAGGGTTGCAGGTCGGATTCCTGCTGCGCCTTGGCCAGCCATTGCCAGCAATCGTGCCAATCACCCAGTGCTCCTTGCGTGGCCTTCAAGTGTTTCAGCGCCGCCTTCGGCAAGCGATCCAGCTCGGGATAGGCTTCGATGCCATAGCGCACACGCTTGATCAGCAAGCGCAGGCGATGACGATCGTGGGCCGGATCGTGCAGTGCCTCGTCGAGTTTCTCCCATTGCTTGCCGAGACGTTTTTCAATGCGTTTATCCAGGTCCTTGAGCAATCCTTGCCGCTGGGACGCCCGCAGGAAGCGCGGGAACGCGTCGAGAATCATCAGCAACGCATTGAGCTCCGTGCTCGCCGCCAGCGCCGGGTAGGCTTCGGCCATTTGCGCCATGCGCCGTTGTGCGGCCTCAGGCTGATGGTGTTGCAGCAGATACGCCGCCAGCACTTCACGGTCGCGCCAAGGCGTCGTCACCTGGCCTACCGCTGACGCGGCGTCTTCCAGTTGCTCGACGCCGGGCAAGCCGCGCAACGGCCGCAACAGGCTGCGCAAGCGTCGCACGGTGGTGCGCAAGTCGTGCAACGCCTCGGGGTCGGTGCGCGCCGTCAGGCGCGCCTGACAGGCCAGCAACCGCACTTCCAGGCTCAGGACATGAGCTACCAACCGGTCAACCAACACAGACATCACTTGCTCCTGATTCAAATGGCTTGCGGGACGAGTCTGATGTTTTGCGAACTCAGCATCCTTGCTTCACGTCAGCAGCTTAGCGTCCGGCGCGGGATTCGCGAATGTAGAAGCGCGCCTTCTCGGCTTTGTTGCTGCACCCTTCGAAACCTTCGAATTGCTGCTGGGTTTTCGCCGCCGTCAGTAACGACAGCGCCTTGGAATAACTGACCGTACCGGCAAACCCTTCGGCCTTGGCCAGGTCCAGCTCATGCCACGCCGCATCGAGCTGGCTGCCGCAGGTATCACGGTACGCGGTCTTGCCGGCGCAACCGGCCAATGCCAGAGCCATCAACGGCACACAGATCCAGGCTTTCATCACTCACACCTCAACGATAGGTCAACAGACGTGCAGGTAAGACGGTCGGGCTGCAAAAAAGTGCCTTGCCCGACCCGAATCTGCGCTGGCGAAAAGGATAGCGCTGAAACATCACGCCATTGTGAAAAACGACGCCACCGGCGCACTGAGCGACCTCGGCGATTGAGCCCGTCTGTCGAAGGGTGCATTGTGGGACCTTGTCGGGAGGAAGCTTGATGAAAAAACGTGTCGCGCTGGTGCTGGGCTCCGGGGGCGCCCGGGGTTATGCCCATATCGGGGTCATTGAAGAAATCGAACGACGCGGTTACGACATCGCCTGTATTGCCGGTTGTTCGATGGGCGCCGTGGTGGGCGGAATTTACGCCGCCGGCAAACTCGACGAGTACCGCAACTGGATCGAAAGCCTGGATTACCTCGATGTGCTGCGTCTGGTGGACGTGAGCTTTCGCCTCGGCGCGATTCGTGGCGAGAAAGTCTTCGGGCAGATCCGCAAGATCGTCGGCGAAATCAATATCGAGGACCTGCGCATCCCCTACACCGCTGTCGCCGCCGACCTTACCAACCAGCAGGAAATCTGGTTTCAGGAAGGTTGCCTGCACCAGGCCATGCGTGCCTCGGCGGCGATTCCCAGCCTGTTCACCCCGGTGATGCAAGGCAATCGCATGCTGGTCGACGGCGGCATCCTCAACCCGTTGCCGATCGTGCCGGTAGTGTCCAGCCATTGTGATCTGATCATCGCGGTCAATCTCAACTCGACCAACCAGCGCCATTACCAATTGCCGGTGATCCAGCGTCCCCCCGCATTCCGCTCGCGGTTCGACAGTCTGATCACTTCACTGGGTTCGAAGATGCCATTCCGCCGCAAACAGGCCGAGCAATTACTGATGCTTGAACAGGAAGCGTTGCGCGCCGAGGCGGCAGACATCAACCCGTGGCTCGAAGGTGTCGGGCCGGAGAGCCAGCAACCGGCGGCCGCGCCCGAGCGTGAAGGCGCACCGAAGTCGGCGACCGGTTCGTACATCATCGACAACGTCGGGCCGGCGTCGTTGCTCGACCTGATCAACCAGAGTTTCGAGGTAATGCAGACCTCGCTGGCGCAGTACAAGATCGCCGGGTATCCGCCGGATATCCTGATCAACGTGCCGAAACGGGTGTGCCGGTTTTTCGAGTTTTACAAGGCGCCGGAGTTGATCGCGCTGGGACGCGAGATTGCCCGGGATACGCTGGATCGCTATGACAGCGAGCAGGGCTGAAATCCCGGCAACCTGATCGGGCCTCTTCGCGGGCAAGCCCGCTCCCACAGGGTTCTCGGGTGTTACTGAAATGTGTGTTGCACACCGTCCACTGTGGGAGCGGGCTTGCCCGCGAAGAGGCCAGACCAGCCAACACAAAGCCTACAGACTGTTCTCACTCAACAAGCGATACCCAACCCCCGCCTCCGTCACGATAAACCGCGGCTGCGTCGGATCATCCGCGAGTTTCTGGCGCAAATGCCCCACCACAATCCGCAAATAATGACTGTCCTCGGTATGGGTCGGCCCCCAGATGTCCTTGAGCAATTGCTGCTGGGTGATCACCCGTCCCGGATGCCGCGCCAGTTGCGCCAGCACGGCGTATTCCTTGCGGGTCAGCGCCACTTCGCCCCCGTCGAGCAGCACCCGGCGATAGGCGAGGTCGACGGTCAGCGGGCCGAAGCTCAACGCCGCCTGTTGCGCTTCTCCCGCCGGCGCCTGGCGTAACAGCGCGCGGATTCGTGCGAGAAACTCCTGAATGCCGAACGGCTTGGTCACGTAGTCATTGGCGCCGCCATCCAGCGCCTGCACCTTCTGCCCTTCACTGGCGCGCACCGACAGCACCAGCACCGGCGCCGTGGCCCACTCGCGAAATTCGCGCAGCACTTGCTGGCCGTCCATGTCCGGCAGACCGAGGTCGAGCACCAGCAAGTCCGGCTTGTTCAGCGCCGCCTGCGCCAGGCCCTCGGCACCCGTGCCGGCCTCCAGCACTTTGTAGCCCTGTGACGCGAGGCTGATGCGCAAAAACTTGCGAATCTGCGGTTCGTCGTCGATCACCAAAATGGTCGCGGTCTGGCTCATGAATTCACATCAACACAAAAGATTGGCAAGAGAGTAGCGCAGTAGCGATCAGGCTTCATCGTCCATCCCCGGCTGGGTCTGCAACGGCAGGTGCAAGGTGATGCAGGTGCCGCGGCCGTCGATACCGTCGGCGACGCTGATGCGCCCGCCATGGGCGCCGACCATGCCCTGACAGATCGCCAGCCCCAGGCCGGTGCCCTGGCCGCCACGATCACCGCGTGCGGCGGTGTAGAACATGTCGAAAATCTTCGCCCGTTCGTCCTCGGGAATCCCCGGGCCTTCATCGCTGACCGAAAAGAAAATCTCTTGGTCATTGGCGCCTGCGATGAGTTGCAACCGACCGTGGGGCGGCGAGAACCGTGCTGCGTTCTCCAGCACGTTGACCAGCGCCTGCTCGATCAACGCGGCGTGCACGTACAGCAACGGCAATTCGCCGGGCACATCGGCACTGACCTGCAACGGCGCCAGCACTGCGCGCAGGCGATTGAGCGAACTGCCGACGATGTCTGCCGGCGACACCCAGTCGCGCGCCAGTTTCAGTGCACCGTGGCCGAGGCGGGTCATGTCGAGCAGGTTCTGAATGTAGCGGTCGAGGCGCTCGGCCTCATCGCGGGTACCTTCGAGCAACTCGCGACGGTCCTCCAGCGGGATCGCTTCACCGAGCGCCAGCAGGCTGTCGATGCTGCCGCGCATGGCGGTCAGCGGCGTGCGCAGATCGTGGGACACCGAGGCCAGCAACGCGCTGCGCAACTGCTCGGTTTCGCCATGCAGGCGCGCCGCTTCCAGATCATCCGCCAGTTGTGCCCGGGCCAGCGCCTGCGCCAGCGGCTGACTCAACGCGGTGAGCAAGCGACGACGCTGACCGCTCAAGGTCTGGCTTTCTTTGGCGCAGACCCCAAGCAGCGCCAGCGGCCCATCCTCGACCGACAGCGGCCACCACCACCAACGTCCGAACGGCAGCGTACCGGTGCCCATGCCGGCGGGTTGATCGTGTTGCCAGGCCCAGTCGGCGGCGGCGCGTTCGGCTTCGCTGAACTCCAGCGGCCCGCCGGTCTCGACTTTCCAGCCGCCCTGGCCGTCGCGATTGAGCAGGCACAGTTGCAGATCGCTCCAGCCGTTGAGGTGTTGCGCTGCGGCGCTGACCACGGCCTGACGATCCGTCGCGGCAGTGAGCTTGCGCGACAGGTCGAGCAGTTCGGTGGTCTCTTCCTGGGTGTCACGCAGCGCCTGCAGTTGTCGACGCTGACGCGCCGCGAGGTTGCCGGTGAGCGCCGCCATCAGCAGGAAAAACAGCAAGGTCAGGACGTCTTCTTCACGCTGGATGGCGAAGGAAAAATTCGGCGGGATGAACAGAAAATCGTAGGTCAGAAACGATAGCGCGGCACAGGCCAGGGCCGGCCCGAGACTGCTGCGCACCGCCACCAGCAACACTGCGGCGAGGAACACCAGTGAGATGTTCGGCAACGGCAAAATACTCGATACCGCCCACGCCAGCGCACAGGCCAGCACCGTGGCAACCAATGCCAGCAGATAGTCGAACCAGACCAGCGTCGGCGTCACTTGCAGGCGCTGCTGAGGGTGTTCACGGTCGTTATCGAGGACGTTGATTTCCAGGCCATGCGCCTGCCGCAGCAAACGTGCGGCGAGCCCGCCACCGAACAGCCGACGACGCAGACTCGGCCGCGACTGACCGACCAACACCAGACTCGCACGGCGTTCGGCGGCATGCTGAATCAGGGTCTTCGCCACTTCACCGGCACGCAGCAATACCACTTCACCGCCCAGACGCTCGGCCAATTGCTGCGCGCTTTGCAGGCGCAGGCGCGACTGCTCATCGCGCACCGTGCCGTTGTCGACATGCACCAGACTCCACGGCAAATGCCGACGCTGGGCGACGCGACTGGCGTGACGCACCAGACGTTCAGCCTGTGCATCGCCATCGACGCCCACCAGCAAACGGCCGCGCACTGCCGGGGCCGCCTGACCGAGCTGGCGATAACCCTGGGCGAGATCGTTATCGACCTGCGCGGCCGCCGTTTGCATCGCCAGCTCACGCAATGCAGTGAGGTTGGTCTGGGTGAAAAACGCATCAATCGCCGCGCGCGCCTGTTCCGGCACGTAGACCTTGCCCTCGCGCAGACGCTCGAGCAGTTCACGGGGAGGCAGGTCGATCAGCAGCAGTTCGTAGGCTTCCTGCAGCACCCAGTCCGGCAGGGTTTCGCGTACCTGCACACCGGTGATGCCGCGCACCTGATCATTAAGGCTTTCCAGGTGCTGGACGTTGACGGTGGTGAACACGTCGATGCCGGCGGCGAGCAGCTCCTGAATGTCCTGCCAGCGCTTGGCGTGGCGACTGCCGGGGGCGTTGCTGTGGGCCAGTTCATCGACCAGCACCAGTTTCGGCTTCGCCGCGAGCAGACCGTCAAGGTCCATTTCTTCAAGCATGACGCCACGGTATTCCGAGCGCACCAGCGGTTGCTGCGGCAGACCGCCAAGCAGCGCTTCAGTCTCGGCGCGGCCATGGGTTTCGACCACGCCGGCGATGACTTTCACGCCTTGGCGCAGTTGGGTGTGGGCAGCCTGGAGCATGGCGTAGGTCTTGCCGACGCCGGGGGCGGCGCCGAGGAAAACCTTGAGCCGGCCACGGCCGTCGCGGGGCAGGTCTGCTAACAGCGCATCGGCGCGGCCGGAGTCACTCATGCTTGGGGATCTCTTCATTCAGGTGATTATGTGTGACCTGTGCCGGCCTCTTCGCGCGCAAGCAGGCTCCCACAGGTTCAGCGTTGCGCTTGTGGGAGCGGCTTGCCGGCGAATGGCCGCGCCGCAGAATTACAGCTTTTCCAGCGCCATGTTCAACTCAAGCACATTGACCACCGGTGGCCCAACCAGCGGCTGTTCGATGTGCGCATCGAGCAGTTGCTGCAAAGTCGACACCGGCACGTTTCGCGCCGCCGCGACACGCGCCAGTTGATAGGCAATTGCGGCCGGTGGCAAGTGCGGATCGAGACCGCTGCCGGAGGTGGTCAGCAGCGCCAGAGGCACTGGCCCCTGGCCGGGCACTTGCAACTTGTTGGCGTCGTCGATGACCCGTGTCGCCAGAGCCGGATTACTCGGCGCCAGGTTGCTGGCACTGCTGGAAACGGTCGCAAACGCGCCCGCCGAAGGACGCGGATGGAACCACGCATCACCGACGAAGTCCTGGGCGATCAGCGACGAGCCGCGGACTTTACCGGCAGCGTCATGCACCAGGCTGCCATTGGCCTGCTCGGGAAAGGCAACCTGCGCGACACCGGTGACCACCAGTGGATAGGCGACGCCGGTGATCAGGGTCATCAGCACCAGCAGGCTCAGGGCCGGACGTATCATTGTGGACATTGCAAAATCCTCGAATTCGTTGGGCAACTTGGGTGGAGTGTCAGGGAGACTTCTTCCCCCCTCACCCCAGCCCTCTCCCCCAAGGGGGCGAGGGGGAAAGGGAGCCGATTTCTGTATCGTTCAAGACCTGAGTTCGGCTCGGTATTTCAGGTCGATGCAGCTTTCGTAATCACCTCGGTCGGTCCCCTCTCCCCTTGGGAGAGGGTCAGGGTGAGGGGCTGCGATATCAGCCTCACACCAGATGCAGCGCCGTGAGCAGCATGTCGATCGCCTTGATCCCCACGAACGGCACCAGAATCCCGCCCAGTCCGTAGATCAGCAGATTGCGCCGCAACAACGCCGCCGCACTCGCCGCCTGCACTCGCACACCGCGCAGGGCCAACGGAATCAGCACGACAATGATCAAGGCGTTGAACACGATCGCCGAAAGAATCGCACTCTGCGGACTGGTCAGGTGCATGATGTTCAGCACGCCCAGTTGCGGATAGATCGCCGCGAACAGCGCCGGCAGGATCGCGAAGTACTTGGCTACGTCGTTGGCGATGGAAAAGGTCGTCAGCGCGCCACGGGTCACCAGCAATTCCTTGCCGATCTGCACCACGTCCAGCAGCTTGGTCGGATCGCTGTCGAGGTCGACCATGTTCGCCGCTTCGCGCGCCGCCTGGGTGCCATCGTTCATCGCCATGCCGACGTCAGCCTGGGCCAGCGCCGGGGCGTCGTTGGCGCCGTCGCCGCACATGGCGACCAGACGACCGTCATTCTGTTCGTGACGGATGCGCGCCAGTTTTTTCTCCGGAGTGGCTTCGGCGAGGACGTCATCGACGCCTGCTTCAGCGGCGATGGCAGCAGCGGTCAACGGGTTGTCGCCGGTGACCATCACAGTGCGAATTCCCAGTTTGCGCAGCTCGGCGAAACGTTCGCGAATGCCTGGTTTGACCACGTCCTTGAGGTGGATCACACCAAGCAGTTTGCCGTCGACGCAGACCAGCAACGGGGTGCCGCCGCTCTGGGCGATCTTGTCGACTTCCCGCGACAGGGCCGGGGCCAGATCAGCGCGTTTTTGTCCGATGAAACTCAGCAGCGAATCCACCGCACCTTTGCGATAAACCCGGCCCTGATAGTCGACACCGGACAAACGGGTTTCGGCACTGAACGGTACGGCGGTCAGGGTATCCAGGGCCGGCTCGGACTGCGGGTGCAGACCGCGCAGGTATTCGACGATGGATTTGCCTTCAGCGGTTTCGTCCGCCAGCGAGGCGAACAACGCACCTTCAGCCAGTTCGCGACCATTCACACCGGGGGCGGCATGCACCGCACTGCAACGACGGTTGCCGAAGGTGATGGTGCCGGTCTTGTCCAGGAGCAGCACGTGCACGTCACCGGCCGCTTCCACGGCGCGACCGGACTTGGCGATCACGTTCAGGCGCACCAGGCGATCCATCCCGGCAATCCCGATGGCGGACAGCAGGCCGCCGATGGTGGTCGGAATCAGCGTAACCAGCAGCGCCACCAGGAACACCAGCGGCAGGCTGCCATTGGCGAAGTGGGCGAACGGTTGCAGGGTGACCACGACCAACAGGAAGATCAGGGTCAGGCCGATCAGCAGGATGTCCAGCGCCACTTCGTTCGGGGTTTTCTGGCGCTTGGCGCCTTCGACCAGCGCGATCATGCGGTCGAGGGTCGACTCACCGGGGTTGGCGGTGATCTTCACCAGCAGCCAGTCGGACACCAGCCGGGTGTTGCCGGTGACGGCGGAACGGTCGCCGCCGGACTCGCGAATCACCGGCGCCGATTCACCGGTGATCGCCGCTTCGTTGACCGCGGCGATGCCTTCGATGACTTCGCCGTCACCGGGGATCATCTCCCCCGCTTCGACGCGCACCACATCCCCTTTGCGCAGGCTGGCGGCGGGCACCACCTGGAAGCTGCCATTGGCCTGTTTGCGCCGCGCACTGAGGCCTTCGCTGCCAGCCTTGAGGCTGTCGGCGCGGGCCTTGCCGCGACCTTCGGCCAAGGCTTCGGCGAAGTTGGCGAACAGCACGGTGAACCACAGCCACAGGGCAATCTGCGCGGCGACGAAAGTCGGCACGACGTTGTCCGGGATGAAGCACAGCACGGTGGTAAAAATCGCCGTCAGTTCGACCACCAGCATCACGGGCGAACGCACCAGCTGGCGCGGGTCGAGCTTGACGAAGGCTTGCACCAGCGCCGGACGCCACAGGGCCGAGATCGCGGTTTTCGGTGCTTCTGCCGACTTGGCCGGCACCGCAGGTTTTGCAGGAACATGCATATTCATGATGGATTCCTTAGAAGCCCATACTTAGGTGTTCGGCGATTGGACCGAGCGCCAGGGTTGGCAGGAAGGTCAAGCCGCCCACCAGCAAAATGGTCACGGTCAACAGGGTCACGAACAACGGGCCGTGGGTCGGGAAGCTGTTCTGGCCGATCGGTGCGGTTTTCTTCATCGCCAGGCTGCCGGCCAGGGCCAGTACCGGAAGGATGTAACCAAAGCGGCCGATCAACATGCCCAAGCCCAGCATCAGGTTGTGGAACGGTGTGTTCGCGCTCAGACCACCGAACGCCGAACCGTTGTTGGCGCTGGCCGAGGTGTAGGCGTACAGCAACTGGCTGAAACCGTGCGGGCCGGGGTTGCTGATGGTCGCCGCCGGGCCTGGCAGGGTCGCCGCGATGGCGCCGAGTACCAGCACGCCAATCGGCATCACCAGCAAGGTCACCACCAGCAGTTGCACTTCCCGCGCCTGGAGTTTCTTGCCGAGGTACTCCGGGGTGCGGCCGATCATCAGGCCGGCGAGGAACACCGCGATCAGCACGTTGAGCAACATGCCGTAGAGCCCGGCACCGACGCCGCCGAAGATCACTTCGCCGACCATCATGTTGACCAGCGCGACCATGCCGCTAAGCGGGTTGAGGCTGTCATGCATGCCATTGACCGAACCGTTCGATGCGGCGGTGGTGGTCACCGACCACAGCACAGTGGCGGTGGTACCGAAGCGTGCTTCCTTGCCTTCCAGCGGCGCAGTCTGTTCGACGGCGACGTTGTTCAGCGCCGGGTTAGGCTGATATTCGGCCCACAGCGAAGTCGCGCCACCGATCAGGAACAACGCCAGCATGCAGGCGATGATCGCGCGGCTTTGACGCAGGTCTTTGACGTAGTGACCGAAGGTGAACACTAGTGCCACCGGGATCAGAATGATCGAAGACACCTCGAACAGGTTGCTCCAGGCGCTCGGGTTCTCGAACGGGTGCGCCGAGTTCACGCCGAAGAAGCCACCACCGTTGGTGCCCAGTTGCTTGATTGCAATCTGGCTGGCCGCCGGGCCGAGCGGGATCACTTGATCAACGCCTTGCATGGTCACCGCATTGACGTATTGCGCGAAGGTCTGCGGCACGCCCTGCCACACCAGATACAGCGCCAGCAGCAGGCACAGTGGCAGCAGGCCGTAGAGGGTGGCGCGGGTCATGTCGACCCAGAAGTTGCCGAGGGTCTTGGTCGACTTGCGGCCGATACCACGGCACAGCGCAACCAGCACGGCCAGACCGGTGGCGGCGCTGACGAAGTTCTGCACGGTGAGACCGACCATCTGGCTCAGGTAGCTGAGGGTCGCTTCACCGCTGTAGGACTGCCAGTTGGTGTTGGTCATGAAACTGACCGCAGTGTTGAACGCCTGGGTCCATTCCTGGCCCGGCAGGTTTTGCGGGTTCAGCGGCAGGTGATCCTGAAACAACAGGATCGCGAACAACAGGAGGAAACCGGCGAGGTTGAACGCCAGCAGCGCCAAGGTGTATTTCTGCCAGCTCTGCTCGGCGTTCGGATCAACCCCGGCAACGCGATAGCAACCGCGCTCGACCGGGCCGAGAATCGGCGTCAGCCAGGTGCGCTGCCCTTCCATCACTTTGTAGTAAAAGCGCCCGAGGAACGGCGCCGGCAGCAAGACCACCGCGAAAAACGCGAGGATCAGCCAATAGTCATAACTGTGCATAGCCGCTCCTAGTTCCGATCCGCGCGCAACAGCGCAACCAACAGATAAATGAACAGCCCCACTGCCAATAGCAGTGACACCCCGTCCAGAACGCTCATGGAAGATCTCCGTGTTACGGCGTATTGCCGCGTGTGGAGGCATTGTCGGAAAGGACGCTGTAAAGGAACGAGAGCGAGGGTGTTGGCTGTGCATAAAGAAAGCGTAAAGAGTGGGTTTATGCTGGCGTTACAGCAGGCTTTTGCGTCGTGTGGGCGGGCCTCTTCGCGGGCAGGCTCGCTCCCACAGGTGTCGGCGTTGTTCAGGCGAGCGCATCTCAAAAATGTGGGAGCGAGCTTGCTCGCGAAGACGGCATAACGAGCAACATCGCACTCAACTGGCGCACAAAAAGCAGCTATCCCACCGCGAACATCCCCGATACGACAGCTTTCAACTCATTACGACTTGTTTCACGGCAATGGCACGCCCACTGCACACGCCCTCCTCCGAAGCTGTCCAAACCGTTCAGGGAGCAAGCGCATGAACACACAACTCAAACCCACACTGGGCACGTTGCACCTGTGGGGCATCGCCGTCGGGCTGGTGATTTCCGGGGAATACTTCGGCTGGAGTTACGGCTGGGGCGTGGCCGGAACGCTGGGGTTTCTGGTGACCTCATTCATGGTCGCGACCATGTACACCTGCTTCATCTTCAGCTTCACCGAACTGACCACCGCGATTCCCCACGCCGGCGGGCCGTTCGCCTACAGCCGCCGCGCCTTCGGTGAAAAAGGCGGATTGGTTGCCGGGCTGGCAACGCTGATCGAATTCGTGTTCGCGCCACCGGCGATTGCGCTGGCGATTGGCGCTTATCTGAATGTGCAGTTCCCTGCGCTGGATCCGAAACACGCGGCGGTTGGCGCGTATATCGTCTTTATGGGGTTGAACATTCTCGGCGTGAAACTGGCCGCGACCTTTGAGCTGATCGTCTGCGTATTGGCCGTCGCCGAACTGCTGGTGTTCATGGGGGTGGTCGCGCCGGCGTTCAGCTTCAGCCATTTCGCCCTCAATGGCTGGGCCGGTTCGGACGTGTTCGGCGCACCGGCGATTGCCGGAATGTTCGCGGCGATTCCATTTGCGATCTGGTTTTTCCTGGCCATCGAGGGTGCGGCGATGGCCGCCGAAGAAGCCAAGGATCCGAAACGCACGATTCCCAAGGCTTATATCAGTGGCATTCTGACCCTGGTGCTGCTGGCCATGGGCGTAATGTTCTTCGCCGGCGGCGTCGGTGACTGGCGCACGCTGGCCAACATCAACGACCCGTTGCCACAGGCGATGAAAACCGTGGTCGGCGACAATTCCGGCTGGTTGCACATGCTGGTGTGGATCGGCCTGTTCGGCCTGGTGGCGAGTTTCCACGGGATCATCCTCGGTTACTCGCGACAATTCTTCGCCCTCGCCCGCGCCGGTTACCTGCCGGCCTCGCTGGCAAAACTCTCGCGTTTCCAGACGCCACACCGCGCGATTATCGTGGGCGGCATCATTGGCATCGCTGCCATCTATAGCGACGGTTTGATCAACCTTGGCGGTATGACGCTCACTGCGGCGATGATCACTATGGCGGTGTTCGGGGCGATCGTGATGTACATCATGAGCATGCTCAGTCTGTTCAAACTGCGTCGATCAGAGCCGAATCTGGAGCGAACTTTCCGCGCGCCGTGCTATCCGCTGGTGCCGATGATTGCACTGGTACTGGCGGTGGTGTGCCTGGTGGCAATGGCCTGGTTCAACGCGCTGATCGGGCTGATTTTCCTCGGCTTCATGGCCGTTGGTTTCGCTTACTTCCTGCTCACCGGCCAGTTGCGCGCCAACGCACCGGCCGACGCAATGCTTACCGGTTTGTAAAGCTCAAGCAGGCGCGGGCTGCACCTGCAAGGAACTAAGGTGCATCCGGCATAACCGGCCTAGAATGGAACCACTGCGACGTCACTTCGCTCAAAAGTGGTATGCAGCTTCGTACGGCGAAATTCTCGCCCGTCGATCTGCCATTAAGGAGAGCCGTTATGCCCTGGTATGCCTGGTTGATTCTGGTCGTTGCAATCGGCTCGATCGTGGGTGGATTGATGATGCTGCGCGACACCGCCAACAAAGTCGAACTGACCGATGAAGAACGCAAACGCGTGGCCGAGCGCAACGCCGAAGCGGACGCCAAAGAAGCCCAAGATCGCTGAACCCGAACCCCGCCTGACTGGCGGGGTTTTCATTTCAGTAACCCGTGGGACTTATCCGCGCTGTTTTTAGAAGTTGAAGTACAGTCACCATGTAATTTTCCTTGGTTAAGATGGGGCATTGTTGCGGAGAGCTACACATGCGTTACTCGCAAGACCATAAAGCCCAGACCCATCAGCGCATTATCAAGGAGGCCTCGGCACGATTTCGCAAGGACGGCATAGGCGCGACCGGCCTGCAACCGTTAATGAAAGCCTTGGGGCTGACCCACGGCGGTTTCTATTCGCACTTCAAGTCCAAGGACGAACTGGTCGAGAAAGCCTTGCAGGAGGCGGGTGAACAAGTCGCCGGGGTCTGTGCGCAAATCTTTGCCGCAGACAACCCGCTCGAGGCGTTCATAGATACCTATTTGTCGGAATGGCACAGGACATCGCCCGATGAAGGTTGCCCGCTGCTGACCATTTCTTCGGAACTGGGCCTGCGCGGACAACCGAGCCCCACCAGCGATCAGGTCCTCAATGCCCGACTGGAACAAATCGAGGACAACCTTGAGGGAGACAACTGCGCCGACCGCGCCATTGTGATCATGTCGACGCTCGTCGGCGCGTTGCTGCTGTCGCGCAGTGTCGCGGATACCGGGTTTGCGCAACGCATCCTCGACGTTACCCGCGAACACCTCAAGCACACCGAAGATTAAGCCTGCCAGCGCTTGAACAGCACGCTGGCATTGACTCCGCCAAAACCGAAGCCGTTGGACAATGCGTATTCGATCGGCATCGACCGCGCCTGGCCATGGACAATGTCCACCCCTTCGCTGGCAGGGTCGGGGTTATCGAAGTTGAGGGTCGGCGGCACCACCTGATCGCGAATCGCCAACAACGTGAAGATCGCTTCAAGCCCCCCGGCAGCACCGAGCAGGTGGCCGGTGGCGGATTTGGTTGAGGTCACGGCAATTTTATTCTGCGTGCCGAACAGCGCCTTGATCGCTGCCAGTTCACCCAGGTCGCCCACCGGGGTCGAAGTCGCATGCGCATTGAGATGCTGCACCTGATCCGGCGTGATTCCACCCTGCGCCAGCGCCAGTGCCATCGCCCGCCGCGCACCGCTGCCGTCTTCCGGCCCGGCAGTCAGGTGATAGGCATCGGCAGTGGTGCCATAACCGACCAGCTCGGCCAGTGGCTGCGCGCCA
This sequence comes from Pseudomonas sp. SC3(2021), assembly GCF_019856535.1. Classification (NCBI taxonomy): domain Bacteria; kingdom Pseudomonadati; phylum Pseudomonadota; class Gammaproteobacteria; order Pseudomonadales; family Pseudomonadaceae; genus Pseudomonas; species Pseudomonas sp. SC3(2021). The sequence goes on along the minus strand of NZ_CP082236.1, from coordinate 3,610,008 downwards.
CGGGCCAAAGCATGCTCCAGTGATTCGATCACCAGCAGACCGGCGCCCTCGCCCATGACGAAACCGTCCCGGTCGCGATCGAACGGTCGTGAAGCGCGCTCGGGAGTATCGTTGAAAGCACTGGAGAGCGCCCGGGCAGCAGCAAAACCGGCGAGGCTGACCCGGTCGATTGCCGCTTCGGCACCGCCGCACACGGCGATATCCGCTTCACCGGCACGTATCAGCCGCGCAGCATCCCCAATCGCCTGGACCCCGGCGGCGCACGCCGTCACCGGCGCCCCCAATGGTCCTTTAAGGCCATGCTGGATCGACACATGACCGGCGGCGAGATTGACCAGGAAAGATGGAATGGTGAATGGGGACAGACGCCGAGGCCCTCGACTGTCTGTGGTGCGCACCGCGTCCGCGATGGCACCAAAGCCACCGACACCGGAGCCAATGATGGTCGCCGTACGCTCCTGCCCGGCGGCTTCGGCAGGGTGCCATCCGGCCTGCTCCAGCGCCTGGCGTGCTGCCTCCATGGCAAACAGAATGAAGCGATCCATTTTCTTCTGTTCTTTGGGCGGTGTGGCGCGATCCGGATCGAATCCGGCCTCGGCGTCCTCTTCCGGTGTCGGCACGCTGCCACCGACCCGTGCCGGCAAATCGGCGACCACCGCGTCAGGCAGCGCACGCAAACCCGAACGTCCCGCCAACAAACGTTGCCAGACCGCTTCGACACCACTGCCCAACGGAGACACCAGGCCCATACCGGTGACGACTACTCGACGCTGACTCATACCGTAATTACCCCTGTTCGATTCAATGACCTGATTTGTAGCGCTGGGCTGCAGCGCTGCGCGAAAGGTTCGGCGCCATGACATGGCGCGCCGCCACAAACGACTGCCATTCGCCGGCATCGGGCAGCGATGGAATGGTGACCAGTTCGCCCTGATCCAGACCGGCCAGGGCGGCATCCACCATCTCCCCGGCGTCCATGACCATTTCCGCCGGAATGCCACTGGAGTCGATCCCCGAACGCTCCCAGATTTCAGTGCGGGTCACGCCCGGCAGCACGGCCTGGATCTGCACGCCCGAGCCTTCGAGCTCCGCGTTCAACGATTGGGTCAGACTCAACACATAGGCCTTGCTGGCGGTGTAGGTCGCATTGAAGCGCTCGGGGAACAACGCCACGACCGAGGCGATGTTGATGATCGTGCCGCGACCTGCCTTGGCGAAACTGGCAGCGGCGGCCGACGCCAGACGCGTGACGGCGGTGATGTTCAACTGGATCAGGCGTTCCAGTTGATCCATGTCGGCATTGGCCAGCGGGCCGTCGGCGGCCACGCCGGCATTGTTAACCAGCAGGCTGATGCTCGAATCGCTGCGCAAGCGCTGTTCGAGTTTGATCACGTCGTCCTTTTGGGTCAGATCCGCTTTCCACACCTCGACCTGCACACCGTGAGCGTCGCGCAATTGGCTGGCGGCGCTGTCCAGACGGGCCTTGTCACGGGCCACCAGCAACAGATCAAAACCACGCGCCGCCAGACGCTCGGCGTAAATCGCACCGATACCGGACGAGGCGCCAGTGATCAGAGCCGTACCTTGAGACTGCACAGAATTCATGACTTTGCTCCTGAAACACTTGTGAGTGGGTAAATAACCCCCGAGCCGGGCAGCTCAGGGGTGGCGAATTATTATAGGCATAATATCAATCCAATATGATAGTCGTAATTTTTACCCTACTGGAGAACACCTCGCCTGCCTGCCGCAGGTGTTCGCATTGCAAAACGAAAAAGGCCGGTCAATGACCGGCCCCTTGGCGTTGAACCTTCAGCTTAGTTGACTTCCAGCTTCTCGCGATTGCGATCCAGGATTGCCTTGCCGATTCCCTTCACTTCCAGCAGCTCATCCACCGAGGCAAAGGGTCCGTTTGTTTCGCGATATGCAACAATCGCCTTCGCCTTGGCTTCACCCACGCCTGAGAGCTCTTTCTGCAGCGTTACCGCGTCGGCGTCGTTGAGATCAATCCTGGCACTCTGGGCGGCCGCTGGCACTTCCATCACCAGAGGCGCCTTGGGTGAATCGGAAGGCGCGACAGGTGCGGCGATTGCGGCAATCGAGGCGCTGGTGAGGAAAGCGAAAATCAGAGAGTAGAAGTAACCGGTACGCATTTGTGACGCTCCATCATCGTTTGAGAAAGCAGCTTTTCCGAAGCTGCTCTCCAAACTTAGGTCATGGTGCGCCCATGTCAAAAATGCGTGCGTTACAGGATGTGAAACAATCAGGGTTCGAGACGACGTTGCTGATAGATCCAGTCAACGATTTCACCGTCGGGGGTGTAGCCGCTGACCGTTTCGCGCAGTAGCTGCCTGACACGAGCATAATCATCGAGTTCGACCGCCGCGAGCAAATCACCCAGCCGCGCCTTCAGGACCTCCCAGGGCAAGTGATCCTCATTGGCGGTCATGATCATCGGATGCGGGGTCGCCGCCACGTTGTCACCGATCAGCAATTCCTCATACAGTTTCTCGCCCGGGCGCAGCCCAGTGAACTCGATAGAGATATCGCCCTGGGGATTACGCTCGGAGCGGATGCTCAAACCGGACAGGTGGATCATCTTTTCCGCCAGTTCGACAATCTTCACCGGCTCACCCATATCCAGTACGAACACATCCCCCCCCTGCCCCATCGACCCGGCCTGGATGACCAGTTGCGCCGCTTCGGGGATGGTCATGAAATAGCGGGTGATTTTCGGGTGGGTGACGGTCAACGGGCCGCCGGACTTGATCTGCCGGTGAAACAGCGGGATCACCGAGCCGGAGGAGCCCAGCACATTGCCAAAGCGCACCATGGTGAAACGGGTTTTATTGACCCTCGACACGTTACCCTTGTCACCGAACAATACCGGGGCGATCTCGCGGCTCAATGCCTGCAGGACCAGTTCGGCCAGACGTTTGGTACTGCCCATCACGTTAGTCGGGCGGACAGCCTTGTCGGTGGAAATCAGCACAAAATTGGCGACGCCCGATTGCAGCGCCGCTTGCGCCGTATTCAGCGTGCCCATCACATTGTTCAGCACGCCTTCGGCAATGTTGTGCTCAACCATTGGCACATGCTTGTACGCGGCAGCGTGATAGACGGTATCGACACGCCAGGTTTTCATCACGTCGAGCAATTTGTGCGGGTGACGGATGGATCCCAGGATCGGCAGCAGATGCACAGCTACCGACTCCCGGCATCCACGCTGCTCCAGCTCGGACAAAATGCTGTAGAGATTGAATTCACTGTGGTCAAACAACAGCAGCGTGGTCGGCCCCAAGGCAAAAATCTGTCGGCAAAGCTCCGAACCGATCGAACCACCGGCGCCGGTGACCATGACCGTCTTGCCCTTGATGCAACGTTGAAGCAGGTCCGGTTGTGCGGGCACCGCGTCACGCCCCAGCAAGTCGGCGATATCCACTTCCTGGATATCCTCGACCTTGACCCTGCCACTGGCCAGGTCAGTGAAATTCGGCACGCTGCGGATGTGTAGCGGAAAGCCTTCGAGCAGATGAAGGATCTCCCGGCGCCGGGCCCGCGTGGAGGAAGGCAGGGCCAGCAGGATCTCCTGAGCGCCGGTGACGTCGATCATTTCCTGAATGTGCTTGGGCTTGTAGACATGCAACCCCGAGATCGATCGGTCGGCAATGCTGGCGTCGTCGTCGATGAACGCCACCGGCCGCATGACCTTGCCCATGCGCAGCGCCGCCACCAACTGGTTGCCAGCGACGCCGGCACCGTAAATGGCCACTTTGGTCAAACCGTTTTCGCGACTGGTGAATGGCACATGCTGAGCCGCCGTAAACCAGTCGCCCATGAAATACTGGCGCATGCACAGGCGCAGGCCGCCAATGATGACCATACTCAGCCACCAGTAATTGAAGATGATCGAGCGAGGAACCACGGCTTCGTGGTTGCTGTACCAGTACACGACGACCGCCAGAATCAGCGAAGACAGACTGACAGCCTTGATAATGGCGATCAGGGCATCGTTACCGAAATACCGCATCACCGCCCGATACATGCCGAAACGGATAAACAGGGGAATGGCCACGACCGGCGCGCAGACAAACAGCCAGAAGTGCACTCTGAAGGGGTTATACATGTCATCAATGCCCAGACGGACGATGAACGCCAGCCAGAGGGCGGCCCAGACCAGAACAATGTCCGTCGCCACCTGTATCAGACGCTTGCGTCGTCTCGGCAGCGCGACAAGCCGCTCCCGGACCTTGTCCATCAGCTCTTCAAACACTCAGTCTCCTCCCTTCAACTGCCGTATTCCCGTGGTCGATCCGCTTGAATGCCATGCACTTTAAACCCAAATGACAAATCTGTTACCGGGTTGTTGTTCAGCTCTTTTCGAGCTCACCTGCGCGATACCTGATTGCAAGGCCCAGCAATGGAGCATAGGCGACAATGACGCCCAGGCTGCCGTCCAGCCCGAAACGGGTGACCGCGACAGCAATAGGCAGCAGCCAGAACATATTGATCACGCCAACGGCCATAGTGACGGGCAGATGACTGCCAAACCGACGAGAGGCATATTGATAGGCATGGCTGCGGTGCGCTTCATACACCTTGTCGCCCCGCAACAGACGCCGAAACAGGGTAAATGTTGCATCGACAATGAAGACGCCCAGCAGAATCAGCCAGCCCCACAGCAACTCGGCACTCTGGGTGGCTGCCTGTAACGACAGACCTCCCAGCACGATGCCAAGGAAGCCGCTGCCGGCGTCGCCCATGAAAATCCTCGCGGGCGGGAAGTTCCAGAACAGGAAGCCACCGACGCAAACCGCCAGCAACAGCGGTGCCCAGACCAGTTGCGGCCAGCCGCCGAGCCAGCCAAGCAGGCAGGCACCGAGACACACGCAAATGGCTTCGACACTGGCGATGCCGTCGATGCCATCCATGAAGTTATAAAGGTTGAGCAGCCAGACCAGGTAAAACGCCGCCAGCACATGGCCGACCACGCCCAGATCAACCACCACGCCTGCGAACTGCAGGGCAGGCAAGCCTCCCAGCCATACGAGCAACCAGCCAGCCGCAACAAAATGACCCAACAGCCGCCAGCGCGCGGCGATGTGGCCGTGGTCATCCATGAAACCGATCACGGCGACCAGCGCCCCGGCCCCGGCAATCGCGCAGAATTGCGAGACCGCGATCAGATCCCGCCACCACAGGAACACCAGCGCCAGAGTGAACGTCAGGACGATTGCCACCCCACCGCCACGCGGGGTTGGCACTGAGTGCGAACTGCGAGCGTTGGGAATATCCATCAGGCTGCGCGACAGTGCGTAATGACGCAGAGCCCAGGTCAGCGCCAGGGAGAGAAGCGCGATGAACGCGATGAACCATCCGTACTTCATGTTTGGCGAGTATCCAGAAAATGCTGCGCCGTCAGACTCAAGGCGCGATCGAAGGTGACCGGAGGCACCCAGTTCAATAGTTGGCGGTTTTTGCTGATATCGACCTGCAGCGAACCGAAGAGCCGTTGCGACAGCGCCTCACGCCCCAGCCAACGGGCAACGCCACGCATCAGCCCGACCGGCACCGGCAGCAGGCGGGCGGGCCGGCCCAGCGCCACACCCAGCGAGCGCAACAAGCGCGTGGTCGACACGTCTTCGCCGTCACTGGCGAGGAAAACCTGATTTGCCGCAGCCGGATGCTCAGTGCAAGTCAACACCAGGTCGACCAGGTTATCGAGGGCCACCAGGCTGCGCCGGTTGTCGACAGCGCCGAATGGCAGCGGCACCCCGCGTTCCAGCCAGCGCATCATGCTGAGAAAGTTGGCCTTGACGCCGGGTCCGTAGACCAGCACCGGACGGATGATGACGACCTCCATCCCGGTCGCCCCGGCCAGCGCCAGCAAAGCCTGCTCAGCCTCGTATTTGGAAATCCCGTAAGGATCGACTGGCGCCGGCACGTCGTCGGCCGTATACGCACGGCCGGGTGGCGTGCCTTCACCGTTGACCTTGATCGAACTGATGAAAATGAAACGCCTGACCTGCGCTGCTGCGGCCTGACGCGCCAGTTCCAGAGTGCCTTCGACATTGACCTGACGAAACGCTGCCAGCGGATCGGCGACCGCCTCGTTCATGACGTGGACCCGTGCCGCGGCATGAATGACGCAATCGACGCCCTGCAAGGCTTCAGTCAGGTCCTCCCCGCTCCCCAGACCGGCCCACGGAACCTGACGCACGCCCGGCGCAAGGGATGCCTCCCTATGTCGCACCGGAGCAACCACGCATCGCTGCGCTGACGCCGCCAGTTGCTTGATCAGTGCCCGCCCCACAAAACCACTGCCACCAGTTACCAGAAATGTCTTGGTGCTCACGGGCGTCCCTTGGGAAAAATGAATGCTGCAAAGAGACTGCAGCCAGTCCTTTCGTAAAGCGGCGATCACCCGTTTCTGGCGCGCAGGTCAGAAGGTTGAAAGGGAGAACGGCTTGAGGGGGGCAGTTTATTGAATCGAGGCCGGGTTAGCCACTTCTCGCACACCGCCTGCAAATGCGCGGCAACATCATCGCTAAAACACCCAACTTCCTCTAAATGCACTTTGCTGGTTGGAGCGGGCTCAGGGTACAGATAGAATCCGTGCGGAAAAGGGATCAGAGCGCTTTCCTGATTTAGGATTTCAGTTTCCCTTCATGCAGAATTTCGGCTAACACCGCCAAAAAATCAGATATCAGACGCTTTTTGCTTCGAAATGGAGAGCACCCATGCAGCAAATCAACAACCTTGCAGCGAAGATAGACAAGTTTCAGTCGCAAATTAACTCTTCGGTGCAACGGGTGGTCGCCAGCGGCTGGGTGATTTTGGGGCCGGAAGTCAAACGCTTTGAAGCAGCCTTTGCGCAATACCTGAACGCCGGTCATTGCGTCAGCGTCGCCAACGGCACCGACGCCATCGAACTGGCGCTCAAGGCGCTCGGCATCGAGAAAGGCGACTCCGTGGCCACTGTTGCCAACGCCGGCATGTACACCACCACCTCGGTGCTGGCCATCGGCGCCACGCCTGTGTTCATGGATGTCGACCTGCACACCCACGTCGTCACCCTGGACGGCGTCAAACAGGCTATCGAGGCCGGCGCCAAAGCCGTGGTCGTGACCCACCTGTATGGCCTGGCAGTACCGGAAATCAAAGCGATCGCCGACTACTGCGCCACGCACAACATTCCGCTGCTGGAAGACTGCGCCCAGGCGCATGGCGCCGAACGCGATGGTCAGCGCGTCGGCACGTTCGGCGATGCGTCCAGCTTCAGCTTCTACCCGACCAAAAACCTTGGTGCACTCGGCGATGGCGGTGCCGTTGTGACCAACTCTGCGGCCATCGCTCAGCGCGTGGCCCAATTGCGCCAGTACGGCTGGTCTTCCAAGTATTGCGTTGAACTGGACGGCGCCCGTAACAGCCGCCTCGATGAAATGCAGGCAGCAATTTTGTCCGAATTCCTGCCGCACCTTGATGCAGGCAATGCCCGCCGTCGCGAGATTGCAGCGCGCTATCGCAACGAAATCCGCCACAGCGACATCAGTCATGCGCAGGACGCAGGCCTGGCGTCGGTTGCCCACCTGTATGTGATCAAGTCGCCGAAGCGCGACGCTCTGCAATTGCACCTGCGCGAGGCGCAGATCGCCTCCGACGTCCACTACCCGATCCCGGACTACAAGCAACCGGTATTCGGCCAGCAGTTCGCCGGGCTCAGCCTGGCCAATACCGAACAACTGGCTTCGCTGATCCTGACCCTGCCTTGCTACCCGGAAATGACCGACGAGGAAGTCAGCAACGTGATCACCGCAGTCAACGGATGGACTGCATGAGATATTCCGTCATCGTTCCCGTCTATAAAAACGCTGATTCGATTCCCCGATTGATCCAGGCCCTGACGGACATGAATACCGCGCTCGAGAACCAACTCGAGGTGGTGTTTGTGGTGGATGGCAGCCCTGACGACTCGTTCCTGCTGCTCAAACAGGCATTGGGCAGCATGCGTTTCTCGGCCCAACTGCTGGCCCATTCGCGAAACTTCGGTTCGTTCCCCGCTATTCGTACCGGTCTGATGGCCGCAAAAGGCGATTATTTCGGAGTGATGGCGGCCGACCTGCAAGAGCCGCCCGAGCTGTTGATCAGCTTTTTCAGATCGCTGTCCAACGATGAGTGCGACGTCGCCATCGGCACCCGCAATGCCCGCCAGGATCCGCTCTCGAGCCGCATGGCCTCGTCGATTTTCTGGGGCCTGTACCGCCGCCTGGTGGTCCATGACATGCCCAAGGGCGGCGTCGACATCTTCGGCTGCAACAAAGCCTTCCGCGAACAACTGCTGCAACTGAACGAATCGCGCTCGTCGCTGATCGCCCTGATTTTCTGGCTGGGCTTTCGCCGCAAGTTTATCGAGTACGAGCGCCAGACCCGACTCGAAGGCAAGTCGGCCTGGACCTTCAAGAAAAAACTCGAATACATGATGGACAGCGTGTTCGCGTTCACCGACTACCCGATCCGGCTGCTGACGCGCATGGGCGCGATGGGCTCGCTGATTTCGCTGTTTATCGGCTTGATGGTGATCGTTGCAAAACTGTCAGGTGCCATTGAAGTGCCGGGTTATGCCGCGACCATGTCGGTGGTGCTGCTGCTCGGCACGCTGAATCTGCTCGGGATAGGCCTGGTGGGCACATATGCCTGGCGCGCCTACGAAAACAGCAAACAACGGCCTCTGGCGATCGTTTGCATGAAACTCGATAACAAGGAGAACCCAAGTGTCTGAGCCTTTCATCCATGCCAGCGCTGACGTAAAAAGCAAGAACATCGGTAAAAACACGCGCATCTGGCAGTACGTGGTGGTGTTCCCGGACGCAGTGATCGGCGACGACGTGAACGTTTGTTCGCACTCCTTGATCGAAAACGATGTGGTCATCGGCGATCGTACTACCATCAAATCCGGTGTGTACGTGTGGGACGGCCTGCGCATCGGCTCCGACGTGTTCATCGGTCCGAACGCCACGTTCACCAACGACAAGTTTCCGCGCTCCAAGGTCTACCCCGAGTCGTTCTCGCAGACAGTCATCCAGGACGGCGCCTCGATTGGCGGCGGCGCAGTGATTCTGCCTGGCATCACCATCGGTACCGGCGCCATGGTTGGCGCAGGTGCGGTCGTGACCAAATCCGTGCCACCGTACGCCATCGTTACCGGCTCTCCGGCGCGCATCACCGGCTACGTGGAAAATTCCGCCTCCAGCGATGCCAGCAAAACCCCGACACAAAAGCCGCAAGAGCAGGAAGACGCAGTTGTCCGCCTCGGCGTAGGCGATGTCACCACTCACCGCTTCAAATACATTGCGGACATGCGTGGCGATCTCTCCGTCGGTGAATTCCACAAGGAAATCCCCTTCACGCCCAAGCGCTACTTCCTGGTCTTCAACGTACCAAGCCAGAAAACCCGTGGCGAGCACGCTCACCACAAATGCCACCAGTTTCTGATTTGCGTGAAAGGCAGTTGCGCCGTGGTCGTGGATGACGGCACCAACCGTGCAGAAGTCATGCTGGACGCCCCGAACAAAGGCATCTACCTGCCACCACTGATCTGGGGCATTCAGTACAAATATTCTGAAGACGCGGTCTTGCTGGTGTTCACCTCCGACTACTACGAAGCGGACGACTACATCCGTGACTATTCAGAGTTCACCAAGCTGACCGCAAAAAAATCCGCACTGTGAATACACTGAAAAACAATCCGCAAGTTCGCCGCTGGATCAGCTTTCTGATCGGCGGCGGACTTAATACCGGACTGACTTACTGCCTTTATTTATTGCTCAGCTATCTGATCGACTATCAGATAGCTTATGCAATTGCTTACGTGGCCGGGATCGTCTTCGCCTACTTTTTCAACTCGAAAGTGGTATTCAAGGTCGAACATTCGCTGCTTGGCATGCTCATTTATCCGACCATTTATCTTGTGCAATACATTTTTGGCGCCCTGCTCCTTAACCTTTTGGTCGAGCACTTGCACCTGCACAAGGCGATTGCCCCGATTCTCGTCATCTTGCTGCTCCTACCCTCAAGTTACCTTTTAAACAAAATCGTTCTTAAGGCAACTCACAAAACAAAGCCCGCGAAGGATTAACAGGCGCCCCATGACATCTTCTAAACTGGCGTTCACGCCGACGTCGTCGTTACGGCATAGAAAAACGCTGACCTGGCTGGCCCATCTGGGGCCGGCGATACTGACAGTATTCTTCATGTGGCTGCCTTTTGGTTTCGCACTGACCGGTCTCCTCGAAGAATGGGGCGTCATTGGACTGTTCAGCCGAATCGGCGTGTTTTTCCTGACCGATGTATCCAGCGCAATGCCAGCGCATGCGCTGCGCCCGCTGACCATCTTCCCACACGCCGTGGGCTATTTTCTTGATCCCGACACGTTCAACTATTGGCACGTATTGCTGATCATCGCTCTGGTGATCAAAGGCTGGTCGCTCAGCGTCATCACCACGCGAGTCACTGGCGCACTCAAGTGGGGCATGCTGGCCAGTATTCTGGTCATCGTTTTCCCGGCCGACACCATGCAGTTGTCGTTCAGATCGATTCACATCAACTGGGCCTTGAGCCTGGTCTTGCTGGCGAGCGTCACTTTTCTGCATGCTCTTGATCAGATCAGCCGGGCGCGTTCCTATGCGCTCAGTGTCCTGGCCAGCCTGTTGCTCGCGGCCAGTTGTGCAATGTACGAAGTCGCACTGCTTTTGGCAGCCATACCGGCCCTGGTGATCTTTATCCAGCTCGGCTTCAGGAACCTGATTCCACACATCAAGCAGTATTTCGGGCAATACCTGATTTGGGCCGCCGGCGCGCTCACCTACATCGTCTACGTGATCCATACCGCGCCATTGGTACAAACCTATCAAGGTGCTGTGGTCGGCGACAGCGCACTGACCTCCCTGAAAAATCATTACTCGAAGATTTTCACCCTCGGTCTGGGACACAGCATTGTCGGCGGCTGGATTGACGCCATCCGGATCACGCTCACCGAAATCAGCAGCTACTGGTATCTCGCCGTCGCCACACTGGCCTTATTGGGACTGATTCAGGTCGTCGCCCGCAAATACACTCCCCTGCCCCCGACAAGTGAACGCGGCCAGAGTTGGTCCGTGCTGACGCGCATGACCATCGTCGGCCTGCTTCTGATCTGCCTGGGCTACTTGCCGTTCATCTTCAACGTCGCCCATATGTCGGTCAGCCAGAGGACATTCCTGTACGCAGCCCCTGGTGCCACATTGTTTTTCCTGGCCCTGTTTGTCGCCGTTGAGCGCCTTTCAAAGATTGCGAGCGTTGCATTGGCAGCCGTGCTTGTTTGCACGGGCTTGGCTGCCCAGCTGTTTCAGTTCCAGTACTACATCGACATATCGCAAAGACAACAACGCGTATTGAAAGACATCGTTGAAAACTTCGACGGCAATGCGGTCAATAAAACCCTGGTGATCCTCGACTATTCCAATGAACTGAACCATGACTGGATGTTCCTCAATCCGAATCTGTCAGCGGTTCTTTTCCACATCTATGGCAAACCGGTCGACACATTAGAAGTTTGCTACATGCCAAGTCATGAATGGCAACAATCCGACTCACTGGCACGCAAGGGGACTTGCGAGGAAACCGCAGAGGGTTGGACATTCCACTATCCAACATCGGCCGGAGGCCCGGGAGTACCCAGCACTACGCAACTGCCTAGTAAAAAACTTGCGAAAGCCGATGTCGTGACCGTTGCCGTCGGCAAAGAAGGTCCGGCTCCGACAAGCCCGGAACTGGAGATATATCGCCGCAATCTTGCCTCGAACGCCCTTCCGATTACTGCACGCCTGCGGGGTATTACCGAGAGCACGCCATGGTTTGACTTCTTCAAGTTCCGCAACCAGGAACACAAAGACGAATATTTCTGGGGTTTCGGCAAATACTGGAGCATGGATGCGCCCATTGCAGGCTCGGGATGGCGTAATACGGAATGGGAAGCCCAGCGCTTTGCCCATATATCGTCAGCCTGGATGAATGCCCCTCACGCCACACTCAACTTTGACCTGGCGCCAACTCCCGGGCGTTACGCTATCAGCGGCCTGTTCAATGCCTTTGCCAACGAGAAAATTCGTGCCGATATGCAGGTATTGGTAAATGGCACTGTGATTCCGGTGCAATGGGCCGCAGACGGCAGCTTCGGCGGCGACTTGGATCCGGACTTGCTCAAGATCGGGCGTAATGTCATCGAGTTTGCATCGGCAGTGGATAACAACTACTACGGGCTTTCGGCCAGACTGGACTGGGTAAAAATAGCCAAGCAACGCTAATCGACTATCCGTTGGTCCACCGTCCCTGATTTCGGGTACTCCGCCGAAAGTATCCGAAACGCCGACAACTTTTGCATAAACTCAGCCGAGGATTCGTTTTCCATCGAATCCCGGCATTTCAAGCAAGGCGCTTGCAATGATTACAAAGCTTCCGATGGAGACAAATCAGACTCGTCCCATTCCCGCCTCTCAAACTGCTGTGGCCCGGCACTCTCTTGCCAGCGGCATGATTGCCCATGTTCTACCCGCCGCATTCGTCGTTTTGATTATTTGGCTACCGTTCGGTTTTGCCCTTACGGGGCTTCTTGAGGAATGGGGAGTTCTCGGACTTTTTGTCAAAAACGGTGTGTTCTTCCTGACTGACAGCTCCAGCCCTCTGGCCGCTCATGCCCTGCGCCCACTGACCATATTCCCTCATGCGATCGCTTATTCGCTAGACAGCAACTCATTCAACTACTGGCACATACTGTTGATGGTCGCACTGGTGATCAAAGGGTCTACAGTCAGTTACCTGATGAGAAAACTGACCGGTAGTTTTAAGATCGGCATGATCGCAAGCGTGCTGGTGATTATTTACCCGGCAGACACCATGCAACTGTCATTCCGCGGAATTCATATCAATTGGGCACTCAGTCTGGCATTGCTGGGCAGTACATTGTTTCTTCATGCACTGAGTCTCAAGCCCAAGGCCCGCGCCTATCTGACAGCCGCAGCCGGTGCCGCTCTCTTTTCATCAGCATGCTTCATGTATGAAGCTTCGCTGCTGCTCGCTTGCATCCCGGCACTCATTATCTATTCGCAAGCCGGCATCAAAGACGGATGGATGCAACTCAAGCAAAGAGTCGGCGAACATATCATCTGGATAATCGGCGCCCTCACCTATGTTGCCTATGTCGCACATACCGCACCGCTGATCAAAAGCTATCAAGGCAGTATCGCGGGCAACAACTTGTTGGCCACCTTAGAGGTCAACGGCCCCAAACTTTTCAGTGTCGGGTTCGTAAGAAGCGCTATCGGCGGATGGTTCGATGCCGCCAGAATGACTATGTCCGAGTTTCAGAACTATGGTTATCTGATCATTAGCAGTGCACTGCTGATGCTTGTGATTGTCGCAACCTTGAAACTCGTCTCACCCCAAAATAATGAAAGGCCCAGGTTCAGTGACCTGCCACTGAATGCCCGACTCGGATTGTCCGGGATTATCCTGATACTCGTCGGTTATGCGCCGTTTCTTCTATCTGGGGCCCATCTTGCCATTAGCCAGAGAACCTTTCTGTTCGCTACCCCAGGGGCTGTAATGCTTTGGGTCGCATTGTTGAATACTGGTTTTTCGATATCAAGAACACTGACCAACATCTGCGTCAGCATCCTGCTCGTCAGTGGCCTGGGCTTCCAGCTGTACCAGTTTCATCACTACGTAGAAATCTCGAAAAAGCAAATGGCGATACTGAAAGACTTTGCCACTCACTTTGACGGCAAGCTGGATGGCAAGCTGGATGGCAAGCCAATAATCATTTTAGACTACGGCAATCAGCTCAATCATTCCTGGATGTTCATCGCCGACGGCCTAAACGGATCGCTGTCATACCTTTATGGGAAACCCGTCTCAAATATCCAGGTTTGTCACATGCCTGGTGGAGAGTGGCAACAATCAGACTCAGTACAGCGAAAGGGACGGTGTATCGAGAGCCCAGACAACTGGACACTCCAGTATCCAAGCCCGGTAAGTGGCCCAGATATGCCCGAAACATCCCAGCCTGAAAGCCTGGTATTCGCAAAATCGGATATCGTTACAGTAACTATCGGTAAAGAAAAGACTGCAGCTACAGATCAAATGCCCTATGCATCAACCCCACCCCCGGGTGTGATAACTGAGCGCTACAGTGCCATTGCCGACGTGTTGCAGCACAAGACTCGATTCATTAAATTCAAAGACACCAAGGTGACAGACGACTATAAATGGACCTTCGGAAGGTGGTGGAGCATGGAGCTTCCGACCCAAGGCTCCGGCTGGAGGGAAGCCAGTTGGGATGTAGGTTATTTCCACCATCAATCGTCCGCATGGAAGAGCGAGAAGCAATCCAGCCTGTTATTTAACTTCCGGCCCAGAGACGATCGTACCTACATTCTCGAGGGCAGGTTCAGCCTGGTTATCAATAATGCGATCATGAACAGCATGGCCATATCGATCAATGGCTCGCCTGTTGTGCTCCAATGGGGCGAACAGGGCAATTTTAAAGCCACGATCAATAAAGGCGTGCTGAAAGACGGCTCCAACACTATCGAGTTCAATTCCCAGACCGATGATAATTACTTTGGACTAGCCGCTATTCTGGAAGGCATTCATATCTCCAGGCAACCATAGGGAAAAAGAACCGCCGCTCAAAGGTATAAACCCTTGAGCGGCAGCTTCCTATAAATAATCATCCGACCCGTACAGGGTCTCGCTCATAGCGCTCGACAATACCCAGCTAGTCTGCAATAGCTTTTATCACGAACACCGAACCACTTAGTGTCAAGTGGACAATATCCAGATAAAACACATCTCCACTAGATGTGGACTCACGCATCAGACACCCCTCGGCATTGCACATTTTTCGACAATAGAAATTAGATAGCGTCCGACTCCTCTGCGAGATTGCGCAGATTCTGCTCGGCAATCTCGGTCGTGGTGTCCACACCGCCCCCCCCCTTCATGCCCCTTGCCACACTTTGCGTAATCCAACCGATCCGATGGAACCCGGTGGAGTGGATCACGCTCCACAAATCAAATACGAAGTCGGGTGTCTTTCCAGGCAGGAGCGGGGTATATGCTTACCCGAAATTGGAGGGGATAAAAGTGCAGCGTGGGTCTCGCTCGCAGTCAGTGCTCTTTACCAGACACCACATTGAGATTTATTGGCAGGCTTGGAGTAAGTCCGAAGCCTTAAATGAAAAAATGTGGACGGCACGATACGGAAAAAACCGGAAGGAGCGGTAACTAAAGATTATTGATGTACGCCCTCAAGCACTAGCTCTTGTTACACAACCCCAAATAAAGGGCTGCATAGGCCTTCACCATGGTTTCAGCGGAAAACACTTCTTCATACCGCTGAAAGGCCCGCCTTCCCATCTCAACGGCCATGGTGGCGTCATGCCAAAGCGTGTTCATAGCGTCAGCCAGGGCGGCACAATCACGCGGGGGAACCACCAGACCGGTTTCTCCGCCAATGTTGATGTAAGTCGTGCCCGAACCGATTTCACAGGAAATGAGCGGTTTGCCATACATCGCCGCCTCAAGCAGCGAAATGCCAAACGATTCCGACCGCAGGTGCGATGGAAAAACAAACGCATGGCACAGGGTCAGCAACGCAGCCTTGTCGTCATCGGCCAAACCACCCAGAAAATGCACGTTGGAAAGTCCGAGCCGCGCAGCTTGCGCCTTAAGCTCGGACTCCTGATGCCCTCCCCCGAGAATGACCACAGGCAACCCGGTGATCTTCGCCGCGTCGAGCAGGTAGTCGAGCCCTTTGTAATAACGCAGCGCACCGACAAACAGGAAAAACTTTGAACCGACCTTGCCGCGCCAAAAATCAAGCTTCGCCTCGGAGACCGACGGATAGGTCGCCCTGTCCAGACCATAGGGAATGATCTCGACCTTGTCGCGAAACCGAGACAGCACGGGACTGCTTTGCACGTAGTTCGGCGACGAGGCGACGATGCAATCAACGCTGCCCAGAAAGCGGTTCATCAACGGCTGATACAGCTTGAGCAGGGTCTTTTGCTTGACGATATCGGAGTGGTAGCTGACCACTGAGGGCTTGCCATGGCGGGTCGCAAAATGCACCAGATCCATGTACGGCCAGGGAAAGTGGAAATGCACCACGTCCGCCTCTTTCGCCAACTCGGCAAAGTCCTTGAAAGCAGACAGGGAGAAACCGGTCGAAGCGACATGCAAATCAAGCTTTGAACGATGGGTAATGTGATTACCAACCGTTTCGTTGCGCGCCGCGCCCCGCTCACTGAGATACAGCACTTCGGACGAAAATCCATGCTCGGCACCGCCCTGGGCTATCTGGAAGATGACTTGCTCGATACCCCCCATCGTTTCCGGATAGTAGGTTTTGAAAAAGTGCAGAACCTTGATCATTTTCCGTCGATTACCTTTCGATAGACCTGCAAGGTTTCCCTGGCACAACGCTCCCAGGAAAAGCCTTGGGCATGTTTCATTCCATTGACGACGGCGATTTCACGCCAGGCCTGATCAGTCAGCCCTCGCTCGATCAAGCGCGTCAGCTCATCGACATCCATTGCGGCGCACATCAGAGCGGCGTTGCCCGCCACCTCAGGCAACGAGGAACTATTGGAGCAGACCACCGGCACACCGGAGCTCATGGCCTCCAGAACGGGCAGACCAAAACCTTCATAGAGCGATGGAAAGGCGAACAGGCGTGCGCCCGCAAACAGTACAGGCAAGTCTTCACTGGGAACGAACCCGAGGTAATGCGCCCAGCCTTCGCGCCTGGCGCTTTCGAGTTTTTCGTGAATCGCGTCATTGCGCCAACCGTGGTAGCCGGTAAGGATCAACGGCCAACGGGTTCGTACCGCCAGCGGCAAGCGGCTATAGGCCACGAGCAATGTCTCGATGTTCTTGCGCGGCTCGATGGTGCCGACAAAAAGTGTATAGCCACCCGGTTCCAGACCGTGCCGAGCCAGAACACTGCGCAACGCTTCGAGCGGCCGCGGGTAGAACTCTGGAGAACTCGCCAGGGGCACGGTATGAATACGTTCGACCGGCCAAGAGAAATAACTCGCCAGTTCCTGGCGAGTGAACTCCGAATCGGTGATCAGCGCGTCAGCCCTCACCAACGTGGTTTTCAGTTCTTTCTGCAGATAACGCACCAGTTGCGGCGCGTGGCAATGGGCCCAGGTGAAGGGCGAAAGATCGTGAAAGGTCGCCACACTTCGGCCAGCAAAGGGCGGCAAATAATAGTTGGGGCTGTGATACAGAAAATCGCCATGTCCCTTGAGGGCTGCCTTGCGCAGCATCGGCATCAGTAACCGATAAGCCTCTACGGCGAGAAAGTTCTTTTGTACCGCACGCTTCAAGCCATAACCACTGCCGGATTCATTGGCAGCGGTCGGCAGTTCAGGCAAAAAACGTCGACCGGCAAAAAATTGCAGATCAGTGATTTCAGGACTTTGCTGAAGTCTCAGCGCAAGTTCATAGGTATAGCGGCCGATGCCGGTCAGCGGAAAGCGGATCGGCTCGACAGACAGGACTAGCTTCATTTTATTCCGCCGAAAGCATCCAGCTCAACGTCTGGTCCAGACCGGGTGTATCCCACCCTTTGACCAGTTCGCAAAGACGGGAATTGTCACCGCACAGGATTTTTACTTCATTGGCGCGGACAAATGCCGGATTAACTTCCACTTCGATCTGGTGACCGGTGATCGCCGAACACATGTCGATGACTTCACGAAGCGAGTGGCTTTTGCCAGAACTCACGTTGACCGTTTGCCCCAAAGGCCGGGCTTCGATCAGACCGCGATAAGCCTTGACCACTGCCCGGACATCACTGAAATCCCGCGAGACATCCAGATTGCCGAGCTCGATCTTGTCAGCACGCTGACGAAAATGGGCGACGATCTTCGGCAACAGGAAGCTTTCAGCCTGGCCGACGCCGGTGTAATTGAACGGCCGAGTGATCACCAGCGGCAGACGGTTATGCCAGAGACTGGCCATGTATTCCATGGCCAGCTTGCTGACGGCGTAATCGTTGGCCGGCGCAGGCGCCGTGGTTTCGCTCAACAGTCCGGCGGAGGCATTGCCGTAGACATTGGCGCTACTGGCGAGCAGGACGCAGTCAGGCACTTTGCCGCACGCCGCAATGGCTTCGAGCAAGTGCCGCGTGCCTATCAGATTGACCCGATAAAAAGTATCGGCAGCACCATGCCCGACGAACGCCAACGCCGCCAAATGGATGACGACATCCGGTTGAATAGTTGCCAGCACGTCACGCAGAGCAGTACCGTCGGCCAGATCAACCTGAAAGTATCCAGGCTCATCCGAAGGCTGGGATCCCAGCCCTATCACCTCATACCCGCTGGCTTGAAGCTCAGCAGCCATGTACCGCCCAGTGAAACCTTGAATACCTGTAATCAGCGCGCGTTTACCGGCAATACTCATCAGAACGAAAATCCTTTTTCATTTCGACGCAGGTCAGCTTCCACCATCATGCGGCACAGCTCTTCCAGCGTGGTTTTCGGCTCCCAGCCCAGGGCAGCCTTGGCCTTGGCCGGATTGCCGATCAGCAGTTCCACTTCAGTCGGGCGATAGAACTTCGGATTGATCGTGACCAGCACTTTACCGGTGGCCGCATCAGTGCCCTGCTCGTCTTCTGCAGCGCCGCTCCAGGACAGATCAATGCCGACAGCCTTGAAGGCCATGGTGACAAAGTCACGCACGGTTTCGGTACGGTTGGTGGCCAATACGAAGGTGTCCGGCTCATCGGCCTGCAGCATGCGCCACATACCTTCGACGTACTCTTTGGCAAAGCCCCAGTCGCGCTTGGCGTCGAGGTTGCCCAGTTCCATCTTGTCGAGCAGGCCGAGCTTGATCTTGGCAACGGAGTCAGTGATTTTACGGGTCACGAACTCACGGCCGCGCAGTGGCGATTCGTGGTTGAACAGGATGCCACTGGTCGCGAAGATACCGTAGGACTCGCGGTAGTTGATGGTCATCCAGTGAGCGTACAGCTTGGCAACGCCGTAAGGGCTGCGCGGGTAGAAAGGCGTGCTTTCAACCTGAGGAATCGCCTGCACCTTGCCGAACATTTCGGACGTAGAAGCCTGATAGAAGCGCACCTTCGGATTAACGATACGGATAGCTTCCAGAAGATTCACACAGCCCATACCGGTGATGTCGCCGGTAGTCAGCGGCTGATCGAAAGACACGCCTACGAAACTCTGGGCCGCGAGGTTGTAGACCTCGGTCGCTTCGGTGGTCTGAAGCAGACGGATGCTGGCCGACAGGTCGGTCAGGTCGTACTCGACCAGATGCAGGTTGGGATTCTTTTCAATCCCAAGCTCCTCGATGCGCCAGAAATTGACAGAACTGGTCCGACGGTAGGTGCCGTACACCGTATAACCCTTTTCCAGCAGCAGTTCCGCCAGGTAGGCGCCGTCTTGCCCAGTAATGCCAGTAACGATAGCTTTCATGCGATTCCTCTAAACTCCATTAAAGAGCCTTTGCCAGGCCCTGCTGTGTCATGTGCGCCATTGAGCTCTATGCGACGAGCCGCAAGTTCTTGCAGATCATACAGAATGCGGTTCGTGACGACGATACCAAAGCTGCTGGCAACACGTAACAGAGTCATAATGCCAGCATTGCGTGACAGTCTTTCGACTGACCAAGGCTTGCATTCTGCACGACGCCACTCTCCGGCACCCACTATAAAAATCAGGAAGTTGCGGGCTTCATGCCGCTACCTGACACTGCGCACCGCACAGTACAAAGAAATAATGTAGAAAGGGTGACACTCCCCGCCCCCCAGCCTAAAATGGCGTGTTTTTTTGATCAACAATCTGGTGCTATTAATGCGCAATGGTTCAGTAAGTATCGCCGTGTCGGACATCATCGCCGCGACAAGGCGCTACTCATTAGTAGGGATGCTAGGCTGGCAAGACGTCCGGCAGCGCTATAGAAGGTCGGCACTGGGACCGTTCTGGCTGACCATCAGCATGGGTGTCATGATCGGTACCATCGGCGTGGTTTTCGGTCAGATCTTCAATTCGCCGATTCAGGAATTCCTTCCATTCCTCGCCATCGGCATGATCCTGTGGAGTTTCATGTCCACGGTCATTACTGAAGGATGCACCGGGTTCATTGCGGCCGAAGGCATCATCAAACAACTGCCGATCCCGCTATTCGCGCACATCATGCGCATGATCTGGCGCAACATATTGATTCTGGGTCACAACATCGTGATCTTTCCCCTGGTGCTGCTCGCGGTCAGCAAGCCACTGACCTGGCTGGCGCTGCTGAGCATCCCGGGCTTCGCCGTGGCACTGCTCAACCTGACGTGGATTGCCCTGCTGCTGGGGATTCTCTGCGCACGCTACCGCGACCTCCCGCAAATCGTCGGGAGTCTGTTGCAAGTCGTGTTCTACCTCACACCGATCATGTGGATGCCAAGCCTGCTGCCACAGCGTGCCGGGCTGTACCTGCTGGACCTGAACCCGGCCTATCACATCATGTCGGTGGTTCGTTCGCCGCTGATCGGTCAATTGCCAACTGCCACCAACTGGTGGGTTTCCCTGGGCATGGCCGTCGTCGGCTGGGCCATTGCGCTCGTGGTCTACGGTCGCTACAAGCGCCGTATCGCTTACTGGCTCTAAGAAGAACTACTAATGTCCTTGATCGAATTCAAAAATGTTTGTGTAGATTTCCCGATCTACAACGCTAACGGCCGCTCCCTGAAAAAGCGTCTGATGCAGGTTGCGACCGGCGGTCAGTTGGGTGCGGACCAACAAGGTCGCGTAGTTGTCAGAGCACTGGAAGACTTGACGTTTACCCTGCGCGACGGCGATCGCGTCGGACTGCTTGGACATAACGGCGCCGGCAAAAGCACCCTGCTGCGCCTGCTCAGCAGCGTTTACGAGCCCTCCACTGGCACTGCCGTGATCAAGGGTGAAATCGGCTCGCTGATCGACATCTCGCTGGGCACCGATCCGGAAGCCACCGGGCGGGAGAACATTTTCCTGCGTGGCGGCATCCTCGGGATGACCAAGGCACAGATCGCCGAAAAGCTGGACGAGATCATCGAGTTTTCCGAATTGGGCGATTTCGTCGATATGCCAATCCGTACCTACTCGTCAGGCATGCACCTGCGTTTGGCGTTCGCGGTATCGACGACGATCAAACCGGAAATCCTGTTGATGGACGAATGGCTCTCGGTGGGCGATGAAGGCTTCAAGCACAAGGCTGAAATCCGCATGAACGAGTTGGTGAAGTCGACCAATATCCTGGTGATCGCCAGCCATTCGCGCGAACTGGTCATGCACACCTGCAATCGGGTGCTGTGGCTGGAACACGGCAAAATAAAGATGGATGGCGACCCGGCGACGGTCACCG
The DNA here is from genome assembly GCF_019856535.1 of Pseudomonas sp. SC3(2021). NCBI lineage: Bacteria > Pseudomonadati > Pseudomonadota > Gammaproteobacteria > Pseudomonadales > Pseudomonadaceae > Pseudomonas > Pseudomonas sp. SC3(2021). The sequence goes on along the minus strand of NZ_CP082236.1, from coordinate 3,588,552 downwards.
CTGCCTATTTCGGAGCTTGAGCCAATGAACAGTACCAAGCGCAATGGCGTGGATATCCAGGTGGCCTTCACCCTGGCATCCAGACGACTGCACGCAAAACACAACATCGAAACGGGTGCCGCCGTACCCGAGGACGTCGCACCTATGCAGCCAGGCATGCGCCTGATCATTCGCCACTACACAAAGCAGACGCTTCGTCGCATTGCCCACCACAGCTTGCGCGTCGCCCGACCGCTGACCCGCCCGCTTTTGTTTCGTCTACGCAATTACTTCACCGCAGCCATCCGCCAGGAAATGCTGGAAGAGTTCAGCAAGCTGCAAAAGATCCAGTACCAGCAGCACCAGCAGATCGTCCTGGAGTTTCAGCGCCTGGCAAACTCGGCGAAAATCCAGACCCGGTTGTCACAGAAAATCTTTTCCAGCCAGCACTCGCTGGAAGGTCTGCAACAGCAACTGGACCGGATAGAACAGAAAAGCCTCGGCAACAATATCCCGGTAGCAGACGCCACACCGGGTGAACACGTGGACAATACGCGGCTGGCCCGAGGTGAAGACGCATGAAGACTGAAGTCATCGTGGTCGGTGCCGGCGGGCACGCGAAGGTGTGCATCGAACTGCTGCACGCGCAAGGCGACAAGGTGGCCTATTGCGTTGGTAATCCGGACAGCCCGGATACCTGCCTGGGCATCCCCGTACTCAAAAGCGACGATCACCTTGCAGCCCTGCGTCAGGACGGATACGAACAGGCGTTCATTGCCATCGGCTCGAATTCACTGAGAAACAAGCTGGCCCGGAAAGTCACCGAAATGGGGTTCCGCCTGGTCAATGCCATCAGTCCGGCGGCGGTGGTTTCACCTTCAGCCTTGCTGGGAACAGGCATTGCGGTGATGGCCGGTGCGGTCATCAATGCCGAGGCGACGATTTCTGACCTTTGCATCATCAACACCGGCGCCACCATTGACCACGATTGCGTGATTGGAGCCGCGGCACACATCGCCCCTCAGTGCGCGCTGGCGGGCAACGTGCAGGTGGGCCCCCTGAGCTTTATCGGTGTCGGCAGCAAAATCATTCCCGAGATCCACATCGGTGAGTCGGTCATGGTCGGTGCCGGAAGCGTGGTCATTTCGAATATCGGGTCGGCAACCACAGTAGTCGGCGTGCCAGCCAAAGCTCTACACAAAATTTGAAGGAAGAAACATGAAACGTATTTCTGTTGCACAACCAAAGCTCGCCGGCAATGAACGCAATTACGTGCTGGATTGCCTGGACACCAACTGGATCTCTTCCAACGGCAAATACATCGGCGCCTTCGAAGAAAGCTTTGCAGCCTTCTGCGGCGTCAAGCATGCGATCGCCACCAATAACGGCACGACTGCGCTGCACCTGGCCCTGGTGGTACTGGACCTGCAGCCGGGCGACGAAGTCATCATCCCGACGGTGACCTACATTGCCACGGCGAACGCCGTGCGCTATTGCGGGGCGACCCCGGTATTGGTGGATGTGTGCGCCGACACCATGAACATCGATCCGCAGACGATCGAAAGCAAGATCACTGCAAAAACCAAAGGCATTATCCCGGTGCACCTCTATGGCCATCCTGCACAAATGGATGTCGTCAATGAAATCGCCCGCAAACACAACCTCTGGGTGGTGGAAGATGCTGCCGAGGCACACGGTGCCGAAGTAAAAGGCAGCAAAGTCGGCAGCCTGGGGACTTGTGCGACCTTCAGCTTTTTCGGCAACAAGATCATCACCACCGGCGAAGGCGGCATGATCACCACCAACGACGATGAACTGGCCGCCAAACTGCGCCTGTTCCGTGGTCAGGGCATGGATCCGAATCGTCGGTACTGGTTCCCGGTGATTGGCTACAACTACCGCATGACCAACATCCAGGCAGCCATCGGTCTGGCCCAGATGGAAAACATTGCCACTGCACTGTCTGATCGCGATCGTCTGGCCGGCTGGTACAACGAAGCGCTGGCAGACCTCAAGGGCAAGATCGTTCTGCCAACCGAGGCCTCCTGGGCCAAACAGGTGTTCTGGATGTACAACATCTTCCTGGCCGATGGTGACGAGCACAAACGCGACGCGGTCATGCAGAAACTGGATGCGATGGGCATCGAAACCCGCCCCGTTTTCTATCCGATGCACGTTCTGCCACCTTATAAGGAAGACAATGTCTACCCTGTGGCGGACCTCTGGTCGGGCCGCGGCATCAACCTGCCAACGCACCAGGACCTGACTCAGGCAGACATCATCAGAATTGCAGCCAGCCTGCGTGAGGTCTTGGCAGACTGATGAAAATCGCCCTTTGCTCCACTTTTGTGCCCTTTATCCGCGGGGGCGGAAGAAATATCGTCGACTGGCTGGCCTCCACCCTGACGGCTGCCGGGCATCAGGTCGAAGTCGTCTACCTGCCTGAACTGGATGCACCGGATCTGCTGTTCCAGCAGATGATGGCGCTGCGTTGGGTGGATCTTCAGGCCGCCGATCGGATCATCTGCTTCCGACCCCAGTCGCACCTAATTCCTCACCCGCATAAAATCCTCTGGTTTATCCACCATATCCGTGCGTTCTACGATATGTGGGACAGCCCGTATCGCGACTTTCCGGACAACGCCAAGCATCGCGCCATCCGCGATGCACTGGCTGACGCCGATACAAGGGCACTGGGCGAAGCAAAGACCATTTTCACCAACTCCAAGGTCGTATCCAACCGACTCAAGACCTATAACGATGTCGACAGCGAGGTGCTCTACCCGCCTGTATTCGAATCGGAACGGTTCTTTTGCGCCGGATACAACGACGAGATCGCTTATATCTGCCGCCTCGAACATCACAAGCGCCAGCACTTGCTGATCGATGCACTGAGCTATACCACGACGCCGGTTCGCCTGCGTCTGTTGGGAACGGGGGGCGGGCCTGACTACGGTATTTCCCTGCGGCAGAAGATCGAGGAATACGGTCTCGAAGATCGCGTGACCCTTGATGATCGCTGGATCACTGAAGAGGAAAAGGTCGAGCATCTGTCGGTATGTCTCGCCGCCGCTTACCTGCCGGTCGACGAGGACTCCTACGGCTATCCGAGCCTGGAAGCCAGTCACGCCGAAAAACCGATTCTCACCACCACCGACTCGGGTGGCGTGCTGGAGTTGGTCAAGGACGGCTATAACGGCTACATCGCCGAACCGACGCCCGAGTCCCTGGCCCAGGCGATGGACAAGCTGTACAGGGATCGGAGCAACACCGAAGCCATGGGCAAGAACGCCAAACAGCGATTGGTTGACTTGAAAATTTCCTGGTCACATGTGCTGGAGCGTCTGTTGGCATGAAAGTCCTGATTGTAAACAACATGGCCCCGTTCATCTGGGGTGGTGCGGAAGAGCTGGCTGTCAATCTGCAAAGAAACCTGATCATTGCCGGTCACGATGCCGAAGTCATGCGCATACCGGCTCAATGGGAACCTGCCTCGCGCATCCCCTCGCAGATGCTGATGACGCGCACCATGGAAATCTTCAACACCGATCACGTCATCGCCTTGAAGTTTCCGGCGTATCTGGTCCGCCACCACAGAAAGTCATTGTGGCTGCTGCATCAATATCGTCAGGCCTACGACCTGTACGATGTCGGGCAAACCAATCTGCCAGCGGACCAAAGTGGTACGGACATTCGCAACGCCATCATCAACGCGGACAACGAAACTTTCGCCGAGAGCCGCCACATCTACACCAACTCGGAAGTCACGCGACAGCGCCTGTTCAAATACAACGGGTTCGATTCGCAGGTGCTGCTGCCGCCGGTCAACGACCCGGAAGCGCTCACCGGCGGGGAGTATGGCGACTATATTTTTGCCGGTGGCCGCGTCAACAGCATGAAGCGTCAGTACCTGCTCCTGCAGGCGCTCGCCAAAGCCGATCAACGCGTCAAGCTGGTCATTGCCGGCCCTCCCGAGTCCCATGCCGATACGCTGCAACTGCATTCGATCATCAACGAATTCGGCCTGCATGACCGCGTCAAGCTTGACCTTGGCTTCCTGCCCCGTGCCACCTACGTCAACTACGTCAATCAGGCGCTCGCCGTCGCCTACATCCCTTTTGACGAAGATTCGCTGGGCTATGTGGCCATGGAAGCTGCAACGGCGCGCAAAGCGCTGATCACCACGACAGACAGTGGCGGGATCCTTGGCCTGGTCACCCCCCACGAGTCCGGCTGGCGGGCAGAACCCACCGCCGAAAGTCTCGCGGAAGCCATGAATGCCGCTTTTGAGAGCAAGACCCGGACCATCCAGTATGGTGAAGGCGCCCAGGCGCTGTGGAATACGCTGGGCATCAATTGGCCCGAGACCATCGAGGCGCTTCTCAAATGAAACTTGTCATCTTCACACCCGGCGTCAAATCCTCTGCCATTGGCCGGATGACGCGCCTCGTGGTGCGTGCACTGCTGAGCCAGCAGCATCACGTTGTTCTGGTACGAACCGAGAGCGCCCATGTCCTGGCCAAAGAGCCGCACGACTTTGGTTGCACCGCCATCCCCTGGACCGACGAAGAGCAGGTTGCTCAAGAAGTGGCCAGCGCCGACTGCCTTGTCTACCAGATCGGCGACAATTACGAGTTTCATGAAGGTGGCGTCGCCTGGCTGCATAAGGCCCCGGGCATTGTTTGCCTGCACGATTTCTTTCTTGGCCACCTGTTCTGGGGCTGGGCGCAACAACGACGCGATGAGGCCAATGACATCCTGACTCAGTGGTATGGCAGCAAAATTGCCACCAACTACTTCAATGTCAGTGATAGCGCCACCTTTATCAGCTCGACACGCGAGACTGCCCCGCTGACCGAATGGATCAGCTCGATGGCCACCGGCGTGATCACCCACAGTAACTGGGGCTGCAAGCGGGTAATGGATGCGTGTGCAGGTCCGGTTTTCGTGACGCCGCTGGCCTACGATGCACCGGGAGCTGTTGACGCCGAAGAAGAACGCAAAAGTGACGGCAAACTGAAGGTGCTGACGATCGGCCATGTCAACCCGAACAAGCGGGTTGAAAGCTGCATCAAGGCCATCGCAAGCAACGCTTCATTGCGCAAGAACATCAGCTATCGCCTGGTAGGCGCCATTCTTCCGGACGTCGAAAGTAAACTGACCGAAATGGCCGCCAAGGGTGGGGTCGAACTGATCATTTCCAACGAAGTCGACGATGCCACGCTGTCCGAAGCCATCAGAGAAGCCGACGTGATCAGTTGCCTGCGCTGGCCTAGCCTGGAAGCCGCTTCTGCTTCAGCCATTGAAGCGATGCTCTATGGCAAAGCCACGATCGTCACCGACACCGGCTTCTACAAGGAACTACCGGACCAATATGTATTGAAAGTGTCGCCCGACAACGAAATTGAAGATCTGAAAAAGATTTTCCTTTCGCTGCGCAGCAAGCCATCTTCGGCCGCCGAGATCGGCAAACAGGCGCAAGCATGGGCCAAAGAGACTTTCACCGCCGAGAATTACGCTCACAAGCTGGAACAGGCCATTCCGGTCGTGCTTCGAGCGAAGGTGGTGATTTCGGCAGTCGATCATTTTGCGACCATCATCGAAAAATGGTCAGCCAGCCCTGAATTGCTCGGGACTCCGGAGATCCTCAAGCCCTTGAGCATCTTCAATACCAATACGATCGTCTGAACCGGACGTGCGGTGGATCAGCATCTGATCCACCGCAAACCGCCCGCGTTATTGTTGCTTCAAACTTCCAAAAACAAACTGTGCCGTGTCTTTCCAGGCAACGGGTTTGTAGTCACGCTTGATCGCTTCTTCCTTGGCCGCCAGTGCCAGCGGATCAAAAGCATACTTCTGCAGTTCGGCGACCCACGCCGACACATCCCATGGCTCCAGATAATCCAGCAGTTCCCCGCCCACCTCGGGAATCGACGCTGCATTGGAGGCCAGGCAGTACTTGCCGGCAGCCAGGCTTTCTGCAACCGGTAAACCCCAGCCTTCATACAAGGACGGGAATGCCGTCATCATGCAGTTGCGATACAGGTGCATGAGGTCAGAATCCGAAACGTTGTTGAGGATGCGAATGTAGTCCTTTGTCCGCGGATCAAGCGCGATATCCGACAACAAATCACCTACCCCCCAACCCGGCATCCCGACAAACACCAGTTTCGGCAAATCCTTGACTCCGTCATCGATCAGACGGGTATAGGCACGGTACAGGACCTCATGGTTCTTGCGGCGCTCGATCGTCGAAACGAACAATACGAAGCGCTCTTTCAGCAAGGCCTGCACATCTGCGCTGATGGTGTCGCTCAACTCATGGGAGAGCTGGCAACCCAACTTGACCACCGCTGTCTCGGGCACAGGGGCACCCAACTCTTCGAGTAGCGCGACCAGATCCTTGCGCGTGCATTCCGAGATACACAGGATCTTGTCCGCACACCACGCAACATCGGCAAAGTAGTTGGCAAACTTGGCGGCCACATCACCGACGCACAGATGCGGCAGTCTTACCGGAATCACGTCGTAGCAGAAAAGAACGACGCGCAGACCAACTTGCTTCTTGAGTTCATAAAGATGCGGCAGGTTCTTGTTGTCCCAGTCCAGCCCAACCGAGATGTAACTATCGCCCTTTGCAAAAGGATGACCGCCGGTGCGCACCTTGTGAAACGAAGGATTGAACACATGGCTGCGATTGGCTGGCCTGAAGAACGCCAGAGTCGCCGACTTCAGGTGTCGAACACCAATCACGGCTTCGACAATGGAGGTACGGCGCAATTGAAAGAACTGATAAATGCGCCCGCTCACCTTGGGCGGCAGGCGATTGAGTACCTTGATTGCCTTTTCTTTCAACCGGGCCTCGATTGAACTTTTACTCGAACTGCCTGCAGCGATCCGGCCTGGCGCAGGCATGTGCGCGCCAGAAATTCTTTTCAGGGTGGCAGCGACCTCGGCTGCGTCAATTGCGCTGTAACCGGTGGCATGACTGTAGAAGCAAAACTTCACATCTTCGCCCGCAGCAATCAACTCAAGTGCATGGGTGGCAGCCTCTGCCTCCGTGCGAATAATGCCTACCGCCGGCCGACGCCAGCCGAGAATGGTCGTTACATCAAACCAGGTGGTCATGCTTGCGCCTTCTTTTCAATGACTTCTGCCGCTGCATGCGGGATCGACTCAAGGCTACGGACCCAGGTCAATGGTTCGCGGGAAACTCTGTCCGGCCCGTTGGCATCAATGGTTGCCGGCCCCGTCAGGCGCAGGCGAATCGCCGCATGAAACTCGTCCGGCGTACGGGCAACACTGATTTCCGGCAGATTCAGGTGCTGCTCAAAGCCACGGAAAGCCGATTCTGTGCCGATGACGTACTTGCCCGAGTAGATGGCTTCGGCCGTCTTGATGTTGGAACCGCCACCATGAGGAATCGGCAACAGGAACGCATGCGCCAGCGTTTTCACGGCATCCAGGTCTTCATCCGGCAGCATGTAGAGCAGCTGCAGACGCGACAGATTCAGCTGTCCCCAGCGACTGTCACGCAGCGCTGCCTCAAGGTGCTCACACACACTGCCGACCACCACCAGTTTGCTATCCGGCGGTATGCACGCCAGTGAACTGCCGAGGCACTCATTGAAGCCCTTGAAATTAGGCGGGTGGGCGCTGGCAACATAGAGAATCCACGGAGACTGCGGCAGACGCTCTTTCCAGCTGGCGAGCAGCTCCGGCTTCGCCGACCAAGGCGCGATTCCATTGGAGGCAAGCAGTGGTTTCTTCGCCCCCCAGGCCTGGAGAATGTCGTAATCCGCCTGGGTAACGGCCACGGCAATATCGGCCTCAAGAGCCGCCTTGCGCTCCAGGGCCTCGATATCCGCGATGACCGGCTCCGCACCTTTGATAGCGTAGCTGTCGAGGATTTCCTGCTTCAGCGGAGCCTCGATGTTCTGCGATCCGTAAATCAGGCACGCATTGGCGTGCTGCGGCATCTGACGGATCTTCAGTACCAACGGCCACAGCCACGGCTGCTCGACATGAATCACGTCGATAACCGGCGGTAATTTCTTGAGAATGTCTGCGAACCCGCCTTGTTCCGATGCGGCGAATTCGCCCGAAAGCAAGTCGTTGATCAAGGGAACATAGGTGCCCTTGTATTTCCGGAAGGGGCTGCCAGCGGGAAAACTGACATCGTTGGCTCCCAGGCTTGAAGGCGGATAGCCCTCCGGCTCATAAACCGCCAGATGAGTCACACTCCAGCCATTTTCGCCAAAGGTTTTCGCGATATTGGCAACCCGGACCTGCCCCCCGTGTCGGGGAGAGGCGATCGGATAGGTGCTTAACAATAAAACCGTTTTCAAAATAGGAACCTATTGAATTGATATTTCACAACCTGCACCCGCACCGCAATGGTTCGCTCATCGAGACTCGGGCGCCGTCGAATACCAAAGAAACGAAGACTCAAGCGCCCTTGATCAACAGCTCGATCTCTTTCAAACGCGCCCACATCAACGCCTGATCGCCTCTGGCTTCAACATTGAGCCGCAACAGCGGTTCGGTGTTGGAGCCGCGCAGGTTGAAACGCCAGTCGGCAAAGGAAACGCTGATGCCGTCGGTTCTGTCGATCTCAGGATTCTGCGGCAAATAATGCGCCAGAACCTTCTGCAGCATCGCCGGTACATCCTCGACGCGATAGTTGATCTCGCCGGTGCACGGATAGGCAGCAATGCGCTCGTCGACCAGTTGCGCCAGGGTCTTGCCCGTGGTGGACATCAGGGCCGTCACGAGCAACCAGGGAATCATCCCGCTGTCGCAGTAGGCGAAATCGCGGAAATAGTGGTGAGCGCTCATTTCGCCACCATAAATGGCATCTTCAAGACGCATGCGCTCTTTGATGAAGGCATGCCCGGTCTTGCACAACACCGGCACACCACCGGCCTGCTCGACCTGATCAATGGTATTCCAGGTCAGGCGCGGGTCATGAATGATTTTGCTTTCGGGGTGTTGCTTGAGCAGCATTTCTGCCAGCAACCCAACCAGATAATAGCCTTCGATAAATCGGCCGGTTTCATCGAAAAAGAAGCAGCGGTCGAAATCGCCGTCCCATGCCAGCCCGACATCACAGCCATTGTCGAGCAGCGCCTGGCGGGTCAGCTCGCGATTTTCCGGCAGCAGCGGATTGGGTACGCCGTTGGGAAAATGGCCATCTGGCTCGGCATTGATCACTACCCATTCGAACGGCAGCTTGTCGATCAGGGCCTGCAACACCGGACCGGCCGCGCCATTGCCCGGATCGGCCAGCACTTTCAGCGGCTTGAGCTCTGCGACGTTGATATAGGTGAGCAAGTGATCGATGTAGCGGCTCTTATCGAGCTCATGCCGAACGTCACCAGCCTTGTCCGCCAGCGCACCGAGATCGCCGCTTTCCACCCGGTCACGAATCGCATTGAGGCCTGTGTCGCCACTGATCGGTCGCGACTGCGACTTGACCAGCTTCATCCCGTTGTAGCCTTTTGGATTATGGCTGGCGGTGATCATCACCCCGCCGTCGGCACCGAATGCACTGGTGGCAAAATAGACCTCTTCGGTACCGCACAGTCCGATATCTATGACATCCGCGCCCGCCTCCCTCAAACCCCGGGTCATCGCCTCGGCGAGCATCGGGCTTTCCAGGCGCATGTCTCGCCCCAGCACAATGCTTTTAGCTTGCAGCTCAACGACCATTGCACGGCCAATTCGATAAGCGACATCCTCGTTCAGGTCGGACGGCACTTCGCCACGGATGTCATAAGCCTTGAAGCATCGGGTTTTGATCGGGGTATGCATTTTGATCTCTTGCCTGGTAGTCCGAGACGGCGGATGGGGAGCGCCACGGCTGTGTGTCATCTATAGGGATTGAAGTCGCAGGTGGGCACATGCAAATAAGCCTGATCGGCAAAACAATCACCGACCAGGCTTATGACTGGCAGCACGCGGTTACTTGTCAACGCGGCCGTAGTTGTCTTCAAAACGCACGATATCGTCTTCACCCAGATAATCGCCGCTTTGCACTTCAATGAGGACGAGGTCAATGACGCCCGGGTTCATCAGGCGATGCTGGTGTCCGGCGCGAATGAACGTCGATTCGTTGGTGTTGAGCATCAGTTCCTGCTGGTCGTTGACCACCACGGCCATCCCGCTGACAACAATCCAGTGCTCACTGCGATGGTGATGCATCTGCAATGAGAGCGAAGCCTTCGGTTTCACGACGATACGCTTGATCTTGAAGCGCTCGCCATTTTCCAGGGTAGTGTAGGTACCCCATGGCCGGTGGACCGTGCGATGCAGCAAATGCACCGTATGGCTGCAGGCCTTGAGCTGGTTGACGATGTGCTTCACATCCTGGGCATGGTCCTTGTGGGCGATCATCACCGCATCCGGGGTGTCGATGACCAACAGGTCTTCCACACCGACCAGAGCTGTCAGACGCCCCTCACTGTTCACATAGTTGTTGCGCGAACCGTGAGACAGCACTTCACCTTCGAAGCGGTTGCCGTTTTCGTCTGGCGCAGTCAATTCGCTTACGGCGTTCCAGGAACCGATGTCACTCCAGCCGATATCGCAAGGAATGGTCGCGACCTTGTCCGAGCGCTCCATCAGCGCATAGTCGATGGAGATATCCGGCACCTGGGCGAAGCTTTCGCTATCCAGGGCCAGGCAACGGTATTTGCTGGACGAGGTCAGACGCGACACCTCGATGGTTTTCGCAACAGCCTCGACGACGTCGGGCGCATGCAGACGCAGCTCTTCCAGAACGGTGCCGACACGGAAGCAGAACATGCCCGAGTTCCAGAAGTAGTTGCCAGCACCTACGTAAGCCTGTGCGGTTTCCAGATCCGGCTTCTCGACAAACCGCGCGACCTTCAAACCACCGTTGAGCGGGGCATCCTTTTGCGCTTCGATGTAGCCAAAGCCCGTTTCAGGATACGTCGGCTGAATACCGAAAGTGACGAGCCAGCCTTCACCTGCCAGCGCAACCGCGCTGGCAACTGCGGCGGCGAAGGCCTTTTCGTCCTTGATCAGGTGATCGGCTGCCAGCACCAGCATATGGGCGTCGGGGCCATGAGTGGCCTCCAGTTGCAATGCTGCCGCCGCTACTGCCGCCGCAGTGTTGCGCCCGAACGGTTCGAGGATGAACCCTTGCGCATGCTTGGCGGTATTGACCACCCCGTACTCGTCTTCAGTCTTGAACAGCAACTCACGGTTGGTCACCGTAAGGACTTCCACGACACCTTCAAGACGTGAAGCACGCAGGAACGTCTTCTGGATCAGATTCTGGCCATCCGGCAAATCCATGAAAGGCTTGGGATGGGCTTCACGGGAAACAGGCCACAACCGGCTGCCCACTCCGCCAGACAAAATTACGGGAATCAGTTCCATGCTCTAAGTCCTTAATCCCCTTTCCTGCGGTGATCTTCAGGAAAGCAGGCTCAGTTATGTTTCTAGTCGTTCCTGCACCGAATCAGGTGAAGGACCCTTGCCCCGTCTGCCCGCTTCAAGGCGACGGAACCCATGACACTCGCACCCTTAAAAGCGTCGAATACATTGCCCGATGCTGTCGGCCATTCTACAGCGGCTGCCCGCTATTAATAACTCGACAATTGAATGCAACAGACCGACGTCAAAGGCAAAACGGCCATCAATGCGACGGCTGATCCAGCAACTTCTGCAAATATTGACCATAACCGGTTTTCTTCAGGCGCTGCGCCTGGGCATCGACCTGCTCAGCGGTAATCCAGCCGTTGTGATAAGCGATTTCTTCCAGGCAAGCGACCTTCAGGCCCTGGCGATGCTCGATGGTATGCACGAAGTGACCGGCTTCAAGCAGCGAGTCGTGAGTACCGGTATCCAGCCAGGCGAAGCCGCGACCCAACATTTCGACGTTGAGCGTCTTTTGTTCCAGATAAGCGCGGTTGATGTCGGTGATTTCCAGCTCGCCACGCTCTGAAGGCTTGATGTTTTTAGCGATTTCCACGACCTGGTTATCGTAAAAATACAGGCCGGTGACCGCGTAATTGGATTTCGGTTTTTGCGGCTTCTCTTCAATGCTCAGCGCGCTGCCGTTGGCATCGAACTCCACCACCCCGAAACGCTCCGGATCGGAAACGTGATAACCGAAGACCGTCGCCCCCGAAGGCTGGGCATTGGCGGAGCGCAGGTTTTCGGTGAAATATTGTCCGTAGAAAATATTGTCGCCGAGAATCAGGCAGCAAGGGTCGTCGCCAATGAACTCTTCACCAATGATGAAGGCTTGCGCAAGCCCGTCGGGACTTGGCTGTTCGGCATAACTCAACTCGATCCCGTACAGGCTGCCATCACCCAGCAACTTGCGGAAATTCGGCAAGTCCTCCGGGGTGGAAATGATCAGGATTTCACGCATGCCTGCCAGCATCAGTACCGACAGCGGGTAAAAAATCATCGGTTTATCGTAGATGGGCAGCAGTTGCTTGGACACGCCCAGGGTGACCGGGTGCAAACGAGTCCCCGAGCCGCCGGCCAGAATGATGCCTTTACGGTTAGTATTGATCATTTATTCAGAATTTCCCTGAGCATTCGGGTTACACCACTTTGCCAGTCCGGCAAGTGTAGAGAAAAGGCGTCACACAACTTCCGTGTATTCAAACGAGAATTCAAGGGACGGCACGCCGGCGTCGGATAGGCGCTGGTGGGAATCGGGTCGATCGCAGTGACCGCGAACGCTTCGCCGCAGGTACGGGCAAAGTCAATCACAAAGGACGCATAACCATGCCAGGACACTTCCCCGCCGGCCACCAGGTGGTACACACCGGACAACTGTGGATCCAGCTTGACGCGCTGAATCGCCAGAGCGGTGACATCGGCAATCAGATCCGCCCCCGTTGGCGCGCCGATCTGGTCGCAAATGACCTTCAGGGTTTCGCGCTCTTTGGCCAGGCGCATCATGGTTTTGGCAAAGTTGCTGCCACGGGCGCCGTAAACCCAGCTGGTTCGAAAAATCAGATGTTTGCAGCCCGAGGCAATAATGGCGTTTTCACCAGCCATTTTGCTCGCGCCGTAATGATTCAGCGGATCGACGGCATCTGTTTCCACCCAGGGCGTGGTTCCCTGGCCGTTGAATACATAGTCGGTCGAATAGTGAATCAGCCATGCTCCCAAGGCTGCTGCCTCTTCAGCCATGACCTGACTGGCCTGAGCGTTCACACAATCGGCCAGTTGCATCTCGACCTCAGCCTTGTCGACGGCGGTGTATGCAGCAGCGTTGACAATGACATCGGGACGAAGCGTGCGAATCGTGGCGCGCAGCCCGACGAGGTCGCAGAGATCTGCGCAAAGGCCATCTGCGCCGTGACGATCAAGGGCAATCAACTGGCCGAGCGGAGCGAGCGAGCGCTGAAGCTCCCACCCGACTTGCCCGCTTTTGCCCAGCAGCAGAATTTTCATCACTTGCTCGAACGATCCGCATAATTCTGATCGATCCATTGCTGGTAGGCGCCACTCTTCACATGCGCAACCCAATCAGCATTGCTCAAATACCATTCGACCGTTTTACGGATCCCGGTCTCAAAGGTTTCCTCTGGCGTCCAGCCCAGCTCACGCTGGATCTTGCTGGCATCGATTGCATAACGCTGGTCGTGGCCAGGTCGATCCTGCACATAAGTGATCAGACTGGCGTGCGGGCAATAGGCCGAATCGGGGCGCAACTCATCGAGCAACGCACACAGTGTGTGCACTACTTCAATATTCTGCTTTTCGTTATGGCCGCCAATGTTGTAAGTCTGGCCAACCACGCCTTCGGTCACGACTTTATAAAGCGCGCGGGCATGATCCTCGACATAAAGCCAGTCACGTACCTGGTCACCTTTGCCATACACCGGCAAGGGTTTGCCTTCCAGCGCATTGAGGATAATCAGCGGAATGAGCTTCTCGGGAAAGTGACACGGACCGTAGTTGTTCGAGCAATTGGTGACCAGGGTCGGAAGGCCGTAGGTTCTGGCCCACGCACGCACCAGGTGATCGGAACTGGCCTTGCTGGCCGAATACGGCGAACTCGGTTGATAGGGTGTCTCTTCGGTGAACAGGTCTTCAGGCCCTTCAAGGTCGCCGTACACCTCGTCCGTCGAGATATGGTGGAAGCGAAAAGCGCCCTTGCGCACATCGTCCAGGGCCAGCCAATAGTGGCGTGCCGCCTCCAGCAAGGTGTACGTACCAATGATGTTGGTCTGAATGAATTCGGAGGGCCCGGAAATCGAACGGTCGACATGGGACTCTGCCGCCAGGTGCATGATCGCATCCGGCTGATGCGTTTGCAGCACACGGTCTATCTGCTGGCGATCGCAGATATCCACTCGCTCGAAAACATAACGTTCGTCCTGACTGACTTGCGCCAGCGATTCAAGATTACCGGCATACGTCAGCTTGTCGACGTTCACTACGGAGTCGGTTGTATTGGAAATAATATGACGAATAACTGCCGAGCCAATAAACCCGGCGCCGCCGGTCACTAGAATTTTCACGCGAAACCATACCCTTGAGTTGCTGACAGTACCGCCAATCGAGCGCTGTCCGGTCCATGATCGCAACTGTCATTACATCGAAAGGCGCCTGCTGAAGCCAGCCTTTGACGACGCGCAAACAGGCCGCTATCGAATAAGGGCGGCATTTTACAGCTTAATGAACGATTTACTAATGGATATAGATGGACCAGAGCGCAATTTCGACAGATGCCCCGCCGCTGCCATTTCAGACCAGACGCTTGCGCGAGGCTCTGGACGAACGCCCCAGAAACCAGGCGAGTATTGGACCAATCAACATACCCACAAGCAACGCCAAAACCATTACAAGCGATGCCGGAAGTTGTGGAGCCGACCAGCCGAGGAATATCAGCGAGATCGATTGCTGGTTTTCCAGAACGAATGCCAGAACAACCAACACCAGCAAAAGAATGAATGCGCCAAGAAGCATGCGCTTGAGATTACGCATGAATAACTCCCTGCAGAGTCCCGACTGTCAAATCTCGTCCTCCTCTTCGTTCACCCGATCACGCAGCTCTTTACCTGGCTTGAAATGCGGAACGAATTTGCCGTCAAGGCTGACCGACTGGCCGGTTTTTGGATTGCGGCCTACGCGCGGGGCACGATAGTGCAATGAGAAGCTGCCAAACCCACGGATCTCGATACGATCACCGGTCGCCAGACATTGGGACATTTGTTCAAGCATGGTCTTGATGGCCAGCTCCACATCCTTGGATGAGAGTAGCCCTTGATGGGTGACAATTCGTTCGATCAACTCCGACTTCGTCATATTTTTCCCTTCTTTTTCAAGCAGCTAGATCAGCGCTTGAAAGGTTTTAGCACGCCCGGAAGATTTTGAACAGCCCAGGGATTGACATATCTTCCTCGGCGCCGAAACGCCCGTTTTCAGGGCATCAAACCCGCAAACACGCTCTACCGGCATATCACCAGCATCGTCCGGGTGACGTAGCCTGCCGGGTTGAAGCCAAAAGGAAACTCCTCCTCATCCCTGGCATCGTCAGATCGCGTGATCACCTTGTATCCAGCCCCCTTGCACTCCTTCGCCGCACGCCGCTGACACTTGTCCCAGCCAGAGCCCAATCCGGAGCAGTCTATCTCTATGCCACTGACACCTCGCACCGCATGGGTCTTGGCGCTGGTGGTACAGCCCGCTAGAACCACAGCAGCCAAGAGGACGATAAACTTGTTCATTCACTTCCTTATGTCAGGCGAAGCCCGACGACTACACGCTTAAGACCTAGCTTAGTCGTGAATAGGCGATTGATCCGATTAAAGAAACAGACCATCAGGGAAATGATTTGGTTTCACCCACAAGCACACTCATAAAACAGGACGGCAAAAATCGGTAAATCGCAGGCACAAAAAAGGGCGACCGAAGTCGCCCTTTTTCATGATCAAGCAGAACTTAGTTCTGTTTGGCCATTGCTTGCTTCAGCAGAGCAGCCATAGTGGTATCGGCTGGAGCTTCCTGAACGGAGTTCAGGCTCTGGATAGCTTCTTTCTCTTCAGCATCGTCTTTCGATTTGATCGACAGCTGAATTACACGGCTCTTACGATCAACGCTAATGATCTTGGCTTCTACTTGCTGGCCTTCTTTCAGAACGTTGCGCGCGTCTTCAACGCGGTCACGGCTGATTTCGGAGGCTTTCAGAGTCGCTTCGATATCGTCGGCCAGAACGATGATGGCGCCTTTGGCGTCAACTTCTTTCACGGTGCCAGTAACGATTGCGCCTTTGTCGTTAACCGAGACGTACTCGGAGAACGGATCGCTTTCCAGTTGCTTGATGCCCAGGGAGATGCGCTCGCGCTCTGGGTCAACCGACAGGATAACGGTGTCCAGCTCGTCGCCCTTCTTGAAACGACGTACGGCTTCTTCGCCCACTTCGTTCCAGGAGATGTCGGACAGGTGAACCAGACCGTCGATGCCGCCGTCCAGACCAATGAAGATACCGAAATCGGTGATCGACTTGATGGTGCCGGAGATCTTGTCGCCCTTGTTGAACTGGCCAGAGAAGTCTTCCCACGGGTTCGACTTGCACTGCTTGATGCCCAGGGAGATACGACGACGCTCTTCGTCGATGTCCAGAACCATGACTTCCACTTCGTCGCCGACTTGTACGACTTTCGAAGGGTGGATGTTCTTGTTGGTCCAGTCCATTTCCGAAACGTGTACCAGACCTTCAACGCCTTCTTCCAGCTCAGCGAAGCAGCCGTAGTCAGTCAGGTTGGTTACACGAGCGGTAACGCGAGTGCTTTCTGGGTAACGGGCTTTGATAGCAACCCATGGATCTTCGCCCAGTTGCTTCAGGCCCAGGGAAACACGGTTGCGTTCGCGATCGTATTTCAGAACCTTAACGTCGATTTCGTCACCAACGTTGACGATCTCGGAAGGATGCTTGATGCGCTTCCAGGCCATGTCGGTGATGTGCAGCAGGCCGTCCACGCCACCCAGATCGACGAATGCGCCGTAATCGGTGAGGTTTTTGACGATACCTTTGACTTGCTGGCCTTCCTGCAGGGATTCCAGCAGAGCTTCACGCTCGGCGGAGTTCTCGGCTTCCAGGACGCTGCGACGGGAAACGACAACGTTGTTGCGCTTCTGGTCCAGCTTGATGACCTTGAATTCCAGCTCTTTGCCTTCCAGGTGCGTGGTGTCGCGCACTGGACGGACGTCAACCAGGGAACCTGGCAGGAACGCACGGATGCCGTTAACGTCGACAGTGAAGCCGCCTTTAACCTTACCGTTGATAACGCCCTTGACCACTTCCTCAGCTGCGAAGGCTGCTTCCAGAACGATCCAGCATTCAGCGCGCTTGGCTTTTTCACGGGACAGCTTGGTTTCACCGAAACCGTCTTCAACCGAGTCCAGCGCAACGTGAACTTCGTCACCGACATTGATAGTCAGATCGCCAGCGTCGTTGTAGAACTGCTCAAGCGGGATGAGTGCTTCAGACTTCAGGCCAGCGTGAACGGTTACCCAGCGAGCTTGGTAATCGATATCAACGATAACACCGGTGATGATGGAGCCTGCCTGAAGGTTCAGGGTTTTTAGGCTTTCTTCAAAGAGTTCCGCAAAGCTTTCGCTCATTTTAATTCCTGTAAATGAGGGCGAAGGATACGCCCATCTCCACACCCCAGACGGTGTGGGTTAGTTTCATATAGAAGAAGCGCCGCAGGACTATGACTGGTCCCCTGCAACCTTCTTGGTCACCCGGCGATATCGCGAATGGCGATCTCGCTCATGATGCGTTCAAGCACCTGATCGATGGACAACTCCGTGGAATCCAGCTGTATCGCGTCGGCCGCCGGTTTGAGCGGGGCCACTGCGCGCTGGGTATCACGCTCGTCGCGTGCACGGATCTCATCTAGCAGACTCGACAGACTAACACCCTCGACTTTGCCCTTCAACTGCAAATATCGACGGCGCGCCCTCTCCTCGGCACTGGCGGTCAGGAAAATCTTCAGCGGTGCATCGGGAAACACCACCGTACCCATGTCGCGACCATCGGCCACCAGGCCCGGCGCTTCCTGGAACGCACGCTGGCGCTGCAGCAGCGCCTCGCGTACGGCGGGCAATGCAGCCACTTGCGAAGCGCCGGAACCGACGCTTTCGGTGCGGATGACATCGCTGACTTCATCACCTTCCAGAATGATTCGCTGCAACTGACCTTCGGTCGCCGCAATGAACTGCACATCCAGATGAGCGGCGAGTTTCTTCAGCAGCTCTTCATTGGTCAGATCAACGCCATGGTTATGCGCGGCAAAGGCGAGCAAACGGTAAAGCGCACCGGAATCCAGCAGGTTCCAGCCCAGACGCTTGGCCAGAATCCCGGCTACGGTGCCTTTGCCCGAGCCGCTTGGCCCATCAATGGTGATGACCGGTGCAATGTTTTTCACGACTGAGCCTCTTGTGCCACACAAATGCCGACCTGCCCGCACAATGCGAGGAAGTTGGGGAACGACGTCGCGACGTTGGCGCAATCATGGATGCGGATCGGTGCGGTGGCACGCAGGGAGGCCACACTGAAAGCCATTGCGATACGGTGATCGCCGTGACCATGCACTTCGCCGCCGCCGATCTGGCCGCCGTCGATGATGATGCCGTCCGGAGTCGGCTGGCATTTGACGCCCAGTGCCAACAGGCCGTCCGCCATCACTTGAATACGATCCGATTCCTTGACCCGCAGCTCTTCAGCGCCGGTCAGCACGGTGCGCCCTTCAGCACAGGCAGCAGCCACGAACAGCACCGGGAATTCGTCGATCGCCAACGGGACCAACTCTTCCGGAATCTCGATACCTTTAAGCTTAGCTGCCCGCACGCGCAGGTCAGCCACAGGCTCGCCGCCGACTTCACGCTGGTTTTCCAGAGTGATGTCCGCACCCATCAGGCGCAGGATGTCGATAACACCGGTACGAGTCGGGTTGATGCCGACGTGCTCAAGTACCAGCTCCGAACCTTCGGCGATCGACGCTGCCACCAGGAAGAACGCCGACGACGAGATGTCACCCGGCACTTCAATGTGGGTCGCAGTCAACTTGCCACCGGACTCGACCGAAGCCGTCGCACCTTCAACGCTGACCGGGTAGCCGAAACCACGCAGCATGCGCTCGGTGTGATCGCGAGTCGGAGCCGGCTCGGTCACAGTGGTCTTGCCTTCCGCGTACAGGCCGGCGAGCAGCAGGCAGGATTTCACCTGAGCGCTGGCCATCGGCATGGTGTAGGTCAGCCCCTTGAGCTTGTGACCACCGCGAATGGTCATCGGCGGACGACCTTCGGCAGCGGTTTCGATCACGGCGCCCATTTCACGCAGTGGATTGGCCACGCGATTCATCGGACGCTTGGACAGCGACGCATCGCCGGTCAGGGTGCTGTCGAAGTCCTGCGCGGCCAGCAGGCCGGACAGCAGGCGCATCGACGTACCGGAGTTGCCCAGATAGATCGGGCCCGGCGCCGGCTTCAAGCCATGCAGGCCGACACCGTGAATGGTCACGCGGCCGTGGTGCGGGCCTTCGATGACCACACCCATGTCGCGGAAAGCCTGCAAGGTCGCCAGGGCGTCTTCGCCCTCGAGGAAACCTTCCACTTCAGTCACGCCTTCAGCCAAGGAGCCGAGCATGATCGAGCGGTGGGAAATCGATTTGTCACCCGGTACGCGAATCCGACCGGAAAGGCGGCCACCAGGTTGAGCCAGGAAGATCAGATCGTTGGAATTCATAGCGTCCACATAGGCCCTGCGGGCCAGGATTTTACTGAAATGCTCGCGGGCAACCCGGGCGCGCGTGAAGACGCCCAACAATTGGTGCCCATCCCCTGCATCGACCGCGTCGCGCAAGGCGTCGAGGTCGCTGCGAAATGTATCGAGTGTGCGCAGGACAGCCTCGCGATTGGCGAGGAAGATGTCGTGCCACATCACCGGGTCGCTTCCGGCGATTCTTGTGAAATCGCGGAAACCGCCCGCAGCGTAACGGAAGATCTCAAGATTTTCATTGCGCTTGGCTAACGAATCGACCAGACCGAAGGCCAGCAGGTGCGGCAGATGACTGGTCGCAGCCAACACTTCATCGTGACGCTCGACCTGCATGTGCTCGACGTCAGCGCCCAATTCGCGCCACAAGCGATCGACCACCGCCAGCGCCGCCGGATCGGTTTGCTCAAGCGGTGTCAGGATCACCTTGTGCCGACGGAACAGTTCAGCGTTAGAAGCTTCCACCCCGCTCTGCTCGGAACCGGCAATCGGATGCCCCGGCACGAAACGCGCCGGCATACCGCCGAACGCCTCGGTCGCCGCACGCACCACATTGCCCTTGGCACTGCCGACATCGGTCAAAATCGCCGCGCCCAGATCAACGCTCGCCAGACGGGCCAGCACTTTTTCCATGGCCAGGATCGGCACCGCCAGCTGAATCACGTCGGCGCCCTGACACGCGGCAATCAGATCGTCCTCGCAACGATCCACCACCCCCAACTCGACCGCCAGCTTGCGCGATTGCGGGTCGAGATCGACCCCGACCACTTCGCGACACACGCCGCTTTCACGCAAGCCTTTGGCAAACGAACCACCGATCAACCCCAGACCGACCAC
Organism: Pseudomonas sp. SC3(2021); assembly: GCF_019856535.1. NCBI lineage: Bacteria > Pseudomonadati > Pseudomonadota > Gammaproteobacteria > Pseudomonadales > Pseudomonadaceae > Pseudomonas > Pseudomonas sp. SC3(2021). The sequence goes on along the minus strand of NZ_CP082236.1, from coordinate 3,567,953 downwards.
CACAAGGCGCCCGATCATAGGTGCAGCAGATTGCAGTGCAGTGACATCACCCACGAGCCAGAACCTTGCGCAGCGCTTCGAGGAAGCGGCTGTTTTCCGCTGGCAGACCGATGGTCACCCGCAGGTGGTTCGGCATGCCGTAGTTGGCCACTGGACGCACGATCACGCCTTCGCGCAGCAATCCCTGGAATACCGGGGCAGCGACCTGAGCGAGATCGACGCAGATGAAGTTGCCTTTGGATTCGATCCAGCCCAGACCCAGCTCACGGAAACCGGCTTGCAGTTGCTGCATGCCCGACTCGTTGAGCTGACGGCTTTGCGCCAGATACTCATCGTCCTTCAATGCTGCACAGGCTGCCGCGAGGGCGAGGCTGTTGACGTTGAACGGCTGGCGAACGCGGTTCAGCACATCAGCGACCACCGGAGTCGACAGACCGTAGCCAACCCGCAGTGCCGCCAGACCATAGGCTTTGGAGAAGGTGCGCGAAACCAGCAGATTCGGATACGCGGCAAGGAAGTCCAGACCGTCCGGCAAATCACTGCCTTCGGCGTACTCGATGTAAGCCTCGTCCAGCACCACCAGAACGTGCTCCGGAACATCCTGCAGGAACTCGTCCAGCGCTTCGGCGCCGAACCAGGTACCGGTCGGGTTGTTCGGGTTGGCGATGAATACCACGCGGGTGTTGGCGTCGATGGCCGCGAGCATGGCCGGCAGGTCATGCCCCCAATCCTTGGCCGGAACCACTTTGGCCTGAGCGCCAACGGCCTGAGTCGCAATCGGATAGACAGCAAACGCATGCTCACTGAACACTGCATTCAGGCCCGGCGCCAGATAGGCGCGCGCCACCAGCTCGAGAATGTCGTTGGAACCGTTACCCAGAGTGACCTGGCTCAGCTCGACGCGGCACTGCTCGGCCAACAGGGATTTCAGCGCAAAACCGTTGCCGTCCGGATAACGGGTCAGCTCGGCCAGCTCTTCGCGGATCGCCGCCAGCGCTTTCGGACTGGCGCCCAGCGGGTTTTCGTTGCTCGCCAGTTTGACGATTTTCGCCGGATCCAGATCCAGCTCGCGGGCCAGCTCATCCACAGGCTTGCCCGGAACATACGGCGAGAGTTGTTGCACGCCCGGCTGTGCCAGAGCGAGGAAGTTGCCACTCATTTGCTACCGCCCTTAGAGAACTGCTTTCGGGTAGGAACCCAGCACTTTGAGTGCTACTGCTTCCTGACTGATCTTTTCCAGCACACCCTTGATCAACGGATCACGGTGGTGGCCGACGAAGTCGATGAAGAACACGTAGGTCCATTTGCCGCTGCGCGACGGACGGGTTTCGATCCGGGTCAGGTCGATGCCGTTGTCATGGAACGGCACCAGCAGCTCGTGGAGCGCGCCGGGCTTGTTGCTCATCGAGACGATGATCGAAGTCTTGTCGTCGCCGGTCGGTGGCACTTCCTGGTTACCGATCATCAGGAAGCGCGTCGAGTTGTCCGGACGGTCTTCGATCTTCTCGGCCAGACGCGTCAGGCCATACAGCCCTGCCGCCATGTCGCCGGCAATCGCCGCCGAGTTCCACTCGCCCTTGACCCGCTTCGCCGCTTCGGCGTTGCTGGACACCGCCACGCGCTCGACGTTCGGGTAGTGCGCGTCCAGCCACTTACGGCACTGGGCCAGCGACTGCGCGTGGGAGTAGATGCGACTGATGCTGTCGGTCTTGGTGTTTTCACCAACCAACAAGTGATGGTGAATGCGCAGCTCTACTTCGCCGCAGATCACCATGTCGTGTTCGAGGAAGCTGTCCAGCGTGTGGTTGACCGCGCCCTCGGTGGAGTTCTCCACCGGCACCACGCCAAAATTCACCGCACCTGCTGCCACCTCACGGAACACTTCGTCGATCGCCGCCATCGGCTTGCTGATCACCGCGTGACCGAAGTGCTTCATGGCCGCCGCCTGGGTGAAGGTGCCCTCAGGCCCCAGATAAGCCACTTTCAGCGGCTGCTCCAGCGCCAGGCACGAGGACATGATTTCGCGGAACAACCGCGCCATCTCTTCGTTGCCCAGCGGCCCCTGATTGCGCTCCATCACCCGCTTGAGCACCTGAGCTTCACGCTCGGGACGATAGAACACCGGCACTTCGCCTTCGGCCAGCGAGGCCATCTTTACTCGCGCGACTTCCTGGGCGCAACGCGCACGCTCACTGATCAGCTCGAGGACCTTGGTGTCCAGAGCGTCGATGCGAACGCGCAGTGCCTTGAGTTCTTGCTCGGACATCAGCCGTGCTCCTTCTCGAATTCAGCCATGTACGCCACCAGCGCATTGACGGCGTTGATGTCGACGGCGTTGTAGATGGAGGCGCGCATGCCGCCCACGGAGCGGTGGCCCTTGAGGTTGAGCAGACCACGCGCGTCGGCACCGGCCAGGAACGGCTTGTCCAGACGGTCGTCAGCCAGACGGAACGGCACGTTCATCCACGAGCGGTCGGACTTGTTGATCGGGTTGCTGTAGAGGCCGCTGGCGTCGATGAAATCGTACAGCGTGCGCTGCTTGACGTCGTTGAGTTTGGCGATGGCTTCGACACCGCCCTGCTCTTTCAGCCACTGGAACACCAGGCCGGACAGATACCAGGCCAGGGTCGGTGGGGTGTTGTACATCGAGCCGTTATCGGCCGCGACCTTGTAGTCGAGCATGGTCGGGCACAGCGAACGGGCCTTGCCCAGCAGATCTTCACGGATGATGTTGACGACGATGCCGCTCGGGCCGATGTTCTTCTGCGCGCCGGCGTAGATCATGCCGAAACGCGAGATATCGACCGGACGCGAGAGAATGTCCGAAGACATGTCAGCCACCAGCGGCACGTCGCCGGTTTCCGGGATCCACTGAAACTCCAGACCGCCGATGGTTTCATTCGGCGCGTAGTGAACGTAAGCGGCGTCTTTCGACAGCTTCCACTCGTTCTGGCCCGGGATGGCGAAATAGTCGTAAGGCTTGGCGGTAGCGGCAACGTTGACGTGACCGTAGCGCGAGGCCTCTTCGATGGCTTTCTGCGACCAGATACCGGTGTCGATGTAGTCGGCAGAGCCGCCTTCAGGCAACAGGTTCAGTGGAATCTGCGCGAATTGCTGGCTGGCGCCACCTTGCAGAAACAGCACTTTATAGTTCGACGGGATATTCAGCAGGTCACGCAGATCCTGCTCGGCCTGGGTGGCGATGGACACGAACTCATCGCTGCGATGGCTCATTTCCATGACCGACAAACCCTTGCCGTGCCAATCAAGGAGTTCACCCTGGGCACGCTGCAGGACAGCTTCAGGAAGCGCCGCAGGACCGGCGCAGAAGTTATAGGCTCGCTTGCTCACATCCAATCTCGCTCTGATTTGGGTATCACAATAAATCTGCAGATGAAAACGGCTCTGCGTTTTCATACCGGACAAATAACAAGGGGGCGAATTCTCATCCGCCCCCTCGTTTGCCCGCTTATTCTTGCGGTTCTTCGTCTGCTGCGGCGTCGAGTTGCTGGTCTTCGTCAGCATCGTCGCTCACGACGCTGCCTTCGAACTCCTCGCCCTCTTCACCTTCAAGCTCTTCACCTTCGACTTCCGACGGCTCCTGAACCCGCTCCAGACCGACCAGGGTTTCATCCTTGGCCAGCTTGATCAGCGTCACACCTTGCGTGTTACGACCCAGGCTCGACACTTCATCGACACGGGTACGCACCAGGGTGCCCTGATCGGAAATCAGCATGATTTCTTCGCCGTCGAGCACCTGCACCGCACCGACCAGACGGCCGTTACGCTCGTTGCTGACCATGGCGATCACGCCCTGACCGCCACGCTTGTACTCAGGGAACTCGGTGATCGCGGTGCGCTTGCCATAACCACGCTCGGAAGCGGTGAGGATCTGGCTGCCTTCTTCCGGGATCAGCATCGAAATCAGCTTCTGCCCTTCTGGCAGACGCATGCCGCGCACACCACGGGCGGTACGGCCCATCGCACGGACGTCGGACTCTTTGAAGCGGGTGACTTTGCCGCCGTCAGAGAACAGCATGACTTCACGCTCGCCATCGGTGATGGCCGCGGAGATCAGCACGTCGCCTTCGTCCAGCTCCAGCGCGATCAGACCGACGCTGCGCTGACGACTGAAGGATTCCAGCGGGGTCTTCTTCACGGTGCCGTTGGCGGTCGCCATAAAGATGTAGTGACCTTCGGTGTATTCCTCGACCGGCAGCATGGTGGTGATGTATTCACCGTCATCCAGCGGCAGCAGGTTGACCAGTGGGCGACCACGGGCGGCGCGCGATGCTTCCGGAATTTCGTAAGTCTTGAGCCAGTACACCTTGCCCTTGCTGGAGAACAGCAGCAGCGTGGTGTGGCTGTTGGCAACCAGCAGGTGAGCGATGTAGTCCTCATCCTTGACGCCAGTCGCCGATTTGCCTTTACCGCCACGACGCTGAGCCTGGTACGCCGCCAATGGCTGGGTCTTGGCGTAGCCACCGTGGGAAATGGTCACGACGCGCTCTTCTTCCGGGATCATGTCACCCAGGGTCAGGTCGAGACGGGCATCGAGAATTTCGGTGCGACGCACGTCGCCGTATTCGGCGCGGATCACTTCCAGCTCTTCGCGGATCACTTCCATCAGGCGCACGGCGCTGTTGAGGATGCGGATCAGCTCGCCGATCTGGTTGAGGATCTCTTGATACTCGGCCAGCAGCTTCTCGTGCTCCAGACCGGTCAGACGGTGCAGACGCAGTTCGAGAATGGCTTGCGCCTGCTCTGGCGACAGGAAGTACTTGCCTTCGCGCAGACCGTATTGCGGATCGAGGTTTTCCGGACGGCACGAATCCGCACCGGCACGCTCAACCATCGCCACCACCGCCGAGGATTCCCACGGGGTGCTGACCAGCGCCTCTTTCGCTTCCGACGGGGTCGGCGAAGCCTTGATCAGGGCGATGACCGGGTCGATGTTCGACAGAGCAACGGCCTGACCTTCGAGGATGTGACCACGCTCGCGCGCCTTGCGCAGTTCGAACACGGTACGGCGGGTGACCACTTCGCGACGGTGACGGACGAAGGCTTCCAGCAGATCCTTGAGGTTCAGGATGCGCGGGCGGCCGTCGATCAGCGCAACAATGTTGATGCCGAATACCGATTGCAGCTGGGTCTGGGCGTAGAGGTTGTTGAGGATCACCTCAGGCACTTCGCCGCGACGCAGCTCGATCACGACGCGCATACCGTCCTTGTCGGACTCGTCACGCAGTTCAGTGATGCCTTCGAGCTTCTTCTCTTTGACCAGCTCGGCGATCTTCTCGATCAGACGCGCCTTGTTCAGCTGATACGGCAGCTCGGTGATGACGATCTGCTGACGGCCACCAACCTTGTCGATGTCTTCGATGATCGAGCGGGCGCGCATGTAAATACGGCCACGACCGGTACGGTAGGCTTCGATGATGCCGGCGCGACCGTTGATGATCGCGGCGGTCGGGAAGTCCGGACCGGGGATGTATTGCATCAGTTCATCGACGGTCAGCTCAGGGTTGTCGATGAGCGCCAGGCAACCGTCGATGACTTCACCGAGGTTGTGCGGCGGAATGTTGGTCGCCATACCCACGGCGATACCGCTGGAGCCGTTGACCAGCAGGTTGGGGATACGGGTCGGCATGACCGCCGGGATCATTTCGGTGCCGTCGTAGTTCGGCACCCAGTCCACGGTTTCCTTGTGCAGGTCAGCCAGCAGCTCGTGCGCCAGCTTGGTCATGCGCACTTCGGTGTATCGCATGGCCGCAGCGTTATCGCCGTCGACCGAACCGAAGTTGCCCTGACCGTCTACCAGCAGGTAGCGCAGGGAGAAAGGCTGAGCCATACGAACGATGGTGTCGTACACCGCAGTATCACCATGCGGGTGATACTTACCGATCACGTCGCCGACAACACGGGCAGATTTCTTGTACGGCTTGTTGAAGTCGTTGCCCAGCTCGCTCATCGCGAACAGTACGCGACGGTGCACGGGCTTGAGGCCATCGCGCGCATCCGGCAGTGCACGGCCGACGATTACGCTCATCGCGTAGTCGAGATAGGACTGTTTCAGCTCGTCTTCGATATTGACCGGGAGGATTTCTTTGGCCAGTTCGCCCATGAGAAGCCTGATTCCTTTTTCTGGTGAAACTTCGTCATATCCATGTGGGAGCAACGAAGCTCGTCGGGGCCGGCCGAGTGCCATGCACCGACTTACGACAAATCAACATTGGATCGCGGATTTGCGCAGTGAAGACAGCTCCGTGAAGCTGCCTCGGAAAACGCCGGATGTTATCACAAGAGCCGCCACGCACCTATCCCCCAGATGCGCATGGAGCATAGTTAGTTGACCGGTGACAGGCTTAAAGGGGACCAGAGAAGCTCAGAGCTTCGTTGAATGCAGAATTGAGGCTTGGTTTAGCGATGTTTATTGACTTTTAGGACCCCTTCGCGAGCAAGCTCGCTCCCACAGGGTTCTGTGGCGCTCACAAAACCTGTGGGAGCGAGCTTGCTCGCGAAGAGAACAGCGCAGATATCAAGCCAATCAATGCAGGCGCTTGCGGCACATCAACTGGGCCATTTTCGCCGTATCCGGACGCTCGACGATGCCCTTTTCGGTGACGATTGCATCAATCAGATCCGCCGGGGTCACGTCGAACACCGGGTTGAACGCCTCGACGTCCGCCCCCACGCGCTTGCCACCGACTTCCAGCAACTCGGCGCCATCACGCTCTTCGATCGGAATGTCATCGCCACTGGCCAGAGTCATGTCGATGGTCGAACTCGGCGCCACCACCATGAAACGCACGCCGTGATGCATGGCGTTCACGGCCAGCTGATAGGTGCCGATCTTGTTGGCCACATCACCGTTGGCCGTAATCCGGTCAGCGCCGACGATCACCCAGGTCACGCCTTTGGTTTTCATGATGTGCGCAGCGGCGGAGTCGGCGTTCAACGTGACCGGGATGCCTTCGTTGGCCAGTTCCCAGGCGGTCAGGCGCGAACCCTGCAGCCATGGCCGGGTTTCGTCGGCGTAGACACGCTCGACCATGCCTTCCAGATAAGCGGCGCGTATCACCCCCAGCGCCGTACCGAAACCGCCGGTGGCCAGTGCGCCGGTATTGCAGTGGGTCAGGATCGCCTGCGCATTGCCCTGGTGCTTGCGGATCAGATCGACGCCGAGCTGCGCCATGGTCAGGTTGGCTTCGCGGTCACTCTCATGAATGGCGATAGCTTCGGCTTCCAGCGCGGCCAGTGGATCGGCATGGTCTTTCAGACGATCCAGCCGATCATGCATGCGACCCAACGCCCAGAACAGATTGACTGCGGTCGGACGAGAATCGGCCAGCAAGGCGAAATCCTCTTCCAGCGCCGCATACCAGTCGCCACCTTCGGCCACGCGGGCACGGGCCGCGAGGACGATGCCATACGCGGCACTGATGCCGATGGCCGGCGCGCCACGCACCACCATCGAACGAATGGCTTCAGCCACGCCCGCGGCACTGGTGTAGGCGATCCAGGTTTCCTCGAATGGCAAAACACGCTGATCCAGCAGGTGGAGCGCGCCGTCTCGCCAAACGATGGCCTTTACTTTCTCCGCAGCCAACAGTCGATCGCGCATCCCTCACCCCGCACTCATGAACAAAAGCCGCCGATTATAGCGATCCCCCCGCGAAGACGCTCGGGTATACTTCGCCATCCTTTACAAAAGCACTGGAACCGACCTCGATGCCGAAACCTGCCATTGCGCTCGACTTATTATTGCTGCCGACCTGGCTGGTACCTGTCGAACCCGCTGGCGTCGTGCTCAAAGAGCATGGCCTGGGGATCCGCGACGGTCGCATCGTATTTATCGGCCCACGCGTCGAAGCACTGAAGTGTAACGCCACTGAAACCCGTGAATTGCCGGACATGCTGCTCGCTCCGGGCCTGATCAACGCTCATGGCCACGCGGCGATGACGCTGTTCCGTGGTCTGGCCGATGATCTGCCACTGATGACCTGGCTGGAAAACCACATCTGGCCGGCCGAGGCCAAATGGGTCGATGAAGATTTCGTCCGTGACGGCACCGACCTGGCCATCGCCGAACAGATCAAGGGCGGCATCACCTGTTTCTCTGACATGTATTTCTTCCCGAAGGTCGCCAGCGAGCGCGTGCACAACAGCGGCATTCGTGCGCAGATCGCCATTCCGATCCTCGATTTCCCGATCCCGGGCGCCGGCAGCGCCGATGAAGCCATTCGTCAGGGCGTCGAATTGTTCGGCGATCTGAAGCACCACGAGCGGATCAGGATCACCTTCGGCCCTCATGCACCCTACACCGTCGGCGACGAGAACCTGGAGAAAATCCGCGTGATCGCCGAGGAGCTGGACGCGTCGATTCATATGCACGTGCACGAAACCGCCTTTGAAGTGCAGCAAGCCGTCGAGCAGCGTGGCGAGCGCCCGCTGGCGCGCCTCGGTCGCCTCGGCCTGCTCGGCCCGCGCTTCCAGGCCGTGCACATGACGCAGATCAGCGATGACGACCTGGCGCTGCTGGTAGAAAGCAACACCAGCGTGATCCACTGCCCGGAATCGAACCTGAAACTGGCCAGCGGCTTCTGCCCGGTAGAACGTTTGTGGCAGGCTGGGGTAAATGTCGCGATCGGCACCGACGGTGCAGCGAGCAACAATGATCTCGACCTGCTCAGCGAAACCCGCACCGCGGCCCTGTTGGCCAAAGCCGTCGCCGGTTCGGCCACCGCACTGGACGCTCATCGCGCACTGCGCATGGCCACCCTCAACGGCGCGCGAGCCCTGGGCATCGAAGCGCAAGTCGGTTCGCTGGAGATCGGCAAAGCCGCCGACATTGTCGCCTTTGACCTGTCCGGCCTGGCGCAGCAACCGGTCTACGACCCGGTTTCGCAACTTATTTATGCCACCGGTCGCGACTGCGTGAAGCACCTGTGGGTCGCCGGCAAACAGTTACTCGACGACCGGCGCCTGACGCGTATGGATGAACAACAGCTGGGCGCCACCGCCCGCGCCTGGGGACAGCGCATCAGCGGCCACACCGAATCGTAAACACCCCGGGGCACACTCCGGGACTACAGCCTTTTTCAAGTTTTTCGAGGAATTGATCATGAGCAACGTCGACCACGCCGAAATCGCCAAATTCGAAGCCCTGGCCCACCGCTGGTGGGACCGCGAGAGCGAGTTCAAACCGCTGCACGACATCAACCCGCTGCGGGTCAACTGGATTGACGAACGGGTCAATCTGGCCGGCAAGAAAGTCCTCGACGTCGGCTGCGGCGGCGGCATCCTCAGCGAAGCCATGGCCCAGCGTGGTGCCACTGTCATGGGCATCGACATGGGCGAAGCGCCATTGGCCGTTGCGCAACTGCATCAGCTGGAATCCGGCGTCAACGTCGAATACCGGCAGATCACCGCCGAAGCCCTGGCCGAAGAAATGCCCGAGCAGTTCGACGTGGTCACCTGCCTGGAGATGCTTGAGCACGTGCCGGATCCATCGTCGGTGATCCGCGCCTGCTTCCGCATGGTCAAGCCCGGCGGCCAGGTATTCTTCTCGACCATCAACCGCAACCCGAAGGCGTACCTGTTCGCCATCATCGGCGCCGAATACATCATGAAGCTGCTGCCACGCGGCACCCACGACTTCAAGAAATTTATCCGCCCGTCCGAGCTCGGCGCCTGGAGTCGCATGGCTGGCCTGACCGTCAAGGACATCATCGGCCTGACCTACAACCCGCTGACCAAGCACTACAAGCTGGCCAACGATGTTGACGTCAACTACATGATCCAGACCCTGCGCGAGGAATAAGCCGATGGCCATCAGAGCAGTTCTTTTCGACATGGACGGCACCCTGCTCGACACGGCGCCGGACTTCATCGCCATCTGCCAGGCCATGCGTACGGACCGCGGCCTGCCGCCGATGAACGACAAGCACATCCGTGACGAAATTTCCGGCGGCGCCAAGGCAATGGTCGCGGTGACGTTTTCGATGGACCCGGAATCGCCGGGCTTCGAGGAGCTGCGCCTTGAGTTCCTCGAACGCTACCTGGTGGGATGCGCCGTGCACAGCAAGCTGTTCGATGGCATGGGCGAATTGCTGGCCGATATCGAAAAAGCCAATCTGATCTGGGGCGTGGTCACCAACAAGCCGCTGCGCTTTGCCGAGCCGATCATGCAGCAACTGGGGCTGGCCGAGCGCTCTGCACTACTGATCTGCCCGGATCACGTGAAAAACAGCAAGCCGGATCCGGAACCGCTGATCCTCGCGTGCAAAATGCTTGATCTGGATCCATCGACCGTTCTGTTTGTGGGCGATGATCTGCGCGATATCGAGTCAGGGCGCGATGCCGGCACCAAGACCTGCGCAGTGACCTTTGGCTACATTCACCCGGACGACAACCCGCGGCACTGGGGCGCGGACGTGGTGGTGGATCATCCGCTGGAGCTGCGCAAGGTGCTGGACAGCGCACTCTGCAGTTGCTGACCTGACTGTTTGCAGGATGCCTTTGTGGCGAGGGGATTTATCCCTGATCGCGGCGAAGCCGCCGTAAAACCTGCACGTCAAATCGAACTGGAAGAATGCTGGGGCTGCTTCGCAACCCATCGGGGATAGATCCCCTCGCCACAAGTGCGAAGCAGGTCTTCATGAATGGATTGTGAGGTTTTTATGTTTGATTACACCGCTCGCCCCGAATTGCTCAAGGATCGGGTCATTCTGGTCACCGGAGCCGGTCGTGGCATCGGCGCAGCTGCCGCGAAAACCTATGCGGCCCACGGCGCTACCGTCCTGCTGCTGGGCAAGACCGAGGCCAATCTGACCCAGGTCTATGACGAAATCGAAGCGGCCGGTCACCCACAACCGGCGGTAATTCCGTTCAACCTCGAGACCGCCCTGCCCCATCAATACGATGAACTGGCGGCGATGATCGAAAACGAATTCGGCCACCTTGACGGCCTGCTGCACAACGCTTCGATCATTGGCCCGCGCACGCCAATCGAACAACTCTCCGGCGACAACTTCATGCGGGTCATGCAGGTCAACGTCAATGCCATGTTCATGCTGACCAGCACCCTGCTGCCGTTGCTCAAGCTGTCGCAGGACGCTTCGGTGGTATTCACCTCCAGCAGCGTCGGCCGCAAGGGCCGGGCTTACTGGGGCGCTTACGGTGTGTCGAAGTTCGCCACCGAAGGCCTGATGCAAACCCTGGCCGACGAAGTCGACGGCGTGGCACCGGTTCGCTCCAACAGCATCAACCCAGGTGGCACCCGCACCAGCATGCGCGCCCAGGCATATCCGGGGGAAAACCCGCTGAACAATCCGACGCCCGAGGAGATCATGCCGGTCTATCTCTACCTGATGGGCCCGGACAGTACGGGTATCAACGGCCAGGCATTCAACGCTCAGTAGTGCCATACGTCGCTTTTGTTGCCGCGGCGGATTCCCGTCGCGGCAGGCTTTTGCCAGCACCGACCGTCACCAGCCAGTCAAAAATCCAGCGCGGTTTTCCCCATCAAGTTCGTAAGCCATTGAATACAAAAGGCTTTAATTAACCTGAACTGAATGGCACGACTTTCGCTCTAAATTCCCTCAAAGCATGCCGTGTGAAGGCAGTGGCGCCGGGGCGATTTCGATAGCTGACTAATCGACATCAGGCAGACTAAACTTACGCCAAATGTCCTACGGGACTGATGGATCAGTATGACGCGCAGCCCATAGCCGCTCTCACCCAGCCTGTAAGACAGACTTACTGCTTAGGGGCTCACGCCATATGAAATCACCTTCCCAGACCAATGCAATTGACTTCGACAGCGCCAAATTGCAACGCCTGGGTTTCGGTCAGCAGCCGCCACTTCTGGAGCGGCCCGCCAGTCTCGCGCAATTGCGCCAGCAACTGAGCCTGCAACTGCAAACCAGCCTCGAACCGCAACGCATCCTCGGTCTGTTTTTCCGCGAAGTTCAGCGCCTCGTGCCGCTGGACGCCTTGCACTATGTGCACAAGGGCAGCGACTTGCGCCTGGAGTTCGGTGCTCGCGGTCATCATTCCGTCAGCTATAGCCTGAGCCATGAAGGCGAGCACATGGGCGAACTGGTGTTCCGCCGCAATCAGCGCTTCAACGATCAGGAGCAAGGGCACCTCGAATCGCTGCTGTCGGTGTTGCTGTACCCGATGCGCAACGCCCTGCTCTACCGCGCCGCGACCCAGAGCGCCCTGCGCGATCCGCTGACCGGTGCCGGCAATCGCATCGCCATGGAGCAGACCCTGCAACGCGAGATCGAAATGTCGCGCCGGCACCTGCAACCATTGTCAGTGCTGATGCTGGATATCGACCACTTCAAAAGGGTCAATGACAGTCACGGCCACAGTGCCGGCGATGATGTGCTCAAAGCCGTGGCCGCCTCGATCAAGGGTCAGTTGCGCAACGTCGATATGGTGTTTCGCTATGGCGGCGAAGAGTTTCTGATTCTGCTGTCGAACACCGGCCGCGAAGCGTCAGCGATGGTCGGTGAGCGACTGCGCTATGCGGCGCAAGCGGCGGAGTATTACGCCGATGGCCAGTTGATCGAACTGACGGTCAGCCTCGGCTGCTCGACGCTGTTGCCCGGCGAATCGGCCGACAGCCTGCTGCGTCGCGCCGACAGTGCGTTGTACGTAGCCAAGCGCGAAGGTCGTAACCGCCTGGCGATGGCGGGCTAAGCCTTTCCAGACACTACAAAACTACTGTAGGAGTGAGCCTGCTCGCGATGATGATCTGACATTCAACACTGATGTTGACCGACAGTCCGCTATCGCGAGCAGGCTCACTCCTACATTTTTACGCGGTGTATCAGCTCTCGACGACTACCCTGCGCTCTCGGTTGACCAGCAAGCGTTCCGACGTCTCCAGTTGCATGCAGCGCTCCAGAAACAGGTACATGTAGTCATAGCTTTTGCACACGGCCTGGCGCAATTCGGCCTGCAACGCCTTGCTCGGGTTCAGGCCGGCCAGCGTGCAGATGATTTCCAGAGCCTCCCAAGGGTGGGCATCGTCGTACTGGGCGTGCATCTTCAGCCACTTCATCGCGCGTTTGCGATCTTCTTCGGGAAACGCCGCCGCGTATACGCCCGTCGAGCAAACCAGCGCCGACCACTCCCCGGTCGCGCCCTCGATGGCGTAGTTGGTAGCGGCGATGGCGACGATCAACGAGTCGGCCGAACTGGTGTGCCAGCACCAGTGACTCAGCGCATGCAGTTCCGGCGGCACTTGCTGGGCCTGAAGATCTTCCAGGCTGACGCCATGCGCCCGGCTCCAGTGCACCCAATAGTCGGCATGATTGAGCTCGACGCGGATATTGCGCATCAGCCAGCGGCGCGCCATGTCTTCGCCGGGGTGACGGGCAAATCGGGTTTTGGTGAGATTCTGCGCCATGTACAACGCAAACTGCTCGACCACCGGCCAGCCGCCAATCAAGTACTGACGCATGGTCCTGGCGCTGAGTTTGTTATCACGCATGCGCTGGTAAAGTTCATGTTCGACAACCCGGCGCTTGCTCTCGCTGCAGTCCTGAATGAGCTGTTGTGCCCAGCCGGGATAACTTGCAGCTTCCATGAGTGGTCCGGTTCGGTTGAATGTGTCGATCACTGTTCGGCTCCTTTTGATTTGTGATTGTAAGGATCGGCGAGAGACTTCAACGGAACGTGCCAGGCGCTTTGAATAACAGCGGTTGCGGTCTGGCGGGCCGACTTTGCAAACTGTCGCAGGTAAACAATTGCGGACGCTCGATGACATAACCCTGAGCGTAATCCACGCCAATTTCAAGCAGTGCCTGCTCGATCTGGGTGGTTTCAACAAACTCGGCAATTGTCTGCTTACCCATGACATGCCCGATGTGATTGATCACTTCGACCATTGCCCGGTTAATCGGGTCGTCCAGCATATCCTTTACGAAACTCCCGTCGATCTTCAGGAAGTCTACAGGCAAATGTTTCAGATAAGCGAACGAAGACATTCCGGCACAAAAGTCATCTAGCGAGAAGTAACAACCTAAGCCTTTGAGCTCATTGATAAATCTAATTGCACTGCCCAAGTTTGAAATTGCACTGGTTTCAGTAATTTCAAAACAAATCATTTCAGGAGGTATAGCGTAGTTAACAAACTGTTCTCGCAGAAAGTGCAAAAACGCGTCATCTCCTATAGTAATGCCTGACAGATTAATCGCACACATTGCTAATGGCCCTTGCTGTTTCTGGGCAATACATTGAGCAATAACCTTAAAAACATTTTGTACGACCCAACGATCCAGCTGACTCATCAAACCATAGCGCTCAGCGGCAGGAATGAAGCTGTCCGGCAGAATCATCCGCCCGGCCTCGTCATGCAGACGCAGCAGGATTTCGATGTGCCCGCCTTTGCCGTCACTGGGCTTGAGCGGAGCGATTTCCTGGGCGTACAGGCAAAAGCGGTTTTCTTCCAGCGCCATGTGCAGGCGTTGCACCCAGGCCATTTCCCCAAAGCGCAGGGACAGTTCGGAATCGTCGGCGTGGTAGACCTGCACGCGGTTACGCCCCTTCTCCTTGGCCATGTAGCAGGCCATGTCTGCCGCCCGCAGGGACGCTTCCAGGGTCGTCGGGGTCTGGGCGACATGCACCAGGCCAATACTGACGGTGGTGAGAAAGGGCCGCCCCTTCCAGACAAAATGCAGGTTCTGCACGGTCTGGCGCAGTGCCTCGGCAATTTTTTCTGCCGCGTCCGGAGCGCAGTTTTCCAGGAGAATGCCGAACTCGTCGCCGCCGAGCCGCGCCAGGGTGTCGCCTTCGCGCAATCCCGACTGCAGCAGGGTGCAGATGTGCCGCAACAGCTCATCCCCCGCCGCATGGCCGCACGTGTCGTTGACCAGCTTGAACTGATCCAGATCGAGGAACATCAGCGCATGCCGCCCGGCCTGGCGGGTGAGGTTGTGCAGCGCCTGCTCCAGGCGATATTCGAACTCGCGGCGGTTGGCCAGACCGGTCAGCGCATCGTGGGTGGCCTGCCACGAAAGGTTGGCGATGTATTGCCGTTCCTGCGTCATGTCGTGCAGCACCAGCACCGTGCCACTGACTTTGCCGGCATTGCGGATCGGTGCGCCGACCAGGGTCACCGACACCGTACTGCCGTCCAGGCGCTGGATCAGTTTCGAATGCTCGCTGCCGCCACTGAGCTTGCCGCTGAGAATGTGCTCGATCAGGGTCAGACCTTCGGACTGGGCGTTGTCATCGAGCAGATTGAATAACGCCGCCAGCGGCAGGCCCGCCGCCTGTTCGGCCTTCCAGTGGGTCATGGCTTCGGCGGCGGGGTTCATGTAGTCAATGGCGCCGTCGACATCGGTGGTGATCACCCCGTCGCCGATCGAATGCAAGGTAACGTGCGCCCGATCCTTCTCCAGTTGCAACGCCTCGGCAAAGGCATGGCGCTGCTTGAGCAACTTGTGCGTGCGCCACAGGGCCAGCACGATCAGCCCCAGCGCCGTGGCCAGATTGGTTAACAGCAGCAGCCGCAGAATCATCCGCGAGCCTTCGCCCAAGGCATCGCTGAAGGCTTTTGCGGCTGGGGTCACGCCATCGTTGATGGCGAAAATCCGTGCCTTCCAGCGCTGGATATCGGCGCTGCCGGCATTGTTCTGTGAAATGCTGCGGTGCATCTCCTGCGCCACGTTATCCAGCTCGATTAGATAGGCGTCACCGACCGTCCAGCGGTCAATCGCGGTCTCCAGATAACTGAAATGGCGAAAGTTGAGGTACAGCCAGATCAGGCTGGAAACGTCATCCGGGTGGTTGCCACCCTTGAGAATGCCTTCGCGCGCTGCGGCCAGATCCGGCGGCTGATGATCCAGCGCCAGACGCAACTGGTGCCCGCCTTGCGGTACACCGATCGCAGTGCGGTACTTGAGGAAGGTCGCCTCGTCACGGCTGTCGGCGTAGAGATTAAGGTAGTAAATCGCGTCTTTCTGGCCCTTGGACCAGAGACTTTCGCCGGCGACGTAACCGCGAACCGCCGAGAGCACGTAAAGACTCACGCCGCCCAATAACGCTTGAAACAACACGACGGCAATAAATGGCCAGACGATGCCCAACAACCGTGGCGTTCCGAGAGTCCGCTTTTGCTTCATGAGATCCCTTGCGCAAGCACTGCCAGATGAACACCGGAAAATCCCGCTCCTGACAGCTCAGCCTAGGCTAATTTTCGCCAAGTCAAAGGGACAGCTTGGCCGTCCTCTAGGTCGATTGTGCAAATGGCGGGACTGTGCGGGCGTTCCGAGTGATTTTACTCAATGCAATTCAAGCACTAAGCACAGAAATCGGCACGAAACTCAAGGGCGCTGGATCTGCTGCAGGTGACCATAAAGCTTGGCATACAGACCGCCGTCGGCAATCAACTGTTGATGATCGCCATCTTCGGCGACCTGACCACCATCAAACACCAGCACGCGATCAGCCTGCTTCACCGCTGACAAACGATGGGCAATGATCAGCGTGGTGCGGCCATTGAGGAACCGCGCCATGGCCTGGTGAAGGTTGTATTCGGTGGCGGCGTCGAGGGCTGAGGTGGCTTCGTCGAGGATCACCACTTTCGGCTCGGCGAGGATCATCCGCGCGATCGCCAGACGCTGGCGCTGACCGCCGGACAGGCGCACGCCGGAGCGCCCGACGATACTGTCGAGGCCATCCGGCAAGGCGCGGATAGTCGCTTCGAGCTGAGCGATTTCCAGTGCCTGCCAACAGGCTTCGTCACTGCGGGTGCGGCCCATGGTCAGGTTGGCGCGTACCGTGTCGTTGAACAGCGCCGGGTGCTGCAGCACCACCGCGACGTTCTCCCTGATCAGCTCCAGACCGATTTCCTGCTGGGTCGAACCACCGAAGCGGATGGTACCGGCCAACGGCGTGTACAACCCCAGCAGCAACTGCACGAGGGTACTTTTGCCACCGCCACTGGCACCGACGATCGCAACTTTCTCACCCGGGGCAATGGACAGGTTCATCTGATCCAGCACCAGCTCATCGCCATAACCGAAGCTCAGGCCCTGAACCTCGATGCCGACGGTCTCGCGGCCCTTGAACGGATCGACACCGCCCGGATATTGCGGCTCATCGGCGCGCGCCAGCAGTTCGTTGATCCGCGCCAGCGCGCCGCCGGCGGCGTAGTAGGCGTATTGCAGATTGAGCAGTTGTTCGACCGGGCCGATCATGAACCACAGGTAACTGAACACCGCGAGCATCTGGCCGATCGACAGGTCGGAGAACAACACCGTGAGCATCGCCGCCGCACGGAAGATGTCGATGCCGAACTGGAACAGCAAACCGCTGGCACGGTTGGAAGCGTCGGTTTTCCACTGCGAATTGACCGCGTAGTTGCGCACCTCCTGCGCGCGCAGACCGAGGCGACCCAGAAAGTAACCCTGACGGTTGCCGGCGCGTACTTCTTGAATGGCATCGAGGGTTTCGCTCAGCGCCTGGGTGAAACGCGAGGTGCTGTCGTTCTCGAGTTTCTTCAGGTGCTTGACCCGTTTGCCCAACTGCACCGTGGCGTAAATCACCAGCGGGTTGAACAGCAGGATCAATAGCGCGAGTTTCCAGTGCATCCACATCAGGATGCTCGCCGTGCCGACCAGAGTCAGCATCGCCACCAGAAAGCGGCTGAGGGTTTCGCCGACGAACTTGTCGAGGGTGTCCAGATCGGTGACCAGGTGCGTGGTCACTGTGCCGCTGCCGAGGCTCTCGTATTCGCCGAGGGAAATACGCTTGAGGCGTTCGATCAGGCGCACGCGGATGCGATAAACGATGTCCTTGGCCAGTCGCGCAAACAACCGCGACTGCAACACGCCAAAACACAGGGCACTGCAGCGCAGGGTCAGCGTGACCACCAGCATCAGGCCGATGTAACCCGCCGCTTGCTGCCACATACCCGGCAGTACGTGGTTCATGACTTTCAGTGCGGCATCGCCGTGACCGAGCAACACCTCATCCACCAGCAACGGCAGCAGCAACGGAATCGGCACGCTGCACAGCGTCGCCAGCACGGCGACGCCATTGGCGATCCACAAGGATTTTTTGTGATGGAGTGCCAGTCGCCGGACTTCTGCCCAGCTCAGCCGGTCGACACGCTTTACGGCTGACGTGTCATCGGCCAGGTCAGGCACAGGCTGCGCGCTCCAGCCAGCGGCCGAGCAACGGCGACAGCTCGCTGAGCGGTTGATAGCCATTGGTCAGCAACGCCAGTTGGCCATTGCGTTCGGCGAGCAGGGTCGGGAAACCGGCGATGCCCAGATCCTGCACCCAGTTGAAATCCGCCAGAGTGGCTTCGTGCTGTTCGGCGCGGTCAAAGTGTTCGGCAAATTCGATGCGCGGCACGCCCGCCTGTTCGGCCAGATCGACCAACACGCTGGCCTGGGTGACATCGCGACCTTCAGCGTAAAACGCGTGTTGAATCAGGCCGAGCAAGGTCCACGCGCAATCCGGTGCCAGGCTGCGCGCCGTGACGATCGCGCGGCAGGCAGGCTCGGTGTCGTAGACAAATCCGTCCGGCAATGCGCCGTCGAACTTGAATGGCTGACCGGTCGCCTCGGTGACCGCTTGCCAGTGTTCGAGAATGTAGCGCCGAGTGGTCGGCTCCAGTGCCGCACCGCTGCCGGTGCGCAAGCCGCCAACCACCAAGTGCAACTCCACCCCGGCGGCCTGCGCCTGCTCGACCAGTGCCTTGGCCACCGGAGCGAACCCCCAGCACCAGGAACACATCGGATCCATCACATAGAGCAGGCGCGCAGACATGATTAAGCCTCGGTAGATGCTTGCTTATAGTTGTAGCCGATCGGGTGCGGCTGGTTGCGCGCCTTGGCCAGTTCGATCTGTTTTTGCCGATCGATTGCGCTGCGGCGGGTTTTCTCGCTCAGCTTGTCCCAGCAATGCGGGCAACTGATGCCGGCCACGTAGTGCTCGGAAGCGCGATCTTCAACGCTGACCGGTGTGCGGCAGGCATGACATTGATCGTAGTCGCCTTCGCTGAGGTCGTGACGCACGGTCACGCGGTTGTCGAACACGAAGCAGTCGCCCTGCCACTTGGTTTCTTCCTGCGGCACCTCTTCGAGGTACTTCAGGATGCCGCCCTTGAGGTGATAGACCTCTTCGAAGCCCTCGCCCAGCATGTAGCTCGAAGCCTTCTCGCAGCGGATACCGCCGGTGCAGAACATCGCGACCTTCTTGTGCACGGCCGGGTCGAAGTGTTCTTTGATGTAGTCGGGGAATTCGCGAAAACTGGTGGTTTTCGGATCAATGGCGCCTTCAAAGGTGCCGATCGACACTTCGTAGTCGTTGCGGGTGTCGATCAGCAACACTTCCGGGTCGCTGATCAGGGCGTTCCAGTCTTGCGGCTCGACGTAGGTGCCGACCTTTTTGTTCGGATCCACGCCTTCGACGCCGAGGGTGACGATCTCTTTCTTCAGTTTGACCTTGGTACGGTAGAACGGCTGCTCGTCGCAGTACGACTCTTTGTGGTCGATGTCGATCATGCGCGGGTCGTTCTTCAGCCAGGCGAGCAGGCCATCAATGCCTTCGCGGCTGCCGGATACCGTGCCGTTGATGCCTTCTTCGGCGATCAGCAGGGTGCCTTTGATACCGTTGTCGACCATCGCTTGCAGCAGGGGCTCGCGCAGGTTGACGTAATCTTCGAGGGTGACGAACTTATACAGTGCCGCCACGACAATCGGTTGTGTCATGGGTATTTCTCCAGGTGGCTACCCTCGCAAAGGGTGAACCGGATTCAAAAAAAAACGCGCCGGTTGAACGGCGCGTTGCGGATTCTAGCAAAAAAGCAGCTTCAAGCGGCGAGCTTCAAGCGACAAGCTGACAGCGCAGTGCTTTAACTTGCGGCTTGGAGCTCAAAGCTTGCAGCTGCTTTTAGTGCCCTCCTCCTGCACAGGTTGGCGACGCCGGAGCGGCGCCCACCTCTGCCCATTCCTGCGGGGTGTAGGTGTGCAGCGCCAACGCATGGAACTCGCCCATCAGCTCGCCGAGCGTGCCGTAGACTTTCTGGTGGCGCTTGACCCGGTTCAGGCCTTCGAACTGCGCGCTGACCACCACTGCCTTGAAGTGAGTCTGTAACCCGCGACTGTGCATGTGGCTTTCATCCAGCACCTGCAGATGTTCAGGCTGAAGCAGGCCCAGCGTCGATTCGATGCGTTGTTGCATGGTCATCACGAACTCCGCTTACTTCTTCTTGGCCGGCGCAGCGCCTTTCGGTGCCAGCTCGTTGGTCATGTCGTCGAGCAGCTTGTTGACGACAGGCACGGCGCTTTCCAGCTTGGCCTGGGTCATCTGGGCCGATTGCTGGGTCAGCTGCGGCATTTTCTCAAGGACTTTCTTGCCCAGCGGCGACTGGTAGAACGCAACGAGGTCTTTCAACTCGGATTCGCTGAAGTTGCTGGTGTAGAGCTTGACCATGTCAGGCTTGAGCTTGTTCCAGCCGATGGCCTGGTCCAGGGCGGCGTTGGCCTTGGCCTGGTAGGTTTCCAGTACGGCTTTCTTCGACTCCGGGGCTTTGGTCTGTTCAAAGCGCTGGGCGAACATTTGCTGCACTTGCATGTACACCGGAGTACCCAGTTTGTCAGCGTGCGCCAGGGTCAGGAAAGCTTCGGCACTGGCGTTGTGGCTGGCGGTATCGGCAAGCACCTGGCCGCTGGCGCAAACCAGTGCAACCGCGGTACAGATGGCACGAAGACGAGTCATCGAGTTTCCTTTTCTAAACAGGCGAGGTCAAACCCCAAGGGCGCCCATTCTGCGCCTAAAAAACGCTGTGGCTCAACCCCCGCCCCTTGCCGCGCTTGATTGACCGGGTTTTACCGGTCAACAATCGCCCCGATGGAACCACCTGGGCCTGACCGGGCCTAAACTGCGCAAACAGACCAACAGGAGTGTGCACGATGAGCCGTATCGAAACCGACAGCCTGGGCCAGATCGAAGTCCCGGACGACGCCTACTGGGGTGCTCAGACGCAACGCTCGCTGATCAACTTCGCCATTGGTCAGGAACGCATGCCGCTGCCGGTCCTGCACGCCCTGGCCCTGATCAAGAAAGCCGCCGCCCGGGTCAACGATCGCAACGGCGACCTGCCCGCCGACATCGCCCGCCTGATCGAACAGGCCGCCGACGAAGTGCTCGACGGCCAGCACGACGACCAGTTCCCGCTGGTGGTCTGGCAGACCGGCAGCGGCACCCAGAGCAACATGAACGTCAACGAAGTGATCGCCGGTCGCGCCAACGAACTGGCCGGCAACCCGCGCGGCGGCAAGACGCCGGTGCACCCGAACGATCACGTCAACCGCTCGCAAAGCTCCAACGACTGTTTCCCCACCGCCATGAGCATCGCCACCGCGCAAGCGGTGCAAGAGCAACTGCTGCCGGCGATTGCCGAGCTGTCCGGCGGCCTGGCTGAACTCGCCGCACGCCACATGAAACTGGTGAAAACCGGCCGTACACACATGATGGACGCCACACCGATCACCTTCGGTCAGGAACTGTCCGGCTTCATCGCGCAACTGGATTACGCCGAACGGGCGATTCGCGCAGCGCTGCCGGCGGTGTGTGAACTGGCGCAGGGCGGCACAGCGGTCGGTACCGGGTTGAATTCGCCACACGGTTTCGGCGAGGCGATTGCCGCAGAGCTCGCCGCGCTGTCCGGCCTGCCCTTCGTCACCGCACCGAACAAGTTCGCGGCACTGGCCGGCCATGAACCGCTGACCAACCTGTCGGGCGCGCTGAAAACCCTCGCCGTCGCGCTGATGAAAATCGCCAACGACCTGCGTCTGCTCGGTTCCGGCCCACGCGCAGGGTTTGCCGAAGTGAAGCTGCCGGCGAACGAGCCGGGCAGCTCGATCATGCCGGGCAAGGTCAATCCGACCCAGTGCGAAGCGCTGTCGATGCTGGCGTGTCAGGTGTTGGGCAATGACGTGACGATCGGCATCGCCGCGAGCCAGGGTCACTTGCAGTTGAATGTGTTCAAACCGGTGATCATCCATAACGTGCTGCAATCGATCCGCTTGCTCGCCGATGGCTGCAGCAACTTCCAGCAGCACTGCATCGCCGGGCTTGAGCCGGATGCCGACGTCATGGCCAGACACCTGGAACGCGGGCTGATGCTGGTGACGGCGCTGAACCCGCACATCGGTTACGACAAGTCGGCGGAAATCGCCAAGAAGGCTTACAGCGAAGGCCTGACCTTGCGTGAGGCGGCGCTGCAACTAGGGTATCTGAGCGATGAACAGTTCGATGCCTGGGTGCGGCCGGAGAACATGATCGAGGCTGGCGCCAAGGGCTGATTTTGTAGCGTTGCTTAATAAGTCATCGCGAGCAGGCTCACTGCTCCAGGGGGGATGCGTTCCCCATGCAGGAGTGAGCCTGCTCGCGATGGCCCTGACGCGGTTAGCCTGCTGCCATCTTCATCCGCCGCGCCTTGAGCCCGGCAATCAACGACGGCCCCAACGCCACCAGCGCCGAGCCCAGCACCACCAGCACCGCCCCGCCATAGCCCAGACCATTGATCTGCTCGGCATGCACATACTCCGGCCACATCCACGCCGCCAGCGCCACCGCACCAAAGGTTACCAACGGCGTGATCGCCAGCGTGGCACTGACCCGCGACGCTTCCCAATGCGCCAGCGCCTCGGCAAATGCGCCATAGGCAATCAGCGTGTTCATGCAGCACGCCAGCAGCAGCCAGCCCTGCAACGGGCTTAGCGCCAGCGCCTCCAGCGGATGCACCCAGGGTGTCAGCAACAGCGCGCAGAACAGGTAGATCACCATCATCACCTGCAACGAATTCCACACCGTCAGCAACTGCTTCTGACCCAGCGCATAGAACGTCCAGACCGTCGAGGCCGACAGCACCAGCAACACGCCGGCGGTGTAGTCCGACAATGAGGTGAGCAATTCAGCCAGACGTTGATTGAAGAACAGCACAAACCCGATCAGCAGCACCGCCAGCCCGATCCCCTGGCCAATGCTGAAACGCTCCTTGAACACAAACAGGCTGGCGATCAGCAACATGATCGGGCCCATCTGCACCACCAGTTGCGCGGTGCCGGGGCTGAGCAGATTCAGGCCCATCAGGTACAGCACGTAATTGCCCACCAACCCGAGCACCGCCATCAGCACCAGCCAACCGCCTCTGGGCCCCAGCACTTTACGGCTCGGCAGACGCTTGACCGAGGCCAGATAAATGAACAGGCAGCCGCCCGAGACCATCAGGCGAAACCAGGTCACCGTGATCGGGTCCATCACCTGCAATACCTGCTTGAGTTTGATCGGCAAAATGCCCCACAAAAACGCCGTCAGCAGCGCCAGGAACAGACCGTAAACCCAGCGACCGGATGAAATGTGCATGCGAACCCCAATGCCTGCTGACAAGAGCGGTCATTCTAGGCCCGCATGCAGGCGCAACACAGGGACAGTTCAGGCCAGGCCGCGAATGAAACTGTGCAGGTCGCAGCATTAAATTGACGGATTGCCGTTGATCGTCTGGCCAGGCGCGCCAAGTGCTTCAGGCATAAGCTCATGGGATGCATTCACTGACTTCATATCAAGGAGGCCGATCATGTACGGTATGCGCGCTCAGGACAGCGCCCCCGCGACGCATTTTCGCAGTGAGCGGTTGTGTCGGGTCAATGGCGAGCTGTTCTTCAGCACTCGGGAAAATACCCTGGAGGGGCCGTTTGCCAGTGCGCAAAAGGCTGAGCTGGAAATAAAGGCGTATATCGCGCGGATGCAGGTTGTGGATTCCAATCGGTCACCGGGTTGATTCAATCGCGAGCAAGCTCACTCCTACAGGGAACATATTCCAAAATGTAGGCGTGAGCCTGCTCGCGATAGCAATCTATCAGCCAACAACTTTCTTCCTGATTCAGCGCACCGCCTCAAACAACCCCGTCGCCCCCATCCCGCCGCCCACACACATGGTGACGATGCCGTAACGCAGATGACGCCGCTGCAACTCGCGCACCAGATGCCCGACCTGCCGCGACCCGGTCATGCCGAACGGGTGGCCGATGGAAATCGAGCCGCCATTGACGTTGTACTTCTCGTTATCAATCTCCAGCCGATCGCGGCTGTACAGGCACTGCGACGCGAACGCCTCGTTCAGCTCCCACAAATCAATGTCCGCCACCTGCAAGCCCTTGGCCTTGAGCAGTTTCGGCACCGAAAACACCGGGCCGATGCCCATCTCGTCAGGCTCACAACCGGCGACGGTGAAGCCGCGGAAAAACGCTTTCGGCTTCAGCCCCAGTTGCAGGGCTTTTTCCAGGCTCATCACCAGCGTCATCGAGGCCCCGTCGGACAGTTGCGAGGAGTTCCCCGCGGTCACCGAACCGTCCTCGGCAAACACCGGCTTGAGCCCCGCCAGACTTTCATAAGTGGTGTCAGGGCGGTTGCAGTCATCGCGCTCGACGAAACCGTCGAGTACCTGCACTTCACCGCTGGTTTTGTCCTCGACCCGATACTTCACGGCCATCGGTACGATTTCGTCATCGAACAACCCCGCAGCCTGCGCCTGTGCCGTGCGAATCTGACTTTGCAGTGAATAGCGATCCTGGTCCTCGCGGCTCACGCCATAACGGCGCGCCACCACTTCGGCCGTCTGGCCCATCGTGTAATAGATACCCGGCGTCTGCTGTTTGAGCAGCGGGTTGATCAGGTGATCAGTGTTGACGCTTTTCAGGGTCAGGCTGATCGACTCGACGCCGCCGGCGACGATGATATCGCTGCAACCCGAGGCAATCTGGTTGGCGGCAATGGCGATCGCCTGCAAACCCGAGGAACAAAAACGATTGAGGGTCATGCCGGCCACGTGGGTGCCCAGGCGCGAGAGCACTGCCACGTTGCGGCCGATGTTGTAGCCCTGCGCACCTTCATTGGAACCGGCGCCGACGATGCAGTCTTCGACGCTGGCCGGGTCGATGTCATTGCGTGTCAACAGCGCGTTGACGCAATGGGCCGCCATGTCATCGGGGCGGGTCTGGTTGAACTTGCCGCGAAAGGACTTGGCCAGGCCGGTCCGCACGCTGTCGACGATCACCACTTCACGCATGGCATACCTCATTGTTGTTGTCGGTTGAGAGTGGACCGAGCATAAGTCCACCTCATCGCCGACCGCGACAATCATTCACCCCGCGTATGCGTGCCCATCGGCTCAGTCCTTGTGCTTTTTCGTGCGCTTGTCGGACTTCTCGAACGCCTCTTCCAGCGCACGGTTGATGGTGCGCAGCACCTTGACCCGTGCCCAGCGTTTGTCATTGGCCTCGACCAGCGTCCACGCCGATATTTCGGTGCTGGTACGGTCGACCATATCGCCCACGGCAGCGCGGTAGGCGTCCCACTTGTCGCGGTTGCGCCAGTCGTCTTCGGTGATCTTGAAGCGCTTGAACGGAATCTGCTCCCGCGCCTGGAAGCGCTCCATTTGCGTGTCCTTGTCGATCGCCAGCCAGAATTTGACGACGATGACCCCGGCGTCGGCAATCTGTTCTTCGAAGTCATTGATCTCGCTGTAGGCGCGCAGCCAGTCGGCCGGGCTGCAAAAGCCCTCGACCCGCTCCACCAGCACCCGGCCATACCAGGAGCGGTCGAACACGGTGAACTTGCCCCGCGCCGGCAGGTGCCGCCAGAACCGCCACAAGTACGGTTGCGCACGTTCCTCTTCAGTCGGCGCGGCGATCGGCACGATGCTGTACTGACGCGGATCGAGCGCCGCCGCCACTCGACGGATCGCCCCGCCCTTGCCCGCCGCATCGTTGCCTTCGAATACCGCCACCAGAGCGTGGCGGCGCATGCGTTTGTCGCGCATCAGCCCGGACAACCGGGCCTGCTCGGTGATCAGTTGTTCTTCGTAGTCTTTCTTTTCCAACTGCTGGCTGAGGTCGAGGCTGTCGAGCAGGTTCAGTTGATCGACCGCCGTACCCAGCGGTGCCGCGTTGACTTCTTCGGTGTGCACCTGCTGACGCTTGAGCGCATTTTGCAGACCTTCGAGCAGAATCTTGCCGACCGCCAGACTGCGGTAATTGGCGTCCATGCCTTCGATGATGTGCCACGGCGCGTAGTCGCGGCTGGTACGGCGCAACACGCGCTCGCCGTATTTGACGAACTTGTCGTAGGTCTGCGATTGCTGCCAGTCCAGCGGGCTGATGCGCCAGCTGTGCAGCGGGTCATCGGCCAGGGCTTTGAGCCGCGCCTTCATCTGCTTCTTCGACAAGTGAAACCAGAACTTGAAGATCAGCGCACCTTCGTCGCAGAGCATCTTTTCCAGACGCTCGGCGGCGTTGATTGCCTGATCCAGGCGCGGATCCTTGAACAGACCGTGAACCCGCCCCTGAAGCATCTGGCTGTACCAGTTGCCGAAGAACACCCCCATCCGCCCCTTCGCCGGGAGCATCCGCCAGTAACGCCAGGCCGGTGGTCGCGCCAGCTCTTCATCGGTCTGCTGATCGAAGGTGCGTACCTCGATCAGACGCGGGTCCATCCACTCGTTGAGCAACTTGACGGTCTCGCCCTTGCCGGCCCCTTCAATGCCGTTGATCAAAATGATCACCGGGAAGCGTTTCTGCTGCTGCAACTCGAACTGCGCTTCCAGCAAAGCTTCACGCAGCGCAGGCACCGCCTCGTCGTACGTTTCTTTGTCGATGGCGTGACCGATTTCAGCGGATTCAAACATGGGACGGCTCCTTCCAGAATGCAGCAAGACTAGCGGATTGGGCACGGCGATGGCGGAGAAATTCCTCCGCCAAGGTGAGTTAAATGAATGAATAACGTTGACGAGGGCGCTTGCTCGCGCTTGGCTGCGCAGCGGTCGCAAGACCTGCAACCACGGGCCTCCAGACACATCGCGTTCACCGGTTTGGGGGCTGCTGTGCACCCCGGCGGGAGCAAGCGCCTTCGCCACAAAAGCCGGTGATGATCCTGCATTCGACCCTGGCCCCCCTTGCCATGGATCAAGCACCCAGCGCCCGATCGGCTAGAATGGCCGCCTTGTGATTGCCGAGCCTGCCATGAAACCCGTATTGCCCCACGCCCAGCTCGACTGGGATGACCAGGGACGCCCGCGTTCGCGGGTGTTCGATGACGTGTATTTTTCCGATCAGTCAGGTCTGGAAGAAACCCGTTATGTATTCCTCGAACAGAACCGTCTGGCCGAACGTTTTGCCGCGTTGCCGGCGCACGGGCGACTGGTGATCGGCGAAACCGGATTCGGCACCGGGCTGAATTTTCTCTGCGCCTGGCAGCTGTTCGAGCAACATGCGGTGGCCGGGGCGCGACTGCATTTCGTCAGCGTCGAAAAGTATCCGCTGCGCCCTGCGGACTTGCAGCGGGCCTTGGCCTTGTGGCCGCAATTGAAGTCGCTGGCCGATCAGTTGCTGACCCATTACGTGGCGATCCATCAGGGTTTTCAGCGGCTCATTCTGGGCAATGGCCGGGTCACGCTGACGCTGTTGATCGGCGATGCGCTGGAGCAATTGCCGCAACTCGATGCGCAGATCGACGCGTGGTTTCTCGACGGCTTCGCCCCGGCGAAAAACCCGGACATGTGGACCGCCGAGCTATTCGTCGAACTGGCCCGCCTGGCCGCACCCGGCTCGACTATCAGCACCTTTACCAGCACCGGTTGGGTGCGGCGCTTGCTCAATGCCGCCGGGTTCAAGATGAAACGCACGCCGGGCATCGGCCACAAGTGGGAAATCCTGCGCGGTGAATTTGTCGGCTGGCCGCAGGACGTTGCGCCACCCACGCCAGACAAACCGTGGTTCGCCCGCCCTGCCCCGCTGACCGGTGAGCGCCGCGCATTGGTGATCGGCGCCGGGCTGGCCGGGTGCGCCAGCGCCGCCAGTCTCGCGGCGCGGGGCTGGCAGGTCAGCCTGCTGGAACGGCATGCCGACGTGGCGCAGGAAGCATCGGGCAATCCACAGGGCGTGCTGTACCTGAAGCTGTCGGCCCACGGCACCGCGTTGTCGCAACTGATCGTCAGCGGGTTCGGCTACACCCGCCGCCTGCTGGAAACCCTGCAACGCGGCTCGGATTGGGACGATTGCGGGGTGCTGCAATTGGCGTTCAATACCAAGGAAGCCGAGCGCCATGCACAACTGGCGGCGGCGTTCCCGGAAGATCTGGTGCACTGGCTCGACCAGCCGCAGGCCGAAATTCAGGCCGGGGTCGGACTGAGCCACGGCGGCTTGTATTACCCCGAAGGCGGCTGGGTGCATCCGCCCGCGCTGTGCCAGGCACAGGCCGCGCAAGCGAACATCGGATTGCTCAAGCATCACGAGGCGCTGGAACTGCGCAAGGTCGAGGGTCAGTGGCAAGCCCTCGCCGGCGACCGTGTGCTCGCCAGCGCACCGGTGGTGGTGTTGGCCGGCGCTGCGGAAATCAAACGCTTTGCACACAGTGCCGAGCTGCCGCTCAAACGCATTCGCGGGCAGATCACGCGCCTGCCGCAAACCACGGAAAGCCAGACGCTACGCACCGTGGTCTGCGCCGAAGGTTATGTCGCCCCGGCACGCCTGGGCGAACACACGCTGGGCGCCAGTTTCGATTTCACCAGCGATGACCTGACACCGACGACCGCCGAACACCTGGGCAATCTGGCGATGCTTGAGGAGATCTCCGGCGATCTGGTGGCGCGTCTGCACATCAATGACCTGCCTGCAGAAACGCTGGAGGGCCGCGCCGCCTTTCGCTGCACCAGCCCCGATTACCTGCCGATTGTCGGTCCGCTGGCCGACCGCGAAGCCTTCGCTCAGGCCTACGCGGCGTTAAGCAAGGATGCGCGACAAGTGCCGGACATTGCCTGCCCGTGGCTCGACGGCTTGTATGTCAACAGCGGCCACGGCTCACGCGGACTGATCACCGCACCGCTGTCCGGCGAACTGCTGGCGGCGTGGCTGGACAACGAGCCGCTGCCCCTGCCCAGAAGCGTCGCCGAAGCCTGCCATCCCAACCGTTTTGCCTTGCGCACGTTGATTCGCGGCAAATGAAAAAGAGCGACTGGCCGCTGGTCAGTCGCCGCCCCTTATAACTCATCGTTCTAAAACTCCCACAACTGCACCGGGTCAGTTTCTGAGTAACGGCCATTTTGGCCTGACTGAGAATCACCCTCCCCAACGGAAAAACCGGTAAGGATTTTATGTGCGGATTAGCTGGCGAGTTACGTTTTGATCAACACCCTGCAGACCTTGCAGCCATTGAGCGAATCACCCATCACCTGGCGCCTCGCGGCCCCGACGCGTGGGGCTTCCATGCTCAAGGGCCGATTGCCCTGGGCCACCGTCGCCTGAAAATCATGGACCTGTCGGACGGCTCGGCGCAGCCGATGATCGACAGTCAACTGGGCTTGTCCCTGGCCTTCAACGGCGCGATCTACAACTTCCCGGAACTGCGCGCCGAACTCGAAGCGCTCGGTTACAAGTTCTATTCCGGTGGCGACACCGAGGTGCTGCTCAAGGGTTACCACGCCTGGGGCGAAGCAATGCTGCCGAAACTCAACGGCATGTTTGCCTTCGCCATCTGGGAGCGCGACGCCCAGCGCCTGTTCATCGCTCGCGACCGTCTCGGCGTGAAGCCGTTGTACCTGTCGCGCACCGGTCAGCGTTTGCGTTTCGCCTCGGCCCTGCCGGCGCTGCTCAAGGGCGGCGACATCAACCCGATCCTTGATCCGGTGGCGCTCAATCACTATCTGAATTTCCACGCGGTGGTCCCCGCCCCGCGCACCTTGCTGGCCGGCATCGAAAAGCTGCCGCCTGCCACGTGGATGCGCGTTGAAGCCGATGGCACCACCGAACAGAAAACCTGGTGGACCCTGCCCTACGGCCCACACGAGGATGAGAAAAACCTGACGCTGGAAGACTGGGTCGACCGCGTGCTCGACAGCACCCGCGAAGCCGTGGCGATCCGCCAACGTGCGGCGGTGGATGTGGGTGTGCTGCTGTCCGGCGGTGTCGATTCGAGCATGCTCGTCGGTCTGCTGCGGGAAGTCGGCGTAGAAAACCTGTCGACCTTTTCCATCGGTTTTCAGGACGCTGGCGGCGAGCGCGGTGACGAGTTCCAGTATTCGGACCTGATCGCCAAACACTACGGCACGCAGCACCATCAGTTGCGCATCGACGAAAAAGAGATCATCGAGCAACTGCCTGCCGCGTTCCGTGCGATGAGCGAGCCGATGGTCAGCCATGACTGCATCGCGTTCTACCTGTTGTCTCGCGAAGTGGCCAAACACTGCAAGGTAGTGCAAAGCGGCCAGGGCGCCGACGAGTTGTTCGCCGGTTATCACTGGTACCCGCAAGTGGACGGTGCGGCGGATCCGTACGCGGCCTATCGCGCGGCATTCTTCGACCGCAGCTACGACGACTACGCTGCCACCGTACAGCCGAAATGGCTGACGGCCAATGACGCTGCCGGCGACTTCGTGAAGGAACATTTCGCCCAACCGGGCGCCGATGCCGCCGTGGACAAAGCCCTGCGCCTGGACAGCACGGTGATGCTGGTGGATGACCCGGTCAAACGTGTCGACAACATGACCATGGCCTGGGGCCTGGAAGCTCGCACGCCGTTTCTCGACTATCGCCTGGTCGAACTGTCGGCTCGTGTGCCTGGTCGCTTCAAGCTGCCTGACGGCGGCAAACAGGTGCTCAAAGAGGCGGCGCGACGGGTCATTCCGAGTGAAGTGATTGATCGCAAAAAAGGCTACTTCCCGGTGCCCGGCCTCAAGCATTTGCAAGGCGACACGCTGAACTGGGTGCGCGAACTGCTGCTCGATCCGAGTCAGGATCGCGGCCTGTTCAACCCGGCGATGCTCGACAAACTGCTGACCGATCCGCAAGGCCAACTGACCCCGTTACGCGGCTCGAAACTGTGGCAACTGGCGGCCTTGAACCTGTGGCTCAGTGAACAAGGAATCTGATTGATGAAACCCCACGCCACGGCTATCAGCCAACGCCTGCTGCGCGGTCAGACCCCGTCGTATGAACGCTTGCAGGCGCGTCTGGCCGAAGACGGCAGCGAACTCGGCGCCGACCCTATCGCCGTGCATTGCGGTTGGGGCCGGCTGCTGATCGGCCACACCTTTCCTGACCCGGCGACGCTGGCGCAGGAATTGCTCAACGAGCAACCCGGCGAGCGCGACATCGCGCTGTACGTCGCCGCGCCGCAGCAGATTCTCGGTCTTGAACCGACCCAATTGTTTCTCGATCCGTCCGACACCTTGCGCGTTTGGTTCAGCGATTATCGTCAGGCGACGCGGGTGTTTCGCGGCTTCCGCATTCGTCGCGCGCAGAGCGAGGCGGACTGGCAGGCGATCAATGTGCTGTATCAGGCGCGCGGCATGTTGCCGATCGACGCCACGCGGCTCACCCCGCATCATCAGGGCGGCCCGGTGTACTGGATCGCTGAAGATGAAGACAGCGGCGCGGTGATCGGCAGCGTCATGGGCCTGAATCATCACAAAGCGTTCAACGACCCGGAGCACGGCAGCAGCCTGTGGTGCCTGGCGGTCGATCCGCAATGCTCGCGGCCCGGTGTCGGTGAAGTGCTGGTCCGTCATCTGATCGAGCACTTCATGAGTCGCGGCTTGAGCTATCTCGACCTGTCGGTGTTGCACGACAACCGTCAGGCGAAGAATCTCTACGCCAAGCTCGGTTTTCGCAACCTGTCGACGTTTGCCATCAAGCGCAAGAACGGCATCAACCAGCCGTTGTTCCTCGGCCCGGGACCGGAGGCGCAGTTCAATCCCTATGCGCGGATCATCGTCGAAGAAGCCCATCGACGCGGCATCGACGTTCAGGTCGATGACGCCGACGCCGGGCTGTTCACCCTCAGCCATGGCGGGCGCCGGGTGCGCTGCCGAGAATCGTTGAGCGACCTGACCAGCGCGATCAGCATGAGCCTGTGCCAGGACAAAAGCCTGACCCACAAGGTGCTGAAAGCCGCCGGCCTCAACCTGCCGTCGCAACAGTTGGCCGGCAATGCCGACGACAACCTGGCGTTTCTCGACGAGCATCAGCGGGTGGTGGTCAAGCCGCTCGACGGTGAACAGGGCCAGGGCGTGGCGGTGGATTTGCAGAGCATCGAAGAGGTGCAGCGTGCCATCGAAACCGCAAAACAATTCGATAGCCGGGTGCTGCTGGAAAGCTTCCACGAAGGCCTCGATCTGCGGATTCTGGTGATTGGCTTTGACGTCGTGGCGGCGGCGATTCGCAAGCCTGCGGAAGTGGTCGGTGACGGGCACCATTCGATTGGTGCGTTGATCGAAGCGCAGAGCCGGCGCCGTCAGGCGGCGACCGGTGGCGAGAGCAAGATCCCGCTGGATCACGAAACCCAACGCACCCTGCACGCGGCCGGTTATGACTACAGCAGCATCCTGCCGGCCGGTGAGCATCTGTTCGTGCGGCGCACCGCCAATCTGCATACCGGCGGCACACTGGAAGATGTCACGGCGATCCTGCACCCGACCCTCGTCGATGCCGCCGTGCGCGCAGCACGGGCGCTGGACATTCCGATGGTTGGCCTCGATTTGATGGTGCCGGCGGCGGATCAACCGGAGTACGTGTTTATCGAAGCCAACGAACGGGCCGGGCTGGCCAACCATGAACCGCAGCCGACGGCGGAGCGGTTTGTCGATCTGCTGTTTCCGCACAGTCAGCCGGCTGTTTCTTGATCATGCAGCGCGTCCACTGACGCCTTCGCGAGCAAGCTCGCTCCCACAGGGGAACGCATTCCAAATGTGGGAGCGAGCTTGCTCGCGAAGGGGCCGCAACAGACACCACAAATTTTCCCTCATCGAAACCATCGATGCGCCTCAACTCATCAGGAGTTTCCATGACCACACAAATCCCTGAACCGGATCTGAACTACCTGCAAAAAGTCCTGCTGGAAATGCTCGCCATTCCCAGCCCCACCGGGTTCACCGACACCATCGTGCGTTACGTCGCCGAGCGTCTGGAAGAACTTGGCATTCCCTTCGAGATGACCCGTCGCGGCACGATCCGCGCCACCCTCAAGGGCAAGAAAAACAGCCCCGACCGTGCGGTCTCGGCGCACCTCGACACCATCGGTGCGGCCGTGCGCGCCGTGAAAGACAACGGGCGTTTGACCCTGGCCCCGGTCGGCTGCTGGTCCAGTCGGTTTGCCGAGGGCAGCCGCGTCAGCCTGTTCACCGACAATGGCGTGATTCGCGGCAGCGTGCTGCCGTTGATGGCGTCCGGGCACGCGTTCAACACCGCCGTGGACGAAATGCCGATCAGTTGGGATCACGTCGAGCTGCGTCTGGATGCCTACTGCGCAACCAAGGCCGATTGCGATTCGCTGGGCATCAGTGTCGGTGACGTGGTGGCGTTCGATCCGTTGCCGGAGTTCACCGAAAGCGGTCACATCAGCGCCCGTCACCTGGATGACAAGGCCGGGGTTGCAGCGCTGCTCGCCTCGCTCAAGGCGATCGTCGACAGCGGTCAGGAATTGATGATCGACTGCCACCCGCTGTTCACCATCACCGAGGAAACCGGCAGCGGAGCGGCGGCAGCATTGCCGTGGGACGTCAGTGAATTCGTCGGTATCGACATCGCGCCGGTCGCCCCCGGCCAGCATTCCAGCGAACACGCGGTGAGCGTGGCGATGCAGGATTCCGGCGGGCCTTACGACTATCACCTGTCACGGCATTTGCTGCGCCTGGCCAGTGAAAACGAGTTGCCGGTGCGCCGCGACCTGTTTCGCTATTACTTCAGCGATGCCCACTCGGCGGTGACCGCCGGCCACGACATCCGCACCGCCCTGCTCGCCTTTGGCTGCGACGCCACCCACGGTTACGAGCGCACGCACATCGACAGCCTGGCGGCGCTCAGTCGCTTGCTCGGGGCCTATATTCTGAGTCCGCCAGTGTTTGCCAGCGACGCGGCGCCGGCCAATGCGTCGCTCGACCGGTTCAGTCATCAGATCGAGCACGACACACAGATGGAAAGTGATACGCGGGTGCCGTCGGTGGACAGTCTGGTGGGGCAGCGTTCCGACAGTTGATTCGGTTAGTGTAGCGGCTGGACTGCCCGCATCGCCGGCACGCCAACTCCCACAGGGTTTGTGCGGTTCACAGGCCCTGTGGTCCAACCAAAAACTGTAGGGGCTGGCTTGCCAGTGATGAGGCCGGTACACCCCACACAAAACTGGCAGGCAACCGACAATCGCCGTAGCATCCTGACCTTGATTGAACCGAGGTGCCCATGCTGATTCCCCACGACCAACTTGAAGTCGACACCCTCACCCGCCTGATCGAGGACTTCGTCACCCGCGACGGCACCGACAACGGCGATGACACGCCGCTGGAAACCCGTGTCCTGCGCGTACGCCAGGCCCTGACCAAAGGCCAGGCGCTGATCGTCTTCGACCCGGAAAGCGAGCAATGCCAATTGATGCTCAAGCACGACGTGCCCAAGCACCTGTTCGACTGAGCCCGTCAGCGGGCCTTTTCAGAGGCCTGCTTGCGCTGGATCCGTTCGTAGACTTCGGCGCGATGCACGTTGACTTTCTGGGGCGCCTCGACGCCGAAACGCACACTGGAACCGTTCACTGACAGAACGCGCAGGGAAATGTCGTCGCCGATTGAAATCAATTCACCGACGACGCGGCTGAGTACAAGCATGGGATTCGTCCTTCCGGGTTAACGAACCCTGAAGATGCGCGGCTTGCCGGTGCGACACAATGCGCGGCCGGCAAATCAGTCTTGCCTTACACCCACCCCGCCGACAGGCCGTCAGACGTTTCGTACAAAACCGTCAATTCAAGCAACTGAGAAGCGCGGACCGAACAGAATCACGCTGGCGCCGATTACACACAACGCCACGCCGATCCAGTCCGAGCTCAACGGGCGAACGCGCTCGACCACGGCCAGCCAGCCAATCGACGCGACAATGTAAATCCCGCCATACGCGGCATAGGCGCGACCGGCGTAGGCCGCTTCAACGCGGGTCAGCAACAGGGCGAACAGGGTCAGGCTGAGTAACGCAGGAATCACCCACAGGGCACTTTTGCCCTGACGCAGCCACATGAAGAAAGCGAAACAACCGGCGATTTCAAACAGCGCCGCAAGGAAAAACCACAAGTAATTGAGCATCGAAGCGTCTCGTCAGGGTGACCATTGCGGCCACCCTAACCACGCGACACCCGCCGGGCAAGCTCAGCCGTTGTTCTGTTTGGCCTTGGCGCGCATTTTTTCCGCCATCGCGGTCATTTCGTTGTAGAGCAGTTGCGGGTTATTCTGCTTGATGGCCCAGGCCATGCGGCCCTGCTCATGGGGCAGGATCATGAACTCGCCGGCGGCGACTTGCTGATAGATGTAGTCGGCGATGTCTGCTGCGCTGATCGGCGAACTTTCCAGCAACTTGCCGACCTGCGCTTTCATTGCCGGGGTCGGCCCACGGAACGAATCGAGCAAGTTGGTCTGGAAGAATGACGGGCACACCACATGCACGCCGACTTCCTGTTGCGCCAGTTCGATCAGCAGGCTTTCCGACAGCGCTACGACACCGGCCTTGGCGACGTTGTAGTTGCTCATGGCCGGGCCTTGCATCAATGCCGCCATGGACGCGATGTTGATGATCTTGCCTTTGCTTTGCTCCAGCAGCGGCAGGAATGCCTTGCAGCCCTTGACCACGCCCATCAGGTTGATCGCGATCTGCCAGTCCCAGTCTTCCAGCGACAACTCACTGAAGAACCCGCCCGATGCCACGCCGGCGTTGTTGACGATGATGTCGATGCCGCCAAGCTTCTCTTCGCAGGCCTGGGCGAACGCCGTGAGCTGACTGTAATCACGCACATCGCAGCGCTGGATAAAACCGTCGCCACCGGCTTCGCGCACCATTTTCAGGGTTTCCTGCAGACCGGGCTCGCTGACGTCGGACAAGGCCAGTTGCCAGCCTTCACGCGCCCAGCGCAGCGCGATTTCCCGACCTAAACCCGAGCCCGCGCCAGTGATCATCATGCGATTTTGCATAGCAGACAGCCTTGTTGTTCCGGGGAAGATGCGCGGAGTGTAGCGAAGGATCCTTAGCCCTCCACGCTCCATCAGACTGCTGAATACAGGATCAAAAGATCGCAGCCTTCGGCAGCGCCTACAAGATTCGTGCAGGCGCTGCCGAGAGGAACCAGGCCGCGATTTTTTTGTTTCAAAGGAAATAAGCGAGCGATCCAAATACATTAAAAAAACATTGAATTTTTTTTCATGCACAACAGTCGGAATTTATAAGCCGTCTGGATTTAGTTAATTACCAGCCGCCCCTGAACATCAAGACTTCTCGAATACTATCAACAAGGAAAATCGACATGGGCACAATTCTTATCATTATCCTGATCCTGTTGCTGATCGGTGGTCTGCCGGTCTTCCCGCACTCCAGAAGTTGGGGTTATGGCCCGTCGGGCATTATTGGCGTGGTACTGGTAGTGCTGCTGGTCTTGCTGTTACTCGGCAGGATATAAAACGCAGGACAAAAAAAGAGGCCCTCAGGGGCCTCTTTTTTATGCAGCGTTTTTTATCAGTCCGGCTTGCCGTTTATCACGCCGGCGGTATTGTCCATCAGGCTCTTGGTCGCCGTTTGCAGGAACGATTCGAGCTTGAGTTTCAATTCAGCGGTACGCGGTGCATCCTGCACGACCTCGGCATGCGGATTGGCGCCCAACTGGTACTGCCAGATCTTCGGTGCCATTTCTTTATCCTTTGGCAGCACGAGAATCTGGTCAGCGGTGACGATGGCAGTGGTCTGCTCGCTGCCCGACGGCTTGATCACACCAAAGCCGGTATCGCCTTCCGGCAGGTTGAGCAGGTCACGGCCCCAGCACTGATGACGTACTTCGCCACCCAGACGGCCCATGATGGTCGGCACGATGTCGATTTGCGTGCCCACGGTGTGGTCACGGGTACCGAACTTTTCCTGGATGCCCGGCGCAATCATCAGCATCGGTACGTTGAAGCGGCCCAGGTCCATTTCGGTGATCTGACGCTCGTTGCCGAAACCGTGGTCGCCGACGATGACAAACAGGGTTTCCTTGAAGTACGGCTCTTTACGCGCCTTCTCGAAGAACTGACCCAACGCCCAGTCGGCATAACGCATGGCGGTCAAGTGCTCGTTGAGGCTGCCACGATCGGTCACGGGCTCGACCGGCAAGGGTGTCGGCAAAGCGTATGGCGTGTGGTTGGACAGGGTTTGCAGCAGCGCATAGAACGGCTTGCCGTTTTCCCGCGCCTTCAGTTCGATCAGACCGCGGTCGAACATGTCCTGGTCGGACACGCCCCAGGTCGGGTCGGAGAACACCGGGTTGACGAAGTCGTTACGACCCACGAAGTTGGTCATGCCCTGGTTGCTGAAGAAGCCCGACTGGTTGTCCCAGGCGAAGTCACCGTTGTAGACGTAGACGTCGTCATACTTGCGCGCGCTGAGCAGTTGCGGCAGGCCGGAGAGCTTGTGGCTGCCTTCCGGGGTCTGCATCAGGTATTCGAAACCCGGCAGGTTCGGGAAACATGCCATGGTCGCGAACATGCCCTGGTGGGTGTGCGTGCCGTTGGAGAAGAAGCGGTCGAACAGCAGGCCTTCCTTCGACAGTTTGTCGAGGTACGGGGTGATGTTGCCCGGCGCGCCCAAAGCACCCACCGAGTGACCGGCCATGCTTTCCATCAGGATCACAACGACGTTCTTGATCGGCAAGGTCTTGTCGGCGGGCGGCGTGTATTCACGGCGCACGGCGGCGATGTCGGCATCGACCAGTTTGTCGTCGGGCATCAGCAACATGTCGCGCACGACTTTCTGCGCCTTTTCCTGTGGCAGGGTGGCTTTCCA
The DNA here is from genome assembly GCF_019856535.1 of Pseudomonas sp. SC3(2021). Taxonomy (NCBI): domain Bacteria; kingdom Pseudomonadati; phylum Pseudomonadota; class Gammaproteobacteria; order Pseudomonadales; family Pseudomonadaceae; genus Pseudomonas; species Pseudomonas sp. SC3(2021). The sequence goes on along the minus strand of NZ_CP082236.1, from coordinate 3,530,085 downwards.
GATGTTGTTGCGATCTTCGCCCATGCGGTCCTTGGCGGCAGCGATCAGCGACAGCGTACCGTTGAGACCCAGTTGGTTGGCGAAGTTCGACTCGGTGGTGTACACGTCACCCCAGCGCAGCGGCGGGCCCTGACGCAGGGTGCCACGAGCAGCGGTGACGCAGATCAGCAGGCAGACCACGAACACCGCCAGGCGGGTGTACCACGGCGCCACCTGACGGGTACCGACGTTGCCGCCACTGAAGGGGCCGCGTGGACGGGTCGCACGGTCGGCGCCTTTGAACGCCAGGGTCAGGATGACGGTGCCGATCGCCCACGCCAGCAGGTAACGCACCACCGGGAAACCGTACCAGAGCATGCTCATAACGGTTTTCGGGTCTTCTTTCACGTACTGGAAGACCAGGCCGTTGAGGCGCTGGTGGAATTCGCGATAGAAATCCATCTCCATCAGGCCGAGGAACAGCGCGATGCTCGAAGCGATCGTCAGCCACAGACGGAAGAAACCACGCACGGCCATGGCGCGGGCACTGAACAGCGCCAGCACCAGCGGAATGCAAATGTACACCACCAGGCGCAGGTCGAAACGCAGGCCGTTGGCGAACGCTTCAATGAAGGTCGAAGCCGGGGTGTCGAGGATCATCTCGCGGTTGTAGACCAGCAGCGCGAGGCGCAGCACGGAAAACATCACCATCATGACCAGTGCACAAAGCAGCGTGTAGGCCAGATGCGATTTGACGGTCGGTTGCAGCAGGCGAGCAGAAGATCGCTGCTGATTCAGGGCGTCCGGGTTTGCCATGTCGTTTTAGGACCCATTGGAAGTTAAAGTTGCAAAAATACAGCGGCGCCATGCCCTCTATTGGCCATTCCAGACCCCGGGGCTTGCGCGGTGCGCAAATGTTGCACGATCACCCGCACCATTACCATTGATTACTGCCTCGGTGCCGGACACTTTCATTTAATGCCACGGCAGCGCGGCCGCGTGCCAACGGCGCGGGCGAATTGTCTTGAACACGTTGTGAAAATTTCGTTCAACGCATATCTGGAAACACAATATAGCGACAAAACAAAAACGCCCCGACTTGATCGGGGCGTTTTGCTCAACCGGCGGCGATTATTTCTCGGCGCGTTCTTTCAACGCTTTAAGCGTGTTGAACGGCGCATCGACGACAAACTTGTTGGCCACCATCGCCGGCACACTGCCACCCGGCTCGGTGTGGACTTGATAGGTCACTTCGACCTGATCGCCCTTGGGCACGAACTTCCAGAAACCCTTGACCTGGGCAACGCGCACGAAGCCTTTCTCTTCCGGCACGTACTTCGGCACGCCTTCAAGGTTGCGGGTCAGGCTGCCATCGGCGCCTTCGACGGTGGTGATGTGCAGCACCGAATCGCGCGGAGTGACTGGCCATGGCGTGTTGAACTGGGTGTAGGTCCAGCTCTGATCGCCTTCGTGCTTGAGCAGTTTCTGGGTCTTGCATTCGTGAATCCAGGCACAGGCGCCGGAAACGTCTTCCTGCAGTGCGCGCAGTTTAGCGATGGTGGTCTTCATCAAGACCACGCCCTGATAGGACTTGTAGTCCGAACCCGGCACTTCGCTCAGGGAAACCTTGATGCCGTCTTCGTTCTTGGCGACCTTCCAGTCTTCAGCCTGAACCGCCGAAGTAGCCAGCACGGCAGTCAAACCACACAACACAGCGATACGATGCAGCGAACCCATAGTCTTATTCCTTATTGTTGAAGTTCCGTTCGTTTGACACATCACGCCGCCGTCATTTGCTCCCACCAGCCGATCAACCTGATCGCCTCTTCCGAGCTGCTGCCACAGACTTCGACATCGGCGGCAAAACCGGAACAGACAGCGGGACGCTCCGGCTGGCCGAAAATGCTGCACAGGTTTTCGACCGAGAGTTGCACGCAACGTTCGCCGGCAGGTTTGCCATCAGGCATGCCGGGAATCGCCGAACTGATGGAAGGGGCAATGCAGCAAGCGCCACAGCCTTCACGGCATTTCATGACGGGCAAATCCTCACGACGGGTAATGTGCTAAAGAGACGCGGAACAGAGTAACCGCTAAAACGGCCGTTTAAAATTCCCTGATCCGGGGTTTTTACCGATAAGTGAATGTGACTGACCAGTCTCCGACAAAGCGTCTGGTCTGCGGGTCACAGGTGAGCAGGAATTACTGCTTGAATTCGAAATCCAGCGCCGCGCCTTCGATTTCCCGGCGGTCTTCGTTGCGCAGTTGCAACTGCATTTCGTTGCTGAGCAAGCGGCCGTTGAGCTGGAATCCATTGTTTTTCTCGCCAAAAAACTGCGGCAGGATCTGATCGTGCTTCGGCAGCACCACGGTGCCGGGCGGTTTCAGCTCCTGAACCATCTCCTTGGGCAGACTCAGGTCGAGCCTGGCGGGCGGCAACGGAGTGTTCACCAGTTCTTTGGCCGACTTTGATTTCGACGCAATCGGCGGGCGCTTCTTCACCGGGGCGGCTTTCTTCTGCTGCGATTTTTTGTCCGGGGCCGCTTTTGCGCTCGTTGCAGGCTTTTTTTCTGCGGTAGCCGTTGCCGGCTTTTCTTGAACGGCTGCCGCCAAGGCACTCGGCGCATGACTGATCAGTAGCAAACCCAAGATGACTCCGGCGGCAGAAAAAATCGCTTTCATGGACCCTACAACACTAACGGCAGAGGGCCATATGCTCGCTTGTTGAACGCTACAAGACAAGCACGAGCCACTACTGGCTTAAAATCCGCCCGCGGTTTCCTGACACAGCTGAGTCGCCAGCAGGCCGAGCGTCATCAACGCCCGCTCCGCCTCGCGGTTCCACGGAATGCCGCAATTGAGGCGGATACAGTGGTTGAATTGCTCGGTATTACTGAAGATCAGACCCGGTGCAATGCTGATGCCCTGCTGCAAGGCGCGGACATGCAATTCCTGGGTGTTGACCCTGCCCGGCAAGCTTACCCACAAGATGAAACCGCCCGTGGGCCGGGTCATTTGCGTGCCTTCGGGGAAGTACTGCTGCACTGCCAGCTGGAAGGCGCTGAGGTTTTTCCGGTATTCCTGGCGGATGTACCGTAAATGCCGGTCATAACCACCGTTTTCCAGATAAGCGGCGATCGCCATCTGCGTCACGCTGCAGGCCGAATGGGTGCTGAAGGTCTGCAGACGCTGGATTTCCTGCTGATACTTGCCGGCAATCATCCAGCCGATGCGCACTCCCGGCGACAAGGTCTTGGAGAAACTCGAGCAGTAGATCACCCGGTCAAGACGGTCATAGGCCTTGAGCGCCTTGGTGCGCCCCTGTTCAAACATCAACTCGCCATAGATGTCGTCCTCGACGATCTGGATGTCGAAGTCCGACGCCAGACGTAACAGCTGTTTCTGGCGCTCCTCCGGCATGGTCCCGCCCAGTGGATTGCTCAGGCGCGTGGTCAGCACCAGGGCCTTGATCGACCACTGGTTGGCGGCCAGTTGCAATGCTTCGAGGCTCATGCCGGTAGCGGGATCGCTGGGGATTTCGATGACTTTCAGACCGAGCAGATCGGCCAGTTGCAACAGCCCGTAATAGGTCGGCGATTCGGCGGCGATCAGATCGCCCGGACGGGTCAGCACCCGCAACGACATCTGCAAGGCATCGACGCAGCCGTGAGTGATCACCACTTCCGACGGGTCGATGACCACGCCAGCGTCGCGCATGCGGATCGCCACCTGCCGGCGCAGCGGTTCGAAGCCGGGGCTGAACATGTAGCTGAACGCCCGTGGGCTATGGAAGCGCGTGACCTTGGCCAGTTGCTGATGCAGTGCGCGCACCGGCAGATAATCGACGCTTGGCACCGCAGCGCCGAGCGGGAAGACGCCTTCACGGCGTGACTCGACCAGAACCTGCTGAATGATGCTGCTGCGGGTGACCAATCCCGGCCGCTCGACCCGGGCAATGTCGGGCGTCGGCGCGGTCAGGGCGGGCGTCTGGTGGACGTAATAACCGGATTGCGGGCGCGCCCGAATCAGCCCCTGATCTTCGAGGTTGGCGTAAGCCTGCAAAACCGTGGCATGGCTGACGTTGAGCTGCGAACTCATCTTGCGCACCGACGGCACGCGTTCTCCCGGTTGATAGACGCCACGACGGATGTCTTCGGCCAGTTGCTGAGCAATACGTTGGTAGAGCAAGAGATTGGTCATGACGCAGCACTCGATTTCACGGGCATTTTATTCTTGTGTGAAACAATACCGGAACAGTTTAGAAGTGTACTGGGACAGTTGCCACATTACTCGACCATACAGTGCGGTGTCTGCCCCCGACTGTACGGATTTGCGAGCCATTCGACACACGTAAAAAAGCCCGGCACTGCATGACAGGCCGGGCTTTCCAGAGACGCAACCCTCAGCGGGCGGCGCCGAGCTGGCCTTTTTCATCGGAGAAGACAATTTCCACGCGACGGTTCTGTGCCCGCCCGCGCTCGGAAGCGTTGGCGTCCACCGGGTATTCGTCGCCGTAGCCTTCGACCTGAATGCGTTTGTCGTCGATGCCCAGGTCCATCAGCACGTCGGCCACCGCTTGCGCGCGATCGCGGGACAGCTTGAGGTTTTCCTGCTTGCCGCCGGTGCTGTCGGTGTAACCCTCGATGCGCACCACGCGTTTGGGATTCAGTTGCAGGAACTGGACGATCTTCAGCACAACACGGTTGGCCGAATTCTTCAGCTCTGCTTCACCGGTATCGAACAGCACATCGCCGAGGGTCATCACCAGACCACGGTCGGTCTGGGTGGTGGCCAGCGCAACGATCTGCTCTTCAAGCCACTTGCCTTGCTGCTGCACGCTGAGCAACTTCGACTCACGCAAGGCAAGTTGCAGGCGCTGACGTTCCAGTTCGAGCTTGGCCGCGCGCTCCTCGTTGAGCACCTGATTGGTGTGCTCGCGGGCGATTTCGCTGTAACGCTGGCTCAGGTAGGCGTAATGCACCACGTCCGAACCACTGCCCCAATAGGTCGACAGGCGATCGGCACGGGCCAGCGACTCACCGGCGCGGATCACGTCTTTCGGCGCGATACGCAACACGTTGGAATCTTCCTTGACCTTCTGGAAGTCGGCGCTGGCTTCTTGCAAAGCGGATTCACTGTGTTGGCCGGCGCAGCCGTACAGACTGGCGCAACCGGCGAGGATCAGACCGCCGAGCACGGTGGACTTGCGGCTCATTGGGCATCCCCCAGTTGTTTGCGCAGACGGATGATGCGGGTATTGAGCACGTTCACCTGCTCTTCGCTCTTTTGCGTCAGCACTTTGGCTTCCGCCAGACGCGCATCGAGTTCAGCCTGCTCGGACCGCATGCGTGCGTTGCGGTAAGACTCATCGGCCATGTTGCCTTTGGCGCGGTCGTATTTGGTTTCGGCCAGTTTCATTTCAGGCACTTCATCAGCGGTGGCGCCAACGGCCTTGGCCTGGGTGATGGCCTGCTCGGTCAAACGCATTTGTTCAATGGGTGCCGGATCGGTTGCGCAACCGGCCAGGGCCAGAACGGCCACAGCCGCGAAAAGAGGTCGAATACTCACTAAGAATCCCTACTGTTTTGGGGCGCTGACGGCTTGTTGCGGCTGTTGCTGCTGCGCCTTCCAGCGCTCGATATTGCGTTGCAGCGCGGCTTCCGTCAGTCCGGACGCGGGCAATTCTGTCATCTTTTTGGCCAACTGTCCGCGCAACCACGGATCGTTGCAGGCCGAGTTATGGGAAACCGCGAGGAACAGGCCCGGCCGGTCGATCGGTTGTTCGAAGGCCAACAAGTCATTGGCCATCCCCAGCGCCTGCGCGGCGGCCATGCCCGAGTAGCGGCCAGCGAGGACATATTCCACCTCGCCCAGCAGAAGTTTCTGAAAAGCCTGGGTGAGGTTGGCTGTCCGGGTCAGGGTCAGATTCTGCTCGGCGAAAGTGCCAAATGCCTGGGTCATGCGAGACTTTTCCGACAACGCGCCCGTGTGGCCGTGCAGGTCTTTGGCCTCGCTGTAAACCAGCGTCGAGCCTTTGCGGGTCCACACCAGATAATCGTTTTCCAGCAACGGCGGATGGATGTAGTCGAGGTTTTCCAGCTCATTGAGGGTCAGCGGCGCGTCGGCGAGCATGTCCATGCGCCCGCTGCGCACTTCATCAAGGGCTTGTGAGCGTTTACCGGCGTAGAGCAACTCGACTTTGATACCCAGATCCTTGGCGATCTGCTGTAACAAGTCGGCGCTGGCACCCATCAGTTGTTTGGGATTCTGCGGGTCCTGCCACAGATACGGCGGCGCGTCCGGGCTGCCGGTGACGACGAGGCGCTCACACTTGCCGGCGGCCGCCGCCATTCCCGGCAAGAGGATCAATCCCAATAACAACCTGCGGCGCAGATCCATGGCAACACGCTCCACTCAAATGCGAGACAAAAAAAAGCCCGACCAAAAGGTCGGGCTCTTTATAAGTGAAGCCGCCGGATTAGACCAGCTTCTCCAGCTCAGGGACGGCTTCGAACAGATCCGCCACCAGGCCGTAATCGGCCACCTGGAAGATCGGTGCTTCTTCGTCCTTGTTGATCGCAACGATCACTTTGGAGTCTTTCATACCGGCCAGGTGCTGGATCGCGCCGGAAATACCGACGGCGATGTACAGCTGTGGCGCAACGATCTTGCCGGTCTGACCGACCTGCATGTCGTTCGGGACGAAACCTGCATCGACCGCAGCGCGCGAAGCACCCACGGCTGCGCCCAGCTTGTCGGCCAGGGCGTACAGGTGTTTGAAGTTGTCGCCGTTCTGCATGCCGCGGCCGCCGGAAACGACGATCTTGGCAGCGGTCAGTTCTGGACGGTCGGACTTGGCCAGCTCTTCGTTGACGAAGCTGGAAGTGCCGGCGTTGTGCGCAGCAGCAACGGCTTCAACAGCAGCCGAACCACCTTCAGCGGCAACCGGGTCGAAACCGGTGGCACGCACGGTGATCACTTTGATCGCAGCGGTCGACTGTACGGTAGCGATGGCGTTACCGGCGTAGATCGGACGCTTGAAGGTGTCAGCGCTTTCTACCGAGATGATCTCGGAGATCTGGTCAACGTCCAGCTGCGCGGCAACGCGTGGCAGGATGTTTTTGCCGTTGGAAGTAGCGGCAGCCAGGATGTGGCTGTAGCTCTTGCCCAGTTCGGCAACCAGCGGCGCAACGTTTTCCGGCAGCTGATGCGCGTAAGCGGCATTGTCAGCGTTCAGGACTTTGCTCACGCCCGCGATTTTCGCAGCGGCTTCAGCCACGGCGCCAGCGCCTTGACCTGCAACCAGAACGTGGACATCGCCGCCGATTTTGGCAGCAGCAGCCACAGTGTTCAGTGTGGCCGGGGCCAGCACTTTGTTGTCGTGTTCAGCAATAACCAAGATAGTCATTTAGATTACCTTCGCTTCGTTTTTCAGTTTCTCGACCAGTTCAGCCACCGACTTGACCTTGATACCTGCGCTGCGTGCAGCCGGCGCTTCGACTTTCAGGGTCTTGTTGGTAGAGGCGGTGGAAACGCCCAAAGCGTCCGGAGTCAGCACTTCGAGAGGCTTCTTCTTGGCTTTCATGATGTTTGGCAGGGACGCGTAGCGCGGCTCGTTCAAACGCAGGTCGGTGGTGACGATCGCTGGCAGTTTCAGGGAAACGGTCTGCGCGCCGCCGTCGATTTCGCGGGTCACGGCAACGCTGTCGCCGGAGACTTCGACTTTCGAGGCGAACGTGCCCTGACCGTAGCCGCTCAGTGCTGCGAGCATCTGGCCGGTCTGGTTGTTGTCGCTGTCGATGGCCTGTTTGCCCAGGATCACCAGTTGCGGCTGTTCCTTGTCGACCACAGCCTTGAGCAGCTTGGCCACGGCCAGCGAAGTCAGATCTTCAGCGGATTCGACGAGGATGGCACGGTCGGCACCCAGAGCCAGTGCGGTACGCAGCTGTTCCTGAGCGGTGGACGGGCCGATGGAGACGACGACGATTTCAGTCGCAACGCCTTTCTCTTTCAGGCGTACGGCTTCTTCCACTGCGATTTCGCAGAACGGGTTCATCGACATCTTGACGTTGGCGAGATCGACGCCGGAATTGTCCGCCTTGACGCGAACCTTGACGTTGTAATCCACAACGCGTTTGACAGCTACAAGAACCTTCATGGATTCCTCGTTACTCTCCGGTGAAAAGAAAGTCGCCTAGGCGAACCTGGCGGTTGATGCTCATCAGGCTAAAGGGCACCTCTAAAAACGCCGACGTGGGTGCGGGGTGATTTCACTTTATGAACAGCGCTGACCGTTCGTCAGGGGTGACCGACCAGTCATTGCTCTTCACGCCATGTAAACTGCGCGCCGGACCTGCACTGCGCATCACCTTCTACGGCCTGTGCCCTGTCTTTAGAGGTGCTCTTGAAACCGCCAGTCTGCCTACGACGAGCGCAAAACCGCCCGTATCTTGACCGGAACGCCTATTCCGGTCAATACAGCAAAATGACCATTCATAAGCCGCGCTTCTTTGATTTCTCTGGGCTGGAGCCGATTCAAACAAACGTTTGTATTGGACGCTGAGAGTGGTGTAGATATAATGCGCCGCCTAGAGAGAAAGGTGGTTTGCCCATTATTACCCTTGACGTTAACGTAAAGGCAATAACGGATGCGTCACCGAACCTCCAAATTAGAAAAAAAACTGTTGAGCCTTGAGTAGGAGATAGCCTGTGGAACGCGAATACATGGAATTCGACGTGGTCATCGTCGGTGCCGGCCCCGCTGGCCTGTCCGCCGCCTGCCGTCTGAAGCAGAAGGCCGCCGAAGCCGGTAAGGAAATCAGCGTCTGCGTGGTCGAAAAAGGCTCCGAAGTCGGCGCACACATCCTGTCCGGTGCCGTGTTCGAACCACGCGCTCTGAATGAACTGTTCCCGGACTGGAAAGCACTCGGCGCCCCGCTGAACACTCCGGTTACCCGCGACGATATTTTCGTCCTGAAAAACGCCGACAGCGCGCAGAAAATTCCTGACTTCTTTGTGCCCAAGACCATGCACAACGAAGGCAACTACATTATTTCCCTGGGCAACCTGTGCCGCTGGCTGGCCCAGCAGGCCGAGAACCTGGGCGTGGAAATCTACCCGGGCTTCGCCGCTCAGGAAGCACTGATCGACGAGCAAGGCGTGGTTCGCGGGATCATCACCGGTGATCTGGGCGTCGACCGCGAAGGCAACCCGAAAGAAGGCCTGTACACCCCAGGCATGGAACTGCGTGGCAAGTACACGCTGTTCGCCGAAGGCTGCCGTGGCCACATCGGCAAGCAACTGATCAAGCGCTTCAACCTCGACAGCGATGCCGACGCCCAGCACTACGGCATCGGCCTGAAAGAAATCTGGGAAATCGACCCGGCCAAACATCAGCCAGGCCTGGTGGTCCACACTGCCGGCTGGCCGCTGGACATCATGGGCACCGAAAACACCGGCGGCTCGTTCCTCTATCACCTGGAAAACAATCAGGTGGTGGTCGGACTGATCGTTGACCTGTCCTACAGCAACACCTACCTGTCGCCGTTCGACGAGTTCCAGCGCCTCAAGCATCACCCGGTGCTGGCTCAGTATCTGGAAGGTGGCAAGCGCGTCAGCTACGGCGCCCGTGCGATCTGCAAAGGTGGCCTGAACTCGCTGCCGAAAATGGTCTTCAAGGGCGGTGCGCTGATCGGTTGCGACCTCGGCACCTTGAACTTCGCCAAGATCAAGGGCAGCCACACCGCGATGAAGTCCGGCATGCTCGCCGCTGAGTCGGTGGCTGACGCCCTGTTCGCCGAGAAAGATGGCAGCGAAGAGCTGACCACCTACGTCGACGCGTTCAAGAAGAGCTGGCTGTACGACGAACTGTTCGCCAGCCGTAACTTCGGGCCGGCGATCCACAAATTCGGCGCCATTGTCGGCGGTGGTTTCAACTGGCTGGACCAGAACATCTTCGGCGGCAAACTGCCGTTCACCCTGCACGACACCAAGCCGGACTACGCATGCCTGAAGCTGGCCGCCGACTGCAAGAAGATCGACTATCCGAAGCCGGACGGCAAACTCAGCTTCGACAAACTGAGCTCGGTGTTCATCTCCGGTACCAACCACGAAGAAGAACAGCCGTGCCACCTGAAGCTGACCGACCCGAGCATCCCGATCAGCAAGAACCTGCCGCTGTACGACGAACCGGCGCAGCGCTACTGCCCGGCCGGCGTGTATGAAGTGATCACCAAGGAAGACGGCGAGAAGCGTTTCCAGATCAACGCCCAGAACTGCGTGCACTGCAAGACCTGTGACATCAAGGACCCTTCGCAGAACATCACCTGGGTCACGCCGGAAGGCGCTGGTGGCCCGACTTACCCGAACATGTAAGTCGTACCGCTGAACAACGAGGCTCCCGAGATGGGGGCCTTTTTGTTGCCCATGATTTCTGTTTCAACACTCCTACAAGGGATCCGCGCAGACTCAGGCCACGCGTTCGTCGCCAGGGCTGCGCTCGAAGTAACGCTTGTACTCGCGACTGAACTGCGACGTGCTCTGATACCCCACCCGATGCGCCACCTGCGCCACGCCCAGCCCTTCCGCCACCAGCAACGTCTGCGCCTTGAGCAATCGCAAGCGCTTCAGGTACTGCACCGGCGACAGCAACGTGCTGCGTTTGAAGTGCTCGTGAAAGGACGAAACGCTCATGTTCGCGCAACTGGCCAGGGTCTCGACATTCAATGGTTCGGTGTAATGCGCATGCAGGTGACTGATCGACGCAGCGACCCGGGCAAACTGTCCCTGCTGCTCCACCAGTGCACGCAACACATCGGCCTGCGGCCCCCGCAGTGCGGTGAACAACAATTCGCGCACCCGCGCCGGTCCGAGAATCTGGCGCTCCAGCGGATCGTGCAGGCAGCGCAGCAAGCGCTCGACACAGCCGCGCATGTCATCATCGAGCACCACCGAGGTCATCGACTCCGGCGTCTGTGCCGGAATGTGCCGCCCCGGCGCCAGCCCCATGGCCAGCACCAACTCGCCGAGCAGCACCCGGTCGATGGCCACCGACACGCCCAGCAACGGCGCGTCGGGCAAGGCAAAGGTTTCGCACTCGAACGGCACCGGCAGCGCCTGAATCAGGTAGTGCCCGGCGCCGTACTCCATAGTGCGCGGGCCGAGGAACGCCAGTTTGCTGCCCTGGGCGATGATCATCAGGCTCGGCTCATAAATATGCGGGCCACGCGCCACGTCGCAACTGGCGCGCAAGACCTGCACGCCCGGCAGCCCGGTCTGGCTGTAACCGTCGCCAAGCGCCAGCGGCTCGATCAGCGAAACCAGCGTGGCATTGGCATCAAGATGGCGGGTCAACTGCATCGGAGGGGTCTTCAAAAAAGTCACGGAAAAAGGCATGCAAGCATCATCGCAGATCCTTTTGCCCATGCGTTCGCCGAAACCTGCATGCCGGAGGATTAGGCATGAGACCCGGAGGAATCGTCATGGCCGCCGCGACAGACGACGCCCAGAATGCGCCACCTCACCTGTCACTGCTTCTGCGAGGTTATTCATGTACACCGCTATCGGTTATGCCGCTCAATCGGCCACCACTCCCCTCGCCCCGATGAAATTCGAACGCCGCAGCCCTCGCGCTGACGACGTGGCGATCGAGATCCTGTATTGCGGCGTCTGCCACTCCGACATCCACCAGGCCCGCAACGAATGGGGCATCGCTGTGTATCCGCTGATGCCCGGCCACGAGATCGTCGGAAAAGTCACCGCCATCGGTGCGAACGTCACCCAACATAAAGTCGGAGATCTGGTCGGCGTTGGCTGCATGGTCGACTCCTGCCGCACCTGCGCCGCCTGCCAGCAGAACCTCGAGCAATACTGCCTCGAAGGCCCGACCATGACTTACGCCACCCCGGACCGGGTCGACGGCAGCAACACCATGGGCGGCTATTCGGACAGCATCGTCGTCAGCGAGCACTTCGTGGTACGCATCCCGGAAAAACTCGACCTGGCCAGCGCCGCGCCGATCCTCTGCGCCGGCATCACCACCTACTCGCCGCTCAAGCACTACGGCGTGAAGGCCGGTGACAAGGTCGGGATTCTCGGCATGGGCGGCCTTGGCCACATGGGCATCAAATTCGCCAAGGCCCTGGGCGCGGAAGTGACGTTGTTCACCCGCTCGGCGAGCAAGGCCGAAGAAGGCCGTCGTCAGGGTGCCGATCATGTGATCGTCTCCACCGATGCCGAACAGATGGCTGCCGCCGCAGGCCAGTTCGACTTCCTGCTGGACACCATTCCGGTGCAGCACGACCTCAACCCGTACCTGCAAACCCTGCGCTTTGATGGCGTGCATATTCTGGTGGGACTGATCGAGCCGATCGACCCGCCGGTGCATGCCGCCAACCTGGTGCTGGGCCGTCGCGTGCTGGCCGGTTCGTTGATCGGCGGCATCGCCGAAACCCAGGAAGTGCTGGATTTCTGCGCCGAGCACAACATCACCTGCGACATCGAAATGCTCGACATCCGCCAGATCAACGAGGCTTACGCGCGGATGATCGCCGGCGACGTGAAATACCGCTTCGTGATCGACATGGCGACGCTCAAGGTTTAAGGCCTCACACCTTCAAGCCAAGCTCCGCCGACAGCCGGGCTGTGACCCCTTTGATCAGGGGGATCAGCTCGGCCATTTTTTCCAGCGGCATGTACGGCACGGTGCTGGCGATGCTGATCGCCGCCACAATGCGCTTGCTCGCATCACGAATCGGCGCCGCCACGCAGCGGATCGACGGTTCGTTGTCCTCCAGATCGAAAGCGTAGCCGCCGGCCACGTAATCGGTCATGCGCTGCTCAAGCTGTTCCCACGATTGCTGGGGATGTTGCGGCCAGAACTGACTTTTCCCACCCGCCGGCAGGCTGATGTCGTACAGGCGCTGCCAGTCTTGCGGCGAGTCATCGAGCATCAACGCCTTGCCGATCCCGGTTCGCGCCAGCGGCATGCGATGGCCGACCCGCGAACGCATTTCCGGGCCATTGCGCCCCGGATTCTTCAGCAGGTACAGCACCTCGTCGCCTTCACGAATACCCAGATGCACGGTGTCGCCGGTCAGCGCCGACAACTCGTCCAGATACGGTCCGGCCAGACTCACCAGCGGCAACTCTTCGCGTGCCTGAAACCCCAGCTCGATCAGCTTCGGCCCCAGCAGATAACCCATTTGCGGGACCACGCGCAGGTAGCGCTCATCCACCAGACAACTGGCCAAGCGATGGGTGGTGCTGCGCGTGGTGCCGATCAGCCGGGCAATCTCTTTCAGATCGCGGGCGCCACTGGCCACCGCCTGCACCACGCCCAGGCCGCGAAGCAGTGTCTGAGTGCCGGTGGGTGCGGCGTCCTTGGTTTTTTCCGGGGCGTCTTCCTGCATATCCAGCCTTTACCGTTGAGCGAGGGAACGGGCGGCATTATGGTCGCCCGAGGCGGAGCACTACAACTCGATACGTTCGACCTTGCCCACCAGTAGCACATAGGACAACGCACCGATCAGCGCCAGAACCGCGATGTAGGTGATTGCCGGGGCGAACGAATCACCGCTGGCGAGGAAACCGATGACAATCGGCGTGGCAATTGCCGACAGGTTGCCGATGAAGTTGAACACCCCGCCGGTCAAACCGAGCAAACGTGCCGGAGCGAGGGTCGAAACCAGCGACCAGGTGATCGACGCCAGCCCGTTGCCGAAAAACGCCAGCGCCAGGAAGGCAATCACCAGCGGTGTCGATTCAACGAAATTGGCGCCGATGATCGAGGTAGAAATCAGCAGCCCGCCAATGATCGGCAACTTGCGCGCAAATCCGACGCTGCAGCCACGCCGAATCAACAAGTCGGAAAAGAACCCCGAGCACAGCACACCGACGAAAGCAGCCAGAAATGGCAGCGACGCCAGCAGGCCGGACTTGATGAAGTCCATGCCGCGATATTTCACCAGATAGGTCGGGAACCACGTGAGGAAGAACCACAGCGTCGAGTTCAGGCAGAACTGGCCGAGGTAGATGCCCCACAACTTGCGCTTGGTCAGGACGATACCCAGATCAGTCCAGCTGAACCTGGCTTTGACCTTGGCCGTCTCCTGCTGAATATCGACCAGCCCTCCGCCCTCACGAATCAGGTCGATTTCGCCTTGGTTGACGCCTTTGAAGTCTCGTGGCTCGCGATACACCGCGTACCAGATCGCCGCCCAGACAATCCCCGCCGCGCCGGTGGCGACGAACACCATGTGCCAGCCGAACTCATGTTGCAGCCAGGCCAGTACCGGGGTCAGAAACGCCAGCCCGACAAACTGCCCCGACGTGTAAAAACCAATCGCCGTGGCCCGCTCGCGCTCAGGAAACCAGGTCGTCACCACACGGCTGTTGATCGGATAAGCCGGCGCTTCCAGCGCACCGACCGCCATGCGCAGCACAAACAGCGCAATGAAGCTGGCCGCAAAGCCGAGCATCACCGTGGCCAGCGACCACAGCAGCAACGCGACGCTATAAAGAATGCGCGGCGGCACGCGATCGACCAGCCAGCCGCCGGGGATTTGCATCGCGGCGTAGGTCCAGCCGAACGCCGAGAAAATCAGCCCGACGTGAACCGGATCAATGCCCAGTTCGCTGGTCAGCGCGGGCGCGGCAATCGACAGGTTGCTGCGATCGAGGTAGTTGATGACCACGGTGATGAACAGCAGCACCATGATGAAAAACCGCTTGCGGCTGGGCGTGACTAAAGACGCCTGCCCGGTGAGGGTTTGCGGTGGCATGGGGGGGTGCCTCTTCTTATGATTATTTGAGGTCGGCCTGTGGCCTGCACTGCACCCTGTGGGAGCGAGCTTGCTCGCGAAGACGGCGGCACATCCTGCATCAATCTGACTGACCTGCCGCATTCGCGAGCAAGCTCGCTCCCACAGGGGGGTGGTGTGTCAGAGACAAATCACCACTCGGCAAAACTGCCATCGGCATGGCGCCAGATCGGGTTACGCCAGCGGTGGCCGACGGCGGCGCGTTCGATCACGTATTCCTCGTTGATCTCGATACCCAGTCCCGGCCCGTTCGGAATCTTCACGAAACCCTGGTCGTAGTCGAACACCCGTGGGTCTTTCACGTAGTCGAGCAAATCGTTGCTCTCGTTGTAATGGATGCCCAGGCTCTGCTCCTGGATAAACGCGTTGTAACAAGCCGCGTCCAATTGCAAACACGCGGCCAGCGCAATCGGTCCCAACGGGCAATGCAGCGCCAACGCCACGTCATAGGCTTCGGCCATGTTGGCGATCTTGCGGGTCTCGGTGATGCCGCCCGCGTGGGAGGCATCCGGCTGGATGATGTCGACGTAGCCTTCACTCAACACCCGTTTAAAGTCCCAGCGCGAGAACAGCCGCTCGCCGAGAGCGATCGGCGTGCTGGTCAATGGCGCCAGCTCCTTCAATGCTTCGTAGTTTTCGCTGAGCACCGGCTCTTCGATGAACATCAGTTTGTACGGATCGAGTTCCTTCATCAGCACCTTGGCCATCGGTTTGTGCACGCGGCCATGGAAGTCGATACCGATGCCAACATTCGGCCCGACCGCATCACGCACGGCAGCGACGTTGGCCAGCGCCAGATCGACTTTTTCGAAGGTATCGAGGAATTGCAGTTCTTCGGTGCCGTTCATTTTCACCGCGGTGAAACCACGGCTCACCGCCTCTTTCGCCGCGCGCGCGGTGTCGGCCGGACGGTCGCCACCGATCCACGAGTACACGCGAATTTTGTCGCGCACCTGCCCACCGAGCAGGTCACTGACCGATACGCCGAGGGCCTTGCCCTTGATGTCCCACAGCGCCTGATCGATACCAGCCAGCGCACTCATGTGAATCGCGCCGCCACGGTAGAAGCCGCCGCGATACAGCACCGTCCAGATGTCCTCGATATTGCGTGGGTCTTTGCCGATCAGGTAGTCGGACAATTCTTCAACGGCAGCGGCCACGGTGTGCGCCCGACCTTCAACCACGGGTTCACCCCAACCGGTCACGCCTTCATCGGTTTCGACCTTGAGGAAGCACCAGCGCGGCGGGACGATGAAGGTGGTGAGTTTGGTGATTTTCATCTGTTTGTCTCTCTTGTTAGATGCAGCGCACGCAGCGCCAAAAAGTCTTAACCAAGCGCCTTCCACGCGGCCACGTAGGCCTCGGCGTTCACCGCCACTTGCTGCGGCGTCATGCCCGGTTTGAACAGCCCGGAACCGAGGCCGAAACCTTTCACGCCGGCGTCGATGAACGCCTGCATGTTGTCCGGCGTGATACCGCCAACCGGCGCCAGAACCGTCCCGGATGGCAACACCGCCAGCCAGGCTTTGACGACCGCCGGGCCCATCTGCTCGGCGGGGAACAGCTTGAGAATGTCTGCGCCCTCCGCCAGCGCCGCGAATGCTTCGGTCGGTGTGGCCACACCTGGCGACAGAAATAGCCCCGCCGCTTTCGCCGCGCGCAAGACCTTGGCGTCGCTGTGCGGCATGACGATCACTTGCCCGCCGGCGTCTTTCACCAACTCGACCTGTTCCGGGGTCAACACCGTGCCGGCACCGATCAGGCAATCGGCGGGCAAGGTCTTGCGCAGGATGCGGATACTTTCGTACGGCGAAGGGGAATTGAGCGGTACTTCGATGACGCGAAATCCAGCTGCATACAGGACTTCTCCGACCGCAGCGGCTTCCTGCGGATGCAGGCCACGCAGGATCGCGATCAGACCGTTTTGCGCCAATGCTTGCTTGAGCATGTCAGGCCTCCAGTCAGGGTTAACGGGATGAGGAATCGAGCAGTCCGGCGGCCAGCGCCAGTTGCCACAAACCACGCTCGGTGGCCTGCTCGGCCAGCGTCACCGCGGCGAAACCGCAGGCGTCGAGGGCACGGCTGTAACGCGCGCAGAGTTGCGCATTGCCGATGAGGATGATCGAAGGAAGCTGCACGCTGTTGCGGCGGCGGCGCTGAACCGTGGCGAGTGCCGCCAGTTCATGACCGATCAACAGGCCGGACAAATAATCAGGTTGCGCACTGGCGCCGAGTTCGCCGGTCAGGCCCAGGGTGCGGGCACTGAACAGCGTCGATAGAACGCCCAGCTCGCCGTCCACCGACAGCGCCACCTGCACGCCACGGTCGAACGCCGGGCCATCGAAAGCCGCGCTGTGCTGTTGGGTACGGCCAAGGATGCTGTGTTCGCTGAGCACGGCGAACACTTCGCCGGTCATGAAGGTATCGAAATGAGTGATGCAGCCATCGACCACCTCCACCCATTTGGAATGGCTGCCCGGCAGACCGATCAACAGATCGCCGCTCGCCTCGGCCGGCAGATTCTGGAGCACGCCGAGGACCTGGGTTTCTTCACCGCGCATCACGTTGGGCAGGTGTGAACGCTGAATCACGCCCGGCACGATGTGCACCCGCGTGCCGCGCAGACTGACCAGTGTTTGTAGGGAATTTCCGAGATGGGCGACGTTCGCCGGTGTTTCGCAGTAGGCCGCTTCGCGCCAGCCTTGGGCGCTGCCGACCATGCCGCAGGCGATCACCGGCAGATCCGGCTGCGCGTCGAGCCAGTCGCCGCACGCGTCATCAAAGGCCAGTTCAAAACCGTCAGTGCATTCGCGACCGTTGATGACTCGCGCAGTCGCGGGCAACTGCATGATCCCGGATGCCAGCGCACGCTGCTCCAGCACCACACCACCCGCCGCGAGTTTGTAAGCACGTAATGAGGTCGTCCCCCAATCGAGCGCGATCAATTGCGCCTGCATCGCTTCACCTGTTTTGTTTTTGGCAGTGAGTGCGACGGACTATAGACCTCTCAGACGGTAAATCTCAATATGTAATTTTGCATCCCATATTTTGGGATTAATTCGCCTCACCCTACCTCGAACAGGTTCAGCCATCCCTGCCATCAGAATGCCTGCTTATGCTGTATCGCCTGGATAAAAGCGCTGGCAGGAACATCCATCGACTCTGAGTAATAAGGGCCGTAGGAATAAGCGGCAGTCCTGAACTTACAAACGACAACTTTACGCAGCTTCAAATCAGCACGGGTTCGCCAACATTGTTGTTCAGCCCTCGGCGAACTCGCGCAACACTTTGCCGTCCATGCGATAGCGCACCCATTCTTCCTGCGGCTGCGCGCCGAGGGATTTGTAAAAATCGATGGCCGGGGTGTTCCACTCCAGCACGCTCCACTCGAAACGGCCGCAGTCGTTGTCGCAGGCGATTTTCGCCAAGTGGCGCAACAGGGTTTTGCCGGCACCGCCGCCGCGTTGCTCCGGGGTGATGTAGAGGTCTTCGAGGTACAGGCAGTTGCTGCCCAGCCAGGTCGAATAGCTGAAGAAGAACACCGCGAAACCGATTGGCAGGCCATCACGCAGGCAGATCAGACCGTGGGCGGTAGCGCCTTCGCTGAACAGGCTGCGCTCGATGTCGGTGACGCTGGCGATCACTTCGTGGCGGGCCTTTTCGAAATCTGCCAGTTCGGTGATGAAGGCGAGGATTTGCGGAGCATCGCTGGGGGTCGCCGGGCGGATTTCGATCGTCATGGACGGGCCTTGTCGGAAATGGAAAGCGCCATACTAAAGCTGCATGGCTTTTGTGGCGAGGCAGCTTGCTCCCGCTGGGTTGCGCGCGGCCCCAATTCCATCCAATGTGATCTATCAGACAGGGCTTGTTTTCCAGGTTTTGCGACTGCTGCGCAGTCGCGCGGAACGGCGCGACGATTCGACAAGCTCCCTCGCCACAGAAGCTCAACTCAACTGAAAGAACACTTATGTCCGCCAACGCTTTTGCCCCTCTGATCTCCCTCGCCCGCGAATTGCTGCCCCACGCCCTCGAACCCTCCGAAGACGGCGCCCATGACCTCGCCCACCTGCAACGGGTCTGGCACAACGTACGCACCTTGCAGGCCGAGGAAGGTGGAGACCTGGAAGTGTTGCTCGCCGCCGTGCTGCTGCACGATTGCGTGTCCGTGGAAAAGAACTCGCCGCTGCGCTCACAGGCTTCGCGTCTTGCCGCAAAGAAAGCCGCCAATGTGCTGGCCGAGCTGGACTGGCCCGAAAGCAAGATCAGCAGCGTCGCCCACGCCATCGAAGCCCACAGCTTTTCCGCCAACATAAGCCCGCTCACGCTTGAGGCAAAAATCGTCCAGGACGCCGACCGGCTCGACTCATTGGGCATGCTCGGCGTTGCTCGCACTTTCTACGTCGCCGGGCGCATGGGTTCGGCACTGTATGACCCACATGATCCCGAAGCAAAAGAGCGCGACTACGATGACATGCGCTTTTGCCTCGACCACTTCCAGACCAAACTGCTGCACCTGGCGGAGGGTTTCCAGACCGCTGCCGGTCAAGGTCTGGCGCAGATCCGCCATCAACGCCTGAAGGGTTTCATGGAGCAGTTCAAGGAGGAAATCGGCATCGGCTGATCGTCCTGCGACTCGACCGTTCGTCGTTAATCAGGCACCAATCGGACAAGAGGGCAGACCAACGACAGGTAAGGATTTCAATCACTGGAGACGCCCTATGATCCCGTCAAGGTTGACTGCCCTCGTTTTCGCCGCCCTGCTGAGTCCCGCGGTTTTTGCCGCTTCTACCACCGCAGCGGGCACCGGCCCCACCGATCCGACTCCGGCTCCGCGAGCTCCCGTTATCAACAGTGCCCCCGGCATGAACACCGATGGTTCCGGTGTTCCGTTGATCAACCAGCCACCGGCCACCGGCACCGACCCACGCACCCAAGGCAGCGATCCCGGCCGCCAGGGTGGCATGAACACCCCTGACTCCCCCGCTACACCCGATAACGCCGGCCACGGCATCGGCTCGAAAACCACCACCGGTGGTTCGGGCTCCGAAGGCGGCAGTCAGTAGTTCGCCGACGCGAGCGTCCTGTTCACATCCATGAAGAGGTAACCATGAACGTCGATAAAAACCTGGAAAAAGAAGTCCTCACCCGCCTGCTGCACGCTCACCCCAGTGGTCTGGGCAAGGAGGTGCTGGACAATTACCGCGGCGAAAAAGTCGTCGCCAGCGCCCTCGCCGCCCTGCAGGATCGCGGATTGATCCACCATGGTCATGTGACCTGCAACGAGGCCGGCGAACACTCGTTGAACCTGCCGATCAAGCTCAGCGCGGCCGGGGTTGAAGCGGCGCGAAAGCTCGACGACCCGGCGCGGTGATTGTGTGAACGCGTGATCATGCCGGTGCTGCTGCACGCTGCGATCTTTTGATTTCCGGATCAACAGATCGCAGCCTGCGGCAGCAGTTCACCATCAAAACCTGTGGGAGCTGGCTTGCCCGCGATAGCGACAAATCAGTCGCAGAGTGACTCGCGGATAAACGCATCGACTTCAGCAGCCTCCGGCGAAGTCGCCGGCCCCCACCGGGTCACCGCCAGAGCCGCCGCTGCATTCGCCCTGCGTGCCGCCTCATGCGCGTTCAACCCCTGCGCCAACCCTGCGACAAATACCCCGGCGTGCGCATCCCCAGCACCATTGCTGTCCAGCGCTTTAACGACAAACCCCGGCACATGCCGGCGCTCGCCATGCTGTTGAATCCAGCAGCCTTGCGGACCGTCGCGGACCACCATCAACACGTCTTTGGGTAGATGCTCAGAGAGACGATCAAGTGCAGATGCAATCTCTTCAGCGCCGGTAAACCGCAGCGCTTCGACACTGTTGCTGGTCCACACGTCGATGCGCGGCAACAGCGCCTGCATCAGCGGTGAGTCCGGTGATTCGACCAAAGGCCCCGGATCGAACACCACGTTGATCGTATCCGCCAGCGCCAACGTCCAGTCGAGCAACGCCTGCGCCTTGCCTTCATGCAGCAAGCTGTAGCCACTGAGATAAACGTAATCGCCTGCCTCCGCCGCAACGCTGTTCAGATCCTCCGCCGTCATCTCACCTTCAGCGCCGATATAGGAAATGAAACTGCGCTCAGCTGACGCATCGGTCAGTGCCACGCAAATCCCGGTGTCGCGTGGCGCAGGCGTCTGGATGCCGATATGAATGCCTTCGTCATTCATCGCCTGACGCGCCAGGTCACCGAAACGCCCGGTGCCATGGCGACCGAGATAAACCACTGGCAAGCCATTGCGCACGGCAGCGGCCATCACGTTGAAACCGCCGCCGGCTTCGAAACCGGCCGATTGCGCCAGCACATCACCGCCGACCTGCGGCAATTTTTCCACGGCCATGACCAGGTCGATGATGACCTGGCCGGTGTGCAACATCTTAGGCATGAGCACGCTCGACTTGCGCAGCGCGGCGGTCTTTCGCCCCGCCGAGGACGAAGTAAATGCCACCGGCCACCACGAAGGTCACGATCCAGCCCAGACCGTTGTGGCCCAGCCACGAGTCGGACAGAAAGCCCTTGAACCAGACGTTCTCGGCGGTGGTGCCGATGGTGGTGAAACTGAAGCCGAGCACGATGGCAATCGCCCACGCGCCGAACGCGCGCCACTCGATGCCGCCGCGATACCAGTAAGCGCTGCTCGGGCTGACGTCGAGCAGGTCTTTGGGGCTGTAGTAGTGGCGGTGAATCAGATCAACCACGAAGATCCCGACCCACGCGGTGATTGGCACTGCCAGCAGGGAAATGAAGGTAATGAACGGGCCGTAGAAGCTATCCGCAATCAGCATGAAGTAGATCGAACCGGCGAAGATCGCGACGATGTCCACCACCACCGCGTAGACGCGTTTGACTTTGAGGCCGAGGGTCAGCGTGGTCAGGCCGGCGGAGTACACCGACAGGTTGTTCGACAGCAGCAGGCCGCCGAATGCAGTGATCAGGTACGGCACGGCCATCCACGTCGGCAGCATGTCGCGGATCGCCACGATCGGGTCAGTCGCCGACGCCAGATCATTGTTGCCTACCGACAACAGGCCGCCGAGGGTAATCAGCAGCACCAGCGGAATCCCGGCGCCGAACGCGGCAGACGCCACCAGACGCACGGCTTTGACGCTGCGGTGCTGATAGCGCGACATGTCGGCACCGGCGTTGGCCCAACCAATCCCGGTGCCGGCAGCCATGGTGCCGATACCGATGATCATTGCGCTCAGCGGCGCCGGGGTGGCGTTGAACACCGCGCTCCAGTCGATGGTCGCGCAGAGAAAACCGCCGACCAGGATGTTCAGCGCGCCGAACACATAAGTCGCCCACTTCTGGATCACCAGCAGGGTGGCGTGGCCGAGGCCGGAAACCGACAGGGTCAGCAGGACGAAAATCGCGATGAAGATCAGCGTCAGCACTGGCGCACTCTTCGCTTCCACCGGCGAGCCGAACAGGATCGAGCACAGCGACAGCAATACGAATGCCGCCGTGGTGGTGTTGACGGTTTCCCAGCCCAGTCGCGACATCAGTGAGACCAGCGTCGGGCCAATGTTGCCGCGCACACCGAAGATCGCTCGCGACAAGGTCAGGCTCGGCGCACGGCCACGACGGCCAGCGATCGAGATGATCCCCACTACCGCGAACGAACCGGCTGCGCCGACAATCGCAACGATGATCGCCTGCCAGATCGCCAGCCCGCGAAACGCAACCAGCGTGGCGCCCAGCGGCAGACCGAGAATGGAAATGTTGGCGGCGAACCAGACCCAGAACAGTTGCAGCGGATGGCCGTTGCACTCGGCTTCCGGCACCGGTTCGATACCCCGGGTCTCCAGCTGTCCGGCGCTTTGCCCGGCGTTTGATGAACTCATGAACTGTGCTCCTGTTTGCCTTTATTGTGGTTGTGGCAATGATGCAGAACGACAAGACATCCCGGCCGTCCTCGGCCTGTCTGCGCGATCCATTGCGGGTTGAAAATTCGATTATGCGGTGCGCCTATCGCTGGCAAGCCAGCGTTGGCGTAGCCCGTCAACGCAGGGCCAACAGCCCCTGCACCAACGGCTCAAGCTCCAGATGATTGACCGCTTTCACCGTGGCAATCATCGGCACCGGCCAGCTCTCAAGGCCCAGGCAGGCCCCGAGCATGGCGCCGAGAATCGCCGCGATGGTGTCGGTGTCACCGCCCAGGCTGGCGGCCATGCACAATGCATCGAACGCGCTCATCTCGCCGACCGCCACTTGCTGCGCCAGGGCGAACGACACCACCACCGATTCCTGCGACGCCACCGACGTGCCGATCACGTCGTACAGCAAGTCCGCCAACAACGCCTTGTCACTGTCGACGCTGATGCTGCGCGCCCAACTGATCCGCGAAGCGATACGCCCACCGGCGACCCAGTGCCCGTGCGCTTCGGCCTGTTGCGCAATCTGCTGTCCGAGGTTCAGCGCTTCGCCAAGGTCCATGCCGTTGATCCCGGCCGAGACCACCGCTGCCACCGCCGCGGCACTGGAAATCCCCAGCGTGGTGTTGTGGGTGACCTGACAGGCCTGTACCACGGCGGCGATGAAGCGCTGGGGCTCGGCGACATCCGCCGCGATCCCTACCGGAGTAATGCGCATCGCTGCGCCGTTGGTGGTGCCGTAGCGCCCGGCCTCTTCGGCCGAATGCCCGGCGAGGATCATCTCGATGGCACGTTTGGTCGAGGGCCCGAGCAAATCCTGCGAACCCTTGGCCTGCATTTCGGCTTCCCACTCGATCAGACGCTGCGCGAGGATCGCCGGCTCGATGCGGCCCTTGCCTTCGATCAGCAACTCACCGACCAGAATCGCCTGTTCGGTGTCATCGGTGATCGACCCCTTGGGCATATTGGCGGCGATCGGTTGCAAGGGACCGGCGTCCTGCAGATCGGTGATCCGGCCGAAGCGGGTCTTGATCGTTTCGCGGTTCAGCGACTGCGTCGGCATGCCCAGCGCATCACCGAGGGCCAGGCCGTAAAACGCACCGAGGGCACGGTTGAACGCGGTCATTTCGATTCTCCAAACTGCAGGTGCAGGCGGAAATGCACCGGATCGAGCAAGCTTTCGACCTGCTCCATGAAACGGTTCTGCCGGTCGTAGGTGGTGCGCAAGGCTTTGAGGAAAACGGTGCCCACCGGACGCCCGAGCAATTCGGCGTCCACGGCATTCAGCGGTTCGGCGCCGATCCACTGATCGCCGCGCTCGCCGATGTAGCCATAGGCAGCCAGGGTGATGGTCAGGGAATTGTCGATCAGACCGACGCGCGGCAGGCTTTCCAGGCCGCCGGTGGCCGGCATCAACGAACGTTCGAGAGACACCAGCGTGCCGTCATTGGAGCGCCGGCGACGGTCGAGGGTGATGAATTGGTCGGTGCCGAAACGCGAGAGCAGATCGGGCCGGGTCACGGCTTCGAGGCGCAGCACTTCGGTGTTGATCAGCGCGCCGCTGTCGGCCAGCGCCTGCGCCCAGCCACTGCGCTGGTCGAGCACCACACCGTCGAACGTGACGATCGAGCCGACCCCGCTTTGCGTGGCGATGTAATTGCGCCGCTTCAGTTCGGCCAGCGCTTCGCGTAG
This sequence comes from Pseudomonas sp. SC3(2021), assembly GCF_019856535.1. NCBI lineage: Bacteria > Pseudomonadati > Pseudomonadota > Gammaproteobacteria > Pseudomonadales > Pseudomonadaceae > Pseudomonas > Pseudomonas sp. SC3(2021). The sequence continues at coordinate 3,505,674 of NZ_CP082236.1, read as the reverse complement.
CGTGCCACGGCTGACCTTGAATTCTTGAGCCAACTGATGCTCACCGGGCAACAGAAAGCCGTCCTCCATGAGGCCGCTTTCGATGCGCCGGACGAGTTCGTCGACCACCCGTTGTTTCTTGTCAAATCGTACCTGTCTAATCATGTACAAATTGATACCCGAAACGGATGCGGGCGAGCAAGTTAAATTTAGGGGGGGGGGCGGACAAAAGGCGAGAAGATCAAAAGCCCCTCACCCTAGCCCTCTCCCGGAGGGAGAGGGAACTGAATGGGGGATATTTGGGAGATACATCGACCTGAAAGTGGCTTACCGAATCCATAATTGACCCAATCTTTCAGGTCGATGCATGACGAATCCATAATCGACGAGAACTCTCAGGTCGACGGATTACGCAAGACACCTCGGTCGGCCCCCTCTCCCTCTGGGAGAGGGCTGGGGTGAGGGGCTCTTGATTTTAGCGCTGCTTCAGACGGTCAATGACGACGGCCAGCAACAGAATCGAACCGCGAATCACATACTGGTAGAACGTATCAATGTTTTTCAGGTTCATCGCATTCTCGATGATCGCCAGAATCAACACCCCGGCAATCACATGCCGGATCATGCCGATCCCACCGCTCAGCGACACCCCGCCCAATACGCATGCCGAAATCACCGTCAGCTCGAAACCCTGACCGATCATTGGCTGCCCGGAGGTCATGCGCGAAGCGAGGATCACCCCGGCCAGCGCGCCGATCACACCGTGCACGGCGAAGATGATGATCTTGGTCCGGTCAACGTTGACCCCGGCCAGCAATGCCGCTTCCTGGTTACCGCCGATGGCCATGGTGTTGCGCCCGTAGGTGGTGTAGTTCAGCAGCCAGCCGAAGAACAGGAAGCAGACGATGGTGATCAGGATCGGCACCGGTACGCCAAACAACTGGCCGTTGCCGAAGACGAAGAACGATTCCTGCGACACGCCCACCGCTTTGCCGTTGGCAAAAATGTAAGCCAGGCCACGGACGATCTGCATCGTCGCCAGCGTGGTGATCAGCGCATTGACGCGCAGCTTGGCAATCACGATGCCATTGATCAGCCCGACAATCAGGCCCATTACCAGCGCCGCGCTGACGCCGAGGAACACGCTGTTGGTGTCGCGCATCACCACCGCCGCGACCACCCCGGCGCAGGCAATCACCGAGCCCACCGACAGGTCGAAATGCCCCGACGCCAGGCAATACAACATGGTGCACGCGGCAATGCCGGTGGTGGAAATCGCCAGGCCCAGGCCACGCATGTTCAGTGGCGAAAGGAAGTTGTCGATCAGCAAGGTGCAGGCGACAAAAATGCCCACGGCCGCTAGCAGCATGACCCAGTCGTCGAGGAAGCGGCGCATGTCCAGCGGTTTGCGCTCTTTGGGCAGGGTTTCGTTTTGGGTTGTCATCATAGTCACCTCTCAGTTCGCCACGCCGTCAGCGCGGTGGCGCGGCAAAGCCAGTTGCAGCAGGTTGGATTCATTGGCCTGATCGCGGCTGACTTCGCCGCGCAGGGCGCCTTCGCAGAGCACCAGAATGCGGTCGGAAATACCCATCACTTCCATCAGGTCGCTGGACACCACGATCACCGCAATGCCATCGGCGGCGAGGTTATGGATGATCTGGTAGATCTCGGCCTTGGCGCCGATGTCGATGCCACGGGTCGGTTCGTCGAGCAGCAGGACCTTCATCGGCATCGACAGCCAGCGGCCAAGAATGGCCTTCTGCTGGTTGCCGCCGGAAAGGAATTTGATCGGCTGGCCGGCGTGGGGCGTTTTCACTTTCAGTGCCTTGATCTGCTTGTCGGCGTTGCCCTTCTCCCACATTCCGCGCAGCAGGCAGCCAAGGCCGGAGTTGGCGCCACGGGCGCTGATGTTGATGTTCTCGGCCACGCTGGCCAGAGGAATGATGCCCTCCTTCTTGCGGTCTTCCGGGCACAGCAGAATGCCCGCCGCAATCGCGTCGCGCGGTGAGCGCAACTTCAATTCATGGCCGCGTAATTCAAGGCGTCCGGCGGTATTGCGCTGCAAGCCGCTGAGCAATCGAAACAGCTCGGTACGCCCTGCCCCGACCAGACCGAACAGGCCGAGAATCTCGCCCTTGTGCGCCTCGAAACTGACCGGCTCGCGCAGGCCAGGACCCAGCAAGCCATCGACTTTCAGTGCCACCGCGCCACGCGGGCGATGGCGATAATCGTAGATGTCCTGAATGTCGCGACCGACCATGCAGGTCACCAGTTGATCATGGGTCAACTGGCTCATGTCATCGAAGGTGCGCACGTAGCGACCGTCCTTGAACACCGTAACGGCATCGCAGATACGGAACACTTCTTCCATACGATGGGACACGTAAAGCACGACTTTGCCCTCGTCGCGCAGACGCCCGATGATCGCCATCAAACGGTCGATTTCGCGGGCCGAGAGGCTGCTGGTCGGTTCGTCGAACGCAATCACATGGGCACCGCGCGACAGCGCCTTGGCGATCTCGACCAGTTGCCGCTGGCCAAGGGACAAGCGCCCGACCCTGGTCTGCGGATCAATTTCATCGGCCAGGCCTTTGAGGCAATTCAACGCCTGCTGGCGCAGCGTGGCGCGATTGATCAAACCGAAACTGGCCGGCAGATGACCGAGAAACAGGTTCTCGGCCACGGTCATTTCCGGCACCAGATGCAGCTCCTGGTGGATCACCGCGACGCCGTTGCCGATGCTGTCGGCCGTGGACTTGAAAGCCATCGTCCGCTCGCCGATCTGCAACTCGCCGCTGCTCGGAATGTAGGCGCCACCGAGGATTTTCAGCAGGGTCGATTTACCGGCGCCGTTCTCGCCCATCAAGGCGTGAACCTGACCTGGATGGGCGACGAAGCTGATGCCGTCCAACGCTTTCACCCCGGGAAAGGTTTTGCCGATCCCGTTGAAGCGCAGGCTGCCGGCGCGGCCCTGTTCATGTTTCTGTACTTGCGCGTGCATAAAGCCACCTCTTCACAGCGTTCGAGCAGCCGTCAGTTCCACAGGCCGATTTTTTCCAGCTCTTGCTTGAAGTTCTCGCGGGTGATCAGGGTGACGTCGTCCATCGCCGTGTACTTCGGCGGCTCTTTGCCGGTGGTGACCCACTCGTACATCATCTCGGCAGTTTTATAGCCTTCGATGTGCGGGCTCGGCAGCATCGAACCGAAGAAGCCGCTGTTGGGTTTCTTCAGCTCGCCGATGGCGTCAGTGCCGTTGATGCCGATGCCGATCACGTTGGCCGCCGCGAACCCGGCGGCTTCGGTGGCGCGCACGCCGCCGAGCACGGTGTTGTCATTCATGCCGCCGATGATCAGGTTCTTCGCCGCGCTCGGCAGCTTCACCAACGCCGAGTTGGTGGCGTCCATGCTGCCCGGCACGTCGAGGGTTTTCAGCGCCGCGAAGAGGATGTGATCCTTCGGCATACCGGCGTCTTCCAGGGATTTGACCGAACCGTCGGTGCGCTTCTTGCCAGTGTCGAGTTCGTTGTAGGTGTTGACCACCGCGTAGGTGTCTTTCCAGTCCCAGTTGCGTTTCTTCGCTTCGGCAACCATGGCGTTACCCTGCTTCTGGCCGACTTCGAACGCGGCCATGCCGAGGTACGGCACGTCTTCCATGAACTTGCCGTTGGCGTCGACGAAGCGGTCATCGACAGCAATCACTTTGAGGTCATTGAGTTTGGCCTTGGCCATGATCGCCGGGCCGAGCGAGACATCCGGCGGGCAGATGACAAAGCCCTTGGCGCCATTGGCCGCCAGGCTGTCGATGGCCGAGAGGGTTTTCTCGCCATCCGGCACGGCGATCTTGATCAGTTCAAAGCCCTTGTCCTTGGCGGCTTTTTCGGCGAAGGCCCACTCGGTCTGGAACCACGGTTCTTCCGCCTGCTTGACCAGAAAACCGATCTTCACGGTGTCGGCGGCGAGCAGCGCACTGCTCAGGCTGAACGCGGTGACCGCCAGGGCAGCACTGCACAGGGTACGAATCCCGAAACGACGTTTCATAAGCTGACTCCTTGTTATTTTTTTTGAGCAATGTTTGAAAAGCGTTAAAGCGTGTTCCTGCAAAACCTGTCGAAAATAGTCATATCGTATGATGATTGGATTTCAAACGGACTTATCCGCCTGAAAGCCGCTGCGTTCAGTCGTGGTACATCACCGAGCGCCCGCCATCGACGGTGATACACGCGGCGTTGATGAACGGCGCTTCATCACTGGCCAGGAACACCGCCGTCATCGCCACTTCGATCGGCTGGCCGATGCGCTTGGGCGGATGCAGATCGAGTGCGCGCTGGCGTTCGGCCTGCGGGTCGGCAAAGCCGTTCCAGTAATCAATGTTCAGTTGCGTCTCGATGTAGCCCGGGGCGATGGCGTTGACGCGAATGCCCTTCGCCGCGTATTCGATACCGAGGGCGCGGGTCAGTCCAAGCAGGCCGTGCTTGGCCACCGGGTACGGGAAGCAGCCGGGAATGATGTGGCTCGAATGGGTCGAGGCAATGTTGATGATGCTGCCGACACCTTGCTCAATCATCTGCGGCAGCACGGCCTTGCACCCGTACCAGGCGCCGTCGAGGTCGATAGCGAAGCAGCGATGCCAGTCGTCCTCGGTCATTTGCAACGGATCGCGGAACACATTGACTCCGGCGCAGTTGACCAGCACGTCGATGCGCCCGTGCCGCTCCACAGCCAGTCTGGCCATCGCATGCAGATCCTCCTGGCGCGACACGTCAGCCTTGAGCGCCTGCACGTCATGGCCCTGCTCGCGCCAGTGCGCGGCGACCCGCTCGACTTTCTCGGCCTGGATATCGCTGATCACCAACCTGGCTTGCTGCGTGGCGAACGCCGCGACGATGGCTTCGCCAATGCCTTGCGCGGCGCCGGTGAGCAGCACCACCTTGTTTTTCAGACGCTCGCCCTTCGGCGGTGCAGGCACCGGCGGCAGGGAAAGGGGTTCAGCCATGGATCAGGACTCCTGTTTCGCAGGCACAAAAAAACCGGGCATCTGCCGATGTCCGGTCTGGAAGGCGTGTGGAACGAAACAGGCAGGCGCCGCTGACGGCTGTGGGCCGTTGCAAGACGCGGACTCCGCTCGGGAGTGCGAGATGGATTCGCTGCATCACTTCACCTGTTTTGTTCTTTTTAAGTGTGAGTGCGTGTTACTGCTGGAGCCGACTATAAACCCGACCGACAAATAATCTCAATATATAATTTTGCATCCCATATTTTGGGATTTATCCCGCAAACCGGGAGCACGGTTTACCGGCCACCTCGACGCGCATCGACAACACCGCGCCGTCCAGCGGGTGGTTGAGCGGGCTATTGGCACTGGTGATGTACAGGGTTTTCAGGTCTTCACCGCCAAACACGCAACTGGTCGGTCGGCTGACGGGCAAGTCGATCTTGCGGTCAACGTCGCCATCCGGGGTCAGGCGCAACAGGCAACTGCCATCCCAGCGCGCATTCCACACGTAACCTTCGGCGTCCATCGCCGAACCGTCCGGGCCGCCGTGCTGATCGGGGCCGTACCAGACGTAAGCAGTGTCGAGGTTGCCGTCGGTGTGAATGAAATAGCGATAGAGCGTGCTGTCGAGGCTGTCACCGAACAGCAGCGTGGTGCCGTCATTGCTCCACAACAGCGTGTTGGGAATCCCCAGACCGCGCAGCAAGGGCGTCACACGTTGATCGGCATCGACCCGAAACAGACCGCCAGAGCGCCGAATGATCGGCAGATCCTCGCCCTGCTCGCCGATGTTGTTTTGCATGGTACTCAGCCACAGTCGACCCTGAGCATCGCAACGAGCCTCGTTAGCACGGTTGCCCGGTTGCGGGTCGGCGACGCAGAACAGGGTCAGGCGCGGTTCGAGGCCCGGGGAATCAAGGTCCAGGCGATAGACACCGCTGCTGAGGGTGACCAGGGCATCGCCGCTGGCACAGGGAATGAACGCGGACACGTGCTCCGGCATCTGCCAGATCTGCACGTTCTGGCCGATCAGCCGCAGGGCCTGTTTGCCGGCGATATCGACCCAGTACAACGCCTGGGTCGACGCGTCCCAGAACGGACCTTCACCAAGTCGGGCGCGGTGTTGGGTTACGGCGGTCCACGTCATGTTGAATCCTTCCTGTTGTTGTTTTTACTGTAGGGGCGAGCCTGCTCGCGATGGCGTCGGGTCAGTCGGGATGTCTGGCACTGATAAATCGCTATCGCGAGCAGGCTCGCGCCTACAGGGGGATTTGGGTTGTCAGCTGGCTTTTTTGTCGGCCATCACCTTCGGGTAGAAGCGCTTGATGGCCAGGTCGGCGTTATCAATCAGGGTCATGCACGCCCACACCCCGCGCGCCGAATCCCGGGCAGCGATGGCCTCGGCCATGTCCTTGTGGATCGGCAAGGTGCGGCGCAGCTCATCCGGGTCGGCAGCCGAGACCTCGAACGACACCGCCAGCAAGGCGCCGAGGGCCGGGACCATTTGCTCAATGAACTGGTTATGACTCGCCGCGAGAATGGACTCGTGAAACGACTGGTCGGCACGGTTGTAATCAATGCCGCTGTCCACGGCTCGCTCCAGGGCGTTGTAAGCCAGTTGCACCGTCTCGATCTGTTCCACGGTGGCGCGCTCGCAGGCCCAGCGCACGGCCATGGGCTCGATGGTGCGGCGCAGATCGAGCAAGTCATCGACGAAGTTTTCCGGCAAACCATTACGCGACAGCCAACCGACGACTTGCGGATCGAACAGGTTCCAGCGCCGTACCGGCAACACCCGCGTGCCGACCTTCGGCCCGACTTCGAGCATGCCTTTGGCCGCCAGGGTTTTGATCGCCTCGCGGATGACGGTGCGGCTGACGCCAAGTTGTTCACCCAAATCCGCTTCGACCTTGAGGGTCTGCCCCGGTTTGACCTGGCCAGCGGCGATCCAGCTGCCCAGCCAGTCGACGGTCGACACATGAAAGCTGCTGGACATGAACACCTCAAAGCGGTTCGCGATGGGTGTTCACGCTAATGATCATATGATTGGGTGTCAATCAGGATTTACTGCGGAAACGCAAAACAAATGCAGCAGGCTCACTCCTGCAGATTTTTTTGTTTTGGATCAGGGTTCGAGGCCGATGCGGAAGAACTCGCCGCCGCTCCACACACCAAGCCAGCGTTGGCCATCGACTTCACGACTGACCGCCAGCTCCACCAGTTGGTAGAACACATTGCGATGGATCAGCGCTTCAAGGTTGGTGCGCACATGCACATACGGCGCCGGTTCCTGTGTCGCCGGGTCGATCTCGACGCGGATTGGATGCTCGGGCCCGGCCTCGGTCGTCTCATCGACATTGGTGGTAAATCGCAGCACCTGCGCTTCACCCTCGCCTTCGACTTCCACGGTGATCGCCACGAACGGCGCATCATCGACCTTGATCCCGACCTTCTCGACCGGGGTGATCAGGAAGTAATCATCGCCGTCGCGGCGCATGATCGTGGAGAACAATTTGACCATCGGCTTGCGCCCGATCGGCGTACCCAGGTAATACCAGGTGCCGTCGCGGGCGATGCGCATGTCGATGTCGCCGCAGAAATCCGGGTTCCACAAGTGCACCGGCGGCAGGCCTTTGGTTTTGGGGATCTGTCCCAACAGGTCATTGGCTTTTTGCGGGCCACTCATGGCGTTCTCCTTGGCTTATTGGTCGCCGACTCCCAGCAGGCTGCGCGCGTATTGCGCCAGTGGCGGGCCGATCAGGTCTTCAGGCTTGTTGTCGTGGAACGTCAGTAAACCGCCACGACTCTTGATCCGTGCAGTATCAATCAAATACTGGGTGCTGGTCTCGATCAACATGATCTGAATCACCCCGCCGTCGATGCCCACGCGATCCACGGCTTCCTGATCGAGCCACTCGTCGGAGTTGCCGATGCGGTCGTCAGCCTTGGCAAAACGGGTGTACAGCAAATAATGCGCGCCAGCATCGCGGGCTTCGCCCATCGCCTGATCGAGGCCTTCCGGCGCACGGGCGCGACGAACCATCGGGAAGTATTCCACAAAGCCCTTGAAGGCTTCTTCGGCGACCACGTTCGGCCGTGGATAGGAACCACCCGGCGGTGCGAACGAACCCTGGGCGATGTAGATGAACGAGTCCGGCTGAATGCGGAAGTTGTTCACCCGGCGGCTGTCGCTGTGATCCAGCAGCCCCGCGTCGCTCATCTGATAGCGAGTGCCCTCGGCCATATCGCTGACAGTCATACAGCCGCCAAGCGCCAAAACGGCCAGCAGCAAAACCAGGCTACGCATCCTCATCCTCCAGAAGCCGGTGACGGAAAACCGGCGAATGGCCGTTGAATGCAGCTTTTGCGCCAGCTCACAGAAATCTACAGGTATCGAATTTGAAATGAGGCTTTTGTGGCGAGGGAGCTCAGCCGCCAATAATCTTCATGACCGTCGCGCCACCGGAAAAAGCCACTTCCTGCTTGTCACCCAACGCCTTGACCAGCAGGCGCTGTAACGCCGGCAGAGCCTGATGGCGCGGCTTGTCGAGCAGATCGCCGACATAGTGGCGGTTGCTCGACGACAGGCAGCCATGCAGCCAACCGGTGGACGACAGGCGCAAACGCGAGCACGTCCGGCAGAATGGCACGCTTTCATTGGCGATTACGCCGAAGTGACCGACGCCCGGGATGGCATAACGCACAGCGGTGGCGTCCACCGGCGCATCGGCCTGGGCGTATTCGTAGCGCTCGCCAATCAGGCTCAGCAGTTGCTGCAGGCTGACAAACTGTTGCAGGAAGGCATTGGAGTCGGTGGCGAGGTGGCCCATGCGCATCAGCTCGATGAAGCGCAACTCATAGCCACGTTCCAGGCAGTAATCGAGCAGTGGCATGACCTGATCGAGGTTCTGCCCGCGCAATGGCACCATGTTGACCTTGATCTTCAGCCCCGACGCTTTCGCCTGGTCCATGCCGTCGAGCACGCTCGCCAGATCGCCGCCACGGGCGATGCTGCGGAACGCACCGGCGTCAAGGGTATCGAGGGACACGTTGATCCGGCGCAGACCGGCATCCACCAGCAGCGGCAGTTTCTTTGCGAGGAGTTGGCCATTGGTGGTCAGGCTGATGTCTTCCAGCCCCATCCGGCCGACGGCAGTCATGAATGACTCGAGTTTGGGGCTGACCAGCGGCTCGCCACCGGTGATGCGCAAGCGCTCGATACCGGCGGCTTCTATCAGATACGCCACACCGCGTGCCATCGCTTCGGCCGACAGCTCATCCTGCGCAGCCACCAGCCGCTTGCCGTTGGGCACGCAGTAGGTACAGGCGTAATTGCAGGCGGAAGTCAGACTGATCCGCAAATTGCGAAAACGCCTGCCTTGACGGTCAACGATCATGATCACTCCGGCGATAGAAATTCGAGCCGCTAAAACTTGACTCACAAATCAAGTTTTAGCAAGCCCTATGCCTGAGTATATTCCTGCGGTACTGCGTCATGTAGCGAAATCATGGCGCCATCAGGTCGCTGAATGATTCAGCTGCTCGGGGTTTCCGGGTCGCGCTTGCGCTTGTTGCCCATCCGCACGCCGATGTCCATCAGAAACTGGAAGAAACCTTCCTGATCTTCCAGCACATTGCTCCAGAACGGCGAGTGATACAGCGCGACCGCGCCGTGCACCAGCGCCCAGGATGCGCAGTAGTGGAAGTACGGCGGCACGTCTTCGAGCTTGCCTTCGCTGATGCGGCCCTTGATCAGCAGGGTCAGGCGTTCGAAGTTCGAGGCACGGATCTTGTGCAGCTCCTCGACCATCTCCGGCACCTGATTGCCTTTGACCACCTTCTCTTCGAGGCGGTCGAACAGGCGATAGCGCTGCGGGTCGCGCATGCGGAATTCGAAGTAGGCACGGGACAATGCTTCCTTGTCCTTGTCGACATCGGCCGAATGCAGCAGCTCGTTCAAATCGCGCTCGTAATCGAGCATCAGCCGCAGATATATCTCGGCCTTGGACTTGAAATGCTTGTAGATCGTGCCTTTGCCGATACCCACGGCATCAGCAATCATCTCGACGGTGACACTGTCTTCACCTTGATCGAGGAACAGCTTGAGCGCGGTATCGAGAATTTCTTGCTCGCGGCGACGAAACTCACGGACCTTACGAGGTTCTTTGTGCATAAGAAAAGGTCTGAAGGGTCAAAATTCGAAGCCGCGTATTATGCCTAACTTGCACAAAAATGCACGGATCATCCGACCATATCTGTGTTTCCCGTTCGTTTTGAGAACGATTAGGACGCAATGAGAACTCAACCGAAGCGAACGTATTCCAAATTTGTTTAAAAACCCCGACCGGCTAACTGGACTGAACGCCAGACTGATCAATACTTGAACTGTCGGGCGGCATCTCCCCCAAGTGCCGCGCCGATAAAGGTACCAAGGGACCGCGTGCCTTTGTTTTACTCCTAATGGTCTTAACCCGGATTCACCCCCCAGAACCCGGGTTTTTTTTGCCTGCGATTTGATGATCGCTCACCAGCAGGCGCTGCCGCAGGCTGCAATCTTTTGACTTTATCTCCCAAGAGCAAGATCAACCGATCACAGCCTTCGGCAACGCCTACATGGCAGATTTGACAGAGGCCAGCGGGAACAGCCGCTTGAAATTTTCAGTGGTCTGCTCGGCAAACCGCTCGTAGTTTTCCCCACGCAACATCGCCAGGAACTCCGCCACTTCGCGCACGTATTGCGGCAGGTTCGGCTTGCCCCGATAAGGAATCGGCGCCAGATACGGCGAGTCGGTCTCCACCAGCAGGCGATCCGCCGGAACCTTGCTCGCGACGTCGCGCAGCGCATCGGCATTGCGGAACGTGACGATGCCCGACAGGGAAATGTAATACCCCATGTCCAGCGCCGCCTTGGCCATGTCCCAGTCTTCGGTGAAGCAATGCAGCACACCGGCCTGAGGCAGTGCCGCTTCGCGCAGCAGCTCAAGGGTATCGGCACGGGCGCCGCGAGTATGGATGATTACCGGTTTGCCGGTCTGCCGGGCGGCTTGCAGGTGCAGGCGGAAGGATTGCTGCTGCAACTCGGCAGCTTCCGGCTCGTAGTGGTAGTCCAGACCGGTTTCACCGATCGCAACCACTTTCGGGTGATTGAGTTCTTCCAGCAGCCAGTCCAGCGCCGGGGCCGCGCCAGGTTGCACGTCCAGAGGATGCACGCCGACCGAGCAATCGACGTCGGCATAACGCTCAGCCAGGGCTTTCACATCGGCAGCATTATCGGCACTCACGCCGATGCACAGAAAGTGCCCGACCCCGCGTGCGCGCGCTGCGTCGAGTGCGGCATCCAGCGAGCCGTCATGGGCGGCGAGGTCGAGGCGATCAAGGTGACAATGGGAATCTACGAGCATAAAAACACGGCTACTTACATCGTATGGGTGGGACGGTCGGACTTCAGGGCTCCGGCCAGATGGGTTTCGATGCGACTGCGGGCGGTGTTGTCGCCCTCGTTGAACTGCACGCCGACACCGGCAGCGCGATTGCCCTGCGCGCCCTTGGGCGTGATCCAGGTGACTCGGCCGGCGACCGGAATCTTTTCGGCCTCGTCCATCAGGTTCAGCAGCATGAACACCTCATCGCCCAACTTGTAGCTTTTGTTGGTCGGGATGAACAGGCCACCGTTCTTGATGAAAGGCATGTAGGCGGCATAAAGCACCGACTTGTCCTTGATGGTCAGAGACAAGATGCCGTTACGCGGCCCCGGGCTGGCGGGTTCATTCATGATGACCTCCACTGCTGATGTTCAGAGTCTAGGTACACATTCTTATCTTTGACCAGGCAATCCCGCCCATTGCACCAAGAGCGCCTCCAGCAGCAGGGCCGGATTGAGGTTGGCCTTGCTCAGGACTTTCTGGCGCTGGGCGAGAATCCAGTCCTGGATATCGAGCACTTTACCCTGGGCACTTTTCTGCGCCAGGTACTGCACGACCTTGCGCATATCGGTCAGGCCGAGGCCGGTTTCATCCTGAGTCAGTTGATAGCGCAGGATCAGGCTCGACCAGTCGCAGAACCAGTCGAACAGGCGCAGCATCGGAATGTTTTTCCATTCCTCGGCCAGTTGCGTGGGGGATTGCTGTTGCTTGAGCAGCTTCTTTACGCCTTCGACCACTTGCGCGCGTTGTTCGCGCACGCCTTGCGACTGCAGGCTGACCGCCGCCAAAGGCGAACCGGCCGCCAGCGTCAGCAGTTCGACACGCTCTTCTGCGGAACAGTCCGGCAATGCCTGGGCCAGCCATTGCAGGCTCATCGCCTCACCCGGCAGCGGACAGGCCTGCTGCACGCAACGACTCTTGATCGTCGGCAACAAACGGCTCGGCTGGTGACTGACCAGCAGCAGCACGGTATTGCCGGAGGGTTCTTCAAGACTCTTGAGCAAGGCGTTGGCAGCATTGATGTTCATCGACTCGACCGGCTCGATCAACACCACTTTGCGCCCACCCAGCTGCGCGGTCTGCACCACGAAGCTGACCAGATCACGCACTTGATCAACCTTGATGGCCTTGTCGGCCTCTTCCGGTTCGAGGATGTAATTATCGGGGTGACTGCCGGCCTTGAGCAGCAGGCAGGATTTGCACTCGCCGCAAGCCTCAGGCGTCGGGCGCTGGCACAGCAGGCTGGCCATCAAGCGTTCGGCCAGCGCACGTTTGCCGATGCCGGCCGGACCATGCAGCAGGTAGGCGTGGGCGTGCTGGCTACGTCCGGCCAGTTGCTGCCAGAGGCTGTCCTGCCATGGATAGGCCTCAGCCACGGCTCAGCTCCAGCAAATTCGGAATCAGGGTATCCAGCGATTGTTGAACCTTGGCCAACGGCTGACCGGCGTCGATCCGCACGTAGCGCGCAGGATCGGCTTCGGCACGTTTGAGGAACGCGTTACGCACGGCCTCGAAAAATGCCCGGCCTTCCAGCTCGAAACGATCCAGACGGCCACGGGCACTGGCGCGGGCCAGGCCGATTTCCACCGGCAGATCGAAAATCAGCGTCAGGTCCGGACGCAGGTCACCCTGCACGAAGGTTTCCAGCGTGGCGATCCGCTCCAGCGATAAACCACGGCCGCCGCCCTGATAGGCGTAAGTCGAATCGGTAAAACGATCACACAGGACCACGGCGCCGCGGGCCAGTGCCGGGCGAATCACTTCGGCCAGATGCTGGGCACGCGCCGCGAACACCAGCAGCAACTCTGTATCCGGGTTCATGACTTCGTCGGCCGGGGCCAGCAGCACGTCGCGAATCCGTTCAGCCAGGGGCGTACCGCCGGGCTCACGGGTCAGCAACACCTCGACACCTGCGGCGCGCAGGCGCTCGGCGAGGTATTCACGGTTGGTGCTTTTACCGGCGCCTTCCGGGCCTTCCAGGGTAATAAACAAGCCAGTCACAGGCAGTCCTTAATCAAAGTCATTGCGCGTTTTTCGGGGCGGCGGCTTCCGGTTCCGGCGCGGGCTGCGGCGGCGTAACCGGTGGCAGTGCTTGCGGTGCGGTGTCCGGTGATGCCGCAGGAATCGCTTCCTCGGTTGTCGGAGCTGCTTCAGGCGCAGTCGCCGGCGCCGGGCTCGAACGGTAATCGGCACGTCGCTTGAGCTGGAACTCGCGCACGGCACTGTTATGCGCATCCAGATCATCGGAGAACACATGGCTGCCATCGCCACGCGCCACAAAGTACAGACTGGTGCCGTCGACCGGATTCAGCGCGGCGTGAATCGCTTCACGCCCGACCATTGCAATCGGCGTCGGCGGCAGACCGGGAATCACGTAAGTGTTGTAAGGCGTCGGCTCCTTGAGATGGGCACGGGTCAGCTTGCCCGTGTAGCGATCGCCCAGCCCGTAAATGACCGTCGGATCGGTCTGCAACTGCATGCCCAGGGCCATACGGCGCACAAAGACGCCGGCAATTTCCCCGCGTTCCTGTGGCACTCCGGTCTCCTTTTCGACCAGCGAGGCCATGATCAGCGCTTGATAGGGCTCGGTGTAGGGCGCATCGGCGGAGCGTTTTTCCCACTCCCTGGCCAGCACTTCATCGAGTCGATCGAACGCCTTCTTCAGCAGCTCGGCATCAGACATCCCGCGCACGAAGCGGTAGGTATCCGGGAAGAACCGCCCTTCCGGGAACACCCCTTTGTGACCGATCTTTGTCATGACGTCGCTGTCGCTCAAACCGTTGAGGGTCTGCTCGATCTTTTCGTCTTTCGCCAACGCGGCGCGCACTTGATGGAAATTCCAGCCTTCGACCAGGGTCAGGCTGTACTGCACCACTTCACCGCGCTTCCACAAGTCGATCAGGCCGTTGACGGTCATGCCCGGCTGCATGCGGTATTCACCGCTGTGGATCGGCGTGCCGGCGAGATTGAAGCGCCAGTAAATCCGCAACCAGAAGGCATCCTTGATGACGCCATCGGTTTCGAGTTCGAGGAAAGTACGGGTCGGGGTCGAGCCTTTCGGCACATCCAGCAGTTCTTCCTGCGTGATGTTCAGGGGCTGTTCCAGTGCGGAGTGAATCTTCCAGGCGCTGGCGCCCATCAGCAGCCCTGCCAGAACCAGTCCGGTTTCCAGCAGCAGCAAAAGTTTACGTCTCACGAATCAGGCATCCAGTAGGGCGCGGGCAATGGCTTGCAGTTTACGGGTGAGCGGGCCAACCGGCCAGCTCAGCGCAGCATAGGCACGAACCGGCCAGACGCCATACACGCTGTTACAGACAAAAACTTCATCAGCCCATTGCAGCTGTTCGAGGCTGATATCGGCGATTTGGGTGGGAATGGCCAGTGACTCGGCCTGAAACAATATTTCGGCACGCATCACGCCGGCGACACCACAGCGCTTCAGATCCGGCGTGATCAGCACCCCGTCGCGCACCACAAAGACATTGCTGAACACTCCTTCGATGACGCGACCGGCCTGATCGAGCATCAAGCCTTCGGCGTGTTCGCTGTCCTGCCATTCGGCACGGGCGAGAACCTGTTCCAGTCGATTGAGGTGTTTGAGCCCGGCAAGCAACGGCTGCTTTGATAAACGCGTGCTGCACGGAAACAGGCGGATGCCTTGTTCAGCATGAACCACCGGATAAGCCGCAGGAGGATTGCCTTGCAGAATGCGTCGGCCAGACGCCGTCGGATCCGGCGCGTAACCGCGCAAGCCGTCGCCACGGGTGAGGATGAGCTTGAGCACGCCCTCGCCCATCGCCGCCGCATAAACGAGCAGTTCGTGGCGAACCTGATCGAAGTCCGCCGCGATGGCCAGGCGCGCACAGCCATCGGCCAGACGCGTCAGGTGGCGATCCAGCAACAGCGGCTGGCCGCTGCGCACGGCGATGGTCTCGAACAGACCGTCGCCGTAAGCCAGGCCGCGATCTTTCAGCGACAGAGTGTCAGCCGGTTGACCGTCGACCCAACTGTCCATCAGCCTGCGAACCGGCGGAATGCCAAGGTGCCATTGGTGCCGCCAAAACCGAAGGAGTTGGACAGCACGACATCAATGTCCATGTTGCGCGCTGTGTGCGGCACGAAGTCGAGATCGCAGCCTTCGTCCGGCTCATCGAGGTTGATGGTCGGGGGCGCCACCTGGCTGTTGATCGCCAGCACGCTGAAGATTGCCTCGACCGCACCCGCCGCACCCAACAGGTGACCGGTCATGGATTTGGTGGAGCTGACCGCCATTTTGTAGGCATGGTCACCGAACACGGACTTGATCGCGTTGGCTTCGGCGAGGTCACCAGCTGGGGTCGAAGTACCGTGGGCGTTGATGTATTGCACTTGATCGACGTTGATCTTCGCGTCGCGCAATGCATTGGTGATGCAGCGCGCAGCACCGGCGCCATCGGCGGGTGGCGAGGTCATGTGGAAGGCATCGCCACTGGTACCGAAACCGATCAGCTCGGCATAGATGGTCGCGCCGCGTGCCTTGGCGTGCTCCAGCTCCTCGAGGACCAGGGCGCCGGCACCATCGGACAGGACGAAACCATCACGGCCCTTGTCCCACGGACGGCTGGCGCGGGTCGGCTCGTCGTTGCGGGTCGACAGCGCACGGGAGGCACCGAAGCCGCCCATGCCGAGGCCGCAAGCAGCCATTTCGGCACCGCCGGCAATCATCACGTCGGCTTCGTCGTACATGATGTTGCGCGCCGCCATGCCGATGCAGTGCGTACCGGTGGTGCACGCGGTGGCAATGGCGTAGTTAGGCCCCTGTGCCCCCAGATGGATGGACAGGAAACCGGAAATCATATTGATGATCGAGCCTGGCACGAAGAATGGCGAGATTCGACGCGGACCCGTTTCATGCAGGGTACGGCTGGTTTCTTCGATGTTGGTCAGACCGCCAATGCCCGAACCCATGGCCACGCCAATGCGTTCACGGTTGGCATCGGTGACTTCCAGACCGGCATTGCGCACGGCTTGAAAGCCTGCCGCGAGACCGTACTGGATGAACAGGTCGAGCTTGCGCGCTTCCTTGACCGACAGGTATTCCTCGACATTGAAGCCCTTTACCGAGCCGCCAAAGCGGGTGGAATAGGCAGAAAGGTCGGTGTGTTCGATCAGACCAATGCCACTGCGGCCAGCCAGAATGCCCTGCCAACTGCTCGGCACATCCGTGCCCAGTGGCGACAACATACCCATACCGGTGACTACGACGCGTCTACGCGACACAGCACTCTCCTTTTTCAAATGACGATTTTGCATCAGGCCTAAAGAAAAAACCGCACGCCATGATGGCAGTGCGGTTTTTCCATGACAGCAAACAACGATTACAAACTATTACGCCTGGTGGCTAGTAACGTAGTCGATTGCAGCTTGTACAGTAGTGATCTTCTCAGCTTCTTCGTCAGGGATTTCGGTCTCGAATTCCTCTTCCAGAGCCATCACCAGCTCAACGGTGTCAAGGGAGTCGGCACCCAGGTCTTCTACGAAGGAAGCGGTGTTGACCACTTCTTCTTCTTTAACACCCAGTTGCTCGGCAACGATTTTCTTGACGCGCTCTTCGATGGTGCTCATACCTTGTTTTCACTCCTAATGGACAAATTCAGGCAGCTGGCCAGTGGGTAAGTGTATAGAAAGACTTTTCAGCTTTTCAACTGAAAGCTTCACTCCTCAAACCCTGCGGCCCTCTGCCTATAAATAGATTGCAGCTTTATAACGGATTTTAGACAGCTCGTATGACATTTTTTTGAAGCAATCCGTCACATTTTACTTACATGTACATCCCACCGTTCACCGGGATTGTAGCCCCGGTGACGTATGCCGCACCGTCGGATGCAAGAAAAGCGACCACAGATGCGATCTCTTGAGCCTGCCCCAGACGACCCAGCGGAATCTGCGTCTGCAAGGCTTCACGCTGTGCTTCAGGCAGTTCACGGGTCATATCGGTGTCGATGAACCCAGGGGTCACCGAGTTGACCGTAATCGAACGAGAACCGACTTCACGCGCCATCGCCCGGCTGAAACCTTCCAGACCGGCCTTGGCGGCTGCATAGTTTACTTGGCCTGCGTTGCCCATGGCACCCACCACCGAGCCAATACTGATAATTCGACCCCAACGCGCCTTGGTCATGCCGCGCAGAACGCCCTTGGACAGGCGATACAGACTGTTCAGGTTGGTATCGATCACGTCGTACCACTCGTCGTCTTTCATGCGCATCATCAGGTTATCGCGGGTGATGCCGGCGTTATTGACCAGGATCGCCGGCGCACCGAACTGCTCCTGGATGCTCGCCAGCACCTTGCTGACCGATTCGTCGCTGGTGACGTTGAGTTCCAGACCGGTGCCCTGAATGCCGTGCTCTTTCAGCGTGGCGGCAATTGCCTCGGCACCTTTGGCGGAGGTCGCGGTACCCACGACGATGGCGCCCTGACGACCCAGTTCCAGCGCGATAGCCTGGCCGATACCGCGGCTTGCACCGGTGACCAGTGCAACTTTACCTTGCAGACTCATGCAAGCTTCTCCTGATTCAGGCTTGCGCTGCGCGAGCGGCAGCGAAAGCGTCTGGGGTATTGAGATTGGAAGTCGAAACGCCTTCGGCGCAACGTTTGTTCAGACCGGCCAGGACTTTGCCCGGGCCGCATTCGACCAGACTGGTCGCGCCTTTGGCGGCCAGGGTCTGGACCGATTCAACCCAGCGCACTGGCTTGTACAGTTGTTCGAGCAGATCACGCTTGAGGGTTTCCAGATCGGCCGGCACTTGCGCGCTGACGTTCTGTACCACCGGGATCTGCGGCGCCTGCCAGTCGATGGCGGCGATGGATTCGGCAAAGCGCTCGGCGGCCGGACGCATCAGTTCGCAGTGCGACGGCACGCTCACCGGCAGCGGCATGGCACGCTTGGCGCCACGGGCCTTGCAGCCTTCGATGGCGCGCTCAACGGCCGCCTTGGCACCGGCGATGACCACCTGGCCCGGCGAGTTGAAGTTGACGGCGCTGACCACCTCGCCCTGCGCTGCTTCAGCACAGGCCGCCAGTACGTCGGCATCTTCCAGACCGAGAATGGCCGCCATGCCGCCCTGCCCGGCCGGAACCGCTTCCTGCATCAGTTGACCACGGCGCTCGACGAGCTTCACCGCGTCAGCCAGCGTCAGGCTACCGGCAGCGACCAGCGCGCTGTATTCACCCAGGCTGTGACCGGCAACAAAGGCCGGACGCGCGCCGCCTTCCGCCAGCCACAGACGCCACAGGGCGATCGAAGCGGTCAGAATGGCCGGTTGGGTTTTATCGGTTTGATTGAGCAGCTCTTCCGGACCCTGCTGGGTCAGCGCCCACAGGTCATAGCCCAGAGCCTCAGAGGCTTCTTTGAAAGTTTCGAGGATCAACGGATATTCCGCGCCCAGCTCGGCCAGCATGCCGAGGGACTGCGAACCCTGTCCTGGAAAGACGAATGCGAGGGAAGCAGACATGTAACAAGCCCCTAATGATCTTGTCGTCGAAAAATGACGCCCCACGTGGGGACGCAAGAAACTGACAGTTGGATGGCCCTTTGAACCGGGCGGTCACATTTAAGCATTGTCCGACGAAAACGCCTAAGACAACAAATCCTCCAGACGACCATGAAGGCGCTCGGGAAGATTTTCCTGGATCTCGATCAAGGCCCGTTGAATTGCACTCTGAAAACCCTGAACCCCGGCCGAACCGTGACTTTTCACCACGATGCCCTGCAGACCGAGAAAACTTGCGCCGTTGTGTCGCGCCGGCGCCAGATCGGCCTGCAAGCGCTTCATCAATGGCAACGCCAACGCCCCGACAACCCGGGACGCGAGGTTTTTCCTGAACAGCGCCTCGATGCGCGCCGCGATCATCGTCGCCAGGCCTTCGCTGGACTTGAGCAGGATATTGCCAACAAAACCGTCACACACCACCACGTCCGCTTCGCCGCGATACAGGCCATCGCCCTCGACGAAACCGATGTAATTGATACCTCGCGCCGCCTGCAACAAAGTCGCTGCCAGCTTGACCTGCTGGTTACCCTTGATGTCTTCGGTGCCGATATTGAGCAACGCCACTCGTGGCCGGGCAATCCCCAGCGTCTGCGCTGCCACCGACCCCATCACCGCGAACTGCAGCAGATGCTCGGCACTGCAATCGACATTGGCGCCCAGGTCGAGCAACTGGCAATAACCCGTCTGCGTCGGAATCGCCGCTACCATCGCTGGTCGATCAATACCCGGCAACGTCTTGAGCACGAAGCGCGACAACGCCATCAGCGCCCCGGTATTACCGGCACTGACACAGGCCTGAGCCTTGCCATCACGCACCAGTTCAAGGGCGACACGCATCGACGAATCCGGCTTGCCACGCAAGGCCTGGGTCGGTTTTTCGTCCATGGTGATGACTTCGGACGCCGGAACAATCGTCAGGCGCGCGCGATCGGCAGCCGATTGGCCGTGGATCAATTCTTCAAGGAGGGAGGGTTGACCGACGAGGGTCAGGTGCAGCGAGGGCGTAGCAGAAAGGCAAGCAAGGCTGGCCTGAACAATGCTGCGGGGACCGAAGTCCCCGCCCATTGCGTCAATCGCGATGACTTGAGCGGACAAGTGATTACTCGTCAGCGCCCTTGTCGATCACTTTACGGCCACGGTATACGCCTTCTGGCGATACGTGGTGACGCAGGTGAACTTCACCAGTGGTTTTTTCTACAGACAGAGTGCTAGCCTCGAGAGCGTCGTGCGAACGGCGCATGTCACGGGCAGAGCGGGATTTTTTGTTCTGCTGAACAGCCATAATTGATTAACTCCTAAACGTTTGGGTCACGCTTTAACTGCGCCAATACACTGAACGGGTTGGACCGCGTTACCTCGTCCTCGCTCGATACGGGTTCATCTGCTCCCGCCGGCTGCTGGCATTCTTCCGGATGATGAGCAGGCACAATGGGCAAGGCGAGCAGAAGCTCCTCCTCGATCAGTGACTGCAGATCCAATGGATCTTCGCCCAGTTCCAGCACGTCATAACCTTTCGGTAACGACTGGGTATTCGCACCCTCCTTCACTACAGCGTAACTGCATTCGCTGTGGATCGGCAGGGTGACCAGCTCAAGACAACGCTGGCAAACCATTTTGACTTCGGTGTCGATAAAGCTGTGGATCACCACAGATTTACGTTCATCTCGTTCAAAAACGAATTTGGCCTGCACCGTACCGACATTGTCGGAAAGCGGGTCGCAGAGTCTCTTCAAATCGGCCAGCAGCAGTTCACCTTGAAGGGTGGTGCCACGGTCAGCCAATTTGCGCGGGTCAACGTGAGGTGGAATCGGGTCATTCAACATAGGCGCAGCATTATAGGGATGCACCCACCCATGTCAAAGGAAATTGTGCCCTGTCCGTCACTTGCGTGCCTCCGCTAGAATTCGCGCCTGCCTCAGGAGACGCCAATGCTGCCTTTATTACTTGCTTCAAGCTCGACTTATCGCCGGGATTTGCTCGCCCGCCTGCACCTGCCGTTCGTCTGCAGTTCGCCGGATATCGACGAAAGCCATCGTCCTGGCGAATCAGCCATCGAACTGGTCAAACGTCTCGCCGAACAGAAAGCCCGGGCACTGGCCGCCAGCCACCCCGACCATCTGATCATCGGCTCTGACCAGGTCGCCGTGCTTGGCGAGCAGATCATCGGCAAGCCGCACACCTTCGACAAGGCCTGTGAACAATTGATGGCCGCCAGCGGCGCAAGCGTGACCTTCCTGACCGGCCTGGCCCTGCTTAACAGCCAGACCGGCCAATGCCAGGTCGACTGCGTGCCGTTCACCGTTCACATGCGCAAACTGGACCAGGCTCGCGTTGAGCGCTACCTGCGCATCGAACAGCCTTACGACTGCGCTGGCAGCTTCAAGGCTGAAGGGCTGGGCGTGAGCCTGTTTCAATCCACCGAAGGGCCTGACGCGACCAGCCTGATCGGCCTGCCGTTGATTCGCCTGATCGACATGCTGCTGGCCGAAGGCGTACAGATCCCTTAAAGCAAAAGATCGCAGCCTGCGACAACTCCTACACCGACCTCTGTAGGCGCTGCCGCAGACTGCGATCTTTTGACTTGAAACGAATTAACGCAACGAAGGCCCGTGGAAACCCATCCACATCGCCAACTGCTCAGCCACACTGGCACCCAGCTTCTTCGAGAAGCGATCAAACGGCGATTCCTGAACGGTGAAATCCACCAGCTCTTTCTCGCCGATCACATCCCGCGCCACCGAACTGGCGTTACCCAGGCCATCAATCAGCCCCAGCGGCAGCGCCTGCTCACCGGACCAGACCAGCCCGGAGAACAGCTCCGGATGCTCTTTGTCCTTGAGGCGATCGCCGCGCCCCTGCTTGACGCTGTTGATGAACTGCTTGTGCGTGGTGTCCAGCACGGTCTGCCAGAACGCCGTCTCGTCAGCTTTCTGTGGCTGGAACGGATCGAGGAACGACTTGTGCTCACCCGAGGTATACGTACGACGCTCGACACCCAGCTTGTCCATCGTGCCAACAAAGCCGTAACCCGCCGCCGTCACACCGATGGAGCCAACCAGACTGGCCTTGTCGGCATAGATCTGATCCGCCGCACTGGCGATGTAATAGGCACCGGACGCCCCGAGATCGGAAATCACCGCATACACCTTGGTGTCCGGGTGCAGACCCCGCAGACGCTTGATCTCGTCATACACGTAACCCGACTGCACCGGACTGCCGCCTGGACTATTGATGCGCAGGATCACACCCTTGACCTTCTTGTCCTCGAAGGCCGCCCGCAGACTGCCGACGATATTGTCAGCGCTGGCCGGCTCCTTGTCGGCGATCATGCCGGTGATGTCGATCAGCGCTGTGTAGTTCGAAGAACGGGTGGCGCTTTTTTCCATATCCATCAGCGGCGTGAACAGAATCAGCGCAACAAACAGATAAACAAACGTCAGCAGCTTGAAGAAAATCCCCCAACGCCGCGAACGACGCTGTTCCTGCACGCCGGCCAGCAGGGTTTTCTCCAATAGTTTCCAGCTTTTCTCGTCACCGTCGTCGGCACTTGCCTTGGCCGGTGCTTTCCATTCGTCGGTCATGCGCTGTACCCCAGCAAAAACGTATTAAGCCTGCTGCCCCAGCCAGGCGTGCAATTCACTAAACCGGTCGATCGACAGGCGCGGCTCGAACTGCTGCAGCGATTCAATCGACTGCGCGCCATAACTCACCGCCACAGATGCCATGCCCGCGTTACGCGCCATCAACAGGTCGAAGGACGAATCCCCTACCATCAACGCCTGCTCGGGGCGCACACCGCAATGCGCGAGAATCTGCTCAAGCATCAGCGGATGCGGCTTGCTCGCAGTCTCGTCGGCGGCGCGAGTGATATCGAAATAGTCTTCCCAGCCATTGGCCTTGAGCACCCGATCCAGTCCGCGACGATTCTTGCCGGTCGCGACTGCCAGGTGATAGCCCTGCTCGCGAAACGACGCCATCGACTCGACTACGCCATCGAACAACGGCGAAGGCACGGCTTCTGCCGCGATGTAGTGATCGGCGTAATACTCGCGAAACAAGGTCATCTCGGTATCGCTGATGTCCGGATACAAGGTGCGGATCGCCTCGGGCAAGCCCAGGCCGATGATGCCTTTGACGGCAAAATCATCACGCAACTCGAAACCGGAACGCGCGGACGCAGAGTGCATCGCCTCGACAATCCGACCAATGGAATCGGCGAGGGTGCCGTCCCAATCGAAAATCAGCAGTTTGCAATCAGATGGGCGCACTCAATCGCTCCACGGTCTTGGCCCACATTTCATCGACCGGTGCCTGCAACTTGAGTTCACCGCCATCGGGCAGCGGCACGGTCAGCATGTAAGCGTGCAGGAACAGGCGTTTGCCGCCCAGATCTCGGATTTCCTTGCTGAAACCGTCATCGCCATACTTGGTGTCGCCGGCAATGCAGTGCCCGGCGTGCAACGTGTGGACGCGGATCTGGTGCGTGCGGCCGGTGATCGGCTTGGCCTCGATCAAGGTGGCAAAGTCGCCAAAGCGACGCAGGACCTTGAACACGGTCACCGACTCCTTGCCCTCCTCCTCATCGACCTCGACCATGCGCTCGCCGGAGCGCAGATTGCTCTTGCCGAGCGCCGCACGGACTTGCTTGATCGAAGTTGCCCAGTTGCCGCGAACCAGCGCCATGTAGCGCTTGTCGACGCCGTCACCGCGCAATGCGGCGTGCAAGTGCCGCAACATGCTGCGTTTCTTGGCGATCATCAGCAGGCCGGAGGTATCCCGGTCAAGTCGGTGAACCAGTTCCAGCTCCTTGGCATCCGGGCGCAACTGACGAAAGGCTTCGATGACGCCGTAATTCAAGCCGCTGCCGCCGTGAACCGCAATGCCGGCAGGCTTGTTGATCACGATCAGGGCTTTGTCTTCGTAGACAATCGAGGCTTCCAGACGCTGCAACAAGCCTTGCGCCAGAGGCACCGGTTCGTCGCGCTCAGGCACGCGAACCGGCGGCACGCGCACGATATCACCGGCCTGCAGCTTGTATTCGGGCTTGATCCGCCCCTTGTTCACACGCACTTCGCCTTTACGCAAAATGCGGTAAATCAAGGTCTTGGGCACGCCTTTGAGCCGGGCGAGGAGAAAGTTGTCGATTCGTTGGCCGGCATACTCCGGCGAGACTTCAAGCAGTTGAACGCCTGGAGTCGAAGGGGCAGTAGTTGTCATGCCGCGGATGATAACAATTTTTATGGATTTGAAGCACTTAATCATTGCTGCTATAGTCGCGAACGCCGCCAAAAGCGGCCTGGACAGCGGAACCACGGTCAAAAACCGGCCCTGACCAACGCAATTCACCAGGACGCGAGGCCGTCCTACGGGGCTTTCGCTACGTAACGGTGGAGTTTGCAGTTGTAACAAGCGCAGGTGACATGAGGCCTGAATTACACCGTCGAGCAGAGTTTTCACTCGCCTGACAGGCAAATATTCGAGGCCAGTTCACAAAGTGCAGTCAGCTGCAGATGACCCCGAGCGAATGTTTCGGAAACATCGCCTGAATTAGCCATGATGCGTGACCTCCCCTTTCGGAGCTCACGGTAAATGCCAACCCGCTGCGGATTCTGCGCGCGGCAGCACCCGAATTATCAGGGATACGTGTAGGGTGGAGATGCACAACCGCCGGACTGTGTAGCAATAGGCTTTATCAAGACGCTTCATCTCGTCCACAGCCGCTGGTTGATTCCTCCTCCTGACTGAGTGCTTATGTAGCCACAGCAAGCAGGACGCGTACGTCGCGGTATCGGCCCAATTGGCCTGACATCGCTGGACACGGGAATGGCCAACCATTCCCGACGCACCTGACACCGACCGTGAGAAGTCGTGTGTGCCGAACGCCGTTTCCGGCAGCCCGGAAACCGACGGTACTACATGAAAAGAATGCTGATTAACGCAACTCAACCCGAAGAGTTGCGTGTTGCACTGGTAGATGGCCAACGCCTCTACGACCTGGACATCGAATCCGGTGCACGCGAGCAGAAGAAGGCCAACATCTATAAAGGCCGTATCACTCGCATCGAACCAAGCCTTGAGGCTGCCTTTGTCGATTTCGGCTCCGAGCGCCACGGCTTCCTGCCCCTCAAAGAAATCTCCCGCGAATACTTCAAGAAAGCCCCTGAAGGCCGCGTCAACATCAAGGACGTCCTGAGCGAAGGCCAGGAAGTCATCGTTCAGGTCGAAAAAGAAGAACGTGGCAACAAGGGCGCCGCCCTGACCACCTTCATCAGCCTGGCCGGTCGTTACCTCGTGCTGATGCCGAACAACCCGCGTGCCGGCGGTATCTCCCGTCGCATCGAAGGCGAAGAGCGCAACGAACTGCGTGAAGCGCTGAACGGCCTGGTGGCACCAGCCGACATGGGTCTGATCGTGCGCACTGCCGGCCTTGGCCGCAGCAGCGAAGAAATGCAGTGGGACCTCGATTACCTGCTGCAACTGTGGACCGCCATCAAAGAAGCCTCGCTGGATCGCTCCGCGCCTTTCCTGATCTACCAGGAAAGCAACGTGATCATCCGCGCCATCCGCGATTACCTGCGCCAGGACATCGGCGAAGTGCTGATCGACAGCGTTGAAGCACAGGACGAAGCCCTGACCTTCATCCGCCAGGTGATGCCGCAGTACGCCAGTAAGATCAAGCTGTACGAAGACAGCGTGCCGCTGTTCAACCGTTTCCAGATCGAAAGCCAGATCGAGACCGCGTTCCAGCGTGTCGTCGAACTGCCTTCCGGCGGCTCCATCGTTATCGATCCGACCGAAGCCCTGGTGTCCATCGACATCAACTCGGCGCGCGCCACCAAAGGCAGCGACATCGAAGAAACCGCCCTGCAGACCAACCTTGAAGCGGCCGAAGAAATCGCCCGTCAGTTGCGCCTGCGCGACATCGGCGGCCTGATCGTCATCGACTTCATTGACATGACCCCTGCCAAGAACCAGCGCGCCGTGGAAGAGAAAGTCCGCGAATGCCTGGAAGCCGACCGCGCTCGCGTGCAGATCGGCCGCATCTCGCGCTTTGGCCTGCTGGAAATGTCCCGTCAGCGCCTGCGTCCATCCCTGGGCGAAAGCAGCGGCATCGTCTGCCCGCGTTGCAACGGCACCGGCATCATCCGTGACGTTGAATCGCTGTCGCTGGCCATCCTGCGCCTGATCGAAGAAGAAGCCCTGAAAGACCGCACTGCCGAAGTGCGCGCTCAAGTGCCGATTCCGGTCGCCGCGTTCCTGCTCAACGAAAAACGCAACTCGATCACCAAGATCGAACTGCGCACCCGTGCCCGTATCGTCATCCTGCCGAACGATCACCTCGAAACGCCGCACTTCGAAGTTCAGCGTCTGCGTGACGACAGCCCGGAAGCCGCGACCAACCAGTCCAGCTACGAGATCGCTGCTGCCGCTGCCGAAGTCGAAGAAGTCCAGCCAGCCGCCGCGACCCGCACCCTGGTTCGCCAGGAAGCTGCGGTCAAGACTGCACCGGCCCGCGCCAACGCTCCGGTGCCGACCGAAGTCGCCGCACCTGCGGCTCCAGCACCGGCACCGGTTGCCGCGCCAGAGCCAAGCCTGTTCAAAGGCCTGGTGAAATCGCTGGTCAGCCTGTTCGCCACCAAGGAAGAGCCAGCCGCTCCGGTCGTGGTTGAAAAACCGGCCACCGAGCGTCCGGCCCGCAATGAAGAGCGTCGCAACGGTCGTCAGCAGAGCCGCAACCGTAATGGTCGCCGCGATGAAGAACGCAAGCCGCGCGAAGAACGTGCGCCACGTGAAGAACGTGCACCGCGTGAGCCGCGTGAAGAACGCGCCCCACGTGAAGCCCGTGAAGTCCGCGAGCCGCGTGAAGCCCGCAGCGAAGCACCAGCCGCCCGCGAGGAACGCGCACCACGCGCTCCGCGTGAAGAACGTGCACCGCGTGCCCCACGTGAAGACCGCAAGCCACGTGGCGAGCGTGAAGAGCGTGTGCGTGAACTGCGCGAACCTCTGGACGCCGCTCCTGCCGCTCCAGCCACCGCCGCTGCAGCTGTCGTTGCCGAAGAGCGTCCGGCTCGTCAGCCGCGTGAAGAGCGCGCGCCGCGTCCGCCGCGTGAAGAGCGTCAGCCACGTGCCGAGCAGGCCGCTGCTGCCGTTGCCGAAGAAGAAGTGACTACGAACGAAGAGCAACTGCCGGAAGACGGTCAGGACACCGCCGAAGGCGATCGTCCGCGTCGTCGCTCCCGTGGTCAGCGTCGTCGCAGCAACCGTCGTGAGCGTCAGCGTGATGCCAACGGCAACGTAATCGAAGGTTCGGAAGAATCCGAGTCTGGCGAAAACGCTGAAGCACCAAGCACTGCCGATCTGGCTGCCGGCCTGGCCGTCACCGCCGCTGTTGCCAGCAGCGTGATCAGCGCTCCGGCTGAAGCACAGGCTCACGAGCAAGCCGAACGCGCCACCGCCGCCACCCTGGAAACCGCTCCAGCGGAAGCGCCGGTTGTCGAAGCGACTACGCCGGTGGAAGTGATCGCCGCTCCGGAAGTCGAAGTGGCACCGGTTCGCGAAGCTCAGCCTCAGGTTGAAGCTGCTGCCGAGCCTGCGCCGGTTGTCGAAGCCCCAGCTATGGTGGCAGAGCCGGTTGTTGAAACCGTCGCTGAAACCGTGACTGAAAGCGTGCGTGAAGTTCGTGAAGAACAAACCGCATTCAACTGGGTGGCCGAGCCTGCCGTCGCTGAAACCCCGGCGCCGGTTGTCGAGGCCCCAGCCGCTGAAGAAGCCAAGGCTGCCGAACCCGTAGTGGAAGCCGTTCAACCTGCTCCAGCGCCAGTGGTTGAAGCGCCGGTTGTCGAAGCGCCCGTGGTAGCCGAAGCTCCGGCCCCGGTGGTTGAAGCTGCAGCACCGGTCAGCGCCCTGACGCCAAACGGTCGCGCGCCTAACGATCCGCGTGAAGTGCGTCGTCGCAAGCGTGAAGAAGAGCGTCTGGCCAAAGAAGCCGAACTGGCTGCTGCGGCAGCTCCAGCGGTCGCTGCTGAAGTAGTCGAGGCAGCCCCTGCCCCGGCCGCAGAGGAAGCTGTCGTTGAGTCGGTGATTGCTGAAGCACCACGCTCCGTTCAGGACGCGGTCGAGCAGCACGAAGTGGCCCAGGAAAAAGAACACGAG
Source organism: Pseudomonas sp. SC3(2021) (assembly GCF_019856535.1). Taxonomy (NCBI): domain Bacteria; kingdom Pseudomonadati; phylum Pseudomonadota; class Gammaproteobacteria; order Pseudomonadales; family Pseudomonadaceae; genus Pseudomonas; species Pseudomonas sp. SC3(2021). The sequence continues at coordinate 3,477,592 of NZ_CP082236.1, read as the reverse complement.
CCTAAACCGCTCGTCTGATTCCAACAGCCAGTAAAAAGCCCCGCCTGAGCAATCAGGCGGGGCTTTTTTTTGCCTTCATTTTCGACATCACTGCCCGCTACCACAAGGTCATCCGTTCAGGCCTCAGGACCGGGGAAACACCAACGCTTCAGGCACGTCGATATCCCACAACACTCCGGGATCATCCACCGCCACTTCCACCACGCGCCCCTGCTTGAACAGCGGCCTGGCCCCGCGATCGCCACTCAACCCCAACAACGCCGGGCCAAACGAACGCCCAAATCCCACCGGATGGCCAAACTCACCTGCCTGCACCGGTACGCTTACGGCATCGTCCGCCATGGCCGCGACCACCCGCTCAAGCGTCGACGGCAAGATAAACGGCATATCCCCCAATACAATCAGCCAGCCATCGGCTTTCGGGCACGCAGCAATCCCGGCAGCAATGCTGTCGCCCATTCCGGTGGTGCCTATGGAAACCACTTCACAGCCGTAGGCCTGGGCCATACGCATCGCTTGCGGTCGCGCCTCGGTGGTCACCAGCACACGCTTGTCGAGGCTGGCGGGCAGATTCACCAACACCTGCTCGATCACTGATCGCACCGCGCCATCGCGCCCGGTGCAGTCGGCCAGTAACTTGTCCCTGTCCGCGCCGGCCACCTGGCGAAAGCGGCTGCCCTCGCCCGCTGCCAGCACGATCACTGCAATGGATCGACTCATGTGCCCTCCGCCGGCTTTTTCTGTTTCAACGCGATGCCGTTCTTGACCGCAACAATCTCCGCCAGCAACGACAAGGCAATTTCCGCCGGCGAATGGCTGCCAATGTGCAGACCGATCGGCCCGTGCAATCGCGCAATGGCTGCTTCTGACAAGCCTAGCTGAGCCAGATTCTCCCGGCGTTTCTGACTGTTGACCCGAGAGCCGAGTGCACCGACATAGAAGGCGGGCGAATCCAGCGCCGTCAGCAAGGCCATGTCGTCCAGGCGAGGATCATGGGTCAGCGCAACAATCGCCGTGCGCTCGTCGGTTTGAATGCTCAATACCGCGTCATCGGGCATGCCCGGAACGAAACGGCCCTGTTGCTCTGCCCAGCCGTAAACGAACTCGGTGCGCGGGTCGCAGATCAGCACCTCGAAATCCAGCAACCGCGCCATCTCTGCCACGTACCGCGACAGCTGTCCGGCGCCGATCAACAGCAGACGCCAGCGCGGACCGTAAATCGCCCGCAGGGTTTGACCATCGAACTGCAGCGAATCGGCTGGGCTGGCGGGCGTCAGCAGCACCTCACCGGTGGCGATGTTCAGCTCACGGGCGACGATTTCATGGGCCTCGCATCGAGCGAGCAGCTCGGCAACCCAGGCCGGATCGCCGACCCGCTCCTCAGTCAGGCGCAACGTGCCGCCACAGGGCAAACCGAAGCGCGCCGCCTCTTCACGGGTGACGCCATAAGTAATCAACTGCACCGGCGGGCCGTCGCTCGCGATCCGTCCGTCATGCAGGCGCGCGATCAAGTCATCCTCGACACACCCGCCCGACACCGAACCGATCACCACGCCATCCTCGCGCAACGCGAGCATCGCACCGGGCGCGCGGGGCGCAGTGCCCCAGGTCTGCACCACGCTGAACAACACCACGCGCTGCCCGGCGCGGCGCCATTCCAGCACGCTGCGCAGGACGTTGAGATCAGCGCTGTCCATTACGCCTGCGCCTTCTGCCAGCCTTGCAACTGGTAACGCACTGGCAAGTCACGGATGCGTTTGCCGGTGGCGGCGAAAATCGCATTGCACAGTGCCGGCGCAATCGGCGGCACGCCTGGCTCACCGACACCGCCCAACGGCACATCACCCGGTGGCGTCACCAGATGCACCGCGACCTCCTTGGGTGCCAGCGACATGCGCGCCACCTCGTACATATGGAAGTTGTCCTGCTGGACCTTGCCATCCTTGAAGCTGATTTCCCCCAGTACCGCGTTGCCCAGGCCCATCACGCAAGCGCCCTCGAACTGCGAGCGAATACGCTCCGGGTTGATCTGCGGCCCGCAATCGACGGCGATATCGGCCTTGTGCACGATCAGCGTACCGTCGTCCTTGACCTCAACTTCAATGACCGCCGCCACATAAGTGACAAAGCTGTAATGCACCGCCAGCCCCAGCCCGCGGCCCTTGGGCAATTGGCGACCCCAGCCGGCTGCCTTCGCCGCCGTCTCCAGCACTGCGCGCATGCGCCCGGTATCAATTGGATAACGCTCGGGAGATTCGCCGTAGTTCCACTCTTCGCTGAGGGTGCGCGGATCAATCTGCCGGTCCGGGCCAAGCAGTTTGATCTGATACTCGAGCGGATCGACGCCGGCCTTGTGCGCCAGTTCATCGACGAAACTCTGGATCGCGAAGCCGTGAGGAATGTTCGACACCGAGCGATACCAGCCCACCCGGGTGTGCACCGTCGCTTCGGGGTTTTCCAGGCGCACGCTGGGAATGGCATAGGCCATGTTGGTAAAGCCCATGCCCAGTTCGAACGCCGCCTCATGGTTCATGCCCGGCGCGAACAACGCGGTGATGCTCGGCGCCACCGTGCGATGCAGCCAGCCCGACGGCATGCCATCCTTGCCGACGCCGGCTTTCAGGTATTCGGCCGACACCGTGTGGAAATACGAGTTATGGATGTCGTCTTCCCGTGTCCACTGCACCCGCACGGCCTTGCCGGGAAATTCCTTGGCGAGGATCGCCGCTTCTACGACGAAATCCGGTTTCGACTTGCGCCCGAAACCACCGCCCAGCAACGTGACATTGAAGGTGACATTATCGAAAGGCAGGCCAAGGCGCTCGGCAATCCGTTCACGGGTCACCTGTGGCGCCTGACTTGGCGCCCAGGCTTCGCAAGTGCCGTCCTTGTACCGGGCGATGGCGACCATCGGCTCCATCGGCGCCTGCGCCAAGTGCGGCAAATAGTAAGACGCTTCCAGCGTACTCGCGGCGCCACTGAGGGCCTTGTCGATATCACCGGTGTTGCGCACCACTTTGCCGGGTTTCAGCGCGGCAGCTTCCAGTTCCTTGCGATAGGCCACCGAGTCGTAACTGGCATTCGGGCCATCGTCCCATTCGATCTTCAGCGCCTCGCGGCCCTTGATCGCTGCCCAGGTGTTGCTGGCGATTACGGCCACGCCACCCAACGGCTGAAACTCCGACGGCAACGGACGACTTTCGATCTGAATGACTTTAAGCACACCCGGGACTTTCAGCGCGGCGCTGTCATCCACCGACTTGACCTTGCCGCCGTACACCGCCGGGCGAGCGACAGTGGCGAACAACATGCCGTCAAAATGCACATCGGCGCCATACACCGCACGACCGTTGACGATGTCGTCGCCGTCGATGGCTTTGGTGCCTTCCTTGCCGATATAGCGGAACTCCGCCGGTTGCTTGAGGCGCAGACTGTCGCGCGCCGGCACGGCCAGCGCACTGGCGGCAGCGGCGAGCTCGCCATAACCCAGTTCACGACCGGACGGTTTGTGCAGGACTTTGTGCAACTGCGCATGGCACTCGCCCACCGGCACTTTCCATTGTGCAGCAGCGGCTTGCTCCAGCATGGTCCTGGCCGCCGCACCGCAACGGCGCATCGGCTCATACCAGTGGCGCATGCTGCGCGAACCGTCGGTGTCCTGGTTGCCGAACCGCACTTCATCGCCCGGCGCCTGCCGGACTTTGACCTTGGCCCAATCGGCGTCCAGTTCATCGGCGACGACCATGGTCAGGCTGGTGCGCACGCCCTGGCCCATTTCCGAACGGTTGCAGACCACGGTCACCGTGCCGTCCGCAGCAATGCTGACGTAGACCTTCGGATCGTCGATCCAGCCGTTGGGCATGCCGTCAGCGCCGAATTTCTTCGGTGCATCTTCGGCCAACGCGTCCTGCCAGCCCCAACTGGCGGCCAGCACCAATGCGCCAGTGGCGCCGACACCCTTGAGGAAACCACGGCGGCTGAGGTTGCTCAGGGCAAAATCATTCGGCAAACGGCTCATGCCTTGGCCTCCTTCAAATGAGTGGAAGCCTGGCGGATCGCGGTTTTGATGCGGTTGTAAGTGCCGCACCGGCAAATGTTGCCGACCATCGCCTCTTCAATCTGCTCATCGCTCGGGTTCGGGTTGGTCTTGAGCAACGCGGTGGCGGACATGATCTGCCCGCCCTGACAGAAACCGCATTGGGCCACGGCGCTGTCGAGCCAGGCTTGCTGGACGACTTGCCCGACCGGATCGGCATGCAGGTTGTCGATGGTGGTGACGTTTTGTCCAACCACCGAGCCGATGGGGGTGATGCAACTGCGGGCCGGCAAGCCGTCGATGTGAATGGTGCAGGCGCCGCACAGGCCCATGCCGCAGCCGAATTTGGTGCCGTTGTAACCGGCGACATCACGGATGGCCCAAAGCAGCGGCATGTCTTCAGTGACATCGAGAGGATGGTCTTGACCGTTGAGTTTCAGGGTAATCATGGGCACGCCCGCATATTCTTGGTGGTTATGGGGTCGAGCAATCTGCCGCCGGAGGCTGGCGATGGTTCACGCAGATCGACTCAGGCTAATAGGCTCTCTCGTGCCGACGCGAACGTCTGCACCGGGCCTTTGGTGAAGCAAATGACGGTTATCGTTAGCTGGCTAAGTTAACCCATCGTTAACAAAAAAGCCCTGCTGAGACAGGGCTTTTCAGTTGCAAGTTTCTAGCTACAAGCTGCAAGCAAAAGCAGGAGCTGGCTCACGATCAAGATTGTAGCTCGCCGCTAAAAACTTGAGGCTCGTAGCTGCATTAATAGCGGTTGGGTTCCATTTCCAGCTCGACATTGAAACGTTCGGCAATATCTTTCTGGATGCGTTGCGCCAGCTCCAGCAGTTGCAGGCCGGTGGCCGCGCCGTAATTGACCAGCACCAGCGCCTGCAATTTATGCACGCCGGCATCGGCCTCACGGAAACCCTTCCAGCCAGCGCGCTCGATCAGCCAGCCAGCGGCCAGCTTCATCTGCCCGTCCGGTTGCGCATAGGCCACCAGATCCGGGTGCTGCGCCTTGATCTGCTCAACCAGAGCGGCCGATACCAGCGGATTCTTGAAGAAGCTGCCAGCATTGCCGAGCACCGCCGGGTCCGGCAGTTTTTCGCTGCGAATGCTGCAGATCGCCCGGCTGACGTCGCTAGGCGTCGGTTGCTCGATGCCCTGCTCGGTCAGGCGCTGACGCACCGGGCCGTAGTCCAGATGCAGATGGGCGACCCGGTCGAGCTTGAAGCGCACGCGCAGGATCAGCCAACGCCCCGGCTGCTGCTTGAACAGGCTGTCGCGGTAGGCGAAGTTGCATTCTTCCAGGCTGAAGTCGCGCAGCTCACCGGTCTGGCGATCCAGCGCAGTCAGCCCGGCGAACACGTCCTTGATCTCGACACCGTAGGCACCGATGTTCTGCATCGGCGCAGCGCCGACGGTGCCGGGGATCAGGCTGAGATTTTCCAGACCGGAAAAACCCTGCGCCAGCGTGTGCTGCACGAACGGATGCCACGGTTCGCCGGCCTCAGCTTCGATCACGACGTGATTGCCGTCATCGTTCACCACGCGAATGCCGCGAGTGGCCATGCGCAGCACCAGCGCCGGAATGTCTGCGGTCAGCAACAAATTGCTGCCACCGCCAATCACCAACAACGGCATGTCATGCGCAGCGGCATAAGCCAGCGCTTCACGGACATCGGCATCGCTGTGGGCTTCGGCAAACAGTTGCGCGCGAACATCCACGCCAAAACTGTTGAACGGTTTCAGGGAAACCTGCCGTTGCAGTTGCACGCTCATAACCGGCCCTTCACTTCGATCAACAGTTGGTCGCAGGCCGCTTCGATGAGATCCAGCACCTGTTCGAAACCCTGATCGCCGTCGTAATACGGATCCGGCACTTCATCGACCACCCCGGCATAACGGCGCAGGAACAGATCCAGTTCGGCCTTGGCGGTGGACGGTTGCAGCGCCTTGAGGTTACGCAGGTTGCTGTTGTCCATGGCCAGAATCAGGTCGTAACTGGCGAAATCGGCCCGGCTGACCTGCTGCGCGCGTTGCGCCGACAGGTCATAGCCGCGCACTTTGGCGGCGGCCTGGCTGCGCTTGTCCGGCGGGTTGCCGACGTGCCAGTCGCCGGTGCCGGCGGAAGCCACCTCGACTCGATCCGCCAGCCCGGCTTCGCGCAGTTTGTGGCGCAATACGCCTTCGGCGGTGGGCGAACGGCAAATGTTGCCCAGGCACACGAACAGAACGCGCATCAGGCCTCCAGCAGGCGACGAACGCGCTCGAGGTCTTCGACGGTATCGACGCCAGTCGGCGGTGCGATCAACGCATCAGCGACATGAATCCGCACGCCGTGCCACAGGGCACGCAGTTGCTCGAGGGATTCCGTGTTTTCCAGCCAGCACGGGCCCCAGTTCACAAAATCCTGCAGGAAACCGGCGCGGTAGGCATAAATGCCGACGTGGCGACGGTACGGCACACCCTCGGGCAACTGCTCGCGGCTCTTGGCGAATGCATCGCGCGCCCACGGCAAGGTTGCGCGACTGAAGGTCAGCGCCAGACCGTTGAGGTCACTGACAACCTTGACCACGTTCGGATTGAACAGGGTCTGCACGTCCTCGATCGGCTCGGCCAGGGTGGCCATGCGCGCTTCGGTGTGGGCGGCAAGGTTGGCGGCGACCTGATCGATCACGCTCGGCGGGATCAGCGGCTCGTCGCCCTGCACGTTGACCACGATCGCGTCAGGCTCAAGGCCCAGTTTCGCCGCGACTTCGGCCAGGCGGTCAGTGCCGGAATTGTGGTCTTCACGGGTCAGCACCACTTCGGCGCCGAAACCCTGGCAGGCCTCGACAATGCGCGCATCGTCTGTCGCCACGACCACGCGGCTGGCGCTGCTTTTGCTCGCCTGTTCCCAGACGTGCTGGATCATCGGCTTGCCGGCAATATCCAGCAGCGGTTTACCCGGCAGACGGGTCGAGGCGTAACGCGACGGGATGACAACGGTGAAGGCAGTGGTCATTTATCCAGACGCTCGTCGGTGGTCAGGGTGCGCGCTTCGCTTTCGAGCATCACCGGGATGCCGTCGCGGATCGGGTAGGCCAGGCCGGCGCCCTTGCTGATCAGTTCGGTCTTGTCGGCGCTGAGCTTGAGCGGGCCTTTGCAGATCGGGCACGCGAGGATGTCGAGCAATTTGGTGTCCATGAACATTCCCTGGATAAAGAGTTAAGGCAAAAGGCGATCGGGCAACAGGCGCATCAACTGTGTGTCGAACCAGGCCACGAAGGCCGGTGACGGCACGGCATCGACCGCCAGATACCACCAGTCGTCAGCCGCAAAGGCACGGCACTTCACCGCGTCCTTTTCGGTCATCACCAACGGCAATGACGGTGTGAAATTCAAGGCCTGCACGCTGTATTGCGCGTGGTCGGCAAACGCATGGGGGATTGCCCGCCAGTCTAGCGCTTCGAGGGTATTGAAGAAACGTTGCGGATTGCCGATACCGGCCACTGCGTGCACCGATTGACCGGGCGCAAAATGCTCGAGCGGCTTGCGCTCGCCACTGCGCAGATTGACCAGCGCGGTCGGTTGCAGGCGAAACGCGAAGCCATCGTCGCGGTCGGCCGTGGCGCCGTTGAACAGCACACCGTCGACGCTTTGCAGGCGCTCGATCGGCTCACGCAACGGACCGGCCGGCAGGCAGCGTTTGTTTCCGAGGCCACGGGCGGCGTCGATCAGTACCAGTTCCAGATCCCGGGCCAGGCGGTAATGCTGCATGCCATCGTCGGAGAGAATCAGGTCCAGCGGCTCACTGGCGAGCAAAGCTTTGACGGCGGCGCTGCGATCAGGGTCGATCATCAGCGGCACCCCGGTGCGCTGGACGATCAGCAGCGGTTCGTCGCCGGCGATGGCGGCGTGCTGGTCGGCTTCGACCCGCCACGGCAATTGCGGCGGCTTGGCACCGTAACCACGGCTGACCACACCCACGCGCAAACCGCTGCGCCGGCAGTGCTCGATCAGCCAGAGGATCATCGGCGTCTTGCCGGTACCGCCGACGGTGATGTTACCCACGACGATCAGGGGCACCGGCGGCTGATAGATTGCGCCTTCACCATCAAGAAAGCGCCGACGTTTATTGACCACCACGCGGCGATACAACATTTCCAGCGGCCGCAACAGCGTCAGGGCCGGGTGCCCCTGATACCACGCGGCGAGCAAGCGATCGGACAGGCTCATCAGGATTTGGGCGCCGCCTCGACCGTGGTCATGCGCAGATGGCTGAAACCGAGCTTGCCGGCCGCATCCATGGCGGTGATCACTGATTGATGCTGAGTCTTGCCATCGGCACTGATCGACAACGGCATGTTGGTGTCGCCGTTGGCTTCTTTCTGCATGGCTTCCATCAGCGTCGCCAGGTCGTTCTTCGGCAGAATCTTGTTGTTCACCGAGAACACGCCTTCGGCGCTGATCGCGACATCCAGTTGCTTGAGCTGCTGGTCTTCGGCGGGCGAACCACTGACCGACTCAGGCAGATCGACACGCAACTGGGTCTCGCGGGTGAAGGTGGTGGTCACGACGAAAAACAGCAGCAGGATGAACACCACGTCAATCAGCGACGCGAGATTGATGTCCACCGTTTCCCGGGGTTTGCGACGGAATTTCACGCTCTTTCCCCGGCCAGATCGACGTCACGGTCGCCCTGCACCACTTCGACCAGTTTGATCGCTTCCTGCTCCATGCCCACCACCAGCTCGTCGATGCGGCGTTGCAGGAAACGGTGGAAGAACACCGACGGAATACCGACCATCAGGCCCGCCGCCGTGGTGATCAGCGCCTTGGAAATACCGCCGGCCAGCACTGATGCATTGGTGGTCATGCCGGAGCCGGTGAAGGCACTGAAAATGTCGATCATGCCCAGCACCGTACCCAGCAGGCCGAGCAGCGGCGCCATGGCAGCAATGGTGCCCAGCGCGTTGACGTAGCGCTCGAGCTCGTGGATCACCCGCCCGGCGGCTTCTTCGATGCATTCCTTCATGATCTCGCGACCATGCTTGGAATTGGCCAGGCCCGCGGCAAGGATTTCACCCAGCGGCGAATTGGCGCGCAATTCCTTGAGTTTTTCTTTATTGAGCTGCTTGTCCTTGATCCACACCCAGACCTGGCCCAGCAGATGCTCGGGGGTGACGCGACTGGCGCGCAGGGTCCACAGGCGCTCGGCGACAATCGCCATGGCCGCGATGGAACTCAGAATGATCGGCAACATCATCCAGCCGCCGGATTTGACCAATTCCCACACAGTGACAGTCCCCTCGAAAAAGTGCGCCACTTTACCATACCGCTTCGCGATCAGGACCCGCCGGCCCGACGACCGTGATGGTGCATTCAAGCGCGCTCCGATCAACGGGCCAATACTGGCGAATCACGCCAGAAACGCCGGTGTTGACGCATCGTCCGCGCCGGTTTGAACCTGCCCAGTTGCAGATGAATCGCGCCGTGCTCGGCGCTGTCGTAAATGCGCAGGCCCTGTTTGCGATAGCGCGCCAGTACCGTCGGATGAGGATGGCCGAACGAATTGCCGTGGCCGCGGGAAATCAGCACCGTTTCAGGATTCAACACTTTGAGCAGGGCCATCGAGGAAGAGGTGCGGCTGCCGTGATGGGGGGCCTGCAGCCATTGGGTCGGGACTGCCAGCGCGCTGTCGAGCAGAACCCGTTCGGCGTGAAGGTCAATGTCGCCGGTGAGCAACAGGCGCTCGCCATTGGCCTCGACCTGCAACACGCAGGAACGCTGGTTGCTGTCGTCGGCATCGGCCCATTGCCAGAGACGAAAACGGACGCCATCCCACTGCCACTGCTGTCCACTTTCGCAGGCTTGGGCACTCAATTCGGCAGGCAGGCCCGGCGGATCGCCGCTGATGACTCGCGCCACCGGCAAGCCGCGTGTGATCGCCAGCGCGCCGCCGGCATGATCGGCGTCGGCATGGCTGAGCATCATCAGATCAATGTGTTCCACGCGCAGTTTGCGCAACGCCGGCACTACCACCCGTTCACCGAGGTCGAAATCGCCGAAACGCGGCCCGGCGTCATACAGCAACGTGTGATGACGCGTGCGGATCAGAATCGCCAGGCCCTGGCCAACATCCAATTGCCAGACATCCGCCAGGCCGTGTGCCAGTGGCTCGCGTGGCGGCAGCGCCAGGATCAGCAGTAGTGGCCAGCCCAAAATCCTCATGGGCACGCCTCGCGGCAGCAGCAACAGCAACGCGCCAAGTGCGCCGATCGCCCAGACCCACACCGGCATCGAAGCTGCCACCCAGGCCGGCCAGTGTCCGGCAATGAGCGCCAGCCCGCGAAACAGCCCGTCGATCAAGACACCCGCCAGCCACAGCAAGCCTTCGCCGACATACGGCAGCGGTAACAACACCGTGCCAAGCAGCGCGGGTGGCAGCACCACCAGACTGACCCAAGGCACCGCCAACAGATTCGCCAACGGCCCGCTGAGGCTGATCGGCAGGTTCAGCGCCAGCAACACCGGACACAAACCGATCGCAATCAGCCATTGCGCCCGTGTCCAAGTCTGCCACCAGCGCCAGGCACCGAGGCGTCCGCCAAAGGTGAAGATCAGCACCGCCACTGCCGCGAAGGACAGCCACAACCCCGGCCGCAACCCGGCCAGTGGATCGAGCAACAGCACGCCATTGAACGCCAGCAACAGCGGCCACCACGCGCCCAGATGACGAAAGCGCAGGCGCCACAGCAACACCAGCCCCACCATCACGCAGGCGCGTTGCACCGGCACGTCAAACCCGGCCAGCAACGCGTAGCCGAGCGCCGCCGCGAACGCCAGACCGCAGGCCCACGGCAGCCATGGCCAGCGCAGTGGCCATACGCCCAGACGGGCCAACCCGGCGACCAACAGGTACATGACCGCCGCCAACAGGCCGATGTGCTGGCCGGAAATCACCAGCAAATGCACGGTGCCGGTGTCTTGCAGAATGCGCCAATCTTCGCGACTGAGCCCCGAGCCGTCACCCAGCACCAAAGCCGCCAGCGCTCCGGCCCGCCCCTGCGCATCCACCGCCAGCACACGCTGGCGAATGCTGTCACGCCAGGCCCAGTGTGCCTCGCGCAGACGCTGCCCGTCCTTGACCGTGCCGGTCGCACCGACGCGTTGGGCCAACAACCAGGCTTCATGATCGAAGGCATCCGGATTGAGCAGCCCGCCGGGGCGCTTGAACTTCACCGCCAATCGCCAGCGCTCGCCGCTGTTGACCGGTGGCCCGGCATACCAGGCCAGCCGCAGCAACGTTGGCAGTTTCTCGTGACGCGAGCGGGCATCGGCAAGTTCGAAGCGCACGACGCCATCGCTGGTTTGCGGCAATCCCGTCACCCGCCCTTCGATCCAGCGGGTTTCGCCGTCCAGCACTGGCGAGAGTCGATCATTCAACGCCCACTGCGCACCGACGCAGCTCCAGGTGAAGCCGAAAAGCAGAAACGCCACTGGATAGCTGCGAAACGGCAACACCATCAACGCCACCACCGGCAGCAGCACCACGACCCCGACCGGCGGTAACGCCGGCATAAAAAGCGGCACCAGCAGACCGACTGCCAGCGCCATCATCCCTGTGCGCATAAGCCCGTCCTTGAGAGTCCCGCACTTAGGCATAGCGGTTGGCGGGCACGACCGTCGTCAACAATTGTCACAAAGTCTGAATGGGCGCTTCGTAGAATCCAGACATACTTGCCGCCTTAACCGACCGAGAAGCCTTATGCCCCGGCGCTTATTCAAACGTTACATGCCCGACCCGACGAGCATCAGGGAACACAAATCCTTACGCTTTCTCGGCAAGTTGCTGCACGACCCGAACCTCTGGCACCTCAACCGCCACTCGGTGGCCCGTGCGATGGCCGTCGGCCTGTTCGCTGCATTTCTGCCGATTCCGGCGCAGATGCTGGTGGCCGCTGCGCTGGCCATTACCGTGCGTGGCAATCTGCCGATCGCCGTGAGTCTGGTCTGGCTGACCAACCCGATCACCATGCCGGCGGTGTTCTTTTGCACCTATCAGGCCGGGGCATGGTTGATGGATGTGCCTGCCCGGCATCTGCCCGATGAGTTGACCTGGGAATGGATCAGCGGCCAATTGTCGACGTTGTGGCAGCCGTTTTTGCTGGGCTCGGTGGTCTGCGGGCTGGTACTCGGTGCCCTCGCCTACTGCATTGTGATGATGTATTGGCGCTGGTGGGTGGCGCGGCAATGGGCGCGGCGCAAGAAAAGCCGCATGCGCTGAATGCAAAACGGCCTCCGCATTGGAGGCCGTTTTTTTGTAGCGTCTGAATGAACCCCATCGCGGGCAAGCCCGCTCTCACAGAATCGGGTTTGCCCGGAATTATGTGAACGACACAATCCCTGTCGCAGCGGGCTTGCCCGCGATGGCAGCGACGCGGTTTGGGATCAGGTCCGCATCCCGCGCCCACTCACCAGCAACCGCGCACAACCGACATACAGCACCACGGTCGCCACCAGCATGAAGGTGATCGCAATGCCGATACGGATATCCGACACACCAAGAATGCCGTACCGAAAGGCGTTGACCATGTGCAGCACCGGGTTGGCCAGCGACACCGTCTGCCAGAACGGCGGCAGCAGCGTGATCGAATAAAACACGCCACCCAAGTAGGTCAGCGGCGTCAGCACAAACGTCGGGATGATCGAAATATCATCGAAGTTGCGCGCAAACACGGCGTTGATGAAGCCCAGAAGCGAGAAGATCGTCGCCGTCAGAATCACCACCAGCAAAGTCACGCCGAGGTGATGCACCTGCAGATGGGTGAAGAACAACGACAAAATCGTCACGATCACCCCGACCATCAAGCCGCGCAGCACGCCGCCAATGGTGTAGCCGATCAGGATGGTGTGCGGCGATACCGGCGACACCATCAGTTCTTCGATGGAGCGCTGGAATTTGCTGCCGAAAAAGCTCGACACCACGTTGCCGTAGGAGTTGGTAATCACCGACATCATGATCAGCCCCGGCACGATGTACTCCATGTAGGTGAAGCCACCCATGTCGCCGATCTGCCGGCCGATCAGGTTACCGAAGATCACGAAATACAGAACCATGGTGATCGCCGGCGGCAGCAGGGTCTGCGGCCAGATCCGGGTAAAGCGCCGGACTTCCCGATAAACAATGGTGTTGAGGGCGACGAGGTTGGGACGGAATTCGGAACTCATACCGCCACCTTCGAAAGATTTTTCTCCACCAGGGACACGAACAGCTCCTCGAGGCGATTGGTTTTGTTACGCAGGCTCAGCACTTCGATGTTCTGCTGCGCCAATTGAGTGAACAGCGCGGTGATGCCCATGGACTTGTCGACCTGGACTTCCAGGGTATGGCTGTCGATCAACCGGGCGGGATAGCCGAGCAATTGCGGCGCCACGTTCAAGTCGGCTTTCAGGTCCAGCAGGAAGGTCTCGACGTGCAGCTGGCCCAGCAGTTGTTTCATGCTGGTGTTCTCGACGATGGTGCCGTGGTCGATGATGCCGATGTTGCGGCACAGCTGCTCAGCCTCTTCCAGATAATGCGTGGTGAGGATGATGGTGATGCCCTTCTCGTTCAGTTCGGTGAGGAACGTCCACATCGACCGGCGCAGCTCAATGTCGACCCCGGCGGTCGGTTCGTCGAGGATCAGCAGGCGCGGTTCATGCACCAGCGCCCGGGCGATCATCAAGCGACGCTTCATGCCGCCGGACAGCGACCGCGACGGCACATCGCGCTTGTCCCACAGACCGAGTTGGGTCAGGTACTGCTCGGCGCGTTCCTTGGCGATTTTCGCCGGAATGCCGTAGTAGCCGGCCTGGGTCACGACGATGTCAAAGGTCTTTTCGAACTGGTTGAAGTTGAATTCCTGAGGCACCACGCCGATCGAGCGCTTGAGCGCTGCCGGGTTCTTGTCCAGGTCATGGCCGAAGATATTCACCGTACCGCTGGTCTTGTTCACCAGGGTCGAGAGAATGCCGATGGTTGTGGATTTGCCGGCACCGTTGGGGCCGAGCAAGGCGAAAAAGTCACCTTCGGCGACGTCCAGATCGATACCACTCAAGGCCTGGAACCCGTTGCCGTAGGTTTTGGTTAGCTGCCGGATGGACAGAGCGGAACTCATATCGGATTTACGCACCAAGAAGGGAAGAAAAGGAAAGATTGGGCCGGGCGGCGAACAAAACAACCACGGCGCGCGAACGCAATGGTGCTTGCCGCCGCCACACAAGTACAGTCAAGTGTGTCGATAGTTATTATCAAGTCAACGCGGTCATGACTGCTTTCTGATACGCCGGACGCTGCTTCAACCGGGCATACCACGCTTCCAGATACGGCTGCGCCGCTCGCTCGATGGGCATTTCGAACCAGGCATAAATGAAGGAGCCGAGGGGAATGTCACCCATACCGATTTCGCTTCCGGACAGGTAAGGCTGGCTGGCGAGCGCCTGCTCGGCCATGTTCAACAGCTCGGTGCATTCCTTGATCGCAGCGTTGATTGCCGGCCAGTCCTGCTTGTCGGCGGGCGTGCGCAATACGCCCCAGAACACGGTACGGAAGGGTCCGGCAAAACTCGAGGTGGTCCAGTCCATCCACTTGTCAGCGCTGGCTCGAGCCTGTGGATCGGCCGAGTACCACGCACTGTTCGGCGCATGTTTGGCCAGCAGATAGCGCACGATCGCGTTGGATTCCCACAGCACAAAGCCGTCATCCTCGATCACCGGTACCCGGCCGTTCGGGTTCATCGCCCGATATTCAGGCGTATCGACCACACCGAAGGCGCCACCGGCATCAATCGCCTCATACGCCAGACCCAACTCCTCGGCGGCCCACAGCGGCTTCCGGACATTCGATGAGTTTTTCCGTCCCCAGATCTTCAGCATGACCGCCTCTTTTCAAATGAGTGGGCAGGCAGCATACGCCGGATCAGACACGGCTCAAATCACTCTGCATATCACCCAGCACCGTCGCCTGTTTATCGTCGAACAGATGCGGGTAGCACTTTTTCAGGTGTTCGAAGAAGAACTGTTCCGGCACATCGGCGAACTGGCCGTGATCGACCAGGTACTCCATCAACTGCGCGCCGTCGCGGTTGAACGGGTGGAAAACACTGTCGTGGATGCCGTCGAATTCCAGCGGCGCGACGTTGAACAGTTCGCAGAGTTTCTGGTTGAAGGCCGGTGTAGCCTTGACCCAGCGCCCGTTCAGGAACAGTTCGGTGTAGCCGTGCATGGCGAACACGTCGCTGCGCAGCAACTCCAGCAGACGCGGGGTCGACAGATGATTTCTGACATCGGCCAGACCGATGCGCGCGGGAATCCCGCAATGCCGCGCGCACCCGGCCAGCAACGTGGCCTTGGGCACGCAATAACTCTCCCCCGTCGCCAGGGCATAGCTGCCGCACAGGGTTTGCGGGTCGAGACTGAAGGTGTAGGGGTTGTAGCGCACCGCCTCGCGCACGGCGTAGTAAAGACTGACCGCCTGCGCGAGCGGATCGCGGCTGGCTCCACGGTACTGTTCGGCGAACTCCACCACGGCGGGGTGGTCACTATCGATGAAGCGGCCGGGACTCAGATACTCGTGCATGACGACATTCTCCTGGGTGAGCCCCGAGTCTAGCGACAGCCCAAGCACAGAGATAACGACGTTTCGGCCAAACTTGGACGCAAAGGCGCGGGATGAGCGAACGATTTCCCACACGTGTTGCCCACCGAACCTACGAAAACCATCCGGGGTTTCCCACGATTTCAATCACCTTGCTCTGACCACCCGGTTTTACAGATGCCGTCTAAGCTCTGGAGGGTCGATTTGCCTTGGTTCACGGAGGACTGAATATGCTGTTGTTGTGGATACTGGTTTTGATCGTTGGCGTGGCCTATCTCGCCCACCGGCGCGTCGCCCCGCTGCCGGCGTTGGGCATCGTTGCCGTCTATCTGCTGGCAATGGGTATTTTCAGTCATGCACCGGGCTGGCTGCTGGTGGTGCTCTGGGTCCTGTTGGCGGTGGTCGCCGCACCGTTGCTGCTGCCTGACCTGCGCCGCCAACACTTCACCGCGCCGCTGTTCAACTGGTTTCAGAAAACCCTGCCGCCGATGTCGCAGACCGAGCGCGACGCGATCGATGCCGGCACCGTATGGTGGGATGGCGAACTGTTCAGCGGTCGTCCGGACTGGGAAAAACTGCTGGCCTATCCCAAGGCGCAACTGACCGAAGAGGAACAGGCGTTCATCGACGGTCCGACTGAAGAACTCTGCGCCATGGTCACCGACTGGCAGATCGGCCAGTCGATGGACCTGCCGCCTGAAGCCTGGGCGCACATCAAGGAGCACGGCTTCTTCGCCCTGATCATTCCCAAGGAATTCGGGGGCAAGGGGTTCTCGGCCTACGCTCACTCGCAAGTGGCGATGAAACTCGCCACCCGCAGCGGCGACCTCGCCTCCACCGTCATGGTGCCCAACTCCCTCGGCCCTGCCGAACTGTTGCTGCATTACGGCACCGACGAACAGCGCAATCACTACCTGCCACGGTTGGCCCGTGGCGACGACATCCCTTGCTTCGCCCTCACCGGCCCGCTCGCCGGTTCCGATGCCGGGGCAATGCCCGACACCGGGATCATCTGCAAAGGTCAGTGGGAAGGTCAGGAAGTCATCG
The DNA here is from genome assembly GCF_019856535.1 of Pseudomonas sp. SC3(2021). Taxonomy (NCBI): domain Bacteria; kingdom Pseudomonadati; phylum Pseudomonadota; class Gammaproteobacteria; order Pseudomonadales; family Pseudomonadaceae; genus Pseudomonas; species Pseudomonas sp. SC3(2021). The sequence goes on along the minus strand of NZ_CP082236.1, from coordinate 3,460,889 downwards.
GCCTGCGCCTGAACTGGGAAAAGCGCTATATCACCCTCGGCCCGGTCGCGACCCTGCTCGGCCTTGCGTTCAAGGCCTACGACCCGGAGCATCTGCTGGGCGACAAGGAAGACCTCGGCATCAGCCTCGCGTTGATTCCGACCGATACCGCCGGCGTGGAAATCGGCCGTCGTCATTTGCCGCTGGGCGCGGCGTTCATGAATGGCCCGAACTCCGGTAAAGACGTGTTCATCCCGCTGGACTTCCTCATCGGTGGTCAGGAAATGCTCGGCAAGGGCTGGATGATGCTGATGAATTGCCTGTCGGTCGGCCGTTCGATCTCGCTGCCAGCCGTCGGTACGGGTGCGGCCAAGTTCACCAGTCTGGTAACCGGCCAATACGCGCAGATTCGCGAGCAATTCAACGTGCCACTGTCGGCGTTCGAAGGCATCCAGGAAGCCATGGCGCGCATCGGCGGCAACGCGTGGATGATGGACGCTGCGCGGATGCTCACCGCCAACGCGGTGGACCTCGGTGAGAAACCGTCGGTGCTGTCGGCGATCCTCAAGTACCACCTGACCGAACGCGGCCGCGAGTGCATCAGCCACGCCATGGATGTGCACGGTGGCAAGGCGATCATCATGGGCCCCAACAACTACCTCGGGCGCAGCTGGAACGGCGCGCCGATCTTCATCACCGTGGAAGGCGCGAACATCCTGTCGCGCAACCTGATGATCTTCGGTCAGGGCGCGATTCGCTGCCATCCGTTCGTGCTCAAGGAAATGGCTCTGGCCGGGCGCGAGGACAAGGATCAGGCGCTGAAAGAGTTCGATGGCCTGCTGCTCAAACACATCGGTTTCGCCGTGAGCAATGCCGCCAGCACACTGGTGCTGAACCTTGGCCTCGGTCACTTCGAACACGCACCGGGCGACAGAATCAGCCAGGGCTACTTCCGTGCCCTCAACCGCCAGGCTGCGGCGTTCGCCATGCTCGCCGACTTCAGCATGATGTTGCTGGGCGGTGAACTGAAGCGCCGCGAGCGCCTGTCGGCACGTTTGGGCGACGTCTTGAGCAACCTGTATCTGGCTTCCGCCGCGCTCAAGCGTTATCACGATCTGGATTCACCCGCGCACATGGAACCGCTGTTGCGCTGGGCGATGGAGGAAAGCCTCGGTCAATCGGAACGGGCGCTGGATGAACTGCTGAGCAACTTCCCGAACAAAGTCTTCGGCTGCCTGCTACGGGTCATCGTGTTCCCGTTCGGTCGTCGCCACAAAGGCCCGTCGGACAAACTGGGTGCCGAAGTCGCCGGGGTGATTGGTCGCGCGAAAGGCGATCCGGCGCTGGAAGAGCTGCTTGCCGGCTGCTATCGCCCGCAATCGGCAGACGATGCGGTCGGCGCATTGCAACACGCCAGCGATCTGTTGCACGCCGCGCAGCCTCTGCACAAAAAACTGCACACCTCGCTGAAAAGCGGTCAGGTCAAACCGGCCGCAGGCGAACATGCCATTGATGCCGCACTTGAAGCCGGGGTGTTGCAACCGGCGGAAGCGCAGAGTCTGCGCGATGCCGAAGCGGCACGACGCAAGGTGATCGACGTCGATGATTTCGACAAAGAGGAGTTGAAACAGGCAGAGGGGAAAGTCCGCTGATTCCCTCAAACATATAAAAACGGGCGCGGGAGCTTTATACTCCCGCGCCCGTTTTGCTCTTGAGGACTTATCTCGTGTCCAACGTCGTTGCCGATCATCTTGTTTTGCTCGACCACCTGCGCAGTATCCTGGTCGCCGTAGGTGAGGCCGAACAGGTTCCCGAAGAAAGCCATGCCTTGTTCCTGGAGCGCTTCGACGAACTGCTGGCATCCTTGCCGATCGATCCGATCGAAAGCCAATACCTGGGCCAGGACATCCTGACTCAAGTGATTACCCGTTACCCGCAAATTGCCCACCTGATCCCGCGCGATCTGCTGTGGTTCTTCGCCGGCGACTGCCTGCACTACCTGTCCGATGAAGAGATCGACCTGTATCAGGCTCTGGAAGAGCGTCGCTACGAAGCCGAACAGAACGACGAACCGTTCGACTGGAATCAGGAAAAACAGCTGCTGGCGATGTCCGCTCAGGACAGCAAGCACTAAGTTTCCACAGATCAAAAGATCGCACCTTCGGCAGCGCCTGCATGGCTTGCAGGCGCTGCCGAAGGTGCGATCTTTTGCTTTATAGAAGCCCCTCACTTTCCGGCAGTTCATACGCCATCGCCAGATTGTTCGGCGCCCCCGTCCTCGCTGGCTTGCTCAACGTCGGCTCCCTCTCCAGGCACTCAACCAGAAAATCGATAAACACTCGCAACTTGGGTGGCAGATAACGCGTCGGCGAATGTAACAGCCACAGTCCGCCATGATAGGAGGCGAGGAAGGTCCAGTCCGGCAGCACCTGCACAATCAACTTCTGTTCGAGTGCATATCGGGCAGTGAAATACGGCAGGCTGCCAATGCCCAGGTGCTGCAACACCGCGCCCAGACGCACCCCCGTGTGGTTCGCGGCGTATCGTCCACGTACTCCCACCGTCACCGCCTTGCTGCCTTTCTTGAACTTCCAGCGCGCATCGCTCGGCGTTTCCCCCAGATAAATGCAGCTGTGCTTGAGCAAATCGTGAGGGTGCGTCGGCGTGCCGTGTTCAGCCAGGTATTGCGGTGTGGCGCACAGTAGATGGTCAATAGTCAGCAACTGCCGCCCGACCAATCCGGCCGGCGGCCGATCCGTGATACGAATCGCCAGATCGACATGGTCGTCGATCAAATCAACCTGTCGGTCTTCGAGCAGCAGTTCGACATCGACCTTGGGGTAACGCCGCAGGAATTCGGGCATGTGCGGGTGAATCACGAAGCGCCCCACCGCTTTCGGTACGCTGACCCGCACCAGGCCTTCCGCTTCATGGGTGAACTGGCCGCTGATTTCCATCACCGATCTGGCAGCACTGACCATCTCCTGACAACGCTTGAAGACCTCTTCTCCGCCGTCACTCAAACGCAATTTGCGGGTAGTGCGTTGCAACAGTCGCGTGGCCAGGGCCTTTTCCAGTCGCGAAATGCTGCGACTCACGGCTGACGGCGAGGAGCCAAGCTGACGGGCCGCTTCAGAGAAGCTTCCGGTCTCGACAACCTTGACGAAAATCGCCATTTCACCGAGCAGAGGTAGCGGGAGATTTATGCTCACAGCGCACAAGTCCTTTGATGTTTGAACGGATTATCACGTTATTGCACGATTCATATAATAAAAATAGAAATTTTAATAAGGGCATGGAATATGACGCTTCGCCTCTTTTTCCATAGTGATGAGCTCAAGGCCAATGTGGAAGTCCTCGACTGCACGCCCCACGAGAACGAATTTGCCGTGGTGCTGCGCGCCACGTTGTTTCATCCGCAAGGCGGCGGTCAGCCTTGCGACACTGGCTGGATAGATGAAAGCCGGGTTCTGCGCGTAGTGCAGGAACCCGACCGGATCGTGCATTACGTGGATCAGCCGGTGAAGCCTGGCATGACGCAGATTCGCGTCGATGAACAACAGCGTTGCTTCAATTCCCGCATGCATTCGGCCGGCCACCTGATTGGCCACTTTATCCAGGCAATGGGCTGGACGCCGATCAAGGCGCACCACTGGCCAGACGAAGGCCGGGTGCAATTCAAACCGGCAGAAGGTGCCCGGGAAGTCGATGCGCAAAGCGTCCAATACGGCATCAACCAATGGATAGAACACGACCTGCCACGCCTGACCTCGTTGCGCGAAGGAGTGCGTGAAATCGGTTTCGGTGAGCTGCCCGCCTACGGCTGTGGCGGCACCCATGTACGTAGCCTGAAGGATCTGGGCACAGTCACGATCGCGTCCCTTGCGCAGAAAAAGGGCACCTTGTCGGTCCACTACAGCGTGGATTAAGGATTTTGGGCGGTGCAGCACGCATCGCCCGACGCCGGGGAACCGCATTCGCAGGTTCCGTTGACTACCGATAGATGGACCTACAAAAAATGATGCTAGACGTCGATCGTCTCGATGAGACGTGCATAAAAAAACTGGCCAACGAAGAAGTCCTCGCCATCCGCGTCAAAGGCTTTTTGCCCGAAGCATTGGCAATCCAGATTGGCGACAAAATCCTCGCTCCAGGCTTTGAAGGCTATATCAACGCACCGAGCATCGGCCGCATCGGCATGGCGTTCTATGAGGCAGAAAACCAGCCGCTGCTGATCGAAGACTATTTCGAGCGTGCAACCAGCAACATCGCTGAATTGCGTAACCGTTGCGCGCCCTACTCCTCTCCCGTCGACACGTTGCGCTGCATGCTCGATGAGTCATGGCCGGCCGGTGCGCATCTGGAAAACCTGTACGGGCGCAAAATGTATGTCGGGTTGTCACGCGTAGTGAAGCCGGGAGTGTGCTTCCTCGCGCATCACGACATCTTTGCCAAAGACGCCCCGGACAGCTTTCAGGCTCGCAGCCTGGAAGCACAGTTTGCCTGCAATGTTTACCTGAACATGCCAACCGAAGGCGGCGCATTACAGATGTGGGATGACGACATTTCTGCTGACCGGTTCGACGAAATGCGTGGCGACAGTTATGGCATCGACCCTGCCCTGCTCGGCCCTCCGACCCTTGAAGTACGGCCGAATCCCGGAGATTTCATCATGTTCAATTCACGCTGCATGCACTCGGTAACCCCGGGTGTGGCAGATCCGCGCTTGAGCCTTTCGTTCTTTGTCGGCTACCGCGGCAATGCTTCACCCCTGACTTTCTGGAGCTGAGATGTTATCGAACTACCTGGGCGAATTTCTGGCATTGGCCACCATTCATTTTCTGGCCGTAGTCGCCCCCGGACCGGACTTCGCCGTCACTATCCGCCAGAGCGTGCGTTTCGGCCGAGTCGTGGGCATTTGCACGGCGCTGGGGATCGGCGCGGGCATCTCCGTGCACGTGCTGTATACATTGCTCGGCGTCGGCGCATTGATGCACACCACCCCTTGGCTGCTGACCGTGGCCAAGGTCATCGGTGGCGCCTACATCCTGTATCTGGGTGTCAGCCTGTTGCGCAGCAAACCCAAGTCGGCAATTGAAGGGGAAAAAGCTGTCGACGAGCCGGCAGTCGAGCAGACCCTGCTCAAGGCGTTCACCACCGGCTTCCTGACCAATGCCACCAACCCGAAAGCCACGCTGTTTTTTCTGGCGATCTTCACCACGATCATCAGCGCCAGCACGCCGCTGAACATCCAGGCGCTGTACGGCCTGTGGATGTGCTGTGTGAACGCATTGTGGTTCGTCATCGTTGCGCTGTTTTTCTCCAGCGCCAAGGTGCGCCTGCTGTTCCTGCGCATGGGGCACTGGTTCGAGCGCACCATGGGTGTCGTGCTGATCCTGTTCGCCGGTCGCTTGATGATGTCCTGGTAACTCACCGGCAAACAAAAGGCCCGCCGATGTTCATCGGCGGGCCTTTTTGTTTCAACTGATGGCAGTCACCCTGACCCGGCTGCTATGGATAAATCGCGCGCCCATCAAAAGCGTCGCCAAGCTCAGCGCCGTGATCAATCCCGTCCAGATCCCTTGCGGCCCCCACTCCAGTCCAAATGCCAAACCCGCGCCGAGTGGTACACCGACGCCCCAATAACAGAAAACCGCCAGCCACATTGGCACGCGCGTATCCTGCAGACCACGCAACGCACCCGCCGAAAGCATCTGCAAGCCATCGGGAAACTGCAAAGCGGCGGCAAACAACAACAGCGTCGAGGCCAATGCCGTGACGGCGATGTCGGAGCTATACAGGCTGGCAATCGCTTCATTGCCCAACAACAAGATGACGACCGATACGCTCTGCGTCAGCAACACAATCACGCAACCGGCCCAAGCGGCTTGCCGGACACGCTGGAGATCGCCGCGCCCTGACGCATGGCCCACGCGAACCGTTGTCGCCTCCGCCACAGCCACCGGGATCATGAAACACAGCTGCGCGAGGTTCACCGCAATCTGGTGCGCCGCGAGAAACGTCGAGCCCAATCGCCCGATCAGCAACGAAGTCACAATGAACAGGCTGCCTTGCATCAGAATCGCAATGCCGATCGGCATGCCGGTGCGCAACAAATTCATGATCCCAGCGCGACTCGGCAGATCGAAACGTGCAAACAGCTGCAAATGCGCCAAACGCTTGCCAAACCAGAGATAGCCAGCAAACAGCGATGCCTGCAGCCACATCATCACGGCCGAAGCGATCCCCAGCCCCTGCGCGCCCAACTCGGGAAAGCCCAATTTGCCATTGGTCAACACGTAGCCCAGCGGCGCCAGCACCCATAGACCGCCGAAACTGAACATCATCGTCGGACGCATCCAGTGCATCCCTTCACACAGATAACGCATGCAGAAAAACAGCGTCAACGCCGGACTGCCCCAACGCACTGCATGCAGGAACGCCTGAGCGCCGGGAATCATCTGCTCGGCGATCCCGGCAGGCGCGAGCAACAGGGGCACAAGGCTCAGAAATGCAAACATCAACAGCCCCATGAACAGCGCCAGCCACAATGCCTGGCGAAAGATCGGCGCGATTTCATGGGTACGATCCGCCCCCTGTAAACGCGCGACCGACGCCGTCAACGCAATCAACGTACCGATCGGCACCAGCATCGGCAGCCACAACAATGCGGTGCCCAGCGTTACCGCCGCCAGCGTGTCGGTGCCGTGGTTGCCGGCGATCAGGTTGTCGACGAAGGCAATCAACCCGGCGCAGACATGGCCGACCATCAGAGGTAGCGCGAGAAGCGCGGTGGCACGGATCTCGGACAAACTGCCGCGCGACACTGATTTCAATGACATTGAAGGATCTCCGGAATCAACAGAAAAAGCTCGGTGAGCAAGGCCAGTCGTTATCCCAGAATTGCCTCGCGCTGACTGTCAGACGCGTCCTGATCTCACGGATCGGCTGTAGGAAAATTGTAAAAGGCAGGGCAAACACAAAAAACGCGCATACAAAAACGCCGCTCTATTGAGCGGCGTTTTTGTGAATATGGAGCGGGAAACGAGACTCGAACTCGCGACCCCGACCTTGGCAAGGTCGTGCTCTACCAACTGAGCTATTCCCGCAATGGCGTCCCCTAGGGGACTCGAACCCCTGTTACCGCCGTGAAAGGGCGGTGTCCTAGGCCACTAGACGAAGGGGACAGGCTACAACTTTCACTTAAATAAAAACGCCGCTCTTAGCCGAGCGGCGCTTTTGAATTTGGAGCGGGAAACGAGACTCGAACTCGCGACCCCGACCTTGGCAAGGTCGTGCTCTACCAACTGAGCTATTCCCGCAAATGGCGTCCCCTAGGGGACTCGAACCCCTGTTACCGCCGTGAAAGGGCGGTGTCCTAGGCCACTAGACGAAGGGGACACGCTACCCGGAACACATGGTGTGTGTTTCGGTGTCCAGATCCGCATCCTGAGATTTGGTTCTGGTTTCACTCAGCCCCGCCCGAAAGCAGTGCTGTTTAAAATTGGAGCGGGAAACGAGACTCGAACTCGCGACCCCGACCTTGGCAAGGTCGTGCTCTACCAACTGAGCTATTCCCGCATTGGCGTCCCCTAGGGGACTCGAACCCCTGTTACCGCCGTGAAAGGGCGGTGTCCTAGGCCACTAGACGAAGGGGACACGCTACAACATTCACTCCCTGCCGCGTTTCGCTGTGTGCTTTACGCTGCAAGTGGCGCGCATTCTATGGATGGATTGGAAGGTCGTCAACCCCCAGATATAAATTTATTTAAATCAATGACTTCGACGTCGTTTACGGGAGCAATCGGGGTTTTGCGTCGCCCGACGATTGACGCCTATATTCCGCCACTCGCCAAGGCGTTATAGTCCACCCCAGTGATGGCAATCTGCACATCAAGCGCCAGCATTCATATAAGCCATGCGCGGCCGATACAGGTTGAACCTGCCGAATCAACACGTCGAGCGGTGCTAGGCACCTAAAAGGCCAACCACTACACTCGCATGCGAACCCTATAAAGAGGTCTTACCGGTGACACCACTCATGATCACCCTGCTTGTCATAGCCGGGATCGCAATTCTGATCGCCATTGGCTACATGAACCATGTGGTGGAAAACAACAAACTGGAGAAGGCCCGCACCAAAGTCGAACTCAATGACCGCCTGCGCCGCTGTGGCGAATTGACCGAGACCTTCCCCGGCCAATTCATGACCCCGGCACTGAAACTGCTGTTGACCCGCCTGGAACTGAACGTCTGCCAGCGCCTGCTGAACCTGGAAAAAACCAGCGCCACGACCAAGGCCCGCATCACCGAACTGAGCGCGCTGGTGGCCCAGGGCGAATCGATTCCGGTCAACAACCCGCCAGCGCCGATCCTGACCGAAGCCAAGGCCAAGGACGTACGCTTCCTCCTTGAAGCCCTCCACGGCCAGATCACCCGCGCCGCCCACGATGGTTTCCTGCCGCCGAACGAAGCCAAACAGTGGGTCCGCGAAGTCCGCCACATCCTGGTACTGCTGCATATCGAGTTCTTCAACAACCTCGGCCAACAGTCCCTGCAACAAAACCAGCCCGGCCAGGCCCGCCTCGCCTTCGAACGCGGCGTGCAATACCTGCGCAAACAGCAGGATCCCCAGATGTACTCCGAACAACTGCAATATCTGGAAAAACTGCTGGCCCGCGCCAACGCCCAGGTCATGGACAAAATCGCCCCGGTTGAAGGCGAAGAAAACCAACTGACCGCCGGCCTCAAAGACGTCGAAGCCGATGCGGACTGGAAGAAGAAAGTGATTTACGACTGATTGCAGATGTTGAAAGAGAAGCCACCGAGAGGTGGCTTTTTTGTGGGCTCGCGGCTGTGAACCCGATAGGGACTGGATGAATGTCGGGGCGCTTTCGCGAGCAGGCTCGCTACCGCAGGGGGACCGGGTGTATCTGGTCGGGCGGGAGGCCACCATCGCAGGCAAGCCAGCCCACAGGGTTGATCATTCCCACACACAGCAAACTCGGTACACGCGTTAAACATTTCGAAGCTGAAACACACCTCCCTCTGCGCTACTGCTTATTTATCCCCCCGAGAAAACAGAGAAACACCCTACAGATAAAGAGGAGTGGTCTTCTGTTTCCACTCAAATCCGCTGCCCAGAATGGCTGTCGAACAGAACTGCCTGGAAGCCCATTCGATCTTTTCAGTTGAATTCACGAGATCGCATATTTGGCAACCTTCATTCATAACAAAATGGACACGTCACTATGGACAACCTAGCTGCACAGTCGCAACTCACTGCCATCGGTCCGGGCAATAAAGTTTATCTGCAAGGGCATTTTGATTTTCAGAACAGCATCACCAGCCGCTACGCAAAAATCGTCAGCATTGATACCGTCACCGTAATCATCCAAAACCCGACTCTTCGAGCCAACCAGACAGAAGTCATCCGCCATCAAGCCATCACCCACATCAGCCTTGTCCCCCCGTACAAAACATTCGAAAGCGACACAAGCCCCATTCTCGGATAAACCAAAACCGAAACAGGTAAGCGCAGGCAATGCCAAGTCCACAACCTTTGGCAGCGCCTGCAGAGAATGCCTTCGTCAGGAAAATACCGGGCTGACAGACGGGCTCGCGCAATGACCGAACCTGCCACAAGGCCGAGTGGCAGCTCGCCTGCGTTTGACTTTGATCTGCAAGGTCCCAACGACAGGCTGAGTGGTGGAATTCAGCCGGGGACGTCTTGCGAAACCAGACACATCGAAGAGGAGGTGCAACGAAGCACACCGGAGGCGATGCCCCCGGATGAATCCCGCAGCGGCCCAGAGGCCGCCAAGTCAAAGCCGAAAGTGCCCAACCATCCCCTTAAGCTCACTCCCCAACTGAGCCAGCTCAACACTCGAAGCCGCATTCCCCTGCATCGCCAGCGAAGACTGATCCGCACTTGCCCGAATACTCGTGACACTGCGGTTGATCTCTTCAGCCACCGAACTCTGCTCCTCGGCCGCCGCCGCAATCTGCTGATTCATCTGCTGAATCAACGACACTGCCGCCGCAATGCTGCCCAGCGCACTCTCGGTCTGCAGCGCATCGCTGACCGCCAGCTTCACCAGTTCACCGCTGCTCTGAATCTGTTGCACCGAGGAATGCGCCGCCGCACGCAACGCACTGACCAGGCGCTCGATTTCCTCGGTCGATTGCTGCGTACGCCGGGCCAATGCGCGAACCTCATCGGCCACCACTGCAAAGCCCCTGCCCTGCTCCCCGGCCCGGGCCGCCTCAATGGCCGCGTTCAACGCCAGCAGATTGGTCTGCTCGGCGACGCTTTTGATCACCTCGAGCACCGTACCGATGTTCTGGATCTGCGCACTCAGGCTGTCGATGCTGGAACTGGCCGACGTCGCCGAATCCGCCAACTGCTCGATCCGCGCCATGCTCTGGCGCACCACTTGCTGACCGCTCTCAACCTTGTCATCCGCTGTCTGCGCCGCCAGCGCCGCTTCTTCGGCATTGCGCGCGACATCATGCACCGTCGCTGTCATCTGGTTCATGGCGGTGGCGACCTGCTCGGTTTCTTCCTTCTGACTGCTGACCTCAAGGTTGGTCTGCTCAGTCACCGCCGACAGCGATTGCGCCGAGCTCGCCAGTTGCTCGATCCCCGCCTGCAGACCGCTGACAATCGTGCTCAGCCCGGCGCCCATCTGCTGCATGGCCAGCATCAACTGGCCAATTTCGTCGCGACGGTTGACCTGCACCGTCGCACTCAGATCACCGGCCGCGATCTGCTGCGCAACCTGAATCACACTGCGCAGCGGCGCAACGATCAACCGGGTAATCACCCACGCGGCAATCAACCCGACCAGCAACGCCAGCGCCGATGAGCCGATGATCAACAGCGAGTTTTTCTTCAGTTCGGCCTGCATCGCCGCGTCTTCGGCGACCGACGCTTGATCCACCCGCTCCACCACTTGTGCGGCACGTTGATGCAATTGCTCGTAGACCGTTTTTTCCTGGGTCAGCAGCCCAGTGTATTCGGCCAGTTTGTCGTTGAAGCCGGCAATGTGCCCGGAGACTTCGTTGAGCACCGTCAGATAGCCTTCGTCCTTGACCGTCAACTTCAGCGCCTCGGCCTGCGTCTGCGCCTGCGCCGCTTGCTCGATATTGCCCTTGCCGGCACTGTCGGCATCGCCTTTGCGACTTTGATCCAGACGCACCCGCGCCTCGTTCATCGCTTGCAGCATCAGCATCGACACCTGACTGACCTGCCCGGCCTGCTCGATAAACTGCGCACCGTCCTTGCCCTCGGTGTCTTTCAAGGTATACGCGCCATCATCGGCCAGCCCGGCCTGCAACACATCGAGGTTGTTGGCCACGCTGGAGACCGACCAACTGGCCATTTCCAGGGCAAGGTCCTTCGCCTGGGTCAACGAAACGAATTCATCGAACGCCTTGCGATAAGCCCCCAGCGACTGCTCGACATCCGTCATCACTGTCACGTAGGCCGGCGATTGCGCCTTGAGTTCGTTGGCCTGAGCGACCAGCTCGTCCACCCCCTTGCGCAAGGCATCGGCGGTTTTCGGATTGCCGCGCAAGGCGTATTCCTGCTCGAGCAGACGCACCTTGAGCAGGCCGCTGTTGAGCGAGGACATCTGTTTGAGCCCTTCGAAGCGCTGGCTGATGGTTTGCAGGGACCAGACACCGATGGCTGCCACCAAAGCGGTCAGCAGCAAAACCAGCACAAACCCGACACCCAGTTTTTTCGCCATACCGAGGTTGGCAAAACGTCCTTGCACGGCCGAAATCATTGCGCGTAGCCCTCTGCCTTAGTCTGTTGACGAAGATTCGCAATGGCCAATCACCGGCACAAGTCTCTGGCGTCGGAATAATGGCAAAAAGCTAGGTCTGCGTCGTTTTCAGAACACTGGAGGTCGATCCACACCGGTATTGCGGAAAAACTGCCGGGCGCGTGGATCGCAGGCGAAGGCGATGTTGATCCGATGCCAGTCGCTGGTCTCACCACTGGGACTGAACGCCTCCGGGGCGGCCAGCAACACGCCGCTGCGTTGCGCCTGCGTTCGTACGCGGACTGGATCGGCCAGCGGCGCACGCGCCCAGATAAACAACCCGCCCGTCGGCTTGCCGAAAACCTGCCAATTGGCGTCCTCCAGCGCCTGCAGTGCTGCCGCGCGGTCGGCATTCAAGCGCTGACGCTGGCGCTGCACCAGTTTGCGATACGCGCCAGACGCCATCAGGCTGGCCAGCACCGCCTCGGAGAACCCGCTGCCACCCAGGCCACTGATCATCTTGACCTGGGCCAGGCGCACCAGCAGTTCGCGGTCGGCCAGGACAAATCCGACCCGCAGCGAACTGCTCAGAGTCTTGGAAAAGCTGCCCACGTAAATCACCCGCCCCTCATCGTCCAGCGCGGCCAGGCGTGTACCGTTGCCAGTATGCAGATCGGCGTAGACATCGTCTTCGATCAAGCGCACATCGTAGGTTTTGCTCAATTGCACAAGACGCTGGGCGATGGCCAGTGTCAGGCAACTGCCGGTGGGGTTGTGGTGGTGGCTATTGACGAACAAGGCGCGGGGCCGATACTGGCGCAGCAACGCCTCGAGCGCCTCGACATCCGGCCCGCTCGGCGTGCGACGCACTTCGAGCATGCGCAGCCCATGCAAGCGCAGGAGGTCGAACAACCCTGGATAGCCGGGTGTCTCGACCACCACGCAGTCACCGGCCTTGAACAATGTGCGCACGATCAGATCCAGTGCATGACTGGCGCCGTTGGTGCTCATCAGCTGGGTGCTGCGCGCCTCGATATCGAACAGTTTGAGACGTTTGGCGATCTGCTCGCGCAGCGCCGGAAGGCCCAGTGGCGAGCTGTAGTCGAACAGGCTGGCCATGTCGGTGCGCGCCACTTCACGCAGTGCGTAGCTGAGGTCGTCCGGCTCACGCCAGCTTTGCGGCAAACCACCGCTTCCAAGCTTCAGGCCACGGGGGCCGCCACACACCGCACCACACCTGGCCTGCTGGCTCTCCAGCAAGCCAGATTCATCCTCGACACTCAACAGCGATGGCGTTGCAGCGACGATAAACCCCGCGCCCTGACGCGCACTCAGAACCCCCTGCGAGACCAACCGCTCGCACGCCTCGACGACACACGACTGGCTCAGCAGATTGTCGCGGGCGATTTGCCGCACGGAGGGAAGTCGGGTCGTCGGTGGTACGTCATTTTGCAGGATCCATCCCGTCAATCCATCCACAATCTGCTGCACCACCGGCACCATTGCCTGTCGGTCAATTCTCAATTCCATGAGCAAGCAAACTCCTGTCCGTTTTGCTGCCCGCAGTAAATCACAGCCGCGACGCACAGGCTGTGCGACAACGCCGTCAAAAGCCCCCGTTCTAACCCTTTGATACACATTGTTTAGCGGTTTAATGGAACCGATCCGCACCCATAAAAAAACCCGCACGCAGGCGGGTTGTTTTCTGGCAGGACGGTTTCAGAACGCGGTCACGCCGCCGTCCACCGCCAGGGAATGCCCAGTGGTGAACGCCGCACCGTCGCTGCACAGATAAAGCACGGCACTGGCGATTTCTTCGACCTTGCCGATACGGCCGACCGGATGCATGGCGTTGGCGAATTCGCCTTTCTTCGGATCCGCCTCATAGGCGCGGCGGAACATGTCGGTGTCGATCACCGCCGGGCACACTGCGTTGACGCGGATTTTCTTTTTCGCGTATTCGATGGCCGCCGACTTGGTCAGGCCGATCACCGCGTGTTTCGAGGCGGCGTAGATGCTCATTTTCGGCGCCGCACCGAGGCCGGCCACCGACGCCGTGTTGACGATCGCGCCGCCGCCCTGAGCCAGCAACAGCGGCAACTGATACTTCATGCACAACCAGACGCCTTTGACGTTGACGCCCATGATCGCGTCGAACTCGTCCATCGAGCCCTCGGCCAGCTTGCCCTTCTCGATTTCGATACCGGCATTGTTGAAGGCGTAGTCAAGACGACCGTAGGTATTGATCACCTCGTCCATCAGACTTTTCACTTCGCTTTCAACGGTTACGTTGCAACGCACGAAGGTCGCTTCGCCACCGGCTGTACGAATCAGCGCTACGGTGCCTTCGCCCCCCGCCGTGTCCAGATCGGCCACCACTACTTTCAGACCTTCGGCGGCGAACGCCTGGGCGGTCGCGCGGCCGATGCCGTTGGCAGCGCCAGTGACCACGGCAACCTGACCGGAAAACGTCATGCTCATTGTTATGTCCTCGAAGGGATTGGATGCAGAGGGTGTGCAGACTTGCAGCATAGCCACCGGGGGCTGTCGGGCGTCAGCACTATCAAACGGCTGTTTAGGTGCCCATGCGTCACAGTGATAAACCTGTGAGGGTGACTATCACTGCACTGGATCGACCAGCATTCGCCCCGGCAGCCAACCTTGCGACATCGTCGATGAAGGTCTATCAACAAGGCTTCATTCCGTTTGAGTGCCTGCCATGACTTCCCAGACCAATCGCCAGTTCCTGCTCGCCAAACGCCCGGTGGGTGCCGCAACCCGCGAGACTTTCACCTATCAGGAAGTGCCGGTCGGCGAACCGGCGCAAGGCCAGATTCTGGTCAAGAACCAATACCTGTCCCTCGACCCGGCCATGCGCGGCTGGATGAACGAGGGCAAATCGTACATTCCACCGGTGGGCATCGGTGAAGTCATGCGTGCCTTGGGTGTCGGCCAGGTGATTGCCTCGAACAATCCGGGTTTTGCGGTCGGGGACTACGTCAACGGTGCCATTGGTGTGCAGGATTATTTCCTTGGCGAGCCCAGAGGTTTCTATAAAGTCGATCCGAAACTGGCGCCGCTGCCGGTGTATCTGTCCGCGCTGGGCATGACCGGCATGACCGCCTACTTCGCCCTGCTCGACGTGGGCGCACCGAAGGCGGGCGACACCGTGGTTCTCTCGGGTGCCGCGGGTGCGGTGGGCAGCATTGCCGGACAAATTGCCAAGATCAAAGGCTGCCGCGTGGTCGGCATTGCCGGTGGCGCCGACAAGTGCAAATTCCTTGTCGATGAACTGGGCTTCGACGGCGCCATCGACTACAAGAACGAAGACGTGATCGCCGGGCTTAAACGCGAATGCCCGAAAGGCGTCGACGTGTATTTCGATAACGTCGGCGGTGACATCCTCGACGCGGTGCTGAGCCGTTTGAACCTGAAGGCACGGGTGGTGATCTGTGGCGCCATCAGCCAGTACAACAATAAAGAAGCGGTCAAGGGCCCGGCCAACTACCTGTCGCTGCTGGTCAACCGTGCGCGGATGGAAGGCTTTGTGGTAATGGACTACGCGGCGCAATACGCCAGTGCTGCACAGGAAATGGCCGGCTGGATGGCCAAGGGGCAGCTCAAGAGCAAGGAAGACATCGTCGAAGGTCTGCAGACCTTTCCGGAAACGCTGATGAAATTGTTCAGCGGGGAGAACTTCGGCAAGTTGGTGCTGAAAGTCTGAGGCCACCACCCGACAATTGCGGGAGTGAGCCTGCTCGCGATCGCGGTGTATCAAGCAACGGCAATGTTGACTGATACACCGCGATCGCGAGCAGGCTCACGCCTACGGGTTTTGCGGTGTTTGCTCAGGCGATTTCGGCCACGACCGAAGCCAGTGCCTTGGCCGGATCCGCCGCCTGGCTGATCGGACGGCCGATCACCAGATAATCGGAACCTGCATCCAGCGCCTGACGCGGGGTCAGAATGCGACGCTGATCGTCCTGCGAACTGCCCGCCGGGCGAATCCCCGGGGTCACCAGTTGCAGCGACGGGTGCGCGGTTTTCAGTGCCGTGGCTTCCAGCGCCGAGCACACCAGACCGTCCATTCCGGCCTTCTCGGCCAGCGCCGCCAGACGCAGCACCTGCTCCTGTGGCTCGATGTCCAGACCGATACCGGCCAGATCCTCGCGCTCCATGCTGGTCAACACGGTCACGCCGATCAGCAATGGCTGCGGGCCGCTGCGTTTGTCCAGCTCTTCACGGCAGGCCGCCATCATGCGCAGGCCACCGGAGCAATGCACATTGACCATCCACACGCCCATCTCGGCAGCGGCTTTCACGGCCATTGCGGTGGTGTTGGGAATGTCGTGGAATTTCAGGTCGAGGAACACCTCGAAGCCTTTGTCACGCAGGGTGCCGACAATTTCCGCGGCGCAACTGGTGAACAGTTCCTTGCCCACTTTGACCCGGCACAGTTTCGGGTCCAACTGGTCGGCCAGCTTCAGTGCGGCGTCACGGGTGGGGAAATCCAGGGCGACGATGATAGGAGTCTGGCAGGCGGACATGGATGGGCTCTCAGGCAAGTCGAAATCGGCGCGCATTGTAGCGGAACCGGCGGCGGCGCGGCACCCGATGATCGGTAAATCGTCGCGCCGGCCGTGATCAGCATAGCGCTCGCTGCTATTGTGTCGATCCCGATACACAACCGACACGCCGCCAACAAGCGCCCACGCTAGCCTCGCCAGCCGCAACACGTCCTTACATCAGCACTTCCCGCCTCACGGCAGGACGCCTATGCTGAAACCACCACCTCGCAGCCCATCTTTGTGGTTGGCGGCCTACTGGCAGATGAACAGCCCCATGCACAACACCCAAAGCACCATGACGGATGAGCATAAAGACGACAAGCGCTGGAGCATCCGCGCCCTGATCGTCGACGACGACGTGCCGATCCGTGAGTTGATGATCGACTATCTGGCCCGTTTCAACATTCACGCCAGCGGCGTCACCGACGGCGCAGCCATGCGTCAGGCGATGCTGGCCGAGCATTTCGACGTGGTGGTGCTCGATCTGATGCTGCCTGGCGAAGACGGCTTGTCGCTATGCCGCTGGCTGCGCGCCGAATCGGACATCCCGATTCTGATGCTCACCGCCCGTTGCGAACCCACCGACCGCATCATCGGCCTGGAACTGGGCGCCGACGACTACATGGCCAAACCGTTCGAACCACGGGAGCTGGTGGCACGGATCCAGACCATCCTGCGCCGGGTGCGCGACGACCGTACCGAGCAGCGAGCCAACATTCGCTTCGACAACTGGCGCCTGAACAGCGTCTTGCGCCAGTTGATCGCCGACGACGGCCTCGTGGTGCCACTGTCCAACGCCGAATTCCGTCTGCTCTGGGTGTTCATCGAACGCCCGCGCCGGGTACTGAGCCGCGAACAATTGCTCGATGCCGCCCGTGGTCGTTCGATCGAAGCGTTCGACCGCAGCATTGATCTGCTGGTGTCGCGCCTGCGGCAGAAACTCGGCGACGATCCCAAAGCACCGCAGTTGATCAAAACCGTGCGCGGTGAGGGTTACCTGTTCGACGCCAGGGACATCGGCTGATGCGAGCGCGCTTCGACACGTTGTTCGGCCGCCTGTTTGGCGTGCTGTTCGTGGCGATTGTCCTAGCGCACCTGCTGGCCTTTGCCTGGTTTCACCATTACGGTCCACCGCCCCCACCACCGCCCCCGGAGTTTGCGCAAAATGCCGAGGGGCAGCCGCTGCCACGGGACCTTCGTTACCCGCCACACCCACCGCGCCCATGGTTCGGGGGCCCGGTGGTGCCCCTGACGTTTCAGTTCATCACCCTGATGATTGCCGCGTGGTACGGCGCCAAGTTGCTCAGTCGACCGATCCAGCGCCTGAGCGACGCCGCCGAGCGCCTCAGCGAAGACCTCGACAGCCCGCCGCTGGACGAGTCCGGCCCACGGGAGGCGCGGCAAGCGGCACACACCTTCAACCTGATGCAGCAACGCATTCGCGAACAGGTCCAGCAACGCGCGCGGATGCTCGGCGCCGTCTCCCACGACCTGCGCACACCGCTGTCACGCCTGAAACTGCGCCTGGAAAACATCAGCGACGACAAGCTGCAAAGCCAGATGCGTCAGGATCTGAACGACATGATCGACATGCTCGACGCCACCCTCACCTACCTGCACGAACAGCGCACCAGCGAGGCGCTGCAATTGATGGACGTGCAGGCCCTGGTCGAATCGCTCTGCGAAAACGCTCAGGACCAGGGCGCGGACGTGCAGGTCAGCGGCCACTGCGCACCGTTGCCCGTGCAGCCGATGGCCTTGCGCTCGTGCATCAACAACCTGATGGACAATGCCTTGCGCTATGCCGGACAGGCACGCATCGAATTGCAGGATCAGCGCGAGCAACTGCTGATTCGCGTGATCGACCACGGCCCGGGGATTGCCGAAGACAAACGTGAGGCGGTGTTCGAACCGTTTTATCGCCTGGAAGGCTCGCGCAACCGCAACTCCGGCGGTGTCGGTCTGGGCATGACCATCGCGCGCGAGGCGGCGCAGCGGCTGGGCGGGCAGCTGAATCTGGAAGAAACACCCGGCGGCGGCCTGACCGCCATCATCCGCCTGCCGCGCACCTGAGAACACCACCGATCGTTGTAGGTTTGCGTGCGCTGCCAATCTGTGTAACCACCGGTACAAAGTCCAAACACCCAGGACACGTTGCCCCTTGAGTCTGCATAAGCCGGTACACCACCGGTTTTCCATCCCAGGGAGTGAGTCCGATGATCGGTAGCGTCAGCAACTACACGAGCTATACCAGTACCAGCAGCACCTCCACGCAAAACGCCCGCAGCCAGCAACTGCAAAAGCAACTGTTCGCCAAACTCGACAGCAACGGCGACGGCGCGGTGAATCAGGACGAACTGAATAGCGCCCTGTCTGAGAAATCCGACGATGGCCTGCTGGTCAACCTGAGCAAACAGTTCGGTGATCTGGACAGCGACGGCAGCGGCAGCCTCAGCGCCGAAGAAATGACCGCGATGACCCCGCCGCCACCGCCCCGCGACCAGGCCCCGAACACCGAACTGGCCGACGCCCTGATCAGCGCCCTCGACACCGACAGCGACGGCGCCATCAGCAGCGACGAACTGAGCAGCGGCCTGACCAGCGCCGGCAGTAGCGCCGACAGCAACCAGATCTTCTCGGCCCTGGACAAGAACAAGGACGGTACTGTCAGCCAGGACGAACTCACCGCCAGCCTGACCCCGCCGCCTCCACCGCCAGAAGCGAACAGTGACGAACTGTTCAGCCAGCTCGACACCGATGGCGACGGCAGCGTGACCGCTACCGAACTGAGCAGCGCGCTGCAGACCCGCGACAGCACCTCGACCACCAGCACCGACAACAGCGCCGCGCTGCTCAAGGTGCTGGACAGCGACAGCAGTGGCGGTGTCAGCAGTGATGAGCTGAAAGCCGCTTTACAGGCAGGTGGTGAACGGCCGGATGAAGAGCAGACGGCTTCTGCGCAGACGACTGCCGAAGCGCTAAACCGTATGATTGCCAACCTGAGCAAGCAGTATTCACTGACCAGTACGGCACCGGTGGGCAAATATCTCAACGTTGCCACGTAATGGCTGTGTGAGCTGCCGAAGGCTGCGATCTTTTGGTTTTTTTTGGGAGCTGGAGTGCGCAGTATTCGGCAGTTATTGGGTTGGAATTCGGTTGGGGTTTGGGGGTTTTTGAGCATATCCGTTGCTGCGGGTGTTGCTGATTACGGTTCCGCCCTTACGGCGGGTCACTTTTTCCAGACGCCGAAAAAGTAACCAAAAAGGCTTCCCCTGACGTACGGCACTTCGCTGGGGCTCAGTGTTCCCTCGCTACGGTGTCCACCAGGGGGCATCGCCTCCGGTTTGCTTCGCTGCACCTCCTCTCGATGAATGCGGCTTCGCCGCACGGCGCTGCGCGCCTACCCCCCTGATGAACACCTCCGCTCGGCCTGCCGATGGGGTGGCAGATCAAAAGCAACATCAAAAGCCAGAGCCAAAGCCAAAGCCAAAGCCAAAGCCAGATCAAAAGATTGCAGCTTTCGGGAGCTTGCATCGGATTGGGGGCATTCGGTTAGGGATTGGTCGGCTGTCAGGCCGCCTTCGCGAGCAGGCTCACTCCTACAGGGGCATCGCGGGCAGTCTGCAAGAGGTTGGTTGGCTGGTAGGCCGCTATCGCTGGCAAGCCAGCTCCCACAGTGGGTTGGAGGCATTCGGTTAGGGATTGGTTGGTTGGCTGGCCGCCGTCGCGAGCAGGCTCACTCCTACAGATGGATCGTGGGCAGTCTGCAAGAGCTTGGTCGGCTGTCAGGCCGCCATCGCTGGTAAGCCAGCTCCCACAGAAAAGCAAAGGCAGCACACAGCCCTTGCTTCTCACCACTCAACACGATGAGCGTTAGCTCGAGTACCGCTTTTGATCTGAGGGCCCGTCGGCAGGCTGAGTGGAGGGATTGATCCGGGGGTGGGAGCGTAGCGACCGTTTGGCGAAGCCAAACACATCGAGAGGAGGTGCAGCGAAGCAAACCGGAGGCGATGCCCCCGGATGGATCCCGGAGCGAAGGGACCCGAGCCTAGGCGAGGGCCGAACGTCAGGGTAAAGCCTTTTTGGTTATTTTTTCGCTGGGCCGGCATTCCGGCGTCTGGAAAAAGTGACCCGCCGTAAGGGCGGAACCCTAAGCCGCCATTACCGCAGCAACGGATATGCCCCCCCCCCAAAAAAGCCCAAAAAAATCAACGCCGATCCTCAACCCGAACCTGACTCTTACTCCAATCCGTCAACAAACTATAAGCCACCGCCAACAGCGTAGGCCCAATAAACAACCCGATAAACCCAAACGCAATCAACCCGCCAAACACCCCTAGCAACACAATCACCAACGGCAGATTACCGCCACGGCTGATCAGATACGGCTTGAGCACGTTATCCACGCCACTGATGATGAACGTCCCCCAGATCCCGAGAAACACCGCCATCCCATACTCACCCTTCCACGCCAGCCAAGCCGTGGCCGGTACCCAGACCAGCGGCGGCCCCATCGGAATCAGACTCAGCAGAAACGTCACGATCCCCAACACCAACGCCCCGGGAACTCCGGCAATCAAAAACCCGATCAGCGCCAGCACGGCCTGTGCCGCCGCCGTCCCGATTACCCCGTTGACCACCCGCTGCACCGTACCGGCCACCAGTTCGATGTAATAACCCGCGCGTTCGCCAATCAAGCGCTGCAGCAACCCATGAACAAACGCCGCCAGTCGCGGCCCGTCACGGTAGAAAAAGAACACAAAGACAATGCTCAGGGCCAGTTCGAGAATCCCGCCACCGATCTGCGCACTGCGCGCCAGCAGCCAGTTGCCGACCTGTCCCAGATAGGGTTTGACCGACACCATCAGGGCCGCGCCCTGCTGATCGATGCTGTTCCAGATGCCCACCAGCCGTTCGCCCACAAATGGCAGCGTGCCGAGCCAGGCCGGCGCTTCGGGCAAGCCGTCCACCTGTACATCCTTGATGAACGCCGTGGCATCGCGCACATGATCGGCCAGATTGAACCCCAGCCACACCAGCGGCACCGCCACCAGCAACATCCAGCCCAGGGTCAGGATCGCCGCCGCCAGGGATTCGCGACCATTCAGCCAGCGGGTCAGCAGGCGCATCAGTGGCCAACTGGCAAACGCCAGTACTGCGCCCCAGAACAGCGCCGACCAGAACGGCGCCATCACCCACAGGCTGGCGCCAAACAACACCAGCAGCAGGATCTGCACCAGCAGTCGATCGTTATTGAGCATGTAAGGTCTCGAAAAAAAGTCAGTCAGGCCAAGAGTAGGCGAACACGCGGTTCGTGCTCGCCCGCCAGAGCTTATCGCAACAGCTCGATGCGCAGGCCAGCGCCGTCGACGCTGCCGGTTTCCATCCGGGCGGCGCGCACGCCCTGATTGATCAGGGCCTGGCGCCAGGCCTCGGCTTTGGGCCCGGAAACCGTCACCCGCTGGGTGGTATCGAGGTTCAGGCCACGCGAAATCAGGCGTAACCAGGTGTCATCGGGCTCATTCACCAATTGGGGAAAATGCAGTTCGCCGGTGCTCTTGAGCTGGCGCAGCAAGGTCGCCGAGGTCGGCAGCAGCTCGCCCAGCGGCGCCATCGCCTCGAACTGCTCGACGTGCAGATAGGCTTTGCGGTTGCCGCGGGTGATGCTGTAAAGCGCCACCAGCGTGTTGTCCTGTGGTGCCGCCAGCCTCAACAGCAGATACGCCTGTTGCTCGTCGGCACCGTACAGCTTGGCGTTGCCGAACACCTCGTTGGCCCACAGGCTGCTTTCGCCGCAATCACGGGCCTGGCACCAGAACAACAACCCGGCGCCCTGTTTTTGCAGGGCTTCACGGGCGGCGGTGAACGCCTCGGTAGCGGAATGTTCCGGGGGTAATTCGTAGGTCACCGAGGTGGTCTGACCACGGGCAGTGACCTGCCCGTCGAAGCGCAACTGCCCGCTGATCTTGCGAATCGAGCCCAACGGGTAGATCCGCTCCAGCTCGACCGGAGGCCGATAATCGACGATTTGCGCATCGGCCAGACGCGGCACGATTTGCAGATCCTGACTGCCCGGCACATCGGCGGCGAATGACAAGGAACTGCAACAGCACAGCACCAACAGACCGAGTGAGCGCATAGTCCGGCTCATCGGATAGACATGTCGTGGCGGATCGGGGTCGCAGCGGTATAGCAATCCATCGTGGTTGTCTCCCATTTCAACCCGACCAGCCTCGACAGTTGCCCGCAGCAAGTCAAGGAATGGCGAAGAACCGATTGAAACAGTCTGCGACAAGGTCGGCACCGGCCTCGTCGTTCAGGTGCAAATGATGCCCACCCGGCAGCTGTTCCCGGCTAAAGGGTAGACGCTCCAGCAGCGCCGGGTGTCTGGCCAGCATGCCGTCCGCCGCGACCACCAGGTGCGCCGGACACTGGATGCGCTGAACGAATGCCATCGCCTGTTCCTCGGTCAGGCGCAGCGGCGATGGCAGGGTCAGACGATTATCGGTGCGCCAGGTATAACCGCCCGGCACCGGCATCAGCCCTCGTTGCGCCAGCAACTGCGCGGCCTCGCGACTGACCGCCACCAGGCCTTTCATTCGCGCTTCGATGGCCCGGTCGAGGGTGTGGTAGACCGGTTTGCGCTTTTCGCGCAGGTCCAGTTGCGCCTGCAGGGCCATGCCCATGCGCTCGGCGGCGTTTTCGCCTTTGTCCGTAGGAGGAATCACCCCGTCAATCAACGCCAGGTGGCTGATGCGTTCCGGCAGCGAACCCGCCAGCACCAGCGAAACAATGGCGCCCATCGAATGCCCGAGCAGGCCGAAGCGCTGCCAGCCCAGTTGTTCGGCTACTTGCAGCACGTCATGGGCATAGTCCCAGAGTGCATAACCGGCGCCGTTCGGACGATGCCCGGAATGGCCGTGCCCGGCCATATCCAGAGCAATGATGCGCAGGCCTTTGAGCTTCGGGGCCAGCCGCGCGAAGCTGTTGGCGTTGTCGAGCCAGCCATGCAGTGCGATCACCGGCACACCGTCCTCGGGGCCGAACAAATGCGCCGCCAGCTCGATATGCGGCAGGCTCAGGCGCACTTCTTCGAAGGTCGGGCTCATGCGCAATCCTTGTCCTGACGGGCTTCCCAACGGTTGAACAGGTTCTTCAGCAAGCGTGCGGTATCTTGCGGGCGCTCAAGCGGGAACATGTGGCCACCGGGCATGCTCAACGCCTCGCCCTGGGCGAGGCGCGACACGAAGCGGGTGTGATGGCGCATGACCACATTGCTCTTGTGTCCGCGCACCACTGCCAGTGGCACCTGCAATTGTCGCGTGCGGCCGGGACTGGTGTGCGGCACGCCGCGATAGATGCTGATTTCGGTGGCCGGATCGAAACGCAGGCGCAGCTTGTCGCCAACCTTGTGCAAACCGTGTTGCAGGTAGGCGTCGAAGCACTCCGGATCGAAACCGCGAAACAGGCTCTTGCCGGCAAAATAGCTGCGCGCGCTGTCGAGATCGGCAAACTCTTCACGACGTCCCAGCGTGCGCCCGGCCGGGGTCAGCCTGTCGATGAAACCGAAGCGCTTGGCAGCGCGGATCACCCACTGGTCAGTACGGGTCAATACCGGCGAATCGAGCATGACCACGCCGCGATACAGCTCCGGGCAACGCAGCGCCGCATGCAAGTGCAACACGCCGCCGAAGGAATGGCCCACACCCCACACCGGTTGATCCTGCTGTTGCAAATGGTGGATCAACTCGTCGACCAGGTTGTACCAGTTGTCATCCGCCGGGAAACGCGGGTCATGGGCATGCTGCTCCAGATGCGCGACCCGGTACTCGGGCGCCAGCGCCGCGAACAACTTGCCATAGGTACCCGAGGGGAACCCGTTGGCGTGGGCGAAAAAGATCGGTTGCGACATGCGGGTAAATCCATGAGCGGGAAACGTGGCGTTGATTGTCCGTAAGACCGCGCCTCCCGGCAATGACCGTAACTGCCAGGAATGATGACAGTCTGGTCAGCGTGATGGTGTGTCCGGGAGATCGCCGCCCCCTCACCCCGCCCCTCTCTCCCAAGGAGGCGAGAGGTTGGGAGCAGATCTTCATGGCTTTCAAAGCCGATACTCGACTCGATCTTTCAGGTCGATGGAGAACGTGAAAACCGCACGTCCGGCCCACGGGCCGGGATGAGGGCATCACTGAAGAAACCGACTCAACGCGCCGGTGGCTGCTCGCCCAACGGCACCACCGCCATGGTCAACCGCGAAACACAACTGGCCTTGCCTTCATCGCTGGTCAGGCGGATATCCCAGACATGGGTGGTGCGGCCGATATGAATCGGTGTGGCCACCGCTGTCACTCGCCCACTGCGCAAGCCGCGCAAATGGTTGGCGTTGATCTCCAGCCCCACGCAATAAAACTTGCTGGCATCAATGCACAGGTAACTGGCCATCGAGCCGACGGTTTCCGCCAGCACCACCGAGGCGCCGCCATGCAGCAGACCGTAAGGCTGGTGGGTGCGGTGGTCGATGACCATGCTCGCCGTCAGCGATTCCTCGTCGAAGGACTCGAAACGGATATCCAGCACTTCGCCGATGGTGTTTTTCTGGATTGCGTTCAACTGCTCGATGTTCGGAGTGGTGCGCCACAAGGTCATCGCAGGCTTCCTTTGTTGTTTTGATCGTCACTCAATCCTGCCACAGCACCGCCTCGCTGCGCTCGCTCCATTCTTCGAAGCGCGCGCCGTAAGTGTCTTCGATGACATTGCGTTTAATTTTCAACGTCGGCGTGAGGAAACCGTTTTCCACCGCCCAACTGTCCTTGACCACCACCAGCCGGCGCAGGCGCTCATGTTTGTCGAGCACCGCGTTGACCTCTTCCAGCAGCTTCTCAAGGCTCGAATGCAGGCTCGCCCGCCCCTCGTCCTGATTGACCGTCGACAACACACACAGGCCCAGCGGCGCACTCAGGCCGTCACCGACCACACACACCTGCTCGATCCGTGAATGCACCGCCAGGCGGTTCTCGATCGGTGCCGGAGCCACGTATTTACCTTTGCTGGTCTTGAAGATTTCCTTGAGTCGCCCGGTCAGGCGCAAGCGCCCCTCGGCATCCTGTTCGCCCTTGTCGCCGGTGCGCAGAAAGCCGTCCCCGGTCAGGGTTTCAGCGGTTTTCTGCGGTTCCTTGAAATAGCCGAGCATGTTCGCCTGACTGCGCACCTGCACTTCGCCGGACTCATCAATGCGCACCTCGACCTCCGGGCACGGCTTGCCGATCCAGCCCTGTTTGTACTGGCCAGGCAGGCAGATGTGCGAGTAGCCGCAACTCTCGGTCATGCCGTAGACCTCCAGCACCTCGAGGCCGAGCGTCTGATACCAGTCGAGCAGGGACTGCGGCACCGGCGCTGCGCCGGACAACGCCACACGCAAGGCATCCAGCCCCAGCCCCGCGAGCACTTTGTGCCCAACCCGCTTGCCAATGAACGGCAGTCCGAGGAGGAAATCCAGACGTTTGGCCGGGATCTTGCCGTACACACCCATCTGGAATTTGGTCCAGATCCGCGGCACACCGAACATCGCCGTGGGCCGCGCCCGCTGCAGGTCGGTGATGAAGGTGTCGAGGCTCTCGGCAAAGAACACCGTCTGCCCGGTGTAGATCGACGCCAGTTCGACGAACATCCGCTCGGCGACATGGCACAGCGGCAGGTACGACAGCAACCGGTCGTTCTCGTTGAGCCCGAACAGTTGCGTACCATGAGTCGTGGCAAACCCAAGGTTGGCGAAGCTGTGCATCACGCCTTTGGGCAGGCCGGTGGTGCCGGACGTGTAGATGATCGTTGCCAGTTGCTCGCCGGCAGGGCGCGGATCGTCACGGATCGGCGAGCTCTTTTGCAGGTCGTCCCAAGCGAAATCGAACGCGCCGGGCGGATGCAGCGGCAGGCTGATGGTCGGCAGCCCCTGCGGTATGCCTCGGGACATGCCGGGCCAGTCATCGAGCTTGCCGATGAACGCCAGTACGCTGTCCGAATGCGTGAGGACCTGATTCACGGAGTCGGCAGTGAGGTTGGGATACAGCGGCACCGAGACATGCCCGGCCATCCAGATGGCGAGATCGGCGATGATCCAGTGCGCGCAGTTTTTCGAGATCAGGGCAATATGGCTGCCTTGCGGCAACTCCCGGGCGCGCAGCCAGTGCGCAGCGCACCGGGCCTGATGGCCAACATCGGCCCAGGTCAGGGTCTCGACCTGCCCGCCACCGATGGGCTGTACCAGAAAGCGCTGGCGCGGATGCCGGGCCTCGCGTTCGTAAAACACGTCCAGCGGCAATCGGAAGGCAGCAGACATGCGACTCGCTCCTGTTTTTTGGGTCTGGAGCAAGCGTAGTCAACCAAGCAAGTGCTTGGTTGGAAAATTCAGACAAATAATTTCGTCCGCACGCGGCCCCTGCAGGAGTGAGCCTGCAGGGAACGGTGTTATGGGTGCTTGAGGCTGTTAAGCGTCATCGAGCCAATCAGCAGCTCAGGGCTTTCCAGCTCGGCCAGCCCCGCGGTGCTGACTTTCTCCGGCGGATACCCGGCGCCATGTTGCAGATAGCTGAGCAGATGGCCCACCAACGGGTTGTGACTGACCAGCAGTACATTGCTGACCGACACCAGTTGCTCGGCAACTTTGTCCGGGTCGGACTCCGGCGTCAGCCATTCGACAGTGCGTATTTCCGGCTCGAAACCCAGCGCCTCGCGAACAATCTGCGCTGTCTGTTGCGCGCGCAGATAGGGGCTGGCGTAGATCGCCGTCAGCGGCTGACCGATCAACCGGGCTGCACTCTTCAAGGCTTCCTGACGACCGTGTTCAGTCAGCTCCCGCTCGGAGTCGGGGCGCGAGCCATAAGGCTCGGCCTCACCATGACGCAATACCCAGAGTTTCATAGCTTGGGTTCCTCATCTCGAGCCGGATGCGGTGCCGGTGGCACGGCGTGCGGCGCTTCACCTTCCGGGGTGCGCGGCGTTGGCCAGTCGGCGAATGGCCACGGTTTCTGGTCACTGTGAAAACTGCCGAAACGCCCGATCTGCGCGAGAAACTGGCTCAGGCTGTCGCCGAAATTCATCAGGCCGGCGCTTGGAGCGCCATAAATCAAACGATAGATCAGTTGCACCAGCACCACCGCGCCGAGGATGAACTGCGCCACTTGCCAGACCAGCACGTAGACGATCATCCACAGCACCCGCAGGAGGATGGATTCGTACTTGGCTTCGGTTTTCGGATCGTTCATGGTTCGCTTCCTGTTGAATCAGTTGAAACCGCTGGTGGAAATAAAGTCGACGTCGGTTTTCGGCTCGGCACGCATCAGTAGACCGATCACCTGTTCCAGCGTGCGTCCTTCGAACAGGATCGCGTGCAGCCCGGCGACCAGCGGCATGTACACACCGACCTCCTGGGATTTGGCCTTGAGCACTTTCAGGGTATTGACCCCTTCGGCCACCTCGCCCAGACGCGACACCGCTTCGTCGAGGCTCAAGCCCTGGCCGAGGGCGAACCCGACCTGATAGTTGCGGCTCTTGGGCGAGGAGCAGGTGACGATCAAGTCACCGACCCCGGCCAGACCGAGGAAGGTCATCGGGTTGGCGCCCTGATTCACTGCAAACCGGGTCATCTCGGCGAGTGCGCGGGTGATCAGCATGCTCTTGGTGTTCTCGCCCATCTCCAGCGCCACCGCCATGCCGGCAATGATTGCGTAGACGTTTTTCAACGCCCCGCCCAGTTCGACACCAAAGCGGTCGGCACTGGCGTAAACGCGGAAGGTGCGACCGTGCAGCGCGGCTTGCACCTGCTTGCACAAGTCTTCGTCTTCACTGGCGACCACCGTGGCAGTCAGCGCGTGCTCGGCGATTTCCCGCGCCAGGTTCGGCCCGGACAGCACGCCGATGCGCGCCTGCGGGGCGATTTCTTCGAGGATCTGGCTCATCAGCTTGAAGGTCTGGGCTTCGATGCCCTTGGTCAGGCTGACCAGCATCTTGCCGCTCAGGCGCTCGGCATGGGGGGCCAGCACCGTGCGCAGTGCGCTGGAAGGCAGCGCGACGAAGCACAGTTCGCAGGCGTCGAGGGTTGCCTGCAAGTCGGTGACGGCGGTCACTCCCGGCAGAATCTTGATGCCCTTGAGGTAACGCGGGTTCTCGCGATTGACCCGAATGGCCTCGGCCTGCTCGGGGTCACGCATCCACTGCCGGACTTGATGGCCGTTCTCGGCCAATAGATTGGCCACGGCGGTACCAAAACTTCCGCCTCCCAGGACCGCAATCGGGCGCTGTTCAGTCATATGCAATCCGTTAATCCATACCAGTGGCGATGCCGGCATTATACGGGGCGACCGAGTCGCGGCCAGCCCCTGCGTCAATTACCGACACTTGTAGGAAGAAGACCAATAAAACCTAGGAAAATGCCTGCAACGTGACTGGAAAAGTCGCTGTCCTCGGTTAACATGCGCGCCAATTCTTCGCTATCTAGGTTGTGCCGTGTCTTTTGGCCCTTCGTCTGCGCGTTCGTCGGTGTTACTGGCGCTGTTGTTCAGCCCGGCATTGCTGGCGGACGACCTGTTTCTGGACAACGACGCACTGCCCCAGGTACTGACGGCCACGCGTCTGAAACAGACACCGGCGGAAGTACCGGGCAGCATGACCGTGCTCGACAGCGAACTGATCAACGCCAGCGGCGCCCGCGACATCAGCGAACTGCTGCGCCTGGTGCCGGGGATGATGGTCGGCAACATCAGCGGCAATCAGGCAGCGGTCAATTATCACGGGACCAACGCCACCGAGGCGCGGCGCATGCAGGTGCTGATCGACGGCCGCTCGGTGTACCGCGCCGGTCTCGCCACGGTGGACTGGAGCGATATTCCGGTGGCCATGGAAGACATCGAGCGCATCGAAGTGTTTCGCGGCCCGAACACCGTCAGCTACGGCGCCAATGCGCTGATGGCGGTGGTCAACATCATCACCCGCCACCCCGCCGACAGCCACGGCACGCGGTTGAAGTACACCCGTGGTCAGCGCGGCATCAACGACTTTTATGCCAGTCAGGGCACCGGCTGGAATGGCGGCGATTTGCGTCTGTCGTTGTCCGGGCAGGAAGACGACGGTTTCGACAGCGATCGCAACGGTGCCGATTACCGCGACAGCCGCCGCTTGAACCGCTTCAGCCTCGCGGTCAGCCACACCCTCAGCGACAACCAGAGCCTCGACTGGCAGGTCAACGCCAAGGACGGCACCAACCAGCGGCCCTACACCTACCGCCCGGTGTTCTCGGGGATTACCGCCGCCGGGGACAATTCCGACGTAGTGGCCAAGGATTACGCCGGCTCGGTGCGCTGGAATCTCGACCTCAATCCCGAGCACAGCGTCTATATCCAAGGCTCGGCACAGCATTGGGATCGTCAGCAGGTGTGGCGCGCCTGCGATGCCGAAGTGTCGTTCAGCCCTGAATTGACGCAGTTGTGGCAGCTCAACCCGAACTACACCGAACGTCTGGCGCGCAACATCACCCGTTTCACCGGTCCCGGCGCCGCGCCCGGCACGCCGCAGGAAATGGCCTTGGCCAATCAGGTGCTCGATCAGTGGCGCAACGGTGCCAGTCGCACCCTGTGCGGCGATATCGACCAGAGCGCCCGGGAATCGCGTTACGACCTCGAAGTGCAGGACACCCTCAGCCTGTCCGACAGCCTGCGACTGGTCAGCGGCATGAACTATCGTTACGACCGTGCCGACTCCGAGACTTATTTCAATGGCACACTCGACGACACCACGTGGCGGGCGTTCGGCCAACTGGAATGGCGCGCGACTGACCACTGGCTGTTGCAGGGCGGCGCGATGTTCGAAGACACGCAACTGATCGGCAGTTCGCTGACGCCGCGCTTTGCGATCAATTACCTGATCAACCCGCGCCACGGCCTGCGCGCGGTGTACTCGGAGGCGATCCGCTCGCCGGACATGTTCGAGAACAATGTGAACTGGAGTTACCTGGTCAAAAATCTGCAGCCGTCGGCCTACGGTCAGTCGTCGGCACGCTATTTCGTCAAGACCCGCGGCCCGGGCGACCTCGAACAGGAACACATGCGCTCGCGGGAGCTGGGCTATAACGGCTACTTCGCCGAACTGGGGCTGGCCGTCGATGTGAAGCTGTTCTACGACGAGATCACCGGCATGATCAGCGAACCGCTACGCAACAACCAATACATTGCCAGCAACGCCAACAGCTCGCGTTTTCGCGGCACGGAAACCCAGCTCGACTGGCGCCTGAGCCTGGCCGACCGTTTGCGCGTCACCTACGCCTATGTCGACGCCGAGGCCAGCAATCCGCTCGATCAGCAATTCACCGCGAGCAACAGCGGTTCCGCCGGCTGGTTACGCGATTGGGGCCACGGCTGGAACAGCGCCCTCTTCTATTACGGCGACAACGCACTCAACGGCTACCGCTTCGAGCGGGTCGACACACGCATCGCCAAACGCATCGCTCTGGGCAAGGCGCACCTGCAACTGGCCGGGGTACTGCAACAGCGCCTCGATAACCAGCCGACCACCTTCGTCGACAACCATTACGACGAACGCCGGGTGATGTACTTCAGCGCCGAGCTGGAGTTCTAGATGCGCGGCAGCCTGTTTCACAAGACGCCAACCCTTGGCCACTGGCTGGCGGGTTTGTGCCTGTTTTTGACCGCGTGGCTGCATGGCGTGGCGGTGCAGGCCGCCGACATTTTGCTGACCGGCGCCGAAGAAAGCGCCGGCGTGCAGGCGTTCGTTCAAGCGCTCAGCGAGTTGCGACCGACAGATAACGTGCACTTCCAGCCGCTGGCGAGTCTGCCGGCACCGGGTAAATTACCGTCCAGCCTGCGCCTGATTCTGCTCGACCTGCCCAGCCTCGACTGGCGCCTGCAGGATGCCCAGGGCCCGGCGACGCTGGTGCTGCGCATCAGCCGCCTGCAGGCGCGGCAACGTCTCGGCACTGCGCAACCGCCGCACTTGAGCCTGCTGTGGAGCGATCCGCCACTGAGCCGGCAGTTGCAATTGATCCGGCGGATTCTGCCGCAGGCACGGCGCATCGGCGTGCTGTTCGATCAGCACAGCGAATTTCTGCTCCACGAGCTGAGCCTGGCCGCACAACCGCTGAATCTGGAAATTGTCAGTCAGCGCTGGGACAACATTCACGACAGTCGCCCGCTGCAATCGGTGCTGAAAAACAGCGACGTGTTGCTGGGGCTCGACGATCCCGACCTGTACAACCCGAAAACCGCGAAAAACCTGCTGCTCAGCAGCTACGCGCGGCAAGTGGCGCTGGTCGGTCCCAACGTCGCCTTCGTCCGCGCCGGCAGCCTCGCCAGCAGTTACAGCGACCAGAACGACTGGCTGACGATCCTTGATCAATTGCTCGACCAGCCACCGGCCAGTTGGCCGCGAACGCTCTATCCCGAACGTTTTAAAGTCTCAAGTAACGCGCAGGTCGCTCGTTCCCTAGGGATCGAACCCTTGAATGATGCGTCTGTTGCCAGAGCGCTGGCCGAAGGAGAACGCCGTCCATGATTTTCCGTCGCCGTTGGGACATCAACACCCGCACCCAGTTGATCAGCCTGGGCCCGGCGCTGTTGCTGACTCTACTGTTGATCAGTTTCTTCACCTTCGTGCGTATTCAGGATTTGCGCCAGGAGCTCAATCACACCGGCCAACTGATCGCCAACCAACTGGCGCCCGCCACCGAATACGGCGTGATCTCCGGCAATAACGAAGTGCTGGAGAGTCTGCTCAAAGCCACCCTCGCCACGCCTAACGTGCGGTTTCTCGAAGTACAGGACAGCGCCAACCGGATTCTGGTGTACGTCGAACAACCGGCCGCCGCCCACAGTCACGCACATCAGGTGGAAGTGTTTCAGGCACCGGTACGCCTGCAACGGATCGCCCTGCACACTGATTTTTTTCAGGATGGCAAAGTCAACAATGGCGGCGCCAGCGAGGACTATCTGGGACGGGTAATCGTCGGGCTGTCCAGCGATGCCTTCAGTCAGCGCCAGCAGGAAATCCTCCTCAAGGCCGGGATCCTCGCGCTGTTTGCCCTGCTCTTCACCTTCGTATTGGCGCGGCGCCTGGCCAGCAGCCTGTCGCAGCCGATCCGTGATATCGGCAATGCGGTCAAGGCGATTCAGGACGGCGACTATAAAACCCCGCTGCCGATCGTCGATGACACCGAACTGGGCGCCCTGTCGCAGCACATCAACAACCTCGCCCAAGCGCTGGAACAGGCCAGCCGCGAACAGCACCAGGCGATGGCGCAACTGATCCAGACCCGCGAGGAAGCGGAAAAGGCCAACACCGCCAAATCCGATTTTCTGGCGATGATGAGCCACGAACTGCGCACCCCCATGAACGGCGTGCTGGGCATGTTGCAGTTGCTGGAAACCACCGACATGACCGAGGAGCAGATCGAGTATGCCGCCCTTGCGTCGGAGTCCACTGAGCACTTGCTGAAGGTCATCAACGACATCCTCGACTTCTCCCGGATCGAGCGTTCGGAACTGGAGCTGGAGCACATTCCTTTCAATCTTGCCGAACTGATCGGCGCCTGCGCCCAGTCGTTCCAGCACAGTGCGGTGCAGCGTGGTCTGGCATTGAACCTGCGCATCCCCGAGGACATGCGGGCGTTGCAGGTGCAGGGCGATCCGACGCGGATCCGGCAGATTCTGGTCAACCTGGTCGGCAACGCCTTGAAATTCACCGAGCGCGGGCGGGTCAGCATCGAAGCGCAATGGCAGTCGCTGGATCACGAACTGCTCTGGTTCACCTGCTCGGTGCGCGACAGTGGCATCGGCATTTCGGCCGAAAGTCTGGAGCTGATGTTCAACGCCTTCCAGCAGGCCGACAGTTCGATTTCCCGGCGTTACGGTGGCACGGGCCTTGGTCTGCCGATTGCCCGTACCCTGGCCGAACGCATGGGCGGCACATTGCGCGCGCAGAGTGAGGAAGGTCGTGGTTCGGTGTTCACCCTGGAAATTCCCCTGGCCCTTTATAAGCAGGCGTTGCCGCAACTGGCCGCACCGCGTGCACTGAATGGCAACGACCACGGTGAAGGGCGCAACGTGTTGCTGGTGGAGGACAACCCGGTCAATCAGACGGTGATTGAAGCGATGCTGCGCAGCCTGGGCTTTACTGTCAGTGTGGCAACCGATGGCGTGCAGGCGGTGCGCAGTGCCGAGGGCGGCGAATTCGAAGTAATTTTGATGGATTGTCGCTTACCGATCATCGACGGTTACGAGGCGACCCGGCAGATCCGTTTGCTGCCTGGACGCCGCGAGGTGCCGATCATCGCGTTGACCGCCAACGCCTTGCAGGGCGACCGCGAAACTTGCCTGTCGGCAGGCATGAACGATTATTTGGCCAAACCGTTCAAACGCAATGACCTACAACAGATTCTGCAGCGCTGGGTGCAGTAGTGACGGTTTTTCGACCATCTGCGACTGGCGTGAAAAGCGAAAGTGCGGCAGTCTTAGGCACCCGAACAAGCCTCAAAAGGGGCTTGAATAAAAATTTCAGTGCACAAGTGTACATTCATGTCCTTGGTGCTGTGACTTTCACCACAACGCAATAGTCTATGAGTAGGCTGCCGGTACGAGGCATGAACGCGTCGATCGGCCGGGAAGATTTGCCCCACCTGCCGCATGGGATTATTGAGGAGCTCGCATGACCAAACAAAACGCCTTTACTCGGGAAGATCTGCTGCGCTGCAGTCGCGGTGAGCTGTTCGGCCCAGGTAACGCGCAACTGCCCGCCCCGAACATGCTGATGGTGGATCGCATCACCCTGATCAGTGAAGAAGGCGGCAAGTACGGCAAAGGTGAATTGGTCGCCGAGCTGGATATCAACCCTGACCTGTGGTTCTTCGCGTGCCACTTCGAAGGCGATCCGGTGATGCCGGGCTGCCTGGGTCTGGACGCCATGTGGCAACTGGTCGGCTTCTTCCTGGGCTGGCAAGGCCTGCCGGGCCGTGGCCGTGCGCTGGGTTCGGGCGAAGTGAAATTCTTCGGTCAGGTGCTGCCGACCGCCAAGAAAGTCACCTACAACATTCATATCAAACGCGTCCTCAAGGGCAAGCTGAACCTGGCCATCGCCGATGGTTCGGTGACTGTCGACGGTCGCGAAATCTACACCGCCGAAGGCCTTCGCGTCGGCGTTTTCACCTCCACTGACAACTTCTAAGGGTTATTCGCATGCGCCGCGTCGTTATCACTGGTCTGGGCATTGTTTCGTGCCTGGGCAATGACAAAGAGACCGTCTCCGCTAACCTGCGTGCAAGCCGCCCTGGCATCCGGTTCAACCCGGAATATGCTGAAATGGGTCTGCGTAGCCAGGTTTCCGGCTCCATCGACCTCAACCTTGAAGAACTGATTGATCGCAAGATCTATCGCTTCGTCGGCCACGCCGCGGCTTACGCCTACCTGGCCATGAAAGACGCCATCACTGACTCCGGCCTGACCGAAGAACAAGTGTCCAACCCGCGTACCGGCCTGATCGCCGGTTCGGGTGGTGCGTCGACTCTGAACCAGATGGAAGCGCTGGACATCCTGCGCGAGAAAGGCGTGAAACGCGTTGGTCCATACCGCGTCACGCGGACCATGAGCAGCACCGTTTCCGCGTGCCTGGCCACTCCGTTCAAGATCAAGGGTCTGAACTACTCCATCGCTTCTGCCTGCGCCACCAGTGCTCACTGCATCGGTACGGCCATGGAACAGATCCAGATGGGCAAGCAGGACATCGTCTTCGCCGGTGGCGGTGAAGAAGAGCACTGGAGCCAGTCGTTCCTGTTCGACGCGATGGGCGCCCTGTCCAGCAAGCGTAACGACACCCCGGAACAAGCCTCCCGCGCCTACGACGCCGACCGTGACGGTTTCGTCATCGCTGGCGGTGGCGGCATGGTCGTGGTTGAGGAGCTGGAGCACGCTCTGGCCCGTGGCGCCAAGATCTACGCCGAAATCGTTGGCTACGGCGCAACGTCCGACGGCTACGACATGGTTGCCCCGAGTGGCGAAGGCGCGATCCGTTGCATGCAGATGGCAATGTCCACTGTTGATACGCCAATCGACTACCTGAACACCCACGGCACTTCGACTCCGGTCGGCGACGTCGCGGAAATGAAAGGTGTGCGTGAAGTGTTCGGCGACAAGGCACCCGCGATCAGCTCGACCAAGAGCCTGTCCGGTCACTCCCTGGGCGCCGCCGGCGTTCACGAAGCGATCTACTGCATGCTGATGATGGAAGGCAACTTCATTGCCGGTTCCGCCAACATCGACGAGCTGGACCCTGAAGTGGCCGATCTGCCGGTGCTGACCAAGACCCGCGAAAACGCCACCATCAACACCGTGATGAGCAACAGCTTCGGCTTCGGCGGCACCAACGCCACGCTGGTCCTGAAGCGCTGGGAAGGCAAGTAATTCCCCCCGCTTGAGCCACACCTGAAAACGCCCCGACTGGTTCGGGGCGTTTTTTTGCCTGAAGAAATCAGCCGGCACACCGCTGATCCCTGTGGGAGTTGGCTTGCCAGCAATAGCGGAGTGTCAGGTAACGAAGATGTTTGCAGTGCCGACGTCATCGCTGGCAAGCCAGCTCCCACAGGGTTCCAGGGTGCTCTGAAAATGAAACTTCTGTCATGAAACCTTTCGCCCTGCGACCGAATGTCGCGGATTACGCGGGCTGCAGCACTGTTGCAAAAAACGCAACAACACCTTGCGCAAATCAAGCGTTTACTTAGCAAGCTAACAAATCATATAAAAGAGTCCTGCACACGCCTTGCTGCAGATAACTTGAGATTTGGAGCTAGCAGATGACTGTAAAAGTAACTGAACGCGACGATTCACACATGTCCCATGAAGGCGTAGCCGCCGGTGTACGGATCTGGGATGTGCATCAACAAGACTTGCTGGTCGGCATGTTCCACAACGAAATCGACGCCCACAACTACAAGGCCGAACTGGAACTGCAAGAACAGCAGCGGGATCTGAAATCCGCCTGATTCAACCACAGCATTAAAAACGACAAACCCCGCCATGAGCGGGGTTTGTGTTGTTACAGCCTTATCGCTTTACCACATCAGGTCATCAGGGATCTGATAGGCCGCGTACGGATCGTCCTCGGTGCTGACCTCTTCAGTCTGCACATTGAGCTGAACGATGCGTTGCGGGTCGCGCTCCTGGATCTTCAGGGCCGCCTCACGCGGGATCACTTCATACCCGCCGCCGTGGTGCACGATCGCCAGCGAACCGTTGCTGAGCTTGTTGCGCATCAGCGTGTTGACCGAAATGCGCTTGACCTTCTTGTCGTCGACGAAGTTGTAGTAGTCCTCGGTGTTCAGCTTCGGCAGACGCGAGACTTCGATCAGTTGCTTGACCTGCGCAGCACGGGCCTTGGCCTCGACTTTCTCTTGCTGCTGACGGTTCAGCTCTTGGTCGCGCTTGACCTTCTCGGCCATGGCTTCCTGGGCGGCGCGCTGCTGCGAATCATCCAGTTCGATCTGGCCTTTGTGCGCCAGACGCTGCTGCTTCTGCTTGTCCTTGCTGACCTGTTTGGCCTGCTTTTGGTTGACCAGCCCTGCTTTGAGCAACTGATCGCGAAGGGAAATACTCATGGTGCTTACTCACTTGGGCAGTTGCTCAGCCGCAGCTGGGCACATTCTTTTCCTGGCGTTTGGCTTCGCCCCACAGGGCGTCCAACTCTTCGAGGGTGCAATCTTCCATGGGACGGTGGGTGTCGCGCAATGCCTGTTCGATAAATCGGAAACGTCGTTCGAACTTGGCGTTGGCGCCACGCAACGCCGTTTCCGGATCGACCTTCAGGTGCCGGGCCAGATTGACCACGGAAAACAGCAGGTCGCCGATCTCGTCAGCCACGGCTGCGGGATCATTTTCGGACATGGCTTCGAGAACTTCATCGAGCTCTTCGCGCACCTTGTCCAGCACTGGCAAGGCATCCGGCCAGTCGAAACCGACCTGCCCGGCACGCTTCTGCAGCTTGGCCGAACGTGACAAGGCCGGCAGCGTGGCGGGCACGTCATCGAGCAGTGACAGTTGTTCGGGTGTGACGGATTGCTCGGCGCGCTCTTCGGCCTTGATCGCTTCCCAGCGCTGCTTGACCTGTTCCTCGCTCAGACGCGGCACGTCCAGCGGCGCGTACAGATCACCGGTGGGGAACACGTGTGGGTGACGGCGAATCAGTTTGCGGGTGATGCTGTCGATCACCCCGGCGAACTCAAAGCGCCCTTCTTCCCGGGCCAACTGGCTGTAATAGACGACCTGGAACAACAGATCGCCCAGTTCGCCCTGCAGGTGATCGAAGTCGCCACGCTCAATGGCGTCGGCCACTTCGTAGGCTTCTTCGAGGGTGTGCGGGACGATGGTCGCGTAGGTTTGCTTGATGTCCCACGGGCAACCGTACTGCGGGTCGCGCAGACGGCTCATCAAATGCAGCAGGTCTTCAAGGCTGTACATCATTTATCTCTCACCACAAAACCATGTGGGAGCTGGCTTGCCAGCGATACAGACACCTCGGTGAATCAGGACAATCGAGGTGATGCAATCGCTGGCAAGCCAGCTCCCACAGTTGATCGGGGTTGGTCATCAGGGCGTGCGGTTACGCCGCGTCTCGATGATGTTCGGCAACTGCGAAATCCGCCCCAGCAAGCGCCCCAGCGCATCCAGCCCCGGGATCTCGATGGTCAGCGACATCAGCGCAGTGTTGTCTTCCTTGTTCGAACGGGTGTTGACCGCCAGCACGTTGATGCGCTCGTTGAGCAGCACCTGCGAGACGTCACGCAGCAGACCGGAACGGTCGTAGGCGCGGATGACGATGTCCACCGGATAGGTGAGCACCGGCACCGGGCCCCAGCTGACCTGGATGATCCGCTCCGGCTCGCGCCCGGCCAGTTGCAGCACCGAGGCACAGTCCTGACGGTGGATGCTCACACCGCGGCCCTGGGTGATGTAACCGACGATCGCATCGCCCGGCAGCGGCTGGCAGCAGCCGGCCATCTGCGTCATCAGGTTGCCGACGCCCTGGATCTGGATATCGCCGCGCTTGCCCGGCTTGTAACCGGTGGCCTTGCGCGGGATCAGCTCCAGCTGTTCGTTGCCGCGTTCCGGCTCGACCAGTTGCTGCGCCAGGTTGACCAGTTGCGCCAGACGCAGGTCGCCGGCACCGAGGGCGGCGAACATGTCTTCGGCGGTTTTCATGTTGGCCTTGTCGGCCAGCTTGTCGAAATCCACCGCCGGCAGACCGAGGCGATTGAGCTCGCGTTCGATCAGGGTTTTACCGGCCGCGACGTTCTGGTCACGAGCCTGCAGCTTGAACCAGTGAACAATCTTCGCCCGCGCCCGCGAGGTGGTGACGTAACCAAGGTTCGGGTTCAGCCAGTCGCGGCTCGGCGTACCGTGCTTGCTGGTGATGATCTCGACCTGTTCACCGGTCTGCAGGCTGTAGTTGAGCGGGACGATCCGGCCGTTGATCTTCGCGCCACGGCAGTTATGGCCGATTTCGGTGTGCACGCGGTAGGCGAAGTCCAGCGGCGTTGCGCCCTTCGGCAAGTCGATGGCGTGACCGTCAGGGGTGAAGATGTAGACCCGGTCCGGCTCGATATCGACCCGCAACTGTTCCGCCAGACCACCGATATCGCCCAGTTCTTCGTGCCACTCGAGGACCTGACGCAGCCAGGAGATTTTCTCTTCGTAGTGGTTCGAACCGGATTTGACGTCAGTGCCCTTGTAGCGCCAGTGCGCGCAGACGCCGAGTTCGGCTTCTTCGTGCATCGAATGCGTACGGATCTGGACTTCCAGCACCTTGCCTTCCGGGCCGATCACCGCGGTGTGCAGCGAGCGGTAGCCGTTCTCTTTCGGGTTGGCGATGTAGTCGTCGAACTCTTTCGGGATGTGCCGCCACAGGGTGTGGACGATGCCGAGCGCGGTGTAGCAGTCGCGCATTTCCGGCACCAGCACGCGCACCGCGCGCACGTCGTAGATCTGGCTGAATTCCAGACCCTTGCGCTGCATTTTGCGCCAGATCGAATAAATGTGTTTGGCCCGGCCACTGATGTCGGCGTCGACGCCGGTGGCCTGCAATTCGTCCTTGAGCTGGGTCATCACGTCGCTGATGAAACGCTCACGGTCCAGCCGCCGCTCATGGAGCAGCTTGGCAATCTGTTTGTATTGGTCGGGTTCCAGGTAACGGAAGGACAAATCCTCCAGTTCCCACTTGATATGACCGATGCCGAGGCGATGCGCGAGCGGCGCATAGATGTCGAAGACTTCCCGGGCGACGCGGTTGCGTTTTTCGTCGTCGGCGGTTTTCACCGCACGGATCGCGCAGGTCCGTTCGGCCAGTTTGATCAGGGCAACGCGCACGTCGTCGACCATCGCGACGAGCATCTTGCGCAGGTTTTCCACCTGCCCTTGCGTGCCCATCACCATCGACTGGCGCGGGCTGAGGCTGGCACTGATGGCCGCCATGCGCTGCACGCCGTCGATCAGTTTGGCCACCACCGGGCCGAAGCGCTGGCTGACGGCCGCGAGCTCGATCTGGCCTTCGCGCACGCCGCGGTACAGGACCGCCGCGACCAGTGAATCCTGATCGAGTTTGAGGTCAGCGAGAATTTCGGCGATCTCAAGGCCGGTACTGAAACTGCCGGTGCCTTCGGACCACAGATTCTTCGCGGCGTTGGACTGTTGTTCGGCCTCGCGAGCGAACTCGCAGGCTTCTTTCAAGGCTTCGCGATCCAGTGCCAGATCGACACTGACCGCGTGATCGAGCCAAGCCTCGAGATTGATACTGCCGTCAGTGTTGATCGGCTGGTGTGCTCTCACCTGTACCATCTTGCTTTACCTTCCCTACGACGCAGATTCAATGCGTCAAATCGCTGACCTTCATTGCCCGTTTGCGCTCGCGGGGCTCGAGCGAGCGCTGCCAGGACAGGTCAGACGGATGACGAGCCATCCTGGCTCGCTTCAAATAACGCCATGGCCTCGACATGTGCCGTCTGAGGAAACATATCGAGAATCCCGGCACGTTTTAACCGGTAGCCCTGTTTGATCAATTCGACCGTATCGCGCGCCAGAGTTGCAGGGTTGCACGACACATACACCAACCGCTTCGCGCCCAGGGTCGCAAGCTTGCGCACCACCTCGAAAGCACCGTCACGCGGTGGGTCCAAGAGTACCGCAGAAAAGCCGTTTGCGATCCACTCGGCATCGCTCAAAGGCTGGGATAAATCGGCTTGAAAAAACTTTGTGTTATGCAAATTGTTACTAGCGGCATTCGCCGCAGCGCGCTCGACCATGGTCTGCACACCTTCGACCGCCACCACTTCCCGCACGCTTTTGGCCAGCGGCAAAGCAAAGTTGCCGAGGCCGCAGAACAGATCCAGCACGCGTTCGTCGCTGCCGGGTTTCAGCCAGTCCAGCGCTTGCGCAACCATCGCTTCGTTGACGCCGGCGTTGACCTGAATGAAATCCCCCGGGCGGTACGCCAGATCCAGATCCCACTGTTCCAGGCGATAGCCCAGCGACTGCGAAGCATCGACCGGTTGCGGCTCGCCCTCGCCATGCAGCCACAATTGCGCTTCATGGAACTGGCAGAACTCCTTGAGGATCGTCAGGTCCGCTTCGGACAACGGCGCCATATGACGCAGCAACACCGCCAGCGCCGAGCCGCTGAACAACTCGACATGCCCCAGCGCCTGCGGTTTGCTCAACCGACGAAGCATCTCCGGCAACCGGGTCATGATTGGTTGCAAGGGCTGTACCAGCACCGGGCATTCGCTGATCGCGACGATGTCCTGACTGCCGGCAGCGCGGAAACCTACTTCGAGTTTCTTCGCCTTCATGTCCCAGCGCACGGCGATGCGGGCGCGACGGCGATAGCCGAATTCAGGTCCGGTCAGCGGTGCTGCCCATGCTTCAGGTTCGACACCGGCAACGCGCGACAATTGCTCGGCGAGCATGCGCTGTTTCAGGGCAAGCTGTTCGCTGTGGGGCAGATGCTGGACGCTGCAACCACCGCAACGACCGGCGTGCGGACAGGGTGCCGGGCGGCGTAATTCGCTGGCCTTGAACACGCGCTCGGTTCGCGCCTCGACCACTTTGCCGTGGGCGCCGAGCACCCGCGCCTCGACCTCTTCACCCGCGAGGGCGCCGAGGACAAACCAGGTGCGGCCTTCGAAAAATGCGATACCGCGACCGTCATTGGCCAGACGCTCGATGGTCAGGCGCTGCTTTTTGCCGGTCGGAATTTGCGCGGCCTTGCTGCCGCCGGTGGGCTGGAAGCGCAGGCCTCTCTCATGCTTGGCCATCAGTTGGGCGCGTCGAAAATGCCGGTCGACAGGTAACGGTCACCACGGTCGCAAATGATCGCGACGATCACCGCGTTTTCAACTTCTTTGGACAGGCGCAGCATCGCTGCCACCGCACCGCCCGAGGACACGCCGCAGAAGATGCCTTCTTCGCGGGCCAGACGACGGGTGACGTCCTCGGCCTCGCTTTGCGCCATGTCGACGATGCGGTCGACGCGGTCGGCCTGATAAATCTTCGGCAGGTATTCCTGCGGCCAGCGGCGGATGCCGGGAATGGCCGAGCCTTCCATCGGTTGCAGACCGACGATCTGCACGTTGTCGTTCTGCTCTTTCAAGTAGCGCGACACGCCCATGATGGTCCCGGTGGTGCCCATCGAACTGACGAAATGGGTGATGGTGCCCTGGGTCTGGCGCCAGATTTCCGGGCCGGTGGTGGTGTAGTGCGCTTCAGGATTGTCGCCGTTGGCGAACTGATCGAGCACCTTGCCACGGCCTTCGGCTTCCATGCGCTGAGCGAGGTCGCGGGCGCCTTCCATGCCTTCTTCCTGGCTGACCAGAATCAGCTCGGCACCGTAGGCGGTCATCGCCGCCTTGCGTTCGGCACTGGAGTTGTCCGGCATGATCAGGATCATCTTGTAACCCTTGATCGCGGCGGCCATCGCCAGGGCGATCCCGGTGTTGCCCGAGGTCGCTTCGATCAGCGTGTCGCCGGCGTGAATCTGCCCGCGCAACTCGGCGCGGGTGATCATCGACAGCGCCGGACGGTCCTTGACCGAACCCGCCGGGTTGTTCCCTTCGAGCTTGAGCAAAAGGGTATTGCTGGTGGCGCCAGGCAGGCGCTGCAAACGAACCAGCGGAGTGTTGCCGACGCAATCGGCGATGGTTGGGTACTGCAAGGTCATGGCGTATTCGCAATCCAGACGTGCGGGGGCGCCTATCATACCGGCAAACCTGCGCAGGCCATATCACGCAAAGTGCGGTGCTTATGGTTTATGGGAATAAGGGATTGAAAGTCGCACCAGTGGTGCGACTTTTGCCGTGGGTCACCTTAGTGGGCGGTGATGCGTACGGCCTCTTCGCGAGCAGGCTCGCTCCCCCTGGGGGATCAGCGTTGGTCACACAATCTGCGGCGAACCGGGTTCAACTGTGGGAGCGAGCCTGCTCGCGAAGGCGTCAGTCGGCCCAACACCGTCATCAGCCACCAAGCGCAAATTCAACCGCAACCCCGCCCCGCTGTTCTCCGCCCAAATACTTGCGCCCTGGCGCTGCACGGCATTGCGCGCGATGCTCAACCCCAAGCCAAATCCACCGTCTCCGGGCCGCGAGCCGTCGAGGCGGGTGAACGGCGAGAAGATCCGCTCCAGATCCCCTTCCGCCACTCCGCCGCCCTGATCCTCCAGCCACAAATGCCAGTAATCGCCGTCACGCCGTCCGTCGAGGCGCACGATGCCGCCCTCGGGCGAATGTCGAATGGCATTGCGCAGGATGTTCTCCAACGCCTGCGCCAAGGTGTTGAGGTTGCCGCGCACCCAGCACGACGACGGCACCGCACACTGCAATTGCAGGCTCGGCCAGCCGCTTTCATAACAGGCGTTATCCGTGAGCATTTCCCACAGGGCCTGAATCTGGATCGCCTCGTCGGGCAACGGCGTGCGGTCGGTGTCGAGCCAGGCCAATTGCAAGGTGTCCTCGACCAGCCGCTGCATGCCGTCGACTTCACGGCCGATGCGTTCGCGCAGTTGCCGCAGATCCTGCTCGCTTTCGCTGGCCACACGCAGCCGGCTCAAAGGCGTGCGCAATTCATGGGACAAATCGCGCAACAGTTGTTGCTGCAAGGCGACAGTCGATTGCAGGCGCTCGGCCATCGAGTCGAAGGCGCGGGCCAGTTCACCGAGTTCGTCCGGCCGCTGGGTGATGCCGCTCGACAGCCGCACATTCAGTTGATCGGCGCGCCAGGCGTTGGCCTGTTCGCGCAGGTTGTTCAGCGGCACCACCAGCAGGCGATACAGGCCGACGCACAGCAATAAAGTGAACAGTCCAGGGATCACGCCGTTGGTGATCACCCGCCAGAACACCCGGTACTTCCCCGGCAAAAAACGTTCGGGCAGTTCAATCACTAAACTGCCGGCAGCAGGATCATGGGGAAACGGCACGCGCAACCACGGTCGGCCCTGCTTGTGGATTGGCCAGTCAAGCCCGCGCAAAAACGTCAGGCGCTGCACTTCCTGATCATTCAACGGTTCGCTGCTCAGCGACTGCAAGTTGCGGTCGATCACGCCAGCCCAAGCGGCCTCACGCAACTCCATGCTCTGCAACCAGCTGTCAATGCCGTCACGCTGACCGCGCTGCCAGGCCCGTTCGGCCTCAGCCGCATACCGGGTAAGCGTGCCGCGCGCCTCATCGGAGAGAAACTGGTTGCGCTCCTCCATGTAGCGGCCCCATGACCAGCTCAGCCAGATCATCAGCAGACAGAACGCGACCAGCAGACACGCCAGTTTCCAGAACAGCGAATGGCGCCCCGGCAATTCAGAGCGCTTCATCGGCACGGCCACTCAATACGTAGCCCTTGCCCCACACCGTGCGCACTTCCCGCTCGGTGTAGCCGATGGCCTTGAGTTTGCGGCGGATCTGGCTGATGTGCATGTCGAGGCTGCGATCGTGTGCCGCATAGCCGCGTTGCAGAACGTGCTGATAAAGGAAGGCCTTGCTCAAGACTTCCTCGTCATTGCGCTCGAGGGTTTCCAGCAAGCGGAATTCGCTGCGGGTCAGGCCGGCCGCCTGGTCGCGGAAAAACACCTCGCACTGTGCGTCGTCAAAGCGCAGGGTTCCCGTGGTCAACGGCGTTGCAAGCGCCGGCGGACGCCGATCAAGGGCCACCCGTCGCAGGATCGCTTCGATGCGCACGTGCAACTCGGCAATGCTGAACGGCTTGGGCAAATAATCATCGGCGCCCAGGCGAAAACCACTGATGCGATCCGCCTCGGCGCCCAGCGCCGACATCAGTAACACCGGCGTCGAATGGCTCTGGCGC
The DNA here is from genome assembly GCF_019856535.1 of Pseudomonas sp. SC3(2021). NCBI lineage: Bacteria > Pseudomonadati > Pseudomonadota > Gammaproteobacteria > Pseudomonadales > Pseudomonadaceae > Pseudomonas > Pseudomonas sp. SC3(2021). The sequence goes on along the minus strand of NZ_CP082236.1, from coordinate 3,416,192 downwards.
AATTGCGTCAGCACATTCAGTCCGTCCAGCCCGGGCAACAGAATGTCCATCAACACCACGTCGAACGGCTGGCGTCGGGCGATGCTCAGGCCCTCCTGGCCGTTCTGGCACCAGGTCACCTGAAAGCCGCTGCGGCCCAGCTGTTCGTGAACGTAGGCGCCGAGGACCGGATCGTCTTCGATGGAAAGAATGCGCGGCTGGCCAACGGAAACAGGAGTCATGAGTATCTGCAAGTCATTCTCAGTTGAGCGGCGATTATTCAAGATTGCCGGGCGTGGGGCAACACAAGCTTGACCTGCCGGACAAACGCGCACCGGCGCGGCGACCGATGGCGCGCGCATTTTTCCGGAGATTGCCTGCGAGCAAATCGCTACACTGCGCCCATGTCGCGTGCCGGATGCACGCATGAGTCAACGGATCAGCGGGATGCAGGAGATGGGCGTGCTCAAGAAACTGGGAATCAAAGGTCGCGTGTTGTTGCTGACCCTGTTGCCGACCAGCCTGATGGCGTTGGTGCTGGGCGGTTACTTCACCTGGACGCAACAGTCCGACTTGCAGACCCAATTGATGCAGCGCGGCGAAATGATCGCCGAGCAACTGGCGCCGCTGGTCGCCCCCGCCATGGGCCATGGCAACAACGACCTGCTCGAACGCATCGCCACCCAATCCCTCGAACAACCGGACGTGCGCGCGGTAACCTTTCTGGCGCCGGATCGCTCGCCGCTGGCCCACGCCGGCCCGACCATGCTCAATCAGGCCCCCACCGGCGACAGCACGCAGTTGCAACGGCGCAGTGGCAATGACGCGACCCGCTACCTGATGCCGGTCTTCGGCAAACACCGCAACCTCGCCGGCGAACTGATTCCAGCCGAATCCGACCGGTTGCTCGGCTGGGTCGAACTGGAGTTGTCGCACAACGGCATGTTGCTGCGCGGATATCGCAGCCTGTTCGCCAGCCTGTTGCTGATCGCCGCCGGCCTGGCCGGTGCCGCCCTGCTCGCCGTGCGCATGGGCCGCACCATCAATCGGCCGCTGGGCCAGATCAAGCAAGCCGTCGCGCAACTCAAGGACGGCCATCTGGAAACCCGTCTGCCGCCCCTCGGCAGTCAGGAGCTGGACGAACTGGCCTCAGGCATCAACCGCATGGCCGGCACCCTGCAGAACGCCCGCGAAGAATTGCAGCACAGCGTCGATCAGGCCACCGAAGACGTGCGCCAGAACCTGGAAACCATCGAAATCCAGAACATCGAACTGGATCTGGCGCGTAAAGAAGCACTGGAAGCGAGCCGGATCAAATCCGAATTTCTCGCCAACATGAGCCATGAAATCCGCACGCCGCTCAACGGCATTCTCGGCTTCACCCACCTGTTGCAGAAAAGCGAACTGACCCCGCGCCAGCTCGACTATCTGGGCACCATCGAAAAATCCGCCGACAGCCTGCTCGGGATCATCAACGAGATCCTCGATTTCTCGAAGATCGAGGCCGGCAAACTGGTGCTCGACCATATCCCGTTCAACCTGCGCGATCTGTTGCAGGACACCCTGACGATTCTGGCCCCGGCCGCCCACGCCAAGCAGTTGGAACTGGTCAGTCTGGTCTATCGCGACACGCCGTTGTCGCTGGTCGGTGACCCGCTGCGACTCAAACAGATCCTCACCAACCTGGTCAGCAACGCGATCAAGTTCACCCGCGAAGGCACCATCGTCGCCCGGGCCATGCTCGAGGACGAACACGAAGACAGCGTGCAACTGCGCATCAGCATTCAGGACACCGGCATCGGCCTGTCGAATCAGGACGTGCGCGCGTTGTTTCAGGCCTTCAGCCAGGCCGACAATTCGCTGTCGCGGCAACCCGGCGGCACGGGCCTGGGGCTGGTGATTTCCAAGCGTCTGATCGAGCAGATGGGCGGTGAAATCGGGGTCGACAGCACGCCGGGCGAAGGGTCGGAGTTCTGGATCAGCCTGAGCTTGCCGAAAACCCGCGACGATGCCGAAGACCTGCCTTCGGCGCCGCTGCTCGGACGGCGCGTCGCCTTGCTGGAAAGCCATGAACTGGCGCGCCAGGCGTTGCAGCATCAACTGGAAGACTGCGGCCTCGACGTCACGACCTTCAATACCCTGGAAACCCTGACCAATGGCGTCACCGGGGCCCACCAGACCGATCAGGCGATTGATCTGGCGGTGCTCGGCATCACCAGCAGCGACATGCTGCCGGAACGCCTGAACCAGCATGTCTGGGACCTCGAGCACCTGGGCTGCAAAGTGCTGGTGCTGTGCCCGACCACCGAGCAAACGTTGTTTCACCTCTCGGTACCGAACCCGCACAGCCAGTTGCAGGCCAAACCGGCCTGCACGCGCAAGCTGCGCCGGGCGCTGTCGGATCTGGCCAACCCGCGCCAGCCGCGCAATGAGCCGGGCGAGCCGCTGTCGAGTCGCGCGCCGAAAGTGCTGTGTGTCGATGACAACCCGGCCAACCTGCTGCTGGTGCAGACCCTGCTCGAAGACATGGGCGCCAAGGTGCTCGCGGTGGAAAGCGGCTACGCGGCGGTGAAAGCGGTACAGGCCGAGTCCTTCGACCTGGTGTTGATGGACGTGCAGATGCCCGGCATGGACGGACGCCAGAGCACCGAAGCCATCCGCCAGTGGGAAAGCGAACGGCACTGCACACCGCTGCCGATCGTCGCCCTCACGGCCCACGCCATGGCCAACGAGAAACGTGCGCTGCTGCAAAGCGGCATGGATGACTACCTGACCAAACCGATCAGCGAGCGGCAACTGGCGCAAGTGGTGCTGAAGTGGACCGGCCTGGCCCTGCGCAATCATGGACCGGAGCGGGTCAGCGACAGCGCCGCGGCGAACAATGAACTGCCGGTGCTCGATCACGAAGAAGGTCTGCGCCTGGCCGCGGGCAAGGCGGATCTGGCGGCAGACATGCTGGCAATGCTCCTGGCTTCGCTGGAAGCCGACCGCGAGGCCATTCGTGCAGCGTGTGAAAGCCGTGACCAGAACGCCCTGATCGAACGCGTCCATCGCTTGCACGGCGCCACCCGTTACTGCGGCGTGCCGCAATTGCGCGCGGCCTGCCAACGCAGCGAAACCCTGCTCAAACAAGGCGACCCCAAAGCCGTGGCGGCGCTGGAAGAACTGGAGCGGGCGATCAATCGCCTCGCCGCTCAAGCGAGGATCAGCGCCTGATCCACGACAATGCCGATGCCGCGCGCTCACGCTAAGGTAGTGGCAGGTCGACACTGACCGGCCACGCTGCTCCAGGAGGAATTCATGCGCACGATTGTTTTCAGCAGCCAGACCTACGACCGCGAGAGCTTTCTCGCCGCCACCTGTCCGGCCGGCCTTGAGCTGCACTTTCAAGCAGCCCGGCTGAGCCTCGATACGGCGGCCCTGGCCGAACATCACGAGGTGGTCTGCGCCTTTATCAATGACGATCTCAGTGCACCGGTGCTGGAACGCCTGGCCGCCGGCGGCACACGGCTGATCGCCTTGCGCTCGGCCGGTTACAACCATGTCGATCTGGTCGCGGCGAAACGCCTGGGCCTGTCGGTGGTGCGCGTCCCGGCCTACTCGCCACATGCGGTGGCCGAGCACGCGGTGGCACTGATCCTCGCGCTCAACCGGCGTTTGCACCGTGCCTATAACCGCACCCGCGAAGGCGATTTCAGCCTGCACGGCCTGACCGGTTTCGATCTGGTCGGTAAAACGGTCGGTGTGGTCGGCACCGGGCAGATCGGCGCGACCTTCGCGAAAATCATGCATGGCTTCGGCTGTGAACTGCTGGCCTACGACCCCTTTCCCAACCCCGCCGTGCTGGCGTTGGGCGCGCGTTATCTAAGCCTGCCGGAACTGCTCGCGCAATCACGCATCATCAGCCTGCACTGCCCGCTCAACGAGCAAAGCAGGCACTTGATCAACCGTGACTCACTGGCGCACATGCAAGCGGGCGCCATGCTCATCAACACCGGACGCGGCGGTCTGGTGGACACGCCGGCGCTGATCGACGCGTTGAAGGACGGTCAACTGGGCTATCTGGGGCTGGATGTCTATGAGGAGGAAGCGCAGCTGTTTTTCGAGGACCGTTCCGACCTGCCGTTGCAGGACGATGTGCTGGCGCGTCTGCTGACGTTTCCCAACGTGATCGTCACGGCGCATCAGGCGTTTCTGACCCATGAAGCGCTGGGCGCGATCGCGGCGACGACCTTGCACAACATCGCGACCTGGGCGGCAGGATCGCCGCAGAACCAGGTCGAAGGTTGAGGGTTATTTCGGCGAGAGCGAGGACGCCAGAATCAGCAGGCCCAGCCAGCCGAAACCGAACAGCCGCTGTTTCGCCGAATGGCCGTTGCGCAGCAGGAACCAGACGAACACCATCGGCAGCAGAAACACCATGATCTTCAGCCAGCCTTCCACCGGACGGCTGCCGTCGGCATTGACGTGAGCCTCCACCGCTTGCGCGGCTTGCTGGCGACGGCGACGCCCCGCGGCGGCCGGCATCACTTTCGGTAGCGGCTCGGCGACCGGAGGCACGGCAGCAGCCTCGGGGACTGCCCGGTTGCGCGGCAGGCTACCGAACGAAATTGTCGATGCCTGCGCCGGCCCCGCTTGCACGTGCGCCTGTACCGGTTGCTCCGCCATCGGAGCCCCGCAATGAATGCACGCCTGGGCTTCGGAGCTGATGCTCCGCTTGCATTCATAACATTCGATCAGCGCCATGTTCCGTTCCTTCAGAGTCGAGGGCGGCAGTTTGCCATGAGCGTCGGTCGATTTGAACCGGATCGAAGGTCGCACGCGTGCACCATTCTGCAATCGAGCCCGTGCTAGCATGTCGCGCATATTTGGAGGACCCATGGTCGAACACGATTTCCGCTACACCCTGATGAACCCGCAACACACCCTCACCGAATGCCGCGCCCTCGTACCCGGCCGCTATCAGGTTACCGGCAACGGTGGCTCGATCCGCATCGGCGATACCCTGTTGGTGACCCTCAAAGGCAGCAAGGACTTGTCCATGCGACTGACCGTCGAAACCGTGCGCCACCTGATCAACCCGCCGGGTCAATGGACCGCGATGACCACGGGCCCGGTGTTCGGCGAACTGGCGATTCACACCTGGCAGGTCAACTGCGACAGCTGCGCCAAAGAGCTGAGCTTCGAATTCGCCGTGGACGCCAAACTGGGCAAGGCCGCCGAGCAACCGGCCGCCACGGCGCGCATCGCCGAGCTGGGCTGGAAAGCCGTCGGCGACAAGCACCTGTGCCCGAAATGCCAGGAGCCCGCGTGATGAAAGGCCTGGCCCTGACTGCGCTGATCGGTGCAGGCCTGGTTGGCTGCGCCGCGGAGCCTGTGCAGTTGCAGCAGAACCGCAGCTACATTCTGGAGTGGATCGGCGAGCGACCATTGATGGATTACAGCCATCTGACCGTGACCCTCGGCGACGATGGTCGTGCGTATGGCAACGGCGGCTGCAACCACTGGTTCGCGCCGTACACCCTCGACGGCGACAAGCTGAGCTTCGGCAAAATCGGCAAGACCCGCAAACTCTGCGCACCCGCGTTGATGGAGCAGGAACAACGCTTCTTGCAGGCGCTGCAAGGCGTCGAACGCTGGGACGTCTCGCCGATCGAGCAGATGCGTTTCTGGCCGGCGGAAGGCAAGCCATTGCGTTGGTGGCTGGAAGAGGGTTAACCCTCAGGCCGCCAAAGCCCTCACCCTAACCCTCTCCCAGAGGGAGAGGGGACTGATTGGGGGATATTGGAGAGGTACGCCGACCTGAAAGGCCTTCACCGAATCCATAATCGACTGGATTTTGCTTTGGCGAATCCATAATCGACTGGACCTTGCTTTGGCGAACCCATAATCGGCTGGATTTTCCTTTGGTGAATCCATAATCGACTGGATCTTGCTTTGGCGAATCTACAGTCGACTCGATCTCTCAGGTCGGTGTAGCTCGCCAGACACCTCGGTCGGCCCCCTCTCCCTCCGGGAGAGGGCTGGGGTGAGGGGCTTTTGACGTTACTTGGTCGCTTGTAGCGCCTCAAGCTTCGCCATCACCCCCGCCGCCGTCTGCTCGCCCATCAACTGCTCACGCACCTTGCCCTTGTTGTCGATGATGTAGGTCACCGGCAAGGCCTCACTGCGCGGCACGTCGAACAGGTCCGCCGGATCCTGCGCCAGCACGGTGAACTTGATGCCCAGCTTCTCGCTGGCAGACTTGAGATCCTCGCCCTGCACGTTGTCGAAGTTGACCCCGAACACGCCGATGTTCTTGCCTTTCAGCTCCTCAGCCAGATGATTGAGTTCCGGAATTTCCGTGCGACACGGACCGCACCATTCAGCCCAGTAGTTGAGCACCACCCATTGTTTGTCCAAACGCTCGGACGCGACTTTCTGGCCGTTCTGGTCGATCCCGTAATCATTGCCGCAGCCCCCCAGCATCAACGCCCCGATCATCGTCAATGCCGCTGCCAATCGCCGTGTCATGTCATGTTCCCTGGTCAAAAATTGAATGCGCCTGCGACCCAACGCCTCTGACGGTTCTGGATTGCGCGCTGCACAGTTAGAATAGCCGCCACTTTACGCCAGAAGCGACCCGCCATGACCGATCTGACGCTTTATCACAATCCGCGCTGCTCGAAATCCCGCGGCGCACTGGAGCTTCTCGAAGCCCGCGGCCTGACCCCGAATGTCGTGCGTTACCTGGAAACCCCGCTGAACGCGGCGCAAATCAAGGCCCTGCTCGGCAAGCTCGGGATCAGCGCACGCCAGTTGCTGCGCACCGGGGAAGATGAATACAAAATGCTTCAACTGGCCGACACGAACCTCAGCGAAGCGCAATTGATCGCCGCCATCGCCGAACATCCGAAGCTGATGGAGCGACCGATTCTCGAAGTCGGCGACAAGGCCGTGATCGGTCGTCCGCCGGAGCAGATCCTGGAGTTGCTGCCGTGAGCGCGCCGTACATTCTGGTGTTGTATTACAGCCGCAGCGGCTCGACCAACGAGATGGCCCGGCAGATTGCTCGCGGTGTCGAGCAGGCCGGCCTCGAAGCGCGCCTGCGCACCGTGCCGGCGATCTCCACCGAGTGTGAAGCGGTGGCCCCGGACATTCCCGACGAAGGTGCGCTCTACGCCACCCTCGATGACCTGAAGAACTGCGCCGGCCTGGCCTTGGGCAGCCCGACCCGCTTCGGCAACATGGCCGCGCCGCTGAAGTACTTCCTCGACGGCACCAGCAACCTGTGGCTGACCGGTGCACTGGTGGGCAAACCGGCCGGTGTGTTCACCTCCACCGCCAGCCTGCACGGCGGCCAGGAAACCACTCTGCTGTCGATGATGCTGCCGCTGTTGCACCACGGCATGCTGATCACCGGCCTGCCGTACAGCGAGTCGGCGCTGCTGGAAACCCAGGGCGGCGGCACGCCTTACGGCGCCAGCCATCACGCCGGGGCCGACGGTAAAAAAGGCCTCGATCAGCACGAAATGGCACTGTGTCGCGCGCTGGGCCTGCGCCTGGCCAAGACCGCACAAAAACTGGAGGGCTGAGGGTGGCGAAGAAGCCGAAAGTCCTGCCCTCCGTCGAGTGGCTAGAACCCCGCGTCAAGGCAATGCGGATCATCAGCCTGCTGTGCTTCTTCGGCCTCGCCGGGCTGCTCGCCGCTTACTACCTGGTGTTCGCCGACCTGCACGGCGCCCGACCGTGGGTGATTCTGCTGGTCGAACTGATCCCGTGGATCGTTCTCGCACCGGCGATGATCATGGGCAGCGCCCGCGGGCATTCGTGGATGTGCTTTGTGGTGAACCTGTATTTCATCAAGGGCGCACTGGCGGCCTATGACCCGAGCCGCCAGCTGTTTGGCGTGTTGGAGATGGTCGCCAGCCTGGCGCTGTTCTGTTCGGCGCTGCTGTATGTGCGGTGGCGGTATCAGTTGAATCGCAAACTGGCGGGTGAAGGCGAAGTCTCCGTCGCCTGACAAACCGCTATCGCTGGCAAGCCAGCTCCCACAGGTTTCTGTGTCGATCACAAAGTTGTGTTTCAACACAGGCCCTGTGGGAGCTGGCTTGCCAGCGATTAGAGCGACGCGGTCTTAATGATTGACGGTGTACGCGAGCATCATCGAAATCTGGCTCATCGGCCGCCCGCCACTCTGTTCATGCCACTGGTTGAACGTCTCCTGCACAATCGCCAGATCGCGCAGGCTGGTCGGGGCCTTGTCGACGATCTTTTGTGCATTCAGCGCGGCGACCACGTCGTAGCTCGGCACGAAGGTATCCTTGCCGACCATGCGCAAAAAGCGTGGCGCCGACAGCCCGCCCAGCTGACTCCCGTGCTTTTTCAGGTAGGTCCACAGACCGACGATATCGGTCACCGGCCAGTCAGCGATCAGCGCGCCGAAACTGCCCTTCTCCTTCTCGACATCGAGGATGAACTGCGCATTGCGCGGCACGCTCTTGAGCTTGCCCAGGTGGCGAATGATCCGCGCGTCCTGCATCAGGCGTTCGAGGTGCTCGGCGCTCATCAGCACGACTTTTTCCGGGTCGAACTTGAAGAACACGTCCTCGAAGGCCGGCCACTTGGCGTCCACCAGACTGTGCTTGAGCCCGGCGCGGAACACGCGCAGGGCCATGGTCGAGAGGTAGCGGTCGTCGCTGATCTTGCGCAATTGCGCCGCGGTCTTGGGAACGGGCAGATGGGCTTCCAGTTCAGCCGCCGAACCGAAGCGGTTCAGACAGTATTCGTGCAGCCACTTGTAATCGCGCATGCCCTCTCCCGGGAATTGAAAATGAAATTCTACCTTTGAACACAAAACACTGTGGGAGCGAGCTTGCTCGCGAAAGCGGTATGCCATTCAACATTGATGTCGGCTGACACGACGCCTTCGCGAGCAAGCTCGCTCCCACATTTGAAGTATGTTTACAGGTTTACGACGTTAACGAAGCGCGAAGCCGCTGTTTCGTCGATCTTCAGGCTGGTGAAGTCGAACAGATTGCGGTCGGCCAGTTGCGACGGCACCACGTTCTGCAGACTGCGGAAGATGCTATCGGTTCGACCCGGGGTCTTGCGCTCCCAGTCCTGAAGCATTTCCTTGACCACCTGACGCTGCAGGTTTTCCTGCGAACCGCAGAGGTTGCACGGGATGATCGGGAAAGCCTTGAAGTCCGAGTAGGCCTGGATGTCCTTCTCGTTGCAGTAGGCCAGCGGGCGAATTACCACGTTACGGCCGTCATCGGCACGCAGTTTCGGCGGCATCGCCTTGAGGGTGCCGTTGAAGAACATGTTGAGGAAGAACGTCTCGACGATGTCATCGCGATGGTGACCGAGGGCCATTTTGGTCGCGCCGATTTCGTCGGCAAAGGTGTACAGCGTGCCGCGACGCAGGCGCGAGCACAGCGAGCAGGTGGTCTTGCCTTCCGGCACCAGCTCCTTGACCACCGAGTAGGTGTCTTTCTCGACGATGTGGTACTCGACGCCCAGCTCTTTCAGGTAGGCCGGCAGCACGTGCTCGGGGAAACCCGGCTGCTTCTGGTCCATGTTCACCGCGACGATCTCGAACTTGATCGGTGCAACCTTCTGCAGGTGCATCAACACGTCGAGCATGGTGTAGCTGTCCTTGCCTCCGGACAGGCAGACCATGACCTTGTCGCCGTCTTCGATCATGTTGAAATCGGCGACCGCTTCGCCGGCCAGGCGGCGCAGGCGCTTTTGCAGTTTGTTCTGGTTGACCGTAAGAGTGCCCATGACGCGAAATCCGTGAGGTGTGACGAAAGGCGGGCATTTTACGCAAAAACCCCGTGGGGGCGAAGGGCCGAGAGTCCGCCCCATTCTTCCGAGGTCTGCATTGCCCTCTGTGGCGAGGGGATTTATCCCCGATCGGCTGCGCAGCAGTCGTCAAACCATCCATCGCGAAGTATCGGGAAAATAGAGTTCTGAGGTTTTGGGGCTGCTTCGCACCCCATCGGGGATAAATCCCCTCACCACAAATGTATTTCAAAGATAAAAAAGAGCTGATGCCAAGACCCCAAGGCGATTAAGCCCCGTATTTACAGCGCGATTTGCTCTAAGCCCCTAGTCCCAGTACGGTTAAGACCTTTCTATACTGCGTCATAAGGTCGCACACATCTGAAGACCTGTATTTGCTCGGCCACCTTGGCCCGTAGGCGCTCCGCTGGGGGGCGATGGCAATAACAAGAGGAGTGACTGGCATGATCCATCACGTAGTGGGACTGTTTACCCACCCCGATCAGGAATGGAAGGAGATCCGTGGCGACCAAGAGGAAAGCATCAGCCACATGTACCTGACCCACACGCTGATTCTCGCGGCGATTCCGGCCGTTTCGGCGTTTATCGGCACCACCCAGGTTGGCTGGGTGATCGGCAACCGGGCGCCGGTGATGCTCACCGTGGAAAGCGCGATCTGGATGACCGTGATGTCATACCTGGCGATGCTCGGCGGGGTCGCGGTGATGGGCGCTTTCGTGCACTGGATGGCGCGCACCTATGACGCCAACCCGAGCCTGGCCCGTTGCGTCGCGTTCGCCACCTACACCGCAACGCCGCTGTTCGTCGGCGGCCTGGCGGCGCTGTATCCGCACATGTGGCTGGGGATGATCGTCGGCACGGCGGCCATTTGCTACACGGTCTACCTGCTGTACGTCGGGTTGCCGACGTTCATGAACATTCCCTCGGACGAAGGCTTTCTGTTTTCCAGCTCAGTGCTCGCGGTCGGTCTGGTGGTGCTGGTGGCCATCATGGCGTTCACCGTGATTGTCTGGGGCCTCGGCGTAGGGCCGGTGTATACCAACTGACATGATTCCCCCCCGAGAACGACAAGATCTGCCAATACAGGCCGCCGCAAGGCGGCCTTCTCGTTTGGCGGATGACCATTCGGCAGGTCGGCGATTCGCAAGTCCGGGAGGTTGCGGCATACTCGACGCCTCTGGAGATCCATCAAGCATGCCCGAGCAACTCAATACCCGCGTCGAAGACTGTTACCAACTCGCAGAAGCCTTTTTCAAACGTCATTTCCAACGCCCCGTCGTCAGCCTCAAGCTGCGCGGGCAAAAAGCCGGTGTCGCGCATCTGCACGAGAACCTGCTGCGCTTCAACCCGCAGCTGTACCGGGAAAACACCGAACACTTCCTCAAGCAGACTGTGGCCCACGAAGTCGCGCACCTGATCGCCCATCAACTGTTCGGCGACCGCATCCAGCCACACGGCGAAGAGTGGCAACTGATCATGCGCGGGGTCTATGAACTGCCGCCGGATCGCTGCCACACCTACGCCGTCAAACGCCGCAGCGTGACCCGCTACATCTACAAATGCCCGTGTGCCGACAGTGATTTTCCGTTTTCGGCACAGCGTCATAGCCTGGTGCGCCAGGGGCGACGGTATCTGTGCCGGCGCTGCCGCAACACCTTGGTATTCAGTGGCGAGATGCGGGTGGAATAGTCAGTTTTCAGCTGGACCGCAGGGCCTCATCGCTGGCAAGCCAGCTCCCACAGTTTTCGAGGCGCTCACAGGCTCTGTATACGACACAAAACCTGTGGGAGCTGACTTGCCAGCTCCCACAGTTTCCAGGTGCTCACAGGCTCTGTACACGACACATAACCTGTGGGTGCTGACTTGCCAGCTCCCACAGTTTCGAGGTGCTCACAGGCTCTGTATACGACACAAAACCTGTGGGAGCTGGCTTGCCAGCGATGAGGCCGGTACAGGCCCTAAAGAATGACTTTGGAAGCACGCAACTCGGCAATCCGCTGCGCACCAAACCCCAACTCGCCCAACACCTGCTCCGTATGCTGGCCCAACCCTGCCCCGACATGTCGCGGTGCCGGCAGCGCCTCGGAGAATTTCAGCGGACAGGCAATCTGCGCCTGCGTCGTACCATCCCCACGCGGCACCTGGGTCACCAGTTCCCGCGCCTGCAACTGGGGATGCAGCACCGCCTCGCTCAGATTCAGCACCGGCTCGACACAGGCATCGACCCCGGCGAACAATTCACACAGCTCGGCAAAGTCGTGTTTCTCGAATTCCACTTTCAGTGCGTCCTTCAATAACCGCTGCTGCTCGGGCTTGGGCGACAAGCCTTGCGCCGCCAACTCTGGCCGGCCCAACGCCGTACACAGTTGCTGCATGAAGGCCGGTTCCAGACTGCCCACCGACAACCAGCGCCCGTCACGCGAGCGGTAATAGTCATAGAAGCTGCCGCCATTGAGCATTTGGTCTTCCCAGTGCGGTTCCTCGTCACAGGCCAGGTAACCGGCACCGGCCATCGCGTGCAGACTGAACGCGCAATCGGTCATGCTCACGTCCAGATGGGTGCCCTGCCCGCTCTGTTGCCGGGCAATCACCGCCGCCAGCAGGCCGATCACGCCGTGCAGCGAACCACCGGCGATATCCGCCACCTGCATGCCCAGCGGCAACGGACCGCTGTCGGCGCGACCGGTATAACTGGCCAGCCCGGCCAGTGCGAGGTAGTTGATGTCATGCCCGGCGCGATCCTTGTACGGCCCGGTCTGGCCGTAACCGGTGATCGACACGTAAATCAGCTTCGGGTTGATCGCCTTCAACGCTTCATACCCCAGGCCCAGGCGCTCCATCACTCCGGGGCGGAACTGCTCGAGGACGATGTCGTAATCGGTCAGCAGTTGCTTGACCACTTCCAGCGCCTCGGGTTGTTTCAGATCCAGCGCCAGGCTGCGCTTGTTGCGATTGAGGTAGGCGTGACTGGCCGATACTCCGCCATCATGCGGCGGCAATACCCGCAACAGATCCATGCGCGTCGGCGATTCGATGCGCAGCACCTCGGCGCCCATGTCCGCCAGCAACAGCGAGGCGAACGGCCCGGGCAGCAAGGTCGAGAAATCCAGAATCTTCAGTGAGGCCAGCGGCGCAGACATGGGCGATCTCCTTGAGCGATGCACCCAGCCTAGGCAGCGATGCCGCGTCCGGCAATCACCGGATGCATCAGCGGCAGTGACCGTAATGCTCAAATCGCAGGCAATAAAAAACCTGCCGAAGCAGGTTTTTTATTGCCTGTGTGGTGAGGGAGCTTGCTCCCTCACCACAAGGTATTACCAAATTGCAGTTACTTCACGCTGCTCGGGGTTGGGCCTTCAGCCACACCCAGGTCATCTTCTTCACGTTCGTCCGAGATACCGCGACCGCCCGAGGCCAGCTCGGTTTGCAGTTGATCGGTATCCAGTTCCTTGACCCACTTGGCAACCACGATGGTCGCAACAGCGTTACCGACCAGGTTGGTCAGGGCACGGGCTTCGGACATGAAGCGGTCGATACCGAGGATCAGCGCCAGACCGGCCACCGGCAGGTGACCGACCGCCGACAGGGTAGCGGCCAGTACGATGAAGCCCGAACCGGTGACACCAGCCGCGCCTTTGGAGGACAACAGCAGTACCAGCAGCAGGGTGATCTGGTGGGTGATGTCCATGTGGGTGTCGGTCGCCTGAGCGATGAACACGGCCGCCATGGTCAGGTAGATCGACGTACCGTCGAGGTTGAACGAGTAACCGGTCGGGATCACCAGACCCACTACCGATTTCTTCGCGCCCAGACGCTCCATCTTGATCAGCATGCGTGGCAGTGCCGATTCCGACGAGGACGTACCCAGTACGATCAACAGTTCTTCACGGATGTAACGCACCAGTTTAAACACGCTGAAACCGTGAGCACGGCAGATCGCACCCAGCACCAACACCACGAACAGGATGCAGGTGATGTAGAAGCAGATCATCAACTGGCCCAGTTGCACCAGCGAGCCGACACCGTAGGCACCGATGGTGAAGGCCATGGCACCAAATGCACCCAGTGGCGCCAGTTTCATGATCATGTTGATGATGTTGAACATCACGTGGGCGAAGCGATCGATCATGTCCAGCAGCGGACGACCGTACGAACCCAGGCGATGCAGGGCGTAGCCGAAGATCACCGAGAACATCAGCACTTGCAGGATGTCACCGGTGGCGAACGCGCCGACGATGGTGTTCGGAATTACATTGAGGAGGAAACCGACAATGCTCTGGTCTTTACTGGCCGTCACATAAGTGGCGATTTTCGAGGCGTCCAGGGTGGTGACGTCGATGTGCATGCCGGCGCCCGGTTGCACAACGTTGACCACGATCAGACCGATCAGCAGGGCAATGGTGGAAACGATTTCGAAGTACAGCAGCGCGTAGCCGCCAGTCTTGCCCACGGATTTCATGTTCTGCATGCCGGCGATGCCGCTGACAACGGTACAGAAGATGATCGGGGCGATGACCATTTTGATCAGTTTGATGAACCCGTCACCCAGCGGCTTGAGGGCCACACCGGTCTGAGGGTAGAAGTGACCAAGCAGGATGCCGATGGCGATGGCAACGATCACCTGGAAATACAGGGATTTGTACAGTGGCTGACGAGTCGTCATTGCAGTTTTCCTCAAGCGTCCCGCGTAGCAACATCCATCTGTTGGCCGCGAAACCTTAATTGCGAACCCTCCTGCACTGGAGGGATTTGTTGTTGGAGCAGCGTTTTCCATCAGGTGAAACGCACGCTTCTGTGGCTTGTATCGCAAACGTCGTGCCACTTTGGTGCGATTGCCTACAAGCCTTTTGATGTCAGGGATTACACGTGCATGAATGTCACCATCCGGTGACTCATGTGTGGCGGATTTCCGCCAACCAGACGCTTCTGGTCCTACAATTTGGCGGAAATCCGCCTTGTAGGTGCATCCGGCCGCCGGCTACCATCCGGCGCCTGAGGAAGGATCTGCCGCCTATGCGCGAACGCACCATCGCCAGTCATTTCGCCCGTGCCGCCCTCGGTGGCGCACGTCGCCTGGGTTTCGATTATTCGAACCTGCTGTCGCAACTGGGCATCAGCCCGGAATTGCTAGATGAACCCCGCGCGCGCATAGCTCCGGAACAATTCACCCGGTTGATCCAGAACCTGTGGCTGGCCCTGGACGACGAATACCTCGGTTTCGGCCACGCACCCAGCAAACCCGGCAGTTTCGCCATGATGTGCCACGCCTCGATTCACTGCCGCAATCTGGAGAAGGCGCTGCAACGCGGTTTATTGTTTTACAGCCTATTCCCACAAGCCCCGCGCCTGAGCCTGCGCCGCGAAGACGAATGGGTGCGCCTGAGTCTCGATGATGCGCAGCTATGGGATCCGGATCACTTTCTCAGCGAAAGCCTGCTGGTGATCTGGCATCGCCTGGGCAGCTGGATGATCGGCCAGCGGATTCGCCTCGAACAGGCCACGTTCAGCTACCCGCGCCCCGCCCATGGTGCGGAATACGAGTTGCTGTTCCCCTGCCCCACGACCTTCGGCGCCGGGCAGAGCAGTCTGGTCTTTCACAGCCGCTACCTGCACATGCCGTTGTTGCAGGACGAACGCACCCTCAAGCATTTCCTCGAGCGCTCCCCCGCCGACCTGCTCTCGCGACCCGACGACGGCGACAGCCTCAGCAGCCGCCTGCGCCGCTTGCTCAGCCGCGACAGTGCGCGCTGGCCGGATCTGGAGGCGGTGGCCGCGCACCTGCACATCAGCCCGCAGACGTTGCGCCGGCATTTGCGTGAGGAAGGCACCAGTTTTCAGGCGCTGAAAGATCAGTTGCGGCGGGATATCGCCATTTACCATTTGGGCCGCGCGGATCTGTCGTTGCAACAGATCGCCGAGCAGCTCGGGTTTTCCGAGCCATCGGCGTTTCACCGGGCGTTCAAGAAGTGGACGGGGCTGACGCCGGGGGCTTATCGGGCGCAGGAGCAGTGATCTGCTCGCAGCCTGTGGCGCCTTGACTGGCCTGATCGCTGGCAAGCCAGCTCCCACAGTCTCCGGGTCGAACACAAAACCCTCGAACGACATCGAAACCTGTGGGAGCTGGCTTGCCAGCGATGGCGCCCGAAAGGCCGGCGACTAAACCGCCGGAAAATGAATCCTGAACGCCGCCCCGCCCATCGGCGAATCCCCCAGCATCAGTTTGGCGTTGTAACTCTCGATGATGTCCTTGACCACCGCCAGCCCGATGCCCTGCCCCGGATGCTGACGATCCAGGCGCTCGCCACGCTCGAGAATTCGCGCACGCTGATCAGGTGGCACGCCCGGGCCATCGTCCTCGACGCACAATTCGACCCCGGCCAGGGTCTCGCGCACGCTGATGCGCACTTCCCCCAGGCACAGACGATAGGCGTTCTCCAGCAGGTTACCCATCATCTCCAGCAGAGCGCCCTGCTCGATCGGCACATAACAATGCTCCGGCAGATCAAACGCCACGCGCACACGTTTGTCGCGATACACCTTGTCGAGGGTGTCGCACAGGCTTTTCAACACCGGCTGTAGCCGCACCTGATGGCGCACCAGACCGCTTTTGCGCAGGCTGGCGCGTTGCAGTTGATAGCTGATCTGCTGGCTCATGCGTTCGATCTGGCTTTGCAGGACCCAGGCCTGATCGAGGTCCTTGGGGCGCTGGGCCATGTCCTCACTGACCCCTTGCAGCACGGCCAACGGGGTTTTCAGGCTGTGCGCCAGATCATCGAGGGAGTCGCGATAGCGGCTGCGCTGTTGCCGCTCGCTGAGCAGCAAACGGTTGAGCGAGCCGGTCAGGCGCAACAGTTCGCGCGGGTGTTGTTCAGTCAGGCTTTCGCGAGTGCCGCCTTCGATTTCATCAAGCTCCTGGCTGAGCTGACGCAAGGCCTTGAGGCCCCAGGACAGGCCGATCCAGAGCAATACCAGCAATACCAGCAGCGCCGCGCCAAAACCCAGATAGAGATTCTCGCGCAGGCCTTCGAGGGTGGTTTCGTATTCGCGCACCGGTTGCAGGGCGACGATGCTGAACGCTGCGTTTTTGCCGCCAAGCAGTTTGACTTCAACGTCATAGACGAAGAACTCCTGACCGTTGGTCTCGCGAATCCGCGCGAACTCGTTGCCGAGTCCGTCGTAGCGCGGTTTGTAATTGATCTGCTCTTCCTGGGTGGCTCGCGAACGCCAGACCAGATGCCCTTCGCGGTCGTAGATGTAGCCGAGCAAGCGGAAGTCGGTGAGGTTGAAACGCTCGTCCGGCAACTGATCGGGCATCAGCAGCCGACCGTTCTCGACCCGCGCCGCGGAAATCAACGTGGTGACGTCCGAAGCCAGACGCTGCTCGATCGAATCCTGCAGCGCGAGACTGAACGCACCTTGCATCGCCGGAAGCAACGCCAGCATGAACAACACCGCCAACGTGGCGGCGGCGAGCATCAAGCGAACGCGAAGGGAACGAATCAAGTGCAGCGCTCATTGAACAGGTAGCCGAGACCCCGCACGGTGTCGATCGGTTTGAACCCGGCCGGGCCTTCGAGCTTGCGACGCAAACGGCCGACCAGCACTTCGATGACATTCGGATCGCGCTCGTCGTCATCCGGGTAAAGCTGCTCCATCAAGCGATCCTTGGGCACCACTTGCTGGTGGTGCCGCATCAGGTATTCAAGGATGCGGTATTCATAGGCCGTCAACGCCAGCGGCTCTTCATCCAGCGATGCCTGTTTGCGATTCAGGTCGAGCAACAACGGCCCGGCGACGATGGTCGATTGGGTGAACCCGCTGGAGCGGCGCAACAGGGCATTCAGCCGCGCATCGAGTTCTTCGAACTGGAACGGCTTGACCAGATAGTCGTCGGCGCCGGCGGCGAGGCCTTCGACCTTGTCCTGCCAGTTGCCGCGCGCGGTGAGGATCAGGATCGGGAAGGCCTTGCCGCCGGAGCGCAACTGGCGAATCAGGTCGAGACCGCCCATGCCCGGCAAGCCCAGATCGATCACCGCCAGATCGAAATTGAACTGTCCGGTCTGGTACAGCGCCTCTTCGGCATTGGCCACGGACTCGACCACGTGACCGCTCTCCGTGAGGCGGGTTTGCAGGTGATGACGCAACAGCGCTTCATCTTCGACGACCAACAATTTCATAACGCTCTCCCGGGTAAATCAAACGCTCCAACTTCAACAGCCTACCTGTGGGGGCGAACCTGCTCGCGAAGGCGACGGCACAGGCAACAACTTTCTCACTGCTGTTCGGTAGGGTGCAAGGTTAGCAAGCCGCCCCTGTACCTGCCCTGAACACTCTCTGAACCGGCGCCGAATCAAATCGACTAGGCTGTCCTGACCACTTTCGACAAGGAGACCGACCATGCGCCTGTTCCTCACACTCACCCTGCTCGCTGTCAGCAGCCTGGCCAACGCCGCGATCAAGACTCAGGAGATTCCCTACCAGAGCGCCGACGGCACACAACTGATCGGCTATTACGCCTATGACGACGCGATCAAGGGCAAGCGCCCGGGCGTGGTGGTGGTGCATGAATGGTGGGGCCTGAACGATTACGCCAAGCGCCGCGCCCGCGACCTCGCCGGGCTGGGTTACAGCGCACTGGCGATCGACATGTACGGCGAAGGCAAGAACACCGAGCACCCGAAGGATGCGATGGCGTTCATGCAGGCCGCGACCCAGGACGCGGCCGCTGCGAGCAAGCGTTTCGAGGCCGGGCTGGATCTGCTGAAAAAACAGCCGCAGACCGACGCCAATAAAATCGCCGCCATCGGCTATTGCTTCGGCGGTAGCGTGGTCCTGAACGCTGCGCGCCAGGGTGTGCCGCTGGCAGGTGTGGTGAGTTTCCATGGTGCACTGGCAACCACGACCCCGGCCACGCCCGGCAGTGTGAGGGCAAAGATTCTGGTCGAACATGGCGCGCTGGACAGCATGGTCAGCGCCGACAACGTCACCGCGTTCAAGGCGGAAATGGACAACGCCGGTGCCGACTACACGTTCGTCAGCCTCAACGGCGCCAAACATGGTTTCACCAATCCGGATGCCGACCGCTTGAGCCACGGCGAACACGGTGGCCCGGATATCGGCTACAACAAGGCTGCCGATGAAATATCCTGGGCGGACATGAAGGCGTTCTTCCAGAAAATCTTCAGTTGATCAAACGCTGCAGGATGACCTGTGGCGCGAGGGAGCATGCTCCCTCGCCAAAACAGCATGACCTACTACCCAGCATCGACATCAACCGGCAAAATGCCCGCCATGAATGCCAGCCCGATCCTTCCCGCCTGCTGCACCCCGCTCGACGCCCACTGGCCGTTGCCAAACGTCTTGCCCGACACCGTCCTGCTCAGCACCCATTTCGACCCGGCGCAACTGCTCGGGGATGATTTCCAGCGCAGCGCCGTCGTGCCGCCGCCGAGCATTCAGCGTTCGGTCGCCAAGCGTCAGGCCGAGTTTCTGGCCGGGCGTATCTGCGCCCGTGCGGCGCTGCAACAACTGCAAGGCGCAGGGGTTGTCCCGCCGATTGGCGAAGATCGCGCACCCGTGTGGCCGCCGCACATCTGCGGCTCGATCACCCACAGCACCGGGCGTGCGGCGGCGATAGTCGCCAACAAACAGCACTGGCGCGGCCTGGGCATGGACCTGGAAAACCTGCTCGACAGCGACCGCGCCGAACGCCTCGCCAGAGAAATCCTGACGCCGGCGGAATTGCAGCGCATGGCCGCCGGCTCGCCAGAGCAGTTGGGCCTGTGCGTGACGCTGACCTTTTCGGTAAAAGAAAGCCTGTTCAAGGCGCTGTATCCGATCGTGCAACAGCGTTTCTACTTCGAGCACGCCGAAGTGCTGGAGTGGACGGCGCAAGGTCACGTGCGGCTGCGGCTGCTGACCGATCTGTCCGCTGAATGGCGTCATGGCACTGAGCTGGAGGCGCAATTTGGGGTGCAGGAGGGGCAGTTGTTGAGTCTGGTGAGCATCCCTGCCTGAAATCTTTATCGCCGCTCAGGGCCCCATCGCGGGCCGGCCCGCTCCCCCAGGTTCCGGGCGTGCGCAAGCCCTGTGGAAGCTGCCTTGCCAGCGACGGGGCCAGCAAAACCATCACAAATACTCAACGTCGCTCCTGATTCCTCGGCCAGCTCAGGCTGAAACACGCCCCTCCCAGACTCTTGCTCTTGCCAATGATCGCCCGGCCGTCATGCCAATGGATGATCCGGCGCACGATCGACAACCCCAGACCGTGCCCGCCCGACGCTCGCGTCCGGCTGTCATCCAGGCGCAGGAACGGCGTGAAAATCCGCTCCCACGCCACCTCCGGCACACCTGGCCCGTCATCCTCGACATCGACCCGACAACGCAACTGCCCGACCTGATAACTCACCGTGACCTTCGACCGCGCATGGCGCATGGCGTTGCTCACCAGATTCTGCAGCGCCCGGTGCAGATAACGCGGCTCGGCCTCGACCCAGGCCCCGTCATTATCGGCAGCAGACAGACACAACCCCCGCTGCACCGTGACCTCGGCACGCAACGGCGCCAGTTCCTCGATGACTTGATTGACCAGCGCATCCAGATCAATGCGCTGGAACGTCAGCGCCGGCGAACCCTGTTCCAGGCGTGCGTAAGTGAGCATTTCATCGACCAGCTTATCGAGGTCCTCGATATCGTGGTCCATGCCTTCGCGGTACTTTTCCAGCGCCTGCGGCGTGGTCGCCGAGCCGATCATTTCCAGACCGAAGCGCAAGCGCGCCACCGGTGTGCGCAGTTCATGGGACACCGCCCGCACCAGTTCACGCTGGATGGCCAGCAACTGCTGCAAGTGCTCGGCCATTTTGTTGAAGGCTGACGCCAGCCGCCCAACCGAGTCGGCGCCGCGCGCCGGCACGCGGGTTTCCAGACTGCCCTTGGCGATCCGCGTGGCGGCGGCTTCGAGGCCACGCAAGCGGCGTTCGAGCTGACGCACCAACAGGTAAACGATCAGGCCGATCAGGCTCAGCCCGAGCGCCGCGATCAGCACCAGCCATTGCGGCGGATACGGATTCATCTGATACAACGGGCCGATTTCCAGTACCCACGGCGTGCCGACCATGCCGGCGAACACCCGGATCGAATCGCCGCCCTTGCCCAGCGCCATCACCGTATCGCCCTCGGCGACGCGGCGGCTCTGGTCTTCGTCCATGTCGGCGTCTTCCACGGTGACCAGGCGCAGATCAAAGCCGAAGCCTTTCTCTTCCTTTATCTGCGCAAGACGCCTGGGCTGTTCGCCAACCGGCACGCGCACCAGTTCATCGGCCAGCAGGTAAATCGTCGCCCGGGCCAGTTGTTCGCTGATCTGCTGCACTTCCCCCACCAGCACAAGCTGTTCTTTATCACTGACCAGCCGGAAGACCCTGGCCGCGTGTGGGCCGGTCTGTTCTACCAAGGCCTGGCCGCGCTGCACGCGGGTGCGTTGAGCCAGATCGAGGTCGGTCTCGGCAAACTTTTTCAGTGCCAGCGGAATGCCGAGCAATCGCTCCCACACCAGCAAGGCACGATGCCGCTCGGTTTCGTTCATCGGTTGCAGGTTGTCGGCCATCAACGAAAACGTGCCGTGGGCCAGACGCTCGCGGTACTGCTCGCTGCGCACCTGATTGAGCAGGTTCAGCGCCAGCACGCCGAGCACCGCCACCAGTATCAGCGCCGCGCACATGCCACCGTAGATGCGCAGGAAGATCGAGTTCACAGCGGCAGGTCTGCGCAGGCTTCAGGGACGAACAGGTAGCCTTTGCTGCGAATGGTCTTGATCAGCCGTGGATGGTCGGGGTCGTCGCCGATTTTCGGACGGATGCGCGAGATGCGCACGTCGATCGAGCGGTCCTGGCCGTCGTACCCGATGCCACGCAGGGCGGTGAAGATTTCTTCCCGTGACAGGATGCGCCCGGCGTTGGACACCAACAGCCAGAGCAGGTCGAATTCGGCGCTGGTCAACTCGATGCCGGTGTCGCTCAGCCAGGCTTCGCGCAAGGCGTTGTCGACCACCAGCGGGCCGAATTGCAGACGCCGGGATTTCTCGCTGGCCGGTTCCGGTGTGTCACTGCGGCGCAGCAACGCCTGAATCCGCGCCAGCAACAGGCGCGGGCGCACCGGTTTGCAGACGTAATCGTCGGCACCGAGGTCGAGGCCGTGGATCTGGTCGGCGTCGTCGGTACGTGCGGTGAGCATCAGGATCGGCCCGTCGTACTGACTGCGCACTCTGCGGCAGATGCTCAGGCCATCCTCGCCCGGCAACATCAGATCGAGGATGACCAGATCCGGCTGCTCCCTGATGATTCGCGCCGCCGCCAGTGCCCCGTTGCCTTCGATGTCTACACGCAATCCATTGGCTTGCAGGTAGTCACGCGTCAACTCGGCCAGACGCTGGTCATCCTCGACGATCAATACCTGAAAGGCTTGTTGCTCCACCGCTGACCTCTGCTTTCCATTGTTATTAATAAAGGAGGTACGCCTGACTCAACACAATACCCCGTGGCACCGGGCTTGCTCGCGAAGGCGACGGCGCGCTCGACATTGAGGCTCCATGACACAGCGCATTCGCGAGCAAGCCCGCTCCCGCAATCCTGCTCCAGTCACTGACTGACATCCTGTCCCCCGTCTTTTTGTCATCTTTTCGGAGGATAAGAATGCGTACTTGTGGGCCGATTGTATAAACGGCGTACAGCCAGAACACAAGTCGGTAAATGCGTTCGGACAAGGCGGTTTTTTGTGATAGGGTTCGCGCCCTTAAAAATCCGCTGAAGCGTTTTTCCCAAGGAAAAAACGGTGACAGACGGTCTAGCTCAGCAGGTTCGCGGCCTACACGGGAATTCCGTGTTTCTTACACAATTTACGCACAGGTTTATCCACAGCTAGTACGTTGCAAGCCCCCTCGAAACGCATTATCTTGTAGCACGGCGCAAGGATAGACCCTACATATAGGGTTTTCCGCTTAAACGCCCAACCACATTTCGGACCTGAAACTCAAGCGCTTTATTGCCAGTTTCCGGTTGAACCAAGCAAGTTTTTCAAAGCCCAAACCGCACTTGCGGATGGCATCGTTTTTCAGGTTGGAAACGACCGGAACGGTACGGGTGTTGCAGTCATGACTGTCACCCTGGAAGGAATCCGGCTCGAGCCTTGGCTCGCAGCCAAAAACTTCGGCAAGGATGCGGCGTCATTAGCCTTTTTCCTACTGGTCCGAAGTTGTTATGCCCGACGCCCGTCGGTTGTAGTGCTTCGGACCAGAACGGTGAGCACCATGATGGTGCCCAAACAAACATAGAGAATGTGGAGATCACCCCCCATGCAAACCGACACAACTCGCGAGAACCCGCAGGGCACCTTGCCGCAGGCCGCCGATTCGACTTCGGATCTGGCAGCCACCGCGCCTGGTCAACTGCGCGTGATCAAGCGTAATGGCACTGTCGTTCCTTACACCGATGACAAGATCACCGTCGCTATCACCAAAGCGTTTCTCGCAGTTGAGGGCGGCACCGCTGCTGCTTCGTCGCGAATCCACGACACCGTTGCCCGCCTGACCGAACAGGTCACCGCGACCTTCAAGCGTCGCATGCCATCGGGCGGCACCATCCACATCGAAGAAATCCAGGACCAGGTCGAACTGGCCCTGATGCGTGCCGGCGAGCAGAAAGTCGCTCGTGACTACGTGATCTACCGTGATGCCCGCTCCAAGGAGCGCGCCGTTCGCACCACCGAAGAGCCGGTACAGGCCCACCCGTCGATCCGCATCACCCGCGCCGACGGTAGCCTTGCGCCTCTGGACATGGGTCGTCTGAACACCATCGTCACCGAGGCCTGCGAAGGTCTGGAAGAAGTCGATGGCGATCTGATCCAGCGCGAAACCCTGAAGAACCTGTACGACGGCGTGGCCCTGAACGACGTCAACACCGCCCTGGTGATGACCGCGCGTACGCTGGTTGAACGCGAGCCGAACTACTCGTTCGTGACCGCCCGCCTGCTGATGGACACCCTGCGTGCCGAAGGCCTGGGCTTCCTCGGTGTCGCCGAAAGCGCCACTCACCACGAAATGGCCGACCTGTACGCCAAGGCACTGCCGGCCTACGTCGCCAAAGGTATCGAGTTCGAACTGCTGAACCCTGTGCTGGCCACCTTCGACCTGGAAAAACTGGGCAAGGCGATCAACCACGAGCGCGATCAGCAATTCACCTACCTGGGCCTGCAGACCCTGTACGACCGTTACTTCATCCACAAGGATGGCGTGCGTTTCGAACTGCCGCAGATCTTCTTCATGCGTGTGGCCATGGGCCTGGCGATCGAAGAAAAGCAGAAAGAAGACCGTGCGATCGAGTTCTACAACCTGCTGTCGTCCTTCGACTACATGGCTTCGACCCCGACCCTGTTCAACGCCGGCACCCTGCGTCCACAGCTGTCGAGCTGCTACCTGACCACCGTTCCGGACGACCTGTCGGGCATCTACCACGCGATCCACGACAACGCCATGTTGTCGAAATTCGCGGGTGGCCTGGGCAACGACTGGACGCCGGTGCGTGCACTGGGCTCTTACATCAAGGGCACCAACGGCAAGTCGCAAGGCGTGGTTCCGTTCCTGAAAGTGGTGAACGACACCGCCGTAGCCGTTAACCAGGGTGGCAAGCGCAAAGGCGCTGTCTGTGCCTACCTGGAAACCTGGCACATGGACATCGAAGAGTTCATCGAGCTGCGTAAAAACACCGGTGATGATCGTCGTCGTACCCACGACATGAACACCGCCAACTGGATCCCTGACCTGTTCATGAAGCGCGTCTTCGATGACGGCAAGTGGACCCTGTTCTCGCCATCGGAAGTACCGGACCTGCACGACCTGACCGGTAAAGCCTTCGAAGAGCGCTACGAGTACTACGAAGCGCTGACCGAGTACCCGGGCAAGGTCAAGCTGTTCAAGACCATCCAGGCCAAAGACCTGTGGCGCAAAATGCTGTCCATGCTGTTCGAAACCGGCCACCCATGGCTGACTTTCAAAGACCCGTGCAACCTGCGCAGCCCGCAGCAGCACGTTGGCGTGGTTCACAGCTCGAACCTGTGCACCGAGATCACCTTGAACACCAACAAGGACGAGATCGCCGTTTGCAACCTGGGCTCGATCAACCTGCCGAACCACATCGTGGATGGCAAGCTGGACACCGCCAAGCTGCAACGCACCGTGAACACGGCCGTGCGCATGCTCGACAACGTGATCGACATCAACTACTACTCGGTGCCGCAAGCGAAGAACTCCAACTTCAAGCACCGTCCGGTCGGTCTGGGCATCATGGGCTTCCAGGACGCCTTGTACCTGCAGCACATCCCTTACGGTTCCGACGCTGCCGTCGAGTTCGCCGACAAGTCGATGGAAGCGGTCAGCTATTACGCGATCCAGGCGTCCTGCGACCTGGCTGACGAGCGTGGCTCGTACGAGACCTTCAACGGTTCGCTGTGGTCCAAAGGCATCCTGCCGCTGGATTCGCAACAGATCCTGATCGAAGCGCGTGGCCAGAAGTACATCGACGTTGACCTGAACGAAACCCTGGACTGGGCACCGGTTCGCGCCCGTGTACAGAAAGGCATTCGCAACTCCAACATCATGGCCATCGCACCGACCGCGACCATCGCCAACATCACTGGCGTTTCGCAGTCGATCGAACCGACCTACCAGAACCTGTATGTGAAATCGAACCTGTCGGGCGAATTCACCGTGATCAACCCGTACCTGGTTCGCGACCTCAAGGCTCGCGGTCTGTGGGACTCGGTCATGATCAACGACCTGAAGTACTACGACGGTTCGGTTCAGCAGATCGAGCGCATCCCGCAAGAACTCAAAGAGCTCTACGCGACCGCGTTCGAAGTGGACACCAAGTGGATCGTTGACGCCGCCAGCCGTCGTCAGAAGTGGATCGACCAGGCCCAGTCGCTGAACCTGTACATCGCCGGCGCCTCGGGCAAGAAGCTCGACGTGACCTACCGCATGGCCTGGTACCGTGGTCTGAAAACCACCTACTACCTCCGTGCCCTGGCCGCGACCAGCACCGAGAAGTCGACCATCAACACCGGCAAGCTGAACGCTGTTTCCAGCGGCGGCAACCACGGCGACGACTCCGTACTGGCTGCTCCGGCCGGTCCGGCACCTGTGCCAAAGGCTTGCGCGATCGACGAGCCGGACTGCGAAGCTTGCCAATAAGCTGAGCCGATCAGGCGTTGCGAGACGCCTGATGCTCTCCGGATAAAAGAAACCCCCGACAGACTTCTGGTTTGTCGGGGGTTTTCTTTTGCACCTGCGCCAGCTCCCACGGAGACTGGCAGACCGGAAAAAGTCGGGGGCAAAAAAAACGGCGAAACCTGAAGTTCAGGTTTCGCCGCCAGTTGTTTCTACAGTGCTGCGTCAGACCATAAACGACTCAGCCATTGCCTGCCCTACCACCGGAATGGTGAAGGTATCGCCATTGCTGGTGACAAAGGTATCAATGGTGTTGGAACCGGCATACCAGTCTGCGAGGATCACCGCATTATTCTGCTTGCCGGCGTTCCACTCCACCGCGTTGAAGATGTAGGCATTGGTGCCATCGGTCTTGATGATCACATCGGCGTACGACTTGATGTTCTGCAACTCGACCTTGTCATTGCCATAGAGCCCGTCATCCTTGATCAGCACCGTGGTCGACGAATTCACTTTGTAAGTGTCGCCACCCTCACCGCCGTAGGCATAACCGCCGGCAGACAGGATCAAGGTGTCAGCACCGGCACCACCAAACAGCTGATACTCCGGGCCGACGCCCTCCAGGATATCGTTGCCCTCGTCACCGTAGGCGGTGCCTGCATAGACGGTGACCTGGTCGTTACCGGCATCACCGTGCAAGACACTGCCAATATCGTTGTTCGCGCTGAATAGGGTGTCGTTACCGTTACCCCCGAACAATTGATCGGCCTCGGCAGCGCCGCTGCGATCAGGACCGTTGATGGAGTAAGGCTCATACTTGCCACCGTAAATCGCGTCGTCGCCATCGCCGCCATAGACCAAGTCGTTGCCTTCACCCCCATAGATCTGGTTCCAGGTGGCGTTGCCTGTCAGGGTGTCGTTGAACGCGGAGCCATGCAGCCCTTCGATATTGACCAGGACATCACCGGTGGCATCACCGCCGGTGGCAGTGTTGGCCAGCAGATCGACCTGTACCGCCGCCGAACTGCCCGTGTACCAGGCGGCATCGGAGGTGCCGGCACCGCCGTCGATGAAGTCGGCACCCTTGCCACCGATAAACGTCTCGGAACCGGCGCCGCCGATCAACGTATCGTTGAAAGCCGTGCCTTCCCAGTTTTCGATATTGGTGTAGGTGTCGCCAGCCGCCGCGCCGGTCAGTGGCTTGGTGAGATCCAGCGTGATAGCTGAACCTTCCAAGGCGAAGCTCACGGTGTCGCGAGCGTTGCCGCCATCAAAGTTGTTGACCTGTTCGTTACCGTAGAACGTGTCATCACGTGACGAACCGAGGAACCTCTCGATGTTCTGGAAGCTGTCGCCCTTGGCAATCCCGGTGTGCTCACCGGTCTTGAGGTTGATCGTCACACCGCCTGCGCCGGCGTCGTCATAGCTGACCGTATCGAAGCCATCGCCACCGATGAAGGTATCGGCACCCTCGCCCCCCGACAAAATGTCGTTACCCGCCCCGCCCGTGATCACGTTATCCAGCGCATTCCCCCGAGAGATGAACGCGCCGGTTCCGGTGTAGGTCAATCGCTCGATACCGGCATTGAGGATGTAGTACGACTGATTGGTGCGCACTTCATCATTGCCGCCATCGGCCAGTTCGACGATCGCACCGTAGGCCGCATTATTGAGAATGTAGACATCATCGCCACTGCCGCCCTGCACGGTAAAACCGGTCGAGTTGGTAGTGGCGGTGAAAACATCGTTGTAGGCCGAGCCGATGATTTTCTCGATGCCGACAAAGCTGTCACCCTCGGCGTCACCGCCCGTCCCCACGCCCGATCCTGCGCCGGCCGCACCCAGTGTCAGGTTTACGCCCTGGCCGGATTGCGAGTAATCCAGCACGTCTACGGCGTTGCCGGTACCTGCGTCAATCCTGTCTGCGCCGGCGCCGGCGATGAACGTGTCACCGTACTGCGTGCCGCGAATCATTTCGATACCGACGTAAGTGTCGCCGGCGGCGATGCCGGTGTGCACACCGGTCTTGAAGTTGAAGGTGATCGCCGCGTTGCTGTCGTCATAGCCGACGGTGTCGGTGCCAGCCCCTCCGATAAACGTGTCGGCGCCACCGCCACCGTACAAATTGTCGTTGCCCGCGCCGCCGGTGATGATGTTGTTACCGGCGTTGCCGGCACCGGTAAAGTTACCGGTGCCGGTGTAGGTCAGGCGCTCGACTTCGGCGCTCAACGTCATGCTCGACAGCGAAGTACGCACCTCATCGTTACCACCCCCGGCCACCTCGACAATGACCGGCGAAGCGTTGCCGTTGATGATGTAGACGTCATTACCCGCCCCGCCCTGCAAGGTGAAGCCGCCGGTGCTCGAGCTGAATACGTCGTCGTAGGCCGAACCGATGATCTTCTCGATGCCGGAGAACGAATCCCCTTCGGCATCGCCGCCGGTGCCGGTGCCAGCACCGGATGCCAGGGTCAGATTGATCCCGGCAGCCGATTGCGAGTAGTCCACCACGTCGACGTTATCGGTCGTGACAGCGCCGCCTTCAAACTTGTCGGCAGCGCTGCCGGCAATAAATGTGTCGCTGAATTTGGAGCCGCGAATCACTTCAATGCCGTTGAAGGTATCGCCAGTGGCGATGCCGGTGTGAGCACCGGTTTTAAGGTTGATCGTCACGCCCACAGAAGAATCGTCATAGCTGACGGTATCGTTGCCGGCGCCACCGATGAATGCGTCTGCACCCGCGCCCCCCATCAATACGTCGTTGCCGACGCCACCGGTGATGATGTTGTTACCGGCATTGCCGGTACCGGTGAAGTTGCCGGCACCGGTGTAGGTCAGGCGCTCGACTTCGGCGCTCAACGTCATGTTCGTCAGCGAAGTACGCACCTCATCGTCACCCCCTCCGGCGAGCTCGACGATCGTTTGATAGGCAGGACCGTTGATCACGTACAGGTCGTTACCCGCCCCACCCTGCAACGTGAAGGTCCCGGCACCGGTGGTGAACACATCGTCCTGTGCCGATCCGACGACTTTCTCGATATTGGTGAAGGTATCGCCCTGGGCATCGCCGCCCTGCCCGCTGCCTGTGCCGAGCGTGGTCAGGGTGATGTTGACGGCTTGTGTCGAGGTCGAATAATCGACCGTGTCGACACCCCCGGCAATGCCGCCATCAAAGATGTTGGCTTCGACGCCGCTGACGAAGGTGTCGGCGTTTTTGCTGCCCACAATGATCTCGATGCCCGAGAACGTATCGCCCGCAGCGAAACCGGTGTTAACGCCGGTTTTCAGATTGACGGTCACGCCAGTGGCGAGGCTGTCCTCGTAGCTGGCCGTGTCGATGCCGGCGCCACCGATCAGTTGGTCGGCCCCCGCCCCGCCGATCAGCAGGTCGTTGCCTGCACCGCCGGTAATGATGTTGTCGCCGGCGCTGCCGCGACCGGTGAAGTTACCGGTACCGGTGTAGGTCAGGCGCTCGACTTCGTTGCCCATGGTCAGGCTGGTCAGGTTGGTGCGAATCTCGTCGTCACCGCCTCCCGCCAGTTCGATAACCCCGCCCGTACCCGGACCATTGATGATGTAGACGTCGTTACCGGCCCCGCCGTAAAAGGTGGTGCTGCCGGCGGTCACGGTGAACACGTCAGCCTGGGCCGAGCCGTAGAAAGCTTCTATGTTGCTGAAGGCATCCCCTTGCGCATCGCCACCGCTGCCGGTGCCGGCTGAGTTCGCCACCGTCAGATTGACGCCCTGTTCCGAGCCGGCAAAGCTCAATGTGTCGAAACCATTGCCGCCCTCAAAGGTGGTTGCCGCAGCATCGCTGACAAAATTGTCGGCGTAGCTGGAACCGCGAATCACCTCGATGCTGCTGAACGTGTCGCCTGTGGCAATGCCGGTATGCACCCCGGTCTTGAGGTTGACCGTCACACCGACGCCCGAAACGATATCTTCATAACTGGCCGTGTCGATGCCCGCGCCGCCAATCAACTGGTCGGCCCCGGCGCCCCCGATGAGCACGTCGTTGCCCGCGCCGCCGGTAATGATGTTGTCCCCGGCATTGCCACGCCCGGTGAAGTTACCGGTACCGGTAAAGGTCAGGCGCTCGATCTCGCCGCTCATCCCCATGCCGGCCTGGTTGGTACGAATCTCGTCGTCACCGCCTCCAGCCAGTTCACCAATAGCCATGGAATCTTTGCCATTGAGGATATACACATCGTTACCGGCGCCGCCGTAGAGCGTCACGCTGCCGGAGTTCACGGTAAACACATCGGCATTGGCAGAGCCGGTGATGACCTCGATGTTGCTGAACAGGTCGCCCTGGGCGTCCCCTCCCAGACCGCTTCCGGTGGTGCCATTGACGGTAATGTTCACGGCCTGCTCGGACGTGGCGTAGCTCAGAGTGTCATAACCACCGGCACCGTCGAAGGTATTGGCCTCGGCATTACCGACGAAGTTATCGCTGTACACCGTGCCCCGGAAGGCTTCGATCCCGACGAACGTATCGCCCTTGGCCAGACCGGTGTTGACGCCAGTCTTCAGGTTGACGGTGACGCCCACCCCCGAATTGTCATCCTCATAACTGGCCGTATCGATGCCGGCACCGCCAATCAGTTGGTCGGCACCCGCGCCGCCGATCAGCACGTCATTGCCATCGCCACCATTGATGATGTCGTCACCGGCAAGCCCGCGTATCTGATCGTCTCCTGCAGTACCCATCAAAGTATCTGCACCATCAGAACCATAAATTACAGCCATTACATCTTCCTTGTGTGGGTTGGAAACTACGGTGAAACCTTGTGCGAAAGCTTCCTGAATTCCTTGTTGCCGAACGATGTCCTGGCTCAATGAAGCAAATCATCTGAAGTTTTGACGCGTAACTTTCTTTGGGCGTGCGGAGTGCAAGTTTCAAACCAACAACCCGACGAACGGTGGGTTATTGAAATTTTGAATTTCCCCAGGGTAAAAAAAAACCGACGCCCAAGGCGTCGGTTTTCAGTGGCAGAGCGCTTTCGACACAATCAGGTCATCTGAATGATGGTCTGCATGATGGTGCTCTGGGTCGAAATGGTCTTGGCGTTCGCCTGATAGTTGCTCTGGGCCTTGATCAGGTCCACCAGCTCATTGGTCAGGTTCACGTTCGACTCTTCCAGCGAGTTCGACACGATCGACCCCAGGGTGCCGGTCTTCGGCGCATCAACACCCGCCACACCCGAGGCAAAGGTTTCCTTCCAGCGAGTACCGCCAATCGGCTGCAGGCCTTGCTCGTTGGCAAAGCTCGCCACGGCTACCTGACCGATCGCCTTGGTCTGCTGGTTGCTGAAGTTGGCGGTCATCACACCGGTCGAGTCGATGGTCAGGCTGGAAATCTGGCCAGTCGCATAACCGTCCTGGTACTGCGCCGTACGCGCGGTCGGCGAGTTGAAGGAGGTGGTCAACGACATGTTGAACGCGATACCGGCCGGGTTAGCCTTGGAACCGTTAGGCCCCCAGGTCACAGGCGTGGTCGCCGGGTTGGTCACGACACCCGGTATCCAACCAGTCATGGTCAGGGTGTTGCCGGCCTGGGTCCAGCCAGTACCCGCCGTCACGGTATTGATGGTGCCGTCAGAGTTGAAGGTGATGTTGTGGGTCAGCGGCGTCAGGGTGTTGTTGGTCGGGTCCGATGGCGTACGACCATCCATGTAGGTGTAAACGCTCCAGGCATTGGTACCCGTTTTCACGTAGTACTGATCCATGCGGTGCTCGTTACCCTGAGTGTCAAAGACCGGCGTGGAAATCAGCTTGTTATAGCTGTTCAGATCGGTGGGACTGAACGGCGCCACGGTAGGTTTGACGTCCTCCGAGTTCAGGTTCATGGTCTGGTCGATCTTGGTGGTCGCGTTCGGCTTGAGGGACGAGGTGTCGATCTTCAGGTCGGTCAGCACACCGGTCATGATCTTGCCGTTGGCATCGACGCCATAACCCTGCAGACGGTTGCCGTTGTTGTCGACCACGTAGTTTTCAGCATCGGTCTTGAACGCACCGGCACGGGTGTAGCTCAGGGAACCGTTGTCGCTGAGGATGAAGAAACCGTTGCCCTGGATGCCCATGTCCAGCACGTTGCCGGTGTTGTTCACGTCACCCTGGCCAAACTGCTGGGAAACGTTGGCCAGACGCACGCCGTTACCGACGGTCTTGCTGCCGGTGCCCAGGCGGGTGGCCGAGTACACGTCTTCGAATTCTGCACGGGACGCCTTGAAACCGGTGGTGGCCACGTTGGCGATGTTGTTGCCGGTGACGTCCAGTTGCTTGTTGGCAGCATAGAGACCGCTAAGGCCGATATTGAAAGACATATTCCACTCCTTTGTGCCGGTTAGTCGGCTCTATATACCAATGGTTTGTACTTTGGACAGCGCGACGCTGCCCAGGCCCGCCAGGTTCAGCATCAACTCACCGCCGGTCTGGCTGATGGTCACGCTGTTGACGGTGGCCGGCAGATACGTGATCAGCGAGGTGGCCTTGCCGTCGTAAGTGGCGCTGGCAGTGAACGTGTAAGTGCCCGCGGCCGCGACCGCACCGGACGCGTCCTTGCCGTCCCAGATGAAACTGGCGTTGCCGGCCTTCTGGGTGCCCATGTCGATGGTGCGCACGACTTTGCCGTCGGTATCCTTGATGGTGACCGAGACAGCGCCGGACGCCGGGACCACCACAGAGCCATTGAAGCTCTTGCTGGTGTCGACCACGGCCTTGTCGGTCTGAGCGATGACCGAGCGACCGACCAGCGACGACGCCTGCAGGGCCTGCGAGGAGTTGTAGTTGCCGGCGATGCCACTGACGGTGGTGTTCAGCGTGGTGATGCCTTCCAGGCTGCTGAACTGCGCCAGTTGCGCGACGAACTCGCTGTTGTCCTGCGGATCGAGCGGGTTCTGGTTTTTCAGCTGGGTGACCAGCAGTTGCAGAAACGCATCTTTGCCCAGGGCCTGCTTGCCGGTGGCGCTATTGGTGGCTGCAGCCAGGCCGTCGGTGGTCGTCCCGGTCTTGACCGAAGAATTGGACAGGACGTCCTTGATATTCACGCCGCTGGTGGAATCGGAAACACTCATGGCAGTCGCCCCTTATTACTGACCGAGGGTCAGTACCTTCTGCATCATGGTTTTGGCGGTGTTCATCATTTCGGCGTTGGTCTGGAACGAACGGCTCGCGGAAATCATGTCGGCCATTTCTTCCACCACGTTGACGTTCGGGTAGTAGACGTAGCCCTTGGCGTCGGCGGCCGGATGGTTCGGCTCGTAACGCGCTTCGAGGTTGCTCTGGTCTTCGACCACACCAAGCACCTGCACGCCTTGACCGGCAGCGTCCTGACTCTGGAACAGCGAGTTGCTGCCGCTGTTCTGGCCGCCCTGGAACATGGTGGCGAACACCGGGTGACGGGCGCGGTAGGTCTGGTCGATGCTCGACGAAACGGTTTCGGCGTTGGCGATGTTCGAGGCCACGGTGTTCAGACGCGTGGTTTGTGCGCTCATGCCGCTGCCGGCAATGTTGAAAACGCTGGACAGGGACATGGATTACTCTCCGCGCAGGGCTGACACCAGCCCTTTGAATTTGCTGTTGAGCAGGGTGAAGCTGGCCTGGAAGCCGACCGCGTTTTCCGCGTAGTTCGACTGCTCCAGTTGAGCGTCCACGGTGTTCTGGTCGATCGAAGGCTGCATCGGCGTGCGATACATCAGCGATTCGTCGCCATTGCCCAGACCTTCGGCCTCGATGTGACGGCTGTTGGTCATGTTCAGGGCAAACGTGCCACCGCTTTTGGTTTTCTCGGTCTGTGCTTCGAGCACTTTGGAGAAGTCCAGATCCCGCGCCTTGTAGTTCGGGGTGTCGGCGTTGGCGATGTTGTTGGCCAACACTTCGGCACGCTGGGCGCGGAAGCCCAATGCTTGTTCGTGAATGCCGAGCGCTTTGTCGAAGCTGATGCTCATGTCGGGAACCTTCAGGTGACCGGTTTTTCGTACCTGAGCTTTAGCAAGGGCCGTGCCAAACAGAAGAACCCCCGTAAACCGGGGCCTGGCGGGGGATCGGCAATGCGGCAATGCCAGAAAAGCGGCAACCGGTTTCCGCCGGATGCCGCTTTTCTGCCGCTTGCCCCCCTCTCTCACCCACCAATGTCCTCTGTAGGAGTGAGCCTGCTCGCGATAGCGGTGTGTCAGGCGCCGATGATGTTGGATGTGCTACCGCTATCGCGAGCAGGCTCACTTCTACAGGGGGGTTGTGGTGAATTGAGACTGAATGCCAGGCACAAAAAAAACGGGAGACCTTTTAGGGTCTCCCGTTTTTTTGTGTTGCCGCAGCCAATCACTTCGCCTGGTAAATGATCCCCGGGCTGCACTGGACCATCTGGTAATGATCCGGCAAACCGTTCAGCGCTTCGGAAGCGCCAAGGAACAGATACCCGCCCGGTTTCAGCGTGCTGTGAATGCGCAACAGGATGTCTTTCTTCACCTCGGCGGAGAAGTAGATCAGCACGTTGCGGCAGAACACGATGTCGAACTTGCCCAGACTGGCGTAGCTGTCGAGCAGGTTGAACGAACGGAATTCCACCCGGTTCTTGATCGGCGCCTTGATCACCCAGCGCCCCGGCCCTTTCGGGTCGAAGTAACGCTGCAGACGGTCGGCGGACAGGCCGCGACCGATTGCCAGACTGTCGTACTCGCCGGTCTTGCAGTTGGTCAGCATGCTGCCGGACAAATCCGTGGCAACGATCTGCACGCCCATCTTCAACTGGCCGAGGTTGCTGCGCTCGAACTCGTCGATCGACATCGACAGCGAATACGGTTCCTGACCCGACGAGCACGCCGCCGACCAGATCCGCAGACGCTGGTTGGGGCTGGCCTTGATCGCCTCGGGCAGCACCTTGTTCTTCAAGACTTCAAACGGATAGGTGTCACGAAACCACAGGGTTTCGTTGGTCGTCATGGCATCGACCACCTGCTCGCGCAAACCGCTGCGCGGCTGGGTCTGGATGCGCTGAACCAGCTCACCCAGGGATTTGATGCCTTGCTGCTCCATCAGTTTGTTGAGACGGCTCGAGACCAGGTACTGCTTGTTTTCACCGAGCAAAATGCCACAGGCTTTTTCCAGGAAGACCCGGAACTGTTCGAAATCCAAATTACCCGTAGACAATGATGCCGCCTCTTAAATCGTGTTGACCGCCAGGGGCAAAGCGCCCCTAGCTGATATCTGCTGCTTTGATCCGGTCGACTACCCGGGATGCCAGGTCATCAGGACGGAATTTGGCCAGGAAGTCATCGGCACCGACTTTCTTGACCATCGCCTGATTGAATACCCCCGACAACGAAGTATGCAGGATGATATGAAGCTTTTGCATGCGTGGATCGCTGCGGATTTCCGCCGTCAGGGTGTACCCGTCCATCTCCGGCATCTCGATGTCGGAAATCATCATCAGGAACTCTTCTTCCGGCTTCTTGCCCTCGTCGACCAGCTTGCGCAGGTAGTCCAGCGCCTGCTTGCCGTCGTTCAGCGCCACCACTTCGACGCCGACCGTCTGCAGGCAACGCGTGACCTGCTTGCGCGCCACCGACGAGTCATCGACCGTCAGCACGCGCAGCGACAACGCCTTGCTCTGGGTTTCGACGTCGACCACACCCACCGAAATCGCTTCCGGTGTCGGCGCCACTTCCGCCAGCACTTTCTCGACGTCGATGATTTCGACTAACTGATTGTCCACTCGAGTCACAGCGGTCAGGTAGTGATCGCGACCCGTGCCCTTGGGTGGCGGATGGATCTCTTCCCAGTTCATGTTGACGATGCGCTCCACCGAGCGAACCAGGAAACCCTGGGTCTTGGTGTTGTACTCCGTAATGATCACGAACGGACTGTTCTTGTCTTTCAACGCCCCGGAACCGGTCGCCATTGCCAGATCGAGGATCGGAATGGTTGCCCCCCGGATATTCGCCACCCCGCACACGACAGGACTGGACTTGGGCATCAACGTCAGCGACGGGCATTGCAGCACTTCCCGCACCTTGAACACGTTGATTCCGTAGAGCTGCTGACCGTCGAGACGGAACAACAACAGCTCCAGGCGATTCTGCCCTACCAGTTGCGTGCGCTGGTTTACCGAATCCATTACACCAGCCATGCCCAGACTCCTACACCAACGCCAAGTGTTGTTGCGACGCACATTCATTGCTAAACGGCACGGCGCTTGCTTTTTAACTCGTATGAACGCTCAAACGACATTTTTCCGACGCCTGACATCTTCCCTTCGCAGAGGGCTTTGCGCGGTGTCCGCCGTTTGCTTCTTTTTCGCTGGCAGCCCTGCCATTGCTGATGCGGTTACCTTGCCTGACATGCTTATCGGCGTCACTCAGGGCTTTCTTGAGTTCACCGTAGAAGACTATCTGGCTACCAGTCAAACGGAAGGCCGCTACGAAATCGAAGTAAACCAGCTCGACCCCCGCATGCACATGCCTATGTGCGACAAGGAATTGACAGCCAGCCTGGAGAGTCCTGCACGTCCGTTGGGCCGGGTAACGGTAAAGGTTCGCTGTGAAGGCACCTCGCCCTGGACCGTGTTCGTGCCCGCTCAAGTCCGCCTGTTTCGCGAGATTGTGACCACCACTCGGCCGCTCAAACGCGCCGGCATTATCGAGCCGCGGGACGTGACCTTGCGCGAGCGCGACGTCAGCCTGATCAATCAGGGTTTTCTGACGTCCGTAGACGAAGCGATCGGGCAGAAATTGACCCGACCAACGGTCGCCGATCAGGTGATTACCCAGGTGCATCTGGAACAGGCAGAAGTCATTCGCAAGGGCGATCAAGTGGTCATCATCGCCCGCAGCGGTACGCTGGCTGTGCGAATGCCGGGCGAAGCCCTGTCCAACGGCGGTTTGAAGGAGCAGATCCGGGTGAAAAACCTCAACTCCCAGCGGGTCATCAAGGCGCAGGTCATCGCGCCCGGCCAGGTGGAAGTGGCCATGTGAACCACTGAGCAGAAAACTGGCGCCGACCTCGCCGCTTCCCTAAACTGTGCCGCAGCAGGACACGCGCCGGTACATGAGGCTCATTGCCAAATGGGCCTAAAGTTTTCCAGGGGATGGCCGAAAACATGGCAAGCGTCCAAATTCCCAGAGGTTTTTTATCATGGTCATCGATTTCAGCCGTTTGAACAGCTCCTCGTCACTTACAGGCAGTACGCGTACCAGCGCGCCGAAGGAAACCGTTGAAAACGGCACTTCCGCACCGCTGAATACCCCGGCCGAATCGGCCAGTACCGCAAAAAGCGGGGAATCGGTACACCTCAGCAATGAGGCTCAACAGTTGCAGAAGGTCACTGACAAGCTGCGCGATCAGCCTGCTGTCGACAAAGCCCGTGTGGCCGAGTTGAAAGCCGCGATTGCCGATGGCAGCTATAAAGTCGACAGCAACCGTGTAGCCAGCAAACTGCTCAACTTCGAAGCCCAGCGCTAGGCCACCGCCAGCGCGAGGCTTTTGGACGCTTAGAAACCAAGGCCAGCCATGCACGACACTAATTTATTGCAACTGATCATCGACGACTTTGCTCCAGCTCAACAATTGCTGGAGTTGCTGCAAAACGAGTCTCTCGCCTTGCACGGTCGCGACATGCCACTGCTGGAAGAAATTCTGGCGCGCAAACAGGCATTGATCATTCTGCTCGAACAGCATGGCCGCAAGCGCAGCGAAATCCTCGCCAGCCTCAACCTGCCGACCAATCGGCAGGGTCTTGAGCAATTGGCCAGCCAGTCGAGCATCGGCGATCAATTGCTCAGTCAAAGTGATGTCCTCACCGATCTCATTGCCCAATGCCAGGCGGCCAACGTCAACAATGGCCAATCGATCCTGGTCCAGCAGGCTGCCACAGCCAATCAGCTGAAAATCCTCACCGGTGGCGAGCCGCCAGCGCTCTACGACGCCAGCGGAACCTTCGCCAAGCCCGTCAAGCCGCGTACGTTCAGCCAGGCGTGAGCCATTCGATGGGCCTGCACTATCAACACGTGAAGCATGCTGGCAAAATGCTGGCTAGTCATCGTCAAATTTTGTCTGGAGATTGAGAAAACGTGCCAAACGCCCTAAGCGCGGATGATGCTCCGCAGCCACCAAAGGTGCTGACCACGCCCCTGGAAATCTCCAGCAACCTGCGCCAACTGCAAGAGAGTCATGATCCACTGATCATCACCTTCCATGAACGCAGCCAGCGCTTCCAGAGTTATTTGATCAAGGTTGACCGCGACAGCGCCTCGATCGCCCTAGACGAGATGATCCCGCGCGATGGCGAACGCTTCCTGCTGGCCGGCGAGCCGTTCAAGGTCGAAGGCTTTCACGAAGGCGTGCGCATTGCCTGGGAATGCACCGGCAGGCTGAACATCGAAGAGTCCGATGGCGACCGTTTCTACACTGGCGACTTGCCCACCGAAGTGGTTTACCACCAGCGCCGCAATGCCTTTCGCGCCGCGCTGAAACTGACCGATCTGGTCAGCGTCGAACTGGGCGGCGAGAAGCTCAAGGCGCCAATCAACGGCAAATTGCTGGATATCTCCGCGACCGGCTGCAAGCTGCGTTTCGAAGGTGACATCACTGACCGCCTGCAACTGGGCCAGGTCTACGACCGGCTGATCGCTCCGCCGCTGTTCGGCAACCAGCCGACCTCCGTCGAACTGCGCTATCTGCACTTCGAAGAAAAACTCAACATCACCTTCGCCGGCCTGCGCTTCCACAACATCAGCGGCCCGGCGGCGCGTAATGTCGAGCGCTTCGTGTACCAGTTGCAGCGTGAGGCACGGCGTTTCGATAAAGACGACCTCTGAGTCGAACGCACAATGAAAAAGGGCAGTCCTTGGCGGGACTGCCCTTTTTTTTGCGCTGAATGAATGCTCGGCAAGACATTCTGTGGCGAGGGGATTTATCCCCGTCCGACTGCGTAGCAGGCGTAGGACCATTCAGCGCAGAGCGTCGTAAAGATGTGATTTGCGGGTTTCAGGGCCGCTTCGCAGCCAACGGGGATAAATCCCCTCGCCACTGATTTCCATCCCAGCTCAACTGTCAGGGCCTGGCACCACTGATGTCCGGAGCAGGTTTATCGCTGCCGTCATCCGGGCTTGCAACGGGCTCAGATTCAGGTTCTTTGTCCGGCTCAGGCTCAGGCGTCACCGTCGTCTGCATCTGCTCCTGCACCACCTGCTCATCCACCCGCGGGTCAAGCGCGGCGACCAATGGCGAGCTGGACATGCTGTCCGGCATCGCCACGTGATGCAGCGGCGCGTCGTCGACCTGGTGCAGATTGGTCACCGCTTTCGGACGAATGCGCCACACCAGCACCAGTGCAAAGAAGCTGAAGAACGCATACAGACTTTGGCTGCCGAACAGTTTCATCAGCACACCTGCCAGCAGCGGGCCGATACTTGCGCCAACCCCGTAGGTCACCAGCAGCATCGCCGTCAGCGACACCCGGCGATCACCTTCGACGTGGTCATTGGAGAACGCCACGGCCAGCGGATACAGACAGAACTGCACCAGCGAACAGAGGAAGCCGACCACGAACAGCACCTCCAGCGGCACCTGCGGCAGGATCGCCAACGGCAATGCCGCCACCGCGAGAAACCCGGCAAAGCAACGAATCAGCAGCGCCCGGTCATAGCGGTCGGACAACCAGCCCAACGGCCACTGCACCAGCAGCCCGGCGAAAATGCAGCTACCCATGAACAGACCGACCTGCTCGGTCGACAGCCCCTGCTGCGAGGCATACAGCGGCGCCAGACCGTAGAACGAACCGATGATCAGACCGGCCCCCAGCACCGTACTCAACGACTGCGGCACGCGCTTGATAAAGAAGCGCGGTTCCATCGGCGCCGGATGCAGCGGCGCCGGGTGAATTCGCCGAGT
Source organism: Pseudomonas sp. SC3(2021) (assembly GCF_019856535.1). Classification (NCBI taxonomy): domain Bacteria; kingdom Pseudomonadati; phylum Pseudomonadota; class Gammaproteobacteria; order Pseudomonadales; family Pseudomonadaceae; genus Pseudomonas; species Pseudomonas sp. SC3(2021). The sequence continues at coordinate 3,376,321 of NZ_CP082236.1, read as the reverse complement.
CAGCGCCACCGGCACCAGACACAGGGCGAAACACAGCGCGACCAGCATCAACAGTTCCAGGCCCAGGCCTGGGTGCATGACCAGAATCAGTTGCCCCAGCACCAGCCCCAGATACGAAGCGATCATGTAACCGCTGAATACCAGGCCACGCTGGTTGGCGTCGGCCTGCTCATTGAGCCAGCTCTCGATCACCATGTACTGGCACATCATGCCGAGGCCGACGATGGTCCGCAGCACCAGCCACGCCGGCAGCCAGTCGACCAGACCATGCCCGAGCACCGCCGCGCCGACGATCCCGGCACACGCCGAGTACGCGCGGATATGCCCGACCCGGGCGATCAAGCGGTGACCGATCTTGCCGCCCAGCACCAGGCCAAAATAGTTGGCAGCCATCAGCGCACCGACCCACAGTCCGTCGACATCGTCGGCCGCCAGGCGCAACGCCAGATAAGTAGATAGAAGGCCCGAGCCGATCAACATCATCAGCGAGGCGAAATACAGCGCTCGAAAGGATTTCCAGATTTGGCGCATCGGCGTTCCGAGCGGCTCCTTGCAGTAAAGACCGGACTATCAAAACGATAGCCCGGTGGCGACAGTACGTCAGGCCTGGGCTGCTAGAACACGCCGTTCCCAGGGAGTGATTTCGTCAAAGAAACTGGTCAACTCCATGGTCTTCGAAGCGATGTAGCCTTCGATGAACTCTTGTCCGAACAGTTCCCTCGCCAATTGGCTACGTTTCAGACGCTCGAGTGCGGCATGCAAGGTACACGGCAGCGAAAGATTATCCGGCACCTCGAACTCGCCCTGAATCGCTTCGGTCGGTTCGAGTTCATGCTCGATGCCATGCAAACCGGCGGCCAGACTGGCGGCGATGGCCAGATAGGGGTTGGCGTCGGCCCCCGGCAACCGGTTTTCGACCCGACGAGCGACCGGCGAACTGGCCGGAATCCGCAGCCCTGCGGCGCGGTTATCGTGGGACCAGCAGGCGTTATTCGGCGACGCAAACGGGTGGCACAGGCGCTGATAGGAGTTCACATTCGGTGCAAACAGCGCCGTGAAATCCGCCATGCCCGCCTGCTGCCCGCCGATGAAATGGCGGAACATCGCGGTCGGCTGGCCGCTCTCGTCGCTGAACACATTCTTGCCGGTGGCGATCTCGACGAGGCTCTGGTGAATGTGCATCGAACTGCCCGGCGTATGCGCCAGCGGCTTGGCCATGCACACCACACTCAGGCCGTGCTTGAGCGCGACTTCCTTGAGCAGGTGCTTGAACAGGAACGTCTGGTCGGCCAGCAACAGCGGATCACCGTGCAGCAGATTGATCTCGAACTGGCTGACACCCATCTCATGCATGAAGGTATCGCGTGGCAGACCGAGGGCCGCCATGCATTTATAGACTTCGCTGAAGAACGGCCGCAGACCGTTATTGGAACTGACGCTGAACGCCGACTGGCCATCCTCGCGACGCCCGTCAAAGCCAACCGGCGGACGGAACGGCTGGGTTGGATCGGTGTTCGGCGCGAAGACAAAGAATTCCAGTTCGGTCGCCACGACCGGTGCCAGACCGCGAGCGGCGTAACGAGCGATAACTTTCTTGAGTTGACCACGGGTCGACAGATTGGAGCTTTCGCCACTCAGTTCATCGGCATCGCAGATGGCCAGGGCACGCGGCTCGTCGCTCCATGGCAGGGGATGGATCATGCTCGGCTCGGCCACCAGCGCCAGGTCGCCGTCATCACTGCCGTAAAACCGCGCCGCTGGATAACCGCCCATGATGCATTGCAACAGCACTCCCCGCGCCATCTGCAAACGCCGCCCTTCGAGAAAACCCTCGGCGGTCATCACCTTGCCTCGCGGCACGCCATTCAAATCCGGCGTGACGCACTCAATCTCATCAATGCCGGTCAGTCGCTGCGCGAGTGAACGCTGGCCATCGGTTGTCATGACGCAATCCTTGTTATTGTGCGAGCCGCGAACGGCGACCCGTACAAAATAGGCTCCGGCTGTTCGGAATATCAAGCAGCGTCAAACAAAAATCCGGGTCACGGCAGATAAAGGCTGAACACCCCGCCACCCAACGGCCCGCCGTTGCTGATTTCGGTATGCCCGACCACGCCATTGCGCTGATGCAAAGCAGCAATGCGGTTAGCGAAATACAGGCCCAGGCCGGTGCTGCCGCTGCCGTGATTGATGCCCTGCACATAATCGGCTTGGCGCTCGAGCATCTCGGCCGGGTAACCGTCGCCGTCATCGTTGATGCTCAACACCAGTTGCCCGGCCTCGTCGCTGACGGTAATCAGCAGCGACTCGCGGGCATAACGAATGGCGTTGTTGATGCAGTTGCCCAACACCGACGCCACCAATTCGCGATCGAAGAACCCCAGCGGGCTCAGCGGATCGACTTCATAGGTGGCGATAATGCCGCGACTGGCGAACACCTCTTGATGCGCCGCCAGTTGCGCCTCGATGAAATCATCCAGCTCGTGATACGCCGGTTGCAGCGGCATCTGGTTGACGCCGAGCTTATACAGCCCGAGCAACTGCACCAGCATGCCGTTGAGGTGGGCGAACTCGAAGTCGATCACGCCCTGCTCTGCCCCGCTGCGCTGCGCTTGAGGCAAGCGCGCCAGCCATTGGCTGTGGGCCTGCATCAGCATCGCCAGCGAGTTCTTCATGTCGTGAACGGTGGAGGCAATCACCGTGGAGAAATCCAGCGCGTGCTCGTCTTGGTTCATTCGCCAAACGCCTTGCTTTTCAGCTTCTGATAACGCGCATAACGCGCGTCGGTGTCGGGCATCAGGCCGACCATTTTCAGGCAGGCCCGACATTCTTCCAGCTCCGCCGACGGCACATTGGTGTCGGTGCCGTGCAGCAGCGACTGGGCCATGTTCAGCGCGATACTGATGTTCTTCGGTTGCATCTTCAGCGCCTTGCGGAACACCTCGCGGGCCTCCACCAGGTTGCCGGTCTTGTACACACGCACGCCCTGACGGTTGAGGTCAGCGGCGGCGTTGCTCGAACTGAGGATAGTCGGGTCGTCGGTGAGCTTGGCAATGTCTTTCATCACCGCCGGATCATCACCATAGATTTCCGCGCAGCTCTTGAGCATCGACGTGCCGGCTTCGGCCTGACCGAGCATCTGCAGCTGCTTGGCGACCAGCAGCGCCGCTTCAGGACTCATGAACTGCTCCATGCCGTCCAGACGCATCAGCGCTTGCTCGGTGAGCTTGTCAGCGGTTTCCGCGTCGTTGAGCAACAGGCTGGTGGCCTTCATCAGGCGCGCACGAATCTGCAGGCCGGGGTCGGTCGGGTTCTCCTTGGCCACCGCGCTGAGGGTGGTGTTGATCTCCAGCCGCGTGCGGGTGTCGAGACCGCGCTCGCTGCCCTTGCTGATCAACGCATGGGCCAGACCAAGGTTGCTTTCCGGATCCTTGAACCGCGACTGCGCGCCCTGCGCCACCGCTTGCCGATAAGCGCGCGAGGCGGTGTCGAAGTCTTCGTTGGCCATTGCCAGTTTGCCGAGCAACGCTTGCCGACGCACCGCCAGCGGCGACAACCGGATCGCCTCTTCCAGCACCCGCTGCGCGCCTTTGGTATCGCCTTCGGCGACCAGCACATCGGCCATGCCGTCGTACAACGCCGGCATCATCGGAAACACTTTCAGCGCTTTCTCATAGACGCCCTTGGCCTGCGCCACCTGCCCGCGCTTGAACAGCAACTTGCCCAACCCGGCAAACGCCCACGGCAACGGCCGGTCGGCAATGATGCTGTCGTAAAGGCGCTCAAGGGCTTCGTTCTGGTTCATGTCGCGCAATGCATCGGCGCGATAACGCAGGCACAGCGGCGAATAGCGGATGTCCTGCTTGCACAGCGCAATACAGGCATTAAGCACCTCGACCGGCTTACCGCGATCAAGGGCTTGCAGAATCGGTTTGAGCAACGTCTTGCGCTGCTCCAGACGCTCCAGACGCTGCGCCAGGCCGGAACGGTTGAACGGTTTGGTCAGGTACGCATCCGGCTCGTGCTCCAGGGCACTGAGCACCATCGCCTGACTGGTCTCGGCCGTCACCATGACAAACACCGCTTCATGGCTGATGAGCTTTTCCGACATCAGGTCTTCGAGCACCTGCTGGCCGTTCTTCTTGCCGTCGCCGAGATGGAAATCCTGCAGGATGAAATCGTAGGACTTCTGCGCACACATCTTCAGCGCCTGCTCGCCGGTATCGGCGGTGTCCACATCCTTGACCCCCAGCTCACGCAGCATCGAACGCACGGAACTGCGGAAATCCGAGAAATCATCGACGATCAGAAAACTCTTTTGGTGATACGACAGCATCGAGGATTTCCAGGCAATTGAAGTAGGTGAACCGCGGGAGATTTCAGGCGCGCAGATGATAGCTGGAGGCCAAAGGCTATCAAGCGATTTCGCGCGAGTCTGAAGTCGCCGATTGAGTTATCGGCCAGTCGCGGCGTTCTCTTAAGCAATCCGCTCAAGATTCCTCATGCGTGCTGGCACTGTGCCTCGGCGGAGAGCGCCAACTGCTGCGGATACTGCTCAAAGTCTGTAGCCTTACAGTCATTTGTAAGAAAAGATGTGCCGCCATTACCCATTGTTCCGATGATGCCAAGAGCCGCGTTTCGGAGTTGCTGAAGCAAGGAGCATTAGATGCACCCCAAGCACCATGACGACTACAAATCCGCCATTTCATCATCAGGCATGGATATTTACTGCCCTGTTGAAGTGGGTGATGCGGATTACTGGATTCCCACCGAGCAACTCGAAGCACTGTTGAACGAAGGTTTGCAGGGACTGTGCTGGGCGGATCTTCCGATAAAGACTCGCGCCAAATTGGCAAAGACGCACGTGTGCGAAGCGCTTGGTTATCCCGCTCCAAAGTCGTTCAAGAGGAAACAGCCGCGCTTCACAGGGCAGCAACTCGATGTTTATGTCCAGGGCGCTCAAAACCTGCAGATCTATAACGAACAGCTGTCCCCTTCCCGTCGCTACGCGATCATTCGCGTCAATGAACAGGGCATGGTAGACGGCGTAAAAGTTGCAAACGGGCAAGAACTGGCACTACTGGATACAACAGGCACCGTTACGACCAAATTTCAGGCAGGGTTTGAAGTCGGGTCTTCGCCAAAGGAACTTGTTTCGCAATGCGACACGCCTCCGATTCAAAAGCATGTCCAGGCAGGTTTGAAGTTCGCGCCCTCGACAAGTCCTGTCCAAGAGCCAGAAAGCGGAATGCTGTTGCCGATCAGCGAAATCTTTACTCGCCTGGCCCCCCTGATTGGCAGGTATTTTCGCGATCCAGGACCCACCCAGGAGCGCAATCGCGGCGCAGCCCTCCACCGACTGATCTGCGAACAGCTTGGCTACAGCAGTTACGAGGATAATGGGCGGTTTCCGGACGTCCGCCACCAGATTCTGGAAGTAAAATTACAGACATCCCGCACGCTTGATCTCGGCCTGGTCCTGCCCAGCAGCGAAGGGCCTCTGGACATCAAACAAGTGGGAGACTTCCACCCCCGCCACTGTGATACCCGGTATGCCGTTTTTTATGCCACTACCGATGGTGCCAACGTAACCTTGACACATTTAATGGTGGTCACTGGCGCAGACTTTTTCAGCCGCTTCCGCCAATTTGAAGGCAAGGTTAAAAACGGAAAAATCCAGATACCACTACGCCGGATCTTCCTCGACATTTAATCCAAACACCTGCCAGACCAGCGCGTTCAGTTCAGAAATCATCTGATCTGCCGCGCTCGACGGCAGTTCTGCATGAATCGCCTTGGCCAGCGCAATGATCGCCTGGGTTTCCTTTCGGGCCGGATCGGGCAAAGGAAACTGTTCAACGTACTGCGTAATGAAACGCCGTCTACCCGCGTAAAGCTTGTTATTGAAACGATGATCGTAGAATGACTCGATGAACGTCGAGTTAGCCACCGCCAGGGCCAGCCAGAGCAGATCGTTCTCGTCCTCTCGCTCACACTGGATCCAGTAACACTCGCCATTGACGATGCCACCCTCGGTATCCATCCAGAAGGTCGGCTTCTCGGATATATCCGGAAAGACAATCTTTGGCGATGACCAGGCAGCCGGATCCTGAGGCACCCACAGTTCGTACCAGGCCCGGCCTGCTTTTATCAGGTAACTACGGGCTTCCAGCACATCACGATGCCCCTTGAGATAACGCGCAGCCAAGGGATACAAGCTCAGATCAACAGCCTTGCGCCCCCCTCCCGACGTCGCTTCATGTGGGTACATGATCTCCTTCATGTGTTTGGCCTGGCTCGGGACACGGGCCTTGAACTGACGCGCACAATGACGAGTGATCAGCGGGCGAAGAAGTTCGGGACGACCACCTGGCAAGTCTGACCAGTCACTACGAACAAACACTTTGTCAGCGGTGGACTTCACTCCCACGCGGATCTTGCCGATCCGACGAAACGTGTTCCAGGTGTTTTCACTGACCGTGGCCAGCCACTGATCGCCGGTTTCCGTTGAAATACGCCATACGCCTTCAGCGTGATCACCGTTTTCCAGCAGACCATGACGAACTGAAAAATTCCGCCCGTCCGGAGTCGACACAATAGTGTTGTCACTCATCGCCAGCGCCTCAAACACGTCCGACGCGTGAATCAAGGCGTTTTCCTTGCATTCATAAATCGTCGAGAAGGCAATCTCTCCAACACTTTGATCCGATGGCGCTTTTATTCCCCTGGCCAACAGAACAGCGGGCAACACCGCCGCATCAAACAGCTTGGTATCGCCGAAATCCCAGACGTGATCGATCTTGAATTGCGACAGCAGAGCTCGCCTAACGGCCTGCCCTGACTTGGTCGTCATAAAGCGATTGGAGGTTATGACCCCGGCCACGCCGCCCTCGGTCAGAACCTGGGAAATGCCCAACAGGAAAGGGTAATACAGGTCCACTCGACCAGTCAGACCAAATCTTTGCGCCAATTGCTGAGCCTGCTCGCCCCCCATGATCTGGGTACGAACATAAGGCGGATTGGCGATCACCAGATCGAAAGGCATTGGCGCCTGCGCAGCACTGGATGAAAGATTCGCACCGCCACTCAGACTCAACACATGATCGAGAAAATCCTTTTCTTCGATCAGCAAAGAAACCTCCGGGAAGACCTTGCGCAGTCGAACGTATGCACGCGCCACAGCGCCGGGATCTGTGTCATAGCCGACAACCCTTATCCGATTCAGGATGTCTGTCGGCATGCGCATGAGCAGCGCCTCGAGCAGAGCACCATCGCCAACCGCAGGATCCAGAACACGGATTTCACCCTGTGCGGGAAATTCTGCGAGCGAAACCATCTGATCGGCCACGAAGGCAGCAAAATCCGCAGGCGTGTAAATGACGCCAGCGGATTTCTGCTGGTCAACGTCGCCGTATCTGCGCGTGTTGGCAGGAAGGATTGCAAGGTCTGTCGAACTACTCATATGGAACATTTCCGATGCCGGATCAAAAGGATCAAGTCCCCCCGTTAACGGGCCAACCCTTCAAAACCGACAAGAGTACAGGTTTTACCGCCCTCTCCGAACCGCGATTTCGGGTTTTTCGAGCATTCCGATGAAGGAAGCGACAAGACGCCTGATCACGCCGAATCACTTTCCAATTGAAGATGCAACAAGAAGGGCGAAGGACCGCTAGGGTCAGGCCCGCGCAATCTTTTTCCTATTACCAGGGAGAGGGACGGAGCGGAAACCGGAAAGCCGCTATGGAGAACGACCCGATGTAACCAAGCTGGAAGTTAAGCCAGTGAAATATGGTGTCCCAGGGCAGGTTCGAACTGCCAACCTTCCCCTTAGGAGGGTCATTAGAGCCACCAGCCAGCCTGCCGAACCCTTCGTTTATTGGGCTAATCGTCCGGCGTGTCCATAAATACGACGCCGTATAGTTCTTTTTGCACCCACCATGCACCCATTGGAACAAATTGAAAGAGAAGCTAACAGCAAAACTGCTTACATCGCTGCAGGTCACTGGCAGCGAATATGAGGTTCACGACACCACCGTCACCGGCCTATTCGTTCGAGTAACTGCGGCCGGCGCAAAATCGTACGTTGTGTCCTGGGCCCGCGGCCGCAAGAAGACACTAGGGCGAGTTGGCATTCTCACCCTAGACCAAGCCAGGACCGAAGCAACTCAGTATCTCGCAGAAGCTCGAGCGCTGGGCGAACCACTTGCCGTTACCCAAAAGCGTAGAGGAACCGCCCTACCCTCTCTGCGGGAGTTCATCGAAGACACCTATATGCCGTGGTTCAAGACGCACCACGAAGGCCACGAGAAGACCCAACACACCCTGAACTGCAACTTCGACGCGATCATGTCACAGCGCCTCGATGCCATCACCGGCCGCGACCTGGACCAGATCCGTACGGGTTGGATGCAGTCGGGCAACAAGCCGTCGACGGTCAACCGCAAAATGGGCTCGATCAGCGGCGTATTCAGCAGAGCCGTTGAATGGGATTACATCGACGCCCATCCGATGGATAGACTCAAAGCCCTCAAGAACGATTCGATGGGATTGGTCCGCTACCTAGACGGCGACGAGACGAAGCGCCTCCGGGACGCACTGGACGCCCGCCAAGACGAAGCACGGGCTGAGCGGGAGAGTGCGAACAAGTGGCGAGTGGTGGTACTGCCGCCCATCCCGAAAAGGGCAAACCGGATGGCGTTGAACGCTTCAGTTTCGTCATGGTTCGCCAGGTCTCGCACCTCGCACTCGAAGAAGTCGATACCCTTCTGCCAATCGGCCGCCACGCCAGGATTGTTCCTTGGCCAGTTGATGAACCGCCCCTCGCCGTCTCGCATAGTGAAACTCAGATCGTCCCGAGATTTGATGGCGGCGCTCATTGGACCACCTCCGCCGCGTCGAGCGCCTTCTGCATCTGCTCAACTTCGCTGTCGACGTAGTTCGCCCAGTAGTAGCCAAGGAAGCTGCCGAGGCTGGCCAACTCTTCGATATCGTGTGACTTGCCGTGCTTCAGGTCCTTCGTGATGGCGTTGAACAGCACCCGCATATTGCTGATGCGTTCGTGCGTGGCGCGCAAAAGCTCAAGGGCTTCGTCGGCGATACGAGCGGTTGGCTGGCTCATTGCACACCCCCTACGCAGATCCCGCGGAATGGAGCAGCGCCTGGCAGAACCTTCACGCTGATATCGCCGAGGATCTTCAGTGGTGCCAACTGAGTCAGCTTGATGTTGGCCGGCAGCACCATGGTGGTGACCTGCCCGTGCGCGTCCAAAATTTGGATGGTATTCTGTTTGAATTGCATGACGGGAACCTCAAAGTATCGTCGTGTGATCGCCGGGCCGCTGTTGACGCAGCGGCCTGGCACCTCTTCTCTGATGACTCAATCTGAGCCACCGCTTCAATCGTTACTGCTTACCCTTCTCGCTTATCCATCCTGCCGCCCAGCTCATTGGGTCTTTCGTTCCCATCGGCTTGAGTGGCTTGCCATCCCGGGCTGCCTGCCTACCCTCCTCCTCGGTTTCACCGTGAATCCATACGGTTGTTTGCCTAAAACCAGCTTCGCGCTGACGCTCTTTGTAGATCCTCTGGCGATCGGCCGCAGATAGCGGTCCTTTCGGTTCTTCTTTCTTCACAACAACCTCCGTTAGCAGTCACGACAGATCAATAATGGATCATCGTTAGCAGTCACGCAAGAGAAAGGGTGCAAAATAATTTCCCCCCGGAGATACGCGGACTTAAAGGGAGTGCCATTCCTCCCGCATCGGACCGCAAATTATCAGATCCCCCCTCCCAGCGAATCGATCTGTGTGACTTATCCCTTCCAAAGATGCCTATCTCTAGCTAATTTTTCTGAAGTCATGACAAAATGCCTCTACGTGCCGATTGAGATCGTGATATGGACATTAATGAACTCCAGGAAAAAGAATACAAGCGACTAAAGCTTCGAGAGGAAAAACAACTGAGATTACGACTTGTATATTCAGTGGGACCTATCGCTGCTGGTTTAATTTTTTATTTTGTCGGTAGAGCCATAATATTCAGCTCGCCATTCGCTACCACTTTTTCCGTTAGCGCCATCACAGTATTGTCCTCGATACTTTCAATAGCAGGACTTGTAAATTTCCTCTACTGGTATTTACAAACCGGCTTCAAAACAAGCGAAGAACACTGGGTATCCTTCAACAAACTAAAGCCTTTAAACATCTCAACCCCAGACAATATCAATGATAAAAGCGCAATATTCGACGACATAGAAGACCTCAAAGCAAAAGTAGGTCGTATAGCTTCAATGCTAGAAGCAGACAATGCTTCTTTTGAGAACCTAACGGAGACACTTAAACGAAAAATCGAACTCGAAGCTGGGAGTGAACTACTAGCAAAATTTAGGGCGGACCATTTAGCCGACTTCAGCTTAGAAAAGGCCGAGTCAAAACTTAACCAAGCGCACGCAACATCCTCAAGCAGGCTAAGCCGTGAGATTGAAGCGCTCGGAAGGAGAGGAAACCTAAATTTAATACTAGGCGTTTTCACCACCACAGCCGGTTTATTAGCACTTGTATACTTCATACTAAAGAACGAACAAGTTCTTACCGAGCCGTTACTGTACGCCATGAATTTTCTGCCTAGGCTTACATTAGTAATATTCATTGAAGTTTTTGCATACTTCTTTCTAAAGCTCTACAAAGTCGGACTTTCCGAAATAAAGTACTTCCAGAACGAGCTAACAAACCTAGAGTCAAAACACATGGCTTTACTGGCCGCACTGCGACACAACAATAGTGAAATTTTATTGAAAGTCATCGGCGCCTTATCTGACACTGAGCGAAACCATATACTCGAAAAAGGCCAGACAACTATTGAAATTGAAAAAATGCAACTCGAAAAAAATCAGCTTGTAGAAGTCGCGCAAACTCTAGCGTCCCTATTTCCCAAATCGAAATAGTTGGATACGCCAAAGCTGAATCATTGGCGGCGTGCTCAAATCTGAGCAAACCAAGAGCTTGGAAAAGATGTGAGCAGAAATCCGCGCATCTCACCCATGCACTCCGCTTTGCGTTCATCTCCCGCTTCAGGCAAAAGCAACACGTCACACCGCTCTCGCGGTGAGATATCGCGATGTGTGAAGTTTTGGGTGCAGCGGGCCGTTTTGATCTCTGCCTTGTGGCTATTTGCAATCATGCGTATGTTTGAGATGCAGCATACATTTTCTAAGGAAAGGAGTGATCATGAGCAATAACGGATTCAAGACTGGCGATGTCGTAAAGCTGAAATCCGGCGGTCCGGATATGTCTGTCAAAAGTGAGAATGGTAAACATCTGACGTGTCAGTGGTTTGCTGGGAAAAAGCTCGAGCAAGGAATTTTTCACATCGACACTCTCGAGCACGCTGTGCAAGCGGTGCAGTGAATGGACGCAGAGACAGTTGCAGGTTGGATGCTGGAACTGATTCATCGGGACTCATGCCTTTATCAAGACGATGTAGTTGATTATTTGGTGAAGGCTAAGCGTGAAGATCTCCTAACTGAGAATGCAGACGGAAATCAGGTCATCGGCAAGGCAGTACTGGCCGCCTTCCGTAAATTAACTCCGGAAACGGTTGTATGGGTTAAACCTGATCGATACTGGCGCTTCAGGGTCGCGGAGGATGAGCCGGGGCGCGATGCTAGAGGTTAATGCGGCACGATAGGCCGCCGGCTATCGGCGGCCTGCTTCCACTGCTCCCGAGCCAAGCCAAGCCAAGCCAAGCCAAACGATTAAAAAAAGGAATTCGGAATGACGAAACTGTTCGCGAAGCGGTTCGGTGAACTTGAAGCTCAGCTGGCGGATATTGAAGCTACTAAGAGGCTAGAAGCTCTCCCCTTATCCGGCTCATCGGTAATGGAAGTCGACTCCAACTTGCTATTGAACTGGAAAGTGAAGGCGAGAGAGTTGATGCGCAAGGCTTGCGGTGAGGCGTCGCCGCATATGGTTGCCTTCTTAGAAGCGGGTGAGGTTGGGATCTATGGCACAGAGTACAACGCGCTCAAACGGTTGAAAGCCGTTTTTCTGGCAGCCAAAGAAGATTTTGAGGGCGGCTACCTCAACACCGTTCGCAATCTCGTTCAGGCCGAAGTATTCAGCAGCGAACTCGAGCAAGCGGAAGAACTCCTCAAGTCGGGCTACGCAACAGCCGCAGCAGTCATTGCCGGAGTTGTGCTCGAAACGACTTTACGCGATCTGTGTTCTGCCAATGAGCTAGAGCACGGCAGCCTCAACAAAATGAACGATGACCTGGCTAAGGCCGGCGCATACAACGCCAGTCAGAAAAAACGGATCACCGCTTTGGCTGCAATCCGTAACAGTGCCGCCCACGGAAAGCCAGAGGAGTTCACAGCTGCGGACGTAAAAGGCATGATTGATGATGTTGAGCGCTTCCTCGCGACGACCCTTCAATGATCGACAACTGAGCTTTGATGTACTCAACTTTGAGTACATCTCCCTTCGTGAGTTTACACGCTAGGAATTTATCATTTAACTTGCACCGATAGTCGCTCTAGCTTTCCGCCTATTAGCGACATTCGATAAAGACAAGCGGACGGGTATTTTTGAGAGACTAGATGGCGAACTCGATTTTCGGTTTCGTCCGTCGCACGCGCGCCAAGCGTCACTGACTCTAACTCCTCAGGATAGAAGAGGTAATCACCAACCTGCTTGCCCGCCTCATTTTTCCGCCACGCAACAACACGCCACTCACGTTCATACTCCCAAGATTGATCTTTGGTATAACAGATTGCATGAAACGTACGTCTTCTGAGGTCTAGAGTGTCCCCGTAAAGCAAAAAATCAAGCCCTGTACCTACAACGGGTGGGTCTGCAGAATAAGACACCTGCGTAGCAGCAAGAAGAGGTGTAGAAAGCTCGGCAATGTGTCGAAATCCGAAAACGCAGCCAGCATGATTCTCTGCGTAATTCCCCCACATTGCATTATTGTCATTCTCAGAAGTGACGCATAAAACTCTTGCAGTACCAAGCCCTAGCTCATCCACATATTCTCGAAGAGACGCATCGATAATTTGATCGGCATCAGCAACTTCGCCAGATAAATAGTTCAACATATCCTCTCGCGAATGCCCCTTACTTGCCATCCACCTAACGAGATTCAAGAGCGAAAGTGTTTGTTGCGTTAATCTCGCCTCGTCGAGATCTTTATTTTCAAATACCGCGGAAAGGATTGCCTCAGATAGTAATTGATAAGAGTCTGCTACCCGCGGATGAAATCGCGGCATCCGCTGGAATTCAGCTATGTCATTGAAAAGCAGTGGGCTAGACCAACGAAGCTTTGAATTTTCCAAGACCAGGAAGGCGGTAGACGAGGAGGTGTATTTATAGAGAATTGGAGGGGGCTGCATGATCGGCATCCAATGCTGAGGAGTCTCTGAAAGCACAGAGCAAGAGCTCGTGTGTGTCTGCGTGGGCAATCATACGACTGCGATGCTGTTCCTGCGAGCGCAGAGCAGCCCCAGGGCCTTCCCCCCTTCCCATAAGGATTGAAAGCATGCCCGACTTTCATTGGCTAAGCTCTCCAGACTCTCTCATGTCTCACGTTCTTCCATACCAACGACACCATCGAGCTCAAGGAAGATTTTATGTACAACCTACTGATGACGGCTGGAGAAGATGATTGGAATAGTCCTACTTGGTCTATCTCTACTGGTAGATACCTCGAGCACACTGTCCAGATGCTTAGGAATAGATTCGAGAGTCTTTCCCAAGATGCGGTACAGCAGCTTAAACAAATGCCAACTCTATTCGCCTACGAGGACTTCCGCGACCTACCGGCCAGGGTCGGACGTATAACGGAAATACAACAGTTACATCACGAGCTTCGTATAACTCTCGCTGTAGATCCGGCAGTGGCTCCGATTCCCCAATCAGTACTGAGAACCATCTACCACGACCTTGATGTCAACACTAGGAACCTTGAACATTGTAGAACTCATTGGGCAATAAAGGATATTGACCTTGTTGATGTGCTGACGAGGGCTAACCTTCTAAATCGTGCCCAACTCCCACCTCAGCCTCGCCCACCCAAAGTTTTTATCTCCTATTCGTGGGATTCGCCAGAGCATCGTCAGTGGGTTGCATCATTGGCTGGAACGCTCAGATCAAATGGAATAGACGCGACCCTTGATCAATGGCACGTGCGCGGAGGCGAAGACCTCGCCGGCTTTATGGAAAGGTCTATCCGAGAAGCTGATCGCGTTTTGGTTATCTGCACGGAAGCTTATGTAGAAAGAGCACTTGGCAGACAGGGAGGTGTTGGATATGAGCATACGATGGTTACAGGCGAGCTAATGAGGAACGTTGGAACCTCAAAATTTATCCCGATCGTGCGCCAGTCAGGCAGCACTGTTGTTCTTCCAACAGAGCTGAACACTCGATTACATTTTAATTTAGGCCCTGGGACTGATTACTCATCTCAGCTTCAAGCGCTCATAAGAGATTTGCACAACGTACAGACTCCGATACCACCCTTGGGGCCAAATCCATTCTATTGACTCTAACGAACACCAGCCTGACAGCAGGCCGGAGCAGGCATCGGCGATGCTCCCCCACCGAGGGAATACGTCCAAATCTGGACGCACCAAGTACGCGACACGTTTTCAGATCCAGCAAAACGTGTCGCGACACCTGCCCTACCAGAATGGGATGACAGGTCCATCCCCCAATGGGGGTTGGGGTGGCTCAACTTCCCCCACTGGGAGAGTTCCTCAGATTTAGGAGGTCCCGCAACTCCCCGGCATTTTCCCAACCTGCTCCGCAGGATGATTGACTGGGCTGAAAACTCAGCCGTGTATCACTTTGCCTATTGCGCACTTACTGCAACGAAAATCCCGATTTCTCGACCGCAAAACCATTTATTTCAGTCCCATTCCGTCCCGTTTCGTGTACCACCTGAGGTGCACCTTAACTGATACGGACAGAACATCATGTTCATCCGCGCATACCTCCGAGCATCGACCGAAGAGCAGGACGCCGGCCGCGCCCGGGCATCGCTCGAGCAATTCGCCACCGACCACAACAAAGTGATCGCAAGCGTGTACCTGGAGAACGCCAGCGGCGCGTCGGCAGATCGGCCTGAGCTGCTGCGCTTGCTGAAAGATGCGCGCAAGGGTGACGTACTGCTGGTGGAGTCGATAGACCGCCTCTCGCGCCTTCCTGTGGAAGATTGGCAGAAGCTCAAGTCTGCGATCGACTCCAAGGGCCTACGCATCGTCGCGCTGGACCTGCCGACCAGTCACCAAGGAATGCAGGTCACCAAGGGCGACGAATTCACCGGCCGGATGCTGGGCGCGATCAATTTGATGCTGGTGGAAATGATGGCGGCGATAGCGCGCAAGGACTACGAGCAGCGCCGCGAACGCCAGGCGCAGGGCATCGAGAAGGCGAAAGCTGCCGGCAAGTACCAGGGTCGGCCGGTAGACGAGGATATGCACAAAAGAGTTACGGAACTCCTCGACGCGGGCCTGGGCATTCGTGCAACTGCTCGGCACGCCAACTGTTCGACCACCACAGTTCTAAAAATCAAAGAGCGGTTATCTTCACGATGACACGCCCTTAAATTTTCCCTATTCCGTCGTGGTTGCCCCCAACATCGACAGGGCAGGTGTGCATTCAACTAATTGAATGCCATGATTTTTCAGTTGCACTGATTGAACACGATTAAACTCTAGTTTTGATCTAACCAATAAATGCTCTGCCTCATCGTAAAAATGCGCAGCCCGCGCTGCTAGCGCCCAACGATGAAAGGTTTCCCCGCGAGTATGTGTGTTTCTATCATCACTTCCAGAAGTGAAAGAGATGCTCTCCTCAAATTTTTGACGAGCTAGATCGTAATACCCTTGATCGAATAGATAGCCCGCAAAGCCCCTGGAATGAAGGCCTTTTGCGTAATCGCTCTTGGCACAACTCAGGCACCTTTCCCAGTAATGGCAGGCTTTCTCATGATCACCGAAGCTACCAAAGGCTCTAGCAATAACCGCAAACTCGGAATTGGATACATGCTTCGGAATTTGCTCAACCAGATATGTGGCCTGGCCAACAAGAAAACTCCTTTGGTCGTTGTGGAAACTAAACATCCCACTGATTTCGGGCGTTAGCTTCTTATCAGCCGTTTCAATCCGAAATTTTCTAGACTCCGCGTTGACGGTGTTTAACCGCGACAGCACATCCGTGAGCTGTGATCGGATGGTTCGACGATTCTCCCCCCCCTTCATCAAGAGGGTGATCAGAGATAGTACAAACCCTGCAACGCCTGCAATCCCCCCTACAACAACCGCATAGTCCCGCAGCTCCATAAGACCCTCTACTTTTGGTGGGCTTCGTGCCCTTTTATAGGTGACTCAAAGATAAAAAGCCCCGCATAGCATTACCTAAGCGAGGCTTTTTGCCATAACTCGGAACCTTAGTGCACCCACCTTGCCCCCATGAGAGGCAATCTAGGTAGCCCATAAGTCACGAAAGGCCTGTGTTTATTGGTGTCCCAGGCGGGGTTCGAACCTGCAACCTTCCCCTTAGGAGGGGGATGCTCTATCCAATTGAGCTACTGAGACACTGAGTTGTCACGGCCGGATGCGGCGCGACGGACGGCGAGCATGTTAACGGCCAGCCCTCTATTTGTCATGTCGTCCGTGGGCTTTTTAAGTGTAGGCAGGCGCCCTGCAACCTTGCGGGATGATTTACCGTGCAATTTGCACTGCCGCAAAAAGCCATCATTGCAGAATGCAACCTGAGCCTGCTGAAAAACCCTTCCAAATGCTTGTTTTTAAAGGACTTAACAGCGGTTAGACTGTTGGCACGACGGCTGCTTTGTCTGTTCACATAACAGAACAAACGGAGTCCGCCCCATGAACAGCACTCTCCTGCTTGCAAACGCAATCGCTCTCGCGGTTTTGGTTGGCTTTCATTTTGTTCCCGAGAGTGCTGAACCGGTGGCTCAGCGTATGCCGCATTACTTGCAGGTGCAGAAAGCACCGCAGTGGGCGGTGTTGAGCGATCAGAGCGACTTCGCGGCGCAGGCAGTCAATGAGCCTGAGCAAGCACTGCCGACGCGCGACACCGAACATCTGGTTTTTTGAAATATCTTCAGGAGTACAGCATGTCCAAATCAGCCGCAGGATTTCTGATCCTCGCCTTATTGAGTGGCGTCGTGCATTTTTCGCTGTTCGAGGAAACCGAAATCACCCTGCCCCTGGTTGGCTGCGGCGTGTTTGCGGTGTTGTTCGCACTGGCACTGGTCGCCGGACGCAGGATCAAGTTCGATCCGGTGTTGCGTTGAGCCGGATCAAGTCCAGTAATTGATTGACGGCATCCACCAGAGCACCTGAATTGTCGATCAGATGAACAGGCAGATCGCTGGTTCGCCGGTCCTTGAATAACGCGTTACGCGCAAGCCGCGCATCGATCTGCTCAAAGGTCTCTCGACCGCGCCGCACCAGGCGCTCGCGCAATACTTCATCCTTCACCGTCAGCAGCACCGGGATCAGCGTCGGATAGTGTGTCAGCGCGTCACGCAGATTGGCGCGCGAGCCGTTCACCAGCACATGACGACCGGCGCGCAACCATTCGTCCATTTCTATCGGGATGCCATACGCGAGGCCGTTGGCGTGCCAGGCGAGGGCAAAATCGCCGTCACGCTCGCGCTGATCGAACTCTTGCGGCGTGACGCCGACGGCGTCTTCACCCACCGACTCCGCTGATCGGGTAATCACCCGGCGAATGATTTCGCAATTCATCGCCCGTAGCGGCTCACGCGCCGCTTCGATCAGGCTGTCCTTGCCCGATCCGGAAGGCCCCATCAGATAAATAAGCCTGCCATCCATCCTGAAAACACCCTCCGGAACGTGTCTGCCCCTAGTAAATCGGCAAATTGCCACTATCCTGTACAGGTAAGGAAACAAGGATAGAAAGCCGCATAGCATGCACGTTCTGAAGCCTTCGGGCATCAACTGATGTGCATCAGGAAGCGGTCATTGATGCGGGCCAAGGCAAAGTTTTCCAACCAGTCCGCATTTCTGATAATTGGTGCTGGCATTACGCCTTTACCCAGCTCAATATTTGTCACAGAATTGACGCCAATGATCTGGCAATTTTGAGGCATGATGCGGGCCTCTTAACAATTCAGGTTGAACCATTTGGCGCGGATGCTTGTCCTACCACACATCCTGCGGCCAATTCCGAGAACCGCTCCCCTGAACTAACCGGTTAAATATATGCGCCCATTGAAACAGGCAATTTATTCCAGCCGTACGGCTGACAAGTTCGTCGTACGTCTGCCAGACGGGATGCGTGAACGCATTGCCGAGGTGGCTCGCAATCATCATCGCAGCATGAACTCCGAAATCATTGCACGCCTTGAGCAGAGTCTTATTCAGGAAGGTGCACTGGGCGAAGAGCTGAGCATGCGCCTGGACAGCCCTGAGCTTTCGCTGCACGAGCGTGAACTGCTGCAACGCTTCCGTCAGCTGTCTCACCGTCAACAGAACGCTCTGGTGTCGCTGATCGCTCACGACGCCGAGATGGCCGCAGACGCGTCCTGAGCCATACCGAACATCTCAAGCCAGCATAAGTGCTGGCTTTTTTTTGCCTGCGATTTGACGCGTTAGCCGTCTGACATACATTCGTGATGAGAGGATTTATCCCCGATGGACTGCGAAGCGGCCCCAAAAAGAGGGACTGCTGCGCAGTCCATCGGGGATAAATCCCCTCACCACAGGTTACTAATCACCCATCAACAGGCACAAAAAAAGCCCGCCATTTTGGCGGGCCTTTTCTTTGCAGCCGGTTAGAGCAGGAAGATTGTCGCCAGCCCCAGGAAGATGAAGAAGCCACCGCTGTCGGTCATGGCGGTGATCATCACACTGGCGCCCATCGCCGGATCGCGCCCCATCTTCGCGAGGGTCATCGGAATCAGCACCCCCATCAGCGCCGCGAGCAACAGGTTGAGCGTCATCGCAGCGGTCATCACCACTCCCAACGACCAACTGCCGTAGAGCAGATAGGCAACCACACCGATCACCCCGCCCCAGACCAGACCGTTGATCAACCCAACCGCCAGCTCCTTGCGCATCAGGCGCGACGTGTTGCCCGTACTGACCTGGTCAAGCGCCATGGCGCGCACGATCATGGTGATCGTCTGGTTACCGGAGTTGCCGCCGATACCCGCCACGATCGGCATCAGCGCCGCGAGCGCTACCAGCTTCTCGATCGAGCCCTCGAAAAGACCGATCACCCGCGATGCGACGAACGCCGTGATCAGGTTGATGGCCAGCCACGCCCAACGGTTGCGCAGGGATTTCCAGACCGAGGCGAAGATATCTTCCTCTTCGCGCAGACCGGCCATGTTGAGGACTTCGCTTTCGCTCTCCTCACGAATCAGGTCGACCATTTCGTCGATGGTCAGACGGCCGATCAGCTTGCCGTTCTTGTCGACCACCGGGGCCGAGATCAAGTCATAACGCTCGAACGCTTGAGCGGCGTCGTAGGCGTCTTCGTCCGGGTGGAAACTCACCGGATCGCTGGCCATGACTTCAGAAACCTGTTTCTCCGGATCGTTGACCAGCAAACGCTTGATCGGCAGCACACCCTTGAGCACACCGTCGTAATCGACCACGAACAGCTTGTCGGTATGACCGGGAAGCTCTTTGAGACGGCGCAGATAACGCAACACCACTTCGAGGCTGACATCCTCACGGATGGTCACCATTTCGAAGTCCATCAGCGCGCCGACCTGCTCGTCGTCATAGGACAGGGCCGAACGCACCCGTTCGCGCTGCTGGTTATCCAGACTCTCCATCAGCTCATGGACGACGTCTCGCGGCAGCTCGGAAGCCAGGTCAGCAAGTTCGTCGGCATCCATGTCCTTGGCCGCAGCCAGGAGCTCGTGATCGTCCATGTCGGCGATCAGCGTTTCTCGAACGGAATCGGATACTTCGAGCAGAATGTCGCCGTCGCGATCGGCCTTGACCAGTTGCCAGAGCGTCAGACGATCGTCCAGCGGCAAGGCTTCGAGAATGTAAGCGACGTCGGCGGAGTGCAAATCATCGAGCTTGCGTTGCAACTCGACGAGATTTTGCCGGTGAACCAGGTTTTCGACCCGGTCGTGATGCGGACCTTCCTGACGATGAGTCAGGTCTTCAACGACACGCTGGCGCTGCAGCAGCTCGACGACCTGAGCCAGGCGATCCTGCAGGCTTTCCTGTGTTTTCTTTACTTCGATTTCGGACATAGGCGAACTCCACTCCCAGCAGCGGGGCACGCCGGAAGGATCAATCAGTCAATTCATGATTGGTAAAACGCGGTACTGAGTAACTACTGGGTAAGTCCATGGAGGTTTTCCATAAGCCCCGGCGGGGCTGACGGGCGCAATGATACACCGCCTGACGGTTTTAAACGTTAAAAAATCACGGTCGAAACAAGCGCTTGCGAAACAAACCTGAGCGCCGTCCTGATCCTTGCAAATGCGACGACTCATCCTGAAAAGAAAACACACCGGCGACAAAAAATGTAGCGACTACCCTTGAGCGTAGATCGTCATGGAGGACGCCGAATGCCATCGAAAACTTCTATTTTTGTCCTGACCAGCCTGCTCTGCCTGCCGCCCGCCGGGGCCGCCACCACGCTTCATCGCTGCGAAGCCGTCGACGGCAGTATCACCTTCACCAGCATGAGCTGCGCCAGCGGCGAGCAGCGATCCGTGCAGGAAGTTCACCCCTACTTGCCAGGCTCGGTCATCGCGGTGATGCCCGAACACGACCACGAAGAAACATCCGGTATGAAAACCAGAAGACGCGAACCCGGCGTTGTCGGCACGGCAGTAGATCAATGCGGCAATCTGATCAGCGCCAGGCAACGTCGTGAAGCAATCATCAATCAACGCGTGATTGCCGGCATGAGCCAAGAGGATGTTGAAAGCGCACTGGGCAAACCGGACAAGGTGAATGTCCGGACTTCGACAACCAGCTATCGCTATGACCTCAAGCGAGGCCGCAGTGCTCAAGTCGATTTCGATGAGAGGGGATGCGTGCAAGGAAAAGCCAAATCCCGGACAGCAAAAAGCCCGCGTTAAACGCGGGCTTTTCGGTATATGGTGCACTCGACAGGATTCGAACCTGTGACCGCTCGGTTCGTAGCCGAGTACTCTATCCAGCTGAGCTACGAGTGCATTTTGTGTTTTTAGACCAGACCACAACTGGTTGAAGCCAAGTTATTTACATCGCTGCAACTAACTCTTAAATGGTGCACTCGACAGGATTCGAACCTGTGACCGCTCGGTTCGTAGCCGAGTACTCTATCCAGCTGAGCTACGAGTGCATTTGTGTTTGTTAGACCAGATCACACCTGGTTGAAGCCGAGTCATTTACATTGCTGCAACTGACTCTTAAATGGTGCACTCGACAGGATTCGAACCTGTGACCGCTCGGTTCGTAGCCGAGTACTCTATCCAGCTGAGCTACGAGTGCATTTGTTGCGCCGCATTATAGCCCGTTTAATCTCTATTCCAACCACTTTTTCTAGTAATTTCAACAACTTACCGAAAAAGCCAGATTACAACGTACTAAGCAAATAATGGCGGAGAACGGGGGATTCGAACCCCCGACACCCTTTTGAGGTGTACTCCCTTAGCAGGGGAGCGCCTTCGGCCACTCGGCCAGCTCTCCGCAACACGGGGCGTATATTAACCACCTTCTTCCCCGTTTGCAAACATAAAAAACGATAAAAATTAATGGCTTGGTTCTTCGTCCTTCTCTTTCTTTATACGCAGGTAAATTTCCTCACGGTGCACGGCTACCTCTTTCGGGGCGTTGACGCCGATACGCACTTGATTTCCTTTGACGCCGAGCACGGTCACGGTGATTTCGCCATCACCGATAATCAGGCTTTCTGCGCACCGACGAGTCAGAATCAGCATACCTTTCTCCTCACGCAATTCTTCAGGGACAACAGTCTGCAAAAAAAAGGCACCCGACCTACAACCGGAGCGATCGTAGCCCTACATGCCTGAGTATTGACCAGCGCGAGCAAAAGAACAGATCAGGGGCTCGCGCCATTCAAAAATAAAGGGCGCGGTCAGACCGCGCCCTTTATGTAAACGGAATTACTCGCCCTGACGGGCTGGAGCATCCAGTTCGAAAGCCGTGTGCAGAGCGCGCACGGCCAATTCCAGGTACTTCTCTTCGATCACCACGGAAACCTTGATTTCCGACGTCGAGATCATCTGGATGTTGATGCTTTCTTTCGCCAGGGATTCGAACATGCGGCTGGCCACACCTGCGTGGGAGCGCATGCCGACGCCGACGATCGAGACCTTGGCAATCTTGGTGTCGCCTACGACTTCACGGGCACCGATCTCGCGAGCGGTGTTTTCCAGCACGGTCTGTGCGCCCTGGTAGTCGTTGCGGTGCACGGTGAAGGTGAAGTCGGTGGTGTTATCGTGCGCGACGTTCTGCACGATCATGTCGACTTCGATGTTCGCGGCACTGATCGGGCCGAGAATCTTGAACGCCACGCCCGGGGTGTCTGGCACGCCACGGATGGTCAGCTTGGCTTCATCGCGGTTGAAAGCGATGCCGGAAATGATCGGCTGTTCCATGGTTTCCTCTTCATCAATAGTAATGAGGGTGCCCGGACCCTCCTTGAAGCTGTGCAGTACGCGCAGCGGAACGTTGTACTTGCCGGCGAATTCCACCGCACGGATCTGCAGCACCTTGGAACCAAGGCTGGCCATTTCCAGCATCTCTTCGAAGGTGATCTTGTCCAGACGCTGAGCGACCGGCACCACACGCGGGTCGGTGGTGTAGACACCATCGACGTCGGTGTAGATCTGGCACTCATCGGCCTTCAATGCAGCCGCCAGTGCCACGCCGGTGGTGTCGGAACCGCCACGACCGAGGGTAGTGATGTTGCCGTGCTCGTCGACGCCCTGGAAACCGGCGACAACAACAACGCGACCCGCCTTCAGATCACCACGAATTTTCTGGTCATCAATCTGCAAGATACGCGCTTTATTGTGCGCACTGTCCGTCAGAATCCGCACCTGATTACCGGTGTACGACACCGCCGGCACACCGCGCTTGATCA
This sequence comes from Pseudomonas sp. SC3(2021), assembly GCF_019856535.1. Lineage (NCBI taxonomy): Bacteria > Pseudomonadati > Pseudomonadota > Gammaproteobacteria > Pseudomonadales > Pseudomonadaceae > Pseudomonas > Pseudomonas sp. SC3(2021). The sequence continues at coordinate 3,353,208 of NZ_CP082236.1, read as the reverse complement.
GCGCCATCGCCAGCAGGGCAATCGTCACCTGCTCACCGGTGGAAACGATCACGTCCAGTTCACGCGGAACCGGTTGAGTGTCGCCACTGATTTGCTTGGCCAGATCGATCAGACGGTTGGTTTCGCCGCTCATTGCAGACAGCACAACCACCAGGTCATCGCCGGCATCGCGGAATTTCTTAACCTTGTCGGCGACCTGCTCGATTCTCTCGACAGTGCCGACCGAGGTGCCTCCAAATTTCTGTACGATCAAAGCCATTTCAAAGCCGCCTCTGCCCATGAAGGGCGCCCAATAATCACTCGAACAGCCGCCGGGCCCGCCACTAGACTGCGGGCCGGACGGACTGTCTTATAAACCCTGCTCGACGAATGGAACGGTCAGCGCCAATGCGCCATCCAGTGCGCCGGCGTCGACACCGCCGCCCTGCGCCATGTCCGGACGACCACCGCCCTTCCCGCCCACTGCCGCAGCAGCCTGTTTCATCAAATCACCGGCTTTGAGTTGGCCAGTCAGGTCCTTGGTTACGCCTGCAACCAGTACGACCTTTTCCTCATGGACACTGCCGAGCAGGATCACTGCGCGGCCGAGTTTGTTTTTCAGCTGATCGACCAGCGCCAGCAGCGCCTTGCCGTCCTGACCATCCAGACGCGCGGCCAGAACCTTCACATCCTTGACGTCCACTGCCGAGTTCGACAGATCGTCGCCCGCGGCACTGGCAGCCTTGGCTTGCAACTGCTCGAGCTGCTTTTCCAGCGCGCGGTTGCGCTCCAGCACGGCCGACAGCTTGTCGATCAGGTTGTCGCGGCTGCCCTTGACCAGGTTGGCCGCTTCCTTGAGTTGTTCTTCTGCAGCGTTCAAGTAGGCCAGTGCCGCAGCACCGGTGACTGCCTCGATACGACGCACACCCGATGCCACACCGCCTTCGCTGATGATTTTCAGCAGGCCGATGTCGCCGGTACGGTTGGCGTGGATACCGCCGCACAGTTCGACGGAGAAATCGCCGCCCATGCTCAGCACGCGCACGTTGTCGCCGTATTTCTCGCCGAACAGCGCCATCGCGCCTTTCTGCTTGGCGGTTTCGATGTCGGTTTCTTCGGTTTCAACCGCGGAGTTTTTGCGAATCTCGGCGTTGACGATGTCTTCCAGCGCCTTGATTTGCTCTGGCTTGATCGCTTCAAAGTGGCTGAAGTCGAAGCGCAGACGCTGGCTATCAACCAACGAACCTTTCTGTTGCACGTGCTCGCCCAAGACCTGACGCAGCGCGGCGTGCAGCAAGTGAGTGGCAGAGTGGTTGAGCGAAGTCGCGTGACGCACTTCGGCATCGACGTGGGTTTCCACCGGTGCGCCGATGGTCAGGCTGCCCGAATCCAGCACACCGTGGTGCAGGAATGCGCCGCCGGTCTTGGTGGTGTCGCGAACGTCGAAACGTGCGCTGCCGGCCTGCAGGAAACCACAGTCGCCGATCTGACCGCCGGACTCCGCGTAGAACGGCGTCTGATTCAGAACAATCACCGCCTCTTCGCCTTCATTCAAGACGTCGACCGACTGGCCATCTTTATAGATGGCGACAATTTTTGCCGAACCGCTGGTGTCTTTGTAACCGGTGAACTCGGTGGCCACATCAACCTTGACCAGGGTGTTGTAGTCCAGGCCGAACGAGCTGGCCGAACGCGCACGAACACGCTGGGCTTCCATTTCACGCTCAAAGCCGACTTCGTCGACCGTCAGGCCGCGCTCACGAGCGATGTCAGCTGTCAGGTCCATCGGGAAACCGTAGGTGTCGTAGAGTTTGAACACCACGTCGCCCGGCACCACGGTGCCTTTGAGTTCCAGCAGGTCCTGCTCGAGAATCTTCAGGCCGTGCTCCAGAGTCTTGGAGAACTGCTCTTCTTCGGCCTTGAGTACGCGTTCGATGTTGCTCTGCTGCTTCTTCAGTTCCGGGAAGGCTTCGCCCATCTCGGCGACCAGCGCAGCCACGATCTTGTAGAAGAAGCTGCCAGTGGCACCCAGCTTGTTGCCGTGACGGCAGGCACGACGAATGATCCGGCGCAGCACGTAGCCGCGGCCTTCGTTGGACGGCAACACGCCGTCGGCAATCAGGAAGCCGCACGAACGGATGTGGTCGGACACCACTTTCAGCGACGACTGATCGCCATTTTCGCAACCGATGGCTTCAGCCGAGGCTTTCAGCAGGTTCTTGAACAGGTCGATGTCATAGTTGGAATTGACGTGCTGCATCACCGCACTGATCCGCTCCAGGCCCATGCCGGTGTCGACCGACGGCGCTGGCAACGGATGCAACACGCCGTCGGCGGTGCGGTTGAACTGCATGAACACGTTGTTCCAGATCTCGATGTAACGGTCGCCGTCTTCTTCCGGCGAGCCCGGTGGGCCGCCCCAGATGTGGTCGCCGTGATCGTAGAAAATCTCGGTGCATGGGCCGCACGGGCCGGTATCGCCCATGGTCCAGAAGTTGTCGGACGCGTAAGGCGCGCCTTTGTTGTCGCCGATGCGGATCATGCGCTCGACCGGCACGCCGATCTCTTTGGTCCAGATGTCATACGCTTCGTCGTCGGAGGCGTAGACGGTGACCCAGAGTTTTTCCTTCGGCAGTTTCAGAACGCCGGTCAGGAAGGTCCAGGCGAAGGTAATCGCGTCGTGCTTGAAATAGTCACCGAAGCTGAAGTTACCGAGCATTTCAAAGAATGTGTGGTGACGAGCGGTATAACCGACGTTTTCCAGGTCGCTGTTCTTGCCACCGGCACGCACGCACTTCTGACTGCTGGTTGCGCGGGTGTACGCGCGCTTTTCCTGGCCCAGGAAGCAGTCCTTGAACTGGTTCATCCCCGCGTTGGTGAACAGCAGGGTTGGGTCGTTGCCCGGAATCAAAGAGCTGGAGGCTACACGGGTGTGGCCTTGCTCTTCGAAGAAGCGAAGGAAGGCTTCACGGATTTCTGCGCTTTTCATTAGGTTCTTCCACGGAGGCTGCGGCCAAAGGCCTGTTCGAAACGTCAACAGACGAAGCGACGGCAAAGGGCCGCATTATATCGGCCCTGCGCGCGGGGTACAGCGTGTTTATACGATAGAAACGGTCAATTGGACGGCTAACGCTGTCACTTGCGCGAAAACTCGACGAATGTCGCGATCACTTGCTCGATTTGCGAGCGATTGACGTCCATGTGCGTGACCATGCGCAGACGTGCGGCGGCGCTCAATTTGATCCCGCGTTCGGCGGCAAACGCCTTGATCGCTTCGGCTTTATCGCCCATCTGCACGTAGACCATGTTGGTCTGCACGGGCTCGACGCTAAACCCGGCGTCGCGCAGACCTTCGGCCAAAAATAGCGCGTTGGCGTGGTCGTCCGCCAGACGCTCGACGTTGTGATCCAGCGCATACAGCCCCGCTGCTGCGAGCAATCCGGCCTGGCGCATGCCGCCGCCGACCATTTTGCGCAGGCGGCGTGCTTTGCCGATCAATGCCTCGGCGCCGCACAGCACCGAGCCGACCGGCGCACCGAGGCCCTTGGACAGGCACACCGAGACCGAATCGAAGTATTGGGTAATCTCGCGGGCATCCACGCCCAGCTTGACCGCCGCGTTGTACAACCGCGCGCCATCCAGGTGCAGTTGCAGGCCATGATCCTGAGTAAATTGGCGTGCCCGGGCCAGATACTCCAGCGGCAGCACCTTGCCTTGCATGGTGTTTTCCAGCGCCAACAGACGGCTGCGGGCGAAATGAAAGTCATCCGGTTTGATCGCCGCCGCGACCTGATCCAGATCCAGCGAACCATCGGCCTGCACTTCCAGCGGCTGTGGCTGGATCGAGCCAAGCACTGCCGCGCCGCCACCCTCGTACTTATAGGTGTGCGCCTGCTGGCCGACGATGTATTCGTCGCCACGTTCGCAGTGCGCCATCAACCCCAGCAGATTGCTCATGGTGCCGGTCGGCACGAACAGCGCCGCAGCAAAACCCAGGCGCCTGGCCAGTTCGGCTTCCAGACGATTGACCGTCGGATCCTCGCCATACACGTCGTCGCCGGTGTCCGCCGCCGTCATGGCGTCGAGCATGGCGGGAGTCGGTTGGGTGACGGTGTCGCTGCGAAGATCGATAACGCTCATGAACCTGGCCTCAAGTCAGCAGGGGAAATCCCTTTACGAAGGTGAATTACTGCGGTCATGGCGCGGATTAATCAACCCTTGCGCAAGGAAAAGTCGTTTCGGGCAGTCAAAAAATTCGATGGCAATCATCGGAAAGGCGCAATGCACAGACGCACAATCTGTGTTAAAAACGCTGCGCCGCCCGACAAAGGGCGGCAAAAACGTTCTCAGGGCGGGGTGCAATTCCCCACCGGCGGTAATTGCGCGCAATGCGCATAGCCCGCGAGCGCTTGGCGACGCACACCGCTTTTGCGGTGGGTGGCGGCAAGGTCAGCAGACCCGGTGTGATTCCGGGGCCGACGGTCATAGTCCGGATGAAGAGAGAACGGGATTGACGCCAAAGGGCCGTCCGCGAGCAGTCGTGCGAGCGTGCGCACCCTTGAATCCCTTTCGATTCATAACGCCCTGTTTTTCACACAAACAGGAGTCAGAACATGCAACCCACCGCTATCGACAGCAAAAGCAAACACCCACATGGCGAGCGCGTCGCGTTCATCCAGGCCTGCTGGCACAAGGAAATCGTCGACCAGAGCCGTAAAGGCTTCATCACCGAAATGCTGGCCCAGGGTTATCAGGAATCGGACATCGACTTCTTCGAAGTCGGCGGCGCCTTTGAAATGCCCCTGCACGCCAAGTTGCTGGCCAAGACCGGTCGTTATGCCGGCATCGTCGCTGCAGCCCTGGTGGTGGACGGCGGCATCTACCGTCACGAGTTCGTCGCCCAGTCGGTGGTCAGCGGCCTGATGCAGGTGCAGCTGGAGACCGAAGTGCCGGTGTTCTCGGTGTCCCTGACCCCGCACCACTTCCATGCCGGCGAAGAACATCAGAAGTTCTTCTTCGAGCATTTTGTGCACAAGGGTCAGGAAGCGGCGCGGACGTGCGCGGATACGCTGCGCAAGGTTCGCGCACTGCGCCGCAGTGAGCCGCATGCTGTAGCGGTCTGATAGCCCATGGGTGAGGCCTTGGGCCTCACTCTTTCCACTGTGGGAGCGAGCTTGCTCGCGAAAGCGGACTGACAGCCAACTCAAATGTTGAATGTCAGATTGCATTCGCGAGCAAGCTCGCTCCCACAGGGTTATATGGCGAAACCGAAACTGGCGTCAGGCGAGGTTTTCGTCGCCGGTCGGCACGATCAGGATGCCCGCGCGCAGGCCGTTCTTGACCTTCGGATTAGGGAAGATGATCCGTGCGCCCTCTTCCTCGATGACCCAGCGGGTATTGGCCAGGTCTTCGGCCAGCAGATACCCCACATCCAGCTCGGAAAAGTTCTCGATGTCCGCCGGCAGATTCAGGCGGAAGGCATCGCTGTGCTTGATGATTTCCCGGGCCACGCTGAACAGCTGCAAGCCATCCAGGCCTTCTTCGGCCAGACCCGGCTCATTGCCTTCGATGATCTGCTTCAGGCGGGTTTCCAGACGCGAAACGTCGACCCCTTCGTTTTGCCCGAACGGCCGCGCCTTGCCCAGTTCCAGAGTAAAGGCCTCGGCACCGAGCTTGTCGTAGGTGTAGGAGCTGAACACAATCGACGGCTTGTTCTGCAGCAGCACCGCCTCCATCCCGGCGGCACGCAGGCGCGCCAGTTCGCGGCGCGAATGCTGGCGACCGTCCTTCCACGGATACAGGGCGAACTGCTCGATCTTCGAGCCACGAATCGCCGTGTGCAGGTCGTAATGCAGGCGATCACGATCCGGCAGGCTGAAGAAACTTGCCGCCAGTCGCTCCAGCTCACAGGCGCGCAGCGCTTCGGAACCACTGGTTTGTTCATGACGGCCGTTGAACAGCCGATTGACGTCCTGCTCGACGAAGCGCTCGCCTTTACGAATCGCTTCCGGATTGCCGAACAGAAACAGAATGCGTGCACGCGGCTTCAGGTCGCCGCGAGCGATGTCATGCAGCAGCCGATCGAGTAACTCGATCGGCGCGGTTTCATTGCCGTGGATGCCTGCCGACAGCAGCAGGTCCAGGCCATTGTCACGCGCTTCGGGTGGCCGTACTTCCAGCGCACCCTCGCTCAACCAGCGCATGCGCACGCCTTCGACAGTCAGTTGAGTTTTCTCCGCCGGTTCGCGGCCGGCGAGGGTCAGTTCAAGCAGTTTGCCGAGGGCGAGCATAGAGCGGTTTCCTTAGTGATCGTGGTTGCAATCCGGGCCGTGCACGTGATCCTCGTCAGCGCCGAGGTCAGCCGGTTCCATTTCCAGTTGCAGACTTACCAGATTAGTCGCCAATGGGCGCAGCAGCAGGTTGGCGTACTCTTCGTCACCTTCCTCGACGTCCACGCCAATCAGCAGTTGGCCACGGCCATCCTGCTGGATCCACAGCTCTTTGCCTTGCCACATGACCGCGACGCGGGTGCACGAGGTTTGCAGTTGTGTGCCGTCGGTGTCTTCAAGGATCAGCTGCAGGGAATCGCTCATGTTTTTACTCTCTTGGGGAGACAAGCCGCGCGCCGCATTCAGGCGACGCGCCAGCCATCAATTGATCTGGAATGGATAAACCGCGCCCAGTTTAAGGATTTGCGTCAGTTCATCCAGTGCCGTACGGCATTCAAGCAGCAATTGCGGGTCCGCCAGATCGCTCTCGCTCAGGCGGTCGCGATAGTGCTTTTCAACCCATGCGGTCAATGAACCGTACAACGGCGCGGTCATGATAACCCCTGGGTTGACCGCCGCCAGTTCGGTTTCGTTGAGCGCGACACGCAGACGCAGGCACGCCGGGCCACCACCGTTCTGCATGCTTTGTTTGAGGTCGAAGACTTTCACTTCGCGGATCAGGCCGCCGGAGCTGGTCAGACTTTGCAGGTAAGCCCACACGCGCTCGTTGGCCTGGCATTCCTGCGGCACGATCAACAACATCGAACCGTCAGGGCGCGACAGCAACTGGCTGTTGAACAGGTACGAGCGCACGGCATCATCGACGCTGACCGCCGAACGCGGCACGCAGATGGACTGGAACTTGCCGCCGACGTTGGCGAGCTTGCCTTGCAGCTCGGCCAGCATGTGCTCAGTCTCAAGGAACGCGTCCTCGTGATAGAACAGCACCTCGCCGTTGCCCACCGCGATCACGTCGTTGTGGAACACGCCCTGATCAATCACGCTCGGGTTCTGCTGAGCGTAAACCACGCCCTCGTCCCGCAGACCGTGCAGACGCGCTACGGCTTGCGACGCTTCCAGAGTCTGGCGCGCCGGGTATTTCTGCGGCGCCGGGTAACGGGTGTCAAATGCACTGCGACCGAACACAAAGAACTCGACACCGGCCTCGCCGTATTCACGGCAGAAACGCGTGTGGTTGGCGGCGCCTTCGTCACCGAACTGCGCCACCGCCGGCAAAGCGGCGTGGTGGGCGAAGTGCTGCTGATCGGCGAACATCGCCCCCAGTACGCGACTGGTCGTCGGGTGCTCGATGCTGCGGTGGTATTTGCAGTTGAGGTTGGCGGCGGTGAAATGCACGCGACCGTCAGCAGTGTCGGCGCTCGGGCTGACGGTGGCGGCGTTGGCCACCCACATGCTCGACGCCGAGCAACTGGCGACCAGCAGCGGCATGGCCTCTTTGGCAGCGCGCTCGATCACTTGCGCGTCGGTGCCACTGAAACCCAGACGGCGCAACGCAGCCACGTCCGGACGCTCCTGCGGCGCCAGCACGCCCTGCTGAAAGCCCATGTCCATCAGCGCTTTCATTTTCGCCAGACCTTGCAGCGCCGCTTCCTTCGGATTCGAGGATTGCTGGCTGTTGCTCTGGGACGCAACGTTGCCGTAGGACAGACCGCCGTAGTTATGGGTCGGCCCCACTAGACCGTCAAAATTGACTTCATAGGATTTCATCAGCGAGGCTCCACGAGAATCTGTTGTTATAGGCTTCAGTAACTAACTGTTCAGTGCGACCGCGTCGCGGCCATCGCTGGCAAGCCAGCTCCCACAGGATTAGCAGTGTTCACAGACTCTGTGGACGACTCAATCCCTGTGGGAGCTGGCTTGCCAGCGATAGGCATCAGACCATTTTCACGCCAGGCGTCAGGGCCGCCGGCAACACCAGGCTCGGGGTTTCCAGCGAGGCCACCGGGTACGCGCAGTAATCTGCCGCGTAGTAGGCGCTGGCGCGATGGTTGCCCGAAGCGCCGACACCGCCGAACGGCGCGCTGCTCGCGGCGCCGGTCAGCTGTTTGTTCCAGTTGACGATACCGGCACGGCTTTCCAGCCAGAACTGCTGATAACGCGCTTCGGAATCGGACAGCAAACCTGCCGCCAGGCCATACGCGGTGTCGTTGGCTTCAGCGATCGCTGCAGCAAAATCGGTGTAGCGGATCACTTGCAGCAATGGGCCGAACAGTTCTTCGTCCGGACGCTCGGCGACTGCAGTCACATCGAGAATGCCCGGGGTCAGCAAGGCCGATTGCGCCTGTGGCTGAGTCATTGCCAACAGCGACACGGCGCCATTGGCCAGCAGATGTTGCTGGGCATCCATCAGCGCTTTGGCCGCGCCAAGGGAAATCACCGACCCCATGAACGGCGCCGGTTGCTGATCGAACGCACCCACCTCAATCGTCGAGCTGACTTCAACCAGACGCTTGAGCAGGCTGTCGCCCCACGCACCTTGCGGCACCAGCAGACGACGGGCGCAGGTGCAGCGCTGGCCTGCAGAAATGAACGCCGACTGAATGATCGTGTACACCGCCGCGTCCAGATCAGCCACCTGATCGACCACCAGCGGGTTATTGCCGCCCATTTCCAGCGCGAGGATCTTGTCCGGACGTCCGGCGAACTGCTGATGCAGGTGATTGCCGGTGCGGCTCGAACCGGTGAAGAACAGACCGTCGATGCCCGGGTTCGCCGCCAGCGCGATGCCGGTTTCACGAGCGCCTTGCAGCAGGTTCAACACGCCGGCCGGCAGACCGGCTTCGATCCAGCACTTGACCGTCAGCTCGGCGACTTTCGGCGTCAGTTCGCTGGGCTTGAACAGCACGCTGTTACCGGCCAGCAGCGCCGGTACGATGTGCCCGTTCGGCAAGTGGCCCGGGAAGTTGTAAGGGCCGAACACCGCGACCACTCCGTGTGGCTTGTGGCGCAGCACGGCGGTGGCGTCGCCCAACGGGCCGCTCTTCTCGCCGGTGCGTTCGCGGTAGCTTTGCACCGAAATCGCGATCTTGTTGACCATGCTGGTGACTTCGGTCGCGGCTTCCCACAGCGGCTTGCCGGTTTCCTCACCGATGGTGCGGGCCAGTTCGTCGCTGTGGTTTTTCAGGGCGGCGGCAAAGGCCTCGAGCACGCTGATGCGCTCGTCGAGCGAACGGCGCGCCCAGCCCGGGAATGCCTGACGCGCCGCCTGCACGGCGGACTCGACCTGAGCGGCGGTGGCGCCCTCCCCCGACCACAGCACTTGCTGGGTCACCGGGTTCAGCGACTGAAAGGCTTCGCCCTGACCGGCCAGCCATTCACCTGCGATGTATAGCGAATTCATTATTTCGACTCCCGGGCAGCAGACAACGCCACGGCGCGCACTTGATCGCCGGCGTTGAGTTGAAGACGTTTGGCGGTCAGCGGATCGACCACCAGCGTGCCGGCGGCCAGACGGGCCGGGGCAGCGGTGATGCGGCAATCTTCGCGTTTGCGGTTATGGATGATGAATGGCGTAGCGTCATCGCCCGGTGTACCGATCGCCAGCACCAGCGCTTCGCTGTCACGCACGGCGCGGATCTTGCTGGTTTCGCACTCGATGGCAGGGCCGGCGTCGAAGATATCGACGTACCCCTGATAACTGAAGCCTTCGCCCTTGAGCATCGCCAGCGCGGGCTCGGTGTCCGGGTGCACCTGGCCGATGACGTTGCGCGCATCCGGCGAAAGGAAGCAGGTATACAGCGGGAATTTCGGCATCAGTTCGGCGATGAACGCCTTGTTGCCGACACCGGTCAGGTAATCGGCCTGACTGAATTCCATTTTGAAGAAGTGCCGACCCAGGCTTTCCCAGAACGGCGAACGCCCGGCTTCGTCGGAGACACCGCGCATCTCGGCGATGATCTTGTTGCCGAACAGCTCCGGGAACTCGGCAATGAACAGCATGCGTGCCTTGGACAACATGCGGCCATTGAGGCCGGTGCGGTAATCGGCGTGCAGGAACAGCGAGCACAGCTCGGAGTTGCCGGTCAGGTCATTGGCGAGGAACAGCGTCGGGATCTCGCGATAGATGTTCAGCTCCTGCGAGGCGCTGACGGTCAGGCCGACACGGAAGTTGTACCACGGCTCACGCATCCCGACCGCGCCGGCAATGGCGGAAATCCCCACCACGCGACCGTTGTCGTCTTCGAGCACGAACAGGTAGTCCGCATCACCACGGCCGGCTTCGCCGCGAAAAGTCTTCTCGGCCCAGCCGACCCGGTGGGTCAGGCGTTCTTCGTTGGCTGGCAAAGTAGTCAGGCCGGTGCCGGTGCTGCGGGCCAGGTCGATCAGCGCGGATAAATCGCTGCTGCGTACGGGACGAACAATCATGCTATCTCCTCAAACGGGCCGCCTTCGCCACCCGTGAAACTCGCTAAGGCGTTAAACCGCCACCAGGCGCACGCTGGCACCTTCACCGACGCCCAGGGCTTCGGCCGCTTCCAGATCCAGGGTCACCGGTTTGCCCGGCGCGTAGTCCAGCTCCAGCAACACCGCGCGGTAATCCTGCAACTGCGCGTTGGCCACCAGATACTGGCGCCCGGCACCTTTGACCGGCTCACCGATCTTCACCGGCACCACGCGGCTCTGGGCGATCGAACGGATCCCCGAAACCCGCGCATGCAGGGTCGGGCCACCGTCGAAGATGTCGATGTAGTGATCGGTCTCAAAGCCTTCGCGCATCAGGATGTCGAAGGTGATCTGCGCACGCGGGTGCACCTGGCCCATCGCTTCTTGAGCGGAATCCGGCAGCAGCGGCACGTAGATCGGGTAATGCGGCATCAGCTCGGCGAGGAACGTGCGGCTCTTCAGGCCACACAGGCGCTCGGCCTCGGCATAGTTGAGGTCGAAGAAGTTGCGACCGATCGCGTCCCAGAACGGCGAATCACCGTTCTCGTCGCTGTAGCCGACGATCTCGGTCACCACCGAATCAGCGAAACGCTCCGGGTGGCTGGCGACGAACAGCAGACGGCCACGGGAATTGAGCTCGGACCACGGCGACCCCACCAGCTCGCGCTGCACGTAGAAACTGGTCAGCAGGCTGTTGCCGGTCAGGTCGTGGCATTGCGAAAGCACGTGGATCTTGTTGTGGATCTTCAGCTCGCGCGAGGCGTGGACGAAGGTCTCGTTGCGGAAGCTGTAGAACGGCTCCGAATAACCGGCCGAAGCAACGATGGCCGAACAGCCGACCAGTTTGCCGGTGGCGGTGTCTTCGAGGACGAAGAAGTAACTCTCTTCACCGTTGAAGCTGACTTCGGCGGCAAACGAGGCTTCGCTTGCGGCGATCTTGTCGCTCAGACGTTCCACGTCATCCGGCAAGGAAGTGACACCAATCGGACTGTCCGCAGCCAGACGCTGTACCTCGCCCAGATCAGCCATTTGCGCAGGGCGCATCACCAGCATGGTGCCACTCCTTTTCTCTTATCAGTTCACAGAAAAAACACCGGACACTGTGGGAGCGAGCTTGCTCGCGAAAGCGGTATATCAGTCAGCTTAGATGGCGACTGACACTCCTTCTTCGCGAGCAAGCTCGCTCCCACATTGATAGTGCTCGGTATCAAAAAATTTGATCGACGCCTGGGAAAACTCCAGGCGTCGAAGGGCCTATCAGGCTTGCGTCAGTTTTGCTGCGGCGCGTTCGAAACGGTCCAGGCCAGCGTCGATATCGGCATCTTCGACCACCAGGCTTGGAGCGAAACGAATCACGTCCGGGCCGGCCTGCAGAATCATCAGGCCTTCTTTTTCAGCGGCGTTGAAGATGTCCTTGGCCTTGCCTTTCCAGGCATCGCTCAGTACGCAACCGATCAACAGACCGAGGCCACGCACCTGAGTGAACAGGCCGTACTTCTCGCCGATCTGCTGCAGACGGGTCTTGAATTTGTCGTGCTTGGCGTTGACGCCGTTCAGCACCTCAGGGGTGTTGATCACGTCAATCACCGCTTCGGCTACCGCGCACGCCAGCGGGTTGCCGCCGTAAGTGGTGCCGTGGGTGCCGACGACCAGATGTTTGGCCAGCGCTTCGGTGGTCAGCATCGCCGCGATCGGGAAACCACCGCCCAGGCTCTTGGCGCTGGTCAGGATGTCCGGAGTCACGCCGTAATGCTGGTAGGCGAACAGGTGACCGGTACGGCCCATGCCGGTTTGCACTTCGTCGAACACCAGCAGCGCGTTGTGTGCGTCGCACAGTTCACGGGCACCTTGCAGGTAAGCCAGTTCGGCCGGCAGTACGCCGCCCTCGCCCTGGATCGGTTCCAGCACGACCGCACAGGTCTTGTCGGAAACCGCCGCTTTCAGCGCGGCCAGGTCGTTGTAAGGGACGTGGGTGATGCCGGTGATTTTCGGACCGAAACCGTCGGAGTACTTCGACTGGCCACCGACGTTGACGGTGAACAGGGTACGGCCGTGGAAGCTGTTGAGCGCGGCGATGATTTCGTACTTCTCGCTGCCGAAACGGTCGAACGCCACGCGACGGGCCAGCTTGAACGCGGCCTCGTTGGCTTCAGCGCCGGAGTTGCAGAAGAACACGCGCTCGGCGAACGTGGCGTCGATCAGCTTGTGCGCCAGGCGCAGGGCAGGCTCGTTGGTGAACACGTTGGACACGTGCCACAGCTTGTTCGCCTGTTCGGTCAGCGCACCGACCAGCGCCGGGTGCGCGTGGCCCAATACGTTTACGGCAATCCCGCCGGCGAAGTCGATCAGCTCGCGGCCGCTCTGGTCCCAGACGCGGGAACCGGCGCCACGCACCGGAATGAAAGCGGCAGGCGCGTAGTTGGGAACCATTACCTGGTCGAAATCGGCGCGTTCTACCGCAGCGTGATCAACGGACATCGGAGTCTCCTGAAGAGGAACACCCGCCTGAAACTGGCGAGCTTGGTGAGGATTGTAAGGACAGTTTTCAGCCCGGCCTTGTCGCCAAGCGACAACTTCTTATAGCGCAAACCCTGAATTTTCCCGGGTTTACGGCAATGCGACATATAGCGTCGCAAAGGCGCAGTTTAAACTGTCGCTGCCGATTTGCGGCAGGCCCGGGAGGATATCAACTGAACGGCGCGGCACAGCTATAAATATGTACCGCACCCTCCATGCATCGTTCTGATTTGCTTGGTGCTTTCCAGATGCCAAGGATTGGCCCGATGCAAACGACCGAACACCCCAACGACACCCCTTTCGGGGCACAACCCGACACTCACTATCTGCACCTGCAAGCCAGCCTGCCCACATGGCTCGGCAATGCTTCAGCGTCCAGACGCGAGGCATTGAAAAACACCCTGCCAGCGATGCCCCTTCAACTTCTAGCGCGTTCGGCGACCGAGCATCAGGCGCTCAAGGCGCTCAATTCCGCCCACTGGTCCGCCCAAAACGATGTCGACCGCCAACTGGAGCAATTCAGGGACATCAATGCCTTTGCCGAACCGCTGCTCAAGGCCGCGATCAAGGCCCACTTCGACCTGGAACTGGATGTCAGCAACATCCAGCTGCGCCTGTATATCCCTGCCACCACGCCGCTGTTCGGCATCAAGACCGGCGCACGCACGTGGACGGTGTCGCTGCTGGCGGCGGCGCTGCATAACTTCGAAGAAAAGGAGACGCAGGACGATGCCTATGACGCCGCTTCGACGTACATCATGCAGTCCTTGCCTTCCACACAGTTCGATACCCTGCCCTGGCTCAAGGAAAAAATGAGCATCCCGGCGTTCACCAAAATGTGCCGGGAGCTGGACATTGGTGCGCAGTACAAGACGTACCTCGAAGACCACCTCGGCATGACCGACGCGAAAAAAGGCGCAACGTTACGCAAACATGTCGACAAGAGCGAAAAAGCCGCGCTCAAGGCCGCCCTGCAATTCGCCCGTCTGACGGGCGATATCAGCGACCGTTACTGTCGCACGATCGTTGCACTGATCGACGGCGTGCGGCACCTGCGCATCGACGGGCAGCACCTGCAAGCTCAGGCGCTGACCATGATGGGCGCGCCGCTCACCGGTATCCTGGTGTTCGCCCCCCAGGCCGATGAAGTCCACACAATAGCGCGGGTGGTCGCCTACGTCCCGGATGACCCGGAGCATCCAATCAAGGAGTACGCCTCTTCGGCGGAGCTGGAAAAGGAACTGACCCGTCAGCTGCGCGCGCAGGACTATCAGAAATTCTTCAGCCGCTTCGTCAACCACGAACAGCGCGGCGTTTTCTTCTCCAGCCTGAACACTCGCCTGAGCCAGGTGAAGTGGCATGAAGCGGTGCACGGCAGTCAGGACCCGATCTGGCGCAGCGAGCCGCTCGAGAAGCCTGATCTGCAACTGGCCGCTACAGTGATCCTCGGTGATCTGTGGCAGCACCAGTACCAGGAAAAACTCAACAAGATTCTCAATGACGGCCAGGTCATCGCGGTCGCCACCGCCACGGTCGACTCGAATGCCCGCTGGGCGCTGTGGGATTCCTTCGTCGGTATCGCCTCGGCCATTTTGCAGACCGCCGTGTTCATCATCGCGCCGTTCGTGCCGGGGCTGGGCGAACTGATGATGGCCTACATGGCCTATCAGTTTCTCGACGAAGTGTTCGAGGGCATCGTCGAATGGGCGCAAGGCCAGCTCACCGAAGCGTTCCAGCATCTGGTGGGGATGGTGGACGCGGCGATTCAACTGGGCCTGTTTGCCGTCGGCGGCTCGATTGCAGTGGGTGAGTTTCGTAAAGTCCTGCCCAAGGAAGTCATCGCGTTCATCGAGCGTTTCAAACCGGTGAAGCTGGCGAACGGCAATACCCGTTACTGGGATCAGGACCTGACCCGCTATCAGCAGAAATCCCTGCCGGCAGCCGATTCCAAACCCTCCCCACTGGGTCTGCACGAGCATCAGGGCAAACAGATTCTGCCGCTGGAAGACGCGCACTTTGCCGTCAGCGAATCCGCGATCCCCGGCCAGTACCGTATCGAACACCCAACCCGCCCCGACGCCTACCAACCCGTCGTGCGCCACAACGGCGATGGCGCCTGGCACACCGAACTCGAGCAACCGCTGGAATGGGACAATGCGACCGCGTTGCGCCGCATCGGTCATGAAATGCAAGGGTTCACACCGGAACGGCGTGAACGCATTCTGCAAGTCAGCGGCTATGACGAAGACGCATTGCGCAATATGCACGCCGAGCAGGCGTCAGTGCCGCCACTGCTGGCCGACAGCATCAGCCGCTTCCGGATCGACCAGGACCTGCAAGTGTTCATCGACCAACTGGCCAGCGACCTGCCCGAACAATACCGCCGCGCCGATCCGCAGACGCAACTGCAATTGCTCACCGAACACGGACGCTGGCCTGCGGGTAAACGCCTGCGCTTGCTGGACCGACAAGGAGAGGTCATCTGGCAGTCGTCGAGCGACGAAACCTTGCCACTGACCGATCTGCGCCAGACCAGTCTGATCGACAATGATGTGCTCACATCACTGCTGCAGGACCTCAGCGAACAAGAGGCCAAGGCCTTGCTCGACGAGCCGTTTGGTGGCCCGGACCTGCCGCTGGACATCCGCGCCCGCGAGTTGCGCAAACAACTGCTGCAATTGGCCAAGGCGCAACGCAGCAGCCTGTTCGAGTCGCATTACCGAGCCCTCGAGAACGTCGACGACCCACTGCACACCACCCTTGCGCAATTCGAACCGCCCCTGCCACCGCGTGTCACCCAGGAACTGCTCAACACCACCCGCAGTGATGAGCTGCTGCAAATCAGCGAAGGCCAGCTGCCCCAGCGACAGCAGGAACTCATGCAGGTGGCCAGCGAAGAAGTACGCGTCACCCGCGCATTCGAAGGGCTGGAACTGGACTCGGTGACCAATCCGGACACCGACACCCTGGTTCTGCACAGCCTGCGGTACGTGCCCGGCTGGAGCGGCGAGGTACGCCTGGAAATCCGCGACGGCACCTATGCCGGTCCGATGCTCGACAGCACCGGCCGCGCTGATGCGCCGGAACAAAAGGTTCTGGTGCGCAAACCCGATGGCACTTATCAGCCCTTCGATGACCGCGGGCATGAATTGCACGGGGCCACCGACGTGTACTCAAGCATCCTCTATGCGCTGCCGGACGCCGAGCGTCAGGCCATGGACATCCATATCGGTCAGGCAGAAAAACTCAAGACCGCCATCCGTGCACGGCCCCTCGATCGCAGCGATTTTCGTGTAGCCGTTTCGCTGGCGCCGGTCCGTCACCCGGAAGTCGACCCCCTGCGTCTGGTCGGCTTCCGGAGCCGTGAAAGACTGTCTCCCGTGTCAGAATTCCTTGCAACACGGCGCCAGGAGGTAAATCAGGCGCCTCTGGACAGGATTCGCGTGATCTATCGCGGTTACACCGCCAGGGACGCACGCGCCTTTGCCGCGAGGTTTGCGAACAACCCAAGAAGCATCGCCAATGAGCTCGCCCGCCTGAGTGACGAGCTCACCCTGTTGCGCGACAACCTGCGTGTGTGGGAAACCCGGGTTCCGACGAGAGACCCGCGTAGCGCAATCGCGCTGACTGACACTCAACGTCGCGCGGCACAACAAAGCCGCCGGGCGTTCAGCAATGCTATCGAACGCTGCTGGCGCCGGGAAACACAGGAATCGGCCGGGTACCTGTTGCAGATCACGGATCCGATAATGGGCGATCTACCGACCTTGAGCGGCGACTTCAATCACGTCAGATCGCTGATCCTGAACGGCAATGCCAGTACCCGTGGCCTGGAACCGTTTTTGCGACAATTCCCGGGACTGCATTCCCTGGACGTGCAGAACCTCGACCTGCCGACCCTGCCCCAGGCCCTGACCTCGATGCCGGGCCTGCAGCGACTGACCATGCGCAACTGCGGCATCACCATGACCCAGGCGAACCGGGCGACACTGACGTCCCTGCCGCAGGTCTCAGTCCTGGATCTTTCAAACAATCCGCTGGGTGAGCCGGTTGATGTGCGCACGATGCCCGCATTGAGTTATCTCAACCTCGATAACACCGGCATTTCGACGGTGCCGGCGGGCATGCTTGTTCATCCAAACCTGGTCTCCGGACGGTTCGCCGGTAATCCGATCGCTGAAATTCCCGATGAGTTCTTCAATCTCGCCAGCGCACTCAGTGACAGATTCCTCTTCGGCGCCAACCCGCGGCTGTCCGCAGCCAGCCGGGAAAGAGTGAAGCTTTACTACCAACAGACACGCAAGCACTTCGGCGTAGTGCCTGACCTCGCCGATATCGAACTGGCCACCCGGCTCTTTCCCGCCGTCACCGCTGATCGAGCCGTGGATCTGATTTATCAATTACCCGGAACGCTGGTGGACGGCCACGCCAGACTCACAGCCTGGGAGGCAGAGTTTGGACGGCTGCAAGTCGAGCTCGCGAGATGGAGCAACGATACCCCCCGGCGCTCTCCCGCTACCCAAGAGCCGTTGACGCTCAGCGAACGAACCCGCGATCGTCTCGCCAGGCTGGACTTCAGCCAGAGGCTGGAGAATTTCTGGCGTAACCAATCACCCTTCGTTCCCGAGCACCGCGGCAGTCAGTTGGAGCTGACCCTCGGATTCATGGGCGATATGCCGGTGATCGATAGCGATTTCAACCATGTTGCCCACCTGACGCTTAATGGCAACAAAGGGGTGACCGGCGTAGAACCGTTCTTGCGACGCTTCCAGAAGCTGACGTCACTGGAGCTGAGTGTTTTCGACTTCGACCCGAACTCGCTGGCAGCTGTTGACCTGCCCGACCTGCAGACACTGCAACTCCAGGATTGCGGTGTAGTGATGACCCCGGAAAACCAGGCAAAGCTTGTCTCGATGCCGCAGTTGCAAATGCTGGACTTGAGCGACAACCCGCTGGGCACGTTTCCCGACCTGACTTTTCTGCCAGAACTGAACCGTCTCGATCTGGCCAACACCCACCTGTCGCAGGTGCCTCCCGGACTGGCCGATCACGCTAACCTCGTCAACGCTGTTTTCAGCGGCAACAGGATCAGAGAACTCCCCGTCGAGTTGCTTGACCTGCCCGCCATTCGCACCGACGGTATGATCTTTGCCGACAACCCATTGTCGCCGGTGACTCGCGAGCGGATAAAAACCTATTACCGCAAAACCGGGCAAGACTTCAATGTTCTGGCCGCTCCCGAGGACATCGCGCTGATCCAATCACTGTTCCCGTCCCTTGACCAGGAAGACGCCAGCGGGATCATCTATGACCTGCCCGGAACACTGGCCGACAGCCGGACCCGGCTCAACATCTGGCAGGCCGAACTGACTACCCTGCTGGCCGATCTCACGGCCTGGGCAACCCAGGTACCGAAGCAGGATCCCCTGACTGGCGAAGCGATCAGCGCCGCCGAACAATTCATCAACACCACCTCCCGAAGGGAATTCGCCGACCAATTCGAGCAACTCTGGCGAACACGCTCAGAGACCTCCGGCA
Organism: Pseudomonas sp. SC3(2021); assembly: GCF_019856535.1. Classification (NCBI taxonomy): domain Bacteria; kingdom Pseudomonadati; phylum Pseudomonadota; class Gammaproteobacteria; order Pseudomonadales; family Pseudomonadaceae; genus Pseudomonas; species Pseudomonas sp. SC3(2021). The sequence continues at coordinate 3,334,501 of NZ_CP082236.1, read as the reverse complement.
TACGCATGGACGCTTTCACGGCTAACCCGACCTTCCAGGGCGACATGCCGGTTCTGACCGCCGATTTCAGCCACGTCTTGAAACTTAATCTTCGGGGCAACCCTGCGATCAGTGGCACAGGCCCGTTCATTGAGCAGTTCGGCAACCTGCAGATTCTTGAGCTCCACGATTTCTCCCTGGGCGAAATACCCGCGTCCCTGACTCGCACGACGGAACTCATAGACGTCACGCTGGCCAACTGCAACCTGACCCTCACCGACAACGGCCAGACAGTACTGGAGTCACTGCCCGATCTTGAGAGCCTGGATCTGCGCCACAATCCGCTGACGCGGGCGCCGGACATCACGAACATGCCGGCACTCAGTGACCTTCGCCTGTCCAGCACCGAAATTACCGCAGTCCCGGACGGTATTGGCACACACCCGAACCTGCGTGAAGCGCACCTCGACAACAACGCGATTACCGACCTGCCCGAGGCCTTTTTTGAGCTCGACATCAAACTCGCCCGTGCGACAAAACTGTCCGCCAACCCTCTGTCCCGGGCAGCCCGCGAGCGCATCAAGGTTTATTACACGCAACACGGGGCCAACTTTGGCGTGCTGCCGGACCAGGCCGACATCAGCCGTACACGGAACCTGTTTCCAACCCTGAATATTAAAGAGGCCGCAGACGTGGTTTATCGTTTGCCCGGGACATTGGCCGATGGCACTGCGCAATTGGCGAGCTGGGAAACGGAAATCGGCAAAATGCTCGGCGATCTCGAGGCATGGTCGAATCGCATCCCCGCCCAGGTCATGGGCGCTGCGGACAGGGCAACGCAGCGCCTGAACAGGCGCGCGTTCGGCGAGAAAGTCGAGCAGTTCTGGCGTAACCGGCACGTCTCCCGGTCAAAGCCCGGATCCAATGGTTTTATCGCCAATCTGACTTTTTTCGGTGACTTGCCAGCGCTGACGGCTGACTTCAGCCACATCGTTCAGCTCTCCCTGTTGGGCAACAAGGATTTGACCTCCGCTGAAGGTTTCCTGCGGTGCTTTACCGGATTGAAAACCCTGGCAATGCGCGACTTCACACTGGGCAAATTCCCTGAAGCTGTCGCCACCATGTCCGATCTCGAAACGCTGGTACTGAGTCGCTGTGACATCGTTTTCGACGAACCCGCGCAGACGCTCCTGTCGTCCCTGAGCAAACTGCAATCGCTGGACCTGTACGACAATCCTCTGGGCCGCACCCCGGTTCTTTCTGCTCTGCCGGAACTCAATGTCATCGACCTGGCCAGCACCGGAATCGACCAGATCCCTATCGGGCTGCTGGAACGCTCCAGACTCACATACGCAATACTCAGCGAAAATCGTATCAGCGAACTTCCGGAGGCCCTTTTCCGGGTCCCGGCCAACGTCAGCGACGGATTTGACCTGAGCAACAATCCGTTGTCATTGACGACACGGGAACGGATAAAGATCTACCACCAACGCACGGGAAGCGACTTCAATGTGTTGGTCGAACCCGAGGATATCGAACTGGGACGTACGCTCTACCCTGACGTCACCGGAGAGCGCCTGAGCAAGATCGTCTACAGCCTGCCGGGGACACTCGCCGAAGGGCGCCTGGAACTTGTGCGGCGCCAGACTGAAATCGCCACCCTGTCCAGCGATCTGCAATCATGGGCCAATAGCGTTCCGCTCGACCCTGTCACTCGGCCCCCCCTGACAGACGACGCCCTGCTGCAGGAACGCGCCAACCGGATGAAATTCAAGGAACAGCTCGAACATTGCTGGCGCCGAATCACCCCGGACGATACCTCGGAGTTTGAATTCTCATCCAGCGTTCCGCTCACTGGCGAACTGCCGACCCTGTCGGCGGACTTCGGACATATCCGCACCCTGAAACTGACTCGAACAGGCGACACGGCCCCTCAACTCGGCCAGTTCCTGAATGGTTTTCCCAAGGTGCGCAGTCTGACGATCCAGGGATATCAACTGGGGAACATTCCCGACGCGGTGCTGACCATGGAGGATTTGGCTGAACTCAACCTGCCCGAATGCAACGTCACCCTGACGCCCGCCAACGTGGATGCATTGAGCGTCATGAATAACCTGAGTCGCCTTGAATTGCGCAACAACTCCCTGGGCCTGACGCCCGACCTCAGTCAGATGACCGCACTGGTCTGGCTGGATCTGGGCAACACAGGGCTCAGCCGAATCCCGTCAGGGTTGTTCAACCGTCCGCACCTGGTGTACGCCGACCTGTCCGGCAATGCCTTCACCGATTTGCCTGCCGAGTTGGCGAGCATCAATAGCGCCGACTTTATTTTCAGCGACAACCCGCTCTCGGGGGAAAGCCTGCACCACGTCGAAATCCAGCGTCTGGCAAGGGCAAATGCACTGGCCGAACAAAAACGACTGCAGCAGCAACTCCACAACGTTACAAACCCGAACTTACCCTATGGCAGCGGTCAGTCCTCCACCTCAAGCGGACTCTCGGGATCGTCACTCTGACAGGTCGCGTTCAGCTACGCTCGGACGGCACTGACGACAATTCGAACGGGCTGCTGCTGCGCCGCTGGTTGCGATCTTCCCGCGGCGTGGCACCGAAGAAGTTGCGGTAGGCGCTGGAGAAGTGCGGCCCCGAGGAGAAGCCACACGACAGGCCGATCTGGATGATCGACTTGCTGGTTTGCATCAACATCTGCCGGGCCTTGTTCAGGCGCAATTCCAGGTAGTACTGGCTCGGCACGCGGTTGAGGTACTGCTTGAAGATCCGCTCCAGCTGCCGACGGGACACGCACACGTGCTGGGCGATTTCGTCGGTGGTCAGCGGCTCTTCGATGTTGGCTTCCATCAGCAGCACCGCCTGGGTGAGCTTCGGATGGCTGGAACCGAGGCGGTTCTGCAACGGAATGCGCTGACGCTCGCCGCCCTCACGGATGCGCTCGACCACCAGTTCTTCAGAGACGGCACCGGCCAGTTCCGCACCGTGATCGCGGGCCAGCACCGCCAGCAGCAAGTCGAGCACCGACATGCCGCCACACGCGGTCAGGCGATCGCGATCCCAGTCGAACAGATGACTGGTGGCGATGACTTTCGGGAAGCGCTCGGCGAAATCGTCCTGCCAGCGCCAGTGCACGGCGGCGCGGTAACCGTCGAGCAGACCGAGTTGCGCCAACGGATAGACACCGGCCGACAACCCCCCGATCACACAACCGGCGCGCACCAGTTGCTTGAGCGCGCTGCTGAGCGCCGGGGCCAGAGTGGTCGGCGGCTCGTCAGCGAGCAGGAACAGTTTCTGGAAGTTTTCCAGCTTGCCGGTCCAGGCCTCCCCCGGCAATTGCCAGGCGCCTTCGGCCGGTGGCTCGGCGTGCAGGAAGGACAACTCGTAAACCACGTCCGGGTGAACCCGCTGAGCGACACGCAAGGCCTCCTCCGCCAGCGCCAGCGTCAGAGCTTTAGTGCTGGGCCAAATCAGGAAACCAATTCGATGGGCAGTCATGGGCGGGCAATCCGGAACGAACAACGGTGATGAAGGCATGGGCCAATGCTAGCCCGTAAATGAACGTAAATCTCGAAACCAACCGAGATTCATTGTGGGAGCGAGCTTGCTCGCGAAGGCGGTGTATCAGTCAACATCGTTGCTATCTGAACTACCGCTTTCGCGAGCAAGCTCGCTCCCACAGGGATCCGCGCCAATCTCTAGGTCGCGAAGCATGACCTAATTTGGTGCATAACGGCAGCGATTACTTGAGGCTACCCGACAGGAACTGCTGCAGACGCTCCGATTGCGGATTGACCAGCACTTCGCGCGGGTTGCCGCTCTCTTCAACAACGCCTTTGTGCAGGAACACCAACTGGTTCGACACTTCACGGGCAAAGCCCATTTCGTGGGTCACCACAACCATGGTGCGGCCTTCCTGAGCAAGGGCCTGCATGACTTTCAGCACGTCGCCAACCAGTTCCGGGTCGAGGGCCGAGGTCGGTTCGTCGAACAGCATCACCTCTGGCTCCATGGCCAGCGCACGGGCGATCGCCACACGCTGCTGCTCGCCACCGGACATGTGCCCCGGGAACGCGTCTTTACGATGGGCCACGCCAACCTTGTTCAGGTAGTGCTCGGCTTTCTCGCGGGCTTCGGCCTTGGACACGCCCAGCACGTGGACCGGCGCTTCCATGATGTTTTCCAGCGCGGTCATGTGCGACCACAGGTTGAAATGCTGGAACACCATCGACAGGCGCGAACGCATGCGTTGCAGCTGTTTCGGATCAGCGGCTTTCAGCGCGCCGTCCTTGTTCGCCACCAGTTTCAGCTCTTCGTTGTTGAGCAGGATCTTGCCCGCGTGCGGCTGCTCGAGCAGGTTGATGCAGCGCAGGAAAGTACTTTTGCCGGAGCCACTGGAGCCGATGATGCTGATCACATCGCCGGCTGCCGCTTTCAGGGACACGCCCTTGAGCACTTCGTGACTGCCATAGCGTTTATGCAGGTCTTGGACTTCAAGTTTGTACATGCGGTCGGTTCTCACAAAAACAGTCAGTCAGTCGTTGAGCAAGCGCCCGTGACGCAGCGCTTCGCGCCCCGCCACCTTGGCCAGCCAGAAACCGGGTTGGGCATAGCGCAGCCGTTCAATGGCAAACAGCACCCCGGAGGTACCAGCACACACCGTGCTGACCCGATCGGACATAGGATCGATCACTTCGAAAATCTCATCCCCGGCTTCGACCCACTCGCCGGGTTTACGCAAAAAGCTCACCACACCGGGGTGCGGTGCCAACAGCAATTCAGTGCCTTCGAACGGCATGCCTTCGCAGGCTTCGTGCGCCGGTTTCGGCCACTCGCCGCTGATCAGGCCCTGCTCGGCGAGGAACGCCAGAATGCCTTCGGCCCACGCCAGCGCATCCGCGCGGTCAGTATTGGCCTGACCGCCCAGCTCGACGGTGGTCGCCAGGCACGCCAGCGGAATCTGCGCGTCCGGGAACTGCCGCGACAGGCGCAGCCACGGCAACGAGCACGCTTCATCAAAGGAGCTGCCACCAGAATCTTCCGCCAGCAACCCGACCTTCACATCCAGGTGCGCGGCCAGCGAACGCCACTGCGGCCAGTGCTGCGGCAGCGCATACATGTGCAGCGCGGCTTCAGCGTCGCAGTGCAAATCCAGCACCACGTCGGCGGTGCAGGCATGGCTGAGCAAAACGCGCTGCATGCCTTGCAACTGGCTGCTTGCCTCGGGCAATGCCGCCAGATGATCAGCCATCGCCTGACGGATCAGGCGAATGTTGGCGTGCGGATCGTCACCGAGACGGTCGGCCAGCGCCGCCGCAACCGGCGCGCTCAGCTCGACGAAATCGCGGTTGAAGTTCTTGCCGCTGCCGGCTTCGAAACGCCCCTGATGATTGCCTTGCAGCAACTGGCCGAGGCCCAGCGGATTGGCGACCGGCACCAGCTCGATCACGCCGTTGAGCAGACCTTGGGCTTCGAGTTCGCCAAGGCGCTTTTTCAGCTCCCAGGCGGTGCGCATGCCCGGCAGTTCGTCAGCGTGCAGGCTGGCCTGGATGTAAGCCTTGCGCTCGCCGCTCCCAAACCGGAACACCGAGATCTTGCGCTCGCTGCCCAGGTGGCTCCACGGCAATACGTGGTCGATGCGTTCCATATCAGTGCTTCCGCGGGGCCAGGTAGCTCAACCAGCGACGCTCGGCCAGCTTGAACAGCTTCACCAGAATGAAGGTCAGGCACAGGTAGAACACGCCGGCGGTGATGTACGCCTCGAACGGCAGGTAGAACTGCGCGTTGACGGTACGGGCCGCGCCAGTGATGTCGATCAGGGTCACGATGGACGCCAGACTGGTGGTCTGCAGCATCATGATCACTTCGTTGCTGTACTGCGGCAGCGCCCGGCGCAGGGCCGATGGCAACAGGATGCGCTTGTACATCTTGAAGCGCGACATGCCCATCGCCTTGGCCGCTTCGATCTCACCGTTCGGCGTGGCCTTGAGGCTGCCGGCGATGATTTCTGCGGTGTAAGCGCTGGTGTTGATCGCGAACGCCAGGCACGCACAGAACGTTGCGCTAGACAGCCACGGCCACATGAAGCTTTCACGCACCGCTTCGAACTGGGCCAGACCGTAGTAGATCAAAAACAGCTGCACCAGCATCGGCGTGCCGCGAATCACGTAGGTATACAGCCACGCAATGCCGTTGACCGCGGCATTCTTGGACACGCGCATCAAGCCCAGCGGCAGGGCTGCCAACAGACCGAAAAACAGCGACAGCGCGAGCAGTTTGAGGGTGGTCAGCAGGCCGCCGAGGTACAGCGGCATGGACTCCCAAATGACGTTGTAGTCGAAGATCATAGATCAGCCGCCCTTACGCCTACCGAGTAGCGCTTCTCAAGTTGACGCAACGCCAGCAACGAAACACTGGTGATCACCAGGTACATCGCTGCCACTGCGAGGAAGAAGGTAAAAGGCTCGCGAGTGGCATCCGCCGCCTGCTTGGCCTTGAACATCATGTCTTGCAGACCGACCACAGAAATCAATGCGGTGGCCTTGGTCAGAACCAGCCAGTTGTTGGTGAAACCGGGAATCGCCAGACGAATCATCTGCGGCACCATCACCCGGAAGAACACCTGAAAACTGCTCATGCCATACGCCAGACCGGCCTCGGCCTGCCCTTTGGGAATCGCCATGAACGCGCCACGGAAGGTTTCCGACAGGTACGCACCGAAGATGAAACCAAGGGTGCCGATACCGGCGGCCAGCGGGTTCAGGTCGATGTAATCGTTATAGCCAAGCATCGGCGCAACGCGGTTGAGCAGATCCTGACCGCCGTAGAAGATCAGCAGGATCAGCACCAGATCGGGAATCCCGCGGATCACCGTGGAATACAGATCGCCCAGCCACGCCAGCCAGCGCACCGGCGACAGGCGCAACGCGACACCGATCAGCCCGAGAACGATGGCCAGGGCCATGGACGACAAGGCGAGCTGAAGCGTCAACCATGCGCCATCGAGGATGACAGCCCCGTAGCCTTTCAACATGATTCAGGTCCTCGAAAGTTGGGATGAAAAAATGGCGCAAACCGCAGAGATCCTGTTGCTTGCGCCATTTCGGACTTGTCGCAGAAACGTGTTACTTGCCGTAGATATCGAAGGCGAAGTACTTGTCCTGGATTGCCTTGTATTTGCCGTTTTCGCGGATGGCCGCGATGGCAGCGTTGATCTTGTCTTTCAGCGCGTCGCCCTTGCGCACAGCGATACCTACGCCGTCACCGAAGTATTTGACGTCGGTGAACGCCGGGCCTGCAAACGCAAAGCCTTTGCCGGCGTCGGTGTTGAGGAAGCCGTCTTGCAACAGAGTAGCGTCAGCCACGGTACCGTCGAGGCGACCGGCGGCCACGTCGAGGTAGATCTCATTCTGCGAGCCGTACGGCTTGATCTCGGCACCCAGCGGGGCCAGGACTTCGCGGGCGAAACGCTCGTGGATCGAACCACGTTGTACGCCGATGTTCTTGCCCTTCAGTTCAGCCAGACCTTCGCTGACCTGAGTACCGGCCTTCATGACCAGACGTGCCGGAGTGTTGTAGTACTTGTTGGTGAAGTCCACCGACTTCTTGCGGTCTTCAGTGATCGACATGGACGACAGGATCGCGTCGATCTTGCGCACTTTCAGTGCCGGGATCAGACCGTCGAACTCTTGCTCGACCCACACGCACTTGACCTGCATCTGCTCGCACAGAGCGTTGCCGATGTCGTAGTCGAAACCGACGATGCTGCCGTCCGGGGCTTTGGAAGCGAACGGAGGGTAAGCCGCTTCGATACCGATCTTCAGAGGTTTTTCATCAGCGAAGGAATTCAGCGACAGCACGGACAGTGCCAGGGCGCCAAGCAGCACAAGTTTCTTCATCTTGGGACTCCATCGGTAAAGGGCAAAAACGGCAGAGTGAGCGACAGCCCAATATGCGAATGGGTGAATCGGGAAATCGGTGCAGCATCGGTGGGAAATTTCCCATTGAAACCGTCGAAGGTTTCAACGTCAGCCACGATGAGCGAGTGATCGGCATTCTAACGACAGGCCCGAAGCCGATATTTCTTCAATGCGACAACTAATTACAGATGCACAGAGAAACCCGCTTGAGCACATTGACAGCCTTGCAAAATCATGCAAGAGCGAAAGACAGTGAACCGATCTATGCTGCAAATTGCGGGCCTATTATTCGCAAACCCTTCTAATCCGGCAAGCGCAGCGTTGTGTCTTATTTTTCACCGGGGGTTTTGGGGCTCTAAAACGGAGCATTGCGTTTCCCTTTGCCCCGCTACGGGGCGGACGGTTACACATATGGTTACGCGGAGGGTGGCGGGTAACAACGGGAAATGTCTTGCGGGGGAGATCGATAATTATTGGTTGGGTGAGTCCGCTTTCCGACGAGGGACTACACCGGTGTCTGACAAATTGCCTTCGCGAGCAAGCTCGCTCCCACAGGGATCTGCATTTTGTCTGAAGGTACTCGGTCAAACTGTGGGAGCGAGCTTGCTCGCGAAGAGGCCAGCCTGTCACCACAAAACCTCCAGACACAAAAAAGCCCCGCCCGGCAAAACCGGACAGGGCTTCTGTGAATCATTGCTTAAGCCACATTCATCGTCTTGTGCGTATCAATCAAATGCTGCACCACACCCGGATCGGCCAAGGTCGAGATATCACCCAACCCGTCATATTCCGCCGTGGCAATCTTGCGCAGAATCCGGCGCATGATCTTGCCCGAACGGGTCTTCGGCAGCCCCGGCGCCCACTGGATCACGTCCGGTGAAGCAATCGGGCCGATCTCCTTGCGTACCCAGTTCTTCAGTTCCAGGCGCAGTTGCTCGCTCGGCTCCTCGCCATTCTTCAAGGTGACGTAGACATAAATGCCCTGCCCCTTGATGTCGTGCGGCACGCCAACCACCGCCGCTTCGGCGACTTTCGGGTGGGCGACCATCGCGCTCTCGATCTCGGCGGTACCCATGCGGTGGCCGGACACGTTGAGCACGTCGTCCACGCGCCCGGTGATCCAGTAGTAACCGTCGGCGTCACGACGCGCACCGTCACCGGTGAAGTACATGCCACGGAAGGTCTTGAAGTAGGTATCGACGAAGCGGTCGTGGTCGCCATACAGCGTGCGCGCCTGACCTGGCCACGAATCAAGAATCACCAGATTGCCCTCGGCCTCACCCTCGATGATGTTGCCGAGGTTGTCGACCAGCGCCGGCACCACACCGAAGAACGGACGCGCCGCCGAACCCGGCTTCAGCGCGTGCGCACCCGGCAGCGGGCTCATCATGTTGCCGCCGGTTTCGGTCTGCCACCAGGTATCAACGATCGGGCAACGCGACTTACCGACATTCTTGTAGTACCAGTCCCAGGCTTCCGGGTTGATCGGCTCGCCCACCGAACCGAGCAGACGCAGGCTGCTGCCGTCAGCGCCTTCAACAGCGGCGGTGCCCGACGCCATCATTGCGCGGATCGCGGTCGGTGCGGTGTAGAGGATGTTGACCTTGTGCTTGTCGACGATCTTCGCCACCCGAGTGATGTCCGGGTAGTTCGGCACGCCTTCGAACAGCAGCGTGGTCGCGCCATTGGCCAGCGGGCCGTAGACGATGTAACTGTGGCCGGTGACCCAGCCGACGTCGGCGGTGCACCAGTAGATTTCGCCCGGACGGTAGTCGAACACACGCTCGTGAGTCATCGCCGCGTACAACAGATAACCGCCGGTGGTGTGCTGCACGCCCTTCGGCTTGCCGGTCGAGCCAGAGGTATAAAGGATGAACAGCGCTTCTTCGGCGCCCATCTCTTTCGGCGCGCACACGGTGCCCGCCACTTTCATCAGGTCTTCGTACCAGATGTCGCGATGCTGGTTCCACTTGATGTCGCCACCGGTACGCTTGCACACGATGACTTTCTGGATGCTGCTGGTTTCCGGGTTGGTCAGCGCGTCGTCGACGTTGGCCTTCAGCGGAATCTTCTTGCCGGCACGAATGCCTTCGTCAGCGGTGATCACGACTTTGGATTTGCAGTCGATGATCCGACCGGCCAGGGCCTCCGGCGAGAAACCGCCGAACACCACCGAGTGAATCGCGCCGATCCGGGTGCAGGCCAGCATGGCGACCACGGCTTCGGGGATCATCGGCATATAAATGGTCACCACGTCACCACGGTGCACGTCCTGACCACGCAAGGCGTTGGCCAGTTTGCAGACTTGTTCGTGCAGTTCGCGGTAGGTGATGTTGCGGCTTTCGGAAGGATCGTCGCCTTCCCAGATGATGGCGACTTGATCGCCGCGCTCGGCCAAATGGCGGTCGAGGCAGTTATAGGAAACGTTCAGGGTGCCGTCGGCGAACCACTTGATGTCGACATGGTGATCGTCAAACGACGTCTGCTTCACCGTGGTGAAAGGCTTGATCCAGTCGAGACGCTTGGCTTGCTCGCGCCAGAAGCCGTCAGGGTTGACGACCGACTGCTGGTACATGGCTTTGTAGGTCGCCTCGTCAGTCAGCGTATTAGCCAGAACCTCGGGACGAACGGGATACAGAGAAGCCGCACTCATCTTTCCTACCTCGGTGTAATAGTTGTTTTTGTATGACCCCGTTGTAGCCGGGCCGGCCCCATAGAACCATTCGACGATGGTAGTAACAAGCCCCTACAAAACATCCAGTTAACCCTGACGCAAGCCCTGCGCTGCTTGCTCCAACACCCCACAACCCCTGTGGGAGCTGGCTTGCCAGCGATTCCGACGACTCGGTTATTCAGGCAAACCCCATCACCAGCAAACCTGGTTGCAGACGATTTCGACCGATTGTTACCAAATCTGCCAAAAGTGTTTATCAAAACCCCACCTGTTTACCCCCACTCCACCTCCCTAAAATCCACCTCGCCGACAAGGCAAACGCGATTAACAACGTTACAGCCCCCACGAAGGCCGTTAATCCAGCTCTCAAGTAATAACTGCAAACGATGAAGTTCCACACGCAACCCTAAAAAGGTTGCGTGACCCCACTCGACCTCAAGAAGGTAAATTTGAAATGAAAGCTTTATTGGTTCTGGCCCTCAGCAGTCTGTGCGCAACCGCCATGGCAGACGAGGTTCCGACTGATGTCGCGCAGCAACAACCGGTTATCGAGGAATACACTTACTCCACTCACCTGGACATCGCCAAAGTTGTATCCATGAGCGAAGTGCCGAATGTTTGCGAAGTGGTTCCGGCCAAAATGGAATACGACGACTCCAAAGGTCAGCGTCACATCCTGCGTTACAGCGTCATGGGCAACGGCTGCACCAATTGATGATTGAGACTGCACCGAATCGGATCACTCAGCGCCTCATTTGAGGGTCGATTCCAGCCCGACTTCGGTCGGGCTCAGTTGTGTCTGGGGTCGCTCAAAAGGGTTGCAAAACACAAGATATAGTGAAAAACCCGGTTTTTTGCTCATTTCTTGAGCAACCGAAGCCTCGCAAAAAAATTAATGAAAAAAAATTCTCGCAGGCCAATCCCAGCGAAAGCCCTGTAAACCCTCGCTCCGATCGAAATCACCCGGCCGATCGAACGCCCTGCGGTGTTTCGCCCTCCCCCACGCCCGTGTTTTTTTCCCTATAATGCCGCCCTAATCGGGTCAGCAATATTCCCTTACAGGGATCAAAGCCATTCTGAAGCCCCGCAGCAGCGTCAACGCTGATCTGCGCCCGTCAGAGGCTCTCGGAACCCCGAACAAAATTCTGTTTTATTGCCTGCCTTAGCTGCTGCAAAAAACGATTCCTTAAGATCCAACGCGGTCTGTACGACCGTGTGAATAACCAACCATCAGGTTTCACACGGGGCGACAGGCCCTCACGCAGGAGACGACACGTCATGCTGAGCTGGGACGAATTCGACAAAGAAGACAGTGAAGTAGCAGCAGTGAAAGGCGCCAACGCCGGCCACGCTTCTGAAGCCAACATGGACCGCCTCGACAACGCCGGCGGCGCCGCCGCGCTCGAAGCCCGCGCCGTGACCGCCGACGACTCGGCCGCCGTGGCCCGCGCCAAGGCTGCACTGAACTCCCTCGACGTCGCCGAAGGCCTCGCCGAACTCGAAGGCGCCTCCGCCCGTGTCGCCGTTGACGAAAAGCGCATGATCAACTGCCGCGCCGACCTCAACCAACTCGTGCCATTCAAGTACGACTGGGCCTGGCAGAAATACCTGGACGGCTGCGCAAACCACTGGATGCCGCAAGAAGTCAACATGACCGCCGACATCGCCCTCTGGAAAAACCCGGAAGGCCTGACCGACGACGAGCGCCGCATCGTGATGCGCAACCTCGGCTTCTTCTCCACCGCCGACTCCCTGGTTGCCAACAACCTGGTACTGGCCGTGTACCGCCTGATCACCAACCCGGAATGCCGCCAGTACATCCTGCGCCAGGCCTTCGAAGAGGCGATCCACACCCACGCCTACCAGTACTGCATCGAATCGCTGGCCATGGATGAAGGCGAAATCTTCAACATGTACCACGAGATCCCATCGGTCGCCAAAAAGGCAGCCTGGGGCCTGAAATACACCCGCTCGATCTCCGATCCGAAGTTCGAAACCGGCACCCCGGACACCGACAAAGAGTTGCTGCGCAACCTGATCGCCTACTACTGCGTTCTGGAAGGCATCTTCTTCTACTGCGGCTTCACCCAGATCCTCTCCATGGGCCGCCGCAACAAAATGACCGGCGTCGCCGAGCAGTTCCAGTACATCCTGCGCGACGAATCCATGCACCTGAACTTCGGCATCGACGTGATCAACCAGATCAAAATCGAAAACCCACACCTGTGGGATGCCGAAATGAAGGAAGAAGCGACCCAGATGATCCTGCAGGGTACGCAACTGGAGATCGAATACGCCCGTGACACCATGCCTCGCGGCGTACTGGGCATGAACGCGGCGATGATGGAGGACTACCTGAAGTTCATCGCTAACCGTCGTTTGAGCCAGATTGGTTTGAAAGAGGAATATCCAGGGACTACGAACCCGTTCCCTTGGATGAGCGAGATTATGGACTTGAAGAAAGAAAAGAATTTCTTTGAGACGCGGGTTATTGAGTATCAGACTGGTGGTGCGTTGAGCTGGGATTAAAATTAGCGAAGGCAACACTCCTAATGAAAAATAAAAAGCCCTGAACTTCAGGGCTTTTTTATACAACACGCTTAGCCATATATAAAACACTTCTAAAAAGTCACAACTGGATTACCTATACTTTCCATAAAAGCTGAATACTGATCGGCATCCTTTTCTTTCATCTTGTTCAGAATAAATTGCGCAGACCTCTTCATCTCCGGAACATCAACAGGACTGATACTTCGTTCGAACACACCTGCCAGATGAGAATACTCGTTATGGATACGTTCTGTAAGCAATGAAGAACGACTATCATCACCAAAAAACCTCTCCAATTTTGTCGAATCTTTTTCATCCGCATTAGGGTATTTATAATAAAGAAAAGCCTCTAAAAATTTTCGCGCATTATTCCCGTAATTATAATAGCAATCATGCTCACTCTCCGCAGGCGCATCACCCGCATTAGCACACTTGAATATTTGATGAAACAGATAATTAAACTCAGTCACATACGATTTCAAATACCCAGGCATTAACTTAATCGAACTTACATCACCAGAAGTCTCGATTATGAAATACCTTCTCTCCTCAGCCTTTCCCGAAACATCCTTGGGAATAAGCCGTTTAAGATACTTCAAAAAATCTAAATTGTGAGTAGACACGAATAGTTGACCAAACTCACCCGACCTCACGATTTCGCTATTAATTAGGCCAAATATAAAAAATATATGATTACTATCGAGACTTGAGATGGGATCATCAATATATATGACTGGCTTATGCCCTTTAGTTTCAACATCATGAAGCTTCGCCATAAAATAACAAAATGCGATTAAACTACACTCTCCCTCACTGAGATGGTGAGCCTTAACCCCGTTTCTTACGACCTCGAATTTGTAGCCCGTTTCGACCTCTTCTGACTTAAGAGACAAAGCTTTATGACCAAAAAAATCGTTCAAATAAACATTAACTCGATCAGCCCCTTTGCTTTCATCTTTTAGTTGCGCCTTTAACTTATCAAGTTCGCGAACGAGCACGTCAACCTCTAATTTCGAATCTCTCCACTCGCGCTCTGCATCATCTGAACAAGTATTCAAAGCGATGATTTTTGCTTTTTCACCCCCTAAATTTATGTCCATGACAAACCGAAATACATCTCTTAACCGCAAACACTTTTGAGCCTTATTCTTTTCAGTAGCAAGCGTTTTGGTAAACTCATTAGACTTACTCACAACACCATTCAAATCCTCACCAATAGCTACCACAACCTCACTATAATCTTCCACATCAAAATACACTTTCGGATGAAAAATATCAGCAAGCCTGGCGTCCAAAGCCGCACCCAATTTTTCTAAAGATTTTCGATAATTATTTAAAGTAGAATTAAGTTCAACCTCAGCACTCAATACCTCGACGCGAAAGGACGCGTAAAAGGAAGATACATCTATCTTAGGTACATCCGCAGCTCTTTTTATTTCATTGTGCAAATCAAATAAAAGACTCGAAATACTAATCCTAAGCTCTTCCGATTCTTTATTAAAATGGAGATCCAACTTACCCCACAACCCACTAGGTAAAGCGCCCCCACAAAATCCGCAATCATCTCGCTTATGCTCATGAAGAGCGCGCCCCTTTCGCACCCAATCTTCTAACAGGTTGTCTTCCAACAACTCAATAAGAGGCTGAGTTACCGAGATCTTCTTCTCAACAAGATCCTTTGCTCTACTGGATAACTTATCGAAAGACGGTTCAAAAAAATAAAATTTATCTATTTCCGCCTTAACCTCTTCTTTAAGCAGGGCTTCTAAATTCAACGACTCATCGTCACTCACGCACTCAAATCCGTCATCCAAAACAGTTTCTACATCTTTTAGGAGCTTCGGCGCGTTATAGGTTGCTTCCCCGTAAATCTTATTATGTTTTATTCCGGTGTTTTTATTATTAGCTTTATCCGAAATCTTTGAGTCCAGAGAATCTTGAGCGTCTTGAGCGTTTTTACGAGCAACACCGAGCGCCAGTTTCTTCTCTTTCTCTACTCCTAGCTTCCCCACCCCGTCCTCTTCCGAACCAAGAGCCTCCTCCTTAAGCTTAATTTCTTCTTCCAAGCGATTATTATCCTCACCTAGTATGGCGAAAGATTTAATACTCTCATCAGCATTACTTATAAACTTTAAATTCTCCCTAACGAAATCCTCATTAAACACTCTCACCTTATGTTGCTTCAGAGGAATCTGATCCTGATTAACCACCCCGCCACCACTCAACTCAAACTCAAACTTTGGCGATATATACTTATCAGAGATAAACCCAGTCTCCAAGGATCTAAAAATCCTTGAAAGAGTTGTCTTCCCAGAGTAATTCCTTCCATAGATTATGTTTATTCCTTTGAACTCACTTATCCGCCCACCCGACTCCCTTACTGAAGTATCCCAATCAAAATCTGAATAAACCGCTACATTCTTAATTCTTTTTATTTTCTTAAACATTTTCTGCTCCCTGATAGTTCTGACAGACATAACTGCAACCAACACAAGCAAACCACATAGAAAATGATTAATGAGCATAGCTGAAGCGTATAAATTTCAACTTTTTTTACAATTATTATTTCGGCGTAAGCCTTCCACTTGACTGCCTCTCGCGAAGCAAATAAGCTCAATGACCCGGCGCCTAAGAAACGCCTCAAGTAGCGGCCTGACCGCTCCCGAAAGATGCGGCTTTTTTGTGCCTATGGATTTCTCGTGGACGCAAAACACCTCTGCTATGTCGGGAGTGGGCTAATACAAGACCCGTAAGGGGAATATGTCCGGCCTTCTACTTGGGGTTTCTTAACTCCCGGCGCCTTAGCCCTAAGAAAGCTATCAAGTAGAGGTAATGGATATGCCTACGTATTTTCCCTTCTGCATGAAGGAAATCGCCTACAGCTTTGCTGCTGAAATTATGCTTCCTATTCGGGAGGCTGATCATGCCTGACGCACACACTCCCACAGTATTTACCCGCCATAGCCTTCATCTGCACGGCCTCCTTCTCGAAAACGAACCATGGTTCAGCGCCCGCGACATTGGCCGCTTGATGGGTGTCCATCTCAGTGATCGCATGGTCGCCAAGCTGGACAAAGATCAACATCGTTTTTTGTGGATTGATTATTACCGACAGCCTGAAAAGCTGTTGATGCTCAGCGAGTCCGGCGTATATGCGCTGCTGGTGTATCACTACGTCCCGGAAAATCGGTTGTTGCGTGAGTGGCTTACTCATCTGGTGGTGCCTACGTTGCGCGACGCGGAACGCTCAGTAAGTTCAGATCAGCCGATGTTGAGTTTGCTGAACTGGCCGGAAATGTCGTTGAGCCTGTTGCGTTGGCAGGATGAGAGCTGGATTAGGCTTCGGGATATGCCTTACCTGTTGAACGATCAGTCCCAACGGCGAGCTACGGTAGCGTTGCCCTGGTGGCGGAGGGTTGCACAGGTGTTTCAGTCTTCGAAGCATTCGATGGGTTAGCGATGTGGTTGTCGGATCTCGAGAGATCCGTCGCTATTTTCTGTAGGAATTTTCCTAGACAGCCGTGATGGCCACTCAGTATCGTCCGAGGGTTTTCAACCCTCGGCGATTTTATGAGCGACAAGAAAAAAGACACTGACTGGACTGTTGCTGAGATTGAGGCAGCGGTTGACACCTATCTCAGAATGCTTGATTTAGAGCTCGCGGGTCACAAATTCAACAAGGCACATGAGAATCGCGAACTACGCGCATCAGCCTTGTCGACTCGCACAAAAGGCTCTGTCGAATTCCGAATGCAGAACATTTCCAAAGTCCTGATGACGATGGATCGGAAACCCATTAAGGGTTACAAACCGGCGAAAAACGTTGGTTCGAATGTTGAGCAGTTAATTCGAACAGCTCTCACAAATCGCGGCTTCCAGCCGGGTGACCCAGCTATTCCGACAGCCGACGAAGAAATACTAGAGCGTCGCGCTGCTGCAATTCAGAAGAAGCACATAAAAGAGCCGCCGAAAGGCATAAAGAAACCAAAGAAAGCGTCGAATACTCGCACGATTTACGTTCGCGATCCCGAGGTTAGAGCCTGGGTTCGAAATGAAGCTGAGGGGCATTGCGAAGGCTGTGGCGACCCGGCTCCGTTTCAAATGCATGATCTGCCGTTTCTAGAAGTCCACCATGTCAAACCACTTGCAGATAAGGGTTCGGATCAAGTCTCGAACGCTGTAGCACTTTGTCCGAATTGCCATCGTCGTTGTCACCATTCGAATGATCGCGTGGCGTTTACAGCTTCGCTTTATACAAGGTTGAAAAGGCTGATTCCAGAGGAATAAAACTCTGTGACTAGGGGGAGTTTTTGCTGCTGAGTGGGTGTCTGGATTCGGTAATGAGTTGATACCACCAATTCGCCAGCAAGCTGGCTCCCACAGATTTTGCATCATCCTGAAAACAATCAGTGCAAGCCGCACCGCCTCCCGCTATTAATACCCCTCCCCCACTCAAGGATCCGAGCCCTGCCATGAAATTCGATCTCGCCTACTGCCTCAGCCTCGACGACAAGTTGTCGATCTATGACGTTCGCGATCTCAATTTCGATGAGACGGTGGCGTTTGACTCGGCGAAAGAGCACTTCCAGTGCCCCAACGATGCCTGTCGCTCGGCGTTCGATGCATCTAACGAGTTGGGCACTTTCAACGCCAAGAACGTGAATTACGTGCGCACGCCGCACTTCAAGAACTTGCCCACTACGCAGCATGTGGCGGGTTGTCCGTATGTGAGTTTGAAGGCGTCGGCGTCTGGCGTTGAGACGGCGGATGGCGAAACGGATGACGGGCGGGAGGAGCATTTTCCGTCGGAGCTGTTGCTGACGCGGCGTGAGTATGTGCGTAAGCCTGCTACGCCCGCGGGGGCGGCGGATGTGTTGCGGGATGATCCGGTGCGGGTGCCGCAGGTGAGTTCAAAGGAGTCGCCAGGGCGTGAGACGGCGCCGGATAAGACCAGTGTGTTTGCGCATCCGGTGGAGTGTTTTGTGTCTAACTTCGCCGACAAGGAGTTGCTCAAGCGCATGCCGTTGAAGATCGGTGAGCACACGGCGCCTTATGGGTCGTTCTTCAAGAAGATTGAGTATCTGACGGACAACAAGGGGCTGATTTACTGGGGCAAGATCAAGGAGATCAAGGATTACACCCAGAGTTTTCGCATCGACTTCGAGCAGAAGGTCTGGTTCAAGCAGGCAGATGAGCCGAAGAAGAAGCCGTATTCGGTGAACGTGTACTTGAGCAAGAAGTTGATCGACAACTACCGCAAGCGCAAGGCGTTTCTGGAAGAGATCAAGCACGCGATCGACAGTGACAAGGAGTTGTTCTGTTTCTTCTATGGCGTGACGCCGGAGTTGAAGCAGGTGCCGAGCAAAAAGAACCCCGAGCAGACGTTCGGGGTGTTCAGTGCCAACATCGAGAACCTGGATCACTTCATTGTGCGGGAAGCGCCGGGGTTGGCGTGACGGTTAGCCTTTGGGCAATTGCAGTTCGACCGCGCCCGGGTGTTGTTTGACGATGGAGTACGGCAGGATCGACCAGTCAGGCCTGTCGCAAGAGCGTTGTACGCGAGCGAAGTAGGCGCCCAGATACAGGCCCCTATCAGTGAAGTACCACGGCGTAGTTCCCCAGATGCTTTCATCTGTGAAATCACAGTCGTCATCTTGCGCGGGTTTCTTCATTTCCGTGGGGTACAAGGCGGTGAATTGCTGGATGACCCAAGGCACCAGCTCTTTGCTGACATACCGATAACGCGCGTCACTTTCGGCCTCGCTCAGCGGTTTGTCGCCCAGGCTGTCGCGCTCGGCATGTAGCAGTGGTTTGCCTTCACCGACCCACAGCACATCTTCAAGGGAAAGCGGATGGCCGGTTTTCACGTCGATGTTGAGCGGGGAATCACCAAAATCCGGATGCGCGCCGCCGCAGTAGTAGCTGGTGGAGATGTTCAGGCTGACCACGGCTGGCGAGATCATTTTCGGTTCTGCCTGCTGCATGAATTCGACGTTTTCTCCGCCCCGCAGCTGGCAGCTGTGGTAACTGATGACTTCATTCCAGAGTCGCCCGAGCAACTGCTGGTTTACCCGCTGCTGATCATCTTTCGACAGTCCGGACTCCACGCTGAACAGCGAGATCTTTGTCTCAGGCTCCGTCCACCATTGCAGGTCGTAGCCCATGAAGTTTTCTTTCTTCGCCGGTTTCAGTTTAAGTCCCTGCAGGCGTAGATACTCGTAAGGCTCGTCGTTTGGCAGCGCGGCAACGAACGGCAAAGTTGCTGACGTTGGCGCGGGAAGTTTGGCCTCGGCGAGTTTAACCGGCAGCTTCTTTCCCTGCGGACTTTGCCATTCACCCTGCCAGCCATTGGCAGTCTCTTCCAGCTTCAGAGTCGGCAGCGGTTTATCGTCGCCATAGCGGTTGTTGCCCTCAACGAGATTCAACGTGCTGTCTTGCAGCGAACCGCTGAGTTCCAGGTCGCGGTGATACTTCTCATAGAAGTAGCGGCCGGTGACTTCATCCTGCTGCGTGGTGTTTAGCTCCAGCACAATCGGCATCTTGCCCAGCGTGCCGGTGAACACGCGCCGGCCCTCTTCGGCATGGGCAGTGGAAATCAGTGTGAACAGCGCCGCAGCGTATGGCGCCAGGCGCAGCAGTCCCTTGAGCATGGATCAATCCTTGAAGGAATCGGAGGTCGCGTCGGCGCATAGGCGCCGGCGCTGAAAAATACGCTGCGGATTATGGCGTGGGTAGCTTAACGATTCGAGTTTTCTCGCTCGTAATTTTTAAGCCAGGCTTCGCGCTCCAGGGCCGCAATTTCCTGAACCCTTTGATGGCGACGCTCCTTGGCAGCATGAAGCTGGACGTCATCAAGAAAGCAGTAATGACGCAGCCAGTGAAGCGCCATTTCCTCATTCGGAAAGTAGTAAGACTTGGCGCCCTTACTGCTTCTGGGCGTGTCATTCATTTGCTCGTCAAATACCATCGCTGTGATTTCATCCGGTGGCAAAGAGCCCGTATGAGCGACCTTGTCCTGGAAGATCCATGCAATCTCATCAATGTGTTTTTGCGCGCTACGATGGCTACGTCGATAAAAGCGATGATGCTCACAAGTCTGCTGCACCCGCGCCAACATCAATTCAGGGTTAAGCCACTGCCCGAGGTCATGATGATGCGCGTTGATCACCAATCCCTTGACCCAGCGATCAATAAAACGCGCAATGAAGCCCTCAGCATCAGCCTTTTTGACGTCAGCCAAAATCACGCAATAACGGGTTTTGATGTGAATGACCAGCAGCACATGCTTGCGTTGTACCGTTATCGCGTGCACCAGCCACTGCTCGTCAGCGCCGTTCAACTCATCATCTTCAATGATTGAGGACGGCGGATTAGCATCCAACGGCGTGATTTTTTTGCCCTTGTGAACACGGCTGAAAAACTTGCTGGCTGCTTCGGTGCAATTGAAGATCAACATCCTGGTTCTCTGGTCATTGCTGGAGGACGGCGCTTAGTTACCGATTTTTATTTCTTCCGCTGTAACCTGGCAATGATTCATTTAAGCGAAATGCACAGCAGCACAATAATCAGCAACCCGATATAGACCCAGGCATGCACCTGGTCTGGTATCCGCCCAATCCATGGCGCGGCCAATCGAATCCCGATGAGCGAGCCAACCGTCAGCACCGCAAACGCGAGCAGATCCACATACCCGACAAACCACGCCCCCAACTCAGCCTGACTGAACCCGGCCAATGCCATGTACGTCAGCGTCCCCGCTACTGCCACCGGCACGCTCAGAGGATTGGCCATGGACGTCGCTTGCGACATGCTCAGTCCACAGCGGCGCAACAGCGGCACGGTCATGACGCTTCCTCCTACGCCGAGGAACGTGGCGATGGCGCCGATGCCTACACCGCCGCCGGACGTTTCTGTCCTGCTGAGTCGGCGTGGGATGACGCCTTCGTTGCGGGTGAGAAAGCCGCGCCTGAGCAGGCAGTCGATGATGGTCACACCGAGGTAGGCGATGAAGGCGTAACGAATGACCTCGCCGCTGACCCATACCGCCGCGATCGCGCCGAGGATCGCACCGAGGGCGATGAAGCTGCCGAGCGGCCACAAATAATGGCGGATCAGGTTGCCGGCGCGGCGGTGTTTGTCGGTGGCGATCAGGGCGTTGACGATCATCACGCAGGTCGAGGTGGCCACGGCGATGTGCATCGCCGACTGGCCGATGGGGTCGTCGGTGCCGTGGCTGGTGCTGAGCAGACGATACAGCAGCGGCACGACGACGAAGCCGCCGCCGAAGCCGAACAGGACGGCGGTGATGCCGGTCAGGCAGCCGAACAGGGTCAGCAAAATGTAGAACATGGCGCGTTATCCGATGAGGGCGAGCGGTCGACGATAGAGCCACGCGGCTTGGCCTGCTTCAGCAACTCAGCCAATAATGTTTGCGTTTACGCCAACTACCGGAAAACGCTTGATGCGCAATGTTTCGATCAATCTGCTGGATGACACGCCACGCCCGGTGGTGGCGATTGGTACGGATTATTCCCACGGCCAGCTGTTGCCATTTCATACGCATCGGCGGGCGCAATTGTTGTATGGCGCGACCGGAGTGATGCAGGTTCGCACCCATGACGGCAACTGGGTGGTGCCGCCACAGCGGGCGGTGTGGGTTCCGCCGGGGGTGGCGCATGAGGTGTTGATGCTGGGGGTGAGCACGCGCAGCGTGTACATCGAGCCGGGGACAGTGGACTTGGGACCGCGTTGCCAGGTGATCAGTGTTTCGCCGTTGATGCGGCACCTGTTGATGGAAGCGGTGGAGGTGCCGCTGGCCTATGAGCTCGAGGGTCGCGATGGCGTGCTGATCGAGCTGTTGCTGCATGAACTGGCGCGCAGCGCGCCCCTGCCCCTGCACATTCCGCTGCCGTCTGACGGAAAACTCCTGGCGTTGTGTCAGAACTTTCTGCGTCAGCCGAACGCGCATCAGTCGCCGCAACACTGGGCCGAGCAGTTGCACATAAGCTTGCGTACCTTCAACAGATTGTTTCGGCAGCAGACCGGGTTGAGCTTCAGCCAATGGCGGCAACAGGCTTGCGTGGTGCTGGCACTGGCACGGCTGGCAGCCGGTGAAGCGGTAACGCGGATCGCCCTGGACTTCGGTTATGAGAGCCCGGCGGCGTTCTCGACGATGTTCCGGCGCATGCTCGGTCAGGCACCGTCCGTCTGGTTGGAGGCGGCGAACTAGGGCAAATCAAAAAATGCGTTTGATCCCGGCCGAAAACAACTGTACAAAAACACAGTACATTTTCAATCAGCACTCTTGAGCCCGGAGCACACCATGGCCTCTCTTGCGATGAACCACATCCTCGAACGCATTGCCCTTTTCCAGTTCACCCCGACGCACTGCGTCCAGGCCCGAGCGATGCTGGGCTGGAGCGTGGAACAGCTGTCGCGCGAGGCGGAGGTCGCAGCGGACGACATCCAGCGGTTTGAAGCGCAGCAGGACGTGGCGGATGCAGCGCGATTGGCGTTGGCGTATCGGTTTGAGGCACAGGGGTTGGTGTTCTTTCCGGGGTTTGCGCCGGGGCGCAGTGCGAGTATGGGCGTGCCATCGAAATCGGTGGGGCATGGGGATTATGCAATGGCTGATTAAGGACCTGTGGCGAGGGGATTTATCCCCGTTGGACTGCGCAGCAGGCCCCTTGTCCTGATTGAACAGAGGGGGCCGCATCGCGACCCAACGGGGATAAATGCCCTCGCCACAAATCAATATCAGCTTGCGTCAGGCGTTCTGCGCCACACCCTCACTCTCCCCTTCAACCGCCAACCACCAGGCTTCGCCACGATGCGGTTGAGCAATATTGAACGCGTCACCCATCTGCGGCGTGGTAATCGAAACACTGCGCTCCCACGCCAGCGCCAGAATCCGGTCAAACGGTTCATGCCAGGCGTGCATCGCCAAATCGAAGGTGCCGTTGTGGATCGGGAAGAGCCAGCGGCCCTTGAGGTCGAGGTGGGCTTGCAGGGTTTCTTCCGGTTGCATGTGCACGTGCGGCCATTCGACGTTGTAGGCGCCGGTTTCCATCAGGGTCAGGTCGAACGGGCCGTATTGTTCGCCGATGCGTTTGAAGCCGTCGAAGTAGCCGCTGTCGCCGCTGAAGAAGATCCGCGTGTCGCCGTCGATCATCACCCACGAGGCCCACAGGGTGCTGTTGCTGTCGAACAGGCCACGGCCGGAGAAGTGTTGCGATGGCGTGGCGATGAAGCGGATACCGGCGATTTCGGTGCCCTGCCACCAGTCGAACTGACGGATTTTGTTGGCGTCGATACCCCATTTGATCAGGGTATCGCCGACGCCCAGCGGGGTCAGGAACAAGTTGGTCTTGGCCGCCAGCCGCAGTACCGCCGCGTAGTCGAGGTGGTCGTAGTGGTTGTGCGACAGGATCACTGCTTCAATCGGCGGTAATTCGTTGATGCTGATCGGTGGCTGGTGGAATCGCTTGGGGCCGGCCCATTGCACGGGCGAGGCACGTTCGGCGAACACCGGGTCGGTGATCCAGAATTTGTCCTGCAGTTTCAGCAACAGGGTCGAATGGCCGAGGCGAAACACGCTGTGGTTGGGCGCTGCCAGGAGGTCGTCGCGGGTCAACGGTTGTACCGGGATAGCGGCGGCGGGTCGGGTATTGCGCGGTTTGTGGAAGATCATGTTCCACATGATGCGCAGCATTTTGCGAAAGCCTTCGCGGCGCACCGGCGCATGGTTGCGGAACAGCCCTTGATCCTGTCGAGAGGCTTCAGGCGTGGAAATTTTATCCGGGAGGGAAACTGGATTGGCCATGACTGAAATGACTCCAGAAAAACCGCGTAATTCACGATTTTTCGCGGTGGGACGATAAATGGCCAGAGCTGCACGCATAGGCCGAACTGCTGTTTTTTAGGTTGCGAGGATTAACGCAACATTACACTGATCGGTGTAGTTTCTAGGTTGCATGAAAGCGCATGACAAGTAAACTTCCAAGTGTAATTTCCACTTTTCCTGCCGAAGCTTACTTATGACAGCTCCACAGCGCCTCACTGACCGCAAACGCGAAGCCGTTATCCAGGCGGCCATTGCCGAATTCCGTGCCAACGGTTTCGAGACCACCAGCATGGACAAGATCGCGGCCACCGCCGGGGTGTCGAAGCGCACCGTGTACAACCATTTTCCCAGCAAGGAAGAGCTGTTTGCCGAAATTCTCAACCAACTCTGGGCACGCATCACCGCCGAGCAAACCGTGACCTACAGCGCCGATCAGCCGCTGCGCGAGCAACTGCAACAGATCCTGGGGGCAAAATTGCAGATGATGGCCGATGACAATTTTCTCAGTCTGGCGCGCGTGGCGATTGCTGCCACCATCCACTCCCCGGAGCGCGCACAAGATATGGTGGCGCGCATGGGCGCGCGCGAAGAAGGCCTGACCGTGTGGATTCGCGCCGCTCAGGCGGACGGTCGGCTGAAACCCGTGGACGCGGCATTCGCCGGGCAGCAGCTGCAAGGGCTGCTGAAGTCGTTCGGCTTCTGGCCGCAGATTTCCATGGGCCAGCCGCCACTGGATGCCGCCACCCAAAAAGCCGTGGCCGAATCGGCACTGGAGATGTTTCTGGCGCGTTACCAGCTCTAAACCGTGCCTCTGCGCGCGATCCGTCGATTAAATGGCTCGGAAGGACACTGATTATTCGCGCTGGAATAAATGACAATGTCCGACAATTGACCGACGAATGGTCTACCTGAAAAAAATACGGCAAAGTATTTCAGGATGAATCTGGCGCAGGACATCATGGAAAACCCACGCGGCAAAGGCTTGTCATTCGCCAGACGCATCTATCTGCCAAGGACTATCGGTCTGGGCGTCGGCTTTTTCAGCGTCGCGGCAGCGCTGTATCCGTTGAACATGCCGGCATGGCTCTGGGCGCTGCTGGTGTTCAACGGATTTGTCTGGCCGCATCTGGCTTATCAGGTATCAACCCGCGCAACCTTCCCTTACCGCGCCGAGCGTCGCAATCTGTTGTACGACTCGTTGTGCGGCGGCTTCTGGACCGCGTGTTTTCAGTTCAATCCGCTGACCAGCGTGACCATCCTGTCGATGATGACCATGAACAACGTCGCCGCCGGTGGCCGACGCCTGTTCCTGCTCGGTGCCGTCGCGCAGTGCGTCGGTGTACTGCTGGGCGGCTCGATCTTCGGCTTCAAATTCAGTCCGACCATGACTCAAATTGAAGCCTGGGCCTGCCTGCCGATGCTGACCCTGTATCCACTGGCCTTGGGCATGGTCTGTTACCAACTGGCGATCAAACTCGCGCAGCACAAACGCACGCTGCGCGACCTGAGCCGCACCGACAGCCTCACCGGACTACTCAACCACGGCGCCTGGAAGGATCAGCTGCACGCCAGGTTCGAGCTGTGCCGGCAAAATCACACTCAGGACATTCTGGCGCTGATCGACGTCGACCACTTCAAGTCCATCAACGACAACTATGGCCACATCATTGGCGATGTGGTGCTGAGCCAACTGAGCGGCGAACTCAAAGGCATGGTGAGCAAAAGCGAACGGGCCGGCCGCTACGGCGGCGACGAGTTTTGCCTGATCCTGCCCGACCAGCCACTGAAAAAAGCCGAACTGCAAATGGAACGATTGCGTCAGGCGCTGGATCAATACCGTCACCCGGATGTGCCGGAACTGCGGGTCAGCCTGAGTATCGGTCTGGCGCGGTTTCAGCCGTCGTACCGCGACGCACTGGCCTGGCTGGATGACGCTGACAAAGCGCTGTACACCGCCAAACACACGGGACGTAACACAATCAGCGTGGCGCTGAGCCAGCCGCGCACCGACGACGCCAACTCCATCAGCCTTTGAAAACACCGGTAGTCATGCAGATACGCATTTTCTTGTACAACGACAAGTAGTTTGTATAAGATCGCTTCGTCAGCCTGGATGCTGGCACTTTGCAGTCAATGACAAGTGCTCACCCGGCATTTGCTCTGCCAGCGCGGAAACAGGGACAAAAACCTCGTCTTTCCCTACTTCCAGGTACTGCCCCTATGTTTTTCAAACGCCATCAGTCCGCCCTCAACGACCTTCAACACACCATCACCGAACAGAACGGCCTGCTCGAAGCCATCGACCGCTCCATGGCCGTGATCGAGTTCGACCTC
This sequence comes from Pseudomonas sp. SC3(2021), assembly GCF_019856535.1. Lineage (NCBI taxonomy): Bacteria > Pseudomonadati > Pseudomonadota > Gammaproteobacteria > Pseudomonadales > Pseudomonadaceae > Pseudomonas > Pseudomonas sp. SC3(2021). Next base: position 3,308,193 of record NZ_CP082236.1, on the reverse strand, counting down.
GATGGAGTGGTGTTGACGGCCAACGACAACTTCCTGAAAACCACGGGCTACCGCGCTGATCAGGTGATCGGCCAGCCTCATCGTCTGTTCTGCACCCCGGAGTTTGGCCGCAGCGCGCAATACACCGAGTTGTGGTCGCGTCTGAAAAACGGCCAGTTCCAGTCCGGCACGTTCGAGCGGGTCAACAGCCAGGGCCAGCCGATCTGGCTGGAAGCCAACTACAACCCGATCAAGGATGCGTCGGGGCGTGTGGTGAAAGTGGTCAAGTACGCCATGGACGTGACGACCAAGGTTCAGCAGGAAAGCGAGGCCAACGCCAAGCTGCAGGCGATCGACCGGGCGATGGCGGTGATCGAATTCGACCTCGAAGGCGGCATTCTCACGGCCAACCAGAATTTTCTGACACGCATGGGTTACACGCTCGCTGAACTCAAGGGTAAACATCACCGTTTGTTCTGCCGCGCGGATCTGGTCAACAGCAGCGCCTATGAGGATTTCTGGCGGCGGCTGAACCAGGGTGAGTTGTTTCAGGGCCAGTTCGAGCGCGTCGACAAGCGCGGCCAGACCGTGTGGCTGGAAGCCAACTACAACCCGGTGTACGACGCGTCCGGGCGGTTGTGCAAAGTGGTGAAGTTCGCCACGGACGTCACCGCCCGCGTCGAGCAGCATGAGCAGGACGCCCGCAGTGCCAGCGCGGCTTATCACATCTCCGTGGAAACCCGCAAAGTCGCCGAGCAAGGCACCCAGGTGATCCAGCAAGCGGCCAGCGAAATGCGTGAAATCGCTGACGACATCGCGCAGTCTTCGACATTGATCGCGCAGCTCGGCGAACGCTCGGAGCAGATCACCGCGATCGTCAACACCATCCGCGCGATTGCCGACCAGACCAATCTGCTGGCGCTCAACGCGGCGATTGAAGCGGCGCGGGCCGGGGATCAAGGTCGCGGGTTTGCTGTGGTGGCGGACGAGGTGCGGCAACTGGCGGCGCGCACCAGCGGCTCGACGGCGGAGATTTCCAACATGATTGGATTGATCCAGAGCGAAACCCGTCAGGCGATCAAGAGCATGGAAGGCACCCGTGGCCGAGCGGCGCAAGGCGTTGAACTGGCGGATCAGGCCGGCAGCGTGATTCTGCAGATTCGCGATGGCGCCAGTGAAGCGGTGCAGGCGGTGAGCATGTTTGCCAATGAGCGCGCACCTGGGTGATCGATGTACTGGGTCTGTAGAACGCGTCGCGGCCTTCGCAAGCAAGCTCGCTCCCACAGGGAAACGCATTCCAATGTGGGAGCGAGCTTGCTCGCGAAGAGGCCGTCAGACTCGGCACAAGGCTATAGTGAACAATAGCCCTGAAGCCTGCCGAGCCCATCATGACCACCGAAAAACCTGCCTCCCCCGCCACCGCTCCCGTCGATCACCTGCGCTTCCATCGCCCTCACGCCCACCTCAACACCACGTTCGGCAACGACAAGTTTGCACTGCGTGCCGAGGCCTTTGCGCGGTTCTTCGGCACACCGCTGTTTCTCGGCGCGCAAACCGCGATCGTCGCGGTATGGATCGGCCTCAATGTGTTGGGCGTGACACAGTTCGACGTCTACCCGTTCATCCTGCTCAACCTCGCGTTCAGCCTGCAAGCCGCTTACGCCGCACCGTTGATCCTGCTGGCGCAGACCCGTCAGGCCGCACGGGACAAGGCGCAGTCGGACGCCGACGCACAGCACCGTGAAGCATTGGCGGTGGCCAACGCCGAGCGCCAGGCGCAGGCCGCGCAAACCACCGCGCAACTGCTCGAATTGCTGGAGCAGAACACCCGACTCACCGAAATGACCAAGAGCCTGACTGAACGCATCGAAGGCCTGACCCGCGAACTGCATGCGCACATCTGCCAGAACCCGAAACGCTGATCACGGCAGCCGCAGCGCCCGCCCCAACTCATCGAACAGCGTGACCACCGAGCGCAACGCCCGGCAGTCCGGGCGGGTCAGCAGCCACAGCGCGGTGTCGTAGCCGTGCAGCGGTTCGCTGAGGGCCTGTAAACCCTCGGTAATCAAAAAGTCCGGCAACGCCGCCACACCGAGTCCGCCGCGCACCAGTTCAGTCACCGACAGCATGCTGTTGCAGCGATAAGCCGGGGTCACGCCGGGCAACTGCTGGCGGCGCCAAGCGACGGTCGGGTGATCTGGCAAAAACTCGTCCGGGGCGATCCAGGTCAGCGCCGCCAGATCCGTTGCATCAATGTTTTGCAGATAGCGCGTACTGGCACAGACCCGGTAGGAAATCTTCGCCAGTTGCCGTCCGACCAGATGCTCCGGTGGTGTCCGCGTCAAACGCAGCGCAATGTCGGCATCGCGCCGGCTGAGGTTGGCGAAATCGTTGGAGGTGCTCAGCTCAAGGGTCAGTGCCGGGTAGTTCGGCATGAACTGCGCCAGCGCCGGTAACAGCAGCCCTTGCAGCACCGAATCGGTACAGGTCAGGCGCACCGTACCGCTGACGACTTCCCCGCCCTGCTCCACACCAATGCGCGCCGCTTCCAGCGCCTGCTCGGCGCGCTCAGCCTGTTCGGCCAGGGTCTGCGCGAGCGTGGTGGGCAGGTAACCGGCACGGCTCTTTTCGAACAGTTGCTGACCCAGCGCCGACTCCAGACGACGCACGGCGCGAAACACCGTCGACACGTCTACCCTGAGCAACTGCGAAGCCCGAGCCAGAGAACCTCCGCGCACCAGAGCGAGAATCAGCGCCAGATCCGGGTAGTCGAGTCGATAGTGCGCGGCTGCATTGATCACTTGGGAAAACGCCAATATTGAGTGCGTGAACGCCAATCTATAGTGAGCCCCATCAATCAACAAGCGCAGAGAACACTCATGGAAAACCGCGCCATCCGCATCGCCCTGATCGGCGATTACGACCCGCAAGTCACCGCGCACCAGGCGATCCCCGTTGCCCTCGGCATGATCGCCGAGCACAGCGGCCGCGATGTGCAATTCCAATGGCAGCCCACCGAACAGATCCACGCTGATGCCGCGCTGGCGCATTTCGACGGTTTCTGGTGCGTACCGGCCAGCCCCTACAAAAGCGAAGCTGGTGCCTTGCGCGCCATTCGTTTTGCCCGCGAACAACAGCGACCTTTCCTCGGCACCTGCGGCGGTTTTCAGCATGCGGTGCTGGAATTTTCCCGCAACGTGCTGGGCTGGGCCGATGCCGAACATGGCGAGACGTCACCCGATTCGCAGCGAGCGGTGCTCACGCCGCTGTCCTGTTCATTGGTGGAAGCCGTGGACAGCATTCATCTGGTCGCAGGCTCGTTGATCGCCAAGGCGTACGAAACATCGGAGATTCGTGAGGGCTATCGCTGCAGGTTCGGTGTGAATCCGCAGTTCGAACGAGCGTTGCTGACCCATCAGCTACACGCTGTGGGCCATGATTCGGCGGGCGATTTACGCGCGATCGAATTGAACGACCATGTGTTCTTTGTCGCGACGCTGTTCCAGCCGGAACGTGCGGCGCTCAAGGGTCTGGTCCCGCCGCTGGTGCGGGTATTCGTTGAAGCGTGTGCGGAGCAAAAACAATGAAACCGAACGCGCCTTGCTTCGCGGTGATTTTCACCTCGACCCGCACCGAGGGCGACAACGGTTACGCGGCGGCATCCGAGCGGATGATGGGGCTGGTTGTGCAGCAGCCGGGGTTCCTCGGCGTGGATTCGATCCGGGGCGAGGACGGGGTCGGGATCACCATTTCGTACTGGGCGAGCGAGGCGGCGATTCTGGCCTGGCGCGAGCATCCCGAGCACCGGGTGATTCAGGCACGAGGGCGCGCGCAGTGGTATTCGAAATTCCACACGCAGGTGTGTCGGGTGGAGCGCGAGTATCGGTTTGGGCAGTGAGTGCAGCGGCGCACTGATTGACCTCTTCGCGAGCAAGCTCGCTCCCACAGGAGGAATGCGATCAACTGTGGGAGCGAGCTTGCTCGCGAAGAGGCCTTCACAGACTGCGCAGAATCTCAGCCCCTCACCAGACTGCGCACCGCCACGATCTCCGGCACCTCAACCTTGCTCATGTACACCCGCAACGGCTCGGTGATGTTGATCCGGTCATGGATGTTCTGATCCAGCAGTAACTGAATCAGCTCGCGCTTCAAGGTCATGGTCGTCTCAGAGGCCGCCGCCCAGACAAATTCACTGGTGGGAATGATGCCGTCATCGGCCACGTCCATGCCGAACGAATCTTCGCTGAATCGCACGATGTACTGACCGGTTTTGCGGTTGAGGCCGACAAAGCCCTTGAGGTCGTCGGCCGCCTGGCAGATGAGTTGGGAGGTGATGCGCATGGTAAACCTCACGAAAAGTGTTCGATGGTTTACACGCAGGGCAACGGAACGGCGCGCCCTCTGCCGGGACGTCTGCCGAGGGCAAGCGTACTGCAAACCGCGCCAAAAAAGTGCAGGAAAAATCGCTTTTAATACGTTTATGTCGGTCTGGCGATAGCACGCAACCGATTCAGTTGTTAAAAGGTACGTCTTTGAAAATGCCCTGCGAAAGGAACTCGAACATGCCCGCCACTTTCACCAAAAGCGCCCTCATGCTGAGCCTGCTGCTCGCTCTCGGTCAGGCGCAGGCCGCCAGCCAGACCGATCCCGAGGCCGTCGCTGCGGCACACGGTATCCCGCACCCGGCGGTGATCGCCCACCGTGGCGCGTCCTTCGATGCACCGGAGTCCACCGCCGCGTCCTACAAACTGGCCCGCGACCTCGGCGCCGATTACCTGGAAATGGACTTGCAGCGCAGCAAGGACGGCGTGCTGTTCGCCCTGCACGACAACAACCTGCAACGCACCACTGACGTCGCCAGCAAGTTCCCGGAGCGCAAGGACAGCCCGGCCAATGCCTTCACCATGGCCGAATTGAAAACCCTCGACGCCGGCAGTTGGTACAACACGGCCTACCCGGATCGCGCACGCCCGACCTACGCCGGCCTGAAAATCCTGACCCTGGACGAGATTATCGACATCGCCCAGGCCAACCCGAAACACAAGCCGGGCCTGTACATCGAAACCAAAGAGCCGCAGCTGTTTCCCGGCATCGAGCATGACCTCAAGGAGAAGCTGCAGGATCGCGGCTGGTTGAGCCAGGCCGGTTCGAAACTGGCCAAGAGCGAGCTCGGCGTCGGCCAGGGCAAAGGCAAGGTGATCCTGCAGACCTTCGAGAAAAACAGCCTCGAACTGCTGCAAAAGGAAATGCCGCAAGTGCCGAAGATCCTGCTGTTGTGGGTCGGTGAAGGCAGCATCGAACCAAAATCGAAGGTGTCTTTCGCCGACTCCGGCGAGAAAGACAAGAACGTGTTCTACGGCAAGCAGGAGCCGAAGTCCGAAGCCGAGTTCAAGCAGTGGGTCGATTACGCCAAGGCGCAAGGGGCGATCGGCACCGGCCCTTCGGCGAAGCTGACCAAGGGCGGCGACCAGAGTTATTCGGACCTGGTGCAACCGTGGATGAATAAGTACACCCACGATCAGGGCATGCTGGTGCACGTGTACACCGTCGATGAGCCGGTAGACTTCGAGAAAGTCATGGCCGCCGGTGTCGACGGCATTTTCACCAACCGCGCCAGTGAGCTGTTGAAGTTCTACAAGCGCCCGGCCAGTGCCAGTGTTGATCAAGTGTTGAAGAACAACGGGTTCTGATAGATAAACCCGGTTGTCCGCATCGCGAGCAGGCTCGCTCCTAGAGTTCTGCGCGCGATGCGTTGTTTTAAGGGTGAATTAAGTTGCAGTGATTAATCTGAACTCACTTCAACAGAACACGCACTTAAACAAGCAAGGAACGAACTCATGAAAACTTTGACTGCCCTGTTTACCGCCGCTGCCCTGACCCTCACCGCTGGCCTGGCCCAGGCTGATGTGCGCGTCGATCAGATTCCGCAACTGGTTAAAGACGGCAAGATCAAGTCGCTGGAGTCGATGAATGCCGAAGCGCTGAAACTGCATCCGGGTGCGACCATCACCGACACCGACCTGGATAACCACTTCAACGGTTATGAATATGAAGTTGAGCTGAAAACCGCTGACGGCAAAGAGTTCGACGTCGACTTCGACGCCACCACCGGCAAGGTGCTGAGCAACAAGCAAGACACTTGATACAGCGAATACGGAAAGCCGCACGATTGAGAAATCGTGCGGTTTTTTTGTGTTCGGCTTTTTTGATGTGTGGTCAGTGAGATTTTCTCCCCCTCACCCCAGCCCTCTCCCCCAAGGGGGAGCCGATCGGGGGTTTTTCAAAGCCTGAGTTCGACTCGCAATCTTGAAGCCGATCAGGAAAACAACAAGGACCTGAGTGCGCTTCGATATTTCAGGTCGGCGTAGCTCGAATAGTCACCGCGGTCAGTCCCCTCTCCCTTGGGAGAGGGCTAGGGTGAGGGGAAAAGGCATCACGCCGAGGTGCTGACCAGCGAACCCGAAGTGCTCGAGTCGGAGTCCTGCAACGCCTGCAACAATGAAGCTGTGGCGGTTGACAGGGACGCCGAGGTGGCGGTGACCTGCGCCTGAGCCGCTGCCACTTCAGCCGCCTTGGCATCCGAGTTGTCCTGCTTCGCCTGCGCCGCTTGCAGCGCCTGCTGTTCCTCCTGCAATTGCTTCTGCAGTTCGGCAATCTGCTTGCGCAGTTCCTTCACCGAATCCGATTCTTCGCTGCTGCTGGAACTGCTGTCACCGGACGGGGCTGCACCGCCGGCAGCTTTCGGTGCGTCGGTGGCGGCGCTGGTGCTGGCCGTGGCGCTGGCAGAGGTGTCTTCGCTGGCGTCAGTGATCGACGTTTTGCTCGTCGAGGTGCTGAGGGTCTGGTTGATCGAGACAGATGTGATGCTGACCATGGGAGTGCTCCAATGCCGGTTTTAGATACCCGGTCATCGACCCTGTGCGCAGCAATTTGAGATTGACTGTGTACCGACTCGGTATCCGAACCGGTACACAGCCAACGGCTCACGCGCTCAGGCGAGCGGTGACTTCATTGAGTTGCCCGGACAGGCCATGCAGGTTCTGGCTGGCCGTTTCGGTGCGCTGCACGTTGTCGAGGTTGGTGCTGGCAATCGAAGTGATCTCGGTGAGGTTGCGCGAGATGTCTTCGGCCACCGAAGTCTGCTCTTCCGCCGCCGTCGCGATCTGCCGGTTCATGTCGCGGATCGCTTCCACGGCGTGGGTGATGCGCTCGAGCATGGCGCCGGCCTGGGTCACTTGCTCGACGCTTTCATCGCTGCGCGACTGGCCGCTGTCGATGGCTTGGGCCGCGTCCACGGCGCCGGTCTGCACGCTCTGAATGATCTGGTTGATCTCGATGATCGACTCCGCCGTGCGTTGCGCCAGGTTGCGCACTTCATCGGCGACCACGGCAAAACCACGCCCGGCCTCACCGGCCCGCGCCGCTTCAATCGCCGCGTTCAACGCCAGCAGATTGGTCTGCTCGGCGATGCCGCGAATCACTTCCAGCACCTTGCCGATACGGCCGCTGTCAGCTTCCAGACGACGGATCACCGTGGCGGTGTTGGCGATTTCACCGCGCATCTGGGTGATGGAGTGGATGGTGCTCTGCATGACCTTTTCGCCCTGTTGAGCGGACTGGTCGGCATCATCGGCAGCGCGCGCGGCATCGGCAGCATGGCGCGCCACTTCCTGGGCGGTGGCGGACATTTCGTTCATCGCCGTGGCCACCTGGTCGGTGCGGTTGAACTGCTCGTTGGTGCCGCCGGCCATGGTCGTGGCGATCGCATTCAACTCGCCGCTGGCGCTGTCCAGATCACTGGCGCTGCGTTGCAGATGAGTGAAGGTTTCAGCAAGGAAATCACGCAGGGTATTGGCGGCTGCCGCGAGGTTGCCCAACTCGTCCTGACGGTCGTTGGCGACACGTTCAGCGAGGCGCCCGCGGCTCAACTGGGTGACGTAATCGATCAGCTTGCGGATCGGTTCGATCAGGTTGCGGTTGACCAGCCACAGGCTCAACAGACCGATCAGCAGACCGGAGCCGAGCATCACCAGAATACCCAGCATCACGGTGTTGTTGGCACTGTCGTTGATTTGCAGCGATTGCTCGTCACCCTGCTTGCGCAATTCGGCCACCAACGCGCTCATCTGCTCGCTGGCGGCACGGTCCACGCCTTTGACGGCGGCATCGCCAGCCGCTGGATCGGCACCGGCGGCCACATAGGCATCGCGCCCCTTCTGGTAGGCAGCGCCGAGCAGGCGGTGTTCTTCACGCAGGCGTTCGATGCGGGTTTTCAGCGCCGGCTCGATGCCTTTCTGGCCGGCCAGTTCGCCAAGGATGTTCTGTACATCGCGCTGGCGATCTTCGAACTGGCTCCAGTATTTGCTCAGATCCGCCGGTTGCTTGCCGCGCAGCAGGACGTTTTTCCATTCCTGCACCTGCACCTTGAATTGCAGGTTGGCTTCGTCGATCAGTTGCGAGGTGTGCAACGGACCGGCAATCAACTGGCTGTAGTTCTGTACGCCGTTGGACAGGAAGTGAAAGCAGGCCAGCGCGATCAACAGTGTCGCCAGCAGGCTGCCGCTCAGCAGGGCGAGAATTTGCGCTCTCAGGGATTTTTGCAGCATCGCAAGATACTCAGGACAGGGATGAGGCACGCCCGATAAGGCGTGGGATTTTGCCGGACATCCATGTCGGCGAGCCTTGGCTCTTGGCCAAGCGCGCGCAACGTAACCTAAGCGTGATCGGCGTGCCAGAGCGCTTCTTGAAGAAATTCCGACCGCCGGTAAGTCGCTGATTTGACGTCATTTTGCTGTCACACAAGCGTCATGTGACATTGCGATGATGCGGCTCAGGTGAATCCGGGAATTCCGCCCCGGACGCCCTCCTCGCAGCGAGCCTCCATGAACCACAGCCTCGACCTCAGTCATCGTGATCCTGACTTGTTCGGTTTGCTCTACGGCTTTCGTTTCCTGCCCGGTGAAAAGGGCCGCGAAGTCGATTCAGCCACCGCCCTGCGCTGTCTGCAAGAAGACGGCGACAGCGGTGAATTTCTCTGGCTGCACCTGAACCTGGCCCACGCCGCGTGTGAGCGCTGGATGAAAAGCCATCTGCAATTGCCCGAAGAGTTTTTCGAAGCGCTGCACGAAGGTTCGCGTTCGACGCGCATCGAGCACGTCGATTCGGCGTTGCTGGCGGTGGTCAACGACGTGGTGTTCAACCTCAGCAGCATGGTGTCCTCGGACGTGTCGACGCTGTGGGTCTGCGTGCGCAGCAAACTGATCGTCAGTGCACGCCTGCAACCGCTGCACTCGGTGGACAAACTGCGCTCGTCGGTGAAGGCCGGCGAGCGTTTTCGTTCGCCGTCGGAATTGCTCGTGCACCTGCTGCGCGATCAGGGCGAAGTGCTGACACAGATCGTGCGCAAGACCAGCATGAGTGTCGACCAGGTCGAGGACGAATTGCTTTCCTCGCGCCTGTCGACCAACCGCGCCGAACTGGGCGCCAATCGTCGCGTGCTGGTGCGCCTGCAACGGCTGCTGGCGCTGGAACCAGGCTCGTTGCTGCGCCTGCTCAACCGGCCGCCGCCGTGGCTGCAAAAGGAGGACGTCAAGGAGTTGCGCAAGTCCACCGAGGAGTTTGCGCTGATCATCAACGACCTCACCGCCCTCGGCGAGCGGATCAAGTTGCTCCAGGAAGAGATCGCCGCCAACCTCAACGAACAGAGCAACCGCACGCTGTTCACCCTCACCGTGGTCACGGTGCTGGCGCTGCCGATCAACATCATCGCCGGTTTCTTCGGCATGAACGTTGGCGGTGTACCGCTGGCGACGGATCCGGAGGGGTTCTGGATTCTGGTGGCACTGGTGGCGACGTTCACCGTGATTGCCGGGCGCTGGGCATTTCGCAAGCGTGGGGATTACTAACCCGCTAAATACTCTGCCCCAGCACAGATCCCTTGCAGGCGTGAGCCTGCTCGCGATAGCGATGTGGCAGGCACCTCTGTATTGAATGTGCCAACCTCATCGCGAGCAGGCTCACGCCTGCAGCGGCTGTTTATTGCCTTGGGATCAATGGTCAGACTAATCCCGCAAACACTGATCTGACGCAGCTTCTCTGTAATATTTAGCAACGATCATGGGCGACACTCCTTTCCTCGCTCAGGATTGTCCGCTCATGGCTACTCCTTCCCTGACCGCCCGCCAGGCGTCCGCCCCCAGCGGCAGACCCGCCCTCGACAATAAAGCCAGCCCGTTCACTTACGTGATTTTCTTCGCAGTGCTGGCCATGGGCATGCTGTTCACCGCCTACAGCCTGATGCATGACATGCACGAGCTGGGCACCACCGTCACCACCTGGACGCCGTTTCTGCTGCTCGGCGTGGCGCTGCTGATTGCGCTGGGCTTTGAGTTCGTCAACGGGTTCCACGACACCGCCAACGCGGTCGCAACGGTGATCTACACCCACTCGCTGCCGCCGAACGTGGCGGTGGTCTGGTCGGGGTTCTTCAATTTTCTCGGGGTGCTGCTGTCCAGCGGCGCGGTGGCGTTCGGCATCATCGCTTTGCTGCCAGTGGAGTTGATTCTGCAGGTCGGTTCGTCCGCCGGTTTCGCGATGATCTTCGCCCTGTTGATCGCGGCGATCCTGTGGAACCTCGGCACGTGGTGGCTGGGCCTGCCAGCCTCGTCGTCGCACACCCTGATCGGTTCGATCATCGGCGTCGGCGTGGCCAATGCCCTGATGCACGGGCGCGACGGCACCAGCGGTGTGGACTGGGCGCAGGCGACCAAGATTGGTTACGCCTTGCTGCTGTCGCCGCTGGTGGGTTTCGGTTGCGCGGCGCTGTTGCTGCTGGCCCTGCGTGCGTTCGTGAAGAACCGTGCGCTGTACAAGGCCCCGGAAGGCAACACCCCGCCACCGTGGTGGATTCGTGGTTTGTTGATCGTCACCTGCACCGGCGTGTCCTTCGCCCACGGCTCCAACGACGGGCAGAAAGGCATGGGCCTGATCATGCTGATTCTGGTCGGCACCTTGCCGATGGCCTATGCGCTTAACCGCACCATGCCCGCCGATCAGGCGTTGCAGTTCGCCGCGGTGGCCGAGGTCACCCAGCAGGCGCTGATAAAAAACACCCCGCTGCCGGCCCCGGCCGATCCGCGTCCGGTGCTCTCCGATTACGTGCGCAGCAAGCAAGCGACGCCGCAACTGATCCCCGCCCTCGCCGCCCTGACCGGGCACATTGGTGAAGAGGTCAAAGGCTATGGCTCGCTGTCGAAAGTCCCGGCCGAAGCCATGGGCAACGTGCGCAACGACATGTACCTGGCCAGCGAAAGTATTCGCCTGATGGACAAGAACAAGGTCGGCAACTTCGACGCCGACACCACTGACAAACTGCAACTGTTCAAGCAGCAGATCGACAACGCTACGCGGTTCATTCCGTTGTGGGTGAAGATCGCCGTGGCCATCGCTTTGGGGCTGGGGACCATGGTCGGCTGGAAACGGATTGTGGTGACGGTCGGCGAGAAAATCGGCAAGACCCACCTGACCTACGCCCAGGGCGCCTCGGCGGAAACCGTGGCGATGCTGACCATCGGCGCAGCGGACATGTTCGGTTTGCCGGTATCGACCACCCATGTGCTGTCATCGGGCGTGGCCGGGACCATGGTCGCCAATGGCGGTGGTTTGCAGATCAAGACCATCCGCAATCTGCTGATGGCGTGGGTGCTGACGCTGCCGGCGGCGATTCTGCTGTCGGGCAGCCTGTATTGGCTGTTTACCCGGTTCTTCTGAACAACACGGGTTCCCTTGTAGGCCTTCGCCTGCTCGCGATAGCGGTACATCTGTCACCTCTGCATCGACTGACAGGACGCCATCGCGAGCAGGCTCGCTAGAGTTGATCTGCGGCGTGAGTCAGAGCGTCGAACGAATCACCTCGCCCAACCAATCCATGAACACCCGCACCCGCAACGGCAAATGTCGTTGCCGCGCATACAGGATTGAAATCCCCATCGCCGGCGCAGTGAACTGCGGCAGCACAATCACCAGTTCACCGGTGTCCAGATGCGGCTGCATGCCGGTGCGCGGCACCTGAATCAGGCCGAAGCCGCCGAGGCAGGCCGACTCGTAGGCATCGGTGCTGTTGACCGTGACACTGCCAGCCATCGGCAGGCGCCGTACCTGCCCGTCCTGTTCATACACAAACCCTTCCGAGCGCGAACCGAGCACGCCCACGTAATGCACCAGTCGATGCTGCGCCAGATCCTCCAGCGTCTGCGGCACGCCGTAACGTTCGAGGTACGCGGGGCTGGCGCAGTTGATCATCGGGAAGTCACCGAGGTGCCGCGCCACCACTGACTGATCCGGCTGCGCGCCGATGCGCACCACGCAATCGAAACCTTCGCTGAGCAGATCAACGCGGCGGTCGGTGCTGCTGATCTCCAATTCAAGATTCGGGTGGCGCGCCATGAACCCGGGCAGCCGCGGCATGATCAGGCGGCGCGAGAGAATGTTCGGCATGTCGACGCGAATCCGACCGCTCAGCGAGGCCGGATCCTGACGAAACAAGCCCTCGATCTCGTCCATGTGCGACAGCAGATCCTTGCTGCGCTCGTACAGCACCAGACCGTCCTGCGTCGCCTGCACCTTGCGCGTGGTGCGTTGCAGCAGGCGTGTACCGAGCAGGGCTTCCAGCGCCTGCACATGCTCGGACACCGTCGAGCGCGGCAGCCCCAGGCTTTCGCCGGCGAGGGTGAAACTCGACAGTTCGCTGACCCGGACGAAGGTACGCAGCAGTTCCAGTTTATTCATGAGGACACCCGTTAATTGTTCGGCAGATCCGACCAGTGATTCCGGTTTCAGTCTGTTTATCACCTCATGGCGGATAAATAAACTTTGCTCAACACCACTCACCGCAATCGAGGATTTCACATGAATCGCAAAATCGCATTGATCACCGGTGCCAGTCGTGGCCTGGGCAAAAACGCCGCACTGCACCTCGCCGCCCAGGGCATCGACATCATTGGCACTTACCACAGCCGCGCCGATGAAGCCCAGGCGCTGGTGGCAGAACTGGAACACCGCGGCGCCAAAGCCGTGATGCTGCAACTGGACGTCGGCCGCAGCGACAGCTTCGCCGATTTCGGCGTACGGATTGAGCAGGCGTTGCAAGAGACCTTCGGACGTTCGCGCTTCGATTTCCTGATCAACAACGCCGGGATCGGTGTGCACGCGCTGTTCGCCGAGACCACGCCAGAGCAGTTCGACCTGCTGATGAACATCCAGCTCAAAGGGCCGTTCTTCCTGACCCAGCAATTGCTGCCGCTGATCAACGACGGCGGGCGCATCATCAACATTTCCAGCGGCCTGACCCGCTTCAGCCTGCCGGGCTACGGCGCCTACGCGGCAATGAAAGGGGCAATGGAAGTGCTGACCCGCTATCAGGCCAAGGAACTCGGTGCACGGCAGATCGGCGTGAACATTCTGGCGCCGGGGGCAATCGAGACTGACTTCGGTGGCGGTGCGGTGCGCGACAACTCAGCCATCAATGCGATGGTCGCCAGCAACACCGCACTGGGCCGTGCCGGGCAGCCGGACGACATTGGTGGCGCGCTGGCGTTGCTGCTGTCGCCGGGTGGCCAGTGGATCAATGGCCAGCGGGTTGAAGCGTCGGGCGGGATGTTCCTCTGACACTGAAATCCGCGAACACACATTGTGGCGAGGGAGCAAGCGCTCCTCGCCACAGGTTGTAGTGCGGATTTAAACCGCACGCGACATCAAGAAGCGCTCCCGCACCACGTCATAGCCCCAGTGATACACGTAGGTGTACGGCAGGAAGAACAGCAGCACGCCGATGTCCAGCAGGAACGCCTGCCACAGGCTGACCGACAGCCACCAGGCAATCAGCGGCACGCCCATCACGATCAAGCCCCCTTCGAACAGCAGCGCATGGATCACGCGTACCCAAGCGGTGTGGGCGACGTTCAGGCGCGCAAGCATGCGGTCGAAGAAGCGGTTGAACACCACGTTCCACGCCAGTGCCAACAACGCGATCAGCACGGTCACCGCGCCCATGTCGAGCAGCGGTTTATCCATGATCCACGCCAGCAACGGGGTACAGATCAGGATCGCCAGCAGTTCGAAACCGATGGCCTGGCAAATTCGTTCAACGATGGATTTATTGGCAGTCATGGCCTGACTCCTCTGTGAAGATGGTTGCCATGATCCACCTGGATACCGATACTTCATAACCAATAACCATCTACCAAGGCGATAGTTGATGATTTCGCAGGAAGTGCTGCTGGCGTTCGTCCAGGCGGCGACCCAAGGTTCGTTCTCGGCGGCGGCGCGCAAACTGGGGCGCAGTCAGTCGACCATCAGCGCGGCAGTGGCCAGCCTGGAGATCGACCTCGATCTGCAACTGTTCGATCGCACCAGCCGCAAACCGAGCCTGACCCCGGCCGGCCATGTGATGCTGCAACGGGCCGAAGCGATTCTGGCGGCCAGCAGTCGCATGGAGATGACGGCGCGGCAACTGGCCGAAGGCGTCGAGCCGAAGCTGACCGTGGCGCTTTCCGATACCTACCAATCGGCGCGCTTCGAAGCGGCGCTGGTCGAGTTCGAGCAGCGTTATCCCGATCTGGAGCTGGAATGCCTGATCGCCGAGTGCGACGACCTCATCGAACTGGTCCAGCGTGGTCGCGCACATCTGGCGTTTGCCGAAATGCAGGACAGCTATCCGCCGGATCTGGTGACCTCGACGGTGGCCGAGCGCACAGACATTGCCCTGTTCGTGAAGGACGACCACAACCTGACCGGCGTCGAAAATATCGATCAGACGGTTCTGCAGCAGCATCGCGAGTTGCGGCTGGCGACCATCGTCAATCCCTACGACAGCCGGGCGAAGGGCCGGGTGTGGTCCGCACCGAGTTACCTGATGTTGATGGAAATGGCCGAGATGGGCTTTGGCTGGGCGGCGCTGCCGCGCTGGCTGGTGGGGCGCTTCGGTAATGGCTCGCTGGTGGAACTGACCGTGCGCGGCTGGCCACGACCGGTGTACGTCGATGCGTTGTGGTCGCGGATTTATCCGCCAGGGCCGGCGGGGAGCTGGTTGTTGAGCAAGATGCTGGAATAGGTGGCGCGCCCATTCGCGAGCAGGCCTGGTTTATTGATACAGGCCTTACTGACCTCTTCGCGAGCAAGCTCGCTCCCACATTTGGAATGCGATCACCTGTGGGAGCGAGCTTGCTCGCGAAGAGGCCGACACTGCCACTGAAGGTCTCGGGTCAATCCAGTTCGCTCAGCCGCCCCTCGATAAACCGCCGCTCCGGCTCCTGCCGCGTCAGCTCCAGCGCTCGCCGATACGCCAGCCGCGCCTGCTCCACCCGCCCCAACTGCCGACAGAACTCCGCCCGCGCCGAATGCGCCAGGTGGTAATCCTGCAATTCGCCGCGATCCAGGATCCCCTCGATCAGCGTCAACCCGGCCAACGCCCCATCCCGTTTGGCCACCGCCACCGCGCGGTTCAGTTCGATCACCGGCGATGGCATCGCTCGGAGCAATACGTCATACAGCCCGACGATCTGCTGCCAATCCGTTTGCGCCGCTGAAGGCGCCTCGGCATGCACCGCAGCAATCGCCGCTTGCAGGCAATACGGGCCGAATCGCCGCGTGGTCAGCGCCCGCTCCACCAGTGCGCAACCTTCGACAATCAGCCCGGCATCCCAGCGCGAGCGGTCCTGGTCATCCAGCAGTACCAACTCGCCGTCCGGCGAGGTACGCGCCGGCCGCCGCGACTCGTGCAGCAGCATCAACGCCAACAGCCCCATCACCTCCGGTTCCGGCAGCAGCTCCATCAGCAAACGCCCGAGCCTGATCGCCTCACGGGTCAGGTCTTCACGGATCAGTTCAGCCCCCATCGACGCCGAATAGCCTTCGTTAAACACCAGATAGATCACCCGCAACACGCTGTCGAGGCGTTCGGGCAGTTCGCTCAGGCCGGGGACTTGATAGGGGATTTTCGCGTCACGGATCTTGGCTTTGGCCCGCACGATGCGCTGGGCGATGGCCGCCGGCGCCGAGAGAAAGGCGCGAGCAATTTCTTCAGTGGTGAGATCGCAGACTTCGCGCAAGGTCAGCGGCACTTGCGCATCCGCCGCCAGCGCCGGGTGACAGCAGGTGAAGATCAACCGCAGGCGATCGTCTTCCACATCTTCGCCACTCCAGTCGGCCTGTTCCAGTTCTTCAAGTTGCGCCCGCAGCAACGGCTGCGAGGCTTTGAAACGCGCACGTCGGCGCAACACGTCGATGGCCTTGAAGCGCCCGGTGGACACCAGCCAGGTGCGCGGATTGTCCGGCACACCGTCGCGCTGCCAGCGCTCGACCGCGACGAAGAACGCCTCGTGCAAGGCTTCTTCGGCGAGGTCGAAATCGCCGAGCAGGCGAATCAGCGTCGCGAGGATCCGCCGCGAATCCTCGCGATAGACCTGCTCGACCCGCGCCCGGACGTCAGACATTCAGCTGCCGCACCGGGCGCACTTCGACGCTGCCGACCCGGGCCGCCGGAATGTTGCCGGCGACCTGAATCGCTTCGTTGAGGTCCTTGGCATCGATCAGGTAGAAACCGGCCAGTTGCTCCTTGGTTTCCGCGAACGGGCCATCGGTGATCGACAGCTTGCCGTTGCGCATGCGCACCGTGGTCGCGGTCTGCACCGACTCCAACGCTTCGGCGGCAACCATGCGGCCGCTGCCCTGAATCGACTCGGCATACGCCCAGCATTCGGCGTCTTCCGGGCTGTCGGGCGACGTGTGCAGCAGGCGCTCATCGCTGTAGACCAGGCATAGATACTTCATGGCTTTCTCCTGATTCGAACGGATCAACTATGGCTGAAGATCAGGGCTGCACGTCGAACAGCGTGGCGCCGCTCATCGGATCGAACGGGGCCGACCAATGCTCGTGGGCAATCTTCCACGTCCCGCCCACCTGCCGATAACACGCGGTGGCGCGCATCCAGCAGCTCTGGGTTTCGCCCTTGTCGTTGGTCCCGCCGCAATGCGCGACCCAGTGGGCGAAGGCGAGGTTGTCGGCAGTCTCGATGGCGATCTCGTGGAACTCGAAAACGTGCGGGCCGGCACACATTTCCATGCAGGCTTCCCAGTGTGCGCGGTAGGCCGCCTTGCCCTTGAATTGCAGGGCCTTGATCGCATCGAACGAGACGATGTCGTCGGCGTACAACGCCATGACTTGCTCGACGTTTTTGCTCATCACCGCCTCGCGGTAAGTATTGATCAGGCTCTGGATGTCAGCGTGTGCGCTCATGGTGTTCTCCGGTTTTTGTGGTGAAGACACCCTTAGTCGTTCAGCCATCGAACGGATCGACAGACGAAACAAAAAATTTCCGCCGAAGACAAAATCGCTAGAATCCGAGGCTTATCTTTGTAGGAAAAAGGAAATTCCCGTGTCAGCCCAACTCGTGCCGTACGACAGCCTGAGCCCATTGCAGCGTCAGCAAGTCGAGGCGATTGAAATCCATCCCGAGCAGATCAAGTTTTCCGGCGACATCCACGGCGCGCTGCACACGCTGCTGTCCAGACCCGGCCCCGGCGTGAAGGGCTTCGCGCTGCTGGCGGAGGAAGTACCGGTGGCGTTCCTGCTGCTCAAGCGCCCGCCCGTGTTGCCGGACTGGGCCGATGCACACAGCGCCACCCTGCACGCTTTGCAGGTCGACCATCGGGCGCAGGGCAAGGGTTACGGCAAGGCCTGCCTGCAAGCGTTGCCCGCCGTGGCGCGTGAAGCATGGCCGGAGATCAAGGGCCTGGAGCTGTCGGTGGATGCGGATAACGACGCAGCGATCGCGCTGTACGCCAAATACGGCTTCGTCGACAGCGGCGAAGCGTACAAGGGCCGGGTCGGTTACGAGCGGCGCATGGGGCTGTTTTTCTGAGTCAGCAAGGATTGCACGATGATCGAGTCAATCGAAGCACTGGAAGCGATATACGGATTGCCCCACGAGCGCGCGGTGCGCAAGCAGATCGGCTTTCTCAACGAGGACTATCAGGCGATGGTGCGCCTGTCGCCGCTGGTGATCGTCAGTTCGGTGGGCGCCGACGGTCTCGACAATTCGCCGCGGGGTGATGCGCCAGGATTTGTACGGATCATTGATCAAAACACCCTGGCCCTGCCGGATCGCCCGGGCAACAACCGCATCGACACCCTGCGCAATGTGCTGCACGATCCGCGAGTGTCGCTGCTGTTTATCATTCCGGGGATTGGCGAGACGCTGCGGGTCAATGGCACCGCGACCATCAGTGCAGATCCCGAACTGCTGGAAAGCTTTGCGGTGAATGGCAAACCGGCGAAAACGGTGTTGCTGGTGACGGTGGAGGCAGCGTTTTTTCATTGTTCGAAAGCGTTTGTACGTTCGGACGCGTGGAACCCGCAAACCCACCTGCCGCGCTCGGCCCTGCCCTCCGCCGGCGCCTTTCACAAGCGCCTGAATGACGGGCAGTTTGATGCCGAGACCTACGATCGGGAAGCGCCGAAAAGAGTAAGCGACACTCTCTACTGAACGGGGAATTGCAAACACCGCTAGAACCTGTGGGAGCTGGCTTGCCAGCTCCCACAGGTTATGAGTGATGTCTTACATAGTGAGGATCATCTCGTGCCACGCCATCCCGCCATGATCGGACTCTGACGGCTTGATGTAGGCAAAGCCAAACCCGGCATAAAGCGGGATATGCTTCTCCTTGCACATCAGATGAATCGTCGCTTTATCCATTACGCGCATGCGTTCGATGAACTCGGCCATCAGGCGCTTGGCCAGGCCCTGGCCCTGGTAGTCCGGGTGCACCACCACCGACATGATCACCACGTTCGGCCCTTGCGGATCGTGGCCGATCAGCTCCTTGAACGCCTCGTCCGACATCTGCACATCAAACGCCGCACCGGAGTTGACGAAACCGGCGACCACCCCGTCCACCTCGGCGACGATGAAGCCTTGCGGCCAGGTGGCGATGCGGGTGGCGATCTTCTCGCGGGTGGCGGCTTCATCGCCTTCATAGGCAACGGTTTCGATGGCGTAGCAGCGGTCCAGGTCGGCAGCGGTGACGTTGCGGATGAGGGTGTTCATGGCAGCTCGAAAATCAGCGGAGAAAAGTGCGCAAAGCATAAAGGAATAAGGTGCCCATATCGATCTGTGCAGGGCGCGTAAAGCCTGCGTATAAGCGCTTTTCTTCGTGCCGGCGGCGAGCTATTTCTGAGGCGTGTCTCTGATCACCCTTGGGGGAAACCGCTTATGAGCAGCGTGGAAATCGGCCTGTTGATGGTGTTGGGCATCAGTACGTTCGGCTTTATCACCCTGGGCATCGACCTGTTGCGGGCGCGACGGGTGGGCAAAGGTAAACGCGGTTGAACAGCATGAGGCGGATCATTGATCCGCCTCATGCTTATGCGCTCAGGCCCGGGTGTCGACCGGTACGCAGATTTCCAGTTTGCCGGTGTGCAGCCGCGGATTGAAATCGGCGCTGTAACGCTCGATTTCCGGCGCGTTGAGCTCCACGTAATGGGACGTCGGCAGCCAGGTCTTGTAAATGTACTGCAGAGTCTGCGGCAACTGATCGAGCGGTCCCTTGTGCTCGAACACCGCATACTGCCTGGGCAACACTTCGATCCACTGGTAGACCTTCTGGTCAAGGTCATCGAGCTTGCTGATTTCCACCCCGGCGATGTAATCGAAGCCGCCCTGGCCATCGAAGTTACTGCAGACGCCGTAGGTCACTTCGTTTTTTTGTCCCTGTATCTTTCCCAGGTGCGGCAAGAACTTTTCCCACAGTGCGGGGATGTCCTTGGCGCTGTCCTGGGTAAATCGTCCACGAAATCCTGCAATCAGCAGGAAGTGTCCATGTTCGAAGCGAGGTTCTGACACTTCGACGCGTTTTTGCTCATCCATGACTCGACTCCTGGAACAAAAAAAGGGGTTCGGCAGGTGAGTATAGAAGCCAAACCCGATTCGCAATGTTACAAGGCGTGCAACTGGTCGGCCGCCCCGGAGCCAACGAACTCGTTATAACCGGATACGATCACGTAAACCGCGAAATAGCAGAAGATCGCCGCCGATGCCATGTAGGAGTAACGCAACAGCTTGTCGCCGAGCAACTTGCCGCCGTGGCTCGCGGCAAAGCACAAACCGGCCGACCACAGCAGCCCGGCGCAGAGAAACCCGCCGAGGAACAGCGCCGAACTGACCGGACCACCACCGCCGGAACGGGCGATCAAGGTGCCGCCCACTGCCGCGAACCACAGAATCGCGCTCGGCGAGGACATGGCGAGGAAGATCCCGCGAAAGAACTCCTTGCGGTGCGAGTTCTGCCCCACTTCTGCGGTCGCCGCCAGTTGCGCCTCGTGGTGAATCGCCGAGTAGATCATCTTCGCCGCGAAATAGATCAGCAGCGCCGAACCGCCGATCCACAGGACCCAGCGCACCGTTTCGTATTGCAGCAGCACGGTCATCCCGGCCAGCGCCAGCACCGCGTAGATCAGATCACCGACGCAGGTACCGAGGCCCAGCGCGAAGCCCTGGAAGTAACCGCGCTGCATCGCCAGGGTAATCATCGCGATGTTGGCCACGCCGATATCCAGGCACAGCGAGAGGCTCAGCAAGAAGCCGCTGGTGAATTCCATCTACCGATTTCCTTGGGAAAAATGTGTTTAACGATTGTTTGAACACCGGGGGGCTGGACAGTCTGCCATCACAGCCCTTATCTTCGCCAACAGGTCACCGCAGTGACCAGCGTCGCTCGGACGGTTCCGGGCGCTTACGTTATCCGAGGCAACAATGGCTGAACAAGGTTCGCCGCGCCGCTTTGCGCGCATAGATCGACTCCCCCCTTACGTTTTCAACATCACCGCCGAACTGAAGATGGCCGCCAGGCGGCGTGGTGAAGACATCATCGACCTGAGCATGGGCAACCCCGACGGGGCCACGCCGCCGCACATTGTCGAAAAACTGGTGCAGGTCGCCCAGCGCGAAGACACCCACGGTTACTCCACGTCCAAGGGCATTCCGCGCCTGCGTCGGGCGATTTCCAACTGGTACAAGGAACGCTACGCGGTCGACATCGACCCGGAAAGCGAAGCCATTGTCACCATCGGCTCCAAAGAAGGCCTGGCGCACCTGATGCTGGCGACCCTGGATCAGGGCGACACCGTACTGGTGCCGAACCCGAGTTACCCGATTCACATCTACGGCGCAGTGATTGCCGGCGCCCAGGTACGTTCGGTGCCGTTGGTGCCGGGCGTGGACTTCTTCGCCGAACTGGAACGCGCCATCCGCGGCTCGATCCCGAAGCCGAAGATGATGATCCTCGGCTTCCCGTCCAACCCCACCGCACAGTGCGTGGAGCTGGATTTCTTCGAACGGGTGATCGCCCTCGCCAAACAGTACGACGTGCTGGTGATTCACGACCTGGCGTACGCCGACATCGTCTACGACGGCTGGAAAGCCCCGTCGATCATGCAGGTGCCGGGCGCCAAGGACATAGCGGTGGAGTTTTTCACCCTGTCCAAGAGCTACAACATGGCCGGCTGGCGGATCGGTTTCATGGTCGGCAACCCGGAACTGGTCAATGCGCTGGCGCGGATCAAGAGCTACCACGACTACGGCACCTTCACCCCGCTGCAAGTGGCGGCGATTGCCGCGCTGGAAGGTGATCAGCAGTGCGTGCGCGACATCGCCGAGCAGTATCGCCAACGCCGCAACGTACTGGTCAAAGGCCTGCATGAACTGGGCTGGATGGTCGAGAATCCGAAGGCTTCGATGTATGTCTGGGCGAAGATTCCCGAGGCCTACGCTCACCTCGGTTCGCTGGAGTTCGCCAAGAAACTGCTGGCCGAGGCCAAGGTCTGCGTCTCGCCGGGGGTGGGTTTTGGTGAGTATGGCGATGATCACGTGCGCTTCGCGCTGATCGAAAACCAGGACCGGATTCGTCAGGCAGTGCGCGGGATTCGCGGGATGTTCCGGGCCGATGGCTTAGTCGCAAAAACTGGCGGCTAACACCTATCCCCTGTGGGAGCGAGCTTGCTCGCGAAGGCGTCGTGTCAGCTACATCAAAGCTGACTGACCCACCGCTTTCGCGAGCAGGCTCGCTCCCACATTGGTTTTGGGTGAAGCACGAAATCCCCCCACAAAAAAACCGCATCGCTGCGGTTTTTTTGTGCCTGCAAGAAGCCGCTTAAACGAACAGCGACAACAGCAGGATAAAGCCCAACGCGACGATGGACAGGATGGTTTCCATCGCCGTCCAGGTCTTGAACGTCTCGGCCACGGTCATGTTGAAGTACTGCTTCACCAGCCAGAAACCGGCGTCGTTAACGTGGGACAGGATCAACGAACCCGCGCCAGTCGCGAGTACCAGCAGCTCACGGTTGACACCCGGGATCATCCCGACCACCGGCACGACAATGCCCGCGCCGGTAATGGTCGCCACAGTTGCCGAACCGGTAGCGATACGAATCACCGCCGCCACCAGCCACGCCAGCAGGATCGGCGAGATCTGTGCGCTCACCGCCATGTGGCCGATCACGTCACCTACACCACTGGTCACCAGCATCTGCTTGAAGCCACCGCCGGCGCCGATGATCAGGATGATCGCAGCGGTCGGCGCCAGGCTCGCGTCGAGCCACTTGAGCATCTGCTGGGAACCGATGCCCTGCTTGTGCCCGAAGGTGTACAGCGACAGCAGCAAGGCCAGCAGCAGTGCCGAGATCGGGTGACCGATCATGTCCATCCAGGTGCGGAAGAAATGACCGTCCGGCAGCGCCACGTCCGCGAAGGTTTTCAGCAGCATCAGGAACACCGGCAACAGCACGGTGATCAGGGTGATGCTGAAGCTAGGCAGCGTTGTCGAGTCGTCATTTTCGCGGGCCAGTTGATCGACCAGTTCCTGATTCGGGTGACCCGGAATGTGCTTGGCGATAAACGTACCGAAGATCGGACCGGCAATGATTGCCGTCGGCAGCGCAACGATCAGACCGTAAAGAATGGTCTTGCCGATGTCAGCACCGAATACGCCGATGGCCAGCAGCGGCCCCGGGTGCGGCGGCACCAGACCGTGCACGGCGGACAGGCCGGCGAGCAGCGGGATACCGATCTTGATGATCGACACACCAGTGCGACGGGCAACGATGAACACCAACGGAATCAGCAGCACAAAGCCGATTTCGAAGAACAGCGGAATGCCCACCAGAAACGCGGCGAACATCATCGCCCACTGGACCTTGTCTTTGCCGAAGGCGCGGATCAGGGTCTGGGCGATCTGGTCGGCACCGCCGGATTCGGCCATCATTTTGCCGAGCATGGTGCCCAGCGCCAGGATGATGCCGACGAAACCGAGCACGCCACCGAAGCCGTCCTGGAACGCCTTGATGATGGTGCCGATCGGCATGCCGGACGTCAGGCCGAGGAACGCGGCCGCGATGGTCAGGGAAATGAACGGGTGAATCTTGAATTTGGTGATCAGGATAATCAGGCCGATTACCGTGACCACTGCATCGAGCAGCAGGTAGGCGTCGTGGGACATGCCAAACATTGGGGGTGTCTCCTGGATTGTTGTTGTTATTAAAACGGGTTAAACAGAAGTCGGGAGGACAGCGCTATCTCTTTCAACACACTCATACCGCCTGTTTCAGACCGTGGGCCTGCCACCAGACATGAGCCTGCGCCGCCAGTTCTTCAACACTGTGAATCGAGGCATTCAGCGCCAGGGTCAACGGCTCGCCTTTCGGCGATTCGAGCGTGGCGAACTGGCTTTCGATCAACGTGGCCGGCATGAAATGACCCGGGCGGTGGGACACACGCTCGGCGGCCACTTCAGGGGTCAGCTCAAGAAACACGAAGCCCAGGCCCGGCAAGGCACTGCGCAGCACTTCGCGATAACTGTGTTTAAGGGCCGAGCAGGTCAGCACCGGGCGCTCGCCCAGCGCATCGACACGACGCAACTCATCGCACAGGCTGTCGAGCCAGCCGGCACGGTCGTCGTCGTTCAGGGGGATCCCCGCGCTCATCTTTTCGATGTTCGCGGCCGGATGGAAAGTATCGCCTTCAATGGCAGTGGCGCCGCTCAATTGGCACAGGGCCTCGCTGACGCACGTCTTGCCGCAACCGGCAACGCCCATGATGACCAGGGCGGTGATGGGATGACTCATATAACACCTCAGCGCGCAGACAGCGCTACCTTTGCTAGCTATGACTCTAGTGCACAGGCAGAAGTTGCCGACGCCTTCTTGTCGTTTTTTTGGGTTGCAGCAGGTTTTCGTCCAACGCCAAAAAGCGAGGATCAGGCAGGACCTCGCTCACGCATTTGCAGCTGCATCAGGACAGCGCTACCTTAGTGCCTTGATTTTTGTTTGGCAAGCCGCCCGATGACCACCCCTAAAAACGATAAAAACACTCGCACCACCGGCCGTCCCACCCTTAACGAAGTTGCCCGCCTCGCCGGGGTGAGCCCGATTACCGCCTCCCGCGCCCTGCGCGGGGTCAGCACCGTGGCCACTGAACTGGTGGAAAAAGTCCAGAAAGCCGCCCTCGAACTCAACTACGTGGTCAACCCTGCCGCCCGCGCCCTGGCCTCGGCGCAGAGCCACTCGGTGGTGGTGTTGGTGCCATCGCTGTCCAACCTGTTGTTCATTGATACGCTGGAAGCCATTCATCGCGTGCTGACGCCCAAGGGCTTTGAAGTGCTGATCGGCAACTTCCACTATTCGCGCGATGAAGAAGAAAACCTGCTGCGCAACTACATGGCCTATCAGCCCCGTGGTTTGCTGCTGACCGGGTTTGATCGCACGGAAAGTTCGCGACGGATGATCGAGGCCAGCAACATTCCCTGCGTCTACATGATGGAACTGGACAGCGCCGCCGGCGTGAATTGCGTGGGTTTCTCGCAACTCAGTGCCGGGGAAACAGCGGCCGAACATTTGCTCTCTCGTGGGCGCAAGCGTCTGGCATACATCGGCGCGCAACTCGATCAGCGCACGTTGTTGCGCGGCGAAGGTTTCCGCAAAGCGTTGCAGAAGGCCGGGCGGTATGACCCGGATCTGGAAGTGCTGACCCCGCGATCATCGTCGGTGGGCCTGGGCGGCGAGTTGTTCCTGCAACTGCTGGCGGCGCATCCGGATGTCGATGCGATCTTCTTCGGCAACGACGACCTCGCGCAGGGTGCCTTGCTGGAAGCGTTGCGCAACGGCATCAAGATTCCCGAGCAGGTGGCGATTCTTGGCTTCAACGACTTGCCGATGTCCCAGCACATGGTGCCGCGCCTGAGCAGTATCAACACCCCGCGCGAGGCGATTGGCCGGCGCGCGGCGGAGCAGATGTTGACGTTGATGGCCGGCAACAGCGTGGCGCGGCCGGTCGAAGACATGGGCTTCGAACTGAAAATCCGCGAAAGTACCTGACCCCGAAATCCCTGTGGGAGCTGGCTTGCCAGCGATGGCCTCAAGTCAGTCGATAAATTGTTGACTGACCCATTGCTATCGCTGGCAAGCCAGCTCCCACAGTTTTTTCTGGCGTTCTCAAATCCGAGGTTTAACCGCAATCCCTGTGGGATTTGCGCGGATTCAATCGCCCAGGAGTTCGACCAGCGCCAACGCACCCTTCTGTAACGGCTGGCTCTTGAGCCACACCGCATGCACCGGCAGCACCAGACCGTTTTCGATGTTGCGGAAATTCAGCCGCTTCAAACGCCCGCTGTCCAGCCACGGCTGCACCACCGACAACGGGAAATTGCCCCAGCCCAGTCCCGCCTCGACCATCTCCAGCGCCGCTTCCAGGGTGTCGGTGCGCCAATGCGATTCGGCCACCAGCGGTCGGGTTTCGCTGATCGGCAAATCACGACTGGCGACGAAGATCTGCCGCACGTGCACCAGGTCTTCGAGAAACAGATCCTGCCCCTGCAACAACGGACTGTCCGCCGCCAGCGTGGCAATCATCCGTTCGCTGCCGACGAACTGAAAGCGCTCCAGCACGTTCATGCTCAACCCGGCAAACGCCAGGCACACGCTGACCCGGCCGCTGTGCAACATCGCCAGCACGTCATCCTGCGGCGCAGTCAGCACTTCGATGTCGAGCAGCGGATGGCGCTCGGCAATCACCTTGATCGCGGCCAGCAAACGCCGACGGTCGATATCGGCAACCACGCCAATCGACAACTTGCTCTCCAGCCCCAACGACAGTTCCACCGCGTGGACTTGCAACTGCTTGAGTTGCTCGGCGATCAGCCGTGCGTGAGGCACCAGCGACAGGGCCATGGCCGTCGGTTTCGGCTCGCGATGGCTGCGGTCGAACAGCGAATAACCGAGTTCCGCCTCAAGGTTGCCGATGCCCATGCTCACCGCCGAGGGGACTTTGCCCAAGGCCCGGGCGGCGGCGGAAAACGAACCGCGCTCGATCACTGCGAGGAACAGTTCGATGCTGTCACTGTTGAAATTCACTCCGCCCACCTATCAATAAAACTGAAAGCTTCTGACTTTTTCTGTCACGCCTATTGAAGCTATCTTTCATCGCCTTCGCCAGCCCCGCTGGCCAACACGCTGCAAGAAAGAGGCAAAACCCCATGCAAGGCGTCAAACGCAAACTGGTCTACGTGTCGCTCTATGAAGTGATCGGCATGACCTTCTCCGCCCTCGGTCTGGCGCTGCTGTCCGGCACCTCGCCGGGCAGCACCGGGCCGCTGGCGGTGATCATCACCACCATCGCCGTGACCTGGAACTTCATCTACACCTCGCTGTTCGAGCATTGGGAAAGCCGTCAGCCATCGCGCACGCGCACGGTCAAACGGCGGATCGCCCACGCGGTCGGTTTTCAACTGACGCTGATCGTGTTTCTGATTCCGCTGATCGCGTGGTGGATGAACATCAGTCTGGTGCAGGCATTCCTGCTGGATCTGGCGTTGATCATCTTCATCCCGTGCTACACGTTCGCCTTTAACTGGCTGTTCGATCGCGTCTTCGGCTTGCCGGCGTCGGCGCTGCCCGATTCGCCCGCCGCGGCATAAATCGTTAATTGGTAACCAGTTATTGCAAGAAATCGGCGGCTTTTCCGGGTAAACCGCCGATATTCACAATCCGTGAACTCCGATAGCAGGCTAAGCTTTTCCATCAATAAAAAATGGATCAGCCGATGACTGCTCACGCCCCCGCCACCGCGCTACGCGATGGCATCGACCCGATACGCGCCGCCGAGATTTCCGCCCGCATCGACCGCCTCCCTGCCGTCGCCACGATCTGGCGACTGGTGGCGCTGTTGTCGATCGGCGGTTTCTTCGAACTCTACGATCTGTTCCAGACCGCCTACATCAGCCCCGGCTTGATCCGCGACGGCCTCTTCGCCACCGGCAATCAGGGCGTGTTTGGCTTCTCCGATCAGGCCGCGTTTGCCTCGGCGACGTTCCTTGGCCTGTTCCTCGGCGCCAGCCTGCTCAGCCCATTGGCCGATCGTTTCGGCCGGCGGGCGATCTTCACCTTTGCGCTGGTCTGGTACACAGTGGCCACGGTACTGATGGGCATTCAAAGCTCGGCGCTGGGCATTATCTGCATGCGTTTTCTGGTGGGCATTGGCTTGGGTATCGAGTTAGTGACCATCGACGCCTACCTCTCGGAGCTGGTGCCCAAGCGCATGCGCAGCTCGGCGTTCGCCTTCGCCTTTTTCGTGCAGTTTCTCTCGGTGCCAGCGGTGGCGCTCATGTCGTGGTGGCTGGTGCCGCAGGCGCCGTTCGGGATCAGCGGCTGGCGCTGGGTGGTGCTGGCCAGCGCGGTGTTCGCGCTGTTTATCTGGTGGTTGCGCAAGCGCTTGCCGGAGTCGCCGCGCTGGCTCGCGCAACATGGCCGCTTCGACGAAGCCAACCGCATCCTCGATGACATCGAGGCGCGCTGCGAAAAGGATCATCGCCAGCCACTGGATCAGCCCGAAACCGTGCCGGTCGATGTCGAAGGCAAGGGGCGTTTCGCTGATATCTGGCAACCGCCGTATCGTCGGCGCGCGTTGATGCTGATCGTTTTCCACATCTTTCAGGCCATCGGCTTCTTCGGTTTCGGCAACTGGTTGCCGGCGCTGCTTTCCGGTCAGGGCGTCAGCGTCACCCATAGCCTGATGTATGCGTTCATCATCACCCTCGCCTACCCGCTCGGGCCGTTGCTGTTCGTGAAATTTGCCAACCGGTTCGAAAACAAGTGGCAGATCGTCGGTTCGGCCCTGGGTTCGATGACCTTCGGCACCCTGTTCGCCTGGCAGACCAGCGCGTTCGGCCTGATTGTCTGCGGGGTGATGATCACCTTCTGCAACGCCTGGCTGAGCTTCAGTTATCACTCTTACCAAAGCGAACTGTTCCCCACCAACATCCGCGCCCGGGCGGTGGGGTTCTGCTATTCGTTCAGTCGATTGTCGACCGTGTTCAGCAGCCTGTTGATCGGCGTGTTTCTCGATCACTTCGGCACACCCGGGGTGCTGGCGTTCATCGTCAGCAGCATGCTCATCGTGATGCTGACCATTGGCTATTTCGGCCCGCGCACCCGCAATCTGGCGCTGGAGAACATTGCCCATCGCTGACAGCCGAGCGGTCATCCTCTGCCGCGAGACGGCAACGGCTGACCGCTTCTTCGCTTGGCTGACACGCCAACCCCCTGAAACACAACAACTTATGCAACGGGCACGGTAATTGCTCCTGTACGGCAGTCAGTCATTACCTACAGGTCAATTCATCATGTTGGTCAGTGCAAAACACATGGAAACGCTCCCGCTGCCCAAGCGGCTGGCTGAAGACGCCACCGCCACCGCGGCGGCAGGTCTGCAAGGCGGCCTCCACGGCGCGATGCTGCAAGCCCTGCAGAACCAGGTGCAGATGCAAAGCACGGAAGCCACGGCCAAGGTGCAGGACTCGGCCACCCAGAATGCGACCCAACAGGTCAGTGCAGCCTCGCGCATCAGCGACAATGTCGATGAAGCGTTCGCCAAGACCCGCGTCAATCTGCAATCGACCGATGCCACCGGCGGCACCGGCAAAAGCGCCACCGACGAGTTCAAGGACTACATGAGCAAGACGCCGGAACAACGGCTGCGCGACAGTATCCTCAAGGACATGGGCCTGACCGAAGAAGACATCGCCAACCTGCCGCCGGAGAAACAACTGGCGGTGGCCAAAGAGATCGCCCAGCGCCTGCAGGACAAGATGCAACTGGCGCAATCGGAGAAAGAGAACGTCAACGACGTCAAGGACAGTGACAAACTGGCGGACAAGTTTCTCGCTGCGCTTTGATCTGAAAGGTGCATGAAACCCAATGCAGGAGTGAGCCTGCTCGCGATCACGGTACATCAGTTACTTATCCGGTGACTGACACGCCGCAATCGCGAGCAGGCTCACTCCTACAGTTGTTCAGGGGTGGCTAGTTCAGTTGCAGCGTCGCATTGAACTGCCCGATGGCATCCACCACATGCCGTGAGCCCTGTTGAATTTCCAGGATGACCTCCCCCGCTTCATTCGCCAGTTCCACCCCGAGCCCGGTGCGGCTCAGGCTCGACTGCATGCTCGACACCGCACTCAGCGACAGATCGTGGTTCTTGCGCACCACGTCGACAATTTCCAGCGTCGCCTGACTGGTGCGCGCCGCCAGACTTCGCACCTCATCCGCCACCACCGCAAAACCACGCCCGTGTTCACCGGCCCGCGCCGCCTCGATGGCGGCGTTCAGTGCCAGCAAGTTGGTCTGGTCGGCAATCCCGCGAATGGTCTGCACGATGGTGCCGATGATGTCCGACTGCTTGTTAACCGCGTCGATGCTTCGCGCCGCTTCGTTGAGGTCGCGGGAAATGTCCTGAATGATCTGCACCGTTTGCTGCACGACCTGTGAGCCTTTTTGCGCGCAGGCGTCGTTTTGTACCGAGGTGCTGTGAGCCGATTCCGCCGCGTTCTGCAAAGTGGTCATCTGCTGGGTGATGTCGCTGGCGAACTTCACCACTTTGTACAAACGGCCCTTGGTATCGAACAACGGGTTGTACGAGGCTTCGAGATAAACCATTTGCCCGGACTTGTTCTTGCGCTCGAAACGGTGCGAGTGGTATTCGCCGCGATTGAGTGATGCCCAGAACGCCTTGTACTGCGCCGACTCGGATTCGGAACGGTGACAAAACAGGCTGTGGTGGTGACCGACGATTTCATTGAGCGAGTACTGCATCGTTCTGAGAAAGTTGTCGTTGGCGGTAATCACGTTGCCTTCCGGAGTGAACTCGATCACCGCCATCGAACGGCTGATCGCCGCCAGCATGCTTTCTTCTTCGTGTTCTTTATTGACCCGTGCGGTGATGTCCGCCGCCACTTTGATCACACTTTTGACTTGTTTGTCCGCGCCGTACACCGGCATGTAACTGGCTTCGAGCCAGATCTCCTTGCCGCTTTTGTTCAAGCGCAGAAACGTGCCGCTGATCGGCTCGCCCCGGGCCAGGTCACGCCACAACCTGGCGTAGTCCTCGCTGCGGTAATACACCTCTTCGCAAAATACCCGGTGATGTTTGCCGCGCACTTCCTCGGCGCTGTAACCCATGGTCTTGCAGAAGTTTTCGTTGGCATCCAGAACAATGCCTTCAGGCGTGAATTCGATCATCGCCATCGAGCGGCTGATCGCTTCGAGTTTGGCATTGGCTTCGGTCAAGGCGCAGCTGAAACGCTCGATTTCCTGCAGGTCAGCCTTGTGATGTAGGTTGAACATGGTTGTATCACCTTCCGCGCGGTCTTTTGATTTGATGAAAGTTCAGGTCTTTCAAGATCCACCACTACGTTCCATAGAACAGGCACACGCACTCCTCCACGGGAGGAAGTTGTCAGGTGATAAATGATGGTTAATCGGAGAGTCCATGCAGCGACGCTCTAATCAAGACATCCTTCTCTTGATAGCCCGCACGCGGGCCAGCCCTAACGCGTTGAAGAACTTCCATGTAAAACGATGCTCCTTGTCGGTTCAGTGTCGGTGCCTTTAATTGCGCACTCTGGCAGCATGAAGTCACGGACCAACCGTGTACGACCCTCATGGATTGACATGACGGTCGACATAGTCAGTTAAAGGTCAGCATAGACAGCGCGAAGCCGTGCGCAAGGCCACTAGTCGGCCAGTATCTGGCACTTTTTGCACAAGAATCGGTTCAGCGCGGTGGCAGGTGTTGGCGGGTCTGACGCTTTCGCTGGCAAGCCAGCTCCCACAGGGGCTGCGCTGGATCAAATCAGCGCTGGTCTTGTGGAAGCTGGCTTGCCAGCGATGAGCCCATTACAAGCACTACAGAAACAACAGAAATGACCTACAGACTTCCAGTCACTTTGGTAGCTACATCCGCAGGCAGCCAAGACTTCCACACCTGCGGCTGATCACGCAGGAACGCCTCGGCCACCACTCTCGGCTGTTGGCGCTTTTCACTCATGGCCGCCAGGGTCTGGTTCAGCAGATCAATCGGCAAGTCGACTTTCTCGAAGAACGTCACCAGTTCCGGATACTGCGCCTTGAACGCTGCCGACACGCCAATTGCAAGACTGGCCGGCATCGAACGGCTGCCCCTGGGATTCGGGTTATTGGCATCGGCCAGGGTTTTCCAGGCCTCGGCATCGAATGGCGGCTCTTCCAGTTTTACCAGTTTGAAGCGCCCCAACAGCGGGGTCGGCGACCAGTAGTAGAACAGCACCGGTTTGCCGCGTTTGATCGACGACGCGACCTCGGCATCCAGCGCCGCGCCGGAGCCGGTGCGAAAGTTGACGAAACTGTCGTTCAGGGCGTAGGCCTTGAGTTTCTGGCTGTTGACGATCTCCGAGGTCCAGCCAGTCGGGCTGTTGAGAAAGCGCCCGCGGGACGGATCTTCGGGGTCGCGGAACACCTCCTTGTAACGCGGCAGATCGGCCACCGATTTCAGCTCGGGCGCCAACGGTTTGATCCCGCGCTCGGGATCACCCTTGATCACGTATTCCGGCACCCACCAGCCTTCGGTTGCGCCTTTGACCGTATCGCCCAGACCAAACACCTTGCCCTCGGCGGCGGCCTTGACCCACGCTGGGCTGCGCCCGGCCCACTCCTCGCCGATCACCTGAATATCGTTTTTCGCTAGCGCCGCTTCCAGGCTGACGGTGCTGCCGGGCAGCGTGTCGGTCGGATAGCCATAGCCCTTTTCGACGATCAGGCGCAGCACTTCGGTGATGAAACTGCCACTTTCCCAGGTGATGTCGCCGAAGTAGATCGGCGCGGTTTTCTCGCTAGCCGAAACAGCGCCAATGCTCAGGCTCAGCGCCAGCAGCGAACGGCCGAGCAGGGTTTTGATTGATCTCATGCGGACCTCTTGTGGGGTAGGGATTGGTTGGCGCTGTGGCGATCGCACAGTGCTTGCGAACGGGTCATGTAGACGCTGACCGAACGTTGCGAGATGCCCAGTTCGGCAGCGATTTGCGGGTAGGTCAGGCCATCGACACGCGCCAGCAGAAAGGTCGAGCGAACCTTGCCCGGCAAGCGCTGCAGGCTGTGGTCGAGACGGCTCAGGGTTTGTCTCAGTTGCGTCAGTTCTTCCGGTGAAGTGGCGACCCCGACATCGACCTGCTGCGCATGGCGCCGCGCCAGATCAGCGCGGCGCCAATGCTGATAGAGCAGGCGTTGCGCAATCGTAGTGAGCAAGGCGCGGGGTTCGCGGATGGCGGTGAGTGCGGGGGCTTCAAGCAACTGCGCGAAGGATTCCGCCGCGAGGTCTTCGGCGCTCGCCGCGTCGTGCAGTTGACGGCGCAGCCAGGTGCACAGCCAGGGGTAGTGAGCACGGAACAGGCCGCCAACGGTGTCGCGATGGGATAGATCGGCGCCGGACATAGGGGCTCCTGGGTGAGGGGTCGCTGAATGTCCGGTGTTCCGGTGGCGCGATCGTAGCAAGGCGCCTTATGCATTAAAAATATTTAAATTTTATTTTTATATTCTATTTTGGAATATTACAACCCAAGATCGCGGTCTCCGGCAGCACTTACAGGGGTACGCGATCCACGCAGGCTGCGAGCGTCTAATGCAAACCGCCATAGTCCAGCTCTTCAGCTTCACGCTGATAGTCGAGCACGATCTGATAATCGCTTTCGCTGGCGGGCAACACTTCAGGCAAGCCGAGGATCTGCGCCACATCAGGCAGTTCACGCAATGCCTGATTCATCACCGCGCGCACGTGTTCGATCTGCTCGTCAGTGGCAGAAGCGGCGGTGATAAAGGGCAACGTCGGACTGAATGCGCTGCGCGCCACGACCCGCAAACCGCTGACCTCAGCCGGCGCGTAATGCGCAAGGTACGCATAGGTGACACTGTCGATGGCTGCCAGGTCGCCGCGATCTTCACGCAGCCAGCGCAGACTCTCGCGGTGCGCTCCGCTGAGGCCAACTGTGGCGAAAAACCGGCCGTTGTGATGTAGCGGCGCCAGACGCTGGCGTAGCAGGTTCATGCCGCTGTTGGAGTCCTCGCTGTTGATCACCCCGCGACTGTCGCGAAACTCCGCGAGGTTTTTGCGCGGGTCATCAGCGCGGCAAAGAATCAGGCTGCAATGCTTGCCGGCGCTGGCGTCGGACAGTTCGTAGCGTGGTCGACCAATGATGCGCACCCGACCGCGCAGTAGGGTCATCAAGGGATAGCCGCAGGTCTGGGTCAGCAGCAGAGCCGGCGAAAGCCACAGTTCGGGCAGTGATAGTCCCTCGGCATTGAGGCGCGAGAGGCCGAGGTGTTCGAGGATGCGCGTGATCCAGTGTTCGTTGGCCGCTCGAATGGGCTCAGGGGCGGTGTACATCTGCAGTTCAACGTGATGTCGAGTCATACACTTACTTTCCAGACAAAAAAATTCCAGCTATCACAAGGGCCAGGTCGTGTCAGTGAAAGGGATGCTGCGGACTGTCGATCGGCCTTAACCCGTTCTGCCGCCACAACTGCCCATAGCCCTGCACCAGAAATCCGCCACTGCGCGCCACCCATTGCTCGCGATGCCTTCGGTAAACCCGGGGCAAGTCGTACCATGCCAGGCCCGGCAAGTCGTGATGCACCAGATGAAAATTCAGGTTCAGAAACAACCAGCGCCAGGGCCAGGCAGCTTCGTTGAGCACGGTGCGTTGCTCCGGTTGCGCATGAGGGCGATGCTCATAGTAGGAGCGGATCATCGCGATCGACAGCGCCGGCACGCTGATCAACAGCAGGTAATGCCACACCGGCAACACACTGTAACGGACGAGGAACCACAGCATCAGCAGGGTGAAAGCGCTGTGGGTCAGCCACATCTGCCAAGCCTGGCGCTCGCCGTGTTTCAGGCGTTGCAGTTCTTCAGTGGCCAGGGCAAGCAGTGCTAGCGGCGCGCCCATGACGAAACGCCCGAGTACGGTTTTGTTCAGCCAGTGCAGGCTGCGCTCGAACAGTGAACTGTCGTGCCAGCGCGCGGCGCTGAGGTAGCGGCTTTCCGGATCGACGCCGGGAACCGTCAGGTGCTCATCGCGGTGATGTAACAAATGGCTGTCGCGATACAGCGTGTACGGGTACCACACCGCGAAGGGTGCGTAGCCGAGGATTTTGTTCACCCGAGTCGAGCGTGTCGGATGCCCATGCAGCAATTCGTGTTGCAGCGACAGCCACAGCACCAGCAGCGGAATCAACAGCAATGTGCTGACGCCGCGCCCCAACCACTGGCTATTGAGGACAATGGCAAACCACCCGACATAGACACCAATCAGCAACAGCCAGGTCGGCCATTCGGTGCGGGCGGTCCAGCGTTGGCGCAGGGTTTCGATGTGCTGGCGATGAGCGGCGTCGAAGTAATGGGGCATGGCGTTGCTCGGAACGGGAATCTTCCCCTTCTGTGCAACAACATTGATAAATCTTGCAGATTATTTTCCGGGTGCAGGCAGGAGCCCGAGAACCGGGCTCCGGAAAGGCGTGATCAATGACCGAAGATGTCGACTTTCTTGGCTTTCTTCTCCGCACGCTTTTCAATCGCGGTCTTGGCCGGCTTCTTCTTCGCGGCTTTCTTTGAATCCATACCTTTGGACATGATGCGTACTCCACTCACAGGGGATGTAGGCTCAGGTATACACCTATCGCGCCTCGCGCGTTCTTTTATAATCGCCGCTTTGCCCGCCGACAGTCCCGATCCCATGCCCGATACCCAGTACGTCCTGCTCGACGAGCCGTTGTGGCCGTTGATGAACAAGTTCTACCGCAGCCACCAATCGTCGATGAAAGCCGTGCGCGATGCGCAATTGTGGGTGGCGCGGCGCGAGGAAATCGTTGCCGCACTGTGTTTGCGGCCGGTCACGGGCGGGCGTTGGTTGACCGGTTTGTTTGTTGATCCACAGTGCCGCGAACAAGGGATTGCCGCGCAGTTGATCGCGGCGGCCGTCAAGGATGTGATGGAACCGGTGTGGTTGTTCTGTCATCCGGATTTGCGCGGTTTTTATGAGCGGCGCGGGTTCAGTTTCGACCCGGCCCTGCCCCAGGCGATGACCGAACGGTTGAGCCGGTATGCGCGGAGCAAGCCGATGATTGCGATGGGGCTGGATCGTTCGTGACTCACTCCTGCAGGGGAGAATTGCGTTTGACCCGGATTAGTCGTCGGCGGTTGGATCGAGATCCGGGAACATCACTTCGGTAAAGCCGAACTTGCTGAAATCGGTGATGCGCGAGGGATACAGGCGGCCGATCAGATGATCGCATTCATGCTGTACCACCCGTGCGTGAAAACCTGACGCCACGCGCACGATCGGCTCGCCCTTCGGATCAAAACCTTCATAACGAATCTGCTGATAGCGATCCACCGCGCCACGCAATCCCGGCACCGACAGACAGCCTTCAAAACCTTCCTCGGTCAGCGGACTCAACGGTGTGATCAGCGGATTGATCAGGATCGTCTGCGGCACCGCTTCAGCGTCCGGATACCGTTCGCTGTGCTCGAAGCCAAAGATCACCAGTTGCAGGTCGACGCCGATCTGCGGCGCGGCCAGGCCAACACCGCCGACGCTTTCCATGGTCTGGAACATGTCGTCGATCAGTTGCCACAGTTCGGGGCTGTCGAACATCTCCGGCGGCACGGGCGGGGCGATGCGCAGCAGGCGTTCGTCGCCCATTTTGAGGATTTCACGAATCATGATCAGGCTTCGTCAGTGTCCGGCTTGAGCGAGTGATCGCGCCCCAGGCCCGAGACATGTTGTTTGGGGTGTGCATCGAGTTCACCGGGGACTTTCTCACCCGCGTCCTTGCCCTCGCTGGACATGTGTTCAATCACCGCATTCATCTCGGCACCGAGCAGCAGCACCGCCGAGGAAATATAGAAATACAGCAACAGCACGATGATCGCCCCGATGCTGCCATACATCGCGTTGTAGTTGGCGAACGTCTTGACGTAAAACGCAAAACCCAACGAGGCGATGATCCACACCACCACGGCCAGTACCGAGCCCGGGGTGATAAAGCGGAATTCCTGTTTAACGTCTGGCATCACGTAGTAGATAAGGGCCACGGCGACCATCATCAGAATCACGATCACCGGCCAGCGCGCAATTGTCCACACGGTGACGATGAAGTCTTCCAGCCCCACCTGCGCGGCGATCCAGCCCATGACTTGCGGCCCGAGCACCATCAGCGCGGCGGCGACCAGGAGCATGCCGGCGATGCCAATGGTGTAGAACACCGACAGCGGAAAACGCTTCCAGATCGGCCGGCCCTCGACCACATCGTAGGCGGCGTTCATCGCGCTCATCATCAGGCGCACACCGGCAGACGCCGTGTACAGGGCAATAACGATACCGACCGAGAGCAGGCCGCCCTTGGATTGCTGCAACTGGTCGATCACCGGGTTGACCTGCTCCAGCGCCTGCGGTGGCAGGACCAGTTCCGATTGCAGGCGCAGCCAGGTGAAGAAATCCGGCAGGTGCAGGAAACCGATCAGGGCAATCAGGAACAGAATGAACGGGAACAGCGAGAACAGCATCTGGTAGGCCAGTGCCGAAGCGTAGGTCGACATCTCGTCGTCAACGAACTCAGTGACCGTGCGCACCATCACCCGGTGCAAGGGCAGACCTTTCATGTCCGGAAAAATCATTCGCGTCTCCTTTCGCCGCAGAAACAGGTTGAAGTCGTGGCGACTCAGGGGCCGTTTTTTACATCACGGTAGCCTACTTGGCGACCTTCGTGGATGACTGTCGGGCTTTGACACAAAAACGGCCATCCTTGGATGGCCGTTCGTGTGTTTCGTTCAAGGCCGGATTACGCCTTGTCGATGGTCTTCTTCACTGCGTCTTTGGCTTTGCCGACTGCTTGCTGGGCTTCGCCTTTTTTCTCTTGAACCTTGCCTTCGGCTTGCAGCTTGGTGTTGTCAGTGGCTTTACCGACGCCTTGCTTGATGTTGCCGACCGCTTCGTTGGCCATGCCTTTTACTTTATCGCCAGTGCTACTCATGGTGTTTCTCCTTGGTGCATTGAAGGGGAAAAGTCAGTACGTAAAGATTGACTGGCGCGGTTTGCCACGAGTTTCATTTATTTTTGCTCCTCTTTTCGTCGGGCAATGCAGGTTGGGCTTTATGTTTGCTCCCCAAGCCTCGAGAATGCGCAGCTATGGGCGCGGTGCGCCAACGATCAGATCCCGCAGGAATGTTATGAAACTCGATAAAAAGCAGGCCATTGCCCGTCGCAACCAGGAACTGGGCGGCGCGGTGCTCGGCACCAACAACTGCCACTTCGCCGAACTGAACCGCAACCGCAACATCTGGTGGTTCGACCTGCCGGTATCGCGCCTGGCCGTCGGTCAGTACGAGTGGATTCACCTGCTGATGCACACCCCGGCGACCGACGAACTGCTGCACCTGAAAGTGCCGACGGTGTTCCTGCGAGAAAAACTCGAAGGCCTGGTGATTCGCAACGAAGGCAAGCGCAAGGCCGCGTTGAGCCTGGAGTTGAGTGCGGACAAGGATTCGTACCT
Organism: Pseudomonas sp. SC3(2021); assembly: GCF_019856535.1. Classification (NCBI taxonomy): domain Bacteria; kingdom Pseudomonadati; phylum Pseudomonadota; class Gammaproteobacteria; order Pseudomonadales; family Pseudomonadaceae; genus Pseudomonas; species Pseudomonas sp. SC3(2021). The sequence continues at coordinate 3,270,254 of NZ_CP082236.1, read as the reverse complement.
GCAGGACATGCGGCCGGCGGGGACCAACGTGAACTTTGCGCCGTTCCGTCAGTAGGATTTGTGCCGCTGCCCTTCCCCTCACCCTAGCCCTCTCCCAAGGGAGAGGGAACTGACCGAGGTGTTTGGATAAGCTACATGGACCTGAGATATCGAGTTGAACTCAGGTTATGAAAGGCCCCCTCACCCCAGCCAAGTGAGGGGCAGGTTCAACACAAAATCCCAGCCCTGCTCCGCCCCAACAAAAAGCCCCGCATCTGCGGGGCTTTTTGTTTTATGCGGCGTTCTTCGCCTTGATCTTCTTCAGCTCTTCGTCACGCAACTCGCGGCGCAGGATCTTGCCGACGTTGGTGGTCGGCAGCGCATCGCGGAACTCCACCGAACGCGGGACCTTGTAACCGGTGACGTTGGCGCGCATGTGCTCCATCACGGTTTCCTTGGTCAGGGTCACGCCCGGTTTGGCGACGATGAAAATCTTGATCGCCTCGCCCGACTTCTCGTCCGGCACGCCGATGGCGGCGCACTGCAACACGCCCGGCAGGGTCGCCAGCACATCTTCCAGTTCGTTCGGATAGACGTTGAAACCGGAGACCAGAATCATGTCTTTCTTGCGATCGACAATGCGCATGTAGCCGTCCGGCTGGATCAGCGCGATGTCACCGGTCTTCAGCCAGCCTTCGCTGTCGAGGATTTCGTCGGTGGCTTCCTGGCGCTGCCAGTAGCCCTTCATCACTTGCGGGCCCTTGACGCACAGCTCACCGATTTCGCCCAGCGGCTGCTCGACACCGGCATCGTCGATGACTTTGCACAGGGTCGACGGCACCGGAATGCCGATGGTGCCGATCTGGATGTGCTGGATCGGGTTGACCGTGGCCACCGGGCTGGTTTCGGTCATGCCGTAACCTTCGCAGATCGAGCAACCGGTCACCGCTTTCCAGCGCTCGGCAGCGGCCAGTTGCAAGGCCATGCCACCGGACAGGGTGACTTTCAGATTGGAGAAGTCCAGCTTGCGGAAACCTTCGTTATTGCACAGTGCGACGAACAGCGTGTTCAGGCCGACAAAGCCGCTGAACTTCCACTTCGACAACTCCTTGACCATCGCCGGCAGGTCGCGCGGGTTGCTGATCAGGATGTTGTGGTTGCCGATCAGCATCATCGCCATGCAATGAAAGGTGAACGCATAGATGTGGTACAGCGGCAGCGGCGTGATCAGGATCTCGCAACCTTCATTGAGGTTGGAGCCCATCAGCGCCTTGCACTGCAGCATGTTGGCGACGAGGTTGCGGTGAGTCAGCATCGCGCCCTTGGCCACACCGGTGGTGCCGCCGGTGTATTGCAGCACCGCGACATCGCCGCTGTGCGGATTGGCTTCGGCCACAGGCTGGCCCTGGCCCTTGCTCAGTACGTCGTTGAACTTGACGGCTTTGGGCAAGTGATACGCCGGCACCATCTTCTTCACGTACTTGATGACGCTGTTGATCAGCAGACGCTTGAGCGGCGGCAGCAGGTCGGCCACTTCAGTGACGATGACGTGCTTGACCCCGGTTTTCGGCACCACGGCTTCCGCCAGGTGAGCCATGTTGGCCAGGCAGACGAGGGCCTTGGCACCGGAGTCGTTGAATTGGTGTTCCATTTCCCGCGCGGTGTACAGCGGGTTGGTGTTGACCACGATCAGCCCGGCGCGGATCGCACCGAAGACGGCCACCGGGTACTGCAGAACGTTGGGCAGTTGCACGGCGATTCGATCACCGGGCTGCAAATCGGTATGCTGTTGCAGATACGCGGCAAAGGCACCGGACAATTCGTACAGTTCACCGTAGGTGATTGTCTTGCCCAGGTTGCTGAAAGCCGGTTTGTTGGCGAAGCGTTGGCAGGATTGCTTCAACACTGCCTGAATGTTCGGATACTCGTCTGGATTGATGTCGGCAGCAATTCCAGCCGGGTATTTATCCTTCCAAAAGTCTTCGATCATGGAAGCCCACTCCTCAGCAACGCGAATTCTTCACCGCATTTGATGCGATTATTATTGGTGTGTGTTTTGTATTGGTGAATCTGGCTTTTATATAGGCCGAGAAGTCACAAAGCGCGCCGAGAGTAGCAGCTTTGCCAAGTGCCGACTAGAGCCAAAAGCGGCCCACACAGTCACATTGATGACTCAAGACTTTCTAACAGTCATTTTAGAGCAAAAATCCTAGAAACCTGTGGAAGTCCCGGTTTTCCGGGCCTTTGCCCCCTCCAAAAAGCATCACGGGCAAGCCCGCTCCCACAAGGTTGATGAAAATCCCTGTGGGAGCGTGGCTTGCCCGCGATCCGCGCACAGCGCGGCCATTCACCGATCAGGCGATATCGCGCAACTCCCGCCGCAGAATCTTGCCAACCGGCGTCATCGGCAATGAATCACGCAACACAATGTGCTTCGGCACCTTGTACGCGGTGAAATTCTCTTTGCAGTACGCCTTCAGCTCTTCGAGGCTCACGCCGGTTTCCCGCGCCACCACAAACAGCTTCACCGCCTCCCCGGAACGCTCGTCCGGCACGCCGATCACCGCGCAGTTGGCGACTTTCGGATGGGCCATGACCACGTCTTCGATTTCGTTCGGGTACACGTTGAAACCGGAGACGATGATCATGTCCTTCTTGCGGTCGACGATGCGCACGAAGCCGTCCGGATCGATCACCGCAATATCACCGGACTTGAACCAGCCTTCGGCATCCAGCACTTCGGCGGTGGCGTCGGGTTGGTGCCAGTAGCCCTTCATGATCTGCGGGCCCTTGATGCACAACTCGCCACGCTCGCCCATCGGTTGTTCAACACCGTCATCGTTGATGACTTTGAGCAATGTGCCCGGCACCGGCAAGCCGACTGTGCCCAGGCGCGACTGATCGCCATACGGGTTGGTGCAGGCCACCGGCGAGGTTTCGGTCAGGCCGTAACCTTCAGTGATGCGGCAACCGGTGAGCTGTTCCCAACGCTCGGCGGTGGCTTTGACCAGCGCGGTGCCGCCGGAGTTGGTGAGCTTCAGGCTGGAGAAGTCGAGGGTCTTGAAATCCGGATGATCCATCAGCGCGACGAACAGCGTGTTCAGCCCCAGCAAGGCCGAGAAACGCCAGTTTTTCAGTTCCTTGATGAACCCGGCAATGTCCCGCGGGTTGGTGATCAACACGTTGTGATTGCCGGAAACCATCATGCACATGCAATTCGCCGTAAAGGCATAGATGTGATAAAGCGGCAGCGGCGCGACCATCACCTCCTGACCTTCACGCAGCAGGGGCTGGCCATCCGGGCCGAGTTGCGCGAGACAGGCGCGAACCTGCTGCATGTTCGCCACCAGATTGCCGTGGGTGAGCATCGCGCCTTTGGCCAGTCCGGTGGTGCCGCCGGTGTATTGCAGCACGGCGATATCGTCGAGGCTGACCTTCAGGGGCTTGATGCCCAGGCCACGGCCCCTGCGCAGCGCACTCTTGAAAGAGATCGCCTGGGGTAGCGAGTACGCCGGGACCATCTTCTTCACTTGGCTGACCACAGTATTGACCAGCCAGCCCTTGGCAGTGGGCATCAGGTCGCCCATCTTCGCTTCGATCAGGTATTGAATATCGGTGTCGGCCAGCACTTCCTGGACTTTCTGCCCGAACATGTTCAGGTACACCAGCGCCCGCGCCCCGGAGTCCTTGAACTGGTGACGCATCTCCCGCGCGGTGTACAGCGGATTGGTGTTGACCACGATCAGCCCGGCGCGCAGCGCCCCGAACACAGCAATCGGATAATGCAGAACGTTGGGCATCTGCACCGCGATGCGATCCCCCGGGACCAGATCGGTATGGGCTTGCAGGTAACCGGCGAAGGCCGCGCTCTGGCGCTCCAGCTCGGCATACGTCAGGGTCACGCCCATATTGCTGAAGGCCGGGCGATCAGCGAATTTCTTGCAGGAACGTTCAAACACCTCGATCACCGACTTGAACTCCCCCATGTCGATGTCCAGCGGTACGCCGGCCGGGCGTTTGTCATTCCAGAAATCAGGTTGCATTGTTTTTGTCCTCTTTACCTGAGCTGATCCGGGCCGCTCTCTGTCATTTCTGAAAAAGCGGTGCTTCTCGGACACTAGCAGCTATGGCCATTCAGGCAAATATGGGCCATCTCGTCATTGATCGCGTGAATCTTCCTGCCGTGGCGTGGGCTGATCAGACTTAACCTGGCGGATGCGCTATACAATGTTTCGACCCTGAGCAAAGGAATCGCCATGATCCACCACACCCTATGGCTTGATGCGAATGACCGCAGCCGGCTTTTCGTCAATCAGTGGCTGCCGGCCGCACCATTGAAAGCGGTGGTCCTGATTGCCCACGGCATGGCGGAACACAGCGGGCGTTATCAACAGTTGGCGGAAACGTTTTGCGACAAAGGATACGGTGTTTACGCCCCGGATCTGCGCGGTCATGGCCAGACCGCCGAGAACGGCACCCTCGGCCATTTCGCCGATGACGACGGCTGGTGCAAGGTTGTCAGCGACCTCGCCAGCCTCAATCAATACATCGGCCAGCAACACCCCGGCGTGCCAATCATTCTGCTCGGGCACAGTATGGGCAGTTACCTCGCTCAGGGTTATCTGCTGCACCACAGCGCCAGCCTGCACGGGGCGATTCTCAGTGGTTCGAATTTCCAGCCCCCGGCCCTCTATCGCGCCGCCCGGCAAATTGCCCGCCTGGAAAAACTGCGTCAGGGTGGCAAGGGCCGCAGTGCGCTGATCGAATGGTTGTCGTTTGGTTCATTCAACAACACCTTCAAACCGGTGAGCACACCGTTCGACTGGCTCAGCCGCGATCCGGCCGCAGTCGCCAAATACGTGGCCGACCCGCTGTGCGGCTTTCGCTGCACCAACCAGTTGTGGATCGACCTGCTCGGCGGCTTGCAGCAAATCAGCAAAGCGTCCACTCTCGCGCAGATCGACCCGGGCCTGCCACTGCTGGTGATCGGCGGTGAATGTGATCCGGTGAGTGAAGGCAAACGTCTGACAGATCTGGCCAATGCACTGCGCAACGCCGGCAGCCAGAACCTGCAATTGAAGATTTACCCGCAGGCCCGGCACGAATTGTTCAACGAAACCAATCGCGACGAAGTGATCGCCGATGTGCTGGCCTGGATCGACCAGGCGCTGAGCCATCCGCGCCCGCATCGCAGCGAATAATTTTTGTGGATTCATTTAATCCGTCACAGGAATCAAGACCGATGACCCAGGTTACCAACATCCCTTATGAAGCCCTCGAAGTCGGCCAGACCGCGAGCTACAGCAAGACGGTCGAAGAGCGCGACATTCAGCTGTTTGCCGCGATGTCGGGCGACCACAACCCGGTGCACCTGGACGCCGAGTTCGCCGCCGCCAGCATGTTCAAGGAACGCATCGCCCACGGTATGTTCAGCGGTGCGCTGATCAGTGCTGCGGTGGCTTGCGAACTGCCTGGGCCGGGCACTATTTATATCGGTCAGCAAATGAGCTTTCAGAAGCCGGTGAAGATTGGCGACACCCTGACCGTGCGCCTGGAAATTCTCGAGAAGCTGCCGAAGTTTCGTGTGCGCATCGCCACTCGCGTATTCAATCAGCGTGATGAATTGGTAGTGGATGGTGAAGCGGAGATTCTGGCGCCGCGCAAGCAGCAGACGGTGACGTTGCCGACTTTGCCGGCGATCAGCATCGGCTGATTGATTGGTGGGGTGTCAGTGAGAGCTTTTCCCCCTCACCCCAGTCCTCTCCCCCAGGGGGCGAGGGGGAAAGGGAGCTGATCTTGCTGCTTTTCAAAACCTGAGTTCACCTCAGATCGTTCAAGTCGGTGCATCTCCAACATCCACCTCGGTCAGTCGCCTCTCCCTCCGGGAGAGGGCCAGGGTGAGGGGCTTCTGCTTTTCCCAACCCCATAAAAAAACGCCAGACTAGCTGGCGTTTTTTATAACCGACAAGCGCTTACGAACGGGCACGAGCCTCGTTACGCAGGGCTTTCACTTGGTCGTGGTTACGCTGTACGCCGTGATACTGGCGTTCAACCAGATCACGAATGCCAACCAGATTGTGCTTGTTGATTTTCTCGATGGCTTCACGATAAGCCTTCAGGGCGTGGTCTTCACCGCGCTCGGCTTCGTTGAGCACAGCCTCTTCGTCTTTGCCGGTAAACATGGCTTTGACGTCGACCCAGCGACGGTGCAGGTCACCGCTGACGCTGGTAGAGGTTTCCGGATCACCGCCCATCGAACGCACGGTGGCTTGCAGTTCGGCAGCGGCGGTGGCGCAATCGGCCGAGCGCTTGGCGAACAGTGCTTTCAGTTCCGGGTGCTTGATATCTTCGGCGCAAGTCTTGAACCCTTCCTGACCGTCTTTGCTGGTTTCGATCAGGTCGTTGAGTACAGAGATGGCTTCTTTATTCATGTCAGTCATTTTTCAAATTCCTTGCGGTTGGTTGAAGATGCAAGGGATATTGCAGTGTGCGTGCCAGTTTTTATTTGTATAAAAATCGTTATTTTTCAATGATTTAAATACGATTGAACTATCTGTATCACGGCTATTTGCATGATCTGTCATTTGGCCTGCATGCAGAATGCCTGTATTTTCCAGTTTGATTTAAAGCCAGACGAATGCATTGATGAATCCCGAAAAACTCGAACTGCTGATCACCCGCGAAATGCCTTTCGGCAAATACAAGGGCCGGATCATTGCCGACCTGCCCGGCCCCTATCTGAACTGGTTCGCCCGTGAAGGTTTCCCGAACGGCGAGCTCGGCGGACTGCTGGCCTTGATGCAGGAAATCGATCACAACGGTTTGTCGGATCTGCTCGAACCGCTGCGCGCCAAACACGGCAAACCCGCCCCGCGCCACTGAAACGCCCTCCTCTACTGAGCTTGCCGACCATGCCCGATAACACCCGCCGCGCCCGTGACGAAGCCTTCTGGCAGACGTTCGCCGACCGTTACGACGTTCAACCAGGCCCCGTGAACCTGGAAAACGGTTACTTCGGACGGATGTCACGCACGGTGATCGAGGAGTATCAGCGCAACATAGAGCTGATCAACACCAGCAACTCGGTGTACGTGCGCCAGCAATTCGAACAACGCGACCACCTCGACATTCGCGCGCAACTGGCCGAGTTGATCGGCGTACACGCGCAGAGTGTGGCGTTCACCCGCAATGCCACCGAAGGCCTGCAATCGCTGATCCGCAACTACAACCGCCTGCAACCGGGGGATCAGGTGCTGATCTGCGACCTCGAGTACGACACGGTCAAAGGCGCGATGCGCTGGCTGGGCGAGCATCGCGGCGTCGACGTCATCGAGATTGCCCACTCACACCCGGCCAGTTTCGACAGCCTGCTGGAGACCTATCGCGAAACCTTCGTCCGCCACCCGAAACTCAAACTGATGGCGTTGACCCATGTCACCCATCGTACGGGACTGGTGATGCCGGTGCAGGCCATCGCGGCGCTGGCCAAAGAGCATGGCATCGACATCATCCTTGATGGTGCCCATGCCCTCGGCCAGATCGAGTTCGACCTCGAAGCCCTCGGCGTCGCCTTCGCCGGCTACAACCTGCACAAATGGATCGGCGCGCCGCTGACACTCGGCTTCATGTATATCGCGCCGCAGCGTCTGGCCGACATCGACCCGGACATGGGCGAGATGCACTACCCGGTCAGCGACATCCGCGCCCGCACGCCGTACAGCACGCCGAACATTCCGGCGCTGATGAGCTTGCCGCTGGTCTTTGAAGAACACCGCTCCATCGGCGGTGCACCGGCAAAAGGCGCGCGCCTCAATTACCTGCGCAACCTGTGGGTCAGCGCGGTGCGTCATCTGCCGGGTATCGAGGTCATGACACCGGACGATCCGCAGCTTTATTGTGGCATCACCGCGCTGCGCTTCAGCCGACATGCTGACCAGAAGGCCATGGCCGACCGCCTGCTCAATGACTTCAACCTGTTCACCGTGGTCCGCAATGGTGCCGCCTGCGGGCCGTGCATTCGCATCACGCCGGGACTGACCACCACCGCAGGCGACATGCAACGGCTGACTCGCGCGCTGAACGAACTGCGCTGATGCGCTAAAGCGTGTATTTGTCGAAGTCCTCGGGTTTGATCTGCGACGACACCGCAAAGGTGTCGATGCCGATCGTGAGGTGCCCGAAGTAACCGTCCTCGTGGGAGTCACGGCCGATCGGCCATACATACAGGGTCGAGGCTTCGCGGCCCATGCCGGGTGGCAAACTGTCCGAAGCATTGTTCAACCGCATCGAAGTGCGCCCGCCCCAGGCTTTGGCGTGATGTGTCGGGCGCGAGATGATTTCCGGGAGCAGCAGCTCGCCGGTCCAGGCGACATCGTGCTCGGCGGGATATTCGTCGCCGACAACCATGCGCACCGCCACATGAAGATGCAGCGCCCGGCCGGCATGGGAATCTGGATAAATCGTGGTGAAGCGCACCCTGCCCCGGGCATCGCAGAACTGGCTGCCGCGCAGGTAGGTGTCATCGTCGCCGGTGATTGCGGTCCTGGCATCGAGGCCCTGATTGACCGGACACCCGCCCGCGTTCGCGCCCCGCGCGTTGCAATGCCAGATATCCACCCTCGCGCCAACCACCGGCTCTGCGGTCATGGCATCGACAATGGTCAGGCGCAGCAACAGTGGCAAACCATCCGCACCTTCGCTGATATTGCGACGCAGCAGTTTCGGATTACGGAAAAACGGCCCGGCGATCTGCTCGGGGGCCAGTTGATACACCGGACAGGGTACGGGGATTGCGAAGTCTGGGTCCATGACACGTTCTCTCATCCATAAGATGAACGCAGATTAGCGCCGTGGAAAAACCTGTGTGCGGTAACTATGTATCGCCGCGTAACTTCAATTGTGGCAGCGCTGGCCGGAACAGGTTTTTGCCGAGCAAAAAAAAACGGTGCACCGACCAAGCGCACCGTAAAGCCGTAGAACACACAACGAAGTGTCAGGTAAAAACTGTTAATCCAGCAGCGCCAGGGCTTCGGCGGTGCATTCCTGAATGCGCGCCCAGTCGCCGTTCTTGATCCACTCCGGATCGAGCATCCAGCTACCGCCCACGCACATGACGTTTTTCAGCGCCATGTAGCTCTTGATGTTGGCCGGGCCAACGCCGCCGGTCGGGCAGAATTTAACTTCGCCGAACGGGCCGCCGAGCGCCTTGATCGCCGCCACGCCGCCGCTGACTTCCGCCGGGAACAGCTTGAAACGGCGATAACCCAAACCGTAGCCTTCCATGATGCCGGAGGCGTTGCTGATGCCCGGCAACAGCGGAATCGGGCTGTCGACGCTGGCTTCGAGCAGATCACGGGTGATGCCTGGGGTGACGATGAACTGCGAGCCAGCGGCTTCGGCAGCCGCGAGCATGTTGCGATCGAGCACGGTGCCAGCACCGGTTACCAGCTCCGGGCGTTGCTCGCGCAGGATCTGGATTGCCTTGAGACCGAACTGCGAACGCAGGGTCACTTCCAGCGCCGTCAGGCCACCAGCGGCCAGGGCGTCGGCCAGCGGCAGTACGTCCTGCTCACGGGCGATGGTGATCACCGGCAGAATCCGCGCCTTGGCGCAGAGGCTGTCGATCAGGGCAACTTTGTCCGCCATGGAAACGGTCGGGGATGGGGTTGTCATAGCGGCTGTTCCTTGGCTCATGGGCACCAGTAAATCTCTAACGTAGGTTGCAGAAACGCGCGCACCGGCATGGCCGCGACGTCGTCGGATGCCAGTGCGGCATTCAGGGTGGTCAGTTTCGACTGACCGGAAATCGACAGAATCTTGTGCCTGGCCGACGCCAGCAGCGCGCGACTCATGGTCAGGCGCTGACGCGGCACGCTCGGCGCCAGCATCGGCCAGCAGCGACGGCTGCCATCGGCCTTCAACGCTTCGGCGAGGTTCGGGCTGTCGGGGAACAGCGACGCGGTGTGACCGTCATCGCCCATGCCCAGCACCAGCACGTCAATCGGTGGCAATTCGGCGAGCAGACGATCGGCGTGTTCGGCAGCTTGCTCAACGTTCGCCGCAGCGCTGTAGAGGCTGAGGAACTGCGCCTTCGCCGCCGGGCCTTTGAGCAGGTACTGCTTGAGCAGACCGGCATTGCTGTCGGCGTGCTCAACCGGGACCCAGCGTTCATCGGCCAGGGTCACGACGACTTTCGACCAGTCCAGCGCCTGCTTGGCCAGGTGCTGAAAGAACGCCACCGGGCTGCGACCGCCGGACACCACCAGCACCGCGTTGCCGCGTGCAGCAATGGCCTCGCCCAGTTGCTTGGCCACATTCAGCGCCAGACCTTCGGCCAACAGCACCGGGCTCTTGAACTCGTGGGCATTCACGCCCGCAGGCAGTTGCACATCAGATATCGCCATACCACGACCTCCCGTCCCGCGTGATCAGTGCAATCGAGCTCATCGGCCCCCACGACCCGGCCGCATACGGCTTGGGCGCGTCACCGGACTTTTTCCAGCCGGCGATCAACTGGTCACACCACTTCCACGCGGCTTCGATTTCATCTTTACGGACAAACAGGTTCTGATTGCCGTTCATCACTTCCAGCAACAACCGCTCGTAGGCGTCGGGGATCCGCGCACTGCGCCAGGTGTCGGAGAAATTCAGTTGCAGCGGGCCGCTGCGCAGTTGCATGCCTTTGTCCAGGCCTTGTTCCTTGGTCATCACACGCAGGGAAATGCCTTCGTCCGGCTGCAGGCGGATGATCAGTTTGTTGCTGATCTGCAGGCGTTGTTCCGGCGCGAAAATGTAGTGCGACGGTTCCTTGAAGTGGATGACGATCTGCGACAACTTCTGCGGCATGCGCTTGCCGGTTCGCAGGTAGAACGGCACGCCGGCCCAGCGCCAGTTGCGGATGTCGGCACGCAAAGCGACGAAGGTTTCGGTGTCGCTCTGGGTGTTGGAGTTCGGTTCTTCCAGATAGCCCGGTACGGACTTGCCTTCGCTGTGGCCGGCGATGTATTGGCCGCGCACCACCTGAGTGGTCAGGCCTTCCGGACTGATCGGCGCCAGGGCCTTGAGCACTTTTACCTTTTCGTCACGGATGCTGTCAGCCGACAGGTCGGCCGGCGGGTCCATGGCGATCAGGCACAGCAGCTGCAACAGGTGGTTCTGGATCATGTCGCGCAGTTGGCCGGCCTTGTCGAAGTAGCCCCAACGGCCTTCGATGCCGACCTTCTCGGCCACGGTGATTTCCACGTGGGAGATGTAATTCTGGTTCCACTGGGTTTCGAACAGGCTGTTGGCGAAACGCAGGGCGATCAGGTTCTGGACGGTCTCTTTGCCCAGATAGTGGTCGATGCGGTAGGTGCGGTTTTCCGGGAAAAACTGCGCCACGGCGTCGTTCACTTTGCGTGAGGACTCAAGGTCGGAGCCGATCGGCTTTTCCAGGACCACGCGAGTATTCTCCGCCAGACCGACTTTCGCCAGGTTCTCGCAGATCGCACCGTACACCGCCGCCGGTGTGGCGAAGTAGGCAATCATGCGTTGCGCGCTGCCGGCCAGTTCGGCCAGCGCCACGTAGTCTTCAGCCTTGAGGAAGTCGACGTGCAGATAAGTCAGGCGCGCCAGAAAGCGCTCGGCCACGGCTTCGTCCAGCTCTTTGCCGACATACCGACGCAATTCGGCGGCGATGAACGCCAGGTGCTGCTGTTCGCTACCGGCTTCACGGGCCAGCGCGATGATCCGCGTGTCCTCGTGCAACAGGTCAGCGCCATCGAGGTGGTAAAGGGCAGGAAACAGCTTGCGCAGGGCCAGATCGCCAAGAGCGCCGAACAAGGCAAAGGTGCACGGTTCAACCGTAATCGAAGGCATGATGTTTGTTCTTTTATCAAGTTAAGCTACAAATACCTTTTTTCAAGGCATCACTCAAGGGAAAATGTAGTAATAACCACAACATTTTCGCAAAATACAGATTCCGAGTGGTGGTCGGTCGGAGCCATCAGTAGGATAGGCCACCGTTACGGGCCATATCAAAGGCCCAATTTGCATAGCCCGGCGCACCTTTGCGCAGGTGAATTAGGAATTTCATATGGACCGCGTGCGAAATTTACTGGAACAGATCCAGAGTCGCCTTGAAGAGCTGAACAAGGCCGAACGCAAAGTCGCCGAGGTGATCCTGCTCAACCCGCAGCAGGCCACCCGCTTCAGCATCGCCGCCCTCGCCCAGGCGGCGTCGGTGAGCGAGCCGACGGTCAACCGTTTCTGCCGTTCGTTCGGTGTCAGCGGCTATCCCGAACTCAAGCTGCAACTGGCGCAGAGCCTGGCCAGCGGCGCGGCGTACGTCAGCCGTGCGGTGGAAGCCGACGACAATCCAGAGGCGTACACGCAGAAGATTTTCGGCAGTGCCATCGCCTCGCTGGACAGCGCTTGCCAGGCGCTGGACCCGAACCTGATCAGCCGCGCCGTCGACCTGTTGATTCAGGCGCGGCAGATCCACTTCTTCGGCCTCGGCGCCTCGGCACCGGTGGCGCTGGATGCGCAGCACAAGTTCTTCCGCTTCAACCTGGCAGTCACCGCGCATGCCGATGTGCTGATGCAGCGGATGATTGCTTCGGTGGCGCACACCGGTGAGTTGTTCGTGATCATTTCCTACACCGGGCGCACCCGCGAGCTGGTGGAAGTGGCGCGCATTGCTCGGGAGAACGGCGCTTCGGTGCTGGGCCTGACGGCGGAGAATTCGCCGCTGGCCAAGGCCAGCACCCTGAGCCTAAACATTCCACTGCCGGAAGACACCGACATCTATATGCCGATGACCTCGCGGATCATTCAGTTGACCGTGCTGGATGTGCTGGCGACCGGCATGACCTTGCGGCGCGGGGTGGATTTCCAGCCGCATTTGCGCAAGATCAAAGAGAGCTTGAATGCCAGCCGGTATCCGGTTGGGGATGAATTCAACTAAAGATCAAAAGCCCCTCACCCCAGCCCTCTCCCTGGGGGAGAGGGAGCCGACCGAGGTGTCTGCGCTATACATCGACCTGAAACACCGAGTCGATTATGGATTCACCGACATTCGTTCAGGTCGGTGCATCTCTCGAATATCCCCCATTCGCCCCCTCTCCCGGGGGGAGAGGGGGCCGACCGAGGTGTCTTGCGCTATACATCGACCTGAAACACTGAGTCGATTATGGATTCAACGTCATCCGTTCAGGTCGGTGCATCTCTCGAATATCCCCCATTCGCCCCCTCTCCCGGGGGGAGAGGGAGCCGACCGAGGTGTCTTGCGCTATACATCGACCTGAAACACTGAGTCGATTATGGATTCAACGTCATCCGTTCAGGTCGGTGCATCTCTCGAATATCCCCCATTCGCCCCCTCTCCCGGGGGGAGAGGGAGCCGACCGAGGTGTCTTGCGCTATACATCGACCTGAAAAATAGAGTCGATTATGGATTCAGCGCTGCACTTTCACGTCGGCGTAACGCTTAAGCATCCCCCATTCGATCCCCTCTCCCTCCGGGAGTGTATGTACCGGACACATGGTGGACAGGTGTTCGGAGACATGGTGGACACTTTTTAATAGGCACATTGCTCATCACTAAGGAGATGACCTGTGTCTTGGGAAGAGGTGTCCACTGTGCAGCTTCGTTCAGAATTCGTGCTTTTGGCTCGGCAAGAAGGGGCCAATGTCCGGCAGCTTTGCCGTCGATTTAATATCAGCCCAAGCACCGCCTATAAATGGCTTAACAGGTTTGAAAACCTGGGTGCAGAAGGACTGAACGATCAGTCTCGACGACCGAAGACATCACCCAAGCGATGTGCTGATGAGGTTGAACAGCAGATTCTGACCGTGAGTCAGGAGTACGCGGCCTGGGGCGCTCGCAAGCTCAAACGTGTGTTGGAAGACAATGGCTTAGTGATGCCTTCAGTCAGTACCGTGCATGCGGTTTTACAGCGTCATTCACGCGTTGATCCAAAGGCCGCCGAGATCAAACCGTTTATCCGTTTTGAGCATGAAGCGCCCAACGATCTTTGGCAGATGGACTTCAAGGGCATATCAGTCTGGGTCAGGGGCGTTGCCATCCGTTGACGATACTGGACGATCATTCGCGGTTTTCACTGTGCATCGCGGCGTGTATCAATGAGCAGCGCGACACCGTCCAGGAGCATCTGGTCCGGGCCTTTCGGCGCTATGGCCTGCCTTTGCGCATGACGATGGACAACGGCTCTCCATGGGGTGATCAGACAGGCGTTTATACCGCGCTGGAGGTCTGGCTGATGAGTCAAGGCATCAAGGTCGGCCACTCTCGACCTTATCATCCGCAAACCCAGGGAAAGCTGGAACGCTTCCACCGCAGTCTGAAAAATGAAGTTCTCCAGGGTCAGCACTTTAACGATCTCAACAGCGCGCAACGGGCGTTTGATATCTGGCGTGATATTTACAACCAGAAGCGCCCGCATCAAGCGCTGGACATGCAGGTTCCTGCTACTCGGTACAGCAGCAGCTCAAGGGAATATCAGGAGCAACCCGCAGCGCCGGAGTACGACGATGGTGATGTGGTCAGGAAGGTTCAGGTAAAGGGCGAGATCTACTGGAGGAACCGTGAATACACAGTCGGGAAAGCTTTTTACGGGAAGTCAGTAGCTATCCGGGAAACGACGGAGGACGGCATCCACGATGTCTACTGGAGTAGACATCGCATCGCCCGAATCGACTTGAACTTGCAGATCGTTACAGCAGGTAAGAAGATCTAAAACCGTCCACCATGTCTCCGAACATGTGTCCACCATGTCTCCGGTACATACAGGGAGAGGGCTAGGGTGAGGGGCTACGATGTGACTGACACACTCAAGCCGCCGCCCACGCCTGCAAACTCAAATGCGCCTTCTCCCCCGGCGCCAGATGCAAGCTGTCAGTCCCACCCGCCGCCGCTTCAACACAGACAAACTCGGAAATCTCATCCCAGCTCACGCCCAACAACGGCCGCGCTCCAGGATGCCAGACCACCGTGTCGCCGCTGTCACCGGTATCAATGCACAACTCGCGCTGCCAGGCGTGATCCTTGAGCTGTAATTCGCCGTCGTGCTGGAACACACGCTGGCAGCCGCCATCGACGCGTAACTCGCCTTCCTGCTGACAAGACTGGCGACTCAACTGGTCATAACCCTGCGCGCCCTCGAGGCCAGACAGCGCTATCTCACCGACATCGCCAATACGCCAGTAAGCGTGCAACGCCTGGCTCAACTGGCACGGCATGTCGTCCTGATGCTCAGTGCTCAGGCGTAACTCCATGCGTTCTCCGAGGTGCGCGTGCAGGTCGACCTGCCAGTCGCACAATTGCAATTGCCAGTGCAGGCGCACGCCATCCTCGGCGCTGCTGCTGTCGAGCAGTTTCCAGTCGAGCAGCCGCGCCCAACCATGGGACGGCCAGGCGTTTTCGCTGGGATGGCGGCCATACCACGGCCAGCACACCGGCACGCCGCCACGAATGGCGCCAACGTGCGGCCACTTCGCCGCACACCACAACCACGGTTTCTGCCCGCGTGGCTGAAAGTGCAGCAACTGCGCGCCCTGACGACTGAACACCGCCTGACACAGCGGATGATCAATCACCAACACGTCGCGCATCTGATAGCGCTCCCAGGCGAACACCGGTTGTTCACGCAGGGATTTGAAGAAGCGTTGCAGCGGATGCTCATGCATTTGCCACGGTTCCGAATTCATCTGTTACGGGCTGCGCCAGCCCTCAAAAAAAAGCGGACAGCCTAGGGGGCGTTCTCAATTGTTTTTCCCACCGCGCCGGGCAAAACAATTGAGAACGCCCCCCGCTGTCCGCAAATATGCGCACATAGAGAGGAGCTTATCGCAGACGCGTCAGAACGTAGACTGAATTTTCAGGCCGGCGACCAAAGCGTTGTCCACTTCATCCACACCACCCGGGTGAGTGATGTACTGCAGGTTAGGACGCACGGTCAGCCAGTTGGTGACGTGGAAGCCGTAGTTGATCTCGTAGTTGTACTCGGTTTCGCGAATTGGCGAGAACACCGGATTGTCGTAATCCGACACACCGTTGGAAACGTTCAGCAGTTCAGCGTTTTTCTTCACGTCATCGTTGACGTGGATACGCGCCGCGCCGATACCGACGTCATCCTTCGGACGCGCGTCGAACGGGCCTTTGTAAACAAACATCACCGACTGATAGTTGTCGATGAAGTTGGTGTCCTTGTCGTGGAAAGTGGCGTTGGCCGCGATGTTCAGACCACGGGAAGCGTCGCCGTTGTGGCTGGTGAGTTGCTGTTGCGCCACGAACCAGTAGCCGCTTTTGCTGCTGTGGGTTTTGTACGCGTCGCCAGTAGTAGCAGCGTCGAAACCGTTGACGTCTTCACGAACGTCGCTGGCATCAGCAGTGCTCTTGTAGTAACCGACGCGGTATTCGCCCGGCAGGCTGTTGACCTTCGGCGACCAGACCAGCTCGACAGGAAGAACGGTACCTTTGGTGCCGCTGCCGCTGAGTTTGAAGCCGTTGCCGTGTTCCAGCTGCGACGGGTTCTGGTTGTACGCACCGATTTGCGCGTAGAGCTCGTCGTTGATGTTGTACTTCACGCGGATCGCGGCCTGGCTGACGGGCCAGTTGTACCAGATGTTGGTCGCCCAGTTACCCACTTGCGAACCGCAGAACGCCAGGTTCTGGAAGTCGCACGGGAAGGTGTTGAAGTCTTCGCCTTCACCGAAGTAACCGGCCTTGACGTCGAGCTTGTTGTCGAAGAACTGGTGCTGAATCCACAACTGGGTCAGACGCACCATGTGGCCACGACCGTAGACTTCCTGCGAGGAAGACAAGGTGCCGGCACGCGGATCGCCCACGCGATCGTTAGAGATGTTGTAGCCGTTACGGTTGGTCAGCTGGATCTTGGCCTGGGTGTTGTCCCAGCCCCAGAGTTTTTGCAGATCCAGTGCCACGCCCAGACCGAACTGGTCAGCGTAACGCGCCGTCTTGTCGTCGTTGTAGCCGCCGTGCAGGTTGCCACCGACTTCCCCGACGTAGTCCGCCTTGATGTCGATACCTTGCTCGATCAGCTTGGTCCGCTCGCCACCCCAGTCGCCGGTCATCCACTTGGAATCGGAGCTGAACGCATCGGCCGCCATTGCATTGCCGGCCAGCACCAGTGCTGCTGCCGCTGACACTTGGCAGATCAAGCGGGCATTGACGTGTTTCTTTTTCATCCCTACATCCTCGTCTTTATTGTTATTAACTGTTTTTATCTAACGCGGTTTACATAAAGTGCGATGGATAACAGGCCATCCACCGCGTGCTCCTTTGTGGGAGCGAGCTTGCTCGCGAAGGCTTTATGTCAGTTGATACATGTGTTGCATGACACACCGCTTTCGCGAGCAAGCTCGCTCCCACATTTGTTCCTCAGCGCCCTTTGAATTGCGCGACGTTCGCCGACCGCGCTTCGGCCTGCGCCTGGCCCGCAACGCCCAGACGCTCGCCAGTCTTGGCATCGAACAACAGCACTTTCGACGGATCGAATTGCAGCGTCAGGCTTTCGCCCACCTGCGGTGCCACGTCCGGTGCCAGACGGCAGCAGACCTTGGTGTCATTGAGGTTGACGAACACCAGGGTGTCCGGACCAGTCGGTTCGGTGACTTGCACTTCAGCCTTGATGCTCGGCAAACCATTGCCTTCGCCATTCGCCAGCACGATCTGCTCCGGGCGCAGGCCGAGGATCACTTCGCGATCTTCAAGCCCGGCGTCCTGCATGCCCATCGGCAACTCGCAACGGGCCTGGCCGCTGTCGAGCAGCGCCAGCAGCCGACCGTCCTTGCGCTGCAGGCGCAGCGGAATGAAGTTCATCGGCGGCGAACCGATGAAGCTCGCCACAAACAGGTTGGCCGGGTCGTTGTAGATCTCTTTCGGCGTGCCGAATTGCTGGATGATCCCATCCTTCATCACCGCCACTTTGTCGCCCAGGGTCATCGCTTCGATCTGGTCGTGGGTCACGTAGACCGTGGTGGTTTTCAGGCGCTGGTGCATCAGTTTCATTTCGGTGCGCATCTCGACACGCAGCTTGGCATCGAGATTGGACAGCGGTTCGTCGAACAGATAGATCTTCGGCCGCCGCGCCAATGCACGGCCCATCGCCACACGCTGCTGCTGACCACCGGAAAGTTGACCCGGCTTGCGATTCAGCAGGTGTTCGATCTGCAACAGCTTGGCCACGCGCGCGACTTCTTCGTCGATCGCCGCCTGCGGCATCTTGCGGATCTTCAGACCGAACTCGATGTTCTCGCGCACGCTCATGGTCGGGTACAGCGCGTAGGACTGGAAGACCATGGCGATGTCGCGATCTTTCGGGCTCATGCCGCTGACGTCCTGATCGCCGATCATGATCGCGCCGCCGCTGATGGTTTCCAGACCGGCGATGCAGTTCATCAGGGTCGACTTGCCGCAGCCCGACGGGCCGACCAGGATCAGGAACTCACCGTCCTTGATCGACAGTTCGATGTTCTTCAGGGTGTCCGGCAGGCCGGCACCGTAGGTCTTGTTGACGTTGCGAAGTTCGAGCGTTGCCATGATTACCCCTTGACTGCGCCGGCCGTCAGCCCGCGCACGAAATACTTGCCTGCGACCACATAGACCAGCAGGGTCGGCAGCCCGGCGATCATCGCCGCTGCCATATCAACGTTGTATTCCTTGGCCCCGGTGCTGGTGTTGACCAGGTTGTTCAGCGCCACCGTGATCGGTTGCGAATCACCGCTGGAGAACACCACACCAAACAGGAAGTCGTTCCAGATCTGGGTGAACTGCCAGATCAGGCAGACCATGATGATCGGCGTCGACATCGGCAGAATGATGCGGCGGAAGATCGTGAAGAAACCCGCGCCATCCAGACGTGCAGCCTTCACCAGCGCATCGGGAATGCTCACGTAGTAGTTACGGAAGAACAGCGTGGTGAACGCCAGGCCGTAAACCACGTGAACAAACACCAGACCGGTGGTGGTGCTCGCCAGGCCCATCTTGCCGAGGGTAAACGAGGCCGGCAGCAGCACGGTCTGGAACGGCAGGAAGCAGCCGAACAACAGCAGACCGAAGAACAACTGCGAACCACGGAAGCGCCACATCGACAGCACGTAACCGTTCAACGCACCGATGGCGGTGGAGATGATTACGGCCGGCACGGTGATCTTGATCGAGTTCCAGAAGTAACCGTCAACCGTGGCCCAGGCCTTGACCCAGCCGATACCGCTGACCACGGTCGGCCAGCTCAGCAGGTTGCCGGTGCTGATGTCTTCCGGGGTCTTGAAGCTGGTCAGCAGCATGACTACCAGCGGCACCAGGTACAGGAACACGGCGAAAATCAGCACCGCGTAGATCGCGATGCGACTCAGGCTGATGGCAGGTTTGGCAGCGAGACTAGTCATGACGCTTGGTCCTCAGCTCGGAGTACAGGTAAGGCACGATGATCGCGAGGATCGCACCGAGCATCAGAATCGCACTGGCCGAGCCCATGCCCATCTGGCCGCGACTGAAGGTGAAGGAATACATGAACATCGCCGGCAGGTCGGAGGAATAACCCGGACCACCTGCGGTCATCGCCGCGACCAGGTCGAAGCTCTTGATCGCGATGTGGGCGAGGATCATCACCGCACTGAAGAACACCGGACGCAGGCTGGGCAGCACCACTTTCCAGTAGATGGTCGGCATGCTCGCGCCGTCGATCTGCGCAGCACGGATGATCGACTGATCGACACCGCGCAGGCCGGCGAGGAACATCGCCATGATGAAACCCGAGGCTTGCCACACTGCGGCGATCACCAGGCAGTACACCACGCGATCCGGGTCGATCAGCCAGTCCAGACGGAAGCCTTCCCAGCCCCAGTCACGCAACAATTTGTCCAGGCCCATGCCCGGGTTGAGCAGCCATTTCCACGCGGTACCGGTGACGATCATCGAGAGCGCCATCGGGTACAGGTAAATGGTGCGGATAAAGCCTTCGCGACGGATACGCTGGTCGAGGAACACCGCCAGCAGCACACCAATCACCAACGTGATGCCGATGAACATGCCACCGAACACCGCGAGGTTCTTGCTCGCCACCCACCAGCGGTCGTTGTCGAACAGCCGGGCGTATTGCGCCAGGCCGGCCCACTTGTAGTTCGGCAGGAACGTCGAGGTGGTGAACGACAGCACGAACGTCCACAGGATGTAGCCATAGAAGCCAACCAGCACGATGACCATGCTCGGCGCCAGCACCAGTTTCGGTAGCCAGCGCTGCAGTGCATCGAACGGCGAGGCTTTGCTGAACACAGCAACAGAACTCATGGGGAAATCCAGTACGAAGGTAGAAAATTCACACGCTTTCCCCTTGTGGGAGCGAGCTTGCTCGCGAAGGCGTCCTGTCAGTTGATAGTTCGATTGCCTGACTCTCCGCTTTCGCGAGCAAGCTCGCTCCCACAGGGGCTACGGTGCTGGTGCTTATTTAGCCGACTGAACCGCCGCGCCCAGTTTCCTGGCCGCATCGGCAGGGTCGGCTTTCGGGTCGTTGATGTAGTTGGTGACTACGTCAAAGAACGCGCCCTGCACCGCCAGCGTGGTCGCCATGTTGTGCGCCATGCTTGGTTGCAGGCCGCCGGACTTGGCGTCCGCCAGGAAGTCCTTGGCAGCGGTCTGCGCGCAGGAGTCGAAACCGAGTTTCTCCATGTTGTTCAACATGTCGTTACGCACCGGGATCGAGCCTTTGTTGAGGCTGAAGACTTTCTGGAAGTTTTCACCCAGCACGACTTTGGCGATGTCCTGCTGACCGGCCGCAGTGCCTTTGTCTTTCTGCTTGAACACCGCCAGGGAGTCGATGTTGTAGGTGAACGCCTTGTCGGTGCCCGGGAACGCTACGCACTCGTAGTCCTTGCCGGCGACTTTCTTGGCAGCGGTCCATTCGGACTTGGCCCAGTCACCCATGATCTGCATGCCGGCCTTGCCGTTGATGACTTTGGCCGCTTCCAGGTTCCAGTCCTGGCCTTTGCCGTCGACGTCCATGTAGGTCGCGACTTTCTTCAGCTCGGTCAGCGCCTTGACCATTTCCGGGCCGGTCAGCGCCTTGTTGTCCAGATCGACCAGGGCTTTCTTGTAGCCATCAACGCCCATGACCGACAGCACAACGGCTTCGAACACGGTGCTGTCCTGCCAAGGCTGACCGCCGTGAGCCAGCGGAATGAAGCCCGCAGCCTTCAGCTTGTCGCCGGCGGCGTAGAATTCTTCGAGGGTGGTCGGGGCTTTGGCGATACCGGCTTTTTTGAATACTTCCGGGTTGATCCACAGCCAGTTGACGCGGTGAATGTTCACCGGCACAGCCACGTAATCACCGTCGTACTTCACGGTATCGGAGACTTTCTTGTCGAGCAGGCTGTCCCACTTTTCCGACTTGGCGACATCTTTGAGCACGTCGGTGTCAAGCAGGCCGGTCGACGCCCATTCCTGGATGTCCGGGCCTTTGATCTGGGCGACGCCCGGCGGGTTGCCAGCCACGGCACGGCTTTTCAGCACGGTCATGGCCGTGGCACCGCCACCGCCGGCGACAGCGCCGTCTTTCCAGGTGAAACCGTCTTTTTCGACTTGGGCCTTGAGCACATCAACGGCAGCTTTTTCGCCACCGGACGTCCACCAGTGCACGACTTCCACCGAACCTTTGGATTCGGCAGCGGAAACACTGAGAGGCAGAATTGCGAGCGGGAACAGGGAGGCGACAGAAATGACAGTAGCGAGGCGAGAAATCGCATTCATCTGAGATGTACCTTTCTTGTTGTTATGCATTGCAAGTCTGGTGCTTGCGCTGCATAGGAGTTTAAACAGGACGTTTCCCCTCGCAGGTAACGAAGGGACGCGCGAATGTCACCACATGGTTACACAGGACAGCTCTGGGACAACTGCGCCAGCGCAGTCGCCATGCTCGGCGACAAGGGTAGACGAGGGATCAGTACGGCTTGCCAGGCGTGGTACAGATCGGGTTTTCCCGGCCAGATATCGGCACTTGGCAGGTTTTGCGGATTGAGTTCGTGGTGCCAGCTGCCGTCGCAGCGGTCGATGAAATGGTTTTCGCAGAATTCCCAGAACAGTCGGTACCAGGCTTCGTATTGCGCCTCGCCGGTGCGTTTGAGCAAGGCGCTGGCGGCGGCGCTGGCTTCTGCGTGCGTCCAGTGCAGGCGATGGCGCACCACGGATTTATTGTCCCAGTCGAGGGTGTAGACGATCCCCGGCGCGCCATCGACGTCCCAGCCGTGGCGGCAGTTGTTCTCGAACAGTTTTGCCGCATCAGTGGCAAGCCAGCCGGGTGTGAGCATGCCGGCCTGAACCCGCGCCGCTTCGAGGTGCAGCAACAGCCGCGCCCATTCGAAACCGTGACCCGGCGTGGTGCCGTAAGGGCGGAAACCGTCAGCGGGATTGTCGAGGTTGTATTCGCGCAGCGGTTGCCAATTGCGATCGAAGTGCTCGATGACCATGTAACCGTTGGCGGCAGCATGACCGTGGATCACTCGCTCGACGATGCGTTGTGCACGGATCAACCAGCGCGGATCTTCGGTGACATCGGCCAATGCAAGGAACGCTTCAGTCGCGTGCATGTTGCTGTTGGCACCGCGATAGGCTTCTTCTTCGCTCCAGTCGCGATTGAAGTATTCGCGCATGGCGCCCTCTTCTTCGCTCCAGAAATACGTGTCGATGATGTCGATGGCGTCATCCAGCAAGGCCTGGGCGCCGGGACGCTGTGCGACCACTGCAGAGCTGGCCGCGAGCGCGACGAAGGCATGCAGATAAGCGTTCTTGCCGGTATTGCCGTCGCGGTGTTCGGCGACCGCAAACCAGCCGCCGTGCAGTGCATCACGCAACGGGCCGCGCAGGGCCGCGATGCCGTGATCGACCAGTTCGGCGAAACCCGGCAGGCCCTGAATGTGGGCCATGGCGAAGCTGTGGGTCATGCGCGCGGTGTTCATGGTTTCGGCTTGCGCGTGCGCTGGCAGACGGCCGCGTTCGTCGAGGTTGCCGAAACCTTCGGGCAGCTTTGAAGCCTTGGCGAATGCCAGCAGGCGCAGACCTTCGTCGGCGAGCCATTGCTGGTGGGCAGGGGCGTTCAGCCAACTGCTGAAGCCTGGGTGGAAGAGATCCATGGGTGGCCTTTTTTGTTGTTATGACTGCGGGCAGTCTAAACAACAGGTCGGGATGGGCTTGTAACGAAGGGGGCGGTTTTTGTCACTGATCCGTGACAAAGAGCAGCCCTCACCCCAGCCCTCTCCCGGAGGGAGAGGGGGCCGACCGCACGATACTGAAGAGTTACGTCGACCTGAAAATGCTGTACCGAATCCACAATCGACTCAATGCATCAGGTCGGCGCAATTCGAATGAACAACGCGCTCAGTCCCCTCACCCTGGGAGAGGGAGCCAACCGAGGTGTAATAAGCTTTCCGCCGACGTGAAATACCGAGTCGATTATGGATTCGGCGTTGTACGGTCAGGTCGGCGTATCTCTGCAGCATCCCCCGATCAGTCCCCTCTCCCCTGGGAGAGGGCTAGGGTGAGGGGCTCTTTTGAGCTAATCCACCGAGCGCGGCAGTTGCAGGGTCACGCGCAACCCACCCTCACGCAGGTTCTGCAACGTCACCTCACCGCCATGGCTATGGGCGATGTTGCGCGCAATGCCCAAACCCAGACCATAACCCTGCTGCTGCCCCGCCAGACGAAAGTGTGGCTCGAACACCTGCTCCAGCCGCTGCTCCGGCACACCCGGGCCTTCATCGTCGACGTGCAGGACAAACGCGCGCTCATCGTCGTCGATGTGCAGATGAGCGTTCTGCCCGTATTTCAACGCGTTGTCGATCAGGTTACCGATGCAGCGTTTCAGCGCCAAAGGCTTGCCCGGATACGTCGCCAGCGCCTTGCCTTGCTGCGTCACGCGGCCATTGCCGTTGGGCGCCAGATATGGCTCCACCAGGCAGTCGAGCACATGGTTCAAGTCCACCGGCTCGATGTTTTCGTGGATATCGGTGTCTTTCACGCACTGCAATGCGCCTTTGACCAGCAACTCCAGCTCATCCAGATCGCGGCCGAACTTGGCTTGCAGTTGCTCGTCCTCCAGCAGCTCGACGCGCAAGCGCAGGCGGGTGATCGGCGTGCGCAGATCATGGGAAATCGCACTGAACAACTGGCTGCGTTCGGTCAGGTAGCGGCTGATACGTTCGCGCATGGTGTTGAACGCACGGCCCACTTCCACCACTTCGCTGCCGCCGCCCTCGGCCACCGGTTCGACGTCGGCGCCCAGCGACAGATCCCGCGCCGCCCGCGCCAGGCGCTTGAGCGGCCGGCTCTGCCAGTGCACCAGCAGACCAATGAACAACAGCAAAAAGCCGCTGGTGAGCACGATGAACCATACCTGCTGCGCCGGCAGACCTTGTTCTTCAAGACTGGTGTAGGGCTCAGGCAACAGCGAGGCGATGTACAGCCATTCGCCCGGCGCCATCTGGATCTGCGTGACCAGCACTGGCGGGTTCACCGGTTCCAGGGTCAGCGCGTAATGCGCCCAGGAGCGTGGCAGTTCGTCGAGCTTCAGGCCGGCATTGAAGATGCGCAGATCTTCAGGACTGACGAAGGTCACCGAGATATCGGTGTCATTGCCCAGCGACTGGCGCAGCACTTCATCGACCGCTTTCATCACCGCGGCCTTGCGCGGGGTGACCGGCAGCACATCCATGCCCAGCGGTTTGTCGTTAAGCGTCACCACGAACCGCGTGCCGCCCATGCTGCGCAATTGATCCAGCACCAGAGGCCGATAAGCCACCGGCAACGAGCGAAAGTAACTGACGCTGGCGGTCATCGAATGGGCGAGGCTGCGGGCGCTGGTGACCAGCCCTTCAAGCTGCGTGGCGCGCAGTTGCGAGACCCAGATCACACTGGACAACGTCTGTGCAAACAACACCGCGAGCAAGGTCAGCAGCAACATCCGCCCGAGCAGCGAACGCGGCACCGGCACCCTGGCGGCAAGTTTGCGCAGCGACTCAGTGACCATTGCCGGCAACCACGTTGGCTGCCAGTTGGTAGCCGCTGCCGCGTACGGTGCGAATCAGTCGTGGCGGTTTTTCCGTGTCGCGCAGGCGTTGGCGTAACCGGCTGACGGCCATGTCGACGATGCGATCGAGCGGCATCAGGTCGCGGCCACGGGTGGCGTTACCGATGGTGTCGCGGTCGAGGATTTCCTGCGGGTGATCGAGAAACAGCTTGAGCAGGGCGAAGTCGGCGCCGGAAAGAATCACTTCCTCACCGTCGGTGTGGAACAGCCGATGGCTGACCATGTCCAGCCGCCACTCGTCGAAGGCCAGCACTTCACTGCCGCTGCGTTCGTGGGCGAACTGCGCGCGACGCAGCAACGCCTTGATCCGTGCTTGCAGTTCGCGAGGGCTGAACGGTTTGCCGAGGTAGTCGTCAGCGCCGAGCTCCAGACCGATCACCCGGTCGGCCTCGTCGGAACTGGCGGTGAGCATGATGATCGGCACCTGGGCCTGACGCGGATGCTGGCGCACCCAGCGGCAGAGGCTGAAGCCGTCTTCGTCGGGCAGCATGACATCGAGGATCACCAGGTCGCTCGGCGCCTCGTTGAGGGCCTGGCGGAAACTGGCACCATCGGCGGTGGCCCGTACCTGGAACCCGGCACGGGTCAGGTAGGTTTCCAGCAACTCGCGTATTTCCTGGTCGTCATCGACCAACAATATCGACTTGTTGACTGAGCTCACTTCGAAGGCATCCTTGTTGTTGGAATTGGGGCGGATTATGCCTTAAGCATCAAACTAACAAACACCACAGAACCACTGTGGGAGCGAGCTTGCTCGCGAAGGCGTCATTACATTCAACATTTGGGTTGACTGATACTCCGCATTCGCGAGCAAGCTCGCTCCCACAGGGGGGATTGCATTTCAGGTTGGGATTGATTGGTCCAGGGCCACACCGGCACCAACGAGGCCGGAATACGGCGCTGTCACCAGCCACACCGGAATGCCCTTGAAGTAATCGCTCATGCACCCTTTGTCAGCAAAGCTGCGGGCGAAACCGCTTTCGAGGAAGAAATCGGCAAAGCGTGGAATCACACCGCCAACGATATACACCCCGCCACGTGCACCCGTGGTCAACACGTTGTTACCCGCGACGCGTCCGAGCCAGCAGCAGAACTGCTCCAGCACTTCCAGCGCAATCGGATCACCCGCAAGGCCAGCTGCCGTAATCGCTTCCGGCGTGTCGAGTACGGGCTCGTGCCCGTCCACCGCGCAGATCGCCCGGTACACCCGCGGCAAGCCGCCACCGCTCAACGCGGTTTCCGCGCTGACATGGCCGATTTCGTTGTGGATGTGCTGCCAGAGTTGAGTTTCACGCGGGCTGCTCAATGGCAGATCGACGTGACCGCCCTCCCCCGGCAACGCCGCGAAACGACCTTCACCGAGATCCAGCAACGTGCCGACGCCAAGGCCAGTGCCCGGACCGATCACCACCGCCGGACGCAACGGCTCCGGCGTGCCTTCGCAAACCACGCGGAATTCGCCCGGCTGCAAGCGGGTCATGCCCAGCGCCATCGCCGAGAAGTCATTGACCAGCAACAACTGCTCGACCTGCAAGGTCTGGCAGAACGCCGTACGGCTCAGGCGCCAGTGGTTGTTGGTGAACTTGAATTCATCGCCACTGACCGGACCGGCCACCGACAGGCACACCGAACCGATCGAACCCGGCGCCAGACCGAGGCCGCTCAGATAGAGGCTGATGGCCTCCTCCGGGCTGGCATGGTCGGCCGTGGCCAGCACTTGAACCGATTCCAGTTGCTGGTTTTTCCACAACGCGAACCGCGCGTTGGTGCCTCCGATGTCACCGACCAAAGCCAGTTTCAATTAAGCGTCTCCAGGGCAGAAGTGAAGGCGCTGGCGCCCTGCTCCGCCGAGCTGAAGGCCAAACGCATGAAGCCAAACAGTTCGCGGCCGCTGCCGATGTTGTTGCCCAACAGGCCTTTGGCGGGTTCGCGCGCTGCGAATTCGGCGGCGTCGACCTTGAGTTCCAAAGTACCTTTGACGCCGTCGACGCGGATGATATCGCCCTCTTGCACCCGCGCCAAAGCACCACCGACATAAGCCTCGGGGCTGACGTGAATCGCCGCCGGGATTTTCCCCGACGCGCCGGACATGCGCCCGTCAGTCACCAGCGCCACTTTGAAACCGCGATCCTGCAGCACGCCAAGGAACGGCGTCATCTTGTGCAACTCGGGCATGCCATTGGAGCGCGGGCCCTGGAAGCGCATCACCGCGACAAAATCCTTCTCCAGCAAACCGGCCTTGAACGCGTCTGCCAGATCCTGTTGATCCTGGAACACCATCGCTGGCGCCTCGACGATCTGGTTTTCCAGCGCGACGGCGGAGACTTTCATCACCCCGCGACCGAGGTTGCCCTCCATCACCCGCAAGCCACCCTCTGACGAGAATGCGCGAGCGACCGGTCGCAGGATGTTTTCGTCGAGGCTGTCGGTCGGGCCTTCACGCCATACCAACTGGCCGTTATCGAGGAACGGCTCCTTGGTGTACTGGCTCAGGCCGTGGCCGAGCACGGTGTTGACGTCTTCGTGCAGCAGGCCGGCTTCGAGCAGTTCGCGGATCAGGAACGACATGCCGCCAGCGGCCTGGAAGTGGTTGATGTCGGCTTTGCCGTTCGGGTAGACGTGGCTCAGGGTCGGCACGACTTCGGAGAGGTCGGCCATGTCCTGCCAGGTGAGTTGAATACCCGCGGCCATGGCGATGGCCGGCATGTGCAGGGTGTGGTTGGTCGAGCCGCCGGTGGCGTGCAATGCGACGATCGAGTTGACCAGCGCCTTCTCGTCGACGATTTCGCCGATCGGCATGAAGTTGCCGTTCTGCTTGGTCAGGCGCGTGACCTGATGCGCGGCTTCGCGGGTCAGGGCATCGCGCAGCGGCGTGTTCGGGTTGACGAACGAGGCGCCCGGCAAGTGCAGGCCCATGACTTCCATCAGCAACTGGTTGGTGTTGGCGGTGCCGTAGAAGGTGCAGGTGCCCGGGCTGTGGTAGGACTTCATCTCCGATTCCAGCAGCTCTTCACGGGTCGCCTTGCCTTCGGCGTACTTCTGCCGCACGTCGGCTTTTTCCTTGTTGGAAATCCCCGAGACCATCGGTCCGCCAGGGACGAAGATCGTCGGCAGATGACCGAAACGCAGCGAACCCATCATCAGGCCCGGGACGATCTTGTCGCAGATGCCGAGCATCAGCGCGCCATCGAACATGTTGTGCGACAGCGCCACCGCCGTGGACATGGCGATCACTTCGCGGCTCGGCAGGCTCAGCTCCATGCCCGGCTCCCCCTGGGTCACGCCATCGCACATGGCGGGCGTGCCGCCGGCGAACTGGCCGACCGAACCGATTTCGCGCAGGGCATTTTTGATCTGTTGCGGAAACACTTCGTATGGCTGGTGCGCCGAGAGCATGTCGTTATACGACGAAACAATGGCGATGTTCGCCGAGTTCATCATCCGCAGGCTGTGCTTGTCTTCGCTGCCGCACCCGGCCACGCCGTGGGCGAAGTTGGCGCATTGCAGCTTGCCGCGCATCGGCCCGTCAGTGGCGGCGCCGCGAATCAGTGCAAGGTAAGCCTGACGCGTGGCGCGGCTGCGGGCGATAAGCCGTTCGGTGACCTCAAGGACGCGGGGATGCATGTGTAGAACTCCAGGCTAACGGATGTGGCGACCTGATTGTCTATGCTGATCAAACGCCGATGTTGTTGGAATGACAGACGGCTTTTTTGACCATTCGGACCAGTTGATTCAGGTCACTCGTTGTAGATAAAACAAAATATTGCCACTAAAAAGGCTTGTTTTCTATTTTTATGCGAATAATCTTGTAATTCCAACAACAAAACGACGGCGGCGCTGTTCAATGACTCTTCGAATCGCAATCAATGGTTTTGGCCGCATCGGCCGTAATGTCCTGCGCGCACTGTATACCCAAGGCTATCGACAGGATTTGCAGATCGTCGCCATCAACGATCTGGGCGACAGCTCGATCAATGCCCATCTGCTCAAATACGACACCGTTCACGGCACGTTCGACGCGCAAGTCGAGCATGACAATGAAAGTCTGACCGTCAACGGCGACCGCATTGCGGTCAGCGCGATCCGCAACCCGTCCGAACTGCCATGGGCGGCGGAAAAGATTGATGTGGTGTTCGAATGCACCGGTCTCTTTACCGATCGCGCCAAAGCGGCCGCGCATATTACGGCCGGTGCACGCAAAGTGATCATCTCGGCCCCGGCCAAAGGCGCCGACGCCACCGTCGTTTATGGTGTTAACCACGACATTCTGCGCCAGTCGCACCAGATCATCTCCAATGCATCGTGCACCACCAACTGCCTGGCGCCCGTGGCGCAGGTGCTGCACCGCGAGCTGGGCATCGAAAGCGGTCTGATGACCACCATTCATGCCTACACCAACGACCAGAACCTGACCGACGTCTACCACACCGACCCGTACCGCGCACGTTCGGCCACGCAGAACATGATCCCGAGCAAGACCGGCGCCGCTGAAGCGGTGGGCCTGGTGCTGCCGGAACTGGCGGGCAAACTGACCGGCATGGCCGTGCGTGTACCGGTGATCAACGTATCGCTGGTGGACCTGACCGTGCAGCTGAAAAAGGAAGCCAGCGCCGACGAAGTCAACGCGCTGATGAAGGCGGCCAGCCAGCACTCGAAAATTTTGGGTTACAACACGTTGCCGCTGGTTTCCAGCGACTTCAACCACAACCCGCTGTCGTCGATCTTCGACGCCAACCACACCAAAGCCAGCGGCAAACTGCTGAAGGTGCTGGCCTGGTACGACAACGAGTGGGGCTTCTCCAACCGCATGCTGGATAACTGCCTGGCGCTGTGCAACGCCGAGTAATCTCAAGTAATCCCCCTATCCCTGTGGGAGCGAGCTTGCTCGCGAAAGCGGTGGGTCAGTCGCTAGTTGAATTGGCTGACACTACGCCTTCGCGAGCAAGCTCGCTCCCACAGGGTTTCGATTTCAATTTGAAATCAACACTTGACCATTGAGCTAGATGATAAATATTATCATTCGCTCAAAATGGATCAGGTTTCCCCGTGAGTCAGTCGCGCTTCCACCACGTCTTCCTCACGCAGCGCACTTCGCTGCTGCGTACGCTGGAACGGATGGTCAACAACCACAGCACCGCCGAAGACCTGCTGCAGGAAACCTACCTGCGCGTGACGCGGGCGTTGAGCGAGCGGGCCGTCGATCACCTCGAACCCTTTGTCTTCCAGACTGCACGCAATCTGGCGCTGGATCATTTGCGTGCGCGCAAGATTCACTCGCGAACCATGGTCGACGACGTGCCGCAGGATGTCGTGCACAGCGTCGCTGCCCCCGCCAGCAGCGCCGAAGACGCCGCCCACGCCGAACAATTGCTGGAGCGCCTGAACGTGAGCCTCAGTCAACTCAGCCCCCGCCAGCAACAGATTTTCATCCTCAGCCGCCTGCACGGGCACAGCTATCAGGAAATCGCCGACGAGTTGAACGTGTCCCTCAGCACCGTGCAGAAGGAACTCAAGCTGATCATGTCGATCTGCATCGGTGTCGCTGAACGACACGACAGCAGCGGCAAGCTGTAAGCTTCAGGCCCCAAGTAAAAACCAAAAGCAGTACACGCATCTGGCTTGCAGCTTGCGGCTTGAAACTTGAAACTGCTTTGCAAAAGCTCGAGGACACACCGTGACGGACACCCACCGCCCGCCTTCGCCCGCAACGGCGCAGGACGCCGCCCGTGCAATGGACCAGGCTCTGGACTGGCTCATCGTGCTCGGCAGCCCGGACGAGGAGCAGACCCGGCAGTTCCACGCCTGGCTGGCGGCCGATCCGTTGAATGCCGAGGCGTTCGCCAAGGCTCAGGCGATCTGGGACGGCCCGCAAGTGGTGCAATGCGCGCAGAGTCTCGCTGCGCAGCCTGCAAAAATCACTGTCCTCAAACGTCTGCGTCCGCACTGGAAACCACTGGCCACCGCCGCCGTGCTGATCCTCGGCCTGTTCAGTTTCAGCAACCTGCCGATGCGCCTCCAGGCCGATCACCTGACCGTGGTCGGCGAGCGTCAGCGCCTGCAACTGGAGGATGGCTCCAAGGTGCTGCTCAACACCAACTCCGCATTCTCCAGCACCATCAACGAGCGCCAGCGAGTAGCACGGCTGTATCAGGGCGAAGCGTTTTTCGAGGTCGCCGCCAACCGTGCTCAGCCACTGGAAATCGACGCCGGCCCGGTACAGGCCAGCGTGCGCGACACCGCGTTCGCCGTGCGTTATCTGGACGGCGTGGCGCAGGTCAATGTGCAACGCGGCGATGTCGATCTGCGCGCCACCCACAACGATGCACGGGTGCGGTTGTCCGCCGGGGAGAGCATCCGCATCGGCCCCAACGGTTTTGATCGCCCGGCCAAGCTCGATGCCACCACCGACCTGGCCTGGGTCCAGGGCCGGCTGGTGTTCGAGAACTGCCCGTTGAATCAGGTCCTGGCGGAACTGCGCCGCTACTACCCGGGCTGGATCATCAACACCAACGAGGAGCTGGCCGACGTCAACGTCACCGGTAACTATCGCCTCGACCAGCCACTGGACGCAGTGCGCTCCCTCGCCCACATCACATCGGCGCGCCTGCAGGAATTCCCGGCGCTGGTGATCCTGAACTAAATGAGAATTATTTTTACTCGATAGCGAAAGTCCGTTCGTCTCGTTATAGCCAATGCAATTGATTCGCATCTTCTGATGCGGATCAGCAACCTATAAAGATTCGTGCGACACGGAGCGCTATCGATGTCCTCTCGCCTTACCCGCCAGACTGCTTCCCCTTCCCGCGTATTGTCGCTGCTGACGGCCGCCATCCTCATGGCCGGCACTGCACCGCTGATGGCTGCCACCGAACAACCGGCGCGCAACATGGGTGATTATTCGTTCTCGATCGGCCAGCAACCGCTGGTGTCGGCGCTCAATGCCTTCACCGCCGTGACCGGTTGGCAGGTCGGCTTGCCGGCGGAACTGGGTCAGGGTGTGTCCTCGCCGGGCGTGCGTGGCTCGCTGCCACCGGAAAAAGCCCTGGAGCGTCTGTTGGTGGGGACCAATCTGAGCTTCCGCAAAATCAGCAACAACAACGTCGTACTGGAAAAACGCAACGCCAGCGGCACGCTCAATCTGGATCAGGTGACCATCAGCGCCACCCGTCAGGAGCAATCGGTCAACAGCGTGCCGGCCACCGTCACCGTGCAGACCCGCCAGGATCTGGACCGCAACAACGTCAACACCATCAAGGATCTGGTGCGCTACGAGCCGGGCGTGTCCGTCGGCGGTGCCGGCCAGCGCGGCGGCATCAGCGGCTACAACATCCGTGGTATCGACGGCGACCGCATCCTGACGCAAGTCGACGGTGTGGAAGTGCCGGACGGTTTCTTCAACGGCCCGTACGCCAAGACCCAGCGCAATTACGTCGACCCGGAAATCGTCAAACGCGTGGAAATCCTTCGCGGCCCGGCCTCGGTGCTGTACGGCAGCAACGCCATCGGCGGCGCCGTCAGCTACTACACCCTCGACCCGGACGACATCATCAAGCCCGGCAAGGACGTCGGCGCGCGCCTGAAAACCGGCTACAGCTCCGCCGATGACAGTTGGCTGAAATCCGCCACCGTCGCCGGCCGCGCCGAGCAGTTCGACGGCTTGCTGCACTACAGCCAGCGCGACGGCCATGAAACCGACTCCTACGGCAGCAACAACGGCACCGGTCTGCAACGCACCGCCGCCAACCCGGAAGACGTCAACGCCTACAACGTACTGGCCAAGATCGGCTGGAACTACAACGAAGATTCGCGTCTGGGCCTGACCTACGAAAAGTACAAGGATGATCGCGACACCGATCAGAAAAGTGCTTATGGCGGGCCGTACTTCAATGGCGCACCGACCATTCCGAATAGCGTACTGCCCGGCGGCATGTATCAGTGGCGGACCGGCAACGACACCATCACCCGTGAGCGTTTCGGCATCGAGCACTCGTTCGCCCTCGACAGCCTGCTGGTCGACAACGTGAAGTGGAGCCTCAACCACCAGATCGCCAAGACCGACCAGAGCACCACCGAGTTCTACTACCCGATCACCCGTAAAGTGCTGCGCACCCGTGACACCCTTTACGAAGAAAAGCAGTGGGTGTTCGACGCTCAGCTGGACAAGGCCTTCGCCATCGGCGAGACCGATCACGTCCTGACTTACGGCACCACCATCAAGCAACAGAAAGTCACCGGCTCGCGCAGCGGCAACGGCACGTGCCTGGCCGTCGGTCGTGGCTGCACCGCCATTGGTGCGACCAGTAGCGCTGACGTGCTGGCCAAGGCCACCGACTTCCCGGACCCGACCATCAACACCTACAGCGTGTTCGCTCAGGATCAGATCAACTGGAACAACTGGACCTTCCTGCCGGGCCTGCGCTACGACTACACCCAGCTCAAACCGCACATCACCCAGGAATTCCTCAATACCGTGGCGGCT
The DNA here is from genome assembly GCF_019856535.1 of Pseudomonas sp. SC3(2021). Classification (NCBI taxonomy): domain Bacteria; kingdom Pseudomonadati; phylum Pseudomonadota; class Gammaproteobacteria; order Pseudomonadales; family Pseudomonadaceae; genus Pseudomonas; species Pseudomonas sp. SC3(2021). The sequence goes on along the minus strand of NZ_CP082236.1, from coordinate 3,236,702 downwards.
GATGGCCAAGGCACGGTCAGCGACGAGAACAAGACCTGGCACAAAGTCTCGCCAAAATTCGGCCTGACCTACGCCCTGACCGACCACTACACCTGGTACGGTCAGTACGCCGAAGGTTTCCGCACGCCGACCGCGAAAGCCCTGTACGGCCGCTTCGAAAACACCACCACCGGTTATAGCGTGGCGCCGAACCCGGACCTCGAACCGGAAAAAAGCAAAAGCTACGAAACCGGTCTGCGTGGCCAATTCGAACAAGGCTCGTTCGATGTGGCGGTGTTCTATAACAAGTACCGCGATTTCATCAACGAAGACGCTGTGACCCCGGGTCGCAACGAACTGACCTTCCAGTCGGCCAACATCAAGCACGCCACCATCAAGGGCGCGGAAGTCAAAGGTCGCTTGAATCTGGATGCGTTTGGTGCCCCGCAAGGCCTCTACACCCAAGGCTCGATCGCCTACGCCTACGGTCGCAACAACGACAACGGCGAGCCACTCAACAGCGTCAATCCGCTGACCGGCGTGTTCGGCCTGGGTTACGACCAGGACCACTACGGCGGCCTGCTGAGCTGGACCGTGGTGAAGAAAAAGGACCGCGTCGACGACAGCAACTTCAAGTCGCCGGATGGCGTCAGCAGCCAGTTCAAAACCCCGGGCTTCGGCATTCTTGATCTGGCCGGGTACTACAAAGTTACCGACGACGTCACTGTCAGCGGCGGCATCTACAACCTGACCGACAAGAAATACTGGCTGTGGGATGACGTGCGCGGTTACGACAGCGTCGGCGAGGCCTCGGTAACGCAACCGGCCAACCTCGATCGCCTGACCCAACCGGGCCGCAACTTCGCGATCAACCTGATCTGGGACATCTGATCCGGTCAACCTCACGGCGTGTGTTCAGGCACCGCGCCGTGAGGTTTTTTTACGCTTGCACGTTGCCTTGTTCGTCTCGTTATCAAGCGCCTCTTTTATCAAGGACATGTCATGACCATTTCGGAAAAAGCCCTGCGTTCACAACGCCTGAACCAGATCACCCACGAGCCGCACAGCAAGCTCGACGCCCTGGTCAAAGCCCACGCGCCGTTCGAGACCCGCGCCAGCTTCGCCCGTTTTGTGGTGGCGCAGTACCTGTTCCAGTCGGAACTGGTCGACCTCTACAACGACGCTGAACTGAACACCATCGTCCCGGATCTGCCGGCCCGTTGCCGCGCGGAAGCGGCCAAGGCTGATCTCGCTGATCTGGACACCGAAGTCCCGGCGCCAGTGGCGGGTGCCGTGGCCAACCCGAGCAAGGCCCGCGCCCTGGGCTGGCTGTTTGTTTCCGAAGGGTCAAAGCTCGGCGCGGCGTTCCTGATCAAGCGCGCCGTCGCGCTGGAGCTGAGCGAAAGCTTCGGTGCCCGTCACCTCGGCGAGCCAGAAGGCGGCCGTGCCGAAGGCTGGAAGCGCTTTGTGCGTACGCTCGATTCGCTGCAGTTCAGCGCTGAAGAAGAGGCTGAAGTCGAGCAAGGCGCACTGGATGCGTTCAACCGCTTCACCGTGCTGCTGGAACAGGCTTACGCCACCGAAGCAGAACCGGCCTGACTAACACAACACACGACCCTGTGGGAGCTGGCTTGCCAGCGATGGCGATAGATCAGTCAATACGATGTCGACTGTCCCACCGCTATCGCTGGCAAGCCAGCTCCCACAGGGATCTCTGCAAGCCTGTAGAATCCCCGTTTCGCCTCACTGCAATCCCGAGCCCATGCCGCAACCCGCCTCCTCGAAACTCGCCCGCCTGCTGTTCGGCCTGCTGGCCTACGTCAGCCTCGGCATTGGCCTGATTGCCATCGTCGTGCCCGGCCTGCCGACCACCGAGTTCATCCTGCTCGCCGCCTGGGCCGCGACCCGCAGCTCGCCGCGCCTGAGTGCCTGGCTGGAAAACCATCGGCTGTTCGGGCCGATCCTGAGCAACTGGCGCAACGGCAAGATCATCGCGCGTAAAGCCAAGGTCAGCGCCACGGTCAGCATGCTGCTGTGCGCGACACTGATGCTGATCATGCTCGATCACGGCTGGCCGGTTTACCTGGCGATTGCCGGGATGAGCCTGGGCAATCTGTGGATCTGGTCGCGCCCGGAATCTATCCCTGCCTGATTCCCTCGCCACAAAAGCCTCATCAGCACAAAAACACTCCGGCGTTCATCAGCCTGAAACTTCCCTGTAATTAATCGCCTTTTCAGCACAATCCCCTGCGCAAACGTTTAGCGCTGACCGTTCGTCGGCAACGTCCTCATGCACCTGCTTCAGGCGCCGATTGCATGGCATGGCGCTGAATGGATTTGGCGAAACGGGTCGTGCGTACCCGAAGCCACCCGTTTATTCATTCACGAGATCGCCCCATGTTCGACTCTCTCTCCATTCGCCTGAAAATCGTCCTGCTCTCCGGTCTGTGCCTGCTCGGTGTGGTCGCGTTGATCGTCGGCATGAACATTTACCAGACCAACCAGAACGACGAACTGGTCAGCGACTCCAGCAACAAGTTGCTCACCGCCAGCGTGCAGAACCTGTTGCAGGCCAAGGCTGCGGAACAAGCAGTGCGGGTGCAGAAAACCTTCGGCGAAAGCCTGACGGTGATCACCGCCCTCGCCGACCAGATCAAGGACATGCGGGTGATGGCCGCCAAGCGTTCGCTGGACGCCGGCGCCCTGCGCGAAGAGCTGAACCTGAGCCTGAAGACCGCCTTCGAGCGCAACGACAAAGTGCTCGGCATCTGGCTCGCCTTCGAACCCAACGGCCTCGACGGCAAGGACAGCGAGTTCGTCAATGACGCCGCACGCCAGTCCAACGAAGCCGGGCGTTTCGCGACGTATTGGAGCCGCGCTGCCGGCTCGGCGCTGAACACGATCATGGTCGAAGAAGACATGACCAAGACCACCCTCAGCCTCAGCGGCACGCCGTACAACAGCTGGTACACCTGCCCTCGCGACAACAAGCGTACCTGCCTGCTTGACCCGTACGCCGACACCGTCGGTGGCAAGGAAATGCTCATGACGACCATTTCCGTGCCGCTGATCGTCGACGGCAAGGCCATTGGCGTGGTCGGGGTCGACATCGCCCTCGACGCCCTGCAAGCGGCCGCCGTGGATTCCCAGCGCAACCTGTTCAACAACGCCGGGCACATGCTGATCGTCTCCGGCAGCGGCGTGCTCGGTGCCGACAGTTCCGACGCAACCAAGGTCGGCAAGAAAATCACTGACACCCTCGGCGCCGACGGCAAGGACCTGCTGCAACTGATCAACAGCGGCACACCGAAGATTCTCGAACAGGGCGAGCTGATTCGCGCCGTGTATCCGGTCGACCCGATTGGCAACTCGCGGGCCTGGGGCGTGGTCATCGACCTGCCGAAACAGGTGCTGCTGGCCGACTCGGTCAAGCTGCAAGCGGTGCTCGACGACGCGCAGGAAACCGGTGTGATCACCGCGCTGCTGGTCGCTGTGGTCGCCGGCCTGATTGGTCTGCTGCTGATCTGGCTGACCGCGTCCGGCGTCACCCGGCCAATCAACAGCGTTGCCGAAATGCTGAAGAACATTGCCAGCGGTGAAGGTGACCTGACCCAGCGCCTGAACTACAGCAAGAAAGATGAACTGGGCGAACTGGTGAACTGGTTCAACCGCTTCCTCGACAAGCTGCAACCAACCATCGCCCAGATCAAGCAGAGCATCACCGAGGCCCGGGGCACCGCCGATCAGTCTTCGGAAATTGCGCGCCAGACCAGTGAAGGCATGCAGGTGCAGTTCCGCGAAATCGATCAGGTCGCCACCGCGTCCAACGAAATGAGCGCCACCGCCCACGACGTCGCCAACAGCGCCTCGAACGCCGCCAACGCGGCCAAGGGTGCCGATCAATCGGCCAGGGACGGCATGTCGATCATCGAACGCAGCACCCGCGACATCAATCAACTGGCCGACGAAGTCAGCAAAGCGGTGACCGAAGTCGAAGCGCTGGCGGTCAACAGCGAGCAAATCGGCTCGGTGCTGGAAGTGATCCGCAGCATCGCCGAACAGACCAATCTGCTGGCCCTGAACGCCGCCATCGAAGCGGCCCGCGCCGGTGAGAGCGGCCGTGGTTTCGCGGTGGTGGCCGATGAAGTGCGCAACCTCGCCAAACGCACCCAGGATTCGGTGGAAGAAATCCGCATCGTTATCGAGCGCATCCAGACTGGCACCCGTGGCGTGGTCGCGACCATGCATTCGAGCCAGACCCAGGCCCACAACAACGCCGGGCAGATCCGTCAGGCGGTGGACGCACTGGGCAAGATCAGCGATGCGGTGACGGTGATCAGCGACATGAACCTGCAGATCGCCAGCGCCGCCGAGCAGCAGAGCGCGGTGGCCGAAGAGGTCAACCGCAATGTCTCGGCGATTCGCACCGTCACCGAGACACTGACCGAGCAAGCCACTGAGTCGGCGGCGATCAGCAGCCAGCTCAATGCACTGGCCAGTCAGCAGATGAAATTGATGGATCAGTTCCGCGTATAAGCCACATCGTTGAACCCTGTGGGAGCGAGCTTGCTCGCGAATGCGGTCTGCCATTCAATGATGATGTTGAATGTGATGACCTCTTCGCGAGCAAGCTCGCTCCCACAGTGGTGAGTGTTCACCCGCTGGCGTTTTCATCTGACTCGAGATTGTTTTGCACTATCATCGCCCTCTCTTCCGGAGGGCCTTCGATGACTGATCTGCTCACGTCCATTCAAGCCGCACTCGGCTTGCCGCACACGCCGATTCCCTTCACCGCACAGGGCGCCCTGCCCTCGGCATTCGCCGTCACCGACCTGGCCTGCGCGAGCATCGCCGCGGCCGGTCAGGCCGTCAGCGAACTGCTCCAGCAACAAACCGGACACTTGCCCGCCGTCGAAGTCGACCGAAGACTGGCCTCGTTCTGGTTCGCCACCTCGTTGCGTCCGATGGGCTGGGAAGTCCCACCACTGTGGGATGCGGTGGCCGGTGACTACGCGACCCGGGACGGCTGGATCCGCCTGCACACTAACGCCCCGCACCACCGCGCCGCCGCTGAACGTGTGCTCGGGGCCTGCGCCGACCGTGCCGCGATGGCAGCAAAAGTCGCGCAGTGGACCAGTGCCGATCTGGAACAAGCACTGGTCGAGGCCAAGGGCTGCGCCGCCGAAATGCGCAGTTGGGCGCAGTGGCAGCAGCATCCGCAGGGAATGGCGGTGAATGCCGAACCGCTGGTGCATGTCATCCATTCGCAGGCTGGAAACGTCAGTGTGTGGCAAGGCTCGGCGGCGCAACCGCTGGCCGGCCTCAAGGTACTGGACCTGACCCGCGTACTCGCCGGCCCTACCGCCAGCCGTTTTCTTGCGGGCCTCGGCGCGAACGTGCTGCGTATCGACCCACCGGGCTGGAACGAACCAGGCGTGGTCCCGGAAGTCACCCTTGGCAAACGCTGCGCTCGGCTGGACCTGCATGTTCCGGCAGATCGTGCGGTGTTTGAAAACCTGCTCAAGGACGCCGACATCCTGTTGCACGGCTACCGCGCCGACGCGCTGGAACACCTCGGTTTCGGCGCCGAGCGCCGCCGACAACTGGCCCCGGCGCTGATCGACGTCTGCCTCAACGCCTACGGCTGGAGCGGCCCGTGGCAGAACCGCCGCGGCTTCGACAGCCTGGTGCAGATGAGCAGCGGCATCGCCGAGGCCGGGCAGCGCTGGAAAACCGCTGACAAGCCAACGCCACTGCCGGTGCAGGCGCTGGACCATGCGACCGGGTATCTGCTGGCGGCGAGTGCGATGCGCCTTTTGACTGAACGTTTAAAGACTGGTCGGGGTGGCGCGGCGCGTCTGTCACTGGCGCGCACGGCGAAGTTGTTGATTGAGCATGGGCCGGGGACAAGCGAGGCGTTGCGCGCCGAAGATGCGCAGGATCAAAACTCAGTGTTGGAACAGACACCCTGGGGGCCGGCGCGCCGCTTGCTGGCACCGCTGAAGATCAGCGGAACGCCGCTGCAGTGGGCGTTGCCGGCCAGCGAATTGGGTACACATCGCCCACAGTGGTTTTAATAACAGCCCCTCACCCTGACCCTCTCCCCGAGGCGCGGGGACTGATTGGGGGATATTGAAGAGGTTCACCGACCTGAAAGATCGAAGTTGAATCCATAATCGACTCGATCGTTCAGGTCGATGTCTCACGAAAGACACCGCGGTCAGCCCCCTCTCCCTCCGGGAGACGGCTGGGCTGCGGGCACAGCGCTCAAAGACGTCCACAACACCTGCGCCGCATACCCGCGACAGGGTCGCCAGGCCTCAGCCCGATCAGCCAGTTCCCGCGCCGCGGGTCGCACACCTTCCAGCACCTCCAGCGCCCGCAACAACCCGACATCGCCATGGGGAAACCCGTCCATATCGCGCAACTGGCGCAACGCGATGTACTGCGCCGTCCACTCGCCGACCCCGTGCAATGCCAGCAAACGCGCCACGCCACTCTCGCGCCCCGGCTCGAACAACAGCGGATCTTCCAGCAGCGCCTGCGCCATGCCCGAAAGCGTCCGTCCACGACTTTTCGGCATGCCCAACGCCGCCAGATCAGCCGCCGCCAGCACCTGGACATCGGGAAATACTCGAGTCAAACCCGGTACCGCCGAGCACAACGGCGCGCCATATTGCGCCACCAGTTTCCCCGCCAGCCGGATCGCCGCGACCACGGTAATCTGCTGCCCGAGTACCGCACGAAAGGCCAGCTCCAGACCGTCCCACGCCCCCGGCACTCGCAGCCCCGGACGTTCGGCGATCAACCGCGCCAGTAACGGGTCGTCAGCCAGATGCCGGTGCATCGACGGCAGATCGGCATCCAGATCAAACAGCCGCCGCAGCCTCGCAACAATCTCGGGCAGTGCTGCCGGATCGGGAAAATCCAGCTCGACCTCTAGCGCATCGCCCCTCCCCGGCCAGACCGACAGCGTGCCGTGGACACCGTTCAAGCCGATGCTGCGCGAATACACGCCGTCCACCACGGTTTCCATGCCGACCACTGACCGTGCAGCGAGAAAGCCCAGCATCGCCGTCCAGTCATAGGGTGGCCGATAGGCCAGCATCAACCTCACAGCGACAGCACACCACTGTACAAACCGTACGCCGCCAGCCCGGCGCCGATGATCACGCAGGTGAAAATCGCCTTCTCGACATGGGTGAACAACGGCTCGCCCTGCTCACGCTTGGCCTTGGCGAACAGCAACACCCCCGGCGCATACAACAACGCCGACAGCAGCAGATACTTCACTCCGCCGGCGTACAACAACCACACCGCGTAGCACAGGGCGATGCCGCCGATCAGCAGGTCTTTGGTGCGCTCGGCCGACGCGTGCTCATAGGTTTCGCCGCGACCGCTCAACAGCACCGCGTACGCCGCCGACCACAAATACGGCACCAGAATCATCGACGAGGCCAGGTAAATCAGGCTGGTGTAGGTGCCTGCGGAGAACAGCGTGATCAACAGGAAAATCTGGATCATCACGTTGGTCAGCCACAGTGCGTTGACCGGCACGTGGTTCTTGTTTTCCTTTTTCAGGAACGCCGGCATGGTCTTGTCCTTGGCCGTGGCGAAGAGGATTTCCGCGCACAGCAATGCCCACGACAGCAACGCACCGAGCAGGGAAATCGCCAGGCCGACGCTGATCAACAACGCGCCCCACGGCCCGACAATATGCTCGAGCACCGCCGCCAGCGAAGGGTTCTGCAGGGTCGCCAGTTCCGGCTGGCTCATGATCCCCAGCGACAGCACGTTGACCAGCACCAGCAGCGCCAGCACCCCGATGAAACCAATCACCGTGGCGCGGCCGACGTCGCTGCGTTTCTCTGCTCGCGCCGAGTAGACGCTGGCGCCTTCGATGCCGATGAACACGAACACCGTGACCAGCATCATGTTGCGCACCTGGTCCATCACCCCGCCAAAATTCGGGTTGCTGTGGCCCCAGATGTCACGGGTAAAAATATCTGCCTTGAACGCCAGCGCCGCGATGACGATGAACATGATCAACGGCACGACCTTGGCCATGGTGGTCAACTGGTTGATCAGCGCCGCCTCCTTGATCCCGCGCATCACCAGAAAATGCACGGCCCACAACAACACCGACGCGCAGGCAATGGCGACCGGGGTGTTGCCCTGACCGAAAACCGGAAAGAAGTAGCCGAGGGTGCTGAACAGCAGGACGAAATAACCGACGTTGCCCAGCCAGGCGCTGATCCAGTAACCCCACGCCGACGAGAACCCCATGTAGTCGCCAAACCCGGCCTTGGCGTAAGCGTAGACACCGGAGTCCAGTTCGGGTTTGCGATTGGCCAGGGTCTGGAACACGAACGCCAGGGTCAGCATGCCGATGGCGGTGATGCCCCAGCCGATCAGGATCGCCCCGGCATCGGCGCGGGCCGCCATGTTCTGCGGCAGGGAAAAAATCCCCCCGCCAATCATCGAACCCACTACCAAGGCGATCAACGCCCCCAGTCGCAGCTTTTGCGTCGGTTGCGACATTCCAGTCTCCCTCTTCCTGACAAAGGTTCTCGAAACCTGTTTATACCTGTGGCGAGTTATACCTGTGGCGAGGGGATTTATCCCCGATGGGTGGCGAAGCCGCCCCAAAACCTGAGAACTCGTTCTGCCTGATGCACCGCGCTGAATGGATCTGGGGGGCTACGCCACCCATCGGGGATAAATCCCCTCGCCACAAGGTGTGTCTATTTCTGGGTATTAACTAAACGGATAAGCGTAAGTACGTTTATTGAATAACGCCAATCAACGCCTTTTATATATAGCCAACAACGCTAACGCATAACACGGTTAATCCGTTTTGTGCACCAATCCTGATTAATCGATTCTGTATTGAAAACAGATGCCAAAAATTTGCCAAAAGCTGAAAAGCAACTAGCGTGATAATTCGAAAGTAATAGGAGCAATTCCCAACCACATCTGCCAAAAGCCTCTGGAACAGGGCTCTTCAGGCAGCAGCTTTATGCCATCAGTCCTTTCTTAAGTCATTCATTAACAATGGAATGTGACCATGAACTGATCCAAGTCAGCTGTTTGCACAGATAACACCACTACGCTGTGAACTCTTCTCTCCTGCAATGGAGTTATGCAATGTCTGAAGCTCCCGGAAAACTACGACTCGGTGCACTCGTTGCATTGGTAGTCGGTTCAATGATCGGTGGCGGGATATTTTCGTTACCACAAAACATGGCCGCCAGCGCCGACGTCGGCGCGGTCCTGATCGGATGGGCCATCACCGCAGTCGGCATGCTCACCCTCGCTTTTGTCTTTCAGACCCTCGCCAATCGCAAACCTGACCTGGACGGCGGTGTCTACGCCTACGCCAAGGCCGGTTTCGGCGATTACATGGGTTTCTCGTCCGCCTGGGGTTACTGGATCAGTGCCTGGCTGGGCAACGTCGGTTACTTTGTTCTGCTGTTCAGCACCCTCGGGTATTTCTTTCCGGTCTTCGGCGAGGGCAACACCGTTGCTGCGGTGATCGGCGCCTCGGTGCTGCTGTGGGCCGTGCACTTCCTGGTGTTGCGCGGGATCAAGGAGGCGGCGTTCATCAACCTGGTGACCACCGTCGCCAAAGTCGTGCCGCTGCTGCTGTTCGTCCTGATCGCGGTCTTCGCGTTCAAACTGGACATCTTCACCGCTGATATCTGGGGCCTGAAAAACCCCGACCTGGGCAGCGTGATGAACCAGGTGCGCAACATGATGCTGGTCACCGTGTGGGTGTTCATCGGCATCGAGGGCGCGAGCATCTTCTCGGCGCGGGCGGAAAAACGCTCCGACGTGGGTAAGGCCACTGTAATCGGCTTCATCACCGTGCTGCTGTTCCTGGTGCTGGTGAACGTGCTGTCGCTGGGCATCATGACTCAGCCAGAACTGGCCAAGTTGCAGAACCCGTCGATGGCCGCCGTGCTCGAACACGTGGTCGGTCACTGGGGCGCGGTGCTGATCAGCGTCGGGCTGATCATCTCGCTGCTGGGGGCGCTGCTGTCGTGGGTGCTGCTGTGCGCGGAGATCATGTTCGCCGCCGCCAAAGACCACACCATGCCGGAGTTCCTGCGTAAGGAAAACGCCAACCACGTACCGGTCAACGCCCTGTGGCTGACCAACGCGATGGTGCAGATTTTCCTGATCATCACTCTGTTCTCGGCCAGCACTTACCTGTCGCTGATCTACCTCGCCACCTCGATGATTCTGGTGCCGTACCTGTGGTCGGCAGCCTACGCCCTGCTGATCGCGGTGCGTGGCGAAACCTACGAAGGCTTCGCGGCCGAGCGGCGCAAGGACCTGATCATCGGCGGCATCGCCCTGGTCTACGCGGTCTGGCTGCTGTACGCCGGCGGCGTCAAGTACCTGCTGCTCTCGGCCCTGCTGTATGCCCCCGGCGCGATCCTGTTCGCCAAGGCCAAGCTCGAACTCAAACAAGCGGTTTTCACCAACGTCGAGAAGCTGATTTTCGCCGCGGTGGTCGTCGGTGCCCTGGTGGCTGCCTACGGTCTCTACGACGGCTTCCTGACTCTGTAATTGCCCAAAATTTTATCTCTGGAGGATCACTGCAATGACCACGGAAAAAGTTAAGTACGGCGTCCATTCCGAAGCCGGCAAACTGCGCAAAGTCATGGTTTGCTCCCCAGGTCTGGCCCACCAGCGGCTGACCCCGAACAACTGCGATGAACTGCTGTTCGACGACGTGCTGTGGGTCGCCCAGGCCAAGCGCGACCACTTCGACTTCGTGACCAAGATGCGTGAACGCGGGATCGACGTGCTGGAAATGCACAACCTGCTGACCGACATCGTCGCCATCCCTGAAGCGCTGGACTGGATTCTCGACCGCAAGGTCACCGCCGACTCGGTGGGCCTGGGCCTGATCAGCGAAGTCAAATCCTGGCTGAAAAGCCTTGAGCCGCGGCACATCGCCGAGTTCCTGATCGGTGGCGTGTCGGCCGATGATCTGCCAGACAGCTTCGGTGGCAAGACCATCCAGATGTTCCGCGACTTCCTCGGCCACTCCAGCTTCATTCTGCCGCCGCTGCCGAACACCCAGTTCACCCGCGACACCACCTGCTGGATCTACGGCGGCGTGACGCTGAACCCGATGTATTGGCCGGCGCGCCGTCAGGAAACCCTGCTGACCACCGCCATCTACAAATTCCACCCGCAGTTCACCAACGCCGATTTCGAGATCTGGTACGGCGACCCGGACAAGGATCACGGCAGCGCCACCCTTGAGGGCGGCGACGTGATGCCGATCGGCAACGGTGTGGTGTTGATCGGCATGGGCGAACGTTCTTCTCGCCAGGCCATCGGCCAACTGGCGCTGAACCTGTTCAAGAACAAAGCCGTGGAGAAAGTCATCGTCGCCGGCCTGCCGAAGTCCCGCGCCGCGATGCACCTGGACACCGTGTTCAGCTTCTGCGACCGCGACCTGGTGACGATCTTCCCGGAAGTGGTCAACCAGATCGTCGCGTTCACCCTGCGCCCTGACGAAAGCAAACAGGGCGGCATCGACATTCGCCGCGAAGAAACCAACTTCCTCGACACCGTGGCCAAAGCCCTCAACCTGCCGAAGCTGCGCGTGGTGGAAACCGGCGGCAATAGCTTCGCCGCCGAACGCGAGCAATGGGACGACGGCAACAACGTGGTGGCCGTGGAACCGGGCGTGGTCATCGGCTACGACCGCAACACTTACACCAACACCCTGCTGCGCAAGGCGGGCGTGGAGGTCATCACCATCAGCGCCGGCGAACTCGGCCGCGGCCGTGGCGGCGGCCACTGCATGACCTGCCCGATCATCCGCGATCCAATCGATTACTAAACGACCATCTCCCCGGCCGCACCCACCCCGTCGCGGCCGGGCCGATTACCGAATCCAAGGAGAATCATCATGGCGTTCAACATTCACAACCGTAACCTGCTCAGCCTGGAACACCACACCCCACGTGAGCTGCGTTACCTGCTCGACCTGTCCCGCGATCTGAAACGCGCCAAGTACACCGGCACCGAGCAGCAACACCTGAAGGGCAACAACATCGCCCTGATCTTCGAAAAAACCTCGACCCGCACCCGCTGCGCGTTCGAAGTGGCGGCCTATGACCAGGGCGCCAACGTCACCTACATCGACCCGAACTCCTCGCAGATCGGCCACAAGGAAAGCATGAAAGACACGGCCCGCGTGCTGGGTCGCATGTACGACGCCATCGAGTACCGTGGCTTCAGACAGGAAATCGTCGAAGAGCTGGCGAAGTTCGCCGGGGTGCCGGTGTTCAACGGCCTGACCGACGAATATCACCCGACGCAAATGATTGCCGACGTGCTGACCATGCGTGAGCACGCCGACAAGCCGATCCATGAAATCAGCTACGCCTACCTCGGCGACGCCCGCAACAACATGGGCAACTCGCTGCTGCTGGTTGGCGCCAAACTCGGCATGGATGTGCGCATCTGTGCGCCGAAAGCCCTGTGGCCGCATGACGATCTGGTCGAGCGCTGCAACAAGTACGCGGAAGAAAGCGGTGCACGCATCACCCTGACCGAAGACCCGAAAGCCGCCGTCAAGGGCGTCGACTTCATTCACACCGACGTCTGGGTGTCGATGGGTGAACCGGTGGAAGCCTGGGCCGAACGTATCCAGCAACTGCTGCCGTACCAGGTCAACGCCGAACTGATGAAAGCCACCGGCAACCCGCGCACCAAGTTCATGCACTGCCTGCCGGCCTTCCACAACAGCGATACCAAGGTCGGCAAACAGATCGCCGAGCAGTATCCGCACCTGGCCAACGGCATCGAAGTGACCGACGACGTGTTCGAGTCGCCCGCCTGCATCGCCTTCGAGCAAGCGGAAAACCGCATGCACACGATCAAGGCGATTCTGGTCTCGACCCTGGCTGATCTGTAATTGATCGACACGGTCACTTGGGAGCTGGCTTGCCAGCGATAGCGGTGTGTCAGCCGACAGAAATGCTGACTGATACACCGCCATCGCGGGCAAGCCCGGCTCCCACAGGGATCGTATTCGTCCTGCACGAACTCACTGTTTTCTAGAAGGACATGCACCATGCGTATCGTCGTAGCTCTGGGCGGTAACGCCCTGCTCCGCCGTGGTGAACCGATGACCGCTGACAACCAGCGCGCCAACATCCGCATCGCCACCGAGCAAATCGCCAAGATCCATCCCGGCAACCAGTTGGTCATCGCCCACGGCAATGGCCCGCAAGTCGGCCTGCTGTCGCTGCAGGCGGCGGCGTACACCTCCGTCACCCCTTACCCGCTGGACGTGCTCGGTGCCGAAACCGAAGGCATGATCGGCTACATCATCGAACAGGAACTGGGCAACCTGCTGGACTTCGAGGTGCCATTCGCCACCCTGCTGACCCAGGTTGAAGTCGATGCCAAGGACCCGGCCTTCCAGAACCCGAGCAAACCGATCGGCCCGGTCTACGACAAGGCCGAAGCGGAAAAACTCGCCGCCGAGAAAGGCTGGGCCATCGCCCCGGACGGTGACAAGTTCCGCCGCGTGGTCGCCAGCCCACGGCCGAAACGCATCTTTGAAATCCGTCCGATCAAGTGGCTGCTGGACAAGGGCAGCATCGTCATCTGCGCCGGTGGTGGCGGGATTCCGACCATGTACGACGAGAATCACCACCTCAAGGGCATCGAGGCGGTGATCGACAAGGACCTGTGCTCGTCGCTGCTCGCTGAACAGCTGGAAGCCGATTTGCTGGTGATCGCCACCGACGTCAACGCGGCGTTCATCGACTACGGCAAGCCAACGCAGAAAGCCATCGCCGAGGCGCATCCGGATGAACTGGAACGGCTGGGCTTCGCCGCCGGTTCCATGGGACCGAAGGTGCAGGCAGCCTGCGAATTCGCACGCCATACTGGCAAGGTCGCGGTGATCGGCTCACTCGCGGACATCGAAGCGATCGTCCAGGGCACCGCCGGTACTCGCGTCAGCACCGCGAAGCCGGGCATCCGTTATCGATAAATAGAAACTCCGGGGGCAGACCCAGGGTCTGCCCTTCTCCCATGCCTTGAAAGGAGAAACCCATGGCCCAATTCGAACCTGGTCATCTGCATATCGAGCGGCACGCATTGACGCCGGATGACGTCAGTTACAACGTGTGCCTCGACTATGAAGTGTTCACCGATCCGCAAAAAGGCAAAGGCATCCAGTTCACGATGCATGGCAGCCTTCAGGGAAAGGACATGAAAGAGACCTTCTTCCTGCCCAAGGAAGAGGCTTACAACTTTGCCAACAATGTGACGCGAATCGCCGAGAAATACGGCATCCCCAGAACCCACAGCCAGATCGGCTCGGTGCACAAGCATTACGATCTGATGTTCGAAGACATCCGTAAGCAGCTCGATATGAAATCCGGCGACCCGGTTAATCTCGAGCACTTCGAATAACCTCAAAAGCCCCTCACCCTAGCCCTCTCCCAAAGGGAGAGGGGACTGACCGAAGTGTCTGAGGACAGACATCGACCTGAAAGACCGAGTCGATTATGGATTCGCAGCCGTATTTTTCAGGTCGGCGTACCTCGTGATTCACAGCCGTATTTTCAGGTCGGCGTACCTCGTGATTCACAGCCGTATTTTCAGGTTGACGTACCTCGTGAGCATTCCGCTATCGGCCCCCTCTCCCTCCGGGAGAGGGCTGGGGTGAGGGTGTTTTTGATTTAAGGCATACTTGCCACCCTCCGCACTGCAGATCACTGAACCGCCCCATGCGTATCCACGTCAGCTTCATCGACCGCGTCGGCATCACCCAGGAAGTCCTGGCTATCCTCGGTGGGCGCAATCTCAATCTGGATGCGGTGGAGATGATTCCACCGAACGTCTACATCGACGCCCCGACCCTGAGCCCGCAAGTGCTCGAAGAGCTGAAAGATGCGCTGTTTCGCGTGCGCGGTGTGGAAGCGGTGACGGTCGTCGACATCCTCCCCGGCCAGCGTCGGCACCTGCAGCTCGATGCCTTGCTCGCGGCGATGACCGACCCGGTGCTGGCCCTCGACAGCGCCGGCAAGGTGTTGCTGGCCAACCCGGCCTTGATCGCGCTGTACGGGCGTGAACCGGCGGGGGAAAGCGTCTCCGAGCTGTTCAACGATCCCGGCCTGCTGGACACCCTGCTCGAGCAAGGCTTCCGCCTGCCGCTGCGCGAGATCACCGTCAACGGCCAGACCCTGTTGCTCGACGCCACACCGATCACAGATGCCGGCGCCTTGCTCACGCTCTATCAACCCAACCGCATCGGCGAACAATTGTCGGCACTGCACCACGACCACGCCGAAGGTTTCGATGCATTGCTCGGCGAATCCCCGGCGATCCGCACCCTCAAGGCGCGCGCGCAACGGGTCGCGGCCCTCGACGCGCCGCTGCTGATTCAGGGCGAAACCGGCACCGGTAAAGAACTGGTGGCTCGCGCCTGCCATGCCATCAGTGCGCGGCACAGTGCGCCGTTTCTCGCCCTGAACTGCGCGGCGCTGCCGGAGAACCTCGCCGAGAGCGAACTGTTCGGCTACGCCCCCGGCGCCTTCACTGGCGCGGCGCGTGGTGGAAAACCGGGGCTGATGGAACTGGCGAACCAGGGCACGGTGTTTCTCGATGAAATCGGCGAGATGTCGCCGTACTTGCAGGCCAAGCTGTTGCGCTTTCTCAATGACGGCAGCTTCCGTCGGGTCGGCGGTGATCGCGAAGTGAAGGTCAACGTGCGGATCCTCAGCGCCACCCACCGCGACCTGGAAAAAATGGTCAGCGAAGGCCTGTTCCGCGAAGACCTGTTCTACCGTCTCAACGTGCTCAACGTTGAAGTGCCGCCGCTGCGCGAACGCGGTCAGGACATCCTGCTGCTGGCGCGCTATTTCATGCAGCAGGCTTGCGCACAGATCCAGCGCCCGGTCTGCCGCCTCGCCCCCGGCACCTATCCGGCGCTACTCGGTAATCGTTGGCCGGGTAACGTGCGGCAACTGCAGAACGTGATCTTCCGCGCCGCCGCGATCTGCGAAAGCAGCCTGGTCGATATCGGCGATCTCGACATCGCCGGCACCTCCGTGGCGCGCCAGACCGACAGCGATGTCGACAGCCTCGAACAAGCCGTCGAGTCCTTCGAAAAATCGCTGCTGGAAAAGCTCTACGTCAGCTACCCCTCGACCCGGCAACTGGCGAGCCGCTTGCAAACCTCGCACACCGCCATCGCCCATCGCCTGCGCAAGTACGGCATTCCCAACAAGCCCTGATCACGCCGCATATCCCCTGGCAGGCTCACTCCTACAACGATTTGTGACGGATTCGAAATCCGTTCAAAAGCGACCTCCATCTGTACTGAAAGCGCTACAGCGGAACGATATCGCTACACCCTCTTCCAGCGACCACAGTGCAAGGCTTTGATCCCGTTCAGCTTTTTTCCCCGCCCCAAGCTGTAGCGATTTCGCTACACGCACGCAATATGCGGCAGCGCCAGAAATAGCTATCCAATTGATTTATAACGATAAATCCAAGATGGCCGCGTTCTTGCTAAGTAACCGTTCATAAAATCAGGGCTTTGCCGCCCGAGCCTTCCACCGCGTCCACCAGACGAGTCTGGCCCCCTTAGGAGTTTCCATGAGCGAGTTGCGTTTTACTGAAGATCACGAATGGCTGCGCACTGAAGCTGACGGCAGCGTTACTGTCGGCATCACCGCTTTCGCGCAGAACGCCCTGGGCGACGTGGTGTTCGTGCAACTGCCTGAGCTGCAGGCTTACGAAAAAGGCGCCGAAGCCGCCACCGTGGAATCGGTGAAAGCCGCCAGCGGCGTGTACATGCCCCTCGATGGCGACGTACTGGAAATCAACCCGGCACTGGAAGACGCACCGGAACTGGTCAACGAAGATCCGCTGGGCGAAGGCTGGTTCTTCCGCTTCCAGCCAAGCGACGCCTCGGCTGTGGCGAAACTGCTGGATCAAGACGCCTACGACCGTTTGATCAAAGCCCAAGCCGAAGCCTGAGGAGTAGCGACATGACCCAAGTAAACCTCGGCACTGCCAACGAATTCATCGCCCGTCACATCGGCCCGCGCGCCGCTGACGAGCAAGCCATGCTCAACAGCCTCGGCTTCGATTCCCTCGAAGCCCTGAGCGCCAGCGTGATCCCGGAAAGCATCAAGGGCACCAGCGTGCTCGGCATGGACGACGGCCTCAGCGAAGCCGACGCCCTGGCGATGATCAAATCCATCGCCGGCCAGAACCAGCTGTTCAAGACCTACATCGGCCAGGGCTACTACAACTGCCACACGCCGTCGCCGATCCTGCGCAACCTCCTGGAAAATCCGGCCTGGTACACCGCGTACACCCCGTACCAGCCAGAAATCTCCCAGGGCCGTCTCGAAGCGCTGCTGAACTTCCAGACCCTGATCAGCGACCTCACCGGTCTGCCGATCGCCAACGCTTCCTTGCTCGACGAAGCCACCGCCGCTGCCGAAGCCATGACCTTCTGCAAACGCCTGAGCAAGAACAAGGGCAGCCACCAATTCTTCGCCTCGATCCACAGCCACCCGCAAACCCTCGACGTGCTGCGCACCCGTGCCGAGCCGCTGGGTATCGACGTGGTCGTCGGTGACGAGCGTGAACTGACTGACGTGACGCCGTTCTTCGGCGCGCTGCTGCAATACCCGGCCAGCAACGGTGACCTGTTCGACTACCGCGAACTGACCGAACGCTTCCACGCCGCCAACGCGCTGGTCGCCGTGGCTGCCGACCTGCTGGCGCTGACCTTGCTGACCGCACCGGGCGAGTTCGGCGCGGACGTCGCCATCGGCTCCGCGCAACGCTTCGGCGTGCCGCTGGGCTTCGGCGGCCCGCACGCCGCGTACTTCTCCACCAAGGATGCGTTCAAGCGCGACATGCCGGGCCGTCTGGTCGGTGTCTCGGTTGACCGTTTCGGCAAACCGGCCCTGCGCCTGGCGATGCAGACCCGCGAGCAACACATTCGCCGCGAGAAGGCCACGTCGAACATCTGCACCGCGCAAGTGCTGCTGGCCAATATCGCCAGCATGTACGCCGTGTACCACGGCCCGAAAGGCCTGACCCAGATCGCCAACCGCGTGCATCACCTGACCGCCATTCTGGCCAAGGGCCTGAACGCACTGGGCGCCAACGTCGAGCAGGACAGCTTCTTCGACACCCTGACCCTCGCCACCGGCGCGCAAACCGCCGCGCTGCACGACAAGGCGCACGCCCAGCAGATCAACCTGCGGGTGATCGACGCTCAGCGTCTGGGCCTGTCGGTGGACGAAACCACCACTCAGGCTGATATTGAAACCCTGTGGAGTCTGTTCGCCGACGGCAAGACCCTGCCGGATTTCGCTGCGCTGGCCGCCTCGGTGCAAAGCACCATCCCGGCTGCGCTGGTGCGTCAGTCGCCGATCCTCAGCCACCCGGTGTTCAACCGCTATCACTCGGAAACCGAGCTGATGCGCTACCTGCGCAAACTGGCGGACAAGGACCTGGCACTGGATCGCACCATGATCCCGCTGGGTTCGTGCACCATGAAACTCAATGCCGCCAGCGAAATGATCCCAGTGACCTGGGCCGAATTCGGCGCCTTGCACCCGTTCGCTCCCGCCGCACAGAGCGTCGGTTACCAGCAACTGACCGACGAACTGGAAGCGATGCTCTGCGCCGCTACCGGTTACGACGCGATCTCGCTGCAACCGAACGCCGGTTCGCAGGGTGAATACGCTGGCCTGCTGGCGATTCGCGCTTACCACCAGAGCCGTGGCGATGAGCGCCGCGACATCTGCCTGATCCCGTCGTCCGCCCACGGCACCAACCCGGCCACCGCCAACATGGCCGGCATGCGCGTGGTTGTGACCGCGTGCGACGCGCGCGGCAACGTCGACATCGAAGACCTGCGTGCCAAAGCCATCGAGCACCGCGAACACCTCGCTGCACTGATGATCACCTACCCGTCGACCCACGGCGTGTTCGAAGAAGGTATCCGCGAAATCTGCGGGATCATTCACGACAACGGCGGCCAGGTGTACATCGACGGCGCCAACATGAACGCGATGGTCGGCCTCTGCGCGCCGGGCAAGTTCGGCGGCGATGTTTCGCACCTGAACCTGCACAAGACGTTCTGCATTCCACACGGCGGTGGCGGCCCGGGCGTCGGCCCGATTGGCGTCAAGTCACACCTCGCACCGTTTATGCCGGGCCACGCCCAGATGGAGCGCAAGGAAGGCGCGGTCTGCGCGGCACCGTTCGGCAGCGCGAGCATTCTGCCGATCACCTGGATGTACATTCGCATGATGGGTGGCGCAGGTCTGAAGCGCGCTTCGCAACTGGCGATCCTCAACGCCAACTACATTTCCCGTCGTCTGGAAGAGCACTACCCAGTGCTGTACACCGGCAGCAACGGGCTGGTGGCGCACGAGTGCATCCTCGACCTGCGTCCGCTGAAAGACAGCAGCGGCATCAGCGTCGATGACGTTGCCAAGCGCCTGATCGACTTCGGCTTCCACGCGCCGACCATGTCGTTCCCGGTCGCCGGCACGCTGATGATCGAGCCGACCGAAAGCGAATCCAAGGAAGAACTGGATCGCTTCTGCGACGCCATGATCCGCATCCGCGAAGAAATCCGCGCAGTGGAAAACGGCACGCTGGACAAGGACGACAACCCGCTGAAGAACGCCCCGCACACTGCGGCGGAGCTGGTCGGCGAGTGGACCCATCCGTACAGCCGCGAGCAAGCGGTGTATCCGGTGGCGTCGCTGGTTGAAGGCAAATACTGGCCGCCGGTCGGCCGCGTCGACAACGTGTTCGGCGACCGCAACCTGGTGTGCGCCTGCCCGTCGATCGAAAGCTACGCTTAAAGGAATGAGGGGCGGGAATACCTGCCCCTTTCTCCAGAACACCACGGATCCCTGTGGGAGCTGGCTTGCCAGCGATGAGGGTGGATCAGTCTCAATCTCTGTTGCCTGACACACCGCCATCGCTGGCAAGCCAGCTCCCACAAGGAACGCATCAAGCCTGATATTCCGCCAATTCCTATAACAAGAAACCGGAGAACCACTCATGTCGTTAAGCGTGTTCGACCTGTTCAAGATTGGCATCGGCCCTTCCAGCTCCCACACCGTTGGCCCGATGCGTGCCGCTGCGCGCTTCGCCGAAGGTCTGCGCCGGGAAAACCTGCTCAGCGCAACCGCCAGTGTGCGCGTCGAGTTATATGGCTCGCTGGGCGCTACCGGCAAAGGTCACGGCAGTGACAAGGCCGTGCTGCTTGGCCTTGAGGGTGAACACCCGGACACCGTCGACACCGAAACCGTCGCCGCCCGCCTGCAAGCCATTCGCGGTAATAGCCAGCTGAACCTGCTCGGCGAACACAGCATTGCGTTCAACGAGAAAGAACATCTGGCGATGATCCGCAAGCCATTGGCCTATCACCCCAACGGCATGATCTTTCGCGCATTCGACGCCGCCGGCATTCAGATTCGCAGCCGCGAGTACTACTCGGTTGGCGGTGGTTTTGTCGTCGACGAAGACGCTGCCGGCGCCGACCGGATTGTCGAAGATGCTACGCCGCTGACCTTCCCGTTCAAAAGCGCCAAGGATTTGCTCGGTCATTGCGCCACTTATGGGCTGTCGATCAGTCAGGTGATGCTGACCAACGAGAGCGCCTGGCGCCCGGAGGCGGAAACCCGCGCCGGCCTGCTGAACATCTGGCAAGTGATGCAGGACTGCGTCGCCGCCGGATGCCGCAACGAAGGCATCCTGCCGGGCGGGCTGAAGGTCAAGCGCCGGGCGGCGGCGCTGCATCGGCAACTGTGCAAGAACCCGGAGTCGGCACTGCGCGATCCGCTGTCGGTACTCGACTGGGTCAACCTGTACGCGCTGGCGGTCAACGAAGAAAACGCCAATGGCGGACGCGTGGTCACCGCCCCCACCAATGGCGCGGCGGGAATCATCCCCGCAGTGCTGCATTACTACATGCGCTTTATTCCCGGAGCCAACGATGACGGCGTCGTGCGCTTTCTGCTGACCGCTGCCGCCATCGGCATTCTGTACAAGGAAAACGCCTCGATCTCCGGCGCTGAAGTCGGCTGTCAGGGCGAAGTCGGTGTCGCCTGTTCAATGGCCGCCGGTGCGTTGTGCGAAGTCCTTGGCGGCAGCGTGCAGCAAGTGGAAAACGCTGCGGAAATCGGCATGGAACACAACCTCGGCCTGACCTGCGACCCGATTGGCGGGCTGGTGCAGGTGCCGTGCATCGAACGCAATGCGATGGGCTCGGTGAAAGCGATCAACGCGGTACGCATGGCCATGCGCGGAGACGGCCAACACTTCGTCTCCCTCGACAAGGTCATCCGCACCATGCGCCAGACCGGCGCCGACATGAAAAGCAAATACAAGGAGACCGCCCGCGGCGGCCTGGCGGTCAACATTATCGAATGCTGAACCTTATTTAACTCCGCCTCCCTCAGGGAGACGATCGTACTTAGCCCCCTCTCCCTCCGGGAGACAAACGTAACTAGCTCCCTCTCCCTCCGGGAGAGGGCCGGGGTGAGGGGCTTTTGATCTTGCCCCCGATCCCGAATCACATTTTCAAGGAGCCACGCATGTCCACCGAACAACTGTCGAAAACCCCGCTGCACGCTCTGCACCTCGAACTTGGTGCCCGTATGGTGCCGTTCGCCGGCTACGACATGCCGGTGCAATACCCGCTGGGCGTGATGAAGGAACATCAACACACCCGTGAGCACGCCGGCCTGTTCGATGTCTCGCACATGGGCCAGATCCGCCTGACCGGTGCCAATGCCGCCAAAGCCCTGGAAACCCTGGTGCCGGTGGACATCATCGACCTGCCGGTAGGCATGCAGCGTTATGCGATGTTCACCAACGACAACGGTGGCATCCTCGACGACCTGATGGTCGCCAACCTCGGTAACGACGAGCTGTTTCTGGTGGTCAACGCCGCGTGCAAGGATCAGGACCTGGCGCATCTGCAAAAACACATCGGCGATCAGTGCACCATAACGGAGCTGTTCGAAGCGCGCGCCCTGCTCGCCCTGCAAGGTCCGGCAGCCGTCACCGTGCTCGCGCGGCTGGCGCCGGACGTGGCGAAAATGACCTTCATGCAGTTCAATCGCGTGCAACTGCTGGGCGTCGATTGCTTCGTCAGCCGTTCGGGTTACACCGGTGAAGACGGTTTCGAAATCTCGGTGCCAGCCGCCGATGCGGAAAAACTCGCCCGCGCCCTGCTGGCTGAACCGGAAGTCCAGGCCATCGGCCTCGGCGCCCGCGATTCACTGCGTCTGGAAGCCGGCCTGTGCCTTTACGGCCACGACATGAACACCGAGACCACGCCGATCGAGGCCGGCCTGTTGTGGGCGATCTCGAAGACACGCCGTGCCGACGGCGCGCGAGCCGGCGGTTTCCCGGGGGCGGAGCAGGTATTTGCCCAGCAGCAGAATGGTGTCGCACGCAAACGCGTCGGCCTGTTGCCGCAGGAACGCACCCCGGTGCGTGAAGGCGCGGAAATCGTCAACGAGGCGGGCGAGATCATCGGCAGCGTGTGCAGCGGCGGCTTCGGGCCGACCCTGGGCGGCCCTCTGGCGATGGGATACCTCGACAGCGCTTATGTCACCCTCGACACCACCGTTTGGGCAATCGTCCGTGGGAAAAAGGTGCCAATGCTTGTAAGCAAAATGCCATTTGTTCCACAACGCTACTATCGTGGCTGATTGACTGTTTCTATAAGTAACGCGATTGCGTTATGCGTGCACTAATGTGTAACGCAATCGCCACAAAAAAGTGCATTTTCTAACATCTGATTCGAATATGAACTTTGCTTATAACGTTCGAAAACAATTGAACGAGCTAATCGTCTAAGCCGCACTAGTGAATTGACTAACTGCCAGCAAGTGTAGGAAAACCGGGGCCTTCGCGGGGCTTGTTTTTTCTCCCGTAGTTGGCGTAGAGTTTGTCCACTGTGTTTGCATGGGTCAGCTTGGAATCGTGACCTGGGCAGTAGCCTACAAGTTAGCTACATCCCGTTCGACGTCTTCTTACTCTCCTGCAACCAGCCCCAGTACTCTTTCATGAGGAAGAGACTGTCATCAATTTTTGCGTCAAAGGAAATAAGAAATGTCCCAACGTCAGAGCGGTACCGTCAAGTGGTTTAACGACGAGAAAGGTTTTGGTTTTATCACTCCAGAAAGCGGTCCGGATCTGTTCGTGCATTTCCGCGCTATTCAGGGCAACGGCTTCAAAAGCCTGAAAGAAGGCCAGAAAGTGACTTTCGTTGCTGTGCAAGGCCAGAAAGGCATGCAGGCTGACGAAGTACAAGCAGAAGCCTGATTTCTGTTACGAAAAAGCCCCTGATATTGATATCAGGGGCTTTTTTGTGCGCGCGAATCCGTAAAATGGCGCTTCATTTTGCGTCCAGAGGCTGCCATGTCGAAAACCTTGCTCATCCCACAGGGCGACTTTCCTGCCGTTGGCCTCGGCCGTCGCCTGGCCGCGATGTTCTATGACTTCCTGCTGTGCACCGCCCTGCTGATTGTCACCGGATTCGTTTACAAGCTGATCCAGGCGGCAATCATCGGTGAAGAACGCCTGCGCGTGCTGACCGACGCCGGGAAAATGGATGGCGATCCGCTTTACTCTACGGTACTGCTGCTGGTGCTGTTCGCGTTCTTCGCCAAGTTCTGGACCCACGGCGGGCAGACGCTGGGCATGCAAGTGTGGGGGATTCGTGTGCAGAACGCCGACGGCAGCGCGATCAGCCTGTGGCAGGCGCTGCTGCGCTTCATGGTGTCGATCGCTTCGTGGCTGTGCGTGGGGCTTGGGTTCTTCTGGTCGCTGTACGACAAGCAGAAGCGCACCTGGCACGACATCTATTCCGACACCCGCCTCGTGCGAATTCCGAAAAAGACCAAATAACTTCGTGATACCCCATACCACTGTGGGAGCGAGCTTGCTCGCGAAGGCGTCGTATCAGTCGATTCCAATGGTGACTGACACACCGCTTTCGCGAGCAAGCTCGCTCCCACAGGTTTTGTGTAATGCCTTTGAGCTTAAGCGTTGCCGGCCAGCTTCATCCGTGCCGCCTGGGTGAAATCCAGCATGCGCTTCAAAGGTCGGATCGCCTGCGGAATCAACGCCGGATCAACAAAGATCTCGTTCGTCCCTTCTTTCAGGCTCTTGAGCGTGCGCTCAAGGGTGTTCATGGCCATCCACGGGCAATGTGCGCAACTGCGGCACGCAGCGCCGTTACCGGCGGTAGGCGCCTCGATGAAGACCTTGTCCGGGCACAACTGCTGCATCTTGTAGAAGATGCCACGGTCGGTGGCGACGATCAGGGTCTTGTTCGGCAGCGATTGAGCGGCGGCGATCAACTGACTGGTCGAACCGACGGCGTCGGCCAGTTCGATCACCGAGGTCGGCGATTCCGGGTGAACCAGAATCGCGGCATCCGGGTACAGCGCCTTCATGTCTTCAAGCTGCTTGGACTTGAACTCTTCGTGGACGATGCAGGCACCGTCCCACAGCAGCATGTCGGCACCGGTCTTGCGCTGAATGTAAGTGCCCAGGTGCTTGTCCGGGCCCCAGATGATGGTCTCGCCGTTGTCCATCAGGCTTTCGACGATCTCCAGTGCGCAGCTCGACGTCACGACCCAGTCAGCTCGGGCTTTGACCGCTGCCGAGGTGTTGGCGTAAACCACTACCGTACGCTCCGGGTGCTGATCGCAGAACGCCGAGAACTCGTCGACCGGGCACCCCAGGTCCAGCGAGCAGGTGGCGTCCAGGGTCGGCATCAGCACGCGTTTTTCCGGATTGAGGATCTTCGCGGTCTCACCCATGAATTTAACGCCGGCGACCACCACGGTCTTGGCCGGGTGGGCATTGCCGAAGCGAGCCATTTCCAGGGAGTCGGAAACACAGCCACCGGTTTCTTCGGCCAGGGCCTGAATCACCGGATCGCAATAAAAGTGAGCCACCAGCACCGCGTCCTGAGCCTTGAGCTCGGCGGCGATGGCGGAACGGTAGTAAGCCTCTTCCTCGGCAGTCAGCGGTTTGGGCTGTTTGGCGTCGAGGTGGGCTTGAACCAGTAGGCGTTCGGAAATCTGCGTCATGTTCGCAAGACCTGCAGGCGCGTTCGCGCGAAAGTCGAGTATACACCCGGCTCCGGACCGCTTGAGGGTACCGCCGGGAGAGTGAGTATTATCAGGCACGGACAACATTGAAGCTGCGCAAGGCTACAGAATATCCCGTAGATGCAAAAGATGATTCTGACCTGCGTCAGCGCGGACACCGGGAAAGAACACACCCCCGAATCGCAGGCAAAAAAAAACCCGGAAATCCTCACTTTCGTGGGCCTTCCGGATTTTCTAAACCGCCAAATATGGTGGGTCGTGTGGGATTCGAACCTACGACCAATTGGTTAAAAGCCAACTGCTCTACCAACTGAGCTAACGACCCGCTGTGTGGTGGCGCGTATAATACTGATTTTTAAGGACTATTCAACACCTTTTTGAAAAAAATCAAAAATAAGGTGTTGGATCGCTTACACCGGCTGCCGCGAAGCCTTCCGCACGCAGGCGGCAGCTGTCGCATTTGCCGCAGGCACGGCCATCATCATCGGCCTGATAGCAGGAAACGGTCAGGCTGTAATCGACACCCAGCTTCACACCTGCCTGGACGATCTGCGCCTTGCTCAGGTTCTGCAGCGGCGCCTGAATACGGAAGCCATTGCCCTCCACGCCCGCCTTGGTCGCCAGATTGGCCATGCGCTCGAACGACTCAATGAACTCAGGACGGCAATCCGGGTAACCGGAATAATCCACGGCATTGACCCCGATAAAGATGTCACGGGCGCCGAGCACTTCAGCCCAGCCCAAGGCCAGCGACAGGAACACGGTGTTGCGCGCCGGCACGTACGTCACCGGAATGCCCTCGCCCAGCGCTTCAGGGATATCAATGCTGGTATCGGTGAGCGCCGAGCCGCCCATGCCGTTCAGGTTCAGGCCGATCACTTTGTGCTCGACCACACCGAGGTCGCGAGCAACGCGCGCGGCGGCATACAACTCTGCATGCGAACGCTGTCCGTAATCGAAACTCATGGTGTAGCAGGCATAGCCTTCAGCCCGGGCCATCGCCACGACCGTGGCCGAGTCCAGGCCACCGGACAGCAGAATGACTGCACGCTTTTCGCCAGTGTTCAGTGGTTCAGTCATCTCAGCGCCCCGGCTCATCATTCCAAAGATATTTATGCAGCTGCAGTTGCAGGCGCACCGGCAGGTTATCCGCCACCACCCAGTCCGCCAGATCTCGAGCGTTCAGGTCATGGTGACTTGGGGAAAACAGCACTTCGCCTGCACGTCGCTCGAGACCGTACTGAATCAGCTTGGACACCGCCCAGTCATAGTCTTCCCGCGAGCAGATGACAAACTTCACCTGATCGTTGGCGGTCAGCAGCTCGATGTTCTCGTAACGGTTGCGATGGGCCTCTTTCGAGTCCGGCGTCTTCAAGTCGACAACACGACTGACGCGCGAATCGACTGCCGAGATGTCGAGCGCACCACTGGTTTCCAGTGACACTTCGTAACCGGCATCACACAAACGCTTGAGTAAAGGGATAGCGTTCGGCTGCGCCAGCGGCTCGCCGCCGGTGACACAGACATAGCGCGGACGATAGCCAGCCACTTGCTCGAGGATGTCGTCGAGAGTGCGGATCGTACCGCCGCTGAACGCATAGGCGCTGTCGCAGTATTGGCAACGCAATGGGCAACCGGTCAGGCGCACAAAAACCGTGGGCAGCCCGGCAGTCCGCGTTTCCCCCTGCAACGAGTAGAAAACTTCGGTGATTCTCAATGTGTCTTGCATAGTCGCCACGGGCGTAACAGCTAAACAGGCTGTCCGCCTCCGTCAGGCACCTCCGGCAACCCCGCCATCGCGTAGATCACCAGAAGCGTGTTTCAGAAAAAGGGCGTGAATTCTAACGAAAAAACCCGCGACAAGCGCGGGTTTCTTCCAAACGGGTGAAGCTGAATTACATGCGCTGCAGATCGCGCTGGGCCAACTGAGCGGCGGAGGTACCCGGATATTGGGAAACCACCTGCTGCAGAATGCCCTTGACCTTGTCGGTGTGACCGAGGCGGCGCTCTACGTCAGCCAGCTTGTACAGCGAATCCGGCACTTTGGCGTGCTTCGGATACAACTGCGAAACCTTGGCGAACGCCTGACCTGCGCCTTGCAGATCACCCTTCGCCAGGTTCACCTCACCCAACCAGTACTGGGCATTGCCCGCGTATTGGCTGTTCGGGTATTTGCGCAGGAAAGCGGCAAAAGCCTGACTGGCCTTGTCGAAATCCTTGGCTTTGATCAAGTCGAAAGCGGCATCGTAATACAGCTTTTCCTTGGCCGGATCACCCGGCTCACTGCTCGCGGCAGGCGCTTGGGCCGCAGCGGCAGCCCCGGCACCGGCAGCAGCACTGGCAGCAGCACTTGCGTCGCCACCGGCAGAAGAATTCTCAGGAGTCGCGGCTGGTGCAACACCGGATCCTATGCGCCGATCAAGATCCTGGTATCGCTCCAGGGATTCTTGCTTCATGCGCGCAACCTGATTCTGCAGTTCTTCGATCACGCCTTGCTGGCGAGAAATCTGATCCTGCATCTGTTGCAGTTGGTTGAACAGCATGCCTTGTGCCGAGGCAGGGGCCGAAGCCGCTCCCCCGGCATAGGCGCCGTTCGTACCGTAACCCGCAGGCGGATAGCTGCTCCCGCTATTGTTATAACCGGAGTTGTCATCGACCACAGGAACCGCAGCCCACGCCGCAAGCGGCGCGAGGCTGAGAGCCAGAACAGTTACAGCACGACGGCACGTTCGCATATCGAATTACTTACGCAGTTCGACGCGACGGTTTTGAGCCCAGGACTGCTCGTCGTTGCCGGTAGCAACTGGACGCTCTTCGCCGTAGGAAACCAGTTCCAGCTGAGCTGGGGAAACACCTTGCAGTACCAGGTAGCGTTGAACGGCTTTCGCACGACGCTCGCCCAGTGCCATGTTGTACTCACGAGTACCACGTTCGTCGGTGTTGCCTTCCAGAACAACGCGAGCGCCGTTTGCTTTCAGGTCTTTGGCGTGAACGTCCAGAGCGCGCATGGCTTCTGGCTTCAGGTCCGAGCTGTCGTATTCGAAGTAGAAGGTGGTGATTGCGCGCAGAGCAGCTTCTTCGCTCAGGGAACCGTCAACGGCACCAGTGTTTGCGCCGTAACCAGCGTTTGGATCAACAGCGCCTTCACCGGCGTTGTCGCCGCCTTTGGACGAGCAACCTACAGCTACAGCCATGGCCAGAGCCAGCGCAGCAAATTTACCAAACTTCAGCATTTCCATCGTGAAACTCCTAATGAACCCCAGTGTGTTAAGTAAAACGTAAAGCGCCGCGTCAGTTCAGGTAAGGGGACCAGGACGGTTCTCTGACTTCGCCTTGAGCGGTAGGAAGCGGGAGCCTCACGCGTCCATTAATGGACACGAGCATCAAGACTCCCCGGCCCTGCTGGCGGGTGGCGTAGATTACCATGGTGCCGTTGGGCGCAACAGTAGGCGACTCGTCCAGAGTGCTATCAGTTAGGATTTTTACACTTCCGCGCTGCAAATCCTGAGCCGCCACTTTGAAATTGGTGAAACCGTCCTGACGATGGATCATCACCAGGGTCTTTTCGTCAGCCGAAAGTTTCGGGTTGGCGTTGTAGTTACCAATGAAGGTCACACGCTCGGCACCACCGCCACTGGCGCTGGTTTTGTAGATCTGTGGCTTGCCGCCACGGTCCGAGGTGAAGTAGATGGTCGAGCCATCCTTGCCCCAGTACGGTTCGGTGTTGATGCCAGGGCCCGCAGTGACGCGAGTGATCTGACGCGAACCGAGGTTCATCACGTAGATGTCCGGGTTACCGTCTTTCGACAGCACGAACGCCAGGCGATTGCCATCCGGCGACCAGGCAGGCGCACCGTTCAGGCCTTCGAAGTTGGTGATCTGCTCACGGCGACCGGTGTCGATGTTCTGCATGAAGATGCGCGGACGCTTCTGCTCGAACGACACATAGGCAATGCGTTTGCCATCCGGCGCGAAACGCGGCGACAGGATCGGCTCGCGCGATTGCAGCAGGGTCACCGCGCGGGCACCGTCGTAGTCCGAACGCTGCAGGGTGTAGCGAGTGTTCTTCTCGGAAAAACGCTCGGCTGTGACGTACAGCAGACGGGTCGAGAACGCACCTTTGATACCGGTGAGTTTCTCGAACGACTGGTCGGAGATGTAGTGCGCCATGTCACGCAGTTGCTCGGTGGTACCGGAAACGCTGCCGTCAGCCACTTTCTGCTCGGTGGCCACGTTGAACAGTGCCCATTGCACCTGCAGGCGACCGCCCGCTGGAACGATGCTGCCGACCATCATGTATTGAGCACCCACCGCCTTCCAGTCACGGAAGATGATTTCGCTCGGCTGGCTTGGCTGGCTGATCATGTTTTGCTTTGGAATCGGCGAGTAATAGCCCGAGTTGCGCAAATCGTTACCAATGATTTCAGCCATGTCATCCGGCAGGACGGCACCGCCCTGGAAACCGAACGGTACAACGGCGATCGGAGTAGCCCGATCGCTGCCGCTGGTGACCAGAATGTTCTTTTCATCAGCCATCGCGATCCCTGCCATGCAGCAGATCACGACCAGCATTCCTCGAAGAAGGTTTCTCACAAGGCTAAGTCCTCAGGTGTGAATGTCATCTTGAATGAACGATATGGAGCGAAATCGCTCGCCTTCATTCCCTGCATTTCTGTCAAACGTCCAATATTCTTCACCGCCGCCACTGCCGAGGCATCGAACGGACCGTCGCCACTGGACTTGGCCACGCTGACCGAAGTCACCGTACCGTCCGGCAACATGCCAATCTGCAGCACGACCGTCATGCCTTTGCGTGCCGAAGGAGGACGAGCCCAACCTTCTGCTGCCCGTGCACGAATCAAGTCATCGAAACTGCCCGCGACTTCGTCACCCTGCTCATCGGCCAAGGCCTGCTGACGCTGCGGCGTGTCGGAAAGCAAATCAGCCAGGGCCTGAGCCTTTTTCTCTTCGGCGGATTTACGTGCCGCTTCCTGCGATTTCTTCTTCGCAGCATCGGCAGCAGCTTTCTTCTTCGCTTCGTCGGCGACTTTCTTCTTCGCCTCTTCAGCTTCAGCTTTCTTCTTGGCGTCTTCGGCGGCTTTCTTCTTCGCGTCTTCGACGATTTTCTTCTTGGCTTCTTCAGCGGCCGCTTTCTTGGCCTCTTCTTCAGCTGCCTTTTTGGCTTCTTCTTCGGCTTTCTTCTTGGCTATATCAGCCAATTGTTTCTCTTCTGCCTTCTTGGCCTCGGCTTTCTTCGCGTCGTCGGCTTTCTTGGCTTCATCAGCCTTCTTCGCTTCGTCCGCTTTCTTCGCCTCGTCGGCCTTCTTGGCTTCCTCGGCCTTTTGAGCCGCTTCTTCTTTCTTTTGTTCCGCAGCCTTCACCGCTTCCTGCTCGACCTTTTTCTGCTCCATCTGCTCGACTTCAGTCTGGCGCGCGGCGGATTTCTTCGCCTCACCCGCAATCTTCTGATTGGTCTGGGTGGTTGCCTGACTTTTCGATTTCAGTTGATACAGGGTCGCCTGGACAATCGGCTTGGCCGGCGGCAGTTCTGGTGTGAAGGCGAAACTGACGAACAGCATGCCGAACACCAGCACGTGCAGGACAATCGCCAGAACACTAGGCCAGAAGTAGCTTTCCGAGGCGGACGGCTCTCGCTGTTGCTGCATCAGGGGGCCTCGGTAATCAAACCAACATTACCGACCCCGGCTTTCTGCAACCCGCCCATGGCGCCCATGACGGCGCCGTAATCGACGGATTTGTCGCCGCGGATAAAGACCTGGGTACGCTTGCCGCCTTCGGTGCCGGCACGAATGATCTTGGTCACCGCGTCGGTCATCTGCGGCAGGGTCATGGCCCTGTCCTGCTGCTTCTCGGTATCGACTTCGCTGCCAAGGTTCCAGTAATAGGTCTTGTCAGCCTTGATCGAAATCGTCAGCACCTGAGTGTTGTTGTCCTGCGGCAAGGCTTCGCTGGAAACCTTGGGCAGATCCACTTTCACGCCCTGATTGAGCATCGGCGCGGTCACCATGAAGATGACCAGCAGTACCAGCATCACGTCGATGTAGGGCACTACGTTCATCTCGGCGACCGGCTTGCGCTTGTTTCGGGCTCGAGCGATTAAAGCCATCGGGAAATACCTGCTTATTCTTCGCTGGTGTGCACTTTGCGGTGCAGGATCGCCTGGAATTCATCGGCGAAGGTGTAGTAGCGGCTCAGCAAGGTTTCGCTGCGGGCAGAGAAACGGTTGTAAGCGATAACGGCCGGGATCGCGGCAAACAGACCGATCGCCGTGGCGATCAGGGCTTCGGCGATACCCGGAGCCACGGTGGCCAGGGTCGCTTGCTGGGCGCTGGCCAGACCGCGGAAGGAGTTCATGATGCCCCATACAGTACCGAACAGACCGATGTACGGGCTGACCGAGCCGACAGTGGCGAGGAACGGCAGGCTCTGTTCCAGTTTCTCTTCTTCGCGAGAGATGGCGACGCGCATGGCTCGGGCCACGCCTTCCATCACCGCTTCAGGATCGACGCCAGGCTGCTGACGCAGACGGGAGAATTCCTTGAAACCGGCACGGAAGATCTGCTCCACACCCGAATCCGGGTCCGGGTTGCTGCCCGCCTGGCGGTACAGCTTGGACAGATCGATGCCCGACCAGAAGCGCTCCTCGAAGCTCTCCAGGGCGCGTCGACCGGCACGCAGCAGGTTGCTGCGCTGAAAGATCATGATCCATGAGGTCACCGATGCGGCCACCAGAGTCAACATTACCAACTGCACCACGATGCTGGCATTGCTGACCAGGCTCCACATGGAGGAATGGTCGACGACGTTAGCTTCCACGCTTTATCTCCTGCTTAGAGTGTGTACCCGGACCGACCGCGTCGGCGAAGGCCGCACGCAGGTCATCGGGAAGGGCCCGGGGTTTCAAACTGTTAGTGCGCACACAGGCCACCAAAAACTGCCCTTCACAGAGCAGCACATTATCCGTTGCCCGCCTGACCTGCTGTTTGAAGCGCAGGCTGGCACGGTTCAATTCGATTACATCAGCGCTTACCAGCAGTTCATCGTCCAGTCGCGCCGGCGCGTGGTAACGCGCTTCGCTGGAATGCACGACGAACAACAGGTCCTCCCCTGCCAGCTGCGATTGGGCAAAGCCCAGCTCGCGGAGCCGCTCGGTTCGAGCCCGTTCCATAAACTTGAGGTAATTAACGTAATACACGATGCCGCCCGCATCGGTGTCCTCGTAATAAACGCGACAACGATGTGCGAACGGCTCAAGCCCGTTTTGCGCGCGCATACTCTAGTGCTTACTCCTCAGGTTGCCAATCCGGCCAGACAACTGTTTTTCATTGATTCGCGGCTTTACCGCAAAAGTACCGTCCTCTGACAGTACAAACCCTGAATAAATCGCCAAAAAATGTGTATCAGTCGTCGACGGCATCGAGAAACTCGTCTGCCACGGGCATTTCGCCCATTCGTGACGGAATGTTTAAACCGAAGTGCAGATAGGCATGTCGCGTCACCACTCGGCCCCGCGGCGTGCGCATGATGTAGCCCTGCTGAATCAGATACGGCTCCAGCACATCTTCGATGGTGTGGCGTTCTTCGCTGATGGCAGCGGCGAGGCTGTCGACCCCCACCGGACCGCCATCGAACTTCTCGATCATGGTCAGCAACAGACGCCGGTCCTGATGATCGAAACCATGTTCGTCGACATCCAGCAGGTTCAACGCCAGGTCCGCCACTGCTTTGGTGATATGCCCCTTGGCCCGCACTTCGGCGAAATCGCGCACCCGGCGCAACAGCCGGTTGGCGATTCGCGGCGTCCCGCGAGCCCGGCGTGCCACTTCAAAGGCGCCGTCCGGATCGAGCGGCAAGCCGAGAATGTTCGCCGAGCGACTGACAATGGTCGACAGGTCAGCGGTGCTGTAGAACTCAAGACGCTGGACGATACCGAAACGGTCACGCAACGGATTGGTCAGCATGCCGGCCCGGGTGGTTGCACCCACCAGCGTAAACGGTGGCAAATCGAGTTTGATCGAACGCGCCGCCGGTCCTTCACCGATCATGATGTCGAGCTGGAAGTCTTCCATCGCCGGGTACAGCACCTCTTCAACGATCGGCGACAGGCGATGGATTTCGTCGATGAACAACACGTCGTGCGGTTCAAGGTTGGTCAGCAGCGCGGCGAGATCGCCGGGACGCTCGAGCACCGGGCCCGACGTGCTTTTGATCGACACGCCCATTTCCTGGGCGATGATGTTGGCCAGCGTGGTCTTGCCCAGCCCCGGCGGGCCGAAAATCAACGTATGGTCGAGGGATTCGTTTCGGCCACGGGCAGCCTGAATGAACAGCTCCATCTGCTCGCGTACCGTCGGCTGGCCTATATAGTCGGCCAGACTGACCGGGCGGATGGCCCGGTCCTGGACTTCTTCGCGCTCGCGCGGACTGTGCGCGGCGGCGATCAGACGATCAGCTTCAATCACTTAAATCATTCCCTTCAGGGCGCGGCGGATCATGTCTTCACTGCTCAAATTCTTGTCCTTGATCGCGGAAATCGCCTTGCTCGCTTCCTGCGGCTTGTAACCCAGGGAAATCAGCGCGCTGACCGCGTCGTTTTCGGCGGTATTGACCGGCGCCGGGCCGTCAGGCTGGTTCGGCACCAGAGCAAACATCGCCGGCGAGGTTTCCCAGGCCTTGAAGCGATCCTTCAGTTCGACCAGCAAACGTTCGGCAGTCTTCTTGCCAACCCCCGGCACCTTGGTCAACGCCGAGGTGTCTTGCGACTGCACACAGCGAATCAGCTCATCGACTTCCAGGCTCGACATCAGTGCCAGCGCCAGCTTCGGCCCGACACCATTGAGACGGATCAACTCGCGAAAAAAGTCTCGCTCACGCTTGCCGGCAAAACCATAGAGTAACTGCGCGTCTTCGCGTACGACCAAATGGGTATGCAGGGTCAGTGGTTCACCGACCGACGGCAGGCGATAAAGGGTGGTCATGGGCACTTCCAGCTCATACCCAAGGCCATTTACATCCAGAATCAGGTGCGGCGGCTGCTTCTCAGCCAGAGTACCGCGCAAGCGTCCAATCACGTTTCAGATCCTTGAGCACTGGCCAGCCGGGGGCTGGCGACTGTTGGAATGCGGGTTGCGCGCCGACAACCCAGGGGCGCCATCCGCATTCCGGAAAAATTGATGCTGATGCTATCAGAGACGCAAGCGCCCGCCACGACTGCGTGCGGCGCCCAGACCGTGAGGCAACAGACTGGAGCGGGTGTGCGCGTGACAAATGGCGATCGCCAGGGCATCCGAGGCATCGATCTGCGGTTTGCTGGTCAGTTTCAGCATGTGCATGACCATCATCTGCACTTGTTCTTTATTAGCCGCCCCCGTGCCGACCACGGCTTGCTTGACCTGTGTTGCAGTGTACTCGGCAATCTCCAGGCACTCTTCAGCGCCCGCCACAATAGCAGCCCCGCGGGCCTGTCCCAGCTTCAGCGCTGAATCGGCATTTTTTGCCATGAACACTTTTTCGATGCCCATGGTCACCGGACCGTAGGTCTGAATGATTTCACGCACGCCGCGATAGACGA
Source organism: Pseudomonas sp. SC3(2021) (assembly GCF_019856535.1). NCBI lineage: Bacteria > Pseudomonadati > Pseudomonadota > Gammaproteobacteria > Pseudomonadales > Pseudomonadaceae > Pseudomonas > Pseudomonas sp. SC3(2021). The sequence continues at coordinate 3,201,953 of NZ_CP082236.1, read as the reverse complement.
TCTGCAGACGCTCATGCAGTTCGCCGGCGCCGGTGCGGATACAGCCCGAGGCCACGTAGATACAGCCACCGCGCCCGGTATCGCGAACAATCCCGTAACCGGTGATGCGCGAGCCGGGGTCGATACCAAGAATTAAAGTCATAGGCCTGCTGGTTCGAAATAACACAAAAACAAATGTGGGAGCTGGCTTGCCAGCGATGACGGAGTGTCAAGCGCCATCATTACCTGATGGGTCGACGCCATCGCTGGCAAGCCAGCTCCCACATTCAAGCCTAGTCGCTCTTAACCGAGCTGAGCGGCCACGTCTTCCGGAATGTCCGCATTGGAATAGACGTTCTGCACGTCATCGAGGTCCTCAAGCATGTCGATCATCTTGAGCACCTTCTCCGCGCCTTCCAGATCCAGCTCGGCACTGGTGGTCGGCTGCATCACGATTTCCGCGTCATCACCCTTGAACCCGGCCGCTTCCAGCGCGTTGCGCACGGCGTAGAAGCTGGTGAACGAGGTGAACACGTCGATCGAACCGTCGTCGTGGGTCACCACGTCGTCGGCATCGGCTTCCAGCGCCGCTTCGGTCAAGGCATCCTCGTCAACGCCCGGCGCGAAGCTGATCTGGCCCTTGCGTTCGAACAGGTAGGCCACCGAACCGTCGGTGCCAAGGTTGCCCCCGCATTTGCTGAACGCATGGCGTACGGCGGCGGCAGTACGGTTGCGGTTGTCGGTCATGCACTCGACCATCACCGCCACACCGCCCGGGCCGTAACCTTCGTAGGTCAGTTCCTCGACGTTGTCCGCTTCGGTCGCACCGGCGCCACGGGCCACGGCGCGGTCGATGATGTCGCGGCTCATGTTTGCACCCAGCGCCTTGTCCAGGGCCAGACGCAGACGCGGGTTGGAACCCGGATCGCCGCCGCCCTGACGGGCGGCAACGGTCAGTTCACGGATCCACTTGGTGAAAATCTTGCCTCTCTTGGCATCCTGACGTTCTTTGCGGTGCTTGATGTTCGCCCACTTGGAATGACCTGCCATAACTCGCTCCGAATTCTCTTTGAAACGTTGCCCGCCGCGCGAAACTGCGCTGGCCGGCAAACAAAAAAATCTCGACCTGCTCTCTCTGGAAAGAAAAAAGGCGCATCCGAAGATGCGCCTTCAGGCCCGTCTTACTCAGCCTTTGGCGTTTCGCGCAAACGGATGTGCAGTTCGCGCAGCGCCTTGGCATCCACCACACCCGGTGCTTGCGTCATGACGTCCGCAGCGCTCTGGGTTTTCGGGAAGGCGATCACTTCACGGATCGACTGGGCGCCGGTCATCAGCATCACCAGACGATCCAGACCGAAGGCCAGACCACCGTGCGGCGGTGCACCGTACTTCAGCGCGTCGAGCAGGAAGCCGAATTTCTCTTCCTGTTCTGCTTCATTGATACCCAGCAGGCGGAACACCGCTTGCTGCATTTCCTTGCGGTGGATACGGATCGAACCGCCACCCAGTTCAGTGCCGTTCAAAACCATGTCGTACGCACGGGACAGTGCGCCGGCCGGATTGGCTTCCAGTTCTTCAGGAGAGCACTTCGGCGCAGTGAACGGGTGGTGCAGGGCCGAGAAGCTGCCGTCGTCGTTTTCTTCGAACATCGGGAAGTCAACGACCCACATCGGTGCCCACTTGCAGGTCAGCAGGTCCAGATCGTGACCGAGCTTGATCCGCAGCGCGCCCAGGGCTTCGCTGACGATCTTGGCCTTGTCGGCGCCGAAGAACACGATGTCGCCATCGACAGCACCGACGCGATCGAGGATCACGTTCAGCTTGTCTTCAGGGATGTTCTTCACGATCGGCGACTGCAGGCCTTCAACACCGGCAGCACGCTCGTTGACCTTGATGTACGCCAGGCCCTTGGCACCGTAGATGCCGACGAACTTGGTGTAGTCGTCGATCTGCTTGCGCGGCATGCTCGCGCCGCCTGGAACGCGCAGTGCGGCGATACGGCATTTCGGATCGTTGGCCGGGCCGCTGAAGACCTTGAATTCAACTTCTTTGAGTTGATCGGCAACATCGACCAGTTCCAGCGGGTTACGCAGGTCCGGCTTGTCGGAGCCGTAACGACGCATGGCTTCTTCGAAGGTCATGTGCGGGAATTCGCCGAATTCCAGATCCAGCACTTCCTTGAACAGGTTGCGGATCATGCCTTCGGTCAGGCCCATGATGTCTTTTTCGTCGAGGAAGCTGGTCTCGATGTCGATCTGAGTGAACTCAGGCTGACGGTCGGCACGCAGGTCTTCGTCGCGGAAGCACTTGGCGATCTGGTAGTAACGGTCGAAGCCGGCGACCATCAGCAGTTGCTTGAACAGCTGCGGCGATTGCGGCAGGGCGAAGAACGAACCGGCGTGAGTACGGCTTGGCACCAGATAGTCACGGGCGCCTTCTGGCGTTGCGCGAGTCAGGATCGGCGTTTCCACGTCAAGGAAGCCGTTCTCGTCGAGGTAGCGACGAATGCTGGTGGTCATGCGCGAACGCAGACGCAGCTTCTCGGCCATTTCCGGACGACGCAGGTCGAGGAAGCGATAGCGCAGGCGGGTTTCTTCGCCGACGTCGGAGTATTCGTTGAGCGGGAACGGCGGGGTTTCCGACTCGTTCAGCACTTCCAGCTCGTAGCCCAGCACTTCGATCATGCCCGACGCCATGTTGGCGTTGGTCGCGCCGGCCGGACGCAGACGCACTTTACCGGTGATCTTCACCACGTACTCGCTGCGCACACGGTCAGCGGCGGCGAAGCTCTCGGCGCGATCCGGGTCAAACACCACCTGAGCCAGACCATCACGGTCACGGATATCGAGGAAAATCACCCCGCCGTGGTCGCGGCGACGGTGAACCCATCCGCAAAGGGTAATTTCCTGGCCTTCCAGGCTTTCATTCAGTTGGCCGCAATAGTGGCTGCGCATCATGGTAGTGGTTCGCTTCTCGTAATTCGAAATTCGGTGGAGATCCCGCCGCACTCAAGCATTGTGCGACATGTAGAAACTCACGCGTGTCGTTCGACCTGGGCCTGAACCCTAGTCAGATTTGTCGCCACCGGCCAGATTCTTCTTGGCGCCGGTCTTGAAATCGGTTTCGTACCAACCGCTGCCGCTGAGGCGAAAGCCTGGCATGGACAGCTGTTTCCGGAGCTCTGGCGCCTGGCAGGCAGGGCAGTCGACCAGCGGTGCCTCGCTGATCTTTTGAATGGCTTCCAACTGATGACCACAGGAAGCACATTGGTAATCGTACATCGGCATGGGGGTGTCTCGGCGATCAGATTGCCACCGCGCGCAGGGCTTTGCGGCGAAAGAGCGGGATTATATCCATTAAATGCGGCCTGTGCAGCCGTAAGACTGCACAGGCCGCGACCTTACTGACGACCGCCGTTTTCAAAGCGCAATGGCGGGCGCCTTCTCCTTGGCGCCGTTCATCACGCACACGACCCGAACCAGTGCACTGAAGTTTTTCACCCCCCCGTGACGCAATTGCACTTCGCGATCGACGCGGGACAACAGTGAACTGACCGAACAACGATTGTCGGCGGCCATCTGGCCGAGGATGTTCCAGTAGACCTGCTCCAGTCTCAGGCAGGTCGCATAACCATTCAAACGAACGGACCGGGATAACGGCCGGATCAATGACATGTCGAATTCATTGACGAACGAATCGACTCTCAACGCATGAGGCACGCCAGTATGGCTGTCGCCTCGCCTGTCTCCATCTACCATATCGGTGACACTCCTTTGTCATCTCTGCCTGTTGTGAAAGTCACTCCCTGTGGCCTTCATAAAAGCGCAGACGCAAAGTTATATCCAGATGACTTATTGACCATCAACGTAGGATAAGCCAACGACAGCAGTAAGATTGCGGACAGCGCGCGAGCAACCCTCAGGCCTGCCCGCGCGCGCCGTCGGTCAGGCCTCGAGCAAGGCGCGCAACATCCATGCAGTTTTCTCATGCACTTGCATGCGCTGGGTCAACAAGTCGGCCGTCGGCTCGTCGCTGACCTTGTCCAGCAGCGGGAAAATGCCGCGCGCGGTGCGGGTCACGGCTTCCTGCCCCTCGACCAGTTGTTTGATCATGGCCTCCGCGCTCGGGACACCCTCCTCCTCCTTGATAGAAGAAAGACGTGCGTAAGTGGCATAGGCGCCCGGCGCCGGGAACCCCAGGGCCCGGATACGCTCGGCGATCAAGTCCACGGCCAGCGCCAGTTCGTTGTATTGCTCTTCGAACATCAAATGCAGCGTACGGAACATGGGACCGGTCACGTTCCAGTGGAAGTTATGGGTTTTCAGATACAGCACGTAGGTGTCCGACAGCAGACGCGACAGCCCCTCAACGATGGACTTGCGATCCTCTTCACTGATACCGATATCGATTGCCATGTTTACCCCCTAACGGCGATTGAATTCATCCAACAGGTGCAGACCCACTCTAGCAAGGCTATTGACAGCCCGCAGCCCTGATCGGGTGCACAGCCTGCGACAAATCGACCGTCGCCATGCCGTCGGCCGGGCTGATTTGAGTAGCCGCAGGCTTTGCTGTTAAATAGGCAGTGTGTCGCCACGCCCCATTTTTCGGGGCGTGGCGCATAGGCTGATGCCGTGTACGTGCCTACCGCCTCTTTATTTTGTTCGAAGCGAACCGTGCGCCTTCAGCTCTTCCTTGTGAGCCGTCATAAAACGTGAGCCAATCAAAATGTTGAAAATCGTCCACCTGCTAATGGGCGCAGCGGCATTGCTGCTGTCGTTCATCCCTAGCTTGAAATCCGAAGCTGTTCCCTACCTGCAACAACCCGATGCACTTTACCTGGCCTTTTTCGGCCTGCTGAACCTGCTTCTCGCCCCAGTGATCCCGTACTGGAACAAGGGCCCGCGTCAGCATCTGCAAAACCTGGTCAGCGCGCTTCTGATCCTGACCGTCGTCCTGCAAACGCTGACCCTGATCGCGCCGATGCCTGTCATCGCCGGCCAGCCAGCCGTGCTGTTCAGCCTGGCGATTGCCCTGGTGGCCGTGATCCTGCACCTGGCCGTCAGCTTCTATAAGTCTTCACCTGCCGCCGCGCCAACCAGCTACGACATGAGCAACCGCGATACCGGCACCGTCAAGTGGTTCAACACTTCCAAAGGCTTCGGCTTTATCTCCCGGGATTCCGGCGATGATATTTTCGTGCACTTTCGCGCCATCCGTGGCGAAGGCCACCGCGTTCTGGTCGAAGGCCAGCGCGTGGAGTTCTCGGTGATGAACCGGGACAAGGGTCTGCAAGCCGAAGACGTGATCGCCGCTCTGCCGCGTCGCTGATCCAAAGTAAAAAAAACCGCGAACAGCCTGGGCTGTGCGCGGTTTTTTTATGCCTGGAGAAAAGCTCCCGGCTCAATAGTGTGGCGGCGGCGCCTCTTCCTCGAACGATTCGAACTGCCCGACCATCTCCTCCTGACGCTTGAGCAATGCGGCCATCTGCAATTGCAGCCGCTCGACTACCCGCTGCTGCGCCACCAGGACGTCGTTCAACGCCTGAATGGTGTCATCCTGAAAGGCCAGACGGCTTTCCAGATCGGTAACGCGTTGTTCCAGGCTCATGATTCAGCCCTCCAGAAACGTGAAATCTTCGGTCAGCACCAGGCGCAGGCGCTCGCGAATAGCGGCCACCTGCCCGGCGCTGTAAGGTCTGGCCGGGTGCTTGCCCCAGACCGGCGCCGGCCATGCGGCGTCGTCGCGCTTACGCACAATCACATGCATGTGCAACTGACTGACGACGTTCCCCAGGGTCGCCACGTTCAGCTTGTCGGCGTCGAACGAATCCTTGAGCAACTCGGCCAGCGTGGTGGTTTCCTGCCACAGCTGCTGCTGGTCGGCGACATCCAACTGAAACAACTCGCTGATATCGTCGCGACGAGGCACCAGGATGAACCACGGGTAGTTGGCGTCATTGGACAGCAGCAGCCGGCACAGCGGAAAGTCACCGATGACCAGCGTGTCCTGTTGAAGTCGTGAATCTAAAGCAAACACTGCGCGCACTCCCAGCTGATCGACATTATTCAGCTTAGCGGCCCTTCTCGCGAAAGACGCACCAAGCGACAGGACGGCAGCATACCTGCGAATGCGCCGACCTTCACGAAGGCTGTGATCGCGAGCGCTGCGCCCGCCCCGGCATGGAACATTTATCGAGACCGCGCACCAGTACAGCACCCATATCGGTTTCAGAAGCAAGGAAATGACTGAAAAACCCTGATGCGCTCAGCCTCCAGCCCGTTCTCAACTGTATGAATCCGGAACAGCTGTAAAATTTTTTGCACCAAAACCGCACAGTGCGTCTACGCTGAGTGCGTCGGGTATCCGCCAAATACTCACTGGCGGGGTGAACCGGTAACGTTTTTGGTTGTCACGCGCACTTTACGGTGCGGCAACACCATAGAAGTAAAGGCGTCAAGCACTGAAAAAGTCGGGCTTGAAGCCCAGCTTTCACAAGGTTTTCACATGTTCAGGCGGGCGTTCAAAAAAATAACCGCAGCAAAATTGCGGTTTGTGCACGCTTGTTGCATTCATACCCATATGGACTATAAGCGCACCACTGGAAGTGGATGCCTTAAGCCCCATAAGAACAGTGGCAGGGTTGCCCGATGGAGATTCAAGTGTTTTGCCAGGGACTCTTTTTTACCGATGCTGAAGGCAAAAAAAACAGCGAGAAAGTTGTCAGTCCGGCTGCGTCGGTACTGTGAATTTGCGACATCCACCACGCCATCTGCGACAACGTCGTAAAGATGCTGAAAGGTTGGATCAGCAAGTATCGCCAACATTGTCGGCGTGATATAAGTTTGCGCCGACACAAAAAGAAAGAGCCGCCCAGATAATAAAACAGGTGGGACGGCAGTACTCTTCTAAAACCAAAGGAGCAAATCACGATGCGCGTGATGAAGTGGAGCATGATCGCACTGGCAGTTGCAGCAGCAGCCAGTACTCAAGTGGCTACGGCCGCCCCGTTTGTAAGTGACCAGGCAGAAGCCAAAGGCTTTGTTGAGGGCGCTGCACTTACCGAGACGTTGAAGAACTACTACTTCAACCGCGACAACAAGAACGGTGGCCGCGACCAGAAGGACTGGACTCAGGGTTTCCTCGGTAACTTCACCTCCGGTTACACCCAAGGCACTGTTGGTGTAGGTATCGATGCTTACGGCTATCTGGCGTTGAAACTGGATGGCGGTGACGGTACTTCCGGTTCGGGTAACATGAGCCGTAGCGACACTGTCAACCCGAACAACGGTGCTCGCGACGTCAACGACAGCCAGGGCAAAGCCGGCGCGTCGATCAAGTTCCGTGTTTCCAAAACCGAACTGAAATTCGGCGACATGCAGCCAAGCACTTCCCCAGTGTTCGCTGTCGGCGGTTCCCGCATCCTGCCGCAAACGGCCACTGGCTTCCAGTTGCAGAGCAGCGAAGTGAAAGACCTTGACCTCGAAGCCGGTCACTTCTACTCCGGCTCCAGCCAGGACAAAAACGCACGCGATGGCGGCCTGTACGCCAACTACGCGGGCGTGGAAGCCAACACGATCGACTACTTCGGCGGCAAGTACGGCATCACCGAAAACCTGAGCGCTTCGCTCTACGGTGCCAAGCTGGAAGATATCTGGAACCAGTACTACGCGAACGTGAACCTGACCACCCCGTTCGGTGGCGACACTTCGCTTAACACTGACTTCAACATCTATCGCACCACCGACACCGGTAACAAGGAAGCAGGTGACATCAGCAACACGACCTTCTCCCTGGCAACCGCGCTGTCGTTCCTGAAAGCGCACACCTTCACCCTGGGCTTCCAGAAGGTTAACGGTGACACGCCTTTCGACTACATCGGCGTCGGCAAGAACAACCGTGGTGGCGACTCGATCTTCCTCGCCAACTCCATCCAGTACTCTGACTTCAACGGTCCTGGCGAGAAATCCGTTCAAGCTCGTTATGACCTGAAAATGGCCGAGTATGGCGTTCCAGGCCTGAGCTTCATGGTTCGCTACGTTAAAGGTTGGGACATCGACGGTACCAGCACTCCAGCGGGCAGCGCTTACGCTGGTCTGTACGGTGAAGACGGCAAACACCACGAAACCAACTTTGAAGCCAAATACGTTGTTCAGTCTGGCCCGGCCAAAGACCTGTCCTTCCGCATTCGTCAAGCCTGGCACACTGCCAACGCTGACCAAGGCGAAGGCGATGTCAAAGAGTTCCGTCTGATCACCGAATACCCACTGAACATCCTGTAATTGTCAGTGGTTAGTTTGGAAGCATAAGAAAAGGCCCATCTTGCGATGGGCCTTTTTTATTGCCTGTCACTTGTCATAGTTGCCTGACCGACAAGTCAGGCAATTAATTAGCAACCTATCATTGTGTTGCCGATTCCTGCACCACACGGATCACGCGTTGCGGAAAAGGAATATCAATGCCGGCAGTCTTTAAACGATCACGCGACTGTTCGTTAAACATGAACAGCACATCCCAGTAGTCTGCGGTTTTAACCCACACACGCAGGGAAACAGTGATCGAACTGTCACCCAGTGTCGAAATCACGGCTTGCGGCGCAGGATCCTGCAGCACACGCTCATCTTTGGCCAGATCCAGCAGCACCTGACGGGCCTTTTGCAGATCGGCTTCGTAATCGACACCCACATCGAACACCACTTTGCGGGTTGGCTGACGATTGGTGTTGGTGATGATGCCGTTCGACAGGTTGCCATTCGGCACGATGATGGTCTTGTTGTCGCCGGTACGCAGCACGGTGTGGAAAATCTGGATGCTGTCGACCGTACCCGACACGCCCTGCGCTTCGATCCAGTCACCGATGCGGAACGGGCGGAACAGCAGAATCAGCACGCCGCCGGCGAAGTTCGCCAGGCTGCCTTGCAATGCCAGACCGATGGCCAGGCCCGCCGCACCAATCGCGGCAACGAACGAGGTGGTTTCAACACCGATCATCGAGGCCACGCTGACGATCAGCAACACCTTGAGAATGATGTTCGCCAGGCTGCTGATGAAGCCTTGCAGCGCCAGGTCAGCATTGCGCAGGGCCAGCAGACCGCCGAGCTTTTGCGTGACCTTGTTGATCAACCACCAGCCGATGGCCAGGGTAATCACGGCCAGCAGCACGCGGCTGCCGTATTCCATGATCATCGGAATCCACGCCTGGGATGCCTTGACCAGGTTGTCTACCTCAGCATTCAAATCCATCTTCTATCTCCTGATTTCCGGCTACCCGGCCTGTAAAAAATCAACGGCAGAAAGACTGAACCTGTTGGGGCTCAATCGTTTCTGCCGCTGCTGGGCCCTCGGACGTTGAAAACGCCGAGAGGTTCCCCGACCGGAAAGCTTAGTCGCGGAAATTGTTGAATTGCAGTGGCATGCCGAATTCCTTGGCACGCAGGGCCGCGATGGCTTCCTGCAGGTCGTCGCGCTTCTTGCCGGTAACACGCACCTGCTCGCCCTGGATGGCGGCCTGAACCTTGAGCTTGGCGTCCTTGATGTGCGCGACGATCTTCTTCGCCAGCTCCTTGTCGATGCCTTCCTTGAGGATGGCGTCCTGCTTCATCAGCTTGCCCGAGGCGTAAGCGTCTTTGACTTCCAGGCACTGCACATCAATCTTGCGCTTGGTCAGGGCCAGCTTCAGGATCTCGATCATCGCTTCCAGCTGGAACCCGGCTTCAGCGGTCAGGTTGACGGTCAGGTCCTTTTCCTTGAACTCGAAGCTGCCTTTGCCTTTCAGGTCATAACGACGATCGAGTTCCTTCACGGCGTTCTCGACCGCGTTGGTCAGCTCGTGTTTGTCCAGTTCGGATACCACGTCGAACGACGGCATGTAATCTCTCCAATAAAAAGGCGCGCCCGATGAGGATGGAGCGCGCTTGGCTTGCGGTTAAAATCGGGCTCATTATAACGGGTCTTTTCCCACCGATACGGCGAGCCTTGCATGCCAGTACCTTACCGAGTGAAAAACTGATGTCCACCCCCTGGCACGTTCTCGGCGCCGGCAGCCTCGGCACGCTATGGGCCACCCGCCTGGCCCGGGCGGGGCTGGCGGTGCGGCTGATCGTGCGTGATGCCGAGCGTTTGCGCAGCTATAACGCAGCCGGCGGCCTGACGCTGGTCGAACACGGCGAAGCCAACACCTATGCCGTCCCCGCGCAAACGACCGACGACCCAGAGCCGATCCGCCGCCTGCTCGTGGCGTGCAAGGCATACGACGCCGAAAACGCCGTCGCCGGCCTCGCTTCACGCCTGACAGCCGACGCTGAACTGATCTTGCTGCAAAACGGCCTCGGCAGTCAGGACGCCGTCGCCAACCGCGTCCCGCAGGCACGCTGCATCAGCGCCTCGAGCACCGAAGGCGCCTTTCGCGACGGCGACTGGCGGGTGGTGTTTGCCGGTCACGGCTACACCTGGCTCGGCGACGTCGCGCATGCAGTGGCGCCGATCTGGCTGGATGATCTGGACGCGGCGAAAATCCCTCATGAGTGGAGCACCGATATCCTCACCCGGCTGTGGCGCAAGCTGGCGCTCAACTGTGCGATCAACCCGCTGACCGTGCTGCATGACTGCCGTAACGGTGGATTGCAGGCGCATCACTGTGAAGTCGCTATCCTGTGCGCGGAACTGACCGAGTTACTGCAGCGCTGCGGCCAACCGGCAGCGGCAGACAACCTGCAACAGGAAGTCGAGCGGGTGATCCTGGCCACCGCGGCCAATTACTCTTCGATGTATCAGGACGTGGCCAGCCGACGCCGTACCGAAATCAGTTATCTATTGGGCCACGCCTGCAAAGTTGCCACGCGCCATCAACTGCACTTGCCCCATCTCAATCAGTTGCAAGTGCGCCTGGTCGCTCATCTGCGCAGCCTTGGATTGCCCAGCGACTGAGCACCCGCTACGCTGACTGCTTGTTCCTTTGCTGCGATTACTCTGATGCCATTGCGCCAGCGCCTTGAAAACCTGCCGGTCGGCCAGAAACTGCTGGCCGCCCTGCTGGTGCTGTTGACCACTGTCCTGCTGGTTGCCAACCTGACGTTCATCAGTGCCGCCTACTACATCTCCCAGGAAAGCATGGCGCCGCAGGCACTGCAGACCATCGGCCGGCTGATTTCCAACCCCAGCCTGGTGTCACAAGCCCTGGAATCGCCGCAAAGCGCCGAGCGCCTGCTCAAGGAACTCGACAGCTATTCTCCGCTGCGCGCCGCCGCGCTGTATGACGGCAAAGGCGAACGGCTCGCGCAGATGCAACGCGGCGACAAACTCAACTTGCCGGAACGTTACCGGCACATCGAAGCCTGGCAACTCACCGAGTTTCGCAGTAACCAGTTGATCACCCTGCCCCGCCCCGGTACCGCACCGGGCCATTTGCTACTGGTCGCGAGCAGCGAGCTGCCGATGGCGTTCTACACTGGCACGTTGACTGCGAGCCTCGGCATCCTGATCTTCAGTGTGCTGCTGTGGCTGGTGATTGCCCGGCAGATCAAACGCCTGATCACCCATCCGATTCATCAACTTGAAGAGTTGTCGCGCCAGGTGACCCGCGAGGAAAACTATGCCCTGCGCGCCTCACGGGGCAACCACGACGAAATCGGCAGCCTCGCGGAAGCGTTCAACACCATGCTGTCGCGCATCGAAGCCCGTGAGCAACAGCTCAAGCGTGCACGCGATGACTCGCAAGCCGCCTACGATCAGGCGCAGGGGCTTGCCGAGGAAACCCGTCACACCAACCGCAAACTGGAACTGGAAGTCCAGGTGCGAAGCAAGATCGAGAAGAAGCTCACCGGCTTCCAGAACTACCTCAACAGCATCATCGACTCGATGCCCTCGGCACTGATCGCCCTCGACGAACAGCTTTATGTCACCCAGTGGAACCAGGAGGCCAGTGCGCTTTCCGGTACACGCCTGGACGAAGCGCTGAACCAGCCGATCTTCCTCGCGTTCGAGCCACTCAAGCCATTTCTGCCACAACTCAAGCAGACTGTGGAAGAACACACCGTGGCGAAAATCGAGCGGGTGACCTGGTTCAAGGACGACGAACCCAAGCACTACGCCCTGACCTTCTACCCATTGATGGGCGGCGCCGGGCGTGGCGTGGTGATCCGTATCGACGACATCACCCAGCGCCTGTCGCTGGAAGAGATGATGGTGCAGTCGGAAAAAATGCTTTCGGTCGGTGGACTTGCCGCTGGCATGGCTCACGAAATCAACAACCCGCTGGGGGCGATCCTGCACAACGTGCAGAACATTCGTCGGCGGCTGTCGGCGGACCTGCCGAAGAACCTCGAAACCGCCGAGCAACTGGGCATCGATCTGGACACGGTCAACCGTTACTTGCAGGGCCGGGAGGTCCCGCAGTTGCTCGACGGCATTCAACAGGCCGGCGCACGGGCCGCGAAGATCGTCACCCATATGCTCAGCTTCAGCCGTCGCAGCACCCGGCAAATGGCGCCATGCGATCTGCCGGCGCTGATTGATCAGGCCGTGGAAATCGCCGGCAACGACTTCGACCTGGCCATCGGCTTCGACTTCAAGGGGCAAGCAATCATCCGTCAATTCGACCCGGCCCTCGGTCCGGTGCCCGGCACCGCCAACGAGCTGGAGCAAGTGTTGCTCAATCTGCTGAAAAACGCCGCGCAGGCCATTCACCAGCGCGAAGATGACAGCGAGCCCGGGCGGATCATCCTGCGCACCCGGCTCAATCCGCCGTGGGCCGAGATTCAGGTCGAAGACAACGGGATCGGCATGAGCGAGAGCGTGCGCAAACGCACGTTCGAGCCGTTCTTCACCACCAAGGAAATCGGCCAGGGCACGGGGCTGGGGTTGTCGGTGTCGTATTTCATCATCACCAACAACCACAAAGGCCAGATGGAAGTGCAATCGGCGCCCGGCCAGGGCACCTGCTTCACCCTGCGCCTGCCGCTGACGCAACCTGCGCCGATAGCGGCCGAAAACAATCAACTACCGAGGTAAAGCATGGGCTTTCGCTTGTCGAAGATTTACACCCGCACCGGCGACACAGGCGAAACTGGCCTGGGCGATGGACGTCGCGTGCCCAAGGATCATCCGCGGATCGAGGCGATTGGCGAAGTCGATACGCTGAACAGTCAGGTCGGCGTGCTGCTGGCCGGGTTGCTGGCCGAGCGCGAGGCCTGTCCGGGGCTGAATGAGCTGATTGACGTGTTGGCGCCTTGTCAGCATCGGCTGTTCGATCTCGGCGGCGAGCTGGCGATGCCGGAATATCAGGCGTTGAATACGGCGGAAATCCAGCGTCTGGAAGCAGCGATTGATGTGTGGAATGAAGAATTGGGGCCGCTGGAGAACTTCATACTGCCCGGCGGTTCGCTGCTGATTGCTCAGGCGCATGTGTGCCGGAGCCTGGCGCGCAGTGCCGAGCGACGTTGTCAGCATTTGAATGCGCTTGAGCCGTTGGCCGGGGTCGGCCTGGCGTATATCAATCGGTTGTCGGATTTGTTGTTCGTCGCGGCCAGGTTGATTGCGCGGCGGCAGGGGATTGCGGAGATTTTGTGGCAGCCGGCGGTAAAACCTGCAGAAAAGTAGCGTCTGACAGGCTGCCTTCGCGAGCAAGCTCGCTCCCACAGTTGATTCGGTTCATCCAGTTGGAATGCAGTCAATGTGGGAGCGAGCTTGCTCGCGAAGAGGCCAGCAGCCGTTACAGAGAATCCGGCCAGAACGCGCGAATCCCCGCCACGCCTTGTGCACCGACGCCCCAGGCTTTTTCGCGCTCAGCCGGACCAACCCCACCCAACAGAAACACCGGCTTGCTGAAGCCGTCGATCAACGTCGACGCTTGCTCCCAGCCCAATGGCTGCGCATCCGGATGGGTCAAGGTCGGCTGTACCGGCGACAACGTGACGAAGTCCACGCCCATCTGCTCGGCCAGTGCCAGTTCTTCAGCGCTGTGGCACGACGCCGCCAGCCAGCGCTCCGCCGGCAACGGCCGCCCCGCCGCCGCGTATTTACGCAATTGCGCGGCCGTGATGTGCCAACCGGCGGACGGGAAATCGCCGAGCCACTCGAACGGACCCTTGATCATCAACTGCGCCTTGCCGGCACACAGACCGGCCGCGTCCACCGCCAGATCGCGATACTTGGGGTCATAGCCGTTCGGTGCGCGCAACTGGATCAACTTGATCCCGCCGGCAATCGCTTTCTGGATGCCGCGTAACAAGGCCGGGGCTTCCAGGTCTTCCGGAGTGATCAAATAGTCGCCCGGTAAACGCGCCGCCGCGACGATCGGCTGATTGGCGGCGGGGAACTCATAGTCCACCAGCTCCTTCGCGGTGACCCAGGCCAGCGGCTGACCTTCGGCACCGTGGGGTTCGCCGCTGAAGCTCGACACTTCCCAGACATCCAGCAACACCTGCTTGTCGGGATAGTCGTGGTGAACCTTGATCAGTGGACGGGCAGCACCGACGACAATGCCCAACTCTTCGTGCAGCTCACGGGCCAGCGCGGTTTTCACCGACTCGTCGGCCTCGACCTTGCCGCCGGGAAACTCCCACAAGCCACCCTGATGCTGGGTGTCGGCACGGCGGGCGATGAGAACTTTGCCGCTGTCGTCACGAATGACGGCGGCGGCGACGTGTACGCGTTTCACGGATTCAACTCCTCCAGTCCAGCCTTCTGCCATGCCTTGAAGGCCGGCCATTGGTAGACGGTTTCAACATAGGCTTCGTCGGCCGCTGGCAGCTTGACCTGATAGGTGCGCAGGCGCACGGCAATCGGCGCGAAGAAGGCATCGGCCAGACTCACCCGACCAAACAGGTACGGCCCGCTCTCGGTGGCAGCAGCACGGCATTCGGCCCACAGCGCGAGCATGCGCTCGATGTCGACCTTCACTTCTGGCGGCACCGGGTTCAGCGGCGCGTCATGGCTGAGGTTGAACGGCATGTGATTGCGCATGGCGAAGAAGCCACTGTGCATTTGTGCGCAGGCGGATCGCGCCTGGGCACGGGCGAATATATCTGTCGGCCAGAGTTGCTCGGACGGAAACTGCTCGGCGAGGTACTCGGCGATGGCTAATGAGTCAGCGATGGTGCCGCGCGAGGTTTGCAGCAGCGGGACCTTGGCGGTCGGCGAGTGCTTGAGCAGCAGCGCGCGGGTGTCGGGCTTGCCGAGTTTGATCAGTTCTTCGCTGTAGGGTGCGCCGGTCAGTTCAACGGCCAGGGCGGCGCGCAGGGACCAGGAGGAAAGCAGTTTGTCGCCGATGATCAGGTGCAGGGACATGGGTGTGGCGCCTTTTCGTCAGAGGAAGCTTCTAAACTTGTCGAGTCTGAACCATCGCTTTCGCGAGCAAGCTCGCTCCCACAGGTTCTTGGGTGTACACAGCATGTGTGAACGGCCGAAACCACTGTGGGAGCGAGCTTGCTCGCGAAGAGGCCGACAGCCCGCCCCCACCTTTTAGATCAAGTGCGGTACTCGGCGTTGATCTTCACGTATTCATGCGACAGGTCGGTGGTCCAGATGGTTTCGCTGCAATCACCGCGACCCAGCTCGATGCGGATGGTGATTTCTTCCTGCTGCATCACAGCCGAACCCTGCGCCTCAGTGTAGGTGCTTGCGCGGGCGCCACGGCTGGCGATGCACACGTCACCGAGGAACACGTCGATCTTGCTCACGTCCAGGTCCGGCACACCGGCACGGCCGACAGCGGCCAGGATACGGCCCCAGTTCGGGTCGGAGGCGAACAGTGCGGTCTTGATCAGCGGCGAATGCGCCACGGTGTAGCCGACGTCCAGGCATTCCTGGTGATTGCCGCCGCCGTTGACTTCAACAGTGACGAACTTGGTCGCGCCTTCGCCGTCACGCACGATGGCCTGGGCCACGTCCATGCACACTTCGAACACCGCTTGCTTCAACTTGTTGAACAGCTCGCCTTCAGCGCGACTGATTTCCGGCAGCGCAGCCTTGCCGGTGGCAATCAGCATGCAGCAGTCGTTGGTCGAGGTGTCGCCGTCGATGGTGATGCGGTTGAACGACTTGTTGGCGCCGTCGAGCATCAGGTTGTGCAATACATCACGGGAGACTTTGGCGTCGGTGGCGATGTAGCCGAGCATGGTCGCCATGTTCGGGCGGATCATGCCCGCACCTTTGCTGATACCGGTCACGGTGATGGTCACGCCATCATGCTGGAACTGGCGGCTGGCACCCTTGGGCAGGGTGTCGGTGGTCATGATGCCGGTGGCTGCGGCTTCCCAGTTGTTTTCCGACAGGTCGTCCAGCGCCGCTTGCAGGGCGCCTTCGATCTTCTCGACCGGCAGTGGCTCGCCGATCACACCGGTGGAGTACGGCAGGATCTGGCTGGCATCGACACCGGTCAGCTCAGCGAGCTTCGCCGTGGTGCGCTCGGCCGCAGCCAGGCCCGGCTCACCGGTACCGGCATTGGCGTTGCCGGTGTTGGTCAGCAGGTAGCGCACAGCGTTGTGCACACGTTGTTTCGCCAGGATCACCGGCGCCGCACAAAAGGCGTTCAGGGTGAACACGCCCGCCACCGTAGAGCCTTCGGCGCAACGCATCACCACCACATCCTTGCGCCCCGGGCGCTTGATGCCGGCCGAGGCGATACCGAGTTCAAAACCGGCAACCGGGTGCAACGTTGGCAAAGGACCAAGACCAACAGCCATGAATGCGCTCCTTACTCAATGATGTCAGCACCGCCAATCGTAGGGACGGTGGCTTGAATGGCAAAACGCCGCGACGGCAGGAGCCGGTCGCGGCGCGGGTATTTCAGCGATTGAAACGGGTTTTACTGGATCTGCCCGTGGCAATGCTTGAATTTCTTGCCCGAACCGCAGTAGCACAGTTCGTTGCGGCCCAGCTTCTGCTCGTTGCGAACCGGGGCAGTGGCGAGGGCGACATCGACCTCTTCACCGACCAGGGCTTCCGGCTGGTCCAGGCCCGGGGCTTCGGCGTGTTCGAACTGCATGCGGGCGGCCAGTGCTTCGGCCTCCTCACGCAGGCGTTGTTCTTCGGCTTCCGGATCTTCGCGACGAACCTGAACGTGCGACAACACACGGATCGAGTCGCGCTTGATCGAATCCAGCAGCTCGGAGAACAGCGTGAACGACTCGCGCTTGTATTCCTGCTTCGGGTTCTTCTGGGCGTAGCCACGCAGGTGGATGCCGTGACGCAGGTGATCCATGGTCGACAGGTGGTCTTTCCACAGATCGTCCAGTACGCGCAGAACGATTTGTTTCTCGAAGGAGCGCAGTGCGTCGGCACCGGCCTGGTCTTCTTTTTCGTTGTACGCGGCGATCAGCTCCTGCATCAGCTTCTCACGCAGGGTTTCTTCGTACAGGTGATCGTCTTCGTCAAGCCACTGCTGGATCGGCAGTTTCACGCCGAAATCGCTGGCAATCGAGGCTTCCAGACCGGCGACGTCCCACTGCTCTGGCAGCGATTGCGGCGGAATGTGGGCACTGACGGTGGCGTTGAGCACGTCCTGACGGAAATCGGCGATGGTTTCACCGATGTTGTCAGCGGCCAGCAACGTGTTACGCATGTGATAGATCACTTTACGCTGTTCGTTGTTGACGTCGTCGAACTCGAGCAGTTGCTTGCGGATATCGAAGTTGCGGCCTTCAACCTTGCGCTGCGCCTTCTCGATCGCGTTGGTCACCATGCGGTGCTCGATCGCTTC
The DNA here is from genome assembly GCF_019856535.1 of Pseudomonas sp. SC3(2021). Taxonomy (NCBI): domain Bacteria; kingdom Pseudomonadati; phylum Pseudomonadota; class Gammaproteobacteria; order Pseudomonadales; family Pseudomonadaceae; genus Pseudomonas; species Pseudomonas sp. SC3(2021). The sequence continues at coordinate 3,184,276 of NZ_CP082236.1, read as the reverse complement.
GCCCGGCTGCATGCCCAGGGCCTTCATGAAGTTCTTCACCCGGTCAGAAGCGAAGATGCGCATCAGGCTGTCTTCCAGCGACAGGTAGAAGCGGCTGGAACCGGCATCGCCCTGACGGCCGGCACGGCCACGCAGCTGGTTGTCGATACGACGGGATTCGTGACGCTCGGACGCGATCACCTGCAGACCGCCGGATTCCAGCACTTGCTGGTGGCGCTTCTGCCAGTCGGCCTTGATCTGCGCGATCTGCTCGGGGGTCGGGTTCTCCAGCGACGCGACTTCCACTTCCCAGTTACCGCCCAACAGGATGTCGGTACCACGACCGGCCATGTTGGTGGCGATGGTCAGGGCGCCCGGACGACCGGCCTGTGCGATGATCTCGGCTTCTTTTTCGTGGAACTTGGCGTTCAGAACCTTGTGTTCGATGCCTTCCTTCACGAGCAATGCGGACATGTGCTCGGAGGTTTCGATGGTGGCAGTACCCACCAGCACCGGACGACCGGCGGCCATGCTTTCCTTGATGTCCGCCACGATCGCCGCGTACTTCTCTTCGGCGGTGAGGAACACCAGGTCGTTGAAGTCCTTACGCGCCAACGGCTTGTTCGGCGGAATGACCATGACTTCCAGACCATAGATCTGGTGGAATTCGAACGCTTCGGTGTCGGCGGTACCGGTCATGCCGGACAGCTTGGTGTACAGACGGAAGTAGTTCTGGAACGTAGTCGAGGCCAGGGTCTGGCTTTCGGCCTGGATGTTCAGACCTTCCTTGGCTTCGATGGCCTGGTGCAGGCCTTCGGAGAGACGACGACCCGGCATGGTACGACCGGTGTGTTCGTCGACCAGTACGACCTGACCGTCCTGCACGATGTATTCAATGTTGCGGTTGAACAGCTTGTGCGCACGCAGACCGGCATACACGTGGGTCAGCAGGCCCAGGTTGTGTGCCGAGTACAGGCTTTCGCCTTCAGCCAGCAGGCCGACGCGGGTGAGCATGTCTTCGATGAACTGGTGACCGGCTTCGTTGAGCTCGACCTGACGGGTCTTCTCGTCAACGGTGTAGTGGCCGGCCTTGGTGACTTCGCCTTCGACTTCTTCGACGTGCAGTTCCAGCTGCGGGATCAGTTTATTGATCTCCATGTACAGCTTGGAGCTGTCCTCGGCCTGACCGGAGATGATCAGCGGGGTACGCGCTTCGTCGATGAGGATGGAGTCGACTTCGTCGATCACGGCAAAATTGAGTTCGCGCTGGAATTTTTCTTCCATGCTGAACGCCATGTTGTCGCGCAGGTAGTCGAACCCGAATTCGTTGTTGGTGCCGTAGGTGATGTCGGCGGCGTAGGCGGCACGCTTCTCTTCCGGCGGCTGGAACGGCGTCACGACGCCGACGGTCAGGCCGAGGAATTCATACAGCGGACGCATCCAGTTGGCGTCACGACGGGCCAGGTAGTCGTTCACCGTCACCACGTGCACGCCCTTGCCGGACAGCGCGTTGAGGTAAACACCCAGGGTCGCCACGAGGGTTTTACCCTCACCGGTACGCATTTCGGCAATTTTGCCTTCGTGCAGGGTCATGCCACCGACGAGCTGTACGTCGAAGTGGCGCATGCCCATGACGCGCTTGCCGGCTTCGCGGGCGACCGCAAAGGCTTCTGGCAGCAGCTTGTCGAGGGTTTCCCCTTTGGCGATGCGGGCCTTGAACTCGGCGGTCTTGGCACGCAATTGATCGTCCGAAAGGGCCACCATTTGCTCTTCGAAGGCATTGACGAGCTGCACCGTCTTGAGCATGCGTTTGACTTCACGCTCGTTCTTGCTTCCAAAAAGTTTCTTTAACAAAGGCGCAAACATATCGGCAGGATCTTCCACACTAAAGGGATGGAGGGCGGCCCCGTGAGCGTCGCCCGTGCAGCCCTCATGGCCGCATGCGAACGAGCATTCTACCCGGAAACGGAAGTGAGGAAAGTGGCGATGTTCCACGATGCTGGCACTGCGCTTTGACGGGGCTCACTTAAGATAGGGGCGTTTTGCTCAACTTCAACCCGTACAGGAAAGAAGTTAGTCGTTGATTTAATGGGTAAAGCAGGGACAAAAGCAATGGGCGAGTGATTTTGCCGCTTTCTGCTACCATGGCGTTTCTGTTACTTCAGGTGTTCGATCATGGCATTCCGCCCTCTTACGGCCAGAGCACCCGCCGTTCTGCTGCGCGAAGCCAAGCCGCTCAAAGCCATTCTCGGCCATGCCCAACGTCTGGGGCATCTGCAACGCTTGCTCGAAAGCCAACTGCAACCCGCCGCCCGCGAACATTGTCATGTGGCGTCCTGGCGTGAAGGCAGTCTGTTGCTGATTGTCACCGACGGCCATTGGGCCACCCGTCTGCGTTATCAGCAGAAACGCTTGCAGCGGCAATTGCAGATGTTCGACGAGTTCGCCAGCCTGACACGCATTCTGTTCAAGGTGCAGCCGCCTACCGTGCAGCGCGGGGCGACCGGACATACGATGGATTTGTCGACGGATGCGGCGGCGACCATTCAGGCCACGGCCGACGGGATCAGTGATCCGGGGCTGCGGGCGGCACTGGAACGGCTGGCGGCGCACGCTAAAGACAAGTCCTGAAATCTATCTGAACGTGGGCGCAGATCCAATGTGGGAGCAGCCTCGCTCCCACATTTAGCTCGCCGGCAAAGAATGGTCAGCGGCGTTTGCTGCCTCCAAGCAAAGAGCCCATCAAGCCGCGCACCAGTTGTTTACCCAAATTATTGGCCGCCTGGCGCATGGCGGATTTCAACGCCTGCCCGGCCGCCGTCCCGAGAAACTCCCCGGCCCTGTCGGCAAGACTCGGCTCTTCGGGCACGGGCTTACCTGCCGGGACCTCAGTTTCTGGCGCCAGCCCCTTGCGCCCCATCAGAATTTCATACGCCGACTCTCGGTCGATCGGTTTGTCATATCGGCCCTTGAACGGCGACCCGGCGATCAATACCGTGCGTTCGGTTTCGCTCAGCGGCCCGATCCGCGACTGCGGCGGCGCCACCAGGACGCGCTGGACCATTTCCGGCGTACCTTTTTCTGTCAGCGTGCCGACCAGCGCCTCGCCGATGCCAAGCTCCGTCAACACCGCCAGGCTGTCGAATTCCGGGTTCGGCCGGAAGCCATCGGCCACTGCCCGCAGGGATTTCTGCTCCTTGGCGGTGAACGCACGTAAACCGTGCTGAACGCGCAACCCCAGTTGCGCCAACACGTCATCCGGCAAGTCCGCCGGCGACTGGGTCACAAAGTACACGCCGACGCCTTTCGAACGAATCAGCCGCACCACTTGCTCCAGGCGCTCCTGCAAGGCCTTGGGCGTGTCACCGAACAGCAAGTGCGCCTCATCGAAGAACAAGGCCAGCAGGGGTTTATCGGCATCGCCGCGCTCCGGCAACTGCTCGAACAGCTCGGCCAGCAGCCACAACAGGAAGGTCGCGTAGACCTTCGGTGCTTCATGCACCAGACGACTGGCGTCCAGCAGATGAATGCGTCCACGGCCGTCGGCGGTCGGTTGCAGAATGTCTTCGAGTTGCAGCGCCGGCTCGCCAAACAGCGCCTCGGCGCCCTGCTGTTCGAGGATCGCCAGTCGCCGCAACAGTGCCTGACTGGAACCGGTGGTCATCAGCGCCGCGTCTTCGCCAAGCAGCTGCGGATTGTCCTTGAGGTGGTTAAGCAGGGCCTTGAGGTCCTTCAAGTCCAGCAGCAAAAGCCCTTCGCGGTCTGCGACCTTGAACGCGGCATACAGCGCCGACTGCTGGCTGTCGGTGAGTTCCAGCAGGCTGCCGATCAACAGCGGGCCCATTTCGCTCAGCGTGGTGCGCAACGGATGACCGGACTCGCCGTGGATGTCCCACAACGTCACCGGGTAAGCCTTGGGCTGGTAATTGAGCCACGGCATGCCGGCAATGCGCTCAGCGACCTTGCCCTTTGGGTTGCCAGCGGCGCCAAGGCCGCACAGATCACCCTTGATGTCGGCGGCAAACACCGCCACGCCGGCGTCGCTGAACGCTTCGGCAAGGCGCTGCAAGGTGACGGTTTTACCCGTACCGGTGGCGCCGGCGACGAGCCCGTGGCGGTTCGCCAGGCGCATGGCCTGCCCCACCTGCTGTCCTGTGAGTTCGGCACCGATTACGAGTTGCGAGGAGTCAGGCATTTTGTCACCCAATGGTTAATCTTTGATTCTGCATGGCCGATAAACAGAGGTGAGAGCCCGATCACAAGTCGGGCCGGACATTTCCCTAAGGAGAGACGGAAATATCAGCTTACTTTCACCCTTGCCCATTACGCGCGCTTCTATAAAAGCACGCCCTGGACATTAAGACCTTAGCGGAACCCCAAGCCATGAACAAAAATCTGCGCTTCAGCCATAAAATTTTGCTTGCCGCCGCCCTCATCGTCATCGCCGCCTTCGCCTCGTTCACGCTGTACAACGACTGGCTCCAGCGCAACGCGATCCGCGATGACCTGAAGAACTATCTCAACGAGATGGGCGAAGTCACTGCCGGCAATATCCAGACCTGGCTCAACGGTCGCATCCTGCTGATCGAAAACGCCGCCCAGAACATCGCCATCAACCCCGAGTCCGCCAACGTCGCCAGCCTGCTGGAACAGAAAACCCTGACGTCGACGTTCATGGCCACCTATCTGGGTGACGCCACCGGTCACTTCACCATTCGCCCGGATACGAAGATGCCGGACGGTTTCGACCCTCGGGTTCGTCCCTGGTACAAGGGCGCCGAGAGCAGCAGCACCTCGACCCTGACCGAACCATACATCGACGCGGCCACCGGCCAGTTGATCATTTCCATCGCCACCGCCTCGAAGAAGGCCGGCCAGAGCGTTGGCGTGGTCGGCGGCGACCTGAGCCTGCAATCGCTGGTCGACACCCTCGCCGCGCGGGATTTCGACGGCATGGGTTATGTGTTCCTGGTCAGCTCGGACGGCAAGATCCTCGTGCACCCGGACAAGGCACTGGTGATGAAATCACTGAAGGAAGCCTATCCCCAGGACACCCCGCGCATCAGCGGCGATTTCAGTGAAGTCACCGTCGATGGCAAAACCCGTATCGTGACCTTCGCACCAATCAAAGGCCTGCCGTCGGTGAACTGGTACATCGGCCTGTCGGTGGACAAGGACAAGGCCTTCGCCATGCTCAGCCAGTTCCGCACCTCGGCGGTGATTGCGACCATCATTGCGGTGGCGATCATCATCGCCCTGCTCGGCATGCTGATCCGCCTGCTGATCCAGCCGCTGCACGTCATGACCCGCGCCATGGAAGACATCGCCGACGGCGAAGGCGACCTGACCAAACGGCTGACCATCGTCAATCACGATGAATTCGGTGTGCTGGGCACGGCGTTCAACCGTTTCGTCGAGCGTATTCATAGCTCGATCCGCGAAGTGTCGTCGGCCACCGGACAGGTCAACGAGGTCGCGTTGCGCGTGGTCGCGGCGTCGAATTCGTCGATGTACAACTCCGATCAACAGGCTTCGCGCACCAGCAGCGTGGCCGCCGCGATCAACCAGCTCGGCGCCGCCGCCCAGGAAATCGCCCGTAACGCCGCGCAAGCCTCGAACCAGGCCAGCGACGCCCGTGGCCTCGCCGAAGACGGCCAGCAAGTGGTCGATCGCAGCATCAAGGCAATGAATCAGCTGTCGAGCATGCTCAGCGCCTCGAGCAGCAACATCGAGTCGCTGAACAGCAAAACCGTGAACATCGGCCAGATTCTCGAAGTGATCACCAGCATTTCCCAGCAAACCAACCTGCTGGCGCTCAACGCCGCGATCGAAGCGGCGCGTGCCGGTGAGGCCGGCCGTGGCTTTGCCGTGGTGGCGGATGAAGTGCGCAACCTGGCGCACCGCACCCAGGAATCGGCGCAACAGGTGCAGACCATGATCGAGGAGCTGCAAGTCGGTGCCCGCGAATCGGTGAGCACCATGAGCGACAGCCAGCGCCACAGTCAGGACAGCGTCGAGATTGCCAACCTCGCCGGGGAGCGCCTGAACAGCGTGACTCAGCGCATTGGCGAGATCGACGGGATGAACCAGTCGGTGGCCACGGCGACCGAGGAGCAGACGGCGGTGGTGGAGTCGATCAACGTCGACATCACCGAGATCAACACGCTGAACCAGGAAGGCGTGGAAAACCTGCAGGCAACGTTGCGCGCCTGTTCCGATCTGGAACAACAGGCTTCGCGGTTGAAGCAACTGGTCGGCAGTTTCCGCATCTAGCGTCTGCACGCCCCTCATCGCCAGCAGGCTGGCTCACACATGGGAACTGCGTTATCGCAAATCCCTGTGGAAACCCGCCTGCCAGCGATTACGGACCGCAAAACACGGCAACACTTCACTAACCGCCCCACCGCGCAATCCCGACCGAACATCTATTCTTGATAAAGGTCAACCAAGGGAGTACCACGCAGCGGAGGGACAGTCACCGTGCACATCGCCGACATCACCATGTTCTACGCCCCGGCCAGCGGCGGCGTGCGGACTTATCTGGATGCCAAACACCGCCGGCTGGGCGTTAAACCTGCAACTCGCCACAGCCTGCTGATCCCTGGCGCCCACTTCAGTGAACACGATGGTGTTTACACGGTTCCCGCCCCCGCTCTGCCCTTTGGCAAAGGCTATCGTTTCCCGGTGCGGCTGGCGCCGTGGCGCAACGTCCTGCAGGATTTGCAGCCCGATCTGATCGAAGTGGGCGATCCGTATCTGACCGCCTGGGCTGCCCTGGATGCGCGGCGGCAACTGGATGTGCCGGTGATCGGCTTTTATCACTCGGACCTGCCACTGCTGGTCAGCAACCGCATGGGCCATTGGGTCACGCCGAATATCGAAGCTTATGTCACCCGGCTCTATGGCAACTTCGACCGGGTCCTGGCGCCGAGTCAGGTGATGGCCGACAAACTCATCGGCCTTGGGGTGCGCAATGTGTTCGTGCAACCGCTGGGCGTCGATTTGCAAACCTTCCATCCTGACGCCCGCGCCCCCGGACTGCGCGCAGAACTGGGCATCGGTGAGGACACACGCCTGTTGATCTTCGCCGGGCGCGGCTCGAAAGAAAAAAACCTGCCGATCCTGCTCAAATGCATGCAGCGCCTGGGCCCACGCTATCAATTGTTGCTGGTCGGTTCGTCAATGCCCGCCGGGGTGCCAGACAATGTCAGCGTGATCGACAGCTTCTGCCCGGCGGCGACCGTCGCGCGCCTGATGGCCAGCGCCGATGCGCTGTTGCATGCCGGCGATCAGGAAACCTTCGGTCTGGTGATCCTTGAAGCCATGGCCTGTGGCATTCCGGTGGTGGCCGTGGCGGCCGGCGCTTTCACAGAGATCGTCAGCGAATCCTGCGGCCTGCTCTGTGCACCGAATGACCCGCAAGCCATGGCCAATACCGTGCGCGAGCTGTTCAGTCGCGGCGCTGAAAAGCTCGGTCAGCAGGCACGCCAGCATGTTGAGCGGCATTACGCCTGGGACACGGTGGTCGACAGCCTGCTCGGCCACTATCACGCCGTGCTCGGCCACGCGCTGCCCAAGGTTGCCAATGGCTGAGCCACTGAATCGTCCCGCCGTGTTACTGGTGCTGCACGACGTGGCACCGCAAACATGGGCGGACTACCAAGCGTTTGTCGAAGCCGCCGACGCCATGGGTGACGTGCCGATGACTTGGCTGGTCGTGCCGGATTTTCACCGCCGTAACGCGCTCGACGCCCATCCGGGGTTCTGTCGCTTGCTCAGCGAACGCGTTGCCCGTGGCGATGAACTGGCCCTGCACGGCTATTTCCATGACGACCAGGAACCCGGCCCGAGCACGCCGCGCGACTGGTTCATGCGTCGTCTCTACACCCATGAGGGCGAGTTCTATCAGTTGCCACACGAGGCCGCCCTCGCCCGCCTGCGTGCCGGCATTGCAACGTTCCAACGCCACGATTGGCCGCTGCACGGTTTTGTCGCCCCGGCGTGGCTGATGAGCGACGGCACCCGTCAGGCCTTGCGCGAATTGCCGCTGAGCTACACCAGTGATCCGCAACATCTCTATCGGTTGCCGGATTTCACTCCCATCGCTGCCCCGGGGCTGGTCTGGAGCGCGCGCAGTGCCTGGCGTCGGGGCGTGTCAAAAATAGTCAGTGCCCAGCGCGAACAGCGCTGGCGCCAGGCACCGGTGATTCGTCTAGGCTTGCACCCGGTGGACATGCGCCACCCCTTCTCTCGGGATTACTGGCTGCACACCCTTGAACGACTGCTGGCTGAAGGACGAGTGCCAATGACCAAGATCGACTGGCTGACGCAACAGCGCCAGTGCCTGGAGCACGCCGCATGAGCCGCGGCATTCTGTTGTTGATCGGCTTGCTCGCGGCGGTGCTGATCCCTGTCGTGCTGGGCGGCAGCGACACTTGGGCGCGCCTGCAAAGCTTTCCGCTGAACTGGTTGCTGATCATGTTCGGCATGATTCTGCTGTGCTGGGGAATCAACACCCTGCGCCTGAGGCTGTTGCTCGGCGATCAACGGGAGCGCGTCACACCGCTGAAGAGTCTGGGGGTGGTGATGGCCGCCGAATTCGCCTACTGCGCCACCCCCGGCGGCAGCGGCGGACCGCTGACGATCATGGCGCTGCTGGCCCGCTGCGGGGTGCGCCCGGCCCGTGGCAGCGCGGTGTTTGCCATGGATCAGTTGAGCGACTTGCTGTTCTTTCTCTGCGCCCTGAGCGCGATTCTGATCTACGCGTTGTTTCAGCACCTCAGCGATCGCCTGGAGTGGCTGCTGATCGTCAGCGCGGTTTCCCTGTTCGGCGGCCTGCTCAGTTGCGTCGTCCTGGCGCGCTACCATCGCCGCTTGATTCGCCTGAGCGGACGCCTGCTCGCGGGCATGAATGTCCAGCACCGTACGCGCCGGCGCTGGGCGCGCAAACTCCTGCACTTTCTCGCGGCGTTCATCGACACGCTGAAACTGCCGACACAGACCTTGATCAAGGTTTTTGCCCTGACCTGCGTGCATTGGCTGCTGCGCTACAGCGTGCTGTATCTGGCCCTGCGCGGGCTGGGCGCGGACCTGCAGTGGGCGTGGAGTTTTCTGGTACAGATGCTGTCGCTGGGTGCCGGGCAGTTCAGCCTGTTACCCGGCGGCGCGGGCGCTGCGGAGTTGACTTCGGCGGCACTGTTGACGCCCATGGTCGGCAAATCCACCGCCGCGGCAGCGATCCTGATCTGGCGAGTGGTGACGTATTACTTCTATTTGCTGGTAGGTGGGCCGGTGTTTCTGTTGATGTTGGGGCGGCCGCTGTTGCGCAAATTGATGAAGGTGTCGCAGACGTAAAAAGATCACAGATTTCGGCAGTGATCTTTTCAGCGTCTGGAATCTGAATCGTCGGATTCTTCCTTTAACTGCTCCCACAACTCGGCAGCCCCGGGAAACTCCGTACCATCCTCCGGGCTCATATCCTCCGGGTCATAGCGGCTCAGACAACCTTCGCCCAATGTGGCGGGCGCTTTGGAAGTGGCTTTGTCCAGTGGATCGCTCATCAGCATGTCCTCGGGTCGGAAACGGCGAAGGGGCCTGAATGAAGAAGGGCCTGAGCGATTGAACGCCCAGGCCCTTCAGAATTCAAGCGCACGTGCGTTCGATCAGAACACCACGGTCTTGTTGCCGTGCACCAGCACGCGATCTTCGAGGTGATAACGCAAGCCACGGGCCAGCACCATCTTCTCGACATCGCGACCGAAACGCACCATGTCTTCGATGCTGTCGCTGTGGCTGACACGGACCACGTCCTGCTCGATGATCGGGCCGGCATCCAGCTCTTCGGTCACGTAGTGGCAGGTCGCACCGATCAGTTTCACCCCACGCAGGGAAGCCTGGTGGTACGGCTTGGCACCGACGAACGATGGCAGGAAGCTGTGGTGAATGTTGATCACCTTGTGCGCATATTCGCGGCACAGCTCCGGCGGCAGAATCTGCATGTAGCGCGCCAGCACCACCACTTCGGCATCGTGCTGTTTGACCAGGCGCGACACTTCGGCGAACGCCGGTTGCTTGTCCTGCGGATTGACCGGGACATGGTAATAAGGAATGCCGTGCCACTCGACCATGCTGCGCAAGTCGTCGTGGTTGGAAATCACGCAAGAGATTTCGCAGTCCAGTTCATCGCTGTGCCAGCGGTGCAGCAGGTCGGCCAGGCAGTGGGATTCGCGGCTGGCCATGAGCACCACGCGCTTTTTCTGCTCGGTGTCGGTGATGCGCCAGTCCATCGAGAACTCTTCGGCGATTGGCGCAAACTTCTCGCGCAATACTTCAATACCGAAGGGAAGCGAATCGGCACGAATTTCGTGACGCATGAAGAACCAGCCGATCTGATTGTCGGAGTGGTGGCTCGCTTCAGTGATCCAGCCGTTGTGGGACGCCAGAAAGTTACTGACTTTGGCAACGATGCCAACGCGGTCCGGGCAAGAGATCACCAGCCGATAGGTGCGCATGAGGGGGAAACTCCAGAACTTCGCAAAGGCCGCCATTCTAGCGACTGCGCAGGAAAACTGCAGTATTGATGACCGTTACCGTGGCTGCCGCTGCGAATTACGGCTTTTTGGCGGAATGATTCGTCAGGACAGTGGCGCGCCGATGGCCTGGTTGATCAGGCAACTGTGAATATCTGTGATGACTGCATCACACTATTTAACGGGGCATTCAATTTATCGCTAACTCTTGTAACTAAATTAAATAAAAAGTCCGGTTAAATGTTTACTTGATGAAACAGCCTGACTATTATTGCGGCACTGTCCCCTGTCATTCAGCACTCTACTAAGGTAGTAATCATGTCCTTGATCAACGAATATCGCGCCACCGAAGAAGCAATCAAAGAGCTGCAAGCCCGTTTGAAGAACCTGTCGCAAGACGACAAACTGCAAGCCGAGCTGGAATTCGAAGGCAAACTGCGCACCCTGATGGGCGAATACTCCAAATCCCTGCGCGACATCATCGCACTGCTGGATCCGGATGCAAAAACCAAGGCACCACGTGGCGGTGCAGTAAAAACTACTGGCACCAAGCGTGCACGCAAAGTTAAACAATACAAAAACCCGCACAATGGCGAAGTCATCGAAACCAAAGGTGGCAACCACAAAACTCTGAAAGAGTGGAAAGCCAAGTGGGGCGGCGACGTGGTTGAAGGTTGGGCTACCCTGCTGGGCTAAGCCGCAACGCCTTCGCAGAGCAATCCGCGAAAAAAACAACGCCAGCGAATGCTGGCGTTTTTTTATGTGCGTTTTTCAGAGCCGGTCATGTTCGTTTTCAAAGATCCAAACGTTTGCGTAATGCCTGGACATAATTCTGCCATTGATTGAGCACCTCTTTCTGACTCGCCGTCGCACTATGCATCCATTCGCCGGCCGCCTCTGTAAAAGATTCCAAGGTATTCGGAGCGCCCCATTCCGGCGCAGACAAACGCTGCTGACAAAATATCCGCCAGCGTTCTTGCTCTTCAGAATTCAACGTATCGGGAAAGTTGCGCGCTCGATATCGAAAGAGCAATTCGGGCAAACGTTCATCATCGAAAGGCCATTGCTCTTGCGCTAGTTGAGCAGGGTCAGCGCTTCTGACTTGCTCACATAGACGTCGATCGCGGTCACCGATAAATCCGTCGTACAACTGTTGCTCCGGATCTTCGCTGGGGATGAAATCTTCGCTGGCATAAATGGCCGCGACTTTATCTTTCCAAACTTGTTGTGCGTCAGTTAGTCGCAGTGCTCGTGCCTGATACAACGCCATGTCCAGCCCCAGACGCTGCTGATCTTCGCCACGCAACACCGCCAGGGGCGCGACCACCGGGCAACGATTGATGTGAATCAGCTTGAGCGGCACCGGCAGTTGGCCTTCGGGCAAATCGTCACGACGGGTGTACAGCCGCTGGCGCAGGGTCTGCGCGTCAAGATCGAGCAAGCCCTGCGGATCGAGGTGCAGATCGCAGACGATCAAGGCATTGCGATTCTTCGGGTGCCAGGCCAGTGGCAGCACCACACCGACGTAACTGCGCGCCGCCGAGAAGCGCCCGGACACATGCACCAAAGGCTGTAACAGGCGAATCTGATCCATCACCTTCTGCTTGCTGCGCAACTGAAACAGCCAGTCATAGAGTTTTGGCTGCTTCTCACGGATCAAGCGCGCCAGGGCGATGGTCGCGCGCACGTCGGACAACGCTTCGTGGGCATGCCCATGATCAATGTGATTGGCGGCGGTCAGGCGTTCGAGCTTGAGGGTCACCCGGCCTTCGTCATCGGTCGGCCAGACCAGACCGTCGGGGCGCAAGGCATAGGCCGCACGCACCACATCAATCAGATCCCAGCGACTGTTCCCGCCCTGCCACTCGCGGGCATAGGGGTCGAAGAAATTGCGATACAGACTGTAACGCGTCATCTCGTCATCGAAACGCAGGGTGTTGTAACCCGCGCCACACGTGCCTGGCGCAGCAAGCTGCGCGTGCACGCGGGTCATGAAATCGGCTTCGCTCAAGCCCTGTTCGGCGAGCTGGCTCGGGGTGATACCGGTGATGGCACAGGCGGCCGGATGCGGCAGGATGTCTTCGCTGGGCTGGCAGTAGAGGTTGACCGGCTCGTCGATTTCGTTGAGCGCGTGGTCAGTGCGAATCCCCGCCACCTGCAACGGGCGATCGCTACGGGGATTGATGCCAGTGGTTTCGTAGTCGTACCAGAAGATAGAAGTCACGGGCGGTTCCTGAACTGAAGATCGGCGAAGTCTAGGCGTTCAACTGCGGTCGCGGCCAGCCTCGCGTCATTCAGGCACCCTGCGACACACGATGTGCAATACATAGTTATGTCGTTTTCCCCCGAGAGACTGCTAGCATCGGACTCACTTGCACCCCGAACAGGCGAACATCAGGTAGCCCATGCTCGAGCCTACAGCACTGCCAAGGAAAGCACCGCTGACCCCGCCGCTGGATACGCGGTATCAGGTCGAAACGCCGGAAGGCATCGACCTGCCATTGCGCCCGGCCGGGCTGATGGTGCGGGCCGTGGCCTTCACGATCGATCTGGGCATTCGCGGGGCGATCATGGCCGTGCTGTTTATCGCTCTGGCGTTTCTCGGCAAGCTCGGCATGGGTCTGGGCTCGCTGCTACTGTTTGCGATCAGCTGGTGGTACATGGTGCTGTTCGAAGTGTTGCGTCAGGGCCGCTCGCCGGGCAAACAGTGGATGGGCCTGCGCGTGGTGCACGACGACGGCACGCCCGTCGGCTGGTCGGCTTCGCTGCTGCGCAACCTGCTGCGCTTCGTCGACCTGCTGCCGTTCGGCTACTTCCTCGGCGCGATCAATTGCCTGCAACACCCGACCTTCAAACGGCTTGGCGATATGGCAGCGGGCACGCTGGTGGTCTACAGCGAGCGGCCACTGACTCGCCCGGCATTGCCGAGCGCCGAACCTCGTCGATCACCCATTGCCCTCAGCCTCAACGAACAACGCGCCATCCTCGGCTTTGCCGAACGTCAGGGCGAGTTGTCAGTGTCGCGGGTCAATGAACTGGCAGCATTGCTGGCCCAGCCACTGCATATCTCCGCGCCGAAGGCAGTCGCGGAACTCAATGGCATCGCCCGTGGCTTGTTGGGGCCGACATGAAGCAAAGCCTTTTCGAAAGTCGTCACAAGGCCGAATGGGAGCGTTTTGCGCTGACCCTCGAACGTCTCGAGCGCGGCAAGGACACCTCGCAAGTCGCCGGTTTCCCCAAAGCCTATCGCAGCCTCTGCCACCACCTGGCACTGGCCCGGGAACGCGGTTACAGCAGTTTCCTCATCGACTCGCTGCAACAGCAGGTACTGCGCGGGCACCAACAGCTATACCGGCATCGCAGCCGTTTGGGCGCCAACCTTTTGAGTTTCATTCTTGCCGACTTCCCCAGGCTGGTGCGCGCCGAATGGCGCTTCGTACTGGTCGCCGGCCTGCTGTTTTTCGGGAGCCTGATCGGCGTTGGCGTGCTGGTGTATGCCTTTCCCGAACTGGTCTACAACCTGATCCCGGCCGACCAGGTGCGTGAAATGCAAGGCATGTACGACCCGGTGGCCGGTCACCTCGGGCGCCCCGTCGAACGTGCCGCCAGTGAGGACTGGGTCATGTTCGGTTACTACGTGATGCACAACATCGGCATCGCCTTTCAGACCTTTGCCAGCGGTTTGCTGATGGGCGTGGGCAGTGCGTTTTTCCTGTTCTACAACGGTCTGGTGATCGGCGCGGTGGCCGGGCACCTCACCGAAATCGGTTTCGGCCAGACCTTCTGGTCGTTCGTGATCGCCCATGGTGCCTTTGAACTGACCGCGATCGCGCTTGCCGGCGCAGCCGGTCTTGAACTCGGCTGGGCCTTGATCGCCCCTGGCCGCCTGACTCGCGCCGAGGCGTTGAAACGGGCGGCGCGCAAAAGCGTGTTGCTGGTCTGCGGCGTGATGCTGTTCCTGCTTATTGCGGCGTTCATCGAGGCGTACTGGTCATCCAGAACCAGCGTTGCACCGCACACCAAATATCTGGTGGGTGCGGGACTGTGGTTAGGGGTCGCCGCTTATTTGCTGTTCGCCGGAAGGACACGCCATGCGCCTGAGTGACGCCACCGTGGTGATCCGTCCGCGCACGACCTGGGAAGCCATGGATCTGGGCGTGCTCATGTGTCAGCAACATCGACGTTTGTTGATGACCAGTTGGGCGATCGTCACCCTGCCGCTGTTTGCCTTGCTCACGGTGGTGTTGTGGGACTCGCCGTCACTGGCGGTGTTTATCTTCTGGTGGCTGAAGCCGGCGTATGAACGACTGCCGCTGTACATCCTGTCCAGGGCGCTGTTCGGGGAAACGCCGACACTCGGACAAGCCTTGCGCGAATGGCCGCGTCTGCTCAGGCCACAACTGCTGGCCAGTCTGACCTGGCGACGCCTGAGTGTCAGCCGCAGTTTTCTGATGCCGGTGATGCAGCTCGAAGGGCTGGACGGCAATGCCAGGCAGCAACGTCTGCACGTACTGCTGCAGCGCAACGCCGGCGCCGCGCAATGGCTGACCATCATCGGCGTGCATCTGGAAACCGCACTGTGGATCGGCCTGATGGTGCTGTTCTACATGCTCTTGCCGCAGCAGATCGAAACCGACTGGGACTGGCAGTCGCTGATCCTCGCGGCGGATCACGACTGGCGCTGGCTCGAACACCTGACCAATGCCTTGTATGCGCTGGTGCTCGTGGTGTGGGAACCGATATATGTCGCCTGTGGTTTCAGCCTGTATCTGAACCGCCGCACGCAACTCGAAGCCTGGGACATCGAACTGGTGTTCCGCCGCTTACGCCAGCGTCTGAACCACAGTGTGTTGGGGCTGATCCTGGCGGTCTGTCTGGTGTTGCCGAATGTACCGTCAGTCCGGGCTGGCGAACCCGACACCGGCCCCGACGCCCCACGACTGCTGAATCAGCCCCTGACCAGTCAGGCGTCGCGCGACAGCATCAAGGCCCTGCTTGAACAACCGCCGTTCAAGAACAAAGAAAGCGTTACTCGTTACCGCTTCGGCGATGACCCGGCGGCCCCGGCCAAAGAGCAAACGCCCGGTGAATTGCCGCAGTGGCTGAAAACCCTGTTGGGCTGGCTCGACGGTCAGCACCTCAACACCCTCGCCAAGTTCATTGAAGTGCTGCTGTGGGGCATTGTCATCGCGTTGCTCGGCGGGTTGATCTGGCGCTATCGCGAGTTTCTGCAAGCTTTTGTCAGTCGCCGCCCGACACTGCCGGCCAAGCCTGCACGAGCCCTGCCAGCGCAGGCGTTCGGTCTGGATCTGAACCGGGACACCCTGCCTGACGATATCGCCGGCAGTGCCGAACAACTCTGGCACAGCCAGCCCCGTGCAGCGTTGAGCCTGCTCTATCGCGGGCTGCTCAGCCAACTGCTCCATGACTTCGATCTGCCGCTGAAATCCGCCGACACTGAACATCAGGTACTCGCCCGGATCGAACAGCTGCAGCGCCCGGAACTGCTCGCCTTCAGCCGCACCCTGACCACGCACTGGCAAAACATGGCCTATGGGCATCGCCTGCCGGCGGCGCATCTGCAACAACAATTGTGCGATGGCTGGCGCGCGTTGTTCGACCACGGAACTGCGCGTTGAGCCGGCGTACGGTGTGGTGGCTTGGCGCACTGATCGTCATGCTGCTCGGCGTATTGAGCGTGTTTATGTATCTCAAGGCCAGGCCTTATCAGGAAGTGGTCGATCACGGCCCATCGCCGGCGGCGCAAGCCAATCCCTATCTGGCAGCTGAGATGTTTCTGCGTGAGCGCGGCATCAATGTCAGCCACGCTGAAAGCCTTACCGTATTGCCGCAGATCGACCCGCGTCGACACACGCTTCTGCTGTTCAACGACCGTTCGCGGATGACGCCGCGTCAGGTCGATCAGGTATTGAACTGGGCGCGCGCCGGCGGACGTCTGGTGTTCGTGGCGGAGTCGATATGGGACGAGCAGACCAAGCAGAGCAACGACCTGCTGCTCGACCGGGTACAACTGCATCAGTCCTTGAGCAAGGATCTGAAAGACTCCCCCCCTGTTCCGGAATCAGAGCGCTTCCCGAAACTGACCAGGTTGTACCTGGAAGATGAGGACGCACCGGCCTACGCCGGGTTCGACACCGACTTCCATCTCGATGACCCGAAGAACCTCGCACAGGCCTGGGCCAACAGCGCCAAGGCCACGCACATGATGCAACTGCCCTACAGCCTCGGCTCGATCACCGTGGTCACCGATGCCGACCTTTGGAAAACCACCGCCATCAGCCAGTACGACAACGCCTGGCTGCTCTGGTATCTGAGCGCCGACACCGACGTCACACTGATTTACAACACCGTGCACGACGGCCTGTTGACTTTGCTCTGGCGCTATTTCCCCCAGGCCATCGTCGCCCTGCTCGCGCTGATTGGCCTGTGGTTGTGGCAGGCCGGCGTACGTCATGGTCCGCTGCAGGCGCCGGCGCCGCAGGGGCGCCGACAGTTGCAGGAACACCTGCGCGCGAGTGCCGACTTCACCCTGCGCCACTCGGGTCAGCAGGCGTTGTTGCAGGCCTTGCAACAGGACGTCCTGCGCCGCGCCCGGCGCCGACATCCCGGTTTCGCTCAACTGAACGTCGCCGAGCAATGGCTGGCGCTGTCACGCCTGACCCGGCAACCCACCCGCGCCATCAGCCAGGCCCTGAGCCCGGTGTCGAAGCGGCGCCTGTCCAGTGCTGACTTCTGCCGTCAGGTCGCCCATCTGCAAACCTTGAGGAACACGTTATGACTGAACAGATCGAGCCCGGCAGCGCCAGCCACGCCGCCCAGCAGCGCCAGCGCGCCAGTCAGTTGGCGCAGGCCGTGCGCGGCGAATTGCAGAAGGCACTGATTGGCCAGAACGCCGTGATCGACGACGTGTTGACCGCGCTGATTGCCGGTGGCCACGTCTTGCTCGAAGGCGTGCCGGGGCTCGGCAAGACGTTGCTGGTGCGGGCACTGGCACGCTGCTTTGGCGGCGAGTTTGCGCGCATCCAGTTCACCCCGGACCTGATGCCCAGCGACGTCACCGGCCACGCCGTGTACGACCTGCAGACCGAACAGTTCAAGCTGCGCAAAGGCCCGCTGTTCACCAACCTGCTGCTGGCCGACGAGATCAACCGCGCCCCGGCGAAAACCCAGGCGGCGTTGCTGGAAGCGATGCAGGAGCGCCAGGTCACCCTCGAGGGCCGGGCCCTGCCGATCGCTCAACCGTTCATGGTCCTCGCCACGCAAAACCCGATCGAACAGGAAGGCACGTATCCGTTGCCGGAAGCCGAGCTCGACCGCTTCATGCTCAAGGTGCGCATGGACTATCCCGATGCCGATCAAGAGTTGAACATGGTGCGTCAGGTCAGCCGTTCGACCCGCGCCGACATGCTCGACGTGCAGCCGCTGCGCACGGTCTTGCAGGCCAAGGATGTGCAGGCACTGCAGCGCATCGCCAGCGATTTGCCGCTGGACGATCAGGTGCTCGACTATGCTGTCAGACTCGCACGCAGCACCCGCACCTGGCCGGGCCTGAGCCTTGGCGCCGGGCCGCGCGCCTCGATTGCACTGGCACGTTGCGCACGTGCCCGTGCCCTGTTGCGTGGCGGTGAATTCGTGATTCCCGACGACATCAAGGGGTGCGCCCTGGCCGTGCTGCGCCATCGTGTGCGCCTCGCCCCGGAGCTGGATATCGAAGGCTTGCAAGTCGATCAGGTGTTGCAGCAATTGCTCGATCAAGTCCCGGCGCCGCGCCTGTGAAACCCTCGCGCTTGCTGCTGATCTGGCTGCTGATCCTGGCGGCCATCGGCATCGTGCTGGGCACCTTGCAAGCACTGGAGATCAATGTCCCGGCGAGCCTGCTGTCGATCAACTGGGGATTGCTACTGGCCTTGCTCGCCTTGGCGACGCTCGATGCAATGCGCCTCAAACGCCTGCCCGCAGTGCGCATCAGTCGGCAGATTCCCGGCAGCCTGGCGCTCGGTCGCTGGAGCGAGGTAAGTCTGGAGGTCGTGCATGAATTTACCGAGCCGTTGCAGGTTCAAGTGTTCGATCACGTTCCCGAGGGTTTGAGTTTCGAGCACTTGCCACTGTCGGTCGAACTGCAACCCGGCCAGCGCAGCCTGATCGGCTATCGCCTGCGCCCGCTCAAACGCGGTCACTTCAGCTTCGAACATTGCGAGATCAACCTGCCGAGCCCACTGGGATTATGGTCAGGCAAGCGCCTGCTCAGCGTCGTCGACAACACCCGCGTCTACCCGGATTTCGCCCGACTCTACGGTGGCGAACTGTTGGCCGTGGACAACTGGCTCAGCCAGCTCGGCGTACGCCAGCGGCAGCGTCGCGGTCAGGGTCTGGAGTTCCATCAGCTGCGCGAATTCCGCGAAGGCGACAGCCTGCGTCAGATCGACTGGAAAGCCACCGCCCGCCAGCGCACGCCGATTGCCCGGGAGTATCAGGACGAGCGCGATCAGCAAATCATCTTCATGCTCGACTGTGGCCGACGGATGCGCAGCCAGGACGATGAGCTGTCGCATTTCGATCACGCACTCAATGCCTGCCTGCTGCTCAGTCATGTGGCATTGCGTCAGGGCGATGCGGTAGGGCTGAGCACCTTCGCCGGCGATCAATCGCGCCATCTGGCGCCTGTCAAAGGCAGCGGCCAGCTCAATGTGTTGCTCAACAGCGTCTACGATCTCGACAGCACGCAACGCCCTGCCGACTATCAGGCTGCAGTCAATCAGCTACTGCTTCGGCACAAGCGCCGGGCGCTGGTCATTCTCGTGACCAACCTGCGCGATGAAGACGATGATGAACTGCTCAACGCGGTCAAACGCCTGAGCACGCAACATCGGGTGCTGGTGGCCAGTCTGCGTGAAGAGACGCTGGATACGTTACGCCAGACCACGGTACAAACGCTGCCTGAGGCGTTGGCTTATTGCGGGACAGTGAATTACTTGAATGAGCGGGCAGAACTCCATGAGCGCTTGAGTGCGCATGGCGTTCCGGTGGTGGATGTTCGGCCCCCGGAGTTAGGGGCCGAGTTGGTGACGCAGTATCTGCAGTGGAAACGAGCGGGAAACCTGTAGCGTCTTCGCTCCCAGCCTCAGGGCCGCTCGACCACGGTGAATACAAATTGCTTACTGTCGAAAGGCTTTCCTTTGGGGTCACGAATTTGTGCCTGGATGGTCATGCTTCCCGCTGCATTGGCCCTGAAGTTTTCATACGCCTCGCCTCGAATATTGGTTTTAGTTCGCAACTCTTGCTCTACGCCGTTCTTGATCCAGACTACCTCCACGCTCTCAAGGGGCGCTTGACTGACAGCAGAAAAGATCAGCGCAGAGATGAGTGTCAATTCTCCCACCTGAATCACTTGATTTCCCGGTACAGTCAGTCGCTTCACCTAGAGAACATCAATTGGCACCGCTAGAGATTGTATTTCCCAGCCGGCAAGGCCGCCCTTGACCAAGGCTTGTAAAAAACCCTGCCTGATCAAGGGACGTTTGAAGATGACCATTGCGATCCCGTCTTCATTCGTTTTGCTCTGTAAGAGCGAGACGTTTTCAAATGTCCACTTCACCCACACATCCGGCAGAGGTTTCCCCGTCAAGGCCGAAACAACAGTCGCACCCGCATGGACTTGCTGCCCCGGTGAATCGACGCTGAACAGCGACTTTATTTGACGAGGTTCATCAAGGAAAAACGCAAACGAAACCGATTCCGAATACTGCGCATCGCCCACCGTCGCCGTCAGCTCAATGGCCCCCGGCGTAGTGGGCACAAAACGGATCTTCGCAACCCCGTAGAAGTTCGTCACCGTGGTAACCACGCCCAGCTCCGGGCTGCGCCAGGTTACCGTCAGGCCCGCCATCGGCCTGCCACTGACAGACGAGACCACGCTGATCTGTTCAGACACCGCCTCGCCCCACAGCAGCGTCTGCGTGGCTCGCTGACTGGCAAGGATTTTCAGCACTTGAGTTCCCGACCCCAATGACATTGCATTGGCCGGGGACAGCCTGGCCAGTTTCGATGAGGCCAGGCGCAGGGCAAAGCTGGCGTCCTTCAGATCGCCGGTCATGAAGGTGTAGCGAAAACCCGCGCTGCTGAAAGGTATAGGCGTTCCAAGACCGGGAGATTCGAAACGGATCCCTGACTCGGCAGGCCCTGCCCCGCTCATCCCCAGTGTCAGTTGATGATCGAACAAGGGGCTGTTTTGCGCAGCCATCACATTGATGGTGTGCTGAGCGCGGCGGCGCGGGAAGCAGGTTACCTCCCCCCAGGGCTGCGCTGGCTGACCATCGAAACTGACCGTCACGCCCTTCCACGGATCGACCTCCAGCGCTTCGACGGTCATTGACTGCGAATCCCGATAGCCGTCATAGGGGCTGAACAGCGAAGCCTGCACCGTTTTCTGCCCGGCAGAGGTGGGCACAAACGGGAACCCGCTCCAGCCATCGGCGGCGGTATTCATTTCGTGGGTTTTTTCCTCCGCCACCCAACTGACGGGGACCTGATCGACGGCACGGTCGGTGAAATGCGAAACCACCTGGACCCACATCCATGCCGAATCCTCGCTCACTACGGGCTCGATCGGCGATTCACGCCACGCTTCGATGCGTACTTTGTTGTGCGCCAGGTCCATTGGTTTGGGCGCGGCAGCAAAGTCCAGCTGAGGAAGCGCCAGCGACAATGAAAACTGGCCAGGTTGCTCGCTGGCGGAAAAATCCAATGTCCACAGCGCCCCGCCATCACTCAACGGTTGCCCGGCATTCAGTGCTGGCTGCACTGTCGCGGCCAATGCTTCGGCGGAGGTACCCGACCATACCAGCCATGCCTGCAAACCCACCAACGGGCTCAATGCATTGGGCAAAACGTTGAAGCGGTGCCGCGCGCCCAGGCATGGATAAAGGCTGAGAGAATCCAGCTCAGCGTGGATTTGATCGAGCACCAGACTCAACTCTTCAGTCAGGTCTGCGGCGATCAGACGCCCGGACAATTCCCGTGGCAGTTCAACGCTTTCAAGGCGCAACACCAGATCGAACAGGCTGCTGATGCTGGACTCCGCCGTTGAGGCGAGTTGCCATTGCACCCCTGCCTGTACCAATGCCTTGGGCATGTCCAGATCGGCAGGTTGCAAGCCGATAGCAGGCGCCTCACCTCGCCAGTGCAAACTGATGTTTTTACCGATCCACGGGCTGCCGCTAACCGGTTCGACTCGCAGCGTATGGATCTGCCCGCGACGGCACAGCACGCCCAGCGTATTGCGCTCGACTTCCACCCCGTCCAGAAAAATGTTGACCTGGTTTTTCCACGGACTGGTCGCGACAGCTGTGACATCGAACGACTGCTCGATCGCACTGGCCTCGGCATGTGCCTTGACGCTGGCCGTGACCGTCCTGGCCCCGGCGCTTTTTGGCGTGTAGAGCAAACTGGCCCAGCCACCGGCCCCGGTGACAGTGCGCACGATGTCGTCCTCGGGTGTCTCCCAGTCGACCAACGCATTGGTCACCGGATCGCCGTCCCCCAGGGTCACGTCGTGTAATACCTGCACGCGCAGCAACACGCTTTCTTGCTCATCGACAATCGGAAACTTATTGGCGCCGCGCACCTCGCCGACCTTGACCCGGTTGCGCGCCAGTGACATGGGTTTATCCGGTGACGGCAACAGCAGCTTCGAGCAGACCAGTGACAATACAAACCGGCCGTCACTGCTGTCGTCGCTGGTCAGCGTCCAGACCGTGTCGACGCTGTCGACCGGCACCGGTTGTTCAAGCGCCGGGCTGACCACGACGCCCAATTGCGTCTGGCTATCGCCGCGCCAATGCAGCGACAGTTCAGAGTCCAACAAAGGACTGTCGACAGGCACGCGGATCTGCAAGGGATGGGCACTGCCACGATTCGGATAACCGGTCGCCTCCCAGCCCGTCGCGTTTTCGTCGACAATCACCGACAGCTCACGCCACGGGTCCGTGGCCAGTACGCGGACATCGAAGCGGCGTGAAACCACACCGCCAGCGTAATAAGGGCTGACAACCGACGCTTCGATGACGAACTCACCGGCCTGCGTTGGCTGGTAATCGAAATACGCCCAACCATCGTCACCGGAAACAGCGGCGCCTTTGACGCCTGCACCCGCTTGCGCCCAGGTCACGGTGCGCCCGCTGATGGCCTGCGCGGTGTAAAACGACACCACTCGAACCCCCAATTGCACCTGTTGCCCGTATTCGAAAATCGGGTAGTAAGCCGCGTCCTTTTCCGCCCCGAAAGCCAAACGGTGATGCCCCAGCGATACGGGAATGGTGTAAGCCTCGGCGCGGTACTGGTTGAGCAGGTTCAGCGTCAACTCATGCTCTTGGTCATCGCCGAGGAAGGGGCAGTCGAGCAACCATTGGTCTTGCAGCGGCTGATCAACCTGCCAGTCGGGTGTCGCCAGAATTGCGTCTTGCGGATTGCCTTGGATGATCAGTGCAGCCTTGGTTTCACGCCAGCTATTGTCCGGCTCAGGCACAAAGGTCAATCGGTGAGAATCGGTGTCTGTCGCGCCAATGCACAGGTGCAACGTACGGCCTGGCGCCAGGGTCTCTTGGTCTATCTGCAACGCCTGCAACGCCAGCGGCGCCAGACGCAATTGGATGTCGACGTGGGTGATACGCAGTCTCGAAGCCTCAATATGCGCTTCATTCAGAGGGCTGGTAATTTCAAGACGAAGTATGTCGCCACGCGCAATCGGCAGTTCCAGCGCCTGTTCGTATTTAATCGGTCTGAACTCCAGCGGTTGTCCCGCTGCCAGTCGGGCCCGGTCTTGCTCGCTATTGCGCGAGTCTCCAGGCTTGAGTTCAATCTCCAATAACAACTGCGTATCTCTCCAGAGGCGCAGCCAGCCTGATTCCTCGTGCCGTATCTCACAGAGGAAAGTCAGGGTGTAATGCGCGTCGACGCCGGGGTCTTTGGGCAAGGTCATCTCTTGTCTCACCCAGCCTCCGTCCACGGCTTGCAGAAAGGAGGTGACGTTACCCTCATACATTTCACTGCCGGTGCCGACCAGGCCACTTCTGTCCCAGTGCTCCAGATCGGCAAATTCGCCGTTGCGCACCAGACTCTCGTTCGCTTGAATCACCGGTTCATTCATGATTGCGCACTCCCTTGAGCATTGTGTTTTGACCGGTACGTTCAGCTTTGGTCACCATGTCTTCGACCGTTCGGGCAAAGGTCCGCTCGCCGGCCTTTGCGGTGTAGCGAACACGCAAGATGATGTCCGTCAGCGAGTTCAGCGTGGCCGCTTGCGGGCTTTTCAACGGCCAGGGAAAACTGATTTTCCAACTGGAAACCACCCCGGTATTTTCAAAAGGATTGAGCAAACCCTCGTCGGGTTTCATCGCCGTCAGGCCGTTATCGGCAACGCCTGTGGACAAGGCGATCTGCTGACCGCTACGCAGGTTGAACAACACATCCGAAGGCGCCGTGCCTGTCGGTTTGTGCAAATAGGCCACCGACTGCGCCGTGGCTCGGGTCGCCGTCATGCTGCCGATCTGCAGCAAAGTGGCCCGCACGTCCTCGTAGGGACCGGTCAACACCGGCAGATCGACTTCTACCCCACTGATCTGGCGGCAGTAGTGCCCCGGATGATCACGATCAAACAATAGCTGCGTCAGTTTGAATTCCAGCGTGCCGCTCTCGCGCAATATTTTGAGCGCACTGGCCCAGCAGTCAGCGCCGGTTTGCAAGTCCACCCGGTCCTCGAACAACTGCCGCAGGGAGACGGTCTTCACCAGTTCCAGCCGCCGCTCGTGGCGCTGCAGGTATTCACGCTCCATACGCAGCAAATGCCCACGCAGGTGCTCGCCGGCCGTCAGACCATGCCGATGATCAAGCCAGACATTGGGCAGGGGAATCTGCGCATCGTAATCACCGGTCTCGGCGCTCAGGGATGCCTGGGCGTTGAGGCACAGGCTAATGACGGCATCGTAAGCCTGATAGTGCAAGGCCTTGAGCTGGCCCAACAGCCAGCCGTACAGCTCGGCATTGCTCGCGCGTTTTTTCAGAAAGTTGTAAACCGTCAATGCCTGATCGTTGGCCCTGAGGGTTTGCTCAAGATTCAATCGGGCCGCCGTGATGGCGTAACCCTGCGCCACGATTTGCGCGTCGATGGCCCGCACTTCCGCCAAGGCCTGATCACGTTGCAGCGCCCATTCGTTGCGACGACGGCGATACGCTTCGGTGGTGGCTTGCCTGTCGGCATCCAGCTGCTTCATGTTCGAGGCGATGCCCAGTCCGAAGCTGACGGCTTCAAGCACCTGGTCGGCGCGGTGCCCGCCATTGGCGAAGCCGAAAATATTCGGCAGCGCCGCCATCAACGCCGCAGCGGGCTTGATACTGGAGGACGTCACCGCCAGGACTTTCGCTGTGGCCAGGTTGTCCATGACCTCATATTCGTATTGCGAAATATTTTCGACATAGCGTTTGTTGTAGGCTTCGGCGCGCTCGCTGGCCACCAGGCTGCTTTGCTGCAACGCGGTCACATTCGCCTCCAGTTGGGCGATGGATTGCTCCTGCATGGACCGGGCGTAAGCGCCCAATTCGACGATATGGCTTTGCTGCGTCTCCTCCTGCTCGGCACGATCCCTGCGTTCCAGCAGGTTCAGCACCTGGCTGCCGTAATCCTGCAGCGACTGCACCGCACGCAACGCGACCTCGAATATCACCCGCCAGCGGAATGCGTTGACGACCAACCGCCCGCCCATCGGCCGCGGCCCGGCGACACCGCCCGCCGCCAGATCACGCAGTAATTGATTGGGATCGGTGGGCGGGCTGAACAACGGGATATCCAGTGGTTTGCCATCGAGGGTGAGATTGTTGCGCAGGTTATCCAGACGCTGTTGCGGTGCCGCGAACAGGTCCAGCAGTGACTGATTGATCGGTATTTCAAAAGGCCCGCAACCCACCACCCCGAGAATGGGCGGGGTATCGGAAGCGGCAGGAAGATCCGCCAGGCTGTAATCCAGCGTTTGCTCGAACTCATCCAGCGCCGTGCGCGCGCCGCACTGGGTCAGCAAGCTCTCAACCGTCGCGGTTTGCCAACGGGTCACGGTGCGTGCCGTCGGTGCCTTGCCCATCAGAAACCCGGCCTGCACATAGCACAACTTGGCCGCCACCAGACTGTCACGGGTCAGTTGCCGGTAATACCAGTCGCCCCATGCCATCAGGTTTCTCACGTAGTCGCTGAACACCAGAATCTTGAAGTGTTCCGGTGCTGCATAACCGATGGCATCCGGGTCGGTGGGGGCCATGGCCTCAAAGCCCGGATTGCCCAGGTCCGCCAGTGGACGGCAGCGCCAATACCGCGGTTTCGGATTGACAAGCTTCGACGGCGTTTGTGGATCGGCGACGGCTTGCGGATCAAACAGGTAATGCAGCCAGACCTGCGCTTCGCCAAAGCGCTCCTCGTCGCGCATACGCGTGGCCATCAAGTGCGGCAGATGAAAAAACAACTCCCAGAAGAACAGACCGTTGGCACCGTCGAAAGCACCGTTGGGTTCGGTGAAGACGACGCCGGTAGGCGGTGGTTCGGACAGAAACTGGGTATCCCAATCCAGTACCGCATCCACGGAAATACCGGCGCGCTGTACCAGTTCCGGAGCGAACAGTGAATTCAGACGGGAGAATTTCAGCGCCAGGCCGGGCTGATTGAGAGACAGAAATTGCGCGGCGTCGATGCTGTTTTTTACCAGCGTCGGCGCGGAGAAATCCATGAGATCGACAATGGTCAGGTCAAATTCCTTGCCTCCAAGTTCGCCAGCAGCATCGCCGAAGGAGAAGGTGGTTGCCCCCCAGCTACCGGCTCTTCGCGAGTAGGTCAGCACATCAGTTGTCCAGCCGCCCGCTATTGGAAAGTTTTGAACAACATCCGCAGGGTCATCCTCGGTTCTGAAGTTCAAGGCCAGTTTCATGCTCGCATTGCCGGCGCCCAGTCCCGTTGGCCGGCAAAAACCCTGAACTGTCAGCACATCTTTGCCATCCACACGCAACGCCGTGAATTGCACATCCAGATAGGGCGTCATGGCGCCCAGCGTCGTCACGCGAGAGACCACCGTTACCTGACTGCCGATTGGGTGCTGCACCGTCTCGGCGCTGACAAAACGATTCTGCAGCGCCGATTCCAGCCAGGCACCACCATCGTCAGTGACAGGCTGCATCAGCACATCACGGATGACCTGCGCGCTCAGCTTATTGTCTTCACCCGTCTCGTCGTTGGTGATCAACACACCCAGCTTGCCCTTGGGGTGCAGATAGTTCTCGCGCACCGTCGCAATCAGCCGCGCACCGGCACTGCGATCCTCTTCATACTCCGCACTGTGCACAGCCAACGGCGCCGACCATTGGCCGTTCTGCGTCATGAATGCCAGGTTGATCTCCAGTTTGTAGGGCGTGTATTCGTCCGCCTCCTTAAGGGGCACCCGGTCGCGCCACTCTGCCCAGACCAGACACAAGCGGCCATTCCAGAACACCGGGCGAATATCCAGCACGCGATTACCCGCCGGGATGTCCACCGCCTGCCATTCGCTCCAGGCCGCTGGATTGATGGCCTTATCCGTGGAAGTGAGTTCAACCTCGACCTTGCGCCAGAAATACTGGAACGGCTGCTCGCGCTGACGCCCGACAAAGTAATAATCGGCGCGGGCCGGGGTCTTGCCGTCCATGTAGCCGCTGATGACATCCAGATTGCAGGTCTGCTCGAACGTTTGCAGGTAATCGCGCAGCGCCGCCTGTGCCGAATCGTTGCTCAAGCGGCTCTGAGTGAGAGCGCTCTCCAGGGTTTTGAACAGGCTGGTCTTGCGCTGCCGTACAAAAGGATTGATGAAGTTTTCCGGGTAGCACGCGATCAACTGCACGGCGGCCCAGTCCGGGTAATTGTTGGTGAGTTCCCACTCCGCCAGATGGCGCGGGTCGAACTGGTGCGTGGTATAACCTGGCTCGAGTTTGCGATAAACGGCATGGATGTACTGCTGCGCGCAACTGGTCGCTTCGGCCACCCAGGAGCTCTGCACCGGGTAGGTGTCCAGCGGGTCCATGCGCAGTAGTTCAAACAGGTCATCCGGTGTTTCCAGAAAATCATAAGTCTGTGCGCCGAACTGTCCGATGCAGTATTCAAGCAGCGCCAAACGACGTTTTTCCAACAGCCCGCCAACATTGCTCAATGCCATGATCTTTGCTCCCTGGGGGTATCACTCGGGGTGAAACTGTTGCGCAGGCTCATGCCGGCACCTCATCGCCTTCAAAGGTGATGGCCTCAAAATTGACAGAGGTCTCGCCGGTTTGACTGAGGACACTGAACGCGAACGTCCCGCCAGTAGCGCTGGAGACAAAGACACGCGTCAGCCCTTCCTGATTGGTGAAGCCTTGCGCAGGCCGGATGCTCACACTCTGTCTTTTATTCGAATTGACAGGTCTGTAACTCCAGTCCACCAGCAGGTTTTGGCCAAGATTTCCATAGTTATCCCGCAGCCTGGCGTAGAGCTCGACCTCTTGGCCCCGCGGCACGGTTTCCAGGGGCACTGGGGATTTGTCCCTCTCCGAAAAACTCAGTGAGTCGAAATCGGCCATCACCTGGATGGGCGGAGCGTTCTCGGGCTCAAACAAATCCAGCCAGTATTGCGGCGTGTCCGTTCCCATGACCTTGCCCGGAACAAAATCGGTTTCAAGCACGCCGTTTACCTCGGTTTTTTTAGTTTCAACCGTGCCGAGCGTCGCACGCCAATAAACCGTAACGTCCTTCAACGCCTGCCCCTCAGCATCCGTGAGGGTCACGGTGTAGGTGGCTTTCGAATCAGGTTTGTTGGCTACAACGGTCGAGTTGTCGACTGTGCACGTGATCGTGACCAGTTGTTTCAGGTCGCCCTGCGCCTGGATAACCGGCACTCGCGCCCGAGTCTCGCTCAGCAAGGCCAGTTCCGCCGCTTCGGCGTAGGCCGCTTTGTCGAGCGTCGCGGGCAACCGGCCCATCAGAAAAATCGTCAGCGCATCCATGCCGCTGTCGGCTGACAGCACACGCACGCGCATCAACAGATCCAGTTGTGTCAGGTCCTTCAACACTTTGAGCTCTGAATCGTCAACGCGGCTGACACACTCATTGACTTCCTGCACGCTCCAGCCGAAGAACCCGGCCAGTTTGATCGCGGCGGCCTGTTGCGCCAGACGCGCAGCATGGCCGGTGACTTTCGGCAGTGCATTGACCTGACGCAGATAGTCCAGAAGCGCCTGCTCTGGCTGTTCACTCAGGCTGAACGCCCGTGTGAGCGTGGTGAGGTAATAAAGCGTACGCACGGTGAACGCATATTTGTCCGCCTGATTGAGCCAGGCCAGATGACCGTAATCCAGATAGTCCTGCAACAGCGTGGCGCTCAACCCCAGCGTCGTCGTCACCTCCGCCCGCCGGCGCACCTCGCCCAACAGCGTCAGTAACGGATCCGGTTCTTCGTTGCGCCCGCGTAATGTTTCCTGCACATCGAGACCGACGTGTTCGATCACCTGTCGCAGTAATTGGTAGACCGTAGCGTTTGACCAATCGAGCAGGGCAATGGACCGATCGACCGGAACGCCTGCATAGACAGCCAGGGTCTCCCTGACCAACGACACCTGAGCGTCTCGTGCCTGCAAGACCACACTGAGCATGGTTTCGACAATCGAATCGCGCTGCGGCGTGCCGATGTCACCCAGAGCACTTTCAACCGCCCACGCCAACTTGGCACGCAGGAAGCTCAAATAAGCGTCTGCTGTTCCCACTGGGGCCAATACCAGGCCGTCAGCATCCACGACAGGGTCGAGGTTGTCCGCGTGACTGGTGAGAAAGTCCAGCCAGTTGGCCGCGCCTGCAGAGGGTACGCCGGCCATCAACAAGGCGCCGTTGCTCAACAGCGCCGTCGACAGCAGATTGCGAATCTGCTCGAAAAACTGCCGATCCGACTCCGACGCCTCGCTCACGGGCTGCACCGGTGCCACGTGTTGCAGCATCCACGACACCGACAGCCCGCTGTCCTCGCACCATTGCACACAGCTGGACATGGCCTCGATCAGGTTCAACACATCCGGTGTGCCCGAATTGGGCGCGTGGATGGCCGGCTCGCCTGCCAAAGCGGGAAGCCATTGCTCGTGCTCGCCACCGAGCAATGTCAGCATCAGCAAACCTTCCATCGGTGTAATGTTCAACAGCCGAGGCAACTTCACCAGCCGATAAAAACTGGAAACAATCGCCGCGGTGCGCGTCAGGTTTTGGGAGAGCCCGTGTGCAGAGGCCACCGCTAACGCCAGGTAATGATAAGTCTGCAGGTCGGTCGCCAGGCCCTCGCACAGTTGGCTGATGGTCAGGTCCGAGACGCCCGGTAGCGGCATCAGCGGAAACGTCGCGCCATCGAGCTTGAACGGTTGGCGGTAGTCGCCCTGATGATTGAAGACCTGATCAAACGGTGACAGCACCTCGGCGCGACCGTAAACCGCCAATTCGTCAATAAACACCGCGAAGTCCGCCGGCGTGCATTGGTAGCGCTCGCGCAGGCTCTGGTAAAGGCCGAGAGCCCGCACCACGCCTTCGGTAATTTCCCAATTGTTCGCCGTTTCGGTGCCGCGACTTTCAGCGCGCATGGCAGCCGCCAGAAGCGCGTCCACCTGATCGAACGGCAACTCCAGCCAGTTGGCCAGACGCACCATTCGGTTCATTCGGTCATAGCCGTTCAGCCCTGCGGCGTCGCTGGGACTTGCTGTCAATTTGTGCAGAATTGACGGGGTTGAACTGTCTTCGGTGAGTCCGATCGCCGGATGCTGGTTCTTATTGATGTAAATCGAACCGGAATGACCGCTTTCCGCCTCATTGGGCGGTACTTCAGGGGTGAATTTCACATTGGCCGAACGCACCGGAGCAAAGGTGCGCACCGACAACAGGCTTTCGATTGCCCGGGTATCGAGCTTTGTCCGTCCACCGAAGAACGTCACCTGGTTGAGGTTCTGCCAATCCAGCACATCGGCGCCATAGTTGTCCCGGTAAAAATCGTTACGTTCGCCCACCACTACGGCCGGCTCAGTCAGCAATTCCCGCTGTTTGGGCCCCAGCCGCGATGCATGGATCATGGCAGCACGCGCAGAATCGGTATCGCCGGGGAGCGGCGACAAAAAATAGGGATAGATCAGATCAACCCGTCGGGAAAAATCACCGACCGACAATCCGTGGTGACGGGCGACCGTGTCGATCGTGACCCAGTGCTGGTAATAGGGCAGACCGTTGGGGTAACGCGCCGCGAGCAACGCATCTTCCAGTGGCACGCCGGGTTGGTGTTCGGAGATGAACGTTTCCAGCACCGCGACAATGATGTCGACCGACGATACCGAGCGGTACACCGCATTGAAATCGACCGACAGCCGCTTCAGATCCTTGCGTCGATCATGCAGCGGAAACTTTTCTGTCTCGACGCCGTAAAGTTCGATACGGTCGCGGATCCAGCGCAACAGATCGATCAGATACGCCACCGGCGAGGTGATCGACTCCAGGCCATCCGGTGGGCACAGCGAATCAAAAGAGGTGGGGAACAGGCGTTCATAACTCGGACCATCGACCATCGCCAGAATCCCGCTCGACCGCGCTGCCTGCGCCCCTTTTTCGCCGCTGAGGGTCCGCTGAATGAACTGGCGACGCACGTAGGTGGCCATGCTGTTCAACCGGCGCAGAATTTGCCGGGCATCCTCCGCACCCAGCGCGTGCTCCAGCACCAGGCCCTGAACGCCTTTTTCCACCAGTGGAAAAATCGAGCCCCCCTCCTCAAGGTACTGCCTGAGACTTTCCAGCCCAGCATCCTGGGATTGTTTTTCTTCGCCAAACAACTGCTCGAACAGTTGCACGGCAGGACGGCGCGAATCAGCCATGATCAGGGTTCCTTGAGGCGACAGAAGGTCCGAGCAACCTGACACTTGGTGTCAGGTTGCACATTCGATGAGGAAGATTGAGCGCTTCGACAGCGGCGCCGTCTACTGTCAGATCTGACAGGTGCACAGACCGTTAATCGGAAACAGACTTCAGGAATCCTTGCGGAGCGGGCGCGCGGACTCCACTTCAAAACGCGCACTGTCGACCCAGTCAGACATCGTTGCGTCGTCCGCGCCGTCAGTCAGGGTCTGTCGGAATCGGTACCAGTGACCCGCCTCGGGCAATGTCTGCGTCGCCTCTGCGTCCCACTGCCCACCGGTAACGGGCAATTGCGCCACCCACTGCACATCCGGGTTGTACCAACTGACGGCGACGCCCATGCCCTCCCGGCCGCGACCGGAAAACTGCACCGGCTGGCTGACCCACTTGCCCGCCGCCGGCCGCTCGAGGCTGGGCAAAAACGTACCCAGCATGACCGGTCGCAGTGCCTCGACCGATTCGAACTCCTGCAGTGACGCTACCGCTTGCAACCGGTAATGCCCCCCGGTGAGGGAGCCGACATCGCTCGCCACCGACCAGGTGCGATCGTCCTGCACGATGGCGCTTGCCAGCACTGCCCGCGCAGCCCCGGCCAACGTCACACTGACGGTATCGCCGGGTACACCGAAGCCCGACACCACCACCCGCCGTCCGATGACGTCGCCCTCGACCGGGGTTTCGATGAACGGGGCGGCCGGGACGACCTGATAGTTCACAGGTTCGGTATTGTCCGACTCACGCCGCTTGCCGGTGTCATCCGTGAACCATTGCCGGGCCCAGATGGTTTTGTGGCCCACCGGCAAGGTCACTTCGGCTTTCCAGTAGCCCTCCTGGTTCACCGCCACATCCTTGAGCCAAGGCTCGGAGAGCCCTTGCAGAAACACCTCGACCTGCGCATTCGCCATCCCCGTCCCCTCCAGCATCGCGGTACGTGGCAGCTTGCCGTTCATCGTCGGCTGGGTGATGAGCGGAGGCTGCAGTACCACCTCGAACGAGCGCCGGTCACTGTACTCAGAGTGCCGTCCGGCCAGTGTCTGCCGAGCATCGATGGTGTAGCGCCTGAATTCCAGATCACTCAGATCGATCGACCAGTTACCGTCCTTATCCAGTTCCTTGGGCGCCCCCAGAGGTCTCTCGGAAAGGAAGTCACGCAACTGCAACGTGGCGCCTTGCATACCGTTCTCGCCTGCGACCGTCGTGACGCGGCCGACTTTCGCGTCGCCTTCGGGCTGAGTGATCACCGGCACCAGCATGGGTAGATGGACGGTAAAGCTTTTCGATGCCGGAGCCGAGGTTTGCTCGGCGACGAATTGAGTCACGGTGACGGTATGTGCCACGTCCGCGGCAAACGCCTTGTCACGCTGAAATTGCCAGGTGCCTTCACTGACAATGCCCGGGTGTACAACCTGTTCTTCGTCGCTGAAGCGGATGTTGACGCCTGCTCCCGGCCAGCATGTGCCACTGAACATGGGTAAGAGGTCGTCTTCGGGCGGATCATCCAGGCCGGGAGCCCGTGGCGGGATCGTGACCTCCAGTACCACCCAGTTCAGCGAACACTGTTCACCGATGAACTGCTTGATATGAACTTCCCGTTTGTTCGACGGCCCCCATTGCTCGATGGCCATGCTGGACCATTCCCCGCCCTTCACGACGACATCGGGGGCGGCCAGATGTATGCCGCCGGGATGGTAGAGCCTGACAGTGGCGCCGTTGTAACCTTTGCCGCTGAAGGTGGGTTGGTACTCCCTTGAGAAGTCCGTCTCATATACATCAGGCATTTGCTTGTAGACCGTGAACTCCAATTTGACTGACTCGATCCAGCCATTGGCTCCGTCCGGAACCTTTTGAATGACCTTGAGCTTATAAGTGCCGAATGGCCAGCCTGTCGCGGTTGTTTGCCAGATGCCGTCTCTGACTACAACAGACGGCGGTACAGTGACTTCCGGGGCTGAGAGCAGAGTGAATTCGACCGTTGCACTGGAGTGGCCGCTGCCTGAGAACCGAATGCCGCCATCCGCGAGAACGGTCATTTGTGGTTCCAGCAGCGCCGGGGGGCGGATCTTGAAGGCGCGGGGACCGCTGCGCCCGGATTCGTATTCGTCCCGCACGTTTATGGCCACCAACGAGGCGGGCCCTACGGGCACTTGAACCTGGGCACTCCAATTTGCCTGCGTCAGCACGGCGCTTTCACCGACCGGGGTTGACGTTCCGTCGATGAAAATTCGAACAATCCCCCCGACCCCGCCATTCGATCCAGTCAGGGTAAAACTCTGATTCTGCTCCGTGACAGGAAGCAAGGAATTTATTGCAGGGATACCGGGCGGAAATTTGGCATTGATCGTCACCAGATTCGACCAGCCGGGCAATACAGAATTGCCCATCGACTGTTGAGCGATAAACGTAAAGGATCCATAGGGCAAGTCGTGCTGCAAATACGTCGACCAGAGCCCGTCATTGCCAACCTGGGCCTCACCATAGGTAATGATGCCCGAGCCTGATTGATAAATTTTCACGGTTGCAGACGGAAACCCTTGGCCTTCAACCCTGGGTCTGCTTTCCCTTACCACATCATCCTGTTTCGGCTCACGGATGGTCGGGACGCCGTAATAATTGAAACTGATCGGCGTCGAGTAACGAGTAACATGTCCAGTTTGCGAATGCCTGACCCTGATGCTGTAAGTCCAGGGCTTTAAGCCTTCGCGCACTTTGAGGGTCCAGTTGGCCTGGTTGCCGAGAATCGCCGGACTCATCGAGAGGTTAGTGCTGTCTTGGACGATGTCAAGATAGCCACTCGTAACACCCGTGCCGAAGACTGTTGCTGTCAGTTCATCTTTACCGGTGATAACAGGTAGCTTTCTGACGAATACCGGTTTGTCCCTTCTCTCGGACCAATTGTTTTTGTAATTCCATATCGTGGAATAGCGGCCAGGACCCTCCGGAAGTCCAGTAGCAAGGCATTCGTTCCATTGGACGCCCTTGTACCAGGCCCCCTCAAGCAATTTCACGTAATATCCGTTGGGGCCGTAGTAATCAATCCAGACCTGATGCTCTCCGTCAGACTGCGGGATACTGAAGATGATCGAACTGTTGGTATCGACGGTTTCGGTTATCTCCCAAAGCTGAATTTGCAAAGGCCCGACATACAGTCCGTCCGGACTCACCCCATCCGAGAGAAGCGGCGTTTCTTCATCGGTGACAAAAACATCGGCCTCGCCGGGTGCACCTTCCAGATCCGTATCCTTTGACATGACCCTGCCCTCATCGTCGCTATGTCCGAGAGGTATGTGTACGCCGCCGGATAACCGGCTGCCTACCTGTAAAATCTGACAGTCCCGACAGACGGTAGCTTTTCCTACAACGCAGGCTGGCAACGTCCTTCAGCCATACGCACATGGCTACAGTGCCTTGCGCCGTTGCCTACACATCCCTCAGAATCCGCCGACTTGTGCGCTTTGGTGATGCCCCGTAACTTGGTCCGTGCCGCTGCCAATCAGTGGTCGGGTTTAGTCGCCCAGGGGTGTGTCACCAATGTGTATAAGCGTCATCCAGTCGGGTATTCCCTATCCCCGCACTCGATGGTGGCTGTTCGCAGGGCGCTTCGGCGCGCCGGTTTTTGGTGATACCCCCCGGTCGACTAACCTGCGTCCAGCCGCCACCCTTCGTTTAGTCGCGAAGTGGTGAAGGCCCTCACTACAAGGGTTATCACTATGTTCAAAGACACACCGAATCCCCCGGCAACCGACCCGGTTTCCCCCTACACCTCAGCCGATTCAAAAAAACTCAACGAGGCCGCCGAGCGCGCCCTCGACCACTACCTCAAACCCGAACCCCCATCGCGCAACTCCGTGGATCGCGGCATGCAGATGTTCATGGTCAGCCCCGACCTCAACCCCGAAGCCGTGGCCATCCAGACTTATGAAACCTTTTCCTCGGTCAGCATTCTGCTGCTCGACCTGGCCGACAGCCTTGACGACAAGCCGCGCCATCTGGCGATGGCGATCTATCAATTGAGTGAAATGGGCCTGTTGCTGGCGGAGAAGACGCTCGACCGTGAACGGGCGATTGCCGTGACCTGACCGTTAACCCTGCGGCGCCTGCACTGCCGCCATCGCGGGCAAGCCCGCAGCCACAGGTTCTGCGCGCGGACACACCCTCCGAGCGCGACGAAAACCCTGTGGGAGCGGGCTTGCCAGCGATAACAATAATGAAGGCGGCGCCGCACTCAGGCCGAGGCCGGCAACGGCTGAAAGCTGAAGTACTGACGCAACGCCTCGACCAACTGCCCGTATTCGGGCGGCGCTCGCAGCAGACTGAAACCGGCGTCGTAATGCAGCGGCGTCGCATCCTCGTGGCACCACAGGCATGACGCGGCCAGGTCGATCACCTGCTGGCAACCGTCACCGCAGGGAATTTTCAGGCGCAGATGGAAATCCGCACCGACCATCATCGGCAACTGGCTGATCAGCATCAGCCCGTCTTCGGACACATTGCCCAGAAAACCGATGGGTTTGTCGGTGACGCTGTTGAACACTCTGAGGAAGTACGGCAGCTGATGCCGTTCGATCCGGCGGTCGGTAAACATGATGCGCAGTTCGTCCTGCAAGGCTCCCTCACAGAGCCGCACCCTTGCTTCGGAACGCGCCTGTGTCGCAGGCACGCTCTCCCCGCTTCCGGTGTGACGGTCGCTAATACGCCATCACCTTACAACTGCCAGTCGCAGGTGTTGCACGGGTCATCGCGGATTCACCGGCGACCCGATTCATTCGACTATAGCTCAGCCTGTACAACCGGCCAGCTTTTGTATGACAACTGTCATCAAGAGCCCGTCGGGCGCACCACCGCTGCTGCGCTGCGGGTCGGGTAATGGCCCAGGCTCTGCAGGGTTTCCAGACGGGCGCGGGCGCGGAAGGCGTACTCGCTGTTGGGGTACGAGGCGATGATGAACTGATAGGTTTGCGCCGCATCGACAAACATCTTCTGCCGCTCCAGGCACTGGCCGCGCATCATCGACACTTCCGGCCACACATACGGGCGGGCACGGCTGGCGCGTTCGACCTTGGACAGTTCGAGCATCACCTGCTCGCAATTGCCACGGTCATAGGCACTGTAAGCGTTGTTCAAATGATGGTTCATCGACCAACGGGTGCAGCCCGTGACGGCGAGGACGCTGAGGGCAAGGGCGGCAATGGGCAACAATCGCATGGGGGTTCTCCTGTCTTGAGCTCTGTATCGACCCATGGTCGGAAATCTTCAGGCGCGTTTGTCCCAAAGTTGCCGCGTTCAATAAAGAAAATGATAAGTAGTGCAAACGAACAATGACTACACCCAAAGAGCATAGTAGCCTTCGCTGGCGCTTGAACCTGAGGAGTCTTTGCATGTCCGTCCGTCGTACCAAAATCGTCGCTACCCTTGGCCCGGCCAGTAACTCGCCGGAAGTTCTCGAACAGCTGATTCTGGCTGGCCTGGACGTCGCCCGTCTGAACTTCTCCCATGGCACCCCCGACGAGCACAAGGCTCGCGCAAAACTGGTGCGTGACCTCGCTGCCAAGCACGGCCGCTTCGTCGCCCTGCTCGGTGACCTGCAAGGCCCGAAAATCCGTATCGCCAAATTCGCCAACAAGAAGATCGAGCTGAAGATCGGTGACAAGTTCACCTTCTCCACCAGCCATCCGTTGACCGAAGGCAACCAGCAAGTGGTCGGCATCGACTACCCGGACCTGGTCAAGGACTGCGGCGTGGGCGACGAGCTGCTGCTCGACGACGGCCGCGTGGTGATGCGCGTTGAAACCGCCACCGCCACCGAACTCAACTGCGTGGTGACCATCGGCGGCCCGCTGTCCGACCACAAAGGCATCAACCGTCGCGGCGGCGGCCTGACCGCGCCGGCCCTGACTGAAAAAGACAAGGCCGACATCAAGCTCGCAGCGGAAATGGAAGTCGACTACCTCGCGGTGTCCTTCCCGCGTGACGCGGCCGACATGGAATACGCCCGTCAACTGCGCGACGAGGCCGGCGGCACCGCCTGGCTGGTGGCGAAGATCGAACGCGCCGAAGCCGTGGCCGACGACGAAACCCTCGACGGCCTGATCAAGGCGTCCGACGCGGTGATGGTTGCCCGGGGTGACTTGGGTGTGGAAATCGGCGACGCCGAGCTGGTGGGCATTCAGAAGAAAATCATTCTGCATGCACGCCGCCACAACAAGGCAGTGATCGTCGCGACCCAGATGATGGAGTCGATGATCCAGAACCCGATGCCGACCCGCGCCGAAGTGTCCGACGTGGCCAACGCCGTGCTCGACTACACCGACGCCGTGATGCTCTCGGCCGAATCCGCCGCTGGCCAGTACCCGCTGGAAGCCGTGCAGGCGATGGCGCGCATCTGCGTCGGCGCGGAAAAGCACCCGACCGGCAAGACCTCCAGCCACCGTATCGGCAAGGAATTCACCCGCTGCGACGAAAGCATCGCACTGGCGACCATGTACACCGCCAACCACTTCCCGGGCGTCAAGGCGATCATCGCCCTGACCGAAAGTGGTTACACCCCGCTGATCATGTCGCGCATCCGCTCCTCGGTGCCGATCTACGCCTACTCGCCACACCGCGAGACCCAGGCGCGTGCGGCGATGTTCCGTGGCGTGTACACCATTCCGTTCGACCCGGCTTCGCTGGAACCGCACGAAGTCAGCCAGAAGGCGATCGACGAACTGGTCAAGCGCGGCGTAGTGGAAAAAGGCGACTGGGTCATCCTGACCAAGGGCGACAGCTACCACACCACCGGCGGCACCAACGGCATGAAGATCCTGCACGTGGGCGACCCGCAGGTCTGAGTGACCGGTTGCTGAAAAACCAAAGCCCCGCCGTGTGAACGGCGGGGCTTTTTGTTTTCCGGCCCATCAAAAAATCGCAGCCTTGTGCAGCACCTGCACGTGATTGGCGGGGTCCTTTCAAGCGTGGCCGCAGCTGCAATTTTGTGGCAAGCACTGTGTCAACTGTCAGATCTGACAGTTGACGGTGCAAGCATTGGGGCAGTTACTTGAGTCGAGAATCCTCTACTCAAGGAGAACGCCATGGATCACTCGAACCGACAGGCACCAAAAGCGGGAACGCTGGATGAAGACTTTGCCGACGCTGGCGTTTTCCGGTTGACGCTGCCGGCCCTCGGACGGCAAAGCCATGTGGGGGGGATCAGTTCGGACAGCGCCTCGACACGCTTGTATTTCGCAGGTCAGGCAGGCTCCGGGGTCGCTGATCAGGCTTACGTTCTGGGCTGCCTGACGCTGGACGGCAAGCTGGACCCGACCTTTGGAAACGAGGGCATTGCCAGTGGTGCTTTTACCGTCAGAACCGAGTCCAAGGGGCGATCGGTCATCTGCCTGAGCGACGGCAAGAAGCTGCTTCTGGGCACCGTCGCTGAAAGCAGACCTGCACTGGCGCGCTTTACATCCGCAGGTGTGCTGGATAGCACGTTTGGAGACCAGGGCTACGTCATCCTCCGGTTGCCCGCAGGTGCTGACGAACAGACCGCGAAGGCAGCCAGTGGTAGCGAACAGGCTTCATCGGGCAGCATCGTGTCGCTGAACGACGGAAAAATCCTCGTGGTGTACACCTACGCCATTACGCACGGAGAGGACACACAAGCGTTCCTGTACTTGCTCAACAGCGATGGTTCTCTGGACACCTCCTTCAATAACAAAGGCTATGTTCAGGTCCTCTACCCGGGTGCGGCGCCTGCCGATGTAAAGGTGCGCAACGGCTTGATCGATCAGGATGGCAAGCTCGTCATCTGCGGCGCACTGGCACCCCGCTCAGGCACATCCGGCGCACTGGCGCCCCGCTCAGGCACATCCGCCGCCCTGTTTGCACGCTACCTGCGCGACGGCAGCCTCGATCCGCAGTTCGGCAACAACGGGTTTGTCATTGAGCCGATGTCGGGGTCGCCGGTTCTTGAGTGCGTGATCCAGCAACCGAACAAGCGGCTGCTGGGCATCGGCAAAACCGGCACTGAAGGTCTCCTGATCAGCCTGGAACCGGATGGTGAATACAATATCCAGTTCAATCGCGGCAAGCCTCTGCTGACCCGATTGGAGTATGCATCCACCTACTGGAGCAGCGGGATCATGCAACCGGACGGCAAGATCGTGCTGGTCGGTAAATACCAGCAGTCCGACCAACCGTCCCCCGCCGTCATCGGCAGAATGTTGAGCGACGGCTCGTTCGATTCAACATTCGGCAACGCCGGCTGGGTGGGCACGCCATTTACCGGGGCGCTTTCTTTCGACAGCCTCGCGCTCCAGGCGGATGGAAAAATCGTAGTGGCCGGAACCTACCTCAAAGACTCGACGAATCAAGGATGGGTCCTGCGTTACCACGGGCGTGACTGAACAAGGGGCGGGCTATTTCAAGGAGATGAACATGAGCATTGATTCAAAGGTTTTGCGCAATGAAGGACAGCTCGACCCCGCCTTTGGTGACGGCGGCCTGGTCTTGTTGAATGCTCCCGGCGCTCCCGAAGGCAACGTTAACCCCAAAGGCATGGGCGTTGATGCTGACGGTCGACTGTATGTGGTCGGCGATGTGCAGCTCACGCGTCAGAGGGTTGATTACTACTGCGTGAGGCTGACGGCAAACGGGATGATCGACCCGACATTTGGCAAGGACGGTTATGTCATCGCGGCGTTTGTCGAAAACGATGAAGGGCGCTCCTACTCGCAGATCAGCGAGGTGGTTGAACTCAGCGATGGAAAAATCTTACTGATCGGCCACTATTACGATGGCACCTTCAACACCTGGAAAGGCCTGATCCGTCTGCATCCCGATGGCACTCCGGACTCGACATTCGGCAATAACGGCACGGTGCTGATTGCACTTGGCAGCATCGGCGAGATTCAGGCGCACGGTTTTGAAGCGCCGTCGACCTCCTCCGACGTCGCTGCCGCGGGTAACAGTGTGATTCTGCCTGACGGCAAAATCCTGTTGCATGAACCTGTGTATGACGGCGTGGAAGAAACCCAAACGGCGATCATTCGCCTGACACCGGACGGTGCGCTCGATCCCGACTTCAACCAGACGGGCATCGTCCGGATTGCCTTTGCCGATTTTGCGCACACCCACCTCACCGACGTTCTGGTCAGCGCTGACGACAAATACGTACTCAGTGGTTATTGCCAGAACCCGGCTAATGAAGGATCCCGTGCGCTCTTCACGAGATTGCTTGCCACTGGCGCAACTGACGTCTCATTCGGGGACGCTGGCTATGTGTTGATTGAACCGCAGAAAGCGCCAATGAGCTTTCTGTTAGAACGTCTTGTTGCGCAGACGAACCAACGCTTGCTTGGCGTCGGTTACACGCTGGATGACGCAGAATGCGGTTTGTTGGTCAGTCGTGAATCCGATGGCAGTACCAACATCCAGTTCAATCGCGGCAAGCCGCTGCTGACCAGGCTGGACGACCGTGACACTTACTGGCATCACGCGTCTGTCCAGAAGGACGGAAGCATTCTGGTGTATGGCCACATTTATAAGCCCGCGCAGGTCGTCGTGGCCCGATTCACCGACGCCGGCATCCTGGACAAAAACTTTGGTGCGGGCACGGGCTGGCTGCAGTTCGATGCCGACCCCTTCGGGATGGCGTCCGCCTTGATCACGGATCGCACGGTGCTGTTTTTTGCAGCAGTCCGCGTCAATAATCATCACCAGTTGGGGGTTGCCAGGGGCCTTATCGCCCCGCAAGCATGACTGAGCGAACCCTGAAAAACCCATAGGTCGCCACCTTCGCCAGCGCTGTCGGGTCAACACACACCCGCGGCCGTTGCTGTCGAAGGCGGCGATCTTTCACTGCCGCTTGATAAACCCGGTCAACGCCGCCAGCGCTTCCGGCGAACGCAGCCGCTGGGTGAACAGCGCGCCCTCCTCCTCGATCACCTGGCGGATCAATTCACGATCCGGCGCCTTCATCAGTTGCTTGCTGATCCGCACCGCTTGCGGCGGCAATTCATCGAAGCGCAGCGCCATTTCCCGGGCCTTGGCCAACGCCGCAGCGCCACTGCCCAACGCCTCACTGGCAATGCCCCACGCCGCCGCTTGCTCGCCGGTAAACCCTTCGCCGAGCAGCAACAACTGCGCCGCCCTGGCCTGACCGAGCAGGCGCGGCAGAATCAGGCTGGACGCAAACTCGGGGCACAGGCCAAGATTGACGAACGGCATGCGCAGTCGTGCGTCGCGGCTGACGTAGACCAGATCGCAATGCAGCAACAGCGTCGTGCCGATGCCCACCGCGGCCCCCGCCACGGCCGCGATCACCGGTTTGCGGCATTCGAGCAGGTTGAGCATGAAGTGAAACACCGGGCTATCGAGGTCGCTCGGCGGTTGCTGGATGAAGTCGGCAATGTCGTTGCCGGCGGTGAAGCACTCGGCACTGCCGGTGATCAGCACGGCGGTGATCGCGGGATCGCTGTCGGCCTGTTTCAGCGCCTCGGCGAGCCGGCTGTACATGGCGCGGGTCAGGGCGTTTTTCTTGTCCGGACGGTTGAAGCGCAGGGTCAGTAAACCGCGTTCGCGCTCCAGCAGGATGGCTTCGGTCATGGCATCTCTCAACAGTGCCGGGTTGCGAAGTTCAGAGAGGGTGAAGGGAGGCTGTGGCGAAGGGGTTTATCGCCGTTTGAGTGCGCAGCGCTCACAAAATCATGGGGCCACTGCGCAGCCCGGCGGGGATAAATTCTCTCGCCACAGACACTTCCACAACACAGGCTCCCTCCTCAGAGGCTCTTCGAACCCATGAATATCAGCGCTTAACTGCGGGACAGAAACACATCGGCCAGCAGTTGATTGCGCGGCAGTCCGGCCAGATACAGACGCTTTGCAAAGGCATCGACACTGGCGGTTGAGCCGCAGACTAAGGCCAGGGTTTGCCGGGATACAAGGCGCAGTTGCGCCAAAGCGGCGGCTGACTCGGCCGCCGTCCACAGCTCGACACTGAGGTTTTCGCGCTGCGCGGCCAGTGCCATCAAGGGTTTGGCCAGATAGTGTTCGCTCGCCTCATGGGCCACATGAATGATGCGAATCGCGCCCTGGTGATCCTGGCGCAAGGCTTCGCGCAACACCCCGAACAATGGGCCCAGGCCAGTGCCGGCGGCCAGCAGCCATAGCGGCCGGCTGTGCCAGTCCGGGTCGTAATGCAACGCGCCGCCGCGCAGTTCGCCGAGGCGCACCGGGTCGCCGATCTGCAGCCGTCGAGCGGCATCGCTGAATTCGCCGGGCTGGCGGCAGTCGAGGTGAAATTCGAGAAAGCGGTCTTCTTCCGGCAGACTCGCCAGCGAATACGGCCGGGCGATGTGATCTAGCCACAGCACCAGGTGTTGCCCGGCGCTGTAGCGCAACGGGCGCTGCGGGGTCAGACGCAGGCGCAGCACGCTGTCACTGAGCCAGTCCAGCGCCTCGACTTCGGCGGGGCGTCCGTCGGTGAGCGGATCGAAGGTGTGCACCTGCAAGTCTTCGACCACCTGACACTGACAGGCCAGCCGCCAGCCCTGCTGGCGTTGCTCGGCGCTCAAGGCGTCCGGGCGATTGTCCGCCGGCAGGCCTTGCACACATTGCACCAGACAGGCATGGCAACTGCCGGCGCGGCAGCTGTAAGGCACGGCGACACCGTTCTGATTAAGGGCGTCGAGCAGGTTGCTGCCCGCCGCCACCGACCACTGTCGTTCACCGACACGAAGTTCAGGCATCGACATTCTCCCAGGCCGCCGCACAGCGATTGCGCCCGTCACGCTTGGCCCGGTAAAGCGCTTGATCGGCACGTTGCAAGGCGTCGTCGAGATCGTCACCCAGGCCGAGCAAGGTCATGCCCGCCGACAGGCTGAGCGAGCCCACATTCAGACCGACCAGTTCGACATCGGTGAAGGCGATGCGCAAGCGCTCGCAGCAGGCGGTCAGGCGTTCGGCGTCGCAATCGGGCAGCAGCAGCACAAATTCCTCACCACCATAACGCGCCAGCACGTCGCCGTCGCGCAGACAGGCCTGAGCGACACCGGCGAATGCCTGCAACACCTGATCGCCGGCGGCATGGCCGTGCAGGTCATTAATGCGTTTGAAATGATCGAGATCGATCAGCGCCAGGCCGTGCACGACATCGCTGTCCATCGTATTGAGTTCGCGCGAGGCCAGGCGCAGAAAGTGCCGGCGGTTGAACAACCCGGTCAGCTCGTCGGTGGCAACCAGGTCTTCGAGCTGACGCATCATCCCGCGCAGGGTGTCCTGATGCGCCTGCAAGGCAAACCGGCGCTGACGCATGCGTTGGCGCGAGACTTGAACGAAGCGCGCGTACAGCACCAGCCACGCCAGCACCATGGCCAGAATGCACACCTGCAACGCGGCGAGTGCCGGCTCGCGCAGACGAAACTGATAGGCGTCCCACAGCGTGATCGTGCAAAAACTGAAGAACACCAACAGCGCACAGCGGATGAACGCCCGCCGACTGAGGTGAAACAGGCCGAACAACAGGATCAGCACGTAAAACACCAGAAACGCGCCGCGGGCTTCATCCAGATGCGCCATCAGCCAGGTCTGCCAGCCGAGCCCGAGCAGCACCTGCGCT
Organism: Pseudomonas sp. SC3(2021); assembly: GCF_019856535.1. Lineage (NCBI taxonomy): Bacteria > Pseudomonadati > Pseudomonadota > Gammaproteobacteria > Pseudomonadales > Pseudomonadaceae > Pseudomonas > Pseudomonas sp. SC3(2021). The sequence goes on along the minus strand of NZ_CP082236.1, from coordinate 3,140,193 downwards.
TCGGTCAGGCTGGGGTCGGAAAAGCGCTGGTTGCGTCCGCTCCAGAACAGCGCGAACAGCGTCGCCTGACTGATCACCACCAGCGCGCTGCCAGTGGCCACGGAGCTCAGGGACTGGTCGTAATGACCGGTGAAAAACGTCAGCCACAGCAGCAGCAAAGCCAATCCATAGGTGGCCGCAGCAAGGGCGAAGCGTTTGAGCAAAAGACGTTGAATGGCGTTATGGGTCAATCGTTGACTCACCGTGCGATAAGAGGCTGACCGAGTGTCCTACTCTACAGACCGGCTGCCACTTTAGTGGCGTAGTCGATAAATGACCACAGATTTTCGGGCTCGAAAATTGACGTCAAATGCATGACCTGAAAAGCCCCTCACCCTAACCCTCTCCCGGAGGGAGAGGGGACTGACCGAGTGGTTTATCCGAGGTACGCCGACCTGAAACATCGCGCCGAACTCAGGTTTGAACAGCATGAAGATCGGACCCTTCCCTGAGTCGAACTCAGGTTTGAACAGTATGAAGCTCGGCCCCCTCGCCCCTGGTGAGATGGCTCGGGTGAGGGGATAGCTCTTGAAGTGCAAACCCGCTGTCCGATATTCGCCCACCCATGCGACCAACGAATGACTGCCGGCGCGTGTACGCCCCATCGAGGCGCGGTATACTGCCGCGCCTTTTTAGCGTCGCGCCAGCAGCCCCGGCGTGCCTTGAAAGGTGCTTGCGACCGACCGATGCACCCAAGCCGCAGGCACCTTATTGAATGTTCCCGTCTTTTAGAGGAGCGCGACTCATGACCGTGATCAAGCAAGACGACCTGATTCAGAGCGTTGCCGACGCCCTGCAGTTCATTTCCTACTACCACCCCGTGGATTTCATCCAGGCGATGCACGAGGCCTACCTGCGCGAAGAATCGCCAGCGGCCCGTGACTCGATGGCGCAGATCCTGATCAACTCGCGCATGTGCGCCACCGGCCACCGGCCGATCTGCCAGGATACCGGCATCGTCACCGTGTTCGTGCGTGTGGGCATGGACGTACGTTGGGATGGCGCCACCATGAGCCTGGACGACATGATCAACGAAGGCGTGCGCCGCGCCTACAACCTGCCGGAAAACGTCCTGCGTGCCTCGATCCTCGCCGACCCGGCGGGCGCTCGTAAAAACACCAAGGACAACACCCCGGCAGTCATCCACTACTCCATCGTCCCGGGCAACACCGTGGAAGTGGACGTGGCAGCCAAGGGCGGCGGTTCCGAGAACAAGTCGAAAATGGCCATGCTCAACCCGTCCGACTCGATCGTCGACTGGGTACTCAAGACCGTTCCGACCATGGGCGCCGGCTGGTGCCCACCGGGCATGCTGGGCATCGGCATCGGCGGCACCGCCGAGAAAGCCGCGGTGATGGCCAAGGAAGTGTTGATGGAATCCATCGACATTCACGAGCTGAAGGCCCGTGGCCCGCAGAACCGCATTGAAGAAATGCGCCTGGAGCTGTTCGAGAAGGTCAACCAGCTGGGCATCGGCGCCCAGGGCCTTGGTGGCCTGACCACCGTGCTCGACGTGAAGATCATGGACTACCCGACACACGCCGCCTCCCTGCCGGTGTGCATGATCCCGAACTGCGCCGCCACTCGTCACGCGCACTTCGTGCTCGACGGTACAGGTCCAGCCTCGCTGGAAGCGCCACCGCTGGACGCCTACCCGGAAATCGTCTGGGAAGCCGGCCCGTCGGCTCGCCGCGTCAACCTCGACACCCTGACCCCGGAAGACGTGCAGAGCTGGAAGCCGGGCGAAACCGTCCTGCTCAACGGCAAAATGCTCACCGGTCGCGACGCTGCGCACAAACGCATGGTCGAGATGCTGAACAAGGGTGAAACCCTGCCGGTAGACCTCAAAGGTCGCTTCATCTACTACGTTGGCCCGGTTGACCCGGTCGGTGACGAAGTGGTTGGTCCGGCTGGCCCGACCACCGCAACGCGGATGGACAAGTTCACCCGGCAGATCCTCGAGCAAACCGGCCTGTTGGGCATGATCGGCAAGTCCGAGCGCGGCCCGACCGCGATCGACGCGATCAAGGACAACAAGGCCGTGTACCTGATGGCCGTCGGTGGCGCCGCGTACCTGGTGGCTCAGGCCATCAAGAAGTCCAAGGTGCTGGCATTCGCCGAGCTCGGCATGGAAGCGATCTACGAGTTCGAGGTCAAGGACATGCCGGTCACCGTTGCGGTGGACAGCAAAGGTGAATCGGTGCACATCACCGGTCCTGCGATCTGGCAACAGAAGATCAGCGAAAGCCTGGCGGTCGAAGTGCAGTAAGCGCTTCGCCCTATGAAAACGGCCGGCTCATCCCCAGGGATGACCGGCCGTTTTTGCATGTGCAAACCCAATGCGATAAAAAACCTGCCAAAGCATACAAAATGTTCTTGCGCACCTGTCAGATATGACAGGTTAATTCCAATGCCATTCTTGATAGCGTCAATCCATTCACGCCAACCCCGTGCGCAATGGATTCGAGCATGCCTGACCGACAAGAACTGAGCATCACCACACCTGCCATCGCCAAAAGCGCATCGCTCGCCACCATCGGTAAAAGCTGGGGCGCCGTGGGGCCGACTGGCGCGGCATCGTTCGAGCTGCCGATCCCGACTTCCCCCGGCCGGGGCTGGGATCCACAGTTTTCGCTGAGCTACAACAGTCAGAGCGGCAACGGTCCGTTCGGTCTGTCCTGGCTCTTGGGCGGCGTGGGTCAGATCAGCCGCCGAACCCATAAAGGTGTGCCGCGTTACACCGATCACGACGAGATCATCGGCGTCGATGGGGAAGTGTGGATGCCAGAGCTGGACGAGGATGGCGAGCTCAAATTCCGTGAAGAAAGCACCTACAACGGCGTCAACATCGGCCCGCACAGGGTGGTGCGCTACTGGCCTCGAGTCGAAAGCGATTTTGCCTTGCGCGAGCGCTGGCAGCGCCAGACCCGAGAAGCAGATCCACCGGTATTCTGGTTGATACACGGCGCCGACGGCTCGCTACACCTTTACGGCAAGACCGAAGCCACACGGCTCGCCGATCCTGAGGCCCCAGGGCGAATCGCCAGCTGGTTGCTGTGCGAAAGCATGAACGCCCGTGGCGAACACATCTGTTTTGAATACAAGGCCGATGATCAGGATCCCGACCCGGTGCATGACTACCGTGCCCAGCGCTATCTGCGCCGTGTGTGCTACGGCAACTTCACCGCCAGCAGCCATCTGTACAGCTGGACGATCGACAATCCCGCCGAACTCGACTGGCACTTTCAGTTGCTGTTCGATTACGGCGAGCGCAGCACCGCGCTGGCCGATGTACCGGACTACGATGGCGCAACGGTGCAACCCTGGCTCACGCGCCAGGACCCGTTTTCGACCTACGGCCGAGGCTTTGAACTCGCGACCCGCCGGCTGTGCCGGCAAGTCCTGATGTTTCATCGTTTCAGCGATGACCCGGCGATCAGGCCAGCGCTGGTGCGTCGCCTGTTGCTGGAATATTCGACGCCTTCCAGCGACTGGTCTTTCAGCCAGATCAGCGCCGCCCACTATCAGTCTTATGATGCCAGCGGCGGCGTCGAGAACAGCCCGCCCGTGGAGTTCGAATATTCAACGTTCGACATCAATCGCACCCCCACACGCCTGCTCGAAACCGATAACCAACCCGGTGTGGAAGACGGCGGTTTCTACCAGTGCGTTGACCTTTATGGCGAAGGCGTGCCGGGTTTTCTGTGTCGTTATGATCAGTGCTGGTATTACCGTGAGCCACTGCGCCAAACCTCAGGCACCGATGAAATCGGCTACGGGCCATGGCAGGCGCTGGACAACATGCCGTTGGGCGATCGCAAGCGCCCGGTGCAACAACTGCTGACGGACCTGACCGGCGATGGCCGCCTCGACTGGATCAGCGCGCAACCGGGTATCAGTGCGTTTCGCGCACTCAATGCACAGCGTGAATTCGCCGACTTCGTCCCGTTCAATGCATTTCCACTGGAGTTTTTCCACACGCTGTCGCAACTCGGTGACCTGAGCGGCGACGGGCTCAGTTCACTGGGGTTGATCGGGCCGAACTCGGTGCGCCTCTATGCCAACCGACGTGAGGAAGGCTTCGCTCCCGGCGAAGAAGTGCTGCATGTGCCCGTCGATGACCACCTGCCGTTGTTCAGCAACTCGTCCACTGAACTGGTGCTGCTGGGCAACCTGCTCGGCAGCGACATGCCTGAGCTGTGCCGTATCCGTCATGACGAAATCAAATGCTGGCCGAACCTGGGGCACGGCAGGTTTGGCGAAGGCCGGGTGATCAGCGCCCTGCCCTTTGAGTACGAAACGTTCGATGCATCGCGGGTACGCATCGCCGACCTCGATGGCAGCGGCGCCCCTGCGCTGATTTATCTGCAATCGCAGGGGTTCGAGATCTACCGCAACCGTGGCGGGAACGGGCTGGAACAAACGCCGATCAGCGTGCCATGGCCTGAAGGCGTGCGCTACGACCGTTCAAGCCAGGTCAGTTTCGCCGACCTGCAAGGGCTTGGCTGCGCAAGCCTGATCCTGACGGTGCCACACATCACGCCGCAGCACTGGCGCTACGATTTCGTCGCCGCCAAACCCTATCTGCTGACCGCGAGCAACAACAACATGGGGTGTAGCGCCAGCGTGGTTTATCGCAGCTCGGCGCAAGAGTGGCTGGATGAGAAACAACGCACACTGGCACTCAAACAACTGCCGATCTGTCATTTGCCGTTTGCCGTGGCCGTGGTCAAACAGCAACGGCAACTGGATGAAATCACCGGCAATTGCCTGACCCAGAACTTCCTTTATCGCGAGGGCGTCTACGATGCCAGAGAGCGTGAGTTCCGCGGGTTCGGCCAGTTGCAACAGACCGACAGCGAACGTGCCGGCGCCGATGACGAGAGCGGTTTTACGGCGCCGGTACGGGTCTGTACCTGGTTTCACACCGGACAATCCATGGATCGTTCGCGTGCGCCCTATTTCAATGGCGATCACCAGGCATGGCCGCTGGGCAACACCCTGTTCAGCCGCTATCACGTCACCGACGAATGCGATGAAACCATCACGCCGCATGATGCCGACACCGAGTACGAAATCGCTCGGGCACTGGTGGGGTCGGTCATCCGCAGCGAAACCTACGCCGAGGACAGCTTCGACGCCCCGGGCATTGCCAGCCCTTATGCGGTGCAGGAGAACCGCTACCTGGTGCGCGAAGTCCGGGCCCGAGGCCAATACGCCTCAGCGGTAATGCTGCCGCTGGTGCTGGAAAGCATCAGCTACCAGTACGACACATTCATCGACGATCCGCTGTGCCGCCACGACCTCAATCTGCGCTGGGACGCCCACGGTTTGTCCACCCATGCACTGACCGTCAACTACGCGCGGCGCCTGACCGAATCGGACACACCGCCGTTCACCGATGTGGATGAGCAACAGTGGTGGCGCGATGCACACGATGCAGCGCAGCAATCCTTCTATCTGAGCGAAACACGCTCGACGTTCATTGACCTGACTGACCAGCCGCAGCAGTGGCGGCTCGGTTTGCCGTGGCAACAGCGCAGCAATGCACTGGTGTTGCCCAAAGGCTCGCTACCGCAAGGTTTGACAGCGCAACAGGCCAGTTATGAGGACATGATCGCGCATCAGGATTCGGCCTACTGGGATGAACAGCGGGTACTGACAACGCAGTCAGTGCAACGTTACGTGAAGCCCGATGGGACGCTGCTCGATGACGGGCAGGCCGATTTTGTCGCACTTGCCGGGCCACTGGAGCTGGCGCAGTTGGACAAGACCGCGCTGCAGGCTTACGACGTTTTACCCCCGCCCTTCGATATTCGCGACGAACTGAAGAGAATCGGTTACACCGCGATGCCGCTGTTGTTTGAGATCGAGCCGCCCATCGATGCCGAACAAGACCTCTGGTCGGCGCACTTCGGCTACGCCACTTATGCCGACCTCAGCGGTTTCTACAAAGTGTGCAGCTACCGCGAAACGCTCAGCCATGGCGCGACCCAAGCCGAATACGACGACTACAACCTGGCGATCATCCGCGTCGAACTGCCGGATCACTGCACCACGCACATCGAGTACGACTACCACGCCCTGCTGCCGCAGCGCATCGTCGACGCCAATGAAAATATTGAAGAAGTGATTTACGAGCCTTCCGGACAGCCGCTGGCCAGCAGTTTTCACGGCACCGAGCGCGGCGTCGCCGCAGGTTTCAAGTCCCTGAGCGAATTTATCCGGCCAGAAGATCATCGCCCGGACCCGGCCATTGAAGCCCCCGAAGACGCGGTGCAAAAAGCCGCGAGCACGCTGCGCAAGGACTTGTTCAGCTGGATGGGCCAAGTGCCGGCGGACGCAGTTGCACTCCCCGAATGGGTCGCCCGGGGATACGTGCTGCCCAGCCGGCATATTCGTGCCAGTGCTCGCCGGCAACTGGCGCAGCGCACGGTGCTGAGCGCTGCGGAACAGGCGTTGCGCGAAGTCATCGCCAGTGCTCACCGCGAACCGGTGCACAGCGTGATGCTCAGCGCTGATCGCTACCCTGACGACGAAATCCCCGCACAGATCCAGATCATCAAAGCCTGCGTCGACGGCTTCGGCCGTGCCCTGCAAACCCAGCAACGGGTCGATCCGGGCAAGGCGTATGCGGTCGACGCCGACGGCGCGCTGATCGTCGAGGATGGCCAGTTCGTAGAAGTCGACGCCGACCCGCGCTGGCGTATCAGCGAGCGTGTCGAATACAACAACAAGGGCTTGCCGGTGCGTCAGTTCCGGCCGTTTTTCGCCGACACCCATGGCTACGTCAATGACCAGTCACTGCGAGAGCTCGGCTATTTCGATCAACTGTTCTATGACCCGTTGGGCCGGTCCATCAAGCTGATCAATGCGCGTGGCGACTTTTCCCGCGAAACCTACCACCCCTGGTACCGCGCCAGCGAAGACTTCAACGACACCGCCGAGCCGTCACCGCCCGCCAGGTCGCCACGCTCATGACTGCCAATGTGCATCGACGCACGCCGGCGCTGGCCGTGAACGATGCTCGCGGCCTGCCGGTGCGACAGGTGGCCTACCTGCGCACGGTGGCGGATGACACGCCCGCAGCCTTGGCCAGCCGCCAACATCACGACCCCGCAGGACGGCTGATCGAGCAATGGGATCCGCGCCTTTCAGTGCCCTGTCGGGTTTCGGTTCCCGGCCTCGACGGCTCAGCGCTCAAGTCCGACAGCGTCGACGCCGGCTGGCGCCTTCACCTGCCCGGTCTGGCCGGCGAGCCGTTGCAACGCTGGGACGAGCGCGGTACGCGTTGGCGCACGACCTTCGATGAGCAACTACGGGTGATCGCACTCAGCGAAAACGACGAGGCTGATGTCGATGTGTTTACCTACGCCGATGCCAGCGCCGATGCTGCTCACAACCTGCGCGGCCAGCTGCTGACACAAAAAGATCGCTCGGGCACGCTAAGCACGGACAGCTTCGCCCTCACCCGCCAGGCGCTGACGCAGACCCGGATCTTCGAGGATGGCGAAACCTTCACCAGTCAATGGCGGTTCAGCCCGCTCGGTGCGCTACTGGAGCAGACCGATGCCGGCGGCCATCGGCAACGCTCAAGCTACGGCCTGGCCGGACAGCTCAAACAAGTGCATCTGCGTGTCAGCGGCAAGACTGACTGGCAGCCGGTGTTGCTGGATATGCAGTACAACGCTGCCACGCAGATCATCGAGCAACTGGCCGGCAACCGGGTGCGCAGCCGCTGGACCTACGCCTTGGCGGACGGGCGTCTGCACACTCAGTCGAGCCGCAAGGAGGCCGGCGAGGTTCTACAGGACTTCGAATACTTTCACGACCGGGTCGGCAATATCAGCCGCATCGAAGATCACGCGTTCCAGCCCGTTTACTTCGCCAACCAGCTCATCAATGGCCACCGTGATTTCAGCTACGACTCGCTCTATCGGTTGACTCGCGCCACGGGGTACGACGACGCCCCGCCCTCAGACATTCCCGGTCTGCCACAGCCGGGCGATCCGAACAATCGCCTCAACTACACCCAGACGTACCAGTATGACTGCGGCGGCAACCTCATCGAACTGCGCCATCTGCGGGCCACGAATGCCTACACCCGGACGATGCGCATCGACCCGCAGAGCAATCGCGGGGTGCGCTGGAAACCGGGCGATCCGGAGCCGGTGTTCGATAGGCTGTTCGACGGCCATGGCAATCAACAAGCGGTGCAGCCCGGCCAGAACCTGCAATGGAATGTTCGCGACGAACTGCAACAGGTGATCCTGATCCCCCGCGAAAACCAGCGCAGTGACGCTGAGCACTACACCTATAGTCAGGGCGCGCGGGTGCTCAAATACCACGAGACTTTCACCGCAACCGCCGAACACTTTCAGCAGGTGCGCTACCTGCCAGGGCTGGAAATCCGCACCAGAGACAACGGTGAAGAGTTGCACGTCATCAGTCTCGTTCACGCGCGCTGCCTGCACTGGGCGCAGAAAAAACCCAAAGACGCCGACGCCGACCAACTGCGTTACAGCCTCGACGATCACCTCGGTTCCTGTGTGATGGAACTCGATCAACAGGCCGGGCTGATCAACCACGAGGGCTATTACCCTTTTGGCGAAACGGCGTGGATGGTCGGCGAGCATGAGGTCGAGGTGAGCTACAAATTCATCCGTTATTCCGGCAAGGAAATGGATGTCAGCGGTTTGTACTACTACGGCGCGCGCTATTACGCGCCGTGGTTGCAGCGCTGGGTCAGTGCGGACACAGAGCAGGCAGATGGCCCGAATCTTTATGCGTTTGTGGGCAATAACCCGATGCGCTATATCGATCCTGACGGCAACGCGCGTGCGGAAACCCTGATTATGGTGACGTCGGAATTTATTTCAGTCATCAATGCTTATTCCACACAGGTAGTGGACCAGCTGCATAACATCCTCCATCCGCTTGGCCTCAACAGAACCATGGTACTGAGCCTGGTCGTCGAAACTGCGTATTGGTATACAGCCACCACACAGAGTGGAAGTCTCGGCAGCGGATTTGTCGACGGCATTATTCCGCCTCCGACTGAAGTCGCCGCCTATCCGACGGTCGGGGGAGTTTCCGGCGGCAATGCCGCCGGCGATCTCGCAGCGAAAATGCTCGATCCGGTGACGGAAAGTGTCGGGATCAATTTAGGTCCACTGATTCCGCAGACCTCGCAAATGTCTGTCAGCGCCATTGACAAAAGTTTGGGCATTGACCGCCCTGTCAAAGAGATCGAATCGTGGAAAGACATAAAGAGCGAATTGATAAACCCCGCGCTCAACGCTGTACTCAACCCTGAGTTTCTCATCGGCAGGGTGCTTGGCGCAGCGATATCGATCGTCCCGCACTTTCTGAGTCTGTTTAAAAAAGCGCAGGATGCCGAGGACATCAAAAACCGGCTTGACCCCGCGAAAATCGAAAAAATCGAGAACATGCTTAATGAATGGAAAACCGCAGTAGAGCAACGCGCAGGCTGGGCAGAGAGCGCATTTGACGTGCTGGGCACTGACGTCATTTTGCCCGCCGAGATGCTGCCCAACGTGACCCATATGACCTCCGGGCAACGGTTGGCGCCGATCACTCGCGCGGGCATGCGCCAACAAACCAATGCCGCCTTGCGCCACATTTCACGCGCTCAGGCCATGGTCGGCTGGTACAAGGAAATGGGCACCACGGACAATCAGTTTTTGCTGAAGCAGGCGCGAGCCAACAAGAAAAAGGCGGCCTGATATGGCACTGTCCGAGCTCGCGAGGATGACCCCTTCAGTGCATTGGCATACGCCGACGCTGCGCGCCCATGACCCCAGGACGCTACCGGTCAGCGACGTCGCGTACTTGCGCAATGCGGCCGGTGATGACACTGAGCGCCAGACCACTCGCCGCCAGCACGACACTGCCGGGCGCCTGGTAAAGCAATGGGATCCGCGCTTGCCTGTGCCGTGCCTGACCACGGTTTACCGCCTCGACGGCGAGGCGCTGAAAACAGACAGCGTCGACGCCGGCTGGCGCCTGACCTTGCCGGGGCTTGCCGCCGAACCACTGCAGCGCTGGAGCGAACGCGGTGACCATTGGCGCACGACATTCGATGAACAACTGCGGGTGCTGGCGCTCGCCGAAAACGACCAGCCCGATGTCGATGTATTCATCTATGCCGACGCTACGGCTGACGCCGGACACAACCTGCGCGGCCAGTTACACACACTGAAGGATCGCTCGGGCACGCTGCACACAGGCAGCTTTGCCCTCAGCGGCCAGCCTCTGCAAGAGCGCCGTACCTTTCACGATGACCAGGCATTCACCCATGACCGGGTGCTCAGCCCGCTCGGCACGTTACTCGAACAGACCGACGCCGGCGGTCATCGGCAACGTTCCCGCTACGGCGTGGCCGGACAACTCCAACAGGTCCAGCTGCAACTGAAAGATCAAACCACATGGCTACCGGTACTGCTCGCTGCGCAATACAACGCGGCCGCACAGATCGTTGAGCAACGGGCCGGCAATGATGTCATCAGCCAATGGAGCTACTACCCTGCCGATGGCCGTCTGCGAAGACAATCGGCGCAGAAACAAGCGCAGGCACCCCTGCAGGATTTCGAATACGTTTACGACGCCATGGGTAACATCACCCGCATCGACGACCACGCGTTTACCCCGAGTCATTTCGCCAATCAGCGCGTCGATGGCCGTCGTCATTTCAGCTACGACTCGCTGTATCGGCTGACCAGCGCCAGCGGCTACGACGATGGCCCGCTCACCGACATTCCCGGCCTGCCAACCCCGACCGATCCGATCAACCGCCTCAATTACACCCAGAGCTACCGGTACGACGCCGGTAACAACCTCATCGAACTCAAACATGTCCGGGCCGGCGCCAATCACACGCAACAGTTGAGCATTGATCCGCACAGCAACCGCGGCGTGCGCTGGGCGCAGGGGCAACCGGTTCCGGATTTCGACACACTGTTCGACCGCCATGGCAATCAGCAAGCCGTGCAACCGGGGCAAGTCCTGCACTGGAACACGCGCGATGAATTGACCAGCGTCACCCTGATCCACCGCGAGGACGGTCGTCACGACGCCGAGCATTACCGCTACAGCCAGGGCCTGCGTGTGTTCAAGCGCCACCAGACTTACACGGCCAACACTGAACACTTTCATCAAGTGCGCTACCTGCCGGGGCTGGAAATCCGCACTCGCGACAATGGCGAAGAACTGCACGTCATCAGCGTCGGTAACGCACGCTGCCTGCATTGGGCACAGAACAAACCCAAAGGCGTCGACGACGATCAACTGCGCTACAGCCTCGACGACCATCTCGGCTCCTGCGTGATGGAGCTCGATCAACAGGCACAGATCATCAGCCACGAAGGGTATTACCCGTTTGGCGCCACCGCCTGGATGCTCAGATACCCGGCAGACGGGATCGACTACAAAACCGTGCGTTACTCAGGCAAGGAGATGGATGTCAGTGGTTTGTATTACTACGGTGCGCGCTACTACGCGCCATGGCTGCAGCGCTGGCTCAGTGCCGATCCGGCGGGAGCCGTCGACGGGCTGAATCTGTATGGATTCGTCGGCAATAACCCGCTGGTCTTCATTGATAACGACGGCACCAGCAAAGACACGCCTGACAATGACCGACAGGACATCGAAGACTACACAAAAGTGCTGGATACCTTGGGAATCGAGATGCAGGCCATGGATGTTCAACTGAACAACCTGTTCAGCAACGGGAGTATCGGAAAACGCTTTGCGGTGAACACTGCCTATCACCTGACAAAAGCGGGTGCGAGTACAAGCGCTGCCGCTCTGGTTTCCAGTATTGCTCCCGGCGTGCCTTTGGTCCCAACGATAGCCAGTACTATCGTGAGTAAAGTTGTGGAGAAGCTGAGTATTTACAAAAACTTCTCGACCCCCATTTTGCCTGACCCTCGGAAAATCGATCCAGAAAGCCTGCATACCGAAGCCACGGTGGGTGTATTGAACCGACCGCTGCAATTCGCCAAAAATTTTGTCATGGGTTACGACCCACGCAGCGGGCAGGGAAGAAAACAAATCGCTTCAGTCGTCACTTCAACAGCACTTGGGCAGGTGGGCGTGCCCGCTGCAAGTGAACTGATGGCAATCGCCCAATCAGGGAGCGATGTCGCTGCCGCAGTGGTGGGCCTGCAAGACTCGACCATCGACGATTTAGAGCGAGGTCTCGGCCTGATTATCGACCTCCTGAATCAAGACCGAATTGAAGTCAACGCCGCGTTCGCTCGATTGGAGATCAACGAATTCTATTCCGAAGGTTTTCTCGGATCATTGAATTACACCTACGACATGTTCACAAAAAATGTTGGCACCAGCCAGGGCGGGATGATCCGTCGGGATGAGATTCAAGCGCAAATATCGGTACGAATCGCACAAGCCAATCGCAACCTTGAACTGATTGGAAGGTATCGCCAGTACAACGCACAACGAGCAGCCTAGAACACGGGGATCGCAGCCCCCACAACATCCGGGAGCAACGGCAGGCGAAGGGATTACTGGAACCAGCATATGAATAGATCACCGCACTTTCGTACGCCCGACCTGTACATCCATGATCCTCGGACCTTGCCGGTGAAGCGTGTGGCGTACTTTCGTCAGGTAGCGGATGGCGTAGTGGAACGTCTTGTTACCTGCCAGCACCACAATGCAGCGGGACAGTTAGTCGAACAGTGGGATCCGCGGCTACCGCGGGCTAGCCTCGTCACGTATTACAGCTTGCCCGGCACACCTTTGAAAATCGACAGCGTTGACGCCGGATGGCGTCTGCACCTTGCCGGGATGGCCGGTGAGGTGCTGGATCGCTGGGATGCACGCGGCAGTCATTGGCGCATACGCTACGACCGTCAGTTGCGTGTCGTGGCGGTCGCAGAAAACGACGAGGTGGATGTCGAAATATTTACCTACGCCGATTCCACGGCTGACCCCGGGCACAATCTGCGCGGACAACGGCAGGAACAGACTGATCCGTCAGGCACACTGCGCCTGCCCAGCTACAGTTTGTCCGGTCAGGCACTGGAGCAAACCCGCCGCTTCCATGATGCCGAGGCATTCACCACGCGCCACGCCTTCAGCCCCTTGGGCGCAGCATTGGAGCAAATCGACGCCGCGGGTCACCGGCAACAATGGCGCTACGACCTCTCGGGGCAACTCAAACAGGTCCACCTGCAACTGAAAGATCAAACCACATGGCGGCCGGTACTGCTCGCTGCGCAATACAACGCGGCCGCACAGATCGTTGAGCAACGGGCCGGCAACGATGTCATCAGCCAATGGAGCTACGACCCTGCCGATGGCCGTCTGCGAAGACAGTCGGCGCAGAAACAAGCGCAGGCACCCCTGCAGGATTTCGAATACGTTTACGACGCCATGGGTAACATCACCCGCATCGACGACCACGCGTTTACCCCGAGCCATTTCGCCAATCAGCGCGTCGATGGCCGTCGCCATTTCAGCTACGACTCGCTGTATCGGCTGACCAGCGCCAGCGGCTACGACGATGGCCCGCTCACCGACATTCCCGGCCTGCCAACCCCGACCGATCCGATCAACCGCCTCAATTACACCCAGAGCTACCGGTACGACGCCGGTAACAACCTCATCGAACTCAAACATGTTCGGGCCGGCGCCAATCACACGCAACAGTTGAGCATTGACCCGCACAGCAACCGCGGCGTGCGCTGGACGCAGGGGCAACCGGTTCCGGATTTCGACACACTGTTCGACCGCCATGGCAATCAGCAAGCCGTGCAACCGGGGCAAGCCCTGCACTGGAACGCGCGCGATGAATTGACCCGCGTCACCCTGATCCACCGCGAGGACGGTCGCCACGACGCCGAGCATTACCGCTACAGCCAGGGCTTGCGCGTGTTCAAGCGCCACCAGACTTACACGGCCAACACTGAACACTTTCATCAAGTGCGCTACCTGCCGGGGCTGGAAATCCGCACCCGCGACAATGGCGAAGAACTGCACGTCATCAGCGTCGGTAACGCACGCTGCCTGCATTGGGCACAGAACAAACCCAAAGGCGTCGACGACGATCAACTGCGCTACAGCCTCGACGACCACCTCGGCTCCTGCGTGATGGAGCTCGATCAGCAGGCACAGATCATCAGCCACGAAGGGTATTACCCGTTTGGCGCCACCGCCTGGATGCTCAAGTACCCGGCAGACGGGATCGACTACAAAACCGTGCGTTACTCAGGCAAGGAGATGGATGTCAGTGGTTTGTATTACTACGGCGAACGCTACTACGCGCCATGGTTGCAGCGCTGGCTCAGCGCCGATCCGGCGGGAGATGTCGACGGGCTGAATCTGTATGGGTTCGTCGGCAACAACCCGATTGTCCATGTCGACCAGACAGGCACGTCCAAAGTCATTTTCAACCTGGTCAAGAAAGCCGTCGGGCTATTCGATAAAGCCAAAACGGCGGCAGACCAGCTACACAATCTAACCCGCGAATTCGATGGCCTGGTTCCCGAAGGCGCCGACATTGAAGAACTGCGCAAGAGCATGACGTTCGGCAAGTTCATCAAGTCCAGGCCCGGCATCAAATCGGTCTTTTATGGTGTCGGCAAAGGTATCGCCATTGGCAGCATCATCGGCACTGCGGTCCCCGGGATCGGCAATGCCATCGGTACAGGCGTCGGAGCGATCGTCGGTGCAATCGTTTTCCCGTTGCTGCGTTACCACTTTTTCAAGAAGGGTTTGAAGCTGGCGCAAACGCTGCACACGCAGGAGCTCAAGGATGGCCTCAATACGGCAGGCGAGACGGTGTCCAGCGTGGTCGACGGTGCAAAAGACCTGATCAACGGGGGGACAGCCCTGATCGACGGCATCAAGAATTTCACCGACAACCTCAACACCTACGCGGCACCTGTTCAGGATCTGTTCTATGCGCAACTGAAGGCACTGGACGCTGAAAAGCAACGTCAGGTATTGAAGCTGGCGCGGACCGGTCTCGATCCGTTCGACGCCATCGACAAGGTCATGGAGACTGCTCAGGCGCTACTCGACGCTCCCGGCGCGGCAGTGGGCGTGAGCGAACGCCTGCAACAACTGGAGCGCTCGATCGCCGACGAACCGAGACCCAGACCCATCCCGAAACCCCGGTTGAATCTGCCACGCCGGCAAAGTCAGCTTGAAACGTTTGTGTGACCCGTGCGGCCGGCGCGAACAGCGCGCCGGACCCGTCCGGCCCATGCTATCTTGCCCGCCCGACCTGCCATCCATCTGCCCAGCATGCTGCCGACTTCCCGTACCTTGCGTCTGTCGTTGTATACCCTGCTGATCATCGCCGGCGCGGCCATTGCCGCAACGCTTGCCATCCGCCACGCCGAGCGCCAGGCGCTGGAAGAAGACGCCGCCCGCGCCAATCAGCAACTGGTGCTCTACGCCAACTCGTTGCACACCCTGATCGACCGCTACCGTGCCCTGCCGGCGGTGCTGGCGCTGGATCCGCAGTTGCGTGCGGCGCTGGCCGGTCCCGTGGATGCCGAGGAACAATCGGCGCTGAATCTGAAACTGGAAAAGATCAACGGCGCGGCGCAGTCCTCGACCCTTGAACTGCTCGATCACACGGGCCTCGCCGTAGCGGCCAGCAACTGGCGTCTACCGAGCAGTTACGTCGGTCACAACTACGGTTTCCGGCCTTACTTCAACCAGACCCGCACCCAAGGCAGCGGGCGCTTTTATGCGGTAGGCGTGACCAGCGGCATTCCCGGTTATTTCCTCTCCAGCGCCGTGCTGGGCGACAAGGACGAGTTCCTCGGGGCGATGGTGGTCAAGCTGGAATTCCCTGAACTTGAGCGCGAATGGAGTCAGGGCACTGACACCCTGCTGGTCAGCGATGCCCGCGGCATCGTCTTTATCGCCAACCAGCCCGGCTGGCGCTATCGCTCGTTGCGGACGTTGAACAGCGCCGATCTGGCCGAGATCAAGGCCACCCGTCAGTACGATAAACAGGCGCTCGTACCCTTGACTCATCTGTCGCTGCGGCGCTTCGATGACAACAGCGATCTGCGCCGGGTCGAAGGTCCGCAAGGCACTGCGGATTATCTCTGGGAATCGCTGCCGCTCAGCACCGAAGGCTGGACCCTGCATCTGTTGCGACGCCCGCAAGTGGCATTCGAAGACCTGCGCAACGCCGGCCTGGCCGCCGCCGGAGTGTGGCTGGCGCTGGTGTTTCTGCTGCTGTTCCTCAACCAGCGCTGGCGTCTGGCGAAGTTGCGCCAGCGCAGCCGTGAAGAGCTTGAACAGTTAGTCGAAGAGCGCACCCGAGACCTGCGCACCGCGCAAGAGGGGCTGGTGCAATCGGCGAAACTCGCCGCACTCGGGCAAATGTCCGCCGCCCTTGCCCACGAGATCAATCAGCCGCTGACCGCTCAGCGCATGCAACTGGCGACCCTGCGCCTGCTGCTCGATCATGGCCGCGTCGACGACGCCTACAAGGCGCTCAAACCGGTGGACGAGATGCTCACGCGCATGGCCGCCCTCACCGGGCACCTGAAAACCTTCGCGCGCAAAAGCCCAAGCGGGTTGCGCGAGCGGCTGGATCTGGCGACGGTGGTCGATCAGTCGCTGCAGTTGCTCGATGCGCGGCTGCGTGACGAACAGGTCAGCCTGGTGCTGCACCTGACCCGCCCGGCGTGGATGCGCGGCGATGCCATCCGTCTCGAACAGGTACTGATCAACCTGCTGCGCAACGCCCTCGATGCAATGCACGGCAAACCGTGCAAGCGCCTGGAAATCCGCCTGCAAGCCGACGAACAGTTGTGGCGCTTGAGCGTGATCGACAACGGCGGCGGGATTGCCGAAGAACACTTGAGCCAGGTGTTCGATCCGTTCTTCACCACCAAACCGGTGGGCGACGGACTGGGGCTTGGACTGGCGGTCTCGTTTGCCATCGTGCATGAATCCGGCGGCCGCCTGAGCGTCGAGAATGGTGACAGTGGCGCGGTGTTCACCCTGACTTTGCCGATCGATCTGGAGGCGCATATCTGATGCTCAACTCAGTGATGGTGGTCGATGACGAAAGCAGTATTCGCAACGCCGTCGAACAGTGGCTGAGCCTGTCGGGATTCGACGTGCAGCTGTTCAGCCGCGCCGAAGAATGCCTCGCCGCCCTGCCCGCGCACTTTGCCGGGGTGATCCTCAGCGACGTGCGCATGCCCGGTATGGACGGGCTGGCGTTATTGGCCGACGTGCAGAAGCGCGATGCCGATCTGCCGGTGATTCTGCTCACGGGGCACGGCGATGTGCCGATGGCCGTCGAAGCGATGCGCGATGGCGCCTACGACTTTCTGGAGAAACCGTTCAGCCCGGAAACCCTGCTCGGCAGCCTGCGCCGCGCCCTGGAGAAACGTCGGCTGGTGCTGGAAAACCGTGCCCTGCACGAGCAGGCCGATCACCGCGCCCGACTCGACGCGACGCTACTCGGCGTGTCCCGTGGCTTGCAGACCTTGCGTCGGCAAGTGCTGGAGCTGGCCGCGTTGCCGGTCAACGTGTTGATCCGTGGCGAGACTGGCAGCGGCAAGGAACTGGTTGCGCGTTGCCTGCATGATTTTGGCTCCCGAGCGGACAAACCCTTCGTCGCCCTCAATTGCGCGGCGATCCCTGAACAGTTGTTCGAGGCCGAACTGTTCGGCCACGAGAGCGGTGCCTTCACCGGTGCATCGGGCAAGCGCATCGGCAAACTCGAATACGCCGATGGCGGCACGCTGTTCCTCGATGAAATCGAAAGCATGCCGCTGGCCCAACAGGTGAAACTGTTGCGGGTGTTGCAGGAGCAGAAACTCGAACGCCTGGGCTCGAACCAGAGCATTCGCGTGGATCTGCGCATTGTCGCGGCGACCAAACCCGACCTGCTCGACGAAGCCCGGGCCGGACGTTTTCGGGAAGACCTGGCGTATCGCCTGAACGTCGCCGAACTGCGTTTACCGCCGTTGCGTGATCGTCGCGAAGACATTCCGTTGTTGTTCGACAACTTCGCCCAAAGCGCCGCGCAGCGCCTGGGGCGGACGTTTGCGCCATTGAGCGGCGCGCAGTTGAGTCACCTGCTCAGCCATGACTGGCCGGGGAATGTGCGCGAACTGGCCAACGTTGCCGAACGCCAGGTGCTGGGGCTGGATGAGCCGGTGCAGGGAATCGATCCGGGCCAGTCCCTCGCCGCGCAGCAGGAAGCGTTTGAAGCGCAGTGTCTGCGCGCGGCATTGACCCGGCACAGGGGCGATGTGAAAGCGGTGCTCGAAGAACTGCAACTGCCGCGCCGCACGTTCAATGAAAAGATGCAGCGACATGGGTTGAGCCGGGAGATGTTTTTGGCTGAATGAGGCTGGGTCGGGATTTTTGGTTTGGCCGAGATCCATCCCCCTCACCCCAGCCCTCTCCCCCAAGGGGTAGAGGGAAAGGGAGCCGATCTTTGTGCTATTCAAAACCTGAGTTCGACTCGATATCTCAGGCCGGTGCACCTCGAACAATCCACTCGGTCAGTTCCCTCTCCCTCCGGGAGAGGGCCAGGGTGAGGGGCTTCTGATCTTCGCCCCAATGAGCGGAAATCCGCTCATCAAACCAAATTTTTCGGCGATATCCCGCTCACCCAATCCCGTCACCCCCTCTAAACCGGCCCTCCCCCCGTTGGCACAGCTCCTGCTACAGCCCCCGCAGGCTGCGTTTCGACGCGCTCCACAAAAACAATTAAACGAAGGATCCTTCAATGGATAACTCCAACGCCCTGCCTCTTGGGTCGGCGGCCGTGCCGGCCAAAGAAAAAACCACAGCCAGCCGGATCAAATCGATCTTCAGCGGTTCTGTCGGCAACATGGTCGAGTGGTACGACTGGTATGTGTATGCCGCCTTCTCGCTGTACTTCGCCAAAACCTTTTTCCCCGCCGGTTCCTCCACCGCGCAACTGATGAACACCGCCGCGATCTTCGCCGTGGGTTTTCTGATGCGTCCGATCGGTGGCTGGCTGATGGGCCTGTACGCTGACAAGGTCGGCCGCAAGAAAGCCCTGATGGCCTCGGTCTACCTGATGTGCTTCGGCTCGCTGCTGATCGCCCTCAGCCCGAACTACGAAACCATTGGTATCGGCGCGCCGATCCTGCTGGTGTTCGCCCGTCTGCTGCAAGGCCTGTCGGTCGGTGGCGAATACGGCACCTCGGCGACCTATCTCTCGGAGATGGCGACCAAGGAACGTCGCGGCTTCTTCTCCAGTTTCCAGTACGTGACCCTGATCTCCGGCCAGCTCATCGCGCTGGGCGTGTTGATCGTGCTGCAGAACGTGCTGACCACCGAGCAACTGTACGCGTGGGGCTGGCGTATTCCGTTCGCCATCGGCGCGCTGTGTGCCATCGTGGCGCTGTACCTGCGTCGTGGCATGGAGGAAACCGAGTCGTTCACCAAGAAAGAAAAGTCCAAGGAAAGCGCGATGCGCACCTTGCTGCGCCACCCGAAAGAGCTGTTGACCGTGGTCGGCCTGACCATGGGCGGCACCCTGGCGTTCTACACCTACACCACCTACATGCAGAAATACCTGGTGAACACCGTCGGCATGAGCATCTCCGACTCGACCACCATTTCTGCCGCCACGCTGTTCCTGTTCATGTGCCTGCAGCCGATCATTGGCGGCCTGTCCGATAAAATCGGTCGGCGTCCGATCCTGATCGCCTTCGGCGTGTTGGGGACGATCTTCACCGTGCCGATCCTGATGACCTTGCACACGATTCAGAGCTGGTGGGGCGCGTTCTTCCTGATCATGGCGGCGCTGATCATCGTCAGCGGCTACACCTCGATCAACGCAGTGGTGAAAGCCGAATTGTTCCCGACCGAAATCCGCGCGCTGGGCGTCGGCCTGCCGTACGCACTGACCGTGTCGATCTTCGGCGGTACCGCCGAATACATCGCACTGTGGTTCAAGAGCATCGGCATGGAGACCGGTTACTACTGGTACGTGACGGCGTGCATCGCGGTGTCGTTGCTGGTGTACATCACCATGAAAGACACCCAGAAGCACTCGCGGATCGTGACTGACTGATCGGGTTTGCCCAGCCACTGCAACGGTGGCTGTGAGGGCCCCTTCGCTGGCAAGCCAGCTCCCACAGGTTTCGCGTCGTACACAAGGTCTGTGAACAGCGCTGTCATTGTGGGAGCTGGCTTGCCAGCGATTGGGGCGACTCGGTATCAGGTCATTTCGGCAACGCGCTTCTGCGCATACGACGCCCCGACAACCATCACCAACAGAATCCCCGCCAGCACCGCCGACGAACCCCAGGCGCGAATCATCTGCCAGGTAGTCACCGAGCGCGGAGCCGAGGGTGTTGGAGAACAGAATCGCCATCCAAGCGATTAATCGCTGATTAATCCTGCCGCTGCATCCTGCAAACACCTGATCAATGAACTGCGCGACGCTCGCTTCGACGGCGAAAGCGATTTCGATACGCCGGCCTTAATATCAACTTAATTGATTGTTTTTAGCATTAATTTGCGCTTTTTAATCAAATTAACTGGCGTAGCATGAAACCCATGCAAGACACACCCGCCAACGAATCTGGAGTAACCGACATGAAAACCCGACTGATCCTCGCTCTGACCCTGTCCGTACTGGCCGCCAATACCTTCGCTGCCGACGGTTCGGACAAAACCAAATCCGCCGATTTCATTTCCGGCGCCAGCGCCGCCATCGAAACCAGCCACTCGGGCACCTACGCCGCTGACGGTTTTGATAAAACCAGCCTTGGCAAAGCTGTGGCTGCCGATGGTTTCGACAAAACCGGTACCGCCAATGCCATCGCTGCCGACGGCTTCGACAAAACCGGCACCGCCAATGCCATCGCTGCCGATGGCTTCGACAAAACCGGCACCGCCAATGCCATCGCTGCCGACGGCTTCGACAAAACCGGTACTGCTGCAGCCATCAGCTGAATATCAGCAGTCGTCCAACAGCCCGGCTTCGGCCGGGCTTAGTCATTTCTGAAGCATCACAAACATCCCCTGCAGGCTCACGCCTACAGAGGATCAGCGTTTGACTGGAAATACGCGGTGCGCTCTTACACTATGGCGTCTTTAAGCATGCCCTCTTCAGGAACCCTCGCCATGTCCGATGACATCCACTTCTACGAACCCGCCAACGGCCACGGTCTGCCCCACGATCCGTTCAATGCCATCGTCGGCCCGCGCCCCATCGGCTGGATTTCTTCGCAGGATGCTCAGGGCCACTTGAACCTGGCGCCGTACAGCTTTTTCAACGCGTTCAACTACATCCCGCCAATCATTGGTTTTTCCAGCGTCGGGCGCAAAGACAGCCTGAACAACATCGAGCAGACCGGCGAGTTCGCCTGGAACCTCGCCACGCGCCCGTTGGCCGAGCAGATGAACCAGAGCTGCGCAATGGTCGCGCCGCAGGTCAACGAGTTTGAATTGGCGGGGCTGACGACGGTGGCATCAAAAGTGATTTCGGTACCACGGGTCGCCGAAAGTCCGGTGTCCTTCGAGTGCAAGGTCACGCAGATCATTCAATTGCAGCGCGCCGACGGCGAAACCGTGCCGAGCTGGCTGATCCTCGGCGAAGTGGTCGCCGTGCATATCGCCAAGTGGCTGTTGAAGGACGGCATCTACGACACCGCCGCGGCAGAACCGATTCTGCGCGGCGGCGGACCAGCGGACTATTTTCAGTTGGGGCCTGAGGCTCTGTTCAAGATGTGGCGTCCAGGCGCCAGCCAGTAACGCGTTACCAGACCAACTCGGCGTCAGCAGTGACGCCCTTGAGTTTATCCAGCTCATTGATGGCCGCCTCGTCGGCAGCGATGGCGCCGGGGAACACCTGATCATCCAGCAGTTTGTGAAAGCGTGGTGTACCGCCATCGACCAGGGCCTTGACCGCGATTGCCGCGTGATACCCCTTGTTGCCGCCCAACTCGACGGGGACGACTGCGGAGACTGCTTCGAAGTGTTCGAACTCTTTACGTGCCATGTCATACATCCCGGCTCAGACAAATAAGCCGGACATTAAACCCTCAACCGGCGAGTTTGTGTACCGGCACCGGGCATTGGCCAAGGGCTTGCGCGGCCGACACGTCCTTGAAGGTATGGAAATCCAGACTGTTGACCACCAGGTCCTGCACCAGCTCGGCGAAGATTTCCATCGACGGGCTGTTGAAATAACGGGTCATCATTTGCTGGCTGCTCCAGAAACCGGAGACCAGCCACAACTCGGGATCACATTGCGAATGCTGCAAGGCAAAGCTCAGGCAACCGGGGGCGGCACGGGACGGCTCGATCAACGCGCTCAGGCGTACACCGAGTTCCGCCGAGCGTCCGGCGCGCGCTCGAACGAAGGCCATGTGACTGACGGGAATCTGCTTGGACATGTTCAACCCTCCCAGGGAGTCGCGTGGCAGCCAGCGGACGGGCTGCGACAGGATCAAAGGTTAAGCGCCGAACACACCGCGCCGTTAGTCGATTCCTGCCGCCCTGTTGCACAATCCTGCGAGACTGCACACAGGACTTGTAACAACCTGTGAAACCGCGTCACACCGTTGTCATACGGCGTATCAAGCAAGTTTGCCGCTCTGCATCCTGCTGTGACTGAGCACGCCGGCAAGCCAATGCAGAATCAGGCAAGCATTTGACAGGATGTGTCTACCGCTCGCGCTTGCACAAACTTAAGCTCTGCTCCATTCCATCTCCCTTGCCGAGGATGCCGTGCATGACGTCATTCGATCGTTTTCAAGCCCAGCCTGATGCCGACATGGAGAAACAGCGCGAAGAACTGGCGGCGATCATCCGCCGCAACACCACCGACGATGGCAGTTACCAGACCGCCGTCGGCTCGCTGTTCATGTCGCGCCACACCCAGTCCCACAACTTCGCTCCGGTGCTCGCGCAGCCGGCGCTGTGCATCATGGCCCAGGGGCGCAAAGAGGTGCGGCTGGCCGACGAGTACTTCAATTACGACCCGCTGAATTATCTGGTGGTCTCGGTCTCGATGCCGCTGAGCGGGCGCGTGGTTAACGTTTCACCGGAAGAGCCGATCCTCGCCGTGCGCCTGGACATCGACCCGGCGGAAATCACCGCACTGATCGCCGATGCCGGCCCGATGGGCGTACCGACCCGGCCCACCGGGCGCGGTCTGTACGTTGAACGCATCGACGGCGCGATGCTTGACGCCGTGCTGCGCCTGGCCCGCTTGCTCGATGCACCGAAAGACATCGCCATGCTTGCGCCGCTGATTCGCCGCGAGATTCTCTATCGTCTGCTGCGCAGTCCGCAGGGTCATCGTTTGTATGAGATCGCGATTGCCAACAGCCAGAGCCACCGCATCAGCCAGGCGATCAAATGGCTCAACGGCAATTTCGAGCAACCTTTGCGCATTGATGATCTGGCGAAAGAAGTGAACCTCAGCGTCTCGACCCTGCATCACCGCTTCAAGGCGATGACGGCGATGAGTCCGCTGCAGTATCAGAAGCAGTTGCGCCTGCAGGAAGCGCGGCGCCTGATGCTGGCCGAGGGTCTGGAAGCCTCGGCGGCAGGATATCGCGTGGGCTACGAGAGCCCGTCGCAGTTCAGCCGCGAGTACAGCCGCTTGTTTGGCGCGCCGCCGTTGCGGGATCTGGCGCGGTTGCGGCTTTCAGTGTGACCGTTTAGAAGCCCCTCACCCTAACCCTCTCCCAGAGGGAGAGGGGACTGAATGGGGGATATTCAACAAGTACACCGACCTGAAAGTGTTTTGCCGAATCCATGATCGACTGGATTTTCCAGGTCGACGGATAACGCCAGACACCTCGGTCGGCTCCCTCTCCCAGAGGGATAGGGGACTGAATGGGGGATATTCAACAAGTACACCGACCTGAAAATGTTTTGCCGAATCCATCATCGACTGGATTTTTCAGGTCGATGGATAACGCCAGAAACCTCGGTCGCCTCCCTCTCCCAGAGAGAGGACTGAATGGGGGATATTCAACAAGTACACCGACCTGAAAATGTTTTGCCGAATCCATCATCGACTGGATTTTTCAGGTCGATGGATAACGCCAGACACCTCGGTCGCCTCCCTCTCCCAGAGAGAGGACTGAATGGGGGATATTCAACAAGTACACCGACCTGAAAGTGGTTTGCCGAATCCATCATCGACTGGATTTTTCAGGTCGATGGATAACGCCAGACACCTCGGTCGCCTCCCTCTCCCAGAGGGAGAGGGACTGAATGGGGGATATTCAACAAGTACACCGACCTGAAAATGTTTTGCCGAATCCATCATCGACTGGATTTTCCAGGTCGATGGATAACGCCAGACACCTCGGTCGGCTCCCTCTCCCAGAGAGAGAGGACTGAATGGGGGATATTCAATAAGTACACCGACCTGAAAATGCTTTGCCGAATCCATCATCGACTGGATTGTTCAGGTCGATGGATAACGCCAGACACCTCGGTCGCCTCCCTCTTCCAGAGAGAGAGGACTGAATGGGGGATATTCAACAAGTACACCGACCTGAAAATGCTTTGCCGAATCCATAATCGACTGGATTTTTCAGGTCGATGGATAACGCCAGACACCTCGGTCGGCTCCCTCTCCCCCCCGGGAGAGGGCTGGGGTGAGGGGCGATTCGGAGTCAGACCTCGCTCTAAGCCCCCAACACCCGACAAGCCTCCACCGGCAACGTCACCGACACCGGATGCCCGATCCCCAAACCAATCCCCTGACACGGCGTACTCAACGCGGTAAACGTCACCCCGGAACACTCCACCGTGGTCTCGATGGTCGCGCCGATATCACGCACGAACGTCACCTTGCCGAGCAGGCGATTGCCCGCCGTCGCCTGTGGTGCAGACAGTTGCAGGTCTTCGGGGCGAATCAGCATCTTCACCTTCTGCCCCACCACGATGCTGCTGCAGATCGGCACTTGCAGTGCATCGCCACCCGGCAGGCCGACTTTGCCATCGCCCAATGCCGTGGCCGGGAAGATGTTGCCCGAGCCAATGAAGTCAGCGACAAACTCGTTGGCCGGATGCCGATAAATTTCAATCGGCGTACCGACCTGCTGCACCTTGTGCTCGCCCAGCACCACGACAATATCCGCCATGGTCATCGCCTCACGCTGGTCGTGGGTGACCATGATCGTGGTGATGTTCAAGCGCTGTTGCAATTGGCGGATTTCCACCTGCATCGACTCGCGCAGCTTGGCATCCAGCGCCGACAGCGGCTCGTCGAGCAAGAGGATTTTCGGACGTGAAGCAATCGCCCGGGCAATCGCCACCCGCTGCCGCTGCCCCCCGGAAAGCTTCGCCACCGGACGGTCGATCATCGCTTGCAACTGGATCAACTCCAGCAACTCCACTACCCGCTTCTGCTGATCAGCCTTGCTGACGCCGCGCAATTTCAGCGGGTAGGCGATGTTTTCACCGACGGTCATGTGCGGGAACAGCGCCAGCGACTGAAAGACCATGCCGAAGTTGCGCAGGTGCGCCGGGGTCTGGCCGATGTCCTCGCCGTCCAGGCGAATTTCGCCGCCGCTGAGGGTTTCCAGCCCGGCGATCATCCGCAGCAAAGTGGTTTTGCCGCAGCCCGACGGGCCGAGAAAACACACCAGTTTGCCTTCCGGCAAATGCAGATTGACGTCTTGTACCGCGCACGCCGAGCCGTAGAATTTCTCGACGTTTTCCAGAATCAGACCAGTCATGTTGCACCTCAAATCAAAAGGAAACGCCGCCCTCGCCCACCAGCTTCTCCAGCGCCCAGATCAGGACGAAGTCGATCAGCACGATCAGCACGGCAAACGAGAACACGGTAGGGTCGAGCGATGACACGGTGCGGCTGTACATCCAGATCGGCACGGTCATGACGTCGATGGTGTAAAGGAAATAGGTCACGGTGAATTCGTTGAACGAGACGATGAACGCCAGCAGCATCCCCGCCAGAATCCCCGATTTCATCAACGGCACCACCACATCGACAATCGCCCGCAGCGGCGAAGCGCCAAGCATTCGCGCCGCCTCTTCGACTTCACTGCCGATGGAGAGCATCGCCGCGGTGCAGTTCTTCACCACGAACGGCAGCGCCAGAATCACGTGGGCAATTACCAGCCGCGAGGTGGTCAGGTGGAACGGCAGGCTGTCGAACACCAGCAGCAAGGCCAGGCCCAACACCACCATCGGGAACACCAGCGGCAGCGACATCAGTTGCAGCGCCACGGCTTTGCCACGGAACTCGCAACGGGTCAGCGCATAGGCGGCAGGCACCGCGATCAACGTGGCGAAGACCATGGTCAGGCACGACACCAGCAGACTGGTAGCCATGGCCTGGCCGAGGCTCAACACATCACTGGCATCCGGCGACACGAAGGTGTGCCAGGCCGCCTTGTACCATTGCAGGCTGTAGCTGCTCGGCGGGAAATCGAGGTTCGACGCCCCGCTGAACGACATGACGATCATGGTCAGGATCGGCAACACCGCCAACAGCAGAATGAAGCCGGAGAGGATCCCGGCGAACTTGCCGGTGTCGCCGGGCAACAGCGCCATGCGCTTCTTGGTCAGGGCACTCATTGCGAAGCCTCCAGCAGACGCCGACGACGGCCGGTGATGTATTCGGACAAAGTCATGATCGCCAGCGTGGTGACGATCAGCACCACCCCGGCCGCCGACGCGGCGGGCCAGTTCATCAGCGGCGCGATCTGGTCATGCACCATCACCGCGAGCATCGGCACACGACGGCCACCGAGCAGCAACGGCACGACAAAACTGCTGGCGTTGTAGGCGAACACCAGCGTCGCCCCGGTGATGATCCCCGGCAGACTCATCGGCAACACCACCTGACGGAACACCTGAAAACGACTGGCGCCCAGCGTTGCCGCCGCCTCTTCGTAGGTGCGCGCGACGCCGCGCATGGCGCTGGCAATCGGCAGCACGGCCAGCGGAAATGCGGTTTGTACCAGACCCATCAGCACACCGTTCTGGTTGTACAGCAACATGATCGGGCGCTTGATCAGGCCCAGGCCCATCAGCGCCTGGTTGAGCATCCCGCCCGGGCCGAGAATCACCAGCCAGCCATAGCTTTGCAGCAGCAGGTTGACCAGCAGCGGCAGGAGCACTGCCGCGAGAAAAATCCGCCGCAGGAACGGCGAGGTCAGGCGCGACATGGTGTACGCCACCGGGATCGCCAGCAGCACGGCAATCACCGCGCTGATCAGTGCCAGACGCAAGGTCAGCAGCAAGGATTTCAGGTAATAGGGTTCGAGCAACTGGGCGTAACTGGCCAGGCTGAACCCCGTCCACTCCGCGCCTTTGGTGCCGACGCTCATGCGCAACACCAGCAGGCTGGCGGCGATCAGCACGCCGAGAAACAGCATCGACGGCGTGAGGAAAAACCACGCCCGGGCGGTCGGCGAAACACCGCGCGCCGGGCGCACGCTGCCGGCGTCGACCGGTTGGCTCAGGGATTGATGTTCCATAGCAATGATCTCGTCAATGGAAGAACAACTGACGAACACAGCTCTCCAAACCACCGTGCCCCTGTGGGAGCTGGCTTGCCAGCGATCGCAATCTGTCAGTGACATCATTGTCGACAGGTAGGCCGTCATCGCTGGCAAGCCAGCTCCCACAAGGGTTTTGTGGTGTTTTGAAGGTTGGTGTTCGGCTCAGGAAGAAAAGATTTCCGTGTAACGACGAATCCATTGGTCATGCACGGTCGCCAAAAAGGCGTTGTCGTGCATGATCGCCTTCTCGGCAATCTGCTCCGGGGTGAGGATGTACGGGCTCTTGCGTGCTTCGGCGGAGATGATCGCCTTGGCGTTGACCGGGCCGTTGAAGATGTCTTCGGCCATCTTGCCCTGCACCAGCGGGTCGAGAGAGTGGTCGATGAAGGCGTAGGCCAGATCGGTGTCGCCGGGACGGTTCTTCGGCATCACCGACAGCATCAGGTCGGTGTAGAAACCTTCCTTCATGCCGAACGTGGCGCCGAGGCCGTAGTTCGGATCGCGGATCTGCTTGGGGAAGAAGGCCGGGGCGTACAAGCCGCCCATGTCCAGCGAACCGGTGCGGAACAGCTCGGCGATCTGGTTCGGGTTCTCGCCGAGGGTGACCACGCGATCCTTGAGTTCGGCAAGTTTCTTGAAGCCCGGTTCGATGTTGTGTTCGTCACCGCCGGCGAGTTTGGCGGCGATGATGATCAGGTCCATCGCCTCGGTCCAGTTCGGCGGCGGCAGGAAAATGTTCGGCGCCAGATCGGCGTCCCACAATGCCGCGTAACTGTTCGGCGCCTCTTTGAGCGTGCGGGTGCTGTAGACCAGGCTGTTGCACCACAGCAGGTAACCGATGCCGTGACCGTTGGCGCCCGTGCGGTATTTTTCCGGGACGTCGATCAGGTTGGGAATGCGGTTGAGGTCGGGTTTTTCCAGCAGTCCGGCGGCGGCCAGACCTTCGGCGCCGACCCCGGCCAGGGTGATGATGTCGTACTGCGGACGGTCACCGCCGGCCTTGAGTTTGGCGACCATTTCCGAGGTGCTGCCGGTGCGGTCGGCGATGACCTTGGCGCCGGTCTTGGCCTCGAACGTGGCGGCAATATTGCGCAGTGCGGCGAGGCCGGTGTCATCCGACCAGGTCAGCAAGCGCAGGGTCTTGCCGGCGAAACGTGTGTCGCTGGCAGAGGCCCGGATGAAGGGCATGCTCAGGGCCGCCGCCGCTACCGAGGCGACGCCGACGGTTTTAATGAATTGACGCCTGTTCAGATCATGCTCGCCCATGAAGGACTCCCTTTGTTCTTTTAAGTATGAGGTTGGTCGCAACCGTTGCATCCGCGCGGCCGGATCTGCTGCAGGCCTTGTTTTCAAAGGCCTGCAGCGCTGCCGACGGGTTCATCCTGAGGTCGTGCAATACACCTGACTATCGATAAAAACTCATCGAAGCCATGACACCGGCGCATGCCTCGTTGCGAGGCATGCGCTCCCCGTTTTCGGGCACTCAGAGCGCCCGGATCACGTGTTTGATTTCCTGAAATGCAGCCAGGCCCCACGGCCCCAATTCGCGACCGATGCTGCTCTGCTTGTAGCCGCCCCATGCCGTCTGCGGGAAGATCACTTGTGGCGCGTTGAGCCACACCAGCCCCGCCTGCAGGGCGTTGGCGACCCGCTCGGCAGTCTCGGCGTTACGCGTTACCACACTGGCGACCAGCCCGAACTGACTGTCGTTGGCCAGGGCAATCGCCTCGGCTTCGCTGCTGAAACTGCGCACGCAGAGCACCGGGCCAAAGATCTCTTCACACCACAACGCACTGTCGAGGGGCACTTCGGTGAACACCGTCGGCTGCAAAAAATAGCCGCGCGGCAGATCCGCCGGACGATTGCCGCCGCACACCAGCTTCGCTCCGGCACTCAGACCCCGGTCAATGTGGCCGAGCACCCGCTGGTATTGCGCCTGATTGACCAGTGCGCCCATCTCCACGTCCGGGTCGAACGGATCGGCTACGCGGATTTTTTCTGCACGGGCCTGCAAGCGGTTGAGGAATTCATCGGCCAGCTCATCGGCGACCAGCACCCGACTGGTGGCCGAGCACATCTGCCCGGCGTTGAAAAAACCGCCGCCGCAAGCCAACTCCACCGCCAGTTCAAGATCGGCATCTTCAAGCACCAACAGCGAAGATTTGCCACCCAGTTCCAGGCTCACACCTTTCACGGTTTCCGCAGCGCGTTGCATCACCTGGACGCCGACAGCGTTGCTGCCGGTGAAGGAAATCTTCGCAATGCGTGGATCAGCCGAGAGTGGCGCACCGACCGCCAGACCGGTGCCGCAGACCAGGTTGAATACGCCTTTGGGCAGGCCGGATTCGGCGATGATCGCCGCCAGTTCCAGCTCCGGCAGCGGCGTGACTTCCGACGGTTTGAGCACCACGCAGCAGCCGGCGGCCAGCGCTGGTGCGAGTTTCCACGCGGTGGTGACCATCGGGAAATTCCACGGCACGATCAGCCCGACCACACCGCACGGTTCCCGGCGCAGACGGGCGCTGAAATCGTCGCTGGGCAGCGCCACGTGACTGTCCAGTTGTGCGTCGAGGCCTTCGGCGAGTTCGGCGTAATACTCGAAGGTGGCGATCACGTCGTCGACGTCGATGGCCGCCTCGAATTGCGGCTTGCCGTTGTTGCTCGACTGCAACTTCATCAAATGATCGCGACCGTTGCGCACGCCATTGGCGATGTTGCGCAGGATCGCGCCACGCTCGGCACCGCTGGTTTTCGACCAGTCCTTGAATGCTTCCGTGGCAGCAGCGACCGCCAGATCGACCGCTTGTTCGTCACCGCCATTGACCGTGGTCAGCAGCGCTTCGGTGGCCGGGTTGATCACCCGCAGATGCTCGCAACCGGCGGACCATTGGCCATTGATGAACAGGCCATCGAGTGTGGTCGGGAAATTGATCATTTGGCCACCGCCTGCATCCATTGGGTCTGGTCGATTTCGATCAGGGTCGGGCCCTGACGATCGGTGGCGGCGCGCAGCGCGCCGCGCAGTTGTTCGACCGAGCCGATTGCCTCGGCAGCGCAACCCAGGGCCTTGGCGACGCCGATGAAGTCCGGGGTGTAGATGTCGACGCCGACCGGCTCGATGGCGCGGTTGACCATGTACTTCTTGATCTCTTCGTAACCCTGGTTATTCCACAGCAGGACGATCACCGGAGTGCGCGCTTCGACCGCGCTGGCCAGTTCCGGCAGGGTGAACTGCAAGCCGCCGTCACCGATCAGGCACACCACCGGCGCACGGGCGCCATCCTCAATGCTGCCGCCGAGCCACGCGCCAATGGCCGCCGGCAAGGCGTAACCGAGGGTGCCGTAACCGGTGGACGAGTTGAACCAGCGCCGTGGTCGTTCCGGGTTGAAGGTCAGGTTGCCGGTGTACACCGGTTGCGTGGAATCGCCGACGAACACTGCATCCGGCAACTCGTGCAGGACGGTTTCGAGGAAGCGCGTCTGCGCCAGGGTTGGCGCATCCCAGCTCGCGGCCAGATCGTCGCGCAAACGCGCAGCGCGCACCTGGCCCCAATCGTTGCGGCGCTCGGCCAGAGGTTGGAGCGACAAAGCACTGAGCAACGCCTGTGCAGCGTTGCGCGAGTCGGCGACCAACGCCACGTGTGGCGGATAGTTGCGCACGGTCTGATCGGCGTCGATGTCGATGCGCAGCAGTTTGCCGGGGATTTCGAAACCGCCGGCGAAGGTCACGTCATAATCGGTTTCGGCCAGTTCGGTGCCGATCGCCAACACCACGTCGGCATCGGCCACCAGTGCGCGGGTCGCGACCAGGCTTTGTGTCGAGCCGATCAGCAGCGGATGGCTGGACGGCAGCATGCCTTTGGCGTTGATGGTCAGCGCCACCGGAGCGTCGAGCAATTCGGCCAGTTCGGTGAGTTCGGCGGCGGCGTCGATCGCACCGCCACCCGCGAGAATCAATGGTCGTTGTGCGCCGGCCAGCAGCTCGCTCATGCGGCTCACGGCGGCGGGGGCGGCACCGGCGCGGTCGATGTTGACCGGGACGCTGGCGAGCAATTCATCGGCCTCTTCCACCAGCACGTCCAGCGGAATCTCGATGTGCACCGGACGTGGACGCCCGGCCTGGAACAGCGCAAACGCACGGGCCAGTACGCCCGGCAATTCCGCTGCGGACATCAAGGTATGAGAGAACGCAGCGACGCCACCGACCAACGCACTCTGGTTCGGCAGCTCGTGCAGCTTGCCGCGACCGCCGCCCAACTGGCTGCGCGTCTGCACGCTGGAGATTACCAGCATCGGGATCGAGTCGGCGTAGGCCTGGCCCATCGCGGTGGTGATGTTGGTCATGCCCGGACCGGTGATGATGAAGCACACCCCCGGTTTGCCGCGGGTACGCGCATAGCCGTCGGCCATGAAACCGGCGCCCTGCTCATGCCGTGGAGTGACATGGTTGATGCTCGAACGGGCCAGCCCGCGATACAACTCCACGGTGTGCACCCCGGGAATGCCGAACACCTGCTCGACCCCATAATTTTCGAGTAACTTGACCAGTACTTCGCCACACGTCGCCATGTCGATTGCCCTTCTTGTTTGTTCAATACGCCGTGCCAGTGTGGGAGCGAGCGTGCTCGCGAAAGCGGTGTATCAGCCACATTGATGCTGAATAGAAAACCGTATTCGCGAGCAAGCTCGCTCCCACATTGATCCGGGTGGAATGGGCTCATTGAACGGGCGGCAGGTAGCGGCAACAATCGATTAAAAGTCATACTAGCCATGTCCTCACGTCATACCTTGGATCCACATGAAACGACTGCCTCCCCTGCCCGCCCTGCACACGTTTCTGATCACCGCGCAGTGCTGCAACTTCACGCGGGCGGCCGAGCAGTTGCACATCACCCAAGGGGCAGTGAGCCGGCAGATCGCCGGTCTGGAAGAGCATCTGGGTTATGCGTTATTCATTCGCCTGGCCCGGGGCCTGGAGCTGACCGCCGAAGGGCGTGAATGGCTGCCCCGGGTGGAGAAGGTCTTCGGCCTGATCAGCGAAGCCACCGAGCAGATTGGTCTGAAGCGCGAAACCCTGCAGCTCAAGGCCCCCAGCTGCGTGATGCGCTGGTTGGTGCCGCGCCTGCTGCAATGGCAAAAGGAACGCCCGGACGTGCCGGTCAAATTGACCACCACCCTGGCCCACGGCGTGGACTTTCAGCGCGAGCAGTTCGATGCCGCGGTGATCTACGGCACCCCGCCGGACAATTCATCGACCGCCCTGCACCTGTTCGATGAGCAACTGACACCGGTCTGTTCACCCGCGTTACTGAAGGGCTCTGCGGCGCTGACCGAACCGACCGATCTGCAACAGCATCTGCTGCTGCACCCGACCCGCGACACACAGGACTGGACGGTGTGGCTGAACGCTGCCCAATTGCAGTTGAGCAACGTCAACATGGGCCAGCATTTCGAGACGCTGGATCAGGCAATGTCGATGGCGTCGCATGGGACAGGGGTAGCGATTGGCGACTGGTCGTTGATCGGCGACGACCTGCGCGCCGGGCGGCTGGTGATGCCGTTTGAATTGAAGGTGAAGACGGGGCTGGGCTACTACGTGGTGATGCCGCAGGGTGGGGAAGCGTCGCCGCAGTTGGAGGAGTTGATGATCTGGCTGGTGGAGCAGGCGCATACCCGCTGAAGCACCACATTCCCCTGCAGGCCTTCGCCTGCTCGCGATGGCGGTGGGTCAGTGACATTTACGTCGACTGACACACTGCTATCGCGAGCAGGCGAAGGCCTACAACTGGAACGTGGGAAGCATCAGTAGCCGACCGTAAACCGCTGACGCGAATGCTTCGGCGTTTCCACTTCGTCGATCAGCGCAATCGCGTAATCCGCGAAGGTGATCCAGCTGCGACCTTCGGCACTGAACAGCAAGTGATCCTTGCCGACACGGAAGCTGCCGGTGCGCTCGCCTTCGACAAACTCGGCCGACGGCGACAGAAAGGTCCAGTCCAGCTCGTTCTCCGAACGCAACGCATCGAGAAACGCCGCGCCAGCGCTGGCCTCGGCTTTGTACTCGGCAGGGAAACCGGCGCTGTCGATCACCCGGGTGTCGTCCGGCAGCAACAGCGAACCGGCACCGCCGACCACCAACAGACGCTTAACGCCTGCCTGCTTCACCGGGCCGACCACGGCACTGGCGGGCACGGTGGCGAAATGCGCGGCGCTGATCACCACGTCGTGACCGGCCACGGCGGCTTGCAGCGCTGCCGAATCCAGCACGTCGACATTCTTGCTGACCACGCCGGCACGGCTGCCGATCTTCGAGGTGTCGCGGGCGATAGCCGTAACGCTATGGCCGCGACGCAGGGCTTCTTCCAGCAGTTGGCTACCGGCACGGCCGGTGGCACCAATGATTGCGATCTTGCTCATGACATTCTCCAGTTGGCTTGAGAGTGCTGCGTTTTCAGAATCGGGTTACCACTGCATTTCGCCCTTGGCGACTTTGGCGCTCAGCTCCAGCGAGCTTTCTTCACCGAGTGCCGGGTAGCGCTTCTGCATGGCCTTGATCAGTGCGGCGGAATCCTTGGCCTTGGCGGTTTCGGCGTCGAACGCCTTAATGTAGTCGGCGGTGAATTTCACGCTGGCCAACGAACGGCTGCTCTCGCCCAGGTAATGACCCGGCACCACGGTTTTCGGCTTCAGGGTTTCGATCGAGTGCAGGGTTTGCAGCCAGTCGGCGTGGGATTGCGCGGTCTGGGTGTCGGCCATCCACACATGGATGTTCTCGGCCACCACGACGCCACCGACCACGGCCTTGAGCGACGGAATCCATACGAAGCTGCGATCCGGTTGTTTGCCGTCAAGGCCGACCACCTGCAGTTTCTGCCCTTCAAGCATCAGGCTGTCGCCCTTGAGCACACCCGGCACGATGGTTTTGGCCGGCACGTCGGTGCCCATTTTCGGGCCCCAGAAGGCGAGCTTGCCGGCGACGGTTTTGTTGATGTGATCGACGGTCGGCTGCGAAGCCAGAACCTCTGCATCAGGGAAGGCCTGGGTCAGGGTGTCGAGGCCGAAATAGTAATCCGGGTCACCGTGGCTGATGTAAATGGTGGTCAGGTGCTTGCCGCTGGCGCGGATCTTTTCCACGACCTGTTCGGCCTGGGCCTTGCCGAATTGCGCATCGACCAGAATCGCGTCTTTCTCGCCGCTGACCAGCACCGAGGTCACCGGAAAAATCGCCTTGGTGCCTGGGTTGTAGACATCCAGTGTCAGGTTGGCGGCAGCGGCATGCGCCGCGAAACCGAGGGTGGCGGTGGCCAGCAAAACGCGCTTGAGGGTAGTGAAGCCGATCATCTGTTGCTCCGTGGTCCGAATGCCGTGTTTGGCGATGGGACAGAGCTTAGTTGCCTGACTCGGTACAAAAAATGCGATGCTTGAACATAGTTTGTTTCTGAAAGCGGGCAAATCATGGATCGTCTTCAAGCAATGCGGGTGTTTGTCACGGTAGTGGATCTGGGCAGTCAGTCGGCGGCGGCCGATCATCTGGACCTGTCGCGGCCGGTGGTGTCGCGTTATCTGGCGGAGCTGGAAGACTGGGTCGGCGCGCGCCTGATGCACCGCACCACGCGCAAGTTGAGCCTGACCACGGCGGGCAGCGAAATCCTCCCGCGCTGCCGGCAGATGCTCGAACTGTCGAGCGACATGCAGGCCGCCGTCAGCGAACCCCATGACGCACCGCGCGGGCTGCTGCGCATCAGTGTCAGCACCTCGTTCGGCCAGGCACAACTGGCCGATGCCGTGGCCGCCTACGTCAAACGCTATCCGGGGGTGAGCATCGACCTGCAAATGCTCGACCGCACGGTGAACCTGGTGGACGAGCGCATTGATCTGGCAATCCGCACCAGCAATGATCTCGATCCGAACCTGATTGCCCGACGCCTGACCGTGTGTCGCTCGGTAGTCTGCGCCGCGCCGGCCTATCTGCAAGAACAACCGGCGCCGCAGCGCGTCGAAGCGCTGAGCCGGCACAATTGCCTGACGCACTCGTATTTCGGCAAGAGCCTGTGGCATTTCGAGGAAGACGGTGAACCGGTTTCGGTGCCGGTACAGGGCAATATCAGCGCCAACGAAGCCAGCACGTTACTGCGCGCAACACTGGCCGGTGCGGGGGTGGCGATGCTGCCGACCTATCAGGCCGGGGTGCATATTCACAGCGGTGAGCTGGTGCGCCTGTTGCCCCATGCCGAACCACGGCAGATGAACATTTACGCGGTGTACGCCTCGCGCAAGCACATGCCGGCGGCGCTGCGCAGCATGCTGGATTTTCTGGTGCAGCGATTCCCCGAAAACCCGGCTTGGGATGAAGCGGTTTCCAGCGTCAAGCCACAAGCTACACGCTAGCTGCGCCGCCATTCATCTTGGCGCGTGCCGCTCGACGCTTGCAGCTGCGTCTACCTGACCTATGCTGAAAGTAATACCGCAGGGTATGCGTTCAGAGGTCATTGCCATGAACATCAAAACAAGAAGGTATTTCGCGATTTTCATCACCTGCGCCGCCACGCTGGCGCTGTACGGCACTGCGGCCTGGCGGGTCGAGCAAATGCGGCAGCTGCCCCGTGATTACGCGAGCTGTAATTTCGAACGCTGCATTCCGCATAACGCGACGCTCAATGCGTTGCGCTGATTGACCTGAACTGGAGTCAATCCGGTGGGAGCTGGCCTGCCAGCGATTGCGGATTGACATTCAGCATTGAGACGGCTGGACCACCCCTATCGCTGGCCAGCCAGCTCCCACCGGGTTCGTGGCGTTCAGGCGTTTATTGCTCGGCCTTCAGACGGTCGCGAAACGCCTTTGGCGAGATTCCCACCCGGCGCCGGAACAGGCGCGTGAAGTTGGTCGGATCGGAAAATCCCAGCAACTCCGACATCTCGTAAATGGTCATGCTGGTGTAGGTGAGCAAGCGCTTGGCTTCCAGCAACTGGCGTTCGTGCATGATCTGCAGCGCCGGTTGCCCGGCCAGTTCCCGGCACGTGCCGTTGAGATGCGAGACGGAAATGCCCAGACGATGGGCCAGATCCTCGACCTTCACATGCTGGCGGTAGGTCTCTTCCACCAATTGAATAAAGCCATTGAGGTATTCGCGCTGGCGTTGCGGCCGCTGACTGGCGTTGTGTCGCACGATAGCCTGACGGCTGACCCAGACCATAATCACGCTGACCAGCGAATGCATGAGCATTTCCCGCGCCGGCTGATGGCCGTTGTACTCGGCCTGCAACGCTGAAAACAGACTGTTCAGGTACTCGCCGTCCTTGCCCGCCGGATAGCTTTGCGTCTGGGCCAGGGCGTGCACCGAATCGCCCAGCTGCGCCTGCAGATGGTTGATCAGCGGCGTGGCGAGGGTAACGATGAAGCCTTCCACGTCCTCGGAAAAACGGAAGCCATGCACCGACAGCGGCGGCAGGACTTGAATCGCCGGGGTTTCGAGTTGCGTGCGCTGGCCTTCGATTTCAAGCTCTGCCTGACCTTTGAAGACGAAGAGTAACTGGCACAGATCGGCGTGGCGGTGGGGTTTGATTTCCCATTGGTGTTCGCGACTGCGGGAAGAAATGGTTTCACAGTGCAGCAAGTCAGGGGTCGGCCAGTCCAGGCTTTCACCGTAGAGCTTGAACACCGGAATCGAAGGCAGGTCAGGCGTGTTCATCACTTCAATCCAGGCCTCAGGTTTTTGGGCGATAATCGCACCGATTGGCAGAATGTACAGATATCGGCTCAGTTTTCACCTTCAATTGACAGACCCGCAAGGGAAAAATGCAAGCACTCGATCCATAAAAATCATTCACCGGCTTTGGCCGCGTGAAGCTTGCGAGTCATAAAAACAATGAAAACGCTGAAAACCCAAGTTGCCATCATTGGTGCCGGTCCGTCCGGTTTGCTCCTCGGTCAGTTGCTGCACAACGCCGGCATCGACACCCTCATTCTCGAACGTCAGACACCCGACTATGTCCTCGGTCGCATCCGCGCCGGCGTGCTTGAACAAGGCATGGTAGAGCTGTTGCGTCAGGCCGGTGTAAGTCAGCGGATGGACGCCGAAGGGCTGGTGCACGGCGGCTTCGATCTGGCCCTGGACGGGCGTCAGGTGCACATCGACCTGCACGGGTTGACCGGTGGCCAGACCGTGATGATCTACGGTCAGACCGAAGTCACCCGCGACCTGATGGCCGCTCGTCGGGAGGCCGGCGCGCCGACCCTTTACGAGGCCAGCCATGTCGTTCCCCACGGCATGAAAAGCGACGAAGCCTTCGTCACTTTCGAAAAGGACGGTGAAACCTGGCGCGTCGATTGCGATTACATCGCCGGATGCGACGGCTTCCACGGGGTCGCTCGACAGTCGATTCCGGCCGATTGCCTGAAGGTCTTCGAACGGGTCTATCCGTTTGGCTGGCTGGGCATTCTCGCCGACACCCCTCCAGTGCATGACGAATTGGTCTACGCCCGCCATGAGCGCGGTTTCGCCCTGTGCAGCATGCGCTCGGCGACTCGCACCCGTTATTACCTGCAAGTGCCTGCCGAAGAACAGGTCGATGACTGGAGCGATCAGCGTTTCTGGGACGAACTCAAATCCCGCCTGCCCGCCGAGCTTGCCGAGAAACTTGTCACCGGTCCGTCGATTGAAAAAAGTATTGCGCCACTGCGCAGCTTTGTCGTCGAACCGATGCAGTACGGGCGGATGTTCCTCGTCGGCGATGCCGCCCATATCGTTCCGCCTACCGGCGCCAAGGGCTTGAACCTGGCCGCCAGCGATGTCAGCACCCTGTTCAATATTCTGCTGAAGGTTTATCGCGACGGCCGCACCGACTTGCTGGAGAAATACTCGGAAATCTGCCTGCGCCGGGTATGGAAAGCCGAACGGTTTTCCTGGTGGATGACCTCGATGCTGCACCGGTTCGACGAACATGATGACTTCAGCCAGCGGATCAGCGCCTCGGAACTCGACTATTTCGTCAGCTCCGAAGCCGGCAGAAAAACCATTGCAGAAAATTACGTCGGACTTCCATATGAGGCTATCGAATAGCCTGCTATCGACTTACACTGGCGAGCATCCCCCGCTCGCCTTGCGACCTGCGGGATTCTCACTGCCCGCAGGTTCCGCCCGTGACCAATCTTCACCAGCCTGAAACACCCAAACCGGCCATTCGCAGCGTGCTGGTCGCGCTGATGATGGCGATCTTTCTTGGCGCGCTGGACCAGACCATCGTCGCCGTGTCGATGCCGGCCATCTCCGCCCAGTTCAAGGACGTCAGCCTGCTGGCCTGGGTAATTTCTGGCTACATGGTAGCGATGACCGTGGCCGTGCCGATCTACGGCAAGCTCGGCGATCTGTACGGGCGGCGCAAACTGATGCTGTTCGGCATGGGCCTGTTCACCCTCGCCTCGCTGTTCTGCGGCATGGCGCAAAGCATGGAACAACTGGTGCTGGCGCGGATTCTTCAGGGCATGGGCGCCGGCGGCATGATTTCGGTGAGTCAGGCGATCATCGGCGACATCGTGCCACCGCGTGAGCGCGGGCGTTATCAGGGTTATTTCAGCAGCATGTACGCGGTGGCCAGCGTCGCCGGTCCGGTGCTGGGCGGTTACATGACCGAATACCTGTCGTGGCGCTGGGTGTTTCTGATCAACCTGCCGCTGGGCCTCGGTGCCTGGTGGGTGGCGCGGCGCAACCTGCGCGGATTGCCGGTTCCGCAGCGCAAACCGATCATTGATTACCTCGGCACGCTGCTGATGATCATCGGTCTGACCGCGCTGTTGCTGGGCATCACCCAGGTCGGTCAGGGTCATTCGTGGCGCAGCAGTGAAGTGCTTGGCTTGTTCGCCTGCGCCGTCGTGGTGCTGGCAGTGTTCGTCTGGCATGAACGCCGGGCGCGGGAACCGCTGCTACCGATGCACCTGTTCGCCAACCGCAATGCCCTGCTGTGCTGGTGCACGATTTTCTTTACCAGTTTCCAGGCGATTTCGTTGATCGTGCTGATGCCGTTGCGCTTTCAGAGTGTCACCGGCGCCGGCGCTGACAGTGCGGCGTTGCATCTGTTGCCGTTGGCAATGGGCCTGCCGATCGGTGCCTACTTCGCCGGCCGGCGCACGTCGATCACCGGGCGCTACAAACCGCAGATCCTCACCGGTGCGATCCTGATGCCGATCTCGATTCTCGGCATGGCATTCAGTCCGCCAGAAGCGACATTGCTCAGTGGTCTGTTCATGCTGCTCAGCGGCATTGCCGGGGGTATGCAATTCCCTACGTCGCTGGTCGGCACCCAAAACTCGGTGGAGCAACGTGACATCGGTGTCGCCACCAGCACCACCAACCTGTT
This sequence comes from Pseudomonas sp. SC3(2021), assembly GCF_019856535.1. Taxonomy (NCBI): domain Bacteria; kingdom Pseudomonadati; phylum Pseudomonadota; class Gammaproteobacteria; order Pseudomonadales; family Pseudomonadaceae; genus Pseudomonas; species Pseudomonas sp. SC3(2021). The sequence goes on along the minus strand of NZ_CP082236.1, from coordinate 3,100,282 downwards.
TCGCTCGCTGGGCGGCGCGGTGGGGGTGGCGTTGATGTCGGCACTGTTGCTGGCCTTCTTGCAGGATTCGAGTTTTGCCCATCTGGCAAGCAGTTCGCTGATGAGCGAGGGGCATTCGGGCAACGTGTTGCTCGATGGCTTGAACGCGGCGCCAGGGGATGCACAGAACGCCTTGCGTGCGGAGCTTTCGGTGACGTTCCGGCATTTGTTGTGGGTGAGCACGGCGGTGTCGCTGCTGGGGCTGGCGGCAGCGATTGCGATGCCCAATAACCTGCTGCGCGGGCGTGAGCACGGCGCCAGATAGAACAAACACCACTATCCCCTGTAGGAGTGAACCTGCTCGCGATCAGCGCGTGTCAGTCGACATCACTGTTGAATAAAACACCCTGATCGCGAGCAGGCTCACTCCTGCAAAAGGCCGTTCACTCAAGGGCTGTAGTAACCCACCGCCACCAGGAAATGCCCGACCTTCTTCAGGTAGGCATGCTTGTCCTCGACCTTGCCGGTCACCGGGTTTTTCCAGCGGTATTCGTATTCGCCACTGTCCTGCTTGCCGATCAGCGCCAGAATCGGTTCGCCCACCGGTTTGCCGTCCGGGTCCTTGATCTTGCTGAAATCGGTGTTGATCAGCCGCAGGTTGGTGCCGTGGGCGACATAGCGCTGGGTGTCGAGGTCGACCACAAACACATACAGGTCATCCTGCAGATAGCCGCCCTTGAGCGAGTTGATCGCCGTCAGCGTGCCCTTTTCGTCTTTGCCCAGATCGGTGGCTGCTTTATCAAGCAGTGCCTTGGCTTGCTCCGCAGAGGCTCGCGGCAAGTAATAACCCACTGCCAGAATTCGCTGGCCGATGCGCTGGTAATACACATGCTTGCGCTCGACTTTGCCGTCCGCCCAGTTCTGCCAGCGGTATTCGGCTTGCTGGATGCCGTTGCCTTCAGGCACCAGCAACGCGTCCTTGAAGGTCTTTTGCAGGTCCGGCCCGAGCACTTCGCTGACATCACGACCGATCAAGGCAGAGGATGGCCCGCCGCTGGCGAGCATCACGCCCTTGGTATCGACCACGAACACATAACGATCCTTATCGACGAACTCGCCCTGACGGCTGAACGCGGCGAAGGCCTTGTCGCCGTTGTCGTGGTAGTAGGCCAGTGCCTTTTCCAGCAGGGCGATGGCGGCCTTGCTGTCGTCCTTTTGCGTGGAGACGGCATTGGCCTGCCCTGCCCCCACAAGCAGCATCAGCCCGAGCCACGCCACTTTATGCAAAAACCCCATAACGCATCCCTCGTTCTTGTTGGTGTTTCAAGAGCGTAGACGGCTTGGGGTCATATGGAAGTTGAACTTGAATCCAGAGATTACAGGCGAGAGCCCCTCAGCTTAGCCCCTAGGGCCGGGCATTGATCTGTTGCTGCAGGTTCTGGATCTGTGCCTGCAAGGTATTGAGGTTGCGGGTCATCTGGCCACGGAACGCATCGAACTCGGCGGTATTGCCACCACCCTGTGGCGCTGCCGGACGGTTGTCCTGCTCGCTTTTGAGGACAACGATTTCCTGCTCCAGGCGCTCAATCGCAGCGTTCGAGTTGCCCTGCTTTTTCAGCGCAGTGATATCCGCGCCGAGGCTTTTCAGCTGGGTGTCATAACTCTTGAGCAGGGCATCGACCTTGCTGGTGTCGGCCGGCGCACTTTTCAGGGTCGCCAGTTCTGCACTCAGGGCTTTGACCTGGGCCTGCAACTGGGTGTTGGCGTTCTGTTGTTCGGTGGTCTGCGCGGTCATCTGCGCCAGGCGCTTGTCCAGATCGCTGGCCTGACCGGCCACACCCTGCTGCTGTTTGCCCTGATCGAGCAACTTGCCTTCAAGCGCCTTGATCTGCAGCTTCAGGGCTTCGCTGTCGGTGTTGACGTTGGTCTGGCTGGCGACCACCTTGCCGGAAATATCCTGCAAGCGCCCCGCGGCTTCCTCACTGATGCGCGCGAAGCTTTCCTGGGTCGCGACCAGTTGCTGTTCCATCAGCGAGATCTGCTGAAAGCTCCACCACGCCAGGCCCATGAAGGCAAAAAACAGCGCGCCGACCAGCGCCCACAATGGTCCGGTGCTGGCCGCCCGGACCTTGACCGCTGGTGGCGTGCGCGAGTGCACGGACGTACGGGCAGTGGTCGGAATGTCATCGTCGTCGAACGTGTCGGCGCGCAGGCTCGGGACATCGTCGAAATCGTCGTGGGCATCATTACGCATGGACATTGAGGCAACCTTTGTGAAACGCGGTGATGGCTAAATGCTGCGAAGTATAACCGCCGCAGCCGCAGGGATTGACCCCCAACCTGCGGTGCGGTTCATTGCCGGCCGGCCGAATCGTTGCAACGCGTTTCAGCGAATGTCCTGCGCTTTCCACCAGCCGCAGAACTCGTCGAGCGCCGACCACAGGCTGACTTTCGGATCGTAGTCGAGATAATGCCGGGCGCGACTGATGTCGAGGGTGAAATTTTTTTTCATTACTTGCATGCCCAGGCGCGACAGCGTCGGTTCCGGTCGCCCCGGCCAGAGCCGGCAGGCGCCTTCGTTGAGCGCCGCGACACTGTACGCCAGGCCGTAGGACCGGTACTTGGTGACCTGTGGGACTTCCATCTTGCGCATCACATAATTGACCACATCCCACAACGGCACCGGCGCGCCGTTGCTGATGTTGTAGGCCTTGCCCAGCGCCGAGCCGGCCGCCAGCAAACTGCTGAGCATCGCTTCGTTGAGGTTCTGCACACTAGTGAAATCGACCTTGTTCAGGCCATTGCCGATAATCGCCAGCCGGCCCTTGCGCTGCATGTTCAGCAAGCGCGGGAAGATGCTCATGTCGCCGGCCCCGGTAACGAAACGCGGACGCAGCGCAAGGGTTTCCAGACCGAACTCCTGCGCGCCAAAGACCTTTTGCTCGGCGAGATACTTGGTCGCCGCGTAGGGATGCTTGAAACGTTTGGGCACCTGTTCTTCGGTGAGGTTGAAGTGGTCGCGCCCATCGAAATAGATCGACGGCGACGACAGGTGCACCAGCCGCCGCACGCGCTGCTTCAGACAGGCTTCGACGACGTTTTCCGTGACCTGCACGTTGCCCTGATGAAAGTCCTGATAACGCCCCCACAGGCCGACGGCACCGGCGCAGTGCACCACCGCTTCGACGTCGGCACACAGTTCACGCACCAATTCGGGATCGGTCAGGTCGCCGGGGATGAATTCGGCACCGCGGCGTACCAGATGCTCGACGCTCTCGGCCCGGCGACCGTTGACCCGCACGTCCAGGCCCTGCTCCAGGGCGAAACGCGCAAAGCGTCCGCCAATGAAGCCGCTTGCGCCGGTGACCAGAATTTTCATGTAAAGCTCCAATGAAACCAGCTGCGAGCTTCAAGCTTCGAGCTGCAGGGTAAAAACAATGCTCAGCGCTTGACTTGCCGCTTGCAGCTTGACGCTCGCAACTGCTTTTAAGCCACCAGCCATTGTGGTGAAGAACGTACCAATTGTTCGGTCAGCAAACCCAGCAACTGACCACCATTGCGCCAATGATGCCAGTACAACGGCACGTCGATCGGTTTATCTGGCAACAGTTCGCGCAACACACCGCGTTGCAACTGGTCGCGCACTTGCAGTTCCGGCACCAGTCCCCAACCGAAACCGGCTTCGGTCAGGCGCACAAAACCCTCGGAAGACGGGCACAAATGGTGCTCGAATCCGCCATCGACGCCGAGCGAGGCCAGGTAGCGATGCTGCAGGAAATCGTCCGGACCGAACACCAGCGCCGGGGTGCGCGGCAACTGCTCGGCGCGCACGCCATCAGGAAAATGCCGCGCGATGAACGCCGGGCTGGCCAGCGCCCGGTAACGCATCGCCCCGAGCAATACGCTACGGGCGCCGGCAACCGGGCGTTCGCTGGCACAGACACAGGCCGCGACCTCGCCGGCACGCATGCGCTTGAGGCCGACGGTTTGATCCTCCACCACCAGATCCAGCAATAAATGCTGCTCGGCACAAAAATCACCCACGGCTTCGGCCCACCAGGTGGCGAGGCTGTCGGCATTAATGGCGATGCGCAAACGCTCGGGCAGGCCTTCTTCGTCGAGCGCTGGCACCAGCGTCTGCAAATCGCGCTCGAGCAGTCGTACCTGCTGCACATGGTTGAGCAGACGTCGGCCAATTTCGGTCGGCGACGGCGGCGTGCCGCGCACCAGCACCGGTTGGCCGACCCGCGCTTCCAGCAACTTGATCCGCTGGGAAATCGCCGATTGCGAAAGGCCCAGCACCTGCGCGGCGCGCTCGAATCCGGCCTGTTCGACCACGGCGGCCAGCGCGGACAGCAATTTGTAGTCGAACATCAGTTTTCCTAATGAGCGATCAGCACTATTGGTTTTTCTTATACAACTTTCGACCGGAGAATAGCCAGCAAGCACTCTTTATCAAGGAACACTGCAATGGCTGGCGAAACCTCACTCACGACGTTGCTGCGCAGCATGAGCCCGCAGCTCAATGCTGGCGAATATGTGTTCTGCACCTTGGTCGATGGCCAGTTTCCCGAGGGTCTGGAGATTGTCGGCAGCTTCCGCGAGCAGGAAGGCCTGACCTTGATTCTCGAGCGCTCCCAGGCTGAACGGGCCGGGTTCGGTTTCGATTATGTGGCGGCGTGGATCACCCTCAATGTGCATTCGGCACTGGAAGCGGTCGGCCTCACCGCGGCGTTCGCCAGCGCACTGGGCAAGGCCGGGATCAGTTGCAACGTAATCGCCGGTTACTACCACGATCATTTGTTTGTCGGTCAGGCCGATGCCGAACGCGCCATGCAAGTGCTGCGCGATCTCGCAGCCAACGCGGAGTAATCGTTATGTGGCAAAGCTATGTAAACGGCCTGCTGGTGGCCTTGGGGTTGATCATGGCGATCGGCACCCAGAATGCTTTTGTCTTGGCCCAGAGCCTGCGGCGTGAACATCACCTGCCGGTGGCGGCGTTGTGTGTGGCGTGCGATGCGCTGCTGGTGGCGGCCGGGGTGTTTGGTCTGGCCACCGTGTTGGCGCAGAACCCGACATTGCTCGCGGTGGCGCGCTGGGGCGGCGCAGTCTTTCTGATCTGGTATGGCAGCCAGGCGCTGCGCCGGGCGTTCTCGACACAGAGTCTGGATCAGGGCGAAAACCCCACCGTGCGCTCGTTGCGCGCGGTGATGCTCAGCGCGCTGGCAGTGACGCTGCTCAACCCGCACGTGTATCTCGACACGGTGTTGCTGATCGGCTCGCTCGGTGCGCAGCAGTCGGTGCCGGGGGCTTATGTCGTCGGCGCGGCGAGTGCGTCGCTGCTGTGGTTTTTCACCCTCGCCCTCGGTGCCGCATGGCTGGCGCCGTGGCTGGCAAGGCCGAGTACCTGGCGGATTCTTGATCTGGTGGTGGCATTGATGATGTTTACGGTGGCTGGCCAACTGATTATCGCCAGCTGATTTATTCCAAACAGCTCTGGAACCTCTATCCCACACAGTTGTTGCGTGGTTAAGCCTTGACCCCGGTGCTATGATCCGAACCCTGCGCCGCAAAGAGTAAAAACTCGTCGGTGCATTTCTGGCCGCCCGTGATCGGCCTTGCGCTCACCGCAACAGACCTGATTAGGAGAATCATCATGGCTTTCGAATTGCCGCCGCTGCCTTACGCACACGATGCCCTGCAGCCGCACATTTCCAAGGAAACCCTGGAATTTCACCACGACAAGCACCACAACACCTATGTCGTGAACCTGAACAACCTGGTGCCAGGCACCGAGTTCGAAGGCAAGACCCTGGAAGAGATCGTCAAGACTTCCTCGGGCGGTATCTTCAACAACGCCGCTCAGGTCTGGAACCACACTTTCTACTGGAACTGCCTGGCGCCAAACGCCGGCGGTCAACCAACCGGCGCACTGGCTGAAGCCATCAACGCAGCCTTCGGTTCGTTCGACAAGTTCAAGGAAGAGTTCAGCAAAACCTCGATCGGCACCTTCGGTTCCGGCTGGGGCTGGCTGGTGAAAAAGGCTGACGGTTCCCTGGCCCTGGCCAGCACCATCGGCGCCGGCAACCCGCTGACCAGCGGCGACACCCCGCTGCTGACCTGCGACGTCTGGGAACACGCTTACTACATCGACTACCGCAACCTGCGTCCGAAGTACGTTGAAGCGTTCTGGAACCTGGTCAACTGGAAGTTCGTTGCTGAGCAGTTCGAAGGTAAAACCTTCACCGCTTAAGCTGCGCGCCAGTCAAAAAACCCGGCTATTGCCGGGTTTTTTTATGCCTGTGATTTGCGGTAGCGGCTTCAGGTAAACACTCCGAAGGCTTTCCCGCCGAGGTGGATGACCAAATAGCCAAGGAAAGAATAGGCAAGTATTCGTGCAGGAATAACAACCAGGCGTCGTAGATGAGAGGGGAAACCAGCAATCTCATCCATGGCATAGGGATCACTTTTTGACAGAAAATCATCGTCCATTAAAAGCATGTGTGAAATGTGAGACAAACGACAGTAGCGACCATAGGCGCCATTGCCCAACACTCGCTGATTGCGAGCGACGAAGTACGATTTTTTCAGGAGAGACTCAATCTCCGCCAGTCTGAAAAAGCTGACCCATACTTTTGCAAATGCAGCCATCAGGCCCAAAAAAAGACAGGCAATCAACCCGGCGATACCGAGTAATTGCAGATCGTTCGCTGGTCTTGAAACGGTCACGCATATCCAACCAATACCCAGCCAAAGTAAGAGTAAAGCGGCACCGGTCACACCGAACTGGAAGAGGTAGCCTGGAATTCTCAGCCACTTTTTCTGATGCTCCGGGATAGTTTCAGCTTCCATGACTGCATGCAGATCCAGCATTTGCACATGGGTCAAACGACCCGTCAATGACCCTATTTCTCTGACTCTTCTCATTCGTCCAAATGGGCCGTTACCCAATATTCTGCGATTAATGCCCACGACATAAGAGGCAATGAAATGCTCTTCCATCTGATCCAGCCGAAAATAGGCAGCGAACAACACGAATGCACCGCTAAGGAAGAAAAGCAGAAGTACGACGGCCCATGAATAGAGATAGATGAGATCAAAATGTGGGGCGATCACGATGGATCCTTAACGTTGATTCCCAACATCCAGAATCCATTAGCGAGAAGAACGTAGCTCAATGTAAGAGATGAACTGGTGGGCAAGCTTAAAATTCGATAGAAGGTCATTATTTGTTCATCTCGTACAGTTTTTCGCCGATAAGTTCCCCTGTCTGGCTACCCCCATCCCCTATTTGCGCTGCGAGCATGCCACTTACAATCAACATGCAAGCGACTCCTCCTGCTCCGGCGGTTCCTACGCCTATTGCGGCACATGTCATCGGAGCAATGGTTGTCGCCAACTTGCCCGCTAGTGCTCCGCCTAGAACGTTTCCAGACAGCTTCGAGCCCTCTATGAATCTCGCCCTCCGACATTCCGCCTCGCGTCCGGTTCGGCACGCTTCCTGGATTTTCATCGCCGCAGAACTGGCTCCCAGACCAATTGCCACATAACCACCGGCCTTCATGTATTTCTATGCTCGCGCCACGCCTTCAATGTGAGTCGCATATCCCGGCAATTGATTCGGTGCGCCTGCTTTGTTCCAGTTGTGCACGATCCTTTGCGTGGACAAGCCTAGTGCCCGTTTAAGCTTCGGGTGATCCGGAATGCCGGTTGTCTTTCGAACCAAGAGCCCTAAACCGGCATCAAGTTTCTTCATCAGCCTTTTGCGTTGTGCAAAAAACTCCAGAGAGTGGAGATTGCCATACTGGCGGTATTGCTCAATGTGTAAGCGCTCCAGTTCTTTAAGCGTGTTGCTAAGCGTTTCCATGTGCTGCCCCACCATAAACGATGCAACACCCAACGCTCCGGAAGAAACACCCAAAAACGGTTCAATCACCTCATGATGCTCAACCATGAAAGAAGCCTCTTCATCCGTCAGGTCTTTCAGCGCTTCATCCACTTTCTCCGCTGCCGCCATCATTTGCGCCTCTTCGCGTCGGCACATGTAGTTGCGCGAGTCGCTGAAGAGGACCATTTGCCCCGCTTTGACCTGTTCACCCAAATGACGGTTAAGCGAACGGAACTCGCGGCGCAGTGCTTCGCCAGGCGTCGTTTCGTACAGCGCGCGCTCCAGCCCTTCGCGGCTCATAGATGTCTGGACAATGTGAAAGCCTGACTCAGCCGGTTTCGGCAAGGTGTAGGCGTGGTCTTCCACCAGTTGCTCGGCCAGTGGTGGTTCGGGTTGGGGGCTGAAGGCGTTCCACGAAGCGCCGCCGCTATCAGTAACAACCCGCGGTTTCACTATGACCCAGTCACCGTTATTGATGGCTTCGACGAGTTTTCGCTGGTTGGCGCCTTGCAGATAGTTGGAGTGATTGAGGCCCATTGCATTGAGCAGGTTGTCGAATCCCGGCAGTTCATCCGGACGGTTGAGTGCCTCTCGAAAGGTGTCCATGGCCTGGTGGGTGTCGAGCGCCTGTTGGCCGTGGAGTTCACGTTGAGGGATAAGTCTGGTCACGTCCGTGCCCCGCTCTGCAAAACGCAGGACTTTGGCGAGCGAACTCAAACTTGAATGCCGGGTGTTTCTGTTTTACGTGTAGGGGGAATCCGACTTCTCTGTGGCGCGCTGCTTGCTGCCATGCCACAGCGGGCTACCATCAAAAAGAGGAAAAAATGCTGCAAACCGCTCAAGTTGAGGGTCGAAACTACCGACACAGTACAGATTAGGGCTAATACTCCAGGCAGCTGCATTTCGGCCAACGCCACAGGCAAATAACCCTGGGCTTGATTGTCCCTTTGACTGCCATCACGGGATTGCCAATACTCATGGCAACTTGACGCTACCCGCACGGAACAAGGAATAACCCTTTGAAGCTGGAACTCAAGAACAGCTTGTCGGTGAAGTTGCTCCGGGTCGTGCTCCTGTCAGCATTGATCGTCGGCGTGGTCTTGAGCTGCGCGCAGATTGTGTTCGATGCCTACAAAACCCGTCAGGCCGTAGCCAGCGACGCCGAGCGGATCCTCGACATGTTCCGCGATCCCTCCACCCAGGCGGTTTACAGCCTGGACCGGGAAATGGGCATGCAGGTAATCGAAGGCCTGTTCCAGGACGAGGCGGTGCGCCAGGCGTCAATCGGCCATCCCAACGAAGCCATGCTCGCGCAGAAGTCCCGTGAGTTGCAGCATTCCAACAGCCGCTGGCTGACCGACCTGATTCTCGGCCAGGAGCGCACCTTTACCACGCAATTGGTCGGTCGCGGTCCCTACAGCGAGTATTACGGCGACCTGAGCATCACCCTCGACACCGCCACTTATGGCGAGAGTTTCATCGTCAGCTCGGTGATCATCTTCATTTCCGGCGTGCTGCGCGCGCTGGCCATGGGCCTGGTGCTGTATCTGGTCTATCACTGGCTGCTGACCAAACCGCTGTCGCGGATCATCGAGCACCTCACCGAAATCAACCCGGACCGCCCCAGCGAACACAAGATTCCGCAACTCAAGGGTCACGAGAAAAACGAGCTGGGCATCTGGATCACCACCGCCAACCAGTTGCTCGAATCCATCGAACGCAACACCCACCTGCGCCACGAAGCGGAAAACAGTCTGCTACGCATGGCCCAGTACGACTTTCTGACCGGCCTGCCGAACCGCCAGCAATTACAGCAGCAACTGGACAAGATTCTGGTCGACGCCGGCAAGCTGCAACGGCGGGTCGCGGTGTTGTGCGTGGGGCTGGATGATTTCAAGGGCATCAACGAGCAGTTCAGCTACCAGACCGGCGACCAGTTATTGCTGGCACTTGCCGATCGCCTGCGCGCCCACAGCGGTCGGCTTGGCGCACTCGCCCGCCTCGGCGGCGATCAGTTCGCGCTGGTGCAGGCCGATATCGAACAGCCTTATGAAGCCGCGGAACTGGCGCAAAGCATCCTCGACGATCTGGAAGCGGCGTTCGCCCTCGACCATCAGGAAATCCGCCTGCGCGCCACCATCGGTATCACCTTGTTCCCCGAAGACGGCGACAGCACGGAAAAGCTGTTGCAGAAAGCCGAGCAGACCATGACCCTGGCCAAGACCCGCTCGCGCAATCGCTATCAGTTCTACATCGCCAGCGTCGACAGCGAGATGCGCCGCCGGCGCGAACTGGAAAAAGACCTGCGTGATGCACTGCTGCGCGATCAGTTCTACCTCGTCTACCAGCCACAGATCAGCTATCGCGATCATCGCGTGGTCGGGGTCGAAGCGTTGATTCGCTGGCAGCATCCGGAACACGGTCTGGTGCCGCCGGATCTGTTCATTCCGTTGGCCGAACAGAACGGCACGATCATCGCCATTGGCGAATGGGTGCTCGATCAGGCCTGCAAACAACTGCGCGAATGGCACGATCAAGGCTTCGTCGACCTGCGCATGGCCGTCAACCTGTCCACCGTGCAACTGCACCACGCCGAGCTGCCGCGGGTGGTCAACAATCTATTGCAGATGTATCGCCTGCCGCCCCGCAGCCTGGAGCTGGAAGTCACCGAAACCGGCCTGATGGAAGACATCAGCACCGCCGCCCAGCACTTGCTCAGCCTGCGCCGCTCCGGGGCGCTGATCGCCATCGACGACTTCGGCACCGGTTATTCATCGCTGAGTTATCTGAAAAGCCTGCCGCTGGACAAGATCAAGATCGACAAGAGCTTCGTCCAGGATCTGCTGGATGACGACGACGATGCGACCATCGTTCGCGCGATCATTCAACTGGGCAAGAGCCTTGGCATGCAGGTGATTGCCGAGGGCGTGGAAACCGCCGAGCAGGAGACGTACATCATTTCCGAAGGCTGCCACGAAGGTCAGGGCTACCACTACAGCAAACCGCTGCCGGCCCGTGAGCTGGGTGCCTACCTCAAACAGGCGCAACGCAGCAACGCGGCCATTTTGTAACGTCAGAAGATCGCAGCCCAGCAGATGCAGCCGAAGGCTCGGACCGCGTTCGGACGATCTTTTGCGTTTCGTAAATAAGAAATATTTCCAGCCACAGCCCTTTACACATAATGCGAAAGATTTGCATTATGTCGCAGTTTTGCGCCCCCAGCGCCTATCCATTCAACTACCGAAGCAGGATGTTCGCCATGATTCGTATGCCTCTGGCTACCGCCAGTCTGCTGGCCATCGCTATTTCCCTCGCCGGTTGCGGCGAAGGCAAAGACAAAGCCGCCGCGCCGACGCCAGCTGCCAGCACTACCGCGCCAGCGGCTGCGCCTGCCGCTGCCGGTAAAGTCGACGAAGCGGCCGCCAAGGCTGTGGTCGCGCACTACGCCGACATGGTCTTCGCCGTTTACAGCGATGCCGAATCCACCGCGAAAACCCTGCAAACCGCCGTCGACGCGTTTCTCGCCAAGCCGAACGCCGACACCCTGAAAGCCGCCAAGGCTGCCTGGGTTGCCGCGCGCGTGCCTTACCTGCAGAGCGAAGTGTTCCGCTTCGGCAACACCATCATCGACGACTGGGAAGGTCAGGTGAATGCCTGGCCACTGGACGAAGGCCTGATCGACTACGTCGACAAATCCTACGAACACGCGCTGGGTAACCCGGGCGCCACGGCCAACATCATCGCCAACACTGAAGTGCAGGTCGGCGAAGACAAGGTCGATGTAAAAGACATCACCTCGGAAAAACTCGCCAGCCTCAACGAGCTGGGCGGTTCCGAGGCGAACGTCGCCACCGGCTACCACGCCATCGAATTCCTGCTCTGGGGCCAGGACCTGAACGGCACCGGCCCGGGCGCGGGCAACCGTCCGGCGTCGGACTACCTGGAAGGCGCCGGCGCCACCGGCGGTCACAACGATCGTCGCCGTGCGTACCTGAAAACCGTGACCCAACTGCTGGTCAGCGACCTGGAAGAAATGGTCGGCAACTGGAAACCGAACGTGGCCGACAACTACCGCGCCACCCTGGAAGCCGAGCCGGCTGAAACCGGTCTGCGCAAAATGCTCTTCGGCATGGGCAGCCTGTCGCTGGGCGAACTGGCGGGCGAGCGCATGAAGGTTTCCCTGGAAGCCAACTCCCCTGAAGACGAGCAGGACTGCTTCAGCGACAACACCCACAACTCGCACTTCTACGATGCCAAAGGCATTCGTAACGTGTACCTGGGCGAGTACACCCGTACCGACGGCACCAAAATGACCGGCGCCAGCCTGTCGTCGCTGGTGGCCAAGGCCGACCCGGCTGCCGACAACGCGCTGAAAGCCGATCTGGCCGCTACCGAAGCCAAGATCCAGGTCATGGTCGATCACGCCAACAAGGGTGAGCACTACGACCAGTTGATCGCTGCCGGCAACACCGCGGGCAACCAGATCGTGCGTGACGCCATCGCATCCCTGGTCAAGCAGACCGGTTCGATCGAAGCCGCTGCTGGCAAACTGGGCATCAGCGACCTGAACCCGGACAACGCTGATCACGAGTTCTGATCACAGCGTCTGCGTCAAAAAAAGGCGACCTGCGGGTCGCCTTTTTTCATGCCTGCTTTTTGCTGTAATGCTGATGACCTCATCGCTGGCAAGCCAGCTCCCACAGGGAATGGTGACTTACACGGATTCTGCAAACACCTCAAATCCTGTGGGAGCTGGCTTGCCAGCAATAGGGGGCACCTCGGTCTCAAGTGAAACCCTGCCGCAAATCAAGTAAACGATAATTCCTCTTATTCAAACCCCCTCGCCCTGTTAGACTTTGCGCCTTTAATTTCGCCCGTCTGCAGGATGTCCGATGCCTTCGCTGTCGCTTCGCTTGTCCGCACTGCTTCTGGCCCTGGGCCTGAGTGCCTGTGATGACGCTCCGCGCTTTACCAAGGCTGAGCCTGGTGAAGCGCGTTCAGGCGGTGCAGCGACCGTGCGCAAGACCGATCAGAACGCCTTTTCCCTGCCCTCGGCCAACCTGCCGCCGTCGCGCCGGGTCGATTTCAGTGTCGGCAACAGTTTCTTCCGCAGCCCGTGGGTGATCGCACCGTCGACCACCACTGCGCGGGACGGCCTCGGTCCGCTGTTCAACACCAACGCCTGCCAGAACTGCCACATCAAGGACGGTCGCGGCCATCCGCCGACGCCGGACGCAGCCAATGCGGTGTCCATGCTGGTGCGCCTGTCGATTCCCGACGCGCCTGAATTTGCCAAACTCATCGAGCAGGTCGGCGTAGTGCCGGAGCCAGTCTACGGCGGCCAGTTCCAGGACATGGCGGTGCCCGGCGTCGTCCCCGAAGGCAAGGTGCGCGTCGAATACACCCCGGTGCCGGTCCGCTTCAAGGACGGCACTGAAGTGGAACTGCGCAAACCCGTGCTGCAGTTCACTCAGCTGGGCTACGGCCCGATGCACCCGGACACGCGTTTCTCCGCCCGGGTCGCGCCGCCGATGATCGGCCTCGGTTTGCTCGAAGCAATCCCGCAAGAGGCGATTCTCGCCAACGCCGCCGCGCAGGCGAAAGCGAACAACGGCATCAATGGCCGGCCGAATCAGGTCTGGGATGACGCGCAGCAGAAAACTGTCATGGGCCGATTCGGCTGGAAAGCCGGACAACCGAATCTCAATCAGCAGAATGTTCACGCGTTTTCCGGGGACATGGGCCTCACGACCAGCCTGCGCCCCTTCGATGACTGCACCAACGCGCAAACCGTCTGCAAACAGGCACCGAACGGCAATGGCCCGGACGGCGAGCCGGAAGTCAGCGACAACATCCTGCGGCTGGTGCTGTTCTACAGCCGCAACCTCGCGGTGCCGGCGCGTCGTGGCGTCAATGATCCCGAAGTGCTGGCCGGCAAGAACCTGTTTTTCCAGGCCGGATGCCAGTCGTGCCACACCCCGAAATACACCACCGCCGCCAACGCGGCCGAACCTGAACTGGCCAATCAAGTGATTCGCCCGTACAGCGATCTGCTGCTGCATGACATGGGCGATGGTCTGGCCGACCACCGCACTGAATTCCAGGCCTCCGGCCGCGACTGGCGCACCCCGCCGTTGTGGGGCATCGGCCTGACGCAAGCGGTCAGCGGCCACACGCAGTTCTTGCATGACGGCCGCGCGCGCAATCTGCTCGAAGCCGTGCTCTGGCATGGCGGCGAAGCGCAGCAGGCGCAGCAACAGGTTTTGTCTTTCAACGCCGAACAGCGTGCCGCGCTGCTGGCGTTTCTGAACTCACTTTAAACACTTAAAAGAATCGGGAGCCCGACATGTTCCGTCCCAAGTTGTTGTTCACCAGCCTTGCCGCACTCGCCCTCGGCGCCTGCTCGCCGCAGGACCCGCAAGCGGTCACCTCGGCGGCCATCGCCAAATCGGTGATCCTGCCGACCTACACTCGTTGGGTCGAAGCCGACAGGCAACTGGCAGTCAGCGCCCTCGCCTACTGCCAGGGCAAGGAAACCCTGGAAACCGCCCGCGCCGACTTTCTCCACGCGCAGAAAGCCTGGGCCGAGCTGCAACCGTTGCTGATCGGGCCGCTGGCCGAGGGCAACCGTTCGTGGCAGGTGCAGTTCTGGCCGGACAAGAAAAACCTCGTCGGTCGTCAGGTCGAGCAACTGGTCGTCGCCCAGCCGCAGATCGACGCCGCCGCCCTGGCCAAATCGAGCGTAGTCGTTCAAGGTCTGTCGGCGTACGAGTACATCCTGTTCGATGAAAAGCCTGACGTTGCCAATGCTGAACAGAAAGCCAAGTACTGCCCGCTGCTGATCGCCATCGGCGAACGTCAGAAGCAATTGGCCGAGGAGATTCTGCAGAGCTGGAACACCAGCGACGGCATGCTGGCGCAGATGAGCAAGTTCCCGAACCAGCGCTACGCCGACTCCCACGAAGCGATCGCCGATCTGCTGCGCGTGCAGGTCACCGCCCTCGACACGCTGAAGAAAAAGCTCGGCACGCCGATGGGCCGCCAGAGCAAAGGCGTGCCTCAACCGTTCCAGGCCGATGCCTGGCGCAGCCAGTCCTCGCTGACCGCACTGGAAGCCAGCCTCGCCGCTGCCAAAACCGTCTGGGAAGGTGTCGATAACAAAGGCCTGCGCAGCCTGCTGCCAAGCGATCAGAAGCCATTGGCCGACAAGATCGACGCAGCCTACGCCGCTTCGCTGAAACTGTTCGACAGCACTCAGCGTTCGCTCGGCGAAATGCTCGAAGACGACGCCGGTCGTCAGCAACTGAACGACATCTACGACAGCCTCAACGTCGTCCATCGCCTGCACGAAGGCGAACTGGCCAAGGCGCTGGGCATCCAACTGGGCTTCAACGCCAACGACGGTGACTGATGAGGGCAAGTGCCATGCTGCGACGTCAGGTTCTGACTTTAGGTAGTGCACTGCTGGGAGCAGTGACGCTGGGCGGCTGGACGCTGTTCAAGCGCAAGGATCAGAGCCCGTTGTTGCTCTCGGCGCGCGATGACACCGACGGCAAGCACTACGCCGTCGGCTATCGGCTGGACGGCACGCGGGTGTTCGCCACCGAAGTCGGCCAACGCTGCCACGACATCATCAACCATCCGACGCAGCCGATTGCACTGTTCGTCGCACGTCGCCCGGGCACCGAGAGTTACCTGATCGACCTGCGCGACGGTAAGTTGCTGCAGACGGTGACCTCGCAGCCGAACCGGCACTTCTACGGCCACGCCGTGGTGCACAAGGACGGCGAATACCTGTACGCCACCGAGAACGACACCACCGATCCTGGCCGTGGTTTGCTCGGTGTGTACAAGTTCGAAGGCGAACGGCTGGTGCACACCGGCGAAATTTCCACCCACGGCCTCGGCCCGCATCAGGTGTCGTGGATGCCCGATGGCGAGACGCTGGTGGTGGCCAATGGCGGGATTCGTACCGAGGCAGAAAGCCGCGTCGACATGAACCTCAATGCCATGGAACCGAGCCTGGTACTGATGCAGCGCGACGGCACCCTGCTGAGCAAGGAAACCCTCGCCCAGCAGATGAACAGCGTACGTCACCTGGGCATTGCCAGCGACGGCACCATCGTCGCCGGTCAGCAATTTATGGGCGCGTCCCACGAGCGCTCCGAGTTGCTGGCGATCAAGCGTCCAGGGCAGCCGTTCGTGGCGTTCCCGGTGCCGGATCACCAGTTGCAGTCGATGGGGCATTACACCGCCAGCGTCGCCGTACACAGCGAGCTGCGTCTGGTCGCGCTGACGGCGCCGCGTGGCAACCGGTTCTTTATCTGGGATCTGGACAGCGGCGAAGTGCGCCTCGACGCGCCCTTGCCCGATTGCGCCGGTGTCGGCGCGGTGAAGGACGGGTTTGTCGTGACTTCAGGGCAAGGACGTTGCCGCTACTACGATTGCCGCCAGGATGAACTGCTGGCCAAACCGCTGGAGCTACCGGCGGGGCTCTGGGACAACCATCTTCATCTGATGGCGTGACGCGCCCCCCTGTGGCGAGGGGATTTATCCCCGTTGGGTGGCGAAGCCGCCCTAAAACCTGCAATCGCGGTATGACTGAAGGATTTAGGAGGCCGCTTCGCAGCCCAACGGGGATAAATCCCCTCGCCACAAGGTTCATACCCGACCTTCATGTAAAAACTGCCAGTTGGAATCCCCCCAGCACTCGGAGTAATGTGCCCGCCTGTCTCACCTGATTTATCCAAGGAACTGGAAATATGCTGCGTCGCCGCATGCTGATCATGTTGGGTGTTGTCTTGTTGATCGTCCTGGTTCTGGGCGGGTACAAGGCCTTTTCGATCTACACAATGATCCAGGGCTTTTCCAAGCCGAAACCGCCCATCAGCGTCGCGGTGGCCACGGCTTACGAGCGGCCGTGGCAGATGCGTCTGCCCACGGTCGGCACACTGAAAGCGCTGCAAGGCGTCGAGCTGAGCCTGGAAGTCGCCGGCACCGTCACCGAACTCAAATTCGAATCCGGGCAGAAGGTCAAGGCCGGGCAACCGCTGTTGCAACTCGACAGCGCGGTCGAAACCGCCCTGCTGGAAACCGCCAGGGCCGACCTCGGTCTGGCGCAACTGGACTTCGGCCGCGGCAGCCAACTGGTCGACAGCCGGGCCATCTCCAAAGGCGAGTACGACCGGCTTTCGGCGGTTCTGCAAAAGAACAAGGCCACGGTCAACCAGCTCAATGCCTCCCTGGCGAAAAAACGCATCCTCGCGCCGTTCAGCGGCACCATCGGCATTCGTCAGGTCGACGTCGGCGACTACCTCGCCAGCGGCACCAAAATCGCAACCCTGCAGGACCTGAGCAGCCTCTACGCCGACTTCTATGTGCCCGAGCAATCGGTACCGAAACTGGCCATCGGCCAACCGGTGAATATCTCGGCCGCCGCTTACCCCGGCCAGATCTTCCCGGGCAAGATCAGCGCGATCAACCCGATCGTCGAAAGCTCGACGCGTAACATTCTGGTGCGCGCCACTCTGGCCAACCCCGATGGCAAACTGCTGCCGGGCATGTTCGCCAGCCTCGATGTGCTGCTGCCCGATCCGCAGAAGCACATCGTGGTGCCGGAAAGCGCGATCACCTACACCCTCTACGGCAACTCGGTCTACGTGGTCGGCCAGAAGAAAGCCGCAGACGGCAGCGTCGAAAAGGACGACAAGGGCCAACCGGTGCTGATTGCCGAGCGACGCTTCATCGAAACCGGTGAACGCCGCGAGGGCCTGGTGATGATCAACAAGGGCGTGCAGAGCGGCGAACAAGTGGTGACGGCCGGCCAGATCAAACTGGACAACGGCGCCCACATTGCCATCAGCGAAGACAAGACCCTCGGCGAGCAGAACAGTCCGCCTCGCGCCGACTGATCAAGGAATTCCCATGGCTTTTACTGATCCGTTCATCCGCCGCCCGGTGCTCGCCACCGTGGTCAGCCTGTTGATTGTGCTGCTCGGCTTTCAGGCCTGGAGCAAGTTGCCCCTGCGCCAATACCCGCAAATGGAAAACGCCCTGATCACGGTGACCACGGCCTACCCCGGGGCCAACGCCGAAACCATTCAGGGTTACATCACCCAACCGATGCAGCAAAGCCTGGCCAGCGCCGAGGGCATCGACTACATGACGTCGGTCAGCCGGCAGAACTTCTCGGTAATTTCGATCTACGCACGTATCGGCTCCAACACCGATCGCCTCTTTACCGAGTTGCTGGCCAAGGCCAACGAGGTGAAAAACAAACTGCCGCAGGACGCTGAAGACCCGGTGCTGAGCAAGGAGTCCGCCGACGCCTCGGCGCTGATGTACATCAGCTTCTTCAGCAAGGACTTGAGCAACCCGCAGATCACCGACTACCTGTCACGGGTGATCCAGCCGAAACTCGCGACCCTGCCGGGCATGGCCGAAGCAGAGATTCTCGGCAATCAGGTGTTCGCCATGCGCCTGTGGCTCGACCCGGTGAAGCTCGCCGGTTTCGGCCTCAGCGCCAGCGACGTGACCAATGCGGTGCGCCAGTACAACTTCCTCTCCGCCGCCGGCGAAGTGAAAGGCGAGTACGTGGTCACCAGCATCAACGCCAACACCGAACTGAAATCCGCCGAGGCTTTTGCGGCGATTCCGCTCAAGGTCAGTGGCGACAGCCGCGTGCTGCTCGGCGATGTCGCGCGGGTGGAGATGGGCGCGGAAAACTACGACTCGATCAGTTCGTTCGGCGGCACGCCGTCGGTGTACATCGGCATCAAGGCCACGCCCGGCGCCAACCCGCTGGACGTGATCAAGGAAGTGCGCAAGCTGATGCCCGAGCTGGAAGCGCAGCTGCCGCCGAACCTCAAGAGCGAGATTGCCTACGACGCCACCCTGTTCATTCAGGCCTCCATCGACGAGGTAGTGAAAACCCTGTTCGAAGCGGTACTGATCGTGATTGTCGTAGTGTTTCTGTTCCTCGGCGCGTTGCGTTCGGTGGTGATTCCGGTGGTGACCATTCCGTTGTCGATGATCGGCGTGATGTTCTTCATGCAGATGATGGGCTACTCGATGAACCTGCTGACGCTGCTGGCAATGGTGCTGGCCATCGGTCTGGTGGTGGACGATGCGATTGTCGTGGTGGAAAACATCCACCGGCACATCGAGGAAGGCAAGACGCCGTTTGATGCGGCCCTGGAAGGTGCGCGGGAAATCGCCATGCCGGTGGTGTCGATGACCATCACCCTGGCCGCGGTGTACGCGCCGATCGGCTTCCTCACCGGCCTGACCGGCGCGCTGTTCAAGGAGTTTGCGCTGACCCTCGCCGGGGCGGTGGTGATCTCCGGGATCGTCGCCCTGACCCTGTCGCCGATGATGTGCGCACTTCTGCTGCGTCACGAAGAAAACCCCAGTGGCCTCGCCCACCGTCTCGACCGCATTTTCGACCGTCTCAAGCGCCGCTATCAAAGCATGCTGCATGGCACGCTGAACACGCGGCCGGTGGTGCTGGTGTTCGCGGTGATCGTGCTGTGCCTGATTCCGGTATTTCTCAAGTTCGCCAAGTCGGAACTGGCGCCGGACGAAGACCAGGGCATCATTTTCATGATGGCCACCGCGCCGCAGCCGACCAACCTCGATTACCTGAGCACCTACACCGACGAGTTCATCAAGATCTTCAAGGAATTCCCCGAGTACTATTCCTCGTTCCAGATCAACGGCTACAACGGCGTGCAGGCGGGCATTGGCGGGTTCCTGCTCAAGCCATGGAACGAACGCAGCCGCACACAGATGCAAATCCTCCCTGAGGTGCAGGGCAAACTGGAAGGCATCCCGGGCCTGCAGATTTTCGGCTTCAACCTGCCGTCCCTGCCTGGCACCGGTGAAGGCTTGCCGTTCGAGTTTGTGGTCAACACCGCCAACGACTACGAATTGCTGCTGCAAGTGGCCGACCGGATCAAGAAGCGTGCGATGGAGTCGGGCAAGTTCGCCTTCGTCGACCTC
The DNA here is from genome assembly GCF_019856535.1 of Pseudomonas sp. SC3(2021). Classification (NCBI taxonomy): domain Bacteria; kingdom Pseudomonadati; phylum Pseudomonadota; class Gammaproteobacteria; order Pseudomonadales; family Pseudomonadaceae; genus Pseudomonas; species Pseudomonas sp. SC3(2021). Next base: position 3,080,415 of record NZ_CP082236.1, on the reverse strand, counting down.
GATCTGGCGTTCGACAAACCCGAGGTGGTGGTCGATATCGACCGCGCCAAAGCCGCGCAAATGGGCGTGTCGATGCAGGATCTGGGGGGCACGCTGGCGACGTTGCTGGGTGAAGCGGAAATCAACCGGTTCACCATCGAGGGGCGCAGTTACAAGGTCATTGCTCAGGTTGAACGCCCCTTCCGCGACAACCCGGACTGGCTGAACAATTACTACGTGAAAAACACCCAGGGCGAGTTACTGCCGCTGTCGACTCTGATCAAGGTCAGCGACCGCGCACGACCGCGCCAGCTCAATCAGTTCCAGCAACTCAATGCGGCGAAGATCTCCGGTTTTCCGCTGGTGAGCATGGGTGAAGCCATCGACACCGTTCTGCAGATCGCCCGGGAAGAAGCGCCGGCCGGTTTTGCCTTCGACTATGGCGGTGCGTCACGCCAGTTCGTTCAGGAAGGCAGCGCGTTGTGGGTGACGTTTGCACTCGCGCTGGCGATCATTTTTCTGGTGCTGGCGGCGCAGTTCGAGAGTTTCCGCGATCCGCTGGTGATTCTGGTGACGGTGCCGTTGTCGATCTGCGGGGCGCTGATTCCGCTGTTCCTTGGCTGGTCGAGCATGAACATCTACACCCAGGTGGGGCTGGTGACGCTGATCGGCCTGATCAGTAAACACGGCATCCTGATCGTTGAATTCGCCAACCAGTTGCGCAAGGACAAAGGCCTGACAGTGCGTGAAGCCGTTGAGGAAGCGGCAGCGATTCGTTTACGGCCGGTATTGATGACCACTGCAGCGATGGTGTTTGGCATGGTGCCGTTGATTCTCGCCACCGGTGCCGGCGCGGTCAGCCGCTTTGATATCGGCATGGTGATTGCCACGGGGATGTCGATCGGCACGTTGTTTACGCTGTTCGTCTTGCCATGCGTTTACACCCTGCTGGCGAAACCCGATCCCACACCAACCGCATAACCCCCTGTAGGAGTGAGCCTGCTCGCGATAGCGGTCTGTCAGTTAACAATGATTTGAATGACACACCGCTATCGCGAGCAGGCTCACTCCTACAAGGGATCTGTGTCGTGTCGGGCATAAAAAAGGCCTCGCATCTGCGAGGCCTTTCAGGTGGGCTTCAATCGGTTCAACTCTGCGGCCTCATTCCTTGGGAAAGTCCGAACATGAACAACAACAAGTCATGGTCGGGTTTGGTCGCCACGGAGGCTTTGGCCTCCCGTGGGATTGAACAATGGGCGTCGCTGGTGGACGCTCCAATGACCTGCATGCGTGGCTGCTCCCAGGCAGCCACCGCCAGTGATGCAACTGCCAAGGCTCCAACCAAAAACAAACCTCGTGCAATTTCGAGTTTCATCGCTATAAACCTTTGATAGCGCTGCCAAACGCCGTCTCATAAAAGTAGACGAGTTTTTTCCAGTCCGCATCGCGGAACGACGAGTGGCGGCGTAATTGCTTCATGTCGTGAGAGGCAGCGCGATAGGCAGTCAGACGCTGGCGACATTTCTCCAGGTCGATCAGGGCTACTTCAACCTTGGCCGATTCACCTTCGCCGGTGACCCGCACGAACACATGTTTGATGTAGATGCAGCTGTGCTGCCAACGGCCCTTGTGCATGCGCGCCAGATTCTCGGCGAGGTCCTTGAGCACACGCTCATAAACGACGTCGCCGCACTGATCACGCCCGCCGGCAGAAGCCAGCCAGTGTTCCATCTCCTGGAAACCGTCCAGGGACTTGGTCACCAGCAACGCACGCCACTTGTGCTGCGGGTCGGGCTGGGTACCACAGAAAACGATTTGCGGCACGCGCACGCCAAGCTTGCTCACGCCGGTCAGGGCATCCAGCTCACGCAATACCGTCGGCCGTCCGAACGGGTGCAACCAGCTGCGATAGATATGACCGGTCTGGCGCTTGGCATACAGCAGTTGACCATCGCGTCCAACGACCCGCTGGACTCCACTTTCGCCACCGCGCCGCACGTTGGGTTCTTCCACCCACTCACCGCGCTGGTTCCAGTAAAAGTCAAAGCGATCTTGCGGAGCGACGTCCGTTTCTGCTGCAAATTGCACTGCCATCCTGCTACCTCTTGCGTAATACATAAACTCGCCACATGGCGTAGAGCGGAATAAAGTCCAGTTGTTCCTGAATTCGAAACCCTGCTTCCTCGAATTCCTTTTCGACCGTAGCGGCCGGTAACACAAAGCGATTCTGGTATTGCCGTTTGTCACGCTTCTGCTCGGCGCGTTGACGCTTCCACGCCTTGAAATTGCCGTAGACCCACAGCGAAACAATCACGCTGTCGCGGGTCACGCGCTCAAATTCACGCAGAATCGTGCGCCGATGCTCGGCCTCACCGATGTGATGCAGCAGTCGCATGCAAAAAATGCTGTCGACGGCGTTATCCGGCAAGGCGATGTCGAACGCAGACGTGTGCAAGGGTTGTACCCGTTTCACCACGTCAGCCGGTTGCGACGCCATGGCCGTCTTGATCATCGACTCGGAATTGTCCGCGCCGATGATCACCCGATTGGTTTTTTCACCCAGCAATGGCCAGAAACGCCCCGCCCCACAAGGCAGGTCCAGCACCAGTCCTGGCTCGCCGACCAACGCCAGCGCCTTGCGGGCCAACTGTTCGTCACGCCAGTGAGAAAGACGACGACCAAGGCTTTCCTTGTGCTTGCGCAGATATTTCTGGGCATGCTGATCGTCATACTTTTCGGAAAAATCGAGCTTGATCGGGCCGGCCATCACCAGGACTCCTGAGTTACTGATGCCACCACCATAGGCAGCGGCGTGTCAGCGTCAGGTCATCCCTTTGTGAAAAAAATGTCGGGTCTACCGGCAAAGTATTACAGAGTTATACAGGATTTAGACAGCTTCGAGGGAGTAGCCTGGAGCCACTACGTGCGTCAAGGCGCCCCAAGATCCACCTCGAAGCGGCAGCCATTGGGCGTCATCGTGCTCAAATTGACCGTCCAGCCCTGGTTTTCACAGATCCGCTGCACCAGCGACAGGCCGAGCCCAAGGCCTTCACCACGGTTTTCCGTGCCACGCACGAAAGGCTGGAACATGGCTTCGCGTTTTTCTTCCGGAATGCCCACACCGGAGTCTTCCACCACAAACCCGTTGGCGGTAAGGGTCAGGCGAATAAAGCCCTGGTCGGTGTAATGGCAGGCGTTGCGCAACAGGTTGCCCATCACCGCGGTCAGCAACGTTGCGTTGTAACAGGTGTCCGGCGGATTGCCGGGTTCGAACTGCAACCTCAGCCCCTTGCTTTCAATCGGCTCGCGCCATACGCACAACAGGCTGTCAGCCACTTGCGCAATATTCTGCTGCAGCGCCACCCCGGCGTTTTCGCGCTGGGCACGGGCGAGCATCAGGAAGGTCTGCACCAACTCGCGCATTTCCTCGCTGGCCCGGGCGATACGTTCCACCTGAGAGCGACCGCGTTGATCAATGGCCGGATTCTCCAGCAGCAGTTCGCAAGAGCTGGCCAGCACCATCAAGGGGGTGCGCAGTTCGTGACTGACGTCGCTGGTGAATAATCTTTCACGGGTCAGGGCCTGACGCAGGCGACCGAGGGTGGCGTCGAACGCCACCGCCAGTTCGCCGACTTCGTCAGCCGCGTAGTCGGGTGCGAGCGGCGGCGCCAGCCCGAGCAACTGATCGCGGTGGCGAACCTGACGCGCCAGACGCACCACCGGCGCCATCACTTTGCGCGCAAGCACCCAGCCGAGGAATACCGCCAAAGCCAGACTGAGCACAAAGCCCACCAGCACGACGGCAAACAGCACACGCTCGCGCTCTTCGAAATCGCTCTGATCCTGCAGCAGCACATATCGCCGGCCGTCGACGATTTCGACCATGGCGTGATACGACAACTGTTCGCGGAAGACTTCATGGAAGCCCGCATCCAGGTGACGCAAATCCTTGGGTAACTCGAAATCACCTGGCCCGCCGCTGAAATAGAACAACTGGTCCGGCTCGGGCCGATGGCTCCAGTCCGAGACGTTGTCCATCAGCAACAGGCGCTGCAGATCGCCACCCAGCCCTGCCGAAATCAGTTTTTCCTCCACCAGATGCACCGTCGCCACGATGCCCATGGCAAAGGCACCGGCTACCAGCGCGCTCATCAACGCAAAGGCAATGATGATCCGTTGGGAAAGGCTTTGCTTAAACTCCATCACGCCCCTCGGCCAAGCGATAACCCACGCCGTGCACGGTATGCAGCAATGGTTTTTCGAACGGTTTGTCGATCACCTGACGCAATTGGTGGACGTGGCTGCGCAGGCTGTCGCTGTCCGGGCAATCATCGCCCCACAGCGCTTCTTCGAGAATTTCCCGCCGCAGCACATGCGGGCTCTTCTGCATCAACACCGCCAGCAACTTGAGGCCGACCGGGTTGAGCTTGAGCAGTTTGCCTTCGCGGGTCACTTCCAGGGTGTCGAGGTCGTAGTTCAGATCGCCGACCTGCAACGCCCGACGCCCACCGCCCTGGGTGCGGCGCATCACCGCCTCGATCCGTGCCGCCAGTTCGGACAGGGCGAACGGTTTGACCAGGTAATCGTCGGCGCCGGACTTGAAACCCTGCAAGCGGTCGTCGAGTTGATCGCGAGCGGTGAGCATGATCACCGGCGTGTCACGACGGGCGTCTTCACGCAGGCGCTTGCACAGGGTGTAGCCATCAATGCCCGGCAGCATGATATCGAGCACGATCAGGTCGTAATGTTCGGTGGCAGCCAGATGCAGGCCCGACAGACCGTCCTGGGCACAATCGACTGTGTAGCCTTTGAGCCCCAGATAATCGGCCAGATTGGCCAGGATGTCGCGGTTGTCTTCGACCAATAGAATTCGCATGGGCACCTCCTCCGTACACAGTAACGGCCGTCATGGCCCGCGCAGCTTAAGGCCAGATTCTCCACAGAGCTAGGGTTGAGCGTTCCGCGACTCAACTCTCTCGAGCATATTCAAGTCTTAACAAATTTTTCACTACGGGTTCACAACCTGCCGACGGCGCCGCCACGACACTCCCGCGCCATCGTAAAAGGAAGCGGACTATGGATTTTTTCAAGACGGCGCCCCTGCGCCTTCTGCTGTTGATTACCGGCGCCTGGCTGCTGGTATTTTTCCTGACCCGGACCATGCTGCTCCTGACTCATCTGGATGAGGCCGGTGGCGTTGCCCTCTCGGTGTTCGGCATTGGCTTGCTGTATGACCTGGGTTTCCTTGCCTATGCGGCGTTGCCGTTGGGCCTGTATCTGTTGCTCTGCCCGCCGGCCTTGTGGCGCCGCCGCGGTCATCGCTGGTTCCTGCGAGGGCTGCTGACCGTCAGCCTGTTCGTCATGCTGTTCGTGTCGGTGGCCGAATGGCTATTCTGGGACGAGTTCGGCGTGCGCTTCAACTTCATCGCCGTGGACTACCTGGTGTACTCCGATGAAGTGCTGAACAACGTGCTCGAGTCGTACCCGATCGGCACCCTGCTGAGCATTCTGGCGCTGCTGGCCATTGGCATCAGCTTCGCGTTGCGCAAGCCGTTCAATGCGGCGCTGAATGCGCCACTGCCGCCGTTGCGCAACCGCCTGCTCAATGCGCTGGTGCTGCTGCTGGTGACCGGTCTCAGCCTGCAACTGCTCAGTCAGGACGCACCGCGCGCCCAGGGCGGCAATGCCTACCAGAACGAACTGGCGAGCAACGGCCCCTATCAGTTCTTCGCGGCCTTTCGTAACAACGAGCTGGATTACAGCCAGTTCTACAGCAGCCGCTCGTCAGAAGAGGTGGCCCGGCAGATTCGCGCCGAACTGAACGAACCCAACGCCCGCTTCATCGGTCAGGACCCACAGGACATTCGCCGGGTGATCGACAACCCCGGCACGGCACGCACGCCCAACATCGTGCTGGTGACCATCGAAAGCCTCAGCGCCAAGTACCTGGGCAGCAACGGTGACAAGCGCGATCTGACCCCGCACCTCGATGCGCTGCGCAAACAGAGCCTGTATTTCAATAATTTCTACGCCACCGGCACCCGCACCGACCGTGGCCTGGAAGCCATCACCCTGGCCATTCCACCGACGCCGGGCCGCTCGATCGTCAAACGCATCGGCCGCGAAAGCGGGTTCGCCAGCCTGGGTCAGCAATTGAGTGCGGTAGGCTATGACAGCGTATTCGTCTACGGCGGGCGCGGTTACTTCGACAACATGAACGCGTTCTTCAGCGGTAACGGTTATCGCGTGGTCGATCAGAGCAGCGTCGATGAGGCCCAAATCCACTTCAAGAACGCCTGGGGCATGGCCGACGAGGACCTGTACACGCAAACCCTGAAACTGGCCGATGCCGATTTCGCCAAGGGCCAGCCGTTTCTGTTGCAGTTGATGACCACCTCCAACCATCGCCCGTACACCTACCCGGACAACCGCATCGACATCAAGTCCGGCAACGGTCGCGACGGCGCGGTGAAGTACACCGACTACGCCATCGGCCAGTTCCTTGAGCAGGCGCGCCAGAAACCGTGGTTCGACAACACGATCTTCATCTTCGTCGCCGACCACACCGCCGGTAGCGCCGGCAAGGAAGACCTGCCGATCGCCAACTATCAGATTCCGCTGTTCATTTATGCGCCGAAGCTGATCGAACCACGCGAAAACGCTCAACTGGCCAGCCAGATCGACCTCGCGCCGACCCTGCTGGGCTTGCTGAACATGGATTACCAGTCGACGTTCTTCGGGCGCAACCTGCTGCAGGAAAACCCGTTGCCGCCACGGGTGGTGGTTGGCAACTACCAGCATCTGGGGCTGTTCGACGGCAAGGATCTGGCCATTCTCAGCCCGCGCCAGGGCTTGCGCCGACACGACGATGCGCTGACTGAGAGCCGTGAATCCCGGGCGATCAGTGATGACCCGCTGATCAGCCGCGCCATCAGCTACTACCAAACCGCCAGTTATGGTTTCAAACATCAGTTGCTTGGCTGGAAAGCACCCAAGGAGGGTGCGCCACAAGTCAGCGAACGTTAATCGAAGCGCCCCGGGCCGAGGCACCGGGGCGTTTTCTTTTGCTCAGGATCCAACATGCCATCAAACGTTGTGCGCCCCACCCCTCGCCCGTTGCTGGCCCGGTGGTCATGCGGCGACCGGTTTCACCCTGGTTGCGCTGTTCTTTGTGCTGCGTGACCGACGTCCACGTCTGGCCCGACAGGCGTTCATCTTTGCCTTTGCCCTGGGCTCGGTGTTCTCGATCAGCCGGATGATGCAGGGTGCGCACTTCTTTTCGCACAGCGTGTGGACGGCGATTTTCTGTTGGCTGATTTGCCTGGGGTCGTATTACTGGGTGCTGTATCGCCCGGCGCTGAAGGCTGAGGCCGTCGTCAAGGCACAACCGGTCAGCGTCTGATCTGACGCTATCGCTGGCAAGCCAGCTCCCACAATGTCCAAGGTGAAACACGTATTGGGTGAACACCATAGATCCTTGTGGGAGCTGGCTTGCCAGCGATGGCCGCACCTCGGTCTCAAGCCAACACTAAATCGAAGGCAATAAAAAACCCCGCTGGCTTTCGCCAGCGGGGTTTTGCGTTACAGGGGTAAGGCTGGCTTACATCATGCCGCCCATGCCACCCATGCCGCCCATGTCTGGCATACCGCCGCCAACCGAGCCTTCTTTCTTCGGTGCATCAGCAACAGCGGCTTCGGTGGTCAGGATCAGACCGCCGATCGAGGCTGCAGCTTGCAGAGCGGAACGGGTTACCTTGGTTGGGTCCAGGATGCCCATTTCGATCATGTCGCCGTATTCGCCGGAAGCAGCGTTGTAACCGAAGTTACCTTTGCCGTTCTTCACTTCGTTGACGACTACGCTTGGCTCGTCGCCGGAGTTGGCAGCGATCTGACGCAGCGGCGCTTCAACAGCGCGACGCAGCACAGCGATACCGACGTTCTGGTCAGCGTTGTCGCCGGTCAGTTCGGTCAGGGCTTCCAGAGCACGGATCAGCGCAACGCCACCGCCAGGTACCACGCCTTCTTCAACGGCTGCACGGGTTGCGTGCAGGGCGTCTTCAACGCGGGCCTTCTTCTCTTTCATTTCAACTTCGGAACCAGCGCCAACCTTGATCACCGCAACGCCGCCGGACAGCTTGGCCAGACGCTCTTGCAGTTTTTCACGGTCGTAGTCCGAGGAAGTTTCAGCAACCTGAGCACGGATCTGAGCGATACGCGCCTGGATGTCGCCTTCAACGCCAGCACCGTCAACGATGATGGTGTTTTCCTTGGACAGGGTGACACGCTTGGCGTTACCCAGGTGCTCCAGAGTGGTGCTTTCCAGGCTCAGGCCGATTTCTTCGGAGATCACGGTACCGCCGGTCAGAACGGCGATGTCCTGCAGCATGGCCTTGCGACGGTCACCGAAGCCTGGAGCCTTGACGGCTGCGACTTTAACGATGCCACGCATGTTGTTCACAACCAGCGTCGCCAGGGCTTCGCCTTCAACGTCTTCGGCCACGATCAGCAGTGGGCGGCCGGCTTTGGCAACGGCTTCCAGCACTGGCAGCATTTCGCGGATGTTCGAGATCTTCTTGTCGACCAGCAGGATCAGCGGGCCGTCGAGCTCGGCCACCATGGTGTCCGGCTTGTTGACGAAGTACGGGGACAGGTAGCCACGGTCGAACTGCATGCCTTCTACAACCGACAGTTCGTTTTCCAGGCCCGAGCCTTCTTCAACGGTGATCACGCCTTCTTTACCGACTTTTTCCATGGCTTCGGCAATGATGTCGCCGATGGAGTTGTCGGAGTTGGCGGAGATGGTGCCGACCTGAGCGATCGCCTTGGTGTCAGCGCATGGCTTGGACAGGGCTTTCAGCTCTTTGACGATCGCGATGGTCGCTTTGTCGATACCGCGCTTGAGGTCCATCGGGTTCATGCCGGCAGCGACGGCTTTCAGGCCTTCGTTGACGATCGACTGAGCCAGAACGGTAGCGGTGGTAGTACCGTCACCGGCGTCATCGTTGGCACGGGAGGCAACGTCTTTGACCAGCTGCGCGCCCATGTTTTCGAAGCGATCTTCGAGCTCGATTTCCTTGGCAACGGAAACGCCGTCCTTGGTGATGGTCGGAGCGCCGAAGCTCTTCTCGAGGATCACGTTACGGCCTTTCGGGCCCAGGGTCGCTTTTACCGCGTCAGCCAGAACGTTGACGCCTTTGAGCATCTTGGAGCGGGCGGCATCGCCGAATTTAACTTCTTTAGCAGCCATGATCGATATTCCTTAAATACTTTGTAGTAGCGGGAAAATGAGCGGGGAAATCAGCCTTCCAGTACAGCGAGAATCTCGTTCTCAGCCATTACCAGCAGGTCTTCGCCGTCGACTTTCACAGTGTTGCTGCCGGAGTAAGGACCGAACACAACCTTGTCACCGACTTTAACGGCCAGCGCACGCACTTCACCGTTTTCCAGAGTCTTGCCTGGGCCTGCAGCGACAATCACACCGTGGTTGGCTTTTTCAGCAGCCGAACCTGGCAGGACGATACCGCCAGCGGTTTTCTTTTCTTCTTCGCTGCGACGGATAACGACGCGGTCATGCAGAGGACGAAGCTTCATTGTCGATCTCTCCTAATTGTGGTTTTCATCGGCCGGTGTAGTCCCGGCGGGTTTAACAAATCCGGCCTGCGCCGGTTGCGATTCGTCGAGCGAACCGCGGAAGTCTGTCCGACTCAATGCCGGAAACCTTTCGGTGACCGATACATAAGGGCGCATAAGGTTATTACAAGGGCGGGGTCAGAATTTTTTTCACGATCAGACCCCATAAACGAACACGGCACCCGAAGGTGCCGTGTCGATGCAGACGTTACTTGCTGTCGCGGTGTTCGTACTCGCCTTCGATGACATTTGGCTCACGCCCCAGCGGCTCGCGTGGAGCAGGCCCGCCACGGGGTTGCAGGTCATCGGCAAAGGCACGCTGGCGCATGGCCTGGTCTTCGGCGCGTTGACGCATTTTGTTCGCCAGCAGACGACGGGTGAACGGCAGCAGCATCACCAGACCGACCACGTCGCTGATGAAGCCCGGCAGGATCAACAGGCCACCGGCCAGGGCGAGCATCAGGCCTTCGAGCATGGTTTGCGCAGGCAGTTCGCCGCGGTTCAGGCTTTCACGGGCACGCAGGGCGGTGGCCAGACCGGCGATACGCAGCACGAACACGCCGAACATCGAGCCAAGAATGATCAGCAGCAGGGCCGGGAAAAACCCGATAGCCCCTGCCACTTTGACGAATACGAACAGCTCCAGCACCGGAAACAGCAGAAAGAGCAACAAAAAAGGGCGCATCAAAGATTCCTCAACGCAAGAAATGCCTTGCAGTAAGCCTTAGATGACGTCGCCCTTTCGTGAATTCAAGCATCGGCCTCAGCATTTTTTGGCCAGACCTCGGCGTGAGCCAGAGAAACCAAGGCCTCGCGCACTTGTATCGGCGTGTGACAAGGCGCTTGAAACGGCAACCAGTGCAGCGCCTGACCGATGCGCAAGTGCATGCCTTCGCTGTCGATCCCGGCCAGTTGCGCCGGCACCGTCTGCGGCAGGCCGGCGAGCTCCACGTAGTGGGCGATGGCCTTGGCGTGATCGCTGTTCATGTGCTCGACCATGCTGATTTCAGCCTTGCCGGCGAAGGGGTTGGCCAGGGTCAGTTGCTCGACCCAGTGGATCGCGCCGAAACCGCCAATGTAGCGATGACGCACAGGATTAAGCACCCAGAAGTCGAAATCGTGGGCCTTGTGGTAGTTCTGCGAATCGGGGAAGTAGCGGTAGTAACGCTCGGCGGCGGCTTCGATGGCGGCTGGCTCTTCGAGCTTTTGCGCCTCGGCCAGATAGGTCAGGCGACCGACGGCCTGCACGTCGTCGGCCTCACGCTCGCCCACCAGCAACGAGCATTTCGGGTCTTTTTGCAGGTTGTGGGTGTGCTGGGCGATGCGGCTGATCAGGATCAGCGGGCGACCCTGTTCATCCAGGCAATAGGGAACCACGGAGCCGAACGGGAAACCGGGCATTGATTTGGAGTGGGTGGACAATACGCCACGGTATTCCTTGAGAAGCAATTCTCGGGCATTCTTGGCCGCTTCAACGCTCAATTTATGACTCCTTATATATAATCCGTCGAAAAAACGGACAGGCGCCCGGAGATAAGTCCCGGTCACGCCATCGGGCTATGCTCATGTGCAACCGGCCACGGCCGGTACAGATCGAGCGGCGCCAATAATAAAAACCACTCAGACCGGCATCGGGGCATGCGCATGCAACTCAACGACAAAGTAATCATTATCACCGGCGGTTGCCAGGGTTTGGGCCGTTCCATGGCCGAGTATTTCGCCGCCAAGGGCGCGAAGCTCGCACTGGTCGATTTGAACCAGGAAAAACTCGATGCTGCGGTCGCGGCCTGCAAGGCCAAGGGCGTCGAGGCCCGCAGCTATCTGTGCAACGTGGCCAATGAAGAACAGGTCGAGCACATGGTCGCCCAGGTGGCCGCCGATTTCGGTGCAATCCACGGCCTGATCAACAACGCCGGGATCCTCCGTGACGGCCTGCTGCTCAAGGTCAAGGACGGCGAAATGACCAAGATGAGCCTGGCCCAGTGGCAGGCAGTGATTGACGTCAACCTGACCGGCGTGTTCCTGTGCACCCGTGAAGTCGCGGCGAAAATGGTCGAGCTGAAGAACAGTGGCGCGATCATCAACATCTCGTCGATTTCGCGCGCCGGCAACGTCGGCCAGACCAACTATTCCGCTGCCAAGGCCGGCGTGGCAGCAGCCACCGTGACCTGGGCCAAGGAACTGGCGCGTTACGGCATTCGCGTCGCGGGCATTGCCCCGGGCTTTATCGAAACCGAGATGACCTTGGGCATGAAGCCGGAAGCACTGGAGAAAATGACTTCGGGGATTCCGCTCAAGCGCATGGGCAAACCGGAAGAGATCGCCCATTCGGCGGCGTACATCTTCGAGAACGACTACTACACCGGACGGATTCTGGAGATGGATGGCGGCTTGCGCATCTAACCGCCCAACACAAAAACCAATGTGGGAGCGAGCCTGCTCGCGAATGCGGTGGTTCAGTCAACCTATTCGTTGAATGTGAATCCGCTATCGCTGGCAGGCCAGCTCCCACAGTTGATCGTGTTTCAGGCCATCAATCGTCGCTGATGGTGATGTTCGGCATCGCCGGTGTCGCCGCTTCCTGCAACACAATCCGCGCACCGACGTGGCGAGCCAGTTCCTGATAGACCATGGCGATCTGGCTGTCCGGCTCGGCGATCACCGTCGGCTTGCCGCCATCGGCCTGCTCGCGGATCAGCATCGACAGCGGCAGCGAGGCCAGCAGCTCGACGCCGTATTGACTCGCCAGCTTCTCACCGCCGCCCTCACCGAACAGATGCTCGGCATGACCGCAGTTCGAGCAGATGTGCACCGCCATGTTTTCCACCACGCCCAGCACCGGAATGTTGACCTTGCGGAACATTTCCACGCCTTTGCGCGCGTCGAGCAGTGCCAGATCCTGTGGCGTAGTGACAATCACCGCGCCAGCCACCGGGACCTTCTGCGCCAGGGTCAACTGGATGTCGCCGGTGCCTGGCGGCATGTCGATGACCAGATAATCCAGATCGCCCCACGCGGTTTGCGTGACCAGTTGCAGCAGTGCGCCGGAGACCATCGGCCCACGCCAGACCATCGGCGTGTTGTCGTCGGTCAGGAACGCCATCGACATGACTTCGACACCGTGGGCCTTGAGCGGCACGAACCACTTCTGATCCTTGATTTCAGGACGGGTGCGCTCGGGGATGCCAAACATGATCCCTTGGCTCGGGCCATAGATGTCGGCGTCGAGAATCCCGACCTTGGCGCCTTCGCGGGCCAGTGCCAGCGCAAGGTTGGCAGCGGTGGTCGACTTGCCCACGCCGCCCTTGCCGGAGGCCACGGCGACGACGTTCTTGACATTGGCCAGCCCCGGAATCTGCGCCTGGGCCTTGTGCGCGGCGATCACACTGTTGACCTCGACCTTGGCCGAGACGACGCCGTCGAGGTTTTCGATGGCCAGTTGCAGCATTTGCGCCCAGCCACTTTTGAACAGACCGGCGGCATAGCCGATTTCCAGCTCAACCCTGACGCGCTCGCCATCAATCTCGATGTGCTTCACGCAACCGGCGCTGACCGGGTCCTGGTTCAGGTAAGGGTCGGTGTATTGGCTGAGGACGGCTTCCACCGCTGCGCGAGTGACGGCACTCATGGGCAACTCCGATAACAAGACTGGGAATAGATGGCGGGTATCCTACCCTGCGGGTTCGTTTCTGGTCAGGCGATTTATAGCCAGACACGTTACTAGAGCCGGAAAGCACTGTGGTGAGGGGATTTATCCCCGACCGGTTGCGCAGCAGTCGTGAAACCATTGAACGCGGTTTACCTGATTGACCGAGTTGTCTGGTTTTGGGGTGGCTTCGCCACCCATCGGGGATAAATCCCCTCGCCACAGCGCCCCACTGCCATCAAAAGGTTTCATAAACTGGGATTAAGTGATTGGTGTATCCGGAAACAGGCGCACAGGGTGAAAAATATGCGCCAGCGCTTTATAGTGGCCGACCTCCGTTTCATCAAGTAGCGAAGCCCCACATGTCCGAACCACGCAAGATCCTCGTCACCAGCGCCCTGCCCTACGCCAACGGTTCGATCCACCTTGGCCACATGCTGGAATATATCCAGACCGATATGTGGGTGCGCTTCCAGAAGCATCGCGGCAATCAATGCATTTATGTCTGCGCCGACGACGCCCACGGTTCGGCGATCATGCTGCGCGCGGAAAAGGAAGGCATCACCCCGGAACAACTGATCGCCAACGTGCAGGCTGAACACAGCGCCGACTTTGCCGAGTTCCTGGTCGACTTCGACAACTTCCACTCCACTCACGCCGAAGAAAACCGTGAGCTGTCGAGCCAGATCTACCTGAAACTGCGTGACGCCGGGCACATCGCCCAACGTTCGATCACCCAGTATTTCGACCCGGAAAAGAAAATGTTCCTGGCCGACCGCTTCATCAAGGGCACCTGCCCGAAATGCGGCACTGAAGATCAGTACGGCGACAACTGCGAAAAATGCGGTGCGACCTACGCCCCGACTGACCTGAAGGATCCGAAGTCGGCGATCTCCGGCGCCACCCCGGTGCTCAAGGATTCCCAGCACTTCTTCTTCAAACTGCCAGACTTCCAGCAGATGCTGCAGACCTGGACGCGCAGCGGCACCCTGCAGGACGCCGTCGCCAACAAGATCGCCGAATGGCTGGACGCCGGCCTGCAACAGTGGGACATCTCCCGCGATGCGCCGTATTTCGGTTTCGAGATCCCCGACGAGCCGGGCAAGTACTTCTACGTGTGGCTGGACGCGCCGATCGGCTACATGGCGAGCTTCAAGAACCTCTGCAACCGTACGCCTGAGCTGGACTTCGACGCGTTCTGGGGCAAGGACTCCACCGCCGAGCTCTACCACTTCATCGGCAAGGACATCGTCAACTTCCACGCGCTGTTCTGGCCCGCCATGCTCGAAGGCGCCGGTTTCCGCAAGCCGACCGGGATCAACGTGCACGGCTACCTGACTGTCAACGGCCAGAAGATGTCCAAATCCCGCGGCACCTTCATCAAGGCCCGGACCTACCTGGATCACCTGTCGCCGGAATACCTGCGCTACTACTACGCGGCCAAACTGGGCCGTGGCGTCGATGACCTCGACCTGAACCTCGAAGACTTCGTGCAGAAGGTCAACTCCGACCTGGTCGGCAAAGTGGTCAACATCGCCAGCCGTTGCGCCGGTTTCATTCATAAAGGCAACGGCGGCCTGCTGGTCGACAACAATGCCGCGCCAGAGCTGACCGAGGCGTTCCTCGCTGCTGCGCCAAGCATTGCCGACGCCTATGAAGCCCGCGACTTCGCCCGCGCCATGCGTGAAACCATGGCCCTGGCCGACCGCGCCAACGCGTGGATCGCCGACAAGGCCCCGTGGTCGCTGAACAAGCAGGAAGGCAAACAGGATGAAGTCCAGGCGATCTGCGCCACCGGCATCAACCTGTTCCGCCAACTGGTGATCTTCCTCAAACCGGTGCTGCCGCTGCTGGCCGCCGATGCCGAGGCGTTCCTCAACGTCGCCCCGCTGACCTGGAACGACCACACCACCCTGCTGGCCAATCATCAGCTGAACGAATTCAAGCCGTTGATGACCCGCATCGACCCGATAAAAGTACAAGCCATGACCGATGCCTCGAAAGAAGACCTGACCGCCAGCCAGACCGACACCGGTGCCGCCGCATCGGCGGGCAACGGCGAGCTGGCCAAGGATCCGCTGTCGCCGGAAATCGACTTCGACACTTTTGCCGCCGTAGACCTGCGCGTCGCCCTGATCGTCAAGGCTGAACACGTCGAAGGCGCGGACAAGCTGCTGCGCCTGACGCTGGACATCGGCGACGAGCAGCGCAACGTGTTCTCCGGAATCAAGAGCGCCTACCCCGACCCGTCGAAACTCGACGGTCGCCTGACCATGATGATCGCCAACCTCAAGCCACGGAAAATGAAGTTCGGCATCTCCGAAGGCATGGTGATGGCGGCAGGTCCCGGCGGTGAAGAAATCTATCTGCTGAGCCCGGACAGCGGCGCCAAGCCGGGTCAACGCATCAAGTAAGGCCCAGCGGTAAAACGATCCCACAGGCATGTTCTGCAAGCCTGTGGGATTTTTCATATCTGGCCCCCCCTTCGCGGGTGCCGGATAATGCCTAACCTTAAGTGACACCCGCCCGTTGCTGCCGGCAGAACCATGACCGAACTTGCGCTTACGCTGATCAGTGCCGCCCTGCTCAACAACTTCGTGTTGCACTGGCCGCTGGGCGTCGATCCGTTGCTGGCGGGCAGTCGGCGCCAGCTGCATGCGCTAGGGCTGGCGACGTTCTGCCTGATGCTGAGCGTCGGCGTCATCGGTTACGGGATCTGGCACTGGCTGCTCGTGCCGCTGCAACTGCAGGCCCTGCACCTGTTCGTGTGCTTGCCGCTCAGCGTGCTGCTGATCGCACCGCTGCTGAAACTGTTGGCGCGTGCGCTGCCCGACTGGCCGTTCGACGGACTCTGGCCGTTGTTGCTGGGCAATGCCGGCGTGCTCGGGCTGGCCTTGCTCAATGCGCAACAGGATCGCGGCCTGCTGCCGGCAACGGCGCTGAGCCTTGGCGCCGGGTTGGGTTTCTGGCTGGTGCTGAGTCTGTTCAGCGACTTGCGTGAACGCACCGCCGACAACGACATTCCCCTGCCCTTCCGCGGCCTGCCGATCGACCTGATCGGCGCCGGATTGATCGCAGTGATTTTTCTCGGATTCAGTGGACTGATTAAAACATGAGTCTGATTCAACTCATTGATGCCCTCCTGCCGCAGACCCAGTGCGGCAAATGCGGCCACCCCGGCTGCAAGCCCTATGCGCAAGGCATCGTCGAGGGCGAACCGATCAACAAGTGTCCACCGGGCGGCGACGAAACCATCGCGGCGCTGGCCGAACTGCTGAAGGTGCCGGTGCTGGAGCTGGACGTCAGCCGTGGTTCGGCACCGCCCCAAGTGGCGTTCATCCGCGAAGCCGAGTGCATCGGCTGCACCAAGTGCATTCAGGCCTGCCCGATCGACGCCATCGTCGGCGCCGCGAAACTGATGCACACCGTGCTGATCGACGAATGCACCGGTTGCGACCTGTGCGTGGCGCCGTGCCCGGTGGATTGCATCGAAATGCATCCGCTGCCGCCAGGCACGCTGCCGGTGGTGGGCGGCCTGGCCCTCAACCTGGAAGAACAACGCGCACGCGCGGCCAAACGCGATCATGCGCGCCAGCGTTTCGAACGACGCAACGCCCGCCTGCAACGCGAAGAACAACAAAAACAGGCTGAGCGCGAGGCCCGTGCGCAACGGACGACGCAACCGGCGGTGGCTACCCTCGATCCGGTGCAGGCGGCTCTGGAACGGGTGCGAGCGCAGAAAGCCGCGACCGCCGACGCTGCGCTGAAAAAAGCCAAGATCGACGTCGCCATGAGCCGCGCGCAATTGCACAAATCGCTGAAAGCCTTCGGCCATCCACCGACGTTCGAGCAGCAGTCACAACTGATCGTGTTGCAACAGCAGTTCGAAGCCGCCGAGCAGGCGCTGGCGAAACTCGAAAGCAACGCTCCCGGCGCTCCAACAGCGGTGGCCCCGGCCCCGGCGAAAGACGCAGACCTGAAACGGGCGAAAATCCAGTTGGCCATGCACCGCGCCGAACTGAAAAAGGCCCAGACTGCCGAAGCGCCGCCGGAGCGACTCGCCACGCTGGAACAGGCCTTGCGTGACGCCGAGCAGGCGCTTCACGCTGCCGAAGCCGCCAGCGAGCAACCGCTGCCTGACCTCGTGCGCGTGGAAAAACGTCCGATCGACAGCCAGTTACGCCAGTTGAAAACCGAACTGGCCTACGCCCGCGCCGACCTGAGCAAGCTCGAACGCCGCGCCGACACGCCCAGCGACGCCCTCGACAAGGCCCGCGCCCGTCTGCAGGACGCCGAGCGTCAGGTACACGATCATGTCGCCCCGTGAAGCACCGGATGATCGCCTGCAACAGGCGATGAAGCTGGTGCTGCTCGCCACGCTGCCGGGGCTGCTGGCATTGTTCTGGCTGTACGGCTGGGGCGTGCTGATCAATCTGCTGCTGGCGGTAGCCACCGCATTGCTGGTCGAGGCAAGCGTCAGCCGCCTGCGCCGACAACCGCTGCACCCGACGCTGAGCGACGGTAGCGCATGGGTCAGCGCGACGTTGCTGGCGCTGGCCCTGCCGCCTTATTGCCCGTGGTGGTTGACGGTGACGGCGATTGCTGGCGGCTTGCTGTTCGGCAAGCACCTGTACGGTGGCATCGGCAAGAATCCGTTCAATCCGGCCATGCTCGGCTTTGCGCTGGCGATGGTGCTGTTCCCGCAGCCGATGACCCACTGGCCCGCGCACGGGATGAATCTGCTGGCAACGTTTGAACAGGTCTTCAACACGGGTCAGGCGCCGGACGCCTGGGTTCAGGCCACCGCGCTGGACAGTCTGCGTATCAACAAAAGCCTGACCATGGATGAGCTATTCGCCGCCAACCCGGCGTTCGGCCATTTCGGCGGGCGCGGCGTGGAGTGGGTCAATCTGGCGTTTCTCGCCGGCGGGCTGCTGCTGTTGCAACGTCGGGTGATCGGCTGGCAAGCACCGGTCGGCATGCTGGTCAGCCTGTTTGTCATCAGCCTGCTGTGCTGGAACGGTTCGGGCTCCGACTCCCACGGCTCGCCGCTGTTTCATCTGCTGAGCGGCGCGACCATGCTCGGTGCATTTTTCATCATCACCGAACCGGTGTCCGGGCCAAAAAGTCCGCTGGCCCGGCTGTTGTTCGGCGTCGGTGTCGGGCTGCTGACCTACCTGATCCGCACTTGGGGCGGCTACCCGGATGGCGTCGCGTTTGCGGTGTTGCTGATGAATCTCTGTGTGCCGGCGCTGGAGCGTTTTGCCGCCACTCGCCAGGCGCAGGTGCATTAATGAACCGCGCGGCCTCTGTCATCACACTGGTGCTGATCGCCAGTGTTGGTCTCGGCCTGACTTATGAGGTGCAACGCAGCAGTGCACCACAGATTGCCATCGAACAACGTCTGCTCGACAGTCGCAAACTGTTGGATCTGCTCGCCGCGGATGCCTACGACAATCAGCCTCTGGAACAGCCACTGGCGTTGGCGGATAAGACGTTAAGCCACAGCACGCTGTTGACGGGTTACCGGGCAAGCAAAGCCGGGCAGCCGGTGGCGGTGCTGTTGCGCACGCAAACCGAGGGCTATGCCGGCGCCATCGAATTGCTCATCGCGATTGATGCCAATGGCAGACTGCTGGGTGTTAAAACCCTGCGGCAACATGAAACGCCGGCGTTGGGCGGGCATGTCGGCGACTGGCCGAACACCTGGCTGGCTGGGTTTTCCGGGAAATCACGCAGCGCCCCCGATGACACAGGCTGGGCCTTGAAAAAGGATCAGGGGCAGTTCGATCAACTGGCGGGCGCGACTATCACCTCCCGCGCCACCGTCCATGCCATCCATGACGCCCTGCGCTACTTTGATGAACACCGGGCAACCTTGCTGGGGGGCGCACCATGAACCGGCCGACGAATCTGAGCAACGCCTTGCTGCTGGCGCTGCTGCTGGGTACCAGCGCCACACTGGCCGGCGCGCTGGGCATGTTGTTGCTGTCGAGCGTTGTCACGACGGCTTACGCGGTGTGCATTGCTCCATTGCGCGCTCGACTGTCTGACAGCGGCCTGTTGCTGGCCAGCCTGCTGCTGGCCGCCACCCTGACCAGTTGCGCCAATATCCTTGGGCAGCGCTGGGCGTTGCAGTGGCACCAGGCACTCGGGTTCTATAGCGGGCTGATCGCCTTGCAATGCGTGGTGCTGGAATACAATGGTTTCTTTCGTCAGGCGCGCACCGAACGCCTGAAGTTTTTTGGCCTCTCGAGCGGGCTGCTACTGACGCTGGCGGTACTGCGTGAGCTGCTCGGTCAGGGCCATCTCGGTCGTGGTCTCTCAGAACGCTGGCAAGGCCTGGTCCTGTTCAACGAAGGGCTGCACCTGTTCACCCTGGTTCCCGGCGCTTTCATATTACTGGGGCTGCTGTTGGCTGCCCGCCAGGCTTTGACTCGCTGGAACGCTCTCTCCAAGGAAACACATCACCCATGAATGCCGCAAAACGCCTTGAGATTTTTCGTCGACTGCATGAAGACAATCCCGAGCCGAAAACCGAACTGGCCTACTCCTCGCCCTTCGAATTGCTGATTGCGGTGATTCTGTCGGCGCAGTCGACGGACGTTGGCGTGAACAAGGCCACGGCCAGGCTCTTCCCCGTTGCCAATACCCCGGCAGCGATCCACGCCCTGGGTGTCGAAGGGCTGTCCGAATACATCAAGACCATCGGCCTCTACAACAGCAAAGCCAAGAACGTGATCGAGACCTGCCGCATGCTGGTCGAACTGCACAATGGTGAAGTCCCGCAAACCCGTGAAGAACTGGAAGCCCTGCCCGGCGTGGGCCGCAAGACCGCCAACGTGGTGCTCAATACCGCTTTTCGACAATTGACCATGGCGGTCGACACGCACATTTTTCGTGTCAGCAATCGCACCGGCATCGCTCCGGGGAAAAATGTGGTTGAGGTGGAAAAGAAGCTGATGAAGTTTGTACCCAAAGACTACCTGCTGGATTCTCACCACTGGCTGATTTTGCACGGTCGCTACGTGTGTCTCGCCCGCAAGCCGCGCTGTGGCAGTTGCCGGATCGAAGATCTGTGCGAGTACAAACACAAAACCTCGGACGATTGAGTGGCTATTGGTTTTACTGATTCACCGATTGAAAAAATCTTTTTTACCCACAGCAGGAATGTCGATATAAGGAGCGCCAAAGGCAGTCTTAGCCTGGAGTTAACCTTATGACTGACAGTAAAGAACAACTGGATGTAGATGACGAATTTACTGCTGCGGAAACCGACGACACCGAACCGGTGGTCGAGGTCGCCAAAACCAATCTGAGCAAACGCCGCACTATCGACAACCTGCTTGAGGAGCGCCGACTGCAAAAGCAATTGGCTGATTACGATTTTGATCTCTGACATTTGAGAGCCTCCCGATACGGAGGCTTTTCATTTTCTGCGACTCGCTGAATTTGATCGGCCCATGATCACGTCAGTGACGCCACTCAGACAAGTCCGTTACGCTGCGCCAACTCGATCAGATCGACCAGTGAGCGGGCATTGAGCTTGAGCAACAGGCGGGTCTTGTAAGTGCTCACCGTCTTGTTGCTTAAAAACATGCCATCGGCAATTTCCTTGTTGGTCTTTCCCCGCGCCAACTGTTGCAAGACCATCATTTCCCGACCGGACAGGCGATCCACCATATCGGCTTCACTGGCGTTGCCCAGACTGGTACGCACGGTGTGCAGCGCCTGATTGGGGAAATAACTGTAGCCCGACAACACTGCCTTGATTGCACTGAGCAACTCGGTGAGGTCCTGCTGTTTACACACATAACCCGCCGCCCCCGATTGCATGCAGCGCATTGAAAAGTGTCCGGGTGCCTGTGACGTCAATACGAGAACCTTGACAGGCATGGCCGTTGAAGTCAGGCGCGCGATAACTTCCAGGCCATCAAGTTTCGGAATACCAATATCCAGAATGACAATATCCGGCATCTGGTCGCGAGCAAGTTGCAATGCATCCACACCGTTATCAGTTTCCGCGATGACTTCATAGCCATGACGTTCCATCAGCATACGTACCGCAAGACGAATGACGGGGTGATCATCCACGATCAGCACTTTATTCATGGGCAAGTCCAGTTTCGCTGTTCGAATTTTTTGAACACGCACAATATCCCAGCCACTTGTCCCGTGGCATGCCAAGTTTCACACGCACTTGCATCCAGAGACATTCCCTACAGCCAATGAGGATAAATCCCACAAAAATCCTTTCCTCATCTAAAAATCCGACGCCTCAACGGACACTCTCGGCTTGAATCTGTAACGGCGTGCGCTGTTTGCCAGCCAGCGCTGCGCTGGCAACGCGAGCGTCTGTCGTGGCAGGCATCACACGCCGTATCGCAGCATATAGAAATAAAAAGTTATGGCGACCGCCACTTAAAACAGCCGCACATCGTCAATAACTTACAAACATTCAGAGCGCGGGTATTTATACTTCGGAAAATAATTTTGTTATAACCAAGAGCAAGCCCTTGCAACAAAAAAGCCGCCAACAACTCACAAAACAATGAAAGCCTACAACCACAAGAGCACGATCATGTTAAAAATCAAGAGCAGAATTACCAACCCGATGACGGTCATCGCTATATTCGCAGCCATTTCGGAAACATCGGCCGCCGTGTCCCTGCCATTTCTTGGCAATGAAGATCGTGAGTTTTACGTGTGGTTTCTCGTCATATTCCCGTTCTACTTGTTATTTCTTTTCTTTCTGACTTTAAACTTCAACCACCGCTCACTGTATTCCCCATCCGACTTCAATAAAGATGAAAGCTTTTTAAAAGCCATAGAAAACAGCGAGCGCAACTCCAGACGAAATCCATCTTCGCGAGAACTGCGTGCCCAAGGTATTTCAGGGTTTTCAAGTTGCATACTGTCCGGTCCCCCTCAAACCAGCCCATGCAAGGACAAGTGCAGGGCCCACAACGTGGCCGATCCGCCGTCAGGTGACAGCGTATCCTCGGGACCTGTTGTTCAGCACATCATTCAGTTGACCACGGCCCTGCGCAGCCTGCACATGATCGACATACGGAATCTCGACACGACGAAAGAAATCACGGCGATTCTGGAAAAAATCCACCACACCGACAAAAAAACCGACCGGGTCATCGTCCTTATCAGCAATCATGTGTCGGATGTTTTCCTGACACAAAACGCGTTACTGCCGATCAAACCGGCGAAGAAGGACACGGGCGCGACGCCCTATATTGTTTACAACGTGTGCTCACAAGCGATCACGCTGTTGGGACGGGTTTGAAGGATGGAGCACGTCCACCGCGACAGTGCGCCAGAGATCGCCCGATACGCGCAAGACACAGCATTCAATAAAAAAGGCGGGCCTGTCTTAACGACAAGCCCGCCTTTTCATTGCACAGCGTTCTGAAAGAATCAGAACAACTTGCGACCCTTGTTGGCCGCAATGCGCATGCGCAGCGCGTTGAGCTTGATGAAGCCCGCCGCGTCGGCCTGGTTGTAAGCACCGCCGTCTTCTTCGAAGGTCGCGATGTTGGCATCGAACAGCGAATCGTCGGACTTGCGGCCAGTCACGATGACGTTGCCCTTGTACAGCTTCAGACGAACCACACCGTTCACGTTGACCTGCGAAGCGTCGATCATCTGTTGCAGCATCAGACGCTCAGGGCTCCACCAGTAGCCGGTGTAGATCAGGCTGGCGTATTTCGGCATCAGCTCGTCTTTGAGGTGAGCGACTTCGCGGTCCAGGGTGATCGACTCGATGGCGCGGTGAGCGCGCAGCATGATGGTGCCGCCCGGGGTTTCGTAGCAACCACGGGACTTCATGCCGACATAACGGTTCTCGACGATGTCGAGACGACCGATACCGTGAGCGCCACCGATCTTGTTCAGCGTTGCCAATACGGTGGCCGGGGTCATTTCGACGCCGTCCAGCGCAACGATGTCGCCGTTACGGTAGGTCAGTTCCAGGTATTGCGGGGTGTCGGGAGCCTTCTCCGGGGAGACGGTCCAGCGCCACATGTCTTCTTCGTGCTCGGTCCAGGTGTCTTCCAGCACGCCGCCTTCATAGGAGATGTGCAACAGGTTGGCATCCATCGAGTACGGGGATTTTTTCTTGCCGTGACGCTCGATCGGGATCGCATGCTTCTCGGCGTAGTCCATCAGTTTCTCGCGGGACAACAGGTCCCACTCACGCCAAGGAGCAATCACTTTCACGCCTGGCTTGAGTGCGTAGGCACCCAGTTCGAAACGCACCTGGTCGTTGCCCTTGCCGGTAGCGCCATGGGAAATGGCGTCGGCGCCGGTTTCGTTGGCGATTTCGATCAGACGTTTGGCGATCAGCGGGCGTGCGATGGAAGTACCCAGCAGGTACTCGCCTTCGTAAACGGTATTGGCGCGGAACATCGGGAACACGAAATCACGCACGAACTCTTCGCGCAGATCGTCGATGTAGATTTCTTTGACGCCCATGGCCTGAGCCTTGGCGCGGGCCGGCTCGACCTCTTCGCCTTGACCGAGATCAGCGGTGAAGGTCACCACTTCACAGTTATAAGTATCCTGCAGCCACTTGAGGATCACCGAAGTGTCCAGGCCGCCGGAATACGCCAGAACGACCTTGTTTACGTCCGCCATGCCATCACTCCACGGGGTTCTACGGAAAGCCGAGGAGTCTACCGCTCAAACGCGATAATTTACAGAGGCGCGACAGCTTAAGACGACAAAGCGACAGATTCTGTCGAGAGCGCGACGATGACCGGCGGGTCAGGAAGTTGCTGCAGTGCTGGCTGGCGTGCTGGCCTGGGGCGCCGGTACGGAGGGCGTTGCCACCCGGGCCAGTTTCACCGCTACCCGACGATTCTTCGCCCGGTTGGCCGCATTGGTGTTGGGCACCAGCGGGTATTGCTCACCGTGGAACCGCACAGTGATCTGCGATTCGGCGATGCCGTTGGCCTTGAAGAAATCGACCACCGCCAATGCGCGACGACGCGACAACTCGCGATTGGTCAGGCGGTTGCCGCTGTTGTCCGAATGGCCATCGAGCTCGATGTGATTGACCGTCGGATCAGCCTTCATGTACTCCAGCATCACTTGCAGCTTGGCCTTGGCAGCAGCGTCCAGATCCGTGCCTTCGCCGGGGAAGCCGATCTGCGACTGCTTGATCTGATCGAAATTCTGCGGCAGCAACTTCGCCACACAGGTCTGGTAGTCGTTGAACGCCTTGCTGAACTTGACGGGCAGCAGGCGTACTTCAGACACCCGGCCATCGCCGGACGCACGGCGCACCACCGGGCTGCGACCGTCGAGCAAACCGTTGATCAGCCCGCCGGCCTGAGACTGCGAACTGTTGAACAGCACGTTGCCAGTTCCGATCCGGACGCTGCCCAGATAGATGTCGTTACGCCCCGGCTGCCACGGCGCGGCCGCCGCGAGCAAGGTCGCCGAACCACCGCCGAGCATGGCGTTGTAGGCATTCAGACGAAAAATCGCCTGCTCGCCGGCCTTGCGCACGAACTGGCCCGAGCCGAAATCGGTGATCGGCTGGGTCAGACGGCACTCGAACTTGTCACCCTCGACCGTCCACTCAATGTTCTCCAGACGCGTCTGGTAGGTGAGCGCCATCGCGGGGAGGCTGGCAAACACACTGAGCAAGGCTAAATATCGCTGGCGCACGGGAGGCTCCATTGGCTTCTGTAACACAAAGACCGATTCACACTATGTTTACGGCATACCTTCGGGATATCGGAAGGTTCCGGCAAAACTTGATAGCGAGTGCCTGCAAGAGTCTTTTCCGGTAGCATTCCCCTCAGTTTGACCCGCCTGGAATTCCCTCATGTCCGACCGCCTGACCCTGCTGCGTCCCGACGACTGGCACATTCATCTTCGCGATGGTGCCGTGTTGACCAATACCGTTGCCGATGTTGCGCGCACCTTTGGCCGCGCAATCATCATGCCCAACCTGGTACCACCGGTGCGCAACGCCGCTGAAGCCGACGGCTATCGCCAGCGGATTCTCGCCGCCCGCCCGGCCGGCAGTCGCTTCGAACCGCTGATGGTGCTGTACCTCACCGACCGCACCCAGCCCGAAGAAATTCGTGAAGCCAAGGCCAGCGGTTTCGTGCATGCCGCCAAACTGTACCCGGCCGGCGCCACCACCAACTCCGATTCCGGCGTAACCAGCATCGACAAGATCTTCCCAGTGCTGGAAGCGATGGCTGAAGTCGGCATGCCGTTGCTGATCCACGGTGAAGTCACGCGTGGCGATGTCGACGTCTTCGACCGCGAAAAGATTTTCATTGATGAGCACATGCGCCGTGTGGTCGAGCGTTTCCCGACGCTCAAAGTGGTGTTCGAACACATCACCACCGGCGACGCCGTGCAGTTCGTCAACGAGGCTTCGGCCAACGTCGGCGCGACCATCACCGCGCATCACCTGCTGTACAACCGCAACCACATGCTGGTAGGCGGAATTCGGCCGCACTTCTATTGCCTGCCGATCCTCAAGCGCAATACGCACCAGGAAGCCCTGCTCGACGCCGCCACCAGCGGCAGCGCAAAGTTCTTCCTCGGCACCGACTCGGCGCCGCACGCCCAGCACGCCAAGGAAGCCGCCTGCGGCTGCGCTGGCTGCTACACCGCGTACGCCGCCATCGAGTTGTATGCTGAAGCCTTCGAACAGCGCAATGCGCTGGACAAGCTCGAAGCCTTTGCCAGCCTCAACGGCCCGCGCTTCTATGGCCTGCCGGCGAACACCGACCGCATCACCCTGGTTCGCGAAGAATGGACCGCCCCGACCAGCCTGCCGTTTGGCGAGCTGAACGTTATCCCGCTGCGCGCCGGTGAAAAACTGCGCTGGCGCCTGCTGGAGGAACACGCGTGAGTGAAGACCATTTCGACGATGAACTGGACGGTCAAGGTGGCGGCGGTTCCCGTCACCCGATGGCAGCACGCTTTCGCGGTTACCTGCCGGTTGTCGTCGACGTAGAAACCGGTGGCTTCAACTCGGCCACCGATGCGTTGCTGGAGATTGCCGCGACCACCATCGCCATGGATGAAAAGGGTTTCGTTTATCCGGATCACACCTACTTCTTCCGTGTCGAGCCATTCGAAGGCGCCAACATCGAAGCGGCGGCGCTGGAGTTCACCGGGATCAAGCTCGATCACCCGTTGCGCATGGCCGTCAGCGAAGAAACTGCGTTGACCGACATCTTCCGTGGCATTCGCAAGGCATTGAAGGCCAATGGCTGCAAGCGGGCGATCCTGGTCGGCCACAACAGCAGCTTCGACCTTGGCTTCCTGAATGCGGCCGTTGCGCGCCTGGACATGAAGCGCAACCCGTTTCATCCGTTCTCCAGTTTCGACACGGCAACACTGGCCGGTCTGGCTTACGGTCAGACCGTATTGGCCAAGGCCTGTCAGGCGGCCGATATCGACTTCGACGGTCGTGAAGCGCACTCGGCGCGTTACGACACCGAGAAAACCGCTGAACTGTTCTGCGGGATCGTCAACCGCTGGAAACAGATGGGCGGCTGGGAAGACTTCGACGACTGATCCTCGTCGGGCAAATCCCGCACATAAAAAAACCGGCCACGCAGGCCGGTTTTTTTGTACCTCGACGTTGTGCCTTACAGGGCAGCAGCGTTCTCGGTCAGGTAAGCCGCAACGCCTTCTGGCGAAGCGTTCATGCCTTTGTCGCCTTTCTTCCAGTTGGCAGGGCAGACTTCGCCGTGCTCTTCGTGGAATTGCAGAGCGTCAACCAGACGGATCAGCTCTTCCATGTTACGGCCCAGCGGCAGGTCGTTGACGATCTGCGAGCGGACAACGCCCTTGTCGTCGATCAGGAACGCGCCACGGAAAGCCACGCCGCCTTCGGATTCAACGTCGTAGGCTTTAGCGATGTCGTGCTTCATGTCGGCAGCCATGGTGTATTTCACCTGGCCGATGCCGCCATTGTTGACCGGGGTGTTACGCCAGGCGTTGTGGGTGAAGTGCGAGTCGATCGACACGGCGATCACTTCAACGTTGCGTGCCTTGAAGTCAGCCATGCGGTTGTCCAGAGCGATCAGCTCGGACGGGCAGACGAAGGTGAAGTCCAGTGGGTAGAAGAACACCAGGCCGTATTTGCCTTTGATGGCCGAGGACAGGGTGAAGCTGTCAACGATCTCGCCATTGCCGAGTACGGCCGGGACGGTAAAGTCAGGGGCTTGTTTGCCTACGAGTACGCTCATTGATATCTCCTGGTGTAAAGACTTGAAGTTCAGGGTCCGGGCCAGCCTGCCACCCTCAGGCGACAGCCCTGTGACACGAACCCCCTTCGCAAGGGCCGACCATCATACACTGCGTTTTTGGCCTGTCCTCAACGGTTTTTAGCGAAAGCGGATAGTGGCGCTGCATTTCCGGGGCCAGGCAAATCGCCATTAATCACCGTTCGTCAGTCATCCGCATTTCCAGTGAAAACCATTCAGAAAGCACTTTGACAATCATTCTCGTTAACATTAAGATCCATCGCAATTGAGTCACAACCAGCGACGGTTCTCACTTATGTATGTTTGCCTCTGCACTGGCGTCACCGACGGACAGATCCGCGATGCGATCTATGAAGGTTGCTGCAGCTACAAAGAAGTCCGCCAGGCCACTGGCGTCGCCAGCCAATGCGGCAAATGTGCGTGCCTTGCCAAGGAAGTCGTTCGCGAAACCCTGACCAAGCTGCAAACAGCCCAGGCTGCGATCCCCTACCCTGTTGAATTTACCGCGGCATAATTACTCCCCTATTTCGAAAAACCGGACATATGTCCGGTTTTTTTATGCCTGTAAATCAATCGGTTAGGCGCTAGACGCGGAACACAAACATTCTTATTCAGATTTAATTTCATTTATTATTCAATAACTTAGGTTTGACACTTATAAATACCAAGCTCAAACTCCGCCTTATATACAGCTATTACAGGGCAGGACTCCCATCATGAAAGGCGACATTACAGTCATCCAGCATCTCAACAAGATCCTTGCCAATGAACTGGTCGCGATCAATCAGTACTTCCTGCATGCGCGCATGTATGAAGATTGGGGCCTGAACAAGCTGGGCAAACACGAGTACCACGAGTCCATCGACGAGATGAAACACGCGGACAAGCTGATCAAGCGCATTCTGTTCCTGGAAGGCCTGCCGAACGTGCAGGACCTGGGCAAGCTGCATATCGGCGAGCACACCAAGGAAATGCTGGAATGCGATCTGCGTATCGAAAAGACCGGCCACGCCGATCTGAAAGCCGCCATCGCGCATTGCGAAACCGTGGGCGACTTCGGCAGCCGTGAACTGCTCGAGGACATTCTTGAGTCCGAGGAAGAACATATCGACTGGCTGGAAACCCAACTGGGCCTGATTGATAAAGTCGGTCTTGAGAACTATCTGCAATCGCAGATGGGCGAAGAGTAAATCAGCGTCCGCTGAACTCGCGACACTAAAAAGCCCCGCCCTCTTTCGAGGCGCGGGGCTTTTTTTTGCCTGATGCGATGCAGGCATCACCACGAATCACATGTAGGAGTGAGCCTGCTCGCGATGGCGGTGTGTCAGCCGATACTTCAATAACTGACAGAACGCTATCGCGAGCAGGCTCACTCCTACACAAAAGCGAATCAGGCTTCGGACTTGTTCGCAGCGGCTGCTTCAACAGCTGCCTTGATGGTGCTTTGCAGCGAACCGTCTGCAGCCATCTCGGTCATGATGTCGCTACCGCCGACCAGTTCACCGCCGACCCACAGTTGCGGGAAAGTCGGCCAGTTGGCGTACTTCGGCAGATTGGCGCGGATTTCCGGGTTCTGCAGGATGTCCACGTACGCAAACTTTTCGCCACACGCCATCACAGCCTGCGCAGCTTTTGCGGAGAAGCCGCACTGCGGGGCATTCGGCGAGCCTTTCATGTAAAGCAGAATGGTGTTGTTGGCAATCTGCTCTTTAATCGTTTCGATGATATCCATGGAGCACCTCGGCTGAACTTTCCGACTCATGGGTCGGCACGGTGGCGCATTGTAACGGAATCCCGAGCGCCATGCTCGGTCTCCCCGACAGACATGCTCAGGCTGCTGCCACCGTCACCGGCACACCATTGAGCGCCGCATTGCCCGACAGCTCATCCAGTTGGCACTCATCGGTCAGGTCGTTGGCACTCGACCCCGGCTGACCGCTGGCAATCGTCATCTGCACGCCCGGACGCGCATGGCCCCAGCCATGCGGCAGGCTCACCACGCCCTTCATCATGTCGAGGCTGCCGAGCACTTCGACCTCGATCTGCCCGACCCGCGAACTGACACGTACTCGCTGCCCATCACTGAGCCCGCGACTGGCCAGATCCTCCGGGTGCATCAGCAACTGATGACGCGGCTTGCCCTTCACCAGCCGATGGTAGTTGTGCATCCACGAATTGTTGCTGCGCACATGCCGACGGCCAATCATCAGCAACTCATCAGCGGCCGGTGCTCGCAACGCAGCGAAGCGCACGAGGTCGGCGAGGATCTCCGGCGGAGCAGCCTGCACCCGCTGATTCGGCGTTTTCAGGCGCGATGCCAGATTCGGTTTCAACGCGCCCAGATCAATGCCATGCGGATGATCGAACAGCGTCGCCAACGAGAGTTTTTGCTCGGACGCATCACCGTACAGGCCCATGCGCAAGCCCATGTCGATCATCTTCGCCGGCGGCATCGTTGGTTTGAGCTCCTTGCCGGTCTTCTCGGCAAAGGCCTTGGCCAGGCCGACAAATATTTCCCAGTCATGCAGTGCGCCCTCGGGCTTGGCGAGAATCGCCCGATTGAAGCGGGTCACGTTGCGCACCGCGAACAGATTGAACGTGGTGTCGTAGTGATCGTTCTCCAGCGCCGAGGTCGACGGCAGGATCAGGTCGGCGTAACGCGTGGTTTCGTTGATGTACAGGTCGATACTGACCATGAACTCCAGGCCGTCGAGTGCCTGTTCCAGTTGTCGGCCGTTGGGCGTCGACAGCACCGGATTGCCCGCCACGGTGATCAATGCGCGAATTTGCCCGTCGCCTTCGGTGAGCATCTCTTCGGCCAGCGCCGACACCGGCAATTCGCCGCCGTATTCCGGGCGCCCGGACACACGACTTTGCCATTTGTTGAAATGCCCACCCGAAGTCGAAGCCACCAGATCCACTGCCGGTTCGGTGCACAACGCGCCGCCAACACGATCGAGATTGCCGGTGACCAGATTGATCAATTGCACCACCCAGTGACACAAGGTGCCAAAGGCCTGGGTCGAGACGCCCATCCGCCCGTAGCACACCGCACTCGGTGCAGCGGCAAAGTCGCGGGCCAGTTGCCGGATCTGATCGGCAGGCACCGCGCACAACGGGCTCATGGCCTCAGCCGTGAAGGTCGCCACTGCCGCGCGCACGTCGTCCAGCCCGTCAACCGGCAAATGGCTGTCGCGAGTCAGGCCTTCGCTGAACAGCGTGTTGAGCACCCCGAACAACAACGCCGCATCGCCCCCCGGGCGCACGAACAAATGCTGATCCGCGATCGCCGCCGTCTCGCTGCGCCGTGGATCGACCACCACCACCTTGCCGCCACGCGCCTGAATCGCTTTCAGGCGCTTCTCGACATCCGGCACGGTCATGATGCTGCCGTTGGACGCCAGCGGATTGCCGCCCAGGATCAGCATGAAATCGGTGTGGTCGATGTCCGGAATCGGCAGCAACAAGCCGTGGCCGTACATCAGGTAACTGCTCAGGTGATGGGGCAACTGATCGACCGACGTCGCGGAGAAGCGATTGCGCGTCTTCAGCAGGCCGAGAAAGTAATTGCTGTGGGTCATCAGCCCATAGTTGTGCACGCTCGGGTTGCCCTGATAGACCGCCACGGCGTTTTGCCCGTGACGCGCCTGAATCGCCGCCAGGCGCTCGGCCACCAGCGCAAAAGCCTCGTCCCACTCGATCGGCAGCCATTCGCTGCCGACCCGGCGCATCGGCTGGCGCAAACGGTCGGGGTCATTCTGAATATCTTGCAGGGCCACAGCCTTGGGGCAGATATGGCCGCGGCTGAACGTGTCGAGGGCATCGCCCTTGATCGAGGTGATCGCGACGCTGCCATCGGTTTCGGTGGTTTCGATGGTCAGGCCGCAAATGGCTTCGCACAGGTGGCAGGCACGGTGATGGAGAGTCTTGGTCATGGCCAGTCTCTGTCTTGTTCTGGGCGGGCAACAGGCCTGCGGGAACAAAACTATGGCCCGTGCGCAGCCCCCGCGCCAGCGACGTTCGTCTTGTGAATTGACGCTTATCAGGGGCGCCGATAGCCCGCCGCGTCAGTTCGACGGCAATTGGGGCGGTGCTGCGAGCTGGATTTCCTGAATGGTTTCGATCTGCTCGTGGGCGACGTGCACGCCAGTGAGTTCGCCGATCAGGCGCCAGTGTTCATCGAGCCCGGCGCTGATGGTCGCCATGCGATCAATCATGTGGCGCCCCGCAGACTTGACCACTTCGTCTTCGCTGCGCAGCAGTTCGAAGGACATTGAAGTGACAGAGGCGGTGAGATGGGTCAGTGAGCGAGCCGTGTGGCCCAGCAATTCCATTAACAGTTGTTCTTTCGATTCCATGCGGAGGCTTCCTGCGTCGCTCGAAACTTATTTATAACCCAGCACTTTGCTTTAGCAAATGTTTCAGCCCGATCATCCGACCAAGCGGATCCGCAACCACCCGGTCCCGAACCGACCCGAACGGCACTCTCCCCGCCACGGCGCATTGCCAAGCCCCGCGAGGTCAGTGTACAAAGTGGCTCGCTGCAGTACTGAACCCGGCTTCAAATGCGCGACCGCCCACGGCGGCCCGCTCTCCGAATCCCGCAAAAACCGTAGCCTATTGGCATAACGCGACATTTAGTGTCAATATCGCGCCTTCCCCTATTTCGTCGCCCCCGTGCGGCTTACGCCGCAGGTCTCGCCCGTTGTTCCGTTAAACAAGGCTTTGAGCATCTGCGGTTAGTAGCAAAAGGTAGTCAATGATGAGCGCAAGGCACTTTCTCTCCCTGATGGATTGCACGCCCGAAGAGCTGGTCAGCGTGATCCGTCGAGGCGTTGAGCTCAAGGACCTGCGTAACCGCGGCGTACTGTTCGAGCCTCTGAAAAACCGCGTACTGGGGATGATCTTCGAGAAGTCCTCGACCCGCACCCGCATCTCGTTCGAGGCCGGCATGATCCAGCTCGGCGGCCAGGCGATCTTCCTGTCCCCGCGTGACACCCAACTGGGCCGCGGCGAGCCGATCGGCGACTGCGCCATCGTCATGTCGAGCATGCTCGATGCCGTGATGATCCGTACCTTTGCCCACAGCACCCTGACCGAATTCGCCGCCAACTCGCGCGTGCCGGTGATCAACGGCCTGTCCGATGACCTGCACCCGTGCCAGTTGCTGGCCGACATGCAGACCTTCCTCGAACACCGTGGCTCGATCCAGGGCAAGACCGTGGCCTGGATCGGCGACGGCAACAACATGTGCAACAGCTATATAGAAGCGGCGATCCAGTTCGACTTCCAGTTGCGCGTTGCCTGCCCGGAAGGTTATGAGCCGAACCCTG
Organism: Pseudomonas sp. SC3(2021); assembly: GCF_019856535.1. Lineage (NCBI taxonomy): Bacteria > Pseudomonadati > Pseudomonadota > Gammaproteobacteria > Pseudomonadales > Pseudomonadaceae > Pseudomonas > Pseudomonas sp. SC3(2021). The sequence continues at coordinate 3,047,569 of NZ_CP082236.1, read as the reverse complement.
AATTCGTGGCCAAGGCCGGCGATCGCGTGACTATCGTTCGCGATCCAGCCGACGCCGTGCGCGGCGCGCATCTAGTGAGCACCGACGTCTGGACTTCGATGGGCCAGGAAGAGGAAACTGCCAAGCGCCTCAAGCTGTTCGCGCCGTTCCAGGTCAACCGTGCCTTGCTCGACCTCGCTGCCGAGGACGTGCTGTTCATGCACTGCTTGCCTGCGCACCGTGGCGAAGAAATCAGCCTCGACCTGCTTGATGACCCGCGCTCCGTCGCCTGGGATCAGGCAGAAAACCGTCTCCACGCACAGAAGGCCCTGCTCGAGTTCCTCGTCGAACCGGCATACCACCACGCATGAGCCATGAATTACTGCTGAACCTGCGCAACCTCGCTTGCGGCTATCAAGATCAACGTGTGGTGCAGAACCTCAATCTGCACCTCAACGCCGGTGATATCGGCTGCCTGCTCGGCTCGTCCGGCTGCGGCAAGACCACCACCCTGCGCGCCATCGCCGGATTCGAACCGGTGCACGAAGGGGAAATCACCCTCGGTGGCGAAACCATCTCCAGTGCCGGGTACACCCTGGCTCCGGAGAAACGCCGGATCGGCATGGTGTTCCAGGATTACGCGCTGTTCCCGCACCTGAGTGTCGCCGACAACATCGCCTTCGGCATTCGCAAGCACCCGAACAAGGAGCGTGTCACCGAAGAGTTGCTGGAACTGGTCAACCTGAAGAACCTCGGCAAACGCTTCCCCCACGAGTTGTCCGGTGGTCAGCAACAGCGCGTCGCCCTGGCCCGCGCCCTCGCGCCGGAGCCGCAACTGCTGTTGCTCGACGAGCCGTTCTCCAACCTCGACGGCGAGCTGCGGCGCAAGCTCAGCCACGAAGTCCGCGACATCCTCAAGGCCCGTGGTACCAGTGCGATTCTGGTGACCCACGACCAGGAAGAAGCCTTCGCCGTGAGCGATCACGTCGGCGTCTTCAAGGAAGGTCGGCTGGAACAGTGGGACACGCCCTACAACCTGTATCACGAACCGGCGACGCCGTTTGTGGCCAGTTTCATTGGCCAGGGTTACTTCATTCGCGGCCAGCTCGGCAGTCCGGAGTCGGTGCACACCGAGCTCGGCGAACTGCGTGGCAACCGGGCCTACACCTGGCCGGTGGGCGGCGCGGTGGATGTGCTGTTGCGTCCGGATGACATCGTTTATGCGCCGGACAGTGCGCTGAAAGCGCGCATCGTCGGCAAGACGTTCCTCGGCGCGTCGACCCTGTATCGCCTGCAACTGCCGACCGGCGCGCAGCTGGAGTCGATCTTCCCGAGCCATGCCGACCATCAGGTGGGTGCTGAGGTGGGGATTCGCGTATCCGCCGAACATCTGGTGTTGTTCCAGGCTTCGGGCAGCACTGCCGCACAAATGCCAACCGTGGAAAACGGCGTGCGCCGCTACAGCACCGCCCTCTGATCCAGCACCATCGCCCTGTAGGAGTGAGCCTGCTCGCGATAGCGACCGCTATCGCGAGCAGGCTCACTCCTACAGGTGTTTTGGGTTAGCCCAGCATCAAGGTGCCGCTCGCAACGAGCGTCGCATTGCCGCCAATCTTCACCCGCTCCCCTTCCAGCCGACAAAACAGTTCCCCGCCCCGCGCCGAGCGCTGGCACGCCGTCAGGCTCGACTTGCCCAGACGTGCAGACCAGTAGGGAATCAGGCTGCAATGGGTCGAACCGGTCACCGGGTCTTCGTTGATGCCGATCGCCGGGGCGAAGTAGCGCGAGACGAAATCATGCTGATTGCCCCGCGCGGTGACGATCGCGCCGAGCCACGGCAGTTTTGCCAGTGCAACCATGTCCGGTGTGCAGTCGAGCACCGCTTGCTCCGACTCCAGCACCACGAACAGCTCGTTGGAACCGAGCACGTCCACCGCCTCGACGCCCAGCGCGCGTTCGACATCCAGTGTCACGCCAATCTCTGACGGCACGATGGAGGGGAAATCCAGCCACAGGCGATCGCCTTCGCGGGTCACACTCAACGGTCCGGACTTGCAGATGAAGTCCAGACGTTCGGCGTTTTCCTGGTAGATCTCGAACAACACATAGGCGCTGGCCAGCGTCGCATGCCCGCACAAGGGTACTTCGGTGGTCGGGGTAAACCAGCGGATGTGCCACGCAGCGCCTTCGCGCACCACGAATGCCGTTTCCGCCAGGTTGTGCTCGGCGGCGATTTTTTGCATCAACTCGTCCGCCAGCCAGGTATCGAGCCGATAAACCATGGCCGGGTTGCCACTGAATGGCCGATCGCTGAATGCGTCGACCTGATGAAACTCGAGCTGCATAACCTACTCCCTGAAGTTCGTCGGCAGAGCATGCAGTCCCGGCCGGATCAGCGCCAGTCACAGAACCGGCGAATTTTCTTCATACAGCGGTCAAGACTAGGCGCGGCCGATATCGGCGAAGGTGGCCCGGGTGTGCTCAGCGAGAACGGCAGGCGCCAGTTCGACTTCCAACCCACGCCGGCCAGCGCTGACATAGATAGTCGAAAAGCCTTGAGCCGAGTTATCGATAAAGGTGCGCAGGCGTTTCTTCTGCCCCAGCGGACTGATACCGCCCAACAGATAACCGGTGGAACGCTGTGCGGCAGCAGGGTCAGCCATCTCGACTTTTTTTACCCCGGCAGCGTGGGCCAGGCCCTTGAGGTCGAGGCTTCCGACGACCGGCACCACCGCCACCAGCAATTCCCCCTTTTCACTGGCTGCCAGCAGCGTCTTGAACACCTGCGCCGGCGCCAGCGCCAGTTTTTCCGCGGCCTCCAGCCCATAGGACGCGGCCTTCGGGTCATGTTCGTAACTGTGCACGCGATGTTCGGCACGAACTTTTTTCAACAAGTCCAACGCAGGGGTCATGGCAGCTCCAGGCTTGGCAGACAGAGAAAATCCTGCGCCGGATTCTAGGCGATCGGCTCACAAAAGGCTCTATTCCAAGCCACGTTTCCCGTGGCCTCCAGCTTTTCTGGGGGCGGGTTGAGGACTGCCGGCGAAGAATCATTCACACCGCCAATAGTTTAATTGTGACCGACGGTTCACTTTCGACCTTTGACAGGTTTGTTTCTTGTCTATATTTTTTCGAATCTGAATAATGTAAGAATTATCATCTCCGCAGCACCCAGCAGTAAACCGGGAACAGGATGGGGATCCTGCCCCGGGGAAAATCGCGCTCTGCCCTGACGGCAAACGCGCCAGACAACAACAAAAAACGAGGTTTTCAATGACAACTGCTTTACAGCAACCATCGCTTTCAAGCCAATGCATGGCCGAGTTTCTGGGGACTGCACTGCTGATCTTTTTCGGCACCGGTTGTGTCGCCGCGCTCAAAGTCGCAGGTGCCAGCTTCGGTCTGTGGGAAATCAGCATCATCTGGGGCGTCGGCGTGAGCATGGCGATCTACTTGACCGCCGGCGTTTCCGGCGCGCACCTGAACCCCGCCGTGAGCATCGCCCTGAGCATTTTCGCTGACTTCGAAAAGCGCAAACTGCCGTTCTATATCCTCGCGCAAATTGCCGGCGCCTTCTGCGGCGCGCTGTTGGTCTACACGCTGTACAGCAACCTGTTTTTCGATTACGAACAAACCCACCACATGATTCGCGGCTCGGCGGCGAGCCTGGAGCTGGCCTCGGTATTCTCGACTTTCCCTAATCCTGTGCTGTCCACCGCCCAGGCATTTCTGGTCGAGGTGATCATCACCGCGATCCTGATGGGCGTGATCATGTCCCTGACTGATGACAACAACGGCCTGCCGAAAGGCCCGCTGGCGCCGCTGCTGATCGGTTTGCTGATCGCGGTGATCGGCAGCTCGATGGGCCCGCTGACCGGCTTCGCGATGAACCCGGCCCGTGACTTCGGTCCTAAACTGATGACTTTCTTCGCTGGCTGGGGTGAAATTTCCTTCACGGGCGGCCGCGATATTCCGTACTTCCTGATTCCGATTTTTGCACCGATTGTCGGTGCCTGCCTCGGCGCTGCCGGGTACCGCGGGCTCATTGCCCGTCACCTGACCGGCGCCACACCTGCTACAAAGGATGCAGAACCGGCCATTGACGGCAAACCAAGAACTTCTTGAAACAGTCGGCGCGGGTTCCTGCCCATTTAGAGCCCGCGCCACGGCCCACTCTCCCTTATTTCGTCCAAGGCAATCGACATGACCGACATTCAGAATAAGAACTACATCATTGCCCTCGATCAGGGTACGACCAGCTCCCGCGCGATCATTTTCGACCGCGACGCGAACGTGGTCTGCACCGCGCAGCGCGAATTCGCCCAGCATTACCCGCAAGCCGGCTGGGTCGAACACGACCCGATGGAAATCTTCGCCACCCAGAGTGCGGTGATGGTTGAAGCGCTGGCCCAGGCCGGTCTGCATCACGATCAGGTGGCTGCCATCGGCATCACCAACCAGCGCGAAACCACCGTGGTCTGGGACAAGACCACCGGCCGCCCGGTGTACAACGCCATCGTCTGGCAGTGCCGCCGCAGCACCGAGATCTGCCAGCAGCTCAAGCGCGACGGTCACGAAGACTACATCCGTGACAACACCGGTCTGGTTACCGACCCGTACTTCTCCGGCACCAAACTGAAGTGGATCCTCGACAACGTCGAAGGCAGCCGCGAGCGTGCGCGCAACGGCGAACTGCTGTTCGGCACCGTCGATAGCTGGCTGATCTGGAAATTCACTGGCGGCAAGGTACACGTCACCGACTACACCAACGCCTCGCGCACCATGCTCTTCAACATTCACTCGCTGGAGTGGGATTCGAAGATGCTGGAAATCCTCGACATCCCGCGCGAGATGCTTCCGGAAGTGAAGGCGTCTTCGGAAATCTACGGTCGCACCAAGAGCGGCATCGCCATCGGCGGTATCGCCGGTGACCAGCAAGCGGCACTGTTCGGCCAGATGTGCGTCGAACCTGGCCAGGCGAAAAACACCTACGGCACCGGCTGCTTCCTGCTGATGAACACCGGCGACAAAGCGGTGAAATCCCGGCACGGCATGCTCACCACCATCGCTTGCGGCCCGCGTGGCGAAGTTGCTTACGCACTGGAAGGCGCGGTGTTCAACGGCGGTTCGACCGTGCAGTGGCTGCGTGATGAACTGAAGATCATCAACGACGCCCACGACACCGAATACTTCGCCAACAAGGTCAAGGACAGCAACGGCGTGTACCTGGTGCCGGCCTTTACCGGTCTGGGCGCGCCGTACTGGGACCCGTATGCCCGTGGCGCGCTGTTCGGCCTGACCCGTGGCGTACGTGTGGATCACATCATCCGCGCCGCGCTGGAGTCGATCGCCTACCAGACCCGCGACGTGCTCGACGCCATGCAACAGGACTCCGGCGAACGCCTCAAGGCCCTGCGTGTGGACGGCGGCGCGGTGGCGAACAACTTCCTCATGCAGTTCCAGGCCGACATCCTCGGCACCCAGGTCGAGCGCCCGCAAATGCGCGAAACCACGGCACTCGGCGCCGCGTATCTGGCCGGTCTGGCGTGCGGTTTCTGGGGCAGCCTGGACGAACTGCGTGGCAAAGCGGTGATCGAGCGCGAGTTCGAGCCAAGCCTGGACGAAGTCGAGAAAGAGAAACTCTACAAAGGCTGGAAAAAAGCCGTCAGCCGTACCCGTGACTGGGCGCGTGAAGACGCTGAATAAGCCAACCTGAGTACTCGTATCTGTATGTAACTGGTCGGGAGGAGATTCCTGCGGCATCATGGGCAAATTTTGCACGGCAGCCCAAAGGAAGCCCCATGAATCTGCCTCCCCGTCAGCAGCAAATCCTCGAGCTGGTCCGCGAACGCGGCTATGTGAGCATCGAGGAAATGGCCACGCTGTTCGTTGTTACCCCGCAAACCATCCGCCGCGACATCAATCAGCTCGCGGAAGGCAATCTGTTGCGTCGCTACCATGGCGGTGCAGCCTACGATTCCAGCGTCGAAAACACCGCCTACGCGATGCGCGCCGATCAGATGCGCGATGAAAAACAACGCATCGGTGAAGCCATCGCCGCACAGATTCCCGATCACGCCTCGCTGTTCATCAATATCGGCACAACGACCGAATCGATTGCCCGCGCCCTGCTCAATCACAACCATCTGAAAATCATCACCAACAACCTGCACGTGGCGTCGATGCTCAGTGCCAAGGATGATTTTGATGTGCTGCTGACCGGCGGCAACGTGCGCCGTGACGGCGGTGTGGTGGGTCAGGCGAGCGTGGATTTCATCAATCAGTTCAAGGTCGATTTCGCCCTGGTCGGCATCAGCGGGATCGACGAAGACGGCAGCCTGCTCGACTTCGACTATCAGGAAGTGCGGGTTTCCCAGGCGATCATCGCCAATGCACGGCAGGTGATTCTCGCGGCGGACTCGAGCAAGTTCGGACGCAACGCGATGATTCGTCTCGGGCCGATCAGCCTGATCGATTGCCTGGTTACCGATCAGCAGCCGGTGCCGGCTCTGGCGCAGTTGTTGAGTCAGCACAAGATTCGTCTGGAAGTGGTTTAACCCCCCTCAGCATTCCCCTGTGGTGAGGGGATTTATCCCCGTTGGGCTGCGAAGCGGCCCCCCTCCCCCTGTCAAAGTCGAACCTCATTGCATGGTTCTGGGACTGCTTCGCAGTCCTTCGGGGATAAATCCCCTCGCCACACTGGTTTTTCTCCGCCTGTTAATGTTCGAAAATTTTCTTTTAACCGCCCTTCGATGAGTTTTTTCAATCGAAGTCGACTGGCTGTGCGCGTGTTTATCGGCTACCATTTTCGCAAATGAACATTAATGTTCGATTTCCAAACAGAAAATCAAAAGAGCCCGAGGCCAGCCGATGTCCACATCTACCTTGCGTACGCCCCCTCTCTCCGAGATCTACGACATTGCCGTGATCGGCGGCGGGATCAATGGCGTGGGGATCGCAGCGGATGCCGCCGGTCGCGGTCTCTCGGTGTTCCTTTGCGAAAAGGACGACCTCGCCAGCCACACCTCGTCGGCCAGCAGCAAGCTGATCCACGGTGGCTTGCGTTACCTCGAACATTACGAATTCCGTCTGGTGCGTGAAGCACTGGCCGAGCGCGAAGTGCTGCTGGCCAAGGCGCCGCATATCGTCAAGCCGATGCGCTTTGTACTGCCGCACCGTCCGCACCTGCGTCCGGCGTGGATGATTCGCGCGGGCCTGTTCCTGTATGACAACCTCGGCAAGCGCGAAAAACTGCCAGGCTCGAAAAGCCTGAAGTTCGGCGCCGACAGTGCGCTGAAAAGCGAAATCAAAAAAGGCTTCGAATACTCCGACTGCTGGGTCGATGACGCCCGCCTCGTCGTACTCAATGCGATGGCCGCCCGGGAAAAAGGCGCCCACGTTCATACCCAGACCCGTTGCGTCAGCGCCCGTCGCGCCAAGGGCCTGTGGCACCTGAACCTGGAACGTGCCGACGGCAGCCTGTTTTCGATCACCGCCAAAGCGCTGGTGAACGCGGCCGGTCCGTGGGTTGCCAAGTTCATCCGTGACGACCTGAAAATGGAATCGCCGTACGGCATCCGTCTGATTCAGGGCAGCCACATCATCGTGCCGAAGCTGTACGAAGGTGAGCACGCGCACATTCTGCAAAACGAAGATCAGCGCATCGTCTTCACCATTCCGTACCTGAACCACTTCACCCTGATCGGCACCACCGACCGTGAATACACCGGCGACCCGGCGAAAGTGGCGATCACCGACGGTGAAACCGACTACCTGCTGAAAGTGGTCAACGCCCACTTCAAAAAGCAGCTCAGCCGCGACGACATCCAGCACAGCTACTCGGGCGTCCGTCCGCTGTGCAACGACGAATCCGACAACCCGTCGGCCGTGACCCGCGATTACACCCTGGCGTTGTCCGGTGGCGGCGAAGAGGCGCCACTGCTGTCGGTGTTCGGCGGCAAGCTGACCACTTACCGCAAACTGGCTGAATCGGCGATGGCGCAACTGCTGCCGTTCTTCACCCAGATGCGCCCGAGCTGGACCGCCACGGCGACCCTGCCCGGCGGCGAAGACATGAGCACCCCGCAGGCCTTGTGCGCGCAGATTCGCGACAAGTTCGACTTCGTTCCGACCGAGATCGCCCGCCGCTGGTCCACCACCTACGGCAGCCGCACCTGGCGCATGCTTGAAGGCGTGGACAGCCTCGCCGACATGGGCGAACACCTGGGCGGCGGGCTCTACACCCGTGAAGTCGATTATCTGTGCAGCGAAGAGTGGGCGACCACGGCCCATGACATCCTGTGGCGTCGCAGCAAGCTGGGGCTGTTCACCACCCCGGCCGAACAGGAAAAACTGGCGGCGTATCTGGGCAAGGTCGAGCTGAATCGCAAGATCGAAGCGGCCTGATTCCCAAGACATCGCTTGCATGACAAGCCCCTGAATCGTGAGATTCAGGGGCTTTTTCACATCTGCAGAGCCGTGGCGTGGGGATTTATCCCCTCGCCACCATGCATGACTGAGTCACTGGGCCAGATGCAACAGCAGAAAATCAATGAACGCCCGCGACTTGTGCGGCAGATGCGGGCTGTTGGGGAACACCACGTTGATCGATTGCGACGGCAGCGAATACGAAGGCAGCAAGCGCCGCAAACGCCCGCTGGCAATGTCGTCGGCGACCACCCAGGCCGGCAGCACTGAAACGCCGAGTGACGACAGGGTCATCGAACGAATCGCCGTCGAGGAGTTCGATTCGAAGTGGCTGGTGCCGCTGACCTCGACCCCCTGCCCCTGGCTATCGCGCAACGTCCATTGGGTCGGCGCCTGCAAATTGCTGTTGGCAATCCACGACACGTTGTTCAGATCCTGCGGTTCGTTTACCGGATGACGGGCGAGAAATGCCTCGGTGGCCACCAGCACGATTTCATAATCCGCGAGCTTGCGGCTTTTGAACGCGGAGTCCGCCAAGTTGCCCAGGCGAATTACCAGATCGAGCTTTTCCGCGACCAGATCGTTCAACGAAGAGTTGAAGTTATAGCACAGGCGAATTTCCGGATAACGCTCGGAGAACAGCGGAATCAACGGCAGGATATATTTTTCACCGTACTCGCTGGTTGAACTTATCCGCAACTTTCCGGAGACCCGGTTATTACCTTTCAGGACATTATCAAAGGCATTATCAATATCCGCGACAATGCCCTTGAACTCCTCATAAAACTCCTGCCCTATTTCGGTCAGCGATATATTGCGGGTATTGCGGATCAATAGCGTGGCCGACAAGACTTCTTCCAGCGCCTTGACATGCAGGCTGGCCATGGCTTTGCTGATACTCAGGTAATTCGCGGCTTTGGTGTAAGAACCAAAATCCACCACCGCAAGAAACGTCTGGACCCGATTAAGATGAGAGTGCATCGCGCTATGGCTCACTGTTAAATCCTGTCAAACATTGTTTTAAGCATAGTCGTATCGACACTTCAAGTCCATCGCCCCTATGCTGCGCGGCAAAGGGGATACAACATGAACTATCGCTATAAGATCGCGCTGATCTTTCTGATCGGCTTTTTTATTGACTGTATAAACATCTTTATGTCGGCTGTGGCATTGCCGAGTATATCGGCAACTTTGCAAGTCAGTACTTCGTCGGTGGCGTGGGTCGCCAATGCTTATATTCTCGGCCTGACCCTGATTATTCCGGTGAGCACCTGGCTGGCGGGGCGCTTTGGCAGCCGCGAAATTCTCACGCTGTCGATGCTGGTCTTCAGCGGTGCAGTGTGGATGTGCGGGATGGCCGACAGTTTCCATGAACTGGTGATCTGGCGTTTCCTCCAGGGCATTGGTGGTGGTCTGCTGATTCCGGTGGGCCAGGCGCTGACCTTCAACCTGTTCCAGGGTGAGCAACGGGCGAAGATTTCCACGCTGGTGATGGCGGTCGCGCTGATTGCACCGGCCATTTCGCCGACTGTCGGCGGCATCATCGTCGACAGCAGTTCGTGGCGCTGGGTGTTCTACAGCAACATCCCGTTCTCGCTGATCGCCGCCGGGCTGTCGTGGTTCTGGATCAAGGAAGCCAAGCCCGCCAGCCTGCCGCGTCCGGACATCCGAGGGTTGTTGCTGGTCAGCGCCGCGCTGGCCAGTCTATTGATGGGCATGTCGCTGTACGGCGGCGATTACCCGGCGCTGGCCGCACTGATCTGCGTGGCGGCGGGCCTGCTGTTCATCGCCCTGTACCTGCTGCACTACCGGCGCTGCAACAACGCGATCATCGAACTGAACCTGCTGAAAAGCAAAAAGCTCAGCACCTCGATCTTCATCTATTACGCGATTCCCGGCGTGTTCACCGGGGTCAACCTGATGAGCATTTTCTTTCTGCAGAACACCCTGCACTTCAGCGCCCGGCTGACGGGGATGTTCATGATCCTCTATGCCATCGGCGCCTTCATCGCGATGACGATTTGCGGTCGGGTCTACAACCGGGTCGGCGCCAAACGCCTGTTCACCCTCGGCATGCTGTTACACAGCGCCGGCATCGCCACGCTGCTGCTGGTCAATGCGCCGACGGACCTGTGGGTCATCGTGATCGCCTACAGCCTGATGGGCATCGGCGGCGGCATCGGCGCCAACACCGCGCAGACCACCTCGCTGATGGACTTTGCCGGCGGCGACACGCACAAGGCCAGCGTGATCTGGAACATCAACCGACAGATGTCCTTCAGCCTCGGTGCCGCGCTGTTTCTGATGATCTTCAATGTGCTGCTCAAGCAGTTCGATACCACGGCGGCCTACCACGCGACGTTCGCGATTGCGGCGCTGGTCGGGCTGTTCCCGCTGTTTCAGATGAGTCAATTGAACCCTCCAAAGGAATGCCATGAACAACAACCTGGTTGAACGAGCGCAACACAGTATTCACCACGTGCATGACCTGATTCACCGCGTCTTCACCGATGCCGACGGCACCGGAGCCGCCACCGTCGCGCCGCTGATGGCGGTGTTCGCCGAGCACTTCAGCATGGTCACCACCGCGGCCGCCATCGTCGGCCGCGCGCAGGTCGAGCAACTGTTCACCGGCGCGGTCGGTGCCCGCAAAGGCCTGGAAATCCTGATCAGCGATCTGCACACGGTCTGGCACGAAGGCGCGACCGTGGCGCTGCGCTACAAGGAAACCCATCGCCTGAACCAGCGCGAAACCTCGCGCATTTCGGTCGCGATCCTGCGGGTCCAGCACCACGACGTTCAGTGGCTGTACCTGCACGAAACACCGCTGAGCCAGGAAACGCCTGCATGAAGTTCACCGTCACACATTGCCGGATGCTCTCGGCGTCAATCAAGGAAGTCACCGTCAGCGGCCCGGCTTCGCTGATCGCGATGAGCCACGCCGGTGCGCATTTCAAATGGCTGATCCCGGGGCTGAATGATCCTCGGCATTATTCGACCGTGCATCTGGACGAGGCCGGGGACGGCCGGTTCACCTTCGCCATCCGCCTCTCGCCGGACTCCGTCAGCAGCCAGTACATCCGCGCCCTGGCCGTCGATGACAGCGTGGAACTGGAAGGCCCGTTAAACACCTTCAACTACCCGCTGAGCGTCACCAGCGGTCGCGACATCGCGATTGCCGGCGGCATCGGCATCACGCCGTTGACCGGCATCCTGCGTCACCTGGCTGCGCTGCAGCGTCCAGCGCACCTGCATTACTTCGCCAAGAGCGTTGACGACGCGGTCTACGCCAGCCACCTGCAAGAACACCTTCAGGAACGCATGCAACTGCACCTGTCGGGCCATCGTCCGGCAATCGCTGACGTGCTCGCCGACCTGCGCGCCGACGACCGTCTGTATGTCTGCGGCCCGGCGGCAATGCTCGGCGAGGTGCTCAGCCATGCCGAACGTGCGGGTCTGGCCCGCGACCAGATCCATCTGGAGGTGTTCAACGTCGCCCGCGACAGCGCCGCGCAAGGTTGCGTCATCGACGCGGCGGACTCCGGCGTCAGCGTCGAGGTCGGCCCGCAGCAGTCGTTGCTCGAAGCCCTGGAAGCTGCCGGGCTCGATCCGCTTTACGACTGCCGTCGCGGCGAATGCGGCGTCTGCGCACTGGATGTACTGGAAGGCGAAGTCGATCACCGCGACTTCATCATGAGCGAACAGGAAGCGGCCTGCAGTGCGCGGATCTATCCCTGCGTATCTCGCGCGAAAAGCCCCCGCCTGAAGCTGGCGATCTGAAGAGGACACCCCGTTGGACAACTATTTCAATGGCAGAGAAGTGCATAAATCTCTGTTCCTTGATCAGTCTCTATTCGAACAGGAACAGCAGCGGGTTTTCGCCGCGAGCTGGTGTTACCTGGGCCACGACAGCCTGATCCCCGAGACCGGTGACTACTTCACCACCACCCTGGCCCAACAGCCGCTGGCGATGATTCGACAGAAGAGTGGCGAGATCAAAGTCCTGCACAACCGCTGCCCGCACAAAGGCGTGAAGGTGCTGGCCGAAGCACGCGGCAATGTCGGGCGCTTCATGCGTTGCCCGTACCACGCCTGGACGTTCAAGACCGACGGCGAATTGCTGAGCATTCCGGTGAAAAAGGAATACGACGACTGCGACCTGAGCAGTTGTTCGGCGCACAAAGGCATGCGTGCGGTGACGGCGGTGCGCAACTATCGCGGCTTCGTGTTCGTGCGCCTGACGGAAGAAGGCGTCGGTTTCGACGAGTTCTTCGGTGAGTCACTGTCGACCCTGGACAACATGGTCATGCGCTCGCCCCAGGGCCAGTTGAAGGTCATCGGCCAGCCGTTGCTGCACCGCCATCGCTGCAACTGGAAGATGGTCGTCGACAACCAGACCGACACCTGCCACCCGATGATCGCCCACGAGTCCTCGGCCGGCGAAGCGATTCGCTTGTGGAAAGACACCGGCGACCAAGGCAAGCCGCCGATGGCGGTCGAACTGTTCTCGCCGTTCATGGCGTCCTACGAGTTTTTCGCCGGCATGGGCATTCGGGTCTGGCCCAACGGCCACGGGCACACCGGGGTCAGCAACTCGATCCACAAGGCCTACACCGATATCCCTGGGTACTGGGAACTGATGGTGGAAAGCTACGGCGAAGACCAGGCCCGGGCGATCCTCGACGACACCCGCCACAACACCGTGTATTTCCCCAACCTGATGGTCAAGGGACCGATCCAGACGCTGCGCGTGATCAAACCGGTCAGTGCCCGGGAAACCATCGTCGAGTCGTGGATCTTCGAGCTGCAAGGCGCCCCGGTGCAGTTGCTGGAAAGAACCGTGCAGTACAACAACCTGATCAACTCACCGTGTTCGATGGTCGCCCACGATGACGTGGAAATGTACGAGCGGGCAATGGAAGGGCTGGGCAGCGACGCCAACGAATGGGTCAACGTCGCCCGGCTGTTCACCCCGCACGAAGCCTATGCGCAAACCCAGGTGGTGTCCGGCACCAGCGAAATGGCGATGCGCAATTTCTATAACAGCTGGCAACACTTGATGCGGGATGACCATGCAACACGATCAATCTAATCAGCACGCCATCGAGCAACTGATCGACACCGAACTGCACTTGCTCGACCAACAGGATTTCGACGCCTGGCAACAACTGCTCAGCGACGATTACACCTACTGGATTCCAATGACCCGCGAACAGCGCAGCCCGTTGCACGAGTCCTCGCTGGTGTATGAGGACCGCTTCCTGACTACGCTGCGCATCAACCGGCTGGCCAATGCGCGCAACTTTTCCCAGCAGCCCAAGAGCCGCTGCCTGCACATCGCGCAGCGTCCGCGGATCACGGTTGATGAGGCCTCGTTCAGCGCCTTCGCCAGTTCCAACATGCTCTATTGCGAGGCCCGCAGCGACAGTGAATGGCACTACCCGGTCACCGTCGAGCACCGACTGATCAATATCGACGGCACGTGGAAAATCCATGGCAAGAAGATTCTCTTGCTCAACCCCGCACGCGCCCTTGAAAGCCTGCAACTCATTATCTGATCGACCGAGAATTTCCCCTGTGAACCCTATTCCCAACGGCTCCAACCAGGCGTCCGCGTGCCTGTCTTTTCCCTACGTCGATCTGCTCTATGACTATGGCCAGTTCCTGCGCAATGCCGATGAAGCGATCGGTTACCTGCCGGCCGAATCCGCCGAAAAGCACATCGGCATCGTCGGTGCCGGCCTCAGCGGGCTGGTCGCGGCCTACGAATTGCTGCGCGCCGGTGCGCGCCGCGTCACCCTGTTCGAAGCCGAGCCGGAACACGTCGGCGGGCGCTTGCTGACCCAGTGCTTTGACGAAGAACAGCCACAATTCATCGCCGAAATGGGCGCAATGCGCTTTCCGCCCAGTGAAGTCGGGTTGTTTCATTACCTCAATCGTTTCGGCATCCAGACCACCGAAGCGTTTCCCGACCCGGGCGTCGTCGACACCGAAATCCACTACCGTGGCGAGGCCCATCACTGGGCGGCGCTGCAGCCACCGCCGGCGCTGTTCAGCACCGTGCACCAGGGCTGGGTGGCGTTTCTTCGCGAAGGCGTGACCCTCGATGACGGCACGTGCCTGGCACCGCCACTGCTGCTGACCGAACTGCTCAAACGGCACAACTACTGCGAAGTGCAGCCCGAGTGGCAACGCTACCTGGACTGCTTCGGCGACAGCTCGTTTTACTCGGCGATGGTGCGCATCTTCACCGGCAACAACCCTCCGGGTGGCAAGGCATGGCGCAAGCCCGAGGACTTCCACCTGTTCGGTTCGCTGGGGATTGGCTCCGGCGGTTTCCAGTCGGTGTACCGCGCCTCGTTCACCGAGATCCTGCGGCTGGTGGTCAATGCCCTGGAGGTCAATCAGCGGCTGGTGCCCAACGGCATTTCCTCGCTGGCCGAGCGGATTGCCGACACCGCGTTCAATGGCATTGAGCTGCGCGACATGATCTGCCGCACGCGCATCGAGTCGATCAACAAGGGCGCCAACGGCGAAATCCTGCTGGCCGGCAGCAACGGCGAAACCTACGCCTGCGACCGGGTGATCACCACCACCACGACCCGTGCCCTGCAAGTGAACCTCAAGCTCACGCAGAACCAGGCCTTCGTCAATCGCGACGTGGCGCGGGCGATCAACGAAACCCACATGGTGGGCTCGTCCAAACTGTTCATCCTGACCAAGGACAAGTTCTGGCTCAAACACGGCCTGGCGCAAAACATCCAGACCGACACCCTGGTCAAGGGCGTCTATTGCCTCGACTACGCGCCGCACGACCCGGACTCGTGGGGCGTGGTGCTGATCAGTTACACCTGGGAAGACGACTCGCACAAGATGGTGTCGATGACCGACAAGGTGCAGCGCTGCCTGCGTCTGGTCGACGAACTGGCGATGAGCGCGCCGGAGTTTGCCAGCCACCTGCTGCCGCTGGACGGCGACTACCAGCGCTACGTTCTGGAATACGACTGGCTGACCGACAAACACGCGCTGGGCGCCTTCAAACTGAATTTCCCTGGCGACGACATTTACTCCGAACGCCTGTTCTATCAGTTCCGCACTGCGCTCGATCCGAACCAGGACACCGGCCTGTACCTGGCCGGTTGCGGCGCCTCGTTCACCGGTGGCTGGGCCGAAGGCGCGATTCAAACCGCACTCAACGGCGCCTGTGCGGTGATCAGCAGTCTGGGCGGCGACCTGATTGCCGGTAACCCGCTCGACGACTTGCACTCGCAGTACCGCTACTGCTGATCCCGGCCCTTTCAACCCGAGAATTTTCCATGTACAGCCAGCTTTCCATTGAACAGCTCGTCAACGGATTTCGCAGCGGCCAGCACTGCCCGGACACCTGGCAGCAGGCCCTGCGCGAGCGTCATGCCCAGGTGCAACACCTCAACAGTTTCATCACGTTCGACCCGGCAGCGCTCAAGACCGACGGTATCGCACGCGACAGCGCGCTGTACGGTTTGCCCGTGTCGTTCAAAGACAACATCAACGTCAGCGGCATGCCGACCACCGCCGGCACACCCGGCCTGGCCGACTATGTACCACAGGTGGACGCCGGTATTGTCCAGCGCTTCAAACACCTCGGTGCGCGGGTGGTGGGCAAGAACAACATGCACGAACTGTCGTTCGGCGTGACGTCGGCCAATCACACCTATGGCGCCGTGCTCAACCCGACCAATCAACGGCACAGTGCCGGCGGCAGCAGCGGCGGTTGTGCCGCCGCCGTCGCCGCCGGCCTGGTACCGTGCGCAGTCGGCACGGACACCGGCGGTTCGGTGCGCATTCCGGCGGCGTTCTGCGGCATCGTCGGCATGCGTCCGACCACGGGCCTCTACCCCGCCGATGGCATCGTTCCGGTGTCGCAGACCAAGGACACTCCGGGCCTGCTGACCCGCACCGTGGAAGACTGCCAGTTCGTTCACGGGCACCTGACCGGCAGCGCACAACAGGCCACAGACCGCCCCTTGCGCATTGGCATCCCCGAGCGCTTTCTCTGGGCCGACCTCGCTGACAATGTGCAGCGCGATTGCCGTGCGGCGATCGACACCCTGGCCGATCGCGGCGTGATCATCGTGCCGGTCGACGACGCCGTGATCGGCGAGATCAACGAAAGCATCCAGTTTCCGTTGCCGATCTACGAGTTTTTCATCGACTTCCCGCGGTTCCTGATGGGACAAGGACGTGGTGCGCAGTTCCTCAATATTCTTGCGCAGATCCGCGATCCGGCGATCAAGAAAATCCTCAATGCCCAACTGGAAAGTCCGGCGATTTCCTACACCGATTACGTGCAGGCGTTGATGAGCAAACTGCGTCTGGAGCAGGAATACCGTGCGCTGCTGGGCAACCACCGACTGGATCTGATCGCTTACCCGACCGTCACGTGCAGCGCGCCGCTGCTCAGCGATTGCTCGGACGAAAACAACTTCGAAGCCTTCGTGCGCAATACCGATCCGGCGAGCAACCTGGCAGCACCTAGCATCAGCATTCCGGTCGCGGCTGCGGGGGGGTTGCCGGTGGGGTTGTCGTTCGATGCATTGCCGGGGCAGGACAGCTTTTTGTTGGCGAATGTGCGGCATCTGACGCACCTGCTCGACATCCGCTGAATAACCATCCTGCACAGAACCCTGTGGGAGCGGGCTTGCCCGCGAAGAGGCCAGCGGCTTCAACATCACTGTTGACAGACCGAGCGCCATCGCGGGCAAGCCCGCTCCCACAGCAACCGTGTCAACCACTGCCATATAACAATTCAAATTGCGGGCCTTGCCATGCGCGTCACCTCAA
This sequence comes from Pseudomonas sp. SC3(2021), assembly GCF_019856535.1. Lineage (NCBI taxonomy): Bacteria > Pseudomonadati > Pseudomonadota > Gammaproteobacteria > Pseudomonadales > Pseudomonadaceae > Pseudomonas > Pseudomonas sp. SC3(2021). The sequence goes on along the minus strand of NZ_CP082236.1, from coordinate 3,030,340 downwards.
TCTCTTCCGTTCCTGCTGTCGAACGCTCGCCGTCGATCATCGGCGGCGCCATGATCATTGGCGGCACCATCGTCGGTGCGGGCATGTTCTCCTTGCCGGTGGTCATGTCCGGGCTGTGGTTCTACGGCTCGGTCGCCGTGCTGTTGCTGGCCTGGTTCTGCACCTTGCACTCGGGCCTGATGATCCTCGAGGCCAATCTCAACTACCGCGAAGGCGCGAGCTTTTCCACCATCACTCGCGATCTGCTCGGGCGTGGCTGGAGCCGTTTGAACGGCTTGAGCATCGTGTTTGTGCTCTACACCCTGACCTACGCCTATATTTCCGCCAGCGGTTCGGTGATTCATCACACCGCGCAATCGCTGGGCTGGACGCTGTCGTCACGGGCCGGCGGCCTGGGGTTCACCCTGCTGGTGGCGTTTATCGTCTGGCTCAGTACCACGGCGGTGAGCCGGATGACCACGCTGGTGTTCGGCGCCAAAATCCTCGCGTTCTTCCTGACGTTCGGTGGTTTGCTCGGGCATGTGCAAAGCGCCACGCTGCTCAACCTCGACCACGGCGACAACCACTATTGGCCCTACTTGCTGGTGACCCTGCCCTTCTGCCTGACCTCGTTCGGCTTTCACGGCAACGTGCCCAGCCTGATGAAACATTACGGCAAGGACCCACAGCGGATCCGCGCCTGTCTGGTCAGCGGCACCTTGCTCGCACTGGGTCTGTATCTGGTGTGGATGTTGTGCAGCATGGGCAATATTCCCCGGGACGCGTTCAAGGACATCGCCCAGCGCGGCGGCAACATTGATGTATTGATTGGCGCCTTGGGTTCGCGGCTCAACAGCGCCAACATCGACCTGTTGCTGACGTTTTTCTCCAACTTCGCCGTGGCCTGTTCGTTTCTCGGGGTGACCCTGGGGTTGTTCGATTACCTGGCCGATGTGCTCGGCTTCGACGACAGCCCCGCCGGGCGCTTCAAGACCGCCACCGTGACCTTTGCGCCACCGATGCTCTGCGGAGTGCTCTGGCCGGAAGGTTTTATCCATGCCATCGGTTTCGCCGGGCTGGCGGCGACGTTATGGGCGGTGATCACCCCTGCCCTGTTGGCGCGGGCTTCGCGCAAACGCTTCGGCAGCCCGCGCTATCGGGTGTGGGGCGGTACACCGATGATTGGCCTGGTGCTGTTGTTCGGGGCCCTCTGCGCGGTCTCGCACCTGTTGTTCGTGTTTGGCTGGCTCCCGGTCTGGCGCTGAGGCAAAGCGTTCGGTTTTCCGAACACGACTTTACGGTCGATTCGGTAAACCGGATCAGATACGCTGAAAAACACCGCCACAAAAGTTTAATAACGTTATAAAACAACCAGTTAACCATCTACGACTGGTCTGGCACGACTCATGCTCTACACTCTCTCGACGAATGCCTGCAGTGCCAACACTTCAGGAGCCGTCAGGCATTCGAAGCACAAAAGGGCCGACGAACTGGCTCCATAAAAAAAACAATTCGAGGAAAATTTGATGCGCATCGTTCCCCATATCCTGGGCGCAGCCATTGCTGCCGCTCTGATCAGCACACCAGTTTTCGCCGCCGAACTCACCGGCACCCTGAAGAAAATCAACGATTCGGGCACCATCACGCTCGCTCACCGTGACAGCTCCATTCCGTTTTCCTACATCGCGGACGCTTCCGGCAAACCCGTGGGCTACTCCCACGACATTCAAGTGGCCATCGTTGAAGCCCTGAAAAAAGACCTGAACAAGCCAGACCTGCAGGTCAAGTACAACCTGGTGACCTCGCAAACCCGTATCCCGCTGATCCAGAACGGCACCGCGGATATCGAGTGCGGCTCCACCACCAACAACGCCGAACGCGCCCAGCAAGTCGACTTCACCGTCAACATCTTCGAAATCGGCACCCGTCTGCTGGTCAAGAAAGACAAGGATGGCAAGCCGTCCTACGCTGACTTTGCCGACCTGAAAGGCAAAAACGTCGTGACCACCGCCGGCACCACGTCCGAGCGCATCATCAAAGCGATGAACGCCGACAAGCAGATGGGCATGAACATCATCTCCGCCAAAGACCACGGCGAGTCCTTCAACATGCTGGAAAGCGGCCGCGCCGTAGCCTTCATGATGGACGACGCCCTGCTGGCCGGCGAAGAAGCCAAGGCCAAGAAGCCGGCCGACTGGATCATCACCGGTACGCCACAGTCCTTCGAAGCCTACGCGTGCATGGTTCGCAAAGACGACCCGGCCTTCAAGAAGGCTGTCGATGCCGCCATCGTTGGCCTGTACAAGTCGGGCGAGATCAACAAGATCTACAGCAAGTGGTTCGAGAGCCCGATTCCTCCAAAAGGCCTGAACCTGAACTTCCCGATGAGCGACAAGGTAAAAGATCTGATCGCCAACCCGAGCGACAAGCCGGCGCCTGACGTAAAAATCTGATTACTGACTAACCTTATCGCCTGAGGGAGCCACCCTCCCTCAGGCGTCTGTTACTACCTGCTGGCTTTACTGTGGAACACTCGACCTGGCGGTTTCCGAGCCGATCGCGTGTGTCCGACGTTCACCGTCGGACGGGAAAGGACCTTCCCCAAGCGGGTGCTTGTACATCGATCGATCTCGAGGGGAGACCCTAATGAATTACAACTGGGACTGGGGCGTGTTCTTCAAGTCCACCGGCGTTGGCAGCGAGACGTATCTCGACTGGTACGTCACCGGTTTGGGCTGGACCATTGCCATCGCCATCGTGGCATGGATCATCGCCTTGCTGCTGGGCTCCATTCTGGGGGTCATGCGCACGGTGCCGAACCGCATCGTATCGGGCATCGCGACCTGCTACGTCGAACTGTTTCGCAACGTGCCGCTGCTGGTTCAGCTGTTCATCTGGTACTTCCTGGTACCTGACCTGCTGCCGCAGAACCTGCAGGACTGGTACAAACAAGACTTGAACCCGACCACCTCGGCCTACCTGAGTGTTGTCGTGTGCCTGGGCCTGTTCACTGCAGCCCGTGTCTGCGAGCAAGTGCGTACCGGCATCCAGGCGCTGCCACGCGGCCAGGAATCCGCCGCCCGCGCCATGGGTTTCAAGCTGCCGCAGATCTACTGGAACGTGCTGCTGCCCCAGGCCTACCGGATCATCATTCCGCCGCTCACCTCGGAATTCCTCAACGTGTTCAAGAACTCCTCCGTGGCGTCCTTGATCGGCCTGATGGAATTGCTGGCGCAAACCAAACAGACCGCCGAATTCTCGGCCAACCTGTTTGAAGCCTTCACCCTGGCCACGCTGATCTACTTCACCCTGAACATGAGCCTGATGTTGCTGATGCGCATGGTCGAGAAGAAAGTCGCGGTGCCTGGCCTGATCTCCGTGGGGGGTAAATAATGGACTTCGATTTCAGCGGCATCATCCCCGCGATCCCGGGCCTGTGGAACGGCATGGTCATGACCTTGCAGTTGATGGTCATGGGCGTGGTCGGCGGCATCGTGCTGGGGACCATCCTCGCCCTGATGCGCCTGTCGTCCAGCAAACTGCTGTCGCGGGTGGCCGGCGCTTATGTGAACTACTTCCGTTCGATCCCGCTGCTGCTGGTGATCACCTGGTTCTACCTGGCGGTGCCGTTCGTGCTGCGCTGGATCACCGGCGAAGACACCCCGATCGGCGCGTTCACCTCCTGCGTCGTGGCCTTCATGATGTTCGAAGCCGCGTACTTCTGCGAAATCGTCCGGGCCGGCGTGCAGTCGATCCCCAAAGGCCAGATGGCCGCCGCCCAGGCGATGGGCATGACCTATGGCCAGACCATGCGTCTGATCATCCTGCCCCAGGCGTTCCGCAAGATGACCCCGTTGCTGCTGCAACAGTCGATCATCCTGTTCCAGGACACCTCGCTGGTGTACACCGTGGGTCTGGTGGACTTCCTCAACTCCGCCCGCTCCAGCGGCGACATCATCGGTCGTTCCAACGAGTTCCTGATCTTCGCCGGTGTCGTCTACTTCATCATCAGCTTTTCCGCCTCGCTGCTGGTCAAGCGTCTGCAAAAAAGGTTCGCCGTATGATCTCTATCAAAAACATCAACAAGTGGTATGGCGACTTCCAGGTGCTGACTGATTGCAGCACCGAGGTCAAAAAAGGCGAAGTGATCGTGGTCTGCGGCCCGTCGGGTTCCGGCAAATCGACCCTGATCAAATGCGTCAACGCCCTGGAGCCGTTCCAGAAAGGCGACATCGTCGTCGACGGCACCTCGATTGCCGACCCGAAGACCAACCTGCCGAAACTGCGCTCACGCGTGGGCATGGTGTTCCAGCATTTCGAACTGTTCCCGCACCTGACCATCACCGAAAACCTGACCATCGCGCAGATCAAGGTGTTGGGCCGCAGCAAGGAAGAGGCGACCAAGAAAGGTCTGCAACTGCTTGAGCGCGTCGGTCTGTCGGCCCACGCCCACAAGCATCCGGGGCAACTGTCCGGCGGTCAGCAACAGCGCGTGGCGATTGCCCGTGCGCTGGCGATGGACCCGATCGTCATGCTGTTCGACGAACCGACCTCGGCGCTCGACCCGGAAATGGTCAACGAAGTACTCGACGTGATGGTGCAACTGGCCCAGGAAGGCATGACCATGATGTGCGTGACCCACGAAATGGGCTTCGCCCGTAAAGTCGCCGACCGGGTGATTTTCATGGACGCCGGCAAGATCATCGAAGACTGCCCGAAAGAGGAATTCTTCGGCGACATCAGCGCCCGCTCCGAACGCGCGCAGCATTTCCTCGAGAAAATCCTGCAGCACTAAAAGCAACACACCGAACTCTGTGGCGAGGGAGCTTTGTGGCGAGGGGATTTATCCCCGATGGGCCGCGAAGCGCCCCCAGCATTTCAAAATCAAACCGCATCTGCCGGTTTGACGACTGCTTCGCAGCCGATCGGGGATAAATCCCCTCGCCACAGGTTCCGCGCTCGAACAAACCAGCATGCTGTTAGCCATGCTGGTTGACCCAAGGCATCTGTGATGAAATGCGACCCCACTCTCTATCGCGCCGCGCCGCCATCACTTGCCGTGAAACCTCGCCTGATCCGTCATTTGTTCCTGCCGCCGCTGATCATCGCCCTGATGATCGGATTGGGTTTTGCCGGCTTCTGGACCAGCGAACATTTCGGCATCCGCAGCCTTGGCGAGAACGGCCAGCGTCAGCTGGAACTGCACGCCCGCGCAGTCGAAAGCGAGATCAGCAAATACACGTACCTGCCCAGCCTGCTGGAACTGGAAACCAGTGTCCCGCAACTGCTGGCCGACCCGACCCCGGAACACCGGCAAACGGTCAATGCTTACCTTGAAGGTCTGAACCGGCGCAGCCGCAGTCGGGCCATCTACGTCATGGACACCACCGGCCGCGTGATGGCCACCAGCAACTGGCGCGATGTCGACAGCTATCTGGGTGAAGACCTGTCCTTCCGCGCCTATTTCCAGAAAGCCGTACGCGGCGAACCTGGCCGCTTCTACGGCATCGGCAGCACCAATGGCGAGCCCGGTTATTACCTCGCTCACGGTCTCGAAGAGCATGGCAAGATCATCGGCGTCGCCGTGGTCAAAGTGCGGCTGGAGGCCATGGAAGAACGTTGGCAGCGCGCGCGTCTGGAAGCCTTCGTCAGCGATGAAAACGGCATCATCATTCTTTCCAGTGATCCGGCCCGACGTCTGAAAGCCGTCATTCCCTTAAGTGAAGACACCAAGGAAAAACTTGCCCGAAGCCTGCAGTACTACTGGTACCCGCTCAACGAACTGCAACCTTTGGCTCGCGAAACCCTGTCCGAAGGCGTGGAAAAACTCACCTTCCCCGCCAACAGCGAAGTGCCGTCTGGCGAGGATGACATCAGCTATCTGGCGCAGACCCGCCCGTTGAGTGACACGCCCTGGAATTTCACCTTGCTCACGCCTTTGCAGGATTTGCGTCGCGAAGCGATCAACCAAGGCATTCTGGTCGCGGTCGCCTTTGCCTTGGTGGCGTTCCTGCTGATTGCCTGGAACGAGCGGCGCAAAGTCATCGCCACCCGGCTCGCCGCCCGCGAAGCCTTGCAGGAGGCCAACAATCAGCTGGAGCGTCGGATTACCGAACGCACCTCGGACCTGCGCGCCAGCAACGAGCGCCTCAAGAGCCAGATCCGCGAACGCCGTCAGGCAGAAGAAACCTTGCGCCGTGCCCAGGATGAACTGGTGCAGGCCGGCAAACTTGCGGCCATCGGCCAGATGTCCACCAGCATCGCCCACGAACTGAATCAGCCGCTGGCGGCGATGCGCACCCTCTCGGGCAATACCGTACGGTTTCTCGAGCGCGGTCAGCTCGATGTCGCCAGCACCAACCTCAAGACCATCAACGACCTGATCGACCGCATGGGCCGCATCACCGCAAGCCTGCGCTCGTTCGCCCGTCGCGGCGACAGCCACGGTCAGGCCAGCCTCGGCAAAGCGGTGGAGGCGGCGTTGCAATTGCTCGGCGCGCGGGTGGAACACTCGGCGCTGGTGCTGCACCGGCAATTCGCCGACGTGCAATTGCTGATCGACCAGACTCGCCTCGAACAGATTCTGGTCAACCTGATCGGCAACGCCCTCGATGCCATGCAGGCGCAACCGCTGCCGCAGCTGTGGCTGGAAGGTGAAGAATTCAACGGTAAATATCGCCTGCGCGTGCGCGACAACGGTCATGGCATCGACGCCGAAGCACGCAAGCATCTGTTCGAACCGTTCTTCACCACCAAACCCGGTGAACAAGGCCTGGGCCTCGGCCTGACCCTGTCCGCCAGCCTCGCGGCCGCCACCGGCGGGCATCTGGGTGTCGAACACCCGGCCAGCGGTGGCACCACCTTCGTCCTCAGTTTACCGTTGGTAAGCCCTACTCCTGCCGAGCCAATATGAACCACGACCTTAGTGTGCTGATCGTCGAAGACGACCCCCATGTCCTGCTCGGTTGCCAACAGGCGCTGACCCTCGAAGACATTCCCTGCATTGGTGTGGGCAGCGCCGAAGAGGCACTGGAGCAGGTCGGCGAGAATTTTGCCGGCATCGTCATCAGCGATATCCGCTTGCCGGGTATCGACGGTCTGGAGTTGCTGACCCGCCTGAAACAACGTGATCGCAGCCTGCCAGTGGTGCTGATCACCGGTCACGGCGACATCTCCATGGCGGTCGGTGCGATGCAGAAAGGCGCCTATGACTTCATGGAGAAGCCGTTCTCGCCAGAGCGCCTGGTCGATGTGGCGCGGCGCGCCTTGGAGCAACGCAGCCTGGCGCGGGAAGTGTCGTCGCTGCGTCGGCAACTGGCCGAACGCGATTCGCTCGAAGGCCGGATCATCGGCCGCTCGCCGGCGATGCAGAACCTGCGCGAACTGATCGCCAACGTCGCCGACACATCGGCCAACGTCTTGATCGAAGGCGAAACCGGTACCGGCAAGGAACTGGTCGCTCGCTGCCTGCACGACTTCAGCCGCCGCCACAGCAAGCAGTTCGTCGCACTGAACTGCGGCGGCCTGCCGGAGAACCTCTTCGAAAGCGAGATCTTCGGCCACGAGGCCAACGCCTTTACCGGCGCCGGCAAACGGCGCATCGGCAAGATCGAACACGCCGACGGCGGCACGCTGTTCCTCGACGAAGTGGAAAGCATGCCGCTGCCGTTGCAGATCAAACTGCTGCGCGTCTTGCAGGAACGCACCCTCGAACGCCTCGGTTCAAACCAGAGCGTGGCGGTGGATTGCCGGGTGATTGCCGCGACCAAGTCCGACCTCGATGAAGCGAGCAAGGCTGGCGAATTCCGTAGCGACCTGTACTACCGCCTCAACGTCGTGACCCTCGAATTGCCGCCCCTGCGCGAGCGTCGCGAAGACATCCTGCAACTGTTCGAACACTTCACCCAGCAATCGGCGCTGCGCTTTGACCGCGCCCTGCCGGAGCTGGACAACCAGACCCTGTCGAACCTGATGAGCCACGACTGGCCGGGCAACGTGCGGGAGCTGCGCAACGTCGCCGAACGCTTCGCCCTCGGCCTGCCGGCGTTCAAGAAGTCCGGCGCCGGCAGCGCGGGCCAGGGCCTGGCGTTTGCCGAAGCGGTGGAAGCGTTCGAGCGCAACCTGCTCAGCGATGCCTTGCAACGCAGCGGCGGTAACCTGACCCAGGCCAGCCTGGAACTGGGCATGGCCAAGACCACGCTGTTCGACAAAGTGAAAAAGTACGGGTTGAGCCACTGATGGATCTGATTCTCAAAGCAGCGCTCGGCGCGGCAGTGGTGGTGATCCTCGCCGCCCTGTCGAAAACCAGAAACTACTACATCGCCGGGCTGGTGCCGCTGTTTCCGACCTTTGCCCTGATCGCCCACTACATCGTCGGCAAAGGCCGTTCAATCGACGATCTGAAGGCGACCATCGTGTTCGGCATGTGGTCGATCATTCCGTACTTCATTTATCTGGCGACGCTGTACGTGATGGTTGACCGCATGCGCCTGGAAGCGTCGCTCGCGGTGGCGGTTGTGGCGTGGCTGATCGCGGCGACGGTGCTGGTCACAGTCTGGGTGCGCCTGCACGCCTGAGCCAAACGCTGGCCCGCCCCTTGCATTTACCCCCAAAGCCCCGCCCGGCTGGTGCTCATGATGGATGAGGCCGGTGTCTGGCAGGGTCTGCCAAGGGTGAATAGCAACCTTGAACATTTTAGATCTCGACCACAGCCTGACGGCCCAGGCACCGATTGCGCGACTGCTCGACAGTGGCCGCGCCAGACGCCTGGACCTGCTCGACCTCGGCCCGAAACTCCGGCTCTGGTCCAGCGAACGCACCTGGCGGCGCTTCGCCGAACGCTTGCAGCAAAGGCCGCGCCACAGCGGCCCGGCGCCGGAAATCTTCTTCGTCGGTTCCGGTGATTATCACCACCTGACCCCGGCGTTTCTCACCGACCTGCCCGAGCCGGTCAGCCTGATCCACTTCGACAATCACCCCGACTGGGTGCGTTTTGCGCCGCGTCGGCATTGTGGTTCGTGGGTCAATCAGGCGCTGAAACTGCCGAACATCCGCCGCATCGTCACGCTCGGCCCGTGCAGCGATGACCTGCAAAACCCGCAATTGAAGGGCGGCAATCTCGCGGCCCTCCGACGCGGGGTGCTGCAGCTGTTTCCGTGGCAGCACGCGCCCTCCAGAGTCTGGGGACGGGTCGGCGACGGCGCCGGGCATGCACAACAGGAAAACATGCTGCACTGGCACAACTTGTCGGAACTCGACTGGCGCCAGTTCCTCGACAAGATGATCGCCAGCCTGCCGACCGAGGCAGTGTGGATCACCATCGACAAGGACGTGCTTGCCAGCGAAGACGCCGCCACCAACTGGGATCAGGGCGGCATGCGCCTGAGCCACATGCTCCAGGCCCTGCGCGCTCTGGCGGCGAGCAAGCGGGTCCTCGGCATCGACATCTGCGGCGAATACGCACGCCCGGCCTTCAGTAACCTGCTCAAACGCTGGGAAGCGAAGACCGACCAGCCCCCGGCCGAGCGCTGGAGCGACGCCGATATCCTGCGCAATTCGGCGACCAATCAAGCCTTGATCGAGCTGTTCGAGGAGTTGTTTCCATGACATTTACCGTGATTGTGCTAGTGGCCTTGTCGATTGTTCTGGATGTGATCGGCCAGCTCTGTTTCAAACTGGGCCTGGACCGCCTGCCGGCGCTGGAGGGTGGTTTTCGCCTGCAGGTGTTCTGGGGCCAGGTGTTCAACGCGCCGCTGCTGTGGGCCGGGATCGGGGCTTATGCGATCGAGTTCTTCGTCTGGCTCGGAGCCCTGTCGCGGGCGCCACTGAGCCTGCTGTTTCCGGCGGCGGCGCTGGCTTATTGCGGCGTGGTGCTGGCGGGCAAAGTGGTGCTCGGCGAAACCGTCAGCCGGCGCCGCTGGCTGGGTACGCTGGTGATTACGGCGGGCGTGATGCTCGTGTGTGCCGGCCATGTCTGAAGCGCGCCTGGAACTGCAAAGGAACGATGCAATGCATTGGCTCCACGGGCGCCTGGGCACCATCGTGCTGTGGGCGCTGTTGATCATTCTGGAAAGTGGCGGACAGATCGCGAGCAAGGTCGGCGGCGATCAGTTGGGGCAGATGGACTTCAGCCTGCAATGGCTGCAAGGCATCGTCATGACGTCCGGGGTGTGGGTGGCGATTGCCTGCTACATCGGCGCGTTTTTTGTCTGGATGCTGATCCTGCGCCGCAGCAGCCTGTCACTGGCGTTTCCCCTGAGTTCGCTGGTGTTTGTCGGCGTGCTGCTGGGATCGTGGCTGGGGCTGGGCGAGCAGATCAGCGTGCTGCACTGGGTCGGCGTGGCGGTGATCATGGGCGGGATTGCCCTGCTTGCCGAGGGCGAAGAACACTGAAATCGACCGTGCAGGCTGCGTTTTCTGATCTTGAAAAACCAAGATCGCAGCCTGCACAAAGCGCTCAGGCGTCAGGCTTTTGGTGGTTCTGCAAGAACCCCAGACCATGCGCCAACGCGATCTCCTTCACCCCCGCTTCCTGCTGCTGCCGGGCGATCTGCCGGTGATAGGCCTTGACCTGAGTCCAGTGCATTTTCGGCCGATAGTGGTGCTCGGCGTGATAGCCGTTGTTCATCCACAACAGGTTGTACAGCGGGCTGTAGGCACTCACGCCCCACGCGATGGGCAAGTCCGGGTTGCCGCCAAAATGCTCGTAATAACCGTTGAGCGAAGACAACGCCTGCCCCAGGTACCAGAACGGCAGCAGCACCAGCACCGCTTGCCAGTCGTACACCGCCAGCAGCAGATAGAACGCCAGCGTCACATAGATTTCCACCTTGACCCAACGCGCGTCCTTCGGCCGTTTGCGGCGCATTTCTTCGTAGATCGGCGTGGGATCGTCGCGAAAAAAACTCAGAAACGTGTAGGCCCAGGGATTTTCTGGCTGACCGTTTTTGCCGCGCAGATAAATCGACAGCGGATCAATCGTCTTGCCGTCCGCTCCCGGCCGGTCCGAGTTGCCACGGTGATGCCGGTTGTGGATATCACGATAGAGGGTTTGTGAAAAACCGATGGTCACCGACAACAGCAGATCGAACGCCCGGTTCAGCCACGCCGGGGTGAAGTAGGCGTTGTGGATCTGGTTGTGGGAAATGCTGTTGATGCTCCACGACAGGCTGATCGCATAGCCCAGCGCCAGCGGCACAAAGGCCCACCAGGACAGCTGATGAAAGGCTGAGACCAGCCACAGGACACAGGCGAAGTGGGCAATGCCCAATGCGATGGGGATCAGGTCCCACAACGAATGGGCCAACAGACGATAAGCAGGGCGAGCCATGAAGAACATCCTGAAGGAATGGATTCGACATGGCTGTCTGCAAACCGCAGACCAATTCGCCCGCGTGCGCAATCAGTCGAATTTGTAGGCGATGGCCGCCTGCACTTCACCCTGATTGGTATCCCCCACCGCTTTGACGATGCTGCTGTCGGCCGCCGAGCGGGTCAGGTGAATCCAGCTCGCGCTGGTGACCAGCGACCAGTGCGACGCCAGCGCAAACTCGAAGCTCTGGGTCAGCGCCACGTTCTGCAAACCACCGCCGGCGTTGTACGCGCGGATGCCCGAGGCCTGCGCTTCGCGATCACTGACACCGAAGAAGGTCTGGGTGCCCTGCGCATCGGTAAAATGCGCGGTCAGGTTGCTGCTGCCAATCACCCCGCCGCCCAGTGGATAGCCGATTTCACCGCCCACTTTGCCAAACACGCCGCCCTGCCCGCTGCCACCGCCGGCGGCCTGGCCAACGAAGGCGAACACGCGCCAGAAATCGGCCGGAGCGTACTGCACGAAGCCGCCAGCCTCGGCCATGTCGGGCACATCACGCAGGCCACGCAACTCGCCGTTGGCGGTGCGCCCGGAGAGGTAGTTGATGTACGGCCCGGCGCTGAAACCGTTGGTTTTCAAGGCGCTCCAGGTCAAACCGTCGTCGGTACCGAGGCTGACATCGCCCCAGTCCAGATCCAGATACGGGATCGGTCGGGTTTCGTAACGGCTGCCGGTCGGATCATGCGGTTGATACCCCACCCCGAGTCCTGCTTCGCCTGTAATGCCATCCGCCAGCGCGGCCCCGGAAAAGCTGGCCAGTGCGGCCAATAACGCCAGTGTCTTCCTCTGCATGAGGTCATTCCTTTTCTGAACTTGCGCGCATCAATCCCCGGATACCGTCCCTGGCGCAAGCACTCATGTTGTTTGTAGCAAGCTACAAAAATTGTAGCCGCGCATGGCGACAAAACCGTATCACCCCCGCCACTACGGGGCCTGGGCCATTTGGCACAGTCCCTGCTCTCTCCCTTGCCAGGCGCAGACCGCGCACCCTGACAACTGCCTCGACCCAACAGGTACTGCAGATGATTGACTGGCACATCGTGTGTGATTTCGACGGGACCATCACCCGTACCGACGTGATCGACAGCATCCTTGAACGCTTCGCCGACCCGAGCTGGGAAGCCATCGAAAACGAATGGCTGGAGGGCAAGATCGGTTCCCGCGAATGCCTCAGCCGTCAGCTGGCGCTGATCAAGGCCACGCCTGCGCAACTGCTCGAGTTCTTCGACAGCATCGACATTGATCCCGACTTCCCCGACTTCGTCGACCACGTGATCGGCCTCGGCGCTTCGCTGGAAGTGGTCAGCGACGGTATCGAACAAGGCATCGCGCGAATTCTTGCGCGCAACTACGTGACGCTCCTGCCGATCCTCGCCAATCGCCTGCGCCAGATCGACCACGACAAGTGGCGCATTGATTTCCCCTACGCCAGCGACGCCTGCCGCGCCGCGTCCGGCAACTGCAAATGCAAGTCCACGCCGAACAGCAAACGCGTGCTGGTGATCGGCGACGGCCAGTCCGACATGTGCGTGGCGTCCACCGCCGACTTCGTTTTCGCCAGGGATCGCCTGGCCGAGCACTGCGAGCGCAACGGCATCGCCTACGCGCGCTTCGACAGCTTCGCCGAACTGCCACACCTGCTGGCCCGCCTGCCTCTGGCCCCGTCCGCCAACGCCGTCACTTTCAGCACCGAAACCCCTTCTGAAGCACAGGAAACCCTACACCATGTCTGATATCCGCATCGCGACAGCCGAAGACCAGGTCCTTCTGGAAAAAGAAGCCAAATACTGCTCCTACGGCGACACCGTTCACTACATCGAACCGCCGCGCATCTTCAGCCGCTGCGAAGGCTCCTACGTCTGGGACACCGAAGATCAGGCCTATCTCGACCTGCAGATGTGGTACTCGGCGGTCAACTTCGGTTACGCCAACCCGCGCCTGAACAATGCACTGAAACAACAGATCGACACCCTGCCGCAAATCGCCAGCCAGTACCTGCACAAGGGCAAGATCGAGCTGTCGGAAATGATCGCGGTCGACGCCAAGAAAAAATTCGGCCTCGACGGCCGGGTGCACTTCAACGTCGGCGGTTCGCAGTCGATCGAGGACTCGCTGAAAGTGGTGCGCAACGCCACCAACGGCAAGAGCCTGATGTTCGCCTTCGAGGGCGGTTATCACGGCCGCACCCTCGGTGCATCGTCGATCACCTCCAGCTACCGTTATCGCCGCCGCTACGGGCACTTCGGTGAGCGTGCGCAGTTCATCCCGTTCCCGTACCACTTCCGTGGCCCGAAAGGCATGACCAAGGAAGAGTACGGCAGCCACTGCGTGCAGCAATTCGCGCGGTTGTTCGAGACTGAATACAACGGCGTCTGGGACCCGAAAGTCGGCCAGAGCGAATACGCCGCGTTCTACGTCGAGCCGATCCAGGGCACTGGCGGTTACGTGATCCCGCCGATGAACTTCTACAGCGAACTCAAGCACGTGCTGGATCAGCACGGCATCCTGATGGTGGTCGACGAAATCCAGATGGGTTTCTACCGCACCGGCAAGCTGTGGTCGATCGAACACTTTGACGTCAAACCTGACGTGATCGTCTTCGGCAAGGCACTGACCAATGGCCTCAACCCGCTGGGCGGCATCTGGGCCCGTGAAGAACTGATCAACCCGAAAGTCTTCCCGCCAGGCTCGACCCACTCGACCTTCGCCTCCAACCCGCTGGGTACTGCGGTAGGTCTGGAAATGTTCAAGATGACCAGCGAAGTCGATTACGGCGCAAGGGTCATGGCCAAGGGCAAATACTTCCTCGAAGGCCTGCAGGATCTGCAAAAGCGCTACCCGATCATCGGCGATGTCGACGGCCTCGGTCTGGCGCTGCGCTGCGAGATCTGTACCGCTGACGGTTTCACCCCGGACAAGGCCACCCTCGACTTCATGGTCGAAGAAGGCATGAAGGGCGACATTGAAATCGACGGCCGTCGTCTGGGCCTGATCCTTGACGTGGGCGGCTACTACAAGAACGTCATCACCCTGGCACCGTCGCTGGAAATCAGCTATGCGGAAATCGATCTGGGCCTGGCCCTGCTCGACCGCCTCCTGCATCGGGCAATGAAACGATGATCGAACCAGAGATCGACATGGGCGAAGGCAACGCCGGTTTCGTTCTCGGCAACGGCGAGGTCGCGGTGGTGTTGATCCACGGCCTCACCGGCACCCCGACGGAACTGCGTCGGGTGGCCGTGGGCCTGGCGAAAGCCGGGCACACGGTCTATGTGCCGACCCTGGCCGGGCACTGCGGCGGTAATGCCGACCTGCAGGCCACCGGCTGGCGCGACTGGTACGAAAGCGCGCGCAACACCTTCGTCGGCGTGCGCCGCAAGCACCGCAAGGTGTACGTCGGTGGCTTGTCCATGGGCGCGGTGCTGTCGATGTACCTGGCTGCCGAACACCCGGGACAGATCGAAGGTTTGCTGCTGTATTCGACCACGCTGCGCTACGACGGCTGGAGCATCAACAAACTGGCGTTCCTCACCCCGCTGCTGATGAAAATCCCGTTCGGCGTGCACCTGTGCAGTTTCGAAGAAAAGCCGCCCTACGGCATCAAGAACGAGCGCCTGCGGGCGATCGTCGAACGGCAGATGAAAGAGGGCCAGAGCAGTCAGGCCGGGTTGCTGACCATGGAAGGCATCACCGTGCGGGAACTGCACCGGCTCAATGCCGTGGTGAAGAAAAGCATGCCGTCGATCACCACGCCGGCACTGGTGCTGCACTCCATCGAGGACGACATCACCAGCCGCTGGAACGCCGATTATGTGGAACGCAAACTCGGCGGACCGGTGACCAAGGTGCTACTCGACGACTGCTATCACATGATCACCGTGGACTTGCAGTACCGGCGTGTCGTGGAATTGAGCGCCGACTTCATCCAGCGCGGCATCATGCCAGCGATCATTCACCCCGGGACAGCGCCACTGGACACCCGGCAACTGGCTTGAGCAGTGGCCGCCGTCCGCCTCCATGCGACTCGCCGACATAAGGAACCGACGTGATCACCGCGCAAGCCTTTTCAACCATCGAGGCGATTGATCGCTGTGCCTGGAATGACTGCTTTGCCGATGAACTGGAAGACTGGGATTACTAC
The DNA here is from genome assembly GCF_019856535.1 of Pseudomonas sp. SC3(2021). Taxonomy (NCBI): domain Bacteria; kingdom Pseudomonadati; phylum Pseudomonadota; class Gammaproteobacteria; order Pseudomonadales; family Pseudomonadaceae; genus Pseudomonas; species Pseudomonas sp. SC3(2021). Next base: position 3,014,849 of record NZ_CP082236.1, on the reverse strand, counting down.
CGCGCGGTGGAACGGGCGGGAATTGACGGTTTTCACTGGCGCTATCTGACCCTGCATGAAGACGGCCGTCTGATCGCAGGCGCGGTGGCGTTCAGCACCGCCTATTCGCTGGACACCACTCTGCAGGGCGCGGGCAAGCGTGTCAGCCAATGGCTGCGCCGGCGCCTGCCCGGGCTGTTCGTCATCCGTCTGTACGCCCTCGGTTCACCGGTGGCGGAGCAGTGCCATGTCGGCACGGCTTCGCACATTGCCCCTGCGCAGCGCCCGGCACTGCTCGCGCAATTGCTGCACCTGGCAAAACAGGACGCCGACCAGCTCGGGATTGGCCTGCTGGCGGTCAAGGACGCTTCGCATCGCGACCCGCAATGGCTGGACGTCTGCCGCCAGGCCGGAATGCAAAGCATGCCCGGCCTGCCCGGCGCCGAATTGCCGATCCGTTTCGCCTCGGTGGATGCCTACCTGGGCAGCCTCGGCAAATCCACGCGCAAGGACCTGCGCCGCACCTTGCGCAACCACGGCCCGCGCACCGAATGGCGACGTTCGGTGCACGACTTGCTGCCGCGCATGATGGCGCTCTACGAAGCCACCCTCGCCCGCAGTGATCTGGCCTTCGAATGCCTGCCGGCGGCGTACTTTTGCGAAGTGCTCGCCCACCTCGACGAACGCGCGGCCTGCGTGCTCTATTGGGTTGGCGACGAACTGGTGGCGTTCAATCTGGTGCTGCTCGACGGGCGCCGCATGATCGACAAGTTTTTCGCCCACGATCTGGCCCGCACCCGCCAGTACAATCTTTACACCCAAAGCTGGCTGGTCAATGTCGACTATTGTATTGAGCACAAACTGGCGACCTATGCTTGCGGGCAAGCCGGCTATGCCACCAAGCTGCGCCTGGGGTGCTCGTTTGTCGGGCATACGGTGTTTTTCCGTCATCGCAATCCATTACTCAACCGACTGCTGGGACTGGTAAAAATGTTTGTCCGACCGGATCGCTCCGACCCTGCCATGGCTGCTGCATTAAGCGAAATAGAATGAACAAAGACCGACGCACTGTCGCCCGACCTTTCGCCCTTTCCGGCTGGAGCCTGCAACGCAAACTGGTGCTGGCGATCTGGCTGGTGAGCGTGATCCCGACCATGATCGCGGCCGAACTGGCGGCCACCACGCTGTCGCAGATTTTCGACAGCAACGTGCGCATCTGGCTGCAGGAATCCTCGAAGATCGTCGAGGACGAAATCACCGAAATCCTCCGTGACAACGCCCGGGCTGCGCAGCTGTTCATGCGCCACACTCGCCCGCCGGTCGACCGCCATTCCGCCAGACACGACAAACTGATCGCCGATATCGCCGACTCGATGGGCATTGATGTCGTGGCGCTGATCCGCAACAGCGATCACAAAGTGGTATTCAGTACCGCCGACGACAACATCGTCAGCCAGATCAGCACGGCCCCCAAAGCGGTGCTGCAAACCCTGCAAGTCGCCGGCGTCGCCACCGGCACGGTGATTTCGACTTTCGAAACCGATCAGGACGGCGTCGACTACAAAATGATCGTCGGCACTTACCTGGACAACAGCTTCCTGACCAGTGTTGCCGACGTGCATTCGCTGGACTTGCGCCTGTACCTGGCCAAGGGCGATGACTTTTCGGAGATTTTCTCCACCCAGCGTTTCCAGGATCATCCCGCGCAAGTGCCGGAAAAAATCGAGCAGATCCTGCGCGAAACCAAAGGCCCGTTCGAACAGTTCACCAATCGCTACAGCGGCATCTATCGCCCGATCTTCAACGAGAACGGCCAGTTGCAGGGCGTCATATTCAGTGGTCTGTTGCGCCACACCAGCCTCGTCGGCCTGGTCAATCAGAGCAACCTGTTCATCTTGATTTTCCTGCTCAGTTCGGCGGCGTCGCTGGCAGTCGGCTGGCTGGTCTCGCAACGCCTGACCAAGCCGTTGCGCGGGTTGGCCCGAGGCGTACAAGCGGTGATCGCCGGTGATTACCATCAACGCCTGAACGTGAATGGCGGTGATGAACTGGCAGAACTGAGCAGCACGTTCAACCACATGAGCGAGCGTCTGGAGGAATTACAGCATCTGGAATCGCAACTGCGCCGCCGTGATCGCCTGCACGCACTGGGCGAAGTCGCCATGGGCCTGGCCCATGAGATCCGTAATCCGCTGGGCATCATCAAGACCGCCACGCAACTGCTGCATCGGCGCGCCGACCTGCCGGAAACCGACAAGCGTCACCTGGAATACGTGGTCAAGGAAGTCAGCCGGATCAATGACCTGATCACCGAGTTTCTCGACTTCGCCAAACCCAGCGCGCCAATCCGCGCCACCCAGTCCGCCCGCGCACTGGTGGATGAACTGGCCGGGTTCTGCGAGCCGGAACTGGCCAGCCACAAGATCGACCTGCACATCCACGATCAGGCGCCGGGCGCAACGATCTATGCCGATATCAAGCAACTCAAACAGGCCGGCCTGAACCTGATCGTCAATGCCATCGACGCCATGCCCGACGGCGGCCGCCTGACCCTGGGCATCGCCAGTGCCGGCACCTGCACCGTGATCAGCGTGGCGGACACCGGGCAAGGGATTGAGGCCGACATGCTGGAACGTATCTTCACCCCGTTCGTGACCACCAAGGCTTCCGGCACCGGCCTGGGCCTGGCGAAAGTGTTTTCGGTGATGGAGAACCACAACGGGCGCGTGGAGTGCGTCAGCGAAAAAGATGCCGGCGCCACGTTCAGCCTGTACATTCCGGCCAATGGCGACGACTTCGACGAGACAGACGATGACGCATAACATTCTGGTGGTGGACGACGAACCGAAACTCTGTGACCTGCTGGCCTCGGCCCTCGGTCAGAACGGCGTCACGGTGTTCACCGCCGGCAATGGCTTGCACGCGCTCAAGGTGCTGGAGAACGAAGACATCGACCTGCTGATCAGCGACTGGCGCATGCCCGGCATGGGCGGCGCGCAGTTGCTGGCGGAAGTGAAAAGCCGCTTTCCACAGCTGCCGGTGATTGTCATGACCGCCTACAGCACGGTGAAAAATGCCGTGGAGTCGATGCGCAACGGCGCGTTCGATTACATCGCCAAGCCGTTCGACATCGACGAACTGGACATCACCGTCAGCAAGGCCCTGCAATTTCGCGACATCCTCAAAGACAACCAGCGCATGCGTGCCGAACTCGACGAGCATCAGCAGATCGACAGCCTGATCGGCGACAGCCCGAGTTTTCGCCGCGTGTTGCAAGCCGTGGAGTCGCTGCGCGAAAGCGCGGCGACCGTGCTGCTCAGCGGTGAAAGTGGTACCGGCAAGGAGATGGTCGCCCGGGCCATCCACAAGCATGGCAATCGCGCCGACAAACCGTTTGTCGCGGTGAACTGCGCGGCGATCCCCGAAGGACTGCTGGAAAGTGAAATGTTCGGCCATCGCAAAGGCGCGTTCACGGGCGCCGTGGCCGACCGCATCGGGCGCTTTCAGCAAGCCGACAAAGGCACGTTGTTTCTTGATGAAATCGGCGAAATGCCGCTGGCGTTGCAGGCAAAAATCCTCCGCGCCCTGCAAGAACGGGTGATCGAACCGGTGGGCGATACCAAGGAGCGCAAAGTCGATGTGCGGGTGATCGCCGCCACCAACAAGGACCTGCTCGCAGCGGTGGCCAACAAAGAGTTTCGCGAGGATCTTTACTACCGCCTCAACGTATTCCCGATTCCACTGCCGGCCTTGCGTGAACGGGTCGAAGACATCGCTCCGCTCGCCCGACATTTCGCCCATACGCTGGGCGCCGAGGCCGGTAAACGCATCAGCGGCTTCAGCGCGCCGGCCTTGCAGGCGATGACGCGCTACTCGTGGCCAGGCAACATTCGCGAACTGCAGAACTGCGTCGAGCGCGCGACCATCGTCGCATCGGCCAACATCATCGAGGAACAGGATCTGCCGGCGTATCTGTTCGCCGCGCAAGCCTCGGACAGCAGCGGCCCGCTGAACGAAATCAACGGTGTGCCGGCGGATCTCGACGCGGCGCTGGCCGAGGTCGAGAAAACCTGCATCCTCGCCGCCCTGCACCAGAGCAACGGGGTACAGGCTGCGGCTGCGCAGTTGATCGGCATCTCCGAACGCAGCTTCTGGTATCGCCTGAAGAAACTCGGGATCCACGTCGACAAGATCGTGCGGTGACCCCGCCGCGCTCAGTTGACCGTGCCGCCCCGAGCTTCACTCATGATCTGCCGGATAGCCCCGACGAAGGTGTCCACCGGCTGCCCGCCCGTGACGGCGTACTGACCGTTGAAGACCACGGTCGGTACTGAGTTCACGCCGCGTTGCAGCCAGAGTTGCTCTTCTGCGCGCACCTCGTCGGCAAATTCGTCGGACGCCAGAATCGCCGCTGCCCGCCGCCGGTCGAGCCCCGCGTCTTCGGCAATGTGCGTCAATTGCGCGTGATCGGACGGGTTGCCGCCATCGGTGAAGTACGCCTTGAACAACGCCTCCTTCAGCGACAATTGCTTACCCTCCAGTCCCGCCCAGTGCAGCAACCGGTGGGCATCGAAGGTGTTATAGATGCGGCTGTTGCCATCGGTGCGAAAGGCGAATCCGACGTCGGCACCACGGGCCCGAATCGCTTCGCGGTTCTTCTGCGACTGCTCCGGGGTCGAGCCGTATTTTTCACCGATGTGCTCGGTGATGTTCTGCCCCTCGGGGCCCATCTTCGGGTTCAGTTCGAACGGCTGAAAATGAATCTCGGCCTGCACTTCGTCGCGCAGGATTTGCAGCGCCTGCAGCAAGCCGTAAAGGCCGACAACGCACCACGGGCAGGAGACGTCGCTGACAAAATCGATTTTCAAAGCGGAACTCATCACACACCTCGCAGGCGGAAATCGTGCGGAAAAGTTTGCACGATACACCTGCCCGGCGCTGCGGTGACAGTGATGGCCCCCTCGCCGGCAAGCCGGCTGCCACAGGATTCACGCAATAGGTGTGGGCGCGGGCTTGCCGCGATGGGGCCCTTGAGTCAAAGCAGATTCCCCGCCGCCACCGGCTCGATCTGCGCCCAATGCGAGGTATCTTCTCGATGCTGCTGCAAATAGGGCAACACCGCCGCCAGCAACGGCGCCTTGAACGCCTCCTGGAAACGATGGGCCAGCCCTGGAATCAGCTTCAACTGACTGCCGCGAATATGCGCCGCCAGATGCACGCCGTGCATCACCGGCAGCAACGGATCGGCCGTGCCGTGCACCACCAGCGTTGGCACGCGCAATTGATTGAGCAATGCCACCCGGCTCGGCTCCGCAAGAATGGCCATGATCTGGCGTTTCACGCCTTCCGGATTGAATGCCCGGTCATAAGCCACCGCGGCTTGATGCAGCAACATCTGCCGATCATCCGTGACCGACGGACTGCCCAGCGCCGCCAGTAAATCGGCCTGCTGCTCCAGTGCTACCTCGCGATTCGGCGCGCCGCGACGTGCCAGCAATTGCACCAGTGCCGCGCTCGGCGCCGGCAAGCCCTCGGCACCGGAACTGGTCATGATCAAGGTCAGGCTTTCCACCCGTTGCGGCGCCATTGCCGCCAGATGCTGGGCGATCATCCCGCCCATGCTCGCGCCCAGTACGTGAAACTGGTCAATGTGCAGCGCGTCCATCAGGCCCAGTGCATCGTCGGCCATGTCGGTCAGCGAGTAAGGCGCCGACACGGGCAAGCCGAGCTTGTAGCGCAACACCTCGAACGTCAGGTTGGCCTCGGCCGGTGCCTGGCGCCAGGTCGACAGGCCGACATCGCGGTTGTCATAGCGAATCACCCGAAAGCCTTGCTGACACAGCGCCACCACCACTTCGTCGGGCCAGTGGATCAACTGCCCGCCCAGGCCCATGACCAGCAACAGGGCCGGATCCTGAGCACGGCCGATGCTTTGGTAAGCAAGGCTGACCTGTGGCAGATCGACCCGTTCGGTGGGCACGTTGACGTCGCATCGCGAGGCCGCCGCAGCCGGCAGGCCGAACAACAGCGCAGCCAATACGGCCGCGATTGATAAAAATCCCTTGAACATGAAAAACACCGAAACGCAGAACCCCAGTAGAGCGCGAGTCTGATGAAGTTTGTTCAAGCGCGCTGCCACAGTTCGATGACAGTTTGATGAAGAGTGCCGAGCGGTCGGCGCCGCGCCTGCGGCGATAACTGTGTACCGCCACGAGCTGGCGCAGCCGGCGTTCCGCGCCTTCGAGAAAACCTATCTGAAACTGCCCGAGCAGCGTTTCCTCACCCTCGCCGACTACGCCGATCTGCGTACGCGAACATTGGCGGGCGGTCGGTCGTGCTGGTGCATTTCGAGCAGGTGAGCTGAATCCGCAAAAGCCCGCGTCTTCATCGACGCGGGCCTGGGTAAAAAACGCTACGAATATCGACAGCTCGGCCAACATGAGACAAACTCAACGCTTTCGCAATTGTCACAAGTTTTCCTCATGGAGCCAGCCGGTGCTTGAAATTCGCCACCTGAAAACCCTGCACGCCCTGCGCGAAGCCGACAGCCTGGTGGATGCCGCCGATCGCCTGCACCTGACCCAATCGGCGTTGTCTCACCAGTTCAAGGAACTGGAAGAGCGCATGGGCATGGCGCTGTTCGTGCGCAAGACCAAACCGGTGCGGTTCACCAGCGCCGGTCTGCGCCTGTTGCAACTGGCCGACGCCACACTGCCGCTGCTGCGTGCCGCCGAGCGTGACATCGGCCGCCTCGCCGGCGGCACCGCCGGACGCCTGCACATGGCCATCGAATGCCACAGCTGCTTCCAGTGGCTGATGCCGACCATCGACCAGTTCCGCGATGCGTGGCCGGAGGTCGAACTCGACCTGGCCTCGGGTTTCTCGTTCGCCCCCCTGCCGGCGCTGGCCCGTGGTGATCTGGATCTGGTGGTGACTTCCGACCCGCTGGACATTGCCGGCATCACGTACGTGCCGCTGTTCACGTACGAAGCCATGCTCGCGGTTGCCAACCAGCATCCACTGGCGAGCAAGCCGTACATCGTTGCGGAAGACTTGCTGACAGAAACCCTGATCACCTACCCGGTGGAACGCGATCGTCTGGACATCTTCACCCGCTTCCTCGAACCGGCCGACATAGAGCCTGCGCAGGTACGCACCTCGGAACTGACGGTCATGATGATGCAACTGGTCGCCAGCGGCCGCGGCGTCTGCGGCATGCCGCACTGGGCGTTGCATGAATACAGCTCGCGCGGTTACGTGAAGGGCAAGCGCCTGGGCGAGAAAGGCCTGTTTGCCACGCTGTACGCGGCGATTCGCGCGGACATGCTCGACGCTCCGTACATGCGCGATTTCCTCCTGACGGCCAAGGACACCTCGTTCTCGACCCTCGACGGCGTCAGCGCTGTTCGCTGAAAGATCTGGAAGGGGCAGGTTCAAACGCCGGATTTTTCCCGGACAACAACCCTCCCTGCGGCGAGGGAGCTTGCTCCCTCGCCACAATCACCGCGTCCAGGCCGTAGGGACGAGTTCACGCCACATGTGGATCTTGTCGAAGTAGTCTTCGCCTACGCGCACCGCGAGCGGTTCGAGGCCGAACTGGATAAAGCCGCAACGCTGATACAGATTGAACGCAGCATCGTTGCCAGCGGTGACGGTGAGCTGGATGAGTTTCAGCGCGGGGTGGTTGTGTGCTTCGGTCAGCGCCGCTTGCACCAGTTCATGGCCCAGACCGTGCCGACGAAAATCCGCTGATACATACATGCCGAACAGCGTTGCCTTGTGCCGGGCCTTCTCCCGTGGTTCGAAGGCGAGACCGACGATACCGGCCAACGTGCCACCCTCGAAGGCGCCAAGCACTGCATCGAGCTTGCTGGTCAGACGCGCTTCCCACCAGCTCAACGGCATGGTCGCCCGCTCGCGCACGCTGGAGGTGAACGCCTGCGGATGGCGGTCGTAGGCCTCAAGCATCAGTTCCCGGTACGCCAGGGCATGACTGGCATCCAGCCGCTCGATCCACATGTTCAAGCCGTCCTGCGTTGTTCAAGCATCAGGCGCACGGCCAGCCCGCCGAGCACCAGGCCCATGAAGTAACGCTGCAGCGCCAGCCACGTCGGGTTGCGCACAAACCACGACGCAATGCCTGCCGCGAACAGCGCGATCAACAGATTGACGGTGAAACTGACGCTGATCTGGGTCAGGCCAAGAACGATACTCTGGGTGAACACCGAGCCGTGTTCAGGGGTGATGAACTGCGGAAACACCGACAGATAAAACACGGCGATTTTCGGATTCAGCGCACTGGTGAGAAAGCCCATGGTGATCAGTTTGCGCGACGAGTCCGCTGGCAACTGCTGCGCCTCGAACGGCGAGCGCGCACCGGGCTTCACCGCTTGCCAGGCCAGCCACAACAGGTACAGGGCGCCGGCCCACTTCAACACTTCATAGGCCATCGGCACCGCGAGAAACACCGCGGTCAACCCCGCTGCCGCAGCAAACAGGTGCACAAAGAACCCCGCCACCACGCCGAGCAATGACGTCACGCCGGCCTTGCGGCCCTGGCAGATCGAACGCGAGATCAGGTAGATCATGTTCGGCCCCGGCGTCAGCACCATCAACAACGCGGCGGCGGCGAAGATCAGCAGGTCTTGAAGCGGGATCATGGGGGGCGTCCTTTGCGAAGAGGATCAGGCGATGGCGGTCAGCGAATCACGATAAAACGGCAGGATCAGGTCGCGTGTCAATGGCGCCAGTTCGACATCGCCGTCAGTGGCCGGGTCGATCCAGATCACCTCTTCGATTTCCGCCGCCGGCGTGACTTGAGCAGCAATGCTCAGCTGGAACAGCTCGGCTTGTACGGTAAAGCCCGGCTCGTTGGCAGCGGGCGCGGAAAACTGGCCAAGGAAGGACGCCTGCTCCGCAGTGATGCGCAATCCAAGCTCTTCTTCCAGCTCACGGGCCAGGGCCTGCAGCGGTGTTTCATGAGCCTCGATCTTGCCGCCCGGTTGCATGAAGGCACGGGTGTTGCGCTTGCGCACCAGCAACGTGCGACCGTCAGGGCCAAGCAACAGCGCGGCGGCGATGCGAATGAGGCGTGGGGATACAACGGATGCAGAGGTCATGGGGGCAGCTACCGGCGTGGAAAAACCGCAAGGATCCCATGTCCCGCCCACTGGCGTCATCTCGCCAAGGTTCATCCCTGAGCCTTGAGCGCCGCTTCCACCGCCTCGGGCACCTTGACGAAAATCTGGTATTTACCCCCCTCCATCGCTTCGAAGGCGATCAGCTTTTCCACCAGCAAGCCGCTGAGCACCTTGCCGGCATTGAGCAGCAGCATGCCGTTATCGGCATTCAGGTTGCGCGCCAGAATCATGCCCTCCGCCAGATCCCGTGTGGTCAGCACCTTGACCGCCGGATCAATCAGGGTGATGTCACTGAGGAACGCCGCGCACACCTGGATGAAATCTTCGACCAGGTCCGGGTCGTACAGGCGTCCGGCGTACTGACGCAGGTACAGCAGCGCTTCATCGGTGTTCATCTGCCGTTCGAGGATCAGCCCGCGCTGCAGTTCGACGAAGTCCACCGCCAGCTTCAGCAGGCGTGAACCGAACGGAATCGCCTCGCCCTTGAGCCGGTCGGGGAAGCCGCTGCCATCCCAGCGCTCCTGATGATGCAGGATCAGCCGCGCAGCATCCTTCATCGGGTCAAGGGTCATCAGCACCGATTCGCTCTGCTTCGGGTAGCTGCGATAACGGTCGCGGTCGGTGTGTCGCAACAGATCCGAAGGGGTGACCATCATCGTGTCGGACCAGCTCAGTTTGCCGACGTTGTACAGCGCCGCGGCCATCGCCAGGTCGCGGCTGACGGCCTCGTCCAGGCCATGGGTCTGACAGTAGCCGCGCACCAGTTCGATGATCTGCCGGTTGGTCTGTTTGGCCGGCGGCAGGCGCAGATTGGCCAGCAGCGAGAACACTTCGGTGCCGGTGACATAACTGTGCTTGAGCTCTTCGTAGGCCAGATCGAGCATGTCAGCGGTCTGCTGCAGTTCGGCGGTGCGCGCGGCCACGTGCTTTTCCAGGGTGCTGTTGAGTTGCCGCAGCTGATCGTTCTGCACCCGGGCCAGGCGTTCCAGGCGCTGGCGCTCGCGTTCGGAGTGCTGGTGCTCCAGGGCCTGACGCAGGATCAACAACAACTCTTCGTCATTCCACGGTTTGCTGATGTAGCGGTGAATCTGCCCGTCGTTGATTGCCTTGATGATGGCCGTGGGGTCGGCATAACCGGTGAGCATGATGCGCACGGCGGCCGGATGGCGTTCGCGCACATGGGTCAGCAGCGAAGCACCGTCCATGTTGGGCATGCGCGCATCGCTCATCACCAGATCCACCGGTTGCTGCGCCAGGATCTCCAGCGCCTGGGCACCGCTGGTGGCCAGCAACAGATCATAGGGCTGGGTGCGCAACAGCCGGCGCAGGCTGTTGAGAATCGATTCCTCGTCATCGACCAGCAGCACCTTGGGGCGGTGGCTCGGCGTCGGGACGGTTGGCTCTTCCATGGCATGACCTCAAGTGAAACGGTGACGGTGATTGACCCTTGGGCCTACCGCCCCGCTGGCCCGCGTCTGAGTGCAAGGCTAGATGATTTTTCGCAGGCTTCACGCAAATTTTCGGCGTGGCTGCGCAGGCGAAGTGCCGCAGGGGCAACTATGCTAAACAACGTTGAACGGCTGCGGCGGCCGGCAAACAGGCCCGCGAAGAGGGAAAGGATGCTCCCGATGACGACAACACATGACCTTAAGGGCGGTGCGGCATGAACCTGCCACCGGCCCGGGTCAATCGTCGCGTGCTCATCGTCGATGACAGCCCGGCGATTCATGGCGACTTCGCCAAAATCCTCTGCCCCGCGATTGCCGTGGATAATGGTCTGGGCGCCACTGAAAACCTGCTGTTTGGCACGCCGTCCACGACGCAGACCCCGTCATTCGAACTGGATTCGGCGTTTCAGGGCCGCGAAGCGCTGGACAAACTCGAAGCCGCGCTGGCGCAAAACCGCCCCTATGCGCTGGCCTTCATCGACATGCGCATGCCGCCAGGCTGGGATGGTCTGGAAACCATCGAACGCCTGTGGCAAGTCGACCCCAAGTTGCAGGTCGCGCTGTGCACCGCGTATTCCGACTACTCCTGGGAAGACATCGACCAGCGCCTGGCACTGAACGACCGCCTGCTGATTCTGAAAAAGCCTTTCGACGCCATCGAGATCCGTCAGATGGCCAGCGCCCTCACGGTCAAATGGCAAATGACCGAAGACGCCGAACTGAAACTGAGCCGGCTGGAACAGGCGGTTCAGGAGCGCACCCGGGAACTGTCCGACGCCAACATGATTGTGCAGAACAGCCCGACCATTCTGTACCGGTTGCGCGGCGACCCGTCATTCGCGCTGATGTACATCTCCCACAACATCACCCGGTACGGCCATGTCGCGGCCGATCTGGTGGGCTCGGCGAGCTGGGCCCAGACACTGATTCACCCGGATGATCAGGCCAGTGTCGATGCCGCCATGGCCCGGGTGCTGGATCGCCACGCCTCGGGGGCGTCGATCGAGTTTCGTCTGCGCACCGGCCAGGGCACCTGGCGCTGGGTGGAAAACCGCTACATCCCGGTGCGCGATCACGACGGTCGCCTGCTGGAAGTCGAAGGCATTATTCTGGACATCACCGAGCGCCGACTGGTCGAGGAGAAACTGGCCCTGCTGGCCCGCTCCGACGGCCTGACCGGACTGGCCAACCGCGCCACACTGATCGAACGCCTGCATCAGGCCTTTGCCGCCGCGCGTCGCGGCGCTGCGCCGTTCGCCGTGTTTTATCTGGACCTGGATCACTTCAAACGTATCAATGACACCCTCGGGCATCCGGTCGGTGATCTGCTCTTGCAGGAAGTCGCCCGGCGCATCAGGACCGGTGTGCGCGAAAACGATGTGGTAGCGCGCCTGGGAGGGGATGAGTTCGCGATCCTGCAAATGGACGTCAGCGACCCGACCCGGTCCGCCGCCATGGCGGCCAATCTGCGTGACAAGCTGCTGACGCCCTACCACCTGGCCGGCAATGCCCTGCACATTTCGGTGAGCATCGGCATCAGCAGCTACAGCGCCAGCAGTCTCGACGCCGACAGCCTGTTGAGCCAGGCCGACATGGCGCTGTACCGCGCCAAGGAAATGGGCCGCAACCAATATCACTTCCACTCCGAGGCGATTTCCCTGGAAGTTGCCGAGCGCATGGCCCTGGTCGGTGAATTGATGACCGCCCTGGAGGGCGATGAGTTGCAACTGCATTACGCGCCGGAGATGGACCGGCACAGCGGCAGGATTCTCGGCATGGAGGCGCAAGTCCAGTGGCAGCATCCGCGCCTCGGCCTGCTGCCGGCCAGCGCTTTCGTGCCGACAGCGGAGCGCACCGGCGCCATCATTCCCCTCGGGCGCTGGGTGCTGGACCGCGCCTGCCGGCAGATGCAGCAATGGCGCGACGAAGGCGTGGCGCCGCCGGTCATGGCGATCAAGCTCTCGCTGGCGCAACTCAAGAGCGGCCCCGAACTGATCTACGACGTGCTGCGCACCACCGCACGCTGGGAGCTGGCGCCCTGGGACCTGCGCTTCGATGTCACCGAGGCGACACTGGCCCAGACCAAGTGGACGCACAACGATGTCCTGCCGCGCCTGCGTGAGTTGGGCGTAACCATCGCCATCGACGATTTCGGCACCGAATACTCCTCGTTCGATTACCTGAAGACCTACCGGGTCAACCACCTCAAACTCGCCCAGAGTTTCATCGACAGTGCCACTCAGGATGCAGCAGGCGCCAACGCCCTGCGCGCCATCGTCAATTTCGCCCGGGACCTGGACATCGGCATCATTGCCGAAGGTCAGCCGTCGGTGGATCAGCCGGTGGTGCCCCCCGTCGCCCCGCTGCCCAGCGCCCAGGGCCTGTATTTCAGCGCCGCGGTCAGCCCCGAGCAGGCGGGCCGCCTGCTCAGGGACGACCGCCAGCTAGCCCCGCCCGCGCAGGAGGACGAAGCATGAAGACAGCCTCGGCGCACACCAACCGGCGCATTCTGATCATCGACGACACCCCGGCGATTCACGACGACTTCCGCAAGATCCTTGCCCCGCAGGCGCAGGACGCGACCGATCTGAATCAGCTCGAGCAAGCGCTGTTCGGCACCCGCCCGTCGCCGCACCTGACCTTCCAGCTCGACTCCGCCTATCAGGGGCAGGAAGCGCTGGCCCTGGTCCGGCGCGCACTGATCGACGGCAGCCCCTACGCCTTGGCGTTCATCGACATGCGCATGCCGCCCGGCTGGGATGGCCTGGAAACCATCGAGCAGCTGTGGCGCGTCGATCCGAACCTGCAAATTGCCTTGTGCACTGCCTACAGCGACTACAGCTGGGAAGCGATGGCTGAACGGCTGGAGTTCGGCGACCAGTTGCTGATCCTGAAAAAGCCGTTCGACAGCCTGGAAATCCGCCAGATGGCCAACGCCCTGACATGGAAATGGCAACTGGCCCAGGACGCAGCCCTGAAGATGCTCGGCCTCGAACGCACCATCGAGGCGCGAGTGCATGAGCTGCTGAAGGTCTCGCACCTGTTGCAATACGACAGCCTCACCGGCCTGCCCAACAGCACCCTGCTCGGTGATCGCCTGAGCCAGGCGCTGGCGGTCAGCCGGCGCCATGACAAACAGCTGGTGGTGATGTTTCTCGGCCTCGACCGCTTCAAGCGCATCAACAATGCCCTGGGTCATCCGGCGGGCGACGAAATGCTCAAGCGGGTCGGCCAGCAACTGTTGCTGTGCGTGCGCGAATCGGACTCGGTATTTCGTTACGGTTCCGACGAGTTCGTGGTGATCCTCAGTGACATCAACCACCCTCAGCAGACCCACGCCGTCGCCGAAAAAGTGCTGGCCGCCGTCCGCGTGCCGCAGATGATTGCCGGCCATGACGTCAGCGTCACCGCCAGTCTGGGCATCAGTGTCTACCCCGAGGACGGACCGGACGCCATCGAGCTGATCAAGAAGGCCGAGACCGCGATGCGCAACGTCAAGGAAACCGGCCCCAACGACATCGGGTTTTTCATCGAAGCCATGAACCTGCGCGCGCGCGAACAACACAGTATCGAGTCGGGCATTCGCCGGGCGTTGCAACAACAGGAATTCGTCCTGCACTACCAGCCGAAAGTCGATTTGCGCAGTGCCCGGGTGGTCGGGGCCGAGGCGTTGGTGCGCTGGCAGAAACCAGGTCATGGCTGGGTCTATCCGGCAGACTTCATCCCGGTGGCCGAGGACAGCGGACTGATCGTGCCGCTGAGCAAATGGGTGCTGGCCGAAGCCTGTCGGCAGACCCGGGCGTGGCAAGTCGCGGGCCTGCCGCCGATCCGCGTGTCGGTCAACACCTCGCCCATCGACTTCCGCCAGCGTGACTTCGTCGAAGGCGTCGAGCAGGTGCTGGCACAGACTGGCCTGGGCCCTGAATGGCTGGAGCTGGAAATCACCGAAGGCGTGCTGATGCAGAACATCGACGTGACGATGACAGCGCTGGCGCGATTGAAAGCGCTGGGCACGCGGCTGGCCATTGATGACTTCGGCACGGGCTATTCAAGCCTGAGTTACCTGCGCCGGTTTCCCATTGATGTGCTGAAGATCGACCAATCGTTCATTCGCGGCCTGAGCGACAACCACAACGACGCCGCCCTCGTCAGCGCCATCATCAGTCTGGGCAAGACGCTGGGGCTGAATGTCATTGCCGAAGGCATCGAGACCGCCGGGCAACTGGCCTTTCTCAAGGCGCATCACTGCGAGGAAGGCCAAGGTTACTTTTTCAGCAAAGCCCTGCCGGCCGACGCGTTTGCGCGCTTGCTGGCCGGCACCGACCCCATGCCGTGGACGATTTCATGAGCCGCGCCAAACCGGCCCCGCGTCAGGGAGACGATTGCCGATGAGTATTCTTCAACACGCCCTGGTGTTGCTGCTGTGCGGATTCTGCGCCGGGATCGGTGCCGAGCCGCTGGACGAACCGCTCAAACCGTTGCCCGGCGTACCGCAGCAGGATGCCCGGCGCGTGGAGCTCGGTCGGCGGTTGTTCCACGAGCCACGGTTGTCGATCAACAACACGTTGTCCTGCGCCAGTTGCCATCAGCTGGACAAGAACGGGGCCGACAACCGTGCCCTGTCACTGGGCTTCGACGGCCAACCAGTGGCCGTCAACACGCCGACCGTGTTCAACGCCGCCCTCAACTTCCGCCAGTTCTGGGATGGCCGTGTCGAAACCCTGGAGGAACAAAGCAACGTCGTCATCACCAGCCCGCATGAAATGGGCAGCGACTGGAGCACCGTCCTCGAGCGGATCGCCAACGACCCCGACTACCGCCGCGATTTCGCCGCCACCTACCCGGACGGCGTGACCCGGGCCAATGTCCAGCAGGCACTGGCCAGTTTCGAACGCACCTTGCTCACGCCCGACTCGCGTTTCGATCAATACCTGCTGGGCAATACCGACATCCTCACCCTGGAGGAAAAGTACGGTTACCAGCGCTTCAAGGAATACGGCTGCATCGCCTGCCATCAGGGGGTGAACATCGGCGGCAACATGTTTCAGAAATTCGGCGTGTTCGGCGACTACATCGCCGATCGCGGCCACCCGACCGTGGCCGATCAGGGCCGCTTCAACGTCACCGCCGACGAAGCGGATCGGGCCGTGTTCAAGGTGCCGAGCCTGCGCAATGTCGCGACCACCGCACCGTACTTTCACGACGGTTCGGCGCCCACCCTCGAGCAGGCGGTGGACGTGATGTTCCAGTACCAGTTGGGGCGCATGCCGAGCGAAGAAGACAAGCGGCTGATCATTCTGTTTCTCAAAACCCTCACCGGCCAATGGGCAGGCAAGCCATGATCAACGTCTCCCGGCGACGCAGTCTGCTGTTGCTCACACTGGTCGTGCTGGTACTGGCCTCGGTCCTGCTGTTTCTGTATTTCAAATCCAGCTCCGACCAGACCATGACCTACACCGAGTCGCGGGACCTGATCCGGCAGATCAAACAGCAGAATTCGCAGTGGGAAAACGAGATCCTCAAGGCCAGGGTGGCGCTGACCCACAACTACGACCCGCTGGTGTCGCCGATGAACGAGATGAATCGGCTCTGGGCGCGCTTCGACGCGATTGAGTCCGGGCATGGGCGCAGCGACTCGGCGCAATGGAACGAGGCTCACGAAAGCTTCCTGCGGGCGATGCAGGAAAAGACCCGTCTGGTCGAACAGTTCAAATCGCACAACGCGCTGTTGCGCAACTCCCTGGCCTTTCTGCCCACTGCTGAAGACGACATCCAACAGCAACTGGCCAGCCTGTCGGACTTCGATAAGTTGCAGCTGCAAAACATCACCACCGACACCTACGACCTGCTGCTCAGCGCCCTCGAATTCGCCCAGGTCACCTCCGTCGAACGGGCTGCGGATATCGAGGTCGGCCTGAACAAACTGAAGGTGAACGCGCAACGCCTGCCACCGGCGTTTCAGACCCCGATCAAAATCATGAGCAGTCATATCTCGCTGATTGCGCGCGAGCAGCCACTGGTCAATCAGTTGCTCGAAAGCATCGAAAACATCCCCGTGGCCGAGCGCCTCGACAACATCACCACCATGCTCGATCACGACCAGCAAAGCGCCGATCGGGTCGACCGCCAATACCACTTCTACCTGCTGTTGTTTTCGGTGCTGTTGATGCTGTCGCTGGTGTGGCTGGCCATCCGCCTGATCGGCAGCTTCGCCGAGATCAACCGGGTCAACAGTGCCCTGCAAACGGCCAACGATGCGCTGGAACAAAGAGTCGAAGAGCGCACCCGCGAACTCAGGAACGCCCAGAGCGAACTGCTCGACGCGGCACGTCAGGCCGGCATGGCGGAAATCGCCACCAACGTGCTGCACAACGTCGGCAACGTGCTCAACAGCGTGAACATCTCCAGCGACCTGATCGCACGTAAACTGCGGGCCAGCAAGACCCAGGGCCTGGGCAAGGCCATGCAACTGATCAACGAGCACCCGCACGACCTCGGCGCCTTTCTCAGCGAAGACGCCAAAGGCAAACTGCTGCCCGGCTACCTCAATCAGCTGGTCGGCGCGATTGCCCAGGAACAGCAGGAAATGCTCGACGAACTGAACCAGATGAACAAAAGCGTCGACCACATCAAGGACATCGTCGCCACCCAGCAATCCTATGCAGGGGCCAACAGCATGACCGAGCCGCTGTTTATCAACGAACTGCTCGAAGACGCCCTGCGCATGAACGCCGGAGCCCTGACCCGACACCATGTCACGGTGGTCAGGGAATACGCTGATGTGCCCCAGGTGATGGGCGACAAACACCGCTTGCTGCTGATCCTGATCAACCTCATCAGCAACGCCAAATACGCCATGTCCGACCTCAGCAACCGCCCCCGCACCATGACCCTGGCGGTCAGGATCGTCGATGACAACTTCCTCGAAATCAGCGTCAAGGACGATGGCGAAGGCATCGCGCCGGAAAACATGACGCGGATCTTTGCCCACGGTTTCACCACCCGCAAGGAAGGCCACGGCTTCGGCCTGCACAGCTGTGCCCTGGCGGCCATCGAGATGAACGGCCACCTCACCGCCCACAGCGACGGACCGGGCACGGGGGCGTTGTTCACCTTGCAGATTCCCCTGATCAGCGTCACGGAGAACGCATGAGCGAACTGGCCAACCGGCGCATTCTGCTGATCGACGACATGCCGTCGATTCATGAAGACTTTCGCAAGATACTCGCGCCGCCGGCGGCGCAGTCAGTGGAGCTGGACGAGATGGAGGCGGCCCTGTTCGGTGCTCAGCTTCGTGCCGAACGGCCGCCGTTCGAGCTGGACTCGGCCTATGGCGGCGAGGAAGGTCTGGGCAAGCTGGTGCAGGCCTTGCGCGAACAACGCCCCTACGCGCTGGCCTTCGTCGACATGCGCATGCCCGATGGCTGGGACGGCGCGAAAACCATCGAACATCTGTGGCAAGAAGATCCGCAGCTGCAAGTGGTGGTGTGTACCGCGTACTCGGATTACTCCTGGGACGAATTGCTGGAGCGGCTGCACGCCCACGATCGCCTGCTGATCCTGAAAAAACCGTTCGATAACATCGAAGTCCAGCAGATGGCCAACACCCTGCTGACCAAATGGCAGATGACGGAAAAGGCTTCGCTGCAAATGCATCATCTGGAACACCTGGTCGATCAGCGCACCGCCCAGCTCAGAGAGGCCAGCGAAGAGCTGCGCCGGGAAATCGACGAGCGCAAGCAACTGGAAGGGCAACTGGTGCAGTCTGAAAAACTGGCGTCATTGGGGCAACTGGCGGCGGGCGTGGCCCATGAAATCAACAACCCGATCGGTTTCATTTCCTCCAACCTCGGCACCCTCGACGGTTACTTCAAGCAATTGCTGAGCATGCTCGACGCCTACCAGACGCTCGGTGGGCCTCTGGACAAAGAATCCGCGGCGCGCCTGGAACAATTGCGCACAGACGTCGAACTGGATTTTCTCCTCGAGGACATTCCCGTGCTGATTCGCGAGTCCAAGGAAGGCATCGGCCGGGTCGGCCAGATCGTCAAAGACCTGAAGGATTTCTCCCGGGTCGACACCAATCAGCAATGGCAGTGGGCGAATCTGCAGCAGGGCATTGAATCGACCCTGAACATCGTCGCCAGCGAACTGAAATACAAGGCCGACGTGGTCAAGGAATATCAGACACTGCCGGACATCGAATGCCTGCCCTCGCAAATCAATCAAGTGATCATGAACCTGGTGGTCAACGCGGCGCAGGCGATGGGGCCGGAGCGCGGCACCATCACCTTGCGCACCGGCCAGCAGCAAGACCTTGCCTGGGTTGAAGTGGCCGATACCGGCTCGGGGATTGCCCCGGACACCCTGCAGAAAATCTTCGACCCTTTCTTCACCACCAAACCGGTGGGCCAGGGGACAGGGCTGGGTCTGTCCCTGTCCTACGGCATCGTGAAAAAACACGGCGGCGAGATTTCCGTGCGCAGCGAATTGGGCGTCGGCACGACCTTTCGCGTCGAACTGCCCATGCGCCAGAACCGCCCCGCCGCATGACGGTGTTTCAGATGTCAGCACCGCCAGGTGATCAAGGCTGACCATCCGCCGAATGTTATTGGAGTGAAGGCAGAGCCGGGGTCGGCAAATGCTTCGGGGGGGGCCTGCTATTTTTATTGGGCTTAGGGGGGCAGAACTCCCTGGGTTCAAGTCCTGAGCACAGCTTGAATTCGCAGATTCAGAAACCTGAATTCGACTCGATCCTTCAGGTCGGCGCACCTTGAACAACCCACTCGGTCAGTCCCCTCTCCCACCGGGAGTGGCTAGGGTGAGGGCCGCGGTTAGCGGTGTGGAATCAACAATTGGCGAACACCATCGCTCCGCTCCACCACCTCCCCCGGCAGCTTCAAGCGCTGATCATCCAGATAGCGGTAATCCTTGCGCGCAATCTCCAGTTGCGCGACATCCAGTTCAACGCTGAACGTCCCGGCTTCGCGCCCCGCTTCGAACAGCATTGTCCCCAGTGGATCGACCAACGCGCTGCCGCCGGCAAACATCAAACCGTCATCGCCGGCCTCGACCCGGTTGACCATCAGCGCGAACGCCTGATTCTCCTGGGCGCGCGCCATGATGGCGGTGCGGTGGGTCGGGGCATACGGGTCCATGTTGCCGTTGGTCACGATCAGCAACTCGGCGCCGAGTTGCGCCAGCGCACGGGCAGACTCGGGGAACTCGATGTCGTAGCAGATCAGCAGGCCGACACGTACGCCATTCCACTCGCACGTGGCATAACGATCGCCCGCCTCGAACACGCCGCGATCGGAGGCCCACAGGTGGGTCTTGCGGTATTTCAGGGCGATGCCTTCGGGGGTGAGCAGCAACGTGGTGTTGTAGAAGTGCCCGTTGTCGTGCTCGGCCATGCCGATCACCACCGCGACATTGCGTTCGCGGGCGGCGGCCAGCACGGCGCTGATGGTCGGGCCGTCCACCGGCTCGGCGATTTGCGCCACGGTGTCGGCGCTCGGGAAGCCCATCAGGTGGGTTTCCGGGAAGACGATCAGTTGCGTATCGGCGGCGCACGCGGCGATCGCCGCGAGGGCACGTTCGAGGTTGTATGCCGTGTCGTTGTCACGGCCCGCCAGTTGGGCGAGTTCGACTTTCATCGCGAGTCCTTGTAGTCGTGGCCGGGCGCGGAAAGATTGCCCGGTGGCTGTCGGTGGGCCAGTATGCGCAGCAAGCGACCGGCCAGGGAATCACGCGGCCGGGGTAACCCGATAGGGGTAGTCCATGTCCGTTTCGTTTGATGACATCACCTGGCACCGCGCCGTCGGGCAATTGATCGACGCACTCGACAAGCCGAACTTCTGGGCGCAACTGGTGCGTCTGCTCGACCAGTACGTGGCGTTCGATAGCTGGGTCGCGCTGCTGTTCAGCGCCGACCGGCACCCGCAGGTCTTCGCCGAATGCCCCGGCGAAGACGGCAGTCCCGATCAGTTGTTTCAGGATTACCTGCGCGGTCTGTACCGGCTCGACCCGTTCTACATCGCCTGTCGCGAACAATCGCGCAACGGGCTGTATCGCCTGTCCGAGGTGGCGCCGGAGCATTTCGAACTGACCGAGTATTACCAGCGATACTTTCGTCTGAATGTGGTCGCCGACGAAATCCAGTTCAATTGCCAGCTCGAAGGCGAACGCACGCTGTGCCTGTCACTGGGCAGTGAAAAACGTTTCACTGGCGAGCAGATCGCTTTGCTGTCATTGATCCAGCCGTGGGTACTGGGCCTGTTGCGTCAGCGCCTGCCTTACGAAATCAACGAAACCGTGGCCCTCGCTGTAACACCTGCACCGGTCGACTGGCGGGTGCAACTGGAGGCCTCGGTGCAACAACTCAAGGGCGCGCAACTGACTGCCCGGGAACTGGACGTGGGGCGTTTGATGCTCAGCGGTTGCTCCAGTAAAGAAATCGCCCGTAAGCTGGAAATCTCTGTAGAAACCGTGAAAGTCCATAAGAAACACATGTACAGCAAGCTGGGGATCAAATCCCAGTCGGAGCTGTTTTCGATTTTTCTCCAGGCGCAGAACGCCTGAAACAGCGCGATTTACGCTTTTTTGTGAGAGCGAGCTTGCTCGCGAAGGGGCCATCACATCCAACATTCATGTTGGCTGATCCACCGTATTCGCGAGCAAGCTCGCTCCCACAAGGAACTGCGGCGCTGATTATTCCGAGTCCGAACCAGGGAAACCGTATGAGCCTGTCACTCCTGAGCCGCTACGCCTTCTTTGCCGGCTGCGTGATCTTCACCCTCGC
Organism: Pseudomonas sp. SC3(2021); assembly: GCF_019856535.1. Taxonomy (NCBI): domain Bacteria; kingdom Pseudomonadati; phylum Pseudomonadota; class Gammaproteobacteria; order Pseudomonadales; family Pseudomonadaceae; genus Pseudomonas; species Pseudomonas sp. SC3(2021). Next base: position 2,993,481 of record NZ_CP082236.1, on the reverse strand, counting down.
CAGCCTGCCTTTTCTCGACCACGACTGGCTGTGGCCGATCACCGCCGTCACCGGCGTGCTGAGCCTGCTCGGTCTGTTCGATCTGCTGCAGAGCCCCCATGCAGTCCGCCGCAACTACCCGATCCTGGGCAACATCCGCTATCTGGTCGAAGGCATCCGCCCGGAAATCCGCCAGTACCTGCTGGAGTCCGACAGCGACGCCCTGCCCTTCTCCCGCGCACAACGTTCGCTGGTGTACTCGCGAGCGAAAAACGAAACCGCCGACAAACCGTTCGGCACGCTGATTGATGTCTATCAATCGGGTTTCGAATTCATCGGCCATTCGATGCGCCCGGCGCCGTTGAGCGACCCGAGCAGTTTCCGCGTCACCGTCGGCGGCCCGCAGTGCACGCAGCCGTATTCGGCCTCGGTGTTCAACATCTCGGCGATGAGCTTCGGCTCGCTCAGCGCCAACGCCATCCGGGCGTTGAATCAGGGCGCGAAACTCGGCAACTTCGCCCACGACACCGGCGAAGGCAGCATCAGCCCCTATCACCGTGAACACGGCGGCGACCTGACCTGGGAACTGGGCAGCGGCTACTTCGGTTGCCGCACCAGCGACGGCCGCTTCGACCCGGAACGCTTCGCCGCCCAGGCGCAAAACCCGCAAGTGCGGATGATCGAAATCAAGATGAGCCAGGGCGCCAAACCGGGCCACGGCGGGATCCTGCCCAAACACAAGGTCACCCAGGAAATCGCTGACACCCGCGGCATCCAGATGGGCGAAGACTGCATCTCGCCGTCACGCCACAGCGCGTTTTCCACACCCATCGAGCTGATGCAGTTCATCCAGCAATTGCGTGAACTGTCCGGCGGCAAACCGGTGGGCTTCAAGTTCTGCCTCGGTCATCCATGGGAGTTCATGGGCATCGCCAAGGCCATGCTGGAAACCGGCATCCTGCCGGACTTCATCGTCGTCGATGGCAAGGAAGGCGGCACCGGCGCCGCGCCAGTGGAGTTCACCGACCACATCGGCGTGCCGATGCGCGAAGGCCTGCTGTTTGTGCACAACACCCTTGTGGGCCTGAACCTGCGCGACAAGATCAAACTCGGCGCCAGCGGCAAGATCGTCAGCGCCTTCGACATCGCCAGCGTGCTGGCCATCGGCGCCGACTGGGCCAACTCCGCGCGCGGCTTCATGTTCGCCATCGGCTGCATCCAGTCGCAAAGCTGCCACACCAACAAATGCCCGACCGGCGTGGCGACTCAGGACGCCTTGCGCCAACGCGCACTGGTGGTGCCGGACAAGGCCCAGCGCGTCTACAACTTCCACCGCAATACGCTCAAGGCGCTGGCGGAAATGCTTGCCGCTGCCGGTCTTGAGCATCCGTCGCAACTGTCGGCCAAGCACCTGGTGCGACGCATGTCAGCGACTGAAATCAAACTGTTTTCGCAATTGCATGTGTTCCTCAAACCCGGCGAGTTGCTCACCGGGGAAGTGAACGGCGAGTTCTATTCGCGGATGTGGCAGATGGCGCGGGCGGACAGTTTTGAACCGCAGGAAGTGGCGGCGGCCTGAACCATGCAGGGCCAGTCCCGCAAGACTGGCCTTCATTCTTGAATATACAGGCGGGCTTCGATCGCACCGCCGTCAATCGTCCCCTGTCTTTTCCATCGCGGAGAAATGCGGGAGATATCCTCGACATTCAGCCTTTCGGTAATCCACCAGACCCTCTTGGCAGTGAGATGAAGGAGCGCTTCGTCATCCCGCACATACAATTGAAGCGGTTGAGGCATAAGTGCCCATACGCCGTAATTCGGGTATCCCCAGCTTTTCCCGGCGAACCTTCCGGTATACATCCTTGGGACGCTACCTGCTTTCAGGTAGTAATCCAGCGGCAAATACCAAAGCATGTCACCGACCACAATCTCGTCGCCCGGCCGGCTTTGCGCTTGCAGACCAGCGGCCAGAACATCGGTATGAGGCGCAAGAGGATCTATGCGCGTCATGGCCACCAAAACCTGTATCTCATGAATGACAAGCGCGAACAGTACGACAATGACCAGCTTTCGATTGCGCTGCCACCCGGCCTCAAGCGCGACAGCGACGATCAACGGCATGCCCAGGGCCGCGAAGTAAAAATATCTGAAAACCAGCGTCGACTTGAACACAGACAGCGACATCAGCGCGGTCAGCGGAACGAAAAAATACGCCACCAGCAAGCCGCCATAACGAGCATTGCTGCGATCCCTCAAGACAACCACCACGGCACAGGCTACCACCACCATGGCCGGCCACAGTTGCCACTCTGTCAGGTTGTCCGCCGATGTTGCACCGAACGATAACTGCGAAATCAACTCCATCGCCGATTCCAGGCTCATCACCGGTATCCATCCGAAATCGGGTTTCATGGCAACTTGCTCAAGCAAAACGGGCACCCATGGCAGGAAAAGCGCCACAACGGCACCATTGGCTGTGAGCCAGCCCTGCAACGAAATACCCGTGGCCTTGCGAGCCCATGCCTGTGACCAGAACACCCAATGTGTCAAGACACACAATGCCGCGAAGTAGTGCGTGTACATCGCCATGGACATCAGCAGCACATACAGCAACGGATAACGTTTGTGTTGCGGCATCTGGCTCCAGCAGACCAGGGCGACCGTGGCAGCCATCAACCACAGGGCAAGCAGCGGGTACATTCGGACGTCCTGGCTTACCTGCACGCTGCTCGGTAGCAGTGCCAGCAACAATGCGGCAATGCGGGTCGCTGCCGACGTCGCGACCAGGCTCAAGAGTTTCAGGGCAAGCACCATGGCACCGATATCGGCCAATACCCCCAACGACCTGACAGCCCCCGCGCTGTCACCGAACCAATGAATCCAGTAATGCAGGATCAGGTAGTAGAGCGGTGGGTGATTATCCTTGCCCGCAAGGGCCAGAATCTGCGCGGGTGCTTGGCGCGCAACCCGGATACCGAACGCCTCGTCGTACCAGATCGGATTCAAATCGATCGAGTAGAACCGAACGCTCAACGCCAGTACCAGGCACGTCAACAGCACAAGACGATGGATGTGCTTTGTACCTTCCCAGCCTTTGAAGGCAGGCAGCTGTTCGAACGCGCTCATGACTGATGCCTGCGAAACAGCACTAACCTGAAAAAACAGTACCCCAACAACAAATTGACCGACGTGAACACCGCCACCGTCAGCAATCCCGGCAGATCGCGCGTATCCGCAAGCATGCCAATCGCAAAACTGAGCACGCCCATCACAACGATAAACAACAGGTAAGCGAACACCGACGTTCGTCTGTCCAGGGTGTACAGCATGTTCACGTAAAACGAGAACGCCGCTGCCACGCAGAACGCGGCAAAGTTGCTGGCGGCCTGCGACAAACCGGCGGCGCTGCACAGGACGAAGAAAATCTGCCAATGGATCAATCCATCGGCGATGCCGATCACCATCAATGCAGAGAATCCTTTCATTCCGTGCTCCTTGCCCTTGACTCGCTTGCCGAGGTTTCAAGCTAGGGCAGGACGGGGTGACCGGTCTACTGTCAGAAATTACAGGTGGCGGCACTATCCCGACGAACGGGCATTCCTTCCTCTACAAAACAGTGGCCATGAACACCGGGCGGCGTGCATGAAAAACGGATTGATGGCGCCAGCCTGCAAAAACCCCGGCCATTGGACCGGGGTTTCGGGCATTTCAGGTGGCAGGTTTACGACACCGAACGTACCGCGCCCTGCGGCTCACCGGTCGGCTGCAACTTGAACACGTAGAACAACACTGTCAGCAGCATCAGGAACGCTGGCCCCACATACAGCGCCACGCGCGTATCCGGGAAGTACGCCATCAGGCCGACCACCAGCACCAGGAAAGCCAGGGCGAAGTACGAGCTGACCGGATATAGCCACATCTTGTATTTCAGGCCGGCGCGCTCGCTGGCGCTCAGGCCTTTGCGGAATTTCAGTTGCGCCAGCAGGATCATCACCCAGGTCCAGATCGCACCGAAGGTGGCGATCGAGGTCACCCAGACAAAGACTTTTTCCGGCACCAGGTAGTTGAGCAGCACGCCCAACAGCAACGCGCCGATCGACAGCAGCAACGCACGGCGCGGCACACCGTTGTTCGACGTCTTGGCGAAACCGGCCGGGGCCTGACCGTTTTGCGCCAGGCTGTAGAGCATGCGCCCGGTGCTGAAGATGCCGCCGTTGCACGACGACAGCGCGGCGGTGATCACCACGAAGTTGATGATGCCGGCAGCGGTTTTGATGCCCAGGCGTTCGAAGGTCATCACGAAGGGGCTGCCCTGGGTGCCGATTTCGTTCCACGGGTAGATCGACAGGATCACGAACAGCGCGCCGACGTAGAACAGCAGAATGCGCCAGAACACCGAGCCGATTGCGTTCGGGATGGTCTTCTGCGGGTTGCGCGCTTCACCGGCAGTCAGGCCGATCATCTCGACACCGAGGTAGGCGAACATGACCATCTGCAGGGACATCAGCACCCCGGTCACGCCGTTGGGCATGAAGCCACCGTGGGCCCACAGGTTGGAAATCCCCAGCGCCACGCCGTCGTTACCAAAACCGAAGGCAATGATGCCGACGCCACCGATCACCATAGCGATGATGGTGACAATTTTGATCAGGGCGAACCAGAACTCGAATTCACCGAAGGCCTTGACCGCGATCAGGTTGATCAAGCCCATGCTGAGCAGTGCCGCGAGGGCCCAGATCCAGCGCGGCACATCGGGGAACCAGATGCCCATGTACACGGCGACGGCAGTGATTTCCGCAACGCAGGTCACCAGCCACAGGAACCAGTAGTTCCAGCCGGTCAGAAAACCTGCCAGTGGACCGAGATAGTCCTGGGCGTAGCGGCTGAACGAACCGGCCACCGGGTTGTGCACGGCCATTTCGCCGAGGGCGCGCATGATCACCAGGATCGCCAGACCGCCGAGAATGTAGGACAGCATGATTGCCGGGCCGGCCATTTCAATGGCCTTGGCCGAACCCAGGAACAGACCGACGCCGATACAGGCACCGAGCGCCATCAGGCGAATATGCCGTTCGCCGAGTTCGCGTTTGAGCGGACCGCCCTGAGCGGTTTCGCCGTGAGGCAGGTGATTGCCAACTGGCATAGGGGTGCAACCTCGTCTTGTTATTGGATATGACCACCGAGTGTCGAAGCGTCGGCCGATAGGCCCTGGCTTGTATGAAACCGCGCCTGCCTCGTGGGCAAACGCGTCTTGTAGGACAAAACCTGCAAGATCAGCGGGGCGTGCAGTATAAAAAGCCTTGGGCAGGTGTTTTCACTCTATAAACCACAACATTTAGCGACAACTCTCGGCAAAAGCCCGGTTTGCGGAGAGGCATTCCCTGCTCGACGCCGGAAAATCCGTCACTAAAAATGGCGCCGAGTATTGCACAGCAATGGTGCAGCGTCATGCCCCTGCCTTACCGCATTTGATCTACCGAGCTCTCTAGCTCAATGGTCCTGAAGCCTCCCCCGTGTGGCGAGGGGATTTATCCCCGTTCGGCTGCGCAGCAGTCGTAAAAGCCGAACACGCGGTTGTGCAGGTGAATATCAGTGCTGGATTTGGGGCCGCTTCGCGGCCCAGCGGGGATAAATCCCCTCGCCACAGATCCCCGCTTCAGTTGAGACAAATCCTTCATCTCATATGAACTCTTCAGCCGCTGAGACTTCACCCGATTCAGAAATTTCACGCAGCCATTGCAGCCACCAATCGAGCCTTCAGGCACTAGCCTTGGGAAATCCGATGAACGAATGCAAGGATGCCAGCGTGCCAGTCAAACCCCAATCCCACCGCCTGCGCCAAGGTCGATGCTCAGAAAACGGTCGCGCCTACCTCATCACCTCGGTTGTGCACAAACGCCAACCCGTATTTTCAGACTGGCAGACAGGCCGATTATTGGTTGCAGAACTGCGTCGGGCGCATGAACAAAGGGTCGTGGAGTCCATCGCCTGGGTTGTGATGCCTGACCATTTCCATTGGTTGATGCAACTGCAACACGGCTCACTTGGCGAAGTCGTTGGCAGTGTCAAGGCGCGCTGCACTCAAGCCGTCAATCAAAAGACGGGACGACGTGGGCCATTGTGGCAAACCGGCTACCATGACCGCGCCATTCGTGACGGCGAGGACTTGAAGCCATTCGCCCGCTATATCATTGCCAACCCCCTGCGTGCCGGGCTGGTAGAGAGGATGGGCGACTATCCGCTCTGGGATGCCTGCTGGATCTGAACGGAACAGTTCCTGCTGCACTGCGACTCATTGTGGCGAGGGGATTTATTCCCGTTCGGCTGCGCAGCAGTCGTAATCCCTGAACACGCGGTTGTGCAGGTGAATATCAGTGCATGGATTTGGGGCCGCTTCGCGGCCCAACGGGGATAAATCCCCTCGCCACAGATCTCCGCTTCAGTTGAGACAAATCCTTCATCTCATATGAACTCTTCAGCCGCTGAGACTTCACCCGATTCAGAAATTTCACGCAGCCATTGCAGCCACCAATCGAGCCTTCAGGCACTAGCCTTGGGAAATCCGATGAACGAATGCAAGGATGCCGACGTGCCAGTCAAACCCCAATTTCCATTGGTTGATGCAGCTGCAACACGGCTCACTTGGCGAAGTCGTTGGCAGTGTCAAGGCGCGCTGCACTCAAGCCGTCAATCAAAAGACGGGACGACGTGGGCCATTGTGGCAAACCGGCTACTATGACCGCGCCATTCGTGACGGCGAGGACTTGAAGCCCTTCGCCCGCTATATCATTGCCAACCCCCTGCGTGCCGGGCTGGTCGAGAAGATGGGCGACTATCCGCTCTGGGATGCCTGCTGGATCTGAACGGAACAGTTCCTGCTGCACTGCGACTCATTGTGGCGAGGGGATTTATCCCCGTTCGGCTGCGCAGCAGTCGTAATCCATGAACACACGGTTGTGCAGGTGAATATCAGTGCATGGATTTGGGGCCGCTTCGCGGCCCAGCGGGGATAAATCCCCTCGCCACACACCATCAGACTGATTCCCATCGCATCATTCGCTTCAGTTTTGTTCAGACCATTCCCCTCCCCACAGCCCCCACAATTTATTCACCAGCGCCAACCACCGTCTAAGCTTCAGACAAGTCCGATCAATCTGCGTGAATGGATCAATCGACTATGGGCGCTTTGTGGCAAACCGATTCGAGTAAAGCCGTGGTTCCGACTGAAAGTGTGGATGAAGCGCCTGTCCCTGGAAAACCACGCCGCAACCGGCATGGCTGGAAGGCTTTCTGGTTGTTGCTGGTGATTATCGCGATAGTCGTGGGCCTGGCTGCATCCAAAGAGATGCGCACCTCGCGGTTCCAGGCCCGGGAGCTCAGCCAGTATGCCGCCGGGCTGACCTACACCCTGGAGCCGGGGCCCAGCGAAGCCATTCGTTATCCGGGCAACGGTCCGTTCGACCTGCGTCTGGGCTACAGCGCCCTCGATGAATTCCTGCCGCGCCTGCTCAAGCGCAACTACGTCATCACCGAGCAGGCACGCTTTTCTCCGGCGCTGCTCAGCTATACCGACAAAGGCCTGTTCGTGCCCTATTCCGAAAAGATCCAGGCCGGGCTGTCGATTACCGATTGCCGGGCCGCGCCGCTGTACAGGTACAACTATCCGCAACAACTTTATGCAAGCTTCGAGTCCATCCCGCCGGTGGTGGTCAACAGCCTGCTGTTCATCGAAAACCGCTTTCTGCTCGACCCCAAACAGCCACTGGCGAACCCGGCGGTGGACTGGCCGCGCTTCGGCATGGCGGCGTGGTCGCAGGTGGCGAAGTTGCTGCACTTGCCCGGGCAATCGGCGGGCGGCAGTACCCTGGCCACGCAACTGGAGAAGTACCGTCACTCGCCCGACGGCTTGACGGTGTCCGGTGCGGAAAAGATCCGCCAGATGATTTCCGCCAGCGTGCGCGCCTATCAATCCGGCCCTGAAACCCTTGCAGCCCGTCAGAACATCGTGCGCGATTACCTCAACAGCGTGCCGTTGTCGGCGGTGCCCGGGCACGGTGAAGTGCATGGCATGGCCGAAGGCCTGCGAGTCTGGTACGGCAGTGATTTCAACCAGGCCAACGAACAGTTGAACAGCCCGGCCACCGATCCGAAAACCATGGCCGACAAAGGCCTGGCCCTGCGCGAGATGCTGTCGCTGATGATCGCCCAGCGCCGCCCGTCGCGTTACCTGAACAAGGGTCGCGAAGAGCTGGCCGACCTCACCGACAGCCACTTGCGCCTGCTTAAGCAGAACGGCGTGATCGACAGTGCCCTGGCCGATGCCGCGCTTGCCAGCAAGGTCAGCTATCGCGACTGGCAGACCCAGCCGACGATCCAGCCCATCGAAACCAACAAAGGCATCAGCGTCGCTCGCAGCCGTCTGGCGAGCATGCTCAATCGTCCGCTGTACGACCTCGACCGCCTCGACCTGTCGGCCACCAGCACCTTGCAGGGCGATCTGCAAACCCAGGCCACCGCCTACCTGAAGAAGCTCGCCGACCCGACTTACGCCGGCGAAATCGGTCTGCTCGGTGAGCGCCTGCTGACACCGACCAGCACCACTCAGGTGCGCTACAGCTTCACCCTGTTCGAACTGACCCCCGACGGCTCGCGCGTGCGTGTGCAAACCGACAGCACCGATCAGCCCTTCGACATCAACGAAGGCAGCAAACTCGAACTGGGCTCGACGGCAAAAATGCGCGTGCTCACCACTTACCTGCAAATCATCGCCGAACTGCACGACAAGTACGGCGCCATGAGCGTGCCGGAACTGAAGAAAGTCGACGTCCCCGACCAGGATCGCCTGAGCCAGTGGGTTATCGAGTACCTGATCCAGAACAAGGACCACGACCTGTCGAAGATGCTCGGCGCAGCCCTTGATCGCAAATACTCGGCCAGCCCCGGCGAGGCGTTTTTCACTGGCGGCGGCCTGCATGTGTTCCACAACTTTCGCAAGGAAGACAATGGCCGCATGCCGACCCTGCGCGATGCCCTGCGCGAATCGATCAACCTGCCGTTCATTCGCCTGATGCGCGATGTGGTGCGCTATGTCACTTATTCGGGGCCCAACAGCAGTGCCGAATTGCTCAAGGATGATCGTGACCCGCGCCGGCAGGAATACCTGGCGAATTTCGCCGATCGCGAAGGCACGGCGTTCCTGCTCAAGTTCTGGAAAAAATACAAAAACAAAGACACTCAGGCGCGTCTCGACACCTTCCTCGACAGCATGCGCCCGACGCCGATCCGCATGGCCGCCGTGCATCGCTACCTGCTGCCCGATGCCAGCCAGGAAGATTTCAACACGTTCGTGCGCTCACACCTCAAAGGCGCCAAGCTCACTGAAAAACTCACTGACGATCGCCTGATCCGCCTCTACGATGCCTACGGTCCCGGCAGTTTCGATTTGCCCGATCAAGGCTTCATCGCCAAGGTCCATCCACTGGACCTGTGGATGATGGGCTACCTGTTGAAGCACCCGGATGCGACCTTCAGCGAGATCGTCAAGGCCAGTCATTTCGAACGCCAGGAAGTCTACAGCTGGCTGTTCAAGAGCAAGCACAAGGGTGCCCGCGACAGCCGTATTCGCACCATGCTCGAGATCGAAGCGTTCCTTGAGATTCATCAGCGCTGGCAGAAGGTCGGCTACCCGTTCGATCATCTGGTGCCGTCGCTGGCCACCGCCATCGGCAGCTCAGGTGACCGCCCGGCGGCACTGGCCGAGTTGATCGGCACCATCCTCAATGACGGCGTGCGCATGCCGACCCTGCGCATCGACAGCCTGCATTTCGCCGCCGGCACGCCCTACGAAACACAACTGGTCAATGACCCGCATGTGGGCAAGCGGGTGATGCCATCCGAGGTCGCCAACGCCATGCGCGAGGCGCTGTCGCAAGTGGTGGACGCCGGTACGGCAAAACGTGTTTCCGGCAGTTTCAAACTGCCTGATGGCAGCCCACTGGCCATGGGTGGCAAAACGGGTACCGGTGACAACCGCATCGAAGCCATTGGTTCGGGCGGACGCATCCTCAGTTCGAAGTCGATCAACCGTACGGCGACGTTCGTTTTCTACATCGGCGAGCACCATTTCGGCACCCTCACCGCGTTCGTTCCGGGGCGCTCGGCGGAGAACTTCAAGTTCACCTCGGCCCTGCCAGTGCAGGTGCTCAAGGGCATGGCGCCGATTCTGACGCCGTATCTGCAACCAGGCAGCGACTCACAATGCAAACCGACGCAGACTGCCAGCGTGGCGATGCTCGAGGCGCCGCACCCTACGGCGAGGTAACAAATCATGTCGGCCTTTTCTGCATCAGGGTGACGAATTTTCGTTCCGGCGGGTGGTATCTATGTATTTTTCAGATTCGAATTTTTGTCGGGTTGGTGACCCGCAACGCGGTTTGCCTCCCGATCTTTGAACTTTTGTTTTGCCCTGCCCTGAGTAGGCTGATCACTCCTCAACAATCAAGGATGATTGGCCATGTCTCTCTCTGCCCTGCCTGCGGAAAACGCGGACAAAGGACGGCACTACGAATTCATCAAGTCCGCCGTCAACAACACCTTCAAAATCGCCACCGCCAACCGGGTTCTCGCGCTGGCAGCCACGCCGCTGAAAGTTGAATCCTGGTACACCGATGCGCCTTCGGCGTATCTGAGCAAACTCGATGCGGCCAACCTCAAGGCCTGGGATTCACAGAATCAGGTTGACCACCTGCTGGCGAAAACCGATCTCTATGCCTTTGCCGAGCCTCTGCTCAAGGCCAGAATCAAGGAGCGGCACGGCATCGAGCCGGACGTCAAAAACACCTTTCTGCGCCTGTACCTGCCCAAGGAACAGCCGTGGTACGCCATTGATACTTCCGGCGGCATTGTGACCCACACCGTCTCACTGCTGGATGCCGCCCTGCACAACTTTGCCAGCAGTGAAACGGTCGGTCATGGCTCTGACTACATCAGCCGGCCCGATGAACGTGGTCTGTTCGATATCGTGCCGATCAAAAGCGCCATGCCCATCAGCCAGTTTCAGACGCTGTGCCGCGATCTGGATATCGGTGCACAGTTCAAAAAACACCTGGAAAGCTACCTGCTGCCCGGCGAACCGCTGGCCGAGAGCGTGCTGCAGTACAAGGTGAACGAGAGTCAGAAGGACGCCCTCGCCGTCGCCGCGCATGTGGCGCTGATCAAGGAAGATATCCAGTACGACGCCTACAAAATGCTCTTGAGCCTGGCCGGCGACAAACCGCAACTGCTGCTCAATGGCCGCTCGATGCAGTGCTCTGACCTGTCGCTGCTCGGCACCCGGCTGACCGGGGTCCTGGTGCTGACACACACAGTATCGGACAGCCGCGGGATTCGACGCCTGATCGTCTACATTCCCCACGACCCGGATCACCCGCTCAAGGAGTACAGCTCTCTGAAAGCCTTCCGCGATGAATTGGTGCGCCAGTTTCGCGAGGACCGATACAGCGAGTCGACCCAACTGACCTACCGCCAGTTCTTCAGTCAGTTCGTCGACCACCAGCAGCGCGGGCTCTTCCTTGCCGAGCTTGAGCAACGCCTGTTCATTGTCAGGTATCACCCGCGTCAGGATCCGACCGACCAGCGGCCGGCGTGGCGCAAGGACCCGCGGGACAACCCCAACCTGCAGTTCGGCAGGGTGAAATTGCAGGGCGATTACTGGCGCCACGCCTACCAGCAAAAGCTCAACAAAATCCTCAACGACGGCCGGGAAATCGCCGTCTCCACCGCCGACACCGACAGCAACGCACGCTGGGCCTGGTGGGACAACTTCAAGAAAATCGTGTCCGACATCTTCAATGTTGCGCTGATGATCGCTACCCCGTTCGTCCCCGGGCTGGGTGAATTGATGATGGCCTACACGGCCTATCAGCTCACCACCGAAGTCGTCGAAGGCCTGGTGGATCTGGCCGAAGGCCTCTGGCAGGAAGTGGCCGAGCATGTGATCGGCGTGGTGACCGACCTGATTCAACTGGCGGCATTCAGCGCCGGGGCGCAGATCGGTGAGGTCTTCAAGATCAAACTGTCGCCGCTGGTAGAAGGCATGAAACCGGTGCGGTTGCCTGACGGCAAACCGGCGCTGTGGCATCCGGACCTGGCGCCTTATGAACAGAAAAGACTCAACCTGCCGGCCACTGCGCAACCCGACAACCATGGCCTGCATCAACAAGGCAGCGACAGCCTCCTGCCGCTGGAGGGCAAGCTCTACCGCATCGAAAAAGCCTCGCCGCACCCGGAGTCGCGCACCCACCGGATCAAACATCCCGATCGCGTCAACGCCTATCGACCGACCCTGGAACATAACGAACACGGCGCATGGCTGCACGAAGCCGAGCATCCGAGCGAATGGTCGGACATCCGTCTGATGCAGCGCATGGGTTATAAGGTCGAGCGTTTTTCGCCTGCGCAACTGGAACAGATCCGCATCAGCAGTGGCACCGAACACCAGGAACTGCGCCGGATGCACAGCGACCACAGCCCGCCGCCGCCCCTGTTGGCCGATGCGATCAATCGCTTCACCGCGTATGACAACACGCAGATCGCCATCGAGCGTATTCGCACCGGCCAGCCCATTGATCCGCAATCCGCCTGGTTTGAAACCATCGCCACCGCGATACCCGGCTGGCCGCCGGAGCGGGCCATTCAAGTCGAACATGATCCGCTGCAATGGAACGGCCCCACGCACAAGTACGGCAACCCCGGTGCAACCGACGCCGATACCCTGACCATCAGCCACCACGACCTCGTTGCCGGCCGGTTGCCCGAACGCCTCGTGACCTTTCTCGATGACACCGAAATGCATAAACTCCTCGGTCGTGACGTGCCCGCCGCCGAGCGTCCCCAGGCATTGCGCAACGTGCTGGCCGATGCCGTCCGGCAGCGTCAGGGCGAAGTGTCCGAGTACCTGTATCGCTTCGGTGAACGCTCCAAGAAAGTCGACGTCCGCGTGCTGCGACGGCGCTTTCCTGATTTGCCGCTGCCGCTGGCCGAAAAGCTCCTGAGCCAGGCCAGGGCCACCGACCTGCGGCGTATTGCCGACGAATCGCATCTACCCCTGGGCCTCAAGGCACGAGCCCGGGAACTGGATTTCGAAGCCGCCACCGCCCGCGCCTACGACGGCTTTTACCACGACGAAAAGATGCTGCCGGACACCGAGCGGCTGGCGTTGAATACCCTCAGATTTTACAGCGACACGTTTTCCGAGCTGCGCATCGAAGTGCGCGACGGCACCCGTGACGGACCGTTGCGCTGCAGTGCCGGGCCACAGGATGCCGTCATGGTGCGACAACTGATCAGGCATCAGTTCGGTCAGTACGAAGTGCTGGACGGTAACGGCCGCTCCCTGCATGACCCGGGTGATTTTTTTCGCGCCCTGCTCAACGCCCTGCCCGATCAACAACGCACGGCACTGGGCTACACCCGTAATCAAGGCCGGTTGTTGAAAGACTGGATCATGGAAAAATCCGCCCCCCCCGCCGAACGGCGCACCTTGCTTGCGCAGCCACCGATTCGTCCGGTGGTGCCCCTGGAAACCCAGATCCTGCTGCGTGGCTGGCCGCGCTTCTGGAGAGAAAGTACCCCTGAAGAGCGGCTCCAGAAGCTGTACCCGAAAATGAATGAGCGAGAGCTGAAAGCCTTTCTCAGTGCCTTGCAAAACAAAGGTGATCCCGGCGCAGCCATCACACGACTGGAAAGCGACCTTGAGCATTTGCGCAAGACCCTGCAAAGCTGGCGAGACAGCTATCCACCCGAGCTGGACAACTCCGGAGAACCCATCCCAGGCGTATCAACGGACTACTTGCGCAACGGCGGGAAGAAAATCGAGGACGCGTTGATGGACTGCTTCAAGCGCGAAGGCAAGATTTTCGGTGAGCGCAGCAGCCACCCTGACCAGGGCTACACACTGGACCTGTCCTCTGATTTTCCCGGTCCGAATCTGGATCGCCACTGGCAGAAACTGCGCCAGCGTCCCGGAATCGACCTGCACCTTGCCCGGATCCGTGCGTTGAAACTCGACAACGCGCGTTTTTCCGCCGGTGCCGACGGCTTGCTGGACAGCTTCCCGCACCTGCACCAACTCAGCGCCCGCCAGTGCGCACTGACAGACATGCCACCCGCCATCGGCCGGATGCGAGAACTGCGCGACCTGGATCTGGCCGACAACAATATTGCCTCTCCCGAGAGCATCAGCGAACTGACCCGACTGGAAACCCTCAATCTGAACGGCAATCCCTTGCGTCGTGCGCCCGATGTCGGGCAGATGAATCGGTTGCACGAATTGAGTCTGGCCAACACTCGGCTCGAAGACTGGCCCGAGGGGTTGTTCAAGGTCGGTGCGCAGGACAAACCCCGCCCACGGCGATTCCTGCTGGACATGCGCGACACCCCGATCAGGCATCTGCCCGAAGTCACCCCGGGATCCGTGCAGGCCTTCATTCTCAGCCGGGCACGCTTCGATCGGTCCAGATTGGCCGCCGATGACGTCGCCCGACTGGAAGGCTACCGCCAATCCACGGGTTTCGCGCGCCAGCAAGTTTTCGAGCCGGCCGCCGCTGACGAGCTCCGCTATTGGCAACAATTTCCCGACGATCGCCAGGCTTTCGGCCCGTCGCAAGCATTCCAGAAGTACCGCGAGGAGTCTTGGCATGACCTGAGGGCGGAACCCGAATCTGAAGGTTTTTTCAGTGTCATCCGCCATCAACGCCTGAGCAAGGATTACCGCGACGAGCGCTCCCGGCGCCGTCTGACCAAGCGGGTCTGGGACATGATCGAAGCCGCAGCACTTGATACGCCACTGCGCGAAAAGTTGTTCAAACAGATTGTGTCACCGGACGATTGCGGGGATCTCGGTGCCCAGCTGTTCAACTCCCTGGGCATGAAAGTGCTGGTGTCCAAAGCCTACGAAGAGTCGCACACGCCAGAGGAGCTGGACACCCGCCTGGTGCGCCTGGCCCGCAGTGCTGCCCGGCTGCAGCACGTCAGCGAGGCCGCCAGAGAAGAAGTCAGACTACAGACGCAGCAGAATCTGACTAACCCGAACTATCTCGCGCCGGACGAAGTGGAAGTTCATCTGGCGTACGAGACCGGACTGGCCCAGCGCCTTGATTTGCCCTGGCAATCCGACGGCATGCTGTATCAGCCTCGCTCGGGGGTGAATCAGCAGAAAATCAATGCCGCCCATGACACGATCATCAAGCGTGAGGAAGGCGACGGGCTGGTCAACGCCATGATCGAACTGGACAGCGATCCGTTCTGGGAGCGCCGTTTGCGCACGACCCATCCGGATCGCTATACCGCCAGCGACCAACTGGCAGTGGACAAGCTGTCATGGCTCGATGAGCTACGTGATGCGCAAGCGCAATGGGCGAAAGAAACCGATGTGGCGCGACTGAACCCACTGGCGAAAAGGATGACGACACTGGCGAATGATCTGGGGCTCGACCAGAAGGGCATCTTCAGTGGCGAAGCCATGAGTCAGGCAAGTTACGATGCCTGTTTGAGCGACATCGCCTACTCCCGCAACGACCTGTCCCGCCAGTTGACCCGCGAAGCCCTGGCCCGGGCCGGCCTCTGAACCACACCGTGAACCGGCCCGCTACAGGGGCCGGTGACCTTCAACCCACCTCGGAATCCCAGATGACCGTGACATTGCCCGAGTACTGTCGGGCGGTGCCGGGCTGGATCATTTCGTCCACCGCGTCCCGTGCGACCTCGAAATGCAACGTACCGACCTTGCGATCCAAATACACACCGGGCTGGAAGATATCGGAGCCGCTGACATCACGCAGCAGACGATGGCGATTGACCGGTTGGCCTGAGCTGTCGGTCAGGCCGTTGGGCAACGAAACACTGACCTCCAGCGGCGCTGCGTGCCCTGCCGTCGGCTCCCATAACGCGCAGTTAGTGCCCATGACGTACTGACATCGCAGGTTCATCCTGAAGCGACTGGACGCCGAGATATGGAACGTCTGGTCGCGAAACAGCCGCGTCGGCTTGCGCCCCTGACTCAGCCAGGTTTGCCAGCCGCCTGCGGGTTCCAGCACCACATGTTGACCTCCGGGGGGAAGGTCGACTTTCAAGGTATGCTCGACGGTCAGGGTGAAGTTCAGGCTGATCAGGCTGTCATCAGGCAACATGACATCGCCCATGTCGAAATCCCCGTGCGGCCCGACGCTATAGTTCAGCGTTCCGCGATAGACGCCGGAGGTCATTTTCAGCGGGTTGGGCGTCATCAACTGATACGAGAATCCGGTGTCCACATACGCAAAATCATAGTCCTCGTCGATCGTCACTTTCGCCTGTTTGGCGCACGTACCCGCGTCCGCCGGCACTCGCCAGAAAAAGGCGTAATAGTAGGGATTGCCATAGCCGACGCCACCGTATTGGCAGGGCGCGGGTGCATACACCCAGCCCGTATCCCAGACGCCCTCCGGCAAAGGCTTGCTGATGCTATAAGCCGCACCAATACCATTGACACGCATTCTGACCGTTTCGCTTTCCCCCGTCTCTTCATGGATCACCGTGATGTCGCGCCATGACGATGGCACCCTGAACATCGGCCCCTTGCGTTCGTCATGCAGGGCTGCAATGGGCCCCGTCGACTTGAAGCGAATGGGCAATCCGACACTGAAGACGCCGTTTTCGCAATAGGAAGGATGGTCTCCGCAATAGCCTCCCGGTGGCGTGGTGTTCACGAACTCATTGCGCGCGGGGTTGGAAGGGTCCGGGCGGAAATTCGCCGTGATGTCCAGAGTGACCGCATTCGCCTGGGTCGCGAGCAAACTCGTCAACGCAAGCGCACACGTGGCCTTGATCATCGTATTCATCGTATTCATCTTGGGCCCCCTCATGCGCCCGGCGTCCTGGCGTTGAACAGCAACAGCACATTGCCGCTGTAATCCCCTGGGCGATAGCCGCCCGGCGGCTGGACCGGTTCGATTTCCAGCGGCACGCGCTTGCCCGTTGCCGCTTCTTCCTGCGAGACCACCTGGCGCGGCGTCATGTCTGCGCTGAGTTCTACGCCATTGAAACTGACCCGCAGCGCGATATCCTCGCCCGCCCGGCCATTGGACAAGTAGGCCGAGCTTTCCAGGCGCGCTTCGATGGCGCTGGTGTCGTGCCGCACATCGAAGTTTTTGTGCAAGCCGCCCAAGCTCGACTTGGCGTGATTCCATTCAAGCCGCTGAGGCCGGTGAATCCAGTCCGACTCTGCCGGAATGATGTAAAACGGCCGGCTGGGGACAATCAGGGACACCTCGAAGGTGTGCTCCTCACGGGCCGCCCAGACGGCGTCGGCGGTCAGACCGGCCATGGCCATCAGCGCGACGGCGGTGCATTGCTTGATCATGTTGGTTACCCGTTGCGTCAATGGAAAGCAGGCCTAGCGGCTGACGACCTTCAGGGCTTTTTTATCGGCGCCCTCGATCAGGAAGAAACGGTATTCACGGCCTTTTTCCTTATCGAAGGCGAAAGCCTTGCCGGCCAGCACGTGATGTTTGGTGGTCGCCCCGCACTCGGTTTCGTTGCTCAGCGAACAGCTCTTGAATTCGTCAATGATCACCACCGTGTTGCCGTCATTACGCAGTTCATAGCGGCTGGCGGTCTCATTGACGGACGTGGCAAAACGCGCGTCCTTGGGGCGCACGAAAAACACCGTGCCGAAGCCGGTCATCACGTTGACGCCGGCGGTGAGGGTCTTTTTATACGCATCACGTTCCTCGCCGCTGACGGCGAATTCATCTTCCTTCTCCGGCACCACCGGCACGAACCGCACACGGAAGTAGCGCTCGCGGTCACGCTCGCCCATGTACAACAAACGCGTACCCTGCATGCCCTGAGCCGGCACGATCAACCGCGCAGGACTGGCCATCAAGCCATTGCGCGAGGCGCCGTCGGCGGCGTTTTCCACGGCGACTTCCTGCGGTGTGCCGTCAGCGCCATAGATGATTTCCAGCACATTGACCTTGACGAATGCCGTGGCATCACCGCTGTTGAAGACCCGCTTCAGGTAGGTGCTCTGGCCGGCTTCCAGGTAGTCGTAAACGGTGCCGACGTTAATCTGCGGACCGGCCTGCGCCGGCAGGCAAAACACGCTGAGCAGGCCCAGCAAAAACAAGCGATTCATTATTTTCAGCTCCATGAAAGACAAAGGGTCACCGCGGACATTCAAACTTCCGAGTCCCAAATGATGGTGATACTGCCGCTGAGCGTGTCGCTCATGCCGGGGCGCAGGAGAAAGTCGATGGCGTCCTTGGGCATCTCGAAGCGCAGTGAGCCGGCCTTGCGCTCCAGATAGAGGTCGGGCTGGAAAGGCCCGGCCCAGGTGTCGAATCGCAAACGGTGCAGTTTCACCTCGCCGCCGCCCGGCCCGGTGATGCCCGGCGGCAGACTGAGAAAGGTTTCAACCTCGGTGGTATTGCCCTGCGGACTGTTCAGCCGGCAGCGTGTGCCGCCAAGCGAGTTGCACAGCATCATGACTTTGAAACGCGAGGACGCTGACAGGTAGAACAGCTGATCACGATAAATCCTCGCGGGTTTGCGCCCGCTGTCGATCCAGCGTTGCCAGCCGCCTTCGGGCTCGAGCAGCACTTTGTTGCCACCCGGCGGCAGATCGACCTTGAGGGTGTGCTGCACATCCAGCACGAAGTCCAGGGTCAGGCTGCCATCGTCCGGAGTGAACAGTGGCCCGAAACTGAAATCACCGGTCGGGCCAATGCTGTACGACATCGAACCGGTATAGAGCCCCGAAGACATGCCCAACGGATTGGGGGTACGCAGTTCGTACGCAAAATCGACGGTATCGAAATACATCGACGGGATGGTGTACGCCGCGACCTTGGTGCACGTCGCTTCCACCGGGGCCTTCCAGAAAAACCCATAGCTTTGCGGCGTATAAGTACCCACGCCGCTGTAAAGGCAGGGCGCCGGTGCGTAAACCCAACTGTTGCTGGTCCACAATTTCCGATGGCCTTCGAGAGCGTTCTCGACCCCCACCAGGTTCGCGGCAGTGTCACTGAGGGTGAATCTGGAACCAATGCCGATGATCCGCACTTCCACCGTTTCGAATTCCTGGGTTTCTGCATTGATCACTGTCAGTGGCCGCCAGTTGGCCGGAACCTGCAACGCGATGCCCACGCCTGGCAGCAGCGCTCGCGTGGAGTCCAGCCGGATCGGCAACCGGATACTGAACATATTGTTCGACGCGCACTCCCCCGGGAGGGTGGCACAGTAGCCGCTGTTGGGCGTCTGGTTGACGAACACGTTCTTGTTCGGTTGCGCCCGGTCCGGAGTAAACAACGCCCGGATCTCCTGATTGGCCGCCTCTGCCGCCGACACGCCCAGAACCAGCCAGAGCCCCAGACCGCCTATGGTCTTTTTCATTGCTCAACCCGCCTTCTGATCGGTGAAGCCGACATCGGCCAGCGTGTCCGGTGTGCAGCGCAGATCCCCGATCATCAACACATTGTTTTCCTGGCGATGGCTGTCGGCGTCCAGGCGGAACTGACACAGCAACTGATTGTCTTGGCGCACTTCCAGCGTCGGCGAGCCGGCATTCATCTCCATCGAGAAAAACCCGTCGACCTCGGTCACGCCACGGCTGGCATGGTTGATCACGTGGTGGCCCTTGAGCGGCCGCCCTTGCCCATCGACCAGCCGACCGAGCACGGTCAGGGTTTTCATCACGCGGATCTTGCGGTACTCCACGCCACCCTTGTTCAGGTGATAACGCGTGCGCGCCGGAGCAATGGTGGCCGCCGGGGCATGGGTGCCCTCGAAGTCGAAACTCACCGAACTGTTCTGGTACGCCGTGATCGGGATGAAATTGCGCCCCGGCTTCAATGCCGCACTGCCGCCGCTGAAGTCGTCGGCACGCAGCACAATGTCGTCGACATCGGATTCGACATCGACAATCATCCCGGCGCCGCGCATTTCGGTCTGGCTGGTCATCAGCATTTTCTGGCCGCCGATGACCAGCGTGCTGTCGACGTTGAGACCGCCCGTGAAGTCGCCGTTGTAGGACGAACGCTGAATGAAGCCGTCGCCATTGACCGCGTCGGTACGGAAGTTCGCCAGGCTGGACATGCCGACGCCATAGGTGTCGGTGAGTGCCGTGAGCGAGACGTTCTGCAACACGTGATCCTTGAAGTCCTTGCGCCAGCCGATCGAGCCGTTGTTGTCGCGGCTGCCGTCGCGGGCCGTACGCGAGCCGATGCTGCCGGTGATCTGCTGCCCGGGCGCGCCCAGCGCCATGTTCACGCTCAGGTCGACCCCGCGGTTGCGCGCATCGCCACTGCTGTAACTGCCCGGCCGGTCGAACAGCGACAGGCGCCAACTGGCGTCGCTGCCAAATAATGTGGTGCGCTGGGTCCAGCCCAGATCCGCACCGAGGCCCTCGACGTTGCCTTCACTGTGCGACACCCGGGCGTTGATCGAGTTTTTGCTGCTGACCCGGTGATTGATCGCCAGCGACGAATTGCTGGTCTGGCCGATAAACACATTCCGCGGTCGCACGCGGGTGCCGTCCGGCAGCGTGTCGTAGGTGTTGGTGGTGTCGAGCCAGCTGCGGCTGTGGCTCAACACCACACTGCCCGCTCCATAGCTGTAAAGGCTTTGCAGATCCAGACCGGTGCCGTAGTCCTCGGTCTTGTAAACGTTGGCGTACAGGCTGAGATGATTGGCCAGTGTCCAGTCGATGGACGTACCGTACTGCAGCTTTTCGCGGATCTGGCGCGCCGACAGCCCGAGAATCACCCGCGGATGCATCAGGTAGTTGACCGATGCGCCGG
The DNA here is from genome assembly GCF_019856535.1 of Pseudomonas sp. SC3(2021). NCBI lineage: Bacteria > Pseudomonadati > Pseudomonadota > Gammaproteobacteria > Pseudomonadales > Pseudomonadaceae > Pseudomonas > Pseudomonas sp. SC3(2021). The sequence goes on along the minus strand of NZ_CP082236.1, from coordinate 2,972,665 downwards.
CCGTGGGGCTGCCACTGGACTGCGAATCCCAATTGCTCAGCAGTTTGCTTTCCTCGCCGGCAAACACGTTGTAGCGCCAGCGCTCGTCGAGGTTGCGCCAGTTGCTGGGCTTGTACACCAGCTCCTGGGTAGTGGACGTGATCTGGCCGTCTTCGATCAATCGCACTTCCACTTCATAAATGCCACCGGGCAGCGGCCGGGTGTCGAGGGTCTGCAAGCCGGCCGGCACCGATTGGGTGTTGATCAGCAGGCCGTCGCGCCAGATCTCTACCGAGCCTTGGCGGTTGGCCGTGACGTAGATCGGATAGACACTGGGCAAGGGACTGTTGATCGCCAGGCTGTCGGAGCTGCCGTACATGACGCCGACTGCAGTGTCGGGACTGGTGCCAAACGTACGCGGCTGGCGGCTCAGCCCTTCGGAATTGGGGGTGAAATAGCCCAGACGGAAAAAACTGCCTTGCAGTTCGCGCTGGGTGTGCAGTTCATGGATAGAGTGATACAGCTTGTCGTCCGGCCCGCCGAGGCGCGCCAGTTGCAGGTTCAATGTCTGGCTCCAGTTACCCAGACTGCCGCTGGCCTCCAGGCCGAAACGCCCGCCCAGGTTCTGATCCTGGCCGCCGTTGAGGTTCAGTTGATTGCGTACCATCAAGCCGTGGCTACCCTCCTCGGGCAGCTCGTGATAGCGCTTGGCTTCAAGGTCGCGCTCCGCGTTTTCGGTGAGGATGGAAACCAGAGAGTTTTCCAGGTTGTAGTGCACCGCCAGCACTTGATCCGGGCAAGAGCCGGAACAGTTGCCCAACGGCACGCCGGGCTTGAGATAGGCCGCCCATTTTTCCCGCTCGGCAGGGCCGTAGCGGTTTTCACTGGTGTCGGTGAATTCCAGCAGCGTGATGCGATCATCGCGCGACAACACCACCATGGCCTCGCCCAGCGGCTGATGATCGAGTTCGACCCGAACAGCCAGAGGCACATCAAAGAAATGCTCCTCGAAATCCGCCGGCAAGCCTTTGGCTTGGGCCAACAGACTTCGCGGCGTGGTGCCGGCGGAATCGGAAGCCACGGCTGCGCTGGCGCAAAACAGCAGCGCAAGCGCAGCCGCGATGGGTGTCATCGGGAACATGAACTCTTACTCTGATTACGAATGGGGAAAGTCCACCGGGGCAGGCAGCGCTGTCCCGGTGGTTGACGCTGGCAGAATGTCAACGTCTGTTACTGATCACTCGATCAAGGCGTAATGATCGGAGTGACGGCATCAAAGGTCACCGCAACAACACCGGTGTAATCACCCGGTTGAAAGGTGGTACCCACGGCACTGATCTTGATAGGCGCACGGAAGTTATCGTTGGACTCTGTCTCGCCAACCACTTCTTGAGGTGTAGTGGTGAGGGTTTTATTGTTGATGGCAACTTGCAGGTCGATGCTGTTAGCACCGGAAATCAGCTTCGGTGCAGTATCGACACTGGCGTGAACCGAACCGTTGTTGTTGCGCACATCGAAGAAACCGTTGATTTCACCCATCCGCCCGGTGGTCGGCTGGTAACTCATGTCCTGATCCTTGTTGACCAGATCAGGGTCGGTCGGCACGACATAGAAGCCGTTGGTCGGCACATGAGCGACGATATTGATCGAGTGAGCGGCCTCACCGGCGGCGAATGCTCCCGAAGAACCCAGCGCCAGAAGAGCCAGAGGAGCAGCGATTGCGATTTTCTTGAACATCGTTCGTACCTTGTTTTCTTGATGGAAAGGAGTGGATTGAAAGTTCAGGAAGACCACCAGGGGAGTTGGGTCAGGTCAACCTGAACTTTCAATGCCGGAACATCATCGACTGTTGCCTCTGGAAAGTAAGCAAGTAACTTCCGATAACCACGTAGTTCAACAACCTCATGACCCGCAAGAAAAAAGAACAAAAAAACGACATTCAAAACAACGACTGTAAGTTATGCCCTACATACAGATTAAGTTAAAAAACCATACAGCACTTTTGCCCTTGCATGACAGGGTCTTAGTTAAAAACCGGGAAGGCTCCGGCAAGTAAATAGAGCTTTGACTTTAATTTCGAAGTTACACCTCGAAAAACATTCGCCGAAAATTCCCTGTTGCATTCCCGCCGAACCTCACCGCTCGTCTGCCGCCCGAGGATCGGGGAAAAAACGCCTTGCGTCAGCCTTAAGATATATCTTAAGTTGTATCTAAACATGACGAGAGAAGAGCGAAATGAGAGACCATCATTCCCCCCACCGCGAACACGGCGATGGCCGCGACGGCTTTGAAAAGCGCCCCGGGCGCGAACGCGGCGGCCGTGGCCCGCGGGTGTTTGCCCCCGGCGACCTGAAATTGCTGCTGCTGGCGCTGGTCGCCGAACAGCCTTGCCACGGTTACGACCTGATCCGCCAGATCGAAGGCATGTTCGACGGCGCCTACAGCCCCAGCCCCGGTGTGATCTACCCGACCCTGACCTTTCTTGAAGAAAGCGAACTGATCAGCGGCGATGCCGAGGGCGGCAAAAAACGCTACAGCGTGACCGACGCCGGACGTTTGTCTTTAAGTGAGCAAGCCGTGGCGCTGGATGGCGTGCGCATGCGCATCGACGTCAGCAAGCGCTCGTTGCGCGGCCATGACCGGCCGCCGGAAATCCACGAGGCGGTGCATAACTTGCGTCACGCCCTGCAACTGCATCACGGGCGCTGGAGCCCGGAAGAAATCCTGCGGGTGCGCGACCTGCTCAACGACACCGCCAAAGCCATTGTCGACGGCCCCGCCGTTCAACCTGCCTCGGAGAAAGCCGAATGACTGCAGTCGATACCCAAACCATTCACCGTGTCATGCACGAAATCAAACGCCGCAAACTGCAAGTGCTGCGCGTGGTCGACCTGACCCCGCGCATGCGCCGCATCACCCTCGGCGGGCCGGAGCTGGCCGGCTTCATCAGCCTCGGCACCGACGATCACGTCAAACTGTTGTTCCCGCAGAACGCCGAACAGACGGCAGCGCTGGAGACCCTGGTGCTCGGCGCTGGCAAAAGCGATGTGCCGATGCCCGAAATGCGCGACTACACCCCGCGCCGCTACGACCTCGACACACTCGAGCTGGACATCGACTTCGTCCTGCACGGCGACGGCCCCGCCTCGACCTGGGCCGAGCAGGCGCAACCCGGACAGTTCCTGCACATTGGCGGGCCACGCGGCTCGATGATCGTGCCGGACATCTTCGACAGCTACCTGCTGATCGGCGACGAAACCGCCCTGCCCGCCATCGCCCGCCGACTCGAAGGCCTGGCAGCCCATCGCAAGGCGCTGGTGGTGATCGAAGTGGAAAACGGCCGCGAGCAGCAAGTGCTGGACAGCGCCGCGCAGGTCAATGTGATCTGGGTATTGCGCGAGGGCGGCAAGGACAACCTGCTGACCACCGTCAAACAACTGCAGGTGCCCAAGGGCAATCTGTATGCGTGGGTGGCGACGGAGACCAAAGTTTCACGACAGATCCGCCGGGTGCTGCTCGATGAGCACGGGCTGGATGAGCAGTTTGTCAAAGCGGTCGGCTACTGGCGCGCCGAAGGCACTGCCGAAGAGGAGTGACTTTTTGCTATTCACCCTCCACTTGAGGGGTGAACTCAATTGTGGCGAGGGGATTTATCCCCGATGGGCTGCGCAGCGGCCCCAGAACCTGCACCACGGTGAGCCGGGTAATCCGCGGAGGCAGGTTTCAGGGCCGCTCCGCGCCCCATCGGGGATAAATCCCCTCGCCACAGGTTTGCATGCATTCAGGACTGCGATCCGCGCAATCGGTCGAGGCCGATCAGCGCCAGCGCAATCAGCACAAACCCCACCAATATCCCCCCGGCATTGATCAACACCTGCGGATAACCGAGCACCGCCACATCAATGAACGGATACGCATACGCGCCGAGCAGATGCCCACGCAGCAAGGCGTAGATGAAATACACCAGCGGGTAAATCAGCCACAGCGGCAAGTGCCACAGGCGCAACGTCCCCTTGGGCACACAACACCACCAGTAGCCGAGAAACAGCAGCGGCATCACGTCGTGCAGCAATTCGTCGGCAATAAACTGCCAGCCCTGCGGGTGCCACAAATGCCGCAGCAAAAGGCTGTAGGCCAGACCGACCACAGCGATACTCACGGCAATGCCGCTGCTCACCCACGGCTGCAAAAACCAGCGGCGCGCGGCGGACTCCCGCTGGGTCACGGCGCAGGTCAGCACCGTCGCCACCAGCGTGTTGGTCAGAATCGTGAAGTAGCTGAAGAAGCTGACCAGGCCGCCCAACAGGCTGGCGCCGATGCTCAAACGCGCGAAGAAAATCAGATAAAGCTGAATACCCAGTCCCGCCCAGCCCAACACGGCCGCGCAGGAGATCAGGCGTTGGCGCCCCACGGTGTCCATCTCAAAGCGGTCGTTTGGTGCGCATCAGCTTCACGTAAAGACGCTCGACCTTCTCCCGCGCCCACGGGGTCTTGCGCAAAAACGTCAGGCTCGACTTGATGCTCGGGTCGCTCTTGAAACAGCGGATATCAATGCGCTCGGCCAGCCCCGACCACTCGTAATGCGCCACCAGCGCAGTGAGGATCTGTTCAAGGGTTACGCCATGCAGCGGATCGGGAGTGTGGTCGTTCATGCCAGGCCTTTGGACGATGGGAAAATGCACAAGCCGCGCACCTTAGCCGAGGGACCGGTCAGGTGGAAGGCCTTGCTTCAAATGTAGGCCAACCGGAGAAGATCGCAGCCTGCGACCCGGCCTACAATGCGCCCGTTTGACGCACTGTTACCGATTGCGAAACGCTGCATGTCAGCAAAAGCCCTTTGTCTTTTTGTTACAGATCATTATCCTGCCGCCCTTCAGCTGAATCGCTTCACTGCCTGCGTCACATTGAAGCGCCCGGTTTCCCCCAAGAAAACATCGAAAAAGACTGATCCATGCCTGATTTTTCCTTCTCCAGAGACAGCGCTATCTCAGCGCTGCGCCTGCTCGGCGGCTGCACTGCACTCGGCCTCGCCACCTACGCCCAGGCGACCCCCGCCTTCGACAGCGACTCACCGTACATGCTCGGTGACTGGAACGGCACCCGCACCGAACTCTCGGAAAAAGGCTACGACTTCAAACTCGATTACACCGGCGAAATGGGCAGCAACCTGCACGGCGGCTACGACCACGACCGCACTGCGCGCTACAGCGACCAGTTCGGTCTGGGCACGCACCTGGACCTGCAAAAGATCCTCGGCTGGGACGATGCCGAGTTTCAACTGACGATTACCAAGCGTAGCGGCAACAACATCAGCAACGACCGCATCAACGATCCACGCGTCGGCGGCTTCACCTCGGCGCAGGAAGTCTGGGGTCGTGGCCAGACCACGCGCCTGACACAGATGTGGTATCAGCAGAAATTCTTCGACCAGAAACTCGACATCAAGGTCGGCCGTTTCGGTGAAGGCGAAGACTTCAACAGCTTCCCGTGCGACTTCCAGAACCTGGCGTTCTGCGGCTCGCAGGTCGGCAACTGGGTCGGCGGCATCTGGTACAACTGGCCGGTCAGTCAGTGGGCACTGCGGGTCAAATATCACCTGACACCAGAGCTGTACGCCCAGGTCGGCGCCTACGAGCAGAACCCGTCGAACCTCGATCGCGGCAACGGCTTCAAACTCAGCGGCAGCGGCACCCAGGGCGCCGTGTTGCCGGTCGAACTGGTGTGGACGCCGAAGCTCAACGACCTGCCCGGCGAATACCGCGCCGGTTACTACTACAGCAGCGCCAAGGCCTCTGACGTCTATAAAGACCAGAACGGCCAGCCTGCCGCACTGAGCGGCGAAGCCTACCGCAGCGCGTCGAGCAAGCACGGCGTATGGTTCGGCGCGCAGCAGCAAGTCACCAGCATCGCCAGCGACCACTCGCGCGGCCTGAGCGTGTTCGCCAACGCCACGATGCACGACAAGAAAACCAACGCGATCGACAACTACGTGCAGGCCGGCGTGGTCTACAAAGGCCCGTTCGATGCCCGCGCCAAGGACGACATCGGTTTCGCCCTGGCCCGCGTGCACGTCAACCCGGCGTACCGCAAGAACGCCGAAGCGAGCAACCGCGCCAACGCCGTCTACGACTACGACGACCCGACGTTCCTGCCGCCGCAAGACACCGAATACAGCGCCGAGCTCTATTACGGCGTGCACCTCGCCAACTGGCTGACCGTGCGCCCGAACCTGCAATACATCCGCCATCCGGGCGGTGTGGACAAGGTCGATGACGCGCTGATCGCGGGGATCAAGATCCAGTCGTCGTTCTAAAGCACCACGAAAAAACCTGTGGGAGCTGGCTTGCCAGCGATAGCGATTTCACATTCGACATCAACGTCGCCTGATGTGGCGCCATCGCTGGCAAGCCAGCTCCCACAGGGGGCGAAGAAGAAATTCGTTAGCTAGACAAGTTTTTATCTGAACCATGCCTGTGCCAAATCGTCATCTAAAGTGACTACAGCGCGGGACTACATAAACGTCACGGAGAATCACACTATGAGCACCGAAAGTGCTTCGAGTCGGGGCCGTCTGCTACCGAGCCTGCTCGGCATTCTGCTTCTACTGATGGGCCTGGCCATGCTGGCCGGGGGAGTCAAGCTGAGCATGCTCGGCGGCTCGCTGTACTACCTGCTGGCCGGTATCGGCATCGCGCTGTCCGGCATTCTGATGCTGATGCGCCGTCGCGCGGCGCTGGACCTGTACGCCATCGTGCTGTTCGCCAGCACCGTCTGGGCGCTGTGGGAAGTCGGCCTGGACTGGTGGCAACTGGTGCCGCGCCTGGCCCTGTGGTTTGTCCTCGGTTTTGTGATGTTGCTGCCGTGGTTCCGTCGTCCGCTGCTGCTTAACGGCCCGGCGCCGATGGGCACTGGCGGCCTGACCGTGGCCGTGATTCTGGCCGGCGTTACCGCACTGGCCAGCCTGTTCACCCATCCGGGCGAAACCTTCGGCGAACTGGGCCGCGACACCGCGGACACCACCAGCACCGCGCCAGCCATGCCCGATGGCGACTGGCAAGCCTACGGCCGCACCGAGTTCGGTGACCGTTACTCGCCGCTGAAGCAGATCACTCCGGCCAACGTCGGCAAGCTGCAAGAAGCCTGGCGTATTCAGACCGGCGATCTGCCGACGGCTGATGACCCGGTCGAGCTGACCAACGAAAACACCCCGCTCAAAGCCAACGGCATGATCTATGCCTGCACCGCACACAGCAAAGTGCTGGCACTGGACCCGGACACCGGTAAAGAACTGTGGCGCTTCGACCCGCAGATCAAGAGCCCGGTCGGCTTCAAGGGCTTCGCCCACATGACCTGCCGTGGCGTGTCGTACTACGACGAAGCTGCGTACGCCAAGACTGAAAACGCCGCCTCGGCGGTGATTTCCGAAGCCGGCAAAGCCGTTGCCCAGGCCTGCCCGCGTCGTCTGTACCTGCCAACCGCTGACGCCCGCCTGATCGCGCTGAACGCCGACACCGGCAAAATCTGCGAAGGCTTCGGCAACAAAGGCGTGGTCGACCTGACCCAAGGCATCGGCCCGTTCACCGCCGGTGGTTACTACTCCACCTCGCCAGCGGCGATTACCCGTGATCTGGTGATCATGGGCGGTCACGTCACCGACAACGAATCGACCAACGAGCCATCGGGCGTGATCCGCGCCTTCGACGTGCGCGACGGCCACCTCGTATGGAACTGGGACAGCGACAAGCCAGACGCCACCGAGCCATTGGCACCGGGCGAAACCTACAGCCGCAACTCGGCGAACATGTGGTCGCTGGCCAGTGTCGACGAAAAACTCGGCATGGTTTACCTGCCACTGGGCAACCAGACCCCGGACCAGTGGGGCGCTGACCGCACCCCCGGCGCCGAGAAATTCAGCGCCGGCGTTGTCGCCCTCGACCTGGCCACCGGTAAAGTGCGCTGGAACTACCAGTTCACCCACCACGACCTGTGGGACATGGACGTTGGCAGCCAGCCAACCCTGCTCGACATGAAAACCGCCGACGGCGTGAAACCGGCGCTGATCGCCCCGACCAAACAGGGCAGCCTGTACGTCCTCGACCGTCGTGACGGCACGCCGATCATCCCGATCAAGGAAATTCCGGTTCCGCAAGGCGCCGTGAAAGGCGACTTCACCGCACCGACTCAAGCGCGTTCGGACCTCAACCTGCTGGCCCCGGAACTGACCGAAAAAGCCATGTGGGGCGCGAGCCCGTTCGACCAGATGCTGTGCCGCATCCAGTTCAAGGAACTGCGCTACGAAGGCCAGTACACCCCGCCGTCGGAACAGGGCAGCCTGATCTACCCGGGTAACGTCGGCGTGTTCAACTGGGGCGGCGTCTCGGTCGATCCGGTTCGCCAGATGCTGTTCACCAGCCCGAACTACATGGCTTTCGTTTCGAAAATGGTGCCACGCGAAAAAGTCGCCGCCGGCAGCAAACGCGAAAGCGAAACCGCTGGCGTACAACCGAACACCGGCGCGCCATACGCGGTGATCATGCACCCGTTCATGTCGCCATTCGGCGTACCGTGCCAGGCCCCGGCCTGGGGCTATGTCGCCGGCATCGACCTGACCACTGGCAAAGTCGTGTGGAAACGCAAAAACGGCACCAGCCGCGACAGCTCGCCGATCCCGATCGGCTTCACCCTGGGCGTGCCAAGCATGGGCGGCTCGATCGTCACGGCGGGCGGCGTCGGCTTCCTCAGCGGCACCCTCGACCAGTACCTGCGCGCCTACGACGTGAACACCGGTAAAGAGCTGTGGAAATCGCGTCTGCCAGCAGGTGGCCAAGCGACTCCGATGACCTACACCGGCAAGGACGGCAAGCAATACGTGCTGCTGGTTGTCGGCGGTCACGGCTCGCTGGGCACCAAGATGGGTGACTATGTGATTGCGTACAAACTGCCGGAATAAGATTTAACGGCGGTAAAACAAAGGCGATGCCCCGCAAGGGACATCGCCTTTTTTGTGCATGCAATTTCTGAGTCCACCAAAGAAACCTGTGGGAGCTGGCTTGCCAGCGATATCGGTGGGTCAGACGGTACACATGCCGGCTGGAAGAACGCCATCGCTGGCAAGCCAGCTCCCACAGTTTGATCAGCGTTGGATGTAGGAATTTTGCTCGTCCTACAGACGCCGGGAATTGCAGGGATATTTCCGACAACTCGCGTCGGTTGTGCCTCGGAAATCGGCTGGATAGGCTCAAGGGGTCGCTGCAAATTCAGCGATGGGGCGTCGCGGCCCGATAACTGATGCATAATCGCCAACCTCACGGCACCTCTGTGCTGTTTGTTTGTGTCATGGCGGCTGTGCGCGGGATACCTTCTTGGAGGTATGCCGATTTCTCAGTTATCGGTCCGCGAACCCGCGTACAGCTGCCACCTCCGATTGCGTCGCGGCAATCGAAGGCAGCTCCACTTTCACCAACTGAGTATTCACCATGAAAAAACCTACACCGAACCCACCAGAAACAAACGAAACCTCCCCCTACCAATCCCCCGATTCCAAAAAATTCCACGAAGCCGCCGAACGCGCCCTCGACCATTACCTCAAACCCAACGCCCTGACCCTGCGCTTTCACAAACCCAGCACGATGTTCCAGGTCGCCCCCGAGCAAGACAGCGAAAGCCTGCTGGTCCACGCCTGCGAATCGCTGGCCCAGGCCAGCCTCATGACCAGCGACATCGCCGCCTACATCGACCTGCCGCAGCGGCGCACGATCCTGGCCATCCAGCAAATCATCATGCTCGCCGAACTGGCCGTGAACCGCGTGCTGGATAACCACGAAATCCCCGCGCAAACCTGAAATCCACCTTATGTAGGAGCTGCCGCAGGCTGCGATCTTTTGATCTTGTCTTCTAAAAGCAAAATCAAAAGATCGCAGCCTGCGGCAGCGGTTGCACCAGGTAAAGGTTAGCCCGGCTGGCTCAGACAGCTTTCCCTCCACTTTTCATCCGCGCCACTCGATCAATGATCAATTGCTCGGCCTGTTTGCGGGTCTCGAGCAAGAGACTCTCTTCCGTCGCGCTATAGATCACCCGATAACGCAGACCTGGGGTGTCGGGGGAATATTCGCGAATAGTGAAGCCTTGGTAATTCGTATCGGTATAACTCATGGTTTGATTCCTTGAAGTCGGCAAATTGGCCTGCACCGTCCTGAGGCCCAAGGGCGCCTGGTTAATCTCGGGGCGAGCGGGCAACGTGTCTACTGTCAGAAATTACAGGGGCTCAAGACAGGTTCGAAATAACCCGCAATGAATTTTGATCTATGGCGACTTCAAAACTGTCTGGAAAAACGTTCATCACCGGAGTCCTACAGAATCGGCTTTGAGCGGGATATTTCCGACAACTCGCGTCGGTTGTGCCTCGGAAATCGGCTGGGTAGGCTCAAGGGGTCGCTGCAAATTCAGCGATGGGGCGTCGCGGCCCGAGCAGTTCATTCGATTTGATGCATAATCGCCAACCCAAACTTTAGCGCTCAGGTGCTTTTCGTTTGGTTTGATGGTGGCTGTGCGCGGGATACCTTCGGGTATGCCGAGATTGCCGAATGGCTCGGTCCGCGAACCTGCGTACAGCTGCCACCCTCTGTCGCGTCGCGGTGATTGAGAGTGACAGCCCCACTTATCATTCGGAGCTTCACCATGAAAAAGCCGACCCCCAATCCACCAGAAACAAACGAAACCTCCTCCTACCAATCCCCCGATTCCAAAAAATTCCACGAAGCCGCCGAACGCGCCCTCGACCATTACCTCAAACCCAACGCCCTGACCCTGCGCTTTCACAAACCCAGCACGATGTTTCAGGTCGCCCCCGAACAGGACAGCGAAAGCCTGCTGGTCCACGCCTGCGAATCGCTGGCCCAGGCCAGCCTCATGACCAGCGACATCGCCGCCTACATCGACCTGCCGCAGCGGCGCACGATCCTGGCCATCCAGCAAATCATCATGCTCGCCGAACTGGCGGTGAACCGCGTACTGGATAACCACGAAATCCCCCAACCCCCAACACACAGCTAACCCTGTGTGAGCGCGAGCCTGCTCGCGAAGGCGTCAGCCCATTCAGCCGTTGGAGTGACTGACACAGCGCTTTCGCGAGCAGGTCCGGGGCGTTGTTTGACGAAGTCGAATACATTGAAAGATCACGCCCCCCATATATAGATACCACCTACCCCCCGCTGTCCCTCGCCATGCTGCCCCCTCATCCTCAGCATGGAAAAAGTGCCCATGAGCCACACCACAGCGCCCACCGCCGAAGAGATCAAAAACGATCTCAACGCTATCGGCCATCATCTGTTCAATACACAAACACCGTTGCTTCCCGAACAGCAACTGAATCCCGAACAGACCTATCTGAAACGCCTCGACGCGCAACTGAAAACCTACCGCGCAAGCTACTTGCAACGCAGCCGCGTGCTGTATCAGGCCCTGGAAAACAGCGATCTACAAAGCGATGAAGGCAAACGGCTGATCGCAACGCTGAAAATCAGACTGGCCCCCCAACTGCTCGACATGGACCAGCGCGACCGGATCGACGGCAAACCCGCGAAAACCTTTCTGAACTATGACGCCGGCTTCACTGGCTTCGGCCACGAGGCAAGACAGGCCGTCACCGACCGCCTGCTGCACCCGCAGGCCGGCGCACTGCTGCAAAAGCTCGATCTGGCGCCGATGCTGCGTCCGGCCGTTTACGCGCTGCAGTTCACCTATCAAGACACCACCGTTGAGCTGGCCGGCGCCTTTGTCGTTATGGAAAAGGACACCCGCCGAGTCAATGACTTGCAAACCGACCAGAGCATGGGTTACGCCCTGCTGTTCACCCCGACAAGAGGCATCGAGTTCTTCAACTCCCTTGCTGACCTCGACAACCAGTTGCGCTCGTCCCTGAACCAGCCAGGCGATAGGGAGGCGTTCATGCACATGCTGCCGACGCGCTATCACGCAGTGGGCGCAGCGGGGATCTGGCCGCTGCTGCTCGCACCGATCGACAGCAAACCCTTGTTCGAACACACCTACGATGCGCTGATCGAAAAACGCATGCAGGATATCGAGCGCGCCCTGAGCCTCGTCGATAACCCGCAGCAAGACCCCAAGCGATTGCTCACCGCGCTGGAAAGCGCAATTGCCGGCGCCCTGCCGGATCTCACGCCGCGCCTGGAATTACGCGCGCAAACCTTGTTCGAACGCCACCTGCTCTACAGCGCACCCGACTGGTACCGCAGCGCCAGCACCGCGCAAAAAACCACACTGGCGCTACATCTGCGCAACTACCAGCAGAAGCGGCAACACCTGCTCGACCTGATGGAACCGGCCGGCAGCCTGAGGGGCGTGGCCCGTCAGCAATGGCTGGAACGCCTGAGCGAAGACTTGGAAATCGACGATCTCGATCCGGAAAAGCTAAGCCTTTCGACCGAACGTCAAGTGCCGGGCTACGGCGTTTATGTGCATCAATCCAGTCTGCTCGAGCTGTCCTTGCGTGGCCCGCACACCGGTGATGAGTTACCGGGCTCAGCGTTTTTGAACCACACCCGCCTCACCTACGATGACGCGCCTCTGCCGGAGACCTACGCTGACATAACGCCGGCGTGGCTGATCAGGCAAGCCCTGGACCTGCAGCCGCGGATTGACTTCAATCAGTTGCAAAAGACGCTGCTGGCCAAGCCCGCAATCAAACCGGCCATCGAGCAGTTGCTTGATCATCGTATCGTCGCCCTCGCTCACACGGCAGTGCTGCAAGGGCACTTGCTCGACAGTGACCTGCAACTGATCCAGCGTCTGCGTGACCGCAGCGATCCCCGCCTGCACGCCGCCGCCCTGTCGCTGCATGGCGCACAGTTGCAGGACTTGTGGGTGCTGCGCCAGAACGATGAAAGCGGTGCGCTCAAACGGCTATTGCTGTGCACGCCAGAGGCGCCGCGAGCGCAACAATTCCAGGCCTTCGACAGTGAGCGCGAATGCCAGACCCACTTGCTTGGCTGGGCCAGACACAATGATGGCGCCGAGAGCATGACCGGCTACCTGATCAGCCGTGCGCCCATGCGCTTTCGCGCAAAGCTGCGCCACGTATTGTCCAGATTGAGTTTCAAGCCTGAGGCACTGGAACATCAAAAGATCACCTTCGATCGCACCGGCAGTCATCTCGATTGCCTGCGGGCGATGGCTGAACATGTGCTCGCCACACGGATCGACGACTACGATTTCAGTACACCGGCGTGGTATCGCTCGACCACCGCCGCCAACCGCCGGAAGCTGACGACCCTGAGCCAAGACGCCGAAGGTGCCTTGCGCGCGTTCGACAACCACGCCTTGTCGGGCAGTCGCTTTCCGACGTTTGATGACTACGTGCACGAGCAAGCAAAAATCAGCTTGAACCAATTGCTCAAACGCACGGCCAACGATGTCGACCCGAATACCGTCTGGGCATTCTCGCCAAGCTCCCTCGTGCACGCGTGGACGCCAAAACCGATGACCTACACCACGCTTTATCGCGACGGCTACGCCGACGGCGTGGGTTTTTTCGATGAGAAGTTTTCCCGCTCGGCCCGCTTTCGAGGCCCGGAGGGCGTCGATATCAGCAACCTGACCGCACAGAATGTCGCACGCTCGGTCACCGGTGTCTGGATCGGCCAGCGCTACATCGACAAGGTCAAGGCTGAACTGCAAAGTTCGACGAGCGGAGGCTACGGCTTCAGGCGCAACGCGACCCTGGCCATTACCCGGCTGCAGATGAAAACCGCCGCGCTGGAATGCCAGCTGCAAGGCCATATCGCCAGCCGCGATCTGCAATGGCTGGAGCAGAGTATCGACAGCATGGAGCAGACTTCCGGAGCCATCCGCACGACCTATCCGATTCACCGTTTGATGATCGACGGCGAATGGGTGATCGATGCGTGGCTGTTCGGCCATGGCGACAACCCGGTGCTGCTCTACACACCCGACGCACCCGACGGCGTCGCTTTTCGCGAAGCGCGGCTGTTCAATTACCTGCTTCAGCAGCAGTCAGGCATGCTCGAATACCTGACCATGCGCGTCGGCGCCAGCGCCCGGAACAAGGTTCGCACGCACCTTGAAAACATCAAGAAAGGGCTACCCAAAGACCTCTATAAAACCACCGCCAGCCCCGCACTTTACGACTCGACCCGGACGGTCGCGGCGGTCAGTGATCTGCGCGCGGCCCTTTACGACATGAAGCTGCAACGTCGGATCGACGACGTTAACGCCACCACCACCCGCCGTGCGCAAATGATCGCCAGTCTGGTCTGGACCTGTGTCGAATGGGTTACCGCCATCGCCACTGCCCCGTTCCCCCTGCTGAGCCTGAGCAGCGGCCTGTTACTGGCTTTCAAGGACGCCATGCTCAGCCTGCACGCGTATCGCCAGGGTGACCATGGCGAAGCATTCCAGCACTTTCTCGGTTATCTGTTCAACAGCGCCGGTGCGCTGCTGACCGACCTGCGTCCGGCTCTGCGTTCACTCAAGGCCGTGCGCCTGCCTTTGCGTCAGCGCATCGCCAGCGCCAGTGTCAGCAACGATCCACAGGCTGTCATGACTGTGATCAATCAAGGGGCACCCGAACCTGAATGGGATGGCATGCATGCGGTCTTTTTCAAAAACAAGTTGTACTTTACCCCCAACAGTCCCGACCCATTCGGCCGTTATTTGCTCTATTGGCACAAGCCGGATTCCGCCGACCTTGTTTCTACCGGCATCCTGACCGAGCGCAACGCCAACGGGGTGATGGTGCGCAGCGGCTTGGCCGGCGGCGCGCCCAAATACCAGACCGTGCCCGAGACACCCGGTCCGCACAAGGTCTATGGCGTGGAAAGCAAATACCACCAGCACATCGAAGCGGTGATGAATCCGCAAATCCGGCAGAACATCCTCCAGCGCAGTCAGTACGATATAGCCCCCCGTACCGACCTGGTGGTCGAGGAACTCGCATCGACACGCAGCGCCTACCTGAAACAGGTCGAAAAGCTCAGCACGGACGCCACCGCGCATTTCGCCGAAAGTGCTCCGCTGCCAGCCCGCGCCGAAGTCCCGCCAGTTGCCGACAACCTGTCATTTGCCCAGTTGATCGCCAGCGACACCGTCAAAGGGAAAAACCTGGTGATCGGCGCCCAGCCCGGTTCGATCGCCAGCAAACAATTGCTGATCAGCAATCTGGACGCACTCGCGAGCAACGACTTCAAGCGACTTTACGTGGAATACCTGGCGGGAGATGTTTTCCATATCAAGCTGGAAAAAATGAACAAGGGCGGAACCTGGAGACACATCAAAAAACACCTTAAAGCCGTCGACCGTGCGCTGGGACATGAGGAAAACGCGGCGTTCTCTTATCTGGCACTGGTGCGTACCGCGCGCGCGAAGGGTCTGAAAATCCATGCGCTGGATGCGTCGACCAGCTACCAACTGGACGGCGCCCTGGTACTGGACGACGTTTCGCCATTGACCCCTCGCAGCAACACCCTGAGGAATTTCTATTCGCACAAGACGCTGGCCGCCGATATCGCCGATGCGCCTGAAGAGCGCTGGGTGGTTCTCACCGAACAATCACGCATGAGCACCTTCGACAACACCCCCGGCCTGGCCGACCTGCACGCGGCTGTTGCCGTGCGCGTGGAAGATGTCGCACTGGATCAGCCGGCACGCATCGGCCTCGATTCAGCCGGGGCCATCGCCGGCGATGCGGCAGCCAGGGGCGATTATCGGGTGCAATGGCCAACGGCGTACAAGGCGCCTCAGCCCGTCTCCAGGCCCATAGCGAGCGTCTCCGTTGTCGACCATTTCAGCGAATACGATATTGCGCCCTCCCTGCGTGACGATATCGCGCAAATGTTGCATCAACCCCGCGGCATGGATTCACGCTATTCCCCGACCTTACCCAATGAAAAACAGGCATACGATGCGTTCATCGCCAAACGCCAGCGGCTCCAGGAAAAGTCCCGGGACGCTTTTGCCCACTACACGCCCCCGGAAGCTGCCACGCTCCCGCCAATCACTTCAGACACCGCGTTCGACGCGTTTTTGCAGCAACTGGCCGACGGACACTGGAACCTGCTGATTGGCGAAGCCCATGCAGACGTGTCGAGCAAAGCGCTGCTGAAAAAGTACATGAAGGCGCTCAAGCAAGCCGGGTATGACACGCTATACGTAGAACATCTGCTCACCGATTTGCACCAGGCCGAACTGGATATCTTTTATCGGACACAGCATATGCCGGACAGACTTAAGGCTTATCTGCACCTTCAGGACCGTGGCCACATGCCCCTCTATAAGGGTAACGATACGTACACAGAAGTCTATCAGTTGGCGGCCAAGTACCAGATCCGTATCAGGGCACTCGATTGCACGGCGTCCTACCATCTCCAGGGTATGGCTGGCAAAGACGTCTCGCGAAACGAGATGTTCAGCTATTTCGCCACCCAAGTGATCGAAGCCGACCAACTGGCACACGGGCCGCATAAATGGATGGCCCTCATCGGCAATGCCCACACTAATTACAACCTGGGAGTGCCGGGTCTGGCCGATACCCTCTCGGCGATCAGTCTCCATGTGCGCGACACCACTGCGGAACTGGCCAGAGGTGTCCACCACGGGATGTGGGAAGTGGTGACCGGCAGGCGCGGAGTCGATAGTCGGGCCTTACGCAGCGATTTTCGAATGAACATGGCCACCGCCGGAACGCAAACGCCAGCCCCGACACCGGCGGTCAGCCGCAGCAAACTGACCCTCCCCGGGATGTTCATGATCGAACATACAGGCACGGGTGGGCCCCGTCTGGTGCATAAATCCAAGACCGGCGACATCGTTGTGACACCGATCCAGATCAATGACCAAGGCTTGCTGTTCATTGATCGCTGGGAGAAAAAAGATCAGGGTTTCAAATACCTGCGGGAACTGATCGACATGCTGATCCATGATGTGAATTTAACCGAGGTGAAATAAACATCAGGCGTGAACTGCGCATTGCCAACCACCACCGGGCTTCACGGCCCGGTGGTTTTTTACAGTCGGATGCGGCCGCTCTGCGCCGTACTGAACAGGCCCAGCCCAAGGGGTGCAAACGCCTCGCGGGCGGCGTTCAGAAGATCGCCAGGTGCAGAGAAACCCTGTCAAAACCCTGAACACACAAACAGAAACACCCCCCCCATTGAAACCACCCCAAGCCTGCCCCATCTAAGACCCATACCCCATTGCGCAGGTGCCCCATGAGCGACCAGCAAGAATTCCCGGAAAACCCAGACGACTACACCGAAGCCGAGCACATCGAACACACCTCCTCCGGCAAAGGCCTCGCCCTGCCCGGCCAGAACCTGCCGGACAAGGTCTACATCATCCCGATCCACAACCGGCCATTCTTCCCGGCGCAAGTCCTGCCGGTCATCGTCAACGAAGAACCCTGGGCCGAAACCCTCGAACTGGTCAGCAAATCCGAACACCACTCGCTGGCCCTGTTCTTCATGGACACCCCTCAGGAAGACCCGCGCCACTTCAACACCGGCGCCCTGCCGCAATACGGCACGCTGGTCAAAGTCCACCACGCCAGCCGCGAGAACGGCAAACTGCAGTTCGTTGCCCAAGGCCTGAGCCGCGTGCGCATCAAGACCTGGCTCAAACACCATCGCCCGCCGTACCTGGTGGAAGTCGAATACCCGCATCAGCCGACCGAGCCGACCGACGAGGTCAAGGCCTACGGCATGGCGCTGATCAACGCGATCAAGGAACTGCTGCCGCTCAACCCGCTGTACAGCGAAGAGCTGAAGAACTATCTCAACCGCTTCAGCCCCAACGACCCGTCACCGCTGACCGACTTCGCCGCCGCCCTCACTTCGGCGACAGGTAATGAGCTGCAAGAAGTGCTCGACTGCGTGCCGATGCTCAAGCGCATGGAAAAAGTCCTGCCGATGCTGCGCAAGGAAGTCGAGGTCGCGCGCCTGCAGAAAGAGATTTCCGCCGAAGTTAACCGCAAGATCGGCGAGCATCAGCGCGAGTTCTTCCTTAAAGAGCAACTCAAGGTCATCCAGCAGGAACTCGGCCTGACCAAGGACGACCGCAGCGCCGACCTCGAACAGTTCGAGCAGCGCCTGGAAGGCAAAGTCCTGCCGGCGCAGGTGCAGAAACGCCTCGAAGAGGAAATGAACAAGCTGTCGATCCTCGAAACCGGCTCGCCGGAGTACGCGGTCACCCGCAACTACCTCGACTGGGCGACGTCGGTGCCGTGGGGCGTGTACGGCGAGGACAAACTCGACCTCAAGCACGCACGCAAAGTCCTCGACAAACACCACGCCGGCCTCGACGACATCAAGGACCGCATCCTCGAATTCCTCGCGGTCGGTGCTTATAAAGGCGAAATCAGCGGCTCCATCGTGCTGCTGGTCGGCCCGCCGGGCGTGGGTAAGACCAGCGTCGGCAAATCCATCGCCGAATCCCTCGGCCGGCCGTTCTACCGCTTCAGCCTCGGCGGCATGCGCGACGAAGCCGAGATCAAGGGCCACCGCCGCACCTACATCGGCGCGCAGCCGGGCAAACTCGTCCAGGCGCTGAAAGACGTCGAAGTGATGAACCCGGTGATCATGCTCGACGAGATCGACAAGATGGGCCAGAGCTACCAGGGCGACCCCGCCTCGGCGCTGCTGGAAACCCTCGACCCGGAGCAGAACGTCGAATTCCTCGATCACTATCTGGACCTGCGCATGGACCTGTCGAAAGTCCTGTTCGTGTGCACCGCCAACACCCTCGATTCGATTCCCGGCCCGTTGCTGGACCGGATGGAAGTGATTCGCCTGTCGGGCTACATCACCGAAGAAAAAGTCGCCATCGCCAAGCGTCACCTGTGGCCGAAACTGCTGGAAAAGGCCGGCGTGTCCAAGGGCAGCCTGAGCATCAGCGACAGCGCGCTCAAGGCCTTGATCGACGGTTATGCCCGTGAAGCCGGCGTACGCCAACTGGAAAAGCAAATGGGCAAACTGGTGCGCAAAGCGGTGATGAAGCTGATCGACGACCCGAAAGCGGTGATCAAACTCGGGCCGAAAGACCTTGAAGCGTCGCTGGGTCATCCGGTATTTCGCAATGAACAAGTGTTGTCCGGCACCGGCGTCATTACCGGTCTGGCCTGGACCAGCATGGGCGGCGCGACCCTGCCGATCGAAGCCACGCGGATTCACACGCTCAATCGCGGGTTCAAACTCACCGGGCAACTGGGCGATGTGATGAAGGAGTCGGCGGAGATCGCTTACAGCTACGTCAGCTCGCACCTGAAGTCGTTCGGCGGCGATCCGAAGTTCTTCGACGAAGCCTTCGTCCACCTGCACGTACCGGAAGGCGCCACACCAAAAGACGGCCCGAGCGCCGGCGTGACCATGGCCAGTGCTTTGCTCTCGCTCGCGCGCAATCAGGCGCCGAAAAAAGGCGTGGCAATGACCGGCGAACTGACGCTGACCGGGCATGTACTGCCGATTGGCGGGGTGCGCGAGAAGGTGATTGCAGCGCGGCGGCAGAAGATTTTCGAATTGATCCTGCCGGAGCCAAACCGGGGTAATTTTGAGGAATTGCCGGATTATCTGAAGGAAGGGATTACTGTGCATTTCGCCAAGAAGTTTGCGGATGTGGCGAAGATCCTGTTCTGACAGAAAGCCCCTCACCCCAGCCCTCTCCCGGAGGGAGAGGGAGCTAATTGCGGAATATTGCAGAAGTACGCCGACCTGAAGCTATGTCGCTGAATCCATAATCGACTCGATCTTTCAGGTCGATGTATGACACAAGACACCTCGGTCAGTCCCCTCTCCCTCTGGGGAGAGTGGGCCGACCGAGAGATATTTCAGGGTTACGCCGACCTGAAAGTACTTCGCTGAATCCATAATCGACTCGGTTTTTCAGGTCGATGTATCACACAAGACACCTCGGTCAGTCCCCTATCCCTCTGGGGAGAGTGGGCCGACCGAGAGATATTTCAGGGTTACGCCGACCTGAAAGTACTTCGCTGAATCCATAATCGACTCGGTTTTTCAGGTCGATGTATGACACAAGACACCTCGGTCAGTCCCCTCTCCCTCTGGGAGAGGGTTAGGGTGAGGGCTTGGCGTTGTCACACTTTGTCTCATCTTCAGTTATGCTCGCCGTTCGTCACCAACGCCGGAGCTGCTGACCTTATGTCCCCCACTCGCCTGTTTATCCCCCTCGCCCTTTCGTTGCTGGCCGCGTGTGCCACGCAGCCGAAACACAACGTGACCGTGGAAAAACAAAGCGAGTGCCCGGTCCGGCTCACCAACGGGCAAAACCTGATTGTGATGCTGCCAAGCAACCCGACCACGGGCTATCGCTGGGCCATTCAGGATTCGGCCGGTGGCGTGCTGCGTGCATTGAGCCCCGAGGTTTACAGCAATCCAGAAGACGCCGGCGTCGTCGGTGCGGCCGGCCTGTCGACCTGGCGCTTTCAGGCCTTCGCTCCCGGCACCGGGCGCTTGCGCCTGACCTCGCAACAGCCGTGGGCTCCGGAAGTGTTGCCGGTGGAAACCTTTGACTGCGCGATCTCGGTGAACTGATCGTGGGCTGGCTGATTCTGGCGCTGATGGGCGCGGTGACGTATCTCTACGGCCTGAGTACCCATGCGGCGCTGCTCTGCCTGTTGGTCAAACCGTTGCCGGTGTTGGCGCTGCTCGGCTGGTTGCACGATGCGCCGCCCGGTGACTATCGGCGCTGGATCAGCCTGGGTCTGATTTTCTCACTGCTCGGTGACGTGTTGCTGGCGTGGCCGGGAGACCTGTTTGTGTTTGGCCTCGGTGCGTTTCTGGTCGCGCATCTGGCTTATCTGAAGGCTTATCTGAGTGACTGCAAGCGTCTGGCGGTGTTGCCGTTGGTGCTCGCCCTCGGAGTTGGCGCGGTATTGCTGGGACTTCTGATTTCCAGCGGTCTGGGGCCGTTGCTGGTGCCGGTGATCGTTTACGGCACGGCGATCAGCGCAATGCTCTGGCGTGCCCTCGCTCGTCTCGGAACCGATGTGCCCAAGCGTTCGGCGCTACTGGCGGCGGGGGGTGCGCTGGCGTTTGTGTTCTCGGACAGCGTGATTGGCATTGACCGTTTTGTGTCGCCATTTCACGCTGCGCCGTACGTCATCATCCTCAGCTACTGGCTGGGCCAGTGGGGCATTGCGGCCTCCGCCTTCTCCCAGACCAAACGCTGAATAACTGTGGCGAGGGGATTTATCCCCGATGGGCTGCGAAGCGGCCCCTAAAACCTGCCAGCAATGTGTATCAGACCTATCGCATGCACAGGTTCTACGACTGCTTCGCAGCCGAGCGGGGATAAATCCCCTCGCCACACGTGTGTGCTTCAGGTTTGTGTGCGGTGCTTTATCAGACAACCCGCGCATCCCCGCGCCAGTTTGGCTAAAATGCCGGCCTTTTCCACCGACACCGCCGGAAACCGCCGTGAGCAAAGAACCCGATCGCATTTTCGCCCAGCCCCTGGACAAGGTGCCTGACTTCGCCTTCAACGAAGACGTGGTGCGGGTGTTCCCGGACATGATCAAGCGCTCGGTGCCGGGTTACCCGACCATCGTCGAAAACCTCGGCGTGCTCGCCGCGCAATTCGCCCAGCCGAACAGCGTGCTCTACGACCTTGGCGCGTCGCTCGGTGCGGTGACTCAGGCGCTGCGCCGCCATGTTCGCACCGACGGTTGCCGGGTGATCGCTGTGGATAACTCGGCGGCGATGGTCGAGCGGTGCCGCGAATACCTCAACGGCCAGAATTCGATGTTCCAGGAGTTGCTGCCGGTCGAAGTGATTGAAGGCGACATCCTCGCCCTCGATTTCCAGCCTGCTTCGGTGGTGGCGCTGAATTTCACCCTGCAATTCATTGCCCCGGAACAGCGCACCGCGTTGCTCTCGCGTATCCGCCAATCTTTGCTGCCCGGCGGCGCATTGATTCTGTCGGAAAAACTGCGCTTCAACGATGCCGAAGAGCACGCGCTGCTCACCGATCTGCACGTCGCGTTCAAACGCGCCAACGGCTACAGCGAACTGGAGATTGCCCAGAAGCGCAGCGCCATCGAAAACGTCATGAAGCCCGACAGCCTCGAAGAACACCGCGACCGCCTGCTGGCCGCCGGGTTCTCGAAAGTCGTGCCGTGGTTCCAGTGTCTTAACTTTGCCTCGTTGATTGCCTTGCCATGATTGATCTGTCCCCCCTCGCCCGCCGTCTGGCCGGCACACCGCTGGCCGAATGGGCCAGCACCCTGCAAGTGCAACTCGACAAGAAAATGGAGAAAGGTCACGGCGATCTGGAGCGCTGGCAAAGTGCGCTGGACGCCCTGCCGAAGATCCAGCCAAGCGAAGTCGACCTGCTCAACGGTCTGAAACTCGACACCGACTGCGACGATGAAACCCGCGCGCAGATGCGGACCGCACTGATGGGCCTGTCGCCGTGGCGCAAAGGCCCGTTCGACCTGTTCGGCGTGCACGTCGACACCGAATGGCGCTCGGACTGGAAGTGGTCACGCGTCTCGCCGCACCTCGACTTGAAGGGCAAACGCATCCTCGATGTCGGTTGCGGTAACGGTTATTACATGTGGCGCATGCTCGGCGCCGGCGCGGACAGCGTGATCGGTGTCGATCCGAACTGGCTGTTCTTCTGCCAGTTCCAGGCGGTACAGCGCTATCTGTCCGAGCCGAACGCCTGGCACCTGCCGTTCCCGTTCGAAGACCTGCCGCCGAACCTCGAAGGCTTCGACACGGTGTTCTCCATGGGTGTGTTCTACCACCGTCGTTCGCCGATCGAACATTTGCTGGCGCTGAAGGACTGCCTGGTCAAGGGCGGCGAACTGGTACTGGAAACGTTGGTGGTCGAAGGCGACAAGCATCAGGTGCTGGTGCCGGAAGACCGTTACGCACAGATGCGTAACGTGTGGTTCCTGCCGTCGGTGCCGGCGCTGGAATTGTGGCTGCGCCGAGCAGGTTTCACCGATGTGAAATGTGTGGACGTCAGCACCACCACGGTCGAAGAGCAGCGCGGCACCGAGTGGATGAAGTACCAGTCGCTGAGCGACTTCCTTGATCCCGAAGACCACAGCAAAACCATCGAGGGCCTGCCGGCGCCGATGCGTGCTGTGATTGTCGCGAAGAAGTAATCCAACCTCTCTAACACCGCGGTGAACTCACCCCTCACCCCAGCCCTCTCCCTGTATGTACCGGAGACATGGTGGACACATGTTCGGAGACATGGTGGACGGTTTTAGATCTTCTTACCTGCTGTAACGATCTGCAAGTTCAAGTCGATTCGGGCGATGCGATGTCTACTCCAGTAGACATCGTGGATGCCGTCCTCCGTCGTTTCCCGGATAGCTACTGACTTCCCGTAAAAAGCTTTCCCGACTGTGTATTCACGGTTCCTCCAGTAGATCTCGCCCTTTACCTGAACCTTCCTGACCACATCACCATCGTCGTACTCCGGCGCTGCGGGTTGCTCCTGATATTCCCTTGAGCTGCTGCTGTACCGAGTAGCAGGAACCTGCATGTCCAGCGCTTGATGCGGGCGCTTCTGGTTGTAAATATCACGCCAGATATCAAACGCCCGTTGCGCGCTGTTGAGATCGTTAAAGTGCTGACCCTGGAGAACTTCATTTTTCAGACTGCGGTGGAAGCGTTCCAGCTTTCCTTGGGTTTGCGGATGATAAGGTCGAGAGTGGCCGACCTTGATGCCTTGACTCATCAGCCAGACCTCCAGCGCGGTATAAACGCCTGTCTGATCACCCCATGGAGAGCCGTTGTCCATCGTCATGCGCAAAGGCAGGCCATAGCGCCGAAAGGCCCGGACCAGATGCTCCTGGACGGTGTCGCGCTGCTCATTGATACACGCCGCGATGCACAGTGAAAACCGCGAATGATCGTCCAGTATCGTCAACGGATGGCAACGCCCCTGACCCAGACTGATATGCCCCTTGAAGTCCATCTGCCAAAGATCGTTGGGCGCTTCATGCTCAAAACGGATAAACGGTTTGATCTCGGCGGCCTTTGGATCAACGCGTGAATGACGCTGTAAAACCGCATGCACGGTACTGACCGAAGGCATCACTAAGCCGTTGTCTTCCAACACACGTTTGAGCTTGCGAGCGCCCCAGGCCGCGTACTCCTGACTCACGGTCAAAATCTGCTGTTCAACCTCATCAGCACATCGCTTGGGTGATGTCTTCGGTCGTCGAGACTGATCGTTCAGTCCTTCTGCACCCAGGTTTTCAAACCTGTTAAGCCATTTATAGGCGGTGCTTGGGCTGATATTAAATCGACGGCAAAGCTGCCGGACATTGGCCCCTTCTTGCCGAGCCAAAAGCACGAATTCTGAACGAAGCTGCACAGTGGACACCTCTTCCCAAGACACAGGTCATCTCCTTAGTGATGAGCAATGTGCCTATTAAAAAGTGTCCACCATGTCTCCGAACACCTGTCCACCATGTGTCCGGTACATACACTCCCCTGGGAGAGGGGGCCGATCTTTGGGCTTTTCAAGATCTGAGTTCAACTCGATATCTTGGTCGCCATAGCTCTGCCAATCACCTCGGTCAGTCCCCTCTCCCTCCGGGAGAGGGGGCCGATCTTTGGGCTTTTCAAGATCTGAGTTCAACTCGATATCTTGATCGCCATAGCTCTGCCAATCACCTCGGTCAGTCCCCTCTCCCTCCGGGAGAGGGGGCCGATCTTTGGGCTTTTCAAGATCTGAGTTCAACTCGATATCTTGATCGCCATAGCTCTGCCAATCGCCTCGGTCAGTCCCCTCTCCCTCCGGGAGAGGGGGCCGATCTCTGGGCTTTTCAAGATCTGAGTTCAACTCGATATCTTGGTCGCCATAGCTCTGCCAATCACCTCGGTCAGTCCCCTCGCCCTCCGGGAGAGGGGGCCGATCTTTGGGCTTTTCAAGATCTGAGTTCAACTCGATATCTTGGTCGCCATAGCTCTGCCAATCACCTCGGTCAGTCCCCTCTCCCTCCGGGAGAGGGTTAGGGTGAGGGGCTTTTTGCTCTTCGGGCGCGGAAGAATTCGGTCAACACCGCGCCACACTCCTCCGCCAACACCCCGCCTTCATACAACACCCGGTGATTCAAAAAGCCCTGGGTGAAAAACTGCCCCTGACTCTGCACAATCCCCGCTTTCGGTTCCAGTGCGCCATACACCACCCGGGCCACGCGCGAATGCACGATCAGCCCGGCGCACATGCTGCACGGCTCCAGCGTCACATACAGCGTGCTGCCCGGCAGGCGATAGTTGTCCACCGCTTGGGCGGCGGCGCGGATCGCGACCATTTCCGCGTGGGCACTGGGGTCGCTGGTGGTGATCGGGCAATTGAAACCGCGACCGATGATCTCACCGTCCTGTACCAGCACCGCGCCCACTGGCACTTCGCCGAGCGCTGCACCTTGGGCGGCGAGGTCCAGGGCTTCGCGCATGAAGTCGCGGTCACGGCTGCGGTCGATGATCGCGGCGGGGCGAATCTGGCGCATCACTTCACCTCGATGGCGGCCATCAGGCCGGTTTCCATGTGGTCGATCACATGGCAATGGAACATCCACACCCCAGGATTATCGGCCACCAGCGCCACCTGCGCGCGCTCGTTTTTGCCCAGCAGATAAGTGTCGGTGAAGTACGGGATGATCTTGTGCCGGTTCGAGGCGATCACCTTGAAACTCATGCCGTGCAGGTGAATCGGGTGCTGGTACTGGGTCATGTTCTTCAGCTCGAAGATGTAGCTCTGACCGAGTTTCAGGCTGGCAATCGGCCGGTCGGCGCAGGTCTTGTCGGTAATGTCCCAGGCCTTGCCGTTGATCTGCCACAGGCTCGGCGGCTTGCCGTTGTCGACGTTGACCGACACCGACCCGACCCATTCGAAATTGAAGTTGAGTTTCTCGGCATTGGCCAGGTCCGGCTCGGCCACCGGGTTGGCCGGCAAGGCCTTCGGCCACTCGGTCGGCGCATCGTTGTTGGCCACCGAGCGCAGGGTACCCAGACGCACCGGGCCGTTACGCAGCGACAACTCTTCACCGGCCGCCGGAGCCTTGATCGCCAGGCAAATGCGCATGCCGGGGCCGAGCCAGTATTCCTTGCCCAGCGGCCGTGGCTCGACCGGATTGCCGTCCAGCGCGTAGATCTGCGCTTCGACGCCGGGAATGTTGATGCGATAAGTCAGGGTGTTATCAAGATTGAGCAGGCGCACACGCGTGATCTGCCCGGCCGGCAATTCGATCACCGGCAACGGCACGCCATTGATCGTCGACAGCCGCCCTGCCGTGCCGCCACGGGCCGCTTCACGGGGAATGCTGAATTCGACGAAATTGCCTTCGTCGTCGACGTGCCAGTTCTTCAGGCTCAAGGTCTTTTCGTATTTGAAACCGGTCGGCTCGCGCTCTTCGATGATCAGCGGTCCGACCAATCCCCGGCCAAGTTCTTCGCTGCTGCTGACGTGCGGGTGATACCAGTAGCTGCCGGCGTCCGGCACGCGGAATTTGTAGTCGAAGTATTCGCCCGGCAGTACCGGCAGTTGCGAGACGTATGGCACGCCGTCCATTTCCAGCGGCAGGCGGATGCCGTGCCAGTGGATGGTGGTCGCCACCGGCAGATGGTTGATGAACCGTACCCGCAGCCATTCGCCCTGACGCACGCGCAACTCGGTGCCCGGTGCCGACGGGCCGAACGCCCAGGCCTCGGTCTTGTGCCCCGGCACCAACTCAACGTCCAAGGGCGCGGCAATCAACTCGTAGTCATGGCCCGCTTCAGCGTCAGCCATTTTGCCCAGCCAATAACGCGACGCGCCCCCCGCTCCGACACCAACGACAACAAGACCGGCCAGGCCACCGAGGATTTGGCGACGGGTAAAGGACATGAACTCAACTACCTCACGTATCAGCATCGGACCCGGCAGGCCCGTAAAAGGCGAATACGATACACCTGCGGATGAGAAACAGTAAGGGCGACCTGAGGCCGCACGCCCCTGACCGGCTTAAGGACGCAGCCCGGTAATCAGATGCACCACACCGTCCGCCAAGGGCATCACGCCCGCGACCCCGGCAGCGCTCAAAGCCTGTTGATCAATGCCCGACACGTCACGCAATACAACCCGCACCCGCGTCAACGCCAGTGGTTGCTGCGACTGGAGGTTATCCACACCGCCCAGTGCCGCGACGATGGCCGCGCTTAATCCTTCGCTCGGCTCGGCCGGCGCATCGGGCGTGTCTACTACCAGATCCGGGGTCAGGGCCTTCCAGAATGCCTTCTGCAATTTATCCAACATCTTCAGTTCTCCAGAACCCGCAAAGTATCGACGGTTGCCTCGTGAAACAGCTGCAGCGCCTCGCGCACCTGCCCGGCACTTTCCAGACCGAGCACTTGTTGGGCGATGATCTGACATTCGGCCAACTGCAGCTCGCGCACCGTCGCCTTGACCGGCGCAATCATCGGCACGCTCACCGACAGCTCATCCACCCCCAACCCCAGCAACAACGGCACCGCCAGACGCTCCGAGGCCATCGCCCCGCACACGCCGACCCATTTGCCATGGGCGTGCGCGGCCTTCACGGTCATGGCGATCAAGCGCAGTACCGAGGGATGAAAACTGTCGGCCTGACTGGCCAGGCGCGGGTGATCGCGATCCATCGCCAGGGTATATTGCGTCAGGTCATTGGTGCCGATCGAGAAGAAATCCACCAGAGGCGCAAACCGGTCCGCCATCAGTGCCGCTGCCGGCACTTCGATCATGATCCCCAGTTTCGGCCGTTGCGTTAGCCCCAGTGCGAGAGTTTCCTCGTCGAGCATCTGCCGCGCCAGACGCAGTTCCGACAGTTGCGTGACCATCGGCAACATGATGTGCAAATGCGTCAGATCGCAACAGCCGAGCATGGCCCGGAACTGCTCACGCAATAACTGCGGGCGCTCCAGGCACAAACGAATACCGCGCACGCCGAGGAACGGATTGGTTTCGCTGTCCATGGGCACGTAGGCCAGCGGTTTGTCGCCACCGACATCGAGGGTGCGCACCACCAGATTGCGCGCAGGTCCGACACAGCGAGCGATGGCGCTGTAGGTGGCGACCTGTTCGTCATGGCTCGGTGCGTGATTGCGGCCCAGATAGAGAAATTCCGAACGCAGCAGGCCGACGCCCGCACCGCCCAGGGCCATTGCCTGCTCGGTCTCAGACAATGAGGCGACGTTGGCCGACACCTCGATGTGATGCCCGTCACGGGTCCGTGCCGCGAGCGTTGCATTGGCCAGCTCATGTTCATGGCGGTGACGCTGTTGCGCGTGCCGTGCCTGCCATTGGCTGACGGCCGCAGGATCGGGATGCACATGCAATTCGCCCTTGTCGGCGTCAAGCAATACCGGGGTGCCGTTGCACAGTGCGAGCATTTGCACCGGCACCCCGCAGATCGACGGCAGACCACAGGCGCGAGCGAGAATCGCCACGTGGCTGGTCGCGCCGCCGCCGACCGTAGCGAACCCCAGTACTTTGCTGGTATCGATGCCAGCGGTCTGCGACGGAGTTAGCTGATCGGCGATCAGAATACTGTCTTGCGGCAACGCCAGCGCCTGCTCGGCAATCCCCAGCAGCAACTTGAGCACCCGGCGCCCGACATCGGTCAGATCCGCTGCCCGTTCGGCCAGCAGCGCACTGCCCAACTGGCGAAACATCGCTGCGGTTTCTTCAGTGGCTGCGCGCCAGGCGAACGCCGCGCTTTTGCCCTCACTGATCAGCGCCTGGGCCTGGTCGAGCAGTCCCGGATCTTCGAGCAGTTCCTGATGCGCCTTGAAGATCTCGGCTTCGGCCTCGCCAGCGGCGCTGTCGCGCAAATGCTGCAAGGCCAGATCCGCTTCGACCAGGGCAGTGGCGAGGGCCGCACGCTCGATGCCTGCTCCGCCGCCGAACTCGCTGACGTCGAAAACCGGCTCGCTGATCTGCACCACTTGGCCCAATGCCGAACCGGGTGACGCGCAGACGCCACGCAGAAGGGTCAGAACCTCGCTTTCAACCACCTCGACAGATGCCACTGCTGTCACCGTTTCACCGCAGCCCTCAACCAGTAAACGAGTCAGCGCATCAATGGCAGCGTCAGCATCTTCGCCCACCGCACTGACCTGCACGCTGTCGCCGAAAGCGGTCTGCAACGCCATGATCGCCACCAGGGATTTGGCGTTGGCCCGAGCCTGCTGTTTGTGCAGGTAAATCTTTGCCGCGAAGCCCTTTGCCGCTTGCGCGAACACCGCTGCCGGGCGCGCGTGCAGGCCATTGGCGTTGGGTAGTTTCAACTGCTGTGAAAACACCGCCGGCGTTTCTGCTGCGCCTGGCTCTTCGCTGATCGTCTGTCCGCTGACAAGCCCAAGCAACGGCTGACCGGTTTCGACCCGTCCGCTCGACGCGACCAGCCAAGTGAACGGCTCCCCGCTGACCACCAGCATCAATGTCATCAGGCTGCGCGCATGTCGGGCAATGTAATCGGCGTCGAACTCGATCAGCGCCTGCCCCGCGGTGACCCGTTGGCCCTCTTCAACCAGACGGGTGAAGCCTTGCCCGGCGAGGTTCACCGTATCCAGGCCGATGTGCATCAAGACCTGCACGCCATGGTCGTCGGTGATGCTCACGGCGTGTCCGCTGGCCTGCACATTACTGATGACCCCGGCCATGGGCGCACACAGGGTCGACGAGGTCGGGTCGATGCACAGGCCGTCACCGATCACGCGCCCGGAAAACACCGGATCGGGGACCTGCTCCAGCGCCATCAGGACACCGGACAAAGGAGCCAGCAGTTGCAATTGTTGGGGTGTGGCCATGACGTCACCTGCAGTTTTATGCTTTGAAGTGCTCATGGAGCGCGACGCTCCACCAGCATCGCTTATTTCCACCAGTATTCGACCTGCAATCCGACATTCGCACCGTGGCGAGCACTGCCGAAGGCGCCGGTATCAGACAGTGCCGAGCCTTTGGCCAGTTCGTTGGCCGCCCGTTTGGCCGCCTCGTTCCAGGTAGCGTACGTGTAATACAGGCGCACCTCTGGACGCGCCCAGAACTCAGGGCCTTTGGGCGACCAGGTCGGGGCAAACGTGAACTTGCTCAGCTTGCGCGTGCCGCCCTGGGCTTCGACTTGATCGTGGCCCAGTTCGGTCACCAGTTTGAAGTGGTCGCTGAGCGCATAGGTGGGACGCACACCTAGAGATATCCAGTTCTGATCGGCACCGTCCGGGCGCATGTCTTTCTGGTACACCGCCTCGACCTGGCCACCGAAGCGCGGTGTCACCTGCCAGTCGAAAAACTCGACGATCCGGTAACTCTTGTTGCTGTCGTCCAGTTTGACGTTGCCGGTATAGCCCAGCCCGGTGCCCGGCCCTTCACCGTATTGCAGCGCCAGTTTGTTCTTGCCGCCGAGAAAACCCGTCTGCACATGTTGCGTGGTGATCGCCCAGCCCCGATGGGCATCGCGGCTGTCGGGTTTGTCGATATAGCTCAAGCCGAACTCCAGCTCACCGCCCGGGTTGGTCTTGAACCCGGCGACGTTGAAGTCGTGCCGATTGATGTAGTCCTTCTGGTACAGGTTGTCCTTGCGCGAAAAGGCGTAGCTGTATTTAAGGTCGCCGATCAACACGTCTTCGACCCCACCGCCCGTGGCGCTCTGGTTCCAGTAGTAGAAGTCGGAAATATGGATGTCATTGCGTTTGTAGTAACGGCGCCCGGCCCACAATGAACCACCGTTGAGTGCGGGCATCGCCGACCACTGCGCATAAGCCTGTGGCAAGCGGATCGAACCGTTGTCGTCCTTGAAGGTGGGGCTGCGGTCGTAGCGGTTGTACAGCGAGGCCATGCCGTCGACACTCAGTACCGAACCGTCGTCGAGGGTGTACAGGTCCTGGCGCAACTCCAGCTCGCCGTACTGCTCGCACTCGTTACCCAAGCGATATTTGGTCTGCGCGCCCGGTAACTGGAAACACGACTGACCGCTGCTGTTGACCGACGTGCCGACACCGCTGCGCAAGTAGCCGCCAAACTCCAGCGCCTCTGAAGCTGACGGTAAGGCCAGGCAAAAACCTGCCACTGCAAGGCTGCGATTTATTGTTGTTTTCATAAGCCACCCCATTGTTTTTATTGTCTGGTTGCATGAATTCGGCGCGCAAAAATCCCCCGCGCAGTGCTCTGCGTGTTTTTTGAAAGCTGGTTTTTCCAGTTAAATGTCAGGGATCAATCAGGTGCAGGACGAAGGACTCGTAAGGTCGCAAAACCACCTGCCGCTTGCGCAACGGGCCGTCCGGATAATTGCTGATCAACAGGCGCTGGCTCATTGACTCGCTGATGACTGTCGTCGGCAACTCCACTTCACAGGTTGTCCCGTAGAAGTTGTTCACCACCAACAAACGCTCGGCGCTGCCTTCACGCACATACGCCCAGACTTGCGGATGTTCGGGCAGTAATTGTCGGTACACCCCTTCGGTAATCAGCGATTCGCGGCGGCGCAGTGCGATCAGATTGCGGTAGTGATGCAGTACCGAGTCGGGGTCATCGAGCTGCTTGGCGACGTTGATCTGCGCGGCATTGGCCGGCACTCCGATCCACGGCTCGACACTGCTGAAACCGGCGTTCGGCCCCGCGTCCCAGTGCATCGGCGTGCGCCCGTTATCACGGGATTTCTGCATGATCGCCGCCATGTTGTCGGCATCGCTGCTGCCGGCCTCGCGCCGCAGGCGAAAGATGTTCAGCGTCTCGACATCGCGATAATGCTCGATCGACTCGAACCCCGGATTGGTCATGCCCAACTCTTCGCCCTGATACACGAACGGCGTGCCCTGCAGAAAGTGCAGCGCGGTGCCGAGCATCTTCGCCGAGAGTTCGCGGTACTCGCCGTCATTGCCGAAGCGCGAGACCACGCGCGGTTGATCATGGTTACACCAGAACAGCGCATTCCAGCCGCCGCCGACCTGCATGCCGATCTGCCAGTCGGACAGGATGCTCTTGAGCTGGAGGAAATCGAAGTCGGCGCGCACCCACTTCTGCCGGTTCGGATAATCGACTTTCAGGTGGTGAAAGTTGAAGGTCATCGACAGTTCTTTCGACTGCGGATTGGAATAACGAATGCAGTGTTCGAGGCTGGTCGAGGACATCTCGCCGACATTGATAAGGTCGTGCCCTTCGAAAACCTCGCGATGCATCTGCTGCAAGTATTCGTGGACATTCGGCCCGTCGGTATAGAAGCATCGGCCATCGCTGGCGTCTTCGGGAAAGTCCGCGGGCTTGGAGATCAGATTGATCACATCCAGACGAAAACCGCCCACGCCCTTGTCCCGCCAGAACTGCATCATCCTGAACACTTCAGCGCGGACCTTGGGGTTGTCCCAATTCAGGTCGGCCTGGGTGTGGTCGAACAGGTGCAGGTAGTACTGACCGGTCTGGGCTTCGTACTCCCAGGCGGAACCGCCGAACTTGGATTCCCAGTTGTTCGGCTGATCTCGCCAGATGTAGAAATCACGGTAAGGGTTGTCGAGGCTGCTGCGCGCCTGTTGAAACCACACGTGCTCGATCGAGGTGTGATTGACCACGATGTCGAGCATCAGCTTGATCCCGCGCTTGCCCGCCTCGGCGATCAGCAATTCGCAGTCGGCCATGCTGCCGTAGCTCGGGTCGATGGCGTAGTAATCGCTGATGTCATAGCCGTTATCGCGTTGCGGCGAACGCAGGAATGGCGTGATCCACAAGCAGTCGACACCCAGCCACTGCAGGTAGTCGAGCTTGGCGACGATACCGAGCAGGTCCCCTGTCGGGTTGCCGGCGTGGCTATGAAAACTCTTCGGATAGACCTGATAGATCACCGAACGCTGCCAGTCTTGCATGGCACAACTCCTTCAATAAGTCCGTGCAGCTCGCGCCCACGTTGAAAAGCGATCGACTGTGGGAGCGAACTTGCTCGCGAAAGCACTTGATCAGGCAACCCGATAACCGGGCCTGACAATCTTCATGCTCAATGCACAGGTCAGAACAAACGGCACGAGCATGGCAATCAGCATCCCCAGCACAAACATCGGGATGTACTGCGGAATGATCGAGATGAACCCCGGCAGACCACCGACGCCGATGGCCGAGGCCTGAACCTTGTTCAGCGACAGGAACACGCAGCCCAGCGCCGAACCGGTCAGCGCGGCGTAGAACGGAAACTTGTAGCGCAGGTTGACGCCGAACATCGCCGGCTCGGTGATGCCGAAGTAGGCGGAAATCGCCGAAGTCGACGCCATGCTCTTGTCCCGTGCATTACGGGTCATCCAGAACACTGCCAGGGCGGCACTGCCCTGAGCGAGGTTGGACATGACGATCATCGGCCAGATAAAGGTGCCACCCTGGGTCGAGATCAATTGCAGGTCGACAGCGAGAAACATGTGGTGCATGCCGGTGATTACCAGCGGGGCATACAGCACACCGAAAATCGCGCCCCCCACCATCGGCGCCAGATCAAACAGCATGACCAGCCCTTCGGTGATGAAGATGCCGAGGTGGCGGGTCACCGGGCCGATCACTGCCAGCGCCAGCACGCCTGTGACGACAATGGTGGTGATGGGTACAACGAGCAATTGAATGGCGTTGGGCACGCGCGCGCGCAGCCATTTTTCGATGACACTCATCACGTAGGCGGCCAGCAGAATCGGCAGGATCTGCCCCTGATAACCGACTTTCTCCACCTGAAACAGCCCGAGAATGTCGAAGTACGGCAGATGCTGCCCGTCCAGCCCGGCGACGGCCTTGCCATAGTTCCAGGCGTTGAGCAGGTCAGGATGCACCAGCATCAGACCGAGCACGATGCCGAGGATCTCGCTGCCGCCAAAGCGTTTGGCCGCCGACCAACCCACCAGCGCCGGCAGAAACACGAACGAGGTGTTGGCCATCAGATTGATCAGGCTCCACAGCCCGTCGAGGTTCGGGTAGGCATCGAGCAGGGTCTGCCCGTCGATGAACATGCCTTTGGCACCGAGCAGATTGTTGATGCCCATCAGCAGGCCGGCAATGATCAGCGCCGGGAGGATCGGCATGAACACGTCGGAAAACACCCGCACCAGACGCTGCATGGCGTTGATCTTTTCGGCGCTTTTCTGTTTGACGTCAGCGATGGTCGACGCCGCGAGACCGGTCTGGCGACGCAGTTCGGCATAGACCTTTTCCACTTCGCCCGGACCGATCACCACCTGATACAGGCCCCCCGTGAAGAACGAGCCTTTGACCAGATCGATCTGGTTGAGCCTGGCACTGTCGACCAGGCTCGGATCCTTAAGGGCCAGCCGCAACCGCGTGACGCAATGGGCGGCCTGCTCGAGGTTGTCGCTGCCGCCGAGGCTTTGCAGCAATTGCCGGGCGATGTTCGGATAGTCGTGGCTCATGCTAATTCTTCCGCTATGGATTGTTGTTATTGGCAGCACGCCGAAGCGAAAAATACTCGTCTGTACGAGTTAATGCAACAACTCGTACAGACGAGTTTGTTTGTGTATATTCCCGCCAGACCGAGGGCGAATTTTCCTACCCGACCTTAAGGTGATTTCCATCGCCCACATGGACAAAGCCCTACCCTGGCCTTAAGGTTCGAAGCTTTGAGCACAGCCGGCACCGAGCCTCCCCATGAGCAAATACAACCAGATCTATAGCGATCTGCTGGCCAACATCACCACTGAGCGCCTGCAGCGCGGAGCCCGCCTGCCATCCGAAACCGAACTGATGGACAGCTATCAGGCCAGTCGAGGCACGGTGCGCAAGGCGATTGAACTGCTTCAGGAACGCGGCTTTGCGCAGAAAATCCATGGCAAGGGCACCTTTGTGCTGTCGACCGACCCGATCGAGTTCCAGCTCGGCGGCATCGTCAGTTTCCAGGAGACCTACCCGCGCCTGGGCAATGATGTCAGCACCGAAGTGGTCGAGCTGAGCCAGATCCCGCTCGAAGGCGCCCTGCTCGAACACATCCAAGCCGAACCCGGCAGTCTCATCACCCGGATCAAGCGTGTGCGGCGGATCGACGGCAAACGCGTAATTCTCGACATCAACCACTTTGTCAGCGAAGTGATTCCCGGCCTGTCCCTCGATATTGCCGAGCAATCGATCTACGCCCATATCGAACAGACCCTGCAGTTACAAATTGCCTACGCCCAACGCACCATCGAAGCGGTGCCGCGCAGCAAGGACGATCAACTGCACCTGGACCTCGACGGCCAGAGCCATGTGATCGTGGTCAGCAACCAGACCTTCCTCCAGGACGGCCGTCAGTTCGAGTACACCGAATCGCGGCACACCCTCGACAAGTTCTACTTTTCCGACGTGGCACGGCGCTGACCCCCGACATCTTTCGAACGATCATGTGCGGTACATATGTAGTGCACTCCCCTTGAGCGAGTCGGCCATGCTCGGCCCTCAATTCTCAAGGATGGAGAAAGCATGTACGCCACCCAACAAAGCCCTCTACCGAACGCGGCAGACAAAGCGGCGCTGCAGCGAATCGCCTATACCGTCGTGCAGAACTGCCCCGGCCTGCAGGACGCCGCCCATGAAGCCGCGCGTAATCTGCTGGAAGCAAAAGGCTTGTTGAGCCTCGATCCGGATCAGGTTTATTTCCATCGCTTCAAGACGGCCCAGAGCAGCACCCGCTCGTTTACCGGCTGGGAGCACATCCGCGAAAAACCCTACGAATCACTGACCCTGACACAGTTGGTCATTCATCGTTTCCGCGCCACCGACCAGGACAACGCCGACCTGCTCGATCTGTACGGCGGCTTCTACACCGAAGGTCCGCAGGGCGAGAACTTCGACGAAAAAAACCAGGTGTGCCTGCATGGCAACGAGGTCTTGAACGCGTTCTGGAACCTCGACTTCAGCGGCAACTACAGCACCACCCTGACGGACTTCTGGAACAGTCACAGCGAGGATTTCCGCACCTTGGCCAAGTGCAATTTCCTCAGCCGTGCGGTGCAGGCGCTGGACCTTGGGCAGCTCAGCGGCACTGACTTCCAATGGCTGACGGGCTCAGTGGTGGGGCCCGTCAGTTGGCCGGTGAGCCTGAGCATGCTGCAAGCGAGCCACACGCCAACGGGCGACGTATGCGCCTTCGACGTCGACGGGCATGTCGCCACGCAATTGCTGCGCATCGTCGACCCCGCCGGTCGCCAGATTATCTATCTGCCCAGTGATACCGAGGCGTTCGTGATCAAGGAAACGGCAGCGGACCTGCATTGGTGGGTACTGGATCAACTGAACGACGCAAAACGCTGCGCGAACTTCCTGGATCACTTTGCCCTCGCCGATCGTCAGCACATGAACGAGAACATGTCCGATCTGATGAACCGATTGGTGAGCACCTGGGGCCGGGCCGACCATCAGTTGATCAACCGCGCAAATCAGGTGCTGAGCGATGATGCATTCAACTGGCTGCGCGACTCGACCCGTCAGGCGATGTTTGCTGAAGCCCACCTGTCACTGACGTCCAATGGCGATCTGCGCGAAAAACTGTGGATCGGCTATCTGAGTGCCGGCCTCAAAGTGTTCGGTCCGATGGCCACTGTCGGTTGGCCGCTGGCGTTGCCGGTGATTGGCGCCACGGTGGCCAGCATGGGTCTGAATATCGATCAGGCGCAAAACGGCAAGACAAGGGCCGAACGCAAGGCCGGCGTGCTGGATGCGGTACTGAATGGCATCAACCTGTTACTCAATCTGCCATTGCTGATCGGCACCGGGCCGATGCTGGAAATGGGCGCCGAGGTCGATGCGGCAGAGGCCGCAGAAATGGCCGAGTACAGCGAAGCCTTGAACCCTGCCACCGAGGCTGGCAACCCAATGCAGATCATGGTGCCGGAGGATGTCGACATTACCGGGCCAAATCTCGATGAAACAGTCCTGGTTCCGGCGCAGAACGTCCCACCGCCAGCGGTGCCCGAGCGTTATCAATGCAACGAGTTGCTCGACGGTACGGCACTCGGCGAGGAGTCCGGGAAATTCCACGGAATCTACCGTCTCGACACGGATCCGCCCTATGCCATTTTGATGAATGACACGCCGTACTATGTGCGCTACTTCACCAACTCTCGGGGCAGTGGCGACTGGGCGATCGTTGACCCGGAGCGACCCAACCAGCTCGTCCACGCCCTGCCAGTCCGTCTCAATGGCGAAGGTGACTGGGAGCGCATGCCTGCACTGGGGCTCAGAGGTGGAGGTCAATGCATGGGCAAGCAATGCGCCCCCGATATCGAACTCGATACCTTCGAACCTGCACCGCCCGAGGTACCCGCTCAACCGGCGCAGGAACCGCAACCGTCGACATCGCGCCCTCCTCGTCCAGTGACCAGCGCCTACGATATCGATCCAACGGTGCGCAGTTCGATAAGAAGCTGGGCGTTGAACCTCGACGAGGCCCATGTCCAGTTGCAGCCCGACGGAGCCGGCGGCTTTGCCATGGACGATCCGTTCGAGTTGTACGCATCCGGTAAGCGCCAACTCTTGCAGAATTCAGCCAGAATTTTTTTCAAGAACCTGCCGTGGGTCATTCTGCCTGCGCGTCCGGCAATACCCGAAATCAGCCGCCTGATGCCGCTGGCCGATCTTGTCGACAGGATTTTTGAAAGTGCTTCAGGGCTGGTAGTGGGTGAAACCCTGAATCGCATCGCCAGCCTGCGTTTTCTGATTGAAAGCATGCCCGCGCTGGCCCGTCACGTAAAAACCCTCTACATGCGCGGACTGCTCAGTGACTTCGCTCAAGTTGAACTGAACCGCTATTTCAGCAGCGGCAACATGACTGCGCAATTACGCACTTACCTGAGCAGCCTGGGCACCGATCCCGCCGGTCGATTCAACCCGC
Organism: Pseudomonas sp. SC3(2021); assembly: GCF_019856535.1. Lineage (NCBI taxonomy): Bacteria > Pseudomonadati > Pseudomonadota > Gammaproteobacteria > Pseudomonadales > Pseudomonadaceae > Pseudomonas > Pseudomonas sp. SC3(2021). The sequence goes on along the minus strand of NZ_CP082236.1, from coordinate 2,934,822 downwards.
TGGAACTGGTTCAGACCGCGCGAGCAAACGGTGTTCGGATCCAGGCGATCGACTGCGCCGCGAGCTACAAAATGAAAGCACCGCTGCCCTCCGTCGACGAGCAAATGATGAGCACCTACCTGGCAAACGACATCATGACCGGCGACGCTTACCTCAACAGCCCGGGAAAATGGCTCGTAGTGACGGATGCTCACAACACCAATACCTTCCGAGGACTGATGGGTATCAGTGAATTGAAGGGCGGAATCGGCCTGCGAATCGCTGAAGTCAGCATCGGTGAAGAGCTGGGTGTGGATGTCGATCCAGGGATTGAAGTACCACGCGACAGCCCGCCCGGGGCTACCGTCAGGCAAGGGAATCCGGACCTTCTTCGCGCCGATTTGCGCTGGAAAGTTCAGGCCCCCGAGGTGAGCTGGAACGAGGAGACGCTGGAGAATCTCTTATACAGGCGCGGCATGTATCTGTTCGAAAAAACAGGCGACAGCTACACCCTGATCCACCGCAGCAAACAGGGTTTGCTGCAACGCACACCGATCACTCGATCGAGTGACGGCAAGGTGTCCCTCCACCGACCTGCATGGCAGCGTGTGAATGACATTGAGTTCGCCAGCCTGAGGGACATGTCGGAACGACTATCCGATACCGGGCTGATATTGCGCAGCCGGATTCCCGATTGAGGCTGATCGGTTAGAAATGAACGCCGCAAACGCAGAGGCCGCGTGAAACATTGCTTCACGCGGCCTCTTGTTTGCCTGCACTCACACCGTCACGGCATGCGCGGGATCATTCCCACTCAATCGTCGCCGGCGGCTTGCTCGACACGTCGTAAGTGACGCGGGAGATGCCTTCGATTTCATTGATGATGCGGCCGGAAACGGTTTCCAGCAGTTCGTAAGGCAGGTGAGCCCAACGTGCGGTCATGAAGTCGATGGTTTCCACGGCACGCAGGGCCACGACCCAGGCGTAACGACGGCCATCGCCGACCACGCCAACCGATTTCACCGGCTGGAACACCACGAACGCCTGGCTGACCTTGTGGTACCAGTCGGCCTTGCGCAGTTCTTCGATGAAGATGTGGTCGGCACGACGCAGCAAGTCGGCGTATTCCTTCTTCACTTCACCGAGGATGCGCACGCCAAGGCCCGGGCCCGGGAACGGGTGACGGTAGACCATGTCGTACGGCAGGCCCAGTTCCAGACCCAGACGACGGACTTCGTCCTTGAACAGTTCGCGCAATGGCTCGACCAGTTTCAGGTTCATCTCTTCCGGCAGGCCGCCCACGTTGTGGTGCGACTTGATCACGTGGGCCTTGCCGCTTTTCGCGCCAGCCGACTCGATCACGTCCGGGTAGATGGTGCCCTGAGCCAGGTACTTGATGTTGTCCAGTTTGCAGGATTCGGCATCGAACACGTCGATGAAGGTACGGCCGATGATCTTGCGCTTCTTCTCCGGGTCGGCTTCGCCGGCCAGGTTATTGAGGAACTGGTCTTCAGCGTTGGCGCGGATCACCTTGACGCCCATGTTCTCGGCGAACATGGCCATTACTTGCTCGCCTTCGTGCAGACGCAACAGGCCGTTGTCGACGAACACGCAGGTCAGCTGGTCGCCGATGGCCTTGTGCAGCAGTGCCGCAACCACCGAGGAGTCAACACCGCCGGACAGGCCCAGCAGCACGTTGTCGGTGCCGACTTGTGCGCGGATGTTGGCGATGGCGTCTTCAGCGATCTTCGACGGGGTCCACAGGGCTTCACAGCCGCAGATGTCCAGCACGAAGCGCGACAGGATGCGACCGCCCTGCTTGGTGTGGGTCACTTCCGGGTGGAACTGCACGCCGTAGTAAGCGCGTTCGTCGTTGAACATGCCGGCGATCGGGCAGCTTGGGGTGCTGGCGAGGATGTGGAAGTCTGCCGGCATTTTGGTGACCTTGTCACCGTGGCTCATCCACACGTCGAGACCGAACAGGCCGTCGGCGTCGATGTGATCTTCGATGCCGTCGAGCAGGCGGCTCTTGCCGACCACGTCAACGCGGGCGTAGCCGAACTCACGCAGTTCGGAACCTTCCACCTTGCCGCCCAGTTGCTCGGCCATGGTCTGCATGCCGTAGCAGATACCGAAGACCGGTACGCCCAGGTCAAACACGGCCTGCGGGCAGCGCGGGCTGTTGGCTTCGTGCACGGACTCGGGGCCGCCGGCGAGGATGACGCCTTTAGGAGCGAATTCGCGGATCGCATCTTCGTCCATGTCGAACGGGTGCAGTTCGCAGTACACACCGATCTCGCGCACGCGGCGGGCGATCAGTTGGGTGTATTGCGAACCGAAGTCGAGGATCAGGATGCGGTGAGCGTGAATATCGAGGGCCATGATTCAGTCTCGTCTAAGTCATTCAGAAACAGTCGTGATTCAGAAACAACTCGGGGCTGAATCAAACAGCCCCGGTTGCTTTGCTTGTTGCTTGAAGGCTCAACCTACGCGGTAGTTTGGCGCTTCTTTGGTGATCTGCACGTCGTGAACGTGGGATTCGGCCATACCGGCACCGGTGATCCGCACGAACTCGGGCTTGGTGCGCATTTCTTCGATGTCGGCACTGCCGGTGTAACCCATCGAGGAACGCAGACCGCCCATCAACTGGTGAATGATCGCCGTCAGGGTGCCTTTATACGGCACACGGCCTTCGATACCTTCCGGCACCAGCTTCTCGGCGCCTGCCGAGGAGTCCTGGAAGTAACGGTCGGACGAGCCTTGCGCCTGGGACATGGCGCCCAGCGAACCCATACCGCGGTAAGCCTTGTACGAACGGCCCTGGAACAGTTCGATCTCGCCCGGCGCTTCTTCGGTACCGGCGAACATCGAGCCCATCATCACGCAGGACGCACCCGCCACGATGGCCTTGGACAGGTCACCGGAGAAACGGATGCCGCCGTCGGCGATCAACGGAACACCAGTGCCTTCGAGGGCAGCGGCGACGTTGGCGATGGCACTGATTTGCGGCACGCCAACACCGGCGACGATACGCGTGGTGCAGATCGAGCCTGGGCCGATACCGACCTTGACCGCATCGGCGCCAGCTTCGGCCAGGGCCTTGGCGGCAGCGCCGGTGGCGATGTTGCCGCCGATCACCTGCACTTCAGGGAAGTTTTCCTTGACCCAGCGAACGCGGTCGATCACACCTTTGGAGTGACCGTGCGCGGTGTCGACCACCACGACGTCCACACCGGCATTGACCAGCGCGGCAACGCGGTCACCGGTGTCTTTACCGGTACCGACGGCAGCGCCAACGCGCAGACGACCTTGATCGTCCTTGCTGGCGAGCGGGTAGGCTTTGGCTTTTTCGATGTCTTTGACGGTCATCATGCCTTTGAGGGCAAACTTGTCGTCGACAATCAGGACTTTTTCCAGGCGGTGCTTGTGCAACAGCTCGCGGACTTCGTTCTTGTCGGCGCCTTCGCGCACAGTGACCAGACGCTCTTTAGGCGTCATCACTTCGCGCACGGTGGCATCCAGACGTGTTTCGAAGCGTACGTCACGGGAAGTGACGATGCCGACCAGGTCGCCATCGTGCAGCACCGGAACGCCGGAAATGTTGTGCATGCGGGTCAAGTCGAACAAGTCACGCACCGTGGCATCCGCCTCGATGGTGATCGGATCCTTGACGACGCCGGCTTCGAACTTCTTGACCTTACGCACTTCGGCAGCTTGCTGCTCGATGGTCATGTTCTTGTGGATAATGCCGATGCCACCTTCCTGAGCCATGGCGATTGCCAGACGGGCTTCAGTAACGGTGTCCATGGCGGCAGAAACCAGAGGAATGTTCAGCTCGATGCCACGGGTAAGGCGGGTCTTGAGACTGACTTCGTTAGGAAGCACCTCGGAATAACCGGGCACTAGGAGAATGTCGTCGAATGTCAGAGCTTCTTGGCTGATACGCAGCATCGCGGGGGCTCCCGAGCGGGAAAATGGAAGCGCGCCATTATAGTCATCCACCCCCTGCTGTTCAATGTAAAACTCAGCCTAATATCAATGTTGCTGATATACGGAGATCCCCGCCGCTACAGCTCCACCTTGACCCAAGAGACAGGTTGATCGAGCCAATCGGCGAATTCGTCGATAAAGCTCTGCTTGAACCCGGCCTCCAGCCAGTTGTTGAAGATGAAGCCAAGGTTGGAGAACGCACACTCTTGCAAATACAGAAAGCCGTTGATGTCGTCTTCATGCCCGCATTCCGGGCAGGTGAAGTTGTCGGTGCGCCCGGGCATCCAGTCTTCCAGGCTTTCGAACAACGCTTCGCCAACCTCGCGGCGACACTCGGCGCAACCGGCTTCTTCGAGAAACCCCTTGGCCGGTGTATAGATGCAGCGTTTGGTGATGATCTCCAGCCCGTTGACCGGCTCGCCAAACGGCAGCGCCTCGGGATGCAGCACCACCGCCCGCGCGCCGTCAGCCAAGGCGTACCCCATGCGATTGCCGGTGCGTCCGCAGGTCGTGAGCTCTTCCTTGACGATGTTCTTGCGCACCAGCCAACGCACGATCGCCCGTGCCCGGGGTTCGTGGACCGGCAGGGTGGAGATTTTCGGGACGATGATGCTTTGCGAATTCATGGGTACAGCCTGCGACGTCAAATGGAAATTCTGCGGTGCTCACTCCGCTGCTTTCGCGGGCAAGCTCGCTCCGACAGATCTCGGCAGTCACAAATGTTGTGTACACCCGAGAGACCTGTGGAAGCGGGTTTGCCCGCGAAGGCGTCAGCGCGGCCGGCAGCTTAATCCCTGACAAAATCCGGTCAAGTGCCGAGATAGCGTCCGATCAACGCAATCCCGCTGGCCAGCACCAGCCACGTCACCAGCCGCACAAACGCCTCGCGCGACAAACGCATGGTCAACCGCCGCCCGATCCACAGTCCCAATGCCATGGCCGGCAACAGACACAGCGCCAGCATCAACAAGGGTAGCTCGGCATACACACCGGCGATGGCGAACAGGCTCAAACGCACCACCGTGCTGCAACTGATCAGCGCACTCTGCGTGGCCCGGGCCGCCTCTTTCGGCAGGCGACTGTTGAGATAGATCGCATACAAGAAGCCGCCACTGCCGAATAACGCCCCGAACAACCCGCCCACCGTGCCCATCGGCACGGCCCACGCCGCCGACAATTGCGTCGGCCGCACATTCACCCACAGGCTGTAAACGGCATAGGCGCTGATAAACAGCCCCATCAACAGCAACAGCACATCGGATTTGAGATTGAGCAGGAAAATCACCCCCAACGTGCAACCCACCGCCATACACGGCAACAAACGCAGCAGCTCGGGTTTCGCCACGTCCCGGCGCGAGGGCAGCAGATTGCCGAACGCCGCGACGAAATCCAGCAGCACCAGCAACGGCACGATTTTCGACAGCGGCATGAACAGAATCAGCATCGGCCCCGCGACCAGCGCCGTGCCGAATCCGGCAATGCCGAAGACAATATAGGCCAGCGTGATCCCCAACCCGATCATCGCCCAGCCACCCGCGCCCCACGTCCACTCACTCAACAACCCCAGCACACTCATCACTGCACATCCCCCATAAGCCTGAGATGACTTTAGCCAGCGCCAGGCGTTGCGACTAATATGTTCAAAGCCGCTTACTCATCTCGAAAAGGCATATCTCGTGCTCTCGACCCGTCAACTGCGCTACTTCGTGGAAATTGCCGAATGCGGCAGTTTCAGTGCGGCCGCTGAACGTCTGTTTATCGCGCAATCGGCGCTGAGCCGGCAGATCAAGGACATGGAAACCCACCTGCAAACGCCGCTGTTCGAGCGCACCGCGCGCCAGCCAAGGCTCACGGCGGCAGGTGAGGCGTTGTTGCCGCGAGCCAGAAACCTGCTCAATGAACTGAGCAAAGCCTGCACGATGGCAACCGAAGTCGGCACCGGCCAACGGGGCACGTTGCGCCTGAGTCACTCGAGCACCGTGTCGATCAGCGGACATTTATTACGTCGGATCAGCACTTATCTCGATCAGCAGCCCGGCGTATCGCTGGACCTCGGCAAGCTGTCCTCCGAGGCGCAGCTTGAAGAACTGGCTGAAGGACGTCTCGACGTTGGCCTGCTGCGCCTGCCGGTATTGCGTCAGCGTGAAGGGATTCAGGTGGCGCCGGTATTCACCGAACGCCTGCTGCTGGCGGTGCCGAACGATCATCGCCTGGCCGATTCGGCCTCTGTCGAACTGGTGCAACTGCGAGACGAGGCGTTCATCTCGATCCCTCATCCCCAGCGCGGCGGGCTCAGTTATCTGTGTGCCGACCTGTGCATGCGCCAGGGCTTTTTCCCCAAAGCCGCGCGGGTGATGTCGCGCAAGACCACTCAGCTGCAATTGATCCAGGCCGGATTCGGCATCGCCCTGCTGCCTGAGTCCATGCAGGACATCGCGCCGCCCGGCGTACGATTTCTTCCGTTGACGGATGCCGATTGCCAAAGCACCGTCGCCCTCGCCTATCGCCAAAATCCCACCCCGCTGATCCACCACTTCATCCAGGCTTTCAGCAATCCCCCATGTGGGAGCGAGCCTGCTCGCGAATGCGGACTGTCAGCCACTGAAGATGTCGAAGGATAAGGCGCTTTCGCGAGCAGGCTCGCTCCCACAATTGGATTTGTGGTGATTCATGGAGATTGATCAGCAAATGCCTTTAAACTGCGCCCCATGATTAAAGATCCCTTTTCAAGGCTCGGCCTTGACCGCGAAGTCCTGACCGTCAGCCAGCTCAACGGCCGCGCGCGGGTGTTGCTCGAAGACGTGTTCAGCAACATCTGGGTCGAAGGCGAAATCTCCAACCTCGCCCGCCCGGCGTCCGGCCATGTGTATTTCACCCTCAAGGACAGCGGCGCGCAGGTGCGTTGCGCGCTGTTCCGGCAGAACGCGGCGCGGGTGCGCCAGGCGCTGAAGGACGGCCTGGCCGTGAAAGTGCGGGGCAAGGTTTCGCTGTTCGAAGGCCGCGGCGACTATCAACTGATTCTCGACACCGTCGAGCCGGCCGGTGATGGCGCGCTGCGTCTGGCGTTCGATGCGCTGAAGGAAAAACTCAGCGCCGAAGGCCTGTTCAGCGCCGAGCGCAAAGTGCCGCTGCCGGCGCATCCGCAGCGCATCGGCATCATCAGTTCGCCGACCGGCGCGGTGATTCGCGACATCATCAGCGTGTTCCGCCGCCGTGCACCACAGGTGCAACTGACGCTGATCCCCACGGCCGTACAGGGCCGCGAGGCCACCGCGCAGATTGTCCGCGCACTGAAGCTGGCCGACGCCCGCGGTTTCGACGCGCTGATCCTCGCCCGTGGCGGCGGCTCGCTGGAAGACCTCTGGTGCTTCAACGAAGAGGCTGTGGCGCGCGCGGTCGATGCCTGTGTAACACCGATTGTCAGCGCTGTCGGCCATGAAACCGACGTGTCGATCAGCGACTTTGTTGCCGACGTGCGCGCCCCCACGCCGTCGGCGGCTGCCGAACTGCTCGCTCCCGACTCCAGTCACCTGATCCGTCAGGTCGAAAGCCTGCATCGCCGCTTGGTGATGCGCATGCGTGACCGCTTGATGCGCGACCGTCTGCGCCTGGAAGGCATGGCCCGGCGCCTGCGGCATCCCGGCGAACGTCTGCGCCAGCAGGCGCAGCGTCTGGATGACCTGGACATGCGCATGCGCCGCGCCTTCGAGCGTCAGCTCAATACTCGTCGCGAACGCCTGATCCGTCTGGAAACCCGACTCGCCGGGCAACACCCGGGACGCCAACTGGCGATGTTGCGCCAGCGCCTCGACAGCCTCGCCGAACGCCTGCCCCGGGCCATGCGCGAAGGCCTGAAAAGCCGTCGCCTGCAACTGCACAGCCAGATGCAGACGCTGCATGTGGTCAGCCCGTTGGCGACCCTCGGTCGCGGTTACAGCATTCTGCTGGATGAGCGTGGCCATGCGATCCGCAACGCCGCGCAGACCCACACCGGGCAGCGCCTGAAGGCCAGGCTCGGCGAAGGCGAACTGCAAGTGCGCGTCGAAGACAACCACCTGACGCCTGTCACCCTTTCTTTACTGGACTGATCCATGCCGCGTTTTTTCGCTCCGTTATTGTTGTTGTGTTTGACCACCTTCAATGCCCACGCCGACAGCTACATCACCCGGCTACTCAACAAACCGGTGCCGGGCGGTGTGGCGGTGGTTGATCTGGGCGCAGCCGCGCAGGCACCGAAAGCCACCTATCAGGGCAAACCGGTGCTGGTGGTGAAAGAACAGAACAACTGGCTGGCGATTGTCGGCGTGCCGCTAACCGTCAAACCGGGCGCGCAGCAGATCAGCAGTGGCGGGCGTAATCTGCCGTTCACCGTGGGCAACAAAAAATATCCGGAACAACGCATCACCCTGAAGAACAAGCAGCAAGTCAATCCGGATCAGTCGAACCTCAAGCGCATCGAGGGTGAACTGGCCGAGCAGATCAAGGCGTATCGCAGCTTCAGCCCGAACACGCCGAGCAATCTGCTGCTGGACAAACCGGTCAACGGGCCGCTGTCGAGCAAGTTCGGTGTGCGTCGTTTCTTCAATGGCGAAGAGCGCAATCCCCATGCAGGCCTCGACTTTGCAGTACCGGCCGGCACGCCGATCAAGACCCCGGCGGCGGGCAAGGTGATTCTGACCGGCAACTACTTCTTCAATGGCAACACGGTGTTTGTCGATCACGGGCAGGGCTTCATCAGCATGTTCTGCCATATGTCGAAAATTGATGTGAAGGTCGGCGATCAACTGGCCCGTGGCGCGGTGGTCGGCAAGGTCGGCTCGACCGGGCGGGCAACCGGGCCGCACATGCACTGGAACATCAGCCTGAACGATGCACGGGTGGATCCGGCGATTTTCATTGGCGCGTTCCAGCCTTAAACATTTGAATGGGCTGATGGCCTCTTCGCGAGCAAGCTCGCTCCCACAAGGATATGTGCATGAACACGATCCGATGTGGGAGCGAGCTTGCTCGCGAAGGCGGCCTGTGAAACACACTCATACCTGCCAACGCTCCACAATCCTCGATTGCGCCCCAATCTAGCCTCACGCAAACATCAATAAGATCTACTGCCTTAAGCGCAATAAAATCCTGCAAAACCCCAATTTCAGAGTATTCCTCTCAATTTTTTTCGACTGCTTGCCATCCTCTCCCCTCGCGGTTAGGGTTTAAGGCATGAAAACCTCTCACACCCTTATTCAGCTTCGCCAGCACCGCAGCCTGTGCCTCGTCAGCGCACGACTGCCGGGCTGAATCGCTGCGCCTCGTCCCACGCTTTTCCAAGAACTTTTGTTCCACCGGCAGGCCGCCTCTTTTCGGCCCAGACAATAAGGAATTTCCCGATGAGCATGCTCAAAGATCCGTCTTCGAAATACCGCGCGTTCCCCGTCATCAACTTGCCGGATCGCACCTGGCCGTCGAAAACCATCGACGCCGCGCCGATCTGGTGCAGCTCCGACCTGCGTGACGGTAACCAGTCGTTGATCGAGCCGATGGACGCGGTGAAGAAGCTGCGCTTCTGGAAGACCCTGGTTCAGGTGGGTGTGAAGGAAATCGAAGCCTCGTTCCCGGCGGCTTCGCAAACCGACTTCGACTTCGTGCGTACCCTGATCGAAGAAGGCCACATTCCGGACGACACCACCATCCAGGTGTTGACCCAGGGCCGTGAAGACCTGATCGAGCGCACCTTCGAATCCCTGCGCGGGGCGAAGAAAGCCATCGTTCACTTGTACAACGCCACCTCGCCGTCCTTCCGTCGCATCGTCTTCAACCAGGACAAGGACGGTATCAAGGCCATCGCCGTGAACGCCGCCAAGCTGTTCGTCAAATACGCAGCCATGCAGCCGGACACCGAGTGGACTTTCGAGTACTCGCCGGAAACCTTCAGCGCCACCGAGCTGGAATTCGCCAAGGAAGTCTGCGATGCAGTGATCGAGGTCTGGGACCCGACGCCTGAGCACAAGATGATCCTCAACCTGCCGGCCACCGTCGAATGCGCGACCCCGAACGTCTACGCCGACCAGATCGAATGGTTTGGCCGCAACATCAACCGTCGTGACAGCGTGATCATCAGCCTGCACACCCACAACGACCGTGGCACCGGCGTCGCCGCCACCGAGCTGGGCCTGATGGCCGGCGCGGATCGCGTCGAAGGCTGCCTGTTCGGCAACGGCGAGCGTACCGGTAACGTCGACCTCGTCACCGTGGCCCTGAACATGTACACCCAGGGCGTCGACCCTGAGCTGGACTTCTCCGACATCGACGGCGTGCGCAAGGTCGTCGAAGAGTGCAACCAGATTCAGGTGCACCCACGCCACCCGTACGTGGGCGATCTGGTCCACACCGCATTCTCCGGCTCGCACCAGGACGCGATCCGCAAGGGCTTCGCCCAGCAGCAACCGGACACCCTGTGGGAAGTGCCGTACCTGCCGATCGACCCGGCCGACATCGGCCGCAGCTACGAGGCGGTGATTCGCGTCAACAGCCAGTCGGGCAAGGGCGGTATCGCTTACTTGCTGGAGCAGGAGTACGGCATCAGCCTGCCACGTCGCATGCAGATCGAGTTCAGCCAGGTCGTGCAGCGTGAAACCGATCGCCTGGGCCTTGAGATGACCGCCAAGCAGATCCACTCGCTGTTGATCAGCGAATACCTGCAAGCCAACACCCCGTACGCACTGGTCAGCCATCGCCTGCAGGAAGAAAACGGCAACAGCGCCGTCGAAGTGGAAGTGGCGAGCAAGGGTCAGGGCGAAACCAACCTGCACTGGCGCGGCAAGGGCAACGGTGCGCTGGAAGCACTGGTGGCCGGCCTGCCGATTCCGGTGGAAATCATGGACTACAACGAACACGCCATCGGCGCGGGGACCAATGCCAAGGCAGCGGCCTACATCGAATTGCGGGTGAACGGCGAGCGTGCGGTACACGGCGTGGGCATTGATGAAAACATCACCACGGCCAGCTTCAAGGCCCTGTTCAGCGCGCTGAACCGCTCGTTGAGCCAGCCGGAAGCGAAAGCGGCTTAAGCCTTCGCTGGAATACACAAGGCCCCGGGGTGCGAACCTCGGGGCCTTTTTTTGCCTGCTAGCTTTACGCTGACTTCAGTGGCCTCTTCGTGGGCGGTGCGACGTTTCGACTTGCCCGCGAAAAAGCCAGATCAAGCGAGAAAAATCTCAGGCGTGCACATCGACACTCAACATTGCCTGCAACAAGGTCGCCTGCAGCACTTGAATGTTGCTGGCCGTCACGGCGATCTGTGTCTGGATCTCCATCACCTGCTGAGCCTTTTGCTCCGCGCTGGCGTTGCCGCGCTCGCTGCTGGCCAACTGAGCCTGCTGCTCGGCCAACAACTTCTGCGCCTCGGCGATCTGCTTTTTCAGGGCTTCGATCGGACTGCCAGCATCGCCGACTGAAGCGATGTTGGCATCTGCGCTGTTTACGCGCAGCTCACCGTCACCATTGGCATCGGTAGCGTTCAACGGGTTGGCGGTTTGCTCTTGCGGGTCGCGGATCGACACTTTTGACGGCGTAACCGGATAGGGATTGACGACGGTGGCGCTGATGCTGGTCATTGGAAAATCCTCCTTGGCTGTTCTTCCTATCGGCAAACGGCGCCAAAACTGAACGCAATTGTATGAGTGTTCATACAAACCTCAGATGAACTCGAAGGTGTCCGCGTCCAGATTCGCCGGAAAGCGCTCGCGATAAGCCGCCAGCGGCGCGGCTTCCAGTACGGCCTTGAACACACCGTCGGCCTCCCCTGCCGCCAGTAACATTTCGCCCTGGAAATCCAGGACCTGACTGTCGCCGGTGTAAGCGAAGCCCTTGCCGTCGGTGCCGACACGATTCACCGCCGCCACGTAACAGAGGTTTTCGATGGCCCGCGCCGGCAACAGGCGATTCCAGTGCAGACGCCGAGCCCCCGGCCAGTTGGCGGTGTACAGCAGCAAGTCAGTGTCCTGCGCATCACGGCTCCACACCGGGAAGCGCAGGTCGTAACAAATCAGCGGCCGTACCCGCCAGCCCTTGAGTTCGAACTGCACCTGGCGTTCGCCGGGGGTGTAGTGGTTGTGCTCGCCCGCCATGCGGAACAGGTGACGCTTGTCGTAATGCAGCACTTCACCGTCCGGCCGCGCCCACAACAAGCGATTGCGATGGCTGCCGTCGGCCGCCTGAATGATCACGCTGCCGGTGATCACGGCATTGAACTTCGCCGCCTGCACCCGCAGCCATTTGCTGGTCGGGCCATTTTCGGCTTCGGCGAGGGTCGCGGACTCCATGGAGAAACCGGTAGTAAACATCTCCGGCAGAATGATCAGATCCGCACCGCGCGCCTGTTCCAGTAACTGCTCGAAATGCTCGAGATTGGCCTGGCGATCGTGCCACGCCAGACTGGTCTGGATCAGCGCCAGATTGAGATCGGGTAACGCACTCAGATCGCGCATAGTTTTGCCGCTGCTTCGCGCAGCGTCTCCTCGCGTTTGGCGAAGCACAGACGCACGAGGCGCTGGCCTTCGGGTGGATTCTGGTAGAACACCGACACTGGAATACTCGCCACACCGTGCTCGCGGGTCATCCACATGGCCATCTCGACGTCATTCAGGTCGGGGCGGATCTGCGAGTAATCGACCAGTTGAAAATAGGTGCCGGTGACCCGGGTAAAGCTGAAGCGCGACGGCGCCAGCAGATCGCAGAACAGATCGCGCTTGGCCTGATAGAAGCCCGGCAATTGCTCCACGTGCTCGGGATGCTCGGCCATGTAATCGGCCAGGGCATATTGCAGCGGCGTCACACCGCAGAAACTGACGTACTGGTGCACCTTGCGCAGTTCGGCGGTCAGCGCCGGGGGAGCGACCACATAGCCAGTCTTCCAGCCGGTCACGTGGTAAGTCTTGCCGAACGAGCTGACGACGAAGGCGCGCTGATACAGCTCCTCATGGGCCAGTACGCTGACATGCGGCACGCCGTCGAACACCAGGTGTTCATAGACTTCGTCGCTGATCAGGTAGATGTCGCGCCCCCGGATCAGGGCCGCCAACTGGTCGAGCTCGGCACGGCTGATCAGCGCGCCGCTGGGGTTGTGCGGGGTGTTGAGAACGATCATTTTCGTGCGCGGACTCAGGGCCGTGGCGAGCTTGTCGAAATCAATGGAGAAATCGTCCGGGCTCAGTTGCACATGCACGCAACGGCCACCTGCCAGCTCCGTCGCCGGCTCGTAGCTGTCGTAGCACGGGTCGAAGACGATGACTTCGTCGCCGCTGTGGATAATTGCCTGAATCGCACAGAAGATCGCCTGAGTCGCGCCCGGTGTGACGGTCACTTCGTGGTCGGCATCGACGTTAACCCCGTAACTGCGGGCAATCTTCGCAGCTATCTGCTGACGCAACGCCGGCAGACCGGTCATGGGTGAATACTGGTTATGGCCGCCGGCAACGTGCCGAGCCACCGCATCGCGCAGGGATTGCGGACCGTCGAAATCAGGGAACCCCTGGGAAAGGTTGATGGCCCCGGTTTGCGCCGCGAGCTGAGACATCTGCGTGAAAATCGTGATGCCGACATTCGGCAGCTTACTGGTGATCATCGGAAGCCCCTTGCAGGTGAATTGCAAGTTTCAAGCGTCAAGCTGCAAGCTGCAAGCAAAAACCCGCGCCCACAAAAAAGGGCTTCATACGAAGCCCTCTCTGCTTTATCGCTTTTACTTGAAGCTTGCAGCTCGAAACTTGAAGCTGCTTTTTACTTCTTGTCGCGACGCTTCTTGCTGGCTTTCTTGTTGTGCGACATCAAACGACGCTTCTTGTTGACCTGACGGTCGGTCAGCGTGTTCTTGTTGCCTTCGTACGGGTTCTCGCCACCCTTGAACTCGATGCGGATCGGCGTACCGACCAGCTTCAGCACACGACGGTAGGTGTTTTCCAGATAGCGCACGTAGGACTTCGGCACTTTCTCGATCTGGTTACCGTGGATCACGATGATCGGCGGGTTAGCCCCCCCCAGGTGAGCGTAACGCAGCTTGATCCGGCGGCTGTTGACCATCGGCGGCTGGTGCTCGCTGACCGCGTCTTCAAGGATCTGGGTCAGGCGGCTCGTCGGCCAGCGGGTGACCGCCGACTTGAACGAGTTCTGCACCGAAGCGTAGAGGTTGCCCACGCCGGTACCGTGCAGCGCCGAGATGAAGTGGATGTCGGCGAAGTCGACGAAGAACAGGCGACGCTGCAGCTCGACCTTCACAAAGTCTCGCTCGCTCGGCGTCATGCCGTCCCACTTGTTGATCGCGATCACCAGCGCCCGACCGGCTTCAAGGGCGAAGCCCAGCAGGTTGAGGTCGTGATCGACCACGCCTTCGCGGGCGTCCATCACGAAGATCACCACGTTGGCGTCTTTGATCGCCTGCAGGGTTTTGACCACAGAGAACTTTTCGACTTCTTCGTGGATCTTGCCGCGCTTGCGCACACCGGCGGTGTCGATCAGCGTGTACTTCTCTTCATTCCGTTCGAACGGGATGTAGATACTGTCGCGGGTGGTGCCGGGCTGGTCATAGACGATCACCCGGTCTTCACCGAGCATGCGGTTGACCAGGGTCGATTTACCCACGTTCGGACGGCCGATGATGGCGATCTTGATCCCGTCTTTTTCGCTCGGGCCAGGAATGCGCTTGGCTTCCTCGCCTTCGGCAACGATCTCTTCCTCTTCGCCTTCCTGCGGCTCGTCATCGTCACGCGGGAAATCGCTCAGAGCGGCTTCCAGCAACTGCGTGATACCACGGCCGTGAGCACCGGCGATCGGGATCGCGTGGCCCATGCCCAGCGGGGCGAACTCGGCGCGAGCCATTTCCGGGTCGATGTTGTCGACCTTGTTGGCCACCACGTGGGAACGCTTGTTACGTTTGCGCAGGTGTTCGGCGATCATCTGGTCGGCGGCGGTGAAACCAGCCTTGGCATCTACCAGGAACAGAACAACATCTGCCTCTTCGATGGCCAGCAGCGACTGCTCGGCCATTTTTTCGTCCATACCATGTTCGTCACCGGAGATACCGCCGGTGTCGATCAGAATGTAGGAACGCCCTTGCCACTTGGCCTCACCGTACTGGCGATCACGGGTCAGACCGGACAAGTCGCCGACAATAGCGTCGCGAGTCCTGGTCAGGCGGTTGAACAAGGTGGATTTGCCGACGTTCGGTCGGCCCACCAGGGCGATTACGGGAACCATGCGGCTCTCCACTTCGTTATTTCAGAAAATACAAAAGCCGCTGCGAGGCAGCGGCTGGTGCTCGGGGCAACACTGTGGGAGCGGGCTTGCTCGCGAAAAACGCTAACAGCACCGCGTCTATTCAGGCTGTACGCGTCATCGTTGACGCCCTTCGCGAGCAGGCTCGCTCCTACCAGTGAAGCTGCCTGGGGGTGTTAACCCCAAGCATAGTTCTTACTTGATGGTCAGGGCTTCCAGTTTGCCGCTGTTGCCATACACATAAATCGTGTCACCCACCACCAGCGGACGGGCACGCAGGCCGTCGCTGTCGATGCGCTCACGGCCGACGAAACGACCGTCAACCTGACTCAGCAGGTGCAGATAACCTTCCAGGTCACCTACTGCAACATAGCTGGAGAACACTTCCGGAGCCGACAGTTGACGACGAGCCAGCGAGTCATTGCTCCACAGCGCGGTGGTGGAACGCTCGTCGACGCCTTCAACGGTGCCCGAGGACAGGCTCACGTAAACGCTGCCGAAACCTTGGGCAATACCGGCATAGCTCGACGCATCGCGCTGCCAGAGTTGACGGCCGCTTTCCAGATCCAGTGCCGCCACGCGACCCTGATAGCTGGCCACGTACAGGGTGCCGCCGGACAGCAGCAGGCCGCCGTCGATGTCGACCACGCGCTCCAGTTCCGAACGACCCTGTGGAATCGCGATCCGTTGTTCCCAGACCGGCACGCCGTTGGAAATGTCCAGCGCGACCACTTTACCGGTGGACAGACCTGCCACCGCGAGGCGGTTGGTCACCAGCGGTGCACTGGTGCCACGCAGGGTCAGCACGGCCGGGGTGCTGTCATACACCCAGCGTTGCGTACCGGTGGCAGCATCCAGACCGATCAGACGATCGTCCTGGGTCTGCACCACTACGACGTCACCGTTGTTGGCCGGCGGTGCGAGGACTTCACTGGTCACGCGCGCGCGCCACTTCTCTTCACCGTTGCTGGCGTCCAGAGCGACAACTTCGCCACGCAGCGTACCGATCAGCACCAGACCGTAGCCAACGCCGACAGCGCCGGAGACAGGCAGATCAAGATCCTGCTTCCATTTCACGTCGCCATTGCCGCGATCCATGGCCATCACCACGCCGGTTACATCGGCGGCGTAGATGGTGTCACCGTCGATCGCCGGCACCAGCATGTTGTAGGTTTCGCCCTGACCGTCACCGATCGAACGACTCCACTGCTTGTGCAGAACCACTTCTTCTTTGAAGTCGGTCAGCTCGGCCGGTGGCAATTCTTTTTTGCTGTTGCTGCTGCAACCCGCGGCCAACAAGGCCAGAGCCAGCAATGCTGCATGCTTCCAACGGATCACGTCACGCATCCCCTTTGGCCAGGTCGTCGAGCTTGATTTGAAGGCCACCGACCGCCGCTTCATCCGACAGTGCTGCCTTGGCTTTTTGATACGCCTTGTTCGCGTCATCGGTACGGCCCAACTGCACCAGCAGGTCGCCCTTGAGTTCTTCGCGAGTGGCCAGGAACGCTTTGTCGGCGTCGCCGTCGAGCAGTTTCAGGGCGTCTTCGGCCTTGTTCTGCGCGCCGAACACCTGCGCCAGACGCTGACGGGCGATTTCGCCCAGCGCCGGGTTGGCCGGTTTGTCGACAATGGCTTTGAGCTCGGTCGCCGCATCGTCCAGCTTGCCGCTGTCGACCGCCACTTTTGCCACGAACAGGCTGCCGTACTGCGCGTACGCGGTGCCGCCGAATTCGCTGTTGAGCTTGCCGGCCAGATCCGCAACGCGGGCCGCATCAGGCTTGCCGTCAGGCGTCAGCGTGGTTTCCAGCAGTTGCTGATAAAGCACCGAGGCGCCTTGCGACTGGTTGCTCTGATACTTGTGATAAGCCTGCCAGCCGAACACGATAACCAGTGCCAACAGGCCGCCGGTGACCAGAGGTTTGCCGTTGCGTGTCCACCAGTCCTTCAAATCCGCCAACTGTTCGTCTTCGGTACTCGACACCCCAATACTCCTTAATCGCTAAATCGGCTGTTTAGACAGCTTCAACCCTGCACGACGCAGGTGGCCAGGTGAGCGGCGAGCGCATCCCAGGCAATGCTTTGTTGTTCGCCCTGGCCACGCAGGGGTTTGAAACCTACCACTTGCTGGGCCATTTCGTCGTCACCCAGGATCAGTGCGTACAGCGCACCGCTCTTGTCGGCTTTCTTGAACTGGCTTTTGAAGCTGCCGGCGCCGGCATTGACTTGCAGACGCAGGTTTGGAAGCTGATCGCGGACACGCTCGGCCAGGGCCAGGCCGGCCAGTTCGGCTTGCTCACCGAAGGCGCAGAGGTAGACGTCGACCTGACGGGAGATTTCTTCCGGGATCTGCTCGAGGGTTTCCAGCATCAGCACCAGACGTTCGATGCCCATGGCGAAACCCACGCCGGTGGTCGGCTTGCCGCCCATTTGCTCGACCAGACCGTCGTAACGACCGCCCGCGCAGACAGTGCCCTGGGCGCCGAGCTTGTCGGTGACCCATTCGAATACGGTTTTGCTGTAGTAATCGAGGCCGCGTACCAGCTTCGGGTTGAGCACGTACGGAATGCCGACGGCATCCAGACGCGCCTTCAGGCCTTCGAAGTGGGCACGGGATTCGTCATCCAGGTAGTCCGCCATCTTCGGCGCACCGACCAACACCGCTTGAGTGTCGGCATTTTTGGTGTCGAGCACGCGCAGCGGGTTGGTTTTCAGGCGACGCTGGCTGTCTTCGTCGAGCTTGTCGTGGTGCGCCGAGAGGTACTCGACCAGCGCTTCACGGTAACGACCACGGGACTCGCTGGTGCCCAGGCTGTTGAGTTCGAGCTTGACCGCATCACGGATGCCCAGCTCGCCCCACAGGCGCCAGGTCATGATGATCAGCTCGGCGTCGATGTCCGGACCGTCGAGGTTGAACACCTCCAGACCGATCTGGTGGAACTGGCGATAGCGGCCTTTCTGCGGACGCTCGTGGCGGAACATCGGGCCGATGTACCAGAGTTTCTGCACCTGGCCACCGCCGGTGATGCCGTGTTCGAGCACCGCACGCACGCACGCCGCAGTACCTTCCGGACGCAGGGTCAGGGAGTCGCCGTTGCGGTCTTCGAAGGTGTACATCTCTTTTTCGACGATGTCGGTCACTTCACCGATCGAGCGCTTGAACAGCTCGGTGAATTCGACGATCGGCATGCGGATCTGCTTGTAACCGTAGTTATCCAGCAAACGCGCAACGGTGCCCTCGAAATAACGCCACAGCGGGGTCTGTTCGGGCAGGATGTCGTTCATGCCACGTATGGCTTGCAAAGACTTGCTCACTTTAAATCCTTAAATTCGTTCGGCGCTTCAGTCAGGCTCAGCCGCGCGCGATAACCGCTGCGTCAGCTTCGACCTTCTCGGCCGCTTTCTCGCGGATCAGCTTTTCCAGCTCGTCCACCAGATTGTCATTCGTCAGTTTCTGCGACGGCTTGCCGTCGATGTAAATCAGGTTTGGCGTACCGCCGGTCAAGCCGATATGGGCTTCCTTGGCTTCGCCGGGGCCGTTGACCACACAACCGATCACCGCGACATCCAGCGGCACCAGCAGGTCTTCAAGACGCCCTTCCAGCTCGTTCATGGTCTTGACCACATCGAAGTTCTGCCGCGAGCAGCTCGGGCAGGCGATGAAGTTGATGCCACGGGAACGCAGATGCAAAGACTTGAGAATGTCGTAACCGACCTTCACTTCCTCGACCGGGTCGGCCGCCAGCGAGATGCGGATAGTATCGCCAATCCCCTCGGCGAGCAGCATACCTAGGCCCACGGCGGATTTCACTGTGCCCGAACGCAATCCACCGGCTTCGGTAATGCCCAGGTGCAGCGGCTGGACGATTTCCTTGGCCAGCAAGCGGTAGGCTTCGACGGCCATGAACACGTCAGAGGCCTTCACGCTGACCTTGAAGTCCTGGAAATTCAGGCGTTCGAGGTGCTCGACGTGACGCAGGGCGGATTCGACCAGGGCGGCCGGGGTCGGCTCGCCGTATTTCTTTTGCAGGTCTTTTTCCAGGGAACCGGCGTTGACGCCGATGCGGATCGGAATACCGCGATCACGGGCAGCATCGACCACGGCGCGCACGCGGTCTTCACGACCGATGTTGCCCGGGTTGATACGCAGGCAGTCCACACCCAGTTCGGCGACGCGCAAGGCAATCTTGTAGTCGAAGTGGATGTCGGCAACCAGCGGCACCTTGACCAGTTGCTTGATCTTGCCGAACGCCTCGGCGGCGTCCATGTCCGGTACCGAAACGCGGACGATGTCGACGCCGGCCGCTTCCAGACGATTGATCTGGGCAACGGTGGCAGCCACATCATTAGTGTCGCTGTTGGTCATGCTCTGCACAGCGATAGGCGCATCGCCGCCAACAGGTACGTTACCGACCCAGATCTTGCGCGAAACGCGACGTTTGATTGGAGATTCGCCGTGCATGACTTATTGACCCAACTTCAGGCGAGCAGTCTCGCCACTGGTGAACGGAGCGACATCGACCGGCTGGCCGTTGTAGCTGACCTGTGCGGCGCGGGCAACACCCAGGCGCACACTGAGCGGCGGTTTGCCGCTGACAGCCACGCTGTCGCCTTTATGCTTCAGGCCACTGAACAGCACTTTGCCACGACCATCGGTGACTTGTGCCCAGCAATCGCCGGTGAATTGCAGCTGAACCTGACCATCGCCGGCCGCCGGAGCCGCCACTTCTGCGGTCGGCGCAGGCGCCACCGGTGCAGTGACGGTTGGCGCAGGCGTGGCCGGAACAGCCGGTGCCGGAGTCGCCGCAGGGGCAACGACCGGCGCCGGGGTATGAACCGGTGCGGTTGGCGCTACCGCCGGCGCAGTTGGTGCCGTCGCCGGAGCAACAGGCTCGGCACCGGTCGATTCTGCGGTGGTTTCGGAGGGTGGCAAAGCCAGGGAAGTCGAACTTTCGGCCTGGTTTTGCGCGACAGCCTGGTCTTCCGGCTCGTCGATCGGATGAATCTGGGTAGTGCCGTCGGCGCCTTCGACTTCGACGTGCTCCGGGGCCAGGGTGGTCAAATCCTTGATCCGCTGCGACGTCTGATCCTGCCACCAGACGAAACCGCCGCCGATGACCGCGATCAGCAACAACAGGCTGACGATACGCAAGATCGTGTGGGAGACCCGCACTGGCTCTTCGATACGGCCCAGGGCGTGGACGTTGCTGCCCTGGGAGTCGGTACCGGTGGACTGGTCGAATTGCTGAACCAGAACGGTCTGGTCCATGCCGAGCAATTTGGCATAGGCGCGAATGTAACCGCGAGCAAAGGTATGCCCCGGCAGCTTGTCGAAAGCGCCGGCTTCAAGATTGCTCAGGGAAGTCACGGTGAGGTTGAGCTTAAGGGCCACTTCGGCCAGCGACCAGCCATTGCTTTCGCGGGCCTGGCGCAGAGTCTCACCGGGGTTAACGCGATTCGCTGCTACAACTTCGGGATGCGCCGCTTTCATCATTGCTCCGACAGGTATTGCTGATATTCCGGCGTACCGGGATAGAGTCGTTTTAATTGCAGGCCGTAACTGGCGGCCTTGTCGCGATCTTCAAACACTTTTGCCAGCCGAACGCCGAGCAATAGACTACGTGCATTTTGCTCGGTTAGCAGGCTGAAACGGTCGTAATAGTCACGCGCGGGCACATAATGCCTGTCTTCGAAGGACAACTCAGCCATTTCCAGCAAGGCACGCGGTTGTTGACGATTCAGACGCAGAGCCTTTTCCAGCTGCTGCTGCGCCAGATCGCGCTGACCGAGCTTCGCCGCCGTCATGCCGAGGTTCTCGAACACTCGCGAACGCTCAGGATACAGGGTATCGGCGGCCGCCTGTTCAAAACGCTCGTAGGCTTCCTTGTAACGCTGTTCTTCGTAGAGAAAACTGCCGTAGTTGTTGAGGGTGCGCGCATCGGCGGGTCGGGAGGACAGGGCTTTGCGAAAGTGCTCGTCAGCCAGTTTCGGCTCCATTTCGGCCTGAAACACCAGCCCGAGGGCGGCATTGGCGTCAGGGTCGGAATCGTCAAGCTCCAGCGCCTTCTTCAGCGGCACCTTGGCCCGCTCGGTCATGCCCTGCTGCAAGTAACCCAGGCCCAACTGCACGTAGGCAGCCCGCGCTTCATCGCGGCCCTTGCTGGTCTTCATCGGGTTGTAGTCACCCGACAGGACACAACCAGCGCACAGGCTGGCTATCAGCAACAGCAGCGCAAAGCGCAGGGACATAGAGATCCTCTCTTAGTTAGTGTTCGCGGCGTTCTGTGCCAGATCGCTGTCGGCGCTCAACTCACGCACGGCGATGTAACGTTCGCTGCGACGGGTGCGATCCAGCACCTGCCCTACCAATTGACCACACGCGGCGTCGATGTCTTCACCACGGGTGGTGCGGACGGTGACGTTGTAACCGGCCTGATGCAGTTGATCCTGGAACCGGCGGATAGCGTTGTTGCTCGGCCGCTCGTACCCGGAGTGCGGGAACGGGTTAAACGGGATCAGGTTGATCTTGCACGGAATGTCTTTCAGCAACTCGATCATTTCCACGGCGTGCTCAAGTTTGTCGTTGACGTCCTTGAGCAAGGTGTACTCGATGGTCAGCACACGCTTCTCGCCGAGGGCGGACATGTAGCGCTGGCACGACTCGAGCAGCATCTTAAGCGGATACTTCTTGTTGATCGGCACCAATTGGTTACGTAATGCGTCATTCGGTGCGTGCAGGGACAACGCCAGGGAGACGTCGATGTGCTTGGCCAGCTCATCGATCATCGGCACCACACCCGACGTGGACAGGGTCACGCGGCGCTTGGAGATCCCGTAGCCGAGGTCATCCATCATCAGATGCATGGCGGCCACGACGTTGTCGAAGTTCAGCAGCGGTTCGCCCATGCCCATCATCACCACGTTGGTGATGGCGCGGTCGATGGTAGCCGGAACACTGCCGAAAGATTTGTTGGCAATCCACACCTGACCGATGACTTCGGCGGCAGTGAGGTTGCTGTTGAAGCCTTGCTTGCCGGTGGAGCAGAAACTGCAGTCCAGGGCACAGCCTGCCTGGGACGAAACGCACAGCGTGCCGCGTTTGCCCTGGGGAATGTACACGGTCTCGACACAGCTGCCGGACGCCACGCGCACCACCCACTTACGGGTGCCGTCGCTGGAGATGTCCTCGCTGACCACTTCGGGACCACGAACCTCGGCAATAGCCTTGAGCTTGTCGCGCAGGGCCTTGCTGACGTTCGTCATGGCGTCGAAATCATCGACGCCAAAGTGGTGAATCCATTTCATTACCTGACCGGCACGGAAACGCTTCTCCCCGATTGAGTCGAAGAATTTTTCCATTTCCGGCTGGGTCAGACCCAGCAGGTTTGTTTTAACAGTCGATGTAGTCATGGATTCACCTTCACTCTCAAGCCAATGCTTAGCGAGTGGTTACTTCAGTAGCTGCGAAGAAGTACGAGATTTCGCGAGCAGCAGCGGCTTCGGAGTCCGAACCGTGAACGGCGTTGGCGTCGATCGACTCAGCGAAGTCAGCACGGATGGTGCCGGCAGCAGCTTCTTTAGGGTTGGTAGCGCCCATCAGCTCACGGTTGCGAGCGATAGCGTTTTCGCCTTCCAGAACCTGAACAACAACCGGACCGGAGATCATGAAAGCAACCAGGTCACCGAAGAAACCACGCTCTTTGTGCTCAGCGTAGAAGCCTTCAGCTTCGGCTTTGGACAGCTGCTTCATTTTCGAAGCAACAACTTTCAGACCAGCCTTTTCGAAGCGGGTAACGATTTCGCCGGCAGCGCCTTTAGCAACGGCGTCAGGCTTGATGATGGAGAAAGTACGTTGAACAGCCATGGTGTAACTCCAGAAACGGTAATTTGCGAAAAATTAAACCCGCGAATTATACGCGGGTTCTTGGGTATTGCCTAACCTGCGAGGACGATCAGTCGACTTCTTCGATCCAGAGCGCCTGAACCGCTTCCAACACCTTCTCGCCGACACGGCCAGAGGTGTTGTCGAAGTCAGGCAGTTCCATGATCCATCGCTGCAGGTCGACGAAATTGACAGAAAGCGGATCTACATCCGGTTTGGCTTCGGCCAATTCTTCTGCAATGCGTTGAACATCATTCCAACCGTAGCTCATGACAGTCTTACCAGTCAGTGCGGCGCTTCAGCCGCATGGTTAAGCGAATATTTCGGGATTTCGACGGTGATGTCTTCTTCACCAACGATAGCCTGACAGGCCAGACGCGACTGCGCTTCAAGACCCCAGGCGCGATCGAGAAAGTCTTCTTCCAGCTCGTCCGCCTCTTCCAGCGAGTCGAAACCCTCGCGGATGATGCAGTGGCACGTGGTGCAAGCGCAGACGCCGCCACAGGCACTTTCCATCTCGATATGGTGTTCGTGGGCCAGTTCAAGAATAGATGTGCCGGGCGCAGCCTCGACCACCATGCCCTCAGGGCAAAACTTCTCGTGTGGCAGAAAAATGACCTGCGGCATCAGATATCCTCGATTTCATTCAGATTGCGCCCCGACAGAGCGGCTTTCACCGTCAGATCCATGCGGCGGGCAGCAAAAGCATCGGTCACTTGCGACAGACGCTTGGTCTGCTGCTCGATGGCGTAACCATCGGTGCCTTTCATCAGTTCAATGAGTTCCTGCACCTGCAGGTCGATGACCATGCGCTCTTCGGCGTCAAGCAAACGCTCGCCATCGGCCTCCAGAGCGCCCTGCACCGCTTCGATCAGGCGCTGGGCATCGACTTGCTGCTCACGCAGAACACGGGCGACCTTGTCGTCGTTGGCGTGCTGGAACGAGTCCTTGAGCATCTTGGCGATTTCGCCGTCGGTCAGTCCGTACGACGGCTTGACCTGAATACTCGCCTCAACGCCCGAACCCAGTTCACGGGCGGACACGCTGAGCAGACCGTCGGCATCGACCTGGAAGGTCACGCGAATCTTCGCCGCCCCGGCCACCATTGCTGGAATGCCGCGCAGTTCGAAGCGTGCCAGGGAGCGGCAGTCGCTGATCAGCTCGCGCTCGCCCTGCAACACGTGGATCGCCATGGCCGACTGGCCATCTTTATAAGTGGTGAAGTCCTGAGCGCGAGCGACCGGGATGGTGGTGTTGCGCGGAATCACCTTCTCCATCAGCCCGCCCATGGTTTCCAGCCCCAGGGACAGCGGAATAACGTCGAGCAGCAGCAGTTCGCCGCCATCACGCTTGTTGCCAGCCAGCGTATCCGCCTGGATCGCGGCCCCGATGGCCACCACTTGATCCGGGTCGATTTCCGTCAATGGCTGACGACCAAAAGCTTCGGCGACCGCTTCGCGCACACGCGGCACACGGGTCGAACCGCCGACCATGACCACGGCGTGTACGTCTTCCAGTTCGATACCGGAATCGCGCACGGCACGACGGCAGGCTTTCAGGCTGCGGGCAACCATCGGTTCGATCAGCGCATCGAAGGCTTCGCGGGTCAACTGCGCTTTCCAGTCACCGCAGGCGACTTCAACGCTGGCGGCATCGGTCAGGGCTTCTTTGGCCGCGCAGGCGGTTTGCAGCAGATTGCGTTGTGCGCCCGGATCGAGATCGGCGGACAGGCCGGCGCTCTCGATGATCCAGCCGGCAATCGCGTGGTCGAAGTCATCGCCACCCAGGGCGCTGTCGCCGCCGGTAGCCAGCACTTCGAAAACACCGCCAGTCAGGCGCAAAATCGAAATATCGAAGGTGCCGCCGCCCAGGTCATAGATAGCAACCAGGCCTTCGGCATGTTGATCCAGACCATAAGCCACAGCGGCTGCGGTCGGCTCGTTGAGCAGACGCAGCACGTTCAGACCGGCGAGTTTTGCCGCATCCTTGGTGGCTTGACGCTGCGCATCGTCGAAATACGCCGGAACGGTGATCACCGCGCCAACCAGCTCGCCACCCAAAGTCGCTTCAGCACGCTGACGCAGGACCTTGAGGATATCGGCAGAAACTTCGACCGGGCTTTTCGGGCCCTGCACGGTGTCGATGAACGGCATGTGCGATTCGCCGCCGACAAAGCGGTACGGCAGTTGCTCGCCCAATTGTTTGACGTCGGACAGACCGCGCCCCATCAGGCGCTTGACCGACAGCACAGTGTTCAAGGGATCGGAGGACGCGGCCAGCTTGGCCGATTCGCCAACCTCGACGCGATCAGCGTGATAACGCACGGCGGACGGCAGGATGACCTGCCCGTCAGCGTCGGCCAGTGGCTCGGAAAGACCACTGCGCAACGCAGCGACCAGCGAATTGGTAGTGCCCAAGTCGATCCCCACAGCCAGACGACGCTGGTGCGGTTGAGGACTTTGGCCGGGTTCGGCGATCTGCAGTAGGGCCATCGTGATCAGGACTTATCTGTATATCAGGCGTGCGACCGGAGCGGCACTGGGTTAATCGTCGAGGCGCTCTTCTAACTGGCGCACTTCGTAGGTGAGCTTGTCGAGGAACTGCATGCGTCGCATCAGGCGCTCGGCCTGTTCGCGTTGCGCTGCATCATCCCAACAGGCTGCGAAGCTTTCGTTCAACTGTTCCTGAGCGACTTTCAGGCGCCGCTTGAACACAGCAACACCGTCAAGATCGGCGCTGCCCTGGAGGTCTTCGAGCTCTTCGCGCCATTGCATCTGCTGCAAAAGAAACTCGGGGTCGTGAACCGTGACCTCCATCGGCACTTCATGCCCGCTGATGGTCAGCAGGTAGCGAGCGCGCTGGGCCGGACTCTTGAGCGTCTGATAGGCGTCATTGAGCCGTGCAGACTGCTCGAGCGCCGACCGCTGCTCGCGCTCGGAAGCGTCGGCAAAGCGGTCAGGATGAACGCCGCGCGCCAACTCACGATAGCGCGTGGCCAACTGCTCGAGATCCAGGCGGAAGCTCGGTTGCAGCTCGAATAAAGCGAAATGACAAGGAATACCCACGACAAGCCTCAGATGTTGAAGCTTTCGCCGCAGCCACATTCACCGCGTACGTTGGGGTTGTTGAACTTGAAGCCTTCGTTCAACCCTTCCTTGACGAAATCGAGCTCGGTGCCGTCCAGGTAAGCCAGGCTTTTCGGGTCGATGATCACTTTTTCGCCGTGACTCTCGAACACCTGATCCTCGGCAACCACCTCGTCGACAAACTCCAGCAC
The DNA here is from genome assembly GCF_019856535.1 of Pseudomonas sp. SC3(2021). NCBI lineage: Bacteria > Pseudomonadati > Pseudomonadota > Gammaproteobacteria > Pseudomonadales > Pseudomonadaceae > Pseudomonas > Pseudomonas sp. SC3(2021). Next base: position 2,908,441 of record NZ_CP082236.1, on the reverse strand, counting down.
GTAGGCAAGGCCGGAACAGCCTGTGGTGCGAACACCCAGACGAATCCCTTCACCTTTGCCGCGCCCGTCGAGGGAGCGTCGCACGTGTCGAGCAGCCGCTTCTGTCATGCTGATAGCCATCGTTGACTCCTTACTCGTCGCCCAATGCTTAGATCAAGCCTTTCTTCTGCTTGTAATCGCGAACAGCTGCCTTGATGGCGTCTTCAGCGAGTACCGAGCAGTGGATTTTCACTGGCGGCAGGGCCAGTTCTTCGGCCAGCTGAGTGTTCTTGATGGTTTCCGCTTCGTCCAGGGTCTTGCCCTTCATCCACTCGGTGGCGAGGGAGCTGGAAGCGATTGCCGAACCGCAGCCGTAAGTCTTGAACTTGGCGTCTTCAATCACGCCCTGCTCGTTGACCTTGATCTGCAGACGCATCACGTCGCCGCACGCCGGCGCGCCGACCATGCCGGTGCCGACATCCGGATCTTCGGCATTCATCTTGCCGACGTTGCGCGGGTTTTCGTAGTGGTCGATGACCTTTTCGCTGTAAGCCATGATTCTCAATCCTCACTCATCAGGGCCGCTCTTCAGGCCCTGCAACTGCGCTGCGTAATCGCCGCGTCGCTACAGGATCTGTATCCGGCGGCTTCTATATTTAGTGTGCCGCCCACTCGATCTTCGAGATATCGACGCCGTCTTTGTACATGTCCCACAGCGGCGACAGAGCGCGCAACTTGGTAACGGCCTCGCAGACTTTCTGCGCGGCGTAGTCGATTTCTTCTTCGGTGGTGAAACGGCCGAAGGTGAAGCGGATCGAGCTGTGTGCCAGTTCGTCGTTGCGGCCCAGAGCGCGCAGTACATACGAAGGCTCCAGCGACGCCGAGGTGCACGCCGAACCGGACGATACCGCCAGATCCTTGAGCGCCATGATCAGCGACTCGCCTTCAACGTAGTTGAAGCTCAGGTTCAGGTTGTGCGGAACGCGGGCGGTCAGGCTGCCGTTGACGTACAGCTCTTCCAGATGCTCGACCTGCTTGTAGAAGCGGTCGCTCAACGCTTTGATACGAACGTTTTCGGCCGCCATGTCCTCTTTGGCTACGCGGAACGCTTCACCCATGCCGACGATCTGGTGGGTCGCCAGGGTGCCGGAGCGCATGCCGCGCTCGTGACCGCCGCCGTGCATGGTCGCTTCGATGCGCACACGCGGCTTGCGGCTGACGTACAGCGCGCCGATGCCTTTAGGGCCATAAGTCTTGTGGGCGGAGAACGACATCATGTCGACTTTCAGTTTCTGCAGGTCGATTTCGACCTTGCCAGTGGACTGAGCGGCGTCGACGTGGAACAGGATGCCTTTCGAACGCAGCATCTCGCCGATGGCGGCGATGTCGTTGATGGTGCCGATTTCGTTGTTCACGTGCATCACCGACACCAGAATGGTGTCGTCGCGCAGTTCGGCTTCGATCATCGCCGGGGTGATCAGACCGTCTTCAGTCGGCTCGAGGTACGTTACTTCGAAACCTTCACGCTCCAGCTGGCGCATGGTGTCGAGGACAGCCTTGTGCTCGATCTTGGAGGTGATCAGGTGCTTGCCCTTGGAGGCGTAGAAATGTGCCGCACCCTTGATTGCCAGGTTATCGGATTCGGTGGCACCGGAAGTCCAGACGATTTCGCGCGGGTCGGCGTTGACCAGATCAGCCACCTGACGACGGGCGTTTTCGACCGACTCTTCAGCTTTCCAGCCAAACACGTGGGAACGGGACGCCGGGTTACCGAAGTTTCCGTCGACCAGCAGGCACTCACTCATTTTTTGCGCAACACGCGGATCAACCGGGGTGGTCGCAGAGTAATCAAGGTAAATCGGCAATTTCATGGACTATCTCCTAAATCAGGGCTGGCGTGCCGCTAGCTCTTCGGCTGTCATTCGACGGCGGACGCTTCAATCTTGTCCAGGCGTGGCGCCTTGCTGTTGCAACGGCGCTGGTCCTGACGCTGGGCTACTTCTTGCACCTCACGGCGAGTCACAAGGTCAGCCAAGCTGATACCGCTCAGAAATTCGTGAATCTGCAGGCTCAGGTCGCACCACAGATGGTGGGTCAGGCAGGTGTCGCCGGAATGGCAATCGCCCTGGCCCTGGCATTTGGTCGCATCGACCGATTCGTTCACCGCATCGATCACCTGAGCGACCTGGATGCCCTGCATGTCGCGGGACAACTGATAGCCACCGCCTGGGCCGCGAACACTGGAAACCAGGTTACTGCGGCGCAGCTTGGCGAACAGCTGTTCGAGATAGGACAGGGAGATGCCTTGGCGCTCGGAGATATCGGCCAGGGACACGGGCCCGTGCTGCGCGTGCAACGCCAGGTCAAGCATGGCAGTCACGGCGTATCGGCCTTTTGTAGTCAGTCGCATGGACAGTTACCACGGAGTTCGGAATGGGCGGGAGTATGCAATTCCCGAGCATTTAAGTCAACTATAAGACCTAGTGCTTTAGTCGGGTTTACCCGCAAAAGAGCGCGCGCATCATAGCAAAGGCTGGCGGCGTACAGCCAGCAGTACCGCGTGAAGCTCATCGCGAGCAGACTCCCCCGACAGGGGAACGCTTTTGAAATGCAGGAGTAAGCCTGCTCGCGATGGCAGCGCTGCGGTTTAGCTGGCCTGACTCTGATCCTTGCCCTTCACGCAGGCGAAGTCTTCTTCACGCAACTCAGGCAAATCTTTCGCACAGTAATTGCTGCCCAGATCCTTCAGCGCGCCGCACATCCCTTCCAGCCGTCCGTCCACCGCTTGCAGGTGATCGAGCAACTGACCGATGGCGCGCGCCACCGGGTCGGGCATGTCTTCGCTGACACCGTAGGCATCGAAACCGATCTTCTCGGCCATGGCCTTGCGCTTGGCGTCCTGCTCCTCGTCCGACTTGACGATGATTCGTCCCGGAATGCCGACCACAGTCGCGCCCGGCGGCACTTCTTTGGTCACCACAGCATTGGAACCGACCTTGGCGCCAGCACCGACCGTGAACGGCCCCAGCACCTTGGCCCCGGCGCCGACAACAACACCGTCACCCAGAGTCGGGTGGCGCTTGCCCTTGTTCCAACTGGTGCCACCGAGGGTCACGCCCTGATAAATGGTCACGTCGTCTCCGATCTCGGCGGTTTCACCAATGACGATGCCCATACCATGGTCGATGAAGAAGCGACGCCCGACCTTGGCCCCCGGATGAATCTCGATGCCGGTCAACCAGCGACCGAAGTTCGACACCAGCCGCGCCAGCCATTTCAACTCATTGCGCCACAGCATGCCGGCCAACCGGTGAATCCAGATCGCATGCATGCCGGGGTAGCAGGTCAGGACTTCAAAAGCGTTACGCGCCGCCGGGTCTCGATGGAATACGCTCTGGATATCTTCACGCAAACGCTCAAACATCATTTAGTCCTTCCGCTTAAGAAGCTCACCACGGGCCGCTTTCTGGGTTTCCGTGAGGATGCCACGCAAAATATTCATTTCCGCCCGACTGACCGAGCTGCGTCCGTACAACCGGCGCAGGCGCGCCATCAAGTGCCGGGGCTTTTCCGGATCGAGGAATTCGATGGCGACCAGCGTCTGCTGCAGATGCTCATAAAAGCGCTCCAGCTCATCCATAGTCGCCAGCTCGGCACTTTTCACCGAAGCCACTTCTTCTTTCTCGATCTTGCTCGGCTGACCTTGTGCCGCCAGCCAGGCCATGCGCACTTCATAGCTCAACACCTGCACCGCCGCCCCGAGGTTCAGCGAACTGAACTCTGGATCGGAGGGGATGTGCACGTGAAAGTGACATCGCTGCAGCTCTTCATTGGTCAGGCCGGAATCTTCACGACCGAACACCAGGGCGATTTGCGCGCCCTGCCCGGCTTCCTCGACCACTTTGCTGCCGCATTCGCGCGGATCGAGCAGTGGCCAGGGAATGCGCCGGTCACGGGCGCTGGTGCCAAGCACCAGATTGCAGCCGACCAAGGCGTCTTCCAGGGTGGCGACGACTTGCGCGTTTTCAAGGATGTCACCGGCACCCGAAGCTCGAGCATCGGCTTCGTGATGCGGAAATACCCGCGGCTCGACCAGTACCAGCCGCGACAGACCCATGTTTTTCATGGCGCGCGCGGCCCCGCCGATGTTGCCGGGGTGGCTGGTGTTGACCAGGACGACACGAATGTTCTGCAGCAAGGGAGGCGCTCTCGGACACGGGAAAGGGGTGCAAATCTTACAGAACAGCCTACCGTTAAGCTATGAAAGCGAACAGCGTCCTTCACCTGAAGAAAAGTTCTGATAGAATGCGCGGCTTTCTTTAACAACCTTAGGTGACACATCCATGCAGCCCATGCTGAATATCGCGCTGCGCGCCGCCCGCAGCGCCAGTGAACTGATCTTCCGCTCCATCGAGCGCCTGGATACCATCAAGGTCGACGAAAAAGACGCCAAGGATTATGTATCCGAGGTCGATCGCGCCGCCGAACAAAAAATCATTGATGCCCTGCGCAAGGCTTACCCGAATCACTCGATCCAGGGTGAAGAGACTGGCCTGCACGCCGGTACCGGCATCGAAGGCGAAGAGTACCTGTGGATCATTGATCCGCTGGACGGCACCACCAACTTCCTGCGCGGCATTCCTCACTTCGCTGTCAGCATTGCCTGTAAATACCGTGGCCGCCTGGAACACGCTGTTGTTCTGGACCCGGTTCGCCAGGAAGAATTCACTGCCAGCCGTGGTCGCGGCGCTCAACTGAACGGTCGTCGTCTGCGCGTCAGCGGTCGTACCAGCCTCGACGGTGCACTGCTGGGCACTGGCTTCCCGTTCCGTGACGACCAGATGGACAACCTCGACAACTACCTGGGCATGTTCCGCGCCTTGGTTGGCCAGACTGCCGGCATCCGCCGCGCCGGCTCCGCCAGCCTGGACCTGGCCTACGTGGCCGCCGGTCGTTTCGATGCGTTCTGGGAATCGGGCCTGTCCGAGTGGGACATGGCTGCAGGCGCCCTGCTGATTCAGGAAGCCGGCGGCCTGGTGAGCGACTTCACCGGCGGTCACGAATTCCTTGAAAAAGGCCACATCGTTGCCGGCAACACCAAATGCTTCAAGGCAGTCCTGACGGCGATCCAGCCGCACCTGCCGGCTTCGCTGAAGCGCTAAGCTTCCCGCGAAACGCAAAAAGCACCCTTCGGGGTGCTTTTTTTATGCCTGGAATTCGACCTCTACCACACCACTCCTACAGGGGATTTGTTGCGCGGCCTAAATGGCGGGCACAAAAAAAGCACCCCGCAGGGTGCTTCTTTTTAAAACAGTCGGCCCTTACTGAGCCGGCTCATTCTGCGACAGAATCAACTTGCCTTCCTTGTCGACCGGAATCTGATTGCCCGGATCACGATCCATCCGCACTTTACCTTCCTTGCCATCGAGCGAGTAACGCACGTCGTAGCCGACGACCTTGTCACTGATGTCATTGACCGTGTTGCAGCGGGTTTGCGTGGTGGTGTAGGTGTCACGCTCCTGCATGCCTTCCTGCACCTTGTTACCCGCATAACCGCCACCGACCGCACCCGCTACCGTGGCAATCTTCTTGCCGGTGCCGCCGCCAATCTGATTGCCCAGCAAACCACCTGCCAGCGCACCCACAACGGTACCGGCAATCTGGTGCTGATCTTTTACCGGTGCCTGACGAGTCACTGTCACGTCCTTGCACACTTCACGTGGAGTCTTGATCTGTGTTTTAACCGGCTCAACGGCCAACACTTGCGCATACTCAGGGCCGCTTTTAACCAGGCTGTAGGTGGCAACAGCACCCCCGGCAGTCACACCGACAGCACCCAATACCGCACCAACCAGCAACGACTTGTTCACATGAACCTCCTGACCATCACATGCGGGACGCGCCCGCGCTTCTCCCAGCCTTGGAGCATAAAAAAAGGCGCGAGTTCAACTCGCGCCTTTTTTGGCTGACAGCTGGAAAAAAGCGATGGCCGTTATGGACGGTCGTCGACTTCCTTTTCGGTGTTGGCCGGTGGAATCAGGTCTTCAGTGGTCAGGTTCAGCCAGATCAGCACCACGTTCGCGATGTAGATCGAGGAGTAAGTACCCGCCAGCACACCGATGAACAGGGCGATGGAGAAGCCGAACAGGTTGTCGCCACCGAAGAACAGCAGTGCCGCGATCGCCAGCAACGTGGAGATCGACGTCGCCATGGTGCGCAACAGGGTCTGGGTGGTCGAGATGTTGATGTTCTCGATCAGCGAAGCCTTGCGCAACACACGGAAGTTCTCACGAACCCGGTCGAACACGACGATGGTGTCGTTCAGCGAGTAACCGATGATCGCCAGCACTGCCGCCAGCACCGTCAGGTCGAAAGTGATCTGGAAGAACGACAGGATACCCACGGTCACGATCACGTCGTGGATCAGCGAAACGATGGCGCCGACCGCGAACTTCCACTGAAAGCGGAAAGCCAGGTAGATCAGGATGCCGCCGAGCGCCAGCAGCATGCCGAGGCCGCCCTGGTCGCGCAGCTCTTCACCGACCTGCGGACCGACGAACTCGACGCGCTTGACCGTTGCCGGGTTGTCGCCGCCGACTTTCTGCAGCGCGTCCGCGACTTGATGGCCCAGCTGCGGGTCTTCACCCGGCATGCGCACCAGCAGGTCGGTGGTTGCACCGAAGTTCTGCACCACGGCTTCGTGGTAACCGGAAGCCACCAGTTGCTCGCGCACCTTGGTGACATCCGCCGGACGCTCGTAGGTCAGCTCGATGAGCGTACCGCCGGTGAAGTCCAGGCCCCAGTTCATGCCCTTGTGGAAGACGCTGAAAATAGCCAGCAACGTGAGAAACACTGTGACGCCGAACGCGAAGTTGCGAACGCCCATGAAGTTGATTGTACGTAACATGGCAGCCCCTTAAATCCACAACTTCTTGAAGTCACGACCGCCGAAGATCAGGTTGACCATCGCGCGGGTCACCATGATGGCCGTGAACATCGAGGTAAAGATCCCGAGGGACATGGTCACTGCGAAACCCTTCACCGGGCCGGTGCCCATGGCGAAGAGGATGCCGCCGACCAGCAGAGTGGTCAGGTTGGCGTCGAGAATCGCGGTGAATGCCCGGCCGAAGCCTTCGTTGATTGCACGCTGCACGGTCATGCCGGCGGCGATCTCTTCACGGATCCGCGAGAAGATCAGCACGTTGGCGTCGACCGCCATACCCATGGTCAAGACGATACCGGCGATACCCGGCAGGGTCAGCGTTGCCCCCAGCAGCGACATCAGCGCCAGCAGCAAGACCATGTTCACCGCCAGTGCCACGGTGGCGATCACACCGAAGAAGCGGTAGATGGCGATGATGAACAGCGAGACGAACAGCATGCCCCACAGCGATGCATCAATACCCTTGGTGATGTTGTCAGCACCCAGGCTCGGACCGATTGTGCGCTCTTCAGCGAAGTACATCGGCGCGGCCAGACCACCGGCACGCAGCAGCAGTGCCAGTTCGGACGATTCGCCCTGGCCATTCAGGCCGGTGATACGGAACTGCGCACCCAGCGGCGACTGAATGGTCGCCAGGCTGATGATCTTCTTCTCTTCCTTGAAGGTCTGTACCGGCACGTCTTTCTCGACGCCGCCCACAACCTGCTTGGTGTAAGTGGTGACCGGACGCTGTTCGATGAAGATCACCGCCATGCTGCGACCGACGTTGGAACGGGTCGCGCGGCTCATCAGCTCGCCACCGTGACCATCCAGACGGATGTTCACTTCCGGAGTGCCGTGCTCGCCGAAACCGGCCTTGGCGTCAGTCACCTGGTCACCGGTGATGATCAGGCCACGCTCGATCTGTGCCGGCGGACGATTGCCTTCACGGAACTCGAAGGTTTCGGAAGTGGCTTTCGAAGCACCTGGCTCAGCCGCCAGACGGAACTCGAGGTTGGCCGTCTTGCCGAGGATACGCTTGGCTTCGGCAGTGTCCTGCACGCCCGGCAGCTCAACCACAATGCGGTTGGCGCCCTGACGCTGGACGATCGGTTCGGCAACACCCAGTTCGTTGACGCGGTTACGTACCGTGGTCAGGTTCTGCTTGATGGAGTATTCACGGATTTCCGCCAGCTTGGCCGGGGTCATCGCCAGACGCAGCACCGGTTGACCGTTGAGGTCGGCCGGAACAATGTCGAAATCGTTGAAGTTCTTGCGGATCAGTGCACGGGCCTGTTCGCGGGAGTCTTCATCGCTGAAGCCCAGCTGAATGGCACCGCCCAGTTGCGGCAGGCTGCGATAGCGCAACTTCTCTTTGCGCAGCAGGCTCTTGACGTCGCCTTCGTAGACTTTCAGGCGTGCGTCGAGGGCTTTGTCCATGTCCACTTCCAGCAGGAAGTGCACACCACCGGACAAGTCCAGACCCAGCTTCATCGGGTGCGCGCCCAGATTGCGCAGCCATTGCGGGGTGGTTTGTGCCAGGTTCAGCGCGACGACGTAGTCATCACCCAATGCCTTGCGCACAACGTCTTTGGCCGGCAGCTGATCTTCAGCCTTGGTCAGACGGATCAGACCGCCCTTGCCGCCCGCCGCCAGTGTGGCAGCCTTGACGTTGATCCCGGACTCTTTGAGCGCGGTGCTTACGCGATCCAGATCGGCCTGATTGACCTGCAGGGCCGTGCTGGCACCGCTGATCTGAATGGCCGGGTCATCGGGGTAAAGATTGGGAGCGGAATAAATCAGACCGATCGCCAGCAACGCCAGGATCAGAATGTATTTCCACAGAGGATATTTGTTCAGCATCACGCCGCCCGTTATGAACGCGGGGCGCCTTGCGCGCCCCGTCGATTGAGTAGAAGTTGTTACCTTTAGATCGCTTTCAGCGTGCCTTTTGGCAGCGTGGCAGCGATGGCGCCCTTCTGGAACTTCATTTCCACGGTGTCGGAAACTTCCAGAACCACGAAGTCATCGGCCACTTTGGTGATCTTGCCGGCGATGCCGCCGGTGGTGACCACTTCGTCGCCCTTCTGCAGGCTGCTCAGCAGGTTCTTCTGCTCTTTGGCGCGCTTGGCCTGTGGACGCCAGATCATCAGGTAGAAGATGACCAGGAAGCCGACCAGGAAAATCCACTCGAAGCCGCCACCCATTGGGGCTGCAGCAGCCGGTGCAGCTGCGTCAGCCATGGCGTTAGAGATAAAAAAGCTCATTTAGCACTCCAGTTGCAAATGTTGAATCTTGGGGTCAGAAAACTCAGTCCAAAGGCGGAACGGGGAGCCCGCGTTTGGCGTAGAAGGCATCGACAAAGGCGGCCAATGTACCCTGTTGAATAGCCTCGCGCAAACCAGCCATCAGCACCTGATAATGGCGCAAGTTATGGATGGTATTGAGCATGCTGCCGAGCATTTCGCCGCACTTGTCCAGGTGATGCAGATAAGCGCGGGAGAAGTTCTGGCAGGTATAGCAATCGCAGGTCGGATCCAGCGGCGAATCATCATGGCGATGGAACGCGTTACGGATCTTCAGCACGCCTGTATCAATGAACAGATGCCCATTGCGGGCATTACGGGTTGGCATCACGCAATCGAACATGTCCACACCGCGGCGCACACCCTCAACCAGATCTTCCGGTTTGCCAACGCCCATAAGGTAACGAGGTTTGTCAGCCGGCATCATGCCCGGCAGATAATCCAGCACCTTGATCATCTCGTGCTTCGGCTCGCCCACCGACAGACCGCCGATAGCCAGGCCATCGAAGCCGATCTTGTCGAGGCCTTCCAGCGAGCGCATGCGCAGATCCTGGTGCATGCCGCCCTGAACGATACCGAACAGCGCCGCAGTGTTGTCGCCATGCGCGTTTTTCGAGCGCTGGGCCCAACGCAGCGACAGTTCCATGGATACACGGGCGACGTCTTCGTCAGCCGGGTACGGCGTGCATTCGTCGAAGATCATCACGATGTCGGAACCGAGATCGCGCTGCACTTGCATCGACTCTTCAGGGCCCATGAACACTTTCGAGCCATCGACCGGCGAGGCGAAGGTCACGCCTTCCTCCTTGATCTTGCGCATCGCGCCCAGGCTGAACACCTGGAAGCCGCCGGAGTCGGTGAGAATCGGACCTTTCCACTGCATGAAGTCGTGCAGGTCGCCGTGCTCTTTGATCACCTCGGTGCCCGGGCGCAGCCACAGGTGGAAGGTGTTGCCCAGAATGATTTCCGCGCCGGTGGCCACGATGTCACGCGGCAACATGCCCTTGACCGTGCCATACGTGCCCACCGGCATGAAGGCCGGGGTCTCGACGGTGCCACGGGGGAAGGTCAGACGACCACGACGGGCCTTGCCATCGGTGGCAAGCAGCTCGAACGACATACGACAGGTGCGACTCATACTGTTTCCTCAGGGCCGCGCGGCGCGGGATTACGGGTGATGAACATCGCATCACCGTAGCTGAAAAAGCGGTACCCGTTGTCGACGGCGGCTTTATAGGCGGCCATGGTTTCGGGATAACCGGCGAACGCCGAAACCAGCATCAACAGCGTGGATTCGGGCAAATGGAAATTGGTGACCAGCGCATCGACCACATGGAACGGCCGGCCCGGGTAGATAAAGATGTCGGTGTCGCCACTAAACGGCTTGAGCACACCATCGCGCGCGGCACTTTCCAGCGAACGCACGCTAGTGGTGCCCACGGCAATCACCCGACCACCGCGTGCACGGCAGGCGGCTACGGCATCGACCACCTCCTGGCCGACTTCCAGCCACTCGCTGTGCATGTGGTGATCTTCGATTTTGTCGACGCGCACCGGCTGGAACGTACCCGCGCCGACGTGCAGCGTGACGAACGCGGTCTCGACGCCCTTGGCGGCAATCGCGTCCATCAGCGGCTGATCGAAATGCAGCCCCGCCGTCGGCGCCGCCACCGCACCGAGACGCTGGGCGTACACGGTCTGATAGCGCTCGCGATCGGAGCCTTCGTCCGGGCGGTCTATATAGGGAGGCAACGGCATGTGCCCGACACGGTCGAGCAGCGGCAAGACTTCTTCATCGAAGCCCAGTTCGAACAACGCGTCGTGACGCGCAAGCATCTCGGCTTCGCCACCGCCGTCGATAAGGATCTTCGAACCCGGCTTCGGCGACTTGCTGGAGCGCACATGGGCCAGCACGCGATGCGAATCGAGCACCCGCTCGATGAGGATTTCCAGCTTGCCGCCGGACGCTTTCTGCCCGAACAGCCGCGCCGGAATCACCCGGGTATTGTTGAACACCATCAAATCGCCCGGGCGCAAATGCTCAAGCAAATCAGTGAATTGACGGTGTGCGAGGGCGCCGCTGACACCATCAAGGGTCAACAGGCGACTACCGCGACGCTCGGCCAAAGGGTGGCGGGCGATCAGCGAATCAGGAAGCTCGAAGGTAAAGTCAGCAACGCGCATGATGGGGTTCGTCTAGCAGGGCCGGAAAGTCTAGCGGAAATATCGAAAATTGACCATGAAACGTGATTGACCAACGGTAATCACCTCTCTATACTTCGCCGCCATTGAGCCCTGATGGCGGAATTGGTAGACGCGGCGGATTCAAAATCCGTTTTCGAAAGGAGTGGGAGTTCGAGTCTCCCTCGGGGCACCAAAATCAAGAAAGGTCTTGCTTAGCAAGGCCTTTTTTTTCGTCTGTCGGAAAGTGCCCGCTGTTCATTCGACGGCCACCCGCTCAAGCGAGAATTCCAATGCTCTAAACACAAGTTCAAAGTCTGCTGGCGATCTCTTCCCACATGTAGTCGTAGTTGTATTTCAGCCAACGAACCAGCAACTTGTCGAACTGCCTGCGTGACCATCTACGCTACCGCGCCGCGCACCTTTCCTCTATTTCGATCCTGAGCCAATCAGGGTCAAAACCCGTCCAGACAGTGGGCAAAGCCGCCGCAATGTTTGTAAAGCACACTGGCGCGACTTCTGAATAAAAAATCTCGTAGAGCACCGCTGGATCGACGCCTTTGAGCTGACGTGCGATGTAATCGTAATCAGTGGGAAAATGGTTGAACGGTTCGGACAGTGCGGCTCTGACATTTGTCAGTTGTGGTTCAGTCAGAAAATGTCCCGACGCGAAATCTCCTCCAGTACTTCATCTAGCGAGTCCGCCAGCAGTCCTCCCACAGCCCCGCCCGACGACTGATCGCACCAAGACCACTGCAATTTGCGCAGAGACGAGCGCCAAGGCCGCCTGCACCGGCCAGGATGCCTCCAGCGCCCTCCCTCTCCCACGATGATGCCTTGCCGAGCTGCCCCCTTTAGGTTTGTTATCAAATCGCCAGGGCAGCGGCCACGAGAACGCCAAGCTTTCCCATGATCACCATTTTCTTTGTGCCTTTCGTGAACTTGGCATCATCCCGACCGACAGCTTCCAGAATGGTGTTGCATCGCTTACATGCCGACAAGGTCGAGGTGCGAGTGATCGACTTCGTTGACGAGGGGTAATGTCGCACTGCTAAGGATGTGGGATAAGCCCCAGGCGGGTTACACAGCGATCGGCTAACGTATGGCTGATCCCATGGTCACCAAGGACCTCAGAAGTAAGCGTCTGGGGAATACACCTGTCCCAAAACCCGGTCTTGGTGCGTTCACCGGCGATGGAAAGGTACAATCTTTCTCTTATATTTCGCTGAGACGGATTTCATGCATTTATACATCGTGCGGCATGGTGAAACCTGGGCTAATGCCGAACATCGATACCTTGGATCTCTTGATCTAGAACTTACCGCGCTGGGCCGCCAGCAGGCTCAAACGCTTTGCGAGCAATTGCCCGCAAGCCTTGATGTACTTGTCGTTTCTCCACGCCTCAGGGCGGTACAAACCGCGAGCATTCTGAACGAACACCTCAAGCTCTCGCCTGAAATAATGGACTGCTTCAGAGAGCGGGATGTCGGCGTTTTCGAGGGGTTGACCCAAGGCGATGCCAAGAAGCGCTATCCGCAACTCTGGTCGCAGAACATCACTCGACTTTGGGATGCTGGGCCGACCGATGGTGAGTCGATCTCTGACGTTGTGAAACGAGTGCGAGACGGTTTAGCTGAGCTGGAATCGAAATATCCCTCCAAAACTGTTTTGCTTGTAGCACACGGCTTCGTTGCAAAAGTAATCAGAGCACTGGCCATAGGAGACTTTTCAGACTTCTACGAATGGCAGCTTTCAAACGGTAACATGCTGTTTTTGCAAAGCTTCAATATACCTACACAAGATCTTGAAACTCTGAGGCGCTCTCTACCCATAGCGTGATGTGGGCTGCTGCCAGTTTTGCGGCAGCAACTCCGTAATCTCACTTACCCGCTGCGTCGGTAGACGAGCCAGCACGTCCTTCAAATACGCATACGGATCATGACCATTCATACGCGCCGACTGGATCAGGCTCATGATCGCCGCCGCCCGCTTGCCGCTACGCAGCGATCCGGCAAACAACCATTTCGACCGCCCAAGCGCCCATGGCCGGATCAAGTTCTCGATCTGGTTGTTGTCGATGGGCACAGCACCGTCTTCCAGGTAGCGCGTCAGCGCTACCCAGCGTTTGAGGCTGTAATCCAGAGCCTTGGCCGTGGCCGAACCCTCAGGCACAAGTTCACGCTGGGCCAACATCCATTCATGCAGCTTTTCAGCGATGGGCACGGCTGTTTCCTGGCGTAATCGCCAACGGTCTTCGTCGCTCATTTCCTTGGCGTGTCGCTCGACTTCGTACAGCCCGCCAATCGAGTGAAGCGCCTGCTCCGCCAATTGGCTTTTATTGGCTACATGCAAGTCAAAGCACTTGCGGCGTGCATGGGCCATGCACCCGATCTCGGTGATGCCCAGCTCAAAGCTGGCCTTGTAGCCGGCAAAGTCATCACAGACGAGCTTGCCGTTCCAGGTGCCCAAGAAGTTACGCGCATGTTCGCCAGCACGGCTGGGGCTGAAGTCGTAGACAACGGCCTTTAAGGCCGAGAACGGCGCAGTGCTGTAGGCCCAGACATAAGCGCGGTGGGTTTTCTTCTCGTCGGGCGCCAGCATTTGTACCGGCGTTTCATCGGCGTGGACGACGCGCTGGGCCAGCACTGCTTCTCGCAACGCATCGACCAGCGGCTGACGCTGCACGCCGGTTTGGCCCACCCAGTGCGCCAGTGTCGAGCGCGGGATAGCCAGGCCGGCATTGGGGATGCCCTTGTCGATCACCTGCGGCGGTACCGGCGCCTGGATCAGTGTTTCGCACTTACGGCAGGCCCATTTCCCACGCACGTGGTGTTCGACGGTGAACACGCCCGGCGTGTAGTCCAGCTTCTCGCTGACATCTTCGCCGATGCGCTGAAGCTGGCAGCCGCACGCGCACTGAGTGTTGTCCGGCTCGTGAGGATCACAATGCGTGGGAACTGCAGTGGCAACGGCGCGCGCTTGGGTTGCTGGCGTGGTTCTGCCTGTGCGGGAGCGGGATGAAGTGCTTTTAACTCGGCCTCGATGGCTTCGAGGTCGGTATTGAGCAGGTCATCAAGCAAGCTACCTTGAGCCGGGCTGATCTGCTCGCTGCGCTTGGCAAACTTGTGGCGTTTGAGAATGGCGATTTCGTGAGTGAGTTGCTCGATGATCGTCTCATCACGATGAATTTTTCTGTCCTGGGTGTCGATCTTGGATATCAACTGCGCAGCCAGTGCGCAGTTGTTCGGGGTCGAGTTCGACCTCCGCCCCACGATGGAGGCCTGACCAATGAAACTTACCTTGGCTCAAGCGCCGTGCAGCCAGCCAGATACCGACGCCGTCGTGCACCAGGACTTTCATGCGGTTCGCCCGGCGGTTGGCAAAGAGGTAAGCGCAGTGCGGCTTCGCCGCACCGAACACCGCGACCACTCGGGCCAACGCAGTCTCAGTGCCGGCGCGCATGTCCATAGGCTCGGTGGCGAGCCAGATGGCATCGACGCGAATCATTGGGCCAGGCCACGAATAAAACACGCGCAGCCGTCCGGATCCGAGGCTGGCCATTTTACGGTGATAGATTTATCACCCAGAGGTAGCGAGATGATCACCATCTCTTCTGATGCTCGCCTTGGTACCACTTTTACCGGAACGAAAGCCGGCAAGGTTGCAGGCGATTGATCCGGGCAGGTCGGTAGCCACTTGCGGATCACGTTGGCATTGATGCCGTGATGGATGGCTACGCTGGAAATCGTCGCTCCGGGCTGGAGGCATTCCTGGACGACCTGGGCTTTGAATGGTTTGGGGCAAGAGCTTCGTTGGCGCATGGAAATCCTGGCGACAAGGGCGATCGCGGACACGATCGTCCTTAATGCTGGGATTTTGAAGGTGTGTTCGCCGGGCGCTTACCCTCAGAATGCTTTTTTTCGAGGACAAAACAAAACCCCAACTGCTTTCGCAATTGGGGTTTCGGAATTTAATCTTGACGATGACCTACTCTCACATGGGGAAACCCCACACTACCATCGGCGATGCATCGTTTCACTTCTGAGTTCGGGATGGGATCAGGTGGTTCCAACGCTCTATGGTCGTCAAGAAATTCGGGTACTGACTCGCGACCATCTGGTCTCGCTTCAGCAAATCGGGTATGTGATACAGGTGTCTTGTGAGCAGCGCGAACTTTCGGTTCATTTCGTCTTCACACACCGCAATCTGGTCTCTTCGACGCAAATTGCTTGGGTGTTATATGGTCAAGCCTCACGGGCAATTAGTATTGGTTAGCTCAACGCCTCACAGCGCTTACACACCCAACCTATCAACGTCGTAGTCTTCGACGGCCCTTCAGGGAACTCAAGGTTCCAGTGAGATCTCATCTTGAGGCAAGTTTCCCGCTTAGATGCTTTCAGCGGTTATCTTTCCCGAACATAGCTACCCGGCAATGCCACTGGCGTGACAACCGGAACACCAGAGGTTCGTCCACTCCGGTCCTCTCGTACTAGGAGCAGCCCCTCTCAAATCTCAAACGTCCACGGCAGATAGGGACCGAACTGTCTCACGAC
>NZ_CP082236.1:0-2887500 GCF_019856535.1 Pseudomonas sp. SC3(2021) | reverse complement strand
CTTGTGCGAAGACGTTGAGCCAAGTGGCGAACTTTTCGGCGTTTCACTGCCATCGACAATTCACCACCTTCGTGGGCGTGCCTGTTTCAGGTTATGTACAGTTGATGCGGCTACGACGCGCAGTGCATGGCCTGTCCTCCCTCGCGGATTACTCGGTACTGGAAGCCGCGCTCAGTGCGGGCTTCGAAAGCCCCGAAGCATTTTCCCGGGCATTCAGGCGGGCGTTCGGTTGGTTTGGATCGATCGTCGTTGAGTTCATCGTCGTAAGCTGCCTCTCGCCAAGGGGCAGCTATTGGCCTGGACTGTGTAAAAACCCAGACACTGTTTTGAAGTCTGCGTCGCTACGTAAGATCTGCCAATAAACGGTGAATCAGCCGGGTCTGAAATTTGCGCAGGAACGCGACTTTCGTTCGAGTTCTGACTGTCAAACCTGCTCTAAACAGTTTTGACAAATTCACGCGCACAAAAAGATGCGCATAAAATTGAATCTATACAAATCAAGTAACCAATGTTAGTTTCGGGTCGCCCCTCGGGCACCAATTAAGAAAGGTCTTGCCTGGCAAGGCCTTTTTTTCGTCTGCTGGAAAGTGGCTGCTTTTATAGGAGCTGCCGAAGGCTGCGATCTTTTGATCTTCCTCTGTTTCACCAACAGGACATCTCAAAGGATTCATTGCATGGAAACGTCACTGGAAACCGTCGCCCTGTTCTCCCTCAAACTCGCTTATGAGGAAGAAGGCCTGAGCCCGATTCTGCGAGATGACATGGTCATGGGGGATTACCAGAAAGACGTGTTCGAGTTGCTGGTGAAACGTCGCGATATCCAGACCATCCAATTCAAGCTGAACGAGTGCCTGGGGTTGGCGATGAATGCGTTGGGCGGTGTCGAGAAACCGCTGGGGCGTGAGCTGCACAAGCTGTCAGCCGATTTCAGTCAGGCGCAATCGCTGGAGCAACTCGATCAGCCGCTCCTCGCGCTCAAGGGTTATTTGAAGGAAATTCTCTAAACAGACGCGCGATCTGAAGAAACATCCCTTCGGATTACTTCAGTACCTTTACCACTCGAATGTCGATGGGAAACCCATCTGGCCCTTCCAGCTTCTTCCATCCCACGTATTGAAAAACCGCGTCCTGATCGATGGTGTCTCCCCTCTCTACCATTTCTCCGCCCAGCACCGCCACCCCTTTATAGATGGCGCAGTTGCCCTCATCGGGATGGGCGGTGTAGATCACATAAGGTTTGACGTACTGCACGGCGCGGAAATGTCGGCCGCAGCCCCAGTCGACCGTGATCATCAGGGTCTTCAGGTAGTCTTCGCCATCCGTTTCCGAATCCTCGGCGAGCTCTTTGAGCTTGCCAAGTCCGCCGACGTCGCTAAAGCCCAGGGCGCGGGCGCGCTTGTATTCCGGAGACTCCTGGTGCTCGGCCTGATCTTTGAAGTATTGCTGTTGAAGCTCTGCAACCAGGACCTCCTCTTCCTTGTTCCGGATCTCGAACGCTTGCGCAATGACGTTTTCGCAACGGGCATATTCGGGAGAGGCAAGGTTTGCCTGGGCGAGGTGATCGCGATGGACGTAAAGAGTGTGATTCAAGCTGTCGACGCGGTTCAACGCTTGCCTGGTCGTCATGACCCCGTTTTGAACGTTGTTCACTACTTGCTGAAAACCCTGACAATCGGAGAGGTATCCTTTCCAGGCGACCTCCGGGGTTTCATCCCAGCCGGCAAACGCCGGGGTCATTACGATGGCGAAGAGGAATGCGCCGAGCAGGCGCGAGACAGAAGAAACAATCGGCATGCGTAGTCCGTTACGTTGTTGAAGAAAGTGGCGCAAAGCTACTATTTTGCTATCTTGCCGTCCACTTCGCAGGAGGCATCTCAACCGCCTCAATAATCGCGCACTCGGGAATAAACCAATGGATGCTTTGTTGTGCTTGGCAGTGATGGCCGGAACCTGGATGTGGGTGGTGAAACAACGGGGTGAGTGGAACTTGTTACTTGCCAACCTTGCTGGCGCCGGAAGTAGCGTGGTGACCGGTATTGTGTTCACGCTGATTTACGGCGCAGTCATTGGTACGTCGATGGCGACACCAAACCTCAATCGCAGTCTGGTGGTGTTCATCACAAGCGCGGGTGTTCTGGCGGGGGTTTGGTTGTGGATTGCCAATCGCCGCCAACCCGAACATCCGGTTGCGCGTCAGTTGCTGGGCGCGGTTTGTGGCTTCGCCGCCGGCATGACGACCTTGCTGCTGCTTGCTGTGAATTATTTCCCCAACACATGATCGGACGGCGTGACTGTTTTGCTATCTTGCCGCCCATCGTCAGCGTTCACTTCGGGCGTGCGTTGATTTCAGGTTTCGAAGTATTAAGGAAAGGATCGAATGGAGTTTCTGCGTTTTCTGGCGTTTGTCGCGGCTTGGGGTTTCATGTGGCGCTGGGTGGTTAAGAACCGCGGTAGCTGGAATATCTTCTACGGCAATATTGTTGGTGCAGCGGGCGGTTTCATCGTGGCAATGGTCGTACTGTCGATTACGTTTTCGGTGTTTCCATTGGCACCGGTGCAAACCGATAGCCGCGAAACAGAGCGCGCCGCGGCAGCACTCATGCCGGAAGTAGAAAGGTCAATGGAGCCTGTACCGGTGATCGCATCGACCCCTGCCGATTCCGACAATCTTGCGACCTACGTCGCCAGCGAACCACAGAACGAGCCTTCTCCGCCCGAGTCCGCCCTTCTGCCGAACTACAGCAAACGCCTGCCCGCGTCACTGCTGGAGAAGGACTTCAAGGACAACGTGCACAACGACTTTGCCGTTTCGCGCCGATTGGCCGGCACTCATCCGAACGCGGACCGGTCCCTGATGGCGTTCATGATTTGCGAACCCTTCATCAAGAGCGCCATGCGCTTTTCCGCGTCGACCGCGATCGCCAGTGCGAAGAGCGCGAGCAGCCAGCGGTTCAAGGATCAGACCTACACCATCAGCAGCACCGTCAGCGCTCGCAACATGTTGGGCGACAACGTCAGCTACGGTTTCGACTGCTCGGTTCAACAAGTGGACAGTAAAGACACTGACAAGGCCGCGTGGCGCCTGCTCAGTCTGAAGTTGAAGAAGATCGAGTCTTAAGCCTCATTTAAGGGTTCAAGGCGCCGGCTGCGCTATCATCGCCGGCTTGTGCGCCTTGAGCTTTGCCCCGGAATGTCCCTGACACTTGCTGAACTGAATCCGCTGCCTCCCGTCTTGGCCGGCCCGCTGCTGCGACGGCTGGAACCGACGCGACTGGTGCTATGGCTGGTGGGCAGCCGACAACTGTCGCTGACCTTGCGCCTGCAAGGTGTAGGAGATATCCCTCTCGACGCCGGGAAATGCACGGTCATTCCTGTCGGTCGCAAAGCATTTGTTCATCTGATTGATGTTCCTCTCGATAGCGCCCTGCCCGGCGATACGCGTATCGACTATGACCTGCTGATCGACCACACAGCCGGTATCGCCGACTGGGCGCCGCATCTGCTGTACGGCGATGCGACGAGCCCGAACTTCGTCCTGCGCTCGCGGATCGACCAACTGCTGCACGGGTCCTGTCGCAAGCCGCATCACCCGGCAACCGATGGCTTGCTGTGTGTCGACCAATTGCTGGCAGACGAAACCGATCCGCAACAACGCCCGGCACTGTTGATGATGAGCGGTGACCAGGTCTACGCCGACGACGTTGCCGGCCCGATGCTGCGGGCGATCCACGCCTTGATCGAACGCCTTGGCCTGTACGATGAACACCTCGAAGGCGCCGTCGTCAGCGACAGCGCCAGGCTTTACGAACACCCAGCCAGTTACTACCACCGCGCGGATTTGTTACCGGCGCTGGAAAGCAACGAGACCTTGCGTGAGCGATTTTTCGGTGGCGCGCGTAAGCCGATTTTCACCAGCAGCAGTGCCGACAATCATCTGGTGACTTTCGCCGAGGTCATGGCGATGTACTTGCTGGTGTGGTCGCCGACGGCCTGGACGCTGATCAATCCGCAAACGCCCGAACTGACGCCTGCACGGCTCAAGCGCTATACCCTCGAACAGACTCGCATCATTGGCTTCAAGGCCGGCTTGGGCAATGTCGCCCGGGCGTTGGCGCACCTGCCAAGCCTGATGATTTTCGACGATCACGACATCACCGATGACTGGAACCTGTCCGCGCAATGGGAGGAAACGGCCTACGGCCATCCGTTCTCCAAACGCATCATCGGTAACGCCTTGATCGCGTATATGTTGTGCCAGGGCTGGGGCAATAACCCTGATGCCTTCAAGGATGTCCTGGAGAAAACCGGATGCCTGAGCGCCAGCGGCGATGATCAGTACCTCGACAGCCCGGTACAGGACGCGCTGATTGATGACCTGCTGCGTTTTCAGAATTGGCATTTCGTATTGCCGAGCAGTCCGGCGCTGCTGGTCATCGACACCCGCACCCGCCGCTGGCGCAGTGAAATGGCGCTCAAGCAACCGTCGGGCTTGCTTGACTGGGAAGCCTTGAGCGAGTTGCAGCAGGCGTTGCTCGATCACCCGTCGGCGATCATCGTTTCACCGGCGCCGATCTTCGGCGTGAAGCTGATTGAAACCGTGCAGAAGCTGTTCAGCTGGTGCGGTTACCCGCTGCTGGTGGACGCGGAAAACTGGATGGCCCATCGCGGCGCCGCACAGGTGATCCTGAATATTTTCCGACACTCGCGTACCCCCGGTAACTACGTGGTGCTGTCCGGCGATGTGCATTATTCCTTCGTCTACGAAGTGCTGATCCGGCACCGCAAGGCCGGTCCGCGGATCTGGCAGATCACCAGCAGCGGGATCAAGAACGAGTTTCCGAAAACCTTGCTGGAGTGGTTCGACCGGCTCAATCGCTGGCTCTACTCGCCGCGCTCGCCACTCAACTGGTTTACCAAACGCCGACGCATGCGCATCGTGCCGTACAGGCCCGAACATGCAGAGGCCGGTGAACGCTTGTGGAACTCGGCGGGGATCGGGCAGGTGTTTTTCAATGAACAGGGGCAGCCGAGCGAGATCATTCAGCACAATTCAAATGGGGCGGAGAAGACGCGGATGCTGGCGCCGGAGTTGACGGATTATCCTGATTAGCGCCTCGCATTTTTCCAATGTGGGCGAGCCTGCTCGCGCATGCGATTGATCATTCAATATAAGTATCGACTGACCCACCGCCATCGCGAGCAGGCGCGCTCCCACAGGTGTCATCGGTTGCCTGTCAGTGCGCGGTTACAGCAAGCCCCACACCTCTGACAATCATCCCCACCTCGCGCTCATCAATCGTCAGCGGTGGCAGCAACCGTATCGTCTTGCCACGCGTGACGTTGATCAGCAACCCATGATCCCGTGCGGCAATCAGCGTCAGATCACGCACCGGCTGTTTCAACTCGATACCGATCATCAAGCCATGCCCACGAATCGCCAGTACATTCGGATTGTCTGCCAGTTCTGCGCGCAGGCGAGTCAACAGGCGATCCCCCTGAATCCGCGCGTTTTCCAGCAGCCCCTGTTCTTCGATGATATCCAGCACCGTGCAACCGACCCGGCAAGCCAGCGGATTGCCACCGAACGTACTGCCATGACTGCCGGGCGTGAACAGATCCGCCGCCTTGCCCCGTGCCAGGCAGGCGCCGATCGGTACGCCATTGCCCAGCCCCTTGGCCAGGGTCATCACATCCGGAACGATGTCTTCATGCTGGAACGCGAACCACCGGCCGGTGCGGCCGATGCCAGTCTGGATTTCGTCGAGCATCAGCAGCCAGGCGCGCCGGCTGCACAGGTCACGCAGGGCTTTCAGGTAACCGGGTGGAGCCAGTTGTACGCCGCTTTCGCCTTGAATCGGCTCGACGAGAATCGCAACGATCCGCTCGCCATGCTTTTGCTGCACCTGCTCCAGCGCCACCAGGTCACCGAACGGCACTTTGATGAAATCCCCCGGAAGTTCGTTGAAACCCAGGCGCACCGCCGGGCCATCGCTGGCCGACAAGGTGCCCAGCGTGCGGCCATGAAACGCGTTGGCCATGACCACCACCAGCGGCTGTTCGATGCCTTTGCGCCAGCCGTACAAACGCGCCAGTTTCAGTGCGGTTTCGTTGGCTTCAGCACCGGAGTTGTTGAAGAACGCCCGATCCATCCCCGACAACCCGGTCAGCCGCTTCGCCAGTTGCTGCTGCCAGTCGATGCTGTACAGGTTCGACGTGTGCAACAGCAGCCCTGCCTGCTCGCTGATGGCAGCGACAATACGCGGATGCGAATGGCCAACGTTGGTCACCGCAACGCCAGCGACGGCATCGAGATATTCACGACCGGCCTGATCCCACAGGCGAGTGCCCAGGCCCTTGGTGAAACTCAAGGCCAGCGGTTGGTAAGTGTTCATCAGGGCGGCGGTCATGACTTCAAACTCCAGTGCAGGTCGGTGTGTCTGCAGTATGGTTAGCCACCAGAACTGGATAAACTCGGCAAAACTTCTTTCATTTAAAAGCAGGGCTTTATAATGGACCTGTTCCAGTCGATGAATGTTTACGTCAAAGTCGTTGAAGCCGGGAGCATGACGGCAGCCGCGTTGCAGTGCGACATGTCAACGACCATGGTCGGCAATCACCTGCGGGCGCTGGAGCAACGGCTCGGCGTGCAACTGCTGCAACGCACCACCCGGCGACAACGGCTTACCGAATTTGGCAGTGTTTATTACCAGCGCTGCCTGGAAGTATTGGGGTTGGTCGCCGACTCCGAACGCCTGGCCGAACAGACCCTCGATCAACCCCGGGGCATGCTGCGCCTCACCGCGCCGCTGACGTTCGGCGTTGAACGGCTGGCGCCGGCGCTCAGTGAGTTTTCCTTGCTGTACCCACAGGTCAAACTCGATGTGGTGCTGACCAACAGCCGTCCCGACCTACTGGAGAGCGGTCTCGATGTGGCGTTTCGGCTCGGCAATTTCGAGCAGTCCAACCTGATCGCCCGGCCCTTGATCGACTACACCCTGACCGCGTGCGCGTCGCCGCAATATGTCGCCCGGCGCGGCATGCCGAAAACGCCGGAAGACTTGCAGCATCACGATTGCCTGTCGTTCGCCTATCCCGCCGGTGATGACTGGCAATCAGTGGAAAAACGTTGGCGCCTCAGCGGCCCCGACGGGGAGATCATGGTCGACGTCAGCGGGCCGATGCTGATCAACAGTTCCGCCGGGCTGCATCAGGCTGCCCGCACCGGCATGGGCATCGTGATGTTGCCGGATGCGCTGGTGGAACAAGACCTGCGCGAAGGCCGCCTGATAAAAGTGATCGCCGATTTCCAGCCACCCAGCCGACCGATGCATCTGCTCTACGCACCGGATCGCTATCGCTTGCCGAAACTGCGTCGTTTCGTAGAGTTTGTCATGCTGCGCTGGGGTAAATCCTGACGTCACTTGCACCAGCCCACCATGAAGAATCGCTGACAAGGACCCGAACAGCAGATGAACAACACACTCAACGTACGCGATTTGCAGCCCGCCGAAACGCAATCGGTGCAGCAGTTTCTCGGGCAGCATGGCTGGGGCCATCGCACCGGCTCAGCTGAACACTTCGCCCAGTTGATCGAGCACTCTCAGCGCACCGCCGTCGCCGTCCAGGGTGAGCGCATCATCGGTTTCGCTCGCGGGATCACCGATGGCTTGTCCAACGGCTACCTGTCGATGGTGGTGGTCGATGAGCAGCATCGGCGTGCAGGGATTGGCCGCGCACTGGTCGAGCACATCATGGGCGACAACCCGGGTATCACGTGGGTGCTGCGTGCCGGGCGCGAAGGCGCTGAGACTTTTTTCGCCAGCCTGGGTTTCGAGACCTCGGTGATTGCCATGGAACGGCCGCGCCGGAAATAGCACGAGCCGGGAAAAAACTCGACCGGCAGACCGTTGTTCCGTGACAACACCGCCCCGCTCCCCTAAATTAACCGGCCTGAAAAAGACCTCGCGCTTTCTCATCTCCACTCAAGTTAAAAAAGTAGTGAAATTTCAATGTCCGATTTCAACACCGCTGAATCCGTAGTCACCGAATCGTCCAAAGCGGAATACGAAAACTCCATCAATCTTTCACAACACCTCCCACAAGCCAAAATCATCAGCGAGATGGTGCTGGATGCATTCCAGTCCACCCGCGAAAGCGACCAGATCCGCGAACTGCGCGCCGCGATCCGTCAAGCGCACGACAGCTTCGATGACGACAAGGCCTACGAGCTGATGGGCGAACTCAAGCGCCTGAAAGACGCCGAAGCCGCCGACATCGCCGCCCTGGAAGACCTGAGCAGCAAGTTCTCGATCGGCCGCATCCTGTCCAGCTTCAAGGACGATCCGGCGTTTCAGGAAATCGTTTATGGCCTGGCGCTGAAAGTGCTGAACCAGACTCATCAGGCGATCAGTAACCCGAGCGGTGGCAAGAGCAAAGCGGCCAAGAAGAAAGAAGTCGAAATCTTCACCATCAGCAAGGACGGTATGAGCGTAACGCTGCCGTTGCGCACTCCGCGTTCGCGCCTGAACGTTGACCGTGCAGCGCTGGAATTCCTCGGTTTCACCTTCGTCGGTGAAGGCGAAGAAGCGGAACTGGAAAGCGAAACGTTCCTCGACAACGCCGGCACCGAGCAGGCGGTAAACCGCAAGAACATCATCACCGCGCTGCAACAGCAGACCGCGTTCGATGGCTACAGCATCGCCGCGCAGTAATCGCGCAGCTGCTGTACGGAAAAGCCCCGCGCTGATATTCAGGCGGGGCTTTTTGGTTTTCGGCGGGCGTTAGTGGAATGGCGTAAATCCCAGCCCCTCACCCCAGCCCTCTCCCAAGGGAGAGGGAGCCGATCGGGAGATATTGAAGCGACGCATCGAAATGAACGTACTGTGCGGAATCCGCTATCGACTCGATCTCTCAGGTCGATGTATAGCGCAAGACGCCTCGGTCAGTCCCCTCCCCGTCCGGGCGGTCCGACGTTTCGGGAGGGTCAGGGTGAGGGCAAGCTGCCAAATCACCTTCAAGCCGACGGATGCAACGCTACAATCATGTCCACTTCAATCGCCGCGTTCTTCGGCAACTGATACACACCGACCGTGCTGCGCGTGTGCCGGCCGGCATCGCCGAGCACATGGCTGAACACGTCCGACGCGCCGTTGGCCACTTCGCTAAGGTCAACAAAGTCCGGCGTCGACTTCACGTACACGGTGACTCGCAACAACGCCTTGATCTTGTCCAGCGAACCCACCGCATCAACGATCAGCGCCAGGCAGCGCATCGCACTGATGCTGGCGGCGGCCTGCGCATCCTTGAGGGTCAACTCCAGGCCGACACGCCCCAGGTACTGAATCTTGCCGTTAGTGCGCGGCACCATACCGCTGATGTAAAGCTCATCATGATGACGGATCAGCGGCGCGTAATTGCCACCGGCGGTGTTCTCGCCATAAATGTCGTAGTTCAGCTCTTGGGCCAGGGCGATGAAGCGTTCATCACAGGTCATCCTCTCAGTCATTTCGCCCAGCCTCTTGATCTATGCGTGAAATATCGCGGAGTAAAACAGTTGAGCGCCGAGGGAATGGCATGGCGCTATCACTGACATGGCTGGATCCAAATCTAGGAGGTTTGCGGCGATACCGCAACCTGCCTGCCTGAAGCGCTTGTTGCGTTGCGGCCATTGGCGGCACATCAAATCAGCATAATCCACCCAACAAAAAACCCCGCACATCTCTCAATGTGCGGGGTTTTTCTTGAAGCCTCGAAACCTTACGGCGCGTACGTCAGCAGCAGCTCTGCGGGCACCTTGAAGTCCAGGGACATCATGACGCTCAACGCAGTGATGGTGAAGATCGAGAACACGAACAGCTTGCGTGCCCAGACCGTGTCATCCACTGCCTTGTAGCCGGTCCAGGCCATGTACAGCCAGTACATGCCCATGGCCGCGGCAACGGCGAGGTAGCTCATGCCGGCGTAACCGCTGAAGGTCAGCATCAAGGTCGCTACGAGGAACGCCAGGATGTAGAGCAGGATGTGCTTCTTGGCCACTTGAATCCCGCGCTTAACGGGCAGCACCGGAATCGATGCGGCCAGGTAATCGTTGAAGCGGAAGATCGCGATGGCGTAGGAATGCGGCATCTGCCACAGGCTGAACATCACCAGCAACGTCAGCGCGGCCATGTCGAAGCTGTTGGTTACGGCGACGTAACCGATCACTGGCGGCATGGCGCCCGACAGACTGCCCACCAGCGTGCCGTGAACCGACTTGCGCTTGAGGTACAGGCTGTAGAAGCCGACGTAGATGATAAAGCCGATGACCGCGAACAGCGCGGCCAACGGGTTGGCTACCTTGTACAACAACGCAACGCCGAGAACACCAAGGATGGTCGCGTAAACCAGGGCCAGTTTCAGGGAGATCAAGCCCTGCACCAGTACCCGGTTTTTAGTGCGTTCCATCTTCAGGTCGATGTCGCGGTCGATGCAGTTGTTGAACACGCAACCGGACGCTACAACCAGGGAGGTGCCGATCATGGCTGCCAGAAACACCGCCAGATCGACATGCCCTTTCGAGGCCAGGAAGAACCCGCCTGCCACAGAAAGCACGTTACCGAAAATGATCCCCGGTTTGGTGATTTGGATAAAGTGCTTGAGCGACATCGGGTCTTACCTCACTTCGCCATCATGTACGTGTGGATGCTGAACATGATCCACAGCGACAGGCCAACCAGCAGCACGATCACGATCGCCGTAAAGACGAATGCAATCACGTTGTTACGCTGAGCAATGGAACGGTCCAGGTGCAGGAAGTAATACAGGTGAACGATCACCTGGATCACTGCGAACAGCAGAACGATTGCCAGCGTGGTGGCCTTCGGCAGGCTCGGGTACATCACCAGGCCGAACGGTATGACGGTCAGGATCACCGACAGGATGAAGCCAATGGCGTACGACTTTACGCTGCCGTGGCCAGCATCATGGCTGTCATGGGAGTGTGCATTAGCCATTACAGAGTCCCCATCAGGTAAACAACGGTGAATACGCAGATCCACACCACGTCCAGGAAGTGCCAGAACAGGCTCAGGCAGCTCAGACGGGTCTTGTTGGTCGCCGTCAGGCCGTGCTTGTTGACCTGGTACATCATGATGCCCATCCAGATCAGACCTGCGGATACGTGCAGACCGTGGGTACCGACCAGGGTGAAGAACGCGGACAGGAAGCCCGAACGGCTAGGACCGAAGCCCTCGGAGATCAGCAGGTGGAACTCGTTGATCTCCATGGCGATAAAGCCTGCGCCCAGCAGGAAGGTCATGAACAACCAACCCAGTACCGCCTGCTTCTTGCCTTTGTACAACGCCAGCATGGCGAAGCCGTAGGTGATCGAACTGAACAACAGCAGAGCGGTTTCGCCCAGCACGTATGGCAGTTCGAAGATGTCGTGGCCCGACGGGCCACCGGCTACGTTGTTTACCAGTACTGCGTACACCGCGAAGATCGACGCAAACAGAATGCAGTCGGTCATCAGGTAGAGCCAGAAACCGTATACGGTCATCTCGCCCGAGTCGTGGTGATGGTCATCGTGCCCATGGTCACCATGGGCGTGTCCAACATTGGTCACTAAATTCGACATGGTTTAAGCCTGTTCCAACGAGGTTTCAACACGGGTGGCACCGGCCGGGATTTTCCCTGCCGCGACCAGACGCTTGTGCTGCTCGGCTTCGATACGCTCGATCGTTTCAACCGGAACCATATAGCCCTGGTCGTCACGTGCAGCGTGGATCACGAAGTAGATGACGGTGCCGGCCAGGCTGGCGATCGCCAACCACCAGATGTGCCAGATCATCGCGAAACCGAAGACGGTCAACAGTGCGCCCATCACCACGCCAGTGGCGGTGTTGTTCGGCATGTGGATCGGCTCGTACTTGGCCGGACGCTGGTACGCAGTACCGTTTTCCTTGGCTTCGGTGAACGGGTCGATGCAGTCAGCCTTAGGCAGCACAGCGAAGTTGTAGAACGGAGGTGGCGACGAGGTCGACCATTCCAGGGTGTGTGCATTCCACGGGTCACCGTGATCGCAAACGTTCTCTGGCTTGTTACGGTCACGCACGCTCACATAGAGCTGGATCAGCTGGCAGGCAATACCGACAGCGATCATCACCGCACCGAACATGGCAACGTACAGGTACGGTACCCACTCAGGGTTGGTGGTGGCATTCAGACGACGGGTCATGCCCATGAAGCCCAGTGCATAGAGCGGCATGAACGCGACGAAGAAGCCCGAGATCCAGAACCAGAACGCTGCTTTACCCCAGCCTTCGTGCAGCTTGAAGCCGAACGCTTTCGGGAAGTAGAACGCGAAACCAGCGATGTAACCGAATACCGCACCGCCGATGATCACGTTGTGGAAGTGCGCGATCACGAACAGGCTGTTGTGCAGCACAAAGTCAGCACCCGGGATGGCCAGCAGTACGCCGGTCATGCCGCCGATGGCGAAGGTCACCATGAAGCCCAGAGTCCACATAACCTGGCTGGTGAAGCGCAGACGGCCCTGATAGATGGTGAACAGCCAGTTGAACAGTTTCACACCCGTCGGGATGGAAATCAGCATCGTCGCCAGACCGAAGAAGGCGTTGACGCTGGCACCCGAACCCATGGTGAAGAAGTGGTGCAGCCAAACCATGAAGCCCAGTACCGAGATCGCGCCCGAGGCGTAGATCATCGAGTGGTGGCCGAACAGTTTCTTGCCGGTGAACGCCGAGATCACTTCCGAGAAGATGCCGAATGCCGGCAGGATCAGGATGTAAACCTCAGGGTGGCCCCAGGCCCAGAACAGGTTGACGTACATCATTGGATTGCCACCAAGTTCATTGGTGAAAATGTGGAAATCCATGTAACGGTCAAGGGTCAGCAGTGCCAGGGTCGCGGTCAGGATCGGGAACGAAGCCACGATCAGAACGTTTGCCCAGGTGCAGGTCCAGGTGAAGATCGGCATGTCCATCAGTTTCATGCCAGGGGTACGCATTTTCAGTACGGTCGCGAGGAAGTTAACCCCCGTCAGCGTCGTACCTAACCCGGATAGCTGTAGCGCCCAGATGTAGTAGTCCATACCCACGCCAGGGCTGTATTGCAGACCCGACAATGGTGGATAGGCAACCCAACCGGTCTTGGCGAATTCGCCGACGCCCAGGGACAGGTTGATCAGCACAACGCCGGACACCAGCAACCAGAAGCTCAGGGAGTTCAGGAACGGGAACGCAACGTCACGCGCGCCGATCTGCAGCGGCACTGCAAGGTTCATCAGGCCGGTGAAGAATGGCATCGCCATGAAGATGATCATGATCACACCGTGAGCGGTGAAGATCTGGTCATAGTGTTCAGGTGGCAGGTAGCCAGGCGAACCCTCGGTGGCCATGGCCAACTGGGTACGCATCATGATGGCGTCGGCAAAACCGCGCAGCAGCATGACCATGGCAACGATGATGTACATCACGCCGATTTTCTTGTGGTCGACCGAGGTCAACCACTCGGTCCACAAGTAGGTCCACTTCTTGAAGTAGGTGATTGCAGCGAACAGCGCCAGACCACCGAGGGCGATCATGGCGATGGTCACCATCACGATCGGCTCGTGGAATGGGACTGCTTCCCAACTTAATTTACCAAACATCGTTTACTCCTCTGCCCCGGCAGCTGAATGCGAACTCGAGTCAATTTCCGTGGCCGCCACTTCTTTCTCTTTCTTCTCGTGCTTCAGCGGCTTGCCCGGCTTCATACCTTCGTACTTGTCGACGATGATCTGAAACTGGTTCGGCGTGACCGAGGAGTAGAGCTCGACTGGGTTGTTCTGGCTCGGTTTGGCAAGGGCCGCATATTCAGCTTGATCAAGCTGTTTAGGTGACTTCTTGACTTCACTTACCCAGGCGTCGAAATCTTCCTGAGTGGTGGAGATAGCCTTGAATTTCATACCGGTGAAACCCGCGCCGCTGTAGTTGGCGGAGATACCGTCCATTTCAGCGTTACGGTCAGCGATCAGGTGCAGCTTGGTCTGCATGCCCGCCATCGCGTAGATCTGGCCGCCCAGACCCGGGATGAAGAACGAGTTCATCACAGCGTCAGAGGTGATCTTGAAGTTGATTGGCGTGTGCGCCGGGAACACGATCTTGTTGACCGTGGCAATGCCTTGTTCCGGGTAGATGAACAGCCACTTCCAGTCCAGCGCAACGACTTCGATGGTCACTGGCTTGACGTCGGATTGAATTGGACGATACGGGTCCAGTTCGTGGGTCGAAATGTAGGTGATGTAACCCAGGGCAATGATGATCAGGACCGGAATGGTCCAGACTGCCACTTCGATTTTGGTCGAGTGCGACCATTTCGGGGTGTACACGGCGTTCTTGTTGGACGCGCGGTACTTCCAGGCGAACAGGAAGGTCATGACGATAACCGGCACAACGACCAACAGCATCAGCAGCGTGGCGGTGATGATCAGGTTGCGCTGTTCCAGGCCGACCTGGCCCGTTGGATTGAGCAAGGTCATGTTGCAGCCTCCCAGCAACAACGTGCCGAGCAGCGGCACTAGGCCTAGTAATCTGGGGTACCTGTTTTTACTCATCTCACGACCTCTAAAGCAGCTTGCGCAATGCAGTTGGGTTTTGATCGCCAACACTTCACCCTGCCAAGGGTTGGCATTTTCTTTGGATTGAATAAGGGCCGCCCGTCGCGCGTCAGACGCTCGACAAAACCTTGGGACAGCGGTCAGTTCTTATTCGAATTCGTGGTCAAAGGCCTTGTTACAGACCAATTCCATTTGGTGCGGAAAGTTGGAAGGCACCGACACCTGGGTGTCTCAAAAGCCTTTCGGCCTGCTCGACACCCGACTTCCTGTCCAGTTCCTTAATAAAGGTTGAACAGTGCCGGGAATTCAATGCGGGCGATTGTAGATAGGTAGCGCCCTATACACCATGTCTTATCCCGAAATAATTTTTATCGCTCAGAGCAACAATCCATCACCGTTTTTGCAAAAGTTCCGCATCTTATCGAAATCAATTCTCAACAAAAACACCAAAAAATGTAGGTCTATCCACCTCAGTTCAGACAGCTCTGAACGCTTTCTCCCACCACCGAATCGGCGCAAAGCCCGATATTCAAAGGCCTCTGGCCATCTCCCGGAGCTTGTTAAAACTGCCTGATCTGGCACACACGTGCAAAACCAGAAAAATACCGAAACAGACCAATCCTTTTTTGTAACATTACGCCATTCCGTGTCGTTCAATCGGCTTGCGACACGCTCTGTGTGACAACATGTCGCACACCTGTCGCACCCATCCTTGCCATTCGTCACGGTGATTTCACAAACACTCTGAAATGCAAAACGCCCCGATGAGCTGATCCGCAAATCGGGGCGTTTTCTGTATCGGCCAATCCGCCGAAGAGTTGACTCAGCGCAGTGTTTTTCGGTTACGCGAGGTCAACAGCGGCACCAGGATCACCACCAGCACGAATGCCAGCAGTGCCCATTGCGCCAGCGACAGACCGAGAATCGGCGGGTACGGCGTCGAGCAGAAACCGTCGACCTGGAAGCCCAGCGGGAAGATCTTCGCCAGCGGCAGGTCATCGACAATCGGCTGCAGCACATCAATGCCGCAACTCACTGCCGGATAGAACTGGGTGTAGACGTGATGCCCGGCAACACCGGCGCCGGCAATCGCGCAAATGACCACCAGCACTTCGAACACGGTGATGCTGCGGCGGCTGCGCATGGCCGCGCCAACGAAGGCGAACAGCGCGATCAGCAGCAGTGCATAACGCTGCAGGATGCACAGCGGGCACGGTGCCTCACCCAACACAATCTGCATGTACAGCGCACCGCCGATCAGTGCCAGGCAGATAATCCCCAGCAGCACCAGAAAGCGCCGCTCACGTCCCAGTCGAATCGTTTCCTCGCTCATCGCGTTTCCCTTGTATGTCCATGGTTCAGCTGGCCGGCGGCTGCGCTTGCAGTTGCGCCATCAGGCTGATGTTGTCTTCGATATGCCAATTGGCCGCGATGCGACCGTTGTCGATCTGATAGATATCGGTTGCCCGGAAGTCTACACGCTGGCCCTGCCCTTTGAGAGCCTTGAACGTGCCGCTGAAGTGCCCGCGAAAGTGCAGATGCACCACCACGCGGTCTCCGGCGATGATCATTTGTTCGATCTCACAGCTCAGGTCCGGCACCGCCGTACGAAAGAACTTCGACGCCAGCAACGGTCCGGTCGGTCCCTGCACCCGGCCTTCGGGCGGTGTCTTGTCGACAAATTGCGGCGACAAGGCTGCCGTGGCCAGGGCCTCTTCACCGGAATTCCAGAAACTGCCATAGCGCCGTGCGGCCAGTTCCATGGCTTCTACCTGTGCCTTGGACAGGCTCTGATCGACGATCAGGGTCTGCGGTTTTATCAGGGCAGATTCGGCAAAAGCAAAAGGGCTGGCCAGCAACGCGGCCGAAAGACCGATGGCTGCGAAGCTGAAACGACGAGCGAAGATGAAGTGCGACATGGGGCGATCCTGATCAGGTCAACGAACGAGCGCCTATCATCAGCATCGGGGAATAAACGATAAACCGGTTAAGAAACGATTAACCTTTAAACAGAATTTAATAATCAGGACCGCATAACGGCCAATCGCGGGCAAGCCCGCTCCCACAGGTCTGGCATCGTTCACAGATGCTGTGTACGACATAAATCCTGTGGGAGCGGGCTTGCCCGCGATGCAGACGACTCGGTCTCAGGAGTTATTCCAAAGCAGCAGCCGGTCCGAAGAACTCATACCGGCTCTGCTGCTCCGGCACGCCCAGCGCTTTCAGATGGCGCTTGATCGCCCCCATAAAACCCTTCGGCCCAAGAAAGTAAGCGTCGACATCCCGTTGCGCTGGCAGCCACTCGCCCAACTGCTCCTGAGTCAACATCCCGACCTTGTCCGCCGCCGGACTGACGCCGTCGTCTTCGGCATAGCAATAAAACCGCTTGAGTTGCGGATGCCGCGCCGCCAACCCGTCGATCCAGTCGCGGAACGCATGCACGCTGCCATTGCGCGCGCAGTGGATAAAGTGCACCGGCCGCTCGCTCTCCAGCGCCGCTTCGAGCATCGCCAGCGTCGGAGTGATGCCCACGCCGCCACTGATCAACACCAGCGGTTTATCGCTGGCAGTCAGGGTAAATTCGCCCGATGGCGGGAACAGCTGAATGCTCGAGCCGACGTGCAATTGATCGTGCAAGTGGTTGGAGGCGCGACCACCCGGTTCGCGTTTAACGCTGATGCGGTACTGACCGTTGTTCGCCAGCGCCGACAGCGAATAATTGCGGCGGACTTCTTCGCCGTCGAGGATCAGCTTCATGCCGATGTACTGACCCGGTTCAGCCGCAAGGATCGGGCCTTTGTCGGCCGGTTCGAAGTAGAAGGAAACGATTTCCGCACTCTCTTCGACCTTCGCCGCCACGATGAACTCACGCGCCCCGCGCCAGCCGCCGACAGCTTGCTCTTTCTGATCGTAGATGGCGGTTTCGGCGCCGATCAGGATCTCGGCCAACTGACCGTACGCCGCCCCCCACGCACTCATCACCTCGGGCGTGGCGATCTCATCGCCGAGCACTTCGGAAATGGCGCGCAGCAAGCAGGTGCCGACAATCGGGTAGTGCTCCGGCAGGATTTGCAGGGCCACGTGCTTGTTGATGATCTTCGCCACCAGATCGCCCAATTGGTCGAGCTGGTCGATGTGGCGCGCGTACATCAGCACACCGTTGGCCAAGGCACGCGGTTGATCACCGCTGGCCTGGTGCGCCTGGTTGAACAGCGGACGGACTTCGGGGTATTCGGAGAGCATCATGCGATAGAAATGCGTGATCAGCGCCTCACCACCGCTTTCGAGCAGAGGCACAGTGGATTTGACGATGGCACGATCCTGGACGCTAAGCATAAGAGTGACTCCTGAGCTTTTTTGATAAGTTGCCTTAGGCTTATCAGTTTTCGTGCCAGATATTTTATTCATACAAATCAATAATTTAAGAAACACGTAGTCATTTCGACACGAAGACCTTTATAGTCATCCCGACTACATCTTGTCTCTTTGACTACATCACCATGTCCGCCAAATCCCTGCTCACCGCCCTGCTGCCTTTAGTCTCCGATCTGTCCCGCGAACTGCCCGAGGGCGAGCGCTATCGACGCCTGCTCCAAGCCATGCGCGCCCTCCTGCCGTGCGATGCCGCCGCATTGTTGCGCCTGGAAGGTGAATCGCTGGTGCCGCTGGCGGTGGACGGTTTGAGTACCGACACCCTGGGCCGGCGCTTCAAAGTCAGCGAGCACCCGCGCTTTGAAATTCTGCTGGCCGGCGCCGGGCCGACACGGTTCGCCGCCGACAGCGATTTGCCTGATCCTTATGACGGCCTGGTCGAAGGCCTCGCCGATCACCTCGAAGTCCACGACTGCCTCGGGTGCCCGCTGTTCGTCGATGAAAAACTTTGGGGCCTGATCACCCTTGACGCCCTTGATCCCGAGCGTTTCGAGCCGATCGAACTCGACGTCCTGCAAGCCTTTGCCAGCCTCGCCTCGGCCACGGTCAACGCCGCCGAGCGCATCGAACGCCTGGCCGTCCGCGCCGAAGACGAACACCAGCGCGCCGAGGTCTATCGCCAGGCCAGCGGCCAGCAGCACCGCGAAATGATCGGACAGAGCAAGGCGCTCAAGAAATTGGTGGAAGAAATCAACCTGGTCGGCGGCAGCGATCTGACCGTGCTGATCACTGGCGAAACCGGGGTCGGCAAGGAATTGGTCGCCCAAGCCATCCACGCCGCGTCACCGCGCGCCGACCAACCGATCATCAGCCTCAACTGCGCCGCGCTGCCCGACACGCTGGTCGAGAGCGAACTGTTCGGCCACGTGCGCGGCGCCTTCACCGGCGCCACCAGCGACCGTCGCGGCAAGTTCGAACTGGCCAATGGCGGCACGCTGTTTCTCGATGAAGTCGGCGAGTTGTCGCTGACCGTGCAGGCCAAGTTGTTGCGCGTGTTACAGAGCGGCCAGTTACAGCGGCTGGGTTCGGACAAGGAACATCAGGTCGATGTACGCCTGATCGCCGCGACCAACCGCGACCTGGCCGAAGAAGTGCGCAGCGGTCGTTATCGCGCCGACTTCTACCATCGCTTGAGCGTGTACCCACTGCGGGTGCCGGCATTGCGCGATCGCGGGCGTGATGTGTTGTTGCTCAGCGGCTTTTTTCTGGAGCAGAACCGCTCGCGCATGGGCCTCAACAGCCTGCGCCTGAGCAGCGACGCCCAGGAAGCGTTGCTCGCCTACACTTGGCCGGGCAACGTGCGCGAACTGGAACACTTGATCGGGCGCAGCGCGCTGAAGGCCTTGGGCAACTGCAAAGTGCGGCCGAAGATCCTCAGCCTCAGTGCGGCAGATCTGGATCTGCCGCGTGAGGTTGTGGATAACTCGGTTGAGCCGGTTGCCGGTGTCGTGGCTGAGATGCCGCTCATCAGCGGGGATCTGCGCAGTGCTACCGAGCAGTATCAGCGGCGTTTGATCAGTGCGGCGCTGGAACGCAATCAGGATAACTGGGCGAGTGCGGCGCGGGAGTTGGGGCTGGATCGGGCGAACCTGGGCCGCATGGCTAAACGTCTGGGGATGAAGAGCTAAAAGCACCCTCACCCTAGCCCTCTCCCGGAGGGAGAGGGGACTGACCGAGGTGTTTTGCGTAATACGCCGACCTGAAATATCGATTCGATTATGGATTCGGCAGCGCAGGTTCAGGTCGGTGAGTTACGACAATGTCCCCCAATGGCGCCCTCTCCCTCCGGGAGGTTCAGGTCGTGAACTACTACAATATCCCCCAATCGGCCCCCTCTCCCTCCGGGAGAGGGCTGGGGTGAGGGGCAGTGATCGAGAGAACAGCGATCAACCCAGGCCGACTACCCGACAACTAACCTAAAGCCCAACCTTTTGACGCCGATAACCCGGCATCAATAGTTTCTGGCGATATGCCCCTCGCCCATCACCTTTTTCCACAGAAGGTTTATATGTCTTCCACCAAAGCCCGCGCAGATTCACTTTCGCTTCTGCTGTTTACCTTGCGCAGCGGCAAGCTGATGGCGATCAACCTGCTGAAAGTCAGTGAAATCATCCCCTGCCCGCCGCTGACCAAGCTGCCGGAGTCGCACCCGCACGTCAAAGGCATCGCCACCCTGCGCGGCGCGTCGCTGTCGGTGATCGACCTCAGCCGTGCGATCGGCGAACGGCCGCTGGAAGATCCGAACGGCGGCTGCCTGATCGTCACCGATGTCAGCCGCTCCAAACAGGGCCTGCACGTGCAGGCCGTGAGCAAAATCGTCCATTGCCTGACCACCGACATCAAGCCACCACCGTTCGGTTCCGGTGGCTCACGTGCCTACATCACCGGCGTGACCTCGGTGGACGGCACGCTGGTGCAGGTGCTGGATATCGAAAAGGTTATCCACAGCATCGCCCCGGCGCAGATCGAAATGGCCCCGACCGACCTGAGCATGGAAGACGCCGAAGTCCTCGGCAATGCGCGGATTCTGGTGGTCGATGACAGTCAGGTGGCGCTGCAGCAATCGGTGCACACCCTGCGCAACCTCGGCCTGCAGTGCCACACCGCGCGCAGCGCCAAGGAAGCCATCGACTGCCTGCTCGACCTGCAAGGCACCGCGCAGCAGATCAACCTGATCGTCTCCGACATCGAAATGTCCGAGATGGACGGCTACGCCTTCACCCGCACCCTGCGCGAAACCCCGGACTTCGCCCACCTCTACGTGCTGCTGCACACCTCGCTCGACAGCGCGATGAACAGCGAAAAGGCCCGGTTGGCCGGAGCAAATGCGGTGCTGACCAAGTTCTCCTCGCCGGAACTGACTCAACGCCTGATCGAAGCGGCCAAACACGTCGCGGCCAACGGTCACTGAGTCTTGGCGCAGACGTATTGTTTTTTGATGCGGCGCGATCTTGCCAAGGACGCGCCGGATGCGCTTTGGCCTCAAGGCATTGAACTGTGTACGTACTCCGTCGAACTCGCGCCGGACGTGCACGCCCTAATGCAACTCGGCTACCACGAAGGCGGCGGCAGGGTGCCGGCGCTGGACACTTGGCAGCAGCAATTCGAGACCGATCCCGAATACGATCCGTCGCTGTGCTTGATTGCCCGCGACGGCGAAGGTGTGGTCGGCGTGGCGCAATGCTGGACCAGCTCATATATCAAGAATCTGGTGGTGCATCCGCGCATGCAAGGGCGTGGATTGGGCCGGGCGTTGTTGCTCAATGCATTCAAGGTATTTCAGCAACGGCGCGAAGGGTTTGTTGATCTGAAGGTGCTGGAAGACAACCGGCGCGCGCAGCGCTTGTATGAAAGTGCCGGGATGTATGTGGTCCGCCGGGAACTGGTGCCGGACTGATCGACCGCTTTCGCGAGCAGGCCAGCACAGGCAACTTCCTTTCTCAGGCAGACTCCAACCTTGGCCACTCACGACCAAGGACGCCCACCATGAAAGTGCTCACCCTCAGCCTGCTCTGCCTCACCGCCCTCACCTCCCAGGCCCACGCCTCCAGCCCTGACGCTTGGGCCGCCTACGACAAAACCGTGCTCGCCAGTTGCACCAAGGCCAGTGGCCTGAAAAACGCCAAACCGGTCGGCACACCCGCGCAATTCGACGACCGCGTCGGCTACACCGCCGTGTTGCTGCAAGGTCAATACCCGCAAAAACACATGAAAGGCCAGCAGGGCACCGAGCTGTGCCTGTACAACAAAAAATCGAAAACCGCCTTCGTCACCGAGTGGGACTCGATCCGTCCGACCGGCAAAGCGCAGTGAGTGGCGCATAACTTGCTTCGATCCGCGCCTGTGCGGTGGTTTTCCGCCACCGTTTCACGCACTGATTGAAGACAGATCGCTCAATGAATACGACGTTTTCCTGCGTAGGCTGCGGCAAATGCTGCACCGACCACCATGTCCCGCTGACCCTGGCCGAGGCCCGCATGTGGGCGGCGGATGGCGGTCAGGTGATCGTGCTGGTGGAGGCTTTTCTCGGTAATGGCCTGGGTTTGCCGGCGCAGCAGCGAGAACATGCCGAACGGCGTTCAGCGCTTGTTCGCAGCGGCACGACAGACGCCCATGTGGCAATCACCTTCGCCGCATACAACGTCGGTCCCTGCCGGAATCTTGACGAAGACAACCTGTGCCGCATCTACGAGCGCCGGCCGCTGGTGTGTCGTATTTACCCGGCGGAAATCAATCCGCATATCCCGCTCACCCCTGCTGCCAAGGATTGCCCGCCGGAGTCCTGGCAACAGGGGCCCGTGCTGATTGCCGGGGGCGAGTTGGTCGATCAGGCGCTGGTTGAATTGATTCAACGCTCGCGCCAGGCCGATCGCGATGACATCGGCATCAAGGACGCGATCTGCGCGATGCTGGGGATTCGTACCACGGCGCTGAAGGGGGACGGGTTTACTGCCTACTTGCCGAATATGGAGGCGTTTGCGGCAGTGATTGATCAGGTGACTGCCCAGCCGTTGACGATGGCGCCGAGTGAGTGGGTGTTTCATCTGTCGGGCGATGATGTGGCCGGGCAAGTGTTGGCGGCCGGGGCACAGGTGGTGACGGAGCCGGCGCAGACGTATGCGTTTATTTCGTTGCGGGCGGCCTGATCCAGATTCTTTAGCGTCCGCCCGGACCTCATCGCGAGCAGGCTCACTCCTACATTTGAAATGCATTCCCTTGCAGGAGTGAGCCTGCTCGCGATAGCGCAAGTGAGCACACCCTCATTCGCGAACCTGCCGCCGCCCCCAGAACTCCCGCGCCAGCAACCTCAAATCCCCCGCCAGCCCCGCCACATCTTCGGAATTGCGCTGACTCTCGCGCCCCTCATCCACCGTCACCTCGCACGCCGTACGAATGCTGACGATGTTGCGGTTGATGTCCTCGCTCACCGCGCTCTGCTGCTCCACCGCTGCCGCAATCTGCAGGCTCATCTCGGTGATCTGCTCGACCCGCTCGCTGATCCCGTCCAGCGCCCGCGCCGCCCGCTGCGCCTGTTCGACGCTGTTATCCACATGCTCACTGCTTTGCTGCATCACCAGCACCGCGTCACGCGCGCCGTTCTGCAGGGTGCTGATCATTCGTTGAATCTCGTTGGTCGATTGCTGCGTGCGTTGCGCCAGCCCGCGAACCTCATCCGCCACCACGGCAAACCCGCGCCCGGCATCGCCGGCGCGTGCGGCTTCGATCGCCGCGTTGAGGGCCAATAGATTGGTTTGCTCGGCGATGCTGCGGATCACCTCCAGCACACCGGAAATTTCACTGCTGTGGCCTTCGAGCTGATGAATCACCTCGGTCGCCCGGCCAAGTTCTTCAGCCAGGCGCAACACGGCGCTGCGACTTTCACCGACCAGCCAATGCCCTTCACGGGTTTCCGTTCCGGCCATGTCCGCCGCTACAGACGCCTGCTGCGCATGACTGGCAACCTGCGCGACACTCGCGGCCATCTGGTGAATGGCCGCCGCCACCTGGTCGGTTTCCGCCTGCTGCTGCAGTGAACTGTTATGGCTGCTTTGCAGGTGATCAACCAGTTGCGCAGCGTGTCCAGCCAACTGTTGCGACGCATCGCCGATACGCCCGAGCACCGCGCCGACCTGCGCTTCGAGCATCTGCAAGGCGAACTCGATCTGGCCGATTTCATCGCGACGTCCGGTATACACAGACTGACTCAACGGATTGTCCGCAACGCTCCGCGCACGCTCGGCCAGTTGCTCCAGCGGGCACAAAATCCAGCGCAGCGCCAACGCACAAGCGCCGCTGCCCAACACAAATGCTGCCAGGTTCAACCAGGCAGAATCCGGCTGCAACCAGGTCTCGGCACCCAGCACAACGCCGAGCA
Source organism: Pseudomonas sp. SC3(2021) (assembly GCF_019856535.1). Lineage (NCBI taxonomy): Bacteria > Pseudomonadati > Pseudomonadota > Gammaproteobacteria > Pseudomonadales > Pseudomonadaceae > Pseudomonas > Pseudomonas sp. SC3(2021). The sequence goes on along the minus strand of NZ_CP082236.1, from coordinate 2,863,597 downwards.
GCGCACTGGCCAGCGCCGTGACCTTGGTCCGCACCCCCAACGCTTGCGGTTGCCAGCGCGTCACACGCTCGCCGCGCAACTGCGCGTACGCCAGCTCCGCCGCCGCCACTTGCCGCGCATCCGCCCGCGTGCGCACCGACTGATACTCCACCGCCGTACCGTTCTGCGTCACCGGCGTGACATAGGCACTGACCCAGTAATGATCACCGTTCTTGCAGCGATTTTTCACCAGCCCCATCCACGACCGCCCGCCCTTGAGCGTCTGCCACATATGCGCAAACGCCTGCGCCGGCATGTCCGGATGACGCAGCAGATGGTGCGGCGCACCCAGCAACTCATCGCGGCTGTAACCGCTGATCTTGATGAAGTCGTCGTTGGCGTAAGTGATCGCGCTGGTCAGATCGGTGGTCGAGAGAATGTTCGCATCCAGCGCCACATCGACATTGCGACCGGTCACCGGGAGATTGATCTTCATGAATAGCGCGCTCGTTTTATTGGAAAGAGTCGGCAGGGCTGCTGACTCTAAGCGCACCAATTGGTCAAATATTGATCTGGCTCAGGATCTGAGCACTTAGCCATCACTGCGACCGAAAATCGCAGTCGATGGCGCAGGGCGGGAATAAAACTCAGCGCTTGCCCATCGAACGACGGGTACCCGGCGGCGCCATGCCCGGGGTCTTGGTGTGGCCGTTCTTGGCGCCGTTCTTGTACCACGGCTGGTTCGAGCCTTTGGCTGCGGCCAGTTCGCCCGGTTTGAAGGGGAACTTGAAGGCCGGGATTTCGGCTTTGGTGTCGCTGGTATCGGCCAGTTCAGCCGAGACATCGCTCACAGCGTCGTCAACCGGCGGCAGGGTCGGGGAAGTCATAAAAGCTCCGGAAAGCAAAAAGTCGGGCCCGATCAGTGAGCCGCGAAGGCGCGCAGTATACCTGTGCGCCATGGCTCGGCACCTGAAGATTTGCAGCGCACGCCGAACGGTTTACAGGTAGGTGATGATCACGATGCCTTTGTCAGTCGATGTCTTCAGCGCTTCGTAACGCATGGAAATCGGCAGCGCCTGATGACTGCAAGCGTTGCGCTCAGTGTCGACATCGACTTTCACGCCGGGCTTGATTTCGATCTGGCGAGACTCACGAGCAGCAAACGCCCCGACCGGTCCGACCTGACAGCCCGAGTCAACGATTTGCCCGGTGAAGCGGATCTCGCCGGATTGACTGGCCGGCGCGGCGAAGGCTGTGAGTGGAACCAACAGAAGCACATACGGCAGAGCGGTTTTCAGCTTCATTTCAAGACACTCCCGCGGTGAGCGGCCCAGAAAACCCGGGCTACACAATGTTATCCGCGTGCTGGGACGGATCTTGAGAAGCATAGTTGGCAGATGGGTCCCGAATAGGGACTGATCGGTCCCTTTTTGGGACCGTTATACCGCCATCGCGCGCAGGCTCACTCCTGCAATTGGAATGCGTTTTAACTGTGGGAGCCAGCCTGCTGGCGATGAACGATGACGCGGTGTTCAACCCTGAGGATCGACCCGATCCAGCGCCCGGTTTACCGCAAGCTCGGCAAGCATGACGATCTGCTGGATCGCCAGCGCCGTACTGCGCTGCGGGCGACTGAGCTGATCGGCCAGATCACCGGCCATGACATTGGCTGAAGCCAGCGATTCGCAGGCATGGGCAAGCAGGCTTTCGGTGTCGATGTTCGGCTGGATGAGGAACATCGTACTGGGCTGACGCGGTTTGACCGGTTCGGGGCAGAGGTAGAAATCGAGAGCGCGCTTGATGGCTTCGCGGGTTTTGAGCTGGTCGTCGGCGCGGAGGGCGTCTTCGAGTGGGGTGGAGGGATCGTTGGGTGGATCTGGAACTGGCTTAGTCATTGGAAACCCTATTTTGCAAATGGGAGCCATCCCTTGCCGTTTCTCACGCGGCGAAGTGGGTGGCAGCTATGTGCGGGGTGAGAAACCGGAAAAATAGGAAACCGGCCAGACCGAAGTCTGCCCGCACATAGCCGCCATGAAGCATTTGCAAGCAGCGGACAAGCCGCCGGCAATTATGCGGACTGATGGACTGAATCACTAATTTTTCAGGGTTCTCACACCCGATCACCGAGTTGTCGGCGACAACCAAAGACTAGAGAGCGCACGTCCGACGGACAACCTGAAAATCTTGTGGGAAGGTTCTGATTATTCGACACAAATTTAAACAACCAGAAGCCAGCCCTCACCCTAGCCCTCTCCCGGAGGGAGAGGGGACTGACGGTGGTGTTTGGCAGAGCTACGCCGACGTGCGATACCGTGTTGAACTCAGGTTTTGAAACAGATCAAAAGCCCCTCACCCTGGCCCTCTCCCGGAGGGAGAGGGAACTGACCGAGGTGTTTGGCAGGGCTACGCCGACCTGAAATACCGGGTCGAACTCAGATTCTGAAACAGATCAAAAGCCCCTCACCCTGGCCCTCTCCCGGAGGGAGAGGGGACTGATCGAGGTGTTTGGCAGGGCTACGCCGACCTGAAATACCGGGTCGAACTCAGATTCTGAAACAGATCAAAAGCCCCTCACCCTGGCCCTCTCCCGGAGGGAGAGGGGACTGATCGAGGTGTTTGGCAGGGCTACGTCGACGTGAAACACCGAGTCGAACTCAGATTCTGAATCAGATCAAAAGCCCCTCACCCTGGCCCTCTCCCGGAGGGAGAGGGAACTGACCGAGGTGTTTGGCAGGGCTACGTCGACGTGAAACACCGAGTCGAACTCAGATTCTGAATCAGATCGAAAGCCCCTCACCCTGGCCCTCTCCCGGAGGGAGAGGGGACTGATCGAGGTGTTTGGCAGGGCTACGCCGACCTGAAACACCGAGTCGAACGCAGATTCTGAAACAGATCAAAAGCCCCTCACCCTAGCCCTCTCCCGGAGGGCGAGGGGACTGACCGTGGTGTTTGCGGGAGGTACGCCGACGTGCAATACCTCGTTGAATTTGGATCTTGAAAAGCACACAAATCGGCTCCCTCTCCCTCGGGAGAGGGCTGGGGTGAGGGGCAGCTCCACCACAAATCCAAAGCCGAGCACGCTGTGGCTCTTCACCACTCAACAGGATGAGCGTTAGCTCGGCTGTGGCTTTTGATCTGTAAGGCGACATCGGAAGGCTGAGTGGAGGGATTGATCAGGGCGTGGGAGCGCAGCGACCGTTTGGCGCAGCCAAACACAGCGAGAGGAGGTGCAGCGAAGCAAACCGGAGGCGCTGCGCCCGGATCGTTCCCGCAGCGAAGGAACCCCGAGCCCCAGCGAGCGGGCCGCACGTAGGAGCAAGCGTTTTTGGTTACTTTTTCGGCGCCTGGAAAAAGTGACCCGCCGTAAGGGCGGAACCCTAATCAGCAACACCCGCAGCAACGGATATATACACAACGAAACTGACAACGCTGACAGCTAGCCGTCACCCTACTGACCCGCAGACAGGTTTATAAAGACAACACACCTGCCCAAACTCCGTCCGGCGCCCACCCCGCATGCGAATCCAAAAGAACAAAGCCCTGCTAGCCCTAGTGATCGTCCTGGCCGCCGCAGGCACATGGTGGGCAATCAAACCCGCCCCGGCCAAACTCGCCACCCCCACCGCCATCCCCGTGCGAGTGATCGCGGTCAGCGAAAAAGACGTCCCCCGCTACACCAGCGGCATCGGCTCGGTACTCTCGCTCCACAGCGTGGTCGTGCGCCCGCAAGTCGACGGCATCCTCACCAAAATCCTCGTCAAAGAAGGCCAACTCGTCAAAACAGGCGACCTGCTGGCCACCATCGACGACCGCTCCATCCGCGCCAGCCTCGACCAGGCCCGCGCGCAACTGGGCGAAAGCCAGGCGCAACTGCAAGTCGCCCTGGTCAACCTCAAACGCTACAAATTGCTCAGCGTCGACGACGGCGTCTCCAAGCAGACCTACGATCAGCAACAAGCCCTGGTCAACCAACTGAAAGCTACCGCCCAAGGCAATCAGGCTTCGATCGACGCGGCGCAGGTACAACTGTCCTACACACAGATTCGCTCCCCGGTCACCGGTCGCGTCGGTATTCGTACCGTCGACGAAGGCAACTTCCTGCGCATGACCGATGCCCAGGGCCTGTTCACCGTGACCCAGATCGACCCGATCGCCGTGGAGTTCTCCCTGCCCCAGCAAATGCTGCCGACCCTGCAAGGCCTGATCAACGACCCGCAACACGCCCCGGTCAAAGCCTACATCGGCGCCGACACCGACGGCGAAACCGGCAACCTGCTCGGCGAAGGCCACCTGACCCTGATCGACAACCAGATCAACGCCAACACCGGCACCATCCGCGCCAAGGCCGAGTTCGACAACGCCAGCCAGAAGCTCTGGCCCGGCCTGCTGGTGACGGTAAAAATTCAGACAGCCCTCGACAAAGATGCGCTGGTGGTCCCGCCCACCGTCGTACAACGTGGGCTCGATCAACACTTCGTCTACCGGGTGAACGGCGACAAGGTCGAAGTCGTACAAGTGCAGATGGTTTATCAGGGCAGCGGCCAGGACATCATCAAAGGCGTGAAGGCCGGTGACGTGCTGGTGACCGACGGCCAGTCGCGGCTCAAACCTGGTTCCACGGTGCAGGTCATGAGCGAGCCGCCGCAGGTGGTGCAAGCGGAGCCGAAACCATGAAGGAGCACAAAGGCATCTCCACGTGGTGCATCGACCACCCGGTCGCGACGATTCTGCTGACGATTGCCTTGGTGTTGGTCGGCGCGATTGCCTTCCCGCGCTTGCCGATTGCACCACTGCCGGAAGCGGAATTTCCGACGATTCAAGTTTCGGCAAAGTTACCCGGCGCCAGCCCCGACACCATGGCCTCGTCCGTGGCCACGCCGCTGGAGGTGCAATTCAGCGCCATTCCCGGCATGACCCAGATGACCTCCAGCAGTGCCCTCGGCTCCAGCCTGCTGACCCTGCAATTCACCCTCGACAAGAGCATCGACACCGCCGCGCAAGAAGTCCAGGCGGCGATCAACACCGCCGCCGGCAAACTGCCCAAGGACATGCCGACGCTGCCGACCTGGAAGAAGGTCAACCCCGCCGACAGCCCGGTGCTGATCCTCAGCGTCAGCTCGACGCAGATGCCCGGCACCGAACTCAGCGACCTGGTGGAAACCCTGCTGTCGCGTCAGATCAGTCAGATCGACGGTGTAGGCCAAATCAACATCACCGGTCAGCAACGTCCGGCAATCCGCGTCCAAGCCTCAGCCGACAAACTGGCGGCGATCGGCCTGACCCTCGCCGACATTCGTCTGGCGATCCAGCAGACCAGCCTCAACCTGGCCAAAGGTGCGCTGTATGGCGAGTCGAGTATTTCCACGCTGTCGACCAACGACCAGTTGTTCCAGCCCGAGGAATACCGCCAGCTCATCGTTTCCTACAAGGACGGCGCCCCGGTTCACCTAAGAGATGTCGCTAACGTTATCAACGGTTCGGAAGATGACTATGTGCAAGCGTGGGCCGGCGATCAACCGGGGGTAAACCTGGTGATCTCGCGCCAGCCCGGCGCCAACATTGTGGAAACCGTTGACCGTATTCAAGCCGCCCTGCCCGGCCTCGAAGCCATGTTGCCGGCCTCGGTGCAGGTGAAAACCCTGATCGACCGCACCCAGACCATTCGTGCCTCGCTGCATGAAGTCGAGATCACCCTGTTGATCGCGATCCTGCTGGTGGTGGCGGTGATGGCGCTGTTCCTGCGCCAGTTGTCGGCGACGATGATTGTGTCGGCGGTACTCGGCGTGTCGCTGACCGCCAGTTTCGCCCTCATGTACCTGTTGGGCTTCAGCCTGAATAACCTGACGCTGGTGGCGATCGTCGTCGCGGTCGGCTTCGTGGTCGACGATGCGATTGTGGTGGTGGAAAACATCCACCGACATCTGGAGGCCGGCGACGATATGCGCGAAGCGGCGATCAAGGGCGCCGGCGAGATCGGATTCACCGTGGTGTCGATCAGCTTTTCGCTGGTGGCGGCGTTTATTCCGCTGCTGTTCATGGGCGGCGTGGTCGGACGGCTGTTCAAGGAATTCGCCCTGACGGCGACCTCGACCATCATGATTTCCGTGGTGGTGTCGCTGACCCTGGCGCCAACGCTGGCGGCGCTGTTCATGCGTAAACCGGTGCATCACGCCAGCGATAAACCGGGCTTCAGCGAACGCCTGCTCGGCTGGTATGAGAAAGGCCTGCGCCGCGCCCTCGCCCATCAGAAACTGATGATTGGTGTGTTTGGCCTGTCGCTGGCGATGGCGATTGGCGGTTACATCTTTATCCCCAAGGGTTTCTTCCCGGTGCAGGACACCGGTTTCGTCCTCGGCACCACCGAAGCCGCGGCGGATATCTCCTACGGCGACATGGTGAAAAAACACCTGGCGATGGCCGAAATCGTCGCCGCCGACCCGGCCGTGCAAGCGTTTTCCCACTCGGTGGGTGTGTCCGGCAGCAACCAGACCATCGCCAACGGGCGCTTCTGGATTGCTTTGAAAAAACGCGGCGACCGTGATGTCTCGGCCAGTCAGTTCATCGACCGGATTCGTCCGCAACTGATGAAAGTCCCCGGCATCGTCCTCTATCTGCGCGCCGGCCAGGACATCAACCTCAGCTCCGGCCCGAGCCGCGCACAGTATCAATACGTGCTCAAGAGCAACGACGGCGCAACCCTCGCGACATGGACCCAGCGCCTGACCGAAAAACTGCGCAGCAACCCGGCGTTCCGCGACATCTCCAACGACTTGCAATTGGGCGGCAGCATCACCCACATCAGCATCGACCGCAGCGCCGCCGCACGTTTCGGCCTGACCGCGAGCGATGTCGACGAGGCGCTGTACGACGCCTTCGGCCAACGGCAGATCAATGAGTTCCAGACCCAGGTCAACCAGTACAACGTGATTCTGGAGCTGGACACCCAACAACGTGGCAAGGCCGAAAGCCTCAATTACTTTTACCTGCGCTCGCCGTTGAGTGGCGAGATGGTGCCGCTGTCGGCGCTGGCCAAATTCGACGCGCCGACCATCGGTCCGCTGTCGATTGCCCACGACGGCATGTTCCCCGCCGCCAACCTGTCGTTCAACCTCGCGCCCGGCGTGGCACTGGGTGATGCGGTGATCCTGCTCAATCAGGCCAAGGCCGAGATCGGCATGCCGACGGCGATCAGCGGCAATTTCCAGGGCGCGGCGCAGGCGTTCCAGAGTTCGCTGGCCAGTCAGCCGTGGCTGATTCTTGCGGCGCTGGTGGCGGTGTACATCATTCTCGGCGTGCTTTATGAGAGCTTCGTGCACCCGCTGACGATCATCTCGACCCTGCCGGCGGCAGGTTTGGGTGCGGTGATCATGCTGTGGATCTGCGGCCAGGACTTTTCGATCATGGCGTTGATCGGGCTGGTGTTGCTGATCGGTATCGTCAAGAAGAACGGCATCCTGATGATCGACTTCGCCCTTGAAGCGCAGCGTAATGGAGGGCTGTCGCCGCAGGAGGCGATTTTCGAGGCGTGCATCACGCGGTTCCGGCCAATCATCATGACCACCCTCGCCGCCCTGCTCGGCGCCCTGCCGCTGATGCTCGGCTACGGCACCGGCGCCGAACTGCGCCAGCCGCTGGGGATCGCCGTGGTCGGCGGGTTGCTGGTCAGCCAGATGCTGACGCTGTTCACCACGCCGGTCATATACTTGTGGCTTGAGCGGCTGTTTCACCGCCCCAAACCAGTACCCACGGCGGCACTGGCGACCACAGACTGAGGCAGGGTCATGCGCGTTCTGATTATCGAAGACGAGGAAAAAACCGCGGATTATCTGCACCGCGGTCTGACGGAACAGGGTTACACCGTGGATCTGGCCCGCGACGGCGTCGAAGGCCTGCACCTGGCGCTGGAAGGCGACTACGCGGTGATTGTCCTCGACGTGATGTTGCCGGGCCTGGATGGCTTCGGTGTGCTGCGCGCGTTGCGTGCGCGCAAGCAGACGCCAGTGATCATGCTCACCGCCCGCGAACGGGTCGAAGACCGGATCAAAGGCCTGCGCGACGGTGCCGACGATTACCTCGGCAAGCCGTTTTCCTTCCTCGAACTGGTGGCGCGCCTGCAAGCGCTGACCCGGCGCAGCGGCGGCCATGAACCGGTGCAGGTGAGCATCGCCGACCTGTGGATAGATTTGATCAGCCGCAAGGCCACTCGGGCCGGTACCCGACTGGATCTGACCGCCAAAGAGTTCTCGCTGTTGAGCGTCCTCGCCCGCCGCCAGGGTGAAATCCTCTCGAAAACCGCAATTGCCGAGATGGTCTGGGACATCAATTTCGACAGCGATGCCAACGTCGTCGAAGTCGCGATCAAACGCCTGCGCGCCAAGCTCGACGGGCCGTTCGACGAGAAACTGCTGCACACCATTCGCGGCATGGGTTATGTGCTGGAGAGCCGCGGTGTCCAGTAACTCGATTGCCCTGCGTTTAAGCGGCATGTTTACGCTGGTGGCGCTGCTGGTGTTTCTGTTGATCGGCGGCGCGTTGTATCAGCAGGTCGACAAAGGCCTCGGCCTGCTGCCGGAAGCCGAACTGGACGCACGTTACAGCGTGCTCGAGTCGGCGCTCAATCGCTACGGCACGCCGGAACACTGGGTGAAGATCAACGCCAAGCTGAAGCTGCTGGGCGAAGAGGACAAACGCATTCGGTTCTGGGTGGTGAGTGGTGATCCGGGCTACGAATATGGTCAGCCGGATGCGCTGATCCGCGCCTTCGCCAAAGGCCCGACGGGCATGCATGACCTGCAGTTGCCCGATCATCCCTATCCGCTGAAAGTGCTACTTACCGAACTGCCGGCCAAGGATCAGCGTCCGCCGCTGCGCTTCATGATCGGCATCGACACCGAGACCTTCCACGAGACCCAGCACAACCTGCTGATCGCCCTGATCGGCCTGGCGATTGCCGGGGTGTTGATGGCTTCCGCGCTGGGTTACTGGGTGGCGCACATCGGCCTCAAACCGCTGATCAAACTGTCTCAGGAGGCGCAACGACTGGCGCCGCCACTGCGGGCCGGGCGCTTGCGGATGTCGCCGTTGCCGCCGGAGCTTGAGCAGTTTGTCGACTCGTTCAACTCGACGCTGGAACGGGTCGAACAAGCTTATTCGCGGCTGGAATCGTTCAACGCCGACGTGGCTCATGAACTGCGCTCGCCGCTGACCAATCTGATCGGCCAGACCCAGGTCGCACTGACCCGCGGGCGCTCTGCCGAGCATTATTTCGAGGTGCTGCAATCCAATCTTGAAGAGCTGGAACGGCTGCGCTCGATCATCAACGACATGCTGTTTCTGGCCAGCGCCGATCAGGGCAGCAAGGCGACCAGGCTCACCGAAGCTTCGCTGGCCGATGAAGTGGCGACCACGCTGGAGTACCTGGATTTCATCCTCGAAGACGCGCAAGTACAGGTGCACGTGAGTGGCGATGCGCAGGTGCGGATCGAGATCGCGCATTTGCGTCGGGCGTTGATCAATCTGTTGAGCAACGCGGTGCAGCACACCGGGCCGGGCCAGGTGATCGAAGTGCACATCGAGGTGGAAGAGCACCAGGTGAGCATCGGCGTGGCCAACCCCGGATCGCCGATTGCCAGCGAGCATTTGCCGCGCCTGTTCGAGCGCTTCTACCGAGTGGATGCGTCGCGCAGCAACAGCGGCAACAACCATGGTTTGGGGCTGGCGATCGTCAAGGCGATTGCGCTGATGCATGGCGGGGATGTGTTTGTGCGCAGTGATCGAGGGATGAATACCTTCGGGATTTATCTGCCGGTCTGAAAAGCCCCTCACCCTAACCCTCTCCCAGAGGGAGAGGGGACTGACCGCGTTGTTGTTCCGAAATACATCGACCTGAAATAGCCAGCCGAACTCAGGGTTTGAAAAGCATGGAGACCTGCTCCCTTCCCCCTTGGGACTGACCGCGCTGTTCTTCCAAAGTACGCCGACCTGAAATAACCAGTCGCACTCAGGCTTTGAAAAGCATGGAGATCTGCTCCCTTTCCCCCTCGCCCCTTTGGGACTGACCGCGTTGTTCTTCCGAAATACGCCGACCTGAAATAACCAGTCGCACTCAGGCTTTGAAAGCATGGAGATCTGCTCCCTTTCCCCCTAGCCCACTGGGACTGACCGCGTTGTTGTTCCGAAGTACGCCGACCTGAAATAGCCAGTCGAACTCCGGCTTTGAAAAGCATGGAGATCTGCTCCCTTTCCCCCTCTCCCCCTTGGGGGAGAGGGCTGGGGTGAGGGGGTGACTTTTGCTTCTGCTGTAACAGTCATTTATGAAAATCACGCTGTTTCCCAACGCCCGGCAACCTTATCTTTGCCCGCACCAAACAGCACTTGCCAAGCAAGAAGGTTTTCAAGATGTCCAACAGTATGGGTATTGCCAGCGCTTTCGTTTTGTCCTCGTTGATCCTGTCGCCGATGGCGATGGCTGAAGAATCGCAGTCGTTCGTAGCGCAGAATGCCGCTCGCGCTCACGCATTCGAACAGTCTCAGGCAGAAGTGATGGCCAAATCGCAAGACGCCACACAAGCCCCGCAGGCCGCCGCTTCCCAGGCTAAAGCGTCCGAGAAGGACAGCTGAGTCGCGCGCCGTTCCAACGTTTCCCTCGACGCGGTTGTTTGGCTCTTCCCGTTCAACCGTCGTCATTCCAGGCCGCTGATGTTCAGCGGCCTTTTTTCGTTGTGGTCTGAAAGCCATCCGGTTCGTCTGTAACAACAAGAAACATCCAGCCCCTCAAGACATTGAGGGGTCAGTTGACCCAAGGAGCTTTACCGCAAGTGCGTTACCCAGTCCGCTATACCCCGTTATTCATTGCAATCGCCGCAACGATTGCTCCCGCCGCCCAGGCCGACGAAGCGGCCAAAGCAGGTTTCGTTGAAGGCGCGAGCCTCAACCTCAACGCCCGTAACTACTACATGAATCGCAACCGTCTGCAGCAGACGGACGACAACATCGAGTGGGGCCAGGGGTTTCTCGGGATCTTCCAGTCGGGTTACACCGAAGGCACCGTCGGCTTCGGCATCGACGCGCACGCCATGCTCGGGCTGAAGCTCGATGGCGGTGGCGGCACGGATGGTTCGAGCATCCTCCCGGTGAGCGATGGCAACGGCAAGGCACCGGGCGCATTCTCGACTGCCGGCGGCACCCTGAAAATGCGTGCGTTCGATACCGAGTTAAAGGCCGGCGACCTGTTCCTCACCAACCCGGTGATCGCCGGTGGTGACAGCCGCATGCTGCCGCAGACCTTCCGTGGCGTCAGCCTGACCAACCACAGCTTCGACGGCTGGATGTTCGAGGGTGGCCAGGCCAGTTTCACCAAGCCTTACAACCAGAGCGGTCGCCAGCGCATCGGCACCTCGTACGGCCAACTCGCCGACGGTGACGAAAGCCGCCATCTGAACTGGGCCGGGGTTTCCTGGAGCGGCGTCGAAGGCCTGACCAGCAACCTGTACGCCGCCGAGCTGAAGGACATCTGGAACCAGTACTACTACGACCTCGACTACACCTGGACGCTTAACGATCTGGTCAGCCTCAACCCGGGCCTGCACTTCTATCACACGCAGGACACCGGCGACGCATTGCTGGGTGACATCGACAACAACACCTACAGCCTGCATTTCACCATCGGTATCGGCAGCCACAGCGTCACGGCCGCGTACCAACGGGTCAACGGCAACACGCCGTTCGACTACATCAGCCAGGGTGACAGCGTTTACCTCGACAACTCCCAGCAGTACTCGGACTTCAATGGTCCGAACGAGCGCTCGTGGAAGCTCAAGTACGCGTATGACTTCGCTGGTCTCGGCATGCCGGGCCTGACCTCGGCGGTGTCCTACTCGCGCGGTACCGTGGACCTGACCAAGGTCGACCCGGCCAGCAAAGGTTACGCCTCGTGGTACAGCGCCGACGGTCGCAACGCCAGGCACTGGGAGCGCGACATCGACCTGAAATACTTGGTGCAGAGCGGCCAGGCCAAAGACCTCGCGATACGCCTGCAATGGGCGACCAACCGTGGCGGCAACGGCTACGGCGCGATCGACACTGACACAGATGAATACCGTGTCATCATCGACTACCCGATCAACGTCTTCTAAGATCACCCCCAAAGTCAGGCGCGACTCGCACAGATCCTGTGGCGAGGCCGCTTGCTCCCGCTGGACTGCGCAGCAGGCCCCTCCGCAAAAAAGAGGGGTCACTAAGCGACCCAGCGCGAGCAAGCGCCCTCGCCACAGTCGATTCAGTGTTTGTGCAACTACGCTAACAAGATCTCCTCAACCGACAGCCCCCACCATGATCGCGAACCGTACCTCACCTGCGGGCAAGACCGGACGCCCCGAATTGCTGCTGATCTGCGGCAGTTCGCTGACGGTGATCGCGATTCTGTGCATCGTCACTTTTCTACTGATTCGCGAGCACGCCAGCGCTCAGGAAACGGCCACCCGTAGCGCAACCACCATCGCGCAGTTGATCGACGCCGACGTGCTGCGCACGGTCGAACTCTACGACCTGACCCTGCAAGGCCTGATCGCCGCCGCCCAACGCGATGACTTGCACGACGTCACCCCGCAGATTCGCCATCTGGCGCTGTTCGACCGCTCCACGGCGGCCCGCTTCAAGGGCGACATCCTGTTGCTCAACAAGCACGGCGATGTGGTCGCCGACTCTTCACGGATAGTGCCCAAGCCGGGCAACTTTGCCGACCGCGAGTACTTCCTCGCCCATGCCTTAAACCGCGACACCGGTATGTTCATCAGTCGTCCATTCAAAACCCGCTGCGATTGCGACGAGGCCAACCAGTGGCGCATCAGCTTCAGTCGGCGGATCTCCTCGGACACCGGCGAGTTCGTCGGCGTGGCGGTGGCGTCGATGAAGCTCGACTACTTCGATCAGTTGTTCAACAGCCTCGACATCGGCAAAGACAGCACGCTGAACATCATCAACAGCGACGGCGTCCTGTTGGCGCAGAAGCCGTATCTGCAAAGCGACTCCATCGGCAAGAGTTTCGGCAACCGACCAAACGTGGTGCGGATACTGGGCGACAAGGACGGCAGTGGCAGTTTCACCAGCACCTCGAGCATGGACCATCAGCAACGCCTCTACACCTATTCGCGGGTCGGCAATCTGCCCCTGACGGTGATGGTCGCGCTGTCCAGCGATGAAGTGTTCGGCACCTGGCGCCGTACCGCGATACTGATCAGTGGTGCCACCGGCGTGCTCTGCGCCGGATTACTCTGGCTGACCTGGCTGCTCGCCCGGGAGCTGCGTTTGCGCCAGCGCGCCGAGCGCGAGCTGGCGCAACTGGCCGCCACCGATGCACTGACCGGCGTGGCCAACCGGCGCATGCTCGATCAGTCGTTGCGCCACGAGTGGTTCCGCGCCCAGCGTTCAGGCCAGCCGTTGTCGGTGATGATGATCGATGCCGATCACTTCAAGGCGTTCAATGACCGGCATGGCCATCAGGCCGGCGACCGGGCACTGAAGACGCTGGCCAAGGTCATCACCGAAAATGTGCGGCGACCGGCGGATCTGGTGGCGCGCTATGGCGGCGAGGAGTTTTCAGTGATTCTGGCCGAGACCGATGGCCATGGCGCACAGCAGATTGCCGAGCATATTCGTCAGGCGGTAGAGCAGTTGCCATTGGTCGACGGCGCGGAGTGGCCGATGACCGTGAGCATTGGCATCGCGACGTGGACGGCGGCGAAGGAAATGACGCTGGAGCAGCTGTTGTTTGCGGCGGACAAGGCGCTGTATCAGGCCAAGGAAGGTGGGCGCAATCGGGTGGTGGTGGCTACCTGAAAGGTCTGTGGCGATTGCACCGGCGCCTTCGCGAGCAAGCTCGCTCCCACATTTGAAGTGCATTCCCCTGTGGGAGCGAGCTTGCTCGCGAAGAGGCCAGATCAGGCACTAGAGAAACCACAGGCATAAAAAAAGGCCATCCGAGGATGGCCTTCAAAAAACTAGAGAGGTTTTTTACTTACACTGCCGCAACCGGGCGCATGTAAGAGATCGGTGCGGTACTGGCGTCTTCGAACGTCACCACTTCCCAAGCATCTGTCTGCTCAATCAACTTGCGCAGCAACTGGTTGTTCAGTGCATGACCGGACTTGAAGCCTTTGAACTCACCAATCAGGCTGTTACCCAGCAGGTACAGATCGCCAATGGCATCGAGGATCTTGTGCTTCACGAATTCGTCTTCATAGCGAAGACCGTCTTCGTTCAGTACGCCATCGGCATCGACCACGATCGCGTTTTCAACGCTGCCGCCGAGTGCGAGGTTGTGCTTGCGCAGGTACTCGATATCACTCATGAAACCAAAGGTACGGGCGCGGCTGACTTCTTTTACGAACGAAGTGCTGGAAAAATCCACGCTTGCACTTTGGGTGCGGTCCCGGAATACCGGGTGATCGAAATCGATCTCGAAGCTCACCTTGAACCCTTCGAAAGGGACGAAAGTGGCGCGCTTGTCGCCGTCTTCCACTGTCACTTCACGCAGGATGCGGATGAATTTCTTGGCGGCGTCCTGTTCTTCCAGGCCAGCCGATTGAATCAGGAATACGAAAGGTCCAGCGCTGCCATCCATGATCGGGACTTCGGACGCGGAGAGCTCGACGTAGGCGTTATCGATGCCCAGGCCAGCCATGGCCGAGAGCAAGTGCTCTACCGTGTCCACTTTGACGTCGCCGTTAATCAGCGTCGTCGACATAGTGGTTTCACCGACGTTTTCCGCGCGGGCAGGTATCTGCACCACAGGGTCGAGGTCAGCGCGACAAAACACAATGCCAGTGTCGACAGGCGCAGGCTTGAGGGTCAGATAGACCTTCTCACCGGAGTGCAGGCCTACACCTGTGGCACGGATAATATTTTTCAGTGTGCGTTGTTTAATCATGGCTTGGGCCGCTTCAGCGCAAATTGCGAACTGGTATCAACAAAGGCTGGCGATGATAGCAGACCGAGCCTTTGCTGAACACCAATCACCTTCATAGCCCTGATACATTCCATCAATCAGCCTGACGACGCAGGAAAGCCGGGATGTCCAGGTAGTCCAGGTCATCTTGCGGATTCATCTTCGCGGCAGCCGCAGCACCGGCCTGAGCCTGGTTGCGCATGACGGTCGGACGGTCCAGATCACGGTAGTTCACCGCAGGTGCTTCCTGACGGGTCGGAGCCGGTTGTTGCACCTGAGCAGCCGCCATCGAAGTGTGAACGGTGTTGTCGATGACCTTCACAGGCTTCTCGATTTTCGCGCCCAGACCGGTGGCAACCACGGTAACGTGCAGTTCGTCGCGCATGTCCGGATCGATCACGGTACCGACCTTGACCATCGCGTGCTCAGAAGCGAAGGCTTCGATGATGCTACCCACGTCGGAGTACTCACCCAGGGACAGGTCAGGACCGGCGGTGATGTTCACCAGGATGCCGCGCGCGCCTTGCAGGTTCACGTCTTCCAGCAGCGGGTTGCGGATCGCCGCTTCAGTGGCTTCACGTGCACGGTTCGGACCGCTGGCGCAGCCAGTGCCCATCATCGCCATGCCCATTTCGCTCATCACGGTACGCACGTCGGCGAAGTCGACGTTGATCATGCCCGGACGCTTGATGATGTCGGAGATACCGCGAACGGCACCGGCCAGTACATCGTCTGCCTTGGCGAAAGCCGACAGCAGGCTTGCGTCTTTACCGAGGATGGTCAGCAGCTTCTCGTTGGGAATGGTGATCAACGAGTCGACGCTTTCGGAGAGCATGCGGATGCCTTCATCGGCGATCTGCATACGCTTGCGGCCTTCGAACGGGAACGGACGCGTTACGACAGCAACGGTCAGAATGCCCATTTCCTTGGCCACTTCGGCGATGATCGGCGCAGCACCGGTACCGGTACCACCGCCCATGCCGGTGGTGATGAACACCATGTTGGTGCCCTGCAGGACTTCGGCAATGCGCTCACGGTCTTCCAGAGCGGCCTGACGACCTACTTCAGGGTTGGCGCCAGCGCCCAGACCTTTGGTCACGCCGGTGCCCAGTTGCAGGATGGTCCGCGCGCCGATGTTTTTCAGCGCTTGAGCATCGGTGTTGGCGCAGATGAACTCAACGCCTTCGATGTTGCTCTTGACCATGTGGTTGACAGCGTTGCCGCCGCCACCGCCAACACCGATAACTTTGATTACCGGGCTTGCGGGGATGTTGTCTACGAGTTCGAACATTTTCCCTCTCCTTACATTCTCTAGTTTTTTCGCCTACTGCTGTTTGTTGCGGTGCATCTACTGCTATTGCGTGCCGCTTGAAGCTTGACGCTCCGAGCTGCTTTTAAAAGTTGCCTTGAACCCACTTCTTCAATCGGTCCAGCAACGGCGCCTGTGGCTCTTCGTTGCTGTAGCTGTCGCGGCTGCCGATGCCGGAGAACGAAACTCCGTCGGACTGCTTCTGCAGGCCGTACATCAACAAACCAACGCCAGTGGAATAAATCGGGTTGCGCACCACGTCATCCAGGCCCTTGACGCCATGCGGCACGCCGAGGCGGACCGGCATGTGGAAGATTTCTTCGGCCAGTTCGGTGGCGCCTTCCATCTTCGACGTGCCGCCGGTCAGGACGATGCCCGCCGGGATCAGGTCTTCGTAGCCGCTGCGACGCAGCTCGGCCTGGATCAGGGTGAACAGTTCGTCATAACGCGGCTCGACCACTTCGGCCAGAGCCTGACGCGACAGTTCACGCGGTGGACGGTCGCCGACGCTCGGCACCTTGATGGTTTCACCGGCACCGGCCAGTTTGGCCAGGGCGCAGGCGTAGCGGATCTTGATTTCTTCGGCGTACTGGGTCGGGGTGCGCAACGCCATGGCGATGTCGTTGGTCACTTGATCACCGGCAATCGGGATCACTGCGGTGTGGCGGATCGCGCCTTCGGTGAAGATCGCGATGTCGGTGGTGCCGCCGCCGATGTCGACCAGGCACACGCCCAGCTCTTTTTCGTCGTCAGTCAGCACCGAGTAGGCCGAGGCCAGCTGCTCGAGAATGATGTCGTCGATTTCCAGACCGCAGCGACGCACGCATTTTTCAATGTTCTGTGCGGCGTTGACGGCGCAGGTGACCACGTGAACCTTGGCTTCCAGACGGACGCCGGACATGCCCAGAGGCTCGCGGACGCCTTCCTGGTTGTCGATCACGTAATCCTGCGGCAGGGTGTGCAGCACGCGCTGGTCAGCCGGGATCGCCACGGCCTGGGCGGCGTCGAGTACACGCTCGAGGTCAGCGGAGCTCACTTCGCGATCACGAATCGCGACGATGCCGTGGGAGTTCAGGCTGCGGATGTGATTGCCCGCCACGCCGACGAACGCCGAGTGAATGCGGCAGCCCGCCATCAGTTGGGCTTCTTCGATCGCGCGCTGGATCGATTGCACGGTGGACTCGATATTCACCACCACGCCCTTCTTCAGGCCGCGGGACGGGTGAGTACCGATACCGACGATTTCCAGCGTGCCGTCGTCCGCGACCTCGCCTACCAGCGCCACCACTTTGGAGGTGCCGATATCCAGACCGACGATCATTTTGCCGCTTTGCACGTTTGCCATGGGTCCTGCCTCTTCTTAATTCTTTGCGACAGCGGGTTGGGCTGTCGTCGGCGCTACAGGTTCCCGCCAGCCAACGGCGAGGCCGTTGGCGTAGCGCAGATCGATGCGCGCAATGTTCGTAATCTGGTCTTTAAGCGTCTTGTCATAGATGGCAATGAAGCGGCGCATCTTTTCCACCAGGTTGCCGCGTCCCAGCAGCAACTCGATGCCGGGGCCGGAACTGCCGGCACCGGTGGTCAGGAACCAACTCCCGCGTTCACGCAGTTCCAGGCGTGCAATCGAGAAGCCCAACGGCCGCAGCATCTGGCTCAGCACCTGATACTGCTGCATCACTTGCTGCTGGGCCCGTTGTGGGCCGAACAGCTGCGGCAGGTGTTCGTAGTTCGCCAGTTCCTTGGGCGTAAACGCCTGGCCCTGGTTGTTGAGCAGCGACTCGTCGCCCCAACGGGCCACGGGCAGTTGCTCTTCGAGGCGGATCACCACCTGGTCGGGCCATACCCGGCGCACTTCGGCGTGGGCAATCCACGGCATCTGCTCAAGCTCGGTGCGCATACCGGCCAGGTCGATGGTGAAGAAGCTCGACGCCACGTACGGGGCGATTCGCTGCTGCACCGCTTGCTGGCTGATGTAGCTCAGGTCGCCCTGCACGGCGATCTTGGTGATTGGCCGGTCGGCGTACGGCAGTAACCGCTGCGCGCCTTCGTAAGTGCCAAACCCCAGGACCACCAGCAGCACTGGCCAGAACAGGCTTTTCAGAAAACCGAAGTTGGCTTTCGGCAGGCGCGCAGACATCGGCTCTTTGGCCACCATTCGGCTGGCACCCCGCGGCACCGGCTTACGGCCGGGTGCGGGTGACTGATGTCTGAGCTGAGCGCCTTGCATCGTCTTAACCTCTAGCGTCTTCAACACTGGCGGCCAGAATGGCCAGAACCAGTTGCTGGAAATCCAGACCGGCCGCACGGGCAGCCATCGGCACCAGACTGTGGTCGGTCATGCCCGGAGCGGTGTTCACTTCGAGAAACCAGAACTGCCCGTCGGCGTCCTGCATCACGTCCGCCCTGCCCCAACCGGCAATACCCAGCGCCTCACAGGCCTTGGCCGTGAGATCCATGAGTTCCTTTTCCTTGGCGGCATCCAGCCCGCACGGAATGCGGTACTGGGTATCGTTGGCGATGTACTTGGCGTCGTAGTCGTAGAACGTGTGCGGTGTACCCAGGGCAATAGGAGGCAACACCTGGTCACGCAGGGTGGCGATGGTGAACTCCGGACCTTGAATCCATTGTTCGACCAAGACTTGCGAATCGTAGGTACTGGCCGCTTTCCATGCGTCGATCAACTCGGACGCAGAACTCACTTTGGCCATCCCGATACTTGAACCTTCATGCGCCGGTTTGACGATCAAAGGGAAGCCCAGTTCCGTCGCCGCCGAAATACAATCGGCTTCGCTGCACAGCACGGCGTGACGCGGCGTCGGAATCCCGAGGCTATGCCAGACCTGCTTGGTGCGCAGTTTGTCCATCGCCAGGGCCGAGGCCAGAATGCCGCTGCCGGTGTACGGAATGCCCGCCACTTCGAGCAGGCCCTGCATCGAGCCATCTTCACCGCCACGGCCGTGAAGAATGATGAAGGCGCGGTCGATCTTTTCGCTGAGCAGACGTTGCAGAATGTCGGCACCAACGTCGATGCCGAACGCGTCCACACCGGCGCTCTGCAGCGCTTCGAGCACAGCATTACCGGACTTCAGCGAAACCTCACGCTCGGCACTCAGGCCACCGAACAGCACGGCGACACGGCCGAAGTCTTTCGGCGCGATAGTGGAGAACAGGTTGGCGTAGGCAGCAGTCATTTCAACTTCCCCTCGACCGACGCGGCCACGGCGCCGGCGAACAATTCACTTTTCAACAGCTTCGGCGCGAGTCCGCCGATATCACCTGCGCCCTGGCACAGCAGAATGTCACCGGCACGCAGCAGCGGCTTGACCAGCGGCGCCAGATCGACGCCACGCTCGATGTAGATCGGGTCGAGCTGACCGCGCTGGCGGATGCTGTTGCACAGCTTGCGGCTGTCGGCACCCGGAATCGGCTCTTCGCCGGCCGGATAGACTTCCATCAGCAGCAGCACGTTGGCGTCGGCCAGGACATTGACGAAATCGTCGTACAGGTCGCGGGTGCGGCTGTAGCGGTGTGGCTGGTAGACCATCACCAGACGGCGCTCCGGCCAGCCACCGCGCACGGCCTTGATCACCGCGGCGACTTCGGTCGGGTGGTGACCGTAGTCGTCGACCAGCATCACGTTGCCGCCGTCCACTGGCAGTTCGCCGTAGACCTGGAAACGTCGGCCCACGCCCTGGAACCCGGACAGGCCCTGGACGATGGCTTCATCGCTGACGCCTTCGTCGGTGGCGATGCAGATGGTCGCCAGCGAGTTGAGTACGTTGTGGTTGCCCGGCATGTTCACCGAGACTTCCAGTGGCTCACGATCCGGACGCAGCACGGTGAAGAACGTCTGCATGCCTTGCTGGCGCACATTGATCGCACGTACGTCGGCGTCTTCGCTGAAGCCGTAGGTCACGGTCGGACGTTTGACCTGCGGCAGGATTTCCCGCACCACCGGATCGTCCAGGCACATCACCGCCAGACCGTAGAACGGCAGGTTGTGCAGGAATTCGACGAAGGTTTTCTTCAGTTTGTTGAAGTCACCGTCATAGGTCGCCATGTGGTCGGCGTCGATGTTGGTCACCACTGCCACCAGCGGTTGCAGGTGCAGGAAGCTCGCATCGCTTTCATCGGCTTCGGCGATCAGGTAACGGCTGGTGCCCAGTTGGGCATTGGTGCCCGCCGCGTTCAGACGACCACCGATGACGAACGTCGGATCCAGGCCACCGGCGGCGAACACCGAAGCGATCAGGCTGGTGGTGGTGGTTTTGCCGTGCGTACCGGCGACGGCGATGCCGTGGCGATAGCGCATCAGTTCGGCGAGCATTTCGGCACGCGGCACCACCGGAATGCGACGCTCGAGGGCGGTCGCCACTTCCGGGTTGGAGGTGTTCACAGCGCTCGAGACCACCAGCACATCGGCAGTCGCGGCGTTCTCGGCACGGTGGCCGATAAAGATGTGCGCACCGAACGATTCCAGGCGTTCGGTCACCGGCGAGGCTTTCAGGTCGGAACCGGACACTTCATAGCCCAGGTTCAGCAACACTTCGGCGATGCCGCACATGCCCACGCCGCCGATACCGACGAAGTGGATGCGTCGGATGCGGCGCATTTCCGGTTGTGGCATGGCTTTCTGATTCTCAACCATGAGCCACCTCCAGACAGGTGTCGACCACGCTACGGGTGGCATCGGGTTTCGCCAGACGGCGGGCCGCTCGGGCCATTTCTTCAAGTCGTTGCGGTTGCATCAAGACCTCTGTCAGGCGCGCGGCAAGGTCCGCAGCACCAGTCGTTCTTTGCGGCATCAGGAAGGCAGCGCCTTCGCGGGCCAAATAATCGGCGTTGCGGGTCTGGTGATCGTCGATTGCGTGGGGCAAGGGCACCAGCATCGACGGCAGACCGGCGGCAGCCAGCTCACTGATGGTCAACGCGCCTGCGCGGCACACCACCAGGTCAGCCCAGCCATAGGCCTGGGCCATGTCTTTGATGAACGGCTGCACCTGCGCGTCCACGCCGGCGGCGCGGTAGCGCTCTGCAGTCACTTCATCGTGGTTTTTGCCGGCCTGATGAAACACTTCCGGGCGCAAATCGGCAGCGACTTGGGCCAGGGCTTCAGGCAGCAACTTGTTCAACGGTTCTGCGCCCAGGCTACCGCCAAGGATCAGCAAACGCGCTTTGCGGCCGGCCAGGGCAGGTCGCGATGTTTCGAGGAACAGCTCGCTGCGCACCGGGTTTCCGGTGGTACGGCGGGTGTCCGACAGAGTAAAGGTGTCGGGGAACGCTTCACACACCCGGGCGGCGAACGGCACCAGCAACCGATTGGCGGTGCCGGCCACGGCGTTCTGCTCGTGAACGATCACCGGCACACCGGCCAGTTTCGCGGCAAGACCGCCTGGACCGGTCACATAACCACCGAAGCCGACGACACACACCGGCTTCAGCCGACGAATGATTGCCCGCGCCTGCCACACCGATTTGAGCAGCATGAACGGCGCCTTGAGCAGCGACAGCTTGCCTTTGCCACGCAAACCGGTGGCATGGATGCGGTGCAGTTCCAGGCCGGCCGCCGGGACCAGATCGTTTTCGATCCCGCGTGGTGTGCCGAGCCAGTGCACGGTGTAGCCGCGCGCCTGAAACTCGCGGGCACAGGCCAGCGCCGGGAACACGTGGCCGCCGGTGCCGCCGGCCATGATCAATACGTTAGCGCCCATGGTTCGGCTCCTCGGCGAAGTCGCTCTCATGGAATTCCATCTCTTCACTGCCCAGGTGGGTTCGACTCTCCCACTCGATCCTCAGCAACAAGCCGAGGCAGGCGCAGCAGATCACCAGGGAACTGCCGCCATAACTGAGGAACGGCAAGGTCAGGCCTTTGGTCGGCAGCAGGCCGACGTTCACCCCGATGTTGATCAGGAACTGACCAATCCACAGGAACGACAGACCGTAAGCCACATAAGCGGCGAAGAACTGTTTGGCTTTCTCGGCCCACAGGCCGATGTACATGCCGCGAATACACACGAACACGAACAGCGCCACGGTGCACAGCGAACCGACCGCGCCCAGCTCTTCGGCCAGTACCGAGAACACGAAGTCGGTGTGTGCTTCAGGCAGGTAGAACTGTTTCTGCACGCTGTTGCCCAGGCCGACGCCCAGCCACTCACCGCGACCGAAAGCGATCAACGCCTGCGACAACTGATAGCCGGCGCCGAACTGGTCGGCCCACGGGTCGGCGAAGTTGGTCAGACGCGCCATCCGGTACGGCTGCATTTGAATCAGCAGGACCACGGCGCCGACCGCCAACACCACCATCAGCGAGAAGCGGAACAACCCGACCCCGCCGAGGAACAGCATGGCTGCTGCCGCCCCCATCATCACGACGGTGGCACCGAAGTCCGGTTCCATCAGCAACAGGCCGGCCATTGGCAGCAGCACGATGAATGGCTTGAAGAAGCCCATCCAGCTTTCGCGCACTTCTTTCTGACGACGTACCAGATAACCGGCGAGGTAGATCACCACAAACACCTTGGCGATCTCGGAGGGCTGAACGTTGAAGAAGCTGAAACCGATCCAGCGCATCGACCCGTTCACTTCACGGCCGATCCCCGGGACGATCACCATCACCAGCAGACCGAATGCGCCGATCAGCATCATCCAGCCCAGACGCTGCCAGGTGGCGATCGGAATCATCATGGTCACGATGCAGGCACCCAGGCCCAGCGCCACGTAAATCAGGTGGCGAATCATGTAGTACAGCGCGCTGCCCGACTGCGCCGCCGCCACTTCGGTGGACGCCGAGGCAATCATGATCAGGCCCAGGCCCAGCAGCGCCAGGCAACCGGCGAGCATCGGGAAGTCGAGGTCGATGCCACGCCCGGTGATAATCGGCGACGGGTACGGCTTGATGATATTGCGCAGACTCATACCAGATCCTCCACGGCGCGGACGAACTGGTGACCACGGTCTTCGTAATTCTTGAACATGTCGAAACTGGCGCAGGCTGGCGACAGCAGCACCACGTCACCCGGTTGGGCGACCGCACGGCATTGCTCGACGGCTTCGACCAGCGAACCGGCGTGAATCAGCGGCACGGCGTCGCCAATGGCTTCGCCGATCTTGTCAGAGTCGCGGCCCATCAGGATCACGGCGCGGCAGTTGGCCGCTACCGGATCGCGCAGATCGTTGAATTCGGCACCCTTGCCATCGCCACCGGCAATCAGAATGACCTTGCCGGCGATGTCCGCACCGAGGCCTTCGATGGCGGCCAGAGCAGCACCAACGTTGGTCGCTTTGGAATCGTTGTAGTACGCCACGCCATCGAGATCACGCACCCATTGGCAGCGATGTTCGAGGCCAGCGAAAGTGCGCAAGGCCGAGAGCATCGCATCGAACGGCAGGCCCACCGCATGGCCGAGCGCCAATGCCGCGAGGGCGTTGGACTGGTTGTGCGCGCCACGAATCTTCAGCTCGCGCACCGGCATCAGGTTCTGGAATTCGAAGGCCAGATACTTCTCGCCGTTCTCTTCACGGATACCGAAAGCCTTGAAGTCCGGTTTGGTCAGGCCGAAGGTCCAGCAAGGCTGGCCCTCGCCCATCAGCGGACGGCTCAGCGCATCCTGACGGTTGACCACGAACTGCTTCGCGCCACGGAAGATCCGGTGTTTGGCCAGGTGATACGCCGGCAGGCCGCTGTAGCGGTCCATGTGGTCTTCGCTGATGTTCAGCACGGTGGCCACTTCGGCGTTGAGCTGGTCGGTGGTTTCCAGCTGAAAACTCGACAGTTCCATCACGTACAGCTCGACGTCGTCGCTGAGCAGATCCAGCGCCGGAGTGCCGAGGTTGCCGCCGACCGCAACGCGCTTGCCCGCCGCTGCCGCCATCTCGCCGACCAGGGTGGTGACGGTGCTTTTCGCGTTGGAAC
The DNA here is from genome assembly GCF_019856535.1 of Pseudomonas sp. SC3(2021). Taxonomy (NCBI): domain Bacteria; kingdom Pseudomonadati; phylum Pseudomonadota; class Gammaproteobacteria; order Pseudomonadales; family Pseudomonadaceae; genus Pseudomonas; species Pseudomonas sp. SC3(2021). Next base: position 2,839,450 of record NZ_CP082236.1, on the reverse strand, counting down.
CGCTGATGGCCACGATCGGCGCCTGCGCGTTACGCGCGAACAGCTCGATGTCGCCGGACAGTTTCACGCCTCGCGCTGCAGCGGCTTGCAGGGCCGGGGTCGCCAGCGCCAGGCCGGGGCTCACGTAGAGTTCGTCGGCACGGCACAGGAATTCCACGTCCAGCTCGCCACAACGCACTTCCACGTGCGGATAGTCACGCTTGAGCGTGGCCAGTTCCGGTGGATTCTCCCGCGTATCGGCCACAGCAAACGCCACGCCCCGGTTCGCCAGGAAGCGAACCAGGGACATGCCGCTCTTGCCGAGGCCGACAACAATGCGGAAGTGGTCAGAAGCGATCAGAGACACTCGTTCTACCTCAGCTTCAGGGTGGCAAGGCCGATCAGCACGAGAATCACGGTGATGATCCAGAAACGGACGATCACGCGCGGCTCGGGCCAGCCCTTGAGTTCAAAGTGGTGGTGAATCGGCGCCATGCGGAACACACGGCGACCGGTCAGCTTAAAGGAGGCAACCTGAATGACCACTGACAAGGTTTCCATCACGAACACGCCGCCCATGATGAACAGGACGATTTCCTGCCGGACGATCACCGCAATGGTGCCCAGTGCCGCGCCGAGCGCCAGTGCACCGACGTCGCCCATGAACACTTGTGCCGGATAGGTGTTGAACCAGAGGAACCCCAGGCCGGCACCGATCAGCGCGCCGCAGAACACGATCAGCTCGCCCGCGCCCGGAACGTAAGGAATCAGCAGGTATTCGGCGAATTTCACGTTACCCGACAGGTAGCAGAAAATGCCCAGGCCACCGCCGACCATCACCGTCGGCATGATCGCCAGACCGTCGAGGCCGTCGGTCAGGTTGACCGCGTTGCTCGAACCGACGATCACGAAGTAGGTCAGCACAATGAAACCGGCGCCCAGCGGAATGCTGTAATCCTTGAGCATCGGCAGGATCAGGGTGGTTTCCACCGGGGTGGCAGCGGTCATATAAAGGAAGATCGCCGCACCGAGGCCGAACACCGACTGCCAGAAGTACTTCCAGCGGCTCGGCAAGCCACGGGAGTTCTTTTCGATGACCTTGCGGTAATCGTCGACCCAGCCGATGGCGCCGAATAGCAGGGTCACCAGCAACACGACCCACACGTAACGGTTGCTCAAGTCAGCCCACAACAGGGTGCTGACACCGATCGAAGACAGAATCAGCGCACCGCCCATGGTCGGCGTACCGGATTTGGACAGGTGCGATTGCGGACCGTCGTTACGAACGGATTGACCGATCTGACGGTTCTGCAGGGTGCGGATCATCCACGGGCCATAGCACAGCGACAAAACCAGCGCGGTCAGTACACCGAGGATCCCGCGCAGGGTCAGGTACTGGAAGACCGCGAAGCCTTTGTAGAACTGTTGCAGATACTCCGCTAGCAGCAGCAGCATTAATGTTTCTCCAGACTGGACCCGCACAGAGCCGCAACGATGTTTTCCATCGCTGCACTGCGCGAACCCTTGATCAAAATGGTGGTGTTTGTGTCCTGCTCGGCGTCGAGGGCCTGGATCAGTTCGGCTTGCGTGCCGAAGTGATGCGCCTGTTCACCGAATGCCTTTACGGCGTGAACCATATTCGGTCCGACTGCGTAAAGTGCGCAAACCTTGCCCCGGGCGTACTCGCCCACGTCGCGGTGCCCCTGCTCCGCCCAATCGCCCAACTCGCCGATATCCCCGAGCACCAGAACGGTGCGGCCGGAAAAGCCGGCGAGTATATCAACGGCGGCGCACATGGAGGTGGGGTTTGCGTTGTAAGTGTCATCGATCACGCGCATGCCGTTTTTCGCCAGTTGCGCGACGGTGCGGCCCTTGACCGGTTGCACGGCACCCAACCCGGTGGCGATGCCGAACAGCGACACGCCCAAGGCGTGGGCGGCAGCGGCGGCGGCCATGGCATTGGCGACGTTATGGGTACCGAGCAGGTTCAACTGAACATGCTCGACACCTTCAGGTGTATGCAGGTTGAAAGCCGGGCAACCCCGGGCATCGGTGCTCAGGTCACTGGCGTAAAAGTCTGCCTGAGGATTGCCCAGGGAGAAGGTCAGCACCTTGCGTCCGCCGGCTCGGAGCTTCCAGATACCGAAAGCCTTGTCGTCGAGGTTGAGCACCGCCACGCCATCAGCCGCCAGGCCGTCGATGATCTCGCCTTTGGCCTCGACGATTTTTTCCGGGCCGCCGAACTCACCGACGTGAGCGGTGCCGGCATTGTTCAGAATCGCCACGTGCGGCTTGGTCAAGCCCACGGTGTAGGCGATTTCGCCCAGGCGCGAAGCCCCCAGCTCGATCACGGCCGCGGTATGTTCCGGGGCCAGTTCGAGCAAGGTCAGCGGTGCGCCCAGGTCGTTGTTCAGATTACCGCGAGTGGCAAGCACGGCGCCGCGAGTGCGCAGGATGCTCGCGAGCATTTCCTTGACCGTGGTCTTGCCGCTGGAGCCGGTAATGGCGGCGACCGGCTGAGTGAACGCGGCGCGGTTCAATGCACCCAACTGACCGAGGGCCTGACGGGTGTCCTTGACCAGCAATTGCGGCAAGGTGCTGTCAGCGACTTCGCGTTCGACCAAGGCAGCGACGGCGCCTTTGCCGGCAACATCGTTCAGGTAGTCATGACCGTCGAAACGCGGACCGGTCAGGGCAATGAACAGCTGGCCGGGCTTGATCGCGCGACTGTCGATGCTGACGCCGTCGAAACGCGCATCGCCGCTGATCAGACGTGCATCGAGCACGTTGGTCAGTTCACTTAATGTCAGGGCTTTAAGCATGGGCCACCTCCCATGCGGTGAGGGCATGATCGGCTTCGACCAGATCGGAGAACGCGTGGCGCTCGCCGTTGATTTCCTGATAGTCCTCGTGACCTTTACCGGCCAGGACGATCACGTCGTCAGCCGACGCGCCGGCAATCAATTGCGCAATCGCCTGACCACGGCCCGCCACGAACGTGACTTTTTCCACAGCGGTGAACCCGGCGCGGATGTCATCGAAAATCACCGCAGGATCTTCAGTGCGCGGGTTGTCGTCGGTAACCAGTACCTGATCGGCCAGACGCTCGACCACTTCGGCCATCAATGGACGCTTGCCGCGATCACGGTCGCCGCCGCAGCCGAACAGGCACAGCAACTGACCTTTGACGTGCGGGCGCAATGCTGTCAGGACTTTTTCCAGCGCGTCCGGGGTGTGGGCGTAATCGACCACCACCAGCGGCTGTGTGCCGCCGCCCAGACGCTGCATGCGACCGGCCGGGCCTTCGAGTTTCGGCAAAACCTTGAGTATTTCGTCGAGGGCGTAGTCCAGACCGAGCAAGGCGCCGACGGCAGCCAGTACGTTGCTCAGGTTGAAACGCCCCAGCAGCGTGCTGCGCAAATGATGCTCGCCCTGCGGCGTCACCAATGTGGCGCGCACGCCATGGTCGTCGAACTGCGCTTCGCGGCAGAACAGATAAGCGCTGCTGTCGAGCAAGCTGTAGGTGATCAGGCGCGACTCACGTTTTGCAGCGGCCAGTTGCCGACCGAAATCGTCGTCGAGGTTGACCACGCGGCACTTCAGATCATTCCAGGCGAACAGCTTGGCCTTGGCCTCGGCGTACGCCTCCATGGTGCCGTGATAATCCAGATGATCGCGGGACAGGTTGGTCATCACCGCGACGTCGAACGCCAGCGCCGTGACCCGGCCCTGATCCAGGCCGTGGGACGAGACTTCCATGGCCACGGCTTTGGCGCCGGCCTTTTTCAGGTCGCCCAGGGTCGCTTGCACGGCGATCGGATTCGGCGTGGTGTGCAGGCCGCTTTCCAGTGCGCCATAGAAGCCGGAACCCAGGGTCCCGACGATGCCGCAATGCTGGCCGAGCAGATCCAGCGCCTGTGCGACCAATTGGGTCACGCTGGTCTTGCCGTTGGTGCCGGTCACGCCAATCAGGTTCAGATGATGGCTCGGCTCGCCGTAAAAACGTCCGGCGATGTCCGACAGCTGCGCCGCCAGACCTTTGACCGGAATCAGTGGCACTTCGGTGATCGGCAGCACAGTGGCGCCTTCCACTTCATAGGCCACCGCTGCCGCGCCGCGCTGCAAGGCATCGGCGATGTGCGCACGGCCATCGAATTTGCTGCCTGGCACCGCGAGGAACAAATCGCCGGCGCGCACGTTGCGGCTGTCCAGCGCCAATTCACGGATCAACAGATCGTGGCCGGCGTGGGGGAATATTTTGTTCAGACTTAATGACATCAGCCGCGCCCTCCATTGGCTTTCAGCGGAACGACCGGGGTGGCGTTGGCTTGTTGCGTCGTCGGCAGGTTGTCCGGCGTCACGTTCATCAGGCGCAGGGTGCCGGACATCACACGGCTGAACACCGGCGCGGAAACCAGACCACCGAAGTAACCGGCCTTGGACGGCTCATCAATCACCACAACAATCGCGTAACGCGGATCGCTCATCGGGCCGAAACCGGCGAACAGCGAGCGATAAGAGTTTTCCGCGTAGCCTTTCGTGCCCACCGAGGTCTTACGCGCAGTACCCGACTTGCCCGCCACGTGATACGCCGGCACCTGCGCACGGAATACGCCGCGCGGCGCTTCGATCACTTGCTGCAGCATGCCTTGCATGGTTTTCGCGACGGCTTCCGGCAGCACTTGCGTGGTCTGCGGCATCTTGTCGGTTTTGATCAGGGTCAGCGGTGCCAGACGACCGTTGTTGGCCAGCGCCGAGAACGCGTGCACCAGCTGGATCGCGGTCACGGAAATACCATAACCGTACGACAGCGTTGCGGTTTCAGCCTTGCGCCACTCACGGTAGTTCGGCAGGTTGCCGACGCGCTCGCCCGGGAAACCGAGGCCGGTGTCCTGGCCGAGGCCGACTTTCTGCGCGAGGCGGAAAATCGTTTCGCCGCCGATATCGAACGCGACCTTACTCATGCCGACGTTACTGGAATTGATCAGAATGCCGGTCAGGTCGAGCACCGGACCTTCGGTCTTCGACACGTCCTTGATGGTGTATTTGCCGATCTGCAGCGAACCCGGATACACCTCGACGGTGTCGCTCGGCTTCCAGCGGCCGGTTTCGATCGCGGCGCTCATCGAGATGGCTTTCATGGTCGAACCCGGTTCGAACACGTCGATCATCGCGCGGTTACGCATCATCGCTGGTTGCAGGTTGCGCCGGTTGTTCGGGTTGTAGGTCGGCTGGTTGACCATGGCCAGAATCTCGCCGGTCTTCACGTCCATGATCACCAGGCTACCGGCCTTGGCGCCGTTCTCGATGATGGCGTTACGCAGTTCGCGGTTGGCCAGATACTGCAGACGCAGGTCAATGGACAACGCCAAGGGCTTGCCGGCCTTGGCGTTTTTGGTGACCTGGACATCCTTGATCAGCCGTCCGCGCCGATCCTTGATGACCTGTCGTTTGCCCGGCACCCCGGCCAGCCACTCGTCGTAGGCCAGCTCAACGCCTTCGCGCCCGTGATCGTCAATGTCGGTAAAGCCGACCATGTGCGCGGTGACTTCACCGGCCGGGTAGAACCGGCGGAATTCTTCGATGCCATACACACCCGGTACTTTAAGGTCGAGCACGGCCTGGCCCTGCTCGGGGGTCAACCCACGCACCAGATAAATGAATTCTTTGTTGGCCTGGGCCTCGAGGCGTTCAGTCAGGGCTTTCGGATCCTGCCCCAGCGCGGCGGCGAGTGCTGGCCACTTTTCTTTGGCCGTCTGCATTTCCTTGGCGTTGGCCCACAGCGTGGTCACCGGGGTACTCACGGCCAACGGCTCGCCGTTACGGTCGGTGATCAGGCCGCGGTGCGCCGGAATCGGAATGTGACGCAGGCTGCGCGCGTCGCCCTGCCCTTTAAGGAAATCACGGTCGATTACTTGCAGGTCGATGATGCGCCAGCAGATCGCTGCAACCATGATGCCGAGCAGCGCCACCATCAACCGGAAGCGCCACGGAAAGAGTGCCCCTTCGAGTTTCATCATGGCGCCACCATCTTCACGTCAGCCGCGCCAGGGATGTGCATTTTCAGTTGTTCGGTGGCCAGCACTTCGATCCGACTGTGCGCGGTCCAGGTGCTTTGCTCGAGAATCAGGCGCCCCCACTCGGCCTGCGCCTTGTCGCGCACGCTGAGCTCGTTATACAGGGTGTTGAGCAACTGACGGTTCCAGTGCGCGCTGTAAGACACGCCGATGGCCGACACGAGCACGCCGATAAACAGCAGCAGCATCAAAAAGCTGCCGCCCGGCAGGGGCTTGGCGAAAAGCTTGCTCACCGCAACTTCTCCGCGACGCGCATGACGGCGCTACGGGAACGTGGGTTGGCTTTGAGTTCGGCATCGGAGGCCGTCTGCGCTTTGCCATGAATTTTGATTTTCGGTTCGAACGCCACGTGGCGAACCGGCAGGTTGCGCGGCAGGTTGTCGGCTTCGCCTTTCACCAGCTTGCGCATGAACAGTTTGACGATGCGGTCTTCCAGCGAGTGAAAGCTGATCACGACCAGGCGGCCGCCCACTTCCAGCGCTTCCAGCGCGGCATCAAGGCCGGCCTCCAGATCGCCCAGCTCGTTGTTGACGTGAATGCGCAAACCCTGGAACGCACGGGTGGCCGGGTTCTTGCCCTTTTCCCACGCCGGGTTGGCGACTTTCAGCACTTCAGCCAGGTCGGCGGTGCGCTCGAAAGGCTTGATATCGCGACGCTCGGCCACGGCACGGGCCATGCGACCGGAGAAACGTTCTTCGCCGTATTCCTTGAACACCCGGGCAATTTCTTCCACCGGTGCGGTATTGACGAATTCCGCCGCGCTGATGCCACGGGACGGATCCATGCGCATGTCCAGCGGGCCGTCATTGAGGAAGCTGAAGCCGCGCTCGGCGTCATCGAGCTGCGGCGACGACACGCCCAGATCCAGCAGAATGCCGCTGACCTTGCCCGCCAGGCCGCGCTCGGCAACCACCGATCCGAGCTCGGCAAAGCTGCGCTGCACAACGACAAAGCGGCCGTCTTCGGCCGCTAGCGCTTGCCCGGTGGCAATCGCTTGTGGATCTTTGTCGAATCCGATGAGCCGCCCGTCCGTCCCGAGCTGGCTGAGGATCAGCCGACTATGCCCGCCGCGCCCGAACGTGCCGTCCAGATAGCAGCCATCAGGACGTACAGCGAGAGCCTCGACGGCTTCGTCAAGCAGTACGGTGATGTGGTTAAAGCCGCTATCAATAGTCACAGGATCAAATCACGCAGTTCATCAGGCATCGCGCCCGGTTGTTGAATAGCAGCAAGGTCAGCGGCAGACACCGCGTTCCATGCATCCTCGTCCCACAATTGGAACTTGTTCAGTTGGCCTACCAGCATCGCGCGCTTATCCAATTTGGCGTATTCGCGCAGACGCGGTGGAACCAGAAAACGACCACTGCCATCGAGTTCGAGGTCGACGGCATTACCAATCAGCAAACGCTGCAGGCGACGGTTCTCTTCGCGAAGCGAAGGGAGCGCGCGCAACTTGGTTTCAATAATTTCCCACTCGTCGAGCGGATAGACACACAGACACGGATCAACGGCATCAATGGTCACGATCAATTGGCCGGAACTGCGCGAATCGAGCTCGTCACGGTACCGGCTCGGCATGGCGAGACGGCCCTTTGCGTCGAGACTGATAGCGTTAGCTCCGCGAAACACGTCAGCGTTTCTCCAATTTTTATCGTTTTGAGCTCAAAAAACCCACTTCATGCCACTTTCCGCCACTTGCGCACACTATAGGAATGCGCCCACCACACCGTCAAGGCGCGGATTAAAGGAAAACCCTTACAGAACGGAGATTTAGGAGCATAAAAGAAGAAGCAACGAGAATCTGGCGGATGCATTCGACCCATAACTTGAGGCAGCACTGAAAGCTGCGCTCGAAAGTTAAAGTAATTTGTTAAGAGTAAGATTTTTTCGGTATTACAAAGGCGCTTCTGCTGTTGATTGAAGCAAGGTGGGAAATGGCTATTACTGAGTTTGCCGCTGCCGGATATCCAGCCCAGGCCTGCTGATAATAAACAGCCCTGTCGCCTTTAATTCAAGCAGGGAAAAGAAAAAGGTGGAGAGTCGATCTGTAAGCCGGGTTCTGTCTTGAACAGTCATTCGTCTACGATGGCCATCACTGGACATCTTTAGCAACCTACCCGGTCCCAGCGCGGGCCACGCCTTGGGACCCTATTTGGTCTTGCTCCAAGTGGGGTTTACCTAGCCACGAACTGTTGCCAGACGTGCGGTGCGCTCTTACCGCACCTTTTCACCCTTACCGGCGCCGAAGCGCTTAGGCGGTTATTTTCTGTGGCACTTTCCGTAGGCTCACGCCTCCCAGGCATTACCTGGCACTTCGCCCTATGGAGCCCGGACTTTCCTCCCCCCCCTAATTTTCATAGAGGGCAGCGACTGTCCGATCGACTCTCCGCCGCGAAGGTTAACGGCAGAGCGCCTGAAGAACAAGCGCTAAAAGCCTCAAGACCGCTATGGGCGACGGCTTACACGCCCTTCTGTTTATCCAGCGCCACCTGATACAGCACGTTTTTGCGCTCGCCGGTGATCTGCGCTGCCAAAGCAGCGGCGCGCTTGAGCGGCATCTCTTCAAGCAACAGATCGAGGATGCGCATCGCCTCACTGCTGACCGCATCTTCCGACTCTGGCGCCGCCCAGCCCGCGACCAGCACGACACATTCGCCGCGCTGCTGATTGCTGTCGGATTCAACGAATGCGCGCAACTCAGCCAGCGGCAGGCCCTTGAGCGTCTCGAACGTCTTGGTGATCTCGCGGGCCAGCAAAGCCTGGCGCTCACCGCCGAAGACCTCTTCCATATCCTGCAGACACTCAAGGATGCGATGCGGCGCCTCATAGAAAATCAGCGTACGTGGCTCTTCCTTGACGGCCTCGAGACGCGCCTTGCGCCCGACCGACTTGGCTGGCAGAAAGCCTTCGAAGATAAAACGGTCGGACGGCAGCCCCGCCGCCGACAGCGCCGCAATCAATGCGCAAGCACCCGGCACCGGTACGACATTGATCCCGGCAGCGCGGGCCTGACGCACCAGGTGATAACCCGGATCGGAAATCAACGGCGTGCCGGCGTCGGAGATCAGCGCCACGTTATCGCCTGCCAGCAAACGGGTAATAAAGCGGCTGCCTTCATCGCGCTCGTTGTGTTCGTGGCAGGCAGCCAGCGGCGTAGCAATGCCGAAGTGCTGCATCAGGCGCGCCGAGTGCCGCGTGTCTTCGGCCGCAATAAGCGCCACTTCGCGCAGGATTTTCAGGGCCCGGGCGCTGATGTCGTCCAGGTTGCCGATGGGCGTCGCCACCACATAAAGCGAGCCAGCAGCGGAATTCAGGGAACCTGGAGCAGTCAAAGCGCACACCTCGTGATCGGTAAAAGCGGCCATTGTAGCGCGTCACGAGGCGTGCGCGGCGCTCCGCCCAGGCACGGTTTTTCCCTCGGTTGTGCGCCACTGCAACATTTGCTCCAGCTAAATTGTCCGTTTCACGCCACTAACATCGCGCCCCGGCCAGTGCTTGGGTACAATTCGACGCTAATTTGATCGAGTATCAGGAACACTTACATGATCGCTTGCCTGCGGCTGTTCACTGCCCTCTGCCTCGCTGCCTTGCTGGCGGCCTGCGCCAGCTCCCCTTCCTCCAGCCTTGGCGAACTTCCACGGACCCCGGATGCCAGCATCGAGCAACTGCTCGAACAGGCCACCCAGGCTAAAACCCCGGAAAAAGCTGCCCTGTTGCGCCTGAGCGCGGCAGACCTGGCTTATCGCCAGGGCAATGCCGGCCAGTCCGCGCAAATCCTGCAACAAGTGCCAATCGAGCAGTTGAAGCCAGGCCAGCAGATTTTCGCCAGCACCCTGTCCGCCGAACTGGCCATGACCCGCAATCAGCCGAAAGCCGCGCTGACTGCCCTGAGCCACCCAAGCCTGCAACACCTGGGCGAAATGCCGGAAGAGCAGCAGGTGCGCACCGGCACCGTGCATGCCCGCGCACTGGAAGCCGATGGGCAGACACTGGCCGCCGCCCGTGAGCGCGTGTTCATCGCGCCGATGCTGCAAGGCGAGGCGGCGAGCAAGAACCACGAAGCGATCTGGACGCTGATCGGCTCGCTGCCAACCGACCAGTTGCAACCGAACACCAGCGACGACCTCGGCGGCTGGATGGGCCTGGCCCTGGCGGTGAAATCCGCGGGCACCCTGGAACAGCAACAAGCCGCGATCGACGCCTGGCGTGCGCAGAATCCGAAGCACCCGGCCGCGATCAACCTGCCGCTGCCACTGACCAAACTCAAGGAGCTGGCCAGCCAGCCCCTGAGCAAAATCGCGCTGCTGCTGCCGCAGGATGGCCCGCTGGCCTCGGTCGGCAAAGCCCTGCGTGAAGGCTTCATGGCTGCGCACTACCAGGCCCAACAGGCCGGCCAGAAGCCGCCAGCCATTGAGTTCTATGACAGCTCGAAACTGACCTCGATGGACGAGTTCTACCGCAAGGCTCAGGCTGACGGTGTGCAACTGGTAGTCGGCCCGCTGGAAAAACCGCTGGTCAAACAACTGAGCACTCGCCCGCAACTGCCGATCACGACCCTCGCGCTTAACTACAGCGAAGGCGATCAAGGCCCGGCGCAGCTGTTCCAGTTCGGTCTGGCCGCTGAAGACGAAGCCCGCGAAGTCTCGCGCCGCGCACGTGCCGACGGCCTGCATCGCGCCGCAATCATGGTACCGAGAGGCGAATGGGGCGAGCGCGTACTGCGTGCGTTCAGCCAGGACTGGCAGGCCAACGGTGGCAGCATCGTTGCCACCGAACGAGTTGATCAGCCAGTGCAACTGGCCCAGCAGATCGCCGACATGTTCCAGCTGCGCCAGAGCGAAGCCCGCGCCAAGAGTCTGCAGAATGCCGCCGGCACCAACGTGGCCGCGCAGCCTTCGCGTCGTCAGGACATCGAATTCATCTTCCTGGCCGCCACTCCGCAACAGGCGCAACAGATCAAGCCGACCCTGAACTTCCAGTACGCCGGTGACGTACCGGTGTACGCGACCTCACACGTGTACAGCGCCAGTGGCGACGTCAACCAGTACAACGACATGAACGGCATTCGCTTCTGCGAAACCCCGTGGCTGCTGGAAACCAGCGACCCGCTGCGTCAGCAAGTGGTTGCACAGTGGCCACAGGCTGCCGGCAGCCTCGGTCGCCTGTACGCCATGGGCGTCGATGCTTATCGCCTGGCTCCGCGCCTGGGTCAGCTCAAGGCACTGCCGGACAGCCGCATCGACGGCGAGTCGGGCAGCCTCGGCATGACCCAGACCCAGCGTGTCGTGCGTCAGCTGCCGTGGGCACAGTTCGTCAGCGGTCAGGTTCAACGCCTGCCTGACACTCCGCGCTGATGCCTGACAGGTCACGCTCGCAAAGCGGCAAGGATGCCGAGCGCCAGGCGCTCGAGCATCTGCAGAACCAGGGGCTGCGCCTGTTGGCGCAGAACTGGTTATGTAAACGCGGCGAGCTTGATCTGGTCATGCTTGATGGCGATACAGTAGTATTCGTTGAAGTTCGCTACAGAAAAAACACTCAATGGGGTGGCGCGCTCGCTAGCATTGATGAGCGCAAGCAGCAGAAACTGATTTTTGCTGCGCAGTATTTTCTTCAGCGCGAGTCGCGTTGGGCCAATTCCCCCTGCCGCTTCGACGTGGTGGCCATCGACAGCCATCCGGATCAGCTGAACTGGTTGCAGAATGCGTTCGACAGCTGATCGCCTGTACCCGACCGGATTTTCACCCGACACATTTTGCTCTTTGCTTTGCGGGCTGCACATTCATGTGCCGGACAGCCGCGCTACTTAAGGTCACACAGATGGACATGCAATCCCGAATTCGCCAGCTTTTCCAGGCCAGTATCGACACCAAGCAACAGGCGATGGACGTACTTGCACCGCACATCGAGCAAGCCAGCCAGATCATGGTCAACGCCCTGCTCAACGAGGGCAAAATGCTTTCGTGCGGCAACGGCGGCTCCGCTGGCGACGCCCAGCACTTTTCCTCGGAGCTGCTTAACCGCTTCGAGCGCGAACGCCCGAGCCTGCCAGCCATCGCGCTGACCACCGACACGTCGACGATCACTTCGATCGCCAACGACTACAGCTACAACGAAGTGTTCTCCAAACAGATCCGTGCGCTCGGCCAGCCGGGCGATGTCTTGCTGGCGATTTCGACCAGCGGCAACTCGGCGAACATTATTCAGGCGATCCAGGCCGCACATGATCGCGAAATGATTGTCGTAGCTTTGACCGGACGCGATGGCGGCGGCATGGCGTCGCTGCTGTTGCCCGAGGATGTCGAAATTCGCGTACCGGCCAACGTCACTGCACGTATTCAAGAAGTCCACTTGCTGGCGATCCATTGCCTCTGCGATCTGATCGACAGCCAACTGTTCGGGAGTGAAGAATGACCCCTAATCGCCTTGGCCTTCTGGCCTTGACCCTGTGCCTCGGCATCAGCGGCTGCACCTCGGTGGTGAACGCCAGCCGTGAAGCGCCGATCGAAGACGACCGCGGCACCCGCACCTTCGGCAGCAAGATCGACGACTCGTTGATCGAAACCAAAGTGGGCGTGAACGTGGCCAAGGCCGACCCGGCCCTGGACAACGGCTCGCACATCGTCGTCACCAGCTTCAACGGCGTCGTGCTGCTGGCCGGCCAGACGCCGCGCGAAGACCTCAAGGCCAAAGCCGAACAGGCTGCCGCCAACGTCCAGCGTGTGAAGAAGGTGCACAACGAACTGCAAGTGATTGCACCTTCAAGCTTCCTCGCCCGCCAGAACGACGCCTGGCTGACCACCAAGATCAAGACTCAGATGCTGACCGACGCCAGTATTCCCGGCTCGCGCATCAAGGTCGTGACCGAGAACGGTATCGTCTACCTGCTGGGCCTGCTGACCAAGCAGGAAGCGCAACAGGCAACCAATCTGGTGCAAAGCGTTTCTGGCGTGCAGAAGATCGTGAAGCTGTTCGAATACATCGACTGATTTGCAGCACCTGCGCAATAAAAAAGGCGACCCTTTCGGGTCGCCTTTTTTTTACTTCACCACCTTCAGGCTTGGCCGGCCACTCGGGCGCGGCGGCTCGCTGTCCGGCGGCGGCAAGTCGTCATCCGGCTCGATGTCGTCTTCGTCATCCATCGGCGACTCAAGATCGAACACCATGCCCTGACCGTTCTCCCGGGCATAGATCCCCAGGATCGCGCTGATCGGCACGTACAGGCTGTGCGGAACACCGCCGAAGCGACCTTCGAAGGTCACCACGTCGTTATCCATGTGCAGATGGCGCACGGCACTGGGCGAGATGTTCAGGACAATCTGTCCGTCACTGGCGAAACCCTGCGGCACCTGCACCGCCGGGTATTCGGAATTGACCAGCATGTGCGGGGTGCAATCGTTATCAACAATCCACTCGTAGAGCGCGCGGACCAGATAAGGTCGACTGGAGTTCATAGCGGCTCCTTAAGCCTTAGCGCATATCGCGTTCGACGCCAGACAGACTCGCCTGGAAAGCCTCACGCGCAAACTGGCGCTCCATATAATCAAGCAGCGGCTTGGCCGGCCGCGGCAGTTCAATACCCAGAATCGGCAAACGCCAGAGTATTGGCAATAGGCAGCAATCCACCAGACTTTGTTCCTCGCTGAGGAAAAACGGCTTGTCGGCGAACAGCGGCGACACGCCGGTCAGGCTTTCACGCAATTCCTTGCGCGCCACGACACGCGCGGCTTCCTTGGTTTTCGGATCCAGAATCAGATCCACCAGACCACACCAGTCGCGCTGGATGCGGTGAATCAGCAGACGACTGTTGGCACGCGCCACCGGATAAACCGGCATCAAGGGCGGGTGCGGGTAACGCTCATCCAGATATTCCATCACCACGGTCGACTCCCAGAGCGCCAGGTCACGATCGACCAGCGTAGGGAGACTGCCGTAAGGGTTCACCTCAATCAGTTTAGGCGGCTGGCGACCAGCTTCCACATAAATGATCTCGGCGCTGACACCCTTCTCTGCAAGTACGATGCGCACTCGGTGGGAATAGTGGTCGGCGGGGTCGGAGTAACAGGCCAACCGATTGGTCACGCCCATGGCGATCCTCCTCGCTTGTTGAAATTGTCGGAACCGGAAAAACGCGCGCGCCCAGAGGGCGCCTCCCGCAACCTCTGGCTGACCAGACGTTGCGTTATCAGAGGCGCCCTTGGGCGCGCGCGATTAACAGCAATGCTTGAAGCGTATCAGTGCACGTCTTTCCAGTATTCACGCTTGAGCAGGTAGGCGAACACAAAGAAGAACGCCAGGTACAGCAAGACGTAAGTACCGATGCGCTGATGTTGCAGCTTAACCGGGTTAGCCGAGTAAGCCAGGAAGGTTACCAGATTCTTGACCTTCTCATCGAACTGCTCTTCGTTCAGAGCACCGGTTTTCGGCACGATGGTCAACTGATCGCACGCTTCATGAGTCAGCGGCGTACCGGTCAGCGGATCATATTGCTTTTTGCCGTCTTCGACGATCTGCACTTGTTTGCAGCCAACCACCTGACGACCTTGCAGGCCGACCAGCACGTTAGGCATGCCGACGTTCGGGAAGACCTTGTTGTTCACGCCCCATGGACGCGCAGGATCTTCGTAGAACGAGCGCAGGTAACCGTAGAGCCAGTCGGTACCGCGCACTCGCGCCACCAGGGTCAGATCCGGTGGCGCTGCACCGAACCAGGTCTTGGCGTCCGCCGGCTGCATGCCGATGTTCATGTGGTCGCCGATCTTGGCTCCAGTGAACACCAGCTTCTCCAGCATCATTTCGTGTGGAATGCCGAGGTCATCGGCCACCCGCTCGTAACGCTGGAACTTGGCACTGTGGCAACCCATGCAATAGTTGGCAAAAGTGCGCGCGCCATCTTGCAGGGCAGCCTTGTCGGACACGTCAATGTCGACCTTTTCCAGTTCTGGACCACCGTGTACAGCGGCGAAAGACAGCACAGGCAGCGCAGCAAAAATCAGAGCAAAAAATAACTTTTTCATCAGCCAGTCACCCTTTCCGGAACCGGTTTGGTCTTCTCGAGCCTGGTGTAGAACGGCATCAGAATGAAGTAGGCGAAGTACAGGAAGGTGCAGATCTGCGATACCAGCGTGCGCTCCGGCGTCGGCGCAAGCACACCGAGAATGCCGAGAATCACGAAGGAAATGCAGAACACCACCAGCCAGATCTTGCTCATCCAGCCCTTGTAGCGCATCGATTTGACCGGACTGCGGTCAAGCCAGGGCAGGACAAAGAGCAAGGCGATCGAAGCACCCATGGCGATCACGCCCATGAGTTTGTCCGGGATCGCACGCAAGATCGCGTAGAACGGCGTGAAGTACCAGACCGGTGCAATGTGCTCTGGCGTCTTGAACGGGTTGGCCTGCTCGAAGTTTGGTTTTTCGAGGAAGTAGCCGCCCATTTCCGGGAAGAAGAACACGATAAAGCAGAAGATGAACAGGAACACCACCACACCGACGATGTCTTTCACGGTGTAGTACGGGTGGAAGGCAATGCCGTCCAGCGGGATACCGTTCTCGTCTTTGTGCTTCTTGATGTCGACGCCGTCAGGGTTGTTCGAACCGACCTCGTGCAGCGCCAGGATGTGCAGCACCACCAGACCGAGAATCACGATCGGCAGCGCGACAACGTGCAAGGCGAAGAAGCGGTTCAGGGTAATCCCGGAGATCAGGTAGTCACCACGAATCCACTGGGTCAGGTCGTTACCAATGACCGGAATCGCACCGAACAGCGAGATGATCACCTGGGCACCCCAGTAGGACATCTGACCCCACGGCAGCAGATAACCCATGAACGCTTCGGCCATCAGCGCCAGGTAAATCAGCATGCCGAACACCCACACCAGTTCACGCGGCTTCTGATACGAACCGTAGAGCAAGCCACGGAACATGTGCAGATAGACCACGATGAAGAATGCCGAAGCACCGGTGGAGTGCAGCAGACGCAGGATCGAGCCGTACTCGACATCGCGCATGATGTATTCGACGGAAGCGAACGCTTCTTCCGCCGACGGCGTGTAGCTCATCGTCAGCCAGACACCGGTGACGATCTGGTTGACCAGCACCAGCAGCGCCAGGGAGCCGAAGAAGTAGAAGAAGTTGAAGTTTTTTGGAGCGTAATACTTGCTGAGATGGTCTTCCCACATTTTTGTGGCGGGAAAGCGCGCATCAACCCAATCCATGAACTTGCTCATCACGCTTTCTCCGTATCGACGCCAATGACAATCAGGTCATCGGTCTCATAGGAATGCGGGGGAACTGGCAGGTTCAAAGGCGCAGGTTGCGACTTGTAGACGCGGCCAGCCAGATCGTAGTGGGAACCGTGGCAAGGGCAGAAATAGCCACCGACCCAGTCTTTACCCAGATCCGCGGGTGCCACTTCGGGACGGAAAGTTGGTGAGCAACCCAGGTGCGTGCAGATCCCGATCAGCAGCAGAATTTCCGGCTTGATCGAACGCACTTCAGGATCGACATAAGTAGGTTGCGTGGAGTTTTTGGAAGTCGGATCGGAGAGCTGGCCCTCGATCTTTTTGAGATTCCCCAGGATTTCCGCAGTACGGCGGACAATGAACACCGGCTGGCCGCGCCACTCAGCAATCATCTGCTGCCCTGGCTCGATTTTGCTGACATTCACTTTCACCGGTGCGCCGGCGGCTTTCGCCTTGGCACTGGGAAACCATGACCCCACGAACGGGACCGCAGCCCCCACCGCTCCTGCAGCACCCACCACGGATGTGGCTGCTACCAAGAAGCGACGCCGGCCTGCATTCACGCCGTCATTGCTCATTCAGTCCTCTCCCATCAGCTTTTGTGGCCTGTTAAATCAGGCATCTACTAAATAAATCAATGTTACTTATAAAAATTTTGCCGAATGGTAATGAAAAGCCCCAATTCTGACAAGGGAATTACCCGGAGCTTCCACCCCCAAGCCTTGCAGTATAGGGGGTCTACGGATGAGGCAAGTTGTCACAGCGCAATTCTTTTGATAAATCGCAGGCATAAAAAAACGCCCGCTTCCGTGAGGAATCGGGCGTTTTTTTTGAACGCGGAAGCGGAATTAACGCTTCGAGTACTGCGGACGCTTACGCGCTTTACGCAGACCGACTTTCTTACGTTCAACTTCACGGGCGTCGCGAGTAACGAAGCCAGCTTTGCGCAGAGCGCCGCGCAGGGTTTCGTCGTAGTCCATCAGAGCGCGAGTGATACCGTGGCGGATTGCGCCAGCTTGACCACTTACACCGCCGCCGATGACGGTGACGTAGATGTCGAACTTCTCGACAGTCTCGGTCAGTTCCAGCGGCTGACGAACTACCATGCGGGCAGTTTCGCGGCCGAAGAACGAGTCCAGGGAGCGGTTGTTGATGGAGATGTTACCAGTACCCGGACGCAGGAAAACGCGTGCGGTTGCGGTCTTGCGACGGCCAGTGCCGTAATTTTGAGTCGCCGACATAATGAACTATTCCGTTAAATCTTCAGTTCTTGGGGCTGCTGAGCAGTATGAGGGTGTGCAGCGCCCGCATAGACTTTCAGCTTACGGTACATGTCACGACCCAGCGGGTTCTTAGGCAGCATGCCTTTAACCGCGGTCTCGATCACGCGCTCAGGGGCTTTGGCGATCAGCTTTTCAAAGTTGATCGACTTGATGCCGCCCGGGAAACCGGAGTGGGAGTAGTACATTTTGTCAGTGGTTTTAGCGCCGGTAACACGGATCTGCTCGGCGTTGATTACGACGATGTAGTCGCCGGTGTCAACGTGAGGAGTGTACTCAGGCTTGTGCTTGCCACGCAGACGGCTCGCGATTTCGGTGGCCAGACGACCCAGGGTCTGACCAGCAGCGTCGACGACAAACCAGTCGCGCTTTACTGTTTCCGGTTTAGCAGTAAAAGTTTTCATTCTTTATAGCCTCAGGGGCCGCCTGTAAATAAGACGGCGGATCTTACTGAATAGTGCGTACTTTGACAAGTCAAAGGCAGCCGGATACAGACGCTTTCGGGGGCTCGGGTCGGCGCGTCCGTTCAACGGCAAGATTCTTCGGCGGCGGCGCATCACTTCCACTGCAGAAAGAGGTCGGCAATTATGCAGATTGCGAAAAAATTTTCAACCTGCTTTTATGATTGTTTTGCCCAAGGAGCACCCGATGGACTATCGCCAGCTAGGCCGTACCGACCTGAACGTGAGTGCAATCTGCCTCGGCACCATGACCTGGGGCGAGCAAAACACTGAAGCTGAAGCCTTTGCCCAGATCGAACGGGCCAAGGAAGCGGGGATCAATTTCATCGACACCGCCGAGATGTACCCGGTGCCGCCGAAAGCCGAAACCTACGCCACCACCGAGCGCTACATCGGCAATTACTTCAAAAGTCGCGGTGACCGCGCCGACTGGATCCTCGCCAGCAAGATCGCCGGCCCCGGCAACACCATCGACTACATCCGCGACAAAAACCTGCGCCACAACCGTCAACACATCACCGAAGCGGTCGATGCCAGCCTCAAGCGCCTGCAGACCGACTACATCGACCTGTATCAATTGCACTGGCCGGAGCGCAGCACCAACTTTTTCGGACAGCTGGGCTACAAGCACAAGATCGAAGCCAACCTGACGCCGCTCGAAGACACCCTCGAAGCCCTCGACGAACAGGTCAAGGCCGGCAAGATCCGCCACATCGGTCTGTCCAACGAAACCCCGTGGGGCACCATGCGTTTCCTCGCTCTGGCCGAAGCCCGTGGCTGGCCGCGCGCGGTGTCGATCCAGAACCCGTACAACCTGCTCAACCGCAGCTTCGAAATCGGCCTGGCGGAAATCGCCATCCGCGAACAGTGCGGCCTGCTCGCCTATTCGCCGCTGGCGTTCGGTTTCCTGTCGGGCAAGTACGAAGGTGGCGCCCGCCCGCCAAAAGGTCGCCTGAGCCTCTACAGCCGCTTCAGCCGCTATTTCAACGCGCAGTCGGAAGCGGCGTGCAGCCGTTACGTGGCCCTGGCCCGCGAACATGGCCTGGACCCGGCGCAAATGGCCTTGGCATTCGTGACCCAGCAACCGTTCGTCACCAGTAACATCATTGGCGCGACGACCCTTGAGCAACTGGACAGCAACATTGCCAGTTTCGAGCTGAAGCTTTCCGACGAAGTGCTGGCCGGGATTGAGGCGATTCACAAGGATCATCCGAATCCGGCGCCTTGATTAATCCATAAATCAAATCGTGAGCAGGCTCACTCCTACATTTTGGAATGCGTTCCTCTGCAGGAACGAGCCTGCTCGCGATAGCGGTCTGACAGCCACCGAAAACCTACAGCGACCGCGCAATGATCTCCTTCATGATTTCATTGGTGCCGGCATAGATCCGCTGCACCCGCGCATCGGCCCACGCCCGGGCCACCGGGTATTCCCACATGAAGCCGTACCCGCCGTGCAATTGCACGCACTCGTCGAGCACCTTGCATTGCAGGTCGGTGCCCCAGTACTTGGCCATCGCCGCCGTCGGCACATCCAGCTTGCCTTGCAAATGCAACTCGAGACAGCGGTCGACGAAGACCCGGCCGATCTGAATCTCGGTGGCCATCTCCGCCAGCTTGAAGCGGGTGTTCTGGAAATCGGCAATTGCCTTGCCGAAGGCCTTGCGATCACGGGTGTAATCCAGCGTCCACTGCAACGCAGCTTCGGCTGAAGCCAGCCCGCCGATTGCCACGGTCAGGCGCTCCTGCGGCAATTCCTGCATCAAATAAGCGAACCCCGCCCCGGCCTGCCCCAACAGGTTTTCCTTGGGTACACGGACGTCCTGGAAGAACAATTCCGACGTGTCCTGGGCCTTCATGCCGACCTTCTCCAGGCGCTTGCCCTTCTCGAAGCCAGGCGTATTGGCTTCGACCAGGAACAGGCTGGTGCCCTTGGCGCCAGCCTTCGGATCGGTCTTGGCGACAACGATCACCAGATCCGCGAGAAAGCCGTTGGTGATAAAGGTCTTGGAGCCGTTGATCACGTACTCATCGCCATCCAGCACAGCGGTGGTCTTCACGCCTTGCAGGTCGGAACCAGCGCCCGGCTCGGTCATGGCGATAGCCGTGACCATCTCGCCCGAGACCAGTTTGGGCAGGTACTTGTGCTTCAGCGCCTCGCTGCCGTAATGCAGGATGTACGGCGCAACGATGTCCGAATGCAGCGAAAAGCCGATGCCGGTCAGCCCCAGCCGCCCCACCTCCTCGATCACCACGGTGCTGTAGAGAAAGTCCGCGCCCAGGCCGCCGTACTCTTCGGGCAAGTGCGAGCAGAGCATCCCCGCCTCCCCCGCCTTGTTCCACAGTTTGCGGTCGATGTGGCCTTGTTTCTCCCATTGCGCATGGAACGGCACAGCCTCTTTTTCGAGAAAGGTTCGTACGCTGTCGCGGAACAATTCGTGCTCGGAGCTGAACAAGGTTCTAGGGATCATGCGGCACCTTTCTTTCTTGTTGGAGGGAGATGACCTTCAGAGACTATGCCTCACCTCCGATACAGGACACTGGACACATCCGACAAAAAATAAGACGATCCAGCCGTCTGGTGACCACTTTCCCTTATAAAAACAAAACAAAAGTTGAATTATGTCCAAGCAAGTCTCCACGCCCTTGCGGCGCGTCAGCATCCTGGCAATCGACCGGGTTTTCGCATCCACACTCATGCAGGCCAAGGATTTCTTCCACCTGGCCAGCCTGCGTTACGGCAAACAACTGGGCCACGGCCTGACACCGGCGTTCGAAACGCGCCTGGTCAGCCCCGACGGCAAACCGGTGAACAGTTTCAGTGACGTGGTGATGCCGGTGGACGGCGGCCTGGAAAACGCCGATGTGATCATCCTTCCGGCGTTCTGGGATGATTTCGATACCCTTTGCAGCCGTTATCCTCAGGTCTTGCCGTGGCTGCGTGAACAGCACGCCCGTGGCGCCGTGCTCTGCGGCGAAGCCACCGGCGTGTTCTGGCTGGCCGAGGCCGGCTTGCTCAATGGCAAGGAAGCGACCACCTACTGGCGCTTCTTCAATGCCTTCGCCGAGCGATTCCCCAAGGTTTACCTGAATCAGGACAAGCACCTGACCGACGCCGACAACCTGTATTGCGCCGGCGGCACGACATCGGCGTGCGATCTCTATATCTACCTGATCGAACGCTTCTGCGGCGCCAACGTGGCGCAAGCCGTGGCCCGCGACATCCTTTACGAAGTGCAGCGCAGCTATTCGCCAGGGCGCATTGGCTTCGGCGGGCAGAAGCTGCATCAGGACGTGATCATCCTGCAGATCCAGCACTGGCTCGAAGAGCACTACGCCGACAAGTTCCGCTTCGAAGACGTCGCCCGTGAGCACGGCATGAGCATCCGCAACTTCATGCGCCGCTTCCAGACCGCCACCGGCGACAAGCCGCTGCATTACCTGCAACGCCTGCGCATCGAGACCGCCAAGGGCCTGTTGTCCGGCAGCCGCAAGAGCATCAAGACCATCAGTTATGAGGTCGGCTACGACGATGCGAGCTTCTTTGCGCGGTTGTTCCGCCAGCACACCGAGCTGTCGCCGAACCAGTATCGGCAGCAGTTTCAGCAGGCTGCATAACCCCCCGAAGCAAATACAAAACCTGTGGGAGCTGGCTTGCCAGCTCCCACAAGGATTGCAGTGCGTTCGAGTTTTTCTTCAGCGCATAAAAAGGGCCTGCAATTGCAGGCCCTTTTTTTGTACGCCGATTCTGTTTAAGGCTTGTGCGCCCGCGACAGGAATTCGTGGGATTGCATCTCCAGCAGACGGCTGAGCGTGCGCTGGAACTCGAACGTCAGGCGCCCGCCGGTGTACAGGTCTTTCAACTCGACTTCGGCAGAAATGATCAGCTTGACGTTACGGTCGTAGAACTCGTCGACCATGTTGATGAAGCGCCGGGCGATGTCGTCGGTGGTGACGCTCATCTGCTCGACGCCGCTGAGCAGCACGGCGTGGAAGATCTTGCCCAGTTCGATGTAGTCGTTCTGGCTGCGCGGGCCATCGCACAGTTCGCGGAAGTCGAACCAGGCCACGTCGTCGCACGTGCGCAGGGCACGGATCTCACGGTTTTCGATGATCAGCACATCGTTCTCGATCGCGGCAGTGCACTCCGGCGTCAGTGCGCGGAAGCTCTTGCGCAGGCTTTCGTGCGCCGCTTCGTCGAGCGGATAGTGGAACAGCTCGGCTTGTTCGAGGTGACGCAGACGGTAGTCGACGCCACTGTCGACGTTGACGATCTCGGTGTTCTGCTTGATCAGCGCAATCGCCGGCAGGAAACGCGCGCGTTGCAGACCGTCCTTGTACAGGCCATCCGGAACAATGTTCGAGGTCGCGACCAGAGTCACGCCGTTCTTGAACAGTTCTTCCATCAGCGTGCCGAGGATCATCGCGTCGGTGATGTCGGAGACGAAGAACTCATCGAAACAGATCACCCGCGACTCGGTCGCGAAGCGCTTGGCGATGATGGTCAGCGGGTTTTTCTCGCCGCCGAGGGTTTTCATCTCTTCGTGCACACGCTTCATGAAGCGGTGGAAGTGGGTGCGGGTCTTTTCCTTGAACGGCAGCGCTTCGAAGAAGGTGTCGACCAGGTAGGTCTTGCCGCGACCCACGCCGCCCCAGAAATACAGACCCTTGACCGGCGTCTGATCCTTTTTGCCAAACAGCTTGCTCAGCAAACCCGGCTTGTTCTGGTCGGCAGCAATGAGATCTTCATACAGACGCTGCAAATGACGCACAGCAGTTTCCTGCGCGGCGTCATGGAAGAAGTCCGGGCGTTTCAGATCAGCTTGGTATCGTTCTAGGGGCGTCATAATTCGTTAGCAAGGCAACAAAAACGGGCCGTCACTGTAGCGACGGCCCGTAGGAATGGCAATCAGCCCTTGGTCGGGCCGCGCCGTTGTTTAGTCCTGAACCGGGGTCAGCGCAACGCGCAGCGCCTCGACGGCCGCGTCCCGCGCAGCGGTATCAGCGAACGCCGGGCTGTCGCCGACGCACTCGCCTTCCAGCCATACGCTGAAGCTCAGGTCTTCATTGCGCACATCCAGCGGCTGGCCGGATTGCAGTTGCTTGGTCACCTGGCCTGCAGTTTTGCCGTCGGCGAAGTTGCGCGACAACAGCAGTTGCTCGCCATCGGCCGCCAGCAGACGGAAGCGGAAGCTGCCATCGTCTTCACGGAAGCTGACGAAGCGCGCGGCTTTCGCGGCCTTCTTTTTGGTGGTCGCAGCGACTTGCACTTGATTGACGAAGGAACGCAGGCCCACGGCTTCGCGCAGTTCGTTGAGGAACGGCGTTGCCACGGCACGGGCTTTCTTCGCGCCGATCTGCAGGATGTCTTCCAGATCTGCCGGACGTTCGATCAACTGGTGATACTTGTCGCGCGCCTCGCCCAGTTCGTTGTCGAGCAACTGGAACAGGCGATTCTTCGCCTCGCCCCAACCCAGACCGCCGAGCAGTTCGCTGCGGAACTCGTCAGCCTGCGCCGGTGTGGCAAACGCCTGGAACAGGGTGAACAGGTGCGAGTTGTCCGGATCCTTGGCTTCGCCTGGCGCTTTGGAGTCGGTGACGATCCGCGAGATCGCGTCCTTCATCTCTTTGGCGCTGGAGAACAACGGGATGGTGTTGTCGTAGCTCTTCGACATCTTGCGCCCGTCGAGGCCCGGCAACGTCGCCACGCTCTCCTCGATCAGCGCTTCGGGCATGGTGAAGAACTCTTTGCCCTGGCCGAACAGGTGGTTGAAGCGCTGGCCGATGTCACGGGCCATTTCCACGTGCTGGATCTGGTCACGACCGACCGGCACCTTGTGTGCGTTGAACATCAGGATGTCCGCCGCCATCAGCACCGGGTAGCTGTAGAGGCCCATGGTGATGCCGGCATCCGGGTCTTCACCGGTCTCGACGTTCTTGTCCACCGAGGCCTTGTAGGCGTGCGCACGGTTGAGCAGGCCCTTGGCGGCGACGCAGGTCAGCAGCCAGGTCAGCTCAGGGATTTCCGGGATGTCGGACTGGCGGTAGAAGGTTACGCGGTCGACATCCAGGCCACCGGCCAGCCAGGTCGCGGCGATTTCCAGACGCGAGCGCTGAATGCGCAGCGGGTCATCGCATTTGATCAGGGCGTGGTAGTCGGCCAGGAAGTAGAACGAGTCGGCATTGCTGTCGCGGCTGGCAAGGATCGCCGGGCGGATGGCGCCGGCATAGTTGCCCAGGTGCGGCGTGCCGGTAGTGGTGATGCCGGTGAGGATGCGGGTACGGTTCGTCATGGGTAATCGCTTGTCAGACTGCAATCAATTCGAAAGACGCGGCAGGATCAGATCCTTGAGATCGGTCAGCTTGCCATGAAAAAAGTGTCCGCATTCTGCCACTTTCAGCAGCTCATGGGGGCGCTGGAGTTTTTCCGACCAGTCGTAGACCAGTTGCGGATCGATCACTTCGTCGGTTTCCGGCTGGATCACAGTCAGCTCGCCGTGCTGCGGCAGTTGATCCTGATCGCCCAGGCGCATGACCGCCGGCGCCACCATGAACAGCTGCTTGAGCGGCACGCCCTCGGCCTCAAGACGACCGCCGAGACTTGCTGCAACAAATCCGCCGAAGGAGAAACCGAACAGGGTCAGTGGCAGATCCGGGTGTTTTTCCCGCAGCCATGCGGCTGCAGCCTGAGCATCGTCGACTTCACCGCTGCCCATGTCATGGGAACCTTCGCTGGCACCGACGCCGCGATAGTTGAAGCGCAAGGTAATCAGGCCGGCGTCGCGCGCGGTGCGCTGCAGGGTCGAGACGACCTTGTTGAGCATGGTACCGCCCTGTACCGGGTTCGGATGACAGATCAACGCGATGCCGATTGGCTGCTCGTTATCCAGGTACAGAGACTCAAGTTGGCCCACCGGGCCGTCAATCACTACAGGGGTTTCACGCATCAGCAAGGAAGGAACTCCGTGACCTCGAATCGGGTCGACTCGTCTAGCAAATTGTCTGTGCCAATCTATTGCGAGTGAATCGCGGTATACAGCGCAGGTTCGAGCCGTTAACGTAAAGCAAAGCCGTTTATAGAGGAAGGACTCGTGGAACACTCGCTCTTAGTTTGGTTGTTACCGACTCTTGCCCTGGTTGTGGGTGTCGCCATTGGATTCCTGATCGCGCGCGTTGCGCCGAACGCCGCACCGAGCCGCACGCAGCGTCAACTGGATGATATCCAGGAGCGCTTCGACAGTTATCAAAACGAGGTGGTCACCCACTTCAACAGCACCGCGATGCTGGTCAAGAAGCTGACCCAGAGCTATCAGGAAGTGCAGGATCATCTCGCCGAGGGCGCCAATCGTCTGGCCCTGGACGAGCAGACCCGCCAGCGCCTGATCGCCGCCCTGCACGCCGATGCCGCACAGGCACCGCGCGAACGCCTGACGCCACCGCGCGATCAGGAGCCGCCACGCGACTACGCACCGAAGACCCCGAACTCGCCGGGCATGCTCGATGAGCACTATGGTCTGAAGAAGTAATCAGCTTCGCGCGCAACAAAAAGCCCCCGGACAATTCCGTTGTCCGGGGGCTTTTTTGTGCCTGATGGTTTTGTGGTGCCGATTTGATCGCCATCGCGAGCAGGCTGACTCCTACATTTTGAAATGCATTCCACTGTGGGAGCGAGCCTGCTCGCGAAGGAGCCGGCAAAGGCCACACACAAAAATGCCCGATCACAGGACCGGGCATTTCTTCATTCAGGCAATCGCTTACGGATACTGCTGAACCGTACCCGGCTGCTGTTGCTGCTGACCACCGTACTGCTGACCCGGAATCGCCTTCAGGTTGACTTCAACGCGGCGGTTCTGCGCCCGGCCATTGACGTCACCGTTGCTGGCAATCGGGTTATCCGGACCGGCGCCACGGGCCGACAGGTTGGCACCGCTGACACCTTGCGAGGTCAGGTAGGTGGCCACGCTCTGCGCACGCCGCTGGGACAGGTCCATGTTGTGCTGACGGCTGCCGGTACTGTCGGTGTAGCCAACGATTTCGATCTGGTTCTGGCTGAACTCTTTCAGCGAGTTGGCCAGGTTGTTCAACGGCTGATAGAAGCTCGACGCGATGTTCGCCGAATCGGTGGCAAACGTGATGTTGCCCGGCATGATCAGCTTGATCTGATCGCCCTGACGCTGCACTTCAACCCCAGTGTTGGCCATGCTCGCACGCAGCTTTTTTTCTTGCTGGTCGGCGTAATAACCGTAACCGGCT
The DNA here is from genome assembly GCF_019856535.1 of Pseudomonas sp. SC3(2021). NCBI lineage: Bacteria > Pseudomonadati > Pseudomonadota > Gammaproteobacteria > Pseudomonadales > Pseudomonadaceae > Pseudomonas > Pseudomonas sp. SC3(2021). The sequence continues at coordinate 2,813,160 of NZ_CP082236.1, read as the reverse complement.
GCCGACGCCCCCACCACTGCGGCACCAATCAAGGCCCCCTTGCCACGGTTGTTGTGGTCGATGGCGGCACCGGCCAGTGCACCGGCCAGCGCGCCGAGGCCACCGTATTTGGCGGTTTTGCTCATGCCTTGCGAGCCACCGTCGGCCTGGCCCTGATTGTCATACGGGTTGGGCGAGGCGCAGCCGGCCAACATGGCCACAGCGGTAGCAACAATAATCAAACGAGGCGTGGTGAACATGAAGAGCTCCTGGTTTTTTCGCATTCTGTGTGGCAGCGGCCCTAGGCAATAGACCTATGCGGGCGTTGGATCATGACAATGCCGAAAAATTCCGCCACACACTCATGACAAAATGTTTAGGCGCGCACGAACGGGTTTTCCCGCATTTCGTCCCCGAGACGCGTGTCCGGACCATGTCCGGCAACGACGATTGCGTTTTCGTCGAGGGTGTACAGCCGCTGCTTGATCGAACGCACGATGGTGGCCTGATCGCCGCCCCATAAATCAGTGCGCCCTACCCCGCGACGAAACAGCGTGTCGCCGGCAATCAACAGCTTAGCCTCGGAAAACCAAAAGCTCATGGAACCTGGCGTATGCCCCGGCGTGTGCAGCGCCACGCCGCAGCCGCACGCCAGCTCTTCGTCATCGCTCAGCCAGCGGTCCGGTGATGGCACCGGGGTGTAAGGCACCCCGAACATCTGGCATTGCATCTCCAGGTTGTCCCAGAGGAACTGATCGTCTTTATGCAGATGCAGGGTCGCACCGGTTTTTTCTTTCATCTGCCCGGAAGCGAGGAAGTGATCGAGATGCGCGTGGGTGTGAATGATGCTGACCACCTTCAACCCCAAAGCGTCGAGACGCGCCATGATCAGATCGGGATTGCCACCCGGATCGACGACGATGGCTTTTTTCGTGATCGGGTCGCCGATGATGGTGCAGTTGCACTGCAAAGGGCCGACGGGGAAAGTTTCACGGATGAGGGCGGAGGTTGAGGCAGACATGAAAGGATCCTGGACAGACGGCATTGACGTTCGCTTCAGGATTCTACTGCACCTGCCGATACAGAGCGCCAGGTCAGTTAATTGACGCCACTAATCAGAAAATAGTGGCTCAATGATGTCATATGTACAAATACTGGTGCAAAATCACCCACTGTAGCGGCCACATTTCAGGAAGGGCCGCAGCCCATTCAGGAATTGCGCAATGCCACGCCCGACCGAATCGACCGAAAGCCAGCTTGTTTCACTGACCGGTATCAAATACCTCGACAGTCTTCTATCCGGTACCAAATGGGCTGATGATGGAATGGGCGTCAGCCTGACTTACAGCTTCATCAACCCGCAAAGATCATATTTCGTAACCGACTACAGCGCAGCGAATGAGTACCAGGCCGGGTACTCATTGACCATTGCGCAGCAAGCTACTGCCCGCAGCGCCATAAGCGCCTGGAGCGCGGTGGCCAACATCACCCTTCGCGAAACCAGTGACAACATCGTAAACGTCGGCGACATCCGGTTTGGCGGCTATTTGCTGATGGACGATGACGCTGCCGCCTGGGCCTACACACCCGGCGACTCGCCAAGGGCTGGCGACATCTGGATCGGGCCCAATACCAGCGATCCTTCGCCGGTCAAAGGCACCTACGATTACATGACGTTTGTCCATGAAATCGGGCATGCGCTGGGTCTCAAGCACCCCTTCGCGCCGAGCACCGGAAATGCGACCACGATGGATCCTGCACTGGATGACATCACGCATACGATCATGAGTTACAACAACTCATACTCCTATCACCCGACCACGCCCATGCTCCTCGATATTCTGGCAATCCAGAATCTCTATGGCGCCAACATGCGCTGGATGACGGGCAACAACACCTACTCCTGGGCGGCGGATCAATCGGTGTTCGAAACGATCTGGGATGCCGGCGGTGTCGACTCGATCGACGCCAGCAACCAGGCCGCAGCGGTACGCATCAATCTCAACGAAGGTGCATACAGCAAGATCGGCAAAGTCTTCACCGACCCCGATGGCGCAGACTTCAACGAAGGGCTGGCGATTGCCTTTGGCGCCAAGATCGAAAACGCCATCGGGTCGAGTTTTAACGACACCTTGATCGGTAACGCGCTGGATAACCTGCTCAATGGCATGGCAGGGGCCGATACCATGACCGGCGGTGCCGGCAACGACACCTACATCGTCGATGACATCGGTGACGTGGTGGTTGAGACCGGTACTTCGCTCTCGGAAATCGACAACGTTATTTCCTACATCAATTACACGCTGGGCGATAACGTCGAGAACCTGACGTTGACGGGCAGCGCTAATCTGACCGCGACCGGCAACGCGCTGAACAACGTACTCAACGGCAATACCGGTGATAACGTTCTGGACGGTGGTCTGGGCGCCGACACCATGATCGGCGGTGCCGGCAATGACACCTACATCGTCGACAACGTCGGCGACGTTGTCATTGAAACCCGAGCCCTGTACACCGAGATCGACACTGTTCGCGCCTCGATCAGTTACACCCTTGGCGCCAATGTGGAGGACCTCGTTCTTACCGGCAACGCCGACATCAATGCTATAGGCAACTCGCTGAGCAATGTTCTGATCGGCAACTACGGCAACAACCAGCTTAATGGCGGTGCCGGCGTCGACATGATGATCGGCGGCAAGGGTAACGATGCCTATGCACTGGACCAAGGCGCCGAACTGGGTCTGATCCGAGAGTACGCCAACGAGGGAAATGACACGCTGATTACCCTCTTCAACGCCACCGCGCAATACAACTCCATCGACCTCAGCCTGAGCAACCTGCAAAACATTGAAAACGTCACAGTGCTCGGCGCCGGCGCATTCACTGTGGCTGGCAACAGCCTGGACAACGTCCTGATCGGCAACGCCGATGCCAACTTCATCAATGGTGGCCAGGGCGCCGATACCATGAATGGCGGCGCGGGCAATGACACCTACATCGTCGACAACATTGGCGATGTGATCATCGAGACCGGCACCTCGCTTTCGGAAATCGATACGGTCTACTCCTACCTCGATTACACACTGGGCGCCAACCTCGAGAACTTGAACCTGGCCGGCTCAGCGAATCTGAATGCCACCGGTAACGCGTTGAACAACGCGATCTACGGCAACGCCGGCAACAACCTGATCGATGGCGGCCTGGGCGCCGATTACATGGCGGGTGGTTTCGGGGCCGATACCTACATCGTCGACAACGTCGGTGACGTGATCTTTGAAGACTGGGACTTGGTCGGCGTAGTCGACACCGTTCGAGCTTCGGTCAGCTATACCCTCAGCGCCAACGTGGAAAACATCGTCCTCACCGGCACTGCCGACATCAATGCAATCGGCAACGACCAGAACAACGTGTTGACCGGTAACGATGGCAACAACCAGCTCAATGGCGGTGGCGGCGTCGACACCATGATCGGCGGCAAGGGCAACGATGCCTACGCCCTCGACCAGTTCGCCGAACTGGCTCTGATTCAGGAAAACGCCAACGAGGGTAACGACACGCTGATTACGCTCTTCAACGCGACAGACCTGAACAGCACGATAGACCTCAACAGAAACAACCTGAAAAACGTCGAGAACCTGAGTGTAGTAGGCGCAGGCGCCTTCACACTGGCGGGCAACGACTTGGACAACACCCTGATCGGTAACGCCGACGCCAACTTCATAAACGGTGGCAAAGGCGCAGACATCATGCAGGGCGGAGGTGGCAACGACACCTACATCGTCGACAATGTCTTGGACAAGGTCATCGAAACCGATGCGTCACCGACGCAAATCGATACGGTCTACTCCTACGTCGGTCATACGCTGTCCGCCAATGTCGAAAACCTCACCTTGGTCGGCGCCGGGGACCTGATAGGCATCGGCAACGAGTTGAACAACGTCATTTACGGTAACGATGGCAACAATCAGCTCAACGGCGGTGCAGGGATCGACACCCTGATCGGCGGCAAAGGCAATGACGATTACGCCCTTGACCAGTTTGCCGAGCTGGCACTTGTGCGGGAAAACGCCAATGAAGGCATCGACAGGCTGTTTATCCAGTACAACGCCACCGCCCAGACCAACATCATCGATCTGAACCAGGCCAGCCTGCAGCAGGTCGAGAACGTCATGGTACTCGGCGCTGGTGAGTTCACCCTCGCCGGCAATAGCCTGAACAACGTCTTGATCGGCAACGCCGACGCCAACTTCATCAACGGCGGCCAGGGTGCTGACACCATGACCGGCGGCGCCGGCAATGACACCTACATCGTCGACAACATTGGCGACGTGGTGGTCGAGACGGGTACCTCTCTCTCGGAAATCGACACGGTCTACTCCTACATCGACTACACGCTGGGCGCCAATGTCGAGAACCTGACCCTGGCGGGCGGCGCCAACCTCAACGCCAACGGTAACGCGCTGAACAACGTGATCTACGGCAATGCCGGCAACAACGTTCTGGATGGCGGACTGGGTGCCGACTTCATGGCCGGTGGCACGGGCAACGACACCTATATCGTCGACAACGTCGGTGACGTGATCAGTGAAACCAGCACGCTGGCCAACGAGATCGACACCGTTCGCGCGTCTGTCACTTACACCCTTAGCGCGAACCTGGAAAACCTCGTTCTCACTGGCACCGCCGACATCAACGCCATTGGCAACAATCAGAACAACGTTTTGACCGGCAACGATGGCAACAACCAGCTCAATGGCGGTGCCGGCATCGATACCATGATCGGCGGCAAGGGCAACGATGCCTACGCCCTCGACCAATTTGCCGAACTGGCCCTGATTCAGGAAAACGCCAACGAAGGTAACGACACGCTGATCACGCTGTTCAACGCATCGCCAGTGAACAGCATCATCGATCTGAATCTGAACAACCTGCAAAACGTTGAAAACGTGACAGTGCTCGGCGGCGGTGCATTCACTCTGGCCGGCAACAGCCTGGATAACGTCCTGATCGGCAACGCTGATGCCAACTTCATCAACGGTGGCAAGGGCGCCGACACCATGAACGGTGGCGCTGGCAACGACACCTACATCGTCGATAACATCGGCGACACGGTGATCGAGACCGGTACCTCGCTGTCGGAAATCGACACGGTCTATTCCTACGTCGACTACACCCTGGGCGCCAACGTTGAAATCCTCAACCTTGTCGGTACAGCGATCAAGGGCACCGGCAACGCGCTGAACAATGCCATTTACGGTAACGCCAGCGACAACATTCTGGATGGTGGAGCAGGTGCAGACACACTGACCGGCGGCGCCGGGGCGGATACCTTCGTCTTCAGTTCGCGCAGCGATATGGGCCTGGGTGCCAACCGTGATGTAATCACCGACTTCAGCAGTCTGCAGGGTGACAAGATCGACCTGACGAAATTCGATGCCAATCTGCTGCAAGGCGGCATGGACGCTTTCACTTTTATCGGCGCCAATGACTTCACCGGTGCCGGACAGTTGCGTTTCGTCGACCATGTGCTTTCGGGCAATGTCAGCGGTAATGCCGGGGCGGACTTCGAAATCCAGCTGGTCGGTGTGAACAGCTTCAGCGCCAACGATCTGGTGGCCTGACGCCCGACGCCTTCACCTGACCCGGTCTGCAGAACAGACCGGTAATCCACAAAACAAACGCCCCGACTGGTTCGGGGCGTTTGTTTTGTGCTCATATCCAGGTTTTTTTCAGCTCAACACGCCCAACGCCTTGGCCCGCGCCACGGCTTGCGTACGCCGCTCGACACCCAGCTTGCTATTGATATGGCTGGCATGGGTTTTCACCGTGTGCAGCGAGATGAACAGTTGCTCGCTGATTTCCTGATTCGAACACCCCTGAGCAATCAACCGCAGGACTGCCAGTTCTCGACTGCTCAACTGCTCTGTTGCTGAACACTCGACGGTGGGGCGTACCTCGGTCACCGGAAAGAGCTCCAGCAATTGTTGCCCGACCGGATGTTGCGAGATCAGCGTCAGTTGTCCGCGCATCCAGTGCGGATGATCCTTGAACAAGCCATCAAAAGGTTGCAGCACGCCGCCATTGGCGGCCTCCAGTGCCTGAGCCAGCGCCTTGCGCGCTTCCGGTTCGCGACCGGTCGCCAGCAGTAACGCCACTTTCTGCGTCAACGCCATCACGCTGAGCAATTGCCGCCCGGTCTGCTGGCCGTTTTCATGCAGCACGTTCAAGCGTCCTTCGGCGAGCATCGGTTGCCCTTGAATCATGTCGAGCAGTGCCTGCTGCAGTTCGACATGCAACGGCAATTGCGGATGAAACTCCGGCGGCGCCGCCGCACGCTCACCGGTGTAGGTTTGCCCGAGTCGCGCCAGCCAGGCCTCGGCCAGATCGGTGCGCCCCTGCGCCAGCCACAATTCGCATTTGACCAGGGTGATCATCGCCAGATAGTAAATCGGCGGCACATCCCAGATGTGCATCAGACGCTCCGCTTCGGCCAGTTCGGCGAAGGCCTTGGCGAACTCGCCAGTCGCACCGTCCAGCCTGGCGATCACGCAGTGCCCGATCAACACACTGATGTCGCGACAGGCTCGTGCCTCACCGATACCGGCCAGTAATCGCACGCGTGCGGCCTGAGGCTGCAAGCGCATCGCCAGCAGGAAGCCTTCGTACAACGTCAACCGTGCGCGCACCGCATACAAGCGTTGCGGCGACAGGCCACGCAAGCGTTCCAGGCCCTGATGCACTTCATCCAGTGCGCGCAGAATCTCGCCACGCGATTGCAGGACGCGGGCACGGTCGTAATGCGCCAGTGCCTCGAACAAGGGATTGCCGACGCGTTGCGCGAGTTCGAGGGATTCACGATTCAAGCCTCGGGCGCGCCACAGGTCGCCGTCGGCAATCGCGAGGTTGGACAATGTCGACAGGCACATCAACCGCTGGCCGTAGCGCTTGGCTGGCAAGCTCTCCAAAGCCTCGGTGCAATATCGGATCGTCAGTTCTCGATGTCCGCGCCCCCGGGCGATGATCCCGCTCAACGCCAGCCATTGCGCCAGCATCGACTTTTGCGCGGTGGCCGAAGGTGCCGGCAGGAAACGACTCAAATGGCTGGCAAGCTCCTCGGCAGCATCGAGCTGACACGCCAGCCCCAGCGCCCAGCTGTACAGCACGATCAGGCGCGGGGTGCTGATCAGCAGGCTGTCGGGCAAGTCCATTTTCCAGCGCAGCAACATGCCGACGTTTTGCTCGGCCAGCAATTGCTCCTCGGACAGGTTCTGCACCAGATTCGCCGCCACATCGAGATGGCCGGCACGCAACGCTTGCTCCACGGCCTCGTCGAGCAAGCCCTGTGCGTTGAACCAGCGACAGGCGCGCAAGTGCAGAGTGGCGGTCGGCACCAGCGCCTGAGCGAATGGCCGACTGCGCAACAGATCGGAAAACAGATGGTGATAGCGATACCAGTGGCCGTGTTCGTCCAGCGGCACCAGAAACACTTGGTGCGCCAGCAGAAAACGCAGGATCTCGCCGCTGTCATGGGCTTCGCGCACGGCGTCGCAGAGTTCGCTGCAGAAACGTTCCTGCGGCGCCGTGTCATAGAGAAACGCCTGTACTTCGGGCGGCAGGCAATCAATCACTTCTTCAAGCAGGTAATCACGGATCAGCCCTTCCCCGCCGTTCAGCGCTTGCGGCAACGCCGCCTCGCTGCCGGCTTCGGACGCTGCCAGGAGCCAGAAACGCAACCCGGCGACCCAGCCCTCGCTGCGCTGGATCAGGTTCTCCAGCGCCTCGCCGCGCAGTGACGTGCTGTGTCGATCAAGCAGAGACAAGGCTTCGTCGTGGGTCAGGCGCAGATCCTGCTCATTGAGTTCAAGCAGTTGGCGCGACAGCCGCAAGCGCGCCAGATGCCAGTCCGGGCGCTGGCGGCTGGTGACCATGACCAGCAAGCCATCGGGCAGATGATTGAGGAAAAATTGCAGGCAGCGGTCGAGCACCGGCCCTTGGGCGAGATGGTAATCGTCGAGTACCAGTAACAGTGGTGTCGCAGGGTCGAGGTGCAGCGCCAACTCATCGAGCATGCCGTCGAGCCATTCCTCGAAGGCAAAGGGCTGATGGCGTTGGCGCATTTTCAACAGGCCGAGTGCGCGGCTACCCAATTGCGGGAAATAGTCCTGCAAGCCTTCGAGCAGACGTTCGAGAAAGCGTCCGGGATCGCTGTCACGCGGGCTCAAACCCAGCCACAGACTTTGCCAATGCTCCGGCAAGCTCTGACAGAACTCTATCGCCAGTGAACTCTTGCCGAACCCGGCGGGGGCACTGACCAGCAACAGCCGTCCACCGAGCCCGGCTTGCAGGCGCTCGCAAAGGCGTGGTCGCAACACGTAGCCGTCCGGCAACGGCGGGCGAAAAAAACGCCCGTCCAATGCCGTGACGGCAACACTTGCGGGACCCGGAAGCGGGGACAGATCAGTCATGGCCGGCTCTTGTTCGAATTGCTGTTGGCGGCGTTGCAGATGTCCGCAGACTAGCCTTAAACGAACCGGTTATGAAGGTTACTGCTACAAATGGCTACAAAAAGACTACACGTCCCTGCACACGTCTTCCGGCAACGCCTGCAAAAGCAAAAAAAACGCCCCGAACCAGTCGGGGCGTTCCACGAGGATGCGGCCTCGGTTTTTACAACGGTTTAGCGAACACCGTCCTGACGCAGCGCGGCCGGGGTGAAATCGCTGGTGGTGGCGGTGAAGCCGAAGTCATACGCCTGCTTCTCTTCGTTCTTCATGCCCAGCGCCAGGTAACGGCCCGATTGCAGGTCGTAGAGGGTTTCCAGGGCATACCACGGCACTTGCTTGTCGTAGTAGTTCTCGGCATGCGCTTCGGCTACGCGCCACAGCTGACCGCGACCGTCGTAGTGGTCGATCACGGCGGCCTGCCAGGTGTCCTCGTCGATGTAGAAGTCACGCTTGGCGTAGATGTGACGCTGACCTTCTTTCAGGGTTGCAACCACGTGCCAGACGCGGCGCAGCTCGTAACGCGCCAGATCCTGGTTGATGTGACCGGCCTTGATGATGTCGGTGTATTTCAGCTTCGGATCGTCGAGCTTGTAGCTGTCGGAGGCGATGTACATCTCTTTCTTGCCTTCAAGCTTCCAGTCGTAGCGATCCGGTGCACCGTTGTACATGTCGAGGTTGTCGGAGGTACGCAGACCGTCGGCGGCAGTACCCGGACCGTCATAGGACACTTGTGGCGCACGGCGCACACGACGCTGACCGGCGTTGTAGACCCACGCCGAACGTGGCTCTTTCACCTGGTCGAGGGTCTCGTGCACCAGCAGCACACCACCGGCCAGACGCGCCGGCGCAGTCACTTTCTGCTTGAAGTAGAACAGGATGTTGCCCGGATTTTTCGGGTCGTAGTCCTTCATCTTGTCGCGGAACACGAACTGATCCTGGAAGTACACCAGGCTGAACGAGCCGTTCGGCTGCGGTGTGGCCTGGGTCACCAGACGGGTCACGCTGCCGCCGCGATAGCGGGTGATGTGGTTCCAGATGACTTCCACGCCGCTTTTCGGAATCGGGAACGGCACCGCCGTTTCGAAGTTTTCCAGACCGTTGCCGCCGGACACCAGATTGGTGTTGGTGGCGTTCTTCTTGATCGAGGCAAACACTTCATCCGGCACGGTCGCACCGCGATGGGACGGATAGACCGGCATTTTGAAGGTGTCCGGATAACGCTTGAACATCGCGTACTGGCCCGGTGCAAGCTTGTCCTTGTACTTGTCGACGTCTTTGGCAGTGATGGTGAACAGCGGCTGTTCACTGGCGTACGGGTTGGACAGGAAACCTTTGCTGTCGACGCTGCCAGCGTTCTTCGGCAGCGGCTTCCAGGCCGGGATCGAACCGTCGGCGTTGCCGGCCATTTCGGCGCCCATCGGGGTCAGGCTCTTGCCCAGCTTGTCGGCTTCGGCGGCAGGCACCGCGGCCATGACGCCGGTCGCCAGCAATGACAGGCCCAGAACACCGGCGTGGAACAGACTCTTTGTTATTTTCATAAATTCGTTCGTCCTGAAAATGCAGTGCTTAGAAGTTCACGCCAAAGCTGAGCGCAACGAAGTCACGGTCATCCACGGTGGTGTACTTGCCGTCAAAGAAGTTGGTGTAAGCCAGGCTTGCGGTGTAGGTGTTCTGGTACTCGGCGTCGACGCCCAGGCTGACCGCCTTGCGACCTTCCTCGAAGTTGCCGCCAGGGCCTGGCGAGTAACCGCTGACGTCGTGGGACCAGGCCACGTTCGGCTTGAGGTTCACGCCGGCAAACACGTCGTTGTATTCCCAGATGGCGCGACCGCGGTAGCCCCACGACATCGAGGTGGTGAAGCCGTCGTTTTCGCAATTGCGGCTGCGGTTGTTCTGCGGTGAACCCGGCCCGGCACCATTGATGGTGCTGGCGTTGAGAATGTTGGCGCAGGTATTCACACCGCCAGTGGCCGGCAATTCACCCGGACCGTACACCGGATCGCGGCCATAGCGCTTGTCGGAACGGCTTTCCAGCCCGCCGACGTAGGTCGCGCCGACTTCGCCGACGAGGGTCAGACGGCTGGCGCCCATGACCTGATCGAAGAAGTGCGTGAACGTGGTCTGGATCTGGGTGATTTCCTTGCGCTCGTAACCGTGCAGATCCTGACCCGGTACGCCATTGAGGATCGAAGCGTTGGTCAGTGCCCCGCCGATCGGACGCACACCGGCGAACAGGATGTCGGTGGAGTTCAGTTGTACCGGCGCGTTCGGACGGTAGCTGATCTCACCGCTCCACGCAGTACCGGTAGGCAGCGTGGTGGAGAAGCTCAGACCGTAGAGGCGAATGTCTTCAGGGTATTCAATGAAGTAATTCGAGTTGCCCGCGACCAGCAATGGCGCAAGTGCCGCAAACGGCCCCGGCAGCGCGCGCGCGGTGTTGTAGACCGATTGCGGAGCACCGGTGGCGCTGAAGATCGGCGCACGGCTGTGGTAGTTCATGAAGTAGGCGCCGAACTCGGTGTCCAGCGGTTCGTACATGTACTTGAAGGACGCGCCCCACTGGCCGCTGTCACGGGCATCACGGTCCGGACCACGGCGCACCAGAACGCCTTCTTCGTTGACGTTGACACCGTTGGCCGCCAACGGCCCCAAGGCGATGGCCGGAATTTGCGAACGTTTGTTCAGCACGCGCAGGTTGTCGTTGCAACCGTCGGCGACGATGTCCGGCTGCGAGAAGAACGTGCCGCAGTTATCGACGACGGTCTGGTCCCACTCCAGTTGGTAGAACGCTTCGGCCGAAAGGTTTTCGGTCAGGCTCTGCGAGACGTAGAACATGTTGACCGGGATCAGGCCTTCCTTGATCTCGGCACCCGGACGACGGAACGCAGACACGTCGATCGGGTTGATCGAGTTGATGCCGCCACCGATGAAGGTACTTTCACCCCAGCTCACGACCTGCTTGCCCAGACGCACGGAACCCGGCTGATCGGCAATTGCATAGTTGTGGTAGACGAAGGCGTCGAGGATCTGCCCGCCGGACGACTTGGCGCCTTCCTTGCGGCCCGAATCGCTGATGTCCTTGAACTCGCGGCTTTCATCCTTGAGTTCGAAGTCGTACCAGTATTTGCCACGGACGAACACGCCGGTGTCGCCATACTTGAGTTCAAGGTCATGGATACCCTTGAAGATCTTCGAGAAGGTTTCACCGCTCTTGAAATTGGCGTGACCGTCATCGGAGGTCTGCGACAGGCCGTGGCCGCCGTTGTTGACGCCGATCAGGTTCTTGTTCGGGCTCTGAGTAGACCAACTGGCACCAATCGACAGGGACGAGTCGAACTGGCCCTCGATTTCACCGACGTTGAAACTGACGCCGAATGCGGGCCCGGCGAGCGAAGAAGCAAGACTGACCGCCAGAGGCAGTTTCGCCCGGCGCCAGAACTGGTTTACTGAGGTCATCGACGCTACTCCATGTGCATTATTGTTATGGCAGTGAGTACTTTTAAAAACGCCTGAAGGACCGGGTGCCAGAGACAACCCGAAACCACTCCAAAGATGCATCGCCCCGTTTTGTGCGTGTGCCCCGTTCTTAAAAATCCTTGAGCGGACTATAGCCAGCAGGTGGTACTGCTTGATCCCTCTAAAGTGTGATTTGCAGTCGCCAACCACTCTGGAACAGTCCTTTCGCCAGTCCGACACAAGTCGGCACGGCAAGGATGGCTGATTTTTTCGATTTCACAAGCCAAGCGCTTGCTTGGTGGGTCTGGCGCGCCGTTTTCGGCGCGCCAGCAGACACTCAAAGTGTCGAGAGGAAGGTGCTGTTGTTGGCCTGCCATTCGGTGATGTCGAGGCGGATGCGCTTCTTGTCGAGCTTGCCGACGCTGGTCTTGGGAATTTCGGTAACAAGGGCAATCTGACTCGGAATCGCCCACTTGCTCAGGTGCCCCAGTTCCACGAACGGCTTGAGGTGTTCCTTGAGCTCGCGCGCCCCGATCACGTGCCCTTCACGGATCACCAGCAAGGCAAACGGGCGCTCGCCCCACTGCGGATCGGCAATGCCCACCACTGCTACTTCGCGTACCCCCGCGTGACGACTGATCAGGTCTTCGAGGTCCAGCGAAGAGATCCATTCGCCGCCGGTCTTGATCACGTCCTTGATGCGGTCGCGGATGTCGATCACGCCCATGCTGTCGAGCGTGGCCACATCGCCGGTGTGCAGCCAGCCGCCGGCCCAGAGCTCGGCGCCCTTCTGCGGCTCATTGAAATAACCTTCGGTCAGCCACGGCGCACGCAGCACCAGTTCGCCCTGGGTTTCGCCGTCGGCGGGCAGGAAGTTGCCCTCTGCGTCAACGATCGCTGCCTCGACCAGCGGCCCCGGCACACCGGCCTTGATCCGGTAGGTGGTGCGCTCGTCTTCGGTGCCGGCCATCAGTTCATCATTGAGGTGGGCACAGGACACCAGCGGCCCGGTCTCGGACATGCCATACGCGGCGGTCAGCTGGATGCCGCGCGCCTTGGCGGTTTCATACAGCGTGCGGTTGAGCGCGCTGCCACCGATGACGATCTTCCAGCCGCCGAAGTCGGTGTCTTGCGCGCCTTTGGCGTTGAGCAGCATTTGCAGGATGGTCGGCACGCAATGGGAGAACGTGACCTTTTCCTTGCGCCACAGCTCGACCAGGAATTCCGGGTCGTAACGCCCCGGATAAACCTGCTTGAGGCCGAGCATGGTCGCCACGTACGGCAGCCCCCAGGCGTGCACGTGGAACATCGGCGTGATCGGCATGTACACGTCGTTGGTGCCGAGCAGGCGCACGCTGTCGATCGCGCCCATGATGGTCGACACGCCCATGGTGTGCAGCACCAGTTGCCGATGGGTGAAGTACACACCCTTCGGGTTGCCGGTGGTGCCCGTGGTGTAGAACGTGGTGGCGACCGAATTTTCGTCGAAGTCCTGAAAGTCGTACTGCGCACTCGCGGCGGCCAGCAACTGCTCGTACTCGCCGACCAGATTCGGCAGCTCGGCGGTTTTTTCCGGCAGATCGGTCAGCAACAGGGTTTTCTTGACCGTGGTCAGGTGCGGCGCGATGGCCTGATACAGCCCGACGAACTCGCTGTTGACCAGCACGAAGCGGTCCTCGGCGTGGTTCATGGTGTAGAGGATCTGTTCCGGCGACAGACGCACGTTGATGGTGTGGATCACCGCGCCGATCATCGGAATGGCAAACATGCATTCCAGGTAACGATGGCTGTCCCAGTCCATCACCGCCACCGTGTCACCGGCCTTCACACCGGCGGCCGTCAGCACGTTGGCCAGGCGCGCCACACGTTCTATCAGGGTCGGATAGCTGTAGCGCAACTGGTCACGGTAGATGATCTCGCGGGTTTTCTCGTAACGGGCGCCGGACATCAGCAGCCGCTTGATCAGCAATGGATACTGGTAGGCCCCATCGGCCGGGGGAATGACGCGAGTCTGCAACATATGAATCCCTTTTCTGGCTGCACGGTGTTGGCGTAGAGATTGGTACTCTAGAACCCTTATACGCCAGCCAAATCAGCCAAAGGAATGATTTGCAGAACCGCACAAATGCTAGCTTTGCGCCAGCATTTGCCGGTTTTCGTCAGCTATCAGGCTGTTTGTCCTACAGCCTCTTCAGAAGGCGTCCGCGGGAAAACCATTGCCCCGAGGAAGGTCAATGCGCCGAAACCCGCGAGAATCAAGTAAAGGCCTACAAAACCATGGCGCGGTTCGACATAGGAAATCAGCGGAATCGCCGTCGCACTGGCACCGAACGATAAACAGTAACGCAGGGCAAACACCCGCGATTGCCACTGCGGGGCGACGAAGTTCGCGACCATCGCATCGTTCACCGTGACCTGACCGAACACCACGAACATGAACGCCGCACCGAGTGCGATCACCGCCCCGCCATCGGCATAAGCCAGCGCAAACAGCAGCGGCGCCTGGCACAACGTCAGCACGACAAACGGCCACTTCAGGCTGAGCCGGTGCAACACCCGGCCAATGCTCAACTGCGCCACCGCACCAAAGGCATAGGCCAGACTGACCACCACGCCAAGGGTTTGCGGTGAGGCGAACAGCTCCTGCAAACGCTCCTGGAACAGTTTCGGATAAGTCATGGTGGTGGCGTTGAACACCACGCCGCCGGTGGCTGTGGCCAGCGCCAGCACACCAAAAACCATGACCATCGAAATACGCTGTCCGGCGGCGCCTTTGAGAGGCGTGTGCGGACGTATCGGAATCGGTTCTTCACGCACCTGCCAGGCAAAACCAAAACCCAGCACAACGGCCACCGCGCCGGGTAACAGAAACGCCGAGCGCCAGCCAAATTGCGCCACCAGCAGCCCGGTGACCAGCGCCGAAAACGCCACGCCAAGATTGCCCCACATGCCATTGATGCCGATTTCGCGGCCACGGTTCTGCGCGTAAGCGACCAGCATCGCCGTACCGACCGGGTGATAAATCGCGGCGAAAATACCGATCAGGGTCAGGCCGATCACCAGCATCGTCGGACTGTTACTCAGGCCGGTAAAAATAGCCGAGGCACCGATGCCGAAGAAAAACACCAGCATCATCTGCCGCCGACTCCAGCGATCACCCAGCCAACCGGCGGGTAGCGAACAGGCGCCGAAGGCAATGAAACCGCCCAGTGACAAGCCGATCAGCGTGGCGTAGTCGAGACCGAAGGCCTGCGTCATGCCGAGCACGGCGGCGGGAAAAATCAGCATGAACATGTGATCGATCACATGGGCGGCGTTGATGTAACGGATGACATTAGTCGATTGATTCATGGCAGCACGCTTTACGTAGTAATGAGCCGCTTATGCTAAGTTGGCCGGAAAGCACATTTCTGCCTACCAAGTCATTGAATCAGACATGTTGATCAGCCACTTCGAACACGGCCCGGTGAGCGCTTACCCCCGGGATTATCTGGACGGTGCGCACCAACCGCTGCATCTGCACCGGGAGGCGCAGTTGTTGTATGCGGCCAGCGGGATCATGCGTGTGGTCACGGCATCGGGCGCGTGGGTGATTCCGCCGAGTCGCGCGGTGTGGATTCCGCCCGAGGTCGCGCACGAGATTTTCATGAGCGGCGATGTGCAGATGCGTTCGCTGTTCATCGCGCCAGAACTGTCGCCCGCCAGCCTGCAACATTGCTGCGTATTGGCGGTGACGCCGTTACTGCGCGAATTGATTCTGCGCGCGGTGCAAGGGCCGCCGCATGCCGACAATCCACTGATTCAACAGTTGATGCTGGAAGAACTCGCCAGCCTGGAAAACCTGCCGCTGCACATTCCGATGCCGACTGACCGGCGTCTGCAAAACATCTGTCTGGCGCTGCTGCATAGCCCCGACCATCCCAATACGCTGGAAGACTGGGCGCAGCAGGTCGGCGCCAGCTCACGCACGTTGGCACGGCTGTTTCAGCAGCAATTGCAGATGAGTTTCAACGCCTGGCGCCAGCAACTGCGCCTGATGGAAGCCCTGCCACGCCTGCTCGCCGGGGACAGCGTGCAGCGTGTGGCGCGGGACTTGGGTTACGGCAGCGCGCGGGCGTTCAGTGCGATGTTTTGCCGTTTGCTTGGGGAAAATCCCCGCGAGTATCTGAATACCCTGAGCAAACTCAGCGAACTCGCTTAGAAATCGCAAACAACCCGCTCCCACAGTATTGAATCGTGGGGTGTGCGATCAGTGCATTTCGGTGAAGGCGATTTTCACGCCGAGCGCGATCAGCACCGCCCCCATGGTGCGGTCAAACCAATGGCCCATGCGGGTGAAACCAGCGCGTACGCGTTGCTGGCTGAACAGCATCGCCACCAGGCAGAACCAGATCGCAGTCGCGACTGCCAGGTAAATCCCGTAACCGGCCTGCACCGCCAGCGGGGTGTGCGGGTTGATCACCACGGTGAACAGCGACAGGAAGAACAGCGTCGCTTTCGGGTTCAGGCCGTTGGTGACGAAGCCCGAAGTGAACGCACCGCGGGCTGTGCGCACGCCGGCTTCCTTGTGCAGATCATCGGTCACGGTTTTCGCCGGTTGCGCGCGCAACGCCTTGAAGCCGATATACAGCAGATAAGCCGCCGCCGCCCACTTCAGCGCGTTGAACAGCATGATTGATTGCGACACGATCAGACCGATGCCCAGCAGCGAATAACCGACGTGGAGGAAAATCGCCGTGCCCACACCGAGCGCGGTCCAGGTGCCGGCGCGGCGCCCGTGGGTCACGCTCTCGCGCACCACCACGGCAAAGTCCGGGCCGGGGCTGGCCACGGCCAGCAGGTGGATCAATGCAACGGTCAAGAACTCGGTCCAGTACATGGGGGCTCCTCTGGGGCAGCTTGGTCAAAAATAAATGCGCGGCGAACTCGAACCTGTGGCAAGGGGATTTATCCCCGTTCGGCTGCGCAGCAGTCGTAAATTCAGTGCATGCGCTGTCACTGTTTAAACACGATTACCAGTTTCAGAGCGCGCTTCGCGCGCCAACGGGATAAATCCCCTCGTCACAGCGTTATCCACATGGCGATGCATCGCATCAGACTTTTGTGCTCTGAGTAACCAATTGTTTCATCTGGTAGGCTCGGCAGATTACGCCTTCCGTTCCAAGCACAAAAGGTACAGTTGATGACGAACCCGCGCCGCGCCGTATTCCTTGACCACCCTTCACTGGATCTCGGCGATCTCGACCTTGGCCCTTTGCATGCCTGCTTCAGTGACTTGCAACTGTTCGCCCAGACCTTGCCCGAACAAGTCAGCGAGCGCCTGCACGGCGCCACGGTAGCGATCACCAACAAAATCCGCATCGACGCCGCTGCGATGGCCGCCAGCCCGGATCTGCAGCTGATCCTGATCACCGCCACCGGCACCAATAACGTCGACCTGGACGCGGCCCGCGACCACGGCATCACGGTGTGCAACTGTCAGGGTTATGGCACGCCATCCGTGGCGCAGCACACCATCATGCTGCTGCTCAACCTCGCCACGCGCCTGGCCGATTACCAGAAAGCCGTTGCCGCCGGTCGCTGGCAGCAAGCGAAACAGTTCTGCCTGTTGGACTACCCGATCGTCGAACTGGAAGGCAAAACCCTCGGCCTGCTCGGTCACGGCGAACTCGGCGGCGCCGTCGCGCGACTGGCTGAGGCCTTTGGCATGCGCGTACTGCTCGGGCAGATTCCGGGGCGCCCTGCCCGACCGGATCGCTTGCCCCTGAACGAATTGCTGCCACAGATTGATGCCCTGACCCTGCATTGCCCGCTCAACGAACACACCCGCCACTTCATCGGTGCCCGCGAACTGGCGTCGATGAAACCCGGCGCCTTCGTGGTCAACACTGCCCGTGGCGGGCTGGTCGATGAACAAGCCCTGGCCGATGCCTTGCGCAACGGTCATCTGGGCGGTGCGGCCACCGACGTATTGAGTGTCGAGCCACCGGTCAACGGCAATCCGTTGCTGGCCGCCGACATCCCGCGCCTGATCGTCACCCCGCACAATGCCTGGGGCAGCCGCGAAGCGCGGCAGCGCATCGTGGGTCAATTGACCGAAAACGCTCAGGCGTTCTTCAGCGGTAAGGCGCTGCGGGTCGTCAGTTGATAAACTGCGGCACTTTTTTTTCGAGGAGCAGTTATGGATCCGCGCAGTGAAGTACTGCTTCGTCAGGCCGAGTTATTCCAGGGTTCGCTGTTGCTCGCCGGTTTGCCCGCCGACGATTTGCTCGGGCGCCTGCCCGATGCGTTTGGCTGGTGCTGGCACGCGGGCGATCAAGCCGCACTCGACGCGCGTTTCGAGGGTCGCAGCCATTTTGGCGTGGAGATTCCTCAGCGTGAGTTCGACAGCGCCGTGGTGTTTTTGCCCAAGTCCAAAGACCTGACCGATTACATCCTCAACGCCGTGGCCTCGCGTCTGGCCGGGCGCGAGGTGTTTCTGGTTGGCGAAAAACGCAGTGGCATCGAGGGTGCGTCCAAGCAACTCAACCCGTTTGGCAAGCCGCGCAAACTCGACAGCGCGCGACACTGCCAACTGTGGCAAGTCACCGTGGCCAACGCGCCTGAAGCCAAATCCCTGGAAAGCCTGGCCCAGACTTACGAGCTGCCACTGGCCGAAGGCCCGCTGAAAGTCATCAGCCTGCCGGGGGTGTTCAGCCACGGCCGACTGGATCGCGGCAGCGCCTTGCTGCTGGAACACCTGGACAAACTGCCGAGCGGACATCTGCTCGATTTCGGTTGTGGTGCCGGTGTACTGGGCGCGGCGGTCAAGCGTCGTTACCCACACAATCAGGTCACGCTGCTGGATGTCGATGCCTTCGCCGCCGCAAGCAGTCGCCTCACCTTGGCGGCCAATGGTCTGGAAGCCGAGGTGATCACTGGCGACGGCATCGACGCTGCGCCGATGGGTTTGAACGCGATCCTGAGCAATCCGCCGTTCCATGTCGGCGTGCACACGGATTATTTCGCCACGGAGAACTTGCTGCGAAAAGCGGCGAAACATCTGAAAAACGGTGGCGAACTGCGGCTAGTTGCGAACAGCTTCCTGAAGTATCAGCCACTGATCGAAGAGCATCTGGGCGTGTGTGCGATCAAGGCCGAAGGCAATGGTTTCCGGATTTACCGGGCCAAGCGCGGCTGAAACTTCTTTTCAAAAAGAGGCTTGCTCTATCGGATTTGCCTAGGCAGAATCCGCTCCGTCCTAGGGGAGTAGTCTCCCACGAGCGCCAAGCTCGTCCGGCATGCGTCAACATACTTGATCCTCAGATCATGGCGCATGCGACCCAAGCGACCGCACCAGACGGTTCGCAGGGTTTGACAAGACCTATGACACGCACACCTTACCCGGGGCGGGAAGGCTGTACGTGTCATAGCCGTGTCGACCCGCCCCTTAGGAAATCCTGATGCTGGACTCGTTACTCGTTCCCACCGCAATCGTTGCCTTGGCCGAAATCGGCGACAAGACGCAACTGCTCGCACTGATTCTCGCCGCTCGCTTTCGCAAACCCTGGCCGATCATTGCCGGTATTGTCGCCGCGACCTTGGCCAACCACGCGGCAGCCGGTGCGGTAGGTGCCTGGTTTGGCAGCTTCTTCTCGAATGCGACGCTGCACTGGATTCTCGCCGCAAGCTTTACGGCCACTGCGCTGTGGACGCTGGTTCCGGACAAAATGGATGACGATGAAACCAGCACCGCACGCAAGTTCGGGCCGTTTCTGACCACGCTGATTGCGTTTTTCCTCGCCGAAATGGGCGACAAGACTCAGGTCGCGACGGTGATGCTCGCCGCGCAATATCCGGAACTGTGGCTGGTGATTATCGGTACTACGGCGGGCATGTTGATTGCCAACGTGCCAGTGGTATTGGCGGGTAACTTTGCTGCGGACAAATTGCCGCTGACCTTGATCCGTCGCCTCGCGGCCTCGGCATTCATGATTCTGGCAATCGTGGCGGTGTACAAGGCGATGCAGAGCAGTGGCTGGGTTTGACGGCATAAGCCGATAGACCGAGTCATCGTTCTTCGTCGGAACGCCGCCCGCAGACAAGCTAGCTCCCACAAGTTGCAGTGAGTTCACACTGTCTGTGATCACCGCAAACCCTATGGGAGCGAGCTTGCTTGCGAAGGGGCCATCAGCAGCCCTGAAAATCCATCAGGATTTCGGGGCTTTTTCGTACAGCGGCATGACCTTCGGAATCGCCGCCTGCAACGAGGCGATCCGGCTGGACGACGCCGGGTGCGTGCTCATGAACTCCGGCGGTGCGCCTTCCGAGGCCTTGCTCATCTTGTTCCACAGGGTGATCGCCGCGTTCGGGTTGTACCCGGCGCGGGCGGCCAGCTCGAGACCGATCAGGTCGGCTTCGTTTTCGTTGGCGCGGCTGTTGGGCAGGGTCATGCCGTAGTTGGCCACGGTGTCGGCCAGCGCCAGGCTGTCCTGACCAAGACCGAGCAGTGCACCCGCGCCTTGCTTGGCCATTTCAATGCCATAGGCCTTGGACATCGCTTCACGACCGTGCTCGCGCAAGGCGTGGGCGATTTCATGGCCCATGACCGCGGCGATTTCATCGTCGGTCAGTTTCAGGCTGTCGATCAGCCCGGTGTAGAAAATGATCTTGCCGCCCGGCCCACAGTTGGCGTTGAGCTCATCGCTCTTGATCAGATTGACTTCCCACTGCCACTGCGCCGCATCCGGACGGAAGTTCGGCGCCTGGGCGATCAGGCGGTTGGCAATCGCCTGCACCCGTTTGGCCTCCGGGCTGGTCTTGTCGAGCACACCTTTGCTGGACGCCTCGCCAACGGTCTTCTGATACGACTGGGCATACATCTGGTCGACCTCTTGCGAGGACAGCATGCTGAACATGTACTGCTTGCGCTCCACACCCACGGCGCCGCCGCTGGTGGTGTTGACCGACTGACAACCGGCCAGCAACAGCGCTGCGCTCAGTGCACTTACAACCAATGTCTTGTTCATTCAAAAGCTCCCTGAAAACCTGCCGCGTATCCTAGGCGGGTAATTGTATCGACGCCAGATACAACGGACGTGTTGCAGCGACTTTCAGATGTTTCCCACCAGCGCTGTCGTAAAAAATTCACAGCGACCGCCAAGTCCCGTGCAACTGCGTCGCGCACTGATCCATTTGCGACATCGGCTTTCAATTGCACCTGCTCGCACTCATGGCCCAATGCCGGCTGCCGATACAACAGCGCAGACGTCCTCTTGCGTGCGGAGCTCCCATGAAGTTCAAGTCGATTCAGTTTTCCGTCGCCGCCCTGGCCGGCGCCATCGTGCTCAGCGTGGTCGTTGCACTGGTGCTGTATGCGCTGTTCTCCGGCGCCCGCACGCAAGAGATGGTGCAACAGCGCACCCAGACCCAGTTCGAGCAGGTCATCGAACAGCGCCTGACCTCGCTGGCGCAGACTCAGGTCAGCCAGATCCAGCGTGAACTCGAAGCGCCACTGTTGATTGCCGGCGGCCTGGTGCGGGTCAACGCCCTGCTCGGCACACCAGGTGCCGACGGCCAGCCACGTCTGACCGTCAGCCGCGAACAACTGATCAGCCTGATCAAAGAGAACGTTGAAAAGAACCCGAAAATTCTCGGCATCTACATCGGCTGGGAGAAAAACGCCCTCGACCACAATGACGCGGCCTATGTCGGCACCAGCGTGGTAGGGATCGACGCGGCCAACGGACGTTTCCTGCCGTGGTGGTTCCGCAACGATGACGGCACCCTCGGCCTAGACAAACTGGTGGACGTCGACGACCAGAAAACCCTGTCCACCGGCGTGCGCGCCAGCGAGTACTACCTGTGCTCGAAAGAAACCAAGAAATCCTGCGTGATCGATCCGGCGCCGTACAAAGTCGGCGACAAGATCGTCATGCTCGCCTCGTTCATTGAACCGATCATGCTCAACGGCGCGTTCCAGGGCATCGTTGGCGCTGACCTGTCGGTGAACTTCATCCAGGAAATGCTTCTGGGCGCCAACCAGAAACTCTACAGTGGCGCCGGACAAATGGCCCTGATCGGCGGCAATGGCCGGATCGTTGCCTACACCAAGGACCCGAGCAAATTCGGTGAGAAGGTCAGCGACATTCTTGACGCCGAACAGATCGCCAGCATGGCCAGTCTCAAGCGCGGCGAAGTCACCTATTCGGTGAACAAGGACAAGGGCCGCATCGAACTGTACCTGCCCTTCGGCATCGGTCAGACCGACGCACGCTGGACATTGATGCTGCAATTACCGCTCAACGCGGTGATGGCCGACCTGCAAAAACTGCAGGGCGATCTGGAGGCCCAGCGCAAATCCGACACCTTCGGCATGGCCATGGTCGGCCTGATCATCGCCGGTATCGGTCTGCTGGTGATCTGGCTGGTCGGCCACGGCATCGCCCGACCGCTGAAGCAAATGGTTGCGATGCTCAATGACATCGCCCAGGGCGAAGGCGATCTGACCCGTCGTTTGAGCAGTGATCGCAGCGATGAACTGGGTTCGATCGCCAAGGGCTTCAACACGTTTCTGGCCAAGTTGCAGGCGATGATCACCCAAGTGGTGACGTCAGTGCAGAGCGTCAGCGATTCCTCGGAACACACGGCTGATATCGCGATTCGCACCAACATCGGCATCCAGAAACAAATGGCCGAAATCGATCAGGTCGCCACGGCGGTGCAGGAAATGACCGCCACCGCGCAGGATGTCGCGCGCAATGCCACTCAGGCCGCACAAGCCGCCAGTCATGCGGATCAGGCAGCCAGTCAGGGCATGCAGATCGTGCGCGACACGTCCAATTCGATTGGCGTACTGGCGCTGGAAATCGGTAAAGCAGTGGATGTGGTGCAGAACTTGGCCAAGGACAGCGAGAACATCAATGCGATCCTCACCGCGATTCGCGGGATTGCCGAACAGACCAACCTGCTGGCGCTGAACGCGGCGATCGAAGCGGCGCGTGCCGGCGAGCAGGGTCGTGGTTTTGCCGTGGTGGCGGACGAAGTACGCAATCTGGCGCAGAAGACCCAGAAAGCCACCGAAGAAATCCAGACCATGATCCAGCAATTGCAACAGGGCACCCGCGATGTGGTGCGGGTCATGGAAGACAGCCAGAACCGCACCGACGAAAGTGTGCAGCACGCGGCGAAAGCCGCCGAGGCGCTGGAGACGATCACCCAGGCGGTGTCGGTGATCAACGACAT
The DNA here is from genome assembly GCF_019856535.1 of Pseudomonas sp. SC3(2021). Lineage (NCBI taxonomy): Bacteria > Pseudomonadati > Pseudomonadota > Gammaproteobacteria > Pseudomonadales > Pseudomonadaceae > Pseudomonas > Pseudomonas sp. SC3(2021). The sequence continues at coordinate 2,789,998 of NZ_CP082236.1, read as the reverse complement.
GAATACGCAGATTGCCAGCGCGGCGGAAGAACAGAGCGCGGTGGCCGATGACATCAACCGTAACGTGATCAATATCGGTCAGGTGGCGAATGAAGTGGCGGGCGGTGCGGATGAGTCGAGTTCAGCGAGCGCGGATTTGACCAAACTGGCGGAGCAGCAGCGGCGGTTGATCAATCAGTTCAAGGTCTGAAAAGCCAAAAGGCCCTCACCCTAGCCCTCTTCCAAAGGGAGAGGGGACTGACCGAGTTGTCTACCGTCATACATCGACCTGAAAAATCGTGGCGATTATGGATTCGGTGAAAAACCTTCCAGTCGGTGTATTCCGTCAATATCCCCCAATCAGTCCCCTCTCCCTCCGGGAGAGGGTTAGGGTGAGGGGCTTTTGATCTGCCGGCTTCAGCCCGGGGTCAGACACTCCGGCCCATTGAGCTTGGGATCATTGATCAGATTCGCCAGCACCCGCTCGCGCAACGCCGCAGGTTCACTGGCCAGCAAACCCTGCAACACATGTAGCGGCGTCTCGGGATCAAGCCACGCCGCCTGCCCGGCCTCATCGAGAATCAATGGCCGGCGCTGACTCGAGGCCGGCTGCGTAATCACTGCCGTGCTCAACCAGACCTGCTCCTGCACCGGATAGGCCTCCCAGATCGCCGCGAAAAACAGTGACGAGCCCTCCCCCGGCGTCAGCCAGAACGGCCGTTTGCGCTGGGTCCCGCGCCATTCATAGAAGCCGTTGGCCGGCAGCAGGCAACGGCGCTGGCGCAGGGCTTCACGAAACATCGGTTGTTCGGCCACGGTTTCCGCACGGGCGTGCGCCGGGGTTTTCGACAAGTCGGTCAGCCACGGCGGCGTCAGCCCCCAACGGGCGCGGGCCAGCGTGCGCTGGCCATCGGCTTCGGCCCGCAGCATCAACACCGAATCATTGGGAGAAATGTTCCACTGCGCCTGCTGATCGGCGGGAAAACCGGGCAGGGCCGCGAAATCGCGGTTCCAGCGAAACAGGGCATAACGTCCACACATGGGGCAACACGACTCAGAAAGAAAACGAACGGCAGCCTAACAGACCAGCGTCCCGGGGAAGCTCTCCGGTTCATCGCCGGGCAGCGGCAGCGCGGCATTGTACGCGGTGATCAGCTCGCGGGCGTATTCGGCCTGATCGTTATCGACCGACAGCCCCAGCAGACCGAAAATCGGCAACTCCCCCGTGCCACCGAGCAAATCGCGGCCCACCAGATGCGCCTCGATGCCTTCGCTGGCGAGCATGCCCTTGAGCATCTCGCCTTCCATCAGGTTTTCCGGCTCGTAGATTCGCTGCATGGGCGCCCCTCACTCGTTTTCGCTGAACACTTCCAGAAACCAGTCCCCGTCGTGCACCTGCAAGACAAACTTGATCGGTCGACAACACACCTGACAGTCCTCGATGTAGATCTGGTCGCCACCGGACAGGTCCAATGTCGTCTCGACCTCTTCCCCACAATACGGACATTCATACAGTGCGCTTTCCAGCATCGCGGTCTCCCAGGTGACTTGTGCGTATAATCGCCGGTCTATTTGCAGGGCTATTTTTGTCTGGCTACTTTTTCAGACCGTGCCTCGCGGGTTTTCGATCAAAACCTTTACTTACCCTAGCCGTTTCCAACAAGAGAGCATGATGGGCGAATTCGATGCCATCCGACCTTACGACGACAGCGAAGTACCTGCGGTACTGGCACGACTGCTCGGCGACAAGGCGTTTCTAGATATCCTCACCCACTTCCGCTTCCCGCGTTTTGCCGGTGCCTTCGGCTGGATGCTCAAACCTCTTATAGCCCATCGTTTGCGTCGTGAGTTCGCCGACGTCAATTCGGTGGCCACTTTGCAGGACAAAGTCGAGTTCTACGTCGACCACACCATCGAGCGCGCCACCGACGGCGTGACCTACACTGGTGTCGAGCAATTCAAATCCGGCAGCGCCTATCTGTTTATCGCCAACCATCGTGACATCGTGATGGACCCGGCCTTCGTCAACTACGCCGTGTACCACGCCGGCCTGCCGACCCCGCGCATCGCGATTGGCGACAACCTGCTGCAAAAGCCATTCGTCAGCGACCTGATGCGCCTGAACAAGAGCTTCATCGTGCATCGTTCGATCACCGGACGTCGCGAGAAAATGGCCGCGTACCAATTGCTGTCGGCGTACATCAACCACTCGATCCGCAACGATTGCGCGTCGATCTGGATCGCGCAGGCCGAAGGCCGGGCCAAGGACGGCGACGACCGTACCGAGTCGGCGATCCTCAAGATGTTCCACATGAGCCGCAAGGACGAGCCGTTCGGCGAAGTCATCCAGTCGCTGAACCTGACCCCGGTGTCGATCAGCTACGAATACGACCCGTGCGACCAGGCCAAGGCCCGCGAGCTGTACATCCGCGCCACCACTGGCACCTACGCCAAGGCGCCGGGCGAGGATGACGTAAGCATTGCCAAGGGGATCACCGGCTACAAGGGCCGGGTGCACGTGAACTTTGCCGCGCCGATCACTGAATTGTTCGAAGACACCAAGCAATTGGCGATCGAGATGGACAAGCAGATTCTCGGCGGGTATCGCCTGTTCCCGGTGCACTACCTGGCGTATGCGATGTGGGCGGATGCCGATCCGCAACTGAACGTGCCGAAAGCCGCCGAGGTGTTCCCGGCCGATGAACTGGCCAAGGCGCAGGAAGAGTGGCAGAGCCGACTGGACGCCTGCCCTGAAGAGCACCGTCCGTATCTGGTGCTGCAATATGCGACGCCGGTGCGCAATCAGTACCGGGTCAAGGCTGGGTTGCCGTTGTAAGCGGCATGCACCAGACGCGACAACGGCGCCTTCGGGCGCCGTTTTTTTTATGCCTGCCTCATACTTTTGTGGCGAGGGTCATGTACTCAACTTCAGAAGCGGGTGCTGATCCAGGAGATGAGCAGGGCCAGGCCGAGGCAGGCAAATCCGAAGCGATAGAAAAACCGGTTCATGCGCAACGTCGCCCAATCCAGAATCGGCTCGGCGTCCGGCAAGGCCTGGCGTTGCGCGGCGATGCTGGCCATGGCGCGTTGTTCACGACGACGGGTCGCGTGCAGCAGCCAACTGCCCGGAAAGGCCAGGGCCAGCGCCAGCAGGTTGATCAATTTGGCGGGATGGGCGGTAAACAGCGTCATCAAGTGCAGCGACATCACAGACCTCAGACTAAATCGGTGTGGCAGGCGCCAGATCGACGACCGCGGCACGGATTCTACCGAAAGCCTCCTTCACTACCCTACCCTTTGCGACAAATAACCCGACAATCGACCGATGGCTGTCCTGTGTCACGGCTTCGTCATGTGGATACGCCACCCTGCGCGCCTCGAAACACACATGGAACGCGACATGCTTCACGCTGAAAACCAGGATCGTCTGTACCTCATCACCCCTTACGAAGAACAACAGAGCCTCGTCGGCGGTCTCGCCTTCAATGTGCAGGATCGCCATTGGCTGGTGTATTGCGCCCTCGGCGGGCATCAGCATGCGGATTTGCCCGAGACCGACTTGCTGACGGGTGTCAGCGTTCTCGACTTCTACTCGCAGGCAGCCTGAAAGCAAAAGCACCCTCACCCTGGCCCTCTCCCGGAGGGAGAGAGGACTGACCGGGTTGTCTGGTCGAGGTACATAGACCTGAAACTTCGAGGTGAATGTAGACCTCAAGAACAACGCAAATCGGCTCCCTTTCCCCCTCGCCCCCCTGGGGGAGAGGGGTGGGGTGAGGGGGAAAGGATCTTCCCGACAACACAACTCTCAAACTCTGCACCCACAAAAAAGCCCGAAACCATCACTGGCCCCGGGCTTTTTCACATCTACCGAACACTTATTCGGCGAGGATCTGGCCCACGGTCGGATCCTTGAACAGACGGGTCAAGGCGTCGCTCAACACGTCGCTGACCAGTTTGGTGTTGGTTTCCTGATTCGGCGCCATGCCGAAACGCTGATCCAGCGACGCACCATAACGACCGCTGTAACGGCGATTGGCATTCTGTACGTCGGAGCGGAACGTTGCACCGATGGTCGCTTCGGTCACGTACATGCCTTCTTTGGGCGATTGATACTTCAGTTCGGCCAGGGTCACGGTCAGTTGTGGAGCGTTAGGCGCGTTGTTGGTCGGGGTGAAACCGAGCAAACGTACGGCCGCTTCCGCCTGAGCCTGCAGCTTCGGCAGGATCTGCTCGCGCTGCACGGTGATGGCGCTGGTTTCCGGGTACAGGCCGCCACGGGTGCCCAGGGTTGGCGACGGACGACCGTCAACCACGCGCACGATGACTGGCTGGCCACGACCGACCGGTGCCAGTTGCGTGGTCAGCTTCGGCTCCGGACTCAGTTGTTGCGGGCTGTGGGCGCAGCCGGCCAGTGTCAAACCGGCCACAGTGATCAAACCGAACAACAGGCGTTGCAACATGCTCTTATCTCCAGAATCAGGCACAAACAGGCCGGCAGTATAGCGGTGGGCCACTGCGGGTCACCAGCGTCACACCATGAATACTGAAATGTCTGACAAACCCTGTCGAACGCGGTTCCTGTCACACATTCTTCACTGCCTATACACCATGACGTCATGGTCCGCCGGCAACCTTGCAGTCAGTCCTCCAACAAGGTACTCGGCCATGCGTTATCTGATCTCGTTGTTCGCTCCACGCCCACTTCACCGCAGCTTTGCCCTGCTCGATCGCAATGGCCATTGCCAGGCGTTCAAGCAATGCAGCCTGCAGCCAATGGGCGACGGCTGGGTCGAAATCGAAGAAATCCGCCTCAACTGGTTGCACCAGCCACTGCCGGCCAGCGCCCGCGTCATACCGTCGCAGCCCCGCGCACGCGCTCAGGCGATGTTGAGCATCTGACCGGATGCCTAATAAAAGTCATTAAACACGAGCAACACCGCGCATTTCTTCGATACAATCTCCCCCCGATTATAAGGACGTCTCCTGATCGGGCCCCGCGACAGCGTCAATGCGCATGCATCGACATCAAAACCGCCCACAGAGAGCCGCCCACACAGATCGAGTGAAGTTGGCGCGCTTGCCTGTTCTTCCGGCAAAACCCCTGCTTTTCGCGAATCTGCAGAGCTGTCATACGCTCGGCCACCGCGTTGTTTTGCCTTTGCGGGCAGGGTGCCAGGCTGGGACAGCCCTTTTTGAGGTTCACGTCTTCAAAAGAGCGTGAAAAAAACGGGTTTTCACAACTTCACAAGAGTGTGGCGAGCAAATGAATAGTTTTGCGTCTGAACATGCACCATTAGCGTCTGAAACAGCCCAACGACACAGGACCGGATATACCTCGAATACCGGAGCCTGAAGCCTGTCCGCTACGGATTTGGTTGCACAAAAACGGATGTCTCGACCATAAGTCGAATTGCCAGCCACGTGCTGAAATGAGTTCATGTGACTCTTGAAGCCAGGCCGCCTGCATCCGTCGAAGTTGCGAAAAATTGCGAAGATTCGGACATGGCGAACCTGACCACGGATAGCCGGGACACAATTGACCTGTCCCTGAATGCCTGGCAGCCATGCCGACAATTTGGTGCTGCAGATTTTGGAGACGCGTTAAATGGCGCATAACGAAGCAGTCGACGTAGTTCTGGTGGGGGCCGGCATCATGAGCGCCACCCTGGCAGTGCTGCTCAAAGAGCTCGACCCCGCGATCAAGCTGGAAGTCGTCGAGCTGATGGATTCCGGTGCCGCGGAAAGTTCCAACCCATGGAACAACGCCGGTACCGGCCACGCCGGCCTGTGCGAGCTGAACTACACCCCGCAGGCTGCCGACGGCACCGTCGACATCAAGAAAGCCGTGCACATCAACACCCAGTTCGAAGTGTCCAAGCAGTTCTGGTCGTATCTGACCAAAAAAGGCACCTTCGGCTCGTGCAAGTCGTTCATCAGCCCGGTGCCACACCTGAGTTTCGTCCAGGGCGACAAAGGCGTTTCCTTCCTCAAGGAGCGTTTCGAGGTTCTGCACAAGCACCACGCCTTCGCCGACATGGAGTACACCGAAGACAAGGCCAAAATGGCCGAGTGGATGCCGCTGATGATGCCGGGCCGCTCGCCGGACGAAGTCCTCGCCGCGACCCGCGTGATGAACGGCACCGACGTCAACTTCGGCGCCCTGACCAATCAGTTGCTCAAGCACCTGACCAGCGCACCCGACACGCAAGTCAAATACTGCAAGCGCGTCACCGGTCTCAAGCGTAACGGCAACGGCTGGACCGTCAGCATCAAGGACGTCAACAGCGGCAGCAGCCGTGAAGTCGACGCCAGGTTCGTCTTCCTCGGCGCCGGTGGCGCGGCGCTGCCGTTGCTGCAGGCCTCGGGCATCGAAGAGAGCAAAGGCTTCGGCGGCTTCCCGATCAGCGGCCAGTGGCTGCGTTGCGACAACCCGGAAGTGGTCAAGCAGCACCAGGCCAAGGTTTACAGCCAGGCGGCCGTGGGTTCGCCACCAATGTCCGTGCCGCACCTGGACACCCGCGTGGTCGACGGCAAGAAGTCCCTGCTGTTCGGGCCATACGCCGGCTTCACCACCAAGTTCCTCAAGCACGGCTCCTTCATGGACCTGCCGCTGTCGGTTCGCGCCGGCAACATCGGGCCGATGCTGGCGGTGGCAAAAAACAACATGGACCTGACCAAGTACCTGGTCAGCGAAGTGATGCAGTCGATGGAGCAGCGTCTGGATTCCCTGCGCCGTTTCTACCCGCAGGCGAAAGCCGAAGACTGGCGCCTGGAAGTGGCCGGCCAACGGGTGCAGATCATCAAGAAAGACCCGAAAAAGGGCGGCATCCTGCAATTCGGTACCGAACTGGTCGCGGCCAAGGACGGTTCCCTCGCCGCGCTGCTCGGTGCTTCGCCAGGAGCCTCGGTGACCGTTTCGATCATGCTGGAACTGATCGAGAAATGCTTCCCGGCCAAGGCCAAGGGTGAATGGGCTGCCAAACTGGCAGAGATCTTCCCGGCCCGCGAGAAGGTTCTGGAAACCGATGCTGCGCTGTATCGCAAGATCAACACGCAGAACAACATTGCCCTGGAACTGGTTGAAGAAAGCAGCGAGACCCCAAGCTTCGCTTGATCGCGCCGCATAAAAAACGCCCCGTACTCAGTGAGTGCGGGGCGTTTTTTTATGCCTGAAATTTGAAACCCGGACCTTTGTGGCGAGGGGATTTAGCGAACCGTCGCCACAGGTATCGGGAAATCTCAGGTGCGTGACTTGTTGATCAGTTCGATATAGTCCTGAGCGTTACGCTGATCGGCAATCAGGTCAACAAAGGTCTTGCCCTGCTCGTCCTTGCCATCCACGTCATAGCCAGCTTCAACGAAGAACGTCAGAAAGCGCTCGAAATCGTCGATGCGCAAACCACGGTAAGCCTTGACCAGTTTGTGCAGCGACGGCGAAGTGGCGTCGACCGGTTCAAAATCGAGGAACAGCTTGATCTGCTCATCGCCGATCTCGTCACCAATCACCTGTTTCTTATCTTTACGCATTGCCGACTCCAGCTCGCAGACATTACACGGGGCGGGCAGTTTACCCCTGCCCTGCCACCGGGCTCAACGCGCGCGCACGCTGCCAGTGTGCAAATCGGCCCAGATATGGCCGTTGGCGTAGCTGAGGAATTGCACATACACAGTATCGTTGCGCAACAGATCAATCACCACGCGGTACTGCGCCAGTGGGTAAAACAGCGTCAGGGTTTTGCTTTTATCGTCATACACCGGTTTTTTCAGGCTTTTGCTTTCACCGTCGAAACTGACGAGCACTTGATTGACAGTCGCGCCTTTGTTCAGCGATTTGCCTTTAAGGCGGATCATCAGCGACGAGGTCACCGGTATGGGTTGCTGATTGGACTGACGTTGCGCGCCCACGACCACGGAATAATCGGTGACTTGCAACAGTTGTTGCTGCTCGGGCTCGGCATCGCGCAGGGTCAAGTCGTCCGGCGGCAGGAACTGACTGTGCATCGGCGCGGCGGACAGCGGCAGGCTGAGGGTCAATAACAGGGCGGCAAGGCTGCGGATCAAGAGGCGCATGACAGGCTCCGGGGGCGGGGCCGAGCACTCTAGCATGGGTGTCGCGGATGGATCAGCACACACAAAACAACTGTAGGAGTGAGCCTGCCCGCGATAGCGTCGTATCAGTCAACATTAACGTTGCTGACAGACCGCTATCGCGGGCAGGCTCACTCCCACAGGGGATAGTGCAGGTTTCTTACATGCCTTTAACGGCGAAGATCCCGTTGGCGTTGCGCCAGTAGCCTTTGTAGTCCATGCCGTAACCGAAGATGTAACGGTCAACGCATGGCAGGCCGACGAAATCGGCTTTCAGGTCGGGACGCGCTTTGCGGTCGTGATCCTTGTCGATCAGCACGGCGGTGTGCACTTTGCGCGCGCCGGCGTGTTTGCAGAAGTCGATGATCGCGCCCAGGGTGTGACCTTCATCGAGGATGTCGTCGATGATCAGCACGTCGCGGTCGATGAACGAGACTTCCGGCTTGGCCTTCCAGAACAGGTCGCCACCGCTGGTTTCATTGCGATAGCGGGTCGCGTGCAGGTAGGACGCTTCCAGCGGGAACTGCAGATGAGTCAGCAGTTTGCCGGAGAAGATCAGGCCACCGTTCATCACGCAGAACACCACAGGGTTGCTCTCGGCCAGTTGTTCGTTGATGTGTGCACCGACGCGGGCAATGGCAGCCTCGACTTCAGCTTCGGTGTACAGGCAGTCAGCCTCTCGCATGACTTGACGGATATGCTCGAGATCAGCGGACATGGCGCTCTCCGGGGGGTGGTTGGCGGGGGGTATAGCCGCGAAAAGCGGGCAAAGGTACGCATCTCGCACGGCCGAATCAAGCCTTTATGGACTAACGTACTGTATGTCCTATAGGACATCACCCTCGGATAGATTAATCTAGGCCGGTTTTTTTGCCCGCCGCCGGAGTTTTTCCATGCCCATCCTCGAGATCCGCCATCCGCTGATCCGTCATAAACTCGGCCTGATGCGCCGTGCCGATATCAGCACCAAGAATTTCCGCGAGCTCGCTCAGGAAGTCGGCGCACTGTTGACCTATGAAGCTACAAAAGATTTGCCGCTCGAATCCTACGATATCCCGGGTTGGTGCGGCACCGTGTCGGTCGAGAAAATCGCCGGCAAGAAGATCACCGTCGTGCCGATCCTGCGCGCCGGCATTGGCATGCTCGAAGGCGTGCTGAGCCTGATCCCGGGCGCCAAGGTTTCCGCTGTGGGCGTGGCCCGCAACGAAGAAACCCTGCAAGCGCACACCTATCTGGAAAAACTGGTTCCGGAAATCGACGAACGCCTGGCAATGATCATCGACCCGATGCTCGCCACCGGCAGCTCGATGGTCGCGACCATCGACCTGCTGAAGAAAGCCGGTTGCAAGGACATCCGCGCAATGGTGCTGGTCGCCGCGCCGGAAGGCATTGCTGCCGTCGAACAGGCTCACCCGGACGTGACCATCTACACCGCGTCCATTGATGAGCGCTTGAACGAGCACGGTTACATCATTCCTGGACTTGGCGACGCCGGTGACAAGATCTTCGGCACCAAGCAGAAGGACGCGTAACCATGCAGCAAGAGTTCAACGATCCGCTCTGGCGCACGGTGCTCTCCGGCGCCCAGATGCTGTTCGTGGCTTTCGGCGCCCTGGTGCTGATGCCGCTGATCACCGGCCTTGACCCGAACGTGGCACTGTTCACCGCGGGTCTGGGGACGATTCTGTTCCAGATCGTCACCGGGCGTCAGGTGCCAGTGTTTCTGGCGTCGAGCTTCGCGTTCATCACCCCGATCATTCTCGCCAAGGGCCAGTTCGGCCTCGCCGCGACCATGGGCGGCGTGATGGCGGCCGGTTTCGTCTACACCTTCCTCGGCCTTGCCGTGAAGATCAAAGGCACCGGTTTCATCGACCGTCTGCTGCCGCCAGTGGTGATTGGTCCGGTGATCATTTCCATCGGCCTGGCCATGGCGCCGATTGCCGCGAACATGGCGATGGGCAAGGCTGGCGATGGTGCTGAACTGATCCACTACCAGACCGCGATGATGATCTCGATGCCAGCGCTGCTGACCACGTTGATCGTGGCGGTGTTCGGTAAAGGCATCTTCCGCCTGGTGCCGATCATTTCCGGTGTACTGGTCGGTTTTGCCATGGCGTTCTATTTCGGCGTAGTCGACACCGCGAAGATTGCTGCCGCGCCATGGTTTGCGATCCCGCACTTCACCGCGCCGGAGTTCAACTGGCAGGCGATTCTGTTCATCGTTCCAGTGGCACTGGCTCCGGCCATTGAGCACATCGGCGGCGTGATTGCAGTCGGCAGCGTGACCGGTCGCGATTACCTGAAGAAGCCGGGCCTGCATCGCACCTTGCTCGGTGACGGCATTGCCACCACCGCCGCCGGTCTGTTTGGCGGCCCGCCAAACACCACTTACGCCGAAGTGACTGGCGCCGTGATGCTGACCAAGAACTACAACCCGAAAATCATGACCTGGGCGGCGATCTTCGCCATCAGCCTGGCGTTCATCGGCAAGTTCGGCGCGCTGCTGCAGAGCATTCCGGTGCCGGTGATGGGCGGGATTCTGTGCCTGTTGTTCGGCTCGATCGCGGCGGTGGGGATGAACACCCTGATCCGTCACAAGATCGACCTGGGCGAAGCACGTAATCTGGTGATCGTCTCGGTGACCCTGGTATTCGGGATTGGCGGTGTGCTGGTCGGCACCGGGACTGGCCCGGACGACTTCGGCCTCAAAGGCATCGCGCTGTGCGCGGTGGTGGCGATTGCGCTGAACCTGATCCTGCCGGGCAATGACAGCTGGAAGCACAAGAAGGCGGATGAGCCGCTGATTTAAAGTCTGAAGATTTTTATTGCCTGACAGATAGCTATCGCGAGCAGGCTCACTCCTACAAGGTCAACGCACTACCTGTAGGAGTGAGCCTGCTGACGATACTTTCAGAGGGCCAGCGGCGCTCTTTCGCATAGGGTGGCCAACGCCTTCGCCCATTGCGGGTCGTCGTTCAGGCACGGCACCAGCACCAACTCCTCGCCCCCCGCTTCGCGGAACTGTTCCTGGCCGCGATCGCCAATCTCTTCCAGCGTCTCGATGCAGTCGGCGACAAACGCCGGGCACATCACCAGAATTTTCTTCACGCCACTTTTCGCCAGTTCGTCCAGCCGCGCTTCAGTGTAGGGTTCGATCCATTTCGCTCGCCCCAGGCGCGACTGAAACGACACCGACCACTTGCCATCCGGCAAGCCCATGCGCTCGGCGAACAATGCCGCTGTACGCAGGCATTGCGCGCGATAACAGGTCGCGAGTACCGCCGGTGATGCGTTCTTGCAGCAGTCTTGATTCTTGAAGCAATGATTGCCGGTCGGATCGAGCTTGGTCAGATGCCGCTCCGGCAAGCCATGGAAGCTCAGCAACAGGTGATCGTAATCCTGCTGCAAGTGCGGTCTGGCGCTGGCGGCCAAGGCCTCGATGTATTCCGGCTGATCGTAAAACGGTTGCAGCACCGACAGCTGCACGTCGAGGTTCTTCTGGCGAATCACGCGCCGGGCTTCTTCGATCACGGTGGTCGTCGTGCTGTCGGCGAACTGTGGATAAAGCGGCGCCAGGGTGATGCGTTTGTGCCCTGCCGCAACCAGTTGCAGCAACCGTGTTTCAATCGACGGCTCGCCGTAACGCATCGCCAGCTCCACAGGCCCGTGGCTCCATTGCGTTGTCATCTGCTGTTGCAGACGGCGACTGAGCACCACCAGTGGCGAGCCTTCCTCCCACCAGATCGAGGCATAGGCATGGGCCGACTGCTCGGGGCGCTTGATCAGGATCAGCGACACCAACAGACGCCGCACCGGCCACGGCAGGTCGATCACGTACGGGTCCATCAGGAATTGATTGAGGTAGCTGCGCACATCGGCCACCGAGGTGGAGGCCGGAGAGCCCAGGTTGACCAGAAGCAAAGCGTGATCGGTCATGCAACGTCCTATTTCAGAGGCGGCTGGAGAGATCATCCAGAGCCGCGCGTAAATCCGTGAACCGGAAAGTGAAGCCCGCTTCCAGCAAGCGTGCCGGCATCGCCCGTTGGCCGCCCAGCAACAGCAAAGACATTTCGCCCAGACCGACCTTCAAGGCCAGGGTCGGCATCGGCATGAACGCCGGGCGGTGCAACACGCTGCCCAGCGTCTTGGCAAATTCGCGATTGCGCACCGGTTTCGGCGCGCACGCATTATAAGGACCACGGGCCTGATCGCGGTGCAGAAGAAAATCAATCAAGGCGATTTGATCCTCGATATGAATCCACGGCATCCACTGCCGGCCATTGCCCAAAGGCCCGCCCAGTCCAAGCTTGAACGGCAGCAGCAGCCGCGACAAAAAGCCGCCCTCGGCCGACAGCACCAGACCGGTTCGTACCAGCACCACGCGCACGCCAAACGCTTCGGCACGTTGCGCGGTTTCCTCCCAGGCGATGCACAGCTGGCTGGCGAAATCGTCGATCACCGGTGGCGACTCTTCAGTCAACTCGCGCTCGCCGCCATCGCCGTACCAGCCTGTCGCCGAGCCCGAAATCAGCAGCGCAGGTTTCTGCGTTCGCGCTTCAAGCCAGGCCAGCAAGGTTTCCGTGAGCGTGATCCGACTGCTCCACAACAGCGCCTTGCGCCGATGGGTCCAGAGTCGATCGGCAATCGGCGCACCGGCGAGATTGACGATGACATCCACAGGCTCCTCGCCCAGGTCCTCCAGACGCGCTATGCCACGCACCTGCGCGCCGCAGCGTTGCGCGACTTTTTCCGGGCGACGGCTCCACACGGTCAGGCGATGCCCCTGCTGCGACCAATGCCGGCAGAGCTGACGTCCTATCAAACCAGTACCGCCGGTCAGCAATATGTGCATGACATCTTCCTCGCGTGGCGTTTTACCCGGATCACTAGTCTATTTTTATAAGCAGGGATCTTTTCGTACGGGCAGGCTCTATTGTTTAACCATAGGCCAAGCTGCCAGAACGAGAACGCTAGAAGTTATACCAAAAAACAAAATTGTACAGGTTTCAATCACGGCGTAGTCTGTACAGAAAGGTAAACGAGGCCCCTATGACTGTACCTATCGCAATCATCGGCACCGGCATCGCCGGACTTTCGGCGGCCCAGGCTCTGACAGAGACCGGGCACACCGTCCAGTTGTTCGATAAAAGTCGCGGCAGCGGCGGACGCATGTCGAGCAAACGCAGCGACGCCGGTTCGCTGGACATGGGCGCGCAATATTTCACCGCCCGCGACCGGCGCTTCGTCACCGAGGTGCAGCGCTGGCAAAGCCAGGGCTGGGTCGCCGAGTGGACACCGCAGCTCTATACCTTCCATGGCGGGCAACTGAATCTGTCGCCGGACGAGCAGACGCGCTGGGTCGGTTCGCCACGCATGAGCGCCATCACCCGCGGCCTGCTCGAAGGGCTGGAAGTGCATTTCGCCTGTCGGATCACCGAGGTCTATCGCGGCGAACAACACTGGCACCTGCAGGATGCCGAGGGATTCACTCACGGCCCCTTCAGCCATGTCGTGATCGCCACGCCGGCACCGCAAGCCACGGCCTTGCTGGCCGCTGCACCGAAACTCGCCGGTGCCGCCGCCGGGGTGAAAATGGACCCGACCTGGGCTGTCGCCCTTGCCTTCGAAACTCCGCTGGATACGCCCATCGAGGGCTGCTTCGTTCAGGACAGCCCACTCGACTGGCTGGCGCGCAACCGCAGTAAACCCGGACGCGACAACACCCTCGACACCTGGGTGCTGCACGCCACCAGCGCCTGGAGCCGGCAACACATCGACCTGTCCAAGGAGGCGGTGATCGAGCAATTGCACGGTGCCTTTGCCGAACTGTTGCACAGCGCGATGCCCGCGCCCACGTTCAGCCTCGCCCACCGCTGGCTCTATGCCCGTCCGGCCTCCAGCCATGAATGGGGCACGCTGGCCGATGCCGATCTGGGCTTGTACGCCTGTGGTGACTGGTGCCTGTCCGGCCGCGTAGAAGGTGCCTGGCTCAGTGGTCAGGAGGCTGCAAGACGCTTGCACGAACATCTGCAATGAATCGAATCAATCCGCAGAAGCTGCTGCTGTCGAAATGGACAGCAGCTCACCCGCAAAATCGTGAAAAACATTTTCTGGTCACCGAGTTGTTCCGCGACGAGGAAGGCACAGTACTGGCCGTCGAACTGCAGGCGGTGCTGACCAAGCGCACCGAACGACTCGACTGGCAGGCCCTGCAAAACCCCGCCCACTGGAAATTCGGCTGGCAACTCTAGGCGCTGCCAAAGGCTGCAATCGTCTGATCGTAATCCTGGAGATTGACCATAAGATCGGAATCTACAGCGCCTCCTGCAAAAACTTATACAAATAGTTTGACTTGTACACCTTTGAATCTATGCTAAGCACATGTTGTACAGATAAAGTCCACTGTACAGGTTTAGCTTCGAGGTGTTCATGTCCGATCTTTCCTCATCCCGGCCAAAAATCGCGATCAGTGCCTGCCTGATGGGTGCTGAAGTGCGTTACAACGGCGGACACAAGGAATCGCGCTTGTGCAGCCGGACCCTCACGGAATATTTCGACTTCATCCCGGTCTGCCCGGAAGTGGCCATCGGCCTGGGCATTCCTCGCGAGCCGATTCGGCTGGTGGGCAATCCCGATCAGCCCGAGGCGATCGGCACGGTCAACCCGTCGATCAACGTCACCGAACCCCTCGCCGCGTACGGTCAGAAAATGGCCGGCGAACTCAATGGCATCTGCGGCTATATCTTCATGCAGCAGTCACCGTCGTGTGGCCTGGAGCGGGTCAAGGTCTATCAAGCCAATGGCGCACCGGTGAACGGCGGCGGCCGTGGCATCTATGCCCAGGCATTCTGCGCCGAACACCCAGACCTGCCGGTGGAAGAAGCCGGACGCCTGAACGACCCGGTGCTGCGCGAGAACTTCATTACCCGCGTCTTCGCCTACAGCGCGTGGCAGCACCTGCTCGAACAGGGGCTGAGCCGGCGCGCGCTCACCGAGTTTCATTCGCGCTACAAATACCTGCTGATGGCCCACAACCCGGTGCAATACAAAGCGCTGGGCAAACTGTTGGGCAACATGGCGAACAACGACCCTGCCGAACTCGGTCCGCGCTACTTCAGCGAGCTGATGCAGGCGTTGAAAAAATGCGCCACACGCGGCACCCACAGCAACGTTCTGCTGCACATCAGCGGTTACCTGAAACAGGCAATCAGTGCCGATGAAAAACAGGAAGTGCAACATGTCATCGGCCAGTACCGCCTCGGCATCGTGCCCCTGGTGGTCCCGCTGACGCTGCTCAAGCATCACTTCCGCCTCCATCCGGATCCGTACATTGCGCAGCAGGTTTACCTGCAACCGCATCCGGAAAACCTCAGCCTGCGAAACGCCATTTAATGAACGATAAACCCGACACCAGCGCCCAGGAAGACCTCGGCGCCGACTTCAAGAAAGCCCTTGATGAGGGCTGGTTGCCGATTCGCGAAGTGGCGCGGCAGACCGGCGTCAACGCGATCACCCTGCGGGCATGGGAGCGCCGTTACGGGCTGGTCGTGCCGCAGCGCACGCCCAAAGGCCATCGACTGTACAGCGCCGAACATGTGCAACGGATTCTGACCATCCTCACCTGGCTTAACCGTGGCGTCGCCGTCAGCCAGGTCAAGCCGCTGCTCGACACCGCGCCAGCGTCCGGCGAAGTCGTGGAAAACGATTGGCACCTGCTGCGCCAGACCCTGCTGAACGCCGTCACCCGCCTTAACGAACGTACCCTCGATGACAGCGTCAATCAGGCGATGGCGCTGTATCCGCCGCGCACCCTGTGCGAGCAATTGCTGATGCCACTGCTGGCCGAACTCGAACAACGCTGGCAGGGACAGTTCGGTGCGCAGATGGAGCGCACATTCTTTTATTCCTGGTTACGCAGCAAATTCGGCGCACGCATCTACCATAACAACCGTCAGTTGCATTCCGCACCGTTGCTCTTGATCAACCAATCAGACCTGCACATGGAACCTCATCTGTGGCTATGCGCGTGGCTGATCAGCAGTACCGATTGCCCGGTGCAAGTATTTGACTGGCCGCTGCCGCCCGGCGAACTGGCCTTGACTGTCGAGCACCTGCAGGCCCGTGGCGTGCTGCTGTACTCCAGCAAAGCGATGAACCTGGCGCAGTTGCCAAAGCTGTTGAATGGCATTAATTGCACAACAATGATCGCTGGACCAACGGTATGCATCCACCACGCCGAGTTGTCCGTAAGAACCACCGAGATCGCTGATTTGTACCTGGCCGAAGATCCGTTATCGGCACACCAGGCACTGCTTCAGCGTGGGTTGATTTAATGCGTTTGCGAGAAACATCATGCAACTGATCTGGCTGCGCAGCGACTTGCGCCAACATGACAATACCGCCCTCGCGGCCGCCGCAGCCCGCGGCCCGACGGTGGCCGTTTATCTGTTGAGCCCACAGCAGTGGCAGGAACATGACGACGCGCCGTGCAAGGTCGACTTCTGGCTGCGCAACCTGAGCGAACTGAGTGACAGCCTCGGCAAACTGAATATTCCCTTACTGATCCGTACGGCCGGGCATTGGCATCAGGCCCCGGCGCAGTTGCTCAAGCTCTGCCGGGAACTCAAGGTCGAGGCGGTGCACGTCAACGAGGAATACGGCATCCACGAAAGCCGTCGCGATGCCGCCGTGGCCGAAGTGCTGAAGGCCGAAGGAATCGAATTTCACAGTTACCTCGACCAGTTGCTGTTCCAGCCAGGCACGGTCCTGACCCGCACCGGCACCTACTTTCAGGTGTTCAGCCAGTTCCGCAAGGTCTGCTATGAACGGTTGCACCGCTCGGTGCCGGCGCTGGTCAAGACACCCGGCAAACAGGCCGCGCAGGCGATCGACAGCGATCCGGTGCCGGCCGCCATAAAAGGTTTCGAAACACCGAGCGAGGCCTTGATCGCCCTGTGGCCCGCCGGCGAACAAGAAGCCCGGCGGCGCCTCGACACCTTCGCTGACGCACAAATCGATTACTACCAAAGCGAACGCGACTTCCCGGCAAAACCCGGCACCAGTCAACTTTCCGCGTACCTCGCTGCCGGAGTGATTTCGCCGCGTCAATGCCTGCACGCCGCCCTGCAAAGCAATCAGGGCGAGTTCGACAGCGGCAAGGTCGGTGCCGTCACCTGGATCAACGAGCTGCTGTGGCGCGAGTTCTACAAACACATCCTGGTCGGCTATCCACGGGTGTCGCGCCATCGTGCCTTCCGCCCGGAAACCGAAGCCCTCGCATGGCGCCATGCACCGGACGAACTCGCCGCCTGGCAACAAGCGCGTACCGGCCTGCCGATCATTGATGCCGCCATGCGCCAGCTGCTCGAAACCGGCTGGATGCACAATCGCCTGCGCATGGTGGTGGCGATGTTCCTGACCAAAAACCTGCTGATCGACTGGCGCGAAGGCGAACGTTTTTTCATGCGTCATCTGATCGATGGCGATCTGGCAGCGAACAACGGTGGCTGGCAATGGAGTGCTTCGACCGGTACCGATTCGGCGCCGTATTTCCGCATTTTCAACCCGTTGAGCCAGTCGGAAAAATTCGACAGCGAAGGCCTGTTCATCAAGCACTGGCTGCCTGAACTGGCCCGGTTGAATAAAAAGGAAATACATAATCCGGCCAATCTCGGCGGGCTGTTCGGCGTGGCGGACTACCCTTCGCCCATCGTCAACCTCAGCACCTCCCGCGATCGCGCATTGGCCGCGTTCAAGAGCCTGCCTTCGCGCTCGACAGGAGCAGGTGATGAGTGAATTCCTGCACGGTTTTGCCCGGCAATTCGCGCAGTTGAATAAAGACAACCTGCACCGCCTGGGCGAGCTGTACAGCGATGACATTCACTTCACCGACCCGTTGCACGAAGTACAGGGACTGGTGCAATTGCGAGATTACTTTCGCGAGCTGTACAGCAATGTCAGCGAGCTGCGGTTCGACTTTCATGGTTTCGACCCGATCGGCGACGGCGAAGGCTACTTGCGTTGGGTCATGAGTTATCGCCATCCGCGACTGGCGGGGGGCCAGGTGATTCGTGTCAGCGGCTGCTCGCATCTGCTCTGGCACGACAAGGTTTATCGCCACCGGGATTATTTCGATGCCGGTGCGCTGTTGTATGAACATTTACCCGTATTGGGCCAGCTGATCAGGTGGCTAAAAAGGAGAATGGGATGAGTCGTACCCTTGCCCGGCGTTATTGGCTGACCGGTGCCAGCAGTGGCATCGGCGCAGCACTCGCCGAAGAGATCCTGAAAACCGGTGCGCATCTGGCCGTCAGTGCGCGTCAGGTGGCGCCACTGAAAGTGTTGGCGCAGCGTTATCCAGGGCAAGTGCTGGTGGTCGCGGGCGATTTGACCAACAGTCAGGTAGTGCGCGAGATCGGCGAACAGATCAGCGCCGAATGGGGCTCACTGGACACCGTGATTCTCAACGCCGGCACCTGTGAATATGTCGATGCAAAGCAGTTCGACGCCTCCATCGTCGAGCACGTGGTGCGTACCAATTTGCTCGCCAGCAGTTACTGCATCGAAGCCGCCCTGCCGCTGTTGCGCAAAGGCACCGCACCGCACCTAGTCGGGGTCGCAAGTTCGGTGACGTATCTACCGTTGCCCAGAGCCGAAGCCTACGGCGCATCGAAAGCCGGGCTGCGTTACCTGTTCGAATCGCTGCGCATTGATCTGGCGGATGAAGGCATTGAAGTCACCGTGGTCAGCCCCGGTTTCGTCGAGACCCCGCTGACCGCCAAAAACGATTTCCCGATGCCCCTCAGCTGGCCTGTGGATAAAGCCGCACGTCACATCTTCGCCAGGCTCAAGGACCGCCCGCTGGAAATCGCTTTTCCGGCGCTGTTCATGGCGGCCTTGTGGCCGTTGTCGAAACTGCCGGCACGTGTGCAGTTGGCCATTGGCAAGCGCATGGTGCGCAAGTCGCCTCCGCTGACGGATCCAACATGAAGATCGCTATCGTCGGCAGCGGGATCGCCGGGCTCACCTGCGCGTACCTGCTCGATCGTCGACATGACGTCACGGTGTTCGAGGCCAGCGACTGGGTCGGTGGTCACACGCACACGGTGCCGGTCACGGTCGACGGACGCCAGTACGCGGTGGATACCGGGTTCATCGTGTTCAATGACTGGACGTATCCGAATTTCATTCGCCTGCTCGACCAGCTCGGCGTGGCGAGCAAAGCGACCGAGATGAGTTTCTCGGTGAGCGATCCGGACACTGGCCTGGAATACAACGGCAACAACCTCAACAGTCTGTTCGCCCAGCGCAGCAATCTCTGGTCACCGGGGTTCTGGGGCATGTTGCGCGACATACTGCGCTTCAATAAAGAGGCCCAGCGCGACCTCGCCGAACGGCGCATCGCCAGCGACATGACGCTCGACGACTACCTCAAGGCCGGCGGGTATGGCGAGCGCTTCATCCTGCATTACATCGTGCCGATGGGCGCGGCGATCTGGTCGATGCCGATGGCCGAGATGCTCAAGTTTCCGCTGCAATTCTTCGTACGGTTCTTCAAGAACCACGGTCTGCTGTCGGTCAGCAATCGTCCGCAATGGCGGGTCGTCGAGGGGGGTTCCAGCGCGTACATCGCGCCGTTGACGGAATCGTTCAAAGACAACATTCGCCTGAACTGTGGAGTGACCCGCGTCGAGCGCGACGAACATGGTGTGTTTATCCACAGCCCGGCAGGCATCGAACACTTCGACAAAGTCGTATTCGCCTGTCACAGCGATCAGGCCCTGCAACTGCTCGCCAGCCCGAGCGCTGCCGAACGGTCGATCCTCGGCGCCCTGCCCTATGCCGACAATGAAGTGGTGCTGCACACCGACACCGGCCTGCTGCCCACGCGCAAACTGGCCTGGGCGAGCTGGAACTATCGCCTCGGCGGCGCCGGTCACACCCAGGCCGCCGTGACCTACGACATGAACATCCTGCAAGGTATTCAGAGCGACACCACGTTCTGCGTCAGCCTGAATCAGAGCGCCGGCATCTCCCCGGACAAAATCCTGGCGCGCTTCACCTACGCCCACCCGCAATACAGCCTCGCCGCCGTGGCGGCACAACAACGCTGGAGTGAACTGGACGGGGTCGCGCACACCCATTATTGCGGCGCCTATTGGGCCAACGGCTTCCATGAAGACGGCGTGGTCAGCGCGTTACGCGTGGCTGCGGCGTTCGGGGAGACCTTATGAACAGTGCCCTTTACAGCGGCTGGATCGGCCATCGGCGCTTCGCGCCGCGCCGGCATGAGTTCCGCTACAAGATCGGTTTGCTCTACCTCGACCTGAGCGAACAGGACGAAGTGTTTGCGCTGTCGCCACTGGCGGGGCGGAGCAGGTTTGCGCCCTTTTCCTTCCGCGAAACCGATTACCTCAAAACCTTCACCCAGCGCGGTGTGCGGTTGATCGACGCGGTGCGTCAGCAGGTCGCCGCTGCCATCGGCCATGCCCCGCAAGGGTCGGTCTGCCTGCTGACGCAACCCCGCAGTTGGGGCCTGTCGTTCAATCCGGTGAGTTTCTTTTATTGCCATGAGGCTGACGGACAACTGGCGGCGATTGTCTGTGAAGTCACCAACACACCGTGGCGTGAACGCTATCACTATGTATTGCCGGCCCGCACACCAGTCGACCTGTTGGACTTTCATCAACACTTCGCCGTGGCCAAGGCGTTTCATGTGTCGCCGTTTCTGCCGCGCGACCTCGAATACCGCATGAGTTTCAGCCCCGCCGCACAAACCCTTGGTGTGCACATGGCTGACTGGCAGGGCGAACACAAACTGTTCGACGCCACCCTCAACCTGCAACGCGAGCCTCTCGACCGCCGCAGCCTGCACCGTTACCTGCGGCGTTTTCCGTGGATGACCGCGAAAACGGCCCTGGCGATTTATTGGCAAGCACTGCGCCTGCTGTGCAAACGCGCGCCCCTTTTCGCTCATCAGGCTGCCGACGGCAGCTTTCAAACCGCCACTGTCCCTCCCAGGAAACATCACCATGAAATCCTCTAGCCTGTCGGTCAGCCGGTTCAGCCCCCACAGCCTGACCGGATCGCTATTGCGCCGTGGCGTGTTGCGCCAACTGGCCCAGCTCAAACACGGGCAACTGCGGGTCATCGAGGAGGGCGAGCACCTGACGTTCGGGACGCCGGGCAGTCCGGTGCTCGGGGAAATCCACGTCAACGATCCGGCCGTGTGGGGCATGGTGGCCGGCAATGGCTCAATCGGTGCCGGCGAGGCGTTTATCCATGGCTACTGGAGTTCGCCAGACCTGACGGCGGTGGTACGGGTGTTCGTCAGCAACCTTGATGTGCTCGACGCGATGGAGGGTGGCCTGGCGCGCCTCGGCCGTCCGCTGGTGCAGGGTTTGCACTGGCTCAATCGCAACACGCGCAAGGGCTCGCAGCGAAACATTGCCGCGCACTACGACCTGGGCAACGAGCTGTTCGAGCAGTTTCTTGATCCGACCATGATGTACTCGGCCGCACAATTCCTCTCGCCCGAAGACAGCCTGGAACAGGCACAACTGAACAAACTGGAGCGGATCTGCCAGAAACTCGCGCTCAAACCCACTGACCATCTGCTGGAGATCGGCACCGGCTGGGGCAGCATGGCGCTCTACGCGGCGCAGCATTATGGCTGCCGCGTAACCACCACCACGCTGTCCAAAGAGCAGTACGCGTTTACCGCACGACGCATCGAACAGCTCGGCTTGCAGGAACGCGTCACCCTGTTGCTCAAGGACTATCGCGACCTCACCGGCGAGTACGACAAACTGGTGTCGATCGAGATGATCGAAGCGGTCGGCCATCGCTTTTTGCCGACCTACTTCAAGCAGTGCGCACAGCTGCTTAAAAGCAACGGCCTGATGCTGTTGCAGGCGATCACCATCCGCGATCAGCGCTATGAACAGGCCAAACGCGGAGTCGATTTCATCCAGCGTTACATCTTCCCGGGCGGCGCCCTGCCCTGTGTGCAGAAAATGCTCGAAGTGGTCAGCCGCGACACCGACATGAACCTGCTGCACATGGAAGATTTCGGCCTGCACTACGCGCGCACCCTGCGTATGTGGCACGAAAACTTTCGCCACGCCCACGGGCGCCTGAGCGAGTTGGGCTACGACGATTACTTCCTGCGGTTGTGGGAGTTCTACCTGTGTTACTGCGAGGGCGGCTTCCTCGAGCGCACCATCGGCACCGCGCAATTGTTGCTGGCCAAACCGGCGGCGATGCCGATGCCACTGCTCGGTCGCTTCGATGCTTGAGCGGCTGGCTAATGCGCTGCTGTTCCAGATCGGCTGGCTGGCCTGCGTGCTCGGCGGCAACAGTTTGTGGTTGCTGCTGGCGCTGGCCGTGCTGGTGATTCATCTGCGCTGGATCAGCAGTTGGGTGGAGGAAGGCCGGCTGATTCTGAGCGTGGTGATTGTCGGCACGGCGGTGGACAGCGTGTTGCGCGGTTTGAACGTATTCGAGTTTCAGGATCTTTCACCGCTGATTCCACTGTGGCTGATGCTGCTCTGGGCCCTGCTGGCCACCACCCTGCGCCATTGCCTTGCATGGAGCGCACGGCCCTGGTGGCTGGCGAGCATGCTCGGCGCCGTCGGCGGCGGCTTGTCGTATTACGCCGGCGGAAGGCTGGCCGGCGTGCAATTCCCCTATGGCGAGATACCGACCCTGATCGGCATCGGCCTGCTCTGGGCGCTGCTGTTTCCGCTGCTGCATGCGATAGCCCGACGGTTGAGCCACTGAGCGTCTGTCAGAGCGTTCACACACGCATCGGTCACTGCCTTACACTGCCGCCATGAAAACCATTCCCCACCGGCAAATCGTCGAACCTGCGGTCACGTGCTCGACCTGCGCGGCCTGCTGCTGTCAGCTGGAAGTGATGCTGATCACCGACACTGGCGTGCCCGAGCGCTTTATTGATACCGATGACTGGGGCGGAGAAGTGATGCTGCGTCTGGACGACGGCTGGTGTGCAGCGCTGGATCGCAACACCATGATGTGCACGATCTACGAGAAGCGCCCGCTGATCTGTCGCGAGTTCGAAATGGGCGCGCCTGAATGCATCGAAGAGCGCAAAGGTATTGCCACGGTGTATCGCTAACGTCGAAACCATCCCAAAACAAATGTAGGAGTGAGTAGCGCAGTGTCAGTCAACATTGGTCTGACTGACACTGCGCTACTCACTCCTACAGGGATTAGATGTAGCCGTTACAGCGGCATCGTGTAATGCAGCGAGTAACTTTCTACCCCATCGTTGTCGCTGGAGAGGCCGGCGTTGGAATAGTGCGTTGCACGAATCCCGACTTCATGCCCGCCATTGAAACGCAGACCAAAACCGAAACGGTCTTCGAACTGGAAAGAGCCGCCGATATTGTTGGATTCGTATTTAGTGTTGGAAAACGCCGCCACGCCAATACCCGCCTCGACATACGGTTTGACCGACTGGCCGGCAAACTCGTAAACGAACACCGGCGAGAACGACAGGCTGTTGTTGCTGGAGGTCTTGTCACCTTCCCAGTAGGTGTAGGCGCCGCTCCAGTAACCGGTCAGGCGACCGACGTCGCTCTGCAGCCAGCTCTTGTCCCAGTCGAAATTCATCCCCAGGCGATAAGTCATGGTCGAATCGCTTGTTGCACCGACGGCGAACTCGACGCCAGCAGCCTGTGCGGTAATGCTTTGCCCCATCAGTGCGGCCGCAATCGCGGCCAAGCAGAATAGTCGCTTCACTTTGAAACTTCCTTTTCCGGAACGATCGTTTGGTTTTCTAGTTGCATCACCGCTATAGAAGCCAGGGCCTACGCAGAAGTTCAGCTGTTTTTTTAGTTATTTCACACTATTTTTACAAGCTGAAGTTTTGCACATCGCCGGCTGTTTGCCCCAACAGCGGCAAAATACTTTTGAAGTACTGCGGATCGGCACTGGTCCAGAATCTGACCGCCCGGTTCGGGCCCTCGGCAAGCAGATCGCGCTCGGCCAACAACCGCCGAAGTTGTCGCGCCACCGCCGCGCCGGTGTCGATCAGGCTGATGTCCGCCGGAATCATCGACTTGAGCATCGGCTTGAGAAAAGGATAGTGGGTGCAGCCGAGAATGATCGTGTCACAACCATTGGCCAGCAGCGGTTCGACGTAGCCTTGCAACATCTGCCGCAACTCGGCGCTGTGCAGGTCGCCGCTTTCGATCAGCTCGACCAGACCGGGGCATGGCTGGGTAATGACGCGTACATCCGTGGCGAAACGATCAAGCAAAGCGGCGAATTTTGCGCTCTGCAAAGTGCCGGTGGTGGCGAGTACGCCGACCACGCCGCTGCGGGTGGCCGCCGCTGCCGGCTTGACCGCAGGCTCCATGCCGACCATCGGCCAGTCGGGGAAGTCGCGGCGCAATTCGGCAACCGCCGCCACCGTGGCGGTGTTGCAGGCGATCACCAGGGCCTTGGCGCCCTGCTCACGGAAAAACCCGGCCATCACGCTGCAACGCTGGCGAATGAACTCCGGGGTTTTCTCGCCGTAGGGGATGTGTCCGCAATCGGCGAAGTACAACAGCGATTCATTGGGCAGCAAGTGCTGGATTTCCGCCAGCACCGACAGGCCGCCGACACCGGAGTCGAACACCGCGATCGGTGCGTCACGCATGAGCCGATCCACAGACACTGCATCCCGGATCGCGCTTGACCCGCAGTTCACGGAAACGCGAACCCAACGCATCGATCAACAACAGCCTGCCCACCAGCGGCTCACCGAAACCGACCAGTACCTTCAAGGCTTCCAGCGCTTGCAGGCTGCCGACCAGTCCCACGAGCGGCCCGACCACGCCGGCTTCGCTGCAGGTCAGTTCGGCTTCGCTGCCGTGCCCGTATAAACAGTGGTAGCAAGGGCTCTCGGGACGTCGCGGGTCGAACACCGACAGCTGCCCTTCAAGACGAATCGCCGCGCCGCTGACCAGCGGTTTGCCCGCAGCCACACACGCAGCGTTGACCGCCTCGCGCGTCGAAAAATTATCGGAACAATCGAGCACCAGATCCACCGCCGCCACTGCCGCGGCGAGGGAGTCCTCGTCCAGCGCCTGACGATGGGCGATCAGCCGAATCTCGGGGTTGATCGCGCCCAGTCGCTTGAGCGCCGAGTCGACCTTGCTCATGCCGACGCTGTCGGTGTCATGGATGATCTGGCGTTGCAGGTTGGTCAAGTCGACCGTGTCGAAGTCCGCGAGATGCAACTCACCGACCCCCGCCGCCGCCAGATACAACGCAACCGGTGCACCGAGCCCGCCGAGGCCGACGATCAACACGCGGCTGTCTTTGAGCTTCAGTTGGCCGTCGATGTCGATGTGTTGCAGGAGAATCTGCCGACTGTAACGCAGCAATTCCTGATCATTCAGCACGGCAGGCGCCCCAGGCTGATCCGTTGATGGCCGCCCAGATCGGTGCGGCTGTGGACTTCTTCGAAACCGCGGGTCAGCAGCAAATCGCGCACGGCTTCGGCTTGATCATAGCCATGCTCGAGCATCAGCCAGCCACCCGCCTCCAGATGCTCCGGCGCCTGGGCGACGATCAGGCGCAGATCGTCGAGCCCGTCCACGCCGGCGACCAAAGCACTGGCCGGTTCGAAGCGTACATCGCCCTCGACCAGGTGCGGGTCTGCCGCTGCAATATAGGGCGGGTTGCTGATGATCAATTGAAACCGCTGGCCTGCCAGTGCGCTGAACCAGTGACTGCTCAACACCGTGGCGTTGTCCAGGTGCAGACGCTGGCGATTGCGCTCGGCCAGAGCGACGGCTTCCAGCACCCGATCGACCGCCGTGACACGCCACGCCGGACGCTCACTGGCCAGCGCCAAAGCAATCGCGCCGCTGCCAGTGCCAAGGTCGAGGACTTTGGCCGGGGTCGCGGGGAGCAACTCCAGCGCGGCTTCCACCAGCAACTCAGTGTCCGGACGCGGGATCAGCGTGTGCGGCGCCACTTCCAGATCAAGTTTCCAGAAACCTTGCTGCCCCAGAATATAGGCCACCGGCTCGCCGCCACGACGCCGTTGCAGGTATTCGGCGAACGTCAGCGCGGCCTCTGTCGGCACGATGCGCTCGGGCCAGGTGTGCAGAAAGCTGCGCGACTTGCCCAGCGCAGCAGCGAGGAGCAGTTCGGCGTCGAGGCGCGCAGTCGGTGAGTCCGGTAATTCGGCGGCGCGCAACAGGCTGGCAATGATGGTCATTTATTCACCTATCGCTGCGAGTTGGTCAGCCTGGTATTCGGCCAGCAACGGCTCGATCACCGCTTCAACGCCACCGGCAAGAATTTCATCCAGGGAATACAGGGTCAGGTTGACGCGATGGTCAGTGACCCGGCCTTGGGCAAAGTTGTAGGTGCGGATGCGCTCCGAACGGTCGCCCGAGCCCACCAGCAATTTACGCTCGCTGGCGATCGCATTGGCCGCCGCAGCGGTTTGTTGATCGTTGAGCTTGGCCGACAACCACGCCATGGCGCGGGCACGGTTCTTGTGCTGGGAACGTTCTTCCTGACACTCAACGACGGTGCCGGTCGGTATGTGCGTGATGCGGATCGCCGAATCGGTCGTGTTGACGTGCTGCCCACCAGCCCCGGAGGAACGGTAAGTGTCGACGCGCAAGTCCGCCGGGTTGATCTCGATGGCTTCGCGCTCATCCGGCTCGGGCAACACCGCCACGGTGCAGGCCGAGGTGTGGATACGGCCCTGGGATTCGGTGGCCGGCACACGCTGTACGCGGTGCGCGCCGGATTCGAATTTCAGCTTGCCGTAGACGTTGTCGCCTTCAATGCGGGCGATGACTTCTTTATAGCCACCGTGTTCGCCTTCGTTTTCCGAAAGGATCTCCACCCGCCAGCCACGACGTTCGGCGTAACGCGAGTACATGCGGAACAGGTCGCCGGAGAAAATCGCCGCCTCGTCGCCACCGGTGCCGGCGCGAATTTCGAGGAAGACGTTGCGACCGTCGTTGGGATCCTTGGGCAGCAACATTCGCTGCAGATCGGATTCCAGCGTGATCAGCAATTCTTTGGCTTCGCGGACTTCTTCCACGGCCATTTCACGCATGTCCGGGTCGCTATCCTTGAGCAGCGCCTGCGCGCCTTCAAGATCGCCCTGCACGCTGAGCAGCTTTTTATAGGCGTGTACGACCGGTTCGAGTTCGGCGTATTCCTTGGAGTAGGCGCGAAACCTGGCCTGATCGGCAATGACCTCGCCGTCGCCGAGCAGTGCGGTCAGTTCCTCGAAACGGTCCTGGAGGATGTCCAGCTTATTGAGCAGTGACGCTTTCATTGCGGTTTTTTATCCGAAAAGCTATCCGGTGAGCCCTCGAGGGCAAAGAGTTCCTGGGCCATGGCCAGCGCATCGAGGCGGCCTTCGGCAGAAAGCTTTTTCAGTTGCACGCTGGGCGCGTGCAACAATTTATTGGTCAGGCCACGGGCCAGTTGCCCCAGCACGTCTTCAGCGTTACCGCCGTTGGCCAGCAGACGCAGGGCTTTTTGCAGCTCCTCGTCGCGCAGGCGTTCGCTCTGTTGACGATAGGCCTTGAGCACGTCGACCGCCGCCAATTCGCGCAGGCGCACCATGAAGTCGTCGGCGCCGACCGAGACCATTTCTTCGGCCGCTTGCGCTGCGCCCTGGCGACTCTTGAGGTTTTCGGCGACGACTTCGTGAAGATCGTCGACGCTATAGAGGTAAACGTCGTCGAGCTCGCCGACTTCCGGTTCGATATCCCGAGGCACGGCAATGTCGACCATGAAGATCGGCTTGTGCTTGCGCTGCTTCAGCGCGCTTTCGACGGCGCCCTTGCCGAGGATCGGCAACTGACTGGCGGTCGAACTGATGACGATGTCACTGCGCACCAGTTCCGCCGGGATGTCCGAGAGCAACACCGCATGCGCGCCGAACTGCTCGGCCAGCAGGCTCGCACGCTCCAGCGTACGGTTGGCGACGACGATGCGCTTGACCCCCAGCTCATGCAAGTGGCGGGCGACCAGGGTGATGGTCTCGCCGGCGCCGATCAGCAGCGCCTGGCTGCGTTGCAAGTCGCTGAAAATCTGTTTGGCCAGGCTGACCGCCGCAAACGCCACGGACACCGGGTTCTCGCCGATCGCCGTATCGGTACGCACTTGCTTGGCGGCGTTGAACGTCGCCTGGAACAGGCGCCCGAGCAACGGCCCGATGGTGCCGGCCTCTCGGGCCACGGCGTAGGCCGACTTCATCTGACCGAGAATCTGCGGTTCGCCCAACACCAGCGAATCGAGCCCGGAGGCGACGCGCATCATGTGACGAACTGCCGCATCATCTTCGTGCACATAAGCACTCGCACGCAGCTCGTCGAGGCTCAAATGGTGATAATCGGCCAGCCAGCGCAGCACGATGTCAGCCGACAGCTGATCCTGTTCTATATAAAGCTCACTGCGATTGCAGGTGGAGAGGATCGCAGCTTCGCGGCTGTCGGTGAGTCGGCAGAGCTGCTGCAAGGCCTCAACCAGCTGCTCAGGCGTAAAGGCCACGCGCTCGCGGACGTCTACGGACGCAGTCTTGTGGTTAATACCGAGTGCAAGGAAGGCCATTCAAGGTCGCTGATGGTGACGTGAAGCCGGCAATTGTCCTACTTCGTCAGATTCAGAACAACTATTGGATATCTATCACCCTTATTGTATCCACCGCCTGCTGCGATCCATTCTCGTTTATGTACACACCGCCCCCGGCAGCGCTGCCGAAGCCTGCACCTACATAGAGATGCGCAGATGTCTTAATTGCCTCAGCGGTTATGTTTGGCCGAAAGCTTGTGTCATGATGATCCGACCGCAGGTTAGTCGTCCTCTTCCTATATGAATAGATCTTCCGCGTTGCTCCTCGCTTTTGTCTTCCTCAGCGGCTGCCAGGCCTTGGCCCCCGTTTCGCCGGACGGCACGCCGCCGGTCGAAGGCACCACACCCGCGCCTGAAAAGCCCAAGGTTTACAGCTCGTTCAGCGAGGAAACCGTTTTCAGCCTGTTGAGTGCCGAACTCGCCGGCCAGCGCAATCGTTTCGACATTGCCCTGGACAACTACGTGACCCAGGCGATCAATACCCAGGATCCGGGCGTTTCCGAGCGCGCTTTCCGCATTGCCGAATACCTCGGCGCGGATCAACCGGCGCTGGACACCGCACTGATCTGGGCAAAAAACGCCCCGGAAGACCTCGAAGCGCAACGCGCCGCGGCCGTGCAACTGGCACGCGCCGGGCGATATGACGACTCCATGGTCTATATGGAGAAAGTCCTGCAGGGCAAGGGCGACACCCATTTCGACTTCCTCGCACTGTCGGCCGCCGACACCGATCAGGAAACCCGCAACGGTCTGATGAAAAGTTTCGACCGTTTGTTGCAGCGTCACCCGAACAACAGTCAGCTGATTTTCGGCAAGGCCCTGCTCCTGCAGCAGGACGGCGACAACAAAGCGGCGCTGGCCCTGCTCGAAGACCACCCGCCGGAAGACGGCGAAATCGCGCCGATTCTGCTGCGCGCGCGCCTGCTTCAGCTGTTGAACCGTGGCGACGAAGCCCTGCCGCTGCTGCAAAAAAGCATCAAGAAATACCCGGACGACAAGCGCCTGCGCCTGACTTACGCGCGCATGCTGGTCGAACAGGACCGAATGGACGACGCCAAGGCCGAGTTCTCCAGCCTGGTTCAGCAATACCCGGAAGACGACGAACTGCGCTATTCGCTGGCACTGGTCTGCCTGGAAGCCAAGGCCTGGGAAGAAGCCAAGGGTTATCTGGAAGACCTGATCGCCCGTGAGAGCCACGTCGATTCGGCGCACCTGAACCTCGGCCGCATCGCCGAAGAACGCAACGACCCGCAAGGCGCGCTCATCGAGTACGCCCAGGTCGGCCCGGGCAACGATTACCTGCCAGCGCAGTTGCGTCAGGCCGACATCCTGATGAACAACGGCAAGACCGCTGAAGCCCAGAGCAAACTGGCCGCCGAACGCGATGCCCAGCCTGACTATGCGATTCAGTTGTACCTGATCGAATCGGAAACCCTGTCGGCCAACAAACAGGACGACAAGGCCTGGAAAGTCTTGCAGCAAGCCCTGCAGCAGTACCCGGACGATCTGAATCTGCTGTACACCCGGGCGATGCTCGCGGAAAAACGCAACGACCTGGCACAGATGGAAAAGGACCTGCGCCTGATCATCAAGCGCGATCCGGACAACGCCATGGCGCTGAACGCTTTGGGCTACACCCTGTCTGACCGTACGACCCGCTACGCTGAAGCCAAGGCGCTGATCGAGCAGGCGCACCAGATCAACCCGGAAGATCCGGCGGTACTCGACAGCCTCGGCTGGGTGAATTTCCGCCTGGGCAACCTGGACGACGCCGAGAAATATCTGCGTCAGGCGCTGGAGCGCTTCCCTGATCACGAAGTGGCCGCTCACCTGGGCGAAGTGCTGTGGATCAAGGGCAACCAACGGGAAGCCAAACAGATCTGGGGCAAGTTCCTCAAGGACCAGCCCGACAGCACCATTCTGCGCAGTACCATCAAGCGCCTGACCGGATCCGAGACTCTCTAACTCATGTTTTTGCGCCACGTTATTGTTTTCAGCTTCATCGCCCTGCTCGCCGGTTGCGCGGGCTTCGGTGCTCGCGAATCGGTCGAGGGCCACGGCAGCCCGGCTCAATGGGCCGCAAACAAACAACAGCTGGCTGGCCTCGACGGCTGGCAGATCGACGGCAAGATCGGCATTCGCGCCCCGAAAGACTCGGGCAGCGGCACGCTGTTCTGGCTGCAACGTCAGGATTACTACGACATTCGCCTGTCCGGCCCGCTGGGTCGTGGCGCGGCCCGCCTGACCGGGCGTCCGGGCAAGGTGTCGCTGGAAGTCGCCAATCAGGGTCGTTATGACTCCGAGTCGCCGGACGCGCTGCTCGAAGAACAGCTGGGCTGGAAACTGCCGGTCTCGAATCTGGCCTGGTGGGTGCGCGGCCTGCCGGCGCCCAACAGCAAAAGCCGTCTCAATCTGGACGCTAACAGCCGCCTGGCCAATCTTGAACAGGATGGCTGGACAGTCGAATACACCGCCTACACCGAACAAAACGGTTACTGGTTGCCCGAGCGCATTAAACTGCACGGCACCGACCTGGACGTGACGCTGGTGATCAAGACCTGGCAGCCACGCAAGCTGGGGCAATAAGCATGACCGCAGCACGCCTGACCCTGCCGTCGCCGGCCAAGCTCAATCTGATGCTGCACATTCTTGGTCGTCGCGCAGATGGCTACCACGAATTGCAGACGCTGTTTCAATTTGTCGATTACGGCGATGAAATCACCTTCGCCGTGCGCGATGACGGTGTAATTCAGCTGCACACCGAATTCGCCGGCGTGCCCCACGACAGCAACCTGATCGTGCGCGCGGCAAAAATGTTGCAGCAGCAATCCGGCTGCACGCTGGGCATTGATATCTGGATCGACAAGGTTCTGCCCATGGGCGGCGGCATTGGTGGCGGCAGTTCAAATGCGGCGACCACTCTGCTGGGGCTCAACCATCTCTGGCAGTTGGGCTGGGATGAAGATCGCCTGGCCGCACTGGGCCTGTCGCTGGGTGCCGACGTGCCGGTTTTCGTCCGTGGCCATGCAGCGTTTGCCGAGGGTGTGGGCGAGAAACTGACCGCGGTCGATCCCGAAGAACCGTGGTATCTGGTGCTCGTGCCGCAAGTCTCTGTAAGTACGGCAGAAATTTTTTCCGATCCTTTGTTGACACGTAACACGCCGCCCATTAAAGTGCGCCCCGTTCCCGAGGGAAACAGTCGAAATGACTGCTTGCCGGTGGTTGCAAGGCGTTATCCAGAAGTGCGTAACGCGTTGGATTTGTTAGGTAAATTTACCGAAGCAAAGCTCACCGGAACTGGAAGTTGTGTGTTTGGGGGCTTCCCAAGCAAAGCTGAAGCTGATAAAGTCTCGGCCCTTCTGACAGAGACCCTTACAGGGTTTGTAGCAAAAGGCAGCAACATTTCAATGTTGCACCGCAAGCTGCAAAGTCTGCTCTAAAGGAACCAAGTGCTCGGCACTTGATGCAACAGATACAGGGGCGTCGCCAAGCGGTAAGGCAGCAGGTTTTGATCCTGCCATGCGTTGGTTCGAATCCAGCCGCCCCTGCCATTTTCTATACTCATCCAGGTTACCCTCAGCCTCTAGGTACTGCGCGTGTCCAAGATGATGGTCTTTACGGGGAATGCTAACCCCGATCTGGCTCGGCGTGTTGTACGTCAGCTGCATATCCCTCTCGGTGACATCTCTGTCGGTAAGTTTTCCGACGGCGAAATTACTGCCGAGATCAATGAAAACGTTCGCGGTAAAGACGTTTTCATTATTCAGCCGACTTGCGCCCCGACCAACGATAACCTGATGGAACTGGTAGTGATGGCTGATGCCTTCCGCCGCTCCTCAGCTACTCGTATCACTGCTGTTATTCCTTATTTTGGTTATGCCCGTCAGGATCGCCGTCCGCGTTCCGCACGTGTGGCTATCAGCGCGAAAGTCGTCGCTGACATGCTTACCGTAGTCGGCATCGACCGTGTTCTCACGGTTGATCTGCATGCTGACCAGATTCAGGGCTTCTTCGATATTCCGGTAGATAACATCTACGGCTCCCCGGTTCTGGTGGATGACATTGAAGATCAGCGCTTCGAAAACCTGATGATCGTGTCCCCGGACATTGGTGGCGTCGTGCGTGCACGTGCCGTTGCCAAATCCCTGGGCGTGGATCTCGGGATCATCGACAAACGCCGTGAGAAAGCCAATCACTCTGAAGTGATGCATATCATCGGTGATGTCGAAGGGCGTACCTGCATTCTGGTCGATGACATGGTCGATACCGCCGGCACCCTGTGCCACGCGGCCAAGGCCCTGAAAGAGCATGGCGCAGCCAAGGTCTTTGCCTACTGCACACACCCTGTGCTGTCGGGTCGGGCCATCGAGAATATCGAAAATTCCGTGCTGGACGAGCTGGTGGTGACTAACACCATCCCGCTGTCCGCTGCAGCACAAGCCTGTGCACGTATCCGTCAACTGGATATCGCACCGGTTGTTGCCGAAGCGGTTCGCCGCATCAGCAATGAAGAATCGATCAGCGCGATGTTCCGTTAAGGGCCCTGCCCTTCTCGAAATGTCTCGTTGACGAAAAGCGCCCCGCCCCGGCATTCCTGCCGGGGCGGGGCTTTTTTGCCCATACCGTGTTTGGCGCTGGTCGCAAACGCCACTCGGTCATGGCTATTTTGGAGATACAAAATGAACGAATTTACTCTGAATGCTGAAGTGCGTTCCGACCTGGGGAAAGGTGCGAGCCGCCGCCTGCGTCGTCTCGCCGCTCTGGTTCCAGCTGTTGTTTACGGTGGCGAAAAAGCCCCTGAATCCATCAGCATGCTGGCCAAAGAAGTTGCCAAACTGCTCGAAAACGAAGCGGCTTACAGCCACATCATCGAGCTGAACGTTGGTGGCACCAAGCAAAACGTAATCATCAAAGCTCTGCAGCGTCACCCGGCCAAAGGCCACGTGATGCACGCTGACTTCGTACGCGTTGTCGCTGGCCAGAAACTGACCGCTATCGTTCCTGTGCACTTCATCAACGAAGCTGCTCCAGTGAAGAAAGGCGGCGAGATTTCGCACGTTGTTGCTGAAATCGAAGTGACCTGCCTGCCGAAAGATCTGCCTGAGTTCATCGAAGTCGACCTGGCTGACGCTGAAATCGGTTCGATCATTCACCTGTCGGACCTCAAAGCTCCTAAAGGCGTTGAGTTCGTTGCTCTGGCACACGGCGATGACAAGGCTGTTGCCAACGTCCACGCTCCACGTGTTGCTCCAGAAGCTACCGAAGAAGGCGCAGCAGAGTAATTCACTCTGTTACGCCGGAGTGAGCAAGTAACATCGCGGACTGGAACGTAGCGAGAAAGCGGGCGAGAACGCGGAGTTTACATTCATGGTAAATGAGCAATTTTCGTCCACTTTCGCCGCAGCCTCCGATTGCGGCGATGTTATCCACCACTCCAAGGAAGGGCCCCTATCGTGACTGCCATCAAACTGATCGTTGGCCTGGGAAATCCAGGCGCCGAATACGAACAGACCCGGCATAACGCAGGGGCCCTTTTTGTTGAGCGCATCGCTGCCGCGCAAGGTGTGAACCTTGTGGCCGATCGCAAGTATTTCGGCCTGACCGGGCGCTATTCGCATCAGGGTCAGGATGTTCGTCTGCTGATTCCCACCACCTACATGAACCGCAGCGGCCAGGCCGTGGCGGCACTCGCCGGTTTCTTCCGCATCAAGCCTGAAGAAATCCTGGTGGCGCATGACGAACTCGACTTGCCTCCGGGCGTCGCCAAGCTCAAACAGGGCGGCGGCCATGGCGGTCACAACGGGTTGCGCGACATCATCGCGCAACTGGGTAATCAGAATACGTTCTACCGCCTGCGGCTTGGCATTGGCCACCCAGGCGTTGCCAGTATGGTTTCAAATTTCGTCCTGGGTCGTGCGCCACGCGCCGAACAGGAAAAACTCGATGCCAGCATCGACTTTGCCCTCGGCGTGCTGCCGGATATCCTCGCCGGGGAATGGAACCGCGCGATGAAAAACCTGCACAGCCAGAAGGCCTGACTCTAATCCGAGGGGAAACACCATGGGATTCAATTGCGGCATCGTCGGCCTGCCTAACGTCGGCAAGTCCACCCTGTTCAACGCCCTGACCAAATCCGGTATCGCGGCCGAGAACTTCCCCTTCTGCACCATCGAGCCGAACAGCGGCATCGTGCCGATGCCCGA
This sequence comes from Pseudomonas sp. SC3(2021), assembly GCF_019856535.1. Classification (NCBI taxonomy): domain Bacteria; kingdom Pseudomonadati; phylum Pseudomonadota; class Gammaproteobacteria; order Pseudomonadales; family Pseudomonadaceae; genus Pseudomonas; species Pseudomonas sp. SC3(2021). The sequence continues at coordinate 2,755,100 of NZ_CP082236.1, read as the reverse complement.
TCCTCGTCTGGAAGCCCTGGCGGCCATCGTCAATCCGAAGCGCATCCTGCCGACCACCATGGAATTCGTCGACATCGCAGGCCTGGTGGCCGGCGCGTCGAAAGGTGAAGGCCTGGGCAACAAGTTCCTGGCCAACATCCGCGAAACCGACGCCATCGCTCACGTGGTGCGCTGCTTCGAAGACGACAACGTGATCCACGTGTCGAACAGCGTCGATCCGAAGCGCGACATCGAAATCATCGACCTGGAACTGATCTTCGCCGACCTCGACAGCTGCGAGAAGCAACTGCAGAAAGTCGCGCGCAACGCCAAGGGCGGTGACAAGGACGCCGTGGTTCAGAAGGCTCTGCTGGAGCAACTGATCGCACACTTCACCGAAGCCAAGCCGGCGCGCAGCCTGATGAAGAACATGAGCGCTGACGAAAAGGCCGTGATCAAGGGCTTCCACCTGCTGACCACCAAGCCGGTCATGTACATCGCCAACGTCGCTGAAGACGGTTTCGAGAACAACCCGCACCTGGACGTGGTCAAGGCCATTGCCGAGGAAGAAGGCGCGATGGTGGTTCCGGTCTGCAACAAGATCGAAGCGGAAATCGCCGAGCTCGACGACGGCGAAGAGAAGGACATGTTCCTCGAGGCCCTGGGCCTGGAAGAGCCTGGCCTGAACCGCGTGATCCGCGCCGGCTACGAAATGCTGCACCTGCAGACCTACTTCACCGCCGGTGTCGAAGAAGTCCGCGCCTGGACCGTCAAAGTCGGTGCCACCGCACCACAAGCGGCCGGCGTGATCCACACCGACTTCGAGAAAGGCTTCATCCGCGCCGAAGTGATCGCCTACAACGACTTCATCCAGTACAAGGGCGAAGCCGGTACCAAAGAAGCCGGTAAATGGCGTCTGGAAGGCAAGGATTACATCGTTAAAGACGGCGACGTGATGCACTTCCGCTTCAACGTCTAAGCAACACCGTTCAAGAAAAAGCCGCGTTTGATACGCGGCTTTTTTGTGCCTGAAATACTCTCCGCCGCACCACCTGAGAATTTGTGGGAGTGAGCTTGCTCGCGAAAGCGGAGTGTCAGCAAAGCATTCGTCGACTGACACGACGCCTTCGCGAGCAAGCTCGCTCCCACAGGGGATGTTTGTGGGATCAGGTCTTTTTGGTGCGTGGCAGGAAAATCGCCAGTACGCCAAATAGTGGCAGGAACGAACACAGGAAATACACGTACTCAATCCCGTGCACATCCGCCAGATGCCCCAGCAACGCCGCACCAATCCCGCCAAACCCGAACATCAAACCAAAAAAGATCCCGGCGATCATCCCGACATTGCCTGGCACCAGTTCCTGCGCGTACACCACAATCGCCGAGAACGCCGAGGCGAGGATGAAGCCGATAATCACGCTGAGAATGGTGGTCCAGAACAGATCCACGTGGGGCATGAGCAGCGTGAACGGTGCCACACCGAGGATCGAGAACCAGATCACCGCCTTCCGCCCGATCCTGTCGCCGATCGGCCCGCCGAAGAACGTACCCGCCGCCACCGCGCCAAGAAACAGGAACAGGTGCAACTGCGAACTGGCCACCGACAGGTCGAACTTTTCGATCAGGTAAAACGTGAAGTAACTGGTCAGGCTGGCCATGTAGAAATACTTGGAGAACACCAACAGCCCCAGCACCACCAGCGCACTGGTCACCCTGCCCTTCGACAGCCCATGAGTCGCCGCCTGGCCGGCCTTGAGTTTGAACAGGTTCAGGTGATGGGCGTACCAGCGACTGATGCGGTACAGCACGAACAGCGCAAATACCGCGAACAGACCGAACCACGCGACGTTGCCCTGACCGAACGGAATGATGATCGCCGCCGCCAGCAACGGGCCGAAAGCGGAACCGGCATTACCGCCCACCTGGAAAGTCGATTGCGCCAGACCAAAGCGCCCACCCGAAGCCAGTCGCGCAATCCGCGAGGCCTCGGGGTGGAAGGTCGAGGAACCGATTCCGATCAGCGCCGCCGCCAGCAGAATCAACGGGAAACTGCCGACCACCGACATCATCACGATGCCGATCAGCGTGCAGATCGAACCTGCCGGCAACAGCCACGGCTTGGGATGCCGATCGGTGTGATAACCGACCCACGGCTGCAACAGCGACGCGGTCAGTTGAAAGGTCAAGGTAATCAGGCCGACCTGAGTGAAGCTCAGACCGTAATTGGCCTTAAGCATCGGATAGATCGACGGCAACACCGACTGAATCAGGTCATTGATCAAATGCGCCAGCGCGACCGCGCCGATGATGCGCATCACTAACGGACTGCTTTGGGGAGGAGCGGACGCTGAGGCAGCGGCGGTCTGAACGTTGCTGATAGCCATGGGAATTCCGGACAGCAGATGGGTGCGCGCAGGCAAGTGCGTCAATGTGCCATTTTTCGGTGCGTGAACGCCATCCCCTTAGCCAGCTAACTAACTGACTGATCGTCGACTGCAAGGTGATAGCGCAACGCCATGGTCTGAATCTTGCCTTGCTTCTCCCCTTGAACGCGGCGCCCTTACAAAGGGCACCGACAATGGGAAGTTTCGCTACAGAGCCGGCCCACAGAGCGGGCGAGAGTGAACTTTCGAGGCCTTTTAGCAGGGCACCCCATCAACGTCGCACGACCGCGATGCACGCCGATGGTGCGTGGTGTCCAGAGGAGTCATGAGGCATGCAGGCTTTCCTTTCACCGGGGATCAAATTGCTGGGGCGGTTTGGCTTCGCAGGTAAATTCCAGTTGTTGTTTCTGCTGTTCATTCTGCCGTTGGCCGGCAGCCTGTTGATGATCGGCCAGGACTATCGCGACAAGCTCAATCTGATTTCCGGCGAACGCGCCGGCGTGCGCCAGTTGCTCGCGCTCGATGCGCTGGACAACCTGCTCGCGGCCCAACGTGACCGCGCCGCCCGCTGGCGCGCCACGGAAACCAATCGCCAACCGACGCCGGCCACCCTCGCCGCCATGGGCGCGTTCGATGCGGTGCAACCGGCCGTCCTGCAAGCCACCACCGATTTGGGCACTGCACTGAAAAATGAAGGTGCCGAGGGCGAAACACTCACCCGCTATCAGGCGCTGCAAACGGCGCTCAACGGCCTGGACTCGAAAAGCCTCAGCGGTGTCGGTTGGTGGCCGGACGGCTACGACCGATTCACCAACGCCCTCAGCGCGCTGCAAGCATTACGCGAGCAGATTGTCATGGATAACCGCCTGACCCTCGCGCCGTGGCTGGAAACCTATCTGCTGACGCAGATCTCCACGCAGCACGCGCCGGATCTGATCGAGCGCGTCGGACGTCTGGCAGCGGTCGGCCAGGCCTCGGTAGTCTCCGGCCAGTTCACCCTGCAAAGCCGTTTGCAATTGCGCGACTTGCGCAGCCGTATCGGCGATGCCCGCGAGCAACTGGTCAAAACCGCCACGCTGCTCGAAGCGCGCCTGCCGAAAGATCAGCAACGCTGGGCCAGCCAATACCACGACAGCCTGAAACACCTCGACAGCGGCTTGAAGGTCCTTGATGACGGCGTGTTCGGCGGCAGCATCAACCTCAAGCCGGACGACTTCGAACGCAGCCTCGACGCCTTGCTGAGCGACCTCGCCGCCCTGCGCCAGCAATCACTGGTGGCGCTGGATCAACGGCTTGACGCCTACCACAGCTCGGCGATTCGCCAATTCATCATGGTCGCGGTGATCTTTGGCTGCCTGCTGCTCGCAGCGTTGTACCTGTTTATCTGCCTGCAAGCCTCGATCCGCCGCAGCGCCAGCGGCATCACCCTGCTCGCTGAAGCCCTGCGCGACGGCAACCTGAGCCTGCAAGTGCCCGTGGTCGGTCGTGATGAGCTGGCGGCGATCAGCACTGCGCTCAACGTGGCCGTGGTGCAGTTGCGCAGCAGCATGCTCGGTGTCGATCACGAGACCTCGCAACTGAGCAACGCGGTGCGCAGCCTCAACGAACACTCCAGCGGCGCCCTCAGCGAAGTCGAAGCGCAGCAATTGCAGATCAGCCAGATCGCCGCCGCTGCGACGCAATTGGCCGCCACCTCGCAAGGCGTGGCGCAAAGTTGCGAACAGGCCTCCGGCAGCGCTCAGCACACCCGGCGCATTGCCGCCGACAGCAGCCGTGACAGCCAGCGCACCACGGCGAGTATTCAGCAGCTCAATCAGCGTTTGAACGAAACTGCAGCGGCACTCGGCCGGGTCAGCGAGCAAGGCCAGCAGATTCAATTGGTCGTCGACACCATTCGTGGTGTCGCCGAGCAAACTAACCTGCTCGCACTCAATGCGGCCATCGAAGCCGCACGCGCCGGTGAACAGGGACGCGGTTTCGCCGTGGTGGCCGATGAAGTACGCAGCTTGTCGCAGCGTACACAGTCGTCCACCGCGCAGATCGCCGGCACAGTCGACAGCTTGCGCGCCACGGTCAATGAAGCGGTGAGTCTGATGGAAGCCGCGTGCGGCCAGGCGCAAACCGATGCCGAGTCGGTCACCGGTCTGGGTGAGCGTTTGGGCGAAATTGCCAGCGCTGTGCAGAGCGTCACCGATACCCTGGCGCAGATCGCTACGGCGGTTGAGGAACAGGCGAGCACCGCCGACGAGGTCAGCGCCAATATCCAGCAGGTCGATCAAGCCGCTGTGCGATTGCTCGAAGGTGCGCGGGCGGTGAATCTGGCAGCCGACACCTTGAGTCAGGGCAGCGATGCCTTGAGCGCGAATACCGCAAGATTTCAGCTGCGTTGATGCCCCGCCCGGCCCGGATTTCGCGGGCCGGAGGATAAGCGGTTGAAAATAAGAAGAAATATTTTAAATTTACGCTTGACGCTTTTCCATTTCAGGGGAATAATGCGCGCCACTTGGCTACATAGCTCAGTTGGTTAGAGCATAGCATTCATAATGCTGGGGTCCGGGGTTCAAGTCCCTGTGTAGCCACCAAGTACTAAAAACGGCTTACCGAAAGGTAGGCCGTTTTTTTATGCCTCGAGAAAAGTCTCGGTAATCTGTTACTTCAAAATATCCTTCTGTTCGTTGCTCGTTTTGGTCGCTGCCTGTGCGATCAAGGCGTCAAGCATCTGCGCAATGACCTTCTGCTGGACCTTCGAAAGCTCATTGATCGACTGCAACCGTCGATACCACGTCGAGGTCAAGCTGCGTCTGGGCCTCTCCGTGTACGAGGGAACGCCGAGCAGGTCTTCAACAGGCACGCGAAGCGCAAATGCCATCTTCACCAGTGTCGTGACCGGCATGCTGCGAGTGCCCTCCTCGTAGCCCTGAAAGGTTTGCCGGGAAAGACCTAAAGCCCGTGCAAACCGAGTCTGTGTGATCTCGTGAACTGTGCGTAAGTGAGCAATGCGACTGCCCATCGCCACCAGAGAATCGCGGTCCTCATTGGAAACACTCATGACAATGGCCGACTGAACATAGAGTTGAATGGCAACGGACTCATCCTTTTCATCTGAAATCCATCCTGGAAAAACAACAGAAAATATCCTCAGGTAAAGGCGCGTAAGTTGTCGACCTGAAAAATCTGTAGGAAACATTCAGACGCGCCCTCCATCCAAAGCGAAAGACTACAAGCGCGAAACACCGCTGGTTCATCTGAATCAATCGCCAATCAACAGGCCGAGAGAGCGCTGTAGGAAACAGGTCCGATTCAGGTACGAATTGGATTTTTCGTAAAACCAAGCGCCTGAAACTTACCCCATCGGTTTGCCCGAATTCCCCATTGACCGACAAGCTTCCCTGGCTCGATTCAAAGCCATACAGGGAGTTGGCATGGCTCTATTCAAATCTCTCTTCGATGAAGATTGGCCTTGGGAACGTCCGAGATGGAACGGCTCGTGGGCCGCTTGGAATCCGCCTCCCCCTCCGGAGCCGGTGTACGTCGAAAAGGATGAATGGCCAACGCCCAAGCCCCGCGAAGATCAGGTATTCGCCAAGTCCTGCACTGTGGATAACTGGTGCCGAACGGACGCCGGTACGGCACCCGAACCCGCCAGCAACTTCGGCAAGGTCATGGTCGCCGGCGCCATGCTCTTGCCCTCTGCCAGCACCGCTGTGGCGACAGCGATAGGCGCCGATCTGGCCTTGGGGCGTTTGGCGGGCGGCGGGATTCTGCAACAGCGCCTCAACTGGGCAATTCGCGGCGCCGGTGGGCCGGCCAGCGTGTTCGTCCTCGGGATGCTGCCGACCCGCATGGGTGACGGCACGCTGCATACCGATGAACAACTGCGCCGCATGAGCCGCGCCGCCACTCGTGTGCGCTTCCAATTTCGGCGTGATGCCGAAGGGGTCATGCAGGTTTACGGCATCCACGCCGGCGCTTCGGGCGATGACTCGGTGCGTACCGTCAAAGTCGAGTGGAACAGCGACAAGACTGCGATGGAGGCCAAGCTCAACGGCATCACGATTTTGTGGACGCCGCAACGCGGGCCACTCGGTTCAATGCCGCCGCTGGTTTATCCAGAACACGGCGAGCAACTGAACACGATCCTTGTTCATCCGATTCCCGAGAACACTGATACCCAGATAGAAGGCCTGCCCGGCGAGGACATTACTGCCGAGGATTGTATTCTGGTGTTCCCGGCGGACACTGGTTTGAAGTCACTGTATGTGGTGTTTTCGAGGCCGGCCAGACTGACGCCGGGTACAGTGACGGGGGTTGGCGAGGATGTTTCGGGGATATGGCTCATCGGAGCAAGCTCTGGGGTAGGAGTTTCAATTCCGACGGACGTGGCAGACTCACTGCGTGGACGCGACTTCAAAAGCTTCGACTCGTTCAGAGCAGCCCTTTGGAAAGCCGTTTCGGAGTCAGCCGTGGTGGATCAGTTCATCAAACAGAACGCTGGCCGTATGCGTAAAGGCAAAGCACCACGTGTGCGCAAAGTCGATAGCGTCGGAGGTAGAAGATCTTACGAACTTCATCACCTCGAAAAAATATCAGAGGGCGGCGGCGTTTACGACGTAGATAATCTGCGAGTGAACACGCCGCGAAACCACATCGATATCCACCGGAACGAATAGGTTAGCCATGACAGACAAGTTATTGAAAAACAGCATTTCGGAGTACACCGAGGCCGAGTTCATCGCGCTGCTGGAAGAACTCGCTAAAGAAGATGAAGAAGCCGAAAGCGACGATCGCGCTGACTTGCTGCTGTTGCACTTCGAGAAAATCAGCGAACACCCAGCTGGGTCGGATCTGATCTATTACCCGAAGCCTGGTGCGGATAGCTCCCCTCAGGGCGTAACGAAAATTGTAAAAGAATGGCGAGCAGCGCAGGGTTTGCCGGGCTTCAAGCAGTAAGTGCTTTTAAATATCTCGAGACCACACCGAACGTGTGGCAAGGGGATAAACCTCCCCACCACAAGGCTATGCCTGATCTACTCAGGCTTCTCTGCCGATAGGGCTGCCAAACCCTTCACCCAGATCTGCCGCGTGCGCAAACCGACCATTGCGCGCCAATCCGGATCAGCTGGATAGAACTGCTCGAGCAGATTCAGTTTGATTTCACGTCCTACAGCATCCAGCGGATCACCGTGCAAATGCAGCCACTGGTCATCACGCAAATGCCGATGCACATCCGGCCCCGGATACGTCCCGCACTCGATCACGAATGGCATCAACTGCACGCCCGGCAGCGCATTGAGCAACGCCTGCGAGGTGTACCCGGTAGCCGTCGCCGCGACGCCGGTTTCGCTCAAGGTGTCGGCGCCGGTGTGCAGGGTGTAAAGCCATGGACCGTAGATCGACTGGGCGTGCGCCAGCGCCGGGTAAGGCGCCTGGGTGATGGTCAGCAACATCGGATGACCGTACTCACCGGCGCCGGTGTGCAGGTCGAAACACATCACGGTTTCCGCACCCGCCAGATGCGTTTCGATGATTTGGTGCAACGTGCGATTCGACCAGCTCGGCGCGCGGCCGCCGTAGAACAGGCCATCGGGATGGCTGTGCTGACCGCCCTCGACAATCGACATCACCGCCGGCCAGCCGTGTTCGGCAATCTGTGCATCGAGCAAGGCATCGGCCCGCGCGCGCTGCGGGCCGTTCAAGTCGGTGCAGGCGTAGATTTCATGCAGAGCGGCGTAAGCGCTGTTTTCCGGCAACGGTCCGGTGAAATCCAGGTGATTGCGGTTGAGGTCGATATTGTCTTCGTTGACCCGCCGCAGCCACGCGGTGCCCCAAGGGTTGATCAGGTGAACCATGACCACCGCGACATCCTTGGGCAGCGACCCCGACACGAAGGCTTTCAACCATTCGATCTGACAATCCGAGCCGTAATAGCCCTCGACCCCGTGCGTGCCGCTGAGCGCTACCAGCCGACGTTTGGCCTGCGGATCGCCGAGCACGGCGACGTCGGTGCTCAGGGGTTCGCCGAATGGCCCGCAACGTGGATGTGCGTAGGAAGTGAGCGTGGCGCCGGCGGCATTGGCGGCGGCGATGAACTGCTCGCGTTGATCGCGGTAGCTGGACTCGGAGGGGAACTCGCTGTGCATATCGGTCTCTTGTTGATCTTGTAATTGTGGGAGCGAGCTTGCTCGCGAAAGCGGTTGTACATTCAACATTTCTGCCGACTGACACTGCGCATTCGCGAGCAAGCTCGCTCCCACAGGTGCTCAGTGCAGCTCAACGGATTTGCGGTTGACCCTAGCGAACATCCACCCCGAAAAGAAAGACAAAAATGCCCATCGGTTTGCGTCGCGACCGAGCGGTCGATAAAGTCCGTCAGACCTTTCACCCCACGGACGGAGAGCACCACGTGTTTCCAGCCCTGCCCCTGCGCCGCTTTCGCCTGCCAGCCCTGACGCTGCTCGTCAGCGCCCTGACCCTCACGGCGTGCAACGCCCCGCCCTCTTCGACCCTGCCGCTGGCCCCGGAAGCCGCTTCCGGTTACCGCACCGATCTGCAAACCCGTCACGCCAGCCAGCACATGGCCGCTGCCGCCAATCCGCTGGCCGCCGAAGCCGGTCGGGAGATGCTGCGTAAGGGCGGTTCGGCGATTGATGCGGCGATTGCGATGCAAGCGGTGCTGACGCTGGTCGAACCGCAGTCTTCCGGGATCGGCGGCGGCGCGATGATCGTGCTGTGGGACGGCAAACAGGTACGCACCTACGACGGTCGCGAAACCGCACCGGCCGGCGCCACCGAGAAGCTGTTCCTGCAGGCCGACGGCAAACCGATGGCGTTCCAGCAGGCGCAGATCGGCGGGCGCTCGGTCGGGACACCGGGTGTGCTGCGTGCGCTGCAACTGGCGCACAAACAACATGGTCGCCTGCCTTGGGCCACACTGTTCGAGCCGGCGATCAAACTCGCCGAGCAAGGTTTTGCGATTTCACCGCGCCTGCATTCGCTGCTGGCGTCCGACCCGATGATCCGCCAATCTCCGGACATGGCCGCGTATTTCCTCAACCGCGACGGCAGCGTCAAAGCCGTGGGCACCCGTCTGCAAAACCCTGCGCTGGCCGCCGTGCTCAAACGCATCGCCAACGAAGGCCCGGACGCGCTCTATAAAGGCCCGATCGCCGAAGAGATCGTCGCCAAGGTGCAAGGCCACGCCAACCCCGGCAGCCTGTCGCTGAATGATTTGCAAGGCTACCAGGCCAAAGAGCGCGCACCACTGTGCACCGACTACAAACGCTGGCAGGTGTGCGGCATGCCGCCACCGTCGTCGGGCGGGATCGCGGTGGCGCAGATTCTCGGTACGTTGCAGGCGCTGGAAACCCGCGATCCACGTCTTTCCCTGACACCGCTCAAACCGCTGAAAACCAATAAACCGGCCGGCATTGAACCGGATCCGCAAGCCGTGCACCTGATCGCCGAAGCCGAGCGTCTGGCCTATGCCGACCGTGCGCAATACGTCGCCGATACCGACTTCGTCCCGGTGCCGGTCAAAGGCCTGGTCGACCCGGGTTACCTCGCCAGCCGCGCCAGCCTGATCGGTGAACGCAGCATGGGCAGCGCCAAACCGGGCACCCCGCCGGGCGTGCAAGTGGCCTACGCCCCGGACCGCTCGCCGCTGCGCATCTCCACCTCACAAGTCGTCGCGGTAGATGACCTCGGTGGCGCGGTGTCGATGACCACCACCATCGAAGCCGCGTTCGGCTCGCACCTGATGGTTCAGGGTTTTCTGCTGAACAATCAGATGACCGACTTCTCGTTCATCCCCGAAGAGAACGGGCAGAAAGTCGCCAACCGCGTCGAGCCCTTAAAACGCCCGCGCTCGTCAATGGCGCCAACGCTGATCTTCGATCGCAACAGCGGTGAATTCGTCGCCACGGTTGGCTCGCCGGGCGGTTCGCAAATCATCGAATACGTGGCGAAAACCACCGTCGGCCTGCTCGACTGGAACCTCGACCCGCAAAGCGCCATCAGCCTGCCCAACTTCGGCAGCCGCAACGGCCCGACCGAACTGGAACAAGGCCAGTTCAGCCCGGTACTGATCCAGGCGCTGAAAGACAAAGGGCATGCGGTGAATGAAATCGACATGACCAGCGGCACCCAGGCCATCGTGCGGGTCAAGGATGCGCAGGGGAAAGCGTCGCTGGAAGGTGGCGCGGATCCGCGGCGGGAAGGCGAAGCGCTAGGGGATTGAGGCTAGGACGCAAAACAAAAAAGGCTTACCGCGAGGTAGGCCTTTTTTCATGCAACTGATTAACTCGGGAGATCACTCGGCTCAGCGATTAGCCACCAGATGCGCCCCAAACAGCAAATAACAACCACCGGCCAAGCGATCCAGCCATTGCCGCGAACGCTCATACACACCGGCAATCCGCCGGCTGGCGAAGAACAGCGCCACGCAGCAATACCAGCTGAACGACAACGTCGCCATGGTCAGCACCGCCAGCGCCAGCAACAATGGCGGGATGTGAGCCGGCATGGCGGTGGCGAAAATGGTTGCGACGAACAGTGCGGACTTGGGATTGGTCATGTTGCCCAGAAAGCCCCGCCCGTACGCGCCGAGCAATGTCTGCTCCGAGGCATCGAGCGTGCCTGGGACGATCGGCGCCTTGCGCTTGAACTGCTTGAGCCCGAGGTAGATCAGGTAGCAGCCACCGGCGATCTTGAAGCTCAGGTACAGCGTCGGCGCGGCACTGAACAGCGACTGAATGCCCAAGCCACCCGCCAGACCCCACAACACGGTTCCGCTGGCCACGCCGAGCGCAGCGATAACGCCATGACGGCGGGAACGGCTGACCGCCAGTTGTGCGATGTTGAAGAAATTCGGGCCGGGCGTGACCACGGCCACCGTCCACAACAGGGCCAACGACAGCAATGGCGCCAGATAACTCGAAAGGGAAAGATCCATGGGGCATGCGCCTGATTGGCTTGACGATGCCCTCCACCTTGCAACATCCGGCAATATTTTGCCATCAGCCCGCTAACGTCTTACCCACCACCGCATCACCAATCTTCAGGAAATGCCCGCCGGCCACATGGTGCAAAGTACGCAAACCATCATGCCCCTCGAAATGCCAACGCCCCTCACGGAACACTCGCTCGTCGGCGTGGGCGGCGATGACTTCAGCGAGGAACAGGTCGTATTGCTCGTGGTTGCGCGGCTCCGGGAGCAAACGGCATTCGAGCCAGGCGACACAGCCCTCAAGCAGCGGGGCTTCGACTTGTTCACCGGCAAAGGTCTGCAAGCCGTAAGCCTGAAACTTGTCTTGCCCTTGGGCTTGGCTGATTTCCAGGCCCGACGTATTGCCGACGGTTTGCACGATGTCGGCCTGATTGGCGCACGGGACGTTGAGCACGAAGGTGCCGGACGCTTCGAGCAACTGGCGGGTCCAGGTGGACTTATCGAGAACCACCGCGACTTTCGGCGGTTCGAAATCCAGCGGCATCGCCCAGGCGGCGGCCATGATGTTGCGCTTGCCATCATGGGCGGCGCTGACCAGCACGGTCGGCCCGTGGTTGAGCAAACGGTAGGCTTTGTTCAGGGGCACCGGGCGGCGGTGGGAATCGCTCATGGGGATCAGCTCCGGGGGAAAAGGAGCCGATTGTAGCGCCAGACCACAGAAAGAAGGCGGGCGAAAAACCTGTGGGAGCGAGCTTGCTCGCGAAGGCGAAAGGTCAGTCACATCAATGTTGAATGACACACCGCTTTCGCGAGCAAGCTCGCTCCCACAAGGGATCAGTGCAGGTCAGTGAGTCAGTTGATTGGCGAACTGGCCGACGGCATCCACCACTTTCTGCGCACCGTCCTGAATCTCGACAATCACCGTACCCGCCTCTGCCGCCAGCGCCAGGCCTTGTTCGGCCTGCAGCTTGCCATCGGTCATCAGGGCCACGGCGTTGCGCGCCATTTCCTGGTTCTGCCGCACTACACCGACGATCTCTTCAGTCGCCTGACTGGTGCGCGACGCCAGTTGCCGCACTTCGTCGGCCACCACCGCAAAGCCGCGACCCTGTTCACCGGCGCGGGCCGCTTCGATGGCGGCGTTGAGCGCCAGTAGGTTGGTTTGCTCGGCAATACCGCTGATGGTCTTGACGATGGTGCCGATCACCTGCGACTGCTCGTTCAACGCTTCGATGCCCTCACCGGCAGCTTGCATGTGTCGCGACAGATCACGCATCACGTTCACCGCTTCAGTGACCACGGTGGTGCCACGTTGCGCGGTGCTGTCGGTTTGCTGCGAGGTGCTATAGGCAATGCTCGCCGCGTCGGCAACCGCTTGTTCGCGATTGACCTGATCGGTGATCACCGTGGCGAACTTCACCACTTTGTACAGTTTGTTGTTGGCATCGAGCACCGGGTTGTAGGACGCCTCCAGCCACACCGTACGACCATGGCTGTCGACCCGCTTGAAGCGCTCAGCCACAAACTCACCGTTGTTCAGACGACGCCAGAAGTTCTGGTACTCGGCGCTGTTGTACTCCTCAGGCAGACAGAACATCCGGTGATGCTTGCCCTTGATCTGCGCCAGGCTGTAACCCATGCCGCTGAGGAAGCGTTCGTTGGCGTTGAGCACGTTGCCGTTGAGGTCGAACTCGATCACCGCCGTGGAGCGCACCAGCGCACCGATCAGGTTTTCGTGCTCGCGGGAGGCTTCGATGGTGCGGGTCAGGTCGCTGGAGAAGATCGAGAAATGCCTGATCCGCCCGTCCGAGGAACGCACGGGCTGCACAATCGAACGCAGCCACGCCTCCTCGCCATTACCGCGCATCAGGCGCACGGCCCCGGCGAAATGTTCGCCACGGGTCAGCGCAGCCTTGAAACGATGATGGAACTCATCGGCCTTCACATGTGCCGGCACAATGTCCTCAATCGCACGGCCAATCAGGTCGTGGCTTTTGTAGAGCATCTCGTTGAGGAAGTTCTGGTTGACCGACTGCACGCGTCCGTCGGGCTCCAGAGTCAGCACCAGCATCTCGCTTTCCAGGCTGTCCTTGACTTGAAGGAGGCTGGACAGTTCTTCACGAAGAGCGGCCAGCTCTTGCTTCAGGCGTTTGTTGAACATGGAAAAGTACCGATGGCTGGGTAGAAAGCGGGATGCACCTAACCATCGGCCTTGGAAAAGTTTTCTGAAGAGCGATTGCGACCCGTCAGTCGAAAAAAGTCATGGCGTTTGCAGTCAGGCAGTTCCCGCCACCTGACACGGGCCCGTGCGCGGCATTCGCGAACCGAAATAAGCCGCGCTGACAACGCCAACCACGCCCATCACCGCACAGAACATCACACAGATCCACGGACTCCACGGCATCAGCCCGATCAGCAATAGCGGGGTGATGCTCGCCCATGCGGCGTAGGCAATGTTGTAGGTGAAGGAAATGCCCGACACGCGAATACGCGCCGGGAACAGCCCCACCATCACCGAAGGCACCGCACCGACTACGCCGCAGGCAAGACCGGCCACGGCGTAGGCCAGACCCACCCAATTGCCGCCCATGATCAGGCAGCCGTAGAGCACGCCAATGCCCAGCGGCAGCAGCAGGCTATAGAGCATCACCGTGCGCCAGGCGCCCAGACGGTCGACCAGCAGCCCGGCGATTACACAGCCGATATTGAGGAACACGATGCCCAACGCGCTGAGGGCAAACGTATGGCTGGCGGTCATGCCGAAGGTTTTCTGCATCATGGTCGGCGTAATGACCACGAACACCACCACTGCCGAGGTCAACACGCAGGTCAGCAACATGGCCGGCAACATCGCCAGACGATGCTCGCGCAGCACGGTGCGCAACGGCAGTTCGACCCGCGCTTCGCGCTGCGCTTCCATGGCCATGAACACCGGGGTTTCGCTCAACCAGCGGCGCAGGTACACGCCAATCACGCCGAACACGCCACCGAGCAGGAACGGATAACGCCAGGCGTAATCGAGGATTTCCGCCGGGGTGAACACTTGGGCAAGGAAGGTCGCGGTCAACGCGCCAATCAAGTAACCGAACGTCAGCCCGGCCTGCAAAAAGCCCAAGGCATAACCGCGATGGCCGGCCGGCGCGTGTTCGGCGACGAACACCCAGGCACTCGGCACCTCTCCGCCCACCGCCGCGCCTTGCAGAATGCGCAGCGCCAGCAACAGCAACGGCGCGAAATAACCGATCTGCGCATAGGTCGGCATGATGCCGATCAGCAGACACGGCAGCGCCATCATCAGGATGCTCAGGCTGAAGACTTTCTTGCGCCCGAGTTTGTCGGCGAAATGCGCCATCAGAATCCCGCCCAGCGGCCGCGCCAGATAACCGGTGACGAAAATCCCGAAGCTTTGCAGCAACCGCAGCCACTCGGGCATTTCGGGCGGGAAGAACAACTGGCTGAGGGTCAGGGCGAAGAACACGAAAATGATGAAATCGTAGATCTCCAGCGCCCCGCCAAGGGCCGCAAGGCCGAGGGTCTTGTAGTCGGAACGGCTGAACGGTGCCGGTCGGGCTGTGGATTGGACAGTCATGGCAAAGCACTCTGGCAGGCAAAAAACCAAGGCGCTCATGGTCTACGCAAAAGCACGGATGGACAACCCGTTAGACCATAGTCCCGGTTTTGCAAAACCTGCTCACAAAGCCTTGGCAGTTGAATTACTGTTATCGCCTGTCCTGCCAGGTGAACCACCATCGGCAAGTCATGCCGAGATCCTTGCAGGCTCACGCCTACAGGGGATATGTGTTTCGTCCGCAAGACCACAATAACCATAAAAATCCGAGGTACTTCCTGTGGCCGTTGATATCGAAGATAGCCGCTCTGCGCGCTTTGCCTTGCGCTGTTCAAACTTTGCCGAACGCTGGTTTCCCGACTCCTGGGTATTCGCCGCACTGGCGGTGATCATCGTTGCGCTCGCCACCCTGGCCATGGGCGCCAAACCCACCGATGCCGCGATGGCGTTCGGTGACGGGTTCTGGAGCCTGATTCCGTTCACCATGCAAATGGCCTTCGTGGTGATCGGCGGCTATGTGGTCGCCAGTTCCCCGCCCGCGGTGAAACTGATTGATCGTCTGGCGCGGATCCCGAAAAACGGGCGCTCCGCGGTGGCCTGGGTCGCGTTGATCTCGATGGTCGCGTCCCTGCTCAACTGGGGTCTGTCGCTGGTGTTCGGCGGCTTGCTGGTACGCGCCCTCGCCCGCCGTACCGATCTGAACATGGATTACCGTGCCGCTGGCGCCGCTGCCTATCTGGGCCTTGGCGCAGTGTGGGCCTTGGGTCTGTCATCGTCGGCCGCACAGTTACAGGCCAACCCGGCCAGCCTGCCGCCGTCGATCCTGTCGATCACCGGGGTGATCCCGTTCACCGAAACCATTTTCCTCTGGCAGTCCGGCGTGATGCTGCTGGCCCTGATCGTGGTCTCGATCATCATCGCCTACGCCACCGCACCCGGCCCCCATTCGGCACGAGACGCCAAGGCCTGCGGCATCGACCCGGCCTTCAACCTGCCACCGCTGCAACCGCGCACGCGCCCTGGCGAATGGCTGGAGCACAGTCCCCTGCTGATCATCGTGCTGGTGCTGCTGGCGGCGGGGTGGCTGTTCCACGAATTCTCGACCAAACCGGCGATTACCGCGATTTCCGGCCTCAACACCTACAACTTCCTGTTCATCATGCTCGGTGCGTTGCTGCACTGGCGTCCGCGCAGTTTCCTCGACGCCGTGGCCCGCGCCGTGCCGACCACCACCGGCGTGCTGATCCAGTTCCCGCTGTACGGCTCGATTGCCGCATTGATGACCACGGTCAAAGGCACCGACGCGCAAACCCTGGCGCATCACATTTCGACATTCTTCGTCAGCATCGCCTCCCACGACACCTATGCGCTGTTGATGGGGGTGTACTCGGCGATTCTCGGGTTCTTCATCCCGTCCGGCGGTGGCAAATGGATCATCGAAGCGCCGTACGTGATGCAGGTCGCCAATGATCTGCAATACCACCTCGGCTGGGCGGTGCAGATCTACAACGCTGCCGAAGCGCTGCCGAACCTGATCAACCCGTTCTACATGCTGCCGTTACTGGGCGTACTCGGGCTGAAGGCCCGGGATCTGATCGGCTTCTCGTTTGTGCAATTGCTGGTGCACACGCCGCTGGTGTTGCTGTTGCTGTGGGCGCTGGGAACGACATTGGCGTATACGCCGCCGGTGATGCCGTAAGTCAGAAGCAACACATACCCGATGGGAGCCAGCCAGCTGGCTCCCACATTTGTTCCGTGGCGGCATCAAGTCGTCACCCAACCGTCACATTCAATTGTTAGCGTCCGCCCGAAACATACTGAAACAATTAAGTAAAAACGGGCTGACAGATGAAAGACGAAACAGACGCCACTGACGCACCTGAATCCGACCAACCCTCCGACACCAGCCGCCGCCGCTTCCTCGGCGGGGTCGCGGTACTCGGGGTGGGCGCAACGCTCGCCGGATGCGGCAACGCCAGCGATCAGCCCGGCAAACCGGCGGAGCACCCGCTGACCCCGGCCGAGCTGGACAAGGCCCTGCGCGACCAGGTCAAAACCGTGGTGGTGATCTACGCCGAGAACCGTAGCTTCAATAACCTGTTCGGCGACTTCCCCGGTGTTGAAAAGCCGCTGTCGGCGCTCAAACCTGCCGACTATCAACAACGTGATCGCGATGGCTCGCTGCTGCAAACCTTGCCGCCCGTCTGGGGCGGCGTGCTGCAGATCGGCCCGCAAACCCTCGATGGCGTGACCTACCCCAGCGCTACCCAGTTCCAGGAAAACCTGCCCAACGCGCCGTTTGCCCTCAAAGGCCCGAACGGCGAAGACCTGCCATTCGGCCTGGTCACCCGCGACCTGTGGCACGTGTTCTATCAGAACCAGATGCAGATCAACGGTGGCAAGAACGACGGTTTCGTCGCCTGGGCCGATTCCGGTGGCCTGACCATGGGCCACTATGCACAGAGCCGTTACTCGCTGCGTTTGTGGGATGTCGCGCAGGAGTTCGTGCTGTGCGACAACTTCTTCCAGGGTGCCTTCGGTGGCTCGTTCCTCAATCACCAGTACCTGATCAGCGCCACCGCGCCGTTCTATCCGGACGCGGCCAATTCGGTGGCCAAGTCGCAGATTGCCACGCTGCAAAGCGCCGATCCCGCCGACCCGCGCCTCAAGCCGCTGGAGCAATCGCCGGCGAGCGCCATGAGCGGGCCGCCACAATTCGGCCCGAGCGCGCTGACCCCGGATGGCTTCGGCGTCAACACCCTTGCTCCGCCCTACTGGCCGACGTGGATTCGCGACCCGGAGCGCCCGGCGTATTCCAAACCGGATCTGCCCAACGTGCTGGTGCCACAGACCCACGAGCACATCGGCGACAAGCTGTCGAAGAAAAACGTTGACTGGGCGTGGTATGCCGGGGCCTGGCAAGCGACGCTGGAGCAGTACAAGGATTCCGGCGGCATTCCGAAAATCCCGAACTTCCAGTATCACCACCAGCCGTTCAACTATTTCAAGCAACAAGGTCCGGAAAACCCGCAGGAGCGCAACAAGCGCCTGCGCGATGCCGGTCTGGGGGAGGAGTCGAGTACCAACAAGTTCTTCGCCGATGCCGAGGCCGGCAAGCTGCCGGCGGTCACGTTCTATAAGCCTCAAGGCAACCTGAACATGCACGCCGGTTACGCCGACGTGGCGTCCGGGGATCGGCACATCGTTCGCGCCCTGAAGGTGCTGCGCGAAAGCCCGCAGTGGAAAAACATGGTGGTGATCGTCACCGTCGATGAAAACGGCGGCTGGTGGGATCACGTCGCGCCGCCCAAGGGCGATCGTTGGGGGCCGGGGTCACGGGTGCCGGCGCTGGTGGTGTCGCCGTTCGCCCGCAAGGGCACGGTGGATCATACGGTCTACGACACGGCGTCGATCCTGCGCCTGATTACCCGGGTGTTCCAGCTCGAAACCCTCGACGGTCTCAAGCAGCGTGACGAGGCAATGATCGCCCGTGGCCAGCAACCCATGGGCGACTTGACCAACGCCCTGCACTTTCCGGCCTGAAACCCGGTCCTGCGGGCTGACGCAAAAATCCGTGAATGACGGCTTCTCTGTGCAACACGGCTGATCCAATATGAAGCGCCCCCGACTCGCGGGGGAACCCACGCTGAAAAGGATCTGAGCATGTTCAAACTCGCAGGACTTACCCCCGCCGCACTGGCTCTGGCTGCGCTCACACTGAGCGCGGCCGCCCACGCCGATGTCGATCTGAAGCTGGGCAGCACCGAACGCGTCACCCGCCTCTTTGCCTTTCCCAACAACTGCAACGTGATCTGCTTCCGCAACTGGACGCTGGAACAGACCGTCGCGCATTACCTGAGCCAAAGCGTGCAACGCGATGGCTACACCAATGCCAAGGTACTGGTGAAGAACGATAACGGGCAGATTTACGCCGAGATCAGTGGCGTGCCCAAAGGCTACGACAAGCCGCTGTCAGCGCTGCTCGATGCCGGCGACCTGGCGTATACCGGCGCCAGCAAGCTCAATGCCGATGGCAAATGGGCGTATAGCTGGTATCTGTTCCTGCCACTGGGCATGGCCCTGGAAAACCGCAAGAGCGTCGAACTGCTGCACTTCCCGCCAGATTACTCGCTGACCCAGGCCCAGGATTATCTGCGCTCGAACACCACCGATCGCTGGGCCACGCTGCTGACCGTCAACGGCATCCCGGCTGAGCAGACGCCGGCCTATCAGACCATCATCGACATCGCCCCGATCGCCGCGCCATCGAACGCGGGCAGTGATCTGGAAGGTGTGTACGACTACTTCAAGGATTACCAGACCACCCTGGTCAAGCAGTTCAGCCAGACCGGCAACGGCACGACGCTGCCGATGGTCGCGTTCGGCGCGCCGGTGCGTAACTGGATCAAGCAGCAGTATGGGCCGACGGTGAATGTGCTGGGCCTGGCGACCATCAGCCCGAGCGCTGGCGTGAAAGTCCCGGTGCTGGGGTCGAACCACCCGAGTTACATCTGGTACGCCGCCGACCCGAAAAGCTACACCGGCGACGATGCACAAGCCAAGGCTGACGCCGCAGGCCTGAAAGTCATGGGCCAGGATTTGAGCGCGGCCTGCTGGCAGGCTGGCATGGGCAGCAAACCGGGCACGGATCCTTCGACGCTGCTCAACAGCTGCACGCAAACCTGGCAAGTCACGCAGAAAGTCAAAACCTGCGAACTGTTTTACACCTCGATTCGCAACTTGAGTCAGCAAGACGCTGCCGCCAAGTGCGCCTCCACGCCAATCAAAGCGCAATTGCAGCAACTGAAGGCGCCGTTGCCCGACGCCGTGGTACCTGCACCGCACCTGTAATCGGTAGAGGCTTGATTCCCGTGTCAGCCCTGGCTGACGCGGGAAAGCGTCTATATCGCCTGTCAGATCTGACAGTAGACCGGTTATACCTGTTACGCGAAGATTGGATCCAAATTGAAACACCGCAGCACTGACAGGACGTCAACCCAAGGAAGTCGCAAGCACCTTGCGACAAGGATCGTTATGAACACCCGTACCCTGGCGCACATCGCGCCACGCGATACCGAAGGCATTTATCCGTTTGCCGGCCTGCCCGTGCGCCTCGGATTTCCCTCTCGCGCCGACTTCGAAATCATTCACGACGAGTACGGCGCACCCTTGGCGGTGGCGGTGCGCCGCGAATTTCTGCACACCCGGCGGATGTGTCGGGTTTCGGGACAGCTGTTGCCCTATCGCTGCCGACAGACCCGACAGTTGCTGAACGGTATCCACCTCTACGATCCACGCTTCTGCGGATTGCTCGAACACGCCTGCGATCCCAACGTGTTTCTCGACATGAGCGAGTTATGGCTATGGGCGCTGAAAGATATCCACAGCGGCGAGCGGCTGACCATCGACTACGCCGCCACCGAAGACAAACTGCTGCGCCAGTTTGCCTGCGGTTGCGGTTCGCCACGTTGCCGTGGCTGGATCACCGGACACAACGAGCCACCGAGCCTGGAGGGCCAGCACTTTTTGCAGTGCTGGCGGCGCCAGTGCTCGCGCTGACCAGCGCTTACAACGCGCCGACCGGACGCAGGCGATACTGCGGCGGCAACTGCTCGAAACCGCTGATGGTGGTGTTCAGGCTCTTCCAGCGACCGTCCTTGATGCCGTAGATGCAACCGTGGATCGACAGGCTTTGCCCGCGATGCCAGGCGTTCTGGATGATGCTGGTGTGGGCAACGTTGGCGACTTGCTGGATGACGTTAAGCTCGCACAGGCGATCAACCTGCTCTTCTTCGGTCGGCAGTTTGGCCAGCTCTTCGCGTTTTTCGTAGTACAGATCGCGGATCGAACGCAGCCAGCCGTCGATCAGGCCGAACTGGCGGTCCTGCATCGAGGCGCGCACGCCGCCGCAACCGTAGTGGCCGGTGACGAGGATGTGTTTGACTTTAAGTACGTCGACCGCGTACTGGATCACCGACAGGCAGTTGAGGTCGGTGTGCAGCACGACGTTGGCGACGTTACGGTGCACGAACAGATCGCCCGGCAGCATGCCGACGATTTCGTTGGCCGGCACTCGCGCATCGGAACAGCCGATCCACAGGTATTCCGGCGTTTGCTGGCGCGCCAGCTTGGCGAAGAAATCCGGGTCTTCCTTGGTGATCGCGTCAGCCCAACGCTCGTTGTTATCAATCAGGTCTTGTAAGTCGTGCATGCTGTAAGGCCTCAAGAAAGATGCGCAGGTATGACAGACGCCCACCCGTCGGGGTCACGAGAAGATCGCAAGTGTTTTCGTTGGAATTCTCGTGGATGCGGTGAGTCCACCTAGTAAGGCCCACAGTATGAGGATTTGCCATGACTGATTCACGACGCCCCTACGATGCGGTGCAACCGGAGCCCATCGATGATAATGAAGACCGCATGGGCTCGGTGCACGAGCTGGATTTCGATGAGGACGAACCCAGTGCGAAGATCGGTGACGAGATTCCTGAGCGTGAACGCGAGCACCTGATGCCCGACGAGCGGGTGCGTGAAGCCGGGCTCACCGGCGCATCGACCGCTGACCATGAACCAACCGACGATGATATGAGCCCGGAAAAGCTGATTCGTGAAGACGGCGCGCGAGATGCCGAAGAGGCTGGCGAAGGCAGCCCGGCGGATTGGGATTTGAGCCTGGTCTATGAAGATGACATCGGCGGTGGTAATGGGCTGGATGAGGCGGAACTGGCGCGGCGCGATCCATTGGATGGCAATCGCTGATTTTGCTTGCCCGTCACACCGCTAAGCCCGCAGGCCGGTTCCCACAGGTTTTTGGGTTGGTCACACTGTGTGTGTGTGCACGAACCCGATCCAGTGTGGGAGCCAGCCTGCTGGCGATGCTTTTAAGCTGAATCAGTCAACCAGGGTGCAGGCCATGACCACCGCGTCTTCACGCCCACCCACCGCCGGATAATAATCGCGCCGCCGGCCAATCTCGTTGAAGCCATACCGCTCATACAGCTTGAAAGCTGCGGTGTTGCTGTCGCGCACTTCCAGGAAGCACTCGCGTGCCTCTGCGGCATATGCCCGCGACATCAGATGTTCGAGCAGCGTCAGCCCCAGCCCGCGCCCCTGATTCTCCGGTTTGACCGTGATGTTAAGCAGATGCGCCTCATCCAGAATGATCTGCACTACACCATGACCGACCTGCTGCTGACCTTCGAACATCAGCCAGATCTGGTACTTGCCCAGCCCGTCGAGAAAAATCCCCCGCGTCCACGGGTGGCTGTAGGCAGCGAACTCAATCTTCAGTACGGCGTCCAGATCCGCTTCGGTCATCGGGCGGAACGTTACAGCGTCACTCATTCGATTCTTTCCAGCGCGCCATCAGCCGACGCATCGCTTGCCACACAGCGGCCTTGCGCTGTGGCTCTTCCATTAACAATTCCAGACCGGGAATCGCCCAGGCCGAGCCCAGGCCTTCGATCTGCAATTCACGATTGAACGCTTCAGCATCCGCTTCACCGGCAAACCTTACCGCCGGCAAGCCGATCAGCCACAGGCAGGCGCACGGCGCCGCTTCCATTTGCACCGACAGAAAGCCCTGAACGAAGTCGCGCGCTGCTTCCGGGCCCTGATCCAGCGTGCCCCGGTTCAACCACGGCCAACGCACCGGCTCGCCAACGATCTGCGGCGCGTCCGGCAGACCGGCGGCGCGCAGCATGTCTTTGAGCAGCAGATAGGCCGGATCGCGGCTCTGGAAGGCTTCGCCTGTGGGTAACTCCACCAGCAGCAGGCAGCGCCCGGCGCGCAGTAATTGCAGGGCGAAGCGCGGTGGGGGCACCGGTGCCGGTTTGGCGACCACCGGCGTGTCGTCGACCTCTTCCACCGGTTTGGCGCCATTGCGCGTACTGGCGAGCGAGGGGCGCGGCACTTCGATTTTCGGCCGTTCGACCGGACGGGCGGCCGGTTGCACCGCTGCTTCGGCCTGCACAACCGGCATCACCACGACCTCCGGCTCAGGCTCGGGCATGTCCAGCAGCTCGGGCCGCGACGGGGCGGCGAAAGGCAATTCGGTGCGCGGCAGCCAGTTGACCACCTGCATGGCGTTCAAATAGGCGCGGCGGCGGGACTCGATAAGCAAAGGTCGGCCACTTGTGGATAACTGAAAGTGCGCTGATTCTACCGCCCTTCGCTCAAGATCGCTTGCTGTTGATCGATAGCCTTGAGCAAAGCTCTCTACCCTGAAAATTCGACAGCCCGTCCCGAGAGTGAATCGCATCGTCGCTGATGCAGTACAATCGCGGCTTTTAATCGCCAACCAGCCGGCCATTCCGATGATCGAACCCAAGCGCGTCTTGCGCGCCCTCGCTGAACACTGGGCACTTCTGGAGCCACTGTGCGAGCACTTCGACCAGGGCACCCTGAGCCTCAACGAACTGCGCACGCAACTGGCCGCCCAACAACTGGACAGCACGCCGCAGGACATCACCAGCCTGCTCGACGTGTGGATTCGCCTCGACATTCTGGTGCCCGTGGCGAAAAGCCCGAACCGTTTCGAGCTCAACGCGCAGATCCACGACTTCCTCGCCTACCTGCGCCGTGAACACCGGCTGGGCCTGTGCCTGGAGATCGAAGCCTACCTGCGTCACCTCGAACGTCTGGCCGGCTACATTCAGGATGCGTTCGACGTCCGCGACGGCAACGACCTCGCCCGCCAGCTGCGCCTGCTCGACATGCGCGTGCGTGACGTGCTGAAAAAGCTCGATAACGACGAGCAGGCGCTGGTGGCCGTGGCCGAACGCGCCAAGACCAGCGACCGGCAGATCCCGCTGCGTCAGCGTTACGCCGAAGTACTGGCGACCTGGGACGAATACGTCGAGCCGATGATTGATCTGGTGAACGCCGACGGCGCTTTCGAGCAAGGTGTGCGCAAAGTCGAAACCGTGCTGCTGAAGATGCTCAGCGAACAGCAGCGCCTTGGCCATCTGGTCGATGACGACATGCTGCTGCGCACCCACGCGCGCATCCTCGAAATGCAGACCAGCGCCCAGCTGACACTGCGCCACGCCCGTGAACTGCTGCTGCCGCTGCGTGAAGAAGCGCGCCGGCACAACGCCGTGACCCGTGGCGCGGCCCTGGCGCTGGCGGCGATCCGCCGTAAAGGCATCGACGCCGTGCCGCAAGCGGCGATGCCGCTGTTCACCCGCCCGCAAAGCACCTTCCTCGGCAGTGCCAGTCAGGTCGAAGCCTACGTCTACGCCCTGGCGCGTTTCGAGCCGAAACCGGCGCGCTTCCCCAAGGCACACAAGACGCAGAAAGCCGGCGATGCCCCACGTGCACCGCGCACCGTGCGCGAGATGGTCGAGCGTTGCGAAGAGTCCCTGCCGATGCCGGATCTGATGACCTGGCTGCTGGAGCAGGAACCGGACGGTGCCACCGACGAATTGCTCTACTGGTTCTCGCGCCTGTCGCGGGAAAAACGCTTCAAGCGCGAGCGTCTGGAACGCCGCGAATATCACACTCACGAGCACCAGGTCAGCCTGCGCTCCTTCGCCCTGCTCTCGGCCAGCGACACCGCCGCCGAGAATTCCGCGAGCACATCCAATGCATCTTGATCTTTCCGAACTGTCGCAACTCGCGCCGATCTTCCGCGAGCTGTTCAAGGGTTACCACGTCAGCCGCCGCGACCCGGAGCTGTACGCGCAACTGTCGAACTTCCAGGACCAGTACCGCACGCTGTTCAAGGCGCTGGGCTTTGAACTGGTCTGCGACACCCGTGGTTTCTACTACTTTGTGCCGGACATGGCGGCAGCGGCGGTGAACAAGACGGCTCAGCGTCTGGCGCTGTTCACCTTCATCCTCGTCGAGCACCTGGCCGATCAGGGCCGCGACCCGATCGCCGTGCTCGACGGCGGCAGCCTCGGGCGTGAAGAACTGCCGTCGCTGCTGGATAAATACCGCGACCTGTTCATTCAGGCCGAAGTGCAGACCGTCGAAGAACTCGAAGAAAAAATCATGCGCCGCATGACCCAGCTCGGTTTCGCCGGCGAAGAAAACGGCGTGTACCGTTTCCTGCCGCCGATGCACCGTTTCCTCGATGTGTGCCTGTCGGTGCAACAAGACCGCGATCTGGCGGCCAGCGTGCACAGCGTTCTGCCGCTGCCGGCACCGGTGCTGATCGACGAAGCCGCCGAAGCTAAATTCCTCGAGACTGACGATCCACTGGATCTGTCCGAATTTGACGAAGAAAGCGAAGAAGACGCACTGGCTAGAGCCATTGCCGAAGAACAGGAGTCCGACGCATGAGCCAGGAACGCTACGGCATCCGCCGCTTTGCCCTTTTGAACACCGCCGGTTACAGCCTCGGCCTGTTCCCGCTGGAAGAGCCGCTGTCGGTCTACGGTGCGAACAACCTCGGTAAATCGGCGTCGATCAACGCCCTGCAATTCCCGATTCTGGCGCGCATGTCGGACATGAGTTTCGGCAAGTACAGCCTGGAACAATCGCGGCGTTTCTACTTCGCCTCCGACACCAGCTACATCCTCGTCGAAGTGAACCTGCCCCACGGCCCACACGTGATCGGCGTGGTCGGTCGCGGCCCGGGCGGTGGCTTCGGTCACCAGTTCTTTGCCTACGCCGGCAAGCTCGACCTGGCGCATTACCAGAAGAACGACACCTGCCTGCGCCAGAAAGAACTGTTCAGCAACCTTGAGAAAGAAGGCCTGAAAGCCTACGAACTCAAGCCTGATGAACTGCGTCGCTTGCTGGTTGGCGGGCATACTTCGATCCCGCTGGACCTGACCCTGATCCCGCTGCGCTCCACCAGCGAGCAGAGCCTGAAGACTTTCCGCGCACTGTTCATCAACCTGCTGCACATGCGCGAAATCACCGCGGCCAAGTTGAAGCAGCTGTTCCTCGATGCCTTCGAGCACAGCCTGCGTTCCGGCAGCGTCGACTACATCGCCGCGTGTGAAGAAGCCTTCCGCGATGTGCGCCGCATGGAGCAGGACTACAACTCGCTGGTCGCCGCCGGCCCGTTGGTCGAAGCCTTGGCCAACGGCGTGAAACAGCGTGACGTGCTGCGCGGCAAACTGCATCGCCTGTCGCCACTGCTCGACTCGTTGCTCGGCACCTGGTCGGACTACGCCAATGCGCGCAAGGAAGAACTGACCATCCAGGCCGAGCACTACCGTCGCGAGCAGGACGATCTGCAAAACGACCAACGTGGCGGCACGCAGGAGCTGATGCGCCTGGAACGGGAAATCTCCGGCATCCAGCGCTGGCTCGGCGAGTTGTCGGTGCTGAAGAACCGCTTCGCGCTGGTCGATGACGTCAAAGTCCTGGAGCAACAATTGCTCGCGGCCAAGGACGCTCACGACGAACTGGCCGGTGCGCTGGCGCAGTCCCGTCAGTTCAGCGCCGAGGATCTGGAAGAGCGTCTGCGCGATCTGGAAAAACGCCTGAAGTCGGTGAAGCAGCAACTCGATCACGCCGACAACAACAGTTACGCCCGCCTGCGCGAAGAGTTCTCGCAGCAGGACGTCGAGCGCTTGATGCGCCTGTTCAACAGCGCGCTGTTCAGCCTGCCGCTGGGCGAACACGGCATCACCCTTGACGAGGATGGCGAGTGGGTGAAATCGGTTGAGCTGATTCTTGATGGTTTCAAGGGCGAGCGTTTCGAAGTACCGGGCCTGTCGATCGACATCTCGCACATCGAGCCGCCGGCCCTGCAAGCACTGGCCGACCGTGCCGCGCTGCGCGACCAGAAAGAGCGTCTGGAAAAAGAGCTCAAGCAACTCAAGACTCAACAAGCTGTAGCCTCCGACCGCGCCGCGAGCAAGACCCAGACCGAAGCGCTGTACCAGCAAGTGCTCGACGCGCAGAAGGCCCTGGAAGACTTCCGTCGCACCCAGACCCTGAGCGCCGAAGAAGGCGACAAGCTCGAGCAACTGGCGCAGATGGAAGCCGCGCAGGACGAACTCAAGCGCTCCAGCGATGCGTTCACCGAGCGCGTCCAGCAACTGTCGGCCAAGCTGCAACTGGTCGGCCGCCAGATCGCCGACATGGAAGCCAAGCAGCGCACCCTCGACGACGCGCTGCGCCGTCGTCAGTTGCTGCCGGCAGATCTGCCGTTCGGCACGCCGTTCATGGACCCGGTCGACGACTCGATGGACAACCTGCTGCCGCTGCTCAACGATTATCAGGACAGTTGGCAGGGCCTGCTGCGCGCCGACGGTCAGATCGAAGCGCTGTACGCGCAGGTACGCCTGAAAGGCGTGGCCAAGTTCGACAGCGAAGACGACATGGAGCGCCGTCTGTCGCTGCTGATCAACGCTTACGCGCACCGTACCGATGAAGCCCTGACGCTGGGCAAGGCCCGTCGCGCGGCGGTCACCGACATCGCCCGGACCCTGCGCAACATCCGCAGCGACTACGACAGCCTCGAGCATCAACTGGCGCTGTTCAACCGCGAGATCAACAAGCGTCAGGTGTCCAACCTGCAGAGCTTCCGCATCGTCCTCGCGCCGAACAAGGAAGCGCTCAAGCACATCGACCAGATCATCCACAGCGCCGGCCAGTACGAAGAAGGCGAAACCCTGTCGGTGTTCGACCTGAGCCAGAGCGCGGAGCAGGACAACAAGAACGAAGAAGCCAAGGAATACCTGGCGCGGCTGGTGGCGGCGAACCACAACCAGCTCGGTCTCAAGGACTTGTTCGAACTGGCGTTCGAGATCACCAAGGTCAACGGTCAGCCGGTGATTCACACCGACATCGACGGCGCGGCGTCCAACGGTACGACCATGACCATCAAGGCGTTGACCAACATGTACTTGTTGCTGCACTTGATGGACCGTGACCTCGCCGGTCGCGTGCGTCTGCCGTACTACCTCGACGAGGCGGCGGACATCGACGAGAAGAACCAGGCTGCCCTGCTGGAAACCAGCCTGCAGCTGGGCTTCGTGCCGATTCTGGCGAGTGTGAAACCACAGGTCTGCGCCAGTGTCGCCATCGACCTGGAAGGCGGCAGCGGCCCGGCGGGCATCTACATCGACGAGGCGGACTGGAAGTACATCCGTCGTCATGATGTGGTGAAGGCGACGCTGAACGTTGAAGCAGACGAACCGGAGCTGGATGCGGTTTGATCGGCGTTAACTGACGGCAATAAAAAGGGCCGCGATCCCATCGGATCGCGGCCCTTTTTTATGGCCTGGGGTTTGTGCTGATTTTCAGGGCCTCATCGCTGGCAAGCCAGCTCCCACGGGTTTTTTGTCATGTACAAATTGTGAGTACACCGCCGACCACTGTGGGAGCTGGCTTGCCAGCGATGGCGTACTTCCAGACGCCTGATGAGCTTGAGGTTACTTACCGAGCGAAATTTTTGGCGCCCACGTCAGCCACTCATCCTCGAACTTGTCGAACAGCGGGAACGTCTGCTCAGCCCGCGCCGGATTGCCCATGCGCTCACCGTCCGGCGTAGCGAAAGCAATCCCCCCCTGAATCGCCGTCTCCAGCGATTCCGTTCGCACCGTCAGCCCGTTGAACAAGCCGATATCAAAACCGACCCCACTGGTGTTCCAGAACCGGCTACCGCTACGCACCAACGGCGCGTATTTTGGCTCGATCAGAATATGCACCAACACTCGATCAGCGGTCTGCCCCAGTTCATAACCGGTGACTTTACCCACGGTAATTTCACGGTAAGTCACCGGCACTCCCGGTTTCAGCGAACCACGACGGGCCGCACTCAAGACCAGACTCAGACCCGCCTCTTGCTTGGTCACTTCCGGCGCATTGGCCAAGGCAACAAAGTTCTTCTGCGGGCCGAGGTTCTTCGCCGCCGGCTGCACTTCGATGTACTGCCCAGTGACCAGGGTTTCCAGATTCTGGGTCTTGATCAGACCCAACTCCGGTTTGACCACCCAGAACTGACTGCCCACCCGGGCAATCTTTTCCGGCACTTCAGTGATGCGCGCGGTGAGGATGACCGACTGCAGGTCGTCGGTCAGATCAACGCTTTCGATCTTGCCGACATCCAGCCCCTTGAAGCGAACCGGGGTGCCGCTGCGCAAACCATCGGCGCGATCAACCTTGATCGTCACCACCGCGCCTTTCTGATTGGCCTCGTCATGATTGGCGAACAGACGGAAACGCGGAATGCGCTTCTGCAACGGCGCTTTGGCTTGCGGCGTTTCGAAAGCAATACCGCCGGCCATCAGGGTCTGCAGCGACTCACTCTTCACCTGAATCCCGCCTGTCAGACCACCGGTCAGGGTGATACCGCTGACATTCCAGAAGCGGGTCGATGCGTTGACCAGGTTTTCGTACTCCTTCTCGATGTGCACACCGATGACCAGTTGCTTGCGGGTCTTGGAGAACTGATAGCTCTGCACCGACCCGACCTTGACCTGTTTGTACAGAATCGGGCTGCCGACATCGATGGAACCGAGGACGTCAGTGAACAGCACCAGGTGCAGCCCCGGGGAACGCAGATCCAGCGGCGGCGCTTTGGGGCGTGCCTCGAATTCACGTTTCGGTGCTGCCCCTTTATCACCCGGACGCACGGCGATGTAGTTGCCTTTCACCAACGCTTCCAGGCCGGTGATACCGGCCAGGGAAATCGATGGTTTAACTACCCAGAATTGCGTGCCGTCGACCAGATAATCCTCAGCCAGAGGATCAAGCGTCAGCTCGGCGGTGGCGCTGTTCAGATCCGGATCAACTTTCAACGCTTTCAGGTTGCCGACCTGAATGCCCTTGTACATCACCGGCGTTCGACCGGCCTGCAGGCCTTCGAAGTCACTGAGTTTGACCTTGACCCGAATGCCGGCAGCGGCGGCGTCGAAGTCTTCGTAAAGACGGAACGGCAGACTCGGGTCAGTCGGAGGACTGTCCTTGCGATTCTCCGGTGTGGCGAAAGCGATACCACCGGCGACGATGCTCGCCAGGGATTCGCTGCGCACTTTCACGCCGGACAGGTTGGCGTCGATGCTGATGCCGCTGGCGTTCCAGAACCGCGTGTGTTTGCGCACCAGTTTGGCGTAGGTTGGCTCGATGAAGACTTTGAGTTCAACGGTGCTCTGGTCTTCAGACAGCACGTAGCTTTTGATCTGACCGACCTTGATCTGCTTGTAGAACACCGGACTGCCGCGGTTCAGCGAACCGAGGCGATCGGCCTTGATGGTCAGGTGCAGGCCGGGCTTGGAGTCCGACAGCGGCGGCTCTTCGGCCAAGGCCTTGAACTTGCGGGCGGGCTCGCCCTCACCGGGACTGATCGCGACGTAATTACCGGACACCAGGGTTTCCAGGCCGGTGATACCGGCCAGGGTCACACTCGGTTTCACCAGCCAGAAGCGCGTGCTGGTCTTGAGGTATTGCTCGACGTCCTTGTTCATCTCGACGGTGGCGATCACGCCCTTGGAGTTGCCTTCGTCATCGAGTTTGAGCGCCTTGACCTTACCGACCGGCATGCCCTTGTACATGACCTCGGTCTTGTTGGCCTGAATGCCTTCGCCGCTTTCGAAGCGAACCTGGATTTCAACACCGGTTTCCGTATAGGCACGCCAGCCAAGCCAGCCTCCGATGATCAGCGCGATCAAGGGCAGCACCCAAATGGCGGACCAGTTCGAGGCCGGTCGGGTTTTCGCTACAGGCAAATCAGTCATGGTCGTCGTCCGACTCCGTGTTATCCCAAATCAGTCGGGGATCGAAAGTTACTGCGGCGAGCATCGTCAGTATCACCACACTGGCGAAGGCGATGGCGCCAAGGTTGGCTTCGACACTGGCAAGCCGGCCGAAGTTGACGACCGCCACCAGAATGGCGATCACAAAAATATCGAGCATCGACCAGCGACCGATGAACTCGATGAAGCGGTACATCCAGATACGTTGCCGTGCAGACAATGGCTGACGTCGTTGCACCGAAAACAGCAGCAAGGCAATGCCCACCAGCTTGAAGGTCGGCACCAGAATACTGGCGATGAATACCACGGCGGCAATCGGGATCATGCCGTGCTGCACCAACTGGATCACGCCGGACATGATCGTGCTCGGATCACCCTGCCCCAAAGAACTGACAGTCATGATGGGCAGCACGTTGGCCGGAATGTAGATAATCGCCGCTGTAATCAACAGCGCCCAGGTCCGGGCCAAGCTATTGGGGCGGCGAGCGTGGACCAGCGCGCCGCAGCGAGTGCAGCTTTGCTCATCGGTGTCCGCTTCCTGCCTGTTCAATTCGTGGCATTCGGTACAAATCAGAATGCCCGCATCAATCGCCCGCATGAGCATCCTCTCCTGATAACGCCTGCCAGATCTGATGCGGTGACATCACCACTTCCAGCCAGACCTGAACCAACAACAATCCAATGAAACACACCAGGCCCAGACCAACGGTGATCGCGGCCATGTCCGCCAGTTTGACGATCGCCACCAGAACGCCCATGAGGTAAACCTCGAGCATTCCCCAGTCTTTGAGGTGGTGGTAAATGCGGTACAGCAACAAGCCGTAGCTGCGACCGGCATCGAAGCGAATCGTCAGCAACACGAACAACTGGCACAGCAACTTGAGCAACGGTATGGCCATGCTGCACAGGAAGACGACGATTGAAACGCCCTGCATGTCGGTGTTGAACAGGCCGAGCACGCCACTCCAGACCGTATCCTGCGAAGATTGCCCGAGGATATTGAGTTGCATGATGGGCAAAAAGTTTGCCGGGATGTACAACAGCAATGCCGCGATCACCAAGGCAAGGCTGCGCTGCACCACGTTATGGCGATGGGCATACAGTTCGTAACCGCAGCGCGGGCAGATGGCTTTTTCGCCGTGAGCAAGTTGTGGCTTGCGCATCAGCAGGTCGCACTCGTGACAGGCCACCAGGTCTTCCAGCGGTAATTCTGACAGCCCGCGGGCGTCAACCGACTCTGACATACAGGCTCTGGCTCCGAAAAAGATGGGGCTATTCTAGTGTTCTGATTCGAAAATAACTGTGCAAATTTGTTCGCTGACTAAGCAATATTTTTTCTACGGACAAAACAAAACCCCAACTGCTTTCGCAATTGGGGTTTCGGAATTTAATCTTGACGATGACCTACTCTCACATGGGGAAACCCCACACTACCATCGGCGATGCATCGTTTCACTTCTGAGTTCGGGATGGGATCAGGTGGTTCCAACGCTCTATGGTCGTCAAGAAATTCGGGTACTGACTCGTGACCATCTGGCCTCGCTTCAGCAAATCGGGTATGTGATACAGGTGTCTTGTGAGTTGCGCGAACTTTCGGTTCATTTCGTCTTCACACACCGCAATCTGGTCTCTTCGACGCAAATTGCTTGGGTGTTATATGGTCAAGCCTCACGGGCAATTAGTATTGGTTAGCTCAACGCCTCACAGCGCTTACACACCCAACCTATCAACGTCGTAGTCTTCGACGGCCCTTCAGGGAACTCAAGGTTCCAGTGAGATCTCATCTTGAGGCAAGTTTCCCGCTTAGATGCTTTCAGCGGTTATCTTTCCCGAACATAGCTACCCGGCAATGCCACTGGCGTGACAACCGGAACACCAGAGGTTCGTCCACTCCGGTCCTCTCGTACTAGGAGCAGCCCCTCTCAAATCTCAAACGTCCACGGCAGATAGGGACCGAACTGTCTCACGACGTTCTAAACCCAGCTCGCGTACCACTTTAAATGGCGAACAGCCATACCCTTGGGACCGGCTTCAGCCCCAGGATGTGATGAGCCGACATCGAGGTGCCAAACACCGCCGTCGATATGAACTCTTGGGCGGTATCAGCCTGTTATCCCCGGAGTACCTTTTATCCGTTGAGCGATGGCCCTTCCATACAGAACCACCGGATCACTAAGACCTACTTTCGTACCTGCTCGACGTGTCTGTCTCGCAGTCAAGCGCGCTTTTGCCTTTATACTCTACGACCGATTTCCGACCGGTCTGAGCGCACCTTCGTACTCCTCCGTTACTCTTTAGGAGGAGACCGCCCCAGTCAAACTACCCACCATACACTGTCCTCGATCCGGATAACGGACCTGAGTTAGAACCTCAAAGTTGCCAGGGTGGTATTTCAAGGATGGCTCCACGCGAACTGGCGTCCACGCTTCAAAGCCTCCCACCTATCCTACACAAGCAAATTCAAAGTCCAGTGCAAAGCTATAGTAAAGGTTCACGGGGTCTTTCCGTCTAGCCGCGGATACACTGCATCTTCACAGCGATTTCAATTTCACTGAGTCTCGGGTGGAGACAGCGCCGCCATCGTTACGCCATTCGTGCAGGTCGGAACTTACCCGACAAGGAATTTCGCTACCTTAGGACCGTTATAGTTACGGCCGCCGTTTACCGGGGCTTCGATCAAGAGCTTCGCGTTAGCTAACCCCATCAATTAACCTTCCGGCACCGGGCAGGCGTCACACCCTATACGTCCACTTTCGTGTTTGCAGAGTGCTGTGTTTTTAATAAACAGTCGCAGCGGCCTGGTATCTTCGACCGGCATGAGCTTACGGAGCAAGTCCTTCACCCTCACCGGCGCACCTTCTCCCGAAGTTACGGTGCCATTTTGCCTAGTTCCTTCACCCGAGTTCTCTCAAGCGCCTTGGTATTCTCTACCCAACCACCTGTGTCGGTTTGGGGTACGGTTCCTGGTTATCTGAAGCTTAGAAGCTTTTCTTGGAAGCATGGCATCAACCACTTCGTCACCTGAAAGGTAACTCGTCATCAGCTCTCGGCCTTAGAATCCCGGATTTACCTAAGATTCCAGCCTACCACCTTAAACTTGGACAACCAACGCCAAGCTGGCCTAGCCTTCTCCGTCCCTCCATCGCAATAACCAGAAGTACAGGAATATTAACCTGTTTTCCATCGACTACGCTTTTCAGCCTCGCCTTAGGGACCGACTAACCCTGCGTCGATTAACGTTGCGCAGGAAACCTTGGTCTTTCGGCGTGGGTGTTTTTCACACCCATTGTCGTTACTCATGTCAGCATTCGCACTTCTGATACCTCCAGCAAGCTTCTCAACTCACCTTCACAGGCTTACAGAACGCTCCTCTACCGCATCACCCGAAGGTGATACCCGTAGCTTCGGTGTATGGTTTGAGCCCCGTTACATCTTCCGCGCAGGCCGACTCGACTAGTGAGCTATTACGCTTTCTTTAAAGGGTGGCTGCTTCTAAGCCAACCTCCTAGCTGT
Source organism: Pseudomonas sp. SC3(2021) (assembly GCF_019856535.1). Lineage (NCBI taxonomy): Bacteria > Pseudomonadati > Pseudomonadota > Gammaproteobacteria > Pseudomonadales > Pseudomonadaceae > Pseudomonas > Pseudomonas sp. SC3(2021). The sequence continues at coordinate 2,721,053 of NZ_CP082236.1, read as the reverse complement.
CTAAGCCTTCCCACATCGTTTCCCACTTAACCATAACTTTGGGACCTTAGCTGACGGTCTGGGTTGTTTCCCTTTTCACGACGGACGTTAGCACCCGCCGTGTGTCTCCCATGCTCGGCACTTGTAGGTATTCGGAGTTTGCATCGGTTTGGTAAGTCGGGATGACCCCCTAGCCGAAACAGTGCTCTACCCCCTACAGTGATACATGAGGCGCTACCTAAATAGCTTTCGAGGAGAACCAGCTATCTCCGAGCTTGATTAGCCTTTCACTCCGATCCACAGGTCATCCGCTAACTTTTCAACGGTAGTCGGTTCGGTCCTCCAGTCAGTGTTACCTAACCTTCAACCTGCCCATGGATAGATCGCCCGGTTTCGGGTCTATTCCCAGCGACTAGACGCCCTATTAAGACTCGCTTTCGCTACGCCTCCCCTATTCGGTTAAGCTCGCCACTGAAAATAAGTCGCTGACCCATTATACAAAAGGTACGCAGTCACAGAACAAAGTCTGCTCCCACTGCTTGTACGCATACGGTTTCAGGATCTATTTCACTCCCTCTCCGGGGTTCTTTTCGCCTTTCCCTCACGGTACTAGTTCACTATCGGTCAGTCAGTAGTATTTAGCCTTGGAGGATGGTCCCCCCATATTCAGACAAAGTTTCTCGTGCTCCGTCCTACTCGATTTCATGACTAAGAGATTTTCGCGTACAGGGCTATCACCCACTATGGCCGCACTTTCCAGAGCGTTCCGCTAATCTCAAAGCCACTTAAGGGCTAGTCCCCGTTCGCTCGCCACTACTAAGGGAATCTCGGTTGATTTCTTTTCCTCAGGGTACTTAGATGTTTCAGTTCCCTGGTTCGCCTCTTGCACCTATGTATTCAGTACAAGATAACCATCTTATGATGGCTGGGTTCCCCATTCAGACATCTCCGGATCAAAGTCTGTTTGCCGACTCCCGAAGCTTTTCGCAGGCTACCACGTCTTTCATCGCCTCTGACTGCCAAGGCATCCACCGTATGCGCTTCTTCACTTGACCATATAACCCCAAGCAATCTGGTTATACTGTGAAGACGACATTCGCCGAAAATTCGCAAAACTCTTAAGAGTCACTCACAAATTTTACCTTAGCCTGATCCGTTACCAGTGAAAGTAACGTTCAGTCTATCTTTCTATCACATACCCAAATTTTTAAAGAACGAACTAGTCAAAGACTAGAAATCAACATTCATCATCACACTGATGGAATGCTCATTTCTAAGCTTTCAAACTTCAGAAGCAGTAGTGGTGGAGCCAAGCGGGATCGAACCGCTGACCTCCTGCGTGCAAGGCAGGCGCTCTCCCAGCTGAGCTATGGCCCCGTATTTCTACAGGCGTTTCCCACACAAAATTGGTGGGTCTGGGCAGATTCGAACTGCCGACCTCACCCTTATCAGGGGTGCGCTCTAACCAACTGAGCTACAGACCCAATTTCGGGCTGCTTCTATCGTCTTCTTCAATGAATCAAGCAATTCGTGTGGGAACTTATGGAGCAGCTGATGTCGTCGATTAAGGAGGTGATCCAGCCGCAGGTTCCCCTACGGCTACCTTGTTACGACTTCACCCCAGTCATGAATCACACCGTGGTAACCGTCCTCCCGAAGGTTAGACTAGCTACTTCTGGTGCAACCCACTCCCATGGTGTGACGGGCGGTGTGTACAAGGCCCGGGAACGTATTCACCGCGACATTCTGATTCGCGATTACTAGCGATTCCGACTTCACGCAGTCGAGTTGCAGACTGCGATCCGGACTACGATCGGTTTTATGGGATTAGCTCCACCTCGCGGCTTGGCAACCCTTTGTACCGACCATTGTAGCACGTGTGTAGCCCAGGCCGTAAGGGCCATGATGACTTGACGTCATCCCCACCTTCCTCCGGTTTGTCACCGGCAGTCTCCTTAGAGTGCCCACCATTACGTGCTGGTAACTAAGGACAAGGGTTGCGCTCGTTACGGGACTTAACCCAACATCTCACGACACGAGCTGACGACAGCCATGCAGCACCTGTCTCAATGTTCCCGAAGGCACCAATCCATCTCTGGAAAGTTCATTGGATGTCAAGGCCTGGTAAGGTTCTTCGCGTTGCTTCGAATTAAACCACATGCTCCACCGCTTGTGCGGGCCCCCGTCAATTCATTTGAGTTTTAACCTTGCGGCCGTACTCCCAGGCGGTCAACTTAATGCGTTAGCTGCGCCACTAAGAGCTCAAGGCTCCCAACGGCTAGTTGACATCGTTTACGGCGTGGACTACCAGGGTATCTAATCCTGTTTGCTCCCCACGCTTTCGCACCTCAGTGTCAGTATCAGTCCAGGTGGTCGCCTTCGCCACTGGTGTTCCTTCCTATATCTACGCATTTCACCGCTACACAGGAAATTCCACCACCCTCTACCATACTCTAGCTCGCCAGTTTTGGATGCAGTTCCCAGGTTGAGCCCGGGGATTTCACATCCAACTTAACGAACCACCTACGCGCGCTTTACGCCCAGTAATTCCGATTAACGCTTGCACCCTCTGTATTACCGCGGCTGCTGGCACAGAGTTAGCCGGTGCTTATTCTGTCGGTAACGTCAAAATTGCAGAGTATTAATCTACAACCCTTCCTCCCAACTTAAAGTGCTTTACAATCCGAAGACCTTCTTCACACACGCGGCATGGCTGGATCAGGCTTTCGCCCATTGTCCAATATTCCCCACTGCTGCCTCCCGTAGGAGTCTGGACCGTGTCTCAGTTCCAGTGTGACTGATCATCCTCTCAGACCAGTTACGGATCGTAGCCTTGGTGAGCCATTACCTCACCAACTAGCTAATCCGACCTAGGCTCATCTGATAGCGCAAGGCCCGAAGGTCCCCTGCTTTCTCCCGTAGGACGTATGCGGTATTAGCGTTCCTTTCGAAACGTTGTCCCCCACTACCAGGCAGATTCCTAGGCATTACTCACCCGTCCGCCGCTGAATCCATGAGCAAGCTCACTTCATCCGCTCGACTTGCATGTGTTAGGCCTGCCGCCAGCGTTCAATCTGAGCCATGATCAAACTCTTCAGTTCAAACATCTTTGGGTTTTTAAGAAACCCTAAACTTGGCTCAGCAATCGTTGGTTACATCTTTGATTTCTCGCGGAGTAACTTGTGATGCTGATAATCTTGTTGACTATCAGTCTGACTCCACAAGCACCCACACGAATTGCTTGATTCAGTTGTTAAAGAGCGGTTGGTTAAGATCTTTCGTCTCAACCGAGGCGCGCATTCTACAGCAGCCTCATTTGCTGTCAAGTGATTATTTTCAGAAGTTTTCGAAGATTTCCTCAACAACTTCAACCACTTGCGCTTCCGATCTCTCGTTAGCGGGAGGCGAATTCTACAGCGTTACTCGCTGTTGTCAACACCTCTTTTTCTCCGCTTTCGACCGAGAAGATCGAACCGTTGAAAGCGCCAGATCAACCGGCATTTCCAACTCCTTCCAGGCTTCGATGATCTGAAGCAAGCCACTGTCGAAAACCGCCTAACTCATTGAATCTCAAGGAGTTTTCCGTTTCGACTGCGCCGGAAGTGGGGCAAATTATAGACTTCTAGAATTCGCCGTCAACCGTTAATTTCGCTTTTCTTGCAAAACCTGCTTTTTAGCCAGCAAACGCGGGATCCGCCGCGTCACTGGCGGAATACGCAGCAGCAGAAGCACAGCACCTATAAAGGCATAGATCGCCCACTCTTCGAGATCAGCACGCACAATCCACAGCATATGCAGCAAACCCAGGCCAAGAATCACGTACACCAGACGATGTAACTTCTTCCAACGCACACCTAAACGACGCTGACTGTAGCGATTGGAGGTCACCGCCAACGCCAACAGTCCAAGGAAAGCCAACGCCCCTACTATTATGTAAGGCCGCTTACGCAGTTCGACCGCCAGCTGCGACCAATCGAACCCCAGAATGAACGCCATATAGCTGCCCAGGTGCAAAACCACATAGGCAAAACACCAAAGCCCCAACTGCCGACGAACAGCAATCCACCCTGCCCACCCGGTTAGCTTTTGCATCGGTGTCATGCTCAGGGTAATCAACAACAACACCAACGTCCCCAGCCCCAGCCGATCCACCAGCACTTTGCCAGGATCAGGCCCGAGCAAATCCCCGAGAGCCTGATACAACCAAAGCATCGGCCAGACTGCCGCCGCAATGAAAACGCCTATACGCCAGTACGGGAATCGCATCAGTAGTTCTTCCGCAGATCGAGCCCTGTATATAAAGAAGCGACTTCATCCGAATAGCCGTTGAACATCTGCGTATCACGCACATTCGGCTTGAACAGACTGTTCGGCAGACGCCGCTCCCGCGCCTGGGTCCAGCGCGGGTGATCGACCGTCGGATTCACGTTCGCGTAAAAGCCGTACTCATCTGCCGCAATGCTCTGCCATGTCGTCTTTGGCTGCTCGCTGACAAGACTGATCCGCACAATGGATTTGACGCTCTTGAAGCCATACTTCCACGGCACCACCAGACGCAGCGGCGCACCGTTCTGATTCGGGAGTTCGCGGCCATACATACCCACCGCAAGAATCGCCAGAGGATTCATCGCCTCATCCAGGCGCAGACCCTCTACATAAGGCCAGTCGATCAAAGCGAATCCCGAGCGCTGCCCGGGCATGCTCTTGGGATCCTGCAAGGTTTCAAAGCGAATGTACTTGGCTTTGGAGGTGGGCTCGACCTGCTTGAGCAGCGCCGAGATCGGAAAACCGATCCATGGAATGACCATCGACCAGGCCTCGACACAACGCAGTCGATAGATGCGCTCTTCCAACTGATACGGTTTCATGAAGTCTTCCAGCGCATAGCGCCCCGGCTTACCCACCTCTCCGTCTACCACCACCGTCCACGGTTCGGTTTTCAACGCGCCGGCATTCGCCGCCGGATCCCCCTTGTCGGTCCCGAACTCATAGAAGTTATTGTAGTGCGTCGCATCTTTATAAGGCGTGATCGCCTCATCCTTGACGTTGACCGCCCCCCATTTAGTAGAGGGAAGCTTTTCGGCAAACCAGGCTGGCGCCTTGCCCGGCTCGACATCGGGATAACGCGCCGCATCATCGGCATTGGCCCAGCGTGGCAGGCTACTGACGGCGATACCGGCAGCAGTGGCCCCCAGCAACTGGCGGCGGGAGAGATAAATGGATTCAGGCGTGACATCCGACTCATGGCAGTCAGACGCTTTGGGGACTTTGATCAGCATGGCAACTCCGCAGCTTTGGAGGACAGATGCACCGATAGACTGCGGAGTATGCGGGAAATTACATCACTCGGCTTTTTTGTGCCGACGAAGATGCAACAGGTATTGCACCGGACCGGAAGCAGCGTAAGCGAGGAACACCAGCAGCAGAATGCGCGGTGGATCACTGAAGACCACGGCGAACACCAGCACCACTGCAAGGATTGCCACGAACGGCACCCGCCCTTTCAAGTCCAGCTCTTTAAAGCTGTTGTACTTGATGTTGCTGACCATCAGCATGCCGGCAGCCGCGACCATCAACGCGACCAGGAACGACATTTTCGAACCCTGGATGCCGTAATCGCTGAATGCCCAGACGATACCGGCCACCACACCGGCGGCTGCCGGACTGGCCAGACCGATGAAGTAACGTTTGTCTGCGGTGCCAACCTGTGTGTTGAAACGTGCCAGACGCAACGCCGCGCCCGCTACATAGATGAAGGCAACCATCCAGCCGACCTTGCCCATGTCACCCAACGCCCAGCCGAAAGCCAGCAGCGCCGGCGCGACACCAAACGCGACCATGTCCGACAGCGAGTCGTACTCGGCGCCGAATGCGCTTTGCGTGTTGGTCATGCGCGCAACCCGGCCGTCGAGACCGTCGAGCACCATGGCAACGAAGATCGCGATCGCAGCGAAGGCGAAATACTTGCTCGCATTCGCCGAATCGCCAGCGCTCAGGGCCGCCTGGGCGCTCATCGAGTTGATGATGGAATAGAACCCGGCAAACAGGTTCGCCGTGGTGAACAGGTTCGGCAGCAGATAGATACCACGATGCCGGACTTTACGACCTTCTGCGTCGTGCCCTTCTTCGATGTGTTCATCGATGGGCAGCAGGCTTTCGGCGTCAGAAGCCTTGTTCGGCTCTTCGGGACGTTCGCTCATGGACATTACCTTGCAACGGTTTGGAGAAAATTCGACAGATGCTTGAGGACGACAGTTCGGCCACAAACGATGCAGCTTTATACCAGAACCACCGCCTCAAACGAAAAAACGCGGCCGAGGCCGCGTTTTTCGTACAAGGGTGACGACTTAGTTTTTGGCTTTGTCGACGATCTTGTTGGCACCGATCCACGGCATCATGGAGCGCAGTTGCTCGCCGATGATTTCGATACCGTGAGCGGCGTTGTTACGACGCTTGGCGGTCATCGAAGGGTAGCCGGTTGCGCCTTCGCTGATGAACATTTTGGCGTATTCGCCGTCCTGAATGCGTTTCAGGGCATTGCGCATGGCCTGACGGGATTCGGCGTTGATCACTTCCGGACCGGTCACGTACTCGCCGTACTCGGCGTTGTTGGAGATCGAGTAGTTCATGTTGGCGATACCGCCTTCGTACATGAGGTCAACGATCAGCTTCAGTTCGTGCAAGCACTCGAAGTAAGCCATTTCCGGCGCGTAGCCAGCTTCAACCAGAGTTTCAAAACCGGCTTTTACCAGCTCAACGGTACCGCCGCACAGAACGGCTTGTTCGCCGAACAGGTCGGTTTCGGTCTCGTCCTTGAACGTGGTTTCGATGATGCCGGTACGACCGCCACCAACGCCAGCAGCGTAGGACAGTGCAACGTTTTTGGCGTTGCCCGAAGCGTCCTGGTAGATCGCGATCAGGTCAGGGATACCGCCGCCTTTGACGAACTCGGAACGTACGGTGTGGCCCGGGGCTTTCGGCGCGATCATGATCACGTCGAGGTCGGCACGCGGAACAACCTGATTGTAGTGAATCGCGAAGCCGTGGGAGAAGGCCAGGGTGGCGCCCTTCTTGATGTTCGGCTCGATTTCGTTCTTGTACAGCTGGGACTGGAACTCGTCCGGGGTCAGGATCATGACCAGGTCGGCGCCGGCAACAGCGGCAGCCACGTCGGTCACTTTCAGGCCGTGAGCTTCAGCTTTGGCAACGGTGGCCGAACCTTTACGCAGACCAACGGTAACGTCGACACCGGAATCTTTCAGGTTGCACGCTTGGGCGTGGCCCTGGGAACCGTAACCGATGATGGCAACTTTCTTGCCCTGGATGATCGACAGGTCGCAGTCTTTATCGTAGAAAACTTTCATGAATTTCCCCTATATATCCAGGCCGTTCAGGCCATTCGCTAATTTGGTTTAGATGCTGAGTACTTTGTCGCCGCGGGCAATGCCGGTCACGCCGCTACGGACGGTTTCCAGAATTGATGCGGTGCCGATGGACTGAATGAAGCTGTCGAGCTTGTCGCTGGTACCGGTCAATTGAACGGTATACACGCTGGCGCTGACGTCGACGATCTGTCCACGGTAAATATCGGTGGTGCGTTTGATCTCGGCGCGCTGGGCGCCAGTGGCCTTGACCTTGACCAGCATCAGCTCGCGCTCGATGTGAGCGCTTTCCGACAGGTCCACCAGCTTGACCACTTCGATCAGCTTGTTCAGGTTTTTGGTGATCTGCTCGATGATTTCATCGTGGCCCACGGTGGTCAGCGTCAGACGCGACAGGGTCGGGTCTTCGGTCGGGGCCACGGTCAGGCTTTCGATGTTGTAGTTGCGCTGCGAGAACAGGCCGACTACGCGAGACAAAGCGCCGGGTTCGTTTTCCAGAAGCAAGGAAATAATGTGCCGCATGATTAAGTACGCTCCGTCTTGCTCAGCCACATATCGCGCATCGAGCCGTCTTTGATCTGCATCGGATAGACGTGCTCGCTGGTGTCGACCGAAATGTCGATCACGACCAGGCGATCCTTCATGGCGAACGCTTCTGCCATCTTCGACTTCAAATCTTTCGATTCGGTGATGCGTACGCCAACGTGGCCGTAGGCTTCAGCCAACTTGACGAAGTCAGGCAGCGATTCCATGTAGGAGTGCGAGTGACGGCTGCCGTAGCTCATGTCCTGCCACTGACGAACCATCCCCAGAACACCGTTGTTGAGGATGACGATTTTCACCGGCAGACCATATTGCAGGCAGGTCGACAGCTCCTGGATGTTCATCTGGATGCTGCCTTCGCCGGTCACGCAGGCGACGTCATCATCCGGAAAGCTCAACTTGATGCCCATGGCCGCCGGGAAACCGAAGCCCATGGTGCCCAGGCCACCGGAGTTGATCCAGCGATTAGGCTTGTTGAACGTGTAGTACTGCGCCGCGAACATCTGGTGCTGGCCCACGTCGGAAGTGATGAAGGCATCGCCCTTGGTCACTTCGCACAGGGTCTCGATCACGGTCTGCGGCTTGATCTTGCTGCCATCGCCCTTGTCGTAAGGGAACAGGCCGCGATCACCGCGCCATTCATCGACTTGCTTCCACCAGCTGGCAACCGACTCCTTGTTCGGGGTCTCGCCGATTTCCTTGAGGATCGTGACCATTTCGGTCAGGACGCTCTCTACCGGGCCAACAATTGGCACGTCGGCCTTGATGGTCTTGGAGATCGAAGCCGGGTCGATGTCGATGTGGATGATCTTGGCGTTCGGGCAGAACTTCGCCGCGCCGTTGATCACGCGATCGTCGAAACGCGCGCCGACCGCCAGGATCACGTCAGCGTGGTGCATCGCCAGGTTGGCGGTGTAGCTGCCGTGCATGCCGAGCATGCCGATGAACTGCCGATCGGTACCAGGGTAACCACCCAGGCCCATCAAGGTGTTGGTCACTGGCAGGTTGAGCATCCTCGCCAGTTCGGTCAGCGGTGCGGAACCATTGCCCAGAATCACGCCGCCGCCGGAGTACAGCACTGGGCGCTTGGCCGCGAGGAGCATTTCTGCCGCCTTGCGGATTTGCCCCGAGTGACCGCGAACGGCCGGGCTGTAGGAGCGCAGCTTGGCTTTTTTCGGGAAGACGTATTCGAACTTCTCGGCCGGATTGGTCATGTCTTTCGGGATATCGACCACGACCGGGCCCGGACGACCGGATTGCGCCAGGTAGAAGGCCTTCTTCATGACTTCCGGGATTTCCGAGGCGTGCTTGATCATGAAGCTGTGCTTCACGATCGGCCGGGAGATACCGATCATGTCGGTTTCCTGGAACGCGTCGGTGCCGACCATGGTGCTTGGCACCTGACCGGAAATAATCACCATTGGAATCGAGTCCATATAGGCCGTGGCGATACCGGTGATGGCGTTTGTGGCGCCTGGACCGGAAGTCACCAATACCACGCCGGCTTTACCGGTGGCACGGGCGTAGCCGTCAGCCATATGGGTCGCCGCTTGTTCGTGACGAACCAGGATGTGGGTCACTTCCGGTTCTTTGAACAGGGCATCGTAAACATGCAGGAGAGCACCACCCGGGTACCCGTAGATATATTTGACGCCTTCGTCACGCAAGAAGCGGACGAGCATCTCACCGCCAGATAAAAGCTCCACGTTGTTCACCTCTAAAACGCCAGAATACCGTCCACAAAAAAGGGGCGGGTCTTAATAGGTTTACTTCTCGGCAGAGCATGAGCGACGGTGGTCGCCGACTACGTCAGCACTGACTGAGCAAGTATTGGGATCGTCCCAAGTGTTGCGGGCCTTTCCCACCCAGCGCGAGGTAACGCGTTGCGGGTGTAACAGGTCGGCGCGGATGTGCGCCTCATGATCTACCGAGTGGGTCTGCTTCTGGCAGTCCCTCTACAGCGGACTTTGGATTCTTCTGTTTCGCCCTCTCCAAGTCAAGCCGTCTATGTGCTTAATTGTGGGTAAGCACATGAGAACGCAAGAAAAAACCTGAAAACCGCTACTCTGTTAGCGTCAATTGCGCAATTTTGCCAAGGAATCAGCATGCGAACGCTACTCCTCACTCTGCTGATCGGCCTCAGCCCGTGGTGCATGGCCGCTCAAATTTACACATGGGTCGACGCTCAAGGTGTCACGCACTTCGATGCGCAGCCGCCGCAAGGCCAGCCGTCCAGTACCGTACAAACGCCCTCCTCGCCACCGCCCAAAGCTGCGCCAATGCCGGGCAGCGGTGCACTGGGGGATCAGAAGGTGATCGACGCCAAGGTCAAGAAACAGGTCGCCGACCAGCAGGCACAGCTCAAACAGTTTTGCGAACAGGCACGGACGAACCTTGCGCAATTGCAGAACAATCCACGTTTGAGAGAAGAAGTAGAGGGAGAATTACGGCGCCTGGACGCTGCACAACGGCAGGAGCGCATTATCGAAGCGCAGAAACAGATTACGCAAAACTGTGAATAGAGACCTCTAGGCGCAGCAGCAGGCTGCGATCGTTAAAGACAAGATCAAAAGATCGCGGCCTGCGGCAGTTCCTGCACGGAATCGGTATTAACGGGAAGCGGTGATCAGCAGGTCGAACTCTTTGAGCAGCACCTGCAACTGGCGATCCTTGCCCTGCAGATTGCGCTGGGCGAAGACCATTTCAGCCATTTCCTGAATCCCCGAGGCATTGGGCAACGGCAGATCCTGCTCGAGGATCATTTTCATCCGTGGCAGGAAGATCCATTGCAGCCACTGCTCGAAGTCCAGTGTGTCGACCGAAAACGGCTCGACACTGCTCAGGGCTTCAGCCGACGGCGAGACCTCGTCCCACCAGCCCTGAGTGCGCAACTCACGCTCGATCAGCAACAGCTGATCGGCGATTTTCGGGAAACGAACATCCATCACAGCGAAACCCTGGCCTTCTGACGGGCCTGCGCGGCACCGGCAGCGTCACCTTGTTTTTCACGGGACTGCGCGATGATTTCCCACAGATTGGCTTGCAGATCAGGACGACCGTTGGCCATGGTCAATGCACGACGGGCAAATTGCTCGGCTTGCGGGGCGTCACCCTGCGCCATGCGCACTTGCGCCAGACGGTAAAGCACTTGCGGCTCACGCGGGGCAACACGCTGGGCACGCTCTAGGCTCGACGACGCGCCATTGAGGTCGCCACCGGCCTGTTGCTGTTGCGCAGTGGTCAGCAACGCGAGCACCGGGCCGTCCAGTTGTTCGTCGGCCGACAGACCGCCGCCGCTGCTGGCCGAAGGAATGCCGCTCGGCGTCGACGGCATGCTGTAGCTGCCAGTGTTGACGGGCGCCGATTCAACCGGCGACGGGTTGTACGGTCCCGGGGTAATTCCGCCGGACGCCGGTCCCGGCACGATTGGCGAAGTGCTGATCGGCGCGGATGTTGTCGCGCCGCCGCCCGGCACCATCACTACCACGCCGGTATCGCCTTGCGGGATCGCCTGAGTCTGGCCCTGCACAGGGCGCTTGACGGTCGTTTGACGGAAGCCGCCATTGGCCGAAATACGCTCGCTGTTGGACACGGCGGTACCGGAATCGACCACCGGGATCGAACCACGCTGTACGGTAGAACAGCCGCTGAGCAAAGCCACGGCGGTCACCGCTGGAATCAACCACTTGTTCACTTGAAACCCTCTTTGCTTAATTCATCCAGCCCTTGACCCAATCCATCACCGATTCCGGCGAAGCAGGCGTTTCGCTTGCACACGCGGCGCCGGGTGGCGGTTCGCTGCCGCGAATATACGGCATCTGCACCGCCCCCGGGCAGTTAGCATCGGAGCCCTGCCCGGTCCGCGAATCGACCCACGCCTGGACGATGTTGTCCGGCTGCGGCATGTCCAGCGGCAGCGGATCGGCCTTGCGCATGAAACTGGTCCAGACCTGCAGCGCACCGGTAGCCCCGGTGAACGGTGTCTTGCCGTTGTCATCGCGCCCCAGCCAGACCACCGCCAGCAGATCCTGACTGAAACCGGCGAACCAGCTGTCACGCGAATCGTTACTGGTACCGGTCTTGCCGGCCAGGGTCAGCGTCTTCGGCAGCACGTTATAAACCGAACTGCCGGTACCTTCACGCATCACCCGCTGCATGGCGTTCTGGATCAGGTAGATCGACGCCGGATCGAAACGCTGCTCGATCTGGAACGGATAACGCTTGAGCGGCTCGCCCTCGGCGGTCAGTACGCTGCGAATCCCGCGCATCGGCGTATTGAAACCACCATTGGCGAGGGTCTGGTACATGGTCGCCACTTCGATCGGGGTCATGCCGCCAGCACCCAGCAACATCGACGGGAACGCCGGGAATTCACGGGTCACCCCCAGACGCGCAAGGGTCTTGAGCACATTCGGTACGCCCACTTCCAGACCCAGACGCGAAGTCGACAGGTTGTAGGAGTGCGCCAGGCCCTGATAAAGAAATACGGTGCCGTGGGAGCGGCGGTCATAGTTCTGCGGCTTCCACACCTGACCGTTGGCGCCTTTGACCGACAACGGGTCGTCCGACAGCCAACTGGTCAACGTGTACTGGCTCGGCTTTTCCAGCGCTGTCAGATAAACCGCAGGCTTTATCAACGAACCGATTGGTCGTACCGCGTCCAGTGCACGGTTGAACCCGGCGTAACTGGCCTGACGGCTGCCGATCATCGCCTGCACTTCGCCGGTTTCCGGGTTGGTCACGACCATGGCCGCTTCGACGTCGTCAGAGCCCTTGCGCCCGGCCAGACGTTTAAAGGTATCGTTGACCGACGCCTCGGCCTTCATCTGCAGAATCGGGTCGAAACTGGTGAAGATCCGCAGACCTTCTTCGGTCAAGTCTTCGTCGCGATAGTCTTCACGCAACTGGCGTTTGACCAGATCAATAAAGCCCGGGAACGAGCTGTCGGCGAGCTTGCCGCGCGTCGTCACGCCCAGTGGCATTTTCTTCGCGGCCTCGACCTGCTCCGCGGTTGCCACGCCTTGTTGCTCAAGCACGTCGAGCACCAGGTTACGCCGCTCCAGCGCACGCTCCGGGTTGCGACGCGGGTTGTAATAAGACGGACCTTTGACCATGCCGACCAGCAATGCAACCTGGTGCAACTTCAACTCGGACAACGGTTGACCGAAGAAGAACTGACTCGCCAGACCGAAACCGTGCACCGCACGCTGACCGTCCTGACCGACGAAGACTTCGTTGAGGTACGCCTCAAGAATCTCTTTCTTGTCGTAATGCAGCTCCAGCAACATCGCCATCATCGCTTCGGTGAGCTTGCGGGTCAGGCTACGTTCATTGGTCAGGTAGAAGTTCTTCACCAACTGCTGGGTCAGCGTGCTGCCGCCCTGAGTCATTTTGCCGCCAGAGGTGTTGACCCAGATGGCTCGGGCAATCGACTTCGGCGACACGCCCCAGTGGCTGTAATAGTCGCGATCTTCAACCGCAACCAGGGTTTCCAGCAGGTACGGCGGCACCTGATCGAGCTTGATCAGGATGCGGTCTTCAAGGTTTTTCGGGTAAATGCCACCGATCATCAACGGTTCGAGACGCACGACCGACAGTTTCGAACCATTGATCGCCGACAGCTCCGCCACGTAGTCGCCGGAGAAACGCACGCGCACCGGCTGTGGTTTCTCCAGGCCTTCATAGAACTGGAAACCGCGGGTATTCAGGTCGACTGTGTTGCCATTGACCGCTGCGGCACCGGGGCCGTTGCTCACGGCTTCGCGACGATAGCCGAGGGCATCGAGTTCGGTGAGGAAGTCGTCCTTGCTGAGCTTTTGTCCGACGAACAGCTCAAGCGGGCGTGCGTACACCTTGGCCGGGATCGTCCAACGCTTGCCGGAGAACTTCTCCTGCACCACGGCATCGAGGTAAACGGCAAAGCCGGCCAGCACCACAAGGCCGACCAGACTGAGTTTAATGGCCCAGCCCAGCCACGGGCTCAGGCCCTTGGCAGGTGGTTTTTTCTTGGTACGGGGGGATCGAGATCGAGTCATGGCGGCGGATTATACGCACTTTATTCATACTCAACAGGAGCGCTCCGAGGTTTGCGTCGGGCTGGCGAGCGGCCATAATGGCGACCTCGAATTTCCCCCAGTCTCTGAAGGATCGCCCGTGAGCCAGTCACTGATCGCTGCCCTGCAAAACCCGGCCCTCTACCCGCACCCCGTCGAAGGGTTCCAGGTCATCGAAACCCACATTTCGTGGGTGATCCTCACCGGTCCCTTTGCCTACAAAGTGAAGAAGCCGGTGAATTTCGGCTTTCTCGACTTCACCAGCCTGGAGTCACGCGCGCATTTCTGCGCTGAAGAACTGCGTCTGAACCAGCGCCTGACCGACGATCTGTATCTGGACGTGTTACCGGTCACTGGCAGCGCCGAAGCACCGCAACTGGACGGTGACGGTCCGGCCATCGAATATGTGCTGAAGATGCGTCAATTCCCGCAGACCGGTTTGCTCAGCACCCTGCAGGCCAACGGCGAGCTGACCACTCGGCACATCGACGAAATGGCCGAGCAGATTGCTCACTTCCACCTCAGCGCACCAAAAGTGCCGGCCGAACATGAAGCTGGCACCCCGGACGCGGTGATGGCACCGGTTTCGCAAAACTTCGAACAGATCCTGCCGTTCCTCAGCGATAAAAGCGATCTGCTGCAACTCGAAGCGCTGAAAGCCTGGGCCGAAAGCAGCTTCGAACGCCTCAAGCCATTGTTCGCGCAGCGCAAGACCGAGGGCTTCACCCGCGAATGCCACGGTGACATCCACCTGGGCAACGCCACAGTCATCGACGGCAAAGTGGTGATCTTCGACTGCATCGAGTTCAACGAACCGTTTCGCTTCACCGACGTCTGGGCCGACACCGGTTTCCTGGCGATGGACCTGGAAGACCGCGGCCTGAAATCCCTGGCCCGTCGCTTCATCAGCCAGTACCTGGAGCTGACCGGTGACTATCAGGGCCTGGAAGTGCTGAACTTCTACAAAGCCTACCGCGCTCTGGTTCGCGCCAAGGTTGCGCTGTTCAGCATGCCGGCGGACGCCACGCCGGTGCAGCGCGCGACCACCCTGCGCCAGTATCGCAACTACGCCAACCTGGCAGAAAGCTACAGCACCATTCCGTCGCGCTTCATGGCCATCACCCACGGTGTTTCCGCCGTCGGCAAGAGCCACGTGGCCATGCGTCTGGTCGAAGCGCTGGGCGCGATCCGTCTGCGCTCCGATGTCGAGCGCAAGCGTCTGTTCGGTGAGCAAACCGTGGCCAATGACGTGCAGGCCGGCATTTATAGTGCCGATGCCAGTGTCGCGACCTACGCGCGGCTGCATGAGATCGCAGAGGTCATCCTGCACGCCGGTTTCCCGGTGGTAATCGACGCGACTTACCTCAAGCGTGAACAACGCGACAGCGCCGCGAAAATCGCCGAGGCCACTGGCACGCCGTTCCTTATCCTCGACTGCAATGCGCCGCAGGCGGTGATCGAGAGCTGGCTGGCGATTCGTCAGGCGGATCAAAAAGATCCTTCCGACGCCACCCTCGCCGTGATCGAAGCCCAACAGGCCAACCGCGAAGCGCTGACACCGGAAGAGATTCTGCGTAGCAAGCGCGTGCAGACCAACGAATCCGGCACGCTGGATACCGTGGTCGCGCAGATCCGTCAGCGCCTGCCAGGCCTGTAAGAAACTATTTCGGCCGTGAAGCCCTCGCTCGCTTCACGGCCGTCAAATAGTGGCACTATACTGGCGTCATAAAACCAACAGGTGATATGACATGAGCCAGCCGAAACTTCTCGACACCCCGCTTTATGCCCTGCTGCACAAGGATGACATCACCGGTTTTAACAAGGAGCGTCCCAACGACGGCCCGATCGACATGGTGGGCGGCGACTTCCGCGGCCTCGACCTGCGCGAACTGAATGCCGATGGCGTGGATTTCCGGGACGCGTACTTCCGTTCCGCCGACCTGCGCGGCATCGATTTCCGCAACTCATCGCTCGAAGGCGCAAGCCTGGCCCACGCTCAGATTTCCGGAGCGTACTTCCCGCCGGAACTGAGTGCCGATGAAATCCTGATGTCGATGAATTTCGGTACGCGGTTGCGCTATCGCACTCGCTGATCGCCTCATTATTCCCTGACACAACGCCTTCCCTGTAGGAGTGAGCCTGCTCGCGATAGCGGTCTAACATTCAACACATGTGTGCCTGCCAGTCCGCGATCGCGAGCAGGCTCACTCCTACATTCAATTGTGTTCCCCCCCTTCTGCGTTCGCAGGCCGTTCAAGCGCCCTTTCTTAGAAGCGTTTGCGTTGAATCCGACCAAACAACCACGCTTTTCCTACTGATGGCTACACTCCTGAGAAGCTCGCCCACGCACCATTCGGCCGTCGCAAGGAGGCTTGATGAATGATGAACTGCAACACCTGAAAAATCTTGGCAAGACGTCGGCGCAATGGCTGCATGCCGTGGGCATCCACAGCGCCTCGGACTTGCGTCGCCTGGGTGCGGTGGACGCCTACCGGGCCGTGCGTACCCGTGGGTTTCGCGCATCGAAGGTGTTGTTGTATGCGATCGAGGGGGCATTGATGGATGTGCACTGGAACGACATCCCCGCCGAACGCAAGGATGCCTTGAACAAACAGCTAGAAGCGATTTCCTCGCGCCACAAGAACTGAACGGGCGCTGACCGCCATGTACCTGCTAGGGGAACAATCGGCGTACGCCGATGCACTGATCAATCGCTTGCAGAATTTGCCCGCGAAGTGGCTGGAGGGTCTGGCGCCGTGCGGGCCGGTTCTGCAGATAGACGCGACCGCTGACCTGATGGCGCAGTTACCTGGCGATCAGGTATTTCTACTGAGCGAAGGCGTGATCAACGGCGGCGTCGGCGCACGGCTGCTGTTTTACTGGCAGGAAGGTGATCTGATCGGCCTTCAGCAGGGCGACGCCTGGGCCGATTGCCGTTTGTGCGCGGACGGGCCATTGCGCTTGATGCCCTATCGGCGCAGCGATGTTTTCCTGCATCTGTTTGCCGAGCCCATTCGTTCAGAACAGTTTCTGGAATATCTGCTGGGGCAAATGGCCCTGCTCGCCCATGCCGTAGCCGAGCTGAAACCGCGCGAGTTTCGCAGCACCAATGGTTTCAAACGGGTCGAGGCCGGTGAAACGCTGATTCACCAGGGCGATGCGGCCGATCATGTGTTTGTGATCATAGATGGCCACGCCGAGGCATTCGTTGACGGGCATAAAGTCGGCGAAGTGCCCAAGGACGAGATCTTCGGCGCCATGGCCGTGTTCACCGGCGAGCCGCGCAATGCGTCGGTCATTGCGCGAGAACCGAGCACGGTGATGCTGATTCCCGGTGATCAGTTTTTGAGCATGTGCCACACCAATCCGAAGATCGCCCACAGCCTGATCGAGAGCATGGCGCGGCGCATCGGCCAGTTGAATCGCCAGATCACGCAACTGACACCGAGCAAAGGTTAGCGCTGAAGCCCTGCTTTTGCGGGACATTCCGGCCATTTTTGGGGCTGAATAAAATAAATGCAGAAACAGTGGTTGACTCGGTAATGAGAATCGCTATGATTATCACAACTGATCGCGAGATCGGTCGATATTCTGAAAAGCCCTTGGTTCGGACTCTCAGATTATCTCCTCATCAGGCTAATCACGGTTATTTGACCCGGTTTTTACCGGGTCTTTTTTTGCCCGTGGAAATGTCATTTACCGAACTGTTTGCGCATCTGCGCGCAGTAATCCTGCTTCGCAGTGGGCGGGGTGTACCAGACGAAATCGGCCATTGCCGCAGTCACGTCATCGCCCTGCTCTGCCAGCATCAGCACCGTCGGTGACTGAGTCGCGCCCAGGTCCAGCACATGTAACGGCACGCCCAGATCTTTTCGCGCATGCCACGCCCCCGCCAACAATAATGACGGTGTCGGCGCCGCCAGCAGACGCTCGGCCATGCGCCGGTCACGCTGTTGCTGCACCGCCAGCATCGCCGGGATCTGCGATTCAGGCAGCAGGCCGCAGTGGGAATCGCCGATCTGGCCCAACAAAACACTTTTCACAGGCTGAGCATTGCTGCGCTCACCGCGCAAAACTGGCGGGTTGCGATAGAACGTGTGGATTTCACTGCGCTCAAGATTCGCCGCCAACAGTGGCGAGGGTTGAGTCAGAGCAAAGCGGACGATCGGACCATAGAGATTCCAGTCCCAGCCCTCCTCCCAGGCCAATGCACCGGGGAGATCGGCAGGCAGTTTCTGCGCGTGATGCACTTGATCGATTCGGGGCTGCTGCTCCGGGGTGAGCATTTCCATCAGCAGACTGCCTTGGGGGCGCTGCTCGGCCAGCGTCTGCAACAGCCACAACTGCACAGCATGATGATCGGCATTGTCATGCTGTTCGCCGATCAGCACCCGCTCAGGCCTGGAAAGACGCGCCAACAATTGCTCCGCCGTCAGCACCTGACCGCTGTGCAGATCGCGGATGTCACCGGCGACGGGTGGCGGTGCAACAACATGCTGACACCCCGCAAGCCACACCAGCGCCAATAACCACATCCCACGCATGCAATCACCTCGACGAGAATCTCAGCGGGCGATGATCAGCGGATGCCCGCGCTCCGGGTGCGGTTGCACCAGAACTTCAAGACCGAACACGGCTTTCAGGGTATCCGGGCGCAACACTTGCTCCGGCGTATTCAGCGCGACTGGACGGCCACCTTCAAGCAACAACACCCGATCACAATAGCGCGCCGCCAGATTCAGATCATGCAGAATCACCAGCACCGCCGCGCCGCGATCGGCGAAGTCGCGTACCGCTTGCAGCGTGGTGTGCTGATGCAACGGATCGAGCATCGACGTCGGTTCATCCAGCAACAAGGTTTGCCCGGCCTGCCCCGGCCAGAGTTGCGCCAGGACCCGCGCCAGATGCACGCGTTGACGCTCGCCACCGGACAACGCCAGATAACTGCGCCCGCTCAAATGCCCGGCATCCGCAGCCGCCAGCGCTGCGGCGACAATCTCGTCATCGCGCACTCGCCCGGTTTGATAGGGCAAACGCCCCATCCCCACCACTTCCTCCACACGAAAGGCAAAATCCAGGGTTGAGACTTGCGGCAACACCGCCAGGCGTCGCGCGCGTAGCGTGCCGCTCCAGTTGCTCAACGCCTCACCGTCGAGGCAAACCTCACCCTCGCTGGCACTCAGCTCCCCGCACAAGGCGCCGAGCAAGGTACTTTTACCGGCACCGTTCGGCCCCAGCACACCCAGCACTTCACCCGGTTCAAGTTGCACCGTGACGCCGCTTAGCACGGTCTGGCGGCCGCGCTGGATGTGCAGATTGTGTGCACGCAGCATCAGGTGCGTCCTCGCAGCAGCAGATAAAGGAAGAACGGTGCCCCGATAAACGCCGTGACGATGCCGATCGGCAGTTCCGCCGGCGCCAGCGCCAGCCGTGCGACCAGATCGGCCAGCAACAGCAGGCTGGCCCCGGCCAGTACCGAGGCTGGCAACAGCACGCGATGATCCGGCCCCGCCAGCAAGCGCACCAGATGCGGCACCACCAGCCCGACGAAACCGATCATCCCGGCCGCTGCCACCGCCGCGCCGACACCCAGCGCCGTGCAAAACACCAGCTCACGCTTGAGGCGCTCGACATCAATCCCCAAGTGCCCGGCCTCGGATTCACCCAGCAGCAAGGCATTCAGCGCCCGTGCCCGACGCGGCAGCCACAGCGCGACGCCGGCCGTGATGATCAGCAATGGCCAGAGCCGTGCATAACTGGCGCCATTGAGGCTGCCGAGGTTCCAGAAGGTCAGCGTACGCAAGGTCGCATCGTCCGCCAGATAGGTGAACAGGCCGACCGCCGAACTGGCCAGTGCCGTCAGCGCGATACCCGCCAGCAACATGGTCGCGACGTGGGTCTGGCCGTTGCGCCGACCGAGTCGGTAAACCAGCGCCGTCACCCCGAGTCCGCCAAGAAATGCGCACGCCGACAACAGGTACGGCCCGAACCATTCCGGCAAGCCGCCCAACAAAGAACCGCCGACAATGGCGATCGCCGCGCCCAACGCCGCGCCACTGGAAACGCCGACCAGCCCCGGGTCCGCCAGCGGATTGCGAAACAGGCCTTGCATGGCCACACCGGACAGCGCCAGCACGCCCCCCACTGCCAGTCCCAGCAAGGTACGCGGCAGACGAATCTGCCCGAGAATCAACTCAGCCTGCTCCAGGCCGTCCGGCGCCAATGGCACGCCAATCAAACGCAGCGCTGCCCGCAGCGTATCGAACAGCGGCAGGCTGACCGGGCCAAGCGCCAGTGACAGCCAGATCGCCAGCAAACACAGGAGCGTCAGGCCAATGAACAGGCCGCGGGGCTTGACCAGTGTGGTCATTGGCCGCTCTTGGCCGGGTAGAAAGCGTCAGACAAGGTTTGCAATGCCGCCGGCAGACGCGGCCCGAGCCCACCCACCAAGAGCGTTGGATCGAGCTCCAGAACACGCCCGGCCCTGGCCGCACGACTGGCATTGAGGATCGGGTTTTCCTTGAACAGCGCGGCTTTTGCCGCCTCACCGGTGAGCGCCCGGTCGGCAAACACCAGGACTTCAGGATCGAGACCGGCGAGCGATTCCACGGAAAACGGCTTGTAGCCGGAATGGGTCGCCAGATTATGTCCACCGGCCTGTTGCAGCAGCCAGTCGGCAGCGGTGTCTTGGCCGGCTATCAACGGTTTGCCACCGGCATGGCCGAGCAGCAACAGCACGCCGGGCGCTTTCTGTTTCGCCTGCGCTTGCATCACGCGCACTTTCTGCGTCTCGAGTTGCTGTTGATAACCTTGCAGCAGTTGCGTCGCCTGGCGTTCAGCGCCGAGCAAGCGGCCCAGATGTGTGACGTTCTTTTCCAGCGTCGGCAGATCTGGCTGAGCTGAAAACAACTCCACCTGCACCTTGGCGGCTTTCACCTGCGCCAGCACCGGCGGTGGGCCCATTTCTTCGGTGCCGATCAGGATATCCGGGCGCAGGCTGAGAATGCCTTCGGCGGAAAGACTGCGCTGATAGCCAATGCTCGGCAGCGCCTTCAAGGCTTCGGGATGCTGACTGGTGGTGTCGACACCGACCAGTTTCGCTTCAGCGCCGAGCGCGCTGACCCATTCCGACAACGCCCCGCCAGCGCTGACCCAGCGTTGTGGGAGATCGGCCGCCGCTGCCGGATGGCCGAGGAAAAGACCCATACACAACACAGCAACGCGGGTATTCAGGCGCATACACAGCTTCCTTGAACGAAGTTTTTCCCGGGCATCCGGATGACAGGCCAAGTATCCTCGATACCGGCCGGCCATCCCGCGGGTGAAGGCGGCCATTTGATAATTGTTTGCATTTAAACGTCAAGCTCGGACATATCCAGTCACGAGCCGACCTTAGAGGATAGCCATGAAGTTTCTCTGCGCGGGCGCCGAACTGGCCGAGGCCGGCAGCCGCGGTTTCGATCTCGACGGAACAAGGCTGTTCGCCGTACGCCGTGGCGGTCAGGCCTATGTCTACCTCAACCGCTGCCCGCACCGCGGCGTCGGGCTGGAATGGCAGCCAGACCGCTTTCTCGACCCGAGCAACAGCCTGATTCAGTGCGCCACCCACGGCGCACTGTTTCTGATCGAGGATGGCGAATGCGTCGCCGGCCCCTGCGCCGGGCAATCACTGACGGCGATCCCTTGCCGTGAAGACGCGCAAGGGTTGTGGATTGATGTCTAACCGTTGAGCAACACGTCGAGGCGCCGGTCAATGATCATCTCTTCAGGGGTCAACCGCACACCATAGGCCAGCACTTCAACGCCACAGGCCACGGCCTCGCGCAGCGCGTCGGCATAGGCAGCGTCGATCTCTGCGGCCGGTCGCACCGCGTCAATTGCGGTGAGATTCACGCAATACAACTGCACCGCCCGAATCCCGTCCCGGGCCAGATGCGCCAGCTCCCGCAAATGCTTGGCGCCGCGCTGGGTCACGGCGTCGGGAAACGCCGCCACACGGGTGCCATCGAAGCCCAGGGTGACACTCTTCACTTCCACGTAAGCCGGGCCGCCCGGGTATTCGAGACGAAAATCGATGCGGCTGTTTTCCTGGCCATAGGCAACTTCACGCTTCAACGCGGTAAACCCGTTCAGCTCGGTAATCACCCCGGCCTGCAACGCTTCCTCGACCAGACCGTTGGCCCGCGCCGTATTCACGCAGAACAGCCGCCCCTGCGGAGTTTCACCGATTTCCCAGGTGCCCGGCAGTTTGCGCTTCGGATCGTTGGAGCGACTGAACCAGACCTGTCCGCCCTCGACCTGGCAATTGAGCATCGAGCCAGTGTTCGGGCAGTGAATGGTCAGCAACTCGCCGCCAACGGTTTCGATATCGGCGAGAAAACGCTTGTAACGACGGATCAGTCGCGCCTCTTCCAGCGCTGGATAAAAGCGCATCAGGCTTGCCAGCTCTTCAAGCCACGGGCAATCCGTTCAACCGCTTCCTGTAGGCGCGGGAGGTTTTGCGTGTAGGCAAAACGTACGTGGTGGCTGGCCTGATACCGGCCGAAATCCAGGCCCGGGGTAAAGGCAACGTGCTCGGTTTCGAGAAAATGCCGGCAGAACGCGAAGGCATCGCCGCCGAACTGGCTGATATCGGCATACAGATAGAACGCACCTTCGGGCTCAACAGCGATGTTGAAACCCAGCTCGCGCAACGCCGGCAGGAGGAAGTCCCGGCGGCGGCCAAATTCAGCGCGGCGCTCTTCGAGAATGGCAATGGTGTCCGGCTCGAAACAGGCCAAGGCGGCGTGCTGGGCCATGCTCGGGGCGCTGATGTAGAGGTTCTGCGCAAGTTTCTCCAGTTCACTGACCGCCGCATCGGGCGCCACCAGCCAGCCGAGGCGCCAGCCAGTCATGCCGAAGTACTTGGAGAAACTATTGAGGACAAACGCGTCGTCATCGACTTCCAGCACGCTGGCCGCATCAGTGCCATAGGTCAGGCCGTGATAGATCTCGTCCACCACCAGATGCCCGTGCCGCGCCTTGAGGGCTGTGGATAACCCGGCCAGTTCATCACGGGTCAGGATCGTGCCGGTGGGGTTGGCCGGCGAGGCAACCAGCGCGCCAACACTGTCATGGTCCCAATGCCGCTCGACCAGATCCGGGGTCAGTTGGTAACGCACATCGGGACCGACAGGCACCAGCTGCGCCGCCCCTTCGACCAGACGCAGGAAGTGCCGGTTGCACGGATAACCGGGGTCCGCCAGCAGCCAGTGTTTACCGGGATCGACCAGCAACGCGCTGGCCAGCAGCAACGCACCGGAGCCGCCCGGCGTGATCAGGATCCGCCGTGGATCAATATTCAGTCCATAGCGTGTCTGGTAGAAACCGGAGATCGCCTCGCGCAACTCGGGAATGCCCCGGGCGGCGGTGTAACGCGTCTTGCCCGCCGTCAGCGCCGCCTGCCCCGCGCGGATGATCGGTTCGGCCGTGGTGAAGTCGGGCTCGCCGATTTCCAGGTGAATCACATCGTGGCCGTCAGCCTGCAATTCGTTGGCCCGCGCCAGCAGCGCCATGACATGGAACGGTTCGATCGCACGACTGCGGGCACTGTAAGGCTGAGCCATTGGTTTTCCTTCGACGGGGAAAAAGAGACGATTCTACCCATCTGCCGGAACGAGCGAGAACCCGTAGCGGTCACAGCCTCAAGAACGCTGGACTGTAACGATATGCGCGTACGCTCCAGGATTGACTAAAATCAGTGATTGAACAGGTCTTCACCACCACCAGACACGGCTTGCCAAACATTTGCAAGCGCCACCCGCCGGGGCCTCGACATCCGGGAGTAGCGCAGGCCGAATTGATCTGGTAAGTTCGCCCGCTTGCAGCCGCAGGGCCGGCAGGTGTCGGTGATGGAGCAATCCTGCGCAATGGATTACAAGAGTAGAGGCGGTCCATTTCATGCCCACCCAAGCAAAGCAACAGCAGCAAGCGACGATCAGCGGCTTCGAACCTTATGTTCCGAAGGCAGGCGAAGAGTACATGGGCGCCCCGATGCGCGCGCACTTCACCAAGATCCTGAACAAGTGGAAACAGGACTTGATGCAGGAAGTCGACCGTACTGTTGATCACATGAAAGACGAAGCGGCCAACTTCCCTGACCCGGCCGACCGTGCCAGCCAGGAAGAAGAATTCGCCCTCGAGCTGCGCGCCCGCGACCGCGAGCGCAAGTTGATCAAGAAGATCGACAAGACGCTTGAACTGATCCAGGACGAAGAATACGGCTGGTGCGAGTCCTGCGGCATCGAGATCGGCGTCAAGCGCCTCGAAGCCCGTCCTACTGCGGATCTGTGCATCGACTGCAAGACCCTGGCGGAAATCAAGGAAAAGCAGGTCGGCAAATAATCCCGACCTGAATGAAAAACGGAGCGTGCGAACGCTCCGTTTTTGTTTCTGCCTTTTCTTTTGCTTTTGTAGGTTGACCTGCGTATAGCCTGATAAGTAGCTTCGTTTCCATGACTGCCAAAAACGCCCCCGCCTACATCGGCCGCTTCGCCCCCACCCCCAGTGGCCACCTGCACTTCGGCTCGCTGGTCGCCGCGCTCGCGTCTTTTCTCGATGCACGCTCGGTCAATGGCCGCTGGCTGGTGCGCATGGAAGATCTCGACCCGCCCCGGGAAGAACCCGGTGCGCAGGCGGCGATCCTCAAAGCGCTGGAAAGTTATGGCTTTGAATGGGACGGCGACATGGTGCGCCAGAGCGATCGCCACGAGGCCTACGCGGAGGTCCTCAACAGCCTGTTCAATCACGGCCTCGCTTACGCCTGCACCTGCTCGCGCAAACAGCTCGAAGCGTACAACGGCATTTATCCGGGCCTGTGCCGCAATGCCGGTCACGATCAGCAAGACGCGGCGATCCGCCTGCGCGTGCCGGAGCTGGAATACCACTTCATTGACCGCGTGCAAGGCGAATACCGCCAGCATCTGGGCCGCGACGTCGGCGATTTCGTGATCCGCCGCCGTGACGGCCTCTACGCTTATCAACTGGCCGTGGTGCTGGATGATGCGTGGCAAGGCATCACCGACATCGTCCGGGGCGCCGACCTGCTCGACTCGACGCCGCGTCAGTTGTACCTGCAAGAACTGCTTGGCCTGCGCCAGCCGCGTTACCTGCACTTGCCCCTGATCACCCAACCGGACGGCAACAAGCTCGGTAAGTCCTACCGCTCGCCGCCGCTTGAGGCCGATCAAGCCACGCCGTTACTGTTGCGCGCCCTGCGCGCACTCGGGCAAACCCCCGGCGCCGAACTGGCCTATGCCACGCCACGGGAATTGCTCGACTGGGGCCGCGCCCACTGGGATGCCGCGAAGATCCCGCGCACACTGACGTTGCCCGAAGCGCAACTGTCATGACGACACTTGCAGTCGCGCCGCCATCCGTTACCATCGCCGCACGTTTTCGGGCACGCGCATAAAAAAGAGAGGCCGGGATGTACATCTATCGCTTGGTCCTGCTTTTGGTCGTCGGGATCTATCTGTTTTCTCCCGCCATCATGGATTGGTGGATCGACGCTACGGGCGCCTGGTATCGCCCTTATCTGCTCTGGCTGATCCTGATTGTCGTGACCTTCATCCTGCAGAGCCAAAAAGATGCCGATGAGCTTTAGCCTGACCCAGATGATCCTGATCAGCGCCGCGTACCTGGCGGTGCTGTTCGGCGTGGCCTGGATCAGTGAACGGGGCATGATCCCGCGGGCGATCATTCGCCACCCGCTGACGTACACCCTGTCGCTGGGGGTCTACGCCAGTGCGTGGGCGTTTTACGGCACGGTCGGTCTGGCCTATCAGTACGGCTACGGTTTTCTCTCCAGCTATCTCGGGGTGTCCGGCGCGTTTCTGCTGGCGCCGGTGCTGCTTTATCCGATCCTGAAAATCACCCGCACCTATCAACTGTCGTCGCTGGCGGATCTGTTTGCCTTCCGCTTTCGCAGCACCTGGGCCGGCGCGCTGACCACGATCTTCATGCTGATCGGCGTGCTGCCGCTGCTGGCGCTGCAGATTCAGGCGGTGGCCGACTCCATTGGCATCCTGACCGGCGAACCGGTCCAGAGCCGCGTGGCGCTGGCGTTTTGCGCGCTGATCATTCTGTTCACGATTTTCTTCGGCTCGCGGCATATCGCGACCCGCGAAAAACACGAAGGTCTGGTGTTCGCGATCGCCTTCGAATCGGTGATTAAACTGGTGGCCCTCGGTGGCGTCGGCCTCTATGCGCTGTACGGCGTATTCGACGGCCCGCAACAGCTGGAACTGTGGCTGCTGCAGAACCAGACCGCCCTCGCCGCCCTGCACACGCCGTTGCAGGAAGGCCCGTGGCGCACGCTGCTGCTGGTGTTCTTCGCCTCGGCGATTGTGATGCCGCACATGTATCACATGACCTTTACCGAAAACCTCAACCCGCGCTCGCTGGTCAGCGCCAGTTGGGGCCTGCCACTGTTCCTGCTGCTCATGAGCCTGGCGGTGCCGCTGATTCTGTGGGCCGGGCTCAAGCTCGGCGCCACCACCAATCCGGAATACTTCACCCTCGGCGTCGGCATCGCCGCCAACAGCAAACCGCTGGCGCTACTCGCCTATGTCGGCGGGCTGTCGGCGGCCAGCGGCCTGATCATTGTCACGACGCTGGCGCTATCGGGCATGGCGCTGAACCACTTGGTGCTGCCGCTCTACCAGCCACCAGCCGAAGGCAATATCTACCGCTGGCTGAAATGGACACGCCGCGCGCTGATCGTCGCAATCATCATGGCCGGTTTCGGCTTTTACCTGATGCTCGGCGCCGAACAGGATCTGGCCAACCTCGGCATCGTCGCGTTTGTCGCAACCCTGCAATTCCTGCCTGGGGTGTTGTCGGTGCTGTACTGGCCGACCGCCAATCGTCGTGGCTTTATCGCCGGTCTGCTGGCGGGGATTCTGGTCTGGGTCGTGACCATGCTGCTGCCGCTGGTCGGCAATCTGCAGGGTTTCTACATCCCGCTGCTGAACATGATTTACGTGCTCGACGATACCAGTTGGCACATGGCGGCCATCGCGTCGCTGGCGGCCAACGTGCTGATGTTCACCCTGATCTCGCTGTTCACCAACGCCAGCCCCGAAGAAGCCAGCGCCGCCGAAGCCTGTGCGGTGGATAACGTCCGCCGTCCACAACGTCGCGAACTGCACGCCGCCTCGCCGCAGGAGTTCGCCACGCAACTGGCCAAACCGCTGGGCGCCAAGGCTGCGCAGAAAGAAGTCGAACAGGCGCTGCGCGATCTTTATCTGCCGTTCGACGAGCGCCGTCCGTATGCCCTGCGCCGTTTGCGCGACCGTATCGAAGCCAACCTCTCCGGCCTGATGGGGCCGAGCGTCGCGCAGGACATGGTGGAAACCTTCCTGCCGTACAAGGCCGGCGGCGAAAACTATGTGACCGAAGACATCCACTTCATCGAAAGCCGCCTCGAGGATTACCACTCGCGCCTCACCGGCCTGGCCGCCGAACTCGACGCCCTGCGCCGTTACCACCGCCAGACCTTGCAGGAATTGCCGATGGGCGTTTGCTCGCTGGCCAAGGACCAAGAGATCCTGATGTGGAACAAGGCCATGGAAGAGCTGACGGGCATCGCCGCACAGCGCGTGGTCGGCTCGCGCCTGAGTACCATCGGCGAGCCGTGGAAAGGCCTGCTGCAAGGCTTCATCGACCTGCCGGACGAGCATTTGCACAAACAGCACCTGGCGCTTGATGGCCAGACCCGCTGGCTGAACCTGCACAAAGCAGCGATCGACGAACCATTGGCACCGGGTAACAGCGGCCTGGTGTTACTGGTTGAAGATTTGACCGAAACCCAAATGCTCGAAGACAAACTGGTGCACTCCGAACGCCTGGCGAGCATCGGTCGACTCGCGGCGGGTGTGGCTCATGAAATCGGCAATCCGATCACCGGCATCGCCTGTCTGGCGCAGAACCTGCGCGAAGAACGCGAAGAGGATGGCGAGCTGACCGAGATCAGCGGACAGATTCTCGAACAGACCAAACGCGTCTCGCGCATCGTGCAGTCGTTGATGAGCTTTGCCCATGCCGGCAGCCATCAGCACAGTGACGAGCCCGTCTGTCTGGCCGAAGTCGCGCAGGATGCAATCGGCCTGCTGGCCCTGAACCGGCGCAATTTCGAAGTGCAGTTCTACAACCTGTGCGATCCGGACCACTGGGTCGAAGGCGATCCGCAGCGACTTGCCCAGGTCTTGATCAATCTGCTCTCGAACGCCCGTGACGCCTCGCCTGCGGGCAGTGCCGTGCGGGTCAAGAGCGAAGCCGGCGAACACACGGTCGATCTGATCGTGGAGGACGAAGGCAGTGGTATTCCGAAGAACATCATGGACCGACTGTTCGAACCTTTCTTCACCACCAAGGATCCGGGTGAAGGTACCGGTCTGGGCCTTGCACTGGTCTATTCCATCGTTGAAGAGCATTATGGACAAATCACCATCGACAGCCCGGCTGATGTACAAAGCCAACGCGGCACCCGTATCCGGGTGACCTTACCGCGTCATGTCGAAGCGACGTCCGCTGTGAACTGAGACCGTCGAGAGTATCGAATCAATGCCGCACATTTTGATCGTCGAAGACGAAACAATTATCCGCTCCGCCTTGCGCCGCCTGCTGGAACGTAATCAGTACCAGGTCAGCGAGGCCGGTTCAGTGCAGGAAGCACAAGAACGCTTCACCATTCCTACGTTCGATCTGATCGTCAGCGATCTGCGCCTGCCCGGCGCGCCGGGCACCGAGCTGATCAAGCTCGGCGAAGGCACCCCGGTGCTGATCATGACCAGTTACGCCAGCCTGCGTTCGGCGGTCGACTCGATGAAGATGGGCGCGGTGGACTACATCGCCAAGCCTTTCGACCACGATGAAATGCTCCAGGCAGTCGCGCGGATCCTGCGCGATCGCCAGTCGGCCCCGGCTGCCGGTGCAGTGGTTGCCAACAAATCGACCAATGGCAGCGGCAAATCTGCCGTCGACAACAGCAACGGCGAAATCGGCATCATCGGTTCCTGCCCACCGATGCAGGATCTGTACAGCAAGATCCGCAAAGTCGCGCCGACCGATTCCAATGTGTTGATCCAGGGCGAATCCGGCACCGGTAAGGAACTGGTGGCCCGCGCCCTGCACAACCTGTCGAAACGCGCCAAGGCGCCGATGATCTCGGTGAACTGCGCCGCCATTCCGGAAAGCCTGATCGAGTCGGAGCTGTTCGGCCACGAGAAAGGCGCGTTCACCGGCGCCAGCGCCGGGCGCGCCGGTCTGGTCGAAGCGGCGGACGGCGGCACGTTGTTCCTCGATGAAATTGGTGAACTGCCACTGGAAGCCCAGGCCCGTCTGCTGCGCGTGTTGCAGGAGGGCGAGATACGCCGGGTCGGTTCGGTGCAATCGCAAAAGGTCGATGTACGCCTGATCGCGGCAACCCACCGGGACCTCAAGAGCCTGGCAAAAATCGGTCAGTTCCGTGAAGACCTTTATTACCGTCTCCACGTAATCGCCCTGAAACTGCCGGCCCTGCGCGAACGTGGCGCCGACGTCAACGAAATCGCCAATGCGTTCCTCGCTCGCCAAAGTGCACGCATCAACCGCACCGACCTGAAATTTGCCGCCGACGCCGAACAGGCCATCCGGCATTATTCGTGGCCGGGTAACGTGCGTGAGCTGGAAAACGCTGTCGAGCGCGCAGTGATTCTCAGCGAAAGCCCGGAAATCTCAGCCGACCTGCTGGGCATCGACATCGAATTGAGTGATCTGGAGGACGACGAGTTCATCGGACTGCCGCCGCAGACGGCGGGTAACGCCAGCAACAGCAGCCATGAGCCGACCGAAGACCTGTCACTGGAAGACTATTTCCAGCACTTCGTCCTCGAGCACCAGGACCACATGACCGAGACCGAACTGGCGCGCAAACTGGGCGTCAGCCGCAAGTGTCTGTGGGAACGCCGTCAGCGCCTGGGCATCCCACGGCGCAAGACCGGGGTCGCCAGCGAGAGCTGAACGTTACCTGTCGAGTGTGCGGGTAACGCTTGAGGATGTGAAAAAACTGTTACCTCAGTCCTTTCACGTAACAGAAGCCGGGGTTATCGGTAACGAAACCCCGGCTTTTTTTCGCCCCGACAAAACGGTTATATCGACCTAACCCCTTGTTTTATTGGGCCTCGCAAAAGTTGGCACGGCACCTGCTATATGTTTGGTACAAGAACAATAACAAGCAATGCACAAGACAATAAAAATAAGACGAATCGACTCACGCACAATAAAAACAAGACGGCGAGAGGCGCAGCTAACTGATTCTTTTGGAGAGGCGTTGTATTTGGGGCTTGCCCCACGACCAGGCCGAGAACAACAAAAACTGTCCTAAGACAGAGCCTGTACTGGTTGGATCGAGAGATCACTGCAATTCAGCGACCAAAGCAATCCGTTTGCTCTTGGCTCCCGATTGGGAGGGTCACGAAGGAAAACCTTCGTGACGAGGGCACTCAACAAAAACAAAAAGCCCGAATCAATAATAAAAAGAGCACGCAACTACTTCTTGGGGAGCTCCGGCTCCCCTTGTAGTTTCTCCCTTCCGGCAAAATCCTCCCAGTTTCCCTTGCTCGACCCTTGCAGCTTGCGGCTTACAGCTCAAATCTGCTGTCTCCTACACCATCCCCTGACTAAATGCTAGAATCTGCGCCCATCATGCGGTCATTCTTTGGTATGGCCGAACATTCCTTCAAACAGTGCATCCCATGCTGAAGAAGCTGTTCCAGTCATTCCGAACTCCCGTGCGTCGTACGCAACACATCCGTAGCACCCCTGAAGTGCTCAACAGCGGCCAACATTCGCTGCAGAAAACGCAATTCAGCCGCTATGCGGTGAATATCGTCGAACGCCTGCAAGGGGCTGGTTATCAGGCCTATCTGGTCGGCGGTTGCGTGCGTGACATGCTGCTGGGCATCACGCCCAAGGATTTCGACGTCGCCACCAGCGCCACTCCCGAGCAAGTGCGTGCCGAATTCCGCAATGCGCGGATCATTGGCCGTCGCTTCAAACTGGTGCATATCCATTTCGGTCGCGAAATCATTGAAGTCGCAACCTTCCGCGCCAATCACCCGGTCAACGAAGACGACGAAGACAGCAACCAGTCTTCGCGCAACGAGAGCGGGCGAATTCTGCGCGACAACGTCTACGGCACCCTGGAAGAAGACGCGCAACGCCGTGACTTCACCATCAACGCCCTGTATTACGATCCGGTCAGCGAGCGCATCCTCGACTACGCCAACGGCGTACACGACATCCGCAATCACCTGATCCGCCTGATCGGCGATCCCAAGCAGCGTTACCAGGAAGACCCGGTGCGCATGCTGCGGGCCGTACGTTTCGCCGCCAAGCTCAACTTCGGTATCGAGAAGCACACCGTGCAGCCGATCCGCGAACTGGCACCGATGCTGCGCGAGATTCCGTCGGCACGTCTGTTCGAGGAAGTGCTCAAGCTGTTCCTCTCCGGCCACGGCGCGATCACCTTCGAAATGCTGGTCGATCTGCAACTGTTCGCCCCGCTGTTCCCGGCCAGTGCCGATGCACTGGAATACAACCCGGAATACACCCACACGCTGATCAGCGAAGCGCTGACCAACACCGACCTGCGCATCAAGCAGAACAAACCGGTGACCCCGGCGTTCCTGTTCGCCGCATTGTTGTGGCCGGCCCTGCCAGCCCGTGTATTGCGCCTGCAAGAGCGTGGCATGCCGCCGATTCCGGCGATGCAGGAAGCCGCTCACGAGCTGATCGCCGAACAGTGCCAGCGCATTGCGATTCCAAAACGCTTCACCATGCCGATCCGCGAGATCTGGGACATGCAGGAGCGTCTGCCCCGTCGCAGCGGCAAGCGCGCCGACCTGTTGCTGGACAACCCGCGTTTCCGCGCCGGTTACGACTTCCTCCTGCTACGTGAAAGCGCTGGCGAGGAAACTGACGGTCTGGGCGAATGGTGGACTGACTATCAGGATGCCAACGACAGCGAACGTCGCGACATGATCCGCGACCTCAGCGGCAAGGGCGATGACGCCAGCGGTGCTCCGCGCAAGCGTCGCCGCAGCAGCGGCTCCAAGCGCAAACGTGCCGGCGCCTCGAGTGCTACAGGCGAGTAAAGGCATGGAACGCATCTACATTGGCATGGGCAGCAACCTCGCTGACCCGGCCGAACAATTGCGCAGCGCCGTCGAGGCGTTGGGGCAATTGCCGCAGACCACGCTTGCCGGCGTTTCCGCCTTCTATCAGAGTGACTCGCTGCTGCCGGGCCAACCGCGTTACACCAACGCGGTCGCGGCACTCGACAGCACGCTTGCGCCGATTGAACTGCTTGATGCGTTGCAAGCGATCGAGAACGATCAGGGCCGCGAACGCCTGGAACGCTGGGGACCGCGCACACTGGATCTGGACATCCTGTTATTCGGCGATCGACTGATCGACGAGCCACGGCTCAAAGTCCCGCATTACCAGATTCAGGAACGCGCGTTCGTGCTCTATCCCCTCGCCGAACTGGCCCCTGAGAATCTGCGCCTGGCCGATGGCCGCACCCTCCCCGACCTGCTGGCAGCGTGCCCGTTCGTCGGCCTGGAACGCCTTTCCCACGCTTGACGCAAATCCTTTGTAGGCCTTCGTCCTATCCAGATTGATTGTCGGACAAAAAACCCGCGAATCAGCCCCGCCGCGCCGCTGAATCGCATCAGTAACGCCGGTAACACTCCCCTCGTAACAATGCGGTAACACACACAATTGACTTCCGGTTGGCTCATCACGACTATAGGCGTCCCGCTGCCGCCAACCCGGCACATACGGGCGCAAGCCAGGCCTTATAAGCACGACAAAAGACCGTGCGCCTGAGTAGATGACGAATCACGCGCGTTACTCGCAGTAGTTTCCAGAGCGCCTGAACGAGGATTTTTTACATGCCAGCCATCACCCTGACCACGCTCCAGAGCCTCAAGCAGAAAGGTGAAAAGATCACCATGCTGACCTGCTATGACGCGACCTTCGCCCACGCCTGCAACGAGGCCGGTGTCGAAGTGCTGCTGGTGGGCGACTCCCTCGGCATGGTTCTGCAGGGTCACGACAGCACTTTGCCCGTGACCACCGCAGAAATGGCCTATCACACCGCCTGCGTCAAACGCGGCAACACCGACGCCCTGATCCTGGCCGACCTGCCCTTCATGGCCAACGCCACCGTCGAACAGACCCTGACCAACAGCGCCATGCTGATGCAGGCCGGCGCGCACATGGTCAAGGTCGAAGGTCAGTTGTGGCTGGCCGAGTCGATCCGCCTGCTGGCCGAACGCGGTGTGCCGGTTTGCGCGCACATGGGCCTGACCCCGCAAGCGGTCAACATTCTCGGCGGCTATAAAGTGCAGGGCCGCAACGAGAACCAGGCGCGGCAGATGCGTGCCGACGCGATCTCGCTGGAACAGGCAGGTGCAGCGATGTTGCTGCTCGAATGCGTGCCAAGCGAACTGGCCGCCGAAATCAGCCAGGCGGTGAAAATCCCGGTCATCGGCATCGGTGCCGGTAACGCCACCGACGGCCAGGTTCTGGTGCTGCACGACATGCTCGGCCTGTCGATCACTGGCCGCGTGCCGAAGTTCGTAAAGAACTTCATGCACGGTCAGGACAGCATCCAGTCCGCATTGAAGGCTTACGTT
The DNA here is from genome assembly GCF_019856535.1 of Pseudomonas sp. SC3(2021). NCBI lineage: Bacteria > Pseudomonadati > Pseudomonadota > Gammaproteobacteria > Pseudomonadales > Pseudomonadaceae > Pseudomonas > Pseudomonas sp. SC3(2021). The sequence continues at coordinate 2,687,372 of NZ_CP082236.1, read as the reverse complement.
AACGAAGTCAAAGCTGTCACGTTCCCAGGCATCGAACACGGATTCTCTGCATGAACACCGTAAAAACCGTACGCGAACTGCGCGCCGCCGTGGCCCGCGCCCGCAGCGAAGGCAAGCGCATCGGCTTCGTGCCGACCATGGGCAACCTGCACAGCGGCCACGTCGCACTGATCACCAAAGCCACCCAACGCGTGGATTTCGTGGTCGCGAGCATCTTTGTCAACCCGCTGCAGTTCGGCGCCGGCGAAGACCTCGACAAATACCCGCGCACCCTCGCGGCGGATCAGGAAAAACTGCTCGAGGCCGGTTGCGACCTGCTGTTCGCCCCCACCGTTGAAGAGATGTACCCCGACGGCATGGCCGGGCAGACCCGGGTCAGCGTTCCGCAATTGTCCGAAGGCCTGTGCGGCGCCAGCCGTCCGGGGCACTTCGAAGGTGTGGCAACGGTGGTCAGCAAGCTGTTCAACATGGTCCAGCCGGATCTGGCGATTTTCGGCCAGAAGGATTACCAGCAACTGGCGGTGATCCGCGCCTTGGTGCATGACCTGAATATGCCGATCCAGATCATCGGCGAGCCGACCGTTCGCGCCGCTGACGGCCTGGCGTTGTCGTCGCGTAACGGTTTCCTCAGCGAAGAACAGCGCGCCGTGGCACCGGCGGTCTATCGCGCCCTGAGCACGATGGCCGAGTCGATCAAACAGGGGGAGCGAGATTTCCCGGCGCTGATCAGCGCGCAGTTGAAACAGCTGGAAGCGGCTGGCCTGCGCCCGGACTACCTGGAAATCCGCCACGCCCTGAGTTTGCGTCCGGCCACGGCCGAAGACCGCGATCTGGTGATTCTGGTAGCGGCGTTCCTCGGCACCACACGGTTGATCGACAACCTGCACCTGAACCTCGATATCCCGGCCTGAAAAGCACCGCAATCCCCCCTGTAGGAGTGAGCCTGCTCGCGATGAGGACCTGACATTCAGCATCATTGTTGAATGTCAGTCCGTTATCGCCAGCAAGCTCACTCCTGCAGTGTTTTCAGCGTCCTGAAAATTGCATTTCAAGCCATATTGCCGCCCCCAAAGCCTTCGGGCACACTGCCCGCCGTTCGATTCCAACCCGGGAAATCCCTCATGCACGCCATCATGCTCAAGGCCAAGCTGCATCGCGCCGAAGTCACTCACGCGGTGCTCGATTACGAAGGCTCATGCGCCATTGATGGCGAATGGCTGGACTTGTCCGGCATCCGGGAATACGAGCAGATCCAGATTTACAACATCGACAACGGCGAGCGTTTCACCACCTACGCCATCCGTGGCGAAGAGGGTTCACGGATGATCTCGGTCAACGGCGCTGCCGCGCACAAGGCCAAGGTCGGCGACCGCGTGATAATTTGCGCATACGCGCACTACAGCGAAGCGGAACTGGTGCATTTCAAGCCGCGCATGCTCTACATGGCGCCGGGCAATGAACTGAGCCACACCAGCAACGCCATTCCGGTGCAGGTCGCCTGATCGGCACTGCACCGCTTCCGTTTGTCGGACGGTTTCTAACCCCGATGTTAAAAAAGTACCGGAAACAGGTCAGACAAAGTCAAGACAGATCGCGGCGTGAGGTTTACTGTATTCGCCCTGCGCCAATAAATCGTGTCGACGCAGTTTGACCCCGCGCCTCAACAGGGTGTGGCGGTCTGTTCAGTGTTCAAAAGGCCGTTCAAGTAAAAAGGAAAACCGCAGCGATGGCGTACTACCGCACTCCTCATGACGTTACCGCTCTGCCCGCCTGGCAAGCGTTGAAAGACCACCGCCAAGCCATGCAGGATTTCAGCATGCGCGAAGCCTTCAACGCCGATCCGCAGCGTTTCAACCAGTTCACCCTCAGCAGCTGCGGACTGTTTCTCGATTATTCGAAGAATTTGATCAACGCCGAGACCCGCAATCTGCTCGTGGGCCTGGCCAATGAAGTCGATCTGAAGGGCGCGATCAAAGCGCTGTTCGACGGCGAAATCGTCAACGCCTCCGAAGGCCGCCCCGCCCTGCACACCGCCCTGCGCCGCCCGGTGGGCGACAAGCTGTCGGTCAACGGCGTCAACGTGATGCCGGAAGTGCACAAGGTGCTGAACCAGATCACCGATCTGGTCGGCCGCATCCACGATGGCCTGTGGCGTGGTTACACCGAGAAGCCGATCACCGACGTGGTCAACATCGGCATCGGTGGTTCGTTCCTCGGCCCCGAGCTGGTCTCCGAAGCGCTGTTGTCCTACGCGCAGAAAGGCGTGCGCTGCCACTACCTGGCGAACATCGACGGCAGTGAGTTCCACGAGCTGACGCAAAAGCTGCGCGCCGAAACCACGCTGTTCATCGTCTCGTCGAAATCCTTCAACACCCTCGAGACCCTGAAGAACGCCCAGGCCGCACGCGCCTGGTATCTGGCGCAGGGTGGTTCGGAAGCCGAGCTGTATCGTCACTTCATCGCGGTATCAAGCAACAACGCCGCGGCGGTCGCGTTCGGCATCCGTGAAGAAAACATCTTCCCGATGTGGGACTGGGTCGGCGGGCGTTACTCGCTGTGGTCGGCCATCGGCTTACCGATCGCCCTGGCCATCGGCATGTCCAACTTCAAGGAACTGCTGTCCGGTGCCTACACCATGGACCAGCATTTCCAGACCGCGCCGTTCGAACAGAACATGCCGGTGCTGCTGGCCCTGCTCGGCGTGTGGTACGGCAACTTCTGGGGCGCGCAGAGCCACGCGATCCTGCCGTACGACCACTACCTGCGCAACATCACCAAGCACTTGCAACAGCTGGACATGGAGTCCAACGGCAAGAGCGTGCGTCAGGACGGCACCTCGGTCTCGACCGATACCGGTCCGGTGATCTGGGGCGGCGTCGGCTGCAACGGTCAGCACGCCTACCACCAGTTGCTGCACCAGGGCACCCAACTGATTCCGGCCGACTTCATTGTGCCGATCGTCAGCTTCAACCCGGTGTCCGACCACCATCAATGGCTGTACGCCAACTGCCTGTCGCAGAGCCAAGCGCTGATGCTCGGCAAGACCCTGCCGGAAGCCGAAGCCGAACTGCGCGAAAAGGGCATGAGCGAAGAGCAGGTGCACAAGCTCGCACCGCACAAGGTGATCCCGGGCAACCGTCCGAGCAACACCCTCGTGGTCGAACGCATCAGCCCGCGTCGTCTCGGCGCGCTGGTCGCCATGTATGAGCACAAAGTGTTCGTGCAGAGCGTGGTCTGGGGTATCAACGCCTTCGACCAGTGGGGTGTGGAACTGGGCAAGGAACTGGGCAAAGGCGTTTACAACCGCCTGGTCGGCAGCGATGAAACCACCGCTGACGACGCCTCCACCCAAGGCCTGATCAATTACTTCCGCGGTCGTCACCGCGGCTGATCAAGGCCTTCGGGCCAACGCTGTTCCCTGTGGGAGCGGGCTTGCTCGCGAATGCAATCTGTCAGTCGACACCTTTGTTGGCTGGCGTGACGCCTTCGCGAGCAAGCTCGCTCCCACAGTTATTTTGGCCCCCTTCAGCCATCAGATTCCTGATGCGGCTTGAACCCTTGGCCCTCTCGGCGCATCTTTATTCCTGTGCACAACAAGAATAAGGAACCGTCATGTTCGATATCAGCACGTTCCCCAAAGCCGATGCCGTCCGCCGGGCTGCGCAGTTGAGTCAGGACGACTACAAGCGTCTGTACCGCGAATCCATTGAACACCCCACGACCTTCTGGGCCGAACAGGCCACGCGCTTCCTCGACTGGAGCACGCCGTGGCAGACCGTTCAGCGCTATGACCTGAAAACCGGCGAAGCGTCCTGGTTTGCCGGCGGCCAGCTGAATGTCAGTTACAACTGCATCGACCGCCACCTCGCCCGACGCGGCGAGCAGACCGCGATTCTCTGGGAAGGCGACGACCCGGCCGAATCGGCGCAAATCACCTACAAGAAACTGCACCACCATGTCTGCCGCCTGGCCAACGTGCTGAAAAGTCGTGGCGTGAAGAAAGGCGACCGGGTGTGCATCTACATGCCGATGATCCCCGAAGCCGCCTACGCCATGCTCGCGTGCGCGCGGATCGGCGCCATCCACTCGGTGGTGTTCGGTGGATTTTCCCCGGATTCATTACGTGACCGCATTCTCGATGCCGACTGCCGCACGGTGATCACCGCCGATGAAGGCGTGCGCGGCGGCAAGTTCGTACCATTGAAACAGAACGTCGACAAAGCCCTGCAAAATTGCCCCGACGTCAGCACCGTCGTGGTGGTCGAGCGCACGCAAGGCAAAGTCGATTGGGTCGAAGGCCGCGACCTCTGGTATCACCAGGCCGTGCGTGACGTCAGCGACGACTGCCCGCCAGAGCCGATGGACGCCGAAGATCCGCTGTTCATCCTCTACACCTCGGGCAGCACCGGCAAACCCAAAGGCGTGCTGCACACCACCGGCGGTTACCTGCTGCAAGCAGCGATGACCTTCAAGTACGTGCTCGACTACCGCGAGGGCGAAGTGTTCTGGTGCACCGCTGACGTCGGCTGGGTCACCGGCCACAGCTACATCGTTTACGGCCCGCTGTCCAATGGCGCGACCACGCTGATATTCGAAGGTGTGCCGAGCTACCCGAACAGCTCGCGCTTCTGGCAAGTGATCGACAAGCACAAGGTCAACATCTTCTACACGGCGCCGACCGCCCTGCGCGCCCTGATGCGCGAAGGTGCCGAACCGTTGAAGGAAACGTCGCGCCAGAGTCTCCGATTACTCGGCAGCGTCGGCGAGCCCATCAACCCGGAAGCGTGGGAATGGTATTTCAACGTGGTCGGCGAACAGCGCTGCCCGATCGTCGATACCTGGTGGCAGACCGAAACCGGCGGCATCATGCTCAGCCCCCTGGTCAGCGCCCAACGGATCAAACCCGGCTGCGCCACGCAACCGATGTTTGGCGTGCAACCGGTGCTGCTCGATGAACACGGCAAGGAAATCAAGGGTGCCGGCAGCGGCGTGCTGGCGATCAAGTCCAGCTGGCCCGCACAGATCCGCAGCGTCTACGGTGATCCGCAACGCATGGTCGACACCTACTTCAAACCCTACCCCGGTTACTACTTCACCGGTGACGGCGCGCGCCGCGACGAGGATGGCGATTACTGGATCACCGGGCGCATCGACGATGTGATCAACGTGTCCGGGCACCGCATCGGCACCGCCGAAGTCGAAAGCGCACTGGTGCTGCACAACAGCATCGCCGAGGCGGCGGTGGTCGGTTATCCCCATGACGTCAAAGGTCAGGGCATCTACGCCTTCGTCACGCCAATGAATGGTGCCGAGCCGAGCGATGAGCTGAAGAAAGAACTGCTCGCCCACGTCAGCAAGGAAATCGGCAGCTTCGCCAAGCCGGATCTGATCCAGTGGGCGCCGGCCTTGCCGAAAACCCGTTCAGGCAAGATCATGCGCCGCATCCTGCGCAAGATCGCCTGCAACGAACTCGACAGCCTCGGCGACACCTCGACCCTGGCCGACCCGAGTGTGGTGCAAGGCCTGATCGACAAGCGCCTCAATCAGTAACCTGCCAGGCGCGGTCAACCGGCCGCGCTCATCCCTGTGCACAGAGTGGTCATGGAATTCATCCGCAGCCGTATCGAACACCAACTCATGAGCCTGACCGGCCTGTCTCTCGGTCAGCTCGACCTGGAAAACCCCAAGGGTGATCCCGGCCTGTTCGGCCCCGACTCAGTCAGCTGGCAGGTGCATGGCGACTTCAGCAGCATGCTGATTGGCGGCATCAGCGCGCTGTTGCTGCAAGCCTTGCATCCCCTGGCGCTGGCCGGCGTCTGGGATCACTCGAACTTTCGCCAGGACATGCTCGGGCGTTTGCGCCGAACCAGTCAGTTCGTGTCCGGCACCACGTTCGGCTCGCGTCGGGACGCCGACTGGCTGATCGAAAAAGTGCGCACCATCCACCTGCAGGTGGTCGGCACCGCGCCGGACGGCCGGCCCTACGCGGCGAGCGATCCGGACTTGCTGACGTGGGTGCACGTGGCGGAAGTCAGCAACTTCCTCGCCGCGCATTTGCGTTACCGCAACCCGCAACTGTCGTGGGCCGATCAGGATCGTTATTACGCGGAAATCGCTGTAGTCGCCGAACGCCTGGGCGCCCGCGACGTACCGAAGTCCCGACAGGCCGTGGCCGATTACCTGCAAGGCATGCGCCCACAATTACTGTGCGACGAGCGCAGTCGTGAAGTGCTGCGCCTGCTGCTCGCGGCACCGGCCCCCAGCCTGTTGGCGCGGCCCTTTGGCGATCTGATGATGAAGGCCGGCATCGACCTGCTGCCGGACTGGGCCAGCGACATGCTCGACGTCCGCCAGAGCTCGGTGCAACGGCAACTGATTCGCGCCAGCGTCAGACGCAGCGCACCGATGCTGCGCTGGGCGATGCGCAATGGTTCAGTACAACGGGCACAGCGGCGCATGGGAATTCTGACCTGATGCCCGGAGCTGCAAGCTGCAAGATTTGAGCTTGAGGCTTGAAGCTTGGAGCTTGAAGCCCAGTAACTGCTAAACTCCCGCGCCCCAATTCCCTCCAGCAAGGCGCCCGCATGTCTTCCTTGAATCAGGCGCTGCGCGCCGCCCTCGACCAACGTCAAGACTTGCTCACTGAGCTGCATGACCAGGGCACCGATTGCTATCGGCTGTTCCACGGCAGCCAGGAGGGCGCCGGCGGCTTGACCATCGACCGCTACGGCCCGCAACTGCTGGTGCAGAGCTTTCACCAGACGCTGGAACGTGACGACCTGCTGCAACTGCACGCCTTGGTCAACCAGGCCCTGGGCCTGGAAACCCTGCTGGTCTACAACGACCGCTCCCGGGGCAATTCGCGGATTGATCGCGAAGACCCGGTCTATCGTGCCGACGACGCCGCGCTGGCCGATCTGGTCGGCCACGAATGGGGCCTGAACTACCGTGTCCGCGGGCGGCATGCCGGGCAGGACCCGCTGCTGTTCCTCGACCTGCGCAACACCCGCGGCTGGGTCAAGGATCACGCCAGGGGCAAAAGCGTGCTCAACCTGTTCGCCTACACCTGCGGCGTTGGCCTGAGTGCCGCCGCCGGTGGCGCGCGTGAGGTGTGCAATCTGGATTTCGCCGAAGGCAATCTGGCGGTCGGCCGCGAAAACGGTCTGCTCAATCCGCAGTTGCCGCAGATGGAGTTCATCCAGTCCGACTACTTCCCGGCGATCCGCCAGCTCGCCGGTCTGCCGGTCAGCCAGCGACGCGGACAGAAACTACCGAGCTACCAGCGCCTCGAACAGCGTCAGTACGATCTGGTGCTGCTCGATCCGCCGGCGTGGGCCAAGAGTGCGTTCGGCACCGTCGACCTGCTGCGCGACTATCAGAGCCTGCTCAAGCCGGCCCTGTTGACCACCGCCGACAACGGCGTGCTGATCTGCTGCAACAACCTGGCGAAAGTCAGCATGGCCGACTGGCGCGAGCAAGTGCTGCGCTGTGCCGAGAAAGCCGGACGCCCGGTACGCGAATGGAGCGTCATGACCCCGGGCGCCGACTTCCCGTCAATGGACCAGCAACCGCCGCTGAAAACCCTGATCCTGCAGTTGTAACCCTTCCCTGCGGTTAACAACTGTCCAATGAGGGAGCAGGCTCGCTCCCTTCATGGGATTTAATCCTACAGAACAATCTGAACAATCCTGCGCCCTCGGATGTACTTCGGAACCGGAATCGCGTGCCATACTCCAAGGCACTCCGATTCAGACAGATGAAGCCGCACATGCCCAAAGGATTGATTCGCGCGATTGGCGCCTTGTTGACCGCTCTGGCCCTCTACAGCTTGCTGGGGTTTCTGATTTTGCCGGGCATCGCCCTGCGCGTGGCCAACCAGCAACTGGCCCACTACGCCACGCTGCCTGCGCATATCCAGCGCATCGAACTCAATCCGTTCAGCCTTGAAGTGACAGTGTGGGGCCTGGTCATCGGTGAGCCGGGCAAGGAACAGGTTGGTTTCGAGCGGCTCTACGCCAACCTGCAACTCGACAGCCTGTGGACCAAAGCGCTGCACCTGGCCGACATCGAACTGGACAAACCCAAGACCGAAATCCTCTTCGCCAAAGACGGTCAGCTGAACCTGCTGGGCCTGTTCAAACTCCCCGCCAGCGAACCGACCCCGGCCGACCCAAACGCCAAGCCGTTCCCGCTGCGCATCGACCGCATCCAGCTGGCCGGCGGCAATGTGCATTTCGAGGACGCCCGGCCGAGCGAGCCGATCGAGTTCCTCTACGACAAGCTCGACTTCGAACTGAAGAACCTCAGCACCCTGCCCGAAGACAATGCCGACATGACGCTCGTAGCGGTCGGCCCGGCGGGTGGGCAGATCGACTGGAAGGGCAACTTCAGCCTGATCCCGTTCACCTCCGAAGGGACACTGAAAATCACCGACGGCAAGATGAAAGCCTTCTGGCCCTATGTGCGTGACGCCGTACCGCTGGTGCTCGAAGACGGTGTGCTCAGCCTCAGCACCACGTACAAACTCAATCTGTCGAAAGAAACCGAACTGCTGCTGAACGACGTAACAGTGAGCATTGCGCCGTTCGCGATCAAGGCACCGGACGGACGCCCGCTGGCAAGACTTGAACGCCTCGATGTCAGCGAAACCTCGATCGACCTGGCCAGGCAGCAAGTGGTGGTCGGCAAAATCCGCAGCAACAAACTGGAAACCTGGGCCGCGCTCGAAGCCGACGGTCAACTGGACTGGCAGAAACTGTTCGCCAGCCAACCCTCCAGGCCAGCTGCCAAAGCGGCAGCGGAACCTGCCAATACCCCGGCAGCCGCCGACTCGCCGAAAGCAACACCGGCACCGAGCAAGCCCTGGCAAGTGCTGCTCAAAGACGTGCAATTGCGTAACTACACGGTCCACCTCGCCGACCGTTCAGCAAAGCCGGCGGTGGCCCTGGATGTCACGCCGCTGAATGTCGATCTGCAGGATTTCGACAGCCTCAACGGTTCGCCCTTCAAGCTCAAACTCGACAGCGGCCTGGGCAAACAAGGCAAGATCACGGCCGACGGCACCGTCAATCTCGCCCCGGTCACCGCGCAGCTCAATGTCAAAACCCAGGACATCGACCTGCGCGTCGCCCAGTCCTACATCAATCCATTCATTCGCCTCGAACTGCGCAGCGGCATGCTCGGCAGTGATCTGAAGGTCAACCTCAAGAGCACCGAGCCGCTGGCCCTCAGCGTGACCGGACGTGCGCAGATAGATCAGTTGCACACCCTCGACACTCTGAAAACCCGCGACTTCCTCAAGTGGCAACAAGTGGTGGTCGAAGGCCTGAACTATCAACACGGCGACAACCTGTCGATCGACAAGGTCAACCTGTTCCAGCCCTATGCGCGGTTCATGATCAACGACGATCGCACGACCAACATCGACGACCTGCTGATCCCGCAGCCCCCCGACAGCGGGACGAAAGGCACCGCTGCCAAACCGGCCGGCAACGGCAAACCGCTGGGCATTCACATCGGCGGTATCGCCATCAATGACGGTTCAGCCAACTTCGCCGACTTCAGCCTGACGCCGAATTTCGCCACCGCGATTCAACAGCTCAATGGCCAGATCGGCACCATCGACAGTCGCCAGGCCAAACCGGCCAGCGTCGACATCAAAGGCAAGGTCGACCGCTATGCACCGGTCACCATCAAAGGGGCGGTCAACCCGTTCGACCCGATGGCCAGCCTCGACATCGCCACCAGCTTCAAACGGGTCGAGCTGACCACCCTGACGCCCTACTCCGGCAAGTTCGCCGGCTACCGCATCCGCAAGGGCCGGCTCAACCTCGACCTGCATTACCTGATCACCAAGGGCCAGCTCAAGGCCGAGAACAAAGTGGTGGTCGAACAGCTACAACTGGGTGAAAAAGTCGACAGTCCGGATGCCGTGAGCCTGCCGTTGAAACTGGCGATCGCCTTGCTCAAGGACGTCGATGGCAAGATTTCCATCGAACTGCCGGTGACCGGCGACCTGAACAATCCACAGTTCAGCGTGATGCCGATTGTCTGGCAGACCTTGCGCAATCTGATTGTCAAAGCCGCTGCGGCGCCGTTCAAGATGATTGGCGGGCTGATCAGCGGTGGCAGTTCCGAAGACCTCGGCACCGTGTCCTTCGCGCCGGGCTCCAGTGAACTGAGCAAGGATGCCGAAGCTGCACTGGAGAAGTTGGCCAAGGCGCTCAAGGAACGCCCGGCCCTGCGCCTGGAAATCGAAGGCACCGCCGCCAAAAGCAGCGACGGCCCGCTGCTTGCCGAGCAACGGCTGGAACGCGAATACCAGTACAACTACTACAAGATGCTCCAGCGCCGCGGCGACAAGGTGCCGGCTCAGGCGTCGCTCCTGCAAGTACCGGACGGCGAGAAAGGTCCGTTGCTCGAAGGCATCTACCGCACGCGTCTGAAAACCCAGCCGCCTGCCGAATGGAAGGATTTGGGCAAGGAAGAACGCACGGCGAAGATGCGTGCAGGCTTGATCACGTTCTGGGGCGCAAGTGATGTACTGCTGCGTCAACTGGGCCAGGACCGCGCCAGCAGTATCAAGGATTACCTCGTTGACAAAGGCCAACTGGCGGACGACCGCGTTTACTTCATCGACGCCAACCTGGGCGAAGCCGAAAGCGATGGCCGGGTCGTGACGCAAATGCACCTGGATGCCGAATGATGAACATCAAGTGGCTACCCGCTTTGCTACTGACGTTCGCTGCGGGCCATGCCTCGGCGTCCGACACTTTGCGCTGCGGCAGCCAGCTGGTCAGCCTCGGCGACCGCGCCAGCGAAGTGCTGCAGAAGTGTGGCGAGCCGATCAGCCGCGATGCCCTCGGCTACAAGCGCAGCGCCAATCGCCGCGAAGAGTTTCAGGTCGAAGAATGGACCTACGGCCCGAGCAACGGCATGTACCAGTACCTGCGCTTTGAAGGCAATCGCCTGCGGCAGATCAACAGCAAGCGCGGTAACTGAGCCGCACCGATTACCCTTGCAGGAGTGAGCCTGCTCACGCCTACAGCTGTTTTGTGGTGCCCCTGAAATAGAACAGGCCCCGACACAAGTGCCGGGGCCCGCAATGGTCACATCCGTGTGACCGTTCGCATGAACTCTAAAGTTGCGGCAGACGTATTACTCGGCCCGTCTGTCGCGTCTTCTCCCGGTTCAGGCGAGAAGTCATGCCTTACTCGGCTTTCAGGCCGTCAGCGGAGACCGCTTTGACGCCTTTGATTTTCTTGGCGATCGCAACAGCAACGTCTTTCTGCGATTCAGTGACAGCAGTAGTCGACGACAGCGATACAACGCCTTTGTTGGTTTCTACTTTGATGTCAGTACCTGGAATGCCTTTTTCGGTGACCAGGTCAGCTTTGACTTTGGTAGTGATCCAAGTGTCAGAAGTAGCTTCTTTAGCCTGGGTGACTTCACCGGCAGCCAGAGTCATTGGAGCCTGGGTAGCCTGAGTGGATTGTGCGAATGCACCGGAAGCCATGGTCAGGGTCAGCGCGGTAGCAGCAGCGGCAGTGATAGCGAACTTCTTCATACGAGTAACTCCTGTTTTTCTGGAAAGTCTGCTGGTTGTCTTGTCAGCAGGGTTACCAAGGTAGTTGCGAACGCTGTGCCAACTTTTGCAAATGATAAAAAGCCATATAAATCAATAAGTTGCCGATTCTACGATTTTCCGGATTCATGCAATTTGCATGACTCACCGATAAATCGCATGCAAGTTGCGGTTTTCTGAAAAGTTCCTAAGACGCTGAAATTATTGAAACTTTTGAGAAGTGCTGCACCAAGAAAAATGCCCCGCTTTGCGGGGCATTTGGCAGTCCATCGACAACTCAGGTACCGCTGGCAGTACAGCCTTTTGGCGAATAGTCCGGTGCAACGGTCGTACCGCAAGACCATACGCCCGCACCGGTGCCGGAGGAGCGAGTGAGTGTGATGGTTTTATCCAGCACAGGGCCTGGCGCGTTTTTGATCGTGCAGACGATTGTCCCCGCACCAGTGGACGCGGTGCCCGACGCAGTGACGGCGCAATTGGAGGTCGTAACGGTCGCGGCACCCGCAACGAGTGTCAGTGTAGGGTCAGTCCCCTGATTGATGGTGTCCTCGAAAGGCACCTTCAACGCACTGATTTCCGCCAGCCCCGCCGTCACCTTCGACCGCGCCTGATACTTGGTGTACTGCGGCAAGGCGATGGTCGCCAGAATCCCGATGATCGCTACCACGATCAGCAACTCGATCAGAGTGAAACCTTGTTGTTTTTTCATAGACACGCTCCATGCATGAGTCGAATTCTCATGATCTGCAAGGGACGGAGCATAGGCCATGCCAATGCCTGCAAAGCCCCGCTCATTCGACGCGAAGCGCCTGCAACGCCATTTCCTACAGCCTGCAACCGCACTATCTGACACTTTTTGTCACCTGCGCCGGCCGTGTTTGGCGCTGTCACTTGACTAGGCTATAAGTCATGAACGGCAAGCGTGCGGGATCCCCATGAATGACATCGCTCTGAGCGGTCTGGCCAAGCAACTGGTGCAGGCGCAACTGTTGACGGAGACAAGCGCCCAGCAAGCCTGGCAACAGGCCCAGCGCAATCGCCTGTCGCTGGTCAGTTATCTGGTACAGAACAAACTGGTGAAAAGCTCACAGGTGGCCGAGATCGCTTCCGAGCATTTCGGCATGGCGTTCCTCGACCTCAATTGCCTCGACAAGGAAACCCAGCCCAAAGGGCTGGTCAGCGAAAAACTGGTACGCCAGCACCACGCCCTGCCGCTGTGGCGGCGTGGCAACAAACTGTTCGTGGGCATTTCCGACCCGAGCAATCATCAAGCGATCAACGATATCCAGTTCAGCACCGGGTTGAGCACCGAAGCGATTCTGGTCGAGGACGACAAGCTCACCGATGCCATCGAAAAATTCTTCGATACCCATGCCAGTGGCCTGGAAGACATGGCCGATGTCGATCTCGACGGCCTCGATGTCGAGTCCATCGACGACAGCAAGCAGGACGCCATCGGCGGGCTCGACGCCGACGATGCGCCAGTGGTGCGCTTCGTTCACAAGATGCTGCTCGATGCGATCAAGAGCGGCTCTTCCGACCTGCACTTCGAGCCCTACGAAAAGAACTACCGGGTGCGGGTGCGCACCGACGGCATTCTGCGCGAGGTGGCCAAGCCACCGATTCAACTGGCCGGGCGCATCGCCGCACGCCTGAAAGTCATGGCCAGTCTCGACATCTCGGAGCGGCGCAAACCTCAGGACGGGCGGATCAAGATGCGCCTGTCGAAGAGCAAGTCGATTGATTTCCGGGTCAACACCCTGCCGACCCTGTGGGGCGAAAAAGTGGTGATCCGGATCCTCGATCCGTCCAGCGCGCAGATCGGCATAGATGCTCTGGGTTACGAGCCAGCGCAGAAAGACCTGTACATGGCGGCGCTCAAGCAACCACAGGGCATGATCCTGGTAACAGGCCCGACCGGGTCAGGGAAAACCGTGTCGCTGTACACCGGTCTGAATATTCTCAATACCGTCGACATCAATATTTCCACCGCTGAAGACCCGGTGGAGATCAACATGGAAGGTATCAACCAGGTCAACGTCAATCCCAGACAAGGCCTGGATTTTGCCCAGGCCCTGCGCTCGTTTCTGCGTCAGGACCCGGACGTGATCATGGTCGGTGAGATCCGCGATCTGGAAACCGCCGAGATCGCCATCAAGGCAGCGCAGACCGGTCACCTGGTGCTCTCGACCCTGCACACCAACAGCGCTGCAGAAACCCTGACGCGCCTGCACAACATGGGCATTCCCGGTTTCAACATCGCCACCTCGGTCAGCCTGATCATTGCCCAGCGCCTGGCGCGCAAATTGTGCAGTCATTGCAAGAAGCCGATCGAGATCCCCCGCGAAACCCTGATCAAGGAAGGGTTCCCACCGGAACAGATCGGCAGTTTCACGATCTATGAGCCGGTCGGTTGCGATCACTGCAACGGCGGTTACAAGGGACGCGTGGGGATTTATGAAGTGGTGAAAAACACCGCCGAGCTGCAACGGCTGATCATGGCCGAAGGCAATTCGCTGGAAATCGACACCCAGATGCGCCGCGACGGCTTCGACAACCTGCGCACGTCGGGCCTGCGCAAGGCCATGCAAGGCATCACCAGCCTTGAAGAAATCAACCGGGTCACCAAGGACTGAACATGGCGGTCAAGGCAGCAAAAATCAGCGTCTACGCCTGGGAAGGCACGGACCGTAAAGGCACCAAGGTCACCGGTGAACTGAGCGGGCAAAACCCGGCACTGATCAAGGCGCAATTGCGCAAGCAAGGCATCAACCCCGGCAAGGTACGCAAGAAATCCGCCTCGCTGTTGAGCTTCGGCAAACGCATCAAGGCTCAGGACATCGCCCTGTTCACCCGGCAGATGGCAACGATGATGAAGGCCGGCGTGCCGCTGCTGCAGTCGTTCGACATCATTGGCGAAGGCTTCGAAAACCCGGCCATGCGCAAACTGGTGGATGAGGTCAAACAGGAGGTCGCGGCCGGCAACAGCTTCGCCACGTCCCTGCGCAAGAAGCCGAAATATTTCGACGAGTTGTATTGCAACCTGGTGGATGCCGGCGAGCAGTCCGGCGCCCTCGATACGTTGCTCGATCGCGTCGCCACCTATAAGGAAAAAAGCGAAAGCCTCAAGGCCAAGATCAAGAAGGCCATGACCTATCCGACCGCCGTGGTACTGGTAGCGGCCGTCGTGACCGGGATCCTGCTGGTGAAAGTGGTGCCGCAATTCCAGTCGGTGTTCTCCGGGTTCGGTGCCGAACTGCCGGCCTTCACGCTGATGGTGATCAGCCTTTCGGAGTTCATGCAGCAATGGTGGTGGGCGACTCTCGGGGCATTGGTGGCAGCGTTTTTCGGTACCCGCCATGCCTTGAAAACGTCCCAGGCGTTGCGCGACCGTCGCGACACCTGGCTGTTGAAACTGCCGTTGGTGGGCACGTTGATGTACAAGTCCGCTGTCGCTCGTTTCGCCCGTACCCTGTCGACCACGTTTGCCGCCGGTGTGCCGCTGGTGGAAGCACTCGATTCGGTGGCCGGGGCCACCGGCAACGTGGTGTTCAAACGCGCAGTGCTGCGCATTCGCCAGGACGTGTCCACCGGCATGCAACTGAATTTCTCGATGCGCACCACTGGGGTCTTTCCGAACATGGCCGTGCAAATGACCGCCATCGGTGAAGAGTCCGGTGCGCTCGACGAGATGCTCGACAAGGTCGCAGGTTTTTATGAGGACGAAGTGGATAACATGGTCGACAACCTCACCAGCCTCATGGAGCCGTTCATCATGGTGGTCCTCGGCGTGATCGTCGGTGGTCTGGTGGTGGCCATGTACCTGCCGATCTTCCAACTCGGCTCAGCGATCTGACATGCCTATCGACGAACTCTTCAGTCTGTATCCGCTGGCCTTTGTGTGCACCGCCCTGCTATTGGGTCTGGTGGTGGGCAGTTTTCTCAATGTGCTGGTCTGGCGTCTGCCGAAAATGCTCGAACGCGATTGGCGCCAGCAGGCGCAGGACGTTCTCGGTCTGCCCGGCGAATCGCCGCTGCCGACTTACAATCTGATGCTGCCGCACTCTGAATGCCCGCATTGCGCGCACCGGATCCGCGCCTGGGAAAACATTCCGCTGGTCAGCTATCTGTGCCTGCGCGGGCGCTGCTCGGCGTGCGGCGGGTCCATCAGCAAACGGTACCCGCTGACGGAACTGGCGTGCGGTCTGTTGTCAGCGTTCATTGCCTGGCACCTGGGCTTCGGCTGGCCCGCCGCTCTGTTGATCGTCCTCACCTGGGGCTTGCTGGCGATGAGCCTGATCGACACCGAACATCAACTGCTGCCCGACGTACTGGTGCTGCCGCTGATGTGGCTGGGGTTGATCGTCAACAGTTTCAGCCTGTTCGTGCCGCTGCACGACGCGCTGTGGGGGGCAGTGACCGGTTATCTGGCGCTGTGGTCGGTGTTCTGGCTGTTCAAGTTGCTGACCGGCAAGGACGGCATCGGTCACGGAGACTTCAAGCTGCTGGCGCTGCTCGGGGCGTGGGGCGGCTGGCAGATTCTGCCGCTGACGATCCTGTTGTCATCGCTGGTCGGCGCGATTGTCGGGGTGATTCTGCTGCGGTTGCGCGACGAGAAAACCTCGACGCCGATCCCCTTCGGACCCTATCTGGCCATTGCCGGCTGGATTGCCTTGCTCTGGGGTGGTCAAATAACCGGCTTCTATTGGCAGTTTGTCGGTTTGAAATGAATACCCCTGTGGAAAAACCCTGGATTCTCGGCCTCACCGGTGGCATCGGCAGCGGTAAAAGCGCTGCCGCCCAGCACTTCATTGATCTGGGTGTCCACGTGGTGGACGCCGATCACGCGGCACGCTGGGTAGTTGAGCCGGGGCGTCCAGCGCTGGCAAAGATTGCCGAACACTTCGGCCCCGGCGTGTTGCAGGCCGATGGCACGCTGGACCGCGCCGCCCTGCGCAAACTCATCTTCGAAGTGCCGGAGCAACGTCGCTGGCTCGAAGCCCTGCTGCATCCGTTGATCGCCGAGGAAATCGCGCATCATCTGGCACTGGCAAAATCGCCTTACGCGATTCTGGTTTCGCCGCTGTTGATCGAATCCGGGCAATACGCGATGACGCAGCGCATCCTGGTGATCGACGCCCCGCAACAATTGCAGATCGAACGCACCTTGCAGCGTGACCAGACCAGCGAGCAGCAGATTCAGGCGATCCTCAAGGCTCAGTCGAGCCGCGAAGACCGTGTGAGCCGCGCCGACGATGTGGTGGTCAACGACCGCGACCTCGCCTGGCTGCACAGCGAGGTCGAGCGCCTGCATCACTTTTACCTGACTTTATCCGGAGGCCAAGCATGAGCCAGATCCCCACCGTTGACTGCCCGACCTGCGGCGCCCCCGTGGAATTCACCCCTGAGAACAAGTTTCGCCCGTTCTGCTCCGATCGCTGCAAGCTGATCGACCTCGGCGCCTGGGCGTCGGAAGAACACAAGATTCCGGTCGCACCGGATGCCGAGGACGAACTGTTTTCCGGTGATTTCGACCCGCGTCACTGATTCGATCAGGGGCGCATAAAGCCGTAGTCCTGATCGTCGTCGAGGTTTTCCGCAAGAAAGCGCAACTCGTCGGCCAGGTCTTCGGCGTTGCGCACGGCCTTGCTCTGTTGCACCACCGCACTGAGCAAGGCGCGCAGGCTCAACCCAGGGTCAAAACCCACTTCCTGCGCCACTTCCAGACTCTGCCGGGTTTCCTGCCTCGCCCACTCGTAAACACTCATGCTGCTGCTCCTGAAGGGATTTGCGCGAGCATGAAATTTCCCGCACGTAGCGGGTTTGATGTGGATCAAGACTTCGGATCGTCGTCCTTCCAGGGCGCCGAAAGGTAGCGCGTGCGGTTGAAGGTCTCCAGCCATTCCGGGCTGAATACCACCAGTGCGCTGACGATCATGCCGTTGATAAACGCCTCTGGGAAAATGATCAGCCACAGGTAACCGATGAAGTCTTCAAGCCATTCCGGCATGGCGAAAAGGCCGTCGTACCACAGCAGCGTCAGGCTCAGGATCAGGCACAACAGGGCTGACAGCGCGGCGGCAAAAAAACCGGAACAGAAGATGTACACGAACGGATTGCGCGGCTGCGCACGCTCGACGAGGATCGCCACGCACTCGGTAACCAGCACCGGCAGCAAAATGAACAAGGCGCCATTGACCCCCATCGCCGCGAGATCCTGACGCCCGAGCAGTACCAGGCCGATTTGCGCCACCAGCCCGCCGACGATCGCCACCGGCCAATCCAGCAGCAGCGTGACCGCCGTCATGCCAAGGAAGTGATACGACACGCCCGTGTCGAAATCCCTGCGCATCAACCACAACAGAAACAACGCAAACACGGTGCCGAACAGCAGATGCTGACGCCGACTGTCGCTGAACAACTCGACCCACGGCGCCCGCACGATCGCCCAAAGCAGCACCGGCAGATAAATCAGCCAGCCCAGCAGCAGACTCTCAGTCGCCAGCACCTCGACGCCGATCATGGGCGCGCCTTCTCCAGTGCCTCGCGCAGGTCGCTCGCGTTGGCGTACTCACGTTGCGCGAGCAATCGACCGTCCTTGAGTTGCAACCACAACACCTGGCCTTCCGCGCCGGGATAGCGCGACGCAACCCGGCCTTCTCGATCAAGCATGACCCGATAGTGGTAGTCACGCATGGCCGGTACGGCAAACATTCTGGCAATCAGCGCCGGCATGCGCTGGATATCGGCAACGAACACCGCGTGACGGGCCTCCAGATAGCCCTTGGGCTGATCCTTCAACGCCTCCTTGATCAGCTTGGCGCCGTCCATATCCCGCGCCACCAGCAGCGTGGTGGTGCTGTTGTCGAGGGTGAAGGGTTGCTCGTACTGATCGAGTAACGTCCAGGGAGCAAGACGCTCGCCGGTTTCGAGTGCATGGGCAAACAGCGGAAAAAGAGCAAACAGCAGCAGCCAGCGAAATTTCACGATGAGTCCTCACGGTTTGGCGTAAATAATCAATTCCCATGAGTCTACACCGCCCTTCTCCACTGCCCACTGATGCACTTTGCCGCGTAACGCTTTCAGCTTGTCGCATTTGAACGCTAAGCTTGGCGTATGGATGACTCAGATTATTTACGCCTGCTGACCATCGCGGCCGAGCAGGCCAACGCCTTTCTGTCCAATGCCCGCAAATGGGAGCGTGAGCGTTGGGTCTGCCAGCGCCTGCTGCAAGGCTTGAACATTCCTTATCGCGCCGACGAATTCGCTCCGGCTGGCGAGCCGCCGGACGTGCTGTTTCGTGATGCCAATTTCGAGGTGTTCTTCGTGCTCGACGAGGGGCGCCGGCTCAACGACGAATGGCGCGATGAATTGCAGCGACGACGCAGCGCTTTTTCCCTGAGCCAGCTGGTGCGCCGCGAAGCCAAGCCGAAACGCATCCCGGCCAACGAGTTCCTGCTGCGACTGGCACCGACCTTGCGCAAGAAAGCACACAACTACAAGGAACGCGGCATGGATCTGGGCGAACTGGACATCATCGCCTTCGCCAGCCTCAAACGTGAAGTACTGGATCTGAACAGCCATTTTCCACCGCCTACCGAGTATCTGCGTCAGGGCTGGCGCTCGCTGTCCCTGGTCGGCCCGACCTTCGCCCGTGTGTTGTTCGCCCACCCGGATGCGCCGGACTTTCTGCGCAGCAACCTCGGTCGCAGCATTGTCTTTGATGTGGGAATCAGCCTGTGACGCCACTTCAGCAACTGATCGCCGATGTACCGCAGACCGGGTGCGTCCGCTGGATTGGTGTGCGCCCCGAGTCGCGCGGGCCGATGATCGAACTCGATGCCGTGGAGGCGCGGCTGGAAGCCGGATTGACTGGCGATCACGCGCGCCCCGGTGTGCGCAACGCGCGACAGGTGACGCTTATTCAGTGGGAACATCTGGCGGTGATCAGCGCGTTGATGGGGCGCCCTGACGATCATCCAGTAAAGCCTGAAGATCTGCGGCGCAATCTCGTCATCAGCGGAATCAATTTGTTTAGCCTGAAAGGGCGGCGCTTTCGCATTGGTCAGGCCATATTCGAAACCACGGGCTGGTGCCAGCCGTGCGCACGTCTGCAGAACAACCTCGGTCCGGGCACCTTTCAAGCGGTGCGCGGGCATGGCGGAATTACCGCGCGGGTGCTACAAAGCGGGATCATTCGCCTCGAAGACCGGGTGAGCGTCGAGCCGGTTCCGGACAGCGGCTATGCTGCGTTCAACCCTGGATAAAAACCGCTGTAGCTTCTGCCCATTCAGCAACGTCTACCTGACGAGGCAAATATGACCAGCCGCCTGAACCCCGAAGACCAGAAACATGTCGAAGAGTACCTGCAACTGTCCCAACACCGAGTCGAGCGCCGGCCTTTCCGGCCGTGGATGCTCCTGGTGCTGGTGCTGGCAGTGACCATTGGTCTGGGCCTGTTGAGCCGATTTATCAGTTACCTGACGCTATGAGCTGCCTCGCGCTCGCTTGGGTAACCGCACCGATTTCCTTTAAAAACCTTGCGAGTTATCCCTATGTCCCATCGTATTGTTATTGTCGGCGGCGGCGCCGGCGGTCTGGAGTTGGCTACCCGTCTGGGTAAGACTCTGGGCAAGCGCGGCACGGCCAGTGTGATGCTGGTCGACGCGAACCTGACACACATCTGGAAACCGCTGCTGCACGAAGTGGCCGCCGGATCGCTGAACTCCTCCGAAGACGAACTCAACTATGTCGCTCAGGCAAAATGGAACCACTTCGAGTTCCAGCTGGGGCGCATGAGCGGGCTCGATCGCGCGCAGAAGAAAATCCAGCTGGCAGCGACCTACGACGAAAATGGCGTAGAGCTGGTCCCGGCCCGTGAAGTGGCATACGACTCGCTGGTGATCAGCGTCGGCAGCACCACCAACGACTTCGGCACCCAGGGCGCGGCGCAGCATTGCCTGTTCCTCGACACCCGCAAACAGGCCGAGCGCTTCCACCAGCAACTGCTCAACCACTACCTGCGCGCCCATGCCGGGCAAACCGATGTGATCGAGCAGATCAGCGTGGCAATTGTCGGCGCGGGTGCCACCGGCGTCGAACTGGCGGCCGAACTGCACAACGCCGCCCATGAACTGGCGGCGTATGGCCTGGACCGGATCAAACCGGAAAACATGCACATCACCCTGATCGAAGCCGGCCCACGGGTGTTGCCTGCCCTGCCGGAGCGTATCAGCGGGCCGGTGCACAAGACGCTGGAAAAACTCGGGGTCAACGTGATGACCAACGCTTCGGTCAGTGAAGTGACCGCCGACAGCCTGATCACCGCCGATGGCAATGAGATCAAGGCCAGTCTGAAAGTCTGGGCAGCAGGCATTCGTGCACCGGGCTTCCTCAAGGACATCGACGGCCTGGAAACCAATCGCATCAACCAGCTGCAAGTGCTGCCAACCCTGCAGACCACCCGCGACGAAAATATCTTCGCCTTCGGTGACTGCGCCGCCTGCCCACAACCGGGTTCGGACCGCAACGTACCGCCACGGGCGCAAGCCGCGCACCAACAGGCATCGCTGCTGGCCAAGTCGCTGAAACTGCGCATCGAAGGCAAAACCTTGCCGGAGTACAAGTACACCGACTACGGCTCGCTGATTTCGCTCTCGCGCTTCTCGGCCGTGGGTAACTTGATGGGCAACCTGACCGGTAGCGTGATGCTCGAAGGCTGGCTCGCGCGGATGTTTTACGTGTCGCTGTATCGCATGCACCAGATGGCGCTGTACGGGCCGTTCCGCACGGCAATGCTGATGCTGGGCAGCAAGATTGGCCGTGGCACCGAGCCACGTCTGAAACTGCACTAAAAAACCTGTGGGAGCGAGCCTGCTCCGGGCGGCGATCCGACGAATGCGGTGTGTCAAACGACAAAAATGTCGACTGATACAACCTCTTCGTCGGATCGCCGCCCGGAGCCGGCTCGCCCCCACAATGTTTTGTGTTGATCGAAAGATCTGTTTCGTACTGTATCCCCCCCTCGCTTTCCCCACCTTCGCTTACAAACTCTTCCGCTGCGCGACACAGACGCGATACACCGCCACCGCTTAATGGCCACACCCGAGCGCACCCGCTCAGGCTTTTGTCCTTAACGTGTGGTTGCGTTGTGCAACCAGGAGAGTGTAAATGTCCCGTACTTCGACCCTCGGTAAACAATCCATTGGCCTGATCGGCGCAGCCCTGGCTGGCGGCTTGATGCTGTCCGGCTCGGTATTTGCCGCCCAGCCATTGGCAAAGGGCTACATGGTTGCCTCGGCGGAAACCTCGGTGAAAGCGCCAGAAGGCAAATGCGGTGAAGGCAAATGTGGCGATGCGTCCATGGCCAAGACTGACAGCGATGGTGACGGCAAGGTCTCGCGCGCCGAATTTCTGAAAGTCGCGCCGAAGTCCGACTTCGACAAGATCGACGCCAACCACGACGGCTTTATCGACGAGCAAGAGGCCTATAACAACGTGAAGGCCAACTTTGAAGCCAACGGCAAGAAAATGCCGAAAGGTCTGTTCGAACACCTGAAAGACCAAGACGGCGCCTGATCGGCAGAAAAAAGCCGCGCTTCTCCTGCGAGAAACGCGGCTTTTTTATGTGTGGTTGTTTACAGCTGGAAACGCCGCACCATGCCCTGCAAGGCGTTGGCCAGTTGCGACAATTCATGGCTGGAAGCACTGGTCTGGTCGGCGCCTGCGGCAGAACGTACCGACAAATCCCGAATATTCACCAGGTTGCGGTCCACTTCCCGCGCGACTTGCGCTTGTTCTTCGGCAGCGCTGGCAATGACCAGATTGCGCTCATGGATCTCGTGCACCGACGCGGTAATGGTTTGCAGCGCCTCACCGGCACGCTCAGCCAGCGCCAGCGTGGTCGTCGCCCGCGCGGTACTGGCCTGCATCGAATCCAGCGCCAGGCTCGAACCGCTGCGCATGCCCTGAACCATTTGCTCGATCTCCTGCGTCGATTGCTGCGTGCGATAGGCCAGCGCCCGCACTTCATCAGCGACCACAGCAAAGCCGCGCCCACTCTCACCGGCCCGTGCCGCTTCAATCGCCGCGTTGAGCGCCAGCAGGTTGGTCTGCTCGGCAATCGCCCGAATCACGTCCAGCACTTTGCCGATATCCTGCGATTGATTGGCCAGTGATTGCACCAGTTCGCCAGTCTGTTGCACATCGCTGGCCAGGGCGTTGATGGCCGTGGCGGTCTCACTGACGCGCACCTGCCCCAGATGCGCCGACTCGCTGGATTGACGGGTGGCGTCAGACGTCGACACCGCATTGCGTGCGACCTCTTCCACTGCGGCCGTCATCTGATTAACAGCCGTCGCGGCCTGTTCGATCTCGTTGTTCTGTTGTTGCAGCCCCTGCGTACTGTCGAGTGTCACTGCATTGAGTTCATCGGCAGCGGTCGCCAGTTGCGTGGCCGAGCCGCTGATGCCTTGCAGCGTCTCCCGCAGGTTTTGCTGCATGGTCGCCAGTGCCTTGAGCAAGCGACTGACTTCATCGTTGCCCTGGGTTTCGATCGGTCGGGTCAGATCCCCCTGCGCGACACTTTCTGCTGCGCTCACGGCACTGCTCAGCGGGCGGACGATACTGCGAGTGAGCATCATCGCCAGTGCCACCGTGGCCAGCGCGGCCAACGCGATAAATAAACTGACAATCGTGCGCGAGTTTTCGTAGTGCGCAGCGGATTTCTGGCTTTCGGCGGCGACCTGTTTGGCGAACAGGTCCGCCAGGTCGTTGAGTTGTTTGCCGGAGCCATCGACGACGGTTTTCATGTCGACCAGCAACAATTTGGTCAACTCATCACGCTTGCCTTGCTCGGCGAGGGCAAAGGATTGAGCGATACCGCTGCGATACGCGGCGAAGGTCTTTTTGAATTGGTCATACAGCTGCTGGCCTTCCGGGGTGTCGACCAGTTTGTCGTAGGCGGCGATTTTCTCGCTCAGCTCCTTGTCGCGGGTGTCCATCTGGCTACGGTAGGTGGCGATATTGTTCGCGTCCTGATCCAACGCCATGCGCAATGAGATGGTGCGGATGCGCAGCATGATCTCGCGAATCTCGTCGCCGCCACGAATACTCGGCAGCCACTGATTTTCTACCGCGACCTCACTGTCGCGAATGCTCGACATCTGCCCCAGCGCAAATACGCCAAGCAATGCCACCAACACCGCGATCAGGGCGAATCCCAAGGCAGCCCGGGGAGCAATATTCAACTGACGAAGCAACATGACGAACGCCCTTATTCTTGTATTGGCCAGATTCAAGGGGCGAAAGCCATGGCAGTCCCCTCGTGTTAGCGGGCTATCGGCCAGTTGTACGATGACTTGAAGGGAATTGCCTTTTCGAGGGACAAAAAAAATCCCCGTATCTTTCGATACGAGGATTTTTAATATGGTCGGGGTAAGGGGATTCGAACTCCTGACATCCTGCTCCCAAAGCAGGCGCGCTACCGGACTGCGCTATACCCCGGTAAAAAAAAGGCGACCTTTCAAAGATCGCCTTCTTCGATCAGCGCTTTTGGCCTCTGATCTTAAGATTCGATCCCAGTGTTACCTGGTTTCAAAAATGGTGGGTCGTGTGGGATTCGAACCTACGACCAATTGGTTAAAAGCCAACTGCTCTACCAACTGAGCTAACGACCCAAAAATGGTCGGGGTAAGGGGATTCGAACTCCTGACATCCTGCTCCCAAAGCAGGCGCGCTACCGGACTGCGCTATACCCCGGTTTGAAATTGGCTCCGTGACCAGGACTCGAACCTGGGACCCAATGATTAACAGTCATTTGCTCTACCGACTGAGCTATCACGGAACTACATATTTCAATTTACAACTGTGAAACCTGAAGCTTCTCGACACCGTTTTCGCATCGCTGCGTTCGTGTGTCTGAGGCGCGCTATTCTACAACCTAGAACACCTCTGTCAACCCCCTAAATTGCTTTCAAGTTAATGATTTGCAACTTATTTCAGTTTTCAACCCAGAGGATTGAAACGCTGCCGGTGACTGACTGCGGGGCGCACTTTACAAGCCTTTTCCTTTGAGTTCAACAGCCTAACGAAAAAAAAGGCCCCACAATGTGGGGCCCTCCTTTTTTCCTTGGCGCTTTGGCTCAGTTGAAAACGATTTCGTCGTTCTCGACGGTGCCGGTCGCGGTTTCGCCAGGCATGAAGTGCCCCGAGAGGATCAATTGCGCCAGCGGGTTTTCGATCCAGCGCTGGATCGCCCGTTTCAAAGGACGTGCGCCGTAAACCGGGTCGTAACCGACGGCAATCAGCTTGTCCATTGCTTCCGGACTCAGTTCCAGCTTCAGCTCGCGCTCGGCCAGACGACTGCGCAGACGGCCCAGCTGGATCTCGGTAATGCCTGCGATCTGATCCCGCGCCAGAGGCTCGAAGATCACCACTTCGTCGACCCGGTTGATGAACTCCGGACGGAAGTGCGACGTCAGCGCATCCATCACCGCAGCACGCTGCGCCTCGCGATCACCGACCAGCTCCTGAATCTGCACAGAGCCCAGGTTCGAGGTCATGACGATCACCGTATTACGGAAGTCCACCGTGCGGCCATGGCTGTCGGTCAGGCGACCATCCTCGAGCACTTGCAGCAAGATGTTGAACACATCCGGGTGCGCCTTCTCGACCTCGTCCAGCAGGATCACCGAGTAAGGCTTGCGCCGTACCGCTTCGGTCAGGTAACCGCCCTCTTCGTAACCAACGTATCCCGGTGGTGCACCGATCAGGCGAGCCACGGAATGTTTCTCCATGAACTCGGACATGTCGATCCGCACCATCGCCTCTTCAGTATCAAAGAGGAATTCGGCCAGCGCCTTGCACAGCTCGGTTTTACCGACACCGGTCGGGCCGAGGAACATGAACGAGCCGCTCGGACGATTCGGGTCGGACAACCCGGCACGGGAACGCCGCACTGCGTTGGCCACCGCCACCACGGCTTCGTCCTGACCGATCACACGTTGGTGCAACAGGCTTTCCATCTTCATCAGTTTGTCGCGCTCGCCTTCGAGCATTTTCGATACCGGAATACCGGTCCACTTCGAAACGACTTCGGCGATTTCCTCTTCGGTCACCTTGCTGCGCAGCAACTGGTTTTCGCTCTTGCCGTGCTGGTCGACCATTTGCAGACTGCGCTCCAGGTCCGGGATCACCCCGTATTGCAGCTCGGCCATGCGATTGAGATCGCCTTTGCGACGCGCGGCTTCCAGTTCCTGACGGGACTGTTCGATCTTCTGCTGAATCTGCGCAGAACCCTGCACCTCGGCTTTTTCCGAGTTCCAGATTTCTTCCAGGTCCGAGTACTCACGCTCGAGGCGGACAATTTCTTCCTGAAGTTTTTCCAGGCGCTTCATGGCCGCTTCATCGCTTTCTTTCTTCAGTGCCTGGGATTCGACCTTCAACTGAATCAGACGCCGCTCAAGACGATCGAGCACTTCCGGCTTGGAGTCGATTTCCATACGGATACGGCTGGCCGCTTCGTCGATCAGGTCGATGGCCTTGTCCGGCAGCTGCCGGTCAGTGATGTAGCGATGGCTGAGCTTGGCCGCCGCGATGATCGCGCCGTCGGTGATCGCGACCTTGTGGTGAACCTCATAACGCTCTTTGAGGCCACGCAGGATCGCGATGGTGTCTTCTTCACTCGGCTCGTCCACCAGCACTTTCTGGAAGCGCCGCTCGAGGGCCGCATCCTTCTCTATATATTGGCGGTACTCGTTGAGCGTGGTCGCACCGACGCAGTGCAGCTCACCGCGCGCCAGCGCAGGTTTGAGCATATTGCCGGCATCCATCGAGCCTTCGCCTTTGCCGGCGCCGACCATGGTGTGCAGTTCGTCGATAAACAGAATGATCTGCCCTTCCTGTTTCGACAGCTCGTTGAGCAGCGATTTCAGGCGTTCTTCGAACTCCCCGCGATACTTGGCGCCGGCAATCAGCGCGCCCATGTCCAGCGACAACAGACGCTTGCCCTTGAGGCCGTCCGGCACTTCGCCGTTGATGATGCGCTGGGCCAGACCCTCGGCAATCGCGGTTTTACCTACGCCAGGCTCGCCGATCAACACCGGGTTGTTCTTGGTCCGGCGTTGCAGAACCTGAATGGTGCGACGGATTTCGTCGTCACGGCCGATCACCGGGTCGAGCTTGCCCTCTTCGGCGCGTTTGGTCAGGTCGACGGTGTACTTGTCCAGCGCCTGGCGCGACTCTTCGTGGTTCGCGTCATTGACCGCTTCACCACCACGCAGGTTGTTGATCGCGTTTTCCAGGGCTTTCTTGCTCACGCCCTGGCCGAGCAGCAGCTTGCCGAGCTTGCTGTTCTCGTCCATCGCCGCGAGCAGCACCAGCTCACTGGAAATGAACTGGTCGCCCTTCTGCTGAGCCAGGCGATCAGCCTGATTGAGCAGGCGCGCCAGATCCTGCGACATGTTGACGTCGCCGGTCGGGTTCTGGATTTTCGGTAATTGGTCGAGCTCTTTGGTCAGCTCTTTGCGCAGGCTGTTGACGTCGAAGCCCACTTGCATCAGCAGCGGCTTGATCGAACCGCCCTGCTGTTCAAGCATGGCCTGCATCAAGTGCGCCGGCTCGATGGCCGGATGATCATGGCCTACGGCCAGGGATTGGGCGTCGGACAACGCCAACTGTAATTTGCTGGTTAAACGGTCTATACGCATGGGGTCACCTTCCTTTTGAGCAGGCCGGACCTAAAAACCATCCTGAATAAAGAAACCTGCCAGATAGCACTGTAGATGCGGTCGATTCTGGAAGATTCAAGCGTCGGAGAGTTGATACAGATCAGACAAGTCTAGCGGGTGAGCCAGATCAGGGAGGCGAAGCGCCCCGTGCGCGACGCACGACGGTAGGAGAAGAAGCGTGGATCGGTCACGGTGCAGAAATCGCCGCCATAAACGGCAGTGACACCCCGTTCAGCCAGACGCAGCCGCGCCAGCAGGTAGATGTCGGCCATGAACTTGCCAGCATTGTGGCTCGGTACGAAGGCTGATGCCGCTTCGGGCAGTTGATTGATGAAAACTTCCCGTACTTCCGGGCCGACTTCAAATGCTTTCGGGCCGATGGCCGGACCGAGCCAGACCAGCACGTCCGCCGGAGCGGTGTCGAGTTGATCGAGAGTGGCTTCGAGCACGCCCGCCGCCAACCCGCGCCAACCGGCATGAGCCGCCGCGACACGAGTGCCGGCACGGTTGCAGAACAATGCCGGCAGGCAATCCGCGGTCATCGCCGTACAGGCAATGCCGGGGGTCTGCGTCCAACTGGCGTCAGCCGTTGCCACCACGTCTGGATCAGCATGAGCCACGACAATTCCGTGCACTTGCTGCAACCAGGCCGGCTTTATAGAGAAGCGCTCGGTCAGACGCCGACGATTCTCGGCAACAGCCTCTGGGCGATCATCGACATGATCGCCCAGATTGAGGCTGTCGAACGGCGCCTCGCTGACACCGCCCTCACGGGTGGTGACGCAGGCCATGACGCTGGCCGGCGCAGGCCAGTCCGGCGTCAGCCAGTTCATCCGACGAATGCCTCGCGATCCTGCTTGAGCAGGGTCAGCAGCCAGACGAAGTCTTCCGGCAGCGGCGATTCCCAGCTCATGCGCTCACCGGTGGTCGGATGATCGAGCTCTAGGAAGCGCGCATGCAGCGCCTGACGCGGGAAGTGCTTGAGCGACTCGACCATGGTCGGGTTCGCCGCCGGCGGGATGCGGAAACGACCGCCGTACGCCGGGTCGCCGACCAACGGGAAGTTGATGTGCGACATATGTACGCGGATCTGGTGGGTCCGGCCGGTTTCCAGTTTTACCCGCACGTGGGTGTGGGAACGGAAACGCTCCAGCACGCGATAGTGGCTGACGGCCGGCTTGCCGCCTTCCATCACCGCCATGCGCTGACGCTGCTGGCCGTGGCGACCGATCGGTGCATTGATCTTGCCACCCGCCGTCACCACGCCGATCACGATGCACTCGTAAATGCGGCTGACGCTGCGGCTCTGCAATTGTGCAACCAGCTTTGTCTGCGCCTGAATGGTCTTGGCCACCACCATCAGACCGGTGGTGTCCTTGTCCAGACGATGCACGATACCGGCGCGCGGGACATTGATGATGTCCGGCACGTGGTGCAGCAAGGCATTGAGCAAGGTGCCATCAGCGTGACCGGCAGCCGGGTGCACCACCAGGCCCGCAGGCTTGTTGATCACCAGAATGTCGTCGTCTTCATAGACGATGTCGAGCTCGATGTCCTGGGCGATCCACTCGCCCTGGGCTTCCTGCTCGGCAGTCAGTTCAAGGATGGCACCGCCATGCACGATGTCGCGTGGGCGGATGACCGCCCCGTCCACAGTCAGGCGACCTTCTTTGATCCAGGCGGAAAGGCGCGAGCGTGAGTGCTCAGCGAAGAGTTGGGCGGCGACTTGATCGAGGCGTTGGCCGCCCAATTCGGACGGCACCTCTGCGCGAAGTTCAATTTTATCGGACATGCTCTGACTGGGCGTCGGCACAGCCTTTGGTTTCGGCTGCGCGCTTGTGGTTAAATACGGCGTCTTTTGCCCCGAGGCTTTTCAACGGGGCGCTCATCATAACAGGACGGCCCCGCCCAAGACAGCGGCCGTCATAGGGACGCAAGCCGCCATGCAAGTGAAACACCTGCTGCTGATCGCCATCCTCGCATTGACCGCTGCTTGCTCATCGAAGGAAGTCGTCGACGAAAACCTGAGCGAAGCCGAGCTGTATCAGCAGGCTCAGACCGACCTGGACAATAATAGCTACACCAGCGCCACAGCCAAGCTGAAGGCTCTGGAGTCGCGCTATCCGTTCGGTCGCTACGCCGACCAGGCACAGCTTGAACTGATCTATGCCAACTATAAAAACTCCGAGCCGGAAGCTGCCAAGTCCGCCGCCGAGCGTTTTATCCGTTTGCACCCCCAGCACCCGAACGTGGACTACGCCTACTACCTCAAGGGCCTGACCTCGTTCGACCAGGACGTCGGCCTGCTGGCGCGCTTCCTGCCGCTGGACATGACCAAGCGTGACCCGGGCGCTGCTCGCGACTCGTACAACGAGTTCGCCCAGTTGACCAGCCGTTACCCGAACAGCCGCTACGCGCCGGACGCCAAGCAGCGCATGATCTACCTGCGCAACCTGCTGGCTGCCTACGAAATCCACGTGGCTGACTACTACCTGACCCGTCAGGCTTATGTAGCCGCTGCCAACCGTGGCCGTTACGTGGTGGAAAACTTCCAGGAAACCCCATCGGTCGGCGACGGCCTGGCAGTGATGACTGAGGCCTATCAGCGTCTGCACCTGGACGAACTGGCGACCACCAGCCTGGAAACCCTGAAGCTCAACTACCCGAACCACCCGAGCCTGCAAGACGGCCAGTTCGTGCCACGGGTTGCCGAAGCCGACAACCGTTCGTTCCTGAGCAAGGCGACGTTGGGTCTGATCGAGTCGCGTCCACCGCTGCCGCCGGGCGAAACCCGCGCCAACCAGGACGTGCAGAAGCAGTTCCAGGACGCGAAAGACGCGATCCCGAACGAGCTCAAGCCGAAAGACGAAAACGGCGACGTGATCGAAGAGCCAGCGCCGGAATCCAGCAGTTCCGACCGTTCGTGGTTCAGCTACATGACGTTCGGCCTGTTCGACTGAATACAGCCGATGCACAGAAAAAGGGAGATCTTCGGATCTCCCTTTTTCATGGGCGCGCTTGAATAGACTGGGCGCGTCTCGGGTCCTTGGCTAAACTGCCGGATCATCAGTCGAAAAGCCGCTCATCATGCTTCGTTTATTGTTCTGGATTGCCGTGATTTTCGCCGCGTTCTGGTTGTGGCGTAAGTTCAAGGCACCCGCCGCGTCCAATCCATCCCGTCGCGATCCTCGCGAACAAGACGCCGCACCGATGGTGCGCTGCGCCCATTGCGGCGTTCACCTGCCGCGCGACCGTGCGCTGAGCCTTCAACAACAGTGGTATTGCAGCCAGGCTCACCTCGAGCAAGGCCCGGGCTCCAGTGATCGCTGAGGCCGCCAGCGCCCACAGCAAACAGGCGCAGCGCCTGCTGCGCCTCTACCATCTCTACCGTTTAAGCGTCGGCATCACCCTGGTGCTGTTGATCTCCAGCAACATGGACAACCGCCTGCTGACCTCGGCCAACGACGATCTGCTGCGCGGCGGCAGCTGGCTGTATCTGGTGCTCAACATTCTGTTGGTGGTGTTCTTTGAAAACACCCGGCGCCCGACTCAGCTGTTCACGCTGGCGCTGGTCGACGTGCTGTTGTTGTGCGCTTTGTTCTACGCGGCCGGCGGCGTGGTCAGTGCCCTGGGCAATCTGCTGATCGTTTCGATCGCGATCAGCAATACCCTGCTGCGGCGGCGTATCGGCCTGCTGATCGCCGCCATTGGCGCGCTCGGCATTGTCGGCCTGAGTTTCCTGCTCAGCTTCAGCCATCCCCTGAGCGCCAATGAATACCTGCAGGCCGGCACCCTCGGTGCGCTGTGTTTCGCCGCCTCACTGCTGGTGCAAGGATTGATCAGGCGTCTGGAGGTCAGTGAAACCCTGGCCGAACGCCGCGCCAGCGAAGTGGTCGGTCTCGAAGCGCTCAATGCGCTGATCCTGCAACGCATGCGCACCGGCATTCTGGTGCTCGACGGAGCGCGCCGGGTGCAACTGGCCAACCACAGCGCGCAGATCCTGCTCGCGCAATCCCATCTTCAAGGGCATCTGATCGACGACTATTCGCCGGCACTGGTCGATCGCCTGCAATTGTGGATGAACAACCCGACCCTGCGCCCGCAAAGCCTGAAAATCCCCGGCAACGGCCTCGAACTGCAAGCCAGCTTCATCGCCCTGGACCAGAGCCCGAACCCACAGACCCTGGTGTTTCTCGAAGACCTCGCGCAAATCGCCCAGCAGGCCCAGCAACTAAAACTGGCCGCCCTCGGCCGCCTGACCGCCGGCATCTCCCACGAAATCCGCAATCCGCTGGGCGCCATCAGTCATGCCGCGCAGCTATTGGGGGAATCCGAGGAACTCGATGGTGCAGATCGCCGTCTGACGCAGATTATTCAAGACCACTCCCAGCGCATGAACCGAGTCATCGAAAACGTCCTGCAACTGTCCCGCCGCCAGCAGAGTGCACCGCAACGCCTGGATCTCAAGCCGTGGCTGGAAAACTTCGTTGCCGAAAGCCGCGAGCAGGCCACTGAGCGTCAGCAGATTCACTTACGGATCAATTCGGGGGACTTCACCACCCTGATGGACCCCAACCAGCTCACGCAAATTCTCGACAATCTGTTGCGCAACGGCTGGCGCCACAGCGCCCTGCTGCACGAACAGGCCGAGGTCTGGCTGGCCCTGTTCGTCGACCCCGACAGCCAGTTGGCGGTGCTCGAAGTACGGGACAACGGCCCCGGCGTCGCGCTCGATCAACAGGCACATCTGTTCGAACCGTTCTTCACCACCAGTAGCCAGGGCACCGGCCTTGGGCTGTATCTGTCCCGTGAGCTGTGCGAAAGCAATCAAGCGCGCCTAGACTTCCAGTCACGCCAAGACGGCGGCTGCTTTCGCATCACCTTTGCTCACGGACGGAAACAAAGTTGAACACGAGCCCACGGCAAAAGATCCTCATCGTCGACGACGAGCCGGATATCCGCGAACTCCTGGAAATCACCCTGGGACGGATGAAACTCGACACCTTCAGCGCGCGTAATCTCGGCGAAGCCCAGGCCCTGCTGCAGCGCCAGCCCTTCGACCTGTGCCTGACCGACATGCGCCTGCCCGATGGCACCGGCCTGGATCTGGTACAACACATTCAGCAACGTTATCCACAGCTGCCGGTGGCGATGATCACCGCGTATGGCAGCCTCGAAACCGCAATCAACGCGCTGAAGGCCGGGGCTTTTGACTTTCTGACCAAACCGGTGGACCTCACCCGCCTGCGTGAACTGGTCGGCACCGCCTTGCGCATGCCGGTGGCCGGTGGCGTGTGCACCTCGATTGACCGGCGCTTGCTCGGCGACTCGTCGCCCATGCGCAATCTGCGCAAACAGATCGACAAACTCGCCCGCAGCCAGGCGCCGGTGTACATCAGCGGCGAGTCCGGCAGCGGCAAGGAACTGGTGGCGCGGCTGATCCACGAACAAGGCCCGCGCGCCAGCCAGCCCTTCGTGCCGGTGAACTGCGGGGCCATTCCTTCGGAATTGATGGAGAGTGAATTCTTCGGTCACCGCAAAGGCAGTTTTACCGGTGCGGTCGAGGACAAGCCCGGACTGTTCCAGGCAGCTCACGGCGGCACATTGTTTCTCGATGAAGTGGCGGACCTGCCGCTGTCCATGCAAGTGAAACTGCTGCGGGCGATTCAGGAAAAAGCCGTGCGCAGCGTCGGTGGCCAACAGGAAACCGTGGTCGATGTGCGTATTCTGTGCGCCACCCACAAGGATCTGGACGCCGAATTGGCTGCCGAACGCTTTCGTCAGGATCTGTATTACCGGCTTAACGTCATCGAATTGCGCGTACCGTCCTTGCGCGAACGACGCGATGACATTGAAGTGCTGGCGGCGCACATGCTCAAGCGCCTGGCCAAGGACACCGGCCAACCGCCGGCGCGCCTGCACCCGCAAGCGCTGGAAACCCTGAAGAACTACCGCTTTCCAGGGAATGTACGCGAGCTGGAAAACGTCCTCGAACGGGCGCACACCTTGTGTGAAAACCGGACGATCGAAGCTGAGGACTTGCGCCTGAGCGAGGGTAACTGCGCAGCGGGTGGCGCAATTGCCGACCTGACGCAAATCGACAACCTGGAAGATTATCTGGAGAACGTCGAACGCAAGTTGATCCTGCAGGCGCTGGAGGAGACGCGCTGGAATCGCACGGCAGCGGCGCAGCGCTTGAGCCTGTCGTTTCGGTCGATGCGTTACAGGTTGAAGAAACTCGGTCTGGATTGAGGCCGCCTTCGCGAGCAAGCCCGCGCCCACATTGGATTTGTGACCGACACGATCAACTGTGGGTGCGGGCTTGCTGGTGAAAACGGTCTGCCAGGCCCTGGAAAAATATCTGACTAAATGCGGCCTTCAGGCGCATACGGTGCCGGATCAATGATCGGTGTCCGCCCCAGCATCACATCGGCAAACAACTGACACGACGCCGGCGCCAGCACCAACCCGTTACGGTAATGCCCGCAGTTCAACCACAAACCCGCGAACCCCGGCACCCGGCCGATGTACGGAATCCCTTCCGGCGAGCCAGGACGCAACCCGGCCCAATGCCCCACCACCTCGGCATCCGCCAACGCGGGAATCAACTCGACCGCCGACGCCTTGAGGCTTTCCAGCGCCACATCGGTCGGCGTCTTGTCGTAGCCTTCGTGCTCCAGCGTACTGCCAATCAGGATGTGCCCGTCACGACGCGGAATCGCATAGCGTCCCTTGGCCAGAACCATGCTCGGCAGGAAATCGGCCGCGCATTTGTACAGAATCATCTGGCCTTTGACCGGCTCGACCGGCAGCGACAGGTTCAGCGTCTTGAGCAGATCGCCGCTCCAGGCGCCGGCCGTCAGCACGATCTGATCGCCCTCGATCACGCCAGTTGAAGTCTGCACGCCCACCACCCGCTCGCCCTGACGCACAAACCCGCTGACTTCGCATTGCTCGTGAAGGGTCACGTTCGGCAGCGCCTGCAACGCCGCCTTCAGCGACTTGACCAGACGCGGGTTTCTGACGTTGGCGACATCGGCCATGTAGATCGCCCGCGAGAATCCACCGCCCAGCACCGGTACCGCATCGTGTGCTGCCGAGATATCCACAGACCGCAACGGACGGTTCTCCCGTGCGGCCCAAGCCAGTGCCTCGGCTTCGTCATCCAGATCCAGCCAGTACAGGCCGGTGGTGTGCACTTCGGGATCAACGCCGGTATCGGCAAACAGGCGTTCGCCCAGCTGTGGATAAAAATCCTGCGACCAGTGCGCCAGCGCGGTGACGGCCGGGCTATAGCGCCACGGGTACAGCGGAGACACGATGCCGCCACCGGCCCAGGACGATTCCTGGCCGAGGTCCGAACGATCCAGCAGCACCACGCTGCGCACTTCGGAGGCGAGGTTGTAGGCGGTCAGCAGGCCAATCACCCCGCCACCGACAATCACCACTTGCTGTTGCCTGGTCATGTTTGATCCAACCGTGAAAAAGACAGTGGGCGCAAAAGGCGCCCTTGAGAAAGTACCTCAGCGGCCCCAGCAATCCTTGGTGGTCAGCCCGGTGGTAGCGTTATTCATGCTTCTGACGCCGGTGTTGGTCAGGGTGAAGTCCCCGCACTTGTCGGTCGCCATGGTAGTGCCGGCCTTGCGGGTGGCGGTCAGCAGAAAGGTCTGGTCGGCGATCGTCGGGGTGAGCGTGTAAAAGTCATTGCCCGCGCTCAGACCGGTAATGCCGGTGTAGACGTTGTTTTTGGTATAGAAACGCTCGAGGATCTGCGCCTGTTCCGAGAGCAGCGAGACCACCTCGGCGCGCCGTCCCTTTTTCAGGTATTCGGTGTAGCTCGGTGCGGCGATGGTGATGATGATCCCGATGATCGCAATCACGATCATGATTTCGATCAGGGTGAAGCCCCGGTTGACTCTGCGCATGCCTCAAACTCTCACTTACTGTATTTGTCGCCACATGATACGACGGCTACCGCCGCCGGATTTTTCCACCAGTGTGGTGACGGTGCCACTGGAATCGTTGACGATCTTGCGGGTCGCGCCATTGATGATGGCGTTCAGGGTCGGAATGCCACCAGTGAACACCACACCACTGGAAATCGTGTCGTTGCTGTCGACCACGCCGTCGGCGTTGGTGTCGAGCACCGCGTAGTTGAGCATCTTACCGCTGAACGCATCGAGTTCGACCAGTTTGCCGCTGCCGAAACTGGCACACGGGTCAGTGGTGTCGACACTGGCCGTGGTAAACACGATGCGCCCGAGCACCAGGCTGGCCTGATTGATCACCCGCTCACCGGTCAGCACGCTGTTGTACACCAAGGGCAGATACCAGCCCTTCTCCCCAGGATATGTCGTGTCGTTCTGGCTGGTGGTGATGAACTGCCCGGTGCTGCCGGAAAACACCCCGGTGACCGCCTGCGCCTGCAAACTGCTGACCGTCAGTTGCCCGGCACCACCGTCGGCATCCCACACCGAATAAAACGCCTGCAAATCCTTGTTGGTCTTGTCGGCGGTCTCGTTGAATTTGCCGGAGCCGAAAAAAACCTGCTTGCCGCCCAGCGAGTTGTCCGCCAGCAGCGGCTGCGCCGTGATCGGCTGGGTCGGCCCGCCCGCCGTGGTGAACAACGGCTTGCCGGAAAACGCCAGACCCCAGCTGTTGGTCGAGGTCGCGCTGAGGTCGAATTTCCACAGACGCCCTTTCAAGTCGCCGCCGTAGGCTGCCTGCACCACGTTTGACGAATTGACCTTGAGCTTCACCGACGACAGACCATTGGTGGTTTCGCTGCTGTCGATCACGATCTTCTTGATCAACGAACCGTCACGCACATCCAGCACATACAACGCCGCCACCCCGGAGTTGCTGCCGTAACCATTGGCAATGAACGCTGCCCAGCGACCATCGGCCAAGCGTGCCACTTCCGGCCGCGCGTAGGCATAACCCAGATCATTAAAAGCGTTGGCGGTGTTTGCCGTGGCGGGCGCACTGACTTCCCACAGGGCATTGAGCACATTGCCCGCCGCAGCGTCGAATAGCTGCAAGGCATAGAAAGTCTTGCCACCAGCGCCGGTGCCGCCAATCGCCAGGGTTTTCCAGGCGCTGTTGAGTTGCGCGTCATACACGCCGACCTGCCCGTCCACCAGAAACTTGTGGCTGACGCCGTTGACGTACGCCGGGTCGGCAATCAGCCGCAGCGACGGCAGTACGCTGGACGGCATGTAGGCATAGCGCCGGGTGCCATTGGCGGCGTTGATGACGTTGACGAAACCGTCGTTGGCATTCACCACCAGGCTGGGGTTCATGTTCGCCGCCTTGGTGGTCAGGTAAGTGCTGTAGGTGCTGTCGCCCGACAGGTCGGAGGCGGTTTTGTCGCTGGGTGAAGCCAGCACCAGCGGCGAGTTGATGATGTCGCCGAGCAATACGCTGCGCACCTTCAGCCCGGTTTTGTTGGTGCCCTTGCTCCATTCCACCAGATCGCTGCCGCTGATGCCGCTGGGCAGGCCCTGACCGAGCGTGGTCTGCTGGGTCGCAGAAAAGTTGCCGTACGCCAGGGTAACGGCGGCGTTGCTGGCGGTGTTCCACGATTGATAGGTCGGTGCGGTTGCGCCCGGAACGATGGTGGTGTCGGTGGTCCACAAGGCCGCGGAGGTATTCACCGCGCCGGCCGAGGTGAAGCCGAAAGATTTGATCGTCCCGCGCCAGTCCCTGGGATCGTAGCTGGTCTGGAAATAACTGGTGCCACTGGCCAGCGTGGTGCCGCTAGTGACGCCGCTGCCACCGGAGCCAGCCTTGGAGGTGATGTCACTCAACGCCGAGGACAGTGCGCTGTTGAGGCCAGTGCCGTCGGTCGCCTGGTAATACTTGCCCTGCCCATAGCTGGCCGCATCCAGGAGCATGTCGTTGTCGGCGGTAAAACCCACGGTGTAGGTGTTCATGTTCTGCTTGGGAAAATCCACGGCGTTCCAGCTCTTGCCGGCGGCGTCAGTCCCCGATGAACGCATGTCGATGTCGAAGGCGAATTTGGCGATGTCATCCAGATACAGCGTGTCACCTTCGTCGTCGCCATTGCGGTTGTCGCCGTCATTGTTGACGCCGTCCCAGTTCGGCAGACGACTGCCGCCCAGCGGGTCATTGCTGGGAAACGTGCGGTCGAAGGTCGGCAGACCATCGGTGATGACCACGCCGTAGTTTTTCTGGCAGCGGTACTGGATCGGACTGGTGTAGGTGGTCGGCGTGCTGTTGTAGTACGGCGCCATGCCGCGCATGTAGCGGGTGATTTCGTAATAGGTTTCCGCCAGCGGCGTGTTGGCCACGGCACTCAAGCCGTTGATCGACGAAATCAGCGCGTTGTAGTTGGCGTCGGCCTGGGCCTGAGTCACGCTGCCGGAGACCGGCGACAGGTCACTGATGGATCGAGCGATGTAACCACCATTGCCGGAGTTGTTGTTGGTGACCGGATTGAAGGTCGACAGTCCCATGCGCAAGGTTCGGTTGCTGGCAACCAGCGCGGAGGACACATTGCGTGCCACGTTGATCCGGTAGTCGTTGGGAATCGCTCCGGTGGTGAAGTCGCGCGTGCCGTTGCTGATCGCCAGCCCGACCACGTAGGAAATGTAATCCCCCGTGTAGCGGGTGTTGCCGCCGCCCACCGGATCAGGCAGTTTCAGACACAGCGGCGCCACGCTGTTGTTGTAGAAGGCAAAGGCCCCGCCGGAACAACCGGAGGTCGGCAGGTTCGAGAGAAACACCGGATCGCCGGTGATGGCCGTGGAGCTCAGGCACACCCCGAGGAACACGTTGCACTGCCTGGCGGGCGTGCGATCAATCGTCGGATCAAAACCTGCCGCATAAATGATGCTGTTCATGCTGCCTGAGTCGTCGATCAGCAACATCACATTGGGCGGCACCGCCGCCGCACTCAAAAGTGGCGAGTCGGACGGGGTGAACGCATAGGCCGGCGCAGCCAGATACAAGCCCGTCAGCATGCCCGCCAACAGTCTCCAGCCGCGCTCAATACTTCGCATAGACACTCTCCACCACACTGCGCGAAGTGCCGGCGATACCGACCGCGGTCACTCGATACAGTGTCGCCGACGTATTGCTCGGCACGTTCACCGCCGTCAGGGTGGTGCCGATGTTCTGCACGCCATAGAAGCCATTGCCGGCGGCGATCCACGTCACCCCCGAGGTCGAATTGAGCCCCGCCGCACTGACCACCGATGACTCTGCCGGCGGCGCACATTGCGCAGTACTGGCACACACGGCCAGCGAATAACTGTCGAGTTGCACCGCACTCTCGCCGATGCGCAACGCCGCCTCGGCAGTCTGGAACGACTGATTGCGCAGGCTGACACTGCCGGCCATTTTTTCCTGCAGGTTGGCACTTTGCATTGATGACAGCCCCACCAGGGTCAGCAATAACAGGAACACCAGGCTGACCAGCAGCACCATGCCGCGCTGGGTGCTTCGCTGATGCAAAGAAATCCTCATTGGCTCGGCCCTCACTGCAAGCGGTTGCGCAACGCGGCAACCACGTTGAAGGTTTGATTGGCCACCCGGTTGTTCGGGTCGGTGAGGGTCAGGCTCAGGCGCACGCTGCGGATGCGCGCCGGATCGCCGGGGTTGCTGCTGTAAGAGGACGCCGCGACATCGGTGGCGGACGAGGCCAGACCGAAGGTCACGTTAAAGGCACTGACGTTATTCACCAGCACCTGCTGGGTCGGCGTGCCGCTGCCGGTGCCCATGAGGATCTGGTTGTTGCTGAAGCTGTAGATCAAGCGGCGGATCGGAAAGGCGATCTGCCCGCTCGCGGCGGCGCGCAATCCGGTATAGGCCGTGGCGCTGTTGCGGCAATCGGAGACCACCGTCCAGGTCGGCGTGCCACCATTGCCGCCGACGTCGGCGGTGACCAGGGTCAGCTTGAGGTTGCTGTTGTCCCAACTGATCGGGGTGAGCTGTGCCGCATTGAAATCCCCGGCCGAACTTGCGTCGGTAATGCTGCCGAGGCAGCCGAACATACCAACCATGCGCAGCTCCTGGATCATCTTGCTCAGCACAAAGCGTGCGTCCTCCTGCATTGCCGCCCCGGTGTTCTGGCTGACATAGGTGTTTTTCGCGGCGAGAAACGTCTGCACCACCCCCAACACCACGATCAGCCCGAGTGCCAGGGCGATGAGCATTTCAATCAGGCCGAACCCCCGACTGTGATGCTTCATGGCGTGGCCACCGGGTCGACTGCGGCGCGACTGGTCAGGACGAAACTGCGCGTGGTGCCCGTGGCATTCGCGGCCCGTGAGTCATTCCAGTTGATGGTGATGGTGTACACCCGCTGATTGAGGGTGATCGTGCCGGTGGCGGTCGGCCCGCCGAAATTGATGATGTTGGTGGTGAAGTCGTAGAGGTCCTGATCGCGGGCGACGCCGAGGTTGCCCGAGGTCGGCGGCGTGCCCGTGTAATCGGCCGCGGCGTTGGCGCGGATGCGGTCCATCATGTCGTAGGCGATGAAGCTGGCCTGACTGGTCATCCGTGAACTGTCGGTGTACTTCAGCGCATTGAGTTGCACCGCTGCCGCGCCCAATATGCCGACGGTCAGAATCAGCAACGCAACCAGCACCTCGATCAGCGACATGCCCTCCTGTGCCCGTAAGCTCCCTGCCCTCATCCGCAACTTCCACCCCATTGAATTCGTCCGTTGAGACACACGTTCAGCGTCCTGCTTTGCGTTCCCAGCACGTAACTGATGACCACCGCCGTCGACGGTGCCGCCAGACCACCCAGATTGTTGAAATCCAGTGCAGTCACTCCTGAGGGTAGCGTCAGAGTCGCGCCGCTGCTCATCGCTGGAACAACCCGCAATACATTGGCCGCATTGCCAGTACTGTCGTAGACCGACAACTCACCGGTCCACACGCTGCCACCGGCGCTCGGTCGCAGGCGCGTGGTCACGCCGCGGTCGATCGCCTCCAGTCGCGCGTAGTTGAGGGCACGCTGCAGGTCGCCCATTTCGGTGTCGGCCTTGCTGCTCTGGATCGAACGGGTGAAACCCGGCACCGCCAGGGTGAGGAGAATCACCAACACGGCGATCGCGACCAGCAACTCGGGCAGCGTGAAACCTTTTGTACGATGATTCATCCATGCCCTCCGTTGCCGTCGGCTATACCTGCCTCTACAAACTAGAACATTCAACCGGCCTGTGTCGGTTGATTTGCCGTGCCCGGCGCAAGGATTGCGCCGGGCCTCAGGCTTCAGGGAGGAAGTCGTCATGCCGCAACAGGGTTTCAGTCTGATTGAATTGCTTATGGGACTGGCGATTGGCGCAATTGTTCTGGCGCTGGTCAGTCCGGCGTTTGCCGCTTTCACCGAAGCGACTCATCGCGACCAGGCTGCGCAGTCCTTGCTCGACGGCATCCGCAATGCCCGAACACAGGCCATCACGCGCAATCAGAGCGTGGTGATTCACGGCATCAACGGCGACTGGAGTCAGGGCTGGCGGATCATTCTGGATATCAGTGGCAAGGGGCCGCAGGACAGCGACAACCCACTGCTACAGGAGCGGGCGAGTGCCCAACGGATACCGATTGTTGGCAATTGGGCGGTCAGTCGTTACGTGCGCTTCAGCAGTCTGGGGCAACCGCTGATGCCCGGGCGGGCGTTTCAGGCAGGGACGTTACATCTGTGTTCGGCACACGAACCGGTCAGCCAGCTGCAAGTGGTGCTGGCGGCGACCGGTCGGGTGCGCCTGGCCCGGGAGAAAACCGGGCAGGCGCTGTGCGAGAAAGCGCAAAGCGTTAAATCGAGCGGACGCGCAGTTCTTTCGGCATCGAGAAGGTGATGTTCTCTTCACGCCCGGCCAGCTCATCGGCACCGGTCGCACCCCACGCCTGCAATTGCTGGATCACGCCGCGCACCAGCACTTCCGGCGCGGAAGCACCGGCGGTGATGCCGATACGCTCGACGCCATCGAACCAGCTCTTCTGCAGATCCTCGGCGCCGTCGATCAGGTAGGCCGGCGTGGCCATGCGCTCAGCCAGCTCACGCAGGCGATTGGAGTTGGAGCTGTTCGGGCTGCCCACCACCAACACCACGTCGCATTCGTCGGCCAGTTGCTTGACCGCGTCCTGACGGTTTTGCGTGGCGTAGCAGATGTCGTCTTTGCGCGGGCCACCAATGGACGGGAAGCGACTGCGCAGTGCGTCGATCACGCGGCTGGTGTCGTCCATCGACAGCGTGGTCTGGGTCACGAACGCGAGTTTTTCCGGGTTACGCACTTGCAGTTCAGCCACATCCTTCTCGTCTTCGACGAGGTAGATCGCGCCGCCGTTTCTCGCGTCGTACTGGCCCATGGTGCCTTCGACCTCCGGGTGACCGGCGTGGCCGATCAGGATGCACTCACGACCGTCGCGACTGTATTTCGCAACTTCGATGTGCACCTTAGTCACCAGCGGGCACGTGGCGTCGAACACCTTCAAACCACGACCGGCGGCTTCGTTGCGCACGGCTTGGGAAACGCCGTGGGCACTGAAGATCACGATGACGTCGTCCGGCACCTGATCCAGTTCTTCGACGAAGATTGCGCCACGATTACGCAGGTCTTCGACCACGAACTTGTTGTGCACCACTTCGTGGCGTACGTAGATCGGTGGCCCGAAGACTTCCAGGGCGCGGTTGACGATTTCGATCGCCCGGTCCACACCGGCGCAAAAGCCACGGGGGTTGGCGAGTTTGATTTGCATGCTGTGCCTCGTGTCTTGCGCGCAAGAAATAACGAAAACGGTGGAAAACATTGTGGGAGCGAGCTTGCTCGCGAAGAGGCCATCACCTGCAACATTACTGTTGGCTGACACACCGCATTCGCGAGCAAGCTCGCTCCCACATTTGACTTCATAGAGTCAGTCAGATCGCTTTGACGTTGATGATCTCGACGTCAAAGGTCAGCGTCTTGCCGGACAGCGGGTGGTTGAAGTCGACGGTCACTTGCGCGTCGTCGAACTCTTTCACCACACCCGGCAGCTCAGTATTGGCCGCATCGTTGAAGATCACCAGCAAACCCGGCGACAGCTCCATGTCGGCAAACTGCGAACGCGGGATGACCTGTACGTTTTGCGGGTTCGGCTGGCCGAAGGCGTTTTCCGGCTCGACGGTCAGCGTGCGCTTGTCGCCGGCCTTGAAGCCGAACAGTGCGGCTTCGAAACCCGGCAGCAGATTGCCGTCACCGACCTTGAAGGTCGCCGGGGCTTTGTCGAAGGTGCTGTCGACCGTGTCGCCATTCTCCAGGCGCAATGCGAAGTGCAAGGTGACTTCCGTGTTCTGACCGATGCGTTGCTCAGCCACTACCTGTTCAGTCATGAACGGCTTCTCCGGTTTTCTTCGGTTTGAACATGTCCAGTGCCAGCATTATCGCGCCAACGGTGATCGCGCTGTCGGCGAAGTTGAATGCCGGGAAGTACCAGCGGTTCTGCCAGTGCACCAGAATGAAGTCGATCACATGGCCCAGGGCAATGCGGTCATACAGATTGCCCAGCGCACCGCCCAGCACCAGCGCCAGCGCGACGGCCAGCCAGGTATCGTTGCGGCCCAGGCGTTTGAGCCAGACCACCAGCACTGCACTGACCCCAATCGCGATCAGGGCGAACAGCCAGCGCTGCCAGCCGGAGCTGTCAGCCAGGAAGCTGAACGCCGCACCGGTGTTGTAGGCCAGGGTCCAGCTGAAGTAATCGGGAATGATCACGATCTGCTGGAACATTTCGAGCTTGTTTTCGAAGTAGAACTTGCTGGCCTGGTCGATGACCAGAACCAGCAAACTCAACCAGAGCCAGCTCAACCGTCCGAAACGGCCAACGGAATCAGGCATAGTGACGAACCTCGCCGGCGCCGCTGATGTTGTCGACGCAACGGCCGCAGATTTCCGGATGCTCCGGGTTCACGCCGACGTCTTCGCGGCAGTGCCAGCAACGGGCGCATTTCGCGAAGGCCGATTTGACGATCTTCAGTTTCAGGCCGCTGACTTCGGTGGTGACCGCGTCCGCCGGTGCCTGAACGAAAGGTGCCACGCTCGCAGTCGAGGTGATCAGGACAAAGCGCAGCTCGTTGCTCAGCTTGGCCAGGTCGGCGCTCAGCGCGTCTTCGGCGAACAGCGTCACTTCGGCCTGCAGGTTGCCACCGACGGCTTTGGCCGCACGCTGGATTTCCATCTCTTTGTTGACCGCAACCTTCACTTCCATGATGCGATCCCAGTAAGCGCGACCCAGCTCGAAGCCTTCCGGCAGCTCGGTCAGACCTTCATACCAGGTGTTGAGCATGACGGATTCGTTGCGCTCGCCCGGCAGGTACTGCCACAGCTCGTCGGCAGTGAACGCGAGGATCGGTGCGATCCAGCGCACCAGCGCTTCGGAGATGTGGAACAGCGCGGTCTGGCACGAGCGACGGGCCTTGCTGTCGGCGCCGGTGGTGTACTGGCGATCCTTGATGATGTCGAGGTAGAAACCACCCAGCTCCTGCACGCAGAAGTTGTGGATCTTCGAGTAGACGTTCCAGAAACGGTATTCGCCGTAGTGCTCTTGCAACTCGCGTTGCAGCAGCAGGGTACGGTCCACGGCCCAGCGATCCAGCGCCAGCATGTCTTCAGCCGGCAGAAGGTCGGTGGCCGGGTTGAAACCGGTCAGGTTGGAAAGCAGGAAGCGCGCCGTGTTACGGATGCGACGATAGGCGTCCGCACTGCGTTGCAGAATCTGCTCGGACACGGCCATTTCGCCGGAGTAGTCGGTCGACGCGACCCACAGACGCATGATGTCGGCGCCCAGGGTGTCGTTGACTTTCTGCGGCGCGATCACGTTGCCCAGCGACTTGGACATCTTGCGGCCGGACTCGTCGACGGTGAAACCGTGGGTCAGCAGCTCGCGGTATGGCGCGTGGTTGTCGATCGCGCAACCGGTCAGCAAGGACGAGTGGAACCAGCCGCGGTGCTGGTCGGAACCTTCCAGGTAGAGGTCGGCGCGTGGACCGGTCTCGTGGCCCATCGGGTGCGAACCGCGCAATACGTGCCAGTGGGTGGTGCCCGAATCGAACCAGACGTCGAGGGTGTCGCTGATCTTGTCGTACAGCGGCGCTTCGTCGCCCAGCAGTTCGGCGGCGTCGAGCTTGAACCAGGCTTCGATGCCCTCGACTTCAACG
Source organism: Pseudomonas sp. SC3(2021) (assembly GCF_019856535.1). Lineage (NCBI taxonomy): Bacteria > Pseudomonadati > Pseudomonadota > Gammaproteobacteria > Pseudomonadales > Pseudomonadaceae > Pseudomonas > Pseudomonas sp. SC3(2021). The sequence goes on along the minus strand of NZ_CP082236.1, from coordinate 2,642,891 downwards.
CGCTTGGCCACTTCTTCCATCAGTTCGACGGTGCGTGGGTGCAGCTCGCCGCTTTCCTTGTTGAGGAAAAACGGGATCGGCACGCCCCAGTTGCGCTGACGGGAGATGCACCAGTCCGGACGGTTGGCGATCATCGAGTGCAGGCGCGCCTGGCCCCAGGCCGGAACGAACTTGGTGTCTTCGATGGCTTTGAGCGAGCGTACGCGCAGGGTGTCGCCGCTGACCGGTTCTTTGTCCATGCCGATGAACCACTGCGCGGTGGCGCGGTAGATCAGCGGGGTCTTGTGGCGCCAGCAGTGCATGTAGCTGTGTTCGATGACGGTGGTGTGCATCAGCGCACCGACTTCGGTCAGCTTGTCGACGATGGCCGGGTTGGCCTTCCAGATGAACTGGCCGCCGAAGAACTCCAGCGACGGCACGTACACGCCGTTGCTCTGCACCGGGTTGAGGATGTCGTCGTTGACCATGCCGTATTTCTTGCAGGTCACGAAGTCGTCCACGCCGTAGGCCGGGGCGGAGTGAACCACACCGGTGCCGGCGCCCAGTTCCACGTAGTCGGCCAGGTAGACTGGCGACAGGCGGTCGTAGAACGGGTGACGGAAGTTGATCAGTTCCAGCGCCGAGCCCGGCGCGATGGCCAGTACGGTACCTTCAACGCCGTAACGGGACAGGCAGGATTCAACCAGCTCTTCAGCCAGGACCAGCAGCTTGTCGCCGATATCGACCAGGGCGTAGTTGAATTCCGGGTGTACGTTCAGCGCCTGGTTGGCCGGGATGGTCCACGGGGTGGTGGTCCAGATCACGATCGAGGCAGGCTTGCTCAGCGACGGCAGACCGAACGCGGCGGCCAGTCTGGCTTCGTCGGCGATCGGGAAGGCCACGTCGATGGTCGAGGACTTCTTGTTCTCGTACTCGACTTCAGCTTCGGCCAGGGCCGAACCGCAATCGAAGCACCAGTTCACAGGCTTCAGGCCCTTGAACACGAAACCGCCCTTGACGATTTCGGCGAGGGCGCGGATTTCACCGGCCTCGTTCTTGAAGTCCATGGTCTTGTACGGGTTGGCGAAGTCGCCCAGCACGCCGAGGCGGATGAACTCGGTCTTCTGCCCTTCGATCTGCTCGGTGGCATAGGCACGGCACAGCTCGCGGGTCTTGTCCGCGCCCAGGTTCTTGCCGTGGGTCACTTCAACCTTGTGCTCGATCGGCAGGCCGTGGCAGTCCCAACCCGGAACATACGGCGCGTCGAAACCCGACAGGGTCTTCGAGCGGATGATCATGTCCTTGAGAATCTTGTTCAGTGCGTGACCGATGTGGATCGTGCCGTTGGCGTACGGAGGGCCGTCGTGCAGGACGAACTTCGGACGATCCTTGCCAATCTCGCGCAACTTTCCGTACAGGCCAATACTGTCCCAGCGCTGCAGGATCTGCGGTTCGCGCTGTGGCAGGCCGGCCTTCATTGGGAAGGCGGTGTCCGGAAGGTTTAGCGTGGCTTTATAGTCGGTCATTTAAGGCTCTTCATTAGCGATGGGCGCTAGGTGCGGCTAGTGCACGGGCGGCGGCGACATCCGCGTTGATCGCCGTTTTCAGTGCCTCCAGGGAGGCGAAGCGCTGCTCTTCACGCAGCTTTTGGTGGAAAACCACCGTCAGACGCCGGTCATACAGATCGCCGGCAAAATCCAATAGATGAACTTCAAGGTGGGCCTTGCCATCACCTTGCACCGTGGGCCGGACGCCAATATTGGCGACGCCGGGCCAGGTCTTGCCGTCGATGTCCACATCCACCAGATAAACCCCGGTGAACGGCACGCGACGACGCTTGAGTTGAATGTTGGCAGTGGGCGTACCCAGTTGCCGGGCCAGTTTCTGGCCGTGCAGCACGCGACCGGCGATCCGGTACGGGCGACCGAGCAAGCGTTCGGCCAAGGCAAAGTCGGCGGCGGCCAACGCATTGCGCACCTGGGTGCTGCTGACGCGAATGCCGTCCAGCTCGACGGTTTGCGCGGCTTCCACGGTAAAACCGTGGACTTGTCCGGCCTGCATCAGGAAATCGAAATCGCCGAGGCGGTCGCAACCAAAGCGGAAATCATCGCCGACTTCCAGATGCTGCACGCCGAGGCCATCGACCAGGATGGTATCGACGAACTCACTGGCGCTGAGCTTGCTCAACCGCTGGTTGAACGCCAGGCACAGGACCCGGTCGACGCCTTCGGCGGCCAGCAGTTGCAGCTTGTCGCGCAAGCGTGCCAGACGTGCCGGCGCGGTCTCGGGAGCGAAAAATTCCCGTGGCTGCGGCTCGAAAATCACCACGCAGCTGGGTACGCCCAACTCGAGCGCACGCTCACGCAGTCGGGCCAGGATAGCCTGATGACCACGGTGAACACCGTCAAAGTTGCCAATAGTGGCGACGCAGCCCCGATGCTGGGGGCGCAAGTTGTGGAGGCCTCGAACCAGCTGCATAACGCGCTTCTTGCTCATAAAGTGGTCGATTATAACCACACCCGACGGCCGACGACAGGCGACACCGTAACGCAAAGTGATCGAGCCGACAAAACTGCCGGCCCGCGCCCGTCTTTCAAGGATGAAACCTCAGCTCAACGCCTTGCGATTGAAGTCGCGCAGACGGAAACCGAGCAGCAGCAACATGCCGAAGTACGCCACCACGCCCGCAACCACCAGAGCGCCCAGACGCAGGAAGCGCTCAAGCATGTGCCCCTGATCCCAGGCGGGCATGAAATGCATGCCGAGCAACAACACCGCCGACATGACCGCCACCGCCACCACCAGTTTGAAACCGAATTTGGCCCAGCCCGGCTGCGGCTGATACATCTGTTGTTTGCGCAATTGGTAGAACAGCAGCCCGGCGTTGAGGCAGGCACCGGCACTGATCGCCAAGGCCAGACCGGCATGGGCCAACGGACCGATCAGCATCAGGTTGAACAACTGCGTGCAGACCAGGGTGAAGATTGCGATTTTCACCGGCGTGCGGATGTTCTGTTGCGCATAAAAGCCCGGCGCCAGCACCTTGATCACGATAATCCCCAGCAAACCGACAGAATAGGCAATCAGCGCGCGCTGGGTCATCTCGGCATCGAAGCCACTGAACTGACCGTACTGGAACAATGAAACGGTCAACGGTTCGGCAAGAATGCCCAACGCCAGCGAACACGGCAGCACCAGCACGAAGCACAGGCGCAAACCCCAGTCGAGGATCCGCGAATACTCATGACGATCCTTGCTGGCGTAGGTCTTGGCCAGGGTCGGCAACAGGATTGTGCCCAGTGCCACGCCGAGTACGCCGGACGGCAACTCCATCAAACGGTCGGCGTAATACATCCACGACACCGAACCGGCCACCAGAAACGAGGCAAAAATGGTGTTGATGATCAGCGAAATCTGGCTGACCGACACGCCGAGGATGGCCGGCAGCATCTGCTTCATCACCCGCCATACACCGCTATCGCGCAGGTTCAGGCGCGGCAGCACCAGCATGCCGATCTTTTTCAGATGCGGCAGTTGATAGAGCAACTGCGCCAGACCACCGACCAGCACCGCCCAGCCAAGGGCCATGACCGGTGGATCGAAGTACGGCGTCAGGAACAGCGAGAACACGATCATGCTGACGTTGAGCAGCGTCGGCACGAAGGCCGGCACCGAGAAGCGGTTCCAGGTATTGAGGATCGCCCCGGCCAGCGACGACAGGGAGATCAGCAATATATAGGGGAACGTCACCCGCAACAGGTCGGAGGTCAGCTGGAATTTTTCCGGCGTATCGGTGAAACCGGGCGCCGTGGCCCAGATCACCCACGGTGCGGCAATCATGCCCAACGCGGTGACCAGCGCGAGCACCAGGGTCAGCAGACCTGACACGTAGGCAATGAAGGTGCGTGTCGCCTCCTCGCCCTTCTGGCTTTTGTATTCGGCCAGAATCGGCACAAAGGCTTGCGAAAACGCGCCCTCGGCAAAGATACGCCGCAACAGATTGGGCAATTTGAAGGCAATAAAGAAGGCGTCCGTTGCCATCCCGGCGCCGAATGTGCGCGCGATGAGGGTGTCGCGGACAAACCCGAGAATCCGGGAAAGCATCGTGATAGAGCTGACGGCGGCCAACGATTTGAGCAGATTCATTGAGGGAATGTGTGCCTGTCGATAAACAGCAGGCGAACAATGCGCCCACTTGTGCGATACTCCGCGCCGCAACAGCACAGAGCCAAAGCTCGCGAGTTTACAGGTCAAGCGCCGGAAATAAATATCCCGCCTCTTTATACCTACCACTTAGCGGAACGATTGAAGTGCCCTTGACAAGACTCCAACTCATCGGCATGATTCGCGGCCTATTTTGTTTGCTATTTCCTAAAAAGTCTTTCGAGGAGCTCGACGGTGGCCAACTCACCTTCCGCCAAAAAACGTGCAAAACAGGCTGAGAAGCGTCGCAGCCACAACGCCAGCCTGCGTTCCATGGTTCGTACCTACATCAAGAATGTAGTTAAAGCCATCGACGCAAAAGACGCTGAAAAAGCTCAAGCTGCATACGTTCTGGCTGTGCCAGTTATCGACCGCATGGCCGATAAAGGCATCATCCACAAGAACAAGGCTGCTCGTCATAAGAGCCGTCTGAATGGCCACGTCAAGGCACTGAAAGAAGCTGCCTAAGCGACGTAGTCATTAAAAAACCGACCTCAGGGTCGGTTTTTTATTGCCTGCAATTTGATAAACGCAGCACGAAAAAATATAGGAGCGAGCCTGCTCGCGACAGGCGCGTCAGTCAAAGTTGATCTCGACCGACACACCACTATCGCGAGCAGGCTCGCTCCTACAGTGGCTTTGCGTTGTTATTGCTGGACCGGCACCCACGGCAGGATCGGGATGGCCGTCACCGCATTCTGCGGACTGCCCTCGATCAGGCGATCGCTGTAGACCAGGTACACCAGCGTATTGCGCTTCTTGTCGAGGAAACGCACCACCTGCATGGTCTTGAACACCAGCGAGGTGCGCTCCTTGAATACCTCATCGCCATCCTTCAGATCACCCTTGAACTTGATCGGGCCGACCTGACGGCAAGCGATCGACGCTTCGGCGCGATCTTCCGCCAACCCCAGACCACCCTTCACCCCACCAGTCTTGGCACGCGACAGATAGCACGTCACGCCATCGACCTTCGGATCATCGAAGGCCTCCACCACGATCCGGTCATTCGGGCCGACGAACTTGAACACCGTCGACACCTGACCGATTTCCTCGGCCGAGGCCAGCAATGGCAACGCCATCAACAGCCCCAACAATCCTTTTGCCATGCGCATCGCGTTTTCCTCAGACCAGAATCAGGTTGTCACGGTGAACCAACTCCGGCTCAGCCATGTAGCCCAGCACGCCGACAATCGCATCCGACGACTGACCGATGATTTTTTGCGCTTCCAGAGCACTGTAGTTAGCCAGACCCCGGGCGATCTCACGACCGTCAGGCGCCACGCAAACCACCATTTCGCCGCGACGGAAGCTGCCCTGCACCAGCTTGACCCCCACCGGCAACAGACTCTTGTTGCCTTGCGACAACGCCGACACCGCGCCCTCGTCCAGCACCAGCGTGCCGCGGGTTTGCAGATGCCCGGCCAGCCACTGCTTGCGCGCCGCCAGCATGCCGCGCTCAGGCGACAGCAGCGTACCAATGCGCTCGCCAGCCTTCAGGCGATCGAGCACACGCTCAAGACGCCCACCCACAATGATGGTGTGCGCACCGGAACGCGCCGCCAGCCGCGCCGCGCGCAACTTGGTCTGCATGCCGCCACGCCCCAGCGCACCGCCGGTACCGCCCGCCACTGCATCCAGGGTCGGATCATCGGCGCGCGCTTCGTAGATCAATTGCGCGTCCGGGTTGTTACGAGGATCGGCATCGAACATGCCGTCGCGATCAGTGAGAATCACCAGCAGATCCGCCTCGACCAGGTTGGCCACCAGCGCCGCCAGCGTATCGTTGTCGCCAAAACGGATTTCGTCGGTGACCACCGTGTCGTTTTCGTTGATCACCGGGATGACCTTCAGCTCGACCAGGGCGCGCAAGGTGCTGCGGGCATTCAGGTAACGCTTGCGGTCGGACAGGTCGTCGTGGGTCAGGAGAATCTGCGCCGTATGCCGGCCATGCTCGGCAAAGCTTGATTCCCAGGCCTGCACCAGGCCCATCTGGCCAATCGCTGCGGCCGCCTGGAGCTCGTGCATCGCACTGGGTCGTGCGGTCCAGCCCAAGCGACTCATGCCGGCCGCCACTGCCCCGGAGGACACCAGCACCAACTCGACGCCAGCCTCATGCAAGGCCACCATCTGCTCGACCCAGACACTCATAGCCGCACGATCCAGCCCTTTGCCATCAGCTGTCAGCAAAGCGCTGCCGATCTTCACGACCCAACGCTGCGCACCTGTCACTTTGCTCCGCATCATCTTCAACCTTAGCTTGAGGACAGCGCGACCCAGCGCTGCCCGTGACGTTAATCGTGGCTATTGGTCACCAACGATCGATTTCCAGATACCAAAACGCCGCTCGATTGAGCGGCGTTCAAGTTTATCGCAACAGATCAGTCACGCACGTAAATGATTTCCGGACCGTCTTCATCATCCACATCTTCTTCGTCCCAGTCATCGTCGCCGATGTCATGGACCGACTTCACGCCGCTGCGACGCAGGGCACGCTTGTCATCCAGCGCCTGAAGCTGCGCACGGGCTTCGTCTTCGATGCGCTGATCGAGATCGGCCAGCTCTTCCTTGTAGGCAGGGTCGTTGGCCAGGCGATCGGCACGATCTTCCAGATAACGCATGATGTCGCGCGTCAGGCGCTCGGTGCCTTCTTTGGCGATGGCCGAGATCACATAGACCGGACCTTCCCACTGCAGGCGCTCAACGATTTCCTTGACGCGCTCTTCGTGCTCCTCTTCGAGAATCTGGTCGCATTTGTTCAGCACCAGCCAGCGATCACGCTCGGCCAGCGACGGACTGAACTTGACCAGCTCGTTGACGATCACTTCAGCCGCATCCGGCGCACTGCTGTCATCCAGCGGCGCCATGTCGACGAGGTGCAGCAACAGACGGGTACGCGCCAGGTGCTTGAGGAAGCGAATGCCCAGACCAGCACCATCGGACGCACCTTCGATCAGCCCCGGAATGTCAGCGATGACGAAGCTTTTCCAGCGATCGACACTGACCACACCAAGGTTCGGCACCAGGGTGGTGAACGGGTAGTCGGCGACTTTCGGCTTGGCTGCCGAAACGGAACGGATAAAGGTACTTTTACCGGCGTTCGGCAAGCCCAGCAGACCGACGTCAGCCAGCACTTTCATTTCCAGCTTCAGGTCGCGCTGCTCACCCGGCTTGCCCGGTGTAGTCTGACGCGGCGCGCGGTTGGTACTGGATTTGAAACGGGTGTTACCCAGACCGTGCCAGCCGCCCTGCACCACCATCAGTTTCTGACCCGCCTTGGTCAGGTCGCCGATGACTTCCTGAGTGGCCGAGTCGATCACGGTGGTGCCGACCGGCACGCGCAGGATCAGGTCTTCACCCTTTTTACCGGTGCAGTCGGTGCTGCCGCCGTTGGAGCCACGCTCGGCATCGAAATGCCGGGTGTAACGGTAGTCCACCAGGGTGTTGAGGTTTTCGTCGGCCATCATGTAGATGGAACCGCCGTCACCGCCGTCACCGCCGTTCGGGCCACCGTTTTCAATGAATTTTTCCCGACGGAAACTCATGCAGCCATTGCCGCCGTCACCGGCTTTTACGCGGATCGATACTTCGTCTACAAACTTCATAACTCAACGCCTCTCGCCATACGGACGAGCCGAAAAACAATCAAGACATAAGACTCTTGCAAAAATGAGCGCAGCGACCCCAAAACACGACCTGCATCGCACGCCGACAGCCCATACAAACAGTTTTGCAAGAGACTCACCCCACAAACGAAAAAGCCCCGTCGCAAGACAGGGCTCTTCCAGCGATCTCGCGATTAAGCCGCGACAACGCTCACGTAACGACGACCGAAGGCGCCTTTTACTTCAAACTTGATCACGCCTTCGATTTTCGCGAAGAGAGTGTGATCTTTACCCATGCCAACGCCGTAGCCAGCGTGGAATTGGGTGCCGCGCTGACGCACGATGATGTTGCCGGCCTTGATGACCTGGCCGCCATACATCTTCACGCCAAGGCGTTTGGCTTCTGAGTCGCGACCGTTACGGGTACTACCACCAGCTTTTTTGTGTGCCATGAGTTCAATTCTCCTAGTGAGGAATTAGGCTGTAATTAAGCCTGAATACCGGTGATTTTGATCTCGGTGTACCACTGGCGGTGGCCCATACGCTTCATGTGGTGCTTACGACGACGGAACTTGATGATGCGGACTTTATCGTGACGACCTTGGGAGATCACTTCAGCCACAACGGTAGCGCCAGCAACAACTGGAGCGCCGATATTCACGTCGTCGCCATTGGCAACCAACAGAACGCGATCAAAGGTAACGGATTCGCCGGTAGCGACTTCCAGTTTTTCGATCTTCAGGTATTCACCTGGGGCGACTTTGTATTGCTTGCCGCCAGTAACGATTACTGCATAAGACATGGTATTTCTCCGATAATCCTGCTCACCCAGCTCTTTATAAGAAGAGGTATTGGCTGGCATGGCTGCATGGGGCTGGAACGGCCCAAGTGCAATTGCGTAAGGCAGGTGCTGCCCAGGAAGTTCAGGGTGCGCGATTGTACGCAAGCTGCCGCTGCCATGCAAGTGGCCGTCCATCGCGCCTTGACAGGCCCCGGTGTGGGTCCTAGCATGCCGCGCAACCCTTCTGGAGCGACTCTCGCTGATGCAACCCCAAGCTTTCTACCGCGCGGTGGCGGACGATTTTAGCGCCGTCGACGGCATCATCAAGAAGCAACTGACGTCCCGAGTGCCGCTGGTATCGAAAATCGGCGATTACATCACTTCGGCCGGCGGCAAACGCCTGCGTCCTTTATTAGTGTTGTTGTGTGGCAAGGCCCTGGGCCGCGAAGGCGATGACCTGCGCCTGCTGGCCGCCACCATCGAATTCCTGCACACCGCAACGCTGCTGCATGACGACGTCGTCGACATGTCCGGCATGCGCCGTGGCCGTTCGACCGCCAACGCCATGTGGGGCAACGCCCCGAGCGTGCTGGTCGGCGACTTCCTGTACTCGCGCTCGTTCGAAATGATGGTCGAACTGGGCTCGATGCCGGTGATGAAGATCCTGTCCCAGGCCACACGCATCATCGCCGAAGGCGAAGTGTTGCAGTTGTCCAAGGTTCGCGACGCCAGCACTACCGAAGAAACCTACATGGAAGTCATCCGCGGCAAGACCGCGATGCTCTTCGAAGCCTCGACCCACAGCGCCGCCGCACTGGCGGGCGCGACTGCCGAGCAGAGCGAAGCCCTGCGCACCTTCGGCGATCATCTGGGCGTGGCGTTCCAACTGGTCGACGACCTGCTCGACTACAAGGGCGACGCCGAGACCCTGGGCAAGAACGTCGGTGACGATCTGGCCGAAGGCAAGCCGACCCTGCCGCTGATCTATACCATGCGCGAAGGCACGCCAGAGCAGGCGGCACTGGTGCGTCAGGCGATCCAGAAGGGCGGGATCGAAGACCTGGAAAGCATCCGCATCGCCGTGGAAGCCTCGGGTTCGCTGGACTACACCGCACAACTGGCGCGTGATTATGTGGCCCGTGCAATCAAGTGCCTCGATGCGCTGCCGGCCAGCGAGTACCGCGATGCACTGGTTGAATTGAGTGAGTTTGCGGTCGCCCGCACGCACTGATTACCGCGCAATCAAACAGCCGCAGCCTTCCCCCGAAGCCTGCGGCTTTTTGTTGCCTGCCCACCAAGCGCTAAAACCTTATACAATGTGCGACTTTTAGCGAACCACATCCCTCAAGGAGCCTTAGTGAGCACGTTGCCACCCTGCCCGAAATGCAATTCCGAATACACCTACGAAGACGGTGCCCAACTGATCTGCCCTGAGTGCGCCCACGAGTGGTCGGCCAGCGGCGAAGCCGAAGTGGCGTCCGATGATGCCGTGAAGAAGGATTCGGTTGGCAACGTCCTGCAGGATGGCGACACCATCACCGTGATCAAGGACCTGAAGGTCAAGGGCACCTCGCTGGTGGTCAAGGTCGGCACCAAGGTCAAGAACATCCGCCTGTGCGATGGCGACCACGACATCGACTGCAAGATCGACGGCATCGGCCCAATGAAGCTCAAATCCGAGTTCGTCAGAAAAGTCTGATCCGGCTGTCAGCCATCCCGCGCCCGGCGCGGGATGGTGCTTCGCCCTCCCCGCCTTGCCCCTGCACGCACACGTAATAGCCAGACGCCAGCCGTTTTGACCTTACGCAATCTTTACCCGGAAAAAATCCCGATCCGCCAATAGGCACTTGCTATTTGACGAATAAGAATTATTCTCATTGAAACCTTTCAAGGAGATGAGACCCATGACTTATTTGATCGACGCCTGGCTGGATCGTCCACACCCTTACCTCAGGATCCTGCATCGGGAAACCGGAGAAGTCTGTGCGGTACTGGAAGAAGATGCCCTGCATGAGCTGCAGGATCAGGGCGATCTGGACGTCAGCAGCCTGAATTCGAGCGAACCGCTGGTGCTCAAGGAGCTGGTGCGCAATCTGTTCCTGTTCTGCTATGCCCGGGCCTTGCGCCCGACCCATGAGCTGAATCACAAGATCGAAATATGAAGCCCCAAAAAAATTGTAGGAGTGAGCCTGCTCGCGATAGTGGCATATCAGGCAACTGAGTAGTCGACTGAACAGACGCCATCGCGAGCAGACTCACTCCTGCATTAGCCCGCCATCAAGGCAGGCCTGGCATTACAGAACGTCCAGCAACTCGACGTCGAATACCAGCACGCTGTGCGGCGGGATGCTGCCAACGCCTTGCGCGCCGTAAGCCAGTTCGCTCGGCACGTACAGACGCCATTTGCTGCCGGCATTCATCAGTTGCAGGGCTTCGGTCCAGCCAGCGATCACGCCGCCGACCGGGAATTCAGCAGGCTGGCCACGCTCGTAGGAGCTGTCGAACACAGTGCCGTCGATCAGGGTGCCGTGGTAATGAGTACGCACGGTGTCTTCACGGGATGGCTTGGCGCCTTCGCCCTGGGTCAGCACTTCGAATTGCAGGCCGGAAGCCAGGGTCGTGATGCCTTCACGCTTGGCGTTTTCAGCCAGGAAAGCCAGGCCTTCACCAGCAGCCGCTTCAGCTTTGGCCGCCGCTTCGGCTTGCATGATCTCGCGGATCACTTTGAAGCTGGCGGACATTTCTTCCTGACCCACACGGCTTGGCTTGCCGCCGAACGCGTCGGTCAGACCAGCCAGGATGGCGTCCAGGCTGACACCCGGTGGCGGGTTGTCGCGCAGCTGGTCACCCAGCTGACGGCCGATGCCGTAGCTGACGCGGGTTTCGTCGGTGGACAGATTTACTTCGGACATGACACTGCTCCGCTGTGCGGACGGCCACAAGACTTGCCGTGCGTGCACAGCGCGTCCCGGCGCGCCCGGAACCAAAAGGGCGAGCAGACTAGCACAGATGCCGAACCTGTGTGTGGCAGGCCCTACAGGGCCGAGCGCCAGGCTAGCGGCACTTTCAGGCTCTCATCAACGCTGCCACCCAGGCCGCACATTTCATCGTGCACCGAGGTGTGTACAAGGTTGAACGGCAACAACGGAAAGTTATGCAGCAGATCCCGCGCATGCTCCACTGATCGCAACGTCAGCATGTTGCCTTTGAGATCACTCAACGGATACGCCGCCCCGTGCATCCGCGCTTCCAGCAGATAAATCCCGCCTTCCATGGAGATCAGGTTCAGCTCATCAACCTTCCTGGCGATGGCAAACGCATTCAGCTCTTGCAGGTTCATGAACGCACCTCACGCAGTGGCGAATCAGGACCTCTACAGGGATATGCCCGCGCGCACCAAAGCACAAGCCACAAACGACACCGCCCGTCTGTTTCGCAACAGACGGGCGGTGTTTTGGCAGTGATCAATTAATGATCAGTGCTTGGTGACCTTGTCCAGATAACCCATGGCGAACGCCGAGATCACGAAGGTCATGTGGATGATCACGTACCACATCAGGTGCTCGGGATCGACGTTCTTGGCGTCCATGAAGATGCGCAACAAGTGGATCGAGGAAATCGCCACGATCGACGCCGCCACTTTCATCTTCAGCGACGAAGAGTCCATGGTGCCCAGCCAGTTGAGCTTTTCCTTGTTGTCGTCGATGTCCAGCTGCGAGACGAAGTTTTCGTAACCGGAAATCATCACCATCACCAGCAGGCCGCCAACCAGCGCCATGTCGATCAGCGAGAGCAGCACCAGGATCAGGTCCGATTCGGCCATCGAGAACACGTTGGGGATGACGTGGAAGACTTCCTGGAAAAATTTCAGTGCCAGCGCCAGCAACCCGAGGGACAGGCCGAAGTAGATCGGCGCCAGCAGCCAGCGCGAGGCGTACATTGCGTTTTCGAAAAAGCGTTCCATTGAATCTCACACAAGGGGGGGTTGTAATCGGGGGCGAGTATAACAGCCAGCTGTGACAGCCAGAAACCGCCCGGCTCGCACCTCCGATCACCGCGACCTGCGTGTGTGTGCGATTTTTTTTCTGCTACTGTCCAAACCATTGACCGCCTAGCGAAAGTGGACAGGACGATTGGAAATGGATGTGCGATTACCGTTGAAGACTGCCGGAATTTGCCTCGCTCTGCTGCTGGGTGGCTGCTCTCCCGGCGAAGAGCAAAAACCCTCGGTCAGCCTCGACGCGAAGACGGCAACGTTCGAACACTCACTGGACGCCATTACCGACCCGAAACTCAAGGATGCCGTAACCGAACTCGGCGGCTCACTGCTGCTGCTCGAACGCGCGCGACTCAAGCTCGACAGCACCGAGCTGAAAACCGTCCACGGCGAAGACACCCTCGGCATCCTCAAGCACTACCCTTCCCCACAGGCGCTGGTCGATACGCTCATCAACGGTCTGTTCGTGCTGCACAAGGACGCCAGCTCCGATTACCTCACCGACCTGCAACCGGTATTCCCCTTCAACCTCAACGTTCCCGGTGGCTTCCCGTTTCCCCATGGCGTGGAATGGCAATCGGTGACGTTGAGCAATAAACGCGTGATCGCCTGGCAGCCGGAGTGGTCGGAAACCGACCCGGGCATTCAGCTCAGTCCTTCCAGCTCCAACGTCACCCACCCCGATGACCTGACCGTCACCTACCCGTTCATCGACGGTCTGAACGTGGACAAGAAAACCCAGCCGCAACCGGTGAGCCTGCAAGGCAAAGTCGAAGTCATCACCCCGCGCCGCCTGTTCAGCTTCAACCTGAGCCAGAAGGACGTCGGCCAGACTCGCACCGACGACAACCTCAGCGTCACCCTGCTGAAGCTGGAAAAGAACTACGCCGAAGTCGAATTCAGTAACAGCCTGCCACTGGCCCCCGAGGTCCAAGGGGTGCAGCTCAATCCGTTGATCGTTCAGGCCCGCGACAGCACCGGGCAATACCTGGTGCGCGCCGGTTCGATCAACGAGAGCCCGGCACAAGTGGCTTTCTACGAGAAACAACTGGCGCATCTGCAACAGCAGAAAACCTGGAGCGAAACCCTGGAAAAACAGTTTGAGGACGACCAGCAGGCCTTCGAGCAACAGCACCCGCGCCGTTACAACAAGGTCTACTTCAACGGCCCTGTCGAGACCCTGGAAGTCAGCGTGCTCGACTTCTCATCGGCGACCGTGACCCGCAAGGCGCTGGACCTGCCGGTGCGCACGTTCAGTCAGCACACCACGGAAAAAGCCATCCAGCCGCTGGACCCGGCGGTGGTGGTCTATGACGATCTGGCGCCGAACTGGCTCAAGGGCGCGAGCCTCACCGAGGAAGCGTTGAAGGCCGGCATCCGCATTCATCAGTCGGTGGAGGATCCGAGCGCTGCACGCATCGAGTTCTCTCACTGGCGGACCTTCAACGATGAGCTGCTCGGCGATGATTTCAGCCCGGGTGAAAGCCCGGTCACGTTCTTCACCGAGAAACGCAGCGGCAAACTCGATGAGCCGATCGAACTGCCGCCCGAGGCGTATCAAGTCGATCCGCTGCAGGCGACCATCACTTACGATTTGAACCTGTTCCCGGAAACCCCGGCGATTGCCGTGGGTTCGATGCCGTTGTTTCTCGCCAGCGTGGAGAAAAAATCCTACGACGCCAAGTCGCTGCCCAAAGGCCTGGAGATCAAGAACAACACGCTGGTGGTCGACCTGAAAAAGTTCCCGGCCAACGCCTGGCGGTTCTTTGTCAAAGACGACAGCGGCAACTACCTGAAACAGATTCTGTCGGTCAGTCATGACGCGAGTGCGGAAGGTCCGGCGCTGTTCGGCGTGCATTACTTCTATGGCCGTCCAACGCACGTGGAGACCTATCAGCGAACTGAACTCAATACCGTGCAATACGGTTTTGAGGTCAAACTCGACAAGGCGCAGTTGCCCGACACTGCGCCGTGATTGCGCCTAATGGTCGAACATGCCGACCGTACGCCCACGCCCACCATTGATCTGACGAAGTTGGGCTTGCAGGTGCAGGCTCCAGATCTGCGGATCGTCGGCCAGTTCGTAACCATGCATCGTCAGGCTTTCGACGATGGTGTCGAGAATCGACTCGGCGGCGACCGGCCCGTGAAACGGGCCCTGGGCCTTGATGGCGGAAGGTTGTTCACCGGCCATGCCGGCAGCGAAGAGCAAGGTCCACATGCCGTTATCGCCGGCCAACGGCTTGATGGCGCACTCGATACGGGTCACAAGACCCAGGCATTGACGGGTGAGGCAGAGGTTGCGCGACATGGCGGCGACCCTCGGTAAAGCCGGTGTTCAGCCCTCACGCGAAGGCTGTTTCGATCCAGTGATACTGTCGATGTCCTTGAGCTGAGAATAGAAGAAAAGTCTGCCGAGCAAGCCGGATAGAACCAGAAGGCGCCGAATGGTCATTGTGTGAATATTGGCGTCAGAGTAGTGGCGCTTTTCCCGAAGATCACCGCAAAAACAAATGCAGGAGTGAGCCTGCTCGCGATAGCGGTGTATCAGTCAAAGCCACAGTGACTGATGAATTGCTATCGCGAGCAGGCTCACTCCTACAGTTTGCCCGGGTTAAGGCTTATGCCGGTTTGGCCTCTGCCAACGCCTCCTGCGCCAGCTCCTTCTCGGCTTCTTTCAGGTCCTCTTCGCTGATCATCTCGGCAATCACCCGCAGACGCTCCACCACCCGCGCGTTGACGCTGCCTTCGGGGAACTGACCGTCAGCATCCGGTGCACCGGCCGGTTCACCGACCAGCAGGCTCAACGCCTCGTCCGCCTGACGCACGGCGTACACGTGGAACTGCCCGGCGCGCACCGCCGCCAGGACCTTTTCGTCGAGCATCAGCGTGGCGACGTTGGCCTGCGGAATGATCGCGCCCTGCTCGCCGGTCAGCCCGCGTGCTTCGCAGAGGCGGAAGAAGCCCTCGATCTTCTCGTTGACCCCGCCGACCGCTTGTACTTCGCCAAACTGGTTGATCGAACCGGTGATCGCGAAGCACTGCTTGAGCGGGGTTTTCGACAGCGCCGAAATCAGCGTGCACGCCTCGCCCAGCGACGCACTATCACCATCGACATAACCGTAGGACTGCTCCAGGGCGATACTCGCGGAAATCGCCAACGGGAATTCCTGCGCGTAACGGCTGCCCAGATATCCGGTGAGGATCATCACGCCTTTGGAGTGGATCGGCTGGCCAAGGTTGACCTCGCGCTCGATGTCGACGATGCCGCTGCCGCCCGGATACACCGTGGCGGAGATCCGCGCCGGCACACCGAACGCCGAATCGCCGACTTCCAGTACGGTCAGCCCGTTGCATTTGCCGACCGCTGCGCCGTCGGTGTCGATCAGGATGATCCCGGCGAGCATGTCGTCGAGAATCCGCGCCGACACCCGCCCGGTACGCGTGGCTTTGGCTTTCAGTGCGCGCTCGATATGCCCGGCGTCGGTCATTTCATCGCCGGCCAGGTGACGGATGAAATCCGCTTCGCTGACCAGTTGGAACAGATCGCCGATACGCGCCGACAAACGTCCCTGATGCTCGGCCAGCCGCGCGCTATAGGTCGCCAGACGGGCCACCGCATCGGCGGTCAGCGGCGCCATGCCTTCTTCCGACGTGCGGGTTTTCAGCAACTGGGCAAATTGCTCCAGGCTTTCGTCGACCATCGGGATGTCTTCGTCGAAATCGACCAGCACGCGGAACATCTCCTGGAAGTCCGGATCGAGATCCTGCAGCGTGTAATACAGCTGCCGCGCGCCAATGATGATGACTTTGACCTGTAACGGAATGTGCTGCGGGTTGAGGGTCATGGTCGCGAAACGGCCCATCTCCCCCAGAGGCGATTCCATTTTCAGCTTGCGCGATTGCAGGGCGCGTTTCAGCGCATCCCACACGAACGGCTCGCTGAGCATTTTTTCCGCTTCCAGAATCAGGAAGCCGCCATTGGCGCGGTGCAGCGCCCCCGGACGCAACTGCCGATAGGTGGTGTAGAGCGCCCCCTGATCAGTGGTGTACTCGATGCGGCCGAACAGGTTTTCGTAGGTCGGGTGCGGCTCGAACACCACCGGCGCACCGCCGCTGGCCGGATGCCCGACCACCAGGCTCGGGGCGTATTGCTCTTCGAGCAGCTTGCGCGCAACGGCGTCGGTCTTGCTGTCGTCGACCAATTGCTCGACCACGGTTTTCAGCAGATATACCTGCATGGCTTGCAGGTAACCGCAGACCGCAGCGTTCTCCGCGTATTTCTCCGACAGCGGCGAGAGCAATGGCTGCAAGGCCAGGGTGATGGTTTCTTCGTTGAGCTGACGCAGTTGATTGTTCGATTCACGCTTCCACTGCGGCAGGCTGGCGAGTTCTTCGTTCAGGCGCTCCTCGAGGCCGGAAATGTCATCGTGGAAACGCTCGCGATCGGCTTCCGGCAACTGCGCGAACTCCGCCTCATCCAGCGCCTTGCCGTCGAGCATCGGGGTGAAGGCGATGTTGCTGCTGTCGCGGTACAGGGCGACGTCTTTTTCCAGGGCCAGACGCTCGATGATGTCGAGGGCCTTGTCATAGCGCTGATTGAAAGCGCGGTCGATGGCGCTTTTCTTTTGCTGGTAGGACGGGTGCTCGAACACTGCCGGAAACGTCGCCAGCAGGTTGTCGATCAGACCGTTGATGTCGCCGATGAACGAACCGGCAGTGCCCGATGGCAACTCCAGTGCGCGCGGCTCGCGCGGCTCGTCGAAATTGTTCACGTAAACCCAGTCCGCCGGGGTCTGCAGGCGTTTGCCTTCGGCTTTCAGGTAGCGTTTGACGAACGAGAAGCGCCCGGTGCCGGGCTCGCCCATGACAAAGACGTTGTAACCGGGGCGTGGCATGGCCACACCGAACTGCAAGGCTTCGACCGCGCGTTCCTGGCCGAGCACACCGCGAAAGGGCTCCAGATCATTGGTGGTAGTGAAGCTGAACTGTTCAGCGGAAAACGGACGAGTCAGCGCTTCGGGCGCTATACGCAGGCTGGCAGCAACAGGATCAGGCATCGGACTTCCTTAACAATCAGGCGGGGCAGATAGCGGCATTCTGGCGCCGCCCGTGCCCCACTGGCAAGGCGCGCCATCTGCCAAAGCATAGACAACCGGCCCTCTGCGCAGCAGGTTCCCTGAAACCGGGGCTATTACCGAATCTTTTGTAAAAAATCACGGAACCGTTAGAACGTGCCTAAACTCCAAACTGCGCGGCTGGAACTAATACTGGCCCACTGGCTTCGTTTGGGTCTGTTTCGTACAGAGCTTGGGGGGCCAGAACCCTGTCCATTGGTATGCACACAAAGAGAACAAAGATATGAAACGGATTCTTCTCGGTACTCTCTTCACCGCTGTATCCATCAACGCAATGGCGCAAGCCCCGGGCGGCCCGGATTGCGGTTGGGGCAACATGCTGTTCGAAGGTCAGCGTGGCACCCCGGCGCACTTCCTCGCTTCCACCACCAACGGCACTTCCGGTAACGCCACGTTCGGCATGACGTCCGGCACCAACGGTTGCTCCACCAACGCGTCGCTGACGTACGGCGGCAAATCCTGGTTCGCCATGAATGGCATGATGAACGAACTGTCCGAAGACATGGCCAAAGGCAACGGCGAAGCGCTGACGACTTATGCCGTGGTACTGGGTGTGGCGCCGGAAGACCGTGCGCACTTCGCTGCCGTCACTCACGAACACTTCCAGCAGATCTTCAGCAAGGCTGACGTGACCGCTGAAGACGTGCATACCAACACTCTGGCCGTGCTGAAATCAGACCCACGTCTGGCCAAGTACGCGACTCAGGCTTAAGCTCGACCCCGCCCGCTTCCTTCGGGAAGCGGGTTTTGTTTTTGAATGCAATCAGTCCGCTGTGACGCTGAACCTGTGGCGAGGGGATTCATCCCCGTTCGGCTGCGAAGCCGTCGCCAAACCCGTGCATGCGCTGTATCTGATGCATTGGGAATTCAGGTTCCGGGGCCGCTTCGCAGCCCAACGGGGATGAATCCCCTCGCCACAGGGTGGAGTGATTACACCCCGATCCGGGTTTTATTTTCTTTCGACTTAAGTTGCCACCTATGCTCAAACGCCTTGCCTGGCTGGCGCTCTGTGTCTGCGCCCCGCTATCCGCCGCGCCTCACATCGACCCTCAACGTTTGCAGCAACTGGCCAACGATCGTTTCTGGATTTCCCTCGGTCACTACGAAACCGCCAAGCTTGGCGGCTGGCGCAGCTATGTCAGCGACAAGAAGTTCTTCCTCGCGCCCGATGGCAACGAACACCCCGACCGTGAACTGGCCGCCACCGTGCAAGCGCTGTACGCCCCGGCCAGTCTCGGCGAACAACACGCGCAGTGCGTCTACCCGGCGCGCACGCGCTGGCTGAAGGCACAGCTCAATCTCAGCGATCTGCCGACGCCGGAATGCGCCGAATACAAAAAATGGTTCAAGGATGTCTCGCCGCACAGCGCGGTGATGATTTTTCCGGCGGCTTATCTCAACAGTCCTTCGTCGATGTTCGGCCACACCTTGCTGCGCATCGACCAGGCTGATGTGCAAGCCGACAAGACTTCACTGCTGAGTTACGCGATCAACTTCGGCGCCTACATCGAAGGCTCGGACAACAGCATCCTCTACGCCTGGAAAGGCTTGATGGGCGGCTATCCGGGGCTGTTCGCGCTGGTGCCCTATCAGGAAAAACTCTCCGAATACCGCAGCCTGGAAAACCGCGACTTGTGGGAGTACCGGCTGAACCTGACGCAGGAAGAAACCGCACGCATGGTCGAACATGTGTGGGAGCTGAAGCAGATCCAGTTCGACTATTTCTTCTTCGACGAAAACTGCTCGTATCGCCTGCTTGAGCTGCTGCAAGTGGCACGGCCGAGCCTGCGTCTGACCGAGCAATTTCCGCTGACCGCCATCCCCACCGACACGGTCAAAGCGGTGAAGGAAGCCGGGCTGGTGGAAAGTATCGAGTACCGCCCGTCCCGCGAGCGTGAACTGCTCAGCCGTGCCGAGCCGTTGAACAGTGACGAACAGCAATGGGTGCTGAAAGTCAGTGCCGATCAACAGGTGTTGCAGGACCCGGCGTTCAAAACGCTGCCCCGTGACCGCCAAGCATTGATCATCGACGCGGCATATCGCCTGGAGCGCTACCGCGCCAACGGTCAGGAACGCGACTCGCAACGGGCACAGCGCAGCTTCGAACTGCTACGGGCGATCAACAAGAATCCGGCGCCGGAGCTGGACATCCCGCAACCCGGCCTGCCCGAGGACGGCCACGAATCACGCACCTGGCAGGCCGGTCTCGGCACCCGAGGCGACCGCGCCTTCGGCGAATACGGCTTGCGCATGGCTTACCACGACCTCAACGACAACGCCGAGAGCTTCCCGCTCGGCGCGCAGATCGAGATCCTCCAGATGAAACTGCGCCAGTACGAAGGCAACCAGTGGCAGTTCCAGCAACTGGATCTGGCGACCATCCGCTCGCTGACCCCGCGCAATGAGTTGTTGCAGCCGTTGTCATGGCAAGTCACCGGCGGCCTAGAGCGTGTGCCCGGCAAGCACGATGACGAAACCCTGGTCAGCCACGTCAACGGTGGCGGTGGCGGCACCTGGCAACTGGGCGAAGACATGCTCGGCTTTGCCCTCGGCACCGTGCGCATCGAGCACAACAATGACTTCGCCGGTTTCATCACCCCGGCGGCCGGTTTCAACAGCGGCGTGCTGTGGAAAAACCCGCTGGGCAATCTCAGCGTCGAGGCCAAGGGCGATTATTTCACCAACGGCGAAGTGCGCCGCAGCCTGAGCCTGAACCAGCAGTGGGAGCTGTCGCGCAACCTCGGTGTGCGCCTGAGTGCGCAGCGTGAGTTCAGCCATCTCGCGACCCCGGAAACAGAGGTCATGCTTGAAGTGAAGTGGTATCACTACTGATCTGAAGCCCGACAAATTCCCCCTGTGGGAGCGAGCAGGCTCGCTCCCACATTTGGTCTTGTGGTGTTAATGGATTTTTCACGGGGCTTCGACAGCCGTGTCATGAATCAGCTTCTAGACTTTCCCCATAAGCCGGACAACCGGCGCGGGAGAGTGCGATGTGGCGGTGTGCGGGACTGTTGGGTGTTGTGCTGTTACTGGGCGGTTGCCAGACCACCCATGAAGATTTGATCGCCAGAGGTTATCCACCGGCCTTCGCCGATGGTTTTGACGATGGTTGCGTCAGCGGACGGCAAGCCGCCGGCTCGATCAGTGGCGAGTTTCGCAAGAACGTGCCGCGCTATCTCAAGGACAAGCAATACGCCGAAGGCTGGACCGACGGCTTTCGCCAGTGTCAGGCGATGCTGGAGAACAAGGATCGCGAGGCGTATCGCAACGAGCACTGGGACGAACGCGAGCGTGCCTGGCAGCAGCAGAAAGATCAGGACGCCGGACGAGCCTATCGCTCGCAATAGGTCGTTTCCAGACATCCAGTGAAACCAAATGCCGGCGACCATGGACCAATTCCTATCACAGGAGGACACCATGAGCCGCGCTTTCGTCAACGAAGACAACGCCGCCGCGCAAGCCGATCAGCCCGTCGAACGGCAGGTCAGCGCGCAGCCCAATTACGTCACACCACAAGGCCTGGCACAGTTGCAGGCCAAAGTCGCCGACTTGCAGACCCTGCACGCCGAACAATCAGCCAAAGGCGAGCAGGCCGACAAGCAGCGTCTGGCCGATCTGGAACGGGATCTGCGCTATTTCAATCAGCGCCTGAGCAGTGCGCAGGTCGCCGCCCCTGCGACGTCTACCGACAAGGTGCAGATCGGCAGCTGGGTGACTTATGCCGACGAACACAACACCGAACGCCGAGTGCAACTGGTCGGCGAAGATCAGGCCGACGCCAGTCAGGGCCTGATCAACTGGGCCTCGCCGTTGGGCCGGGCATTGCTCGGTGCCCGGCTCAATGACGAAGTGCTGTGGCAGCGCCCCGCTGGCGATCAGATGATCGAAGTGATCCGCATCGAAGCGGGTTAAACCACGCCTTGGGCGAGCATCGCATCGGCGACTTTGACGAAACCGGCGATGTTCGCGCCTTTGACGTAGTTGACCTGGCCGTTCTCTTCACCGTAATGCACACAGGCGTGGTGGATCGACTGCATGATCGCGTGCAGCTTGCTGTCCACCTCACCCGCCGTCCACAGCAGGCGCATGGCGTTCTGCGACATCTCCAGACCGCTCACCGCAACCCCGCCGGCGTTGGACGCCTTGCCCGGCGCAAACAGAATGCCGGCCTCGATGAAGATATCCACAGCCGCAAGCGTCGTCGGCATATTGGCGCCTTCGGCCACGCACACGCAGCCGTTGCGCAGCAGGGTTCGCGCAGCCTCGGCGTCGAGTTCGTTCTGGGTGGCGCAAGGCAGCGCGATGTCGCAGGCCAGCGACCACGGCAACTGCCCGGCGCGGAATTCCAGGCCAAACGCGGTCGCCAGCTCGCTGATGCGTCCGCGCTTCACGTTCTTCAACTCCAGCAACGCCAGCCATTGCTCTTCGCTCAGGCCGGACTCGCAGTACAGCGTGCCTTCGGAGTCGGACAAGGAAATTACTTTGCCGCCGAGGTCCATGACCTTGCGCGCCGCGTACTGGGCGACGTTGCCCGAACCGGAGATCGCCACGCGTTTGCCTTCGACGGCCTGCCCGCGGCGCTTGAGCATTTCTTCAGCGAAATACACACAACCGAAACCGGTGGCTTCCGGGCGAATCAGGCTGCCGCCGTAGGTCATGCCCTTGCCGGTCAACACGCTGGTGAACTGGTTGCTCAGGCGTTTGTACTGGCCGAACAGGAAACCGATCTCCCGCGCACCGACGCCGATATCGCCGGCCGGCACGTCGACGTCGGCGCCGATGTGGCGGTACAACTCGCTCATGAACGCCTGGCAGAAACGCATGACTTCGGCATCGCTCTTGCCCTTTGGATCGAAGTCCGAACCGCCCTTGCCGCCGCCCATGGGCAGCGAGGTCAGGGAGTTCTTGAAGGTCTGTTCGAAGGCGAGAAACTTCAGCACGCCCATATTCACCGAAGGATGGAAGCGCAAGCCGCCCTTGTACGGGCCGATGGCGCTGTTCATTTGAATACGGAAACCGCGATTGACCTGGACCTTGCCCTGATCGTCGACCCACGACACACGGAACACCACTGCGCGCTCCGGCTCGCAGATGCGCTCGAGAATGCCCGAGGTCAGGTAACGCGGATTGGCTTCGAGAAACGGCCACAGACTGCGCAAGACTTCTTCGACGGCCTGGTGGAATTCGGGTTGATCCGGGTCGCGTTTTTGCAGCCGGGCGAGGAAGGATTCGACGGATTCGATCATGGGAAAAGTCTCGGCAAATTTATTGTCGTTGGAAGCGATTGAGCCGGACTGTAGCAAACGATTTGCGCACAGGAACAGCGCAAAATGTCGCAGTTATGAAATTAAATGGTGCACAGGATATAAATCAGGCGGTTTTTTTGGGCTTTTTGCACCTGTATGGTGATTCTACATTTGAGTTATGCACCAACAGTTATACCGCCTTCGCGCGCAAGCTCGCTCCCACATTTGAAATGCGTTCCCCTGTGGGAGCGAGCTTGCTCGCGAAGGGGTCGCGACTCGGTCCCGCTGACAAAACCCGGGCAAAAAAAACGGAGCCCGAAGGCTCCGCTCTTTATGCAACCAACCCGAATCAGGCCAGTTTTTTGTGGCGTACCCGGTGTGGCTGGGCAGCCGCTTCGCCGAGGCGCTTTTTGCGGTCGGCTTCGTACTCGGTGTAGTTGCCTTCGAAGAACACCGCTTGCGAGTCGTCTTCGTACGCCAGGATGTGGGTCGCGACGCGGTCCAGGAACCAGCGATCGTGAGAGATCACAATGGCGGCGCCCGGGAAGTCCAGCAGGGCTTCTTCCAGGGAACGCAGGGTTTCAACGTCGAGGTCGTTGGACGGTTCGTCGAGCAGCAGGACGTTGCCGCCCTCCTTCAGGGTCAGCGCCAGGTGCAGGCGACCGCGCTCACCACCGGACAGGTCCTTAACGAACTTCTGCTGGTCGCCACCCTTGAAGTTGAAGCGACCGACATAAGTACGCGACGGGATCTCGTAGTTGCCGATGCGGATCTGGTCGGAACCGTCGGAGATCTGCTGGAACACCGTCTTGCTGCCGTCGAGGTCTTCGCGGCTCTGGTCCACGCAGGCCAGTTGCACGGTTTCGCCGACTTCAATGGTGCCCGAATCCGGCGTTTCCTTGCCCATCAGCATGCGGAACAGGGTCGACTTACCGGCACCGTTACCACCGATTACGCCGACGATGGCGCCTTTCGGCATGGAGAACGACAGGTTGTCGATCAGCACGCGATCGCCGTAGCCCTTGGTGACGTTCTTGAATTCGATGACCTTGTCGCCCAGGCGCGGACCGGCCGGGATGTAGATCTCGTTGGTTTCCGAACGCTTCTGGAATTCCTGCGACTGCATTTCTTCGAAGCGTTGCAGACGTGCCTTGGATTTCGACTGGCGGGCCTTGGCGCCTTTGCGCACCCACTCCAGTTCTTCCTTCATGGCTTTTTCGTGAGCCGACTGCTGCTTGGATTCGGCCGCCAGACGATCGGATTTGGCTTCCAGCCAACCCGAGTAGTTACCCTCGTAAGGAATGCCCGCGCCGCGGTCGAGTTCCAGAATCCAGCCAGCGACGTTGTCCAGGAAGTAACGGTCGTGCGTGATCGCAACCACGGTACCCGGGAAGTCGTGCAGGAAGTGCTCCAGCCAGGCTACGGAGTCGGCATCCAGGTGGTTGGTCGGTTCGTCGAGCAGCAGCATGTCCGGGGCGGACAGCAGCAAACGGCACAGGGCCACACGGCGCTTTTCACCACCGGACAGGTGTTCGACTTTCGCGTCCCAGGCCGGCAGGCGCAACGCATCGGCAGCAACTTCCAGCTGACGCTCGAGGTTGTGACCATCGCTGGCCTGCAGGATCGCTTCGAGCTTGGCCTGTTCGGCAGCCAGCTTGTCGAAGTCGGCATCCGGATCGGCGTAAGCGGCGTACACCTCGTCCAGACGCGCTTGCGCATCCTTGATCACGCTGACTGCTTCCTCGACCACTTCACGCACGGTCTTGGCCGGATCCAGTTGTGGCTCTTGCGGCAGATAACCGATGTTCAGGTCCGGCATCGGACGGGCTTCGCCCTCGAACTCGGTGTCGACGCCAGCCATGATTTTCAGCAGCGTGGATTTACCCGAACCGTTGAGGCCGAGTACGCCGATCTTGGCGCCGGGGAAGAACGACAGCGAAATGTTTTTCAGGATTTCCCGCTTCGGCGGAACAACTTTGCCCAGCCGATGCATGGTGAAGACGTATTGAGCCATGGAGAACCTTGGGTCAGTGACAGATGAATGATTGGAGCGCAGGCGATGCCCGGCCAGACCGATGCGCGTCGTTCACTAGACCACTTGATGGCCATCAATGCGTGCGCGCTGAAAAAGTCTGATTCTAGGAGCTGGAACGCTCCCGCGTAACCGGCAAAGCTACCTTAATGACCGGTGGCAGTCCAGCCGAGTGGGGCTGGCACTTCGCCACAACTCAAGGCATGCTAGCCGCCCTTTGGGCGTCCGGCTTATAGTGCACGTCGCGCCAGTCCAGCCAAATCGCAGGATTACAGCTTGTCCAACGTCACTCCGCCAGCCTCTGTGAGCAGCCTCCAACCGGCGCCCGGCTCGCCCCTGCGCGGAACATTGAAGGGCGCGCTGGCGACGCTGGTGCTTTTATTGCTGGCCTTGCTGTTCTGGCAACTGCTCGATCAACTGCGTGAAACCCAGAAAAACCAGCGTCAGTACACCATCGACTACACCGCCGATCTCGCTTCGCAGGTCAGCCTGAACATGGCGCTGAACGCGCAAATCGCCCTCAACCTGCTACCGATCGTCGAACAACCGCAATCGGCCGACGAACAGCAGGCCCTGCTGCGCAAGCTGCAGCGTTCGCTGCCGGACCTGCGCAGCATCGCGCTGCTCAGCCCTTCCGGCAGAATCATCAGCGACAGCACCGCCAACAGTGCTGACGCCGACTACCTCACCGAACTGGTGCGCCGCAGTCATTCGCAAGCCCATTATTTCAGCAACGCCGATGACGGGTCGGTGGTGCACCTGTTACTGCATCAGGCCAGTGGCAGCACCCGCGGCTATTGGGCCCTGCGTCTGACGCCGACATTTTTCGATTCGCTGACCAAACAGAACGAAGCCGGAGCACGGCCCCTGTGGCTGGTGGAAAACCGCGTCAACCATCAGATCATCAGCCGCGACGAAGCCCTGCCCGCAGCCAAGCCCGGTGTCCTGACACCGGACGATCTGGCCAACACCGTGCTGACCGTGCCGCTGAGCAGCAGCGACTGGCAGTTGCGTGGTCTGTTCGATCGGCAGCGCGTGCTCGAAGAACTGCTCCCGGCGTTCATCGGCAAATGCCTGTTGGGCCTGGCCTTCTCGATGTTGCCGGTGATCGCGCTGCTGAACATGCGCCGTCGCCAGCGTCAGGTGCATGAAGGGCGTCGGCGTTATCAGGATATTTTCGAAGGCACCGGCGTCGCGCTGTGTGTGCTGGACCTGTCCGGGCTCAAGCAATTCTTCGACAGGGCGCAGATTCAGACCAGCGATCAGCTCAAGGCCTGGCTCGACCAACCGGTGCAACGCCAGCAACTGCTGCAGGAATTGCGCGTCACCGAGGTCAACCAGGTGGCGCTGCAACTGCTCAACGTCAATTCCTGCGAACACGCCTGGCAGCTGTTGATTGACGGCCATCCGCACTACCACTGCGCGATCGGCAATCAGGTGCTCGACGCCGTCCTGCAGCAGCAAAAGCAGCTGGAACTGGAAGTCAAACTGCCGAACAGTAACGGCCGCGACCAGCACCTGTGGATGGTATTGCGCCTGCCGCAGGAACAGCACGACTACAAAGCGGTGATCCTCAGCATCAACGACATCACCAGCCGCAAGCTGATCGAGCTGTCGTTGCTGGAGCGCGAAGGTTTCTGGTCGGACGTGGTGCGCACCGTGCCGGATCATCTGTACGTGCAGGACGTGATCAGCCAGCGGATGATTTTCAGCAACCACCACCTCGGCCAGACCCTCGGTTACAACCGCACCGAACTGCATCAGATGGGCGAGTACTTCTGGGAAATCCTCCTGCACCCGGAAGACGCCGATTACTACCACCGTTCGCGGCAGATGCAGCGGCACGCCGGCTACAGCCAGTTGCTGCAATGCCAGTTGCGTTTCCGTCATCGTGACGGCAAGTGGCGGCGTTTCGATATTCGCGAGCAGGCGCTGGCCCGGGACAAACACGATCAGGTCACGCGGATCATCGGCGTGGCCAAGGACATCACCGAACAGATCGAGGCCAGTGAATCCCTGCGCGACAGCGAACAGCGCTACCGCATGCTCGCCGAAAGCATCAGCGACGTGATTTTCTCCACCGACAGCAAGCTGTCGCTGAACTACGTCAGCCCGTCGGTGCAGGCAGTGCTGGGCTACGACGCCGAGTGGATTTTCCAGAACGGCTGGCAATCGACCATCGCCAACCCGCAACAGCTGAGCGGCATTTACTCCCTGATGGACCGGGTCAGCAAAGCGCTCGACAAGCCTGAACAACTGGCCTTGCTGCGCAACCAGGTGCAGACCCAGATGTTCCTGTTCGATTGCCTGCGCGCAGACGGCCGCAAGATTCCGATCGAACTGCGCCTGGTGCTGGTGTGGGACGAACACGGCGCGTTCGAAGGCGTGCTCGGCGTCGGCCGCGACATCAGCCAGCAACGCCGCGCTGAAAAAGACCTGCGCATGGCCGCTACGGTATTCGAACACTCGACGTCGGCGATCCTGATCACCGACCCCGCCGGCTACATCGTGCAGGCCAACGAAGCCTTCAGCCGGGTCAGCGGTTACGCCGTGTCGGAGGTGCTCGATCAGTTGCCGAACATGCTCACCGTCGACGAGCAACAGGACGCGCACCTGCGCTACGTGCTCAAGCAATTGCACCAGCACAGCACCTGGGAAGGCGAAGTCTGGCTCAAGCGCCGTAACGGCGAGCATTACCCGGCGTGGGTCGGCATCACTGCGGTACTCGACGATGAAGGCGACCTCGCCAGTTACGTGTGCTTCTTCAGCGACATCAGCGAGCGCAAGGCCAGCGAACAGCGGATTCACCGCCTCGCCTACTACGACGCCCTGACCCATCTGCCAAACCGCACGCTGTTCCAGGATCGCCTGCACACCGCACTGCAATCGGCCGAACGGCAGAAGTCGTGGGTGGTGCTGATGTTCCTCGACCTCGACCGTTTCAAACCGATCAACGACTCCCTCGGCCACGCCGCCGGCGACCGCATGTTGAAAGACATGGCCACGCGCCTGCTGGCCTGCGTCGACGATGACGACACCGTGGCGCGCATGGGCGGCGACGAATTCACCTTGCTGCTGCAACATCGCTCCAGCCGCGAAATGGCCTTGAACCGGGCGATTCATGTCGCCGAGCAGATCCTCGCCAGCCTGGTGCGGCCGTTTGTGCTCGAAGGTCGCGAATTCTTTGTCACCGCGAGTATCGGTATCGCCCTGAGTCCGCAGGACGGCAACGAACTCAGCCAGTTGATGAAGAACGCCGACACCGCGATGTACCACGCCAAGGAACGCGGCAAGAACAATTTCCAGTTCTACCAGGCCGACATGAACGCCAGTGCGCTGGAACGTCTGGAGCTGGAAAGCGACCTGCGCCACGCCCTCGAACAGAACGAATTCGTCCTGTATTACCAGCCGCAATTCAGCGGCGACGGCAAACGCCTGACCGGCGCCGAAGCGCTGCTGCGCTGGCGTCATCCGCGTCGCGGACTGGTGCCGCCGGGGGATTTCATTCCGGTGCTGGAGGAGCTCGGTCTGGTGGTAGACGTGGGCGACTGGGTGATCAGCGAGGCCTGCCGTCAGCTCAAGACCTGGCACCAGAGCCGGGTGCGGGTGCCGAAGGTCTCGGTGAACATTTCCGCGCGACAGTTCTCCGATGGCCAGCTCGGCACGCGGATCGCCACGATCCTGCGCGAAACCGGCCTGCCGCCGGCGTGCCTGGAGCTGGAACTGACCGAAAGTATCTTGATGCGCGAAGTCAGCGAGGCGATGCAGATTCTCGCCGGCCTGAAAAACCTCGGCCTGAGCATTGCGGTCGACGACTTCGGCACCGGTTATTCATCGTTGAACTACCTCAAGCAATTCCCGATCGACGTGCTGAAGATCGACCGTACCTTCGTCGATGGCTTGCCGTCCGGTGAACAGGACGCGCAGATTGCCCGGGCCATCATCGCCATGGCCCACAGCCTGAACCTGGCGGTGATCGCCGAGGGCGTGGAAACCCATGAGCAACTGGACTTCCTGCGCGAGCACGGTTGCGATGAGGTGCAGGGCTATCTGTTCGGCCGGCCGATGCCGGCGAGCCGGTTTGAGGCGCAGTTCAGTAACGACGCCCTCTTCATGTTCGACTGAAACCTTCGGGTGTTGCTGCTGACCTCATCGCTGGCAAGCCAGCTCCCACAGGGATGGATGGCGATCACGAAATCCTGCGGCCACTCCGGTTTCCCCGAGGACTTGCCGTGGATCAATATTCTCCGATTGAAACACAGACATTGTGGGAGCTGGCTTGCCAGCGATGGGGCCGGCAGATGCACCGCACATCTGTCATGAATGCCACTTGTCTGCGACATGATGTCGTTTCATATGCCATCCAAAACCCATTGAGTTAGAATGCCCCCCTTTTCTGCCCCCGATCCTTGAGGACCGCCATGTTCAGCCGTGATTTGACTATTGCCAAGTACGACGCCGATCTCTTTGCCGCCATGGAGCAAGAAGCTCAGCGCCAGGAAGAGCACATTGAGCTGATCGCTTCGGAAAACTACACCAGCCCTGCGGTGATGGAAGCTCAAGGCTCGGTACTGACCAACAAGTACGCCGAAGGCTACCCGGGCAAGCGCTACTACGGTGGTTGCGAGTACGTCGACGTTGTTGAGCAGCTTGCAATTGATCGTGCAAAAGAGCTGTTCGGCGCCGATTACGCCAACGTTCAGCCGCACGCCGGTTCGCAAGCCAACGCCGCGGTCTACCTGGCCCTGCTGCAAGGTGGCGACACCATCCTGGGCATGAGCCTGGCCCATGGTGGTCACCTGACCCACGGCGCCAGCGTGTCGTCCTCCGGCAAGCTGTACAACGCGGTGCAGTATGGCATCGACGCCAACGGTCTGATCGACTACGACGAAGTCGAGCGTCTGGCCGTTGAGCACAAGCCGAAAATGATCGTGGCCGGCTTCTCTGCCTACTCGCAGATTCTCGACTTCCCGCGCTTCCGTGCAATCGCTGACAAAGTCGGTGCCTACCTGTTCGTCGACATGGCTCACGTAGCCGGTCTGGTCGCCGCTGGCGTCTACCCGAACCCGGTGCCTTTCGCTGACGTCGTGACCACCACCACCCACAAGACCCTGCGCGGTCCACGTGGCGGCCTGATCCTGGCGCGCGCCAACGCCGAGATCGAGAAAAAGCTGAACTCCGCAGTATTCCCGGGCGCCCAGGGTGGCCCGCTGGAGCACGTGATCGCCGCTAAAGCGATCTGCTTCAAGGAAGCGCTGCAGCCTGAGTTCAAGGCTTACCAGGAACAAGTGGTGAAGAACGCCCAGGCCATGGCCGAAGTGTTCATCGCGCGCGGTTTCGACGTAGTCTCCGGCGGTACCAAGAACCACCTGTTCCTGCTGTCGCTGATCAAGCAGGACATCTCCGGTAAAGACGCCGACGCCGCTCTGGGCAAAGCGTTCATCACCGTGAACAAGAACTCCGTGCCTAACGATCCACGCTCGCCATTCGTCACTTCCGGCCTGCGTTTCGGTACCCCGGCCGTGACCACTCGCGGCTTCAAGGAAGCAGAGTGCAAAGAGCTGGCCGGCTGGATCTGCGACATCCTGGCTGACCTGAACAACGAAGCGGTGATCGACGCCGTGCGTGAGAAAGTCAAAGCCATCTGCAAGAAACTGCCGGTGTACGGCGCTTAATTGCGACGTTAAACCCGCAGCATGAAAAAACCGGCCAGTGATGGCCGGTTTTTTTTTCGCCTGCAAAAAAATTCAAACCCGTGAATGGCTCAAGAACGCGGCATTGCCCCTGACTGGTCAGACCGGTCATGCCAATTCGTCATTTTTCACTTGCGATCCCGCCAAAACCAATCCTAGACTGCGCCTGCACTGGACATACCGGTAAGACCACAATAATTAAGTCCTGAATCTGATGCGCCCCGCGCACGGCAGCCAGGACACCGACCAGGATTCCTCCCATGCTCAGATGGTGCTCGCGTTCAATCTTCCTCCAAGTGGTTCTCGGACTGGTGCTTGGCATCGTCTGCGGGCTGACCCTTCCCGAATACTCCGCTCAGCTCAAACCGCTCGGCGACGGCTTCATCAAACTGATCAAGATGCTCATCGGCCTGATCGTGTTCTGCGTGGTGGTCAGCGGCATCAGTGGCGCGGGTGATCTGAAAAAGGTCGGGCGCATCGGGCTCAAATCGGTGATCTACTTCGAAGTGCTGACCACCCTCGCGTTGGTGATCGGCCTGGTATTCGCCTTCAGCACCGGCATTGGCAGCGGCGCGAATATCCATCTTGAACAATTGTCTGCCGCCGACATGGGCGACATCGCCGAACGCGGTCAACACATACACACCACCACGCAGTTCCTGATGGATTTGATTCCGACCTCGGTGCTCGGCGCCTTCGCCGACAACAACATCCTGCAAGTGCTGCTGTTCTCGGTGTTGTTCGGCAGTGCCTTGAATCTGGTCGGTGAAGCAGCATCCGGGATCTCGCGGCTGATCAACGAACTGAGCCATGTGATTTTCCGGATCATGGGCATGATCGTGCGTCTGGCGCCAATCGGGGTGTTCGGCGCCATTGCTTTCACCACCAGCAAATACGGTCTCGATTCGCTGCAACACCTGGGCAGTCTGGTCGGCCTGTTCTACCTGACCTGCATGGCGTTCGTCAGCGTGATTCTGGGTCTGGTGATGCGTGCGTCCGGCCTGCGTCTGTGGCCGTTGCTCAAATACCTGCGCGAAGAATTGCTGATTGTCATGGGCACCGCCTCCTCCGACGCCGTGCTGCCACAAATCATGCGCAAACTTGAACATCTCGGCATTGGCAGCTCGACGGTCGGCCTGGTGATTCCCACTGGCTACTCGTTCAACCTCGACGGTTTTTCGATCTACCTGACCCTGGCGATTGTGTTTATCGCCAACGCCACCGGCACACCACTGGCCATGACCGACTTGCTGACCATTCTGCTGGTGTCGCTGATCACCTCCAAAGGCGCCCACGGCATTCCCGGCTCGGCACTGGTGATTCTGGCGGCCACGCTGACGGCGATTCCGGCAATCCCGGTGGTCGGTCTGGTGCTGGTCCTGGCCGTGGACTGGTTCATGGGCATCGGCCGCGCACTGACCAACCTGATCGGCAACTGTGTCGCCACCGTGGCCATCGCCCGTTGGGAAAAGGACATCGACGTGCAGCGCGCAAACAAAGTACTCAGCGGTCAGCAGGGCTACACCTTTCAACCGCGTAAAACAGCAACTCCGGCGCACCAGCAAGAGTTCTGATTTAACTCCTGCAGGAGCTGCCGCAGGCTGCGATCTTTTGATCTTGGTTTGCCGGCTCCTGACGGGCACATGGAGCAAGACAAGTGATTACCACATCAACCGTCGTCAACTCAGTCGTAGAAAAACTGCGCAGCGCCCTCGCCCGTGGCCAGTGGCGCTCCGGCGAGATGCTGCCGGGCCAGCGCGAACTGGCCGAGCAACTGGGCATCAGCCGCCCAAGCCTGCGCGAAGCGGTCATCGTCCTGGAAACCCTCGGCCTTGTACGCTCGATGCCGGGCAAAGGCGTGGTCGTGCTCGATGCGCAAATGAGCGACAGCCAGAATCACGACAGCGCAGTCGCCAGCGCCAGCCTCGAAGACGTGCTGCAACTGCGCTACACCCTGGAACCGTTCATCGTCGGTCTGGTGGCGCAGTCGATCAGCAGCAAGGAAGTCGGGCAACTGCGCCTGACCTTGATGGACATGCGCGAAGCTCTGGAAGCGGGCGACAGCGAAGCCGGAGTCAGCGCCTACATCGCCTTTCACGAAGAATTGTTCACCCTGACCTCCAACCCGATCTTCCAGAGCGTGGTGCAACAGACCAGCAACGCCCTCAAGCAAAGCGCCGAAGTGTTGCGCAATTCGCCCGAACACCTGGCCGAACGCCTGGAAGAAAACGAGGCGGTGGTACGCGCCATCCGCAGCAAGAACAGCGCCCAGGCCAGCGCCGAAATGCGTCGGCACATTCTGCGTGAGGGCCAGCGGATGGGTATCGAACTGAATATTCCGGATGACCACTTGAGTCGCTGACCCCAACTGGAGACAGGCCATGAACAGTTTTGCCGCAGCGTCGCCCACTCGCCAGCCCCCGACGCCCCTGCCCTTCTCCCGCCCGCGCGCACCGGCGGCGGATCTGTATCCGCGACTGTTCGATGCGATTCTCGAGCGGCGCATCCATTCGGCCAGCCGTTTTACCGAAGACAGCCTGAAAGACATGTTCGGCGCCAGCCGTGCAGACGTGCGCCGGGTACTGACCCAACTGTCACATGAGCACATCATCGTGCTGCGGGCCAATCACCGGCCACGGGTGGCGGAACCGGATCCGGAGCAGACACGGCAAGCTCTGCAGGCGCGGCGCCTGACCGAAAGCACGCTGGTGTATCTGGCCTGTCAGCGCCCGCAGGCAGACGCTTTGAAGCGCGTGCGCACGCTGATCGAGCGCGAGCGCCTGGCCGTCGAACAGGATCGGCGGGGGGCGGCAATTCGCTTATCCGGAGAGTTTCATCTGCAGCTGGCGCAAATGGCGGGGAATGCCCCTCTGGCGCATTTTCTCGGCAGCCTGGTGCCGCTGACGTCATTGGCGATTGCGCGAAGTGAGCGCCAGACGCACAGCTGTTGCGCGTGGCAGGAGCATCTGGCGTTGATCGAGGCGGTGGAGCGAGGCGATGCTTCCACGGCCGGGATGCTGATGAATCGACATCTGGATCATCTTGAACAGGCACTGCTCGGTTCAGACCTTGAGCATTGTGCTGTCGGTTAGATCGCCTTCGCGAGCAAGCTCGCTCCCACAGTTGACCGCATTTCTCTGGACAGAATACGGTCTCCTGTGGGAGCGAGCTTGCTCGCGAAGAGGCCATCACTGACAACCAAGATCCATCAGGCAGAAGCCACTTTGGCAAACCCCGCCCGAATCTTCTCTTCCGGCAAATCATCGGCAATAAACACAATTACGCTTTCCCGCGCCTCACCCTCGGCCCATTCGGTATCCCAGTCGAAACCATAGAGTTTCAGCACGCCCTGAAACACCAGGCGCCGATCCTCGCCAGCGATGTTCAGCACGCCTTTGTAGCGCAGCAATTGCTTGCCGTGGTCTTCCAGCAGCTCATTCATGAACTCGCTGAGCTGATCGATATCCAGCGGTTGCTCAGTGCGCAGCACCAGGCTGGAGATACGGTCGATGGAGGGCGCCTTGCTGACCGGACGCAGACTCACCCCGCCACCAAGATCAGCATTGAGGTTGAAACCACGCACATCCAGCAGTTCAGCCAGATTGATGTTGCCATGTTCGACCACGCGGATCGGCGCACGACGGTTGATTCGCGTCAGGCGTTCGCTCAGCGCGGTGAACGTCGCCTCGTCCACCAGATCGGTCTTGCTCACCAGCAAGCGGTCGGCGAAACCGATCTGTGCCTGGGCGATGGTCTGGGTCAGGTGCAGATCGGCGTGGGCGGCATCCACCAGGGTAATGATGCCGTCAAGCAGGTAGCGCTCGCGCAGTTCTTCCTCAATGAAGAAGGTTTGCGCCACCGGGGCCGGGTCGGCCAGGCCAGTGCACTCGATCACCAGACGGTCGAAGGCGATTTCGCCGCTGTCCAGGCGTTCGAGCAGCAGGTACAGAGCCTTGGTCAGGTCAGTGTGAATGGTGCAGCAGACGCAGCCGTTGGCCAGGGTCATGACTTGCACCGGCTCATCACCCAGCAACTGAGTGTCGATGCCGGCGTCGCTGAATTCGTTTTCGATCACGGCGATTTTCAGGCCGTGCTCGGCTTTGAGCAGGTGCCGCAGCAAGGTGGTCTTGCCGGCGCCGAGAAAACCGCTGAGTACCGTTACGGGGATGGGAGAAGACAAAACTCGATCTCCTTCAAATGAATGAACAACACAAAAACAAATGTGGGAGCGAGCTTGCTCGCGAAAGCGGTGTGCCAGTCAAATTATTCATCAACTGACACTCCGTATTCGCGAGCAGGCTCGCTCCCACAGGGATTACCTCAACCTTGCGCTGTCAGCTCAACAGCACTTCGGCCCACCCTTGCCACCGTAACGGGCTTCCTGACGTTCGCGAAAGAACATCTCGTAGCTCATCACCGGTTTGTCCGGGTGCTTGGTTTGCATATGCTCGACGTAGGTGTCGTAGTCGGGCATGCCGACCATCAGGCGCGCGGCCTGACCGAGGTATTTACCGAGGCGACTCAGGTCATTGAACATGGTGCAATCCTCTGGTTACGCATCCGGCAGAGCCTGGAATGGCGATTCTTTATCCGTACGCTCTTTTTTGCCCCAGGCGGCGATGCCGACCTTGAGCGCGTAGAACAGGATGCTGAAGACCACGAACAGGAACAGCGCGGTAAGCGTTGCGTTGGTGTAAGCGTTGAAGATCACGTGCTGCATTTGCTCAACGCTCTTCGCCGGTGCCAGCACCTGACCATTGGCCAGCGCATCGCTGTATTTCTTGGCCAGCGACAGGAAGCCGATCGCCGGGTTGGCGTCGAACAACTTGATGAAGCCCGCCGTGGTGGTGCAGATCAGCAGCCAGGTGGCTGGCAGCAGAGTGACCCAAATGTAGCGCTGGCGCTTCATTTTGATCAGGACCACGGTGCCGAGCATCAGCGCGATACCGGCCAGCATCTGGTTGGAGATACCGAACAGTGGCCACAAGGTGTTGATGCCGCCCAATGGGTCGATCACGCCTTGATACAGCAACCAGCCCCACATCGCCACACAACCGGCGGTGGCAATCAGGTTGGCGGTCCACGATTCGGTGCGTTTCAGCGCCGGCACAAAGGAGCCGAGCAAGTCCTGCAGCATGAAACGACCGGCACGGGTACCGGCGTCGACAGCGGTGAGGATGAACAGGGCTTCGAACAGGATCGCGAAGTGGTACCAGAACGCCATGGTGTTTTCACCCGGCAGGACACTGTGCAGGATCTGCGCGATACCGACCGCCAGTGTCGGCGCACCACCGGCACGGGCCAGAATGGTGGTCTCGCCGATGTCGTGAGCCACGGCTTGCAGCGCTTCCGGCGTGATCGCGAAGCCCCAGCTCGTGACCATTTGCGCCACTGACGCGGCATCACTGCCAACCACGGCGGCCGGGCTGTTCATGGCGAAGTACACGCCTGGCTCGATCACCGAAGCGGCAACCATGGCCATGATCGCCACGAACGACTCCATCAGCATGCCGCCGTAACCGATGTAACGGGCGTTGGTTTCGTTATCCAAAAGCTTCGGCGTGGTGCCCGAAGAAATCAGTGCATGGAAACCGGACACCGCACCGCAAGCGATGGTGATAAACAGGAACGGGAACAGACCGCCCTTCCACACCGGGCCGGTGCCGTCGACGAACTGGGTCAGTGCCGGCATTTTCAGCTCGGGCATGGTCACCAGAATGCCGATCGCCAAGGCGACGATGGTACCGATCTTGAGGAAAGTCGACAGATAGTCACGCGGCGCCAGAATCAGCCACACCGGTAGCGATGCAGCCACAAAGCCGTAACCGACCAGCATCCAGGTAATCTGCACGCCAGTGAAGGTGAACGCCTTGGCCCACACCGGATCAGCGGCAATCTGCCCACCGAGCCAGATCGACCCGAGCAGCAGCAATACGCCGACCACGGAGATCTCGCCGATGCGGCCCGGGCGGATGTAGCGCATGTAAATGCCCATGAACATCGCGATCGGGATGGTCGCCATCACGGTGAAGATGCCCCACGGGCTCTCGGCCAGCGCCTTGACCACGATCAGCGCCAGCACCGCGAGGATGATGATCATGATCAGGAAGCAGCCGAACAGGGCAATGGTGCCGGGGATACGGCCCATTTCCTCACGCACCATGTCACCCAGGGAACGGCCGTTGCGCCGGGTCGACATGAACAGGACCATGAAGTCCTGCACGGCGCCCGCCAGCACCACCCCGGCAATCAGCCAAAGCGTGCCGGGCAGATACCCCATCTGCGCCGCCAGCACTGGCCCGACCAGAGGCCCTGCGCCAGCAATCGCTGCGAAGTGGTGACCGAAAAGAATGTGTTTGTTGGTCGGCACATAGTCCAGACCGTCGTTGTTGAGCACGGCGGGGGTGGCCCGACGCGGGTCGAGTTGCATCACGTTGTTGGCGATGAACAGACTGTAGTAACGGTACGCGACCAGATAAATGGCCACGGCAGCGACCACGATCCACAAGGCGTTGATCGCCTCTCCTCGGCGTAATGCCACTACGCCCAGGGCGCACGCTCCTACGATTGCCAGCACTAGCCAGGGTAAGTGGCGCAGCAGGCTATTATTATTTTTCATTTTATTATTCCAGCCAGGGTGGACAAGAAAGACAGCCACCCCGAGTTTAGCGCTACTGGCGCCAAAGGCCATACCCCGACATTGGTCTAGACGCTTGGTTGATTGGCAGGCACCCATTGGTCGGGTCTATAGTCAGCGAACTCTTCCGAGGATTGCGCCATGAGCGAACACCCAGCCAATCGCCGTCGCTTCAAACGAATTGCGTTCGATGCCAGAACCGAGCTGAGTCAGGGCCAATTCATCTGGCCGGTCAAGCTGATCGACCTGTCACTCAAAGGGCTGCTGATCGAGCAGCCCGAGCCGTGGCTGGGGAATGCGGAGCAGGATTTTTTCGTCGACATCCATCTGAGCGATGACGTCGATATCCAGATGGATGTGCATCTGGCCCATGAAGATCAGGGTCAGTTGGGTTTTGTCTGCCGACATATCGGCCTGGAATCGATCCAGCGCTTGCGGCGGCTGATCGAGCTGAACCTGGCTGACGAAGCCGAACTGGAGCGCGAACTGGGCGCCCTGATCGAAATCTAGAATCCACAATTGAATCCTGTAGGCGCTGGCTGGCCAGATCCTACAGGTTATGCGGTGGGTTCAAGTTATTCGAAGAGCGCGTCGAGGGCCTGTTCGAGGCGGGTCACGGCGATGATCTGCAAACCCGGCGGGGATTCCTTCGGCGCATTGCCCTTCGGCACGATCGCCCGTTTGAAGCCATGCTTGGCAGCTTCTTTCAAGCGCTCCTGCCCGCTCGGCACCGGACGCACTTCGCCCGACAGGCCCACTTCGCCAAACACCAGCAGGTCATGGGGCAGCGGCCGGTTGCGCAGGCTCGACATCACCGCCGCCATCAACGCCAGGTCGGACGCTGTTTCCAGCACCTTGACCCCACCGACCACGTTGAGGAACACGTCCTGATCGTGGGTCGGAATGCCGCCGTGGCGATGCAGCACCGCGAGCAACATCGCCAGGCGGTTCTGATCCAGCCCCAGCGTCACCCGACGCGGGTTGGCCAGATGGCTGTCATCGACCAGCGCCTGCACTTCCACCAGCATCGGCCGGGTGCCTTCCCACGTCGCCATTACCACACTGCCCGGGACTTCTTCCTGGGCGCGGGTGAGGAAAATCGCCGATGGGTTGGAAACCTCTTTAAGGCCCTTGTCGGTCATGCCGAACACGCCCAGTTCATTGACCGCACCGAAACGGTTCTTCACCGCGCGCAGCAAGCGCAACCGGCCATCGGATTCGCCCTCGAAATACAGCACGGTGTCGACCATGTGCTCAAGCACCCGGGGGCCGGCGAGTGCGCCTTCCTTGGTGACGTGGCCAACGAGGAAAATCGCGGTGCCGCTTTGCTTGGCGTAGCGCACCAGCAGCGCCGCACTCTCACGCACTTGCGAAACGCCGCCGGGCGCCGATTGCAATTGCTCGGTGAAGATCGTCTGGATCGAGTCGATCACCATCACCTTGGGTTTTTCCTGACGGGCCGTGGCGATGATGGTTTCGATGCAGGTTTCGGTCATCACCCGCAGTTGATCCTGAGGCAACCCGAGACGGCGGGCACGCATGGCCACTTGTTGCTGGGACTCTTCGCCGGTGACGTACAGCGCCGGCATGCTCTTGGCGAGATTGCACAGGGTCTGCAACAGAATCGTCGACTTGCCGATACCGGGATCACCACCGATCAGCACCACGGAACCGTCGACCAGACCGCCACCCAGCACGCGATCCAGTTCACCAGAGGCGGTGGAAAAACGCGGAATCTCTTCGATGCTGACTTCGGCCAGAGTCTTGATCTGCGCCTGTTGTCCAGCCCAGCCGGTGCGCCCGGTCGGCGCTGTCGCCCCGCCGCTTTCGATCATGGTTTCGGTCAGGGTGTTCCAGGCACCGCATTCACCGCACTGCCCGGCCCATTTGGGAAATGTTGCGCCGCATTCGGTGCAGCCGTACATGCGCTTGGCCTTGGCCATCTGAACCCCCGGAGCAAAACCGCGATGATAACGCAGACGCCGCAGCTCAGCGCGGCGCGGCAGTACGGATCTCGCCACTGGCCAGACGCGCGGCGCTGTTGCCCAGCGGGTCTTCGGCATTGAGGTCGGCCCCTTTGGCCTTGAGCGCGTCGAGCAACTCGACGCGCTTGAACAGCCCGGCGTACATCGCCGCAGTCTGTCCGGCGCCATTGCGCTGGTCGGCATTGCAATCGGTGGCCATCAATCGCCGGGCGATCTGGATCTCGCCCTTGAAAATTGCGCCCATCAGCGCCGTGTTGCCACGCAGGTCCTGCGCGCAGGCATCAGCGCCCGCCGCCAGCAAGCGGTCTACTGCCGCGCCCTGGCCGTGATACGCCGCCAGAATCAACGCGGTGTAGCCCTTGCTGTCGCGGGTATCGAGGGAATAGCCGGACTCGATGAAGGTGTCGAGCATCGGCACGTCACCGCGGCGGGCGGCGTCAAAATAGTAGTCCTGCAGTTGTGCCTTGATCGCCTCGGGGCTCTGTTCGGCCTGCGCTGCGAAGGACAGGCATCCGAGCAACAGTAAAAGATAAGGACGCATAAACGCTCTCCTTGGGTAGAACGGGGCCTGAATCAGGCCCCGCGTTGCATGGCGTCGGGATCAGTCGACCAGTTTCGCCGCCAGTGCCTTGACCCGGCCCAGGTCACCCTTGGCCACTTTGGTCACGCCGGTGCCGTATTCCGGATCGGCCTTATAAAGGAAGGACAGAATGATGTGCTTGCTCTCGTCATCGGTGGTGGCCAGGGAGCCGCCGAAATTGTCGATCAGGTCCTGACGCTCCTGCTTGTTGAAGGAACGGTACAGATCGCCGGCCTGCTTGAAGTTCTGCTCGCGCTGGATCTTCGCCTGCTGGGTGCTGCCCGACAGTGCCAACTGGCTGTAACGGGCGTCTCGCGGCTCTTCGCGCGGTTGCAGACGGCTCGGCTGGTAATTCACGCCAGACTGCGTTGCGCCGAAGTTCATCGCACCATCCTGATTGCCGTTATTGACCGCAACTTTAGGGGCGTTGATCGGCAGTTGCAGCGCATTGGCACCCAGGCGATACATCTGAGTATCGGCATAAGAGAATACGCGACCTTGCAATAAGCGATCTTCCGAAGGTTCGATTCCCGGCACAACATTGGCCGGTGCCATCGCTACTTGTTCAGTTTCCTGAAACACATTAGCCGGATTACGGTTCAACACCATTTGTCCAACTTTTCGTTCTGCAATACCCGGCCAGATCTTGGTTGCATCCAGCGGGTCAAAATCAAACTTGGACAAATCTTGTGGTTTCAGCACTTGAATGTACAAGTCCCATTTAGGGAAGTTACCTTTATTAATGTTAGCTACAAGATCGTTGGTCATATGACTGTAATCCTGACCCTGAACTTTGCTGACTTCTTTCGGCGTGAGGTTATTGATCCCCTGCAAACTCTTCCAGTGGAACTTGACGTAATGCACTTCGCCTTTGGCATTGATTAACTTGTAGGCATGTACACCGTTACCGTCCATCTCGCGATAACTGGCCGGCGTCCCCGAATTTGAATACAGCTCGGTCAGGGTGCGCGTCGCTTCCGGCACATGGGAGAAGAAGTCGAAACGACGCGAGTCGTCATCCAGATTGGTGCGCGGATCGGGCTTGAACGCATGCACCATGTCCGGGAATTTGATCGCATCGCGAATGAAGAACGTCGGGAAATTGTTGCCGACCAGATCCCAGTTACCATCGGCGGTATAGAACTTGGTGGCGAAACCGCGCGGATCACGCAGGGTTTCGGGGGAGTGGTTGCCGTGCACCACGGCGGAAAAACGCACGAACACCGGGGTGCTCTGGCCGGCGGCGAACACCTTGGCCTTGCTCAGGTCGCTCAGATCATTGGTCACCGTGAAGGTGCCATGGGCACCGGTACCGCGGGCATGCACCACGCGCTCGGGGATTCGCTCGCGGTCGAACCGCTGCAGCTTCTGGATCAATTGCACATCCTGCAGCAGCACCGGGCCATTGGCTCCGGCGGTTTGCGAGTTCTGGTTGTCGCCCACCGCCGCACCGTTGTCCCGGGTCAGGGGCGCGGCGTGTACGGAGAAGGTCAACAGGCTGGCGGTGAGTACGCCAAGAGTACGGCGATGGGGAAATGCCCCTAAGCCAAGCGTGGGATTCATATCAGGTTCCTCTGGTTTTTTGGGCGCATCCAGGTGCGCCAATCAGAGGCTAGAGGGCAAAACCGGCAAACATAAATAGAAAGTTCGTAACTCGATGATTGAGAAATTTAGCTTTCCGATCAGCGAGTTACGGCGTATTTCGCGCGCGATTAGTGGCACTTTGCAAACTATTCGTCGATTAATGTGTCGATAAAAACGGGCATTGTAAGAAGGTGTTTCGCGCAGGACGCGTTTTGCTGATTTACACTGCGTACACCAAACTCATCTGTAACAAGGAAATAACCTATGGGCGTGCTAAGTGAGTTCAAGGCCTTCGCGGTCAAAGGCAATGTGGTCGACATGGCCGTCGGTATCATCATCGGTGCAGCCTTCGGCAAGATTGTTTCGTCGTTTGTCGGTGACGTGATCATGCCGCCGATCGGCCTGTTGATCGGCGGGGTGGACTTCAGCGATCTCGCCATAACGCTCAAGGCCGCCGAGGGCAGCGCCCCTGCGGTCGTGATGGCCTACGGCAAATTCATCCAGAGCATTCTCGACTTCATGATCGTCGCGTTCGCGATTTTCATGGGCGTCAAAGCCATCAATCGCCTCAAGCGCGAAGAGGCCGCGGCCCCGACGCTGCCACCGGTTCCGACCAAGGAAGAGGAATTGCTCGGCGAGATCCGCGATCTGCTCAAGGCCCAGAACAACCGGCCCTGAACCCTGCACGACAAACAGACGGCGCCTTCGGGCGCCGTTTGTTTACCAGTAGTTTTCCACCGCCACCTGGCCCGGCCGGCGGCTCAGGGCAAGACTCATGTGGCGCTTTTTCAACAGCGCGCGCGTGTCGTCGATCATTTGCGGATTGCCGCACAGCATCACCCGCGAATGCTCGGGCGAGATTTCCACGCCGGCTGTACGCTCCAGCTCACCGTTTTCGATCAGCGTGGTGATGCGTCCGCTCAACGCACCGGGGTGCGCTTCACGGGTCACCGTCGGGATAAACTGCAACTTGTGCGCGTACTCGCTGAGGTAATCGCGCTGCGCCAGTTCGGCCAGCAATGGCTGGTAGGCCAGTTCCCGTGCCTCGCGCACGCTGTACACCAGAATAATGCGCTCGAATTTCTCCCAGACCTCGAAGTCCTGCAGGATCGACAGAAACGGCGCCACGCCTGTGCCAGTGGCCAACAGCCACAAATCCCGCCCGTCGCTGAAACGATCAAGGGTCAGATAACCGAATGCCTGACGG
This sequence comes from Pseudomonas sp. SC3(2021), assembly GCF_019856535.1. Lineage (NCBI taxonomy): Bacteria > Pseudomonadati > Pseudomonadota > Gammaproteobacteria > Pseudomonadales > Pseudomonadaceae > Pseudomonas > Pseudomonas sp. SC3(2021). The sequence continues at coordinate 2,600,224 of NZ_CP082236.1, read as the reverse complement.
TCGACCAGCAACGTGTCCCCCACCTGCAAGCGGCTCAGTTCGCTGGTGAACTCGCCACCCGGGACCACAATGGAAAAGAACTCGAGAAACTCGTCGAACGGTGACGACACCATCGAATAAGCACGCCAGACGATGCTGCCGTCAGCCTTGTTCACCCCCAGCCTGGCGAACTGCCCCGCCCGAAAGCGAAAGCCTGCATCGCGGCTGGTGCGCAAGGTGAACAGGCTTGGGGTCAAGGGCCGTACATCAAGCAGGGTCTGTTTGGTGTATTTCTCTGCAGTGGCGGTCATGGGGCGCTCCATTGAACGATTGCCGCCAGTGTCCCGCAAAACCGCCGGTCTAAACACCGATGATTGCTAATGGTATTCGCCACTGCACCCACATTAGAAATAATTAAAATTATTTGGACGGTTCGCAATCGAGCGATAACAGCATCCTTAAGATGATGATTTAAATATCAGAACTCATCCGTCGCTAAGAACGCTTAATGAATACTTTTTCACTTTCAAGACCAAAAAAATTTATTACCTGTCGTAAGAAACGTCCTACACTCCGAAGCGTGCCGGATTTTTGGATCCATTCGCACCCCCGCTACAATCATGGAGAGCTTGTAATGGAAACGTGGAAGGAGTCGCAGTTAAAGCAACTGACTTTCGCAAAGGAAATAGATACGGCCTATCCCATCTTGCTGAGATTCGCCGAAAACCTCGGGTTTAACTTCTGTGCAGTTTCAGTTACTTCGCCCCAACGGGAAATGCATCTTAATCCTTTGCAAATCAACAACTACCCTCAAGAATGGAACCTGCAATATGAATTGAACGAATACAAGAAAATCGACCCGGTAATAGCACACTGCAATCATTCAATGATGCCCATCGTCTGGGATAAAGCGGTATATAAAGACACCCCGGAGTTGTGGGGTGCGCTGCAGCAATATGGCCTGCAACATGGTTGGTCTCAAGCGTTTCACCACGAGGAGAGTGGCTTGTGCAGCATCCTCAGCCTGGCCCGAAAGCATTGCCCGATCAGCCCGCTCGAGCTGTATGAGCATTTTGGCTACATGTTCTATGCCACCAGCCACCTGAGTGAGTTGTTCGCTCGGACACTCCCCACACGGCCCGCCAAACCTAGCCAACCGCGCCTGTCCCCACGGGAACTGGAGGTTCTGCAATTATCCGCCGGTGGCAAAACGGCCTATGAGATTTCGAAAATCCTCAGCCTGAGCGAGCGCACGGTGAACTATCACGTGCAAAACGTGATCGAGAAACTCCATGTCTGCAACAAGATTTCTGCCGTCATAGCGGCCGCCAGAGCCGGCATCATCTAGACCCGACGCCTTGCACCAAAATTAAAACCTGCGAGTATTTCCAGAGAAAAAAACGTACCATTTGTGACCTTTCCGAGTGATAAGGCGAGCTGTTCGCACTGCAGTTCACTCGGTCGGTTCCGCCGCACGGTACAGGCAGCGGGACATCCCCCGATTACCCTGAGTCCCCGCCCCATGCCTTTGCTCGATACGCCTTTCGCCCAACTCGACCTGATCCGCCAGCCCGAACAGCAGAACGAACCGCTGCAAGCCTTCGATGCCGCCGACGAATACCTGCTCAATCATCTGGCTGCGCAGCAGCCGACGGCCGACACCCGGGTACTGGTGCTCAATGACAGTTTCGGTGCGCTGGCGGCCAGCCTGCTGGGCAACGTCGATGTGGTCAGCAGCGGCGATTCGTTTCTGGGCTTTCAGGGACTGGAGAAGAATCTGCTGCGCAATGGCCAGGCGTTCGACGCCATTCGCGGCATCCCGGCGAGTGAACCGCTGGTCGGGCCGTTTGATCGCGTGCTGATCCGCGTACCGAAAACCCTGGCACTGCTCGAAGAACAATTGATCCGCCTGCAAGGACAACTGGCGCCGGGTGCGCAGGTTATTGCTGCGGCAATGGTCAAGCACTTGCCACGCGCTGCTGGCGATCTGCTGGAACGCTACATCGGTCCGGTGCAAGCCTCACTGGCAGTGAAAAAGGCTCGCCTGCTGATCGCGACGCCAGAAGCGAAAGTCCCGGCGAGCTCGCCCTACCCGTCGCGCTACCGCCTCGAGGAACCGGCGATCGAATTGCTCAACCACGCCAACGTGTTCTGCCGCGAAGGTCTCGACATCGGCACCCGCGCCTTCCTACCGCATCTGCCCAAGAACCTCGGCAGCGCGCAAGTCGCCGACCTGGGCTGCGGTAACGGTGTGCTGGCAATTGCCAGCGCCCTGCAAAACCCCGAGGCACATTACACGCTGGTCGATGAATCGTTCATGGCAGTGCAATCAGCCGCGGAAAACTGGCATGCGGCCCTCGGCGATCGCGACGTGACCGTCCGGGCCGGTGATGGCCTGGCCGGGCAAGCGGCGCAATCGCTGGACGTGGTGCTGTGCAACCCACCGTTCCATCAGCAGCAGGTGGTCGGCGATTTCCTCGCCTGGCGCATGTTCCAGCAGGCCCGCGAGGCGCTGGTGGTCGGCGGAGCGCTGTACATCGTCGGCAATCGTCACCTGGGTTATCACAGCAAACTGGCGCGGCTGTTCCGCGGCGTCGAGCAAGTCGCGGCTACGCCGAAATTCGTCATCCTCAAAGCCCGCAAATAAACCCGAGGCAAAAAAAACCCTCCAGATGGAGGGTTTCAAATCCGTACCCGAAGGCGCCGGGACGGAGTGCTTCAGTGCGTCGTCAGGCCTGCTGCGTTCATGAACATGCGCATCAGGCTGGCGGCGATAAACAGCACGCCCACACTGCCGAGCCAGATCAGGGCCAGCCAGCCGAGCCGCTGCCACAGCGGTTTTTTTTCGGCTTGTTCAATGTCGTGCAGCGAATGTTTGCCGGTCATTGTTGCGATCCTCAGTCAGGTCGATGGCGCCAGTGACGACGCCATCGCGGGCAAGCCAGATCCCACAGGTGCTAGTGATAGCCGTCTTCATGGGTGACCTTGCCGCGGAACACGTAGTAGCTCCAGAAGGTGTAACCCAGGATGAACGGGATGATGAACAGCGTGCCTACCAGCATGAAGCCCTGGCTTTGCGGCGGTGCGGCGGCGTCCCAGATCGAGATCGACGGCGGCACGATGTTCGGCCACAGGCTGATGCCCAGTCCGCTGTAGCCGAGGAAGATCAGCACCAGGGTCAGCAGGAACGGCATGTAGTTGGCGTTGCGCGCCACGGCACGGATCAGCCCGTACATCGTCACCAACACCAGAATCGGCACCGGCATGAACCAGAACAGGTTCGGCATGCTGAACCAGCGCGTGGCGATTTCCGGGTGGGCCAGCGGCGTCCAGAGGCTGACGACACCGATCACCGCCAGCAGCACGAAGGCCAGCGGGCGCGCCAGATCGTGCATCTGTTCCTGCAACTTGCCCTCGGTTTTCATGATCAGCCAGGTGCAGCCGAGCAAGGCGTACGCCACCACCAGCGCGGCGCCGCAGAACAGCGTGAACGGTGTCAGCCAGTCCAGTGAGCCGCCGGCGAACTGGCGATTGACCACCGGCAAGCCATCAATGAACGCCCCCAGCGCCACACCCTGAAAGAACGTCGCCGCCACCGAGCCGCCGATAAAGGCCTTGTCCCACAGATGCCGTTTGTCGTCCTTGGCCTTGAAGCGGAACTCGAAGGCCACACCGCGGAAAATCAGGCCGATCAGCATGAAGATCAGCGGCAGATAAAGTGCCGACAACACCACCGAATAAGCCAGCGGGAACGCGCCGAACAGCGCCGCGCCGCCCAGCACCAGCCAGGTCTCGTTACCGTCCCAGACCGGGGCGACAGTGTTCATCATCACGTCACGATCAGTCTTGCCCGGGATGAACGGGAAGAGAATGCCGATCCCCAGGTCGAAGCCGTCCATGACCACGTACATCATGATGCCGAAGATGATGATCACGGCCCAGATCAGCGGAAGATCAATACCCATGAGTCAAATCTCCTTTTCCAGGCTGCGCGCCTGGTCAGCGTCGGTGCCTTCATCATCAGCCGCAGACAACGGCCGCGCCGGTGTGCGTTTCTGGCCAGGACCACCGTCGTTGGTTTCCTTGCCTTCGTCGGTTTTCGGCCCTTTGCGCACCAGGCGCATCATGTAGCCAAGCCCTGCACCGAACAGCGCGAAGTAGACCAGCACGAACATGATCAGGGTGATGCTCATCTGCATGAAGCTGTGATTCGACGAAGCGTCCGCCGTACGCATCAGGCCGTAGACCACCCACGGCTGGCGGCCGATCTCGGTGGTGAACCAGCCCGCCAGGATCGCGATCAGACCGGAAGGCCCCATCCACAACGCCAGGTACAGGAACGGCCGCGAGGTGTAGAGCGTGTCGCGTTTGCGTAGCCACAGACTCCACAGACCGGTGAAGATCATCAGGAAACCGAGGCCGACCATGATCCGGAACGACCAGAACACGATGGTCGAGTTGGGCCGGTCCTCAGGCGGGAACTCCTTGAGTGCCGGCACCTGTTTGTCCAGCGAGTGGGTCAGGATCAGGCTACCGAGGTAGGGAATTTCCACGGCATATTTGGTCTTCTCTTCTTTCATGTCCGGCCAGCCGAACAGAATCAGGGGGGTCGCTTCGTCGCCTTTGTTTTCCCAGTGACCTTCAATCGCGGCGATTTTCGCCGGCTGATGCTCAAGAGTGTTGAGGCCGTGGAAGTCACCGATGACCGCCTGGATCGGCGCAACGATCAACGCCATCCACATCGCCATCGACAGCATGGTGCGGATTGCCGGATTGTCCTTGCCACGCAGCAGGTGCCAGGCCGCCGACGAGCCCACGAAGAACGCCGTGGCAACAAACGCCGCGGTTGCCATGTGCATCAGGCGATAGGGGAACGACGGGTTGAAGATGATGGCCAGCCAGTCGGTGGGAATCACCTGACCGTTGACGATCTCGAAGCCCTGCGGGGTCTGCATCCAGCTGTTGGAGGCGAGAATCCAGAAGGTCGAGATCAGCGTGCCGATCGCCACCATCACGGTGGAGAAGAAGTGCAGACCGCGCCCGACCTTGTTCCAGCCGAACAGCATCACGCCGAGGAAACCGGCCTCGAGGAAGAAGGCTGTGAGCACTTCATAAGTCAGCAAGGGCCCGGTGACGGAACCGGCAAAGTCCGAGAAACGACTCCAGTTGGTGCCGAACTGGTAAGCCATGACCAACCCGGACACCACCCCCATGCCGAAGTTGACGGCAAAGATTTTCGACCAGAAATGGTAGAGATCACGGTAGGTGTCGTTGTGGGTTTTCAGCCACAGGCCTTCGAGCACCGCAAGGTAACTCGCCAGGCCAATGGTGATGGCCGGGAACAGGATGTGGAACGAGATGGTGAACGCGAACTGAATTCGGGCGAGATCGAGTGCCTCTAAACCGAACATAAGTCTTCCTCTGTCAGGTAATACCGGCGTCGGGGCTTTTGGCCCTTGCACCTACTGCCCCCACGGATATGGAGTGCGGCGAATTCTGATTCGTTCTTTTTTAACAACCATCGCAACGCAGGGAGTCTGGCCAACAGGCCACCGGATCAATTCCGTCTGGGGTCTTGATCTGGATCAAGCAACGTTAAAAGAGTAGTCCCATTTTTGCCGATGAACTGCGTGGTCGTTTGCCGCGTGACAAGTTGCCTCAGCACCACGGCAATGCTCTCGAACAGATTCTTCAGAGAGACAGAAGTCCTGTGGCGAGGGGATTTATCCCCGTTGGGCTGCGCTGCCGCCGCGCACGCATCTTTTTACGACTGCTGCGCAGCCGAGCGGGGATAAATCCCCTCGCCACAGGGTTGCGGTGTTACTGAGAGGAGATCGTTGTCTGGCTAACTAAATTTTTTGTCATGGCAACTTCCTGTTACAGAGTGGTGATAACCTCGCGATTCACCCTCGAACCAGACCTGCCTTCAGATGCCCACCCAAGCGCCCCTGCTGTTACGTCACCATCGTCCTTTCCTTGCGTTCTGGCTCGCCCGGATCTTCACCGCCAGCGGCTTCCAGATGCTCACCGTCGCCATTGGCTGGAACCTCTATCAACTGACCGGCAACGTTCTCGATCTGGGCCTGGTCGGACTCGTCGAATTTGCCCCGCGGGTGCTGTTCATGCTGCACACCGGGCACGTCGCCGACCGCTACGACCGACGCAAAGTGGCGGCGCTCTGTCAGTCGCTGCAAGCGCTGATCGCCCTGGCGCTGGCGATCGGCAGTGCCACCGATCACGTCACTCGGGAGATGATCTTTATCCTCGCCTTCCTGCTCGGTGCTGCACGGTCCTTCGAGCTGCCGACCACTCAGGCACTGTTGCCGAGCATCGTGCCCAGCGCACTCTTTCCGCGTGCGGTCGCGGCAGCACAGTCGGCGCAGCAATCGGCAACCATCGTCGCCCCGGCCCTGGGCGGTTTGCTCTACGCGTTCGGCAGTGTCTGGGTCTATGGGCCGACGGTGCTGCTCTATGTCATCGCCTGCTCGCTGATGCTCAACCTGCCCGCACGGCATACGCCGCTCAACAAGGGCAAGGCCACGCTGGATTCGCTGCTGGCGGGCATTCGTTTCATCCGTAGCCGACCGGACATCCTCGGGGCGATTTCGCTGGACCTGTTCGCCGTGTTGCTCGGCGGAGCCACCGCGCTGCTGCCGGTGTTCGCCAAAGACATCCTGCTCACCGGCCCGTGGGGCCTGGGGTTACTGCGTTCGGCACCCGCCGTCGGCGCGTTGTTGATGTCGCTGTTCCTCGCCCGGTTTGCCGTCGAACGCAATGTCGGCCGAGTGATGTTCACCGCCGTCGGCGTGTTCGGCGTCGCGACCATTGCCTTTGGCCTGTCGACGTCGTTCTGGTTCTCGCTGGCGGTGCTGGTCGTGCTGGGCGCTGCAGACATGATCAGCATGGTGATCCGTGCTTCCTTCGTGCAGCTGGAAACCCCGGACGAAATGCGCGGCCGGGTCAGCGCGGTGAACGGCCTGTTCATCGGTGCTTCGAACCAGTTGGGCGAATTCGAATCCGGCCTCACTGCGCACTGGTTCGGCACCGTACCCGCCGTGGTGATGGGCGGGATCGGCACGCTGGTGGTGACAGGCACGTGGATCAAACTGTTCCCGACCCTGGCCAACCGCGACCGGATGCACGTGCCGGTGGAAGAGGTGAAGGTCTGACGTTATTCAGGCCGACAACTCCCCCGCCACCTTCGCCCGTAACGCCTTGCCGCCAAGTTGCTCAACCAGGGTCAGGGCAAACGCCAGTGCGCCGCCGGAGCCCTGGGCGGTAATGCAATTGCCGTCGACCACCACCGGTTGATCAACAAACGTACAGCCCGACAGTTGATGGCTGGCACTCGGCAGGCAGGTCATGCGGCGTTGGCGTAAGACACCCGAGGCTTGCAGGGCAATGGCCGGGGATTCGCCGATGGCAGCGAACAGGCGTCCGGCGCTGGCCTGGTCCTTGAGCAGTTGTTGCAACGGCTGATGCGCCGCCAGGTGCTGTGCGCCAATGGCGCCGCCGGGCAGGACGATCAGATCGAATAGTTGCGCCAGCACATCGACCAGCATGCCGTCGGCGGTCAGTCGGGTGCCGCGGGCGCAGGTGAGCATACGGCGGCCCTCGATGCTGGCCGCCATCACTTCGATGCCGGCGCGGCGCAGCACGTCGATCAGGGTGACGCTTTGCAGATCATCGATGCCCTCGGCGAGGGTAATCAGGGCTCTAAAAGTCATGGGCGCTTTCCACTGAAGGGTCTTTAAAGCGTAGTCAGCTTTGCCCGGACCTGTTCAGAGACAGCCGTTACTTGATGTAAAGCTGGGTGGCAAGCGTGTTGCCCGGTGCGTTGATCGAGGTGTTGCTGAAGGTAAAAATGCCATCCTGCTTGCCGGCCAGGTCAAAGACATACAGGTAGCCCACGGTTTTGCGACCTACAGTGCATTCGGTGAGATTGCCGTTATCAAATGCGCAAACCGGAGTGCGCGTGCCGTTCACCTCAAAACCGTCGAGCGCGACATGGGGCTCGCGACCATAACCGACTTCCAGCACGTAGACCTTGATGTTCGATCCACTGTGATCACAGCGCGTTTGCTCCTGCCCCTCGGCAATATCTTCGAAACCGCAGTTCGGCGATTCGACTTTCAATACCTTCAACTGCGTCAGCGGTGGCGCCGATGCCGCCCCGGCGCCAGACGCCGTGCCCAGCAAAACCGCCATCAGCCCGAAAGCCTTTACCCAGTGCGTGCTCATACGATCCCCATCCCCCCAAAATCAGCGCGCAGTATGGCGCAGTTGGCCCCGGGGCAAAACTTCGCCGACGATCGACACCAACAACCGCCATATTCCTCACGCTGCTGGTATGATGCGCGGCTTTTTCCGGCCCACCACAAATTCCCAGGCGCTTGCGACGGTCTGTGCTTTGCTGTTGAGGTCGATACATTCACGGCGCCATGCGCGCCACGGGGAGCAGACATGCTGGAAAGGCTGTTTCAACTCAAGGCACACAACACCAACGTGCGGACCGAGATTCTCGCGGGCGTCACGACTTTCCTGGCCATGGCCTACATTCTATTCGTCAACCCGAGCATTCTCGGCGAGACCGGCATGGACAAAGGTGCGGTGTTCGTCGCCACCTGTCTGGCTGCGGCCATTGGTTCGACGGTCATGGGCCTGATCGCCAACTACCCGATCGCCCTCGCCCCAGGCATGGGTCTGAACGCCTTCTTCACGTATACCGTGGTGCTGCATATGGGCCACACCTGGCAAGTGGCGCTGGGCGCGGTGTTCATTTCCGCGGTGCTGTTCTTCCTGCTGTCGATCTTCCGCATCCGTGAATGGATCATCAACAGCATCCCGCTGCCCCTGCGCTCGGCGATTGCCGCCGGTATCGGCCTGTTCCTGGCGCTGATCGCCCTGCACAACGCCGGTATCGTGGTCAGCAACCCGGCGACCATGGTCGGCCTTGGTGACTTGAAACAACCGGCGCCGATCCTCGCCACCCTCGGCTTCGCCCTGATCGTTGCCCTCGAAGCGCTGAAAGTGCGCGGTGCGGTGTTGATCGGCATTCTCGCGGTGACCATCGCGTCCATCGCCATGGGTGTCACCCCGTTCGGCGGCGTGACCTCGATGCCACCGTCGCTGGCCCCGACCTTCCTGCAACTGGACATCAAAGGCGCGCTGGACATCGGTCTGGTCAGCGTGATCTTCGCCTTCCTGTTCGTCGACCTGTTCGACAACTCCGGGACCCTGATCGGCGTCGCCAAGCGCGCAGGCCTGATGGGCAAGGACGGCCACATGCCAAAAATGGGGCGTGCGCTGATCGCCGACAGCACCGCCGCCATGGCCGGCTCGCTGCTGGGCACCTCGACCACCACCAGCTACATCGAATCCGCTGCTGGCGTGAGTGCGGGCGGTCGTACCGGCCTGACGGCCATCGTCGTGGCCATTCTGTTCCTGCTGGCGCTGTTCTTCTCGCCACTGGCCGCCAGCGTTCCGGCGTTCGCCACCGCACCGGCCCTGCTGTTCGTCGCCGTGCTGATGACTTCGGGCCTGGCGGAAATAGACTGGGAAGACATCACCGTAGCCGCCCCGGTTGTCGTGACCGCGCTGGCGATGCCGTTCACTTACTCGATCGCCAACGGCATCGCCTTCGGTTTCATCTCCTGGACCGCGATCAAGCTGCTGTCGGGCCGTGCCCGTGAGCTGAACCCGGCGCTGGTGATTCTGTCGATTCTGTTCGTGATCAAGTTGGGTTGGTTCAACGCATGACATTCGATTCCCAGGCCTACGCCACTCAGCTCGAAGACAAGGTCGCGCGTTTGCGTGACCTGCTCGCTCCGTTCGATGCGCCAGCACCGACGGTGTTCGACTCGCCGCTGCAGAACTTCCGCCTGCGCGCTGAATTCCGCCTGTGGCGCGAGGCCGGCGAGCGCCACTACGCGATGTTCTCCCAGGACGACAAACGCACGCCGATCCTGATCGAGGAATTCCCGATCGCCAGCCTGCGCATCAACCAGTTGATGCCGCAGCTCAAGGCCGCCTGGCAGGCCAGTTCGGCGCTGAGCCACAAGCTGTTTCAGGTGGAGTTTCTGACCACTCTGGCCGGCGATGCGATGATCACCCTGTGCTACCACCGTCCGCTGGACGCGCACTGGCACGCGGCGGCAACACAACTGTCGGCAGATCTGGGCGTCAGCATCATCGGTCGCTCCAAAGGCAAACGCGAAGTCATCGGCCACGATTACGTGGTGGAGAAACTCGAGGTCGGCGGCCGCACCTTCAGCTACCGCCAACCGGAAGGCGCGTTCACCCAACCGAACGGCACGGTGAACCAGAAGATGCTGAACTGGGCGTATGAAGCGCTGGGTGATCGCAGCGACGATCTGCTGGAGCTGTACTGCGGCAATGGCAACTTCACCCTGCCGCTGGCCACTCGCGTGCGCAAAGTGCTGGCCACCGAAATCAGCAAGACCTCGGTCAACGCCGCGCTGAGCAACCTCAGCGAAAACGCTGTGGATAACGTCACGCTGGTGCGCCTGTCCGCCGAAGAACTGACCGAAGCGCTCAACGAAGTACGCCCGTTCCGTCGCTTGCACGGCATCGACCTGAAGAGCTACGAATTCGGCAGCGTGTTCGTCGACCCGCCGCGCGCCGGCATGGACCCGGACACCTGCGAACTGACACGGCGTTTCGACAACATCCTGTACATCTCCTGCAACCCGGAAACCCTGGCGGCCAACATCGCCCAGTTGCACGACACGCACCGCATTACCCGGTGCGCGCTGTTCGACCAGTTTCCGTGGACGCATCACATGGAATCAGGTGTGTTGCTGACCCGGCGCTGATGGCCGATGCGATACGAAAAAGCCGTCGTGATGACGGCTTTTTTGTGGCTGTGATCTTTTGATGTGTGCGATCACCGAACATAAAACGTCGGACGTAATACTGTTGAATTGACCAGAGTAACCATCTGGTACATTTTACCTCCACACGCCGAGCCCCTCGGCGCAAGCCAAAAACAATAAGTGGAGTTCTGCCCCATGCCCCCTATCGTTCTGGTGCTCAACGGCCCGAACCTGAACCTGCTCGGCACCCGTGAACCGGCGACTTACGGCCACGAAACCCTGGCGGATATTTCTGCTCTCTGCGGACGCGCCGCCGAAGACTTCGGCCTGGCTGTGGAATTCCGCCAGACCAATCACGAAGGCGAACTGCTCGACTGGATTCACGCGGCACGCGGACGTTGCGCCGGGATCGTGATCAATCCGGCGGCGTGGACGCACACCTCGGTAGCGATTCGCGATGCGCTGGTCGCCAGTGAATTGCCGGTGATCGAAGTGCACCTGTCCAACGTCCACGCGCGCGAACCGTTCCGTCATCACTCGTTCGTGTCGGCCATCGCCACGGCGGTGATGTGCGGCTTCGGCAGCCATGGCTATCGCCTCGCCCTGGAACACTTCAGCCAACGACTGAAGGGGCGCGCAGCATGACCTGCAAACCGGCAATACTGGCCGGACTGATCGGTGCGGGCATCCAGGCCTCGCGTACCCCCGCGCTGCATGAGCATGAGGGCGATGCGCAAGGCCTGCGTTATCTCTACCGGTTGATCGACCTCGACCAGTTGCACATCGACAGCAACGCCCTGCCCGAACTGCTGCTGGCGGCCGAGCGGATGAACTATACCGGGCTGAATATCACCTTCCCGTGCAAGCAGGCGATTATCCCGCTGCTCGATGAGTTGTCGCCGGAAGCCCGGGGCATCGGCGCGGTGAACACCGTCGTGCTGAAGGACGGCAAACGGGTCGGCCACAACACCGATTGCCTGGGCTTTGCCGAAGGCTTTCGCCGAGGCTTGAAGGACGCCGCCCGTGAACGCGTGGTGCAAATGGGCGCCGGAGGTGCCGGCGCCGCAGTGGCCCATGCCCTGCTGAGCGAGGGCGTACAGCGCCTGAGCATTTTCGACGTCGACAAGGAACGCGCCGAGTGCCTGGCCAATAACCTCAACGAGCATTTCGGCGCTGGTCGGGCCGTGGCCGGGCAGGATCTGCCGGGGACGCTGGAGCAGGCTGACGGGCTGGTGAACACCACCCCGATGGGCATGGCCAAACTGCCGGGTATGCCGGTGCCGGTGGAGCTGTTGCGCAAGGCGTTGTGGGTGGCGGAGATCGTGTACTTTCCGCTGGAAACCGAATTGCTGCGCAACGCCCGCGCGCTGGGGTGCCGCACGCTGGATGGCGGCAACATGGCGGTATTTCAGGCAGTGAAGGCGTTTGAATTGTTCAGCGGTGTGGTGCCGGATGCGCAGCGAATGCTGGCGCATTTTCAAAGCATGAATGGCTGAAGCAACTTGCTTCCCTGTGGGAGTGAGCCTGCTCGCGATGGCGTCCTTTCAGCCAACACATTAGTTGCCTGACACACCGCTATCGCGAGCAGGCTCACTCCGACAAGGGGATTGCGTCAGGCTTGCAGGTAGCGCAGAACCGACTCGCAAATCATCTCGCGATGCCGCTGCTTGATGGCTTCATCCGGCAGATCGATCTGAAAGATCTCACCAAACGTGTGCCGGTTCGACACGCGATAGAAGCAGAACGAACTGATCAGCAGATGCACATCCAGCGCATTGAGCCCTTTGCGGAATACGCCCTCCTCGGCGCCACGGCGCAGAATCTCGCCCAGCGAATCGAGGATGGTGTTGTTCATCGCCTTGATCGCGTCGGAACGCTTCACGAACTCGGCGTTGTGGATATTTTCGATGCAGACGATCCGCACGAAATCGACGTTGTGATCGTGATGGTCGAACGTGAATTCCACCAGCCGCCGAATCGCTACCACCGGCGGCAGCTCGGCCAGGTGCAGGCGGTTTTCAGTGTTGCGGATATCGCCGTAAAGCTTCTCCAGCACCTCGACGTACAGCTGCTCCTTACTGCCGAAGTAGTAATAGATCATGCGTTTGGAGGTATGGATGCGCTCGGCGATCGCATCGACGCGGGCGCCGGACAAGCCTTGCTGGACGAACTCGACGATCGCCTCCTGCAAGATGTTCTCGCGGGTCTTTTCCGGGTTGTTTTTGCGACTCTTGCGCGGCTCTTCGGCGGAACCGACAGCAGCTGCGGAAAGTTCTGTATTCATCGTCATTGCGGGCTCACGGCCATCACTGCACAGGCGGCGATTATGGGCCGCGCAGCCCAGTGAAGGAAGCCGCGAGGCCCGCGTTTAATCCCGCGCTTACGAATTTCCTACAACTTCGCCTGACGGACTGCGCCGCTGCGTGATTTGGCCATCGCCGCCAGACGCACCGCGACGTTCGCCGCGCCATAACCGGCATAGCCGTTCTTGCGCTGGATGATCTCGAAGAAGAACCGCCCTTCGAAAGGCTCGGTGTACACGTGAAACAGCTCACCGCCCTGAGCATCGCGATCGTAAAGCACGTTGTAGTACGCCAGCTCGCTGAGGAACTCGTCATCGAAATCAAAGCGGGCGGCGAGGTCGTCGTAATAGTTGAGGGGAATGTCCAGCAACGGTACGCCGGCCTCTTTGGCACGACTGACTTCAGCGAAGATATCGTCACAATCGAAAGCGATGTGATGCACACCGGAGCCGCGATAACTCGACAGGGCGTGGGAGATCGCGGTGTTGCGATTCTCCGAGATATTCAGCGGCAGACGAATCGAACTGTCACGGCTGCGCAGCGCGCGGCTCTTCACCAGGCCGTAGGGATCAGGCAGCACCACTTCGTCATCGGCCTCGAAATCCAGCAGGCTCTTGTAGAACAGCACCCAACTGTCGAGGCTGTCCGCCGGCAGCGCCATGGCCATGTGGTCGATACGCTTGAGACCGCCGCTGGCCCGGGCGTCCGGCAGCAGGTTGAAATCCGTGCCATAGACATCCGCCGCTTCATCCACCAGATAAATCAGGCTGCCGTCCGGAGCACGCACGGCGGCCAGTTCCAGTTCGTTGGGGCCGACCAGTCCGCGATAGGGCTGACCCTTGTAGGCGACAGCACGCGCCAGCGCACTGGCGCTGTCCTTGACCCGGACGGCGGTGGCGCACAGCGACGGACCATGGGCCTCAAAAAAGCTGTGGCCGAATGAATACGGCTCGGCATTGAGGATCAGGTTGATATCGCCCTGACGCAGCAGGCTGACGCTCTTGGAACGGTGCTGCCCGGCCTTGGCGAAACCGAGGCGTTCCAGCCAGTGGGTCAGTTTGGCACCGAGTGCTTCGTCCACCGCGAACTCGAGAAACTCGATGCCGTTGTACTCGCTGGCCTTCGGCGTTTCGAACAGAATCTCGCGGTTGGCCACTGGTGCCGCATCCTGCTCCAGACGCTGGCGGGTCTTTTCTTCCAGATACAGCAAGGAACGCAAACCGTCTGCGGCATTGGCCCGTGGCGGCGCGGCGCGGAAGCCGTCATTGAAGATTTCCAGCGACAACGGCCCGGTATAACCACTCTGGATGATCGGCGCGAGGAAACCCGGCAGATCGAATTCGCCCTGTCCGGGGAAGCAGCGGAAGTGCCGGCTCCACTCCAGGACATCCATCGCGAGAATCGGCGCGTCGGCCATTTGCACAAAGAAGATCTTGTCGCCGGGAATGTCGGCAATCGCGCGGGGATCGCCCTTCAGCGACAAGGTATGAAAACTGTCGAGCAGCACGCCGAGGCTCGGGTGATCGGCCTGACGCACGATGTCCCAGACCTGTTGATACGTATTGACGTGACGCCCCCAGGCCAGCGCCTCGTAACCGATGCGCAAGCCACGCGCGCCGGCGTGTTCAGCCAACAGGCGCAGGTCGTCGACGAGTGTCTGCTGATCGCCGACGCTGTCGGCCGAGGCGTTGCTGCACACCAATACCAGATCGGTGCCCAGCTCCTGCATCAGGTCGAACTTGCGTTCGGCCCGTTCCAGGTTGCGCGCCAGCCGATCCCGGCGGCAGCCCTCGAAATCGCGGAACGGCTGAAACAAAGTGATGGCGATGCCGAGATCGGCGCACATCTGCCGGATTTCCCGCGGGCTGCCGTCGTAATACAGCAGGTCGTTTTCGAAAATCTCCACGCCGTCGAATCCGGCGGCGGCAATGGCTTCGAGCTTTTCCGGCAGGGTACCGCTCAAGGAAACGGTGGCTATCGAACGCTGCATGTTTCAACTCCCGGACTGCGCCGTTCTTTGTGCAGGTGCTGCCGAAGGTCGCGATCCCTTGATCCTCAAAAGCAAAGTTCGCAGCCTTCGGGGGGCTCCTGCGCAGGATGGTTTTTATATTGGGGGAAATTATTGGCTGCATCCTTTTCGGCAGCAATTTAAAGTGTACTACCCGGTTAGTTTTGCGTGCGATTATCGAACACAATGGCGGTTTGGCGAATTGACGATTTTTCGTCCACTGCCCAACATCGGCTGCACATTGAGTCCGGATCTGAACCACCGGTCGCAGCGTGCAAAAAAAAAGCACACCAAATAACAAATCCAAAAACGGGTGGAACACATGATTCCTTCACAGACTTCCCGCATGGCCCCGGCCATGAGCACTGCCACGGGTGGCATCGGCGACAAGATCCGCGGCGCCATGGCTGTCGGCAAGACCCGCTGGGGCATGCTGGCCCTGGTGTTTTTCGCCACCACCCTGAACTACATCGACCGCGCCGCCCTCGGTGTCATGCAGCCGATCCTCGCCAAGGAAATGAGCTGGACGGCGATGGACTACGCCAACATCAACTTCTGGTTTCAGGTCGGCTACGCCATCGGCTTCGTCCTGCAAGGCCGGCTGATCGACCGGGTCGGCGTCAAGCGTGTGTTCTTCTGCGCCGTGCTGCTCTGGAGCCTGGCCACCGGCGCCCACGGCCTGGCGACTTCCGCCGTTGGCTTCATGGTCTGCCGGTTCATCCTCGGCCTGACCGAAGCGGCGAACTATCCGGCCTGCGTGAAAACCACGCGCCTGTGGTTCCCGGCCGGTGAACGTGCCGTGGCCACCGGCATCTTCAACGCCGGCACCAACGTCGGTGCGATGTTCACGCCGATGCTGCTGCCACTGATCCTCCACGTGTGGGGCTGGCAGGCTGCGTTCATGTGCATGGCGGCGCTGGGCGCGATCTGGTTGCTGTTCTGGGGCTTGAAGTATTTCAACCCGGAAGATCATCCGAGCGTGAAGCAATCCGAACTCGATTACATCCAGCAGGAAGTCGAACCGGAACAGGCCCGTGTGCCGTTCTCGAAAATCCTGCGCATGCGCGGCACTTGGGCCTTCGCCCTCGCCTACTCGCTGACCGCTCCGGTGTTCTGGTTCTACCTGTACTGGCTGCCACCGTTTCTCAATCAGCAATACAATCTGGGCATCAACGTGACCCAGATGGGTATTCCACTGATCATCATCTACGTCACGGCCGACTTCGGCAGCGTCGGTGGCGGCATCCTGTCGTCGTTCCTGATCGGTCGCGGGATGAATTCGATCAAGGCGCGGCTGCTGTCGATGTTCCTGTTTGCCTGCTGCATCATCGGCGTGATCATGGCCGCCGGTTCGAGCAATCTGTGGGTGGCGGTGGCGGCGATTTCCCTGGCCATCGGTGCGCATCAGGCCTGGACCGCAAACATCTGGAGCCTGGTGATGGATTACACGCCCAAGCACATGATGAGCACCGTGTTCGGGTTCGGCGGCATGTGCGCGGCGATTGGCGGGATGTTCATGACCCAGATCGTCGGGCACATCCTCACCGTCACGAATAACAACTACACCGTGCTGTTCACCCTGATTCCGGCGATGTATTTCATTGCGCTGACGTGGATGTACTTCATGGCACCGCGCAAGATTCCAACCATCACCGAATAAAACGCCTGCACCAGATACCCCAAGGAGCGAGCCTGCTCGCGATGGCTTTGTGTCAGTCAACATCTTTATCGACTGGTGCACCGCTATCGCGAGCAGGCTCGCTCCTTGGTTTTTTTGTCATTCATCAGCGGCGGCTTTGCTGCCACGCTGCCGCCAGTCCGCTGCAACAGATCACCGCGATCCCGATCACCGTCAACAGGCTCGGTGTGTGATTGAACAGCAGCCAGCCCAACAATCCCGCAAACACGATCTGGCAATAACCGAACGGCGCCAGCAATGCCGGTGCGGCATGGCGGAAAGCCTGGGTCAGAAACAGATGCGCCGTCATCCCGCAACTGCCCAGCGCGAGCATCAGCCCGGCGTGGGTCAACGTCGGCACCTGCCAGAAGAACGGCACCAGCGCACTCATCACCAAAGTGTTACAGAGCCCGGCAAAGAAGTTGCTGGTGGTCGGGCTGTCCACTTCGGCGAGTTTGCGGGTCAGCAGTTGGTAAAAGCAGAAAAACAACGCCGAACAGAACGGCAGCAACACTGCCGGCGTGAACAGTTCGCCGCCGGGGTGAACAATGATCAGCACGCCGATAAAACCACAAATCACCGCGATCCACTGGCCACGCGTCACCCGCTCTTTCAACAGCGGAACCGACAAGGCCGTCACCAGTACCGGCGCCAGAAAGTTAACCGCCGTGGCCTCGGCAAGCGGGATGTACAGCAGCGCAGTGGTGAAAAACAGACTGGTGCCGAGCAGGCAAAGCGCGCGTGCCAGCTGCCATAACGGCTTTTTCGTGCGCAGCACCCGCAACCCGGACTGCGGCAGAAAAATCCCCGCCATCAGCAAGGTGTGCACCACATACCGTGCCCACACCACCATCACGATCGGATAGAAACCTGACAGGTATTTCGACAACGCGTCATGGCTGGAGAACAGGAAGGTCGCCACCACAATCAGCAAGATCCCTTTAAAGGGCTGGTTGACTCCGGAAAGCGGGGTGCTGACGGTCATTGGCGATCTCTGAAGAAAAACACACTGAGGAAAAGCCTCAAGCAACAATCTAGAACCCGGTTCCAGATTCCGACAGCCTTCAATCATAAAAGTGTGCGAACAGCGCACAGCTTTGCACGATATCTCTTTAGGCGCCGGCACCACTGCGATCTTTGATCCTGATCTCGCGTTTAACTCGACAGCGCCTACAGGGGATGGGTTCGCTTTGTCGTCAGATGAACAGTTCCGAGGCCAGGCTGGCTGCCGACAACTCCTCGGTGAATTTCAACAGCAGCGGCGCCAGCTCATGCAACCTTGCCCCGGGCATCCGCGCACTCGGCCCGGCAATGCTCAACACGCCGATCACCCGAGCATCCGCGGGATGCCGCACCACGGCGGCAATCGCCGAAGTGCCCACTGCCGAACTCTCCTCGACGCAGGCATAGCCCTGCTCGCGCGTCAGCCGCAGACGCTCGAGCAATTCGATATTGGAACGTGGCGCATTCGGCCCGATATCCACGGGCACCTGCGCGGCCTGCCGTTCAACCCGCGACAAGGCCTCGGCATCACTCATGCTCGCAAGCCAGGCGTGGCCGGATGCGGTGTAGAACAGTGGCGCGTCACGGCCCATGTCAGGGTCGTAACGCAGACCGGTGCGCGCGCCCTGCGCCTTGGCGATCCAGGTCTGGCGTTCACCGTCGATGACACCCAGACGCACCAGCTCGCCGGTTTCCTGAGCGAGCCGATCCAGCACCGGCTGCACAATGTCGGCACCGCTGCTGGAGAGGTGGCGAAAGCCCATCGCCACCAGTCTGGTCGACAAGTGATAGCGCAGGGTCTCGGGGTTCTGCCGCACATACCCCAGGCGCACCAGTTCGGCGAGCAAACGGTGCGTGGCACTTTTCGGGATGTCGATCTGCTCGGACAACGTCTGCAGCGGCAACC
This sequence comes from Pseudomonas sp. SC3(2021), assembly GCF_019856535.1. Taxonomy (NCBI): domain Bacteria; kingdom Pseudomonadati; phylum Pseudomonadota; class Gammaproteobacteria; order Pseudomonadales; family Pseudomonadaceae; genus Pseudomonas; species Pseudomonas sp. SC3(2021). Next base: position 2,581,512 of record NZ_CP082236.1, on the reverse strand, counting down.
CGCGGGGCTCGCCGGTAAGACTTTCCAGCACGCTGAAAACCCGTTCGATCTGACTGCCGGCCATGATGAGATCCCAATGAAATTTTGCTGATTCTAAAATATATGCAAAGGAATAAGAAATCTGGAACTGATGAGTCGATTGGCATCGTCCGAACTATTTGCAGCGATGCCAGCGTCCGGATTGAATTACTCCCGTGCCAGCTCGTCATACACAGGCCCGCGTGTCCACGAATAGACGGATAGCCGGACTGGCGCCACACTCACACACCAGCAACACTCAACACCACGTAACGTTCTTCACCACGAAGCTTTCATCACCCCCGAAGCTCTCCACCGGAAAAAAGAGGATTCCCACATGCTATGGAAAAAAGGCCGACGCAGTGACAACGTCGTCGATGCCCGTGGTGATGATGCCGGCGGTGGCGGCGGCATGGGTTTTGGTGGCGGCAAAGGCCTGAGCCTCGGGGCCATTCTGCTGATCGTCGGCATCGGCTGGATCACCGGTCAGGACCCGTTGCAGATCCTCGGCCAGCTTACCGGGCAAACGGGCCAGCAAACGGCCACCTCCTCACAGACCCGGCAGGCGCCTCCGGCCAATGACGAACAGGCCGAGTTCGTGCGCTCGATCCTCGGCGATACCGAAGACACCTGGGGCGCGATTTTCCAACAGGCCGGTCGGCAATATAAGGACCCGACCCTGGTGCTGTTCAGCAATCGGGTCAACTCCGCCTGCGGCCTGGCAACCTCCGCCACCGGCCCGTTCTATTGCCCGGCCGATCAGAAGGTCTATCTCGACATGGCGTTCTTCCAGGAAATGACGCAACGCTTCAAGGCCGCCGGCGACTTCGCCCAGGCCTACGTCATCGCTCACGAAGTCGGACACCATGTGCAGACGCTTCTTGGCGTCTCGGCGAAAATTCAGACAGCCCGTCAGCAGGGCCGGCAGATGGAAGGTGCCGGCGGTTTGCTGGTGCGCCAGGAGCTGCAAGCCGACTGCCTGGCCGGAGTCTGGGCGTATAACGCGCAAAAACGTTTGAACTGGCTGGAACCCGGCGACATCGAGGAAGCCTTGAACGCGGCCAACGCCATCGGTGATGATCGCCTGCAGCAACAGGGTCAGGGCCGTGTGGTGCCGGACTCGTTTACTCACGGTACGTCGGCGCAAAGGGTGCGCTGGTTCAAAACCGGATTCGCGCAGGGCCAGGTCGGCCAGTGCGACACCTTCGCAGCGAAAAACCTGTAAATGCATAAATGGCTTTTGGCATTACTGATCATTGGCAGCACCGCCCACGCGGCCGGCGTCGATGCCATCAGCCCCGGTCGCCTGCAACTCAAGGCCGGGGAAATGGCGGTGGGCATCGGCCCTGCGCCGGAGAAGATCGAGCGTGTGCTGATCGTCATTCATGGTCGCTTGCGCAACGCCGAGACCTATCGCAAAAGCGCCGAGCGCGCGACCGAGCTGGCGGGGCAAACCGCGCACACGCTGGTGATCGCCCCGCAGTTTCTCAACGAAAGTGATGTGGCCCTGTATTCGTTGCCCGCGACGTTGTTGCGCTGGAAGGGTAACGAGTGGATGGGCGGCGGGTTATCCACAGGCCCGAATCCGTTGAGCGCCTATGCCGCACTCGATGAAATCGTCGCCCGCCTCGCTGACCGCAAACAGTTCCCGGACGTGAAGCAGATCGTGATGTTCGGCCATTCCGGCGGCGGCCAGGTGGTGCAGCGGTATGCCCTGCTCGCCAAAGACCAGCCTGCGCTGAAGGCCAACGGCATCCGCTTGCGCTACGTGGTTGCCAATCCTTCGTCGTATGCGTATTTCAATGAACAGCGGCCGGTGGCGTTCGATCATGCCAAGTGCGTGGGCTTCAATCGCTGGAAATACGGTCTGTCAGACATGCCGGTGTACGCCGGTGGGCAAACGCCGCTGCAGCTTGAAAGCAGTTACATCAAGCGTGAAGTGACGTATCTGCTCGGCCAGCAGGACATTGATCCGCAGCATCCGGCGCTGGACAAGGGGTGCGAAGCCGAGGCGCAAGGGGCTTATCGCCTGGAGCGCGGCAAGTTGTTTTTCGGCTATCTGCTGCGGCGCCATCCGGAAGGGGTGAATCAGCGGCTGGTTGAAGTGCCCGGGGTTGGGCATAACGGCGATGGAATGTTGACCTCGCCGGAGGGGCAGAAGGCGTTGTTCGAATAAGTTTTGTGCTGATTGATCTGACGCCATCGCGACCAGGCTCACGCCTGCAGGGGAACGCATTCCAATTGCAGGAGTGAGCCTGCTCGCGATGAGGCCCGCTAAGCACCCAGAATTTTCAGGCCAGAAGCATCCGCCGCAACTCGACACAATCCTGCGCATGCCAGTCGGTCAATTCCGGCCACGGGTTATCCGGCAGATTCACCAGCACCGTCCGCGCCCCGGCGGCCCTGCCGCAATCCAGGTCAAAGCGGTAATCACCGACCATGACCATCTTGCTGGCAGGCACTTTCCAGGCGTCTGCCAGCTTCAGCAAACCACCCGGATGCGGCTTCGGCGGCGCCTCGTCGCGACCCAGTACATCCTCCGCCGCAAAGCAGTCGGCAAGACCAATCGCCTCAAGCGTCACATGCGCCAACTCGCGCGCGTTCCGGGTGAGGATGCCGAGGCGATAACCACGCGAATGCAGGTCGCGCACCAGTTCCACAGCGCCAGTGGCGGGGGTCGAGCCCAGCGCCAGATCACGCTCGTGCTCCAGCAACCAGGCGTGTTTGGCCGCCGCTTCATCTGCCGGCAATGCCGCAAGATGAGTGAGGATGTCGTCCTGCGGCGGAATCGCCAGCGCCACGCGGATCGCCGCAAAGTCATGCACGGCGACGGTCAGCGTGCCGTCCATGTCGAACACCCAGTGCTTCACATCGCTCAGGCTCATGCCCAGTCCTTACGGTGACGAATCAAGCCTTCCTGAGTGACCGACGCCACCAGTTGACCGGCGCGGTTGTACACGCTGCCACGGGAAAAACCACGGGAGTTGCCGGCCCACGGACTGTCCATCGCGTAGAGCAACCAGTCATCGGCGCGCAAGTCGTTGTGGAACCACAGCGCGTGATCGAGGCTGGCGACCTGCATGTCTTTCTGCCAGACCGATTTACCGTGCGGCAGCATCGAGGTGGTCAACAGGCCGAAGTCCGAGGCGTAGGCCAGCAGGTATTTGTGCAGCGCCGGAATATCGGCCAGCGCACCGTCGGCGCGGAACCACACGTATTTCACCGGATCGGCCGGCTGCGGGTTGTACGGGTCTTTTTCGGTGACCGGGCGCACTTCGATCGGTTTCGGGCACAGCAGTTTTTCGCGCATGTGTTCCGGAATCAGGTGTGCGCGCTGTTGGGTCAGTTCCAGCTCCGACGGCAGACTTTCCGGGCCGACCACCACCGGCATCTGGCTCTGGTGCTCGAAGCCTGCTTCGTCGTACTGAAACGAGGCGCTGCAGGTGAAGATCGGATGGCCCTTCTGGATCGCGGTCACCCGGCGAGTGCTGAAGCTGCCGCCATCGCGCACGCGATCAACCGAATACACCACCGGCAACTTGGCATCGCCCGGACGCAGGAAATAGCCGTGCATCGAATGCACATGACGCGCCTCTTCAACGGTCTGACTGGCCGCCGACAGCGACTGACCGAGTACCTGACCCCCGAACAACTGACGGAAACCCAGATCCTGGCTACGGCCGCGGAACAGGTTTTCTTCGATCGGTTCCAGGGTCAGCAAGTCGACCAGATCTTCCAACACTTGGCTCATTCAGACTCTCCTCACACAAAGCTATGCCGCGCAGTCTTGGCTGCGGCGGGCAATTCAGGTTCTGGCGCGAGCCACTGTCGCGCCATTGTAAACGTCCGTGTCGGCTTAGCCATGCAAGGTCTGCAGCCATTGCTCCCGGGTGATGCGATACAGCACATGTCGTCGTAGCGGATGATCGGCGGCAAGTTTGGGGTGATCGAAATCATCCTCCGGCGCGTGATGCATGCCGATTGCCTGCATGACCTTCTCCGAGGGCAGATTGGATTGCGCGGTGAAAGACACGATCTCTTTCAGCGCCAGCCGGTCAAAGCCGCAGCGCAGAGCCGTCCACGCCGCCTCACTGGCATAACCCAGCCCCCAGTGCTCCTTGGCCAGCCGCCAGCCGATTTCCACCGCAGGCGTAAACGGCGCATCGAAACCGACCACACCGAGCCCGGTGAAACCGATGAATTCGCCGCTGTCCTTGCGCTCCAGCGCCCACAAGCCAAAACCGTGCTCGGCAAAATGCCCGCGCACGCGGCCGATCAGTGCCGCACTTTCCAGACGGCTCAGCGCTGCCGGAAAATAACGCATCACTTGCGGATCGGCACACATCGCCGCAAATGCCGGCAAATCTTCGTCCTGCCACTGTCGCATCAGCAGGCGTGCGCTTTGCAGTTCCAGTATCGGCTCCATCGTGCCCCTCCGTTTCCATGCCGCAAGTCTACATCGCTGGTAGGATCCTTCACTCTTACAAACGTTTCCTACATGAAATCGCCATGCCACTGCCGCTGATCTACCACGACGACTACAGCCCCGAATTCCCGGCGGACCACCGCTTCCCGATGGACAAGTTTCGGCTGCTGCGCGATCACCTCGTCGACAGTGGCCTGACCCGCGACGCCGATCTGCTGCGCCCGCAGATCTGCCCCAACGACATCCTCGCCCTCGCCCATGACCGTCGCTATATCGAACGCTACATGAGCGGCGAGTTGTCCCGCGAAGACCAGCGGCGTCTTGGCCTGCCGTGGAACGAAGCCCTGGCGCGACGCACCGTGCGTGCGGTGGGCGGTTCGATTCTGGCGGCGGAGAAAGCCCTGGAACATGGCCTGGCCTGTCACCTGGCCGGCGGCACCCATCATGCCCATTACGATTACCCGGCCGGTTTCTGCATCTTCAATGACCTGGCGATCATCAGCCACTACCTGCTGCAAAGCGGTCGGGTCAATCGCGTGCTGATCTTTGACTGCGACGTGCACCAGGGCGATGGTACCGCGCGGATTCTCCACGACACGCCGGAGGCGATTACCGTTTCCCTGCACTGCGAGAAGAACTTTCCTGCACGCAAGGCCGAAAGCGATTGGGACATTCCGCTGCCCAAAGGCATGGGCGATGCCGACTATCTGCAGGTTGTGGATGACGCGCTCAACTATCTGCTGCCGCTGTACCAACCGGACCTGGTGCTGTACGACGCCGGCGTCGATGTGCACAAGGACGATGCCCTCGGATACCTGCAACTGACCGACGAAGGGGTCGCCGCCCGCGATGAACGCGTAATGCGCCATTGCCTGGGTCGCGACATCCCGGTGGTCGGTGTGATTGGCGGCGGTTACAGCAAGGATCGCCACGCCCTCGCCCGTCGCCACGGCATCCTGCATCACAGCGCGCAACGGGTCTGGCAGTCACACGGCTGTCATTGAGTTGTGCTGCGTTACCCACAATGGCTGTGGAACGGCCTGTGGATAACCTGAGTGAAAGGGACTACAGACCACAGTGAGCATGGCTTACAGCGCAATGGTCGTTTTTTGACCAACATCTTGAACTACCCCAAATCCTTTCAGGAGTGAGCCTGCTCGCGATCGCGTCAGCCCCTTCAACTCAGAGTTGACTGATCCACCGCTATCGCGAGCAGGCTCACTCCTACAAGGGATCTGCGCTGTTAGAATGCGCGCCTTATCCCGCCATACCGCAGCGCACGCCATGACCCAGACTTCTGCCCGCCTCCCCGCTCACGTCGCCATCATCGGCGGTGGCCCTGCCGGCCTGATGGCCGCCGAAGTGCTGAGCCAGGCCGGCGTGCGTGTCGATCTGTACGACGGCATGCCCTCGGTCGGTCGCAAGTTCCTGCTGGCCGGGGTCGGTGGCATGAACATCACCCATTCCGAAGCCTACCCGGCGTTTCTCTCGCGCTATGCCGAACGCGCACCGCAGATTGCGCCGTTGCTGCGCGCCTTCGACGCCGATGCGTTGTGCCGCTGGATTCATGAACTGGGCATCGAAACCTTCATCGGCAGCTCCGGCCGGGTGTTCCCCACTGACATGAAAGCCGCGCCATTGCTGCGCGCCTGGCTCAAACGCCTGCGCGACAGCGGCGTGGTTATCCACACCCGCCACCGCTGGCTCGGCTGGGATGCGCAAGGCGCACTGCGTATCGCCAGTCCCGATGGCGAAATCACCGTCAAAACCGATGCGACCCTGCTCGCCCTCGGCGGCGGCAGTTGGTCGCGCCTCGGTTCGGATGGCGCGTGGATGCTGCCCCTGGAGCAAAAAGGTGTAGGACTGGCGCCGTTGCAGCCGAGCAATTGTGGCTTCGAGGTGCAGGCCTGGAGCGAATTGCTTGTCAGCAAATTCGCCGGCGCACCGCTGAAAAACGTCGCCATCGGTTTGAACGACGACATCCCGCGCCTGGGCGAATGCGTGATCACTGCGACGGGCGTTGAAGGCAGCCTGATCTACGCGCTGTCAGCCCCCATTCGTGAGGCGATCAACGCGCAGGGTGCTGCGACTGTGCACATTGATCTGCTGCCGGGCCGGCCTGTGGATAAATTGCAGGCGGCCTTGAGCAAGCCACGCGGTTCGCGCTCGATGGCCAAACATCTGCACAGTCAGGTCGGGATCGACGGGGTAAAAGCAGCGTTGTTGCGTGAACTGACTGACGCCGCCACCTTTGCCGATCCGGCGCTGCTGGCCCGGGCGATCAAGGCATTGCCGCTGACTTTGGTGAAACCCCGTCCGCTGGACGAAGCGATCAGCAGCGCCGGTGGCGTGACGTTCGAGGCGCTGGATGAGCGATTGATGCTCAAGGCGTTGCCGGGGGTGTTTTGCGCGGGGGAGATGCTCGATTGGGAAGCGCCGACGGGCGGCTATCTGCTGACGGGGTGTTTTGCCAGCGGGCGGGCTGCGGGGTTGGGGGTCGTGCAGTGGCTAAAGTCCGAGGCGTCTGCCTGAACCCTCACCCCAGCCCTCTCCCAGAGGGAGAGGGGGCCGACCGAAGTGTCTTGGGCGATCCATCGACCTGAACGGTCGAGTCGAATATGAATTCGGCAAAGCTCTTTCAGGTCGGCACAACCTTAAAGCATCCCCCAATCAGCCCCCTCTCCCTCCGGGAGATGGGGCCGACCGAGGTGTCCGGCGCCATACATCAACCTGAACGGTCGAGTCGATTATGGATTCGGCAAAGCTCTCTCTGGTCGGCACAACCTTAAAGCATCCCCCAATCAGTCCCCTCTCCCTCCGGGAGAGGGGGCCGACCGAGGTGTCCGGCGCTATACATCAACCTGAACGGTCGAGTCGATTATGAATTCGGCAAAGCTCTTTCAGGTCGGCACAACATTAACGCATCCCCCAATCAGTCCCCTCTCCCTCCGGGAGAGGGTTAGGGTGAGGGGCTTTTGACTTTAAGGTTTACGCTTACGAGGTCCGGTGTTAAACACCGGCACTTTACGCACAGGCTTGATCGAAGGCTCCGGCGCCGACGTCTCACCGCTGTCGACCCACTTGCCGAGATTACGCTTGCCGCCACCGCCGCCGGACGCCTTCGGCTTTTTCGGTTTCTTCGGCTTCTTGATCACCTGACCGCTGGCATCGGTGTCCGGCACGCGGTGTTCCGGTTCGAAGTCCGGCTCGTTCTGACGCTTCAACGTCTGACGCGTGAGCATCTCGATCGCCGACAGCAGGTTCACTTCATCGGCACACACCAGCGAAATCGCCTCGCCAGTCGAACCCGCACGACCGGTGCGACCGATACGGTGGATGTAATCCTCGGCCACGATCGGCAGATCGAAGTTGACCACCAGCGGCAAGTCTTCGATGTCCAGACCACGGGCAGCCACGTCGGTCGCCACCAGGATCTGCACTTCACTGAGTTTGAAACGGTCCAGCGCACGCTGACGGGTGGCCTGCGGCTTGTCGCCATGGATACCGTCGGCGTTGACACCAAGGCCCTGGAGTTTTTCCACCAGCGCGTCCACACCGTTGCGGGTCTTGGCGAACACCAGCACCTGCTTCCACTTGTTCTTGCGCATCAGGTGCACGAACAGTTCCGGCTTGCGTTTCTTGTCCACCGTCACCACCCACTGCTTGACGGTGTTGGCCGCGACGTTGCGCGGGCTGACTTCGATGCTCAGCGGATCGTTGAGCATCTGCCCGGCCAGCAGGCGGATGTCATCGGAGAAAGTCGCGGAGAACAGCAACGTCTGGCGCTTCTTCGGCAGCATGCGGTAAATATTCGCCAGTTCTTCGGAGAAGCCCAGATCGAGCATGCGGTCGGCTTCATCCAGCACCAGGGTTTGCAACTGATCGAGTTTCAACGCGTTCTGGCGGAACAGGTCGATCAGACGACCAGGCGTGGCGACAAGCACGTCAACGCCGCCGCGCAGCTTCATCATCTGCGGGTTGATGCTGACGCCGCCGTACACCGCATAAGTGCGCAATGGCAGATTTTCAGCGTATTGGCGCACCGACTCATGAACCTGCTCCGCCAGCTCGCGGGTCGGCACCAAAATCAGTGCACGAGCCGAATTAGCGGCCACTTTCGGCCCTTCCATGGCCAGCAACTGCAGCAGCGGCAAGGCGAAACCGGCGGTCTTGCCGGTGCCGGTCTGGGCCGCAGCCATCAGGTCGCGACCAGCCAGCACGGCCGGAATGGCTTGCGCCTGAACCGGCGTCGGGGTCTGGTAGCCGAGCGTCTCGAGGGAGCGCAGCAAGGGTTCGATCAGGCCAAGGGTGGCGAAAGTCATGGGAATACCGTAGGAAAATTCAGCGCAGTTGTGCGACACGAGTGTGCAATGGCGCGCAGTTTACCCTAATTCACGCGCTGTTCTGCTGGCACGGCTGTCTTCGGCGGCGGCGCGACGAGCGGCTGCGCCGGCCGCCGCCACTGCGGCAGACCGATCAGCACCACGGCGCTGATGATCACCAGCATCGCCAGCGCTTCTTCAATGCCGATGGTCTCGCCGACAAACACGATCCCCAGCAACACCGCCACCGCCGGGTTGACGTAGGCATAACTGGTGGCCGCCGCCGGACGCACATGCTTGAGCAAGTACATGTAGGAATTGAAGGCGATGATCGAGCCGAAGAAAATCAGATACGCCAGCGCCAGCCAGCCTTCGAGAGGCGGCACGGCTTGCAGGTGCTCGCCACTCGCCGCGCTGCCGATCAGCAGCACCACGCCACCCACCAGCATCTCAACGGCACTGGCCATCGCGCCTTGAGGCAGCGGCAGGTGTTTGCTCCACACCGAGCCAAAGGCCCAGGTCGCCGCCGCGAAAATCAACAGCGCCGCGCCCATCGGACTCGATTGCAGGTTGGAGCCCATGTTGAGCATGGCGATGCCGACAATCCCCAGCGCCACCCCGGCCCACTCCAGGCGAGTATTGCGCGCCCCCCAGAAATAGCCACAGAGCAACGTGAACAAGGGCACCGTCGCCACCGCCAGTGCCGCCACACCGGACGCCACCCCGCTATGTTCGGCCACACTCACCGCACCGTTACCGAAACTGAGCAGCAAAATCCCGATGATCCCCGCGGCTTTCCACTGCGCCCAGGTCGGCGCCGGCGCCCCGCGCCAGCGCAGGAAGGCGTACATCAGGCTGCCGGCAATCACGAACCGCACGCCACCGAGCATCAGCGGTGGCCAGTATTCAACGCCGAGGCGGATCACCAGATAGGTCGATCCCCAAATCACATACAGCGCAAAGAACGCGGCGATCAACGGCAAGGAAAAACGGCGCAAGGCAGGCATGGGCAACTCGAAAGTCAGCGTCAGGGGATGGATTATTCTAGAAAGGCACGCAGGCAAAAATAAGCTACAAAACCTGTTTATCGCGCCGGTACACTTTTGAAAGAACGGAGATCTACGGGATAAACCGTGATTTCGAAAGTCTGGCAATTTAAGGAGTCCGGCCTTGGACAGATACGACCGCATGCTGCTCAGCGCCCTGTTGGAAAACGGTCGGGCGTCCTACGCCGAACTGGCGCGCAAAGTGAACCTCTCGCCGCCGGCGGTGGCCGAGCGTGTGGCCAAGCTTGAGGCGGCCGGAGTGATCACTGGGTATCAGGCGAACATCGACCTGTCGAAAATCGGCTTGCCGATCCAGTGCATGATCGAATTGCGCCTGCACCAGAACGGCAGTCAGAAGGTCTACGACGAACTGGTGAAAATCCCGCAACTGACCGAGTGCTTTCGAGTGACCGGCGATCCGTGCGTGATGATGAAGGGCGCGGTGGGTTCGATGACGGAGCTGGAGGAGTTGATCAACCGGGTGGCGAAGTTCGGCTTCAGCAAGACTTCGATTGTGTTGTCGAGCGCGATCGAGAAGCGCGTGCCACTCGGCCACATCGACAGCAACGGTAAATAGCTCGGGCCAACTCCTACAAGGATTTTGTGTTGGGCTCTGCCTCAGCGGTAGCGTTGCAAGTGCTCGCTGACTTTGGCAGCCGGGACTTTCTGCAGTTTGCACAGCAGGTCGTGGTTCAACTCACGCACGCCATGCTTGTGCCGCAGTTCTTCAGCCAGATGCGCCATCAGGTTCGCCGCCATCTCGGCATCCGCCATCGCCCTGTGCGCCTGACCGGTGTGCGGCAGGCGGGCGAAGGTGGTCAGGGTGCCGAGTTTGTGATTTGGCGCTGCCGGCATCAGGCGCCGGGCCAGCAACAGCGAGCAGGCAAAGTTCTGCAGACGGGTACGTTTGATCCGCCCCAGTTCGAAGTCCCAGAACTTCTGGTCGAACGAGGCGTTGTGTGCGACCAGCGGCGTGCAGCCGACGAACTCGTTGACCTCTTCCATGACCCTTTCCGCCGAGGGCGCGTTGCGCAGCATGGCGTTGCTGATGCCGGTCAGTTGTTCGATGAAGGCCGGGACGCGCACGCCGGCGTTCATCAGGCTCTGGTAACGCTCGACGATGCGCCCGTTTTCCAGCATGACCACGGCGATTTCCGTGGCGCGACAGCTGCTGTTCGGCGACAGGCCGGTGGTTTCAAAGTCGATGACTGCAATGCGTTCCAAACCGGGTTGTACTCCGTTCAAATCAATTCTTCAGTAGCGGCTCAGTTTTTCAACAACAGCGCGCCTTCGATCGGCACGTAACGGCTGGCGGCGCGGATCAGCGAGTTGGCCGTCAGGCCGGGCACACCATAGGCGACCGCTTGCACGCCATGCTTGCTGATGATGCGTTCGAGCAGCATGTCGAAATCGCCATCACCCGAGGCCAGGACGATTTCGTCGACGTGGTCGGCGGCGTCCATGATGTCGAGGGTGATGCCCACGTCCCAGTCGCCCTTGGCCGAGCCGTCGCTGCGCTGGATGTAGGGCTTGAGCTTCACGGTGAAACCGAGGTTGCGCAAGATCTGCTGGAACTGCTGCTGCTTGCTGTCGCCACGGTCGATCGCGTAGGCATAGGCTTCGACGATCTGCCCGTCCTTGCTGATGTCCGCCCACAATGCGGCGTAGTTGAAGTGGCAACCATAGGCCTGACGCACGGTGTAGTAGAGGTTCTGCACGTCGGCGAACACTGCGATTTTTTTCACCGGGATTCCTGTGGGCGCATAGCGCACGAAGCGGGATCAGGCGCCGGGCCCGAAAAAGGCGCTCAGTATGCCAGCCAAGAGGAATGTTCAGCGAATAATCACCCACAGGCGCCATGGTGCTACTGACGAGCGGTGAAGGTGGCGAGGGGATTCATCCCCGTTGGACTGCACAGCAGGCCCAAGAAACCGGGGCCGCTACGCTGCCCAACGGGGATAAATCACCTCGCGACAGTTCGATGTCAACCTGCAAGGTTTGGGTCAGACGAACGAATCATCGTCATCGAAGAACGATGAGTTGTCGTCGCTGTAGTCGGTGTCGGTGAACCCGCCCTGGTCATTGCCCGAGAAGCCGTTATCGGCCACACGCTGGTCATCATTCCAGCCATTGTTGCTATGGTCAGCCACTTGCGCCGGCTCTTCCTTGATCACTTCAACGATTTCTTCGGGCTGCTGGTTTTGATGGAACAGGCTGCTGATGCCCTGCGCCAGCATCACACCGCCGGCCACGCCGGCAGCGGTTTTCAGGGCGCCACCGAGGAAACTGCTGCCCGCTGCTGCCGGGGCGGCTGGCTGCGCGTAATTAGGCGGTGGCGCGGCATAGTTCTGTTGTGGCGGTGCTGCACCAAAATTCTGCTGCGGTGCCGGCTCACGCCAGCCGCCCGTCGAGGCCGGAGCACTTGGGGTCGGTGCCGGACGCGGGCTGCCGCCGAAGATGCTGGACAGGAACCCGCCGCCACCGCTTGGCGCGGGGGCCGCGCTTTGCGTCTTGGCCGCTTGCAGCTCAGCCTGCAATTGCTGGACTTGTTGAGTCAGTTGCTTGTTCTGCTCGTCGAGGCTCTTGAGCGCCGCCTCTTGCACCAGAATCGCCTGGGTCATGAAATAACCTGCCGCTGGCTGGCGGGTCAGGTGTTCCTTGATCCGCGCCTCGGCCTGGGCGTCGCGCGGGGCTGCCTCCGTTTCGGCTTGTTGCAGCCGGGAAAACAGTCCATCGATCAGGGTTTGCTCTTCGCTGTTCATGGCGACCTCGTAGATTGCCGGGGATAACGTTGCCCTCGCCCACTGTGGGCGAGGTGCTCTCCCGTAATGGAGACAGTGACAGGATGTTTCAATGACCTTTACCGAATGTTTACGTTTGTGTCGCACCTGCCATCATCGGTTAAAGTGAGCCACTGTTTTTGACCTGCGATACCGACTGATGAATGCCTTCGAAGTACTGCGCGACTCCCTGTATTTTTTCAAACGTCATTTGGGCAGCATCGTGCAGTTGTGCCTGCCGCTGGTGATTTTCGAAGCGGTTCTGCAACAGGTCGTCGATCACGCCACCGGCCCGGACAATTTCTCGGCGATCAGCGTCATTGTCGGTCTGTTGGTCTATCCGCTGTACACCGCCGCCCTGATTCTGTTTCTCGATGCACGCAGCCGTGGCGAGGCGCCGCGCAACCGGGATCTGCTGGCGATGGCCGCGACCCTCTGGCCGCGCTTCGCCGTACTGACCGCGTTGAACACGCTGCTGATTCTGTTGGGCCTGTCGCTGTATTTCCTGCCGGGCCTGATCCTGATGGTCATGCTCGCGTTCGGTGAATACCTGCTGGTCCTGCGCGGTCTGGGGCCGTTGCAGGCCATGAAGGAAAGCCTGCGCCTGACCCGTGGGCACTTCTGGCGAATCCTGCTATGCATCCTGTGCGTGATGACGCCACTGTGGCTGCTCAAGGGCGCGACGCTGGCGGTGTATCCCGAGCCGCAGAATCCGCTGATCGCCGTGTTGATCGACAGCGCTCACAGCTTCCTGCAACTGTTCACCAGCGTGGTGCTGTTTCGCCTGTTCATGCTGATCAGTGAATTGCCTGACAAACGTGACGGGGCGGTCTGACCGCTCTGCGCTTGGGCTTCGAGGCTGCCGTCAGGTATGCTCGGGGCCACTTTCTGTAACGCTATAAGCCGAGCCATGACCCGTCTGCTGCGCTACACCCTGTTCTTTGTGTTGCTCGCCCTCGCGCTGGCCGCCGCACTGATGTTCAGCCTGACCTGGCGCCCCGACGCCCGGGAAACCCTGCCGGTCAGTTGCACCACCAGCGCGCCGACGCTGGTGCCCGGCCAGGCCCTGAAAGTCATGACGTGGAACGTTCAGTACCTGGCCGGCAAGCGCTACGTGTTCTGGAATGACCTGGCCCAGGGCGACGATGATGCGCCGACCCTGGAAGACATGGCGTTCAGCCTCGATGAAGTGGCGCGGGTGATCCGCGATGAGCAGCCCGATGTGGTGCTGCTGCAGGAACTGGATGACGGCGCCAAGGCCAGCGATTATCAGGATCAGCTCAAGCTGTTGCAGGAGCGGGTTGCCGACCTGTATCCATGCAGCACCAGCGCCTTCGACTGGAAGGCCGATTTCGTGCCTGACCGGCACATTTTCGGCAGCGTCGGCCGACAACTGGCAACCCTGAGCCGCTACCGCATCGAACACGCCGAACGCCTGCAATTGCCGGTCGCCGAGGCCAACTTCATCAGCCGCCAGTTCCAGCCCAAAGACGCGCTGCTCGTCACCCGACTGCCCCTGAGCGATGGCGGGCAACTGACCGTGTTCAATACCCATCTGGAACGTGCCAGCCAACCGGATGACACCTTGCAGACCCAGGTGACGGCCGTGGCCAGGGTGCTCGACAAGTATGAAAGCCAGGGCCTGGCGTGGCTGATCGGCGGCGATTTCAACCTGTTGCCCCTCGGCCAATACCGGCGCTTGCCGGAGGAGCAGCGCACGCCCTACTCCGCCGACAGCGAACTGCACCTGCTGTGGGACAAATACCCGATGATCCCGACCAACAACGAGGCCAGCGGCATCGACCGCGCGCAATGGCTGACCCACTATCCCAACGACCCTGGCCTGAATGGCCCGGACCGCACGGTCGACTATCTGTTTTACAGCCCGAAAATCAAACGGGTCGAAGCAAGGGTGCGCCAGGACGATACGTTGCGCATCTCCGATCATCTGCCGGTGATTGCGCGCTTCCTGTTGCCTGCCACGCCCTAGTGGCGACCAACGCGCCCTCTGCTTCAGCTCACGCATTCACGACACGGAACGCCCATGAAAATCTTACTGGTGTGCAAGGACATCGGCGGTTACGCCGGCAAACTGGCCGACTACCTGATGACCGAGCACGACGTGTGCTTCATCGACACCTCGTCGCTGTCCAACCGCTTTGAGCGGGCACCAAAGATCCTGCGCCGCCCGCTCAAACGCTGGGCCCAGTTGCGCCAGTTCAAAAAGGTCCTCGGCAAGGCTGCGCGCTTTGACGTTGCGCTGATCATCAACCCGGCGCAAATCGATCCGCAGCAATTGGCCGCCGGCCTGAATGTGGCCGACCGCAAGATCGCCTACCTCTACGACAGTTTCAGCCGCTGGCCAATGACCCGCGAAGCACTGGCCGGTTATGACGAGGTGTTTTCGTTCGATCCGGGGAATGCCGAGAGTTACGGCCTGAAAAAGCACTACAACTTCATTTACGAGGACTACGTCGCGGACGGTGCGCCCGGCGACTACTCGGCGTTCGTGGTGATGGCCGGCAAGGATCGAGTGCCGGCCCTGGAAGGGCTGGCGCGGGAGTTCGATCGACTCGGCGTCACCGATTACAAGTTTCTGGTGCAGTGCAAACCGATCCCCGGTGCGCACCCGGGCATCACCTTTTTCGAGCAACGTATGTCGCTGGAATCCGTGGGGGAGCTGGTAAAGCGCTCGCGGATCATTCTGGACATCGCCAAACCCGGCCAGGCCGGCTTGAGCTTCCGTTTCTTCGAAGCCATGGCCTCGCGCAAAAAAGTCATCACCACCAACCGCAGCGTGGTCGATTACGACTTCTACAATCCGGCCAACATCCTGGTGATCGACGAGGCCAACCCGGTGATTCCCGAGCGTTTCATCACCGATCCGTATGTCGATGTGCCCGAGACCATCTACCAGAAATACACCTTGCAGGGCTGGGTCAAAACGGTTTTCGCATTCGCGTAATCGGCCCCCTGTGGGAGCTAGCTGCTCCCACAGGGGCGGGATGCCTCGCGTTTCAGTGGACCTCTTCCAGATCGTCATGCAGCAGCCCGAAGATCTGCCGCTTCATGTCGATGAACGAGCGCTCCATGACCATGTCCAGCGAACGCGGGCGTTCGATCGGCACATCGAGGATCTGTTTGATCCGCCCCGGTTTGGCACCCATCACGTACACCCGGTCGCCGAGCAGAATCGCCTCGTCGATGTCATGCGTGACGAACAGCACGGTCTTCTTGCTGTTGCCCCAGACCCGCAGCAACAGTTGCTGCATCTGCAGACGGGTCTGGCTGTCGAGGGCGCCGAACGGCTCGTCCATCAGCAGGATCTGCGGATCGTTGGCCAGCGCCCGGGCAATCGCCACCCGCTGCATCATGCCGCCCGACAGCTGCTTGGCGTAGTTGTCGGCGAACCCGCTCAGGCCGACCTCGTTGACGTAGTAATCGACAATCTCCTTGCGCCGCGCCGCCGGCACACCGCGCCGCTTGAGGCCGAACTCGACGTTCTGGCGCACCGTCAGCCACGGAAACAGCGTGTAGCTCTGGAACACCATGCCGCGATCCGCGCCGGGGCCCTGCACTTGCTGACCGCCGACGTAGATCTCACCGGACGTCGGCTCGGCCAGACCGGCGGTCAGGTACAACAGACTCGACTTGCCACACCCCGACGGCCCGACCAGCACGGCGAACTGCTGATCCGGCACCTCGAACGACACTGCCTCAAGCGCAGTGAACGTGCCGCCACCAGGCTTGCTGTAGCGCAGGCTGACTTTGTCCACCTGCAAGCGCGGCGCCGCTTGCGCCGGGCTCGCGACCGGTTCGATAAAACGATGATTGGCAGCAGTCACTGAGCCCATGCGGCAACCCTCAAGCGGAGAAAACGGAACAGTTGATCGGTGACCAGCCCCAGCAGGCCGATGATCGCGATGGCGAGGAAAATCACGTCGACCTGAAAACCGCGCATGGCCTTCAGACTCAGATAGCCCAACCCACTGGAAGCGGCGACCAGTTCAGCCACCACCAGGTAAGTCCAGGCCCAGCCCATGGTCACGCGCAAGGTATCAAGCACGCCGGGCACCGATGCCGGCGCGATGACATGCAGCACCGCGTCGCGGCGATTGGAACCGAGGGTGTACGAAGCGTTGATCAGGTCCTTGGAAATGCCTTTGGACACGTCCGCGATCATCACCAGTTGCTGAAAGAACACACCGAAGATGATCACCGACACCCGCTGCTCCAGACCGATGCCGATCCACAGAATGAACAGCGGCACGAACGAAGTCACCGGCAGGTAACGAATGAAGTTGACCATCGGTTCGAGGAACGCCTGGACGATGCGGAAGCTGCCCATCAATAACCCCAGCGGCACCGCCACCAACGACGACAGAATGAAGCCGACCATCACCACTTCGACACTGGCCCACACGTGGGTGCCGAGGGTGCCGTCACGGCTCAGGCGCACAGCCGCTTCCACCACTGCCCCCGGCGTCGGCAAGAACATGCCCGGGACGATACCGCCGTAGGACAACCCGGCCCACAGACCGATCAACAACACCCAGGCCAGCCCGCTGGCGCTCCACACCAGCGGTACCGGCAAACCGGTCTTCGGCGTGAGGCAGCGGCTCAGCCACGAATTGCGCTTGAACATTGCAGACCTCCTAGAGCGGGCTGACAAAACGGTTGTCGACCAGATCGTCGTTGCTGACGTTGTAAGGTTTACCCTGCAATTCGCTGGCGGTTTCGTTGGCCAGTTTGATCAGCGCTGCGCTGTCGCCCGGCTTGCCCGGTGCGCCGAGCAATTTCTCGCTCATCGCCTGATCGTAGAAACGTACACCTTGGGCAGCGGCGGCCAGTTCCTTGGGATCGGACAGATAACCACCGACACCTTTGGCCATGATCCTGTAAGCGTCTTCGGGATGATCTTTGGTGTATTGCACCGCCTTGTACAAACCCGCCACCAGCGCCTTGACGTCTTGCGGCTGTTTCTCGATGACGCTGCAGTTCAGCGCCACCACATCGACGATCACGCCGGGGGTACTGCTGCTGTCGATCAGCACTTTGCCCTGCTGTTTGTCGCGGACCATCGACAGGTGTGGTTCCCAGGTTACGGCGGCGGGCACGCGCCCGGCGATGAACGCGGTGGCGGCATCGTCCGCGGTCATGTTCTGCACGGTGATATCGCTCATTTTCATGCCGTTCTTTTTCAGCAGGTACGAGAGCCAGAACTGCGAGGTCGAGCCTTCGTTGACGGCCACGGCCTGGCCCTTGAGTTCCTGCAGGGATTTGACGTCCTTGCCGACCAGCACGCCATCGCCACCGTGGCTGTCATCCAGCGCCGCAACGGCCTTGAAGCAGAACTGCGGGCGGTACTTGAGCACCTCGTCAATGGTCGAGGCGGAGCCGGACAACTGCCCGGATGCCTGGGCGGCCATGTACATCGAGGCTTCTTCGACCACTGGCAATTCGACGGTCAGACCGTTCTCCTTGAAGTAGCCCAGATCCCGCGCCAGGTAGAGCGTGCCGTAGCCGACCCACGTGGTGTGGCCAATGGACAAGGTGCCGGCGTGGGCGCTGGTCGCGACTGTGGCGGCCAGGGCGGTGATCGCCAGAGGATGAGTGAGACGGATACACAAGGACTTGATCATGGAGCACTCCCGACGCTGTTGATTTAGTTTTGTCATGGGCAGTACGGCCAGCGCCAAAGATGCCAATGCACGCTGCGGTCTCTGCTGGACTCTGGCGTGAAGGCTTGGGCTGACGAGAGGGATGGTGGCCCATGTGCGCGGTGAGGAAAATCAGGAAATTGTTGGCAGCAAATGATGAAAAAACTGGGTAGTGCGCACCGCTGAGGGGCGATGTTGGCGGGGATGCACGGGGTGGGTGCAAAGCGGAAATTTTCGCTGAATGTACCTAAGTCATCGCGAGCAGGCTCACTCCTACATGGGCGCACGGTCAATTGTAGGAGTGAGCCTGCTCGCGACAGAGTCCACGCGGTTTCAGCGCAACTGAAACCAGGTGGTCTTGAGCTGGGTGTATTTGTCGAACGAGTGCAGCGACAGGTCGCGACCAAAGCCAGATTGCTTGCCGCCGCCAAACGGCACGGTCACGTCCAGTGCATCGACGGTATTGACTGACACCGTGCCCGCTCGCAGTCGTCGGGCCACGCGGTGCGCGCGATGCAGATCATCCGTCCACAGCGACGCCGCCAGCGCGTAGACACTGTCATTGGCCAGACGCACCGCTTCGTCTTCATCGTCGAACGGCACCACCGCCAGCACCGGGCCGAACACCTCTTCACGAAACAGCGGCATGTCGGCGCTGACGCCAGTAAAAATCGTCGGTTCGATGAAGTTGTCCGAGCCGTTGAAACGCCGTTGCTGACCGCCACAGACCAAGGTCGCCCCCGACTGGACTGCACCGTGAATGGCGCGCAGGATGCTCGTCGTCTGCCGGTGATCGACGATGGCTCCGGCACGGCTTTGCGGGTCAAGTGGATCCCCCGGCAGCCAGCGCTCGGCCTGGGCTTTCAGGCGCTCGACAAACTCATCGTGAATAGCGCGTTCAACCAACAGACGCGAGTTGGCCGAACACACTTCACCCTGATTGAAAAAGATCCCGAACGCGGCTTTCTCCGCTGCCAGATCCAGATCGCGGCAATCGGCGAACACCAGGTTGGCACTCTTGCCGCCGCACTCCAGCCAGACCTGTTTGAGGTTGGACTGCGCCGAATACTGCATGAAATATTTGCCGACCTGAGTCGAGCCGGTGAACACCAGACAATCGACATCCGGGTGCAGGCCCAACGCCTTGCCGGTCTGTTCACCCAGCCCCGGCAACACGTTGAGCACACCTGCCGGCAGTCCGGCCTCCAGTGCCAGTTCGGCCAGACGCAACGCCGAAAACGGTGATTGCTCCGCCGGTTTGAGAATCACCGAATTGCCCGCCGCCAGCGCCGGCGCGAGTTTCCACGCGGCCATGTCCAGCGGAAAATTCCACGGCACCACCGCGGCGACCACCCCCAGTGCTTCACGGGTAATGGTCGCCAGCACGCTGGACGCGGCGGGGGCAATCTGATCGTAGAGTTTGTCGATGCTTTCGGCGTACCAGCGAAACACCCCGGCAGCGCCCGGCACGTCGATGGTGTAGGCATCCATCACCGGTTTGCCCATGTTCAGCGAATCGAGCAGGGCCAGTTCTTCGCGGTGGTTCAGCAGCAGATCGGCCAGTTTCAGAAGCACCTGTTTGCGCTCCACCGGTGGGCGTTGTGACCAGGTACCGGCCTCGAACACCTGTCGTGCATTGCGCACCGCCGCATCGACATCCGCCTCGCCACAGGCCGCGACATTGGCCAGCAACTGCCCGGTAGCGGGATTCATCGCGGCGAAGGTCTGCCCCGATTGTGCGGCGCAGGGTTGGCCGTCGATCACGGCTTGATCGGGAAACTTCAATGCAACGGCGCGGCGCTGCCATTCTGCAAGCTCGAACACGTTCGGATGCTCCCTGGGCTTTAATTGTGCATTGATGGTCGCTCAGGGCGGTGCGGGCTAAAACCAGTAAAAATATCTTCGCAGGCAATAAAAACACTGGGCAATGACTTGCCCCAAACGCGGGCCAGATGGCTATGGTTGAAAGATAAACACATCGTCGCGCAGCGGACGTGGCGGCGCACAAATTGCTTGGAAGTCGAGTCCGCTCGTCCAGAGGTTTGCCGTGGCCGCCTACAATTTGCGTCAGCTCAAATACTTCATCACCACCGTCGAATGCGGCAGCGTTGCCGAGGCGTCGCGCAAGCTGTACATCGCCCAACCGGCCATTTCCACCGCGATCAAGGCACTGGAAGACAGCTTCGCCGTGCAACTGCTGATCCGCCATCACGCCCAGGGCGTGTCCCTGACGCCCAGCGGCGCACGCTTTCTGCGCAAGGCGCAGGAACTGCTGCGCATGGCCAAAGAGTTCGAACAGAACGCCCTGGCCGACAACGACATCGTCGCCGGGCAGATCGACATCGGCTGCTTCGAAACCGTCGCCCCGCTGTACCTGCCGCAATTGATCGCCGGGTTTTGCGCGCTGTATCCGGGGGTGAAAATCCGCATCCGCGACGGTGAACAACAGGAACTGGTGCAAGGCCTGACATCGGGTGCGTTCGATCTGGTCATCTTGTACGAACACGAACTCGACGCGACCATTCAGACCGAACCCTTGATGCCGGCGCAGCGCCCTTATGCACTGCTGCCGGCCGATCACCGCTTCGCCGAATACAAGCAAGTGTCGCTGCGGGACTTGTGTCTGGAGCCGATGATCCTGCTCGATGTGCAGCCGAGCCGGACCTACTTCGTCAGCCTGTTCGAAGAACTCGGCCTGACCCCGCGCATCGAGTTCAGCTCACCGTCGATCGAAATGGTCCGCGGCATGGTCGGCCAGGGGTTCGGCTTCTCGGTGCTGGTGACGAAGCCGCACTCGGAATGCACCTATGACGGCAAGAAAGTAGTGTGCGTCGACATTGTCGAAGATGTCACCGGTTCAGGCCTGGTAGCGGCGTGGCTCAAACGTGGGCAACTGACCAAACCGGCGCAGTTGTTCGCCGATTATTGCCGCGAACAACTGACACGCAAGGCTGGCGCCTGACCCGCACGGGCCATGGCGAACATTCAACTGCGGCGCTTGACCACACGCCGATGGCAATCGGCCGGGCCCAATACCTTGCCCGCCCTCGACCGCACCTCAATGATCTCGATCTGCTCGGCGTGCTCGTTGTCCAGCAGTATCGAATAGCTCTCGCCCTTGCTGAACAGGAAGCGCTCGCCCCACTGACGCATGCTGATCACGATCGGAAACACCGAACGCCCCATCTCGGTCAGCACATACTCCTTGTAGGCGGTGCCGTCGGATGCAGGCTGCACCTCGAAGACACCGAGCTCGACCAACCGTTTGAGTTTCACCGTGAGGACGTTTTTCGCCAGGCCCAGGCGCTTTTGAAATTCGCTGAAACGACGGACGTCATCGAAGGCGTCACGGATGATCATCAAAACCCAACGATCACCGATAGCTTCAAGTGTCCGGGCCACAGGGCATTCGCTTTGTGCCAGTAGCTGCTGCCTAGCCATGAGTCTCCAGTGTTGATTAATAAAGTGCGTCAGAACTGTTCTAACGTCAGAAGAAAATATTTTGAAAAACTAGTTGTAGATTAAAACCAGTTTTGATAAAAATCAACGCATCGGTTTTGTTTAAAAACCAGTTATTCCCAAGGATGGAATGATGATGCTGAACCCTCGAAAGCCTTCGATTATGGACGTCGAAGCCGAAAAATCAGCCGGTGGCGGCACTGTTCAGTCCCCTCAGGAGCATGCAACCACACCTGGCCTAAGTCGTTACCAGACATTTCTCTTTGCAATTACCTGCGCCATGGCCGTGGCAAACGTCTACTTCGCGCAACCACTGCTGGAGTCGATGGCAGCCAGTCTGTCGGTATCGCCCGGCACCATCGGTGTGGTGGTCACGGCCACTCAGGCCGGTTACGCAGTCGGTCTGTTGTTCATCGTCCCCTTGGGCGATCTGCTCAATCGCAAGGGACTGATCCTCACGCAGATGCTGCTGTCGGCCGCGGCATTGTGTGCCGTCGGACTGGCACAGGAATGGGGCTTGCTGCTCGGCGCGATGGTGCTGGTCGGATTGATGGCGGTGGTCGTGCAAGTGGTGGTTGCCTACGCGGCGACACTGGCCAGTCCCGAACAACGCGGCGAAGCCATTGGCACGGTGACCAGTGGTGTCGTGCTGGGCATTTTGCTGGCGCGCTTCGTCTCTGGCGCGGTGGCCGATCTGGCGGGCTGGCGCGGGGTTTACTTTGTCTCGGCAGCCTTGATGATCAGCATGGCGCTGGTGCTCTATCGCACTATGCCGGCGTCGACCAAGCCACCGGCCAAAGGCAGTTATCTGCAGTTACTGCGCTCGGTCTTGCAGTTGTATCTGACCGAACCGACGCTGCGCGTCAGGGGGACTTTCGCCCTGCTGATATTCGCTGCATTCAGCGTATTGTGGACCGCCATGGTCCTGCCGCTAAGTGCGCCGCCACTGTCACTTTCCCACACTCAGATTGGCTTGTTCGGTCTGGCAGGGGTTGCAGGTGCACTGGCCGCTGCAAGGGCCGGCCGGTTGGCCGACCAGGGTTTGGGCAATCGCACCACAGGCATTGCGCTGGTGCTGTTGACCGTGTCCTGGTTACCCACCGCGTTTGTTGAAAGCTCATTGCTGGCCATGGTCATCGGTGTGGTCTTGCTGGACTTTGCAGTGCAGGCCGTGCACGTGACCAACCAGAGCCTGATTTTCGCCGCCCGGCCGGATGCGCAAAGCCGCCTGGTCGGCGCCTACATGACCTTCTACTCCGTGGGCAGCGGTCTCGGTGCCATTGCGGCAACTTACACTTACGCCCACTTTGGCTGGGTCGCTGTTTGCCTGTTGGGCGCAGCGTTCAGTGGTACAGCGTTGTTGTACTGGTTATATCTGCAAATGACTTCTCGCTAACTTCTTGAGTATTTAAAACTGCTTTCCATGGCCTGCCGGGCTTTGGCGTGAAACTGTGTGCCTGCCACACGAACTTAAACAATTAAATGAGGCATGTATGGAAGGGTTTCACACACTAACCGTTACTTCTACTACAGCGAATAAAATTGAGTTCGAGTTACCAACCAACGCCCCGTTCACGGATATCGAATATGAACGTGACGGCAAGAACATCATCCCGCTGGGCTGTCGTATCGGGGCGTGCGGTGCTTGTTTGATCAGGATTACATCAGGTTTCGAGGCGGTAAGTCCTCGCGATGACGATGAAGAGGCTTTTATCGAGGTGTTGGGTTACAGCGGTGAAGAATACCGGCTGGCCTGTCAGTGCCTGTTAAAAGGAAAAGTAGCCATTGAAATAATTGGCTAAGCGTTGGCGTTTAACTGCGGTTTCAATCAAAGCGTTTCAAATAAACTAAAAAGGACTTATTCATGCTTAACCGTGTAAAAAATGTTGGCTATGGTGATACCACCCCGTTCCTCAGCGCTGCCGGCTCGGCTGGCCTGCGTGCAGAGATCGACAAGATCATCGACGGCCAAGTAGAGCAATGGTTCGCCACCGTTCCTGAGGCCGCGCATCTGGAAGGCAAGGACGTTAACAGCGAGTACTACAAGCGCCACCTGATTGAAACCGCATGGCGCATCCGCCTGCTGCGGGTGGCTGAGTCCAAGGCGCTGGCGGAAGTGGCCAAGATCAGCCCTGCAGCAGCACAGATCTGGGCTCACTACGAGCAAGAGGAAATGCTGCATGACGAACTGTTCATCGCCGACCTGACCCGTATCGGCGTCAGCCGTGAGGAGTTCCTCGCCACCGAACCGTACCTGGAGACCAAACTGCTGGTCGGTTTCTTTTCCTACCTGCTGGATCATGAAGGGCCGCTTGGCGTCGTCGCTTATTCCTACCTGGTTGAGTACGTCAACGTGAAACTCGAGCCCCGTAAACTTGAAGCGCTCAAATCCTCGGTGGGCGAAACCAACATCGCCGGTCAGGTATCCCACTCGCATACCGACATCAATGATGACCACCCGGGTGAAGTCTGGGCGGCCCTGCGCTTCCTGATCAAGGACGAGCAGGACATCGCAGCACTGAAAAAATACCTCGAGGAACATCAGACGATTCTCGCGATGTTCTTCAACAAGCTGTACCTCAACACCCTGGCCAAGCCGCAAGACAAGGCTGCTTAAGCCATGGAGCAGGCAATGAATTCAAATCGACCCGGTGTTCTGATCCTGAGCCACTGCGGCTTTTCTTTCCTGGAAGACCTGAAGCAGGAGCTTCATCGACGAAAGCTCCGGTGTTTCGTGCTGTCTTCATTGCCGCTTCCAGAACATATACCGGAACGCCTGGAGCAGATTCATGCCTGGGCGGACCGGCTCTACACCACCGACTCCCACCAGTTGAAGCTGGAGGATGTGCAGACCGCCCTTGAGACTCTGCGCAAGTCTGGTGAACAGGTCAGTTGCTGCATCAGCGTGTGGGAAGGCTATCGCCACCTGATGGCTGCTGCCAACGCTTCGCTTGGCACTTACGACATGGACGCTGGGCAGGCATTGGCCCTGCGCAACAAGCTCAATGTCCGTAACCGACTGGCCGAAAAAGGCCTGTCGCACGCTAACGCCTATGCCCTGACCGAATCCGTGCTGGAACGGCTCAAGGCGCAGGATCAGCGTTATTTCATCAAACCGGTTCATGGGATCGCCTCCTACGCAGCCTTTCCCATGCGCAAAGACACTACGTGGAATGCCCTTGAGGACCTGCGTCTGGCCTCGGCCGAAGACACGGTATATGCCTCGGCGTTCAACGACGGGCTGACGTTCATGGCCGAGGATTACATCGCCGGTCATGAATTCAGTTTCGAGACATTGCTGGTCGATGGTCAGGCGCATGTCGTGGCCATCCATGAGAAATACGAAGTGACCGAGACCGCCGCGACGGTGCTTGAAGACAGCTGCACCACGCCACCGGCCAGCCTTGATCAGGCGCAGATCGCCGCAGGGCTGCAATGGCTGAAGGATGTCTTGGCTTGCATGGCGCTGAAGTGGGGTTGCTACCACGTGGAGGCACGCTTTTCGGGGCAGCACTGGGACCTGATCGAAATCAACCCGCGCGTCGGCGGCAGCCTGATCTCGCACAGCGTCGAAGCAGTAACCCACGGACACAGCATGCTTTCACTGTGGCTCGACCTGCTGCTCGCCAGCCAGGACGACACTGCGCTGCGCGAGGATCTCGTACGGCATCTGGCGCAGTTCGAGTGGCAGGCGGACGGTACCAGTGCACAGTCCGTAGCAACGTTCTTTCGGGTGTACTTCGCCGAGCCGGGAACCTTGAGTTCAGTGACGCTTAACCCATTGCCGCTGGCCCCGGTGGTGCAGCACGTGCTGCTCAAGGCCGGCGATGTGATTCCAGCACACGCCCGTGAAGTGTTCCTCGGGCAATTGTTGTGGACGTTCGAGCGCGCCAACCGCGCAACCGAGCTTGAACGTCTGGCCACTATCAGCGCGACCGCGCTGGATATCCGCTATCAGCCCGACAGCCATTAATAACAACCCGGGCGATCGCCTGAACAAGACTGCTGCCGATGACTACCCCCACGGATGAGGAAGAAACAAACATGCCGTTGCGAGCGCCTGTATTACTGATAGTGGACTACAACCTGAGCCGGATCGGCGATGTGCTGCACCTGCGAGACTACGCCCGCCAACAGTGGGGTGCGCAGACATGGCTGATCAGAGCCAACCCTCAGGACCATGACCGGACCATCAGCGATCGTGTGATCGATGCCGATCCGCTGCACCCCGACTTCGTCGATCAGGCACTGAATCTGCTGGGCGACGATGCGGGCCGGATCAGCGCCGGGCTGGTCTTTTCCGACAACGCGGTCGCCAGTGGCGCGGCGCTGCTGGAGCGCCTCGGCTTGCCGGTAGACGATGCCGCACTGGCACTGGCGGCCTTTGACAAACTGGCATACCGCACCGCCGAAGATCGCGTCCGTACGCAGTTGAACCAGTTGGGGGTGACACTGCCGGACTTCGTGCGGATCGACGGTTTGCACGACGTACGCAATTTTGCAGCGCGTCAGCAAGGCAGCTTCGTGATCAAGCCTGCGTGTGAGGGCAACAATCGCGGTGTGGTGGTGGTTTCAGCGGGTGGCGACTGTGAGCAGGCGTTCACGGAAGTCGCACCTTATCTGGACGGCGGTGTGCTGGCCGAAGCTTTCATCACATTCACCCGCGAGTTCTCTTATGACGGCTTGGGCAAACTGTGGTTTGTCACTGAAAAAGTCAGTGCCAGCGGGCGCTATCCGGTTGAGGTCGCGCAAATTCTGCCGGCACGCCTCAGTGAACAGGAGCGACTGGCCATTCGCAATGCCGGCGAGCAGGTCAACCGCCTGGTCGGCCAACGCATCGGGCCGTTTCACAACGAGATCAAACTCAGCGACAGCGGCGACCAGACAGCGGTGATCGAGCCAAACCGGCGTCCTGGCGGCATGAAGATCTGGACCCTGGCGCACGCCGTCCATGGGCTTGACCTGTACGCGGCATGGGTTGACTCGGTATTCGCCGGGCCTGTGCCGGAAGAACTGCCTGCCGCCACCTGCAGCGCCGCGACGGTGATGTTCGGTGTGCCGCACGATGTGACGATCGACGTGACCACGCTAGGCGATGTACAGGCGCTGGTCCGCGACACACTGACACGGGCGGCAGAGGAACTGGCGCTGTCCAGGGACGACATCGCCCTGCTCGAAAGCACCTGGATCGCCGGCGAGCCACGGTTGATCCATGCCATCCCCCGAGACAACAGCGACTTCGTCGCCCAGGCCTGTGTTGCGCTGCACGCCCCATCGGTTGATATCCGCGATCTGGTACGCGTGCTGCGCGAGCAATGGTTGTTGGTCCTGGAGCGCTGCCTGGCGCCCGAGTTGCTGTTGAAAGTTGCGTCCTGATCCCTGCCCTTTTCGCTGCGAGACCGTTTGCATGAAAATTCTCATTCTTCACCGGGTGCCCTACCCGCGCATCGAGTACCACCGTGGCATCAATCATGACCTGCACGATGTCACTTATCTGGGCAAACAAGCGGCGATCGATACGCTGCCGAGCGACCTGCGCTGCCAGCGCGTGATTCGCCCGGGAGAGGCCAGTGCCTGCGAAGAGGCCCTGCAATGGCTGGCGCAGTTTCCACAGTCATTTGACCGGATCATTTCGATGTCCGAGTACGAATTGCTCGACGCGGCACGCTTGCGCGAGGCGCTGAACGTCGAAGGCGCGTCGCTGGCGGCGGTGAATCTGGCGCGCAACAAGCTGGACATGAAGGCCGCCGTTGCAGCGGGAAATCTGCGGGTGCCGCAGTTCATGCCGCTTGATCGCTACCTGGCGCTCAACGGCCAGGTGCCGTGGCAGGGAGCCACCGTGCTCAAGCCGCACAGCGGCGCGTCGAGCATGGACGTCAGTATTCATCAGCAGCCTGCACGCGCATTTGACGAGATCAGTCGCAAGATCAGCGATCTGTCCCTGAACATTGATGAATTTCAGGTTGAAGAATTTATCAGCGGGCCCATCCGCCACTTCGACGGTCTGGTTCAGGACGGGCGAATTCTCACCATGCTCTCGAGCCAATATGTCGGCACCTGCCTGGATTACATGGAGCGCGGCCATCCATTGGGCTCGTGGCACCTGGAAACCACCACGCCGATGCAAATGTGGGTCAGTGCCGTTCTGGATGCGGTGCAGATCCGCAACGGCGCCTTCCATCTCGAGGCCATCATGGAGGGTGACGACCCGGTATTCCTCGAAGTCGGCAACCGCGTCGGCGGCGCCGATGTAGTCGCGACTTACGAGCTGGCGACCGGTATCCACCTGCCATCGCTGGAGCTGCGCATTCATGTCGAAGGACTGGTGGACAAAGTGCCGCTCAGCGCACAGCAGCCAGATCTGGGTTATGGCTGGTTTGTGTTCCCCGGGCACACCCACCACCAGCGCATTTATCAAGGTCTGGAAGGCGCGGAGGACTTTCGCGCCAGCCCATTGGTTGTGCAATGGAACGAGCTGCAGACCGGTGCGCTGTTACCGGGCCATGTGACCTATTCGGCGTTCGAAGCCCCTCTGGCAGGCATCGTCAAGACCGCAGACCCGCTACAGACCAAGGCCTGGATGCAAACTCTGTTTTCCCGGGTGTACCTCGCAGAAAACCTGACATCGGTCGCATGATCCGGCCCATCCTCATGAAGGCGACTCAACAATGAAACCACTGCACGTAGTATTGGCTGTACTGATAACGGCAATCTGGGGTGTCAACTTCTCGGTGATCAAACTGGGACTGGCCACCGTCGATCCGTTCATTCTCGCGGGCATCCGCTTCAGTCTCTGTGCGTTACCGGCGATCTTTTTCATTCGCAAACCAAACGTGCCATGGCGCTACATCATCGGTTACGGGCTGGTGTTCGGCATCGGCCTGTGGGGCATCGTCAACCTGGGCATCAAGGCCGGGCTCTCGGCGGGCATCGCGTCGCTGGTGCTGCAATTCAGCGCGTTCTTCACGATCCTGCTCGGCGGCTGGGTGTTCAAGGAAGCGCTCACCCGCTTTCAGGTACTGGGCATGTTGATCGCACTGGGCGGATTGCTGTGCATCATCATGATCAGCGATGGCACGGTCAGTCTGCCCGGGGTATTGCTGGTGCTGGTGGGCGCAGCCTCCTGGAGTGTCGCCAATATCATCAACAAGAAGGCCAGCACCAAGGAAGTCTTCGGGTTTCTGGTCTGGTCCAGTGCCTTTGCACCGATCCCGCTGTTCGCACTCGACTACGCGGTGAACGGCAGCGCCGGCTACACCACGTTCGTCAACCAGGTCGATGCAACCGCCGTGTTGTCGATCCTGTTTCAGGTCTACCCGAACACGCTGTTCGCTTACTGGATCTGGAACTCGCTGCTCAAAACCTACCCGGTTTCGACGGTCGCGCCCCTGTCGTTGCTGGTGCCGATTTTCGGCATGCTCGGTTCGGTACTGATCTTTCACGAGAGCGTACCGGCGAGTAAGGTCATGGCAGTGGTGCTGATCGTGCTCGGTCTGGCCGTCGGCCTCTATGGACAGCGAATTTTCAATACTGTGTTTGCGCGTTCTGCGCGCACTTCAATATGAATCGACAGGGAATGGGTATGAGTCTGGGAAGACGTGAGTTCGTGGGGGCCGCCATGGGGGCGACCCTGGTGGGAGGCAGCATGATGGCAGGCGTGGCAGGAGGGGCACAGGCGAGTAACCAGCCTGCTCCGGATAACGTAGTAACAGCACTGAACCCCAATGACTGGGCATCCGTACGGGCGCAGTTCAATCTGGCGCCGGGATTCGTGCACATTTCCAACTTCTTTCTTGCCTCAAACCCTAGGCCTGTGCGCGAGGCAATGGCGCGCCACCGGCAGGCGTTCGACGAAAACCCGTACACCTATCTCGAAGACAACATGTTCGCCTCACCGCAGGACATGGTCTGGCGCAAGGTCTGCGCTGCGGCTGCCGACTATACCGGCGGACGTGCCGAGGACATCGCCCTGACCACCAGCACCACGCAGGGCCTGTCGATGGTCTACAACGGCCTGAAGCTTGCACCCCATCAGGAAATCCTGACCACCAACCACGAGTGGTACACCCACGACGAGGCGATGCGTCTGGCGGTAGTCAAGTGGGGCGGCAGCATTCGCCGAATCGACCTCTACCAGGGGCCGGACGATGTCAGCGTCGACGCGATCGTCGCGCGCATTGAAAAGGCCATCAAGCCGCACACGCGCATTCTGGCGATGACCTGGGTGCATTCCGGCACCGGCGTGCGGTTGCCGGCTCGGGAAATTGGCGAACTGGTGGCGCGGGTCAATCGCGATCGGGCCGAGGCGGACAGAATCATCTACGTGATCGATGGTGTGCATGGCTTCGGCTGCTCCGAGGCGCAAGTGGCGAGCCTGGGTTGCGACTTTTTCAGCGCCGGCACGCATAAATGGATACTCGGGCCGCACGGTACCGGCCTGGTCTGGGCGCGTGAAGGTCAATGGGCACACATCACGCCGACCATTCCCACGATCATGGCCGCAGAACCCGCCAATGCTTGGCGCGAGCAACGCGATCCACAGGGCCAGACGCAGGCAGCCTGGGTCAGTCCCGGCGGTTTCCTTGCGTTTGAAAACCAGTGGGCGATGATCGAGGCGTTCAAGTTCATCCAGCAGATCGGGCGCAAGCGCATTGCCGATCGCATCGCGCAACTCAATGGCCAGTTGAAGGAGGGCCTGGCGAAGCTGCCCAACGTGTATTTGCACACACCACGCTCTGCACAGTTCTCCGCAGGTTTTGTCTGCTGCGATGTCAAGGATCGCAGCCCCAAGGAGATCGTCGCCAAGCTCAAGGAACAGAAGATCATTGCCAGTGCCACGCCTTATCGGCATTCGACGGTGCGCTTCTCGGCCGGGATCATCAACTCGCCCGAAGACATCGAAAAAACCCTCAAAGTGATGCGCACTCTGGTCTGACACCCGCCCGAACCGACATCGGTTGCCCGCACTGGCTCAACGCCGGTGCGGGCGCCGACGTTCGCCATTCAATTGAAGAATCGCCGCGTGCCCAAGGGCAAGGATCGATTACATGAACGAAAAATCCGCCGTCACCCGCAACGCTGCAAAAGAACTGGTCATGTTCCTGTTCTGCTCGACGGTTTATCGGTTGTTTTCCGGTGCACTGATGGTCTCGCTGACCTGGACCATCCTCAATCAGGACGAAGGCGGATACCTGCCTTTGGCGCTGGCGATTTTCTGCTCGTTCATCCCGGCGTTCATCACGCCAGCGATGATCAAGCGGCTGTCGCTGCGTATGAACGGACGGCAGATGAGCAGCTGGTTTGTGCTGGGGCTGGCCGGTCTGGCCCTGATATCGGGCGTGTCGCGGGATTTCACCCTCGGCCTGCTGATCACCAATCTGTTTGCCTGGCTGATGATCATGTCGCTGGAGGCCAGCCTGGATATGTGGTTCGCCCAGATTCAAAGGGGCATGGATGAAACCAGAGTGCGGCGGATCAGCGGTGCGACCACGGCGACCAGTCAGGCCGCACTGATGACCGGACCTTTACTGGCGGCAGGTTTGATGCCGATTCTGAACGGCATGGGTTTCTCGCTGGTGCTCAGCGCCGGCTTCTTCATGGTCGCCGCGATTTGCTTTACCCGTCACAGTCAGCCCTCGGCGGTGCAGACCACTGTCGAAGTCACAGCTGCGACCAGACTGCCACTGACGCTGTTTGTGCCGATGGTACTGATCTGGCCAATCCTCGGGGCATTCAATTTCATGCTGCCGGTGTATGTGGCGAGCCACGGCTGGGCCCTGTTTGAACTGGGCGTGCTCGATGCCGTGTTCGGTCTGGGCATGGCGCTGATCGGCGTGCTGGTGATCATCGCCAATACCGGACGTAATCTGACGGCCTATCTGTCAGGCCTGATTGCACTGGCGCTGATCGCCACATTGATGTGGTTGCTGATGCCGGACAATCTGCTTCTCAAGGCACTGAGCCTGCTGATCCTGGGCATGGCGTTCGGTGGGGCGCGGGTGCATATCCGCGTCGCCATTGCCTGCCGCTACAGCGAGGCCGCGGTGGGGTTGTATGTCAGCCGGGCGAATGCCCTGGCGACGCCGGTTCTGCTGCTGATCCTCAGCCTGCAACTGGCCATGATCGACAATGCCTGGCTGCTCCCGTTCCTGCTGGTGACACTGAGCGTCGCGCTGCTGTTGCAGACCTCGGCTACACGTTTCGCCCGAGGACCTTCGAGCACCGCGGCCGTGGGCGCCTGAGGCGGCGAACCGTGTTGGCGCAGCCCCGGCTCAAGTGCCCCGGGGTTTCGCCCGCGCGGTGGCCTCGGCCACCAACGGATCATCCGGCCAATAGTGCTTCGGATACCGCCCTTTCAAATCCTTCTTCACCTCGGCGTACGTGCTGCGCCAGAAATTCGCCAGATCCTGTGTCACCTGTACCGGCCGCCGCGCCGGCGACAACAGGTGCAACTTGACCACTTGCCGCCCGCCGGCAATTCGCGGCGTCTCGGCGAGGCCGAACAGCTCCTGCAAACGCACGGCAAGAATCGGCGGTGACTCGCTGTAATCCAGACGTACCGACGATCCCGACGGCACGCTGAGGTGATGTGGCGCCAGCTCATCAAGCTTCTGCGGCAACGGCCACGGCAGCAGATTGCGCACGATGCTCGACAGGTCCAGGTTGGCGAAATGACTGAGCCGCGAGACCTTGCCCAAGTAAGGCATTAACCAATGCTCAAGCGTGTTCAGCAACGTCGCATCGCTGACATCCGGCCATTGGCTTTCGGCCTGAGCGTCGAGGTCCAATTGCCGCAGCAAGGCGACCCGCGCCTGCCACTGACGCAGCTCCGGCGTCCACGGCAGCAGCTCCAGACCTTTGCGTCGCACCAGATTGACCAGCGCCTGACTGCGCGCCGCTTCGTCGAGACCGGTCAACGGTTCACGGCTGAGGATCAGTTCGCCGACCTTGCGCTGGCGCTCGGCGCGCAACACACCTTCGCGCTCGTCCCAGTCCAGTTGATCGACACAGCTCACCTGTT
This sequence comes from Pseudomonas sp. SC3(2021), assembly GCF_019856535.1. Lineage (NCBI taxonomy): Bacteria > Pseudomonadati > Pseudomonadota > Gammaproteobacteria > Pseudomonadales > Pseudomonadaceae > Pseudomonas > Pseudomonas sp. SC3(2021). Next base: position 2,548,781 of record NZ_CP082236.1, on the reverse strand, counting down.
CGGCCAACACTGAGTCGAACAGCGCCGGATCGAAATCAGCCGCCAGATAAATCCGTTCCTCGCGCTGGCCCTGTCGGCTGCCGAGGTCGGCAATCACAATCCACGACTCCTTCATCAGGCTGTCGGCTTCGGCGAACAGCGCAGCGCGTCCATTGGCCAGACGATATTCCGCGCCACCGGCGCGACGCTGTTGGGCGACGCGGTCCGGGTAGGCCAGCGCCAGCAGCGCACCGAGCCAGCGCGGATGATCAGGATCGCTGACCGGCGCGCTGACCTTGCCGCGCAAGTAACCACGATACTGTCGCGCCAGTTGCCGCGCCCGTTGCACGCCCCCCTGAGCACCGCGCGCCGCGCGCTCCTCACCGCAGAGCAGGAGCAATCGGCTGTGCAGATCTGCGCCGGCACCCCGCAGAATATCGCGCTCGCCGAGCAGCGCCGCGACGTCGCACGCCATGTTCGCCAGCCCCAGCGCCTGACCGCGCAGCAACAGATGGGCGATGCGCGGATGTGCCGGCAGCTCGGCCATGGCCTGACCGTGGGCAGTCAGCGCTTTATCTTCAAGTGCACCCAAGCGCTGCAACAGATCCTGCGCCTGGGCATACGCTGCCGCCGGCGGAACATCCAGCCAGACCAGTTCGCCCGGGGTCACGCCCCAGCGACCAAGCTGCAGGGCAAGGCTGGCCAGATCCGCCGAGAGGATTTCCGCGCTGCCGTAAGCGGCGAGTTGCTCGTGCTGATCCTGCGACCACAAGCGATAACACACCCCCGGCTCCAGACGCCCCGCCCGTCCTGCGCGCTGTGTGGCACTGGCCTTGGAAATGCGCTGCGTGTCGAGTCGGGTCATGCCGCTGCCGGGATCGAAACGCGGCACCCGCGCCAGCCCGGCATCAATCACCACGCGCACGCCATTGATGGTCAGACTGGTCTCGGCGATGTTGGTCGCCAGCACCACTTTGCGCTTGCCCGCCGGGGCCGGGTCGATGGCGGCGCGCTGGGCATTCAGGTCCAGTTCACCGTGCAACGGGCACAGCAAAACATCGCTGCGCTCGCCAATGGCATCACTCAACTGCTGATGCACGCGACGGATTTCCGCCTGCCCCGGAAGGAACACCAGCAGGCTGCCGGTCTCATCGTGCAGGGCTTCGAGGACGGTCTGGGTCACGCGCTGGTCGATGTATTCGCCGGGCTGGAACGGCCGCCCCCAGCGCATGGTCACCGGGAACATGCGCCCTTCACTGCGCAGGATCGGCGCGTCATCGAGCAACCCGGACAGGCGCTCGCCCTCCAGCGTGGCGGACATCAGCAAAATCTTCAGCGGCTGTTCAGCTCGGAACAGTTCGCGGCCGTTCAAACTCAGGGCCAATGCCAGATCGGCATCGAGGCTGCGTTCGTGGAACTCGTCGAAGATCAGCAGGCCTACGCCTTCCAGTGCCGGATCGTCCTGCAGGCGCCGGGTGAGAATGCCTTCGGTGACCACTTCGATACGGGTGTCGGGGCCGACCTTGCTGTCGAGGCGGATGCGATAACCGACGGTTTCACCGACCTTCTCGCCCAGTTCGCTGGCCAGCCTTTCAGCCGCCGCACGCGCGGCGAGACGGCGCGGTTCGAGCATGAGAATGGTCTGCCCGGCCAGCCACGCCTCATTGAGCAAGGCCAAGGGCACGCGGGTGGTTTTACCGGCGCCGGGCGGTGCTTCGAGCACCGCTTCGTGGCGTGTCGCCAGGGCTTCACGCAGGGCGGGTAAAACTTCATCAATCGGCAAAGAAATCATGCTGGCTCCCAAACAGAGCCGCGAGTATAACGGCGAACTGCGAGGTGTTCGTCAGGGTCTTAACTTCACAAGACGAAGCTTCGTTAACAGATGACTCAGGAGATTTTCCATGCGCTTACCTTCTCGCCTGATCGGCGGTGTACTGGTCGCCACCCTGCTCACCCAAATCACCGCTTGCGGATCGATTTTCTACCCGGACCGTCGCGGCCAGATCGACGGCAAGATTGACCCGGCGATTGCCGTGCTCGACGCCTTGGGTCTGCTGTTCTACGTCATTCCCGGCCTGATCGCGTTCGCGGTCGACTTCACCACCGGCGCGATCTATTTCGAACCAGGCCACACGGCCCAGGTCGATCCGGCCAAGTTGAAACAAGCCATTGGCCCGGACGGTCAGGTCAATAACCTCAAGTTGCAGGCTATTCTCGAAACTGAACTGGGCCGCCACTTGCCGCTGGACGATCCACGGCTGATCCAGCACAAGGGCAGCACGCAGCAACTGGCGATGTTGGGCCTGCAACCTGCCGCCTAATCCACAAGGAACCTCTGCACTCATGACCTCCAGCCCCGAACACGCCCGCCTGCTGCGGTTGGCAACCCGCGCCTCGGTGGCGGTGGCCTGCACGCTGATCATCGCCAAAGCCATCGCCTGGTGGCTCAGCGGATCGGTGAGCATGCTCGCCGGCCTCACCGACTCGGCGCTGGATGGCGTCACCTCGCTGCTCAATCTGCTGGCGGTGCATTACGCGCTGCGCCCGGCCGATGACGATCACCGTTACGGCCACGGCAAGGCCGAATCGCTGGCGGGCATGGCGCAGGCGCTGTTCATCGGCGGCAGTGCGGTGTTGATCGCCTTTCAAGCCTACGAGCGGATCAAGCAACCGGAGCCACTGGGCGCACCGTGGCTGAGCATCGGCGTGATCGTGTTCTCGCTGTTGCTGACTGCCGCATTGCTGACGCTGCAACATCGGGTGATCAAGGAGACCGGCTCCAACGCCGTGCGCGCCGACTCGCTGCACTACCGCTCGGACCTGTTGCTCAACGGCAGCATTCTGCTCGCGCTGATCCTCGCCGGCATGGGCTTTCATCAACTGGATGCGTGGTTCGGTCTGGGGATTGCCGCGTACATTTTATGGAGTGCGATCCAGATCGCCCGGGAAAGTTTTTCGGTGCTGATGGATGAAGAGCTGCCGACGGATGTCAGTCAACACATGCTCGAACTGGCCTGCGGCGTACCCGGCGTGTTGGGCGCGCATGACTTGCGCACGCGGATTTCGGGCAACCACTGGTTCGTGCAGTTGCACCTGGAGTTGCCGGGGGAGCTGACGTTGTCAGTGGCCCACGGCATCAGCGATCAGGCGGCCGATGCGATTCACGCCGCCTACCCGCGAGCCGAGGTGCTGGTGCACGCTGACCCGATCAAAGCGGCGACCATCGACAAGCGGCGAGCGTCACGCTCCTAACTCGAAACTTGCAGCTTGCCGCTTGCCGCTCGCAGCTGCCCCTAGCGCACCTGATAACCGCGACTGCTCAGGCAATTGCCCTGAGCCTGGCGGTAAGCCTGCACCACTTCAGGCGCCGGTTGGTACGTCGCGGTACGCGGATCAAAACCGCTTTGCTGCACCGCGTACTGGTAGCACTGGTAGCCGTCCTGCTGCACCTGTTCCGGTGACTGACCATTGGCCGGATAGGCCTCGACGTCATACCCCTGGGATTGCGGCTGCGGTGGTTGCTGCACCGGCGGCTCGACCACCACGTAATCCTGACTGGCTTCCTCATACGCATAGTAGGAACCGGCCGCGAGGAACAGCAGCGCACCGCCGATCCACACTTCACGGGCGTAGTCCGGCAGGTAGTGGGTGCGGATCCCTCGCGGCGGCTGCACGACGATGTAGCGCGGGCCTTGCGGGCGATACCAGTAGCCGCCGGAATAGAAGTAATCCTGACCGCGATACGGCACGCGGAATTCGCGATCCGGGAAGCGGTCGATCACATGCCCCGGGCGGTATTGCGGACCTGGGCCCCAACCGTTGCCATGCCCGTCCGGACGGCCGGGCCAGCGATTATCGTTGCCCCGGTTGCCGGTTTGCCATTGCTGGTTGTGGTAACCATTTTGCGGACGCTCGTCGCGGTAGTAACCCTGACGTGGCTCCTGGGTCTGGCGCACAGTGTCGGGCCGTGGCTGGATCGGCAGCGTGTTCGACGGCGGCGGTGGCGCCTGATGCCCCGGAGCCGGCTGATTGGGCGCACGGTTCTGGTTCTGCCACTGACCATTGTTGCGCTGCTGGCCGTTGTGTTCGAACTGGCGGCTGTTATCGCCCCGAATGATTTCGTTGTTCTGCGGCCGCGGCTGGTTTTGCGGCGGGGGATTGTTCTGGCCGTGGGGCTGACGCTCACCGCCACGCCCTTGATTGCCCTGATGCTCGCCACCGTGCCCGTTATTCTCGGGGCCACGATTCTGTGGCTCGTCGGCAAGCGCTTGCGCACTGACGCTCACACACAGCAAACCAACACCGGCCAGACGCCAGATGCGCGACTTCATGCTCTTCCTCACTGCGGGTATTAAGAGGGCTTGTAGCTAAGACCGGGAATACACACACCGGGTTCTGCGACAGGTTATCAGTCACGAAACTTATTTATTGAGGATGACCGTACAGCGAGGCATAAAAATCGCAGGCAAGAAAAAAGGGAGACCCGTCGGCCTCCCTTCTAGAGAACTTCGTCCTGGCTCGACGCTTTTGACGTCGGCTCACCTCACGCCGTCTTCTGGACAGTGTGCAGCTCGGGGACCGGCACAACCCCGGTGGGGGTGGCGGCCGCGGCGGGCCTGTTTGGGCGGGCCGCTGTGGACTGTGTTACCGAGCAGTGATTCTGGTGATAAGCATAGGCTCGAGGTCGCGACAGAGGATTGCGAAGATTGCTCAAATAAACACCACTTGCGCAATTTTTAACCCTGGATAGATAATCCGCCGCAATAGTTACAACCAAGGACAGATTGATGAGCAAACTCGACCGTTACGACCTGAGCATTTTGGCGGAATTGCAGCGCGACGCCCGCATCTCCAACCAGGAACTGGCCGAGCGTATCGGTCTGTCGCCCTCGCCCTGCTCGCGTCGGGTCAAACAGTTGGAAGACGATGGCTACATCTCCCGTCAGGTCGCCCTGCTCGATCGCAAAATGCTTGGCCTGAGCCTGACCGCCTATGTGTTGATCGGCATGGACCGGCATACACCGGAACGTTTCGAGAATTTCGAGGCGGCGATTCGCACCTTGCCGCAGGTGCTGGAGTGCAGCCTGGTGACCGGCGTCGATGCGGATTACCAGTTGAAAGTGGTGGTGCCGGACATGGATCACTATCAAAAGCTGTTGCTGGGGCACCTGACCCGGATTGAAGGCGTGACCAGCGTGCGCTCAAGCTTCGTACTGAATCAGGTGCTCAACAGCACTGAACTGCCACTGACGCATCTGCGCAGCTAATCAAAAGCCCCTCACCCCAGCCCTCTCCCTGTATGTACCGGACACATGGTGGACAGGTGTTCGGAGACATGGTGGACACTTTTTAATAGGCACATTGCTCATCACTAAGGAGATGACCTGTGTCTTGGGAAGAGGTGTCCACTGTGCAGCTTCGTTCAGAATTCGTGCTTTTGGCTCGGCAAGAAGGGGCCAATGTCCGGCAGCTTTGCCGTCGATTTAATATCAGCCCAAGCACCGCCTATAAATGGCTTAACAGGTTTGAAAACCTGGGTGCAGAAGGACTGAACGATCAGTCTCGACGACCGAAGACATCACCCAAGCGATGTGCTGATGAGGTTGAACAGCAGATTCTGACCGTGAGTCAGGAGTACGCGGCCTGGGGCGCTCGCAAGCTCAAACGTGTGTTGGAAGACAATGGCTTAGTGATGCCTTCAGTCAGTACCGTGCATGCGGTTTTACAGCGTCATTCACGCGTTGATCCAAAGGCCGCCGAGATCAAACCGTTTATCCGTTTTGAGCATGAAGCGCCCAACGATCTTTGGCAGATGGACTTCAAGGGGCATATCAGTCTGGGTCAGGGGCGTTGCCATCCGTTGACGATACTGGACGATCATTCGCGGTTTTCACTGTGCATCGCGGCGTGTATCAATGAGCAGCGCGACACCGTCCAGGAGCATCTGGTCCGGGCCTTTCGGCGCTATGGCCTGCCTTTGCGCATGACGATGGACAACGGCTCTCCATGGGGTGATCAGACAGGCGTTTATACCGCGCTGGAGGTCTGGCTGATGAGTCAAGGCATCAAGGTCGGCCACTCTCGACCTTATCATCCGCAAACCCAGGGAAAGCTGGAACGCTTCCACCGCAGTCTGAAAAATGAAGTTCTCCAGGGTCAGCACTTTAACGATCTCAACAGCGCGCAACGGGCGTTTGATATCTGGCGTGATATTTACAACCAGAAGCGCCCGCATCAAGCGCTGGACATGCAGGTTCCTGCTACTCGGTACAGCAGCAGCTCAAGGGAATATCAGGAGCAACCCGCAGCGCCGGAGTACGACGATGGTGATGTGGTCAGGAAGGTTCAGGTAAAGGGCGAGATCTACTGGAGGAACCGTGAATACACAGTCGGGAAAGCTTTTTACGGGAAGTCAGTAGCTATCCGGGAAACGACGGAGGACGGCATCCACGATGTCTACTGGAGTAGACATCGCATCGCCCGAATCGACTTGAACTTGCAGATCGTTACAGCAGGTAAGAAGATCTAAAACCGTCCACCATGTCTCCGAACATGTGTCCACCATGTCTCCGGTACATACACTCCCAGAGGGAGAGGGAGCCGACCGAGGTGTCTGGCATCATCCATCGACCTGAACCTTCGCGTCGATTATGGATTCACAGACGCAAGATCAGGTCGGTGTAACTCATGAGCATCGCACGGCCAGTCCCCTCTCCCTCCCAAAGGGAGAGGGAGCCGACCGAGGTGTCTGGCATAATCCATCGACCTGAACCTTCGAGTCGATTCTGGATTCACAGACGCAAGAGCAGGTCGGTGTAACTCGCGGGCATCGCACGGTCAGTTCCCTCTCCCTCCCAGAGGGAGAAGGAGCCGACCGAAGTGTCTGGCATCATCCATCGACCTCAACCTTCGAGTCGATTATGGATTCACAGACGCAAGAGCAGGTCGGTGTAACTTGTGAGCATCGCACGGTCAGTCCCCTCTCCCTCCCAGAGGGAGAGGGCGCCGACCGAGGTGTCATCGACCTGAACCTTCGCGTCGATTATGGATTCACAGACGCAAGAACAGGTCGGTGCAACTCGCGGGCATCGCACGGTCAGTTCCCTCTCCCTCTGGGAGAGGGCTAGGGTGAGGGCAACAGGTTCGGATCAGACCCAGATCAATGCCACCCCGCACACCTTGGCGTATACTCGCCGCGCCCTTTTAGCCCCATGCGCGCCGGAGAGACCCGATGGATCCAGCAGTATTCGAAGAGTGGATGATGACTGGCCTGGTCAGCATCCTGATCATTTTCATGGGATTCATCGTCTGGGATCTGGCGAAGAAGTCCAAGGCCGGACGTTTCGGCTCGTTCATTCTGTTCTTCGTGCTGGGCCTGGGCGTGGCCGCGTTCATCATCAAGAGTGTAGTGATCGGCCTGATCGAGTCCGGCGCGTTATAGGCGCGGCGGCACTTCTTTCCATTGCCCCTGATCGAGTCCGTCGATCGTCCAGTCGCCAATCCTGACGCGCACCAGCCGCAACGTCGGCAGCCCGACCGCAGCGGTCATCCGCCGCACCTGACGATTGCGCCCTTCGCGAATCACCAGTTCCAGCCATGAAGTCGGGATAGTCGCGCGAAAGCGTACCGGTGGATTACGCGGCCACAACTCGGGTTCATCCAGTTGCCGCGCTTCGGCAGGCAGGGTCATGCCGTCGTTCAACTCAACGCCGTCACGCAAACGCTGCAATTGCTCGGCCGTGGGCACGCCTTCGACCTGTACCCAGTACGTCTTCGGCAACTTGTGTTTCGGATCGGCAATCCGCGCCTGCAACTGGCCATCGTTGGTCAGCAGCAACAAACCTTCACTGTCGCGATCAAGCCGTCCGGCCGGGTAGATGCCGGGCACCTCGATGAAATCCTTGAGCGTCGCCCGCCCGCCTTCGTCACTGAACTGCGTCAGCACATCGAACGGCTTGTTGAACAGGATCAGCTTCGGCTCGGCCGGTGGTGCCTTGGCAACACGGCGCGGGGAAGAAGACTGAGGCTTCGCACCAGGACGGCGAGAAGGTGGACGCGGGGGACGGGACATAAGAGAGCAAACATTTAGCGATCAGGGCTGACAATGCTAGTGCCCCGACCGCCAAATGACCACGACTAACCGCTAACGGAACGGCGGCTCGTCGAAGCTGCGCAGTTTGCGCGAGTGCAGCGAGTTGAGTTCGGTGCGCAGCAGGTCCACCGCTTCGATGCCGATCTTCAAGTGCTGGCTGACCGCACGCTCGTAGAACGCGTTGGCCGAACCCGGCAGTTTGATTTCACTGTGCAGCGGTTTGTCCGACACACACAGCAACGTGCCATATGGCACCCGCAGGCGATAACCCTGGGCGGCGATGGTGCCGCTTTCCATGTCCACGGCCACGGCGCGGGACAGGTTGATCAACGGTCGTTCCTGAGCCCAGCGCAATTCCCAGTTACGGTCGTCGTAGGTCAGCACGGTGCCGGTGCGCAGGCGTTTCTTCAGGTCATCGCCCTTCTCGCCGGTGACGTTGGCCGCCGCTTGCTGCAGCGCCAGTTGCACTTCAGCCAGAGCCGGAATCGGAATGTTCGGCGGCACCACGCGGTCAAGAATCCCGTCGCGACGCATGTAGGCGTGCGCCAGCACATAGTCGCCGATGGTCTGCGACTGACGCAGGCCACCGCAGTGGCCGATCATCAGCCAGCAATGCGGACGCAGCACCGCCAGGTGGTCGGTGATGTTCTTGGCGTTGGACGGGCCAACGCCGATATTCACCAGGGTCACGCCGTGGCCATCGCTGGCGATCAGGTGATAGGCCGGCATCTGGTAGCGGTGCCAGACCACACCGGCAGCAATCGCCGAGGCTTCGCCGTGATCCATGCTCTTCTCGATGATCACGTTGCCCGGCAGGACCATGCGCACGAAACGCGGGTCTTTGCGCAGTTGCTCCAGGCCGTGGACGATGAACTGGTCGACGTAGCGGTGGTAGTTGGTCAGCAGGATCCACGGCTGCACATGGCGCCAGTCGCTGCCGGTGTAGTGCACCAGACGGCGCAGGGAAAAGTCGACCCGCGCGGCGTCGAACAGCGCCAGTGGCAGCGGATCGGTGTTTTCCCAGTCGTAGAGACCATCGGCGATGCCATCGGTGGCGGCGGACAGGTCGGTGCTCGGGAACACCCGCGCCAGCACGGCGGCGGTGACGCCGGAGCCGGCCAGTTCATCGCCCTGCTCGACCACGTACGGGTACGGAATGTTCTGTTGGCTGACACCGACTTCCACGGTCACGGTGAAGTCGTGCATCAGCGGCACCAGTTGTTCCAGCAGGTATTTGCGGAACGCCGCCGGGTGGGTGACGGTGACGCTGTAGGTGCCAGGCAACTGCACTTTGGCGTAAGCGCGAGTGGTCTGCGGCACTTCGCCCTGACAGTGATAGGTCAGACGCAGTTCGGGATAACGAAACAGGGCACGCTGTTCGGCGTCGGGCTCGACGCGATCCTTGAGGTAACGCTTGAGCGCCGAGTTCAGCGCAGTGGTGGCCCGCTCATGCAGCTCGGCCAGACGATCCACGGCTTGTTCGGCGGTTTGAACGACAATAAACGCTTCGGTCACGATCAGCTTCCTGTGTTCTGACTTGCAGAGCTTCATCTTGCCTGCATCGTGGTCTCACGGGAACAGTGGCGTTGTGGCTGTACCCAAATCTTTCAGACAACGCGAATCCCTGTGGGAGCTGGCTTGCCAGCGATGGCGGCCTGATAGTCAACATTGATGTCGAATGTGAAGGCCTCATCGCTGGCAAGCCGGCTCCCACAGGGTTTTGTGGAGTTTGGGGTCAGAAACCCTGGGGGGTCGAGCGGGCGACGATCGCTTCGACATCCAGCCCATGGGGCAACGCGCCGTAGACCCGGCCGCCGCCACTCAACCGACTGGCAATAAACGCATCACTCACCGCCGAATTCCCGGCTTCCAGCAGCAGTTTGGCCTGCAACCCAAGGGCAATGTCCTCGGTCAATTGCCGAGCCCGATACTGAATATCGCGGGTGTCCTTGAACTGTGCCTGCAACTGCTGAATATGCGCGGCCAAACGTTTGTCACCGTGGCCATCGCCCAACTCCCTGAACAACACATCGAGAACGCCCGGCTCTTTAGACAGTGCGCGCAAAACGTCGAGGCACTGCACGTTGCCCGAACCTTCCCACGTCGAGTTCACCGGCGCCTCGCGGTACAGGCGCGGCAGGATGCTCTCCTCGACGTACCCCGCGCCGCCCATGCATTCGGCCGCTTCGTTGATCATTCCCGGGGCACGTTTGCAGATCCAGTATTTGCCCACCGCCGTCACCAGCCGGGCGAATTGCGCTTCGTGGCGATCATCCAGATGATCCAGTGCCTTGCCCATGCGCAGGCTCAGGGCCAGCGCAGCTTCGCTTTCCAGGGCCAGGTCGGCGAGCACGTTCTGCATCAACGGTTGCTCGCTGAGCAACTTGCCGCCGACCTTGCGGTGCGCGCAGTGATGGCTGGCCTGGGTCAGCGCCTGACGCATCAACGCGCTGGAGCCGACCATGCAATCGAAACGGGTCATTGCCACCATCTCGATGATGGTCGGCACCCCGCGCCCTTCTTCACCGACCATCCACGCCAGGGCGCCACGGAACTCCACTTCGCTGGAGGCGTTGGACTGGTTGCCGAGTTTGTTTTTCAGGCGCTGGATATAGAACTGATTGCGCGTGTCGTCCGGGCGATGGCGTGGCAGCAGGAAGCAGGTCAGGCCCTTGTCGGTCTGCGCCAGCGTCAGGAACGCATCGCACATTGGCGCCGAGCAGAACCACTTGTGCCCGACCAGTTCATACGCCTGGCCCGGACCGCTGGCACCGACCGGATAGGCCTTGGTGGTGTTGGCGCGCACGTCGGTGCCGCCCTGCTTCTCGGTCATCGCCATGCCGATGGTCACGCCGGCCTTGTGCGCCATGCCGACGTTGCGCGGGTCGTATTCGGTGGCGAGGATTTTCGGTAGCCACTGCTCGGCCAGATCCGGTTGCAGGCGCAGCGCCGGAACGCTGGCGAAAGTCATGGTCAACGGGCAACCGCTGCCGGCTTCGGCCTGGCTGTGCAGATAGCTCATCGAGGCGCGGGCAACGTGGGCGCCGTCCTGCGGATGCGCCCACGGCAAGGAGGTCAGACCGTGCTCGATCGCGGTGCGCATCAGTTCGTGATAAGCGGGATGAAACTCGACCAGATCAATGCGATGGCCATAGCGATCATGACTGGCGAATACCGGTTTGTTCTGATTGGCGAGGAACCCGGCCTCCATCAGCGGCCCCCCGGCCAGCGCGCCGTAGGCATCGATCCGCGACTCGGCCCACCCGGCGCCGAACCTGCGCGACCATTCCTGCAACGGCAGGTCGATGCGGTACAGGTTGGTGCCGTCCAGCGACGGCGGCTGGTTGGTGACTTCGTGGGTTTCGGCGAACTGATGCAGGTTCATGACGGGGCTCCTTTGGTCAGCCAGAGAACCAGTTAAGCACCGCCCCACGCCCCATCAAAGTGTCATATCCGCCGAACTGGCAGCGCTTTTACCCTATCAACAACACAACACCCGGCGCTCCAGCGCGGACTGCAAATCCTCGAATTTCACCGGCTTGTTCAGGTAGTCGATCGTCGCTCCGCTGGCGCACAGCTCGCGATCGGCGCTCAGCGCCAGCATGAATACCGGCAGACTGGCGCAACCTGGCAAGGCGTGGATCTGGCAAGCCAGCGCCGCGCCATCCTGTGCGGGCAACTGGCAATCGATCAGCACCGCGTCGAAGCTTTCGCGCTGCAGGCAATCCAGCGCCGCCGCACCATTATCGGCAGTACGCACGCGGAAACCGAGCTTGAGCAACATGCCGCGCATCACCAGTTGGTTGACGCTGTTGTCATCCACCAGCAGCACTGTGCAGTCCTGCGGTTCACGCACACAATCGCGCGATGGCTGGGGTGTTGGCGCCGCCTCGACCGCCGGCAGCTCGAACTCGACATCGAGCTGGAAGCGGCTGCCGCGACCGGGTTCGGAACGATGCGTGAGTTTGCCGCCGAGCAATTCCACCAGTTGCCGGCAGATCGCCAGGCCGACGCCCAATCCGCCGTACTCGCGTGTCATTGACCCGTCGAGCTGGAAGAAACGCTGATACAGGGTTGCCTCGCCCAGGTCGGTAAAACCGATGCCGGTGTCAATCACCGCAAACGACAGCGCCAGACGATTGTCCGACGCAGGCTTGCCGGTCACGCGCAGGGCCAGACCGCCGACGCGGGTGAACTTGATCGCGTTGTCGAGCAGGCATTCCAGGCATTGCGCCAGTTTCACGCTGTCGCCGTGCAAACGGTCCGGCAGGGTCGGCAGCACCTCGACCTTGAAGTCCAGCGACTTGCTCGCCGCGTTGCCGTCGAACTGCAGCCGCAACGCCTCGACCACCCCGCGCAGGCTGAAACTGTCCGGCGTCGCCTTGAGCTTGCCGGCCTGCAGTTCGGTGAGGGTGAGGATGCCGTTGACCATGCGCATCATGTCGCGGGCAGAACCGGCGGCGGTCTGCTGGTATTGCTCCAGTTCCGGATCCAGTTCGACGGTCTGCATCAGTTCCAGCGAACCGATCACGCCGTTCATCGGCGTGCGCAGTTCGTGGGTCAGGGTCGCGAGGAATTCGTCCTTGAGCTTGTTGCTGTGGGCCAATTGCTGGTTGAGCACTTCGAGCTTCTGCCCGGCGTCGAACAGGGTCTGCGCCTGCTGCTCGCGCATCGCGTTGATGCGGTCGGCCAGCGCCAGCGACAGCAGCGCCACTTCGATGGCCGAGCCGATCTGGCTGGCGTACATGGTCAGGAACACGTTCGGCAGCAGGCCCAGCACCATCAGCGTATTGATGATGCCGCCGAGCAGAAACGCCGACCAGGCAATGATGAAATAACGCGCCACCCGCAGGCCGCGCCACCAGGCCAGAATCCCCGCGGCGAAAATCACCACGGTAAACGTCAGCGCCAGCAGGGTCGCCAACCGCAACGACAGGGCGTAACTGGTCATCAGCGACAAACCCACGACCAGCGCACTGAATGCGATCAGGCCGATCAGTACGCGATCCAGCCAGCGGCTGTGGTTGTTCGTCTGCAGGAAGCTGCGTGCGAACTGACTGCCGAACAGCCCCGCACAGCCGATGAAAAACGGCGTGGCGGCGTTGGCCCACCACGGATTGTCCGGCCAGAAATACTCGACCGCCGCCCCGTTCACCGACAGTTGATACAGGCCGAACGAGGCGATGTAGAAGATGTAATAGAGGTAGCTGGTGTCGCGCACGCTCAGGTAGATGAACAGGTTGTAGACCAGCATCCCCAGCAACACGCCATAAATGATGCCCAGTACGTACAGGCGCACCGGTTGGTCTTCGAGGTACGCGGTGCTCGACCACAACGTTACCGGCGCCTGGATCGAGCCTTCGCTGGCCAGGCGCAGGTACACCGAGCGTTGTTGATCGGGCTTGAACTCTAGGTCGAACAGGTAGTTGTTCTGACGGATCTCGCGACTGGCGAACGGCAACGCATCACCGGTCTGTCGGATCAGGCGATAGTCGCCATTGGCATCGGCCATATACAGATCAAGATGATCAAGCGGCGGGTACGCCAGCTCCAGCAGCCAGGTGCGTTGCGCGGCGGGATTGGCCGGACGGTAATGCAGGTCGATCTTCAGCCAGAACGCCGAACGCGAGTAACCGGCGTTGAGCGTGGCTTTATCGTGGAGTTTGAAATTGCCCGCCGCCGCTTGAGCGCGGACGTCGGCGATGCTCGCCTGACCACTCGGGTCTTCGAACACTTGCAAGGAGCGGCCCAGGGGAAGGCTCTGAGTGTTTTCGTCGAATTCGACGGCGCTTGCGAGGAGGGGCAAGCAGAACAGCAATATCAGCAAATAGCGCATTGAAGCCCCAGCGTGGCTCGTCCGGTTGCGTCAGGAAGCCCCCCATTCCCTTTGAGTAGACGTAAAACCGGTATTACCCGTTATTGGTTTGGATCCAGACTAGCATAGCCGTTGATGGCCATTAAGCACCATCGAAATTTTTCCTACAAAGGCTCTAGAACGGGCGTTTCAGAGCAAAGTCGCGGGCTAGAGCTGTTGAGTTGGTCAACTACCTGCAACAGCGGATGTGGTGAATACCTGTGTGGCGAGGAACCACTGACAGGACTGAACCCCAAAATCAGGTTTGGTGGTAAGCTCGCGCACCATGAATATCTACAGCTCCCGCCCCGTTGTCCTCTGTCTCTCCGGCCACGACCCCAGTGGTGGCGCCGGCTTGCAGGCAGATATCGAAGCCTTGCTCGCGCAGGGTTGCCATGCGGCTCCGGCCGTCACCGCCCTGACCGTGCAAGACACCGTCAACGTCACTGACTTCCGCGTCCTCGACCGTGAGTGGGTACTGGCCCAGGCCAATGCCGTGCTCAACGACTCCGAAGTCGCGGCGGTCAAACTGGGCATGCTCGGTTCGCTGGAAATGGTCGACACCGTAGTCGAACTGCTTTCGGCGCACCCGCACCTGCCGGTGGTCTGCGACCCGGTGCTGCGCGCCGGCGGCGGCGGACGCCTGGGCAAGGACGAGGTCGGTTATGCGATGCGCGAGCGTCTGCTGCCGCTGTCGATCATCGCCACCCCCAATCTTCCTGAAGCGCGCATCCTCGCTGAACTGCCCGAAGGCACTGCAGACGAGTGCGCGGAAAAACTCCTGCCGTTCGTCAAAAACCTGCTGATCACCGGCGGCCATGGCGACGAAACTGAAATCCACAATCGCCTGTACAGCCGTGACGGCCTGCGCGAAACCTTCTATTGCCAGCGTTTGCCAGGCAGCTATCACGGTTCCGGTTGCACGCTGGCCAGCGCTATCGCCGGTCGCCTGGCCCAAGGCGAACACCTCGCCAGCGCCGTACGCACGGCACTGGATTACACCTGGCGCACCCTGCGCGATGCCGAACAACTGGGCAAAGGCCAGTTCGTGCCGCGCCGCCTGCCGCTGGATTTCTGCTCGTAACGTCGTGAGGTCTGCCTGATGAAACTACGTGGCCTGTATGCCATTACCGACAGCGAATTGCTGGCCGGCAAGTTTCTGTCCTACGTGGAGGCGGCGCTGGAAGGCGGCGTCACCCTGCTGCAATACCGCGACAAGAGCAGCGACGAGGCCCGCCGTCTGCGCGAGGCCGAAGCGCTGCGCAACCTGTGCGAGCGCTACAAAACGCAGCTGATCATCAACGATGACGCCGAACTGGCCGCGCGCCTGAACGTTGGCGTGCACCTGGGCCAGACCGACGGCCCGCTATCGCCGACCCGCGCCCTGCTCGGCTCCAAAGCCATCATCGGTTCGACCTGCCACGCGCAACTCGCACTGGCCGAACAAGCCGCCAAAGAAGGTGCAAGTTATGTCGCCTTCGGCCGCTTCTTCAATTCCAACACCAAGCCCGGCGCGCCGAGCTGCAGCCTCGATCTGCTCGACGAGGCCAAGCGCACGCTGCATCTGCCGGTCTGCGCGATTGGCGGCATCACCCTCGACAACGCCGCGCCGCTGGTGGCCCACGGTGTCGACCTGCTGGCGGTGGTCCACGGCTTGTTCGGTGCCCAAAGCACTGCCGAAGTGACCCGCCGCGCCCGCGCCTTCAACGAACTTCTGAAAATCTGATTTGAGAGCCCGATCATGTCTCGTTCCGAAACCCTGTTTGCCAATGCCCAGAAACACATTCCCGGTGGCGTGAATTCGCCGGTTCGTGCGTTCAAGAGCGTGGGCGGCACACCGTTGTTCTTCAAGCACGCCGAAGGCGCCTACGTCACTGACGAAGACGACAAGCGTTATGTCGATTACGTCGGTTCGTGGGGCCCGATGATCCTCGGCCACAGCCACCCGGACGTGCTCGACGCCGTACGCAATCAGCTGCAACACGGCCTGTCCTACGGCGCGCCGACCGCGATGGAAACCGAGATGGCCGATCTGGTCTGCTCGCTGGTGCCGTCGATGGACATGGTGCGCATGGTCAGCTCCGGCACCGAAGCGACCATGAGCGCGATCCGTCTGGCCCGTGGTTACACCGGCCGCGACAGCATCATCAAGTTCGAAGGCTGCTACCACGGTCACTCCGACAGCCTGCTGGTCAAGGCCGGCTCCGGTGCACTGACCCAGGGCGTGCCGAGTTCGGCCGGTGTCCCGGCAGCGTTCGCCAAACACACCCTGACCCTGCCGTTCAACGACATCGACGCCGTTGAGAAGATGCTCGCCGAAGTTGGCCAGGACGTGGCGTGCATCATCGTCGAGCCAGTGGCGGGCAACATGAACTGCGTACCGCCGGCGCCGGGGTTCCTCGAAGGCCTGCGCGCGCTGTGCGACAAGCATGGCGTGGTGCTGATTTTCGACGAAGTGATGACCGGTTTCCGCGTTGCCCTCGGCGGTGCCCAGGCGTACTACGGGGTCAATCCTGACCTGACCACGTTCGGCAAGATCATCGGCGGCGGCATGCCGGTCGGCTGCTTTGGCGGCAAGCGTGAAATCATGGAACGCATCGCGCCGCTGGGCCCGGTGTACCAGGCCGGCACGTTGTCGGGTAACCCGCTGGCAATGGCAGCGGGTTTGACCACGTTGCGTCTGATCAGCCGTCCGGGTTTCCACGATGAACTGACCGACTACACCACGCGCCTGCTCGATGGCTTGCAACAACGCGCCGATGCGGCGGGCATTCCGTTCGTGACCACGCAGGCCGGCGGCATGTTCGGCCTGTACTTCAGCGGTGCCGACGACATCGTCACCTTCGAAGACGTGATGGCCAGCGACGCGGCCCTGTTCGGGCGCTTCTTCCACCTGATGCTGGAAGGCGGTGTGTACCTGGCGCCGAGTGCATTCGAAGCCGGTTTCACCTCGATCGCCCACGGTGAAGCCGAGCTGAAAATCACCCTGGACGCTGCCGAGCGCGCCTTCGCTGCCCTGAAGTAATCGCCGTACCGCTGACGTTGGCCATCGCCAGCGTCAGCTTTCACCTACATCCAGACGGTTTTTCCGATGCTTCTGCCAAGATTCCTCCACAAAGTGGGCGATATATTCCCCGCGCAGCAGAAAAACGAGTAAAGACTTTGTAAGGTTGGCCCTGCTTATTTCATAATGCGCGCTTATTGGATCCCTCGATGGGTCCGCGTGCCCTTCAGAGGTAAGTCGATTCCCATGAACCGCACCGGCCGCACCCTTGCCTTGGGCTGCCTGTTGCTCCTTCAGCCCCTGCTCGCGCATGCACAAGCAGGCGGCAACTCGTTGTTGATCCCGGCGATGGGTCGTTGCACCCTCAATACTCAGCCGCAAGACGTCACGCAGGCACTGGCCGCCTGCCAGAAAGCGGCGGACGAAGGGGATGCGCAAGCGCAATACGAGTTGGGTGAGTTCTACTACGACGGCAAGAATGCGCCGCGCGACCTCAATCAAGCCTTGAGCTACTTCGAGAAAGCCTCGCTGCAAGGCCACGCTCAGGCGCAGTTCAAGCTCGGCACCATGTTCTTCCACGGCGAAGGCGTGCAGGCCAACAACATTCAGGCGTACATCGTGCTGAAGATGGCGGCGGTCAACGGCGCCGAAGATGCGCTGGACACGGCCGACGAAGTCTCGGAAAAAATGTCCCGCGAGGACCTCGAAACCGCGACCCAGGTGCTCGGGCAAATTTTCCGTAAATACCTGATGGAACTGCAGAACGCCGATGGGCGTACGCCTTTCTCGCCATTGCCTTGATCGTGTGGTGATTAACTGTGGCGAGGGGATTTATCCCCGATGGGTTGCGAAGCAGCCCCAAACCCTGCAATCCGGTTCTGTCTGACACACCTTGCTGAATGGACTTGCGAGTGCTTCGCAGCCGAACGGGGATAAATCCCCTCGCCACAAATCATTTCAAATCCAGATCCGGTTTTACTTCTCAGGCATCGGCATCGGGAACGGCATCACATTGCCGACCGCGCCACGGGCTTCGCTGATTTTCGGGGTGCCCAGACGTTCCACCTCGTCGATGCGCACAATCGAATGCATCGGCACAAAACTGCGCACTACGCCTTCGAACTGCGCCTTGAGCTTCTCTTCGCTCGGATCGACGACCACTTGCGTGCGCTCGCCAAAGACGAACTCTTCCACTTCCAGAAAACCCCACAGATCACTTTGATAGATCTGCTTGGCGTACATTTCGAACACCTGGCCCTGGTTGAGGAAAATCACCTTATAGATTGGAGCTTCGCGTTTGGTCATGGCGGGGGGATAACATCGGGGATAAAAATGAGGGCGCAAACTATAGCATAGCCACCGGACGCGCAGCGGTAGGAACCTGAGGGCTTGTTCCCTATAATGCGCGGTTCTTTGAATCACGTGACGACCCTACTCCATGGCCAAGAAGCTTTACATCGAAACCCACGGTTGCCAGATGAACGAGTACGACAGCTCGCGCATGGTCGATCTGCTGGGCGAACACCAGGCCCTGGAAGTCACCGCGCGTGCCGAAGACGCCGACGTGATTCTGCTCAACACCTGCTCGATCCGCGAACGCGCCCAGGATCGGGTGTACTCGCAGCTCGGCCGCTGGCGCGAACTGAAACTGGCCAACCCGGACATGGTGATCGCCGTTGGCGGTTGCGTGGCCAGCCAGGAAGGCGCGGCGATCCGTGATCGCGCCCCTTACGTCGACGTGGTGTTCGGCCCGCAGACCCTGCACCGTCTGCCGGAAATGATCGACGCCGCGCGCAGCAGCAAGTTGCCGCAAGTCGACGTCTCGTTCCCGGAGATCGAAAAATTCGACCACTTGCCCGAGCCGCGCATCGACGGCCCGAGCGCCTACGTGTCGGTCATGGAAGGCTGCAGCAAGTACTGCACGTTCTGCGTGGTGCCTTACACCCGCGGCGAAGAAGTCAGCCGGCCGTTCGACGATGTGATCGCCGAGATCATCCACCTCGCCGAAAACGGCGTGCGGGAAGTGACCCTGCTCGGGCAGAACGTCAACGGCTATCGCGGCCTGACCCATGACGGGCGCCTGGCCGATCTGGCGGAATTGATCCGTGTGGTCGCCGCCGTCGATGGCATCGACCGCATCCGCTACACCACTTCACACCCGCTGGAGTTCTCCGACAGCCTGATCCAGGCCCACGCCGAAGTGCCGGAACTGGTCAAACACCTGCACTTGCCGGTGCAATCGGGTTCGGACCGGATTCTCGCGGCAATGAAGCGCAACCACACCGCGCTGGAATACAAGTCCAAGCTGCGCAAACTGCGCGCCGCCGTGCCGGGCATCTGCATCAGTTCGGACTTTATCGTCGGTTTCCCCGGCGAAACCGAGAAAGATTTCGAACAGACGATGAAGCTGATTGCCGATGTCGGCTTCGACTTCTCCTACTCGTTCGTCTACAGCCAGCGCCCGGGCACTCCGGCAGCCGATCTGGCCGATGACACCCCGGAAGAGCTGAAGAAAGAACGCCTGAATGCCTTGCAGCACCGCCTGAATCAGCAAGGCTTCGAGATCAGCCGACAAATGGTCGGCTCGATCCAGCGCATTCTCGTGACCGACTATTCGAAGAAAGACCCTGGCGAGCTGCAAGGGCGCACCGAGAATAATCGAATCGTCAACTTCCGCTGCGACAATCCGACCCTGATCGGGCAGTTTGCCGATGTGCACATCGACGCGGCACAACCGCACTCGCTGCGCGGCTCGCTGATCCAGTAAAAAAATATCAGGAACTCAGAGAATCCTGTGGGAGCTGGCTTGCCAGCGATAAGGCCATCAGCCCCGACAAATATGTCGCCTGTTGCACCGCTATCGCTGGCAAGCCAGCTCCCACAGTGGACCGCACTGTTACTGAGATTGTGCTCATCAATTTAAGAGCTTTCGCACCCAGGCCTCTGGCGTTATCCTTGATTTCATCTTAATTGCCCCAGGGCGGCTAAATACGACCTTGAACGCACCCATAGAACCACATCGTTTTATCCTCGAGCCCTTTGAGGCTCGCCGCTTCGCCAATCTGTGCGGGCAATTCGACGAGCATTTGCGCTTGATCGAACAGCGCCTGGCCATCGAGATCCGCAACCGCGGAAACCAGTTCGAACTGATCGGCGACCCCAAGCACACCACGTCTGCGGAAAATCTGCTGCGCCGCCTGTACCGGGAAACCAAGGGTACCGAGCTGTCGCCGGATCTCGTGCACCTGTTCCTGCAGGAATCAGCCGTCGTCGAGCTGGACAATCACGCCCCTGCCGAAGCCTCCGTTGCCCTGCGCACCAAGAAAGGCATGATTCGCCCACGTGGCTTGAATCAGTTGCGCTACGTGAAGGAAATCCTCGGCAACGACATCAATTTCGGCATCGGTCCGGCCGGTACCGGCAAGACCTATCTGGCCGTGGCGTGTGCTGTCGATGCGCTGGAGCGCGAGCAGATCCGCCGCATCCTGCTGGTGCGTCCGGCAGTCGAGGCCGGTGAAAAACTTGGCTTCCTGCCCGGGGACCTCGCGCAGAAGATCGACCCGTACCTGCGCCCACTCTACGACGCACTCTACGAAATGCTCGGCTTCGAATACGTGGCCAAGCTGATCGAGCGTCAGGTGATCGAAGTTGCGCCGCTGGCCTATATGCGCGGCCGCACGCTGAACAACAGCTTCATCATTCTCGACGAAAGCCAGAACACCACCGTCGAACAGATGAAGATGTTTCTGACCCGGATCGGTTTCGGCTCGACTGCGGTCATCACTGGCGACATCACTCAGGTCGACCTGCCGCGTGGCACCAAGTCCGGCCTGCATCATGTGATCGAAGTGCTCAAGGACGTACCGGGCATCAGCTTCACGCACTTCCAGCCTAAAGACGTCGTGCGCCATCCATTGGTGCAGCGGATCGTCGAAGCCTACGAGCGCTTCGAGACCCGCGCAGAAGCCGCCAAGGAAACCTCGCGCGATGCTTGAGCTAGACCTGCAAATCGCTACCGAAGCGAGCGCACCGAGTGAAGCCGACTTCCGCCGATGGTGCGAACTGGCCCTGCGCCAGCGCACCGCCGACTCGGAAATGACCATTCGTCTGGTCGACGAGGAAGAAGGCCGCGAGCTCAATCACACCTGGCGCCACAAGGATTACGCGACCAACGTCCTGTCGTTCCCGGCCGAAGTGCCCGACGAGTTTCTCGACATCCCGCTGCTCGGCGATCTGGTGATCTGCGTGGCGGTGGTCGAGCGCGAAGCCGCCGAACAGGGCAAGGAACTTAAAGCACACTGGGCACATCTGGTCATTCACGGCTGCTTGCATCTACTCGGTTACGACCATATAGATGACGACGAAGCCGAAGAAATGGAAGCACTGGAACGCGAGTTGCTTGCCGAACTGGGCTATCCCGATCCGTACGCGGACGACGAAACCGAAACATCCCCTATCGTTACAACAAAGGATTCAGAGTAATCGCTATGAGCGAAGATCGATCGAGCAACGGGCAGAAGTCATGGCTGGGTAAACTGACCCAGGCTTTTGCCCACGAGCCGAAGAACCGTCAGGAGCTGCTTGAGCTGCTGCGCGATGCACATCAGAACAAACTGCTGGACAGCGAAGCGCTGGCCATCGTCGAAGGCGCCATCCAGGTGGCTGACCTGCAAGTGCGCGACATCATGGTCCCGCGTTCGCAGATGATCAGCATCAAGGCGAACCAGACACCCCGTGAATTCCTCCCGGCCGTGGTCGACTCGGCCCACTCGCGCTATCCCGTCATCGGTGAAAGCCATGACGACGTGATGGGCGTGCTGCTGGCCAAGGACCTGCTGCCGCTGATCCTCAAGGAGAACGGCGACAGCTTCAACATCAAGGACCTGCTGCGCCCGGCCACTTTCGTGCCGGAGTCCAAGCGTCTGAACGTGTTGCTGCGTGAATTCCGCGCCAACCACAACCACATGGCCATCGTCATCGACGAGTACGGCGGTGTGGCCGGTCTGGTGACCATTGAAGACGTGCTGGAACAGATCGTCGGCGATATCGAAGACGAGCACGACGTCGAAGAAGACAGCTACATCAAGCCGCTGCCCAGCGGTGACTTCCTGATCAAGGCGCTGACGCCGATCGAGAACTTCAACGAGTTCTTCGACAGCGAGTTTTCCGATGACGAGTTCGACACCGTCGGCGGCCTGGTGATGAGCGCGTTCGGGCACTTGCCAAAACGCAATGAAATCACTGAAATCGGCGCCTATCGTTTCCGCATCCTGAACGCCGACAGCCGTCGGATTCATTTGCTGCGACTGACCCCTATCGCCCGGTAAGAAATCTAAGGACTGAAATGCGCTGGACAACCCGCCCCGGCTGGCCCGGTAACCTGCTGGCCGTGGCGGCCGGTGCAATCACCACCCTCGCTCTGGCACCTTTCAACATCTGGCCGCTGGCCTTGCTGGCGGTCGGCCTGTTCTATGCCGGTTTGCGCGAGCTGAGCCCGCGCCAGGCACTGGGCCGCGGCTGGTGCTTCGGTTTCGGCCTGTTCGGCGCCGGCACCAGCTGGATCTATTACAGCATCCACCATTTCGGTGGTGCTTCGGTGCTGTTGGCGGGGTTCCTGATGCTGCTGTTTACCGCCGCGATCGCCTGGTTCTTTGCCCTGCCGGCCTGGTTGTGGGCGCGCTGGTTGCGCCGCAATGAAGCACCGGTGGCCGATGCCTTGGCATTTGCTGCGTTGTGGGTGGGCCAGGAAGCGTTTCGCGGCTGGTTCCTCACCGGTTTCCCATGGCTGTACTCGGGTTACAGCCAGCTCGACGGCCCCTTGGCCGGGCTCGCTCCAGTTGGCGGGATGTGGCTGGTGTCGTTCGTTCTGGCACTGACAGCGGCGCTGATCTATAACGCTCCACGCCTACTGCAAACCAGGCGCAAAGGCTTTATCGCTGCCGGTCTGGTGCTGTTGGTTGGGCCATGGGTGGCCGGCATTGCGCTCAAAGGTCATGCCTGGACCAGCCCGTCCGGCGCACCATTGAGCGTTGCCGCGATTCAGGGCAACGTCGCACAAAGCATGAAATGGGACCCGGCCGAACTCAATGCGCAGTTGGCCCTGTACCGCGACCTGAGTTTCCGCTCGAAACCGGTGGATCTGCTGATCTGGCCGGAGACCGCCGTGCCGGTATTGAAGGAGTCCGCCGAGGGCTACCTGACCATGATGGGCACCTTCGCCGCCGAGCGTAAATCGGCGCTGATCACTGGCGTACCGATCCGCGAAACCGTTCGTCATGAAAAACGCTTCTTCAACGGCATCACCGTGGTCGGCGAAGGCGATGGCACGTATCTGAAGCAGAAACTGGTGCCCTTCGGCGAATACGTGCCGTTGCAGGATGTACTGCGCGGGCTGATCGCATTCTTCGACCTGCCGATGTCCGACTTTGCCCGCGGCCCGGCCGATCAGGCGTTGTTGCAGGCCAAGGGTTATCAAATCGCACCGTTTATCTGCTACGAAGTGGTGTATCCGGAATTTGCCGCCAGCCTGTCAGCGCGCAGCGATCTGCTGCTGACGATCAGCAACGACACCTGGTTCGGCACCTCGATTGGCCCGTTGCAGCATTTGCAGATGGCGCAGATGCGTGCACTGGAGGCCGGGCGCTGGATGATCCGCGCGACCAACAACGGCGTGACCGGACTGATCAACCCGTTCGGGCAGATCACCGAGCAGATTCCGCAGTTTGAACAGGGCATTCTGTACGGTGAAGTGGTGCCGATGCACAACCTGACGCCGTACCTGCAATGGCGTTCGTGGCCATTGATCATCGTGTGCTTGCTGTTGTTTGGCTGGGCACTGATGGCCAGCCGGATGTCGAAAACGCTCTAAAGCAAACGATCGCAGCCTGCGGCAGCGCCTACACAGGACTTGTATTTTCCCTGTTGCAGCTGCCGCAGGCTGCGATCTTTTGATCTTCAGCGGTAAAACAGCGAATACCCCACCTGCCCTACCGCTTCGTTCAGCAATTGCCCGCTCTGCCAGATCGACTTGAACTCCGGCAGCCAGCCACCAAACGGCCTGGCGTTATCGGTCCCGAGAAACCCGACCGGCGCTGGCACCACTTCAAATCCCGCCTGCTGAAAACTCCACACCGACCGCGGCATGTGCCAGGCCTGTGTCACGATCACCACACGCTTGATCCCCTGCGGCAGCAAGATATCGGCGGTGAACTTCGCGTTTTCCCAGGTAGTGCGGCTCTCACCTTCCTGCCAGCGCACCGTCACGCCAAAGTCGTCGTGCAGCGAATCCGCCATTAACTTCGCCTCGGTCGGCGGCGTACCGTAATGCAAGCCACCCGTGGTCAGAATCGGCAACCCGGACGCCTTGGCCAGTCGCGCGGCATAACGCTGACGCTCAAGCCCCACGCCGGTCGGCTGATCCTCTCCCCAGGCCAGATCACCGCGCTCGCGCCCGGAACCGAGCACCACGATCGCATCGGCCCGCTGCGCCAGCGCTGCCCATTCTCCACGGGCCAGCGGCGGTTCGCGCTCCAGCGCCTTGGCGCCCCACTGCACGACCACCGGCAGGCTCATCAGCCACATTCCACCAAAGCCAATGGCGAAACACACACCAGCCAGGCGCGGCCGCGAGCGGCGCAGCCACCACGCGGCCAGCAACAGCAGCAAAAGGATGCCGGGCGGCAATAAAAGTTGTTTGATGAAATAACGAAAAGGCATCGGGCATCTCCACAGATGCCCGAAGCCTAAAAGTGTTAATAGAGCGTTACAACCAATAGGTGGGATCCTGTTGCAAAAGATCCGGTTCTTGACCTGCCATGCGCTTACTTGGCCTGCAGAGAACGAACCTTGTCGGTCTCTCTGCGGGGTGCCTTGTCCTTGAGCCAGATGACCTTGGCCGAATGTGCTGCATCGAGTTGCTTCACTGCTTGTGACAGGCATCCATGCGTTTCACGTTCACTGCGATCCAGATAGGCCTTGACCAGTTTGAACTCGGCGGGGCTCAAGCCACGCAATTCCAGTTCCAGGGGGCGCTCATCGCGCAGCCGGTCAGCGGTTTTCAAAGTGTCCAGGGCCACACCCAGACGGTCGATCAGCCTTTCGTACAACTCGGGTTTCGTTACGTTTTTTTTCCGTTGCTCCACCATCCCTCACCTCATTGAAGATAAGACTCACTCCCCAGTTAGAGCTTAGCTTCGCTGTACAAACCGGCTGCACGCCGCGACCAACGGCCCTCGCCACGGTTTTGCCGGACCAAACAGCTGTAATCAGGGTTTCCCTAGGCCAAGCGCGGTCATGTATGCTACGGCGCTTCCTGTAATTCCACTTCCAGCTCGTCCGGGCCACCCCGGAACCTGCGTTGAAGAGGATTAGGCCACCCCTATCCAGTACAAAAGTAGCCATGCACGAACAATATCAGCCCCGTGAAATCGAAGCCGCCGCCCAGTCGTTCTGGGACGAGCAAAAGTCCTTTGAAGTCAGTGAACAGCCAGGCAAGGAAACCTACTACTGCCTGTCGATGTTCCCTTACCCCAGCGGCAAGCTACACATGGGGCACGTGCGCAACTACACCATCGGCGACGTGATCTCCCGCTATCAGCGCATGCAAGGCAAGAATGTTCTGCAACCAATGGGTTGGGACGCTTTCGGCATGCCGGCAGAAAACGCCGCGATGAAGAACAACGTGGCCCCCGCCAAGTGGACCTACGAAAACATTGCCTACATGAAGTCCCAGCTGCGTAGCCTGGGCCTCGCCGTGGACTGGTCCCGTGAAGTGACCACCTGCAAACCGGATTACTACCGCTGGGAACAATGGCTGTTCACTCGCCTGTTCGAAAAAGGCGTGATCTACCGTAAAAACGGCACCGTGAACTGGGACCCGATCGACCAGACCGTTCTGGCCAACGAACAGGTGATCGACGGTCGCGGCTGGCGCTCCGGCGCGCTGATCGAAAAGCGCGAAATCCCGATGTACTACTTCAAGATCACCGCCTACGCGGATGAGCTGCTGGAGAGCCTCGACGAACTGACGGGCTGGCCGGAACAGGTCAAGACCATGCAGCGCAACTGGATCGGCAAATCCCGCGGCATGGAAGTGCAGTTCCCGTACAACGTCGACTCGATCGGCGAAGAAGGCACCCTCAAAGTCTTCACCACCCGTCCGGACACCCTGATGGGCGCGACCTACGTTGCCGTGGCTGCCGAACACCACCTGGCCAGCCTCGCAGCGAAGAACAACCCTGAGCTGCAAGCGTTCATCGCCGAATGCAAGGGCGGCAGCGTGGCTGAAGCCGACGTCGCCACCCAAGAGAAGAAAGGCCTGCCGACCGGCCTGTTCGTCGAGCACCCGCTGACCGGCGAAAAACTGCCGGTATGGGTCGCCAACTATGTACTGATGCACTACGGCGATGGCGCCGTCATGGCAGTACCGGCTCACGACGAGCGTGACTTTGAATTCGCCCACAAGTACAACCTGCCGGTGAAGTCGGTGGTACGCACCAGCTCCGGTGACACCAACCCGGCGCCGTGGCAGGACGCCTACGGCGAGCACGGCACGCTGATCAACTCCGGTGAGTTCGACGGCCTGGACTTCGCGGGCGCCTTCGACGCCATGGAAGTCGCACTGATCAAGAAGAACCTCGGTGCCTCGCGCACTCAGTTCCGCCTGCGCGACTGGGGCATCAGCCGTCAGCGCTACTGGGGCTGCCCGATCCCGATCATCCACTGCGATGCTTGCGGTGACGTACCCGTGCCGGAAGATCAACTGCCCGTCGTACTGCCGGAAGACGTGGTGCCGGACGGCGCCGGTTCGCCGCTGGCACGCATGCCCGAGTTCTACGAGTGCAGCTGCCCGAAATGCGGCCAGCCGGCCAAGCGTGAAACCGACACGATGGACACGTTCGTCGAGTCCTCGTGGTACTACGCCCGTTACGCCTCGCCGCACTTCGAAGGCGGTCTGGTGGAAAAATCCGCAGCCGATCACTGGCTGCCGGTCGACCAGTACATCGGCGGTATCGAACACGCCATTCTCCACCTGCTGTACGCGCGCTTCTTCCACAAACTGATGCGCGACGAAGGCCTGGTGAGCTCCAACGAACCGTTCAAGAACCTGCTGACCCAGGGCATGGTGATCGCCGAGACTTATTATCGTCGCGAAGCCAATGGCGCCTACACCTGGTTCAACCCGGCCGACGTCGAGCTCGAACGCGACAGCAAAGCCAAGGTCATCAGCGCCAAACTGAAATCCGACGGCCTGCCGGTGGAAATCGGTGGCACCGAGAAAATGGCCAAGTCGAAGAACAACGGCGTCGACCCGCAGTCGATGATCGATCAGTTCGGCGCAGACACCTGCCGCCTGTTCATGATGTTCGCTTCGCCGCCAGACATGAGCGCCGAATGGTCCGACTCCGGCGTTGAAGGCTCGCACCGTTTCCTCAAGCGCGTCTGGCGTCTGGCGCAAGCCCACGTCACTCAGGGCCTGCCGGGCAAACTGGATGTCGCCAGCCTGAACGATGAGCAGAAAGCCGTGCGCCGCGCGACTCACCTGGCCATCAAACAGGCCAGCCATGACGTCGGCCAGAATCACAAATTCAACACCGCCATCGCTCAGGTGATGACGCTGATGAACGTGCTGGAAAAAGCCGCACAAAGCACCGAACAGGATCGCGCGCTGATTCATGAAGGCCTGGAAGCCGTGACGCTGCTGCTGGCACCGATCACGCCACACATCAGCCACGAACTGTGGAAACAACTGGGTCACGCCGACGCAGTGATCGACGCCGACTGGCCGGTTGTGGACGAGAGCGCACTGGTGCAGGACAGCCTGACCCTGGTTATCCAGGTCAACGGCAAACTGCGCGGGCAGATCGACATGCCGGCCAGCGCGACGCGCGAAGAAGTGGAAGCGGCAGCCCGCGCCAACGAAAACGTACTGCGTTTCGTCGACGGCCTGACTATTCGTAAAGTGATCGTAGTGCCCGGGAAACTGGTCAATATCGTCGCCAGCTAATTGGATCGGGCGCCGGTGTTGTCCGGCGCCAAGTAAAACCTTTCGGGCCGCACGGTCGGCCCACATGGTTTCAAGGGGAGCAACACAATGATCAAACGCAATCTGCTGGTGATGGGCCTTGCCGTCCTGTTGAGCGCCTGTGGTTTCCAGCTGCGCGGTACCGGCACCAATGAACTGACGCTCAAGGAGCTCGACCTGAGCGCCCGCAACGCTTATGGCGAGACCGTCACCCAGCTGCGTCAGACGCTGGAGTCCAGTGGCGTCAAGGTTTACAGCGGTGCACCGTACAAGCTGTACCTGGCTGACGAGCAGGAAAGCCAACGCATCCTCAGCTACGCCGGCGCCGGTCGTACGGGCGAGTATCAGGTCAGCACGGTGCTGAGCTACGACATCCGTGGCGACAAGAACCTTTCGCTGTTGAGCGACAAGCTTGAAGTGCAGAAGGTATTTATCCACGACGGCAACAACCTCGTCGGCTCCGATCAGGAAGCCAACGAAGCGCGTCGTGAAACCCGTCGCGAGCTGATTCAGCGCATGATGCTGCGTCTGCAACAGCTGACGCCGGCTCAACTGCAGCAACTGCAACAAACCGCCAACGCACGGGCCAAGGCTGAAGCCGATGCGCTGGAAGCCGCGCAAAAGGCTGAAGCGGAAACCCCGCGTCAGTCGCCGCTCGAAATACCGCAGCAGTAAGAGGATCGGGGCGCTCAGGCGCCCCGTTCGGTATTTCCCATGAAGCTCGCTCCCGCTCAACTCGGCAAACACCTGCAAGGCACGCTTGCGCCCGTTTACATCATCAGCGGCGATGACCCGCTGTTGTGTCAGGAGGCTGCCGACGCCATCCGCAGTGCGGCCCGCCAGCAAGGTTTCGACGAACGCCAGGTATTCGCTGCCGACGCCAATTTCGATTGGGGCACGTTGTTGCAGGCCGGTGCCAGCATGTCGCTGTTCGCCGAGAAACGCCTGCTGGAACTGCGCCTGCCTTCGGGCAAACCCGGTGACAAGGGCGCTGCCGCGCTGATCGAATACTGCTCGCGCCCTGCGGAAGACACGGTGCTGCTGATCAGCCTGCCCAAGCTCGATGGCAGCGCGCAGAAAACCAAGTGGGGCAAGGCGCTGGTCGAAGGTCAGCAGACTCAATTCATCCAGATCTGGCCGGTGGACGCCAACCAGTTGCCGAGCTGGATTCGTCAGCGCCTGTCGCAGGCCGGCTTGTCGGCGAGTCAGGACGCGGTCGAACTGATTGCCGCACGCGTCGAGGGCAACCTGCTCGCCGCCGCACAGGAAATCGAAAAGCTCAAGCTGATGGCCGAAGGTGGGCAGATCACCGTCGAAACCGTGCAGGCCGCTGTGGCCGACAGTGCCCGATTCGACGTGTTCGGCCTGACCGATGCCGTGCTCAATGGCGAACCGGCTCACGCCTTGCGTATGCTCGAAGGCCTGCGCGGTGAAGGGGTCGAGCCACCGGTGATTCTCTGGGCGCTGGCGCGGGAACTGCGACTGCTGGCCAATATCTCGTTGCAATACAGCCAGGGCACGCCGCTGGACAAGTGCTTCAGTCAGGCGAAGCCCCCGGTCTGGGACAAGCGCAAACCACTGATGAGCAAGGCCCTGCAACGCTACTCGGCGCCACGTTGGGCGCAGTTGCTACTCGAAGCCCAGCGTATAGATGCACAGATCAAGGGCCAGGCTGCCGGTTCGCCGTGGATGAGCCTGAGCCGGTTGGCGTTGTTGATGGCTGGCCAACGCCTGACACTTCCCGCCGAATAACCTGTCCTACCGCATAACGACCATTCGCGAGCAGGCTCGCTCCCACATTGAAATGCATTCCAAATGTGGGAGCGAGCCTGCTCGCGAAAGCGTCAACACATTCCCACATAACAGGAACTGGACAGACGCCCAACATCGGCAGATTATTTGCCGCGCAAAACCCACTCACTCGAGAGAGCCCTCATGAGCAAAAAGCCATCGAAACATGGCCCGAACAAGGCCAAATCCATCGTCGCCCAACCCCTGTTCCGCAGCCGCCAGGAACGACCAGCCAAGGGTAAAGGCAGCTACCGCCGCGAAGCCTTCCAGTCTGACAACTGGGAGGCTTCTTACTTTCTGGCCGCCTGAAGCGCAGCACCCCCTGGTCATGTTAAGGTCTGCACCTGATCCGTATCCCCTGGAACTGTGCATGCCCTTTAGTCTTTCCCGTCGTTGGCCCGTTCGCCAGCTGATCGCTGCCTCCAGCTTCATTCTGCTTGTCGCCTGCGCGGAAAAACCCACCGCCGCCGACGCGCAACCCCTGCAAGCCGCCCCAGTTGCCACGGCCCCAGCGATCATCCCGCCGGTAGTGCCGTCCGCCGACCCTCTCGATCTCCAGCCGACCCAGACCTTTGCCGAATGGCAGGCGGGTTTTCGCAAGGATGCGCTGGCCGCCGGTATTCGCGCCGACCTGTTCGATCGCGCGTTCGCCAATGTCAGCTTCGATACCAGCGTGATCAAAGCCGACCGCAGTCAGCCGGAGTTCTCACGGCCAGTGTGGGAATACCTCGACGGCGCGTTATCGCCGCTGCGGGTGCGCAAGGGCCAGGCGCTGATCAGCCAGTACGCCGACATTCTGCAGAGCATCGAACAGCGTTACGGCGTCGATCGCCAGGCACTGGTGTCGGTGTGGGGGATGGAAAGCAATTTCGGTCAGTTCCAGGGCAACAAGTCGGTGATCAACTCGCTGGCCACCCTCGCCTACGAAGGCCGTCGCCCGGCATTTGCCCATGCGCAATTGATCGCCGCCCTGCAGATCCTGCAACAAGGCGATATCACTCCAGAGAAGATGCTGGGTTCGTGGGCCGGAGCGATGGGGCAGACCCAATTCATTCCGACCACCTACAACACCCATGCGGTGGATTTCGACGGTGACGGTCGCCGCGATATCTGGGGCAGTCCGGCCGATGCCCTGGCCTCCACCGCGCACTATCTGCAAAGTTCCGGCTGGCAGCGTGGTCAGCCGTGGGGCTTTGAAGTGCAACTGCCAAGCGGTTTCAATTACACCCTGGCCGATGGCGCGATTCGCAAGAGCGTTGCCGAGTGGCGTCAACTGGGGGTAATCCTGCCCAATGGCGGTCAGGCGCCAGCCGGTTCGGA
This sequence comes from Pseudomonas sp. SC3(2021), assembly GCF_019856535.1. Taxonomy (NCBI): domain Bacteria; kingdom Pseudomonadati; phylum Pseudomonadota; class Gammaproteobacteria; order Pseudomonadales; family Pseudomonadaceae; genus Pseudomonas; species Pseudomonas sp. SC3(2021). The sequence goes on along the minus strand of NZ_CP082236.1, from coordinate 2,517,718 downwards.
ACAGCTGTCCGCGGCCCTGCTGCTGCCGGCAGGCTATCGTGGCCCGGCGTTCCTGATCCTCGACAACTTCCGGGCGATCCTCAAGTACAACAACTCGTCGTCCTATGCTCTGGCGGTGAGCCTGTTGTCCGAGCGCTTCGACGGTGGCGGCCTGATCAATGGCACCTGGCCCAAGGATGACCTGCCGCTGAGCCGCACCGAACGCATCGAGCTGCAAAACCTGCTGAGCGCGCGTAACTACGATGCCGGAACGGCGGACGGCATCATCGGCGCCAACACGCGCAAGGCCATCCGCAGTGCCCAGCAGTCGTTTGGCTGGCCGGCGGACGGGTATCCGACGCACAAGTTGCTCGAGAGCCTGCGCACGCAGTAAAGCAAAATCAAAAGATCGCAGCCTTCGGCAGCGCCTGCACGGGATTGATGTTTACCGTGCAGGCGCTGCCGAGGGCTGCGATCTGTTTGCTTCACCCACACATTATCGGGTGACCACATCCTGCTCCAACATCAACTCCTTCTTCCCCGCATCCAGCCTCACCAGCGCCCCCATCGGCAGTGTCAGGTTCGGATCACAATGCCCGCTGCGCCAACCGGACAGCACCGGGATTCGCAACGGTTCAAAAGTCTGCTTGAGCAGGCGGTTCAACGCGTCGCTATCCACGCCAGCGACGTCACCGACCAGTACCCCACGCAATCGGGCCAATTTGCCGGCCAGACGCATTTGCGTGAGCAAACGGTCGATCCTGTACAACGGCTCGTTGACGTCCTCGATCAACAGAATCACGCCCTCCACGTCGATTTCGTATGGCGTACCCAGCGTTGAGGCAATCATCGCCAGATTACCGCCCAGCAGCCGCCCATGAGCAATACCCGGCTCGACAGTGGTCAATGGATAGGCCACCGGATGACTCAGCACACTCCCCGCCTTCACCTGACCGCGCAGCATGGCGAAGAATGACGTGACAGTCGGTGGCTCCTTGTCACCCAACAGGTCGGCATTGAGCAGCGGGCCATGGAAGGTCACAAAGCCGGCATAACGGCTGATCGCCAGATGCAGCGCGGTGATGTCGCTGTAGCCGACAAACGGCTTGGCATGGCGGCTCAGCAGGTCGTAGTCGATCCGGTCCAGCAGACGCGGCGTGCCGTAGCCACCGCGCAGGCAGATGATCGCGTCGACCTCGGGGTCAGCGAATGCAGCGTGCAGGTCATTGAGGCGTACGTCGTCACTGCCGGCCAGATAGCCGTCCTTCTCGTAGACCCCGGGAAACACCTTCAATGCATAACCACGGGCGCGCATCCACTGCACGGCTTTTTCGGTGTTCAGCGCACCAGGCCCTGCGGGGGCGATCACGCCAATCAGCCCCTCAGATGGCAGCGCCGGCACCGGTCTGTGCGCAACGAGGGTATGTGTCGGTCGAACAGTCATCCATGGGTCTCCCTGTGTGAAGTCTTGCGGACACAGTAGTCAGGTAAAGCGACAAACAAAAGAGGCGAGCTCACTCAATAATTCGTGGCGGGGGCGCTGGCTCCTGCCGGGTTGCGCAGCGCCACCAAGATCTTCGCGACGGCTGCGCACTCCAGCGCGAGCCAACTCCCTCGCCACAAGGTTCAGAGGTTAACAACCCAAACAAAAATACCCGCCGAAGCGGGTATTTGATGCAGCCTTCAGCGCAGAATCAGGAACCGAGCAGCTCGGCCTTGACCAGTTTCGCCTGCTCGTCGGCATGGTACGACGAACGTACCAGAGGGCCGGAAGCGACGTTCTTGAAGCCCATCTTGTAACCTTCCTCGGCGAACCAGGCGAAGGTGTCCGGATGCACGAAACGCTGCACCGGCAAGTGGCTGCGCGACGGTTGCAGGTACTGACCGAGGGTCAGCATGTCGATGTCGTGTTCGCGCATGCGCTTCATGACTTCGATGACTTCCTCGTCCGTCTCGCCCAGGCCCAGCATCAGGCCGGATTTGGTCGGAATGTGCGGCATCATCTGCTTGAAGCGTTGCAGCAGGGTCAGCGACCACTGGTAGTCCGAACCCGGACGCGCAGCCTTGTACAGGCGCGGCACGGTTTCCAGGTTGTGGTTGAACACATCCGGCGGCTCGGCAGCAGTGATTTCCAGGGCGATGTCCATGCGGCCACGGTAGTCCGGGACCAGGGTTTCCAGTTGCACGTTCGGCGACAGCTTGCGGATTTCGCGGATGCAGTCGGCAAAGTGCTGGGCACCGCCGTCACGCAGGTCATCGCGGTCAACCGAAGTGATCACCACGTACTTGAGCTTGAGGTCGGCAATGGCGATGGCCAGGCTTTCCGGCTCGTTGACGTCCAGTGGCTTCGGACGACCGTGGCCCACGTCGCAGAACGGGCAGCGACGGGTGCAGATATCGCCCATGATCATGAAGGTCGCGGTGCCGCCGGAGAAGCACTCGCCCAGGTTCGGGCAGGATGCCTCTTCGCAGACGCTGTGCAGCTTGTGCTTGCGCAGCAGGCTCTTGATTCGGTCGACTTCCGGGGAAACCGGGATGCGCACACGAATCCAGTCAGGTTTCTTCGGCAGCTCGGTGGTCGGAATGATCTTTACCGGGATGCGTGCAACCTTCTCGGCGCCGCGCAGCTTGACGCCGGCTTCAACCTTGGGACGCGGGGCCGGGCGCTCGGTCACGTCGAGCGTCGGGATCATGGTTTGCACTGCATCAGTAGTCATATCAGTCGATTCCGCCCGTCAGGGTCGTCTGCTCAGCATAGTCGAGGTGTTTGACGAGCTGCGCGCGCAGCCGGGCACTTACCTCGGCAAATTCAATCGGTCCTGCGTGATCGCTCAGCTGGGTCATCGCCAGCCCGGCATAGCCGCAGGGATTAATCCGTCGAAACGGTTCCAGGTTCATATCCACGTTCAGGGCCAGGCCATGAAAGGAACAACCGTGGCGAATCCGCAAACCCAGAGAAGCGATTTTCGCTCCGTCGACGTAGACGCCGGGAGCATCCGGCTTGGCTGCGGCGGTCACGCCGTAGCTGGCCAGCAGTTCGATCAGGCACTGTTCCATGCGCGTGACGAGATCGCGTACGCCGAAACCCAGCTTGCGCACGTCCAGCAGCAGGTAGGCCACCAGCTGGCCGGGACCATGATAAGTCACCTGCCCGCCGCGATCGACCTGCACCACCGGGATATCGCCCGGCAGCAGCAAATGTTCAGCCTTGCCGGCCTGGCCCTGGGTGAACACCGGAGGGTGCTCGACCAGCCAGATTTCGTCGGCGGCATTGCTGCCGCGTTCGTTGGTGAAGCGTTGCATGGCATGCCAGACCGGCTCGTAAGCCATCTGGCCAAGTTCGCGAAAGCCCAGCGTGCCCGGCATCACAACACCATGTGCACGAAACCGGAAGCCCGCAGTTCGCTGTTGATGTTGTACAGCTGATCCTGATCGGTCGCGACGATGTGCAACTGGATGGTGGTGTATTTGCCATTGCTGCTTTGACGTTCGTCGATGCGCTCATCATTGATGGTCGCGTGTTTCTTGACGATGTCGATGATCTTGTCTTTGTTGCCGACGCCCGTGTCGCTGATCACCTTAATCGGATAATCAGTCTGGGGAAATTCGATCTTTGGCGCCTTTACTTCGGTATCGGTCATGGCGTAACGGCCTCTAGAGCGCAAGCCGTGGTAACGCACATGGCCCCGCACCGGATCGGGGCGGGGCCATGCAGGTCAACACAAATCAGTTGAACAAGCCGTAGAAGAATAGACGGATGCTATCCCACATGCGGCGGAAGATACCACCCTCCTCGACGCCATCCAGAGCGATCAGGTCAGCGCTGTGCACCACCTTGTCTTCCAGTTTGACTTCGACTTTACCGATCACGTCGCCCTTGGCGATTGGCGCGGTCAGTTGCGGGTTCATGGTCATGCTGGCAGCGAGCTTCTTCAGCTGGCCTTTTGGCAGGGTCATGGTCAGGTCTTCAGCCAGGCCGGCCTTGACTTGATTGGTGGTGCCTTTCCACACCGGGGCCTGAGCCAGTTCGGTGCCCTTCTGATAGAAGGTCTGGGTTTCGAAGAAGCGGAAACCATAAGTCAGCAGCTTCTGGGTCTCGGCGGCGCGGGCCACTTCGCTGTTGGTGCCGAACACCACGGCGATCAGACGCTGGCCGTCACGTACAGCCGAGGACACCATGCAGTAGCCGGCTTCGTCGGTGTGACCGGTTTTCAGACCGTCAACGGTCTTGTCGCGCCACAGCAACAGGTTGCGGTTAGGCTGCTTGATGCCATTCCAGAAGAACTCTTTCTGCGAATAGATCGCGTAGTGAGCCGGGTCTTCATGGATGATCGCGCGAGCGAGGATCGCCATGTCGTGAGCCGACGAGTAGTGCTCAGGGTTTGGCAGACCGGTCGGGTTCATGAAGTGGGTATTGGTCATGCCCAGGTCGGTGACCGTCTTGTTCATCAGGTCGGCGAAGGCGTCTTCGCTGCCGGCGATGTGCTCGGACAGTGCGACGCTGGCGTCGTTGCCGGACTGGATGATGATGCCGTGCAGCAGGTCGCTGACGGTGACTTGCGAACCGACCTTGATGAACATCCGCGAACCGCCGGTGCGCCAGGCGTTTTCGCTGACGGTCACCGGATCGTTTTCACCGATCTGGCCGCGACGGATTTCCAGCGTAGCGATGTACGCGGTCATCAGTTTGGTCAGGCTGGCCGGTGGCAGACGCTGGTCGCCATTGTTTTCGACCAGCACGTTGCCGCTGCTGGCATCCATCAGAACGTAGGCCTTGGCAGCCAGTTGTGGTGGCGACGGCATCATCTCGGCCGCGAAGGCGGCTGGCGAGAGGAGCAGCGGGACTAGCAGACACAGGCGTTTGGCAAAGGTGGTGATGTTCATCCGTCTCTCGAAATCGCTAATGGAAACTTGCCCGAAGGCAAAACTATTCAGACAGCCTTCTAACGGGCCATCGCGTGTTCAGTTGCTCACTCCAGTCACCCTTGCCGGGCTTTTGTTCTTCGACGAGCCAACAACCTGGTTCACCCCCCAATACCGCAAGTGAACCGTCAATCAAGTCTACGTATTACTCGCTGACCACACTTGGCGAACCAAGGTTGGCCAGGCGCACACTGTTCTGCACCTGGGCAATTTCACCCGGCGAACCGATCGGCCCCAGGCGTACCCGGTGCAGAGTCTGCTGATTGCGCACGATCGAGCTGATGAACACCGGAGCGCTCACCATCCCGCTGAGCTTCGACCTCAGGAGTTCTGCAGCGTCCGGGTTGGCGAACGCGCCCACCTGCAGATACTGGCCAGACGCTGGTGCAGAAGCGTTTTTTTTTGCATCAAGCTGAACCGGCACGACGGCCGCGGCGTGTTGCTGCGGCGGCGGGGTCCATTGCTCGACGGTACCGGCCGAAGCCGTGATGGTCGGCGCGCTAGTTTGCGCGACTTGCGGCTCGTTGAGCATCAGCGGCGCCGGACGGCCCTTGGCGGCCCACCACTGCTGCGGGTCGATGCCCTCGACCTTGACCCGCGCGGTGCCGATTTCGGCATAACCGAGCTTCTTGGCGGCGGCGTAGGACAAGTCGATGATCCGGTCCGAATAGAACGGCCCACGGTCGTTGACCCGCAGGATCACGCTCTTGTTGTTGTCCAGGTTGGTCACCCGAACGTAACTTGGCAGTGGCAGAGTCTTGTGCGCGGCACTCATGCCGTACAGGTCATACACTTCGCCGTTGGCGGTGTTCTGGCCATGAAACTTGGTGCCGTACCACGACGCAGTGCCCGAGGCGACGTAAGTCTTGGATTCCTGCAACGGGAAGTACGTCTTGCCCAGCACCGTGTACGGGTTAGCCTTGTACGGACCGGTGTGCAGGGTCGGCGTGGCATCAGGGATGCGCGACACATCGACGTCCCACCACGGCGCGCCGTCTTTGTGCGCGCGGTTGATGTCCAGGCCAGGCTGCGCCCGCACTGCAGTATTCGAGGTTTTCTGAGTCGGGGAACGGCTGGTCGAACAACTGGCGACCAGCACCGCCAACGCAGCGAATGCCACCAGCTTCAGGGGTTTATTGTTAGGCAATGCCCGCATTACTTGACGCCCCGTGCTTTTACCAGCTCTTCAGACAGTTGATGTACGGCCATGGCGTACATCACGCTGCGGTTATAACGCGTGATCGCGTAGAAATTCTTCAGGCCCATCCAGTATTCAGGGCCGTTGTCGCCTTCGAGGCGAAATGCAGTAACCGGCATATCATCGCGCAGCGCATCATGACTTGACCAGCCCAGCGCCCGCAACTCTCCGACGGTCTTCGTCGGTTCGATGCCGGTGGTCAGGCCTTCGTCGACCTGCTCGCCACGCACATCGGCCCGGCTGACCACCGGTTCCCCGGCCACCCAGCCATGGCGCTTGAAATAGCTGGCGACGCTACCGATCGCATCATCCGGGTTATTCCAGATATTGATATGACCGTCACCGTCGAAATCCACCGCATAGGCGCGGAAGCTGCTCGGCATGAATTGCGGCAATCCCATCGCCCCGGCGTACGAGCCTTTGAGGGTCAGGGGATCGACCTGTTCTTCACGCGCCAGCAGCAGGAACTCACGCAGTTCCTTGCGGAAAAATTCGGCACGGGGAGGATAGTCGAAACCGAGGGTGGACAAGGCATCGATCACCCGGAAATTACCGGTATTGCGTCCGAAAAAGGTCTCGACGCCGATGATCGACACGATGACCTGTGCCGGCACACCGTATTCCTGTTCAGCGCGAGCCAGCGTTGCCTCGTGTTGACGCCAGAAGTCCACGCCCCGGGCAATGCGCGCGTCGGTGATGAACATCGGGCGGTATTCTTTCCACTGCTTGACCCGCTCGGCGGGCTTGGAGATCGCGTCAAGAATCGACTGCTTGCGCTCTGCCTCGCGGAACACCCCCATCAGCTGTTCACCGGCGAAACCATAGTCGCGGGTCATTTCACCCACGAATTCGGCCACCTGCGGCGAGCCTTCGTATTCGCCGGCCAGCGCTTCCTGCACGCTGCCCAGCAGGCCCATCAGGCCAACCAGCGGCGCGCATCGAGTCGCCCAGCCACGCATTACTTGCATTGAACTCTTCACCTTATTCAAACCTGTGCGATCCACTTGCGATGGGTATGGATCGACATCAAAACCCCAAACGCTGACAGCAGCGTCACCAGCGAAGTTCCGCCGTAGCTAATGAACGGCAACGGCACCCCCACGACCGGCAACAGGCCACTGACCATACCGATGTTGACGAAAACGTAAACAAAAAACGTCATGGTCAACGCACCGGCGAGCAATTTGCCGAACAGCGTCTGCGCCTGAGCGGTGATCACCAGCCCCCGGCCGATCAGCAACAAATAGATCAGCAACAGCACGCAGATGCCCACCAGACCGAACTCCTCGCCGAGTACGGCAATGATGAAGTCGGTGTGGCTTTCCGGCAGGAAGTCCAGGTGCGACTGGGTGCCGAGCAACCAGCCCTTGCCGAACACGCCACCGGAGCCGATGGCGGCTTTCGATTGAATGATGTTCCAGCCAGTGCCCAGTGGATCGCTTTCCGGGTCGAGGAAGGTCAGGATTCGCTGCTTCTGGTAGTCGTGCATGATGAAAAACCACATGGCGACGGCCACCGGTACGGCCGCCGCCAGCACGCTGAGAATCCAGCGCCAGCGCAACCCGCCCATGAACAGCACGAACGCCCCGCCGGCGAGGATCAGCAGCGACGTACCAAGGTCAGGCTGGCGCACGATCAGGACGAACGGCACGCCGATCAGCATCAGGCTGATCCCGACATGCTTGAGTTGTGGCGGCAACGTGCGCTTGGACAGGTACCAGGCGATGGTTGCCGGCATCAGGATCTTCATGAATTCCGACGGCTGGAAGCGGATCACCCCGGGAATGTTGATCCAGCGGGTCGCCCCCATGGCGTTGTGGCCCATGATGTCCACCACCATCAGCAGCACCACCCCGACCACATAACCGAGGGGCACCCAACGCGCCATGAACCGTGGCTCGAACTGGGCAATGACGATCATCGACACCAGGCCGATGCCGAACGATGTCGCCTGTTTGGCCAGCAGGTCCCAGCTCTTGCCGCTGGCCGAATACAGCACGAACAGGCTGCCGGCCGCGAGGATCAGCAACAGGATCAACAGCGGGCCGTCGATATGCAGTCTTTGCAGCAACGTCGCTCGGCGACGCATCACATCCTCACTGGAGAGCATGCGATCAAAATTATTCATCACGGGCCGTAGCCTCCGCACTGATTGGACTGGCGTATTCGGCCTTCAAGCGTCCGTCCTGATCGAGCAGCCAGGCGTCCATGACCTGACGCACCACGGGCGCAGCGACGCCGGAGCCGGACTCACCGTTCTCGACCATCACCGAGACGACGATTCGCGGATCATCGGCCGGGGCAAAACCGACGAACAAGGCGTGGTCGCGGTGGCGCTCCTGAACCTTGGAGCGGTCGTACTTCTCGCCCTGCTTGATTGCGACCACCTGAGCGGTACCCGATTTGCCGGCGATGCGGTATTGCGCGCCGATCGCCGCTTTGCGCGCGGTGCCACGGGCGCCGTGCATCACCTGCTGCATGCCGTGATTGACCTTGGTCCAGTCCGACGGATCGCGCAGGACAATGTCCGGCATCGGGTTGGTGTCCACCGGCTTCACCCCTTCGAGGGATTTGGCCAGGTGTGGACGGTTCCACACACCTTTGTTGGCGACCAGCGCCGTGGCCTGGGCGAGTTGCAGCGGGGTCGATTGCATATAGCCCTGGCCGATCCCGAGAATCAGGGTTTCGCCGGGGAACCACGCCTGTTTGCGGGTCGCACGTTTCCATTCGCGGGACGGCATCAGGCCGGGGGATTCTTCGAACATGTCCAGCGAGACCTTCTGGCCGATGCCGAACTTGTTCATGTAGGACGACAACCGATCAATCCCGAGCTTGTGCGCCAGGTCATAGAAGTAGGTGTCGTTGGACCGCATGATCGCCGTGTCAAGGTCGACGAAGCCGTCCCCGGTGCGGTTCCAGTTACGGTATTTGTGGTCGTAGTTGGGCAGCATGTAGTAGCCCGGATCGAACACCCGGCTTGAGGCCGTCACCACACCGGAGTCGAGACCGGCAATCGCCACCGCCGGTTTGATCGTCGAACCCGGCGGGTACAGGCCGCGCAAGACCCGGTTGAACAGCGGCCGGTCGATGGAATCGCGCAACTCGGCGTAAGCCTTGAAGCTGATGCCGGTGACGAACAGGTTCGGGTCGAAGCTCGGCTGGCTGACCATCGCCAGCACTTCGCCGGTGCGCGGATCGAGGGCCACCACGGCACCACGACGCCCGCCCAGCGCGGCCTCGGCCGCTTCCTGCAATTTGATGTCGAGGCTGAGGACAATGTCTTTGCCAGGAATCGGATCGGTGCGCTTGAGCACGCGCAGGACGCGGCCACGGGCGTTGGTCTCGACCTCTTCGTAACCCACCTGACCGTGCAATTCCGGCTCGTAGAAGCGTTCGATGCCGGTCTTGCCGATATGGTGCGTGCCGCTGTAGTTGACCGGATCGAGGGTCTTCAGCTCTTTCTCGTTGATCCGCCCCATGTACCCCACCGAATGCGCAAAGTGCGCACCCTGCGGATAGTGACGGACCAGTTGCGCGACCACTTCCACACCCGGCAGGCGGAACTGATTCACCGCGATCCGGGCAATCTGCTCTTCAGTCAGCTCGAACAGGATCGGCACCGGCTCGAACGGCCGGCGCCCCTGACGCATGCGTTTTTCGAAAATCACCCGGTCATCGGGCGTCAGTTGCAGCACCTCGACGATCACGTCGAGCACTTGCTGCCAGTCGCCGGAACGCTCGCGGGTCATGCTCAGGCTGAAGCTGGGACGGTTGTCCGCCACCACCACACCGTTGCGGTCGAAAATCAGGCCACGGGTCGGCGGAATCGGCTGCACATGGACGCGGTTGTTTTCCGACAGCGTCGAGTGGTACTCGTACTGGATCACCTGCAAGTAGTACAGCCGTGCAATCAATACGCAGATCAACAGCATGACCGCAACGGCCCCGAACACGACGCGGCTACGCACCAGGCGTGCGTCCTTTTCGTGGTCCTTGATGCGGATCGGCTGAGACATGAGGGCAGGCTTACTTGTGGTAAGGGTGACCGGACAGCACGGTCCAGGCACGGTACAACTGTTCGCCGATCAGAATCCGCACCAGCGGGTGCGGCAACGTCAGCGGCGACAACGACCAGCGCTGGTCCGCGCGGGCACAGACTTCCGGTGCCAGCCCTTCCGGGCCACCGACCATGAAATTGACCGTGCGCGAATCCAGCCGCCAACGGTCGAGTTCGACCGCCAGTTGCTCGGTGCTCCAGGGTTTGCCGTGGACTTCAAGCGTGACAATCCGCTCGTTCTGCCCGACCTTGGCCAGCATGGCTTCGCCTTCCTGACGGATGAATCGGGCCACGTCGGCATTCTTGCCACGGGTATTGAGCGGAATTTCCACCAGTTCCAGCGCCAGCTCGGACGGAAGACGCTTGGCATATTCATGCCAGCCTTCTTCCACCCACTTGGGCATGCGTGAACCGACGGCGATCAGTCGCAGTCGCACAGCAATCCCTTAGAACTGGTCTTTGTTGAGCTTGGTGAAATGCTCGTGGGTGTTTTCCGGGCTGTGGTGCTTGGCGTCTGCCGCACGGCTTTGCTCGGCACCGGCCCACAGGCGCTCCAGGTCGTAGAACTGACGCGCCGAGGCGGTCATCATGTGCACGATGACCAGATCGAGGTCGAGCAGTACCCAGTCGCTGTCGCCCTTGCCTTCTTCGCCCAGCGGCTTGGCGCCCTGCTTTTTGACTTCTTCACGGACCTTGTCCAGCATCGCGTTGATCTGGCGATTGGACGTACCGGTGGCGATGATCATGTAGTCGGTGATGCTCTGCTTGTCGCGAACATCGATAACCTGGATGTCCTGCGCCTTGACGTCTTCCAGAGCGGCTACAGCGATCTTGACCAGCTCGTCACCCTTGAGCGGCTCGTTGGTGTTGACCGCTTCTGGCAGCGGAGCGCTCTTGAACGTGCCTTTGCGCTTAACTTTGGTTTGGTCTTTGTCAGTCATATAAAACTCGTTTTGCTCATATATTCGGCGGCTTGGCGACACGTGGATTCGTATCCGTGAAGCACGCCTTGTTCAGTTCGACGCACGGTACAGACCGTGCGCATCGATGTAGGCCAGGACCGCGTCGGGCACCAGGAAACGTACCGACTTACCGCTGGCCAGCAGTTGACGGATCTGGGTGGCGGAAACCGCGAGCGGTGTCTGCCAGACGAATGCAATCTGTCCACTCGGCCCTTTGAGGGCCAGCGGGTCGCTCACCGAACGCGCTGCCAGCAGGTTGCGCAAGGCATCCGGCGGTTCGCTGTCGGCGTCCGGGCGCTGTAGCACCAGGATATGGCAATGCTGGAGCAACTCTTCCCAGCGGTGCCAAGTGGGCAGGCCGCAAAATGCGTCCCAGCCCAAAAGCAGAAAAACCTGGGTCTCGGCGGGCATTTCGGCGCGCATCAACTCCAGGGTATCAATAGTGTAGGACGGCTTGTCCCGCTGCAATTCGCGGGCGTCCACCACCAGCGGCGGCACTCCGGCCACCGCGTACTCGACCATCGCCAGCCGATCCTGCGCCGACACCTGCGGGGTATCTCGATGCGGCGGCCGCGCGCTGGGCGTCAAGCGCAACTCGTCAAGCGCCAGCGCTTCGGCGACTTCCAGCCCGCCGCGCAAATGCCCGATGTGCACCGGATCGAACGTGCCGCCGAGGACGCCGATGCGTCGCGGGCGAGACTCGCTGCCGGTTTGCGGCGCTGTCAGGTCGAGGTCGGTCAAGTCAGACCGTCGCCTGGCCGCGCAACTGGCCATCACCGACCACGATGTACTTCTCGCAGGTCAGTCCTTCAAGGCCCACCGGGCCGCGGGCGTGCAGCTTATCAGTAGAAATGCCGATCTCGGCACCCAATCCGTATTCAAATCCATCGGCGAAGCACGTCGGGGTGTTGATCATCACCGACGCCGAGTCGACTTCCGCCACGAACCGGCGGGTGTCGGCGAGGTTTTCGCTGACAATCGAGTCGGTGTGATGGGAGCCGTAATGGTTGATGTGTTCGATGGCCTGAGCCAGGCCGTCAACCACGCGGATCGACAGGATCGGCGCCAGGTATTCGGTGCTCCAGTCGTCTTCGCTTGCCGGCACGGCGTCGATGATTGCCCGGGTGCGCTCGCAGCCACGCAGTTCGACGCCTTTTTCGCGGAACTGCGCCGCCATCGACGGCAGAAAATCCTTTGCAACCGTTTGATCGACCAGCAACGTCTCCATCGCCCCGCAAATCCCGTAGCGATAGGTCTTGGCGTTGAACGCGATGCGCTGGGCTTTCGCCAGGTCGGCGTGCTGGCTGACGTAAACGTGGCAGATGCCGTCCAGGTGCTTGATCACCGGCACGCGCGCATCGCGGCTGATGCGCTCGATCAGACCACGGCCACCACGCGGCACGATCACGTCGACGTACTCGGGCATGGTGATCATTGCGCCAACCGCGGCACGGTCGGTGGTTTCGACCACTTGCACCACCGCTGCCGGCAGTTCGGCCTCGGCCAGACCGCGCTGGATGCACGCGGCGATCGCCCGATTGGAATGAATCGCCTCAGAACCACCGCGCAGGATGGTCGCGTTGCCCGACTTCAGGCACAGGCTCGCGGCATCAATGGTCACGTTGGGACGGGATTCGTAGATAATCCCGATCACGCCCAGCGGCACGCGCATCTTGCCGACCTGAATGCCCGACGGACGGAAGCTCATGTCACGGATCGCGCCGACCGGGTCCGGCAGCGCAGCGACCTGACGCAAGCCGACGATCATGCCGTCGATGCGCGCCGGAGTCAGTTCCAGACGTTCCAGCAATGCCGGCTCCAGACCATTGGCGCGACCGGCGGCCAGATCCTGCTCATTGGCTGCAGCCAGCTCGGCACGAGCGGCGTCCAAAGCATTGGCAGCAGCCTGCAAGGCGCGGTTTTTCTGCGCAGTGCTGGCACGGCCGATGACCCGGGAGGCTTCGCGGGCGGCGCGACCCAATCGGGTCATGTAGTCAAGAACGGACTCAGTCATGGTCTGCTGGGGTCTTGGCAAAGAGGAAAGCGGCAGATTATAGCTGTCGCGTCCCGGGACTAACAGCGGTGACGGGCGGATGGTCGAAATGAACGGCGAATCGCCGACGTTAAGCCGTAGTTAAGCCGTGCATTGTTATCATTACGACCTCTTCAGCCTGGATAAACCTTGCCTGCCATGTCCAACCTGACCGCTCGCAACCACGCCGAAAGCCTGCCGCTTGGGCTCCCGGACGCTTTTTTCGACCGAGACGCCCAAGTGCTGGCAAAGGATCTGCTCGGCAAAGTCATCCGTCATCGTGTCGGCAGTCTGTGGCTGAGTGCGCGGATTATCGAAACCGAAGCGTATTACTGCGCGGAAAAAGGCAGTCACGCGTCCCTCGGTTACACAGAAAAGCGTAAGGCTTTGTTTCTGGATGGCGGCCACATCTATATGTATTACGCCCGTGGCGGCGACTCACTGAATTTCAGCGCGCAAGGGCCGGGCAATGCCGTGCTGATCAAATCGGCGTATCCGTGGGTCGATGACATCAGCGGGCAGTCGAGCCTGGCGCAGATGCTGCTGAACAATCCGGATGCACAGGGTCGCCCGCGCCCGTCACAAAAACTCTGCGCCGGGCAGACATTGCTGTGCAAGGCTCTTGGCCTGAAGGTACCGGTGTGGGACGCCAGGCCTTTCGATCATGAAATGCTCCTGGTGGAAGACACCGGACCGACACCGACCCACATCATTCAGACGACGCGACTGGGTATCCCCCATGGCCGCGACGAACACCTGATGTACCGCTTCGTCGACGCCAGCTATGCGCAATGGTGCACACGGAACCCGCTGCGCCGGGGTCAGGTCGAAGGGCGCGACTATTTCCTGCTGTCGGGGTCAGAAGCAGGTCTGAACTAAAAGGAATTCCCTGCGGGCGCGAGCCTGTTCGCGAAAGCAGAGGGTCAGCCAAAAGAGATTCAACTGACACACCCTCTTCGCGAGCAGGCTCACTCCCCAAGGGAGCCGATTGAAGAATTGATGGAGTTTTTTGTATGGGCCCATGGCTCGATAGCGTGACCGGTTGGCTGGCGGCCAATCCCCAGTGGCTGGCCGCAGCGGTGTTTATCGTGGCCCTTGTCGAATGCCTGGCGATCGCCGGACTGATCGTCCCTGGCACGGTGTTACTGTTTGCTGTCGCCGTACTGGCCGGCAGCGGCGCGCTGTCGTTGAGCGAAACCCTGTTGCTGGGTTTTCTCGGCGGGATTCTCGGCGATGCAATCTCGTACTTCCTTGGCCGGCATTTCCACCAGAACATCCGACGCCTGCCGGGACTGCGCCACCACCCGGAATGGATGGCCGGGGCGGAAACCTATTTCCAGCGCTACGGTATCGCCAGCCTGTTGGTCGGCCGCTTTATCGGTCCGTTGCGGCCGATGCTGCCGATGGTGGCCGGCATGTGCGATATGCCGTTCCCGCGTTTTGCCGCCGTCAGCCTGCTGGCCGCCGCCGGGTGGAGCCTGGTTTACCTGCTGCCGGGCTGGGCCACCGGTGCGGCCATCCGCTTGCCGCTGCCCGAAGGCTTCTGGCTGGAAGCGGGCATTGTCGCCGCCAGTATCGCGGTCATGGTTGGCCTCAGTGTGAACAGCAGTCTGCGCCGTCACCGCCGGGCAACCCTCTGGATCAGCAGCATGAGCCTGCTGATTCTGATCGGCCTGTTCATCGGCTATCCCTATCTGAATGCGCTCGATCAAGGGGTGATGACCCTGGTGCAGGAGCATCGTCAGCCGATGCTGGATGAAATCGCGGTAACGCTCACCCTCATCGGCGAATTCCGCAACATGCTGATGTTCAGCACCCTGCTGACCGTGCTGCTGTTGCTGTGCCGGCAATGGCGACAGGCGCTGTTCGCCGGCGGCACGTTGCTCTGCACCGCTCTGGCCAACACCGCGACCAAGCTATTCTTCGCCCGTGTACGCCCGGAGGTGCTGACTGACCCGATCACCAGCTACAGCATGCCCAGCGGCCATGCCTCCGGCTCGTTTGCATTGTTTCTGACTCTGGCCGTCCTTGCCGGACGTGGACAACCGCCCCGACTGCGCCTGACCTGGCTGCTACTTGGCTGCATTCCTGCGCTGGCGATTGCCCTTTCACGAGTTTATCTGGGCGCGCACTGGCCGACGGACATTCTCGCTGGCGCGATGCTGGCGAGCTGCGTGTGTGCGGCAAGTCTGTGGTTGAGCCAGCGCAAGGCCCCCCTCGGTGCGATGCCGTACAAAATCTGGTGGCTGATCATTCCGGCACTGGTGCTGCTGTTCAGCCTCTTCGTCCTGCGCCATTTGCCGCATACGATGTTGCGTTACGCCTACTGATAGCCCCTCTCTCGCCACTCTCTGCGCATTGACGCCGGGAGTGGCGCCGCACTCCCCCCCGCTCCGTTCTGAAAGCTGCTCTTGATTGACTCAAGTGAGTGGTTGCTGCGCATTAAACAAAAAACCAAGTTACATATTTAAATTAAACATCTTCATAACCAACACTTCACCAGTGCAAAAATCCATTAAATTAAAAAGCATGACACTGACTCCACCCCGAAGAAAAATTACTTGAACAGAACAGCAACTGAACACATTAACCATTAATAAATTTAAACACCTATTAATAATGAGCATTCCATGAACCCTAAAATACCGCGCAAACATTCGACTTCAACTTCGCAAAGTACAGAGACAACAACACCAATAGCGCATCGCTCCGACAACCCGCCAGGCACTTCGATCCCTCTTGCATCAAGGCCCTTTGGCACGCCAGATACGACAAACCCGTTTCGGCCCCGTCATCCAGAGCAGAGTGTGAGTCACGCCCTGCCGCCGACGGTTGAAGTCACTGCGCTCCCCAACCGGAACGCCGGCCAGGCAACGGCCAACAGTCCGGTGGACCGATACTGGAGCGCTACACCTCTCCTGCGCGGCATGCAAGCTGCTGACGGCGAGGGTTTCCGCTACGTGGTCGGACGCAAATTCGTCGATGTCGAGCATGACGGTGAGGTGCACACCGCGCACGCCGGCCTGGATGAAACCCTCGGGGTTTATCGGCTGAAAATGCTCACCGAACGAACACCTTCCGGCCCGATCCTCTACAAAAATCCCGAAGAGCCTACCTGGCGCCTGACCGAGCAACGCCAGTCACCCCTGAAACGTCCCGCAGACACTGCCAGCGAAATGGCTCAGGCCTCTGGCTTGCCACCAAAACAGTTCAAGCCGACGAAGTCCGAAAACCCCCTCACCGATCTGCTGCAAAACGCCCTGAGTCAGTTGCATCCGACCTTGAGTGCGGATCAACGCCAGAAGTGGTTGCAGTCTTACAACCTGTTGCCCAGTCAGTTGTCTCGCCTGCAACAAGACTTGCGTACAGAACTGAAAATCCCGCAGTGGGCCGAATCACACAAACGCCTGGTTGAAGACCCTGGCAGTCCGCAGCGTCTCGACGCCCTCGCCCGCGACATGGTCAATGAGCTGAACCTGAAACGCGGCGCCCGACACCCCTGGTATGACCCCGAAACCAGCATGACCGATGCCGTGCGCGAGGCACTCCTGGCGAAAGCAGGTTATCGGCGTAACAAGAACAATTGCCTGTACCGCACCGATGTCCCGGCAATGTTCAGAGGCGATGATCGCACGCCCTTCGAGATCGCCAGAGACGACACCATGCTGCCTCGCTACCGCCACAGCCCCGGCGCTTCGACCGAAAAACCGATCAGCTCCACGTTCAGTCTCAAGGAGGGCATCGGTTACGCCAGTGCGCCCGATCCCGAATACCTGCTCTACAACAGCCAGACGAACAAACACCCGGGCAAACTGAAATCCGACGCCAGCGACAGTGATTCCGACAGCAGTGAATCTGCTGAGTGGTCGGATGATCCCGATAGCCCGGTCGCCTGGGATCATGACCGCGATTACATTGCGACCCGGACAAAACAGACGGTCATGTTTCTTTACGTACTGGATACCCGAGGTCTGGAGGTCGTGCCGCACGAAGAGAATCATCTGTTCAACTCGAAGGTTGAGGACACTGCCAGTTGGTTTCCCGATGACGAGTACGAAGGTCTGGTGTCTGTCACAACCAAGGGTATCGAAGCAGAGCGGGTCTGGTTGTTGAATACGGAAATGACGAAAGCGGCCAAGGTCAAAGACATTGATCAGGCGGCGGGAGACCGTGCGGACTTCATAGAAGAATCGACCCACTTCGGCACGTCCAATAAAAACCAGTATGACGCGTTGATCGACAAGGTCGAGGCCTTGGGTGATCCAATACTTCGGCTTTCAGGCAATAAGAATGAATTTGCCGATGACATCGTCTGGCCCAAACTTTAAACAACTCGATACTGAGGGCAGACTTCAAGACGACCACCCTATGACATACGACCACGGCAGAACTAACATTTTATTTAAATATCAAGAAACCAACTAACTGCACCGCTCAACTTTCAATCTTTATATTCACACTACAATTTTTCACAACGGAATACCGATTCCAACACCGGTGTCCGACCACGCCTGTTTTTAAAGGATTAAATAATGGCGAAACTTATTACAGCATCAGTGGAACCCACCCTCGATGCAGTCATTCACATCACGCCGATCAGCACTTCGGCCAACCACCATGCGCCGGTCTCGCGACAGGTTGAAATCGTCCCCAGCGCACCACCGCTGACACCGCCGCCCGCCCGCCCTGTGCAGAACCCTGCGCCTCTTGCACTCAAGACGCTCGACAAACGCCTGGGGCCGCTGCGCATCGGCGAGTTCACGATCAGCCGCGTGGAACTGCAAGCCATGGGCGCGACAGTGAATGGCGAACACATCAGTGGCGCCAATGCCCACCTGGAGGCCGCCGACAAAACCTTTCTCGATGCGCTGGGTTTCGACCCGGCTCAGGTCGAATCGCGCATCAAATCCACGGACAACCCCGACAGCAGCAAAGTCGCCACCCTGTTTTTCGAGATTGCCTGCAAACGCTCACCCACTGCCGCACCGCTGTTCATTGCCTCCACGCCTCTTGCACCTGGCAACCCGATGGCGCGCTTCGACAAACTGCTGGGCTCGGCACAAAAAATCGACATCCATCGCGTCGATTCCCTTGAACACATGCCGGGCTGGGTCAACCGCAGCAAAAGTTATTTGCAAAGCGGTGCCGGCGTCGGTCTGCAGGCCTACGGCATCTACAGCGGCCTGATCGGGATTGCCGAGGCGATCAAGGTCGGCGATCTCGGCGAAGCCGCGTTCAATGCCGGCGGCATCAGCAGTGAAATCGGTTCGCTGATCATCGAGCGGGGCTTGAGCAAGGGTGGCGAAGCGATGTTCCAAAGTGGCGCGACGGTGTTCAACCGTTTTCCCGCCACCAGCATCGGCAAGACCCTGAGTCGCGGCGCGGGCCTGTTTGCCAGTGCCATCACGCTGCCCTTCGACATCATTGGTGCGGTCAAGGCTTTTAACGCGGCGGCGGGCACGACAGGCAAGGCAGCGCAGGATCACTACGTCAGCGGCGGACTCAGCGTGGCCGGTGCGGGAATCAGCATCGCCCTGGGCCTGGCGGCGCTCGCCGGTTTCGGCAGCGTTGCCGGCCCCCTTGGCCTGGCCGCGGCAGCCGTGCTGGTACTGGGTGCGGAAATCTACCGCGCCGCGCGGGTTGTCGATGACATTGATGACTACATCGAACTGGGTTTCCATGAGCGTCTGCGTTCGGGCTGGTTTGCCTTCACCCATCAAGAGCTGGATCAGGACGTGATGGACCGGTTCAGGATCGCCAAGGCCACCGGCGACCACCGCCAGCAACAGCAGGCCTCGGCCACCGCCCTGTTGCAGGGAGCCTATAAAAACTATATCGAACACGTGGTGAACGGCAGCTTCAATGTCCAGTTACGCCCGATCAACGTATGGCGCCATCAGTGGGACGCGAGCGCCGGCGAACAACCGTTCAAAATCGAGAACGAGCCGGTGGTGGTTTCCAGCGATGACCACATTGATGCGCGCGACGGTTTGCCACCCGACCTCAAGCGCGTCGTCAGCGGTGAGGCCGGCGACGGGAAAGGCGTGTTGTGGCGCCTGGATGACGGTTACGACCGGGTGGTCGGGGTGAAAAACAAACCCAACTACTTTACCTATCGCACCGACGCCAAAAACCTGACCGGAGGTGACAAGGACGACACCTTCCTCTTCGAGGTCGCCGAGAGCGAGTTCGACAGAGCGGTGCGGCCAGCACGCACCAGCATCCTCGATGGCAGTGCAGGCACCGACCTGCTGGCGTTCGAAGGGGCACGGCCCAGGCGTGAAACGCGCTTTGTCGGCCATGACGTCCACTTGCCCAGCGGAGAGATCGCACTGCGCAGTGGCGACCCGCAAATCGCCGATATCAGCGTGGCGCAGATCAAGGACATCGAGAACATCTCGACCCTGCGGCAGGGTTCGAGCAAGGTGACAGGCGATGATCGCGCCAATGTCATCGTTGCCAATGGCTACGACACCGTGACCGCCGGAGCAGGCGACGACAAGTTGGTCATTCGCGGTGCGCAGGTCAACGTCGACGGCGGCGCGGGGACCGATCGCTATTACATCGCCGAGACGTCCATCGAGGCGACGATTGTCGAAAACGGTCAACAGATCAGTCACATCGAACTCGGCTGGCCAGCAGAGAACATTCAACAATGGCGAATTGTCGGCACCTCGCTGGTCATCACTTCACGACGTGGCGCAGACGGCGAGCTGCCGGAGCACACCCTGACCATCGAGAACGTCTACAGGACGCTCAATGGTCAACGTCAGGTGATCAACAACCTGCTGCTCTTCATCACGTCTGATGGTTACGAGCTATTGCCGGTCCTGCCGGCGCTGCTGCAGGACCTGTTACCCCACACGACTGAAGTCATCGTGACCGTCAACGGCAGCCGCCCGCCGGCCCCCTGCATCATCAACGGCGGTGCTCTACAGCCCAAGGCTGCGCAACCGCAACATTACTTCATGTCGCGCAACAACCGCAGAGTCGACTTCAGCGTGCCACACGGCACGGCCAAAACGTCCAGCGTCATTCACCTCGACTACAACAGCACCGAGTTGCTTGGCCTCGGCATCACTTACAGCGTTGACAGCAACAAGGGCGTATCGGGGTTTTCCTACCTCACCTACCGCGCTTTCACGATCCGGCTGCAACTGCTAGCAAAAGCTGTTTTTCTATCGAATGTGGTGGGCGAGCGATCCGACAATAAAACCGACGTCGGTGGTGGACGCATGGCCGCCGGCATCGAAACCCGGCATGACGTAGTGCTGGTGTTCAAGGATGGCGAATCGTATCGCCTCGTGCCGCCAGCCCTTTCCTATATCGCTGATTCCGCAACCCCCGGTTACCAGTCACGGCCAGCACCGGAGTGTCTGAAACCGCGGCATGGCCGCTATCTGTTCAACCGTCCACAGGTGACTGAACGCCATCTGCTGCCCGTGCATCCCGGCAAGGTCGACATCAATTCAACGCAGCATAAGGGCAAGTACGCCCTACAGGGTCAAAGCTCGATCTACGACGTCTATCCGTCGAGCAACGCGATCATCAGCCTGTCGACCCCCGGCGCTCAGGCCAGGACCGCCAACGCGTCGACCTGGACGTTCTACAGTACACGGATGACCGAAACGGTCACCCGCAGCGATATCCGCCTCAGTGGCAATGAACTGCATGTCGCCAGCGTGTTGATCGAATTGCCCGACATCGACGAAGAAACCCCCGTGGAGTCCATCAGTGTGGCGACGTCATCCGGGAACATTTATGAAGTGTCGCTGCTGTTCGAAGTGTTGCAGCTCTACGTCATCGAAGCCCGGGGCTATGCCACGCTGGCGGCGCTGCTGGAGGACATCCGGCAACACCGGGAACGCCACGAACTGGCTTCGCAGGTGTTCGTCTTGAACATCGGCTCCACCGCCGAAAAAAGCGGTCATATCTATTACAACGCGAGCAAGGACTACTGGGGCATCGACAGCGACTTGAGCTATCGCATCAAACCGCAAGAGCTGGTGATAAACCGCGCACTGATCGCCTGATGCGCAGCTCAGGCGAATAACTCACCTTGCAACTCATCCAGCAGTGCCTGAATGGCATCCAGGCGCTGTTGCGGATCATCCAGTTGCAGCAGGTCGATCTTGTCTTCTTCGGCAAAGGGCAACAGGTAGGCCAACTGATTGGCCAGTGACTGCTGACCAGGCGCGTCGGTGCCCATGTTCAGCGCCTCGACCATCGGATGCTCGGCCAGGGCCTTGAGCAGCGCCACCAGGTCGGCGTCTTCTTCCTGCAAGGGTTGCTCCGGCTCGTCGTCCAGCCACTCGACGTCTGCGAGAATCAATTGGTCGCGCTGTACTTCGGTGCGCAGCACATGGAAGCGGCGCCCGCCCTGCACGCGAATCCCCAACAGCCCGTTGTCCTGCTGCTGGAAATCGGTGATCAGCGCTTCACAGCCGACCAGCGCAAAACCCTGCGGCGCGAGGCCGACTTCGCTGCCGTCGAGGATGCACACCACGCCGAAGCCGCCGCCCTGTTTCATACAACGACCGATCATGTCCAGGTAGCGCGCCTCGAAGATCTGCAAGTCGAGATTGCAACCGGGAAACAGCACTGTGTTCAGCGGAAAAAGCGGCAGGCTCATAGACATTTCCTTAGACCACCATCGACACCGCCAACGGCAGGAACACCGCCGTGGCCACGCCCATCAGACTCATTGCCAGCGCCGCGAAGGCGCCGCACTCATCACTTTCCTGCAACGCCACCGAGGTGCCGACGGCGTGGGCTGTCATGCCCAACGCCATGCCGCGCGCCTCGGGGCTGTGTACGCCAAGGCGGGTCAACAGTGCCGGGCCGAAGATCGCCCCGATCACCCCGGTGATCAGCACGAACACTGCCGCCAGCGCCGCGACGCCACCGATCTGCTCGGCCACCAGCATGGCAATCGGCGAGGTCACCGACTTCGGCGCCATGGTCATCAGGATCATGTGCTCGGCGCCGAACCACCAGCCGAGCAATACGCCCATACCCGTCGCGACCACACCACCTATCACCAGCGTAGTAAAAATCGGCCAGAACAATTGGCGGATGCGTTTGAGGTTGAGATACAGCGGCACCGCCAGCGCCACTGTCGCCGGGCCCAGCAGAATGCTGAGGATCTCGGTGCTCTTGCGGTACTCGGCGTAAGTCAGGCCGCAGCTGACCAGCACCCCAATCACCAACAGCATGGAGACCAGCACCGGTTGCAGAAAGATCCAGCGGGTTTTCTCGAACGCCGCCAGCACCAGCTGATAAGCACCGAGGGTGATGCCGATGCCGAACAGCGGATGGTGAATCACCGACGCCCAGGCGCCGTGCCAGTCGAAGAGCATCAGGATTCCTCCGATGGCGGTACATGACGCCGGACCAGACGCTGCATCAAGACCCCGGCGAAGGCCATCGACAGAATCAGCGACACCACCAGTGCGCCGACAATCGCCCAGAAATCCGCGGCAATTGCCGAGGCGTACACCATCACACCCACGGCTGGCGGCACCAGCAGCAAGGGCAGATAGCGCAACAGACTGCCGGCCGCGAGGTTCAACGGCTCGCCGACTTCCCCGCGAACGATCAGGAACACCAGCAGCAACAGCAGGCCGATGATCGGCCCCGGCAGCACCGGCAACAGCAAGTGATTGAGCGCCGTGCCGAGCAATTGAAACAGCACCAGCAGGGTCAGGCCACGTAACAACATCTGACATCTCCGACAAAAAGCGCCGAGCATTATAAGCACGCCTGCGCTATGGATCGGCATTCGCCAAAAGCATGGTCGGTTGACCGGAGCAAATCGCCATGATGATCTACAGTGGTTCGCAGGGCGGTCAAATCCCCCACCTGAAAAACTATAAAACCGATGAACCCAAGGAGAGTCTCAATGCCCTATGTTCCCGTTGCAGAGCTCAAAGATTATGTCGGCAAGGAACTCGGACGTTCCGAATGGCTCACTATCGATCAGGAACGCATCAACCTGTTCGCCGAAGCCACCGGTGATTATCAGTTCATTCACGTCGACCCGGTCAAAGCCGCGCAAACGCCATTTGGCAGCACCATTGCCCACGGTTTCCTGTCGTTGTCGCTGATCCCCAAATTGATGGAAGACATCCTGATCCTGCCGCAAGGCGTGAAGATGGTGGTCAACTACGGTCTGGACAGCGTGCGCTTCATCCAGCCGGTGAAAGTCAATTCGAAGGTCCGCCTGAAGGTCGATCTGGGCGAAGTGACCGAGAAAAAACCCGGCCAGTGGCTGCTCAAGGCCACCGCG
Source organism: Pseudomonas sp. SC3(2021) (assembly GCF_019856535.1). Classification (NCBI taxonomy): domain Bacteria; kingdom Pseudomonadati; phylum Pseudomonadota; class Gammaproteobacteria; order Pseudomonadales; family Pseudomonadaceae; genus Pseudomonas; species Pseudomonas sp. SC3(2021). Next base: position 2,494,279 of record NZ_CP082236.1, on the reverse strand, counting down.
ACACTGGAGATAGAAGGCTCGGACAAACCAGCCTATATCGCCGAGCCACTGTCGCTCTGCTTCGTCTGATGGTTCTGGATGCGAAGCAGCGCACGCTGTTTCGCGTCAACACTGTTTTACCGGCTGCATTAGGTCACACAGCTGCGGCATACTCGGTCGCCTAATTGCCCGGATCCCGCTATGCGCTCACTCGCGACTCTTGCCCCCCTTGCCTTGACTCTGTTGCTGGCCGCTTGCGGCGACGGCGAATCGCTGTTGCCGCCGGATGCGCGTCTGCCGGACGGCGGGCGCTATCGCGGTGAGCTGGTCGATGGCTTGCTGCAAGGTCAGGGCCGCGTCGACTATCCCAACGGTAGTTGGTACGCCGGGCAGTTCGACAAGGGCCAGTGGCATGGCCAGGGCGAATGGCACGGCAGCAATGGCGAGGTTTATCGCGGTCAGTTCCAGCAGGGATTGTTCGACGGCCAGGGCAGCCTGACCACCAATGCCAGCAGCTACACCGGCGGTTTCAAACAGGGCCGGCGCGACGGCGAAGGTACGCTGAAAGAAAACGCCATGACCTACCGTGGCGAGTTCAAGGCCGATCAATATTCGGGGCTCGGCCGCCTGGAAATGGACGACGGCAGTTCCTATCAAGGCCAGTTCGCCCACGGCAAGCCCAACGGCGAAGGCCAGCGCGGCGATGCCAGCGGCAATTCGTTCAGTGGCCACTTCGTCAATGGTCAGCTGGAGGGCAATGGCACCTTCAACAGTGCCGACGGCGACATCTATGTCGGCGGCTTCAAGAACAATCAACTGCACGGCAAAGGTCGTTACGAAAACGCTGAGGGCGATGTCTGGCTCGGCCAGTTCAAGGAAGGCGCGCTGACCGGCAAGGGCGAACTGATCGGTGCCGACGGCAGCCACTACATCGGCGCGTTCAGCGACTGGCGCTTCAGTGGTCAGGGGCGCTTGAACCTGTCCGACGGCAGTTTCTACATCGGCGGCTTCGACAACGACAGCTATGCGGGACGTGGCACCCTGGTGCTCACCGATGGCACCGTGATGAGCGGCACCTGGATCAACGGCCAGCGCGTGCGCGATGCCGATGGCAAGTTGCTGCCCGATACCCTTGAACTCGGCTTGCTCGCCCAGGGACGTCTGCTCGATGACGCGCTGGCCGCCATCCCCGCCTCGACCCCAGCGGTCGAGTTGTACACGTTGACCCTCGGCGGCGATGGCAAGCAAAGCGTGTTTCTGCGCGAATCAGACTACGTGGCCAACATGCTCAACACCCGTTTCGGCGCCTACGGCCAGATCCGCCTGGTCAACCACCGCGACCATCTCGGCGACCGACCGATGGCCACCCGCGAGAACCTGCGCCGCGCCGCGCAGGCACTGGCCGAACGCAGCGGCCCGGAAGACTTGCTGTTCATCTACCTGACCAGCCACGGCACCGCCGAGCATGAACTGGTGCTCGACCAGCCGCGCATGGAGCTGGCCGACCTGCCCGCCGACGAACTCGCCGCCGTGCTGGCACCGCTGAAAAACCGCGACAAGATCATCGTGATCTCGTCGTGTTACTCCGGCGGTTTCATTCCCGCCCTCAAGGACGAACACACGCTGATCATGACCGCGTCGCGCGCCGACCGGGTGTCCTTCGGCTGCTCGGAAGAAGCCAACTTCACCTACTTCGGCGACGCGCTGTTCGCCCAGGCGCTGAACCAGACCGACGATCTGGAGCAAGCCTTCAAACTCGCCAGGGCCACCGTCGCCGAGCGCGAACTGGCGGACAATTTCGAAGCCTCGGAACCGCAGATCTGGGCGCCGAAAGCCGTGCTGTCACACTGGCAACTGCTGCGCAAACAGCAAGCAAGAAAAGCATTGCAAAGTGCTGCGTTGAACGACGGAGCTACAAAGAGCAACTAAGCTGAACAGTATCAAGGGAGAGACACCATGTACTTGACGCCTCAGCACGTATTGCTTGCCGGAGCCACCGGTTTGACCGGTGAACATCTACTCGACCGTTTGCTCAACGAGCCAACGATTTCACGTGTGCTCGCCCCTTCCCGTCGACCCTTGGCCGAACATCCACACCTGGAAAACCCGGTGGGCGATCCGCAGGCGTTTCTGCCGCAACTCAGTGGCCGCGTCGACATCGCCTATTGCTGCCTCGGCACCACCATCAAACAGGCCGGCTCTGAAGCAGCGTTTCGCGCGGTAGATCTGGACATGGTCGTGGCGTTCGCCAAACGCGCGCGGGAGATGGGTGCGCGGCACCTGATCGTGATCAGCGCGATTGGCGCGGATCCGAAATCGTCGGTGTTCTATAACCGGGTCAAAGGTGAAATGGAGCAGGCGTTGCGTGCGCAAGACTGGCCACAACTGACCATTTGCCGGCCATCGCTGTTACTGGGTGATCGCGCCGAACCGCGCCTGGGCGAACAACTCGCCGCGCCGTTTTCCAAACTGATTCCAGGCAAATACCGCGGCATCGAAGCCTGCCAGCTGGCCCGGGCGATGTGGCGCCTGGCGCTGGAAGAGCAGGATGGGGTGCGGGTGATCGAGTCGGATGAACTGCGCAAATTGGGCAAATAACCTGAAATCGCTATCGCCAGCAGGCTGGCGATGGAGTGCGCAGCACTCCCCTACAATCCGCCAGTCGCCTGAAAACTCACACCGATCACGGTGAGCAACGACAACGGTAACAACAACGTATCGAGCAACGCACTTGCCGGCAGGTCCACCCCCGGATAACTCGGCGCCTCAGCGCCGAAGCGATCCATCGCACAACACCCGCCATTCAGCGCGTACAAATCCAGGCGCGTGCCGGAATACACCACCGGCGCGCCCGGTTTGGCCGCATCCAGCGTGCGCACAGTGGCGCACCCGGCCAGTTGCAGCGCCAGCACAACTGCCAGCAGCTTATTCATCGCTGCTCAGATGATGCTCACCCCAACGCGGCAGCATGTCCTGCGGAATGCCCAACAGATTGAGAATCCGTGCGACGACGAAATCGATCAGGTCGTCGATGGTCTGCGGCTGGTGGTAGAAGCCCGGCGACGCAGGAAGAATGGTTACGCCCATGTTCGACAGCTTGAGCATGTGCTCCAGATGAATGCTCGAATACGGCGCCTCGCGCGGCACCAGAATCAACTGGCGACGCTCTTTCAATGTGACATCGGCAGCGCGCTCGATCAGGTTGTTGCAGGCGCCCGTGGCAATCGCCGACAGCGTACCGGTGGAACACGGCACCACCACCATCGCCGCCGGTGCGCCAGAGCCCGAGGCCACCGGCGACATCCAGTCTTCCTTGCCATACACGCGAATCTGCCCGGCAGCCGCGCCGGTATATTCGGTGAGGAACGCCTGCATCATCTGCGGCTTGGGTGGCAGCGTGACATCGGTCTCGGTGGCCATCACCAGTTGCGCGGCCTTGGAGATCAGGAAGTGCACCTCGCGATCTTCGCGCACCAGGCAATCGAGCAGGCGCAAACCGTACTGCGCGCCAGAGGCGCCGGTCATGGCCAGCGTGATGCGTTCCGGGCCGCCATCCTGGGAAAGAGTGTTCATTTCAGCGCCTCGGCGAGTTTGCCGTGCAGGCCGCCGAAGCCGCCGTTGCTCATGATCACCACGTGAGTGCCGGGCTGGGCCTGGCTCTTCACACGTTCGATGATGCCTTCGAGGGAATCGCTGACAATCGACGGCACCGTGCACAGTGCGGCGGTGCCCGCCAGATCCCAACCCAGGTTGGCCGGGGCGTACCAGATCACCTGATCGGCATCGACCACGCTGTCAGGCAGACCGTCACGGTGCGCGCCGAGCTTCATCGAGTTGGAGCGCGGCTCGATGATCGCGATCAGCGGTGCGTCGCCGATGCGCTTGCGCAGACCGTCGAGAGTGGTGGCGATGGCGGTTGGGTGGTGGGCGAAATCGTCATAGATGGTGATGCCGCGCACCTCGGCGACTTTCTCCATGCGGCGTTTGACGTTCTTGAACGCGCTCAGGCCGGCGATGCCCATCGACGGCACCACACCGACATGGCGCGCCGCTGCCAATGCAGCCAAGGCGTTGGCGACGTTGTGCTGACCGGTCAGCTCCCATTCGACGGTGCCCTGAGGCACGCCTTCGAACATCACTTCGAACGCCGAGCCGTCTTCGCTGAGCAGTTTGACCTGCCACTGACCGCCGGCGCCGGTGGTCTGCACCGGGGTCCAGCAACCCATTTCGATCACGCGCTGCAAGGCCGGTTCGGTGGTCGGGTGGATGACCAGGCCTTCGCTCGGAATGGTTCGCACCAAATGGTGGAACTGCCGCTCGATCGCCGCAAGATCCGGGAAGATGTCCGCGTGATCGAACTCAAGGTTATTGAGGATCGCGGTGCGCGGGCGGTAGTGGACGAATTTCGAACGTTTGTCGAAGAAGGCGCTGTCGTACTCGTCGGCCTCGATCACGAAGAACGGCGTACCGCCCAGGCGGGCCGACACCGAGAAGTTTTGCGGCACGCCACCGATCAGGAAACCCGGGCTCATGCCGGCGTGTTCCAGGACCCAGGCGAGCATGCTGCTGGTTGTGGTTTTGCCGTGCGTACCGGCAACCGCCAAGACCCAGCGACCTTGCAGCACGTGATCAGCCAGCCACTGCGGACCGGAGACGTACGGCAGGCCTTTGTTCAGCACATATTCCACCGCCGGGTTGCCGCGGGACATGGCGTTGCCGATCACCACCAGATCCGGTGCCGGATCGAGTTGGGCCGGGTCATAGCCTTGCGTCAGTTGAATGCCTTGCGCTTCAAGCTGCGTGCTCATCGGCGGATAGACGTTGGCATCGGAGCCGGTCACGTGATGGCCCAGCTCTTTGGCCAGCACAGCCATCGAGCCCATGAAAGTCCCGCAGATACCCAGAATATGAATGTGCATAGTCGACCTCGTAAAACATGGCCGCAGGTTAGCGTAGGGAGGGGGAAATCGCACTCTTTAGGTGAGGAGCGGGGCTGGTTGGCCTGGCATTTGGGCTCGACTGAAGATTGTCCCCCCTCACCCCAGCCCTCTCCCGAGGGAGAGGGAGCCGATCTACGTGGCGTGCAAAGATTGAGTTCGGCTCGATAATTCAGGTCGGCGCAGATCGCCAAAACACCCCGACCAGCCCCCTCTCCCGAGGAGAAGGAGCCGATCTATGTGGCGTTCAAAGATTGAGTTCGGCTCGATAATTCAGGTCGGCGCAGATCGCCAAAACACCCCAGTCAGTCCCCTCTTCCGAGGAAGAGGGAGCCGATTTACGTGGCGTTCAAAGATTGAGTTCGGCTCGATAATTCAGGTCGGCATAGATCGCCAAAACACCCCGACAAGCCCCCTCTCCCGAGGAGAAGGAGCCGATCTACGTGGCGTGCAAAGATTGAGTTCGGCTCGATAATTCAGGTCGGCGCAGATCGCCAAAACACCCCGACCAGCCCCCTATCCCGAGGACAAGGAGCCGATCTACGTGGCGTTCAAAGATTGAGTTCGGCTCGATAGTTCAGGTCGGCGTAGATCGCCAAAACACCCCGATCAGTCCCCTCTCCCTCCGGGAGAGGGTTAGGGTGAGGGGCTTTTAACTGACCCGCCGCTCAATCCCATGCTTACGCAGCTTTCTGTAAAGCGTATTGCGGCTAACGCCCAGTTGCTCAGCGGTGCGAGTCATGTGCCACCGCGCTTGTTCAAGAACTGCGAGCAAGGCTAACCGCTCGGCGTCTTCCAGCGGATGCTCACCCGACTCGGCTGGCGAAATCGCTGGCCGCCCCTGCCGAATCACCACCGGCAAATCCTCCAGCCCGATACGCCCTTCATCACACAACGCCGCCAGCGTGCGCAGCACATTGCGCAACTGGCGCACGTTGCCCGGCCAGTTGAAGGCCAGCAACGCTTGGCGCGCCGGCTCGTCGATCAGGATCGTTTCGCCGCCCGCCTCTTCGGCCAGCAGGAAATCCAGCAGCTGCGATTTATCGCTGCGCACGCGTAACGCCGGCAGCGCGACTTCGAGGCCGTTGAGCCGGTAATACAAGTCTTCGCGGAAGCTGCCGTCTTCGACCCGCTCCAGCAGATTGCGGTGCGTGGCGCTGATGATCCGCACGTTGACCGCTTCCGGTTCACCACCGATCGGCACCACTTGCCGGTCTTCCAGCACCCGCAACAAACGCGTCTGCAAGGCCAGCGGCATGTCGCCGATCTCATCGAGAAACAGCGTGCCGCCGTCGGCCTGCTGCAACTTGCCGCGCATGCCATCCTTGCGCGCGCCGGTGAAACTGCCGCCGCGATAGCCGAACAGTTCGCTCTCGATCAGGCTCTCGGGAATCGCCGCGCAATTGAGGGCGACGAAGGCTTTGCCTGCGCGCTGACTGGCCTGATGCACAGCCTTGGCGAAGGCTTCCTTGCCGGAGCCGGTTTCACCATTGATCAGCAGCGGCACGTCGCGCTCGAACACCCGCAGCGCCTTGCGGAAATCGGCTTGCAGCGCCGCGTCACCGAGGCAAATACCCGCCAGGGGTTGAGCCTTGACCACGACCGGGGCCGGGGTGATCGGCAGCGGTTTGCGCGATTCGCCACGCAGCAAGGCAAACAGATACCGCCCATCGCGAGTGCGCAGCGGCCAACTGGCGCTGGCATTGGCGCTGGCGCGACCCAGCAGTTCATCCAGCGAACAATCGAAAAACGCTTCCACCGGTTTGCCCAGCAGACCACCGCGAATATGCCCCAGCAGGTTCAGCGCACTCTGGTTGACTGCACTGATCCGCCCTTCCCCGTCAAACGCCAGCAGACCTTCGCTGAACAGTCCTACGGATTCGGCCTGCAAGTGAAAGCGCAGCAACCATTGGTTATCGAAACAGCGCAGGAAATAGCAGCTCTCGATCATCTTCGCTGACAGGTTGACCAGTGCCATGGTGTGGAACTGGCTCTGCCGCGAGACATCGTGGCGCGCCGAGGACACGTCGAGCACCGCCAGCAATTCGCCGTGTGGGTCGAATACCGGGCTCGCCGAGCAGGTCAGGCCGGTGTGGCGGCCGCGAAAGTGTTCGTCCTGGTGAATGGTCAGCGCCTGGCGCTCGACCAGGCAGGTGCCGATGCCGTTGGTGCCTTCGCAGGCTTCGCTCCAGTCGGCGCCAAGCCAGAGGCCGGCGCGTTCGAAAATCTTGCGTTCGGCGGGCGCAGTGACGCAGTTGAGGATCACCCCGCGCGCGTCGGTCAGCAGCACCGCGTGGCCGGCGCCGGACAGTTGTTGATGCAGGCTGCTCATTTCATTGCCGGCAATCTGCAACACCTGCTGCAGACGCTCGCGACTTTCGAGGACCCGGCCGTGTTCAAGCACGGTGGGCGCCATGGCCAGGGCCGGGTCGAGGTGATAGTCCTCAAGACAACGCAGCCACGAGCGGGCAATCGACGGATCGGCACCGGGCCCGTGCAGGTGCGGTTTGCCCTGGGTCACGGTGAGCACCTGTTGGGCATGGCGACTCAAATGGTTGTCGTGCATTTCTTATTATTCTCCCCGAGATCAGTGCCGCCTGTTTATTGGCTGGCATCTGGGCGATTTGCAGTCAGCATCCTCCAGCCATCGGCGCATTGCAATGCTGGCGAGACCGCTCGGTCACCGGCTGTGCCAAAAGCGGTACACACTGTCACCCCCTCTGTACCGAAACCATCACAGGCACCGCCCGCCCGTCCGACATAAAACACGCAAGGCCTTGATTTGCCTGACCTGCACGGCAGTGGCCCGGCCTTTGCTCTACGCTTATAGCAAGCGCACTTGCGCGTTTCTCTAATAAGTACAAAGCCAAGGAGAACATCATCATGCGTTACGCTCACCCCGGTACTGAAGGCGCCAAAGTCTCGTTCAAGAGCAAGTACGGTAACTACATCGGCGGCGAGTTCGTCGCGCCTGTCAAAGGTCAGTACTTCACCAATACCTCGCCAGTGAATGGCCAACCGATTGCCGAATTCCCCCGCTCCACTGCCGAAGACATCGACAAGGCACTGGACGCCGCCCACGCCGCTGCCGACGCGTGGGGCGCGACCTCCGTGCAGGCGCGCTCGCTGATCCTGCTGAAAATCGCCGACCGCATCGAAGAAAACCTCGAGCTGCTGGCGATCACCGAAACCTGGGACAACGGCAAAGCCATCCGCGAAACCCTGAACGCCGATATCCCGCTGGCCGCCGACCATTTCCGCTACTTCGCCGGGTGCCTGCGCGCTCAGGAAGGCAGCGCTGCCGAAATCGACGGCAACACCGTGGCCTATCACATCCATGAACCGCTAGGCGTAGTCGGCCAGATCATCCCGTGGAACTTCCCGCTGCTGATGGCCGCGTGGAAACTCGCCCCGGCACTCGCCGCCGGCAACTGCGTGGTGCTCAAGCCTGCCGAGCAAACCCCGCTGGGCATCTGCGTGCTGATGGAGCTGATCGGTGATCTGCTGCCACCGGGCGTGCTCAACGTGGTGCAGGGTTTCGGCAAAGAAGCCGGCGAAGCACTGGCCACCAGCAAACGCATCGCCAAGATCGCCTTCACCGGCTCGACCCCGGTCGGCTCGCACATCATGAAGTGCGCAGCCGAGAACATCATTCCGTCCACCGTGGAACTGGGTGGCAAGTCGCCGAACATCTTCTTCGAAGACATCATGCAGGCCGAGCCGAGCTTCATCGAGAAAGCGGCCGAAGGTCTGGTGCTGGCGTTCTTCAACCAGGGCGAGGTGTGCACCTGCCCGTCGCGCGCACTGGTGCAGGAGTCGATCTACGACGAATTCATGCAGGCGGTGATGAAGAAAGTCAGCCAGATCAAGCGTGGCGACCCGCTGGACACCGACACCATGGTCGGCGCCCAGGCGTCCGAGCAGCAGTTCGACAAGATCCTGTCGTACCTGGAAATCGCCAAGGGCGAAGGCGCCGAACTGCTGACCGGCGGCAAGGTGGAAAAACTCGAGGGCAGTCTGGCGACCGGCTATTACATCCAGCCGACCCTGCTCAAGGGCACCAACAAGATGCGCGTGTTCCAGGAAGAAATCTTCGGCCCGGTGGTGAGCATCACCACCTTCAAGGACGAAGCCGAAGCCCTGGCGATTGCCAACGACACCGAGTTCGGCCTCGGCGCCGGCCTGTGGACCCGCGACATCAACCGCGCCTACCGCATGGGCCGGGCGATCAAGGCCGGTCGCGTGTGGACCAACTGCTACCACCTGTACCCGGCGCACGCCGCGTTCGGCGGGTACAAGAAGTCCGGCGTCGGCCGTGAAACCCACAAGATGATGCTCGATCACTATCAGCAGACCAAAAACCTGCTGGTGAGCTACGACATCAATCCGCTGGGCTTCTTCTAAAAACCCGGGGCAACACTGATGTTTCAGTGTTGCCCTCCAAATAGCTATCGCTGGCAAGCCAGCTCCCACAGGGATCTCTGCAGATCTCGATAATGGGTACACCACAGAAACCTGTGGGAACTGGCTTGCCAGCGATGGCGTCCTCAATGACACAACACAAGGCCTGGCCGCTCTGGCACGGCCCTTGCGTACCCGTCATTCAGGTCTTTCACGAAACGGCCGCTGCGTGAACAGCATCCATCCACCCCACCACCGCACCCGAAAGTCCAACAGATCAAACAATAAAAAACAGAGAGGACTTATGACTTCCACCACACAGCTCAAACCCACACTCGGCACCCTGCATCTGTGGGGCATTGCCGTCGGCCTGGTGATTTCCGGCGAATACTTCGGCTGGAGTTACGGCTGGGGCACCGCCGGCACCCTCGGATTTCTGGTCACGGCGCTGATGGTCGCGACCATGTACACCTGCTTCATCTTCAGTTTCACCGAACTGACCACCGCGATTCCCCACGCCGGTGGGCCGTTTGCCTACAGCCGCCGGGCATTCGGCGAGAAAGGCGGGTTGATCGCCGGCATCGCCACGCTGATCGAGTTCGTCTTTGCACCACCGGCCATTGCCATGGCCATTGGCGCCTACCTCAATGTGCAGTACCCGGAGCTTGACCCGAAGATCGCCGCCGTCGGCGCGTACTTTGTGTTCATGACCCTGAACATCCTCGGCGTCAGCATCGCTGCGACCTTTGAACTGGTGGTCACCGTGCTGGCCGTCGCCGAGTTGCTGGTGTTCATGGGCGTGGTCGCGCCGGGCTTCAGCTTCAGCAACTTCGTACTCAACGGCTGGTCGGGTTCCAACGAGTTCACCCTGGGCTCGATCCCCGGGATCTTCGCGGCGATCCCGTTCGCGATCTGGTTTTTCCTCGCCATCGAAGGCGCAGCCATGGCGGCCGAGGAAGCCAAGGACCCGAAACGCACGATTCCCAGGGCTTACGTCAGCGGCATTCTGACCCTGGTGTTCCTCGCCATCGGTGTGATGGTGATGGCTGGTGGGGTCGGCGACTGGCGGCAACTGTCGAACATCAACGACCCACTGCCACAAGCGATGAAAGCCGTGGTCGGCAACAACTCGACGTGGATGCACATGCTGGTGTGGATCGGCCTGTTCGGCCTGGTGGCGAGTTTCCACGGGATCATCCTCGGCTATTCGCGCCAATTCTTCGCCCTCGCCCGCGCCGGTTACCTGCCGAAAAGCCTGGCCAAGCTGTCGCGCTTTCAGACCCCGCACCGGGCAATTCTGGCCGGCGGCGTGATCGGCATTGCGGCGATCTACAGCGATGGTCTGGTCAATCTGCAGGGCATGACCCTGACCGCCGCGATGATCACCATGTCGGTGTTCGGCGCGATCGTGATGTACATCATCAGCATGCTCAGCCTGTTCAAACTGCGCAAAACCGAACCGAACCTGGAACGCACCTTCCGCGCCCCGGGCTATCCGGTAGTGCCGGCAATTGCGCTGTTCCTGGCCGTGGTGTGCCTGGTGGCGATGGCGTGGTTCAACACGCTGATCGGCTGTGTGTTCCTGGGCTTCATGGCCGCTGGCTATCTGTACTTCCAGCTGACCGCCAAGCAACGCGCCGAAGCCCCGGCAGACGCTATGCTCGAAGGTATCTAGTTGCACCGGCACCGGGCTCGTCGCCCGGTGCCCGCTTTATAGAAGTGCACACAATACCTGCAGGCCTTCGCCTGCTCGCGATGGCATCAGCGCGGTATGACTGTTGCACCGAGTTGCCTGCATCGCGAACAGGCGAAGGCCTACACAAAAGCAGATTGCAGTAATTACTGGAGGACACCGCACCATGGCCGCATTTGCCCATTCCGTCGGCGCCCAGACCTATCGCTTCGACAGCCTCAAGGACGTCATGGCCAAGGCCAGCCCGGCGCGTTCCGGAGACTTCCTGGCCGGCGTCGCCGCGCTCAATGACGGCGAACGCGTGGCTGCGCAAATGGCGCTGGCCGACATCCCGCTGACGCATTTCCTGCAGGAAGCACTGATCCCCTACGAGTCCGATGAAGTCACTCGGCTGATCATCGACACCCACGACAAACAAGCCTTCGCGGTGGTCAGCCACCTCACCGTCGGCGCTTTTCGCGACTGGCTGCTCAGCGATGCCGCCGACGAAACCAGCCTGCGCAGTCTTGCCCCCGGCCTGACCCCGGAAATGGTCGCCGCCGTGTCGAAGATCATGCGCGTGCAGGATCTGGTGCTGGTGGCGCAGAAGATCCGCGTGGTCACCCGATTTCGCGGCACCCTTGGCCTGCGCGGGCGCCTGTCGACCCGCCTGCAACCCAACCATCCGACCGACGAGCCATCCGGCATCGCCGCGAGCATTCTCGACGGCCTGCTGTACGGCAACGGCGACGCGATGATCGGCATCAACCCGGCCACCGACAGCATCGCCTCGATCTGCGCGATGCTGGAAATGCTCGACGCGATCATCCAGCGCTACGACATCCCGACCCAGGCTTGCGTGCTGACCCACGTCACCACCTCGATCGAGGCGATCAACCGTGGCGTGCCGCTGGATCTGGTGTTCCAGTCAATCGCCGGCACCGAAGCGGCCAATGCCAGTTTCGGCATCAACCTCAACGTCTTGCAGGAAGGTTATGACGCGGGGCTGAGCCTCAATCGCGGCACTCTCGGGCAAAACCTGATGTATTTCGAGACCGGTCAGGGCAGCGCGCTGTCGGCCAACGCCCATCACGGTGTCGATCAGCAGACCTGCGAAACCCGGGCCTACGCCGTGGCGCGGCATTTCAAGCCGTTTCTGGTGAACACCGTGGTCGGCTTCATCGGCCCGGAATACCTCTACAACGGCAAACAAATCATCCGCGCCGGCCTCGAAGACCACTTCTGCGGCAAGTTGCTCGGCGTGCCGATGGGCTGCGACATCTGCTACACCAACCATGCCGAAGCCGACCAGGATGACATGGACACCCTGCTGACGTTGCTCGGTGTAGCCGGGATCAACTTCATCATGGGCATCCCCGGCTCCGACGACATCATGCTCAACTACCAGACCACCTCGTTCCACGACGCGCTCTACGCGCGCCAGACCCTGGGCCTGAAACCGGCGCCGGAGTTCGAGCAATGGCTGGCGAACATGGGCATCTTCACCCAGGCGGACGGCAAGGTCCGCTTTGGCAACAACCTGCCGCCGGCCTTCCGCCAGGCGCTGGCGCAACTGGGATGAGTGTTATGGAAAAACCGCCTGTCGACCCGCAAAACCCCTGGCTGGAACTGCGCCGCCTGACCCCGGCGCGTATCGCCCTCGGCCGCACCGGCACCAGCCTGCCGACCAGCGCCCAACTGGATTTCCAGTTCGCCCACGCCCAGGCGCGGGATGCGGTGCATCTGCCGTTCGATCATGCCGGGCTGAGCGCGCAACTGAGCGAACGCGGGCGCGAGAGCCTGTTGCTGCATAGCGCGGCAACGGATCGCAACAGCTACCTGCAACGCCCGGATCTGGGGCGCAAGCTCAGCGAAGACTCGGCGCAACGCCTGCGTGACCATGCGCAAGCGCATCCGGGCGGCGTCGATCTGGTGATTGTGGTGGCGGACGGTCTGTCGGCGCTGGCGGTACATCGGCATACCCTGCCGTTTCTGACCCGACTGGAGCAGCAGATGAGCGCCGACGGCTGGTCGGCAGCCCCCGTAGTGCTGGTGGAACAGGGTCGGGTTGCCGTTGGTGATGAAATCGGCCAGTTGCTCGGGGCAAAAATGGTCGTGATGCTGATCGGAGAGCGTCCCGGCCTCAGTTCACCGGACAGCCTGGGGTTATATTTCACCTACAATCCAAAGGTCGGGCTGACCGATGCCTACCGTAACTGCATTTCCAACGTACGGCTGGAAGGCTTGAGTTACGGCATGGCGGCGCATCGCTTGCTGTATCTGATGCGCGAGGCCTGTCGGCGACAACTGTCGGGCGTGAACCTGAAGGACGAAGCACAGGTGCAGACGCTGGAGTCGGACACAGGTGCGGACATGAAGGGAAATTTCCTACTGAGCCCGCCCATAACCTGAACCGTTTCCGCATTGCCTTTCTGCGCTGCTTTCAGGCAGGATCGCTGCACGGCCGCAGGGTTTCCCATCGCCGTCAGAGCAGTTGAAGACAGCCACTTGAAGACGAGACCTATCATGCGGATTATTCAAGCGACCCTCGAACATCTGGATTTGTTGACCCCGTTGTTCGTCAAATATCGCGAGTTCTACGGTTCCCTGCCTTACCCGGATTCCTCCCGGGCGTTCCTCGAAAAGCGTCTGCGCCGCAAGGAGTCGGTGATTTACCTGGCCCTGGCCGACGATGATGACAAGAAGCTGATGGGCTTCTGCCAGCTCTATCCGAGTTTCTCTTCGCTGTCGCTCAAGCGCGTGTGGATCCTTAACGACATCTATGTCGCCGAAGATGCCCGCCGCCAGCTAGTGGCCGACAACCTGATCCGCACCGCAAAGAAAATGGCCAAGGAAACCCAGGCCGTGCGCATGCGTGTCTCCACCAGCAGCAACAACGAAGTGGCGCAGAAAACCTACGAATCCATCGGGTTCAAGGAAGACACCGAGTTCAAGAACTACGTGTTGCCGATCAGCGACGAGCTCTAGGGCTCAGACGCTCACGTTGATCGAAGGCATGTTGTGGCGAGGGAGCCTGCTCCCTCCGGGCTGCCAAGCAGCCCTGTCTCAGTCAACTCAACGTGTCGGGCAAATCAAAGCCTGGGAGTGCTGCTCCCCCAGCGGGCGCAAGCTCCCTCGCCACAATCAATGCCTGCCTGACAATTGTTCACACCCCGACATCCCCCGCTACAAAACCAACGCGCTTTTCACCTCTCAGACCGTATAATCCCGAGCTTTCCGGCTTGTAAGAAAAACTACACCCCGCTGTAGGCTTACACCTAAATCATCCGCACAGGCCTGCAGAGTCGGGCCATCACCACAGGTGCCCCATGGATTTCAACCCGCTCGACCTTATCCTGCATCTCGACGTCTACCTCGATTTGCTGGTGACCAACTACGGGCCGTGGATCTACGCGATTCTGTTTGCCGTGATCTTCTGTGAAACCGGTCTGGTGGTCACGCCGTTCCTGCCGGGCGACTCGCTGTTGTTCATCGCCGGTGCCGTGGCGGCGGGCGGTGGCATGGATCCGGTCCTGCTGGGCGGCCTGCTGATGCTGGCGGCGATTCTGGGCGACAGCACCAACTACGTGATTGGACGAACGGCCGGCGAGAAGCTGTTCAGCAACCCGAACTCGAAAATCTTCCGCCGCGACTACTTGAAGCAAACCCACGACTTCTATGACAAGCACGGCGGCAAGACCGTGACCCTGGCGCGTTTCCTGCCGATCATCCGCACGTTCGCGCCGTTCGTCGCCGGCGTGGGGAAAATGCCCTACCCGCGTTTCTTCGGCTTCAGCGTATTCGGCACCATCCTCTGGGTGGGCGGTCTGGTGACCCTGGGTTACTTCTTCGGCAACGTACCGTTCATCAAGAAGAACCTGTCGCTGCTGGTCGTGGGCATCATCCTGCTGTCGCTGATACCGATGATCATCGGTGTCGTACGCAGCCGTTTCGGCGGTGCCAAAGCCGAAATCCGCTGAGCCATGTGGTCACTGAGCGCCTGGCGACGCCGGCGCATTCTGGCCAGGCACCCGATTGCCGACGAGCTATGGCAACGGGTGCGCCAGCATCTGAGTTTTCTGGACGGTATCAGCGCCGCCGAAGATCAGTGGCTGCGTGAAGCCTGCGTGTTATTCCTCGAAGACAAACACCTGAGCGCCCTGCCCGGCGTCGAATTGCATCAGGAACAACGCCTGCTGCTCGCCGCCCAGGCACAATTGCCGCTGCTGCATCTCGGTGACTTGAACTGGTATCAGGGATTTCACGAGATCGTTCTGTATCCCGACGACTTCCTCAGCCCGCAACGTCATCGCGATGCCAGCGGCGTCGAGCATGAGTGGGATGGCGAACACAGCGGCGAAGCCTGGCAACAGGGGCCGATCATCCTGGCCTGGCCCGGGGTGATGGCCAGTGGTGGCTGGGAAGGTTACAACCTGGTGATCCATGAACTGGCGCACAAGCTCGACATGCTCAATGGCGACGCCAACGGCCTGCCGCCGCTGCACGCCGACATGCGCGTCAGCGATTGGGCCGAGGTCATGCAACACGCCTACGACGATCTCAACCGCCAGCTCGACCACGATCCTGACACCGAAACCGCCATCGACCCGTACGCCGCCGAAAACCCCGCCGAGTTCTTCGCGGTCACCAGCGAATACTTCTTCAGTGCCCCGGATCTGCTTCATGAGGCTTATCCACAGGTCTACTTGCAACTGAAGCTTTTCTACCGGCAGGATCCGTTGAGCCGGTTGCGGCAACTTCAGGCCACAGACCCGGTCTATCAGGCGCACGACTAAGGTCTGCACGACTTTCGGTACATGGCGTCGCCGGCAGAATATGCCTATAATCGCCGCCACTTTTTGGTCAATCCGGCCAAGTGTTTTTGGTCAACTACGGGGGCAACGCCCAATGAGCTACAGCAAGATTCCGGCTGGCAAAGACCTGCCAAACGACATCTACGTCGCGATCGAGATCCCGGCCAACCACGCGCCGATCAAATACGAAATCGACAAAGACAGCGATTGCCTGTTCGTTGACCGTTTCATGGCCACCCCAATGTTCTACCCGGCCAACTACGGTTTCATCCCGAACACCCTGGCTGACGACGGTGACCCCCTCGACGTGCTGGTTGTGACCCCTTACCCGGTTGCACCAGGCTCGGTGATCCGCGCGCGTCCAGTCGGCGTCCTGAACATGACCGACGACGGCGGCGGCGATGCCAAAGTCATCGCAGTCCCACACGACAAGCTGTCCCAGCTGTACGTCGATGTGAAGGAATACACCGACCTGCCGCCACTGCTGATCCAGCAGATCGAGCACTTCTTCGCGAACTACAAAGATCTCGAAAAAGGCAAATGGGTCAAGATCGAAGGCTGGGCTGGCGCTGACGCCGCTCGCGACGCGATCACCAAGTCGGTTGCTGCCTACAAAGGCTAAGCACCTGCACCCTGCGTGATGCTTGACGAAAACCCCGGTTGATCCGGGGTTTTTTGTAAGCGAAAAGTATCCACTTAAACGTTTCGTTTAAATCCCGAGCAGCACGGTTTTAACTTGTTTAATTTCCCACATTAACGTCTTACATCCCGTCGCAAAATTCAGCCCGTTTTTGAACGACCGGTTTATTCAAACCGCTCTGGCACGGCCGTAGACTCCGTGTTTATGAGAAAGAACACTAGCGGTCCACGATTCAAGGCACTCCTGGAAGCAGCGAACATCACCACCACGGGATTCGCAAAGTTCTGGGGCACGGAAGCCCAAAATGTCCACAACTGGTACACCCGGGGCGTCCCGGCGTATCGCATGGAAGAAGTCTCACGCCTGCTGTCCGTCAACAGCGAATGGCTGAAAACCGGCGAAGGCCCCAAGGAGTCGCCTGGCCTGACGCCGCCCGCCAGCAACGGCGACACCTTCGATGCCCACGCCATCCGCGGCGTCTACACGGTCGTCGACCCCAATGACATCGACCTGACCTTCTTCAAGGAAACCCCGCTCACCAACGGTTCCGGCAAAACCCACGTAATCCAGGACCCGGACCAGACCATCCGCCTGCTGCGTGCACACCTCGACAACCTGGACATCCGTCACGCGGACGCCATCTGCGCGCACATGATCGGCAACAGCATGGCCGACCGCATCGAAGACGGCTCCGTCGTCGCCATCGACCGCGGTCTGACCCAAGTGGTTGACGGCGAGATCTACGCCATCGAACACGACGGCATGCTGCGCATCAAATACCTGCACCGCATGCCCGGCAACGGCCTGCGCCTGCGCAGCCACAACAGCGCCGAATACCCGGACGAAGTCTTCCACCCCGCACAGATCGAAGAGCAACGGATTCACATACTGGGCTGGGTGTTCTGGTGGTCGACCCTGAGCAAACGCCGGCCGGTGGTGCCGTTTCTCTGATCTCACGGCCTGCAAAGCCCACTGTAGGAGTGAGCCTGCTCGCGATGAGGCCCTGATAATCGGTACAAATCTCGAATTTGTTCGACTGCGGTCGCTCTAACCCGCACTTCAGGCTGGGAATCCCAAGCAAAACTCAGTATCCTGCGCCCCACATTTGCGCATCGACCCGCTCCCGCGGCCCAGATGACGCCTGACGCGGCAGACCAACGTCTGACCAAGTCCCACAGCCGGACGCAGATCCGGGTGTACGTTTTGAAGGCTGGCGCGGTTTACCAAAAATAAGCCAAGCCAGTCCCCGAGAAGCCGGCCACAAGCCGGCTTTTTAATGCCCGCAGAAAAACTAGGTCAGAGGCTTCTGACGATCAGAGTCTGCTGGTGTGCTCCCCGATCTGGCGCATGGATAAATTAACGCGAAGTACAACCAGCACAGGTTTGGTACCTGGCTGACCGCGCTGAAACGAATCAGGCAACTTTCCATCGCGGGCAACTTTTAAAAAGTCACCGCCCATCCAGATTGCCCGACAACAAAAATAAGACTTATGAATAACTGAAACTAAAAAATCTAATTTATAAAGCCTCTTGGCTATTAGTCGAATACTGGCCCACTGACAACAGCGATTATAGTACCCCCCACAAAATCCAATCCGACCACCAGTTAGTTTTGGAACCAGAATGTCTTTGAGCCAATACCCGTTGGGTACGATACCGATAGATGAGAAGCTACTGCAATTACTCCACGCGATAGAGAGTGCGCGCATCGCTTGGAAAACTACAACCAATCAAGTAAACGCAGCATGTGATGATGTGTGGCTAGCTCGAATGTGGGAAGTGGAAAAGCTCGAAAGCCAGTACAGAGCCTGTCAGGACCAACTGTTTTTTTACCTGAAGCAGCTGGTTCACATCTAAGCTTTGCAGTCCATACAGCAACTGATTTCGCAGGAAAGTCCGTGGATACGGGCTACCCAGATCACGACAACTCTGCCTATTCGACTAAAGAATGAGTCATGTTGTTTTATCTGCATTTGATGCCTTTGGCCAACCGCCAAAGAGCGCTCACAACTCAGGCGGGCTTTAAGCTGTAACCTTTCAGTTACCCGGCATCATATAGCAGCGACGCCGAATACTTTTCTGAGCAACAGACTGAAAATTACTCGCCCCCCCCAATTAATAGCAGCCGCAAGGTTAAAGATTAACGACTCATGGTCGACATCAGAGCACCAAGATCAATCTAAACCCATTACTACCTGGAGTCCTTATGTTCGGCTGGATCAGCGATATCCGTGTCAGCGCTAAACTTAGTCTGGGGTTTGGAGTGGTATTAGGACTTACTTTGTTAATCGCAGCCTCTGGCTGGTATGCGGTTAACGCACTGACCGAGCGCGGTATCAAGATTGAGAAGATTGCTCAAGTCAGTAATTACACGAAAGACTTGCGAATCATTCGTTTACGCATAGGTAGCAATCCTCAACCGGATGCCTATCAACCCTTGCAGCAAACGCTGGATAGCCTGTTGGCCCACCTGACCAGTGTCAAAGGAGAATTCATCATTGCGGTAGATCAAGAGCTGATTCAGCAACAGATCAGTGCAGCGACGGAATATGGACAACTGCTGCATGAACTGCTCAGGCCCAAAATTGATCAGGCACCCATGTTCAAACGAATGGCGCAGTTGGGCGATCAGTTGCTCGACACCACGCAAAAACTCATTGATTCGCAAAACGCCAAGCGCGCTACCGATGCCGAATCCGCCAAAACCCTGCTGAGCCTTGTAGCCGCCCTGGCTTTGCTGCTCGGCACACTGGCGGCATGGGTTATTACTCGACAGATCGTCACCCCGCTACGAGGCACACTTGAGGCGGTCAATCGTATTGCCGAAGGTGATTTAAGCCAGCAGGTTCAGGTTGATCGGCGTGATGAGTTGGGCCTGTTGCAATCGGGTCTACACCGGATGACGCTGAACCTGCACGAACTGATCGATGGTATTCGCAGCGGTGTCATCCAGGTAGCAAGCGCTGCCGAACAGCTATCGGCCATTACCGAGCAAACGAATACAGGTGTGAACAATCAGAAAGTCGAGACTGATCACGTTGCCACTGCAATGAACGAAATGACCGCCACTGTGCAAAACGTTGCACGCAATGCCGAAGAAGCGTCGGCTGCCGCAACTGTCGCAGATCAGCAAGCCTGCGAGGGGGAGCAGATCGTCGGTGACGCCATCGCTCAGATCAAGCGTCTGGCGGAGGAACTCAACCGCTCGGCAGAGGCTGTACGCCACCTACAGGAACAAAGCGACAAAATTGGCGGTGTGCTGGATGTGATCAAGGCCGTAGCCCAGCAAACCAACTTGCTGGCGCTGAATGCCGCCATTGAAGCGGCTCGCGCAGGAGAGGCGGGTCGCGGTTTTGCAGTGGTTGCCGATGAGGTGCGTAATCTGGCCTTGCGCACCCAGCGCTCCACTGAAGAAATTGAAAGCCTGGTCGCCGGTGTGCAAAGCGGCACTCATGCCGTCGCGTCAGGCATGGACAGCATGCCTGCTCCTGAGCGAAAGCAGCGTGGACTTTACCCATCGCGCCGTCCACGCCTTGGAAAACATCACCGCCAAGGTATCCATTATCCAGTCCATGAATCAGCAGATCGCCACCGCAGCGGATCAGCAAAGTGCCGTAGCCGAGGAAATCAATCGCAGCGTGATCAACGTTCGCGACATTTCAGATCAGACGGCAAGTACCTGTGAAGAAACCGCGTCGTCGAGTATTGAACTGGCGCGGCTGGGGCATGAACTGGAAGGTCTGGTTGGTCGTTTCAAAGTGTGAACCCGAGGCAGGCGCTGCCCGCCCCTGGCGGCGCCTGGCCTCACACCGTCAAGAGTAAATTCACGGATAACTGAACGACTTCACCAACGTCAACTCCCCCACCGCCCGCATCGGCACCACAAACGTCTCCATCTTCTCGCTCGGCGTGCCTTCCTCGGTAATCACCGTCACCTGCGCCGTGGTCAACGCCTGCGCCGCCTCTTCTCCACCCTCATCATCCCCGCGATAGCCACCGCCGAAATAATTCACATACACCAGATACTGGCCCTTGATCGGCGCCGGCATGGCGAAGATTTCCGGGCCGTAGCCGGTGGTGACGTCGACGTCGAGCGCGGCGCCGTTGGCGGCGCTGCGGTCGCCGTACCAGATGTGCGCGCCATCCGGGGTGACGAGGTGCAGGTCGAGGTCGGTGCCGTCGCTGTCCCACGCCAGCAGTACGCGCAGTTTCGCCGGGGTGGCGCCGCCGCTGGTGTTGAGGAACTGGGTGCGCTGGCGTTGCTGGCCGTCGGGGCTGCGCACTTCGACGCTGTTGCTGCCGTTGGGGAAGGAAAACGGGCGGTCGAAGCGGCCGCTGTCGCCGATTTTCAGCGGCATGCTGACGCCGTTGACGATCAGGCGACCGGGTTCGTTGTTCTTCGGCGTGGCCTTGATCTGGCCGCTGATGCGGGCGGTGTTGGCCTGGCCGAGCGGGGTGTTGACCGACGAGGCCGGGTAGTTGACGGTTTGACGGAAGCTTTCGCCCTCGCCTTCGGGGGCGCCACTGCGCCAGCCACCGATCGGGGTGTCGAGTTTGACGCCGTCGGCAGCCATCACCGGTGATAACGCGGTCAACGTGCAGAGCAACAGCAAGACCTGTGGATAACGGAGTGTCATGGTCTATTCCAGCAAGAGGTGACGGGCGAGCCCTTCGATGTAGGTTTCATCCTGGCCATTGGGATGTGCTTCAAAGGCCAGGTGCAGGTATTCGTGCGTCAGGTCGAGGCGATCCTGCAACGTCAGCACGCCGCGCACGTAAATGCGCTGGCGCTCGCGATCGACAAACGGGCGGCCAAACGCCAGTTTGCACACCGCGAAGGTGCTGACTTCGTTGTAGCCGGTTTCGCTTTCCAGCGTCGGACGCCAGCCGCGACGCTGCTTTTGCAGCCAGTCTTGCGCGGCGGGCAGTGCTTCACAGGAAGCGACCGGGTTGTCCCACCGGCTGAGGCTGGCGCGTGGATAGGCGTGCAGCAAAATGGCGTCGTAGCGCTGACCGGCGTTGGCTTGTTCGACGGCTTGTTGCCAGGCGAGCTTGTCCGGGCCGGGTTGATCGGAGTGATAGGTGACGGTGCTGCCGGCCAGTACCAGATCCGCCGTCCACGCCGCGATGTTGCGTGACTCGGCCGAAGCTGGGCGCGGGGCGACGCGCTGGCGATTACTGCTGTCGTCGATGCTCAGGCAATCGCCGTTGCGCGTGGCGTTTTGCAGCAGATAGGTACGGATCGCCACGGCCAGCGCCTTGGCCGCTTCTGCAGGTTCCGGTTTGGCTTCGCGCTCAAGGACGCGGGCGACGTATTCTTCGCGATCGAGCCGGGCGACCAGTTTGTCGTTGAGCAGAAACAGTTCACCGGCGCTGTGGATATCCAGCGCATTGCCATTGGCGAATTCGACGCGGTAGTCGCCTTGCAACGGGCCGGACGTCACCACCCGCTCGCCCGCCAGGACCCGCGCCAGCGGATAACGCGAGAACAGACCGACTTCGACACAACGCCCGGCCTCCGCCGGCCATGCCGCTGGCAACACCGTCGACAATGCCTGACCGTACTGCCGCAGAACCATCTGACTGGTGCCGCGCCCGCCAGCCCAGACCGGCGCACCGTCCGCCGTCCAACCGGCGAAACCACCCTGGCGCGACTGCGGGTCCTGATCGCCGAGCCAGCTCCAGGTCTTCACCCGCAAGCGCCCGCCCAGCTCACCGACGACATTGCCGTCCGCCGCGTTCAGTACCACGTCGAGTAATACGCGGCGCATCTGATCCTGCGCCGGCAGCACCGCCAACACCTTCAGCAACTCAGCCACGGAAACCCGCGTAGCCGGTTGCACCGACGGTAAGTCGAGCAACCACGACGGCGCCTGCCGCGCCTGCCAATACGTGCGCCAATCGGCAGAAGCGATGCCCAGCCGCGCCGGCTCAAAGTACATCCCGCAGGATTTCACCAACGCCTGATCACGTTCGATCTTGCCGCCCGCCGAGCAGCAATAAACCTCTTCCTTCGACTGCCCGCGACATTCATATGCGGGCTCGCGCGCACCGGTATCCACCAGCCACGCATAGACGAACAATTTCCACAGACTGCCCAGCGGCGTATCCAGCGTCGCCGGCAAGGGATCGCGGGCGATCAGTTGCGTGTGATTCAACGACAACAACTCGCCCTTGTACGCCAGCCGCAGCGGTTCCTCCTGCGCCGTCGCCAGCGCAGGTATCACACACATCAGCAGCCACAGCAGCGGCCGGTTCATGTCAGTTGACCGTGACCTGACCGAGGGCGGCTTTCGCTTCCTGGGCCTGATGCTGCGGCGCGTAGACCTGAGTGAAACGCACCGGCGGCAGGTTGAACTGGCCCTTCTGCGAGAAACGCACCAGATGGCGCAAACGCAACTCGCCGCTCAGCGCATCGACCGGCACCGCGTAGGCCAGTTGCCCCGGCTCGAAGCGCGCCTTCTCCAGCGCGGTCGGCTCGGTGCCGTCCTTGCCCTGCAACTTGATGCCCCACGTCGTGCGCTCGACATCGGCGCCGGGTGGCAGCGGCACTTCAAGCATGCCGTAGCGCAGCGGTTTCGGCGCCTTGCTGGTGAGGATCACTTCGTCCAGGTACAGGCTGTCGCTGGACAGCGGTTTGCTGCCGACCGGCTCCAGCTTGAAGGTGAACGCTTCGTCGCCCGGCACCAGTCGCGACAGGCGCCGGGTGATGGTCACGGCCATTGGATCGACGGCCGGTTGCCGGGTCTGGAAACTCAGCGCCGCGCGCAGCGGACGCTCTTGCGTACCGGACACCGTCAACACGCTCGGCACCGGTGTCACACCCTGCCACGTCCAGAACATCTCACCGGTTGCGCCGTAGTTTTTCTTCCAGCCTTCACCCGGCATCAGTGCGATGGTCGGCGAGGCCTGGGTGATGCTGCGTTGCAACCAGCTCAGCGCCAGGGCGCGTTCGAGGGTCGATTGTTGTGGTAGCAGACGTTGCAGCAACGCCGTCGCCCGCGCCTGATCGAACGGCTGCAGCGACAGGTTCAGCGCTTCGGCAAACGGCTGCGAACTGACCGCCAGACGCTGTTGCGCCGCGCCGACCTGACGATTGAACGCCTCCGGCAGCGTCACTTTCGCCTGGGTCGCCAGCGACGCGGTCAACACCCGCGCCGCCGCCAGACCGAGCGCCGAGTCCGGATCGCTCATCACCAGGCTGTCTTCGCCATCGCCCATCAGGGTTTCGGCGTTGCCCTCACCGGCCTTGGCCAGATCCTCCATCAGACCGCTGAGCAAGGTGTTCACCGGCAAATGCATCTGCTTGGCAAACGACAGAATCAGCGCCCGTTGCAGCAACGGCGTGTTCGGCGCTTGCTTGGCGTACACCTCCAGCACGCGCTGCCAGTGTTCCGGCGGCAGGGTCAGCTCCAGCACCTGACTGGCGTTCCAGTCGGCGTAGTAGGCATAGGCAGTAAGGAACGCATCCGGCTCGCCGTCATAACCCCACCAGGTGAAGCTCGCGGACGGCCCGGCCATTTGTACCAGACGCAGACGACTGTTCTGCATGATCAGACGCAGGCGATCACGGATCTGCGGGCTCGACGCCAGCGATGGATACGCGATGCTCAGCGGCAGCAAACGACTGGCAGTCTGCTCGACGCCGCCGTACGGATAGCTCAGCAGATCATCGAGGGCCGAACGGAACAGCGCTTGCGGACTGTCATCCAGACGCAGGCGAATATCGGTGGCGTCCGCCGGCAGGCTCAGCGCAGTGTCGCCACTGGCGACATCAAGGCTCTGCGTCTGCGTCACTTGCCAGCCGTCACCGCTCGCAATCAGGCGCACGGCCAAAGCGTCAGCGGTTTTGCCGTCCTGCACCAGCTCCGCCGTCCACTCACCGGAGGCCAGGGCGAACGCCGGCAGCGGCAGGTAGTTGATGCCGTTGTTCAGAGTTACCGGCAGGCGTTGTTCGGCGCCGGCGTAATGGGTGACCAGCTCAGCCTTGACCGGTTTCTCGGCCTGACTGAAGGCGAACACGCCGAGTTGCGGCTGATCGCCCTTGCGGAATGTGCTCGGCCCGCTCCACTTCAGGTACAGCGGTTTTTCCGAACGGACGAACTGCTTCTTCTGCCCGACCTGACCGTCATCGGCAATGGCCCGCGCGGTGATGCGCCAGCGAGTCAGTGAGTCCGGCATCTTGAAGGTGAAACGGGTTTTGCCGTCAGCACCGGTCAACAACTCTGGCTGCCAGGCGGCGGTGTCGACGTCTTCACGACGCGGACGCTCCAGCACTTTCACTCCGCGTTCACTGCGGTTGGCCTTGCCCGGTGCGCCAGGGCTGCCCGGCAACGCGACGTCGTAACTGATGAACGACAGGCTGGCGCTGGTGCGCACGTTGTTGCGACGCGGGTGATAGAAGAACTGGTCAATGGTCGGTGCGACTTCCGGTTGCAGCGCATAGACCATTTCATCGACCACGCTGACGGTCAGGTGCGCCGGCACCGCTTTGCCGGCGAACTGGGTGGTCAGGTCAACCGTGACGGTTTCGCCCGGCAGGTACACCGCTTTGTCGGTGCTGATTGCCACGTCGATTTGCGGCGCGACCACCTTGATCCCGGCGTTCTGGAAGCTGTACTGACCGCCCTTGGTGTACAGCACCGAGAAGGTCAGGTTCGGCGCGAAGTTGTCCTTCACCGGAATGCGTGCGCGGTATTGGGTGTCACTGAGTTTTTCCAGTTGCAGCCAGTCGCCGCCCTTGGCCAGCAGCGCGGTGGCTTCGACCTTGTCGCGCTCCAGCGACAGCAGGGCATCGCTGACCGGCTCCGGGAAGGTGATCAGCGCCAGCGCTTCATCGCCGGCCTTGTACTCAGGCTTGTCGAGGACGATTTCCACAGTGCCCGGCACCGCTTTGACGCCCTCACCCGTGACCGAATGGCCGGTGGCGCCGAGGACGCGACCGTGCTGATCTTTCAGCGTCAGGTTGTAAGTGCCCGGACGTTCGAAGGTGATGCTGAAACCCTTGTCAGTCGCTGCGAGTTTGCCTTCACCGGTGCTCTGGTCTTCCAGACGCACCCAGCCGTAACTGCTCGGGGTCACTGCTTTGCTCTGCTCGCTGCCGCCCTCGTTGGCGTAGCTGAACGCGACTTTGTCGTTAACCGCGCTGAAACGTTGCGGCGCGTTCAAACGGAAGCTCGCGGCGCCACGATCAATGAGGATTTCCTTGGTGGTCTTGACCCGATACGCCGCACCATCGCTGGCGAATACGGTCAGCATGTAGCGGCTCGGTTTGTCGGCGGCCGGCAAGTCGAGGGTCGCATTGCCCTTGCTGTCGGTGGTCAGTTCAGTGCTGGTCAGTTCCACCGGGAATTGCCCGAGGTATTGCAGCTCGTTGTCGACCATCGACAATTGCTGGGCACGCAGGCTCAGGGTCAGTTTGGCGTTGGCCACCGGTTTGCCGTCCGGGTAGAGCAGCACCAGGCTGCCTTTGACCGGCTCGCCGGTGCGGTAATCCTGTTTGTCCAGGTTCAGCGAAATCTCGAAGTGCGGCTTGATGTACTCGGCGACACGGAAAGCACTGCTGTAAGCCTGATCCTTATAGTTGAAACGGATCTCGTAACCACCGGCCACGGCGTTGTCCGGCAGTTGGAAACGGCCCTGAGTGCCGGCCTTGGAATCGAGTTTCAGGTCGAGGTGCTGCAGCTCGGTGCCAGTAGCGTCGAGCACGCTGACGGTGACATCCGCCGCGCCAGGCAACACCGAATCCCGCGCATTCTTGAACTCGCGACCAACGATTTTCAGCGACACCCAGTCTCCCGGGCGATACAGCGGCCGGTCGGTGAAGGCATAGAGTTTGGTGTCGTAGATTTCGCTGTCGTAATAGAAGTTCTCGGAGACGAACACCCCGCCCTCTTCGTCTTCGCCGATGACGAACGAACGCTCGGGGCTGACGTGTTTCAGGCGCAGCAAACCATCGGCATCGGTGGCGCCGCTGCTCATCACACCGAGGCCGTCGGTCCACAGCACGTTGACCTTCGGCACCGAACTGCCTTCGTGTTTACGCGCGGCCCAGACCAGCAATTCATCACCGGCAATCTTGCTCACCGCCACGGTGTTGGAGACGAAGACCATGGTGGTCGCGCGGTACTTGCCGATCAGCGCTTCAACCAGATACAGGCCCGGCTTCAACTGGCCCAACGGGATGTAGACGTTACCCGGTGCGACGCTGACGAAGTCGCTGGAAGAACCGGCCAGATTGACCCCGGCCGGCGGCTGGATCGGTTTGGCCTGCCACAGCGGATAGCGGAACTGGCTGACCACCGGCAAACCCGGAATCAAGGCGAATTGCGGCTGCGCGTCGTACGGCGTCGGCGCGACCATGGCGTTGCCCATCTTCAGTTCCGGCACTTCCTCGGTGACTTGCTTGCGCGACTCGTAGGAGAACGCGCGCTGCATCACCCGACGGGATTTGCGGTACCAGTTGTCCCACAGGTACGCGAGGGTGTTAGACAGGCCTTCGCCCTTGAACTGGCCGTCGCTGACCACACGGTGCAGGTTCTTCTGGCGCTTGAGGAAATCCAGCGGCTTGTCGATGCGGTACACGCGGATGTCGGCACCGCCATAGGGTTCCATGCGAAAGCGACGGTAGTCGCGGCCCGGTGCTTCGAGGCGCACCATCGCCTGTTCGTCCGCCGCGAAACTGCTGTCGGCGAGCAGGAAGAAGCTTTCACCGGAGACCGGCGTGTAGCCGCTCGGCTCCACCGAATCTTCAGCGTTGACAGTCGCCAGTGGCAGCAACAGCGCCAGCAGCAGAGGAATTCGAGCGCAGAGTCGCAACATGCGGGCACCGGTCATTGGGAGAGAAAGTTCAGTCGATAGACGCCGATGAAGTTGGGGTTGGCTGCGTCGGGTATCCATCGGGTGTCCTTCCATGTCATGAGTTGCTGCAGGCTTGCCGAACGCATGCCGTTGTCAGTGGGGGTGGTCGTGCCGGTGTGATAGGCGATGTAGCGGCCCATCCAGATCATCAGGTGCTGGTCGTCGCCCTGATCGAAAAACATCAGGTCGCCGGGGCGCGCCTGAGACACGTCGCGGCTGACCAGATGGCTGTTGAACTGAATCAGTTTGATCGCGTTGACGTACGGCCCGACCTTGCCGCCGCCCTGCTGCCATTGCTGGGCGAGCTTGCGCTGCTCATCGCTCAGCGACAGCTCCGGCGGCAGATAGCGATTGGACAGGCCGTTGCTGCGCAGCCACTTGTCGTCATGGACTT
Organism: Pseudomonas sp. SC3(2021); assembly: GCF_019856535.1. Taxonomy (NCBI): domain Bacteria; kingdom Pseudomonadati; phylum Pseudomonadota; class Gammaproteobacteria; order Pseudomonadales; family Pseudomonadaceae; genus Pseudomonas; species Pseudomonas sp. SC3(2021). The sequence continues at coordinate 2,466,582 of NZ_CP082236.1, read as the reverse complement.
TCAGCGCTTCGTTGGCGGCGAAACGCACCAGCCCGGCGCAGTCCTGCTGATACCAGCGCGGGCTCGGGCCCTGACTCAGTTGCTCCTGAGCGATGCGCACGAACCAGGCGCGGAACACCTGGGATTGCGCCGGATCGAGCGCCGGTGCTTCGATGGCACGAGCGCCCGCACTGAACAACAGCGCGAGCAGGCCGAGGCTGCGGATCAATGCCGTCACAGCGCTTTCCATTCCAGCGGCAGCCATTGCCAGTGGCCGTCAGGCTCGCTGCCTTGCGGCAGGGTCAGCGCGTATTTGCCGTAGCCGCCGAGGGTGCGCAGTTTCGGGATCAGGTAGGTTTGCGCGGCGTTGTAGAACACCGGCTCCATGTCCTGCGGCAGGCTGTCGAGGGTTTCCTGTTGCATCAGTTGCGCCATCGCGTCCGGGCCGAAGTAGATCGGCATCAGCACGTCTTTGGGCAGCACGTCGGCCATCGGCGGGAAGCGCTTGTCGAGGGTGCCGAGGGCCTTGTCGACCAGTTTGTCGTCGAGGGAAAACAGCAGCGTCGAACCATGACGGGCGAGGCTGACTTTCATGAAGGCGCGGCCGCTGATCGCGTCCGGGTTTTCGGCAGTTTTTGCCGCGTAAGGGCCGAAGTTCGAGCTGACCTGACGCTGCCAGACGTGGTTCTGGCCTTCCTGCTTCTCGACCACCGGGAACACGCTTTCTGCAACGTTGGGTTCGAAAGCACCGACCATCGAGCCGAACAACTTGCCGAGATCGCCATCGAGCTTGCTGCTGTCTTCGTCCTTCAGGCTCGCCACCAGCAAAGGTGTGTACAGCCGCGAATCGGCGTACCAGCACAGGCCCGCCGCGCCGGCCACGTGCTCGGTAAGGGTCTGCGCCACGGCCTCTTCGGCGCCCAGTTTCACCAGTAATGGTTTCTGCGGTTCGGCGGCCACCGGCAGGGTCACGCAGGCACTGGCACCGAGCGGCATGGCTTGCCACACCGGTTTGAAATCGAAGTCCGGCTGGTTATCCAGCTCATCCATGGCGAGGTAGCTGTGCCAGCCCTTGTCGTCCATGTCGAAACGCAGGCCGGCGAAGTTCGGAATAAAGCGCTGATAGCCCATGGCAAGGACGCTGGCGTTGACCGACAGACGCTGTTTGGTTTCCGGGGTTTTCGCCGGCAGACCGAACGCTTCAGGGAACAGTTTTTCGCCATTGAGCAGCGCCGCCAGCGCTTGTGGCGAGACGTGGCCCGACTCTTCAGACGCACCGCTTTGCGGGTCGTAGTACTTGGCCGGGTTGGACACCACCACCAGTTTGTCGCCGTGGGAAGCGAACAGCAGGGCTTTGCTGGCGTTGTAGGTCAGTTGGTACAGCGGCACCGTATCGCCACCGACCTTGAGTTCGCCCATCTGACTGAGCTGCGTGTCATCCAGCGCAACTTTCGCCAGCGGCTCCAGCAGTTTTGCCAGCCCGCCACGATCCATTACCAGCAGGAAATCCTTGAGCCGGCCATCAGCACCACGCCACAGCGCCACATCGGCCGGTTGATCGAAAAGCTGTTCGATCAGGCTGTCCTGCAGTTTCAGATCATGCTCGTAGATGATCCGGCGCAGACTGCCGATCAGGCCGAGGCGGTCAGCGTGAGTTTCGTAATAGAAGACGAAATCCTCGGTGAGCGTGGCCTTGAGGAACGGCACCGTCAGCAGGTCCTTGGGCAACTGGCTCAGGGAGCGGGTTTCCAGCAGCGCATCGGGGCGGCTCAGGCCGAGTTTGTCGCTGGCCAGTGCAGCGGGCGGCAACTTGGGTTTGTGCAGCAGCCAGCCGAGCCCACCGGCCACGCCGGCCACCAGGGCCAGGCCGATCAGCAGCGCCGGCCAGCGCCGGGAAGGTTGGCCGGCAGGTGTCGGGACGGCCGGAGAAGCAGCGTTATCACTCATGTTCACAAAACCCGAAGTTCATCCGTGGTGCGGGATGCTTAATAGTTGAAAGTCTTGACCAGCAGCAGATCACCGATCGCCCGCAGGGGCACGATGAATGTTTCGCGTTTTTCGTCGACCGTGTTTTCGTTGAGCACCAGCGTGATCTGCGAGGTGATGACCTCGTTCTGATTGCTCGCCTCCTCGAAGTTATAGCCGCCGTCGCCGAAGTTGCCCCAATAGTTGACGTAAACCAGATAAGTGCCATGCAGCGGCGCGGTCATGGTGAACATTTCCGGGCCGGGGCCATCGACGCCGTCCGGATCGAGCCCGCCGCCGTTGGTCAGCGCCGTGTGGGCGAAGAACGCATGCTGGCCGTCCGGCGTGATGATGTGCAGATCGAGTTCGGCCTTGGGATCGTCCCAGCCCAGTACCACGCGGATCTTCGCCGGGGTGCGCAGGTTGTTCGCTTCATAGAACTGCACACGCTTGAGCGACTGGCCCTCGGCGCTGCGCACTTCGACACTGTTGGAGCCGGCGCCGAACGCATACGGCCGGGCGAAACGCCCATCATCGTCGGTGTACAGATTCAATGGATTGCCGTTCACCGCCAGCGTGTGCGGCCCGCGCTGATTGCCGATGGCCTTGAGCTGGCCCTGAATCATCGTGCGATTGCGCTGAATGCCACGGTCGATCGGCGGCGTGGGGTAAGCGACTTGCGGGTTTTCACTGCGATCGAGCAGGCCGTGGTAACGCCAGCCACCGGACGGTTCCGACAGTTCAGCACTCGGCGCCGCGAGCAGCGCAGGCGCGCAGGCCAGGCCAATCAGCAGCCAAAGAAATGAACGCATGTAATGCCTCCTGCCATGCCTGAACGAAACCTTGCACCCGATCCTCGGTACTTCACAGCGGTGGAAACTGCGTTTCGTCTGAAAGACCCGTGACTGCCGGGTCGTAGAAGGCGCGAAGATTAGCGATTCGGCAGTTTTTTAACAATCGGATACATCTGCATTTGCGGTGGGAATCACGCAGTTTTGTTGAGCGTGAGCCGAATAGCGCGGTTATTCGGCTCACAAAATGAGCCGAATACGCCTCAGCCCCGACATTTCACATTAACTTTGTGGCGAGGGGATTTATCCCCGCTCGGCTGCGCAGCAGTCGTAAAACCGGCGACTTCGATTTTCCTGAGAGTATCGGTTGTCTGATTCCAGGGTTGCTGCGCAACCCAACGGGGATAAATCCCCTCGCCACAGGGTTATGTGCGCGGCTTTGGACGGGGCACCTCATTTGCCCATAAACCCCCTATCTGCTAGTGTCGCGCCGGTTTAACGTCAACCGGAAACTGCCGCCATGGCCCGCAAAAAAGCTGCACTGGATTTCGAACAGTCCCTCGCCGACCTGCAAACACTGGTCGAGCGTCTGGAGAACGGTGAATTGTCGCTGGAAGACTCGCTGACCGCTTTCGAGCAGGGCATCGGCCTGACCCGTGACTGCCAGGCAGCGCTGGCCCAGGCCGAGCAGAAAGTGCAGGTGCTGCTGGAGCGCGATGGCGAACTCGCCGAGGAACCCTTCGACGCGGAACAGCCAGAATGATTGCGGCGTATTCGGCGACCAGCCAGGCCAGGGTCAATGCGGCACTGGAAACCCTGTTCAACGCCCCGTTGCCGCAATTGGCACGCCTCTACGAAGCCATGCGCTACAGCGTGATGAACGGCGGCAAACGCGTGCGGCCGCTGCTGGCCTATGCGGCGTGCGAAGCGCTCGGCGGCAAGGCTGAGCAGGCCAATGGCGCAGCCTGCGCAGTTGAATTGATTCACGCCTACTCGCTGGTGCACGACGACTTGCCGGCGATGGACGACGACGATCTGCGTCGCGGCCAGCCCACCACCCACAAGAAATTCGACGAAGCCTGCGCGATTCTCGCCGGTGACGGCTTGCAGAGCCTGGCCTTCAGCGCCCTGCTCGACCCGCGCCTGAGCGACCTCGACGCCGACATCCGTCTGCAACAGGTCACGGCGCTGGCGCACGCGGCAGGCCCGGCGGGCATGGTCGGCGGTCAGGCCATCGACCTCGGTTCGGTCGGTCTGAAACTCGACCAGCAAGCCCTTGAACAGATGCATCGGCACAAAACCGGGGCGTTGATCGAAGTCAGCGTCAAGCTCGGCGCCCTCGCCAGCGGCCGTGCCGAACCGGATGAACTCAAGGCCCTGCAGACTTATGCACAGGCCATCGGTCTGGCCTTCCAGGTGCAGGACGACATCCTCGACGTCGAGAGCGATACCGAAACCCTCGGCAAACGCCAGGGCGCCGACATCGCGCGCGACAAGCCGACCTACCCGGCCCTGCTCGGCCTCGACGCGGCCAAGGCCTACGCCCTGGAACTGCGCGATCAGGCCCTGCACGCCCTGCGACCGTTTGACGCGGCAGCCGAGCCCTTGCGCGAGCTGGCCCGGTATATCGTCGAGCGGCGCAACTGACGGCGAATCAGCCAAAAAAGACCAACGCGTGGGCAGGGGGCGATGCATCAGGTAAACTGCCGCATCTTTTATACCTATAACGATTCGCCTGATGCCCACGACGTTTCATGAGATTCCCCGCAAGCGCCCGACCACGCCCCTGCTCGACCGCGCGAACACGCCGGACGGCCTGCGCCGGTTAGGCGAAGCCGAGCTGGAAACCCTGGCCGATGAGTTGCGCCTGGAATTGCTCTACACGGTCGGCCAGACCGGTGGGCATTTCGGTGCCGGCCTGGGCGTCATCGAGCTGACCATCGCGTTGCATTACGTGTTCGACACCCCGGATGACCGGCTGGTGTGGGACGTGGGTCATCAGGCGTATCCGCACAAGATCCTCACCGGTCGTCGCCAGCGCATGGAAACCCTGCGCCAGAAGGACGGCATCGCTGCCTTCCCGCGTCGCGCCGAGAGCGAGTACGACACCTTTGGCGTCGGCCACTCCAGCACCTCGATCAGTGCCGCGCTGGGCATGGCGATTGCCGCCCGCCTGCAAAACAGCGATCGCAAGGCGATCGCGGTGATCGGCGACGGCGCGTTGACCGCCGGCATGGCCTTCGAGGCGCTGAACCACGCGCCGGAAGTGAACGCCAACATGCTGGTGATCCTCAACGACAACGACATGTCGATCTCGCGCAACGTTGGCGGGCTGTCGAATTATCTGGCGAAGATTCTTTCCAGCCGTACCTACGCGAGCATGCGTGAGGGCAGCAAGAAAGTCCTGTCACGCCTGCCCGGTGCCTGGGAAATCGCCCGTCGCACCGAAGAATACGCCAAGGGCATGCTGGTTCCCGGCACCCTGTTCGAAGAGCTGGGCTGGAACTACATCGGCCCGATCGACGGCCACGACCTGCCGACCCTGATCGCCACCCTGCGCAACATGCGCGATCTGAAAGGCCCGCAGTTCCTGCACATCGTCACCAAGAAAGGCAAAGGCTTCGCCCCGGCGGAAGTCGATCCGATCGGTTACCACGCGATCACCAAACTCGAACCTCTGGATGCTCCGGCCGCTGCGCCGAAAAAGGCCAGCGGGCCGAAGTATTCGGCGGTGTTCGGCGAATGGCTGTGTGACATGGCGGCGGCTGACCCGCGTCTGGTCGGGATCACCCCGGCGATGAAGGAAGGCTCGGACCTGGTGGCGTTCAGCGAACGCTTCCCGCTGCGCTACTTCGACGTGGCCATTGCCGAACAGCACGCCGTGACGTTCGCCGCCGGCATGGCCTGCGAAGGCGCCAAACCGGTGGTGGCGATCTACTCGACGTTCCTGCAACGCGGCTACGACCAGTTGGTGCATGACGTCGCGGTGCAGAACCTCGACGTGCTGTTCGCCATCGACCGCGCCGGTCTGGTGGGAGAAGACGGCCCGACTCACGCCGGCAGCTTCGACCTGTCGTACCTGCGCTGCATCCCGGGCATGGTCATCATGACCCCGAGCGATGAAAACGAACTGCGCAAGATGCTCACCACCGGCCACCTGTACAACGGCCCGGCGGCAGTGCGTTACCCGCGCGGCACCGGCCCGAATGCGACCATCGACAAGGATCTCGAGCCGATCGAAATCGGCAAAGGCATCGTCCGTCGTCAGGGCAGTAAAGTCGCTCTGCTGGTGTTCGGCGTGCAACTGACCGAAGCCCTGAAAGTCGCCGAGAAGCTGGATGCGACCGTGGTCGACATGCGCTTCGTCAAGCCGCTGGATGAGGCACTGGTGCGCGAGATCGCCGCTGGCCACGAGCTGCTGGTGACGATCGAAGAGAACGCGATCATGGGCGGCGCCGGTGGCGCGGTCAGCGAGTTCCTGGCGCGGGAAAACATCCTCAAGTCGATCCTGCACCTGGGCTTGCCGGATATCTACGTCGAGCACGCGAAGCCTGCGCAAATGCTGGCAGAGTGCGGGCTGGACGAGGCCGGCATCGAGGCCGCGATCCGCGAGCGTCTGCAACTGCTTAACCGCTAATCCGCTAACACACCGCCCCTGTGGGAGCGGGCTTGCCCGCGAAGAGGTTGGCACATCCAGCATCTATGTTGATTGTGCCGACGCTTTCGCGGTCAAGCCCGCTCCCACAGTGTTTTGTGCCGCTACGAAATCTGTGTACACCTGAAAGACCTACGGATCACCGATGAACCGCTCGTGCCTCGCCCTGCCCCTCCTCTTGCTGACGACCGCCAGCGCTTTCGCCGAGACCTTCGAACGCGACGAAGCCCTGAAACTGCCGGACACACTGATCTCCGCCAACCGCCAGGTCGAAGCGCGCAACGACAGCAGCGCGGCCAATACCGTGTTCACTCGCGAAGACATCGACCGCCTGCAACCGGGCAGCGTCACCGACCTGCTGCAACGGGTGCCGGGCGTGCAAGTGGCGCAGGCCGGCGGGCGCGGCAGTCTGCCGGGGATCTACATTCGTGGTACGCAGTCGGCGCAGAGTCTGGTGCTGGTCGACGGCCAGCGCATCGGCAGTTCGACTTCCGGCGACAGTAACCTGCAGCACCTGAACATCGACCAGATCGAGCGTGTTGAAGTGCTGCGTGGTTCGCGCTCAGTGATTTACGGCAGCGATGCGATTGGCGGGGTGATCCAGATCTTCACCCGACGCGGCACCGAGCAAAGTCTGCAACCGCGTCTGCACCTGGGCTTCGGCAGCCATCAAACCTGGGAACGCAGTCTGGGGCTTGCCGGCGGTGACGAGAAAACCCGTTTCAATCTTGGCGCCAGTCTCGATGAGACCGCCGGGCTCGACCGCACTCACGAGTCCTATCCCAGCGACAGTGATCACGACGCCTACCGCAACAAGTCCATCAGCCTGAGCCTCAGCCATGCGCTGACCGATGACATTGAAGTCGGCGCCAATCTGCTGGATAACCGTGGCAAAAGCGAGTTCGACAATCCATTCGGCCGCTTCGACACAAGCACCTTCGCGTCGGTGCAGCAGCAGCCCTACAGCGACTTCAATGTCAGCAGTGTCAGCAGCTACGTCGATGCGCGAGTCAACGACGCCTGGAAAACCCGCGTCGAGTTCGGCCACACTGAGAACCGCGAGAAAACCCTCGACAAGCTCAGCGACGAGCGCACGGTGTTCAACACCTACCGCGATTCGGTGAACTGGCAGAACGACCTGACCCTTGATGCGCGCAACAGCCTGATCCTCGGCGGCGACTGGTACGAAGACCGGATCAACAGCAGCACCGCGTTCGAGGAGAACAGCCGCTGGAACCGCGCCGCGTTCATCCAGCATCGGTACCAAGCCGACAGTTTTTCCACGGAACTCGGCCTGCGCCACGATGACAACCAGCAGTTCGGCGGCCAGAACACCTGGAGCGGCACCTTTACCCTGCCGCTGAACCCGGACAACGACCTGCTGTTGAGCTACAGCGAAGGCTTCCGCGCGCCGACCTTCAATGACTTGTATTACCCGGACTTCAGCAACCCGGCCCTGAAACCGGAAACCTCGAAAAGCTATGAGCTGCAATGGCGCAGCCAGTTGAGCGATAGCAGCCGCCTCGAAGCGTCGATTTACCGCACGGACCTGGAAGACGCGATTATCTTCGGCAGCAACTCACGCCCGGAAAACGTCGCTTCGGCCCGGATAAACGGCTTTGAAGCCGCGCTCAAGCAGGAGCTGTTCGGCTGGCAGAGCAACCTTGGCGTGGCGATCATCGACCCGCGTGATCGCGACACCGGGCACACCCTGGCTCGTCGCGCACGGCGCACGATGAGTTGGGATCTGGATCGCCAGTTCGATCGACTGAGTCTGGGTGCCAGTTGGCAGACGGTGAGCAGCAGCTACGACGACAAGGACAACACCCAGTCATTGGGTGGCTACGGCTTGATCGGCTTGCGGAGCAGTTGGGCGCTGAACCGCGAGATCAAACTGGATTTGAAGGTCGATAACCTGCTGGACAAGGGTTACAGCCGTGCACTGTACAGCTATGACGGCAGCCAGTATGGCTATCGCGAGGAAGGTCGGGCCTGGGTGTTTGGGGTGACCTGGACGCCGGGGCTCTAAACCTCGCCACAAAAATCAGCGTTGTGGCTGAAGGAGATGGCAAAGCTTGGCGGTCGCCTCGATCATCTGCCCGCTCGGGCGTTCCAGCCCCTTATCCGTGACCAACAGCAACTGCCCACGCGCCACCGCATCCACCTGCGACCAGGCTTTCCAGGCATCAAGCTGGGCCTGATCGCCGGCCAGAATCACCTCGGGATTGCGCTGCAACACCGCCTCGATACTGACCTGCGGCGCCGGCAGGCTCAGGTCGGCGAACACGTTGCGCGCGCCACACACCTCAAACGCATCGCTGATGATCTGCCCGCCACCGACGGTGTACAGCGGCTTGTCCCAGACTTGGTAGAACACCTTCAGCGGCGCGTCCCGGCGATAGTGTTGGCGCAGACCTTCGAGTTTGGCGCGCAACTGCGCCGCCAGTTTCACCCCTCGCTCAGGTCGCCCCAGTTGAGAGGCAATCGCTTCAATTTGCGCGGACAGCTGTTCAAGAGTATGCGGTTCGGCGACATAAGTCGGAATATTCAGGCGTTTGAGCTGATCGCGTTGCGCCGGGCCGACACTGCCGGGCCACAACAGCAGCAAATCGGGCTTCAAACTGAGCAGCCGCTCCATGTCGAGCTGACCGTAGCGGCCCACTGACGGGACATCCTTGAGCGCCGCAGGACGCTCGCCGGCATCGAGCACACCGACCAGCAGATCAGCCGAATCCAGCTCAACGACGATTTCAGACAGGGAAGGCGCGAGGCTGACCACCCGCAGGTTCGCCAGCACCGGGCCGGCGCAGGCCAGCAGCAGAACCGCCAGCCACAGACGGCGCATCAGCCGAGTTGACGCGGGATGCGATAGAGGTAGAACAGTACGGCGGTGGACAATGCCAGCAGCATCAACGGCACCGCTTCGAGGCCGACGAACACCGCCAGTGCACCGATCCACGCCGGCAGTGCGGCCACAAGAAACGCCGCACGACGGCGGGCCGCGAGGGCAATCCATGCAGCAGGCTCTTCGGCAGTGTCGAGGGCTTTTTGCGTGGCGATCAGCGCATGTTTGTAGCGGCCAAAAAACTTCAGGCTGACAAACATCGAAGCGACGCCTGCGATAAAGAACGGCATCGCCAACACCGGCAGAAGGCCCTCACCCTGACCGAACAGCAGGTTGAGTACGAACAGCGGCAGCAACGCCAGCGCCAGGTATTTCCACCAGTCGACCGCCAATCGGCGTCGTACCTGCCCCCTCGTCACGCGCGATCGACCTCGCCCTGATGCTCGTTGCCCATCATGTGGTCGAGTTTGCTGGCCTTGGTTGCCAGGTACAGTTTGTTGTGCGGATTGTGCCCAGTGTGCAGCGGCACGCGCTCGGCAACGGTGATGCCCATGTCGGTCAAGGCTTTGACCTTGCGCGGGTTGTTGGTCATCAGGCGCAGCGACTTCACGCCCAGATGCTCGAGCATCGGCAGGCACATGGCGTAGTCGCGCTGGTCGGCAGCAAAGCCCAGGCGCTCGTTGGCTTCAACGGTGTCGGCGCCGCCGTCCTGCAATTCATAGGCGCGAATCTTGTTCAGCAGCCCGATGCCACGGCCTTCCTGACGCAGGTATAGCAACACGCCACGACCTTCACGGGCGATGGCCTTGAGCGCGCCTTCCAGTTGCGAGCCGCAGTCGCAACGCTGGCTGAACAAGGCGTCGCCGGTCAGGCATTCGGAGTGCAAACGGCCGAGTACCGGGGCTCCGTCGGCAATGTCACCCAGGCTCAGCACGACGTGCTCGCGCCCGGTGCTTTCATCGAGAAAACCGTGCATGGTGAATTGCGCAAAAGGCGTGGGCAGCTTGGAAGCGGCGACAAAGACGACAGGCACCGGTGTGCTCCTGATCTAAAGAGTCTGAAAATTCGCAGGCGGGCATTGTAACAGCAGGTTCCTGCAGACGCTTAGGCTGAATTATCGGGCATAACGATCAAAAAGTTTGATAACACCGTGCCCAACATTTCTTTACCTGTGGGAGCTGGCTTGCCAGCGATGGCGTAATCTCTGCCGCCATTGTGGTTACTGACCCAACGCTATCGCTGGCAAGCCAGCTCCGACAAAACTCTTTAGCAGCCGGTCAATCGCGTTCAATTTGCCTCGAACGGATACGGCTGCTTCCACTTCTCGAAAATCGGTTTCAGCTCACCACTGTTCACCAACTGCTCCATGCGCCTGTCGAACAGTGCCAGCAACGTGCGCGCCTGCGGCGTGTCGGCGAAGCACAGGTAGAGCGGCAACTCGGCGATGTGGGTCTTGCGAAACTGCGCCGGATCCCTGGCCCGGCCGAGCACGTAATCGATTTCGGTCAGTGCGTCGATGTAGTAGTCGGCGCGGTTGTGGGTGAGCATCGACAGGATGCCGGTACGCCGGATGACTTCATTGTAGTTGCGCACATTGGGCAGGTATTTCTGGTAGTCATAACCACGCACCCAGGCCAGTCGATAGCTGCCGAGTGTCTCGGGGGTCGGCGGCGGGTTGCTCGCAAGCCCCAGGGCATAGATGTGGTCGGTATCAAAATTCCAGCGCGGGTACAGCAGGTCGCTGGTCTCGTCATGATAGGAGCCGACGCACGCGTCGACTTCACCGCGCTCTGCCAGACCGACCGAGCGGGTGTAGGGCTCGCTGCGAATGTCGAGCTTCACCCCGGCAGGTTCAAACACCTTGCGCAGCACGTCCCAGCCCAGGCCATGACCGTCGGCGGCGGTGTAGTCTTCCCAGTCTTCGCTGGCCAGGTGGATGACCGACGGCGCGTGCGCGGCTTCCTGAGCACTGGCGACAGTGCCCAGCAAGATCAGAAAAACCAGCGCCAGCCAGCGTCGCGCCATCCTTAGTCTCCTCACTGAACCCGGACTCTCCGGATCAGGCGAAAATCCATACCAGTCCTTGCATCGCCAGCCAGGCAAACACGCCGGCCAGCACGTCATCGAGCATGATCCCGACGCCACCGTGGACATGCCGGTCGATCCAGCGAATCGGCCACGGCTTGAGAATGTCGAAGAAACGGAACATCAGGAAACCGGCCAGCAACCAGTACCAGCCTTCCGGCACCAGCCACAGGGTGATCCACATCCCGACCATCTCGTCCCAGACGATACCTTCGTGATCGTGTACCCGCAGATCGTCGGCGACCTTGCCGCACAGCCAGAAGCCGAACAGCATGGTGATCCCGAGCATCAGCCAGTAACCCCAATCGGGCAACATCTGCCACAACGGGATAAAGGGTAGCGCAACTAACGAGCCCCACGTGCCCGGTGCTTTCGGCAAAGTGCCCGAACCGAAGCCGAACGCGAGGAAATGCCAGGGATTGCGCCAGACCGATGGCGGCACGAATTCGGCCGGAACCTGCTTCGGGTGATCTGTCACGGTGTCTCCTGAAAATGTTGATAGCCCCGGATTTGCGGGGTGATGTCGTGTCCTTCGCGATCCAGCAACGCCACGCCCTGCCCTTCACTGACGCGACCGATCACATGGATCGGCCAGCCGTCGGCCAGCAGCGCCGGCAACTCGACGGACGGCAGGGTGAAGGCCAGCACATAATCATCGCCACCACTCAACGCCGCACGCTCGGCGCCGCGCTGGCCGAGAAATGCCACTAGAGCATCCGACAACGGTACGCGCTCGCGTTCAATCTCGAGCCGCACCTTCGAGGCCAGGGCAATGTGGCCACAGTCGGCGAGCAAGCCATCGGAGATGTCCAGTGCTGAACGGGCCTTGCCGCGCAGGGCCTGTCCGAGGGCGAGTTGCGGCTGCGGCGACCAGTAGTGATCGAGCAGCGGCTGGGCGATATGCGGTTCGGCTTCACGCTGGCCCAGCACCAACGGCAAGGCGCCGGCGGCATTGCCCAGCTCACCGCCGACACACAACAGATCTCCCGGCTGCGCACCGCTGCGGGTCAACGCCTGACCGGCCGGAACACGCCCGAACACAGTGACCGTCAGACTCAACGGCCCGCGCGTGGTATCGCCGCCCACCAGCGCGACGCCGCAGCCTTGCGCCATGCGGTTCAAACCGCCGGCATAGGCTTGCAGCCAATCGGCGGTCACCGTCGGTACAGTCAGGGCAAGGGTAAAGGCAACGGGCGTGGCGCCCATGGCGGCCAGATCACTGACCGCAACGGCCAGCGAGCGCTGACCGAGCAGAAACGGATCGCAGGGGTCGGCGAAATGCACACCGGCCACCAGCGTATCGGTAGAAATCGCCAGCTGTTCCCCCGGGGGAACCGCCAGCAAGGCGCAGTCGTCGCCGATCCCCAGTGCAACGCCCTCGCCGCCCTGCGCACAAGGCGCGGCGGCGAAGAAATTGCGGATCAGCTCAAACTCGCCCATGGCTGAGACAAAGAGTTCAAGCGCGGGTTAGCGCTTGAACGCCTTCACTTCAGCTTCACGCAGGCGCGGGGCCAGCTTGTCGAGCACGCCGTTGACGAACTTGTGGCCGTCGGTCGAACCGAAGACTTTCGCCAGCTCGATACCTTCGTTGATCACCACGCGATACGGCACATCGACGCGCTTGAGCAGTTCCCAGGTGGACAGGCGCAGAACGGCCAGTTCAACCGGGTCCAGCTCTTCGATCGCCAGATCCAGGCACGGCGTCAGGGCGTTGTCGATTTCGGTCTTGAACTGCGGAACCCCGTGGAGGATTTCGCGGAAGTAAGCACCGTCGACATCGGTGAAATCGTTATCAACGCGAAACTGCGCTTCGATCTCGTTCAGCGATTGCTTGGCCATGTGCCACTGGTACAGCGCCTGGGTCGCGAGCTGACGGGCTTCGCGACGCTTGACGCTTTTCGAGGGCTTGCCGGCATCCGCAGGTTTCGGATCGCGCGGGTTGAAACGATCGCTTTCGTCGCTAATCACTTGGCCTCCAACTGCGCCAGCAGGCTGACCATTTCCAGTGCGGACAGGGCAGCTTCGGCACCTTTGTTACCGGCTTTGGTGCCGGAACGTTCGATGGCTTGCTCGATGGAATCCACGGTCAGGACGCCGAACGCGACCGGAACGCCGAACTCCATGGACACCTGGGCCAGGCCCTTGGTGCACTCGCCTGCCACGTATTCGAAGTGCGGGGTGCCGCCACGAATGACCGCGCCAAGGGCGATGATGGCTGCGAACTCACCTTTCTGGGCGACTTTCTGCGCAACCAGCGGGATTTCGAAGGCGCCAGGTGCGCGGATGATGGTGATGTCGCTTTCGCTCACGCCATGGCGAACCAGGGCATCAACTGCACCGCTGACCAGGCTTTCAACGACGAAGCTGTTGAAACGGCCCACTACCAGAGCGTAGCGGCCTTTAGGGGCGATGAAGGTACCTTCGATGGTCTTCAGGGTCATTCGTCAGTTCTCTTAAAGAGCCGGGACGCGTCTGCTACGCGTCCCTCAGTGATTTATTTGCCGCGAATCGGAGACCGGAAACAACCGGTCATTATTCGGAGGGCACGTATTCTACAACTTCCAGATCGAAACCGGATATCGCATTAAATTTCATTGGCGCAGACATCAGGCGCATTTTGCGCACACCGAGGTCACGCAGGATCTGCGAACCGGCACCGACGATGCTGTAAGTGGTCGGTTTTTTCGGCGCTGCCTGCTCACCGGTTTCACGGATATGTGCCAGCAGCACGTCGCCATCGAGCGGGTGACCAAGCAACAACACGACACCGCTGCCGGCCTCGGCAACCGCAGCCATCGCGGCGCGCAGGCTCCAGCGGCCCGGTTGCTTGACCATCAGCAGGTCACGCAGCGGATCCATGTTGTGCACGCGAACCAGGGTCGGCTCTTCGGCGCAGACATTGCCCAGGGTGAGGGCCATGTGCACGTCGCCTTCCACCGAATCACGATAGGTCACCAGGTTGAATTGGCCCAGTTCGCTGTCCAGTGGCTGCTCGGCAATCCGCTGAACGGTACGTTCGTGGATCATCCGGTAGTGAATCAGGTCGGCGATGGTGCCGATCTTGATGTTGTGTTCGGCGGCGAACGCTTCCAGCTCGGCACGACGGGACATGGTGCCGTCGTCATTCATCACTTCACAGATCACGCCGCTCGGCTCGAAACCGGCCATGCGTGCCAGGTCGCACGCTGCTTCGGTGTGGCCGGCGCGGGCCAGGGTGCCACCGGCCTGAGCCATCAGCGGGAAGATGTGGCCCGGGCTGACGATGTCTTCGGCCTTGGCGTCCTTGGCGGCAGCCGCTTGCACGGTGCGTGCACGGTCGGCGGCGGAGATACCGGTGGTGACGCCTTCGGCGGCTTCGATCGACACGGTGAACTTGGTGCCGAACCCGGAACCGTTGCGCGGCGCCATCAGCGGCAGCTTCAACAGTTCGCAGCGCTCGCGGCTCATCGGCATGCAGATCAGGCCACGGGCGTGCTTGGCCATGAAGTTGATGTGCTCGGCCTTGCAGCACTCGGCAGCCATGATCAGGTCGCCTTCGTTCTCGCGGTCTTCGTCATCCATGAGGATGACCATCTTGCCTTGGCGGATGTCTTCAACCAGTTCTTCGATGCTATTGAGCGCCACAAGGCACCCCCTTCAGTCAGGATTTGAGATAGCCGTTGGCGGCCAGAAAGCTTTCAGTGATCGTGCCACCCGATGCAGGCTCAGCGGCCTTGTCACCCAGCAACAGGCGCTCCAGATAACGCGCCAGCAAGTCGACTTCCAGGTTCACCCGGCGACCTGGCTTGTAGGACGCCATGATGGTTTCGCTCAGGGTGTGCGGAATGATCGTCAGCAGAAATTCGGCGCCATCGACCGCGTTCACGGTCAGGCTGGTGCCGTCGACGGTGATCGAGCCTTTATGGGCGATGTACTTGGCCAGTTCCTTCGGCGCACGGATACGAAATTCCACGGCGCGGGCATTGTCGCTGCGCGAAACCACTTCGCCGACACCGTCGACGTGACCGCTGACCAGATGCCCACCGAGACGGGTGGTCGGGGTCAGGGCTTTTTCCAGATTGACCGGGCTGCCGCTTTTCAGGTCGTTCATGGCCGTGCAGTCCAGCGTTTCACGGCTGACGTCGGCGGCAAAGCCGTTGCCCGGCAGTTCAACGGCAGTCAGGCACACGCCGTTGACCGCGATGCTGTCGCCGAGTTTGACGTCACTCAGGTCGAGCTTGCCGGTTTCGACGTGCACCCGTACATCACCGCCCTTGGGGGTCAGTGCACGGATACTGCCGATGGATTCGATGATGCCGGTAAACATGGGGTTCTCCTTGAGAACGAAGCCAGCGCTAAGGCGATGGCCGGGAATTATACGCTCGCCGAACGGACCGGCGTCGCAGTGACTCGCCAGTCATCGCCAACCGCGCGAATCTCGGTGATTTTCAGTTCGGGAGCGTCCTTCATATAGGCCAGCGGCCAGTCCAGTAGCGGACGCGCCGTGGAGCCGAGGAACTTGCCGGCGATGAAGATCACGAATTCGTCGACCAGACCGAGCTGGGCAAACGCCCCCGCCAGACGCGGGCCGGCCTCGACCAGCACCTCGTTGACGCCACGATTCGCCAGTTCGATGAGCAGTTGATGCAGATCGACCTGACCGTCATCACCCGGCACGATCAGGCATTCCGGGCCGTTGGCGTGCTGCTCTTCCACCGCCATACACGTGGCGACCAGCGCCGGACCGGCCTTGAAGAACGGCGCATCGAGCGGCACCCGCAGGCGCCCGTCGATCAGCACCCGCAGTGGCGGACGGCTCATGGCCAACGCGGTTTGCCCGGCATCCAGGCCCAACTCGTCGGCGCGCACGGTCAGGCGAGCGCCGTCAGCCAGTACGGTGTCGGCGCCGGTCAGCACCACGCTGGCCTGAGCGCGCAGACGCTGCACCGCCGAACGGGCGGCCGGGCCGGTGATCCATTGGCTCTCGCCGCTGTCCATCGCCGTGCGACCGTCCAGACTCATCGCCAGCTTGACCCGCACGAACGGCAAGCCGTGTTCCATGCGTTTCAGGAAACCTTGATTGAGCTGGCGCGCCTCGGCTTCCAGCACACCGCTTTCAGTGGCAATGCCGGCATCGGCCAGACGCTGTAAGCCACGCCCGGCAACTTGCGGGTTCGGATCACGCATCGCTGCGACCACCCGGCCCACCCCGGCATTCACCAATGCGTCGGCGCACGGCGGCGTGCGGCCATGATGGCTGCACGGTTCAAGGGTGACGTAAGCGGTCGCGCCGCGGGCCAGTTCACCGGCGGCGCGCAGGGCGTGGACTTCGGCATGGGGTTCGCCGGCGCGCTCGTGGAAGCCTTCGCCGACAATTTGCCCGTCACGCACGATCACGCAGCCAACCCGTGGATTGGGATGGGTGGTGTAGTGGCCCTTGCGCGCCAGTTCCAGCGCGCGAGCCATGAAGTGCGCGTCGAGGATGGCCTGCTCGGCGGCGCGGGTCATTCTTTCACCGGTTCGCGGGCGAGGCGGTCGATTTCTTCGCGGAACTCGTTGAGGTCCTGAAAGCGCCGGTACACCGAAGCGAAACGGATGTAGGCGACTTCATCGAGTTTTTGCAGTTCGGCCATCACCAGTTCGCCGACCACGAGGGATTTGACCTCGCGCTCACCGGTGGCGCGCAGCTTGTGCTTGATGTGGACCAGAGAAGATTCGAGGCGCTCGACGCTCACCGGACGTTTCTCCAGGGCGCGTTGCATGCCGGCGCGCAGCTTTTCTTCGTCGAACGGTTGGCGGCTGCCGTCGGTTTTGATCAGGCGCGGCAACACCAGTTCGGCCGTCTCGAACGTTGTGAAACGTTCGCCGCAGGCCAGGCATTCACGCCGGCGGCGCACCTGTTCGCCCTCGGCGACCAGACGGGAGTCGATGACCTTGGTGTCGTTGGCACCGCAGAAGGGACAGTGCATGGTGGCTGGCAACAAAAAAAGGGAGGGCCATGGTAGCGCATCCCGGTGGCAAGACAAGCCATAGGCTTTGCGGTATACAGAACGGCATGATCGTTTGATCCATGGATTTCATTTTGCTGGAGCATCCAATGCCGTTACGTCCGCTCGTTTTGCTCAGTCTTTTCAGCCTGCTGGTGGCCTGTGGCAGCGATGCACCCAAGCCTCAGCCGCCAACGCCCGGCCCGGCGCCGCAGCAAGCGCAGAAAAAAGCCAAAGAGGCTGCCGAACTTGGCCCGCTGCCGGCCTATCAACGGGAACTGAGCGGCACCCTTCAGGGTGTTCCGGCCGGTGCCGAAGTCGAGCTGGCGCTGCTGGTGATCGATGCAAAGGATCGCCCGCAACAACTGCTCGCCAGTTCCAGCCTGATCGGCAACAACCAGATCCTGCCGTTCCGCCTGCGCTTCAACCCGGACGCCTTCCCCGCCGGTGCGCGGGTTGAACTGCGTGGCCGCGCCAGCCAGTCCGGCCAATTGATCCTGCATCTGCCGTCGCAGACCATTACCCAGCCGACCACCCAAGCGTTGGGCCAGCTGCAATTTGTCAAAGCACCATGAATGCACCGCTTGACCTGCAACAGGCGTTAGGTGGATTGCTCGGCGACGCCAGACTCAAGGTCTGTGCGTTGCCGGACACCGACTTGCAGTTGTGGCTGATCGACGGCGACAACATGGATCGCGAATTCAGTCAGGAAGAAATCCAGCGAATTCTGCACGAGCCACCCTATTGGGGGTTCTGCTGGGCCAGCGGTCTGGCAGTGGCGCGTTATCTGGCGGAGTTTCCACAGTGGGTGCGCGGCAAGCGCGTGCTGGATTTCGGCGCCGGTTCCGGGATTGCCGGGATCGCGGCGGTCAAGGCCGGTGCGCTGGAAGTGGTGGCCTGCGATCTCGATCCGCTGGCGATTTCCGCGTGCCGGGCGAATGCCGCGCTGAATAATGTCGAGATGAGCTATTCGACAGATTTCTTTGCCGAGGCCGATCGGTTTGATCTGATTCTGGTGGCGGACGTGTTGTACGACCGGGCGAATCTGCCGCTGCTCAATGCGTTTTTAAGTCGTGGTCGGGAAGCGTTGGTGGCGGATTCGCGGGTTCGGGATTTTCGGCATCCGTTGTATGAGCGGATTGAAATGCTAGAGGCGATGACGTTGCCGGACCTGGCGGAACCGGAAGAATTCAGACATGTCAGCCTCTACCATGCGCGACGTTAGCTAAAAGCTTCGCGAGCAGGCTCGCTCCCACAGTTCATAAATCCCCTGCTCGCGAAAGCGTCCTGTCAGACAACACACCTCTCAAAGGCTGACCGCTTCCGGCCACACCCCGCCAAGCCGTATAGTTGCCCCATTCACGTTTTTACGAGATCCCCCATGAGTCAGCAAACGCCGTACATCTTCGACGCCACGACTGCCGATTTCGACCAGTCGGTGATCGAAGCTTCCTTCAATAAACCGGTACTGGTGGATTTCTGGGCCGAGTGGTGTGCGCCGTGCAAGGCATTGATGCCGATGCTGCAAGGCATCGCCGAGAGCTATCAGGGCGAACTGCTGCTGGCCAAGGTCAACTGCGACATCGAACAGGACATCGTTGCCCGTTTCGGTATTCGCAGCCTGCCGACCGTGGTGCTGTTCAAGGACGGTCAACCGGTGGACGGTTTTGCCGGCGCGCAGCCGGAATCCGCCGTGCGCGCCCTGCTCGAACCGCACGTGCAGATGCCGCCGCCGGCCGCCGCCGATCCGTTCGAACAGGCTCAGGCGTTGTTCGATGACGGGCGTTATGCCGATGCCGAAGCGGCGCTGGTGGTCCTGCTCACTGAAGACAACACTAACGCCAAGGCGCTGATTCTCTACGCGCGCTGCCTGACCGAACGCGGCGAGCTGGACGAAGCGCAAACCGTGCTCGACGCCGTCAAGAGTGACGAGCACAAGGCGGCGCTGGCCGGGGCCAAGGCGCAGATCAAGTTTCTTGGGCTGGCTCGCGATCTACCGGACGCTGCCGACCTCAAGGCGCGCCTGGCACAGAACCCGCAAGACGACGAAGCGGTGTATCAACTGGCGATCCAGCAACTGGCGCGCCAGCAATATGAGGCAGCGCTGGAGGCCTTGCTGAAGTTGTTTATCCGCAACCGCAGCTATGGCGAAGGGTTGCCGCACAAGACGTTGCTGCAGGTGTTCGAGTTGCTGGGCAACGATCACCCGCTGGTGACTGCGTACCGTCGCAAGGTGTTTGCGGCGCTTTATTGAGATCAAAAGACCGCAGCCTGCGACAGCTCCTGCATGGGATTGGCATTCACCCTGCAGGAGCTGCCGCAGGCTGCGATCCTTTGCGGTCTACTCTATCCAGCTGTAGAGCGGCGTATCCCCGCCACTGACCACTTTCACCTGCGAACTATGGCGCAGGCGCACCAGCAAGCGCTTGCCCGCCGCTGCGCTACCGGTCAGCCCTTCCAGTTGATCAAGCAAATCCGGACCGCTGAGTTGCCCGGCCTTGCGCAACAAATCTTTCGCCACCTGCCACAGCGCCTCGTCCTGGTTCAGCGGTTTCGCTGCTGGCGCTGCCGCCATTTCCGGCTGAGCCGGCGCCGGCACATTCAGGGCTGATCCGAGCCGCGCCCAATCGCTGTCATCCAGTTCCACCGTCAAGTCCACCGGCACCTCGCCGACGGTTCCGCGTATCCGCACCATTGAGTTCGCTCCCGCACATTTCTGAGCTGCATGCTCCCACGGGACTTGTGCAACGCCAAGCGCACGGGCAAACTCTGCGGACTTTCGTTATAAGATTACATAACAAACTCTTCACTTTACTTCCTGGAGACCGCCATGCGTCGTCTGCTGCTCGCTTTGCCGTTTGCCCTGTTGCCGCTGGCCATCGCCCACGCGGCTGATGAGCATGACCACGATCATGAACACGGCAGCCTCGGTGCGCATGAACATGGCGTCGGCCGTCTGAATGCCGCACTCGACGGCCAGACTCTGGAGCTGGAACTGGAAAGCCCGGCGATGAACCTGGTCGGTTTCGAACACGCCGCCACCAGCGACGCCGACAAGGCCAAAGTCGCTGCCGCTCGCACGAAACTGGAAAACCCGCTGGCTCTGTTCAACCTGCCCGCCGCTGCCGGTTGCAAAGTCGTCAGTCAGGAACTGGAAAGCCCGCTGTTCGGCGACAAGCCGGATGCCGACGATCACGACGACGATGAAGCGGACAAGGACGGGCATGAACATCACCACGACCACAGCGAAATCCACGCGCACTATCAGTTCAGCTGCGCCACGCCGGGGGCACTGAAGACCCTGGACCTGGCGAACATTTTCAATACCTTCCCGGCCACCCAGAAAATTCAGGTACAACTGATCAGCGCCAGCGGCCAGCAGGGCACGGAAGTGACCGCCAAGGCTGCCGCCCTGAAATTCTAAGCCTCACCGAAACACCCTTGTGGGAGCGAGCTTGCTCGCGAATGCGATTCGTCAGGCGCCTCTGGATTGACTGATCTACCGCTTTCGCGAGCAAGCTCGCTCCCACAGGGGTTATGCGTTCACCTCATGAAACTGGTGCCATGACCCAAGCACTTATCGAACTGTCCGACCTGGGCTTCAACTGGCCCGGTCACCCGCCATTGCTGGACATTCCGGCGTTTCGTCTGGAAGCCGGTGAAACCCTGTTCCTCAAAGGCCCCAGCGGCAGCGGCAAGACCACCCTGCTCGGCCTGCTCGGTGGTGTGCAAAAGCCCGGTCGCGGCAGCATCCGTCTGCTCGGCCAGGAGCTGACCGAGCTCTCCGCCGGCGCCCGCGATACGTTTCGCGTCGACCACACCGGCTACATCTTCCAGCAGTTCAACCTGCTGCCGTTTCTCTCGGTGCGCGAGAACGTCGAACTGCCCTGCCACTTCTCCAAGCTGCGTGCACAGCGGGCGAAGCAACGTCACGGCAGTGTCGATCAAGCCGCTGCCACATTGCTCGCGCACCTGGGTCTGAAAGACGAAAGCATCCTCGGCCGCCGCGCCGACTCGCTGTCGATCGGCCAACAGCAACGGGTCGCTGCGGCCCGCGCCTTGATCGGTCAACCGGAACTGGTGATCGCCGATGAACCGACCTCGGCACTGGATTACGACGCCCGGGAAAACTTCATTCGTCTGTTGTTCGCCGAATGCCGCGAGGCCGGCTCGAGTCTGTTGTTCGTCAGCCACGACCAGAGCCTGGCGCCGCTGTTCGACCGTCACCTGTCCCTGGCCGAGCTCAATCGCGCCGCCACGTCTGCCGAGGTCTGAGATGTATCTGTTTCGTCTGGCCATGGCCAGCCTGGCCAACCGCCGCTTCACCGCCCTGCTCACCGCGTTCGCCATTGCCCTGTCGGTGTGCCTGCTGCTCGCCGTCGAGCGCGTGCGCACCGAAGCCAAAGCGAGTTTCGCCAGCACCATCAGCGGCACCGATCTGATCGTCGGCGCCCGCTCCGGCTCGGTGAACCTGCTGCTGTACTCGGTGTTCCGCATCGGCAACGCGACCAACAACATCCGCTGGGACAGCTTCGAACACTTCGCCAGCAACCCGAAAGTGAAATGGGCGATCCCGATGTCCCTCGGCGACTCGCATCGCGGTTATCGGGTGATGGGCACCACCGAAGCGTATTTCGAGCATTACCAGTACGGCCGCCAGCAACACCTGGCCCTGGCCGACGGTCGTGCATTTGCGACTGATCCCTTTGAAGTGGTGCTCGGTGCCGAAGTCGCCGAAGCGTTGCATTACAAGCTCGGCGACAAACTGGTGCTGGCCCACGGCGTGGCGGCAATCAGCCTGGTCAAGCACGACGACAAACCATTCACCGTGGTCGGCATTCTCAAGCGCACCGGTACCCCGGTCGATCGCACACTGCACATCAGCCTCGGCGGTATGGAGGCGATTCACATCGACTGGCACAACGGTGTGCCGGCGCGCGGCGACGGGCGCATCACGGCGGATCAGGCGCGCAACATGGACCTGACGCCACAGGCGATCACTGCGTTCATGCTCGGCCTCAACAGCAAGATTTCCACCTTCGCCCTGCAACGCGAGATCAACGAATACCGTGGCGAGCCGATGCTGGCGATCCTCCCGGGCGTGGCCTTGCAGGAGTTGTGGAGCCTGATGAGCACCGCTGAAAAAGCGCTGTTCGTGGTCTCGTTGTTCGTCGTGCTGACCGGGTTGATCGGCATGCTCACGGCGATTCTCACCAGCCTCAACGAACGTCGCCGGGAGATGGCGATTCTGCGCTCGGTCGGTGCACGACCGTGGCACATCGCAAGCCTGCTGGTGCTGGAAGCCTTCGCCCTGGCGCTGACCGGGGTAATCGCCGGACTCGCGCTGCTATACATCGGCATCGCTGCGGCACAGGGTTATGTGCAGGCCAATTACGGACTGTATCTGCCGCTGGCGTGGCCGAGCGAGTATGAATGGACCCTGCTCGGTGGCATTCTGGCGGCTGCGCTGCTGATGGGCAGCGTGCCTGCCTGGCGCGCCTATCGCCAATCCCTGGCTGATGGCCTGTCGATCCGTTTATGAGGATGTTCACCATGCCCCGCGCCGTGCTTGCGCTGCTGTTGCTGGTTGCCCTGCCCGTGTGGGCAGCGGCGCCGAAAGACCTGACCTGGTCGGAGATGATTCCGCCGGACGCCGCGCCGGAAGTGCCGAACATGACGCCTCTGCACGACCTGTCCAAGATGAGTGATGCGCTGTCCGCCGAGTCGGCGCCAGCAGCGAAGCAGGACATGCCGAATGCGCCGGTGGTGCAGGCACTCGACGGGCAGAACATTCGTTTGCCGGGTTACATCGTGCCACTGGAAGTCAATGAAGAGGGACGCACCACGGACTTTTTGCTGGTGCCGTATTTCGGAGCGTGCATCCATGTGCCGCCACCGCCGTCGAACCAGATTGTGCATGTGAAAAGCGAGTTGGGCGTGAAGCTCGATGAGCTGTATCAGCCGTATTGGGTCGAGGGACCGTTGCAGGTCAAGGCCTCGAGCAGTGAACTGGCGGATGCCGGGTATCAGATGGATGCCGACAAGATTTATGTGTATGAGCTGCCGGAGTAATTCCCGGTAGTTTTGTGCTGTTGCAATGACCCCTTCGCGAGCAAGCTCGCTCCCACAGGTTTCGATGGTGACCATAAATTTTGTGGTCGACTCGATCAGTGTGGGAGCGAGCTTGCTCGCGAATGAGCCTTCAAAGGTTCCGCAAAAACCCGCCCCTTCACTGTTTCATTGAGCTGAGTCAAAAGACCGTATCAGTTGGCTTCATACCATAGGACATCAGACATTTTTAACGTCCTTTTGGAGCTCCCATGAACAAGTCCTTGCTCAGCGCCTCGCTGTTTGCCCTCGCGCTCGCAGCCCCGCTCGCCCACGCCCACGAAGCCGGCGACATCCTCATCCGCGCCGGTGCGATCACCGTCAACCCGAAGGCCGACAGCTCCAACGTCAAGGTCGATCAGGGTCCGTTGAGCGGCACCAATCTGGGCGGCAAGGCGACCATGAGCAGCGACACCCAACTGGGCCTGAACTTCGCCTACATGCTCACCGACCACGTCGGTCTCGAGTTGCTGGCGGCCACTCCGTTTGAACATGACGTGAAGCTCAAAGGCACTGCATTGCCTGCGGCCAACGGCAAACTCGGCACCCTGAAACACTTGCCGCCGACCCTCAGCGTTGTCTACTACCCGCTGGATTCGAAGTCGCCGTTCCAGCCCTATGTCGGCGGCGGCATCAACTACACCTGGATCTATGACGAGCACGTCGGCAGCGAAGCCAGCGCCAATGGTTTCAGCAACTTCAAGGCGAAAAACTCCTGGGGTCTGGCCTGGCAGGTCGGCGCCGATTACATGCTGACCGACAACATCATGGTCAACGCCCAAGTGCGTTACATCGACATCGACACCCGTGCCACCGTCGAGAACAACGCGGTGGCGCCGGGCACACGCGCACGGGTGAACGTGGATGTCGATCCATTCATCTACATGGTGGGTTTGGGCTATAAGTTCTAAGTTGAGTTATCGAACGTTCACGTGGTGGTGAATGAGGCTTGGTGGTGAGCAGGCATTGAACTGACGGCGACCGCACGCAGTTGATCGGGGGACAACATCCCCTTGCCACAGGGATAGCGAGATTATTCCGGCCGTGAAAAAGGCGCCTGTCAAAGGGCGCCTTTTTCATGTCCGCTGGAAACCTCTGGCGTGAGCTGGATCTCCCCCTCACCCCAGCCCTCTCCCGAGGGAGAGGGCGCCGATTGGTATGTTCTTCAAACCTGCGCTCGACTCGGTATCCCGCGTCGGCGTAACTCGAAAGACTGCATCGGTCAGTCCCCTCTCCCGAGGGAGAGGGTTAGGGTGAGGGGCGCTTTTCAGGAGCGACCAAGCAACCGTGCCAACCCCACGCTCATCGGCGTCTGCTGCGGCATCTTGAAGCGCTCCAGCAAGCGAGCATTATTCGCTCGCGAGTGGCGGATATCACCGGAGCGCGCCGGGCCGTAGCTGATCGGCGGCAGCTCCCCAACCACCGCCTGCAGGGCGTCAAGCATCTGCTTGAGGCTCATCGACTGATTCCAGCCGACGTTGACCGCACCGACTGCCACTTCAGGCTTTTCGATCGCCTGTACCAGCAGATCGACCAGGTCTTCGACATAAAGAAAATCGCGCGTCTGCTCGCCATCGCCAAACACGGTGATGGGCAGGCCTTTCTGCGCACGTTCGCTGAAAATGCTGATGACCCCGGAGTACGGTGAGGACGGGTCCTGACGCGGGCCGAAGATGTTGAAGAAGCGGAACACCACCGGCTCCAGACCATGCTGGCGACGATAGAAATCGAAATAATGTTCGCCCGCCAGTTTGTCGGAGGCGTACGGCGTCAGCGGGGCTTTGGGCGTGTCTTCATTGATCGACTCGCCCTCGCCGTTGTTGCCGTATACCGCCGCACTGGAGGCGTACAGCACGCGTTTGACCCCGGCCAGGCGCATGGCTTCGCAAACGTTCATGGTGCCGATGAAGTTGCTCTGATGCGTCTTCACCGGATCATCCACCGATGCCTGCACCGAGGCCACGGCCGCCAGGTGGGCAACGGCACTGCAACCTTGCATCGCCCGGGCGACCAGCGCCGCATCGGCCACGTCGCCGACAATCAGTTCAACCCTGGGGTTATCCAGCGGCAGGTTGCTGCGCTTGCCGGTCGACAGGTCGTCGAGCACTCGTACCGAATACCCGTGGGCGAGCAAGGCGTCGGTCAGGTGCGAGCCGATGAACCCGGCTCCACCCGTGATTAAAACAGTCCCTTCAGCCATGACGGTAAAACCTATCCAGTAAGGCCGGGAGCGCGGCGCGCCAGGCGCGCGGCTTGATCCCGAAGGTGTGCAGAATTTTTTTGCAGGCGAGCACCGCGTGTTGCGGCTCCTCGGCGGCATCCGGACGCGCGGCGTGGGCCTGGGCGGTCGGCGCTTCGATGGCCAGGGCATGCAGGCTGCGTGCTTCGGTCAGAATTGCCTGGCCCAGCGCCAGCGGTGTGGTCGCTTCATGACCGGCGTAGTGATAAGTCCCCCACAGCGGCGCCGCGCAATCGAGTTGCTTGAGCACGGAAATGATCACCCGCGCAGCGTCATCCACCGGTGTCGGATTACCCCGACGATCGTCGGCCAGCAACAGTTCTTCCGGCTGTTCGGCGCGAGCAAGGAAGCGCCCGAGAGTGCCGTCGGGGCTGTCATCGAGCAACCAGCCAAATCGTAGCAAAACGTGTTGCGGGCACGTGGCGCGCACACTTTGTTCGATCCGCCACAAGGCCTGACCGCGCAGCCCCAGCGGCACCGGTTCATCCTTTTCGCTGTATGCGGTGGCGCGCGAACCGTCGAACACCCGATAACTGGACGGCTGCACAAGGATGATGTTGTGGTGCTGGCACAGTTCGGCCAGCCGCTCGATGGCGCGTTCCTGCCCGGCCATACGGCTTTCGCTGACGGTTTCGGCCTGGAACCAGTCGAAATAGTAGGCGAGATTGATCAATGCATCGGGACGGGTGTCGTCGAGCAGTTGTGTCAGGCTCGCGGCATCCCAGCCGTCTTCTGGCGGGCGGGGGGCGAGGAAACCGATGTCTTCCTCCGCACCGAGGCGAATCAGCGCCTGCCCAAGGGCATTTCCGCCGCCCAGTAACATAAGGCGCATTCGCATAGAGTCAGCAGGCCCAGTCTGATTGGAACGATGGCTTTAGCGACGGGACTTGTGGAACCGTCGTCGATAATTGCCGGAATCGTTGCATTTTGCGGGTTTAGTGCGCAACCGTCATCCGTAAAGTGCAGATCACCGGGATTTGTGCCATGGCCACTGGCCTCATCGCCGGCCAGCCAGCTCCCACAGTCTGGGTGTGCGCCGCGATCCCTGAGGCCCTGAAGATCCGCGCAGATCCCGGCGGTACTTGCATCTTGCAGTCGCCGCCCGCATAACTTAAGCATGAATCTGCCCATCCCCAAGGACGTGGCCCTGGCAGGCTTTCACCCCGCCGTCAGCGCCTGGTTCAGCAAGACTTTCCCGACGGTCACCGCCGCCCAGGCCCGCGCTTGGCCGTTGATCCGTCAGCGCCGGTCGACCCTGATCGCCGCGCCCACCGGCTCCGGCAAGACCCTCACCGCGTTCCTCGCCGTGCTCGACGACCTCGTCCATCGTGGCCTGGAAAACCCCGACGGCCTGCCCGACGAAACCCTGGTGGTGTATGTCTCGCCATTAAAAGCGCTGTCCAACGACATCCGCATCAACCTGCAAAATCCATTGGCCGGGATTACCGGGCAATTGCGCCAACTGGGCCTGCCGGAGCTGGAAATCACCACCGCCGTGCGCACCGGTGACACCCCGCAAAAAGAACGCGCCGCCATGCGCAAGCACGCGCCGCACATTCTGGTGACCACCCCGGAATCGCTGTACGTGCTGCTCGGCTCCGAGTCCGGGCGCAAAATGCTCGGCACCACACGCACGGTGATTGTCGATGAGATCCACGCCATGGCCGCCGGCAAGCGCGGCAGCCATCTGTCCCTGAGCCTTGAACGCCTGCAGGCGCTGTGCGCCGAACCATTGACCCGCATCGGCCTGTCCGCCACGCAGAAACCGGTCGAGGCCGTGGCGCAATTTCTGGTCGGCCATGAGCGCTCCTGCGAGATTATCGACATCGGCCACGCCCGTCCGCGGGACCTGGACATCGAAGTGCCGCCGGTGCCGTTGTCGGCGGTGATGGCCAACGATGTCTGGGAACTGGTC
The DNA here is from genome assembly GCF_019856535.1 of Pseudomonas sp. SC3(2021). Lineage (NCBI taxonomy): Bacteria > Pseudomonadati > Pseudomonadota > Gammaproteobacteria > Pseudomonadales > Pseudomonadaceae > Pseudomonas > Pseudomonas sp. SC3(2021). The sequence goes on along the minus strand of NZ_CP082236.1, from coordinate 2,439,034 downwards.
TACGATCGCCTCGCCGAACTCGCCCGCGAACACCGCACCACACTGATTTTCGTCAACACCCGGCGCCTGGCCGAACGCTTGAGCCGGCATCTCAGCGAACGCCTCGGCAAACAGGCCGTGGCGGCGCACCACGGCAGCCTGGCCAAGGAGTTCCGCCTCGACGCCGAACAGCGGCTTAAGCGCGGCGAACTGCAAGTGCTGATTGCTACCGCGTCGCTGGAACTGGGCATTGATATCGGCGAGGTCGATCTGGTCTGTCAGATCGCCTCGCCGCGTTCGATTGCCGGTTTTTTGCAACGGGTCGGTCGTTCCGGGCACCAGGTCGGCGGCACGCCCAAAGGTCGCTTGTTCGCCACCACCCGCGACGACCTGATCGAATGCGCCGCCCTGCTCGACTGCGTGCGGCGCGGTGAACTCGACACGCTGCACATCCCCGAAGCGCCGCTGGACGTGCTGGCCCAGCAGATCATCGCCGAAGTCAGTTGCCAGGAATGGCCGGAGGACGCCCTGCTGGCGATGTTCCGCAAGGCCTCGCCGTATCGCCATGTCGACGAAAAACACTATCAGGCCCTGCTGACGATGCTCGCCGAAGGCTACAACGGTCGTCAGGGCATCCGCAGCGCTTACCTGCACCGCGACGCCGTCAGCCGCACTTTGCGCGGACGACGCGGGGCGCGCCTGACCGCCGTGACCAGCGGCGGCACCATCCCCGACAACGCCGATTACAGCGTACTGCTGGAGCCGCAAGGCCTGAGTATCGGCAGCGTCAATGAAGACTTCGCCGTGGAAAGCATCGCCGGTGATGTGTTCCAGCTCGGCAACACCTCGTACCGCATCTTGCGTGTGGAAACCGGCAAGGTGCGCGTCGAAGATGCCCACGGTCAGCCGCCGAGCATTCCGTTCTGGCTTGGCGAAGCGCCGGGGCGCAGCGATGAGTTGTCTGCGGCGGTGGCGCGCCTGCAAGCGACCCTCGACGACTTGCTCGGGGCCCGCCCCGGCGATCTGCAACCGGCCCTCGACTGGCTGACACAAACGTTAGGACTGAACGCCGCCAGCGCCGAACAACTGGTGGACTATCTGGCCCGCGCCCGCCACACCCTCGGCGCCCTGCCCTCGCAGGACACGCTGCTGATGGAACGGTTTTTCGACGAGTCCGGCGGCACCCAACTGATTATCCATTCGCCGTTCGGCAGCCGCATCAACCGCGCCTGGGGCCTGGCCCTGCGCAAGCGTTTCTGCCGCACCTTCAACTTCGAACTGCAGGCAGCGGCCAGTGAAGACGCGATCGTATTGTCGCTGTCCACCAGCCACAGCTTTGAGCTCGATGACGTCTGGCGCTACCTGCACAGCAACAGTGCCGAGCACCTGCTGATTCAAGCGGTGCTGGATGCGCCGCTGTTCGGCGTGCGCTGGCGCTGGAATGCCGGGGTGGCGCTGGCGTTGCCGCGTTTTACCGGCGGACGCAAGGTCGCGCCGCAATTGCAGCGAATGAAGAGTGAAGACCTGATCGCCAGTGTATTTCCCGACCAGATTGCCTGCCTTGAGAACCTCGCGGGTGAGCGGGAGATTCCCGAGCATCCGCTGGTCGAGCAGACCCTCGACGACTGCCTGCATGAGGCGATGGACAGCGAGGGCTGGCTGACCCTGTTGCGACGCATGGAGCAGGGCGACGTGCGTCTGATCAGTCGCGATCTGCCGGCACCCTCGCCATTGGCGGCGGAAATTCTCAGCGCCCGCCCCTACACCTTTCTCGACGATGCGCCGCTGGAAGAACGCCGCACCCAAGCGGTGATCAACCGACGCTGGAGCGATCCGCAATCGACCGATGATCTTGGTGCACTGGATGCCGACGCCATCGTCGCGGTGCGCGAAGAAGCTTGGCCGACGCCGAATTCTGTGGATGAAATGCACGAAGCGTTGATGAGTCTGGCGTGCCTCAGCGATGCAGAGGCGCAGGCCAATCCGGGCTGGCGGGAATGGCTCAATGCACTGGCCGCGAGCGGTCGTGCCTGCCACTTGCAGATCGTTCAAGAGCATTCGCTGTGGCTGGCACGCGAACGCCTGACGTGCCTGCAAGCGCTTTATCCACAGGCCACGCTACTGACCCGCGTGGTGGACTTGCCCGGCTTCGATAACGCCTGGACCTTCGACGAAGCACTGGTCGAAGTGATCCGCGCACGGCTCGGCGCGTTCGGCCCGCTGCCGTTGCCCGCCATCGCCGAACCGCTTGCGCTGCCCGCCCCTCAGGTCCAGCTAGCCCTCGCTCGACTGGAACGCGAAGGGTACGTGCTGCGCGGCCAGTTCACCCCGGGACTGACGCACGAGGAATGGTGCGAGCGGCATCTGCTGGCGCGGATCCATCGCTATACGGTCAAGCGCCTGCGCCGGGAAATCGAGCCCGTGGCGTTGCAGGATTTCATGCGTTTCCTGTTCGACTGGCAGCACCTCTCGCCCGCCACGCGCGGTCAGGGCAGCGCAGTGTTGCCGACAATCGTCGGCCAGCTCGAGGGGTATCCGGCGGCGGCTTCGGCCTGGGACAGCGACATCCTCCCGGCGCGCCTCAAGGACTACTCGCCGACATGGCTGGATGATCTGTGTCGCAACGGCAAGCTGGTGTGGACGCGCCTCAGCGCCCGGCAAAAAACCAGTGGCACGGCATTGCGCAGCACGCCGATCGTATTGCTGCCACGCAGTCAGGCCGGACTGTGGAGCGCACTGGCCGAGCAGACGCCGGCCAGCGAACTGTCAGCGAAAACCCAAAAGGTTTTTGAAGCCCTGAGTCAGCACGGCGCGCTGTTTTTCGATGAGCTGATTCATGAAGCGCACCTGCTGCGCACCGAACTGGAAACGGCCCTGCAGGAACTGGTTGGCGCTGGCCTGGTGAACGCCGACAGCTTCGCCGGCCTGCGCGCGCTGATCACCCCGGCGAGCAAGCGCCAGCAGCGCAGCAGTCGACGTGGACGCGGCGCGTTCGTCGGCGGCATGGATGATGCCGGGCGCTGGGCATTGCTGCGGCGCGGGCAGGCTGTGGATAACAACGAGACCCTGGAACACGTCGCCATGACCCTGCTGCGCCGCTACGGCGTGGTGTTCTGGCGGCTGCTGGAACGCGAAGCGGACTGGTTGCCGAACTGGCGGGAATTACTGCGCACCTTCCATCGCCTGGAAGCCCGTGGCGAGATTCGTGGTGGACGGTTTGTCAGCGGTCTGGCGGGAGAGCAGTTTGCCCTGCCCGAGGCGATTGCGCTGTTGCGCGAAGTACGACGGCGGCCGCATGACGGCAGTTTGATCGCGGTGTGCGGGGTGGATCCGCTGAACCTGACCGGGACGTTGTTGCCGGGGGTGAAAGTGCCGGCGCTGGCGAGTAATCGGTTGATCTATCGGGATGGTTTGCCGGTGGCGGCGGAGATTGCCGGTAAGCAGCAATTTTGGCTGGAGCTGGATCAGATCGCCATGGAACAGGTGCGCGGCAAGTTGATCCGGCATTGAGGGTGTTTGGGCTCGCGAAAGGGCCGGCACAGCCCCACAAAATCTTGCATCAAGTCCGCGATTCCTGCGGCAACTCAGTCGCCACCAGCGCCCCCTCCTCCTGCCTTTTGGGCAACAAAATCTGCTGTGGATAAGTCTGCGCGAAATGCACCACCGGGCTGTTATCCACAAGCTTCTTCAAACGCTGGTTGAATGCTCGGCTCACTGCATATTGCCCACCCGACACGGTACGGAACTGCGCTGTCAGCACCACGCCGTTCAAATCCATCTTGTCCACGCCAAACACATCCAGCGGGCCTTGCAGGTTGTACTTGAGGAATGGGTCTTCGCGGATCGAATCGCCGGTCTCGCGGATCAGCTCGATCGCCTTGTCCACGTCCGTGTCGTAAGTGAATTGCACCGAGAAAAACGCAAAGGCAAACTGCCGCGACTGATTGGTCACAGCCTTGATCTGGCCGAACGGCACCGAGTGCACAAAGCCTTTGCCGTCACGCAGGCGCAGGGTGCGGATGGTCAGGCCTTCGACCGTGCCGGCATGCCCGGAATCGAGCACCACCCAGTCACCGATCGACAGGGTGTCTTCGATGATGATGAACAGCCCGGTGATCACGTCCTGCACCAGTTGCTGCGAACCGAAACCGATGGCCAGACCGACCACCCCGGCACCGGCCAGCAATGGCGCCACATTGATCCCCAGATTGGCCATCGTGGTGATCGCGCAGATCACCACCAGGATGATTTTGATCGCGTTGCGCAGCAGCGGCAGGATGGTTTTTACCCGGGTGCTGGGCTGGCGCGCCCCGCGCTTGTTAAGCGGGGGTTTCAGGGCTTCCTGAATCGCCGTGTCGAGCACCACCCACAACAGCCATGTCACCAGGAAAATCAAACCGATGCTGCTCAAGGCGTTGCTGATGGCCCGGCCGACCGTGCTGCTCTGGGCGAAATCGAGCAGTGACACGCCCCAGATCCGCCCGAGAATATCAATGAACGCGATGGCGATGACGATCCGCAGCAACGCGTGCAGCAGGCTGAGAAAACGCTCCTTGTAGGCGCTGCGGCGCTGGATGGCTTCGGCCTTTGGTGACTTGAACAGGTGCTGCAGAATCGTGCTGAGGAACACCGTGCCGATCAGCAGCACGGTGGTGAGCAACGCGCAGCGCAGGGCTTTCTGGTTGTCCTCACCGATGCCGATCAGATTAATCGCCGACACCAGCACCATCAGCACAATTGGCCAATACCACAACCCCGAGAAAATCCGCAGCGACTCCTGCAACGACGGTTGTTTCAGGCGTTGCGCCAGCGGTCGGTTGCGGATCAGGTGCGCCACTGGCCGGCGCAGACGAATCACTAGCAGGCCAAAGATGATCGAAGCGATCAGCCCGGTGAACACCGCGACGCTGCTGGTGATGTTGCCACCCAGTTGCCGGGCGATTTGCGGGCTGGTCAAGGCGTCGCTGAGGGCCGCGAGGAAACCGATCAGGAACAGCGGGGGCGGACAGTAATTGCGGATGATCCGCGCCGCCGGGCGCTTATGGCCGACGTTGAACATCACCACGACGCACAACAGCATCGAGGTGGAAAAAATACCGCTGCTGGTGGCGTAGGCCAGACACAACGCCAGTGCACGCCCGACCGAGGCTTGCAGAAAATGGCTGACGTACAGGGTCAAAGGCAGGCAGATCAGCGCCGGCAGCGTGTACGGCAGCAGATAACCGAGCAGATCCTGACTGCGCTGGCGCGTGCGTAACCAGCGGCCTTCGCGCAGGCGTTTGGCCAACAGACTGCCAAGCACGGTCAGCAGGGCAAACGCGCCGAGCCAGACACCGGACAACATCAGGAAATCGCCGGCGACACTCCAGCCCGAGCGATTCGAAGGGTGGTTGACCAGTCTGTCGACTTCATCCGCTGCCCGATCGGCACGCAGGCGCCAGGCATCGACCAGATGTTCATTGAGATCGAGTTTGTCCTGCACATCGTCGATGCTGGAACTGATCGCCCCGAGCAGACCGCCCTGCACAATCGGTTCGGCTTTGGCCGGTTCCTCAGCGGTGGCCGGAACGCCCGGCAGCACGGCGGCTTCGAGTTCGCTGGCGCCAAGAAACAGCAGTGCTCCCAGCAAAATGGCGATCCTGAACTTGATCAAAACTCCGCTCTCCCGATGGCTGAACCTGTAAGGAACTGATCGGTGAATGGCGGACAAGTTCGGTTTTTGCCTGAATCCTCATTGTCAAATCCCGCATTCCCCTGTGGCGAGGGGATTTATCCCCGTTGGACGGCGAAGCAGCCCCAAAACCTGAATCTTCAATCTCCTGCCAGACCGAGTCGTGAGGTTTTACGACTGCTGCGCAGTCGAACGGGGATAAATCCCCTATCCACAGCGTTCACACCCATCCAGGGATATTTGCGCTGCCGGCAAATATCAAATGCCCGCACCCGTATTTTTCCGCACAAGCCAAACCCCGACACTGCGCTCCATCCAATCAAATCACCCTGGAGTGCCGTGATGCCCATTGCCTTGCTCGCGCTGACCCTCAGCGCTTTCGCCATCGGGACGACCGAGTTCGTCATCGTTGGCCTGCTGCCTACCATTGGCGCCGATCTCGGCGTCAGTCTTCCCTCCGCCGGTTTGCTGGTGAGCCTGTACGCACTGGGCGTGGCCATCGGTGCGCCCGTGTTGACCGCGCTCACCGGCAAGGTCCCGCGCAAACTGTTGCTGCTGTCGCTGATGGTGCTGTTCACCCTCGGCAACCTGCTGGCGTGGATGGCGCCAAGTTATGAATCGCTGGTGCTGGCGCGGATCGTCACCGGTCTGGCCCACGGCGTGTTCTTCTCCATCGGCTCGACCATCGCCACCAGCCTGGTGTCCAAGGAAAAAGCCGCCAGCGCAATTGCGATCATGTTCACCGGCCTCACCGTGGCATTGGTCACCGGCGTGCCGCTGGGTACGTTCATCGGCCAGCATTTCGGCTGGCGTGAAACCTTCCTCGCCGTGTCGGCGCTGGGCGTGATTGCCTTTATCGGCAGCCTGATCTACGTGCCGAGCAACATCGCCCACAGCAAACCGGCGTCGCTGCTGCAACAACTGCAAGTGCTCAAACAACCGCGTCTGTTGCTGGTGTACGCCATGACCGCGATCGGCTACGGCGGCTCGTTCATCGCCTTCACTTTCCTCGCGCCGATCCTTCAGGACATCTCGGGCTTCAGCGCCAGCACGGTGAGCCTGGTGCTGCTGGTGTATGGCGTGTCGGTAGCGGTCGGGAATATCTGGGGCGGCAAGCTGGCGGACAGACGCGGGCCGATCAGCGCCCTGAAAATCATCTTCGCCCTGCTCGCGGCCGTGTTGTTCGTGCTGACCTTCACCGCCGCCAATCCCTGGCTGGCACTGGCCACGGTATTGATCTGGGGCGCAGTAGCGTTCGGCAATGTGCCGGGGCTGCAAGTGTATGTGGTGCGTCAGGCTGAACATCACACGCCGCAAGCCGTGGATGTGGCGTCGGGGCTAAACATTGCTGCGTTCAATCTCGGGATTGCCGGCGGGGCGTGGGGCGGTGGCTTGATCGTTGAACACATCGGCCTGATCCACACGGCGTGGATCGGTGGTCTGGTGGTGTTGGTGGCGTTGGCCCTGACTGCCTGGAGCGGTCGACTGGATCGCCTCGGCCCGACCTATGCCGAAAGCACTTCGCGCATCGTCACCGGCCACTGATTCAACACCTGTGCCCTTGTCGAGGGGGCACTTGTGGGAGGGGGCTTGCTCGCGAAAGCGGGGTATCAGTCGCGATCAACGCTGATTGACCCATCGCCTTCGGGAGCAAGCCCCCTCGCACATTGTTTTTCGTGGAGCGCGCAAAAATGTACCGTCCGTAACGCCACCGAAACTTTCCCGAACCGCCCACAGTCATCAACACACACAGGCTGTACGAGGACTGACTACGGGAGGGCGACATGGCAACGATTCACATCGGTATTTCCGGCTGGCGCTACGCTCCGTGGCGCGGGGATTTCTACCCCAAGGGACTGGCGCAGAAACGTGAATTGCAGTTCGCATCGCGGGCGGTCAACAGCATCGAAATCAATGGATCGTTCTACGCCCTGCAACGGCCCGAACGCTACGCGCAGTGGTACGCCGAAACGCCTGACGACTTCGTGTTCAGCGTCAAGGCGCCGCGCTTCATCACCCACATTCGCCGCTTGCGCGACATCGAAAAACCGCTGGCGAACTTCTTCGCGTCCGGGGTGCTTGAACTCAAGGAAAAACTCGGCCCGATCCTCTGGCAGTTTCCGCCCAACTTCAAATACGAGCCGCAGCGCTTCGAACACTTTCTCGCTCAACTGCCCCATACCCCTGAAGCTGCCGCCGCCCTTGCCCATCAACACGATGCTCACCTGCACGGCCACGCCAGCCTCAAGGCCTACGGCAAAAAAGCGCTGCGCCATGCCGTGGAAATCCGTAACGACAGCTTCATCGACCCGGACTTCGTGCGCCTGCTCAAACGCCACAATACCGCGCTGGTGATCGCCGACACCGCCGGTAAGTGGCCGTACCGCGAAGACCTCACCAGCGACTTCGTCTACCTGCGCCTGCACGGTGCCGAAGAACTCTACGCCAGCGGCTACACCGCGCCGGCCCTCAAGCGCTGGGCCGAGCGTATCGAAGCCTGGCACCACGGCCGGCAACCGCAAGATGCGCAACTGATCGCCCCGCAACTCAAGCCGCGCGCACGTAAATCCCGGGAAGTGTTTTGCTACTTCGACAACGACATCAAAGTCCGTGCGCCCTACGACGCGCGTAATCTGCTGCAGCGTTTCGGGCTCGATAACGACCTCGCCACCGCCCCCGGTGAAAGCGCCGCAGAAGGAGTGTTGCCATGAGCATTCCTGAACCGGTGGGCTTCACCGATGAAGGTTCGGTGGTCGCGCCGACGGTGCGCACTTTCACTGTACTGACGGTCAATACCCACAAGGGCTTCACGGCCCTCAACCGGCGCTTCATCCTGCCGGAACTGCGCGAAGCGGTGCGCAGCGTCGCCGCCGACGTGGTGTTTCTCCAGGAAGTCCACGGCACCCACGAACATCACCCCAAGCGCTATAGCAACTGGCCGACGATGCCGCAGTATGAATTCCTCGCCGACAGCCTCTGGCCGCAGTTCGCCTACGGGCGCAACGCGGTGTATCCGGAGGGCGATCACGGCAATGCGCTGTTGTCGAAATTCCAGATCATCCGCCACGACAACCTCGACGTCTCGATCAGCGGCCACGAGAACCGCGGCCTGCTGCACTGCGTGCTGCGCCTGCCCGGTGACGGGGTCGAGGTGCATGCGATCTGCGTGCACCTGGGCCTGCGCGAAAGCCACCGCAACGCGCAGTTGAAGCTGCTCGGCCAACGCCTTGCGGAACTGCCGGACGATGCCCCGGTGATCATCGCCGGCGACTTCAACGACTGGCGCCAGCGCGCCGATGCGCTCCTCACACCCTGGGGCCTGCGCGAGGTCTTCGCCGAGCATCACGGCAAACCCGCACGCAGCTTTCCGGCGCGCCTGCCGACCCTGCGGCTCGACCGCATTTACGTACGCAACCTCAAGGCCCGCCAGCCGAAAGTCCTGGCGAACCGGCCCTGGTCACACCTTTCCGACCACGCCCCTTTATCGGTGGAGATTGAATTATGAACAGCGCACCGCTGGAGAAATCCACCGTGGAACCGATCAGCATCGCCCCGCCCGTGCGCGAGCCCGGCCAGGTTGACGTCGAGTACAGTTGGCAAGGCAATAACCGTGTCGAACTCCTGGAAAACGGCGAAGAATATTTTCCCCGGGTGTTCGACGCCATGCGTGCGGCGAAAAGTGAAATCCTGCTGGAAACCTTCATCGTTTTCGAAGACAAGGTCGGCGCAGAGTTGCAGCAGATCCTGATCGACGCGGCACAGCGCGGCGTGCGCACCACCGTCAGCCTCGACGGCTTTGGCTGTGGCGAGTTGACCACCGGTTATCTCGCGGCCCTGAATGATGCGGGCGTGCACCTGCAGATGTTTGATCCGGCGCCCAAGCACCTGGGTTTTCGCACCAACTGGTTCCGCCGCTTACACCGCAAAATCGTAGTGGTCGACGGCCTGGTTGCGTTCATTGGCGGGATCAATTTTTCCGGCGATCACCTGGCCGACTTCGGCCCCGAAGCCAAACAGGATTATGCCGTGCAGATTCAGGGCCCAGCGGTTGCTGACCTGCATCACTTTGCCCTGGTGCAAAGCGGTCGCCCCGGACGCGCACGCTTCTGGTGGCAGCGTCGGCGCCAGCGTCGCGCAGACATGGCCTTCAGCGACCACGACGGTCAGGTGCGCCTGGTCTTTCGCGACAACGATCAGCACCACACCGATATCGAGGACGTGTACTTGCAGGCACTGCGCCGGGCCAAACACCGGGTGGTGATCGCCAACGCCTACTTTTTCCCCGGCTACCGTCTGCTGCGCGAGATCCGCAATGCGGCGCGGCGTGGCGTCGATGTACGGCTGATCCTGCAAGGTCAGCCCGATATGCTGGTGGCCAAACTCGCGGCGCGCATGACCTACGACTACCTGCTCAAGGCCGGCGTGCAGATCCACGAGTATTGCCAGCGACCGCTGCACGGCAAGGTGGCGCTGGTGGACGAAGAATGGAGCACCGTCGGCTCGAGCAATCTCGACCCGCTGAGCCTGTCGCTGAATCTGGAAGCCAACGTGCTGATTCGCGATCGGGAATTCAATCAGCATTTGTTCGAGCGCCTCGAAGACCTCAGCCAGAACCACTGCAAGGCCATGGACGCCGACATGTCCCCGCGCGGACGGATCTGGCACATGACCGTAGGTTTTCTGGTGTTTCACTTTCTGCGGCACTTCCCGGCGATGGCCGGTTGGCTGCCGGCGCACAAACCACGGCTCAAGCCGTTTCGAGGTGGCCAGTCATGAGCCACTCCGAAGCACACTCGACAGGCCACGCCGCGCCAGCGACTCACTCGAAATGGAGCCGCTGGAAACGCCCACTGACGCTGTTGTTTTTCCTCGCGTTGATCGTCTTGCTGACGCTGTTCGCCACCCGTATCGAATGGGCCGAAGTGCTGCAAACCCTCGCCGACTTCAAGGTGCGCACACTGATCATCGCTGCCGGCCTGACCTTGCTGAGTTTCCTGACTTACGCCAGTTTCGACCTGATCGGCCGCACCTACATTCGCCAGGACCTGACCTGGAAACAGATCCTGCCCGTGGGGATCATCAGTTACGCGTTCAACCTCAATCTCAGCGCCTGGGTCGGCGGTATCGCCATGCGGTATCGGCTGTATTCGCGCCTGGGCGTGAGCAAAGGCAACATTGCGAAGATTCTCGGCTTGAGTCTGGCGACCAACTGGTTCGGCTACATGACCATTGCCGGTGTGGTATTCAGCAGTGGCCTGGTGCGCATGCCGCCGGGATGGAAACTGAGCAGCGATGCATTGCAGGGCGTCGGTATCCTATTGCTGCTGATCAGCGCCGGGTATCTCGCGGCGTGTCAGTTTTCCAAGCGCCGCGAGTGGTCGATTCGTGGGGTGGAAATCAACCTGCCGTCGCTGCGCATGGCCGTGCTGCAACTGTTGCTCGGTGCCTTGAACTGGTCGCTGATGGCGGCGGTGATCTTCACCCTGCTTCCGAGCAAACTGGATTATCCGCTGGTACTGGGCGTGTTGTTGATCAGCGCGATTGCCGGGGTCATCACCCACATACCGGCGGGGCTGGGTGTGCTGGAAGCGGTGTTCGTCGCGCTGCTGCAACATGAAGCATCACGCGGCAGCCTGGTGGCGGGATTGCTGGCATACCGGGCGATTTATTTTCTGTTGCCGTTGCTGATTACGGTGGTGATGTATTTGCTGGTGGAGGCCAAGGCGAAGGCCTTGCGGATCGAGAAGAAACCGTCCTGAGGTTTTTTGTTGAAGTTGAGAAGGCTATCTCGACTGAATGATGCTCAAGCGCTCCCCCACCACCATCTCGGTAATCCAGTCCACCAGAATCGAGGTATACGCCTGCTGCGACACCGGTTCGCTCAATGCATGATCGGCGCCGTCGATAATCCGGTGCGTCAGCGAATGAGTCTGCTGACACGCCGCGCGATAACTCATGATTGTTGCGTGGGGCACGTAGTCATCGGTTTGCGATTCCACCAGCAACACATCCCCGGTGAATTGCGAACAGGCATGCAGCGCACGGTTAGTGTCGGCACGGACCAAGGTGCTTCGGTAATCACGCAAATCGGCCTTGTCCAGATCGCGCTTGGGCGTGTGCCATTGCTCATCGCGATACAGCGCCGGCACCCGCAGCGCCAGCCAGCGCACCGGACGCAACGAAGTGAGGATCGAGGCGAGGTAACCGCCATAACTGGTGCCGACCACCGCAATCGCCGAGGTGTCGAGCGCAGGGTGCGCGAGCAGGCGGTCGTAGGCTGCGAGCAGATCGCGCAAGTTGTCTTCGCGGGTGACCCGGGTCAGTGGAATGCCGGTGCCACCGGTGTGGCCGCGCAGATCGAAGGTCAGACAGACGCAGCCAAGACCGGCGATGCCTTTCGCCCGCTCCAGGTCGCGCTCCTGGCTACCGCCCCAGCCGTGGACAAACAACACACCGGGCACCTTGGATTTGGGACTGAGAAACGTCCCGCTCATCTGTTCATCATCAATGTCGATTTGAATGCTTTCGCTTCTAGCCGTCATAGGGTTTGACCGTTACGTATTTGAGGAGAAACTCGCTGTTCTCGGCCGGCCCGCGATACACCTCGATGGCGTCCGCCGGCAGTGGCTGATCAACGTAGGTTTCCACCGAAGACACGCGAATCGCGCGCATGCCCGGATCGTTGACGAAGCTTTGCAGCGCCGCCACTTCGGCGCTGCTGGCACCGCCCATGCGCCAGGATTGTTCGAGCACACCACTGCGCGGTTTGCCATTGCTGTCCAGGCCCTGGGCAATGTCGTAGTTGCGGCGCGAAGCGTAGAACCGCGGATAAGCCTCATCCGCCGCCCGGTCGAAGACCTGCGCCTGCTCGATGGCCAGCCGTACAGCGTCCGGCAGTTCCAGCGCCAGCAACTGCGGATAACCGCCCTGCACCACCAGCAGATTCGAACCACCATAGACGTCTTCGCCATGGGCATCTTGAGTCAAGTATTGATCACCGCAGTAGCTCAGCACCTTGCCGCCGATGAATGACTGGCCGACGCTATGGGTGATCACTTCACTCAGGTCCTGCTCCAGCACCACACCATCGCGAAACAACTCTGCAGCTTCAGCTCGGGCAAGTACCTCGTCGAACGCGTCGAGGCTGTTGATAACTTCCTGGCCGCGACCGGCACAGGCGTGAGTCGGCTTCAGGCGGATCGGCCCGCTGTGCAGCAAATGCTCGGCAGCCGGTCGCGCATCTTCCAGAGCAAACACGGTAAGGCCATCGAGCACCACGTCGCGCACACGCTTGGAGAACAAAGGCGCCCAGCCCTGGGGCGCGTGGGCCAGATGACTGCGCAGGCCGTGGCTGATGGCTTTGGTGCAGATGAAATCGTGTTCGACGAATCCGCCCCACAAGTCATTCGCACCTTTGATGCCCAATTGCTGCGCCTGTTTGGCGCCAACAATGGTTTGCGTCGGCAGCCAGTACAGGTCGCGACCACGGTGTTTTTCCGGGTCGTAGCTACCACCGAATTTGAGCCCGATGATGTGTGCCAGCCAGCGTGCCAGTGCCTTGTTGGTCTGCACTTCGTGCTGTGGCGCCCCGTTACGAACTGAATGGGCGACTACCAATTTTTTGCTCGGCGTTGGGGTCATGCGTCCCCCTTCAGCGACTCGATGAATGTAGTCGTTGGAAGTGCAGAGTTCAGGCCAATCGCCGCGCAACAAGAATGCACAATGAATCAAGCGCTTGCGCCAACATTGATGGCACCGGGCCTGTTTCAATCTGCACGAACATCCGGTAATGCCCGGCAATTTGCATGATCGCGCGACCTACCTTTGCTCTCGAACTTCCCTCCATATAGCGTCAAACATGACGCATCGCTTGTTGATCGCCTGACGCCCGATTTGCATCGCAATCACCTTTGCTTCAGGTGCGTGTCGAGTCAATCGCCCCAGAATCTTCAGCATGGTGACCGCGTGCCCTTCATCTTCTTCGATGTGTATGCGGAAAAACTCCAGACCTTCCTCACTGATATTCAGCCTCTCCAGCGCCGCCAGAATCGGTTTGTAGAGCAATGGCACGATGGCTTCAGCCCCCAGGCATAGCGCCGCGAGCCCCTCAACCGGATTTTCACTGCGGCAAAATTTCATGATCGAATGGGTAAATTCAATGGTCTGGGGCAAAGGCGGCTGCGCCGTGGCGTGGGTGCCCACAATCTTGAGAGATCGTTGGAACAGATCGGCATGGGTGACTTTATCGTCACCGTCAATACCCATTTCCTCCTGCAGGTTTTCCATTAAAAGCTTGATGTCGTCGAGTGAATCAAGGCGATTGATAACCGCACAAAGAAAGCGAGTGAAGTTTCGAGAGTAGTAATGATGCTGCACCAGAAAATAGCGCATGCCACTCAAAGAAACATGGCCACTCCCCATTGCCACCAACAGTTCATGATGAACCAGTCTATTTAACGCGCCAGCGTCCAGCCACGTGTCCCATATGGACCCACCGGTGACCGCTTGAATAGCATGCACTACATCATCGCCGTATAACTTGTTATCTTTTTGCACCATAAAATTCCTTTTAACTCTCACCCGGCCATCCAATGACCAAACCATTCAGTGACAAACGAACCAAAGCACTTAAGTCCTGACGGCAGTGTTTTAATCACTGTGCATCACTGCAAACAACTTGTCGCTCATACCTGGCGAGAAAATAAGCACACAGAGAGGCAAAAATAATACACAGACCACCTGACGCAAGAATAAGAGCGCTGCTGGAAAATTGGAGCAACAGCCATCCACTGAGCAAGCTTGCGGGCGGAATAGCCAGATAGGCAATGAGCCTGGTGACCCCGACAGTCCGCCCCAGAATGGCTTGCGGAACCACTTGTTGGCGATAGGTGAAAAAAGCGATGACCACCACGGATTGGCAGCAGGTGGAAAGCGCCCAAAGCGCCGCGAGTGTCCAGGGCTCGCTCGCCAGCGCTGCGGCCAACGTGAAGATCCCTGCCAGCAGGCAACTGCCCCGGATGAGCACGCCAGCCGGATAGCGCTTCACAAAAACTGCACCTGTTGCTGATCCGGCAACGGCACCTGCGCCAATGAGTCCGTAGTAGTAGCCGACATCGCTCAACGGCACAGCCAGGAGCGTGGTGAAAACATAGATCAGGCTGGCACCGATCAGGGCAAAACCGAAGTTGCAGAAGAAGAACAGCACAACCAATGAACACAGTTCTCGATGCCGAAGGACATAGAGCAGCCCGGCTTTGATTTCGGTGAAGACCCGGGTGGTGGCGGGCTGAGGTTTGCCCTGCTCTTTTAGCCAGTAGCAAAGCGGCAGAGAGAGCGCAAAGCCGACAATACTGACAACGAGAATCCGCTCCTTGGTGCTGAAAGCCAGTACCGCTGCCACGCTGATCGGCGCAACGATGCGAATGATGTTGTCACTGGCGTTGACGATCGCATTGAACCGATGAAGTTTTCGCCCCTCGACCAGCGCAGGAGCGATGCTCTGAAATACCGGGTGATGGGTTGCGCCAACGCTTGCCAGCATGAAGCTCAGCAGCAACAGCGTGATGCTCAAGGCGTCCCCGGACAAGGTGCTCACGGCGACATACATCAGGCTGCCGATGGCAATGTTGATAAGATCGCCACCGATCAGAAATCGCCGCTTGCTGTAGCGATCACTCCACACCCCGGCAAAGGGGGTGACCAGTATGTAAGGCGCCATCGCCGCGAAAAAAGCCAGCGATGTCCAGACAGGGGAGCCTGTCTGCTCATAGACGTAAAGCGGGATGAGAAATGCAATGGCCCATGAGCAAACGGACGTGATGACATAGGACGCCAGCAGCTTGAACATCTAGACGGTCTCCGTCTGCACGGATAGCTGCTGCGAATTGGCGAGATGCCCGCACACCGGGCAGTCCGGATTCTGCTGCCAGACTTCGGCAATGCCGACATCCAGATCGTCGAAGGTGAATTCCTTGAGCTTGTTGGTCAATTGTGGCGGCTGGCAGCCGGTAAGGATCTTGACGGTTTCGCTCACCATCATGCCCGCGGTCACGGCCACCAGGGTCACCAGTGCCGGGCCTGGGTGCCGGTAGGTTATGTCGTGTTGCTTGGCCATGGTCGAAATACTGTTAACCAGGCTGCTTTTGTTGCGCGCCGAAGTCAGCCAACAAGCACCGCACCCCGAGCTGCCGGGTACCACCGAATAGAAAACCGAGCGGCGCACATCGAGCCCACCGGATATGAAGGGGACGCCCTCCTGAACGCAGGCCTCGTTCAGCCAGTCGGCCATGTAGTTCGCGGGTTTGTCGGCAACGCAAATCACAATATCGTGGCCACTTACGACTCTGGCGACATCCTGAGCCGATTCAAGGCGCGTCTCATGGGCGGTGATGTCGAGGTGACTGTTGAACTCAAGCAACCGGCGCCGGGCGGTCTCGACCTTCGGCATCCCGATGTCGCTCTCCTTGTAAAGGATCTGTCGATTCAGGTTGCTCAACTCGATCTTGTCAAAATCAAGGATCGTCAGGTGATGTACACCCAGCGCTACCAGATCGAACAGGATATGGGTGCCGAGCCCGCCGCAACCCAGTACGCAGACCCTGGCCGCACGCAGTTTCTCCTGAGAGGAAAACTTGTTCTCTCCCACCGCCGCCATCGACCCGAAAAAATCGATGTTTCGGGAAAATCTGTTGCGATCATGCTCCGAAAGAGAAGTCGTCTCGAACGCATCAGGACTCTCGACCAGTCGGTATCTGATCAAATCCTGCGCAACGCTGCGCAGATCCTCCTGATCCACTGCGGGATAACGTTCGGCCACCTGGTTAATCATCGTTTCGAATGGCGCACTGCCGTCCAGTGCAGTTGCGAATTCCCAGATAGCACCATAGGGGTCGGGGATCTTCGCGTATTGCCCGTTGAACCGCAGAACAACCTGGCCTTCAAGTTTGAACGGAATGATGGTCGGCTTCAGGCAAAGTTTCATATAGCAGCCTCAGATACAGTTAAAAACAAGTTCATCAAGAACCAGGGCCATAAGGCCCCGGTTCTCATTGGCTAGCTCAGCCGATCTGAGAATCGCCAGCGGAAGATGCTTTTTCGAAAGTCATAATGATTTCCTCAAAAAGTTAAAGGGCCAGTGGTCGAACCAACTTCCCACCGGAGTGAAGGTGTGCACACACAAAACCTAGAATAAGTTTTCGAGAGTTGCGAACCCGCGTTATTTCTTAATGTTACTCAAATAAAAAGCGCACCATCACTCCTACTGCATGCAAGTATTAGCTCTTACAGAAATCAGAAAAAGCAATGTAGGAATATTCACTAAAACTTAAACAACAAAAAACAACTACTAAAATCCAAAATAATTTTGACGAGCTGACACAACATTTCAGATACCACCAGGCGATGTGTTCCTCACGGCAAAAACACTGACGAACCGTGCGCGTCAGGACTTTTTCGATGCATCGAAAAAATCTCACGCGTGAGCCATTGATGGCACTTTGAATTGGTTGTAGTGTGGCTCACGCGTGAGATGTTCATAACGGAGTCATCGCCATGAAAAGCCGCTCCCCCACTGTTGCGTCAGAGAGCCCAAAGGGAGAGCGCTCGAAACCGTCCGCGAAAAAGCCGTCGAGCTTCTACATGAAGCAGATGCGTGCGGGCCTGGCTGCCGCCGGTTATGTGAAACACGAAACTTGGGTGCTTCCGGAAAACCGAAGCTTGCTCAAGCAAATGGAGCAACAGCTACGCCAACCGATTCTGGCTGGCTCATTCATGTCGGAGAATTACATGAGCGCAGGCAACAACTGGAACATTGATAGCCTCTTCAACGCCCTCAAGGCACTGGATGAGGTGGCTTCGCACGAGATCACACTGTCTCTGATCCAGAGCTCCGAACCCAGCATCAAGCTGGAAATGAACGAATTCGGCGGTCTGCCGATTCACATCGCCCTGGCCGGTGCACAGATCATCGTCGACACCGTGCTGGTGGACAGCGATTCGATCACTGACGTGCGCGCCTTCAACGACGCCGTGCTGCGCAGCCGGGAAATGTTCCCGCTGTCGTCGATCGGTATCGAGTCGATGCCGAACGGGCAGACCGTTTACAACATGTTTGGCGCCCTCAGCGCCGACTCGAGCCTGACCAACGTCGTCACCGAGGTGAAAACCCTGGTCGACAACGTGCAGCGCGCGAGCGAAGCCTTCGAACACTTCTTCAAGTAATCAACAGGGAATATCCAATGACTCAGTCCATCTGGAGCAAGTTGTTCACCGCACTGCGCGGCGGCGCCAATGAAGTCGGCGAAGCGATCGTCGATCAACAGGCCCTGCGCATCCTCGACCAGGAAATCCGCGACGCCGACACCGCGCTGTCCAACGCCCGTCGCGAACTGGTCACCATCATGGCCAAGCACAAACTGGCAGCCGACCGCGTGAGCGAGTACGACGCCAAGATCAAGGACCTGGAAGCCAAGGCGGTCTCGGCCCTGAACGCTGGCCGTGAAGACCTCGCCATGGAAGTGGCCGAAGCGATTTCGACCCTGACCAATGACCTCACCGCCGAGAAAAAGCTCAGCGACGAATTCGGCACCTACGCCGAAAACATGCGCAAGGACATCAACAAGGCCGAAGCGCGAATCAAGAGCCTGCGCCAGCAAGTGGACATGGCCAAGGCCCGCGACAGCGTGCAGAAAGCCCAAGTCAGCGCATCCATCGCCAGCGGCGGCGCCAACGGCAAACTGGAAACGGCCGTCGGCACCCTGAACCGCCTGCAAGCCAAGCAGCAGCAACGCGCGGCCGAGTTGAGCGCGGCGGACGAACTGGCCGACGCTTCGACCGGCAACGATCTGGAACGCAAACTGCGCGACGCTGGCATCACGCCGAACGAAGGCAGCGCCAATGCGATCCTCGAGCGCCTGAAGCAGAAGTCCGCTCAGTAAACCCATAAACAAAACCGGTGGGAGCGGGCTTGCTCGCGAAGACGCAGTGTCAAACGACATCCCTGTTGAATGACATTCCCTCTTCGCGAGCAAGCCCGCTCCCGCATGGTTTGTGCAGTGCAAATGTCACTGCTCGTTCGCCGCCCGGCCCGGTACACTAGCGGCGCTTTTTACGACGAACACCTCCACCCGCCTCAAGGAACGTACCCATGGGATGGTTTAAAGATTTGCTGGGCACCAGCAACTGGCAGGCCGCTGCGCCAACCTCGACCGCCGCCAGCGGCCCACTCGGGATGGCCCAGGGCAAAGGCGTCCGGTTCGATTCGACCCTGGCGCTGCTGCTCGACGGTTCGACGTCGGTTCGGGTGCCTTTCGATCAGGCGATCTGGAGCGCAGGCTGGGTGGACCTCGGCCAGTCCAACAAACTGCACCGCTATTACATGAACGACGAGGATTTCTGGGTACAGATCCACGTCACCGGTGATGACCAGGTCGAATCGGTCACCCTGTTCAACTACCTCAGCTACGTGACCGTGAACAGTGACGCCGAACTGCAGCGCCTGGCCGGCCCCAACAGCCTGATCGGTCTGCCGGCCTACACCCATCAGGGTGTCGAATACCTCCGCGAATGGGGCACCGAACAAGGCCAGACCGAACTGGTGCCGATGACCGAACACGTGGTCAATCCGGACGAGAGCTACACCATCAACCATCACTCGATGCTTTACGCGCGCGACACCGGCCTGACCGATCGCCGCGAACTGCTGCTGTTCTCCGTCGAACAAGACGAAGAAGGCACCGTCAGCCTGAGCACCTCACTGGGCATCTCGCTGTACACGACTGACCTGGGCACCATTTAAATAAGGAAGTTTTTCATGCTGGAAGTGCTGGCCGTTTCCCTGAACAAGACCGCGTTGACCGGTTTCGCTGTCTACCTGATCGGCGCCGTGCTGCTGTTCATGCTGTTTCAATTCATCTACACCCGCATCACCCCGCACAAAGAGTTCGAGCTGATTCGCGCCGGCAACAGTGCTGCGGCCATCGCCCTGGCCGGTGCAATCATCGGGTTCGCGATTCCGGCAAGCAACATCATCTCCCACTCGGTCAACGTCCTCGACTTCGTACTCTGGGCGGTGATTGCGGCCGTGGTGCAACTGCTGGCATTCCTGGCAACCGGTCTGGTGCTCAAGGGCACGTCCCAGCGCATCGCCAACGGTGAAATCGCCTCGGGCATCTACGTGGCCGCAGTGGCCATCAGCGTCGGCATGCTCAACGCCGCATGCATGACCCCGTCCAACTGATCGGCAGGAAGCCTTCGATGAAACGCAGCAAGTACGTTCAACTGTCCCTCGCCGCTTCAGTGGCGCTGGCGATTTCCGGCGAGGTGGCCGCGCAGGACACGCAACGCTTTCAATCTGTCGAGGAGTGCGTCGGCGCCGAAGTGGCCGCCGATGCCTGCACCAACGCCTACGTCGCGGCGCTGACCGAGCACCGGCGCATTGCACCGGCCTACGACGACAAGGCCCAGTGCGATGCAGATTTTGCCGCGGACTGGTGTCAAAAAAATTCCGCTGGCCGCTTTGTACCGAAACTCGGCGGGTTCAAGGTGCCGCAAAACGGTGAAGCACCGCAGAATCTCGACGCTGTGGCCAATGCGCAAATGCCCGCGGGTGAAGCAGCGGCTGCACAGCATGTGCAAAGCACGTCCCACTCTTCCGGGGGCGGGGGCAATGGCTGGTTGAGTGGCTGGCTGATCGGCAACGCGATGAGCAACAACGCGAACCGTACGGTATATCGAGATCGCGACGATGACCGCCAGACCTACACCACCTCGACGCAATACCGCAAAATCGAGTCGGCACCGACGAGTCGTACCGACACCAGCAGCTACGACAGCACTCGAAGCAAATCGGTAAATGTCGCTTCCTCGACCTCCCGCGGCGGCTTCGGCAGTCAGTCTTCGGCGCGCAGCGGTTGGGGCGGCTGGGGCAGTTCGAGCAGCTGACCATGAAGAAGATCCACTGCGCCGAGCGCCCCGACTGGCAACAGACCGCCGAAGAGCTCGGTTTTCTGTTCCACACCATCGACGACGAACCGTACTGGGACGAAAGCGCTTACTACCAGTTCACGCTCGCTCAGATCGAAAACGATCTGGAGGACCCGACCACCGAACTCCACGAGATGTGCATGGATCTGGTCGATCGCGTGGTGCGCAGCGAAGAACTGCTGGATCGTCTGAGTATTCCGGTTTCGTACTACGACATGATCCGAACATCCTGGCTGGAAGGTCATCCGCATCTGTACGGACGCATGGACTTTTCCTACAGCGGCAACGGCCCGGCGAAACTGCTGGAGCTCAACTACGACACACCGACCAGCCTCTATGAAGCGGCGGCGTTTCAGTGGGGCTGGCTGGAACAATGCATCGAGCGCGGGATGCTGCCGCGCCATGCCGACCAGTTCAACAGCATTGATACCAAACTGCATCAGGCGTTTTCCGAGTTGCGGCTCAAGCGGCCGTTCTACTTCGCCTCGATGAAAGATTCCGTCGAAGACCGCGGCACCACCGACTATCTGCGCCTGATCGCAGAAAAAGTCGGCATCGAGTCGCGGCACATCGACATCGAAGACATCGGCCTGACAGCCGAAGGCCGCTTCGTTGATCTGCAGGATCGCTGGATCCCGCACCTGTTCAAGCTCCATGCCTGGGAGTTCATCTTCCACGAACCGTTTGGGCCAGCGATTGCCGAGTGCGACACGCAGTTCTTCGAACCCGCATGGAAGTCGATCCTGTCGAACAAGGGCGCGCTGCCATTGCTGTGGGAGCTGCATAAGGGGCACCCGAACCTGCTCGCGGCGCACCTTGATCCAAATCCAGCCAGTGCGGTGCCGAAAGGCTGGGTGCGCAAACCGTATTTCTCCCGCGAAGGCGCCAACATCGAACTGCAAACGGCGGAAGGTCTGATCGTCAAAGAGGACGGACCTTACACCGATGCGCCGTTTATCCTGCAGGCGTTTGCGCCGTTACCGAAGTTCGATGACAGCTACACCCTGATCGGCTCGTGGGTGATTGGCGACCAGGCGGCGGGGATTGGTGTGCGCGAAGACAACAGCCTCATTACGAAAGACTCCAGCCGGTTTCTGCCCCACTTGATCCTCGACTGAAAACGAACAACCTGTGCGAGCCTGCTCGCGATAACCGACTGTCATTCAATAAATGTTTTGACTGACCCGACGCCTTCGCAAGCAGGCTCGCTCCCACAAAAAAGGCCCGTCGCTTGTCGCGACGGGCCTTTTTATTTAACGCGGATGCAGCAACCAATCAGAACGGAATATCGTCATCAAAGCTGTCGAAATCCGGAGCCGGTTGCGGTGCGGCCTGCTGTGGAGCCGGGGCCGGGCGCTGTTGCGGAGCCGACTGCTGCGGGCGTGGCGCCTGCTGACGCGGAGCCTGCTGCTGGTAGTTGTTGCCACCGCCTTGTTGGTCGCCCTGCTGTGGACGGCCGCCGAGCAGTTGCATGGTGCCTTGCATGTCGACCACGATTTCGGTGGTGTAACGCTTGATACCGTCTTTTTCCCACTCGCGGGTCTGCAGCTTGCCTTCGATGTAGACCTGCGAACCCTTGCGCAGGTATTCGCCGGCGATCTCGGCAACCTTGCCGAACATCGACACACGGTGCCATTCGGTCTTCTCGACCTTCTGACCGGTTTGCTTGTCGGTCCACTGTTCGCTGGTTGCCAGACTCAGGTTGGTCACGGCGTTACCGTTAGGCAGGTAGCGAACTTCGGGATCCTGGCCGCAAGTGCCGACCAATATGACTTTGTTAACCCCACGGGCCATAACGTTCTCCTAGGCTTCGCAAGCAGCCCCGGCCGGGTTGTTGACCAGGCGTTCGAGGGTGTCGCGATCCACTAATTCTTTGTCCAGTTTGATGTAAACAGCCGCTTCGTCAGCGACTATCACTGCATCTGTTACCCCTACGAGGGCCTTGAGGCGCTCGACCAGACCCGCTTCACGGATCGCCTCGGGCGACAACGGCAAGCGCAGACTCGTCACGTAGGGAGGTTCGCGCATGGTAACAGCAAAGGCCAGCCAGATGGCAGCCAGACCGGCACATCCAAGGAACACAACCGACAGACCGCCATGCTGAAACAGCCAGCCGCCAAGTATCCCGCCGAGTGCCGAACCCAGGAATTGACTGGTGGAATACACGCCCATCGCCGTGCCCTTCCCGCCCGCCGGTGAAACCTTGCTGATCAGCGACGGCAATGAGGCCTCCAGCAGATTGAACGCGGTGAAAAACACCACCGTGCCGATCACCAGCGCCCGCAAGCTGTCACCGAACTGCCAGAAGAATAGCTCAGTGAGCATCAGCGTCATGACGGCGCCGAGCAAAACTCGTTTCATTTTGCGTTTCTTCTCGCCATAGATGATGAACGGGATCATGGCGAAGAACGAAATCAACAACGCGGTGAGGTAGACCCACCAGTGCTGTTCCTTGGGCAAACCGGCCTTTTCCACCAGCGCCAGCGGCAAGGCCACGAAGCTCGACATCAACATGGCATGTAACACAAAGATGCCCAGATCCAGGCGCAGCAGATCCGGATGCTTGAGCGTCGGCATCAACGCCTGCCGCGCAACACCGGACTCACGATGCTGCAATGGCCCGGTGGACTTCGGCACCACGAACAGGATGATGGCGATACCAATCAGGGCCATCGCCCCGGTGGCGAGGAACAAGCCCGAGAGCCCGAAAGCCCGGGTCAACAACGGCCCGACGACCATGGCCACGGCAAACGACAGACCGATGGTCATGCCGATCATGGCCATCGCCTTGGTGCGGTGCTGTTCGCGAGTGAGATCGGAGAGCAAGGCCATGACCGCCGCGGAAATCGCCCCGGCGCCTTGCAGGATGCGACCGGCGATCACGCCCCAGATCGAATCCGCCTGCGAGGCCAGCACACTGCCAAGGGCGAAGACGATCAAGCCCAGGTAAATGACGGGGCGCCGGCCAATACGGTCGGAAATGATCCCGAACGGAATCTGGAAAATCGCCTGGGTCAGGCCGTAAGCGCCGATGGCCAACCCGATCAAGGCCGGGGTCGCGCCCGCCAGATCCATGCCATAGGTCGCCAGGACCGGCAACACCATGAACATGCCAAGCATACGGAAGGCGAACACCAGGGCCAGACCGCTCGCCGCGCGGGTCTCGCTACCACTCATGCGTTCGCTGTGGGGATCGTGCATGGAAAAACCTCGTGTGAACCGGCGGCGATTCTACCAGTCCCATCGAAAGACGGGGTATATCGCGACGCTTTGCCACGTATAGATGAAACTCTCTTCATGTAGAGCAAAAAACGCTTCGCTTGATAGTGTGCATCCATCCAGTATTTGCCCGTATACTCCTACGTTTTCGACGCCCGCCGAGCGAGGCCACTTTGGACAAGATCCTGATACGTGGGGCCCGTACCCACAACCTGAAGAACATCGACCTGACCCTGCCACGGGACAAACTGATCGTCATCACCGGCCTGTCCGGATCCGGCAAATCGTCTCTGGCCTTCGACACGCTGTACGCCGAAGGTCAGCGCCGTTATGTCGAATCGCTGTCGGCCTACGCCCGTCAGTTCCTGTCGATGATGGAAAAACCCGACGTCGATACCATCGAAGGCCTGTCGCCGGCGATCTCCATCGAACAGAAGTCGACCTCGCACAACCCGCGCTCCACGGTCGGCACCATCACCGAAATCTACGACTACCTGCGTCTGCTGTATGCACGCGTCGGTACGCCGCGCTGCCCCGATCACGATATTCCGCTGGAAGCACAGACCGTCAGCCAGATGGTCGACCTGGTGCTGGCCCAACCGGAAGGCAGCAAACTGATGTTGCTGGCGCCGGTGATCCGCGAACGCAAGGGCGAGCACTTGTCGGTGTTCGAGGAATTGCGCGCGCAGGGCTTCGTCCGCGCGCGGGTCAACGGCCGCATTTGCGAGCTTGATGAACTGCCGAAACTGGACAAGCAGAAGAAGCACTCGATCGACGTGATCGTCGACCGCTTCAAGGTCCGCGCCGACCTGCAGCAACGTCTGGCCGAGTCATTCGAGACCGCGCTGAAACTGGCAGACGGCATTGCCCTGGTCGCGCCGATGGACGACGAGCCGGGCGAAGAGATGATCTTCTCCGCACGCTTTGCCTGCCCGATCTGCGGCCATGCGATCAGCGAGCTGGAACCCAAGCTGTTCTCCTTCAATAACCCGGCCGGCGCCTGCCCGACCTGTGACGGTCTGGGCGTTAAGCAATTCTTCGACATCAAACGCCTGGTCAACGGCGACCTGACACTGGCCGAAGGGGCGATCCGCGGCTGGGACCGGCGCAACGTCTATTACTTCCAGATGCTCGGGTCACTGGCCTCGCACTATGGCTTCAGTCTGGAAGTACCGTTCAACGAACTGCCCGCCGACCAGCAGAAATTCATCCTGCACGGCAGCGGTTCGCAAAACGTCGATTTCAAATACCTGAACGACCGCGGCGATATCGTCAAACGCTCGCACCCGTTCGAAGGCATCGTGCCGAACCTCGAGCGCCGCTACCGCGAGACCGAGTCGGCCAGCGTGCGTGAAGAACTGGCCAAGTTCCTCAGCACCCAGGCTTGCCCGGACTGCCGTGGCACTCGCCTGCGCCGTGAGGCGCGGCACGTATGGGTAGGTGAGAAAACCCTGCCGGCGGTGACCAATCTGCCGATCGGCGATGCGTGCGAGTATTTCGGCGAGCTGAAGATGACCGGCCGCCGCGGCGAAATTGCCGACAAGATTCTCAAGGAGATTCGCGAGCGTCTGCAGTTTCTGGTCAACGTCGGCCTTGACTACCTGTCGCTCGATCGCAGTGCGGACACCCTGTCCGGCGGTGAGGCACAGCGGATTCGTCTGGCCAGCCAGATCGGTGCAGGTCTGGTCGGGGTGCTGTACATCCTCGACGAGCCTTCCATCGGCCTGCACCAGCGCGACAATGATCGCTTGCTCGGCACCCTCAAGCACCTGCGCGATATCGGCAACACGGTGATTGTGGTCGAGCACGACGAAGACGCCATTCGTCTGGCTGACTATGTCGTGGATATCGGCCCGGGTGCCGGCGTGCATGGTGGGCAGATCGTCGCCGAAGGTACGCCAGCCGAAGTCATGGCGCATCCTGACTCCCTGACGGGCAAGTATCTGTCCGGGCGAGTGAAAATCGAAGTGCCCGCCAAACGCACACCGCGCAACAAGAAGCTGACCCTGTCGCTCAAGGGCGCGCGCGGCAACAACCTGCGCAACGTCGACCTGGAAATCCCGATTGGTCTGCTGACGTGTGTGACCGGTGTGTCCGGCTCGGGCAAATCAACCCTGATCAACAACACGCTGTTCCCGCTGAGCGCCACGGCACTCAATGGTGCGACCACGCTGGAAGCTGCCGCGCACGACAGCATCAAAGGCCTGGAACATCTCGACAAGGTGGTCGATATCGACCAGAGCCCGATCGGTCGTACGCCGCGTTCCAACCCGGCAACCTACACCGGCCTGTTCACTCCGATCCGCGAACTGTTCGCCGGCGTGCCCGAGTCGCGCTCCCGTGGCTATGGTCCGGGGCGTTTCTCGTTCAACGTCAAGGGCGGGCGCTGTGAAGCGTGCCAGGGCGATGGCCTGATCAAGGTGGAAATGCACTTCCTGCCGGACATCTACGTGCCGTGCGACGTGTGCAAGAGCAAGCGCTACAACCGCGAAACCCTTGAGATCAAATACAAGGGCAAGAGCATCCACGAAACGCTCGAAATGACCATCGAGGAAGCGCGGGAGTTCTTCGACGCGGTACCGGCGCTGGCGCGCAAGCTGCAGACGCTGATGGACGTCGGTCTGTCGTACATCAAGCTCGGGCAGTCGGCGACGACCTTGTCCGGCGGTGAAGCGCAGCGGGTCAAGCTGTCACGCGAGCTGTCCAAGCGCGATACCGGCAAGACCTTGTATATCCTCGATGAGCCGACCACCGGCCTGCACTTCGCGGATATCCAGCAATTGCTCGACGTACTGCACCGCTTGCGCGACCACGGCAACACCGTGGTGGTGATCGAACACAACCTCGACGTGATCAAGACCGCCGACTGGCTGGTCGACCTCGGGCCGGAGGGTGGCTCCAAAGGTGGACAGATCATCGCCACCGGCACCCCGGAACAAGTGGCCGAGATGAAACAATCTCACACGGGGCATTACCTCAAGCCGTTGCTGATTCGCGATCGCGCTTAAACGCCGGGCATGAAAAAGCCCCTGTCACCGCAACAGTGACAGGGGCTTTTTTGTATAAGGGCAATCAGGTGTGAGATTGCAGGTAGTTCTCGAGACCAATCAGCTTGATCAGGCCCAACTGCTTTTCCAGCCAGTAGGTGTGATCTTCTTCGGTATCGTTGAGCTGAACCCGCAGGATCTCGCGGCTGACGTAATCTTTGTGCTGTTCGCACAACTCAATGCCTTTGCACAGTGCGGCACGGACTTTGTACTCGAGACGCAGATCGGCTTCGAGCATCTCCGGCACGGTGCTGCCGACATCCAGATCATCCGGACGCATGCGCGGCGTGCCTTCGAGCATCAGAATCCGGCGCATCAGCGCGTCAGCGTGACCCGCTTCTTCTTCCATCTCGTGATTGATTCGTTCGTAGAGCTTGGTGAAACCCCAGTCCTCATACATGCGCGAGTGAACAAAATATTGGTCACGCGCGGCCAGCTCGCCGGTCAGCAACGTGTTGAGGTAATCGATAACGTCTGGGTGGCCTTGCATCGCCCTACATCTCCCTGCATGAAAGGTCTGTAGTTTGAACCAAGCCGACTGGAAGGTCACTCTTTCTGCGCAATAAAAGTGAAGAAATTCTGAGAAAAGCAGCCTAAATAACGCAAAAACCGCCCTTAATGAGGGCGGTTCTGCTTCTCGTTTAGACTTCGTTAAGCTGTACATCCAGCAGCTTTGCGATTGCTTCTCCATACGCTGGATCGGCTTTGTAGAAATGCTGCAGTTGGCGGTCAACCACATCGGGTGTAACACCGCTCATAGCGCCGGCGATATTGCTGACCAACAAGGCCTTTTGCTCGTCACTCATCAGTCGGAACAACGCACCGGCGTGGCTGTAGTAATCGGTGTCTTCGCGATGATCGTAGCGATCGGCAGCACCGCTCAAAGCCAATGCCGGCTCCGCATAGCGTGGTGCCTGTTTTGGCGATTCGATGTAGCTGTTCGGCTCATAGTTGGGCGCTGCACCACCATTGCTGCCAAAGGCCATTGAGCCATCACGCTGGTAAGTGTTGACCGGGCTACGTGGCGCGTTTACCGGCAATTGCTGGTGATTGGTGCCAACACGGTAGCGATGGGCATCGGCGTAGGCGAAGACACGGCCTTGCAGCATGCGATCTGGCGACAGACCGACACCCGGCACCATGTTGCTCGGCCCAAACGCAGCTTGCTCGACTTCAGCAAAATAGTTGAGCGGGTTGCGGTTCAACTCCAGCTCACCGACTTCGATCAGCGGGAACTCCTTCTGCGACCAGGTCTTGGTCACGTCGAACGGGTTCTCGTAGTGCGCTGCAGCCTGCGCCTCGGTCATGATCTGGATGCATACGCGCCATTTCGGGAACTCGCCGCGTTCGATCGCTTCGAACAGGTCACGCTGCGCGTAGTCCGGATCAGTACCGGCCAGGCGTGCGGCGTCTGCCGGGGCGAGGTTCTTGATCCCTTGCTTGGTTTTGTAGTGCCATTTCACCCAGTGACGCTCGCCTTGAGCGTTGATCAGGCTGTACGTGTGGCTGCCGAAGCCGTGCATATGACGATAACCGTCTGGAATGCCGCGGTCAGAGAACAGAATCGTGACCTGGTGCAGCGCCTCCGGGGAATGTGACCAGAAATCCCACATCATCTGCGCGCTTTTCAGGTTGCTCTGCGGCAGACGTTTTTGGGTGTGGATAAAGTCTGGAAATTTCAGCGGATCACGGATGAAAAATACCGGCGTGTTGTTGCCGACGATGTCCCAGTTGCCTTCTTCGGTGTAGAACTTCAGCGCAAAGCCACGAGGGTCGCGCTCGGTATCAGCCGAGCCGCGCTCGCCGCCGACAGTCGAGAATCGCAGGAAAGTCGGGGTTTGTTTGCCTACCGATTCAAACAACTTGGCGCTGGTGTACTCGGTGATGTCACGCGTGACGGTGAACGTGCCGTAAGCGCCCGAACCTTTGGCGTGTACCCGACGCTCAGGAATGTTTTCACGGTTGAAGTGGGCAAGCTTCTCGATCAGATGAAAATCGTCGAGCAGCAGCGGGCCTCTAGGGCCGGCGGAGCGAGAATTCTGGTTATCAGCGACAGGTGCGCCACTGGCGGTCGTAAGCGTTTTGTTCTGGCTCATACGGTCTTCTTCCTCTGTCAGTCTTGGAACTGCCGGCTACTCGGCTTGGCGGGAAGTATTGATCATCCATGTGACAGCCACAAATTCATTAACTTGCAGGCATCAATAGATAATTACTAATTATGTTTCCCAGCACATAGTGACAACAGAACAATGTCGGAAGCTTGTACGAACCGCTCATTTTCTTGCAGGCACAAAAAACCGGGCACTAGGCCCGGTTCTTCGTTTCAGACTGACGTCTTACTCGGCGGATACAGCTTCGCCAGCAGTAGCACGATCAACCAACTCGACGTACGCCATAGGCGCGTTGTCGCCAGCGCGGAAACCGCACTTGAGGATGCGCAGGTAGCCACCCTCACGGGTAGCGTAACGCTTGCCCAGGTCGTTGAAGAGCTTACCAACGATAGCTTTCGAACGAGTACGGTCGAAAGCCAGACGGCGGTTAGCCAGGCTGTCTGTCTTGGCCAGAGTGATCAGCGGCTCGGCAACGCGGCGCAGTTCTTTGGCTTTTGGCAGAGTAGTTTTGATCAGCTCGTGCTCGAACAGCGACACCGCCATGTTTTGGAACATGGCCTTGCGGTGCGAGCTGGTGCGGCTCAGGTGACGCCCACTTTTACGATGACGCATGGTTCATTCCTTACCAAACACTACGTTCGGTGATTACGACGATCAGGCAGTCGCCTTGTCGTCCTTCTTAAGACTTGCAGGCGGCCAGTTGTCGAGGCGCATGCCGAGGGACAGACCGCGGGAGGCCAGAACGTCCTTGATTTCAGTCAAGGATTTCTTGCCCAGGTTCGGAGTCTTCAACAGCTCTACTTCGGTACGCTGAATCAGGTCGCCGATGTAGTAGATGTTTTCCGCCTTAAGGCAGTTAGCCGAACGTACAGTCAGTTCCAGATCGTCAACCGGGCGAAGCAGGATCGGATCGATCTCGTCTTCCTGCTCGACAACCACTGGCTCACTGTCACCTTTGAGGTCGACGAACGCAGCCAACTGCTGTTGCAGGATGGTTGCAGCGCGGCGGATAGCCTCTTCAGGATCCAGAGTACCGTTGGTTTCCAGATCAATAACCAGCTTGTCCAGGTTGGTACGCTGCTCGACACGGGCGTTTTCCACCACGTATGCGATACGGCGAACCGGGCTGAACGAAGAGTCGAGCTGCAAGCGACCGATGCTGCGGCTTTCGTCTTCATCGCTCTGACGCGAGTCGGCTGGTTCATAACCACGACCACGAGCTACGGTGAGCTTCATGTTCAGGGCGCCGTTAGACGCCAGGTTAGCGATTACGTGATCGGGATTAACGATCTCGACATCATGATCCAGCTGAATATCGGCAGCGGTAACCACCCCCGAACCCTTCTTCGACAAGGTCAGCGTAACTTCGTCACGACCGTGCAGCTTGATGGCCAGACCTTTAAGGTTCAACAGGATTTCAATTACGTCTTCCTGTACACCTTCGATGGCGCTGTACTCGTGGAGCACACCGTCAATCTCGGCCTCGACTACTGCGCAGCCGGGCATTGAGGACAACAGGATGCGGCGCAGCGCGTTGCCCAGGGTGTGGCCAAAACCACGCTCGAGAGGCTCGAGAGTGATCTTGGCGCGGGTTGGACTGACAACCTGCACATCAATGTGGCGGGGTGTCAGGAACTCATTTACCGAAATCTGCATGGATGCACCTATTTTCTAGCCCTTACTTGGAGTAGAGCTCGACAATCAGGCTTTCGTTGATGTCGGCGGACAGATCACTGCGAGCAGGAACGTTCTTGAAAACGCCCGACTTCTTCTCAGTGTCTACTTCTACCCATTCTACGCGGCCACGTTGGGCACACAGATCGAGAGCTTGGACAATGCGAAGTTGGTTTTTTGCTTTCTCGCGAACTGCAACCACGTCACCAGCACGAACCTGATACGACGGAACGTTTACGGTCTGACCGTTAACGCTGATCGACTTGTGCGATACCAGCTGGCGGGATTCGGCACGAGTCGAACCAAAGCCCATACGGTATACGACGTTGTCCAGACGGCATTCGAGCAGTTGCAGCAGGTTTTCACCGGTTGCACCTTTCTTGCCAGCAGCTTCTTTGTAGTAGCCGCTGAACTGACGCTCGAGAACGCCGTAGATACGACGGACCTTCTGCTTTTCACGCAGTTGGGTGCCGTAATCGGACTGGCGACCGCGGCGTTGGCCGTGGATACCAGGTGCTGCTTCAATGTTGCACTTCGATTCGATCGCGCGCACGCCGCTCTTCAGGAAGAGATCGGTGCCTTCGCGACGAGCGAGTTTGCATTTTGGACCAATGTAACGAGCCATTCTTTACAATCTCCTGGATTACACGCGGCGCTTCTTCGGCGGACGGCACCCGTTGTGCGGGATTGGCGTCACGTCGGTGATGCTGGCGATCTTGTAGCCACAGCCGTTCAAAGCGCGGACTGCGGATTCACGACCTGGACCTGGACCCTTGACGTTAACGTCGAGGTTTTTCAGGCCATATTCCAGCGCAGCTTGACCAGCACGCTCAGCAGCTACTTGAGCAGCGAACGGGGTGGACTTGCGGGAACCGCGGAAACCCGAACCACCGGAGGTAGCCCAGGAAAGAGCGTTACCTTGACGGTCGGTAATGGTCACGATGGTGTTGTTAAAAGATGCATGGATGTGGGCGATGCCATCAACCACTGTCTTTTTAACTTTTTTACGAGGACGAGCAGCAGGTTTTGCCATGATTAAATTCCTGTCGATTCGCTGGGGCGATTACTTGCGGATCGGCTTACGCGGACCTTTACGGGTACGCGCGTTGGTCTTGGTACGCTGACCGCGTACTGGAAGACCACGACGATGACGCAGACCGCGATAGCAACCGAGGTCCATCAAGCGCTTGATTTTCATGTTGATTTCGCGACGCAGGTCACCTTCAGTGGTGAACTTCGCCACTTCGCCACGCAGCTGTTCAATTTGCTCGTCGCTCAGATCTTTGATCTTTGCTGCTGGGTTTACCCCAGTCACTGCACAGATCTTCTGCGCAGTAGTGCGACCAACACCATAGATGTAGGTCAGCGAGATAACAGTATGCTTGTTATCTGGAATGTTAACGCCTGCAATACGGGCCATTCAGTGGGACTCCAATTGACAGCTACCTACGCCCCGGAAGCCAAGAAATAGGGCGCGAGATAATATCGCTGTAATAACAAATAATCAACCCGGTAGCGCACTAGCTACCGGGCTTGAAGCACAATCACACTCAGCCTTGGCGCTGTTTGTGACGCGGTTCCGCGCTGCAAATTACTCGAACAACACCTTCGCGGCGAATAATCTTGCAGTTACGGCACAGCTTTTTCACCGATGCACGAACTTTCATCACCAACTCCTCGAACCTTATGGGTACTCAGCGCAACATGCCGCTGCCGTAACCCTTCAGGTTGGCTTTCTTCATCAGGGATTCGTACTGGTGCGAAACGAGGTGCGATTGTACTTGGGACATGAAGTCCATCACAACCACGACCACGATCAGCAACGAGGTCCCGCCAAGGTAGAACGGAACGTTTGCTGCAACCACCAGGAACTGGGGCAACAGGCACACGGCCGTCATGTATAGAGCACCGAACATGGTCAAGCGAGTCAGAACGCCATCAATGTAGCGCGCAGACTGCTCACCTGGACGGATGCCCGGAATAAAGGCACCGGACTTCTTCAGGTTTTCCGCTACGTCTTTCGGATTGAACATCAACGCCGTATAGAAGAAGCAGAAGAAAATAATCCCTGCACTAAACAGCAGAATATTCAACGGCTGACCAGGAGCGATCGACTGCGAGATGTCCTGCAACCAGCCCATACCTTCAGACTGACCGAACCAGGCACCCAACGAAGCCGGAAACAGCAAAATGCTGCTCGCGAAAATAGCCGGAATAACACCGGCCATGTTCACTTTCAGCGGCAAGTGGCTAGTCTGCGCAGCAAAAACCTTACGGCCCTGCTGACGCTTGGCGTAGTGAACAGCAATACGACGCTGACCACGCTCAATGAACACCACGAAACCGATAATCGCTACTGCCAGCAAACCGATGGCAACCAAGGCGAAGATATTGATATCACCCTGACGTGCAGACTCGAAAGACTGCCCGATTGCTCTCGGAAGACCGGCGACGATACCCGAAAAAATCAACATCGAGATACCGTTACCTACACCACGCTCAGTAATCTGCTCACCCAGCCACATCATGAACATCGCACCAGCCACAAACGTGGATACCGCGACGAAATGGAAGCCAAAGTCACCAGTGAACGCAACGCCCTGCCCGGCCAGACCAATGGACATGCCAATAGCCTGAACCAGAGCAAGGACGACGGTGCCGTAGCGGGTGTACTGGCTGATCTTGCGACGGCCAGCTTCACCTTCCTTCTTCAACTGCTCCAGCTGCGGGCTGACGGCTGTCATCAGTTGCATGATGATCGATGCCGAAATGTACGGCATGATCCCCAGTGCAAAGATGCTCATCCGTTCCAGCGCGCCGCCGGAGAACATGTTGAACAAGCTAAGAATGGTCCCCTCATTCTGTCGAAACAGGTCTGCGAGTCGGTCCGGGTTGATACCTGGAACCGGGATGTGTGCGCCTATTCGGTAGACGATAATCGCCAGGAACAGAAAACGCAGACGAGCCCAGAGTTCAGACATACCGCCTTTGCCGAGCGCAGAGAGAGCACCTTGCTTAGCCATTTATTCCTCGAACTTGCCGCCAGCTGCTTCGATAGCCGCACGCGCACCTTTGGTGGCGCCGATTCCCTTGCCGATAGTGACAGCGCGAGTCACTTCACCGGACAGCATGATTTTCACACGCTGTACGTTGACGTTGATCACGTTGGCATCTTTCAGGGACTGCACGGTGACGATGTCGCCTTCCACTTTAGCCAGCTCGGACAGACGCACTTCTGCGCGGTCCATGGCTTTCAGGGAAACGAAACCGAACTTCGGCAGGCGACGATGCAGCGGCTGTTGACCGCCTTCAAAGCCTGGAGCAATGGTGCCACCGGAGCGGGA
This sequence comes from Pseudomonas sp. SC3(2021), assembly GCF_019856535.1. NCBI lineage: Bacteria > Pseudomonadati > Pseudomonadota > Gammaproteobacteria > Pseudomonadales > Pseudomonadaceae > Pseudomonas > Pseudomonas sp. SC3(2021). The sequence goes on along the minus strand of NZ_CP082236.1, from coordinate 2,405,007 downwards.
GGTCTGACCTTTGTGACCACGGCCACCAGTCTTACCCAAACCGCTACCGATACCACGGCCCGGACGATGCTTTTCGCGACGGGAACCCGGCGCTGGACTCAGATCATTGAGTTTCATCGATTAACCCTCGACACGCAGCATGTAGTAAGCCTTGTTGATCATCCCGCGATTCTCGGGAGTATCCTGGACTTCTACAGTGTGACCGATGCGACGCAGACCCAGACCCTTAACGCACAGTTTGTGGTTAGGGATGCGGCCGGTCATGCTTTTGATCAGCGTTACTTTAACGGTAGCCATGATCAGAAGATCTCCTTGACGCTTTTGCCACGCTTGGCGGCAATGGATTCAGGAGACTGCATAGCTTTCAAACCTTTGAAAGTGGCGTGAACCACGTTTACCGGGTTAGTCGAGCCGTAGCACTTGGCCAGAACGTTCTGAACGCCAGCAACTTCGAGGACAGCACGCATAGCGCCGCCAGCGATGATACCGGTACCTTCAGAAGCAGGCTGCATGTACACCTTCGAAGCGCCGTGAGCGGACTTCATTGCGTACTGCAGAGTGGTGCCGTTCAGATCAACTTGGATCATGTTGCGGCGAGCAGCTTCCATTGCCTTCTGGATCGCAGCAGGCACTTCACGCGACTTGCCACGGCCGAAGCCAACACGCCCTTTACCATCACCTACCACGGTCAACGCGGTGAAAGTGAAGATACGGCCGCCTTTAACGGTTTTGGCTACGCGGTTAACTTGAACCAGCTTCTCAATGTAGCCTTCGTCGCGCTTTTGGTCGTTATTTGACATAACTTAGAACTCCAGCCCAGCTTCACGAGCAGCATCAGCCAGCGCTTTAACGCGGCCGTGGTACTTGAAGCCAGAGCGGTCGAAAGCCACTTGCGAGACGCCAGCGGCCTTAGCACGCGTAGCGACCAGCTGGCCAACCTTTGTGGCCGCGTCGATGTTGCCAGTGGCGCCATCACGCAGTTCTTTATCCAAAGTCGAGGCGCTTGCCAGGACTTTGTTGCCGTCGGCCGAGATGACCTGGGCGTAGATGTGCTGCGACGAGCGGAACACGCAGAGACGCACGACTTCGAGTTCGTGCATTTTCAGGCGTGCTTTGCGAGCGCGACGCAGTCGAGTAACTTTTTTGTCGGTCATTTGCTATGCCCTACTTCTTCTTGGCTTCTTTACGACGGACGACTTCGTCCGCGTAGCGCACACCTTTGCCTTTGTACGGCTCTGGTGGACGGAAGTCGCGGATCTCAGCGGCCACTTGACCTACCAGCTGCTTGTCGATGCCCTTGATCAGGATATCGGTCTGGCTAGGAGTCTCAGCGGTGATGCCTTCCGGCAGTTCGTAATCCACTGGGTGCGAGAAGCCAAGGGCCAGGTTCAGAACCGTGCCTTTTGCTTGCGCCTTGTAACCAACACCGACCAGCTGGAGCTTGCGCTCGAAGCCTTGGCTTACGCCTTGGACCATGTTGTTTACCAACGCACGCGTGGTACCGGCCATTGCGCGAGTTTGTTGATCGCCATTGCGAGCAGCGAAACGCAGCTCACCAGCTTCTTCAACGATCTCAACGGACGAATGGATGTTCAGTTCAAGAGTACCCTTGGCACCCTTCACCGAAAGCTGTTGGCCTGCGAATTTTACTTCGACACCGGCTGGCAGCTTAACGGGGTTCTTAGCGACGCGAGACATGCTTATCCCCCCTTAGAACACAGTGCAAAGAACTTCGCCGCCGACACCGGCAGCGCGCGCAGCACGATCCGTCATCACACCTTTGTTGGTGGAGACGATAGACACGCCAAGACCGCCACGAACTTTCGGCAGATCTTCAACGGACTTGTACTGACGCAGGCCTGGACGACTAACGCGCTTCACTTCTTCGATAACCGGACGGCCTTCGAAGTACTTCAGCTCGATGGACAACGACGGCTTAGCGTCGGTGGTGATCTGAAAATCCGCGATGTAACCTTCGTCCTTCAGGACTTTTGCTACAGCCACCTTCAGCGTGGAAGACGGCATGCTTACGACAGACTTTTCAGCCATCTGGGCATTACGGATTCGAGTTAGCATGTCCGCTAACGGGTCCTGCATACTCATGGGCTAGACGCTCCTAATACAGAAAAATTAGCCTTGCGGCTACTACTTGTCGCCGAGAACTTCCGGGCATGAAAAACACGGGCTCAGGCGAGCCGGTCATTCTAGACACACCCCAGAAATGAATCAAGCCCCAAAAGGGGCTTGATTCAGATTCAAGGCCACCGATGGTCAGGTTCTTGCAAACCCGACCATCAAGGCTTTGACAACGATTACCAGCTGGCTTTAACCAGACCTGGAACGTCACCACGCATTGCAGCTTCACGCAGCTTGTTACGGCCAAGGCCGAACTTGCGGTAAACGCCGTGCGGACGACCAGTCAGGCGGCAACGGTTACGCATGCGCGAAGCGCTTGCGTCACGTGGTTGCTTCTGCAGAGCTACGGTAGCTTCCCAACGCGCTTCTGGACTTGCGTTCAGATCGACGATGATAGCTTTCAGCGCTGCACGCTTGGTGGCGTACTTGGCAACGGTGAGCTGACGCTTCAGCTCACGGTTTTTCATGCTCTTCTTGGCCATTTTCCTACTCCAATCAGTTGCGGAACGGGAATTTGAAAGCACGCAGCAGAGCGCGGCCTTCATCATCGTTCTTGGCAGTGGTGGTCAGGGTAATGTCCAGACCGCGGAGAGCATCGATCTTGTCGTAGTCGATTTCCGGGAAAATGATCTGCTCTTTCACGCCCATGCTGTAGTTACCACGACCATCGAAGGACTTGGCATTCAGGCCGCGGAAGTCGCGAACCCGAGGCAGGGAGATCGACAGCAGACGATCCAGGAACTCGTACATACGCTCACGGCGCAGGGTCACTTTGACACCGATCGGCCATCCTTCGCGGACTTTAAAGCCAGCGATGGATTTACGAGCGTAGGTCACAACGACTTTCTGGCCGGTGATCTTTTCCAGGTCAGCAACAGCGTGCTCGATGACTTTTTTGTCGCCGATCGCTTCGCCCAGACCCATGTTCAGGGTGATTTTGGTAACGCGCGGAACTTCCATCACGTTCGAAAGCTTAAGTTCTTCCTTAAGTTTCGGAGCGATTTCCTTCCGGTAAATCTCTTTTAGTCGTGCCATGGTCTTCTACCTAGCAGTGTTCAAGCATCAACCGCTTTTTGGGTCGACTTGAAGACACGAATTTTCTTACCGTCTTCTACTTTGAAACCAACGCGGTCAGCCTTGTTGGTTTCGCCGTTGAAGATGGCGACGTTGGAAGCGTGCAGTGGCGCTTCTTTCTCGACGATACCGCCCTGTACGCCCGACATCGGGTTAGGCTTGGTATGACGCTTGACCAGGTTCAGACCGCCAACAACCAGACGGTTGTCAGCAAGAACCTTCAGCACCTTACCGCGCTTACCTTTGTCTTTGCCGGCGATCACGATGATCTCGTCGTCACGACGAATCTTTTGCATGTCGGATCTCCTTACAGCACTTCTGGGGCGAGCGAGACGATCTTCATGAACTTCTCAGTACGAAGTTCACGGGTCACTGGCCCAAAGATACGGGTGCCGATCGGCTCTTGCTTGTTGTTCAGAAGAACAGCAGCGTTGCCATCAAAGCGGATAATGGAGCCATCAGCACGACGTACGCCGTGACGAGTGCGGACTACAACAGCAGTCATCACTTGGCCTTTTTTCACTTTACCGCGAGGAATTGCTTCCTTCACGGTAACTTTGATGATGTCACCGATACCAGCGTAACGACGATGGGAGCCACCCAGCACCTTGATGCACATAACACGGCGAGCGCCGCTGTTATCGGCCACATCGAGCATGGATTGAGTCTGAATCATATAATTTCTCCGACCCCTAGCCCTTAGACTTCCACAGCGCGTTCGAGAACATCAACCAGCGCCCAAGACTTGGTCTTGGCCATCGGACGAGTTTCACGAATAGTGACTTTGTCGCCGATGTGGCACTGATTGGTTTCGTCGTGCGCGTGCAGCTTAGTCGAACGCTTAACGTATTTACCGTAGATCGGGTGCTTAACGCGACGCTCGATCAGAACGGTGATGGTTTTGTCCATCTTGTCGCTGACAACACGGCCAGTCAGCGTACGGACAGTTTTTTCGGCTTCAGCCATGATCACTTACCTGCCTGCTGGTTGAGCACAGTCTTCACGCGAGCGATGTCACGCTTAACTTGCGAGAGCAGATGAGACTGCCCCAACTGGCCAGTTGCTTTCTGCATGCGCAGATTGAACTGGTCGCGCAGCAAGCCGAGCAGTTGCTCGTTCAGCTGCTGTGCGGATTTTTCACGAAGTTCATTCGCTTTCATCACATCACCGTCCGTTTAACAAAGGAGGTGGCGAGCGGCAGCTTTGCAGCAGCCAGGGCGAAAGCCTCACGCGCCAGCTCTTCAGAAACACCCTCGATTTCATACAGGACTTTGCCTGGCTGAATCTGGGCAACCCAGTACTCCACGTTACCCTTACCTTTACCCATACGAACCTCGAGAGGTTTTTTGGAGATCGGCTTGTCCGGGAATACACGGATCCAGATCTTGCCGCCACGTTTAACGTGACGGGTCAGAGCACGACGCGCTGACTCGATCTGACGAGCGGTGAGACGACCACGAGCAACAGACTTCAGCGCGAACTCGCCGAAGCTGACTTTGCTACCGCGCAGTGCCAGACCACGGTTGTGGCCGGTCATCTGCTTGCGGAACTTCGTACGCTTTGGTTGCAACATTTGGCGTACCCCTTACTTAGCAGCTTTTTTACGAGGCGCTGGTGCTTGTGGTTTCAGTTCTTCTTGGCGACCACCAATAACTTCGCCTTTGAAGATCCAAACCTTTACACCGATCACACCGTAAGTGGTGTGAGCTTCGTAGTTGGCATAGTCGATGTCGGCACGCAGGGTGTGCAATGGCACACGACCTTCGCGATACCATTCAGTACGTGCGATTTCAGCACCGCCGAGACGACCGCTCACTTGGATTTTGATGCCTTTGGCACCAATGCGCATGGCGTTCTGTACTGCGCGCTTCATAGCGCGACGGAACATTACGCGACGCTCCAGCTGCTGAGCTACGCTCTGCGCAACCAGCATACCGTCGAGCTCCGGCTTGCGGATCTCTTCGATATTGATGTGCACAGGCACACCCATTTGCTTGGTCAGGTCCTGACGCAGTTTCTCAACATCTTCACCTTTCTTCCCGATAACGATACCTGGACGAGCGGTGTGGATGGTGATGCGTGCAGTTTGAGCCGGACGATGGATATCGATACGGCTTACGGACGCGCTTTTTAGTTTGTCTTGGAGATACTCACGCACTTTCAGATCTGCGAACAAGTAGTCCGCATAAGTCCGACCGTCTGCGTACCAGACGGAGGTGTGCTCCTTGACGATTCCCAGGCGAATGCCAATGGGATGTACTTTCTGACCCATCTCTTCGACTCCGTTACTTGTCAGCAACCTTGACAGTGATATGGCAAGACCGCTTGACGATGCGATCAGCACGGCCTTTGGCACGTGGCATGATGCGCTTCAGCGAACGCCCTTCGTTGACGAAAACGGTGCTGACCTTCAGGTCATCAACGTCTGCGCCTTCGTTATGCTCGGCGTTGGCTACGGCCGACTCCAGCACTTTCTTCATGATCTCGGCGGCTTTCTTACTGCTGAAAGCCAACAGGTTGAGCGCTTCGCCCACCTTCTTCCCGCGGATCTGGTCGGCGACCAAGCGGGCTTTCTGGGCGGAGATTCGAGCGCCCGACAACTTAGCGGCTACTTCCATTTCCTTACCCCTTAACGCTTGGCTTTCTTGTCAGCCACGTGCCCGCGATAGTTGCGGGTACCGGCGAACTCGCCCAGTTTGTGGCCGACCATGTCTTCGTTAACGAGAACTGGGACGTGCTGACGACCGTTGTGTACTGCGATGGTCAGACCGACCATTTGTGGCAGGATCATCGAACGACGCGACCAGGTTTTAATTGGTTTGCGATCGTTCTTTTCCGCCGCCACTTCGATCTTCTTCAGTAGGTGAAGATCAATAAAAGGACCTTTTTTCAGAGAACGTGGCACTGTCGTATCCCTCTATTTACTTGCGACGACGGACGATCATTTTGTCGGTACGCTTATTACCACGAGTCTTCGCGCCCTTAGTCGGGAAGCCCCATGGCGATACCGGATGACGACCACCAGAGGTACGACCTTCACCACCACCATGTGGGTGGTCAACCGGGTTCATGGCAACACCACGAACGGTTGGGCGAACGCCACGCCAGCGTTTGGCACCAGCTTTACCCAGCGAACGCAGGCTGTGCTCGGAGTTCGAGACTTCGCCCAGGGTCGCACGGCATTCAGCCAGGACTTTACGCATTTCACCGGAACGCAGACGCAGGGTCACGTAGACACCTTCACGAGCGATCAGCTGAGCCGAAGCACCAGCGGAACGAGCGATCTGTGCACCTTTACCTGGCTTCAGTTCGATGCCGTGTACGGTAGAACCGACTGGAATGTTGCGCAGTTGCAGAGCGTTGCCTGGCTTGATTGGAGCCAGAGCGCCCGCGATCAGCTGGTCGCCAGCACTCACGCCTTTAGGGGCGATGATGTAGCGGCGCTCGCCGTCTGCGTAGCAGAGCAGTGCGATGTGAGCAGTACGGTTTGGATCGTATTCGATACGCTCGACAGTGGCGACGATGCCATCTTTGTCGTTGCGACGGAAATCGACCATACGATAATGCTGCTTATGACCACCACCGATGTGACGAGTGGTAATACGGCCATTGTTGTTACGACCACCAGTCTTCGATTTTTTCTCGAGCAGCGGTGCGTGAGGAGCGCCTTTATGCAGCTCCTGGTTGACCACCTTGACCACAAAACGGCGGCCAGGGGAAGTCGGTTTGCATTTAACGATTGCCATGATGCACCCCTTCCTTACTCAGCACTGCTGCTGAAATCGAGATCTTGGCCTGGCTGAAGGGAGATAACTGCCTTCTTCCAGTCATTACGCTTGCCCAGACCGCGAGCAGTGCGCTTGCTCTTACCCAGAACATTCAGGGTAGTGACGCGCTCTACTTTCACGCTGAACAGGCTTTCGACGGCCTTCTTGATTTCCAGCTTGGTTGCGTCAGTAGCAACCTTGAAAACGAACTGGCCTTTCTTGTCTGCCAGAACCGTAGCCTTCTCGGAAACGTGCGGGCCAAGCAGAACTTTAAATACGCGTTCCTGGTTCATCCCAGCAGCTCCTCGAATTTCTTCACGGCCGACACGGTGATCAACACCTTGTCGTATGCGATCAGACTAACTGGATCGGAACCTTGAACGTCACGTACATCTACGTGCGGCAGGTTACGAGCAGCCAGGTACAGGTTCTGATCAACAGCGTCCGACACGATGAGAACATCGGTCAGGCTCATGTTGTTCAGCTTGCCCAGCAGATCTTTGGTTTTCGGAGTTTCAACAGCGAAATCCTGAACCACGACCAGACGATCAGTACGCACCAGCTCAGCAAGGATGGAACGCATTGCTGCGCGATACATCTTCTTGTTCAGCTTCTGGGAGTGATCCTGAGGACGAGCTGCGAAAGTGGTACCGCCGCCACGCCAGATTGGGCTACGGATAGTACCGGCACGAGCACGGCCAGTACCTTTCTGACGCCATGGGCGCTTGCCGCCACCACGAACGTCGGAACGGGTCTTCTGCTGCTTGCTACCTTGACGGCCGCCGGCCATGTAGGCCACGACTGCTTGGTGAACCAGCGTCTCGTTGAATTCGCCGCCAAATGTCAGTTCGGAAACTTCGATCGCTTGAGCGTCATTTACATTTAATTGCATGTCAGCTTCCCCTTAACCGCGAGCCTTGGCTGCTGGACGTACAACCAGGTTGCCGCCAGTAGCGCCAGGAACAGCGCCCTTGACCAACAACAGATTGCGTTCAGCGTCCACGCGCACTACTTCCAGGGACTGCACGGTCACGCGCTCAGCGCCCATATGACCGGACATTTTTTTGCCCTTGAATACACGACCAGGAGTCTGGCACTGGCCGATAGAGCCTGGGACGCGGTGGGATACGGAGTTACCGTGGGTGTTATCTTGCCCGCGGAAATTCCAACGCTTGATCGTACCCTGGAAGCCTTTACCCTTGGACTGACCGGTTACATCAACCAGTTGACCAGCGGCGAAGATTTCAGCGTTGATCAGATCGCCAGCCTGGTACTCGCCTTCTTCAAGACGGAATTCCATGGTGGTGCGACCAGCGGCAACGTTCGCCTTAGCGAAGTGGCCAGCCTGAGCTGCTGTTACACGCGAAGCGCGACGCTCGCCGACAGTGACTTGCACTGCACGATAGCCATCGGTCTCTTCAGTTTTGAACTGGGTGACGCGATTCGGCTCGATCTCAATGACCGTGACCGGAATGGAGACACCTTCTTCGGTGAAAATACGGGTCATACCGCATTTACGACCGACTACACCAATAGTCATGTTGTAAACCTCATGAGTGTACGGGGCTTTCACCCGCTATGGCCGCCCATTTCAGAGCGTTACACGACTAAGACCGAGTCTTAGCCGAGGCTGATCTGCACTTCCACACCGGCCGCAAGATCAAGCTTCATAAGAGCATCAACGGTTTTATCCGTTGGCTGGACGATGTCCAGAACGCGCTTATGAGTGCGGATTTCGTACTGGTCACGCGCGTCTTTGTTGACGTGCGGGGAAACCAGAACGGTGAACCGCTCTTTACGGGTAGGCAGTGGAATTGGACCACGCACTTGAGCACCAGTACGTTTCGCGGTTTCCACGATTTCCTGGGTTGATTGGTCGATCAGGCGATGGTCGAAAGCCTTCAACCTGATACGGATTTGCTGATTTTGCATTGGATTTCAGACTCCGGCTGCTATTCCCACCGGGCGCAATACGCCCGTTAAAAGGAGGCGCAATTCTATAGACGCCCCAGATAGGTGTCAACCCAATAAAAAAGCCCCCGCTGAGCGGGGGCTTTTTCAATCCATCAAGCAGACTCTATAAAAGAGATTACTCGATGATTTTGGCTACGACGCCAGCGCCGACGGTACGACCGCCTTCACGGATAGCGAAACGCAGACCGTCTTCCATCGCGATGGTTTTGATCAGGGTAACAGTCATCTGAATGTTGTCACCTGGCATTACCATTTCAACGCCTTCTGGCAGCTCGCAGTTACCAGTCACGTCAGTAGTACGGAAGTAGAACTGTGGACGGTAGCCTTTGAAGAACGGAGTGTGACGACCGCCTTCTTCCTTGCTCAGAACGTAAACTTCTGCGGTGAACTTGGTGTGCGGCTTAACCGAACCTGGCTTAACCAGAACCTGACCACGCTCAACGTCGTCACGCTTGGTACCACGCAGCAGAACGCCGCAGTTCTCGCCAGCACGACCTTCGTCGAGCAGCTTGCGGAACATCTCAACACCGGTGCAGGTGGTGGTGGTGGTGTCACGCAGACCAACGATTTCCAGTGCATCTTGAACGCGAACGATACCGCGCTCGATACGACCAGTCACAACAGTACCGCGACCCGAGATCGAGAATACGTCTTCGATTGGCATCAGGAATGGCTTGTCGATCATACGAACTGGTTCTGGGATGTAGCTGTCCAGAGTTTCAACCAGCTTCTTGACGGCAGTGGTGCCCATCTCGTTGTCGTCTTTGCCTTCCAGCGCCATACGAGCCGAACCGATGATGATTGGAGTGTCATCGCCCGGGAAGTCGTAGGTGGACAGCAGGTCGCGAACTTCCATCTCAACCAGTTCCAGCAGCTCAGCGTCGTCTACCAGGTCAGCCTTGTTCAGGAAAACCACGATGTACGGAACGCCTACCTGACGGGACAGCAGGATGTGCTCACGGGTTTGTGGCATCGGACCATCAGCGGCCGAGCAAACCAGGATAGCGCCGTCCATTTGAGCAGCACCGGTGATCATGTTCTTCACATAGTCAGCGTGACCTGGGCAGTCAACGTGAGCGTAGTGACGGATCAGCGAGTTGTACTCAACGTGCGCGGTGTTGATGGTGATACCGCGAGCTTTTTCTTCTGGAGCGCTGTCGATCTTGTCGAATTCAACTACGGCCGAACCGAAAACTTCGGAGCAGACGCGAGTCAGAGCAGCGGTCAGAGTGGTTTTACCGTGGTCAACGTGACCGATGGTGCCAACGTTGACGTGCGGTAGGGAACGATCAAATTTTTCTTTAGCCACGACAATTAACTCCTAGCCTAAAGGGGCTGAATCAGCCTTGTTTTTTGGTTACGGATTCGACGATGTGCGACGGAGCCGTATCGTATTTTTTGAATTCCATAGAGTAGCTTGCGCGACCCTGAGACATGGAACGAACGTCGGTCGCATAACCGAACATCTCACCCAGCGGAACCTCGGCACGGATAACCTTGCCGGACACTGTGTCTTCCATACCCTGGATCATGCCGCGACGACGGTTAAGGTCGCCCATCACATCACCCATATAGTCTTCAGGCGTAACAACCTCTACCGCCATGATCGGCTCAAGCAACTCACCACCGCCCTTCTGGGCCAGTTGCTTGGTCGCCATGGAAGCAGCCACCTTAAACGCCATCTCGTTGGAGTCGACGTCGTGGTAAGAACCATCGAACACGGTAGCCTTCAGGCCGATCAGCGGATAGCCGGCAACAACGCCGTTCTTCATCTGCTCTTCGATACCCTTCTGGATAGCCGGGATGTATTCCTTAGGAACCACACCACCTACTACTTCGTTCACGAATTGCAGACCTTCCTGACCTTCGTCAGCAGGAGCAAAACGGATCCAGCAGTGACCGAACTGACCACGACCACCGGATTGACGAACGAACTTGCCTTCGATTTCACAGTTCTTCGTGATGCGCTCACGATACGAAACCTGAGGCTTGCCGATGTTGGCTTCGACGTTGAACTCACGGCGCATCCGGTCAACCAGGATGTCCAGGTGCAGCTCGCCCATGCCGGAGATGATCGTTTGACCAGTCTCTTCATCAGTCTTAACGCGGAAAGACGGGTCTTCCTGAGCAAGTTTGCCCAGAGCGATACCCATTTTTTCCTGGTCATCCTTGGTCTTAGGCTCTACGGCAACCGAAATAACCGGCTCCGGGAAGTCCATGCGAACCAGGATGATTGGCTTGTCAGCGTTGCAGAGGGTTTCACCAGTGGTGACGTCCTTCATGCCGATCAGGGCCGCGATGTCGCCAGCGCGTACTTCCTTGATCTCTTCACGGGCGTTTGCGTGCATTTGCACCATACGACCCACGCGCTCTTTCTTGCCTTTAACCGAGTTGATCACGCCGTCGCCGGAGTTCAACACGCCCGAGTAAACACGGACGAAGGTCAAGGTACCCACGAATGGGTCGGTAGCGATTTTGAACGCCAGAGCAGCAAACGGCTCGTCATCACTTGCGTGACGCTCCATTTCCTCTTCCTCGTTATCAGGGTTGGAACCCTTGATAGCAGGAATATCGGTAGGAGCAGGCAGGAAGTCGATAACGGCGTCGAGAACCAGGGGAACGCCCTTGTTCTTGAACGAAGAACCGCAAACAGCCAGAACGATTTCGCCGGCGATAGTACGCTGACGCAAAGCAGCTTTGATCTCTTCGATCGACAGCTCTTCGCCTTCCAGGTACTTGTTCATCAGCTCTTCGTTGGCTTCGGCAGCAGCTTCAACCATGTTGTTGCGCCACTCTTCAGCCAGCTCTTGCAGCTCGGCAGGAATGTCCTTGCGAACAGGGACCATACCCTTGTCGGAGTCATTCCAGTAGACAGCTTGCATGTTGATCAGATCGATCTGACCCTGGAAGTTGTCTTCGGAGCCGATTGCCAACTGGATTGGCACCGGAGTGTGACCCAGACGCTGCTTGATCTGACCGATCACGCGCAGGAAGTTAGCGCCAGCACGGTCCATCTTGTTTACGTAAACAAGACGTGGAACGCCGTACTTGTTGGCTTGACGCCATACGGTTTCCGACTGAGGCTCAACACCCGAAGTACCGCAGAACACAACGACAGCGCCGTCGAGTACGCGCAGGGAACGCTCTACTTCAATAGTGAAGTCTACGTGGCCCGGGGTATCGATTACGTTGAAGCGATGCTCGTGCGGGTACTGCTTCTCGGAACCTTTCCAGAAGGCGGTAATAGCAGCAGAAGTAATGGTAATACCACGCTCCTGCTCCTGAACCATCCAGTCTGTGGTCGCGGCGCCGTCATGCACCTCGCCCATTTTGTGACTTTTGCCGGTGTAAAACAGAACGCGCTCGGTGGTGGTGGTTTTACCAGCATCCACGTGAGCGACGATACCGATGTTACGGTAGCGGCTAATCGGAGTAGTACGAGCCATAAAGCCCTCGCAAAATTAGTGAAGCTAAAATTAGAAGCGGTAGTGCGAGAAAGCTTTGTTAGCTTCGGCCATACGGTGCACGTCTTCACGCTTCTTAACAGCAGCACCTTTACCTTCAGCAGCATCCAGCAGCTCGCCAGCCAAGCGCAGAGCCATAGACTTCTCGCCGCGCTTACGGGCGAAGTCTACCAACCAGCGCATTGCCAGAGCGTTACGACGGGAAGGACGAACCTCGACCGGAACCTGGTAAGTAGCACCACCAACGCGGCGCGACTTCACTTCGACCAGCGGAGCGATGGCGTCGAGTGCTTTTTCGAAGAGTTCCAGGGGATCGGTGCCGGCCTTACGAGCCGCAACGGTTTCCAGGGCACCATAAACGATACGCTCGGCAACGGCTTTCTTGCCGCTTTCCATAACGTGGTTCATGAATTTGGCGAGGATCTGGCTTCCGTATTTCGGATCGTCCAGAATCTCACGCTTTGCTGCTACGCGACGTCTTGGCATGATAAGCCCTCAAGCGGTCTTCAGGTTAGCTCGGGACAGATCCGATGGATGCGTGCCCGACCTTACTCTTATCGACTCAATAAAATAAAAATCTGCAAAACGACCGATTACTTCGGACGCTTGGTACCGTACTTCGAACGACCCTGGTTACGGCCTTTAACGCCGGAAGTATCCAAGGAGCCGCGAACGGTGTGGTAACGAACACCTGGCAAGTCTTTTACACGACCGCCGCGGATCAGTACCACGCTGTGCTCTTGCAGGTTGTGGCCTTCACCACCGATGTACGAGGAAACCTCGAAACCGTTGGTCAGACGCACACGGCATACTTTACGCAGTGCCGAGTTAGGTTTTTTCGGCGTAGTGGTGTACACACGGGTGCACACGCCACGACGTTGCGGGCAGTTCTGCAGCGCAGGTACGTCGGATTTCTCGACGATACGCTTACGCGGCTGACGTACCAGCTGGTTGATAGTTGCCATCTACTAGCTCCACTGTTGTCTTGCGACGCTATTGTCTTGCAAGAAAAGCAAAATGGCAGGAACGAATTCCCGCCAAATTTAGGGGATCAAGAGTCTAAAGAGGATCTTGCCCCCAGTCAAGGCAAGGCCCCGACCTCCCCGCCCGTCGAACCTTGACAATTTGTCTCGATTCGACGAACGGAGCGATCAGGGCCTCAGCTCATTTATCGCAGAACTCAGTTACCGCTCGAGTTCAGCGCTTCGGTCAGTGCAGCTTCCACTTCACTGGCGCTTACGCGCAACGGTTTGTCAGCATCACGGCGGCGTTTGCGCTCGCTGTGATAAGCCAGACCGGTACCGGCCGGGATCAGACGACCCACGACCACGTTTTCTTTCAGGCCGCGCAGATAATCGCGCTTGCCGGTGACTGCCGCTTCGGTCAGTACGCGGGTGGTTTCCTGGAAGGAAGCCGCGGAGATGAACGATTCGGTCGACAACGACGCCTTGGTAATACCCAGCAGAACGCGAGTGAACTTGGAGACAAACTTGTCTTCCGCGTTCAGACGCTCGTTCTCTACCAGTACGTGAGTCAGTTCCATCTGGTCGCCCTTGATGAAGCTGGAATCGCCGGACTCGGAGATCTCAACTTTACGCAGCATCTGACGCAGAATGGTCTCGATGTGCTTGTCGTTGATCTTCACGCCTTGCAGACGATAAACGTCCTGGATCTCGTTAACGATGTACTTGGCCAGCGCGCTCACACCCAGCAGACGCAGGATGTCGTGCGGATCGCTCGGACCGTCGGAGATAACTTCGCCGCGGTTTACCTGTTCGCCTTCGAACACGTTCAGGTGACGCCACTTCGGAATCAGCTCTTCATACGGATCGCTACCGTCGTTCGGGGTGATAACCAGACGGCGCTTGCCTTTGGTCTCTTTACCGAACGCGATGGTGCCGCTGACTTCAGCCAGAATCGACGCTTCTTTCGGACGACGAGCTTCGAACAGGTCGGCAACACGCGGCAGACCACCGGTGATGTCACGGGTCTTCGAAGTTTCTTGCGGGATACGCGCGATAACATCACCGATCGCGATCTTCGCACCATCCGCCACACCGACCAGGGCGTTGGCTGGCAGGAAGTACTGAGCGATAACGTCAGTGCCTGGCAGCAACAGATCCTTGCCGTTGTCGTCGACCATCTTCACTGCAGGACGGATTTCCTTGCCCGCAGCTGGACGATCTTTCGCGTCGAGTACTTCAATGTTGGTCATACCGGTCAATTCGTCAGTCTGACGCTTGATCGTGATGCCTTCTTCCATGCCCACGTAGGTCACGGTACCTTTCATTTCGGTAACGATCGGGTGAGTGTGCGGATCCCACTTGGCCACGATTGCGCCAGCGTCGACCTTGTCACCTTCTTTAACCGAAATCACGGCACCGTACGGCAGCTTGTAACGCTCGCGCTCACGACCGAAGTCATCAGCGATTGCCAGCTCACCGGAACGGGACACAGCAACCAGGTGACCATCCACACGCTCAACGTGTTTCAGGTTGTGCAGACGGACAGTACCGCCATTCTTCACCTGAACGCTGTCGGCTGCGGAAGTACGGCTTGCCGCACCACCGATGTGGAACGTACGCATCGTCAGCTGGGTACCCGGCTCACCGATGGACTGGGCAGCGATAACGCCGACCGCCTCACCGATGTTCACCTGGTGACCGCGAGCCAGATCACGGCCGTAGCACTTGGCGCAAATGCCATAGCGGGTTTCGCAGCTGATCGGCGAACGCACGATCACTTCGTCGATGCTGTTCAGCTCGATGAATTCAACCCACTTCTCGTCTACCAGAGTACCGGCAGGAACGATAACGTCCTCGGTGCCTGGCTTGAATACGTCCCGGGCAATAACACGACCCAATACGCGCTCACCCAACGGCTCTACAACGTCACCGCCTTCAATGTGCGGAGTCATCAGCAGACCGTGTTCGGTGCCGCAATCGATCTCGGTTACAACCAGATCCTGCGCCACGTCTACCAGACGACGAGTCAGGTAACCGGAGTTCGCAGTTTTCAACGCGGTATCCGCCAGACCTTTACGAGCACCGTGAGTCGAGATGAAGTACTGGAGTACGCTCAGACCTTCACGGAAGTTCGCAGTAATCGGCGTTTCAATGATGGAACCGTCCGGCTTGGCCATCAGACCACGCATACCGGCCAGCTGACGAATCTGTGCTGCGGAACCCCGCGCACCCGAGTCGGCCATCATGTACATCGAGTTGAAAGACTCTTGGTCGACTTCGTCGCCGTGACGGTCGATGACTTTCTCTTTCGAGAGGTTGGCCATCATCGCCTTGGAAACTTCATCGTTCGCTTTCGACCAAAGGTCGATCACTTTGTTGTACTTCTCGCCCTGGGTTACCAGGCCGGAGGCGTACTGGCTCTCGATCTCTTTCACTTCGTCGGTGGCTGCACCGATGATGCGGGCTTTTTCGTCCGGGATAACGAAGTCGTTAACACCGATGGAAACGCCGGAGATGGTCGAGTAAGCGAAACCGGTGTACATCAACTGGTCAGCGAAGATCACGGTCTCTTTCAAACCAACCACGCGGTAGCACTGGTTGATCAGCTTGGAGATCGCCTTTTTCTTCATTGGCAGGTTGACGACGTCGTACGACAGACCTTTTGGCACAACCTGGAACAGCAGCGCACGGCCGACAGTGGTGTCGACGATACGGGTACCGCTCACGCTGTTGCCGTCACGGTCGTTGACGGTTTCGTTGATACGGACTTTAACCTTGGCGTGCAGTGCGGCTTCGCCAGCACGGAACACACGGTCAACTTCCTGCAGATCCGCGAATACACGACCTTCGCCCTTGGCGTTGATCGCTTCACGAGTCATGTAGTACAGACCCAATACAACGTCCTGCGACGGAACGATGATTGGCTCACCGTTGGCTGGCGACAGAATGTTGTTGGTCGACATCATCAACGCACGCGCTTCAAGCTGGGCTTCCAGCGTCAGCGGTACGTGCACGGCCATTTGGTCGCCGTCGAAGTCGGCGTTGTACGCGGCGCAGACCAGCGGGTGCAGCTGAATAGCCTTACCTTCGATCAGTACCGGTTCAAACGCCTGGATACCCAGACGGTGAAGGGTCGGTGCACGGTTGAGAAGAACCGGGTGTTCGCGAATCACTTCAGCGAGAACGTCCCAAACCTCTGGCAGTTCGCGCTCGACCATTTTCTTGGCCGCTTTGATGGTGGTCGCCAGACCACGCATTTCCAGCTTGCCGAAAATGAACGGTTTGAACAGCTCGAGAGCCATCTTCTTCGGCAGACCGCACTGATGCAGACGCAGGGTCGGGCCTACGGTAATTACCGAACGGCCGGAGTAGTCAACACGCTTACCGAGCAAGTTCTGACGGAAACGACCCTGCTTACCCTTGATCATGTCAGCCAGGGATTTCAGAGGACGCTTGTTCGAACCGGTGATAGCGCGGCCACGACGACCGTTGTCGAGCAGTGCATCGACCGCTTCCTGCAACATACGCTTTTCGTTGCGCACGATGATGTCCGGAGCGGACAGATCCAGCAGACGCTTCAAACGGTTGTTACGGTTGATCACTCGACGATACAGATCGTTGAGGTCGGAAGTCGCGAAGCGACCGCCATCCAGCGGGACCAGTGGACGCAGATCTGGCGGCAGAACCGGCAGAACGGTCAGGACCATCCACTCTGGCAGGTTGCCGGAACCCTGGAAGGCTTCCATCAACTTCAGACGCTTGGACAGCTTCTTGATCTTGGTTTCGGAGTTGGTTTGCGGAATTTCTTCACGCAGACGGCCAATCTCGTGTTCCAGGTCGATAGCGTGCAGCAGTTCACGGACAGCTTCTGCACCCATGCGGGCGTCGAAGTCGTCACCGAACTCTTCCAGCGCTTCGAAGTACTGCTCGTCGTTCAGCAGCTGACCTTTTTCAAGGGTGGTCATGCCTGGATCGATAACGACATAGCTCTCGAAGTAGAGAACGCGTTCGATATCACGCAGGGTCATGTCCATCAGCAGGCCGATACGGGACGGCAGCGATTTCAGGAACCAGATGTGGGCTACCGGCGAAGCCAGTTCGATGTGCGCCATGCGCTCACGACGAACCTTGGCCAGTGCAACTTCAACGCCGCACTTCTCGCAGATCACACCACGGTGCTTCAAGCGCTTGTACTTACCGCACAGGCACTCGTAATCCTTTACCGGGCCAAAGATCTTGGCGCAGAACAGACCGTCACGCTCAGGTTTGAACGTACGGTAGTTGATGGTTTCCGGCTTTTTAACTTCACCGAACGACCACGAGCGGATCATCTCAGGCGAGGCCAATCCGATACGGATGGCGTCGAACTCTTCGACTTGACCCTGGTTTTTCAGCAAATTCAGTAGGTCTTTCAAGGCCTTTCCTCCTGGCGGAGCAGAGAGCGGGCAATCCTGCCCCGCTCTCGATTCGCGTCACGTGTTATTCGGTTTCCAGATCGATATCGATGCCGAGGGAACGAATTTCCTTGATCAACACGTTGAAGGACTCGGGCATGCCCGGCTCCATACGGTGATCGCCATCCACGATGTTTTTGTACATCTTGGTACGGCCGTTCACATCGTCCGACTTCACTGTGAGCATTTCTTGCAGAGTGTAAGCAGCACCGTATGCTTCCAGTGCCCAGACCTCCATCTCCCCGAAACGCTGACCACCGAACTGCGCCTTACCACCCAGCGGCTGCTGGGTAACCAGGCTGTACGAACCGGTAGAACGCGCGTGCATCTTGTCGTCTACCAAGTGGTTCAGCTTCAGCATGTACATGTAGCCAACGGTAACTGGACGCTCAAACTTGTTGCCGGTACGGCCGTCAGTCAGCTGCATCTGGCCGCTTTCCGGCAGGTCTGCCAGTTTCAGCATGGCCTTGATTTCGCTTTCCTTGGCGCCGTCGAACACTGGGGTGGCCATTGGAACACCGCCACGCAGGTTCTTCGCCAGATCCAGGATTTCCTGATCGGAGAAGCTGTCCAGATCTTCGTTACGACCGCCGATCTGGTTGTAGATCTCGTCCAGGAAGGTACGCAGCTCAGCGACTTTACGCTGCTCTTCGACCATCCGGTTGATCTTCTCGCCCAGACCTTTGGCCGCGAGGCCCAGGTGGGTTTCAAGGATCTGACCAACGTTCATACGCGAAGGTACGCCCAGCGGGTTGAGGACGACGTCGACCGGGGTGCCATTGGCATCGTGCGGCATGTCTTCAACCGGCATGATCACGGAGACCACACCTTTGTTACCGTGACGACCGGCCATCTTGTCGCCCGGCTGGATGCGACGACGGATTGCCAGGTAAACCTTGACGATTTTCAGCACGCCTGGAGCCAGGTCATCGCCCTGCTGCAGTTTGCGCTTCTTGTCTTCGAACTTGTCGTCGAGCAGACGGCGGCGATCAACGATGTAGGCCTGAGCCTTCTCGAGCTGCTCGTTCAGAGCATCTTCAGCCATGCGCAGCTTGAACCACTGACCATGCTCAAGACCGTCGAGTACTTCGTCGGTGATGTCCTGACCCTTCTTCAGACCGGCACCGCCTTCAGCCTTGTGGCCTACCAGAGCGGAGCGCAGACGTTCGAAGGTCGCGCCTTCAACGATACGGAACTCTTCGTTCAGATCCTTGCGGATCTCGTCCAGCTGGGACTTCTCGATCGACAGTGCACGAGCATCACGCTCAACGCCGTCACGGGTGAAGACCTGTACGTCGATGACAGTACCTTTGGTGCCGGTTGGCACGCGCAGGGAGGTGTCTTTAACGTCGCTGGCTTTTTCACCGAAGATCGCACGCAGCAGTTTTTCTTCCGGAGTCAGCTGGGTCTCGCCTTTCGGAGTGACCTTGCCCACCAGGATGTCGCCTGCGCCTACTTCAGCACCTACGTAAACGATACCGGCTTCGTCCAGCTTGTTCAGTGCAGCTTCACCCACGTTCGGGATGTCCGCAGTGATTTCTTCTGGGCCAAGCTTGGTGTCACGGGCCACACAGGTCAGTTCCTGAATGTGGATCGTGGTGAAACGGTCTTCCTGAACAACACGCTCGGACAGGCAGATGGAGTCTTCGAAGTTGAAGCCGTTCCATGCCATGAACGCGATGCGCATGTTCTGACCCAGCGCCAGTTCACCCATGTCGGTGGACGGGCCGTCGGCCATGATGTCGCTACGCTGAACGCGATCACCCTTGCTCACCAGCGGACGCTGGTTGATGCAGGTGTTCTGGTTCGAGCGGGTGTATTTGGTCAGGTTGTAGATGTCGACACCCGCTTCACCGGTTTCGACTTCATCATCAGCAACACGAACCACGATACGGCTGGCGTCGACGGAATCGATCACGCCGCCACGACGAGCCACGACGCAAACGCCGGAGTCACGGGCTACGTTACGCTCCATGCCGGTACCTACCAGCGGCTTGTCAGCGCGCAGGGTTGGTACAGCTTGACGCTGCATGTTCGAACCCATCAACGCACGGTTGGCGTCGTCGTGCTCGAGGAACGGAATCAGCGACGCTGCGACCGAAACTACCTGCTTCGGCGAAACGTCCATCAAAGTGACGTCTTCCGGCGCCTTGACGGTGAATTCGTTCAGGTGACGTACGGCTACCAGTTCGTCGATCAGGACTTTCTGGTCGTTCATGGTCGCCGAAGCCTGCGCGATCACGTGATCGGCTTCTTCAATGGCGGACAGGAACACGATCTCGTCGGTGACCACACCCTCTTTCACCACTCGGTACGGGCTTTCCAGGAAACCGTACTGGTTGGTGCGAGCGTAAGCCGCCAGGGAGTTGATCAGACCGATGTTCGGACCTTCCGGCGTTTCGATCGGGCATACACGGCCGTAGTGAGTCGGGTGTACGTCACGAACTTCAAAGCCTGCGCGCTCACGAGTCAGACCACCAGGGCCGAGTGCAGAAACACGACGCTTGTGGGTGATCTCGGACAGCGGGTTGTTCTGGTCCATGAACTGAGACAGCTGGCTGGAACCGAAGAACTCTTTCACCGCCGCAGCCACTGGCTTGGCGTTGATCAGGTCTTGCGGCATCAGGCCTTCGCTTTCTGCCATCGACAGACGCTCTTTGACCGCACGCTCAACACGCACCAGGCCAACGCGGAACTGGTTCTCGGCCATCTCGCCGACGCAACGAACGCGACGGTTACCCAGGTGGTCGATGTCGTCGACGATGCCTTTACCGTTACGGATGTCGACCAGAGTCTTCAGTACCGCGACGATGTCTTCCTTGCACAGCACGCCCGAACCTTCGATCTCGGTGCGACCGATACGACGGTTGAACTTCATCCGGCCGACCGCAGACAGGTCATAGCGCTCAGGGCTGAAGAACAGGTTGTTGAACAGGGTTTCGGCAGCGTCCTTGGTTGGCGGCTCGCCTGGACGCATCATGCGATAGATCTCGACCAGCGCTTCCAATTGGTTGCTGGTGGAGTCGATCTTCAGCGTGTCGGAGACGAACGGACCGCAGTCGATGTCGTTGGTGTACAGAGTTTCGATGCGAACGACACCGGCCTTGGCAATTTTCGCCAGGACTTCGGTCGACAGCTCGGTGTTGCACTCTGCCAGGATTTCGCCGGTAGCCGGATGCACGATGACCTTGGCGGTCGTGCGACCCAGGACGTAGTCCAGAGGCACATCCAGCTCTTTGATCCCGGCTTTTTCCAGCTGGTTGATGTGGCGGGCAGTAATACGACGGCCCTGCTCAACAATCACCTTGCCTTTGTCGTCCTGAATGTCGAGGACAGCGACTTCACCGCGCAGGCGCTGAGGCACCAGCTCCAGGCTCAGGCCTTCGCCTTTAACGTGGAATACGTTGGTGGTGTAGAACGCGTCCAGCACTTCTTCGGTGGTGTAACCGAGCGCGCGCAGCAGTACCGAGGCCGGCAGCTTGCGACGACGGTCGATACGCACGAAGACGCAGTCTTTCGGGTCGAACTCGAAGTCCAGCCACGAACCGCGGTAAGGAATGATGCGAGCGGAGTACAACAGTTTGCCGGAGCTGTGCGTCTTGCCGCGGTCGTGGTCGAAGAACACGCCCGGGGAACGGTGCAGCTGGGAAACGATAACACGCTCGGTACCGTTGATTACGAAGGTACCGTTCTCAGTCATCAATGGGATTTCGCCCATGTAGACTTCTTGCTCTTTGATGTCCTTGATCGCTTTGTTCGACGATTCTTTGTCGAAAATGATCAGGCGCACTTTTACCCGCAAAGGTACGGCGAAAGTTACACCGCGCAATACGCATTCTTTGACATCAAATGCCGGTTCGCCCAGGCGATAACCGACGTACTCCAGCGCAGCATTGCCGGAGTAGCTGATGATCGGGAAAACGGATTTGAAGGCCGCATGCAGGCCCACGTCGCGGAACTGATCTTTAGTCGCTCCCGCTTGCAAGAATTCACGATACGAATCCAGCTGGATGGCCAGGAGGTACGGCACATCCATGACGTCCGGCAACTTGCTAAAGTCCTTGCGGATACGTTTTTTCTCAGTATATGAGTAAGCCATCAGCGTTCCCCAGCTTGGTCACCTGCTTGTTTGGCCCCTCCCGACGGGAGCAGCCAGAAAATCGTGCAAACCCCATGGTTTGCGCCACCGCATCGGGTGGTTACAGCGCCTTTATCAGCACCGACCCAGTCGGCTGCCAATAACGGAAAAAGGCCGGTGGCAAGAGCCACCAGCCATCAGCCTGTCGCTTGACGCTCGGGCTGGAGGAGCAAAGTCGATACTTATTTCAGTTCGACTTTAGCGCCTGCTTCTTCCAGCTTCTTCTTAGCGTCTTCAGCAGCTTCTTTCGAAACGCCTTCAGCTACAACCTGAGGAGCGCCGTCTACTTTCTCTTTGGCTTCTTTCAGGCCCAGACCGGTCAGTTCACGAACTGCCTTGATCACGTTAACCTTCTTCTCGCCAGCTTCCAGCAGAACAACGTTGAACTCGGTTTGCTCTTCAACAGCAGCAGCAGCTACAGCTGGGCCAGCCGAAGCAGCAGCAGCGGTAACACCGAAGGTTTCTTCCATCGCTTTGATCAGCTCAACGATTTCCACTACGGATTTCTGGCCGATTGCTTCGATGATTTGTTCGTTAGTCAGAGACATGACTCAATTCCTGAATTGGGGGACGGCCTACGCGACCATCGAAATAAACAAAAAACGCGAGAAGTTGACGAGCCTTAGGCTGCGGCAGCTTCTTTCTGGTCGCGAATTGCCGCCAGAGTACGAGCCAATTTGCTGGTAGCGCCTTGAATCACGCTCATCAGCTGAGAAATTGCTTCGTCACGGGTCGGCAGAGTTGCCAGTACGTCGATCTGATTAGCTGCGAGGAACTTGCCCTCGAACGCAGCTGCCTTGATCTCGAACTTGTCCTGACCCTTGGCAAACTCTTTGAAGATACGGGCAGCAGCGCCCGGATGTTCGTTCGAGAATGCAATCAGGGTCGGGCCGGTGAACACGTCGTTGAGGACACTGTATTCAGTGTCAGCAACAGCGCGCTTGAGCAGGGTGTTACGTACAACACGTACGTAAACGCCAGCTTCACGAGCCTCTTTACGGAGTCCGGTCATTGCGCCTACTGTTACGCCACGGGCATCAACCACGACAGCGGACAGAGCGACTTTGGCAGCCTCGTTGACTTCAGCGACGATGGCCTTCTTGTCTTCGAGATTAATTGCCACGGGTTTAACTCCTGCTTGTTACCGTTTCACTCGGTCGAAACCGAATGTCGTTTTGGTGTCTGATTCGGTAAGGAACCGGGAGCACCATCTGCGTAGGCTTGTGGTTTAAGGCTTGCGCCGCCTACGGTCTTGGATAGCCCCCGCCAGGCAGGGACCCCAATCTTTCAACTGGCGCGATCAAATCGCGCCAATTTTTGTCTTACGCGTCGAGCGAGCTTTGGTCGATAACCAGACCTGGGCCCATGGTGGTGCTCAGGGTAACGCGCTTGACGTAAATGCCTTTCGAGGAAGCTGGCTTGATACGCTTCAGATCAGCGATCAGGGCTTCAACGTTTTCCTTCAGCTTGACGGCATCGAAGCCGATCTTGCCAACGGAAGTGTGGATGATGCCGTTTTTGTCGGTGCGATAACGAACCTGACCAGCCTTGGCGTTTTTAACCGCGTTAGCGACGTCTGGAGTTACGGTGCCGACTTTCGGGTTAGGCATCAGGCCACGTGGACCGAGGATCTGACCCAGTTGACCTACAACGCGCATGGCATCCGGGGATGCAATCACTACGTCATAGTTCAGGTCGCCGCCTTTCATTTCGGCAGCCAGATCGTCCATACCTACACGGTCAGCGCCGGCAGCCAGAGCGGCCTCGGCAGCTGGACCCTGGGTGAACACGGCTACGCGAACGGTCTTGCCAGTGCCGTGTGGCAGCACAGTAGCGCTACGAACAACCTGGTCGGATTTACGTGGGTCTACACCCAGGTTTACAGCAACGTCGAACGACTCGCTGAACTTGACAGTCGACAGCTCAGCCAGCAGAGCAGCAGCGTCTACAATGTTGTAGGCCTTGCCTGCTTCGATTTTGCCGGCGATAGCCTTTTGACGCTTGGTCAGCTTAGCCATTACACACCCTCCACGTTAAGGCCCATGCTACGAGCAGAACCGGCGATAGTACGCACGGCTGCATCCATATCAGCTGCAGTCAGATCCGCGTTTTTGGTTTTCGCGATTTCTTCCAGCTGAGCACGGGTAACAGTGCCGACCTTAACGGTGTTCGGACGAGCGGAACCGCTGGTCAGACCTGCCGCCTTCTTCAGCAGAACCGAAGCAGGGGTGGATTTGGTTTCGAAAGTGAAGCTACGGTCGCTGTAGACAGTGATGATCACTGGAGTCGGCAGACCTGCTTCAAGACCCTGAGTACGGGCGTTGAAGGCCTTGCAGAATTCCATGATGTTCACGCCGTGCTGACCCAGAGCAGGACCAACAGGTGGACTTGGGTTAGCCTGAGCGGCCTTCACTTGCAGCTTGATGTAAGCGGTAATCTTCTTGGCCATGAGGCACTCCAATTACGGGTTCGAACGCCTCGAAAGGCTCCCCGGTTACTTGCGCGTTTATCCCAGTGACGACAAAACCCCACAGCCTTGGGCTGTGGGGTTGGGATGCTTGCCCAGTTAGACCTTTTCGACCTGACTGAACTCCAGCTCCACCGGAGTAGAGCGACCGAAAATGAGCACCGCCACTTGGATCCGGCTCTTTTCGTAGTTAACTTCTTCAACAACGCCGTTGAAATCGGCGAATGGACCGTCGTTGACACGTACCGTCTCACCTGGCTCGAACAACGTCTTCGGCTTAGGCTTGTCGCTACCATCAGCAACGCGACGCAGAATTGCTTCCGCCTCTTTATCCGTAATAGGCGCTGGCTTATCAGCAGTACCGCCGATAAAACCCATCACGCGAGGAGTGTCCTTGACCAAGTGCCAAGTACCCTCATTCATATCCATCTGAACCAGCACGTAGCCTGGAAAGAACTTTCGCTCGCTTTTGCGCTTCTGGCCATTGCGCATCTCAACCACTTCTTCAGTGGGAACTAGAATCTCGCCGAAGCCATCTTCCATGCCAGCTAGCTTTACGCGCTCGATCAGCGAGCGCATCACATGCTTCTCGTAACCCGAGTAAGCATGCACAACATACCAACGCTTAGCCACGGGACACCCTTAGCCGACAATCAAGGAAACAAGCCAACCGAGCAGGGAATCAAGCCCCCACAACAGCAACGCCATAACCAGAACAACAGCCACGACAATAAGCGTGGTCTGCGTGGTTTCTTGGCGAGTTGGCCACACGACTTTACGAATCTCGGTGCGAGCTTCCTTAACCAGTACAAAGAAAGACTTGCCCTTAGCAGTCTGCAGGCCTACAAAGGCAGCTACAGCAGCAATGACAAGCAAAGCAAGTACACGGTACAGGATCGGCGAAGCAGCGTAATACTGATTGCCAACAACGCCAACAACCACCAAAGCGACTACTACAAGCCACTTGAGCAGATCGAAGCGAGAGCCTTGAGCTTCAGCCTTAGGAGTCATCTATGAAGATCCTGTGAAAAGAAAGCCAGACACACCGAGTGAATCTGGCAGGTCAGGAGGGAATCGAACCCCCAACCTACGGTTTTGGAGACCGTCGCTCTGCCAATTGAGCTACTGACCTAAAACAAAATCAGGCCGACCATTATGCCGGCCCGAAAAATACATTACAACCGTTTATTCGATGATTTTGGCTACGACGCCAGCGCCGACGGTACGACCGCCTTCACGGATAGCGAAACGCAGACCGTCTTCCATCGCGATGGTTTTGATCAGGGTAACAGTCATCTGAATGTTGTCACCTGGCATTACCATTTCAACGCCTTCTGGCAGCTCGCAGTTACCAGTCACGTCAGTAGTACGGAAGTAGAACTGTGGACGGTAGCCTTTGAAGAACGGAGTGTGACGACCGCCTTCTTCCTTGCTCAGAACGTAAACTTCTGCGGTGAACTTGGTGTGCGGCTTAACCGAACCTGGCTTAACCAGAACCTGACCACGCTCAACGTCGTCACGCTTGGTACCACGCAGCAGAACGCCGCAGTTCTCGCCAGCACGACCTTCGTCGAGCAGCTTGCGGAACATCTCAACACCGGTGCAGGTGGTGGTGGTGGTGTCACGCAGACCAACGATTTCCAGTGCATCTTGAACGCGAACGATACCGCGCTCGATACGACCAGTCACAACAGTACCGCGACCCGAGATCGAGAATACGTCTTCGATTGGCATCAGGAATGGCTTGTCGATCATACGAACTGGTTCTGGGATGTAGCTGTCCAGAGTTTCAACCAGCTTCTTGACGGCAGTGGTGCCCATCTCGTTGTCGTCTTTGCCTTCCAGCGCCATACGAGCCGAACCGATGATGATTGGAGTGTCATCGCCCGGGAAGTCGTAGGTGGACAGCAGGTCGCGAACTTCCATCTCAACCAGTTCCAGCAGCTCAGCGTCGTCTACCAGGTCAGCCTTGTTCAGGAAAACCACGATGTACGGAACGCCTACCTGACGGGACAGCAGGATGTGCTCACGGGTTTGTGGCATCGGACCATCAGCGGCCGAGCAAACCAGGATAGCGCCGTCCATTTGAGCAGCACCGGTGATCATGTTCTTCACATAGTCAGCGTGACCTGGGCAGTCAACGTGAGCGTAGTGACGGATCAGCGAGTTGTACTCAACGTGCGCGGTGTTGATGGTGATACCGCGAGCTTTTTCTTCTGGAGCGCTGTCGATCTTGTCGAATTCAACTACGGCCGAACCGAAAACTTCGGAGCAGACGCGAGTCAGAGCAGCGGTCAGAGTGGTTTTACCGTGGTCAACGTGACCAATGGTCCCTACGTTGACGTGGGGCAGGGAACGATCAAATTTTTCCTTAGCCATCGATAACACCCTCAAACAGAAGAATTAGACAAACAATATCTACCATTAAAACAAAGGCAGATATTTTCATATCTGCCTTGTTATATGGAGCTCTTGAGCGGATTTGAACCGCTGACCTCACCCTTACCAAGGGTGTGCTCTACCAACTGAGCTACAAGAGCGAAACACTTTGCACAACCTGCAAACTTGGAGCGGGTAGCGGGAATCGAACCCGCATCATCAGCTTGGAAGGCTGAGGTTCTACCACTAAACTATACCCGCGGAGCCTGCAGCTCACGCTAAAATCTGGTGGAGGGAGAAGGATTCGAACCTTCGAAGTCGTAGACGTCAGATTTACAGTCTGATCCCTTTGGCCGCTCGGGAACCCCTCCTAATCAGGCCGGCATTCTATACTATGCCAAACCCCTGTCAAGCATTTTCTCATTTAAAAACCTGAGGTTAGCTGCATTGACACCGCTCTACTGCAACCGCCTGTTCAGGCCTTCACTGTGGAGCGGGCGCCATTCTATGCAAACTATTCAGCCGGTGCAACCCCTCCACACAGCATTATTTTATGTTTTAACTCATTGAATTCCTTGGAAAGGTTCTTCAACTGCTCATCTCCCAGCAAACGCTGGCTTTCAGGTGAAATCCGCAACCAATATCCTGAGTCAGGAAAGTCTTTTTGCGAAGACTGAGTCTTCACCTCCATCTGAACAAGACGCCGATCGAGAGCCTGCAGTGACTCCGCGCGGGCAAACCCACCGACGTAAAGGCACTGTTCACCTTCCGCCTCCGTGCGCGACGCCCCGGCTTTCTGTGCAGGAGAGCCACCACTCTCACTCAGCAAGTGAATATCTTGTTGCGTCCCCCGATACAAACTGAGGGGAGTGACATCTTTGGCTCGCAAAGGAGCCTCCTGCTGATGCCAGACGTAATAGAACACATTGAGAACAACCAGCAGCAGGAACAACCAACGCATACGAACCTCAGGAAAAAGGACACGCCATAGCCAAGCCCACAAACACCAGATCGGGAACGATTCGAGCATCAGGCGCAGCGCCTGCAACCAGTTCGGCATCTCCACCAGTGATAAAAACAGTGAAGTCCTGCCCCCAATAGGCTCGCGCCATCTCCAACTGAGTGAGCACAAACCCCTTCAACATCAGCGAACATCCGCGCTCTACAGCCTCGACCGTGGTACGGCCTGGAGCCTGGCCAGCCAAGGCACGCTCGGCAGCCAGATCCCCATATCGAATTTTCCTGGTATGGGTTCGCAGCTGATTACGCATCAACGGCATACCGGGACAAATGAAGCCACCAAGATGCTCACCGTCTGCAGCAATAAAATCCGCAGTGACCGCAGTGCCGAAATCCAGAACCAGGCACGCGCCATTCGCCAGATGAAAGCCACCAAGCATTGCAAGCCAACGATCCAGCCCCAGTCGCTCGTAATCCTCGTATCCATTTTTTACGCCAGACATCTCTCTAGCAGATTTCGCACAGACGACCGTTACGCCGAACTCCCGCTCAAGCATCGCGGTTAGCGCAACAGTTTCCTCAACAGTACGCACACTCACCAAACGGCAGTTACTTAATGCAAGTCCATCCAGGCCTCGAAGGCCTTCCAACAGCGCCTGATCTGAATCGACCACACCCTCTGCCATCAAGGCTACCGCCTTCGCCTTCAGCACTCGCCATTTAATGAAGCTGTTGCCGCAGTCCAGCTCAAGAATCATCACGCAACCTCAGGCTAAGCTCGCCGCCACTAAAGACTTTTTCCATGCCATTCACCTTCAATCGCAGCGCGCCCTGGTTATCGATCCCAAGCACTACGCCATCTATCTGATTGACACCCGCTATCAGGGAAACCATCCGCCCCTGCCAAAGATGGTTTTCTTCCCACTCAGTCTGAAGAACAGAAAAACCACCGACCTGGTGACGCTGTATGTATGCCTGTAATTGGTTACTCAACTCGACGACCAGCGCATTTCGATCAAAGCTTTTACCTGACTCCAACCTCATCGAGGTCCATTGCTGATCAACCTCATCAGCCGCCTGCATATTCACGTTAATGCCGATCCCTAGCACTACATGACATACATCTGCCGGATCTCCGACGAGCTCGAGCAATATCCCGGCGATTTTTTTACTGTCGACGAGAACATCATTCGGCCATTTCAGTCCCACGTCAGCCACTCCCAGCTTTCTGAGGGTTTGCATAACCGCGAGCCCAACGACCAGGCTCAGACCCTCAAGCTGACGCATACCACCATCAATGCGCAGTACAAGGCTGTAATAGAGATTCTCGGCAAAGGGACTTACCCATTTGCGCCCCCTACGCCCTCGACCGGCAATCTGCCGCTCCGCGACTACCAAAAATGGTGCAACCTGACCTTGCCCAATGGCCCGCAGCGCCTGGGCATTAGTAGAGTCAATGGAGTCAAAAACCGTTACTGGCCAGCTTGGCGACATTCCTGCCATGCCAAGGGGATCCAGCAACATCAAGGGGGTAGCCAACTGATAGCCTCGCCCCCGAACCTTATGAATGGACAGCCCAAGCTCCGCCTCAAGATGCTGAAGCTGCTTCCACACCGCACTTCGACTAATTCCCAGGGCCTCGCCCAAGTCCTGACCAGAATGGAATCGGCCATCCTTCAGAAGGTTCAACAACGTCAGCATGCAGATCTCGCCTCACAATGAGGCCCGAATAATATCCATGACCCGCGCCGTTGCATAGAAATCAAGCAGACGCATTTCCTGCGGACAAAACAAAACCCCAACTGCTTTCGCAATTGGGGTTTCGGAATTTAATCTTGACGATGACCTACTCTCACATGGGGAAACCCCACACTACCATCGGCGATGCATCGTTTCACTTCTGAGTTCGGGATGGGATCAGGTGGTTCCAACGCTCTATGGTCGTCAAGAAATTCGGGTACTGACTCGTGACCATCTGGCCTCGCTTCAGCAAATCGGGTATGTGATACAGGTGTCTTGTGAGTTGCGCGAACTTTCGGTTCGTTTCGTCTTCACACACCGCAATCTGGTCTCTTCGACGCAAATTGCTTGGGTGTTATATGGTCAAGCCTCACGGGCAATTAGTATTGGTTAGCTCAACGCCTCACAGCGCTTACACACCCAACCTATCAACGTCGTAGTCTTCGACGGCCCTTCAGGGAACTCAAGGTTCCAGTGAGATCTCATCTTGAGGCAAGTTTCCCGCTTAGATGCTTTCAGCGGTTATCTTTCCCGAACATAGCTACCCGGCAATGCCACTGGCGTGACAACCGGAACACCAGAGGTTCGTCCACTCCGGTCCTCTCGTACTAGGAGCAGCCCCTCTCAAATCTCAAACGTCCACGGCAGATAGGGACCGAACTGTCTCACGACGTTCTAAACCCAGCTCGCGTACCACTTTAAATGGCGAACAGCCATACCCTTGGGACCGGCTTCAGCCCCAGGATGTGATGAGCCGACATCGAGGTGCCAAACACCGCCGTCGATATGAACTCTTGGGCGGTATCAGCCTGTTATCCCCGGAGTACCTTTTATCCGTTGAGCGATGGCCCTTCCATACAGAACCACCGGATCACTAAGACCTACTTTCGTACCTGCTCGACGTGTCTGTCTCGCAGTCAAGCGCGCTTTTGCCTTTATACTCTACGACCGATTTCCGACCGGTCTGAGCGCACCTTCGTACTCCTCCGTTACTCTTTAGGAGGAGACCGCCCCAGTCAAACTACCCACCATACACTGTCCTCGATCCGGATAACGGACCTGAGTTAGAACCTCAAAGTTGCCAGGGTGGTATTTCAAGGATGGCTCCACGCGAACTGGCGTCCACGCTTCAAAGCCTCCCACCTATCCTACACAAGCAAATTCAAAGTCCAGTGCAAAGCTATAGTAAAGGTTCACGGGGTCTTTCCGTCTAGCCGCGGATACACTGCATCTTCACAGCGATTTCAATTTCACTGAGTCTCGGGTGGAGACAGCGCCGCCATCGTTACGCCATTCGTGCAGGTCGGAACTTACCCGACAAGGAATTTCGCTACCTTAGGACCGTTATAGTTACGGCCGCCGTTTACCGGGGCTTCGATCAAGAGCTTCGCGTTAGCTAACCCCATCAATTAACCTTCCGGCACCGGGCAGGCGTCACACCCTATACGTCCACTTTCGTGTTTGCAGAGTGCTGTGTTTTAATAAACAGTCGCAGCGGCCTGGTATCTTCGACCGGCATGAGCTTACGGAGCAAGTCCTTCACCCTCACCGGCGCACCTTCTCCCGAAGTTACGGTGCCATTTTGCCTAGTTCCTTCACCCGAGTTCTCTCAAGCGCCTTGGTATTCTCTACCCAACCACCTGTGTCGGTTTGGGGTACGGTTCCTGGTTATCTGAAGCTTAGAAGCTTTTCTTGGAAGCATGGCATCAACCACTTCGTCACCTGAAAGGTAACTCGTCATCAGCTCTCGGCCTTAGAATCCCGGATTTACCTAAGATTCCAGCCTACCACCTTAAACTTGGACAACCAACGCCAAGCTGGCCTAGCCTTCTCCGTCCCTCCATCGCAATAACCAGAAGTACAGGAATATTAACCTGTTTTCCATCGACTACGCTTTTCAGCCTCGCCTTAGGGACCGACTAACCCTGCGTCGATTAACGTTGCGCAGGAAACCTTGGTCTTTCGGCGTGGGTGTTTTCACACCATTGTCGTTACTCATGTCAGCATTCGCACTTCTGATACCTCCAGCAAGCTTCTCAACTCACCTTCACAGGCTTACAGAACGCTCCTCTACCGCATCACCCGAAGGTGATACCCGTAGCTTCGGTGTATGGTTTGAGCCCCGTTACATCTTCCGCGCAGGCCGACTCGACTAGTGAGCTATTACGCTTTCTTTAAAGGGTGGCTGCTTCTAAGCCAACCTCCTAGCTGTCTAAGCCTTCCCACATCGTTTCCCACTTAACCATAACTTTGGGACCTTAGCTGACGGTCTGGGTTGTTTCCCTTTTCACGACGGACGTTAGCACCCGCCGTGTGTCTCCCATGCTCGGCACTTGTAGGTATTCGGAGTTTGCATCGGTTTGGTAAGTCGGGATGACCCCCTAGCCGAAACAGTGCTCTACCCCCTACAGTGATACATGAGGCGCTACCTAAATAGCTTTCGAGGAGAACCAGCTATCTCCGAGCTTGATTAGCCTTTCACTCCGATCCACAGGTCATCCGCTAACTTTTCAACGGTAGTCGGTTCGGTCCTCCAGTCAGTGTTACCTAACCTTCAACCTGCCCATGGATAGATCGCCCGGTTTCGGGTCTATTCCCAGCGACTAGACGCCCTATTAAGACTCGCTTTCGCTACGCCTCCCCTATTCGGTTAAGCTCGCCACTGAAAATAAGTCGCTGACCCATTATACAAAAGGTACGCAGTCACAGAACAAAGTCTGCTCCCACTGCTTGTACGCATACGGTTTCAGGATCTATTTCACTCCCCTCTCCGGGGTTCTTTTCGCCTTTCCCTCACGGTACTAGTTCACTATCGGTCAGTCAGTAGTATTTAGCCTTGGAGGATGGTCCCCCCATATTCAGACAAAGTTTCTCGTGCTCCGTCCTACTCGATTTCATGACTAAGAGATTTTCGCGTACAGGGCTATCACCCACTATGGCCGCACTTTCCAGAGCGTTCCGCTAATCTCAAAGCCACTTAAGGGCTAGTCCCCGTTCGCTCGCCACTACTAAGGGAATCTCGGTTGATTTCTTTTCCTCAGGGTACTTAGATGTTTCAGTTCCCCTGGTTCGCCTCTTGCACCTATGTATTCAGTACAAGATAACCATCTTATGATGGCTGGGTTCCCCCATTCAGACATCTCCGGATCAAAGTCTGTTTGCCGACTCCCCGAAGCTTTTCGCAGGCTACCACGTCTTTCATCGCCTCTGACTGCCAAGGCATCCACCGTATGCGCTTCTTCACTTGACCATATAACCCCAAGCAATCTGGTTATACTGTGAAGACGACATTCGCCGAAAATTCGCAAAACTCTTAAGAGTCACTCACAAATTTTACCTTAGCCTGATCCGTTACCAGTGAAAGTAACGTTCAGTCTATCTTTCTATCACATACCCAAATTTTTAAAGAACGAGCTAGTCAAAGACTAGAAATCAACATTCATCATCACACTGATGGAATGCTCATTTCTAAGCTTTCAAACTTCAGAAGCAGTAGTGGTGGAGCCAAGCGGGATCGAACCGCTGACCTCCTGCGTGCAAGGCAGGCGCTCTCCCAGCTGAGCTATGGCCCCGTATTTCTACAGGCGTTTCCCACACAAAATTGGTGGGTCTGGGCAGATTCGAACTGCCGACCTCACCCTTATCAGGGGTGCGCTCTAACCAACTGAGCTACAGACCCAATTTCGGGCTGCTTCTATCGTCTTCTTCAATGAATCAAGCAATTCGTGTGGGAACTTATGGAGCAGCTGATGTCGTCGATTAAGGAGGTGATCCAGCCGCAGGTTCCCCTACGGCTACCTTGTTACGACTTCACCCCAGTCATGAATCACACCGTGGTAACCGTCCTCCCGAAGGTTAGACTAGCTACTTCTGGTGCAACCCACTCCCATGGTGTGACGGGCGGTGTGTACAAGGCCCGGGAACGTATTCACCGCGACATTCTGATTCGCGATTACTAGCGATTCCGACTTCACGCAGTCGAGTTGCAGACTGCGATCCGGACTACGATCGGTTTTATGGGATTAGCTCCACCTCGCGGCTTGGCAACCCTTTGTACCGACCATTGTAGCACGTGTGTAGCCCAGGCCGTAAGGGCCATGATGACTTGACGTCATCCCCACCTTCCTCCGGTTTGTCACCGGCAGTCTCCTTAGAGTGCCCACCATTACGTGCTGGTAACTAAGGACAAGGGTTGCGCTCGTTACGGGACTTAACCCAACATCTCACGACACGAGCTGACGACAGCCATGCAGCACCTGTCTCAATGTTCCCGAAGGCACCAATCCATCTCTGGAAAGTTCATTGGATGTCAAGGCCTGGTAAGGTTCTTCGCGTTGCTTCGAATTAAACCACATGCTCCACCGCTTGTGCGGGCCCCCGTCAATTCATTTGAGTTTTAACCTTGCGGCCGTACTCCCCAGGCGGTCAACTTAATGCGTTAGCTGCGCCACTAAGAGCTCAAGGCTCCCAACGGCTAGTTGACATCGTTTACGGCGTGGACTACCAGGGTATCTAATCCTGTTTGCTCCCCACGCTTTCGCACCTCAGTGTCAGTATCAGTCCAGGTGGTCGCCTTCGCCACTGGTGTTCCTTCCTATATCTACGCATTTCACCGCTACACAGGAAATTCCACCACCCTCTACCATACTCTAGCTCGCCAGTTTTGGATGCAGTTCCCAGGTTGAGCCCGGGGATTTCACATCCAACTTAACGAACCACCTACGCGCGCTTTACGCCCAGTAATTCCGATTAACGCTTGCACCCTCTGTATTACCGCGGCTGCTGGCACAGAGTTAGCCGGTGCTTATTCTGTCGGTAACGTCAAAATTGCAGAGTATTAATCTACAACCCTTCCTCCCAACTTAAAGTGCTTTACAATCCGAAGACCTTCTTCACACACGCGGCATGGCTGGATCAGGCTTTCGCCCATTGTCCAATATTCCCCACTGCTGCCTCCCGTAGGAGTCTGGACCGTGTCTCAGTTCCAGTGTGACTGATCATCCTCTCAGACCAGTTACGGATCGTAGCCTTGGTGAGCCATTACCTCACCAACTAGCTAATCCGACCTAGGCTCATCTGATAGCGCAAGGCCCGAAGGTCCCCTGCTTTCTCCCGTAGGACGTATGCGGTATTAGCGTTCCTTTCGAAACGTTGTCCCCCTCTACCAGGCAGATTCCTAGGCATTACTCACCCGTCCGCCGCTGAATCCATGAGCAAGCTCACTTCATCCGCTCGACTTGCATGTGTTAGGCCTGCCGCCAGCGTTCAATCTGAGCCATGATCAAACTCTTCAGTTCAAACATCTTTGGGTTTTTAAGAAACCCTAAACTTGGCTCAGCAATCGTTGGTTACATCTTTGATTTCTCGCGGAGTAACTTGTGATGCTGATAATCTTGTTGACTATCAGTCTGACTCCACAAGCACCCACACGAATTGCTTGATTCAGTTGTTAAAGAGCGGTTGGTTAAGATCTTTCGTCTCAACCGAGGCGCGCATTCTACAGCAGCCCCATTTGCTGTCAAGTGATTATTTTCAGAAGTTTTCGAAGAATTCCTCAACAACTTCAACCACTTGCGCTTCCGATCTCTCGTTAGCGGGAGGCGAATTCTACAGCGTTACTCGCTGTTGTCAACACCTCTTTTTCTCCGCTTTCGACCGAGAAGATCGAACCGTTGAAAGCACCAGATCAACCGGCATTTCCAACTCCTTCCAGGCTTCGATGAGCTGAAGCAAGCCGCTGTCGAAAATTGCGTAACTCATTGAATCTCAAGGAGTTTTCCGTTTCGACTGCGCCGGAAGTGGGGCGAATTATAGACTTCTAGAATTCGCCGTCAATCCCTAATTTCAATTTTATTCAGATTTCAGCGTAATACGTGCAAATGCCTTCTTTCCGGCCTGGCAAACGTGGGTAGCGCCCAGTACACATATAAAGGAGCGATCAACCACTTCACCATCTACACGCACCCCACCCGACGACAACAAATCACGCGCCGCTGCCGAGTTCTTCACCAGGCCCGCTTTATTAAGGACAGCCGCGATCGGCATGTCCTCAGTAGACGCAAGCTCGATTTCAGGCAAATCATCCGGCAGCTCGCCATCCTTCATACGGTTGCCCGCCGCGCGGTGAGCATTGGCCGCTGCCTCTTCACCATGGAAGCGCGCCACGATCTCCTCAGCCAACTTGATTTTCACATCGCGCGGATTGGCGCCTGCCTCGACATCGGCACGCAACGCATTGATCTCATCCATCGAGCGGAAACTGAGCAGCTCGAAGTAGCGCCACATCAGCGCATCCGGAATCGACACCAACTTGCTGTACATGACGCCCGGTGCTTCCTGAATGCCGACGTAGTTGCCCAACGACTTGGACATCTTCTTCACGCCATCCAGACCTTCAAGCAACGGCATGGTCAGAATGCACTGAGCCTCCTGACCATATCCACGCTGCAGCTCACGCCCCATCAACAAGTTGAACTTCTGGTCGGTACCGCCCAGCTCAACATCGGCGCGCAGAGCAACCGAGTCGTAACCCTGCACCAGCGGATAGAGGAATTCGTGAATAGCGATTGGCTGATTGGTGGTGTAGCGCTTGTCGAAGTCATCGCGCTCAAGCATCCGCGCAACAGTGTACTGCGACGTCAGGCGAATGAAGTCTGCAGGCCCCATCTGGTCCATCCAGGTGGAGTTGAACGCGACTTCGGTTTTCGCCGGATCGAGAATCTTGAACACCTGAGTCTTGTAAGTCTCGGCGTTTTCCAGAACCTGCTCGCGAGTCAGCGGAGGACGCGTGGCGCTCTTTCCACTCGGGTCACCGATCATTCCGGTGAAGTCACCTATAAGGAAGATCACCTGATGCCCCAGCTCCTGGAACTGGCGCAGCTTATTAATAAGCACGGTATGACCCAAGTGCAGATCCGGCGCTGTCGGATCGAAACCAGCCTTGATACGCAGCGGTTGGCCGCGCTTGAGCTTCTCGATCAGCTCGGACTCGACCAATAGTTCTTCCGCACCACGTTTAATCAGCGCTAGCTGCTCTTCAACCGACTTCATAACAGACCCGCAAGGCTCAGATTCAAAGGGAACCAACCATACAAGATCGCGCACCAATTACAAGTTTTGCCCGGCGCACGGACACCAATCCACAGACAGACTGTCTGTAGACTTGCTTCAGAGATGATTTGGTTATATTTTATACAGTTATTTCATCTTCATCATGTCATTCATCTTTTCCAATTCATCTTTTTTCAAAGTCAAAATTACTTATGACCACAGAACCGTCTAAAGCGCCACCGCTTTACCCGAAGACCCACCTGCTCGCAGCAAGTGGTATCGCCGCCCTTCTCAGCCTGGCACTCCTGGTATTCCCTTCCAGTGATGTTGAAGCCAAAAAGACGACCCTGAGCCTTGAACTGGAAAGTCCTGCTGAACAACTGACACAAGATCAAGACGCTGCTGACGCGGTTCAAGCCACAAATGAGCCAACAGCCTCGCCGTTTGCCCAGATCGAAAACCCTGACGAAACCGCCTCGGAAACCGCTGAAGCCGCGCCAGAGCCAGCCAAGGTCGCCGAAAAACCAAAAGCTCCCGGCCATCGGGAAGTCGTCGTGTCGAAGGGCGACACCCTGTCCACGCTGTTCGAAAAGGTCGGCCTTCCGGCTGCCGCAGTGCACGAAGTACTCGCCAGCGACAAGCAAGCCAAGCAGTTCAGTCAGTTGAAACACGGCCAGAAGCTGGAGTTTGAACTGACGCCTGAAGGCCAGTTGGCCAGCCTGCACAGCAAGGTCAGCGACGTCGAAACCATTTCCCTGACCAAGAACGACAAGGGTTACGCGTTTAACCGGGTCACCGCAAAACCTACGGTTCGCACCGCTTACGTACACGGTGTCATCAACAGCTCGCTGTCGCAGTCCGCCGCCCGTGCAGGCCTCTCCCACAGCCTGACCATGGATATGGCCAGCGTCTTCGGCTACGACGTCGACTTCGCTCAGGACATCCGCCAGGGCGACGAATTCGACGTCATCTACGAGCAGAAAGTGGTCAACGGCAAGGCAGTCGGAACCGGTCCCATCCTGTCTGCACGCTTCACCAACCGCGGTAAAACCTACACCGCCGTGCGTTACACCAACAAACAAGGCAACAGCAGTTACTACACCGCCGATGGCAACAGCATGCGCAAGGCGTTCATCCGCACGCCGGTGGACTTCGCCCGCATCAGCTCGAAGTTTTCCATGGGCCGCAAACATCCGATCCTCAACAAGATCCGCGCCCATAAAGGCGTCGATTACGCCGCTCCGCGCGGTACGCCAATCAAGGCTGCCGGTGACGGAAAAGTGTTGTTGGCCGGTCGCCGTGGTGGCTATGGCAATACCGTGATCATCCAGCACGGCAATACCTACCGCACGCTGTACGGCCACATGCAAGGTTTCGCCAAAGGCGTGAAAACCGGCGGTACCGTCAAGCAGGGCCAGGTGATCGGTTACATCGGCACCACGGGCCTGTCCACCGGTCCGCACCTGCACTATGAATTCCAGGTCAACGGCGTACACGTCGATCCACTGGGCCAGAAGCTGCCGATGGCCGACCCGATCGCCAAGTCCGAACGTGCCCGCTTCCTGGCGCAGAGCCAGCCACTGATGGCGCGCATGGATCAGGAAAAGGCCACCATGCTGGCCTCGAGCAAGCGCTAAGTCATGGCCCTGTATATCGGCGTGATGTCCGGAACCAGTCTCGACGGGCTGGACATCGCCCTGATCGAGCAAACCTCGGCGATCAAACTGATCGCCACCCACTACATTCCCATGCCTGACTCCCTGCGCACTGAGCTCTTGAGCCTGTGCGCCAGCGGCCCCGACGAGATCGCCCGCTCGGCGATTGCCCAGCAACACTGGGTGAAACTCGCCGCGCAAGGTATTCACACCCTCCTTGAACAACAGCAACTCAAACCGCAAGCCATTCGCGCCATCGGCAGCCACGGGCAGACCATTCGCCATGAGCCGGCACGGGGCTTTACCGTGCAGATTGGCAACCCGGCCCTGCTGACTGAATTGTCCGGTATCACCGTTGTCAGCGACTTCCGTAGCCGCGACGTCGCAGCCGGCGGCCAGGGCGCACCGCTGGTGCCGGCCTTTCATGAGGCGTTGTTCGAAGAGCGTAGCGGCAACCAGGCCGTCTTGAATGTCGGCGGTTTCAGTAATCTCAGCCTGATTGAGGCGAGCAAGCCGGTAGCCGGTTTCGACTGTGGCCCGGGAAATGTGCTGATGGACGCCTGGATTCATCAGCAACGGGGTGAAAACTACGATCGCAACGGCCAATGGGCAGCCAC
Source organism: Pseudomonas sp. SC3(2021) (assembly GCF_019856535.1). Taxonomy (NCBI): domain Bacteria; kingdom Pseudomonadati; phylum Pseudomonadota; class Gammaproteobacteria; order Pseudomonadales; family Pseudomonadaceae; genus Pseudomonas; species Pseudomonas sp. SC3(2021). The sequence continues at coordinate 2,366,167 of NZ_CP082236.1, read as the reverse complement.
TGGCCGCGTCGAACCGGCCCTGCTGAAAGCTCTGCTCAGTGACCCGTTCTTTATTACCAAAGGCCCGAAAAGCACCGGCCGGGAAGTGTTCAACCTGCCTTGGCTGGAGCGACAGCTCTCGAAACTGCCGACCTTCGCCGCAGAGAACGTCCAGGCCACGCTGCTCGAATTGACGGCGCTGAGCATCGTCGAATCGCTGCAGAGCGCTCAATCGGACACGCAAGAGTTGTTGGTTTGCGGCGGCGGCGCACACAATGCCACGCTGATGAAACGCCTGGCGGATCTACTGCCGAATGCAATTGTCGCCAGCACTGCCAGCCACGGCGTCGATCCAGATTGGGTCGAGGCCATGGCCTTCGCCTGGCTGGCCCATTGCTGCCTCGAAGGCATAGCCGCCAACCGCCCGAGTGTCACCGGCGCAAAAGGCCTGCGCGTACTCGGTGCGATCTACCCTAACTAAGCAAAACGCAGACAACAAAAAACGCCGCAGAACCGTAAGGTTCTGTGGCGTTTTGTTGTGTGTAGCGCAGTGCGATCAGATCGAAAATGAAGAACCGCAACCACAGGTCGTGGTGGCGTTCGGGTTCTTGATCACGAAGCGCGAACCTTCCAGACCTTCCTGGTAGTCGACTTCGGCACCGGCCAGGTACTGGAAGCTCATCGGATCAACCACCAGGCTCACGCCTTCGCGCTCGACGATGGTGTCGTCCTCGGCCACATCTTCATCGAAGGTGAAACCGTACTGAAACCCTGAACAACCGCCGCCCGTAACGAATACGCGCAGCTTCAAGCGATCATTCCCCTCTTCATCGACCAGGCTCTTCACCTTGTGCGCAGCACCTTGGGTGAATTGCAAAGCCGTGGGGGTGAAGGATTCGACGCTCATGCTAACTATCTCCCGGCGTTACGCCGCCATAATGCGTGATGACGCGCATTATCCGCTTGTCCTAGAAAATCGGTCAACTATTGTTACGGTATATCAATAAACCCGACCAACTGCCCAGAATGCAAAAAGGCCCGTTTGACGGGCCTTTTTGCTGTGCGGCTTAACGTGTTACGGCAGCATGCCGGCGTGGGACAAACCGAAGCGCTCGTCCAGCCCGAACAGGATGTTCATGTTCTGAACAGCCTGACCCGACGCACCTTTGACCAGATTGTCGATCACCGACAACACCACCACCAGGTCGCCATCCTGCGGACGATGCACCGCAATGCGGCAGACGTTGGCGCCGCGCACACTACGGGTTTCCGGATGGCTGCCGGCCGGCATCACATCGACGAACGGCTCGTTGGCATAACGCTTTTCAAACAGCGCCTGCAGATCCACCGAGCGATCAACAACAGTCGCGTAGAGCGTGGAGTGAATGCCACGGATCATCGGGGTCAGGTGCGGCACGAAGGTCAGACCGACGTCTTTACCGGCGGCGCGGCGCAGGCCCTGACGAATTTCCGGCAGGTGACGGTGACCTTTCACCGCATAGGCTTTCATGCTTTCCGACGTCTCGGAGTACAAAGAGCCTACAGCGGCGCCACGACCGGCACCGCTGACGCCGGACTTGCAGTCAGCGATCAGACGCGAAGCGTCAGCCAGACCGGCTTCAAGCAACGGCAGGAAACCCAGCTGCGTAGCGGTCGGGTAGCAACCCGGCACCGCGATCAGACGGGCTTTCTTGATCTGCTCGCGATTGACTTCCGGCAGCCCGTAGACGGCTTCGTCGAGCAGCGCCGGCGCGCCGTGCGGCTGGCCGTACCACTTGGCCCATTCATCGGCGTCCTGCAGACGGAAGTCTGCGGACAGGTCGATCACCTTGGTGCCCGCTGCCAGCAATTCACCGGCCAATGCATGCGCGACTCCGTGCGGCGTCGCGAAGAACACCACGTCACACGCGCCCAGCGTCTTGATGTCCGGCACACTGAACGCCAGACCGTCATAGTGGCCGCGCAGGTTCGGGTACATATCAGCCACGGCCAGACCGGCCTCGGATCGGGAAGTGATCACAACCACTTCTGCCTGCGGATGCTGCGCCAACAGACGCAGCAGTTCGACACCGGTGTAACCCGTGCCGCCGACGATACCGACCTTGACCATAACCTGCCCTCAAAGAACCCACTGGAAAGCCGTCGATAATAGGGGCCGCGCGCCCCTGCGACAACCGTCAAGGTGACGTGCGGACGCTCAAGCCTCTACTATCCGGGCTACCGTGAACCTGGGAATAACCAAAAATGCTCTATCTATGGATCAAAGCGTTTCATATCGTCAGCGTCGTGTGCTGGTTTGCCGGGCTGTTCTACTTGCCGCGGCTGTTCGTTTATCACGCGCAAAGCGAAGACACGATCAGCAAAGAACGCTTCAGCGTCATGGAACGCAAGCTGTATCGCGGCATCATGGGCCCGGCGATGATCGCCACGCTGATCTTCGGCGGCTGGCTGATTTACCTGAACCCGAGCATTTTCAGCATGGGTGGCTGGATTCACGCCAAACTGACTCTGGTCGTGTTGCTGATCGGCTACCACCACATGTGCGGCGCTCAGGTAAAACGTTTTGCCCGTGGCGAGAACACCCGCAGCCATGTCTTTTATCGCTGGTTCAATGAAGTGCCGGTTCTGATATTGCTGGCTATCGTAATTCTGGTCGTGGTCAAGCCGTTCTAACTTCAACAAGTACAGATCCTTGGGGTGTTCATAATGTCGCTGCCCGCTCTGCTCGAACAACGTCTGCGCCTGCCTGTAGTAGCAGCGCCGATGTTCCTGATTTCCAACCCGGAACTGGTGCTCGCCTGCTGCCGCAATGGCGTGGTCGGCAGTTTTCCGGCGCTGAACCAGCGTGAAAGCAGCGGGTTCAAAGCCTGGCTGGAACAGATCGAAGCGGGGCTGGCAACACTGGATAATCCGGCCCCTTATGCAGTGAACCTGATCGTCCACAACAGCAACCCGCGCCTGCAGGCGGATCTGAACATTTGCGTCGAGCACAAGGTGCCGATCGTCATCACCAGCCTCGGCGCAGTAAAGGAACTGGTCGACGCAGTGCACAGCTACGGAGGCCTGGTGTTCCATGACGTGACCACCCGCCGCCATGCCGAAAAGGCGGCCGAGGCCGGTGTCGACGGTTTGATTGCGGTGGCGGCTGGCGCCGGGGGCCACGCCGGCACCTGGAGTCCGTTTGCGCTGATCGCCGAAATCCGCCAGTTCTTCGATAAAACGTTGTTGCTGGCAGGTTGTCTGAACCACGGCCACGAGATTCTGGCCGCTCAGTTGCTGGGCGCGGATTTGGCCTACCTCGGTACGCGATTTATCGGCACCACCGAAAGTCATGCACCTGACGCCTACAAAGACATGCTGCTGACTGCCAAAGCGGCGGACATCATCCATACTCCCGCCGTGTCGGGGGTTCCGGCGAGCTTCATGCGCCAGAGTCTGCAAGCCGCCGGTTTCGATCTGGCTGCGCTGCAAGGCAAGGGCGAAGTTAATTTCGGCGACAAGCTCAAGCCGATCAACGATGAAGCCAAAGCCTGGAAAACCGTATGGTCTGCGGGCCAGGGCGTTGGCGACATCAGTGATCTGCCGAGCGTTGATCAACTGATCGCGCGCCTCGATGCTGAATACCGTCAGGCCCAGGGACGCACGACCCAGTTGGCGAAACACTGGCCACGTGGGTAAAAATCAGGCCAGCCTCAGGAACTGGCCTTACACTGATGACCTTTTCAAACCATTCGCGACAAGGATGCCTCGGTAATGAGCGACCCCCGTTACAAGATCGTTTTCGACGGTGCTCTGCAGCCCGGTGTCGATATCACCACGGCCAAGCTCAATCTGGCCAACCTGTTCAAAAGCGACGTGGCCGCCATCGAACGCCTGTTCAATGGCCGCACCGTGGCACTCAAGCGCGATTTGTCGCACAACGATGCGCAAGCTTATTTGCAGGCGCTGAGCAAGACCGGGATCGACGCACGAATCGAAGCCGAAACGGCGATCGAGCTTAATCTGTCGGACGTGCAGGATCACGCCTCTGCCGTCGCAGAGCCGGATTCACCCTATGCACCGCCCCGCGCCAGCGTCGGGGAAAACCTGCCGGCGTTCGCCACACTCAAACCCTTCAGCGTCGAAGGGCGGATCGGACGGCTGCGCTACCTCGCCTGGTCGATGGTGCTGAGCCTGGTGACCCTGCCAATCGTCAGCGTATTCGCTCTGATCGGTCTGGGCCTGGTGAGCACTGACTCGACCACCGGCCTGATCATCGGTGGCATCTTCGCCTTCTTCCTGTTCCTGGCTTTCATGATTGTCGGCATCCTGTTCAGCGTTCAGCGTCTGCACGATATCGGCTGGTCAGGCTGGCTATGGCTACTGACCCTTGTACCGTTCGTGGGCAGTTTCTTCCCGCTGGTGATCATGGTCATGCCGGGCAACACCCACGCCAATCGCTATGGGCCGCCGCCGCCGCCGAACACCACGGCCGTCAAAGTGCTGTGCTCTCTGTGGATCGTCTTTATCGGCTTGTTTTTCGTGGGTGGCATGCTGGGCGGCATCTCGGCCATCCAGCAGGAATACGAAACCACTCTGGAAAGCAGCTACGAAAGTGGCTCGGTGACCACCGACGAGGTCGACGTGGAGGTCGAGCCGGCAGCGAATTCCGTTGACGATGCAGCCGAAGCGGCGCAGGCCCCTGTAGACTCTGCGAAAGAATGAACAGCGCTCCCCGCCGTGACACCCGCGTCGCCGGCGCGGAGCTGTTGCGATGGAGAATTGCATGACCCGTTACGCACTGATCACTGGCGCCTCCAGCGGCATCGGTCTGGCCATGGCCGAAGCGCTGGCCCGGCGCGGCCGCAGCCTGATCCTGGTGGCCCGACAGCGTGATCAGCTGGAAAGTATCGCGATCGAACTGACCCAACGGTTTGGCGTGGAGGTTTTATTCCGTGCCTGCGACCTCGGCGAGCCTTTGCGCCTGTCCGGTTTCCTGCTGGAGCTGGAAGAAGGCGACCGGCAGATCGACCTGTTGGTCAACTGCGCCGGCATCGGTACCTGCGGCCCGTTTCTGGCCCAGGACTGGATGACCGAGCAGGATCTGATCGAAGTGAACATCCTCGCCCTCACCCGCTTGTGTCACGCCATCGGCAACAGCATGGCCCTGCAGGGTGGCGGGCAGATTCTCAATGTCGCCTCAGTGGCGGCGTTCAATCCCGGTCCGTGGATGAGCACCTACTACGCCAGCAAAGCGTACGTACTGCACTTCTCCGAAGCGCTGCGGGTTGAACTCAAACAGAGCGCGGTCAAAGTGTCGGTCCTTTGTCCCGGACCGACCCGCACCGGGTTCTTCCGCACCGCACAGCTCAACGACGACAAACTCAAGAACAGCAAGCTGCTGATGAGTCCCGAGGAAGTCGCGCTGTACACCGTGCGCGCACTGGAGAAAAACCGCGCAATCATCATTCCCGGACGGCGCAACCGCTGGTTCGCCTTTCTGCCGCGCCTTGGTTCGCGCTGGCTCAACCGCACCATCGTCGGCATGGTCAACAAGGCTTACTGCCCGCGCTGAACGGTCCTACGGCAAAACACTGGGCGCGGTCATTTCCCATGAGTACACTCAGGCCAGCCCCCACAACGGAGAAAACAGCAGTGGATACTCTGTTCACCAAGATCATCAACCGGGAGATTCCGGCCAAGATCATCTACGAGGACGACCAGGTTCTGGCGTTCCACGACATCGCCCCTCAGGCACCGGTGCATTTCCTGGTGATCCCGAAGAAACCGGTGCGCACCCTCAATGACCTGACCGAAGACGACAAGGCACTGGCCGGGCACATTCTGTTCACTGCCCAGCGCCTGGCCCTGGAGCTGGGCTGCGAGGAAGGCTTCCGGGTGGTGATGAACTGCAATGAAAAGGGTGGGCAGACCGTCTATCACATTCATATGCATGTGCTCGGTCAGCGCCAGATGAACTGGCCGCCGGGCTGATTCACCGGACATCCCGTGGAAGCGGGCCTGCTCGCGAAAGCGGAGTATCTGCCATGAATGCTTTGCATGTACCGACGTCTTCGCGAGCAAGCCAGCTCCCACTCAAAGCATGAACGCACAAATCCCGTACCGTACGGCAAATGACCCAGCGCAAACGTTCCCCGGCCGATTCGGTTAAACTGGCCGCCGAGATTCTTCCCGGAGGTCAGCATGACTACCCAACGTCACTACTCGCCAATTGACCGTCTGCTGCTACAAGCCGATGCCGCGATGCGCACCCTGCTGCCCTTCAGTGGCCAGCCGTACCGTCCGTCGCCAGCGATTCTGCAGCCGGACACGCAAATGAGCGATGAAGACACGCGCCACGTCGCGGGCCTGATGCGCATCAACCATACCGGTGAAGTCTGTGCCCAGGCGCTGTATCAAGGGCAGGCGCTGACCGCCAAGTTGCCCCAGGTGCGCGAAGCCATGGAACATGCGGCCGAAGAAGAGATTGATCATCTGGTGTGGTGCGAACAGCGCCTTCACCAGTTGGGCAGTCATACCAGCGTGCTCAATCCATTGTTTTATGGCATGTCGTTCGGGATTGGTGCCGTGGCCGGGTTGATCAGCGACAAGGTCAGCCTCGGGTTCGTCGCGGCGACCGAGCATCAGGTGTGCAAGCATTTGAACGAGCATCTGGAGCAGTTGCCGGCCGAGGATGAAAAGTCCCGGGCGATTCTGGAGCAGATGCGCATCGACGAAGAACATCATGCGGAGAGTGCGCTGGATGCAGGTGGTTTCCGTTTTCCGGCGCCGGTGAAGTTCGGGATGAGTCTGTTGGCCAAGGTTATGACCAAGAGCACTTATCGGATCTGATGGCTCAGATGCCTGTAAGGGCCTCATCGCTGGCAGGCCTGCTCCCACAGGGCCCGGTACTTTGGCAATAAAAAAGGCGACTACCGCAAAGTAGTCGCCTTTTTTGTGCCCGAAGATCTTACGCTGACATATTGCGCGCGTAGAAGATCTCCAGCATTTCGTGTTTCACCCGGTCGGTCACCTGAGCACGCTGTTCAGCGGACAGGTTACTGGTGGCGTCGCCGAACAGGTAATTGTCCAGTTCGAAGTCCTTCAGCAGCATTTTGGTGTGGAACAGGTTTTCCTGATACACGTTCACGTCGGTCATCTGGTAAGCGTCTCGGGTGTCTTCGGACAGGTAGTTCTGGATTGAATTGATCTCGTGGTCGATGAAGTGCTTGTTGCCTTCAACATCACGGGTGAAGCCGCGCACACGATAATCCACGGTGACGATGTCCGAATCGAACTGGTGAATGAGAAAGTTGAGCGCCTTGAGCGGTGAAATCACACCACACGTCGACACGTCGATGTCCACACGGAACGTCGCAATACCGTCGTCCGGATGGATTTCCGGGTAGGTGTGCACCGTAATGTGGCTCTTGTCGAGGTGGGCAAGGATGATTTCGGGCAAGGGGCCCGGAGACTCTTCGATCTGACTTTCGGTCGGGGTCACTGGTTCTTCAGAAATCAGAATCGTGACACTGGCGCCCTGAGGCTCGTAGTCCTGACTGGCAATGTTCAGGATGTTGGCACCAATGATCTCGACAACTTCCGTGAGAATCTGCGTCAGGCGTTTCGCGTTGTACTCTTGATTGATGTACTCGACGTAGGCCTGCTGGTCTTGCGGGGTTTCCGCATAACAGATGTCATAGATGTTGAAGCTCAAGGTCTTGGTCAGGTTATTGAACCCGTGGAGCTTGAGTTTGCTTTTCACCGTTGGAAACTCTCTGTGCTTGCGGCGCAGCCGCGTGATCAAGCATGCCCGTCAAGTGCGAACAACGCACTTGCGTAGGACGGTTAACACCTCTTCACGATGGCGATTCTGGTTATATGTACAGGCGGATGACCCGTCGGCTGACCGGTCACTGCCCTGAAAAAAGTGGCGCATCATGCAGACGTCAGCGGGGGGATCGCCAGAGTCTGCACTGCTTTTATGATAGTTGAATGTCGGTTCAACCGAGTTCGACGATTTCGTACTCGTGGGTAATGTCCACGCCCGCAGCGCCGAGCATGATCGAGGCCGAGCAGTACTTTTCCGCAGACAGCTCGACGGCGCGTTTGACCTGGGCTTCTTTCAAGCCCCGGCCCTTGACCACGAACTTCATGTGGATCTTGGTGAACACCTTCGGATCTTCGGTCGCACGCTCGGCATCGAGAAAGGCTTCACAGCTTTCAACGGCCTGACGGGATTTCTTCAGAATGCTGACCACGTCGAAGTTGCTGCAACCGCCAACACCCAGCAGGAGCATTTCCATCGGCCGAACCCCTAGATTGCGACCACCGGCGTCCGGCGGACCGTCCATCACCACGACATGACCGCTACCGGATTCGCCGAGGAACATGGCTTCGCCAGCCCATTGGATGCGTGCCTTCATCGCCAAGACTCCACTGTAAAAAAAGGGTCGCCAGCTTAGCACAGGGATTCATTCTGACAGTGGGCGCCGATCGTGGGACGCATGCGTCTACGGCGTAGGTAATTTCTCGAATTTTCGACGAAGTGTCTGGTAAGCTGGCGCCAATTCGCTGGCGCCAATTGTCAGCCTGTGTAGCGACCGCCTTCAGCGCCTCATAAAAAATCAAACATCACCGTGCAGTCTTTTCGGGATACAACCATGGTTGCTATTACCCCCACACCCAAAATCAAGAACCTCGACAAGCTGTTGATGCATTGCCAGCGCCGTCGCCATGCGGCCAAGAGCAATATCATTTGTGCGGGTGATCGCTCGGACACGCTGTATTTCATTATCAAGGGCTCGGTGACGATCCTGATCGAGGATGACGACGGCCGCGAGATGATCATCGCCTACCTGAACGCCGGAGACTTCTTCGGTGAACTGGGCCTGTTCGAACAGGCGGGCCAGGAACAGGAACGCAGTGCCTGGGTGCGGGCGAAGGTCGAATGCGAAACCGCCGAAATCAGTTACGCCAAGTTTCGCGAACTGTCCCAACAGGACCCGGACATTCTTTACGTCCTCAGCGGACAAATCGCACAACGTCTGCGCAACACCACGCGTAAGGTCGGCGACCTGGCGTTCTTCGACGTCACCGGTCGTGTGGCCCGCTGCCTGCTGGAGCTGTGCAAGCAACCGGACGCCATGACTCACCCGGACGGCATGCAGATCAAGGTGACCCGTCAGGAAATCGGGCGGATTGTCGGGTGTTCGCGGGAGATGGTCGGTCGCGTGCTCAAGGATCTTGAAGAACGCAACCTGGTCGATGTGAAAGGCAAGACCATGGTGGTCTTCGGCACCCGCTAAGCGCGTAACGTCAGGCGCTGTAGACCTGCGCCAGCATCAGACGAAACAGCTCATCAAGACGCGCCAATGCATTTGGCGCGGCGAACTTCTCGTGCAGGGCAATGTGGCTTTCAGCCCGCACCCGCTGCTCCAGACCGCAGGCTTCATTGAAGCGATTGACGGCCGCCACCATCGACTCGCGCTCGTTATCCATCAGCATCGCACCGTGTACCAGACCGACCGGGCGTTGTCCGCCCTGACTCTGGCGCCAGCGCTGAGCCGTGCCGACCATCTTGCGCCCATCGAGATTGACGTTGAAACGACCGTCGCAGAACGCGCCGTCGATTTCCCCCAGGGACGACGTGCCCCCCAATTCGTCCAGTAACTCACAGATCGGATCGCAGAGGCGGCGGTAGCCGGTTTCGATCCGGTTCAGATCGCCTTGGCTGCGCGGCGGTGCGTAGACCAGTGCGATGTTGAGGGTTGCGGCAGATTGCGGAACGGGCTCACCGCCGGTCTCACGCAACAAGACGGGCCAGCCGGCAGCGGCGGAGACTGCACAGGCGTGATCGAAACCCGGCAGACGGTTGAGGCGGCGCGGCATGACCAGCGCGCGATCGCCAGGCCGCCAGAACAACAGGCCGAATTCGGCGTCGCCGGCGCAGACCGAAGCCAACAAGTCTTGTTCGGCTTGCAGGCCGGCTTCGATGGTGAGGGAGGTCGGGATCATAAGGTTTCCGTAGGACGTTCAGTCTGAGGTGAATCTTATGCCGTCATCGCGAGCAGGCTCGCTCCTACAGGGGGAACGCATTCCAAGTGTAGGAGTGAGCCTGCACGCGATGGCGTCTACTCGGACTGACTGAATCAGTCGAGGGTCGAACCACTGACTACCGGGCCACCACGCTCCGGGAAGAACAGACGCTGCAGTTCGGTGCCTGGGCTTTCGGCGCGCATGAATGCTTCACCGACCAGGAACGCATAGACGTCGCTGATTTCCATCAGCTCGACATCGGCACGGTTGAGGATGCCGCTCTCGGTGATCACCAGTCGATCGCGCGGAATGCGCGGCAACAGGTCAAGGGTGGTTTCGAGGCTGACGTCAAAGGTGTGCAGGTTGCGGTTGTTGATCCCGACCAGTGGCGTGTCGAGGGTTTTCAACGCACGCTCCAGTTCATCGCCGTCGTGCACTTCCACCAACACATCAAGACCAACGCCTTTGGCCACCGACGCCAGTTCGGCCATTTTCACGTCATCCAGTGCGGAGACGATCAACAGCACGCAGTCGGCGCCGAGGGCACGGGCTTCGACAATCTGGTAGGGGTCGATCATGAAATCCTTGCGGATCACCGGCAGGCTGCACGCGGCACGGGCCTGTTGCAGGTAAGCATCGGCGCCCTGGAAGTAATCGATGTCGGTCAGCACCGACAGACAGGTCGCCCCGCCCTTCTCGTAGCTTTTGGCGATGTCGGCAGGCACGAAGTTTTCGCGGATCACGCCTTTGCTCGGCGAAGCCTTCTTGATCTCGGCGATCACCGCCGGTTGCTTCTTCTTCGCCTGCGCCAGCAATGCCTGGGCAAAACCACGGGGTGCATCGGCCGCCTTGGCCAGACCTTCCAGCTCGCTCAGGCTGACGCGAGCGCTGCGCTCGGCGACTTCCTGGACTTTGCGCGCCAGAATGTTTTCCAGAACCGTCGGTACACTCATCCCTCATTCTCCACTTTGAATACCGCGGTAAAGGCACCCAACTCCTCGAGTTTTTCCCGAGCGAGGCCGGTGTGCAGAGCGTCGTGCGCAAGCGCCACGCCTTCTTTCAAACTCGTGGCCAGATCGGCGGCGTACAGCGCTGCACCGGCATTGAGCACAATCATTTCAGCGGCTTTCTGGCCGTTTTCGGTTTTGCGCTTGCCCAGTGCATCGCGGATCAGCGCCAGCGACGCCTCCGGTCCTTCGACCGACAGCCCGTGCAGGCTCTGGCTCTTCATGCCCAAGTCCTCGGGCTCGACCCAATATTCGGTGATCTCGTTGTTTTTCAGCTCGGCAACAAAGGTCGGCGCGGCGAGGCTGAATTCGTCCAGACCATCCTTCGAATGCACCACCAGCACATGTTTGCTGCCCAGACGTTGCAAGACCTCGGCCAATGGCCGGCACAGCGCCTGAGTGAAGACGCCCACCACCTGATGTTTCACTCCGGCCGGATTCGTAAGCGGGCCGAGCATGTTGAACAGCGTACGCAAGCCGAGATCGCGGCGCGGGCCGGCGGCGTACTTCATGGCTTTGTGGTGGGTCTGGGCAAACATGAAACCGATGCCGACGTTGTCGATGCAACGGGCCACCTGGACCGGTGTCAGGTTCAGGTAAATGCCGGCGGCTTCCAGCAAGTCGGCGCTGCCGCTCTTGCCCGAGACTGCACGATTACCGTGCTTGGCCACGGTGCAACCGGCGGCCGCGACGACAAACGAAGACGCCGTCGACACGTTGAAGATATTGGCACCGTCACCGCCGGTGCCGACCACATCGACCACGCCGTCGAGGGTCTTGAGTTCGACCTGGTCGGCCAGCTCGCGCATCACCGACACGGCGCCGACGATCTCGTCGATGCTCTCGCTCTTCATGCGCATGGCCATCATGAACGCGCCGATCTGTGCGTCAGTGCATTGGCCGGTCATGATTTCGCGCATCACGTCGCGCATTTCATCGGTGCTGAGGTCGAGGTGATCGACGATACGGCTCAGGGCTGTCTTGATATTCATGGGAAGTCCTTAGCGCGTGCCGCCGGTTTGTTTGAGGAAGTTGGCAAACAGTTCATGGCCCTGTTCGGTCAGGATCGACTCGGGGTGAAACTGTACGCCCTCAATGTTCAGGGTCTTGTGACGCAGGCCCATGATTTCGTCGACGCTGCCGTCATCGTGTTGCGTCCACGCGGTCAGCTCCAGGCAATCGGGCAAGGTCTCGTGCTTGACGATCAGCGAGTGGTAGCGGGTAACCGTCAGCGGATGATTCAGACCGGTAAAAACGCCCTTGTCCTCGTGGAATACCGGGCTAGTCTTACCGTGCATCACCTGCCGGGCACGCACCACGTCACCGCCAAAGGCCTGGCCGATGGACTGGTGGCCCAGACAAACGCCGAGGATTGGCAGTTTGCCGGCAAAGTGCTTGATGGCTTCGATGGAGATGCCGGCTTCGGTCGGTGTGCAGGGGCCGGGGGATACAACGATGCGCTCGGGGTTGAGCGCTTCGATTTCGGCGATGGTCAGTTCGTCGTTGCGCACGACCTTGACCTCGGCACCCAGCTCGCCGAGGTATTGCACAACGTTGTAAGTAAAGGAGTCGTAGTTGTCGATCATCAGCAACATGGCGTTTCGAACCTCTTGAATTCTGACTTGAAGACAGCCTTCGAATGACTTGCCCGCAGGGCGCTGCACGATGTCGGACGCGCAGAGGGCGTCGGCACAGCGGCATTTCAAACGGGCAAGGAAGGCAAAGCGATACAGATCCGGCCGGGCCGGCAAAAAAGATTCAGGCGCGCCAACGCCAACGGGCGTGTGCCTTGATGACTTGATCCAGTAGTTTGCTGACGATCAACACGGGGAAGGTCTCGTTCATACGTTCCGGCACAGTAACTTAGCTGGGCAGAGCGTGCAATATGGCGGTGCTGACGGGGGACAAAACTAAGGGAGGCTTCGCGACCGATGGCAAAATGCCGGGAGTTTTTGGTACTGTCGTTTCGTTCACCTAAAACAATAAATAAACGGACTTGCTCATGATCAAACAGACGTTGTTTGTACCGCTCGCCGGATGCCTGCTGGCTCTGGCTTGCGCCCAGGCCAATGCGGCACCCAATCCTTATTCCAGTTTCATCGTCTTCGGCGACAGCCTGAACGATGCCGGGACCTTCAGCGACACCGGCGGCCCGGCCGGCGCCACGCAGCGCTACACCAACCGCACCGGCCCGCTGTACCAGGATGGCACTGGCGAAAACCGTAACCTCAACTCCACCCAGATCATCGGCGGCAAACTGGGTTTCAGCCCTGATCAAACCGCGTCTTCGTCCTCGGCGGTGCGTGCTGGCGAAGGGCTGGCGGATGGCAACAACTGGGCGGTGGGCGGATACCGTACCGACCAGATTCTCGACTCGATCACCACACAATCGGCTACCGGTGAGCGCACCCGCGCCGGTTACCTGCCCTCGAACGGCTTCCGCGCCGACCCGAACGCGCTGTATTACCTGTCCGGCGGCGGGAACGACTTCCTCCAGGGACGCGTGCTCAGTCTTGACCAGGCCAACTCGGCGGCCGATCGTCTGGCCGATAGCGTACGTACGCTGCAAGGTGCCGGCGCCAAATACATCATGGTCTGGCTGCTGCCAGACATCGGCCTGACCCCGGCGGTCAATGGCTCGCCGCTGCAGGCTTTCACCTCGCAGCTCAGCGCCCAGTTCAACACCGAGCTGGTCAGCCAGCTGCAGGGCATCAACGCTGAAATCATTCCCCTGAACATTCCGGTGCTGCTCAAAGAGGCCTTCGCCAACCCGGCGCAGTTCGGCCTCGCGACGGACCAGAACCTCACGGCCACCTGCTTCAGCGGCAACAGTTGCACAGAAAACGCCCGATACGGCATCAACAGCGCCACCCCGGATCCGACCAAGCTGATTTACAACGACGCGGTGCACCCGACCGAAACCGGCCAGCGGCTGATTGCCGACTACGCCTACTCACTGCTGGCAGCACCGTGGGAACTGACCCTGCTGCCGGAAATGGCCCAGGGTTCGTTGCGTGCGCATCAGGATGAACTGCGTAACCAATGGCTGGCCGATTGGGAAAACTGGCAGGGCATCGGCCAATGGCGCGCCATCGTTGCCGGCGGCGGTCAACATCAGGATTTCGACGGCCAGCAAAGCGCTGCCAGTGCCGACGGCAACGGCTATAACCTGAACATCGGCGGCAGCTATCGCGTCAACGAAGCCTGGCGTGTCGGTGTGGCCGCGGGTTTCTATAACCAGAAACTCGAAGCCGGCGACGCCGACTCGGAATACAAACTCAACGCCTACATGGGCACCGCATTCGCCCAGTACCAGCAAAACCGCTGGTGGGGCGATCTGGCGATGACCGCCGGCAAACTCGACTACGACAGCCTCAAGCGTAAATTCCAGCTCGGGGTCAACGAGCGCGGAGAGAAAGGCGATACCGACGGCTACGTCCTGGCGATCAGCGGCCGCATCGGCTACGACATCGCGCAGCAGGCCAGCAGTCCATGGCACCTGTCGCCGTTCGTCAGCGCCGATTTCGGCAAGACCGAAGTGGATGGTTACTCGGAAAAAGGCGCGGATTCCACCGCGCTGACCTTCGATGACCAGTCGCGCAACTCGCGGCGTCTGGGCCTGGGCATCCAGGGCAAGTACCAGATCACTGCACAGACCCAAGTGTTCGGCGAGCTCGCTCACGAGCGTGAGTACAACGACGACCGGCAAGACCTGACCATCAACCTCAACAGCCTGCCGAACAATCGTTTCACCCTCGAAGGCTACGAGCCGCAGACCAACCTCAATCGCCTGAACCTGGGCGTGAGCCACAAGCTCACTCAGGATCTGGCGTTGCGCGCCAGCTACAACGTGCGCAAGGATGACGACTTTACCCAGCAAGGGGTGAACGTCGGGGTCAGCCTCGATTTCTGATTTGCCGGCATAAAAAACGCGGCGCCCTCACAGGCGCCGCGTTTTTTTAGGTCCGAGCACAACTCAATGCAGGCCTGCGCCTGCTCGCGATGGCGGTGGATCAGCCAACATTAAAGGTGAATGTCAGGCCGAAATCGCGAGCAGGCGAAGGCCTACCAGTGTTTTGCGTGGCTCAGGCGTCCGGTGTCTGCTCAGCCAGGGCCACAGCACGGAACATCGCGCGGCGCTTGTTCAGGGTTTCTTCCCATTCCAGCGCCGGCACCGAGTCGGCAACGATGCCGCCGCCGGCCTGCACGTGCAGTTCGCCGTTCTTGATCACCGCCGTGCGAATGGCAATCGCGGTGTCCATGTTGCCGTTCCAGGCAAAGTAACCGACCGCGCCGCCGTACACACCACGTTTGACCGGCTCCAGTTCGTCGATGATTTCCATCGCGCGAATCTTCGGTGCACCGGACAAGGTGCCGGCCGGCAGAATCGCCCGCAGTGCGTCCATCGCCGTCAGCCCGGCCTTCAACTGGCCGGTGACGTTGGAAACGATGTGCATCACGTTGGAATAACGCTCGATGACCATTTTCTCGGTGAGTTTCACCGAGCCGATTTCCGAAACCCGCCCGGTGTCGTTACGCCCGAGGTCGATCAGCATCAAGTGCTCGGCAATCTCCTTGTCGTCCGACAACAGGTCTTCTTCCAGCGCCACGTCCGCTTCTTCGGTAGCACCACGCGGACGCGTACCGGCAATCGGGCGCACGGTGATCAGGTTGTCTTCAACCCGCACCAGTACTTCCGGCGAACTGCCGACGACGTGGAAGTCGCCAAAGTTGAAGAAATACATGTACGGCGTCGGGTTGAAGCACCGCAGGGCGCGATAGAGATCAATCGGCGCAGCCTTGAAGTCGATCGACATGCGCTGCGACGGCACGACCTGCATGCAGTCACCGGCAAGGATGTATTCCTTGATGGTGTCGACGGCTTTTTCGTAATCGTCCTGGGTGAAACTCGAACGGAACACCGGATCAGCCGACTGCTGCTTGCTGAAGTCCAGGCCTCGGCGCGGGGTGATCGGCTGACGCAGTTTTTCCAGCAGTGCCTGCAATTGCGCCTGCCCCTGCTCGTAAGCGTCGGCTTGCGCCGGGTCGGCGAGGACGATCGCGTGCATCTTGCCGGCGAGGTTGTCGAACACCACCACCGCATCGGAAACCATCAACAGAATGTCCGGCACACCCAGCGGATCCGGGTTCGGGCATTTGCCCAAGCGTTTCTCGACATAACGCACGCAGTCATAACCGAAGTATCCGACCAGGCCACCGTTGAAACGCGGCAGACCGGCGATGGTCGGCACGTTGTAGCGGGCCTTGAAGGTTTCGACGAAGGCCAGCGGGTCTTCGACGTCATGGCTTTCGGTCTCGACGCCGTCGACGGTGATGCTCACATGATGATCGTGAACCCGCAGCACGGTGCGGCACGGCAGGCCGATGATCGAGTAACGGCCCCATTTCTCGCCGCCCTGCACTGATTCGAGCAGGTAGGAGTTGGGCTGGTCGGCCAGTTTCAGGTAGATCGACAGCGGCGTGTCGAAGTCGGCCAGGGTTTCGCAGGCCAGCGGAATGCGGTTGTAGCCGTCGGCGGCCAAGCGCAGGAATTCTTCGCGGATCATGAGGTGCCTCGTGGTGTGAGGTGCTAACAGTCAGGTGTGCAAACGCGCCGGCGGGCCGGCCAGGAAACAGTCAGGCGCGCCAACGCCAGCGGGCCAGGGCCTTGATGACTTTCATCCAGAGTTTGCGAGTGACCACCACGATGGCGTTTCCAGAATGGGATTGAGCAGCGTCGGGCAACGTTATCTCAGCGGCTGTACCGAGGCAACCGGGAATTAGCTTGCGCAGATCGTCGATCACCAGCGCCGGGGCTTCCTCGGCAATCGGTCGGCCGTGGTTGTAGCCGTAGCTGAGCGCCACGCATTTGACCCCCGCCGCTTTCGCCGCCAGCACGTCGCTGCGCGAGTCGCCGACGAACAGCGATTGCGAGGCCGGGATGTTGGCCATTTTCATCACGAAGAACAGTGCGGCCGGGTCGGGTTTCTTCTGCGGCAGGGTGTCGCCGCCGATGATCCATTTGAAGTAGCGGCCGATCTTCATCTGATCCAGCAGCGGCGCGACAAAACGCTCCGGCTTGTTGGTGATCAGCGCCATCGCCACGCCTTGCTTGTTCAGCCATTTGAGGGTGTCGCGCACACCCGGATAGACCACGGTCAGCTCATGGCTGGCGCCGTAAGCTTCCATGAACACTTCCAGCGCGTGCTCGGCCTCGACGTCATCCACCGCCGAATGATCGATGCCACCGGCCAGCGCCCGGCGCACCAGCACCGGTGCGCCATTGCCGACCCACTCGCGCACCGACTCGATGCCGGCAGGCTTGCGCCCGAGGGAGAGCAGCATGGTGTCCACCGCCGCCGCCAGGTCGGGAACCGAGTCGATCAGCGTGCCATCCAGATCGAACATCACCAACCGTGGCAGTTGCCCCGGGAACAGCTGCTCAAAACCGCTCATGGACGCGCCAGCGCCAGTTCGGAACGCATCTTGTCGATGACTTCCTGATAGTTCGGCGCATTGAAGATCGCCGAGCCGGCGACGAAGGTGTCCGCACCGGCCGCGGCGATTTCACGGATGTTGTTGACGTTGACGCCGCCGTCGATTTCCAGACGGATGTCGCGGCCCGAAGCATCAATGATCGCCCGCGCTTCGCGCAGTTTGTCGAGGGTGCCGGGAATGAACTTCTGCCCGCCGAAGCCCGGGTTGACGCTCATCAGCAAGACCATGTCGACCTTGTCGATCACGTACTTGAGCACGTCCAGCGGGGTCGCCGGGTTGAACACCAGGCCGGATTTGCAGCCGCCTTCACGGATCAGTTGCAGCGAGCGATCGACGTGCAGCGTGGCTTCCGGGTGGAAGGTGATGTAGGTGGCGCCGGCCTCGATGAAGTCGCCGACGATGCGATCCACCGGGCTGACCATCAAGTGCGCGTCGATCGGCGCGGTGATGCCGTACTTGCGCAGTGCCGCGCAGACCATCGGCCCGATGGTCAGGTTCGGCACGTAGTGGTTGTCCATGACATCGAAGTGGACGAAGTCGGCACCGGCGGCCAGAACGTTGTCCACTTCTTCGCCGAGGCGGGCGAAGTCGGCGGAGAGAATCGACGGAGCAATTACGAAGGGCTGCATGACGCACCTTTTCTGAGCTAAATCACGATGGCGCGCATTGTATACCTCAAGTTTCCGCGCGCGCACCGTGACCACGATGATTGGGTTATGCCATGAGCGAGACCGATCGCGACTCAGTACGCCGCGCGGTAGATCTTTTCGATGTCCGCAGCGCTGAGCCTGCGCGGGTTGTTGCGCATCAAACGCTCGATCCCTGCGGCTTCCACTGCCATCGCCGGGATCGCGTCTTCGGGCACACCGAAACTGCGCAGGCCCGGCGGAATATCTACCGCCGCACACAAATCGGTCATGGCCTGCACGGCTTTATCCGCCGCCTCCGTGGCGCTCAGATGAGCCGTCTTCACCCCCATGGCTTCGGCGATATCCTGCATGCGTTCGACGCAGGCCATCTTGTTCCAGGTCATGACGTACGGCAGCAGCAAGGCGTTACTCACGCCATGGGCGATGTTGAAGCGACCGCCCAGTGGATACGCCAACGCATGCACCGCGCCGACCCCGGCATTGCCGAACGCCATGCCGGCCATCAGGCTGGCGGTGGCCATGTCTTCGCGGGCCTGCAGATTGGCGCCATTGGCGTAGGCCTTGGGCAGCGCCCGGGCGATCAGTTTGATTGCGCCGATGGCCAGCGAGTCGGTAATCGGCGAGGCGTTGACCGACAGATAGGATTCGATGGCATGCACCAACGCATCGACTCCACTGGCGGCAGTGACACTGCGCGGACAGGTCAGGGTCATTTGCGGGCTGACCAGCGCGACGTCTGGCAACAGGTAGTCGCTGACGATGCCTTTCTTCAGTTGCGCGACCTTGTCGGAAAGAATCGCCACGTTGGTCACTTCCGAACCGGTGCCGGCGGTGGTCGGGATGGCGATCAGCGGCGGGCCTTTGCGCGGCACCTGCTCGACGCCGAACAGATCTTCCAGCGCGCCGTGGTAACCGGCATACGCCGCGACGCTTTTGGCGATGTCGATGGCACTACCGCCACCGAGGCCGATCAAGCCGTCATGTCCGCCCTCGCGGTAAACGCGCATGCAGTCTTCGACGATGGCAATTTCCGGGTCCGGTAGCACTCGGTCGAAAATCTCGTATTCGCGCCCACCCAATTGGCACAGCGCCAGCTCCACGGTGCCGGATTTGACCAGTGCGGCGTCGGTGACGATCAGCGGGTTGTCGATATCCAGGCGCGTGAGTTCCGCCGCCAGTTGCTCGATGGCCGCAGCGCCGGTGATCAGTTTGTGAGCGATTTTGAACTGGGACAGACTCATCGTGCGCAGCCTCTTATAGGTGTGGGAGCTGAGCACAAGCGTAGTCGAGGGTTTGGGGTTGTCTGGTATTCAGGTGGTGAATGAGCCATCGAGGGCCAGAGCAAGAACCCTCACCCTAGCCCTCTCCCAGAGGGAGAGGGGACTGACCGAGCCGTTCTCTCGGAGTACATCGACGCGCGATACCGGTCGAACACAAGTTTTGAAGACCATGAAGATCTGCTCCCATTCCCCCTCGCCCCCTGGGGGGAGAGGGCTGGGGTCAGGGGGTAAGCCTTTGATCTGGCCCTTAAACCTGAGCAGTACGCAGTTTCTCGCTGCGCCCACGCAGCCATTCCAGGGTCAGCAGCAGAATCACCGAGAAGGCGATCAGCAACGTAGCGGCGGCAGCGATAGTCGGACTGAGGTTCTCGCGGATCCCGCTGAACATTTGCCGTGGCAAGGTCGCTTGCTCCGGGCCGGCGAGGAACAGCGTCACCACCACCTCATCGAACGACGTCGCGAAGGCGAACAGCGCCCCGGAAATGACCCCCGGCGCAATCAGCGGCAAGGTCACCCGGCGGAACGTGGTCAGTGGCGAAGCGCCGAGGCTGGCCGCCGCCCGTACAAGGTTATGGTTGAAACCCTGCAACGTCGCCGACACGGTGATGATCACGAATGGCACACCGAGCACCGCGTGCACCACGATCAGCGAGAAGAAACTGTTACCCAAGCCCAGCGGTGCGAAAAACAGATAACTCGCCACACCGATGATCACCACTGGCACCACCATCGGCGAAATCACCAGCGCCATCACCAGCGCTTTGCCGGGGAAGTCACCGCGAGTGAGACCGATTGCCGCCAGCGTGCCAAAGATCATCGCCAGCACCGTCGCTGCCGGGGCGACGATGATGCTGTTCTTCAGCGCGCGCATCCATTCCGCCGAGGCGAAGAAGTCGTGGTACCACTGCAGCGAGAAGCCCTGCAGCGGATAGACCAGAAAACTCCCCGAGTTGAACGACAGCGGCACGATCACCAGCACCGGCAGAATCAGGAACAACAGGATCAGGCCGCAGAGAATCCGCAAGCTGTAGAACCACACCCGTTCGATGGGCGACATGTAAGGACTCAGCATTTCAAATTCCCCTTAGCTCAGGCGCAGGCGACTGGCGCCCACCAGCCAGCTGTAGATCAGATAAAGCACCACGGTTGCCAGCAGCAGCAAGCCGCCCAACGCCGTGGCCATGCCCCAGTTGATGCTGGTGTTGGTGTAGAACGCGACGAAGTAGCTGACCATTTGATCGTTCGGGCTGCCGAGCAGCGCCGGGGTGATGTAGTAGCCGATGGCGAGGATGAACACCAACAGGCAACCGGCGCCGACGCCAGCGTAGGTCTGCGGGAAGTACACCCGCCAGAAACTGGCGAACGGATGGCAGCCCAGCGAAATCGCGGCACGCATGTAAGTCGGTGAGATGCCTTTCATCACGCTGTAGATCGGCAGGATCATGAACGGCAGCAGGATGTGCACCATCGAGATGTAGACCCCGGTGCGGTTGAACACCAGCTCCAGCGGCTTATCAATGATGCCCATTGCCATCAGCGCGCTGTTGATCAGCCCGCCCGATTGCAGCAACACGATCCACGCCGCGACTCGCACCAGAATCGAGGTCCAGAACGGCAGCAGCACCAGAATCATCAGCAGGTTGCTCTGGCGCGATGGCAGGTTGGCCAGCAGATAAGCCAGTGGATAGGCGAGCAGCAAGCAGATCACAGTGATCACCAGGCCCATCCAGAACGTGCGGGCGAAGATGTCGAGGTAGATCGCCTGATCCGGGGTGGCCGGGGCCAGTTCGCCGAGGTCGTCGATGCGGTGATCGACCGCCGCCAGCAGGTAATACGGGGTGATGCTGCTGGTGTTGCGCTTGACCGCTTGCCAGTAGGCCGGATCGCCCCAGCGCTCGTCGAGGCCTTCAAGTGCTTCTTTATAAGAGGCCGGTTCGCTGGCAAAGGGCAGCGCACGGGCGGTTTTGGTCAGCAGGCTGCGATAGCCGGCCAATTCCATGTTCAAGCGCTTGGACAAATCGCCCAGCGTCTGGTTTTTCCGGGCTTCGGCGAGGTCTTCGCCAGCGGCTTTGTACACCGGCTCAGCGGGCAGGCCGCGGCCGTCCCAACTGGCGATGGCCGCCACGGTGCGCGGCATGCCGCCGACCACTTCCGGGTTGCCGACGCTTTTGTAGAGCAGCGCCACGATCGGCACCAAGAACACCAGCAACAGAAACAGCACCAGCGGCGCAATCAACGCCTGGGCCTTCCAGCGGTTGACTCGCTCGGCGCGCTTGAGCTTCTGCTTCAAGGTGGGGCTGGTGCCCTCGTTCAGGGGAACGGCGATGGCCATGACGTACTCCGCAAATCTTTGATCGTTACAGAGGTGGCGAACCACCTCGATCGATTGATGCACACAGATCCAAATGTGGGAGCGAGCTTGCTTGCGAAGGCGGCGCATCAGTCGACATCAATGTTGAATGTACTGGCGCTTTCGCGAGCAAGCTCGCTCCCACAGGAGAGCGAGCCCTCGGTTATTTCGCAGCCCAGGAATTGAAGCGCTGTTCCAGTTGCTCGCCGTTGTCAGCCCAGAAGCTGACGTCGATCTGCACCTGGTTGGCGATGTTTTCCGGAGTGGTCGGCATGTCTTTCAGGACATCCTTGGCCAGTAGCGGCACGGCTTGGGTGTTGGCCGGGCCATAGGCGATGTTTTCCGAGTAGGTCTTCTGCTGTTGCGGCTGGACCGAGAAGGCGATGAACTTCTTCGCGGCTTCCGCGCGTTTGGCGTCCAGACCTTTCGGGATGGCCCACGCGTCGAAGTCGTAGATGCCGCCGTTCCACACCACTTTCAGGTTGGATTCCTTCTGCACCGCAGCGATACGACCGTTGTAGGCCGAGCTCATGACCACGTCACCGGAAGCGAGGTACTGCGGCGGTTGCGCGCCGGCTTCCCACCACTGGATGCTCGGCTTCAGTTCATCGAGCTTCTTGAACGCACGGTCCTGACCATCCTTGCCGGCCAGCACTTTGTAGACGTCTTTCGGCGCTACGCCATCGGCCATCAGTGCGAACTCGAGGGTGTACTTGGCGCCTTTGCGCAGGCCACGCTTGCCCGGGAATTTCTTGGTGTCCCAGAAATCGGCCCAACTGGTCGGTGCGGTTTTCAGCTTGTCGGCGTTGTACGCAAGGACGGTCGACCAGACGAAGAAGCCCACGCCGCACGGCTGGATAGCGCCTTTGACGTAGTCTTCGGATTTGCCGAACAGCGCAGGGTCGAGTTGCTCGAACATGTCTTCGTCACAGCCACGGGACAGTTCCGGCGATTCAACTTCGACCAGATCCCACGACACACTCTTGGTATCGACCATGGCTTTGACCTTGGCCATTTCGCCGTTGTACTCGCCGGCGACGATCTTGCCATGGCCCGCCGCTTCCCACGGTGCGTAGAAGGCTTTGACTTGCGCGGCCTTGTTCGCCCCGCCAAACGACACCACGGTCAAATCCGGGCCAGCCGCCATCGCGCTGGCCGCACCCATCAGGCCCAGGGTCAGGGCGGTGAACTTCAGGGATCTCAACATTTATTGTTCTCTCCACGTGCAGGGTTGGTGTTGGTATTGCCGGGGCGATCAGTTCGCCTCTAGAAGAGGATCAAGCGCGCGCACGTGCTCGATCTGCCAGCCAAGCGGAACCACGTCCCCGACCGCGAGCGCTGGATCGAGCTCGGCAATCGGTTGTTTCACGAAGAAGTCGGTCTTGCCGCAGACTTCCAGGCGCACCCGGACGTGGTCGCCCAGATAGATGAATTCCGCCACCCTCCCTGAGAAGCGGTTGACACATTGATCGCTCGAGCCGTTGAGGCTGACGCGCTCCGGACGGATCGACAGGGTCACCGGTTCGCCGGTCTGGCCGACGTTGACCGCCAGTGCCTCGACCTTCTCGCCACGGCCCAGCTCGACCACGCAGCGCTCGCCGCTCTGGCTGAGCAGGCGACCGTTGAGGCGGTTGTTCTCGCCGATGAAGTTGGCGACGAAGGTATTTTTCGGCTCTTCGTAGAGGGTGCGCGGCGGAGCGATCTGCTGGATTTCGCCCTGGTGGAAGACCGCCACGCGATCGGACATGGTCAGCGCTTCACCCTGGTCGTGGGTCACGTAGACCACGGTCACGCCGAGGCGCTGATGCAGGTGCTTGATCTCCATCTGCATATGTTCGCGCAGCTGTTTGTCGAGTGCGCCCAGCGGTTCGTCCATCAACACCAGTTGCGGTTCGAACACCAGCGCCCGAGCCAGTGCTACCCGCTGCTGCTGACCACCGGACAGTTGCGCCGGGTAGCGCGAGGCGAAAGCGTCGAGCTGGACCATGCTGAGGACTTTCTTCACCTTGTCACTGACGTCGCTCTTGTTCAGGCCGCGCACGGTCAGCGGGAAGGCGAGGTTTTCCGCCACGGTCATGTGCGGGAACAGCGCGTAGTTCTGAAACACCATGCCGATGTCGCGCTTGTGCGGTGGCACGTTGTTGATTGCGCGCCCGGCCAGCAGGATTTCTCCGGCGGTCGGTGTTTCGAAGCCGGCGAGCATCATCAGGCTGGTGGTCTTGCCCGAACCGGACGGCCCGAGCAGGGTCAGGAACTCGCCTTTGCGAATGTCCAGGTTGAGGTCTTTGACGATCAGGTTCTCGCCGTCGTAGCTCTTCTGCACTCCACGAAAGCTGACCAGCACATCACTGGCCCCTGCGTTTGAATCGACCTGGCTCATACCCACACCTTTGTTGTTGATGACTGCTTGTGGGTTAAGCCTAGTGGCTGCTGACAGGCGCGCAAATCGGGGCGCAGGAGAGAATCGCCTCAGCCGGATGGAAGGTTGGGGGTAGGGATTGCCCTACAAGGATGGCGCTAATGGATAAGACAGTGGCGAGGGTTGAGCTGCAAGCTGCAAGAACAAGCAAAAGCGCGTGTCGCTAACAGATATGCCCAATCTCGCAGGATCGATGAAGAAACCTGTGGGAGCGAGCTTGCTCGCGAAAGCGGTGGGTCATTCAACTCATTCTGTGACTGATACACCGCATTCGCGAGCAAGCTCGCTCTCACAGGTTTGATCGCGGTGACAGTTAGAGGAGCTTGTGTTCCATCGCGTATTTGACCAGCTCGGCCAGTGAGGTGATGTTGAGCTTCTGCATCAGCCGCGCCTTGTGGGTGCTGATGGTTTTGCTGCTCAGGGCCAGTTGCTGGGCGATGTCATTGACATTGGCGCCCTGGGCCAGGCGTTCGAACACCGAGAATTCGCGCTCGGACAATAGCGAGTGCAATGGCCGCGTATCGGTCAGGCCGACTTCAAAGACCATGCGATCGGCCAGTTCCGGATCAATGTAGCGGCCGCCCGCCGCCACTTTGCGGATGGCGGTCAGCAACAGGGCCGGATCACTGTCCTTGGTTGCATACCCGGCCGCACCGATCTTGAGGGCACGGGCGGCCATCTGCGCTTCATCGTGCATCGACAGCACCAGAATGGCGGGCGGGTTGTTCAGCGCGCGAATCCGCGGAATCGCTTCCAGGCCATTGACCCCGGGCATGGAGATATCCAGCAACACCACCTCGCACGGCACACTGCGCAGGGTTTCCAGCAACTGCTCGCCATTACTCGCCTCCCCCACCACTTGCAGATCCTTGGCCAGGCCGATCAATTGCTTGATGCCTTCGCGGACGATGGTGTGGTCTTCGGCTACCAGTACACGGATCAAGTTTTTTCTCCAGATTTCAGGCACACACCAAACCCTGTGGGCGCGAGCCTGCTCGCGATAGCGTCAGCGCAAACACCACACACCTTCAAACCTCACTCACCGGCACCCACACAGTCAGGCTGGTGCCCTCCCCCGGCTCACTCTCCAGCACTAGCCGCCCGCCCATGATCAGCACCCGCTCGCGCATGCCCACCAGCCCGAACGAAGTCGGCCGACCGGTAGCGGCGACGAATCCTACGCCATCATCGCTGACGGTCAGACGCAATTCATCGCCTTCCAGCGCCAGCGTCAGTTCCACAGTATGCGCCTGGGCATGCCGCATCACATTGGTCAGTGCCTCCTGCAGAATCCGGAACAGCCCGATCGCCTTGGCATCGCTGAGCGCCGGCAGATTGTCCGGCACCTGCACCAGACACGGAATCTGCGTGCGCGCCTCGAAGCGCCGCGCCTGCCATTCAATCGCCGAGGCAATCCCGGCATCGAGAATCGGTGGGCGCAGCGCCGTCGCCACATCCCGCACCAACTGGAACAACTGGGCGATCAGGCGCTTCATGCTGTTCAGCCGTTCGTTCAGACCAGGATCGAGCTGCGCGTAGGCCAATTCGCACATCGACGTTTCCAGTTTCAGCACCGTGAGCATTTGCCCCAGCTCATCGTGCACCTCCCGGGCAATGCGCGCCTTCTCTTCTTCACGCACGCTCTCAAGGTGCGCCGACAGTTCGCGCAATTGCTCGCGGGAGGCGGCCAGTTCCAGTTCGATGCGCTTGCTTTCGGTGATGTCCCAGACGATGCCGTCCCAGACATAAGCGCCGTCCTCCAGTTGCCGGGTGATCGCCTTGATCTCGGCCCAGCGCTGCTGGCCCTGACGCGTGAGGATGCGGCCCTGCCACGACCAGTCGCTGTCGGTGTCCAGCGCCTGATCCTGGGTCCGGTGGTAACTGGCTTTATCGTCCGGGTGCACCAGGCTGCGCAAGCCCATGTCGCGATGGGCGATGGTGGCCGGCGCGTAACCGACCAGGCTTTCACTGCCCTCGCTGATGTAGGCAAAGTCGATCTGCCCGGTCACCGGTGCCCGCTCCAGGCGGAACACCAGACCCGGGACGTTGGCGGCAATGCCTTGCAGGCGCGCCTCGCTTTCCTGCAACGCGGCGAGTGCGCGGCGGCGCTCGGTGACGTCGGTGAGATAAACCACCAGGTATTCGCTGTCGCGAAAGCGCAGAAAACTCAGTGACACGTCCGCCGGCAGGATGCCGCCATCGGCGCGCACGCAGCTGGTTTCAAAGCTCAGCGGCCCTTCTTCACTGGCCCGCGCGCGCTTCCACAGGTTGAGCCATCGGTCCATGTGCAGGCCCGGCTCGAAGTCGATCAGCGGTCGCTCGATCAGACCGCCGACGGGATAACCAAGCATGACTTCCGCCGCCCGGTTGGCGTAGCGCACATGGCTGTCCCAGTTGACCCAGAGAATGCCGACCGTGCTTTGATCAATGGAAAACTGCGTGAGCCGCAGCGCTTCTTCGCTGGCCGCGCGCAGGGCGATGTCTTCCCGTGCGGCGAGCAAGCGCTGCTCGAGGCTGTGCTGCTGGCGCCGTTGCCAGAACACGATCGCCACGCAGCTGAGCAACATGACCGCGAACAACAGACTGAGGTTCTGCCAGAACCCCGGTGACTCCGACAGTCGCGGGTACTTGGGTTGCAACCATTGGCTGTGCAGGCGCTCCAGATCCTTGGCCGGGATCGCGCGCAAGGCACTCTGGACGATACCGGCCAGCTCCGGCCAGTCACGACGCGTACCGACCCGCAGCAATTGCGGCAGGCCAATGTCACCGACCACTACCAGCTCGGCGAACTCTGGCTCGGCTGACAGCCGCCCGAGCTGCGCCTCATCGACCACCGCGTAGGACGCCTGCTGACTCAACAGTAGCTGCAACGCCTGACGTTCCAGCGGCACGCCTTGCAGATTCAGATGGGGATAGGTGCCGCGCAAATAATCCGCGGTGGTACTGGGCATGCGCACCGCGACACGGGTCTGGCTGTCGAGTTTCTCCAGATCCACCACACCGCTGGCCTTCTGATCACTGACTACCAGTTGCGGCACGCGCATATACGGGTCGGAAAACTGCCACAGGCGCAGCGCACTCGGGGTCTGGCTCAGGCCCGGGGCGACGTCGATTTCGCCTTCGCGCAAGGCGCTCTCCAGTCGTCCCAGATCGGGAAAATTGCGCCAGCTCAATTCGACATTAAGGGCTTGGGCCAGCCACTTCATCAACTCGACGTTGGCCCCGGAGAGCTTCTGCAAACGCCGGTCGTATTGCGCGTACGGCGCCTGCAGCACCAGCCCGACCCGCAATTCATTATGTTGTGCCAGCCACTGCTGCTGACTCGCGGACAATTGCGCAACGTGCGCCGGGGACGCAGGCGCCGCCCAGCCCATCAAGGGAAACCACAAACAGCCGATAACCCACAGGCAGCAAAATCGCTTCATTGAAGTCTCGTACACTGACAAATTCTGACCAACCCATTAGGCTGCCGGGATACTTTCTGGCCTGGAATAACCGATGCCCTCTGTTTACCGCCTGGCAATGCCAGCATTGTGCCTGTCGCTGATCCTGCCTTGTGCGTTTTCCGTCAACGCCGCCGACCCTGCTCCAGCGGCCGAGAAACCGGCCGAAGAAAAACCGGTCGAACGCCAGCCACTGCTTGAGCGTAGTCAGGAAGAGGCCGCCGCACTGGAACGTCAAGTGCCGGCGCAGGAACAGCAACAATTACAGGCCGGCAGCGACACCTTTCTGGCCCTGTGGAAACCGGCCAACACCGCCGATCCCAAAGGTGCGGTGATTATCATCCCCGGCGCTGGCGAAACAGCTGACTGGCCGCAAGCAATCGGCCCGTTGCGGCAGAAATTGCCGGACGCGCAGTGGAGCAGCCTGAGTATCACGCTGCCCGACCTGCAAAGCGATGCCATTGCACCGCGCGTCGTCGAAACACCGGTGACGCCGAAAGCCGCGGAGTCCGGCAGCAAGGACTCGACCACCGCGCAACCCATCGAACAGGCTGCCGGCGGCGAAGCGGACGTGGCCGATCAGGTGGTCGCCGAAACGACTGAAGAACACTCCAAGGCGGACGCCGAACGAATCTTCGCGCGTATCGACGCGGCGATTGCCTACGCCGAACAGCAAAGTGTCCGCAGTATTGTCGTACTCGGTCACGGTACCGGCGCCTATTGGGCCGCCCGTTACCTGAGCGAAAAACAAACGGCGCAGGTGGAGAAATTCATCATGATCGACGCGCAGGCACCGACCAAGGCCAAGCCACAACTGGTGGAACTGACGCCTGCCTTGAAACTGCCGACGGCGGACATTTTCTACATGGACAAGCCACTGGATCGTCACGCGGCGCTGCAGCGCATGCAGGCGAGCAAGCGTTTGAAGACCTCGGCTTTCAGCCAGGTGGCGCTCAAGGCGCTGCCGGATAACAAGGCGGAGCAGGAGCAGTTGTTCCGGCGGGTGCGTGGCTGGTTGAATCCGCAGAACGTGGATTGACCGCAAAACCCAATAGCCCCCAATCGCGAGCAGGCTCGCTCCCACACTCGATCGCATTCCAACTGCAGAAACACGATCCAGTCCGGGAGCGAGCCTGCTCGCGAAGAGGCCCTCACAAACAGCAAACCGCTAACGCCTAGCGAAAGTCGCGCCGCTGACGAATCAACGTATAGGCATTGTGCAACTCGCGCGTCCTTTCGGTCGCCTCGTGCACCTGCGCCGGCGTCGCTCCGCTACCCGCCACTTTGTCCGGATGATGACGGCTGAGCAGACGCCGGTACGCCCGTTTGATCTGCGCCGGTTCGCTGGTCGCCGACACGCCCAGTAAACGCATCGCCTCCTGGTAGCTTACCGCCGCGCTGACAATTGGCCGCTTGCCCGGTTCGTAATCACTGGCCAGCGCCTGCACCTGATGCGTCGTCCAGCCCAGCCACTTGCCCCATTGCGCCAACAGTTCACGCTCGCTGACGCCGGCACGGCCATCGGCCCAGACCATCCGCCAACAGGCGCGCAATACACCTTCGGCCGCATGGGGCTGGCCGCCCAGGCGCCGTAGATAACCGCGCAGGTTATCGCTGCCGGACTTGCCACGGTTGAACGCCGCAATGGCCCGACGCGTGGCCGGCTCGCTCATTTCCAGGGCGCGCATTTCGTTGCGTGCCTGCTGGATATGGCCGTCGGTCACGCGCCCGTCGCTCTTGGCCAGACGCCCGAGCAACACGAACAACAATTCGTCGTTGCGCAGCATCGGTCGGCCGCCGAGCTTTTCCCGCAAGTGCCCCCAGCTCTGCAAATGCAGACGCCGATCCAGCGCCTGTCCCAGCAACGCCCCAAGCATGGCCCCCGGAATGCTGGCGATCGCAAAACCCGCTCCGGCTCCAATCAGAGTCCCTGGCCACAACATATCAGCGACTCGCTTCTATCAAGGTTTCGGCCTCAGCCAGACGCTCGTGCGTCCCGACATCCACCCAATGACCTTTCAGCCGCTCGCCGGTCACCTCGCCTGCCGCCATGGCTTTGCGCAACAGCGGTGCCAGTTTGAAGGCACCGTCGGCGCAGCCGTCGAACAGCTGCGGATGGAGGACAGCGATACCGCTATAGGTCAGCGTCGCGGCATCCGCCTGACCATCACTCACACGCCCATCGACCAGCGAGAAATCCCCGGCCGGGTGATGCGCCGGATTGTCCGCCAGGACCAGATGCGCCAGACCGGTGATCGGCTGATGCAGGACGCTGAAGTCGTAATCGGTCCAGATGTCGCCATTGACCACCAGGAACGCATCGTCGCCAAGCAACGGCAACGCACGGAAAATCCCGCCACCGGTTTCCAGCGGCTCGCCTTCCGGCGAGTACTGAATGCTCAGGCCAAATTGAGTGCCGTCCCCCAGGTAATCCTCGATCTGCTGACCGAGCCAGGCGTGATTGATCACGATTTCGTTGAAACCGGCGGCCGCCAGGGCACGCAGGTGATACTCGATCAACGGCACGCCACCGGCACGCACCAGCGGTTTCGGTGTGGTCAGGGTCAGCGGGCGCATACGCTCGCCTTTGCCTGCCGCCAGAATCATTGCCTTCATGCCGTTGCTCCACCTCGCAGGCGGGTAAACAGCGCTTGCAGCTCTGCCAGTTCAGGACGCCGGGCAATCACCGCTTCTATATAAGAGAAGAAGCGCGGCACGTCGGCCAGATAGCGCGGCTTGCCATCGCGGTGGCAGATGCGGGCGAAGATGCCGATGACTTTCAGGTGACGCTGCACGCCCATCAGGTCGCTGGCGCGCAGGAAATCTTGAAAATCCGGCTGCACCGGGATGTTCAGTGCAGCGGCTTGCTGCCAGTAGCTTTCCAGCCAGCCGCGTACGCGCTCTTCAGGCCAGCTGAGGAAGGCGTCCTTGAACAGGCAGGTCACGTCATAGGTCACCGGACCATAGACCGCATCCTGAAAATCCAGCACCCCCGGATTCGGTTCGCTGATCATCAGGTTGCGCGGCATGTAGTCGCGGTGCACCAACACCTTCGGTTGCGCCAGAGCGCTGTCAATCAGCAGATCACTGATGCGCTGCCACTGCTGCTGTTGAGTCGCATCGAACTCGATGCCCAGTTCACGCTTCACGTACCACTCCGGGAACAGTTCCAGCTCACGGCGCAGCAGCGCGACGTCATAGCTCGGCAGCGGTGCCACCATCGGCAATTGCTGAAAAGCCAACAGAGATTGCAGGGCATCGCTGAACAACGCGTCGGCATTTCCGCTGTCGATCACGTCGAGATAGGTCTTGTTGCCCAGGTCATTGAGCAAAAGAAATCCGCGTTCGAGGTCTTCGGCATAAATTTTCGGCACGTTTATGCCGGATTTCGCCAGCAAAAAGGCGATGTCCACGAACGGTTTGCAGTTTTCCTGGGGCGGCGGCGCGTCCATCACGACGAAGCTGCGACCCGCACCTTCCCAACGGAAATAGCGGCGGAAACTCGCGTCACTGCTGGCCGCAGTCAACGTGGCCGGGGGCACGGCGCCCCAGCCTTGATCTGCAAACAGGTTTTCCAGCTGTTCATCGAGCCAAACTTTCAGGTGTTGCAAGCGTACATCTTGGTCAGGCATTACAAGGGTCTCCGACGGCGCTAGCCGTCAAGCGGGTCATGCTTTATTATCCAGCATCTTTTTCAGACCATCGAGAGGCGTGCGGCCCACACCGCGGGCAGATGGCACGCAGGAAGCCCGGACTAATAAGATGGCATTGAAATCCCCCGCGTTTCGTAAAAAATTTCCGTTGTTGGTAACCGGCAGTCTGCTGGCTATGCAACCTCTGGCCAGTCAATTCGTTGTTGCCGCCGAGCAGTATGACTGCTCCGTCTCGGCTACGGGTGGCTGGGACTGTTCGCCCAAGACGCCGGCGGCTGCATTGCCACCGCGTCCGGTGCATGACGGCAGTGCCGTCAGCGCCACCGGCGAAGCCCCGGCCGAGAACGGTTCGGTTGCCGACACTGGCGCCAAACCGGTCCTCGTCACCGAAGCCAAGGGCCGTGGCCTGAAATCCCGTAGCGAAGACTTCAGTCACCTCGACTGGGTTCCGCGCGAGAAGCTCACCGCCGCCCAATTGGCCGAGACCGGACCTTACTGCTCTGGTGCCTATATCGAACCGATTCGTCCTGGCATGAATGACAAGACGAATAAAAGTGACGCCCCGACCTTTATCGGCGCGAAAGCCTCGCGCTATAACACCGATGATCAAGTCGGTACGCTGGCCGGCGATGTCGTCCTGCGTCAGGGCAGCATGCAGGTCGAGTCCGACGAGGCCAGCCTGTATCAGGCCGAAAGCCGCGCCGAACTCAATGGCGACGTGCGTATCCGTGACAACGGCGCGCTGATCGTCGGCGACCATGCCGATGTGCAGCTCGACACCGGTGAAGCCAAGGTCGACAACGCCGAATACGTGATGCACAAATCGCGCATCCGCGGTAACGCGCTGTACGCCAAGCGTGCCGAAAACGCGATCATCCGTTTGAAGGACGGCACGTACACCACGTGCGAACCGAACAGCAACGCGTGGCAGCTCAAGGGCAACAACATCACCCTGAACCCGGCCACCGGCTTCGGTACCGCGACCAACGTGACGCTGCGCGTAAAAGACATTCCGATTCTGTACACGCCGTACATCTACTTCCCGATCGACGATCGTCGCCAGTCGGGCTTCCTGCCGCCGACCATCGGCACCGGCAGCGATACCGGCTTCATGCTGGTGACCCCGTACTACTTCAACCTGGCGCCGAACTACGATGCCACGTTGTACCCGCGTTACATGGCCAAGCACGGGCTGTTGATGGAAGGCGAATTCCGCTACCTCACCAAGTCCAGCGAAGGTCAGTTCGGTGCGGCGTACCTCAACGACGAGAGCAGCGATCGCGACTTGCAGACCGACTCCAAGAGCACGCGCTACATGTACAACTGGCAACACAAGGGTGGACTCGACTCCCGCGTGCTGACCACGGTTGACTACACCAAGATCAGTGATCCGTATTACTTCCAGGATCTGCAAACCGATCAGATCGGTGTAAAGAGCGCGGACTTCGTAAACCAGCAAGGGATGGTGACGTATCGCGGCGACAGCTACACCGCTGCCATCAACGCGCAGTCATACCAGCTGGCTACCGTCTCGGCCATCACGCCTTATGACCGCTTGCCACAGATTACTTTCATTGGCTCGCTGCCGTATCACCCGGGTGGCCTGGACTTCTCGTACAACACCGAGCTTGTACGGTTTGACCGCGACCTCAGAACCGGCAGGTACCTGGACGAGAACGGCGGGCCATTTGATCCGGCCACCGGCCTTTACGGCAAACCACGGCTCGATGAAAACGTAACCGGCCTGGCGCGCGCCAACGGCGACCGCTTGAACCTCGCGCCATCCGTAAGCCTGCCGTTGAACTGGAGTTACGGCTTCTTCAAACCGACACTCAAGTACCAGTACACCCAGTATCAACTGGATCTGGATGGCAGCGGCAAACAGGACATCATCGATCAAAAGAAAAACGCAGCAGCGTTCGGCACCCGATACGTCAGCGGCGATTTCAGCAGCAACCAGAATCGCGGCGTACCGATTGCGAGCATCGACAGCGGACTTTACTTCGACCGCGATACTTCCTATTTCGGCAAGAACTACCGCCAGACGCTGGAGCCGCGCCTGTTCTACCTCTATGTCCCAGAGGTCGACCAGGAAGACATTCCTGTGTTTGATACAAGCGAGACCACGTTCAACTACTCGTCGTTGTTCCGTGACAACCGCTTCACCGGCTCCGACCGTGTCGGTGACGAGAACAAACTGTCGTTGGGCGTGACCAGCCGCTGGATCGAAGATAACGGGTTCGAGCGTCAACGCGTCAGCGTGGGTCAGGCTTATTACTTCAAGGACCGCGAAGTTCAATTGCCGGGTATCGATCCGAAAACCCGTTCGGATGCGCAGTCCAATGTTTCGCCATACGCACTGGAGTACGAATACCGCTGGAACCGCGACTGGCGCACCACGGCCGACTACAACTGGGATCCGGACAGCCGCAGCCCTCGTTCGGGCAGCGCGATGTTCCATTACCAGCCTGAAGACAACCCGAACAAGGTTATCAACGCCGGTTATCGCTATCGCAACGACCAGGTTCGCTACGATCAGAACACCGGTAAATGGACTGTGGGCGGCGGCGACTACGGCACCCCGGGCCAGGCTGGTTACATCAAGGACTACTACAAGATCAAGCAGCATGACTTCTCGGTCATCTGGCCGATCGTTCCGCAGTGGAACGCGATCAGCCGCTGGCAGTACGACTACAACCGTAACCGTACCCTGGAAGCCTTTGGTGGTTTCGAGTACGACAACTGCTGCTGGAAACTGCGCCTGATCAACCGTTACTGGGTTTCCTACGACGAATTCAGTCAGGAAGCTCCGCAAAACGAAAAAGGCGACCATGGCGTCTTCCTCCAAATTGTTCTGAAGGGACTCGGCGGCCTGACTGGCGCCAAGGTAGAGAGCTTCCTCGACAAAGGCATTCAAGGTTATCGTGAACGTGAAGACCAAGCTTTCTGATTGTCTGCGCCCGCTGATGCTGGGCGCGCTGTTCCTGGGCACGGCGGCCAACGCCGCCGTGCAATCCATTGATAAAGTGGTCGCCATCGTCGATAACGACGTGGTCATGCAGAGCCAACTGGATCAACGCGTCCATGAAGTTCAACAGACCATCGCCAAGCGTGGCGGCGGTCTGCCGCCTCCGGGCGTGCTGGACCAGCAGGTGCTGGAGCGTCTGATCGTCGAAAACCTGCAACTGCAGATCGGCGAGCGTTCCGGTATCCGCATTACCGATGAAGAGCTGAATCAGGCTGTCGGCACCATTGCCCAGCGCAACAACATGACTGTGGAGCAATTCCGCGCAGCCTTGGCTCACGACGGTCTGAACTACGACGACGCCCGTGACCAGATCAAGCGCGAGATGATCATCAGCCGCGTGCGTCAACGCCGCGTGGCAGAGCGCATTCAGGTCTCCGAGCAGGAAGTGAAGAACTTCCTCGCTTCCGACCTCGGCAAGATGCAACTGTCCGAAGAACTGCACTTGGCCAACATCCTGATCCCGACCCCGGAAAGCGCCAACTCTGAAGCCATTCAGAGCGCTGCACGTCAGGCGATGGAGGTTTACCAGCAACTCAAGCAAGGCGCTGACTTCGGTCAGATGGCCGTTGCCAAGTCGGGCAGCGACAACGCGCTGGAAGGCGGCGACATGGGCTGGCGTAAAGCCGCGCAACTGCCACCGCCGTTCGACCGCGAGTTGAGCAGCATGGCCGTTGGCGACATCACCCAACCTGCACGTACTCCGGGTGGTTTCATCATCCTCAAGCTGCTGGCAAAACGCGGTGGCGAAGCGCAGATGCGTGATGAAGTGCATGTGCGCCATATCCTGGTCAAGCCAAGCCCGATCCGCGACGAAGTCAAGACCAAAGCCCTGGTGCAATCGCTGTACGAGCGCATCCTGGCCGGTGAAGATTTCGCTGAACTGGCGAAGAACTACTCCGAAGACCCGGGTTCCGCGCTCAACGGCGGCGACCTGAACTGGATCGACCCGAACGCACTGGTACCGGAATTCCGCGAAGTGATGGCCAAGACCCCGCAAGGTCAGCTGTCCAAGCCGTTCCAGACCCAGTACGGCTGGCACGTGCTGGAAGTCCTTGGCCGTCGCGCCACCGACAGCACCGAGCAGGCTCGCGAGCAACAGGCGATGACGGTTCTGCGTAACAAGAAGTACGACGAAGAGCTGCAAACCTGGCTGCGTCAGATCCGTGACGAAGCGTACGTAGAGATCAAACTCCCTGGTGCAGACCAGGCAGCGCAGTGAAACCCAAGCGTTTTGCGCTGACACCCGGCGAACCAGCCGGCATCGGTCCCGACCTGTGCCTGCTGCTCGCCTCGCAAGCCCAGCCACATCCCCTGATTGCCATTACCAGCCGCGACCTGCTCTCCGAGCGGGCCGCGCAACTGGGGCTGGTCGTCAATTTGCTGGACGTTGCGCCTGACCAGTGGCCGGATGTTCCTGCACCCGCCAACAGCCTTTACGTCTGGGATACTCCGCTCAGCGCCCCCGTGGTTGCCGGGCAACTGGACAAGGCCAACGCCGCTTTCGTTCTCGAAACCCTGACCCGCGCCGGCAACGGCTGCCTGAACGGCGACTTTGCGGGGATGATCACCGCTCCGGTGCACAAGGGTGTGATCAACGAGTCGGGCATCGCGTTCTCCGGGCACACGGAATTCCTCGCCGACCTGACCCACACCGCGCAGGTCGTGATGATGCTCGCCACCCGCGGTTTGCGTGTGGCACTGGTCACCACGCACCTGCCCCTGCGCGAGATTGCCGATGCGATCACGCCGCAGCGGCTGGAGCGAGTCACGCGGATCCTGCACAGCGACCTGCAAGAAAAATTCGGCATCGCCCGGCCACGCATCCTGGTCTGCGGGCTCAACCCGCACGCCGGCGAAGGCGGACACCTGGGCCATGAAGAAATCGACATCATCGAACCCACTCTGGAGCGCCTGCGCGGCGAGGGCATGGACCTTCGTGGCCCGCTGCCTGCCGACACTCTGTTTACCCCCAAATATCTGGAGCACTGCGACGCAGTGCTGGCGATGTACCACGACCAGGGCCTGCCCGTGCTGAAGTACAAAGGCTTCGGCGCCGCCGTCAACGTGACCCTTGGCTTGCCGATCATCCGTACATCGGTCGACCACGGCACCGCCCTGGATCTGGCCGGCAGCGGCAAGATCGACACCGGCAGCCTGCAGGTCGCCCTGGAAACCGCCTACCAGATGGCCGAGACCCGTTTATGACCGAGCAATACCAACACAAGGCGCGCAAACGCTTTGGCCAGAACTTCCTGCACGATGCCGGCGTCATCGACCGCATCCTGCGCTCCATCAGCGCCAAACCTGACGACCGCATGCTGGAAATCGGCCCGGGCCAGGGCGCACTGACGGCCGGCCTGCTCAGCTCCGGCGCGCAACTCGATGTGGTGGAACTGGACAAGGACCTGATTCCGATCCTCAACCAGCAGTTCGCCGGCAAGAGCAACTTCAACCTGCATCAGGGCGATGCGCTGAAGTTCGACTTCAATACGTTGAATGCCGCGCCGAACAGCCTGCGAGTGGTCGGCAACCTGCCGTACAACATCTCCACGCCGCTGATCTTTCACCTGCTGAACAACGCCGGCATCATTCGCGACATGCACTTCATGCTGCAGAAAGAAGTGGTCGAGCGTCTGGCGGCCGGCCCGGGTGGCGGTGACTGGGGTCGCCTGTCGATCATGGTTCAGTACCACTGCCGCGTGGAACACCTGTTCAACGTTGGTCCGGGCGCATTCAACCCGCCGCCGAAGGTCGACTCGGCCATTGTCCGCCTGGTGCCGCATACGGTACTGCCACACCCGGCCAAGGATCATCGCCTGCTGGAGCGCGTCGTCCGCGAAGCGTTCAACCAGCGTCGCAAGACCCTGCGCAACACCCTCAAGCAATTAATGACCGCTGCCGAGATCGAGGCCGCCGGTGTTGACGGCAGTCTACGCCCCGAGCAACTGGACCTGGCCGCATTCGTGCGCCTGGCCGACCAGCTCGCCGAACAGGTTCCGGCCTCTCCCGTCGCCGACTGACTGGCGATGAACGCTATCGGGCAGGACGCCACTCTGGTTTACTGCCCGATACTTGCCTAGACTGAATCCCCATCAGCTACGCCCCGCGTTCCGCTTCGTTAAGGCCTTTTGCATGTCCGATTCCCGTTACCAGGTCGATGTCAGCGTCGTTACCCGCTATCTGGCAGACCAATCGCAACCCGAGCACGACCGCTTCGCCTTCGCCTACACCATCACCGTGCAGAACAATGGCGAGCAGCCCGCGCGCCTGATGTCCCGGCACTGGGTGATTACCGATGGCGACGGCCATGTCGAGGAAGTCCGCGGCGCCGGTGTCGTTGGCCAGCAACCGTTGATCGATGCAGGCCAAAGTCACACCTACAGCAGCGGCACGGTCATGACCACCAAGGTCGGCACCATGCAGGGCACCTATGAAATGGTCGCCAATGACGGCAAACATTTCGACGCAGTCATCAAGCCCTTCCGCCTTGCCGTGCCCGGAGCCCTGCACTGATGACGACGTACGCCGTCGGCGACCTGCAAGGCTGCCTCGAACCGCTCAAATGCCTGCTCAAGCAAGTAGCGTTCAACCCGGCACACGATCGGCTGTGGCTGGTCGGCGATCTGGTCAACCGTGGCCCGCAATCGCTGGAGACCCTGCGCTTTCTCTATGGCATGCGTGAATCGCTGGTCTGCGTCCTCGGCAATCACGATCTGCACCTGCTCGCCGCCGCTAACAACATCGAGCGCCTGAAGAAGTCCGACACCCTGCGCGAGATTCTCGAAGCGCCGGACGCGACCGACCTGCTCGAGTGGCTGCGCCAGCAGAAACTCATGCACTACGACGAGCAGCGCGACGTCGCCATGGTCCACGCCGGCATTCCCCCGCAATGGTCCCTGCGCAAGGCCTTGAAGTATGCCGCCGAAGCCGAAGCCGCACTGCGTGACGACAACCTGCTTCCGTTGTACCTCGACGGCATGTACGGCAACGAACCGGCGAAATGGGACAGCGATCTCACCGGCGTGACCCGCCTGCGTGTCATCACCAACTATTTCACCCGCATGCGCTTTTGCACCGCCGACGGCAAGCTTGATCTCAAGAGCAAGGAAGGCCTCGACACCGCCCCGCCAGGCTACAAACCCTGGTTTCAGCATAAAGAGCGCAAAACCCGTGGCCTGCGTATCATCTTTGGCCACTGGGCGGCGCTGGAAGGCGATGTCCATGAACCGGGTATCTCGGCGCTGGATACCGGTTGTGTCTGGGGTGGCAGCCTGACCCTGATGAACGTCGACAGCGGCGAGCGCGTGTCGTGCAAATGCGATGCACACGGCGGTCTTGCGCCAACCGTCGCACCACTTATCCCCGAACCTTCACCAGTCAGCGCGCCGCGTTAGACTGCGCTTTCAGCCGAGCAACAGGAACCCGCCATGAGCGAATTCAAACGAATCCCCCCGGAACAGGCCCAGGCCCTGCGCGAGCAAGGCGCCGTGGTGGTCGATGTCCGCGACCCTGCGACTTATGCCGCCCTGCATATCAGCGGTTCAAAGCACTTGGACAACCACTCGCTGCACGCCTTCATCCAAGGTGCCGATCTCGACGCACCGACGGTTGTCGTCTGCTACCACGGCAATTCCAGTCAGGGCGCTGCGGCCTATCTGGTCAGCCAAGGCTTCTCCGACGTCTACAGCATGGACGGCGGCTTCGAGCTGTGGCGTACGACTTATCCGTCGGAAACCGCGCAAGGCACCGCCGAATAATTTTTTTGTCACGTGCAGGCCCCGGCTGCCGTGGGCCTGCGCGGGGCAGACGAACGGTCTGCCACACATAATTACGTATCTCGCCTTTACCTCGCGAATTCCCAACTATCCTTAAGCCCAGGCCATCCAAAACAGGGGAGAGCCGGTACACCGGCGCACGGGTCATCGGGAGTGACTTTCAAGGTTGTCGACCGCGAAAGTGTTCTGGGGGGTAAACAAGCGGCCACCGCGGCTGCTTGCCAGCATCGACTGACTGATCCGGCGTCGGCTCCACGTATCGAGCGAGGTGACGTCATGAGTATCTTTAGCCACTTCCAACAACGCTTCGAGTCCACACGCCAGGAAGAACTCTCGCTGCAGGAGTACCTGGAACTGTGCAAAAAGGATCGCAGCGCCTACGTTTCCGCCGCCGAGCGTCTGTTAATGGCTATCGGCGAACCGGAACTGCTCGACACCTCGACCAACTCGAGGCTGTCGCGCATCTTCTCCAACAAGGTGATCCGGCGCTATCCGGCCTTTGAAGACTTCCACGGGATGGAAGAATGCATCGACCAGATTGTTTCGTATTTCCGCCACGCCGCCCAAGGCCTGGAAGAGAAGAAACAGATCCTCTATCTGCTCGGCCCCGTCGGCGGCGGTAAATCGTCCCTGGCCGAGAAGCTGAAACAACTGATGGAAAAAGTGCCCTTCTACGCGATCAAGGGCTCGCCGGTATTCGAATCGCCCCTGGGTCTGTTCAACGCTACCGAAGATGGCGCGATCCTTGAGGAAGACTTCGGCATTCCACGGCGCTACCTGAACACCATCATGTCGCCATGGGCGACCAAGCGCCTGGCCGAATTCGGCGGCGACATCAGTCAGTTCCGCGTGGTGAAGCTGTACCCGTCGATCCTCAACCAGATCGCCGTGGCCAAGACCGAACCGGGCGACGAGAACAACCAGGACATCTCGGCACTGGTGGGCAAGGTCGATATCCGCAAACTCGAGGAATACCCACAGAACGACGCCGACGCCTACAGCTATTCCGGTGCGCTGTGCCGGGCCAACCAGGGCCTGATGGAATTCGTCGAAATGTTCAAGGCACCGATCAAGGTGCTGCACCCATTGCTGACCGCCACCCAGGAAGGTAACTACAACAGTACCGAAGGTCTGGGCGCGATCCCCTTCACCGGGATCCTGCTCGCGCACTCCAACGAATCGGAGTGGCACACCTTCCGCAACAACAAGAACAACGAAGCCTTCATCGACCGGATCTACATCGTCAAAGTGCCGTACTGCCTGCGCGTCAGCGACGAGGTGAAGATCTACGACAAGTTGTTGTTCAACAGCTCCCTGGCCAAGGCCCACTGCGCACCCGACACCCTGAAGATGCTGGCGCAGTTCACTGTGCTGTCACGCCTCAAGGAGCCGGAAAACTCCAACATCTATTCGAAGATGCGCGTCTACGACGGCGAAAACCTCAAGGACACCGATCCGAAGGCCAAGTCGATTCAGGAATACCGCGACTCGGCAGGCGTCGACGAGGGCATGAACGGTCTGTCGACCCGGTTTGCGTTCAAGATCCTGTCCAAGGTGTTCAACTTCGACCCGCATGAAATCGCCGCCAACCCGGTGCACCTGCTCTACGTGCTGGAACAGCAGATCGAACAGGAGCAGTTCCAGGCCGAAACCCGCGAGCGCTATCTGCGCTACCTCAAGGAATACCTGGCGCCGCGCTACATCGAATTCATCGGCAAGGAGATCCAGACCGCGTACCTCGAGTCTTACAGCGAATACGGGCAGAACATCTTCGACCGCTACGTGCTGTATGCGGACTTCTGGATTCAGGATCAGGAATACCGCGATCCGGAAACCGGCGAGATCCTCAACCGTGTGGCACTGAACGAAGAACTGGAGAAAATCGAGAAACCGGCGGGCATCAGCAATCCGAAGGATTTCCGCAACGAGATCGTCAACTTCGTCCTGCGCGCCCGGGCCAACAACAACGGCAAGAACCCGACCTGGCTCAGCTACGAAAAACTGCGGGTGGTCATCGAGAAGAAAATGTTCTCGAACACCGAGGACCTGCTGCCAGTCATCAGCTTCAACGCCAAGGCCAGCAAAGAGGATCAACAGAAACACAACGACTTCGTTACACGAATGGTCGAACGCGGCTACACCGACAAACAGGTACGGCTTCTTTCCGAATGGTACCTACGGGTCCGCAAATCGCAATAAAGCAGCTGCAAGCTTCTAGCGACAAGCTGCAAGAGAACAGCAGAGACCGGTTTCGGGAACGGGAGAGCTTTCACTTGCAGCTTGGGGCTTATGACTTGAAGCTCCCCGGAGGGGTCTATGAGCTATGTGATCGACCGACGTCTCAATGGCAAGAACAAGAGCACGGTGAACCGCCAACGTTTCCTGCGGCGTTACCGTGATCACATCAAGAAGGCTGTCGAAGAGGCGGTCAGCCGCCGCTCCATTACCGATATGGAGCACGGCGAGCAAATCAGTATTCCCGGTCGCGACATCGACGAACCGGTGCTTCATCATGGCCGCGGCGGCAAGCAGACCGTGGTGCATCCCGGCAACAAGGAGTTCACCGCCGGCGAACACATCGCCCGTCCACCGGGAGGCGGCGGCGGACGCGGGCCGGGCAAGGCCGGCAATTCCGGCGAGGGCATGGACGAGTTCGTCTTCCAGATCACTCAGGAAGAATTTCTCGAATTCATGTTCGAAGACCTCGAACTGCCGAATCTGGTCAAACGCAACCTGAGCGGTACCGACACCTTCAAGACCGTGCGCGCCGGGATCAGCAACGAAGGCAACCCTTCTCGCATCAATATCATCCGCACACTGCGTTCGGCTCACGCGCGGCGCATCGCGCTGTCCGGCAGCAGCCGGGCAAAACTGCGGGAAGTCAAAGAAGAACTTGAGCGTCTGAGACGCGAAGAACCAGACAACTTCGGCGATATTCAGGAGCTTGAGGCAGAAATCGAGAAACTCAGCGCGCGTATCCATCGCGTTCCGTTCCTCGATACGTTCGACCTGAAATACAACCTGCTGATCAAGCAGCCCAACCCCAGTTCGAAAGCGGTGATGTTCTGCCTGATGGATGTCTCCGGCTCCATGACCCAGGCCACCAAGGACATCGCCAAACGCTTCTTCATCCTGCTGTACCTGTTTCTCAAGCGGAACTACGACAAGATCGACGTGGTGTTCATCCGCCATCACACCAGCGCCCGAGAAGTCGATGAGGAGGAGTTTTTCTACTCACGGGAAACCGGCGGCACCATCGTTTCCAGCGCCCTGAAGCTGATGCAGGAGATCATGGCCGAGCGTTATCCGAGCAACGAGTGGAATATCTACGCCGCCCAAGCCTCCGACGGCGACAACTGGAACGACGACTCGCCGATCTGCCGCGATATCCTGATCAACCAGATCATGCCGTTTGTGCAGTACTACACTTATGTGGAGATCACCCCGCGCGAACATCAGGCCTTGTGGTACGAGTACGAACGCATCGCCGAAGCCTTTTCCGACACGTTTGCCCAGCAGCAACTGGTCTCGGCCGGGGATATCTATCCGGTCTTCCGTGAACTCTTCCAGCGCAGGTTAGTGACATGACCGCCAAAGAGCAGAAGCGCCAACCCATTTCCACCGGCTCCGAATGGACGTTCGAGCTGATCCAGACCTATGACCGCGAAATCGCCCGTATCGCGGCCGGTTATGCGCTGGATACCTATCCCAACCAGATCGAAGTGATCACCGCCGAGCAGATGATGGATGCGTATGCCTCGGTGGGCATGCCACTGGGTTATCACCACTGGTCCTACGGCAAGCATTTCCTCAGCACCGAAAAATCCTACAGCCGAGGGCAGATGGGTTTGGCCTACGAGATCGTGATCAACTCGGACCCGTGCATCGCCTACCTGATGGAAGAAAACACCATCTGCATGCAGGCACTGGTGGTAGCGCACGCGTGCTACGGCCACAACAGCTTCTTCAAGGGCAACTACCTGTTCCGCACCTGGACCGACGCCAGCTCGATCATTGATTACCTGGTGTTCGCCAAGCAGTACATCATGCAGTGCGAGGAACGCCACGGCATCGACGCGGTGGAAGACCTGCTCGACTCCTGCCATGCGCTGATGAACTACGGTGTCGACCGCTACAAGCGTCCGTATCCGATTTCCGCCGAAGAGGAACGCCGTCGGCAGAAGGACCGCGAAGAGCACATGCAGAAGCAGATCAACGATCTGTGGCGCACCATTCCCAAAGGCGCAGACAAATACAGCGACAAGGACAACGCACGCTTTCCGGCCGAACCGCAGGAAAACATTCTGTATTTCATCGAGAAGCACGCGCCGCTGCTGGAGCCCTGGCAGCGCGAGATCGTGCGGATCGTGCGCAAGATCGCCCAGTATTTCTATCCACAGCGCCAGACCCAGGTGATGAACGAAGGCTGGGCGACGTTCTGGCATTACACGCTGATGAACGACCTGTATGACGAGGGCCTGGTCACGGATGGGTTCATGATGGAGTTTCTCACCTCGCACACCAGCGTGGTATTCCAGCCAGGTTTCGACAGCCCCTACTACAGCGGGATCAACCCGTATGCCTTGGGCTTTGCCATGTACCGCGACATTCGGCGCATGTGCGAAGAGCCGACTGAAGAGGACCGGCGCTGGTTCCCGGACCTGGCGGGCACTGACTGGTTGTCATCCATCAAGTTCGCCATGAGCAGCTTCAAGGACGAGAGTTTCATCCTGCAATACCTGTCACCGAAGGTGATCCGCGACCTGAAACTGTTCAGCATTCTCGATGATGATCAGAAGGATGATCTGCTGGTACCGGCGATCCACGACGAAGGTGGCTACCGAATCATTCGCGAAACCCTCGCTGCGCAGTACAACCTCGGCAATCGCGAACCGAACGTGCAGATCTACAGCATCGACCGCCGTGGCGACCGCTCGCTGACCCTGCGCCATCAGCAGCACGACCGCAAACCGCTGGGCGACTCCA
The DNA here is from genome assembly GCF_019856535.1 of Pseudomonas sp. SC3(2021). Classification (NCBI taxonomy): domain Bacteria; kingdom Pseudomonadati; phylum Pseudomonadota; class Gammaproteobacteria; order Pseudomonadales; family Pseudomonadaceae; genus Pseudomonas; species Pseudomonas sp. SC3(2021). The sequence goes on along the minus strand of NZ_CP082236.1, from coordinate 2,322,082 downwards.
CCGACGAGGTGCTCAAACACCTGCATCGCCTGTGGGGCTTCGACATTCATCTGGAAACCCTGCAAGGCGACCAGATCATGAAAACCCATCACGTTCCGCCACGCAGTGAACACAGCGAAGGGGATTACGGCCGACTTGACCTCGCCGTCATTCATCTTTGATCCGCTTGCGGCCTCCGAAAGCCTGACACAAGGGTTATCCTGTCAGGCTAACGGAGGTTTTTTATGCAGATTTTCAAGGTTGGCGGCGCGGTTCGCGATCGCTTGCTGGGTATCCCGGTTACCGATGTCGATTGGGTGGTGGTCGGTGCAACCACGGAAGAAATGCTCGCCCAGGGTTATCGCCCGGTCGGTGCGGATTTTCCGGTGTTTCTCCATCCCAAAAGCGGCGAGGAGTACGCCCTCGCCCGCACCGAACGCAAAAGCGGTCGCGGCTATGGTGGTTTCACTTTTCACGCCAGCCCCGACGTCACGCTTGAAGAAGACCTGATCCGCCGCGACTTGACCATCAATGCGATGGCCGAAGACGATCAGCAGCATCTGACTGATCCGTATCAGGGGCAACGTGATCTCGAGAACCGGATTTTGCGCCACGTTTCCCCGGCGTTTGCCGAAGATCCTCTGCGGGTACTGCGTGTGGCGCGCTTCGCCGCCCGCTATGCCGGACTGGGTTTCACGATCGCCCCCGAGACACTCGCGTTGATGCGTCAGCTCAGCGACTCCGGCGAACTGCAAGCGTTGACGGCTGAACGCAGCTGGAAAGAAATCTCTCGGGCTTTGATGGAAGATCAGCCGCAGGTATTCATCCAGGTGCTGCGCAACTGCGGCGCACTGAAAGTGTTGATGCCGGAAGTTGACGCGCTGTTCGGCGTACCGCAACCCGAGGCTCATCATCCGGAAATCGACAGCGGTGTTCACACCCTGAGCGTGCTGGAGCAATCAGCCCTGCACAAGCAACCGCTGACCGTGCGCTGGGCTTGCCTGCTGCACGATCTCGGTAAAGGCCTGACACCGGAAGACGAGTGGCCTCGGCACATTGCCCATGAGCATAAAGGCCTGCGGCTGATCAAAGCAGTCAACGAGCGCTTCAAGGCGCCGAAGGATTGCCAGGAACTGGCGTTGCTGGTGGGCCAGTATCACACCCACGGCCATCGCGCCCTGGAACTGAAAGCATCGACGCTGCTGGAGCTGCTGCACAGTTTCGATGTGTATCGCCGGCCGCAGCGTTTCGAAGAATTCATCGTCGCCTGCGAAATGGATGCGCGCGGACGCAAAGGGCTGGAGCAGCGTAGTTATCCACAAGCGGATTATTTGCGCGGCGCGGCCAAGGTAGCGCGTGGCGTGGCAGTACAGCCGTTGCTGGAGAAAGGGTTCAAAGGCCCGGAGCTGGGTGGGGCGCTCAAGCGCGAGCGGCTCAAGGCATTGAAAGCTTACAAAGAAGCGGCGTCAGCCTGAAAGGCTTCGCGAGCAAGCCAGTCCCCACATTGCAATGCACTTCTCTGTGGGGCGGGCTAACTCGTGAAGGCGTCGGTCAGCTCACATCAAATCAGCAGGCGTGAGCTGCTCGCCCCGCCACTCGAATGCCACTGGCGCCAGTACCTGATCAATCTGCGCCTCGGCCCACACTGTCGCGAAGCTTTTTCCCACGCCCGGATGCACGCGATCCGGCGCAATCAGCGACAGCGGCCACAGCACAAAGGCGTTTTTCAGGATTTCGGCGCGCGGCAGCGTCAATCCATCGAAATTCCCCACCAGATCGCCGTACAACAGCACGTCGATATCCAATGGCAAACCCTTGCGATCCGGCGCGTAACGGCCGTTGTCAGCCTCGATGAACTTCAAGCGGCGATCCAGCTCCATCAGCGACAGATCGGTATAGGCCGACACCACGAAGTTGAAGAACGGCCCACTCTTGATTCCCACCGGCTGGCTTTCGAATACCGCCGAACAGCGGATATCGACCAAGAACGTCGCCAATGCGTCGAGACCTGCACGCAAATGGGTTTCACGCTCGATATTGCTACCGAGCCCGAGATAAATCTGAGTCAGCGACATCCGCGCTCGATCTCCACGCCCACGCCACCCTTGGCCGCCGGCACGGCGCCGGGCTTGGTCAATTTCAGACGCACCCAAGTGATCTTGAATTCACTCATCAGCACTTCCACCAGACGCTCGGCGAACGTCTCGACCAGTTGAAACTGTGCCTGTTCGGCAAAGGCCTGGATGCGCGTGGAGACGCTGGCGTAATCGAGCGCCAGGGTCAGGTCGTCACCGGCCGCCGCCGGACGATTGTCCCAGGCGAAGCTCAGGTCAAGACGCAGACACTGGCGGATGCCGCGCTCCCAGTCGTAGGCACCGATCACGGTGTCGACTTCCAGGCCCTCGATAAACACTCTGTCCAAGCACTTCTCTCCGCTGCACGACAAGGGCGCAATGCGCCGTTAGAATCAGGGCGTCCTCGCCCGGAATAGTTAGCATGTTTTGGTTACTGGCGACTCTCGCCTACCTGCTCGGCTCTCTGTCCTTCGCCATTTTGCTCAGCCGCCTCACCGGAAACCCGGATCCGCGAATGAGTGGCTCGGGCAATGCCGGCGCCACCAACATGCTGCGCCTGGCCGGTCGCAAACTGGCGATCCTGACCCTGCTGGGTGATCTGTGCAAAGGCCTGGTGCCGGTGCTGATTGCAGCGGCCATGGGCCTTTCGCTGCAGGATCAGGCCTGGATCGGCGTGTGCGCCGTGATCGGTCACCTGTTCCCGCTGTACTTCCGCTTTCGCGGCGGCAAAGGCGTCGCCACGGCTGCCGGCATGCTGCTGGGCCTGTATCCGCCCGCCGCGCTGCTGGCGGTGTGTGCCTGGCTGCTGACGTTCTACCTGACCCGCACCAGCTCGCTGGCGGCGCTGATCGCCACGCCGCTGACCCTGCCCTTGCTGGCCTGGCAGGAACCGGAAGCGCTATTGCCGATGAGCGCGTTGACGCTACTGATCGTCTGGCGCCACCGCGGCAATCTACGCGACCTGTTTGCCGGGCGCGAACGGCATTTTTAAATACCGCCCGTGAACGCCGCTCATCACAGCGCCGACAACTGCTCCATCGGCCAGCGCGCCTGCACGCTGATCGCCAGACTTTCCTGCTGACCGGCCTGCAAACGCTGGCAACCGGCAAATGCGATCATCGCGCCATTGTCGGTGCAGAACTCGGGACGGGCATAAAACACATCGCCCTTCATATCGCCGAGCATCTTTTCCAGCGAAACACGCAACGCCTTGTTGGCACTGACGCCGCCAGCGATCACCAGACGCTTCATCCCGGCCTGTTTCAGGGCACGCTTGCACTTGATGGTCAAAGTCTCCACCACGGCCTGCTGGAACGCCAGCGCGATGTCGCAACGGGCTTGCTCGCCGTCGTCCCCGGCGCTGACGCATTGCTGCCAGGTGTTGAGAGCAAAGGTTTTCAGGCCGCTGAAGCTGAAATCCAGGCCCGGGCGATCACACATCGGACGCGGAAAGGTAAAACGTCCTGCGACGCCCTTCTCGGCCAGCTTGGCGATTTCCGGTCCGCCCGGATAATTGAGGCCCATCATTTTTGCGGTCTTGTCGAACGCTTCGCCGGCGGCATCGTCGAGCGTTTCGCCGAGCAGGCTGTATTGGCCGATGCCATCGACCTGAACCAGCTGCGTATGACCGCCGGAGACCAACAAAGCGACGAACGGAAATTCCGGCGGTTTTGGCTCCAGCATCGGCGCCAGCAAGTGGCCTTCCATATGGTGCACACCGAGTGCCGGAATGCCCCAGGCAAACGCCAGTGCCTGCGCGCAGGAAGCACCCACCAGCAGCGCGCCGACCAGGCCAGGACCCGCGGTATAGGCGATGGCGTCGATCTCGGTCGGCACGCAGTCAGCCTCGGCCAACACCTGACGAATCAAGGGCAGCATGCGCTTGACGTGGTCACGCGAGGCCAGCTCCGGCACTACACCGCCGTAGACGCGGTGCAGGTCGATCTGACTGAACAGCGCATCGGCCAGCAGACCGCGTTCACTGTCATATAATGCGACGCCGGTTTCGTCGCAGGAGGTTTCTAATCCCAGTACTAGCATGGGTTTGCGCCTTGTTTAGGCTGAATTCGAAGGCGCGCATAATAGTCGCCACGCGATGCCCCGACTAGCGGTTTTCGATCAGAGGCTTTGCATTCCGAGCGATGAGGGGTTAACATCCGCAACCCTTAAAAACCGACGTCTTCAAGTGCTCTTTTGCCGCGAGGATGTTGACCCCGGTAATGAATGAAGGTAGCTCTGGATGCCAGCCGTCAAAGTTAAAGAGAACGAACCCTTCGACGTAGCTCTGCGTCGTTTCAAGCGCTCCTGCGAAAAAGCCGGTGTACTGGCTGAAGTTCGTAGCCGCGAATTTTACGAGAAGCCAACTTCTGAGCGTAAGCGCAAAGCAGCAGCCGCTGTTAAGCGTCACGCCAAGAAAGTTCAGCGCGAACAGCGCCGCGCCGTTCGTCTGTACTAATACGCAGACGATCGTAGCAAGCTTCTGCCAAGCCCGGCCCTCAGCCGGGCTAATGGCATTTGCGTAAAAACGCTTGATGCTTCACCGTCGAAGCCGCACACGCGACCTAGACAAACCCGCTTCACCGCGTCAGGCCTGGCTCTTTTGCCAGCGGTGCACGTCTTTTCTGACGAGCCTTTCAAGGCTACTGACGAGCACACCCACTGATTCCTCTCACGACGATCAGCCCAAGGCACCTGCATGCGTGCCCGCTTTATTGAGCTATCCGAGGCCCTTGACCGGCCGTCAGCGGATTCAGCGCAACACTTTCAAATAGTCGAAGGCTGATTGTTACTAACGTCAGTGGATTTTCGGCAGATACACTTCCCGACAGCGATTACGCAACCGAACCCGGTCGAACCGCCCATTGTGTGCGTTTCACTCAAGACCTGCGTCCGGCCGCCCTTCGCATCGGACTCATTACAGCGCAGACGAGAACGCCATGGCCGGGCTGATTCCCCAGAGCTTCATTGACGACCTGCTGAACCGCACCGACATCGTCGATGTGGTGAGCTCGCGCGTGCAATTGAAGAAGGCCGGCAAGAATTACACCGCCTGTTGCCCGTTTCACAAAGAGAAAACCCCGTCGTTCAGCGTCAGCCCCGACAAGCAGTTCTATTACTGCTTCGGCTGCGGCGCCGGCGGTAATGCCCTCGGTTTTCTCATGGATCACGACAACCTGGACTTCCCCCAGGCCGTCGAGGATCTGGCCAAAGCCGCCGGCATGGAAATCCCCCGCGAAGAAAGCGGTCGCCCGCACAAACCGCGTCAACCGACGGATTCGCCGCTGTACCCGCTGCTCACCGCCGCCGCCGATTTTTACCGGCAGGCGCTCAAGAGCCACCCGGCACGCAAAGCCGCAGTCGACTACCTCAAGGGCCGCGGCCTGACCGGCGAAATCGCCCGGGATTTCGGCCTCGGTTTTGCACCGCCGGGCTGGGACAACCTGTTCAAGCACCTGAGCAGCGACACCTTGCAACAGAAGGCCATGATCGACGCCGGCCTGCTGATCGAGAACGCCGAAACCGGCAAACGCTATGACCGCTTCCGCGATCGCGTGATGTTTCCGATCCGCGACACCCGTGGCCGAATCATCGCTTTCGGTGGCCGGGTGCTTGGCGACGACAAGCCGAAGTACCTGAACTCACCGGAAACCCCGGTATTCCATAAAGGCCAGGAGCTCTACGGCCTTTATGAAGCGCGCAAAAACAACCGCAACCTCGACGAAATCATCGTCGTCGAAGGTTATATGGATGTCATCGCACTCGCCCAGCAAGGCCTGCGCAATGCCGTGGCGACGCTGGGTACCGCGACCAGCGAAGAACACTTGAAACGCCTGTTTCGCGTGGTGCCGAACGTATTGTTTTGCTTCGACGGTGACCAGGCCGGCCGCAATGCCGCCTGGCGCGCACTGGAAGCGACCCTTCCGTGCCTGCAGGACGGACGCCGCGCGCGCTTTCTGTTTCTGCCGGAGGGCGAAGACCCGGACACTCTGGTCCGCGCCGAAGGCACCGACGCCTTCAAGGCGCGAATCAATCAGCATGCGCAGCCACTGGCGGATTATTTCTTCCAGCAATTGACCGAAGAAGCCGATCCGCGCTCGCTCGAGGGCAAGGCGCACATGGCCACCCTCGCCGCACCGTTGATCGACAAAGTGCCGGGCGCGAACTTGCGCATCCTGATGCGGCAGCGCCTGACCGAAATCACCGGCCTGAGCAGCGAAACTGTCAGCCAGCTGGCGCAAAGTGCGCCGCAGGAAGCGCCGCCCGCCTACGATCCGGGCATCGACTACGACGCAATGCCGGATTACAGCGACTACCATCAGCCGCAGGCACAGGACATGTACGTGCCGCAGCAGGAGTGGACGCCGAAGAAACCCGGCGCTGGCGGCAAGAAATGGGACAAAAAGCCCTGGGACAAGAACGGCAAGCGTGGCGATCGCGATCAACCGCAGCGTCAGCGCACGCCGATTGGCGTCGAATCGCCGACCCTGACCGCCCTGCGCACCTTGCTTCATCACCCGCAACTGGCCGAGCGCGTTGAAGACGCCGGGCACATTGCGGACGAAAACCAGACCAATGCCCAGTTGCTTGTGGCCTTGCTCGAAGCCGTACAGAAGAATCCCAAGCTAAACTCATTTCAGTTGATCGCGCGATGGCACGGCACTGAACAGGGGCGTTTGCTCAAGGCACTGGCTGAAAAGGAATGGTTGATTGACGGAGATAACCTTGAACAACAGTTTTTCGACACCATTACTAGCTTGTCAGCCCGCCAACGCGAGCGAAATCTGGAACAGTTGCTCAGGAAAGCGCGTCAAAGCGAACTGAGTGCCGAAGAGAAAAATCAACTGCGCGACCTTTTAAGTCGCAATGTTTCCGCATCAAACCCGACCTCAACTGGCGCGTGAGGTCATAGCTCAGGTATAATCCTCGGCTTGTTTTTTGCCCGCCAAGACCTTCAGTGGATAGGGTGTTATGTCCGGAAAAGCGCAACAGCAGTCTCGTATTATTGAGTTGATCAAACTGGGTCGTGAGCAGAAGTATCTGACTTACGCCGAGGTCAACGACCACCTGCCCGAGGATATTTCAGATCCGGAGCAGGTGGAAGACATCATCCGCATGATTAACGACATGGGGATCCCCGTACACGAGAGTGCTCCGGATGCGGACGCCCTTATGTTGGCCGACGCCGATACCGACGAGGCCGCTGCGGAAGAAGCAGCCGCCGCGTTGGCAGCGGTGGAGACCGATATCGGTCGCACCACCGACCCAGTGCGCATGTACATGCGTGAAATGGGTACGGTCGAGCTTCTGACTCGTGAAGGCGAAATCGAAATCGCCAAACGTATCGAAGAAGGCATCCGTGAAGTGATGAGCGCTATCGCGCACTTCCCTGGCACGGTTGACCACATTCTCTCCGAGTACACCCGCGTCACCACCGAAGGTGGTCGCCTGTCCGACGTACTGAGCGGTTACATCGACCCGGACGACGGCATTGCGCCGCCGGCGGCCGAAGTGCCGCCGCCGATCGACGCGAAAGCCGCCAAGGCTGACGACGACACCGACGACGATGACGCCGAAGCTTCGGATGACGAAGAAGAAGCCGAAAGCGGTCCGGATCCGGTCATCGCTGCCCAGCGTTTCGGCGCTGTGGCCGATCAGATGGAAATCACCCGCAAGGCCCTGAAAAAGCACGGTCGTCACAACAAGGCAGCGGTTGCCGAGTTGCTGGCCCTGGCCGAGCTGTTCATGCCGATCAAACTCGTGCCGAAGCAATTCGAAGCCCTGGTCGAGCGTGTTCGCAGTGCCCTGGATCGTCTGCGTCAGCAAGAGCGCGCGATCATGCAACTGTGCGTACGTGATGCACGTATGCCACGCGCCGATTTCCTGCGTCAGTTCCCGGGCAATGAAGTCGACGAAAGCTGGTCCGACGCACTGGCCAAAGGCAAGAGCAAATACGCCGAAGCCATTGGTCGCGTACAGCCGGACATCATCCGTTGCCAGCAGAAGCTGATTGCGCTGGAAACCGAGACCGGCCTGACCATCGCTGAAATCAAGGACATCAACCGTCGCATGTCGATCGGTGAGGCCAAGGCCCGCCGCGCGAAGAAAGAGATGGTTGAAGCGAACTTGCGTCTGGTGATCTCGATCGCCAAGAAGTACACCAACCGCGGCCTGCAATTCCTCGATCTGATCCAGGAAGGCAACATCGGTCTGATGAAAGCGGTGGACAAGTTCGAATACCGTCGTGGTTACAAGTTCTCGACTTATGCCACCTGGTGGATCCGTCAGGCGATCACTCGCTCGATCGCCGACCAGGCCCGCACCATCCGTATTCCGGTGCACATGATCGAGACGATCAACAAGCTCAACCGTATTTCCCGCCAGATGCTGCAGGAAATGGGTCGCGAACCGACTCCGGAAGAGCTGGGCGAACGCATGGAAATGCCTGAGGACAAGATCCGCAAGGTGTTGAAGATCGCTAAAGAGCCGATCTCCATGGAAACCCCGATCGGTGATGACGAAGACTCTCATCTGGGTGACTTCATCGAAGACTCGACCATGCAGTCGCCAATCGATGTTGCAACCGTTGAAAGCCTGAAAGAAGCGACCCGCGAAGTGCTGTCCGGCCTCACTGCCCGTGAAGCCAAGGTACTGCGCATGCGTTTCGGTATCGACATGAACACCGACCACACACTCGAAGAAGTGGGTAAACAGTTTGACGTAACGCGTGAGCGGATCCGTCAGATCGAAGCCAAGGCGCTGCGCAAGCTGCGCCACCCGACGCGAAGCGAGCATCTGCGCTCCTTCCTCGACGAGTGATACCAGAACCCCCGGCCCAGGCCGGGGGTTTTGTTTTCCGGTCAGATTAAATTCCGCGCACCGCCCCTCCCCCGCATAGCCCGTCTACACTCGAAACAATCACCCCCGTGCCATAACGAGAGCGTTATGCCCAGACTGGCGTCCGTGCTTTTTTTGCTGTCACTGATGATCTGGACCGCAACGGCTGACGCGCTGACTCTGACCGATGAAGAACGTAGCTGGCTGGCGGCTCACCCGGACTTGCGCCTGGGTGTAGATGCGTCGTGGCCGCCCTTTGAGTTTCGCGACGATCAGTCCCGCTATCAGGGGCTGGCGGCGGACTATATTGATGTGATCCGCCAGCGCCTGGCGGTCAAACTCACGCCCATCGAGCCCGTGAGCTGGACCGTGGTGCTGGAGCAGGTCAAGCAAGGCAAGATCGACCTGCTGCCGGGCATCATGTCCACGCCGGAGCGCCAGACCTATTTGTCGTTCACCCGGCCCTATCTCGACTTCCCGATCGTCATCCTCGCCCACGTCGGCGGCGCGCAACCACGCAAACTCGAAGACCTGTACGGGCTGAAGATTGCTGTGGTGGAAAACTACGCGCCCCATGAGCTCCTGCGCACCCACCATCCGGATCTGAACCTGGTGGCCATGCCCAACGTCAGTTCGGCGTTGCAGGCGCTGGCGACCGACGAGGTGGATGCCGTCGTCGGCGACCTCGCCTCCAGTGTCTGGAGCCTGCGCCAACTGAAACTCGACGGCCTGTACGTCAGCGGCGAAACGCCGTATCGCTATCAACTGGCGATGGCCGTGCCACGCGAAAACAAGATGCTGGTGGGCATTCTCGACAAAGTGCTCGCCGACATGAGTCCTGCCGAAATCAGCAGCATTCAGGAACATTGGGTCGGCAACGTCCTCGATCATCGGACATTCTGGTCAGATCTACTGGTCTACGGTTTGCCCGGCCTGGCGCTGTTGATCATCGTGCTGGCCGTGGTGATCCGCATCAACCGCCGCCTGAGCTCGGAAATCGCTCGCCGCATCGACCTCGAACAGGAGCTGCGCAGCAGCGAATACCACTATCGCGGACTGGTAGAGAGTTTGTCGGCGATTGCCTGGGAAGCGCGGATGAGCGACTTCACCTACAGCTATGTGTCGCCCCACGCTGAAGATTTGCTCGGTTATCCCCTGTCCCATTGGCTGATCCCGGGGTTCTGGCGCAACATCATTCACCCGGCGGACCTGACCCGCGCACAAGCGTTCTGCGACCACGAAGTGTTGGCCGGCCGCGATCACAGCCTCGATTACCGGGTGATCACCGCCGACGGCCGCTGCCTGTGGGTACGCGATATCGTCAGCCTGATCGAGCACGGCCATGAACCCGTGATGCGCGGCCTGATGATTGATATCAGCGAAACCAAGCGCACGGAAGAAGCCCTGCGCCTGTCGGAGCAGAAGTTCGCCTCGGTGTTCCAGCAATGCCCGGACATTCTGGTGATTGCACGGCTGTCGGACGGCTGCCTGCTGGAGGTCAACGAAGCCTTTGAAGAACAGATCGGCCTGAAAGCCGAAGAGGTCATCGGCCAGACCGCCACCGAGCTCAACATCTGGGGCATTCCCGGCGTCGGGCCGGGGTTGTTGCAGCGATTGCAGGCCGGCAGCATCCGCAACCTGGAGATGCCCTTTCGCCGCCACAATGGCCAGGTGTTCACCGGCCTGATCTCTGCCGAGCCGTTCGACCTCGACACCACGCCGGCGCTCGTGGTCGTGGTGCGCGACATCACCCAGCTCAAGGAAACCCAGCAACAACTGCAAACTTCCGAAGAGAAGTTCGCCAAGGCCTTCCATGCCTCGCCGGACGGTTTGCTGCTGTCGCGCCAGAGCGACGGCTTGCTGCTGGAGGTCAACGAAGGCTTCAGTCGCATCACCGGTTTCAATAGCGCCATGTCGGTGGATCGCTCGGCGCTGGATCTGGGCATCTGGGTCAACCTCAACGAACGCAAGCAGATGCTCGACCTGCTGCACCGCGACGGCTTCGTTCGCGACTTCACCTGCCATATCCGCCGCAGCGACGGGCAGATTCGCCTGTGCGAAGTGTCCAGCCGACCGCTGCCGATTGGCGAAGAAGACTGCATGCTGACCATCGCCCGCGATATCACCGAACGTCATTTGATGCAGGAAAAACTGCAACAGGCTGCGACCGTGTTCGAGAGCACCGCCGAAGGCGTGTTGATCACCGACACCCAGCAACACATCAGCGCAGTCAATCGCGCCTTCACCGAAATCACTGGCTACAGCGAAAGCGAAGCCCTCGGCCATACACCGCGCCTGCTCGCCTCCGGCCTGCACGACAGCGCGTTTTATGCAGCGATGTGGCACCAGTTGACCGACGAGGGACACTGGCAAGGCGAAATCTCCAACCGGCGTAAAAACGGCGAGCTGTATCCTAGCTGGCTGACCATCAGTGCCGTGCGCAATCGCGACAAATTCATCACCCACTTCGTCGCGGTGTTTGCCGATATTTCCAGCCTCAAGCACGCCCAGGCCAAGCTCGATTACCAGGCGCATCACGACCCGCTGACCGGCCTGCCGAACCGCACCCTGTTTGAAAGTCGCCTGCTCACCGCGTTGAACAACCAGCAGGAAAACGGCGGTCAGGGCGCGGTGCTGTTTCTCGATCTCGACCGCTTCAAGCACATCAATGACAGCCTCGGTCACCCGGTCGGCGACCTGCTGCTCAAGGGCATCGCGGTGCGTTTGAAAGAACAGCTGCGCGACATCGACACCGTCGCCCGTCTGGGGGGCGATGAATTCATCATCCTGCTGCCTGGCCTGCACCAGGCCAGCGATGCCGACCATATCGCCACCAAACTGCTCAACTGCTTCGGCGCACCGTTCCAGGCCGGCGAACACGAGTTCTTCATCAGCGCCAGCATCGGCACCAGCCTGTATCCGCGCGACGGTTGCGATGTCGCCACCCTGGTGAAAAACGCCGATGCGGCGATGTACCGCTCCAAGGCCAAGGGCCGCAACCGCGTCGAAAGCTACACCCGCGACCTCACCGCCCAGGCCAGCGAGCGCGTGGCGCTGGAACACGAGTTGCGCCGGGCCATCGAGCGCGATGAATTACTCCTCTACTACCAGCCGAAAATCAGCCTCGACGATCATCGACTGGTCGGCGCCGAAGCGCTGATTCGCTGGCGCCACCCGACCTTTGGCGAGGTGCCGCCCGAGCACTTCATCCCGCTGGCCGAAGAGAACGGCATGATCCTGCAGATCGGCGACTGGGTCTTGGAGACCGCGTGCCGGCAGATGTTCGAGTGGAACCAGGTCTACGACAGCCTCGGCCCGCTCTCGGTCAACCTCGCCGGTGCGCAGCTGCGCCAGCCAAATCTGCTCGGACGCATTGAGCAACTGCTCAAAGACAACCGTCTGATGCCGGATTTACTGCAACTGGAGATTACCGAGAACTTCATCATGAGTCAGGCCGAGGAGGCCCTGGCCGTGCTGCACCAACTCAAACGCCTCGGCGTACAACTGGCCATCGACGACTTCGGCACCGGCTATTCCTCACTCAGCTACCTCAAGCGCCTGCCGCTGGACATCCTCAAGATCGACCAGTCGTTCGTCCGCGGTCTGCCGGACGATCCCCACGACGCGGCGATTGTGCGGGCGATCATCGCCCTGGGCCGGAGCATGCAATTCACCGTGATCGCCGAAGGCGTCGAAACCCAGGCCCAGCAACAATTCCTCGCCGCCGAAGGCTGCGAACAGATCCAGGGCTACATCGTCAGCCTGCCGCTGCCACCGGAAGAATTCGCCGCGACGTTTCTTCGTGCAACCGTATCGGATTATTCGGATAGCACAGCAGAGAAACCGTCGCTATAATCCGCGACCTACTGAGGGCCTATAGCTCAGTTGGTTAGAGCAGAGGACTCATAATCCTTTGGTCCACGGTTCAAGTCCGTGTGGGCCCACCACATTTGAAAGCCGCGCATTGCGCGGCTTTCGGCGTTTTGAGCTGGTGGCAACCGGATCAGTCCAATAGTCCGAAGGTACAAATTAGGTACAGTGCGGCTTCGCTTGCACGCCTTTAGAGTCCTTCAGATGGCCACAATCGTCAAAACCCCTGCCGGCACCTGGAAGGCCGTCATCCGCAAGACCGGATGGCCGACCAACGCCAAAACCTTACGAACCAAACGCGACGCCGAGGATTGGTCACGGCGCACCGAAGATGAAATGGTCCGGGGCGTGTATATCCAGTGCAGCGGATCCGAGCGACTGACACTCGAAAACGCTCTGCAGCGATATCTGCGCGAAATCAGCCCCGCCAAAAAACCCACCACGCAAAAGGCCGAGGCCACCAAGGCGCAGCAACTGATCCAGCACTTGGGAAAATATTCGCTTGCAGCTCTGTCATCCGAGGTCATCGCCAACTATCGCGATACACGCCTGGGCTCGCTGACCAACTGCGGCCAACCCACGAGCAATAACACTGTGCGGCTGGAGCTTGCCCTACTCAGCCACTTGTACACAGTCGCAATCCAGGAATGGGGACTTGGCCTCACCTCTAACCCCGTGCTCAACATTCGAAAACCGAGCCCCGGTGAAGGTCGTAACAGGCACCTGATGGCTGATGAAGAAAAGCGTCTTATGGCCGCTGTGGGCAATCACAGCAATCCAATGCTGGGCTGGATCGTCCAGATAGCTTTGGCGACAGGTATGCGTGCATCGGAGATCGCAGGCCTGCGGCGATCACAGATAGACGTCCCAAAACGGATCGTCCGGCTGTCGGATACAAAAAATGACAGTGCCCGCACCGTTCCGTTGACGAAACTCGCTACCGAGGTTTTCCGGGCAGCCTTGGCGAGTCCGGTGCGGCCAATTGACTGCGATCTGGTTTTTTTTGATGAGCCTGGGCGTGATGGAAAGCGTCGCCCCTATACGTTCACAAAGATCTGGGGGGGCATCAAGAAAAAGGCTGGCGTGCCGGACTTCCGTTTTCACGATCTGCGCTACGAAGCCGTGAGCAGGCTGGTTGAGGGCGGCCTTTCTGATCAAGAAGTTTCGGCAATTAGCGGGCATAAATCGATGCGGATGCTGAAGCGCTATACTCATCTGCGGGCTGAAGATTTAGTTCACAAACTAGATAGACTAGAAACCAAATAACCGCCCTTTTGTTTTCTCATTGTTTTCTTTCCGTTGTTAAATTGTTGTCAACCTGTTTTCTAGCAATTCTTAGAGCTAAGTTTGGTGAAAACTCGACGACACTCCACCGCCTTTACTGTCACCAAACTTAATTGGGCTGAAGAGTACCTTCTAGACCGATTCGGCCCTTTGATGAGCATGGCACAGGTCGCAAGCCTGCTGGATAGATCACCAGACGGCTTCAGAGTTGCCATGTACAGCGATTCAGAGCTTTCACGTAAGCTGAAGCCTGCCGCAGTCCGTGTGGGGCGACGATTGTATTTCCGCACGCTACAAGTCAACCAGGCACTATCTCTCGACGCACCTGCTTTGCGAGCCTAACTATGAGCTACAGCACAATTGACTGGGTGTACAACCAGAAGCTGTCTGCGCAGGAAAAGCTGATATTGGTATACATCGCAAAGTGCGAAAACCCGAACGAGCCGTGTTTTGCAAGTGTAAAACACCTAACCAATAAATGCGGGGTATCCACGCGCACCATCCAGAGAGTTCTTAAAAAATTGTGCAGTGCCGGATACGTCACCTCCACCCCGCGCTTCAGGAGCGACGGCTCGCAAACGAGCAATTTCTACACAGTCAACGTGATAGAGAACGACACAGCTGTGTCACCCCCCCATGACATCGATGTGGCAGGGAGGAGTGGCAGCATAGGGTCACCACCCACTGTCGATAAGGTGACGGTCCAAGAACTACCAAAGAAAACAAAATCAAAGACACCACTACAGGAAGTTCCAGCAAACGTCTTGCAGTTGGCCTACCCCGGTGGGTTGTCTATGCACTCGAAAAACTCGGTTGATCGGATACTCAAAGGCATTTAGCTTGATGATGCGCAAATGCTCCTTGATGAGCTGGCAGGAGCGATAGCCAACGGCCTTATCAGGAAAGCTCCTGAGTATTGGCTTTCAGGAGTCGCGATGAAGTACCGGGCGGGGCAGTTCAGAGCAAACCTAGGACTCGAAATCGCCAGGGACAGAAAAAGAAAATCCGCGATGCCTACCCAAAAGCGCCAGAACGCACAAGTGCTCGAAATCAATCGTGAGATTGGAAACAAGTTCCTTGCCAAGCTGCAGCGAAACCGGCCTAACCAATGAGAGCATCATGGTTCCGAACACTCCGCTTGGGCACCCCCTTCGGTTGCATCCCGCGTCCTATCCTTGCCGGACGGGCGGCAGGGACAGGTCCGGCGGCTTCGCCTTGTTCCTCCCCCTGAAGGGTACGGCTACTCTCATCATACTCACCCGTTCGGTGCTCGCCCTGGGCTGCGCTCCGCTGCGGCTTGCGGTGATGCCCTTGACCCAACTGAAAGCTCACATGTGTGTGGGAAGTGAATATTGGTCGACATTATTTAAACGGATTTACCGTCTGTTCCCAGTTCAGTGCGTCGTACTTCTGAGTAATCTCGCCAAATTCATAACACCTGAAAAAATACGCTCCCAGAAAAACGTAACGTCTAATAGGAAAAACCTCGAGCTTACGCTCTGGCCAAACTGAACCGACGAAAGACTCGACAAGTATCAAAAATTTTCTCAACCAGACTTTGAGATCAGCCTCCGTAGCTACGCACAGCTGAAAACTTCCTTTGGGGCTTTTTATATAAAAGTATGGGACCGGGAACAACTCAACATTTAGCAAATCGAAGACCTTACAGATAGCCTTCTGAATAATAAATAGTATTACAGCCCCTTCCTCCCCCCCCAAGTCCTCCTTAGCTTCGACTCTATCCATATAAGACTTAAGATTAATATTTATCATCTCAATTTCATTCACTATCTGCCAATACAAAACATCAGATGACTCATAGATGGACACTTCTTCTGGCTTGGCATCCAAGTATATTTTCTTAAACAACTTATGTGGGGCTGAAAGAGAGAAGGGGTGTTCCTCCGACCCAGAACTCATGGAAACTGGCAAGCCCCCCACTCGCTTCTCTACGAAAACACATTTATCAAGAAAGTTTTTTTCCCGCGCATAATATTCATCAAGTGAATTCTTCTTTTTTGTGATCGCTATTTGATTTGTTGTGGCCTCTATCTGCTCACGAGTCTGAATAGACCTATGAACACCAACAACAATAGCGACAAATGGGATTGACAACGAAAGCAAACCCATAGGCAATTTACTTATTGATACAAACTCATTGAAGCCTTCAGAATCTAACGAGACCGAGTAACCACTCCAAGCAAAGCAACCAAAATAAAAAAAAGAAAGCACTGGAACTATAATTGCCCACCAAAAAAAACCTTGCCTCAGCAAGGAGGAATGATCAATTACATACCACTTCCTGTACCAAAGCACCAACCCAGTCAAAAATAGAAATAAAAAATACAATTCCATACCAAGCATTCAAGTTCTCGTGTGCGAATTATTTAACAAAAAACTCTACTTCAGCTACCATCATCTAACGAAGGGCGCGAACCCCATCTAACCCCTGACCAAAAGGAGCTGTTTTGTACTCTCAACAAGACACAAACTCAGTTAATCAAAGATATCAAGGAGCTAGTTTTAATCATCATGACCGATCAACTCAGCTAAAGTGAACTCCCCGCTTATAAAGTCTTTGGCACGCTGCTCCTCAGCAGGACTCAGAAACAGCCGCTCTAACGCCAAAAATGCACGAGCGTAATCTACCGCATTTTTACGACGTGTACGCTCAGCATCGGAAGTATCGATGCTCACCGAATGTTCCATGAGTTCCTCTGTTCATCAATGCTGATAGCAAGACAGTTTCAGCGCTAACGTGCTCAGGGAGTGTCAAGGGCGCCACCGTAGGCCGCAGCCCGTGCAATTGGACCGGGCGAGGATGACGGCGAAGCGAACCCTTGACGCTGCGCACCTCCAATCCTATATGCGGGGGCTGCTAGATGCCTTTTCCAGCGGCCCCTGCTACCGGCGAGGGCGGGAAGTCAGAGGGGCAGAGCCCCTTTGGGCAAGCCCGTCAGGGCGCGCAGCAGGGTCCATGATTCTGACATATGGTCGCTAACTACCGACCCTCCCTCCTCTCGCTCTACCCCAGTTCTTGCCCAGGTGTAGTGGTCTAATGAAACCGGACACCCATTTAGGCGAGAATGCTCGCCAGATAGAGGTGTCTGATGACCAAACAACGTCGTTCCTTTTCCGCTGAATTCAAACGCGAGGCCGCAGGCCTCGTGCTCGATCAAGGCTATAGCCATATCGAAGCCAGCCGCTCGCTTGGTGTGGTTGAGTCCGCGTTGCGCCGCTGGGTTAATCAGCTTCAGCAGGAGCGCACCGGCGTTACTCCGCAGAGTAAAGCGCTGACGCCAGAGCAACAGAAAATCCAGGAACTGGAAGCTCGAATCGCTCGACTTGAGCGGGAGAAATCCATTTTAAAAAAGGCTACCGCGCTCTTGATGTCGGAAGAGCACGAGCGCACACGCTGATTGATCAGTTAAGTACCCAAGAGCCGGTCGATTGGCTTTGCGCAGTCTTTGATGTCACTCCTTCGTGTTACTACGCCCACCGCCTCAGGCGCCGAAGTCCCGACGTTGAGCGGCTTCGGTTGCGCAGTCGGGTCAACGAACTTTTCACGCAAAGTCGAAGCGCTGCCGGTAGCCGCAGTATCGTGTCGATGATGCAGGAAGACGGCGAGCAGATCGGGCGGTTTAAGGTGCGAGGCCTGATGCGGGAACTGGCGCTAGTCAGCAAACAACTTGGATCACATGCCTACAAACAAGCGACGGTCGAGCGGCCTGACATTCCGAATATCTTGAATCGAGAGTTTGATGTTCCGGCACCCAACCAGGTCTGGTGTGGCGACATCACCTACATCTGGGCTCAAGGGAAATGGCATTACCTGGCTGTGGTTATGGATCTTTACGCGCGCCGAGTAGTGAGCTGGGCGCTGTCGAACAAGCCGGATGCGGATCTGGTCATCAAGGCGTTGGACATGGCTTACGAACAGCGTGGCAGGCCTCAAGGGCTAATGTTTCACTCGGATCAGGGCTCGCAATATGGCAGCCGTCAGTTTCGCCAACGGCTCTGGCGTTACCGCATGCGCCAAAGCATGAGCCGTCGTGGAAACTGTTGGGATACTCAGTTCACTATGCTCAAGAGCGTCGGCCCAATCTGACCCGTGCTGGGATTGGCCAATAGAGTGCCTTTGCGTTGACCTGTCGATTGGACGCTGACGTTCCCTGGCATTGCCGGGCCCAGCGTCTGTGACCTGATAGGAGCCTTGTCCTGCATCTTGAGTGTCCTGTCCTGCGTATGGGGTTGGTAATGCGTTCTCATCGGAGGCATTAGTCATGAACAGCCCCATGGACGAAAACGAAGTCATCTTGGGAGTTGATACACATCTGGATACCCACGTAGGGGTCTTGATCAACACGAATGGAAACCTGCTTGGCTGCTTGGCGGTAACAACCGATACCAGCGGATATCTCAAGCTCGTTATCTGGGCCAACTCCTTCGGTATGTTGAAGCGTGCCGGCGTGGAAGGCACCGGAACTTATGGCGCGGGTTTAGCCCGTGTCCTGCGTGATCATGGCATCGAGGTGCTGGAGGTTAACCGCCCTGATCGCTCCAAACGCCGGCTCCAGGGGAAATCCGATCCCACCGACGCCGAGAGCGCGGCTCGATCCGTTCTTTCAGGAAACGCCACGGCGATCGCCAAGACCCAATCGGGTGTGGCCGAGGCGATGCGGGTGGTTTCGGTTGCTCGGCGCAGCGCAGTCAGAGCGAAAACCCAAGCGATCAATCAATTGAGAGCCTTGCTCGTCAGTGCCCCGCAAGACATTCGTGAACGGCTCTGGAAAACCAAACCTGGCGACTGCGCCAAGGGATGTGCACGTCTTCGCTCACGGAGCGCGACTGAATTCCTGAACATCTTAACGACCTCCCTGTGTCTATTGGGCAAGCGCTGGCTGGCATTGGCAGAGGAAGTTGAAAAGCTCGATGTCATTCTAGAAAACCTGACTCGCCATCATGCTCGCCGTTTACGTGAACAATTCGGCGTCGGCCCTCAAACGGCGGCCGTGCTGCTTTCGACAGCAGGTGATAACCCGGAGCGGTTAAAAAGTGAAGCAGCTCTCGCCGCCCTCTGTGGGGTCAGTCCTTTACCGGCATCCTCGGGTAAAACGGTGCGACATCGTTTAAACAGAGGTGGGAATCGGTCTGCGAACAACGCCCTATGGACCATTGCGATGGTACGCATGCGAGGTGATCCCAAAACCCAAAGCTACGTCGCCCGTCGTAGTGCTGAAGGTTTGTCTTCCAAAGAAATCCAGCGCTGTTTAAAGCGCTATATCGTCAGGGAGCTATACCCTTTGATCCTGGCAGATTTAGCCGATTCAGCTCGATCTTGTTGACATAGGAGCGTCAATGCGCCGATGGAGCGTGTGTTTCGCAGCTTGAAAACTGAATGGATACCGACTGTGGGCTACATGACAGCTCAAGAGGCGAATCGCGACATCAGCCATTACCTGATGCATCGGTACAACTGGATTAGACCGCATCAGTTCAATAATGGGCTGGCCCCGGCTCAGGCCGAGAAAAAACTTAACGTCGTGTCCGGGATTAGTTGACCACTACACATAGTAGCCAAAGAAAATCTCGATTTTTACCCGTTTTTCTCTAATGAAGAAGCGTCTGAAATAGACTCTGAGCGTCAATTGAACTTGCCCCTGCCCTAAGCCGCAAAGTCATATTCATTTAAGGATTGCCTGAAGGTAAAGCACCTCTATTTTTCCGGCCAGGCGCCGTGAACGCTACCGGCCGTTCTCTACCGATGTCGAATGGGCGAGTACAGCAGCGGTACAGTGCCCAGCTCCACCACCCTATGGGAAACTAGCCAAACCTATATGTAATCAACTGGTTAATGCTGTTGTACCCTTCACTTGCCTAGCCTAGACTTTAATAGCCTCGGTGCATCAGGCGGCAACTCATAATCCTTTGGTCCACGGTTCAAGTCCGTGTGGGCCCACCACATTTGAAAGCCGCGCATTGCGCGGCTTTTTCGTTTCCGCGTTCAGCCCCCGACAACGATAAGGCGCTTACATATCCAGCCGGTTGACGCTGTAACATGCTCCACCAAGATCCGCGCCCCATGGAGCCTCCCTTGCCCGACATCCGCCCGCCCGTGCTTGATGAAATCGACCGCCAGCTAATCGCCGCCCTGCAGATCAACGCCCGCGAGAGCGTGGCCATGCTCGCCCGGCAGTTGGGTATTGCGCGCACCACCGTGACTTCGCGGCTGGCGCGGCTGGAAAAGGCCAAGGTGATCACCGGGTATGGCGTGCGCCTGGGGCAGCGGGTGGTCGATGGCGGGTTGCAGGCGTATGTCGGGATCAAGGTGCAGCCGCGTTCCGGCAAAGAGGTGTTGCGGCGCTTGAGTGCGATGGCGCAGGTGCAGCAGTTGTGTGCGGTGAGTGGCGAATTTGACTATGTGGCGTGGTTGCGCACGGATTCGCCGGAGCAGCTGGATCAGTTGCTGGATCAAATTGGCAGTGTGGATGGGGTGGAGAAGACCACGACGTCGATTATCTTGAGTAGCAAGATTGATCGGGGGCAGCCGGTTTAAGGTCGTGTCCGGACTTCCCGGGTGGATTACAGGCCTCTTCGCGAGCAGGCTCGCTCCTATATTTTGGTCGGTGTGTAGTCTCCAATCGTCATATTGTTCAGTTAATTAGCAAAACGACGACACTTTGCGTCTTATTAACGTGTTCTACGCTCCCTAGAATGGCTGGCATCTTTTCCTATACTCAGACGCGCACTCAGCGTCGGGTCGCCAGCAAGGTCAGCCATGAACAAGAACAATCGCCATCCTGCAGACGGTAAAAAGCCAGTCACCATTTTCGGTCCGGACTTTCCCTTCGCTTTCGACGACTGGATCGAACACCCGGCAGGTCTCGGCAGCATTCCTGAACACCATCACGGCGCGGAAGTGGCGATTGTCGGCGCGGGTATCGCCGGCCTGGTGGCCGCTTACGAACTGATGAAGCTCGGCTTGAAACCGGTGGTCTACGAGGCTTCGAAGCTCGGCGGGCGCCTGCGCTCGCAAGCGTTCAACGGCACTGACGGCATCGTCGCGGAACTCGGCGGCATGCGCTTCCCGGTGTCCTCCACCGCGTTCTACCACTACGTCGACAAGCTCGGCCTCGAGACCAAACCGTTCCCGAACCCGTTGACGCCGGCCTCCGGCAGCACGGTGATCGACCTGGAAGGCAAAACCCATTACGCACAAAGCCTGAAGGATCTTCCTGCACTGTTCCAGGAAGTGGCAGACGCCTGGGCGGATGCATTGGAGGCCGGCTCGCAGTTCGCCGATATCCAGCAAGCGATCCGCGACCGCGACGTGCCACGCCTCAAGGAACTGTGGAACAAACTCGTGCCGCTGTGGGACGACCGCACCTTCTACGACTTCGTGGCCACGTCCAAGGCGTTTGCCAAACTGTCGTTCCATCACCGCGAAGTGTTCGGTCAGGTCGGTTTCGGCACCGGCGGCTGGGACTCGGACTTCCCCAACTCGATGCTGGAAATCTTCCGCGTGGTGATGACCAACTGCGACGATCACCAGCATCTGGTGGTCGGCGGCGTGGAACAAGTGCCACAAGGCATCTGGCGCCATGTGCCGGAGCGTTGCGTGCACTGGCCGGAAGGCACCAGCCTGAAATCCCTGCACCGTGGCGCACCGCGTTCCGGCGTGAAGAAAATCGCCCACGCACCGGATGGCCGTTTCGCCGTCACCGACAACAACGGCGACACCCGCGAGTATGCCGCCGTGTTGACCACTTGCCAGAGCTGGCTGCTGACCACCCAGATCGAATGCGACGAAAGCCTGTTCTCGCAAAAGATGTGGATGGCGCTGGATCGCACGCGCTACATGCAGTCGTCGAAGACCTTCGTGATGGTCGACCGCCCGTTCTGGAAGGACAAGGATCCGGAAACCGGCCGCGACCTGATGAGCATGACCCTCACCGATCGCCTGACCCGTGGCACCTACCTGTTCGACAACGGCGACGACAAGCCCGGCGTGATCTGCCTGTCGTACTCGTGGATGAGCGACGCACTGAAGATGCTGCCGCACCCGGTGGAAAAACGTGTGGAACTGGCGCTGAACGCACTGAAGAAGATCTACCCGAAAGTCGACATCGCCGCGCGCATCATCGGCGACCCGATCACCGTGTCGTGGGAAGCCGACCCGTATTTCCTCGGTGCGTTCAAGGGCGCCCTGCCCGGCCACTATCGCTACAACCAGCGCATGTACGCGCACTTCATGCAGGACGACATGCCCGCCGAGCAGCGCGGGATTTTCATCGCCGGTGACGACGTATCGTGGACCCCGGCGTGGGTCGAAGGCGCGGTGCAGACCTCGCTCAACGCGGTGTGGGGCATCATGAAGCACTTCGGTGGCTCGACACATAAAGCGAACCCGGGCCCGGGTGATGTGTTCAAAGACATCGGCCCTATCGCCCTGCCCGAGTAAGAGGAATCCGAGATGCGTGTAGCCCTTTACCAATGTCCACCGCTGCCCCTGGACCCCGCCGCCAACCTGCACCGCTTGCACCAAGTGGCGATGGAAGCCAAGGGCGCCGACTTGCTGGTGTTGCCGGAGATGTTTCTGACCGGCTACAACATTGGTGCCGAGGCGGTCAGCACATTGGCCGAGGTCTACAACGGTGAATGGGCGCAACAGATCGGCCGCATCGCCAAGGCTGCCGGTCTGGCGATTGTCTACGGTTACCCGGAGCGTACTGCCGACGGGCAGATCTACAACGCCGTGCAGTTGATCGACTCGCACGGCGAGCGTCTGTGCAATTACCGCAAGACCCACCTGTTCGGTGATCTGGACCGGTCGATGTTCAGCCCCGGCGACGATGCATTTCCTGTGGTCGAGCTCAACGGCTGGAAGCTCGGTTTCCTGATCTGCTACGACCTGGAGTTTCCGGAGAACGCGCGGCGTCTGGCCCTGGCCGGCGCCGAGCTGATTCTGGTGCCGACGGCGAACATGATTCCATTCGATTTCGTCGCCGACGTCACCGTGCGTTCCCGCGCCTTCGAAAACCAGTGCTACGTGGCCTACGCCAACTATTGCGGGCAGGAAGGCGAAATCCACTATTGCGGACAAAGCAGCATCGCCGCGCCGGACGGCAGTCGTATCGCCCAGGCTGGCCTGGATGAAGCGCTGATCGTCGGGGAGCTGGACCGGCAATTGATGGTCGATTCCCGCGCCGCCAATCGCTACCTCAGTGACCGCCGTCCGGAGCTTTACGGCGCGCTGAACAAGCGTTAATCCGCTAGCATTGGCACTTCACTGTTCTGGAAGTGCCCATGCCTGCGCCGACTCACCCCCGCCTTCACACTGAAACCCTGGCCAACGGCTTGCGCGTGACCCTGCGTCAGGTGCCTGACCTCAAGCGCAGCGCGGCTGCGTTGCGGGTGGCTGCCGGCAGCCATGATGTGCCGCTCGAATGGCCGGGGCTGGCGCATTTTCTTGAGCATTTGCTGTTTCTCGGGACCGCACGTTTTCCTGCCGATCAGGCACTGATGGCCTACGTGCAAAGACATGGCGGCCAAGTGAATGCCAGCACCCGCGAGCGCGCGACCGATTTCTTCTTTGAACTGCCGACTACGGCCTTCAGCGCCGGGCTGGAGCGACTGTCAGACATGCTCGCCCAGCCGCGTATGAATAAGGACGATCAGTTGCGTGAACGCGAAGTGCTGGAGGCGGAATTTGTCGCGTGGTCGCAGGACCCCACAGCGCAGCAGGCACTGTCCTTGTACGAGGGTTTGCCGCCAGAGCATCCATTGCGCGGATTTCATGCAGGTAATCGCGACAGCCTGAAGGTCGAGCAACCGGCGTTTCAACAGGCGTTGAAGGACTTCCATCAGCGCTTCTATCGCACCGGCCAAATGACCTTGAGTCTGGTCGGGCCGCAGAACCTGGAGGCGTTGCGCGCACTGGCTCAGCAGTTCGCCGCGGCGCTGCCGGTTGGGGATAATGTTGCGCAAACGGCAACCCAGCCGTTGCAGGCGAAAAGTTATCAACAGGTCGGCGAACAGCACTGCAATCTGCTGTTTGCCTTCGAAGCGCTACCCGACACCTGCGCCGAAGCGCTGGCGTTCCTCTGCCACTGCTTGAACAACACCAAACCCGGCGGCCTGCTCGCCCATCTGCAGCAACAGAAGCTCGCGGACAGCCTGAAAGCCACGCCGCTGTACCACTTTGCCGGACAGGCCTTGCTGCACCTGCAACTCACCGCGACCGCCGAATGCCTGAATGTTATTCGCGAGCATGTGCTGGATTGGCTGAGCTTCTTCGCCGCGCAACAGGACTGGCCAGCGTTGCGTGACGAATACGCCAGGCTGCTTGAACGTCAGCAGCAGGTCGGCGGCGCACTGCACCTGGCACGGCTCGACTGCGAACAGCTCGAACACGGCTTGTCGGAACACGGCGTCGTCGCCCTCAAACAGATCCTGCACGACATCGGTGTTGTGGATAACTTCAGCGCGCATTGGCACCTGCCTGCCGCCAATCCTTTCCTCGGCTCCAGCGAACCACTGGCCAACGCCGGGCTGATTCGCGGTCAAACCAGCGCCCACCGAGGCCTGCGCACGTTCGCTCAGGATCGCTCACGCAGCCGCCGCGAACGCTCGCCGATGCAATTCAGCCAGGCCTTGGCGGACACGGGTGAAGAAGGTGCGATTTACCTGCGCTGGCAACTGGAAGCCGCGGCAACGGCCGAGCTGCACGGGAAGCTGCAACGCAGTCTGCGCGAAACCCGGGAAGACGCACGTCAGGCCGGGGTTGAGCTGTCGTTGAGTACCAGCGGTGCTCAATGGCTGCTGAAACTGACCGGCCTGCAAGAACCGATGCCCAGTGTCCTGGAGCATGCGCTGAAATGTCTGACGCAAGTTGACGCCGATACTGCGAGCGCCGAGGCAGAAGCACCGTTGATACCGATCCGCCAGTTGCTCAAGGCATTGCCGGAAAGTTGCCTGCCAGCGGCGCCGCGCTCGGACGACATCAAGCAGCTGTGGACAGCTTCCCGCTGGGACGGACTGGCCCTTGGCCTCAGCGCACAGACCCAATCCGCCATGGGCCTGGCTCTGAGTCGCATCCCCGGGATCCCGGACAATCAACTCCCCGCCCCGCCAGCGAGCAATACTCGACAGATCTGGAGCCACATCGACAGCGCCTCCAGCGAACATGCGCTGCTGTTGTTCTGCCCGACCGCAAGCCACGAGATCGCCGACGAAGCCGCCTGGCGCCTGCTCGCGCAGCTCTGCCAGACACCGTTCTATCAGCGTCTGCGGGTCGAATTGCAGCTGGGTTACGCGGTGTTCAGCGCCTTGCGCCAGTTGCACGGCCAGACCGGCTTGCTGTTTGGCGTGCAATCACCGACGTCCGACCCGGTTGCGCTGCTCGACCACATCCGGCAGTTTCTTCAAAGCATTCCCGCGCTGATCGAAACCTTCGATGACGCCAACCTTGAGCAACTGCGCCAGTCTCTGGCCGAGCAGTTCGACGAGACCTCAATGTCGTTCACCAACGCGGCCGAGCTGCTGTGGCAAGCGAAACTCGCCGGCCACTCATCGGATTATCGTGCGCAGTTGATCGACGCCATTGGTCAGCTCGATCGCCCTTTCCTGCTGGCGGCGGCACAGCGACTGATCCAGGCCGAAGGCGGCTGGCACTGTCTGGCCAGCAGCGCGGCACCGGGCATGCCGTGGCAAGCGGGAAATTGATCATTACTCAGGCTGCAAGGAGCTTTCTCAAAGATTCACGGGCAATCACCTGGAAATTTTGAGTAACATAGCAGCCTAACTATTTGGAACATCCCTGCGCTGCCGTGGACTATAACTATGGACAGCGCTATCCCACCCACCCTGAAGGAGACACCCATGTCCTGGACAAAACCGGCTTACACCGACCTGCGTATCGGCTTCGAAGTCACCATGTACTTCGCCAGCCGCTGAGTTCTGCCTACGCAGACTTGCAGTGCAACGCCTCGGCTCGCCGGGGCGTTTTATTTTCAGCGTTGAAAGATGGGAGCGTTCATGTTCGTCCAGATTCTGGGTTCGGCCGCCGGTGGCGGTTTTCCGCAGTGGAACTGCAACTGCGTCAACTGCGCAGGCTTTCGCGACGGCAGCCTGAACGCCAAGGCCCGCACCCAATCGTCCATTGCGATTTCCGATGATGGCGTGAACTGGGTGCTGTGCAACGCCTCGCCGGACATCCGCGCACAACTGCAAAGCTTCGCCCCGATGCAACCGGGCCGCGCCCTGCGTGACACCGGCATCAGCGCAATCATCCTGATGGACAGCCAGATCGACCACACCACCGGTCTGCTCAGCCTGCGCGAAGGCTGCCCGCATCAGGTCTGGTGTACAGACATGGTTCACGAAGACTTGAGCACCGGTTTCCCGCTGTTCAAGATGCTCACCCACTGGAACGGCGGGTTGAACTGGAACCGCATCGAACTCGACCAGAGCTTCACCGTCGCCGCGTGCCCGAACCTGCGCTTCACCCCGCTGCCGTTGCGCAGCGCTGCGCCGCCGTACTCGCCGCACCGCTTCGACCCGCACCCGGGCGACAACATTGGCCTGATCGTCGAAGACCTGAATACCGGCGGCAAACTGTTCTACGCCCCGGGCCTGGGCAAGGTTGATGCGCCGCTGCTGGAAATCATGGCTGGCAGCGATTGCCTGCTGGTGGATGGCACGCTGTGGGACGACGATGAAATGCAGCGCCGTGGCGTCGGCACCCGCACCGGTCGCGAGATGGGCCACCTGGCACAGAACGGCGCCGGCGGCATGCTCGAAGTGCTGGAGCAGTTGCCCGAGCAGCGCAAGGTGCTTATCCACATCAACAACACCAACCCGATTCTCGATGAGGATTCGGCGGAGCGTGCGGAGTTGGCGCGGCGTAATGTTGAAGTGGCGTTCGATGGCATGAGTATTGTGCTGTAACTGATGGCCCCAACGCTGGCAAGCCAGCTCCCACCGGTGTTGTGAACACCGCAAAACCCTGTGGGAGCTGGCTTGCCAGCGATGACTGAAGACCAGACGCCTGAGATCCCAATGCTTGTTCCCGGAGAACAGATATGACTGACACTCCTATGTCCCCCAGCGAATTCGAAGCGGCCCTGCGCGCCAAAGGCGCCTATTACCACATCTACCACCCGTACCACGTGGCGATGTATGAAGGCCGCGCCACCCGCGAACAGATTCAGGGCTGGGTCGCCAACCGCTTCTACTATCAGGTGAACATCCCCCTGAAAGACGCGGCGATCCTCGCCAATTGCCCGGATCGCGAGATCCGCCGCGAGTGGATTCAACGCCTGCTCGACCACGACGGCGCCCCCGGCGAAGACGGCGGTATCGAAGCGTGGCTGCGCCTTGGTCAGGCGGTCGGCCTCGACCCCGATCAACTGCGCTCCCAGGAACTGGTGCTGCCCGGTGTGCGTTTCGCGGTCGACGCCTACGTCAACTTCGCCCGCCGCGCCAGTTGGCAGGAAGCCGCCAGCAGCTCGCTGACCGAACTGTTCGCGCCGCAGATCCACCAGTCGCGCCTCGACAGCTGGCCGCAGCATTACCCGTGGATCGACCCGGCCGGTTACGAATATTTCCGCACCCGCCTCGGTCAGGCGCGGCGCGATGTCGAGCACGGTCTGGCGATCACGCTCGAGCACTACAAGACCCGCGAAGGCCAGGAGCGCATGCTGGAAATTCTCCAGTTCAAACTGGACATTCTTTGGAGCATGCTCGATGCCATGAGCATGGCTTACGAACTGAACCGCCCGCCGTATCACAGCGTCACCGAGCAACGGGTCTGGCACAAAGGAATCACCTTATGAGTTTCGATCGCAGCAAGACCCCGACCTGGCGTCCCGGCTACCGTTTCCAGTACGAACCGGCGCAAAAAGGCCACGTGCTGCTCTACCCCGAAGGCATGATCAAACTCAACGACAGCGCCGCGCTGATCGGTGGTTTGATCGACGGTGAACGCGATGTCGCAGCGATCATCGCCACACTCGATGAGCAGTTCCCCGGCGTGCCTGAGCTCGGTGACGACATCGAGCAATTCATGGAGGTTGCCCGTGCACAGCACTGGATCACCCTTGACTGATCTGCCGCCCAAGCCGGAGGTCGGCCTGCCGCTGTGGCTGCTCGCCGAGCTGACCTACCGCTGCCCGCTGCAATGCCCGTACTGCTCCAATCCGCTGGATTTCGCCGAGCAGGGCAAAGAGCTGAGCACCGAGCAGTGGATCAAGGTGTTCCGCGAGGCGCGGGAGATGGGCGCGGCGCAACTGGGCTTTTCCGGTGGCGAGCCACTGGTGCGCCAGGACCTGGCCGAGCTGATTCGTGAAGCGCGGCAGTTGGGTTTCTATACCAATCTGATCACCTCCGGCATCGGCCTGACCGAGCAAAAAATCAGCGATTTCAAGAAGGCCGGTCTCGATCACATCCAGATCAGCTTCCAGGCCAGTGACGAGCAAGTGAACAACCTGCTCGCCGGCTCGAAAAAAGCCTTCGCGCAGAAGCTGGAAATGGCCCGTGCGGTGAAGGCCCACGGCTATCCGATGGTGCTGAACTTCGTCACCCATCGGCACAACATCGACAAGATCGACCGCATCATCGAGCTGTGCATCGCGCTCGAGGCCGACTTTGTCGAACTCGCCACCTGCCAGTTCTACGGCTGGGCGCAGCTCAACCGTGTCGGCCTATTGCCAACCAAGGAACAACTGGTGCGCGCCGAACGCATCACCAACGAATATCGGGCGAAACTGGAGGCCGAAGGGCATCCGTGCAAACTGATATTCGTGACCCCGGACTACTACGAAGAACGCCCGAAAGCCTGCATGAACGGCTGGGGCAGCCTCTTTCTGACAGTCACCCCGGACGGCACCGCCCTGCCTTGTCATGGCGCCCGACAGCTGCCGGTGCAATTTCCCAACGTGCGCGATCACAGCATGCAGCACATCTGGTACGACTCGTTCGGCTTCAATCGCTTTCGCGGTTATGACTGGATGCCCGAGCCGTGCCGCTCCTGCGACGAGAAGGAACAGGACTTCGGCGGCTGCCGCTGTCAGGCATTCATGCTCACGGGTGACGCAAGCAACGCCGACCCGGTGTGCAGCAAATCCGAACATCACGGCGTGATCCTCAAGGCCCGCGAAGAAGCCGAGACCGCCACTCAGACCATCGAACAACTGGCCTTTCGCAATGAACGAAACTCACGCCTCATCGCCAAGGGCTGAGCCTTTCAGCGCCGCCCAGGCCGTCGCCGCCGGAATGGACTTCGCCGAACTGCAACTCGGCGTCCACGGTTTGTTCTGGAATGAATATCGCCCGCAGGACGCCGCGTGCCGGATCTGGCAGCGGCACGATGGCGTGGCGAAATGTCTGACGCCGGATGGCTTCAGCGTGCGCAGTCGGGTGTACGAATATGGCGGTGGCGCGTTTTGTCTGACACTGGACGGGGTGGTTTTCGTCAATGAGGCGGACCAGCAGTTGTATCGACAGACCCTGGATGGCGCGCCTGAGGCGCTGACGTCAGGCGAGTGTCGTTATGGCGATCTGCATTTTGCTTTTGGCCAGGTTCTGGCGGTTGAAGAGTGGCGTGATCAACATCGGCTGGTAGCGATTGATCTGGCTGACGGCACGCGGCATGTGCTGGCTGAGGGCGCGGATTTTTATGCGGCGCCGATCATCAGTGCGGATGGCCAGCGCCTGGCCTGGATCGAGTGGAGCCGCCCGCATCAGCCTTGGACGTCGACGCGGTTGAAGGTGGCTGAGCGTTTGACCGATGGCACATTCGGAGCACCGCAATGCATTGCCGGCGCCGAGATTGAAGAGTCCATTCAACAACCGCGCTTCGATGCCGAAGGACGCCTGTATTGCCTGACCGATCGTGCTGGATTCTGGCAACCGTGGGTAGAAACTGCCGACGGCTTGAGATCATTGCCCGCTGCGCCGGCCGATCATGCACCCGCGCCGTGGCAACTGGGCGGCTGCACCTGGCGCCCTGTCGAGCGTTCGTTTTTGGCGAGCTGGAGCGAAGGTGGTTTTGGTCGCCTGACCCTTGGCGACGACGACTTCACTGGCGACTACAGCCGCTTCCGTCATCTCGCTTTAGACGCACAATTTATCTACTGCATTGCCGCCTCGCCGATCAGTCCTTCGGCGGTCATCGCCATTGATCGGGCGACGCGCAAAGTGAACGTGTTGGCCGGCGGCGTGGCGCCTTTGCCTGCAGAACGCATCAGCCGTCCGCAAACCCTGCGCTACCCAAGCGGTTCCGGCGAAGCCCACGGGTTCTTTTATCCGGCCATGAGCAGCGAGACAAAACCAGCGCTGGTGGTGTTCATCCACGGCGGACCGACCTCGGCCTGCTACCCGATGCTCGACCCGCGCATTCAGTACTGGACGCAACGCGGCTTCGCCGTTGCCGATCTCAACTATCGCGGCAGCAGCGGCTATGGCCGCGAATACCGTCAGGCGTTGCATCTGAGTTGGGGTGAGGTGGATGTCGAGGATGCCTGCGCGGTGGTGGCGTATCTGGCCAGACAAGGTTTGATCGACGGCGAGCGCGCATTTATCCGCGGAGGCAGCGCCGGTGGCTACACCACGTTGTGTGCGCTGGCGTTTCAGCAGGTGTTCCGCGCTGGCGCCAGCCTCTATGGCGTCAGCGACCCGGTGGCACTCGCCCGGGCGACCCACAAGTTCGAAGGTGATTATCTGGACTGGCTGATCGGCGATCCCGAGCAGGACGCCGAACGCTACGCTGCCCGCACACCCTTGCTGCACGCGAGCAACATTCGTGTGCCGGTGATTTTCTTTCAGGGAGAACTGGACGCCGTGGTTGTTCCGCAACAGACCCGCGACATGGTCACGGCACTGGAACAGAACGGCATCCCGGTCGAGGCGCATTATTACCCCGAAGAACGCCACGGCTTCCGCCGCGCCGCCAATCAGGCGCATGCGCTGGAACAGGAGTGGAAGTTTTATCGGCGGGTGATGGGGCTGGCTGACTGAGCACCACGCCTGTTTAAAAATAGCGTCGACCCAATCGCGGGCAAGCTCGCTCCCACAGTTTCGCTGGTTTACACAAAACTTGTGACCAACCTAAAACACTGGGGGAGCAGGCTTGCCCGCGATAGCTATCTATCTGGCACCGCTGAACTCAGCGCTTGGCGATGATGTACACCGCATGCACGATCCCCGGAATGTAGCCACACAGCGTCAGCAGAATGTTCAACCAGAACGCCCCGCCGAACCCGACCTGCAGAAACACACCCAGTGGCGGCAACAGAATGGCGATGATGATGCGAATGAAGTCCATGGGTCAGCTCCTGAATGGGGGTTGGCTCACATGAGCCATACAAGCTAATCGACCTTTGCCGCTCGTCAGGGTTCAGTGCTAATCACGGTATCGGTATCAAACTGATAGCTCAGCTAAGAATTTGCAGTCCCTGCTTCTGCACGATGCTCAGTAACTTCAGCGCCATGCCGCTGGGGTGTTTGTCTCCCGACTCCCATTGCTTGACTGTCGACGCGCTAGTGTTCAAGTAGCGAGCGAATACCGGCTGGCCCTGCTGGGGCTTTCTAAAAAACCATTCGCAGGACGAACGCTCAAGCACTCAACGCTATCTGCAAAACCCGGCCACAAAAAAACGCCCCACGCCAAAAGAATCAGGCGTAGGGCGTGCGTTATACCGCGAGACGGTTCTGGAAATCGGGTAGGAAACTTCAGCTCAGACGGCAATCCCTTTGCGACATTGCAGTTGCGCGGTGCGCACTCGCGAGAATGCGCGGCCCAGGCGCAGGAGCATTTCGTCGATATTGGTTTTACTCACTGTGAGCGCCGGGGTGAAGCGCAGACAGTTGGCTTGCGGGGCGTTGAGCAGCAGGCCCTCATGCAGCGCGGCATGGACCACGGCCTCGGCGGAATCGCCCGACAGGGTCAGTCCGTAGAACAGGCCTTGGCCGCGCAGTTCGCCGTGGTCGTAGCGGTGTGCCAATCGTGCGAGGCCTTCGCGCAGATGCTGGCCATTATCGTTGACCTGCTGCAGGAAGCTGCGGTCGTACACGCTGTCGAGCACCACCAGGCCAGCCGCTGTCATCAGCGCATTGCCGTGATGCGTGCCGCCCAGTTCACCCGCGTCAAAACAACACGCCTTGCCTCGCGCCAGCAGCGCCGCCAGGGGCACACCGCCGCCAAGGCCTTTGCCGAGCACGACGATATCGGCGCGTACGCCATAGGACTGTTCGGCAAGCAAGCTGCCGCAGCGCCCCATGCCGGTCTGCACTTCGTCGAGAATCAGCAAAATTCCCAGCTCGCGGCACAGACGCTCAACGCCCTTAAGGTAATGCCCGGTGGCTGGAATCACCCCGGCATCGCTCTGGATCGGCTCGAGCATGATCGCCACGGTCTGCGCATCGACTGCCGCATGCAGCGCCGGTAAATCGTTAAACGGCACCGGATCGAAACCGGGCAGCAATGGCGCGAAACGGTTGTGCAGGTTACAACTGTCCGATGCCGAGATCGTCGCCAGACTACGACCGTGACACCCCTGCTGCGCCACGATGATCCGCGAAGCGCCACCACGATGCAGTTGCCCCCACTTGCGTGCCAGTTTGATCGCCGCTTCACAGGCTTCGCTGCCACTGTTGAGCAGGTAGGCCTGATCGCTGGAAGTACTTGCGCACAGGCGCTCGGTGAGGCTGAGCATGCCGCGATTGTGCAGATTGAAACCGGGGTTGATCAGTGCCTGAGCCTGACTGGCAATGGCTTTGACCAGTGCCGACGGACTGTGCCCAAGACTGTTGGCGCCACCGGCCTGAGAGAAGTCGAGATAAGCGCGATCATTACTGTCCCACAGCCAGGAACCCTGACCGCGAACGAACACCTGTTGCGGTCGCTCGACACTGGGCATCAGCCGCTCGGTGCTCAGATTTTCGTTGATTTCAGCAGAATCGGCCGCAAAGGCGAGGTCGTCGAGACTCGGCGCCTGGCGCCGCAAACTGAACAGATTCATTGAAAAACACCTCGTTTGAGGTGTTTTGAACTGCCTATGCAAACACTGTCGAAGCAAACGCTATTCATCGCGCTTTCTGGCCCTGTAAGCCTTGTGAATGCGGTTAGACTAAGCTCGCCGAGGCCTGCGGGCCATTTCGATTTCCCAGCATTTTCGATAAGAATTACTTATGGATTTCAAACAACTGCGTTATTTCGTCGCGGTCTACGAAGAAGGCCATGTCGGCCGCGCCGCTGAACGGCTGTCGATCTCGCAGCCGGCGTTGTCGCAACAGATTCGCCAGCTTGAACAAAACCTCGACGTCACGCTGTTCGAACGCAGCAGCAAACGCCTGCTACCGACTCTGGCTGCACATACCTTGTACAACCACGCCCTGCCCTTGCTCGATGGTCTGCAACGGGCGCGCGAGGCGTTGGGCAACTTCAAGGGACAGGCATTGCGCACCCTGGCAATTGGCGTGCTGCAAACCGTGCACACCAGCCTGGTGCCGCAAATGCTGGAGCGCGTGCGCAAGGCGCAACCGCATCTGGTGGTGCAGATTTATGAATTGAGCGGGATGGAGATTGAACGGCGTCTGCTGAACGGTTCGCTGGATATCGGCATCAGCTATTTGCCACCACGTCAGCCAGGGTTGCATGGCGTGATGCTGTACGAAGATGAACTGACGCTTGTAATCCCTGCGGATCACCCGCTGCGTGAATTCAAGAAAGTCTCGATACGACAAGCCGCAGAGTTACCGATGCTGCTGCTTGGCGAAGAGTTTCAGATACGTCAGATCTGGCAAGCGCAGCTGACCAGCCTTGGCCGTCGCCCGCAGGTACAGGCTGAACTGAACAATATGGTGGGGATTCTCGACAGTCTGCCGCACACCAAATTGGCGACGGTGCTGCCCGGGCGTTCGCAGAAGGAGTACGACGACCAGGAACTGCTGTGGAAACCGCTGAGCGAACCACGGGTGCCGCTGAAGGTTGGGCTGGTGTGTCGCGACGTACAACGCCAGCAGGCGTCACTGGCGCTGCTGCGGACATTGCTTGAGGAAGTGATGGAGCGTGAAGTGAAGTCACCGCTGGATCCGATCGCCTGAACACTTTTCTACAGGCAAAAGAAAACCCCGCCGAAGCGGGGCTTTGCAGACTGTTTCCCTGACATCCATTTCACTCCGCCACCCTGGCAGAATCCTACGTGTCCGTGTTGTTGCTTTGCGCTTCCTGCGCGACGTCCATGAAATGTAGATTAGCTCTGGATCCAATCTACGCCTATGGGAGAACAGCAGCACGTCATGTAAGAGAATGCTTACATGACGTCATCGCATCAGAACTGCGCCGCATCCAGCAGGAACAGCGACTCGCTACCGGCCTTCACCGACGCGCTCAACGAGTGAATGCGTGGCAGCAGACGGGCGAAATAGAAACGCGCGGTACCTAGTTTGCTGGCATAGAAATCATCCTGCGCTTCCTTACCCAGCGCGGCCTTGGCCATCAGTGCCCACATGTAGGCATAAGCCGTGTAACCGAACGCTTGCAAATATTCGACCGAAGCCGCGCCGATTTCGTTCGGATTGGTTTTCGCCCGATCCAGCAGCCATGCGGTCAACTCGTCGAGGGTATCGACGGCGTCGTTCAGCGGCTTGGTGAATTCGCCCAGGTCAGCGCTGGCAGTCGCGGTGAAATGACGGATCTCGTCAGCGAACAGCTTGTAGAACGCCCCGCCGCTACCCACGATCTTGCGCCCGACCAGGTCCAGCGCCTGAATGCCGTTGGTGCCTTCGTAGATCTGGGTGATGCGCACGTCACGCACCAGTTGTTCCTGGCCCCACTCGCGGATATAGCCGTGGCCGCCGAAAATCTGCTGGCCGTGGACAGTGGTTTCCAGGCCCAGGTCGGTCAGGAACGCCTTGGCCACCGGCGTCAGCAGCGCCACCAGATCTTCAGCGCGCTTACGCGTCGTCGCGTCCTCGCTGAACTTGGCAGTGTCGAGTTGCATCGCCACGTAGGTGGAGAACGCACGGCCGCCCTCGTTGGACGCCTTCATGGTCAGCAGCATGCGACGCACGTCCGGGTGGACGATGATCGGGTCGGCGACCTTGTCCTTATTCTGCGCGCCGGTCGGTGAACGGCTTTGCAGCCGATCGCGGGCATATTCAATGGCGTTCTGGTACGAGCGCTCGCCAGTGGCCAGGCCCTGGATGCCGACGCCCAGACGCTCGTAGTTCATCATGGTGAACATCGCCGCCAGACCTTTGTTCGGCTCGCCGACCAGATAACCGACAGCTTCATCGAAGTTCATCACGCAGGTCGCGGAGGCCTGGATGCCCATCTTGTGTTCGATCGAACCGCAGTTCGCCGGGTTGCGAGCGCCGAGGCTGCCATCGGCATTGACCATGAACTTTGGCACCAGGAACAGCGAAATGCCTTTCGGGCCGGCCGGGGCGTCCGGCAACTTGGCCAGCACCAGGTGAATAATGTTTTCGGTCAGGTCGTGCTCACCGCCGGTGATGAAAATCTTGGTGCCGCTGACCTTGTAGGAACCGTCGGCCTGAGGTTCGGCCTTGGTGCGGATGATGCCCAGGTCGGTGCCGGCGTGCGGCTCGGTCAGGCACATGGAACCGGCCCAGACGCCGGCGTACATGTTCGGCAGGTACGCCGCTTTCAGCTCTTCGCTGGCGTGGGCGTTGATCGACAGGCAGGCGCCGGCCGTCAGCATCGGGTACAGACCGAAGGACAGACTGGCGGAGTTGACCATTTCTTCGACCTGGGCCGACACGGCTTTGGGCATACCCATGCCGCCGTAGGCCGGATCGCCACCCACACCAACCCAACCGCCTTCGGCATAAGTCTGATAAGCCTGTGGGAAACCGGCCGGGGTGGTGACAGCGCCGTCCGCCCAGTGGCAGCCTTCTTCGTCGGCGGCACGGCTCAGAGGGGCGATGCTTTTGCTGGTGACCTTGCCGGCTTCTTCGAGGATGGCTTCAACAGTTTCGGCGTCGACGGTCTCGGCCAGTGCCGGCAGTTCGGCCCACAGTTTCGAGACCTCGAACACTTCATTGAGGACGAAGCGCATATCGCGCAGCGGCGCTTTGTAGTCAGCCATGGCAAACCTCGCAAGATCTAAACAGGTGATTCGTGGAATGATGTTTTCGTTGAGCTGGAGTGTACCCCAACAACTTTTGCGACACATAGGGTCAACCGGTGACTGTTTTGTTATTTTTAGTCACCAGCTTGAGCCGACATTCAAAGAACGCAAAAAACTGTGGCGAGGGCGCTTGCTCCCGCTAGAGTGCGAAGCCGCCCCCCGATCGGTGAGCACTGCGCACTCAAGCGGGAGCAAGCGCCCTCGCCACAGAAAGTGGTATCAGAGTGCAAACAACGCCGCCGGCAGCTTCATCAAACACTCACTCCCCGCTTCGATCGCCGCCCGATGCGCAGCCGTGCGCGGCAACAAGCGCTTGAAATAGAACTCGCTGGTCGCCAATTTACCTCGACAGAAATCCCCGTCCCCCTCACCCGCCTCCAACTGCGCCTGCGCCACCAGCGCCATGCGCAACCACAGATAACCCAGAATGATGTAACCGCTGTACATCAGGTAATCCACCGATGCGGCGCCGACTTCGTCCGGGTTTTTCATCGCCGCCATACCGACCTGCATGGTCAGCTCGCCCCACTGCTGGTTGAGTTCATTGAGCTGCGCGACAAAGCTGCCCAACTGAGGATGCCCCGCGTTGGCCGCGCAGAACTTGTGGACGATTCTGGTGAAGCCGCGCAACAACTTGCCCTGACTGCCCAGCACCTTGCGACCGAGCAGATCCAGCGCCTGAATGCCGTTGGTGCCTTCATAGATCGGCGCAATCCGGCAATCGCGAACCAACTGCTCCATGCCCCATTCACGAATGAAGCCATGACCGCCGAACACCTGCATGCCGTGGTTGGTCACTTCCAGCCCGGTGTCGGTCATGAACGCCTTGCAGATCGGTGTGAGGAACGCCAACAGGTCTTCGGCCTCCTGCCGCGCCTCGGCGTCGCTGCCCAGGTGCGCGACATCGAGCAGCTGCGCGGTGAA
Organism: Pseudomonas sp. SC3(2021); assembly: GCF_019856535.1. Lineage (NCBI taxonomy): Bacteria > Pseudomonadati > Pseudomonadota > Gammaproteobacteria > Pseudomonadales > Pseudomonadaceae > Pseudomonas > Pseudomonas sp. SC3(2021). Next base: position 2,284,965 of record NZ_CP082236.1, on the reverse strand, counting down.
ATAGGTCAGCGCACGATTGCCCTCGTTGAAGGCTTTCATGGTCAACAGCATGCGCCGCACGTCTGGATGAACAATGATCGGGTCGGCCGGTTTGTCCGGGGCCTTGGCGCCGGTCAGGGCGCGCATCTGCAAGCGGTCGTTGGCGTATTTGACCGCGCCCTGGAAACTCGCCTCGCCCAGGCACAAGCCCTGCATCCCGGTGCCGAGGCGTGCATGGTTCATCATGGTGAACATGCAGTTGAGGCCCTTGTTCGGCTCGCCGATCAGAAAGCCCTTGGCGCCGTCGAAGTTCAGCACGCACGTGGCCGAGGCCTTGATGCCCATCTTGTGTTCGATCGAACCGCAGGAAACGCCGTTGCGCTCGCCCGCTTCGCCCGCTGCGTCCGGCAGAAACTTGGGCACGATAAACAGCGAAATGCCCTTGGTCCCGGCGGGCGCATCCGGCAGTTTGGCCAACACCAGATGGATGATGTTGTCACTCATGTCGTGTTCGCCGGCAGAGATGAAAATCTTGCTGCCGGTAACTGCATAACTGCCATCGGCCTGGGGCACGGCGCGGGTCTTGATGATGCCCAGGTCGGTGCCGCAATGCGCTTCGGTCAGGCACATGGTGCCGGTCCACTGGCCGGCGGTGAGCTTGCTCAGGTACGTGTCTTTCTGTTCGGCGGTGCCGTGGGCGTGGATGGCCGACATCGCGCCATGAGTCAGGCCCGGGTACATGCCCCAGGACGTATTGCTGGAGCCGACCATTTCGCTGATCACCAGCCCCAGCGAACTCGGCAGGCCCTGGCCACCGTAAGCCGGATCTGCCGCCAGACCGTGCCAGCCGCCCTCGACGTATTGCGCGAACGCGTCTTTGAAACCTGCAGGCGTTGTCACCACGCCGCTGTCGAAGTGGCAGCCCTCTTCGTCGCCGCTGCGATTGAGTGGCGCCAGAACGTTCTCGCAGAACTTCGCGCCTTCTTCGAGGATCGCGTTGATCATGTCCGGGCTGGCGTCGTGGGCGCCGAGCGCGGCGTATTGGGTGTGGAAATCGAAGACGTGGTCGATCAGAAAGCGCATGTCGCGCAGGGGAGCTTTGTACTCGGGCATGGTGGCTTCTCCGTCAGCAGATGGTTTCAACCTACTGCTGGCCACTACGCCCCACAATCACTGTCCAGGCGCTGAATGCGCGGTCATCACTCAACCTGCAGCGTTGTCCATACGCACCGCGCCACGGCGGTTCTGCCCGAACGCCATCACGCAGTTACGCCCCGCACCTTTGGCGCTGTACAGCGCCTGGTCGGCGGATTTGAGCACTTCTTCCGGCGTGCGCTGCTCGACGCGTTCGGCGACGCCAATGCTGACCGTCACCGAAACACTGGACGCACCGGCGCCACTGCGGCGCTGGCGACCTTGCTGGTCATCCTGCGGACGGTTTTCCTGATTGCGCAGTTGAATGTTGTAGGACGCAATCGACTCGCGGATAACTTCCAGGTGCGGCATGCATTCCTCGAGGGTTTTGCCTGCGAACACCAGGGCAAATTCCTCACCACCATAGCGATATGCCCTACCGCCACCGCTGATTTTCGACAGCTTGCTGGCGACCAGACGCAACACCTGGTCACCGACATCGTGGCCGTGGGTGTCGTTGAATTTCTTGAAGTGATCGACGTCGCTCATCGCCAGCACATAGTTACGGCCGAGGCGTTGCATACGTTCGTTGAGTGCGCGCCGACCCGGCAGACCGGTGAGCTCATCGCGGAAGGCCATTTGATAGGCTTCGTGCGCCACGGCGGCAGCAATCATCAGCATCACCTGGCTGCACATGATGTTCAGGGTGAACGGCAGGATGAAGGTTTTCGGCAGCATCCAGAACACACCGAGCAAGCCGACCAGTTGCGCCGCATGCAGCGGACGCGGGTTACGCCAGTATTGCCAGGCCAACAGCAGGAATGCCGAGAGGAATACCGGATAGGACATCTGGATCAGGCTCATCCACGCGCCGTGCAGCGCTGGCCAGCGGATCTCCGAGAGCCACATCAGCAGCGCCTGTGGATAACTCTGCTCAAGACCGAGGGCGACACTGCCAAAAGCGAGCAACACCGCGAACCGCGCGACCATGTCCTGAAACAGGTGGGTGCGTTCTTGCCACGCCGCAAACAGACCGAACAGCAAGGGCAGCAGCAGGCAGACCAGGTGGAACACCACGGCGGCGTCGTCGCGCACCTTGCCGTTGTCGCGGTAATAGTCGGTCTGGGTGTCGAGCAGAAAGTAGGCGATGTACACCGTGAGCATCAGAAACAGTTCGCGCTGACGGCGGTAAACCGCGCAATACGCGCCGCCCAGCAACAGCACCAACGTCGGCAACACGTTGAACAGGGAAGTGAAGAACACGTTGAGGTCTTTGACGTACGCAGCCGCCAACCCCGCAAGTAACAACAGCAGTGATGGCAGGAAATGACTGAAACGTACAGCGGAAGAACGCGGCAAGGGTAAAGCTCCGACCCGTCATATCAAAGAGATGGCATTGTGCCTGCAATGTGGCCAGTTAAGCACACGCATTGTGATCCAGATCACATGCAGTCTCTTTAACGGCAGAAAACCTGACTATCTGAGCGATTTGCCAAGTTTTTTGCCTCCAGCGAGCCGATGGCCATCATGACTGATGGCCAGGCCTGGAATTACTCCTCAAAGATCGTTGTAGAACGGCAGTAGCGGCCCCTCCGCCGGGCTGCGTCCTTCGGCGCCATAGGGCTTGAGCGAGAACAACGCGTCCGAAGCTTGGCGGGTGGTGACTTTCGGGCTGGCTGGCCGTTGGGTCACGGCATTTTCGTCACCGATTTCGCCTTGTGGCAGGAGCGCAAAAAAAAACCGCTGCCCCTAAAGGAGCAGCGGTTTTTCAAGCGACCGCGTTAAGGCTTAGTAGCCCAGTGCGAAGTCTTCTTCTTTCATGTCCATCAGGTTGTTGGCGCCCGACAGCATGGTGGCCACGTGAGTACGGGTACGTGGCAGGATGCGCTGGAAGTAGAAGCGCGCGGTTTGCAGCTTGGCGGTGTAGAACGCTGCGTCGCCAGTGCCTTCTGCCAGCTTCTCGGCTGCCAGACGCGCCATGTCGGCCCAGAAGTAGGCCAGGCAGGCGTAACCGGAGTACATCAGGTAGTCCACGGAGGCCGCGCCGACTTCTTCGCGATCTTTCATGGCGGCCATACCGACCTTCATGGTCAGCTCGCCCCACTCTTTGTTCAGTGCAGCCAGCGGTGCAACGAATTCTTTAACGGCTTCGTTGCCTTCGTTGTTCTGGCAGAACTTGTGGACGATCTTGGTGAAGCCTTTCAGAGCCTCGCCTTGGGTCATCAGCACTTTACGGCCCAGCAGGTCGAGTGCCTGGATACCGGTGGTGCCTTCGTACAGCATCGAAATGCGGCTGTCGCGAACGTTCTGCTCCATGCCCCACTCGGCGATGAAACCGTGACCGCCGTAGATCTGCACGCCGTGGTTGGCTGCTTCGAAACCGACTTCGGTCATGAACGCCTTGGCGATTGGCGTCATGAACGCCAGCAGCGCATCGGCCTTCTTCTTCTCTTCTTCATCGACGCCGTATTTGACGATGTCGACCTGTTTGGCGGTGAAGTACACCATCGCGCGGTTGCCTTCGGCGAATGCCTTCATGGTCAACAGCATGCGACGTACGTCAGGGTGCACGATGATCGGGTCGGCAGCTTTGTCCGGCGCTTTCGGGCCAGTCAGGGAGCGCATTTGCAAACGATCGCGAGCGTATTTCAGACCACCCTGGAAGCCGATTTCGGCGTGGGCCAGACCTTGCAGCGCGGTCCCCAGACGTGCGGTGTTCATAAAGGTGAACATGCAGTTCAGGCCTTTGTTCGCCGGGCCGATCAGGAAACCGGTGGCGCCGTCGAAGTTCATCACGCAAGTGGCGTTGCCGTGGATGCCCATCTTGTGTTCCAGCGAACCGCAGCTCACGGCGTTACGCGCACCGAGGGTGCCATCGGCATTCGGCAGGAACTTTGGAACGATGAACAGGGAAATACCTTTGGTGCCAGCCGGTGCATCCGGCAGACGAGCCAGCACGATGTGGACGATGTTGTCGGCCATGTCGTGTTCGCCGGCCGAGATGAAAATCTTGGTGCCGGAAACTTTGTAGGAACCGTCGGCCTGAGGTTCGGCCTTGGTGCGCAGCATGCCCAGGTCGGTGCCGCAGTGCGGTTCGGTCAGGCACATGGTGCCGGTCCATTCGCCGGAAACCAGTTTGGTCAGATAGGCTTCTTGCTGCTCAGGGGTGCCGTGCTCGGAGATGGTGTTCATCGCACCGTGCGACAGGCCTGGGTACATGCCCCACGACCAGTTGGCTTCACCGACCATTTCGCTGACGGCCAGACCCAGCGACTCCGGCAGGCCTTGACCACCGTGCTCGACATCGTGCGCCAGGCTTGGCCAGCCGCCTTCGACGAATTGCTTGTACGCCTCTTTGAAGCCCGTCGGGGTTTTCACGCCGGACTCGCTCCAGGTGCAACCTTCGAGGTCGCCCACACGGTTCAGCGGTGCCAGTACCTGCTCACAAAACTTGGCGCCTTCTTCGAGAATGGCGTCAACCATGTCTGGAGTTGCGTCTGCGCAAGCCGGAAGGCTCTGATAGTGCGCTTCGTAGCCGAGCAGTTCGTCACGAACGAAGCGAATATCACGCAAGGGGGCCTTGTAGTCAGGCATAGCGATAAACCTCTGCTGATGTAACCGGGAATGAACGACCGTGTTGATTTGTTGTGACGGTCAAACAGTTGTTTGAAACATACGTTTACGCCGAAATCTTGTCAAGCGTCGATCTTTTGCCGTTCGTCTTCCCTTCTTTCAAACGCCAGACACAGCAAACCGCCATGGACGCCAACGCGCCACAGGTACTGAAAAAAGATTAGTTGAGGAAGAAGGACTTACAACGCAAAACGCCGCGACAAGGCGCGGCGTTGTTCAGGCATGCAGCAAAAAATCAGGCAAACGTATCGATGATCGTACCGAGCATTTCATCGGAAGCCTTGGCGACTTTGACGCCCAGCTCCGCCTGAATCTTGCCTTGTGACATCTCGACCATATTGCTGGCCAGATCCGACTGCTGCGCACGATCGACACCACGCAGGCGATCGACCTGAACTTCGGACGACTGGCTGGTCACCGAGCGCTCAATGGTGCTGCTGGCGATCTGGCTGGCTGCCTGATCGACACGATTCTGCCCGGTCTGAATCGAGCTCAAACCTGCATAAAAAGCTGTGTTACCGGAGATTTCCATGAAAGCGCTCATCCTTGGGAAGGATCAATAGGCGCCATTGAATCAGACGCGCCAGAAAAACACCCGTCAAAAACACTAATGGCACAGTGCCTGCTCATAGCCAGCCTTCATGGGCTAAGCCTAGTCGAGCAGATCCAGTTGCAAATGCTCCGCCACTGCTTCGGCACTCAACGCCTTGAGCTTGGGCACGCGCCCCAGGCACGGCGCCGGAATCCGCTCGGCCAACGTGGCAAGGTTCTCCTCCAGCCGGGAAGTCTTCGGGTCGATGATATTCGCCACCCACCCCGCCAGTTGCAGACCATCGCGGGCAATCGCCTCGGCCGTCAGCAACGCATGGCTGATGCACCCCAACCGCACGCCGACCACCAGAATCACCGGCAACTTCAATGCAATCGCCAGATCGGACAGATTGTCCTGATCAGCCAACGGCACCCGCCAGCCGCCCGCACCTTCGATCAAGGTGAAGTCGGCGTTCATGGCCAGAATGGCGCGCATCGGCGTCAGCAACGACTGCACCGTCAGCGCAACGCCCGCCTCGCGCGCCGCCAGATGCGGAGCAATGGCCGGCTCGAACGCGACCGGATTGACCTGTTGATAACTCAGCGGCACCGAACACTCGGCGAGCAGCGCCAGGGCGTCGGCATTACGCAACCCCTTCGGCGTCACCTCGCAGCCGGACGCCACCGGTTTGCCCGCCGCCGTACTCAACCCTGCTGACCGCGCCGCATGCAGCAACCCGGCAGCCACGGTGGTCTTGCCCACATCCGTGTCCGTTCCGGTGATGAAATAGGCTGCGCTCATAAGGGTTTCTCCAACACGGCGTAAACCACTTGATAGGTCGCCGGCAATCCCTGTGCCTGACGGTACTGCTCGTAAGCCTCGACCAGTCCGAGAATCCGCGCCCGCCCGGTCAAACCGCCCGGCCGGCCGGGATTCAGATTGTGCGCACCCAACGCCTTGAGCTCATGGGTCAGGCTGCGCACATCCGGGTAATGCAGCACGTGCGCCTGAGTCTGCAGACTCGCCGTGCGCAAACCACTGGCTGCGCACAACTGCTCATATTGGGCGAACTCGCGGAAGCGGTTGACGTGCACCAGGCCATCGACCTGACGCCAGCTGTCGCGCAACTCAAACAGCGTCCCGACACAAAGACTAGCAAACGCAAAAATCCCGCCGGGCTTGAGCACGCGAAACGCTTCGCCGAGTACTGCTTCAAAATCCGCACACCACTGCACGGCGAGGCTGGAGAAGATCAGATCGCAGGTTTCATCGTGCAGCGGCAGACGCTCCGCATCACCGGCAATGAAGTGCTGAGCGCCACCCAACGGCCGTGCGTGAGTGAGCATGCCCTCGGCAATGTCCAGCGCCACGCCGTGACCGGCGACAAAGCGCTCGGCCAGTGCGCGAGTGAAATACCCGGTACCACAGCCCACATCCAGCCAGCGCGATGGGACAAAATTTACCGGCAAGCGCCGCAGCAACTGCGCACCGACATCCCGTTGCAACTCGGCGACGCTGTCGTAACTGGCCGCTGCACGGGAAAAGGAGGCTGCAACCTGGCGCTTGTCAGGCAAGCCACCCGGCAGCACAAGAGACAGATCAGTCATCGGCGCACTCATGTAAAAACGCCTGGATCGCACCCGCTACTCCGTGCGGGTCTTCCAGCAGAAATCCGTGGCTGGCCTGTTCGATCAGACCAATTTCGATATCCGGCAGCAGGGCGAACAATGCGCCCGCCGCCTCGGCCGGCACCAATGCATCGAGACCGGCAAACAGATGAAACTGCGGCCCGCGAAAGCTTTGCAACGCTTCGCGGGTGTCCAGTTGCGCGAGCAATTCCAGCCCGGCCATTAGTGCAGGCACAGCGGTGTGCGGCGCGCCACCGAGCATCAACCGGGACAGACCGCGCGAGTCCTGCGCGCCTTGGGCACACAACAGCGAGAAACGTTTGAGGGTGGTGCGCGGGTCGGCATTACAGCCGGCGAGAAAGGCATCGAACGTCTTGCCCGGCATTGCGCTCGACCATTGCTCATGGACAACGAAGCATGGATTGCTCGCCAGCGTCAGCAACCCGCAGCACCGTTCGCCACGGCGCGCCGCCAGTTCGGACGCAAGCATGCCGCCCAGCGACCAACCGCCGAGCCAGACGTCTTGCGCGATGCGCTCATCGAGTTCGTCGAGCCAGTCTTGCGGGTCACTGGAGTCCAGCTCTGGCAACGGTTCGATCTCGACATGCAAATGTTCATCGAGGCCCTGCAACGCCGCCGCCAAAGGTTCCAGCGGCGAAACGCCGAGGCCCCAGCCGGGCAACAGAATCAGGCGATTACGCATGGCTTGGCTCCGACGACAATTGGGCAAAGCAATCCGCCAGTCCTTCTAACAATAGCTGCACCTGCGCCTCGCTGTGGGCGGCGGTCAGGGTGACGCGCAGCCGAGCGCTGCCAGCAGGCACGGTCGGTGGACGAATGGCGGTGACCATCAGTCCACGTTCGCGCAACATCTGCGACAGGCGCACGGCGCGACCGGCATCGCCGATCAGAATCGGCTGGATCGGGGTAAAACTGTCCATCAGTTGCAGGCCGATCTGCCCGGCACCGTGGCGGAACTGGCGGATCAACGTTTGAAGATGCTCGCGGCGCCAATGCTCGGTGCGCAGCAGCTCCAGACTTTTCAGCGTGGCGCAGGCCAGCGCGGGCGGCTGGCTGGTGGTGTAAATGTAGGGCCGGGCGAACTGGATCAGGCTTTCGATCAGCTCCGCGCTGCCGGCGACAAAGGCGCCGGCGGTGCCGAAGGCTTTGCCGAGGGTGCCGACCAATACCGGCACATCCTCCTGGCTCAAACCGAAATGCTCGACGATGCCGCCGCCGTTCGCGCCCAGCGGCCCGAAACCGTGGGCATCATCGACCATCAACCACGCGCCTTTGGCTTTGGCTTCACGGGCCAGTGCGGGCAGGTCGGCAATATCACCGTCCATGCTGAACACGCCATCGGTAACCACCAGCGTATTGCCGGTGGCTTTCTCCAGACGCTTGGCCAGGCTGTCGGCATCGTTGTGCAGATAACGATTGAAGCGCGCGCCGGACAACAGCCCCGCATCCAGCAACGAGGCGTGGTTGAGGCGGTCTTCCAGCACCGTATCACCCTGCCCGACCAGCGCCGTGACCGCGCCGAGGTTGGCCATGTAACCGGTGGTGAACAGCAGCGCACGCGGGCGACCGGTGAGATCGGCGAGTGCTTCTTCGAGGGCATGGTGCGGGGCGCTATGGCCGATCACCAGATGCGACGCCCCGCCACCCACGCCCCAACGCGCGGCGCCGGCACGCCAGGCTTCGATCACCTGCGGGTGATTGGCCAGGCCCAGGTAATCGTTGTTACAGAACGCCAGCAACGGCTGGCCGTCGACCACCACTTCAGGCCCTTGCGGGGACTCGAGCAGCGGTCGCTGGCGATAGAGATTTTCGGCACGACGGGCAGCAAGGCGTGCGGCGAGATCGAAAGACATGCAGGCCTCGACAGTCAGATCACATGAATCACGATGGACACGGCGCCTGTGGGAGCTGGCTCGCCAGCGATGGCGGCGGCACATCCGACATAGATGTCGCCATTCAGTCCGCTATCGCTGGCGCGCCAGCTTCCACAGGGTTTTGTATCGCATCAAAAAAATCAGACCGCGGCGTTATAGAACTGCTCGCTGCTCTTCTGCTCCACCAGCGCCTGTTCGATCGCCGCCTGGTGCACTTCATCGGAATGCTCTTCGCGCGCTTCCGGTTGAATGCCCAGACGTGCGAACAGTTGCATGTCCTTGTCGGCCTGCGGGTTGGCCGTCGTCAGCAACTTGTCGCCGTAGAAAATCGAGTTGGCGCCGGCGAAGAACGCCAGGGCCTGCATCTGCTCGTTCATCGCTTCGCGGCCGGCGGACAGGCGCACATGGGATTGCGGCATGAGGATGCGCGCTACGGCGAGCATACGGATGAAGTCGAACGGATCAACATCGTCGGCGTTTTCCAGCGGCGTGCCGGCGACCTTCACCAGCATGTTGATCGGCACCGATTCCGGATGCTCCGGCAGGTTGGCCAACTGGATCAGCAGATTGGCGCGGTCGTCCAGCGACTCGCCCATGCCGAGAATACCGCCGGAGCAGATCTTCATTCCCGACTCACGCACGTAGGCCAGGGTCTGCAGGCGCTCGCTGTAAGTACGGGTGGTGATGATGCTGCCGTAGAACTCAGGCGAGGTATCGAGGTTGTGGTTGTAGTAATCGAGGCCGGCCTTGGCCAGCGCTGCGGTCTGCTCCTGATCGAGACGACCGAGGGTCATGCAGGTTTCCAGGCCCATGGCTTTCACGCCTTCGACCATCTTCAGCACGTACGGCATGTCTTTGGCCGACGGGTGTTTCCACGCCGCGCCCATGCAGAAGCGCGTCGAGCCGATGGCTTTGGCGCGAGCGGCCTCTTCGAGAACCTTCTGCACTTCCATCAGCTTTTCTTTTTCCAGACCGGTGTTGTAGTGACCGGACTGTGGGCAGTACTTGCAGTCTTCCGGGCAGGCGCCGGTCTTGATCGACAGCAGGGTCGAAACCTGCACGCGGTTGGCGTTGAAGTGTGCGCGGTGCACGGTCTGCGCCTGGAACAGCAAGTCGTTGAATGGCTGTACGAAGAGGGCTTTGACTTCGGCCAGAGACCAGTCGTGACGCAGGGTGGCAGTAGTGCTCGCGCTCATGGGTAGTTCCTTGGTTATGCTTGGCTCGCGACCGGGGAAACGGAATACCCACAGGCGCTACACGGATGTTCGGCATATTTAAGGAAGAGTCATGCGCTGTCAACCACGATACAAAGGACAGGTTTACATCTGTTTAAAAAACGTACAGACCTGCTTACTGTGCGATGAGCCTGCAGACGAAAAAACGCCCCTCTGCGTGGCCTGCGAAACCGAACTGCCATGGCTCGGCGACCATTGCCAGCGCTGCGCCCTGCCACTCTCCGCCGCCGACCTGACCTGTGGCGAGTGCCTGCTAGAGCCTCCGGCGTTCGAACAGGTGGTGGTGCCGTGGCGCTATGGCTTCCCGGTCGACAGTTTGATTACGCGCTTTAAACACAACGCGAAATGGCCGTTTGGTCACCTGCTCGCCGACGTTGCCGGACAATACCTGCAACATCGTTTCGATGAGGGGTTGCCGCGTCCGGATGTGTTGTTGCCAGTGCCGCTGGCGAACAAACGTCTGCGTCAACGCGGGTTCAACCAGGCTGCGATGTTGGCGCGCTGGTTGAGTCAGTCACTGGGGCTGCCGTGTGAAGAAACGGCTCTGCGCCGCATCAAGGACACCGACGCCCAGCAGGGTCTCGACGCCAAGGCGCGTAAAGGTAATCTGCGCAATGCGTTCGAACTCGTGCCAGATTCGCAGGTACAAGGCCGGCATTTGGCGTTGGTTGATGATGTGCTGACTACTGGCGCGACGGCTCAAACGCTTGCGCGTCTGCTGATCAACGCAGGCGCTGCGCGGGTCGATGTCTATTGCCTGGCCCGCACGCCGAAACCCGGAAGCTGAAGCCAGCACAATCCCTGTAGGAGTGAGCCTGCTCGCGATAGCTTCATCATTGCCAACATTTATGCTGACTGATCCACCGCAATCGCGAGCAGGCTCACTTCTACAAGGGCTCTCGGCTCGACTTGACTCCGGCGTTGCAAGCGACCAACTTCCCCCCTCACCGCCACAGCAAAAAAAGCGCCCTTTCATGTCCATGCCTTCCCTGTTGTCCCAGCACATCGTCCGCCGTCCGCAGCGCATCGCCCTGCTGCAACACATTGCCGAACAGGGTTCGATCACCCGCGCCGCAAAAAGCGCCGGGCTGAGTTACAAAGCGGCGTGGGACGCCATTGATGAACTGAACAACCTGGCGCAGAAACCGCTGGTCGAACGCGTCGTCGGTGGCAAGGGCGGTGGCGGCGCGAAACTGTCCAGTGAAGGCGAACGCGTGCTGCGCCTTTACCAGAAACTGCAAGCCTTGCAGGCACAGGTTCTGGAAGCGGCGGAAGACGCCAGCGATCTCGATCTGCTCGGTCGGCTGATGCTGCGTACCAGCGCCCGCAACCAGTTGCACGGCAAAGTCGTGGCGATCGAGGCGCAGGGCCGCAACGACCTGGTTCGCCTGGAACTGGCCGAAGGCCTGTGGATCAACGCACAGATCACCCACGACAGCACTGTGCACCTGGAACTGCAACCGGGCACGGAGGTGGTAGCACTGATCAAGGCCGGCTGGCTTGAATTGCTCGCGCCGGATCAAGCTGCAACATCTGGACACAATCTTCTGAGCGGCACCCTCGAAGCCATTCTCGACGCCGAGGACGGCCCCAGCGAAGTGCGCATCACCCTGCCCAACGGCCACACCCTCTGCGCGCTGGCTGAGCCGCTGCACCTTCGCACATGCGGGCTGGGTATCGAGCAACCGGTGCAGGTGCAGTTCTCGCCGTCCAATGTCTTGATCGGCACGCCGCTGTAACGGACCCTCTGCCACAAAAGCTTCATCGCCCCCCATTAAGGTTGCTGCCAAAACCATGCAGGGAGCCTGATGTGAGCCTATTAGAAGAAAACCAATCCACCGATCTGGAAAAAATGGTCGGCCTCAGCCGTCGCGGTTTCATCAGCGCCGGGGCCTTGTGCGGTGCCGCGATGTTCCTCGGCGGCAACTTGCTGAGCCGCAGCGTCATGGCAGCCAGCGTCAGCGCCGGCAACAGTCGCCTGCTCGGTTTCGAGAGCATTCCCGCCGCGACCACCGACGTTATCAGCCTGCCCAAGGGCTACAAATCTTCGGTGCTGATCAGTTGGGGACAGCCGCTGCACAAGAACGGGCCGGCCTTCGACCCGAGCGGCAATGGCACCGCTGCCGCACAGGAAGTGCAGTTCGGTGACAACAATGACGGCATGAGTCTGTTCGCCTTCCCCGACGACAAAAACCGCGCGTTGATGGCAATCAACAACGAATACACCAACTACCGCTACCTCTACCCGCACGGCGGCATGCCGCAATCGGCCGAAGACGTGCGCAAGGCGCTGGCCTGCGAAGGTGTGTCGGTGATCGAAGTGCAGCGCAAGAACGGCCAGTGGCAGTTCGTCCAGGGCTCGCGTTACAACCGCCGGATTCACGGTAATTCACCGCTGCGCATCACTGGCCCGGCCGCGGGTCACGAGCTGATGAAAACCGCCGCCGACAAGCACGGCAAAAAAGTCCTCGGCACGTTCCAGAACTGCGCCAACGGCAAGACGCCGTGGGGCACCTACCTGACCTGCGAAGAGAACTTCACCGACTGCTTCGGCAGCAGCAACGCCCAGCAGCAGTTCGACCCGGCGCAGAAACGCTACGGCGTGTCGGCCGCCAGCCGCGAGATCAACTGGCACCCGTTTGACCCGCGTTTCGACATGGCGAAGAACCCCAACGAACTCAACCGTCACGGCTGGGTGGTCGAGATCGACCCGTTCGACCCGCAATCGACCCCGGTCAAACGCACCGCGCTGGGCCGCTTCAAACATGAAAACGCCGCCCTGGCCGAGACCGACGACGGTCGCGCCGTGGTGTACATGGGCGACGACGAGCGTGGCGAGTTCATCTACAAATTCGTCAGCCGCGATCGCATCAACCACCGCAACGCCAAGGCTAACCGCGACATCCTCGACCACGGCACACTCTACGTGGCAAAGTTCGATGCCGGCGACGGCAATCCCGATCACCCGAAAGGCCAGGGCCAGTGGATCGAACTGACCCACGGCAAGAACGGCATCGACGCCAGCAGCGGTTTCGCCGATCAGGCCGAAGTGCTGATCCACGCCCGCCTCGCTGCCAGTGTCGTTGGCGCGACGCGCATGGACCGCCCGGAATGGATCGTCGTCAGTCCGAAGGACGGCCAGGTCTATTGCACCCTGACCAACAACGCCAAACGCGGCGAAGACGGCCAGCCGGTGGGCGGCCCGAACCCGCGCGAGAAGAACGTCTACGGGCAGATCCTGCGCTGGCGCACCGACCGCGACGATCACGCGTCGAAGACGTTTGCCTGGGACCTGTTCGTGGTCGCCGGCAACCCGGGCGTGCATGCCGGGACGCCGAAGGGTGGCTCCTCCAACATCACCCCGCAGAACATGTTCAACAGCCCCGACGGCCTGGGTTTCGACAAGGCCGGGCGCTTGTGGATTCTTACCGACGGCGACTCGAGCAACGCCGGGGACTTCGCCGGGATGGGCAACAACCAGATGCTTTGCGCCGATCCGGCAACCGGCGAGATTCGCCGCTTCATGGTCGGGCCGATTGGTTGTGAAGTGACCGGGATCAGCTTCTCGCCGGATCAGAAGACTTTGTTTGTCGGAATTCAGCATCCGGGCGAGAACGGCGGTTCGACCTTCCCCGAGCATTTGCCGAATGGCAAGCCGCGGTCTTCGGTGATGGCGATTACCCGTGAGGACGGCGGAATAGTCGGCGCCTGATCCATCGCCTTCGCGAGCAAGCTCGCTCCCACATTTGGAATGCAATCCACTGTGGGAGCGAGCTTGCTCGCGAAAGGACCGATCAGACACCAACCAACTACCCCGCTGCCATCTGCGCTACCATGCCGGGCCGGACGCAGCAGCCTGCTGCGCGCAGGAGTCAGCATGGCCCACCCGTTTGAAACCCTCACTCCCGACCTTGTCCTCGATGCCGTCGAAAGCATCGGGTTCCTGAGCGATGCGCGCATCCTCGCGCTAAACAGCTACGAAAACCGTGTCTATCAGGTCGGTATCGAAGACTCCGAACCGCTGATCGCCAAGTTCTACCGTCCGCAGCGCTGGACCAACGAAGCCATCCTCGAAGAACACCAGTTCACCTTCGAACTGGCCGACGTCGAGATCCCGGTGGTTGCGCCACTTATCCACAACGGCCAGACCCTGCACGAACACGCCGGTTTCCGTTTCACCCTGTTTCCCCGTCGCGGCGGCCGTGCCCCGGAGCCGGGCAATCTCGATCAGCTGTATCGCCTCGGCCAGTTGCTCGGACGGATTCATGCGGTCGGCGCAACCAAGCCGTTCGAGCACCGTGAAGCGCTGGGAGTAAAAAACTTCGGCCATGATTCGCTGAGTACGCTGCTCGAAGGCAACTTCATTCCCAAGAGCCTGTTGCCCGCCTACGAGTCCGTCGCCCGCGACCTGCTCAAACGCGTGGAAGATGTGTACGCCGCCACGCCGCACCAGAACATCCGCATGCACGGCGACTGCCACCCCGGCAACATGATGTGCCGCGACGAGATGTTCCACATCGTCGACCTCGACGACTGCCGTATGGGGCCAGCGGTGCAGGACATCTGGATGATGCTGGCCGGCGACCGTCAGGAATGCCTCGGCCAACTGTCGGAACTGATGGACGGCTACAACGAATTCCACGACTTCGACCCGCGTGAACTGCCGCTGATCGAACCGCTGCGCGCCCTGCGCCTGATGCACTACAGCGCCTGGCTGGCGCGGCGTTGGGATGACCCGGCGTTCCCGCACAGCTTTCCGTGGTTCGGCACCGAGCGTTATTGGGGCGACCAGGTGTTGGCGTTGCGTGAACAGCTGTCGGCGCTCAACGAAGAGCCGTTGAAACTGTTCTGACCCACCACCGTCTCTGCAGGAGCGAGCCTGCTCGCGATAGCGTTTTATCAGTCGACGTAAATGTTGAATGTCAGACTGCTGTCGCGAGCGGGCTCACTCCTGCAGGGTTCTGTGTTCACACTTTTCTGACCAATCAGCTCAGGCATTCGTCGACAAATCTCCTTACAATCCCTGCTTTGATAGCTGCCTAAGCAAGGACTCTGCATGCAAGCCGCCAACCCGCGTCGCGGGTACATTCTGGGCCTCAGTGCCTACATCATCTGGGGCCTGTTCCCGATCTATTTCAAAGCCATCGCCGAAGTCCCGGCGGTCGAGATCATCATTCACCGGGTGCTGTGGTCGGCGCTGTTTGGCGCCTTGTTGCTGATGGTGTGGAAGCATCCCGGCTGGTTGCGCGAGTTGCTGGACAACCCCAAGCGTCTAGCGATCCTGGCCCTGAGCGGCACGCTGATCGCGGCCAACTGGCTGACTTACGTGTGGTCGGTGAACAACGGCCGCATGCTGGAAGCGAGCCTCGGTTACTACATCAACCCGTTGGTCAACGTGCTGCTGGGGATGCTGATTCTCGGCGAACGCCTGCGGCGCATGCAGTGGATCGCCGTCGGCCTGGCAGCGGTCGGCGTGGCGCAGCAGGTGTGGCAGGTCGGCAGCTTGCCGTGGGTGTCGCTGGTGCTGGCGCTGACCTTCGGTTTCTACGGGTTGATCCGCAAGCAGGCGCCGGTCAAGGCGCTGCCGGGGCTGGTGGTGGAAACCTGGATGCTGGTGCCCATCGCCGTGGCCTGGCTGTTGTTCAACCAGACCGCGACCAGCGCGCAACCCGAGTTCTGGACCACCTCGGCCGCTTGGTGGCTGGTCGCCGCCGGGCCGGTCACGCTGGTACCACTGGTGTGTTTCAACGCCGCCACCCGCCATTTGCCCTACACCACCATCGGCTTCCTGCAATACCTGGCGCCAACCCTGGTGCTGCTGCAAGCGGTATTGCTATTCGGCGAGCACTTGTCGTCGAGCACTCTGGTCGCGTTCATCTTTATCTGGGCGGGTCTGGCCGTTTACAGCGTCGACGCCGTGATCAGTTTGCGTCGACGCAGTTGATCAAAAAACGCACAAAGCTTTGCAGGCCACGGTTATCGTGGCCTGCAACATTCCTTCCCAAGGTTATCCACAGCGTGATCCCCGCCGTTTGTGCGCAAGTCACTGAATGCTGGCGGTTTTTTGATCAGTTCTCCGCAAGCCCCGGCCGGCCTGGCGCTGCGCCCGGTCTCTACAGGTTATCCACAGGCAGGTGCACGTTAAAACTGGATAACCCGAATACGCCTTAAACCTCTGTGCGTAACACCAGTTCGACCATCAGATCATCGGCCAGGGTTTCCAGACGCGATTGCAGCACGTCCAGGGACAGGGTCAGCGGCACCGCCAGAATCGCCTCGGCGTGGAACAGCGGTTCGCTGCTCATCGGTGCAGGGCGCACTTCGGTCACCAAACGTTCAAGGTTGACGCCCTGCTCGCTCAGCAGCCGGGTGATGTCACGCACGATCCCGGGGCGATCATTGCCTACCAGCTCCATGGCGATCGGTTTCCAGGTGCAGGATTGCTCGATGCCGCTTTCGGCAATCAGCACGCGAATGCCCTGCGCCGACAGTGCTTGTAGGGAATCGACTAATTCGTCGTAAGCCTCCGCCGGCACGCCCACCCGCAAAATTCCGGCGAACTGCCCGGCCATGCGTGACATGCGGCTTTCCAGCCAGTTACCACCGTGCTCGGCGATGCATTGGGCGATGCGCTCGACCTGCCCGGGCTTGTCCGGGGCGAAAACAGTGAGTACGAGATGGTCCATGGCGCAGCCCTCTTGTCATGACTTTTGTTATAGAAAGGCAAGTATAGGCAAGGGGCCCAAATCGGCTTGCAGTGCGGTGTACTTGTGGCGAGGGTGCGTGCCTAGCGGTGCCCTGGCAGGCGAACCGTATTTATGTGTACAACTTTTGATATTTAACTGGAACAATCCAATGGTTTTTTGAGAACATCCCGTTCCGCGATGTGACCGCAATGCGACATGAGGTCGCAGAACGACGTTATTAGTCTGATTTTCACAAGCGCAACTCATCATGTAGTATGCCGCAGCGCGCACTACATAACGCTGGATCGATGTCTGCCCAAGGCACGTTCGCAACCTTGAAAGCCCCGTCAGCAAGGCCCCAAGCCGTTGATTGGTCCCAGCCCAGCCGCCAGCAATGGCATGTACTGGTCGGAAGGTTTGTGGTTTAAATGGCCAGAGGCTTCATTGTCAAATTGAAGAGCTGAAAAGCGAAATAGCTGAGCAGAGTGAGGCAAGCAATGACTGAACACGTTCAAGTCGGTGGCCTGCAGGTCGCCAAAGTCCTGTTCGACTTCGTGAACAACGAAGCCATTCCCGGTACCGGCCTCACCGCCGAACAATTCTGGGAAGGTGCCGACAAGGTCATTCACGACCTGGCACCGAAGAACAAAGCCCTACTCGCCAAACGCGATGACTTCCAGGCTCGCATTGATGCCTGGCATCAGGAACGTGCCGGCAAAGCGCACGACGCTGTAGCCTACAAAGCCTTCCTGCAAGAGATCGGTTATCTGCTGCCAGAAGCGGCTGATTTCCAGGCAACGACGCAAAATGTCGATGATGAAATCGCCCGTACTGCCGGTCCGCAACTCGTGGTGCCGGTGATGAATGCCCGCTTCGCTCTCAATGCCTCGAACGCCCGCTGGGGCTCGTTGTACGACGCCCTCTACGGCACCGACGCGATCAGCGAAGACGGTGGCGCGGAAAAAGGCAAAGGCTACAACAAGGTGCGTGGCGACAAAGTCATTGCCTTCGCCCGTGCGTTCCTCGACGAAGCCGCGCCACTGGCTGCCGGCTCCCACGTCGACTCCACCGGTTACAAGATCGTTGACGGCAAACTGCTGGTCTCCCTCAAGGGCGGCAGCAACACCGGCCTGCGTAACGATGCTCAGCTGATCGGCTTCCAGGGCGACACCAACGCGCCCATCGCGATCCTGCTGAAACACAACGGTCTGCACTTCGAAATCCAGATCGACGCCAGCACCCCGGTCGGCCAGACCGATGCCGCCGGCGTCAAAGACGTCCTGATGGAAGCGGCACTGACCACCATCATGGACTGCGAAGACTCCGTGGCCGCCGTCGATGCCGACGACAAAGTGGTGATCTACCGCAACTGGCTCGGCCTGATGAAGGGCGACCTGTCCGAAGAAGTCGCCAAGGGCGGCCAGACCTTCACCCGCACCATGAACCCGGATCGCAGCTACACCACGCCGAATGGCGCTGAAGTGACCCTGCACGGCCGTTCGTTGTTGTTCGTGCGTAACGTTGGCCACTTGATGACCATCGACGCGATCCTCGACAAACACGGTAACGAAGTGCCGGAAGGCATCCTCGACGGTCTGGTCACTTGCCTCGCGGCGATGCACAACCTCAACGGCAATACCTCGCGCAAGAACACTCGAACCGGTTCCATCTACATCGTGAAACCGAAGATGCACGGCCCGGAAGAAGCGGCGTTCACCAACGAGCTGTTCGGTCGCATCGAAGACGTGCTGGGCTTGAAGCGCAATACGCTGAAAGTCGGGATCATGGACGAGGAGCGCCGCACCACGGTCAACCTCAAGGCCTGCATCAAGGCCGCCAGCGAGCGCGTGGTGTTCATCAACACCGGTTTCCTCGACCGCACCGGCGACGAAATCCACACCTCCATGGAAGCCGGCCCGATGGTGCGCAAGGCCGACATGAAGGCCGAGAAGTGGATCGGCGCCTACGAAAACTGGAACGTCGATATCGGTCTGAGCACTGGCCTGCAAGGTCGCGCGCAAATCGGTAAAGGCATGTGGGCGATGCCCGACCTGATGGCCGCGATGCTCGAGCAGAAAATCGCGCACCCGCTGGCCGGTGCCAACACCGCCTGGGTTCCGTCGCCAACGGCTGCTGCGCTGCATGCGCTGCACTACCACAAGGTCGACGTGTTCGCCCGTCAGGCCGAACTGGCCAAACGCGCCCGCGCCTCGGTGGACGACATCCTGACCATTCCGCTGGCGGTCAACCCGAGCTGGACGCCGGAGCAAATCAAGAACGAACTGGACAATAACGCCCAGGGCATTCTCGGTTACGTGGTGCGCTGGATCGACCAGGGTGTCGGTTGCTCGAAAGTGCCGGACATCAATGACGTCGGCCTGATGGAAGACCGTGCCACGCTGCGTATTTCCAGCCAGCACATCGCCAACTGGCTGCGCCACGGTATCGTCACCGAAGCGCAAGTGATGGAAAGCCTCAAGCGCATGGCGCCGGTGGTCGACCGTCAGAACGCCAACGACCCGCTGTACCGTCCGCTGGCGCCGGACTTCGACAGCAACATCGCCTTCCAGGCGGCGGTCGAACTGGTGATCGAAGGCACCAAGCAGCCCAACGGCTATACCGAGCCGGTGCTGCACCGTCGTCGTCGCGAGTTCAAGAAGGCCAACGGCCTGTAACTTGCGCTGAATGCCGGACATGGAAAAGCCCTGATCGAAAGATCAGGGCTTTTTTGTTTGTGCTGTGGATTGGATTTTTGTGGTGGCCTTGAGATCCATCCCCCTCACCCCAGCCCTCTCCCCCAAGGGGTAGAGGGGGGAAAGGGAGCAGACCTATGTGCTTTTCAAAATCTGAGCTCGGCTCAGGAATTGCCAAGGGTAGAGGGGAAAGGGAGCCGATCTCTGTGCTTTTCAAAATCTGAGCTCGGCTCAGGAGTTGCCAAGGGTAGAAGGGAAAGGGAGCCGATCTTTGTGCTTTTCAAAATCTGAGCTCGGCTCAGGAGTTGCCAAGGGTAGAAGGGAAAGGGAGCCGATCTTTGTGCTTTCAAAACCGGAGTTCGACTCGGGAATCTCAGGTCGGTGTACCTCAAACATTCACCGCGGTCAGTCCCCTCTCCCTCCGGGAGAGGGCTAGGGTGAGGGGCTTCTAAGGCTCGATCCCCAATTCATGTTTCACCAACGCCAACAACTGGCCCGTATCAATCGGCTTGAGCAAAAAATCCACCACGCTCAAATGCATCGCCGCAATTGCGTCTTTCACATCGGCATCGCCGGACACGATGATGATCGGCATCGCCGCCCTTACCGACTCTCGCACCTGACGGACCAGCTCAAGCCCACCGACATGGCCCATGCGCAGATCGGTAATCACCAGCCCGATCGAAGGTTTTTCCTCGAGCATCTTCAGCGCCGTCTCGCCACTGGCGGCGGTCATGCAACGAATGCCATCCAACGCGAGAATCTCCGACAACAGCTCCCGGGCGTCCTTGTCGTCATCGACGATCAGCACACGCTGCGGTGGCAAGTCAGGCTCGAGCATGACTGCACTGAGCGCTTCTCGCTCGGCATCGCTCAAAATATCGTGGTCGGACATAGCGTTCTCTACGTGTTCAAATCAATCACCTGGCACAGTCGTCAGACATCGCTAAGCAGAGCTTCAATGTGCACTTCGTCGGATTTTTTTCCAAGAGGCCGGCGGGCGAATTTCCGACTGTTTTTGTAGGGCACTTCCCAAATGTGCCCAACGGCAGCTCAAACCTAGACTTACGTCCAATGGGCACCCCGTTCGCAGGGGCCGACCATGACGGCAACGATCCGACAACAACAATTCAAAAAAGACTGCGGTAATGGTTATGAGTAAAGCGGACGCCTTCACCCAGGCAGGGAAAACCGCGGTGTTGCAGAACATTCAGGGAACCCTGCAATTCCTCCAGCGCTTCCCGCCCTTCAATCAGATGGAACATGCCCACCTGGCTTATCTGGTGGAGCAATGTCAGCTGCGTTTCTACGCTCAGGGCGAGAGCATCATCAAGCCCGCCGACGGGCCGGTCGAATATTTCTACATCGTCAAACAGGGCCGTGTGGTCGGCGAGCGTCAGCACATCACCAAGCCCGGCACCGAAACCACTTTCGAGATCACCACCGGGGAATGCTTCCCGCTGGCCGCACTGATAGGCGAACGGGCGACCCGCACGGCGCACCTGGCGAGCGAAGACACCTTCTGCCTGCAATTGAACAAACCGGCATTCATCAAACTGTTCGCGCTCTCCAACACCTTCCGCGACTTCGCCTTGCGCGGGGTCAGCAGCCTGCTCGATCAGGTCAACCAGCAAGTCCAGCAGAAAGCCGTGGAAACCCTCGGCACCCAGTATTCGCTGAACACCCGCCTCGGCGAGCTGGCCATGCGTCATCCGGTGACCTGCAGTCCCGACACGCCGCTGCGTGAAGCGGTCAAGCTGATGCACGACCAGCAGGTCGGCAGCATCGTCGCGGTGGATGAACACAAGGCGCCGCTGGGGATCTTCACCCTGCGCGATCTGCGCCATGTGGTGGCTGAAGGGATTGGCGATTTCAGCGAAGCGCTCGCGCGGCACATGACCCCGTCGCCGTTCTATCTGTCGCCGGATCACAGCGCCTTCGACGCGGCGATTGCCATGACCGAGCGGCACATCGCCCACGTTTGCCTGGTCAAGGATCAGCGCCTGTGCGGCGTAGTCTCCGAGCGCGATCTATTCTCGCTGCAACGGGTTGATCTGGTGCACCTGGCCCGGACCATCCGCAGCGCCCAGCGCGTCGAACAACTGATAACCCTGCGCGGCGAGATCGGCCAACTGGTCGAGCGCATGCTCGCCCACGGCGCGTCTTCGACGCAGATCACCCACATCATTACCCTGCTCAACGACCACACCGTGTGCCGGGTGATCGAGTTGACCCTCGCGGAAAAAGGCGACCCCGGCGTGCCGTTCAGCTGGCTGTGTTTCGGCAGCGAAGGCCGCCGCGAGCAGACGCTGCACACCGATCAGGACAACGGCATTCTGTTCGACGCCCGCGATGCCGCGGATGCGGCGCAGATTCGCGGCAAGTTGCTGCCGATTGCCCAGCAGATCAATCAAAGCCTGGCGCAGTGTGGCTTCACTCTGTGCAAGGGCAACATCATGGCCGGCAACCCCGAACTGTGTCTGTCGCGGGCGGAATGGGCGCGGCGTTTTGCAGCGTTCATCCGCGAGGCCACGCCGGAAAACCTGCTGGGTTCGAGCATCTACTTCGACCTGCGGGTGGTCTGGGGCGATGAAAAAAGCTGCGAGCAGTTGCGCCGCGGCATTCTCGAGCAGGTCGGCGACAACCGTTTGTTCCAGCGCATGCTGGCCGAGAATGCCCTGCGCAATCGCCCGCCGGTGGGACGTTTCCGCGAGTTTGTGCTGGCACGCAAGAACGGTGAAAAAGCCACGCTGGACCTGAAGATCCAGGGCCTGACGCCGTTTGTCGATGGTGCTCGACTGTTGGCGCTGGCCAACGGCATCGACACCAACAACACCCTCGAACGTTTTCGCCAACTGGTGGATAAGCACGTCATCGAACCACTGGATGGCGCGGCGTATGAAGAGGCCTATCACTTCATCCAGCAGACGCGCATGCAACAGCATCAGATCCAGACCCGGGAGAATCTGCCGTATTCCAACCGCGTCGATCCCGACAGCCTCAATCATCTGGACCGGCGCATCCTGCGTGAATCCCTGCGCCAGGCGCAACGCCTGCAAAGCAGCCTGGCCTTGCGGTATCAGCTATGAGCCTGTTCTCGTGGCTGCGTCCAGCCGGCCCTGCCCTGACGACGGATGTGCAGCAACGCCTGGCGCAGTTGCCGACGATCGGCGAACTGAGCGAATGCAGCCTGCGCGAACAGCGCTGGGTGGTGCTCGACCTGGAGACCACCGGGCTGAACCTGAACAAGGATCGCGTCTTGTCGATCGGTGCGGTGGTGATCGAGGACGGCGCGATCGACTTCAGCCAACAGTTCGAACGCACGTTGCAATGCCGGGAGCTGAAGCTCAGCCCCAGTGTGTTGATTCATGGTCTGGGGCCGAATGCGATTGCGGCGGGCAGCGATCCCGCCGAGGCGTTGCTGGAATTCATGGCGTTTGTCGGCGACAGCCCGGTGCTGGCGTTTCACGCGCCGTTCGATCAGCACATGCTCGGGCGCGCGTTGAAGGAGCACTTGGGCTACAAGCTGCAGAACGTGTTTCTGGATGTAGCCGACATGGCGCCGCTGCTGTGCCCGCAGGCGAACATCCGCGAAGCCGGACTGGATGAGTGGATCGAGTGGTTCAGGCTCGAAGTGTTCGAGCGGCACAACGCGAGTGCCGATGCGTTGGCGACGGCGGAACTGGCGTTGATTCTGTTCAGCCGGGCGCGCCAGCAACAGATTCACAGTCCGTTGAATTTGCAGCAGCGGCTGAGCCAGTGGAAGCGGCGGCAACAGGCGCCGTCTTTTTAACAACACCCTCACCCCAGCCCTCTCCCGGAGGGAGAGGGGGCCGACCGTGGTGCCTGCAGCCTTGCATCGACCTGAAAGACCGAGTCGATTGTGGATTCACCGAAAGGCGTTCAGTCGGTAGACCTCCAGAATATCCCTCGATCAGCCCCCTCTCACGCCGGGAGAGGGAGCCGACTGTGGTGTCTGCAGCCTTGCATCGACCTGAAAGACAGAGTCGATTGTGGATTCACCGAAAAGCGTTCAGGTCGGTAGACCTCCAGAGTATCCCCCGATCGGTCACCTCTCCCGCCGGGAGAGGGCCAGGGTGAGGGTCTGCCTTTTAAACACCCACCTGACCAGTGGCCAATTGCTAACCATTCCCACCTCTGCCAGAATCGCGAACAATTCTCGTTGGTTAATATTTCCCAATCGGTGCGTCTGGTGTCGTCAGTCCCAAGCCCTCACAGTGAACTCGTCGGTGCGATGTATCGCGACCATCGCGGTTGGCTGCTGGCATGGTTGCGGCGCAATGTGGCCTGTCCGCAGCGTGCCGAAGACCTGAGCCAGGACACCTTCGTGCGCCTGCTCGGTCGCGACGGGCTGCTGACGCCCCGCGAACCCCGGGCGTTTCTGCTGGCTATCGCCAAAGGGCTGTTGTTCGACTACTTCCGTCGCGCCGCACTGGAACAGGCCTACCTCACCGAACTGATGCTGATCCCCGAAGGCGAACAACCTTCGGTGGAAGAACAGCAATTGATCCTCGAAGACCTCAAGGCCATCGACCGCCTGCTCGGCACCTTGTCGACCAAGGCGCGCGCCGCTTTCCTGTATAACCGCCTCGACGGCCTCAGCCATGCCGAGATCGCCGACAAGCTGGGCGTCTCGGTGCCGCGCGTGCGGCAATATCTGGCTCAAGGCATTCGTCAGTGTTACATCGCCCTGTACGGTGAGCCGACATGAGCCCGGCCAGTTCCAGACCGGTGCCGGCCCATGTGCTGGATGCGGCAATTGCCTGGCAACTGACGCTCGATTCGAGCACTGCGCTGGAGCGCGAAGAGTTCGCCAAATGGCACGCGGCCAACGAAGAACACGCCCGGGCCTGGCGCCAGTTGGGCATGCTCGATCAGCGTTTCAGTGCCGCCAAAGGCCCGGCCCGCAGCGCATTGTTGCAATCGCGCGAAGGCATTCGCCGCCGGGTGCGCAGACTGGGCAGCGGACTGGCCAGCGTGATGGTGCTCATCGGTCTCGGTCTGTTCGCCAGCGAGCGTTATCTGCCGCTGGATTACTGGCTCGCCGATCAACGCACCGCCACCGGCGAACAGCGCACCGTGCGCCTGGCCGACGGCACCGTGCTTAACCTCAACACCCACAGTGCGGTGGATGTGCGCTTCGATGAGCAGCGCCGGTTGATCGTGTTGCAGGAAGGCGAAATCCTCGTCGAAACCGGTCATGGTGATGCGCGTCCGTTCATCGTCGAAACCCGCGAGGGCAGCATGCGCGCACTGGGGACGCGGTTCCTGGTCAAGCGCGAGAACAGCGGCACACGCCTGAGCGTGTTGCAGTCGGCGGTGGCGGCGCATGCGCAAGCGAACCCCGAAGAACAGATTCTGCGCGAAGGCCAGCAAGTGCTGTTGCGCCGTGACGGGCTGGATTCGATTGTCGCACTCAACCCCGGCGCCGATGCCTGGACCCGCGGCATGCTGGTGGTGGACAACGCGCGACTCGGCGACCTGGTGCAGGAACTGAGTCGTTATCGGCGCGGACACTTGGGCGTGGCACCGGAAGTGGCGGACTTGCGGATCACCGGCAGCTTCCCGCTGCATGACACCGACAAGGCCTTGAGCGCCCTGCTGCCGACCCTGCCGGTGCAGATCGAGCAGCACACGCCGTATTGGGTCACCGTGGCGAAGGCCGATACCAAGCCTGAGTAACGCGGTGCCCGAGCCGCCGCCATCGTTGGCAAGCCAGCTCCCACAGGGATCGGCAGTGAGCATCAATTTTGTGAACAGCACTGAAAACTGTGGGAGCTGGCTTGCCAGCGATGGGGCCCCTACAGCCTCCACTTTCAGTTAATCGAAATTATTTTCATCCAGCCCTATCACTTTTCGATTCTCGTTCGGCACACAGGCAATTGAGAAATATTTCCATTCAGGAGCCTTCGCATGTCCCGTTCGCTAGACACCTTGTTGCGCCCAAGTCTGTTGGCCGTCGCCATTGCCCTCGGCGCCCCGCTGATCAGCAGCCCGCTGCTCGCCGCTGAACAAGCGTCCAGCGTGCGCGCCTACAACCTGCCGGCGGCGCCGCTGTCGGCCACCCTGAACCAGATCGCTAGCCAGGGCGGTCTCGCCCTGTCGCTGAATCCGGCGCTGGCAGCGGGCAAGACCTCGGCGCCGGTCAATGGTCAGTACGACGCCGCCGGTGCGCTGCGTGCAGCCCTGCGTGGCACCGGCCTGCAGCTGGAACAAAGCAGCGCCGGCACCTATAGCCTGGTGGCCGTGCCCGAAGGGACATTGGCCCTGCCGGAAACCTCGGTCATCGGCGTGGAAAACCTCGAAAGCGCCTGGGGTCCGGTCGAGGGCTACACCGCCACGCGCACCGCCGCCGGCACCAAGACCGACACCGCGCTGGTCGAGGCACCGCGCTCGATCTCCGTCGCGACCCGCCAGCAAATGGACGACCGCAGCGTACACAGCCTCGACGACGCCGTGCGTTACATGCCGGGCATCACCGCCAGCAGCTACGGCAGCGATACCCGCGCCGACTGGCTGCGTGTGCGCGGCTTCGAACCGACCCAGTTCCTCGACGGCCTGCCGCTGCCGAAGGGCGTGTACGCCAACCCGAAACAGGAAACCTGGAACCTCGACCGCCTCGCCCTGCTGCGCGGCCCGGCCTCCTCGGTTTACGGCCAGACCCCGCCGGGCGGTCTGCTGGACATGGTCAGCCGCCGTCCAAGTGACATCGCCAGCAACGAAATCCAACTGCAATACGGCAGCGACAACCATCGCCAGATCAACTTCGCCAGCACCGGCAAGATCGACGACGCCGGCCAGTTCCTCTATGGCGTCAGCGGTGTCGTACGCGACAGTGGCACCCAGGTCGATCACGTCGACAACAAGCGCTACAACATCGCGCCGAGCCTGACCTGGAACATCGACGACGACACCAAGTTCACTCTGCTGAGCCAGTTCACTCGCGACGATACCGGCATCACCAGCCAGTTCCTGCCGGTGCAGGGCACCAAGATCAAATCGCCGTTCGGTGATATTTCCCACCACAAAAACCTCGGCGATCCGGACTGGGAATATTACGACCGCACCTACTACGCGCTGGGCTACGCCTTCGAACATCGCCTGAACGACGTCTGGCAGTTCAAGCAGAACCTGCGCTACACCAAGTCGGACCTGTCGTTCCAGTCGCTGACGCCGGGCTCTTATCCGTTCGCGCAAGTGGATGATCAGGGCAACGTCAATCGCACCAGCACCAGCGTCGACGAAGACATCAGCCAGTTCGCCGTGGACAACAACTTCCAGGCCGACTTCGCCACCGGCGATATCCGCCACACCTTGCTGCTGGGCCTTGATCACCAGCGCAGCAACACCAACTACACCTCGATCTTCGGTGACGGCCTGGCCACCAACGTGATCACCCCGATCTACGGTCAGCCAATCGTGCGCCCAGCGCGCTCCACCGCGTTTTACGATTACGACCAGAAGACCTACCAGACCGGCCTGTACATCCAGGATCAGATGGCCCTCGACCAGTGGCGCCTGACCCTCGGCGGCCGTGAAGACTGGGTGCATACCGGCACCCGATTCATCAACAAGGGCGATGCCACCAACACCCAGCGCGACAAGGCATTCAGCGGCAACGCAGCGCTCAGCTATGTCTTCGACAACGGGTTTGTGCCGTACCTGTCGTATGCCGAATCCTTCCAGCCAACCTCCGGCGCCGATGCCACCTCCACCGGTTCGCTCAAGCCGACCGAAGGCAAGCAATGGGAACTGGGCATCAAGTACCAGCCACCGGGCAGCAAGACATTGCTGAGCGCAGCGGTGTATGACCTGACCCAGAAAAACGTTTCGGTGAACACCTTCGTCAACAACGTGTCGGTCACCAGCCAGACCGGCGAAGTGAAAGTCAAAGGCCTGGAGCTGGAGGCGACCTCGGACGTGACCGAAAACCTCAAAGTCATTGCCGCCTACACCCTGGCCAAGTCCGAAGTGCAGAACGGCGTCGACAAGGGCAATCGCCTGCAACTGATGCCCAATCAGCAAGCGTCGCTGTGGACCGACTACACCTGGCACGCCGGCGTACTCGACGGCTTCGGCATTGGCGGCGGCGTGCGTTACACCGGCAACACTTACGGCGACAAGGCCAATACCTGGCTGGGCAAGGCGGACGCCTACACCGTGTTCGACGCGAGCGTGCATTACGACCTCGGTCGTCTGGACAACAGCCTCAAAGGCGCGTCGCTGGCACTCAACGCGACCAACCTGTTCGACAAGGAATACATTTCCACCTGCGACAGCTTCTACTGCTACTACGGCGACACGCGCAGTGTCGTCGCCAGCGCCACTTACAAGTGGTAAGCGTCTGAGCTGAAACAGGCCCTGTGACCAGGCCGTCCTCCGTGGACGGCTTTGGTGTTTTTGAAGGTCATGAAATGAAAAGTAAAACAATTCGCCGCTGGTCGTTCATCCACACCTGGACCAGTCTGATCTGCACGGTGTTTTTGCTGATGCTGGCACTGACCGGTCTGCCGTTGATCTTCCACCACGAGATCGAGCACCTGCTCGGCGATGCGCCCCAAGTGCGCGAGATGCCGGCCGACACGCCACGCCTGAATCTGGCGCAACTGGTGCAAGCCGCCGAAAAACATCGCCCGGATGACGTGGTGCAGTATTTCGGTTTCGACGACGATGAGCCGAACGCCGTGCTGACGATCATGGCGAAAACCGCCGGCACCGAACCGAACTCATCGCACACCTTCATGCTCGATGCACGCACCGGCGAAGCACTGGAAACACCGTCGGCCAACGGTGGCTTGATGCTGTTCATCCTCCGTCTGCATGTGGACATGTTCGCCGGGTTGCCGGGCAAGTTGCTGCTGGCGTTCATGGGGCTGCTGTTTGTGGTGGCGATTGTCTCGGGGACGGTGCTGTACCTGCCGTTCATGCGTCGGTTGAAATTCGGCACCGTGCGCCAGGACAAATCCACCCGCCTGCGCTGGCTCGACCTGCATAACCTGATCGGCGTGGTCACCCTGACCTGGGCGCTGGTGGTGGGCGTGACCGGGGTAATCAGTGCCTGCGCCGACCTGATAATCGCGGCGTGGCGCGAGGACACCTTGAACACCCTGATCGCGCCGTATCGCGATGCGCCGCCCCTGACGCAGCTGGCCCCCGCCACACGCTTGCTCGACATCGCCGGCGACGTCGCGCCGGGGATGAAACCAGACTTCATTGCCTTTCCCGGCACGCGTTTTTCCAGCGAGCATCATTACTCGGTGTTCATGAAGGGCGGCACGCACCTGACTTCGCACCTGCTGACGCCGGTGTTGATCGACGCCACGACGCTGCAAGTCACCGCCGTGGCCGAACGCCCGTGGTACATGGACGCCATGGGCATGTCGCAGCCGCTGCACTTCGGTGACTACGGCGGCATGCCGATGAAGATCCTCTGGGCCACGCTCGATGTGCTGACCATCATCGTCCTCGGCAGCGGGGTGTACCTCTGGGTGGTGCGGCGTAAAGCGGCGAAACCACTGCAGTTGGGGGCTTGTGCATGAAGCCGCGTCAGTCGAGTTTCTGGAAAGTGTTCAGCACGCCGATCGTGATCGCGTTGCTCAGTGCGGCGGGATTGTTTGCGGCGTTGTTGGGGGACGGGGTTTGGGATGCGTTGAGCTGGGTCGGACTCGGTGTTCCTGCATTTTTGGCGATCAGGGGATTGCTGCAGCGCGGGTAGTTTTTGTGTTGTCGGTGATGGCCTCATCGCTGGCAAGCCAGCTCCCACAGGGACTTCTGGTGAAGCCGAAATGTGTGTTCACTGCAAAAACCTGTGGGAGCTGGCTTGCCAGCGATGGCGACCTTCAAGGCACCCTAAATTCCCTCGCCAGCCTCGCGGCTTGTGGCTAGGCTAACCTCCTGTTCTTCGACGATCACCGAGGTTTGCCAATGTCCGCCCCCAGCATGACCCTGTACCACAACACGCTCTCCCCGTTCGTGCGCAAAGTGATGGTGTTGCTGCACGAGACCGGCCAGCAGGATCGCGTCGCCTTGCAAGACTGCGTGCTCAGCCCCGTCAGCCCGAGCACCGAGCTCAATATCGACAATCCGCTGGGCAAGATCCCCGCCCTGCGTCTGGCCGATGGCAACGTCATCCATGACAGCCGGGTGATCCTCGAATACCTCGACCAGCAGCACGTCGGCAACCCACTGATTCCCCGCGAAGGCGCGGCCCGCTGGCGCCGCCTGACTCTGGCCTCGATGGCCGACGGGATCATGGATGCGTCGGTGATGGTGCGTTATGAGTTGGTCCTGCGTGCTCCGGAAAAACACTGGGACGAATGGCTCGAAGCCCAGCGCGACAAGATCCGCCGCGCCCTCGCCGTGCTGGAGCGCGACGCAATTGCCGAGCTGACCAGCCACTTTGATGTGGCGGCGATCAGCGTGGCGTGCGCGCTGGGCTACCTCGACCTGCGCTTCCCGGACCTGGGCTGGCGAGATGCCAACCCGCAACTGGCCAACTGGTTCTTTGAAGTGAGTCAGCGACCGTCCATGATCGCGACGATGCCCAAGCCCTGAATAGGCGGAGCCTGCTCCGGCCTCATCGTTGGCTAGCCAACTCCCACAGGGGTTGTGGCTATGGCAGAGACGCCTGACTCAGCAAAGCTCCAACACTGGATTTGGGTATGACAGAGGATTCTGATTCAACACAAATCCTGTGGGAGCTGGCTTGCCAGCGGTGGCACCCACGCGGTGCCGGCGGCAGTGACGCAAATATCAGCGTCACCAATACTTGCACTTCTCGCTGTTCCTCACGCAACCCGCTCATTGCATCGCCCCCACATCAAACTCCAACGGCCTGGCCGATTTCTGCCCGATCCCGTACCAGTCCAGTTTGCGCGTCAGCACCATGAACACCCCCAGCAGGCCGAACAGCAACAACGAGCCCATCAACAACGCGTAATCCTCGGCGCTCAGCAATCCGTAGAGCAGGCCATACAACGCCGCCAGTCCTGCCGAAAAACTCAGACCGTGACGCACACTGCGCAGCACGTGGCAGACATAAAACCCGATCAACAACACACAAGCGCTGGCCGACAACAGATACGCCAGGGCAAACCCGATGTGCTCCGACAGCGACAGCAGCAACAGATAAAAGAACGCCAGCGCCACACCCACCAATGCGTATTGCACCGGGTGCACCGCCAGGCTTTTGAGCACTTCGAACAGGAAGAAACCGGCAAACGTCAGGACAATGAACAGCAGCGCATATTTGATCGCCCGGTCACTCTTCAGATACTGATCCACCGGGTCGATGAAGCTCACGCCGAAGCTGCGACCGTTGAACGCCTCGCAATCATTGCCGCTGACGCACCGGCTCATGGCGTCTTGCAGGTTGGTCGAGAAGAAGGTGGTCTGCCAGTCGGCGCTGAAACCGGCGTCATTGATTTCCCGTTTGGCCGGCAAAAAGTTGCCGATGAAGCTTGGATGCGGCCAGTTGGCGGCAAGGCTGACGCTGCTGCTCTTGCCCACTGGCAACACCTGCAACGAACCAGTGCCTTGCAGACGCAAATCGAAGGCGAAACCCAGCTCCGTGGTTTTACGGGTATCAAGCAGCGGCAGCGTGACCCGCACACCTTCGCCGAGCCAACCGACTTGAGTACCGGGAACGAAGTCCAGGCGCTGGCCATCGAGTTCCAGTTTCAGCGCATTTTCGATGCCGCGAATGTCGCTGATGCCGACCGCGAGAAACGGCGCATCGAACTGGTAATCGCTGAAGTCTTCCTTGATGCCCAGCTGTGCCGGCAACGAGAAATGGCCGTTGATACGGTTATCGGCGTGGAACAGCCGCGCCTCGTAAATCCCCCGGGCACGCAGTTCGGTCTGCACCTGGCCGTCGAGTTCGAAACGCTCCGGCAAAAAGTACAACCGCCCGCGTTCCTCGCCTGGTTCGTCGTAGCGCTGATTGGTTTTGTCGTTGAGCTTCCAGTTGTGAACCACCTTGCGATACGGCACTACCATCACCGGCCCGCGCAGTT
This sequence comes from Pseudomonas sp. SC3(2021), assembly GCF_019856535.1. NCBI lineage: Bacteria > Pseudomonadati > Pseudomonadota > Gammaproteobacteria > Pseudomonadales > Pseudomonadaceae > Pseudomonas > Pseudomonas sp. SC3(2021). The sequence goes on along the minus strand of NZ_CP082236.1, from coordinate 2,253,515 downwards.
GCTGGCTGTAGCTGGAGCTGCGGGCAATGTCTTCGAGCACGCCGTCGCGCAACTGCTGGCGGTCGTCGATGACGCCGTCGATCATCAGCAGCGGGATCAACAACAGCAGGATCAGCAGGGCGATGGCGCCGAGCTTGATCGTCAGATTCTTGTTCATGGGACTCTCCCTGTTTGGATGGGCAGAGTCTGCTGGTGCTGTATGAGGGGAATGTGGGGGAAATATGGAGATTGTGTGGAGCCTGCTCGCGATGGTCGCAACTCGGTATCAAGGCAGGCGCAATGTCACCTCAACCCCGTTCTCGACATTGCGAATCTGCATCGACCCACCATGCAACTTGACCACTTCTTCAACGAAGTTAAGCCCCAACCCCGTGCTTTTTCGCCCACTGTCCGGACGCGGCAGCGAATAAAAACGCTCGGTCAAACGCGGCAAAGCGTAGTCAGGAATCGCTGCCGACTCATTGAACAACCGGCATTCGATCTGCTCGCCAACCCGCTCGCCGGTGAAGCGCAACAACCCCTGCGACGGGGTGAAATCCAGCGCATTCTCCAGCAAGTTGCCCAACGCCTGACGCAGCAGAAACGGCTCGCCGATCAATAGCAGATCCGCCGCAATCGTCTGCTCGACCCGCAGTTGCTTGCCTTCAATCCGCGCCGTCTGCGCCCGCAACAATTCATCGACCAGTGCCGCCAACGGCACGGCGACGCGTTCTTCCAGACCCTGCCGCTGCTCGACCTGCGCCAGATTGAGCAATCGTTCGATCAACTGCTGCATCCGCGCACTTTCGCTGTCGATGTTGCCGACAAAACGCAGGCGCTGAACCGGCGGCATGTCGCCCTGCAGCAACTCCGCCGCGCCACGAATCGCCGCCAGCGGACTCTTCAATTCATGGGTCAGGGTGTGCACATAGCGCTCGACGTAGGCCTTGCCTTCCAGTTGGGTGCGCATCTGTTCCACAGCGGTCGCCAGCTGTTCCAGCTCACCCCCGCGGTAATGCGGGACTTCTACCCGCCGGCCCTCGCTCACCGCCTGGGCGTAACCGGTCAAACGGTGCAACGCACGGCTCAGCCACCACGACAACAAGGCGCCAAACAGCAGGCCGAGCCCGATCAACCCGGCGCCGTAAAACAGCAAGCGGCGCTCGGTGCGATCGACATACGGCTGCAACGAGCTGTTGGGTTTGGCCACGGTGACCACGCCGATGATCTTGCCGTTATCGCGGATCGGCGCGCCGACGTGCATCACCGAGGAACTGGCGTCATTCGGATCACTGCGACTGGAGCGCGCGCCATATTCGCCACGCAGGGTCAGGTAAACGTCGTTCCAGCGCGAGTAATCCTGACCGACCGCCACGCCGCTGGAATCGAGCACGACGATGCCCTTGGCGTCGGTGACGTAGATGCGGTGGTTGACCTGATTCTTCGGCAAGCCCCAGATGGTCGCTTGCGGCTGGCGTTCGCCATAGGCGCGCAGCAACTGCGGCCAGCGATTCTCACTGAGGGTGCCGGCCTTGAAATCGTCGCGCAGGATTTCCGCCATCAGGTTGGCGGTGTCGACCAGGGTTTCTTCGGTGGACTGACGCACGCCCGGGCGGATTTCTTCCATCACCGTGTTGAGCACGAAATAACCGGTCAGGCCGACAAACAGCACATACACCAGGAAGATCCGCAGCCCCAGCGACATCAGCTGTGCCCCGGGCTGTAGCTGTAACCGAGGCCGCGATGGGTCTGGATCGGCTCGGCATCGGCCTGCACCAGCCGCAGTTTGGCGCGCACGCTTTTGATATGGCTGTCGATGCTGCGCTCGTAACCGGCGTCGGCGGCAACGCCCAGCGCGTCGAGCAATTGCTCGCGACTGAAGACTCGCTGCGGTTGGTCGAGCAGGCATTGCAGCAGACGGAATTCGTGGCGGGTCAGGCTGAGTGGCTGGCCACGGTAAGTGATCAACACACGTTCGAGGTCGATGCGAAACAGCGTCGAGGTGGCTTCGATCAGCGGTCGCGGCGCCATGCGCTTGAGAATCGCCCGCACCCGGGCGGCGACTTCCCGGGGGCTGAACGGCTTGACCACGTAGTCGTCGGCGCCGATCTCCAGGCCCACCACACGGTCGATCTCGGCATCCCGGGCGCTGAGGAACAGCACCGGCACTTCAGTGAAGCGCCGCAGCTGTTTGCAGGTCTCGAAGCCACTGATGTCCGGCAGGCCGATGTCGAGAATGATCAGATCGGCCGGGGTCTGCCGCTGATGCTCCAGCGCCGCCGCGCCGAGGCTCAGCCACGTGGTGGTGAACCCCTCGCCCTGCAGGGCAAAAATCAGCGTGTCGGCAATCGCCGCTTCGTCTTCGACAATCAGGATATGAGGCATGGCGTCCGAGCCCGTGGGTTAGGTGCGCGAACGGTGCCCCAAGCCTGACGTTACGTCAATGAGACCACTTGGCTCAGCAGTCTGGCTTGTCCGCCGTGAAGCGCCGCGCCGGGTTTACCGCTGCGCCAAATTCGCGCAGGGCCTTGGCACCGATCAGCAGCGGGTAGTTGAAGTTGCTGCGGTCGGTCAGGTTGACCTCAACGGTGCGCTTGACGTTGCCCAGGCACAGTTCCAGATCGACCACCGGGCGCTTGGCGACTTCGGTGCTGTCGCCCTCGTCTTCTTCATCGGAACGGCTTTTGATCTTGCTGATCCGCGCCACTTTGTGTTCGTAGACCTTGTTGCTCGCGTCCTTGGTGCCGAGGCGGAAGCGCACCCATTCATCGCCATCGCGGGTGAAGGTTTCGATGTCCTTGGCCGACAGCGATGCGGTCAGTGCTCCGGTGTCCATCTTGGCCTTGAGCACTTCGCCGCCGATTTCCGGCAGCGCGATGTATTCATAACGCCCGTACAGGGTCGGCTCGGCGGCCATGACCGGCAGGGCGACGAGGGCAAACAGTGCAAGGAGGGATTTCACGTAGAGGGCTTCCTTGGAAAATGAGGGCGTCAGACGCGAGATTTTAGACAGCCAGCAAGCAATTCGTTCGCCGCTGAGACCGCATCACTGGCAAGCCAGCGCCCACAAGGAGCTTCAGCGAATGTAATTCTTGCGCACACCCGATAAGCCTGTGGGAGCTGGCTTGCCAGCGATGCGGCCAGCCCGTTCAACACAATATCTGGCCCAAGCATACCCAGCCAAAAGTGAAACATTTGTCACCCGCGATTTGGCCTGTCGTCCGAAGCCACTTATCATGGCGCGCCCATCCAACGTCATAGAGTTGCCTATGCGCCGCCTGCTCACCGGCTGTTTCGTCACCCTGCTGCTGTTGCTCAACACCCTGATCCTGATCGGGCCGTTGATGGTCTTTGCCCTGCTCAAACTGGTGGCGCCCGGGCGCTGGCGTGACTATGCGTCGGGGGCGGTGATGTGGATCGCCGAGACCTGGGCCGAGATCGACAAGCTGATTTTCCGCCTGTGCATCCCCACCCGATGGGATATTCGCGGCGGCGAAAACCTGCGCGGTGACACCTCCTATCTGGTGGTCAGCAACCACCAGTCGTGGGTCGACATTCCGGCACTGATCCAGACCCTGAACCGGCGCACGCCGTTCTTCAAGTTCTTCCTCAAGAAGGAGCTGATCTGGGTGCCGTTCCTGGGGCTGGCGTGGTGGGCGCTGGATTACCCGTTCATGAAGCGCTACACCAAGGCCTTTCTGGCCAAACACCCGGAACTGGCCGGCAAGGATCTGGAGATCACCCGGCAGGCCTGCGAGCTGTTCAAGCGCCAGCCGGTGACCGTGGTGAATTATCTGGAAGGTACCCGCTACACCGCGGCGAAAAGTGCGCAGCAACAGTCGCCGTTCAACCACTTGCTCAAGCCCAAGGCCGGCGGCGTGGCGTTTGTACTGGCGGCGATGGGTGAACAGCTGGATGCGATGCTCGATGTGACAGTGGTTTATCCACAGGCGAACATCCCGGGCTTCTGGGATTTGATCAGCGGCAACGTGCCGCGGGTGATCGTCGATATCAAGACCCGCGAACTCGACCCGGCGTTGTGGCAGGGCGATTACGAGAATGATCCGGCGTTTCGCCAGACGGTCCAGAACTGGGTCAACCAGCTCTGGACCGAGAAAGACCAGCGCATTGCCGAACTGCGCGGCGAGCGCGGCTGATCAGCTACCGGTGCCGGCGCCCCAGATGCTGCCCAGGCTTTGCAGCAGAGGGCCGCCGACGCCTTGATCACCCAGGTACTTGAGCAGTATCGGGGCAAACTGGCCGACCATGCCGCTGTCCATGCCCAGTGCGCCGAAGGCGTTGTTCAGGTCATTGGTGTCCTTGACGTTGCCCAGCGCATTTTCCAGGCCAGCGGATTTGCCGGACTGACCGAGCAAACCGCTCAACGCCGCCAGATTGCCGCCACCGCCCGACAACTTGTCGATGCCCGGCACTTCTTTGGCCAACTGCGAATAATCGGCGCTGCTCAATTGGTTCTTGGCCAGGCCCAGCATCGCGCTGGTGCCACCCACGGCTTGTTGCGGCGTGACCCCCAGACCGGTGACGGCTTGCAGCAGACCGGCGGTTTCCGAAGTCGGCGCGGCGGCGGTGGCAGCGTTGCCGCCCTGCATGCTTGAAGCCGCCTTGGTCACGTCGTCCAGGCTGAAACCGGCGAACACCGGGCTCGCTGCAAGGGTCATCAGTGAAGCCAAGGCAATACCGCGTGAAATCTTCATTCAGACATCCTCTTGCGCTGTGGTAACCGCCCTTCAATGGGCGGCAAAACTGCCGGTTTGACCGGGTTTCGGCCGGCATGTTCCTCGCCGGCGCATCCATTTTCAGGATAGCCACGTATATAAAACGTGAAACTGCGGACACCTGTCATGAATGGCACAAGCGCTGTTGCTGAACTAGCCTGTGGACAGCTCGAGATCAGACCTCGTCGTGCGACCATTGCCTGGAGAAACGTCATTTCCACCGCCGACACCGATCAGTTGCGCCAGCTGTTGGCCCAGTGCTCACTGGGTGACCGGCGTGCCTTCGAAACCCTTTATCGCAGCGTCGGCCCGCGCCTGCACGGCGTGGCCCTGCGTTTTATGGGCCGCACCGATCTGGCCGAGGAAGTGCTGCAGGAAAGCTTCGTGCGCATCTGGAACAACGCCTCGCGCTTCCAGGCCCATTTGTCGGCGCCGATGACCTGGATGATCAACATCACCCGCAATCAGGCCATCGACCAATTGCGCAAACATCGCGACCGGCCACTGACCGATGTCGAACAGGACACCCTCGCCGACGAAGGCCCTTCGGCGCATGAACTGTTGAACAGCAGCCGGGAAGCCAACGCGCTGCACCGCTGCCTGGACACCCTCGACGGCCAGCAACGCCAGTCGATCACGGTGGCTTACTTTCAGGGCCTGTCCTGTTCGGAACTGGCCGAACACCTGGCCGCGCCGCTGGGTTCGGTGAAATCGTGGATTCGCCGTGGCATGGAACGTCTGCGCAGGTGCCTTGAATCATGAACTACCAGACCCCAGCCCTGCGCCGCGCCCTCGCTGCCGATTACGCCATCGGCCTGATGGCCCCGGCGGCGCGTCGACGCTTCGAGCAATTGCTGCTGGACGACGCGGCATTAAGGGTCGAACTGGCACATTGGCAGGAAAGCCTCGCCAGCCTCACCGAAACGCTGCCGCAAGTTCCGGTGCCGGAGCGCGTATGGCAAGGCGTCACCGCGCGCATCGAACCGCAAGTGCTGCATGTTCCCGAGAAGCGGCCGTTCTGGAACTGGCTGCGCGTCACCGCTGCACTGTGTTCAATCGTGGTGCTGGTCTTCCTCGGCTCCCTGTACAACCGCGACGACGCCCGCTACCGCGCCACCCTGCTGACCGCCAATGCGCAACCGGCGTTGAAGGTCGAGGCGCATGCGGATTATCTGCAAGTCGAGCCGCTGACATTGGCGGCAGTCGATCCGGGCCGCAGCCTGGAGCTGTGGGCGATTCCGGCGGATGGCAAGCCGATTTCGCTGGGTGTGATCCCGGCGGGAGGCAAAGGCAAGGTTGAGTTGAACGAGGCGCAGAAAGCCTTGATCGGCAAACCGATTGCGCTGGCGGTAAGTCTTGAGCCTAAAGGGGGTTCACCGACCGGGCAGCCGACGGGGCCGGTGCTTTATCAGGGTGCTTTGGCAGCGCTGTAAAGCAAAACCCCTCACCCTGGCCCTCTCCCAGAGGGAGAGGGGACTGACCGTGGTGTTCTCTCGAGTTTTATCGACCTGAAATACCGAGCCGATTATGGATTCACAGCGGTATTTTCAGGTCGGCGTAAATTGTGAGCATCCCTCGGTCGGCCCCCTCTCCCTCTGGGAGAGGGCTGGGGTGAGGGTAGCTTTTGACCTGGGCTTGCAACAAAAAACGGCGACCCCGAGGTCGCCGTTTTGTATTGCGCTCAAGCCTTACGCCGCACTAAACAACTTATGCGGATCAATCACAAACTTCTTCGGCACGCCCGCATCGAACTCGCCATGCCCTTCCGGTGCCTGATCGAGGCTGATCTCCCGCGCAGGACCTCAAACCCGCGAAACAACCGAAGGCAGCGATCTTTTTAGGTCGTTAATTACTTGTCGTGAAAATCAATATTTCAAAAAGAACTAGACCCCTGTCAGATCTGACAGGTGTCTAGCTATCCGGGCTGGAATAGGCTGCTGGTGTGTCAATTGTTCGAAGAAAGCGAGGTGCAACTAACGGTCATTCAACGGGAGATACGGTGATGGAGAAGCAACTCAGTCCGCGCGATCAACTGCTCGAATCAGATGTCCCGCCGATCATCTTTTGCATCAGCCCGGACGATCCGATCATCAAATACATCAAAGCGGGGCAGAAGGTTACTTATGACCTTATGCGGGGTGATAACGGTCAGTACTACGCCGTGGACATCAGATTGGCTCATCACGAATGAAAGCCACTTAGATGATTTCGTAGTTCGGCTACTTCGTGAGTTTCACAAAATCAATCAAAACGGAAAGCAAAAAATGTCAAACAGAACAAAGGGAACAGTTAAGTGGTTCAACGATGAGAAAGGTTTTGGGTTCATCACTCCGCTTGATGGAGGAGCGGATCTGTTTGTTCACTTCAAGGCAATCGAATCCGACGGTTTCAAAAGCTTAAAAGAGGGGCAGATCGTAAGTTATGTAGCTGAACCTGGGCAGAAAGGTATGCAAGCGGCAGAGGTAAGAATCGAGTAGAAATGTCGTATGGAAGCTCGGCATTTACTTAAAAAAACGGCGCTCGAAGGCGCCGTTTTTTTGGTTGGTATTGTTACGCCGCACTAAACAACTTATGCGGATCAATCACAAACTTCTTCGGCACACCGGCATCGAACTCGCCATAACCTTCTGGCGCCTGATCCAGACTGATCACCTGCACACCCACCACTTCGGCAATGTTAATGCGATCCCACATGATCGCCTGCATCAGTTGGCGGTTGTACTTCATCACCGGGGTCTGGCCGGTGTGGAAGCTGTGGGATTTTGCCCAGCCGAGGCCGAAGCGGATGCTCAGGCTGCCCATTTTCGCGGCGGCGTCCACGGCACCCGGATCTTCGGTGACGTACAGGCCCGGGATACCGATCTTGCCCGCCACACGCACCACGCCCATCAGCGAGTTGAGCACGGTGGCCGGGGCTTCGGCTTTCACCCCGTCGTGGCCGTGGCCGCGGGCTTCGAAGCCCACACAGTCCACCGCGCAATCGACTTCCGGCTCGCCCAGCAGTGCAGCGATCTGTTCGTGCAGTGGCGTGTCTTGCGACAGGTCGACCACTTCAAAACCCTGCGCCTTGGCGTGGGCCAGACGGATGGTGTTGACGTCGCCGATGATCACCACCGCCGCACCCAGCAAGCGCGCCGAAGCGGCAGCGGCCAGGCCGACCGGGCCGGCGCCCGCGATGTAAACGGTGCTGCCCGGACCAACGCCAGCGGTAACGGCACCGTGGTAGCCGGTCGGGAGGATGTCGGAGAGGCAGGTCAGATCGCGGATTTTCTCCATGGCCTTGTCGCGATCCGGCAGTTTCAGCAGGTTGAAGTCGGCGTACGGCACCAACACGTACTCGGCCTGGCCACCGGTCCAGTCGCCCATGTCGACGTAACCGTAAGCGCCGCCGGCACGGGCCGGGTTGACGGTCAGGCAGACGCCGGTGTGTTGCTCCTTGCAGGAACGGCAGCGCCCGCAAGCCACGTTGAACGGTACGGAAACCAGGTCGCCGATTTTCAGGTTCTCGACGTCGGAACCCTTTTCGATCACTTCGCCGGTGATTTCGTGGCCCAGCACCAGACCGGTCTGCGCCGTGGTACGGCCGCGCACCATGTGCTGGTCGGAGCCACAAATGTTGGTGGAAACCACTTTGAGAATGACCCCGTGCTCGATCTTGCGACCGCGTGGGTCCTGCATTTTCGGATAGTCGATTTTCTGTACTTCGACCTTGCCAGCGCCGAGATACACCACACCACGATTGCCAGACATGCTTTCACCTCGCTGTTGTTTTTATGGAACCGCGTTGCCCAGGCAGGCAGCGCGTTAAGTGCTCGGGTACAGATGCTGATTGTTGTGTTGCCTGTTATGGCCTCATCGCTGGCAAGCCAGCTCCCACAGGATTCGGGTTGGATTCAGATTTTGTATACGACACAAATCCCTGTGGGAGCTGGCTTGCCAGCGATGGCGATCTAGAGAACGACCGTGCGATTGGCGTTGAGAAACACCCTTCTTTCGATGTGATACCCAACGGCCCGCGCCAGCGTCAGGCCCTCGATATCCCGCCCCTTGGCAATCAAGTCCTCAGGGTAATGACTGTGATCCACCGCCTCGACGCCCTGGGCGATGATCGGCCCCTCGTCGAGGTCGTTGTTGATGTAATGCGCCGTGGCGCCCACCAGTTTCACGCCTTTGTTGTAGGCCTGGTGATACGGCTTGGCGCCCTTGAACCCCGGCAGCAGCGAGTGGTGAATATTGATCGCCTTGCCATCGAGCTTGCGGCACAGCTCCGGCGACAACACCTGCATGTAGCGGGCGAGGATCACCAGCTCGGCACCGGACTCTTCGATCACCTGCCACACCTGACGCTCCTGCGACGGCTTGTCGTTGGGGTCGAGGGGGAAATGGTAGTAGGGAATCTGGTGCCAGTCGGCCAGCGGCTTGAGGTCCGGATGGTTGGACACCACCGCCGCGACGTCCATCGACAACTGGCCGATGCGCTGCCGGTAGAGCAAGTCGTTGAGGCAGTGATCGGCCTTGGAGACCATGATCACCACTTTTGGCCGGTAGTTTGGCGCGGTCAGTTCGAAAACCATGCCAAAGGCCTGACCACGCTCGGCTAAGCCGGCGCGGAAGGACTGTTCGTCGAAACCGTCGGGCTGACGGAATTCCACGCGAATGAAGAAACGGCCGGAGAGGCGGTCATCGAACGAGTGGTGCTCGGTAACGTAGCAACCCTGCTCGAACAGAAAACGCGTCACCGCGTCCACAGTGCCGAGGACGCTGGGGCAGTCGGCGGTCAGAATCCATGTGTCTGGGGCGCGGCTCATGGTGCGGTGACTCCTGTTCTTTGTGCGGGGTGTCAGGTTTCCCCCTCACCCTGGCCCTCTCCCGGAGGGAGAGGGGACTGACCTAAGTGTCTGTCGAGTTACATCGACCTGGAATCTCGCGGGTGAATACAGATCGCAAAAACACCCGAGATCGGCTCCCTTTCCCCTCTCCCCCTTGGGGGAGAGGGCTGGGGTGAGGGGGAAAAAATCTCCAGCCCTACACGCAAGCACGCTCAACGCAATTCACTTCAAGCCTGAACGCTCAACCCGTACTCAGCCGATGCATCCTGCAACCACAACCACCAGTAATCCGAAAAGCTGCGACGGATCAGCAGCTCCCAGGTGTCTTCAGCGGTGTGGCGAATCATCAGCTGCGACTTGGCGAACACCGTGCCAACCGCTTTACCGACCGGGAAGTTGTTCGGGTGCACGTCGTAGCTGGTGGATTTCATCAGCACCTGACGCACGTTCGGCCCGCTCAGTTCGAGCACTTGCTGGCCGCCGCTGACGTTGACGATCGCGATGTGCAGATCACCCAGCGCTTCGCGCAGTTTCTGCTCGGCGGCGAATTCTTCACCGCTCGGCACGATCAACAGCCACTCGTCCGGGCCCATCCATTGCAGGCTGGATTCGCCTTTGACGATCACGCTCAGGGCGCCGGGCAATTCGATGCCCAAGGCCTTGTGCACGCCAGCGGCGAAGGCTGCATCGTGGCCATCGCCACGGATGGTCAGGTGGCCGAGGAGTTTCTTTTCACGCACGGTGACGCCGGCATTCTTGCGACCCTTGCCGACCAGGCTGGCGAGGTCGGCATGGTGCAGCGACGACTCGGCACGGGCACCGGTGGTCGGGCGTTGTTGGTACACGTTGGCTGTGGTCATAAAGCACCTATATCAATTCTGTTGGTTCCGGCCCCTGTGGTGGCTGTTACTCCGCCTTCGCGAGCAAGCTCGCTCCCACACTGGACTGATGCCTGACACAAATCCCATTAACAACCCGAAACCTGTGGGAGCGAGCTTGCTCGCGAAGGCGATATCCGCCACCCCACAGGATTCCAGAGCATCAGATGTTCTGCCGATCACCCTTCGGATCGAAGAACACCGAAGAAACGATTTCCGCCTCGATCACGCTGCCATCGGCCAGCGGTGCAAACACCCGCTCACCCATGCGCTTCAGACCGCCCTTGACCACGCCCATGGCAAACGAATAGCCGAGGGAGTTGTGCGCGTAACTGGAGGTCACGTGGCCGACCATGGTCATCGGGATCGCCTGCTTGGTGTTGAACACCAGTTGCGCACCTTCCGGCAGCCAGACGTTCGGATCAATCGGCTTCAGGCCCACCAGTTGTTTGCGCTGATCACGCACGCAGTCTTCACGGTTCATCCCACGCTGGCCGATCCACGAGAACGGTTTGGTGCGACCCACGCACCAGCCCATGTTCAGGTCGTCCGGGGTCATCGAGCCGTCAGTGTCCTGACCGACGATGATGAAACCTTTCTCGGCCCGCAGCACGTGCATGGTTTCAGTGCCATACGGGGTCAGGTTGTACTGCTTGCCGGCCTCGACGATTTTCTCCAGCACGCCCATCGCGTAGTCGGCCTGCACGTTGACTTCGTACGACAGCTCACCGGTGAACGAGATACGGAACACCCGCGCCGGCACGCCGCCGACCAGACCTTCTTTCCAGGTCATGAACGGGAACGCTTCGTTGCTCAGATCAATGTCGGTCACGGCGCTGAGCAGCTTGCGGCTGTTCGGTCCGGACAGGGTCATGGTCGCCCAGTGGTCGGTGACGGAGGTGAAGTAGACCTTCATGTCCGGCCATTCGGTCTGGTGGTACAGCTCCAGCCATTGCAGTACGCGCGCCGCGCCGCCGGTGGTGGTGGTCATGACGAAATGGTTGTCCGCCAGGCACGCCGTTACACCGTCATCGAAGACCATGCCGTCTTCTTTGCACATCAGGCCGTAACGGGCCTTGCCCACATCGAGCTTGGTCCAGGCGTTGGTGTACACGCGGTTGAGGAACTCGCGGGCATCCGGGCCCTGGATGTCGATCTTGCCCAGGGTCGAGGCGTCGAGCAGGCCGACGCTGTCGCGCACGGCTTTGCATTCGCGCTTCACAGCGGCGTGCAGGTCTTCACCGTTTTTCGGGAAATACCACGGACGCTTCCACTGACCAACGTCTTCAAATTCGGCACCGTTCTTCACATGCCAGGCATGCAGCGCGGTGTAGCGCACCGGTTCGAAGATGTGCCCACAGTGACGACCGGCCACGGCGCCGAAGGTGACCGGCGTGTAGTTCGGACGGAACATCGTGGTGCCCATCTGCGGGATGGTCACGTTCAGCGAACGGGCGGCAATCGCCAGGCCGTTGACGTTGCCAAGCTTGCCCTGATCGGTGCCGAAGCCCAGCGCGGTATAACGTTTGACGTGTTCGACCGACTCGAAACCTTCGCGGGTCGCCAGTTCGATGGCGGCGGCGGTGACGTCGTTCTGCAGGTCGACGAATTGCTTCGGCGCGCGCGCGGTGCCCTTCTCATGCGGCACCTGGAACAGCGCCAGGGTCGGTTCTTCAACACGGCTCAGGGCTTTGGGCAGCACGCCTTCGACAGTCTGGAACCCGGCTTCGGCCGCAGCGCGCACGCCACCTTCGAAGCCGTCGGCCAACGAATCGCCGAGGCCATACACGCCGTTGATGCCGCCGACGCACACACGCTTCTGCGGTGCTTCGCCCGGTACGAAACCGAGGATATCTTCACGCCAGATCGGCTTGCCACCGAGGTGCGAAGCCAAGTGCACAACCGGGCTGTAACCGCCGGAACTGGCAATCACGTCGCAGTCGAGCCATTCGCCCGGGCTGGTCACGGTGTGCGCTTTAACGTCGATCGCCGCCACACGGGCAGCGGTCACGCGCTTGCTGCCACGGGCCTCGATCACGGCGCTGCCGGTGAGGATGCGGATGCCTTTGGCACGGGCTTCTTCCACCAGCGCACCACGCGGGTTGCTGCGCGCATCGGCGATGGCCACCACTTGCAGGCTGGCGTCGAGCCAGTCCAGAGCGACGCGGTAAGCGTGATCGTTGTTGGTGGTCAGCACCAGCTTCTTGCCCGGTGCCACGCCGTAACGGCGCACGTAAGTCGAGACCGCGCCGGCGAGCATGTTGCCCGGCACGTCGTTGTTGCCGTAGACCAGTGGACGCTCGTGAGCGCCGGTCGCCAGCACCACACGTTTGGCGCGAACGCGGTGGATGCGCTGACGCACCTGACCGATCGGCGCACGATCACCGAGGTGGTCGGTGAGGCGTTCGTGAATGGTCAGGAAATTGTGGTCGTGGTAGCCGTTGACCGTGGCGCGCGGCAACAGCAGCACGTCCGGGGTGTTCTTCAATTCAGCGATGACACTGGCCACCCACTCGATCGCCGGTTTGCCGTCGAGGCTCTCGCGGGAATCGAGCAGGCTGCCGCCGAACTCTTCCTGCTCATCGGCGAGAATCACCCGGGCACCGCTGCGTGCGGCGGCCAGGGCGGCGGCGAGACCGGCAGGGCCGGCGCCGACAATCAGCACGTCGCAGTGCTGGTTCATGTAGTCGTAGGTGTCCGGATCGACTTCAGTCGGCGAACGGCCCAGGCCGGCAGCCTTGCGAATGTACTTCTCGTAAGTCATCCAGAACGATTGCGGGTACATGAAGGTTTTGTAGTAGAAACCCGGCGGCATCAGCTTGCCGCCGACCTTGCCGAGAATCCCCATCATGTCGTTGTTGACGCTCGGCCAGCCGTTGGTGCTGGTGGCGACCAGGCCTTGGTACAACGCCTGTTGCGTGGCGCGCACGTTGGGAATTTGCGTGGCTTCGGTGGCACCGATCTGCAGCACGGCGTTCGGCTCTTCGGCACCGGCGGCGAAGATCCCGCGTGGCCGTGAATACTTGAAGCTGCGACCGATGATGTCGACGCCATTGGCGATCAGCGCCGAGGCCAGCGAGTCGCCCTCGAAGCCTTTATAAGTCTGGCCGTTGAAGGTGAAGCTCAGCACTTTGTTGCGGTCGATCCGTCCACCGTTGGACAGGCGATTGGTCTGGCTCATACCTTCTCTCCCAGCGCCGTCGTGGCTGTTTTTGCCGAATCAGCCTTGTCGGTGAATTGCGGCTTGGTGCCGATCTTGTAGGTTTCGAGAATCTCGTAGGTCACGGTGTCGCGGGTGACGTTGAAGTACTGGCGGCAACCGGCGACGTGATCCCACAGTTCGTGGTGCAGACCACGCGGGTTATCGCGGAAGAACATGTAGTCGCCCCACTCTTCATCAGTGCAGGCGGCAGGATCCAGTGGGCGCGGAATGTGCGCCTGGCCGGATGCGTGGAATTCCTCTTCGGAGCGCAGTTCGCCGCAGTGAGGACAGAAGATATGCAACATGGGGATTTCTCCTGTTAGTGGGCGACGGCAGCAGCGCCGTGTTCGTCGATGAGAGCGCCGTTGTGGAAACGGTCGATGGAAAACGGGGCGGCCAACGGGTGCATTTCACCCTTGGCCAGACTGGCGGCAAACACGTTGCCCGAGCCAGGTGTGGCCTTGAAGCCGCCGGTGCCCCAACCGCAGTTGAAGAACATGTTCGGCACCGGGGTTTTCGAAATGATCGGGCAAGCGTCCGGCGTGGTGTCGACGATACCGCCCCACTGGCGGTTCATGCGCACCCGCGACAGCACCGGGAACATCTCGACGATGGCCTGGATGGTGTGCTCGATCACCGGGTACGAACCGCGCTGGCCGTAGCCGTTGTAGCCGTCGATACCGGCGCCGATCACCAGATCGCCCTTGTCGGACTGGCTGATGTAACCGTGTACGGCGTTGGACATGATCACGCTGTCGATAATCGGTTTGATCGGCTCGGACACCAGCGCTTGCAGCGGGTGGGACTCGATCGGCAGACGGAAACCGGCGAGCTTGGCCATGTGCCCGGAGTTACCGGCAGTCACCACACCGACGCGCTTGGCGCCGATGAAACCCTTGTTGGTTTCAACGCCGATGCACACGCCGTTTTCCTTGCGGAAACCGATCACTTCGGTCTGCTGGATCAAGTCCACGCCCAAGGCGTCGGCGGCACGGGCAAAGCCCCAGGCCACGGCATCGTGACGAGCGACGCCACCACGACGCTGAACGGTCGCGCCCATCACCGGGTAGCGGGTGTTTTTCGAGCAGTCGAGGTACGGGATCTCGTCCGCCACTTGCTTGGCATTGAGCAGCTCGCCGTCGACGCCGTTGAGGCGGTTGGCGCTGACCCGACGCTCGGAATCACGGATGTCCTGCAGGGTGTGGCACAGGTTGTAGACGCCACGCTGGGAGAACATCACGTTGTAGTTCAGGTCCTGGGACAGGCCTTCCCACAATTTCATCGCGTGTTCGTACAGGTGCGCCGACTCGTCCCACAGGTAGTTGGAGCGAACGATAGTGGTGTTGCGTGCGGTGTTCCCGCCGCCCAGCCAGCCCTTCTCGACCACGGCCACGTTGGTGATGCCGTGCTCTTTCGCCAAGTAATAGGCAGTCGCCAGACCGTGCCCGCCGCCACCGACGATGACCACGTCGTAGACCTTCTTCGGCGTCGGCGTGCGCCACATGCGCTGCCAGTTTTCGTGGTGGCTGAGGGAGTGTTTGAAGAGGCCGAAGCCCGAATAGCGTTGCATAGTCATTTACTCCAAACCGCTCAGCGATAAACCGGGTAGTCGGCGCACAGTGCCGCGACGTTCTTGGCCACATTCGCTTCAACGTCGGCGTCACCGAGGTTGTCGAGGATGTCGCAGATCCAGCCGGCCAGCACTTCGCACTGGGCGACCTTGAAGCCACGCGTGGTGACCGCCGGGGTGCCGATGCGCAGGCCCGAGGTCACGAACGGCGATTGCGGGTCGTTCGGCACCGCGTTCTTGTTGACGGTGATGTGGGCGCGGCCGAGGGCGGCGTCCGCATCTTTGCCGGTCAGGCCCTGACGGATCAGGCTGACCAGGAACAGGTGGTTATCAGTGCCGCCGGACACTACATCGTAGCCACGTTTGATAAACACGCTGGCCATCGCTTTGGCGTTGTCGATCACTTGCTGTTGATAGGCCTTGAAGCCTGGCTCCAGCGCTTCCTTGAAGCACACCGCTTTACCGGCGATCACGTGCATCAGCGGGCCGCCCTGGGCGCCAGGGAATACCGCAGCGTTGAGCTTCTTCTCGATTTCTTCGTTGGACTTGGCCAGGATCAGCCCGCCACGCGGACCGCGCAGGGTTTTGTGCGTGGTGGTGGTGACCACGTCGGCGTACGGCAGCGGGTTCGGGTACAGACCGGCGGCGACCAGACCGGCGACGTGGGCCATGTCGACGAACAGCAGCGCGCCGACCTTGTCAGCAATCTGCCGGAAGCGCGGGAAGTCGAGGGTCTTGGAGTACGCGGAGAACCCGGCGACGATCATCTTCGGCTTGCACTCGACGGCCAGACGCTCGACTTCGTCGTAATCAATCAGCCCGGTGTCAGTGTTGATACCGTACTGCACAGCGTTGTAGAGCTTGCCCGAGGACGACACTTTGGCGCCGTGGGTCAGGTGACCGCCGTGGGCCAGGCTCATGCCGAGGATGGTGTCGCCCGGCTGGATCAGCGCTAGGTACACGGCGCTGTTGGCCGACGAACCGGAGTGCGGCTGGACGTTGGCGTAATCGGCGCCGAACACTTGCTTGGCGCGCTCGATGGCCAGCGCTTCGACCTTATCCACATGCTCGCAGCCGCCGTAGTAGCGCTTGCCCGGATAGCCTTCGGCGTATTTGTTGGTGAGACCGCTGCCCTGGGCTTGCATGACACGTTTGCTGGTGTAGTTTTCTGACGCGATCAGCTCGATGTGATCTTCCTGACGTTGCTCCTCGGCATTCATCGCCGCCAGCAGTGCATCGTCGTAACCCTGGATCTGGTCTTGCTTGCTGAACATCGCGTCTCTCCCAGCGGCATCTGTGCGCCATTCGTCTCGGTAAGGCACCGGCAATCACGGCAGTGCCCTTTGATGCCGATGGTATGACCGGCGCAGACAGCTCAAATGCCTACGGACGCCACGCAAAGGTGCGTTTACGACATGGCCGGAAATGCCCTGACAAACACAATCCTCAATATGACGAAGAACCCTGTGGGAGCGAGCTTGCTCGCGAAGAGGCGGTGTCAGTCAGCATCAGTGCTGGCTGACACTCCGCTTTCGCGAGCAAGCTCGCTCCCACAGGGTTATGTAAAGAGTTGGCGGACGGCGAGCAGCAGGAGGAAATGCGCGGGATAGAGCGCGTACGCCCAGCGCCGCATTGGCGGTGGCTGCAGATGTCGCCCATGTCGCAACAGGAACAGCCCGAGCATTGGCGCAAACAGACAAATGGCAATCCCAAGGATCGCAACGCTACTGCCGAACCTCGCCGAGTCGTACAGTACTTGCCACTGGTTGGCGGCGAGACAGAACAATCCCGGCAGCAGGCTGAAATACCACGGACGGCGAAACACCATCAGCAACGCCAACGGCAACAGAACGCCGAAGAACCCGAACATCAGTCGCTCCGGAAACACAGCAGCCAGTACCAGCGCAGCAACACCCAGTAATCGCGACATGATCGAGGGATCCTGCCAGCCCCGCGCTACCAACAAACCCAGCGCCAGGGTCGGCATCACGTTCAAGGTGTCGGGATCTGGAATGTACAGACGGTAGGGAATTTCACTCACTGCGCTGAACAGCAACAACCAGCCCAGATAGCGCCACTCGGTCTTCTGCGCACTGGCGCGGGCAAGATTCGCCGCCATCGCCAGGCAGAACCACGGAAACGCCATCCGCCCCGGCACATACAGCCAATCGACGCTGATCCCGACATATCGCAGGTGATCGAGCAGCATGCTCAGCAGCGCCAGCCACTTGAGTAGATCCAGCGCGCCGTCGCGTTTAGTCACGTGCATAATCGGGCCACAAACTGGTAATTTTCTGATAGCGACATCCCGTGTGCTCCCCGGAAGATCTTCGGTAAAGTGCGCATCATCATTGACCACGAGCCTTCACAAGAGTCTCGACCACGGAAGCCGGCCATGACCGACAAGAGCCAACAATTCGCCAGCGACAACTACTCCGGTATCTGCCCTGAAGCCTGGGCTGCCATGGAACAGGCCAACCACGGCCACCAGCGCGCTTATGGCGACGATGAATGGACCGCACGCGCGGCCGACCATTTCCGCAACCTGTTCGAAACCGACTGCGAAGTGTTCTTCGCCTTCAACGGCACCGCCGCCAACTCGCTGGCGCTGTCGTCGCTGTGCCAGAGTTACCACAGCGTGATCTGCTCGGAAACCGCCCACGTCGAAACCGACGAGTGCGGCGCCCCGGAATTTTTCTCCAACGGCTCGAAACTGCTGATCGCCGGCACTGAAAACGGCAAGATCACCCCGCAGTCGATCCGAGAAGTCGCGCTCAAGCGCCAGGACATCCATTACCCGAAACCGCGCGTCGTGACCCTGACCCAGGCCACCGAAGTCGGCAGCGTCTACACCCCTGAAGAAGTCCGCGCCATCAGCGCCACCTGCAAGGAACTGGGCCTGCACCTGCACATGGACGGCGCACGTTTCTCCAACGCCTGCGCGTTCCTCGGCTGCTCGCCGGCCGACCTGACCTGGAAGGCCGGCGTCGATGTACTGTGCTTCGGCGGCACCAAGAACGGCATGGCGGTGGGTGAAGCGATCCTGTTCTTCAACCACAAACTGGCCGAAGACTTCGATTATCGCTGCAAACAGGCCGGGCAACTGGCGTCGAAAATGCGCTTCCTCTCGGCACCGTGGGTCGGCATCCTCGAAAACGACGCCTGGCTCAAATATGCCCGCCACGCCAACCATTGCGCGCAATTGCTGGCCGAACTGGTCAGCGACATCCCGGGCGTGGAACTGATGTTCCCGGTCCAGGCCAACGGCGTGTTCCTGCAACTCTCGGAACCGGCCATCGCCGCCCTGACTGCAAAGAACTGGCGCTTCTACACCTTCATCGGCAAGGGCGGCGCGCGCTTCATGTGCTCGTGGGACACCGAAGAAGAACGCGTACGCGAACTGGCCCGCGACATCCGCGAAGTCATGTCCGCCTGATTTTTTGAGCAAATGAACTCCCTGTGAGGGACTCCCTGTCATGAGGGGAGCCCCCTGTGGCAAGGGGATTTATCCCCTTGCCACAACCGCCACTCCTCCAAGCATCCTCAATCCTCCTTCCTCGTGCCCAGAAAGACTTGGTCTACAGTGTCTGTCGAGCCTCCGCTCACCTAACAATAAGCAGGAGCATCGGCATGTCGTTACAAGGCAAAACCCTGTTCATCACCGGCGCCAGCCGTGGCATCGGGCGTGAGATTGCGCTGCGCGCCGCGAAGGACGGGGCCAATATCGTCATCGCCGCTAAAAGCGCCGAACCCCACGCCAAGCTGCCCGGCACCATCCACAGCGTCGCCGCCGAAGTCGAAGCCGCCGGCGGCAAGGCCCTGGCGCTGCAAGTGGATGTGCGTGATGAAGACGCCGTGCGTCAGGCACTGGCCCAGGCCAACGAGCATTTCGGCGGCATTGATGCGCTGGTGAACAACGCCGGGGCGATCAAGCTGACTGGCGTGCAACACATCGAACTCAAGCGCTTCGACCTGATGCACCAGATCAACACCCGCGCCGTGTTGCTGTGCAGCCAGGCGGCCCTGCCCTATCTGAAAAAAACGGCCGGGCACATCCTCAACCTGTCACCACCGCTGAACCTGGCGAGCAAATGGTTTGCGCAGTTCAGCCCCTACACCGTGACCAAGTACGGCATGAGCATGCTGACCGTAGGCATGAGCGAGGAATTCGCCAGTTACGGGATCAGCGTCAATTCGCTGTGGCCGCAGACGATGATTGCCACAGCGGCAATCGAGTTTCAGCTGGGCAATCGCGAGTCGTTCAAACAGGCGCGCACGCCTGCGATCATGGCGGATGCGGCGCATGTGATTCTGAGCAGCAGCGGGCGGCAGATCACTGGGCGATTGTTGATTGATGAAGAGATTTTGCGTGAGAGCGGCGTGGCTGAGTTCGATCAATATCGCTTTGATCGAGAAAGCGCCGCGGCACTGATGCCGGATTTGTTTATCGACTGAAAAGCACCTCACCCTAGCCGTCTCCCAAAGGGAGAGGGGACTGATTGGGGGATATTTGAGAATTACGCCGACGTGAAACTGCTTTACCGAATCCATATTCGATAAGGTCTTTCAGGTCGATGTAGAACGCCAGACACCTCGGTCGGCCCCCTCTCCCTCCGGGAGAGGGCTGGGGTGAGGGTTACCGATCAGAATTCGATACGCACGTCGCCTTTAGGCACGCTGCAGCACGAAAGAATAAACCCTTCCGCCTCATCGTCCTCGGTGATCCCGCCGTTGTGCTCCATCTCCACCTCGCCGCCCAGCTTCATCACCTTGCACGTGCCGCAAATGCCCATGCCGCAGGCTTTCGGGATCATCAAACCCAGCTTGGCCGCCGCCGCATGCACGGTTTCGCCCGGGGCCACGCGAATGCTTTTGCCGGACGCGGTGAATTCGACCTGATGCAGATCCGCCGCATCTATTTCCGGCGCCTCGGCGGCCTGTTCGGCTTGCTCCACTGCATCGGCGCGGGCTTCCGGTGGCGTGGCGCCGAAGGACTCCTCGTGATAGCGCGACATGTCGTAGCCGGCGGCTTCGAGCAGGCGCTTGACCGCGGTCATGTACGGCGTCGGACCGCAGCAGAACACTTCGCGCTCGAGGAAGTCCGGCACCATCAGTTCGAGCATTTTGTGATTGAGGTAGCCGCGATAGCCGGCCCACGGCTCACCCAGACCATGCTTCTCGCAGATCAGGTGCAGGCTGAAGTTGTCGATCCGCGAGGCCATGTGTTCCAGCTCGCGGTGGTAAATGATGTCTTTCGGCGAGCGGGCGCTGTGGATAAACGTCATGTCGACGTTGGCGTTGGTGTCGTAGAACCAGCGCGCCATCGACATGCACGGGGTGATCCCCACGCCGCCGCTGAGGTAAAGCACTTTCGGGCTCGGGAAGTCGATGGCGTTGAACAGCCCGACCGGCCCGTGCACCGCCAGCTCCTGGCCTTCATGCAACGTGTCGTGCAGCCAGTTGGAGACCTTGCCGCCCGGCACGCGCTTGATGGTCACCGAGAAGCTGTACGGCACCGACGGCGAACTGGAAATGGTGTACGAACGCATGATCGGCTGACCGTCGATTTCCAGCTCCAGGGTCACGAACTGCCCGGGCTTGAAGAAGAACAGGATCGGCTGGTCGGCCATGAAACAGAAGGTGCGCACGTCCCAGGTTTCCTGGATGACTTTGACGCAACGGACGATGTGTCGGCCATTGGCCCAGGTCTGGGTGGTGACCGGATTCAGGAAGCTGTTGGACATGCTGTTCTCCACGGCCGACTGTCGGCCTTCATGTGGCGATTCTGCGTATAGCGCGGACCGCCCGTTTACCTATCCGCGACATCGGCATACTTATCGCGACCAGCCCCCAACCGCCGGGGGTTGCGCGTCGGGAACAGATTGCACCATGTCGCCCATGGATAAGGTTCCGGGCAGCGCCGGCCCCACACTCGCCTCACACCAAGACGAATCCTTTACACCTTGCGTAGCACCCCTGATCAGCCACTTTTCATCGGCCACACAGAATGGCCTCGAGGATCACATTGATGGACGTCACCGCAAAAATCAGCCTGGGCGATCCGCTGGAACCCGCACGCAAGGCCACCGCACAAATGCTCCAGGAGCGCGAGCGCACCTTTTCGCTGCCGCAGCCGTTTTACAGCGACGAGCGCCTGTTCGATATCGACATGCAGGAGATCTTTCAGAAGGAATGGCTGATCGCCGGCATGACCTGCGAGATCCCGGCCAAGGGCAATTACCTGACCCTGCAGGTCGGCAAGAACCCGATCATCGTCATTCGTGGCGGCGACGGCGTGGTGCATGCCTTCCATAACGTCTGCCGCCACCGTGGCTCGCGCCTGTGCACCAGTGAAAAAGGCAAGGTCGCCAAACTGGTCTGCCACTACCACCAGTGGACGTATGAACTGGACGGTCGCCTGCTGTTTGCCGGTACCGAAATGGGCGCCGATTTCGACATGAAGCAGTACGGCCTCAAACCGGTGAACGTGAAGACCGCCGGTGGCTACATCTTCATCAGCCTGGCAGACAATCCACCGGCCATTGATGACTTCCTGTCGACACTGAACCACTACATGGAACCGTACGACATGGAGAACACCAAGGTGGCGATCACCACCACCTTGATGGAAAAGGCCAACTGGAAACTGGTGCTGGAAAACAACCGCGAGTGCTACCACTGCAACGCGTCGCACCCGGAACTGCTGAAAACCCTGCTGGAATGGGACGACGTCACTGACCCGCGCGCCGATCAGGCGTTCAAGGATCACGTCGCCGCCTCCGCCGCTGCCTGGGAAGCCGAGAAAATCCCTTACGCCCACGCCAGTTTCGGCCTGCGCAACCGCATCGTGCGCATGCCGCTGCTCAAGGGCACCGTGTCGATGACCATGGACGGCAAACAGGGCTGCGCGAAACTGATGGGCCGGATCAAGAACCCCGACCTCGGCTCGATGCGCATTCTGCACCTGCCGCACTCGTGGAACCACTGCATGGGCGACCACATCATCGTCTTCACCGTGTGGCCGATCAGCGCCCAGGAAACCATGGTCACCACCAAATGGCTGGTGCACAAGGATGCGGTCGAGGGCGTGGATTACGACGTAGAGCGCATGCGCCAGGTGTGGGACGCGACCAACGATCAGGATCGTCGTCTGGCCGAAGAGAACCAGCGCGGGATCAACTCCACCGCTTACCAGCCTGGGCCTTATTCCAAGACCTATGAGTTTGGCGTGGTCAACTTCGTCGACTGGTACAGCGAGCGGATGCTAAGCAACCTCGGCGCCGAGCCGGCGCCGTACCTCAAAGGAGTGCCTGTCCAGGGCTAAAAGCAAAAGCTTCGCGAGCAAGCTCGCTCCCACAGGGACTGGCGGTGTACACAAATTCTGTTAACACCGCAGACCACTGTGGGAGCGAGCTTGCTCGCGAAGAGGCCGGCCGAGTCACCGCCTTATTTGGATGACCACCTCACCGACCCATCCTCGCCAATAAACTCCTCAAAAATATCCTCCCCCACCAACCTGATTTTCGCGTAGCCATTCAACACCCGCAGCGGATACGCCGGATCGTTGGCATCCTGCGTCTCCGACCACAACACCCGCGAATGTCCGTTCAGCTCGCTGGCATTGCCATAGGGAATCGCCCCGTGCCCGGCACAGCGCGCATGCAAACCGCCCTGCTGCGCATAGACGATGCCGTTATGCAGATGCCCCCAATACCAATAATCCGGCTCCCGCCCCAGCGCATCGCACACCGGTTGATACAGCGCAGTCTTGTTGTGCCCGGAAATATCGAAGCCCTGATGATGGCTGAGCACCATGATTTTCTTGCGTTTCGGCAGGCCTTTCAGCCACTGGATCTGCGGTTCGTTGAGGGTGCCGTCCATGTACAGGTTCATCGCATCCGAGGCATACGCCGAATCCAGCCCGACCACCAGCCAGTCGTCATTGATCAAGGCGAAGTAACTGGTGCCCTGCTGCCCCGGAAAACGCTTGGCCAGTTCCTTGAAGTAGCCGTGGGCGCCGCTGTACATCTCGTGGTTGGAGTTGAGGGTGAACGAGCCATGGCTGCCCATCGGCCAACCGGCCATGTCGACGTCCTCCTGGGAGTGACTGCCGGCGTAGTAAACGTCGCCCAGATGAATGGTGAAATCCGCCTGCGCCAGCTGCATCTGGTTGGCCACCGACACCGCCGGTGCGTGGCTGTCGAAGGGACCGGTGCCCCAATCGCCGGCGATGGCCAGGGTCACGTCGCGCTCCATTTGCACCACCGCCGGGTCGGTGCCGAAGGTTGCGTGATGGCGCAGGTTTTCGATCCATTTGAGCAGCGCCTCGCTCCACAGCAGATCCAGCAGTTCCCACTTGCGACACCCGAGCAGGCTGCCGTCCTTGAGCACACGGGTTTGCAGTTGATCGCTCGACTGCGGCAAGGGCGCGGCACCGCCGATGCGCAGGATCGACAAACCGTGGGACAGCTCCCAGGGTACGCTCGGTTCGTCGTCCGGCAACTCGCCGTTTTTCAGCACGTACTGTGCCTGATCGTGCCCGCGCTGCAGCAGCTTGATGATGGCCTGAAACTCGTGCGGCTCCAGTTCGCTGACGAGCTTCATCCAGGCCATCTCCATGCGCGTGAACAAGCCGTGAATGCGCACTTTGACCTTGTCGTATTCGTGTTTCAGATGACCGACCGCTGACATGGCGTAATCCTCTATCCAAAAGGGCTCACAGGGTTTTCATGAATTCGATCAACGCACGCTTGTCGGCGTCCGACAGCTGCGTGCCATACAGGTGACCGCTGTTGTGGTTGCCCTCCAGCCGGGTGTCGTATTTGAAGTCCGCCGAGGCTTTGGCCTGGGCGCCGCTGGTGACGAAACCGACGTTGGCCGGGTCGTAGACGTCGGAGCCGGTGTAGAACACCACCGGGCGTTTTTCCGGCGGTTGCAGCAGGTCCCACAGGGTTGGCACCGACCCGTTGTGCAGGTACGGCGCGCGCAGCCAGATGCCGTCAGTCGGCGTGTTGCTGTAGCTCTGGGTCTTGCGATACGCACCGAAGTCGAACGGCGGTTTCTTGAAGGTGTGGAACGCCGTCACCAGACCGGTGGTGAACGAGTCGAGCCGATGCGGATCGGTGCCTAGTTGGTCGATGTTGGTGGTGACCTGCCCGGTGTCGGCGCGGCCGAAATCATGACAACCGGCGCAATTGGCCTCCCAGACCGGTTTGCCCTGGGCGACTTTCGCCTGATCCAGTGCCCACGGCCACGCCGGCGCCTTGTGCCCGAGCAGCCAGTTGGTCACCCGGTTGAAGCTCGGCGGCAGCACCGATTCCGGCGTCGCGCCCACGGCCATCGCGGCGGCGTAGTTGCGTTCGTGAATCTTGTTGTTATTGCCGTCCCAGTGCAGGTACATCGATTCCCGTGGTTTCTGGTTCCACACTTGCGGCAGGTCGACGGTGCCGATGGTCGAGTCATCCGGGAAGCCGAACACCACCATTTTCGTCGGGTTGAAGGTGTCGGTGCGGCCCGGGCCCTGTTGCGGGCGCAGCTTCTGCCAGGCGTAGGCCTGCTTCTGCTTGAGCAAGGCGCTTTTCGCCATCGGGATGATCAGGTAGCGGTTGTAGAGCTTCTCGAAAAAGCCCAGCTGGAACTTGCCGTTGATCGCCGCCATCACCGCGTCGGTGGTGAATTTCGGATCGCTGGCGCAATCGTAGGCGTACCACTGGAACGCCTGCAGTTGCAGGGTATTGGCCGGCGCGCTCGGCACGTTGACCGCGACGTCGCTGGCATTGGCCCGGTACGAGCCGGTGTGGCACAGCGCGCAGTTCGGCTCGACGGTCGGGTAGCCGATCTGCCGCTTGGCCATGCCGATCGGCAGGTCCTTGCCGTTCTCATAGAGAAAACCGAAGACTTCCCAGCCGCCGGGTTTGGGCATCTTTTCCGGGCACATTTGCGGCAGCACGGCGAACAGGTAATACGGGATCCGTGCTTCGATGCCCAGGCCGATGGCAGCGTATTTGTAGTGATCTTCGTCGGAAGCGTATTCCTGCTCCGGCACCACCCGCAGCATCTGGTACCAGGTTTCGTAACCGATGAAACCGAGGACGGCCAGCACAACCAAAGTGCCGACCTTGAAGCTGTGGCTTTGCCATTGCCGCGCCCAGGCTGCGCGCCACTCGCGCCAGCCATCGCAGAGCAATGCCCATGGCCGGTTCGCGGGCGTGGTGCCGAGGTACAACAGAATGCCGAGGATCAGAAAGAAGCTCAGATCGCCCATCAACATCGGCACGAACACCGAGCCCTGGCTGCTGGTGTTGATCAGATAGATCCAGAACACCACCGCGATCAGTCGCGTCAGTACGCACAGCCAGGAATGCACCACGTAGCGCGGCGCGTTGAAGCCCGACGGCATGTAAAACACGCTGATGCCCACCAGCAGCATCCCGGCGTTTTCCAGCCACGGGTCGGAGAGTTGCGGCGGCAGACCGACCACCGATGTCAGCAACCCCGGCGCGAACAGCGCGGGGATCGCGAACACCATGTTCATCGCAATGCCGATCCAGATGAAGCGTTGAAACCAGCGGATGTAGCTGTCCATATCATCCATTTCCTTTTACATAACTGGATCGAACCCATTCCTGTGGCGAGGGGATTTATCCCCGATCGGCTGCGAAGCAGTCGCAAACTATCGCCTGCGGTTTGTCAGAAACACCGCGCGGCCTGACTTGGGGCCGCTGCGCGACCCATCGGGGATGAATCCCCTCGCCACGAAGGACTTTCTCTGCACAAAAGATCAATGACAGGTGTCAGCCGAGGGCGGTTTTCTCCAGGTGCTCAAGGATGATCGGATAGACATCGACCACTGCGTTCTTGCCGAACATGCAGTCGATATGGCCATAGCCCGGCACCACATGCCGGCTGTAACGCTGCGGCCCATGGACTTCGCAGACGCGCTGGTAGGTTTTCAGGGTGCTTTCCGGCAGGTAGCACTGGTTGTCGGCGCCACTGATGAAGCAGATCGGCATCGTCAGCCGGTCGAAGTGCGGCATGTACACATCGTTGCCTTTGAAATCCACCAGGTGCCCTTTGCGCACGATCAGCGCCAGGTGCTCGAAGGTCTCGATATTCGACTCGCCGAACAGCTCGTGCAGGTTGTCGTGCAGGGTTTCGTTGAGGGTGTCGTGGCGATACAGCGAGGCGTACATGAAGGTGATGCGGTGGCATACCGGGTTGGTGCAATAACCCTGCGCCTCGATCCGCGCATAGCCATTGAGGGCCTTGTCGTAGAGCCGGTTGAACCAGTTTTCCTTGCTGTCGGCGTAGGCCGTCATCGACTTGATGCCGATTGCATCGAGCATCCCCGGCAGGTGCAGCCCGGCCTTCAGTCCAGTGGCGGTGGCGACCACGGTGTCAGCGGCAATCTGCGAGCAGACCACCGAACGCACGCCTTGCAGCCCCGCCAGCAGTGACATGAAGAAAGTCGTCGCGCCGTAGCAATGCACCACGCACTGCACGTCTTTGGCCTGGGTTTGCTGCTGAATCTGCGCGATGGCAGCCTTGAAGTCGTACTGGGCGATCTGGTCGCCGTTCCATTCCTTCTTGCTCGCCGGCAACAGAATGCTCACGCGAAAATCCAGCAGCCAGACGTCGTAGTCGTGCTTGCACAGGAACTCCAGCAGGTTGGTCTGGATGGTGTCGGTGGAAAAGATATTCGACCCCACTCCCAGGCCGTGCACCAGCATGACCGGGCCCTTGCTGCCGGCCTGATAGCGGGTCAGGCGCAGCTCGACACCGTCCTCGGTGGGGAAGAAATGCACCGCCGGGGTCGGCGCATCCAGCGGCCGTTTCAAGCGTGGCGGCGCGTCGGGGTTGAAGTAGATATCGCCAACGAAGACCCCACCGTAACTCTCCCAGAGAATCCCGGCGAAGAACTTGCCGAAACGCGCCAGGCCTTCGATACGCTCACGCTCGTTGCGCGCGTTGAGCACTTTCATGGTGGTCATCTGCTTGGCGAAATCGGTCGGATGAATGTGCATCACCCCGGAGCCGATCACCTCGCCCGACTTGTCCGGCCCGCGATACAGCGTCACGTACAAGGTGCTGGTGTCGTGCCAGATGTTCAGCACGCCGTTGTCTTCCGGCACGGTCTTGAAGGCGCTGAAGAAATAGTCGCTGCCGTCCTCGGCGCTGAGTTTCATGTCGTACTTCATGTGCCGCGTGTCGACCTGCTGCTCGAATTGCTCGAACAGGTTGAACACGCCATTGCTGGCCGTCAGCGGTTGCGGCGATAGCGCCGGGGCGTTGACCGTGCCGACGATGGTCGCGGCGTGTTCCGGCTCCTTGATCATGCGGTTGAGGTCGTTGGCGGTGATGGTCAGGGTGAAGTCGATCGGCGAATTGTCCGCCTCGCCACGTTTGGCCGCGGCTTCGTAGACCTTCAGATCGGTGCTTTGCGCGGCGGTGAAAGCCCGGGAGAAATAGCCTTTCATGGTTTCGGTGAACTGCACGCCGAGGGTCGGTGGTGCCACCTGTTTGCGCGGTGCCGACGGCAGCGTGTAGTCGATGTGCCAGCCACGGTCGGCGGCGAGCAGGCCCATGTTGCGCTCGCTCACCGCGGAGATGGTCAACAGCGGATTGACCGCCAGCGAGGTCGGGATCACCGCGCCGTCAGTCACGTACAGACTGGCGTAGACATCAGTGCCGGCCGCGCCGCTGAACACCTGGCCCTTGTGATTGACCACCCCTTGCCCGGCGTCCTCGCCCATCACGCAACCGCCCAGCGGATGCACCGAGACGATGCTGTGCTTGAGCAGCTTGGTCCAGATCGGGTTCTTCACCCAGACCCCGCCCAAGGCCTTGGTGCTCTGGTACAGACGTTCGTTGCCGAGCTTGAAGTTTTCCTGCTCGCCGACGCCCGGCCAGTCGATGCGCAACTGGTCCTTGTTGTCGAGAATCATCCGGCCCTGGCCGCTGTCGTGGCTCATGATCAGGTAGGTCTGCATGTTGTGCAGCGCGCCGTAATACGGGCCGCGCAGGAAGCTTTCGGCTTCGCGCTCCTTGTACCTCACCTTGCCGCTGAAGCTGTCATCGGTGGCCTTGCCGATCATTTCGGCGAACCCGGCCATGGCCGGTACCATCGGCCGGCCGAGTGCGCCGGGGATCGAGCCCTCCTCGATAACCATGCGGCTGCGCCAGTCACCTTCGGTGCGCATGTCGATGACCGAGGTGATGCACGGGCCGACTGGCTGCATTTCCTTGGCCGGATGCGCGCCGAAGCCGATGCCGTTGATGGTCTGCTCGCAGTTGTGGCCGAAGCCGAGGATGTCGCCGTTGCCGCTCATGTTCTCGCCGAGCTGGCCGGACATCACCAGCCCCTTGTCGCGCGAGCGCAGCAGAATCTCGGTGGAGCCGAGGGTGCCGGCAGAGACCACGACGATGTCAGCCTTCACGAACAACGTGGGCGCGTCGAATTTCTCACGCCCGCTGTCGAGATACTGGAAATGCACGATCCAGCCATCGCCGTCACGCTCCAGATGACGTACCTCGGCCTGACAGAAAATCTCCGCGCCGTGGTTCCAGGCGTCCGGCAAATAGTTCATCAGCGTGGTGTTCTTGGCCTTGTTGTTACAGCCCGAGACGCAGTCGCCGCACTGGTTGCACGGCAGCTGTTCGACGCCGACGTGGTTGAGGTTGTTCGGCAGTTTGTCGAAGGTCACGTTGATCGGCGGCTTGTAGAAATGCGCGCCCTGCTTGAGGTAGTCCGCGGACTTTTTGTTGGCGTCGAGCTTGGGCAGGTTCGGTGCGGTATTCGGGTACGGATTGGGCTTGAGCATTTCCCGGGCACGGGCATAACCGTCCTTGAGCAAGGTATCGCGATGTTCACGCACCGCCTGCGGCCAGCGCGGGTCATCGAACACTCCGGGCTCAGGCTCCAGGGCCACGTTGGCGTTGATCAACGACGTACCGCCGAGACCACAACCGACCACCACGTTCTGCTGGGCATTGACGTGCAAATCAAACAGCCCGGTGCGCGAACCGATATGACCATCCGGGTCATGCACCTGCAGCTCTTCGGTCGCGGCAATCATGGTATTGGGGTATTCGCCGGGCTGGATTTCCCGCCCGCGTTCGAGCAGGCACACCTGCTTGCCGGCCCGGGACAGGCGCGACGCAGCAATGCCGCCGCCATAGCCGGAGCCGATGACGATCACGTCGTAGTGTTCCTTGATTTCGCTGATGGGCGTTGCGATGCGTGTCATGAGGGTGTTCCTCTCTCAGGCAGATGGGGCAACTCTGCGGTTGCCTGCAATCAATGGGCGAACGGGCACCTGGTCTCCGAGACGAACCCGGCGACAGCACAGCGGTTGGAGCAGAAGTCGCTACAGACGAGCGTGTTGATTGGCCGCACGACGTAACGTGCGCTTGCGTGGCGAGGGGGGATGGCGGCGTGGGCGGCTATCCATCATGCGTTCTCCCAGAACCTGATGTGGATAAGTAACGGCTGTCCTTGTGCCATTGCAGTGAAGACAGCGCAGGTTTCGAAGTCAAGGCGACGATTTAGAACTGTATGAAATGTGATCAATCGCCGTTTGGACTATGGCCGGCGCGGCTTGCAGGGTTCGACGAACAAGTTATCCACATAGCCACCCACAGCAAATGGGGGTAACTGTGGATGACGCCGAAAATAACCTGCTGATTTGTGAAGAAAAAGCGTGACTTATGCAGAAGAAGGCTTTGCCCCAACGATTGATCAGTATTTGATCAACAGCCTGTAACGTACGTTTTGCAAGGCGTGTAGAGGATGGCGAACACCTTATCCACAGAAGCACCAACAGAGAACGGGGGTAAGTTTTGCGGGTCTGTGGAAAAGCGCTGCAGAGTGGGAAAATCCGGGGGTCTGGAGAAGATTCGCCGGTCTTTCACGGGCACTTGATCATTTTTTAATCAACCCTCTACAAGCCACGATCTATAAGGCTCGCAGCGTATAGCGAACATCTTATCCACAGAAGCGCCAACAGAGATTGGGGGCAACTTGCCGAGTCATTCAGCGGAAAAACCCAGAAAAAACCGCGACTTAGGCTGGTTGTTTTTTGATCGGATGGCTGCAGGGCTTGATTGGCGCGGGATGCAGGGAGGGGCGAACACGTTATCCACAGATCCGCCAACAGGGATTGTGGGTAAACCGCTCCGCTCCCCTCACCCCAGCCCTCTCCCGGTGGGAGAAGGCGCCGACACAGTCGCCTGCTCGAGATAGATCGACCTGAATGACTAACGTGAACTCAAGCTTGGCTAAGTCAAGGTCACTGTGCAGTCGCAGGTCTGTGTAGATGGTCAATCCCCTCTGATCAGTCCCCGCTCCCTCCGGAGGGAGAGGGAGCCGACACAGTCGCCTGTTCGAGATACATCGACCTGAAGGACTAACGTGAACTCAAGCTTGGCTAAGTCAAGGTCACTGTGCAGTCGCAGGTCGATGTAGATGGCCAATCCCCTCTGATCAGTCCCCTCTCCCTCCGGGAGAGGGTGAGGGGCTCTTCAGCGGACAACGCCCTCTTCGATCAGCAGTTTGAGGATGGCTTCGGCGCCGGCTTGCGCGGTAACGCCCTTGAGCACCTGCCCACCGCCCCCACTGGCCTTGGCCGTCGCAGCCTTCATTCGGTCCGCACCGCTCTTGGCTTTGATTACCTTCAGACGCTTGGGCCGGGGCTTGGCCGGCTGCAGCGTGGCGACGGCCAGCAGTTCATCGTCCAGCACTTCCACGTCTTCAGCGTTCAGTACGCCACGGCGTGCCGGGCCGTAGGCACTCTGCCGAGGCTTTGGCGCGGCGTTGTCCACCGTCGCCAGAAACGGCAGCTTCACCTTCAACCGCCGCCGCTGCCCACGGGGCAAGGCTTGCAGCACCAGCGCCGAACCGTCGTTGATCGACTCGACCTGCGCCAGCCCCACCACCAGCGGCCAGCCCAGCCCTTCGGCGAGCAGAAACGGCAGCATGCCGGAGCCTTCACCGGTTTCCGCCTGACTGCCGGTCAGCACCACCTGGGCGCCCGCCTCGCGCAGATACGCGGTCAGCGCCGGAAGAGCATCGGCGCCAGCGGGTTGCTCCAGCACATGCATCTGCGTAAGTCCCATGCCCAGATAGGCGCGCAGTGCCGGTTCCGCGACATCGCCTGCATGCAGCACTTGCAGGTTATCCCCAGCCAGTTGCAGGCCCAATTCCACGGCGCGCGCGTCCTGTTCGGCACGGCGTGGCCGGCCCGAGGTCGGGTGGGCGCCGATGGAGACCAGGCTGATGACATTGGTGTTCATAACTGTGTCCTTCCCTTAAGCCGCATCGCGCTTGGCGTCGTTGCGGTAAGCCGCTACCGCCGCGATCAAGGCTTGAAGAATCTCCGCGCTCTCGCCGATCACCGACAGGTCGGCGCGTTTAATCATGTCGCAACCGGGGTCGAGGTTGATCGCCACCACCTTGTCGCAGGCACCGATGCCCTGCAGATGCTGGATCGCCCCGGAGATACCCACAGCCACGTAGACCCGCGCGGTGACCCAGGTGCCGGACGCGCCGACCTGCCGATCCCGCGCCATGAAGCCATCGTCCACCGCCACCCGTGACGCGCCTTCGGTGGCGCCGAGCGCCGCAGCCGTTTCGTGGAACAACTGCCAGTCCTTGACCCCGTTGCCGCCGGAGAAGATGAACTCGGCTTCGGCCATCGGAATCGCCGCCGGGTCCACCGCCACGGCCCCGAGATCTTCGATTCGCGACAGGCTGCGCGCCACCGTTGTGGATAACTCCACGGGCAGTGCTTCGTGACGGGTTTCGCTGACCGGTTCGGCGCACTCGGCCGAGGCCAGGATCAAGCGTGCGACCGGCCGCGCCAGGTCTTGCAGGCCCGCACCGGCGCGGCCGATGCACTCCTGATCCTTGACCTGCCAGACCCGCGTCGCCGGGCGTTCGCCCAATGCTGCGGCAAAACGGCGGCCGAGTTCACCGCCACCGCTGCGGCTGTCCGGCAGCAACCAGTGACGCGGGTTGAACTGGTTATCCACAGCCCGCAGACCCTGCACCCGTTGCTCCGGTGCATAACCGCTGAATTCCTCGCCCTCCAGCACCAGCAAGCGATCTACGCCTGCGGTAGCGAAAGCGTTTTCCTTGTGCTCGCCGAATACCACGGCCAACACTGCACCGTCCTTGCCCGCCAGTTGATGAGCCAGGCCCAGCAAGTCGCGGTCGTGGCTGCTCAGGCGGCCGCCGACCATGTCCGGCACCACACTGATGTAGAACGCCGGCGCCGGCACCTGATGCAGCGGCAATTGCACTTCAACGGTGGCCGAGCGTTTGACCGCCCCGCCCTGCTGCGCGCCGCTGCGGTCGATACGTTTGATGCCGTTGGGGCCGATAAAACCGATGCCGTGCAAATTCTTGCGGATGATGCCGTTGGGGCCCATCCAGCTGTGTTGCGCCGGTTGCATGGCCGCGTGCAGCGGGTGCAGACGGTTACGCGCAATCCATTCGGCGCGTGGGTCGCGGCGGATAATGTCGCTCATCAGTGGGCCTCCGCAGGTTCACGTTTGGCCGGGGCCGCAGGCTTGTCCGGCGCGGCGTCTTCGAGCAGCGCGTCGGCCACCAGTTCGGCGATGTCCTTGATCAGCGGCCGTGGTTCGACCACGCCTTCGAGCATCGCCGTGCACTGTGGACAACCCACGGCTACCAGCTCGGCGCCGGTCTCGCGGATGTCTTCCATGCGCATGTCGGGAATCCGCTGCTTACCCGGAATATCGGTGATCGGCGCGCCGCCACCACCGCCACAGCAGCGCGAGCGGAACCCGGAACGTTGCATCTCTTTGACCTCAATGCCGAGGGCGCGCAGCACTTCACGCGGCGCCTCGTATTCGCCGTTGTAGCGGCCGAGGTAGCACGGGTCGTGATAGGTCACGCTGTTGCCTTTGTGCTGACCGAGGTTCAGCGCGCCGGCCTGAATGATTTCCGCCATGTAGGTGCTGTGGTGCTGCACCAGGTAGTGGCCGTCGAACGCGCCGTACTCGTTTTTCAGCACGTGGAAGCTGTGCGGATCGCAAGTGACGATGCGGTTGAAGCTGTATTTGCCCAGGGTCTGGATGTTGCGTTTGGCGAGCAACTGGAAAGTCGCTTCATCGCCCAAACGGCGGGCCACGTCACCGCTGTCGCGCTCTTCCAGGCCGAGTACGGCGAAGTCGATCTTGGCCGCTTTCAGCACTTTGACGAACGCGCGCAAGGTGCGCTGGTTGCGCATGTCGAAGGCGCCGTCACCAACCCAGAACAGCACGTCGGTGGACTTCTTCTCGCTGAGCAGATTGAGGTTCAGGTCCGCCGCCCAGTTCATCCGCCCGCCCGGGGCGAAACCGCCTGGGTTGTCGGTGGCGATGAGGTTTTCGAGGACCTCGGCGCCCTTGTTCGGGGTCGCGCCTTTTTCCAGGGTCAGGTGACGGCGCATGTCGACGATGGCGTCGACATGCTCGATCATCATCGGGCATTCCTCGACGCAGGCGCGGCAGGTGGTGCACGACCACAGGGTTTCGGCATCGACCAGACCGTTGACGATCGGTTGATGCGGATTGCCGCTGTGTTCGCCTACCGGCTTGCCGGGATACGGGCTGCCGGCGAACTTCGCGTCAGTGCCGCCGGCGAGGCCGACGACCATGTCCTGAATCAGTTTCTTCGGGTTCAGCGGCTGGCCGGCAGCGAACGCCGGGCACGCCGCTTCGCACTTGCCGCACTGCACGCAGGCGTCAAAACCGAGCAACTGGTTCCAGGTGAAATCCTTGGGTTTTTCCACGCCCAGCGGCGCGCTTGGATCGTTGAGGTCCAGCGGTTTCAAGCCCGTGGAACGGCCGCCGCCAAAGCGTTCGGCGCGACGGTGCCAGGCCAGATGCAGGGCACCGGCGAAGGCGTGCTTCATCGGCCCGCCCCAGGTCATGCCGAAGAACAATTCCGACACGCCCCACAGCACGCCAATCCCGAGAATCGCCGCCAGCAGCCAGCCGCCGAAGTTTTCCGGGAGGATGCCGGCCACCGGCAGCGTCACCAGGAAAAACGAGGCAGAGAACGCCAGCAGGCTTTTCGGCAGGCGCATCCACGGGCCTTTCGACAGCCGCGCCGGCGGGTTGCGCCGACGCAGATAAACGAAGATCGCACCGACGAACATCACCGCCGTCATCAGCAGCAAGGCGTAACCGAGTATGCGGTTATGCAGGCCGAAACCGTGCACCAGAATCGCCAGCACGATCGACGCCACCGCACCGCCGGCCGTGGCGACGTGGGTGTTGGCGATGTATTTGTCCCGCGCCACCACGTGGTGCAGGTCGACCATGTAGCGCTTGGGCATGGCGAACAGGCCGCCAATCAGATCGACCTTCGAGGCTCGGCCCCGACGCCACATGGCCACCCGCCGCAACGCGCCCAGCACCGCAAGGGCGATGGCTGCGAACAACAGGATTGGAAGAAGGGTGTTCAACATAGGTGAAGCTCCCAAAGACCTCGGGTCTTGCAGGTCGAGATGCCTTACTCGGTCACTGTGGGAGCGAGCTTGCTCGCGAAGGCGGACTGACATTCAACATCGATGTCGACTGATCCACCGCTTTCGCGAGCAAGCTCGCTCCCACAGGGTTGTGTGCAAGCCTTTAGAAGTCTTTACACAGTCTGAGCGCGTCATAGATCGCAGCATGGGTATTACGCTGCGCCACGCAGTCGCCGATGCGGAACAGCAAGTAGCCGTCACCGGTGGTGCTCAACGAAGGCTGCGGCTTGATCGCAAACAGCGCGTCAATGTCGATCTGGCCCTTGTTGCGCGAACCGTCCTTGAGCCCGTAATACAGCTCTTCGTCAGGACGCACGCCGTTTTCCACCACCACCTGATCGACCACCCGCTCCTCTTTGGCGCCGGTGTATTCGTTCTCCAGCACCGCCACCAGCTTGTCGCCTTCGCGGTAGACCTTCTCCAGCATCATGTCGCCGGTCATGATCACTTCTTTCGGGTACATGCTGCGGTAGTAAGTCGGGAACGACGTACCGCCGATGGCCACACCCGGCTTGATGTCGTCGGTGACGATCTCGACCTGGCTGCCCTTGTCGGCGAGGAAGTCCGCCACCGACATCCCGGTGAACTCGCAGATGGTGTCGTAGACCAGCACGTTCTTGCCCGGCGCAACCTTGCCGTCGAGCACGTCCCAGCTGCTGACCACCAGCCCTTCGGCGGCGCCCCAGTGTTCGTTCTGCTCAAGGAACGGATGCCCGCCCACCGCCAGCACCACCACGTCCGGACGCAAGTCGAGAATGGTCGCCGCATCCGCAGCAGTGCCCAGGCGCAGGTCGACTTTCAGCCGCGCCAGCTCCAGCTGGAACCAGCGGGTGATGCCGGCGATCTGGTCTCGTTGCGGCGCTTTCGACGCGGTAGTGATCTGCCCGCCGATGAATTCTTTCTTCTCGAACAGGGTCACGTCGTGGCCGCGTTCGGCCGCCACGCGTGCAGCTTCCATCCCGGCAGGGCCGGCACCAACCACCACGACTTTGCGTTTCGGCCCGTTGGATTTCTCGATGATGTGCGGCACGCCCATGTATTCGCGGGAGGTCGCGGCGTTCTGGATGCACAGCACATCCAGCCCTTGGTACTGGCGGTCGATGCAGTAGTTGGCGCCGACGCACTGTTTGATCTGATCGACCTGCCCCATCTTGATCTTGGCGATCAAGTGCGGGTCGGCGATGTGCGCGCGCGTCATGCCGACCATGTCGACATAACCGCCTTCAAGGATGCGCGTGGCCTGGTTCGGGTCCTTGATGTTCTGCGCGTGCAGCACCGGAGCCTTGACCACTTCCTTGATCCCGGCGGCCAGGTGCAGGAACGGCTCCGGTGGATAACTCATGTTGGGGATAACGTTGGCCAGGGTGTTGTGGGTGTCGCAACCCGAGCCGACCACGCCGATGAAGTCGATCATGCCGGTGTCATCGTAGTACTTGGCGATCTGCTTCATGTCCTCGTGGGACAAGCCGTCCGGGTGGAATTCATCACCGCACAGACGGATGCCGACGCAGAAATCGTCGCCGACTTCCTTGCGCACAGCCTTGAGCACTTCGAGGCCAAAACGCATGCGGTTTTCGAAGCTGCCGCCCCACTCGTCGGTACGCTTGTTGACGCGCGGGCTCCAGAACTGGTCGATCATGTGCTGGTGCACGGCGGACAGTTCGACACCGTCCAGACCACCGGCCTTGGCCCGTGCAGCGGCGGTGGCATAGTTGCCGATGACGCGCCAGATTTCTTCCGGCTCGATAGTCTTGCAGGTCGCGCGGTGTACCGGTTCACGGATGCCCGACGGCGACAGCAGAGTCGGCCAGTGCTCACCGTCCCAGCGCGAGCGGCGGCCCATGTGGGTAATCTGGATCATGATCTTGGCGCCATGCTTGTGCATGGCGTCAGCCAGATTCTGGAAGTGCGGGATGATCCGGTCGTCCGCCAGGTTCACCGATTTCCACCAGCCTTGCGGGCTGTCGATGGCTACGCTGGAGGAACCGCCGCAGATCGCCAGGCCGATGCCGCCCTTGGCTTTCTCTTCGTAGTACTTGACGTAGCGGTCGGTGGTCATGCCGCCGTCGGTCGCGTAGACCTCGGCGTGCGCGGTACTGAGCACGCGGTTGCGGATGGTCAGTTTGCCGATCTGGATCGGCTGGAACATTGCTTCGAAAGCCATGGCGGGTTCCTCGACTTACAACGGCTTGACGGTGAACAGGCCGTCGTCGTGGCCTTCTTCGGAGCCACCGTAGACTTGCTCGGCAACCGTGCGAATCTTGCTGCCGCGCGCCTCAAGAATCTGATCCATGGCCCCGGCAAACCAGCCGGTGAACATGTAGTCGACCTTGCGTCCGACCTTGCCGTAGACGTAGACGAACGCCGAGTGTTCGAGCTTGACGCTGGCGGTGCCTTTGTCGAGGTCGATGTCCTGAATCTTGAACAGGCCCCAGCCGCGTTGCGACAGGCGCTTCATGTAGTGCTCGAACACCGCGACGCCTTCCAGGCCATGGCATTCAGCTTCTTTTTCACACCAGTGCCAGGCGGACTTGTAGCCGGCCTTGTAGAGGATTTCGGCATAGGCTTCGGCGCCCAGCACTTCCTCGATGCCCATGTGGTTGTTGACGAAAAAGTGGCGTGGCACGTACAGCATCGGCAGGGCGTCGGAGGTCCAGACACCGGTTTCGCTGTCGACTTCGATTGGCAATTGCGGGGCGATCTTGGCCATGGAAACTTAACTCCAGAAAAAATTAGATTCAGTGTTGGCCGCAGCCCTTACTCCAGCCCTCTCCCTCAGGAGAGGGGGCAGATCGGCGGCGGTCTTGAGTAAGCGTTACTCGCCCCAGACGTCCTTCAGGACGTTGACCCAGTTTTCGCCCATGATCTTGCGCACCACGCGCTCGGAGTGGCCGCGCTTGAGCAGGGTTTCGGTCAGGTTCGGGAACTCGCCGACGGTGCGGATGCCCAGCGGGTTGATGATCTTGCCGAAGCTGGTCAGACGCCGGGCGTAGCCCTTGTCGTGGGTCAGGTATTCGAAGAAGTCCTGGCCGTGACCCTGGGTGAAGTCGGTGCCGATGCCGATGGCGTCTTCGCCGACGATGTTCATGGTGTATTCGATGGCTTCGGCGTAGTCGTCGATGGTCGAGTCGATGCCCTTGGCGAGGAACGGCGCGAACATGGTCACACCGACGAAACCGCCGTGGTCGGCAATGAACTTCAGTTCTTCATCGGACTTGTTGCGCGGGTGCTCTTTCAGACCCGACGGCAGGCAGTGGGAATAGCAGACCGGTTTTTTCGATTCGAGGATGACTTCTTCAGAAGTCTTGGAACCGACGTGGGACAGGTCGCACATGACGCCGACGCGATTCATCTCGGCGACGATTTCGCGACCGAAGCCCGACAGGCCGCCGTCACGCTCGTAGCAACCGGTGCCGACCAGGTTCTGGGTGTTGTAGCACATCTGCACAATGCCGACGCCGAGCTGCTTGAACACCTCGACATAGCCGATCTGGTCTTCAAACGCATGGGCGTTCTGGAAGCCGAAGAGGATGCCGGTCTTGCCCTGCTCCTTGGCGCGACGGATATCGGCGGTGGTGCGCACGGGCATCACCAGGTCGCTGTTTTCGCGGATCAGTTTCTGGCTGGCGGCAATATTGTTCACAGTCGCCTGAAAGCCTTCCCACACCGACACAGTGCAGTTGGCCGCCGTCAGACCGCCCTTGCGCATGTCTTCGAACAGCTCGCGGTTCCATTTGGCAATGATCAGACCGTCGATAACGATGCTGTCGGCGTGTAATTCGGCTGGGCTCATCAGGCGTCCCCTTATTGGCGATTCATGCGCCGAATCGTCTGCCGGCGCTTTGGGGCCAGCATATGCCTCGGTGCAGGGGCGACCGGGTGCAAAAACGACAGGGGAATTGCCGAAAGCGTCAATCCGCGACAAAGGGTCGCCGGACGCTCCGATCAGCTACCTGTTCAAGCCCGCCAGCTTGAGCCAGAATCTGGCGCATCTTGGATACACCACTGGATTAGAGCGGCGACAACATGAAATCGATCTTCCTGGCCCTGGCCCTGATTGCGACCGGCGTACACGCCGCCGAAGAGACCGACAACAACCCGTGCGACGCGGTGGAAAACGACATCCAGACCCTGGAATGCTCGGCCTACAGCCGCACCACCGCCGAAGACCTGCTCAAGGACAACTACGCCAGCCTGACCGAACGCATGCAGACCGCGTACGGCAAGAACCCGACGCAATTGGCCGACATCACCGCCAAGATGAAGACTGCTCAGCAGCAGTGGTTGAAGACGCGGGACGCGGATTGTGCGGTGGAAGCGTTTCCGGCTACGGCGGGGAGCAAGGCGTTCACGATTGCGCAGAATGATTGCGTGGCGCGGATGAGTGATGAACGGTCGGAGTTTTTGGAGTCGATTGGGCAGGAATAGTCCTCAAAATTTGAAGGAAAATTGGCACTGCTTTTTGCATTTGCCTCGTGAAACTCTTCTTCTTACGGCACATGCCGACTTCGCCTACACCTATTGCGTGAAAGCTCCGATCTACGGGCCTTTCACGCAATATGCTGACAACAGTTCTTGATTGGTCGCCTTGAAAATATAAGTAAATATTCGCGAATCTTATAAAAGACTTATATTCTTCCATGAACAGCATCCACTGGACACGAAAGGCCGTTAAGTAACTCTTGAAATTGCATTCTGTGCATCAGGTAAAGGTTCGGGATGCTGTTACGGCGCTTGCCGACATGCCTGATGTGGGCAATGTCAAAGCACTGATTGGCCATGACTACTCCTACCGCCTGCGTGTCGGCAATTATCGAGTGATGTTCGACTGGGACGGAGCAATCAAAGTGGTCAGTATTCAAGAGGTCAAAAAACGCGATGAACGCACCTACTGACATCCAAATCATTAATGACGCCGAGGGCAAACCAGCCTTTGTGGTCATTCCGTACGCGCAGTACGTTGCGCAAAAAATGCAGCCCGACCTGATTCCCCATGAGGTTGTCAGTCGCATGGTCGACGGGGCAACACCGATCCGTGCCTGGCGCGAACACCTCAATCTGACTCAAGAAGAAGTCGCCAAACGCATGGGTATTTCACAACCGGCGTTTGCTCAGCAGGAAACAGTCGCCAAGCCTCGCAAGGCCACGCGCGAGAAAATTGCAGCGGCGTTTGGCATCACCGCCAATCAGCTTGAGCTGTAAGCTGCCCTCTTCACTTCAAGGAATTCCCCATGAACATCTGCGGCATCGAAATCAAAGGCAGCGAAGCGATCATCGCCGTGGCCGCTCTCGACGGGGCAACGCTGAGCCATGTGGCGCTCAATACCAAGAAAATCGCCCTCGACGATGATGACGAGGCGGCCAACGTCAAACGCTTCGCGGCGCAGGTCGCGTCGTTTGTGCGCGAGCATTCGATTGACCGGATTGCGATCAAGAAGCGCAGCAAGAAGGGCGAGTTTGCCGGTGGGCCGACCACGTTCAAGATCGAGGGTGTGTTTCAACTGCTGGACGGGTGTGAGGTGACGTTGTTGTCGCCGCAGACGATCAACGCGCAGGCGAAGAAGCATAATTTCGAGCTGCCGGGGACGCTGAACAAGTATCAGCATGAGGCTTACAAAGCGGCGTGTTCGGCGCTGGTGAAGAAGTAACCTGTTCGCGCAAGCACAGTAAATCCATGTGGGAGCGAGCTTGCTCGCGAAGAGGGAGTGTCAGTCGACAGTTTTTTCGAATGATCTACCGCGTTCGCGAGCAAGCTCGCTCCCACAGGTTTATTTGCTGGTCTCAAGATCAGGCCTGGGCGGTACGCCGGTCTTCACGGGGGCAGCGCGCAAAGCGTGCGCGATAGCTGCGGGTGAAGTAGGACGGAGATTCAAACCCGCAGGCGATGCTGACTTCAAGCACGCTCATATCGGTCTGGCGCAGTAGCTGCCGGGCCTTTTCCAGGCGCAGGCGCAGGTAGAAATTGCTCGGAGTGTCATTCAAGTGCAGCCGAAACAAACGCTCCAGCTGCCGCCGCGTCACCTTGATCGAATCCGCCAATTGCAGCGTGGTCAGTGGCGGCTCGCTGTGCTGCTCCATCTCACCAATCACCTGCACCAGTTTCTTGTTGCTGATGCCGTAGCGCGTAGCGACTTCCATGCGCTGGTGGTCTTTGCGCGGGCGGATCCGCCCCAATACGAACTGCTCGCTGACTTGAATCGCCAGTTGCGGGCCGTGGGCCTGGGCGATCAGAT
The DNA here is from genome assembly GCF_019856535.1 of Pseudomonas sp. SC3(2021). Taxonomy (NCBI): domain Bacteria; kingdom Pseudomonadati; phylum Pseudomonadota; class Gammaproteobacteria; order Pseudomonadales; family Pseudomonadaceae; genus Pseudomonas; species Pseudomonas sp. SC3(2021). The sequence goes on along the minus strand of NZ_CP082236.1, from coordinate 2,212,553 downwards.
CGAGCATTAAGTCGATAGACGCGGTGCCGCCGGCCGAGGTAATGCGCCGGCGGTCAATCTCGAACAGTTCCTGGGTCACGCTGAGCTGTGGATACGATTCCTTGAACGCGTCAATGGCCTCCCAGTGCAGGGTCAGGCGATGACCATCGAGCAAACCGGCCTCAGCGAGCACGAAGCTGCCGGTGTCGATGGCGCCGAGGGTCACGCCTTCGTTGTCCAGCCGTCGCAACCAGTGCTCGAGGGTGGGCGTGGCGAACTTCAGCGGTTCGAATCCGGCCACCACCAACAACGTCGCACCTTTCTTCAACGGTTCCAGCGCCGCATCGGCGTTGACCGACATGCCATTGCTCGCCAGCACCGCCCCGCCATCAGCACTGAGCACGTGCCAGCGATACAACTCGCCACGAAAGCGGTTGGCCACCCGCAGCGGTTCGATCGCAGAGATAAAGCCGATGGCGGAGAACCCCGGCATCAGCAGAAAGTAGAAATCCTGGGACATGGGCGCACTCGATTCGCGGGTAACGAGAGGGAGGGGAGCGTGGATCGTTGATACGCCGATTGTCGTCAGCGTTCAAGCGCGCAGGTCGCTACAGTGCAAATGCCAGTCGCCGCAGTGCGTTTTTACGGGAGCGTAGCTGCGTAACTTGGCATCACCGGCGCATCAGACGCCGGGAACCACAATAAACGACCTGCCGAGGAACCCGACATGAAACGACTGATCAGCAGCTGTGTTCTTGCACTCAGCGGTACCGCTTTCTTGAGCGCCAGCGTCATGGCGGCCGAACCCGCCTCGTGCCAGAACGTGCGCATGGGCGTGGTCAACTGGACCGACGTGATCGCCACCAGTGCCATGACCCAGGTGCTGCTCGACGGCCTCGGCTACAGCACCAAACAAACCAGCGCCTCCCAGCAAATCATCTTCGCCGGGATTCGCGATCAGCGCCTGGATCTGTTCCTCGGCTACTGGAACCCGCTGATGACCCAGACCATCACCCCGTTCGTCGAGGCCAACCAGGTCAAGGTCTTGCCGGCGCCGAGCCTGAAGGACGCCCGCGCCACCCTCGCCGTGCCGACCTATCTGGCCGACAAGGGCCTGAAAACCTTCGCCGACATCGCCAAATTCGAGAAAGAACTGGGTGGCAAGATCTACGGCATCGAACCGGGTTCGGGCGCCAACACGCAGATCAAGGCAATGATCGCCAAGAACCAGTTCGGCCTCGGCAAATTCCAGCTGGTCGAATCCAGCGAAGCCGGGATGCTCGCCGCCGTTGACCGTGCCGTGCGCCGCAAGGAGGCCGTGGTGTTCTTCGGCTGGGCGCCGCACCCGATGAACGTCAACGTAAAAATGACTTACCTCACCGGCAGCGACGACGCCCTCGGCCCGAACGAAGGCATGGCCACCGTCTGGACCGTCACCGCGCCGAAATACGCCGAACAATGCCCGAACGTCGGCCGTCTGCTGAGCAACCTGACGTTCACCGCCGAAGACGAGAGCCGGATGATGCAACCGCTGCTCGATCACAAAGACGCCTTCGAATCGGCCAGGCAGTGGCTCAAGGATCACCCGGAAGACAAGCAGCGCTGGCTCGACGGGGTGACCACCTTCGACGGCAAACCGGCTGCTGAAAACCTGCAACTGACCAGCAAATAACCCTCGATTGAACAGCCCCTCACCCTCTCCCCGGGGAGAGGGGACTGACTGACGCTTCGCAGCCCGAAACAGCGCTGCGAACAGACCCATCACGCCTGAAGGAAACCGCACCATGAACCACGACGTCATCATCACCTGCGCACTCACCGGTGCTGGCGACACGACCGCCAAGAGCCCCCACGTGCCGGTCACCCCGAAACAGATCGCCGCTGCTGCCGTTGAAGCAGCCAAGGCCGGCGCCACGGTTGTGCACTGCCATGTGCGCGACCCGCAGACCGGCAAGTTCAGCCGTGACGTGGCGCTCTACCGCGAGGTGATGGAGCGCATCCGCGAAGCCGACGTCGACATCATCGTCAACCTCACCGCCGGCATGGGCGGCGACCTCGAAATCGGCGCGGGCGAGAACCCGATGGAGTTCGGTCCGAACACCGATCTGGTCGGCCCGCTGACCCGTCTGGCTCACGTTGAAGAGCTGCTGCCGGAAATCTGCACCCTTGATTGCGGCACCCTGAACTTCGGCGACGGCGACACCATTTACGTGTCCACACCGGCACAACTGCGCGCCGGCGCCAAGCGCATCACCGAACTGGGGGTGAAGGCCGAGCTGGAGATTTTCGACACCGGTCACCTGTGGTTTGCCAAGCAGATGATCAAGGAAGGCCTGCTCGATAACCCACTGTTCCAATTGTGCCTGGGCATCCCGTGGGGCGCACCGGCGGATACCACCACCATGAAAGCCATGGTCGACAACCTGCCCGCCGACGCGGTGTGGGCCGGGTTTGGCATCGGCCGGATGCAGATGCCGATGGCCGCGCAAGCGGTGTTGCTCGGCGGCAACGTGCGGGTCGGGCTGGAAGACAACCTGTGGCTGGACAAGGGCGTGCTGGCGACCAACGGCCAACTGGTCGAGCGCGCCACCGAGATCCTCAGCCGCCTCGGCGCCCGGGTGCTGACCCCGGCCGAAGGCCGCAAGAAAATGGGCCTGACCCAGCGCGGCTGAACCTCACCCTTTATCCCCTGTGAACTTAAATCCCCTCGCCACAAGAACAGAGTTTCCACAGGGATCACCGAACTTTCTCAGGAAATCACCATGAGCTTTATCACCGACATCAAAACCTTCGCCGCCCTTGGCAGCGGTGTCATCGGCAGCGGCTGGGTTGCGCGCGCCCTCGCCCACGGCCTCGACGTGGTGGCCTGGGACCCGGCGCCCGGCGCTGAGGCCGCACTGCGCAAACGCGTGGCCAATGCCTGGGGCGCGCTGGAGAAAAACGGCCTGGCGCCCGGCGCTTCGCAGGATCGTCTGCGCTTTGTCGCGACCATCGAGGAATGCGTGCGTGATGCCGACTTCATCCAGGAAAGCGCCCCGGAACGTCTGGAACTGAAACTCGAGCTGCACAGCAAAATCAGCGCGGCGGCCAAACCCAATGCCTTGATCGGTTCGAGCACTTCGGGCCTGTTGCCGAGCGAGTTCTACGAGAGCTCGACCCACCCTGAGCGTTGCGTGGTCGGCCACCCGTTCAACCCGGTTTACCTGTTGCCGCTGGTGGAAGTGGTCGGCGGCAAGAACACCGCGCCCGAAGCCGTGCAAGCGGCGATGACAGTCTACGAATCCCTCGGCATGCGCCCGCTGCACGTGCGCAAGGAAGTGCCGGGATTCATCGCTGACCGTCTGCTCGAAGCGCTGTGGCGTGAGGCACTGCATCTGGTCAACGATGGCGTGGCGACCACTGGCGAGATCGACGATGCAATCCGATTCGGCGCCGGTCTGCGCTGGTCGTTCATGGGCACCTTCCTGACTTACACCCTGGCCGGCGGTGACGCGGGTATGCGTCACTTCATGTCGCAATTCGGCCCGGCATTGCAGTTGCCGTGGACCTATCTGCCAGCACCTGAGCTGACCGACAGGCTGATCGACGATGTAGTCGATGGCACCAGTGATCAGTTGGGCCGGCACAGCATTTCGGCGCTGGAGCGCTATCGTGATGATTGTCTGCTGGCGGTGCTGGAGGCGGTGAAGAGCACCAAGGAAAAGCATGGGATGAGTTTTAGCGAGTGATGGGGCTGGCATGACATCGCGGCCCTCACCCTAGCCCTCTCCCGGAGGGAGAGGGGACTGACCGAGGTGTGCATGCGAGCTGCACCGACCTGAACTATCGAGCCGAACTCAAGTTTGAAAGCCCCCCGGATCTGCTCCCTTTCCCCCCTGGGGAAGAGGGGACTGACCGAAGTGTTCATGCGAGCTAAGCCGACTTGCACCACCGAGCCGAACTCAAGTTTTGAAAGGCCCCCGATCTGCTCCCTTTCCCCTTGGGGAAGAGGGGACTGACCGAGGTGTTCATGCGAGCTAAGCCGACTTGCACCACCGAGCCGAACTCAAGTTTTGAAAGGCCCCCGATCTGCTCCCTTTTCCCCTGGGGAAGAGGGGACTGACCGAGGTGTTCATGCGAGCTAAGCCGACTTGCACCACCGAGCCGAACTCAAGTTTTGAAAGGCCCCCGATCTGCTCCCTTTCCCCCTCTCCCCCCTGGGGGAGAGGGCTGGGGTGAGGGGGTAGCTCTTGATCTTGACGACTCGCCAACTACCGGAACCCAATCATGCCCACCCTCACCACCTACCAAACCACCATCATCCCCGACTGGGTCGACTACAACGGCCACCTGCGCGACGCCTTCTACCTGCTGATTTTCAGCTACGCGACCGACGCCCTGATGGACCGTCTCGGCATGGACAGCAACAACCGCGAAGCCAGCGGCCATTCACTGTTCACCCTCGAACTGCACCTCAACTACCTGCACGAAGTGAAGCTCGACGCCGAAGTCGAAGTGCGCACGCAAATCATCGGCCATGACAGCAAACGCCTGCACCTTTATCACAGCCTGCACCTGGTTGGCGGCGACCAGGAACTGGCCGGCAACGAACAGATGCTGCTGCACGTCGACCTCGCTGGCCCGCGCTCGGCACCGTTCACCCCGGACACCCTGAGCCGGCTGCAAGCCATCGTCGTCGAGCAACAAGACCTGCCCGCTCCCGCTTACATCGGCCGGGTCATCGCCCTGCCACCTGCCCGGTAAATCATCTATCGCAAGGAGCCGCCATGAACACCGCTGCCGCTGTTGCCGACTTCCGTACTTATCCGTTGATCAGCGCGCTCGGTGGCGTGCAGAACCTGGCGGATCGCGTTGCCATCGAATGGGCTGACGGTCGTTTCAGCCCGTTTCATCATGTCTGGTTGCGGGACAACTGCCCCTGCGAGCAGTGCGTCTACAGTGTTACCCGCGAGCAAGTGTTCGAGATCATCGACGCCGCGCCGGACCTCACCCCCGCCAGTACCCACATCGACAGCGACGGCTGCCTGCGCATCGACTGGCAGGACGGCCACCGCAGCCGCTTCGACCCCGGGTGGCTGCGCGCCCACGCCTACGATGACACGTCCCGGGCCGAACGTCTGGCCGCCAAGCCCAAAGCCTGCCTGTGGCGCAGCGATTTGCAGTTGCCGGTGTTCGACTACGCCGCGCTGATGAATGACAACAGCGCCCTGCTGCAATGGTTGATCGCGGTGCGCGACATCGGCCTGACCCAGGTGCGCGGTGTGCCCACCGAACCGGGCTCGCTGAAGCTGATCGCGCAGCGTATTTCGTTCATCCGCGAGAGCAATTTCGGCGTGCTGTTCAACGTGCAATCCAAGGCCGATGCCGACAGCAACGCCTACACCGCTTTCAACCTGCCATTGCACACGGACTTGCCGACTCGCGAGCTGCAACCGGGGCTGCAGTTTCTGCATTGCCTGGTGAATGACGCCGCGGGTGGCGAGAGTATTTTTGTCGATGGTTTTGCGATTGCCGACGCCTTGCGTCAGGAAGCGCCGCAGCTGTTTCACGCGCTGTGCGAAATCCCCGTGGAATTCCGCAACAAGGATCGCCACAGCGACTATCGCTGCCTGGCGCCGATCATTGCTCTGGATGCGTTGGGGCGGGTTGCGGAGATTCGCATGGCGAACTTTCTGCGCGGGGCATTCGATACATCGGTGGAGCAGATGCCGCTGCTGTATCGCGCCTATCGACGCTTGATCGCGATGACCCGCGAGCCACGGTTTCGGCTGATGCAGCGGCTTAATCCAGGGGAGCTGTGGTGCTTCGATAACCGCCGCACGCTGCATGCGCGCAATGCGTTTGACCCGGCCACCGGGGCGCGGCATTTCCAGGGTTGCTATGTCGATCGGGATGAGTTGTTGTCGCGCATTCTGGTGCTGCAAAGGTAAACCGCGTCATCGTTCATCGCGGGCAAGCCCGCTCCCACAGGGCCGGCGCCGACAACAGATAGGTGACAAGGCCCAAAACCTGTGGGAGCTGGCTTGCCAGCGATGGCGTCAGCAAAAACAACGCGAACATCTCTGATTCACAGACCAAAAAAAGCCCCGATACAAGCCGTGACAGGATCGGGGCAGAGGGTACTGTTGAGGAGCTGCCAGCCGAAGGTGACCAAACCGTCTGTAGCGAGCTTGCGCCAGTGTGCCCACTCCCCTTGGCACTGAGTTAGCCGAAAACGACCTGTTCATAGCCGTCGCAGCCACTGCGACAAATCGCCCTTGCCGTGCTCCGGCATGGCTACCAGAATCGAGCCACGACCTCCGTTACCGAAGAAGGATGCGCGTCATGATGTATGCCGATTTGATCGATCAGGAAGATTTGCTGGGCCAGCTCAAGGCGTTGGGTATTCAAGTACCCAGTGGCACTACCGCCGAGCAGGCTTGCGAGTGCGCGGTGCGTGGTCTGGATAACGTTCGCGCCTTTGAACTGCGCAAGATGGTCAAGGACATGTACACCAGCGGCGCCAGTATCCAGCCTGCGGTGCGCCAGGCAATCGACAAGCAGTTGTTGCCGGCATTGGCGGATTACCAGCAAAGCCATAGCGCCTGACAGGCCGCCATCGCTGGCAAGCCAGCTCCCACAGGGCTGTTCGGTGTGATCAAGATATCTGTATCACCAAAGAACCTGTGGGAGCTGGCTTGCCAGCGATAAGGGCGACCCGGTCTACAGCCTCACACTGGCAAATGTCGACTCATTACGCGCCTGACTCAACGCCGACATCGGCCCCGACAGCGGCGACATCACGATCGCCTGCGGCAGCGGCATCATCGCCACTTGCTGGGTGGTGTTGGAGCCTACGCGTTCGTCACGCGGCGGAATGCCGAAGTATTCGCGGTAGCACTTGGAGAAGTGCGGCGTCGAAACGAAACCACACACCGAAGCCACTTCGATGATCGACATCGGCGTCTGCTTGAGCAACTGCCGCGCGCGGATCAGGCGCAGCTTGAGGTAGTAGCGCGACGGCGAGCAGTGCAGGTATTTCTGGAACAGGCGCTCCAGCTGCCGACGCGACACCGCGACATACACCGCCAGTTCGTCGAGGTCGATCGGCTCTTCCAGATTGGCTTCCATCAGCGCGACGATTTCCTGCAGCTTCGGCTGGTTGGTGCCGAGCATGTGCTTGAGCGGCACACGCTGGTGATCCTGTTCGTTGCGGATGCGTTCGTAGACAAACATTTCCGAGATCGCGGCGGACAGCTCACGGCCGTGATCGCGGCTGATCAGGTGCAACATCATGTCCAGTGGCGCAGTACCGCCAGAGCTGGTGAAGCGGTTACGGTCGAGGGTGAACAAGCGAGTGCTCATCGCCACGCGCGGGAAAGCTTCCTGCATCGCCGCCAGACATTCCCAGTGCACGCTGCAATCAAAACCGTCGAGCAGGCCGGCGCAGGCCAGAGCCCAACTGCCGGTGCACACCGCGCCAAGACGCTTGGACTGGCGCGCCTGGCTTTGCAACCACGACACATGCTCACGGGTCACGGTGCGTTGAATGCCGATCCCGCCGCAGACAATCACGGTGTCCAGCGGTGGCGCTTTGTGCATGGAGGCATCGGGGGTGATTTGCAGACCGTCACTGGCCCACACCTGACCACCATCGACGGTGAGGGTGCTCCAACGATACAGCTCGCGACCGGACAATTGGTTGGCCATGCGTAGCGGCTCTACCGCAGAGGCCAGGGAAATCAGCGTGAAATTGTCCAGCAGCAGAAAGCCGATGGATTGAGGCGCACGGTTCTGGGGTTGAGCCCCGGAGTTGAACGACGTCATCGCGGTATCTCCTCACACAAAGCGGGTGATGGCCTCAGGCGGAGGCTCTTGTTATTGCCAGCGTTCTCGCGTGGGAGACGGGCTTTGTTATGACAGAGCAATTGCCATGCCTAAAATTGAATGGCTGTTCAATAACTCCTGAAAACGACGTCGCGACGCGTCTATTCAAGACGTCCGACGAAAGGTGTTTCGAAGTGCCATTAGTGTCGCTGAGCGCCCTGCCCCGAGGCGTGTGAGCAAATCGGTAGCACTTGTGGGAACGGGCCTGCGCGCAGTTTACGGTGAGTGTCACCGCAGGCACGGGTGACGGACGGTACGTGGTGCAAAAGGCGCACTGTGGCTGGGAAAGACTCTTATCTGATTGCGACGCGCTAAAAGGTGGCGCCTGCGGTTATGTGTGTTCCGTTAGCGAGCAGTTTTGACTGGTCTGACGCCTTCGCGAGCAAGCTCGCTCCCACATTTGGAATGCGTTCACCTGTGGGAGCGAGCTTGCTCCCACATTTGGAATGCGTTCTCCTGTGGGAGCGAGCTTGCTCGCGAAGAATTCACCTCGGTGGCGCTGACTTAGCACTCAACCGCGCTGACCGCCAGCCCACCACGCGACGTCTCTTTATATTTGTCATGCATGTCGGCACCGGTATCACGCATGGTGCGGATCACCCGGTCCAGCGAGATAAAGTGCTGACCGTCCCCACGCAGCGCCATCTGCGCCGCGTTGATTGCCTTCACCGCCGCAATCGCATTGCGCTCGATGCACGGCACCTGCACCAGCCCGCCGACCGGATCGCAGGTCAGCCCGAGGTTATGCTCCAGGCCAATCTCCGCCGCGTTGCACAGTTGCTCCGGCGTCGCGCCCAAAATCTCCGCCAGCCCCGCCGCCGCCATTGCGCAGGCCGAACCGACCTCGCCCTGGCAGCCGACTTCGGCACCGGAGATCGAGGCGTTCTTCTTGCACAGAATGCCCACCGCCGCGGCACCCAGAAAGTAGTCGACGACGTTGGCGTCAGTCACCGCTTCACTGAACTTCATAAAGTAGTGCAACACCGCCGGGATGATCCCCGCTGCACCATTGGTCGGTGCGGTGACCATGCGCCCACCGGCCGCGTTCTCTTCATTGACCGCGAGGGCAAACAGGTTGACCCATTCCATGGCGCTGAGGGTCGAGCCGATCACGTTGGGCTTGTTCAATTCCTGCAGGCTGCGATGCAACTTCGCCGCGCGCCGGCGCACATTCAGACCACCGGGGAGGATGCCTTCGTGCTTGAGGCCCTGCTCGACGCAATCCTGCATCGCCCGCCACAGTTTCATCAGCCCGGCGCGAATTTCCTCTTCGCTGCGCCAGACCTTTTCGTTGGCCATCATCAGTTCAGCGACGCGCAGGTTGTTCTGTTTGCACAGTTCCAGCAGCTCGACCGCGCTGGAAAAGTCATACGGTAATTCAGTGCGATCCAGATCGACCACACCGCTGGAGGCCTGCGCCTGATCCACCACAAAACCGCCACCGACCGAATAGTAGGTGTCGCGATGAATATCCCCGTGATCGCCTTCGGCAATCAGGGTCATCGCGTTGGGGTGGAACGGCAGATTCTCGTCGATCAGGCGCATGTCGCGCGCCCAGACAAACGGCACCGACAAGCGCCCATCCAATAACAGGGTATGGGTTTCACGCAGGGCCTGGATGCGCGGGCCGATCTGCGACGGGTCGATTGCGTCCGGCCACTCGCCCATCAGGCCCATGATCACCGCGTTGTCGCTGCCATGCCCGATACCGGTGGCCGACAGCGAACCGAACAGTTGCACTTCTATACGACGCACCTGTTCCAGCAGGTGTTTGTCCCTGAGCGACTCGACGAACAACGCCGCGGCGCGCATCGGCCCGACGGTGTGGGAACTGGACGGGCCGATGCCGATTTTGAACAGGTCGAAAACGCTGATAGCCATTGCTGCAGAGCTCCTGAGGATGCCGTTCCCGGGCTTGAAGCGCCCGCTGGCGGAGCTGCTACGCTCAAGCTGCGATCCGCCGGAATGCCCGCATCATCAGGCTTTTGTCGGGGCGCACGGCGTCTGACACCGACGCACTCATGCCCACCAACGCCGTGCCGCTTTCGTCCCCGGTTTTCGCCGTTTTTATGCGGTTCAGATGGCCAAACGGGGCTGAAAAAAGCTGTAAACGACGTCACTGACACTGGATGCGACCATCCCTGTACTGGATACGACCCACCCTGTAGGCGTCAGATTTTCACTGGTACATGATCGTTATGACTCGATTGCAAGGCGCCGTGGTAGAGCTGTCTCCAGAACGCCATCCAACCGCAACCTATAAGTGCGGTGGTCCAGTCGGAACACTGCCAAAAAAAACACCAAGGAGTCCATCCATGAAAGGTTCCCCGTCGTTGTTGTTGGCCGCCATGCTGAGTCTGCCGTTACTGGCTCAAGCCGCAGAACCGGCGCAGTGCAGTACCGTTAACTTCTCCGATGTCGGCTGGACCGACATCACCGCGACTACCGCGACCACCAGCGTCGTGCTCAACGCCCTCGGCTACAAGACCAAGACCACCATGATCTCCGTGCCCGTGACCTACAAGTCGCTGGCCGACGGCAAGAACATGGACGTGTTCCTGGGTAACTGGATGCCGACCATGGAAAACGACATCAAGGCCTACCGCGATGCCGGCACCGTGGAAACCGTGCGCACCAACCTGAAGGGCGCCAAGTACACCCTCGCCGTTCCTCAGGCGCTGTATGACAAGGGTCTGCACGACTTCGCCGACATCGCCAAATTCAAGAAAGAACTCGACGGCAAGATTTACGGCATTGAGCCAGGCAACGACGGCAACCGTCTGATCCAGAGCATGATCGACAAGAACGCCTTCGGCCTGAAGGACGCCGGCTTCAAGGTCGTGGAATCGTCCGAAGCGGGGATGCTCTCGCAGGTCGACCGGGCGCAGAAACGCGACACCGCCGTGGTCTTCCTCGGCTGGGCACCGCACCCGATGAACAAGCGCTTCAAGATTCAATACCTGACCGGTGGCGACGATTTCTTCGGCCCCGATTTCGGTGCAGCGACCGTGGCAACCAACACCCGCAAGGGCTACGCCGAGGAATGCAGCAACGTCGGCCAGTTGCTGAAGAACCTGGAGTTCACCGTCGACATGGAAAGTGAACTGATGGGCAACATCCTCGACGACAAGATGAAGCCTGACGCGGCTGCCAAGGCCTGGCTGAAGAAGAATCCACAGGTGCTCGATACCTGGCTCGCTGGCGTGACCACCATTGACGGTAAACCTGGCCTGGAGGCCGTGAAAGCCAAACTGCAGTAATCGCTTATGCCGGACGGCGTAAGCCGTCCGGGCTGTTTATTTCCTTGCATGCGGACGTTCACTACCATGCTGATTGATCAGAAAATCCCTTTAGGCCAGTACATCGCGGGCTTCGTTGAATGGTTGACGCAACACGGCGCCAACACCTTCGACGCAATCGCCGTGACCCTGGAAACGATGATCCACGGCGTGACGTTTGCGCTGACCTGGTTCAATCCCTTCGTCTTGATCGGCCTCATTGCATTGCTCGCGCATTTCATCCAGCGCAAATGGGGACTGACTGCTTTTGTAATCGCCTCGTTCCTGCTGATCCTCAACCTGGGGTACTGGCAGGAAACCATGGAAACCCTCGCCCAGGTCATGTTCGCGACCCTGGTCTGCGTGGTCATCGGCGTGCCGTTGGGCATCGTCGCCGCGCACAAACCGATGTTCTACACGTTGATGCGTCCGGTACTCGATCTGATGCAGACCGTACCGACCTTCGTTTACCTCATTCCTACCCTGACCCTCTTCGGGCTGGGTGTGGTGCCGGGCCTGATCTCCACAGTGGTGTTCGCCATCGCTGCGCCGATCCGCCTGACCTACCTGGGCATCCGCGATGTCCCGCAAGAACTGATGGACGCCGGCAAGGCCTTCGGCTGCTCGCGTCGCCAATTGCTTTCACGGATCGAACTGCCTCACGCCATGCCGAGCATCGCGGCCGGCATCACCCAGTGCATCATGCTGTCGCTGTCGATGGTGGTGATCGCGGCACTGGTGGGCGCCGACGGACTCGGCAAACCGGTGGTCAACGCACTGAACACTGCTGATATCGCCCTGGGCTTCGAAGCGGGCCTGGCGATCGTACTGCTGGCGATCATGCTCGACCGTATCTGCAAACAACCCGACGCCAAAGTAGGGGGTGACGCATGAGCATAATTCGCTTCGAAGACGTCGACGTAATCTTCTCCAAGGATCCACGCGAGGCACTCAAGCTGCTGGATCAGGGCATGACCCGCAACGAGATCCTGAAAAAGACCGGACAGATTGTCGGTGTGGAAAAAGCCACGCTGGACATCAACAAGGGCGAGATCTGCGTGCTGATGGGCCTGTCCGGCTCCGGCAAATCGAGCCTGCTGCGCTGCATCAACGGCCTCAACACCGTGAGCCGCGGCAAGCTGTTCGTCGAGCATGAAAACCGCCAGATCGACATCGCCTCCTGCACCCCGGCCGAGCTGAAAATGATGCGCACCAAACGCATCGCCATGGTGTTCCAGAAGTTCGCCCTGATGCCGTGGCTGACGGTGCGCGAGAACATCAGTTTCGGACTGGAAATGCAGGGTCGCCCGGAGAAGGAACGCAAGAAGCTCGTCGATGAAAAGCTCGAACTGGTTGGCCTGACCCAATGGCGCAACAAGAAGCCTGACGAACTCTCCGGCGGTATGCAGCAGCGTGTAGGCCTGGCCCGGGCACTGGCGATGGACGCCGATATCCTGCTGATGGACGAACCGTTCTCGGCACTCGACCCGCTGATCCGTCAGGGTCTGCAGGATGAACTGCTGGAACTGCAACGCAAGCTGAGCAAGACCATCGTGTTCGTGAGCCATGACCTTGATGAAGCGCTGAAACTCGGTAGCCGCATCGCGATCATGAAAGACGGCCGGATCATCCAGTACAGCGTGCCGGAAGAGATCGTGCTGAACCCGGCGGACGACTACGTGCGCACCTTCGTTGCCCACACCAACCCGCTCAACGTGCTCTGCGGCCGCAGCCTGATGCGCACGCTGGACAACTGCAAACGCATCAACGGCTCAGTGTGCCTCGATCCGGGCGGCGATTCGTGGCTGGACCTGGCCGAAGGCAACACCATCAAAGGCGCGCGGCAAAACGGTTCGGTGCTGAACCTGCAGAACTGGGCACCGGGCCAAGCCGTGGAGGCTCTGGAGCGCAAGCCGACATTGGTGGATTCGAACATCGGTATGCGTGACGCGCTGCAGATTCGCTACCAGACCGGCAACAAACTGGTGCTGCACGACAACAACCATGTGGTGGGGATCTTGGGCGACAGTGAGTTGTATCACGCGTTGCTGGGCAAGAACCTCGGTTAAGGCAGGGATAAAAAAAGGGATCGCGGTGAGCGATCCCTTTTTTATTGGGTCAGGGAAAAGCCCCTCACCCTAGCCCTCTCCCAAAGGGAGAGGGGACCGACCGGGGGATGCTGCAGATCTACACCGACCTGATCTTGCTTCACCGAATCCATAATCGACTCGATCTTTCAGGTCGATGTACAACGCCAGACACCTCGGTCAGCTCCCTCACCCTACGGGCGGTCCGACGTTTCGGGAGGGTTGGGGTGAGGGGCTTTTGACTGGCATTGAAATTTCGAGTCGAACTCAGGCTTTGAAAAGCCCCCGATCTGCTCCCTTTCCCCCTCTCCCTTGGGGAGAGGGCTGGGGTGAGGGGGGGCTTTTGGCTTTAGCTATACACCCGGCCAAGAAGCTGCCGATGGCTTTCAAACTGATCAAGCACATCGCGTGTGATCTGATCCTGCGTGAAGCCCATCAGGTCGTAGTCCTGGCTGCCGTTGTGCAGATACACCTAAGCTACATCGACCTGAGAAATCGAGTCGAACCCAGGTCTTGAAAAGCCCCCGATCTGCTGCAGCCAATCCAGAATCGACTCGATCTTTCAAGTCGGCGTTTAGCGCAAGACACCTCGGTCAGCTCCCTCTCCCTTCGGGAGAGGGTTGGGGTGAGGGTCAGCTTTTGACCTTAGCTGTACACCCGGCCAAGAAGCTGCCGATGGCTTTCAAACTGATCAAGCACATCGCGTGTGATCTGATCCTGCGTGAAGCCCATCAGGTCGTAATCCTGGCTGCCGTTGTGCAGATACACCTAAGCTACATCGACCTGAGAAATCGAGTCGAACCCAGGTCTTGAAAAGCCCCCGATCTGCTGCAGCCAATCCAGAATCGACTCGATCTTTCAAGTCGGCGTTTAGCGCAAGACACCTCGGTCAGCTCCCTCTCCCTTCGGGAGAGGGTTGGGGTGAGGGTCAGCTTTTGACCTTAGCTGTACACCCGCCCAAGAAGCTGCCGATGGCTTTCAAACTGATCAAGCACATCGCGTGTGATCTGATCCTGCGTGAAGCCCATCAGGTCGTAATCCTGGCTGCCGTTGTGCAGATACACCTCGGCGCGGTAGTAACGCTGACGCGCCTCATCGGACTGAGCCGATTCGGTCGGGGTCGCGAGGTAGCCGTCCAGGCTCACTTCGTAGACGAAAGGGTTGCCCTCTTCCATCTCGACACGCACGCCCATGCAGCGCTTGGATTTGCCCAGCAGTGTCTGCACTTCCAGCCCCTGAACACGCATTTGAGCGGCCGCGTCTTCCAGCGCCGGGCTGACCTGCTTGTCCATGAAGCGTTGCACCACCGATTGGCTCGGCTGCAGATCCAGCTGCGTCAGACGCTCGCTGAAACCACGACGACCGCGCTCAGCCAGTTGCGCCTGCTCCTGTTCGATCTGCACGTCCTGGCGCATCGCCTTGTGCAGGCCGAACATGAAGAACACCAGCACCACCGAGAACGGCAGACCGGCCAGCACCACCATGGTTTGCATGGCTTCGAAGTTACCGGCGAACAGCAGACCGATGGTCACCAGCGTGATCACCACCGACCAGAAGATCCGCAGCCAGTGCGGCGCATCTTCGTCGACGTTGCCGCCCTTGCAGGACAGATTCGCCATCATCACCGCGCCGGAGTCGGCCGGGGTCAGGAACAGCACGAAACCGACAAAGATCGACACACCGATGACGACTTTCGACGCCGGGTAGTGTTCCAGCAATTGATAAATCGCCATCGACGGCTGTTCCAGCGCCGTCTTGCCAAGCTCCACCGCCCCCTGGTTCATCACCAGATCCAGTGCCGAGTTACCGAAGATCGACAGCCAGGCCAAGGTGAAGCCCAGCGGAATCAGCAGCACGCCGGCCACCAGTTCACGCACGGTACGGCCACGGGAGATACGCGCGATGAACATGCCAACGAATGGTGCCCAGGAAATCCACCACGCCCAGTAGAACAGAGTCCACAGGCCCAACCAGCGGTCGGACTTGGCGCTGTCGCCTTCATAGACGTACAGGTCGAAAGTCTTCAGCACCACGCCGTTGAGGTAATCGCCGATGTTCTGTACGAAGCCGTTGAGCAGGTGCAAAGTCGGGCCAAACAACAGCACGAAAATCAGCAGACCGCTGAACAGCACAATATTCAGGTTGGACAGACGACGGATGCCGTTTTCCACACCCGACACCGCAGCGATGGTCGCCACGGTGCTCATCACGATGATCACGATCAGCAGGTTGGTATTGCTGTGTTCCATGCCGAACAGGTTTTCCAGGCCGGAAGACACTTGCAGTGAACCGATCCCCAGGTTGGTCACCAGACCCAGCAGGGTCACGAACATGCCGAAGCCGTCCACCGCGTGACCGGCCGCGCCTTTGACCCAACGCTCGCCCACCAGCGGATACAACGCCGAACGCAGTGCCAACGGCTGGTTATGACGGTAAGCGAAGTACGCCACGGCCAGACCGACCAGCGCGTAGATCGCCCAGCCGTGCAGGCCCCAGTGCAGGAACGTCAATTGCACCGCCTGACGCGCGGCCATGTTGGTGGCCGCTGCGCCTTCCGGCGGATTGAAGTAGTGGTCCAGCGGCTCGGACGCGCCGAAGTACAGCAGCGAAATACCGATACCCGACGAGAACAGCATCCCCGCCCAGGCGCCGTAACTGAAATCCGGGGTGTCGTCCTTGCTGCCCAGTTTGAGTTTGCCGTAGGAAGAAAACGCCAGGCCCACCACAAACACCAGGTAGGCGGCGATCACCACCATGTAGTACCAGCCGAAGCTGCGCGACAACCAGGCCTGAGCGATACCCAACAATCTGCCGGCCTCTTGCGGGGCGATGATCAGAATGGCGGTCAACAACAGAATCAGCGCGGTAGAGGTGTAGAACACCCAACCGTTGACCGTCACCTTCTCGGGCGGGGTCTTTATAAGCGAGGCAGAACTCATGGCACAAATGCTCCAGGCAGTGCGAGAGAAGAACACAAGGCAACACGGAACCCGACCAATCGGTTAGTTGGCAGCCGACCGGCGGGTGATATAAAGACACCCCGAAAACAGCCCGAACCTGCCGAAATGGCGCTGCGAATCGCTTTCGTGGCCGAGGTCTGGACGTTCATCCGAAACCTGGCCCTGAGCGTCTTGCCCTTTCAACACGTCCATCGAATCGCGAACCGCGCCATGCCCCACGCAGGTTTCAAGCATTTTCGGATGTCGGTTTATCGCCATCTACACGTAGGAAAAATATGTAAATCGCGACGATTTGTCGCAGATCTTATTCTTTGTTGATTGAACGTTCAATCAAAACAAAATAGACTGGCCCTCAATCCGGTAGCCGTTTTTCGTCCGCCGGAAGGCCTAAGGAGATGTGCAAGATGCCCAAGGTCGGTATGCAACCCATCCGCCGCCAACAACTGATCGAAGCCACGTTGCAGGCGGTCGATCAGGTCGGGATGGGGGACGCCAGCATTGCGCTGATCGCCCGTTTGGCCGGTGTCTCGAACGGCATCATCAGTCACTACTTTCAGGACAAGAATGGCCTGATTGCCGCCACGATGCGGTATCTGATGAATGTCCTCAGCGAGAACGTCACCGCACGCCGTCAGGCGCTGGCAGACAGCAGCCCACGGGCGCATCTGCAGGTGATCATCGAAGGCAACTTCGACGCCAGCCAGGTCAATGGCCCGGCAATGAAAACCTGGCTGGCCTTCTGGGCCACCAGCATGCACCAGCCGTCTTTGCACAGGTTGCAGCGGATCAACGATCACCGTCTGTATTCCAACCTGTGCTGCGAGTTCCGCCGTGTGTTGCCGCTCGAAGATGCGCGCAGCGCAGCGCGAGGACTGGCAGCGTTGATTGACGGTTTGTGGTTGCGCGGCGCTTTGTCGGGAGACGCTTTCGACACGGCGCAGGCGCAACAGATCGCTTACGAATACATGGATTTCCAATTGGCCAAGAAGGTGAGCTAGAGCACACAGAAAACGCTCAGCCCCTGAACTGTTACCGACCAGCGATGCCACAGCTACATGGCTCACCCGGTGACCAACGCCAACCACTCATGCACTTGCGAGGACACTATGGCCCGTTTCGAACTGCAAAAACTCTACATTGATGGCGCGTACTCCGACGCTGGCAGCGATGCCACCTTCGAAGCCATCAACCCGGCGAACGGTGAAGTCCTCGCCAACGTGCAACGTGCGACCAAGGAAGACGTCGAGCGTGCCGTGGTCAGCGCGGAAAAGGGCCAGAAAATCTGGGCAGCGATGACCGCCATGGAGCGTTCGCGCATCCTGCGTCGCGCCGTCGACATCCTGCGCGAGCGCAACGATGAACTGGCCGCGCTGGAAACCCTGGACACCGGTAAAGCCTTCTCCGAAACCAAATACGTCGACATCGTCACCGGCGCCGACGTGCTGGAATACTACGCAGGCCTGGTGCCAGCGATCGAAGGCGAGCAGATCCCGCTGCGTGACACTTCCTTCGTCTACACCCGTCGCGAACCGCTGGGCGTGGTCGCCGGTATCGGCGCGTGGAACTACCCGATCCAGATCGCTCTGTGGAAATCCGCACCAGCCCTGGCGGCCGGTAACGCGATGATCTTCAAGCCAAGCGAAGTCACCTCGCTGACCACCCTGAAACTGGCCGAAATCTACACCGAAGCCGGCCTGCCCAATGGCGTGTTCAACGTGCTGACCGGCAGCGGCCGTGAAGTCGGCACCTGGCTGACCGAGCACCCGCGCATCGAGAAAGTCTCCTTCACCGGCGGCACCGACACCGGCAAGAAAGTCATGGCCAGCGCTTCGGCTTCGTCGCTGAAAGACGTGACCATGGAACTGGGCGGCAAATCGCCGTTGATCATCTGCGACGACGCCGACCTGGATCGCGCCGCCGACACCGCAATGATGGCCAACTTCTACAGCTCCGGTCAGGTCTGCACCAACGGCACTCGCGTGTTCGTACCGAGCCACCTGAAAGCCGCTTTCGAAGCCAAGATCGTCGAGCGCGTAGCGCGCATCCGCATCGGCAACCCGGAAGACGAAAACACCAACTTCGGCCCGCTGGTCAGCTTCGCCCACATGGAAAGCGTGCTGGGTTACATCGCCAAGGGTAAAGAAGAAGGTGCCCGCGTCCTGTGCGGCGGCGAGCGTCTGACCGACGGCGAGTTCGCCAAAGGCGCTTTCGTTGCACCGACCGTGTTCACCGATTGCACCGATGAGATGACCATCGTCCGTGAAGAAATCTTTGGCCCGGTGATGGCGATCCTCTCCTACGAGACCGAAGAAGAAGTGATCCGCCGCGCCAACGACACCGACTTCGGCCTGGCCGCCGGTATTGTGACCAAAGACCTGAACCGCGCGCACCGCGTGATTCATCAGCTGGAAGCCGGTATCTGCTGGATCAACGCCTGGGGCGAGTCCGACGCGAAAATGCCGGTGGGCGGTTACAAGCAGTCGGGCGTGGGCCGTGAAAACGGCATCAGCTCGCTGACCAACTACACACGCATCAAATCGGTACAGGTCGAGCTGGGCGATTACGTCTCGGTGTTCTGATCTGACGCAGAATCTGGATGGGGCCCTTGTGGCGAGGGGATTCATCCCCGCTGGGCTGCAAAGCAGCCCCCCTCCAGACACTGCAATTCTCCAGACAGAACCCAGTCGCTGACTCTGCGACTGCTGCGCAGCCGAACGGGGATAAATCCCCTCGCCACAGGTGCGCGGTCACAGTACACCTGACCAACATCAAAGAGGGTGCATTCAATGTCCCAAGAATTCGACTACATCATCATCGGTGCCGGCTCGGCCGGTAACACCCTGGCGACCCGTCTGACTGAAGACGCAGGCGTCACCGTTCTGCTGCTCGAAGCCGGCGGCCCGGACTATCGTTTCGACTTCCGCACGCAAATGCCGGCTGCCCTGGCGTTTCCGCTGCAGGGTCGTCGCTACAACTGGGCTTACGAAACCGATCCAGAGCCACACATGGACGGTCGCCGGATGGAATGCGGTCGCGGCAAAGGCCTCGGCGGCTCCTCGCTGATCAACGGCATGTGCTACATCCGTGGCAACGCGATGGACTACGACGGCTGGGCGAAACTGCCAGGCCTGGAAGACTGGTCGTACCTCGACTGCCTGCCGTACTTCCGCAAAGCGGAAACCCGCGACATCGGCCCGAACGACTACCACGGTGGCGACGGTCCGGTCAGCGTGACCACGCCGAAGGCCGGCAACAACCCGCTGTTCCACGCCATGGTCGAAGCCGGCGTGCAGGCCGGTTACCCGCGCACCGAAGACTTGAACGGCTACCAGCAGGAAGGCTTCGGCCCGATGGACCGCACCGTGACGCCGAACGGCCGTCGTGCTTCCACCGCCCGTGGCTACCTCGACGTCGCCAAGAAGCGTTCGACCCTGACCATCGTCACCCACGCCCTGACCGACAAGATCCTGTTCGAAGGCAAGCGTGCGGTCGGCGTGCGTTACCTGGTCGGTTCGGCTGAAGAACGCGTTGAAGCCAAAGCACGCAAGGAAGTCCTGCTGTGCTCCGGTGCCATCGCTTCGCCGCAGATTCTGCAGCGTTCCGGCGTCGGCCCGGCGAAACTGCTGGAAAGCCTCGACATCCCGGTCGTTCATGACCTGCCAGGCGTCGGTGAAAACCTGCAGGATCACCTTGAGCTGTACCTGCAATACGCTTGCACTCAACCGGTTTCGCTGTACCCGTCGCTGCTCTGGTACAACCAGCCGGCCATCGGTGCCGAGTGGCTGTTCAACGGCACCGGCATCGGCGCCAGCAACCAGTTCGAAGCCGGCGGTTTCATCCGTACTCGCGAAGAGTTCGAATGGCCAAACATCCAGTACCACTTCCTGCCGGTGGCGATTAACTACAACGGCAGCAACGGTGTGAAAGAGCACGGTTTCCAGGCACACATGGGTTCCATGCGTTCGCCGAGCCGCGGTCGCATCCAGGTCAAATCCAAGGATCCGCGCCAGCACCCGAGCATCCTGTTCAACTACATGGCCACCGAGCAGGACTGGCAGGAATTCCGTGACGGCATCCGCCTGACCCGCGAAATCATGCAGCAGCCGGCACTGGACGCCTTCCGTGGTCGCGAAATCAGCCCGGGCATCGACGTGCAAACCGATGAGCAGCTCGACAAGTTCATCCGCGAGCACGCCGAAACCGCGTTCCACCCGTCCTGCTCGTGCAAGATGGGCACCGACGACATGGCCGTCGTGGATGGCGAAGGTCGCGTGCACGGCATGCAGAGCCTGCGTGTGGTCGATGCCTCGATCATGCCGATCATTACCACCGGCAACCTCAACGCGCCGACGATCATGATGGCCGAGAAAATCGCCGACAAGATCCGTGGCCGCAAACCACTGCCGCGCAGCAACGCGCCGTACTACGTTGCGGGCGGTGCGCCAGTGAAGGGCAAGCCGATGCGTGATATCACGCCTGTTGCTCAGTAAGTCGTAATACCGCGTCAAGGCTGATCGCTGGCAAGCCAGCTCCCACAGGGTTTTGTGTCGTTCACAGAAATTGTGTTCACCAAAAACCTGTGGGAGCCTGGCTTGCCAGCGATGAGGCCTGGCCATTCAGCACAAATCCCCCCGCTGCACAGTAAATCCCCCTACACCCCCTCTTCACTTGATCCTACCCCCACGCAGGCCTACTCTAGACCTCGCGCAATCGTTTCACCCCTCCCCGCCGAATCGCTGCACCCCGCAACTCCATAACAAGGAGGTTCCCGAATGTTCGATTTCCACCCCCAGCTCAAGCAGCGCTTCGCTGCCTTGCGCACGGGCGCCGAGTTCTTTTCCCTGCGGTATGTACGCGAGTCCGGCCAATACCTGTCGGTGCGCAAGAACGTCGCCGAGCCGCCGAGCCTGAGCCGCGACGAAGGCGCGATGCTCACCGTGCGCGTCAACGGGGTCGAGGCCTATGCCGCCACCAACGACCTGTCGCAGCAAGGCCTGCAAGCCGCCCTTGAACGCGCCGAGCAACAGGCCCGGCGGCTCAAGCCCCACGCCTTGCTCGACCTGCGCGATCAGCCGGTGTCGAGCGACCGCGCCGACTACTTCTCGCCCAATCTCGAACAACCCTTCCCGTCCCTGAGCGAATGCTTCGAGCTGCTCGGCGCGGAATCCGCCTCGGTGCCCAAGGATGAGCGCCTGGTGAACTGGCAAGTGAGCATCGGCATTACCCATGTCGAGCAGATCTACCTGAGCAGCGCCGGTGCCGAATTGCGCCAGGCCCAGCGCTTCGTCTACCCGAGCCTCGATGTCACTGCCTACGACGGCAACGACAGCCAGACCCGCAGCCTCGGCCGCGAGAACTTCGGCCAGCAGGGTGGCGCCGATGTGATCAGCCGTTGCGGTCTGGTCGGCGCCGGCCCGCAAGTGGCGGATCAGGCCCTGCAACTGCTGCTCGCGCCGAACACTCCGCAAGGCCCGCGCGACCTGTTGCTGATGCCGGATCAGATGATGCTGCAGATCCACGAGTCCATCGGTCACCCGCTGGAGCTGGACCGCATCCTCGGTGACGAGCGCAACTACGCCGGCACCAGTTTCGTCAAAACCAGCGACTTCGGCAGCCTGCAATACGGTTCGAAATTACTTAACGTGACCTTCGATCCGGGCATTCCCGAAGAACTCGCCAGCTACGGCCATGACGACGACGGCACGGCGGCAAGCAAACAGTTCCTGATTCGCGATGGTTTGCTGCTGCGTCCTCTGGGCGGTGCACTGTCGCAATTTCGCGCCGGTCTCGACGGCGTCGCCAACAGCCGCGCCTGTGGCTGGAACCGGCCACCGATCGACCGCATGGCCAACCTCAATATCGAGCCGGGCGATCAGCCACTGAACAAACTGATCGAAGGCATCGAGCACGGCATCCTGATGAGCACCAACCGCTCCTGGTCGATCGACGATGCGCGCAACAAATTCCAGTTCGGCTGCGAGTGGGGTCAGTTGATCGAAAACGGCGAACTCAAAGGCGTGGTGAAAAACCCGAACTACCGGGCGATTTCCGCGCATTTCTGGAAGAGCCTGCGCGCCGTCGGCGATGCCAACACCGTCAAGGTGCTGGGCACACCGAACTGCGGCAAGGGTGAACCGAACCAGGTGATTCGCGTCGGCCACGCTTCGCCGGCCTGCGTATTCAGCAACGTTGATGTGTTTGGGGGAGACGCCTGATGAGCATTTCGAAGAGTCAGTCCGACGCCTTCAAGGTCATGGTCAATTGGCTGCGCGACAGCGTGCGCGAGCCGGAACAATTCACCCTCAGCTTCGCCGCCGAGTCCTCGGCATTCGTGCGTTTCAATCACGCCAAGGTGCGGCAGGCCGGGCAAGTGCAGCAGGCCAATATCGTCCTGAAGCTGATCAACGATGGCCGCCACGCCGATCTGCAAATCACCCTGTCCGGCGATCAGGAAGCCGACCTGCAACGCCTCGCCGAGGGCCTGCATCAATTGCGCGAAACGTTGCCGTTGCTGCCGCAGGATCCGTACTTGTTGCTCAACCACAACGGTTGGCAGAGCGAGAACGTGCAGGAACATCCGCTGCCGGACACCGAGCAGGTGGTCGAGGAAATCTGCACCGCCGCTGAGGGTCTGGATCTGGTCGGTTTCTACGCCGCCGGTCCCATCAGCCGCGGTTTCGCCAGTTCGTCGGGGGCGTTCGGCTGGCACCAGGCCAACAGCTTCAACTTCGATTTCAGCCTGTTTCACGACAATGGCGAAGCGGTGAAGGCCAGCTACGCCGGGCATGACTGGAGCAGCGAAGGGTTCGCCAGACGCTTCCAGCAGGCCCGCGAGCAACTGGCATTTCTCGGCCGCCCGTTGCGCACGCTGGCGCCGGGACAGTACCGCGCGTATCTGGCACCGGCGGCGCTGGAAGAAATCATGGGCATGTTGAGCTGGGGCGGTTTCTCGGCGCAGTCGATTGCCAGCAAAAGCAGTCCGCTGCAAAAACTGTATGTCGGCGATCAGACGTTCAGTCCGCTGGTGTCGCTGGACGAGAAAGTCAGCGAATCGTTGAGCCCGGCGTTTTCCGGCGAGGGTTATCCGCGCAGTGATTTGCGGCTGATCGTCGACGGCAAGGCGGGCGATCAACTGGTCGGCTCGCGCAGTGCGGCGGAATACGGCCTGACCGCCAATGGCGCCAGCGGCGGCGAATCACCGAGTGCGCTGAACATGGCGGCGGGGAACCTGTCGCAGGCAGAGATTCTCAAGCAGTTGGGCACCGGGCTGTACATCAGCAACCTGTGGTACCTGAACTTCTCCGATCAACCAGCGGCGCGTTTGACCGGCATGACCCGGTTTGCCACCTTCTGGGTCGAGAACGGCGAGATCCAGGCGCCGGTCAGCACCATGCGTTTCGACGACAGCGCCTACAGCCTGCTGGGTTCGCAGCTGGAAGCGTTGACCGCCGAGCGTGAGTTGTTGCTGTCGGCGAGTACGTACAGCCAGCGCAATACTTCGTCGGCGTTGCTGCCGGGGGCGCTGGTGAGCCGCCTGACCCTAACCCTGTAAACACGCTATTCCCCAATACACAGGGGCTTGAGTACAAGGCCCTGTGGCGAGGGGATTTATCCCCGTTGGGTCGCGCAGCGGCCCTGAGAAGGTGGGTTGCGATCCACCTGATTCACCGAGGTGGGGGATATAAGGGGCGCTGCGCACCCCAACGGGGATAAATCCCCTCGCCACAGGGTTTCAGTCAGAACAGAAATTTCGGATAACACCCACAAGAGGTTCCATGCCCAACCGCCCGCCTCTCGACGCCATCACCGCACGCTGGTTGCCGTGGGTCGTCGCCATTGCATTCTTCATGCAGTCCCTCGACGGGACCATCCTCAACACCGCCCTGCCGGCCATGGCTCGGGATCTGGCCGAAGACCCCTTGCGCATGCAAGGCGTGATCATCGCCTACATGCTCACCGTGGCCCTGCTGATACCGGCCTCAGGCTGGATCGCCGACCGCTTCGGCACCAAGAAGATCTTCTTCGGCGCGATTCTGCTATTCAGCTTCGGCTCGCTGCTTTGCGCGCTGTCGAGCAGCCTGAGCATGCTGATTGGCGCGCGGGTCATTCAGGGCCTGGGCGGCGCGCTGATGCTGCCGGTCGGACGCCTGGTGGTGCTGCGCGCCTATCCACGCTCGGAACTGGTGCGGATCATGGGCTTCATCACCATTCCCGGCCTGCTCGGCCCGTTGATCGGCCCGACCATGGGCGGCTGGATGGTGCAGTACCTGACGTGGCACTGGATCTTCCTGATTAACCTGCCGGTCGGCGTCATCGGTTGTTACGCGGTGTGGAAGTTCATTCCCGACCTGCGCGGCAGCGAGCGCACACGGTTTGATAGTCTCGGTTTCCTGCTGTTCGGCGCGGCGATGATCCTCATCACCATCGCCATGGAAGGCCTTGGCGAATTGCACCTGCCGCACTTGCGGGTGATGCTGCTGCTGTTCGCCGGTCTGGCCTGTCTGGCGGCGTACTGGCTGCGCGCCGGGCACGTGGAAAATCCGCTGTTCGCCCCGTCGCTGTTCAAGACCCGCACCTTTGCCGTTGGCATTCTCGGCAACCTGTTCGCCCGACTGGGCAGCGGTGCCCTGCCGTTTCTGGTGCCGTTGCTGCTGCAAGTGGCGCTGGGTTATTCGCCGTCCCAGGCCGGGATGAGCATGTTACCGCTGGCCGCTGCGGCGATGTTTGCCAAGTGGATGGCACGCCCGCTGATCGAACGCCTCGGCTACCGCATCGTGCTCACCGGCAACACCCTGGCACTGGGGATCATGCTGGCGAGCATGGGCCTGGTCAGCGAGCAGACGCCGTACTGGCTGCTGCTGTGCCTGCTGGCCGTGCTTGGCGCGATCAACTCGCTGCAATTCACTGCAATGAACACCGTGACCCTGATCGACCTCGACGACGCCAGCGCCAGCAGCGGCAACAGTTTGCTGTCGGTGGTGGCGCAATTGTCGTTGAGTCTGGGGGTGGCGTGCGCCGGTGCGTTGCTCGGTGGCTTTACGGCAGAGATCGGCAACGATGGCGTGGAAACCGTGCTCGGCGCGTTCCAACTGACCTTCGTCACCGTCGGGATCATGGCGATGCTCGCCGCGACGATTTTCTCGCAACTGTCGAAAGAAGACGGCCGGCGGGCCAAGCGTCCGGAAGAACACATCGAACACTGATGTGTGATGCAGGGCTTTTGTGGCGAGGGGATTTATCCCCGTTGGGGTGCGCAGCAGCCCCAAAACCTGCCGCCTCAGTGCATCAGGCAGATTGAGTTCAGCCTTTTCGGGGCTGCTGCGCACCCCAGCGGGGATAAATCCCCTCGCCACAAGGAATGCTGCTTGCCACTGGGTTTGATGTGCATTGCACACTGTTCGTCCAGAACTTTCGAAGAAAGTGGCACGGGGCTGCTACACTGCGCGACATTTTGTTTTGCAGGCCAGTCCCGTGACCACCATCGCCACCGCTTTTAATACTCTGCCGCTGTCCGCCGCCATGCTGGCTAACCTCGAATCCCTCGGTTATGCCCAGATGACGCCGATCCAGGCGCAGAGCTTGCCGGTGATCCTCAAGGGGATGGACCTGATCGCCCAGGCCAAGACCGGCAGCGGCAAGACCGCCGCGTTCGGCATTGGCCTGCTCAACCCGATCAACCCGCGTTACTTCGGTTGCCAGGCACTGGTGATCTGCCCGACCCGTGAGCTGGCCGACCAGGTCGCCAAGGAAGTCCGACGTCTGGCCCGCGCCGAAGACAACATCAAGGTCCTGACCCTGTGCGGCGGCGTGTCGTTCGGCCCGCAGATCGCTTCGCTGGAGCACGGCGCGCACATCATCGTCGGCACCCCGGGGCGTATCCAGCAACACCTGCGCAAGGGTTCGCTGGTGCTCGACGGCCTGAACACGCTGATCCTCGACGAAGCCGACCGCATGCTCGACATGGGTTTCTACGACGCCATCGAAGACATCATCGAACAGACCCCGTCGCGCCGGCAGACCCTGCTGTTCTCCGCCACGTACCCGGTGGGCATCAAGCAACTGGCGTCGAAATTCATGCGTGATCCGCAAACGGTGAAAGCCGAAGCGTTCCACGACGACACGCAGATCGAACAGCGCTTCTACGAGATTTCTCCGGAAGAACGCATGAGCGCGGTGACCAAAGTCCTGCACCACTTCCGCCCGGCCTCCTGCGTGGCGTTCTGCTTCACCAAGCAGCAGGTGCAGGAAACCGTCGATCACCTGACCGCCAAAGGCATTTCCGCCGTCGGCCTGCATGGCGACCTGGAACAGCGTGATCGCGAT
Source organism: Pseudomonas sp. SC3(2021) (assembly GCF_019856535.1). Classification (NCBI taxonomy): domain Bacteria; kingdom Pseudomonadati; phylum Pseudomonadota; class Gammaproteobacteria; order Pseudomonadales; family Pseudomonadaceae; genus Pseudomonas; species Pseudomonas sp. SC3(2021). Next base: position 2,186,060 of record NZ_CP082236.1, on the reverse strand, counting down.
CAGGTGCTGGCGATGTTCGCCAACCGCAGCACCTCGGTTCTGGTCGCCACCGACGTCGCCGCCCGTGGCCTGGACATCGACGCGCTGGACATGGTGATCAACGTCGAGCTGGCCCGCGACTCGGAAATCCACATTCACCGCGTTGGCCGTACCGGTCGCGCTGGCGAGAAAGGCATCGCGGTCAGCCTCGTTGCACCGTCCGAAGCCCATCGCGCGCAAGCCATCGAACAGCTGCAGAAAGCCCCGCTGAACTGGGATCAGGTGGACAACCTCAAGTCCCAGGGCGGCGCGCCATTGCAGCCACCGATGAGCACCCTGTGCATCGCCGGCGGCCGTAAAGACAAAGTGCGTCCGGGCGACATCCTCGGCGCGCTGACCGGCGACGCCGGCATCCCGGGCGCCCAGGTCGGCAAGATCGCGATCTTCGACTTCCAGTCGTATGTGGCGGTTGAGCGCACCGTGGTCATGCAGGCGCTGCAGCGTTTGAACAACGGCAAGATCAAGGGCCGTTCGCTGCGCGTGCGTGTTTTGTAAACGATCTTCCATCCGAGGAAGGTCCCTGTGGGAGCGGGCTTGCCCGCGATGACGGACTGACAGACAACATCCATGTTGAATGTGCAGGCCTCATCGCGGGCAAGCCCGCTCCCACATGGGCCGCCGGTGATTTTGAAATTTGTGTGAGGACACCGTTTTGCGCTCTACCGAAGTCGTGATCATTGGCGCTGGCGCCGCAGGGTTGATGTGTGCACTGACCGCCGCCGGGCGTGGGCGTGAAGTGTTGCTGCTCGATCATGCGAACAAGGCCGGCAAGAAAATCCTGATGTCCGGCGGTGGCCGCTGCAATTTCACCAACATGTACACCGAACCGGGCAATTTCCTCTCGCACAACCCGCATTTCTGCAAATCCGCACTGGCGCGTTACACCCAGTGGGATTTCATCGGCATGGTCGGCAAGCACGGTGTGCCGTACCACGAGAAAAAACTCGGCCAGCTGTTCTGCGATAACAAATCCAGCGACATCCTCGGCATGCTGCTCGACGAGTGCGATCAGGTCGGCGTCGAGCTGCACCTGGACACCTCGATCCAGACCATCGAGAAGGTCGAGAGCGGTTACCTGCTCGACACCACCCTCGGCCAGTTGCAGTGCCAGTCGCTGGTGATCGCCACCGGCGGACTGTCGATCCCGACACTGGGCGCCACCGGTTTCGGTTATCAGGTGGCCAAACAGTTCGGCCATGAACTGCTGCCGACCCGCGCCGGGCTGGTGCCGTTCACCATCACCGATCAGCTCAAGGAACTGTGCACCGAGCTGTCCGGCACATCGGTGGATTGCCTGGTCAGCTGCAACGACCAGAGCTTTCGCGAGAACATCCTGTTCACCCACCGTGGCCTCAGCGGCCCGGCGATTCTGCAGATCTCGTCGTTCTGGGAGCCGGGTGACACCGTGGAGATCAATCTGCTGCCGGACCACGACGCGGCCGCGTGGCTGCAACAGCAAGTGGCCGAACGCCCGAACAGCGAACTGAAAACCCTGCTCGGCGAGATCTTCACCAAGAAGATGGCCAACCTGCTGGCGGACAACTGGTTCGTCTCCAAACCGATGAAACAGTACACCCACGCCGAACTGGCGCAGATCGCCGACAAGCTGGGCAGCTGGAAAGTCGTGCCGGCCGGCACCGAAGGCTATCGCACGGCCGAGGTCACGCTGGGCGGCGTCGACACCCGCGAAGTGTCGTCCAAGACCATGGAATCACTGAAAAGCCCTGGCCTGTATTTCATCGGCGAAGTGCTCGACGTCACCGGCCACCTGGGCGGCTTCAACTTCCAGTGGGCCTGGGCCTCTGGCTACGCTGCCGCGCAGTACGCCTGATCCAAATACAAAACCCTGTGGGAGCGAGCTTGCTCGCGAATGCGGTCTTTCAGTCAACTTTGTGGTGACTGACACATCGCCTTCGCGAGCAAGCTCGCTCCCACAGTGGTTTGTGGTGTATGTAAAAGGAACACTTTTTGCTGTCAGATGTGCTCGGCGCCATTGCGTCGGCGTCATTACTGGCTCAATTTAGCGGCATCGCCTCGGAAGGCCTTCGCACTTCATGTCCTCGACCTCGTTTCGTCAGTCTTTGCGGCGCCTGTGGGCGCTGGATAAATTCAGCTACAGCGTGCGGGTGTTCATCGCCCTGACCGGCAGCATGGCGCTGTGTTGGTATCAGGATGAAATGGGCCTGCTGATCCCGTTGTTCCTGGGGATCATCGCCAGCGCCCTGGCCGAGACCGACGACAGTTGGCAGGGCCGCCTCAACGCCTTGGCGGTGACGCTGGTGTGTTTCAGCATCGCCGCGCTGTCGGTGGAATTGCTCTTCCCCTACCCCGTCGTATTTGCCATCGCCCTGGCCTTGGCCAGCTTCGGCCTGACCATGCTCGGCGCCCTCGGTGAGCGCTATGGCGCGATTGCTTCGGCGACGTTGATTCTGTCCGTATACACGATGATCGGCGTCGATCAGCGCGGCGGCGCGGTCACCGATTTCTGGCACGAACCGATGCTGCTGGTGGCCGGTGCCGCGTGGTACGGCTTGCTCTCGGTACTGTGGCAGGCGATGTTTTCCAACCAGCCGGTGCAGCAAAGTCTGGCGCGGCTGTTCCGCGAACTGGGCTTTTACCTGAAGCTGAAATCATCGCTGTTCGAGCCAATCCGGCAGATGGACGTCGAAGCCCGGCGCCTGGAACTGGCACAGCAAAACGGTCGCGTCGTGGCAGCACTGAACAGCGCCAAGGAAATCATCCTGCACCGGGTCGGCAATGGTCGTCCGGGTTCGAAAGTCAGCCGCTACCTCAAGCTGTACTTCCTCGCCCAGGACATCCACGAACGCGCCAGTTCTTCGCACTATCCGTACAACGCGCTGGCCGAAGCGTTCTTCCACAGCGACGTGCTGTTCCGCTGCCAGCGCCTGCTGCGCCAGCAGGGCAAAGCCTGCCGGGCCCTGGCCGAGTCGATCCAGATGCGCCAGCCGTTCATCTACGATGCCAGCTTCGCCGAAGCCCTGAGCGACCTCGACGCCTCCCTTGAACACCTGCGTATCCAGAGCAACCCGGCGTGGCGCGGCCTGCTGCGTTCGCTGCGCGCACTGGCGGCCAACCTCGGCACCCTCGACCGTTTGCTCAGCGATGCGAGCAACCCGGATGCCCTGGCCGATGCGACTGACAGCAGCCTGCTCGACCGCTCGCCACGCAACCTCAGGGACGTGTGGGTGCGCTTGCGCACGCAACTGACACCGACCTCTTTGCTGTTCCGCCACGCCCTGCGCCTGCCACTGGCGTTGAGTATCGGCTACGGCATGGTGCACCTGATTCACCCGTCGCAAGGCTACTGGATCATCCTCACCACGCTGTTCGTCTGCCAACCGAACTACGGCGCGACGCGACGCAAACTCGGGCAGCGGATTCTCGGCACCGCCATCGGCCTGACCGTGGCGTGGGCACTGTTCGATCTGTTCCCCAGCCCGCTGGTGCAGTCGTGCTTCGCGATTGCCGCCGGGGTGGTGTTCTTTATCAACCGCACCACCCGCTACACCCTGGCGACCGCCGCAATCACCATCATGGTGCTGTTCTGCTTCAACCAGGTTGGCGACGGCTACGGGCTGTTCCTGCCGAGGCTGTTCGATACCTTGCTCGGCAGCCTGATCGCCGGCCTGACGGTGTTCCTGTTCCTCCCGGACTGGCAGGGTCGACGCCTGAACAAGGTGCTGGCCAACACCCTGACCTGCAACAGCATCTATCTGCGCCAGATCATGCAGCAATACGCCGCCGGCAAAAGCGACGACCTCGCCTATCGCCTGGCCCGACGCAACGCGCACAACGCCGACGCGGCACTCTCGACCACGCTGGCAAACATGCTGATGGAGCCGGGGCATTTCCGCAAGGAAGCAGACGTTGGCTTCCGTTTTCTGGTGCTGTCGCACACCTTGCTCAGTTATTTGTCAGGGCTGGGTGCGCATCGCGAGACTCAGCTACCGGCGGAAGTGCGTGAACACCTGATCGACGGCGCCGGGGTGAAGCTGGCCGCCAGCATTGATGAAATCGCCCAGGGATTGGCGAACAAGCAACCAGTGGCGATTCAAAGCGATGAAGAAGAAGCGCTGGCCAATGAGCTGGAGCAGATGCCGGACGAGATTGATGAAGGACAGCGACTGGTGCAGACGCAACTGGCGCTGATCTGCCGGCAGCTGGGGCCGTTACGGACGTTGGCGGCGCACCTGATCAAGGACACCAGTGAGGTTTGAGGTGGCCGGGCGGACCCTTTCGCGAGCAAGCTCGCTCCCACAAGGTTAATTGGTGAACCACCGTTTTGTGGTCAACCTTAACCACTGTGGGAGCGAGCTTGCTCGCGAAGGCGTCAGCACAGGCACCACGATTCCTGGATTCTCACATCCCATGCTGCCTCAACAACTTGTCATAACTGCCATCCGCCTTCATCGCCGCAATCGCCTTATCAAACCCGGCCACAATCTGCTCATGCTGCGGATTCTTCAGGCTCACCAGAATATGCAGGCTGTTCTCGCTCAACGGCTTGGGCAGAAACTCCAAGGCGTTGCGCACTTTCGGTGATTCGCGGGCCAGGTAATAGCGCGCGACGTACTCGTCTTCCAGCGTCAGTTTGACCCGATCCGCCGCGAGCATGCGCACGGCCATGGCGAAGTTATGCACAGGGACTTTCTGCAGCGCCGTGTCGGCGTCGAACGGCGCCGAATAGGCGTAACCACGCACCACCGCAATCGGATACGTGTGCAGTTGCTGCAGATTGTTGTAGTCGAGCGGCGTGTCTTTGCGTTTGAGAAAGCGGATACGGTTGAGCAGATACTCACCGGAGAACTGGCCGAGTTTGGTGCGCTCGTCGTTGTACCAGGCGTTGACCAGCACGTCATAACGCCCTTCGCCCACGCCCAGCAGCGCCCGTGCCCACGGCACTTGTTCATAGTCGCTGGCATAACCGGCCCGGGCCAGCGCGGTGCTGACAATGTCGGTGGCCAGACCGCCGTTGACCAGCGTGTCATCCGTAAAGGGTGGCCAGATATCAAACACCAGCCGCAGCTTTTCCGCTGCAGCGCTCTGGCCCAGCAAGAGCAATCCGACCAGAGCAACGGCTCGATGCAGTCGCGGCATGCTTGAAAATCCTTAGCGGGCGGGCTGCCCGACGTGTTTTTCAGTCAAAACCCCAAGGCCCCGTACCGGCGAAACCCAGGCCCTAACATTAGCTCATTGAAGCCAGTGCACAGCGCTCACCAGCAGATTACACAAAGAAGACAAGGCTGCGAGAAAGGAATGATGGCATTTTGACCTTTGTCACAGACTCTTACGCCATACAGACATCTTTGGCGCGTGCGCTTAGTATCGGGCGACACGTTCAAGGAATCGGCAAATGACTATCGAGTGGATCTGCAAACATCACAGCGACCTGGGTAAAGAGCAGCTGTACGCGCTTCTGAAATTGCGCTCGGAAGTGTTCGTGGTCGAACAGAAATGTGCGTATCCGGATCTCGATGGTCAGGATCTGGAGGGCGACACCTACCATTTGATGGGTTGGGACAATGATCAGTTGGTGGCGTACCTGCGCCTGCTGGACCCGGAATCCCAGGGCGGTGACGTGGTGATCGGCCGCGTGGTCACGGCGCCGCAGGGGCGCGGCAAAGGGCTCGGCCACGAAATGATGGAACAGGCGCTGAAACAGGCCGAGAAGCATTGGCCACAGGTGCCGATCTACCTGTCGGCACAGGCACATTTGCAGGGGTATTACGGCAAGTACGGCTTTGTGGTGGCGGGTGAGGAGTATCTGGAGGATGACATTCCGCATATCGGGATGCGTCGTTCCTGAACAGCCCTCACCCTAGCCCTCTCCCAGAGGGAGAGGGGACTGACCTTATTGTCTTGCGTCAGACATCGACCTGAAAAAACGCGTCGATTATGGATTCACAGCGACAATTTCAGGTCGGCGTACCTCTCCAATATCCCCCAACCGGTCCCCTCTCCCTCCGGGAGAGGGGACTGACCTTATTGTCTTGCGTCAGACATCGACCTGAAAAACCGCGTCGATTATGGATTCACAGCGACAATTTCAGATCGGCGTACCTCTCCAATATCCCCCAATCAATCCCCTCTCCCTCCGGGAGAGGGGACTGACCTTATTGTCTTGCGTCAGACATCGACCTGAAAAACCACGTCGATGATGGATTCACAGGCGACAACTTCAGGTCGGCGTACCTCTCCAATATCCCCCAATCAATCCCCTCTCCCTCCGGGAGAGGGGACTGACCTTATTGTCTTGCGTCAGACATCGACCTGAAAAACCGCGTCGATTATGGATTCACAGCGACAATTTCAGGTCGGCGTACCTCTCCAATATCCCCCAATCGGTCCCCTCTCCCTCCGGGAGAGGGGACTGACCTTATTGTCTTGCGTCAGACATCGACCTGAAAAACCGCGTCGATTATGGATTCACAGCGACAATTTCAGGTCGGCGTACCTCTCCAATATCCCCTAATCGGTCCCCTCTCCCTCCGGGAGAGGGGACTGACCTTATTGTCTTGCGTCAGACATCGACCTGAAAAACCGCGTCGATTATGGATTCACAGCGACAATTTCAGGTCGGCGTACCTCTCCAATATCCCCCAATCGGTCCCCTCTCCCTCCGGGAGAGGGCTAGGGTGAGGGGCTTTTTTCAGGGATACTCCAGAACAGCCTTGATCTGCCGCAAATTACGCTCGATCCACCCGCGATCAATCGCCCCCCACTCACGAATCCGATAGCGCCCGGCGTGATTACGCGCGCCCTCTTCCTGCTCGAATTCACAGACGATATCCAGATCCGCCAGCGCGGCAATCGTGTCCTGCGCCGTGCGCCGGGGCATGCCAGTCACTTCGGTCAGTGTCGGCACACTCGGCGCCAGACCGCTGTCGATCAGGTACGCCACGTACAAGCGGCGGTAGAAACTGCTTTTGGTCTTGCTGACGTCCATCCACACCTTCCTGGTTGCGTACTGTTAAGCCTGCATATCCCGCCACGTCAGATACACCCGCAGATCGAACTCGACCTGGTGATACCCCGGCAGCATGTGCTCGCACAATTTATAGAACGCCTTGTTGTGATCCGATTCCTTGAAGTGCGCCAGTTCGTGCACCACGATCATTTTCAGGAAGTCCGGCGCGGCGTCCTTGAACAACGAGGCGATACGGATCTCTTTCTTCGCCTTGAGCTTGCCACCCTGCACCCGCGACACCGTGGTGTGCAGGCCGAGGGCGCGGTGAGTCAGGTCGAGGCGGTTATCGAACAGCACCTTGTCGATAGCGGGCGCGTTGCGCAGGTATTCCTGCTTCAGGTCCAGCGCGTAGCTGTACAACGCTTTGTCGCTCTGCACATCGTGGCGCCCCGGATAGCGTTGGCTCAGGTAATCGCCCAGACGCCCTTCGGCAATCAGTTGGCGCACCTGGTCCTGCAATGGCGCGGGATAGGCCTGGAGGTACTTCAACACAGTCATGACGGGCGACACGGTTCGCAAAAAGGTGCGCCAGTGTAGCGAATTCAACCGGGCAGCGCGCTCCAGTCGAAGGGCTCGGCGAAACTGGCGGCGTCTTCGGCGATCAATGGCCGTGCCACAAGAAAACCCTGCACGTATTCACAGCCATGAGCTTGCAGCCATTGGTACTGCTCAATGGTTTCGACCCCCTCGGCGATCACCAGCAAACCGTACTGTTTGCACAGATTGATCACCGTACTGACCAGCGACGCATCGCGCTGGGAGTCCGGCAAGCGCGCAATCAGATGGCGGTCGAGCTTGAGCGTATCCAGTTCCAGATCACGCAGATGCGCCAGCGAACAGGGTCCGGAGCCGAAGTCATCGAGTGCCACACGCACCCCGAGATTACGCAGCAGGCGCAGTTGCTTGCGGGTTTCATCGGGGTTTTGCATCAAGGCTTCTTCGGTCACCTCGACCTCCAGCTGCCGCGGCTGCAAGGCATGTCGCTCCATGACCTGACGCAATTCGGTGACCAGATTCGGCAGGCTGAACTGGGTGTTGCTCAAACTCACCCCCAGGACCAGATCTTCGGCGAACAGGGTTTCCCAGGCTTTGCGCTGGCCGGCGCCACGATGATAAATCCAGCTGCCGAGGCGGCTGATCAGCCGCGCCTCCTCCAGCAACGGCAGGAACAGGCCCGGTGGCACATCGCCGACGCTCGGGTGCTGCCAGCGCAATAGCGCCTCGAAGCCACGAATCTGCCCGGTGTCGATCGCCACTTGCGGCTGATAGACCAGATTGAAGTCGCGGTTCTCAATGGCGCTGCGCACGCTTTCTTCGAGCATCAGTCGTGAGCGGGCCCGGCCGTTCATTTCGTGATCGTAAAAACGATATTGCTGACGCCCGGCGCGCTTGGCTTCGTACATGGCTATGTCGGAGGCACGCAGCAAGCCATCCAGATTCGATCCGCAATCGGGATAAGTGGCGATGCCGATACTGGCGCCGAGGGCGATGTCCAGCCCTTCGATTTGCTGACAGATCGACACACGCTCGATGAGCTTCTCGGCAATCTTCGCCGCCTGCTCGGGAAACTCCAGATCCAGCAGCGCCGTGAACTCGTCGCCGCCCATGCGCGCAAGAATATCGAACGGGCGCAAACACGCCTTCAATTGCTCGGACACCCAGCGCAGTACGCGGTCACCGGCATCATGCCCGAGCGAGTCATTGACGCGTTTGAAACCGTCGAGGTCCAGGTACAGCAACACCCAACTGCTGTCATTACGTTCGCCACGCAACAACAGGTTTTCCACCGTCTGATAAAAACCGCGACGATTGAGCAACCCGGTCAATGGATCGGTGACGGCCTGAAATTCCAGCTGCTGATGCAGATGACGCACCACCGACATATCCAGCACCGTGACCACCATCGCCTGCTGCTCGGCGGGTAACGGCGCACAGGACAGCGCCACCGGCACCTGCTGGCCCGGAGCAGTACGCAGCAAAGCGTCATGCAGGCGCAGGGTTTCGCCGCGTTTGTAGCTGCCCTTGAATTCAGAATCGGCCCACAACGGAATGTGCGGTTTCTGCAAGTAATCGAGAAATTCCTTACCCTCCAGCTCCTTCACCGGCGCGTTGAGCAACCGTGAAATCGCCGGGTTGGCGAAGCGGATCAAGCCATCCTCGCCGAGCACCAGAATGCCTTCGGCCGCGTTGTCCAGCACCGACGCATTGAAGGCCCTGGCCACTTCCAGATCATGGGACAAACGCTGCAAGGCCCGGCGATTGCGCTGGTGTTCCAGCAACGCCTGCACTTTCGGCTTGAGGATCTGCGGGTCGAAGGGTTTGAACAGGTAATCCACCGCACCACTGGCATAGCCCTTGATCACGGCGTCCTGGGATTGTTCATTGGCGGTCAGGAAAATAATCGGCGTGAGGCGCGTGCGCTGGCTGCCGCGCATCAATCGCGCCACTTCAAAGCCGTCCATGCCCGGCATCTGCACGTCCAGCAGCACCAGATCGACATCGTGAGTGAGCAGCAGATTGAGCGCTTCGAAACCCGAGGCTGCGGTGATGACGTGCCAATCCTGACGTTGCAGCAACGCGCGCATGCTGATCAGGTTTTCAGGGTAATCATCAACGATCAAAAGGACAGAGCTGCCTTCACCTGGCGGGGGTTGCGCGCATTCCATGCTGCTTCTCTTGTCGGGACTTCAGGGCGATTCCGGTAAAACCGTACACACATCGAGCCTTCACTCTAGTCGTGGATCCGAAAAAGCAGAAGCTGTCATCAAGCCATCATTTAACCAAAGCGTGAGTTTGCCGACTAACGGTCACCGCTGAAGCCCCCGGAAACCGGCAGAGATGGCATTTCGACAGGATGTTGACGTCAATCATCCGCCAAGCGGGCATTAACAAAAAATCTCTCTACGCTTATAAAGGCCGCCCCAAAAGGCGCGAGCTAGAGCTTCTGGCACCCGCGTACAGGATGAACCGAGTGGAAGAACCGACATGATCGATCTCGCAACCTGGAACCTCAGCGTTCCCGTTGGCAGCCCGCCATACACCGTCGAAACCTCCAAACTGGTGAACGGCTTCAAAGATCAATACTTCCATTCCGACACCGGCACCTTGTTTTTCTGGTCACCGGTCACCGGGTCAAAAACCGAAAACGCCATCTACCCGCGCACCGAACTGCGCGAAACCTTCAGCAACGGCACCTTGCGCAACTGGTACTACCCCGACGCCGACAACCTGCTGCGCGCCACCCTCGCGGTGAACAAGGTCCCCAGTTCCGGCAAGATCGTCATTGGCCAGATCCACGCCTACGAAAGCCAGAAGCCGATGGTCAAACTCGAATACCAGTACAAGACCAAAACCGCGACCGGCAACCTGGTGATCAAGGTGCGCATGCACCCCGATGACGACGAAAGCCGCGTTATCACCCTCGCCACCGGGATCAAACTGAACAACGAATTCAACTACCTCATCCACTTGAGCCCCGGCGGCGCACTGGGTGTGAGTGCGGCGGGTTACCAGTGGGATTCACAAATCAGCGCCACGTGGCGCAACAAGCCGCTGTACTTCAAGGCCGGCGTGTATGTGCAGGACAACACGGGCTACACCAGCGAAGGTGGCCAGGTGACCTTCTCCAAACTGGATATCGACCACGACAAATAACAACATGACTAGCACTGCCCCCCCGATGCTCGGGGTCTGGTAAAAACCTGTGGCGAGGGGATTTATCCCCGTTGGGTCGCGCAGCGGCCCCCGCCCTGCACTGAAAGCTGGGGCCTGCTGCGCAGTCCATCGGGGATAAATCCCCTCGCCACAAGGCCCTCGCCTACGCCACTTAAACACCTTTGTTTAAAGGCTCATGCGGTTACTTCCGGATGCCTACAACAGCTTGCGTCGATGCCTACGGGTACGCCAGAATCCGCCGGCTTGTGCGCCTGGCGGGCCGTCGGTAACTTGATTCGCGTCACTGATTTCCAGTGATCGGGTTTAGTAGCCCGTGGTGTTTTCAGTAATGTGCAAAGCGCATCCGTCGGTGATTGCTGTCCGACTTGATGGTGGCTGTGTGCAGGGCGCTTCGGCGCGCCGGTAAATGCTGAATACTCCCCGGTCTACTAACCTGCGCACAGCTGCCACCCTTCTTTTAGTAGAGAAGGCGAAGCGGCTCTAACAGGAGTTTTCAGCTTATGACTAAATCAACGCCTCACCCGCCGGTCACCGACCCGGCCTCCCCTTACGAATCCCTCGACTCAAAAAAACTCAGCGACGCCGCCGAACGCGCCCTTGACCATTACCTCAACCCCGCCGCCCTCATCATGGCGAGCACGCATAAACCCGACCCCATGTACCTCGCCAACCCGAAGTACAACACCGAATCCCTGCTGGCCAACGCCAGCGAAACCCTGGGCTCCGCCAGCGAAATGCTCAACAACTTCGCCGCAACGCTCGATACCTCGCACCGCAAGACTGCACTGGGCATTGCACAAGTGGTCATGCTGGGGGAACTGGCGGTGAATCAGGCACTCGATCATGTGGAGTTGGAGCACTAGCCCTCCACGAAGAAACCCGCCACAAGGCGGGTTTCTTCAGGGAAAATCCAATAAAAAAGTGGGACGCCCATAAGCGCTGTTCAATTTACTCAATAAGACTGCCTGCCGAGGCGCTCCAACCTCCACTACACCCACAAGTGCAACTATTTCCAGGTGCATGGAGCCATTTGTTGAATTGCTCATCCAACACTGGCGCTGTCATTGGGACTTTTCCCATATTTGGATTCTGATTAGGTGCGTACTGTTCACCCTGCGCGTTCTGCAGGAACCCATCTTGCGGATCAAACACATACTTTTCCATCTCGAAACCCTCTCGTGAATGAGTTCATATAATCACGTAGCTTTTCAGCATTGACCACTGTCAGAAGTAACAGGTGTAACAAATAAAATTCGAATAACCCGCCTCAGTCTTAGTACATATTAAAAAACTTAAATTTTCGCTCATGAGTCAGTCCTCCATTACCAAGTTAAACCCCAAGCCTGTGCGCAAACAATAAAAACGACCACTGTCAAACCTGACAGGTATCAATATCGAATTCGAATTAGCCACCGCACGATCCGACCTATGGAATATAGAGTTCAACTTCCGCGTTTGGACCGCTGATGAAAGGCTTGGCAGGCCGCATGACGCGCTATCGCAATAAGCGCGAAGGACGCTCGGGCATCCTGTGGGAAAGTCACACGCCACCTTCCGAATTGCAGTTGATAGGAGGGACGCCTCAACGCGGGCATTTGACGGGCAGTTCGCGTTTCACAGACGACATTGAGAACATCACGGGATGCGGATTTCTCAGCACTCTAGAAGGCGACCTGCGAAATAGTGCGCACGCTTACGCAAAATCGAAGATGACAATAATAAATCTGTGCTTTTTTTGGCCCACACCTTATACCGACTTTATTAATCCCCCGATCAAAGCATTGCGAATTGATATAAGAAACTGTCACTTCTATCAGGTTACAAAAAAACGCCATCAACTTAACCTCATCAACGTGATACGAAAAAAAATCCACTTCGGACTGACGTGTAGCCCGAACCTTAAATATCGCGAACGAATGGTGAACATAATGCCTACTTACCAAGGTACAGTCTCTGATACAGGTGAAAGCAATTGCGCCACGCTTACATTTGACGAACCAAGCCAACAAAATGGACAGTTAAATAACGGCAAAATGCAATATTACGGGCTTAACTTTACCGTCACTGGAAGCTATACCGCGAAGAACTCAAGGTCCTTTAATCTTCAAGCCAAAGCAAAGGCCTCAGATGGAGATGAATATGGACATGGCGACAGCTCACTCACCATCAGCTTGAAATCGGCCGACGCCAACGACAATAAGTTGAGCGGTACTGTCAAGGTTGTATCAGGCGGGCCGAATGTGGGTAAAACCTACAATATGAACTTCACAAAAGGGTAACAACAGCGCACAAAAAACCCGCCTCACGGCGGGTTTTTTTATAACACAGGAGAAACCAAAGGCTTAGTTGACCTTGGCGTTCAACTCACCCTTCAGATAACGCTGGTACATCGCTTCCAGCGAGATCGGTTTGATCTTCGAAGCATTACCGGCAGTGCCGAACGCTTCATAACGAGCGATACACACGTCACGCATTGCGGTCACGGTGGCGCCGAAGAACTTACGTGGGTCGAATTCGCTCGGGTTGGTGGCCATCAGGCGACGCATCGCACCGGTGGACGCCAGGCGCAGGTCGGTGTCGATGTTGACCTTGCGCACGCCGTACTTGATGCCTTCGACGATTTCTTCAACCGGTACGCCGTAGGTTTCTTTGATGTCGCCGCCGTACTGGTTGATGATCGCCAGCCACTCTTGTGGCACCGACGAGGAACCGTGCATCACCAGGTGGGTGTTCGGGATGCGCTTGTGGATTTCCTTGATGCGGTCGATCGCCAGCACGTCGCCGGTAGGTGGCTTGGTGAACTTGTAGGCGCCGTGGCTGGTGCCGATGGCGATGGCCAGGGCATCGACCTGAGTGCGTTTTACGAAATCAGCGGCTTCTTCCGGATCGGTCAGCATTTGGCTGTGATCCAGAACACCTTCGGCGCCGATGCCGTCTTCTTCACCGGCCATGCCGGTTTCCAGCGAACCCAGGCAGCCCAGCTCGCCTTCTACCGAAACGCCGCAGGCGTGAGCCATGGCCACGGTTTGTTGGGTAACGCGGACGTTGTAGTCGTAATCGGTCGGGGTCTTGCCGTCTTCGCCCAGCGAGCCGTCCATCATCACCGAGCTGAAGCCCAGCTGGATCGAGCGCTGGCAGACGTCAGGGCTGGTGCCGTGGTCCTGGTGCATGCACACCGGGATATGCGGGAATTCTTCGATCGCGGCCAGGATCAGGTGACGCAGGAACGGTGCACCAGCGTATTTGCGGGCGCCGGCCGAAGCCTGGACGATCACCGGGGAGTCAGTCTTGTCAGCGGCTTCCATGATGGCGCGCATCTGCTCAAGGTTGTTGACGTTGAAGGCTGGAACGCCGTAGCCGAACTCGGCTGCGTGGTCCAACATCTGGCGCATGCTGATAAGTGCCATTGTGTGTCTCTCTCCCGGTTGAGGGTCGTTAATCGTGCCAGCCTGCCGGAGCGGCGGCGGCTATTCAAGTGATTGCAGATCGGGGGTCGAGGCCCGGTCCGGTGATTCGGTGTTACCTAAATCTTCTGAACGACACAGAACACCTGTGGGAGCGAGCTTGCTCGCGAATGCGACTTGGCATTCAACATTGATGCAAGCTGATCCACCGCTTTCGCGAGCAAGCTCGCTCCCACAGTTGGATCGGTTTCCACATTGGATCTGTGGTGTGTCAATTACTGCGCCTTGCAGCCGCGGCCGATCAGGTCATTGGTGGCGACCCAGTACACCAGGCCTTCGTCACCCTTGAGGTGAAACGCCAGCATGCCGTCGCTGTACAGCGTACCCGAGGCGCCCGGCTCTTCTTTCAGGCGATAGACCTGATCACCGCCGCCGAGTCGAACGTCGACTTCCTTCTGGCCGGCATCGGCGTAGCGCCACAGCACTTTGGCCTGGCTGTCGCAGGTCCAGGTGGTCCAGTTATCCGCCGGGGCGGAGGGCTGGAACAGGTTCATCTGCGCGCAACCGCCCAACAATGCCAACGCCGCAATGGCGATCAAGCCTTTCATCCGTGTTCCTCGACTGAAGGCGCACGCCGTCAGCCCTGAGTTATAGAGTCAGACCGGTCAAGGACAACCATGTTCCTTGGCCGGGGTTTGCGTCTCGTATTTGTCCAGACCGTCCGGCCCCGAGCGCTTGTTCAGCACCGGGTTGGTTTCGGCCTGCCAGTCGGCCTGATAGCAGCCTTTCTGCGCCGCACCCGGCGCAGGCGTCGCCTCGGCCTTCGGGTTACTCCCGCAGGCCGCCAGCGTACCGGTCAGCAACAACAGCGCTAACGACTTGACCATGAAAACACTCCTTTGCCTGGCCAAACGGGCGGCCTCAGGCCTTGGCCCGGCTTTCCAGGACTTCAACGGCCGGCAGCACCTTGCCTTCGACGAATTCGAGGAACGCGCCACCCCCGGTGGAAATGTAGGAGATTTGCTCAGCCACGCCATATTTATCAATCGCCGCCAGAGTGTCGCCACCGCCCGCGATGGAGAATGCCGAGCTTTCAGCGATGGCCTGGGCCAGCACTTTGGTGCCGTTGCCGAACTGGTCGAATTCGAACACGCCGACCGGGCCGTTCCACAGGATGGTTTTCGACGACTTCAGCAGTTCGGCGAAGTTGGCTGCGGTTTGCGGGCCGATGTCCAGGATCATGTCGTCAGCCGCGACGTCAGCGATCAGCTTCACGGTCGCTTCGGCGCTTTCCGCGAATTCTTTGGCAACGACTACGTCAACCGGCAGTGGCACGCTGACCTTGGCAGCGATGGCGCGCGCGGTGTCGAGCAGATCCGGTTCGTACAGCGACTTGCCGACCGGGTGACCGGCCGCTGCGAGGAAAGTGTTGGCGATGCCGCCGCCAACGATCAGTTGATCGCAGATCTGGCTCAGGCTGTTGAGTACGTCGAGTTTGGTCGAGACCTTGGAGCCGGCAACGATGGCCGCCATCGGCTTGGCCGGTGCGCCCAGCGCCTTGCCCAGTGCGTCCAGTTCAGCGGCCAGCAGCGGGCCGGCAGCGGCCACCTTGGCGAACTTGGCCACGCCGTGGGTCGAACCTTCGGCGCGGTGTGCGGTGCCGAAGGCATCCATCACGAACACGTCGCACAGGGCGGCGTATTGCTGGGCCAGGTCGTCGGCGTTCTTTTTCTCGCCCTTGTTGAAGCGCACGTTTTCGAACAGCACGATGTCGCCGGCCTTGACGTCAACACCGCCCAGGTAATCGGCCACCAGCGGCACTTCACGGCCCAAGGCCTTGCTCAGGTAGTCAGCGACTGGCTTGAGGCTGTTCTCGGCGGAGAACTCGCCTTCGGTCGGACGGCCCAGGTGCGAGCAGACCATCACGGCCGCACCTTTTTCCAGGGCCAGCTTGATGGTCGGCAGCGAAGCCAGGATACGCGCATCGCTGGTGACAACACCGTCCTTGACTGGGACGTTGAGGTCTTCGCGGATCAATACGCGCTTACCTTGCAGATCGAGGTCGGACATCTTCAACACGGTCATGGGTCGCACTTCCTACGGTTTTTTTGAAGTTGCTGTTTGCAGATAGTGTTCTGCAACGTCCAGCATTCGGTTGGCAAACCCCCACTCGTTGTCGAACCAGGCCAGGATGTTCACCAGCCTGGGGCCGGAAACACGGGTCTGACTGGCATCGACGATGGTCGAATGTGGGTCATGATTAAAATCACAGCTTGCGTGGGGAAGCTCGGTGTAAGCCAGCAGACCTTTGAGCGGGCCGCTGGAGGCGGCTTCGCGCAGGATCCGGTTGACCTCATTGGCATCGGTCGCCGTGGCGGTCTGCATCGTGATGTCGAGGCAGGACACGTTGACCGTCGGCACGCGTACGGCTTTGGCCTGAATTCGCCCGGCAAGTTCCGGCAACAGGCGCTCGATACCACGCGCCAGACCGGTGGACACCGGAATCACCGACTGGAACGCCGAACGGGTGCGGCGCAGGTCTTCGTGGTGATAGGCGTCGATCACTGGTTGATCGTTCATCGCCGAGTGAATCGTGGTGATCGACACGTAATCGAGGCCGATCGCCTTGTCCAGCAGGCGCAACAGCGGCACGCCGCAGTTGGTGGTGCAGGAGGCGTTGGACACCAGCAGTTCGTCGCCGGTCAGGCAGTCCTGATTGACGCCGTAGACGATGGTGGCGTCGACATCCGCCTCGCTGGCCATCGGCTGCGAGAACAATACCCGTGGCGCACCGGCGTCGAGGAACCGCTGGCCGTCTTCACGGGTGTGGTAAGCGCCGGAGCATTCGAGCACCAGATCGACGCCCAGCGACGCCCAATCAATGCCTTCGGGGGTGGCACTGCGCAGAACCTTCACGCAGTCGCCATTAATATGCAGACAGTCGCCATCTACTCGCACTTCGCCGGGAAAGCGGCCGTGCGTGGAGTCGAAGCGTGTCAGGTATTCGATGCTGGCCATGTCCGCCAGATCGTTGATTGCGACAATTTCAAACCCGGCTTTTTCGCCTCGCTCAAACAACGCACGCAAGACGCAACGACCAATCCGGCCGTAGCCGTTGAGTGCAACTTTGTAGGGACGCGGTTGAGGCATGGGGTTCTCGATTACCGTGGTGAATCAGGCAGTGCGACGTTGCCCGAACCAACGCTTTCGCGAGCAAGCTCGCTCCCACAGGGAAATGCATTCCAATGTGGGAGCGAGCTTGCTCGCGAAGGCGTCAGCCCAGACAACACAACTGTCGGACTTAGTCTTCCAGCAGCTCTTCAGCCTGACCCAGGATGTTTTCCAGGGTAAAACCGAACTCTTCGAACAATGCCGAAGCCGGCGCCGACTCACCGTAGGTGGTCATGCCGATCACGCGACCTTCCAGGCCCACGTACTTGAACCAGAAGTCGGCGTGTGCCGCTTCGATCGCGATACGTGCGCTGACCTGCAACGGCAGCACCGATTGCTTGTAGCCGGCGTCCTGAGCATCGAACACGCTGGTGCACGGCATGGACACCACACGCACCTTGCGACCTTGCTCGGTCAGTTTGTCGAAGGCCTGAACGGCCAGACCGACTTCCGAACCCGTGGCGATCAGGATCAGCTCAGGCTCGCCTGCGCAGTCCTTCAGCACGTAGCCACCGCGGCTGATGTCGGCAATCTGGCCGGCATCGCGTTCCTGGTGTTGCAGGTTCTGACGCGAGAAGATCAGCGCCGATGGGCCGTCCTTGCGCTCCAGAGCGTTTTTCCAGGCCACGGCCGATTCCACGGCATCGGCTGGACGCCAGGTGTCGAGGTTCGGCGTGGTGCGCAGGCTGGTCAGTTGTTCGATCGGCTGGTGCGTCGGGCCGTCTTCGCCCAGACCGATGGAGTCGTGGGTGTAGACATGGATCACGCGCTTCTTCATCAGCGCCGACATGCGCACCGCGTTGCGGGCGTATTCCATGAACATCAGGAAGGTCGCGCCATAAGGCACAAGGCCGCCGTGCAGGGACACGCCGTTCATGATCGCGGTCATGCCGAACTCGCGCACGCCGTAGTACATGTAGTTACCGCTGGCATCTTCAGCGCTGACGCCTTTGCAACCTTTCCACAGGGTCAGGTTGGAACCGGCCAGGTCAGCCGAACCGCCAAGCATTTCCGGCAGCAGCGGGCCGAAAGCGTTCAGGGTGTTCTGGCTGGCTTTACGGCTGGCGATGGTTTCGCCCTTGGCCGCGACTTCAGCGATGTACGCCGAGGCTTTTTCAGCGAAGTCAGCCGGCAGCTCACCGCTCAGACGACGGATCAGCTCGTTGGCTTCGGTCGGGAACGCAGCGGAGTAGGCCGCGAAACGCTGATCCCACTCGGCTTCGGCGGCGCGACCTTTTTCCTTGGCATCCCACTCGGCATAAATGTCGGCCGGGATTTCGAACGGGCCGTAGTTCCAGTTCAGCGCCTGGCGGGTCAGGGCGATTTCCGCGTCACCCAGCGGGGCACCGTGGCAGTCTTCCTTGCCCTGCTTGTTCGGCGAACCGAAACCGATGGTGGTCTTGCAGCAGATCAGGGTCGGCAGCGGGCTCTTGCGCGCGGTTTCGATGGCGGTCTTGATCTCTTCCGGGTCGTGACCGTCAACATTGCGGATCACTTGCCAGTTGTAGGATTCAAAACGCTTCGGGGTGTCATCGGTGAACCAGCCTTCGACTTCGCCGTCGATGGAGATACCGTTGTCATCGTAGAAGGCGATCAGCTTGCCCAGACCCAGCGTACCGGCCAGGGAAGCGACTTCGTGGGAAATGCCTTCCATCATGCAGCCATCACCCAGGAACACGTAGGTGTGGTGGTCGACGATGTTGTGGCCAGGACGGTTGAACTGCGCGCCGAGGACTTTTTCTGCCAGGGCGAAACCGACAGCGTTGGCCAGACCCTGACCCAGCGGGCCGGTGGTGGTTTCAACGCCCGGGGTGTAGCCGAATTCCGGGTGACCCGGGGTGCGACTGTGCAGTTGACGGAACTGCTTGAGGTCGTCGATCGACAGGTCGTAACCGGTCAGGTGCAGCAGCGAGTAGATCAACATCGAGCCGTGGCCGTTGGACAGCACGAAGCGGTCACGGTCGGCGAACGATGGATTGCTCGGGTTGTGCTTGAGGTAGTCGCGCCAAAGCACTTCGGCGATATCTGCCATACCCATAGGGGCACCGGGATGGCCGCTGTTGGCTTTTTGCACGGCATCCATGCTGAGGGCACGAATGGCGTTGGCACGCTCACGACGGCTAGGCATCGCTGATCTCCTGGGTGTGAATAGATTGAAACGGAAAAAAGGAGGGCATTTTCCCTCACCGGAGCGCCTCGGGGCAATGACAGATAGTCATCCGGAGGCGTTTTTCCCATGGTTAACGGCGGTTTCCGCTGGTGAAACCTTTCCGCTGTTCGTTTGTAGAGTTAACCAGCCGGTGAGAAGTGCCATCTATCGAGCAATATCAAAACTTTTTGATATTGCTCTTGCGAGGATTTAGCCCCGTCACTAGACTGCTGCCCCATGAACTTACGCGCGCCTTCCATTCGACATGACGATTGCGACGAGCTGGCGGCCTTGTGCAAGGCCGGTGGCGACCCGCTGCGCCTGAATGTATTGCGCGCGCTGGCCAACGACTCGTTCGGGGTCCTGGAGCTGGCGCAGATTTTCGGCATCGGTCAGTCCGGCATGAGCCACCACCTCAAGGTGCTGGCCCAGGCCGATCTGGTGGCGACACGCCGCGAAGGCAACGCGATTTTCTATCGCCGCGCCCTGCCCCACCCCGAATTGCTCGGCGGCAAGCTGCACGCGGCATTGTTAGAAGAAGTCGACAATCTGGCACTGCCGGATGACGTGCAGGCGCGTATCGCTCAGGTACACGGACAACGTGAGGCCGCCAGCCAGGATTTTTTCGCACGTGTGGCGGAGAAGTTTCGCGCCCAGCAAGACCTGATCGCAGGCCTGCCGCAATACCGTGACAGCGTGCTGGCCCTGCTCGACAAACTGAACTTCAATGGTGCTGCCACGGCCATTGAAGTCGGCCCCGGCGACGGTGCTTTCCTGCCGGAACTGGCCCGCCGCTTCGGCACCGTCACCGCGCTGGACAACAGCCCGGCGATGCTCGAACTGGCGCGTCAGGTATGTGAACGTGAACAACTGGCTAACGTCAGCCTGCAATTGGCCGATGCATTGAATGGCATCAGCCTTCAGGCCGATTGCGTCGTATTGAATATGGTGTTGCACCATTTCGCCGCGCCGGCCGAAGCGCTCAAGCACATGGCCGGCCTGCTGCAACCGGGCGGTAGCCTGCTCGTGACAGAGTTATGTAGCCACAACCAGAGTTGGGCCAGGGAGGCCTGCGGTGATCTGTGGTTGGGGTTTGAACAGGACGATTTGGCCCGTTGGGCCACCGCTGCGGGGCTCGTTCCCGGGGACAGCCTCTATGTAGGCTTACGTAATGGTTTCCAGATCCAGGTTCGCCACTTTCTGCGACCGGCTGGCGACACTCACCATCGGTAAATTCAGGAAAACATCGAGATGAGCGAATACTCCCTCTTCACCTCCGAGTCCGTGTCTGAAGGACATCCGGACAAAATCGCCGACCAGATTTCCGATGCGGTGCTGGACGCCATTATTGCCCAGGACAAACACGCACGCGTGGCTGTGGAAACGCTGGTCAAGACCGGCGTTGCCATCGTTGCCGGTGAAGTGACCACCAGCGCCTGGGTCGACCTGGAGCAGATCGTTCGCGACGTGATCTGCGACATCGGCTACACCAGCTCCGACGTCGGCTTCGACGGCGCGACCTGCGGCGTGATGAACATCATCGGCAAGCAGTCCCCTGACATCAACCAGGGTGTTGACCGTGCCAAGCCTGAAGATCAGGGCGCCGGCGACCAGGGCCTGATGTTCGGCTACGCCAGTAACGAAACCGACGTATTGATGCCTGCGCCGATCACCTTCTCGCACCAGTTGGTGCAGCGCCAGGCCGAAGCCCGTAAGTCGGGTCTGCTGCCTTGGCTGCGTCCGGACGCCAAGTCGCAAGTGACTTGCCGTTACGAAGGCGGCAAGGTGGTGGGTATCGACGCTGTTGTACTGTCGACCCAGCACAACCCGGAAGTCTCGTACAAAGACCTGCGCGAAGGCGTGATGGAGCTGATCGTCAAGCACGTGCTGCCTGCCGAACTGCTGAGCAAGGACACCCAGTTCCACATCAACCCGACCGGCCAGTTCATCATTGGCGGCCCGGTAGGTGACTGCGGTCTGACCGGTCGCAAGATCATCGTCGACAGCTACGGCGGCATGGCCCGTCACGGCGGCGGCGCGTTCTCCGGTAAAGATCCATCGAAGGTTGACCGTTCGGCGGCCTACGCTGGCCGTTACGTGGCCAAGAACATCGTCGCTGCCGGCCTGGCCGAGCGTTGCGAGATTCAGGTTTCCTACGCGATCGGCGTCGCCCAGCCGACGTCGATCTCGCTGAACACCTTCGGCACCGGCAAGATCAGCGATGACAAGATCATCAAACTGGTGCGTGAAGTGTTCGACCTGCGTCCATACGCAATCACCACCATGCTCGACCTGCTGCACCCGATGTACCAGGAAACTGCAGCCTACGGCCACTTCGGTCGTGCATCGCAGACCAAGACAGTTGGCGAAGACACCTTCACCACCTTCACCTGGGAAAAAACCGACCGCGCCGACGCTTTGCGTTCCGCTGCTGGTCTGTAAGACGCCCTGGCGGTACAAAAAAGCCCCGCACGGTTCGCGCCGTGCGGGGCTTTTTCATGCGTGCGCAATACCCTGTGGGAGCGAGCCTGCTCGCTAGATGCCCGAACAGACAACATGACTTTCCAACCGAAACACCCGGCAAAACACCCCGCCAACCCACGTCAAAATCCTCGCCTAGCCTTCAAGCATTCCCCCTGAGCAAGGACGCTCACCATGCTTGCGACGCTGCGCCTGTTTTCAGTTGTTCTGCTGAGTTTCATCCACCTGATCGCTTACGCCGCCTGCCCCGAATGGCCTGCCGCCACCGCGCAAAACGAAATCACCGCCCTGCAAAACCAGATCGACCAATGGGACGAAGCCTATCATCGCGAAGGCCGTTCGCTGCTTGCCGACGACCTCTATGATCAAGCCCGCTTGCGGCTCAACGAATGGCGACAGTGTTTCCAGCGGCCAGCGGCGCCGCAACCTTTGCGCAGCGCAACGGGGCCTATCGCGCATCCGGTTGCACACACAGGCCTGGATAAACTTCATGAGGCGGCGGCGGTTCAAGCCTGGCTGCAGGACCGCCGGGATGTCTGGGTACAACCCAAGGTCGATGGCGTCGCAGTGACGCTGATCTACCGTCGCGGTCTGTTGCAGCAGGCGATCAGTCGCGGTGACGGTAGCAGCGGCCAGGACTGGACGGCGTCAGCGCAAAAGATCCACGCCATTCCTCAACAACTGACGCAGCCCCTCGATCTGCTGGTCCAGGGCGAACTCTACTGGCGTCTGACTCGACATGTGCAGGCCCGCGCCGGCAGCGTCAACGCCCGCGCCACGGTTGCCGGACTGATGAGCCGGAAAACCCTGAGCGTCGAGCAGGCGGCCGGGATCGGTCTGTTCGTCTGGGATTGGCCACAGGGGCCGGCGAGTCTGCCCGAAAGAATAGCGACGTTGGCGACACTGGGTTTCGCCACGACAGCGCCATTCAGTCAGGCCATCGCCAACCTTGAAGACGCACAAAAGTGGCGTGAGCACTGGTATCGGTCACCACTGCCATTCGCCAGCGACGGCATTGTGCTGCGTCAAAGCCAGCGCCCACCGGCCGAGCGCTGGCAGGCGAGCGCGCCCTACTGGGCGGTGGCCTGGAAATACCCGTTTGCCCAGGCGCTGGCCGAGGTGCGCAAAGTGAATTTCAAAATCGGTCGCACCGGCCGCATCACACCCGTGCTGGAGCTGACGCCGATCATGCTCGATGATCGGGAGATAAAACGCGTGAGCGCCAGTTCGCTCAAGCGCTGGCAGACTTTGGATATCCGTCCCGGTGACCAAGTGGCAATCAGCCTGGCCGGGCTGACGATTCCACGGCTCGACAGCGTAGTACTGCGCACGACCGAGCGGGCCGACATTGACGTCCCCGACGCCAGTGATTTCCACGCCTTGAGTTGCTGGCAACCGACACCCGGTTGCGAAAGCCAGTTTCTCGCTCGCCTGACCTGGCTCAGTGGCAAGCAAGGTCTGGCGATGCAACATGTCGGCCGTGGCACCTGGGAGAAACTTCTCGAAACAGGCCACCTGAACAACCTGCTGGATTGGTTGACCCTCGACGCACCAGAGCTTGCTAACATTGCCGGCTTCGGCGAGCGCAGCAGCGAACGCCTGATTCACAGTTTTCACAGTGCCCGCCAACGGCCCTTCGGCCAGTGGCTGAAAGCGCTGGGGTTACCGCCGACCGGCCAGGCACAACTGCCTGACTCATGGCAGGCGCTGGCCCGACGCGACACCGAACAATGGCAGGCTGAAGCCGGTATCGGCCCGGGACGCGCAGCGCAATTGAGCGCATTCTTTCGCGACCCGCAGGTACTGGCCTTGAGCGAAACCCTACAGGCCGCCGGCATCGACGGTTTCTGACTACGCGATCCCGGCACGCCGGGAACCCAACGGCCCCGAGGCGCTCCAACAGCGCAGTGCCCAACCGACCGATTGCCTTTGCACATGGAGCTTTTATGAAATTTCTCGCACCGCTCGCCATGCTGACCCTTTGCGGCATCATGGCCGCCCCCGTGATGGCCGACGAAGACGCCCCGGGCCTGACCGGTTGCGCTGCCAAGAAGCAGGGCATCATGAACCAGATTGAGCAGGCCAAATCCCGCGGCAATGCCGATCAACAGGCCGGCCTGGAAACAGCCCTGCGCGAAGTGACTGAACACTGCACCGACGCTGGCTTGAAGAAAGAACGCGAAAACAAGGTACTCGAAGCCAAACACGAAGTGAGCCAGCGTCAGGCTGACCTCGACAAAGCCATGAAGAAAGGCGATCCGGAGAAGATCAACAAGCGCAAGGACAAGCTCGCCGAGTCGCGCAAGGAACTGCAGGATGCGCTGGACCAAATCGACAAGTAACCGATGCCCCTGTGGCGAGGGAGCAAGCGCCCTCGCCACAGGGGCTTAGTTGTCTCAGCCCCCCTCATGCAATCAATGATCGCGAAATTCCTTATGGCAAGCGCTGCAGGCATCTTCAACTTTCTGCACCGCAGGCCCGAGGTTGCTGGCCTTGTACGGCTGAACCTGGCTGGCGATCACCAATTCACCGGTGGCCGCCTCAAGGTTGCGAGCCAGTTCCTGAAAACGGGCCTGACGCGACCAGACTTCGTCCTTGGCGCTGGTGTGATCGGCTTCGCGCACCTGCGGGAAATGCTTCCACGGCTCATGGGACAGCGCATCGAGTTTCACCGCACCGTCGGCGAACTTCGGCCCGTCGAACGCAATGCGCCCACGCAACATGCCACCGAGCTCTTCGCCGGTCTTGAGCATCTGCTTGAAGATCGCCTTGCGCTGGCCCAACGGGGAATTCGGATCGACACCGCCACAGGCGGACAGGGTCAGGCAGGCCAGCAATACAACAGCAATTCGTTTAAGAGTCATGGCGGCTTCAGGTCACGGAATTCGGCGGCCAGTATCCTCGCCTCCCCGACAAACACCAATAGCCCTATTAAAAATACGGGTTGTTCGAGCGCATGGAGCACTCGGGCGACCGGCACAGGAATCACTCCATGAACAGCCGTTTCAAGGCCTGGCGTCACCCACTGATCGCAACCCTGCCGCTGCTGGCAATCCTTGCCGGCTGTACAGGCGGCGACAATGCCAAACCGAAAACCCACGCCTTGGCCACCTATTCCAGCGCCACCTGGGAATCCCTGCCGGCGGTGTCCGACAGCGATCTGGTCGCCGGTTTCGGCTCATGGCGCAGCGCCTGCACCCGACTCAAAGCTGATCCGGTCTGGGGTGGCACGTGCGCCGCGGCAACCAACGTGCCGCAGAGCGCCAACGAGATTCGCGCGTTCCTCAAGCAGAACCTCGATGTGTTCGGTCTGCGCGCCGAGCATGACAACCCCAACGGCCTGATCACCGGTTACTACGAACCGGTCTACCCTGGCAGCCTGACGCCCACCGACGTGGCCAACGTGCCGGTGTATGGCGTGCCGGAAGACATGATCATCGTCTCGCTGGAGAGCATTTATCCCGAACTCAAGGGCAAACGCCTGCGTGGCCGTCTCGAAGGTCGAGTGCTCAAGCCTTACGACGACGCGGCGACCATCGAATCCAAAGGCGTCAAAGCGCCGGTGGTGGCCTACCTGACCGATCCGATGAACCTGCAGTTTTTGCAGATCCAGGGTTCAGGGCGGATTCAGACACCGGATGGCAAGCAACTGCGCATCGCCTACGCCGACCAGAACGGTCACCCGTACCGGCCCATCGGCCGCTGGCTGGTGGAACAGGGCGAGTTGAAGAAAGAAGAAGTGACCATGGGCGCGATCAGCAACTGGGCCAAGGCCAACCCGTCGCGCATTCCGGAACTGCTAGGCAGCAACCCGAGCTACGTGTTCTTTACCCGCAACCCGGACAGCAACGAAGGCCCGCGCGGCTCGCTGAATGTGCCGCTGACCGCCGGTTACAGCGCCGCCGTCGATCGCAAGGTGATTCCGCTGGGTAGCCTGTTGTGGCTGTCGACCACGAAACCGGATGGCACCGCACTGGTTCGCCCGGTTGCGGCGCAGGACACTGGCGGCGCGATCGCCGGCGAGGTGCGTGCGGATCTGTTCTGGGGCACGGGCGATGCAGCCGGGCAACTGGCCGGGGACATGAAACAGCAGGGGCAGATCTGGATGCTCTGGCCCAAGGGAACGGCGCTGCCGCAAGTGCCGCAGGTGGCGGATGCCCCCAAGGACAAATCCTGAGAGGTTTGTTGCCTGATCAATCGCCATCGCGGGCAAGCCCGCTCCCACAGTAATTGATGGTGACCACATATTTTGTGTACACCAAAAAACCTTGTGGGAGCGGGCTTGCCCGCGATGAGGCCAGCAGCAACACCGATAATCAAACAGACACAAAGAAGAACGCGGCAATCAGCCCCATCCCGACAAACCACACCAGCGACCGCAGAATTGCCCAGTCCGCCAGGTAGCAGATGATGTACAGCAGGCGACTGGTGATAAACATCACCGCCAGCACATTCACCGTCACCAACTGCGCCGTGCCCACCAGATGCGCGACGATCACCGCGGCGGCAAACGCCGGCATCACTTCAAAACTGTTGAGTTGCGCTGCATGCGCCCGTCGTGCCACGCCGCCCACGCTTTCGAGAAAATCCCGAGGATCATGGTTGTCACTCAGCCGGAAACCGCCCGCGGCCTTGGCCACAATCGTGCACACATAGGGCAGAAAAATCGCGATCAACACACACCACAGAGCCACCGTCATAACGCCGTCCTTTTTTCGAGTTATAGAATTCGCGAGCGGTCAGAACTTCATGACCAGCATGCCGATCAGCACCAGCCCACAGGCTAAGAGCCGTGGCCGGCCGAAAGGTTCTTTCAAGTAGCGCATGCCGAACAGCACCACCAGAATCACGCTGATCTCGCGCAATGCCGCCGCTTCCGCAATCGAGCCCAACTGCATCGCCCACAGCACCAGAGCGTAGCTGAACAACACGCAGAACCCGACGGCCAGCCCCAACTTCCATTGCTCACGCCAGAACTGCATGAACGCCGGGCGCTTGGCGACCCACGCCAGCAGTGGAAATGGCCAGGCGCTGAGCAGCGTGACCCAGACCAGGTAATCGAGCGGGTGCGACCAGCGCCGCAACGCCTGGCCATCTATGTAGGTGTAGCAACCGATGCACAAGCCGATCAGCGCCACCACCGGCAGCATCGACCACGGCAAGTGTTTCCCGCCGCCGCCCTGCCAGAGCAGGCAAACCATGCCAAACGGAATCAACATGATCCCGAAGATCTGCTGCGTGGTGAGCACCTCACCGGCGAAGATCAGGGTCAGCGCCAACACCACCAATGGCGACAGTCCGCGCATCAGCGGATAGACCAAGCCGAGATCGCCGACCCGGTAGGCCTGAATCAACAAATAGCGATAGAGCAGTTCAAACGCCGCCGACGCAAGAATCCACGGCCAGATTTCAACCGGCGGCAAGCTCACGAACGGCAACGCAATGGCGACGACCAGCAGCGCCACGGTGTCCATGCACGCCACCACCAGCAGCCGCTCGGCGCTGAATTTGATCAGGGTATTCCACGCCGCATGCAACAGCGCCGCCACCAACACCAGAGCTGTCGCCAGCACGTCCCACTCCTTATTGTTGTTATCCAGCCAATTAGTCAGATTATTGATTCGCGATGTGTCAGCAGCTGTTTATACTGCAAGCGACCACGCCGCACTCAGTTGCGCACAGAAAAATACCAATAATTCCCGCCGGCACCGCACTCCTTCGAGATCGGTCGTCGGCCTGCGTATGCCTGATCAAAGCGTCAAGACTACTGACAGAGACCTTGCGCATGCCACTCGCCTTGCTTGCACTCGCTGTTGCCGCATTCGGCATCGGCACGACTGAATTCGTGATCATGGGTCTGTTGCCCGATGTCGCCCGCGACCTTGCCGTAAGCATCCCTCACGCCGGACTGTTGATTACCGGGTACGCCCTGGGTGTGGTGTTCGGCGCACCGATCCTCGCCATCGGTACCGCCAACATGCCGCGCAAGGCGACGTTGCTGGGCATGACGCTGATGTTCATCCTCGGCAACGTGCTCTGCGCACTCGCGCCGAACTACGCGACGCTGATGGCAGCGCGGGTGGTCACCGCGTTGTGTCACGGTGCGTTTTTCGGCATTGGCTCGGTGGTGGCCGCCGGACTGGTCGCACCGAACAAACGCGCGCAGGCCATTGCGATGATGTTCACCGGTCTGACCCTGGCCAATGTGCTCGGCGTACCCTTGGGCACCGCGCTCGGCCAATACGCCGGTTGGCGCTCGACCTTCTGGGCGGTGTCGGTGATCGGCGTGATCGCCGCTCTCGCGCAATGGCTGTGGCTGCCGAAACACATCGCGATGGACAAGGCCAACCTCGCCAGCGAGTTCAAGGTGCTGGGCAAGGTCAACGTGTTGCTGGCACTGGGTATGAGCGTGCTGGCATCGACCAGCCTGTTCAGTGTGTTCACGTACATTGCACCGATCCTGCAGGACATCACCGGCGTCAGCCCCCACGGCGTGACGGTGATGCTGCTGTTGTTCGGCGTCGGCCTGACCGGTGGCAGCATGCTCGGTGGCCGCCTGGCCGACAGCCGTCTGTTGCCGTCGCTGGTGGGTGTGGCGCTGGCGGTGGTGGTGATTCTGGCGGCGTTCAGCCAGACCAGCCGTTCGGTGATTCCGGCGGCGATCACGCTGGTGCTGTGGGGCATTTTCGCCTTTGCGCTGTGCCCGATCCTGCAACTGCTGATCATCGACCAGGCCCATGAGGCGCCGAACCTCGGCTCGACCTTGAACCAGAGCGCGTTCAATCTTGGTAACGCGACGGGCGCGTGGATCGGCGGGTTGGTGGTTGCCAGTGGCGCAGATCTGGCGGATTTGCCGTGGACCGGCGCGCTGGTCGGCGTGCTGACGGTGCTGACGGCGCTGTTTTTCATCTATCTGCAACGTCGCGGCGCGGCTGCGGTCAATGTGTCCGGCTAGCCCTCACCCTAACCCTCTCCCAGAGGGAGAGGGGACTGAACGGGGGATGCTTCAGAACTACGCCGACCTGAACGCGCATTGCCGAATCTACAATCGACCCGGTTATTCCGCTCGATACATCCCGCAAGACAATAAGGTCGGCTCCCTCTCCCTCCGGGAGAGGGGACTGAACGGGGATGCTTCAGAAGTACGCCGACCTGAACGCGCATTGCCGAATCTACAATCGACCCGGTTATTCAGGTCGATACATCCCGCAGGACAATAAGGTCGGCTCCCTCTCCCTCCGGGAGAGGGGACTGAACGGGGATGCTTCAGAAGTCCGCCGACCTGAACGCGCATTGCCGAATCTACAATCGACCCGGTTATTCAGGTCGATACATCCCGCAAGACAATAAGGTCGGCTCCCTCTCCCTCCGGGAGAGGGGACGGAACGGGGACGCTTCAGAAGTACGCCGACCTGAACGCGCATTGCCGAATCTACAATCGACCCGGTTATTCAGGTCGATACATCCCGCAAGACAATAAGGTCGGCTCCCTCTTCCTCCGGGAGAGGGGACTGAACGGGGAGGCTTCAGAAGTCCGCCGACCTGAACGCGCATTGCCGAATCTACACTCGACCCGGTTATTCCGCTCGATACATCCCGCAAGACAATAAGGTCGGCTCCCTCTCCCTCCGGGAGAGGGCTGGGGTGAGGGAAGCTTGTGCCCTCAGTCGCTCTCGGCCCATCAAACTCCAGCGCCCAAGCACCGGGCGCGTTCCACTCACCCTTCATCCAAAGGACCCCGGATGCTTGAACTTGTCGCCGCTTTTATCTGCCTCACCACCCTGCTCACCTTCGTCAATTACCGCTTCATCGGCCTGCCTCCCACCATCGGTGTGATGGTCACCGCGCTGATGTTCTCCCTGCTGCTGCAAGGCCTGAGCGTGCTCGGCTACCCCGGTCTTGAAGAGCGCGTGCAGCAACTGATCGGCCAGATCGACTTCGGCGATCTGCTGATGAACTGGATGCTCTCGTTCCTGCTGTTCGCCGGCGCCCTGCACGTCAACCTGAATGACCTGCGCAGCTACCGCTGGCCCATCGGCCTGCTGGCGACCTTCGGTGTGTTGATCGCCACCGGCGTGATCGGCAGCCTCGCCTATTACATTTTTGCCCTGTTCGGCTGGCACGTGAGCTTCCTGTACTGCCTGCTGTTCGGCGCGCTGATTTCGCCGACCGACCCAATCGCGGTGCTCGGCGTACTGCGTACGGCCAATGCCTCCAAGCCGCTGAAAACCACGATCGTCGGTGAATCGCTGTTCAACGACGGTACGGCGGTGGTGGTGTTTACCGTGTTGCTGGGCATCGCCCAACTGGGCGAGACGCCGACCATCAGCGCCACCGCGATGCTGTTCGTTCACGAAGCCATTGGCGGCGTGCTGTTCGGCGGGCTGATCGGTTATGGGGTGTACCGGATGATCAAGAGCGTCCAGCAGCATCAGATCACAGTGATGCTGACCCTCGCGCTGGTGATCGGCGGTTCGGCGATGGCTACCGAACTGCACGTCTCGGCGCCGATTGCGATGGTGGTGGCCGGTCTGATCATCGGTAACCTGGGACGCAACCTGGCGATGAACGACATGACCCGCAAGTACCTCGACGGCTTCTGGGAGCTGCTCGATGACATGCTCAACGCCCTGCTGTTCGCCTTGATCGGCATGGAACTGTTACTGCTGCCATTCAATTGGGCACACATAGCGGCGGCGAGTTTGCTGGCGCTGGCGATTCTGCTGTCGCGCCTGCTCACCGTGGCCCCGGCGATCGTCCTGCTGCGCCGCTGGCGCACGGTGCCGCGCGGCACCATCCGCATCCTGACCTGGGGCGGTTTGCGCGGCGGCGTTTCGGTGGCGCTGGCGCTGGCCCTGCCGCTGGGCCCGGAGCGCGATCTGCTGCTGAGCATCACCTACATCGTGGTGCTGTCGTCGATCCTGTTGCAGGGGCTGACCATCGGCAAACTGGTCAAGCACGCCACCCGTGACGAGCCGGCCACAGCGGCCGAGCCCGCCCACCATTGATCATTTCCTGATCCGCTGCGGGTCAGGCTTTTCGGCCTGATCCGCAGACTGTTGCGCTTTGTGCGTTTCCTTGGGAGTACCGGTCTCGCTGCGGATCTGCGCATGGCTGATCAGCGCGAAGATGAAACTGCCGCCAATGATGTTCCCCGCCAGCGTCGGCCCGGCGAACACCATCCAGAAATCACTCCATGGCAATTCACCGGCAAATACCAGATACGAGACTTCCGCCGAGCCGACCACGATGTGGGTGAAGTCGCCCAGCGCCATCAGGTAGGTGATGAGGATGATGATCCACATCTTGGCGCTCTCCATGGACGGGATCATCCAGACCATCGTGGCGATCATCCAGCCGGAGACAATGCCCTTGGCGAACATCTGGCTGGCGTGGTTTTCCATGACCTTGCGGCCGATTTCGAGGAAGGCGTGATCGGTTTTGCCATCGAAGATCGGCAGCTCGAGCATCACGTACGCCACCAGAATCGTGCCGCACAAATTGCCGAACAGCACCACCCCCCACAAGCGGATCAACCGGCCGAAATTCGCCAGGGTCGGTTTGGACATCACCGGCAGGACGGCAGTCAGGGTATTTTCAGTGAACAGTTGCTGGCGGGCGAGAATCACCGCGAGGAAACCCGCGCAGTAGCCGAAACTGGCGATGACCTTGAATTCCTCGCCCTCGGGCAGGCGCGAATTGAGCAGGCCCATGCCCATCAGCGACAGGCCCATGGTCAACCCGGCGGCGAGCGCCGACCACCACAGCGCGGCAATGCTGCGCTCCAGTTCCTGGTCGCCCTGGGTGCGGATGATTTCATGCAGAACCGCCGCGCGGGGCGGCTGGCTTTTCTCGACTTCATGTTTTTCATCGGTCGAGAGGTCGGGGGTCTTGCCGTCTGTCGGGGTGCTCATGGCGTGGTAACCAGTGGGGGGGCTTTTAGCTACGACCCCCGCCGTTCACAGCTGTTCAGTAGTCAGATAAATCTTCGGTGACGCTGAAACCACTATCGCGAGCAGGCTCACGCCTACAGGTACGACTCAGTCACTGACAAAGGAGTGAGCCTGTTCGCGATGAAGCCAACTAGAGGTTACTTAGTGACCAATTCATCTTCCTTGAACTGGTCTTTGACGTACTTGATCTCGGTCCGCCCGTGCGGTGCCGGCAAGCCGTCTTCGCCCAGATTCACGAAAACCATCTTCTCGACCGTGAGAATGCTCTTGCGGGTGATCTTGTTACGCACTTCGCAGGTCAGGGTGATTGAGGTCCGACCGAACTCGGTGGCAGTAATGCCCAGTTCGATGATGTCGCCCTGGCGCGAGGCGCTGACGAAGTTGATCTCGGAAATGTACTTGGTCACCACGCGCTGATTGCCCAACTGGACGATGGCGTAGATCGCCGCTTCTTCGTCGATCCAGCGCAGCAGGCTGCCGCCGAACAGAGTGCCGTTGGGGTTCAGGTCTTCGGGTTTTACCCATTTGCGGGTGTGGAAATTCATGTTCACTCCTGAGCGTTTGCCGAAAGATGGCGTCATCTTGGCAGACCGAGCGGTCATGCTCCATGAGCCTTCGACTATGGTCGCCATTAGCGATCTTCATCTGGCCGACAGAAACCCTTTGGAAGATCAGTCTAGACGGCTATAATCGCCCCCGTTTCAAAACGGTAACGTTCACTTGCTACCGTTTTCCCGCCACCTGTCCGAGGGGCGCTGCAGCAGGTTCAACCTGTCAGGCTCGGATGGGGCGTTGACTGGCCACGGCCGGACACTAAACGCACAACGGCGCCCATTCGCATACATTACGAATGGAGGCTCTTCATGAGCGCTGTTATCACGCCTGCAGATTTTAACGATTACAAAGTTGCCGACATGTCCCTGGCTGCCTGGGGCCGTCGCGAAACCATCATCGCCGAGTCGGAAATGCCGGCCCTGATGGGTCTGCGCCGCAAGTACGCGTCCGAGCAGCCGCTCAAGGGCGCAAAAATCCTCGGCTGCATCCACATGACCATTCAGACTGCCGTGCTGATCGAAACCCTGGTTGCCCTGGGTGCCGAAGTACGCTGGTCGTCCTGCAACATCTTCTCGACTCAGGATCAGGCTGCTGCGTCCATCGCCGCTGCCGGCATCCCGGTGTTCGCCTGGAAAGGCGAAACTGAAGAAGAGTACGAGTGGTGCCTGGAGCAAACCATCCTGAAAGATGGCCAGCCATGGGACGCCAACATGATCCTCGACGACGGCGGCGACCTGACTCAGCTGCTGCACGACAAGTACCCACAGGTGCTGGACCGCGTTCACGGCGTGACCGAAGAAACCACCACCGGCGTTCACCGCCTGCTGGACATGCTGGCCAAGGGCGAGCTGAAGATCCCGGCCATCAACGTCAACGACTCGGTGACCAAGTCCAAGAACGACAACAAGTACGGCTGCCGTCACAGCCTGAACGATGCGATCAAGCGCGGCACCGACCACCTGCTGTCCGGCAAGCAAGCGCTGGTCATCGGCTACGGTGACGTGGGCAAGGGCTCCGCGCAGTCCCTGCGTCAGGAAGGCATGATCGTCAAGGTTTCCGAAGTTGACCCGATCTGCGCCATGCAAGCGTGCATGGACGGTTTCGAGCTGGTTTCGCCGTTCATCGACGGCATCAACGACGGCACCGAAGCGAGCATCGACAAAGCGCTGCTGGGCAAGATCGACCTGATCGTGACCACCACCGGTAACGTCAACGTTTGCGACGCCAACATGCTCAAAGCCCTGAAGAAGCGCGCTGTTGTCTGCAACATCGGTCACTTCGACAACGAAATCGACACCGCTTTCATGCGCAAGAACTGGGCATGGGAAGAAGTGAAGCCACAGGTACACAAGATCCACCGTACCGGCCCCGGCGCTTTCGACGCACAGAACGACGACTACCTGATCCTGCTGGCCGAAGGCCGTCTGGTGAACCTGGGCAACGCCACCGGTCACCCAAGCCGCATCATGGACGGTTCGTTCGCCAACCAGGTACTGGCCCAGATCTTCCTGTTCGGCCAGAAGTACGCCGACCTGTCGCCTGCCCAGAAAGCCGAGCGCCTGACCGTTGAAGTACTGCCGAAGAAACTCGACGAAGAAGTGGCCCTGGAAATGGTTCGCGGTTTCGGCGGCGTGGTCACTCAACTGACCAAGCAACAGGCTGACTACATCGGCGTGACCGTCGAAGGCCCGTTCAAGCCGCACGCTTACCGCTACTAAGTTAAGAGCAGCTGCGAGCCGCAGGCTTCGAGCGTCAAGTAAGGTCAAAAGCCGGACTTGCCGTGCGAAGCCTGAGGCTCTGCCCCCAATTAAAAACAGTGTCAGGCCGCAAGCTTCAGGCACGAGAGACCAGCGCACCTCCGCTGCTCTTGCAGCTTGAATCTTGCAGCTTGTAGCTGGAGGTTCCCTCCATGTCCCAAGACCGTCGCTACAGCTTCGAGTTCTTCCCGACCAAAACCGATGCCGGGCAAGAAAAACTGCTCGCCACTGCTCGTCAGCTGGCCACGTACAACCCTGACTTCTTTTCCTGCACCTATGGCGCTGGCGGTTCGACCCGTGATCGCACCCTCAACACCGTTCTGCAACTGGAAAACGAAGTCAAAGTACCGGCCGCACCGCACCTGTCGTGCGTCGGCGACAGCAAGGACGACCTGCGCGGCCTGCTGAACGAGTACAAGGCAGCCGGCATCAAGCGCATCGTCGCCCTGCGCGGCGACCTGCCATCCGGCATGGGCATGACCAGCGGTGAGCTGCGTCACGCCAATGAGCTGGTTGAATTCATTCGTGAAGAAACCGGTGATCATTTCCACATCGAAGTCGCCGCTTACCCGGAGATGCATCCGCAAGCGCGCAACTACGAAGACGATCTCGCCAACTTCGTGCGCAAGGCTCGCGCCGGCGCCGACAGCGCGATCACCCAGTACTTCTTCAACGCCGACAGCTACTTCTACTTCGTCGACCGTTTGCAGGCGCTGGGCGTGGATATTCCGGTGGTGCCGGGGATCATGCCGATCACCAACTACAGCAAGCTGGCGCGTTTCTCCGATGCCTGCGGTGCGGAAATCCCGCGCTGGATCCGCAAGCAACTGGAAGCCTACGGCGATGACGCACAAAGCATTCAACGCTTTGGCGAACAGGTCGTCAGCGAGATGTGCGAACGCCTGCTGCAGGGCGGCGCACCGGGTCTGCACTTCTATTCCATGAACCAGGCGGAACCAAGCCTGGCGATCTGGAACAACCTGAAACTGCCGCGTTGAAGCAACTGCAAGCTTCAAGCTGAAAGCGACAAGCAAGATCAAGAGATCGCAGCCTTCGGCAGCTCCTACAGGGGTGTCGCAGCTGCGATCTTTTGCTTTTAAAGCCCCGAAACAGAGCTTCTGCTGCCACGTTCTGGCTCTTTCGCGTTTCTCGTCGTAATCTCAAGCCATGCCTTTGATCGCGCAGTTATTCGCCGTGCTGGTTTTTGCTTGCCTGAGCTTTGCCGCTCGGGGCGAGAAGCTGCGTATCGTCACCGAGCCGTGGGCGCCTTATGTCTACGAAGACGGCGGCAAGAAACTCGGGCTGGACTACGAAACCACCGCCATCGTGTTCAAGCGCCTGGGCATCGAGGTCGAGTGGCAGTTCCTGCCGTGGAAGCGCTGCCTGTCGATGCTGGAAACCGGTCAGGCCGACGGTGCACTCGACATTTTTCACAGTGTTGAACGCGAAGCCACCCTGCTCTATCCGAGCGAACCACTGTCCGACGTCGAATTCGTGATGTTCTACGCCAACGACCGGCCGCACCCGTTCAGCAGACTCGAAGAACTCAAAGGCCTGACCGTCGGCACCTCGCCCGGCTATCTGTACAGCCCGGATTTCAGCGAATCAACGCTGTTTACCCGCGAACCGGCACCGACCCATGAAGCCAACTTCGGCAAACTGGTGCGCGGGCGCATCGACCTGTTGATCACCGATCGCCGCGTCGGCCAGCATTTGCTCGATGCATTGAATATTCGCGATCAGATCACTGAAAACCCCATCGTCATTAGCCGCCAGAGCCAATTTCTCGCGGTTCGGCGCAATGCTGGCATGGATTTGCTGGTGCAGCGTTTTGGCGCTGAGCTCAAACGATTCAAGCGCGAACCGGCCTATGCCGATCTGAGCGCCCGTTATGGCGCGGCTCCCGTTATCGGGGCGCCGCTGGGCAATGCCTCGGCCAGCAGTAAAACCGTTGAGCAGCAGGAAAGCAGCGCGCAGTGATTGCTCTGTTATACTCCGGCGTTCCCGCCAGGCTCACGCCCGGACGCCCGGAACCGTAACAGGCCTCTCGACCCGCTACAGCGCAGCTCTCCAGCCCGCGCGAGCGCTCCAGACGTGCCTTCGGAACCGCAGCAGGACCGGACGGGATTGCGTCCTCTTAAACGTGATTCGCGCCAGGCAAGACTCCCATTGGGCCAAGCCCTAACTAAAACAGGATTACTCATGTCCTTTGCTTCCCTCGGTCTCTCCGAGGCTTTAGTCCGCGCCATCGAAGATGCGGGCTATACCGAGCCTACTCCGGTGCAACAGCGGGCCATTCCCGCCGTGTTGCAAGGTCGCGACCTGATGGTTGCGGCACAGACAGGTACCGGTAAAACCGGCGGTTTCGCCCTTCCGATCCTGGAGCGGTTGTTCCCTAACGGTCACCCGGACAAATCCCAGCGTCATGGCCCGCGCCAGCCGCGCGTTCTGGTCCTGACGCCGACCCGCGAACTCGCGGCCCAGGTTCACGAGAGCTTCAAGATCTACGCCCGTGACCTGAAATTCGTCAGCGCCTGCATCTTCGGCGGCGTCGGCATGAACCCGCAGGTTCAGGCCATGTCCCGTGGTGTCGACGTGCTCGTCGCCTGCCCGGGTCGCCTGCTCGACCTCGCCGGCCAGGGCAGCGTCGATCTGTCCCACGTCGAAATCCTCGTCCTCGACGAAGCCGACCGCATGCTCGACATGGGTTTCGTGCACGACGTGAAGAAGGTCCTCGCACGTCTGCCGGCCAAGCGTCAGAACCTGCTGTTCTCGGCGACTTTCTCCAAAGACATTACCGATCTTGCCGGCAAGCTGCTGCACAACCCGGAACGCATCGAAGTGACGCCGCCGAACACCACGGTCGAGCGCATCGAACAACGGGTCTTCCGTCTGCCGGCCAGCCACAAGCGTGCGCTGCTCGCGCACCTGATCACTGCCGGCGCCTGGGAACAGGTGCTGGTGTTCACCCGGACCAAGCACGGCGCCAACCGTCTGGCCGAGTACCTGGACAAGCACGGCCTGCCAGCCGTCGCGATCCACGGCAACAAGAGCCAGAATGCCCGCACCAAAGCCCTGGCCGACTTCAAGGCCGGCGAAGTGCGCATTCTGGTCGCGACTGACATCGCTGCCCGCGGCCTGGACATCGACCAGTTGCCACACGTGGTCAACTTCGAACTGCCGAACGTTGATGAAGACTACGTGCACCGTATCGGCCGTACTGGCCGCGCCGGTCGTTCGGGCGAGGCGATCTCGCTGGTGGCCCCGGACGAAGAAAAACTGTTGAAAAGCATCGAACGCATGACCAAGCAGAAAATCGCCGATGGCGACCTGATGGGCTTCGATGCCAGTACCATCGAGGCCGAGAAGCCTGAAGTGCGCGAGCGTCCGGACATGCGCAACCCGCGCAATTCCCGTGGCCCGCGTGGCGACGGTCCGAATGGCGGCGGCGGTGGCGGCGGTCGCAAGGACAAAGGCAAGGACAAGGGTAAGGAAAAACCCGCCGGTGAACGCGGCGAGCGTCCTGCCCGTCAGCAGAAGCCACGTGAAGGCACTCCGGCCCGCGAACAGCGTCAACCGTCGCAGCCGCCACGCGCCGCCGCTGATCGTGCACCGGACGAGTTCCTCGACGACGATATTGATAACTTCGGTAACCGCGTTGATTACGTGCCCAAAGCCGCCCCGGCCGGTGGCCGTGGTCGCCGTCCAGGCGCTCCGGCACAAGGTGCTGGCGCTGGCGCCCCTCGTGGCGGTCAGCCGCAGGGTCGCCAGAACGGTCCGCGCAACAGCAACGGTTCGAGCACCGGCACCCCGCCGGCCAAACGCAACGGCCCGCGCAATGGCGCACCACGTGATGGTCAGTCGGGTCGTCGTGACGAGTCCTCGTCGCGCAACCGTCGTCCAGCCCGTGACGATCAGCCACGTACCGAACCAGCCGTGCAGAACCCGCGCAGCAACGGTCCGAAGATCATGCACAAGGAATCGAAAGCCGACCGCTTCCCGACGCCAGAGCAGCTCGATCAACTGCCAAGCCGCCCACGTGGCGAGAAACCAGCCCTGCTGACCCGCAATCGCTGATTTCACGCTGCAATGAAAAATGCCCCGACTCGCAAGAGCCGGGGCATTTTTTATGCCGTCACCAATCCCCGCATCACGACAATCCCCCTGTGGGAGCGAGCTTGCTCGCGAAAGCGTCGGATCAGTCGAGACCTCTGGTGAATGACACACCGCATTCGCGAGCAAGCTCGCTCCCACAGGGGATGTGTGTGACGGACAATAAAAAACGCCCCCGGCCTTGCGACCGGGGGCGTTTTTATGTGGCAGGGCGAAAGTTACTTAACTTTCACGCCTTCCAGCGAGATGTCCAGATCCGCAGTTTGCGAGGTAGGACCTGGGCCCTTGATCCCGAAATCGTTCAGGTTGAGGGTGGTCTTGGCATTGAAGCCTGCACGCTCGCCGCCCCATGGATCCTTGCCTTCGCCGTTGAACGTGGCCTTGAAGGTCACAGGCTTGGTCACGCCGTGCAGAGTCAGGTCACCGGTCACGTCAGCAGTCTTGTCGCCGGTCGATTTAACGGCGGTGGAGACGAACTTGGCGTCAGCGAATTTGCCCACGTCCAGGAAGTCTTTGCTGGCGATGTGCTTGTCACGCTCGGCGTGGTTCGACCACAGGCTGGCGGTTTTCACGTCGACGGAGATTTTGCTGGCTTCAGGCTTGGCCGAATCCCACGAGAACGTGCCGTCGAAGTCTTTGAAAGTACCGTGGATGAAGCTGTAACCCAGGTGGCTGATTTTCCAGTCAACGAAGGCGTGCTGGCCTTCCTTGTCGATTTTGTAGTCCGCAGCCATGGCCTGACCAGCCGAGAGCAGTGCAGAACCGATTGCCAGAGCGGCCAGAGTCTTTTTCAACATGCTTTCTTTTCCTTTGAGTCGAGGTTGAATTTCAGGCTTTGCGACCGAGCATTCGCGTCAGGGTCGCATCACGATCAATAAAGTGGTGCTTCAATGCTGCCAACGCATGGAGG
Source organism: Pseudomonas sp. SC3(2021) (assembly GCF_019856535.1). Taxonomy (NCBI): domain Bacteria; kingdom Pseudomonadati; phylum Pseudomonadota; class Gammaproteobacteria; order Pseudomonadales; family Pseudomonadaceae; genus Pseudomonas; species Pseudomonas sp. SC3(2021). The sequence goes on along the minus strand of NZ_CP082236.1, from coordinate 2,146,865 downwards.
CCGGAAAAAATTACCAGCGTCCACGCCAGCCAGAGATGAATCACCCCAGCGGTATCTGCCTGATCCGGTAGCCCGGAAACCAGTGCAGGAACTTCAAACAGGCCAAACACCGGGATCCCGACACCGTCTGCGGTGGAAATCAGGTAACCGGCAAGCATCACAGCGAACAGCGCCAGATACAGAAACCCGTGGCCGAACTTTGCACCGATACGGGTCATGCGACTGTAGCTTTGCAGCGTCGGCGGCGGTGGGCTGATAAAGCGCCACAGCACCCGCAACACCATCACACCCAGCAGCACCAGTCCGATGCTCTTGTGCAGATCCGGCGCCTCTTTGCGCCAACTGCTGTAGTAATCCAGCCCGACCATCCACAGACCCAGCGCGAACAGTCCGAAGACCACCAGCGCCACGCCCCAGTGCATGAAGATGCTGACCCAACCATAGCGCGAAGAAGAGTTACGTAGCTGCATTGCCCAAATCCTGTGAGAACTGCGAACCAAGACTAGCGAGTTATCTATCGAATTAAAGCGGAAAATTTTGCTTTGAAATATCGAGAAATACGATCAAGAGTCTTGAGCATGGTGGTTAAGGAAAGATTAAAGGGGGAAAGTGTGGGGCAGGATACTGGGTACAGATCCAAAGTTAGTGCTGCCTGAACCGGCCTCTTCGCGAGCAAGCTCGCTCCCACAATGGTCGGCGGCGTTCACAAATTCTGCGTTCACCGCAAAAACCTGTGGGAGCGGGCTTGCCCGCGATGAGGCCCTCACAGGCAAAAAAAAGCGCGGCATAAGCGCCGCGCTTTTTCATTCACCGCAACGCTTACTGCGCCTTGGTATCAGTGCTTGCCGCTGGAACCGCCGCCGGTTTAGCTGCTGGCTTCTTCGCCGGTTCAGCCTTTTTCGCCGCCGGTTTTGCCGGGGCTTTTTTCGCTTCGGTCTTCGCCGCCGGCTTCTTCGCCGCTGGCTTGGCCGCTGCTTTCTTCGCCGGTTCAGCTTTCACTGGTGCCGCAGGCTTCGGTGCTTCCACCGGTGCTGGCGCAGGTGCCGGAGTCGGCGCAGGCGCTGGTGCCACAGGCGCCGGAGCTGGCTCAGGCGCCTTCACCGGTTCTGGCTTCTTCTCGTCATCCGAACCGCCGAACAGGTTGCTGAAGAAGTTGCCCTTCTTCGCTGCCACGGCACCTGCCGCGCCTGCCGCTGCTGCGGTTGCAGCCGCCGGGCCGACTTTGACCGGCTCGAACGACTTGCCAGCCGCCAGATCTTCAACCTGACTGGCCGCACGCTGACCAGTGCGCAGTGCACCTTCCAGGGTGCCCGGGTACAAGGTGTCGGTGTGTTCGCCGGCAAACGCTACGCGTTGCAGCGGACGTTCCCACAGACGCCAGAACTTGCTGATCTGGCCTGGACCGAAGGCCAGGTAAGCGCCGCCCATCGATGGGTCGGTGCTGTAGCGACGGATTTCATAACCGGTGAACGAGCCACGGGCCTGTGGATAAAACGCGTGCAGACGGATCAGCACCTGATCGACCATCTGCTTGTCGCCGAACGCCTGCATCACGCGGGCGTTGTCGCCGGACAGGTTGATCACCACGTTGGCGCCGCCCTTCAGGGCTGGCTCGATCCAGAGCATGCCGAGGCCGGCGTTGCTGTAGATCTCGCCGGACATACGCGCCTTGCTTTCCCACACCGGCGTCTTGAACTTCAACATGATCTGGTCGCGCCAGCCGTAGTTGGTGCCCTTGATCGCCGCCAGGTGCTGGGCGTCCAGCGCCGGGGTCAGGGCAATCTTGTTCAGCGCGCGCAGTGGCACGGCCAACACCACGTAGTCTGCCTGATAGCCAACACTGCCGACCTTGACGGTCACGCCGTCCTTGTCCTGAGTGATCGCGGAAACCGGCGAGTTGGTCTTGATGGTCTTGATCTGCTTGACGAAGGCCTGGGCCAGCACCTGACTGCCGCCGACCAGACGCGAGGCGCGCAGGTCGCGGTCGGAGACGCCGCGATACACGCGGTTTTGCTGGGCGAAGTACAACAGCGACAGACGCGACGGCTCGTCGTAGTGGGTGCGGATGTCCTGGTTGATCAACTGACGCGCCGTGGCCGGCAGGTTCTGCTTGTCGAGCCAGCTCGACACGTTGATCTGGTCCAGCGCATGCAGGGTGCTGGTCGCGGCCGGGTTCTGCGGATCGTCGATCGAGCGCGCCAGATCGTCGAGGGTTTTCTGGTAGCGCTTCAAGGCCTCGGCGGTGGCCGGCTGCTTGGTCGCCAGATCGGCAGCGGAGAAATATTCGCCGTCGATCAGATAACCCGGGGTACGTACGAACTCAGGGGCCGGCGTGGTGCTCAGCTTGAAGGTCGAGACGTACTTGTTCAGCACCGGCTGGGTCTTGTCGTTGCCGATCCACTCGCTGGTGGCCATACCGGAGCGACCGCCCAGGCTCGGTTTGGCTTCCAGCAGCGTGACCTGCCAGCCTTTGTTTTGCAGTTCATAAGCGGCAGTCAGACCCGACAGGCCGCCGCCAATCACGATCGCGGTTTTATCCTTGGCCAGCGCCGTAACGCTGAACAGCCCCAACATCACCAGCGCACAGGCGCGCAGCCAACCGACAGACATTCAGCGAACTCCGGAAATACACGTAGGAAAAAGCAGTTTTGCGGGTCAGACGACCCAAAGAACCGCGAAGAATACGTTAGCCATCAAAACGCCGCCAGCGACGTCTATCGGCTCATACAAAGTAGCTCAATCGACACAATGGGTTGTCCCCACGCGACGCATTGCATAGGCTTGCGCGATTGTTTGCCCGCGCCTGACGCGAGCCGCCTCGAGGAGACTGTAAATGGGCCTGAATAACCAGTGGATGCAACGCGACCTCGCGGTGTTGTGGCATCCCTGCACCCAGATGAAAGACCACGAACAGCTGCCGCTGATCCCGATCAAGCGCGGTGAAGGCGTCTGGCTCGAAGACTTCGAAGGCAAGCGCTACCTCGACGCCGTCAGCTCGTGGTGGGTCAACGTATTCGGCCACGCCAACCCGCGCATCAATCAGCGCATCAAGGATCAGGTCGATCAGTTGGAACACGTGATCCTTGCCGGCTTCAGCCATCAGCCAGTGATCGAGCTGTCCGAGCGTCTGGTGAAGATGACCCCGGAAGGCCTGAACCGGGTGTTCTACGCCGATAACGGTTCGTCCTGCATCGAAGTCGCGCTGAAAATGAGCTTTCACTACTGGCTCAACCGCGGCCAGCCAAACAAAAAGCGCTTCGTCACCCTGACCAACAGCTACCACGGCGAAACCATGGCAGCGATGGCGGTCGGCGACGTGCCGCTGTTCACCGAAACCTACAAAGCGCTGCTGATGGACACCATCAAGGTGCCGAGCCCGGATTGCTACGGGCGTCCCGAAGGCATGAGCTGGGAAGAACACTCGCGCAACATGTTCGCCGCCATGGAACAGACCCTGGCAGAGCATCATGACAGCGTCGCGGCAGTGATTGTCGAGCCGCTGATTCAGGGCGCCGGCGGCATGCGCATGTATCACCCGGTGTACCTCAAGCTGCTGCGCGAGGCCTGCGACCGCTATGGCGTACACCTGATTCACGACGAAATCGCCGTCGGCTTCGGCCGCACCGGAACCATGTTTGCCTGTGAACAGGCCGGCATCCGCCCGGACTTCCTCTGCCTGTCGAAAGCCCTGACCGGCGGCTACCTGCCGCTGGCAGCCTGCCTGACCACCGACGAGGTCTACAGCGCGTTCTACGACGACTACCCGACCCTGCGCGCCTTCCTCCACTCGCACAGCTACACCGGCAACCCGCTGGCCTGTGCGGCGGCGCTGGCGACGCTGGATATCTTCGAGCAGGACAACGTCATCGAAAACAACCAGGCGTTGGCCCAGCGCATGGCCTCGGCCACTGCGCATCTGGTCGATCACCCGAATGTCAGCGAAGTGCGCCAGACCGGCATGGTCCTGGCGATCGAGATGGTCAAGGATAAGGCCACCAAAGAGGCCTACCCTTGGCAGGAACGCCGTGGCCTGAAGGTGTTCCAGCATGCGCTGGAGCGTGGCGCGTTACTGCGTCCGCTGGGCAGCGTGGTGTATTTCCTGCCGCCGTACGTGATCACCCCGGAGCAGATCGACTTCCTCGCCGACGTCGCCAGCGAAGGCATCGACATTGCTACGCGTGACAGCGTCAGCGTGGCCGTGCCGAAAGACTTCCACCCCGGCTTCCGCGATCCGGGCTGATTCCTGAGGATTCAGACCAACCCTGTGGCGAGGGGATTTATCCCCGTTCGGCTGCGCGGCAGCCATAAAATCAGCCCATGCAATACTCCTGACTCACCGCGATTGCAGATTTTGGGGCGGCTTCGCCACCCAACGGGGATAAATCCCCTCGCCACAAAAGCTCTGCATTACAGCAAGTACGCGCCCATTTTTTAGAGACCCGAAATGAGACTGTCCCGCTTCTTTATCGACGCCCCCCTGAGCACCGGCGAACACGAACTGCCGGAAGCCCAAGCGCATTACATCAGCCGCGTGCTGCGCATGGCCGAGGGCGATGCGGTGCAGTTGTTCGACGGCTCCGGCCATGAGTTTCGCGGCTCGCTGGTGGAAGTCGGCAAGAAACGCGTGACCGTGCAGATCGACGAGCAATTCGCCGGCCAGGTTGAATCGCCGCTGCACATCCACCTCGGCCAGGGCCTGTCCCGTGGCGAACGGATGGACTGGGCGATTCAGAAAGCCACCGAGCTGGGCGTGAGCGAAATCACCCCGATCTTCAGCGACCGCTGCGAAGTCCGGCTCAAGGACGAACGCGCCGACAAACGCCTGCTGCACTGGCGTCAGGTGGCGATCAGCGCCTGTGAACAGTGCGGGCGCTCACGAGTGCCGGTGATTCATCCGCCGCTGCTGCTGGCCGACTGGCTGAAGCAGACCCAGGCCGAATTGAAGCTGGTGCTGCACCCGGTGGCGGAGCCGCTGGTGAGCCATGCGAAACCTTCGACACTGGCGTTTCTGATCGGGCCGGAGGGTGGCTTGTCGGAGGCTGAAGTCGAGCAGGCCAAGGGTAATGGTTTCCATGCCGCCCGCCTCGGCCCGCGGGTGTTGCGTACCGAAACCGCGCCGGTGGTGGCGTTGGCGGTGGCTCAGCAACTGTGGGGTGATTTCTAAGGCCCCTTCGCGAGCAAGCTCGCTCCCACAGTAGATCTCCAGTGAGCACAGATTTTGTGAACACCCTAGATCCAATGTGGGAGCGAGCTTGCTCGCGAATGCGGCGTGTCATTCAGCAAAAAAGTTGGTTGACCTGACGCCTTCGCGAGCAAGCTCGCTCCCACAGGGATTACATTTACAGGACATAAAACAGAATCGCCACAAAGTGCAGCAAACTCCCGGCAATCACGAACAAATGCCAGATCCCGTGCGCATGCCGCAACCGGTGATCGAGGGCAAAAAAGATGATCCCCACGGTGTACAAAACCCCGCCAGTGGCCAGCCAGGCGAAACCGGTGGTGCCCAGCGCCGCAATCAACGGCTTCACCGCCACCAGCACGATCCAGCCCATCACCGCGTAAATCACGATCGACAGGATCCGCGCCTCCGAGCGTGGCTTGATCTCCTGCAGAATACCGATCAGCGCCAGCCCCCAGACAATCCCGAACAACGTCCAGCCCCACGGCCCGCGCAGCGTCACCAGGCAGAACGGTGTGTAGCTGCCGGCGATCAGCAGGTAGATCGAAAAGTGGTCGACCTTCTTCATGATCGCTTTCTTGCGCCCGCGCACGCTGTGGTACACGGTCGACGCGCTGTACAGCACCAGCAAGGTAAAGGCGTAGATCGCCACGCTGACAATTTTCCACGGACTGCCGTCGAGACTGGCAATCACCAGCATCCACACGCCGCCGATAAACGCTGCCACTGCCCCGACCAGATGCGTCCAGGCGTTGAGTCTTTCCCCGTGATACATGTGTCACTCACCTCAAGATTCGTTGCCGCAGCGCGCAAGGCTCGGGCCTTGAGCGTAAAAGCGCAATGTTTCTGTTCAACGCGGACCTGCGCACGCCACGGTAATTGGGCACAATCGGTCGATACCAAAAAGAGTCCGCGCCATGCTGATCGACGAAGAATTGACCCTGAAAAAACTCGAGGTGTTCCTCGCCTTCATGCGCACCGGCAACCTCGCCCGCGCCGCTGCCGAGTTGCAGACCAGCAATGTCAGCGTGCACCGGGCGATCCATTCGCTGGAAAGCGCCCTGCGTTGTCCGCTGTTCAAGCACGAAGGCCGCAACCTGACGCCACTGGAAAGCGCCTACGTGCTCGAAGAGCGCGCGCAGAAGTTGATCAATGACGTGGTCGAAAGCGTACGCCTGACCCGCGAAGCCGCCGGGTTCTCCGCTGAACGCTTCAAGCTCGGCTCGCTGTATTCGCTGACGGTGAAGACCGTACCGCAACTGATCATGGGCCTGAAGATCCGCCGCAGCGAACTCAACATCGACCTGATTCTCGGCTCGAACATCGACCTGCTCTACAAGCTGAAAAACATGGAAGTCGACGCGATCCTGGTGTCGCTGGACGACAGCATCAACGACCCGGACTGCGAACAGATCCCGCTGTTCTCCGACGATATATTCCTCGCCACGCCAGCAGATTCGAAGTTCGCACAACGCAGTGAAGTCGATCTGGCCGAGGTCCGCGATGAAACATTTATCACCTTGACCCAGGGCTTCGCCACCCATCAGGACGGCAACCGGGTGTTCAAACAGGCGGGGTTCGAGCCGAAGGTGGCGATGCAGGTGAATGACATCTTCACGCTGTTGAGCATGGTCAGTTCGGGGGTGGGTTATGCATTGCTGCCGGGGCGGATTGCGGCGGTGTATGAGAACCGGGTGAAGCTGATTCCGTTGCAGGAGAAGTACCGGTTGCAGCAGCACATTGGCGTGGTGTTCTTGAAGGCCAAGGAGAGGGATCCGAATTTGCTGGCGTTGCTGGCGGAGTGTCGGATGTATGCCAATCGGCAGGTTGGGATTTAGAGCAAAATCAAGATCAAGAGCTACCCCCTCACCCCAGCCCTCTCCCCCAAGGGGGCGAGGGGGAAAGGGAGCAGATCGGGGGCCTTTCAAAACCTGTGTTCGACTGAGGACTTTCAGGTCGACGTACCTCCTACATCCAGCTCGGTCAGTCCCCTCTCCCCCAAGGGGTAGAGGGGGAAAGGGAGCAGATCGGGGACTTTTCAAGGCCTGAGTTCGACTCAGGCATTTCAGGTCGGTGGATAACGCGAAAACAACTCGGTCGGTCCCCTCTCCCTCCGGGAGAGGGCTAGGGTGAGGGCAGCTTTTAGCGACTAACCCATCAACCCGCGCATCGCCAGAAACAACAACGAAGGCCCAAGCAAACACCCAAGCGCGGTATAAAACGCCGCCGTCAGACACCCGTAAGGCACCAGCTTCGGATCGGTCGCCGCCAACCCGCCGGCCACACCGCTGGACGTGCCCATCAAGCCGCCGAAAATCACCGCACTGCGCGGATTGTTCAGGCCAATCATCGGCGCCACGAACGGCGTCATCACCATCACCAGAATCGCCTTGATCAGCCCCGCCGCAATCGACAGCGCCATCACCTCGGAGCTCGCGCCAATTGCCGCGCCCGTCACCGGGCCGACGATGTAGGTCACCGCGCCAGCACCAATAGTGGTCAGGCTCACGGCATCGGTGTAACCGAATGCCATCGCCACGCCAACACCCGCCACGAACGATGTACCTACACCGACAAACAGCGCCAGTACCCCGACGAACCCTGCACGTTTCAGCTCATCGACACTCACGCCGAAGGCCGTGGCCACAATCGCAAAATCGCGCAGCATCGCACCGCCGAGCAAACCGATGCCCGACAACAACGGAATATCCACCACGCCTTTCTGCCCACCGGTCAGTGCACCGCCGACATATGACAACACCAGCCCCAGCAGAATGGCGATGGCCGAGCCGTGCAAACGGCCCTTGGTGAAGGTGTTGGACATCCAGTAGGACACCCACATGGTCAGCCCGACAATCAGAAACCCGCTGATCAAACCGTAGCCGGTGATCACTTTCATCATCGATTCGTACATGGCGATTACCCCGCAGTCTTGGCTGGAGCGATCGGGGTCTGCTCCTTGTTACCCATGCGCGTCAGCACAGGCACCAGGGCAAAAGCGATCACCACTGCGAGTGTGCCGGCGAGAATCGCCATCGGCCCGCCCTTCAACGCGCCATAGACGTTTTGCTGTGCGGCCATGGCGACCACGATTGGAATGTAGATAGCGCTCCAGAACTCGACGCCCTGCTCGGTCTTGCCCTTGAGCCAGCCGCTTTTGTTCAGATAAGTGCCGAGGCCGATCAACAGCAGCATCGCAATGCCGACGCCGCCGACGTTGGCCGGCACACCGATCAGCTTGCCGAGCAGTTCACCGACCCAAATACCCACCAGCGTACAAAAGGCGAGAAACGCCACACCGTAAATAATCATTGTTGTAGTCCTCAAAGTGCATCGTCGAATGTTGTTTTTGTTGTTCGAAGCTTGAGTCGGCGGTTTTAGAGTTGGCGGCCACCCTCCTCTCGCAACAGCGCCTGCAAGGTGTCGAGACGAGCACTGTCGAAGGCAGTGACCGTGCCCTGCTCGAACACCCGGCGCGCCAGCCCGGTCAGCACCGCACCGGGCGGCAGTTCGATTTGTAAACGCACGCCACGCTCGTAGGCGCTTTGTACGGTGCCGCGCCAATCCACCACGCGGCACATGTTGAAAGCGAGGTCATCACGCAGGGCGTCAGGCTTGATCACCGGACGCGCGCGACTGCCACTCAGGTAAGCGATTTTCGGGTTCTTCAATTCAACTTTGGCGAAGGCCTCGGCGAGGGTTTGTGCAGGCGCCTCCAGCAGCGGACAGTGCGACGGCACGCTCACTGCCAAACGTTTTGCCAGACCAGCGCCACGACTGCGCGCCAGTTCAGCCACCGCTTGCATGGCCTCGTCACTGCCGGCAATCACCACCTGGTTATCGGCATTGATGTTGGCCAGGTACACCGGTGAATCCTCACTGTGCACCTGCGTCAACAGCGTTTCGACTGTGGATAATTGCAGGCCGATGATCGCGGTCATGCCATAGCCCTGTGGATAAGCTTGCTGCATCAACTCACCGCGCAGGCTGACCAAGTGCAACGCATCGCTGAAGCTCAAGGCTCCAGCGACCACCGCTGCCGGGTAGGCGCCGATGGACAGGCCAGCAACGTAATCCGCCGTGAGTCCGTCCTGCAACAACTGCCGCGATGCTGCAACGCCGGCGATCAGCAGGCACAGCTGAACCGCCCTTGTGGTACGCAACGCGGCGCTGGAATCGAGCAGCAAAACATCTTCACCGAGCACATCGCTGGCCTCGATCAAGGTTTCCCGTGGCAATCGCTGCAGCATGCCCGCTTGCTGCGCGCCCTGGCCGGGGAACACCAGCAAGCTGCTCACGCTGCCTGCTCCTGCGGGTTCCACGGGTCAGTCACCAGACACGCCTGATGCTGGTTTTTCAGCAGCACACGGGCCGATCCGCTGGCCCATTCGCGCAAGGCGACCGCACCGAACGGCGTTTGCAATTGCAGGTCGATCCGGCACGCAGCCTGATCGAAAAGCTCCACGAATTTGCGGGCCTGATTACGCGTGATCAACTGCGGCGTACGCAAAATCAGATCGAGATCACTGGCCGCGTGCATCGCTTTAAAACCGCTGGCCAATTCAAACCCGACGCTGCCGCTGATTCCCCAGACCCAACCGCAATCATCGAGCATTGGCCGCAGTTGCTGGAGTGCCTGCATCACCGGCAAATCACGCTCGCACTCAACATGACAAAGCGCCTCCGGACTGACCCGACAGGCAATCGACTCGACCGCCATAAACGCCGCCAACCGCTGCTCGCGCAACACACCGCGCACGCCGACCGCGACGTAACCTTCAGCGCTCAAGGCGCGTCGCACCACCACCGGTTGCCCGGCCGCCAGCGACTCAACCGCCCACAACGGCGCATCCGCCGGCAACTGCGCCGGGCTCATGCCCCACAGCAGGTCGTGGGCCAGAGGCGTGTTCACCACTGCGCCCTCAGCAGCTCGCGTACACGGCTGGAAGCAGCACGATTTTTTGCGCCGAGACGGTTGCTCAAGTCAGTGCTGGAGATATCGCCGACGGCCTGTTTCAGGCATTCGTTCACCCGTGCCAGATCCTCAACGGTCGGCTGTTCAATCTGCTCAACCGACAAGGTTTCCCAGAGCAGTCCGAGACTCGCATAGCTGTCGATGTCATACGCCATTGGCGGCACGCTGGCGGCCAGCGCTTCCAGTTCCTCGACACTGCGCAAGGTCACCCGCGCCGCCGAGGCCTTGCCCATCGCATGCACCATCACCCCGGGATCGCGCAGAGCAATCAAACGGTTGGCCTGATAACCATGAGCAAGAAACGCCCCGGACATCGCCTTGCCCACCAGCAGCGCAATCACCGGATGCCCGGCCAGACGTGCACGGGCATAACTGTCCGCCGCACCGGCCAGCGCTTGATGAATGCCGAGGGCTTCTTCGCGGCGACCGTAAGCCTGGCTCGGCACATCGACGATGGCGATGATCGGGCGTTTCTGTGTTTTGTCGCGATCGGCAGTGATCGCCTCATCCACAGCCTTGGCCAACCCCCAGCCTTCGAGCAAACCGACCTCGCCGTTGCGAGCACGTGGATAACGGTTGTCCGGGTCAGCGACCACGGCGATAAACCGTCCGAGTTCGCCATCCGCCACCTTCAACGAGGCCGGCAGCCCTTCAACCACCACAGCACCCGCGCTCAAGGCGTTGAACCAGTTCAAACCGCGCAGTGAATAACCGCTCATGAGCGCTCTCCTTGATACAGATCGCGAACCACCGACGGCTCGATTTGCGGGTCAGTGTTCAGACGACTGAGGCGTTGCAGAAACCATTCGGCACGTTGGCTGCGCGGTTGCTTTGGCAAACCTTGCTGAAGCAATTGGCCAACCTGCTGCCGAATCTGTGCCACATCATCGGCGACATAACGATCCACCAAGCCGCTGGCGAAACGCTGCTCGCCACCGGTCAGGCTCCAGATGAAGGGCCGGTCGCGGGAGTCGTATTCTTCGATCCCGGCTTCCTGCTCGATCACTTGCGGGCCGTTCAAACCGAGACGCGCTTCCTGGGTCACCAACAGATAGCTGCACAGCGCAGCGGCAATCGACATGCCGCCGAAACAACCGACGCTGCCCGCCACCACACCGACCACCGGTTGGTACTGCTGCAAATCGACAATCGCTGCATGAATATCAGCAATCGCCGCCAGCCCGAGGTTGGCTTCCTGCAAACGCACGCCACCGGTTTCCAGCAGCAATACGGCGCGGGTCGGAATGCCCTTGCGGTTGTCTTCGGCGGCCAGTTCCAGCGCGCCGGCGATCTTCGCCCCGCCGACTTCGCCGAGGCTGCCGCCCTGGAACGCGCCTTCGATGGCAGCGATCACCACCGGCAACCCGTCGAGGTTGCCCTTGGCGATTACCACGCCGTCATCGGCCTGCGGCACCACGCCCTGGCGTTCGAGCCACGGCGACATGACGCGTTGAAACGGGTCGAGCAATTCGCGGAAGGTTCCGGCATCGAGCAAGGCTTGCGCCCGTTGCCGCGCACCGAGTTCGACAAAGCTGTGTTTGTGCAACAGCGCTGCGCTGTCAGTCATGGCCGATCTCCTCGAAACCTTGTTCCAGACGCAAGCGCACCACACCTGGCGTCGCGCCGAAATCGTGGATGTCGATGGCCATCGCCGGTGGTGTAGTGCCGTCGAACATCCGCGCAAACAGATGCTGCCAACGCTGCTGCGCACCGTTGACCGAAGTCTGCACGTTGATCGTCAGCTTGCCGGCCAGACCCGGTTCGATCAGCACTTCCAGATCACCCGAACCGACACAACCGACCAGCGCGCGCCCGCGTGGCGGCTGCCCGGCGGGGAATTCAAAGGATAGGGTTTCCATCAAAACGCTCCCTGAAGGATGCCGTGGCGCTCGATTCGGTCGAGCAGCAGCGTGGCGGCGAGCAAGTCGGCGGCGCCACCGGGCGAGGCATTCAATGCGATGAGTTGTTGATCCAGTTCGTGCAGGCGCCGACGCCCGCTGAGGCTGGCGCTGCCGCCGGCGTCGAGCACCGCTTGCGCACCCTGCTGCATGGCCTGCAAACCCTCTTCGCCAGCGCGATAGAGCACGCAGGTGTCGGCCAGGTCAGTCATGATTGCGAGCAAGGCGTCGAGCCGGGCGTTCTGTTCGCCGTGGCCTTTGCCGCGACTGCGCTTGAGTTGTGGCAGACCGCGTTGCAGCACGGACGGGAAGCCGAGTTGCGCTTCCTCACGGGCGCCGCGTGCACCGTAACGCAGGGCGACTTGGGCGCCGTGGCTGAGTGGGCGCGGTGCGTAGCGGTCGTCGAGTAATGCCAGACGTGCGGCGCGTAGGGTGACGGCATTGGCGCTGCTGGATTTCGCGTCCAGTGCAGCCGCTGTGACGATCAGGCCCAAGGCCCAGATCGCCCCGCGATGGGTGTTCACACCGTTGGTGGTGGCAAGCATCGCTTGCTCGCCTTCGCGACCGATGCGGCCAATCGCTTCGCGCAGCGTTGAATCGACTTCGCCGATCTCGACCGCCGCTTCAGCCATTTCCTTGAACGCCGGCCACAACGACAACGCCGAAGCGTGCATCAGGCCCAAGTGCAAATCGGTGTGCGCGCCATTGCCGCGACGGTCGACCAGCGCCGGTTTCGGCGACAGATCGGCTTCGTCGATCAGCGCGTCCACTGCCAGGTCGGCCAAGTGTTCGGTCAGAGAAAGCGGTTTCGCTTGCAGGTTAAATGCGTGCATTACCAGCTCCTGAACTTGGCGGGCGGGTTGTACAAGCCACCGGACCACTCGACCAGATCGGCCACGCTTTTCGCTGCGAGCAGTTCGCGGGTGGCGTCGGTGCGGCGGATGCCGAGGTCTTCGGGCAAGGCGATCAGGCCTTCGCGGCGCATGCGTTCGGTGTCTTTCGGGTTGTGCCGCAGGCCGATGGCGGTGACGCCGGCCACCGCTGCGATCATCGCTTGGCGCTCTTCCAGCGAGCGCGCCTTGTACAGGTAGGCGATGCCCTCTTCGGTGAGCAGGTGGGTGACGTCGTCGCCGTAAATCATGATCGGCGCCAGCGGCATCCCGCTTTTCTTCGCCACCTCCACGGCGTCGAGGGTTTCGACAAAGGTCGGTTTGCCGCCCTCCTGGAAGGTCTCAACCATTTGCACTACGAGTTTCTTGCCGCGTTCGAGCATCGGTTGCTGCGCATCGTCGTGGCGCATATCGAGCCACGCCGGGGTGCCGTGACGCCGGCCGCGTGGATCGTGGCCCATGTTCGGCGCACCGCCGAAACCGGCGAGGCGACCACGGGTCACGGTCGAGGAATGGCCGTCGCCATCGACCTGCAAGGTCGCGCCGATAAACAGATCCACCGCGTACTGCCCGGCCAGTTGGCAGAACATCCGGTTGGAACGCAGCGAACCGTCGCGGCCGGTGAAGAACACGTCGGGCCGTGCGGCAATGTAGTTTTCCATGCCCAGTTCGGTGCCGAAGCAATGCACGCTTTCGACCCAGCCACTTTCGATCGCCGGGATCAGCGTCGGGTGCGGGTTGAGCGTCCAGTTGCGGCAGATCTTGCCCTTGAGGCCGAGGGATTCGCCGTAGGTCGGCAGGATCAGTTCAATGGCGGCGGTGTTGAAACCGATGCCGTGGTTGAGCGACTGCACATTGTGTTTTTCGTAGATGCCACGGATCGCCATCATCGCCATCAACACGTGCACCGGTTTGATGTGCCGTGGGTCGCGGGTAAACAGCGGTTCGATGTAGAACGGCTTGTCGGCCACTACGACAAAATCGACCCATGAGGCGGGAATGTCCACGCGCGGCAGTTCGCTGACGTCGTCGACCAACTGATTGACCTGGACGATAACGATGCCGTCGCTGAACGCGGCCGGTTCGATCAGTGCCGGGGTGTCTTCGGTGCTCGGGCCGGTGTAGATGTTGCCGGCGCGGTCAGCCATGAACCCGGCCGAGAGCACGACATTGGGAATCAGGTCCACCACCAGCCGCGCATAGAGTTCGATGTAGGTGTGAATCGCGCCGACTTCCAGCAGGCCGTCTTCGAGCAACTGGCTGATGCGCAGGCTCTGGGTGCCGGCAAAGGAGAAGTCGAGCTTGCGGGCGATGCCGCGTTCGAACAGGTCCAGATGCTCGGAGCGACCGACGCTGGGCATGATCATGTGCAGGTCGTGGAGCTTTTCCGGGTCAGCCTTGGCCAGCGAACGGGAAAGGAAATCCGCCTGCTTCTGGTTGTTGCCCTCCAGCACCACACGGTCGCCGGGATGGATCAGCGCTTCGAGCGCGGCGACGATCTTGTCGGTGGGCAACACCACACCGTCGGCCAGCCCGCGCACCTTGTCGAGACGCCGCTGCTTCTCGTCACGCCGCCGCGTCCAGCGCGAGTCGGGGGAAATTGTTGTTGTCATGCTCACTCCACGGGGTTCGCTGTCGTGGAGCTAAGGTAGGCGTGTGGGGTGGGGGCATCAATCAAGCGCGGTGGTGAATCGTTACGCTCAGGGTAATGATCAAGAGCGCCCTCACCCTAGCCCTCTCCCGGAGGGAGAGGGGACCTACCGAAGTGTCTTGCGCCATACACCGACCTGCCCCACCGAGTCGATTATGGATTCACAGCAGTATTTTCATGTCGGCGTAACTTGTGAGCATCCTGCGGTCGGCCCCCTCTCCCTCCGGGAGAGGGCTGGGGTGAGGGTCGGGCTTTTTCGCTATTCCGTCGGCACCAACTTATCCAACACCCGATTCACCGCCATCTCCGCCACCATCACCACCTGCGCAATGCCCTGCACAGTCTTGCGGTGCGTACCTTCCACCATTGCTGCGTGGTTATTGAGCAGGGGATTCGTAGGGGGATGCCGGGTCGGTGGACGGCGGGTTAGGCGTTACTTTGAACATGGGGATGAACCTCTATCAGGCCTCACCATCCCGCTGCTAAACGGTAGGGTGGCGGCTATGCGCAAGTTAGCAGACCGGTCAAACCCCAACCCGGCGCACCCGAAGGTGCCATGCGCACAGCCACCATCAAGCGCAGGCGAATGCCTGACTGGATGAGACTCGTACGACCGGACAACTAGCCGGGCTGCTAAACCCGATCACTGGGAATCAGTGACGGAATCAAGTTACGCAGCCTGCCCAAGGCGCACAAGCCGGCGGATTCTGGTGCATGCGTAGGCAGCGGCGCAAGGATTTGTAGGCCAGTGAGCCGTAACACCGGGTGTCTTTAAACAACTGCGCTGAAGGGTGTTTATTGCTCACAGAGATTGAGGATTTGTCTGTCGGATTGAGGTGTGGCGACTGGCGCTTTCGCGAGCAAGCTCGCTCCCACAGGAGATCTTCA
The DNA here is from genome assembly GCF_019856535.1 of Pseudomonas sp. SC3(2021). Taxonomy (NCBI): domain Bacteria; kingdom Pseudomonadati; phylum Pseudomonadota; class Gammaproteobacteria; order Pseudomonadales; family Pseudomonadaceae; genus Pseudomonas; species Pseudomonas sp. SC3(2021). Next base: position 2,131,381 of record NZ_CP082236.1, on the reverse strand, counting down.
GAGAACGCAGATCTTGTGTACGACATAAACCTACTGTGGGAGCGAGCTTGCTCGCGAAGAGTCCAGTCTGGTCACCGCAAACCTTGGATCAGTGAACGAGCCCAGCCTCCACCAACAACTGCTCCAGCCCCAACAAATCCGGCACCTTCGCCACCTGGTCCCCGACCTGCACCGCTGCCTGTTCCAGCGCACACAACGGCACATCGACATAACTCAACTGACTGTCGAGCTTGTACGAACGCGGAATCCCCTGCACCAGCAGCGCAATGAACTTCAGCTCCGGCAACCCGCCCAGCGCATTCAAAATCACGATCCGCGCCCGCTCGCCAATGACGATTTTCTGCCCGCACGCCGATTCAAAACTCAGCAGCGGAATCTGCCGCTCACGCCACGTAACCTTGCCGAGATACCACGGCGGCGTATCCAGGTCGAAGGCGCTGGCCTGATAGTCAATCAGCTCGGCCACGGCGACGTTGGGCAGGATCAGGTTGCGGTCGGCCAGTGGCAGCAGCAGGCCGGTGAGTTGGCTGGTGCGCGCGTTGTGGCGGCGCTCATGCATGTTTCTTGCTCCAGTGGGCAATGCTTTCGAGCAGCACCGATTCCTGGTACGGCTTGCCGAGGTAGTCGTTGACGCCGATGGCCATCGCGCGGTCGCGGTGTTTCTGCCCGGTGCGCGAGGTAATCATGATGATCGGCAGGTGTTGCAGGCGTTCGTCGTGGCGCACCTGGGTGGCGACTTCGAAACCGTCCATGCGCGGCATTTCGATGTCGAGCAGCATCAGGTCGGGCATGTGTTCTTCGAGCAGCAGCATGGCGTCGACCCCGTCCTTGGCGGTCAGCACATTCATGCCGTGACGTTCGAGCAAACGGCTGGTGACTTTGCGCACGGTCACCGAGTCGTCGACCACCAGCACCAGCAGCGGCTTTTGCGGCTCGCTGTCGATGTCCGCATGGGCCGGACGCTGCGCAACCCGCGCCTGCATCGCGCGGATCGGCGCCAGCAAATCGAGAATCAGCACCACCCGGCCATCGCCGAGAATCGTCGCCCCGGACACGCCCTGCACCGCGCCGAACTGCGGACCGAGGCTCTTGACCACGATCTCGCGGGTACCGGCCATCGCGTCGACCTGCACCGCGATGTGCCGGTCGTTGCACTGCACCAGCAGCACCGGCAATGGCAGGCTCTGGCCGAGCAGTTTCGGGCGTGGCGCAGTTTTCAGCAGTTCGCCCAGATAGCACAACTCATAACGTTGGCCGCCGTAGTGGTAGCTCGGCGGGTCGTTACGGAAGTGCCCTTCCAGATCATTCGGCAGGACGCGGACGATGCCTTCGATGGTGTTCAGCGGAATCGCATATTGATCCTCGCCGCACTGCACCATCAGCGCGCGGTTGACCGACACGGTGAACGGCAGGCGAATGCGGAAATGCACGCCCTGCCCCGGCACCGAGTCGATGCTCATGGTGCCGCCGAGCTGACGCACCTCTTCGTGGACCACGTCCATGCCGACGCCGCGCCCGGAAATCTGCGTGATCTTTTCAGCGGTGGAGAAACCCGGCTGGAGGATGAACTGCAATACATCGCGGTCGCTGATTTCGGCATCCGGCGCCAGCAAACCGCGCTTGATCGCCTTGCGCCGCACCGCTTCCAGCGGCACCCCGGCGCCGTCGTCGCGGATATCGAAAACGATGTCGCCGCCTTCACGGGACAAGTCCAGGCTGATCGTACCCTGTGCCGGTTTGCCCGCCGCCAGCCGCACTTCGGCAGACTCCAGACCGTGATCGACGGCGTTGCGCAGCATGTGCTCCAGCGGCGCGGCCATGCGTTCCAGCACGTTGCGGTCCATCTCGCCTTCGGCGTTGTCGATGATGAACGCGACGTCCTTGTTCAGCTCTTCGGCGACCTGCCGCACGATGCGTTTGAGGCGCGGCAGCATGCGTTCGAACGGCACCATGCGCGTGCGCATCAGGCCTTCCTGCAATTCGGTGTTGATCCGCCCCTGTTGCAGCAACAGGTTCTCGGCGTCGTGGTTGCGGCGGTCGAGGGTTTCCTTGAGGTCGAGCAGGTCGGAAGCGGATTCGAACAGCGCCCGCGACAGTTGCTGCAACTGCGAGTGGCGATCCATTTCCAGCGGGTCGAATTCTTCGTAACCGAGATGGTCGGCATCGACTTGCTGACGGCTGAGAATCCGTCCCTGGGTTTCGGTGTCGAGCCGGCGCAATTGATCGCGTATGCGCTCGATGGTGGTTTCCATCTCGTTCAGTGCGGTTTGCGCATCACTGACCTGTTGCTCGATACGCCCACGGAAAATCGAGGTTTCCCCGGCCAGATTGACCAACTCGTCGAGCAGGTCGGCGGAGACCTTGACCATGTCCGCACCGGCATCGGCAGCCGGTGGCGCCGGCTCGGTCTTGGCGGGCAGCGGCAATACCGGCGGGGTTTCCACCGTCGCCGGATGACTGAAATTCTGGATCGCGCTGATCAGCCGATCGGCCGGCGGGCACGGTTGCCCGGCGCGCACCCCATCGAGCATTTGCGCCAGGCGGTCATGCCCGCGCTGGACCAGTGCGAACAGTTCCGCCGACGGCTGCAACGCCCCGGTGGAAAGGCTTTCGTAAAGGTATTCCAGCTCATGGGCGAGGTCGCCGATCGGACCGATCTCGACCATCCGTGCACCGCCCTTGAGGGTGTGCAGATCGCGCAGCAGGGTTTCCACTTCCTGGCGATTGCCCGGTTCGGCCTGCCAGCGCAGCAACGCCGCGCCAGAGTTTTCAATGATGTCGAAACCTTCTTCGAGGAAGATTTCCAGCAGCTCCGGATCGTGTGCGGCGCTGTCATGATCGGCCGTCGGTAACGGCGCTTCGCCCAGCGGTTGCCCCTGACGCAGCTCGCGAATCGCGCCGATCAGTTCCTGCGCCGGGCTCAGCGGCTGATGGTTTTGCAACTGGTCAAGCAGCAACGCCAACTGCGCGTGGCTCTTGAGCAGTAACTGGCCCAAAGCGTCGCTGTGGCTGTAGCGGCGATCCACCAGTCCTTCGTAAAGACTTTCCAGCTCCTGGGCCAGATCTGCGATGGCCGCCACTTCGGCCATGCGCGCGCCGCCCTTGAGGGTGTGCAGGTCGCGCTGCAATGAGGACAGCGGTGCGGCGTTGTCCGGGTCGTTGAGCCAGCGGTGCAAGGCTTGTCCGGCGCTGTCGAGAATGTCGACGGCCTCTTCGAGGAAGATCTCGACGATCTCGTCGTCGCCCTCGAACGACCTCGCCGACTGCTGCAACTCTGCGGTGGCGCTGCCCAGTTCACGAATGCTCAGGGTACGGCTGCCATCGCTGCGGATCAGGCCCATCGACGACGGGTCAAGGCTCTCGTCGAGCAGCTCGTGCAGGGCGCGAATGCGCGCAGGCTGCGGCGTGACTTCCTGGCCGGCGGCCAATTCGTCGAGCATGTTGATCAGCGCTTCGTGGGCGTTCTGCGCTTCTTCAAAAAACCGCTCGCTGACCGCCAGGCTGCTTTCTTCCACCGCGCCATAGAGGTCGAGCAAGGCTTCGCACAACACATCCACCGGCAGCAAATCCGCCAAATGCGCGCCTTCGCCAAGGGTGGTCAGTTCATCCAGCAAGGCACTGAGTTCCTGGCGCTCGCCGGGATGTTGTTGCCAGCGCTGCAAGAGGTTTTCGGCGTCGAGCAGGATGTCCATGCCCTGGGCGAGGAAGTTGTTGATCAATTGCGGATCGCGCTTGATCCGCAGGCTGGTGTTCGGCGTCTGGAGGATCGCTTCCAGACGCTCGCCGAGCAGCGTTTCAATGCGCTTGATCAACGACTGTGCACCGACGATCGGCGCCAGCGGATCGTGCTTGAGCTGGCGCAGACCGACGCGGAACAAACCTTCGGCCTCAAGCAGCAATTCCACTTCATCGAGATCGAGCGGCAACTGATGCGCCTTGAACTCGCGGGCCAGTTGATCCAGCGGCGCGGCCAGTTCGGCAATCGGCAACACCCCGGCCATCGACGCGCTGCCCTTGAGCGTATGCAAGGCGCGCTGCAGTTCATCGCTGGCCGGCAGCGGTACATGTTCGGCGGCCTGATCGAGGTAACGGTTGAGACTGGCCAGATGGGTTTCCGCCTCGTTGCGGAAGATTTCCAACAACAGCGGATCAAGGGCCGCGACATCATTCACGTCTTCAGCGGCCAGCGGTTCGTCCCCCTTGGCCAGCGCATGGGCGCGGGCGGCGAGCTGATCGACGTCGCTGCGTTGACGCTGCCGGTGAGTGGCGAATTCACTGATCAATTCCGGGAGCAACAACACCGTGTCGGTGAGCAGTTGCGGCACCACCGCACCGGGCTCGACGCTTTGTTCCAGCACACGGTTGAGCAGGTTCTCCACCGCCCAGGCCAGTTCACCCAGCACCAGCGCACGGACCATGCGCCCGCTGCCCTTGAGGGTGTGGAAGGCCCGGCGCAGTTCAGTCAGGGCCGCATGGTCTTGCGGATTGGCCGACCAGCGCGGCAGGTATTCGTGGAGGACTTCGAGGACTTCGGCGGTCTCCTCGAGGAACACTTCGCGCAGCTCGTCGTCGACCGGTTCTTCGTCAGCCGGTGGCGGCATCAGGCTGCCGGGGGTGGTCAGGGCCGGCGGGTTGACCGCCGACACCGGGCTGGCCAGCACCTCGGCCAGCGACTGCACGATATCGGGGTCGTCCAGCACTTGCAGGTCCTGCATCACCAACGCTTCGCTGGGGCTGAGCACGTCATCGAGCACTGGCACCTGCTGTGCGCCGGGCTCTTCGTCAGGAAAGTAGCCCAGGCTGGCCAAGCTCTTCTGCGCGACATCCAGCAGTTGTTCGCTCGCGGCCTGCGGGTCGTCGCTTAAACGTTCGAGGTAGTACTCGAGGCTGGTGATCACGTCGGCGAGGTTGTCCAGTTGCTGCCAGCCCGGCTCGTGGGGATCAAGCAGTAAATGCTCGCGGATAAAGCCATTGCAGGCCTCGACCAGACTGGCCGCCCGGCTCAGCGGAATCATCGCCAGCGCGCCGCGCACCTGGGTCAGCAGTTCCGGCAACGCTTGCAGGTGCTGGCGATCCCAGTCGGCGTCGATGTAGTCGACGATCATGTCCTTGGCCTGTTGCAGGCAGATGCGCGCTTCCTTGATCACGATCTGGTGGATCTGCGTCAGGTCGGTGGTCGGCAGGCGCGCCTCTTCGGGGCTTTCCGTTTCCACGGTGCCGACCATCCCGGCCAGATTCGCCTCGACGTAGAGCAGCGCGCCGGCGACGTCCATCAGCGTGGCGTCGTTCGGTTCGCGCTGGCCCTGGGCGAGGCTGAGGACCACCGCCAGTTGATCAATGATGACCTTGCGCGGCTGGCCAAAACCGAGCACCGCCAGGGTGTCGGCAATCTGCCGCAGCGGCGCCAGCAGGCTGTCCAGATCAGAGGTGTGCTGACGGTCGCTGCGCACGAACAGGTCGAGGCGCTCCTTGACCCGCACCAGCTCTTCGCACAGCGCCGCCAGCACCGAGCGCATCGCATCGCGGTCGGGGCCGGCCAGGCGCGCACGTTCTTCGTCGACCATCGCGCTGTCGGGCAACGCGTCGTCCAGGGAGTAGCGATCTTTCATGGTCAGCATCTGCCCGGTGGGATGTTCGGCTTTGGCAATATAGAACAGCAGGCTTTTGAGCAGCTCCGCAGGGGGCGGCTGGTTGAGGCCGCGCATGCCCTGCTCGAGCAGGCGCTTGAGTTCCTTGTCGGCGTCCTTGAACAGGCTGCGCAGCGCCGGGCTGTTGGCGATCGCGCCTTCGCGCATGCCTTCGACCAGCGCCGAGGCCACTTGCCACAACGGGCTCAATGGCGCATCGCCGCTCATGGCTTCGAGACGCTGGAAGACTTTCGCCAGGTACTCCAGATGCGTCTGGTCATTCTGCTCGCGCAGCAGACCGACCAAGGCCATTTGCAGCATCTGGCGCAACTTGCGCAGCACATTCGGCAGTTCTGCCGGCTCCAGCAGCGCCAGCGCTTGCGCGCTGAGGGGTGGCAGCTGCGGCAGTTGCGGGCTGAACAGGCTGGTTTCCGAGAGCAGGCTTTCGCCGCGGGCGCTGCGCAGGTCGTTGATCAGCGGCAGCACCACCAGCGGCAAATCGCGGCGGGCGCCCTGCACGCGGTCGAGGTAGATCGGCAATTGCCCAAGGGCTTGCAGCAGCAGGTGCAGGGCTTCGTCGCGGTGGCTGACGCGCTCGTGCTGCAAGGCTTCGATCAGATGTTCCATCTCTTCGGCGAGCAAGGCTGCGCCGTAGAACTCGACCATCTGCAGACTGCCGTGGACCTGATGGATGTAATCCAGGCACTCGTCCAGCCCGGGAAAGGCCTGCGGATCCTCAAGCACGGCTTCAATTGCCTGATGCGCCTGTTTCAGCGTTTCGGCAATTTCGCCCTTGACCCATTCGAGGGCCACATAGTCGTGCCGGTCACCCATAACCACTCCACTCACGCCTTGTCCGTCGCGGACGCCGACGGCAAGGTGAAACCGGATACCGAACGGCGCAGCTGGCTGGCCATTTTCGCCAGGTTGCCGATGCTCTCGGCGGTGGCGGTGGAGCCGGACGAAGTCTGCGAGGTGATCTGCTGGATCACGTTCATCGTCAATGAAATCTGCCCGGCCGACGAAGTCTGCTGCTGCGCCGCGTTGGAAATGCTCTGGATCAGCGCCGCGAGGGTCTTCGATACGCCTTCGATTTCTTCCAGGGCCACCCCGGCATCCTGCGCCAGACGCGCGCCGCGCACCACCTCGGTGGTGGTCTGCTCCATGGAGATCACCGCTTCGTTGGTGTCGGTCTGGATCGCCCGCACCAGGGTTTCGATCTGCCGGGTGGCAGCAGACGAGCGCTCGGCCAGGCGCTGCACCTCATCGGCGACCACGGCGAAACCACGCCCGGCATCCCCGGCCAGCGACGCCTGAATCGCCGCGTTGAGCGCGAGGATGTTGGTCTGATCGGCAATGTCGTCGATCAGGCTGACGATGTCGCCGATCTCCTGCGACGACTCGCCGAGGCGCTTGATGCGCTTGGCGGTGTCCTGAATCTGTTCGCGGATGTTGTCCATGCCGTGGATGGTGTTGTGCACCACCTCGTTGCCCTTGTTGGCGATTTCCACCGAGCGCTCGGCCACGGCCGAGGACTCGGCAGCGTTGGCCGACACCTGATCAATCGACTCGGCCATGTCGCTGATCGCGGTCGAGGCTTCGGAAATCTGCTGCGCCTGATGTTCCGAGGCCTGGGCCAGGTGCATCGCGGTGGCCTGGGTTTCCTGCACGGCGGCGGCGACCTGGCCGGCGGTGAGGTTGATGGTTGCCACCAGGTCACGCAATTGGTCGACCGAATAGTTGATCGAGTCAGCGATGGTGCCGGTGAAGTCTTCGGTCACCGAGGCGGTCACGGTGAGGTCGCCATCGGCGAGGTCTTCGATTTCGTCGAGCAGGCGCATGATCGCGTTCTGGTTGCGCTCATTCTTCTCGGCGGTCTCGCGCAACTGGCGGTTGGTCTCGCGGACCATCACCAGACCGATGAGGATGATCGAGGCCAGTGCCAGCAAACCGAGGACGTAGCCACCGATGGTGTCGGTGTTGCGCCCGCCGGCAAGGTTTTCGAAGCGAGTGGCCAGGTGCGAGGCTTCGTCGAGCAGGGTTTGCGAGAGGCTGAAGATATTGCTCGCCGATTCGCGAACCTTGAACAGCTCCGGCGAGGTTTCGAGGATTTCATCCACCGAGCCGGAGACGAACTGGAACAGCTCGGAAATCTCACTCAGGCGTGCGCGGGCATCGCGGTCTTCGACCTGGCTGATTTTCAGTGCCGGGTTGCCTTGCAGCATGCCGTTGAGCACCTGGCCAAAACGGGTGGCGTCGCGACCAAAGGCGTCGGCGGCCTGCTGCGAGTTTTCGTCGCCGGCCAGTACGGTGTTGACCGCGCCGAGGATCCGTTCAGCGAGCAGCGATTGGCGCTGGGCCATCGCCACTTGCGCCGCCGGAGCGCCGCGTTGCAGGAGGATCTCGACGACTTTTTCGTATTCGATCTGCAACTGCGGCACGGTTTCGGCCAGCGTCGCGGCGACCTGATGCAGCGACAGCACGGTCTGCTCGCTGGAGAGAATCGCGTCGGTGTTTTTCAGCAGGCGTTCCCAATCCAGCTGCACGGCGCGCATTTCCGGGCGCACGGTGGCCGGGGCCGGTGGCAGGCCGGTGGCCGGGTCGCCTTTCTTCAGGTAACCCCAGCGCTGGGCGAAATCGTTGCGCGCATCGCTCAGCAACTTGAACGCGGCAGCCTTGCCGGCGGCGGCTTCAGTGGCGTTCTTGGCGATGCGTTGCGACAGCACGCGCAGTTCACCGGCGTGGCCGATGTACTGTTTGTCGTAGTTGGCCTGGGTGTTGAGGTACGCGAAGTTGGCGAACAGCAGCATGATGAACACGATCAGTGCGATGAACAGCACGATGATCTGCGAGCGACTGCGCGATCCTTCCGCCGACTTGTCTGTTTTTGCTTTTGTCATCGGTCCTCGCCTAATTTGAAACTCACCGAAGCACCTGTAGAAGCTAGCCTTGTGAAGTGGAGCTTTTGTGGCGAGGGGATTTATCCCCGATGGGTCGCGCAGCGGCCCCAAGATTCGAGCTGTATCAAATACATCTCGAATGCAGCCTTTGGGTCGGCTTCGCCACCCATCGGGGATAAATCCCCTCGCCACAGGTTTCCCTTGCCACAGAATCACACCATTACATGGCCCATTCCCACATGGGTTCTCTGTTGTTTCGACTAAATTGCGACGCTCATGAATACCGGGGATTTAGCCAGGGCAAACAGGCTGAACACCCGCCAGTTCTGTTCGCGCCGGAAATAGCCTTTGACGAACTCGGCCTTGGAACCCTGGCGCTTGCTGATCGAAATCGGTTCGAAGCTGTCCTGCTCGAAATGCTGCAGGCCGATGACTTCATCGACCATCAGCCCGGCAAACACATCGCCATGCTCGACCACCAATACCCGCCGCTGTTTACGCAATGGCGACAGCTCGTGCCCGAAAAAACCGCACAGGTCCATGATCGGCAGCAAGCGCCCACGCAGGTTAGCCACCCCTTTGACCCACGGCTTGACCCCGGGCAATTGAGTGAAGCGCGGCTCGTGCAGCACTTCGCTGACTTCGCCCATCGGCGCCACATACCAATGCTCGCCAAGGCGAAAGCCGATACCGCTCCAGCGATCCTGGCGCGCGGCCTGCGACGGCAAGTCCGCCGCCAGCAAGCGGCAGCGCTGGTCGATTTGCCAGAGCAGTTCGAACGCGGTCAGCGATTCGCTCATGGTTGCGCGATCAGCCTTTGAGCACGTTGTTCAGGGTCTTGATCAGGGTGTCTTCGTCGACCGGTTTGGTCAGGTAATCCTTGGCGCCCTGACGGGTGCCCCAGACCTTGTCGGTTTCCTGATCCTTGGTGGTGATGATGATCACCGGGATGTGGCCGGTGTCCGGGTCCTTGGTCAATTGCCGGGTCGCCTGAAAACCGTTGAGGCCGGGCATGACGATGTCCATCAGCACTGCATCGGGTTTTTCCTGACGGGCCAGCGCGACACCGTCGGCGCCGTTTTCGGCTTTCAGTACTTCGTGGCCGTGCTTTTCGAGCATGCCGGTCAGTTTGTACATTTCAGTCGGCGAATCATCGACGATCAGGATACGTGCCATGGTTTTCCCCATTTTTCTTGTTGACGCCCGGCCCGCTGGCCGAGCATCACTGTACGTGTCTTACTGCGGCAAAACGGCGGCGAAGCCCGGAACATGGGCCTGAATCGCGTTAAGCAGTTCTTCCTTGCTGAAAGGCTTGGTCAAAAATTGATCGGAACCGACAATCCGCCCCTTGGCCTTGTCGAACAGGCCGTCGCGCGACGACAGCATGATCACCGGCGTGGCCTTGAATGCGCTGTTGTTCTTGATTAAAGCGCAGGTCTGATAACCATCCAGACGCGGCATCATGATGTCGACAAAAATGATTCCGGGATGGTTGTCCGCGATTTTCGCCAGCGCGTCGAAACCATCAATCGCCGTGATCACTTCGCAACCCACATTTTTCAACAATGTTTCGGCGGTGCGACGAATCGTTTTCGAGTCGTCGATCACCATGACCTTCAAGGCGCTGGACTGCTGTTCCATAAGAGGGCTCTACCGTCGCCTTTGCGAATCAAATTGTCCGTTTTGCTATCAGTGATGGCTGGAAACCCTTGATGTTCAAGGGCCAGCGCTGCATGCCAGCCTTTTTAGCACAGTCTCCAGATGCAATCTATCGACGGGTTTTTCCTTGACCGAAAACCCGCCCGGAGCCACTCTGGCGGCACTTTTTCAATACCGATCCGGTAGCCAATTTTCGAGGAAAACCCAATGAGCGTTCGCGTCGGGATTGTCATGGACCCTATCGCCAGCATCTCCTATAAAAAGGATAGCTCGCTGGCCATGCTGCTGGCCGCGCAAAAACGTGGCTGGGAACTGTTCTACATGGAGCAGCGCGACCTGTATCAGGCCGAAGGCCAGGCGCGGGCGCGCATGAAGCCGCTGAAAGTCTTCGCCAACCCGGAAAAATGGTTCGAACTGGACGCCGAGCAGGACAACCTGCTGAGCGACCTGGACGTGATCCTGATGCGCAAGGATCCGCCGTTCGACATGGAATTCGTCTACTCCACCTACCTGCTCGAACAGGCCGAAACGGCGGGCGTGCTGGTGGTGAACAAGCCGCAAAGCCTGCGCGACTGCAATGAAAAGCTGTTCGCCACGCTGTTCCCGCAGTGCACGCCGCCGACCATCGTCAGCCGTCGCCCGGACGTGCTGCGCGAATTCGCCGATCACCACGGTGACGTGATCCTCAAGCCGCTGGATGGCATGGGCGGTTCGTCGATCTTCCGTCACACCGCCGGTCACCCGAACCTGTCGGTGATCCTCGAAACCCTGACGCTGCACGGCAAGCAGCAGATCATGATTCAGGGTTACCTGCCGGCCATCGTCGATGGCGACAAGCGCATCCTGATGATCGACGGCGAGCCGGTGGATTACTGCCTGGCGCGGATTCCGGCCCAGGGCGAAACCCGTGGCAACCTCGCCGCCGGTGGTCGTGGTGAAGCGCGGCCGCTGACCGACAAGGATCGCTGGATCGCCGCGCAAGTCGGCCCGACCCTGCGCGAGAAAGGCCTGCTGTTCGTCGGTCTGGACGTGATTGGCGAGCACCTGACCGAAATCAACGTCACCAGCCCGACCTGCATCCGCGAAATCGACAACGCTTTCGGTACCGACATCGGCGGCATGCTGATGGATGCGATCGAAAAGCAGCTGCAAGCCTCGAGCCGCAAACAGCAAGCTTGAAGCCAGCGGCGAGCAGCTTGTCGCTTGCCGCTTGAAGCTTGCAGCTAAAAACCAACATTGCGTTATCATGCCGAGCCCGTAAAAACGCGATGTTGGTTTTTCTGTCATGACCCTCCCGTCCGATCTGCCCGCAGAACTCGCCCACCGTGGCGTGCGCCCGGCCGATCGCCTCGGATTTACCCTGTTTCTCGCAGCGCTGATTCATTTGGCGCTGCTGCTCGGCGTCGGCTTCACCATGGTCGAGCCCAAGCAAATCAGCAAAACCCTGGAAATCACCCTCGCCACCTTCAAGAGCGACACCAAGCCGAAGAAGGCCGATTTCCTCGCCCAGGAAAACCAGGAAGGCAGCGGCACCCTCGACAAAAAGGCGATCCCCAAGACCACCGAGATCGCGCCGTTCCAGGACAATCAGGTCAAGAAAGTCACCCCGCCTCCGGCCGCCAAGCCGGAAGTCCGTGAAGCCGCGCCCAAGGCTGCCGTGACCACGGTCGCGCCGAAACAGCAAAAGGCGCCGACCAAGAAAGAAGAAACCAAGACCGAGACCAAACCGGCGGTCGACGCACCGACGTTCGATAGCTCGCAGCTGTCCAGCGACATCGCCAGCCTCGAAGCGGAACTGGCCAAGGAACAACAGCTGTACGCCAAACGCCCGCGCATTCACCGTTTGAGCGCCGCCTCGACCATGCGCGACAAGGGCGCCTGGTACAAGGATGACTGGCGCAAGAAGGTCGAGCGGATCGGCAACCTCAATTACCCGGAAGAAGCCCGGCGCAAGCAGATCTACGGCAACCTGCGCCTGATGGTCTCGATCAACCGCGACGGCTCGCTGTATGAAGTGCTGGTGCTCGAATCCTCCGGCCAGCCATTGCTGGATCAGGCGGCCCAGCGCATCGTCCGGCTGGCCGCACCGTTTGCACCGTTTACCGGTGATCTGTCGGATATCGACCGACTGGAAATCATCCGCACCTGGAAATTCGCCCGGGGCGACAAACTCTCGAGCAACTGAATATTCCTGTAGCGATGAGATTCATTGTGGCGAGGGGATTTATCCCCGTTCGGCTGCGCAGCAGTCGCAAAACCATCATTCACGGAGTGTCAGGCAGACCGTATCAATGGATTCAGGGCCGCTTCGCGCCTCAACGGGGATAAATCCCCTCGCCACAAATGCCATGTTCCGACAAGGGGTCTGTGTTGTTGTCAGCATCTCCAGCTTGTCAGTTCGCCCCCCGAACGCCACACTATCGCTCATGAAAAACGTCAGCCCCAGCTACCTCAAGCATCACTTCCTGATCGCCATGCCACACATGGCCGACCCGAACTTTGCCCACACCTTGACCTACATCGTCGAGCACACGGCCAATGGCGCCATGGGGCTGGTGGTCAATCGACCGCAAGAGCTGAATCTGGCTGACATCCTCGAGCAACTGCGTCCGGACATCGAGCCGCCAGCACTCTGCCAGCACGTACCGATTTTCATCGGCGGCCCGGTGCAGACTGATCGTGGTTTTGTCCTGCACCCGGCCGGCCAGATGTTCCAGGCCACCGCGCAACTGGACGGCGATCTGGCGCTCTCCACTTCCCAGGACGTGCTGTTTGCCATCGCGGACGGTGCAGGCCCGGCGAAAAGCCTGATCGCCCTCGGTTACGCGGGCTGGGAAGCCGGGCAACTGGAGGCCGAACTGGCCGACAACGCCTGGCTGACCTGCCCGTACGATGCCGACATCCTGTTCAACACCAGCAGCGAACTGCGTCTGGAAGCGGCGGCACGGCACCTGGGGATCAACCTCAGTCTGCTGACCAGCCAGGCAGGCCACGCCTGATGGCCCTGCGTCTGATTCTCGGCTTCGACTACGGCACCAAACAGATCGGCGTTGCAGTCGGCCAGGTGATTACCGGCCAGGCCCGCGAGCTGTGCACCCTGAAAGCGCAGAACGGCGTTCCGGACTGGAACCAGGTCGAAGCGCTGTTCAAAGAGTGGAAACCCGACGCCGTGGTGGTTGGCCTGCCGCTGAACATGGACGGCACGCCCAGCGAAATGTGCCTGCGCGCCGAGAAATTCGCCCGACGTCTCAACGGCCGCTTCAATGTGCCCTTCTATACCCACGACGAACGCCTGACCACCTTTGAGGCCAAAGGCGAGCGACTGGTACGTGGCGGGCAGAAAGGCAGTTACCGCGACAACCCGGTGGACGCCATCGCCGCCGCTCTGCTGTTGCAGGGCTGGCTCGATGAAAACACTGCATTGTTTGAATCCTGACAAGCGCTTCGGCGCTTTTCTTTTGAGCTACGACCCGAGCCGCGTCCAAGGACCCGGCTCGACCCCAAGAAGGAGCAACCATGAGCCTGCCAAATCCCGCCGATCTGATCAGCCAGATGGCGACCCGCCTCAAGGCGCACCTTGCCCAGCGTGAGATCAGCGAACCGCGTTACATCGGCATCCGCACCGGCGGTATCTGGGTCGCGCAGGCCCTGCTCAAGGAATTGGGCAGCGATGCGCCACTGGGCACGCTGGATGTTTCCTTCTACCGCGACGACTTCAGCCAGAACGGCCTGCACCCGCAAGTGCGCCCCTCGGCCCTGCCCTTCGAGATCGAAGGCCAGCACCTGGTGCTGATCGACGACGTGCTGATGAGCGGCCGCACCATCCGCGCCGCGATGAACGAACTGTTCGACTATGGCCGCCCGGCCAGCGTGACCCTGGTCTGCCTGCTCGACCTGGACGCCGGCGAGCTGCCGATCCGCCCGAACGTGGTCGGCGCGACCCTGTCGCTGGCCGCTCACGAGCGGGTCAAGCTGTCCGGCCCCGAGCCGCTGACGCTCGAACTGCAAGACCTGAACCCTTAATCCGCCCTATTGAGAGTCCCCTTCGCGATGACGCCTCTAGATACCAAGCGCCCGCTGCAGCTCAATGATCAGGGCCAGCTGCGCCACTTCCTCTCGCTCGACGGCCTGCGCCGCGAGTTGCTGACGGAAATCCTCGACACTGCCGACTCGTTCCTCGAAGTCGGGGCCCGGGCGGTGAAGAAGGTCCCGTTGCTGCGCGGCAAGACCGTGTGCAACGTGTTCTTCGAAAACTCCACGCGCACCCGCACCACCTTCGAACTGGCGGCCCAGCGGCTGTCGGCAGACGTGATCACCCTGAACGTGTCGACCTCGTCGGCCAGCAAAGGTGAAACCCTGCTCGACACCCTGCGCAACCTCGAAGCCATGGCCGCCGACATGTTCGTCGTGCGCCACGGCGATTCCGGTGCGGCACACTTCATCGCCGAGCATGTCTGCCCACAGGTGGCGATCATCAACGGCGGCGACGGCCGTCACGCCCACCCGACCCAGGGCATGCTCGACATGCTCACCATCCGTCGGCACAAGGGCGGTTTCGAAAACCTCTCGGTGGCGATCGTCGGCGACATCCTGCACTCGCGGGTGGCACGCTCGAACATGCTCGCGCTGAAAACCCTCGGCTGCCCGGACATCCGCGTGATCGCGCCGAAGACCCTGCTGCCGATCGGCATCGAGCAGTACGGCGTGAAGGTTTACACCGACATGAACGAAGGCCTGAAGGACGTCGACGTGGTGATCATGCTGCGCCTGCAGCGTGAGCGCATGACCGGCGGCCTGCTGCCGAGCGAAGGCGAGTTCTACCGCCTGTTCGGCCTGACCACCGCGCGTCTGGCCGGGGCCAAACCCGATTGCATCGTCATGCACCCGGGGCCGATCAACCGTGGTGTAGAGATCGAATCGGCGGTGGCCGACGGCCCGCACTCGGTGATCCTCAATCAAGTCACCTACGGCATCGCCATCCGCATGGCCGTGCTGTCGATGGCCATGAGCGGGCAAACAGCGCAACGTCAATTCGAGCAGGAGAACGCCCAGTGAAGCTCAGCATTCTCGGCGCCCGCGTCATCGATCCAAGCAGCGGCCTGGATCAAATCACCGATATCCACGTTGAAGCCTGCAAGATCGTCGCCCTCGGCGCCGCGCCGGCCGGTTTCACTGCCGTCGAAACCATCGACGCCCAGGGCCTGGTCGCCGCGCCCGGGCTGGTCGACCTGAACGTCGCCCTGCGCGAGCCGGGCTACAGCCGCAAAGGCAGCATTGCCAGCGAAACCCGCGCAGCGGCGGCAGGTGGCGTGACCAGCCTGTGCTGCCCGCCGAAGACCAAACCGGTGCTCGACACCTCGGCAGTGGCCGAACTGATCCTCGACCGTGCTCGCGAAGCCGGCAACACCAAAGTGTTCCCGATTGGCGCGCTGAGCAAAGGCCTGGACGGCGAACAGCTTGCCGAGCTGGTGGCGCTGCGTGACGCCGGTTGCGTCGCGTTCGGCAACGGTCTGGAGAGTTTCCGCAACACCCGCACCCTGTGCCGGGCACTGGAATACGCGGCCACCTTCGATCTGACGGTGATTTTCAACTCGCAGGATCACGATCTGGCGGATGGCGGCCTGGCCCACGAAGGCGCGGTCGCCAGCTTCCTTGGTCTGCCGGGCATTCCGGAAACGGCGGAAACCGTGGCCCTGGCCCGCGATCTGTTGCTGGTCGAGCAGACCGGCGTGCGTGCGCACTTCAGCCAACTGACCAGCGCTCGCGGTGTGGCCCTGATCGCCCAGGCTCAGGCCCGTGGCTTGAAGGTCACGGCGGATGTCGCGCTGTACCAGTTGATCCTCACCGATGAAGCGCTGATCGACTTCAGCAGTCTTTATCACGTGCAACCGCCGCTGCGCACCCGCGCAGACCGCGACGGCCTGCGTGAGGCTGTGAAATCGGGTGTGGTGTCGGCAATCTCCAGCCATCACCAGCCCCACGAACGCGACGCCAAACTGGCGCCGTTCGGCGCAACCGAGCCGGGCATCAGCAGCGTCGAGCTGCTGCTGCCGCTGGCGATGACCCTGGTCGAGGATGGTTTGCTGGATCTGCCGACCCTGCTCGCGCGCCTGAGCGCTGGCCCTGCGGACGCGCTGCGCCTGCCGGCGGGCAAACTGACGGTGGGCGGTGCGGCGGACATCGTGCTGTTCGATCCGAAGGCTTCGACAGTCGCCGGTGAACACTGGTTGTCGAAGGGTGAGAACTGCCCGTTTGTAGGCCACACGTTGCCGGGTGTGGTTCGCTACACCTTGGTGGATGGGCGGATCAGCCACCAGGCTTGATACCGGGTTGCCCCCAATCGCTGGCAAGCCAGCTCCCACAAGGTCTTGCGCTATCTTTGGGTTAGCGCAAAAACCTGTGGGAGCTGGCTTGCCAGCGATGGCTTACTGGAAGGCGCCTCTGCCTTCGGCGTTGCGTACGGATACCTGATCATTCAGCGTCCAGAAGTCATACAGCACCCCGACAAAGAACAACCCGCCGGTCAGCAGATACAGCAACCCGCTGATCCACTTGCCCTGGTACATCCGGTGCACGCCGAACACCCCCAGGAACGTCAGCAGAATCCACGCCACGTTGTACTCGATCGGCCCGGCAGCAAAACGCAGATCCGCCTCGCGATCCATCGCCGGGATCAGAAACAAGTCGATCAGCCAGCCAATACCCAACAAGCCGAGGGTGAAAAACCAGATCGTCCCGGTGACCGGTTTGCCGTAATAGAAGCGGTGAGCGCCGGTAAATCCGAAGATCCACAGCAGGTAACCGATGATTTTGCTGTGGGTGTCCTTTTCGTTCACACGGGGTAGCTGATAGCGGTTCATGAAGACCTCGATTCACACGATAGATAAATATTCTTGAATTCTTTGTGACTTTTTTACAGGTAGCCGACGTATGGCAAATGTTACCGTGTCTCCCGTCAAAGCCTTACAGCACCGGACTTCTGTCGGACAATTGCGTCTTTTTGCCGCTTATTTGGTTCCATTGTCAGCCGATTGAATCGACCAACGGCCTCGGAATCGAAAAAAAAGCTGTTATAAAGTTGCGCGCAAACCCATAAGAGCCACGCCTAATGCGACCATTTTTCAAGACATGGCTAACTATTTGCCTATTAATGCCACTGGCCGCCCACGCCACCAATCGTGAGCAACGTCTTCCCAACGTTAACGGTTTCACCCCTAAATCCCATGCTTCGGCTCCTTCGAGCAAGAGCAGCAAACAAACGAAACACACCACGCTCGCCAGCAACAATCACGGCAAGCTGGTTCCACCGATGGCGAACAAGGAAAGCAGCAACGTCCTGAGCCGCGCGGTGAACGTCCTCGGTACTCCATACCGTTGGGGCGGCAGCAGCCCAAGTAAAGGCTTCGACTGCAGCGGTCTGGTGAAATATGCGTTCAACGACGCCACCTTCGACCTGCCACGCACCTCCAATGCGATGGCCAGCGGTCACGGCGAGAAAGTCGAGCGCAAGGATCTTAAGCCAGGCGACCTGATTTTCTTCAACATCAAGAGCCGTCGGGTCAACCACGTTGCCATCTACCTGGGCAACGACCGCTTTATCCACGCACCGCGTCGTGGCAAAGCAGTGAGCATCGACACGCTGAACAAACCGTATTGGAAACAGCATTACGTGGTTGCCAAGCGTGTGTTGCCGAAAGAACCGGCCGGCAAGCAGATGCGCGTCGTTCAACGTTGAACTGACTGATCCGCAGCCAGTACTGACCTCTTCGCGAGCAAGCTCGTTCCCACAGGTGAAAGCATTCCAATTGAAGGAATGCACTCAATTGTGGGAGCGAGCTTGCTCGCGAAAGGGCCGGTTAGAACACCGAAAATCCCCCTTAGAAATTATCCGGCGTACGCGCCTTCTCCCGCGCATGCTCGCGGCTGATCAAACCCTTGGTCACCAGATCCTTCAGGCACATGTCGAGTGTCTGCATTCCCAACGAACCACCGGTCTGAATCGCCGAGTACATCTGCGCCACCTTGTCCTCGCGGATCAGGTTACGGATCGCCGACGTTCCCAGCATGATCTCGTGCGCCGCCACCCGCCCGCCGCCGATCTTCTTGATCAGCGTCTGTGACACCACTGCCAGCAGCGACTCCGACAGCATCGAACGCACCATCGACTTTTCGTCCCCGGGGAACACGTCCACGACCCGGTCGATGGTTTTCGCCGCCGACGTGGTGTGCAGCGTGCCAAACACCAAATGCCCGGTCTCGGCAGCGGTCAAGGCCAGGCGAATGGTCTCCAGGTCGCGCATCTCGCCGACCAGGATCACATCCGGGTCTTCCCGCAATGCAGAACGTAACGCGGTCGCGAAACTGCGGGTATCACGGTGGACCTCACGCTGATTGATCAGGCATTTGCGCGATTCGTGGACGAACTCGATCGGGTCTTCGATGGTGAGGATGTGATGATGACGGTGGGTATTGAGGTAGTCGATCATCGCCGCCAGCGTGGTCGACTTGCCGGAGCCGGTCGGCCCAGTGACCAGCACCAGCCCGCGCGGGGCGTCGGTGATCTTGCGAAAGACATCGCCCATGGCGAGGTCTTCCATGCTCAGCACTTTCGAGGGAATGGTGCGAAATACCGCGCCGGCGCCACGGTTCTGGTTGAAGGCATTGACCCGAAAGCGCGCCACGCCGGGGACTTCGAACGAGAAATCCGTTTCCAGGTGTTTCTCGAAGTCGACCCGCTGGGTGTCGTTCATGATGTCGTAGATCAGTTCGTGCACCTGCTTGTGATCCAGCGCCGGCAGATTGATTCGCCGCACATCACCATCGACACGAATCATCGGCGGCAGACCGGCCGACAGGTGCAGGTCGGAAGCGCCTTGTTTGGCGCTGAAGGCCAGCAGTTCAGTGATATCCATAGCGCTCCTCAATTCCAGTAGAATGCCGCGAACCTTCAGACCGCCGGCGCCTCTTGATGTCCACGATAGCAGACAACATTGCCCTCGTTAGTTCACGCATTCACGCCGCGACCGCCGCTGCCGGACGCCCTGAGAACAGCGTGCAGCTCCTGGCCGTGAGCAAGACCAAACCCGCACAGGACCTGCGTGAAGCCCATGCTGCAGGCCTGCGCGATTTCGGCGAGAACTATCTGCAGGAAGCCTTGGGCAAACAGCTCGAACTGGCCGACCTGCCCTTGATCTGGCACTTCATCGGCCCCATTCAATCGAACAAGACTCGCGCTATTGCCGAGCATTTCGACTGGGTGCACTCCGTGGATCGCCTGAAAATTGCCCAACGCCTGTCCGAACAGCGCCCGGCCGAGCTGCCGCCGCTGAACATCTGCATTCAGGTCAACGTCAGCGGTGAAGCCAGCAAGTCCGGCTGCACCCCGGCCGACCTGCCGGCACTGGCCGAGGCCATCAGCGCCCTGCCCCGGCTGAAACTGCGCGGGCTGATGGCGATTCCCGAGCCGACCGAAGATCGCGCCGAACAGGACGCCGCGTTTGCTGCCGTGCAACGTTTGCAGGCCAGCCTGAATCTGCCGCTCGACACACTGTCCATGGGCATGAGCCACGACCTCGAGGCGGCCATCGCCCAAGGCGCCACCTGGGTGCGGATCGGTACGGCCCTGTTCGGTGCCCGCGACTACGCCGCCCACTCTTGAACGCTTCTAGATAAGGACCAAACATGAGCCACACACGTATTGCCTTTATCGGTGCCGGCAACATGGCCGCCAGTTTGATCGGCGGCTTGCGCGCCAAAGGTCTGGAAGCCAGCCACATCCGCGCCAGCGATCCGGGCGAAGAAACCCGTAAACGGGTCAGCGCCGAACACGGTATCGAAACCTTCGCCGACAACGCCCAGGCCATCGACGGTGTCGACGTGATCGTGCTGGCGGTCAAGCCACAGGCGATGAAAGCCGTGTGCGAAGCCATTCGCCCAAGCCTCAAACCGCATCAACTGGTGGTGTCGATCGCCGCCGGCATCACTTGCGCGAGCATGACTGCATGGCTCGGCGAGCAGCCGATCGTGCGCTGCATGCCCAACACTCCGGCACTGCTGCGTCAGGGCGTCAGCGGCCTGTACGCCACCAGCGAAGTGACTGCCGAACAGCGTCAGCAGGCCGAAGCGCTGCTGTCCGCCGTCGGCATCGCGCTGTGGCTGAACGAAGAACAGCAACTCGACGCGGTGACTGCCGTCTCCGGCTCCGGCCCGGCGTATTTCTTCCTGCTGATCGAAGCCATGACTGCCGCCGGCGTCAAACTCGGCCTGCCGCAGGACATCGCTGAACAGCTGACCCTGCAAACCGCCCTCGGCGCCGCGCACATGGCAGTTGCCAGCGATGTCGACGCCGCAGAACTGCGCCGCCGCGTGACCTCGCCAAACGGCACCACAGAGGCCGCAATCAAATCATTCCAGGCCAACGGCTTCGAAGCCCTGGTCGAAACCGCACTCGGCGCCGCCGCGCACCGCTCGGCCGAAATGGCCGAACAACTGGGCAAATAAGGAGCCTTACATGATTGGATTGAACACCGCAGCGGTTTACGTGCTGCAAACCCTCGGCAGCCTGTACTTGCTGATCGTGTTGCTGCGCTTCGTCCTGCAACTGGTGCGGGCGAACTTCTACAACCCGCTGTGCCAGTTCGTGGTCAAGGCCACCCAGCCGCTGCTCAAGCCACTGCGCCGGATCATCCCGAGCGTGTTCGGCCTTGACATGTCGTCGCTGGTGCTGGCGATTCTGGTGCAACTGGCACTGATGGCCCTGACCCTGCTGCTGACCTACGGCACCACCGGTAACCCGCTGCAGCTGTTTATCTGGGCGATCATCGGCGTCACCGCGCTGTTCCTGAAGATTTTCTTCTTCGCCCTGATCATCAGCGTGATCCTGTCGTGGGTCGCCCCGGGCAGCCATAACCCGGGCGCTGAACTGGTGAACCAGATCTGCGAACCGGCCCTGGCGCCGTTCCGCAAGATTCTGCCAAACCTCGGCGGTCTGGACCTGTCGCCGATCTTCGCCTTCCTCGCGCTGAAGCTGATCGACATGCTGGTGATCAACAATCTGGCGGCGATGACGATGATGCCGGAAATCCTGCGCCTGCTGATGTGAGCTGGTTTCGCTGGGACGGGGACGATTTGATCCTCGAATGTCACCTGCAACCGGCAGCCCGCAGCGATGATTTCTGCGGGCTGCACGGGGATCGTTTGAAGATTCGCCTGACTGCACCGCCGGTCGAGGGCAAGGCCAATGCTTACCTGATGGCCTTTCTGGCCAAGGCGTTCGGGGTATCCAAGAGCCAGGTCAGCTTGCTCAGCGGCGAATTGAACCGGCAGAAACGGGTGAAGATCTGTTCGCCGAAGAAACTGCCGGATTTGCCGGGGCTGGTTGGGCGCCCGTCTTGAGTTTTGCGGCGTCTGCGCCCCTCACCCCAGCCCTCTCCCCTTGGAGAGGGAGCCGATTTGCGTGGTTGTCAAAACCACAGTTCAACTCGATATCCCACGTCGGCGTATCTCGAACATCCCGCCAGTCAGCCCCCTCTCCCTCTGGGGGGAGGAACCTGATTTGGCTGTTTTTCATGACCTGAGCTCAACTCGATAAATCAGGTCGGTGCAGCTCAAAAGATCACCTCGGTCAGTCCCCTCTCCCCCCGGGGGAGGAACCTGATTTGGCTGGTTTTCAATACCTGAGTTCGACTCGATAACTCAGGTCGGCGTCGCTCGAATGATCACCTCGGTCAGTCCCCTCTCCCCCCGGGAGAGGGTTAGGGTGAGGGCTGCTTGCCGCTAACCCCACCGGTCTTTAGACTTACGCCTCATTTCAACGAGAGCAGGGTCGATGCCAGCTGCCTTTCCCCCCGATTCTGTTGGTCTGGTGACGCCGCAAACGGCGCACTTCAGTGAACCCCTGGCCCTGGCCTGCGGACGTTCGCTGCCCGCCTACGACCTGATCTACGAAACCTACGGCACGCTGAACGCGCAGGCGAGCAACGCCGTGCTGATCTGCCACGCCTTGTCCGGCCATCATCATGCCGCCGGCTATCACAGCCCCGACGACCGCAAGCCCGGTTGGTGGGACAGCTGCATCGGTCCCGGCAAGCCGATCGACACCACCAAATTCTTCGTGGTCAGCCTGAACAATCTGGGTGGTTGCAACGGCTCCACCGGCCCGAGCAGCATCAACCCGGACACCGGCAAGCCGTTCGGTGCCGACTTCCCGGTGCTCACCGTGGAAGACTGGGTGCACAGCCAGGCGCGTCTGGCTGATCTGCTCGGCATCCATCAGTTCGCCGCCGTGATCGGTGGCAGCCTCGGCGGCATGCAGGCCTTGCAGTGGACCATCACCTACCCGGATCGCGTGCGCCACTGCCTGGCGATCGCCTCGGCGCCCAAACTGTCGGCGCAGAACATCGCCTTCAACGAAGTCGCGCGTCAGGCCATCCTCACTGACCCCGAGTTCCACGGCGGTTCATTCCAGGAACAAGGCGTGATCCCCAAGCGCGGGCTGATGCTGGCGCGGATGGTCGGGCACATCACCTACCTGTCCGACGACTCGATGGGCGAGAAATTCGGCCGTGGCCTGAAGAGTGAAAAGCTCAACTACGACTTCCACAGCGTCGAGTTTCAGGTCGAAAGCTACCTGCGCTATCAGGGCGAAGAGTTCTCCGGGCGTTTCGATGCCAACACTTATCTGTTGATGACCAAGGCGCTGGACTACTTCGATCCGGCGGCGAACTTCGACGATAACCTGGCGAAAACCTTCGAGAACGCCACAGCCAAGTTCTGCGTGATGTCGTTCACCACCGACTGGCGCTTCTCCCCGGCCCGCTCGCGGGAGCTGGTGGACGCGCTGATGGCGGCGCGCAAAGACGTCAGCTACCTGGAAATCGACGCGCCACAGGGCCACGACGCCTTCCTGATTCCGATTCCGCGTTATTTGCAGGCGTTCGGTAATTACATGAACCGAATTACGGTGTGAACAAGCCATGAGAGCTGATCTGGAAATCATCCAGGAATGGATCCCCGCCGGCAGCCGCGTGCTCGACCTCGGTTGCGGCGACGGCGAACTGCTGACCTGGCTGCGCGACAATAAGCAAGTCACCGGTTATGGCCTGGAAAACGACCCGGACAACATCGCCGAGTGCGTGGCCAAGGGCATCAACGTCATCGAACAGGACCTGGACAAGGGCCTGGGCAACTTCGCCAGCAACAGCTTCGACATTGTGGTGATGACCCAGGCACTGCAAGCCGTGCATTATCCCGACAGGATCCTCGACGAAATGCTCCGGGTCGGGCGCCAGTGCATCATCACCTTCCCCAACTTCGGTCACTGGCGCTGCCGCTGGTACCTGGCGAGCAAGGGCCGCATGCCGGTGTCGGAGTTCCTGCCGTACACCTGGTACAACACGCCGAACATCCACTTCTGCACCTTCGAAGACTTTGAAGAACTTTGTCGCGAACGTGATGCGAAGGTCATTGATCGGCTTGCCGTGGATCAACAGCACCGCCACGGGTGGGCCAGTAAGCTATGGCCTAATCTGTTAGGTGAGATCGGTATCTACCGCGTCAGCAGCCCGGTGCTTGCAGATCACCGGATCGCGGTCTGAACCACGACATTTCGAGGAGAACGATCATGGGTCGCTTGATTACTGTGCTATTGGCCGCCTGCCTGAGTCTGTCGGCGGTGGCCGCCGATGCCATCAAGGGCGAACGCAAGGAAGTGTTCGGTGACGTCACCGTGCACTACAACACCTTCAACTCGACCTTCCTGACACCCGACATCGCCAAAGCGGCCGAGCTGATCCGCAGCAAGAACCAGGGCGTGATCAATGTCTCGGTGATCAAGGACGGCAAACCGTTGAGCGCCAACGTCACCGGCACGGTCAAAGACCTGACCAGCCAGAGCGTGCCGCTGAATTTCCGCCAGGTCATCGAACAGGGCGCGATCTACTACATCGCCCAGTACCCGGTGGAGCAGCAGGAAACCCGCACCTTTGAAATCAAGGTGCAGAACGGCGACAAGATCCACACCATCAATTTCAACCAAGAGCTTTTCCCCGGCGAATGATGAACCTCAAGCAACTCGTACTGGCCAGCCATAACGCCGGCAAACTCAAAGAACTCCAGGCCATGCTCGGCGAATCGGTGCAACTGCGCTCGATCGGCGAATGGAGCAAGGTCGAGCCGGAAGAAACCGGCCTGTCGTTCGTCGAGAACGCGATCCTCAAGGCGCGCAATGCCGCGCGCATCTCCGGTTTGCCGGCGCTGGCCGATGACTCCGGCCTGGCAGTGGACTTCCTTGGCGGTGCCCCGGGCATCTACTCGGCGCGCTACGCCGACGGCAAGGGCGATGCGGCGAACAATGCCAAGCTGCTCGACGCCCTCAAAGACGTGCCGCAAGCCGAGCGCGGCGCGCAGTTCGTCTGCGTGCTCGCCCTGGTGCGCCACGCTGATGATCCGCTGCCGATCCTTTGCGAAGGCCTGTGGCACGGGCGCATCCTCACCGCCGCCAGCGGCGAGCACGGTTTTGGCTACGACCCGCTGTTCTGGGTGCCGGAACGTGACGTCTCCAGCGCCGAACTGAGCCCGGCCGACAAGAACCAGATCAGCCACCGCGCCCGTGCAATGGATCTGCTGCGCCAGCGTCTGGGCCTGAAATGACCGACAGCCCCTCTGCGTCGTCGCTGATCATCGGCGGCGCCGCTTCTTCGCCTCGGGCGCCGCTGCCAACGCTGCCGCCCCTGGCGCTGTACATCCACATCCCGTGGTGTGTGCGCAAATGCCCGTATTGCGATTTCAACTCGCACACCGCCAGCCCCGTACTGCCAGAAGAGGAATACGTCGACGCGTTGCTGGCCGATCTCGATCAGGACCTGCACGCCGTTTACGGCCGTGAAATCAGCTCGATTTTCTTCGGTGGCGGCACGCCGAGCCTGTTCAGTGCCGAGGCGCTTGGGCGCTTGCTCAAAGGCGTCGAGCAACGCATTCCGTTCGCCCACGACATCGAGATCACCCTGGAAGCCAACCCCGGCACCTTCGAACAAGAGAAGTTCGTCGCGTACCGCAAGCTGGGGATCAATCGCCTGTCGATCGGCATCCAGAGCTTCCAGCAGCAGAAGCTTGAGGCCCTTGGACGCATCCACAACGGCGACGAAGCGGTGCGCGCGGGCGGTATGGCGCGGCAGGCCGGGTTCGATAACTTCAACCTCGACTTGATGCATGGCTTGCCCGATCAGTCGCTGGAAGATGCCTTGAGCGATCTGCGCCAGGCGATCGAACTGAAACCGACGCACATCTCCTGGTATCAGCTGACACTGGAGCCGAACACCGTGTTCTGGAACCAGCCGCCGGTGCTGCCGGAAGACGATACGCTGTGGGATATTCAAGAGGCCGGGCAAGCGCTGCTGGCCGAGCACGGTTACGCACAATACGAAGTGTCGGCCTATGCCCAGCCCGGTCGCCCGGCGCGGCATAACCTCAACTACTGGAGTTTTGGCGACTTCATCGGCATCGGCGCGGGTGCGCATGGCAAGCTCAGCCACCCGAACGGGCGCATCGTGCGCACCTGGAAGACGCGCCTGCCGAAGGACTATCTCAACCCGGCCAAGAGCTTCCAGGCTGGCGAGAAAGCCCTGAGCAATGACGAGATGCCGTTCGAGTTCCTGATGAATGCCTTGCGCCTGACCGCCGGCGTCGAGTCGCATCTGTACCCGGAACGCACCGGCCTGTCGCTGGACACGCTTGCCGAAGGCCGGGCCGCGGCAGAACAAAGCGGTCTGTTGCAGGTCGAACCGTCACGTCTGGCGGCCACCGAGCGCGGACAGCTGTTTCTCAATGACTTGCTGCAACAATTTCTGACCTGACTTCAGTCCCAAGGGAAAACGCATGGATTTGATACTCGACCTGCTCGCCACGGTGTCCCGCTGGAGCCGCAGCAACCTCTCGGAAATTGCCCTGGCCCTGGTGGGCTGCCTGCTGGTGCTGTTCGGCGCTGACTTCAAAGGCTGGGTCGAGCAACGCCTGGGCAGCATCGCCGGCGCCCTGCGCGTGCCGCTGATGGCGCTGCTGTGCATGATCGGCAGCGGCGCCGCGCTGATCTACGCCACGCCGTGGGTGATCAAGGGTTTGAGCCAGTTCAACAACTACAGCCTGGCGCCCGTCCTGCTGGTAGTCCTCGTCCTCATCGGCGTAGTCGCCGACCGCCGCTGAATCTAATGCACCAAAAAACACTGTGGGAGCGGGCTTGCCCGCGATGGCGGCATAACAGTCGACAAAAATGTTGAATGTTATGGCCTCATCGCGGGCAAGCCCGCTCCCACAGGTTCATCTACAGCCTGAGATCAGGACTGTTTCTCGAACTTCAGATCCCACACGCCATGCCCAAGACGTTCGCCACGGCGTTCGAACTTGGTGATCGGGCGTTCGGCCGGGCGCGGTACGCACTTGCCGTCTTCGGCGAGGTTGCGGTAGCCCGGGGCGACGTTCATCACTTCCAGCATGTACTCGGCATACGGTTCCCAGTCGGTGGCCATGTGCAGAATGCCGCCAACCTTCAACTTGCTGCGCACCAGCTCGGCGAACGAGGCCTGAACGATACGGCGCTTGTGGTGACGGCTCTTGTGCCACGGATCCGGGAAGAACAGCATCAGGCGATCGAGGCTGTTGTCGGCGATGCAACGGTTGAGCACTTCGATCGCGTCGCAATCGTAGACCCGCAGGTTGGTCAGGCCCTGGGTCAGCACGCCATTGAGCAGCGCGCCGACACCCGGACGGTGCACTTCAACACCGATGAAGTCCTGATCCGGCGCGGCCGCGGCCATTTCCAGCAGCGAGTGGCCCATGCCGAAACCGATCTCCAGCGAGCGCGGCGCCGAGCGGCCGAACACCTGGTCGTAATCCACCGGCGCGTCGGCCAGCGGCAGCACGTACAGCGGCGCGCCCTGGTCCAGACCGCGCTGCTGGCCTTCGGTCATGCGCCCGGCGCGCATCACGAAACTCTTGATGCGGCGGTGTTGGCGCTCGTCGCCTTCTTCCGTCTGGATAGGCGTGTCGTTCGATTCAGTCATCAATGGCTCTTACTTGATCAGACCATCCAGCGGCGAAGAGGCGCTGGCATAGAGTTTTTTCGGCATGCGGCCGGCGAGGTACGCCAGACGGCCGGCAACGATGGCGTGCTGCATGGCTTGAGCCATCATCACCGGTTGCTGGGCGTGGGCGATGGCCGAGTTCATCAGCACGGCATCACAACCCAGCTCCATGGCGATGGTGGCGTCGGAAGCGGTACCGACACCGGCATCCACCAGCACCGGGATCTTGGCTTCTTCAAGGATGATCTGCAGGTTGTACGGGTTGCAGATCCCCAGACCGGAACCGATCAGACCGGCCAGCGGCATCACCGCGATGCAGCCGATTTCCGCCAGTTGGCGAGCGATGATCGGGTCATCACTGGTGTAAACCATCACGTCGAAGCCTTCCTTGACCAGCGTTTCTGCAGCCTTGAGGGTTTCGATCACGTTGGGGAACAGGGTTTTCTGATCGGCCAGCACTTCCAGCTTCACCAGGTTGTGGCCATCGAGCAGCTCACGGGCCAGGCGGCAGGTGCGCACGGCTTCGATGGCGTCGTAGCATCCAGCGGTGTTCGGCAGGAAGGTGTAGCGCTCCGGCGACAGCACTTCGAGCAGGTTCGGCTCGCCTTCGATCTGGCCCAGGTTGGTGCGGCGCACAGCGAAGGTCACGATCTCGGCACCCGAGGCTTCGATGGCCTGGCGGGTTTCTTCCATGTCACGGTACTTGCCGGTACCGACCAGCAAACGCGACTGGTAAGTACGACCGGCCAGGACGAAAGGCTTGTCGCTACGAACGATGCTCATGGGGAGTCCTCTTGAGGGGTGAGGGTCTTGCAGAATTCTGTGCCCTTGCGAACCGGGCGATTAGCCGCCGCCGATGGCGTGCACCACTTCGACGTTATCGCCGTCGTTGAGAACGGTGTCGGCATGCTGGCTGCGCGGGACGATATCCAGATTGAGTTCGACTGCCACCCGGCGACCGGTCAGGTCCATACGGGCGATCAGGGCCGCAACGGTTTCACCGTCGGGCAGTTCAAGGGATTCGCCGTTCAACTGAATGCGCATGCGCTAGGCCGCCATCATTTTTAGGGGGTGGCATTCTAGCCCGATCATGACCTAAAGGTCAGCACCAAGCGTCAAGCGGTTTACTGCAGGCGCCAGGCGGCAAGTCCAAGGCACAACCAGCCGACCAGAAACGCCAGGCCACCGAACGGCGTGATGATGCCGAGCTTGCTGATGCCGGTGGTGGTCAACACATACAGGCTGCCGGAGAACAGCAGGATGCCGACAGTGAAAGAAACCCCGGCCCACGTCACCAGTCGGCCTGGTATCTGCGTCGCCAGCAGCGCTACACCGAACAATGCCAGAGCATGCACCAGTTGATAGGTGACGCCAGTGTGAAAAATTGCCAGATACTCAGGCGTCAGGCGGGCTTTAAGGCCATGGGCAGCAAAGGCCCCCAGGGCGACACCCGTGAAACCGAAAAAAGCGGCCAGCATCAGAAAGCCACGCAGCATTGGGAACTCCAGTCAGACGCGATCGGCAGGGTCTGTATAATGGCCCGCTCCACGGGTTCGGCCAAGCCATCTCTATGCTGCGTACAATTTTCCGTCGCCTCACGAAGGCCCTGCTCTGGTTCGCGGGTGGCAGCGTCGTGCTGGTCCTGCTGTTCCGCTTCGTGCCGCCGCCCGGCACGGCGCTGATGGTCGAGCGCAAAGTCGAATCCTGGGTCGACGGCGAACCGATCGACCTGCAACGCACGTGGAAACCGTGGGACGAGATCTCCGACGACCTCAAAGTCGCGGTCATGGCCGGTGAAGATCAGAAGTTTCCGGAGCATTGGGGCTTTGATTTCAGTGCGATCCAGGCCGCATTGGCGCATAACGAGCTGGGTGGTTCGATTCGCGGCGCCAGCACCTTGAGCCAGCAAGTGTCGAAGAACCTGTTTCTGTGGTCGGGTCGCAGCTATTTGCGCAAAGGCCTGGAAGCCTGGTTTACCGCGCTGATCGAGGTGTTCTGGCCCAAGCAACGGATTCTTGAGGTGTACCTCAACAGCGTCGAGTGGGACGACGGGGTGTTTGGCGCTGAGGCTGCGGCCCGCCATCACTTTGGCGTAAGCGCAAAGTCGCTGACACGACAGCAGGCGAGTTATCTGGCGGCCGTTCTGCCCAACCCCCGCGTCTGGAGCGCAAGCCATCCGACGGCTTATGTGTCGCGCCGGGCCGGGTGGATTCGGCAGCAGATGAGTCAATTGGGCGGAACCAGTTATCTGCTGGGGCTCGATGATTCGCGCCGGGCGCCTTGGTCTGAATAACGCTGAAGATCCCCTGTGGGAGCGAGCTTGCTCGCGAATGCGGTGGATCATTCAGCAGTGGCGGTGACTGACACTCCGCTTTCGCGAGCAAGCTCGCTCCCACATGGGCTTTGTGTGAAGCCTGAAATGAAAACGCCCCGATCATCGCTGATCGGGGCGTTTTTTGTTGCCTGAGCGCCGGTTATGCGGCGATCGACAACTTGAGCTTGTTCATCGCGCTCTTCTCGAGCTGACGGATCCGCTCGGCCGACACGTTGTACTTCTGCGCCAGGTCGTGCAGCGTGGCTTTCTCTTCTGCCAGCCAGCGCTGATAGAGGATGTCGCGGCTACGTTCGTCCAGCACTTCCAGCGCTTCGTGCAGGTTGTGATTGGAATTGTCGCTCCAGTCGGCATCTTCCAGTTGACGCGCCGGGTCGTACCGGTGGTCTTCCAGGTAGTTGGCCGGCGACTGGAAAGCACTGTCGTCGTCCGCTTCGGCGGCCGGGTCGAAGGCCATGTCATGGCCGGTCAGGCGACTTTCCATCTCGCGCACTTCCCGCGGCTCGACGCCGAGGCTTTCCGCCACACGGTGGACTTCCTCGTTGTTCAGCCACGCCAGGCGTTTCTTCTGGCTGCGCAGGTTGAAGAACAGCTTGCGCTGGGCCTTGGTGGTCGCGACTTTCACAATGCGCCAGTTGCGCAGAATGAATTCGTGAATTTCCGCCTTGATCCAGTGCACGGCGAACGACACCAGACGCACGCCCATTTCCGGGTTGAAGCGCTTCACGGCCTTCATCAGGCCGACGTTACCTTCCTGGATCAGGTCAGCCTGAGCCAGGCCGTAGCCGGAATAGCTACGGGCAATGTGTACGACAAATCGCAGGTGGGCGAGCACCATCTGCCGAGCCGCCCCCAAATCCTGCTCGTAATAGAGACTCTCGGCCAGTTCACGCTCCTGCTCCGGCGTCAGCAATGGAATGCTGTTGACGGTGTGTACATAGGCTTCCAGGTTCGCACCCGGAACCAGCGCATACGCAGGTTGCAAAGAATTGGTCATGCGAAAAAACCTCCGACTTACATACTCGTGCCTTTCAGCACTGCGAAAAATTGACCGGGAACTCAGGTACAAGTTCCCAAAAAACCACAAGGCCAATCACGCGCAAAAAAGATTCTACTTCGGCGCCAGCTCCCTGAGATGACGCGCGACTGCAATCCATGCACCGATATAACCCAACAGCACCGCGCCAAGCAAGAGCGACAGACCGTCGGCAACTGGCACTCCGGCCAGCGCGAAATCACTGCCGTACAAGCCGGCCAGTCCAACCACCGCATCGTTCAGCCAGTTCAGGCCAAACGCCAATACGCCCCAGGACAACAGCCCGGCACCGAAACCATACAACGCGCCCATATAAAGGAAGGGACGTCGCACATAGCTGTCAGTGCCGCCGACGAGTTTAATCACTTCGATCTCGATTCGGCGGTTTTCAATATGAAGACGAATGGTATTGCCTATCACCAAAAGTAATGCAGAAACCAGCAGCACCGTCAGACCGAAGACAAACCGGTCGCCGAGCTTGAGGATCGCGGCCAGACGCTCGACCCAGACTAGATCAAGTTGCGCCTGTTGTACCTTGGGCAGCTCGGAAAGTTTTTGTCTTAATGCTTCCAGGGTCGGCTTGTCGACCTCGTTCGGCGTCACCAGCACCACGCCGGGCAGCGGGTTCTCCGGCAGTTCGCGCAGGGCTTCGCCAAGGCCGGACTGTTGCTGAAACTCTTCCAGCGCCTGATCACGACCGACATATTCAGCATCCGCCACGCCAGGCATGCCTTTGATCTGTTCGCGCAACGACTCGCCCTGCTCCGGGCTGGCATCGAGTTGCAGGTACAGCGAAATCTGCGCCGCCCGCTGCCACGAACCGCCCAGACGCTCGACGTTGTTGAGCAACAGCGACAGGCCCATCGGCAGGCTCAGCGCCACGGCCATCACCATGCAGGTGAAGAAGCTGCCGATCGGCTGCTTGCCAAGACGCCGCAGGCTGTCGAGCAGGCTGGCGCGATGGCTTTCGACCCAGGCGCGAAACAGCGTGGCAAAGTCGGGACCGTCGTCTTCGTCGTGTTTTTTCTTCTTCGGTGGCTGCGGATCGGCGGCCTTCGGGGCCACACGTTCGGAAACCTTCGGACTGCGTGTCGCACTCATACGCTGGCCTCCCCGTCGCCGATCAAGCGACCGCGTTGCAGGGTCAGCATGCGATGCCGCATGCGCGCAATCAGGGCCAGGTCGTGACTGGCGATCAGCACGCTGGTGCCCAGCCGGTTGATGTCTTCGAACACGCCCATGATCTCGGCCGCCAGACGCGGGTCGAGGTTACCGGTCGGTTCGTCCGCCAGCAGCAGGGCCGGACGGTGAACGATGGCCCGGGCAATGCCGACGCGCTGTTGCTGACCGGTGGACAGGTCGCCCGGGTACAGATCGGTTTTATCCGACAGCGCCACGCGCTCCAGCGCCGAATCGACACGCTTGGCGATTTCGGCCTTGGACAGCCCGAGAATCTGCAACGGCAACGCGACGTTGTTGAACACCGTGCGATCGAACAGCAACTGGTGATTCTGGAACACCACGCCGATCTGCCGACGCAGGAACGGAATCTGCGCGTTGCTGATGGTGCTCAGATCCTGCCCGGCCAGCAGCAGCTTGCCGCTGGTCGGACGCTCCATCGCCAGCAACAGGCGCAGCAAGGTGGATTTACCGGCACCGGAGTGACCGGTCACAAACAAGAATTCGCCACGACGGACTCGAAAGCTCAGCTCATGCAAGCCGACGTGACCGTTCGGGTAGCGCTTACCGACCTGTTCGAAACGAATCATGAACGCTCCCGCTCGGCAAACAGTGCCTGGACAAAGGGTTCGGCTTCAAAGGTGCGCAAATCGTCGATGCCTTCACCGACGCCGATGTAGCGGATCGGCAGGCCAAACTGCTTGGCCAGGGCAAAAATCACCCCGCCCTTGGCGGTGCCGTCGAGCTTGGTCAGCGCCAGGCCGGTCAGTTCGACGGTCTGGTTGAATTGCTTGGCCTGGTTGATGGCGTTCTGGCCAGTACCGGCATCGAGCACCAGCAGCACTTCGTGAGGCGCGTCGGCGTCGAGCTTGCCGATCACCCGGCGAACCTTTTTCAGTTCTTCCATCAGGTTGTCTTTGGTATGCAGGCGACCGGCGGTGTCGGCGATCAGCACGTCGATGCCACGGGCCTTGGCGGCCTGCACGGCGTCGAAGATCACCGAAGCCGAGTCGGCGCCGGTGTGCTGGGCGATCACCGGGATCTTGTTGCGTTCGCCCCAGACCTGCAGTTGCTCAACGGCCGCGGCGCGGAAGGTGTCACCGGCGGCGAGCATGACTTTCTTGCCTTCCAGTTGCAGCTTCTTCGCCAGTTTGCCGATGGTGGTGGTCTTGCCGGCACCGTTGACGCCGACCACCAGAATCACGAATGGCTTGTTCTGCGAGACGATCTTCAGCGGTTGTTCGACCGGTTTGAGCATCGCCGCCAGCTCGGCCTGCAGGGATTTGTACAACGCGTCGGCGTCGGCCAATTCTTTGCGGGCGACCTTCTGGGTCAAGCGCTGGATGATTTGCGTGGTGGCTTCGACGCCCACGTCGGCGGTCAGCAGACGGGTCTCTAGGTCGTCGAGCAGGTCGTCGTCGATGGTCTTGCGACCGAGAAACAGGCTGGCCATGCCTTCGCCGATGCTGGCGCTGGTCTTGGACAGGCCTTGCTTGAGGCGGGCGAAGAAGCCGGCCTTGGTTTCTTCGGTGCGTGGCGCTTCGACCGGCGTTTCAACTGGCACCGCAACCGGCACATTGGCGACAGGTGCAGGTGCAGGTGCAGGTGCAGGTTGTTGAACAACCGGGGCAACGACCACAGGCGCAACAGGTTCAGCAATCACCGCCGGCGCAGGCTCGGCGACGGGCTCAAGCACCGGCGCCGGTGCAGCTTCAGGAACAAACGCAGCAGGCGCAGGAATCGGCGGCGTCACGTGCGGCGCAGTTTCTTCAACCAGCGCCACCGGCTCTTCCGCCACCGGCAAGGTCAGCCACGGCTCGGCGGCCGGCGTCAGCGACACCCCGCCTGCCACAGGCACTTCCGGTTCTGGCTCTGGCTCAACCGGTTGCAACACCGGCTCGGCGATCGGCAGAACGATCGGGGCTGGCTCTTCTTCTACGATGGGTGCCGGCGCGGGGGCTGGTTCAGGAATCGCAGGCGGCTGTTCGACAACGGGTTCCTGCGGTTTCTTACGCAGCCATCCGAACAGGCTTTTCTTCTCGCCAGCCGCAGCTGGGGTCTTCTTGTCGTCGTTGGAACCAAACATGGAGGACGGCTATCTCACGGTAGCGACGCGCCATAAGGGCGCCCCGGCAAATAAATATTCGATGCAGAACAGACTGTGTTTCATCCAGCTTGTTCACGCGCAACATGTTGTCGAGGCGCCAGCGGCACCCCAAAGAATCGTATAAACGAAGGACTCAACCGGCAAAATCGGCGAAAAAGCGAAGTCTAGTCGATAAACCGCAGCTTTCTGCCGCCAACCTATACAGCCGTATCAAGCCTGAAAACCTGATAGGCGTGGTCGCCGGTAAAACGGATCAGTATCCTAGCACCTCCTCGCCCGCCTAGGCTAAGACCAAGCGGGCAGCCCAACAGGTTAAAAAACGAATGAATGCTCTAGCCCGCCGCGCTGCTGGCCTGCTGCTCAGCACAGTCTGCCTGCCCCTTTCGGCCCTGGCGGCCGACCCGCAACCGACCCATGAATTCACCCTCGACAATGGTCTCAAGGTCGTCGTGCGCGAAGACCATCGCGCGCCAGTAGTGGTGTCGCAAGTCTGGTACAAGGTCGGTTCCAGCTACGAAACCCCGGGGCAGACCGGTCTGTCCCACGCGCTTGAGCACATGATGTTCAAGGGCAGCGAAAAGGTTGGCCCCGGCGAAGCCTCGCTGATCCTGCGCGACCTCGGCGCCGAAGAGAACGCCTTCACCAGCGACGACTTCACCGCTTATTACCAGGTGCTGGCCCGCGACCGTCTGGGCGTGGCCTTTGAGCTGGAAGCCGACCGCATGGCCAATTTGCGCCTGCCGGCTGACGAGTTCGCCAAGGAAATCGAAGTCATCAAGGAAGAGCGCCGCCTGCGCACCGATGACAAGCCGATGTCCAAGGCCTACGAACGCTACAAAGCGATGGCTTACCCGGCAAGCGGCTACCACACGCCGACCATCGGCTGGATGGCCGACCTCGACCGGATGAAGGTCGAGGAGCTGCGCCACTGGTACCAATCCTGGTATGTGCCGAACAATGCCACGCTGGTGGTGGTCGGCGACGTCACTCCGGACGAAGTCAAAACCCTCGCCCAGCGCTATTTCGGCCCGATTGCCAGACGCGACGTGCCACCGGCGAAAAAGCCGCTGGAACTGGCCGAACCCGGCGAACGCCAGATCACCCTGCACGTGCAGACCCAATTGCCCAGCCTGATGCTCGGTTTCAACGTGCCAAGCATTGCCACAGCCGAAGATAAACGCTCGGTCAACGCTCTGCGCCTGATCTCGGCGCTGCTTGACGGCGGTTACAGCGGACGCATCCCGACGCAACTGGAGCGCGGCGAAGAGTTGGTCTCCGGCGGCTCGTCGAGCTACGACGCCTACACCCGTGGCGACAGCCTGTTCACCCTGTCGGCGACGCCGAACACCCAGAAGAAAAAGACCATGGCGCAAGCCGAGGCCGGTCTGTGGAAACTGCTGGAACAGTTGAAGACCACCGCGCCGTCCGCCGAAGAACTGGAGCGCGTGCGTGCGCAGGTCATCGCCGGCCTGGTCTTCGAACGTGATTCGATCACCAGCCAGGCCACCGCCATCGGTCAGCTTGAAACGGTCGGTCTGTCGTGGAAACTGATGGACACCGAACTGGCCGATCTGGAAAGCGTGACCCCGCAAGACATCCAGAACGCCGCCAAGCTGTATTTCACCCGCGAACGTCTCAGCGTCGCCCACGTCCTGCCACTGGAGACGACTCATGAGTAAGCGCAAATCCCCACGCCTGCTACTTGGCCTGATTGCCGTGGCAGTCATCGGCTCCGCCGCGTTTTATCTGGTACCCGACACTGGGACCCATGCCAGCGAAGCACTGGACAACGCCAAGTCGAGCCAGAAACTGCAATCGCTGACCGAACTCGACGGCAAGGCCCCGGCCAGCCGCAAACTCGACGTACAGACCTGGCACACCGCCGAAGGCGCCAAGGTGCTGTTCGTCGAGGCCCATGAGCTGCCGATGTTCGACATGCGCCTGATCTTTGCTGCCGGCAGCAGTCAGGACGGCAACGTGCCGGGGCTGGCGGTGCTGACCAACGCGATGCTCAATGAGGGTGTCGCCGGCAAAGACGTCGGTGCAATTGCCCAGGGCTTCGAAGGTCTGGGAGCGGATTTCGGCAACGGTGCCTTCAAGGACATGGCGCTGGCTTCGCTGCGTAGCCTGAGCGCCGCCGATAAGCGCGAACCGGCACTCAAGCTGTTCGCCGACGTGGTCGGCAAGCCGACCTTCCCGGCAGACTCGTTTGCGCGGATCAAGAACCAGTTGCTCGCCGGTTTCGAATACCAGAAACAGAACCCCGGCAAACTTGCCACCCTCGAACTGATGAAGCGCCTGTACGGCGACCACCCGTACGCGCACTCGAGTGACGGCAACGCGCAAAGCATACCGAAGATCACCCTGGCGCAACTGCGTGAGTTCCACGCCAAAGCCTACGCGGCCGGCAATGTGGTGATCGCGCTGGTCGGTGATCTGTCCCGCGCCGACGCCGAGGCCATCGCCAATCAAGTGTCCTCTGCCCTGCCGAAAGGCCCGGCCCTGGCGAAGATCGCGCCGCCGCAAGAACCGAAGGCCAGCACCGGCCACATCGAGTTCCCGTCCAAGCAGACCAACCTGATGCTCGCGCAACTGGGCATCGACCGCGATGACCCGGATTACGCGGCACTGTCGATGGGCAACCAGATCCTCGGTGGCGGTGGTTTCGGCACGCGCCTGATGAGCGAAGTGCGCGAGAAACGCGGCCTGACTTACGGCGTGTATTCGGCGTTCAGCCCGATGCAGGCCCGTGGCCCGTTCATGATCAACCTGCAGACCCGCGCGGAAATGAGCGAAGGCACCCTGAAACTGGTGCAGGACGTACTCGCCGATTACCTGAAAACCGGCCCGACGCAGAAAGAACTCGACGACGCCAAACGCGAACTGGCCGGCAGCTTCCCGCTGTCCACCGCGAGCAACGCCGACATCGTCGGCCAACTCGGCGCCATGGGCTTCTATAATTTGCCGTTGAGTTATCTGGACGACTTCATGAAACAGTCCCAGAGCCTGACTGTGGAACAGGTGCGCGACGCCCTGAACAAACACCTGAGCACGGACAAAATGGTCATCGTCAGCGCTGGCCCGACCGTGCCACAAAAGCCGTTACCGGCCCCATCTGATAAACCTGCCGAGCAACCGCTCGGGGTTCCGGAGCATTAATGGCAACTCGTACACCGAAAAAACCTGCGCAAAACGTGCACAACGGCGTGAACCAACTGCGCATCATCGGCGGCGAATGGCGCAGCCGAAAACTGAGCTTCCCCGACGCGCCGGGCCTGCGCCCGACGCCGGATCGCGTGCGTGAAACCCTGTTCAACTGGCTCGCGCCGTATGTGGCCGGGGCCAAGGTGCTGGATCCGTTCGCCGGCAGCGGCGCACTGTTTCTCGAAGCACTGTCCCGTGGCGCGGCCATGGGGCAGGCACTGGACGCCAGCCATGTCGCGGTATCCAGCCTGAAAGAACACCTCGGCACCCTGCGCTGCACCAACGGCCAGGTGCAGACCGCCGACGCCTTGCGCTACCTGGAAACCCAGGTCGCCACGCCGTTCGACCTGGTGTTCCTCGATCCGCCGTTCAACCAGAACCTGTTGCCGGCCGTTTGCACATTGCTGGAAGAGCGCGAATGGCTGGCGCCCGATTCGTGGATCTACACTGAAAGCGAAACCGCGCCGTCGACCCTGGGCCTGCCGGGCAACTGGCGCCTGCACCGCGAGCAGAAATCCGGGCGGGTCTATTACGCGTTGTGGCAACGCATGGCAGTTAACTGAAAGTATTGAAGAACCCTGTGGCGCGGGAGCTGGCTCCCTCGCCACAAAAGGTGTGTGCCCTCTGGAAACTGAACGCTTCACCCCGGCCTTCGGCCTCGGCAATCCGCACCTGCAAACCTTGTGGGGGCCGCTGTGGCGCAAAACCGTGCATATCGAACGCGAGCGCGAACGCTTATGGCTTGAGGACGGCGACTTTCTCGACCTCGACTGGCATGGCCCGCACAGTGCCGAGGCACCCTTGGTGCTGGTGCTGCATGGGCTGACCGGCTCCTCCAATTCACCTTACGTCGCAGGCATTCAGAAGGCGTTGGCCGGTCAAGGCTGGGCCAGTGTTGCGCTGAACTGGCGTGGCTGCTCGGGCGAACCGAACCTGCTGCCGCGCAGTTACCACTCCGGCGCCAGCGAAGACCTTGCCGAAGCCATCAGACACCTGCGCGCCAAACGGCCGCTGGCGCCGCTGTATGCAGTCGGTTATTCGCTCGGCGGCAACGTGCTGCTCAAGCATCTGGGAGAAACCGGCAGCGACAGCGGCGTACTCGGTGCGGTCGCCGTGTCGGTGCCGTTTCGTCTCGATCAATGCGCCGACCGCATCGGCCAGGGCTTTTCCAGGGTCTATCAGGCGCACTTCATGCGCGAGATGGTCGCCTACATCAAGAACAAGCAACGGCAATTCCAGCATGACGGACGCGAGGATGGCCTCGCCGCGCTGGCCGCTCTCGGCTCGCTGGAAAACATGCGTACCTTCTGGGATTTCGATGGCCGGGTGACCGCGCCACTGCACGGTTTTACCGACGCCGAGGATTACTATCGCCGCGCCTCGAGCCGCTATTTCCTCGGTGAAGTCCGCACGCCGACCCTGATCATTCAGGCCGCCGACGATCCGTTTGTCTTCCCCCACAGCCTGCCTTCGGCGCAGGAGCTGTCCGCCACCACGCAATTCGAACTGCAGGCCAAGGGCGGGCATGTCGGCTTTGTCGATGGCACGTTCCGCCAGCCCGGTTACTACCTGGAACGGCGTATCCCGCAATGGCTGGCCCGTGTGACGCCATGAACGAGACGGGCGAGTCGATCCGTTTCTGGCAAACCGCGCCATTGGCCGGGGTCGAACTGTTATCGGCGCGCTACATCGACCATCGCTTCGCCCCCCACGTCCACGACGGCTACGTGATCGGCATGATCATGGCCGGCGCCCAGC
The DNA here is from genome assembly GCF_019856535.1 of Pseudomonas sp. SC3(2021). Lineage (NCBI taxonomy): Bacteria > Pseudomonadati > Pseudomonadota > Gammaproteobacteria > Pseudomonadales > Pseudomonadaceae > Pseudomonas > Pseudomonas sp. SC3(2021). The sequence continues at coordinate 2,092,504 of NZ_CP082236.1, read as the reverse complement.
GCTACCGGTATCGCGGTGCCGAACACCTGGCCGGCAGCGGCACGCTGGTGCTGATCAACCCGGATGAGTTGCACACCGGTCACAAAGGCACCGAGGACGGCTGGCTGTACCGGGCGTTTTATCCCGATACCGGGCAGATCGTTTCGTTGCTCGAGGAGCTGGAATTGCCGACCGCACCGATGCCGGCCTTCGGCGCGACGCTGTACCGCGATCCGGATCTGGTCAACGGTTTCTGCCAGTTGCACCGTTTGCTGGAAAGCCCCGCCACCGCCCTGCAACAGCAGACGGTGTGGCGCGAGATGATGCTGCTGCTGTTGCAGCGCCACGCGGCGGTGCAGATCAGCGGCAAACCGGGCAAGGAACATCGCGCGGTGGTGCTGGCCAAGGAGCTGCTGCATGCGCAACTGGCTGCACCGCCGTCGCTGGAGGAACTGGCTGCGGCGGTCAATCTGTCGCCGTTCCATTTTGCCCGGGTGTTCCGCCGCGCCACGGGCATGCCGCCGCACACCTGGCTAATGCAACAGCGCATCGCCACAGCGCGCGGCCTGTTGCAGAGCGGCTGTCTGCCGGTGGAAGTTGCCATGCAACTGGGGTTTGCCGATCAGAGCCATCTGAGTCGGCAGTTCAAGCAGGTGTACGGCGTGGGGCCAGCGGCGTATCGCAGTGCCAGACAAAGACCATCAAACACCGAACAACCGGTGTAGGCGTGAGCCTGCCGGGAGAACCTCGTGGGGATCACTCGCCGGTCGCGATGCCTCGGGAAGGCTCGTTGATCCACTCGCTCCACGACCCGGCGTACAACGAAGCCAACGGATACCCCGCCAGGCACAACGCAAACAGGTTGTGACACGCCGTCACCCCGGACCCGCAATACGCCACCAGAGCCGCGGGCGAGCGATCGCCGAGTTTGGCGGCAAACCGCTGCTTGAGCTGGTCCGCCGGCAGGAAACGCCCGTCGCTGCCAAGGTTCTCGGTAAACGCCGCACATTGCGCACCGGGAATGTGCCCGGCAATCGGGTCGATCGGCTCCACTTCCCCCTTGAAACGCGGCAAGGCCCGCGCATCCAGCAGCGTCAGCGCCGGCTGGCCGAGACGCTGCTGCAATTGTTCGGCGCTGAGCAGCAAGCCCATGTCCGCCTGACCGCTGAAATGGCCACGGCTGTTCGCCGGTGCATCCAGGCTCAGCGGTAACCCCGCACCGTGCCAGGCCTTGAGTCCGCCATCGAGGATGAACACACCCTCGCGCTTGCCCAGCCACGCCAGCAACCACCACGCCCGCGCCGCGTAGGCACTGGGACCGTCGTCATAGAGCACCACATCGCTGTCGGCATTGATGCCCCACGCTTGCAGCCGCTCGATCAATACCGCCGGCTCAGGCAGCGGATGACGTCCGGTTACGCCCTTGACCAGCGGCCCGCTGAGGTCACGTTCCAGGTCGGCGAAATGCGCGCCGGCAATGTGCCCTTCGGCGTAGCTGCGCTGACCGTAATCCGGGTCTTCGAGGGCAAAACGACAATCGAGAATCACCAGCCCCGGCTGCTCCTTGCGGGCATCCAGTGCGACGGGGCTGATCAGTTGCGCAATCGGCATGACGGACTCCTGTGGGATGTCGGCGATACGGTTTACTTCACGTCTTCGAGGGCCTGGGCCAGCGGCACGTAGAACTCCTCGAACAATGCGTTGACCTGCTCGCGCGCCTGATCGGTGACGAACCCGGCTTCCAGCACCAGCACCTGATACACGCCGCGTTTGACGGCCTGTTCGCTGAGGTGATTGGAGTTTTCCCGGGTGGTGCACAGGAAGCGCACCCACGACGTCAGGATGATCCACGCATTGAGGGTCAGGGATTCGATCTGCACGCGATCCATTTTCAGGATCCCGGCCGCGACAAAACCTTCGTAAATGGCGGCGCCCTGAATCACGCAGCGCTGGGAAAAACGCCGATAACGGGCCGCCAGCTCGGCGTCGCTGTCGAGCAGGTGCTCGAGATCGCGATGCAGAAAACGGTAACGCCACATCGCCGACAGCAATTCCTTGAGATAGAAACGCTTGTCTTCCACCGTCGCGGCGCGGCCCTGCGGCGGGCGCAGAAAGCTGTCGACCAGGGCTTCGTACTCACTGAACAGCACGGCGATGATCGCCTGCTTGTTGGGGAAGTGGTAGTACAGATTGCCCGGAGAAATCTCCATGTGGGCCGCAATGTGGTTGGTGCTGACGCTGCGCTCGCCCTGCTGATTGAACAGCTCCAGGCTGTTCTGCACGATGCGCTCGCTGGTTTTTATTCGTGGGGCCATGGCTTGAGCTTTAATTCAGAGTGCGGTGACCGGCATCTTACGACCTATCCGGAGCGGGATAAAACAAAGCTGCGCAAGGAAGTCATTTGACTTTCTAGAGCATAGACTCTAGAAAGTCCTCACGATAATAAAACCGGAGCCTTCAATGACTGCCGATATTGCTTACCTGCAAACCTTGCAAGAGCCACTTGAAGCGCTCGACCGGTTGTTCGCCGCGCAACGTGCCGCCTACGCCGTCAACCCGATGCCCCCCGCCGCGCAACGCCAGCAATGGCTGAAGAGCTTGCGCGATTTGCTCAGCAGCGAACGTCAGGCCCTGATCGACGCCATCAGCACCGATTTCAGCCATCGCAGCGCCGATGAAACCTTGCTCGCCGAGCTGATGCCGAGCCTGCATGGCATTCATTACGCCAGCCGCCACCTCAAAGGCTGGATGAAGGCCTCGCGGCGCAAGGTCGGCATGGCGTTCCAGCCGGCTTCGGCGAAAGTGGTGTACCAGCCGCTCGGCGTCGTCGGTGTCATCGTGCCGTGGAACTACCCGCTTTATCTGGCCATCGGCCCGCTGGTCGGCGCGTTGGCGGCGGGCAACCGGGTGATGCTCAAACTCAGCGAATCAACACCGGCGACCGGGCAATTGCTCAAGCAACTGTTCGCCCGCGTATTCCCTGAAGACCTGGTCTGCGTGGTGCTCGGAGAGGCGGACGTCGGCGTGGCATTTTCCCGGTTGCGCTTCGATCACTTGCTGTTCACTGGCGCCACCAGCATTGGCAAGCACGTGATGCGCGCCGCTGCCGAAAACCTCACGCCGGTCACCCTGGAACTGGGCGGCAAGTCGCCGGCCATCGTCTCCCACGACGTACCGCTCAAGGACGCCGCCGAACGCATCGCCTTCGGTAAAACCCTGAATGCCGGGCAGACCTGCGTCGCACCAGACTACGTGCTGGTGCCGGAAGACCGCGTCGGCGGGTTCGTCGAAGCCTATCGCCAGGCCGTCCAGGGTTTTTACCCGACTCTCGCCGACAACCCGGATTACACGGCGATCATCAATGAACGCCAACTGGCACGCCTCAATGGCTACATCAGTGATGCCACCAGCAAAGGCGCGTTGCTGATTCCATTGTTCGAACACGGTCAGGGCCGACGCATGCCGCACAGCCTGTTGCTGAATGTCAGCGACGAAATGACCGTGATGCAGGACGAAATCTTCGGCCCGCTGCTGCCGATCGTGCCGTACCAGGATCTGCAGCAGGCATTCGCTTACATCAATCAGCGACCACGTCCTCTGGCGCTTTACTACTTCGGCTACGACAAACGCGAACAGCACCGCGTGTTGCACGAAACCCACTCCGGCGGCGTGTGCCTGAACGACACCCTGTTGCATGTGGCACAGGACGATATGCCATTCGGCGGCATCGGCCCGTCAGGCATGGGCCATTACCACGGCCATGAAGGTTTCCTCACATTCAGTAAAGCCAAAGGTGTGTTGATCAAGCAGCGCTTCAATGCGTCCAGGCTGATTTACCCGCCCTACGGCAAATCGATTCAGAAACTGATCCAGAAGCTGTTCATCCGCTAAGCCCTTGTCACCGCCGGGTAATAAAAACAATGCACCCAAGCCTGACTGAAACACCTGCGCTGTCGCGCCGTGGCCTGCTGAAGTTCAGCCTCGGCGCCACCGCGTTTCTTGCCACTGCCGGACTCGGCGCCAGCCTCAGTGGCTGTTCGTCGAGCGTGACCGCCAACGGGTTCGCCGCATTGCGCGACGGTGATCTGTTGTTTCTGCGCGCCTTGATTCCAGTGATGCTCGAGGGCGCCGTGGCGAGCGAAAAAATGCCCGGCGCCGTCGATGGCACCCTCAAGTCGCTGGACTACAGCCTTGATCACCTGTCGCCGGAAATGCTCAAACTCACCCGGCAACTGTTCGACGTGCTCGGCATGGCCGTCACGCGCGGGCCGCTCACCGGAATCTGGGGCAGTTGGGAAAACGCCGGCCCCGAGGCCATGCGTCACTTTCTCGAACGCTGGCAGAACAGCTCGCTGAGCCTGCTGCGCATGGGCCACAGCTCCCTGCAGCAAATGGTGATGATGGCCTGGTACACCCGCGCCGAGTCCTGGGCGCACTGCGGCTACCCCGGCCCGCCTAACGTTTGAAACCGGGGCTCGCCCCCACAAGGGAATGCATTTCAATGTGGGAGCGAGCTTGCTCGCGAAGGCGCCAGCCGCCTCACCACCACAGCCAGAATAATAAAGAGAACCTGATCGATGCCCGTACCCGACCCGTTCCGCGAAGGCCTCGCACGAGGCTGGAAAACCTACAACGGCGCGCAGCTCAGTGCCGACCTCAGCCTTGAAGCCGACGTCGCCATCATCGGCAGCGGCGCCGGTGGCGGCACCACCGCGGAAATTCTCAGCGCTGCCGGCTACAAGGTGCTGCTGATCGAAGAAGGCCCGCTGAAAACCAGCTCCGATTTCAAAATGCTCGAAGACCAGGCCTACAGCAGCCTGTATCAGGAAGGTATCGGCCGCATGAGCAAGGACGGCGCGATCACTATCCTCCAGGGCCGCGCGGTCGGCGGCACGACGCTGATCAACTGGACATCGAGCTTTCGTACCCCGGAACCGACCCTCGAGCACTGGGCCAAGGAACACAACGTCAAAGGCCACAGCCCTGCCGAGATGGCGCCGTGGTTCGAGAAAATGGAGCAACGCCTGGGTGTGGCACCCTGGATGGTGCCACCCAACGCCAATAACGACGTGATCCGCAAGGGCTGCGAACAGCTCGGCTACAGCTGGCACCTGATTCCGCGCAATGTGCGCGGTTGCTGGAACCTCGGCTATTGCGGCATGGGCTGCCCGACCAACGCCAAACAGTCGATGATGGTCACCACCATTCCGGCGACCCTGGAAAAGGGCGGCGAGCTGCTCTACCTGGCTCGCGCGGAAAAACTGCTGATCAGCGGCGACAAGGTCTTCGGCCTGCAGTGTGTGGCGATGGACGAACGCTGCGTCGCACCGACCGGGCGCACGATTACGGTCAAGGCGCGGCACTACGTGCTGGCCGGCGGCGGCATCAACAGCCCCGCCCTACTCTTGCGCTCGGACGCGCCAGACCCGCATCAGCGCCTCGGCAAACGCACCTTCCTGCATCTGGTGAACATGTCCGCAGGGCGCTTCGACGAAGTGATCAACCCGTTCTACGGTGCGCCGCAGTCGATCTACTCGGATTATTTCCAGTGGAAGGACGGCACCAGCGGACCGATGGGCTACAAACTCGAAGTGCCACCGCTGCACCCGGCGCTGGCGGCAACGCTGCTGGGCGGCTTCGGCACGCAGAACGCCGAACACATGGCTGATCTGCCGCACACCCACGCGATGCTGGCGCTGCTGCGCGACGGTTTCCACCCGGACAGCCCTGGCGGCAATGTCGAATTGCGCGGCGATGGCTCGCCGGTGCTCGACTATCAGGTCTCGCCTTACGCCTGGGAAGGCTTGCGCCGCGCCTTTCACAGCATGGCCGAGATCCAGTTTGCCGGCGGCGCGCAAGCGGTGATGCCGATGCACGCCGATGCGCGTTACGTGAAAACCCTGGCCGAGGTGCGCACCTTGATCGACGGTTTGAGCCTTGAGCTGTACCGCACACGCCTGGGCAGTGCCCACGTCATGGGTGGCTGCGCGATGGGCGAAGACCCGAAAAACGCAGTCACCGACAGCCTTGGCCGGCATCATCAACTGAGCAATCTGTCGATTCACGACGGCTCGTTGTTCCCCACCAGCATCGGTGCCAACCCGCAATTGTCCGTGTATGGACTGACTGCACAATTGGCGACGTCCCTCGCTGATCGGCTGAGAAATCCGTGAAAAAACCGGTTTATCGCGTCGTCTATAGTGCTTTCTTACCCAACAGGCGACTTGGCCGACCGGGACGGCTGCGATACCATCCGACTCCCCAACGGACTCCCGCCAGGACGACGCGATGAACCGAGTGTTGTACCCAGGTACCTTCGACCCTATTACCAAGGGCCATGGCGATCTGGTCGAACGCGCCTCGCGCCTGTTCGATCACGTGATCATCGCCGTCGCCGCCAGCCCCAAGAAAAACCCGCTGTTCCCGCTGGAACAACGGGTCGAACTGGCTCGCGAGGTCACCAAACACCTGCCGAACGTGGAAGTGGTCGGTTTCTCGACGCTGCTGGCGCATTTCGCCAAAGAGCAGAACGCCAATGTGTTCCTGCGTGGTCTGCGCGCGGTGTCGGACTTCGAATACGAATTCCAGCTGGCCAACATGAACCGCCAATTGGCGCCGGACGTCGAGAGCCTGTTTCTCACACCGTCCGAGCGTTATTCGTTCATTTCCTCGACGCTGGTGCGGGAAATCGCTGCGCTGGGCGGTGATATCAGCAAGTTCGTCCACCCGGCCGTGGCCGACGCCCTGACCCTGCGCTTCAAGAAGTAACGACCGTTCAAACGGCGCCCGCGTGCACTGCGGGCGCCAATGCGGCACAATTGCGCGCATTGATTATTGCGCCCGGGCCTGCCGCCCCGGCTGGAGTTAGCATGTCCCTGATCATCACCGACGATTGCATCAACTGCGACGTCTGCGAACCCGAGTGCCCGAACGCCGCCATTTCCCAAGGCGAAGAGATCTATGTGATCGACCCGAACCTGTGCACCCAGTGCGTTGGCCACTACGACGAGCCGCAGTGCCAGCAGGTCTGCCCGGTGGATTGCATACCGCTGGACGAAGCCCATCCGGAGACTGAAGAACAGTTGATGGAGAAGTACCGCAAGATTACCGGCAAGGCCTGAGTTCTTCAGCGCCGCTGGCGACGCCATCGCGGGCAAGCCCGCTCCCACAGGGTTCTGTGGTGGAACAAAAATTGTGTGAACACCAAAACCTTGTGGGAGCGGGCTTGCCCGCGATGAGGCCATCGGCAACACCGCAAAACCCGGATCAGCTTACTCGCGCTGCTCAAAACCCTCCCCGACACACCCCAGACACCGCACAAACGCTGCCCTCGCCGGGTCAACCACCAGCGCCTGCCCTGCCTCGCCAATTCCGCCACCCAGCGCGGTAAACGGCAACGACACCACAAACGCCCCCGCACCGATTACCGTCGCCACCACCAGCAAAGGTCGGGCGATCAGCAAGTCGCCAAGCATGGCGTAGGCCGGTGGGTTCTGGATGGTGTAACGCGGATCACCGCTGCCGGTTTCCGTGGCCTGGACAGCCAGACTGGAACACAGCAGCAGTGCGGCACAGAGGACTTGCAGGGATTTCATGGCACGATCCTTCGGGCTAGGCAGTGAGACAACTCACTATAGACCGTAGGATGTTTTCGAACGGTTTACCTCAGCTCTGACAGCGCGGGCAGAACACACTGGCGCGCTGACCAAGCTTCACCTCCCGCAGGCCGGTGCCGCAGACTTTGCAGTGTTCACCGCCACGACCATAAACAAACAGCTCCTGCTGGAAGTACCCCGGTTGCCCGTCACCGCCAATGAAGTCACGCAACGTGGTGCCGCCACGCTCGATGGCGGCGGCGAGGATGCGTTTGATCTCGATCGCCAGCTTCAGATAACGCGCCCGCGAGATGCTCTTGGCTTCGCGGCGTGGATCGATGCCGGCAGCGAACAGCGCTTCGGTCGCGTAAATGTTGCCGACCCCGACCACCACCGCGTTGTCCATGATGAACGGTTTGACCGCCATCGAACGCCCGCGCGACAGCTGGAACAGGCGCTCGCCGTCGAACAGATCGGTCAATGGCTCCGGCCCGAGGCGAATCAGCAGTTCATGATTGAGCGGATCGGTGCTCCACAGCATTGCACCGAAGCGTCGCGGATCGGTGTAGCGCAAGGCCAGCCCGGATTCCAGCTCGATATCGACATGCTCATGCTTGAGCGCCGGCAAGCCGACCTCGACCAGGCGCAGGTTGCCCGACATGCCCAAATGACTGATCAACGTACCGACTTCGGCGTTGATCAACAGGTACTTGGCGCGCCGCTCGACCAGCACGATGCGCTGCCCGGACAGGCGCACATCGAGGTCTTCGGGGATTGGCCAGCGCAGCCGGCGGTCACGCACGATGACCCGGCTGACGCGCTGGCCTTCCAGGTGGGGGGCAATGCCCCGGCGGGTGGTTTCGACTTCCGGCAGTTCAGGCATGGCGTCCTCGGATCAATGCGCGCCGAGGTCGCGAATCGTTTGTTTGAGCGTTTCGAAGTCGTAGTCCGACAGGCCGACGTAATCGAGAACCAGCGCACCGATGCTGTTCCACTCCTGGTCTTCGGCCTGGTTGCCGAGCACCCGGTACGACGCGCAGATGTGCTCGGCCATTTTCAGGATCGCCAGCAGATTCTTCATCTGGCTGTTGCGCGAGGACTCGTCGCTGAAGATCGCCAATGCATTGTGGTGATTGGCAATCGCCGAACTGACGTGCTCCGGCAGACGCCACGACTTGGCGGTGTAATAACCGACCACCGAGTGATTGGTGTTGAACTCGGCATTTTCGGTGTCCACCACGCGGCACTCGGCGCTGGCATTGGCGTAAGCCTTTTCCAGCACCGACATGTAGTTGGGGAAGCGTTGCAGCATCAACGGCACGCCACAATCGTGGAACAGGCCCAGTGCATAGGCCTCGTCGCCAGCCTGGGTGCCCACACGCTTGGCCAGGGTCAGGCAGGTCATCGCAACATCCTGGGCGGTATCCCAGAAACGGTTGAGGGTGACGATGGTGTCGTCGTTCATCTCGCCCTTGATCGACTGCGCGTTGATCAGGTTGATGATCGAACGACTGCCCAACAGGTTCACCGCGCGCTGGATCGAGGTGATCTTGTTGCTCAGGCCGTAATAAGGCGAATTGACGATTTTCAGCAGAGAACCGGACAGGCCGGGATCCTGGGCGATCAGCTTGGCGATCACCTCCAGGTCCGGGTCGGGCATGTACTGCTCCATTTGCAGATCCACCATGATCTGCGGCTGCGCCGGCACGCTGATGCCTTGCAGGGATTGTTGAATCTGTTCGGTGGTCAGCTCTTGGGACATAAGTACACACTCTGGGACAGGCGGCGATTCTAACCTCTAAAAACCGCTCGACGACACACCAGTGGGCAATTGTCAGGAACTTTCATTCCCGCCCCGGCTTCGGAGTCTGTAAGGCCCGATGGACGATTGCAGTCCATTGCGGCGGCAATTTCCCGACGATTCAGGAGCTTAACGATGGCTACTTCTCTCAACGGCAAACGCGTCGCCATTTTGGTAACAGACGGTTTCGAACAGGTCGAACTGACCGGCCCCAAGCAGGCCCTGGAGCAGGCTGGTGCTCAGGTCGATATCCTTTCCGCCGAGGCCGGCAAGGTCAAAGGCTGGAACCACGACAAACCGGCGGACGACTTTAAAGTCGACCAGACGTTTCAAGGCGCCAGCAGCGAACAGTACGACGCGATCGTCCTGCCGGGCGGCGTGCAGAACTCCGACACCATTCGTATCGACCAGGACGCCCAGCATCTGGTCAAGACCGGCGCCTCCGCCGGCAAGCCGATCGCGGTGATCTGCCATGGCGGCTGGTTGCTGATTTCCGCCGGGCTGGTCAACGGCAAGACCATGACCAGCTACAAGACGCTCAAGGATGACCTGGTGAATGCCGGGGCCAACTGGGTCGATAAAGAAGTGATCAAGGACGGTCACCTGATCAGCAGCCGTCAGCCGGATGATATTCCGGCGTTCAACAAGGAGCTGATCAACGCGCTGTCTGCGTAGCTCTCAGGACTGCCTTCGCGAGCAAGCTCGCTCCCACACTGATCTGTGCCGGTCACAAATCCCCTGTGGGAGCGAGCTTGCTCGCGAAGAGGCCATCTGCGTTTCATCGCACTCCAATCCCGGCACCAGCCCCAACACGGTATACTCCCGCTCTTTTTTCCGGAGCGACGTCATGTCCCTGCCTAGCTTGCGCCTCAAAGCCAACGCCGACCGTCGCCTGCGCGCCGGCCATCTGTGGGTCTACAGCAACGAAATCGACGTGGCGGCCACGCCACTGCACGGTTTCAATGCGGGCGACCAGGCCATCCTCGAAGCCGCCGGTGGCAAGCCGTTGGGCATCGTTGCGATGAGCCCGAACAACCTGATTTGCGCGCGCCTGCTGTCGCGCGACATCAAGGTTGCCCTGGACAAGTCGTTGCTGGTGCATCGCCTGAACGTCGCCTTGTCGCTGCGCGAGCGCCTGTTCGACAAGCCGTTCTACCGTCTGGTCTACGGTGATTCCGACCTGCTGCCAGGCCTGGTCGTTGATCGTTTCGGCGATATCCTGGTGGTGCAGATCGCCTCGGCGACCATGGAAGCGCATAAAGATGACGTGATCGCGGCGCTGACCCAGGTCCTCAAGCCAAGCGGCATCCTGTTCAAGAACGACTCCGCTGCCCGCGATGCCGAAGGCCTCAACCGCTACGTCGAAACCGTGTTCGGCCTGGTGCCGGAATGGGTTGCGCTGGAAGAGAACGGCGTGAAGTTCGAAGCCCCCGTCATTCAAGGTCAGAAAACCGGCTGGTTCTACGACCACCGCATGAACCGCGCACGCCTGGCCCCCTACGCCAAAGGCAAACGCGTGCTCGACCTTTATAGCTACATCGGTGGCTGGGGCGTGCAGGCGGCCGCATTCGGCGCCAGCGAAGTGTTCTGCGTCGATGCTTCGGCCTTCGCCCTCGACGGTGTCGAGCGCAACGCTGCGCTGAACGGCTTCGCCGACAAGATGACCTGCATCGAAGGCGATGTCTTCGAAGCCCTGAAAGAACTCAAGGCCAGCGAAGAGCGCTTTGACGTGATCGTTGCCGATCCACCGGCCTTCATCAAACGCAAGAAAGACATGAAAAACGGCGAAGGCGCCTACCGTCGTCTGAACGAGCAAGCCATGCGCCTGCTCAACAAGGACGGCATCCTCGTCAGCGCTTCGTGCTCGATGCACCTGCCGGAAGACGACCTGCAGAACATCCTGCTGACCAGCGCCCGTCACCTGGATCGCAACATCCAGTTGCTGGAACGTGGCGGTCAGGGGCCGGATCACCCGGTACACCCGGCCATCGCCGAAACCCGCTATATCAAGAGCATCACCTGCCGTCTGCTGCCAAACAGCTGATCGACACCGGGGAGCCAACAGGCTCCCCGTTTACTTTATGCCGTTCTCCGGCACTCTTTCCGCGAGTGCTGTCCATCCTCGACACTCGCGACTTCCTACATTTTCTTTCCTGAATACATGCAGGACATTTCCTTACGTCTTTTAATTATTAAAAAACACCCTACAACTCTAATCCTCGCTAAAGATCGCTCCGACAAAATTACTGGAATATTCCTACTTAATATCCTCTTGCGAATAATCCATTACAAACTATTATGAAGTTGTCACCACGAGGTGACTTAACTAAATCGAACAAGGAGTTCACATCATGAAAAGTATTTCTCTGGAAACAAACAAACTCGCAAACCTGGCTTTTCTGGTTGCCCATAAAACCCGCTAAGTAAGTCAGGACGCCGGGAAGTGCCGGCACCCGGCGTCCTTATCGTTTTTATCCAGAGTGAAGCCACTTCATGCACATCAATCCTTACCTGTTTATATTGCCGCGCTCACCCGGGCAAATAGTCTGGAACTACAAAGACCATACCCAGCACGAACTTGATCTTGATTATTCCTCGCGCCTCGCCCAACTAATAAGCAACCCCAACCTGTTCGACGCGCAAAACATAATAGACACACAACTATTAAATGCGGGCATTCTATCCGTATCAAAAACAGACAGCCCAACATGGGGCTGGGATGAACTGTCAAAGATTTATCATATCGGCACTCAGAATATTCCCTGCGAACACACACCTCGGAATATTGATGAATGGGCCAGACAGTATTTGGCGCACTGCGATGACGTTTTGGCCACCCCGGCACCGGAGGCGGCCCGTCCGAAGTCTGGAACCGGGCAACGCATTGCCTTGCCCGCTCGGGATGTCTTGAGCAACGACAGTCTGGCGAACGCATTGCTGCGGCGTAAAACCTGCCGCACCTTTACCGGCGCAGCCATGACACTGAATGATGTCGGCACATTGCTGTACCTTTCCCTTGGCTATCTCAGCGAGCGCGGGGAAGACGAGGACGACACCGTCGCCCAAGGTCTCGACGCACGCCGGAGCAGCCCTTCCGGCGGAGGTCTGAATGCGTGTGAAGGTTTTCTGCTGGTACAGAATGTCGAAGGCCTGACTCCCGGCCTGTATGCCTATGACCCCGCCGAGCACAGCCTGCGTTTTGTCAATCCACTGCCTGAAGCGGCACTGGGCGACCTGCTCGGTGGCCAGCACTTCATCAATAACCTGCCACTGGGATTGTTCATCACGGCGCGATTCGATCGGCTCTGGTGGAAATATGGACACTCGCGCGCCTATCGCATGGCATTCATTGAAGCCGGCCATCTGTCACAAACCTTTCAACTGGTCGCCACGGCATCAGGTTTCAATACCTGGCTGACCGGTGCGTTTGCAGACGCCCAGGTCGAAACGCTGCTCAACCTAGTGGGCAGTGCCGAACAACCGCTGTTTTTTGTCGGCTGCGGTAAAAGCGACGGCCAGGTGATGTGTGAAGAAATGCGCACGCTTTTGCGCGAGGTGCAGGCATGACGCTGCTCATTGCCGATCCGCACGAGGCACCCGTGTCATGGGCACTCAAATTCACCCTCGGAGACTGGGAGAACCGGGCTTCGGTGCGCAGCAGCACTCACGACTACCGACTGCCGGAAGACGTGCAGCAACAGTTGCAGAGCCGCCACTGGTTTCCACCGGCCTTCCTGCCGTATCTGGCGCACCCCGCGATCAAGGCGGCAGGACGCGAAACGTTGCACCGGTTGACCGCCAGCCATCTGGTGCACTTTCTCGATTACACCACGCTGCTCGAGCACCGCATCGTCAATCGTGCGGTGGAGGTGATCGTGCACCGGGAATTGCCGGTCTACGTACCTCAGGCGATGAAACACGCGGCGCTGCAGCTCTACACCGACGAGGGATATCACGCGCTGTTCTCCAACCGTCTGGCGGAGCAGATCGCCGGGGTCTACGGGTTCAGCGCACGCCCCGTGATGCCGCAACGGATCACCCGCATGAACGCACTGATCGCCCGCACACCGCAGAAGCACCGCGCACTGGCATGGCTGCTGCTCGGTTTCGTCTCGGAAACCATCATTGCCCGTGAGTTGCTGGACGTTTGCCGCGACAGTCTGGTGTCCAGCGTCAGCGACATGCTGCGTGACCACCTGGCCGATGAAGCCCGCCACAGTCGCTACTTTGCCGAAGTGTTCCACTACGTCTGGCTGTCGATGAACAGTCGCCAGCGCGCATTCGCCAGCAAAACGTTGCTGGAGATCATCGGGATGTTCTTCGAGACCGATGAACCCTGGCTGCGACAGAGCCTGCGCGATGCCGGCATCGCCGACCGCGACGTAACCCTGATTGTCAGTGGCCTGGCCACGGCGCAGGCCAGTCGTGCACGTGCACGCTCAGGCTGCGTGGCAACCCTGGATGCATTGCGCCAAGCCGGTTTTTTTGCGCTGCCCCATAACCAGACACTTTTTGCCAAGGCAGGACTGATCGATGACTGAAGGCACATCCGTGGTCACCTCTCGCCAGCGTCGCGGCGCTGTCGGCCTGTTGCTGGCGATGGTACTGCTCGGCGTATTTCCCCTGGACGTTCTGCTGCCATCATTCCCGGCACTGGCGGCGCACTTTAGCCGGACGCCGGCGGACATCGCACTGTCGATCAGCCTGTTTGCCGTGGGAATCGCGTTTGCGCAGCTATTGATCGGCCCGCTGTCCGACAGGATCGGGCGCAAGGGCTTGCTGCTCGCCGGCCTTGGCGTGTCGATGCTCGGCGCCATCGGCTGCGTGATGACCGCAGATTATTCGTTGTTCCTGATTTTCCGGGTGATGCAAGCCTTGGGTTGCGGTTGTTTCGTGTTATCTCAGGCCCTGGTTCAGGATCTGTTCGAAGGCGAGCAACGGGATCGCTTGCGAATCCTGATGGTCACGGCCACCGGTATCTTCATTTCGCTCTCGCCGCTGGCCGGCGCCTTCCTGCAGGCCACCCTTGGCTGGCGCGGCAGCTTCTGGGTGTTCACCGCGCTGTCGGCACTGGTGATGATCAAGGCCTGGCTGTTTCTGGACAGCGGTCGCCCGACGTCCAGCGCAGCACACCTTGGTTTTGTCAGGGCTTACCGGCGAGTGCTGAGCGATTTCGAGTTTGTCAGCTACTGGCTGATCTCGGCATTCGCCTTCGCCTGTCACTTCTCGTTCATCGTGATTTCGCCGCTGATTTTCATGGATCAGTTGCAACTGACGACTTATGACTTTTCCCTGATTCTGCTGATCTACGGCGCGGCGTATGTGTTCGGTGGTATCGCGGCCACGCTTTTGAGCCGACGGATCAATGCGCGACAACAGATCGTCGCCGGATTGAGCCTGATCCTGTTGGCGGGGCTGGTGATGCTGTTTCTGGCGCAGCACTTCGCGCGCTCGCCGGCCACGGTGCTGATTCCGATGCTGATCTGCACCGCCGGCACCACCATTGCGCGCCCGGCCGCCACCTCGCGAGCCATGGCCCTGTTCCCGGAAATAGCCGGGACGTCGGCCTCGGCCGGCAGCACGATCATCTTCGTGTGTGGCGGGTTGATCAGCGCGCTGATCAGCCTGAGTCCGAGCAACCTGCAAGCGACCCTCGGCTACTGTTTTGTCCTGCTCAGTGGCATCGCACTGGCGTTGAACAGGCGGATCAGCCGTCGCGCCAGAGTGCTCGACCGCAGTGCCATCACCTCTACGGGCGGCGATTGAGCCTGCCGGTCGTCATGCCACACGCACCGTCGGCACTGGAACAATGCTTTGCGCCATTCCCTCCGGACGCCAGCGGTGTAGAATCGGCTGATTCATCGCCATTCATCCCCCGGCGGGTTTATGAGCTCAGGCTGAGACCAGCGGCGATCCCGCAACGTCATCGGCAACTTCACGGACACACGGCCATTTCTGAGTGTTCCAGACGTCAATAGAAGCTCACTCCCCTTTGATACCTGATTAGCCGCCCGGAGTGCTCCATGCCAGATTACCGCTCGAAAACATCCACCCACGGCCGCAACATGGCCGGCGCCCGCGCACTGTGGCGCGCCACCGGGATGAAAGATGACGACTTCAAGAAGCCGATCATCGCCATTGCCAACTCCTTCACCCAGTTCGTACCAGGCCACGTGCACCTCAAAGACCTCGGTCAACTGGTGGCCCGTGAAATCGAACGCGCCGGTGGCGTCGCGAAAGAATTCAACACCATCGCCGTCGACGACGGCATCGCCATGGGCCACGACGGCATGCTCTATTCGCTGCCGAGCCGCGAGATCATCGCCGACTCCGTCGAGTACATGGTCAACGCCCACTGTGCCGACGCCATCGTCTGCATCTCCAACTGCGACAAGATCACCCCGGGCATGCTGATGGCCGCTTTGCGCCTGAACATTCCGGTGATCTTCGTATCCGGCGGTCCGATGGAAGCCGGCAAGACCAAACTCGCTTCCCACGGCCTCGATCTGGTCGACGCCATGGTGATCGCCGCCGACTCCAGCGCTTCTGACGAGAAAGTCGCCGAGTACGAACGCAGCGCCTGCCCGACCTGCGGTTCGTGCTCCGGCATGTTCACCGCCAACTCGATGAACTGCCTGACCGAAGCCCTGGGCCTCGCGCTGCCAGGCAATGGTTCGACCCTGGCCACCCACAGCGACCGCGAACAGCTGTTCCTGCAGGCCGGCCGCACCATTGTCGAGCTGTGCAAGCGTTACTACGGCGAGAACGACGAATCCGTGCTGCCGCGCAACATCGCCAACTTCAAGGCGTTCGAGAACGCGATGATGCTCGACATCGCCATGGGTGGGTCGACCAACACCATCCTGCACCTGCTCGCTGCCGCCCAGGAAGCCGAAATCGATTTCGACCTGCGCGACATCGACCGTCTCTCGCGCAGCGTTCCACAGCTGTGCAAAGTCGCGCCGAACATCCAGAAGTACCACATGGAAGACGTGCACCGCGCTGGCGGCATCTTCAGCATCCTCGGTTCGCTGGCCCGTGGTGGCCTGCTGCACACCGACCTGCCGACCGTGCACAGTCGCAGCATGGAAGAAGCCATCGCCAAGTGGGACATCACCCAGACCACCGATGAAGCGGTGCACCACTTCTTCAAGGCCGGTCCTGCGGGCATTCCGACGCAAACCGCGTTCAGCCAGTCGACCCGTTGGGAAACCCTGGATGACGACCGGGAAAACGGCTGCATCCGCAGCTTCGAGCACGCCTATTCCAAAGAAGGTGGCCTGGCCGTGCTGTACGGCAACATCGCCCTCGACGGTTGCGTGGTGAAAACCGCCGGCGTCGATGAGTCGATCCACGTCTTCGAAGGCAACGCGAAGATCTTCGAAAGCCAGGACAGCGCGGTGCGCGGCATCCTCGCCGACGAAGTGAAGGAAGGCGACATCGTCATCATTCGCTACGAAGGCCCGAAAGGCGGCCCGGGCATGCAGGAAATGCTCTACCCGACGTCGTACCTGAAGTCCAAAGGCCTGGGCAAAGCCTGTGCACTGCTCACCGACGGTCGTTTCTCCGGCGGTACTTCCGGTCTGTCGATCGGCCACGCTTCGCCAGAGGCTGCGGCCGGTGGCGCAATCGGTCTGGTGCAGGACGGCGACAAAGTGCTGATCGACATTCCGAACCGCTCGATCAACCTGTTGGTCAGCGATGAAGAACTGGCTGCGCGCCGGGTCGAGCAGGACAAGAAAGGCTGGAAACCGGTCGAGCAGCGTCCACGCAAAGTGACCACTGCGCTGAAGGCCTACGCCCTGCTGGCGACCAGCGCCGACAAGGGTGCGGTGCGTAACAAGGCGATGCTCGACGGGTTGTAAGTTTTAGCCGCCGAATAAAAATGCCCCGCCAAGTGCGGGGCATTTTTTGTCTAGCCGATTTAACCGGTGGACGTGAAGGTCCCCATCGCTGGCAAGCCAGCTCCCACAGTGTCCAAGGTGAAACACACAGAGTGAGAGCACCATAAATCCCTGTGGGAGCTGGCTTGCCAGCGATGGGAGCGACCCGGTCTTACTGAATGTCTTCAGGCTTGACGATCACCCAGTTCTTGTCCGCCGTCACCGGCAAGCCTTCCTTGGCCTGCGCCGCAGCGTGCTTGGCCATCATGCCGTTGAGCTGAGTCATGTATTTGTCCTTGCGGTTGACCCACAGGTGGATACCGCCCTTGGCCACATCCACATCGTGGAACAGCATGTAGCCGTCGCTGCTCGGGGTGTCGCCGCCCACCAGCACCGGTTTTTTCCACTCGTCGATGTAGGTCAGGATCGCCGCGTGTTTGCCGGCCATCCAGGTCGCTGGGGTCCACAGGTACGGGGTGAGTTCGAGGCCGAGGTTGGCCTTCTCGTCATACTTGCCGGCGGTGATCTGCTTGCGCGCAGTGGTCAGTTCGCCTGTCTTCGGATCCTTGAGCAACATCGAAACGCCGATCACGTTCTGCGGTTTGACGTTGTAGCCATACTTCGGATCGGCCGCGACCATCCGCACCAGTTCTTCGGAAGCGGCGGTCATCACGTAGACCTCAATGCCGTTCTCCATCAGCTTGTTGTACAGCTCTTGCTGGCCGGTGAAGATCTTCGGCGGATTAACGTCGAGTTTCTTCACCACATCGCCTTCGTAATAAGTCGCCGGCACCGGTTTGCCCGAAGCCATCAGCTCATCGACGTAGCCCTTCAGCTCTTTGAGGGTGAAGCCGGAGAACACCTGCGCCACCCACGGGTAGCAGACCATGTCGTCGACTTCGCACAGGCGATAGTAGTAACTGAACAGGCTTTCCTTGTGGTCGGCGGTGTCCTTGAACGGCATCAGTTTCAGCGAAGGATCGAGCTTGTCGCGAGTGATCAGCCCCTTGTTTTCCATGAACGGCAACAACGACTCTTCGAGGTCGTAGCGGTAACTGGTGTTGTCCATGTCGAACACCGCGTAGTTACCCTTGTTGGCGTTGGCCGCGATCATCGCGTCCAGCGACTTGGCCTGATCCGCCGGCCAGTGCTTCAGATCGGTGGCGAATGCGTGAGCGGCCAAGCCCAATCCAAGAACCACAGCGAGCATTTTCGGTGCGAACTTCATCGGCGTTTTCTCCCTGACTGAAAGACATCGACGCTAACAAATAAGTGTGACAGTCCTCGTCTGTCAGCGACCGCTTACGTCTCCTCAACGCCAGTTGCATTGCCGAGAGCGACAGTGGCTTATTCCAAAAACGACGGACGACCTTCGATTTCGGTATTAATTCATTGGAAATCAAACTGTTAGGCTTGCCGGTTCGCAGTTGCTCAAGAATGCGACTGGCACAAGTCTTATCGGAGTCTTCATGAATCTGCCGCTGATCCTCAATCTGCTGGTGTTCCTCGCCCTGCTCTTCGGTCTGGCACAAACCCGCCACACTACGTGGAGCCTGGCGAAAAAAGTCCTGCTCGCGCTGGGTCTGGGCGTGGCGTTCGGCGTTGCGCTGCACAGCGTTTACGGCGCCGGCAATCCGGTGCTGAAAGCCTCGATCGGCTGGTTCGATCTGGTGGGCAACGGTTACGTGCAGTTGCTGCAAATGATCGTGATCCCGCTGGTATTCGCCTCGATCCTCAGCGCGGTGGCGCGTCTGCACAACGCCTCGTCGCTGGGCAAGATCAGCTTCCTGACCATCGGCACCCTGCTGTTCACCACCGCGATTGCGGCGCTGATCGGTATCGGCCTGACCAACCTGTTCGGCCTCACCGCCGAAGGCCTGGTTGCCGGCACTCAGGAGATGGCCCGCCTGCAAACCATTCAAACCGACTATGCCGGCAAGGTCGCCGACCTGAATGTGCCGCAACTGCTGCTGTCGTTCATTCCGCAGAACCCGTTCGCCGACCTGGCACGGGCCAAGCCGACCTCGATCATCAGCGTGGTGATTTTTGCTGCGTTCCTCGGCGTGGCGGCGCTGCAACTGCTCAAGGATGACGTCGAGAAAGGTCAGAAAGTGATCAACGCCATCGACACCCTGCAAGCCTGGGTGATGCGTCTGGTGCGTCTGGTGATGAAGCTGACCCCTTATGGCGTCCTGGCGCTGATGACCAAAGTGGTCGCCGGTTCCAACCTGCAGGACATCATCAAGCTCGGCAGTTTCGTCGTGGTCTCGTACCTCGGCCTCGGCCTGATGTTCGTGGTCCACGGTTTGCTGGTGTCGGCCGCCGGGATCAACCCGCTGCGCTTCTTCCGCAAGATCTGGCCGGTGCTGACCTTCGCATTCACCAGCCGCTCCAGCGCGGCGAGCATTCCGCTGAGCATCGAAGCGCAGACCCGTCGTCTGGGCATTCCGCAGTCGGTGGCCAGTTTCGCCGCCTCGTTCGGCGCAACTATCGGCCAGAACGGTTGCGCCGGTCTGTACCCGGCGATGTTGGCGGTGATGGTTGCGCCAACCGTGGGCATCAATCCGCTGGATCCGCTGTGGATCGCGACGCTGGTGGCGATTGTGACCCTGAGCTCGGCCGGTGTGGCCGGTGTGGGCGGCGGCGCGACGTTTGCCGCGCTGATCGTGCTGCCGGCGATGGGCTTGCCGGTGTCACTGGTGGCGTTGCTGATTTCGGTTGAGCCGCTGATCGACATGGGGCGTACGGCGTTGAACGTGAGTGGCTCGATTACCGCGGGTGCGATTACCAGTCAGGTGATGCAGCAGACGGATAAAGCGCTGCTGGATGCGGATGAGCATGCGGCGCTAGCGAGCTAGCCAGCTAGCAAGCTGCAAGCTGCAAGAAGAGCATTCCCGCTTTCACTTGTGGCTTGCAGCTCGAAGCTTGAAGCTATCTTTTCTCCCAGACCTCAAAGTTGTACGCGGGCTTGTCGCCCTCCGCCGGATTCGGCACATTCGACACCAGCTTCCACTGGTTCAGATCGAACTCCGGAAACCACGCGTCGCCTTCCGGGCTCAGCGCCACACGGGTCAGGTACAGACGATCGGCCTGCGCCAGCCCTTGCGCATACAACTGCGCACCGCCAATCAGCATCAGCTCATCGACGCCCTGCGCTTTCGCCCATTCCTCGGCGCGAACCACCGCAGCTTCCAGCGACGGATAGACCTCTGCCCCCTCCAGCACCAGATCGGCCTGACGGCTGACCACGATGTTCAAGCGGCCCGGCAGCGGACGACCGAGCGAATCCCAGGTCTTGCGGCCCATGATGATCGGCTTGCCGAGGGTCGTGGCCTTGAAGTATTTGAAGTCCCCCGGCAGGTGCCAGGGCATGCTGTTGTCGACGCCGATCACGCGGTTTTCACCGAGGGCTGCGATCAGGCTGAGGGGGAGTGATTTAGTCATGCCGGCGAGGATACCAGAGCCTCGCTTGACCCGATAAGCGTCACAGCGGTTATGCTCACGGCTCAATTGAGCAACGGAATGGCGCGTGACTGAACTGACTCCCCTGCAAAACCTCTGGCTGAGCGAAACCATCCGCCTGCGCGAAGAACACGCCGGGCCGCTGGAGGATCTGGAAGCCAATCGTCTGGCCCGCGCGGC
Organism: Pseudomonas sp. SC3(2021); assembly: GCF_019856535.1. Lineage (NCBI taxonomy): Bacteria > Pseudomonadati > Pseudomonadota > Gammaproteobacteria > Pseudomonadales > Pseudomonadaceae > Pseudomonas > Pseudomonas sp. SC3(2021). The sequence goes on along the minus strand of NZ_CP082236.1, from coordinate 2,071,604 downwards.
CGGCGGCGATCTGCCGAGCCGCATTCAACGCCGGGCGTTGTGGCTGGCCGAGCGTGACGGGCTGAGCGCTGCGCTCACTCACTGGCTGCAAGGCGCACGCCTGGCGCTGGTACTGCTGCTGATCTTCGCAGTGCTCAGCGGTGCCGGTCTGGCCTTCGCCGCGTTGAGCCAGACACCGGTCAATGTGTTCTGGGCCTTGGGCAGTCTGCTCGGGTTGAACGTGATTCTGCTGCTGAGCTGGGCGCTGGGGTTGATCTTTGCCGGCGAACACGGCGCCACCCTTGGCCGCTTGTGGTTGTGGCTCAGCGAAAAATTCGCCCGGGATGCCAAAGCCGCGCAACTGGCGCCGGCCCTGCTGTTGATGCTGCAACGCAAAAAACTCAACCGCTGGGCCCTCGGCACCTTGGTCAACGGTTTGTGGCTGCTGGCGATGCTCAGCGCGCTGATGTTGCTGCTGACGCTGATGGCCACCCGGCGCTACGGCTTCGTCTGGGAAACCACCATTCTCAGCGCTGACACTTTCATCAACATGACCCAGGCCCTCGGCGCGCTGCCGGCGCTGCTCGGTTTCAACGTGCCGAGCGTGGAGATGATCCGCGCCAGCGGCGACGCCGCGCTGGACATCGAAAGTGCGCGACAGGCCTGGGCGACCTGGCTGGTGGGCGTGCTGGTGGTCTACGGTGTGCTGCCGCGCCTGCTCCTGGCCGCGTTCTGTTTCTGGCGCTGGAGCCGTGGCAAAGCCGCGCTGAGCCTGGACCTGAAGCTGCCCGGCTACGCCCAGTTGCGCGAACGCCTGATGCCGACCAGCGAACGCCTTGGCATCAACGACGCGGCGCCGGAACAATTGCATCGGGTCGAAAGCCACGTCAGCGAACACGCCAGCGACGGCGCCCTGCTGGTGGCCATCGAACTCGACGACCAGCGCCCGTGGCCACCGGCCCTGCCGAAAACCGTGAGCAACGCCGGCCTCCTCGACAGCCGTGAATCGCGACACAAACTGCTCGAACAACTCAGCCGCTTCCCCCCGGCGCGCCTGCTGATCGCCTGCGATCCACGGCGCTCGCCGGATCGCGGCAGCCTCGCGTTGATTGCCGAACTGGCACGCAACGCCAGCGCCACCCGCGTCTGGTTGCTGCAAGCGCCGCCCGGTGAAGCGCTGGACAGCGCCCGCCTCGGCGACTGGCACGTGGCGCTGCAACAGCTTGAGCTGCCGTTCGCCGATTGCGCACCGTTGAACTGGCTGGAGAACGGTCATGACTGATGCTCGCAAAGCGCCGCTGAAACTCGCGGTGGTCGGCCACACCAACGTCGGCAAGACCTCGCTGTTGCGCACTCTGACCCGCGACGTCGGTTTCGGCGAAGTCTCGCATCGGCCGAGCACCACTCGGCATGTCGAGGGTGCGCGGTTGTCGGTGGACGGCGAGCCGTTGCTCGATCTCTACGACACACCGGGACTGGAAGACGCCATCGCCCTGCTGGATTTCCTCGAACGCCTGGAACGCCCCGGCGAACGCCTCGACGGGCCGGCGCGCCTGACACGGTTTCTCGACGGCAGCGAGGCACGCCAGCGTTTCGAACAGGAGGCGAAAGTGCTGCGGCAATTGCTCGCCTCCGACGCCGGACTCTATGTGATCGACGCCCGCGAACCGGTTTTGGCCAAATACCGCGACGAACTGGAAGTGCTCGCCAGTTGTGGCAAGCCGCTGCTGCCGGTGCTGAATTTTGTCAGCAGCGCCAACCATCGCGAGCCGGACTGGCGCGAAGCGTTGGCGCGGCTCGGCCTGCATGCGCTGGTGCGCTTCGACAGCGTTGCACCACCGGAGGACGGCGAGCGGCGGCTGTATGAAAGCCTCGCATTGCTACTGGAAAATGCCCGTCCGCAACTGGAACGACTGATCGCCGATCAACAGGCCCAGCGCCTCGCCCGCCAGCAAAGTGCGGCGCGGTTGATCGCCGAGTTGCTGATCGACTGCGCGGCGTGCCGACGCAGTGTGGTCAGCGCCGTCGAACAGGAACAGCAAGCGATCAGCGAACTGCGCAAAGCCGTGCGTCAGCGTGAGCAGAGGTGCGTCGAAGCGTTGCTCAAGCTCTACGCGTTTCGCCCGCAAGACGCAGCGGCCAGTGATCTGCCGTTGCTGGATGGGCGCTGGGGCGATGATTTGTTCAACCCGGAAACCTTGAAGCAACTGGGGGTTCGCGTCGGCGGCGGGATTGCGGCAGGCGCCGCGGCCGGGGCTGGTGTGGATTTGCTGGTGGGCGGGATTACGCTCGGTGCAGCCGCTTTGGCCGGCGCGATCGCTGGCGGCGCGCTGCAAACGGCGCGCAGTTATGGCAGTCGCTTGCTCGGCAAGATCAAGGGCCAGCGGGAACTGACCGTGGATGACGGCGTGTTGCGGCTGTTGGCGCTGCGTCAGCGGCAGCTGTTGCTGGCGCTCGATCAACGCGGACACGCGGCGATGGAGGCGGTTCAGGTCGCCACCCCGCAGGACAAGACTTGGCGCGAGGGCAAGCTGCCCGAGGCACTGAGCAAGGCACGGGCGCATCCGCAGTGGTCGTCGTTGAATCCGCATGCAAAGTTGAATCAGGCGGAAAGGCAGGAGCAGATTGAGGCGTTGGTGGGAAAGGTGCTTGAGCTTTAGACGCCGCCCCTCACCCCAGCCCTCTCCCGGAGGGAGAGGGGGCTGACCGTGGTGTTCTCGGGTCATACATCGACCTGAGACACCCAGTCGAACTCAGGTTTGAAAGGCATGAAGATCGGCTCCCTCTCCCTCCGGGAGAGGGCTGGGGTGAGGGTTGCAATCACTCAGCCGACAACAAAACCTCAGCCTTGCGCTTTAGCACACTCAAATCCATTACCGGCACCGCTATCTCCTTGGCCAACTCATCCCACTGCCGCATCCGCAGGCTGACAGCACACAACGGATCGCGCTCAAACATGTCCGCCTCTGCCGCCGTCATCACCCCGCCCTGATACGCCAGTGTCTTGCGACTGGCTTCACTCAAGCGCTCGAAATACCCCGGCTCACGCAACGTCAGATACCGCTTGGCCTGCACGTGATACTCCACTAACCGCGCCAGGCGCTCGCCGAAACCCGCCTCACGCAAATAATCCGCCCCCAGCCGCTCATGGCTGACCACGCCATACCCGCCCATGTTCTCGGCGCCCTCGGCACACAGATGACCGATGTCGTGGAAGAACGCCGCCAGCACCACCTCGTCATCGAAGCCTTCGGCGATTGCCAGTTCGGCGGCCTGGGACATGTGCTCGATCTGCGACACCGGTTCGCCGATGTAATCGCGAGTGCCGAAACGCTCATACAACCCGAACACCCGGGCGACGACTTGCTGCTGCTCCGTCATCAGATTTCCTCCAGCAACTGCGCGATGTTGCGCTCGGCCAGCGCCGGGCCGACGCTCATGCCGACGCCGGTGTGCATCAGCGCCACACTCAGCCTCGGTGCCGGGCGCAGGAACGAAAACGGTCCCGGCCCACGGGCACCGTAGACGCCCTGCCAGCGCTCGACCACGTGCACCTTGCAACCCAGCGTCTGCTCGGCCAGTTCCAGCATCCAGTTGTCCACTTGTTCGGCGTTGAACGGCGACGGGTCGCTGCCGTAATGGTGCGAATCGCCGATGATCAGCTCGCCATACGGCGTCGGGCTGATCAGCAGGTGAATGCCGTTGTCGTGCAAGTGCGGTTGTTCGCGCAGGATCTGCGCCTGCACCGCTGCCGCCTGCGGTAGATCGGCGAAGGCGCCGTAGTGCACGCAGCTCAAACCAGTGAGCAAGGCGTGTTGCAGGTTCAGTTCGAACTGCGGTTTGGCGCGAAGCATTTGCAGGCGACAGATTTGCGGGGCGAGCGCGGCAATCGGCTCGGCCAGCAGGGTCTGATAATCGTGGCCGGAGCAGACGATGATCTGTTTCGCCGTGAACGTACCGGCGGTGCTTTGTAGGCGCCCCGGCTCGACGTCACGCACCAGCGTGGAGAAATGAAATTCGACGCCGAGGTCGCGGCGCAGGTAGTCGATCAGCGCCGGGATCGCTTCACGCGAGTACAGCTGTTGATCGTCCATGCCGTGCAACGCCGCGCGGTGGTGGCTGAACTGACCGTGGTACAGATCACGCAGGGCAGCACCGCGCAATAGCGCGATGTTGTAACCGTGTTCCACGGCGCGGCCGTTGCAAAAGGCTTCGAGCAGGTGTTCTTCAGCTTCGGTGCGGGCGAACAGGTACGAGCCGTTACGCTTGATCTGCAGACCGGCGAGTTGCGCCCAGTCACCCCAGATGTCGCGGCTGGCCTTGGCCAGTTCGAGCATCGGGCCGGGTGGCTGGCCGGTGACCAGCGCCTGGCCGAAGTTGCGCACCGAGGCGCCGAGAGGTGTGGCGGTGCGTTCGAAAACGCTGACCTTGAGCCCGCGCTTGGCGGCGGCATAGGCGTGAGACAGGCCGAGGATGCCGGCGCCTGCGATGAGCAGGTCTTTGTGTTGGGTCATTTAGAGGTGCTCTGAATGAGAGACCGCTTTCGCTGGAAAGCCAGCTCCCACAGGTTTAGAGGTGTTCAAAAATCTGTATCCACCCCGGAAAACTGTGGGAGCTGGCTTGCCAGCGATGGGGCCCTGTCAGTCGATAAAGATCTTACTTGGCGACGACTTTCTCGGACTTGCCGTCATAACGCTTGCGCCACTCGGTCAGGATCTCGTCGCGGTTCTTCGAGGCCCAGGCAAAGTCGTTCTTGATCAGGCGCTGCTCGTAGTCGGCCGGCAGTTCGGTTTGCGGCTTGGCGATACCCGGCTGAGCAAGAACAGCGAAGTTCTCTTTGTACAGGTCCATCGCCTCGGCGCTGGCAGAGAAGTCCGCGAGTTTTTTCGCTGCCTCTTCATGCGGCGTGCCTTTGATCACGGCAGTGGCTTCGATCTCCCAGCCCAGGCCTTCCTTCGGCAGGATGATGTCCAGCGGCGCGCCCTGGCGTTTCAGCTGAACGGCCGGGTATTCAAAGGAAATGCCGATCGGGAACTCACCCGCCGCTGCCAGTTTGCAAGGCTTGGAACCGGAGTGAACGTACTGGCCGATGTTCTGGTGCAGACCGTCCATGTAGGCCCAGCCCTGCTTCTCGCCGAAGGTTTGCAGCCAGGCGCTGACGTCGAGGAAACCGGTGCCGGACGACGCCGGGTTCGGCATGACGATCTTGCCCTTGTACTCAGGCTTGGTCAGGTCTTGCCAGCTCACTGGCTTGCTCAGGCCCTGCTTTTCCGCTTCAACGGTGTTGAAGCAAATGGTCGCGGCCCAGACGTCCATGCCGACCCAGGCCGGCGGGTTGGCGGCGTCGCGGTAGTTCGCGCCGATCTTGCCCAGATCCTTCGGCGCGTAGCTTTGCAACATGCCTTGCTGATCGAGAATCGCCAGGCTCGAAGCGGCCAGGCCCCACACCGCGTCAGCCTGCGGACGGGCCTTTTCGGCGAGCAGTTTGGCGGTGATGATCCCGGTGGAGTCACGCACCCACTTGATCTCGACGTCCGGGTTGGCCTTTTCGAACGCTTCTTTGTAGGACTTCAATTGCTCGGCTTCGAGGGCGGTGTACACCGTCAACTCGGTTTTTGCCGCGAAGGCATTCAGGCTGAAAGTAGCGAGCACAGCAGCGGCCAGGGCCATAGGCTTGAACATGATCGTTTTCCTGTAGGTGAGTTGAGGTTTGCAGGTTTGAATCAGTGACCGGGCGCGGTTTGCCGCCAGGCCTGGGAACGGCGCAGCAAGCCGCGCGAAGCCCACGCCAGCAGCAAGGACACGCCTGCCGAGGTGAACAGAATCAGGGTCGACATCGCCGCCGCGCCGCCGACGTTGCCGGCGTCATCCATGTTCAGCACCGCCACCGCCGCGAGGATGGTGTCGGGGCTGTAGAGGAAGATCGCCGCCGACACGGTGGTCATCGCCGAGACGAACAGGTAGCGCACGATGTCCAGCAGCGCCGGCAGGCAGATCGGCACGGTCACACGCAAGTAATGCCGATATAGCGGCGCCTTGAGCGACAGCGCGGCGGCTTCGAACTCGGCGTCGAGCTGACGCAGCGCGGTGGTCGCGGTCATTTGTGCGGTGGTCAGGTAGTGCGCAATGGTGCAGACGATCAGCAGGGTCATCGTCCCGTACAGCACGTGCAGCGGGTTGCCGGTGAGGTTGAAGAAGAAGACGTAACCCAGGCCAAGCACCAGCCCCGGCACCGCCATCGGGATGAAACTGAGCATGCGCAACGCTAGGTTGAGGCCGCGCTGGGTGCGGGTTTTCTCCATCAGGTAAGCGCCGGTGAAGATCAGCACACTGCCGATCAGCGCCGTACCCAGCGCCATCTTCAAACTGTTGCCGTAGGCCAGCCAGCCACCGCCGGCGGTTTCGTTGAACTGATAGTGGTTGAGCGACAGCGACAGGTTGTACGGCCAGAACTTCACCAGCGAGGAAAACACCGCCATGCCGAACACCAGAATCAACGCGGCGCTGATCAGCAAAACAATCGCCAGATAGCAGCCGTCACGCAATTTCGATGGCACCGGTTTGAACACTTGGGCGCGGCCACTCATTGAATCGCCATGACGGCGGCGCAGCCAGGCATCCACACCAAAGCTGAACAGCGCCGGCAGCAACAGCACCATGCCGATCAACGCGCCGCGACCGAATTGCTGTTGGCCGACCACCGCTTTATAGGCTTCCAGCGCCAGCACTTGATAGTCGCCACCGACCACCACCGGCACCCCGAAATCGGTGATGGTCAGGGTGAACACCAGACAGAACGCAGCAAACACCGCCTGGCGGGTCGCCGGCCAGGTGATGCTGCGAAACGCCTTGGCCGGGCTGGCGCCCATGCTCGACGCCGCATCGAACAGGCGCGCATCGGCCAGCGACAATGCCGAGAGCAGAATCATCAGCGCATGGGGGAAGGTGTAAATCACCTCACCCAGCACAATCCCCCAGAAACCGTAGATGTTGTCCGAGAGCAATCCACGCAACATGCCCTGATTGCCGAACAGATAGACCAGCGCGATCCCCGGCAGCATCGACGGCGCCATCAACGGCAGCAGGGAAATCCCGCGCCAGATGCCCTTGGCCGGAATCAGCGTGCGTTGCAGCGCGTAGGCAAACAGGTAGGCCAGCGGTACGACAATGGCCGCAACGCTGAGGGAAACTTTCAGGCTGTTGCCGAGCAGCCAGTGGAAATTGGCGCTGGTCACCAGCTCTTTCGCGGCGAGCCAGCCACCGCCCTGCCCGGCCTCGCTGCTGAAGCCGCGCCAGAAGATCGCCAGCAAGGGCAGCAGCACCGCAACACCGAGCAGCAACAACAGCAGGAGTTTGCCGCCGAGGACAAAGATCCGGTCACCGACCTCGGCACCGGACACTCGCCGCGCCTGCTTGTGCGGTAGCGGCAGTGCGATGTTCGCGCTCATCAGGCAAACACCTGCAGGCTGCGCGGCGGCAAGGCGACCATGATCTGCTGGGCGCCGAGGCGCGGCATGGCTTCCGGCGCCAGTTCGGCAAGCAACGGATGCCCCGGCAATTGGTCGAGTTCGAAGCTCATGCGGCAGCGGTTGCCGAGGAAAGTAATCTCGCGCACCTTGGCCGGAAACAGGTTTTCTTCGTGCACCACGGGATTGACGTTGATCGCTTCCGGACGGCAGAACAGTCGCCCCGAAGCGCCGCTCACGCTGCCATCAGCCAGACGCACATCCATTCCGCCAACCCGGGCGTGACTGGCGCTGCTGCGCTGGAACGGCAGCCAGTTGCCCTGACCGACAAACTCGGCCACGAACGGTGTGGCCGGGCGGTTGTAGATTTCCTGCGGGGTGGCGTACTGCTCGACACGGCCGTTGTTCATCACAGCGATGCGGTCGGCCATCAGCATGGCTTCGTCCTGATTGTGGGTGACCATCAGGGTGGTGATGCCGAGGTTGCGCTGCAGTTGGCGCAGTTCGGTGCACAGATGCTCGCGCACCCGGGCGTCCAGCGCCGACATCGGTTCATCGAGCAACAGCAGCGACGGCGCCGGGGCCAGGGCACGCGCCAGCGCGACTCGCTGTTGCTGGCCGCCGGACAACTGGCCCGGGTACTTTTTCTCACTGCCGGTGAGGCCGACCAGCTCCAGCATCTGCCCGACGCGGCGACGGACTTCGTCGCGACCACTGCCGGCGAGGCTGTAGGCAATGTTCGCTTCGACCGTCAGATTGGGGAACAGCGCGTAGGACTGGAACAGAATGCCGTAGTCGCGGGCTTGCGGCGCGAGGTGCGAGACGTCGCGGTCACCGAGGTACAACTCGCCGCGGTCCTGTTTCTCCAGCCCGGCGATGCAGCGCAGCAGCGTGGTCTTGCCACAGCCGGAGGGGCCGAGCAGACACACCAGCTCACCGGCCGCGACATCGAGGGAGACGTTATCCAGTGCGGTAAACGCGCCGAAGCGCTTCTGCACGCCACGCACTTTCATCGGCGCACCGGGATTGGTCAGGGCAGTTGCGATTGCAGGATTCATGGACAGACCTCATCAAGCTGATGGGGCCAATCCTAGAGTTGTAATGCGTCCGTCATGTGGCAGTGAGGCAAAAACGGCCGATAGTGGTATTCGGGGATTTTGGTTCAGAAGATTCAGGTCTTGGGTTGTTTGATCGGGCCTCATCGCTGGCAAGCCAGCTCCCACAGAGATCTCCAGTGAATACAAATTTTGTGAACACCAGAAATACCTGTGGGAGCTGGCTTGCCAGCGATGAGGCCAGTAAGGGCAACCGAGAATTCAGGCCGGGGACATTTCCTGGGCCAACCCCAGAAATGCCGCCGGCAACCGCGCGCTCTTGCGCTCCTTGAGGCAATACAGGTACTCGGGAATCTGCGGCGCATTCTCGATGGTCAGCACCCGCAACTGCGGATCATGCGGCACTTCCTGGCGGGCAATGATGCTGATGCCGATGTTGCGCAGCACCGCCTCACGGATCGACTCGCGGCTGCCGATCTCCAGCAACGGCCCGAAACTGACCCCGGCACTGGCCAGCAACTCCTCGGTCAGACGCCGCGTCGTTGACCCGGTTTCACGCATCAACAGGGTATGCCCGGCCAGTGCGCTCAAAGCCACGTGATCATGAGTTGCCAGCGGATGATTGCGATGTACCGCCAGCACCAGTGGATCAGTGCCCAGCACCCGGCGAATCAATCGCGCATCGTCGAGCAACTGCGACGAAGCGGCGACGTCCACCCGGTAGTCCTCCAGCGCTTCGAGCACCTGCTGCGAATTGCCGATTTCCACCGACACTTCCACCTGCGGCAAGCGCTCGCGAAAGGTCTTCACCAGATCGAGGATGTAATACGGCGCGGTCGCGGCAATACGCAACGTGCCCTGCACCTGACCGCTATTGCGCAGGAAGAACTCGATGTCGGCCTCCTGCTGCAACAGCGCCTTGACCATCGGCAGCAACCGCGCGCCTTCGTCGCTGACGCTCAGGCGCCGACCGCCACGGTAGAACAGTTCCACCGAGTATTGGCTTTCGAGGTTACGGATCTGCGTGGTCACGGTGGGTTGGCTAAGGCCGAGCTTTTTCGCCGCCAGCGTGATGCTGCCCAGGCGGGCGACCATGTAAAACGCTTTCAGCTCGGCACTCAGCACAACCATCCCTCATCGTTTATTTACGCAACAGGCGCAAACCGTTGAACACCACCAGCAGGCTCACGCCCATGTCGGCGAATACCGCCATCCACATGGTGGCGAGTCCGGCGAAGGTTACCCCAAGAAAGATAGCCTTGATCACCAGTGCCAAGGCGATGTTCTGTTTCAGGATGCTGGCAGTGTCACGCGACAGGCTGATAAACGCGGGAATCTTGCGCAGATCGTCGTCCATCAGGGCGACATCGGCGGTTTCAATCGCGGTGTCGGTGCCGGCCGCCGCCATGGCGAAACCGATCTCGGCGCGGGCCAGTGCCGGGGCGTCGTTGATGCCGTCGCCGACCATGCCCACCCGATGCCCCTGTGCATAAAGTGCTTCGATGGCTTGCAGCTTGTCGGTCGGCAGCAAGTCGCCCTTGGCCTGATCAATGCCGACCTGCGCGGCAATCGCCTGCGCAGTGTGCACGTTGTCACCGGTGAGCATCAGGGTTTTCACGCCCAGAGCATGCAACTGGCGGATCGCTTCGCGGCTGCTTTCCTTGACGGTATCGGCCACGGCGAACAGCGCCAGCGGGCCGGAGCTGTCGAGCAGCAGCACCACCGACTTGCCCTGCTTCTCCAGCGCAAACAGTTTTTCTTCCAGCTGCGGCGAGCACAGGCCCAGTTCTTCGACGAGACGATGGTTACCCAAGTGATAGGTCTGACCGTTGACCTGCCCCTTCACCCCGCGACCGGCCAACGCTTCGAAGTTATCCACAGTCAGTGCTTTGAAGTTTTTATCCACAGCGGCGTTGGCGATGGCCAGCGACACGGGGTGATCGGAGCGACCGGCCAACGCAGCAGCGATTGCCGGCGCCGTGGCATCTGCCGTTGGGTCGAGGGACAGGTAATCGGTTTGCACCGGTTTGCCGTGAGTGATGGTCCCGGTCTTGTCCAGCGCCAGATAATCGAGCTTGAAACCGCCCTCCAGGTACACGCCGCCCTTGACCAGAATGCCTTTGCGCGCCGCCGCCGCAAGGCCGCTGACGATGGTCACCGGAGTGGAAATCACCAGCGCGCAGGGGCACGCTACCACCAGCAGCACCAGCGCGCGGTAGATCCAGTCGAACCACGCCGCGCCCATGAACAGCGGCGGGATAATCGCCACGGCCAGCGCCAGGACAAATACCACCGGCGTGTAGATTTTCGAGAATTGATCGACGAAGCGTTGGGTCGGGGCGCGTGCGCCTTGCGCCTGCTCGACGGCGTGGATGATTCGCGCCAGGGTCGAGTTGTTCGCCGCAGCGGTGACGGCATACTCCAGCGAACCGGCCTGGTTGATGGTGCCGGCGAAAACCTTGTCGCCGACGGTTTTCTCTACCGGCAGGCTCTCGCCGGTGATCGGCGCCTGGTCGATGGTCGAACTGCCGCTGACCACTTCGCCGTCCAGCGCGATGCGCTCGCCGGGTTTTACCCGCACGCGGGCGCCGAGTTCGACGCTTTTCACGTCCTGCTCAATCCAGCTGCCGTCAGCCTGCAACACCGTGGCTTGCTCCGGCGTCATTTGCATCAAACCGCTGATGGCATTGCGCGCACGATCCAGTGAGCGCGCCTCGATCAGTTCGGCCACGGTAAACAGGAACATCACCATCGCCGCTTCCGGCCACTGCCCGATCAACACCGCACCGGTCACCGCGATGCTCATCAGCGCGTTGATATTGAGGTTGCGGTTCTTCAGGGCGATCCAGCCCTTTTTGTAGGTAGTCAGGCCACCGCTGAGGATCGACACCAACGCAATGATCGCCACCACCCAGGTCGGCGCGGCACTGGTGAAGTGGATCACTTCAGCCGCGAGCGCACCGACGCCGGACAGCGCCAGCGGCCACCAGTGTTTTTTCACCGGCGCAGGGGCCGGCGCTTCGACACCCGCCTCCAGCGGTTCGGCGTGCATGCCCAGCGAGGTGATCGCCTCGGTGATCGGCGCGGTGTCCGGCAGATTGTGGGTGACGCCGAGCACGCGGTTGATCAGGTTGAATTCCAGTTGCTGCACGCCGGGCAGCTTGCCGAGCTTGTTCTGGATCAGCGTCTGCTCGGTCGGGCAGTCCATCGCTTCGATGCGGAAACTGCTCAGGCGCGCATCGGCGCTGGTCTTTTCGCTCAGTTGCACCAACGCAGGCGCGGTGGCTTTAGACGAGCAGCAAGAGTCGCCGCCATGTGAATGCTTATGCACAGGCTGCAATTTGTGGCTGTGATCGTGCCCCGCGTGGGGTTTGTGGGTGTGCCGGGAATCGCTCATTGGTCGCGTCCATGAAGGTGCCTGTTGCCAAGTAAAGACCCTGTAGCCACTATAGGGTCAAGCACCCTTTTGGAGATGGCTGTCATGAAGATCGGCGAACTGGCGAAACTCACCGACTGCGCGGTGGAAACCATCCGCTATTACGAGCGCGAAAACCTGCTGCCGGAACCGGCGCGCAGCGACGGCAACTACCGCGTCTACACCCAGGCCCACGCCGAACGCCTGACCTTCATCCGCAACTGCCGCACCCTCGACATGACCCTCGAAGAGATCCGCAGCCTGCTGGCCATGCGTGACAGCCCGCAGGATCAGTGTGAAAGCGTCAATACGCTGATCGACGAGCACATCCAGCATGTGAAAGCGCGGATTGACGGCTTGCTGGCCTTGCAGACACAGCTGCTCGACCTGCGCCAACGCTGTGGCGAAGGGCCGATGGCCGATCAGTGCGGGATTTTGCAGCGGCTGGAAGTGAGTGGCGGGGTTGTTGCGACGGAAGTCGAACACTCCCATGTAGGCCGCAGTCACGGCCACTAGGAACACCAAAAAACACTGTGGGAGCGAGCTTGCTCGCGAAAGCGGTGGTTCAGTCGACACTTCTATCAACTGACACTCCGCTTTCGCGAGCAAGCTCGCTCCCACAGGGGCGCGCGTACTACTTGTCAGACCGCCATTGGCGCGGTCATCGGCGCATGGTGCTCGTAACCTTCCAGCGAGAAGTCGCTCGGCTCCACCAGCTCCAGCCACTCCGGCTGATACACACCCGTCTTGGCAAATTCCGGCACGCGATCCGAAATCTTCAGCTTCGGCATGGCGAACGGCTCGCGCTTGAGCTGTTCGTTGAGCATGTCCAGGTGGTTCTCGTAGACGTGCGCATCACCGATGAAATAGGTGAACCAGCGCGGCGTATAGCCGGTCAGGCGACCGATCAGGCTCAGCAGCGCGGCGCCTTCGGTGAGGTTGAACGGCGTGCCCAGGCCCAGGTCGTTGGAACGGATGTAGAGGGTCAGAGAAATCTCTTTGGTCTCGACATTCGGGTGGAACTGGTACAGCAGATGGCACGGCGGCAGGGCCATTTCATCGAGCTGAGCGACGTTCCAGCCGTGGAACAGAATGCGGCGGCTGCCCGGATCCTTGATGATCGTGTCGACGCACTGGCGCACCTGGTCGATGGCTTTGTACAGCACCACGTAGGCCTGGCCATCTTCTTCGCCCTGGGCGATTTGCTTGTAGCCGTTGCTCAGGGTCTGCTCGATGGCGGCCGGGTTGCTCAGCGGGATCTGCTTGTACGCCGGCCATTTGCGCCATTGCACGCCGTAGATTTCGCCGAGGTCATCCTCGCCCTGGCGGAACGGGTTGGCCAGCCACTGCGCGTTTTCGTTGGCATTCTGGTCCCAGACCTTGCAGCCCAGCGCACGGAATTCAGCGGCGTTGTTCACGCCACGCAAAAAGCCGCACATCTCGCCGATGGCCGATTTGAAGGCCATCTTGCGCGTGGTGATCGCCGGAAAACCTTCCTGCAGATCGAAACGCAGCATCGCCCCCGGGAAACTGATGGTGTTGATGCCGGTGCGGTTGGCCTGCTTGGTGCCGTTTTTGATGACGTGCGAGACCAGTTCGAGATATTGCTTCATGAGTTACCTGTGTCCTTTGAGCCCCGGCGTCGCGCACCGGGGTTCGTAGTTTAAGCCGTCGGGGCAACCGGCGCTGCCGGCGCACGACGATAGGCCAGCCAGATCAGGAACAGACCGCCGACGATCATCGGCACGCACAGCACTTGCCCCATGGTCAGCCAGTTCCAGGCCAGATAGCCCAGTTGCGCGTCCGGTACACGAACGAACTCGACGATAAAACGGAAGATGCCGTAGAACAGCGCGAACATGCCCGATACCGCCATGGTCGGACGCGGTTTGCGCGAGAACAGCCACAGGATCAAGAACAGCGCGACGCCTTCGAGCGCGAACTGATACAGCTGCGACGGGTGACGCGGCAACTGCGCCGGGTCGCTGAATGGCGGGAAGATCATCGCCCACGGCACGTCGGTCGGCTTGCCCCACAACTCGGCGTTGATGAAGTTGCCGATACGCCCGGCGCCCAGACCAATCGGCACCATCGGTGCGACGAAGTCCATCAGCTGGAAGAACGACTTGCCGTTGCGCTTGCCGAACCACAAGGCCGCGAGCATCACGCCGATAAACCCGCCGTGGAACGACATGCCGCCCTTCCACACTTCGAAAATCAGCGTCGGGTTGGCGAGGTAGGCGCTCAGATCGTAGAACAGCACGTAGCCCAGCCGCCCGCCGACAATCACCCCCATCGACAGCCAGAAGATCAGATCGGAGAGCTTCTCCTTGGACCAGGTCGGGTCGAAACGGTTGAGCCGGCGCGACGCCAGCAGCCATGCACCGCCGATACCGATCAGGTACATCAGGCCGTACCAGTGGATTTTCAGCGGACCGATGGCCAGGGCCACCGGGTCGATCTGCGGGTAAGGCAGCATTGCGACTCCTCGTTAGAGTTGAAACCAAAATTCCCGGGCGACGCTGCCACCTCAGGATTAAGCCAGGATTGCGGCGCGGTTAAAGCAGAAAGCTCAAACCCACGCAGAACAGCAAAGCGGCGAACAGCCGTTTCAGCAAGCGCGGCGACAATTTGTGCGCCAGGCGCGCGCCGATGCGGGCGAACACCATGCTGGTCAGGGCGATGCCCAACAACGCCGGCAGATAGACAAAACCGAGACTATGCGGCGGCAGCAACGGATCATGCCAGCCCAGAATCATGAAACTTAAGGCACTGGCCAGGGCGATCGGCAGGCCACAAGCCGACGATGTCGCCACCGCTTGCTGCATCGGCACGCTGCGCCAGGTCAGGAACGGCACGGTCAACGAACCGCCGCCAATGCCGAAAATCGCCGAGGCCCAGCCAATCACACTGCCGGCCACGGTCAGACCGAGTTTGCCCGGCACTGTTCGACTGGCCTTGGGTTTAACATCCAGCGCCAGTTGCACAGCGATCACCAGAGCAAACACGCCGATGATTTTTTGCAGGTTGGGACCGGAAATAGCCTCGGCCGTCAGCGCGCCGAAACCGGCGCCGAGCAGAATGCCGACGGTCATCCACATGAAAATCGGCCAGCGCACCGCGCCGCGACGGTGATGCTCACGCACGGCGTTGACCGAGGTAAAGATGATCGTCGCCAGTGATGTCCCGACCGCCAGATGCGTAAGAATCGACTGATCAAAACCCTGCAGGGTGAAACTGAACACCAGCACCGGGACAATGATGATCCCGCCGCCCACCCCGAACAGCCCGGCCAGCACGCCCGCACAGGCGCCCAGCGCCAGATAGAGCAGAAATTCCATGACCGTCTCCCAGACCGCATCCCCAAAACCGGAGCGGCATGGTAACGGATGCATGGCCTCCTGCTCCACTTGCGATGGATGCACGGACGCCGGATGCGTAGAGTGAGCAAAAAACACACAAGGACCACCTTATGTGCCTGATTGTTTTCGCCTGGCGCCCGGGCCATGCCCAGCCGCTGATCGTCGCGGCCAACCGTGACGAGTTCTACGCCCGGCCCAGCCTGCCGCTGGCGCAATGGCCGGAAGCGCCGCACGTGCATGCCGGACGCGACCTGGAAGCGGGCGGCACGTGGCTGGGGATCGGCACCAACGGCCGCTTTGCCGCGCTGACCAACATCCGCGATCCGCACCAGCCGCCGGCACGCAAGTCACGGGGAGAACTGGTGGCGCGGTTTCTTACCGGCGATGCGTCGATTGATGATTATTTGAGCGATGTGGTCGGACGTGCGCCGGAATATGCCGGGTTCAACCTGCTGCTGGGCAATGCCCACGAGCTGTGGCACTTCAATGCGCGGACGTCCGAACCAGTGATGCTGGAGCCGGGGGTTTACGGGCTATCGAATGCCGGGCTGGATACGCCGTGGCCGAAGTTGCTCAAGGCCAAGGCAGCGTTGCACGCCGTGCTGGATGATCCGCAGCCTGAGCGGTTGTTGGAGCTGCTGGGCGATGCGCAGACGGCGCCGTTTGCCGAGTTGCCGGACACCGGAGTCGGGTTGGCCACCGAATCATTGTTGTCGAGTGTGTTTATCGCCAGCCAGAGTTACGGGACGCGGGCGAGTACGGCGCTGGTGGTGCAGGCGGACGGAACGCGGCGGATGTTGGAGCGCAGTTTTGGGCCTTATGGCGGGCATTTGGGCGAGGTGGAGATAAACGCTTGAAAGCTACCCTCACCCCAGCCCTCTCCCGGAGGGAGAGGGGGCCGACCGAGGTGTCTTGAGCCATACGCCGACCTGGAAGACCGAGCCGAATATGGATTCTGCACAGCACCTTCAGGTCGGCGCGGGGCGGTTATGAATTCTGCACTGCACTTTCAAGTTGCTGCCGGACGATTATGAATTCTGCACTGCACTTTCAAGTCGATGCGGGGCGATTATGGATCCCGCAATGCACTTTCAGGTCGGTGCCGGTCGATTGTGGATTCAGCAATGCACTTTCAGGTCGGCGTACCTCTGCAGCATCCCCCAATCAGTCCCCTCTCCCTCTGGGAGAGGGCTAGGGTGAGGGGCTTTTGATCTTCAGAGGGCCTTGATGACCGCCGGCGGATGCATCTTCGACAACCCGAGATTCTTCAGCGCCAATTGCAACGAGCTGTGGATCACTTGCGGGTTATCAATGGTCATCAGCTCCGCCAGCAACTCCTGAGCCTTGCTCAGATTCACCTGACGCAACATCCACTTCACCTTCGGCAGGTTGGTGGCGTTCATCGACAGGCTGTCGAAACCCATGGCCATCAACAGTACCGCCGCTGCCGGGTCACCGGCCATTTCGCCGCAGATGCTCACCGGCTTGCCTTCGGCATGGGCGTCGCGCACCACGGTTTGCAGGGCTTGCAGCACCGCCGGGTGCAGGTAGTCATAGAGATCGGCCACCCGCGGGTTGTTGCGATCGACCGCCAGCAGATACTGGGTCAGGTCGTTGGAGCCGACGGACAGGAAGTCGACCATCCGCGCCAGTTCCTTGGTCTGGTACACCGCTGCCGGGATCTCGATCATTACGCCGATCGGCGGCATCGGCACGTCGGTGCCTTCATCGCGCACTTCGCCCCAGGCCCGGTGGATCAGGTGCAGGGCTTCTTCGAGTTCGTGGGTGCCGGAGATCATCGGCAGCAGAATCCGCAGATTGTTCAGGCCTTCACTGGCCTTGAGCATTGCGCGGGTCTGCACCAGGAAAATTTCCGGGTGGTCGAGGGTGACGCGAATGCCGCGCCAGCCGAGGAACGGGTTGTCTTCCTTGATCGGGAAGTACGACAGCGACTTGTCACCGCCGATATCAAGGCTGCGCATGGTCACCGGTTGCGGATGAAACGCGGCGAGCTGTTCGCGGTAGATCGCCAGTTGTTCCTTTTCGCTCGGGAAGCGCTGGTTGATCATGAACGGCACTTCGGTGCGGTACAGGCCGACACCTTCGGCGCCACGCTTCTGCGCCCGCGCCACATCGGCCAGCAGACCGGTGTTGACCCACAGCGGCATGCGGTGACCGTCAAGGGTCACGCACGGCAGGTCGCGCAGGGTGTCGAGGCCCAGCGCCAGTTGTTTCTCTTCTTCGACGACCTCGGCGAACTGCTTGCGCAGCACTTCGCTCGGGTTGGTGTAGACCTCGCCGCGTGTGCCGTCGACGATCATCTCGATGCCATCGACCTTGGCGTACGGCAGGTCAACCAACCCCATCACCGTCGGAATGCCCATCGCCCGAGCGAGGATCGCGACGTGAGAGTTACCCGAACCGAGTACCGAGACCAGACCGACCAGCGTGCCTTCCGGCACCTCGCCGAGCATTGCCGGCGTCAGCTCTTCGCTGACCAGAATGGTTTTTTCCGGGTAGACCAGGTTCTGCTGACGCTCTTCCTGCAGGTAGGCGAGGAGGCGCCGGCCGAGGTCTTTGACGTCCGACGCCCGCTCACGCAGGTAAGCATCGTCCATCAGTTCAAAACGGTTGACGTGTTCAGTGACCACCTGACGCAGCGCGCCCTGCGCCCACTGGCCGGTCTTGATCACGGTGGTGATTTCGCTGCCCAGCGAGGCATCGTCGAGCATCATCAGGTAGACATCGAACAGCGCGCGCTCTTCCGGACGCAGCTGGGTCGCCAGTTTGGCCGACAAGGCGCGCATGTCGGCGCGCACGCCTTCGATGGCGGTCTTGAACAGTGCCAGCTCAGCGTCGATGTCGGTGATGGTCTTGTCCGGCACCACGTCGAGATCGGCCGGCGGCAGCATGACCACGGCGGTACCGACGGCAGCCCCGGGCGAACCCGGCACACCGACGAACTTGGCTTCCTGGATGCCTTTGCCCTGACGGCCCAGGCCACGGATCGAACCGGTGGCCTCGGCGTGGGCGATAACCCCGGCGAGTTGCGCGCTCATGGTCACGAGGAAGGCTTCTTCACCTTCATCGAACTGGCGGCGTTCTTTTTGCTGGATGACCAACACGCCGACGACGCGGCGGTGGTGAATGATCGGTGCACCGAGGAACGAGGCATAACGCTCCTCACCGGTTTCGGCGAAGTAGCGATAGCGCGGGTGATCCGCGGCGTTTTCGAGGTTCAGGGGTTCTTCACGCGTGCCGACCAGACCCACCAGACCTTCGTTGGGTGCCATGCTGACCTTGCCGATCGAGCGCTTGTTCAAGCCCTCGGTGGCCATCAGGACGAAGCGGTTGGTCTCGGGGTCAAGCAGGTAGACCGAGCAGACCTGGCTGCCCATGGCCTCTTTGACGCGCAACACAATAATCCCCAACGCCGCCTTGAGATCCTTGGCGGAGTTAACTTCCTGGACGATCTTGCGCAGCGTATTGAGCATGGCTCGGGGTCGAACTCCGTCGTCAGTCGCGCGCTAAAAGGCGCGGGGCAAGCTCTTTGAGGGCGCGGCGATACACCTCGCGCTTGAATGTCACCACCTGGCCCAACGGATACCAATAGCTGACCCAGCGCCAGCCATCGAACTCCGGTTTACCGGTCAAATCCATCCGCACCCGCTGCTCGTTGGAGATCAGGCGCAGGAGAAACCATTTCTGTTTCTGGCCGATGCACAGCGGTTGGCTGTGGGTACGCACCAGACGTTGCGGCAAACGATAGCGCAACCAGCCCCGGGTACAGGCGAGAATTTCAACATCTTCACGCTCCAGGCCCACTTCTTCGTTCAACTCGCGGTACAAGGCGTCCTCCGGCGTCTCCTCGGGGTTGATTCCCCCCTGCGGAAACTGCCAGGCATCTTGATTGATACGGCGAGCCCATAGCACCTGGCCGGCGTCATTCGTCAGAATGATCCCGACATTGGGGCGGAAACCATCGGGGTCGATCACGGCAACAACCTCGCAAACGCATGTCGCCGCATTGTTCCACAAAGCTTGATAAGGCGGCAACGAAGGTTCCTACCTTATGTGCACTCTTGTGAAAAGACCGTATTCTTGTCGCCTTTTTACTGACTTTTCAGCGGGTAACTGCAATGCGCCTGGCTCTATTCGATTTGGACAATACCCTTCTGGGCGGCGACAGCGATCACGCCTGGGGCGATTATCTGTGTGAACGCGGCTTCCTCGATCCGGTGGCGTACAAGGCTCGCAACGACGAGTTCTATCAGGATTACCTGGCCGGCCAACTGGATAACGCCGCGTACCTGAACTTTTGCCTGGAAATCCTCGGCCGCACCGAAATGGCCGTGCTTGAGCAATGGCACAACGACTACATGCGCGACTGCATCGAGCCGATCGTGCTGCCCAAGGCGCTGGAGCTGCTCAAACAACACCGTGACGCCGGCGACAAACTGGTGATCATCACCGCGACCAACCGCTTCGTGACGGCGCCGATTGCCGTGCGCCTGGGCGTGGAAACCCTGATCGCCACCGAGTGCGAAATGATCGATGGCCGCTACAGCGGGCGCAGCACCGACATTCCATGCTTTCGCGAAGGCAAGGTGACACGCCTCAATCGCTGGCTGGAGGAGACCGGGCATTCGCTGGATCACAGCTATTTCTACAGCGATTCGATGAATGACCTGCCGCTGCTGGAGCAGGTGGCGAACCCTGTCGCTGTCGATCCGGATCCGAATCTGCGGGCCGAGGCCGAGAAGCGCGGCTGGCCGGTTATCTCGCTGCGCAGCTGATTACGCCTTCGCGAGCAAGCTCGCTCCCACAAGGTATTTGTGAACCACACAGATCCAATGTGGGAGCGAGCTTGCTCGCGAATGGCGTCGACTCGGTCTCAAGCCTTAAACGGGCTTGGCCCCCATCAACGCCGCGATGGCGAGAAATCCGACGCCGCTGACAATCGCCAGTGCCAGATTGAATTTCCGATTGCCGACCCCGCTCGTCCACAGCCGATTCAGCCGAACCAGCAGCCAGACGGCACTGAACGTGGCCACGGCATAGATCACACTGGAACCCAGAATCCAGAACTGCCCCAACGACCAGCCCACCAGGTGCACCAGCCACCAGCCGGTGAACGGCATGCTGAACATTCCGAGCAGCATCAGACACCAGATGAACAGCCAAGGCCGCTGCATCGTGCTGGCCGGTCCTTCGCTGCGATTACGCCAGGAAAGCGCGGCGAGCCCCAGCCCGCTCGCAAGGATCACCACGGTCGCCGCAACGTGAAGGACTTTCAGGGTGGTCAGGGTTTCCATGTGTTCGTCTTCCTTGGGCCATGCCCATCAGCGTAGCCGCTCAGCCAAGAAACAGCTGATAGGCCGGGTTCTCGCTTTCATCCCAATACGGGTAACCGATTTCCTCAAGGGCCGCCGGCACCAGATGGCGCTCGTCGTGCGGGACTTGCAGACCGGCGACCACGCGGCCATCGGCAGCCCCGTGGTTGCGGTAGTGGAACATCGAGATGTTCCAGCGCCCACCCAGCTTGTTGAGGAAGTTGAACAGCGCCCCCGGACGTTCCGGGAACTCGAAGCGAAACACCACTTCATCAATGACGTGCGCCGCGTGCCCGCCGACCATGTGGCGAATGTGCAACTTGGCCAGCTCGTTATCGGTCAGGTCGATGACCGGGAAACCCTGTTCGGTCAGGCTCGCCAGCAGGGCGCTGCGCGGGTCGTTTTCCGGATGGGTCTGCACGCCGACGAAAATGTGCGCTTCGCTGCCGGTGTTGTAGCGGTAGTTGAATTCGGTGATCTGGCGTTTGCCAACGGCCTCGCAGAACGCCTTGAAGCTGCCGGCCTTCTCGGGAATGGTCACCGCGATGATCGCTTCGCGGCCTTCACCCAGCTCGGCGCGTTCGGCGACGTGGCGCAGGCGGTCGAAGTTGACGTTGGCGCCGGAGTCGATGGCGACGAAGGTCTGGCCGCTGACGCCGCGCAACTCGACATACTTCTTGATCCCGGCCACGCCCAAAGCGCCGGCAGGTTCGGTGATCGAGCGGGTATCGTCGTAGATATCCTTGATGGCGGCGCAGATTTCGTCCGTGCTGACGGTGATCACTTCGTCGACGTAATCCTTGCAGATGTCGAAGGTGTGCTGGCCGATCTGCGCCACCGCCACGCCGTCGGCGAAGATGCCCACGGTCGGCAATACCACGCGCTCACCCGCGGCCATGGCCGCTTGCAGGCAATTGGAGTCGTCCGGCTCGACACCGATGACCTTGATGTCCGGACGCAGGTATTTCACATACGCTGCGATGCCGGCGATCAGACCGCCGCCGCCGACCGGCACGAAGATCGCGTCCAGCGGTTGCGGGTGCTGACGCAGAATTTCCATCGCCACGGTGCCCTGCCCGGCAATGGTGTGCGGATCGTCGTACGGGTGGATGTAGACGTAGCCCTTTTCGTCGACCAGTTTCAGCGAATAGGCCAGTGCCTCCGGGAACGAATCGCCGTGCAACACCACTTTACCGCCACGCGAGCGCACGCCCTCGACCTTGATCTCCGGGGTGGTCTTGGGCATGACGATAGTGGCTTTGACGCCCAGCACTTTCGCCGCCAGGGCCAGACCCTGCGCATGGTTACCCGCCGACGCAGTGACCACGCCACGGGCGCGCTCTTCGTCGGTCAGTTGGGTCAACTTGTTGTAGGCGCCGCGAATCTTGAACGAGAACACCGGCTGCAAGTCTTCACGCTTGAGCCAGATGTCATTGCCCAGCCGCTCGGAGAGCTGGCGAGCGTTCTGCAGCGGGGTTTCTACGGCAACGTCATAAACGCGCGAGGTGAGGATCTTTTTGACGTACTGTTCGAGCATCGGAAAGCATCACTGAGCGGGTTGGGCAGGGCCAAGGAGTCTAACCCGGCTTTTGCCCGGACGACCACACGAATCCAGAGGTTTTAGCCGCGCTTGCGGCTATAATGCCGGCCTTTCCGTTCTCACCTTGCCCGCTTCCGGAGCCCGCATGACCCAGGATCAACTCAAACAGGCAGTGGCGCAGGCCGCCGTCGACTTCATCCTTCCGAAACTCGACGACAAGAGCATCGTCGGGGTCGGCACCGGCTCCACCGCCAACTGCTTCATCGACGCCCTGGCCCAGCACAAGGGCGCGTTCGATGGCGCGGTCGCCAGCTCCGAAGCCACCGCTGCGCGCCTCAAGGGCCACGGTATTCCAGTGTATGAGCTGAACACCGTCAGCGACCTGGAGTTCTACGTCGACGGCGCCGATGAAAGCGACGCGCACCTGAACCTGATCAAGGGCGGCGGCGCAGCCCTGACCCGCGAGAAGATCGTCGCCGCCGTGGCCAAGACCTTCATCTGCATCGCCGACGCCAGCAAACTGGTGCCGGTGCTGGGCGAGTTCCCGCTGCCGGTCGAAGTGATCCCGATGGCCCGCAGCCACGTTGCCCGCCAACTGGTGAAACTGGGCGGCGACCCGGTGTACCGCGAAGGCGTGCTGACCGACAACGGCAACATCATTCTCGACGTGTTCAACCTGCAGATCACCAACCCGGTGGAGCTGGAAGCGCAGATCAATGCGATCGTCGGCGTGGTCACCAACGGCCTGTTCGCGGCGCGTCCGGCGGACCTGTTGCTGCTGGGTACCAGCGAAGGCGTGAAAACCCTCAAGGCTGAGTAAGCCCAGACTGCCCGAAATTTATGGGCAGATGAATAAACTGTGGGAGCTGGCTTGCCAGCGATGAGGCCGTGAGACTCAACAACAATGTTGACTGACAGACCGCCATCGCTGGCAAGCCAGCTCCCACAGTGTTTACGGTGTTGGTTAAGGCTGCGCAGGTTTTTTGAAGACGTAAAACAGGTTCGGCTCACTCACCAGATACAACGTGCCGTCATCATCCATCGCAATCCCCTCAGCCTGCGGCACGGTTTTCTTCAAACCCTGGCGCCCGCCACTGATCGACATCGTGCTCAACGGCCGCCCGCCGACATCCAGCTCCAGAATCAACCTTGACTCATCCGACAGCGCCAGCAAATGCCCGCTGCGCTCGTCGTATTGCAGGCTCGACAGATCGCGCACAAACATCCCGGCATCGCGCTTGGGATCGTTGATCACGTGCACCGCGTAGGACTTCTCCGGATTGAAGTGCGGAAAACCGTGCACTTCGTAGATCAGCATCGGGTTGCGTTCCTTCGCAACAAACAAGCGCTTGCCTACCGAGTCATACGCCAGGCCTTCAAAACCTTTGTTGCTGGCCATATGCACGCCGAGGGTCATCTGCTCGGCGTCCGCCGCGTCGAGGAATGTGGTGTCTGCCTCCAAGTGAATCTTGATCAGCCGCTGCTGACGCTCATCCGTGATCACGTAGGTGTCGGCGCTGATGTACTCGACGGCTTCGGGATCGCCAAAACCAATCAGGGCAATGCGCCGCAGGATCTTGCCTTCGAGCGACAGTTCGACCAGTTCGGAATTCTTGTTGGTTACGGTGAACAGGCTTTTGCGCACCGGATCGAAGGTGAGCGCCGAAACATCGTCGTCCAGCCCGTCAATCACCCGCGCTTCAATCTCGACGCGATACTGATCCAGCCCAATCGACTCGCTACTCTGCGGTTGCCACAGCGTGTGCAGATTGAACCAGGCGCGCTCGAACAGGCGCAGGTATTGGCCGATCGCAATCAACGCGATCAGGGCAATCACCGACAGGGTGACGAACAGGGGCTTGGGGCGGGCAAGTCGACGCATTCGGGTGGGCTCGGATTCAAAACAGGCGGATGAAATATCACGCCCGTCTGAATTGAAGCTTAATGGCCACTTGCCTTAAACCACAAGACAACCCCGGCAGCAGAGGCTATTTGTGTTTTTCGAAGCGGTAAAACAGGTTGGGCTCACTGACCATGTACAGCGTACCGGCCTCGTCCATGGTCACGCCTTCGGCACGGGGAATGGTGTTTTTCAGACCGTTGAAGCCGCCCAGTAGGGTCATGAAGCTGACCTGTTCGCCTTTCTCGTCCAGCTCCAGCAACAGGTGCGAATCGGCAGACAGCACCAAGGTGTGCTGAGTACGCGGGTCAATCGCCAGGGCCGAGAGGTTGCGGATATCCAGCTCATCATTGGCAAGCTTCTGCTTGTCACCCTTGAGGATCTGGCTGCCGTCGCCTTTCCAGGTGAACAGCGCCGGCGGACGCTCTTCGCCCAACAGCAGTTGCTGGTTGTGCGGGTCCCAGGTAATCGCTTCGAAGGCTTTGTTCTGATCTTTCGACGGGCCGAGATCGTACTTGGGGAAGTCGGCGATGTTCAATTCGCGAGTGTCGGCATCGACCTCGACGATCGAGAGCATGTGCTGACGCTCATCGACAATGGCCATCAGGCCGTTCTCCATGACCGTCAGGCCTTCCGGATTGCTCCAGCCCACCAGCGGCATTTTGCGCAGCACATCGCCGTGCAGGGTGAGCTCGACCAGGAACGGATTTTTGCCCATCACCGAAAACAGGGTCTTGGTCTGTGGATTGTAGGCGAGGTCCGAGGCCTCGTCCTTTTCCATGCCCGGCAGCAGTTTGCCGTCGATGACCACCCGATAGTCCGGCAACCAGACGCTGGCTTTCTGCTCGACCTGGCTCTCGAAACGCTCGCGCACCCAGAGCAGGCCACGGTCATCCCAATGCATGGCAAACGCCAGACCATAAGCGGCGGCAAGCACCAGCAACAGCCAGACATACCAACGCAGGGCAAAACGTGAACGACGAGGAGAATCGAGCTGAGTTTGAGCAGACATCAGGGACGCATTCCGAATATTCAGGCTATGGGTAATAGCACAAAGAGGCCGGCTCAGACGCCAGAATGAGAGGAATTATCCGGACAGGATGTGAAAAAAACGGCAAATGGCGGGATTGTCGTGTGTTGCCAACCATCTTCAGGGCCCCACAAAACAATGTGGGAGCGAGCTTGCTCGCGAAGAAGGAGTGTCAGGCAACGATGATGTCGACTGACCTGGCGCCTTCGCGAGCAAGCTCGCTCCCACAGGGGATTTGCAGTGTTGCGGTTAGCGTACGCTGCTGGTGAAGCGGCTCGCGCCGACCAGTTCGAGCACGATGTCGTCGCCGACATTCAGCGGACCGACGCCCACCGGGGTGCCGGTGAGAATCACGTCGCCGGCCTGTAGCGAGAAGCAGCCGGCCATGTGCTGAATCATCGGCACGATCGGGTTGAGCATCGCGCTGCTGTTGCCGTCCTGGCGCACTTCACCGTTGATGGTCAGGCGTATGCCGATGTCGGTCAGGTCAGCGAAGGTGCTGCCGACCACGAACGGGGCGATCACCGCTGCGCCGTCGAACGACTTGGCGATTTCCCACGGCAGGCCCTTGGACTTGAGCTCGGCCTGCTTGTCGCGCAGGGTCAGGTCCAGCGCCGGGGCGAAACCGGAGATCGCGTCGAGCACCTCTTCGCGGCTCGGCTTGGTCGACAGCGGCTTGCCGATCAGCACAGCGATTTCCGCTTCGTAGTGCACCGAACCGCGCTCGGTCGGAATGCTGAACCCGCCTTCCAGCGGCACCACACAACTGCCCGGCTTGATGAACAGCAACGGTTCGGTCGGGACCGGGTTGTCCAGTTCCTTGGCGTGTTCGGCGTAATTACGGCCAATGCACACGACTTTCCCGATCGGGAAGTGAATGCGCGTGCCGTCGACATACTGGTGCTGATAGCTCATTTACCGACTCCTGCCTTCATTGATTCATCAAAGATTGCCCATCAAACCGCGAAGATCTTGCCCGGGTTCATGATGCCGTTCGGGTCGAACACCGCCTTGACCGCTTTCATGTACTCGATTTCGACCGGCGAACGGCTGTACGTCAAGTAGTCGCGCTTGGTCATGCCCACGCCGTGCTCGGCGGAAATCGAACCGTTGTACTTCTCGACGGTTTCGAACACCCACTTGTTGACGGTTGCGCACTTGGCGAAAAACTCGTCCTTGCTCAGGTTATCCGGCTTGAGGATGTTCAGGTGCAAGTTGCCGTCGCCGATGTGGCCGAACCAGACGATTTCGAAGTCTGGATAGTGTTCGCCGACGATCGCGTCGATTTCCTGCAGAAATGCCGGCACTTTCGACACGGTGACCGAGATGTCGTTCTTGTACGGCGTCCAGTGCGAGATGGTTTCGGAGATGTATTCGCGCAGCTTCCACAGGTTCTGCAGCTGGGTTTCGCTCTGGCTCATCACGCCATCCAGCACCCAGCCCTGCTCGACACAGTGCTCGAAGGTTTCCAGCGCGCTGTTGGCCACTTCTTCAGTAGTCGCTTCAAATTCCAGCAGCGCGTAGAACGGGCAATCGGTTTCGAAGGGGGCCGGTACGTCGCCACGGCCCAGCACTTTGGCCAGAGCCTTGTCGGAGAAGAATTCGAACGCGGTCAGGTCGAGCTTGCCCTGGAAAGCGTGCAGTACCGGCATGATCGAATCGAAATCGGCAGTGCCAAGGACCATCGCGGTGAGGTTTTTCGGCGCGCGATCCAGACGCATGGTCGCTTCGACGACAAATCCAAGGGTGCCTTCAGCGCCGATGAACAATTGGCGCAGGTCATAACCGGTGGCGTTCTTGATCAGGTCTTTGTTCAGCTCCAGCACATCGCCCTTGCCGGTCACCACCTTCATGCCGGCGACCCAGTTGCGGGTCATGCCGTAGCGAATCACCTTGATCCCGCCGGCATTGGTGCCGATATTGCCGCCAATCTGGCTGGAACCGGCCGAAGCGAAGTCCACCGGGTAGTACAGGCCGTTTTCTTCGGCGACGTTCTGCAAGTGCTCGGTGACCACGCCCGGCTGACACACGGCGGTGCGGTCGGTGAGGTTCACGTCGAGAATCTGGTTCATGTAGTCGAACGACACCACCACTTCGCCATTGGCGGCCACGGCGGCGGCAGAAAGCCCGGTGCGCCCGCCGGATGGCACCAGCGCCACCTTGTGGGTGTTGGCCCAACGGACGATGGCCTGCACCTGCTCGATAGTCTTGGGAAACACGATGGCACTTGGCGCCGGGGCGAAGTGCTTGGTCCAATCCTTGCCGTACGTGTTCAGGGAGTCGGCATCGGTCAGGACCTTGCCAGGCTCGACCAGGGTCTTCAGTTCATCAATCAGGGCAGGATTGGTCATCGACAGAACTCTCGAACAATTCATGGTCATCCTGAAGACGCTTCACGTCGCAGGAATGAGTGTTTCGCGGGGTGGCTATGCTAGCATACCGACCCCGCAGGCCAGTGCCCAAGGCCAGTTCTGCGGTGACGGCTTTCTTGTCGTCCAGGTCAATGTCTGTTGACCATTTCCTGCCATTTTTCTCCGGGATACAGGTTTACGCAGATGAGCAAGACTTCTCTCGATAAGAGCAAGATCAAGTTCCTTCTTCTCGAAGGCGTCCACCAATCGGCTGTCGACGTCCTCAAGGCGGCGGGCTACACCAGCATCGAATACCTGACAGGCTCCTTGCCGGAAGCCCAGCTCAAGGAAAAGATCGCTGACGCTCACTTCATCGGCATTCGTTCGCGCACCCAACTGACCGAAGAGATCTTCGATCACGCGAAGAAGCTGGTGGCAGTCGGCTGTTTCTGCATCGGCACCAACCAGGTTGACCTGAGTGCTGCCCGCGAGCGCGGTATCGCCGTGTTCAACGCGCCGTACTCCAACACCCGCTCCGTTGCCGAGCTGGTACTGGCCGAAGCCATCCTGCTGCTGCGCGGCATCCCGGAGAAGAACGCTTCCTGCCACCGTGGCGGCTGGATCAAGTCCGCAGCCAACTCCTTCGAGATCCGTGGCAAGAAACTGGGCATCGTCGGCTACGGCTCGATCGGTACGCAGCTGTCGGTTCTGGCGGAAGGCTTGGGCATGCAGGTGTTCTTCTATGACACCGTGACCAAGCTGCCGCTGGGCAACGCCACTCAGGTCGGCAACCTGCACGAGCTGCTGGGCATGTCCGATATCGTCACCCTGCACGTACCGGAAACCGCTGCGACCCAGTGGATGATCGGCGAGAAGGAAATCCGCGCCATCAAGAAGGGCGGCATCCTGATCAACGCCGCGCGCGGTACCGTGGTCGAGCTGGACGCCCTGGCGGACGCGATCAAGGACAAGCACCTGATCGGCGCAGCCATCGACGTATTCCCGGTGGAGCCACGCTCCAACGACGAAGAGTTCGAAAGCCCGCTGCGTGGCCTGGACAACGTGATCCTGACCCCGCACATCGGTGGTTCGACCGCCGAAGCGCAAGCCAACATCGGTCTGGAAGTGGCAGAAAAGCTGGTCAAGTACAGCGACAACGGTACGTCCGTTTCGTCGGTGAACTTCCCGGAAGTGGCCCTGCCGGCTCACCCTGGCAAGCACCGCCTGCTGCACATCCACGAGAACATCCCGGGTGTGATGAGCGAGATCAACAAGGTCTTCGCCGAAAACGGCATCAACATCTCCGGTCAGTTCCTGCAGACCAACGAGAAAGTCGGTTACGTGGTAATCGACGTCGACGCCGAGTACTCGGAGCTGGCGCAAGAGAAGCTGCAACACGTCAACGGCACCATCCGTAGCCGTGTGCTCTTCTAAGAGCAGCTACAAGCCTCAAGTTACAAGCGGCAAGTGATGTTCGCTTTTGCTTTGACTTGAGGCTTTCAGCTTGAAGCTTGCAGCTGTAAAAAAAGGGAGCCCCGAAGGGCTCCCTTTTTTTTATTCGACGTTAACGGTGATTTTCTTCGAGACGATTGGCGGATCGAACGGCATGTGGCCGCTGTCGCCCAGCTCCAGTTGCAGGGTGTGCTTGCCCGGTGCCAGTTTGATCGTAGCCTCGGTCTGCGCCTTGCCGAAGTGCATGTGGTTCGCATCATTCGGAATCGGCGCGCCTGCCGCCGGCAGCTTGTCGACGTCGATCAGCAGGTGGTGGTGCCCGGTGTTTTTGGTGACATCACCGGCCGGCGCCAACGCGACATCCTTGGTACCGAACTTGACTTTGAATTCCTGGGAAACCGTGGCCCCGTCCTCGGGAGAAACGATGAACACTTCAGCGCCCTTGGGGGCCGGAGTCGCTGCACTGGCCAGCACTGAAACACCCATCAACAGGCCAGCCAAGGCTGCTCGTGACATAAACGTTTTCATTCTATTCTCCAGTTTTTCCGTAAAATCCGCGTGGTCATGACAACTTCATGACCATTCGTTGTCGAAGGCACTCGACAACCATAGCAAAGCGAGCCTGAATCAGAGCGTCGCGATAATGATTTCAAAGGAGTGACCATGCGTTTTCTGCCTGGCCTGATCTGCCTGCTACCCCTTTTGAGCCCTCTGGCTCACGCCGAACTGATTGATGACGTCAACGACCGTGGCGAGCTGCGCATAGCCCTTGAGGCTAATACACCGCCCTTCAATTACAAGGACGATGGCGACAAACTCACAGGGTTCGAGGTCGAGCTGGGACAACTGCTGGCCAACGAGCTGGACGTGCGCGCCGAATTCATCGTCACTGACGAAGCCGACCTGCTCCAGGGCGTTGAAAGCGGCAAGTACGATGTTGCGCTCAACCACATGGCACTGACACCGGAACTCAAGGATCGTTTCGATTTCAGTGAGTCTTACGGCAAGGCCGATGCGCAGTTGCTGGCGAAGAAGGATGAGCAGCCACGGCCGATGGTGCTGGTGCAGGCATTGACGGAAGAGAAGCCAAAAGCGGCGGCACCGGTCGAGTTGGCGATTCCGTTTCAGAAGGGCAATCCGGCGTTTCAGGCCAGCCTTGCGGGTGCGCTGCAGCGGATCAAGGCGGACGGGCGCCTGGCGGCGCTGACCGAGAAGTGGTTCAAGCCTTAAAAGCCCCTCACCCTAACCCTCTCCCAGAGGGAGAGGGGACTGATTGGGGGATGCTTCAGAGATACGCCGACTTGGGATTGCAATACCGAATCCGAAATCGACTGATCATGGCTTTGTCGAATCCATAATCGGTAAGGTCTTTCAGCTCGATGCAAGACGCCAGACCCCGCGGTCGGCCCCCTCTCCCTCGGGGAGAGGGCTGGGGTGAGGGCAACGATTCCGGATCAGTCCAAAGCCGCCAGAGCCACCGCCGCCAGGGGCAGTTCGAGTTCACTGAAAACCTGCACGCCATGGCGCTTGAGCAGCGCGGCCGTTACGCCTTCGCCTGAGACTTTCACTCCGCTGAACGTCCCGTCGTAAGTCAGCAGATTGCCGCAAGAAGGACTGTTGGCCTTGAGCACCGCCACCCGAATGCCGTGTTTCTGCACCAACGCCAGCGCCTGGCGTGCTCCGTCGAGAAACTGCGCACTGACATCCTCGCCCTCGGTAGTGATTACCGCCGCGACGCCATCGAGCACTTCACTGCCCTGCCCTCCGGGAATCTCCGCCGCAGCGCGAGGCGTCGGCAAACCACCGGCGACTTCCGGACACAGCGGCACTACGCGCCCTTCGGCGATCCACTGTTCGAGCAAATCAAACGGCCCGCTGGCCCCGCCGTCGTAACGCACGCGGTGGCCCAACAGGCAGCGACTGACCAGAATCTTGTCCATGTCAGAACGGCTCGTTGCCACGGCGGCGGAACCAGCCGGTCAGCGACAGGCGCTCGCGGTTCGCCGGCAGCACTTCATGCGGCACTTCACCGGAGAGGAACACCACCAGACAACCGCCAGTTGGCTGCACGTCGTGCACGCGATCGTCGTTCAGGTACATGCGCAGTTGCCCGCCATCCTCCGGCAGCCACGCGTCATTGAGGTAGACCACCACCGAGACCATGCGCTTGTCGTCGTCGCGAAAACGGTCGACGTGCTTGCGATAAAAAGCACCCGGCGGATACAGCGCGAAATGGCATTCAAAGTCCTCAAGACCAAGAAACAAGCCTCGGTTAAGCGCCTCGCGCAGGCTCTCCATCAGATTCAGATAGCGGTCGCTAGAATCGGCCTGGCCCGGATCGATCCACTGAATGTGGTCGCCGCGAATCCCCTCGCGAATCTCTGAAAACGGCCCACGCCCGACCGCCGCCGGCGCCAGTTCACCCTCGGCTTCACGTTTACGGCACTCGGCCGCCAGCTCGCGGGTCAAACCCGCGGGCAGGAAAATGTTCTGCTGCGACCAGCCATGTTCGGCCAGGTCATCGACGATGCGTAACAGCAGTGGGTGTTCAGAGGATATTTGCATGGCGCGCATAGTATGTCGGCGGCAGGAAATCCGACAGAGCCACGCAGCGGCTTGCTACGAATTCTCGACAAGTACCGGCACCGCACGGAGAATAGTCCGCTGCTGACAGGAGTCCCTATGCGCCGTTTGCTTTTTTCACTGTTGATGTTCTGCGTTTTGCCCGCCTGGGCGGACGGCCACGATCAGTTGTACAAGATCGCCGGCTGGCCAGATCAACGTGCGCACTTCAATGACGCCCTCAGTGCCGCACAGCAGCGCTATCAGAACAGCCTGCCACCCGCCGTGTTTCAGGCGTTGGTCAACAACAGCAACCAGCGCTTCGCTCCCCAGGCCATGGATCAACGCGCCGAAGCCCAGCTGCGGCAGCACCTCGCCGACCCGAAACCGGCCCTGGCCTTCTTCCAATCGCCGCTGGGCAGGAAAATCGTCGCCGCCGAATTGCTCGCGACCCGCCGCGATCAACTGGCGAAGAATGCCAAAGGCCTGCCGAAGATGCCGGCCAGTGACAATCGCCTGCTGATCATTGGCCACCTCGCCCAGGCATTGCCGGCCCGTGAAGCCGGCGCTGAAGTGAGCCTGGCGATTGCCGGTGTGGCGGCCGACAGCTTGAGTTCGATGATCCCCGGCCTGCTCGGTGGCGGCCAGGCGCAAGGTATGTTGAATGGGCAGCGCCAGCGCTTGATGGAGCAGATTGGCGCCGACATGAACAACACCCTGCTCTACGTTTATCGTGATCTGTCGGATGACGAACTGGAGCAGTTCGCGACCTTTGCCGAGTCCGCCGAGGGCAAGGCTTATTATCAGGCGGCGCTGGCAGCGATTCGGGCGGGGCTGGCGGTGGGGCAAAGCGCTTCGAGTCTCAGCCAGTAATCGTTAAAGCCTGTCAGACCGCCATCGCTGGCAAGCCAGCTCCCACAGGGATCTTTAGTGAACGCAGGATTTGTGGACACTTGAGAATCCGTGGGAGCTGGCTTGCCAGCGATGAGGTCAGTAAGGTTACTGAAGATTGCGCCCTCTGATCCGCTTGCTCAGAAACTCGAAATACTCCTCGCGCATCTCCGCCGTTTCATTGGCCAGGTGATGCCGCGCCTCCGGCAGCAGCAGGATCTGCGGTCGATCAAACTTCCACTTCAACACCTGCAAATTGTGCTGCCAGTCCACGGTCATGTCCGCCTGCCCCTGAATGATCAGTGGCCGTCGCGGGCTTTTTTTCGCGTGTTCTACACGGATGATCCAGCGCGACAGTGCGCCGACCCACGCCGTCGGCAAGCGTTTGGGCTGTAACGGATCGGCCTGGAGGAACGGCAGGAAGGCCGGGTCGTTGGAATTTTCGCTGAAGCGCCGGGTGACGCCCCGCACGAAAGGCCTCAGCAGGTAATAACTGAGCTGCGACCAGCCCCACGCGCGCGGGCGCACCAGCGGCGCCAACAGAATCAACTGACCTTGCGCCGGGCTGCCCTCGCCATGGTTGAGCACATGATCGACCACAATCGCCCCGCCGGTGCTTTGCCCGCACAGATGCCACGGCTGCGGCAACGCAATCGAACGCGCCTCGGCGAACAACGCCTGCAACATATCCTGGTACTCAGCGAAATCGCGAATGCTCGCCCGTGGCCCGCTCGACAGGCCGTGCCCCGGCAAGTCGCAGGCGATCACCGCGAAATCCTGATCCAGCGCCCACTCGATCACATGCCGATAGAGACCGGTGTGATCGTAGTAACCGTGCAA
This sequence comes from Pseudomonas sp. SC3(2021), assembly GCF_019856535.1. NCBI lineage: Bacteria > Pseudomonadati > Pseudomonadota > Gammaproteobacteria > Pseudomonadales > Pseudomonadaceae > Pseudomonas > Pseudomonas sp. SC3(2021). Next base: position 2,038,428 of record NZ_CP082236.1, on the reverse strand, counting down.
CAGAAACAGCGTCGCCTTGACCTTCTCCGGCCACCAGCAGTGGCTGACCAGTTCATAGCCATCGACCTCGAAACGGCCCATGCCACGCCAGACATCACGCTCGGGGAAGTCGGTTTTGTAAAAGCGCTGATAGGCCTTGGCCTCGTCCGACAACGGCTGCCACTCGACCAAGGGCTTGAGGCTCGCGCGTAAATGATCGGGATCGAAAGTGTCAGGCATGCAGTCATTCCAAAGCGGTAAACAGACTTTATCGGCCTGCGATATTCATCTGTAGTGGCAGACATGGCAAGCTAGCCGACCTTTCGAGGATCGAAAACCATGCGCCCGCCCTACCGCACCGCACTGTTTGCCAGCCTGCTCGCCTTGGTCTGCGCCGGCGTGCTGTGGGCGGCGTACGACTGGTTTCAGGGGCGTTATCTGCGCGCGTTCAGCGAACACACGGCGGTGTTTTCCGGCGACCCGTTGCGCCTGCCGGATGAACTGTCCGGCCCGGGGCCGATTCGCCTGGTGCACTTCTGGGACCCGGCCTGCCCGTGCAACGTCGGCAATCAGCAACACCTGACCGAGATGGTCGAGCACTTCGGCAGCAAAGGCGTCGAGTTCTTTGCCGTGCAGAAGGCCGGCAGCCACGGCCAGTTACCCGCCACCCTCGGCAGCCTGAAAACCATCACCGTTTTACCCGGCTCCGAGCAGATCCCCGCCAGTCCGGCGGTAGCGATCTGGGACCGCAACGGCAAACTGGCGTACTTCGGCCCCTACAGCGAAGGCCTGACCTGCAACTCCAGCAACAGTTTTATTGAACCGATCCTCAATGCCCTGACGGAAGATCGCCAGGTCAACGCCACGCACACCCTGGCGGTCGGTTGTTATTGCCCGTGGCCGGTGGTGACGCAGTAAGGCATTCCGGACTTTTCGAGGACAGCGATGCACGGCACGGAAGGTCTGTGCTAATTGTTTGCAGCCCGACGGGCGGCAATCCCGCATGCACAAGGAGTCACCATGAAACGCGTGTTCACCGTTCTTGCCTTGCTCATCTTAGTGTTGCTCGCCGGCGCCGGCTGGTACGTCTACAGCAAACTACCCACACGTCAGGGCCAGGTGGAGTTGCGCAACCTGCAAGGTTCGGTGACCGTGCGTTACGACGAGCGCGGCGTGCCGCACATTCGTGCCGAGAACGAAACCGACCTCTATCGCGCCCTCGGCTACGTACATGCCCAGGACCGCCTGTTCCAGATGGAAGCCATGCGCCGCCTCGCCCGCGGCGAACTGGCCGAAGTGCTCGGGCCGAAGCTGCTCGACACCGACAAACTGTTCCGCAGCCTGCGCATCCGCGAACGCGCCGCCAGTTATGTCGCCAGTCTCGATAAACAGTCACCGGCGTGGAAGGCCCTGCAAGCCTATCTGGACGGCATCAACCAATATCAGGACAGCCACGCCGCGCCGGTGGAGTTCGACGTGCTGGGCATCCCCAAGCGGCCGTTCACGGCTGAGGACAGCATCAGCGTCGCCGGTTACATGGCCTACAGCTTTGCCGCCGCGTTTCGCACCGAACCGCTGCTGACCTACGTGCGCGACCAGCTCGGCGCCGATTACCTGAATGTCTTCGACCTCGACTGGCAGCCCAAAGGCGTGCTGGCCAAGGGGCACGCGAAAGCCACCCCAGGCCTTGCGGCAGCTGACTGGAAAGACCTCAACGCCCTCGCCCGCCTCAGCGAGCAGGCCTTGCTCGACAACGGCCTGCCTCAGTTCGAAGGCAGCAACGCCTGGGTGATCGCCGGCAGCCGCAGCCAGAGCGGCAAACCGCTGCTGGCCGGCGACCCGCACATCCGCTTTTCGGTGCCGTCGGTGTGGTACGAGGCACAGTTGTCGGCGCCGGGCTTCGAGTTGTACGGCCATCATCAGGCGCTGGTGCCGTTTGCATTTCTGGGGCACAACCTGGATTTCGGCTGGAGCCTGACCATGTTTCAGAACGACGATCTGGACCTGATCGCCGAGAAGGTCAATCCGGACAATCCGAATCAGGTCTGGTACCACGGCCAATGGACCGACATGGTCACCAGCGAGCAACAGATCAAGGTGAAGGGCCAGACAGCGGTGACCCTGACCCTGCGTCAGTCACCCCACGGCCCGATCGTCAACGACGCCCTCGGCACGGCGGCGGGCAAGACGCCGATCGCCATGTGGTGGGCGTTCCTCGAAACGCCGAACCCGATCCTCGAAGGTTTCTACCAGCTCAATCGCGCCGACACTCTGGCCAAGGCCCGCGCCGCCGCAGCCAAGGTGCAGGCACCCGGACTGAACCTGGTGTATGCCAACGCCAAGGGCGATATCGCCTGGTGGGCATCGGCGTTGCTGCCCAAGCGGCCGGCCGGGGTGAAACCGGGCTTCATTCTCGACGGCAGCAGCGGTCAGGCGGACAAGGACGGTTACTACCCGTTCAGCGCCAACCCGCAGGAGGAGAACCCGGCGCGCGGTTATATCGTCTCGGCCAACTTCCAGCCGCTGTCGCCGACCGGCATGGAGATTCCCGGTTACTACAACCTGGCTGACAGGGGCCAACAGCTCAACCGCCAACTCAGCGACAAAAGCGTGAAGTGGAACAACGAGGCCAACCAGAAACTGCAACTGGGCACCACCACCGCCTACGGCCCGCGCACGCTGGCGCCGTTGCTGCCGGTACTGCGTGAAGTGGTGAGTGATCCGGCACAACTGAAGCTGGTCGAGCAACTGGCGCAATGGCAAGGCGACTATCCGCTGGATTCGGTCAGTGCCACGGTGTTCAACCAGTTCCTCTACGACCTGGCCGATGCGGCAATGCGTGATGAGCTAGGCAATGATTTCTTCGACACGCTGCTGTCGACCCGCGTGATCGATGCCGCCCTGCCGCGCCTGGCGGCGAACGCCGACTCACCGTGGTGGGACAACCGCAACACGCCGAACAAGGAGACTCGAGCCGACATCGTCAAAGCGGCGTGGCAGGCGAGCATGGCGCACCTGAAACAGACCCTCGGTGACGACACGAAGAGCTGGAAATGGGGCATGGCACACACCCTGACCCATGGTCATCCGCTGGGTCAGCAGAAGCCACTCGAGCGGATTTTCAATGTCGGGCCATTCGCCGCGCCAGGTAGCCATGAAGTGCCGAATAACCTGTCGGCGAGAATCGGCCCGGCGCCATGGCCGGTCACGTACGGGCCCTCGACACGACGTCTGGTGGACTTCGCCGACCCGGCGCACAGCCTGACCATCAACCCGGTCGGTCAAAGCGGCGTGCCGTTCGACAGTCACTACGACGATCAGGCTGAAGCGTATGTCGACGGGATGTATGTGCAGGCACATTTCAATGCCGAAGAGGTGACGGCGAATACGCGCAGTACGTTGAAGCTGTTGCCTGCGCGGGCAGCACCTTAAAAGCCCCTCACCCTGGCCCTCTCCCAGAGGTAGAGGGGACTGATCGGGGGGATGCTCATGGCTTACACCGTCCTGACCCTGCTTTGCCGAATCCATAATCGATAAGGTCTTTCAGGTCGATGTAAAACGCCAGACACCGCGGTCGGCCCCCTCTCCCTCCGGGAGAGGGCTGGGGTGAGGGTTAAAGCGCCACCGCAAAATTCAGCCGAAACTGCTGCGGCGTCACGCCAAGCCGGCGTTTGAACACACTGCGCATGTGTTGCGCATCGCGAAAACCACACTGATACGCCACAGTCTTCAACGGCGCCGCCGTACTTTCCAGCATCACCCGCGCCGCATCCACTCGCGCCCGCTCGACGAACTCCGCTGGCGTGACCTTGGCTTCGCGCGCAAACACCCGAGAGAAATTGCGCGCACTCATGTTCGCCGCATTGGCCAGATCAGCGATCGTCAGATCACCAGTCAGATTGGCCAATACATAAAGCTGCACCATTGCCACCGCCGACGTCGGCTCCGCGTGCGGCGTCAAGAACGGACTGAACTGCGACTGGCCACCGGAGCGCTGAGTGAACACCACCAAGCGCTTGGCCACGCTCAGCGCCACTTCAGCACCGTGATCACGCGCCAGCAGGTACAACGACAGATCGATCCCCGCCGTCACCCCGGCCGAGGTGTAGAGCGCGCCGTCCTCGACGTACAGACGATCCGCCTCAACCTGTGTGGTCGGGCACAGCCGGGCCAACGCCTCGGCATCGTTCCAGTGCGTGGTGACGGTGCGCCCTTCCAGCATTCCGGCGCGCGCCAGCATGAACGCGCCGTTGCAGATCGAACCGAAGCGCTGCGCCCGTGCACACGCCTCGCACAGCCACTCGTCGAACGTCGCGCCGAAATCCATGAAGGGCAGTTGCGGGCCGCCAGCGACCAGCAGCAGATCGTAGGCGTCGAGTGCTTCGCTGAAATGCCGATGGGCATTCAGGGTCAAACCGTTGGAGCAGGCCATCGGGCCGCGTTCGACGCCGATCACTTCGAGCCGATAGTGATCCTCGGGCGCCAGGAAGCGATTTGCCTCGGCGAACACATCCATCGGGCCGCTGACGTCCAGCGACTGCACGCCGGCGAACACGACGATGGCGACGGTTTTGGTCATGGCGGCAAAGCTCCTTTGGGTCTCTGATCCGAGTTGGCACGATTTGCAGGTGGATTGGCAAGGATCGCAGCCATGGGTCGATTGTTCGCTTCCAGCGCCGGGAACAGACTTTCCCCATCAGCGCCACAACGGCGTTTCAGTGAGGAAACCTGCCATGACCACGACCATCGCCGGCATCAAAATCCCCGACAGCGCCCTCGCTCGGGCCAGCACCGAATACATCCGCGACATCGAATCCGACCTGCTCTACCACCACTCGCGCCGGGTCTTTCTATTCGGCGCATTGAGCGGCGAGCGCCAGCAACTGGCTTACAACCCGGAGCTGCTTTACGTCGGCGCAATGTTCCATGACCTCGGTCTGGTCGAAGGTCACCGCAGTGATGACGAGCGTTTCGAAGTGGACGGCGCCAACGCGGCAGCGGCGTTTCTCAAACCGTACGGGCTCAGCGATGACGACATCGAGCAGGTCTGGCTGTCGATTGCCCTGCACACCACGCCAGGCGTGCCGAAGTATCTGCGCCCGACGGTGGCGCTGGTCACCGCTGGCGTCGAGATGGATGTGCTGGGCATGGATTACGCCGCGTTCAGCACCGTGCAGCGTGAGGCGGTGGTGCATGCGCATCCGCGCGGAGAAGGGTTCAAGGAGTGCATCATCTGCGCGTTTGCCGACGGCTTGCGCCATCGTCCGCAGACCACGTTCGGCAATGTGAAGACCGATGTATTGAAAGATCAGGAGCCGGGGTTCAAGCCGATGAACTTTGTCGAGGTCATCCGTAACTCTCCCTGGATTTGAAGATCACCAGAAACAAACTGTGGGAGCGAGCTTGCTCGCGAATGCGGTGGGTCAGGCAACATTTCCATCGACTGACACGCCCTCTTCGCGAGCAAGCTCGCTCCCACAGGGATTGGGGTTGATCACAGATCTGTAATCAACCCCATTGGCTTACGCCGCTTCCGGAGCCGGTGCGCGACGTACGTCCGGTTGTTTCCACGAATCGGCGGCGCCTTCTTCGATGGCTTGCTGGATGGCTTTTTTGCGCGCCTCTTCGGCACGGCGGCTGAAGAACCAGACCATGAAGGTCACCAGCGATACCGCCAGCAGAATCAGGCTGGCCACGGCATTGATCTCCGGCTTCACGCCCAGACGCACCGCCGAGAACACTTCCATCGGCAGGGTCGTCGAGCCCGGCCCGGAGACGAAGCTCGCCAGCACCAGGTCGTCCAGCGACAGAGCAAACGACATCATGCCGCCCGCTGCCAGCGACGGCGCGATCATCGGGATGGTGATCAGGAAGAACACCTTCCACGGCCGTGCACCGAGGTCCATGGCCGCTTCTTCGATCGACAGGTCCAGCTCACGCAGACGCGCCGACACCACCACCGCCACATAAGCCGCACAAAACGTCGTGTGGGCGATCCAGATGGTGACGATGCCTCGCTCCTGCGGCCAGCCGATCATCTGCGCCATCGCCACGAACAGCAGCAACAGCGACAGACCGGTGATCACTTCCGGCATCACCAACGGCGCGGTGACCAGGCCACCGAACAGCGTGCGGCCCTTGAAGCGGGTGATGCGGGTCAGCACGAACGCTGCCAGCGTGCCCAGCGCCACCGCGGCGACCGCGGTGTAGCAGGCGATTTCCAGCGAGCGCAACACCGAGCCCATCAATTGCGTGTTGTCGAGCAGGCCGACGTACCACTTGATCGACCAGCCGCCCCACACTGTCACCAGTTTCGAGGCGTTGAACGAGTAGATCACCAGGATCAGCATCGGCAGGTAGATGAACAACAAACCCAGAACCAGCATCAGGCTGGAGAAACGGAAGCGCTTCATTCTTTACCCTCCATTTCCTTGGCCTGACTGCGGTTGAACAGGATGATCGGCACAATCAGGATCGCCAGCATCACCACCGCCAGGGCGGACGCCACCGGCCAGTCACGGTTGTTGAAGAACTCTTGCCAGAGCACTTTACCGATCATCAGGGTTTCCGGGCCGCCAAGCAGTTCCGGGATCACGAACTCGCCCACCACCGGGATGAACACCAGCATGCAGCCGGCGATGATGCCGTTTTTCGACAGCGGCACGGTGATTTTCCAGAAGCTGTTGAAGGTGCTCGAACCGAGATCCGACGCCGCTTCCAGCAGACTGGTGTCGTGTTTGACGAGGTTGGCGTACAGCGGCAGGATCATGAACGGCAGATACGAATAGACCACACCGATGTACACGGCGAGGTTGGTATTGAGGATCTGCAGCGGCTCGTCGATCAGGCCCATGCTCATCAGGAACCCGTTGAGCAGGCCGTTGTTGCTGAGGATGCCCATCCACGCGTAAACGCGGATCAGAATCGCGGTCCAGGTCGGCATCATGATCAGCAGCACCAGCACCGTTTGCAGCTCTTTACGGGCACTGGCGATGGCGTAGGCCATCGGGTAGCCGATCAGCAGGCAGAGAAGGGTGCTGAAAAACGCCATCTTCAGCGAGCCGAGGTACGCGGCAATGTACAACTCGTCGTCGCCGAGCATCGCGTAGTTGCCCAGGTTCAGCAGCAACTGCAGCTTCTGCTCGGCGAAGGTGTAGATCTGGGTGTACGGCGGGATGGCCACGTCGGCTTCGGCGAAGCTGATCTTCAGCACGATGAAGAACGGCAGCATGAAGAACAGAAACAGCCAGATGAACGGGACCCCGATGACCAGTTGGCGGCCACCGGGAATTATTCGATTGAGGCGGCGTTTGAATTTGCGCATGTTCATGAGCGAAGTACCACGCCGCTGTCGTCTTCCCACCACACGTAAACCTGGTCACCCCAAGTCGGGCGGGCGCCGCGGCGTTCGGCGTTGGCGACGAACGATTGCACCAGCTTGCCGCTCGGCAGCTCGACGTAGAACACCGAGTGACCGCCCAGGTAGGCGATGTCATGCACCTTGCCGCTCGACCAGTTGTATTCGCAGGTCGGCTGATCGGCGGTGACCAGCAGTTTCTCCGGACGGATCGCGTAGGTGACCGACTTGTCCTGCACCGACGTGCTGATGCCGTGGCCGACGTAGATCTGCCGGTCGAGGTCCTTGCAGGTGATGGTCGCGTGGCCTTCGGCGTCGTCGATCACTTCGCCTTCGAAGATGTTCACGTTGCCGATGAATTCGCAGACCAGACGGCTGGTCGGGGTTTCGTAGATGTCGATCGGGCTGCCGATCTGGGCGATCCAGCCCAGGTGCATGATCGCGATGCGCTCGGCCATGGTCATGGCCTCTTCCTGGTCGTGGGTCACCATCACGCAGGTCACGCCCACGCGCTCGATGATCTCCACCAGCTCCAGTTGCATCTGCGACCGCAGTTTCTTGTCCAGTGCGCCCATCGGCTCATCGAGCAACAGCAGCTTCGGCCGCTTGGCCAGGGAACGCGCCAGCGCCACGCGCTGCCGCTGACCGCCGGACAGTTGATGCGGCTTGCGCTTGGCGTACTGGCTCATCTGCACCAGCTTGAGCATTTCAGCTACGCGGGCGTCGATCTCGGCCTTGGGAATCTTGTCCTGCTGCAGGCCGAACGCGATGTTCTGCGCCACAGTCATGTGCGGGAACAGGGCGTACGACTGGAACATCATGTTGATCGGTCGCTCGTACGGCGGCATGTCGGTGATGTCGACGCCGTCGAGGAAAATGCGCCCCTCCGTGGGCCGTTCGAACCCTGCCAGCATCCGCAGCAGGGTGGATTTGCCCGATCCCGAACCGCCGAGCAGGGCGAAGATCTCGCCCTTCTTGATTTCCAGGGACACATCGTCCACGGCAATCGTCTCGTCGAACTTCTTCGTGACCCGGTCGATTTTGACCAACACCTGTTTAGGTGTCTGGTCGCCCTCGAGGGCTTTCTTATAGGCGCCGGAGGCAACTGCCATTTACGAAACTCCCAGAAAAAAACAGTGCAGTTCGCCCAATGCAGACGAACCCAGGATAGTTTGTGCCTTACTTGCCCGACTTGACCTTGGTCCAGCTACGGGTCATCAAACGCTGAATATTGGGTGGCAACTCGACCGACACGTAAGTCTTGTCGAGAACGGCCTGCGGTGGATAAACCGCTGCATCGGTGCGGATGGACTGTTCCATCAGCTTGTCCGCCCCCGGGTTGGGGTTGGCGTAACCGACGTAATCACTGACCTGGGCGATGACCTCAGGTTTCAGCAAATAGTTGATGAAGGCGTGCGCCTCCTTGACGTTGGACGAGTCCTTCGGAATCGCCAGCATGTCGAACCACAGCGCGCCGCCTTCTTTTGGAATCGAGTACGCGATGTTCACGCCTTTCTTGGCTTCCTCGGCGCGATGCTTGGCCTGGAACATGTCACCGGAGAAACCGATGGCCACGCAGATGTCGCCGTTGGCCAGGTCGCCGATGTATTTGGACGAGTGGAAGTAGGTCACGTAAGGACGCACCGCGAGCAACTTGTCGGTGGCTTTTTCGTAATCCTTGGGGTTGGTGCTGTTGGCGTTCAGGCCCATGTAGTTGAGCACGGTCGGCATCATTTCATCCGCCGAATCGAGGAACGCGACGCCGCAGCTGTGCAGTTTCTTGATGTTCTCGGGCTCGAACAGCACGCTCCAGGAGTCGATCTTGTCGACACCGAGCACTTCCTTGACCTTGTCGACGTTGTAACCGATGCCGTTGGTACCCCACAGGTACGGCACGGCGTACTGGTTGCCGGGATCGTTCTGCTCCAGGCGCTTGAGCAGCACCGGGTCGAGGTTGGAATAGTTCGGCAATTGCGCCTTGTCGAGCTTCTGAAACGCGCCCGCCTTGATCTGCTTGCCGAGGAAGTGGTTCGACGGCACGACCACGTCGTAACCGGTACGCCCGGCCAGCAGCTTGCCTTCCAGGGTTTCGTTGGAATCGAACACGTCGTAGACCGGTGTGATCCCGGTGGCTTTCTGGAAGTCGGCCAGGGTCGTCTCGCCGATGTAGTCCGACCAGTTATAAATATGCACCGTACCGGCGGCCTGGGCTCCGACAGCAATGGTCAGGCCGGCAGTGGCCAGCAGGGCTTTGCGCAAAGAAGAAAAAATAGGCAAGTGGAGGTCCTCTAATTTAATTGGGCCCAAGTTGCCCCGCGTTACATGACAGCCATGGCTGCCCGGAAACAAAACCGGCGCGCAACTTACCCTCGAAAAACCGTTCCTGCAAAACTTCCTGTCATTTAATTGATCCGCTGACCGCCCTCACAAACGACGACGGCCAGCGGTTACGGCTTCAAACCGGCTTATTTACCGGATTTGATCTTGGTCCAGCTGCGGGTCAATTCACGCTGGGTCGCCGCTGGCAGATCGGCGATGGCATACAACTTGGCCTGCACATCGGCTGGCGGGTAGATGCCTGGATCGCTGGTGATGTCTTTCTCTACCAGAGGTGTTGCAGCGGCGTTACCGTTCGGGAAGCGTACGGCGTTGGTGATGCTGGCCATGACTTCAGGCTTCTGCAGGAAGGTCATGAACTTGTAGGCGCCTTCAACGTTTTCGGCATCCTTCGGAATCGCGACCATGTCGAAGAAGCTGCCCGCGCCTTCCTTCGGAATGGCGTAGCTGACTTTGACCTTGTCACCGGCCTCGGCAGCACGGGACTTGGCCTGCTGCACGTCACCCGAGTAGCCGACCGCTACGCAGATGTTGCCGTTGGCCAGGTCCGAGATGTACTTGGAGGAGTGGAAGTAGGTGATCGAAGGACGAATCTTGAGGAACAGTTCCTCGGCCTTCTTGATGTCTTCTTTCTTCTGGCTGTCGGTTGGCAGGCCCAGGTAGTGCAGCGCGACCGGCAGCATTTCGGTCGGCGAATCGAGGAAGCTCACACCACAGCCCTTGAGCTTGGCGATGTTTTCCGGCTTGAGCAGCACGTCCCACGAGTCGATGGTGTCGACGCCCAGCGCAGCCTTGACCTTCTCCGGGTTGTAGCCGATGCCGATCGAGCCCCACATGTACGGGAAGGCGTGCTTGTTGCCCGGGTCGCTGACCGATACGGCCTTGAGCAGGTCCTGGTTCAGGTTCTTCCAGTTAGGCAGCTTGGACTGATCCAGTTCCTGATAAACGCCGGCCTTGATCTGCTTGGCCAGGAAGTTGTTCGACGGCACAACGACGTCGTAACCGGACTTGCCCGCCAGCAGTTTGGCTTCCAGGGTTTCGTTGCTGTCGAATACGTCGTAGACAACCTTGATCCCCGACTCCTTCTCGAAGTTGGCGATGGTGTCCGGGGCGATGTAGTCGGACCAGTTGTAGACGTGCAGCACCTTGTCGTCCGCGTGAACCGCACCCGCCATCATGCCCGCTACGGACAAAGCGAGAAGAGTCTTGCCAGCAAGCTTTTTACCTAATGCCTTCATGCGTCATGCTCCAAATTTTTCTTTTTTGAACCACTCTGTTCAGCGGCCGAACCCCGACAACTGGAACCGCGGCTAGTCTGGCAAGATCGGAGGCGGTCTTTCAACAAAAGGCCGACCTTTCTGACACCATCGAGCGAGAGCGCCGCAGCTCCCTCGCTCGAAGCCTAGCACTTAGGCCTGCAACGCACTGAGGGTCAGGTCCAGACACTTGCGTGCCTTTGTAACCAGCTCGTCGATCTCCGCCTTGCTGATCACCAGCGGCGGCGCAATGATCATGGTGTCGCCCACGGCGCGCATGATCAGGCCGTTATCGAAGCAGAACTGCCGGCAGATCATGCCCACGCCACGACCTTCGTAACGCTTGCGAGAGGCCTTGTCCTGCACCAGCTCGATCGCCCCGAGCAGACCGACCCCGCGCACTTCACCTACCAACGGGTGATCGTTGAGTTCGCGCAGACGTTTCTGCAAATACGGTGCCGTTTCGTTACGCACGTTCTCGATAATTTTCTCGTCGCGCAAAATCCGGATATTTTCCAGACCCACCGCTGCTGCCACCGGGTGCCCGGAGTAGGTGAAGCCGTGGTTGAAATCACCACCTTCGTTGAGCACCTTCACCACTTCGTCGCGAACGATCAGGCCACCCATCGGGATGTAGCCGGAGGTCAGGCCTTTGGCGATGGTCATCATGTCCGGTTTCAGGTCGTAGAAATCCGAACCGAACCACTGACCGGTACGGCCGAAACCGCAGATCACTTCATCCGCCACGAACAGAATGTCGTACTTGGCGAGGATTTCCTTGATGCGCGGCCAGTAGCTGTCGGGCGGAATAATCACGCCACCAGCGCCCTGAATCGGCTCGGCAATAAAGGCACCGACGTTGTCCACGCCGACTTCAAGAATTTTCTCTTCCAGCTGGTTGGCCGCCCAGAGGCCGAACTCTTCCGGCGACATGTCGCCGCCCTCGGCGAACCAGTACGGCTGCGCGATGTGGACGATGCCCGGAATCGGCAAGTCGCCCTGCTCGTGCATATAGGTCATGCCACCCAGGCTCGCGCCGGCCACGGTGGACCCGTGATAGCCGTTCTTGCGGCTGATGATGACTTTCTTGTTCGGCTGGCCCTTGATCGCCCAGTAGTGGCGAACCATGCGCAGCATGGTGTCGTTGCCTTCGGAGCCCGAGCCGGTGAAGAACACGTGGTTCATGCCTTCAGGTGCCACGTCGGCGATGGCCTTGGCCAGCTCCAGTGCCGGCGGGTGCGCGGTCTGGAAGAACAGGTTGTAGTAAGGCAGTTCGCGCATTTGCTTGGCAGCCGCGTCAGCCAGCTCATCGCGGCCATAACCGATCGCCACGCACCACAGACCCGCCATGCCATCGAGGATCTTGTTGCCCTCGCTGTCCCACAGGTACACGCCCTTGGCGTTGGTGATGATCCGTGGGCCCTTCTCTTTCAGCTGCTTGAAGTCGCTGAACGGGGCCAGGTGGTGATCGCTGCTCAGGGCTTGCCACTCACGGGTTTGCGGGTTGTTGCTGGTCATGCCAATTCTCCTTGTTATCGGTGAAGGCACGGCTGCTGCCAGCCGTGCCCGGCGTATCAGACGGCGAAGAGCAGGTACTCACGCTCCCAGGAACTGATCACGCGCTTGAAGTTTTCATGCTCGGCCCGTTTAACCGCGACGTAGCCAGTGATGAAGGTTTTGCCCAGGTATTTCTCGATGGTCGCGCTGTTTTCCATGCGCTCGAGGGCGTCTTCGATGGTCAGCGGCAGGCGCAGGTTGCGGCGTTCATAGCCACGGCCAACGACTGGCGCGCTCGGGTTGAGGCCCTCGACCATGCCGATGTAGCCGCAGAGCAGGCTTGCGGCAATCGCCAGGTACGGGTTGGCGTCGGCGCCCGGCAGGCGGTTTTCCACACGGCGATTCTGCGGCCCGGCATCCGGGACGCGCAGGCCCACGGTGCGATTCTCTTCACCCCACTCCACGTTCACCGGCGCCGAGGTGTCCGGCAGGAAGCGGCGGAACGAGTTGACGTTCGGCGCGAACAGCGGCAGCAATTCCGGGATCAGTTTCTGCAGGCCACCGATGTGGTGCAGGAACAGCTGACTCATGGTCCCGTCTTCATTGGAGAACACGTTCTTGCCGGTCTCGATGTCGATGATGCTCTGGTGCAAGTGCATCGCACTGCCCGGCTCACCGGTCATCGGCTTGGCCATGAAGGTGGCGGCCACGTCGTGCTTGAGCGCGGCTTCGCGCATGGTGCGTTTGAACACCAGGATCTGGTCGGCCAGCGACAGGGCGTCGCCATGACGGAAGTTGATTTCCATCTGCGCCGTGCCGTCTTCGTGGATCAGCGTGTCGAGGTCCAGCTCCTGCAGTTCGCACCAGTCGTAGACGTCTTCGAACAGCGGGTCGAATTCGTTCGCCGCTTCGATGGAGAACGACTGACGACCGATTTCCGGACGGCCCGAACGGCCAATCGGCGGCTGCAACGGATAGTCAGGGTCGTCGCTGCGCTTGGTCAGGTAAAACTCCATTTCCGGCGCGACGATCGGCTGCCAGCCCTTGTCGGCGTAGAGTTTCAGGACTTTCTTGAGCACGTTGCGCGGCGACAGCTCGATCGGGTTGCCTTGCTTGTCGTAGGTGTCGTGGATCACCTGGGCGGTCGGCTCGATCGCCCACGGCACCAGGTACACGGCGTTCTGGTCGGGGCGGCAGATCATGTCGATGTCGGCCGGATCGAGCAGTTCGTAATAGATGTCGTCTTCAACGTAGTCGCCGGTCACGGTCTGCAGCAACACACTCTCTGGCAGGCGCATGCCTTTTTCGGCGATGAACTTGTTGGTCGGCGAGATCTTGCCGCGGGTGATACCGGTCAAGTCGCCGATCATGCATTCGACTTCTGTGATCTTGTGGTCTTTCAACCAATCGGTGAGCTGGTCGAGGTTGTTACTCATAAATGCCTCTGGGCTGAGTCTCCTGACAGGGGTGTCAGGCAAAGTTTGACGCCGTGACGTCGCGTTAAAGGGAGCTTGCTTGCGCGCAGTGCCGGCTTACGCCTGGCACCGCGCATCAACAATGAAAGAGGAGCTTACCTGCCCTTTACGCTGGCGTTGCATTTCCTGTGCACATTCAAGGCGTGCAGAATCATGAGCACGGCTCGAAGAGCGGCACAGGCTTTGGGACTCAAAGGGATCTATAGTGAAAGGAGACGCCATAAACAGGATGCCTTGCCGTACGTCCAGAATAACGGACGCGACCGTTCTGGCTGCTGCCGACGAGACCGGCGTAGACAGCCCGCGAGCCTTGCTGGCTGCGCTACGGACGGATTGATCGCCACTGATGTGATGAGCATGCAGACCGGACTGTTGCGAGCAGTCGGTGATGCCGATTAACGGCAGGCGAGACATGAAGCACCCCGGTATTATTGCTGTTATGGGTTTGATCCGAGCTTAGCCTTGTTCATTTTTTTACACAACACCCCCGTAAAAAATACAACACGGCCTGCTCAAGCCTGCGGGTGCCAAGCGTCCCAAGGATAAAAAACCGCCCCAAAGTGCCCCATAAATGCCCTCGCAGCGCTTTTTTAGGGCAAAAAAGGCCTCGCTTGACTTCGGCAGGCCGTTCGGGTTGACTGAAACCAGAAAAGATCAATGATTGATATTTTTAACAACAAAGGTGTTGCATCATGTCGGTACCCCCGCGTGCCGTTCAGCTTAACGAAGCGAACGCGTTCCTTAAGGAACATCCTGAGGTTCTGTACGTTGACCTTCTGATTGCGGATATGAATGGTGTGGTGCGCGGCAAGCGCATCGAACGCACCAGCCTCCACAAGGTTTACGAGAAAGGCATCAACCTGCCGGCCTCTCTATTTGCTCTGGATATCAACGGCTCTACGGTGGAAAGCACCGGCCTGGGCCTGGACATCGGCGACGCCGACCGGATCTGCTATCCAATCCCCGACACCCTGTGCAACGAGCCATGGCAGAAGCGCCCGACCGCGCAACTGTTGATGACCATGCACGAACTCGAAGGCGATCCGTTCTTCGCCGATCCGCGCGAAGTGCTCCGTCAAGTTGTTGCAAAATTTGACGAGATGGGCTTGACCATCTGCGCCGCGTTCGAACTCGAGTTCTACCTGATCGACCAGGAAAACGTGAACGGCCGTCCACAGCCGCCACGCTCGCCGATCTCCGGCAAACGCCCACACTCGACTCAGGTCTACCTGATCGACGACCTCGACGAATACGTCGACTGCCTCCAGGACATTCTGGAAGGCGCCAAAGAGCAAGGTATTCCGGCCGACGCCATCGTCAAGGAAAGTGCCCCGGCGCAGTTCGAAGTGAACCTGCACCACGTCGCCGACCCGATCAAGGCGTGCGACTACGCGGTACTGCTCAAGCGTCTGATCAAGAACATCGCCTACGACCATGAAATGGACACCACCTTCATGGCCAAGCCGTACCCAGGCCAGGCAGGCAATGGTCTGCATGTGCACATTTCGGTACTCGACAAAGATGGCAAAAACATTTTTGCCAGCGAGGATCCCGAGCAGAACGCCGCGCTGCGTCACGCGATCGGCGGTGTGCTCGAGACCCTGCCGGCGCAGATGGCTTTCCTCTGCCCGAACGTCAACTCGTACCGTCGCTTCGGCGCGCAGTTCTATGTACCGAACTCGCCGTGCTGGGGCCTGGACAACCGCACCGTGGCGATCCGCGTACCGACCGGTTCTGCCGATGCCGTGCGTATCGAGCACCGCGTGGCCGGCGCCGACGCCAACCCGTACCTGCTGATGGCTTCGGTCCTGGCGGGTGTGCATCACGGTCTGGTGAACAAGATCGAACCGGGCGCTCCGGTCGAAGGCAACAGTTACGAGCAGAACGAACAAAGCCTGCCGAACAACTTGCGCGATGCATTGCGTGAGCTGGACGACAGCGAGGTGATGGCCAAATACATCGATCCGAAATACATCGATATCTTCGTCGCCTGTAAAGAGAGCGAGCTGGAGGAGTTCGAACACTCCATTTCCGACCTCGAGTACAACTGGTACTTGCATACCGTTTAAACGGATTGCGAACCAGATAAAACGCCGTCGGCTCCTGCAGCCCACGGCGTTTTTTTATGACCAACCAGCCATCTCTGTTGATGGGGTGGATGGCCGCCTGCGGCGGATCGCTGGCAAGTCGAATCGTCGCACCGCAGCTCCCACAGGTTTCTGCTGGGTACTCAAAATGTGTGTTCTACACAGATCATTGTGGGAGCTGGCTTGCCAGCGATGGCGGTCGACAAGACAACACGGAACCCGGCTCGTACAATGCCCCCTGCCCCGCAGGAGACTTCCATGACGCGTCCCGCCCCCGTCCGCAAACCCCGTGCCCGCAGCCAGGCGCGGATCGATTCGATTCTCGACGCCGCGCGCACACTGCTGGCGGCCGAAGGCGTGGCCAGTCTGTCGATCTACAGCGTCGCCGAGCGCGCACAGATTCCGCCCTCCTCCGTGTACCACTTCTTCGCCAGCGTCCCGGCGCTGCTGGAAGCGCTGACCGCCGATGTGCACGCGGCCTTTCGCGCCTGCCTGCAAGCCCCGATCAATCACCAGGCCCTGCGCGACTGGCGTGACCTGTCGCGGCTGATCGAACAGCGGATGCTGGAGATCTACGACGAAGACGCCGCCGCGCGCCAGTTGATCCTGGCGCAACATGGCCTGACCGAAGTGACCCAGGCCGACCGCCAGCACGACATCGAACTGGGCGACCTGATGCACAAGCTGTTCGATCATCACTTCGAATTGCCAAGGCTGCCGGAGGATGTCGATGTGTTTGCGCTGGCGATGGAGCTCGGCGACCGCGTGTATGCGCGCTCGGTGCAGCAGCACGGTCAGATCACGCCGCGCATGGCCGAGGAAGGGATGCGGGTGTTTGATGCCTATATCGGGTTGTATCTGCCGCCTTATCTGCCCAAAAGAAATCTCTAGCGCCCTCACCGCCCCCTTCGCGAGCAAGCTCGCTCCCACAGTGATTTGTAGTGAACACAACATCTGTGAACGACACCGAACCTGTGGGAGCGAGCTTGCTCGCGAAGGCCGCGCCGCAGTTTTCAGATCAGGCACAAAAAACCCCGAAGGGCTCACGCCCTCCGGGGTTGTTTTTTACTCACCGGCTTACAACTTGGCGATCGACACCTCGGTGGATTTCACAAAGGCAATGACTTCGCTGCCCACCGCCAGTTCGAGCTCTTTGACCGAACGGGTGGTGATCACCGAAGTGACGATGCCGGAGGCGGTCTGCACGTCGATTTCCGACAGCACGTCGCCGAGAACGATCTCCTTGATCGAGCCTTTGAACTGGTTGCGCACGTTGATGGCTTTGATAGTCATGATATTTCTCCTGGGGTCGAAATAAGCTGCAAGTAGCGAGTTTCAAGCGGCAAGCAAAAGCACAGCGCTTTTACTTGCAGCTTGTAGCTTGCCGCTTGAAGCTGCTTCATTGCGCCCAACGCAATTGCGTAGGCAGGGGTGAAACGGGTTCCGGCTCTGGCGGCTCGCCAGGCAGGGACAAAACTCGGTTGAGCACTTCGGTTTCCAGCGCCGCCAGCCGGTGCGATCCGCGCACTCGCGGACGCGGCAATTCAACTTGCAGGTCAAGGCCGACTTCGCCGTCCTCGATCAGAATCACCCGGTCGGCAATCGCTACCGCCTCGCTGACGTCGTGGGTCACCAGCAACACGGTGAAGCCGTGCTGCTGCCACAAGCGCTCGATCAATTGCTGCATCTCGATCCGGGTCAGGGCGTCCAGCGCACCGAGCGGTTCGTCGAGCAGCAGCAGGCGCGGTTGGTGGATCAACGCCCGGGCCAGCGCAACACGCTGCTTCTGCCCGCCGGATAGGGCCGCCGGCCACTCGTTGGCGCGATCGGCCAGACCGACCGCCTCCAGCGCTGCCAGCGCCTGCGGGCGCCAGTTGCCTTTGAGGCCGAGGCCGACGTTGTCGATGATCTTTTTCCACGGCAGCAGCCGCGCTTCCTGAAACATCAACCGCGTGTCATCCCGCGCATCGCTGAGCGGTGCGGCGCCGGCCAGCAAGTCGCCGCCAGTCGGCTGGTCGAGGCCGGCGAGCAAGCGCAGCAAGGTGCTCTTGCCGCAACCGCTGCGCCCGACCACAGCGACGAATTGCCCCGCCGGAATGTGCAGGTCGATGTCACGCAGCACCTGCCGCGCACCGAAGGTTTTCTGCAGGTTGCGCACCACCAGCGGAATCCCGCGCAGCAGGCGTGGAGGTTGTTGAGCCGTCATGCCGCACCTCCCTTGGCAACCTGATAGGCCGGATGCCAGCGCAGCCACACACGTTCCAGTCCACGGGCGGCGAGGTCGGCGAGTTTGCCGAGCACGGCGTAAAGCAGGATCGCCAGCACCACCACGTCGGTCTGCAAAAACTCGCGGGCATTCATCGCCAGATAACCGATGCCGGAGCTGGCGGAAATGGTTTCCGCGACGATCAGCGTCAGCCACATGAAGCCCAGCGCGAAGCGCACGCCGACCAGAATCGAAGGCAGCGCGCCCGGCAGAATCACCTGCCAGAACAGGCTGAAACCGGACAGGCCGTAACTGCGCGCCATCTCCACCAGCGCCGGGTCGACGTTGCGGATGCCGTGATAAGTGTTGAGGTAGATCGGGAACAACGTGCCCAACGCCACCAGGAAAATCTTCGCCGACTCGTCAATCCCGAACCACAGAATCACCAGCGGAATCAGCGCCAGGTGCGGCACGTTGCGGATCATCTGCACCGAGCTGTCGAGCAAACGCTCACCCCACTTCGACAGGCCAGTGATGAAGCCCAGCACCAGGCCGATGCTGCCACCGATGGTGAAGCCCAGCGCCGCGCGCCAGCCGCTGATGGCCAGGTGCGTCCAGATCTCGCCGCTGCGCACCAGACTGACGCCGGCTTCGATCACCGCCACCGGCGCCGGCAGGATCCGCGTCGACAACCAACCGGCCGACACCGACAACTGCCACACCGCCAGCAACAACACCGGCAACGCCCAGGGCGCGAGGCTGTGGATAATTTTCTTCATGGCGCGCCTCAGCTCTGCGACGCGGCTTTGGGAAGAATGTCGTTGGCGACCATCTCGCCGAACGGGCTGACATAACCGGCGCTTTTCGGCTGTTCCGGACGCTCGATGTCGAGGTGCGGGAACAGCAGTTCAGCGACGCGGTACGACTCTTCGAGGTGTGGATAACCGGAGAAGATAAAGGTGTCGATGCCCAGATCCGCGTATTCCTTCACTCGCGCCGCCACGGTCGGGCCATCGCCGACCAGCGCCGTACCGGCACCGCCGCGCACCAGACCGACGCCGGCCCACAGGTTCGGGCTGACTTCGAGGTTGTCGCGGCTGCCGCCGTGCAGCGCGGCCATGCGTTGCTGACCGACCGAATCGAAGCGCGCCAGCGATGCCTGCGCACGCTTGATGGTGTCATCGTCCAGATGCGAGATCAGGCGATCCGCCGCTTGCCACGCTTCAGCGTTGGTTTCCCGCACGATCACATGCAGACGAATACCGAAGCGCACGGTGCGTCCGAGCCTGGCGGCTTTGGCGCGCACCTGCGCAATCTTCTCGGCCACGGCTGCTGGCGGCTCGCCCCAGGTCAGGACCATCTCGACCTGTTCAGCGGCCAGGTCCTGCGCCGCTTCCGACGAGCCACCGAAGTACAGCGGCGGACGCGGCTGCTGGATCGGCGGATAGAGCAGCTTGGCACCCTTCACGCTGATGTGTTCACCGTCGTAATCGACGGTCTCGCCTTCCAGCACCCGACGCCAGATCCGGGTGAACTCCACCGAGGCCTGATATCGCGCCTCGTGATCGAGAAACAGACCGTCGCCGGCCAACTCCTCCGGGTCACCGCCGGTCACCAGGTTGAACAACGCACGACCGCCGGACAGACGATCCAGCGTGGCGGCCTGGCGCGCTGCCACCGTCGGGGAAATGATCCCGGGGCGCAGGGCAACGAGGAACTTCAGGCACTGTGTCACCGGTATCAGCGATGCTGCCACCAGCCACGAGTCTTCGCAGGAACGGCCGGTGGGAATCAGCACGCCGCCGAAGCCCAGACGATCCGCCGCCTGCGCGACCTGTTGCAGATAACCGTGGTCGACGGCGCGAGCGCCTTCGGCGGTGCCAAGGTAATGGCCGTCGCCGTGGGTAGGCAGGAACCAGAAGATATTGAGGCTCATGGAGTGGTCTCCTTGGGGATTCGAATTACTGCGCCTTGGCCACAGCGGCCGGTGGTGTCCAGATCACATCCTTGATGCTCAGCGGCTTGGGAATCAGCTTGAGCTGGAAGAACGTGTCAGCGATTTTCTGTTGCGCAGCGACCACTTCCGGGGTCAGGAACAGTGCGCCGTAACCCTGGCGTTTCACCGAGGTCAGGGTGATGTCCGCCGGCAGACCAAGCAGTGGCGCGACTTGTTGGGTGACGTCTTCAGGGTTGGCCTTCGACCATTCGCCGACGGCGCGCACTTCTTCGACGAGGGTCTTGATCACCTCAGGATTCTTCTGTGCGTAGGGCTTGGTCGCGAGATAGAACTGGTGGTTGTCGACGATGCCTTTGCCATCGCGCAGGGTGTGCGCTTGCAGTTGTTTCTCGGCAGCGGCCTGGTACGGATCCCAGATGACCCAGGCATCGACGCTGCCACGCTCGAACGCGGCGCGGGCATCGGCGGGCGGCAGGAATACGGTTTGAATATCGGAGTATTTGAGGCCGGCGTCTTCCAGCGCACGCACCAGCAGGTAGTGGACGTTGGAGCCTTTGTTCAGGGCGACTTTCTTGCCCTTGAGATCGGCCACCGATTTGATCGGCGAGTCCTTCGGTACGAGGATCGCTTCGCTGTTCGGCGCTGGTGGCTCGTAGGCGACGTAGAGCAGATCGGCGCCCGCCGCCTGGGCAAACACCGGCGGGGTTTCGCCAGTGACACCGAAGTCGATCGAACCGACGTTCAGGCCTTCGAGCAGTTGCGGGCCACCAGGGAATTCAGTCCATTGCACGTCGACGCCTTGGGCGGCCAGACGTTTTTCCAGCGTGCCTTTGGCTTTGAGCAGCACCAGCGTGCCGTACTTCTGATAGCCGATTCGAAGCGTCTCGGCCTGAGCTTGAGTGATGGCGCCGAAGGTGACAGCCGCAGCAAACAGAGCGACCAGACCACGACGCAAAAATACAGTGCGCATAGCGCTCTCCTATTTTGCTGTTGGGTTTTGGCTGCACCTGCTTAACCGTTAGCGGCTGAGTAAGGTGAGTTACATCAAGTTCCGGTGAGGCTTAAATGCTCCAGCGAGCACTCAATAAACGTTCATTCAACAAGCCCGGCTCCAGCGGTTTCGGCCGGCGGGCCATGGCACTGACAAACTGATCCAGCGCTTCGTGCAGACGCTGCTCCAGCGCTGGTGCCAGTTGTGCGGCGGCACTGCCTTCGCCGTAGGCGATCTGGCTGTCCTCGGCGAAAATGCCCTGGAGCATTTCCTGGGCTTTCAACGCCGACAGCACCGGTTTTAGCGCGTAATCGACCACCAGCATGTGAGCGATGCTGCCGCCAGTGGCCATCGGCAAGACAATCTTGTGGTTCAAGGCGCGCTCCGGGAGCAGATCCAGCAACGTCTTCAACGCGCCGGAAAACGAAGCCTTGTACACCGGTGTGGCGATCAGCAGGCCGTCGGCGTTTTCGATCTGTTGCAGCAGGTCGAGCACCTTCGGGCTGTCGAAGCGGGCGTGAAGCAAGTCTTCGGCCGGGAAGTCCCGCACCTGATAACTCACCACTTCCACCCCTTGCTGTTGCAACCAGCGTTGCGAGCGTTCCAGCAACACTCCGGAACGGGAGCGCAGGCTGGGACTGCCACCGAGTGAGACGACCAGCATTCAGAGAATTCCTTGCACGTTACAGGCGATTCGCGGGTTGCGATCTCGCTTCGATGGGAGTGACCTTACCAGCTGATTTATATATCCATAAATCATATTTATTCATTTGGTTATGCGTTTTGGAGATATGTATTCAACCTTCTTTCAGGCAAAAAAAAGGCCGTCGAAACGGCCTGAATCCCCTGCATCGTGGTTTCGTGGTGACTGGACTATGGCCACACCGCAAATCTCACTGACTCACTTGTTCGGCTGCGGCGTCAGGCGCAGGTACGGCTTCACCGCGCGATAGCCTTTTGGAAAGCGTCGTTTGATTTCATCTTCATCCTTGAGCGACGGCACGATCACCACCTCTTCACCGTCCTGCCAGTTGGCCGGGGTGGCCACCTTGTAGTTGTCGGTGAGCTGCAGCGAGTCGATCACCCGCAGGATCTCGTGGAAGTTGCGGCCGGTGCTCGCCGGGTAGGTGATGGTCAGGCGAATCTTCTTGTTCGGATCGATCACGAACAGCGAACGCACGGTCAGCGTGTCGTTGGCGTTCGGGTGGATCAGGTCGTAAAGGTCAGACACCTTGCGATCGGCATCAGCCAGGATCGGGAAGTTGACGATGGTGTTCTGGGTTTCGTTGATGTCTTCGATCCACTTGTGGTGCGAGTCCACCGGGTCGACCGACAGCGCGATGGCTTTGACGCCACGCTGGGCGAACTCATCCTTGAGCTTGGCGGTGAAGCCCAGTTCGGTGGTGCACACCGGGGTGAAGTCGGCCGGGTGGGAGAACAGCACACCCCAGCTATCGCCCAGCCACTCGTGGAAACGAATCTTGCCGGCGCTGGAATCCTGTTCGAAGTCGGGGGCGATGTCGCCGAGTCTGAGGCTCATGATGCTGCTCCTGATGAGTTGTTGGAGAACTCAACTGTAGCTCGGGATTCGACATCATGAAAAAGAATAAATAACTAGATATCTAGATCATTAGTGAATATTAAACTTCTGTTCACTGGACGCTCGACGGCAACCCGACGAACATCGGTCGCAAGGTTCGAGAAGGCCTTGAGTTGCTGTAAAGAGGGAAATTTCGGGAAAGGCCTACGGGGGTGGGCCTGACTCGAAAACGCAAAAGCCCCGTCCGGCGCGATGCCGGACGGGGCTTTTTTTACATCAGGTGCAGGAGCGCGCTATTACAGCAGCGGGATCGAGTAGCTGACGATCAGGCGGTTTTCATCCTGGTCGCGTTGACCCGGGATGTCGTTGCGCCACATAGCGTTTTTCCACATCACGCCAACGTTTTTCAGCGGGCCTTCTGGCACAACGTAACCGATGGTCAGGTCACGTTCCCACTCGGAACGGCCAGTCGCGTTGGTGCTGACCTGACGGTCGCCAACTTTACCGGTGGTGTCGATGTTATCGCCACGCAGGTAAACCACGCCGGCGGTCAGGCCTGGTACGCCAACTTTGGCGAAGTCGTACGAGTAGCGAGCTTGCCAGGTACGCTCACCTGCGCGAGCGAACTTGGCGATCTGCATGTCGGTAGTGATGTATGCCGACGAGCCGTCACCCTGGTTCAGCCAAGGGAAATCGCTGTTGCCGTTGCTGACCTGATAACCGCCACCGAAGGTGTGACCTTCAACGGTGTACAGGAACAAGCCGCTGTACAGGTTGTTGTCTACCTTGCCTTTGGTGATGCCAGTGCCGTAGTCACCAGTGGTGTAGTAGGCAGGGTCGTTACCGTTGGCGCCATCGTCACGGCTGTTGAAGTAACGGAAGTCAGACTTCAGGACGCCCGGACCGATAGCCCAGTTGTGCACCAGACCCAGGAAGTGCTGCTTGTAGTAGTCCTGCAGGTTGCCGTAGTAGTACTGGGCAGTCAGGTCTTTGGTGATTTTGTAGTCACCACCACCGTAAATGAACTTGTTGCTGTCACGACCGGCAGCGGTGTGAGCGTTGGAGCCAGCAATCGACAACTCTTCGTTGTTGCTCGAGTTACGGCCCTTGGCGTGTTCGATCTGACCGGCAACCAGTGTCAGGTCCTTGATCTCGTTCGAGGTGATCTGGCCACCCTGGAAAGTTTGCGGCAACAGACGACCGTCGTTGGTCACGATGACCGGCAGTTTCGGCTGCAGAGTACCCAGCTTCAGCTCGGTCTGGGAGATCTTGGCTTTGGCAGTCAGGCCCAGGCTGGAGAAGTTATCAACCGCTTCGCCGTTGGACTTGCTCGGGAACACAGTGCCACCGTAAGAGGTAGCAGTGGCGCCGTTGGTGCCGCCACCCGAGTCCAGACGCACGCCCACCAGGCCGATGGCGTCGATACCGAAGCCTACGGTGCCTTGGGTGTAACCGGAGATGAAACGCAGATCGAAGCCTTGGCCCCATTCTTCTTGCTTGTTCTGAGCCTTGGCAGCTTTGGTATCGCCATCACGGTTATCAGTGTTGATGTAGAAGTTACGCAGCCCCAAAGTAGCTTTGCTGTCTTCGATGAAACCGGCGGCGCCTGCCTGCTGCGCCATAACCCCTACGGCCACAGCCAGGGCCAAGGTGGACTTGTTCATGTATCGCTCCTCTCGTTTCTAATTCTTTTGCTTTTTTTACTGTCGGTTTCGGATCGATTGCCCGAAATCCTGAACGCTTGATCGCGGCGGACCCTTTACCCCCAGTCAAAGCCGCGAAAGGATACCCCGGCATAGTCCCCAAAAGAATTGTTTCATTCTTTTTCAGAACCCGAAGACATATAGAAGGCACCTCAGACTGGAGGTATCGGCTTCAACACCGATTCCTGAACCCGTCAAATTGTCGAGGGACGAAAATGCCAAAACACCGCAGCGTCTTTTGGACGCTGAACGGGTCTACTTTAAGCATTCGTCGGAGAACATAAAAAGAATAAAAAATGCGCTATAGCTTATATTTTGGAATATAAAAAAATGCGCAAAAAAAACCTTGCCGAGCGGCAAGGTTTTTTAATGACGTGTTACAGGAAGCTGTAGGTGTAGTTGAAGATCAGGCGGGTCTGGTCCTGATCGGCAATATTGATTTGGCTGCCGCGATAAACACCGTTACGCAGGGTCACACCAAAACCTTTGAGCGTGCCCTGTTGAACGGTGTAATCAATCCGCATGTCGCGTTCCCACTCGGACATATCGCTACCGGTGCCATTCGTTGCCTTGATGTTGTCACCATGCAGGTAAGCGATCGACGCTTTGAGACCCGGTACACCCAGACCTGCGAAGTCATAGGAGTACTGACCGAAAGTGGTGTTTTCACCCGCTCGGACGAAACCGTTAATCATGGAGTCGGTGAACAGGTAGAAACTGGCGCCGCCGGCACCTTCAGGGCGACCGTTGCCATCGACCACGTTGCCCTGGTTCAGGTAGACGAAACCACCGTCATCGTTGACGCGTTGATGGCCGAGCAAGAAGGCGTTGCCACCCAAGGTATACGTGAACATGGCGCTCCAGGTCTTGTTGTCGACCTCGCCCGGGGTCTTGGCATAACCACCGTTGTTATTGAAACGGTAGCCTGCGTCCCCGTTCTTGCCATCGGAGCTGCTGTCAAAATAGCGGATATCGGTCTTGAACGACTGATTGGTGTCGATCGGAAAGACGTGCACCAGGCCGAAGAAGTTCTGCTTGTAATAGTCCTGCAGGTTCGAGTGGTAGTACTGCAGAGTCAGGTCTTTGGTGACCTTCCAGTCAGCACCGGCATAACGGAACTGATTGCTGTCTTGGGTACCGCCGGCCACTGCCAGGCCGGTACTGTTTGACGAGGCACGGCCCACGGCATGCTCAAGCTGACCGGCGTTGAAGGTGACGTTGTCGATTTCCTTGGAGGTGATCGTGCCGCCCTCGAAGGTTTGAGGCAGCAGGCGGCTATCGTTCGCGACCAGAATCGGCAAGCTCGGTTGCAGCGCGCCACCCAGGTGCGCTTCGGTCTTGGACAGACGTGCCTTGACGTTACCCGCTATGCGGCTCCAGGACTGCGTGGCCGAACCGTCGGAGTCACTTGGATTGAACGAGTTATTGTCTGGGTGGTGCCCACGACCACCATCCAGGTGAATACCGCTGATCGCCTGCACATCAAGGCCAAAACCGACCGTACCTTGAGTGAAGCCGGACAGGTAATCAAACTTGAAACCCTGCGCGGCTTCTCGCTGATCTGCGCCGCCATCGCGGTTGTCGTTGTTGAAATACATGGTGCGGGAACTAAGGGAAGCCTTGCTGTCTTCGATGAAACCCGCGGCACCTGCCTGCTGCGCCAATACCCCAAAGGCCACAGCCACGGCCAAGGTGGACTTATTCATTGTTAAGCTCCTCTCGTTTCTAATTATTGTTACCTGGCCCGAATCGATGCCCGGGTCTCGAAGGTAAGCGATTAGCGCCAGAGCGTGACCCACAAGTCAATCGTAACCTTATGTGTCTACGACCATAGTCTAATCTCCGGTTTTTTGGTCCATGCAGGTTCATGAATTCGTCATGACACTGAAAAGAATGGATACCTTCTTTTCTAATACCCTTTAGGAATTTAAACCCCGTATTTACAAGCTCTGGCGCTCCCCACGCCAACGCCCCGGTCAATTCCTGAAGAGTATTAAACGGCTCTGTTTATGGTGATTTGCACTGAAGCAATCCGGAAACAATTCCATCACCCCAGCAGTCAACCCAGCGCACTATCCGGATCAATTGTTACAGTTTGTGTGTCGATGGATTTTTTTTCATGCACAGCGAGGCCGCCGTCATTGCCGGAATGAACCCAGCCTTTTCAGACAATGTTTGCAGTGACGGGAATCAGAAGGAGCGTTTCAGATTGGCGGGTTATTCTGCCGATTGCCGACAGCCCATCCATTCGCACAACAGGTGCAGCGATGTGGGGAGCCTGTAGCGCTCCCCCACTCGCCATTCCTGATGAATCAGAGGGTCTTTTCGAAGATCTTCGAGTTGCGCTGATAGTTGTACAGCGACGCCCGCGCCGCTGGCAGGCGTTCAACGCTGCTTGGCTCAAAACCACGCTCGCGGAACCAGTGCGCGGTGCGGGTGGTGAGGACGAACAGGGTTTTCAGGCCTTGCGCCCGGGCACGGGTTTCGATGCGTTCCAGCAGCTCGTCACCGCGACCGCCATGGCGGTACT
Source organism: Pseudomonas sp. SC3(2021) (assembly GCF_019856535.1). Classification (NCBI taxonomy): domain Bacteria; kingdom Pseudomonadati; phylum Pseudomonadota; class Gammaproteobacteria; order Pseudomonadales; family Pseudomonadaceae; genus Pseudomonas; species Pseudomonas sp. SC3(2021). The sequence continues at coordinate 2,011,513 of NZ_CP082236.1, read as the reverse complement.
CCGGGTTCACCGCCAGGCACGCCAGCTCGCCGGCATCCGAATCGGCGATCTGATACAGCGCCGCACAAGCGATGATCATGCCTTCACGCTCGACCACGCTGAACTGCTCGATCTCACGCTCCAGCACTTCACGGGAACGGCGCACCAGAATCCCCTGCTCTTCCAGCGGACTGATCAGATCGAGCAGGCCGCCGACGTCTTCAATCGCCGCCTCGCGCACCAGTTCGAATTGCTCTTGCGCGACCAGCGTGCCGCCACCGTCACGGGTGAACAGCTCGGTCAGCAGCGCGCCGTCTTCGGCGTAGCTGACGATATGGCTGCGCGCCACCCCGCCACGGCAAGCCTCGGCGGCGGCATCCAGCAGTTCGGCCTGATAGTTGTTGCCCAGCCGCGCCAGATGCGCCGGCACCTGTTGCGGACGCAGTTCGCGCACCAGTTTGCCGTTCTCGTCGATCAGACCGAGGTCGGCGCCGAACAGCAGCAGTTTGTCAGCGCCCAGGTCGATCGCGGCGCGGGTGGCGACGTCTTCGCAGGCCAGGTTGAAGATCTCGCCGGTCGGTGAATAGCCCAGCGGCGACAGCAGCACGATCGAGCGCTCGTCGAGCAGGCGGTTGATGCCTTTGCGGTCGACCCGGCGCACTTCACCGGTGTGGTGATAATCAACACCTTCGAGCACGCCGATCGGCCGCGCGGTCACGAGGTTGCCGCTGGCCACGCGCAAGCGCGAGCCCTGCATTGGCGAAGAAGCCATGTCCATCGACAAGCGCGCTTCGATGGCGATGCGCAACTGGCCGACCGCGTCGATCACGCACTCCAGGGTCGCCGCATCGGTGATGCGCATGCCGTGATGGTAATGCGGGGTCAGGCCACGGGCGGCGAGGCGGGTTTCAATCTGCGGGCGCGAACCGTGCACCAGCACCAGACGCACACCAAGGCTGTGCAGCAGGACAATGTCGTGGACGATGTTGCCGAAATTCGGATGCTCCACGCCGTCGCCGGGCAGCATGACGACGAAAGTGCAATCGCGGTGGGCATTGATATAAGGAGACGCGTGGCGAAGCCAATTGACGTATTCGGGCATGAACCTGGGCCTGTAATAAATAGCAGCCGGAAATAGGGGCGAAACGGAAAACGCACAGCGGGCTGATGGTTATCGTCGGAACAGGCTTGGCGACACGCGCGCTCTCCTCATGAATACGGGTTGGGGTGCAGGCAATTTACAGCGTTTAGTTTGGCAAAACACAATCCCTTGTAGGAGTGAGCCTGCTCGCGATAGCGGAGTTTCAGTCAATATCTTCGGTGACTGACTCACCGCTGTCGCGAGCAGGCTCACGCCTACAAGTGTTCACTTTCATTCCTGCGAAGCTGTACCCGTTGTCAGGCAGTAATGTTCAATCAACTGCCGCAGTAGATGCACGGTAGGCTGCAAACGTGACATTTCAAGGTATTCGCCGGGCTGGTGCGCACAGGCGATGTCGCCGGGGCCGAGCACGATGGTTTCGCAACCAAGGCGCTGAAGATAAGGCGCTTCGGTGCCGAACGCTACTGCTTCGGCACTGTGACCGGTAAGCTTTTCCGCGATGCGCACCAGTTCGGCGTCTGCAGCCTGCTCGAATGACGGCACTTCCGGGAACAACGGCTTGTAGTCGATCTTCACCTGATGCCGTTCGGCCACCGGATTGAGCTTGCGCAGAATCTCCGCACGCAGGACTTTCGGGTCCATGCCCGGCAGCGGGCGCAGGTCGAACTCCAGCGAACACTGGCCGCAGATGCGATTCGGGTTGTCGCCACCATGAATACAGCCGAAGTTCAGCGTCGGTTGCGGCACGCTGAACTGCGGGTTGTTGAATTCACGCTGCCACAACAGACGCAGGCCACGCAGTTCGCCGATGGCATCGTGCATCGCCTCGAGGGCGCTGTGCCCCAGGCGCGGATCCGACGAATGGCCGCTCTGCCCGAGGATGTCGATGCGCTCCATCATGATGCCCTTGTGCATGCGGATCGGCTTGAGCCCGGTCGGCTCGCCGATCACCGCCGCGCGCCCGATGGGATGCCCGGCCTCGGCCAGCGCACGGGCGCCGGACATCGAGCTTTCTTCATCGCAAGTGGCGAGAATCAGCAGCGGTTGCCGGAACGGCTGGTCGAGCAACGGCTGCACGGCTTCGATGATCAGGGCGAAGAAGCCCTTCATGTCGCAGCTGCCCAGCCCGACCCAGCGGCCATCGACTTCGGTGAGTTTCAACGGATCGGTCTGCCACAGCGCATCGTCATACGGCACCGTGTCGCTGTGCCCGGCCAGCACCAGTCCGCCCGGGCCGCTGCCGAAACTGGCGAGCAGATTGAATTTTCCGGGGCTGACCTGCTGGATATCGCAACTGAACCCCAGCTCGCCCAGCCATCCGGCGAGCAAATCGATCACCGCCCGGTTGGACTGGTCCAGGTTCGGTTGGGTACAGCTGACCGACGGCGCGGCAATCAGCGCGGCGAACTGGTCTTTCATGGACGGCAAAGGCATCGCTGACTCCAACTCCCGAATTGAAGTCCATCATAGAGCCATCCGGCGCCAGGAATAAACCGCCGCAGGGCGTAGGAAGTTTGAGTCCTGTACACTGCACGACCTTGGCAGCCACACATTCCCCCGGCTGCGCTCCCGATCCTGGATTTTCCGGCCATGCAGAAAGAAACCGAAATCAAACTCCGCGTCAGCCGCGAAACCCTCGCCGCTCTGCGCGAGCACCCGCTACTGAAAAAACGCAACAAAAATGGCTGGGAACGCCGTGAGTTGATGAACCAGTACTTCGACACCCCCGAGCGCGACCTGGCCCAGGCCAAAGTCGCCCTGCGCCTGCGCAAGGACGGTGACGAAGTGATTCAGACCCTCAAGACGCGCGGCCAGAGCATCGCCGGTCTGTCCGAGCGTAACGAGTACGACTGGAAGTTGCCCAAAGCCAAGCTCGATGTGAAAAAACTCGACGGCGAATGCTGGCCCGAGTCGCTGGCCGAGCTGGACAAGAAAACCCTGAAACCGATCTTCACCACCGATTTCGTCCGCGAGCGCGCGGAAATCGCCTGGGGCCGCGGCAAGGCCAAAGTGGTCATCGAGGCCGCGCTGGACCTCGGTCATGTGGTGGTCGGCAAACAGAAAGAAGAAATCTGCGAGCTGGAACTGGAACTGCGCGAAGGCGAGCCTGCCGCGCTGCTGGAACTGGCCGCCGAACTGGCCGAAACCCTGGCCCTGATGCCGTGCGACATCAGCAAGGCCGAACGCGGCTACCGCCTGTACGACGCCAACAGCTACTCGCTGAGCCTGCCGGCGCCGCAACTGACCCCGGAAACCCAACTCGACGATGCCTTCGCCGCACTTTGCTGGCATCTGCTTGGCAGCAGTCAGCGTCTGGCTGAACAGTATCGCTTCAACGGCCACTGGCGCCTGCTGCAGGACTGGGTCGAAAACCTCGCGGAAATGCGTGCCCTGCTCAGCAGCCTCGGCCAGGCTGCGCCGCGACCGTCGACGCACGATCTGCGCGTGGCGCTGGATGCGTTGCTCGAAGACTGGCGCCCGCTGGTTCAGGTCGGTATCGAAGACGAAGACGTGCGCAAAGCGGCGCCGGAACAATTCCTCGAAGAGCTGGAAGACCCACGCTGGGGCCTGTTCTCGCTGACCACCTCGCGCTGGCTGCTGGCCCGCACCTGGACCGCCGAGCGCAACGTTCGTGGCAACCGTCAGGGTGGCGCTCAGTTGCACAGCTGGCTACCGCGCCTGTTGGGCGAAGAAGCCACGGCCCTGCAACTGCAGCGCTATCAGCAACAGCCGGAAGATCTGGCCGAGCAACTGCCGCGCATCGAGCGCATCCAGGTCTGGCTGCACCACGCGCGTAACGTGCTGGAGATCCCGGAAATGGATCGCCTGTACGGCGAGTTGAACAAACTGGCGCAACTGGCCAACGAGCCGACGATCACTGACGAACTGCTCGATGCGCGCAAGCAGCAGGCGATTGCGGTTTACCAGAATCGTGCCTGGAAAATGCTGCTGCGCATGTAAGTCCGCCATCGCTGGCAAGCCAGCTCCCGCAAGTCTTGTGTTGAAACGCTATCTGCATTCCAACACTGAACCTTGTGGGAGCTGGCTTGCCAGCGATGAGGCCAGCCAAACAACCGCTCAATCTCAAACCGGCAAGCTGGTCGTGGACTTGATCTCCGACAACGCCACAATCGAGTTCACTTCCTGAATCCCCGGCACCAGCGACAGCTTCTCGAAAAAGAATCGCTCATACGCTTCGATATCCGCCGCAACAATGCGCAACAGAAAGTCCACCGCGCCCATCAGCACATAACACTCCAGCACTTCCGGAAAACCGCGAATCGCCTCGGTAAACTCGGTGAAGTTGGAACGCCCATGCGCGTTGAGTTTGATCTCGGCGAAAATCTGCGTGTTCAGCCCGATCTTCTTGCGGTCGAGCAAGGTCACCTGGCCACGAATGATCCCCTCCTCCTTCATCCGTTGAATCCTTCGCCAGCATGGCGACTGCGACAGCCCCACCTGCTCGGCGATCTGCGCGCTGGACAGCGAAGCGTCCTCTTGCAGCAACGCGAGTATCTTGCGGTCGTAGGCGTCCAGCTCGCTGTGCATAGAAAAACCTCATATATAAGAATTTGCGAATTGATCAGGTCGATCAATCGTCAATAACACCGATCTTAGCCAAGAAATGCCCGGCGCCGAATGTAAAAATTCCTCCACTGATTCTGGAGCCCCGCCATGCCGCACCTCGAAGCCGTCAACAGCCTCCCCACCCGTGCCGACGTCTGGCATGTCAACAACGCCCACTGCCTGGCGCACTACCAACTGCTTGCCGAAGCCGAGCCGGATCTGTTGGTGCGTGTGCTGAACCTGTTCGCGCTGCAGTTCCTCACCCCCGAACAGGTCAACGTGCAGCGGCTCGACGATCTGCTGTCGATCGACATCGTCATGGGTGGCCTGAGCTGGCATCGCGCCCAGGTGATCGGGGAAAAACTTCGTAACCTGATCAGCGTGTACTCGGTGAATCTGCAAAACACCGACGGGGCGTGGGATGCGCCCGCACAGGCGGCTGGCTGACAAATCCGGCAACGGCTTGGTCAGGTAGTGGCCCAACGGTCTGCGGGGCCACGGCTATCCTTTGCGAACTGACGTTCAAAAGGAGCCCGCATGTCCGTTCAACTCGCCACTCAGGACCGCTGGCTGGAACTCAACGATGTCTTGCGTGAACTGGTCGCCCAAGGGTTTATCAGCCAGGACTCGGCGGAGCAGGCGCTGAACGCGCGCCGTCGCCACGCCGCTCAGGGTCAGATGCATCCACTGGAGTTCATTGCCAGCCAGCAACTGGACGACCTCAGCCGTCCGGGCAAACACCTGGACCTGGAAAGCCTGACCCTGTGGCTGGCGCAACAGGCCGGCCAGCCGTACTTGCGCATTGATCCGCTGAAAATCAACGTCGCCGCCATCACCCCGCTGATGTCCTACGCGTTCGCCCAGCGGCACAGGATCCTCGCCGTGGCGGTCGATCGCGATTCGGTGACCGTGGCCAGCGCACAACCCTATGTAAACGGCTGGGAGGCCGACCTGACCCATGTGCTGAAGCTGCCGATCAAACGGGTCGTCGCCAACCCGGTGGACATCCAGCGTTTCAGCGTCGAATTCTTCCGCCTGGCCAAATCGGTCAGCGGCGCCAGTAATGCCGACGCGCAGAGCGGCAACCTCGGCAATTTCGAACAGTTGCTCAATCTCGGCGCCAGCGATCAGGAGCCGGACGCCAACGATGCGCACATCGTCAATATCGTCGACTGGCTGTTCCAGTACGCCTTCCAGCAGCGCGCCAGCGATATCCACATCGAACCGCGCCGCGAACAGGGCACGGTGCGTTTTCGCATCGACGGTGTACTGCACAACGTCTATCAATTCCCGCCGCATGTGACCATGGCCATCGTCAGCCGCCTGAAAAGCCTCGGGCGGATGAACGTCGCCGAGAAGCGTAAACCCCAGGACGGCCGGGTCAAGACCAAGACCCCGGACGGCGGCGAGGTCGAGCTGCGCCTGTCGACCCTGCCCACCGCGTTCGGCGAAAAAATGGTCATGCGTATTTTTGACCCGGAGGTGCTGCTCAAGGACTTTGATCAGCTTGGCTTTTCCGCCGACGACCTGCGCCGCTGGCAAGACATGACCCGCCAGCCCAACGGCATCATTCTGGTCACCGGACCGACCGGTTCGGGCAAGACCACCACGCTCTACACCACCCTGAAAAAACTGGCGACGCCGGAGGTCAACCTGTGCACCATCGAAGACCCGATCGAGATGGTCGAGCCGGCGTTCAACCAGATGCAGGTGCAGCACAACATCGACCTGAGCTTTGCCGCCGGGGTGCGTGCGCTGATGCGGCAGGACCCGGACATCATCATGATTGGCGAGATCCGCGATCTGGAAACCGCCGAAATGGCGATTCAGGCCGCACTGACCGGGCATCTGGTGCTGTCGACCCTGCACACCAACGACGCGCCCAGCGCCATCAGTCGATTGCTTGAGCTCGGCGTGCCGCACTACCTGATCAAAGCCACGGTGCTCGGGGTCATGGCGCAGCGTCTGGTGCGCACCTTGTGCCCACACTGCAAGGCGCCACTGACACTCGCCGAGGAAGACTGGCAAACCCTGACCCGGCCCTGGCAAGCGCCGCTGCCGGCTAATGCGCAGTGCGCCATCGGTTGCCTGGAATGCCGCGACACCGGTTATCACGGCCGCGCCGGGGTCTACGAGATCATGCAATTGAGCGACAGCCTCAAAGCCTTCATCACCCCGGACACCGACCTCACCGCGATTCGTCGCCAGGCCTTCAAGGAAGGCATGCGCAGCTTGCGGTTGTCCGGCGCGCAGAAAGTCGCGGCCGGCCTGACGACCATCGAGGAAGTGCTGCGAGTGACCCCCCAGAGCGAGCAGAAATAACCCGCCACGGAACCGGATCGGGGAACCACGATCCAACGCCGTAGTTAACCCCCAGGAGTCACCTCATCATGCGTCTCAAACTTGCTGTTGCCACGCTGGCCTTGCTGTCCCTTCCCGTTGGTTCGGCCATGGCGGACAGCTTTTGGCGTAACGTCATCTCGTCCGGTGCCACCACCGGCTCAACCTACCTGACCTTCAAGGATCACAAGCTGATCATCGCCGCGCAGGACGATGCCGGCAGTTTCGTTGCCAGCGATGGCGGTATCCGCGGGCCGTACCTGGAAGCCGCGATGCAGAAAGTCCGCGCCGACAACCCGGGCCTGCAGGCCACGGACATGGAACTGGCGAACGCGATTCTGGCGAAGAATGCGGTGGCGTCCGAGTAAGCCTGGCGCCGATAGAAATGCCGCTCGATTGAGCGGCATTTTTTTGCCTGTAATTCCCTGTTCACCACACAACCTCTGCAGGAGTGAGCCTGCAATGAAGCGGGGGGCACAGGGAGATCAGCGGTAATCGTCCACCGGAACACAGGCGCAAAACAGATTGCGATCGCCATAAACGTTGTCCACCCGGTTCACCGCTGGCCAGTATTTATGCGCCTTGGTGTGCGCATCGGGGGTGATGCCCTGTTCGAGGCTGTAAGGCCGCTCCCACACCCCGGTGACATCCGCCAGAGTATGCGGCGCGCGCTTGAGCGGGTTGTCTTCCGCCGGCCAGTTGCCGTTCTGCACTTCGGTGATTTCCGCGCGAATACTCAGCATCGCGCCGATAAAGCGGTCCAGCTCCGCTTTCGATTCGCTCTCTGTCGGCTCGACCATCAACGTCCCCGGCACCGGAAACGACATGGTTGGCGCGTGGAAGCCGTAGTCCATCAAGCGCTTGGCAACGTCTTCTTCGCTGATTCCGGTCTGCGCCTTCAACGGCCGCAAATCGAGAATGCATTCATGGGCCACGCGGCCGTTGCGCCCGGTGTAGAGCACCGGGAAGGCGCCAGATAAATGTTGCGCCAGGTAGTTCGCCGCCAGAATCGCCACTTCGCTGGCATCCGCCAATTGCGGCCCCATCATCGCGATGTACATCCAGCTGATCGGCAGAATGCTCGCGCTGCCCCACGGTGCCGCACTGACCGCGCCGTTCTGCGCCAGCGGCCCGTCGATGGGCACCACCGGGTGATTGGCGACGAACGGTGCCAGATGCGCACGGATGCCGATCGGTCCCATGCCCGGTCCACCGCCACCGTGAGGAATGCAGAATGTCTTGTGCAGGTTCATGTGCGACACATCGGCGCCGATGTCCGCCGGTCGCGTCAGCCCGACCTGTGCATTGAGGTTGGCCCCGTCCATGTACACCTGACCGCCGTGCCTGTGGATAACTTCACAGATCTCGCTGATGCCCTCTTCGTACACTCCATGGGTCGATGGATAGGTCGCCATCAGGCACGACAACTTGTCCCCGGCCTCCGCCGCTTTCGCCTTCAAATCCTCAAGATCGACGTTGCCCGCCTCGTCGCACTCGACGATCACCACGCGCATCCCGGCCATCTGCGCCGAAGCCGGATTGGTGCCGTGAGCCGACGATGGAATCAGGCAGATATCCCGCGCGCCCTGCTGCCGGCTCTCGTGATATTTGCGAATCGCCAGCAGCCCGGCGTACTCGCCCTGAGCCCCGGAGTTGGGCTGCATGCAGATCGCCTCGAACCCGGTGATCGCGCACAACCAGCGCTCCAGTTCTTCGATCATCAAGGTGTAACCGACCGCCTGCTCCCGCGGCGCGAACGGGTGCAGGTTGGCAAATTGCGGCCAGGTGATCGGGATCATCTCGCTGGTGGCGTTGAGTTTCATGGTGCAGGAGCCCAGCGGGATCATTGACTGGTTGAGCGCCAGATCCTTGTTCTCCAGTTGTTTGAGGTAGCGCAGCATCTCGGTTTCGCTGTGATGAGCATTGAACACCGGATGGCGCAGGTAAGGCGTCTTGCGCTGGAGGGTGTCGGGGATGCCAGACACCAGGGTTTCTGCGTCCAGTTGCTCGACGTTCAGCCCATGATCAGCACCCAGCAGTACGTCGAACAGCCTGGCCACTGTGCTTTCATCGCTGGTTTCATCGAGGCTCAGCCCCACTCGACCGCGCCCGAGAATCCGCAGGTTGATCTGCGCTGCCCTGGCGCTGTCGATGATCGCGCTCTGCGCGCCGCCGACGTCGAGGGTCAGGGTGTCGAAAAACTGCCCGTTGACCCGTTGCATCCCGTGGCGCTCAAGGCCCACCGCCAGAATGCAGGTCAGCCGATGCACGCGCTGGGCGATGCGTTTCAAGCCTTGCGGCCCGTGATACACCGCGTAGCAACCGGCGATGTTGGCCAGCAGTACCTGCGCGGTGCAGATGTTCGAGTTGGCCTTCTCGCGACGAATGTGTTGCTCACGGGTTTGCAGGGCCATGCGCAACGCCACATTGCCTCGAGCGTCTTTCGACACGCCGATGATCCGCCCCGGAATCGCCCGTTTGTATTCATCGCGGCTGGCGAAAAACGCCGCGTGCGGGCCGCCGTATCCCATGGGCACGCCAAAGCGCTGGGACGAGCCGAACACCACATCCGCGCCCAGCTCACCCGGCGGCGTCAGCAACAACAGGCTCAACAGGTCCGTCGCAACGCAGGCCAGCGCCTGCTGCGCGTGCAACTGATCAATGACCGGGCGCAGATCGCGAATCTCGCCATGGGTGTCGGGATACTGCAGCAACGCACCGAACACCTGGTGCTGCTTCAAGTTATCCACAGCGTCGATGATCAGCTCGAAGCCGAAACCTTCGGCGCGGGTCTGCACCACGGAAATGGTCTGCGGATGACAGTTCTCGTCGACGAAAAACAGATTGCTCTTCGACTTCGCCACGCGTTTGGCCAAAGCCATGGCTTCCGCAGCGGCAGTGGCTTCATCGAGTAACGAAGCGTTGGCCAGTTCAAGGCCGGTGAGGTCGATGGTCAGTTGCTGGAAATTCAGCAACGCTTCGAGACGGCCTTGGGCGATCTCCGGTTGATACGGGGTGTACGCGGTGTACCAGCCGGGATTTTCCAGCACGTTGCGCAGAATGACGGTCGGCGTCAGCGTGCCGTGGTAGCCCATGCCGATCAGGCTGGTCCACACCTGGTTCTGCTCGGCATAACCGCGCAACTTGGCGAGCGCCGCCTGTTCGTCGAGGGCTGGCGGCAAATCCAGCGCCCGATTCAGACGAATGCCCGGCGGCACCGTCTGCTCGATCAGTTCGGCCCGGCTGCCGAGGCCGAGGCTATCGAGCATCGCCTGCTGTTCGGCGGCGTCGGGCCCCAAATGGCGGCGCAGGAAGGCTTCGGGGTCGCGTAACTGGCTCAAGGATGGCAACTGGGACATGACGGGCTCTCTCTTGGCTGGCGCTCGGCGTCAATGCAACACGGTCAAACCAGCATAGCAGCCGATACCGCCGCGCACGGCTTGGCGGCAGAGGGGTTCCGGGGCATGCTGTAGCGCCTGCATCAGGCGTCCAACTTTCGGATGATCCAGTCCCCATGAGCCAACTGCCGTTCCTGCCGTTTTCCAAACCCGTCATTGATGAAGCCACGATTGCCGCCGTCGGCGATGTGCTGCGCTCCGGCTGGATCACCAGCGGGCCGAAGGTCCAGGCCTTCGAAGCACAGCTGTCGGAATACTTCGGCGGGCGCCCGGTGCGCACGTTCAACTCCGGCACCTGCACCATGGAAATCGCCCTGCGCATCGCCGGCATCGGCCCGGGTGACGAAGTGATCACCACCCCGATTTCCTGGGTCGCCACCGCCAACGTGATCCTCGAAGTCGGCGCCACCCCGGTGTTTGCCGACATCGACCCGGTGACCCGCAACATTGATCTGGACCAACTGGAAGCGGCGATCACCCCGCGCACCAAAGCGCTGATTCCGGTGTACCTCGCCGGCCTGCCGGTGGACATGCAGCGCTTGTACGCCATCGCCCGCAAACACAATCTGCGCATTGTTGAAGACGCCGCCCAAGCGTTGGGTTCGAGCTGGAACGGCCAGCGCATCGGCGCCACCGGCGATTTCGTGTCGTTCAGTTTCCAGGCCAACAAGAACGTTACCTGCTCCGAGGGTGGCTGCCTGGTGCTGAACACCCCGGAAGAAGCGCGGCTGGCGGAGAAGTACCGTTTGCAGGGCGTGACGCGCAACGGCTTCGATGGTCTGGACGTCGACGTGCTCGGTGGCAAGTTCAACATGACCGATGTCGCCGCCACCATTGGCCTGGGTCAGTTCGCGCATATCGAGGCGCTGACCGCCCATCGTCAGGAACTGGCCCGACACTACTTCAAATGTTTTGGCGATGACTTTGAAGCGACCTATGGCGCGCAACTGCCGCCTGCGGACTTCACCCACAGCAACTGGCACCTGTTCCAACTGGTCCTGCCGGAACGCAAGGACGGCTTGCCGGCGCGAGCGACATTCATGGAGCAGATGCAGGCACGCGGCATCGGCATCGGTTATCACTACCCGCCGATTCACTTGCTGAGCCTGTACCGCGAGCGCGGCTTCAAGGAAGGCATGTTGCCGGTGGCGGAGCGGGTCGGACGGCTGATCGTGTCGTTGCCGATGTTCACCACCATGACCAAGGACGATGTCGAGCGTTCGGTGGCGGCGGTGAAAGCGGTATTGCGCGACGCCTGATTGACGCCCACAAAAAAGCCCCGAGAAATCGGGGCTTTTGAAGTATTACAGTCTGCTTATTCGCCGATGGCCGCCTTGTAGCCGGCAGCGTCGAGCAGCTTGTCCAGATCAGCCGCGTTATCGGGCTTGAGCTTGAAGATCCACGCACCGTACGGGTCGGAGTTCAGCAGTTCCGGCGAAGCGCCCAGCTCTTCGTTGATGGCGATCACTTCACCGGCAATCGGCGAGTAGATGTCGGAAGCGGCTTTCACCGACTCGACCACACCGGCCTGATCTTCAGCCGCAAATTTGTTGCCCACTTCGGTCAACTCGACGAACACCACATCGCCCAGCGCTTCCTGCGCGTGATCGCTGATGCCCACGGTAACGGTGCCGTCGGCTTCCAGACGTGCCCACTCATGACTTTCGGCAAAACGCAGTTCAGCGGGGATATTGCTCATGCTCGGTGTCCTCAAGAAAATGTCAGCGGTCAGGCCCGCCGGAAAAGGTTAGATCAAGGTTTTGCCATGGCGCACGAAGGTCGGTTTGACCACCCGTACCGGATACCACTTGCCACGGATTTCCACTTCGGCGCGGTCGGCTGTGGCCATCGGTACACGCGCCAGGGCAATCGATTTACTCAGCGTAGGAGAGAAACTACCACTGGTGATCTCTCCTTCGCCAACATCGGCGATACGAACCACCTGATGGGCGCGTAAAACACCCCGTTCCTCAAGCACCAGGCCCACCAGTTTGTGCGCAACGCCGGCGGTTTTTTCCGCCGCCAGTGCCGCCCGCCCGATGAACTGCCGCGAGGCCGGTTCCCAGGCAATGCTCCAGGCCATATTGGACGCCAGCGGCGAGACATCTTGATGAATGTCCTGGCCGTAGAGGTTCATCCCCGCCTCAACCCGCAGCGTGTCGCGGGCGCCGAGGCCAATCGGCGAAATGCCAGCACCGACCAGATCGTTGAAAAATCCCGGCGCCTGTTCGGCCGGCAAGGCGATTTCCAGCCCGTCCTCACCGGTATAACCGGTGCGCGCGATGAACCAGTCGCCATCGACTTCGGCTTCGAACGGTTTGAGGTGCTGGATCAGCGTGGCGCGGGACTGGGTGACCAGTTCGGCGATCCTGTGCCGGGCCTGCGGGCCCTGGATGGCGAGCATCGCCAGCTCGGTGCGCTCGTGCAGTTGCACGTCGAACCCGGCCAGTTGTGCGTGCATCCAGGCCAGATCCTGATCACGGGTGGAGGCGTTGACCACCAGCCGATAACGGTCTTCGAGGCGATAGACGATCATGTCGTCGACGATGCCGCCACGCTCGTTGAGCATGGTGCTGTACAACGCCCGACCGGGGCGGTGCAGGCGTTCGACATCATTGGCCAGCAAATGCTGGAGCCAGGCCTTGGCCTGGTTGCCGGTAACGTCGATAACGGTCATGTGGGATACATCGAAGACCCCGCAATCGCGGCGCACTTCGTGGTGCTCCTCGACCTGCGAGCCGTAATGCAGTGGCATGTCCCAACCGCCAAAATCGACCATTTTCGCGCCAAGGGCGAGATGCAGGTCATACAGAGGCGTACGCTGTCCCATGGGTTTCTCCTTCCGGGCGTGGCGAAGGCGCGGACAGCCGCTGCACAGTTGAAAGCCTTGAAATATAAGGCTCTCAGCCGATTTCAGCGTACCGATCTGTCAGACGAACCGCACCGAATGCCGCGCATTGTAGCCGCATGATTCAGGACTGACGACTAAGTGTTTCGGTGCGCCGAGCGGCGGATCAGGCCGATGACCGGCAATAAACCGACCAATACCAGCGTCAGCGCCGGCAGCGACGCCCTCGCCCATTCGCCTTCGCTGGTCATTTCAAAGATGCGCACCGCCAGCGTGTCCCAGCCAAACGGGCGCATCAGCAGGGTGGCGGGCATTTCCTTGAGCACATCGACGAACACCAGCAACGCCGCGCTCAACGCGCCGGGCAGCAACAGCGGCAGATACACTTTGAAAAACAGTCGCGGCCCACTGACACCCAGACTACGTGCCGCTTCGGGCAATGAAGGCCGTATACGCGCCAGACTGTTTTCCAGCGGCCCGTAGGCCACCGCAATGAAGCGCACCAGATAAGCCATCAGCAACGCCGCCAGACTGCCGAGCAACAGCGGCTTGCCGGCGCCGCCGAGCCAGCCCGACAGCGGGATCACCAGTTCGCGGTCGAGGTAGCTGAAGGCGAGCATGATCGACACCGCCAGCACCGAGCCCGGCAACGCATAACCGAGATTGGCCAGGCTGACGCCGGAGCGAATCGCCCGGGTTGGCGCCAGCCGTCGGGCGAAGGCCAGCAGCAACGCGACGCTGACGGTGATCAACGCCGCCATGCCGCCCAGGTAGAGGGTGTGCAGGATCAACCCGGCGTAACGCTCATCGAGATCGAAGCGCCCGCGCTGCCAGAACCAGACGAGCAACTGCAGCAGCGGAATCACGAACGCACAGGCGAACACCAACGTGCACCAGCCTGTCGCTGCGAACGCCTTGAGCCCGCGCAGGTGATACAGCGCCTTGACCCGTGGTCGCTCGTTGCTTGCCCGGTTGGCACCGCGTGCCCGCCGTTCGCCGTAGAGCACCAGCATCACCACCAGCAACAAGAGGCTCGCCAGTTGCGCCGCGCTGGGCAGGCTGAAGAAGCCGTACCAGGTCTTGTAGATCGCGGTGGTGAAGGTGTCGAAGTTGAACACCGACACCGCACCGAAATCCGCCAGGGTTTCCATCAGTGCCAGCGCCACCCCGGCACCGATCGCCGGCCGCGCCATGGGCAATGCCACCCGCCAGAACGCCTGCCAGGGCGATTGCCCGAGCACCCGCGCCGCTTCCATCAGGCCTTTGCCCTGCGCGAGAAACGCGGTGCGCGCCAGCAGGTAAACGTAGGGATAAAACACCAGCACCAACACCACAATCACCCCGCCGGTGGAGCGCACCCGCGGCAGGCGTAACCCGCTGCCGAACCACTCGCGCAACAGCGTTTGCACGGGCCCGGCAAAGTCCAGCAGACCGACGAAGACGAACGCCAGCACATAAGCCGGGATGGCGAAGGGCAACATCAGCGCCCAGTCGAGCCAGCGTCTGCCGGGGAATTCACAGAGGCTGGTGAGCCACGCCAGACTGACGCCGAGCAGCGTCACACCGACGCCCACGCCAAGCACCAGGGTCAGGGTGTTGCCCAGCAAGCGCGGCATCTGGGTTTCCCACAGGTGCGACCAGATCTGCTGGTCGATGGTTTGCCACGACAGCAACAGGATACTCAGGGGCAACAGCACCAACGCGGCGATGGCGAAAACGATGGGGTACCAGCGGCGTTGGGCGGGGTGGGCCACTTTTTGGACTCTGGAGGGATAGGGGGTGTTCTTGGGATTAGGGTTTCAAGTCGAGATTGTTGCCCTCACCCTCCCGGGAGAGGCCTAGGGTGAGGTAGCTAAATCGACCCGAAACATCGAGTCGAACTCAGGTTTCGAAAACACTACAAGTCGGCTCCCTCTCCCTCCGGGAGAGGGCTGGGGTGAGGGAGCGATCTTGAACGATGAAACGTTATACGAAAAGCCTCAGTTCCAGCCCGCCCGATCCATCATGCGAATCGCTTCGGCCTGGCGCTTGCCCGCCACTTCCACCGGCAGGGTGTCGGCGATGAACTTGCCCCATGCCGCCACTTCTTCCGAAGGCGCCACCGCCGGGTTGGCCGGGAACTCCTGGTTCACATCGGCAAAGATCTTCTGCGCTTCAGGCGTGGTCATCCACTCGACCAGCGCCTTGGCGGCTTCCGGGTGCGGCGCGTGTTTGGTCAGGCCGATACCCGACAGGTTGACGTGCACGCCGCGATCGGCCTGGTTCGGCCAGAACAGTTTCACCGGCAGCTCCGGCATCTGCTTGTGCAGGCGACCGTAGTAGTAAGTGTTGACGATGCCGACGTCGCACTGGCCGGCATTGATCGCCTCCAGCACCGCCACGTCGTCGGAGAACACGTCGGTGGACAGGTTGTTGACCCAGCCCTTGAGGATTTTCTCGGTCTTCTCGGCACCGTGCACTTCGATCATGGTCGCGGTCAGCGACTGGTTGTAGACCTTCTTCGCCGTGCGCAGGCACAGGCGCCCTTCCCAGTTCTTGTCGGCCAGTGCTTCGTAGGTGGTCAACTCGCCCGGTTTTACCCGCTGGGTGGAATAGGCGATGGTCCGCGCGCGCAGGCTCAGGCCGGTCCAGGCATGGGTCGAAGAGCGATATTGCGGCGGGATGTTGGCGTCGATGGTCTTCGAGGTGAACGGCTGCAGAATGCCCATCTGCTCGGCCTGCCAGAGGTTACCGGCATCGACAGTGAGCAGCAGGTCGGCGGTGGCGTTTTCGCCCTCGGCCTTGATCCGCTGCATGAGCGGCGCTTCCTTGTCGGTGATGAACTTGATCTTCACCCCGGTCTTCGCGGTGTAGGCGTCGAACACCGGTTTGATCAGCTCATCAATACGCGAGGAGTAGACCACCACCTCGTCGGCGGCCTGGGCGGTGGTGCTGCCGATCAGGGTCAGGGCCAGGGCGGTCAGGAGACGCTTGGGTGCCAACATGGGAGTGATCTCTCGGTCGGAAAATGTGGGCCAAATGATAAGGACTCACATTTAGGTTCTCAATCGAACACTTTTCCAAGGAGTTACCAGATGTTGCACGACTCCTCCTACCGTTGGAATACGTTCCCCTGTAGGAGTGAGCCTGCTCGCGATGTAGCCATCAGCAACAACGAGAAGATCAAGGCTTGGCGAGGGCCGGTAGATCGCCCGTCAAACCAAGGGCTTCACGCACAAACAGCGCCTTCGCCTCCGGCATCTGCTCAACAATCTTCAACCCGGCATTGCGCAGCCAGCGCACTGGCAGCGGATCGGCCTGGAACAAACGCTCGAAGCCCTCCATCGCCGCCATCAGCGCAAGGTTGTGGGGCATGCGCCGACGCTCGTAACGGCTCAGCACCTTCACATCGGCCAGACGCTGGCCACGCTCATTGGCTTGCAACAGCACTTCAGCCAGCACCGCCGCATCGAGGAAACCCAGGTTCACGCCCTGCCCGGCCAACGGGTGAATGGTGTGCGCCGCGTCACCGATCAGCGCCAGACCTTCGGCCACATAACGTTTGGCATGGCGCTGACGCAGCGGCACGCAAAGGCGCGGATCAGCGCTGATGACTTCGCCCAGGCAACCTTCAAAGGCGCGCTCCAGCGCCTTGCAGAAAGCCGCTTCATCCAGTGCCATCAAGCGCTCGGCCTCGCTCGGGGTGGTCGACCAGACAATCGAGCACCAATCCTGCTGCCCGTCGCGCTCAAGTGGCAGAAACGCCAGCGGTCCGTGATCGGTAAAGCGCTGCCACGCGGTCATCCGGTGCGGCTTGCTGCTGCGCACGCTGGTGACAATCGCGTGGTGCAGGTAATCCCACTCGCGCGTCGCCACGCCGGTCAGCCGGCGAACGGCTGAATTGGCGCCGTCAGCGGCAATCACCAACGGCGCGCGCAACTGGCGACCATCGGCCAGGGTCAGCAGCCAGTCATCGCCGGAGCGGCGCATCTGCTCCAGTCGGGCGTTGGCCAGCATGCCCAGATCGCAGTCGTGCAAACGATCGAGCAAGGCATCCTGAACCACACGGTTTTCGACGATATGCCCCAGCACCTCGGCGTGCACACTGCTCGCCGAGAAATGAATCTGGCCGGTGCCACTGCCGTCCCACACGTGCATGTCGGTGTACGGGCTGCTGCGCCGGCTGGCGATGCCGTCCCACACGCCGAGGCGTTCGAGAATCCGCTGGCTGGCCGCCGACAGCGCACTCACCCGCGGTTCGAACGGTGCGTCGACAGCGAACGGTTTGACGCTCAACGGGCTGCCGTCAAGCAGCAGGACTTCCAGCCCGCTGTCCTGTAGCGCCAGCGCCAAGGCGCTGCCGACCATTCCGGCCCCGACAATCAGCAGATCTGCGCGCATTTCCATGCTTTAAGCCTGTCTCGCTGGCGGCGTGCGCCGCCCGTAAAGGGTTTTACCGAGCGCGCCGGTGGGTGGCGCGCTCCTGAAAGTGAAAGTGCCGGCCAGCCGCTCAAGCATCCGGCCGCGTCCCCAGCCCCATGGCCTGGCGGGCAAACCAGCGCTTGGCGGGAGGCAGCAGATCGAGGCCGAGCAAACCAATGTTGCGCCCCAGCGAAACCAGCGGCTGGGTGCTGCCGAACAATCGCGTGACCTGATCCGAGAAGCCCACAGTGAGGTCTTGATCCAGGCGCTGGCGCTCGCGATACGCCTGCAACGTGGCGAAGTCGCCCAGCGGTTTGTCGCTGGCGAGCAACGCGGCGGCCAGGGCATCGGCATCGCGCAACGACAGGTTGAAGCCCTGCCCGGCAATCGGGTGCAGGCTGTGTGCGGCGTTGCCGAGCACGGCCAGATGCGAACGCACTTGCTCTTCGGCCTCGACCAGCGACAGCGGATACAGATGGCGTGCTCCCACCTGCTTCAGGGTACCGAGACGGTAACCGAACACGCCTTGCAGTTCGCTGAGGAAATCGCGCTCGCTGAGGTCGGCCAAACGTTGTGCGTCCATGCCCAGACGGGTCCAGACCAGCGCGCAGCGGTTTTCCGGCAATGGCAGCAAGGCCATCGGGCCTTCGTCGGTGAAGCGCTCGAAGGCCATGCCGTTGTGCGCTTCGCTCGGGGTGATGTTGGCAATGAGTGCGCTCTGGTTGTAAGGACGCTTGCGCACGTTGATGCCCAACTGCTCGCGCAGCCCGGAGCGACCGCCATCGGCGAGCACTGCCAGATCGCACTCGACGGTGGTTTCATCGTTGAGGGTCAGGCGATAACCGTCAGGCAGCGGCTCCATGCGCGCGACTTCCGCCGGGCAGCGCCAACTGATCACGTCTTTATCCAGATGCTGCCACAGGCACTGGCCGAGCCAGGCGTTCTCCACCACGTAACCGAGCGCCGGCACGCCCTCTTCCATCGCCGACAGTCGGGCAGTGGAGAAGCGCCCACGGTCAGACACGTGAATCTGTTTGATCGGCTCGGCGCGGCGGGAAATTTCCTGCCACACGCCCAACCGCTGATAGATCTGCCGCGAACCGAAGGACAGCGCCGACGAACGGGCGTCGTAGCTCGGCTGCCAGCTGTCGCCCGGGGCAAACGGCTCGATCAGGACGATTTTCCAGCCACGGGCCTTGGCCCCGGCCTGCAAGGCCAACGCCAGACTGGCGCCGACCAGGCCGCCACCGATGATTGCAAGGTTGACTCGACTCATGCCGCGTGTGCCCGTGCTTGCGCCATCAGCGCTTCGATGTCAGCGACGGTTTTCGGCACGCCACCCGTGAGGATTTCACAACCGCTCTTGGTCACTACCACGTCGTCCTCGATGCGCACGCCAATGCCGCGCCATTTCTTCGCTACGTTCTGATTGTCCGGGGCTATGTAGATGCCCGGTTCCACGGTCAGCGCCATGCCGACCTCCAGCACCCGCCATTCGCCGCCGACCTTGTACTCGCCGACGTCGTGAACATCCATGCCCAGCCAGTGGCCGGCGCGGTGCATGTAAAACGCTTTATAGGCTTCCGTCGCGATCAATTCGTCGACCTCGCCCTGCAATATCCCGAGCTGCACCAGACCTGCGGTGATCACCCGAACCGTGGCTTCGTGGGCCTGATTCCAGTTCTTGTTCGGGGCGATTTCGGCGAACGCGGCTTCCTGCGAGGCCAGCACCAACTCGTAGATCGCTTTTTGCTCCGGCGAGAACTTGCCGTTGACCGGCCAGGTGCGGGTGATGTCGCTGGCGTAGCAGTCGATTTCGCAACCGGCGTCGATCAACACCAGATCGCCGTCCTTGAGCAGCGCGTCATTCTGCTGGTAATGCAGGATGCAGCTGTTGCGCCCGGCAGCGACGATCGAACCGTAGGCCGGCATTTTCGCCCCGCCCTTGCGGAATTCGTAATCGAGTTCGGCTTCGAGGCTGTACTCGTACAACCCCGGCCGGCTGGCCTGCATCGCACGAATGTGGGCCTGGGCCGAGATCCGTGCGGCTTCACGCATCACCTTCACTTCTGCCGCCGATTTATACAGGCGCATGTCGTGCAGCAGATGATCCAGGGCAACGAATTCGTTCGGCGGCTGGGCGCCGAGGTGCGCCTTGGAGCGGATCACGTTGATCCAGTCCATCAGGTGGCGGTCGAATTCGGGGTTGCTGCCCATCGCCGAATACACCCGGTCGCGACCTTCGATCAGGCCCGGAAGAATGTCGTCGATGTCAGTGATCGGGAAAGCGTCGTCGGCACCGTAATCGCGGATCGCACCTTCCTGCCCTGCGCGCAGACCGTCCCACAACTCGCGCTCGGCATTGCGCTCACGGCAGAACAGCACGTACTCGCCATGCTCGCGGCCCGGCATCAGGACGATAACGGCTTGCGGCTCGGGGAATCCGCTGAGGTACTGGAAGTCGCTGTCCTGACGGTAGACGTGCTCGACGTCGCGGTTGCGGATCGCCACCGCGGCGGCAGGCAGGATCGCAATACTGTTGGGTTCCATCTGCGCCATCAGGGCCTTGCGGCGACGGCTGTATTCCGCTTTGGGGATATGGGTCATGGGCAGATGGCTTTCCCTGGCACGCGATTAATGCAGCGACGGCTTGGCGGCTGGCGGCACGTCGGCTTTCTTGGTTTCCGAGAACAGCAGCAGCGGCGCAACGCGCAGGTACTCCATGACTTCCATGTAGTCGGTTTCGCCGTCTTCGGATTCTTCCAGGGCATCTTGCACTTGGGAGATCGCGGCCAGATCCTGCAGCACTTCGGTGGCTTCAGTGCTGAGCATGCTGCTGTCGCGGCAGTTCAGGCCGAAACCGCTGAGGAAGCCCTGGCACCATTGGCCCAGCGCGGCGGCGCGGTCGGTCAGTGGTGCATCATCGGTCGGCAACAGCAGAACGACAGTGACGTCGTCACCGGTCAGCTCGCCTTTGACCATCTCTTGCAAGCCGATCAGGGCGTTGCGGACGTTGTCCTGGATGTCGCCTTCGAGCAATTCGGCGGCGTCGATCAGCCAGCCTTCGTTGTCGAAGCCGGCGCCGGCGCAGCTGCGGCCAAGCAGCAGGCCATGCAGTTCGGCAGGCGAGACGTTGTGGCCGCTGGAAGTCAGCAGGGTGGCAAAGGCTTGGTACGGGGAATTCGCAATGGTCATGGGCAGCTAGGCGCCAGACGGCGCTATGTCTAGAATGAAGGCCTTGTATCCTACATCGACAGACTCGCCAAGACTATTAAAGGCTGTCCGCCAGCTATCCCATCAGACAGACTCCGACCCAGTGGACACAATGGAAGACACCGACCTGCAAGCGCTGATGGCCAGACTCGAACTGCTGATTACCCGAGTCGAGCAACTTAAGAGTCAAAATGCACTCTTACTAGCTCAGGAAAAGACCTGGCGCGAGGAACGCGCTCACCTCATTGAAAAAAACGAAATCGCCCGGCGTAAGGTCGAATCGATGATTTCGCGCCTCAAGGCCCTGGAGCAAGACTCATGAGTTCAAGCAATAGCGTCACCGTGCAGATCCTCGACAAAGAGTATTCGATCATCTGCCCGCAGGAAGAACGCAGCAATCTGGTCAGTGCCGCACGCTACCTGGACGGCAAGATGCGCGAGATCCGCAGCAGCGGCAAAGTCATCGGCGCCGACCGCATCGCCGTGATGGCCGCGCTGAACATCACCCACGACCTCTTGCACAAAGAAGAGCGCCCGGACATCCAGGCCAGCGGTTCGACCCGTGAACAGGTGCGCGACTTGCTCGATCGTGTCGATCTGGTCCTCGCCGACGATCAGAACACCAGCAAGGGCTGATTCAACCGGCCGCTTGCGGTATACTCGCCGCACTCCCTGGGGTGCTTGCCAGTTGACGATGTCCCTGAGCCGATTCGCACTACCCTGGAAGTTGCACGTTGGGCTGGTGTGCATGTCCGCTAGACGGAAAGCCTTAAAGTCTACTGCATCTTCCACCTTGAACTTTCGGGTTCAAGGGCTAAGTTGACAGCGGTTCATCCGGGGAGCCTGATTCGAATCCGATGTCGGTATTTGCCGGCATCGGATTTTTTATGCGTGCGTTTTCGCCCTCACCTGCCGAAGCCGAACCATGACCGAACCTGCGCTGCTGCCACGCCCGCAACTCCGCCGCCTGCTGCGCAAGGCGCGCCGCTCACTGACCCCAGGCGAGCAACGCCAGGCCGCCAAAGGCCTGTTCCGCCAACTGGCACAAGACCCGCACTTTCGCCGGGCCCGACACATCTCCCTGTACTTGCCCACCGACGGCGAAATCGATCCGCGCCTGCTGCTGCGCGAAGCCCAGCGCCGGGGCAAGGCCACTTATCTGCCGGTGCTCAGTGCCTGGCCACGGACCAAAATGGTGTTCCAGCGCATCCGTCCCGGGGAGAAACTCAAACCCAATCGCTTCCGCATTCTGGAGCCGCGCGCCCAACTGGCGCGCCAGCGCAAGATCTGGACACTGGACCTGGTGTTGTTGCCGTTGGTTGGATTTGATGACGTCGGCGGGCGCCTGGGGATGGGCGGTGGCTTCTACGACCGCAGCCTGGCGTATCTGGCCCGGCGCAAGCACTGGCGCAAGCCCACGCTGTTGGGCCTGGCCCATGAATGTCAGAAGGTCGAACGATTGGCGCAAGCCAGTTGGGATGTACCGCTGCAGGGCACGGTCACTGACAAGGCGTGGTATGTCGCGGGGTAGGACGCCGCACGAAAACGCGGCGTCGAGAAGGCAGTTTCAGCGCTTGAAGGCTGTCGACTGTTGCACCTGTTGCGCCACTTCAATCGGCGCGTCGGTCTTGTTGGACCACAGGCTTTGCGCGTAACCCGTGGTCACGACACCCAGGCCGAACAAAATGACCAAAGTCCATAGCAAATCCGGTTTGCGTTTCATCGATTGCCCCCCTCAAGGCACATCATCACGATGACAGCAGCGGTTTCCGTTCGTAGGCCGTGCAGCAGCGTCAAGCTTTAAAGGCCGGCATTTTGCGACAACGTGAACCTGCGCGCAAACGCTGACGTCAACCGACTGTCGGTTTGTCATAAAATTGCCCGACAACCTGCCCAATGACCGTTTCAGGAGCAAAAAACCATGGCCTATTGGCTGATGAAATCCGAGCCCGACGAACTTTCGATCAAAGGCCTGGAGAAGCTCGGCACAGCGCGCTGGGACGGGGTTCGCAACTATCAGGCGCGCAATTTCCTGCGCGCGATGGCGGTAGGCGATGAGTTCTTTTTCTACCATTCCAGCTGCCCGGAACCGGGGATTGCCGGCATCGGCAGAATCATCCAGGCCGCGTACCCGGATCCCACCGCACTGGAGCCGGAGAGCCATTACTTCGATCCAAAGGCCACACTGGAAAAAAATGCCTGGAGCGCCATCGACGTGGCGCACGTCGAAACCTTTGTGCGGGTCTTGAAACTCGATTACCTGAAACAGCAGACCGCGCTGGCGCAAATGCCGCTGGTGCAGAAGGGCTCGCGGCTGTCAGTGATGCCCGTCACCGCCGAACAATGGGCCGCTGTGCTCGGCCTGCGCTGAGAACCGCCCGGTCACGCAGTGCTGGCAGACAAAAAGGTCTAGGCTTGCCGCTCATTTGATTGACATCAAGCGCCCCCTGCGCTTGAACCGTCAGACTGGACGCCACAGCCGCAGGATGCCCCCATGTCGACGCACCGCCGTTCCTCACTTTTATTTGCCGGATCGCTCATCGCCTTACTGTTGGCCGCCGGCGGCTTCGGTTACTGGAAGTCAATCAGCAGTCGCCTGCCCGAAGGCCTGTCGGCCGGCAACGGACGACTCGAAGCCACCGAAGTGCAGATCGCCAGCAAGACCCCCGGTCGCCTCGCCGAGGTGCTGGTCGATGAAGGCGACAAGGTCAGCCAGGGCCAATTGCTGGCGCGCATGGACACGCGCACCCTTGAGGCCCAGCGCAACCAGGCCGAAGCCGAGGTCGTGCGTGCGCGGGAAAACCTCAACGCCGCCCAGGCCAACGTGCAGTTGCGTCAGAGTGAGCTATTGCTGGCCCAGCAGGAACTCGGGCGCTCCCAATCACTGTTCAAGCACGGTTTCGTCAGCGCCCAGGTCATCGATCAATTGCAGTCGCGCATCGGTACCGGCAACGCAGCCGTGACGGCGGCGCGCGCTCAGGTGTCGGCGGTCAGTGCAGCGATTGGCGCTGCACAGGCGCAGGTCGCGCAACTGACCAGCGAAATCGACGACAGCAGCCTGCGCGCGCCGATTGATGGCGTGATCCAGTTGCGCATGGCCGAACCCGGCGAGGTGCTGGGGGCCGGTGGCCGCGTCCTGCTGTTGATCGATCCCAATGATCAGTACATGAACCTCTACCTGTCCGCCGCCGTGGCCGGACGTCTGGCGGTGGGCGATGAAGCGCGGGTGCTGCTCGATGCCCTGCCCGACAAGCCGTTGCCGGCAAAAATCAGTTTCGTCGCCGGCAAATCGCAGTTCACCCCGAAAGAGGTCGAAACCCGCGACGAGCGGCAAAAACTGGTGTTCCGCGTCAAGCTGCGCCTGACCCAACCCAGCGCCGTGCCGCAAGCCAAGCCCGGCATGCCCGGCGCCGGGTATGTACGCACCGCGCCGATCGCCTGGCCGGCCAATCTGCAATGAACAGCCTCGCGGTTCAGGCGAACGGCATCGCGCACCGCTACGGCAAACAGCAAGCGCTGAGCGAGATCGCCTTCAGCCTGCCCGCCGGCACCCGTTGCGGGCTGATCGGCCCCGATGGCGCAGGCAAATCCAGCCTGCTGGGGCTGATCGCCGGGGTGAAAGCCTTGCAGCAAGGGCAACTGGACGTCCTCGGCGGGCCGATCCAGCAGCGCCGCCACCGCGACACGCTGTATGCGCGCATCGCCTTCATGCCCCAGGGATTGGGCGGCAACCTGTATCCCGAGCTGTCGATCCGCGAAAACATTCAGTTCTTCGCTACGCTGTTCGGCCTGTCGAAAGCCGACAGCGAGCAACGCATGCACAACCTGCTGCTCGCCACCGACCTGCTGAAATTCGCCGAGCGCCCCGCCGGCAAATTGTCCGGCGGCATGAAACAGAAACTCGGGCTGTGCTGCGCGCTGATCCATGAACCGGATCTGTTGATCCTCGACGAGCCGACCACCGGCGTCGACCCGCTCTCGCGCCGACGGTTCTGGGAACTGGTCGACGACGTGCGGCGCCAGCGCCCGCAACTGACCCTGCTGGTCGCCACCGCGTATATGGAGGAAGCCGAACAGTTCGAGCATTGCTTGATGCTCGACAACGGCAAATTGATTGCCACCGGCCTGAGCCGTGAACTGGCGGCCGTCACCCCCAGCGGCAAACTCGATGAGGCCTTCACCCATTTCCAGGGCGACCGCCAGCATGACGCTCAGCCGCTGGTGATTCCGCCACGCACCGACAGCACCACCGACATCGCCATCGAGGCCCACGACCTGACGTTGCGTTTCGGCGACTTCACCGCCGTGGATCACGTCAGCTTCGCCATCGGTCGCGGCGAAATTTTCGGTTTTCTCGGCTCCAACGGCTGCGGCAAGACCACCACCATGAAAGTCCTGACCGGACTGATGCCGGCCAGCGAGGGCAGCGCGACGCTGCTCGGTAACCCGGTGAATGCCAAGGATCTGGCCACGCGCAAGCGGGTCGGCTTCATGTCCCAGAGTTTTTCGCTGTATGGCGAGCTCAGTGTGCGGCAGAACCTTGAGCTGCATGCGCGGCTGTTCGACCTGCCCAAGGTCGAAAGCGCGCAACGCATCGAAGCGTTGATTCAGCGCTTCAACCTGCTCGGCGTCGCCGATCAGCCGTCCGGCGCCCTGCCGCTGGGTCTGCGCCAACGTTTGTCACTGGCGGTGGCGGTGTTGCACCGCCCGGAAGTGCTGATTCTTGATGAGCCGACGTCCGGGGTCGATCCGGCAGCCCGCGATGACTTTTGGCGGCTATTGATCGAACTGTCACGCGAGCAGGGCGTGACGATTTTCCTCTCCACCCACTTCATGAACGAAGCCCAGCGCTGCGACCGCATCTCGCTGATGCACGCCGGCAAAGTCCTCGCGTGCGACACCCCGGCGGCATTGCAACAGCAGTTCGGTGGAGAGACGCTGGAAGCCGCTTTCGTGACCTGCCTGGAACAGGCCCAGGGCACTGCCGAAACGCCTCCCGCGAGCGAATCATCGACGGCGCCAGCGGCCGCCGCGCCGCCACTCAAGCAGCGCGGTTTCAGCCTCGGCCGTCTGCTCGCGGTGGCCAGTCGCGAAGGCAAGGAGCTGCTGCGTGACAAGGTGCGTATGGCCTTCGCACTGGCGGGGGCGATCTTCATGATGGTGATCTTCGGCTACGGGATTTCCCTGGACGTGGAAAACCTCGCGTTCGCCGTGTACGACCAGGACCAGACGCCGCAGAGCCGAACCTATCTGGAAGCCTTTCGCGGCTCACGCTATTTCGATGAACGCCCGGCCATCCACGACGCTCAAGAATTACACCGCCGCCTGCAACGCTCGGAGATCAAACTGGCGCTGGAAATCCCCCCCGGATTCGGCCGCGACCTGTACGCCGGGCGCCAACCTGCAGTGGCGGCGTGGCTGGATGGCGGCATGCCGTTTCGCGCCGAGACCAGCCGCAATTATGTCGAAGCCGTGCACCTGGCCAACCTGCAACAATTGGCCGAGCAGAGCAGCCCCGCGATCAATCATCAGGCGGGTGCCAGCCTCGAGACGCGCTTTCGCTACAACCAGGATGTGGTCAGCGTCAACGCCATCGGCCCCGGGGTCATGGCGCTGATTCTGGCGTTCATTCCGGCGATGCTCACCGCACTCGGCATCGTGCGCGAAAAAGAACTCGGCTCGATCACCAACTTCTACGCCACGCCCCTGACCCGCCTGGAGTTTCTGCTGGGCAAACAGGCGCCGTACCTGCTGGTCAGTCTGGTCAATCTCGCGCTGCTGGTGGCGATGAACCGCTGGCTGTTCGGCGTGCCGTTCAAGGGCAGCCTGCTGACGCTGGCGTTCGGCGGCCTGTTGTACGTGCTGGCGACCACCAGCATGGGCCTGCTGATCTCGGCGTTCACCCGCACGCAAATCGCCGCGATCCTCGGCACCATGATCATCACCAGCCTGCCGACCATTCAGTTCTCCGGGCTGATCGTGCCGCGCTCTTCGCTGGAGGGGGCGGCGGCGGTGATGGGCATGCTGTTTCCGGCAGGACACTTTCTCGACATCGCGGTGGGCACGTTCACCAAGGCGCTGGACCTGCGGCAACTGTGGCCGCAATGCCTGGCGCTGTTCGGGTTCTTTGTCGGGTTCACCGGGCTGAGCCTGATCATGCTGAAAAAGCAGGAGGCCTGATGCATAAGTTCGCGCACATCCTGCGCCTGGGACTCAAGGAACTGACCAGCCTGCGCCACGACAGCGTGTTGCTGCTGTTCCTGTTCTACGCCTTTACCGTGGCGATCTACATGCCCGCCGCCGGCTCGGTGATCGGCGTACACAACGCCAGCGTGGCGATCGTCGACGAAGACCACAGTGCCCTCTCGCGCCAGTTGGCCCAGGCCCTGCAACCGCCGGAGTTCCAGACGCCGGTGCTGTTGCCCTATACGCAACTTGATCAGGTGATGGACAGCGGCCAGTACACCTTCGTGATCAACATTCCGGCAGGGTTTCAAACCGATCTGCTCGCGGCGCGGCAACCGGCCATTCAAGTCAACGTCGATGCCACCGCGATGAGCCAGGCGTTCATGGGCGCCGGCTACATCAGCCGGATCTTCCAGCGTGAATTGCAGACCTACGGCGGCCAGGGCGATGCCGTGAGCAAAACGCCCATCCAGTTGACCACCCGCGCACTGTTCAACACCAACCTGGAGGGCGGCTGGTTTCTGGCGGTGATTCAGATCGTCAACAACATCACCATTCTGGCGATCATCCTGACGGGCACGGCGCTGCTGCGCGAGCGCGAGCACGGCACGCTCGACCATTTGCTGGTGCTGCCGCTGACGGCGCTGGAAATCATGCTGGCGAAAATCTGGAGCAACCTGCTGGTGGTGGTGCTGTGCACCTGGCTGTCGCTGGAGGTGGTGGTCAAAGGCGCATTGGGCGTGCCGTTGTCCGGCTCGATGGGCCTGTTTTTGCTGGTGACGGCGGTTTATCTGTTTGCCAGTACCGCGTTGGGGATTTTTCTGGCGACCCTGGCGCGCTCGACGCCACAGTTCGGTCTGCTGGCGATTCCGGTAATCATCCCGATGTTGCTGCTGTCCGGCGGCAGCACGCCGCTGGACAGCATGCCGCAATGGCTGCAGTGGGTCATGCAGGGCTCGCCGTCCACGCATTTTGTCAGCCTCAGCGCCGCGATTCTGTTTCGCGACGCGGGGCTGAGCGTGGTCTGGCCGGACTTGCTGGCGCTGACGGCCATCGGCCTGCTGTTCTTCTTCATTGCCCTGGCACGCTTTCGCAAGAGCCTGGCGTCCTGAACAGCCGCCAGCGTGATTACTGAATGATCAGGTTGTTGAACAACAGGTCTTCAACCACCGGCTTGCCGGTTTCGTCGTTCATCACTTGCTGAGTCTGCTTCAGGGCTTCCTGACGCAGTTTTTCCTTGCCTTCGATGCTGCTCATCGCCTCGCTGGTCTGCTGGGTAAACAGCGCCACCAGTTGATTGCGGATCAGCGGCTCGTTGGCCTTGACCAGTTTGGTCGCCTCTTCACCGGTCACGCGCAATGCCACGTCGGCCTTGTAGACCTTCAGCTTCGGCGTGCCGTCCAGCCCGTAGTTGCCCACGAACGGCGGGCTCAGGGTGATGTAGTTGACCTTCGGCGCCTCGCCTTCTTTGGCTTCTTCGGCCAGCGCTGCCACAGGCAGAGACAGGGCCAGCAACAACATGATCCACGCTTTCACAATTCGCTCCTTATCCGGTTTGCGGCCTAGCATAACGACCCGCCGCGCAAGCACAAGCTTATGGCTGACTATCAGGGTCGGGCATGCTCGTTGACCCGTTGACTGACACACCTACACTTATCGGCCATCACTCCCAAAGGA
Source organism: Pseudomonas sp. SC3(2021) (assembly GCF_019856535.1). Taxonomy (NCBI): domain Bacteria; kingdom Pseudomonadati; phylum Pseudomonadota; class Gammaproteobacteria; order Pseudomonadales; family Pseudomonadaceae; genus Pseudomonas; species Pseudomonas sp. SC3(2021). Next base: position 1,982,802 of record NZ_CP082236.1, on the reverse strand, counting down.
ATAGCCCTGATGAAAGCCGTGCTGTGCAAAGCCTTCGGCCCTGCCGAATCGCTGGTGCTGGAAGACGTCGCCAGTCCTGCCCTGAAGAAGAACGAAATCCTGCTGGAGGTGCACGCCGCCGGGGTCAACTTCCCGGACACGCTGATCATCGAGGGCAAGTACCAGTTCAAGCCGCCCTTCCCGTTCTCGCCGGGCGGTGAAGCGGCCGGCGTGGTCAGCGCCGTGGGCGAAAAGGTCGGCCATTTGAAGGTCGGCGACCGGGTCATGGCTTTGACCGGTTGGGGCAGCTTTGCCGAACAGGTCGCGGTGCCGGGCTACAACGTCCTGCCGATCCCGCCGTCGATGGATTTCAACACCGCCGCCGCGTTCAGCATGACCTACGGCACCTCGATGCACGCCCTTAAACAACGGGCGAACCTGCAACCGGGCGAAACCCTGCTGGTGCTGGGTGCGTCTGGCGGTGTGGGGCTGGCGGCGGTGGAAATCGGCAAAGCCATGGGTGCCCGCGTCATCGCTGCCGCCAGCAGCGCGGAGAAACTCGCCGTGGCCAAGGCTGCCGGTGCCGATGAGCTGATCAATTACAGCGAAACCAGCCTCAAGGACGAAATCAAACGCCTCACTGACGGCCAGGGTGCCGACGTGATCTACGACCCGGTGGGCGGTGACCTGTTCGATCAAGCCATCCGCGCCATCGCCTGGAACGGCCGGCTGCTGGTGGTCGGCTTCGCCAGCGGACGCATCCCCGAGTTCCCGGTCAACCTCGCGCTGCTCAAGGGTGCGGCAGTGGTCGGCGTGTTCTGGGGCTCCTTCGCCCAGCGCCAGCCGCAGGATAACGCGGCGAACTTCCAGCAACTGTTCGGCTGGTTCGCCGAGGGCAAGCTGAAACCGCTGGTGTCGCAGGTGTATCCGCTGAGCAACGCGGCGCAGGCGATCAATGATCTGGGGCAGCGCAAGGCTGTGGGCAAGGTGGTGGTGCAGGTGCGCTGAAACCGCAGCGTTTCTCAGCCGCCGGGCGATGATGCCGCGTCGCCCGGCAACAGCTGCTCCTGCACCTTCTCGCTACGGGACGGGATGAGCCGCCCGTTCTCATCGAAGCGCAGGACGATCAGCCAATCGAACACATCATCCGGCCATTTTTCCTGGCCCATCAGCGCTGTGGGGTCGCCACCAAAGGCCTTGAGCAGTTTGTTGATGTGGCCGTGATGCCAGGCGATCAACACCGTTTGCGCCTGATTGCTTTTGCGCAACAGTTTGACCAGTTGATGAAGATCGCCATTGACGTAGGGTTGCTCAATCGCAAGGTTCAGACGCTGGGCCAGCGGGGTCAGGGTCAGACGCGAACGTGAACTCTCCGGGACGTCGCCGGCAGCGATCAGACGCTGGGGGGTGAGCGTCTGGCCGTCGAGTTTCAGCGGATTGAAATAGTCGACGTAGGCGGCCGCACGCTGTTCGCCTCGGGCATTGAGCGCCGATCCCTCGGCCGGTTTTTCCGCATGCCGAATGATCAGCACCGTGGCGTTGCGCAGACCGGAATGAGTCGGATGATCGGTGATGATCAATGTCAGTAATACAACGGCAAGACCCGCTGCCACCAAAAATCTCGGCATCAATCTGCGAACCTTCAGTGGCATTGCTTATCTCGGCTGATCAATCGGTTGAACTGGCCGCGAGTCTAAGCCACCCGATCTTCAGAAGTGGTGAAAACGCCCTGTTCTTACAGCTGAGCGACAGGTTCATAAAGGAAAGTGCGATTTCCAACATTTCCGCTGTTTTGCCAATGCGAACCGGTGCTATTTTCGGTAACGAAACTGTAACATTCGCATCCGCAGTCAAAACAAGAAATCTGGAGCTCTTGAATGTTTGCTTTCTTTCGTCCTGCCGCCCATCAGGCTCCATTGCCTGAAGAAAAAATAGACAGCACCTACCGACGCCTGCGCTGGCAGATCTTCGCCGGTATCTTCTTCGGTTACGCGGGTTACTACCTGCTGCGCAAAAACTTCTCCCTGGCCATGCCGTACCTGATCGACGAAGGCTACAGCCGTGGCGATCTGGGTCTGGCAATGTCGGCCATCGCCATTGCCTACGGCCTGTCCAAGTTCCTGATGGGCCTGGTCTCCGACCGTTCCAATCCGCGTTACTTCCTGCCGTTCGGCCTGCTGGTATCGGCCGGGGTGATGTTCATTTTCGGTTTCGCGCCATGGGCGACGTCCAGCGTGACCATGATGTTCATCCTGCTGTTCATCAACGGCTGGGCCCAGGGCATGGGCTGGCCACCGAGTGGACGCACAATGGTGCACTGGTGGTCGCAGAAGGAACGCGGCGGCGTGGTCTCGGTGTGGAACGTGGCGCATAACGTCGGCGGTGGCCTGATCGGTCCGCTGTTCCTGCTCGGCATGGGCCTGTTCAACGACTGGCACGCAGCGTTCTACGTGCCCGCAGCCGTGGCGCTGGGCGTGGCGGTGTTTGCCTTCATCACCATGCGCGACACCCCGCAATCGGTCGGCCTGCCGCCGATCGAGAAGTACAAGAACGATTACCCGGAAGGCTACGACGCCAGCCACGAAGACGAATTCAGCGCCAAGGAAATCTTCGTCAAATACGTGCTGCGCAACAAAATGCTCTGGTACATCGCCCTGGCCAACGTCTTCGTCTACCTGCTGCGCTACGGCGTGCTGGACTGGGCGCCGACCTACCTCAAGGAAGCCAAGGGTTTCACCGTGGATAAAACCTCGTGGGCCTATTTCTTCTACGAGTGGGCGGGTATTCCGGGCACGCTGCTGTGCGGCTGGATGTCGGACAAGATCTTCCGTGGCAACCGTGGCCTGACCGGCATGGTGTTCATGGCGCTGGTGACCGTCGCAACGCTGGTGTACTGGCTGAACCCGGCCGGCAACCCGACCGTGGACATGATCGCGCTGTTCTCGATCGGCTTCCTGATCTACGGACCGGTGATGCTGATCGGTCTGCAGGCGCTGGAACTGGCGCCGAAGAAAGCCGCCGGCACTGCTGCGGGCTTCACCGGTCTGTTCGGTTACTTGGGTGGTTCGGTCGCCGCCAGTGCGGCGATGGGCTACACCGTTGACCACTTCGGCTGGGACGGTGGTTTTGTGCTGCTGGTGGGCGCTTGCCTGCTGTCGATGGCCTTCCTGGCCCCGACGCTATGGCACAAGCAAGTCGCCAGTCAGAGCCGCGAAGCCGTCGCTTGATCGCTTTGTGATTTACAGCGCTTGAGCCGCGCCTCCAGATTCCGGTCCGGCATGGCGTGGCTGCGCAGGGCGTGGGCGGTCTGCTCGACATAATCGCGAGTGGTACCGTAGCGCCCGCAAGCGCTTGCGAACACCTGACTCAGCACGTGATCCGGCAGGTTGCCGGCGTAGCTGGGCAGGTGTCGCTCCAGCACAAACCCCAACGCCTGAACCTGACTGCCATCTTCGAGCCGGCAGTTGAGCCAGTGCGGGCGATAGGACGGGAACGGCATCTCGCGTTTCCACAGCGCATAAAGCGCACTGTCGAGGTTCTCTTCCGGCAACCGATAGGCGAAGCCGCTGCACGAACCGCCGCGATCCAGACCGAACACCAGCCCGGGCATTTCCGGCGTACCGCGATGCTCATGCGACCACAGGTACAAACCGCGGTGGTAGCCATGGACTCGCCCGCGCACCCGCTCCACTGCCGTACATTCCGGACGCCAGATCAGCGACCCGTAAGCGAACAGCCAAACCGGCCCGCCCTTGTGGCGCGCCATGGTCGATTGCATCGAGACGAGAAGTTGTTCGTGGGTCAGCTGCGGCCCCAGATCGAGCCGCGGAGGGTAAGCCAGATTCACAAAAGCAGATTCAATGGCTGTCATGACGGAAATGTTCGGCCCCGCAAGTATTACAAGATGTAAGCACAATTCGCTGGATAGAACATATAGCAGTAACTGTAAAACGAAAAGTGCTAAAGGATGTATGACTGGCTCAATAGCGTTAAATCGAGATTAGCGGTCCCGGTTAACGGCTTTTATATAGCCTAATACCATTGCAGGAATATCTTAAATACCCGAATGAAATATGCATAAGCCTTCCCTTGTTCAGGAACGGTTCAAGAAAACGCAGGAATTTTCCTACTAGAATGTCGGACTTTATGTCTTTCCAGTCGCTGAACGCCTACGTATAACGGCCTTCTTCTGGCGCAAGCCATCCCGTTTAACCGAGGCTGCAACATGAACGCACCCAGGCTTTTGGCCGCATTGTTATTGCTTCAGACCGGCCAGGCTCTGGCCACCAATGATTCACAAAAAGACGATGGCTTCTGGTACGCACAAACCAGTGTCTATACCCGCCATTACTCGCCCGACCCTGAACACAATAATCATCAGGACTTGATCGGCATCGAACGCAATCAGGCTTCCGGCTGGGTATTGGGCGGGGCAACTTTTCGCAACTCATTCAGTCAGCGCTCGAACTATGCCTATGTCGGCAAGCGCTATGACAGCCGGGAGTATCCGGTGTATCTGAAAGTCACCGGCGGCCTGTTGCAGGGTTATCGCGGTGATTACAAGGACAAGATCCCGTTGAACCGCTTCGGCGTGGCGCCGGTAGTCATTCCGTCCGTCGGTACTCACTACGGCCCGCTGGCGGCCGAGCTGGTGTTTCTCGGCGCCAACGCGGCGATGGTGACGACCGGCGTACGTTTCTAGGGATTGGGCTCAACGCTCGTGCGGCTCAATTCGCGAAGCTCAATTCGCGCGGCTCAAGAGCGCGGCGCATAGGCAAACACGTCCGCGCGCATCTGGTGTGCATCCATCCCGGCTTCCACCAGCGCATCCAGCGTACCGTAGACCATCGCCGGCGAGCCGCTGGCGTAGACGTGCAGCGGCTTCAGATCCGCGAAGTCTTCACACACGGCCTGGTGCAACATCCCGCAGCGCCCTTCCCAACCGCACTGGTCGCTGACGACTTTGTGCAGGAACAGATTGGGCAGTTTCAGCCATTCGTCCCAATGCTCGATGTCGTAGAAATCTTCCGGACGACGCACCCCCCAGTACAGATGCACCGGGTGTTTGAAGCCGTTGGCGCGGCAGTGTTCGATCAGGCTGTGAATCTGGCCCATGCCGGTACCGGCGGCGATCAGCACCAACGGCCCGTCAGGCAATTCGGCGAGGTGAGTGTCGCCAAACGGCAGTTCGACGCGCACCAGCGGGTTGCGTTGCAACTGTTCGATCAGGCTCAGCGCACTGGCTTCACGCGCCAGCACGTGGATTTCCAGATCACGCCCGCCGTGCGGCGCCGAGGCCATGGAGAACGCCGACTTCTCGCCGCTCTCGCGCTCGATCATCAGGTACTGTCCGGCGTGATAGCGCGGCGGTTTACCGGCCGGCGCCCGCAAGCGTACACGCCAGGTGTCACCGCCAACGTCCCGGCATTCGATGACCTGACACGACAGGCTGCGCACCGGCAGTTCTCCCAACGCCAGCACGCCATCCCACAACAGGATGCAGTCTTCCAGCGGCTCGGCTATGCAAGTGTAGAACTCGCCGTGGTCGTGCACCTTGCCGGCCTGTTCGACCCGGCCTTCGACCAGCAACGCCGCACACACGTGGCAGTTGCCGTTGCGGCAGCTTTGCGGGCAGTCGTAGCCCAGGCGCCGCGCACCGTCGAGAATCCGCTCACCGGGCTGTATCTCAAGCACCGCTCCGGAGGGCTGCAGGGTTACACGCATCAATCTATTCCTAACTGATTCCAGATGGCATCGATCCGCTGGGTGACGGCATCGTCCTTGACGATCACGCGGCCCCACTCGCGGGTGGTTTCGCCCGGCCACTTGTGGGTGGCATCCAGGCCCATTTTCGAGCCCAGGCCGGAGACCGGCGAGGCAAAGTCGAGGTAGTCGATCGGCGTGTTGTCGATCATCACCGTGTCGCGCTTGGGGTCCATGCGCGTGGTGATGGCCCAGATCACGTCGTTCCAGTCCCGGGCGTTGATATCGTCGTCAGTGACGATAACGAACTTGGTGTACATGAACTGTCGCAAAAACGACCAGACACCGAGCATCACGCGCTTGGCATGCCCCGGATACGACTTCTTCATCGTCACCACGGCCATGCGGTACGAGCAGCCTTCCGGCGGCAGGTAGAAGTCGGTGATCTCCGGGAACTGCTTCTGCAGGATCGGCACGAACACTTCGTTCAACGCCACGCCAAGGATCGCCGGCTCATCCGGCGGACGGCCGGTGTAGGTGCTGTGGTAGATCGGTTTGATCCGGTGGGTGATGCGCTCGACGGTGAACACCGGGAAGCTGTCGACTTCGTTGTAGTAGCCGGTGTGGTCGCCGTATGGGCCTTCGTCGGCCATTTCGCCAGGATGGATCACGCCTTCGAGGATGATCTCGGCGGTGGCCGGGACTTGCAGGTCGTTGCCGCGGCACTTGACCAGTTCGGTGCGGTTACCCCGCAGCAGGCCGGCAAAGGCGTATTCGGAAAGGCTGTCCGGCACTGGCGTTACGGCACCGAGGATGGTCGCCGGGTCGGCACCGAGGGCCACGGACACCGGGAACGGCTGGCCCGGATGCTTCTCGCACCACTCACGGAAGTCCAGCGCGCCGCCACGGTGGCTGAGCCAGCGCATGATCACCTTGTTGCGGCCGATCACTTGCTGACGGTAGATACCGAGGTTCTGGCGGTCCTTGTTCGGGCCTTTGGTGACGGTCAGGCCCCAGGTGATCAGCGGGCCGACGTCGCCGGGCCAGCAGGTCTGCACCGGCAGCATCGCCAGATCGACATCGTCGCCTTCAATGACCACTTCCTGGCACACCGCGTCTTTGACGACTTTCGGCGCCATCGAGATGATCTTGCGGAAGATCGGCAGTTTCGACCACGCGTCCTTCAAGCCCTTCGGCGGCTCCGGCTCCTTGAGGAAGGCCAGCAGCTTGCCGATTTCGCGCAGCTCGCTGACCGACTCGGCGCCCATGCCCATGGCGACCCGCTCGGGGGTGCCGAACAGGTTGCCGAGCACCGGAATGTCGTAGCCGGTGGGTTTCTCGAACAGCAGCGCCGGGCCCTTGGCCCGCAGTGTGCGGTCGCACACCTCGGTCATCTCCAGCACCGGCGAGACGGGAATCTGGATGCGTTTCAACTCTCCGCGCTGCTCAAGCTGCTGCACGAAATCCCGAAGATCCTTGAATTTCATTGACGATGGCACCCTCAAAATAGGCGTACATCCTACCTGCTCTGACGGGCAAACAGCAGCCCGTCAGTGCCCGGGATCGCTCAATTGTGGCTAGTACCCAGCAGCAATGGTGCAAACAGCGGGCTCAGTCTGGCACTGCCCACGTCCGACAGATGGTCGGCATCCTTGTACTGCGAGTGGCCATCGACATCAATGGCGCAGAGTCCGTCCTTGCACATCAGCGAGGTCGGGTCGATAACATGCACGCCGGGATCCGCCGCACTCATCGAGCCGAACAGCTCGGTGAAAAACCGCTGGCGCGCCAGATGCTCGTTGAGCGGGCGACCGAGCCCTTGCGCCGAGCGCCCGATGCGCGCGAGGCTGGTCAGGCGGTCGATGTAGCTCTTGTGCTGCAGCGGCACTTCCTTGAACAGCCAGACTTGCACACCAGCCGCGCGTAGCTCAGCCACTTGCGCCTTGAGCCCGGCAGCCAGACGCTGTTCCGCTTGCGCCGGACTGTCCTTGCGCTCAAGCAGAAACTGTCTGTCGCCGTCGCCATCTTCGCGACCATAAATGTACAGGCTCCAGTTCGCCGCCAGTACGACATCCTTGATCCCTCGACTGAGCACCAGCGCCATGTTGCGTTTGTTGAAGTCCTGGCATTGAGGGCGCAGGCGGTCTTCGACAATCGGCGGGCAAGCCGTCAGGCTGTACAACCAGACCGGCTGCGCGTCGCGACCGAGAGTGCCGGCGATGGCCGGCAACAGTGCCGCCGTGTGACTGTCGCCCCAGAACATCTTGGTCGGAGCGACCTGTTCATCGCCGCCCAACCGACAGGCCTTGTCCAGCGTTTTGTCCGTGCTCAGCTGCATGCAATCCGCTTGCCCGGCCTTCCACTCCCGCGATTGCGCGTATTCCAGCGCCTTGCCGGTCAGACGCTGTGGCACACCGTCTGACGAGTTAATCACCGAGCCGGTAATCGCCAGCACGGTGATCGACAGCAAACCACCGACCAACATGGAATTCCGCTTGGCGAACACTCGTTTCTCACGAAAGGGCAGCTCGATATAACGCAGACTCAACCAGGCCAGGGCCAACGCCAGGGCCATCCAGCCAAGCGCCTCCAGCGGCTGGATGCCGTCGATAGAAATTGCATTGGCATACACATAAACCGGCCAGTGCCACAGATACAGGGAGTAGGACAGCAGGCCGACCCACACCAGAACGCGGACACTCAACAGACGGCTGGCCCACGTCGCACCTTGCGCGCCCGACCAGATCAACGCGGTAGTGCCCAATACCGGCAGCAATGCCGCCCAGCCCGGGAACACCGTGGACTTGTCAAAGGTGAATATCGCCAGCAGCACCGCCGCCAGTCCGGCCACGCCCACCGACTGGCGCAGCCACGGCCGTGCGACGTGTTTCGACGCGGGCAGCACCGCCAGCATTGCTCCGCAGAGCAGCTCCCAGGCGCGGGTCGGCAGCGCGAAGAAGGCGAATTCAGGCCGGCGTTCGATATAAATGAGGTTCAGGCCAAACGACACCAGCAGGACCGCGAACAGCATCCAGCGCCAATGACGGACATAACGCATCAGCAACACCATCATCAACGGGAAGAAGATGTAGTACTGCTCCTCCACCGCCAGCGACCAGGTATGCAGCAGCGGTTTGAGCTCCGACGCCGGCGCAAAGTAGCCGTCTTCACGCATGAACAGAATGTTGGAAATGAACAGCGACTGGTAACGAATCGTCCGCCCGAGTTCAGCCAGGTCTTTGGCTGTCAGCAACAGCCAGCCTAAAGCCAGCGTCACCACCACAACCACAGTCAACGCCGGCAGAATGCGCCGGGCACGACGGCCCCAGAAGTCGAGAAAACTGAAACGCTGTGCGCTGATTTCGCGGAACAGGATCGAGGTGATCAGGAAGCCGGAAATGACGAAGAACACATCAACGCCGACAAAACCGCCGCTGAATGTAGTGAATCCGAAATGAAACAGTACGACGGGAATAACCGCCAGTGCCCGTAATCCGTCGATATCACGGCGATTGCCAAACGTGTGCATGAAAAACCTTACTCGTTCTGGATACAAAGTTCCTGGAAAGCGCGAAAGTTATCAGCCGCGTACATTTCAATCCATATACAAATAATCTGAGGCAAAAAAAAGCGCCCTTCCGGGCGCTTCTTTTTAAACAGCTGGAGTATTACTTGCGCTTCATCGACAAGAAGAACTCGTCGTTGGTCTTGGTCGTCTTCAGCTTGTCGACCAGGAACTCGATGGCAGCCACTTCGTCCATCGGGTGCAGCAGCTTGCGCAGGATCCACATACGCTGCAGTTCGTCGTCGGCGGTCAGCAACTCTTCGCGGCGGGTGCCGGAACGGTTGATGTTGATGGCCGGGAACACGCGCTTCTCGGCGATCTTGCGATCCAGAGGCAGCTCCATGTTGCCGGTACCCTTGAACTCTTCGTAGATCACTTCGTCCATCTTCGAGCCGGTTTCAACCAGCGCGGTGGCGATAATGGTCAGCGAGCCGCCCTCTTCGATGTTGCGCGCAGCACCGAAGAAACGCTTTGGCTTCTCCAGGGCGTGAGCATCGACACCACCGGTCAGGACCTTGCCGGAGCTCGGGATCACGGTGTTGTAGGCACGGGCCAGACGGGTGATGGAGTCGAGCAGGATCACCACGTCCTTCTTGTGTTCGACCAGGCGCTTGGCCTTCTCGATCACCATTTCAGCCACCTGGACGTGGCGGGTCGGCGGCTCGTCAAAGGTCGAGGCAACCACTTCGCCGCGCACGGTGCGCTGCATTTCGGTCACTTCTTCCGGACGTTCGTCGATCAACAGCACGATCAGGTGAACTTCAGGGTTGTTACGGGCGATGTTCGCGGCGATGTTCTGCAGCATGATCGTCTTGCCGGCTTTCGGCGGTGCAACGATCAGACCACGCTGGCCTTTACCGATCGGAGCGCACAGGTCGATCACACGACCGGTCAAGTCTTCGGTGGAACCGTTACCGGCTTCCATCTTCATGCGCACGGTCGGGAACAGCGGGGTCAGGTTCTCGAAGAGAATCTTGTTTTTCGCGTTCTCTGGACGATCGAAGTTGATCGTGTCGACCTTGAGCAGGGCGAAATACCGCTCGCCTTCCTTCGGAGGGCGGATCTTGCCAACGATGGTGTCACCGGTGCGCAAGTTGAAACGGCGGATCTGGCTCGGCGAGACGTAGATATCGTCCGGGCCGGCGAGATAGGAAGCGTCAGCGGAGCGCAGGAAGCCGAAGCCGTCCTGGAGAATCTCCAGCACGCCATCACCGGAGATTTCCTCGCCGCTTTTCGCGTGCTTTTTCAGCAGGGAGAAAATCACGTCCTGCTTGCGCGAACGGGCCATATTTTCTATGCCCATCTGTTCGGCCAATTCGAGCAGTTCGGTAATCGGCTTTTGCTTGAGTTCAGTCAGATTCATATAGGAATGACGTAATCATTTATGGAGGGGGGAAATTAAGCTTTTGGCTTAATGAGGCCGCGCCGCGGAGAAGGCGACAGGATCGCGAACTTGTTCGAAAAGGAGTGCGTCGGCGACGGCTAGCAGGGGGCAGTGGAGAAACCAGTGCGGGGCCGAATGTACCACCTGAGTTTCGGAGCGTCTAGCCCTGAATACGCAAAAAGCCCCGCAATTTGCGGGGCTTTTTTTCAGCGATTTACCGCGACGCTTAGATGTTGGCGTCGAGGAAAGCAGCCAGTTGCGACTTCGACAGGGCGCCGACTTTGGTCGCTTCAACGTTGCCGTTCTTGAACAGCATCAGCGTCGGGATACCACGCACGCCGTGCTTGGCCGGGGTTTCCTGGTTTTCGTCGATGTTCAGTTTGGCGACGGTCAGCTTGCCTTTGTAAGTCTCGGCAATCTCGTCCAGAACCGGAGCGATCATTTTGCAAGGGCCGCACCATTCAGCCCAGTAGTCGACCAGGACAGCGCCTTCGGCCTTGAGTACGTCGGCTTCGAAGCTGGCGTCGCTAACGTGTTTGATCAAATCGCTGCTCATGGAATTCTCCAGGTTGTAAGCAAAAAAACGTGGCCCATCATAGCCGCCCTTCCCTTGTTCAGGAAGCTGCAGTTGATTGAGTCTTGCTATGGCGCCCCATGAGTCTGGGTATAGCTCAAGTCACGCCGTGGCGGGGGCAATGAAGGCGATTCCGGTGCGCAGGGCTGCGTTGCGCACGTGCTCCTGCATGGCTTTCTGGGCGGCAGCGGACGCCCGGCGGGCCAGGGCGCGGAGGATCTTGCGGTGTTCCTGCCAGGTTTCCATCGCCCGTTCGGCGCGGATGAACGGTAGCTTCTGGCTCTCGAGAAAGATTTCGGCGCTGGCGGTGAGAATGCTCAGCATCGCCTGGTTGCCGCTGGCCAGCAGGATGCGGCGGTGGAAGTCGAAGTCGAGTTTCGCCGCCGCTTCGAAATCACCCGCCTTCAATTGCTCGCGCATCGCGGCAACGTTGTCCTCCAGCGCATCCAGATCAAGCGTGCTCAGCGTGACCGCCGCCAGCCCGGCGGCAAACCCTTCCAGCGCATAGCGCAGCTGAAAGATATCCAGCGGCGAAGCCTGTGCCGCAAAGGGCCAGCCTGGCGCCTGGCTGCCGTGCGGCAATTCCACCGGCGATTGAACGAACACGCCCTTGCCCGGCTGAATACTGACCACACCGAGCGCACTCAGCGACGACAGCGCCTCGCGCAATGAAGCCCGGCTGACGCCCAACTGCAAGGCCAGGTCCCGTTGCGACGGCAACGCATCGCCCGCACCGAAACCCTGTTCGGTGATCAGTTTGCGGATGGCTTGCAGCGCCACTTCGGGTACGGCACGGGAGATCGAGTTCATGGTTTTCCAGACGAACCAGGCCAAGGTGCGGCTAGTTGTAAAGCTATTCGCTGACGCCGGCAAGTCGTGCCCCAGCAGGGTTCGGCGCCGTACACCGATGCGCTATCGGAGTGCGAAAAACAACCTGACTGTTCAGACCAGTAAGACCGAACAAATCCGCCAAAACCGCGGCCTGCGCGGGGGAAACCCGAGTATTGGCACGCCCCATGCTCTGTCCGATCGCAGAAATCACTTCCCGCCGATCCGGAGATTTGCCATGACACTGCGTTACCGCGCCCTCCTCGCCGCCCTGTTTTCCAGCCTGTTGCTCAGCCAGATCCCCGCCCACGCCGACGCGCTGGATGACGTGGTCAAACGCGGCACATTGAAAGTCGCCGTGCCCCAGGACTTCCCGCCGTTCGGCTCGGTCGGCCCGGACATGAAGCCCCGTGGCCTGGACATCGACACAGCGAAACTGCTGGCCGATCAACTGAAGGTCAAACTCGAACTGACCCCGGTCAACAGCACCAACCGCATCCCGTTCCTCACCACCGGCAAGGTCGATCTGGTGATCTCCAGCCTCGGTAAAAATCCGGATCGCGAGAAAGTCATCGACTTCTCCCGCGCCTACGCCCCGTTCTACCTCGCCGTGTTCGGCCCGCCTGATGCCGCCATCACCACGCTCGACGACCTCAAAGGCAAAACCATCAGTGTCACCCGTGGCGCCATCGAAGACATCGAGCTGAGCAAAGTCGCCCCCGAAGGCGTGACCATCAAGCGCTTCGAAGACAACAATTCGACCATCGCCGCCTACCTCGCCGGCCAGGTTGACCTGATCGCCAGCGGCAACGTGGTGATGGTCGCGATCAGCGAAAAGAACCCGAAACGCGTGCCGGCGCTGAAAGTGAAGCTCAAGGATTCGCCGGTCTACGTCGGCGTGAACAAGAACGAGCCGGCGCTGCTGGCCAAGGTCAACGACATCCTGACCACCGCCAAGGCTGACGGCGCACTGGAAAAGAATTCACAGACCTGGCTGAAAGAGCCGCTGCCGGCCGATCTCTGATCGACTGCGCGGGAGACCTACATGGCTTATCAGTTCGATTTCATTCCGGTGCTGCAAAACACCGACCTGCTGTTGCGCGGCGCCTTGTTTACCCTGGAACTGACGGCCATTGGCGCATTCTTCGGGGTCGGCGTGGGCATCGTCGGCGCGCTGGTGCGGGCGTGGAACATCCGCCCGTTCTCGGCGATTTTCGGCGTCTACGTCGAGTTGATCCGCAACACGCCGTTTCTGGTGCAACTGTTCTTCATCTTCTTCGGCCTGCCGTCCCTCGGCGTGCAGATTTCCGAATGGCAGGCAGCCGTGCTGGCGATGGTGATCAATCTCGGTGCGTATTCGACCGAGATCATCCGCGCCGGCATCCAGGCGATCCCGCGCGGGCAACTGGAGGCCGCAGCGGCGCTGGCGATGAGCCGTTTCGAAGCGTTCCGCCACGTGGTCCTGCTGCCGGCGCTGGGTAAGGTCTGGCCGGCCCTGAGCAGCCAGATCATCATCGTCATGCTCGGGTCGGCGGTGTGTTCGCAAATCGCCACCGAAGAGTTGAGCTTTGCCGCCAACTTCATTCAGTCGCGCAATTTCCGCGCCTTTGAAACCTATGCGCTGACCACACTGATCTACCTGTGCATGGCGTTGCTGATCCGCCAGTTGCTCAACTGGCTGGGGCGCCGCTATCTCTCGAGGAGCAGCCAATGAGCGACTTCACCTTCTGGGACATCCTGCGCAACCTGCTCACCGGCCTGCAGTGGACGCTGGCGTTGTCGCTGGTGGCCTTCATCGGCGGCGGGATCGTCGGGCTGCTGATTCTGGTCATGCGCATTTCGAAAAGCCCGCTGTCGAGCAACATCGCCCGCACCTGGATCGAGCTGTTCCAGGGCACGCCGCTGTTGATGCAGCTGTTTCTGGTGTTCTTCGGCGTAGCACTGGCCGGGATCGAGATTTCACCGTGGATGGCGGCGGCGATTGCCCTGACGCTGTTTACCAGTGCCTATCTGGCGGAAATCTGGCGTGGTTGTGTCGAAGCGATTCCTCATGGCCAGTGGGAAGCCTCGTCGAGCCTGGCGTTGAATCCGCTGGAGCAACTGCGCTACGTGATCCTGCCGCAAGCCCTGCGTATCGCGGTGGCGCCGACCGTGGGCTTCTCGGTGCAAGTGGTCAAGGGCACGGCGGTGACCTCGATCATCGGCTTCACCGAACTGACCAAGACCGGCGGCATGCTCGCCAACGCCACGTTTGAACCGTTCATGGTCTACGGCCTCGTCGCCCTCGGCTACTTCCTGCTCTGCTACCCCTTGTCGCTCAGTGCGCGCTACCTGGAAAGGAGACTGCATGCCTCTGCTTAGAATTTCCGCCCTGCATAAATATTACGGCGACCACCACGTGCTCAAAGGCATCGACCTCAGCGTCGAAGAAGGTCAGGTGGTGGCGATCATCGGCCGCAGCGGCTCGGGCAAATCCACCCTGCTGCGTACACTCAACGGCCTGGAGTCGATCAATGACGGGGTGATCGAAGTCGACGGCGAATACCTCGACGCTGCCCGCGCCGACCTGCGCAGCCTGCGGCAGAAAGTCGGCATGGTGTTCCAGCAGTTCAACCTGTTCCCCCACCTGACTGTGGGCGAGAACGTGATGCTCGCGCCGCAAGTGGTGCAGAAAGTGCCCAAGGCCAAGGCGGCCGAACTGGCGCGCAAGATGCTCGAACGCGTGGGCCTGGGGGAGAAGTTCGATGCGTTTCCGGATCGCCTCTCCGGCGGTCAGCAGCAGCGCGTGGCGATTGCCCGGGCACTGGCGATGTCGCCCAAGGTGCTGCTGTGCGATGAGATCACGTCGGCGCTGGACCCGGAGCTGGTCAACGAAGTGCTCAGCGTGGTGCGGCAACTGGCCAAGGAAGGCATGACGCTGATCATGGTCACCCACGAAATGCGCTTTGCCCGGGAGGTTGGGGATAAGTTGGTGTTCATGCATCACGGCAAAGTGCATGAGGTGGGGGATCCGAAGGTGTTGTTTGCCAATCCGCAGACGGCGGAGCTGGCGAACTTTATTGGCACGGTGGAAGCGACAGCCTGAAGATCTTCTTAGGCAGTGATGCCCTCTTCGCGAGCAAGCTCGCTCCCACATTGGAATGCGCTCACCTGTGGGAGCGAGCCTGCTCGCCAATGGCCGCGCCGCGATCTCCAGACTTTCTGCGCTGAATCAAGGGTTTGAACCGTGCGCGTTGGCGCCAGCGTTTGATCGTGGCACGATGTCGGGGTTATCGACCGAGACCCCCTGACCATGCCGCAATCCCAAGCCAAGAATCTGTCCCTGATCGCCGCAATCGACCTGGGCTCCAACAGCTTTCACATGGTCGTGGCCAAGGCCCAGAACGGTGAAATCCGTATCCTGGAGCGCCTCGGAGAGAAGGTTCAGCTCGCCGCCGGCATCGACGATGAGCGCCATCTCAACGAAGAATCGATGCAGCGCGGCCTCGATTGTCTCAAGCGGTTTGCCCAACTGATCAACGGTATGCCGCTGGGCGCCGTGCGCATTGTCGGCACCAACGCCCTGCGTGAGGCCCGCAACCGTGGCGAATTCATCCGCCGCGCAGAAGAAATTCTCGGCCATCCGGTGGAAGTCATCTCCGGGCGTGAAGAAGCGCGCCTGATCTATCTGGGCGTCTCGCACACCCTCGCCGACACCCCGGGCAAACGACTGGTCGCCGACATTGGCGGCGGCAGTACCGAATTCATCATTGGGCAAAGATTCGAACCGCTGCTGCGCGAAAGCCTGCAGATGGGTTGCGTCAGCTTCACCCAACGCTACTTCAAGGACGGCAAGATCACCCCGGCCCGCTACGCCCAGGCGTACACCGCAGCGCGACTGGAGATCATGAGCATCGAGCACGCCCTGCACCGCCTGACCTGGGATGAAGCCATCGGCTCCTCGGGCACCATCCGCGCTATCGGCCTGGCACTGAAGGCCGGCGGGCATGGCACGGGCGAAGTGAACGCCGAAGGCCTGGCCTGGCTCAAGCGCCGCCTGTTCAAGCTCGGCGATGTCGACAAGATCGATTTCGAAGGCATCAAGCCTGATCGCCGGACGATCTTCCCGGCGGGCCTGGCGATTCTCGAAGCGATCTTCGACGCCCTCGAACTGCAACGCATGGATCACTGCGACGGTGCCTTACGCGAAGGCGTGCTCTACGACCTGCTGGGTCGCCATCACCACGAAGACGTGCGCGAACGCACCCTGACCTCGTTGATGGAGCGTTATCACGTCGACCTGGAACAAGCGGCGCGGGTCGAACGCAAGGCGCTGCATGCCTTCGATCAGGTCGCGGCCGACTGGGAGCTGGATGACGGTATCTGGCGCGAACTCCTGGGCTGGGCGGCGAAAGTGCACGAAGTCGGGCTCGACATCGCTCACTATCAGTACCACAAACATGGCGCTTACCTGATCGAGCATTCGGACCTCGCCGGGTTCTCCCGCGAAGACCAGCAAATGCTCGCCCTGCTGGTACGTGGCCATCGCCGCAACATTCCCAAGGATAAATTCGCCGAATTCGGTGACGACGGCGACAAGCTGATTCGCCTCTGCGTGCTGCTGCGCTTTGCGATCCTGTTCCACCACATCCGGGGCACCCAGGCGATGCCGCAGGTGGCATTGCACGCCAAGGGCGACAGCCTTGATGTGGAATTTCCGGAAAACTGGCTGGATGAAAACCAGCTGACTCAGGCGGATTTCGGGCTTGAGGCCGAGTGGCTGACGCGGGTGGGGATTGTCCTCACCGTTCACTGAGTTAAATCTCAGGTGCAAAAAAGGCGATCCTTCTGGATCGCCTTTTTTATTCGGTTCGACTTGGGGACGGAGGTTAACCCTCACCCCAGCCCTCTCCCGAGGGAGAGGGCGCCGATCTCCGCTGGCTTCAAGGCCTGAGTTCGACTCGGTAGCTCAGGTCGACGTATAGCTCGAAACACCTCGGCCAGCCCCCTCTCCCTCTGGAAGAGGGTTAGGGTGAGGGGCTTTTGACTTTCAAGGCCTCAGCTGCTCACCGGCAGAATCGGGCTGCCCAGACGCTCCAGCAACGTCGCCTGCGCACTGCGCGGGTTCTGATTACCGGTTGGCGTGTTGCGGATGTAGCGGCCATCCGACTGCAGGCTCCAGCTGTGGGTGTTGTCGGTCAGGTACAGCTCCAGCTCTTTCTTGACGCGGGTCAGCAGCTTCTTGCCTTCTACCGGGAAGCAAGTCTCGACGCGCTTGTCGAGGTTGCGCTCCATCCAGTCGGCACTGGAGAGGAACATTTGCTCCTCGCCACCGTTGAGGAAGTAGAACACCCGGGTGTGCTCGAGGAAGCGGCCGATGATCGAACGCACGTGGATGTTGTGCGAAACCCCGGCGATGCCCGGCCGCAGGCAGCACATGCCACGCACCACCAGGTCAATGCGCACGCCGGACTGGCTGGCCTTGTACAGCGCGCGGATGATCTTCGGATCGGTCAGCGAGTTGAACTTGGCGATGATGTGCGCCGGTTTGCCGTCGAGGGCAAACTGCGTCTCGCGGGTGATCATGTCGAGCATGCCCTTCTTCAGGGTAAACGGCGCATGCAGCAGCTTCTTCATGCGCAGGGTTTTACCCATGCCGATCAACTGGCTGAACAGTTTGCCGACGTCTTCGCACAAGGCGTCGTCGGAGGTCAGCAGGCTGTAGTCGGTGTACAGACGGGCATTGGCGGCGTGGTAGTTACCGGTGCCCAGGTGTGCGTAACGCACAATCTCGCCGGCCTCGCGACGGAGGATCAACATCATCTTGGCGTGAGTCTTGAAGCCGACCACGCCGTAAATCACCACCGCACCGGCCGCTTGCAGGCGGCTGGCCAGTTGCAGATTGGACTCTTCGTCGAAGCGTGCGCGCAGTTCGATGACCGCGGTCACTTCCTTGCCGTTACGCGCGGCGTCCACCAGCGCATCGACGATCTCGGAGTTGGCGCCGGACCGGTACAGGGTCTGGCGCACCGCCAACACATGCGGGTCTTTCGCCGCTTGACGCAGCAGGTCGACCACCGGGGTGAACGACTCGAACGGGTGCAGCAGCAGGATGTCCTGTTTGCTGACAACGCTGAAAATGTTCTCGCTGTTCTGCAGCAGTTTCGGGATCTGCGGGGTGAACGGCGTGTATTGCAGCTCCGGATGGCTGTCCAGACCGGTGATGCTGAACAGGCGGGTCAGGTTGACCGGGCCGTTGACCTGATACAGCTCGGTCTCGCTCAGATTGAACTGCTTGAGCAGGTAGTCCGACAGGTGTTTCGGGCAGGTGTCGGCCACTTCCAGACGCACCGCATCACCGTAGCGACGCGAGAACAGCTCGCCACGCAGGGCGCGCGCAAGGTCTTCGACGTCTTCGGAATCGAGCGACAGGTCGGCGTTTCGGGTCAGGCGGAACTGGTAGCAGCCCTTGACCTTCATGCCTTGGAACAGGTCATCGGCGTGGGCGTGGATCATCGACGACAGGAACACATAGTTGTCGCCCGGGCCGCCGACTTCTTCCGGCACCTTGATGATCCGTGGCAGCAGACGCGGCGCCGGGATGATCGCCAGACCGGAATCGCGACCAAAGGCGTCGATACCTTCCAGCTCGACGATGAAGTTCAGGCTCTTGTTCACCAGCAACGGGAACGGGTGCGTCGGGTCGAGGCCGATCGGGGTAATGATCGGTGCAATTTCGTCGCGGAAATAACGGCGCACCCAGGTCTTGAGCTTGGTCGTCCAGTAACGGCGACGGATGAAGCGCACCTGGTGCTTTTCCAGCTCCGGCAACAGGATGTCGTTGAGAATCGCGTACTGGCGGTCAACGTGACCGTGCACCAGTTCGCTGATCCGCGCCAGCGCCTGATGCGGCTGCAGCCCGTCGGCACCGGCCTGTTCCCGGGCGAAGGTGATCTGCTTTTTCAGGCCGGCGACGCGGATTTCGAAGAATTCGTCGAGGTTGCTGGAGAAGATCAGCAGGAACTTCAGCCGCTCCAGCAACGGATAGGACTCGTCCAGCGCCTGCTCCAGCACGCGGATGTTGAATTGCAGTTGCGAGAGCTCGCGGTGGATATACAGACTGCTGTCATCCAGGCCAGGAATCGCGATCACCGGTGCCGCCGAGGCGGCTTCGACAACCGGCACGGGTGGCGCAGGCTCCAGTTCCGGCGGGGTTTCGGTGATTTGTTCCACCACCGGCTGAGCTTCTTTTACTGCAACTTCTGTGAGTCCTTCGGTATTCATCGAATGTTCCTGGGAGGGCTATTTCTGCTCTCGTAACAATTGAGCGGCACGGACAGCAAAGTAAGTCAGGATGCCATCAGCGCCGGCACGTTTAAAGGCGGTCAGTGATTCGAGAATCACCGCCTCGCTCAACCAGCCATTCTCGATCGCCGCCATGTGCATGGCGTATTCGCCGCTAACCTGATAGACGAAGGTCGGCACTTTGAAGGCATCTTTTACCCGGAAAAGAATGTCGAGGTACGGCATGCCGGGTTTGACCATGACCATGTCCGCGCCTTCAGACAAGTCGGCGCCGACTTCGTGCAGCGCTTCGTCGCTGTTGGCCGGGTCCATCTGATAAGAAGCCTTGTTCGCCTTGCCGAGGTTCGAGGCCGAACCGACTGCATCGCGGAACGGGCCGTAATAGGCGCTGGCGTACTTGGCCGAGTAGGCCATGATCCGCACGTTGACATGGCCGGCGACTTCCAGCGCTTCGCGGATCGCCTGAATGCGACCGTCCATCATGTCCGACGGCGCAACCACCTGGGCACCGGCTTCGGCATGGGACAGGGCCTGACGGACCAGTGCGTCGACGGTGATGTCGTTCTGCACATAGCCGTCTTCGTCGAGGATGCCGTCCTGACCGTGGGTGGTGAACGGGTCGAGCGCGACGTCGGTGATCACGCCCAGCTCCGGGAAGCGCTCACGCAGGGCGCGGGTGGCGCGCTGGGCGATGCCTTGAGGGTTCCAGGCTTCAGCGGCGTCGAGGGATTTGAGTGCTGCAGGCGTGACCGGGAACAGGGCCAGCGCCGGAATCCCCAGTTCGACCCATTTCGCCGCTTCTTCGAGCAGCAGGTCGATGGTCAACCGTTCCACACCCGGCATCGAGGCCACGGCTTCGCGGCGGTTTTCACCGTCGAGCACGAACACCGGCAGGATCAGGTCATCGACCGTCAGCACATTTTCCCGCACCAGCCGACGCGAAAAATCATCACGGCGATTGCGGCGCAGGCGGGTGGCTGGGAACAAACGGTTGGCAGGGGTAAAGCTCACGGCAGACTCCTGAGCCCGCGCAAACGGGCGAGCGTGACAGTTATAGACCGCCATTATGACGAACAGATTACAGTTGTGCGTGCCCCGTGACATGTAGCCGCATTCCATTGTCAGTGTAGGAATTGTTCACGTCGAGACACATTTGGACACTTTCCTGAATGTGTACGAAGGGTTAGGCTGCGCGTTCATTTCGCCAGCACCCAGACAATGCTCCAACAATTTCTGCATGACTTCGGCTACTTTGCCTTGTTCCTCGGCACGTTCTTCGAAGGCGAAACCATCCTGGTGCTCGCGGGCTTCCTCGCGTTCCGTGGATACATGGACATCAACCTGGTGGTCGTCGTGGCGTTCTTCGGCAGCTATGCCGGCGATCAGCTGTGGTACTTCCTGGGGCGCAAGCACGGGCGCAAATTGCTCGCGCGCAAACCGCGCTGGCAGATGATGGGCGACCGCGCGCTGGAGCACATTCGCAAGCACCCGGACATCTGGGTCCTGAGCTTCCGCTTCGTGTATGGCTTGCGCACGGTAATGCCGGTGGCGATCGGCCTGTCGGGTTATCCGCCGGGACGTTATCTGCTGCTCAACGGCATTGGCGCGGCGATCTGGGCCACCGCGCTGGCTGCGGCGGCTTACCACTTCGGCGCGGTGCTGGAAGGCATGCTCGGCAGCATCAAGAAATATGAACTGTGGGTGCTGGGTGCGCTCTTGTTGCTGGGCGTCGGCCTGTGGCTGCGCCGCCGCTTCAAGAATGCGCGGCTGGCCAGGCAGGTTTATGCCGACGAGCAAGCCGCAAAAGCTGCGCAGTTGCATCAGGCCGAGCAGGCCAACGCTGCCGAACCCAAGCCGCCAACCGAGTAACTCGCTGGCGACAGGCATACAGCCCGACACCACTGAACAGGCCACATCCGGACTGAACGACTCTTTCAGTCGGGAATGTCACTCATCCCACCTGCTGTAACGGATTGCCGTTCGCCAGCGGCGTTCTCACGCCCAGAATCAGCCGCTCCTTACGCAACAGACCATCCCGAATAATGAACACCCCGGCGTTGTTGCGATCCATGTAGTAAGCGTTCCATGCAGGTGCTGCCGCACTTGAGCCTATGGCAACGCACGGCAAATTAGTGGACATTGAGCGCCATGAATCTGGAGAGAACCCCATGAGCAAAAAAGTTGCAGTGATCCTGTCCGGCAGTGGCGTATACGACGGCGCCGAGATCCATGAAAGCGTCATCACCCTGCTACGCCTGGATCAACGCGGCGCGCAAGTGCAGTGCTTCGCCCCGAACATCGCGCAATTGCATGTGATCAATCACCTGACCGGCGAAGAAATGCCCGAAACGCGCAACGTCCTGGTGGAGTCGGCACGGATCGCCCGGGGCAACATCAAGGACATCCGCGAAGCCGACGTCGATGACTTCGACGCGCTGATCGTGCCTGGCGGTTTCGGCGCAGCGAAAAACCTCTCGAACTTCGCCGTCGAAGGTGCCGGCTGCAGCGTCCAGCCGCAAGTGCTGGAACTGGCCGAGGCGTTTGCCGAAGCGGGCAAACCGGTTGGCCTGATGTGCATCTCGCCAGCGCTGGCGGCGAAGATCTACGGCCCGGGCGTGACCTGCACGATCGGCAACGACGCCGACACGGCGACCGCGATGAACAAGATGGGCGCCACCCACGAAGACTGCGCGGTGACGGAAATCATCGAAGACAAGGCGCGCAAACTGGTGACCACCCCGGCTTACATGCTGGCCCAGAACATCAGTGAAGCGGCTGCGGGGATCAATAAACTGGTCGATCGCGTCCTCGAACTGACCCACGAAAATGATGCCTGACGCGTTCTGATGCCGGAGTGAGCCTGCTCGCGATGGCGGCGGTACAGGCAACAATTTTGTTGAATGTTCTACCGCTATCGGGGGCAGGCTCACGCCTACAGGGGATCCTTGCCTGGTTCAGGACTGGCGTGCAAGGCGCGTGAGGATACGGTCCAGCGCATTGGCAAACGCCTGCTTCTCGCGCTCGCCGAATGGCGCCGGGCCGCCGCTGATCTGGCCCTGCTCGCGCAGGTCGGTGAACAGGTTGCGCACCGCCAGCCGCTCGCCCATGTTCTGCGCATCGAACTCCTTGCCCCGCGGGTCCAGCGCCGCCACCCCCTTCTTCACCAGACGATCGGCCAGCGGAATATCGCTGCAGATCACCAGTTCACCGGGCACCGCGTGCTCGACCAGATAATCGTCCGCCGCATCCGGGCCACTCGGCACCACGATCAATTTGACGATCGCCAGCCCCGGTTTGGTCTGCGGTTGCCCGGCCACCAGCACCACTTCGAACTGGCGCTTGAGGGCGAACTTCACCACCAGGTCCTTGGCGGCCCGAGGGCAGGCGTCGGCATCAATCCATACACGCATGTTTTTTTCCTCTTTTAAAAGCATCGCGGGCAAGCCCGCTCCCACAAGGTTAACGCTAACCTGTGGGAGCGGGCTTGCCCGCGAACATGAGCGCAGCGAATGCTCTTAAGCAGTCATCCGCTTCTTCTCCGCGATCCGGCTCCGCCCATACAGCACGACAATCGCCAGAATCGCCAGCGCCTGCGCCGTCAGCGAATAGGCATCGGCATGAATGCCCAGCCAGTCGAAGTCGAAGAACGCCACCGGCCGCGTGCCGAAGATCCCGGCTTCCTGCAGCGCCTTCACGCCGTGCCCGGCGAACACCACCGACAACGCACAGAGCAGACCGGCGTTAATGCTGAAGAACAGCGTCAGCGGCAGTTTCGCCGAGCCGCGCAGGATCACCCAGGCCAGACCGACCAGCAGCACCAGCGCGGTGGCACCACCGGCCAGCACTGCGTCATGCCCGGCGGGGCCTGCCTGCAACCACAGGGTTTCGTAGAACAGGATCACTTCGAACAATTCGCGGTACACCGAGAAGAACGCGAGGATGGCGAAGCCGAAACGCCCGCCGCCGCCCACCAGACTCTGCTTGATGTAATCCTGCCAGGCTGCGGCGTGGCGCCGGTCATGCATCCACACGCCGAGCCACAACACCATGACACTGGCGAACAGTGCCGTCGCGCCCTCGAGCAACTCACGCTGCGAGCCGCTGACATCAATCACGTACGCGGCCAGCGCCCAGGTGCCGAGACCGGCCAACAGCGCCAGGCCCCAACCGATGTTGACGCTGCGCACCGCCGACTGCTGGCCGGTGTTACGCAGGAACGCGAGGATCGCCGCCAGTACCAGAATCGCTTCCAGGCCTTCGCGCAGCAGAATCAGGAGGCCGGAAATGAAGCTCAGCGACCAGCTCAAGCCATCGCTGCCGAGTAACCCGGCGGACTCCTTGAGCCTGGCCTTGGCGGCATCCAGACGCTGTTCGGCCTGCTCGACCGGCAAACCGTCCTGCAACGACTGCCGATACGCCATCAGGGATTTTTCGGTGTCTTTGCGCACAGTGGCGTCGACGTTATCCAGCGAGCTTTCGACCAGCTCGAAACCTTCCAGATAGGCCGCCACCGACAGGTCATACGCCTGATCGTGGTCGCCGGCACGATACGCCGCGAGACTCTTGTCCAGAGTCGCAGCGGTGTAGTCGAGCAACTGCGCCGGGCCCCGCTTGACCTGCGGCGGCTGCGCGCGCTGGGCGCGGAAGGTTGCGGCGGTTTGCACACCTTCGGCGGCCTGTACTTCGGCCGGGGTCTGGCGGGCCAGATCGGCGATGTTGTAGGTCTTGTCGGATTTGGCCGCTGCCGGGTCGGCACTGAAGCCGGCGATGTAGGTCGCCAGGTCCCAGCGCTGACGGTCATCCAGTTGATCGGCGAAGGCCGGCATGTCGGTGCCTTCGACGCCCTGACCGAGGGTGCTGTAGATCGCGTACAGGCTCAGGTGATCCATCCGTGCGGCATCGCGCAGGTTGGCCGGTGCCGGCGACATGCCGAGACTCGCCGGGCCGTCGCCGGCCCCGGTTTCACCGTGGCAAACCGAGCAGTTTTGCGCGTAGAGCGGCGCGCCGCGGATCGGATCCGGCGTGATGATCGGTGCCTGGCTGACTTCATACGCCACCGCCAGTTGTGCCCCCAGTTGCCGGGCCTGACGGGCGACTTCGGCGCCGTCCTGTTTGGCGCTGATAGCGGCGTGCAGAGCCGCGACGCCTTGCTCCAGCGCCGCCTTCTCCGGCTTGACCGGCATGCCGGCGATCAGGCCTTGCAGCACCTGGGTGAATTCCAGTTGCTCGCGGTATTCGCCGTCGTCGACAACCTTGCCCGCCGCCACCGTCGGCGGGTAGTCCGCACTGATGTAATCGAGCAAGTGCAGCGCCTGCGGGGCGCCTTCCACAGTATCGGCGAGCAGATTGAAGCTGCTCAAGGCAAGCAACGGAAACGCCAGCCAGGCCAGGAAACGGGACGCGGCAGTCATGAAGAATTCTCAAATGGAAATGCGAAGTTACATATTGTTCACTTCGAACGCCTTTCACTCAAGCTTTGTCGACGGAGAACCGCTTCAGCGCAATGGCATCGACGCGTTTCGGTAGTGTTCGAGCATGAATTCGACAAACACCCGCACCTTGAGCGCCACGTGTCGGGCATGGGGATAGAGCGCGTAATAGTGGCGCTGACCGAGGCTGCAATTGGGCAGGATCTGCACCAGCCGCCCCGCCAGCAGATCGTCCTGCACCGTAGCCCGGGTGAACGCGGCAATGCCGACACCGGCCAGCGCCGCAGCGTGCAACGAGCTGATCGAGTCGGCCTTGAACCGGCCTTGCGCGCGCACGCTGCTGGTGCCCCCACGCGCATCGGTCAGCAGCCAGTCGCTGCCGCCGGCAAACGCCAGTAACTGATGTCCGGCCAGCTCGCGCACCTGACGCACCAGGCCATGACGGGCGACGTAGCCCGGTGACGCCACCAGCAACATGTCCGAAACGGTCAGCAGGAGCGCCACCAATGACGAGTCGGCCAATGGCCCGCAGATACGCAACGCCACGTCGAAGCCCTCGGCGATCAGGTCGACGAAGCGGTCATCGCAGGACAGGTCCACCTCGATCTCGGGATAGCGCTGTTGAAACGCCGGCAGCCAGTGCGCCAGCTCCAGCGTACCGATCACCATCGGCGCGCTGATGCGCAGCACACCGCTGGGGCTTTCGTGAGCCTGCCCCGCTGCCAGCGCAGCCTGATCAAGACGCTCGAGAATGTCCACGCACGCCGCGTAATACTGCTGCCCCGCCGTGGTCAGGCTGAAACGGCGGGTATTACGGTTGATCAGGCGCGTGCCGAGTTCGCTTTCCAGTTGCTGCAACTGCCGGGAGATGGTCGAGTGGGTGGTGTCGAGTCGCTCGGCAGCGGCGCTGAAGCCGCGACACTCGACAATGCAACAAAAGGCGCGCATGGCTTGCAGCTGGTTCATCGAGAGTCCCCGACTTGTTGATCGCTGAGCACGCAAGCCTAGCGTAATGCTTACCCACCCGGCAGCAGCAAAGCGCCCCTATAATGCGTCATCCCCGTGCTTTTGCCGTTCAAGGAAGAACCCGTCTCCATGCGCCATTGTCTGCCGTTCTGCCTGCTGCTCAGCCTCATCGTGCAACTGAGCGGTTGCGCCGCTTATCGCAATTACGATCAGGAAATGCAGCAGACTATCGACCAGATGACGCAGGGCAATCTGAACGAAGCGCTCTACCTGATGGAGCTGCACAATCCTTGGGAAGACAAGGATCTGCTGTATTACCTGGAACGCGGCGCGATTCTCAGCGCCGGCACCAACCTGCCAAAAAGCCAGGAAGCCTGGCGCAGTGCCGACCGGATGATTTTCCAGCGTGAAGAGACCACCCCCTCAGCCCCAATCAAACTGCTGACCCGCTTCGGCAACGAAATGGGCACGATGCTGGTCAACGACAAGCTGCTGCGCTACGAGGGCTACGACTACGAAAAAGTCATGCTGACCACCGAGATGGCGCTCAACCAACTGGCGGAAAACGATTTCGACGGTGCCCGGGCTGACATCAAGAAAACCCACGAGCGCGAAACCCTGATCGCCCGCCAGCGCGAAAGGCAATACGAAGAAGCTGAAGAGCAAGCCAAAAGCCAAGGGATCACGCTGCATTACAAAGACTTGCAAGGCTATCCGGTGACCATCCTCGACGCTCCGCAAGTCATCGCGCTGAAGAATGGCTACCAGAGTGCGTTCAGTCATTATCTGGCTGGCTTCACCTATGAAGCCTTGGGCGAGCGTACGCTCGCGGCACCCGGCTATCGACAAGCGATCGAATTGCGCCCGGGCCTGCGGTTTCTCGAAAACGCTCTGCGCAATCTGGACAAACCCGGGCCGGCAGCCGATGAAAGCGAGATTCTAATCGTGGTCCAGGCCGGCTTCGCCCCGGCACGCAGTTCGGTGCAAGTGCCGATCCCGGTGCGTCTGAACGAAAACCTGACGATTGTCGCCCCGATTTCGTTCCCGGTGATGGTGCCCGACACGCTCACACCTCCGGTTCCAAGCGTGCTCGTCGATGGTAAACAATACCCGCTGACGATGATCAACAGCGTCACGGACATGGCCATGCGCACCTTGCGCGATGACATGCCGGCGATCATTTCCCGCGCCATGTTCCGCGCCAACATGGCCGCCATCAGCCAGGCGCAAAAGAACGAACGCGATCCGGCCAAGGCTTCGCTGGTGGTGACCGATCACGATCCTTTCGAGGAAGCTGACACACGAACCTGGCGCACACTGCCGGATAAAACCCTGGTCGCCCGTCTGCGCCTGAAAAAAGGCCTGCACCGCGTGCGCTTTCCGTATTTTCGCGCAGAAGACGGGTTCACGGTACGCGTCGACCAGAACCATCAAGTGTTCAATCTGCGGGTATTCATGGGCAAAAACTATTTCGTGGGTTCCGCACTGGTCCTGCCTGAAACGCCATGAACGCAGGACGATTGATAATGCTTAGAATGATGGCACCAAACTAACAAGTGCGATTAAAAAGCTATTACATAGCCAGCACCGCCCGCCTATAATGCCGCGCCTTCGTTATTGCGATGAGGCATTAAAGCTCCTCTTGTTATGAGGAATTGGCAGGAGGCCAGCGCCACTGTCGATGGGTCACCTCAGCCCGACCAGCATTCGCGGCTGCATTTACTCCAGGGAAGAAGTACCCCCATGGCATTCCGCGCCCCCACTCTGATCGCGCTCAGCGCCATCACCCTGCTATCCGGCTGTTCAGCGTTTCGCAACTACGACTCGGAACTGGCCCAGACCAACCAGCAACTGGCCAGCGGCAACGTCGATGCCGCCCTGACCCTGCTGGAAAAGAACAACACCGGCCCTGACAAGGACCTGCTCTATTACTTCGAGAAAGGTGAATTGCTGCGCGCCAAAGGCGACCTGTCCGGCAGCCAGAACGCCTGGACCAGCGCCGATCAGGTGGTCGGGCAGTGGGAAGATGCGGTCAAGCTCGACAGCGCCAAATACCTGGCCCAGTTCGGCAGCTTCATCGTCAACGACAAGGTGCGTCGCTACGAGGGCTACGACTACGAAAAAGTCATGCTGACCACGCAGATGGCCCTCAACCTGCTGGCAGTCAACGATTTCGACGGCGCCCGCACCGCGATCAAGAAGACCCACGAACGTGAAGCGGTGATCGCCGACCTGCGCGACAAGGAATACCTGAAAAGCGAAGAAGAGGCCGAGAAAGAAGGGATCAAGACCCAGTACAAGGATCTGCAGGGTTATCCGGTCGCCAGCCTCGATGCGCCGGAAGTGGTCAGCCTGAAAAACAGCTACCAGAGTGCGTTCAGCCATTACCTGGCCGGTTTCGTCTACGAAGCCCTGGGTGAAAAAGATCTGGCTGCACCGGGCTATCGCAAAGCGGCCGAACTGCGGCCGAACACACCGTTGCTGGAACAGGCACTGGTCAACCTCGACAAGCCGTCGAAGTCTGACGACAGCGACATCCTGATCGTGGTGCAAAGCGGCCTGGCGCCGTCGCGCGACTCGATCCGCGTGCCGCTGCCATTGCCGATTTCCAACAACGTGGTGATCACTCCGCTGTCGTTCCCGATCATCAAGCCTGACACCTCCACTGCGCCGTTCGCGCAGATCGGCGTCGATGGCCAGCAAGTCAACCTGACCGCCCTCAACAGCACCACCGCCATGTCCCGCCGCGCCCTGCGCGATGACATGCCGGGGATCATCGTGCGCACCACCGTGCGCGCAATCACCAAAGGTGTGGCGCAGAAGAAGATCAACGAAACCAACCCGCTCGCGGGTCTGGCCGTGGGTATCTCTTCAGCTGTGCTGGAAGGTGCCGATACCCGTACGTGGCGCACCCTGCCGGACAACACCCAGGTGGTGCGTCTGCGCTTGAAGAAAGGCGAGCACCAGGTCAGCCTGCCGAGCGCCGTGGGCGGTTCGGTGGTCAAGGTCACCGTCGACCAGCGTTATCAGGTGATCAGCCTGCGCGCCGTGGGCAATCAAGTATTCGCCGGTGGCATCGCCGCCCACGTGATCCCGAGCGCCGGCGCGACCAACGTCGCCAGCCTCAAACAACCTTAAGAACGGAGTCTTTGCATGCGCTTCAAACTCATCGCCGTTGCCGCCCTCGCCGTCCTGGCGAGCGGCTGCGCCACCCCGCCACCGCCAGAGCCGGGCAGCGCCGCGAGCAAAGTCGTGGCCATGGGGCCGCAGAAACACATCGTCGTCGGCGCCATGCGCGTCGCCCGCGAAAACGGCTTCATGACCGTCAATGTGCAGTTGAGCAACACGCTCAACAGCAACAAGATTTTCTACTACCGCTTCGCCTGGCTTGGCGCGGAAGGCTTCCCGATCGCCGAGGAAGAAGTCTGGAAAAGCCAGATGATGTACGGCGCCCAGACCAGCTTCATCCAGGGCATCGCGCCGACGCCGAAAGCCGTGGATTTCCGTCTGGAACTCAAGACGCCTTAAGTCCGCCACCCTATTTCTGTTTGAGAGAGCATTCCCATGTTTGCACGCTTTTCCTGCATCGCCGTCCTCGCCCTGCTGGCCTCCGGTTGCGCCAACACTTCGCCGACCCTGGGCAGCAAGAACATCAGCTACGGCGACACCAAAGCGGTTGAAACCGTGACCAACGAATTCGGTTCGACCGACCTGCAAATGATTGCCGAGTCGATGACCCGTTCCCTGGCCCAGTCCGGCATCCTGCAGGGTCGCCCGGTGGTTCAGGTCTACGACGTGAAGAACAAGACCAGCGAGTACATCGACACGCGTGAGATCACCACCAGCATCAAGACCCAGTTGATGAAAACCGGCGTGGCCCGTTTCGCCAGCGACAACAACGCCATGCAGAGCCAGGTTGACCAGCTCAAGCTGCAAAACCAGAGTGGCCTGTACAAGAAAAGCACCGTGGCCAAGACTGGCAACATGGTTGCCGCCAAGTACCGCATCGAAGGTTCGATCAGCTCGATCGTCAAGCGCAGCAGCGACTACAAGGACGTCTTCTACAAATTCAGCCTGCAACTGATCGACGTCGAAAGCGGTCTGGCCGAGTGGATGGACGAAAAAGAGATCCGCAAAACCACGGAGCGTTAATCAATGCGCACATGGATTGGCATGATGGCCCTGGCTTGCGCGTTCAGCGTGCAAGCGGCCCCGAAAGTCGCGGTGACGGATCTGGCGTATCAGGAGCGCGTGGAGCAATACATCCACATCGTTTCAGCGCAGAGCAATTACCGCGAGGGTTATTACAGCTCCAGTGGTTCTTCGAACTACAACGAGCTGGAAGCGACCACCAGCTACATCGAACAGGGTGAACTGCGTAAATTCACCGGCGACATCAAGGGTGAAATCCTGCGCACCGGCATGTTCCAGCTGGTGCAGGGCACGCCGTACACCGCGTCGTCCAAGGGTGACATCTACGACGTGATCAAGCGCATCAAGGCCGGCAACTTCAAGGGTGCCGACTATGTGCTGTTCGGCACCGTGTCGGACATCGACTTCACCCAGGACATGAACGAGCTGGCGCACACCGACAGCTATTCGGCGGTGCTGGGCCTGACGCTGGTGGCGGATTTCAGCCTGATCAACACCAAGACCTACGAGATCACCTCGGCCTTCACGGCGATGGGTGAAGCGCAGGACACCAAACTGGTGAACGGCCGCGACATCAAGATCTCGCTGAACCGCCCTCGGGTGGTGCGTGAGGTGTCGAAAGCGCTGGGGGAAGACGTGGCCGGGCAACTGAGCATGCAGCTCGGTGGTGGCGGCTACGAGCAGCCGCGCGAAGCACCACAGCGCAACAATCTGCCGCGTGATACCGCGCCGGTGATTTTGCACTGAACCGGTTCTGAGGCCTTTGTGGCGAGGAACTCTGTGGCGAGGGGATTTATCCCCGTTGGGTCGCGAAGCGGCCCTCGCTCTTGATTCAAGAAGATGGGGACTGCTGCGCAGTCCAACGGGGATAAATCCCCTCGCCACAAAAGCTCGCTTGCCCCGATGTCTCGGTAGAAATGAAAAAGGCGACCTCACGAGGTCGCCTTTTTTCTGCCTGGAAGGTTTACGCCGCCGCTTTGCGCAACGTTGCCATAAACGCCGCTGCACCGATGAACAGCCCGGCAAACGTGCGGTTCATGCGCTTCTGCTGCTGCGGTGTACGCAACAGGCGCAGCACCTTCGACGCCAGCCCGGTGTAACCGGCCATGACAATCAGGTCGACAAAGATCATCGTCACACCAATCACCACATACTGAATCAGCAACGGCGCATGGGGATTGATGAACTGCGGCAGCACCGCCAGCATGAATACCAGGGCCTTGGGATTGCTGATGTTCACCAGAAACCCGCGGAACACCAACGCCAGTGGCCGGCCGATCGGCCGCACCGCCGCGTCATCGCTCATGTCCATGGGCAGCGCACGCCATTGCTTGATAGCCAGATAAACCAGATACGCCACACCGAACCATTTGATCGCATGGAACGCGGTGGCCGAGGCAGTGAGGATCGCACCGACACCGGCGCCGACAATCGCAATCTGCACAGCCAGGCCGATTTGCAGGCCGAGGGCGTTCCAGTAGCCGCGCCAGAAACCGTATTGCAAACCGCTGGACATCGACGCAATGGCGCCCGCACCCGGGGAAAGGCTGATCACCCAGCAGGCGGCGAAAAACGCCAGCCATGTTTGTAGCTCCATCGCACACCTCGACTCATGCTCGTGACAAACGTCAAAGCTAATGCGGTTTGGGGCGGATGACTACCGATTTTTACGGTGGGAGCGGGCTTGCTCGCAAAGGCGTCAGATCAGATGTCCGGGGAATCTATTTTTCGAAACCGCTGGAAGGAAACACATCGCTGCCGCGCCAGCGCCGCACCGAACGCTGAAAGAACAGGCTGTTCGGCACCTGCACCATCGCACTACCGGTGCCCAGTTCTTCAGCCTCGATCAACGTGGTGTAAAGCAGATTGATCGCCACCACCCGGCCTTTGACGCCAGGCTTGTCAGTGGTGTCGACCAGCTCGACCACATCGCCCAGGCGAAACGGCCCGACGGTGAAGATCAGGATCGCGCACAGCAGGTTCGACAGCACACTCCACATCGCGAAGAACGCCACCGCCGCCACCGCGACGAAACCCGACAGGGCCGTCCACAACACGGTGGCCGACACCCCGAGGCGTTCCAGCACGAAAATCAGCGCGCTGCCCATGATCAACCAGCGCAGCGCGCCACGCAGCGGCATCAGCAACTGCGGCGGGAACGGATAGCGCTCACCCAGTCGGGTCAGGCCTTTGGCGACGAAGCGCTGGGCCAGATAACCGGCCAGCAGGATCAGCAGAATCTGCACGCCAAACCAGACCGGCTCGACCCACTCCGCCGGCAGCGGCAGTTTGAACGCTTCCATCAGGACAGCGCCTCCAGCTCCGCCTGCATGCTTTCCAGCGTCTCGAGCGCTTCCATCCAGGCCTCTTCCAGCTCGGCTTCGCGCACTTTCAGCTTGGCTTGTTCGGCCAGCAGATCACGCAATTCGTTCTTGCGCGCCGGCTCGTAGATGTCGCTGTCGCCGAGGCTGGCGTCGACCTTGGCGAGTTTCTCGTGAAGTTTGCCCAGCTCGGCTTCGAGCTTGTCGGCTTCACGCTTGTGCGGTGCCAGTTGCTGACGCAACGCCGCCGCGGCCTGACGCTGGGCCTTCTTGTCGGTCTTGTCCGGGTTGACCGGGGTGTTGCTGACCGGCGCGTTGCGCTGACGGTATTCCACCAGCCAGCGGGCATAATCTTCGAGGTCACCATCGAACTCTTCGACCTTGCCGTCAGCGACCAGGTAGAAATTGTCGGTAGTGCTCTT
Source organism: Pseudomonas sp. SC3(2021) (assembly GCF_019856535.1). NCBI lineage: Bacteria > Pseudomonadati > Pseudomonadota > Gammaproteobacteria > Pseudomonadales > Pseudomonadaceae > Pseudomonas > Pseudomonas sp. SC3(2021). The sequence goes on along the minus strand of NZ_CP082236.1, from coordinate 1,950,195 downwards.
GAGCAAGTGGCGATCGTGAGACACCACCAGCACCGCGCCGCTGAATTCCTGCAGCGCCATGGTCAGCGCCAGGCGCATTTCCAGGTCCAGGTGGTTGGTCGGTTCGTCGAGCAGCAACAGGTTCGGTCGCTCCCAGGCGATCAACGCCAGGGCCAGACGCGCCTTTTCGCCACCGGAGAAATTCAGTACGGGTTCGTCGATGCGCGCGCCACGGAAGTCGAAACCGCCGAGGAAGTCGCGCAGGGTCTGCTCGCGCTCGGTCGGCGCCAGACGCTGCAGGTGCAGCAGCGGGCTGGCCTTGGCGTCGAGCGAGTCGAGCTGATGCTGGGCAAAGTAGCCGACCACGGTGTTTTCGCCACGGGTCAGGCGCCCGGCCAGCGGCTCGAGCTCACCGGCAAGGTTCTTGATCAGAGTCGATTTACCCGCGCCGTTCGGCCCGAGCAGGCCGATCCGCGCCCCCGGGGTCAGTTGCAGCTTGACCTTCTCGAGGATGGTTTTGTCGCCGTAGCCCAGACGTGCATCGGACAGGTCGATCAGCGGGCTGGAGATCTTGGTCGACTCGCGGAAAACGAAATCGAACGGCGAATCGACGTGGGCCGCCGACAGTTCTTCCATGCGCTCCAGTGCCTTGATCCGGCTCTGCGCCTGACGGGCCTTGGTGGCCTGGGCCTTGAAGCGGGCGATGTAGCTTTCCATGTGCGCACGTTGCGCCTGCTGCTTCTCGTAGGCCTGTTGCTGCTGGGCCAGACGCTCGGCACGCGCACGTTCGAACGCGGTGTAGCCGCCACGGTACAAGGTCAGTTTGCGTTGATCGACGTGAGCCACGTGATCGACCACTTCGTCGAGGAAGTCGCGGTCGTGGGAAATCAGCAACAAGGTGCCCGGGTAGCTTTTCAGCCACTCTTCGAGCCAGATGATCGCGTCGAGGTCCAGGTGGTTGGTCGGTTCGTCGAGCAGCAACAGGTCCGACGGGCACATCAGCGCCTGCGCCAGGTTCAGACGCATCCGCCAGCCACCGGAGAAATCGCCGACCTGGCGATCCATCTGCTCGTTGGTGAAGCCGAGCCCGGCCAGCAACTTGCGAGCGCGTGCGTCAGCGGTATAACCGTCGGCGCTGTCGAGTTCGGCGTGCAGACGCGCCAGAGCGGTGCCGTCGTGGGCCTCTTCGGCCACGGCAAGGTCACGCTGCACTTCGCGTAGACGCAGGTCGCCATCGAGCACATAGTCGACCGCCAGACGCTCGAGGGTGTCGACCTCCTGGCGCATGTGCGCGATCCGCCAGTCGGCCGGCAGCAGGCAATCGCCCGAGTCCGGGTGCAACTCGCCGCGCAACAAGGCGAACAGGCTGGATTTGCCGGCGCCGTTGGCACCGATGAGGCCGGCTTTGTGGCCGGCGTGCAGGGTCAGCTCGGCGTCTTCTAGCAGACGTTGCGGGCCACGCTGTAAAGTCAGGTTCTGAAGTCGGATCATAATGGCGGCGGAGTCTACCAGCTTCGCTCACAACTGGCGCGAGTAGCACGATGTCCTCTGACCTGTGGAGCTTTTCCCTTGCCACCTACGCCCGCCCGGGTGTGGAAGACGCTTGCCTGCAATTGCAATCGACGGGGGCCAATGTCTGCCTGCTGCTGTGCGGTTTGTGGCTGGAACAACGCGCAATTGCCTGCAACGAACAACGCGTGCAGCAACTGCAAATGCTGGTGGGTCCCTGGGATATCGAGGTGGTGCAACCGCTGCGGGCATTACGCATGCAATGGAAAACCCTGGCGGCGGAAGATCCGGTGCTCAAGGGGTTGCGCGAACAGATGAAGGCGCTGGAACTGGAGGCCGAACGGCATCTGTTGTGGCAGCTGGAGCAGGTGACTCAGAACTGGCCGCAGGCACTATCAGCGTCGAATGAGTGGCTGGAAAGCCTGATGGGCGCCAGCCCGAACCGCGACGCGCTGCGAGTGCTGCGCGACGCGGTCACCCACGCTTAGGAAGCGCTGGTTGGGTTGCTGGTGACGCTCGACGCAGCGGCCGGCGTTGGCGCAGTCGTGGTGGTCGAGGCAGTAGCGGCCGGCGCAGCGGTCGCTGGCGAGGTTGCCGGTGCGGCAGGCTTGGCTGCTGGAGCCGTGGCCGGTTTGGCGGCAGCTGGTTTGGCAGCAGCTGGTTTTTTCACGGCTGGTTTTGCGGCTGGTTTTGCGGCCGGCTTGGCAGCAGGTTTAGCCGCAGCAGGCTTGGCGGCAGTCGCTGCCGGTTTGGCTGCAGCAGTTGGCTTGGCTGCTGGTTTGGCTGCTGGTTTGGCAGCGGCCTTCACAGCGGGTTTTGCCGCAGGCTTCGCGGCCGGTTTCGCGGCGGCTTTGGCAGCAGGACGGGCGGCTGCAGTTTTGGCGGCAGGCTTGGCAGCCGGTTTTGCCGCAGCGGTTTTGGCAGCCGGTTTGGCAGCGGCGGTTTTCGCCGGAGCGGCTTTGGCAGCGGCTGGTTTGGCAGCAGCCGGTTTAGCGGCAGCTGGTTTTGCAGCGGTGGTTTTAGCAGCCGGCTTCGCAGCGCTGGCCGCAGCCGGTTTTTTCACAGCAGGTTTGGCAGCCGCTTTCACGGGTGCTTTTGCAGCAACTTTAGCCGCCGGTTTGGCAGCAGCCGTTTTCGCTGGCGCCTTGGTTGCAGCAGGTTTAGCTGCAGCAGGTTTGGCTGCGGCTTTCTTCGCCGGTGCTGCTGCGGGTTTGGTTGCACGGGAAGTCAGCACTTTACCCACTGCCTCCTGGACGCGACCCACACCCTGGGCCAGTTTCAGGCTTTCCTGAGCATCGCGCTTGAGTTGCAGAATGTAGCTGCGAGTGTCGGACTGACGCTCTTTTAAAGCATCGAGCAGGTCTTCCAGTTCTTTCACCGCAGCCTTGGCTTTGTTCTGTGCCTTGGCTTTACCGGCAGTGGCTGCGTCCTGCAATTTGGTGCGGGATTTGTGCAGTTTTTCTTGCGCCTTGCCGCGTTGCTTTTCCAGTTTGGCGAGCAGTTTTTCAGCATCAGCCAAGGCTTGGGAGCAAGCGTTTTCCAGATGCTCGAGCAGGCTGCCCGAGAGTTGTTGGAGTAAGTGCAACGGAGTATTTACAGGCTTCTTGGTGGCCGACATGGTTTACCTCCTGGCTGACGTGGGTGCGGCTCATACTAGACCTCTGCAGTTACCGCCGCTAGGGCATCTTGACAGTATCGTTTGCGTTGCGTTGCACCGAAGCGAAAATGTTCTGCGCAAAGGCAAAAGCAGTTCACCGTTGCAGTCGTTTGCGCTGGCATAATCCACCGCATCTCAGGACGGAGAGTGCCCATGTCGCGCTACTTTTTTTTATCCCTCTGCCTGGTTTTTTCCGCAGTCCACGCTGACGAAAAAACCACCGCGAATGACGCTCACGATCTGGCTTACAGCCTGGGTGCCAGCCTCGGTGAACGGCTACGCCAGGAAGTCCCGCAACTGCAGATTCAGGCACTGGTCGAAGGCTTGCAGCAGGCTTATCAAGGCAAGCCGCTGGCGCTGAGCGAAGCGCGCATCGAACAGATCCTTGCCGATCATGAATCGCAAAACGCCGAGCACGCTTCACAGAACTCCAGCGACGTCGCGATGGAAAACGAGCAGCGTTTCCTCACCACTGAAAAAGCCAAACCGGGTGTGAAGGAACTGGCTGACGGCATCCTGCTCACCGAGCTGACGCCGGGCACTGGCGCCAAGGCCGGCCCCGATGGAAAAGTGCAGGTGCTGTATGTCGGTCGACTGCCGGACGGCACCGTGTTCGATCAGAACACTCAACCGCAATGGTTCAACCTCGACAGCGTGATTGCCGGTTGGCGCACCGCGTTGCAGAACATGCCGGTAGGGGCGAAATGGCGACTGGTGATTCCATCGGATCAGGCCTATGGCGCTGATGGCGCCGGCGACTTGATCGCACCGTTTACACCACTGGTGTTTGAAGTGGAATTACGCGGCGCGACCAGTTGATCAGGCAATAAAAAACGGTGCGCTTGGGGCGCACCGTTTTTTTGATCAGGGTTCGGATCAGGCCTGAACCGGATCCTCTTCCTTGTGTGCCGTATGCAGCACTTCAATCAGGCAGTCTTCGAGTTCGAAGCGTTCGTGGAGCAGGCCACCGAGCTCCTTGAATTTCTCGGCAACGCATTTGCCGGCATCGCACAGATCATTGAACGCGAGCAGCTTCTCGGTGATGACGTCGATACGCGGGTAGATCGTCTCGGCGAGTTCCAGGCCACGCTTGTCGTTGAACGCCTTGGCTTCGCCCGTCAGCTGTTCATAGATTTCGAAATGCCCGGCCGACACGTAATCAACCAGCACGCCGCAGAATTCCTGCAAAGGCTTACGGCTCTCGGACAACGACTCAGGCTGCGCGCCGAGTTTGTCGTAGGCGCCAATCAGCTCCTCACGCTCCTGCAACCAGCGGTCGATCAGCAGATGAACTCCACCCCAACGTTCCTGAGCATTCTGACAACTTTCGAGCATGGCAATCTCTCTTCCCTTGTGGGTCATGCTGCTCTACACCCGCGCCCCGCTTTTGGTTTTGGCTTGGGGGACGGCCGGGCAGAGCGTCATCGAGCAACATAAATCCAATGACACGTGCGGGCCAGATTATGCCCGCACGCCTATGGCTTCAAGGTACGCAGGAGATAAAGTTCATACAAGTGTTTAATCCCGCAGCCCCCCCCGGTGCGACGCTTCGCCGCTGAGCGGTCGCTGCAGAGCGCCCCAGACCAGCCGTAACATTTGATAGACCGCAAGAATCGACACCGCGACAAAGAACAACAGACTCCATTCCGGAAGACTCAGATCGAACAGCGTCCAGGAAATTTCCGCGCAATCAGTACCGCCGTTAAACATTCGTTGCAATGCGCAGATCCACGACAGTCCACTGAACAGCGTCTCGGCCGCCGGTGCACAATTGTCCAGTTGCAGCACCGGATCGCTTTGTATCAGCACCTGGCGCCAGGCCGCCGTGGTGCCGCCCAGACTCGCGCACAGCACCAGCAGCCAGTAAAGCCACAAGCCAACACGCCTGGGGCCATGCACCGCCGCCAGACCGCAGCACACGCACAGCAGCGTAAGAAACAACCGCTGCACCAGACATAGACTGCACGGCGCCAGACCGACCGCGTATTCAAGATAATAGGAAGCTCCCAGAGCAAAGGCCCCCGCAGTGAAAGCCATGAAAAACAAGGAGCGTGAGCAGGCCAACGACATGGCTTTTCCGTAACAGTGGAGACAGGCTGTAACGGTAGAGGAAAGCGTGTCAGCCTTTCAAGACGAGGTCCTGACGACAGTTCACCAGAGGTGTAGGGAAAACCCGACAGGTTCAAGAGGAAAGGATGAAGCCCTCTGTAGGACTTTATCCAGGGCGCTGACTGAAGTTGAATTTCGGTCGTAAACGGTCAACGAGGGAGAGGCCTCCCTCGTGTCTTCAGGCATGCACCGGAGCCGGCAACGGCGCGGCCAGCAAGCGCTCATCCAACAGACCAAGCCCTTCCTGAAACAACTGATTGCTGCGCTCGGTATCGCCCAGTTGCGCAAGCAGGCGGGCCAGCTCGGCACAGGTTTCCGGATTGCGCTGCACGCGCAGGCTGCTTTCCAGATAATCCCGGGCCTTGCCCCACAGACTGGTTTGCAGGCAGAGACGTCCCAGAGTCAGCAGCAGGCTCGGGTCGCCCGGATGCTCCTTGAGCCAGCCTTCGGCGGTTTGCAGCTGGCGCGCAGGATCACTGCCGCGCACCAGACCATAAAGCCGGGCGAGATGGCTGTCGTACTTGCGCTTCAGCGCCGTGCGCAGGACTTCTTCAGCCTCGACCTGAGCCCCCAACTGACGCAACTGCTCGGCGTACGCCAGCACCAGCGGCGGCTCCTGACGCTGGGCCGAGGTGAGCTGTTCCCAGGCCCGCTGCAGCGACTGCCGGCCCACGCTGCCGTCCTCGTCACGGTGCGCCGCCAGCGACAGGTTTTCGCCCCAGGCGCGTCGTTCCAGCTCAGCCAGTTCGGACGGCGGCAGGACTTTGTCCTTGCGCAGCTCCGGCAACAGACGAATCACCGCCGACCATTCGCCACGTTGCTGATACAGACGCTGCAATTGCCGCAACGTCTGCGCATTGCGTGGATGACGTTCGTGCATCGCTTGCAGGGTCACCAGGGCGCCCTCGGTATCGCCGCGATCGGTCTGCAACTGTGCATGGCTCAAGGCAATCGCCAACTCAGCCTGAGGTTGGCGTTCGAGCGCCCGTTCCAGCAAGCGATCGCACTCCTCGTAATGGCCTTGCTCGTTGGCCGCCCGGGCCGCGCCGAGGTAGTACAGCAACGGTTGGCGTTCAGCTTCGGCGGCGCGGTAAAGATGACGCTGCGCGCTGGCCCAGCGACCTTCCGCCAGATCCAGCTGACCATGTTCGATCGCCACTTGCACGCGACGGCTGCGGTTGCGTCGCGACCACGGGTTGACCACGCCGCTGGAGGTCATGACCAGTTCAACCAGTGCCTTGATCCCCCAGATCACCAGCCACAACACTGCGATCACCGCAAGAGTCGCCCACAGGCTCGACTCATAGCGGAAGCTCTTGTAGGCGACCAGCACGTAACCGGAATGCTCGGCAATCGCCAGCCCCAACGCCGCCGTCGCGGCGATCACCAGAAACACGATCACATACAGGCGTTTCATGGCGTGGCCTCCTGCGCAGTGCTGGCAGCAGGTTTGGCGAAGGGTTTCACCGACTCTTCGGCGTTGACGTTACGCCGCTCAAGATAAGCCTGAACCGCACTCAACGTGCCGGCCAGATCCGGCGTGGCGACCGTGACCGGTGCCTTGCTCAGCTCGGCGACCTGTTCGAGCATCACTTTGCTCTGCGGATTGTCCGGGTTGAAATTGCCCTTGAGCACGTCACGCGCCTCGGCCAGCGCCTGGGTGTAAACCGGCGCCTGACCATTGAGCGCGGCCCACTGCGCCTGCTCCAGCGCCAGGCTCAGGGCCAGGCGGACCTGGCTCAGGCTCTGACCGGCCAGCAATGGCTTCACATTCTTGTCGGCGTTGAAATCAATGCGGATGTAGCGCGAGATCTGATCCCACCACTGCGCCCAGCGACTGGCGCCGTCACCATCGGACGTCAGGCCCAGCAGCGACTCGCCGCGATCCTTGTACTCCGGCGCCAGCTCGGTGAGGCTGATGACCTGATCGCGCAGGGCACCAATACGCAGAAACAATCCGGTGCGATCCGGCTGCTCGGTGCTGCGCAGGGCGACGAGGGTTTTCGCCACTTGCTCACGGGCGGCGAACGATCCGGGGTCGTTCTGCTCACGCAGGATTTCATCGGCGCCCTGGACCAATGCCTGTGCGCTGCTGATGTCCTGCAACGCCGACAGACGCAGGCTGGCCAGACGCAGCAAGTGCTCGGCCTCAGCCAGGCGCCAATCCTTGCGACTGGCGCCAAGGACCGTTTCCAGACGCTGATTGAGGCGCTGTTGATCACCCTGCAGTTGAGTCACCAGACGCTGTCGATCAGCCAGTTCATCGGCACCCGGCAACTGCGCGAGGCGTTCGGTCAGGCGCTGTTCGTTGAGTTTCAGGCTCTGTGCCTGATCGTTCAACGCCTGCACCTGGCCCGACTGTTGTTGCGTGTTGGTCTGCAGGTGACGTACCTGCCAGACACCCCAGCCACCAATCGCGACGCCGGCGGCGCCGAGCAACAAGGCGACGATCGCCAATCCATTGCCTCGGCGCGGCTCGGTGGCCGGCGGTGGCGTTTCAACCTGAGTCTCGATCACAGGCTGGACATCATCTTTAGGCAAGGCTGTTTCGCTCACGTATCCATCCTTTGCATTAGAGAACGGGCACGGGATGCTCCCGTAACGCCGTCAGCAAAGCCGCGGCACTCGCGCCACGGCAATCCACAACTGTTTGGGCCCCGGCGGCACGTGCCAGCTCGGCGACTCTTGGGCTTGGAACAAACAACGGCAACTGCGCTATCGCCGGCCAGGCATCGCCGGCCATCTGGCGCAGGTGCTCGAAACCCTGTCCACTGCTGACCACCAGCCCGTTCAAGCGTTCCGCTTCAATCCGCCGCGGCAATTCTTGCGCGGCATAGGCTGGCAGCTCACGACGATACAATTCCAGATACTCGACACTAGCACCAAGCGTGCGCAAACGCTCGGCGAGCAACTCGCGGCCGCCCTCGCCGCGCAGGATCAGCACTCGCGCACCGGACTGGCTGACCGCCTCGCGCAGACGCGACAACTGCAGCAACGCTTCGCTGTCATCACCAGTGTCCGGGCAGTGCACGTCCAGGCCACGGTCGCGCAGAATCTGCGCGGTCGCCGCGCCAACGCTGAACCACGGCATCGCCAACATGGGCGGGCCACCGGCATCGAGCAGGTCGACCGCAATGCGCGCTGCCGGTTTGCTGACCACGATCACCGCGCTGCAGCCCGACAGCTGCGCAATCGCCTGACGGATTTTGTCAGAGACCGGCAGCGGCACGATGTCCAGAAGCGGCAGGCAACTGCTGAAAACCCCCTGCCCTGCTAACGTCTCGGCGAGCGCCGCGCAATCTTCGGCGGGGCGCGTCAGCAGCAGTCGCCAACCGGTCACTCGTGACCTGCCTCGCCATACACCGCTTTGAGGATGTCGTCGGCACCCTGGCCGAGCAAGTCCTCAGCGACCTTCACCCCCAGCGCCTCGGCATCGGCACGCGGCGCCCGCGCTTCGGCGCTGAGCAGCTTGCCACCGCTCGGCTCGCCGACCAGACCACGCAGCCACAACTGCTCACCCTCGAGCACGGCGTAGCAGGCGATCGGCACCTGGCAGCCGCCATTCAGATGTTTGTTGAGGGCGCGTTCAGCGCTGACCCGCGCAGCCGTATCGGCGTGATGCAGCGGTGCCAACAGGGCATGAATTTCAGTGTCGGCGCTGCGGCATTCGATGCCGACGGCGCCCTGGCCACCGGCCGGCAGGCTGTCGTCGACGCTAATGGCAGAGGTGATGCGGTCTTCGAAACCGAGGCGGATCAGGCCGGCCGCCGCGAGGATGATCGCGTCGTACTCACCGGCATCGAGCTTGGCCAGGCGCGTGTTGACGTTACCGCGCAGGAAGCGGATTTCGAGATCCGGGCGGCGCGTCAGCAACTGGGCCTGACGACGCAGGCTGGAGGTGCCGACGATGGCGCCGGCAGGCAGCGCATCGAGGCTTTGAAAGGTATTGGATACGAAGGCATCGCGCGGGTCTTCACGTTCGCAGATGCAGAACAGGCCCAGACCTTCGGGGAAGTCCATCGGCACGTCTTTCATCGAGTGCACGGCGATGTCGGCTTCGTTTTCCAGCAGCGCGGTTTCCAGTTCCTTGACGAACAGGCCTTTGCCGCCGATTTTCGACAGTGGCGAGTCGAGCAGCTTGTCGCCGCGACTGACCATGGGCACCAGCGTCACCAGCAGGCCCGGATGGGCCGCCTCCAGACGGGCTTTGACGTATTCGGCCTGCCAGAGGGCCAGCGCACTTTTACGGGTGGCGATGCGGATTTCGCGAGAGGACATGGATCAATCCGTACTGAATAGATACGGCGGATAATAACAGCTCAGCCAAATCCACTTTGACCTGAATCAGAAACGACGTGGCCTCCCTGGCCTGCGATGCCCGGTGAAGAAAAGCAGAAACCTGCCGAAACGATCGGGTTACAGGCCCTGCATCATCTTGCGCACACCGGCCACGTGCCGACGGCTGACGATCAGCGCATCACCGTTGAGGCCTTTGAGGTACAGCTGGAAATGCCCCAGCGGCGTACGTTGCAGCCGTTCGATGCGGTCGCGGGCGACCAGTGCGTTGCGGTGGATACGCACGAAGCGCTCACCGAATTCGTCTTCGAGCGCCTTGAGTGGTTCGTCCAGCAACACTTCGCCGGCCTCGTGACGCAGGGTCACGTATTTGTGGTCGGCAATGAAGTAGACCACCTGATCGAGCGGGATCAGTTCAATCCCTTTGCGAGTACGGGCGCTGATGTGACTGCGCGGGCCGTTGCCGCTTTCGGCAGCGGGACGGGTCAGGGCCGAGAGCTGGGCCCGGTTGGGACGTTCAGCCCGTTTCAGGGCGTCATGCAGATGTTCGGTTCGCACGGGTTTCACCACATAGCCCACGGCGCTGGCCTGCAGGGCTTCCACGGCAAATTCATCGGGGCTGGTGCAAAACACCACGGCGGGCGGCGTTTCTCGTTCGCACAGACGGGCAGCGACCTGCAGGCCATCCAGGCCAGGCATGCGGATATCGAGCAGCACGATATCCGGCTTGTGGCTGTCGATCAGCGCCAACGCCTCCTCGCCATTCGTGGCGCTGGGCTCCAGGACTGTGTAACCCTCGAGCTCACTCACCATTCGGCTGAGGCGCTCGCGAGCCAGTGGTTCGTCATCAACGATCAGGACATTCATATTGCGCTGGATTCCTGCGTGAGTCTCGCACAAGGATAGCGTAGACAGGTGGAGTGACGTCCGTCACCGCGATCCACGCTAAGACTAGCCCGAGCGCCAAAAAGTGCCGTACGTCGGCCAGCAATATTTGCCAGTGTCCGGGTCGTACTGCTCGAAGCCCGCTGTTTCCCGCGTTTCTCACGGGTTTTGTCCAAGGACATAACCCACCCCCACTTCTTATAGTCGGCGACAGGACCTTTGCACAATCCGCGCTCACCGACCCTTATGTCCAACTGTAGACGCTCGCCGGGCCGATATTGCTCAATCGAAAAATATCCTTGCGCAAATCCCCCGGCACCAGCGGCCACTATGGCTGACGCAATGAGAAAAAAACGTATCGACCAGTGTCAGCGACAGGATTGGCAACCCTGTTATTATCCGCGCCAGCGTTTCACGCCACTTTTCTTCAAGCCGATACGAGCGAATTCATGAGCACTGACAAGACCAATCAGTCCTGGGGCGGCCGCTTCAGTGAACCCGTCGACGCCTTCGTCGCCCGCTTCACCGCCTCCGTCACTTTCGACCAGCGCCTGTATCGCCACGACATCATGGGCTCGATCGCCCACGCCACCATGCTGGCCAAGGTCGGCGTGCTGACTGATGCCGAGCGCGACAGCATCATTGATGGCCTGAAGACCATTCAGGGCGAAATCGAGGCCGGCCAGTTCGACTGGCGCGTCGACCTCGAAGACGTGCACATGAACATCGAAGCCCGCCTGACCGACCGCATCGGCATCACCGGCAAAAAACTGCACACCGGCCGCAGCCGCAACGACCAGGTCGCGACCGACATCCGCCTGTGGCTGCGTGACGAGATCGACCTGATCCTCGCCGAAATCACCCGCCTGCAAAAAGGCCTGCTGGAACAAGCCGAGCGCGAAGCCGCGAGCATCATGCCGGGCTTCACCCACCTGCAGACCGCGCAGCCGGTGACCTTCGGCCACCACATGCTGGCGTGGTTCGAAATGCTCAGCCGCGACTATGAGCGCCTGGTCGACTGCCGCAAGCGCACTAACCGCATGCCACTGGGCAGCGCTGCACTGGCCGGCACCACCTACCCGATCGACCGCGAATACACCGCGCAACTGCTGGGCTTCGATGCCGTAGGCGGCAACTCGCTGGACAACGTGTCCGATCGAGATTTCGCCATCGAATTCTGCTCGGCCGCGAGCATCGCGATGATGCACCTGTCGCGCTTCTCCGAAGAGCTGGTGCTGTGGACCAGCGCGCAGTTCCAGTTCATTGATCTGCCGGACCGTTTCTGCACCGGCAGCTCGATCATGCCGCAAAAGAAAAACCCTGACGTGCCGGAGCTGGTACGTGGCAAGACCGGTCGTGTGTTCGGCGCACTGATGGGCCTGCTGACCCTGATGAAAGGCCAGCCACTGGCCTACAACAAGGACAACCAGGAAGACAAGGAACCGCTGTTCGACGCCGCCGATACCCTGCGCGATTCGCTGCGTGCCTTCGCCGACATGATCCCGGCAATCAAGCCGAAACACGCGATCATGCGTGAAGCGGCGCTGCGCGGATTCTCCACCGCGACCGACCTCGCGGACTACCTGGTGCGCCGTGGCCTGCCGTTCCGTGATTGCCACGAAATCGTCGGTCACGCGGTGAAGTACGGCGTCGACACTGGCAAGGATCTGGCCGAGATGAGCCTGGAAGAACTGCGTCAGTTCAGCGACCAGATCGAGCAGGACGTGTTCGCCGTACTGACCCTGGAAGGCTCGGTGAATGCCCGTGACCACATCGGCGGGACCGCGCCGGCGCAGGTCAAGGCTGCCGTGGTGCGCGGTCAGGCGTTGATCGCCAGCCGCTAAAAGCATCGCGGGCAAGCCCGCTCCCACACGTTCTGCGTCGAACACACAAGGGTGTTTCAGCGCGAAATCCTGTGGGAGCGGGCTTGCCCGCGATGACTGACTCCAGAACGCTAAAAATCTACTTCTTCGCCGCGATCATCGCCAAAAACGCCGGCATCGCAGCCTCTTTGTCCGCCGCAATCTTCTGCACATGCGGACTCTGCTCAAGCCGCTCCAGCAGCACCTTGGCCCTCGGCATCTCGGCCAGCAAATCGATCCCGAACAGCTTCTGCCCGACCGCGCACGCCAGCGGCACGCTGTAGAGGAAATACAGATCCGCGATGCTCAGACTGTCGCCCGCCACATACGGGGCGAACTTGCCGTGACGCCCCAGCGCCGCAAAACCCAGCAGCAATTCGGCTTTGGTTTTCTCCTTGATCGCCTCCGGCACCGGCGAGCCAAAGAACGCTTCGCCGTAACAGGCGCGACCCGGCAACTCGATATAGAGCTCGATCTCCTTGGCAATCGCCAGCACCTGCGCTCGCGCAAACGGGTCACTCGGCAACAGCGGTGTGCCCTTCTGGGTCTGTTCCAGGTATTCGAGGATGATGCCGGTTTCATTGATGTAACCGGCATCAACGCCCAGCACCGGGACTTTGCCGCGCGGGCTGATGGCCAGCGATTGCGGCGTTGGCGTCGGGTAGAACGTGACTTCTTCAAACGGCAGGCCTTTTTCCAGCAGCGCCAGTTTGACCATGTTGTAATAATTGCTGACAGAGAATCCGTAGAGCTTGAGCATCACATAGCCTCCGGGCCGTGCGGGGTGGGCAGTCCCTGTTTATAGATCGCCGGACGCGATCCTGCCAGCAGCATCACCTCGCTGAATGCAGGTAAACTGGCGCCTTTCCTTGAGGAGCCTGCCATGAGCGAGCCGACAGACATCGAGATTGACGACGAAGAAGAGTTCGCCGAGAACACGTTGATTGAAGCGATCGAAAATCAGATTGAAAACGACAACCCGCCAGCGGCCAAAGCGACCTTCAACAAGCTGACACTGGTGGGTTTCGAGCGCGATAAGATCCTCAACCTGATGGCGCACGTGCTGGCCTATGAAATCGACGCCATGCTCGATGAAGACCGTGCCTTCGATACCGAATGGTACGAAGCGGCGCTGCGCGCATTGCCAGAGCTGCCGCCCGAAAAGCAGTAAGCCCCCGTTCGTGCAGGACTGAGCCTGCTCACGATAGCGTTCTGTGATGTCAGTGAAGAATATGCTGACAGGCACTCCTCTATCGCGAGCAGGCGAAGGCCTACAATGTTTGTAACGTATCCAGCCAGCCAACTTCCGGGCCCCGACTACACTGGAATCCGCCTCAAGACAAAATCCCTGATCTGAGCACTGGACATGCCGCAAAAGCGGGTTCACCTTAGGGGCGCTGTCGTCCAATTACTAGAAAGTCTGGAGTCCTTATGTCGCTTACCCCTGAGCTGGTTGCCGAACTGGAAGTCCTCGCACTCTTCAACCTGGACAGTTCCCAGGAAGGTTTGAAAATTCATCAGACCGCTGCCCCGAAACACATCGCTGCTGCACAACGCCTCTTTGAAAAAGAACTCACCGACCAGCCCGATGGCGGCTACCTGACCAGCCTGGGTCGTGATGCCGCGCAAAATGTGCAGACCGTACTGACCATTTTGAGAGAGCAGGAAACCGCCTGATTTTCCCGTCTTTGCCCACGGGAACTCCTGCCACGGGATTTCCGCGGGCTCGCTTGATCACCCCACGCTAAAAATCTGACGTCAAAAAAACAAATTCAGCTTAAAAGTCCCGCTGCGCAGAGGCTAAACTGCCTCCCATTCCGAGACCCTCTTCGTCCGAGCCTGCGAGCCGGTTTGAGCTGACATGACGCGCACCCATGAAATCCGCCCCGATCTGGACGAAGGCATCGACCGCAAGGTGCTCAGCCAACTGCGTGCGCGCTTTCTCAAACTCAATGCAGGTCGCCTGGGTCGCGCACTGGAGGGTCTGTCGACGCGCCAGCAAGGCGTACTGACGCTGCTGCCGCTGTTCTTCCACGTCAATCATCCGCTGCTGCCCGGCTATGTATCCGGCAGTACCCCGGCGGGCCTGTCCAACTACGAACCGGACGCCACTACCCTCGCCGAAGCCCAGCGCCTGACCCGCTCGTTCTCCTACAAGCCGCGCCACGGCAGCAACCCGCCACGGCCGATTCACGGGCTGTTCCTGATGGGCAGCCTGGGCACGCTGGCCCAGGCCGATCAGAGCGACATGGACGTGTGGGTCTGCCACGCGCCGGACCTGAGCGAAAGCGAATTGGCCGAGCTGAGCAAAAAATGTCAGCTCCTGGAAACCTGGGCCGCGAGCCAGGGCGCCGAAGCGCATTTCTTCCTGATTGACCCGGTGCGCTTCGTCAAAGGCGAACGCGACACCCAACTGAGTTCCGAGAACTGCGGCAGCACTCAGCATTACCTGCTGCTGGACGAGTTTTATCGCACCGCGATCTGGCTGGCCGGGCGCACACCGATCTGGTGGCTGGTGCCGGTTTACGAGGAAAGCGCCTACGACCTTTACACCGACACGTTGTTGTCCAAGCGTTTTATCCGTGCCGACGAAACCCTCGACCTCGGTCACCTGGCGACGATTCCGCCGGGCGAGTTCATCGGCGCCGGGCTGTGGCAGCTGTTCAAGGGCATCGAGTCACCGTACAAGTCGGTGCTCAAACTGTTGCTGACCGAGGTTTATGCCAGCGAACACCCCCATGTGCAGTGCCTGAGCCTGCGCTTCAAAAAAGCGGTGTTCGCCAACCAGCTGGATCTGGATGAGCTGGACCCGTACATGGTCGTGTACCGGCGTATCGAGGAATACCTCACCGCGCGCAACGAACCGGAGCGTCTGGAACTGGTGCGCCGCGCGCTGTACCTCAAGGTCAACCGCAAGCTCACCGGCAACAGCCGCAGCCAGGGCTGGCAACGCACCCTGCTTGAACGGCTGGCCAGCGAATGGCATTGGGATCAGCGTCAACTGGCGCTGCTCGACAGCCGCAGCCAGTGGAAAGTCCGCCAGGTCAGCGCCGAACGCCGTGCCCTGGTCAACGAACTGAATTACAGCTATCGCTTCCTGACCCAGTTTGCCCGCACCGAGCAGACCGTCAGCCTGATCAACAAACGCGATCTCAACGTCCTCGGCCGCCGCCTCTACGCCGCGTTCGAGCGCAAGGCCGACAAAGTCGAGTTCATCAACCCCGGGATCGCTCCGGATCTGGCCGAAGACACCCTGACCCTGGTGCAGTCACGCAACAAAAAAGAACCGGGGCAAGCCCAATGGGGCCTGTACAACGGCAGCCTCACCGCACTGGAATGGGAGCACTTCGCGCCGATCAAGCGCAGCCGTGAATTGCTCGAACTGCTGACCTGGTGCCACCGCAACGGCGTGATCGACAGCAGCACCCGGCTGGCCCTGCATCCCGGCAGCAGCGACCTGAGCGAGTTCGAGCTGTTCAACCTGCTCGGCAGCCTGCAACAGTGCATCGCCCTGCCCTTGCCCACGGTGGCTGAAGCACCGTTGCTGCGCGCGGCCGTGCCGAGCGAAGTGCTGATTCTGGTCAACGTCGGCGTCGATCCGCTCAAGCATCACCGCGACCTGAATATTCTGATGACCACCGAGCGCACCGACTCGCTGAGCTACGCCGGGGTCCGGGAAAACCTCGTGCTGACCCTGGATCAGGTCACGCTCAACAGCTGGAACGAAGTGCTGGTCAACCGCTTCGACGGCCCGCACGCCCTGCTCGACTGCCTGCGCGACTACCTCAACAACCTGCCGCGCGGGCCGCTGCAGCCGTCGTTGAAAGTGCGCTGCTTCTGCCACAACCGTGCACAATTCATCGCCCGTCGCGTTGAGGAGATCGTCGATACCGCGCAAAACCTGCTGCTCAGTGAGTTGAATCATCGCTACCTGATTCAGGTGCAACAGCACTATCACGTACTCGAATTGGTCCCGGGCCAGGTCAACCACGTCGCCCTCGCCACCCTGCCGGCGTTGCTGGAGTACCTCGGCGAAGAACAACCGCGCTACAGCCCGCTGCACCTGGACCCGATGGCGCTGGAGGATCACGACCTCGCCCTGATCCTGCCAATGGGCCAGCCGGATTGCATTCAGGTGTTCTACCGGATCAGCGAACAGCAGGCCGAGCTGTACGTGCTGGATGAATTCAACGCCCTGTGGCAACAGCATCTGCCGTATCACGACGAACAGAGCCTGCTGGTGCCATTACAGCGCTTCCTGCAGTCGATCCAGTACCGGCGCGAAGCCTTGCTGCCGATGGACGCCGCGCCTTCGGCCAGCCTCGACACTTTGTATTACCAGTTATTGCCGTCAGGCCCGGGAAAAGCCCGCCGCGTCGAACCACGACCAGCACCGCAAACGCCGGTCAACAAGCCGTTCTACGACGTGCAGGCGATTGTCGGCAAAGCCGCACCGGGGGAAGTGCAGGTCACTTTGTATTGCAATCAACGGGAATTCAGCGAGCTGGAACATGGCGACCAACTGTTCAGCGTGGTCGCCCGGGAGATCGTCGAGCAGCGCCGCGAGAGCGAACGCTATCGCTGCTACATCACCGACCTGGACCTGTCAGGCCTGCTCGGTGATGCGCAGAGTTCAAGCAATTTGTATCTGCGCTACAAGGCCGACCTGGAGCGCGCCCTGAACGAGGCGCTCGAACAGGTCTGAGGCGGGGTCATTCGCGGAAATCACCGCCGTTGGCCGGCTGCGATTCGACTTCCAGCAAGGTCAGTTTCAGGGTCTTGCCGCCGGGAGCCGGCCAGTCGATGTGCTGACCGACCTTCAGGCCCAGCAGCGCGCTGCCGACCGGTGCCAGAATCGAGATCTTGCCTTCGTCGGCGTTGGCATCCTTGGGATAGACCAGCGTCAGGTGATAGTCCTTGCCACTGCCTTCTTCGCGGCAATGCACGCGGGAATTCATCGTCACGACATCGGCGGGCACTTCTTCGTGGCCGACCACGGTATCGGCGCGGTCCAGTTCGGTTTGCAGCGCGATCACGCCCGGCAGCGTGTCATCCAGGCTGTCGATCAGGCGCTCCAGACGTTGCACGTCCAGACGGGTAAGGGTGATGGAAGGTGCGGTCATGATCCGGGCAGACTCCTTTCTTCTGCACACAAAAAAAGCAAAACCCCGCCAAAAAAGACGGGGTTTTCACCAGGCCTCGATGGGTTGAGGCGTGTCCGGACACTATCACAGCTCAAAAAATATACAAGTCACCCGATTTTGATCCGGCAAGAACCCCTGTAGCGAATCAACTCAGGGATTTTCGTGCGGCAGCCTGCTGGCAGATGACCCGACGGCGCTGATCATCCGCCGAGCGCCATTCGCGAATATCCTCGACATGGCGGAAGCAGCCGAGACAAACCTTCTGTTCATCAAGCCGGCACACACCGCTGCACGGCGAAGGCACTGCCGGGCTGATGTTGCTGTAGAGCGGTTTGGGCGGACGAACAGGAGCAGTGTCAGTCACGGAATCACAGACCTTCGAAGTCGAATTCAGCGCCAGCCTGCTGCTTGACGATGCGCTCGAGCATTTCGCCCAACTGCTCTTCGCTCTTGTCGCACATCCAGCGCTCGCTCTCTTCGTCGTAGTCGAAGTGGAAACCACCGGACACCGCTGCCAGCCACAACTGACGCAGGGGCTCCTGACGACTGAAGATCAGTTGCGAGCCGTTTTCGAACTTGACGGTCAAGACACCTGCCGAGCTTTCCAGGTCGATATCCAGGTCGCTGTCATCAAAGATATCTTCCAGCGTCTGCTGGGTAGCATCGACCAGATCGTGGAAACGGGCTTCGGACAAACTCATTGTGGCAACCTCAAAAAATGTCTGATCAGGCTCAAGCGCCGAAAGATACGGACGCTGCCGGCCGATTGCAAAGATTAACGACCAAGCACCGTTTCCCATCCAGCACTGGCCCCTGTGGGAGCGAACTTGCTCGCGAAAGCGGTGTGTCAGCCAGCAAACATATCGAATGTACCGGCCTCTTCGCGAGCAAGCTCGCTCCCACAGGAATTACCTGTATCCAACCGGTATCCAGAGAGCCCCGCCGGACGGGAAGCCCCTCGCATAGGCAAGCTGCCGGGTGGCCGGTATACTCCGGCGCAATTAACGCATTTTCAAGGATTTCGCCATGAAGCGCCTGATCTCTTCCCTTGCTGCGCTCGTCGCGGTTGCCTGCCTCGTTTCGGCCTGTGGTCAAAAAGGCCCGCTGTACCTGCCGGATGACGATCAGGACCCGGCCGAACAAGCCCAGTCTTCGCAAAAGCAACCGGTTTCCAAAGCACACAAGCACGACGTTTACTAAGGGATCGCCATGGACGCTTTTAATTACCGTGGCGGGGAGCTGTTCGCGGAAGGTGTGGCACTGTCCGCCATCGCCGACCGTTTCGGCACGCCCACCTACGTTTATTCGCGAGCACACATTGAAGCCCAGTATCTGGCCTTCGCCGATGCGCTGGCCGGCATGCCGCACCTGGTTTGCTTTGCCGTCAAAGCCAACTCCAACCTCGGCGTTCTGAATGTCCTGGCCCGTCTCGGCGCCGGTTTCGACATCGTCTCTCGTGGTGAACTGGAACGCGTGCTCGCCGCAGGTGGAAGCCCTGACAAGATCGTCTTCTCCGGTGTCGGCAAGACCCGTGACGACATGCGCCGTGCGCTGGAAGTCGGCGTGCACTGCTTCAACGTCGAATCCACTGACGAGCTGGAACGCCTGCAAGTGGTCGCCGCCGAGCTCGGCGTTCGCGCCCCGGTTTCGTTGCGTGTGAACCCGGACGTCGATGCCGGCACCCACCCGTACATTTCCACCGGTCTCAAAGAGAACAAGTTCGGCATCGCCATTGCCGACGCCGAAGACGTGTACGTGCGCGCTGCGCACCTGCCGAACCTGGAAGTGATCGGCGTCGATTGCCACATCGGTTCGCAACTGACCACCCTGCCACCGTTCCTCGATGCCCTCGACCGCCTGCTGGATCTGGTCGATCGTCTCGGCGATTGCGGCATCCACCTGCGCCACATTGATCTCGGTGGCGGTTTGGGCGTGCGTTATCGCGATGAAGAGCCGCCATTGGCCGGCGACTACATCAAGGCTGTGCGCGAGCGTCTGAGCGGCCGTGATCTGGGGCTGGTGTTCGAGCCGGGCCGCTTCATCGTCGCCAACGCCGGCGTACTGCTGACCCAGGTCGAGTACCTCAAGCACACCGAACACAAGGATTTCGCCATCGTCGACGCGGCGATGAACGACCTGATCCGCCCGGCGCTGTACCAGGCGTGGATGGACGTCACTGCGGTCAAGCCGCGTGATACCGCCGCACGCAAGTACGACATTGTCGGCCCGATCTGCGAAACCGGTGATTTCCTCGCCAAGGACCGTGAACTGGCGCTGGAAGAAGGCGACCTGCTGACCGTGCATTCCGCCGGTGCCTACGGTTTCGTGATGAGTTCCAACTACAACACCCGCGGCCGTGCTGCCGAGGTGCTGGTAGACGGTGATCAGGTTTTTGAAGTGCGCCGCCGCGAAACTGTGGCCGAGCTGTTTGCCGGCGAAAGCCTGCTGCCGGAGTAACCCATGCTGCTGCGTTTTACCAAAATGCATGGCCTGGGCAATGATTTCATGGTTCTCGACCTGGTCAGCCAGCACGCGCATATTCAGCCCAAGCACGCCAAGCAATGGGGCGACCGGCACACCGGTATCGGTTTCGACCAGTTGCTGATTGTTGAAGCGCCGAGCAACCCGGACGTGGATTTCCGTTACCGGATCTTCAACTCCGATGGCTCGGAAGTGGAACAGTGCGGCAACGGTGCACGCTGCTTCGCGCGCTTCGTGCTGGACAAGCGTCTGACAGCGAAACGGCAGATCCGCGTCGAAACCAAGGGTGGCATCATCGAACTGGACGTGCGTAACGACGGCCAGATCGGCGTCAACATGGGCGCGCCGCGCCTGGTGCCGGCAGACATTCCGTTCGAAGCGCCAGCGCAGGCGACCAGCTATCAGCTGGAAGTCGACGGCACCACGGTCGAACTGGCCGCCGTGTCGATGGGCAACCCCCATGCCGTGCTGCGTGTGCAGGACATCAACAGTGCACCGGTGCATGAGCTGGGACCGAAAATCGAACACCATCCGCGCTTCCCGGCGCGGGTCAATGTCGGTTTCCTCCAGGTCATCGACCGCAACCGTGCGCAACTGCGCGTCTGGGAACGCGGCGCCGGGGAAACCCAGGCCTGTGGTACTGGCGCTTGCGCTGCGGCTGTCGCGGCAATCAGTCAGGGGTGGATGGATTCGCCGCTGTTGATCGACCTGCCCGGCGGGCGTCTGTCCATTGAATGGGCAGGCCCTGGCCAACCGGTGCTGATGACCGGTCCGGCAGTGCGTGTATACGAAGGACAAGTGCGTCTTTGAGTGAGCAGAAGCCATGACCGATAAGCCTCAGGTACCCGCCCGACAGTCCGACGAATCAGCGTCCGAGAGCCTGGAGGCGGCAGCGGTTGCCGCGTACCTGGAGGCTCATCCGGACTTCTTCGTCGAGCACGAAGAACTGCTGCCGGCAATGCGCATTCCCCACCGACGCGGTGACACCGTATCGCTGGTCGAACGGCAGATGACCATTCTGCGCGACCGCAACATCGAGATGCGTCATCGCCTCTCGCAGTTGATGGACGTGGCCCGCGACAACGATCGCCTGTTCGACAAGACCCGCCGCCTGATTTTGTCCCTGATGGATGCGGCCAGCCTTGAAGACGTGGTGATCAGCGTTGAAGACAGCCTGCGCCAGGACTTCCAGGTGCCTTTTGTCAGCCTGATCCTGCTGGGTGACAACCCGGCACCGGTCGGCCGCTGGGTCACCCACGCCGACGCGCAAACCGCGATCGGCGGCCTGCTCACCGAAGGCAAAAGCGTCAGCGGCACCCTGCGTGAACATGAGCTGGACTTCCTGTTCGGCGAGGAGCAGCGCAAGCAAATCGGCTCCACCGCCGTCGTTGCCATCAGCCATCAAGGCATCCACGGTATTCTGGCGATCGCCAGCCGCGATCCACAGCACTACAAGAGTTCGGTCGGCACGCTGTTCCTCAGCTACATCGCCGAAGTCATGGGCCGCGTGCTGCCACGGGTCAATAGCTCCCTGCGCTCGGTACGCTGAACATGGAACGACAACTGGACGCTTACTGCGAACACCTGCGCAGTGAGCGACAGGTGTCACCGCACACCCTGTCGGCCTACCGCCGCGACCTCGATAAAGTCCTCGGCTGGTGCATCAAGCAGAACATCGGCAGTTGGACCGCACTGGATATCCAGCGCCTGCGCAGCCTGATCGCCCGCCTGCATGCCCAGGGCCAGTCCTCACGCAGCCTCGCCCGCTTGCTCTCGGCAGTGCGCGGGCTCTATCACTATCTCAATCGCGAAGGCCTCTGCGACCACGACCCGGCGACAGGTCTGGCGCCACCAAAAGGCGAACGGCGGCTGCCGAAAACCCTCGATACCGACCGTGCGTTGCAGCTACTGGAAGGTGCGGTCGAGGATGATTTTCTCGCCCGCCGCGATCAAGCCATTCTTGAGCTGTTCTATTCCTCCGGCCTGCGCCTGTCCGAACTGACCGGACTCAACCTCGATCAACTCGACCTCGCCGACGGCATGGTTCAGGTGCTCGGCAAGGGCAGCAAGACCCGCCTCCTGCCGATCGGCAAAAAGGCCCGCGAAGCGCTGGAACAATGGCTACCGTTGCGGGCCATGACCAACCCGGCCGACGACGCCGTATTCGTCAGCCAGCAAGGCCGGCGCCTCGGCCCACGGGCGATTCAGGTGCGGGTCAAACTGGCCGGCGAGCGCGAACTGGGGCAGAACCTGCACCCGCACATGCTGCGGCACTCCTTCGCCAGCCACTTGCTGGAATCCTCGCAGGACCTGCGCGCGGTGCAGGAACTGCTCGGCCACTCGGACATCAAGACCACGCAGATCTACACCCACCTGGACTTCCAGCACCTGGCGGCGGTCTACGACAGCGCCCACCCACGGGCCAAACGCAGCAAAGGCGACGATTCATGAACATCCAGTTGATCACCTTCGACCTCGACGACACTCTGTGGGACACCGCCCCGGTGATCGTCAGCGCCGAAGCGGTATTGCGCGAGTGGCTGAGCGAACACGCACCGAATCTGGGCACGGTGCCGGTGGAGCATCTGTGGGCGATTCGCGAGCGGGTGCTGGCTAATGAGCCGGGACTCAAACACCGCATCAGCGCATTGCGTCGGCGGGTGTTGTTCCATGCGCTGGAGGACGCGGGTTACGCCCATGGCGAAGCTTCCGATCTGGCGGACAAGAGCTTTGAAGTGTTCCTGCATGCGCGGCACCAGATCACGGTGTTTCCCGAAGTCGAACCGACCCTGGAAATCCTCGCCAACCACTACGCGCTTGGCGTGGTCACCAATGGCAATGCCGATGTGCGTCGGCTGGGGCTGGCGGACTACTTCAAGTTTGCGTTGTGCGCCGAAGACATCGGCATCGCCAAACCGGATGCGCGGCTGTTCCACGAGGCCTTGCAGCGCGGCGGCGTGAGCGCTGACGTGGCGGTGCACATTGGCGATCATCCGGGCGATGACATCGCCGGGGCGCAGCAAGCGGGCATGCGCGCGATCTGGTACAACCCGGCGGGCAAGGTCTGGGAAGCCGATCGTTTGCCGGACGCGGAAATCCGCAGCCTGACTGACCTGCCAGCCGTTCTCGCACGCTGGAATGCCAAGGCCTGACAAAAATCCCTGTGGAAACCATGTGGCGAGGGGATTTATCCCCGATGGGCTGCGAAGCAGCCCCAAATGCAGCGCATCGTGCTTTCCTGACACTCCGCGCAAGCTGACTTTACGACTGCTTGGCAGCCGATCGGGGATAAATCCCCTCGCCACACAGGCCTCTCTTATAGGGCGCCCCTGTTTATTCCAGACATGAAAAAGCCCGCAGCGACGGCGGGCTTTTTCAGCAAGCAAGCGGCACGCCTCAGATAGGGCGGCTGCCGTACTTGTTGTCCGGCTTCTTGGGCGGATCGGCGACCACGTTGGCCTCGACTTCCTGCACCTTGCCGCCGCGCGCAAGGAACTCTTCCATGGCCTTGGCCAGGGCGTCGCGCTCCTTGTTCTTGGCTTCGATGCTCGGCAATTCGTCTACCGACACCGCAGCCTTGGCTTTGCCTTTGGCAGCCGGGACCGGCGTATCGTCACCGCCATCGTCTTCAGCAACGTCTTCCGCTGCTGCTTCCAGACCATCCTCGGCCTCGTCTTCGTCGCCTACTTCGAGGTCGTCGTTTTCCAGATCATCGTCGCTCATGTTCTACCTCATGACTTGCGAAAAGCAGATTAGTTATAGACCAGCTTTGGCAACTGTCGAAAGTCGCCGTAAAAAAATCGGTAACCGCTGATGACCAACGGTTTACGCCCCTTCACCGTGCAAGGTGGCGAGGACTTTACGGGCACCGCCATGATCACGGTGCTCGCCCAGATAAACGCCTTGCCAGGTGCCCAGAGCCAGTCGACCTGCCGACACCGGCAGACTGATCTGGCAGCCAAGCACGCTGGCCTTGAAGTGCGCCGGGAGGTCGTCCAGGCCTTCGTCGTTATGCTCATAGCCGTCTGCTCCTTGTGGGATCAGACGATTGAAAAATCGTTCGAAGTCGCGACGGACCGCCGGATCGGCGTTCTCGTTGATGGTCAACGACGCCGAGGTATGCTGCAGCCACAAATGCAACAGACCGACCCGACACTGCCTGAGTTCAGGCAGCCCGGCGAGTAACTCGTCCGTTACCAGATGAAAGCCCCGGGGCCGTGCCCGCAGGGTTATCAGAGTCTGTTGCCACATACAGTTCTCCGCACGTTCGGGGCGCATTCTAGCGCGCTCTGGGAAAAAACAAAGGCCCTAATATTCCCGCAATGTTGTAAGCGATTGGCCGCAGAAAAACGCTCGCCGTAAACACGACCAAAGACGTACGAAAAATCCTTTCAGCTGCTCTCTCTGCGACAAACTCCAGACAAAAAAATGCCCGGCAAGCCGGGCAAGTTTTTTGCTGCGCGTACTTACAGGTTGTAGCCGCGTTCGTTGTGTTGTGCCAGATCGAGGCCTACCGACTCTTCTTCCTCGGTCACACGCAGACCCATCACAGCGTCCAGGACCTTGAGGATGATGAAGGTGACGATCGCGGTGTAGATCACCGTGAAGCCGACGCCTTTGCACTGAATCCACACTTGCGCGGCGATGTCGGTCACGGTGCCGAAGCCGCCCAGCGACGGTGCAGCGAATACGCCGGTGAGGATCGCGCCGAGGATACCGCCGATACCGTGTACGCCGAACGCGTCCAGGGAATCGTCATAACCGAGTTTGCGTTTCAGGGTAGTGGCGCAGAAGAAGCACACCACGCCTGCCGCCAGACCGATCACCAGTGCACCCATCGGGCCCACGGTGCCAGCAGCCGGAGTAATTGCTACCAGACCGGCCACCACACCCGAGGCGATGCCCAGTGCACTTGGCTTGCCGTGGGTGATCCACTCGGCAAACATCCAGCCCAGTGCGGCAGCAGCGGTAGCGATCTGGGTGACCAGCATCGCCATACCGGCGGTGCCGTTGGCCGCTGCAGCGGAACCGGCGTTGAAGCCGAACCAGCCGACCCACAGCATGGCCGCGCCCATCAGGGTGTAACCGAGGTTGTGCGGAGCCATCGGGGTGGTCGGGAAGCCTTTGCGCTTGCCCAGTACGAGGCAGGCAATCAGACCGGCGACACCGGCGTTGATGTGCACCACGGTGCCGCCCGCGAAGTCGAGCACGCCCCAGTCCCACATCAGACCGCCGTTGCCGGACCAGACCATGTGCGCGATTGGCGCGTAAACCAGGGTGAACCAGATAGCCATGAAGATCAGCATCGCGGAGAACTTCATCCGCTCAGCGAACGCACCGACGATCAGCGCCGGGGTGATGATCGCGAAGGTCATCTGGAAGGTGATGAACACCGCCTCAGGGAACAACGCCGCAGGGCCGGTCAGGCTCGAAGGCGTGACACCGGCGAGGAACGCCTTGCCCATGCCGCCGAAGAACGAGTTGAAGTTGACGACGCCCTGCTCCATGCCGGTAGTGTCGAACGCAATGCTGTAGCCATAAATGACCCACAGGATGCTGATCAGACCGGTAATGGCGAAGCACTGCATCATCACGGAAAGAATGTTTTTCGAGCGAACCATGCCGCCGTAGAACAGCGCCAGGCCCGGGATGGTCATGAACAGCACGAGGGCTGTCGAGGTGAGCATCCAGGCAGTGTCGCCAGAATTGAGGACTGGGGCCGCCACTTCGTCTGCCGCCATAGCGAGGCTGGGCATTACGATGGACAACAGGGCTCCTAGCCCTGCGAATTTACGCAGAGTCATATTGTTTTCTCCTGGGGCGTTGGGGTTTGTGGCGGCTTAAATCGCGTCGGTATCGGTTTCGCCGGTACGGATGCGAATCGCCTGTTCCAGATTGACCACGAAGATCTTGCCGTCACCGATCTTGCCGGTGTTGGCCGCCTTGGTGATCGCCTCGATCACCCGATCCAGATCCTTGTCGTCGATGGCCACGTCGATTTTCACCTTGGGCAGAAAATCGACCACATATTCCGCGCCGCGATACAGCTCGGTGTGACCCTTCTGCCGGCCGAAGCCTTTGACTTCAGTAACGGTAATGCCCTGCACGCCGATTTCGGACAGCGACTCGCGCACGTCGTCCAACTTGAACGGCTTGATGATGGCAGTGACTAGCTTCATGAAACTCTCTCCCGAATTGGTGGACTTGCCCCAGGAAAACAAACCCGACTCAAGTCTAAGCGCAGTGCCTGGCTTTGTAACGCATCGTCGGCCTTACCTGCCCGACTGACGCCAGCTAACCGCTGCTGACGAAACTCCCCGCTCCGTCTGCCGCACTGCATTCGTCACAGCGACTGCATCAGTGCATGGGTCGAAGGTGACTAAGCAGAAACCTTGCCATCTCGCCAAAAACCCCTGATTTCAATCCCTTGGCCGCTGCCGCAAGCCATCCCGTGCAAAAGGCCTTGTGGATACGCACAACAACGGTGCGTCGCCGTCCGTCCCCTTGCGCGAAAAGCGTGCATCCCTGACCACGGGATTGACTATAGACACTGCGTGATACACTGCCCGCCATTGTTTTCAGGACATTCCCCATGCTCGCGCCCAAAGACTTCCTCGACGCCCTGAGCGGCACCGCCTCCCGCCTGTTCAGCGGCGACACCCCGCTGCCGAAAGCCGAAATCGAAAGCCAGTTCAAGATGCTGCTGCAGAGCGCCTTCAGCAAACTCGACCTGGTGAGCCGTGAAGAGTTTGATAGTCAGATGGTCGTTCTGGCCCGCACTCGCGCTCGCCTCGAAAGCCTCGAAGCCAAAGTCGCCGAGATGGAAGCCAAGCTGACAGCGCCCGCGGAATAATCCGCGCCCTCTGTAGGAGCTGCCGAAGGCTGCGATCTTTTGATCTTCAGCCCTTCAACCATCCCGGCAACGTCCTACAACCTGCACCACCGCCGTCCGATTGCGCCGAAAAGCCCAGGTTTCTAAGCTCACCCGATGCTGAATGTTCAGCACCGGGTTTGGCGACCCGAACAGCTTAAGGCGCACGACAACCATGATGGCGGCTACATTTACCGCCACATCGTTTCATGGCGGTTGTGCGTGGGAGACCTTCGGGTCTGCCGGGTTCCTTTTGCTCCGGTTCGCCAACCCGCGTACAACTGCCACCCAATCGTTTGGCGACGATTGAGGGCAGCCCCTTATGCAAGAGGAACTGCTCAATGAATCAAGAAGAGACTTATCTAACGCCGCACATCTTCACCCGCCACAAACTCCCCCTCCACGCCCTCCTCATCCAGAACCAACCCTGGTTCTGTGCCCGAGACCTGAGCCGCCTGCTGCACATCTACCTCAACGAACGCATGCTGCGAAAACTCGACCCCGACCAATACCAAACCCGCAAAACCCTGATCCACCACCAGATCGAAAACACCCTGCTGATCAGCGAATCAGGCATCTACGCCCTCCTCGTCTACCACTACTGCCCCGAATACCGAGCGCTGCGCGAATGGCTCACCCACCAAGTCATCCCCACCCTGCGCGACGTCCAACACCCCAGCACAAGCGAACGCCCACAACTGAGCCTGCTCAATTGGCCGGACATGACGTTGAGTTTGTTGCACTGGAATAATCAGCCGTGGATACGGTTGCAGGATGTGCCGCTGATGGTGGTGGAACGGGAAGAGCCGAAGCGCCCAGTAACGGGGCCTTGGTGGAAAAGAGCTTCGCGGATGCTGCAATCGCTATAAGACCGCATGCCGGAGCTGAGCCCTGCGCAAATCGTAAGTCGACTGAAGATTCATCCAGAACTCAGGCGTAGTGTTGAGATGAATGGCAAGTCTGATTGCCAGATCGGCGCAGATCCTGAGCTGGCAATTCACAAGCTTTTCGATCTCACTTTCGGGCCATTTCGTGGGCATGGCCAGATCCATGACGGTCATGCCCAACGGCTCCACGAAATCCTTATTCAGAACCTCGCCCGGATGAATCGGACGCATACCATTGCGGTCCATTTTTCGCCTCCAGAGGCTGCATTGAGTGGCCAAACTGGAACATCCGGTTCAGGGAAGCAAGCCATCGAAACCGTTTCACCGGCGTCCTACAACTATTAGGGCATGGCCCTACAAAAATCAGCGTCTGCGCCTGATTACGCGACTCTTCCTCCTTGTACTACGGTAGCCAACGAAGCATCTGTCACCCGAAAAACGAGGCCTCAATGAAAGACAAAAAGAGAAGGAAAAAGCTAGAGGAGATTGTTGGATATCACGCTGAAGCACTTCGGTTAGCCGGAGGTATTTCAGCCAATCAGCGTCGTTTTATTGAGGTAGCGGCCAAGTACGGTAAAGAACTCGAACCGGATGGTTGGCTGGCCGGGGGAGGAAGCCGAATAAAAAATCCCAAACAAGAAAACTAATGTGGCGCCTCTACTGGGCTTGGGAGGGCAACTTGGCAACATCCAGTGAAGGTTTACCCTCGCGTCCGTGCCACCTGCATTCGCTCTCCCAACTACCCTTCAAAAACCCGCAGGAAGCGGCCCCCGATTCAGCTCAAGGAACGACCATGTCCCTCTCCATCGTCCACAGCCGCGCCCAGATTGGCGTGGATGCTCCCGCTGTCACCGTCGAAGTCCATCTGGCCAACGGTCTGCCGTCGCTGACCATGGTTGGCCTGCCCGAGGCTGCGGTGAAGGAGAGCAAGGATCGGGTGCGCAGCGCGATCATCAATTCCGGGCTGCATTTTCCTGCGCGGCGGATCACCTTGAATCTGGCGCCGGCGGATTTGCCCAAGGATGGCGGGCGGTTTGATCTGGCGATTGCCTTGGGGATTCTGTCCGCGAGTGTGCAGGTGCCGTGTCTGACGCTGGATGATGTGGAATGCCTCGGTGAGCTGGCCTTGTCCGGCGCAGTGCGGCCGGTGCGCGGTGTGTTGCCGGCGGCACTCGCGGCGCGCAAGGCGGGTCGTGCGCTGGTGGTGCCGCGAGCGAATGCCGAGGAGGCCTGCCTGGCTTCGGGGTTAAAGGTGTTTGCGGTGGATCATCTGCTGGAGGCGGTGGCGCATTTCAACGGACATACACCGGTCGAGCCTTATGTGTCTGACGGGCTGATGCATGCCAGCAAGCCTTATCCCGACTTGAATGAAGTGCAAGGGCAAGTGGCGGCGAAACGGGCATTGCTGATTGCCGCTGCGGGGGCGCATAACCTGCTGTTCAGCGGGCCGCCGGGGACGGGCAAGACCTTGCTGGCGAGTCGCTTGCCGGGGCTGCTGCCGCCGCTGTCTGAATGCGAAGCACTGGAAGTGGCGGCGATTCAATCGGTCGCCAGCGGCGTGCCGCTGACCCATTGGCCACAGCGTCCTTTCCGTCAACCGCACCACTCGGCATCCGGGCCGGCCCTGGTCGGTGGCAGTTCAAAACCGCAACCCGGCGAAATCACCCTCGCCCACCACGGCGTGCTGTTTCTCGACGAACTGCCGGAGTTTGATCGCAAGGTGCTGGAGGTGCTGCGCGAGCCGCTGGAGTCCGGGCATATCGTGATCGCCCGAGCCAAGGATCGCGTGCGCTTTCCGGCGCGCTTCCAGTTGGTGGCGGCGATGAATCCGTGTCCCTGTGGATATCTTGGCGAGCCGAGCGGCAAGTGTTCCTGTACGCCGGACATGGTGCAGCGCTATCGCAACAAACTGTCGGGGCCATTGCTGGATCGAATTGATCTGCACCTGACAGTGGCGCGAGAGGCGACGGCGCTGAGTCCGACAATGAAACCGGGAGAGGACAGTGCCAGTGCGGCAGCCGTGGTGGCCGAGGCCCGGGAGCGCCAGCAAAAGCGTCAGCATTGTGCCAATGCGTTTCTCGATCTGCCGGGATTGAAGCGGCACTGCAAGTTATCCACAGCCGATGAGAAATGGCTGGAATCAGCCTGTGAACGACTGACGCTATCGCTGCGCTCAGCGCATCGCCTGCTCAAAGTCGCCCGGACACTGGCCGACCTTGAGGAAGTCGATGCAATCAAGCGTGAGCACTTGGCCGAGGCGCTGCAATACCGGCCGGCGACACCTTAATGTTCGGTCAAATCAACCAAAGGCTTCTGCCGCACTTCGGTTTCACGCCCGGCCTGAATCTCGGTCACGCGCTTCAAGGCGTTATCCACAGCGCCCTTGTCCGCCAACAGGCTGTAGCTGATCTGGAACTGTTGGCTGGCCTTTGGCGCAATGGTCGGCACCAGATTCAGCGGACGCTGATAGCGGCGGTTGTAGGAAAAACTGGTGCCCGGCTCAAGGCCTGTGACATAGCCCTGCCCTTGGGTATCGGTGTTTTTCCACAGGGAAAAGACCGGCAACTGCTGCGTGTTGAAGCCAACAGAGACACCAAGGCTGCCGGCCTTGTTGTGCAAAACGGTCAGGGTTTCGCCTTTTGCGTCGGCGTAGGGCACAACGTTATAAACCGTTTCATCGTAGTCCTTGGTCGGCCCACGATAGGTCTGCCAGTAGGCCAACTCGGCTTTGGCCTTGTCGTTGAACGGCGAGACCTGTTTTACCGGTGCGGCAAAACGTGCGCCCTGCTCGAGGAACGGCGTACTGAAATTGCTGTGATACAGCGCCTGGTATTCCTTCGGATAATCGCCGTTGTTGGTCAGCGTGTCATTGAGGGCGAAACGCGCAGTGCCGGGTTCGGTGACCAGTTCGGTGACGACCGAGAAATCGACTTTCTTGAACGCCTGCTCCTTCAGCTCGCCGCGCAGGCTGATGGCGTAGGGCGGCTTTTCGTCGATGTGCAGGGTGACGCTGCTGGCCGGGATGTTGGCGGCGCGCCCGTGCAGGGTCAGCAGCTCGTCATTGTCCATGCCAGGATGGCCGACCCATTCGTACCCGCAGCGGGTCACCAGTTCATTGAAGCCTTCCAGCCAGCCCAGCCCGCCGCGCCCGTTGAGCTCGATGAAGGCCGGGTTGACCACTTCCTTGACCGGCGAATCCCATCCCATGCGCACGTTGCCGACCGAGGCCTGCAACACATTCATGCCCCGGGTCGGCACCACGGACAGTTTCATCGTGCCGTTATCAATATCCACGATGCTGACGCCCTCCTGCCGCCCACCGTGCAAGGTACGCAGGCTCACGGAAAAGGGTTTGTCGGTTTTCACCCCGAGCTGCTCACTGGTAATACTCCAGTTTTGCGCAGGCTTGTTGGTATCGAGAAGGACGTAATCCCAAGCCATGGCGTGGGAAGCAGCAGAGAATGCGCCGAGGGCGACGGCGAATTTGAGCGGGGTCATGGCAGCAGCCTTTATTGGAGTTGTGCCATTTTTATAGCGCTGCGGAAACGTTTCAGCAAGTGTAACGGAGCTTGCGATCGTGTGATTTATCAAGAATTGGCAGGGATGCCTTCGCGAGCAAGCTCGCTCCCACAAGGTTTTCGGGTGTTCACACAATTTGTGAGCTACCCCGGAAAATGTGGGAGCGAGCTTGCTCGCGAAAGCTATTTCAGCCGCGCATCAACGAAAGCGATCAACCTCGGAACGCAAATCCGCCGCCAGCTTCTCAAGCTCCTTGGCGGTAACAGCCAGGTTCGACACAACCTCACGCTGCTCACTGTTGGCCAGTGCGATGCTCTGCAAATTGCTGCTCAACAGAGTCGCAGTGCTGCTCTGCTCCTGAGTGGCCGTGGTAATCGCCGCAAACTGCTGCCCCGCCGAACGGCTTTGCTCGTCGATCCGCGCCAGCGCCGAAGCAACATTCGCGTTACGCGACAAACCTTCCTGCATCAGCACATTGCCCTGTTCCATGGTGCTGATTGCGTTGCCGGTTTCCTGCTGGATGCTGTGAATCATGCTGGAAATTTCATCGGTCGCCTGGCGGGTGCGCGAGGCCAGGCTGCGCACCTCATCCGCCACCACGGCAAAACCGCGGCCCTGTTCACCGGCACGCGCCGCTTCAATCGCAGCGTTCAGCGCCAGCAGATTGGTCTGCTCGGCAATCGAGGTGATCACGCTGACAATGCCGCCGATTTCCTGGGAGCGCTGGCCGAGGGTGTTGATCACGGTAGCAGTGGTGTTCAGTGCGCCAGCAATTTGCTCCAGCGAGGAAGAAGCCTCTTCCATCGAGCTACGACCGATCTGCGTTTGCTGAGCGTTTTCCTGGGCCAGACGCTGGGTGTTGCCCATGTTGTCGGCGATGTTCAGCGAGGTGGCGCTGAACTCTTCGACGGCGCCGGCCATGCTGGTGATTTCCCCGGACTGCTGCTCCATGCCTTCGTACGCGCCACCGGACAAACCGGACAGCGCCTGCGCCCGGCTGTTGACCTCCTCCGAGGCGCGGCGGATGTGCTCGACCATGGTCGACAGTGCCTGGCTCATCTGGTTGAACGCACGGGACAACTGACCGATTTCGTCGTTGCTCGACACGTTCAGGCGCACGCTCAGATCACCGGCGCCCAAGGCTTCGGCTTGTCGCACCAGATCACTCAGCGGCGCCAGTTTGCTGCGCAGCAGCCAGACCACCGAACCCACGGCCAGCAGCATCGCCAACAGACTGCCAATGGCCAGTTGCGTACCGACACTCCAAGTCACCGCGCGAATCTCGGCTTTCGGCATGCTCGCCACGACCGACCATGGCCCGCCATCGAATGGCACGGCGATGCTGTAGAAGTCTTCGGAGGTGTCGCTCCAGAACTCACCCTTGCCCGGTTTCGCAGCCAGACCTTTGATCACCGGAACCGCTTGATCCAGCGCCTGCACCCCCGCCGGCGCGACCAGCCATTTGTTTTGCTCATCCAGCAACGCCAGCGAACCGCTCTGGCCGATGCGGAAGCGCTTCAGGTTGTCGAACTGGATGTTCTGCGCATCGGTGTAATCGAAGCCGACGAACAACACCGCAATCACCTTGCCGCTGCCATCGCGCACCGGGGTGTACTGGGTCATGTAGGAGCGATCGAACAACAAGGCACGGCCGACGTAACCTTGCCCCGCCATCAACTTCGCATAAGCCGGGTGCGCATGATCGAGCAAGGTGCCGATGGCGCGCGTGCCGTCCTGTTTGGTCAGCGAAGTGCTGACCCGCACGAAGTCTTCGCCGCTGCGCACGAACAGCGTGGCGACGCCCGCTGTCATCTGCTTGAACTCGTCGACTTGCTTGAAGTTGTTGTTCAACACTTCGTCGCCCAGGTGCAGGCCCGGGGTCTGGGTACCGGCCACGGTCACCGGCTCATCCGGATGAATGCTCAGACCGCTACTGAAGCGCTTCTCGAACAACCCGCTCAGGCGTTGGGTGCTTTCACGCAGCGTGCCGTGAAAAGTGCTCAACTGGTCGGCCAGCAGTCGCGCCTCGCTGGCGAGATGCTCTTCACGGGTGGCGAGGTTGGCGGTATCCAGCGAACGCAGGGCGAACACCGTACTGCCGCTGATGACAATCGCCAGTATCACGGCGAGCGCGAGGCCCAGCTGCGAGGCGATCCGGGCGCGAGGTTGAGACATGGGCAGCTCCTGGCCGAGCCACGTGATCCTCCTTGATCTCGACTCGGAAATTTTTCTGGTTATGGGGGTGAATCGTGGACACCGGCACGACGGTGCCACAAGCACGTATTCGGCGGTGGATCCGAATACTTGAGCGGAAAACAAGGTTATGGCACAAGGCCGGCATTGTGGCGGCTCTAACGTTTCAGCTCAAGCGTGCAACCGCCGGCAACTCCATGGCTCGCACTTCGCCTTGGAGGAAATCGCTGAGACGGCGCAAACGTTCACCTCCCGGACGGGTTTTCGGCCACACCAGGTAATAATTCAGCCCGCTGGCGACGGCCGTCGGCCACGGCAGACTCAGGCGCCCCTGAGCGACATCTTCGGCGACCATCAGCAAGTCGCCCATCGACACCCCGTAACCACGCGCCGCCGCGATCATCCCCAGTTCCAGGGTATCGAACACCTGACCGCCCTTGAGCGAGACCTGATCGGACAGCCCCATGTGCTCCAGCCAGCTGCGCCAGTCGCGCCGATCCGGGGTCGGGTGCAACAGCTCGGTGCAGGCCAGGCGCGCAACGTCCCAGGGCTGGTCGTTGAGCAGGTTCGGCGCGCCGACCGGAATCAGCTCTTCGGGAAACAACAGGCTGGCCTCCCAGTCCGGCGGGAAGTGCCCGTCACTGAGCAGCACCGCGCAGTCGAAAGGCTCGTTGTTGAAGTCCACCGAATCCACGTCCATCCATGCGCTGGTCAGTTGCACCTCGTTGCCCGGCTGCAAGTGCCGGAATCGACTGAGCCGCGCCAGCAGCCAGCGCATGGTCAGGGTCGATGGCGCTTTCATCCGCAGGATGTCGTCTTCGGCGCGCAAGGTATTGCAGGCTCGCTCGAGGGCGGCGAAACCTTCGCGAATCCCCGGCAACAGCATCCGTGCCGACTCGGTGAGTTGCAGGTTGCGTCCACTGCGATGAAACAACTTGCAGGCGAAATGCTCTTCGAGGGTGCGAATGTGCCGGCTGACCGCACTTTGGGTAATCGACAGCTCCTCGGCGGCGCGGGTGAACGAGCTGTGCCGCGCCGCCGCTTCGAATGCGCGCAAGGCATACAAGGGAGGAAGACGACGAGACATTCGGAAAGCTCCTATAGCGGGATGCGGCCAACTTAGCAGAATCTGCCCTGGATGAGTTTGACTCATGCCACCCATCCTTTTTATCCCTTTGTGCGAAACCGTTTGAGCGCCGAGAATCGACGGCTCCCTGTTCCCTCTTTAAATGAGTGGTGAAGATCATGCAGCAACCTGTGCGTACCGAACTCTGGGCCATCCTGCGGCTGTCGGGGCCGCTGATCGCTTCTCAGTTGGCGCACATGTTGATGGTGCTGACCGACACCCTGATGATGGCGCGCATCAGCCCCGAGGCACTGGCCGGTGGCGGTCTGGGGGCGGCGAGTTATTCGTTCGTGTCGATCTTCTGCATTGGTGTAATTGCAGCGGTCGGCACGCTGGTCGCGATCCGTCAGGGTGCCGGCGACATCATCGGCGCGGCACGCCTGACTCAGGCCGGATTATGGCTGGCGTGGCTGATGGCGCTGGGCGCCGGGTTGCTGCTGTGGAATCTCAAACCGCTGTTGCTGCTGTTCGGCCAGACCGAAACCAACGTCAACGCCGCCGGACAATTCCTGATCGCCCTGCCCTTCGCCCTGCCCGGTTATTTGAGTTTCATGGCCCTGCGCGGCTTTACCAGCGCGATTGGCCGGGCGACCCCGGTGATGGTCATCAGCCTGGGCGGCACCGTGGCCAACTTCCTGCTCAATTACGCACTGATCACCGGCATGTTCGGCCTGCCGAAACTGGGTTTGACGGGCATCGGCCTGGTCACGGCAATTGTAGCCAGCTGCATGGCACTGGCGCTGGCCTGGCATATCCGCCGGCATCCGGCTTACGACGCTTACCCGCTGCGCGCCGGGCTGTCGCGGCCGAACCGGCAATACCTCAAGGAGCTCTGGCGCCTGGGCCTGCCCATTGGCGGCACCTATGCGGTGGAAGTGGGTTTGTTTGCCTTTGCGGCTTTGTGCATGGGCACCATGGGCAGCACGCAGATGGGCGCGCACCAGATCGCCCTGCAAATCGTCTCGGTGGCGTTCATGGTGCCGGCAGGCATGTCGTACGCCATCACCATGCGCGTCGGCCAGCATTACGGCGCCGGGCAGTTGAACGATGCGCGGATGTCAGGACGGGTCGGCATCGCCTTCGGCGCGGTGGTGATGCTGGGTTTTGCCATGGTGTTCTGGTTGTTGCCGAATCAGTTGGTCGGGTTGTTCCTCGATCACAATGATCCGGCGTTTGCCGAGGTGATTCGCCTGGCCGTGAGCCTGCTGGCAGTGGCTGCGTGGTTCGAGCTGTTCGACGGCACCCAGACGATCGCCATGGGCTGCATCCGTGGGCTCAAGGATGCCAAGACCACGTTTCTGGTCGGGCTCGGTTGCTATTGGTTGATCGGCGCGCCGGCGGCGTGGTGGATGGCGTTCCACCTCAATTGGGGGCCGACGGGCGTCTGGTGGGGGCTGGCGCTGGGCTTGGCGTGTGCGGCGATCAGCCTGACGCTGGCGTTTGAGTGGAAGATGAAGCGGATGATTCGGCGGGAGCCTGCGTCATCCAGGCCATTCACAGTTCCTCAGACCGACTGAGATCCCTTGTAGGAGTGAGCCTTTGTGGCGAGGGGATTTATCCCCGATGGGTGGCGAAGCCGCCCCAAAACCGGTAGCTGGGGTTTATCAGATGTGTCCAGTGCTATGGTCTTGCGACTGCTTCGCAGTCGAACGAGGGATAAATCCCCTCGCCACAATGTTGTTCCAAATTGAGTTATGGATTTAGCTGACGATTTCCAGTGCGGGCTGTTGGCTGGCGCCGAAGGTCAGGTACTCAACCAGTTCCGCCAGCGGCAACGGCCGGCTGATCAGATAACCCTGCACCTGATCGCAACCAAACCCGCGCAACAGATCCAGTTGCTCCGGCGTCTCGACCCCTTCCGCCACCACTTCCAGATGCAGGTTGTGCGCGAGATTGATCATCGCGTGCACCAGTTTGCGGTTCTCTTCACGCTGCTCCATGCCGCCGACGAAGCTCTTGTCGATTTTCAACAAAGTGATCGGCAGGCTGTTGAGGTGCACGAACGATGAGAACCCGGTGCCAAAGTCATCCAGCGAAAAACGCACGCCGAGGCGGCCGAGGGCGTCCATGGTCTGTTTGACCAGATCGCTGCGGCGCATGACGGCGGTTTCGGTCAGTTCGAATTCCAGCCATTGCGCTTCAACACCACGCTCGGCGATCAAACGGCTGAGGGTCGGCAGCAACTGGCTGTCCTGAAACTGGCGAAACGACAAGTTGATTGCCATGTGCAGCGCCGGCAGCCCACGTTCGCGCAACGCCTGCATGTCGCGCAGGGCCCGGGAAATCACCCAGTACCCCAGCGGCACGATCAAGCCGCTCTGCTCGGCCAGCGGCACGAATTCGCTCGGCGGCAGCAAGCCGCGCTCGCCATGACGCCAGCGCACCAGCGCTTCGAGACCGACGATCTGCCCGTCCGCCATGTTCAGCCGTGGCTGGTAATGCAGTTCCAGCTCGTCGCGACGCAAGGCCCGGCGCAGCTCGCTTTCGAGGTCGGCCATGCTCCGTGCGTTGCGGTTGATGCGTTCGTTGAAGATATGGAAGGTGCAGCCCTGGGTGCTCTTGGCCTGCTGCATGGCGATGTGTGCGTGCCACATCAGCGGGTCGGCTCCCCCTTGTGCGCGGGCATGGGCGATGCCGAGGCTGGAACCGATCAACAGGCTTTCACCATCGACCCAATACGGTTCGGACAAGGCTTCGGTGATACGTTCGGCCATCCACTCGGCGCGCTGCGGTGCACGGCGGGTGTCGATCAGCAGGGCAAATTCATCGCTGCCCAGCCGCGCCAGTTGATCACCGGCTTCGAGCTGACTTTTCAGTCGTGCGACGACTTGCAGGATCAAACGGTCGCCGGCCTGATGGCCAAGGGCGTCGTTGGCGTGACGGAAGTTGTCGAGGTCGAGGTGTCCGAGGGCCAGGCCACGCCCGTCGTTTTCCGCGAGGCGCGCCGTGAGCAGGGTCTGGAAGCCCTGGCGGTTGGCGATGCCGGTCAGCGGATCCTGTTCGGCCAGACGTTGCAAGGTGTTTTCGAGCACGCCGCGCTCGCGCACATGACGCAGGCAACGCCGCAGCATGCCGGCGTCGAGGGCGTCGAACACCAGCCAGTCGCTGACGCCAACGGGCGCAGTGGCCGGTTCGTGTTCCAGCAGCAATACCGTCGGCAGGCTGCAACGGCCCGGGGCCGGTTGCAACGCGGGTACGGTCAACAACACCGCGTGACGGTTGTCTTCGAACAAACGGCTGACCGACTCCCAGCTCGGCGCGCTGATCAGCACCGCCGCGCTCCCCATCGGAGCCAGACACTCACGCAATAACGCTGTCCACGCTGGCGCTTCGGCCAGTAGCAGCAAACGCAAGGGTTCGACAGGCGTAGACAAGCTAGCTCCCTAGACTCTGCAATGATGTGGGCGGGGCATTATGCCGTTGCGATGTTCAATGACCAAATGACAACGGTTATCAGAACGTTATTTTGTGTCACGAATGAGAACATTAGCCGCAAAATCACCGTGCATCCTCCGCGAAAGTAACAAAACCGGCAAATTTGAATCGCGTGGTGCGTCACAAGTCGGACAGAGCAGCACAAATCGCTGAGCCTGTTAAAATGCCGGCCCATTTCGTCAACGACTCCCGAATTTTCGTATGTCCCGACTCAATCCCCGGCAGCAAGAAGCCGTGAACTACGTCGGCGGCCCTCTATTGGTGCTCGCCGGCGCTGGCTCCGGCAAGACCAGCGTGATCACGCGCAAGATCGCGCACCTGATCCAGAACTGCGGCATCCGCGCCCAGTACATCGTCGCCATGACCTTCACCAACAAGGCCGCACGCGAGATGAAGGAGCGGGTCGGCACCCTGCTGCGTGCCGGCGAAGGTCGCGGCCTGACCGTCTGCACGTTCCACAACCTTGGCCTGAACATCATCCGCAAGGAACACGCGCGGCTGGGCTACAAACCCGGTTTCTCGATCTTCGACGAGACCGACGTCAAAGCCCTGATGACCGACATCATGCAGAAGGAATACGCGGGCGACGACGGCGTCGACGAGATCAAGAACATGATCGGCGCCTGGAAAAACGACCTGATTCTCCCGGCCCAGGCGCTGGAGAATGCGCGTAACCCCAAGGAACAGACCGCCGCCATCGTCTACACCCACTACCAGCGCACGCTCAAGGCGTTCAACGCGGTGGACTTCGACGACCTGATCCTGCTGCCGGTAAAACTCTTCGAAGAGCACGCCGACATTCTCGAAAAGTGGCAGAACAAGGTGCGCTACCTGCTGGTCGACGAATACCAGGACACCAACGCCAGTCAGTACTTGCTGGTGAAAATGCTGATCGGCAAGCGCAACCAGTTCACCGTGGTGGGCGACGACGACCAGTCGATCTACGCCTGGCGCGGTGCGCGGCCGGAAAACCTGATGCTGCTCAAGGACGACTATCCGTCCTTGAAAGTGGTAATGCTCGAGCAGAACTACCGCTCCACCAGCCGCATCCTGCGCTGCGCCAACGTGCTGATCTCGAACAACCCGCACGAATTCGAAAAGCAGTTGTGGAGTGAGATGGGCCACGGCGACGAGATCCGTGTGATCCGCTGCCGCAACGAGGACGCCGAAGCCGAGCGCGTGGCCATGGAAATCCTCAGCCTGCACTTGCGCACCGACCGCCCGTACAGCGATTTCGCGATCCTCTATCGCGGCAACTACCAGGCCAAGCTGATCGAACTGAAACTGCAGCACCACCAGGTGCCGTACCGCCTGAGCGGTGGCAACAGTTTCTTCGGCCGTCAGGAAGTGAAAGACCTGATGGCCTACTTCCGCCTGATCGTGAACCCGGATGACGACAACGCCTTCCTGCGGGTGATCAACGTGCCGCGCCGGGAAATCGGCTCGACCACCCTGGAAAAACTCGGCAACTACGCCACCGAACGCAAAATCTCGATGTACGCCGCCACCGACGAAATCGGTCTGGGCGAACACCTGGACAGCCGCTTCACCGATCGTCTGGCGCGCTTCAAGCGTTTCATGGACAAGGTCCGCGAGCAGTGCGCCGGCGAAGACCCGATCTCGGCGCTGCGCAGCATGGTCATGGACATCGACTACGAGAACTGGCTACGCACCAACAGCTCCAGCGACAAGGCTGCCGATTACCGGATGGGTAACGTCTGGTTCTTGATCGAGGCGTTGAAAAACACCCTCGAGAAAGACGAAGAAGGCGAAATGACCGTCGAGGACGCCATCGGCAAACTGGTCCTGCGCGACATGCTCGAGCGTCAGCAGGAGGAAGAGGACGGCGCCGAAGGCGTGCAGATGATGACCTTGCACGCCTCCAAGGGTCTGGAATTCCCTTACGTGTTCATCATGGGCATGGAAGAGGAAATCCTCCCGCACCGTTCCAGCATCGAAGCCGACACCATCGAAGAAGAACGCCGCCTGGCCTACGTGGGCATCACCCGTGCCCGTCAGACCCTGGCCTTCACCTTCGCCGCCAAGCGCAAGCAGTACGGCGAGATCATCGACTGCGCGCCGAGCCGCTTCCTTGATGAGCTGCCGCCGGACGACTTGGCGTGGGAAGGCAACGACGACACACCGACCGAAGTCAAAGCCGTGCGCGGCAACAACGCATTGGCCGATATACGCGCGATGTTAAAGCGCTAGAATTGACCCCTTTTTACTAGACCTTCGGCGCACCAAGCGCCAAATGAGGACAGCTTCATGGAAGCATTGCACCAGAAAATCCGCGAACAAGGCATTGTGCTTTCCGACCAGGTCCTGAAAGTCGACGCCTTTCTGAACCACCAGATCGACCCGGCCCTGATGAAGCTGATCGGCGACGAATTCGCCACGCTGTTCAAGGATTCGGGCATCACCAAGATCGTCACCATCGAAGCCTCGGGCATCGCCCCGGCAATCATGACCGGTCTGAACCTCGGTGTGCCGGTGATTTTCGCGCGCAAGCAACAGTCCCTGACCCTGACCGAAAACCTGCTGTCGGCGACCGTTTACTCGTTCACCAAGAAGACCGAAAGCACCGTGGCCATCTCCCCGCGTCACCTGACCAGCAGCGACCGCGTGTTGATCATCGACGACTTCCTGGCCAACGGTAAGGCCTCGCAAGCGCTGATCTCGATCATCAAGCAGGCCGGTGCCACCGTGGCCGGCCTGGGCATCGTGATCGAGAAGTCGTTCCAGGGCGGCCGTGCCGAGCTGGATTCGCAGGGTTATCGCGTTGAATCGCTGGCCCGCGTGAAATCGCTGAAGGATGGCGTCGTTACCTTCATCGAATAACAGCTGAAAGCCGCAAGCTCAACGCAATACCTGTGGGAGCGAGCTTGCTCGCGAAGGCGTCAGATCAGTCCCCTCTTCAGTGACTGACTAACCGCTTTCGCGAGCAAGCTCGCTCCCACAGTTTTTTTTGTCGCTTGTTACTGCGCGGTGGCTTTGAGGCCAGTGAGCAGCAGGCGCTGGAAGAGGTCTTCTTTCAGGCCTTCCGGGTTTGTGAGTTGCATGCGCTCGAGGTGTTCGGGGTATAGCGATGCCTCGGGGGCATCGAGGGCGGCTTTGCCGAGTTCGAGGATTTCGCTCAGCTTGAACTTGCTCTTTAGCCAGTTCAGCGCTCGCAGCAGATCGCGCTCGATCGCGGTGAAATCACAACCCAGCGGATACTCCGGAAACAGGTTTGGATGCTTCGCGGCAATCGCCTGCAAGCGTTGCGGGGTGTTCTCGGCGAAACGCGGATCGAGACGGAAATCCTTTGGCAGTTTGCCGACCTTTTGCGCTTGCTCGATCAGCCCCTGCTGGAAACGGGAATCGCTGATGTTCAGCAACGACTCGATCACCACCGCATCGGTCTTGCCACGCAGATCGGCAATGCCGTACTCGGTGACCACGATGTCGCGCAGGTGCCGTGGGATCGTGCAGTGGCCGTATTCCCAAACGATGTTCGAGCTGACATCGCCGCCGGACTCACGCCAACTGCGCAGAATCAGAATCGACCTCGCATCGTGCAGCGCATGGCCCTGGGCAACGAAGTTGTACTGCCCACCGACGCCACTGAGCACCCGCCCGTCTTCCAGTTGATCGGCCACGCCGGCACCCAGCAACGTCATGGTGAACACGGTGTT
Organism: Pseudomonas sp. SC3(2021); assembly: GCF_019856535.1. NCBI lineage: Bacteria > Pseudomonadati > Pseudomonadota > Gammaproteobacteria > Pseudomonadales > Pseudomonadaceae > Pseudomonas > Pseudomonas sp. SC3(2021). Next base: position 1,908,565 of record NZ_CP082236.1, on the reverse strand, counting down.
GATGAACCGCGCATCAAGTCGCTGCAAGCGCTTCAATGCTTCCTGCCCGTACAGCTCGTTGATGTAGCTGATGCGGGTCATGTTGAATTCAAGGCGTTTACTCTGCGGTAACTCGCGCAGGCGCTCGTAGAAACTGCGCGGGCCGAGGAAGAAACCGCCATGCACCGAGATGCCGTCAGTCTGCGCGGCCTCATCGAGGGTGCCAGCGTTGGCCTGTTCCTGCGTCTGCACGTCGGGATAGACCTTGCGCCGGATGATCCCGGCATCCGCCAGCACCAGCAGACCGTTGACGAACATTTCGCTGCAGCCGTACAGGCCTTTGGCGAACGGCGCGGTGCCACCCTCCCGTTCGATCAACTGCGCCCACTGACTGAGGTTGATGTCATCGAGCAACGCTGTGTATCCGGCGTTATCCGCCTGACGTGCGAGCAGTGCGGCGGTCAGGGCATCGCCCATTGAGCCGATGCCGATCTGCAGGGTGCCACCGTCGCGCACCAGCGTGCTGGCGTGCAAACCGATGAAATGGTCCTGAAACCCCACCGGCATGTTCGGCGTGGAAAACAGCGTACTGCTGTCCTTCGCGTCGATCAGCAGGTCGAAGGTGTCGATATCGACTTCGGCGTCGCCGGGCATGTACGGCAGATCGGTGTGCACCTGGCCGACCAGCAAAATGGTTTCCCCGGCGTCGCGGCGCTTGGCGATCATCGGCAACAGGTCGAGGGTGATGTCCGGGTTGCAGCTCAGGCTCAGACGGTCCGGGTGTTCACTGCTGCTGGCCAGCAGTTGCGCCACCAGGTTCAGCCCGGCAGCGTTGATGTCACGGGCGGCGTGGCTGTAGTTGCTGCTGACGTAATCCTGCTGGGCCGGCGCGCTGTTGAGCAGGCTGCCGGGCTGCATGAAAAACTGTTCGATACGGATGTTGGCGGGCAGGCTGTCGTGATGCAGGTCGGCGAGGAAATCGAATTCCGGGTAGTCGCCGAACACCCGCTCGACGAAGGGTTCGATAAAGCGCTTCTGCAAACCATCCCCCAGCGTCGGACGGCCAAGGCACAGCGCGGTATACATCGTCAGTTGCCGCTCGGGCAGGCCTTTGATCCGCCGGTACAGCGCGTTGACGAAGTGATTGGGTTTGCCCAGGCCCAGCGGCATGCCCATGTGGATATGCGCCGGCAAACGCGCCAGCACCTCGTCCACTGCCTGTTCGATCGAACACAACTGCACCATCTGAAGCCTCCTGCCCGTTCCGTGAAAAGGGGTAGACCGAGATTGCCGGGGATTTACTTCCGAGGGAAGGCAATTAATGCGAAAAAAGTGAAATAGGCGAGTGCGGTGCTTGGTGCAAGCACATCCAGAAAACTTTCAACAATAACAATGAATTAACAACACCAAAAGAATCATCGCACAAGCCTACAGCTTCCTTCCTACATTGACTCGAATTTAATCACGCAAAACTTCAGGATGAGTCTGAATTGAAGTCAATTTAATAATAGCTAGGATTAAAAACACAATCACGATTTTCCGTTTCTCCGCACCAAATGGAATTTATCAAACCATGAAAAGCAACCTAATACTTTGCTGCTTTGGCCTGGGTATTTCAGTTCTAACAAGCGCATCACCCTACCTAATCGGCAATTCAATTAATTTGTATGTATCCCAAGATCGCTTATATTTATATGCACTCGCAGGCGCTTCGCTTCTTATCATCGCGACGCCTCCCTTGAAACTAGCAGCCAACATTTATCTACAAAGGACTGCTGCCAAGACAAGATATATTCTGAAAAGGACAATTCTAACGCACCTGCGAAGCAAGGCATCTACATATAGGGAAAATCCAGGTGAGCAGATCGAACTCATCGACGGCGATGTTGACGGTTCGATGTATCTATACCATTCGGTATTTTTTGACACTTCACTCAACTTCAGCATCATAATCTTCGCGCTGATTATAACGGCTCAGTATCATCCTCTTCTGGCGCTCGCCCCCCTTAGCGGCCTGCTATATGCCTCAGCTGCATATTTTATAACCCGGAGAAAGAGCGACACCCTTTTTGAAGAATACGTCCAAGCAAACACCGTTATAATCGGGGCAATCTGTGCGCATGTATGCGATGCCAAACCGTACAACGACAGAGTCAAGTTGGACATCAAAAATATTGAGCGCCTCGCTTTTCGTTCAAACCTGAAGGCATCTTTTTTCGAATCAATTTCAGGAACATGTTACTTGGTAGCGATAGTTGTTTTGTTCTTGATATCCGCTCATTTAAAAAGTGAAAGCGCTTTGACAACAGGTGCTATCTTTGCCTCAGCCATCTACCTTGAGCGTGTGCTCAGCCCAACAATATCACTTATATCCATTTACTACTCAAGCAGAGAGGCCTCTTATCGCCGCAATCGAATACTGAGCTATAAACTACAGCACGGGGGGCGTTGAATTATGCTTATGTGCTTGCGAAAAAACGGGGCATTATTTTTGTTTTCAACAATATGCCTGATTTTAGCAGCTGCATGTCAGTTGCTAATACCTTCGATCGTGGCAGAGGGACTTACTGCTCTCAGTAGTGGTGCTGTCAGCACTAATCTGTATTTCCTTCTCACCGCTATTTTTTTATCCAAACTCGCGACTCAAACTCTGGGCAGCTCCATGGCGGCGCTCATGGAAGCGAAATCTCGCTTTTCACTCATCAATTTCATTGTGCATGATGAAAGACCTTGCCCGTTAAGCTCTCGCGTGACGATGATCAAAGAAGATGCCGAGAAAATTGCTTCAGTCCTTCATGACTCAATTCATCTGGCAGGATCTTGTATTCTGACATTTGCTACAGCCTATATCTTACTCCGTGAAAATACTTATTTTTTCATCCCGTTGATATTTATCATGACATTGACTTGTGTGCAGTTGAAATTTGCAAAACTACATATCCAGAGTCTGTATAAAGCCGAAATGATCAATGAAGACCTGTACAAGGAATCGTTAATCAGCACTTTCAGCTCACGCACAATTGATGAGCAAAGCTCTCAATCACTTATCAGCAATAGCAATGAATGTCTGAGCAACACAATACAAGCACGCTACAAATATCAAAAAGCCAACGCCATTCAGTGCTTCTGGCCGGAAATGGCTATCTCGGCCGGGACAGTATCAGTCATCATTTTTAGCGCCACTGCGACGCCGGAGTTATTCGGCGAGCGTCTTATTGCCTATCTTGGCTACGTCGGAATTTTTACCATGGCCAGCACGAGTTCGATAAGACTTGGTATAACGATGATAGGAGTAAAGGTATCCGTTGGTAGAGTATTCAGGGGGCGCCAATATGAATGATTTATTCATCCAGCAGATACGCCTGAAGCCAGACATAGCCGCGGCTCATTTTTTACGCGGCCTTTTTCCGCTTCAATTCAATAGCAGAATTACCGTATTTATTGGAGAAAACGGTTCTGGTAAATCCACGTTGCTTGAAGCACTTGCCATCAAGTTGGGATGCAATCCAGAAGGCGGCGGGAAGAACTTCAATTTCTCGACTGAGAACACCCACTCGAAACTGCACGAAACCCTGACGCTTTCAAAAGGCTACCGAAGGGAGAAGGACGTTTTTTTCTACAGAGCAGAAACCTTCTATAACTTGAACACTGCGATCCGCAAGCTTGATGCAGAGGGGAGCTTTGATCCCGAAATAAAGACCTATTACGGCGGCGTGGATATGCATTGCATGTCGCACGGTGAAGCAATGGAGGCTCTGTTTCAAAACCGATTCAAAGCCCAGGGACTGTACGTTCTCGATGAACCGGAAGCGTCGTTATCCCCATTGAGGCAATTGGTATTTATCAACCGAATAATGGAGCTAGCACGCAAAGGCGCACAGTTCATCATCGCCACACACTCACCTCTCATTTTGTCGATCCCGGGATGTGATCTGAGACAGATATCGGAAGGGCGCTCCGAACCAATAACTCCGGCAGATACTGATGCTTATGCTGTGTACAAAGCCGTACTTAATTCTTCCGGTGCCTTTATCGCGAAAAGCATGCAGTGATGCTGCACACAAAAAAAACCGTCCGAAGACGGTTTTTTTTCATCAGAAGCGCGCCTTACTTCAGGCCGGACATCTTCTGGATCGCGCCCTTCAGCTCGTCATCCGAGCAATCGGCGCAGGTGCCTTTTGGCGGCATGGAATTGATGCCGGTGATGGCTTTGGCCAGGATGCCGTCGAGGCCGCCCTGGTGATCGGCGCGTTCTTTCCAGGCCGCGGTGTCACCGATTTTCGGTGCGCCCAGCAGCCCGGTGCTGTGGCAAGCGTTGCAATGTTTTGCAATCACTTCATCCGGTGTCTTCGCACCACCGCCGCCGCCAGCGGAGGCTGCGACCTCCATTCCTTTGCATTCCTGCCCCTGAACGCACACCTGGCCGACCGGCTCGAGGCGCTTGGCAATGTCGTCATTCGTCGCAGCTTGAGCGCTGACAGCCCAGAGGGCCAGTACGGTTGCTGGTGCGGCCAGCATTTTCATAATTAGGTTCACGCGTTCACCCTCAATGGTGGCTATTCACGCCTGCGGCCACGGTTCGCAGGCGGGCGCAAGTATAGCGGGTAGCCCGCCACACTGAAACAACCCCATAGTCGAAGGGGTTATACCGCGCAGTGGAAAAACTATTCGGATGCCTTCGCCGTCATGGCCTGGCGCCTCTATCGTTAAAAATTCGCCGGCGTGGCTGCGCTGATTAGTCGCGCCGGCGTGTCGAACGGATTACGGAAACGATGCGGCTTGGTACTTTCAAAGTAGTAGCTGTCGCCGGCTTCGAGAATAAAAGTTTCCAGTCCCACCACCAACTCCAGACGACCCTCAACCAGAATCCCGGTTTCTTCGCCTTCATGGGTGAGCATTTCTTCGCCGGTATCGGCGCCCGGCGGGTAGATTTCGTTGAGGAAGGCAATAGCGCGGCTAGGGTGCGCGCGGCCGACCAGTTTCATGGTCACGGCGCCGTCGGAGATGTCGATCAGCTCGTTGGCCTTGTAGACGATCTGGGTCGGGACTTCCTGCAGGATCTCTTCGGAAAAGAACTCGACCATCGACATGGGAATCCCGCCCAGCACTTTCCTCAGCGAACTGATCGAAGGGCTGACGCTGTTCTTTTCGATCATCGAAATGGTGCTGTTGGTAACGCCCGCGCGCTTGGCGAGTTCACGCTGGGAAAGCCCTTTGAGCTTGCGGATCGATTGCAGTCGTTCACCGACGTCCAAGGCGGGAGCCTCCTGATGTTGTAAGAATATTGAGCGTTATCATGGCGACAGCGTTCAGTATTTACAACACTTGGCCCCCGCAGCGGCGTCAGCCCTCGGAATAGAGCCTTGGCACACGACGCAGGTTGCAGAATATCTGGTATGGAATGGTGTCCGCCCACTTCGCCACTTCGCTGGCGAGGATGTTTTTGCCCCACAGCTCGACGGTCGAACCGAGGCCGGCTTCCGGCACATCGGTGAGGTCAATACACAGCATGTCCATCGACACGCGACCGAGAATGCGGCTGCGTTGGCCGGCGACCAACACCGGCGTACCGGTCGGTGCCTGACGCGGGTAACCATCGGCATACCCCATGGCGACCACGCCGACGCGCATCGGCTTGTCGGTGATGAATTTGGCGCCATAGCCGATCGGCTCGCCGGCGGGCAGTTCGCGCACGCAGATGACTTTCGATTCGAGGGTCATTACCGGTTGCAGACGCTCGGCCACGGCGTTGGCTTCTTCGAACGGGGTCGCGCCGTAGAGCATGATGCCCGGACGCACCCAGTCGCTGTGAATCTGCGGCCAACCGAGCACGGCCGGTGAGTTGCGCAGGCTGACTTCGGCCGCCAGGCCCTGACGCGCCGCTTCGAACACCGCGACTTGGTCGGCGCTGCTCTGCTCGTGCAGCTCATCGGCGCGGGCGAAGTGGCTCATCAGCACGATCTTCGCCACTTTGCCGCTGGCCAGCAGGCGTTGATAGGCCGCCGCGTAATCCTTGGGATGCAAACCGACGCGGTGCATGCCCGAGTCGAGTTTCAGCCACACGGTGATCGGTTTGCCCAATGCCGCCTGCTCGATCGCTTCGAGCTGCCACAGCGAATGCACCACGGTCCAGAAGTCATGCTCGACGATCAGCGCCAATTCATCGGCTTCGAAAATCCCTTCCAACAGCAACACTGGCGCACGAATGCCAGCGGCGCGCAGCTCCAGCGCTTCCTCGATGCAGGCGACGGCAAACCCGTCGGCCTCGGCTTCCAGCGCCTGGGCGCAACGCACCGCGCCATGACCATAGGCATCGGCCTTGATCACGGCCAGCGCCTTGGCGCCGGTGATTTCGCGGGCAATTCGGTAGTTGTGGCGCAGGGCTTGGAGGTCGATCAGGGCACGGGCAGGACGCATGGCGGCAGACTTCTAGGCGGTCATGGGAAGAAAAACCGGCGCCGACTGACGACGTGAACCGCCAACAGCGCCGGGAGAGGGATCTTTGAAACGATTACGGCAAGGCGGCGACGATGGAAATCTCCACCAGGATGCTCGGTTTGGCCATCTTCGCTTCGACGGTGGCGCGGGCCGGCGCGGCGCCTTTGGGCAGCCACTGGTCCCACACCGAGTTCATCCCGGCAAAGTGCGTCTCGATGTCGTTGAGGTAGATCGTCGCCGACAGCAGATGCTGCTTGTCAGTCCCGGCCAGATCCAGCAAACGCTCGATATTGGCGAGCACGTCGCGGGTCTGCTGTTCGACCCCGGCGTTGAAGTCATCGCCGACCTGTCCGGCCAGATACACGATGCCGTTGTGGGTGACGATCTGACTCATGCGCTCATTGGTGAGCTGGCGCTGGATTGCCATGTTTTGCGGACTCCTGAGGCTTGTTGCCGTAACGGGAAATATCGAGGCCTTCGGCGCTGATCTGCGGCTTTTTCTTCGCCATCAGATCGGCCAGCAAACGACCGGAACCGCACGCCATGGTCCAACCCAGGGTGCCGTGACCGGTGTTGAGGAACAGGTTCTTGAACGGTGTGGCGCCAACGATCGGCGTGCCGTCCGGGGTGGTCGGACGCAGGCCCGTCCAGAAGCTCGCCTCGGCCAGATTGCCGCCCTGAGGATAAAGGTCGTTGACGATCATCTCCAGGGTTTCGCGCCGACGCGGGTTCAGCGACAGGTCAAAACCGGCGATCTCGGCCATGCCGCCCACGCGGATGCGGTTGTCGAAACGGGTGATCGCGACCTTGTAGGTCTCGTCGAGAATGGTCGAAGTCGGAGCCATGTCCGGGTTGGTGATCGGCACGGTCAGCGAGTAACCCTTGAGCGGATACACCGGGGCCTTGATGCCCAGCGGCTTGAGCAGTTGCGGCGAGTAGCTGCCGAGGGCCAGCACGTAGCGGTCGGCGGTTTCCAGCTTGCCGTCGATCCACACGCCGTTGATGCGGTCACCGGCGTAGTCGAGCTTCTGGATGTCCTGGCCAAAGCGGAATTCCACACCCAGTTTCACCGCCATTTCGGCGAGGCGGGTGGTGAACATCTGGCAGTCGCCGGTCTGGTCGTTCGGCAGACGCAGGGCACCGGCAAGGATGTCGGTGACATTGGCCAGGGCCGGTTCGACGCGGGCAATGCCGGCGCGGTCGAGGACTTCAAACGGCACGCCGGACTCTTTCAGCACGGCGATGTCTTTGGCGGCGCCATCGAGCTGCGCCTGGGTGCGGAACAATTGCGTAGTGCCGAGGCTGCGGCCTTCATAGGCGATACCGGTTTCCGCACGCAATTCGTCGAGGCAGTCGCGGCTGTACTCGGACAGACGCACCATGCGCTCCTTGTTCACCGCGTAACGGCTGGCGGTGCAGTTGCGCAGCATCTGCGCCATCCACAGGTACTGGTCAATGTCAGCGGTGGCCTTGATCGCGAGAGGGGCGTGGCGTTGCAGCAACCACTTGATCGCCTTGAGCGGCACGCCCGGTGCGGCCCACGGCGAGGCGTAACCCGGCGACACCTGGCCGGCGTTGGCGAAACTGGTCTCCATGGCGACGGCTGGCTGCCGGTCGACCACCACCACTTCAAACCCGGCACGGGCCAGATAGTAAGCACTGGCGGTACCGATGACGCCGCTACCCAAGACCATTACGCGCATTTTTGTATCCCTCATCGCGGCAGGGCCGCGTACGTCTGTTGTTAGAGCAATGATGCGCGCAGTGTAAAAAAGATTGGCCAGTGCTTTTCACTGTATAAGCGCCTATATTTGGCGACAATTCTCGGCAAAAACCCTTTTCACGGAGGCGCATCCCCTATGCGTACCAACACTCAGACCAAACGTGAGCTGGACAAGATCGACCGCAACATCTTGCGGATCCTGCAGGCGGACGGGCGGATATCGTTTACCGAACTCGGGGAGAAGGTCGGTCTGTCCACCACGCCGTGTACGGAGCGGGTGCGACGTCTGGAGCGCGAAGGGATCATCATGGGCTACAACGCCCGGCTGAATCCGCAGCACTTGAAGGGTAGCCTGCTGGTGTTCGTCGAGATCAGCCTCGATTACAAATCCGGCGACACTTTCGAAGAGTTCCGACGCGCGGTGCTGAAATTGCCGCATGTGCTGGAATGTCACCTGGTGTCAGGGGATTTCGACTATCTGGTAAAGGCGCGGATTTCCGAGATGGCGTCTTACCGCAAGTTGCTCGGCGACATTCTGTTGAAGCTGCCGCATGTACGCGAATCGAAGAGCTACATCGTGATGGAAGAGGTGAAAGAGAGCCTGAGCCTGCCGATTCCGGATTGAGGTGTATTGGGCCCGACCCGGCCCTATCGCTGGCAAGCCAGCTCCCACAATGAGTGCGGGTGTTCACAAAATCCCCCGCTCGCCGCCGAACCTGTGGGAGCTGGCTTGCCAGCGATGGCGCCGACTCGGTTCCGAGTGCCACCCCGTTAGACCAGCACCTGCCGATTCGAAGCCATGTACTCGAAGATCTGCTTTTCAACCCGCGGATGAATCAGCTCCACCGGCCCTCGCCCGTTCGGGCACGGCAGCGTTTTGGTGGTGCCGAACAACCGGCAGATCAGTGGCCGCTCTTCATACACCGTGCAGCCATTCGGCCCCAGGTGTACGCAGTTCAGTGCTTCCAGCGCCGCATCCTGCTCGGCGCGGGTCTTGCGCGGCAGGCGGGCCATTTCTTCCGGCGAGGTGGTCACCGGCCCGCAACAGTCATGGCAGCCCGGCACGCAGTCGAACGAGGGGATCTGCTGACGCAGGGTACGGATTTTCTGGCTGTTGCAGCTCATCGAAGCGGTGACCGACGGGAAATAGGCGACGATTGTGCCGCAAAAGCCCTGATCCAGACACCGCAGGCCGACCAATGTTGCCCAATTTCGGGCGTGCGGCTTATCCTCCGTCAAATTTTCTCGACACTCAGCCGTTGGATGACGCCCATGATCGCCCGCGCCCACATCACCGCGAGCCAACCACACGTTGCCTCTTATTACGCCGCCAGCAGCCTGCCACAGCCTGATCATCCGCAGTTGCAAGGTGAGGTGGTAGCGGACGTCTGCGTGGTCGGCGGCGGCTTCTCGGGGCTGAACACCGCGCTGGAACTGGCCGAACGCGGCCTCAGCGTAGTGTTGCTGGAAGCGCACCGGATCGGCTGGGGTGCCAGCGGCCGTAACGGCGGGCAGCTGATTCGCGGGGTCGGCCACGGCCTCGATCAGTTCACCAACGTCATCGGTGCCGACGGCGTACGCCAGATGAAACTCATGGGCCTGGAAGCGGTGGAAATCGTTCGCCAGCGCGTCGAGCGTTTCCAGATCCAGTGCGACCTGACCTGGGGCTACTGCGACCTCGCCAACAAACCTGCCGACCTCGAAGGCTTTGCCGAAGATGCCGACGAACTGCGCGGCCTCGGTTATCGCTACGAAACCCGCTTGCTGCAAGCCGACCAGATGCACACCGTGGTCGGCTCCAAGCGTTATGTCGGCGGCTTGATCGACATGGGTTCGGGACATTTGCACCCGCTGAACCTGGCGCTGGGCGAAGCCGCTGCCGCGCAACAACTGGGGGTCAAACTGTTTGAACAGTCGGCCGTCACTCGCATCGACTACGGCCTCGAAGTGAAGGTACACACGGCGCAAGGCTCGGTGCGCGCCAAGACACTTGTACTGGGCTGCAACGCTTATCTGAATGACCTCAATCCACAACTCAGTGGCAAAGTCCTGCCCGCCGGCAGCTACATCATCGCCACCGAACCGTTGAGCGAGGCACAGGCGCACGCCCTGCTGCCGCAAAACATGGCGGTCTGCGACCAGCGGGTGGCGCTGGATTACTACCGGCTCTCGGCGGATCGGCGCCTGCTGTTCGGCGGTGCCTGCCATTACTCGGGACGCGATCCAAAGGACATCGGTGCCTACATGCGGCCGAAGATGCTCGACGTCTTTCCGCAACTGGCCGGGGTGAAGATCGACTATCAGTGGGGCGGAATGATCGGCATCGGCGCCAACCGCTTGCCGCAGATTGGTCGGCTCAATGATCAGCCGAACGTGTATTACGCTCAGGGGTATTCCGGGCACGGGGTGAATGCCACGCACCTGGCCGGCAAGCTGCTGGCCGAGGCAATCAGCGGCCAGCACAGTGGCGGGTTCGATCTGTTTGCCAAGGTGCCGCACATCACCTTCCCGGGCGGCAAGCATTTGCGCTCGCCGTTGCTGGCGCTGGGGATGTTGTGGCATCGGCTCAAAGAGCTGGTCTGATGTGTTGGCAGGGGATTTGAAGACCCTGTCGCGAGCAGGCTCACTCCTACAGTTGAAATGCGTTCCCCTGTAGGAGTGAGCCTGCTCGCGATGGCGTCACCAAGAGCACCGCCCTCCTTCAGATCCGCCAGAACGGCTTCAACCCCTCCTCCTGCGCCTGCTCCCGGGTCAGCCCGACATCCTTGAGCTGCTCGGGTGTAAGCGCCAGCAACGCCTTGCGCGTGTGCAGACGATGCCAGAACAGGCCCCAGCGACTGAGGCCGGACGGCGCGTTGCGCAGGGCCGTATTCCATGCACCGTCCTCCTGCCCTGTCACCAGTTCCTGACTGTGTAACGTCAGCCGCACATCGCTCAAGCCGTTCATTTTTGTCGCTCCTGTTTACTTGGGTCGCCAGAGATTCCATGATGCGCGGGCCGGCAAAAGCATTACAGATTCAACCGATCTGTATTAACTCCATACAGATTTGCCGTTTCTGCCACTGAATTGTCGATTTTCGCCGCATCTGTACTGGTTTAACGAAACTCCTGCATCGAGGCACCTGCCATGACGCTTTATGTGAATCTCGCCGAGCTGCTCGGCACGCGCATCGAACAAGGGTTCTACCGTCCGGGTGACCGATTGCCGTCGGTGCGCGCCTTGAGCGTAGAACATGGCGTCAGTCTCAGCACGGTGCAGCAGGCTTATCGCATGCTCGAAGACAGTGGTCTGGCGTCGCCGAAGCCCAAGTCCGGCTACTTTGTACCGGTCGGACGCGAGCTGCCGGAGCTGCCGGCGGTCGGCCGTCCGGCGCAGCGGCCGGTGGAGATTTCGCAGTGGGATCAGGTGCTGGAGCTGATTCGTGCGGTGCCCCGCAAGGACGTCGTGCAATTGGGGCGCGGCATGCCGGATGTGACCACGCCCACCATGAAACCGCTGTTGCGCGGACTGGCGCGAATCAGTCGGCGCCAAGACATGCCCGGTCTGTATTACGACAACATCCACGGCACCCTCGAACTGCGCGAACAGATCGCCCGGCTGATGCTCGATTCCGGTTGCCAGTTGAGCGCCAGCGACCTGGTCATCACCACCGGTTGCCACGAAGCGCTGTCCACCAGCATCCACGCGATCTGCGAGCCCGGCGACATCGTCGCGGTGGATTCGCCGAGCTTTCACGGCGCCATGCAGACGCTCAAGGGCCTGGGCATGAAAGCCCTGGAAATCCCCACCGATCCGCTGACCGGCATCAGCCTCGAAGCACTGGAACTGGCGCTGGAACAATGGCCGATCAAGGTCATCCAGATCACGCCCAACTGCAATAACCCACTGGGCTACATCATGCCGGAGTCGCGCAAACGCGCGCTGCTCAACCTCGCGCAGCGCTTCGACGTGGCGATCATCGAGGACGATGTGTACGGCGAACTGGCCTATACCTACCCGCGTCCACGCACGATCAAGTCCTTCGACGAGGACGGCCGCGTGTTGCTGTGCAGTTCGTTTTCCAAGACCTTGGCGCCGGGATTGCGCATCGGCTGGGTCGCGCCGGGCCGCTATCTGGAACGGGTGCTGCACATGAAATACATCAGCACCGGCTCCACTGCGCCGCAGCCGCAGATCGCGATTGCCGAATTTCTCAAATCCGGGTACTTCGAACCGCATTTACGGCGGATGCGCTCACAATACCAGCGTAATCGCGACGTCATGATCGACTGGGTGACCCGCTACTTTCCTGTCGGCACCCGCGCCAGCCGTCCACAGGGCAGCTTCATGTTGTGGGTCGAACTGCCGGAAGGTTTCGATACGCTGAAACTGAATCGGGCGCTGCACGACCAGGGCGTACAGATTGCCGTCGGCAGCATCTTTTCCGCCTCGGGCAAATACCGCAATTGCCTGCGGATGAACTACGCTGCCAAACCGACACCGCAGATCGAAGAGGCGGTGCGCAAGGTCGGCGCCGCCGCCAGCAAATTACTGGCCGAAGCCGACTGACTTTTTTCGAGTGATCAGCGTCCATATGCCGACCTTTGCTGCCGACCGGAATGAACCTACGTGAGCTTCAGACAGCCCCTAATCGCTTTGCTGATGCTCGCCTCGCTCCTGAGCGGTTGCGCCAGCCTCGATGTGCCGCGTGAACCGAGCCAGGCCTTGCCGGCGTCGAACTCCAGTTTCGGCCGCTCGATCCAGGCTCAGGCCGCACCCTATCAGGGGCGCTCCGGGTTTCGCCTGCTGTCCAACAGCACTGAGGCCTTCACCGCCCGCGCCGAGCTGATTCGCCAGGCACAAACCAGCCTCGACTTGCAGTACTACATCGTCCATGACGGCGTCAGCACGCGGATGCTCGTGGAAGAACTGCTCAAGGCCGCCGACCGTGGCGTGCGCGTGCGCATCCTGCTCGACGACACCACCAGCGACGGCCTCGACACGCTCATCGCCACCCTCGCGGCGCATCCACAGATCCAGATCCGCCTGTTCAACCCGCTGCACCTGGGCCGCAGCACCGGCGTCACCCGCGCCGCCGGGCGCCTGTTCAACCTGTCGCTGCAACACCGGCGCATGCACAACAAGCTGTGGCTGGCGGACAACAGCGTGGCCATCGTCGGCGGGCGCAACCTGGGCGACGAGTATTTCGACGCCGAGCCGAATCTGAATTTCACCGACATCGACATGCTCAGCGTCGGACCTGTGGCCGAGCAACTCGGACACAGCTTCGACCAATACTGGAACAGCGCGCTGAGCAAGCCGATCGACGAATTCCTCTCCAGCAAACCGACCGCCAAGGACTTGCAGAACACCCGCACGCGCCTGGAAGAGTCACTGGATGAAACCCGCAAACAGAATCACGCGCTGTACCAACAGCTGATGACGTTCAAGACCGAACCGCGCATGGACATCTGGCGCAAGGAACTGATCTGGGCCTGGAACCAGGCGCTGTGGGATGCCCCAAGCAAGGTGCTGGCCAAGAACGAGCCGGACCCGCAACTGCTGCTGACCACGCAACTGGCGCCGGAGCTGAGAGGCGTCAACAAAGAGCTGATCATGATTTCGGCGTACTTCGTGCCCGGCCAGCCGGGCCTGGTGTACCTGACCGGACGCGCCGACGCCGGGGTCTCGGTGAGCCTGCTGACCAATGCGCTGGAAGCCACCGACGTGCCGGCGGTGCACGGCGGTTACGCGCCGTACCGCAAGGCGCTGCTGGAACACGGGGTGAAACTGTATGAACTGCGTCGCCAGCCTGGGGATAACTACGGCAGCGGCCCGCACCTGTTCTACAGCAAGTCGTTTCGGGGTTCGGATTCCAGCCTGCACAGCAAGGCGATGATTTTCGACCGGCGCAAAGCGTTTATCGGCTCGTTCAACTTCGACCCGCGTTCGGTGCTGTGGAACACTGAAGTCGGCGTGCTGGTGGACAGCCCGGAACTGGCCGAGCACGTGCGCGAACTGGCCCTGCAAGGCATGGCGCCAGCGCTGAGTTATCAGGCGAAACTGCAGGATGGCAAGCTCGTCTGGGTGACCGAGGACAACGGCCAGCTGCACACGCTGACCGAGGAACCGGGGAGCTGGTGGCGGCGCTTCAATGCATGGTTCAGCACCACGGTGGGTCTTGAACGGATGCTGTAAACAAACACAGGTCAGTGCCGTGACAGGGCTTTTGTGGCGAGGGGATTTAGCGAACCGTCGCACCACACTTTCATTACTCGGATCGGAATCAGGTCAGGCAGGTTCGGACACGGTGCCAAACGCACCTTGGCGCATCAGCAGAATCACCAGCCCGAACGCCCCCGCCGCCATCAACAACGGCAACGCATGCCCGCTGATCCACTGACTGCCCGCCCCCGCCATCAACGGCCCGATCAGACAACCGACACCCCACAACTGCGCAATGTGCGCATTGGCCCGCACCAGCGCATCGTCGCGATAACGCTCGCCGATCAGGATCAGTGACAAAGTGAACAACCCACCGGCGCTGGCACCGAACAGCACCCACAATGGCCAGATCAACAGCGTGTCGATCAGCATGGGGATCGCCAGGCTCGACAGCATCAGGACCACTGCGCAGCCGGTGAACAATGTGCGCCGCGACAGATAGTCTGCCAGCGCGCCAATCGGCAGTTGCAACAGCGCGTCGCCGACCACCACCGTGCTGACCATTGCCAGCGCGATCTCGGCGCTGAAGCCTTGTTGCAGGCAATACACCGGCAGCAGCGTCAGGATCATCGCCTCGAACGCGGCAAACAACGAAACTGCCCAGGCAATCGCCGGCAACTCGCGGGCAAAACCCCACAGGTCGCCGAAGGTCACACTGCTCGCTTCGCTGCTCGGCGCACCGCTGCGGCCCATCAACAGAAAAGGCGAAACCGTCAGCAGCCCGACACCGACCCAGAACCCATAATCGTGTTCAGTGCCGAGCGCGCCCAGCAGCAACGGACCAGACAGTTGGCTCAGCGCATAGCTGCTGCCATACAGAGCGACGAGGCGACCACGCCAGTTTTCGACGACCAGTTGATTGATCCAGCTCTCGCCGAGGATGAACACGATGGTCAGGATCACCCCGATCATCAGGCGCAGCACCAGCCACACTGGATAACTCGGCAGCAACGCCAGCAAGCCGATTGACAGTGCTCCAGCCCACAGGCACAGACGCATCAGGTTCGCCGTGCCGAAACGTGCCGCCAGATGACTGGAAATCTTCGCCCCCAGCAACACGCCGATCGCCGGCATTGCCGCCATCACACCGATGGCGAAAGAGCCATAGCCCCAGCCCTCCAGGCGCAACGACACCAGCGGCATGCTGACCCCCAGGGCCAGGCCGACACTCAAGACAGACGCCAACACGGCGAAATACGTCGCCCAACGCATGGTCCACACTCCTGTGGATTATTTTTATGTGCACCACAAAACCAATGTGGGAGCGAGCTTGCTCGCGAATACGGTTTCACATTCAGCAGATTTGCTGACTGATACACCGCATTCGCGAGCAAGCTCGCTCCCACAGGGATCTCTGTCTGGTTTGGGAGCCTGATTGAATCAGGCTCCCCTCAGCGGCTTACAGCTTGATCCACGTCGCTTTCAGCTCGGTGTACTTGTCGAACGCGTGCAGCGACTTGTCACGACCGTTACCCGATTGCTTGAAGCCGCCGAACGGCGCAGTCATGTCGCCGCCGTCGTACTGGTTGACCCACACACTGCCGGCACGCAGGGCCTTGGCGGTCAGGTGGGCCTTGGAGATGTCCTGGGTCCACACCGCAGCGGCCAGGCCATACGGCGTGTCGTTGGCGATCTGAATCGCTTCTTCGGCGGTGTCGAACGCAATGACCGACAGCACCGGGCCGAAGATCTCTTCCTGGGCGATCTTCATCGCGTTGCTGACGCCGTCGAAAATCGTCGGCTCGACGTAGGTGCCACCGGTTTCCTGAAGAATGCGCTTGCCGCCGGCCACCAGTTTGGCGCCGTCGGTGTGGCCGGACTCGATGTACGACAGCACGGTGTTCATCTGCTGGGTGTCGACCAGCGCCCCGACGTTGGTCGCCGGGTCCAGTGGATTGCCCGGTTTCCAGGCCTTCAGCGCCTCGATCACCATCGGCAGGAATTTGTCCTTGATCGAACGCTCGACCAGCAGACGCGAACCGGCGGTGCAGACTTCGCCCTGGTTGAAGGCGATGGCGCTGGCGGCGGATTCGGCAGCGGCTTGCAGGTCCGGTGCGTCGGCAAACACGATGTTCGGGCTCTTGCCACCAGCTTCCAGCCACACGCGCTTCATGTTCGACTCGCCGGAGTAGATCATCAGTTGCTTGGCGATCTTGGTCGAACCGGTGAACACCAGGGTGTCGACATCGTTGTGCAGCGCCAGCGCCTTGCCGACGGTGTGGCCGTAACCCGGCAGCACGTTGAGCACGCCTTTCGGAATGCCGGCTTCTACCGCGAGCGCAGCGATACGGATGGCGGTCAGCGGGGATTTTTCCGACGGCTTGAGGATCACCGAGTTACCGGTGGACAGCGCCGGCCCCAGCTTCCAGCAGGCCATCATCAGCGGGAAGTTCCACGGCACAATGGCGCCGACCACGCCCACCGGCTCGCGGGTCACCAGGCCCAGTTGGTCATGCGGCGTGGCAGCGACTTCGTCGTAGATCTTGTCGATCGCCTCACCGCTCCAGCTCAGCGCTTGCGCAGCACCCGGCACGTCGATGTACAGCGAATCACTGATCGGCTTGCCCATGTCGAGGGTTTCGAGCAGGGCCAGCTCTTCGGCGTGCTGTTTGAGCAGGCCGGCGAAACGAATCATGGTAGCTTTGCGTTTGGTCGGCGCCAGGCGCGACCAGACACCGGAATTGAAGGTGGCGCGGGCATTTTCCACGGCGCGCTGAGCGTCAGCGGCGTCACAGCTGGCGATCTTGCCCAGCAGACGGCCATCGACCGGACTGATGCACTCGAAAGTCTCGCCGGAGACGGCGTCGGTGTATTCACCATTGAGGTAGGCGCGGCCTTCGATTTTCAGGTCGCGGGCGCGTTGTTCCCAGTCGGCACGAGTCAGGGTGGTCATTCGAGTGTCCTCCTCTTGTTGAATAGAGCGCCGCGGTCTTCGCGGTCGTCTTCAGGAATGCTGCCCGGCCAGCCTGCTTTTCGGCCCAAGGCACCCGCCACCCTAAACCAGCGGCCGGGGTTGTTTCAATATATTTGACATAAGCCGGCTATACGGCCTTGCGGTGTTCAATTTAATAAACATAGACTTTGGCCCTTTCCAACCACCGCGCCGTCATCACGGGAGAAAACAACAATGAACATCCAGAACGTCGTCGACATCAGTCTGACCAGCAGCGAAGCCGAACGCTATCGCCCGGACCCGGCCAAAGTGCTCAAGGGCGATCCCGAGCAAGCGGTGTTCAATCAATACGACAGCCCTTGCGGGCAAATGAATGTCGGTGTGTGGGAAGGTGCGGTGGGTCAGTGGACGGTGAATTACACCGAGCATGAATACTGCGAAATCCTGCAGGGGGTTTCGGTGCTGCGAGACAGCGATGGCAATGCCAAGACCTTGCGCGTGGGCGATCGCTTCGTGATTCCGGCAGGGTTTCGTGGAACCTGGGAAGTGCTTGAGGCTTGCCGCAAGATCTATGTGATCTTTGAACAGAAGGCTTGAGATTGTCGCTGACTGATCCGACCCTATCGCTGGCAAGCCAGCTCCCACAGGTTTTGCGGTGAACACAAATTTTGTGAACACCAGCGATCACTGTGGGAGCTGGCTTGCCAGCGATGAGGCCAGGCCAGAAACCACAGAAACCCGAGGCAACAAAAAAGGCCCGTATCGTGAGATACGGGCCTTTTTTGTAAGTCGGGAAAAATCAATTACTTGATTTTGCCTTCCTTGTAGATCACGTGCTTGCGAACAACCGGATCATATTTCTTGATCTCGATTTTGTCCGGGGTAGTACGCTTGTTCTTGTCGGTAGTGTAGAAGTGACCAGTACCGGCGCTCGAGATCAAACGAATCAATTCACGCATGATTAGCTCCCTTAAATCTTGCCATCGCGGCGAAGTTCGGCGAGCACGACAGTGATGCCACGCTTGTCGATGATACGCATGCCTTTGGCAGATACGCGCAGACGCACAAAACGTTTCTCTTCTTCAACCCAGAAGCGGTGATGCTGCAGGTTCGGCAGGAAACGACGACGGGTTTTGTTGTTTGCGTGGGAAATGTTATTCCCGGTTACCGGACCCTTACCGGTAACTTGACATACTCTAGACATGCCTCAGCCCTCTAAAACCACATGCCCAACCCGGCATGGGTTGGCCGCTTAATCTCTCAGTCATTTGGCGCCAGGCGCCGCGTTTCTTTAGAGGTCTTACCGGCTACACCTACAGTGAAGGAACCGGGCCCCTAGAAAAGAGCGCTGCTTTATACCAGAAAGACCGGGGAGCAACAACAATCGGTGTGCAATCAATCAGCAAAAAGGCGCAAATTCGGGCTGCGAGCGCTTTACACAAAGGCCGCCGTCGCCTTTTACCGCTCGTCGCAGAAAACCGGCCGCGAAGGGTATCACGCCTTTGCATGCACCAGCAGACAGTCGAAATTGCATAAGCCCTGCCCCAAAAATGCAAAAAGGGGATAGTCATTTGCAATCGCGACCTCTAGGGTAGGCCTTTTCCAGACTGCACTTGCAGATGGGCCTTCGATCTGTAAAAGGAAACCGACCATGCGCCTCGCTGCCCTACCCCTGTTGCTCGTCCCGCTCCTGCTGAGCCCATTGGCCCAGGCCGCCGCGCTGAGCGTCTGTACCGAGGCCAGCCCGGAAGGGTTCGACGTGGTGCAATACAACTCGCTGACCACCACCAACGCCTCGGCCGATGTGCTGATGAACCGCCTGGTGGACTTCGATACTGCCAGCGGCAAAGTGGTCCCGAGCCTGGCCGACAGCTGGGAAGTCAGCACCGACGGGCTGTCGTATGTCTTCAAACTGCATCCACAGGTGAAGTTTCATACGACCGAATACTTCAAACCGACCCGCGAGCTGACCGCCGAAGACGTCAAATTCAGCTTCGACCGCATGCTCGATCCGGCCAATCCATGGCACAAGGTCGCGCAAAGCGGCTTCCCGCATGCGCAGTCGATGCAGTTGCCGGCGCTGATCAAGAAAATCGACGCACTGGATCCGCTGACCGTGCGCTTCACCCTCGACCATCCGGATTCGACCTTCCTCGCCACCCTGAGCATGGGGTTCGCCTCGATCTATTCCGCCGAATACGCCGACAAGCTGCTCAAGGCCAACGCCACGGACAAGCTCAACAGCCAGCCAATCGGCACCGGTCCGTTCGTGTTCACCCGGTTTCAGAAAGATGCGTCGATCCGCTACAAGGCCAACCCGGATTACTTCGGCGGCAAGCCTGCAGTGGATCCGCTGATCTTCGCCATCACGCCGGATGCCAATGTGCGCCTGCAAAAGCTGCGGCATAACGAGTGTCAGATCGCCCTGTCACCAAAGCCACTGGACGTACAGGCCGCGCTGAAAGAGCCGACCTTGAAAGTGGAAAAGACTGACGCGTTCATGACCGCTTTCGTCGGCATCAACAGCCAGCACCCGCCGCTGGACAAGCCGGAAGTGCGCCAGGCAATCAACCTTGCGTTCGATAAGGCCAACTACATCAAAGCCGTGTTCGAAGACACCGCCGAACCCGCCAACGGCCCTTACCCGCCGAATACCTGGAGCTACGCGAAGAACCTGCCGGGCTATCCACACGATGTGGCAAAAGCCAAGGCACTGCTGGCCAAGGCCGGTTTGAAGGACGGATTCCAGACCACGATCTGGACGCGTCCGTCGGGCAGTCTGCTCAACCCGAACCCGAGCCTCGGCGCCCAGCTGTTGCAATCGGACCTGGCCGAGATCGGCATTCAAGCGGAAATCCGCGTGATCGAGTGGGGCGAACTGATTCGCCGCGCCAAGGCTGGCGAGCATGACCTGTTGTTCATGGGCTGGGCCGGCGATAACGGCGATCCGGACAACTTCCTCACGCCGCAGTTTTCCTGCGCGGCGGTCAAATCGGGCACCAACTTCGCGCGCTACTGCAACGCCGATCTGGACAAGCTGATCAGCGCCGGCAAGACCACCAGCGAGCAAGGCGTACGCACCAAGCTGTATGAGCAGGCGCAGACGCAGATTCAGCAACAGGCGCTGTGGTTGCCGCTGGCGCATCCGACCGCTTTCGCGCTGACGCGCAAGGATGTGCAAGGTTATTCAGTCAGCCCGTTTGGCCGGCAGGACTACTCCAAGGTCAACCTCAAATAACCTGCCCGACACGAAACCCTGTGGATGCAATCAAACCTGTGGGAGCGCGCTTGCTCGCGAAAGCGGTCTGTCAGTAAACGTGATGCTGACTGACACGACGCCTTCGCGAGCAAGCTCGCTCCCACAGGGATTTGCATCGTTCCCGAGATTTACATCCAGCCACACTCCGCCATGGACAGTGGCTCGCCTTCGCCCACGATGAAGTGATCCAGCACTCGCACATCAATCAATTCCAGAGCCTTCTGCAAACGCTTGGTCAGCTGGCGATCCGCCTGACTGGGATCGCTGTTCCCCGACGGGTGGTTGTGACAGAGGATCACCGCCGCCGCGTTATTGGCCAACGCGCGCTTCACAACCTCCCGAGGGTGCACACTGGTGTTGTCGATCGAGCCGCGAAACAGCGCCTCGAAGGTCAGCACTTGATGCTTGGAGTCGAGAAACAGGCATCCAAACACCTCGTGCGGCTCGTGACGCAGCATGGATTTGAGGTAATCGCGGACCACCTGAGGACTCTCCAGCGCCGGTTTCTTGCGCATTCGCTCAGCCAGGTGTCGGCGCCCCATCTCCAGCACCGCTTGCAGCTGGGCGAACTTTGCCGGCCCCAGGCCCAATTGCTCGCTGAACGTCGCAAGATCGGCTTCGAGCAAAACCCGCAGGCTGCCGAATTGGCTCAAAAGGTGTCGAGCCAGATCCACCGCGCTTTTACCGGACACCCCGGTACGTAGAAAAATCGCCAGCAATTCAGCATCGGAAAGGCTTCCCGATCCCTGTTCAAGCAGCTTCTCCCGCGGCCGTTCCGCCGCAGGCCAATCGCGAATACTCATACACATTCCTTGTCTGTGGGCGCCGCTGTTCCGTAGCGGTCGCTGTGATATCGTAGCCCATCTTTTTTGCGGGCGAATTCACCCTGGGGAGGGGGTTTCGCCACGTATGTCACCCACGAAATGAAAGGCAGACCTATGCAGCGGCTGTATCGGAAACGCATCGTTCTGGGCGTCGGCGGCGGCATTGCTGCCTACAAGAGCGCCGATCTGGTTCGCCGCCTGATCGACCAGGGCGCCGAAGTGCGCGTGGTCATGACCCATGGCGGCGCTGAGTTCATCACCCCGCTGACCATGCAGGCCTTGTCCGGCCACCCGGTTCACCTCGATTTGCTCGACCCGGCCGCAGAAGCCGCGATGGGCCACATCGAGCTGGCCAAGTGGGCCGATCTGGTGCTGATCGCCCCGGCCACCGCCGACCTGATCGCCCGCCTGGCCCAAGGCATCGCCAACGATTTGCTGACCACATTGGTGCTGGCCACCGACGCCGTTGTGGCAGTCGCGCCAGCAATGAATCAGGCGATGTGGCGCGACCCGGCGACCCAGGCCAACCTGCAACTCCTCGAAAGCCGCGGCCTGAAGACCTTCGGCCCGGCCTCGGGCAGCCAGGCCTGCGGCGACGTCGGCATGGGCCGGATGATGGAAGCCACCGATCTGGCGCAGTGCGCGGCAGACTGCTTCCAGCGCCAGGCACTGACCGGCAAGCACGTAGTGATCACTGCCGGCCCGACCCAGGAAAACATCGACCCGGTGCGCTACATCACCAACCACAGCTCCGGAAAAATGGGTTTTGCCCTCGCCGAAGCGGCAGTGGAAGCCGGCGCCCGCGTGACCCTGATCAGCGGCCCGGTGCACCTGCCAACGCCGGATCGCGTGACGCGTATCGACGTGGTCAGTGCCCGCGACATGCTCGCCGCGTGTGAGTCGGCCATCCCTTGCGACGTGTTCATCGCCTCGGCAGCGGTCGCGGACTACCGTCCGGAAGTCGTTGCCCCGCAAAAACTCAAGAAAGACCCTACAAGCGGCGACGGCTTCGTCCTGCAAATGGTGCGCAACCCCGACATCCTCGCCACCATTGCGACCCGTCCCGATCGTCCGTTCAGTGTCGGCTTCGCCGCCGAGACCGAACACCTGCTCGACTACGCTGCACGCAAGCTCAAGGACAAGAATCTCGATTTGATCGTCGCCAACGACGTCGCCAATCCGAGCATCGGTTTCAACAGCGAAGAAAACGCCTGCAGCGTAATTGACCGTGCGCTGCACGCCACGGTTTTCGCCCAGACCAGCAAGAGCAAGATCGCTCGCCAACTGGTCACTTTTATCGCCGAACGTCTGAACCAGGTTTAATTTACATGCACGCTTTGCAAGCCAAGATCCTCGACCCACGCATCGGTACTGAATTCCCGCTGCCGCAATACGCCACCCCGGGCTCCGCCGGCCTCGACCTGCGCGCCATGCTGCAAGAGGACATCGTGATCAAGCCGGGTGAAACCGTGCTGATCCCTACCGGTCTGTCGGTTTACATCGGCGACCCGAACCTCGCCGCGCTGATCCTGCCGCGCTCGGGGATGGGCCATAAGCACGGCATCGTGCTGGGCAACCTCGTCGGCCTGATCGACTCGGATTACCAGGGCCCGCTGATGGTGTCCTGCTGGAACCGTGGCCAGAGCGATTTCACCATGACCGTTGGCGAACGTCTGGCGCAACTGGTGCTGGTGCCGGTGGTCCAGGCGCACTTCGAAATGGTGGAAGAGTTCGTCGAAACCGAGCGCGGCGCGGGCGGTTTCGGCCATACCGGCACCAAGTAACGCCACAAAATTTGCGCAACTTTTGCAGCAGGTTTTAGCACCGAAAACCAGGGTTTTGTCGGCCACAAGCCACGCCAGCTGAGGCGTCATGGCTCTTTCACACCACGAACTCTCTGTGGAAAACGCCGTCATACCCTTCAGTTTGAGCCTGCCGCCGAGTGAATCGTCGGTCTGTCCCGCCACTTTCGAGATGGAGCATTTGTGCAGATGAGCACCCCAGCCAAGATTGCCCCGAAGCTGCCCGACAGCATTTTCCGCGCCTATGACATTCGCGGCACCGTGCCGGAATTCCTCAATGCCGAAACCGCTTACTGGATCGGCCGCGCCATCGGCTCGCAGAGCCTGGCCCAGGGCGAACCGAACGTGTCGGTCGGCCGCGATGGCCGCCTGTCCGGCCCGGAACTGGTGGCCGAGCTGATCCGCGGTATCGCCGAGAGCGGCTGCCACGTCAGCGATGTCGGCCTGGTGCCGACGCCAGCGCTGTATTACGCGGCCAACGTGCTGGCCGGCAAGTCCGGAGTGATGCTCACCGGCAGCCACAACCCGTCGAACTACAACGGCTTCAAGATCGTGATCGCCGGCGACACCCTCGCCAACGAGCAGATCCAGGTGCTGCACGAGCGCATCAGGAGCAATGACCTGACCAGCGGTCAGGGCAGCGTCACGCGGGTCGAAATCCTCGACCGCTACACCACCGAAATCGTCCAGGACATCAAACTGGCGCGACGCATGAAAGTCGTGGTCGACTGCGGCAACGGCGCAGCCGGGGTGATCGCCCCGCAACTGATCGAAGCGCTGAACTGCGAAGTCATCCCGCTATTCTGCGAAGTCGACGGCAACTTCCCCAACCACCACCCGGACCCGGGCAAGCCTGAAAACCTCGTCGACCTGATCGCCAAGGTCAAGGAAACCAACGCCGATATCGGCCTCGCCTTCGATGGCGACGGTGACCGTGTCGGTGTGGTGACCAACACCGGCAGCATCGTCTATCCGGACCGCCTGCTGATGCTGTTCGCCCGCGACGTGGTGGCGCGCAACCCGGACGCGGAAATCATCTTCGACGTCAAATGCACCCGCCGCCTGGTGCCGCTGATCAAGGAGTACGGTGGTCGTCCGCTAATGTGGAAGACCGGTCATTCGTTAATCAAAAAGAAAATGAAACAATCCGGTGCTCTATTGGCCGGCGAGATGAGCGGGCACATCTTCTTCAAGGAGCGCTGGTTCGGTTTCGACGACGGTATCTATAGCGCCGCGCGGCTGCTGGAGATCCTCAGCAAGGAAAAATCCACCGCGGAGGAGCTGTTTGCGACCTTCCCGAATGATATTTCTACGCCGGAAATCAATATCCATGTGACCGAAGAGAGCAAATTCAGCATCATTGATGCACTGCACGACGCACAATGGGGCGCAGGCGCTGACCTGACCACCATCGACGGCGTGCGAGTCGATTACGCCAAAGGCTGGGGCCTGGTGCGCGCTTCCAACACCACACCGGTGCTGGTGCTGCGCTTCGAGGCCGATGACGAGGCTGAATTGCAGCGCATCAAAGATGTGTTCCACGCCCAACTGAAACGCGTTGCACCTGATCTCCAACTACCGTTCTGATTCACCCGGAGCCCTGAATGACCCTCGAACGCGAAGCCGCCGCCCACACCGCCCAGGTCCTGTCCGAAGCGTTGCCTTACATCCGACGTTATGTCGGCAAGACCCTGGTGATCAAATACGGCGGCAACGCGATGGAAAGCGAGGAGCTGAAAACCGGCTTCGCCCGCGACATCGTCTTGATGAAGGCCGTGGGCATCAACCCGGTCGTGGTTCACGGCGGCGGCCCGCAGATCGGTGATCTGCTCAAGCGCCTGTCGATCGAAAGCCACTTCGTCGACGGCATGCGCGTCACCGACGCCGCGACCATGGACGTGGTGGAAATGGTCCTCGGCGGCCAGGTCAACAAAAGCATCGTCAACCTGATCAACCGTCACGGCGGCAGCGCCATCGGCTTGACCGGTAAAGACGCCGGGCTGATTCGTGCGAAGAAACTGACGGTCACCCGTCAGACCCCGGAGATGACCCAGCCGGAAATCATCGACATCGGCCAGGTAGGCGAAGTCGTCGGTATCAACACCGAACTGCTGAACCTGCTGGTCAAAGGCAATTTCATCCCGGTGATCGCGCCAATCGGCGTGGGTGAGAACGGCGAGTCGTACAACATCAACGCCGACCTGGTGGCCGGTAAAGTTGCCGAGGCGCTGAAAGCCGAGAAGCTGATGCTGCTGACCAACATCGCCGGCCTGATGGACAAGTCGGGCACCGTCCTGACCGGCCTGAGCACCCAGCAGGTCGACGACCTGATCGCCGACGGCACGATCTACGGCGGCATGCTGCCGAAGATCCGTTGCGCGCTGGAAGCGGTTCAGGGCGGTGTCGGCAGCTCGCTGATCATCGACGGTCGCGTACCGAACGCGATCCTGCTGGAAATCTTCACCGACACCGGTGTGGGCACGCTGATCAGCAATCGCAAGCGTCCGTAAGCCGGCGTACAAACAAAAAGACCCCGCTCAGCCTGGCTGAGCGGGGTCTTTTTTATCATCGCAAACTTTGTGGGAGCGAGCTTGCTCGCGAAGACGGCGGCACATTCAACATTGATGCGAGCTGAATCACCGCATTCGCGAGCAAGCTCGCTCCCACAGGTTTTGCACCAGTCGGTCAGACGCCGAACTGGGCGCGATAGGCTTCCACGGCTGGCAGATGCTGCTTGAGCTGCGGATCGTCAGCGAGGAACTCCAGCACCTGATTCAGCGAAACAATGCTGATCACCGGGATACCGAAATCGCGCTCGACCTCCTGAATGGCCGACAACTCACCGTTGCCACGCTCCTGACGATTGAGGGCGATCAGCACGCCGGCGGCCTTGGCGCCGTCCTGGGAGGCGATGATCTGCATCACTTCGCGGATCGCGGTGCCGGCAGTGATTACGTCGTCGATGATCAGCACATCGCCGGTCAGCGGCGCGCCGACCAGGCTGCCACCTTCGCCGTGGGCCTTGGCTTCCTTGCGGTTGAAGCACCAAGGCAGATCACGGTTGTGGTGCTCGGCCAGCGCGACAGCGGTGGTGGCCGCCAGCGGAATGCCTTTATAGGCCGGGCCGAACAGTACATCGAAAGAAATGCCGCTTTCGGCAATGGCTGCCGCGTAGAAACGCCCCAGCTGCGCCAGGGCCGAACCCGAGTTGAACAGGCCGGCGTTGAAGAAGTAAGGACTGGTGCGCCCGGACTTCAGGGTGAACTCACCGAAGCGCAAAACGCCGCGATCGATGGCAAAACGAATGAAATCGCGCTGATACGCTTGCATGAAAAAAACCCCAAATACCACGGATTTAGCTAATTAGCTTGACGCCGTGTATCATACACGCACGCGATTTTTGGGGCCATTTATGCGGATCATCAGTGTGAACGTCAATGGTATTCAGGCTGCAGTCGAGCGTGGTTTGCTCAGTTGGCTGCAAGCACAGAATGCCGACGTCATCTGCCTGCAGGACACCCGTGCCTCCGCCTTTGAACTGGATGACCCAGCCTTCCAACTGGATGGCTACTTCCTTTATGCCTGCGATGCTGAAGTCCCTGCCCAAGGTGGCGTGGCTTTGTATTCGCGGTTGCAACCGAAGGCTGTCATCAGCGGTCTCGGTTTCGAGACGGCCGACCGCTACGGGCGCTACCTGCAAGCAGATTTCGACAAAGTCAGTATTGCCACCTTGCTGCTTCCTTCGGGGATGAACGGCGATGAGGACTTGAACCAGAAGTTCAAGCTCATGGACGACTTCGGCAAGTACCTGGACAAACAGCGGCGCAAACGTCGCGAGTACATTTATTGTGGCTCGCTGTATGTTGCGCAGCAGAAGCTCGACATCAAGAACTGGCGCGACAGCCAGCAATCTCCGGGTTTCCTGGCGCCGGAACGGGCCTGGATGGACGAGATTGTCGGCAACATGGGTTATGTCGATGCCCTGCGCGAAGTCAGCCGCGAAGGCGACCAGTACAGCTGGTGGCCGGACAACGAACAGGCCGAGATGCTCAATCTGGGCTGGCGCTTCGACTACCAGATCCTGACTCCGGGCCTGCGCCGCTTTGTACGCAGCGCACGCCTGCCGCGTCAGCCACGGTTCTCGCAGCACGCGCCGCTGATCGTCGACTACGACTGGACGCTGACCATCTAAGCATCGATTCGTGGATGCAAAAAAGCCGACATCGCTGTCGGCTTTTTTGTGCGCGCTGGTTTTTGCTTTCTGTAGGCGTGAGCCTGCTCGCGATGGCGTGGTATCAGCCAACACTCATGCTGAATGATCCACCGCCTTCGCGAGCAAGCCCGCTCCCACAGGAAAAACCGCAATTGGGTATTACTTGATCAATCGCCAAGTGAACGGGTAGCGATACGGGAACCCGTCATTGGCCTTCACCCCGGCAATGATCGTCAGCACCAGTGCGCCAATGGCCAACAGGCCCAGCAGGAAGAAGCCGATGATCAACACCATCAGCAGCAGACAGATCGCTGCAGCAATCGCCACGGTGATCTGAAAGTTCAGCGCTTCCTTGCCCTGGGCGTCGATGAACGGATCGGTTTCGCGCTTCATCTGCCACAGGATCAACGGCCCGATCAGGTTACCGAACGGAATCCAGATGCCCAGCAAGGCGGACAAGTGACAAAACATCGCCCATTGACGAACCTCCTGGCTCGGTTTGGGCAGCAACTCTTGCTCATCACTCATCGCGTCCTCCTTGCGGGTTACAAACCTGCTCAGTCGGCCAATGCCGCCTGTTGCAGTTCGAAGATTTCGTTCATGCCTTTCTTGGCCAGTTCCAGCATGGCGTTCAGGTCTTCAGGCTGGAACGGTGCACCTTCGGCAGTGCCCTGCACCTCGATGAAGCCACCGGTGCTGGTCATCACGACGTTGAGGTCGGTCTCGGCAGCGGAATCTTCAAGATAGTCCAGGTCCAGCACTGGCTCGCCCTGATACATGCCGACCGACACTGCGCCGATCATTTGCTTGAGCGGGTCGCCACCCTTCAGGCCGCCACGCTTCTTGATCACTTTCAGTGCATCGACCAGCGCAACCATGGCACCCGTGATGGAAGCGGTGCGGGTGCCGCCGTCAGCCTGAATCACGTCGCAATCGACGTACAGGGTCACGTCGCCCAGCTTGGACATGTCCAGTGCAGCGCGCAGGGAACGACCGATCAGACGCTGGATTTCCAGAGTACGACCGCCCTGCTTGCCACGGCTCGCTTCGCGCTGGTTACGCTCGCCGGTCGCACGCGGCAGCATGCCGTATTCGGCAGTCAGCCAGCCCTGGCCCTGGCCCTTGAGGAAACGCGGCACGCCGTTTTCGACGCTGACGGTGCAGATGACCTTGGTATCACCGAATTCGACCAGTACGGATCCCTCGGCGTGTTTGGTGTAGTTGCGGGTAATGCGGATCGAGCGGAGCTGATCGGCAGCGCGACCACTTGGACGTTTCATAGGGAATACCTGTACTGGGGACGGAAAACTGCCGAGCATTATAGAGCGCTGCACCGCACCTGAGCACTCGTTAAAAATTCCGGGTGACGAGCGAAGGCGCTAGAACACGCATAACCGACGGCCTGCAGCCCTTTGTCACACCGTGTGTTTGGGCGCATTCGCCGCACTGCGCTACAATCCTGCGCCTTTGCTGCCAGTCGGCTTTAATTCATTCATATCGAGCCTGCGGAACTGACGTTTCGCGCCGATCTGCATTGCGAGGTCACCGCCATGGTGCACAGCATGACCGCCTTCGCCCGCGTCGAGAAAGCCGGCGTCCAGGGCACCCTGAGCTGGGAGCTGCGCTCGGTCAACAGCCGCTATCTGGAACCACACCTGCGCCTGCCGGAGTCGTTTCGCGACCTCGAAGGCGCTGTGCGTGAAGCGCTGCGTCAGGGCCTGTCGCGGGGCAAACTGGAATGCACCCTGCGCTTCACCGAAGAAAGCACCGGCAAGCCGCTGCAGGTCGACCGCGAGCGCGCTGCGCAACTGGTCGCCGCCGCCGAGACAGTTGCCGGCCTGATCAAGAACCCTGCCGCACTGAATCCACTGGAAGTGTTGGCCTGGCCGGGCGTTCTGGTAGCTGACGCCACCGATCCGCAAGCGTTGAATGCCGAGGCGCTAGGCCTGTTCAATCAAGGTCTGAAAGAACTGAAAGCCGGCCGCGAGCGTGAAGGCGCGGAGCTGGCACGCCTGATCAACGAGCGCCTGACGTCCATCGAAGAAGACGTCGTGACCCTGCGTGAACTGGTACCGCAGATGCTCGCCACCCAGCGCCAGAAAGTCCTCGACCGCTTCGCCGACATGAAGGCCGAACTGGATCCGCAGCGTCTGGAACAGGAAATGGTCATCCTCGCGCAAAAGAGCGACGTAGCCGAAGAACTGGATCGCCTGAGCACCCACATCATCGAAGTGCGCCGGGTGCTCAAATCCGGCGGCGCGGCCGGACGCCGCCTGGACTTCCTGATGCAGGAACTCAACCGCGAAGCCAACACACTGGGCTCCAAGGCCTTCGACCCGCGCAGCACCCAAGCCGCCGTCAACCTCAAGGTGTTGATCGAGCAGATGCGCGAACAAGTGCAGAATATTGAGTAAGGCTACCCCGACATGACCCACAACACCGGCACCCTGTACATCATTTCCGCGCCATCGGGCGCGGGCAAGAGCAGTCTGGTCAAGGCTTTGACCGACGCCAACCCGGAGATTCGCGTGTCGATCTCCCACACCACCCGCGCCATGCGCCCGGGCGAAGTGGACGGCGTGAACTATCACTTCGTGACCCGCGAAGAGTTCGTGAAGATGGGCGAACACGGCGACTTCCTTGAGCGCGCCGAAGTCTTCGGCAACTTCTACGGCACCTCGCAAAGCCGCCTGCAGCAGACACTGGACGAAGGTCACGACCTGATCCTGGAAATCGACTGGCAAGGCGCCGAGCAGGTGCGCAAGCTGATGCCGCAGGCACGCTCGATCTTCATTCTGCCGCCATCGCTGCAGGCCCTGCACCAGCGCCTGACCAATCGTGGCCAGGACAGCGACGAGATCATCGACGGCCGGATGCGTGAAGCCGTCAGCGAGATGAGCCATTACGTCGAGTACGACTACCTGATCATCAACGACGATTTCGCCCACGCGCTGGACGACCTGAAAGCGATCTTCCGCGCCAATCAGCTGCAACAGAAGCGCCAACAGGTGCGTTTCGGCAAGTTACTGGCCGAACTGCTGGGCTGAAACAGCACTTCCCAAAACTGCTGCAAGGGCTTTACATTGGTGCTTGCAGCGCGTTGAAGGGTCTGGTCAAAAAATCAGCGCTTCCCTAATCGCTGGTGATTTTTTAAACTGCTCAGTCCGCTCGCCCACCCGGGCAGCGCGCATATTGCATTCGCTCCGAGGAATACCATGGCCCGCGTAACCGTTGAAGACTGCCTGAACCACGTGGAAAACCGTTTTGAACTGGTCATGCTGTCCACCAAGCGTGCCCGTCAACTGGCCACCGGCGGCAAAGAGCCACTGGTCCAGTGGGAAAACGACAAGCCGACCGTTGTCGCCCTGCGTGAAATCGCTGAAGGCCTGATGAGCTACGAGTTCATCGCCGAGCAGGAAATTGTCCATGAAGACCCGGTCTTCGCCGCGTTCGAGGACGAGTCCAACGAGGCCGTCTAAGCCTATGCCTGGTCGACGTAGCACGGCGCGGGAACACAGCCTACGGCAGGAGTCATCATGCCGAGCATAGACGCCCTCGCCGATCGCTTATCGACCTACCTCGGCAATGACCAGGTCAACCTGGTCCGCCGAGCGTATTTCTACGCCGAACAAGCCCATGACGGTCAGCGCCGTCGCAGCGGCGAGGCGTACGTCACGCATCCTCTTGCGGTGGCGAATATCCTTGCCGACATGCACATGGACCATCAGAGCCTGATGGCCGCGATGCTGCATGACGTGATCGAAGACACCGGTATCGCCAAGGAAGCGCTGCAAGCGCAGTTCGGTGAAACCGTGGCCGAACTGGTCGACGGGGTCAGCAAACTGACCCAGATGAACTTCGAGACCAAGGCCGAGGCCCAGGCCGAAAACTTCCAGAAAATGGCCATGGCCATGGCGCGCGACATTCGCGTGATCCTGGTCAAACTCGCCGACCGCCTGCACAACATGCGCACGCTGGAAGTGCTGTCCGGCGAAAAGCGCCGGCGCATCGCCAAGGAAACCCTCGAGATCTACGCGCCCATTGCCAACCGGCTGGGCATGCACGCCATTCGTATCGAATTCGAAGACCTCGGCTTCAAGGCCATGCACCCGATGCGTTCCGCGCGGATCTACCAGGCGGTCAAGCGCGCCCGGGGCAACCGCAAGGAAATCGTCAACAAGATCGAAGAATCCCTCGGCCACTGCCTCGCTATCGACGGCATCCAGGGCGAAGTCAGCGGTCGTCAGAAACACCTCTACGGCATCTACAAGAAAATGCGCGGCAAGCGTCGGGCCTTCAACGAGATCATGGACGTCTATGCGTTCCGGATCATCGTCGACAAGGTCGATACCTGCTACCGCGTACTCGGCGCTGTACATAATTTGTACAAACCGTTGCCGGGACGCTTCAAGGATTACATCGCGATCCCCAAAGCCAACGGCTATCAGTCGCTGCACACCACGCTGTTCGGCATGCACGGCGTACCGATCGAGATCCAGATCCGCACCCGCGAAATGGAAGAGATGGCCAACAACGGCATCGCTGCCCATTGGCTGTACAAGTCCAGTGGTGACGAGCAGCCCAAAGGCACCCATGCCCGCGCCCGTCAGTGGGTCAAAGGCGTGCTGGAGATGCAGCAACGTGCCGGCAACTCGCTGGAATTCATCGAAAGCGTGAAGATCGACCTGTTCCCGGACGAGGTCTACGTGTTCACGCCAAAAGGCCGGATCATGGAGCTACCGAAAGGCTCCACGGCGGTCGACTTTGCCTACGCGGTGCATACCGACGTCGGCAACAGTTGCATCGCCTGCCGGATCAACCGTCGTCTCGCGCCGCTGTCCGAACCGCTGCAAAGCGGCTCCACGGTCGAGATCGTCAGCGCACCGGGCGCACGGCCGAATCCGGCGTGGCTCAACTTCGTGGTCACCGGCAAGGCGCGCACGCACATCCGCCATGCGCTGAAACTGCAACGCCGCTCCGAATCCATCAGCCTCGGCGAGCGCCTGCTGAACAAGGTGCTCAACGGCTTCGACAGTTCGCTGGAGAAGATCCACGCCGAGCGCGTCAAGGCGATGCTCGCCGAGTACCGTCTCGAACTGATCGAAGATCTGCTTGAAGACATCGGCCTGGGCAATCGCATGGCCTACGTGGTCGCCCGCCGCCTGCTCGGCGAAGGCGAGCAATTGCCGAGCCCGGAAGGTCCGCTGGCTATTCGCGGCACCGAAGGCCTGGTTCTGAGCTATGCCAAGTGCTGCACACCGATCCCGGGCGACCCGATTGTCGGCCATCTGTCGGCAGGCAAAGGCATGGTCGTGCACCTGGACAACTGCCGCAACATCAGCGAAATCAGACACAACCCGGAAAAATGCATCCAGCTCTCGTGGGCCAAGGATGTCACCGGCGAATTCAACGTCGAACTGCGCGTCGAGCTGGAACACCAGCGCGGCCTGATCGCCCTGCTGGCCAGCAGCGTCAACGCGGCCGACGGCAATATCGAAAAAATCAGCATGGACGAACGCGATGGTCGCATCAGCGTCGTGCAACTGGTGGTCAGCGTCCACGACCGTGTGCACCTGGCCCGCGTGATCAAGAAGCTGCGCGCCCTGACCGGGGTCATTCGCATCACCCGCATGCGTGCATAACTCACACCTAACAAGGAGTCATACATGACCAAGACCGTTATCACCAGCGACAAAGCCCCAGCCGCCATCGGTACCTACTCCCAGGCGATCAAGGCCGGCAACACCGTCTACATGTCGGGTCAGATTCCTCTGGACCCAAAAACCATGGAACTGGTTGAGGGTTTCGAAGCCCAGACCGTCCAGGTGTTCGAGAACCTCAAAGCCGTGGCTGAAGCCGCTGGCGGTTCGTTCAAGGACATCGTCAAGCTGAACATCTTCCTCACCGACCTGAGCCACTTCGCCAAGGTCAACGAGATCATGGGCAAGTACTTCGACCAGCCATACCCGGCCCGCGCCGCCATCGGCGTTGCTGCCCTGCCAAAGGGTGCGCAGGTCGAAATGGATGCCATTCTGGTCATCGAGTGATGCGCACGGCGCGGCCTGATACGCCGCGCCGACTGCTCAGCAAGAAAAGGTTTTGAAAGGATTCCACCATGCGCAAAGCGCTAGCTCTCCCGCTGCTCGCCATTTTCCTCGGCGGCTGCGCCAGCAACCCTGCCGACCGTGACATCAGCGGCACCTGGATCAATCAGGTGGCGATCGATGCCGCTGCCAAGGGCGGCCCCCTGCGCGAAGCGCTTCAGGCTTACGGCCCGAACCTTGAGTGGGACATCAACACCAAGGCCGGCCAGGCCCGCTACACCAACGGTTTCGAGAACGTCGAAGGACGGCTGCAGGGCGAACAGTCCGGCGCCTGGAAAGTCGACTTCTATGGCAGCTCCAGCAGTGAGCTGAAACGCGACGGCGGCCGGATGAAACAAGCGGCCACCGAGAACGAGCCCGACCAATTGTTCGACCGCGCGCAAATCCCGGTGCCGGAAGGCGCGCCAATCGGCGCCAGCTTCGAACGCGCACTGTATTCGGCGTATCTGGGCGGCAGCTGGAAGATTGCCAGTGGCGACGGCGAAGGCAACACCGTGCAGTTCCAGGCTGACGGCCAGGTTTCCGGCCTGCCCGGCGCTGACCGCTATGCGCTGTGCCTGGCGGGCGACTGCGCTTCGATGAACAGCGACCACGACAGCATGTGGCTGCAACTCAACGGCCAGGGCAACAACTGGATCTTTGCCCGCAAAGGCAGGGCACTGGAGATTTTCCAGGCAGTGAACACTGCATTGGCGGATGAAATGCCGCAGTTCACCCCCGGTGAGCGCAAGTGGTTGCTCGAAAAGCAGTAACCGCACCTGGGAGCAACACATAATCCTGTGGGAGCGGGCTTGCCCGCGATGAGGCCAACAGACTCAACACTTTAGTTGACTGCCAAGCCGCCATCGCGGGCAAGCCCGCTCCCACAGTCGTGTGTGGTGTTCAGATGTCAGCATTTACCTTCAAGAATCGCGGCATAGCCCTCGCGATAAGTCGGATACGTCGGCGTCCAGCCCAACGCTTTGGCCCGGGCATTGCTGCAGCGCTTGCTGCCGGTGCGACGCACGCTGGCGTCTTCCGCCCATTCGGTAACCCCAAGATAATCACGCAGCCAGCCCACCACCTCGGCCAACGGTGCCGGGGCATCGTCGACGCCGATGTAGAAATCCTCGAGTTTCACGCCCTGCCGATCCTTCTCCAACAGGAACGCTAGCAATCCGGCCGCGTCGTCAGCGTGAATCCGATTGCCATACAGCGGCGGCTCGACCGCCACGCGATAACCGCGACGCACCTGAGTCAACAGCCACTCACGGCCCGGGCCGTAGATGCCGGTCAGGCGCAGGACGCTGGCCGGAATGCCACTGTTGAGCGCCACTTGCTCGGCTTCGAGCATCAATCGCCCCGAGTAACCGGTCGCAAGCGTTGCGGAATGCTCGTCCACCCATTCGCCATTCTGCTGGCCATAAACACTGCTGCTGGAAACAAAAATCAGCCGCTCCGGCACCTGACCATAGTCGCCCAACCAACTCAGCACGTTCTGCAAACCCTGGACGTAAGCCGCGCGATAACCGGCCTCGTCGTGATCGGTGGCGGCTGCGCAATACACCAGGTAATCCACCGCACCCACCGGCCAGGTCGCCGGGCAATCTTCACTGAACAGGTCACCCGCGACGCCGATCACGCCGTCGGGCAGGCGCGAAATGTTGCGGCGCAGGCCATGAACCTCCCAGCCGGCGTTCAACAATTGCGTAGCCAGACGACTGCCGACATCACCACAACCGGCAATCAAAACAGAAGGCGCGGACATCAGAAAACTCCCATCGGAAAGGAACAGACTAGCCCCGGCGAAGGACGAACGGCTAGCAATCGAGGAAAAAAAGATACTCTATTACTTTTGTTAACAAGAATTACTTGCAATAATGCACGCCACTTTTGTTCTCGGCCTCACGAGGCCTGGAAGAGCAGCAACGTTTTTCTATCTCAGGTCCGGCCAGCATGACACGTAATCAAACCTCCGCTTCGCCAACCAATCGACCTCGCGCCTGGAGCACCGTAGCGGCTCTGCTGCTCAGCCTGATGCTGGCACCGACCGCCGCTTTCGCTGACGCTCAGGCACCCGCCACTCCAGCCGCCACCGAGCAAAGCGCACCTGCCGCCACTCCGGTTGCCCCGGCCGCTACCGATCCGGTGCAGGCTGTCGATGCTGCCGACGTCCCTGAAGTCCTCGAAGCCGACAACTCCCTGGGCATGGCCCACGACCTGTCGCCTTGGGGCATGTACCAGAACGCCGACATCATCGTGAAAATCGTGATGATCGGTCTGGCCATCGCCTCCATCATCACCTGGACCATCTGGATCGCCAAAGGCTTCGAGCTGATGGGCGCCAAGCGTCGTCTGCGTGGCGAAATCGCCGCCCTGAAAAAAGCCGCCACCCTTAAAGAAGCCAGCGCCACGGCGGCGAAGGAAGGCACCCTCGCCAACCTGCTGGTGCATGACGCCCTCGAAGAGATGCGCCTGTCGGTCAACAGCCGCGAAAAGGAAGGCATCAAGGAACGCGTCAGCTTCCGTCTCGAACGTCTCGTCGCCGCCTGCGGTCGCAACATGAGCAGCGGCACCGGCGTGCTCGCCACCATCGGTTCCACAGCGCCGTTCGTCGGCCTGTTCGGTACCGTGTGGGGCATCATGAACAGCTTCATCGGCATCGCCAAGACCCAGACCACCAACCTTGCCGTCGTCGCGCCGGGCATCGCCGAGGCGTTGCTGGCCACTGCACTGGGTCTGGTTGCAGCGATTCCAGCCGTTGTGATCTACAACGTGTTCGCCCGCTCCATTGCCGGTTACAAGGCGCAGGTGTCCGATGCCTCGGCGCAGGTGCTGCTACTGGTCAGCCGCGACCTCGACCACCAGCCTGAGCGCAGCAGCTCGCAACCGCACATGGTGAAAGTGGGGTAATCGGCCATGGGCCTGCATTTGAAAGAAGGCGCGGACGACGATCTGGCCGAGAACCACGAAATCAACGTCACGCCGTTCATCGACGTGATGCTGGTGCTGTTGATCATCTTCATGGTGGCCGCACCGTTGGCCACCGTCGATATCAAAGTCGACCTGCCAGCCTCGACCGCCAAACCGGCGCCACGCCCGGAGAAACCGGTGTTCCTCAGCGTCAAGGCTGACCAGCGCCTGTACATCGGCGACGACGAAGTCAAAGCCGACACCCTTGGCGCCGCGCTCGATGCCAAGACCAAAGGCAAGAAAGACACCACCATCTTCTTCCAGGCTGACAAAGGCGTGGACTACGGTGACCTGATGAGCGTGATGGACAAGTTGCGCTCCGCCGGCTACCTGAAGGTCGGTCTGGTCGGGCTTGAGACGGCTGCCAAGAAATGATCACGACGCGCCATAAGCTGACGCGTTACGGCGGTAGCCTGGCCGTGGTGCTGGGCGTGCATGCGCTGGCCATCGCGCTGGCGCTGAACTGGACCGCCCGCCCGCCCATCGAACTGCCACCGCAGGCAATGATGGTCGAACTGGCACCGGTTCCGGCGCCGCCACCGCCGGCTCCGCCGAAAGTCGTCACACCGCCGCAGCCGCCGGCTCCGGTGGAAGAATTGCCGATTCCGAAACTGGCTGAAGCACCGAAAGCCGAAATCGCGGTGCAGAAACCCAAGCCGAAGCCAAAGCCTAAACCGCCGAAGCCGGTCGAGAAAAAGCTGCCTGATCCGCCGAAGGAAAAACCTTCCGAGGAAAAACCGGCCGATACGCCACCGACCCCGGCACCGACGGAGAAATCCGCTGCGCCTGCGCCGGGCCCGTCGCCGGCACAGTTGGCGGCCAAGGCCAGCTGGCAAGGCACCCTGCTCGCACACCTGGCCAAGTACAAAAAGTACCCGCAAAGTGCTCAGGCTCGCGGCAAGGAGGGCTTGAACCGTCTGCGCTTTGTGGTCGATGGCGAAGGCAACGTATTGTCGTTCGAACTGGTAAGCCGCTCCGGCAACGCCGATCTGGACCGGGCCACCCTGGAAATGATCCGCCGCGCGCAACCGCTGCCCAAGCCACCAGCCGACATGTTGACCAATGGCTCGATCGAAATTGTGGCGCCGTTTGTGTACTCACTCGATCGCCGCCGCTAGGAAACACCGCAGTACCCTGTGGGAGCGAGCTTGCTCGCGAAGGGGCCAGGTCAGTCAGAGCAGTTTCGTCTGACATACCGCATTCGCGAGCAAGCTCGCTCCCACAGGATGATGTAATAGCCAGCCAAAAAGGCACCGAAAGGTGCCTTTTGCGTATCTGCACGCGGCAAACCCACATTGGCCGGTGTCGCATTCCTCACTCAGTCTGATAACGTGCGTCTATCAATTGCAGCCGGTATGCTTGGCCTGCATCTTCATGGACGCTTGCTATGACCCTCACTGAATTACGCTACATCGTTACCCTCGCCCAAGAGCAGCACTTCGGCCACGCCGCCGAGCGTTGCCACGTCAGCCAGCCAACCCTGTCGGTGGGCGTGAAAAAGCTTGAAGACGAACTCGGTGTGCTGATTTTCGAGCGCAGCAAAAGCGCCGTGCGCCTGACCCCGGTCGGCGAAGGCATCGTCGCCCAGGCGCAAAAGGTGCTCGAGCAGGCGCAAGGCATTCGTGAACTGGCCCAGGCCGGCAAGAACCAGTTGACCGCACCGCTGAAAGTCGGCGCGATCTACACCGTCGGGCCGTACCTGTTCCCGCACCTGATTCCACAACTGCACCGGGTTGCCCCGCAGATGCCGTTGTACATCGAAGAAAACTTCACCCACGTGCTGCGCGACAAACTGCGCAACGGCGAGCTCGACGCGATCATCATCGCCCTGCCGTTCAACGAAGCCGACGTGCTGACCCTGCCGCTCTACGACGAGCCGTTCTACGTCCTGATGCCGGCCCAGCACCCGTGGACACAGAAAGAAACCATCGACGCCGGCCTGCTCAACGACAAGAGCCTGCTGCTGCTCGGCGAAGGTCATTGCTTCCGCGATCAAGTGCTCGAAGCCTGCCCGACCCTGACCAAAGGCAACGACGGCGCCAAGCACACCACGGTCGAATCCAGCTCGCTGGAAACCATTCGGCACATGGTCGCTTCCGGCCTGGGCATCTCGATCCTGCCGTTGTCGGCCGTCGACAGCCATCACTACGCCCCCGGCGTCATCGAAGTGCGTCCGCTGTCACCACCGGTACCCTTCCGCACCGTGGCCATCGCCTGGCGCGCGAGCTTCCCGCGGCCGAAAGCCATCGAGATCCTCGCCGATTCCATTCGCCTGTGTTCGGTGGCCAAGCCAGCGGCACCGGTCACCGCCGGTTAAGCGAGCGTCATGACGGAGCTGTCGCAAGTGTCGGTGACGGCACTCAAGGGTGTCGGCGAAGCCATGGCCGAGAAACTGGCCAAGGTCGGCCTGGAGAACCTGCAGGACGTGCTGTTCCACCTGCCGCTGCGTTATCAGGATCGCACCCGCGTGGTGCCGATCGGTGCGTTACGGCCGGGTCAGGACGCCGTGGTCGAAGGCACCGTCAGCGGTGCCGACGTCGTCATGGGTCGCCGTCGCAGCCTCGTTGTGCGCTTGCAGGACGGCACCGGAGGCTTGAGTCTGCGCTTCTACCATTTCAGTAACGCGCAGAAAGAAGGCCTCAAGCGCGGCACGCGGGTTCGCTGCTACGGCGAAGCCCGGCCCGGCGCTTCAGGGCTGGAAATCTACCACCCGGAATACCGCGCCATCACCGGTGACGAACCGCCGCCCGTGGATGAAACCCTGACCCCGGTCTACCCGCTCACCGAAGGCCTGACCCAGGCGCGTCTGCGGCAGTTGTGCATGCAAACGCTGACGATGCTCAAGCCGGCCACCCTGCCCGACTGGCTGCCGACCGAATTGGCGCGCGACTACCAACTGGCGCCGCTGGCCGATGCGATTCGCTACCTGCACAACCCGCCCGCCGATGCCGACGTCGATGAACTGGCCCTCGGTCATCACTGGGCCCAGCATCGCCTGGCCTTCGAAGAGCTGCTGACCCATCAGTTGTCCCAGCAACGCCTGCGTGAAAGCATGCGTTCATTGCGCGCACCGGCGATGCCAAAAGCCACGAAGCTGCCGCCGAAATACCTGGCCAACCTCGGCTTCAACCCGACCGGCGCGCAACAGCGTGTCGGCAACGAAATCGCCTACGACCTCAGTCAGCACGAACCGATGCTGCGGCTGATTCAGGGCGACGTCGGCGCCGGTAAAACCGTGGTCGCCGCCCTCGCCGCCCTGCAAGCGCTGGAGGCCGGTTATCAAGTCGCGCTGATGGCGCCGACCGAGATCCTCGCCGAACAGCACTTCATCACCTTCAAGCGCTGGCTCGAACCGCTGGGCATTGAAGTCGCCTGGCTGGCCGGCAAGCTCAAGGGCAAGAACCGCGTCGCCGCGCTGGAACAGATCGCCAGCGGCACACCGATGGTGGTCGGCACCCACGCGCTGTTCCAGGACGAGGTGCAATTCAAGAACCTCGCACTGGTGATCATCGACGAGCAGCACCGCTTCGGCGTGCAGCAACGTCTGGCACTGCGGCAGAAGGGCGTTGGCGGGCGTATGTGTCCGCATCAACTGATCATGACCGCCACGCCGATTCCGCGCACGCTGGCGATGAGCGCCTACGCCGACCTCGACACCTCGATCCTCGACGAATTGCCGCCCGGGCGCACCCCGGTCAACACCGTGCTGGTCACCGACACCCGCCGCGTCGAAGT
This sequence comes from Pseudomonas sp. SC3(2021), assembly GCF_019856535.1. Lineage (NCBI taxonomy): Bacteria > Pseudomonadati > Pseudomonadota > Gammaproteobacteria > Pseudomonadales > Pseudomonadaceae > Pseudomonas > Pseudomonas sp. SC3(2021). The sequence continues at coordinate 1,868,438 of NZ_CP082236.1, read as the reverse complement.
CATCGAACGGGTGCGCAGCGCCTGTGCCGAAGGGCGTCAGGCCTATTGGGTGTGCACGCTGATTGAAGAGTCGGAAGAGTTGACCTGTCAGGCCGCCGAAACCACCTTCGAAGACCTCACCGCCGCCCTCGGCGAGCTGAAAGTCGGGCTGATCCACGGTCGTATGAAACCTGCGGAAAAAGCCGCAGTCATGGCCGAATTCAAGGCCGGCAACCTGCAACTGCTGGTCGCCACCACGGTGATCGAAGTCGGCGTCGATGTACCCAATGCCAGCCTGATGATCATCGAAAACCCCGAGCGCCTCGGCCTCGCACAACTGCACCAACTGCGCGGCCGGGTTGGCCGGGGCAGCGCGGTCAGCCATTGCGTGCTGCTCTACCATCCTCCGCTGTCACAGATCGGTCGCCAGCGCCTGGGCATCATGCGCGAGACCAACGATGGTTTCGTCATCGCCGAAAAAGACCTCGAACTGCGCGGCCCCGGCGAAATGCTCGGCACCCGCCAGACCGGCCTGCTGCAATTCAAGGTTGCCGACCTGATGCGCGACGCCGACCTGCTGCCCGCCGTCCGCGACGCCGCGCAAGCCTTGCTGGAACGCTGGCCGACCCACGTCAGCCCGTTACTCGACCGCTGGCTGCGCCACGGACAGCAATACGGCCAAGTGTGAGCACCGTCGCAGTTTCTGAACCCCCGTTCCAACCAAGCTGGTTATACTCCTGCAATTGTTTCAAAAACGGATACAGACCATGACTGACGCAGCTCTCGCCCCCGAACTCCCGCACGCGCCGTCTGTAATTCGGCTGCTGCTCGGCAAGCTGGGTATCGCCTACGAAGAGGTGCTCGACCACCACGGTCTCAATGCTTCGCGCAAGGTACAAGCCGTGTTGCTGGACGATGCCGTCGGCGCGCTGATGGTGCTGTTTCCGCAGAGCCAGTTGCTGGACCTCAACCGCCTCGCCGAACTCACGGGCCGTCGCCTGACCGCCGTGTCCACCGATCGCCTGGAAAAAATGCTCGGCAAACACAGCCTGAGCCTGCTGCCGGGCCTGCCGGCGCTGACCAGTTCGCCGTGCCTCTACGAAGAAAGCCTGCTGCGTGAGCCGAAGTTGCTGATCAACTCCGGCGAGCCGGGCCTGCTGCTGGAAATCGCCAGCGAAGACTTCAAGACCATGCTGACCAAGGCCAGCGCCGCCAACTTTGGTGAAGCCCTGAGCAGCATCCGCCCGAACCTCGACCGCCCGGACGATGACCGCGAGGAAATCACCCAGGCTGTGCAAGCGTTCACCGCGCGGCGGATTCAGCAGCGTCTGGAAGCGACCATCGAGATTCCACCGCTGGCCGAAACCGCGCAAAAAATCATCAAGCTGCGCGTCGACCCCAACGCCACCATCGACGACATCACCGGCGTCGTTGAAACCGACCCGGCGCTGGCCGCGCAAGTGGTGAGCTGGGCGGCGTCGCCGTACTACGCCTCGCCGGGCAAGATTCGTTCGGTGGAAGACGCGATCGTCCGCGTGCTCGGTTTCGATCTGGTGATCAACCTCGCGCTGGGCCTGGCCCTCGGCAAGACCCTGAGCCTGCCCAAAGACCACCCGCAACACACCACACCGTACTGGCAGCAGTCGATCTACACCGCCGCCGTCATCGAAGGCCTGACCCGCGCCATGCCGCGCGCCCAGCGCCCGGAAGCCGGCCTGACCTATCTGGCCGGCCTGCTGCACAACTTCGGCTACCTGCTGCTGGCCCACGTGTTCCCGCCGCACTTCTCGCTGATCTGCCGTCACCTGGAGGTCAACCCGCACCTGTGCCACAGCTACATCGAGCAACACCTGCTCGGTATCAGCCGTGAACAGATCGGCTCGTGGCTGATGCGCTACTGGGACATGCCCGACGAACTGGCCACCGCCCTGCGCTTCCAGCACGACCCAAGCTACGACGGCGCCTATGCCGAATACCCGAACCTCGTCTGCCTGGCCGTACGCCTGCTGCGCGGTCGCGGCATCGGCTCCGGCCCCGACGAAGACATTCCCGACGCCCTGCTGGAACGCGTCGGCCTGACCCGCGACAAAGCCAACGACGTGGTCAGCAAAGTCCTCGAAGCCGAAGTTCTGCTGCGCGAACTGGCCTCGCAGTTCAGCCAGGCCTAAACGCATCGCGGGCAAGCCTCACTCCCACAAGATCAACACAATCCCTGTGGGAGCGGGCTTGCCCGCGATGAATCCAACCCAATTTACCTGTCTGACACAAAACCTGTGGTGAGGGGATTTATCCCCGACCGGCTGCGCAGCAGTCGCAAACCCAGCCAACAGTGTGTGTCAGTTATATCGAGGTCTCAGGTTTTGGGGCCGCTGCGCAGCCCATCGGGGATAAATCCCCTCGCCACAACAGCCCTTCTACTCAAGCCTTAGGCTTGGCCTTCCTCGGCTTCAAATACTTCATCAACCCCTGAAACCACATCACCAGCGCCGGATTACCTTTCAGCTGGATCGACTTGTCCTGAATCCCCTGCATAAACGCCAGCTGCTTGTTCTTCGCCTGCATCGTGGCAAAGCCATAACCCGCATCTTTAAACGCAATCGCAAACGCCGGCTCCGCCACCACACCGGACTTGCTGGTGATGCGCTGATTCTTCACCACGAAATGCCGCGCCACTTTCCCGTCCAGCGTCTGCAGCTGAAACACCAGATCCTTGTCACCCAACTGCTGCTGGAACGCAGGATTTGTCCGACTGGCCTTACCCATCAACAAACCCATCATCCACAGAAGAAAACGAAATTTCATGCGCACAGCCTCAAAAGGAAAATGAACGGCCGGGGGAGTGTAAGGGATTCGGACGATAACGCCAGTATCTGCCGCTGTTGGAAGAGGATGCTGGTCATTTCCCGCACGATGACCACCAAGTCACGCTTCTGCAAGCAACGTCCTACACCTGTTGAAACACATCCCTGTGGGAGCTGGCGAAGCCTGCAATCTTTTGATCTTCCGGCCCGCGAATCTATGGGAAATTTCCTGCAAAGTGCCGGGCTGTCCATGAACTAGGCGAGTTGGTGCGATGTGGATAGGCTCTGTGGGTCGCCGCAAAATCGGTGACTCGGACGTGCAAGTCCGGCTGGAGTGCACATTGGTTATGGCAATTCGCCGAGCGTTTTCCTATGCTCGCGGATCGTTATGGCTGCTGTGTATGGGAGACCTTCGGGTCTGCCGGGTTACTCCACCGGTCTTGCACACCTATGCACAGCTGCCACCACTTTCGAAGTGCGAGCGAAACGGTGTCGGCTCCTTAAACTGGAGTAAGACCGAATGATCAAACCAACACCCAATCCCCCAGAGAATCCAGACGTTTCGCCCTACGAAACTCTGGAATCAAAGAAATTCCACGAAGCCGCCGAGCGCGCCCTCGACCATCACTTCAAGCCGCCCACCGAACCACATACCAAACGCGAAACGGGCCTCTTCAGCCTCTCCCCTGGCACCGACGCCGAGGCCCTCATGGCCAACGCCTCGGAAGACCTGCTGTCCATCAGCGTCATCGCCTGCGACCTCGCCGACGACCTCCCCGGCTCCCGCCGCTCAGTGGCACTGGCTCTGAGCAGAATGGCGGACGGGGTGCGATTGATGGTGGAAGGGATGCTTGATCACATTGAAGCGAAGAGCATGGCGGCCAAGCCGTAGCGAGATTTGCGGATAAACAAAGGGGACGTTAAGTCCCCTTTCTGAATATTCCCTGCTTCACCACTCGCAACCTTTTTCGAGTTTCGCATCCACGTTGTAATCGTTTTTAAACGAATACTTCTTTGCAGACTTGTAATTCGTATACGTCATCGCATCAACCCGGCCACCCTGAGTGACCATCTGATACTCACCTGTCAGTGCGCCATCAACTACTTCAACCCAAGTTGTCGTGTACTGATAGGGCCGGCCATACACGAGCTCTTCTTGTTCAGTACTGCGATGAACCAGCCCAATAGCCTGTTTCGACTTGCTGTACTTGACGCCAGCACCGCTCCATTTGGCGACAGAGTCGTAATAGGTTCTGAATTCAAAACTTATGGGTTTGCCTTCGTAGGAGCGGAAGCAAAAAACCTCGGTCGTGACCTCGCTATGAGCCGCCAGAGGAACGAAAACGAGCAACGCAGAAAACAATGCAGACGAAAATTTCAAACCGAACATTCCTTTAGCGGTTTCAGGGGTATCAGCAAACTATTCAAACCTGTTATGCACCAGGCTCAAGCGCGCCACACTTCAGCTCTTTGATTTGCTCGCTCTGAATCGGAATCACACATGCAAGGCGCCTCTCTCCGAGCCCACGAAGCTCCGTCAAACTGAGCGTCACGTGCAACCCATCCTCGGCAAACGCATGATCCTCAAACCCGGCATCGGCATAGTCCGTCCAAAATGCCTTGCCCTCGAAACTGCAAAAACGCTTGGAGGACAGCACCCTCCAACCGCCGTTGGGCGCCAGTATCTGGACCGTCAGGCATGGGCTGCCAAAGGTGCTGACATAACGTGCCACGACATCGCCGAAGCGCTGGGAGCCGGACAGGTACACCTTGTTGAGATCAACTACATTACCCGGCTCATCAGCGACGATCGTGTCCAGATAAGCCGCACGCTCCAGACTCATTCTGGCCACGCAGTTGTTGATCGTCGTGACATGCGCTGCCACCCCAGGCTCGATTTCCGTGGCTTCAAGCGGGCAGGTGGTGTCGCGTAGCTTGATCCAGGCGCGCTGGGATTCTCTGGCCATGGCGACCAGCGCTTTACCCTGCTCAGGGTCACGCGCTTGTTGAGCCTCAAACCGTCCCAGCAGTTTCTTGTAGCTGGCATTGAGTTGCGTGTCGGCTTCCTTGCGGGCTGCCTCCACGCACCGATCGACCTGGGCGCTCACGGTGATTTCTTTGCAGTCGTCCTCGGCCATCGCGCAGGAGGCAAACAGGCATCCAAAGGACAACGCGATAAAACGCGCAAACATGTTCAATTTTTCATTCCCTGAATGACGGATCGCTCAACTACACGTTGAGGTATTTTCTGCGCCTTGCCGGCGGCGCTCATCGCGTCGCGGTACTGGCTGTAATAGCGCTGCGCTTCATCTTTGCGATCAAGGCGCCAGAGTGAATCGGCGATGTTCAACATCAGCACCGTGCGTTTACCGACGACCTCAACGCCGCGATAAAACTTCAGCGCCAGTTCATCTCTACCGCCCTCGGCCAAGTAGAAAGCCAGGTCGTTGAAAGCTTGAACATTGCGCGCCGGTGGGTGACAAGCCATATAGGACTCTGGACTTATAGTGCGAAGATTAAATTCGAGTTCTTCCACGCGAGATTGCGGCATCTCAATATTTGAGACCTGCTTCAATAAGTCCTTTGGAGACGGCGTCTGCATGACGAGATCAGGCGCATCCTCTTCCCCGGAAGTCCACAGATTGCCCTTCCACTTGCCGTAGCAAAACCTGGCTGCGGGCTGACTGAGCACACAACCGGTCTCCATCGAAATGACCCCGCAACCAGTTTCCTCTGTCGGGATTTCTTCACCCTCCTGGCCAATGACAACGCCATAAAGAGTCTGAAGGAGGAGCAATGTTTTCTTGTCGGGACTTAACCAAGCCTCATGCGTTTCAGTACCCACCGCGGGTACATAGAGGGGAAAAGTTTTTCCATTGGCGGTAAACGAGGCGACCGCCGACTCCGCAGCAGGCCTGCCCCATGTCTTGTCATTCAGCGTCACTAAGTGCCCGCCAACCCCCACGATCTGAATATTTTCAGACAAGGCATTGGCTGAAGCTGACAGGCTCATGACAATCATCATCCGCTTAAGGCTGCCCGCGAGAAGACGGTTCATCCACTCACTCCTCATCCATCGGCGACGATTCCACGTCGGTCATGCTCAGCAGCCGAAACTCAGTGTTCACAAACTCGTAGTAACGATCCCGATTACCGCTTTCCAACGCATTCCCTTGGGAGTCTTGCTCACCGTCGAGCGTGATGCCGGAGACGATGATCAAGCGGCTGTCGGGCTGGTAAACCATGCCGAACGTACTGCCGTCGTAAGCATTCGGCAGACCGCCAACGACTTCCCCAGTCTGAGCGTCCAGCACTTCGCCGCAAATCGCGCTACCGCCACAACCGAGCCTGTGCAGGATGTAATGGCCGGCGAAGTTGACCTTGCCTTTCAGGGCTTGCACCCGTGCCTGATCCATCATTGGGCTGCTGTTTTCTTGCGGCACCAGCTTATGGTTGGGGCCGGTGAAAACTGGCGTGACGGTGTAATCCTTGAAGGTTGGATCGGCAGCGAATGCCATGGACGCAGCAGCCAATATCAAGCTGGCGAGAAGAACCGAAAATCCTTTCACGTAGTAACTCCGTAAATGCAGTGGGGACCGTCGACTTACTCAGACTGCCCTTCATAACGCTGTGTCTGCGGGTTGAATTGCCACAGATGGGGTCGGGTCATGGCCTCTTTGCCCTTGTAGCGGATCCGCCCGCGCCTGTCCCTGATGTAGGAGTAGATCTCGATGTCCTTGAACTCACCTCCCCCCTTGGGTGGGCCGTCCAGAACTTTGACCCCGGCGAAGTAATCGCCGCCCGAATACCTCAAATAACCACGGCACTGGATCAGGAAGGCAAATGTGCTATCCATTGATGAGCCAATGCCGACGCGGGAATTGAAGATGAAGTCTTCGATGCCATCGCCATTTAGATCGCCGCGAAAAACCACGTGGCCCGGATCGATAGAAAACTCTTTTCCATCGAGACTGGAAAGTATGTCTTCCGGTTGTTCACTGCTCTGCGACCATTGCGATAAGAAATATTTTGAGTCAGCTTCCTGATTGCAAACATCTGCCGCCATAACTGCTATCGGCAACCAGCTCACACATAACACCAGCAATCGTTTCACTTCATATCCTTCGAATTGATCAACTCCAACCCACCATCCCGATACAACACCTCACACCCCAACCACGCCTGATCCACCTGCGGCATCACCGCAGACGGCTTGCGCAATTCCCGCAACAACGTCGAGCCATGCGACAGCCGCCCGCCCATCCGCGCAATCACCGCCCGCGCGGCTTGATAGTGCGCGTGCCGTCCCGGATCAAGGGTGTCTTCGAGCAGGATGTCGGCGCCGAGGATGCCTTGCACCTGCCCCGGATAAATCATGAACCCGGTGGCCTGCTCCGCACCTTCGCGACCGTCCTGCCAGAAGCTGCCGTCTCGAGTGCGAACGTCGGGATGCGGTGCAAACCAGTGCTCGCGATCCGTCAGCGGCATGGCGTGGTGCAGACGAAAGAAGATGCGCATGAGGTTGTCGCGATACCACTCGCGCACTTGCAGGTAGTAGCCGCGCAGACCCGGCATGCCGGTGGAATGAGCGAGGCGGATCAGCCCTAACCACTGCGGGAATGGTTGTAGCGGCAGTTCGCTAGACGCGGGTCGAGGCGTAGCCGGATCGGTTTCCCATGGCAGTCGATGCGGGCTGTTTTCAAGATTGTCGTAAGCCGTCGGCGGGCGCCCCAGCCAATCGCCGCCGCTGCTGGCCAGTGCCGTGGCGATGCACAGATTGCCTTGCACCACGAACACATAAAACCGGGTGAACCAGTCAGCCAGTTGTTGGCCGTCGGCAGCTTGGGCGACGAGTTCGGCCAGCTCTTGATCAAAGCGCTGCAAGCCGCTTTCAAGATTAAGCAAATGGCCGCGAGCCTTGCGTTGCATGCGCAAAAACAGCGGCAACGAACGCAGCATCTTCAGCGGTTGCCACGGCAGATGTGGCGTCGCGCCGCCGACTTCACCGGCGTAGTTATCGGCGCTGATGCCCCAGTCGGCCAGCCTTGCGAGGAACAGGTCATTGTTGATGTAGGACGCGCCGCCGAACACGGCGGTGAACGGCTCATTGTCCTGCAACACTCGAGCATCCCAGCGCGCCATGATCGCCGGGATACTCGCTGCCGCGCGGCGTTGGGCGTATTCCACCAGCACGCTCGGTTGCGGCGGCAGGATCTCGGCGATGTTGGCGGCGGTCAGGTGGCGGCGCCAGCCGTAGTCGCTGATCGGCCGGTATTGCAGCAGCCACAGTTGCGCGCCATCCCAGGCCCATTCGACGTCGCCGGGCACGTAGTGGAACACGCGCAACACGTCTTGCAGAAAGCGCCACAGCAGGTCTTCGGTCAAGCCGTGGGACGGCGTGAACGTGCCACTGCGCCACGCATCGCCGAGCCGCGAAAGCGTTGCCCGCGAGGGGCTGACTTGACCGTCGGCGAGCGATTCGAGATGGCCTTCAACCCATTCCAGTTCTACCGAGAGATGTCGCACAAAAGCGATCCCGGACACTACCGGCGTAATGAAGCGCTGCACCACCACTTCCTCGACGCCTTCGGCCGTCAGTTCGGCGATGCGTTTCGGCACATTGGCGGACGGCTCGCGCAGATAGGTCGTGCTCAAACCGGCATTCGCCGAATCTGCCTGATCCTCGCCGTAACTGGAGGAGCGCACCGCCCAGGTCGCCTGCGGTTGGCTGGCGAGGAAAGCCGACAAACGCGGATCGTCGCAATCGTTCAGCGTCAGCGCCGCCGGCACCGCTTGCCGCGCCAGTTCCGCCAAACGCAAACGCCCGCCCTTGGTGTGCGCGACAAACCCGCGCTCGCCCGACTCCAGCCACTGCGCGAACTGCGCGGGCGAGTCGATCCATGGGTAATGACCCCAATCCGGTTTGAGGCTGATGGTCAGATCTGCACGAGCGAGAATCGCCGACCATGCCGCCGCTTGCTCGATGCCGAGTACAGCGTCCTGATCGCCCCAGACCAACTCGACCGGATCGGTGATCCACTCCAGCAGTGGCAACGCGGTATCGGCGCGAATCAGATCCCAGTGCGGCACGAACGCACGGCAGCGCGCATAGCCGGCGCCCATGCGCTGGTACTGCGCGGGCGTCCAGGTCTGGTTGGAGAACTTGCGGGCGAACAGCGTGGGCTTGTTCGACAGCAGCCAGTGGATGGTCTTGCGGATCGGCAGCGGCGACATCAGTGCCGGCAATCGACGCTGCCACAAAAACGCTCCGACCGGCGCAAGCAAAACACTGCGAGAAAAGTGTCCCGGCCGCCGTTGCAACGCGTGCAGCACCAGCAACGCATTGACCCCGACCGCCATGATCGCGCTGCCCTGCTGCGTCATCGCCAGCAAAGTCTGCGCGTAGTCCGCGAGATCCTCGCAGGGTGGCTGCGGATTGGCGCCGAAGCCCGGCAACTCCAGCGGCACCACGTCGTAGCGCTGAAAGTGCGGCAGCGCGTCATCCCACCAATCGGCGGCGCTGCCGTTGCCGGCCAGCAGATACATCAAGGGCTTGCTCATGGACGATCCTCAGGTCAGATCGCGCAGAGCAGCGTCGAGGGTTGGATAACGTAATGTGTAGCCAGCCTCGGTCAAACGCTGCGGCACCACGCGCTGACCGTCGAAGAACAACTGCGCCATCTCCCCCGCCATTGCACGCACTGGCGCGGCGGGAATGTGCAACCACACCGGACGCTTGAGGACCTTGCCGGCCTGCTCGGCGAACGCTGCCTGACTGACCGTTTCGGGCGCGACCATGTTGTAGGTGCCGCACAGACTGTCGTCGTCGAAAGCCCGCGCGATCACCTGAAGCACATCGTCGCGATGCACCCAGCTCATGATCTGCCGACCATCGCCCATGCGTCCGCCGAAGCCCAGGCGAAACGGAATCAGCAACGGCGTCAACGCACCGCCCGGGCCGAAGACCACGCCGAGGCGCAGCACCACCTGACGCACGCCAAATTCCGTAGCCGGTTGCGCGGCGGCTTCCCAACGTGCGCAGAGTTCGGCCATGAAACCTTCGCCCTTGCTGGCGTGTTCGTCGAGGCTTTCGCTGGCATCGCGCACGCCGTAGAAACCAATGGCCGAGGCTTGAATCCATAGCGCTGGTTTGTGCTTTGTGTTCTTCAGCCAGGTCATCAGCGCTTCGGTGGTATCGACTCGGCTGGAGAGCAGTTGGGCCTGACGCTTGGGGCTCCAGCGCGGCCCGGCAACCGGCGCTCCCGCGAGGTTGATCACCACGTCGAAGGTTTCATCGTGGCTGAGTTCGCTCAGGGACTGCACGCTGCGAACGCGCCCTTCGAACAGATTGGCTGCTTTCAATGGATCACGTGCCAGCACACTCACGGCGTGGCCGGCGTCGAGTAATTGATTGACCACGGCTTCGCCGATAAACCCGGTACCGCCGGTGATCAGCACGCGTTTGTAAGCGCTGCTGGCAAAGGGGTTGGACTTGTTCAGAGATTTTTCTGGAGCGGATTTCCGGCGGTCATGGCGATACAGCCAGATCAGCGGCGGCAACAGCATCAGCAGCGCAAAACCGTCGAGCCACAGATGCGACCAGACCTGTTGTTGCGCTGAGAGCCACATGTCCTGCGGCGCCCATAACAGGATGCCGGCGATCAACCATCCCCACACTGCTGGAGCTTTCAAGCGATTGCCCAAGTGCACCAGCGCGAGCATGTACAGCGCATAACTTTGCAGCGTCGCGCCGAACAGCGCGAGCCACCAGACTTGTTGTTCGTGGCCGGCCGCAGGTACCGCATCGGCGCCCCAGAATGCGAGTTCGAGATTGTGCAGATAGCCGTCGAGTAAACCGGAATGCCCGGCCCAGGTCAGGGTGAGACCGGCGAGAATGTGCACGATTGCGGCGGCGTATAGCCAGAGCACTAACGCGGGGCGAAGGGAGTTCGAGGGGGCTGGCATTCCGTGTCCTGAGCGCATTCCTTGGGGGTGGGGAGTTTAAAGGAAAATCGCAGTCGTCAGATGCTCAAGTATTAAACGTTCAAGCGCTGCGGATTCTGGCTCAGCGCATATGAAAACGCGTTAGCCATGGTGGCGGAACGCGTTTGATCACATCGAGGTGAAAAGGCGTCGGGCGCTATAAACGCCCTTCTTCACTTAACCGCACTAAAAGCAGCTGCTGGCCACTATCGGTTCGGCCACTTCGGACTGAAGTCGCTTAATCGCATTGATGCCCGAGTCGTTACCTTTGTCGGCAGCAAGCTGATAACAGGCCAAGGCGCGAGGAGTATCTTTCTTTCCTAGATCGCCGCTTTTCCAATAATCGCCTAACGAAACGAATGCGTGCGTTGATCCCATGGTGGTAGCACGAATCAACTCTTTTTCAACGTCCAGCGGGCGCTGGCAGGGTCCTGAACCGGCCAATTCATTGCCAAAACAATAGAAGCCAGCCAACGACTCAGCACCGCTCGGCGAATCAACGGCTGCTGCTTTGAAAAGAGCCTCAACTTTGCCGTATTCCAATTGCGGGGCCATACCCGACAGACTCAGCCCGGCCGCAGCCGAACTAGATATAGGATCACCTGAAGCGGCCGCGCACAGGTAATTTTCCAAAGTTGCCTCAAAAAGTTCTCCTGTCAGTCGGTATTGCTCAAGGCCGCCCAAGCCAGCAAATCCTTGTCCACGCTGCCAACAGAAATTCTCCGCACGACTCATTTTCCGCGTACTGGCTACAGAAAGCTCTTTATCAGGAATCGACCAGTCCTCAACCCCATCAAGCGTCCAGCAGGACTTCCGCGAAAAGTTGAAAATCTTGATATTGCTGTTGCCGGCGCGTTTATCCACAACGTTAACGTGGCGGTCATCCACCTTCTCGATCTCTATTCCTTCGACTTTCCCATCTGGCACCGCAGCCATTAAGGGAAACGCCATGTCGCGCCCCACCACTGCAGTGACGTGAGTCACTATCCGTCCTATATCCGACGTCCCCTTCAACACCAATAGCTTCACGGCCTGCGCAGTTAGTCGCTTCTGCGATTCGACATTAGCGGAGAATGCTGGAAGAAACTGTGCAAAGTCTTGCGTAGGGCACGAGCCACGTCCAATTGTCGGGCCACTCCCGGTATCGGACGCGATATTGTCCAAAAACACTGAACGGTCACGACTCATACTGGCGATGCAATTGTTCACCGCTGCCACATGCGCCGAAGAGCCCGGTTTCGTCTCCAACGCATCGACCAGACAATCGGTATCGCGCAGCTTGATCCAGGCGCGTTGAGCCTCCTGAACCGTTGCCTTTTGGTTCGCAGCAAGAACTGGATCAGTTTGGTACCCACCCTCGAGCCGAACCATCAGTTCTTGATAACTGGTATTCAACTGCGTATCTGCTGCAGCCTTGGCACTCACAGAACATCTTTCACTCTGCGAGTTCGTAGTGATATTGGCACATGCATCGTCAGCAAATGCATGCCCCCCCAACAGAGATAAACCACCAATCAGCACGGCGGGCAGCACCGGAATAAGATATTTACTCAAGGCAAATTCCAACAATATTTTGCGAAAGTGTATTTTTAAGTCGTGCTTACTCTTCAAGGGAGATAGCCATTTTCAGAGTAGATCCATTCAGATAAACGACTGCTTCGCGCCCATTAATATCGACAGGGGTAGGATTCTGGATCATTCCTTCATCACTAGCCTTCGCAATTTTTGTTAACGTCTTATCCGCAACATTGGCACGCCAAATAGTTTCATCACCATTCTTGAAATAAAACGTCGGCCGTGACTTGCTCCAAATCGGAGCATATATATTCCAACCGGCCTCGGGCCGACCAGCCTGCGCTATCGTTTCATACCCTGAGGTGTGCGAGTAGTACGCTTGCAATCTTCCATACTCACCACCCCAGCCGAATGCCAAACCACTAACAGCATTTTCATCAGTATTTGGCCACTGCTGGAACAGCAAACTGCTTTCCACTGGCGGAGATTTTGAACCGAGCTTATAAACCATCCCCCGCAGCTGATTCTTAGAGAGCTGCTGTCGATAGTAAAACGCCCCATCAAAGATTCCCGCAAACCTTTTCCCTTCGTCGTTTGAACCCAAACTCAGAGCACCATCAAAACCGATATTTTTCGCAATCGTGTGCAATACCGGCCTGTCGTTGCGATCAACGTACTCATATAGATTACCCCGGTACGCAATCATCGCCGCATCAAAATGCCCCTCAAACACGATGACATGCAACATGCCTGAAATTGTTTCAGCTGAGATCAAAAATCGTTCGACAGCCCCTTTTTCATTGGGAAGCCCTGCCAAATCAATGACCTTCCATGAGCGCTCAAACTGTGTGTAGGGTTTATCACCCAACATTAACTTAATATCTTTCTGTTCCGGCCTAGGCGCGATAGAAACCGGTGCGAGAAAGTTTATCTGCTGAATATAAGCGCCCTCTAAACACTCCACTGACTCACAGGAATTACGCTCTGACTCAAGCCAGTCACTTTCGATTATTTGCAAGGCCCGCCGATGTTTTATCGGTTTGAAGACCTCACTGAGTTTTTCGTCCATTGCGGACAAAGAAGGAGAACTACAAATTTTTCTTTCTACTTCCGTCGAAGCTTTGCGACAGTCGAAACTCGCAGAAAATGCGGCAGAACTGAATAGCAAAAAGGTTAACGATAAAAAGCAGGGGAGCGAATGTAAATTTTTCATTGAATCAGCCTTCAAAGAAATTTTCCCACCATCGAAACGGATACGTTTACGCTGCGCCTCAAAATCAAAGAATTTTGGCGCAACAAATAAATCCGTCCCCTTTCACACGTAAAGGAAATAGCGCAAAAAAGAGAAGATAATTTTGTTCATGCTCATCCAAGTCGACGCTTTCGCCCCAATGCTCCGACTTGTCCGTTTCAACGTCTGCTCTTGTCCGGTGCCAAAGCCAAATGGCGAGCACGCTCTATCGTCGCGCGAATCAGGCAGGCATCGGACCACTCACCGAAAACTGATTTACTCGATTTCGGGTCGGACTGGCACTCCGCATCTCGAAATTTCATCCAGGCTCTTTGAGTTTCCCTCAGTGCTTTCTGACCGCTTTCGTCCAGCCGACTCATACGATCCCGATATACAGAGTTCAACAATGCATCCGCGTCAGGAACCATCAGATCAAGAACACCATTTCCCGAGGGAAACCACTCAACGTCCGCCAATGCCTGTTCGCTTTCATTGTTCCAATTGTAGAGGCCGTTTTCTTCGATCTTCAGTGTGGCGAATCGCTGATGGTGATTCGTCGGATCGCTCTCGCTGACCTCCGAGCGATAAACAATTTCCAAATAGATAGGGTCGGTTGTGCGCTGAGGATCATTCAATAGCGTTTGCCGAACAATGGCCCGTTGCTTTTTGCTCTCAGTGATCTCTATCGAAAAGCACGGATCCGGCCCAGGACGTTCTGCGGACACCTTCCTCTCCAGGCATTGATTACGAACCGCCATGGGAGGGGTATCCGAACCGCCACCCACATCGACGACTCTGACAAGCAACCGGACTTCCGGGTCCTTGGAAAAGTCGGCCTGAAGGATGGTGGCAATCATCGTGCCCTCAGCCAAGACCACAGGCGGCAGTATTGAAAGTAAAAAAATGAGGCTGAATCTGAAAATCTGCATTCCTTGGCGTCCGTAAAAAAACTCAGTGATCCGTTCAATTCTGAACGGGCCTGCGACAGAAGATAGAGTGAGAACCGACAAGCGGGCCAGACCTATTTAAGTTCTCAACCAAATTCAAAGCGGTCGAGCGCAACAAATAAATCCGTCCCCTTTTCCTCAAAGACTTTCCCTCATGTCCATGCACTCCTTCGCATCCGCGAGGACCTTGCGCTCACCATTATTGAGGACGCACACAGGTTTTTTGAAGGTGCCTTTCATCCTTTGACAGACAGTGCTACCCGCTTCCTTATAAACACATTGCTCGCCAGAAATGATCAATTCTTTACCTGGAATTAAAGTCACAACTTTTGTGCTTTCAATACGGTAAACGTTCTCGTAAATTGAATCACCGGACTGTTGAATATCTTTATAGGTACCATCCTCCAACTCCGAAGCACTAGCAGGAATGTCTCCGATATATGTGGCCTTTCCACCTTTAGCTACAGCAGAAAAAATCATAACCTGAGCGTTTAGACCCATATCATCACTGGTTGGATAAGAAAATATAATTGCTATATTTTCGGTCCCTGCCACTTCTCTAGCAACATAATCTGACCGACATCCGCGATCAGCATTATCAAGAGAGAAGACTCCTCCTTCAAAAGAAAGAGTCAAGCTAGCTTGATCGGCAATCTGATCAGATTCTTTACATATTAGGCTATGCTCTGCTGAAGCCGAATAAGCAGCGCCACTATAAATGGACAACAAAAACACTATTAGGCGAATCATTCAAATGACCTCAGAAAAATTTTAGAAGCTTATTTGTCATTGTTTCACGAGCCGAGAAGTTCGCAGCAGCCGGCCAAGGGTGAGCAGCATCGGTCCCGACTAAAGGACCATCACCCCTAATACGTCGAGTCATTTGGGGTATGTCATTAGAGTCGGCAATTCCCAGCAATTTGTTTTTCGTCCAAAACCAGCCAGCCGTATCAATACAGGTGAAGGGTTCATCTTTTACACGATCAGGATTAACTATAATAGGCGGTCTGATTTGCGCATCCAGTTGTGCAATTGTGGCAGCATTTTGAATTGGTAGCGTCGCAGTCTGCGCGCCCGTAACTGTAGGTCCAGAAATGGTAATCCCCCACCAAGAAGTGTGTTTCCACCAGTTATTTGAAAAAGTACTAGCTTGCAGCCACCCTCTGTAAACCCAATAGTTTGCATAGTTTGCCCTGCCTGTAAGCTGCTTCAAACCACGCCCTCTAAAGTCCCCACCATCATTATACTTTATATTACCGAGCCAACCATTGTAATTTTTGGCGCTGGCATAACGCCTAAAATAATCATGTGGTGTACCATTGTATAGTTCAGATACTGTATTGAGCTGACCAGACTCCACTCCTGCCTGCCCAAAAAAGTGAGAACGTCTCAACCGGCCAACTATTAGATATTTAGCAAGTGTTTTATTTATGTGGACAATATATTTGTTAATGTTTGCATCGGACGCGGCCGGGTAAATCCCCTTCATATCGATCTTGCTAAGCCAACCGCATTGGCTGAAGGTACGGATGAATTCTTTGGGAGGAAAATGCCAATGCATATGATCGATTCCTACCAGTGCTGCCTCCTCCCAGAACCCCAAGGCTTGCTGGTGAAATTTTAACTTTACATATTGGTCTTCCGGTAATGGACCACCCTCCGCAACCTTCTTCAACCAATCATATCGAGTATCAAAGTTATTTTTACACCACTCACTTGGGAATTTGCAAACGAGTCGTTTTATACGATCTTGCACATCAGACTTTTCAAGCAAAGACTGCGTCAAGTTTCGTTCTGCGACGTATCGCGTTGAGAGATTCTGCTTCTCATCAGTCGAAAGAGCTGTATATGCTGGAGATTTAGCAATGCTAACAGCATCTAGATTATCAGAAACAACTTTAGCCCCATCCAGTTTTAATAACGCCCGAATGTATGGAGATTGGCAGTGACTATCAGAGTCCGTATCGTCATCTACTAACTGCCACCCTTGCCAATGCGGAAAATCTGCATCACTAAACTTAGTTACAGAAAAAGAATTGAGATCTACCCAACCAACCTTATTTTCCTCACCAATTTTTCCTGGAATTTTTATTTTTCGCCAGTGGGCCGCATCAGCTGGTATAAGTTGGTCTCCGCTCAATACTCTACCGAACCTAAGCAGTTCAAACCCCGCACTAGGTGACTTAGAAAATCTTTCGGTCGCAGTCTTATACAGGTCGTACTCAAAACTGCCACTTTCTGCCTGCGAGCCTAACTCAAAGCCGGAATGGCTATATGTAGTAAGCCTACATTCCCCTTTGGCAAAACTCATCCTAAGAAACATACCTTTTTGTAGCTCTGACGCTAACGACCAATCATACCCCTGCACTGAATCATTAACGTTTGATGTTGGCGCTCCGGCCTCCTGAATCGGAGCAGGCCCTGAAGGCATCGCCGGGCATCTATATATAACTGGAGAACTATTCTGTGCTGAAAGAATATTCTGAGGTGCACTTTCATAAACAAGTACTTCTGGCGGGATAAAGAAATATGTATCACCCCAAACGCAATCTGATCGTCCATGGCCGGTCTGAAACGTTAAATCCCGCTCTTTCCTACCTACTAGTTTCTCAATCTGAGTTTGATCTGCGACTACTTCGAAATGAATTCGCCCATTTTCCCCGTATATACTTCCCGCCTCACCAATTTTATCTTTACGGGAAATTGCTTTACCCTTCTGCGGAGCAGCAATCAGTATTTTAGAAAGGTGCATGTAGATAGAGAAAAATATGACCGTCGCCTTTTCTCCTTCACCTATTTCTGTTTCATGCCGGATAACCACACATCCGTCATCAGTCCATTTGTTTCGATAACGTAATGCATGATCTGGAGGCGCTGCGCTTTCAAGGGTAGGTTGTCGGAAATAAGCCAATGTGCCATCTGAAATAGCTTGTACGGGCAGTGATTTCCCCTCCTCTTTGGGAGCGGTCAAATGAATACCACCATGCCAATTAAGATCAAAGCTCAGCGGATAACCACCATCACCAGGAATGCCACCCACCATGGCCCGTGCCAGATAAGCATCGTCGGTTTCACCCGCCACTGGAGCAGGAATAAAGGGAGGGCTAATGATCATTCAAAAAATTCCTTGTTCATATTGACGCTTGTCCGTCCGCTCAAAGCGAGAAAGGGTAATCAACTGTCGGCTTAACCTTCTCAGGCACCGCATTCCCCAACGCCTGATCCATCAAACTCCCCGCCTTATCCTTATCCGCCGCCCCCGGCAGCACCGGCGGTTTAATCCCGATCCCCGTGCCGGAGCCAGCCGAACCACCCGCATTGATCTTGATCACCGGCCCAACCACCGTAACCCCACCGCCATCCAGCTTGATAAAGCTCCCACCCCCAAGAATGGTTAGCTCCGTCCCCGCCTCGATAACAATCTTGTCCCCAGCCTTGAGGTGAATCTCTTTCCCCACACTGGTCAGTTGTGCAGTCCCCAGCTTCACATGCTGGTTCTGCCCAATCGTCAGGTGATCATCCAGCTTCGCTTCGATCTTGCGGTCGCTGATGGTGGTGCGGTGTTCCTCGGCCTTCAGCTCGGTGTAGGTGTTCTTCACCACCGTGTCATGACGTTCATTCCCGACCCGTATCTTCTGATCGTGCTCAACGTTTTCATCCCAATCGCGCTGGGCATGAATGTAGATCTGCTCGGCACCTTTCTTGTCTTCAATACGCAGTTCGTTATACCCACCGCCACCCGGTGAGCTGAGTGTTTTGAACACGCTGCGAGTCTTGTTCGCCGGCAGGGCATACGGCACCGGGTTTTCCTTGTGGTACAGGCAGCCGGTCACCAGCGGTTGGTCGGGGTCGCCTTCGAGGAAGGTGACGAGGACTTCCATGCCGATGCGCGGGATGCTGATGGCGCCGTAGCGGTCGCCGGCCCAGGAGCTGGAGACGCGCAGCCAGCAGCTGGTTTTGTCGTCGGCGAGGCCTTCGCGGTCCCAGTGGAATTGCACTTTGATGCGGCCGTATTGGTCGCAGTGGATTTCTTCGCCTTTGGGGCCGGTGACCATGGCGGTCTGGCTGCCGAGTACGCGGGGTTTCGGGTGTTCGAGGGCCGGGCGGTAGAACACGTCCCACGGGGTGGCGAGGAAGGTGTTGCGGTAGCCCTGGTGGAAGTCGTCCTTGTTGTCGGTGGTGTCGCTGGTCACGCCTTCTTCGAGGACTTGCGGCTGCTTACCTTCGTGAAAGATTTCGGTGAGCAGCCAGAGGTCGTTCCACTCGCTGCGCGGGTGGTCGGACATGGCCATGAAGTGGCCGCTGACCAGTTTGGTCTGGTCGCCACGACCTTCGGCCTGGCGGTAGTCGGCGCGGTGGCGTTCGAGGGCGCGCTGGCTGAGGAACTTGCCGCGCGCGCGGTCGATGAAGCGGCCCGGGTAGTCGTAGTCTTCGAGATCTGGCTCAGTGCTTTCGCCATCGGGTCTGTAGGCCGCTTCCATTTGCAGGCGCGGTTTTTCGAAGTCGTAGTCGCGGCGCGTGGTGCGGCTGGTGCGGGTTTCCAGGCGCAGTTTGAAGCCTTTGATCACCGGTTCTTCGGCGACCATGCCGCTGCCTTGCACGTACGCGGTTGGCTGGCCGAGGTCGGGGAACACGGTCTGGTCGTCGCCGAACACCAGCAGGTGGGCTTTTTCGCTGTGCTGGAAGTGGTAGTGAATGCCTTCCTCTTCGCACAGGCGCTGGACGAAATGCAGGTCAGTTTCGTCGTACTGCACGCAGTAGTCGCGATCCGGGCACGGCTGGCTGAGCTGGAAGCTGTAGGCGTTGCCCTTGATCCCGTGTTCGTCGAGGATCAGCGCGATGATTTTCGGCGCCGACATTTGCTGGTAGATGCGCTGGTTGGTGCGGTGATGCAGATATTGCAGTTGCGGCACCAGCGAGACCTTGTAGCGGGTCAGGCGCTTGCCGGCATCGCCTTGGGCAACACGGTAGATCTGGCCGTGGATGCCTGAACCCTGCGGATCGAATGCGAGAAACGCCTGCTTGTGCAGGAGTTTTTCCAGGTCCAGATCGGGGTTTTCGCTGACCAGTTCGAGGTCGAAGCGAAACGGCTGGCTGATGCCTTCGGTGCCGGTGAACGACAGCACTTGCAGGTCGCCCACGTAGTCTTCGACCTTGAGGCTGAAGTGGGTTTCGTTAGCTGGGTTGAACATAAAGTGCTCCCTGTTCGAATGTCGTCCGTTACGCCCGAAGCCGCAGACGTTGCAACCAGGACGAAGTGGCGCCCAAAGCGTCACGCAATTGGTCGGCAGTGATGGTGCGCTCTGCCGCATTGAAGCTCAGCGCGGTTTTTAGCGCTGGCCAGCCGTGTTTTGGCAGGTTCGCCGGGGCTTGCAGCTCGCGCTCCAGGTGTTCGTCGCGGGCCTGGGTCGAGGGCAAGCGGCGGAACGGGTGTTTGCCGCTCGCCAGTTCATAGATCACGCAGGCCACGCCGTACACGTCCGCGCTGGCCGACAACGGTTGGCCCTCAAGCAGCTCGGGGGCGGCGTAGCCCGGGGTCCAGGCGTTGAAACGCTCACGACTCAGGTGTGGCAGACCAGGCAACACGCCTTGGTCTGCCTGGCCGAGACCGAAGTCGAACAGGCGCAGGCCGTCTTCGCTGAGCATGACGTTGCTCGGTTTCATGTCACCGTGCAGCACGCCGCGACGGTGGGCGTAGGCCAGCGTGTCGAGCAGCGGCAGCGCGATGTCGCGCGTTTCTTTCCACGGCAGGCCGAGGGGCCGCTCGCAGAGCAATTTGTCCAGGGTCAGGCCACGCATGTATTCCATGGTGATGAAGGCCCGCTGGCAGTCGGTGTCGACTTCAAAGGTGTGCGCACGCACGACGTTGTCGTGGCGCAGGCGTCGGGTCAGGGCGAACTCGCTGTAGAGCAAGGCACTGGCGTCCGGCGATTCGGCAAATTCTTCGCTGAGGATTTTCAGCGCAATGTAAGGATCGGGATCGCCGAACTGCTCGTGCAGCAGATCCCGCGCCCGATAGACCGCACCCATGCCACCGGCCCCGAGCAGACGCTCGAGGTGGTAGCGACCGGCGAGTACGTCCGGCAGTGCACCGATGCTGGCCTTGGTTGGCGCCAGCAACGGCTCGGCTTTGTTTGCCTTGGCGAAGGCGAAGTAGGTCAGGTTGTTGGCCTGCTCTTCGCTCATCAGCAAGTCATCGACTGCGGATTCGATTTCAGTCATTGGCGGATCACCACGGCTGTCAGGTTGTCCCGGGCGGCGCCACGCAGGGCGCCGTCGAACAGACGTTCCAGTGCCACGTGCGGCGCGCTGAGGCTGAGGGCGTTGCCGAGGGCATCGCTGCTCAGGCCCTGATACAAACCATCGCTGCAGAGCAAAAACGCATCGCCCGGATAGACCTCGAGTTCGAGGACATCCAGGGTCAGTTGTTCGGCGGCGCCGACGGCTCGGGTCAACGCCTGAGCCGCCGGGTGCGCCGCCGCTTGTTCGACGCTCATCTGTTGCTCGTCGATCAGTTGCTGTTGCAGCGAATGATCCTTGGACAGCTGATACAACCGCTGCCCACGCCACATGTAACAACGGCTGTCGCCGGCCCAGATGCAGGCCGCACGATTGCCTTCCACCAGCAGCGCCACGACGGTGCTGCCCATGATGCTGTCGTGGCGTCCGGCGGTGACCGTCAACTCCTGCCCCAAGCGCCGGTTCAGCCAGTGCAGACACTGGCGGATGGCTTTGAGGCGTTCGTCGAAGTCCTCGTGTTGCGGCAGTTCAGCCAGGCTGGCGACGATCAACTGGCTGGCGATGTCGCCACCCTGATGACCGCCCATGCCGTCCGCGACCACCCACAGCCCCTGCTGCGGATTGTCGAGGAAGGCATCTTCGTTGCGCGACCGCACCTTGCCCGGGTCGGTACGCGCCGCGCTGCGCCAGGGACTGGCCACCAGCATCAGAGCTGCACCGGCATACGGAAGGTGCGCAGCACGCCCATGTCGAACGGGTTCGGCGTGCGCTGGCTGGTCAGCAGGTAGTTGGCGCGCAGGCCCCCCACGTCGGCTTTCAGCACCAGCACGTCGCGACCGGTCAGGTACTCGGTCTGCATCAGGTCGAACAGACGGAACAGCGACCATGGGCCGGAGTTCTTCTCGATGCCGATCGGACGCCCCGCCATCTTGTCCATGACCAGGCTGGTGCGACCGTCTTCAGCATCGGTCGGCCACTTGAACGACATTGGCAGGATCGGACCGTGGCGGTACTCCATGGTCTTGTCGCCGAACTTGAACTCGGAACGGCTCACGGCCGGGTCGAGGGTGTACGGCTCCAGTTTGAACTGCACGGTCGGCTCGGCCGGGTTGATCGAGAAGAAGCTCTGGCGAATCGTCAGCGCGGCGGCCATCTGGTCGAGATACATCTTCGATACCGGCAGGCTGTGGCCATCGACGCTGCGCATCCGGTAGTTGCCCGGATCACCGCTGACGAACGGACGCATGTAGCTGTCGAAGAAGCGGTCGACGGTGCCTTGAGCCCGGAAGAACTCGCGGAAATCGCTGATCGCCACGTCACTGGTGCTGCTGGCGCTGAACGGATAACGCTTGTTGATGGTTTTGCCATACACGCTGTACAGCTCGTTCTGATAACGGCCGTTCAGGTATTGGTAGGCATCGTTGAGCACCAGACGCCACGAGTCTTCGGCCAGCACGTTGAACCACACGCTGAGCGGACGCGGCAGGCGACCCGAGGCAGCACGCAGGTTGGTCAGCGCATCACGCTGGCCGCTCATGCGGGTTTTCGCCATTTCGAACGCGGCTTGTTCCGGTGTACTGGAACGGGCCAGACCGGACAGTTGCAGCTGCAGGTCGTTGAGCGCGCTCAGCGCAGGGGTCAGGTCTGCCGCCGGGCCGTTGTTGTCATCGAGCAAACGATGCAGCGGTTCGAAGCGGCGTTGCAGCGACTTCTTCGCGGTGTCCGGCAGGGTCTTCGCCACGTTCAGGGCCGAAGCCTTGTCCGCTGCGGCGGCGGCAAGCTTGCCGACTTTACCCAGTTTGCCCTTCTGCCCCGCCAATGCATCGGCGGCATCACCGGCTTCATCCACCGGATCGGCGGCGGCCGGGAAGCGCGTGTTCTCGCGTACTTCAGTGAGCAAGGCCAGCACCGGCGAGTTGGCCGAGGTCAGGCCCGCCAGTTGCTCGGCGCCTTCACCGGCGTCACTGATTGGCGGCAGGGCCACCTGGCCAACGGCTTCGCTCCAGTAGTTGGCGTAGTCGCGGAAGTACAGTTGCTCCAGCTCGACCATCAGGCGACGCAAGTCCATGTCGCTGATGCCCGCACCTTCGCCCAGCACCCAGTTGTCACGCAGGATGTCGGTGACCAGCGCCGAACCCTGTACCGAGAAATACTGCTGATAACCGGTTTGCGTGTAGAAGCCCGGAATCACGTATTCGGTGCCGATAAACAGCGAGCCTTGTGGGCCGAGGTGTTGGCTGAAGCGGTAGTCCGGCAGGTTGCGCGCCTGCTCGCGGAGCATGCGATACACCACGGTGGCCAGCGATTCGCTGCGCAGGACCTGGCGCGCCTGGGTCACCAACTGTTCGTTCAGCGGGTAGATAAACGGCTGCTTCAGCAGACGCTCCAGGTGCGCATTCAGACCGTTCTGCACCGCGGTGTTGCCGGTGTAGCGCTGCGACCAGTCAGTGGCGACCCAGTCCTTGAGCCACGCGGCATCGCGACGGTCCTTCATGTTCAGCATCAGGTACGCGCGCAGGCTGTTGAGCAGGCGGTCGCGGTCCTTCATGTTGGCGCGGATCTGCCCTTCGAGCAGGGTGGCAACCCGTGGCAGCAGTTGCTTTTCAAGCTCGCGCTCGTAAGCCTCTTTGACCACTGGATTGACGTCTTCACCCTGATACAGACCGCCACGCTCGTGGTACGACACGTCGCCCTTTTTCGGGAACACCTGGGTCGCGGCGTAGCTGGTATCGAGGGTTTTCAGCGCGCCCATCGCGTCATCACGCGGGGACAGCGCCGAGCGTTGTTGCGTCCAGTTCTGCGCCAGATTGCGCAGGTTTTCCAGACGCTCATAGTTGGCCGAAAAACCGCCCGCCCAGAGCATGCCGAACAGCGCCAGTGCCGCCAGTGCGCCGACGTACAGCGCACGTTGGCCCCAGTTGATGCGGCTGCGTTCGCGCTTGTCCAGACCGGCCAGATCGGCCTCGGGGAAAATCACCTGGCTGAACAAATGGTGGATGAACCGCGAGCGACCGCTGCGCAGGGTCGGCAGCACACCGGCATTCACACCCAGATTCGCGCCGATGGCGGCAGCCGTCTCGTCCATTTGCTGAACCAGATGGGGTGCGCTGGTCAGGTAGAAACCACGCAGTTGCGTGGCCCGCTGGTAACGGTTGCCGGTGAACGCCATGTCGACGAACAGGCACAGGTGCTCGCCGATTTGCCCCAGTTGATGCGGGAAGTCGAGAATGCGGCCACGGCGCTGCGTGTCACGCTCGGAGTGCATGCGCATGATCACCTGGCTGTTGAGGCGACGCAGCAGTTCCTCGAACTCGCCGCGCAGCACAGCCACGTCGGTGCCAACCTGGTCCTTGCGGAAACTGGTACCCAACACCTGATCGCTTTCCTCGCGGGTCAGCTGATCGAAGAACTCGTCGAAGCCCAGCAGTTTGTCGGCCTTGCTCAGTACCAGATACACCGGCACGTCGACGTGCAGCTTCTGATAAATCTCTTGCAGGCGACCACGCACCTGGCGCGCCAGGGTGTCGATGTCTTGCTCGCTGCCACCGGTGAGGATTTCCACCGGGATGGTCACCAGTACGCCGTTCAACGGACGACCGCGACGACGCTTGCGCAGCAGCTCCAGCAAGGTGGTCCAGGCACTGCCGTCGACGTCTTTCTCGCCTTGGGTCATGTAACGTCCGGCGGTGTCGATCAGCACACCATGGTCGGCGAAGTACCAATCGCAATGACGAGTGCCTTGGGTGTCGCGGGTCAGCTTGCGGTCGATCTTGTTGATCGGGAATTCCAGACCGGAGAAGTCCAGCAGGCTGGTCTTGCCGCCGGACTGCGGGCCGATCAACAGATACCACGGCAGTTCGTTGCGCCAGCGCTCGCTGCGGCCGCGATACAGGCTCGAGGTTTTCAGGGTTTTCAGCGCGTCTTTGAAACGCGCTTTCAACTCTTTCTCCTCGTCGTCGATCAGCTCTTCGCGGCGGATCCGATCCTGGCCATCTTCGGTGGCTTCGACTTCTTTCTTGCGTACACCGGCGCGCCAGCTGACGAAGACCATGGTCAGGCCCCAGATCAGGAACAGCACGGCGATGGTCAACAGGCGAGAGGTGGGGCTCTCCCAGAACTTGTAGTCATCGACCGCCAACAACGGGCCGACAAACCACACCAGCAGCGCCACGAACAGCACCAGCAGCAGGGTCCAGACCCAGGTCTGGCGCAGGAAGGCGCCGACTTTCTTGAAAAACTTTTTCATCACACGTCCCTGTTTACGGCTGCGACTGCGGTTGCACCGCGGCCGGATCAAGCGGCTGATAAGGTTGCAGAACGGTGTCGCGCTGCTCGCCCAAGACCCAGGCGAAGCCCGAATACATCACCACCAGACAGACGAAAGTGAACAGCACCACCATCCAAGCCGGCACGATGCGCACCAGGTTGCGACGCTGATCGTTGAGGCCTTCCCAGTGCGGCGACAGCTCTCGCGGCACGTCGCCACGCAGTTGACGGATCTGGCGGTACAGGGCGTCACGGATGCCTTCGAGTTCGAGCATGCCGCGCGCCTGCACGCGGTACTTGCCCTCGAAACCGAGGGACAGGCACAGGTACATCAGCTCAAGCATCGGCAGGTGCTTGACCGGGTTCTTCGACAAGCGATCGAGCAGTTGGAAGAACTTCTCGCCACCGAAGGTTTCGTTGTGGAAGCTGCTGAGCAGACTCATCTGCGACCATTCGCTTTCGTTGCCCCACGGCGTGGTCACGACGGCTTCGTCGACCACGGTGCAGAGCACGTAACGGGCGGCCATCACCTGGCTGCTTTCGGCGCCATTGTGCAGGGCGCGCACTTCAAACAGCTTGAGCCCGGCGGTCAGGCGCTCGTTGAGCGCGTACAGGTCTTCGCGGGTTTCGCTGTGCTTGAGGCGCACCACTTCCGACAGCAACTCGGACGAGGCCGCCACCAGCGAATTGAGGCTGATGTTGAACGCCTCCGCCGGACGCAGGCGCGCGGCGTAGATCATGCGTTCTTCCAGTTGCTCGAAACGCGGCGGCGCGGCGAAGTCGGTCAGCGGACTCGATGCCGGTCCGTGGCCCTGACGATCGAGCAGGACGGTTTTGTCGTCCTGGTTGTAATCCGTTTCCTTGATCATGTCGGTCAGTTCCTGATGGCCCAGAATTTCAGTTCAAGCTCGGCGAATTCGCCGGACACGTGGAACGCGAAGCCGCCGGAGCGCTCGAGTTGTGCCAGGTCTTCGGAACTGAGTTCGAGGATGAAGTAGGTTTTGTTCGAGTGGAACGCGATCTGCCGTGGAGCGACGGGCAATGGTTTGACCTTGATCCCCGGCAAGTGCAGGTTGACCAGTTGGCGAATGCGCTCCACCGGGCCGACCTTGAGGTGCGCCGGCAAGCGGTGGCGCAGTTCTTCGGAGTCGCAGTTGGCACTGGCCGCCAGCACGAACGACGCCGAGCCGAGCAGTTTGTGGTCGTGCAACGGCGACACGATGATGCCGTACTGACGCGCTTGCAGGATCAGCTCGATGGCGTGCTGTTCGAGCACCATCGACAGCACCTGACGGATCGCTTCCATCAGTTTGCGGAAGCTGCCGCCCTGGTCGGCGTGGGAGTAGCGGCTGTCCAGACGCGGACGTTTGCTCTCGCCGGAGAAGGTCGCCAGATCGCCGAGCATGGTCAGCAGCGTGCGGTACAACTCTTCCGGGTGCACCTGCTCCAGGCCGAGGTAGTGACGCAGCAACAGTTCGGTGCGGTTGATCAGTTGCAGCATCATGAAATCGCCGACTTCCGCACCGCCAACCTTGCCGTTGGAGCGAATCCGCTCGGCAATCGTGTCGCCACGGTGGTTGAGCATGCTGATGACTTCTTTCAGACACGACAGCAGGTAGCTGGAGGCGTGGGCCTGAATGTAGGTCGGCACGAAATCCGGATCGAGGCTGATCACGCCGTCGGGCGTGGTATCGAGCACGTCGCAGATCTTCAGCTTCACGTAGGCCTGATCGCTCTGCTGCTCGCCGAGCAACAGTTTGAAGTCCGGACGACCGCAGCTCACCTGGCTGGCGGAATCGTCGCCGGCGTTGGAGTCGGCGACTTCGGCGTCGTACGCGGTGTAACGCGCCAGCACGTCGGACTGCTCCGGACGGCGCGCTTCGATATGGTTACCGGTGACCAGCGGCAGCGCCAGGTAGATCGGCGTGTTGCCGGTGTTCGGCGGTACGTCCAGGGCCAGCGGCTCGGTGTTGCCACCGAGTTCGAACAGGCTGCCGTCCGGCAGAATCCCCGAGGCTTCACTGATCACCAGTTTGCCCATGTTGAGGAACTGCAGGTCAATCTCCAGATTGAGGAAACCCCAGGTGTAGCCACCCAACAATTGCGTGCGGGTTTTCATCTGGTGATCGTAATAACGATCGTTGTGCTGGAAGTGCTGCGGACGCAGCAGCATGCCTTCCTGCCAAATGACTTTATGGGTATTCATGTTCAGTCATCCGCCTTGGCGAGCACTTGATGAGTGTTGCGGATGCCGGTCTGGTCCAGGGTCAGATCGACTTCGGTGACTTCCAGCGGCGTGATCTGCACCGTGTAGCGCCACTGGGTTTCCGGCAAGTCGCGGTAAGCGGCGAGAACGCCGACATAACCGCTGCCCTCTTCCACCTTGAGTTTCATCTCCACGGTTTCACCCGGGCGCAGTTCGAGTTCTTCGCTGGCCACCAGGTCCGGGTTGAGGGATTCCTTGGCGCGCTCGTAGAGGCTGAAGAAATCCGCGTTCTCGAAGGTTACCGGGTGCTTGAGTTCGAACAAGCGCACGACGATTGGCGAAGGGCGGCCGTTGAGGTCCGGGTTGAGCTGATCGCTGCCGGTCAGCTTCAGGTTGATCTTGGTCACTTTCGAGTATGGCGACAGCGACGAGCAACCGGCGAGCAGCACCAGCATGGTGAGCGCAGTCAGCGTCTTGAAAAAAGCGGTCGAGCGGCGAGACATGCGCATCATCCTTGGTGGTCGGTGTGGAGGGTGGAGATCAGGCGGATCTGTTCTTCATAGGCCTGGGCGAAGTCGCGGGCCAGCAGACGCTCGCTCCAGTCATCGTCCTGACGCAGTGCCTGGTGGTAGCGGCCGAACGCTCTCCAGCGTCCGCCCGACGTGGCGATCAACGGCTTGTTGTCGCGCTCGAAACGCAGGGTCAGTTGTTCCGGCGAGAAGTGCTCCAGCGTGCCGCGTACGGCGGCGCGGCTGGCGGTCAGCAGTGCCACCTGATGCGCCTGCAGATCGCGGAACGCACGGGAGATGGCTTGCTCGGCCGGCAGGTGGCCGGGCTTGCTTGGCTGCAACAGAATCTCCAGTGCTTCGCTCGGATCGACGGCGAACTTCAGCGGGTTCTTGTTGGTGCCTTGCACGGTGGTCTGGGCCAGACGCAGTTCGTTTTTCAGCTCCGAGCGGGTACGCAGGCTCTGCTGCAAACCGCCGATGCTCTGCCGCAGCAGGCGCGCGGCGTTCAGTGCCAGGGCTTCGCGTTCGTCGTGGCTCAGGCCTTTGACGTCCACACCCAGTGCCGCCCCGAAGTGCTCCCAGAAACCTTCGCTCTGACGCTCGACGGCTTTCGGTGCCGGAGCGGGTTCAGGTTCGGCAGGCGCGGCGATCAGCTCCGGCACCATCAGGCTTTCCATGTCGATACGTGCGTAGTCGGCACGCTGGCGGGAATCTTCCGGCTTGGTGTTCGGCGCCAGCAACTCGTCGATTTCCGAGTAGACGCGCTCTTGCTGTTCGAGGGCGTTGAGCGGGTCGAGATCGAGGAACGCGTCATCGGGAATGATGCTGCCGGCAGCACGCGGACGGCCGACTTCCCCGTCGAAGGTCGCCGGGTCACGCACCAGGCGCGCGCGAATTTCGAAGTCGCCAAGCACGTAAGTGCTGCCGTGCTCGATCCGCACCGGTTCGCCCTTGTGCAGACGTGCTCCGCTCGAACCGTCCTGCACGCCGTTGCTGCTGGTGTCGGTGAGGAAAAACGTGCCTTCGCGGTAGCTGACAATCGCGTGGTGATTGGACAGGTGACGCTTGCGGTCAGGGATGATCCAGTCGCAGTCCTCGCCCCGCCCGATCACGCCGCCGGCCTGTTTAAAGGTCTTCTGGCACAACTCGGTGGGCACGAACTGCTTGGTGTTCAGCATTTCGAAAACCAGTTCCATGTTTGATGCTCCTTGCGGTCACTTGCCGCGATTGACCGCTTGCGGATCACCCAACGGGCGATAGTCGTTGTCGTTGAATTTGTAGTTGCCGCTACAGCCGCCCAGGCCGCATAGAACGACGAGGGTCAGCAGGACAGCGTGCCAGTGACGAACAGACATCAGAGGGTCTCCAGGTGTAGACAAAGCACAAAGCGCCGACCCTTGCGGGCGGCGCTGAAATGGGGTTTTGCGGGAAAAACGATGATCTTTTGCCTACCCATCGAAATCTCCCAGATTGATGTTCAGGCGGCCGAGGCGGTACAGCAGCGTGCGTCGCGGCAGGCCCAGTTCGCGGGCGGCGAGGGTCTGGTTGCCATCGTTTTTGCGCAGGCAATCG
This sequence comes from Pseudomonas sp. SC3(2021), assembly GCF_019856535.1. NCBI lineage: Bacteria > Pseudomonadati > Pseudomonadota > Gammaproteobacteria > Pseudomonadales > Pseudomonadaceae > Pseudomonas > Pseudomonas sp. SC3(2021). The sequence goes on along the minus strand of NZ_CP082236.1, from coordinate 1,839,189 downwards.
AGCAGCAGCGTGCGCTCGACCTGCTCCAGGCGTTCGCGCAGATTCAGATGGCTGTTGTCCTCCGGCATCGGCTCCATGCGCAGGGAAAAATGCTCGGCCAGCAACTCGCCGCCTTCGCACAGCAACACCGCGCGCTCGACCAAAGCCTTGAGTTCGCGCACGTTGCCGGGGAAGTTGTAGCCGGACAGGTGTTCCAGCGCCGCGCTCGACCAGCGCACCGGATCGCGTTGCAAATACGTGCAGGTCTTCTCGGCGAAGTGCTGGGCCAGTTCGAGGATGTCGCCTTCGCGCTGGCGCAGGGCCGGCAGCTCGATCGGGAATTGCGCGAGGCGGTAATACAGGTCCTCGCGGAATTTGCCTTCGCTGACCAGCGTCGACAGATCGCGGTGCGTCGCGGCGATGATGCGCACGTCGATCTTGTGGGTGTCGTTGGAACCCAGCGGCCGGATCTCGCCTTCCTGCAACACGCGCAATATCTTCGCTTGCAACGACAACGGCATGTCGCCGATCTCGTCGAGCAACAGCGTGCCGCCATTGGCCGCATCGAACAGGCCGGCGCGGTCACGGTCGGCACCGGTGAACGCGCCTTTGCGATAGCCGAACAGTTCGCTTTCCAGCAGGTTTTCCGGGACCGCCGCGCAGTTCTGCACGATGAACGCTTGGGAACGACGCGGGCCGCAATCGTGAATTGCCCGGGCGACGACTTCCTTGCCGGTGCCGGTCTCGCCGCGCAACAACACGGTGTACGCGCTGTGCAGGACCTTGCTGATCAGCGAATGGGTCTGGCGCATCGCCGCGCTTTTGCCGATCAGGCCGTAACCACTGATGCTTGGCACGCTGCGCGCCACCGTGGCCGATTCCGCCAGCGGCTGACGCAGACGCTGCAGCAAGTGCAATTGGCCGAGCACGAACGAACCGAGCTGCCCGAGCGAGTCGGCAAAGCCTTGCAGGTCGACGCGGCGACGGCTGGCACACAGCAACAAACCTTCCACCGCCTTGTGCTGATTGACCAGCGGCACGCACAGCAGCGACTGCCACGGCGAAGCCGCCGCCGGCAGAAAGCTGGTTTCGTGCAGGCTGCCGCTCAAGTCGGTGAGGCACACCACGCGGTTCTGGCACAGGGCGAACTGCAGCAGTTGCTCACCGTTGTAGTCCGCCGGCAGGCTCGCCGCTTCGCGCGGTTGCAGCGCGCCGTCGAGGCATTCGGCGTTCATCCCCAGGCAGGTGTGGGTGGCGTCGAGCAAATACAGTTGCGTCAATTCGCACCCGCTCAGCTCGGCCAGACCGCGCACGAAGTCACCCAACAACGCAGCACCGTCCGCCGCCCGCGACAGGCCGGCGAATTGCGCCAGCAACGCTTCGGCGTAGACCAGTGGCTGCGGCACTTGAGTGAACATCACACCCACCTCAGGCGAACTCGCAGGTCACGCTGGCTTCGCCGTCGAGCGTGGCATGCACACGCTTGAGGCTTTCGCCGGTGGCCATCGCGTCGAGCAAGCGGTCAGCCACCAGCGGCAGCACATGCTGATCGAGCAGATGGTCGATCAGGCGCGCACCGCTTTCGCTTTGCGTGCAACGCTCGGACAGGTGATCGACGAGGTTCTGGCACCAGCTGAAATCCAGCTGACGACGGTTGAGGCGCTCGCCGAGTCGGCCCAGTTTGATCTCGATCAGCTCGCGCAGCACCGGACCGCCGACCGGGTAGTACGGCACCACTTTCATCCGCGCCAGCAGCGCCGGTTTGAAGTGTTTGCTCAGCACCGGGCGAATGGTTTCTTCGAGCAGTTCGGCGCTCGGACGTGCGCCGTCTTCGCAGAGGTCGCTGATCTTGTCGCTACCGAGGTTCGAGGTCATCAGGATCAACGTGTTGCGGAAGTCGATTTCGCGCCCTTCGCCGTCGTTGGCCACGCCCTTGTCGAAGATTTGGTAGAACAGGTTGAGCACGTCGGGGTCAGCCTTCTCGACTTCATCGAGCAGCACCACCGAGTACGGCTTCTGCCGCACGGCTTCGGTGAGCATGCCGCCCTCGCCGTAACCGACGTAGCCCGGTGGCGCACCGATCAGGCGAGAAACGGTGTGCTTCTCCTGGAACTCGGACATGTTGATGGTGGTGATGAAACGGTCACCGCCGTACAGCAGATCAGCGAGGGCCAGCGCGGTTTCGGTCTTGCCGACGCCACTCGGGCCGACCAGCAGGAACACACCGACCGGTGCGTCAGGTTTGTTCAGGCCCGCAGCGGTGGCGCGCATCGAGCGATCCAGTGCGTGCACGGCTTGTTCCTGACCACGGATGCGCGTGCGCAGGTCGGTGGCGAAACTGGCGACCTTGGCGTTGTGTTCGCGGGCCAGTTGCGCCAATGGCACACCGGTCCAGGCGCTGATCACTTCGGCGACCAGACGCGGGCAGACTTCGAAGCTGACCAGACGCTCTTTGACTTGTGCGGCGGTCAGGGCACTGTGGGTTTTATTCAGTTCGGCTTCCAGCGCTTCGACGCTCTGGCCTTCCTCGACTTCAGCGGCGAGGGTTTCGATCACGGTGCCTTCGGCGTCTTCTTCAACACTGACAGTCGGTTCAACGGCAGCGGCTTCGCGGGCCTTGGCCAGTTGCTGGCGCAGTTCCAGCAGGCGCTCGGCCAGTTGTTTCTGTTCGGTCCACAGGCTTTCCAGCGCGACCATTTCGGTTTCGGCTTCGTCGAGTCGCGCTTCCAGAGCATCCAGCGCTTCGTGGTCGATCAGCAGACCGGCCTCGGCATCGCGACGCAGGGCCTGACGCTGACGACCACCTTCGGCCAGTTCGCCACGCAGGCGCTCAAGGCTTTCCGGGGCAGCGGCAAGGCTGATACGCACGCGAGCACAGGCGGTGTCGAGGACGTCGACAGCTTTGTCCGGCAGCTGGCGACCGGCCAGATAACGTGCGGACAATTCGGCCGCCGAGACCACCGCGTCATCACGCAGGTAGATGCCGTGGCTCTTCTCGTAAACCTGGGCCAGACCACGAAGGATGGTCACCGCTTCGTTGACGGTCGGTTCATGCAGTTGCACCGGCTGGAAACGACGGGCCAGTGCCGGGTCTTTCTCGAAGTATTTCTTGTACTCGGCCCAAGTGGTGGCGGCGATGGTACGCAGCTCGCCCCGCGCCAGCGCTGGTTTCAGCAGGTTGGCTGCGTCGGAACCGCCGGCATTGCCGCCAGCACCGATCAGGGTGTGGGCTTCGTCGATGAACAGAATGATCGGTTTTGGCGAGGCTTTGACCTCGTCGATCACGCCTTTGAGACGACGTTCGAACTCACCTTTTACGCTGGCACCCGCCTGCAGCAAACCCATGTCCAGCGACAGCAGCTCGACGCCCTTGAGCACCTGCGGCACTTCACCGGCAGCAATGCGCGAGGCCAGGCCTTCGACGATGGCGGTTTTACCGACACCGGCCTCACCGACCACGATCGGGTTGTTCTTGCGGCGGCGGGCGAGGATGTCGACCATCTGGCGGATCGCGCCGTCACGGCACAATACCGGGTCGAGTTTGCCGTCGCGGGCCTGCTGAGTCAGGTTGTGGGTGAAGCGCTGCAACAGCGACTCGCCCTGCGCCGCCGGTTTACCGTTGGCCGCCGGTTGTTCCTGTTGCGACAGGGCAAATTCCTTCAGGCGATCAATGTTCAATTTCGCGAGCAGCGGCTGATAGCGACTGCCGGCGTAGCGCATCGGGTTGCGCAGCAGGGCGAGGATCAGCGCGGCGTCTTCGACCTGGGTCTGGCCCAGTTCAAGGTTGGCCACCAGCAGCGCATCTTGCAGCCACTGCACCAGTTCCGGGGCGAACACCGGGTTACGCGAAGCGCTGTGCTCAACGCGCGACTGCAGCGCGGCGCTCAGTTCGCCGGCGTCGACGTCGGCATCCTGCAGCGCACGCGACAGCAAGCCGTTAGGACGCTCCAGCAGCCCCAGCAGCAGGTCTTCGACGAGGATCTTGCTGCCGCCACGGGCCACGCAACGCTCGGCTGAACGCTCCAGATCACGGCGGGTTTCGGCGTCCAGCGCCTGAATGAGTTGTTGCAGGTCTACGTTGATCATGGCTCACGTCCTTAATGAATTTTGCTGCCCAGGGTCACTACGCCGTCTGCTTTTTCGCAGCCCAGCCAACTGGTCCACCCCAGGCGACAGTCGTTCTTCTCACCAATGCGCAGTTCGCGGATTTCTTCCGGGCGCAGCACCAGGCGAATGTCGTAATCGAGCGGGTCACGCAAGGTGAACCGCACCAGCGCGCACAGCGGCTGGTAGCCGAACCCGATCGGCAGGAATTCGTGGAATCGCTCCCAGTCGAGTTCGGTGATGTGAATGCGGAATTTGCCGCTGCGGTCGCGCACCCGCTCACCCAGCACCAGGTCTTCACCCAGCAGGCTGTTGGCGCGCCCAAGGCGGTTGCGCTGCTCGTCGAGGATTTCCACGCGGCGCTCGATGCACTGTTCGATGACCAGGTCTTCGTGTTTGAAGTAGTAACGCAGCACCGCTTCGATCAATGCCGCCGAGTGCGCCCGCAAGCTGAGCAGGCCGAGGTACGGCAGCAGGCGTTTCCAGTTCAGTTCCTTGGCCTTGCGGATCTCGTCGCCACCCAGACCGATCAGCGCGAACAGCTGCGACGAGAACGGGTCGATCGCGCCGCTCTGGAAGCTGGCGCGATAGCGGTACTTGCGCCAGATCGGCAGCATCAGCCGTTGCAGGCGATGGTGGAACAGGTCGAGGAAGTTGCGCGTCGGGTTGCCGTCCTCGCTGTCGCCCAAGGCTTGTTCGCCATAGAACGCCGGCAGCGGCGAGCCCGAACCGACCAGACCAATCAGGTTGAAACGCATGCGCGCGCGCATCTGCCCGTGCTCTTCGAAGAACTCCACACGATCAACATCGCTGCGCGGAAAACCGAGGCTCGGGTTGGCCTGGAATTCCACGTGATCGTACAAGTCGTCTTCGCTCAGGTACGGGTGAGCCTCGCGCAGCCGGTCGATCACCAGCAGCACGGCCTGAAACAGCGAGTACTCGCGTATTACCTTGGTCAGCCCGCTTAAAGCAGGGGCTGCAGGCCCATACGTGGTGTCCATTGGTACACCTCTCCCTGTGTGCTTTTTACCCGCAGCTCATGGAATGAATTGAGACTGGCGTAAAGCGCGAAAAACTCGTTAAGAACCGAAGCGAACACGAACAGGTCGCCTTCGCCGATATACCCTTCCGGGTCGATGGTCAGTTCGGTGCGCAGACCGCGCACCGGCAGCCCACGGTGCAGCCGGTCGACGTGGTGATGTTTGATGTGCTTGAGGCCGCCAAGCAGGCGTTTGCTGACCTTCTCCGCGTGCTGGTCGTAGTAGCGCGGCAAGTCGTAGGTTTCCAGAATCACCTTCAACGCATTGACGTCGGCCAGCGACAGATAGTTAAGCGACATGTTGCTGATCAGCTTCCACAGGAAGTCACGGTTCAGCGGTGGTGCGAAGCTCGACGTCGCCGGGGTGATGTTGCGGAAACTGAGGAACTCCGGGGTCTCTTCGCAGGCCAGGCAGATGTCGCCGAGCTTGAGCTTGCGCGGCAGGTTCTGGTTGGTGCACATCAGCTCGATCGACAGGGTTTCGTGGGCTTCGGTGTGGCGGATGCCGAAGCTCAGGTAGGTGTCGAGGCCGTCGTGCAGCAGGGACGAACGCTGGCGAATGCTGTAATGCGGACGGCTGTTGGGCACGTCGAAACTCGGGTCGTGCTCGAAGGATTCGAACGGCACGTACTCCTGATAACCGAGGCCGCCGGGCTTCCAGCCAGTGACGGTTTCCACCGAAAACACACCGCAGTTTTCCAGATCGTATTCCGCCGGCAGCAGCAGGTATTCGTCCTGCTTGCCGTCGAGACGGATCGGCAGGGCGTCGTGGGCGAACAGGTTGGCAATCGGCGTGCAGAACAGCTTCACGTTATCCAGGGTCGGCCGCATGCGCATGATGCCGCTCTTGCGAATGTCGAAGCGCAGTTCCAGGCCACGCATCTGCTTGAGCGTGTCTTCCGGCAGCGCCTTGAGAATGTCCAGACCGTTGACGTCGACGAACAGGAACTTGTCCTGGAAAGCGAAGTATTCCTGCAGGTAGCGATAGCCACGGAAAGTGTTCAGCGGATACGGAATCAACGCCTCTTCTTCGGCAAAACCCACCGGCTTGACCCGGTCACCGGGAATCTTGAACGCCATCGGCTTGCCGGCGACACCATCTATCGGCTTGCCGGCGCCGTCGAGCGGGATCAGCTCGATGCCTTCGAGATTGCGCAGCAGGCTCAGGTAGAGCATCTGGCTGATGTAGCGCTCGCCGGCAAAGTGCAGACGCAGTTTGCTCAGTTCCAGCTCACCGAGGTGGCCGTCGGCGCTCATTTCCAGACGCAGGCTGAGCAGCGAGCCGTCACCCTTCACCGAGTAGTTCAGCGCAGCCAGATCCAGCGGCAGCACCTCAGTCGGATAGCAGGTGCGGAAGCGGCAACGCACGTCTTCGATCGGCTTGCTTTCAATCGGCGTATCGCGCTCGACCCGCAATGCAGGCCCGGATCGCTTGAGCGGATCGAACTGCAGAATGCTGAACGCCGGCAGCGGGCGCATGTAGTTCGGCCACAGCAGTTGCATCAGCGAATGGCTGAGTTCCGGCAATTCGTCATCGAGCTTCTGCCGCAGCCGCCCGGTGAGAAACGCAAAGCCTTCGAGCAACCGCTCCACATCCGGATCCCGCCCGGCCTGGCCCAGAAACGGCGCCAACGCCGGACTACGCTCGGCGAAACGGCGACCGAGTTGGCGCAGTGCGGTGAGTTCGCTTTGGTAGTAGTGGTTAAAGGACACGGGTTACCTGCCTGGTAGTGGAACTCATCAAAAAAATATCCTGTAGAGCGCGACCGTCAGACCGGCACAGAAGTAACCGGCGATCAGGAGGTACGGCACGAGCAGGATCCATCCGTAGGCCATGAAAGCATTGTCGAATGGCCCGGCGACCAGGCTGCACAAGCCATAAAGCATCCAGGGCACCGCGTAGAAAGGGATGATTTTCAACGGCGCCAGCCAGACCATTCGCAGCGCCTGCTGCTCATTGCGGCTCTTCGCGGCCCGCGAGCCCCATAGCGCAAACAACAGCAACCCGGGCATGCCGAACCACAACAGATACACCCAGTGGGTCTCGGACGAGTCGAATGTCGAATACTCGCCAATCCACAGGCCATAGGATGAAAACGCCAGCATGGCCAAGAATGGCGTCCACAAGGCTCCCATGAAGAAACTGAGTTGCGCGCGACTGAGCAGGGCCATCTCCGATACACCTATCACGGGCAAGCCTCCATCCTCGAAAACACACGCATCCATTGCGTCATGCTGCATACCATGTGTTTTCTGCATGAGAGAGCTTCTGGCGATCAGGCGCATTCCGGCACCCACCAGTCTTCGTAGCCTTGCGTGCCGGGATACAGCACTGTCGAGCCGTTGAATTCGGGAGCAACCGCAAAAATTTCAGTCACCCGGAAATTCCATTCCGAGGATTCGAGCAACGCGCCGTCCTTGGTATACACCCGAAAAAAGTACCCGCTGCTGAACATCCCAAACACTTGCCCGATCAATCCCAGCTTGGGATAACCGGGTGCGTATGTGATGAGGTAGCACTCGCCCGACTCGCTCGAGTGTCGCGCCAAGGCCTGCGCCGTTAAGCCACCGAAAATCTTCAACCCCAGCAAGACGATGCATATGGACACACCGGTCAGCGCCAAAGCCAGCAACAGTCGCGGCAATGCTCGACGTTTCTGAGCCTCCAGCGGTTGCAGTGCCGCGTGCTTGCGCCAGCGGGTGTAAGCCGTGTGGATGACGTTGGTCAGCAGGATGGCGCAAACCGTCAAACCACCTGTAAGCGCGCAATAGGCCAAGCCACGAATGGGGTACTGCGGCAGCAGATAAAACAGAATCGTCAACATCATCAAAACTACCAGGCCAAACTGGATGGCTTGACGCTGGATGAAGACCAAAATCAAATTCATGAAAACGAAAAAATAGAAAATCAGATACATCGCCATGCCGATGGCGACACCGTGCGAGGTCAATCCACCGACCAGTTGTTTATAGGCGGGAACCGCATAGCCATTCATAACGATATAAATCACACAGGCTAGCGAGTGCACAGCCAGACCGATGGCGTGACGGCTATTCATGTGCAACTCCGGTCATGGCTTTATCGGCACTCTGGAATGAGGACGTGCCTTCAGCCCCAAAAAAACCTATTACCGACATTCTGGAATTATCCAACTTTCCCAGCCTTCTGAACCCGGATACAAGATCATCTCGCCATGAAATTCCGGGGCAGCCCCCGGATCTCCCTCTCGCATCCATAGATACCACTCAGATGTTTTTAGAAGTTCCCCATCCATTGAATAGACCCGATAGAAGGATTGACTGCTGAAAAGCTCTACCAAACTTCCTGCGATTCCCAAAAACCCATAATCAGCTGCATATCTGGCGATGTAGCATTTACCAGATTCACTCACATAAGTTTTTAATGGCTTTGCAACCAGAGAACTGTGAACTTTTAGCGCGAGAAGCATCGCCAGAAGCAATGACACAGCCAGCAGCAGATAAACGCCTCGTTTTCTGTTAGCACTGATCATGACGCTACCATCGGCTTTGCCCTCGCCACGAACTCACCGAAATCGGCACTCATGAAACGAAAGTCAATGGATGTTGGCAACTTCTTCACGGTTGAATAAACAAACAAATCGCCACCTTTACCATGTAGAGCACGGTACTGATTGAAGCTATCGTTAGTTACCTTGTGATATAACTGGCCATCGGCCTCAAATGTATCTCGACCCAACGCACTAAATCCTTTCACGCCACTTTCAAAGCTCCAGTATCCAAGCGGCTGATTATTACTGCTGTCATTCAAAAACTCATACGTATCACGTATGTAGCAACCAATTTCTTCGATATGCAAAGTGGCCGGTGTTTTTTTGGTTTTCGAAACCGTTGAAAATTTGGTAACAGCAAACTTTACGGAAAACCCACCCAACGTTCCGTAAACATCATCCAGTGGATCAGTAATTCTTGCCCACTTATCAGTTCCGATAGACCTGCGATTGTACTGCGATGTTACTTCCAACTCTTGGGCGCTCATAGAACTGAAATCATATTCGCCTGTTTTCAGATCCATGCTTGCCTGATCAAGAATCCCGAGATCTCTCAGACGCGTCATAAACTGCAAAAGACCAGGCGCCAGTTGATTCAATCCTTTGGCACGCCCGATCAGCTCGTTGTACTGACTGGCATACGCTGCTTTTTCGAGCAACGCTTTTACATCTTCACCTGTGTGCGGTGACGCACTGTTCAACCAATCGAACTCCAGATCATCAAACAGTTTTTCTGGAGTGAGTTGTTTAACGTCAAGACGCCCTTCTTTTTCGTCGATAGTCATTTCGTAAGGCTTGCCATCGAACCAGCGCTGCATCAGTCGAGCGGCCTGCACCCAGCCCATTTTTCTCATGGCGCCAGGAATATCTGTGATCTGGAATTCGTCCACAGGCACTTCTACTGGCGTCTTGTCAGAAGAAGGCGTGAGCTGGGTCGTGAGTGGTGCCGGTGCGGTCATGTCATAAACCCTATGCAATCACGAGCGAAGACTGCGGTTCGAAGGTAAGCGTGACGCTTTCAGCCAAATTGGAAGCAATAGGCGCCGTTTTACCCTGTGCATCAGTAACACCCTTGATTTCTTTGCCAGAGGCCGTTCTCAGGGTGTAGGCACGGTTTGCGACCGGAGCACCGGTTCTCGGATTGCGTGCGACGAAGTGCTGGGTAAAAGGCCAACTGAGCTCCACCGGCAACGGCGGCACAAACGGCGCCGGCGAATGCGAATTACCGATAATCACCGTCCCGGATCCAGCCGTAACCTTGTTGCCATGCGTACCCACCGAATCAACCGTCGCGGCAGGTTTGCCGTTGATCAACACAGTGGTCGCCAAACCGCCCGACATCGCACCACCACACGCCGAGGCATCACCTTGGCGGGCGGCCGCGAGGCCGTCGAAGAACACGTCGCCGGAACCAACGGCGATCGGGTTGGTACCGTGGCCGGGGAGCGGGCAAGCGGTGGGGTCGGATACGCGTGCTGCGGGTTTGCCAGACATCGGGGATCTCCTTAGGTGACCTTCACTTGTCCGCTGCCATCCAGGCGCGCGGAAAAACTGACCTGACGCTTGAACCCTTCAACTTCCAGCAGGCCTTCGATGCTGAAGGCGAGGCGAAGCTGATCGTGGTCACGCGGCAGGGAAATGACACGCACGTTGCTCAGGCGCGGCTCGTAGGCTTCGATGAAGCTTTCGATGGCCAGGCGGGCCTGACTCAGGGAGTCGTGCAGGCTCAGACGCATGTCATTGAGATCGGGCAACCCGTAGTCGGACAGCGTTTGCACGCTGCCGGCCCGGGTGCTGAGCATTTTGGCCAGATGGGCAGCCACCGACGCCATGGCCGAAGCCTCGAGGCTCCTGCCCTTGCGCTGTTCCGCATCGCCATTGAGGCGTTCGAAAAGACTGCCGTATCCGTCCATGAGTCGCTCTTACTCTTTGTCCAGCTTGCCAACCAGCGACAGGGTGAAATCGGCACCCATGTACTTGAAGTGCGGACGCACGTTCAAGCTCACGCGGTACCAGCCCGGCTCGCCTTCAACGTCGCTGACGATCACTTGCGCAGCGCGCAGCGGACGACGGCCACGCACTTCGGCGCTCGGGTTTTCCTGGTCGGCGACGTACTGGCGAATCCACTTGTTCAGTTCCAGCTCGAGGTCGGTACGTTCTTTCCACGAACCGAGTTGCTCGCGCTGCAGCACTTTCAGGTAGTGAGCCAGGCGGTTGACGATCATCATGTACGGCAGTTGGGTGCCGAGCTTGTAGTTCAGCTCTGCCGCCTTGCCTTCTGCGCTGATGCCGAAGAACTTCGGCTTCTGCACCGAGCTTGCGGAGAAGAACGCCGCGTTGTCGGAGCCTTTACGCATGGTCAGGGAGATGAAGCCTTCCTCGGCCAGTTCGTATTCACGACGGTCGGAGACCAGAACCTCGGTAGGGATCTTGGTTTCGATTTCGCCCATGCTTTCGAAATGGTGCAACGGCAGGTCTTCAACCGCACCACCGCTCTGTGGGCCGATGATGTTCGGGCACCAGCGGAATTTGGCGAAGCTGTCGGTCAGCTTGGTGCCGAACGCGAAAGCGGTGTTGCCCCACAGGTAGTGCTCGTGGCTGTTGGCAACGGTTTCCTTGTACACGAACGATTTGACCGGGTTTTCTTCCGGATCGTACGGGTTACGCAGCAGGAAACGCGGCACGGTCAGGCCAACGTAACGGGAGTCTTCCGAAGTCCGGAAGCTCTGCCATTTGGCGAATTGCGGGCCTTCGAAGTGGTCTTTCAGATCTTTCAGATCCGGCAGGCCGGTGAAGCTTTCCAGACCGAAGAATTTCGGGCCGGCCGCGGCGATGAACGGCGCGTGGGACATGCAGGATACGCTGGCCACGTACTGCATCAGTTTCACGTCCGGCGAGCTTGGGGACATGAAGTAGTTGGCGATGATCGCGCCAACCGGCTGACCACCGAACTGGCCGTATTCAGCGGTGTAGATGTGCTTGTACAGGCCCGACTGCATGACTTCCGGCGAATCTTCGAAATCGTCCAGCAGGTCTTCTTTGGAGACGTTGAGGATTTCGATCTTGATGTTTTCGCGGAAGTTGGTGCGGTCGACCAGCAACTGCAGACCACGCCACGACGATTCCAGGGCCTGGAAATCCGGGTGGTGGAGAATTTCGTCCATCTGACGGCTGAGCTTGGCGTCGATCTCGGCGATCATGCGGTCAACCATGGCTTTCTTGACCGGCTCACCGTTGTTCTGCGGCTTGAGCAGCTCTTCGATGAACGCCGACACGCCACGCTTGGCGATGTCGTAGGCTTCGTCGTCCGGGGTCAGACGGGTTTCGGCGATGATGCTGTCGAGAATGCTGTACTCGCCGTTGTCGGCGCTTTTCTCTTGTGCTGCGCTAGTGCTCATTGTGTTGGCTTCCTTGGCTGCTGGGTTCTCAGGCGTCCGGGGCTGCGGCGTTCAGGCCCAGCTCACCGAGTACGCGACCGCGGGATTCGTCGTCGGCGAGCACGCCTTCGATCGCTTTACGGAACGCAGGTGCGTTACCCAGCGGGCCTTTGAGGGCCACCAGCGCATCGCGCAGTTCCATCAGTTTTTTCAGCTCAGGCACTTGCTCGACCAGGCTGGCCGGGTTGAAGTCCTTCATCGAATTGACGCGCAGTTGCACAGCCAGCTCGTCGGCCTCGCCATCTTCCTGCAAACGGTTCGGCACGCTCAGCGTCAGACCCAGTTCTTGCTTGGCCAACACTTCGTCGAAGGTCATCTTGTCGATGCTGATCGGCTTGCGATCCTCGATTTTGCGATCGTCCTTGCGGTGGGTGTAGTCACCGATTGCCAGTAGTTTCAGCGGCAGTTCAATCTCTTCCTGAGCACCGCCGGTGGCGGGTTTGAAGGTGACGTTGATGCGTTCCTTGGGGGCTACCGAGCCTTCTTTGGCCATGGCTTTTCTCCTTGCGGTTGTGGCCCTGGGGCCTATTCGAGTACCACTTCGAGGTCGAGGTGGCACAGCCTGCGATAAATCTCTTCCTTGCGTTCACGCACTGCATGGTTCTGCGGCAACAACTCGCAGCAACTGTGCAGCAGGTGCAGCACTTCCAATGCAAGATCGGGCTCCCAGGCGTGCAGGCCTGAGTCCTGTAATGTCTGATCGAGGGTTTCGAGCTGGTTCTTGGCCAGTTCGTACTTCTTGGCCATGAAGCACAGGCGCGCGAGGGCGAACTGCCAGAAGAAGCGCTCGCGACCACCGTGGGCCGACTGCAAACCCTGCTTGAGGATCTGCACGGCCGGTTTCAGGCCTTCCTTGCGCAGCAATGGCAACACTTCCTCAAGGGCCTTTTCCCAGGCGGGCTGGGTTTCGACGTTTTCGCTTTCGACCTTGCGCGGCGCACTGGCGCTTTGCAGGTGCGGCATGACGTTGGCGGCGATCCACGCCCGGGTGGACGGATCGGCAAACGGCGCGCCGTCATGGAAGCGCAACTCGACAATGCCGGGCAGGCGCTGAATCAAAAGCGCGAAGTGGATTTCCACTTCGCGCATGGCCAACTCGGCGTTGAGGTTCTGGAGACATTCCCAGACCATCCTCTGGCCATCGAACCAGAACGGCGCCTTCGCCAGGCTCGCCTCCAGTTCCACCAGCAGGTCGGCGTATTTGCCCTGATCGAAGCGGTCCTGATAGAGCTTGAGTTTCTCCAGCGGCAGGCCGCGCAACACGGTGATCTGCTCGGCGTTGCGCTCGGGTACCGCGTCGATGGTCATCCACAGCAGAGTGCGATTCAGGCGCAGGGCGCGCAGGTCGGTGGCCTTCTGCTTGAGCCACCAGGCACACAACGGGCGGGCACTTTCCTGCTGGGCGCGCAAGGCTTTGTGTGCCTCGCGCTCGTTGTCGATCGGCGCGCCGGGCGTCAGCAACTGGCTCGCAGCCTGCTTGACCTGCGCCACCGCCGCGCCCACCACACCGGGGGCCGGCTGATTGTCGGCGGCGCGCTGGATCATGGTTTTCAGACGACGGGAGATCGGCAGCAGCAGCGGCGCATCATCGCCCAGATGTTCAGCGCAGGCCGCTTCGAGACCGGACAGGTGCTCGGAGAGCTGCCGGAACATCGGCAACTGCTCTTTGATCGCAATGTTTTCAGTGATGACCTGCTCGAGACGCGGCACCAGCCAGCCGATGGCGGCGGCACGGGTACGGGGTTTGAGCGGGTGAACGTCGGCCCAGTTGTTTTCCGACAGGTGGTGCAGCAAGCCGAGGCCCGCCAGCAGCCCGGGGAAGGACTCGCGCTGGTACAGCGACCAGGTCAGCCAGGCGCCAACCCGCAAGTCCTTGGACTGGGTGCGCAGGAGATTTTCGCTGTTTTCACGGATTTTCAGCCAGTCGATCTGCCCGCTCTCGTGCATCGACGAAGCTTTGGCCAGCTCGCTTTCCAGGGCCTCGAATTCGCTCGAAAAACGAACGTCTTCGCCCGCGAAATTCTCTTTGGAAACAGAGACTTTTGCGAGTTCGAGGTAATGGGCGGAAAGTTTGCTTGAGTAGGACATCCATGGCCTTTAATTAGGATTACAGTCTTGCGCCTATTGGAGTTGCCACGGCGCGGGACAGTATCGAAGAGCGGTGAAGCGACTCATCCAATTGAGATGTGCTCTTTCAAGTGGGCGCATCGTAATCACTATGATGGCCACTAGCAAGCATCCGATTAAACAACAAGACGAAGTGTTCATTGGTGCGTGTAAGAGATTGCCCTATATCCGACAGGGGAATCCCTGATAGCGATTTATATGGCCTGCGTTCGCCACGCCCCTTCAGAACCCTTGATCCAGAGCGGCCCGCTCGAACTTGACCGTATCGGCCCGAACGCCCGTTCCATTACAGGGCGGCAAGCATGACAACTCTCGAAAAAAATAGAAGTAGGACTCTTCCGAAAAACGCAGATTTTTCTAAATATTTTTCCGCAGACAACGCTAAACAAAAAAAGTGCCATCAAACTGATGGCAATTCATATTCCTGAAACTTATACGCAACTGCTGAACACTGTACATCCGTACCAACTCAATAATTATTGAAGTGTTCCCCTACAGTCTTTTCCTTCAATTCTGCCCGGACTTTCACACCCGGAATACTCTGACAAACCTCAGGGATACTTCTTACATCAATTTATTTCCTGCATTGCTAGCTTGCCTTGGCAAATTCTTTCGCGTGGCGATCAGGGACGATCGAACACCGCGCATCGACTCACCTTGCTTAAGGACAAGCGTATGTTCAGCACGGGCAGTTGCGCGCCTTTTACCCTGCAAATTCCCGGAATTCGCCATGATTTTCAGGTACTGGCATTCGATGGCACTGAAGCTATCAGTCAGCTTTATTCCATCCGCATAGAACTGGTCAGCGAGTATCCGCACCTCGATCTGGAGCGACTGCTCAGTCAACCGGCATTCCTGCAGTTCGGCCACAACGGCGAAGGCATTCACGGGCGTATCGAAGAGGTGATGCTCGGGGAATCCGGAAAACGCCTGACCCGCTACGCACTTACGCTGGTGCCAGCGTTGCACTATTTGCAGTTCAGCTACGACCAGCGGATTTTCCAGAAGCTGACGGTGCCGCAAATCATTGCGCAAGTGCTCCAGCGTCATGGCATCCAGTCCGACGTCTTCACCTTCAACGTCGCGCTCAATCCGGAGCGTGAGTACTGCACCCAGTATGACGAAAGCGATTTCGCGTTCATTCAGCGTCTGTGCGCCGAAGACGGAATTGCGTGGCATCACCAGCATTCGCCAGACCGGCATTTGCTGGTGTTCACCGACAGTCAGGTGTTCTTCCCGACACTGGGTCCGACGCCTTTTCAGGCCGACAGCGGCATGGTCGCGAAACACCCGGTGGTCAATGAACTGACCCTGCGCTTCAACACTCGCACCACCACCGTCACCCGCCGCGACTATGACTTGAGGCGACCCAGCCTGTTGCTTGAAAGTCGTTTCACTGCCGAATTCACACCCGAGCTTGAGGACTATCGCTACCCGCTGCTGATGACGTCGGAAAAACACGGCAGACAACTGGCACGTCAGGCACTGGAGCGGCATCGCCGCGACTATTTATTGATCGAAGGCAAAAGCAATCAAAGCACCTTGCGCAGCGGCTACCTGTTCGACCTGACCGAACATCCGCGCCAGGACTGCAACGAGCTGTGGCTACTGGCAAGTCTTCATCATGAAGGAAGGCAGCCGCAGTCACTTGAAGAAGCAGGCAGCAATGACGCCCCACCCGCCGACGGTTTCACCCAAGGTTATCGCAACACCTTCACGGCCATGCCGGCGGAGGTGTCTTACCGCCCTTCTCTGCCACCGCGCAAGCCGCTGCTGGTCTGCCAGACCGCGCGCGTGACCGGCCCTGCTGGCGAGGACATTTTTTGCGACGAGTACGGCAGAGTTCGCGTGGAATTCCCATGGGATCGCGCCGAACTCGGCAGCGAAAAAAGCAGTTGCTGGATCCGTGTTGCATCCAGTTGGGCGGGTGAAGGTTTTGGCGCGGTAACCATTCCGCGGATTGGCATGGAAGTGGTCGTGACCTTTCAGGACGGCGACCCGGACAAACCGCTGATCACCGGTTGCGTGCCCAACAAGGTCACCTCAGTCGCCCATCAACTGCCCGAACACAAGACCCGAACGGTATTGCGCAGCCAAAGCTCGCCGCGCAATGGCGGCTACAACGAGTTGTCGATCGAAGACCGTGCCGGCAGGGAAAAAATCTACCTGCGCGCCGAGCGCGACATCGAGCAACTGATCCTCAACGACAGTCGCAGCGTGATCGGTCATGACCGCTTCGAACAGACGGGCAACGACAGCACCACCCTGATCGAGGGCAAGGCGCTGCGCACCCACCAAGGCGTGCGCAGCACGGTGATCAACGCCGATGATTTGCTCACGGTCAGTGGCACCAGCAGTCAGTCGGTCGGGGCACTGGTGATTCAGGCCGGTGAACAGGCACATGTGAGCGCCAGCAACGTGGTGATTGATGCCGGGATGAGCCTGACGTTGACGGCCGGCGGGCATCACCTCGTGATCAACGCTGCGGGGATTTTCAGTAGCGTGCCCATCGTCGAGGGCGGTGCGCCCATGCCGGGGATCACGCCGTTGCAGCCATTGCAGGCTGAAGCCCGCCAAGCCATCCCCGCCATCGCCACCCCGCCGTCCATCCTCAGCGACGCCCGTCAGCAGGCGGCCGACTATTGCCCGCTCTGCGAGGCCTGTCTGGCTGGCCAGTGCAGCCTTGGAGAAGTCGCATGACTGCGCTCGAATCATGGCTGCACGAACAAAACCGGGCCGGGCGCGATCTTTATCTGATGCTCGATATCGACGGGCAGATGGATACAAGAGCTGCGCTGCTGGACGAACAGGGCGTTGCGCGGTATCGCAATCTGTATGCAGGAACAGCCGCAAACGCACTGGCGCAGGCAGGGCCGCTGCTGTTTCACATCGACTCCATTCATGACCCGGCGATTCAGAGTTTGCTGCGCGCCCCCGAACGCAACTGGGGCTGGCTGGCAAGCGCCAGTCACGTTGAGCTGGATGCCCTGGCGGCGCATTGGCGCGAACGCGTGCTGACCGGTGAACGACCAACTCTGGCGGTCTATCGCGCGCATGACAATCGGGTACTCGGCCGCGCGCTGGCTCATCTGCAACCGCAGCAGTACGCCGAACTTCTGGGGCCGATGGTCAGCGTCTGTTACTGGCACGACGGGCAATGGAGGGTCGCCGACAATCCCGATCCTGGCGCACACCCGGTGTCAGCCGACCCGCCATGGCTACAAACCCCGACACCGGAGCTGATTTACGCCAACGTCCTGTTCGATAACGCCCGGCGCTATCTGGTGGGCCAACACACCGAAGCGCTGATCAGGCTCGCGGAACAACTGGATGTGGATGACTGGTTGTGGGGGCAGATTCAGCGAACTCGCCTGTGGGGCTGGCAAGCACCGGAGCAAGTGCATTTCTTGCTGACGCAGAGTTTGCAGATGCCGGGGTATCTGCCGCCCAAATCGTGGCTGCCAAAACCTGAAGAAGAACCGGCGGCGCATTTTGAGCGGGTCTACCAGCAAGTGCTGTATTGGCAGGGAGAGGCTCGTTTATGAACGGTGCATTTCGATTGCTGGCGCTTGGCAGTTGCCTCGCGCTGAGCGTCGGTTGTTCGGCTGTGGGGACACCAAACACTTTCACCTTTGTTCCCGATCTTCCGCCCAACTTCAAGTACGAACTTAAAGCCATCTACCTGCCCATCGAAGGTGAAACGTGCAGGGTGGCGGGGAAGCCGGATTTCTGGGTCAGCTTCAATAAGCAGAATATGGAATACGTCAGCACCGCGGAAATTGAGCTGTACAAAACCGCGAGTGGCTGCCCGCTGTCGTTGAATGAAGTGGAAATCAAGATCATCGGTGTTTTTGGCCCGGAACGAAGTGATAGCAGCTATGACTATGCGTCATTTGCCGTACGCCCGGAGTTGCTGGAGCGGCACATGGGGACTTTCGACGAAGACGGTACAGGTGAGTTCTTCGGTGAATGCATGTGGTCTTTTCGTACCGTCGGGCCTAAGCGGTACCTGATCAAGCTGCTTACCTGCAAAAAAATGGATGCGCAGGGCAATGTTGGCCGAAGTCGTCCGTTCACGGCTTACACGCTGACACAACTCTCGGGGAAAACCATAAAGCTGAGGATCAGGTTGTCCGAACAGGAAAAGCCGGCCTTTGGAGACACCTGGGTCAAAGTACCTGACGGCTGGAAGCGCTGCATGGGGAAAAGTTTCGAAGATCAACATGCGTTTTGTTACGGCAATCACAAAGACTTCAGCACCTTCAGGATGGTGGATGAGCGCGTTTGCACCATTTACCCCGGCTGCACGGAAAACAAGGATGCATCACCATGAGGGATCAAAAAACACAGCAATCGCGGGTGTATTTCCTGCACTTCAAACAAGTCCTTCAATGTCTGACATTGGGCACTTGCCTTGCTTTGACAGTGGGTTGCTCGGCTGTCAGCAAACCAAACACTTTCACCTTCGTTCCCGACCTTCCGCCCAACTTCAAGTACGACCTGACGGCCACCTACGTGTCCGCCCAAGATCAGACATGCTCGGTACCGGGTGGAAAAGGTACTCAGCTTGGGTTCAATAAAACCAACATGAAATATGAAGGCACATCAGAAATCCCGCTTTACAGAACCGTGAGCAACTGCCCGCTGGCGCTGAATCATGTGGAGATCAAGGTCATTGGCGTTTTTGGCCCAGGAAGAAGTAACAGCAGCTATGACTATGCGTCATTTGCCGTACGTCCAGAGTTGCTGGAGCGGCACATGGGGACATTCAGCGATGACGGTACAGGTGAGTTCTTCGGTGAATGCATGTGGTTTTTTCGCACGGTCAGCCCCAAGCGTTACCTCATAAAAATGTTGAGATGCAAAAAAATGGATGAGCAGGGCAATGTCGCCCGGAGTCGTCCTTCCACGGCATACACGCTGAAGCAACTGCCGGGGAAAACCGTAAAACTGAAGATCAAGTTGACTGATGAAGAAAGGCCCGGCTGGGGTGACACCTGGGTTGAAGTTCCCGGTGGCTGGAAGCGCTGTTTGGGTGAAGGTATGGAAGATCAGCGTGGTTACTGCAATGGAAATTACAAAGACTTCAGCACCTTCAGGATGGTGGATGAGCGGGTTTGCACTATTTATCCGGGCTGCACGGAAAACAAGGACGAGACCCCATGAGCATTGAACCGTTAGATCCGAGCGTCGCTGCCTTTATGCAAGGCAACATCCACGCCTGTCCAATGCGCGGACATTCGACGAGTTTTCAATTAGTGGACGAGTTTGGTGATGGCAAATCCTATGCTGGGTTGACGTACGAAATTATCGATTATGAGGACACCGTTTACACGGGCAAACTGGATGCCACGGGTTCCGGCAACGTGAACGACCATTACTGCGGCCCGGTAGTACTCAAGTTCAACCAGCCCTTTAAAGGAACAGAAGCACTCTATAAAGATTTAAGAACAAGGGAGCACTACCCCCTCCCCATCACCGAACTCCAGGTTCGCGCCGAGAAAACCCGCTTCGTCACCAAATCAGGCGTGCGTACCCAGGCCAATCCAGCAAAAGACCTAGCCGGGACCAACGCCTATTACCAGGTTGAAGTGAGCGAACTGGTCAAACATGTAGCGCACTTGCCGCCTCTGGCAGAGCGTCGTGATCCGCCGAATATGGTGGCGCACAAACTCATGCGCTCCACGCCCCAAACCCGAACGTTCGCACAGATTGATAGCAATGCGCCGGACGCAGGAATGAGCGCGATCTTCAGTCAGGCCAGCATGGCCACGGTCGAGTTGGGTTTCTCTCCGCCGCCGCCCGAACCCAAGGGCATTGCTCTGTTGCCGAACAAGCACCATGTGCTGGAAGTGCGCCCGATGCGGGCGCTACGCCCTATGCTGTCGATCGGCAACGAGTTCTGCGCACTCAACCTCTATCAACTGTCATTGATGGCGACCCTGAGTTACACCGACTTCGGCCAGGAGCCGAACACGCAACCGGTCAAGACCGACCGTGTGAGTTTCCCCGTGCAGCCCAGCAGCGGCAATTGGTTCGGCCATGCACTGCCGCAGTTTGATGAGTTGTGGAAAGTCGATGCCTCGCAAAGGAAGAAGTACTACCCGTTGTATGAAGAAGTGCCTTACTCGAAACGCCTGGAAGTGGTGCCGTTCGATCCACAGCTCTACCCCGAGGTGAATGATCCAGCACTGGGGGATCAACAGGAACATCCGGCCAAGCTGCACTTTTTCGATGATCGCAAACAAGCCGACAGTACGGACACTCAGGCGTTTATCACGCATCACGACGAGGTGATATTGATCAGTGTCCGGGGAACCAGCGAAACGTTGCCCGATGGCCTGCGCGATGGAGACGCCTATCAGGTGCCTTTTCAAGAAGGAGAAGGCAAGGTGCACCGTGGCTTCTACGGGGGCGCCCAAGCGGTTTTCCCGTTTGTCGTGAGCTATTTGGAGAGGTTCTACAGTGGGCAAAAACTGCTGATTACCGGACACAGCCTGGGCGGGGCGATAGCACTGATCTTGTCCGAGATGCTGCGCCGCGATCCTCAATACTCATCGGATATCGTGCTCTACACCTACGGCGCCCCTCGCGCCGGCGACACCACCTTCATCGCAAGCGCCCAGTCACTGACCCACCACCGCATCGTCAACCAGAACGACCCGGTACCCAGCGTACCCGCCACCTGGATGAACACCTATGCCGAACCCAAGCAAATGTACACCGCCAACGGAGTGGTGTTGGCCCTTCAACCGGTCGCCGGGTTTGCCTTGCTGGTCTGGGGCGTAACCAACTTCTTTGGTGAGGATTACGGGCATCACGGTGAACTACGCCACTTCATGCCGGTGGTGTTTGGCAAGGAACACAAGTCATCCATTCTCTGGCAGCCGGGCTGCAGCCTCATCAACGATCACGGTTGCGCGCAGGCCTTGCGAAATATCAATGGCTTGCCCAAGCGCGGCTCATTTCTGGAGCAGCTCGCCGCGGCGAGCGATCACTCGATGGTCGGGAGCTACATCCCCGGCTGTTGGGCCAGCCTGCGCCGCTGGCAGGAGGCGCAGCAGCTCAAACGTTCTGTGGTGACGTACCGGGAGTTCGAATGGGTGAGTGGCGCTTTAAAGAATCTCAAAGACCAACTGAGTGCCGTGAAGCGCAATCTCCGAGACCACCCCAGCGCGTATGTCCGGCACGAGGAAAGAACCCACAAGACGACAGTTCTCGACAGAGAAATCAGCAAAATAGAAATGACCCACGCTCGACTGGTCGCCCTGCACGGCCAGCGAGTCACCGAGGCCGACGTCTACGGCAGCTACGCCGAACAGCCCGAGTGGGTGCAGGAAAACCTGCTGCGCTGGAACGCGCACCCGGAAAATCTCGTTCAGGAACAACTGGCGATGATTCCTCCCGCCGCCCAGGACCACGATGCAGCGATCGCGGCAATGACGGGAGGACACGCGGTCGGCGCGCCCTATCAGCTGGATATTGATTCAATTGTGTAATCACCACAAAAAATGGGCACCCGACCGCAATCGGTGTGCCCATTTTTTATTGCGCTGCTCCCCGTTGTTCGGAGAGTTCGCCGCAATTAAGGATTAACGCTGTCTTTCAACGATTTGCCTGGCTTGAACGCAACGGTGTTGCTGGCCTTGATTTTAACCGGCTCGCCGGTCTGCGGGTTTTTGCCGGTACGGGCGCCGCGGTGGCGTTGCAGGAAGGTGCCGAAGCCCACCAGCGTCACGCTGTCCTTGCGGTGCAGAGCGCCGGTGATTTCTTCGAGGACGGCATTGAGTACGCGGTTGGCCTGCTCTTTGGTCAGATCTGCTTTTTCAGCGATTGCAGCGGCGAGTTCTGGTTTACGCATTAGTGAAGCCCCTTTGACGGTTTTTTGTTGTTATGTCCGTGCTGTTCTCGTTGGAACAGCGCCCAAGGCGCCGCAGGCTCTACTCTGCGGCAGACGGGAGTGAGAATGGCACGCGGATACCGGCGGCGCCAGTCTCCCCGCGACCTTTGTAGGGGCAAAAGCGGGGTGATTCCGACAGAACGACCGGTATTTACGCCAGCAGCGCCGGAAGCTGTTTGTTCAGGGCGAGTTTTTCCATCACCGCCGCGCCAGTCAGGGCATAACCGAGCAACTGGCCGTCGGTGCCATGACACACAGCCTTGATGTCGGCGCCCTGCCCTTCGACGGTCCAGACGCCTTCGCGGCCCAGTGGCGGCGGTGAAACGACCAACGGGCACACCGGGGTTTTCACGGTGATCGGCATCGGGCCGTAGCTCACTGCGGCAGGGTTTCCGGTGAGGGTTTGTGCCAGCGCACGCGCACCACTCATGAGGGGCATCACGTACAACAGATTGAGTCCATCGACCTCGGCACAGTCGCCCAGGGCGTAGATATTGGCGTGGGACGTTTTCAGATACCGGTCGACGACGACGCCGCGATTGACCTGCACCCCGGCCGCCGCTGCCAGATCAATGCGCGGGCGCAGACCGATGGCCGACACCACGACATCGCAGGCAATCACCTGACCGTCGGACAGATGCGCTTTTAGCCCGTCGGCGTCCTTTTCCAGGCGATTCAGTACCGGACCCAGGTGGAAACGCGCGCCCAGGCTTTCCAGCCCGGCCTGCACGGCTGCCGCAGCGGCCGGGTGCAGCAGCATCGGCATCACTTGCTCGCACGGTGCAACCAGCTGCACCTCGTAGCCGCCGAGGATCAGGTCGTTGGCGAATTCGCAGCCGATCAACCCGGCACCGAGCACCAGCACCCGCCGTTTGCCTTCGGCTGCCGCACGAAAACGCGCGTAATCCTCGAGATCGTTGATCGGGAATACCAGATCAGCGCCATCGCCCTCGATCGGCACGCGTACGGTTTCCGCACCCCAGGCGAGGATCAGGTCGCGGTAGTACACCGCCTCTTCGCCAATCCACAGGCGCTTGTGGCCGGCGTCGATACCACTGATGCGCGTATGGGTGCGCACTTCGGCCTTCAACTGCTCGGCCATGGTGCCGGGTTCAGCCATGCTCAGGCCATCGGCGTCCTTGTTCTTGCCGAAACCGGTGGAGAGCATCGGCTTGGAGTAAGAGCGGCCGTCATCGGCGGTAATCAGCAGCAGCGGGGTTTCGCCATCGAGTTTGCGAAACTCCCGGGCCAGGTTGTAACCCGCAAGCCCGGTGCCTACGATTACGACAGGTGCGTTCATACCTTACTCCTTGGTTTTTCTCAGTTGATTTCGATCATTTCGAAGTCCGACTTGCCGACGCCGCAGTCCGGGCACAGCCAGTCTTCCGGTACATCTTCCCAACGGGTGCCCGGCGCAATGCCGTCATCCGGCCAACCCTCAGCTTCGTTGTAGATCAGGCCGCAGACGATGCATTGCCACTTTTTCATTCAGGTACTTCCTCAGGATTCAGGCTTTTGTCGGCGCGAACGGTCGATGGTGGTTGCGCTGCCATCCGGCTCAGGGCGTTTTGTACTGATGGTGCCGGGCAGATGCAAGCCTGTTCGGCGCAACGGCGACCCGGATCAATCAAATTCGCAGCACGCCATGTTAAGCTCGCCGCCTCATTTGCGGCCAATAATGACTCATTGTGCAACATTCAAATGCCTGCCCGGCCCCGCTCTGGCTGACTCAAAGCCGACTGACGCCCCTCCCCGATCCGTTGACCCTGGACTGGTTGTTCGACGAAGGCTCGCTGACCCGCCGCCTGACGCGGCTGTCCGATGACGGCTTCAGCGTTACGCCGTTGTTCGAAGGCTGGGACACTCTGCGCAGCGACGAATGCGCCGCGCTGGATCTGGCCGAAGGCAGCGAAGGCTGGGTGCGTGAGGTGTATCTGCGCGGTCACGGCGAGGCCTGGGTGTTTGCCCGCAGCGTGGCGTCACGCGCCGCGTTGCAAGGTGATGGCTTGCACATGGACGAACTGGGCAGCCGCTCCCTGGGTGAGCTGCTGTTTTGCGATCACGCCTTCCAGCGCCGCGCCATCGAGGTCTGTCACTACCCTGAAGCGTGGTTGCCAGCCGCATCGAAAGCGCCGCAACTGTGGGGCCGCCGTTCGCGTTTCGACCGTGGCGCCCTGAGTGTGCTGGTCGCGGAGATTTTCCTGCCGAGCCTGTGGCGTGCCGCCCGCGCCCATCCGGAGAACTGCTGATGTACCAGAGCCTGCTCAAGTCCCTGAACCGCTTGAATCCGCGCGCCTGGGATTTCATTCAGCTGACGCGCATGGACAAGCCGATCGGCATTTACCTGCTGCTGTGGCCGACGCTGTGGGCGCTATGGATTGCCGGTAAAGGCTCGCCTTCGCTGGCCAATATCGTGATTTTCGTGCTCGGCGTGGTACTGACTCGTGCCGGTGGCTGCGTGATCAACGACTGGGCCGACCGCAAGGTCGATGGCCACGTCAAACGCACCGCGCAACGCCCGCTGGCCAGCGGCAAGATCAGTTCGAAAGAGGCGCTGGTGTTTTTCGCGCTGCTGATGGGCGTGAGTTTCCTGCTGGTGCTGTGCACCAATGCTCCGACGATCTGGTTGTCGCTGGGCGGCCTGGCATTGGCGTTCACCTACCCGTTCATGAAGCGCTACACCTATTACCCGCAAGTGGTGCTGGGGGCGGCGTTTTCGTGGGGCATGCCGATGGCGTTCACCGCCGAAACCGGCGAACTGCCCGCCGCCGCGTGGCTGCTGTGGATCGCCAATCTGTTGTGGACGGTGGGTTATGACACCTATTACGCAATGACCGATCGGGACGACGACCTGAAGATCGGCGTGAAATCCACGGCGATTCTGTTCGGCGATGCGGATCGGGTCATCATCCTGACCTTGCAGGCGCTGTCATTGGCTTGCCTGCTGCTGGCCGGGTCGAAGTTCGAGTTGGGGACGTGGTTCCATCTCGGCCTGTTGGCGGCGGCGGGGTGTTACGCGTGGGAATTCTGGTACACCCGCGATCGCGACCGGATGCGTTGCTTCAAGGCGTTTTTGCACAACCACTGGGCCGGGTTGGCGATTTTTGTCGGGATCGTGCTGGATTACGCGTTGCGCTGATCCGCAAAAACCTGTGGCAGCGAGCTTGCTCGCGAAAGCGTTGGGTCAGTTGCCACATAGGCTGACTGAGACGACGCCTTCGCGAGCAAGCTCGCTCCCACAGGGGATTTGCGTTTACTTGTGCTCGTGCACCACGTGCCACATCTCCTTCATGCCATCACCTTTCATTTCTCCAGGTTTTTCGTCCTTCATGAAGGTGTACAGCGGCTTGCCGTCATAAGCGTATTGCATCATCCCGTCATCACGTTTGATGACCGTCCATTTGCCTTCAGCCTTGGCACCCGCCGGCGCCATCATCGGTGGCCAGTTCTTCGCGCAATCACCGTTGCACATCGACTTGCCGCCAGTGTCCTTGTCGAACGTGTAAACGGTCATGCCTTTGTGATCAACCATCATGCCGTCCTTCATCATGGCCGGTTCGGCGGCCATGGCCAGTCCAGGCAGAGTCAGGGCAGCAGCCATCAACAGGGCTTTGAAAGAAGCAGTCATTTGCGTCATGGAAACCTTCTTTTGTGGTTGTCAGGATTCGGACTTAGAGCTTAGTCCAGGATCCCGCCGTCCGCCGGGCGACTAAAATACTGTCACACGACTGCAATAATTCCGTTATCTAATGCGGCGCAAGACAGTTAAATGACAAGAGGATTAAGGCATGGTTGGCAGGAGCATTCTGATCGTCGACGACGAAGCGCCCATTCGCGAAATGATCGCCGTTGCGTTGGAAATGGCCGGCTATGACTGCCTCGAGGCAGAGAACTCGCAGCAGGCACACGCCATCATCGTCGACCGCAAACCGGACCTGATCCTGCTCGACTGGATGCTGCCCGGCACTTCCGGCATCGAGCTGGCCCGACGCCTCAAGCGCGACGAGCTGACCGGGGACATCCCGATCATCATGCTCACCGCCAAGGGCGAAGAGGACAACAAGATCCAGGGCCTGGAAGTCGGCGCCGATGACTACATCACCAAACCGTTTTCGCCACGCGAACTGGTCGCGCGCCTCAAGGCTGTGCTGCGCCGCGCCGGCCCGACTGATGGCGAAGCGCCGATCGAAGTCGGCGGCCTGCTGCTCGACCCTATCAGCCACCGCGTGACCATCGACGGCAAACCGGCCGAGATGGGCCCGACCGAATACCGTCTGCTGCAATTCTTCATGACCCACCAGGAACGCGCCTACACTCGCGGGCAATTGCTGGATCAGGTCTGGGGCGGCAACGTCTATGTTGAAGAACGCACCGTCGACGTGCACATCCGACGCCTGCGCAAGGCCCTCGGCGATGCTTATGAAAATCTGGTACAAACCGTGCGCGGCACCGGCTACCGGTTTTCCACCAAAGCATAAAAAAGCAGCGGCAGGCTTCTAGCTGCAAGCGGCAAGCGGCAAGTAAAAGCCGATCCGCTTTAGCTTGAAGCTTGCAGCTTGAAACTTGAAGCTGCGTTTAAGGACGCTCCGTGAATCAAAACTGGCATGGCACCCTGATTCGCCACATGCTGTTGCTGGTCACCGCCTGTCTGGTGATCGGCCTGATCAGCGGCTATTACGGCTGGAGCCTCGCTGCCGGCCTGGGTCTTTACCTGGCCTGGACGCTCAAGCAACTGCTGCGCCTGCACGAATGGCTGCGCCTGCACCAACCCGATGAAGCACCGCCCGACGGCTACGGCCTGTGGGGCGAGGTGTTCGACAGCATCTACCACCTCCAACGCCGCGACCAACGGGTGCGCGGGCGCCTGCAAGCGGTGATCGACCGGGTGCAGGAGTCCACCGCCGCGCTGAAAGACGCGGTGATCATGCTCGACAGCGACGGCAACCTGGAATGGTGGAACCGTGCCGCCGAAACCCTGCTCGGCCTCAAGACCCCGCAGGACAGCGGCCAACCGGTGACCAACCTGGTACGCCATCCGCGCTTCAAGGAGTACTTCGAGCAGGAAAGCTACGCCGAACCGCTGGAAATCCCCTCGCCGACCAACGATCGCGTGCGCATTCAGCTGTACCTGACCCGCTACGGCAACAACGAACACCTGATGCTGGTGCGCGATGTCACACGCATCCATCAGCTGGAACAGATGCGCAAAGACTTCATCGCCAACGTGTCCCACGAACTGCGCACGCCACTGACGGTGATCTGCGGCTACCTGGAAACCCTGCTCGACAACGTCGAGGACGTGAACCCGCGCTGGAGCCGCGCGCTGCAGCAGATGCAACAACAGGGCGGGCGCATGCAGACGCTGCTCAACGACCTGTTGCTGTTGGCGAAGCTGGAAGCCACCGATTACCCGTCGGACAACCAGCCAGTGCAGATCGACACGCTGTTGCAGTCGATCAAGAGCGACGCGCAACAGCTGTCCGGGCAGAAGAACCAGAACATCACCCTCGAAGCCGACGGCAGAATCCTGCTCAAGGGCAGCGAGGCGGAACTGCGCAGCGCCTTCTCCAACCTGGTGTTCAACGCCGTGAAATACACCCCGGCCGAAGGCAACATCCGCATTCGCTGGTGGGGCGACGAGCAAGGCGCGCACCTGAGCGTGCAGGATTCCGGGATCGGTATCGACAGCAAACACCTGCCGCGCCTGACCGAGCGTTTCTATCGCGTCGACTCCAGCCGCAACTCCAACACTGGCGGCACCGGGCTGGGCCTGGCAATCGTCAAACACGTGTTGTTGCGCCACCGCGCGCGGATGGAGATCAGCAGCGTGCCCGGTCACGGCAGCACGTTCACCTGCCATTTCGCCCCGGCCCAGGTCGCTCAGGCACGGGCGATCAGCACTGCCGAGTAACGCCGGTCAGCACGCGCCACTAGGCAATCGCCAAGTCAGCCGCTACATTGGCTGACTTGCGTCTGCCTTTCAGGCGCGATTTTTTCTCTCTTACGAATCACACGGAACCCGCAAAACTCCATCATGGACCCTTCCCCTGGCTTGTCCCTCGCAACACTATTCGCCGATTTCGGCATGATTCTTTTCGCTCTGATCCTGGTTTTGCTCAACGGCTTTTTCGTTGCGGCGGAATTCGCCATGGTCAAACTGCGCTCGACCCGGGTCGAGGCCATCGCCGACAAGAACGGCTGGCGCGGGCACATCCTGCGCACCGTGCACAGTCAGCTCGATGCGTACCTCTCGGCCTGCCAGCTCGGTATCACCCTCGCCTCCCTGGGCCTGGGCTGGGTCGGTGAGCCGGCGTTCGCGCACATTCTCGAACCGTTGCTGAGCGCAGTCGGCGTGCAATCGCCAGAGGTGGTCAAAGGCATTTCGTTCTTTACCGCGTTCTTCATCATCTCGTACCTGCACATCGTGGTCGGTGAGCTGGCGCCCAAGTCGTGGGCGATCCGCAAACCCGAGCTGCTGTCGCTGTGGACGGCGGTGCCGCTGTACCTGTTCTACTGGGCGATGTACCCGGCGATCTACCTGCTCAACGCCAGCGCCAACGCGATTCTGCGGATCGCCGGCCAGGGCGAACCCGGCCCGCACCACGAACACCATTACAGCCGCGAAGAATTGAAACTGATCCTGCACTCCAGCCGTGGTCAGGACCCGAGCGACCAAGGCATGCGCGTGCTGGCCTCGGCGGTGGAGATGGGCGAACTGGAAGTGGTCGACTGGGCCAACTCCCGGGAAGACCTGATCACCCTGGAATTCAACGCGCCGCTGAAAGAAATCCTGGCCATGTTCCGTCGCCACAAGTTCAGCCGTTACCCGGTGTACGACAGCGAGCGCCAGGAGTTCGTCGGCCTGCTGCACATCAAGGACCTGCTGCTGGAACTGGCGGCGCTGGATCACATTCCCGAGTCGTTCAACCTGGCTGAACTGACCCGTCCGCTGGAACGTGTGTCGCGACACATGCCGCTGTCGCAGCTGCTGGAGCAGTTCCGCAAGGGCGGCTCGCACTTCGCCGTGGTCGAGGAGGCTGACGGCAACATCATTGGCTACCTGACCATGGAGGACGTGCTGGAAGTACTGGTCGGCGATATTCAGGACGAACACCGCAAGGCTGAGCGCGGGATTCTGGCGTATCAGCCGGGCAAGCTGCTGGTGCGCGGCGATACGCCGTTGTTCAAGGTTGAACGCCTGCTGGGTATCGACCTGGACCACATCGAAGCCGAAACCCTCGCCGGGCTGGTCTACGAAACCCTGAAACGGGTGCCGGAAGAGGAAGAAGTGCTGGAAGTCGAAGGCCTGCGGATCATCATCAAGAAGATGAAGGGGCCGAAGATTGTGCTGGCCAAGGTGTTGATGCTGGATTGATGGCGGTTGCAGGGTAGCTTTTGTGGCGAGGGGATTTATCCCCGTTGGACGGCAAAGCCGTCCCGAAACCATTGAATGCATCCCCTCAGGGATTGCGCGAATGCCGGATTCAGGGCCGCTACGCGCCCCAACGGGGATAAATCCCCTCGCCACCGTCGATCTCCACTGGATTTATTGCTTGCCCAACGCAAAGTTGGGCAACGCCCCCAGCGGCTGGTTGAACTGATACGGAATCGACACCAGCCCCGAGCCGTTGTTGCGCTGCACCACAAAGTGCAGGTGCGGGCCACTGCTGTTGCCGGTATTGCCCGACAGCGCCAGCGGACTGCCCACGGTCACCCGTTGCCCTTCGCGTACGCTTACCGACCCTTGCTTGAGGTGCAGATACACGCCCATGGTCCCGTCATCGTGCAGCACCCGGACGAAATTGCCGGAGGGATCCGTACCGCGCCCGCTCTGTGAGTTCTCGATTTTCACCACCACCCCGGCCCGCGCCGCGATGATCTGTGTGCCGACCGGCATGGCGATGTCCATCGCATAGCGGTTCTTTGGCCCGAAGTGGCTGTACTGGCCTTCAGCGCCCTGACTCAGGCGGAACGGCCCGCCACGCCACGGCAGCGGATAGCGATAGCTCTGCGCCGCGCCAGCGGGGTCGCCCAAGGCATACTGGAATTGCGGCGTATACACCAACGGCTTGCCGCCGGTAATCGCCGTCAGCAGCGCCAGCCGCGTGTTGCTGCGTGCCGGCAGCACCCTGCGGATGGTTTGCGCCGGCGCGCCCCGCACATTGCTCATGCCGGTAAACGCCAGTGCCACCTCGACCGGCGCGTACAGATCATTGCGCACGAACACTACGTCACCGCCCTTCTGCTTCTTGATGTCGAGATAGACCTGCCGCTCCAGGCGCTCGACCATGCGGTCCTGAAACACGAACACCTGCGAGCCCTTGCTCGGACGGTCGCTGTACGAGACCACGCCGTTGGCATCGGTGGATTTGTAGATCGTCATGGCCACAGCCGAGGTGGAGGCCACGAAAAGACCACAGAAAAACAGCAGGCGCGCGAGCATGGGCAAGAGTCTGTCGAAGTAAGGCCTGGAAATGAGCCTAGCAGCTCAGACAGACCAGGCTAGTCGACAGATGTTTCAAATTGCCGCCCGATCCAGAAGCATTTTTACCTTGACGAAGAGGACGCTCAGGTCCAATCTTTATACATCCGTACGTACATACATATGGATGTAAATTTTTCCATTCGCTGAGAGTCAATGAAATGGCCTATATCAATCCAGAAGATGTAGTTGCTCCGAAAAGCAGCTGGAAGCTAAAAAAGGTAATTCACAACACAAAACAAGGCGGCTGGAGTGCAGCTGAAGGATCATGGGATGAGCGGGAAGTGCTGGCTCTGCGTTGGAACGGATCTGACAGTGAGACCGGGGTGGGCAACCCTCAATCGCGGGGCCACGCTACATGGTTCGTTGTGCCAGATGAGCTGGAAAGCGGGCTGCGAAAAGTCATAGAACAACTCGCTGATTCGCAAATTGCAGACTGTGTGATTAGCAAACCAGATGACTATGATGTAGGGGCCTGGCGGGCAGAAATTACTCTTACAGCCATCGCAAAAGAGCATTTCAAAAACTGGCCGCTGACCTTCATTTTGCCAAGTCTTGCATACCGGATCTGTTACTCAGACAAGGGTTATGCAAAGGCTGTGGAAGGAGAGTTACGTGGTGCCTTCGTAGACGGGAAATGGGAAGGCGATGTCTACTCAAATGGGATTCCCGAATGCGACAACCCAACATCAATTGATGCAGTCAAGGATGCATTCGTGCAAAACATCAATCGCGCAGCTCAATTGGCAGGCTTTAAAGGTTGATCCGAGATAACGAAGTCTGCCAAGCGAAATGCAAACACAAAAAAGAGATCACAGCCTGCGTTATTCCTTACTCAATGAAAGTATGGATTAACGCAGGTTGTGATCTCTTTTTATGTGACGCTTACGCGCCCGGAACGAAGTGTTTCTGCGCGGTGCCGCGAGCGATCAGGCGGGAGATGTAGTCGAGCTTCTGCGCGTCCTGGTCGACGAAGCGGAAGGTCAGTTGCAGCCAGTCGCTGTCGGCTTTCTGCTCGTGGGCAACGATGGCGTGCAGGTAGCCATTGAGGCGGGCGATTTCGGCGTTGTCGCCCTGCTCCAGGTCGAGCACGGCGCTGTCGAGGATCTGCGGCAGGGTGTCGGTGCGCTTCACCACCAGCAACGCTTCCTTGATGCTCAGGGCCTTGATCACGCATTGCTGGTTGCCGCTCGGCAGACGCAATTGACCCTGGCCACGTCCGCCGGCCGGTGCTTTCGCGGCGGCCGGGGCCTGGACTGGCGGGCTGTTGAGCAAACCACGGGACGGCGCAGCAGCAGGCGCCGGAGCAGCGGCAGCAGGCTTGGCGAACGGGTTGACCGCAGCGGCTGCCGGAGCACCACCGACCACGGCAGGCTTGCCACCGGTCAATGCGCTCAGGGAGTCGTTGCCGAACGCCGAGTTCATCTTGGTCGGGGCGCTGTTCATCAGGGTGTCGAGCTTGCCGACCTTGTTCAGCGCCTGCTTGACCTTGGTCAGCAGTTGCTCGTTGGTGAACGGCTTGCTGACGTAGCCGGAAACACCGGCCTGAATCGCCTGCACGACGTTTTCCTTGTCGCCACGGCTGGTGACCATGATGAACGGCATGGTCTTGAGGTTGTCTTGCTCGCGGCACCAGGTCAGCAGTTCGAGACCGGACATTTCCGGCATTTCCCAGTCGCACAGAACCAGGTCAAACGCTTCCCTGGCCAGCATTGCCTGGGCTTTCTTGCCGTTGATGGCGTCCTCGGTGCGGATCCCCGGGAAGTAATTACGCAGGCATTTTTTCACCAGGTCACGAATGAACGACGCATCGTCCACGACCAACACACTGATCTTGCTCATCCAACACCCCTATAAAAATCCCGGCAAGCATAACGCTGGCTGATGGCACATTGCCAAAACTCTTCAGTCACGCCGGGACTTTTCGTTCGCGGGTGCTGCTTTTTAATTCGATTTTTTACTTGAAAGCCCTAAACAAAAACGCCCGGCCAAAGGGCCGGGCGCTTTTCTCAGGCAATCTTACTTATCGTCAGCAACGCCCGGAACATTAGCGGTTTCGCCGCTTGTGCCTTCAACTTCTTCTTTCATGCGCTTGAGGCCCATGTGACGCACGTCGGTGCCGCGCACCAGGTAGATCACCAGTTCCGAAATGTTGCGCGCGTGGTCGCCGATGCGCTCCAGCGAACGCAGGACCCAGATGATGCTCAGAACCCGCGAGATAGAGCGCGGGTCTTCCATCATGTAGGTCGCCAGCTCACGCAGGGCGGTCTTGTATTCGCGGTCGATGACTTTGTCGTATTGCGCCACCGACAGCGCCAGATCGGCGTCGAAACGGGCAAACGCGTCCAGCGCATCACGCACCATGTTGCGCACCTGGTCGCCAATGTGGCGAACCTCGACGTAACCGCGCGGCGCTTCGCCTTCCTCGCACAGCTGGATGGCGCGACGGGCGATCTTGGTCGCTTCGTCACCGATGCGCTCCAGGTCGATCACCGACTTGGAGATGCTGATGATCAAACGCAGGTCGGACGCCGCCGGCTGCCGACGGGCGAGAATGCGCAGGCATTCTTCGTCGATGTTGCGTTCCATCTGGTTGATCTGGTCGTCGATCTCGCGCACCTGCTGAGCCAGGCCGGAATCGGCCTCGATCAGTGCGGTGACCGCGTCATTGACCTGCTTCTCGACCAGTCCGCCCATAGCCAGCAGGTGGCTGCGCACTTCTTCCAGTTCGGCGTTGAACTGCGCGGAAATGTGATGGGTAAGACCTTCTTTAGAAATCATTGTTCGCTCCGCGAAAGTTGCAAGCTTCAAGCTGCAAGCTTCAAGCAGTTATGTATAAGTCCTGATATCGCACCGCATCTTTCTTGCGGCTTGCAGCTGTACGGCTAGCCGTAGCGACCGGTGATGTAGTCTTCGGTCTGCTTCTTCGCCGGATTGGTAAACAGGGTGTCGGTGTCGCCGAATTCCACCAGTTTGCCCATATACATGAACGCCGTGTAGTCGGACACCCGTGCAGCCTGCTGCATGTTGTGGGTCACGATGACGATGGTGAACTTGGACTTCAGCTCGTAGATCAGCTCTTCGACTTTCAGGGTCGAGATCGGGTCGAGGGCCGAGCACGGTTCGTCGAGCAGCAACACTTCCGGCTCAACCGCGATGGTACGGGCAATCACCAGACGCTGTTGCTGACCACCGGACAGACCCAGTGCCGACTCGTGCAGACGGTCTTTGACTTCGTCCCACAGCGCCGCGCCTTTCAACGCCCACTCGACCGCTTCGTCGAGAATGCGCTTCTTGTTGATGCCCTGGATACGCAGACCGTAGACCACGTTTTCGTAGATGGTCTTGGGGAACGGGTTAGGCTTCTGGAACACCATGCCAACGCGACGACGCAACTCGGCAACGTCTTCACCCTTGCGGTAGATGTTGTTGCCGTACAGGTTGATCGCGCCTTCGACACGGCAGCCGTCAACCAGGTCGTTCATACGGTTGAAAGTGCGCAGCAGCGTGGATTTACCGCAGCCCGACGGGCCGATGAAGGCGGTCACGCGCTGTTTCGGGATGTTCATGCTGACGTCGAACAGGGCTTGCTTCTCACCGTAGAACAGGCTCAGGCCCGGGACTTCGATGGCCACGGTTTCCTGTTCGAGGTTGAGGCTCTGCTTGTCGCGACCCAGGGCAGACATGTTGATGCCGTGGGTGTGTGTTTCGTGCTGCATGGGAGGCTCCCTGTGCTAACAAATTCGGTTCGGAACACTGCTTGTTGCAGCTTCCATCAATATTCCAGTGGACGCGGTTCAATGTGGGAGCGAGCTTGCTCGCGAAGGGGCCCTTACGGCCGCCAAAAGCTTCGCGAGCAAGCTCGCTCCCACAGGGTTCGTGTCGTCCTTAGCTATCCAGTGCTTTGTATTTTTCGCGCAGGTGGTTACGGATATACACCGCCGACAGGTTCAACGTGGCGATCACCAGCACCAGCAACAGCGCGGTGGCATACACCAGCGGACGTGCCGCCTCGACGTTCGGGCTCTGGAAGCCGACGTCATAAATATGGAAGCCCAGGTGCATGATTTTCTGGTCCAGGTGCAGGTACGGGTAGTTGCCGTCCACCGGCAGCGACGGTGCCAGTTTCACCACACCCACCAGCATCAGCGGCGCCACTTCACCGGCGGCGCGAGCCACGGCGAGGATCATGCCGGTCATCATCGCCGGGCTGGCCATCGGCAGAACGATCTTCCACAGCGTCTCGGCCTTGGTTGCACCCAGTGCCAGCGAGCCTTCACGAACGGTACGCGGGATACGCGCCAGACCTTCCTCGGTCGCCACGATCACCACCGGTACGGCCAGCAGCGCCAGGGTCAACGACGCCCAGAGCAGACCCGGTGTACCGAAGGTCGGCGCCGGCAATGCTTCGGGGAAGAACAGACGGTCGACCGAACCACCCAGCACGTAGACGAAGAAGCCCAGACCGAACACGCCGTAAACGATCGCCGGAACGCCGGCGAGGTTGTTCACCGCGATACGGATGATCCGCGTCAGGGTGTTCTGCTTGGCGTATTCACGCAGGTACACCGCCGCCAGCACGCCGAACGGGGTCACGATCATCGCCATGATCAGGGTCATCATCACGGTGCCGAAAATCGCCGGGAAGATCCCGCCTTCGGTGTTGGCTTCACGCGGGTCGTCGGAGAGGAATTCCCAGACCTTGCTGAAGTAGAAACCGATCTTGCTGAAAGTGCCCATGGCGTTCGGCTGGTAGGCGTGAACCACTTTGCCGAGGCTGATTTCGATTTCCTTGCCGTTGGCATCGCGGGCAGTCAGCGCGTCACGGTTGAACTGCGCGTGCAGGTCAGAGAGACGGGCTTCAATGTCCTGATAACGGGCATTCAGCTCGGCGCGCTCGGAGTCCATGTCCGCTTGCGCGGTGGCGTCGAGTTTGCCTTCCAGTTCCAGTTTGCGACCGTGCAGACGGATGCGCTCAAGGCCTGCGTTGATTGCACCGATGTCAGTTTTTTCCAGCGACTTCAGTTGCGCAGCCAGACCGTTTACACGGTTGATCCGCGCTTGCAGCTCAGGCCATGCCGCTTCGCCTTCGGCGATGACTTTGCCGTCCTGTTTGACGTTGACCAGGTAGCCGTAGAAGTTGCCCCACTCACGGCGCTCCAGCGCCATCAGCTCCGGCGGATTTTTCTGGTTGGTCAGCCACTCGCCGACGATCCAGGTGAAGTCGTTGCCATTCAAGTCACGGTTACCGACCTTGATCAGCTCGCGGGTCATGAATTCCGGGCCCTGATCGGGCACCGGCAGGCCGGCGCTCTTCAAACGGGCGCGGGGCACTTCTTCTTTCTGCACCACTTCGCCGATGACCAGGTGATTGGCCTGGCCCGGCACGTCGTAGCTGGCGTGGATCAGATCCGCCGGCCAGAAGTGACCCAGACCGCGCACGGCGATCACCGCCAGCAGGCCAATGGTCATGATGACCGCGATGGACACCGCGCCACCGCTGATCCAGACGCCCGGGGCGCCGCTCTTGAACCATCCATTCAGGGAGTTCTGTTTCACAGACTTCTACCTTTCTTAAAGCGACGAGTATTTCTTGCGCAGACGCTGACGAATCAGTTCTGCCAGGGTGTTCATGACGAAGGTGAACAACAGCAGCACCAGCGCCGAGAGGAACAGCACGCGGTAGTGGCTGCCGCCGACTTCCGACTCCGGCATTTCCACCGCGACGTTGGCGGCCAGGGTGCGCAGGCCTTCGAACAGGTTCATTTCCATGACCGGGGTGTTACCGGTGGCCATCAGCACGATCATGGTTTCACCGACCGCACGGCCCATGCCGATCATCAGCGCCGAGAAGATGCCCGGGCTGGCGGTGAGGATCACCACGCGGGTCATGGTCTGCCACGGCGTGGCACCGAGGGCCAGGGAGCCCAGGGTCAGGCCACGCGGTACGCTGAACACGGCGTCTTCGGCGATCGAATAAATGTTCGGGATCACCGCGAAGCCCATGGCCAGACCGACCACCAGAGCGTTGCGCTGGTCGTAGGTGATGCCCAGGTCGTGGGAGATCCACATGCGCATGTCACCGCCGAAGAACCAGTTCTCCATGAACGGACTCATGTACAGCGACAGCCAGCCCACGAACAGGATCACCGGAATCAGCAGTGCACTTTCCCAGCCATCCGGCACCTTGAGGCGGATCGACTCAGGCAGGCGACTGAAGGTGAAACCGGCAACCAGAATGCCGATCGGCAACAGCATCAGCAGGCTGAAGATGCCCGGCAGATGCCCTTCCACATACGGTGCGAGGAACAGACCGGCGAAGAAACCGAGGATTACCGTCGGCATCGCTTCCATCAGTTCGATCACCGGCTTGACCTTGCGGCGCATGCCCGGGGCCATGAAGTAGGCGGTGTAGATCGCTGCGGCAACGGCCAGCGGTGCCGCCAGCAGCATCGCGTAGAACGCGGCTTTCAGGGTGCCGAAGGTCAGTGGCGAAAGGCTCAGTTTCGGTTCGAAGTCGGTGTTGGCCGCCGTCGACTGCCAGACATATTTAGGCTCGTCGTAGTTCTCGTACCAGACCTTGCTCCACAGCGCGCTCCACGACACTTCCGGGTGCGGGTTGTCGAGCAGCAGCGGTTGCAGTTTGCCGCCGGCTTCGACGATCACCCGGTTGGCGCGCGGCGACAGACCGAACAGGCCCTGCCCTTCGGTCACGGGCTCGACCAGCAGCGTGCGGTGCGCGGTGCTGTGGAACACGCCAAGCTTGCCGGATGCATCAAGGGCAACGAAGCCTTTGCGGCGCTCTTCGGCAGTGATTTCAACGATCGGCGCAGTGCCCATCTGGAACGTGCGGATCTGCTTCAGGCGCAGCTCGCCATCGGTGTCACGGGCCATGAACCACTGGGCCAGGCCACCCTTGGAGTCACCGATGATCAGCGAGATACCGCCCACCAGCTGGGTGCTCGCAGTAACTTCGGCGTCAGCGTTTTCCAGCAGTTTGTAGCGACCGTTGAGGCTCTTGTCGCGCAGGCTGAACACGTCGGCCTGGGCACGCCCGTTGACCACGTACAGCCATTGCTGGCGCGGGTCGACGAAGATGTTTTTCACCGGCTCGGTCATCTGCGGCAGATCAATACGCTTCTGCTCGCTGGTGACTTCACCGGTCATCATGTTTTCTTCGCTGGTCAGCGACAGCACATTGAGTTGCGAACCGGTCGAGCCGACCAGCATCAGCGTCGAATCGGTGGCATTGAGGCTCACGTGCTCGAGCGCCCCGCCGTTTTCGTTCACCACGATCGGCGTGTTGCCGTACGGGTATTCGATGGCCGGGGAGATGGTTTTCTTGCCATCGGGGTAGCTGACTTTATAGGTGTGACGGAACACCAGCGCCTGACCGTTGGACAGGCCCACAGCCACCAGCGGATGACCTGGCTGATCTTCGCCGATGGAGGTTACGGTAGCGCCTGCCGGCAGCGGCAGATCGACGCGCTTCAATTCAGCGCCACTGTCGATATCGAAAAACAGCGCCTGGCCCTTGTCGGAAACGCGCATCGCCACCTGATTCTGCTCCTCGAGCGAAATCATCAACGGCTTGCCGGCGTCCTGCATCCAGGCCGGGGTAATAGCATCTTTCGCGGTCAGGCTGGCACCCTGAAACAACGGGGCAACCACATAGGCGAGGAAGAAGAAAATCAGGGTGATGGCGGCCAGTACGGCAAGACCGCCGATCAGGACATACCAGCGGGTGAAGCGATCCTTGAGCGCGCGAATACGGCGCTTGCGTTGCAACTCAGGCGTATTGAAATCAATGCGCTTGGGGGGATTAGTAGTCATGTGGGAATTGGCCAGATCATTCATGCGCACACCCTAGCGATCCTGTATGACAGAAAGATGACAATGCAGTGACGCACCAAATCCACCGCCAACGGAGCTGGCAGAGGATCGAAAATTTGAGAGGTGTATAAAAGGCCGGTCTGCGGGCAGATCCGGCCTTTCACCTGAGTCCGAAGGGGTTCACCTCGGACTCAATTTGTTACTTCTTGGCGACAGCGCCGCCTTCCTGCAGACCCAGGTCAGCCAGGGCTTTGGCAGCAACCTTGGCTGGCAGTGGGATGTAGCCGTCTTTCACTACAACTTCCTGACCCTGTTTCGACAGAATCAGTTTCACGAACTCGGCTTCCAGCGGGGCCAGAGGCTTGTTCGGGGCCTTGTTGACGTAAACGTAGAGG
This sequence comes from Pseudomonas sp. SC3(2021), assembly GCF_019856535.1. Taxonomy (NCBI): domain Bacteria; kingdom Pseudomonadati; phylum Pseudomonadota; class Gammaproteobacteria; order Pseudomonadales; family Pseudomonadaceae; genus Pseudomonas; species Pseudomonas sp. SC3(2021). Next base: position 1,800,363 of record NZ_CP082236.1, on the reverse strand, counting down.
AAGCGCGACAGCGGGTACTTGCCGTTCAGGGCGTTTTCTTCGGTGTCTTCGATGAAGTCAGTGCTGCCCTTCTTCGACAGCGCAACGGTTTTCACGCTGGCAGTCTTGTAACCGATGCCCGAGTAACCGACGCCGTTCAGCGAGGAGCTGATCGACTGCACGACCGACGCCGAACCTGGTTGTTCGTTGACGTTCGGCTTGTAGTCGCCTTTGCACAGGGCTTCTTCTTTGAAGTAGCCGTAGGTGCCGGATACCGAGTTACGACCGAACAGCTGCACCGGCTTGTTGGCCAGGTCGCCGGTCACGCCCAGGTCGCCCCAGGTTTTGACGTCGGCTTTGGCGCCGCACAGACGAGTGGACGAGAAGATCGCGTCAACCTGTTCCATGGTCAGGTGCTGGATCGGGTTGTCCTTGTGCACGAATACCGCCAGGGCGTCGACAGCCACCGGGATAGCGGTTGGCTTGTAGCCGTACTTCTGCTCGAAGGCCGCCAGTTCGGTGTCCTTCATCTTGCGGCTCATCGGGCCCAGGTTGGAGGTGCCTTCGGTCAGCGCAGGTGGCGCAGTGGCGGAGCCAGCGGCCTGAATCTGGATGTTGACGTTCGGGTATTCTTTTTTGTAGTTCTCAGCCCACAGGGTCATGAGGTTGGCCAGAGTGTCGGAACCAACGCTGGACAAGTTGCCCGAAACACCGGTGACCTTGGTGTAAGCCGGAATTGCCGGGTCAACGCCAGCGGCTACCGCGTGGGCAGTCGCAACGCCAGCAGCGACAAAAGTCATTGCCGCCATCAAACGCTTCAGTTTCATGCCTTACTCCTAGCAGATAGGGGGTGTTAATTCGGGGCCAAGTATTAGCAGGCCGTGTGAACACTCTATGGCTGAAATATGACAATTGGATGAAAGGCCAGCATCCGGGTTCTACTGAATGATTCGAGTGGTCCCAATCGCGAGCAGGCTCACTCCTGCAATTGAAATACATTCCAACCGTAGGAGTGAGCCTGCTCGCGATGGCGTCAGAACAGCCGCTGCAGAATCGGAATCAGCGGCCCTTCTTCCAGAGCCACGCTCCGACCAGAATCCCCATCGTGCAAAGGACGGCCACATAGTAGGCCGGCCCCATCGCGCTTTCTTTAAGCAACAGGCTGACTACCATCGGCGTCAGACCACCGAAGATCGCGTACGCCACGTTGTACGAGAACGACAACCCGCTGAAGCGCACCACCGGCGGGAACGCCTTGACCATCACATATGGCACCGCACCGATGGTGCCGACCAGCAGACCGGTCAGGGCATACAGCGGGAACAGCCAGTTCGGGTGATCGGCGAGGCTGTGATAGAAGGTCCAGGAGCTGATCAGCAAGCCCAGACTGCCGAAGACAAACACCCGGCCAGCGCCAAAACGGTCCGCCAGGGCACCGGAGATGATGCAGCCAACGCTCAGGAACACGATCGCCAGGCTGTTCGATTGCAAGGCCACCGTAGGCGAGAAGTGATAGACCGTCTGCAGCACGGTCGGCGTCATCAGGATCACCACGACGATGCCGGCCGAGAGCAACCAGGTCAGCAGCATCGAGATCGCGATCGCCCCGCGATGGTCACGCAGAACAGCACGCAGCGGCACTTCTTCAGCCAGCGCCTTGCGCAGTTGCAGTTCGGCGAACACTGGCGTCTCGTGCAGCCAGCGGCGCAGATACACCGAGAACAGGCCGAACACACCGCCAAGCAGGAATGGGATCCGCCAGGCGTAGTCCGCGACTTCCACCGGCGTATAAAGGCTGTTGATCGCCGTGGCGACCAGCGAACCGAGCAAAATACCGGCAGTCAGGCCGCTGGTGAGCGTGCCACAGGCATAGCCGATGTGCTTTTGCGGCACGTGTTCGGAAACGAAGACCCACGCCCCCGGCACTTCCCCGCCAATCGCCGCACCCTGAATCACCCGCATCAACAGAAGAAGGATCGGTGCCCACAGGCCGATCTGCGCGTAAGTCGGCAGCAGCCCCATGATCAGAGTCGGCACGGCCATCATGAAAATGCTCAGGGTGAACATTTTCTTGCGGCCCAGCAGGTCGCCGAAGTGCGCCATGACGATGCCGCCCAGCGGACGGGCCAGGTAGCCGGCGGCGAAGATGCCGAAGGTCTGCATCAGGCGCAGCCACTCGGGCATGTCGGCCGGGAAGAACAGTTTGCCGACCACGGTGGCAAAGAAGACGAAGATGATGAAATCGTAGAACTCCAGCGCACCGCCCAGGGCCGATAGCGACAAAGTCTTGTAGTCATTGCGGGTCAACGGTCGTGCGGGTTGCTCGGGCTGCGCGAGGCTCGAAGGCGCTGTGGTCATGGCAAGGGCTTCTCTTATAGTCGGATCTGCCGCCACAACAACGCTGGCTGTGGCTTGGGCAGGTTCGGCACCATAGCAAATTGTTCGAAAAAGCACATAGAGGCGCGTATTTGACGGTCAAAATGAGAACCGGATGGTCGTCGCGGAGTCTACCGACCGATATACTCGCAACCTTGCTCCGGTTTGTAGGGGGTTGCTGTGCGAAAACGTCGTTGGTCGCCTTGGTGCGTGGATCCAGCCGCTTTCGCAGAGTTTCCCTTTAGGCGCCTATGGAAAACGTGACGAACGCAGTATGTTCGGTGCTGAATCGTTTTTCCTGAAGACGGCTACCACCAGCAATACCAACGAAGAGTCACGGGTCAGAGGCACCCCCGGCATGATAGAGCTCGAACAAGAAGATCCGATCCCGCAAGGCGACCTGGCCCTGCAAATCACCGCACTTCCCCGCGAAACCAACGGCTTTGGCGATATTTTCGGCGGCTGGCTGGTGGCGCAGATGGATTTGGCCGGCACGGCGATGGCCAGCCGTGTCGCGGGCGGTCGCGTAGCGACAGTTGCCATTGATCGCATGGCGTTCCTCGTGCCCGTGGCCGTCGGCGCACAGCTGTCCTTTTATACCCAGACCCTGGAAATCGGCCGCAGCTCGATCCAGATGATGGTCGAGGTGTGGAGCGACGATCCGCTGTCCAGCGAGTGGCGTAAAGTCACTGAAGCGGTGTTCGTCTTCGTCGCCATCGACGGCAGCGGCCGCACCCGTTCGGTACCGCCACGCGCACGTTAAACCTCGCGACCGTTTTGCGGTCGATAGTCGTCCCAAGTGTCTGATCGAGAGTTGTCCCATGAACACGCCCAACGTTGAAGCCGTGAAACTGGATGAACTGAACTGCTGGCGCATCCGCCACGGTCAGGCCGAAGTGCTGGTGGCCCAGCAAGGCGCGCACATCCTCAGTTATCAGATCGACGGCCAGCCGCCGATCATCTGGCTCAACGACAAGGCTGTGTTCAAGACTGGCAAGAGCATCCGCGCCGGCGTGCCGGTGTGCTGGCCGTGGTTCGGCAAGTTCGAACGCAACCCGCAGAGCGTGCAGGCCATGTACACCGGTGAGCAACCGGCACCCGCGCACGGTCTGGTGCGGGCGATGGATTGGGCGTTGGGCGGCATCGAATCGGAGGCAGACGGCGTCAAGGTCGAGTTCAAGCTGCCCGACACCGAAGGTGGCCTGCCGGGCTGGCCGCATGAGGTCGACCTGACCCTGACCCTGCATTTGTCCGAGCAACTGAGTTTCAGCCTGACCAGCCACAACCGTGGCAGTGACACCGTCAGCCTGAGTCAGGCGCTGCACACCTATTTCGCCGTCAGTGATGTGCGTAATGTGCACGTCGATGGCGTGGATGGCTTGAATTACATCGAGACGCTGGATGACTGGAAAACCCTCAGCCAGCAAGGCGATCTGCATTTTGCCGGTGAGACCGACCGCATCTACCTCGACGCTCCGCCGCAACTGAGCATCGTCGACCCGGCCTGGGAACGGCGCATTGTGCTGACCGCTACAGGTTCGCGCACGGCGGTGATCTGGAACCCGTGGATCGATCGCGCAGCGGCGTTGGCGGACATGGACAACGATGGCTGGCAGCGCATGCTGTGCATCGAGACGGCGAATGTGATGGATGACATCGTGAGCCTGGCGCCGGGCGCGAGCCACACCATGGGCGTCAGTGTCGGCAGCCAACCGCTTTAAGCTACACCCGATAAAACTGTGGGAGCGAGCTTGCTCGCGAAAGCGTCGTATCAGTCAACTTCAATGTGACTGAGAGATAGCATTCGCGAGCTAGCTCGCTCCCACAATTGTTTTGTATAGGTCCTACAGATCAGATTCCTGCACCACCCGCACCTTGTCCGCTTCCAGCGCATACGCCGCATCGGCCAGATCATTGCTGACCTTCTCGATCTTCAGCGTGCCGGTCACCCACAGCGGCGTGTAGATGTCATCGAGCTTCAAGCCTTTTGGATAACGCACCAGCACCAGTTGATTCGGCGGCGGTGGCGGCACGTGGATGCACGCGCCCGGATATGGCACGAGGAAGAACAGCGTGCTGCGGCCCTTGGCGTCGGATTCCAGCGGCACCGGGTAACCGCCAATGCGGATGTGCTTGTCGTTCATCGACGCCACGGTCTTGGTCGAATACATCACCGCCGGCAGGCCCTTGGCCTGTTTCATCCCGCCCTTCTCGGTGAAGGTGCCGGTGGCTTCCGGGGAGTTGTGGTCGATTTCGGGCATGGCCTCGAGGGCCTTTTGGTCCGACTTGGGCATCAGTTCCAGCCAGTCGGTTTCCGGCAGTTCGCCGGCGTGGGCCAAACCACTGCCCAGAATAAGGAGAGTCAACAGAAGACGGCGCATGAAGGTGCTCGGTCAAGAAAGGAAGGTACATTGAATCGCCGAGCATTCTAGCCCTCCCCGCCGCGCTGGCGGAGAGGACTTTGTCGCTTTGGATCAGTTCTTTCTGATCAGACCGTAGATCACCAGCAACACGATCGCGCCGACCAGCGCGCCGATGAAACCTGCGCCTTGACCGGCCTGATAGATGCCCAGAGCCTGGCCGCCATAAGTGGCTGCCAGCGAACCGCCGATACCGAGCAGGATGGTCATGATCCAGCCCATGCTGTCATCGCCCGGTTTCAGGAAGCGTGCCAGCAGGCCGACGATCAAGCCGATAAAGATGGTTCCGATAATTCCCATGGCATTTCCCTCTGAATAGTAGATATGCGAAGCCTAGTCAGACTTTGGCATCCTGCCATCAGAGAACGGCGGCCCCTGAATGGTTCCGCCGCTGCCAGATGAAACTGTCGTTACTCGGCGATCAGCGCTTCGACCTTGACGATCTGCGCCTGCAGCGTGGCCATGTCGGCGCAGCGCAGGTTGGCGTGACCGACCTTTCGCCCGGCCTTGAAGGCTTTGCCGTAGTGATGCAGATGGCAATCTTCGATGGCGATGACTTTCTCCACCGGCGGCACCACGCCGATGAAGTTGAGCATCGCGCTCTCGCCGACCTTGGCCGTCGAACCCAGCGGCAAGCCGGCCACGGCGCGCAGGTGGTTTTCGAACTGGCTGCACTCGGCGCCTTCGGTGGTCCAGTGCCCGGAGTTGTGCACGCGCGGGGCGATTTCGTTGGCCTTGAGGCCACCGTCGACTTCAAAGAACTCGAACGCCATCACGCCCACATAGTCGAGCTGCTTGAGGACGCGGCTGGAGTAGTCTTCGGCCAGGGCCTGCAACGGGTGATCGGTACTGGCCACCGACAGCTTGAGGATGCCGCTGTCGTGGGTGTTGTGCACCAGCGGGTAGAACTTCGTTTCACCATCGCGGGCACGCACGGCGATCAGCGAGACTTCACCGGTGAACGGCACGAAGCCTTCCAGCAGGCAGGCAACGCTGCCCAGCTCGGCAAAGGTACCGACCACGTCTTGCGGCGTGCGCAGGACTTTCTGACCCTTGCCGTCGTAACCCAGGGTGCGGGTTTTCAGCACGGCCGGCAGACCGATGGAAGCCACGGCGGCCTCCAGGTCGGCTTGCGATTGAATGTCGGCGAAGGCCGGGGTCGGGATCCCCAGGTCCTTGAACATGCTCTTCTCGAACCAGCGGTCGCGAGCGATGCGCAGGGCTTCGGCGCTCGGGTACACCGGGACGAACTGCGAGAGGAACGCCACGGTTTCCGCCGGGACGCTTTCGAACTCGAAGGTCACCAGATCGACTTCGTCGGCCAGTTGCCGCAGATGATCCTGATCGCCGTAATCGGCCCGCAGGTGTTCGCCCAGTGCGGCCGCACAGGCGTCCGGCGCTGGGTCGAGGAAAGCGAAGTTCATGCCCAGCGGAGTGCCCGCCAGCGCCAACATGCGACCCAACTGGCCGCCACCGATTACACCGATCTTCATCTCAACAACCTCAGGCAATACGTGGGTCTGGATTGTCCAGGACGCTGTCTGTCTGCTCGGCACGGAAGGTTTTCAGTACCGCGTGGAACTGTGGATGCTTGGCACCGAGGATGCTCGCCGAGAGCAGCGCGGCGTTGATCGCGCCAGCCTTGCCGATGGCCAGGGTGGCGACCGGAATGCCCGCGGGCATCTGTACGATCGACAGCAGCGAATCGACGCCCGAGAGCATGGCCGATTGCACGGGTACGCCCAGCACCGGCAGGTGGGTCTTGGCCGCACACATGCCTGGCAGGTGAGCTGCGCCCCCGGCACCGGCGATGATCACCTCAATGCCGCGGCCTTCGGCCTCTTCGGCGTACTGGAACAGCAGATCCGGGGTGCGGTGGGCAGAAACCACCTTGACCTCGTACGGGATGCCGAGCTTTTCCAGCATATCGGCGGTGTGGCTAAGGGTGGACCAATCGGACTTGGAGCCCATGATCACGCCAACCAGTGCACTCATCGTCGCGCCTCTTCTCTCTGGGCGCCCGCAGGCGCGTCAAAAACAACAAGCCACGCAGATTGCGTGGCTTGATTGTACGAAAAATGGCCGGACGTACCGGCCGAAGGCCGCGCAGTATACCGCAAAGAAAGCAATAAACAGCCCCCTTCGCGACCATCTGTCATCTACCGCAAAAGCCCGGTTTTATTGACCTGAAGGTCAGCCGACAAACACCACAAATCCCTTGTGGGAGCGAGCTTGCTCGCGAAGAGGGAGTGTCAGGCAACATTGATGTTGTCTGGTACAGCGCTTTCGCGAGCAAGCTCGCTCCCACAGGGGCTGCGGGTGGGTTCAAGAGTTTTGGGCAGCGCCGCCTTCAAGCTTGCGCCACAGCAGGCGCACGTTGGCTTTGCGCACCAGCGCGCAGCGGTATAAGCGGATCTCCAGCGGCACATGCCATTGCGGGCCGCCGCAGACCACCAGTTCGCCGCGAGCCAGTTCGGCGCGCACACTCAGTTGCGGCACCCAGGCGATACCCAGCCCCTCTAGCGCCATGCTTTTCAGGCTGTCGGCCATGGCCGTTTCGTAGATCGTGGTGAAACGCAGCTGACGCTGACGCAGCAAGCCGTTCACCGACCGCCCGAGAAATGCCCCGGCGCTGTAAGCCAGCAACGGTACGCTGGCGTCGCCTTCCAGATCGAACAGCGGCTTGCCCTCGGCATCCGCCGCACACACCGGCAGCATCTCGGTCTGGCCCAGGTGCAGCGACGGGAAAATCTCCGGGTCCATCTGCATCGCCGCGTCCGGGTCGTAGAACGCCAGCATCAAATCGCAGCCACCTTCGCGCAGCGCATGCACCGCGTCGCCGACGTTGGTCGCAACCAGCCGTGTGGCGATGTTCAAACCTTCGTTGCGCAGTTGCGCGATCCAGCGCGGGAAGAAGCCCAGCGCCAGCGAGTGCGCGGCCGCGACTTGCATCACTTCGCCCTGCCCGCCTTCCAGATGATGCAGGTGGCGCAGCACTTCACCGAGTTGCTCGACCACAGTGCGCGCGGTCACCAGAAACAACTGCCCCGCCGCCGTCAGTTCGACCGGCGTGCGCGAGCGATTGACCAGCGTCAGCCCCAATGCAGCTTCAAGGCTGCGGATCCGCCGACTAAATGCCGGTTGCGTCACGAAGCGCCGTTCGGCCGCCTGCGAGAAGCTGCGGGTGGCGGCCAGAGCACTGAAGTCTTCGAGCCATTTGCTTTCCAGATTCATCACGTCCTCCCGGACACGCACCAAAACGGGTCACACGTCTGCCGCGCACGCGGCGTCACACGGGCATTATGCCGAATGTGCATAGGGCAGTGCTGAACAGCATTGGCCCAAAAATTCCCACAAGCCTAGCATTCGCAGCGTTCCGGCACAGACCGGGTCCATATCGAGATGATTTCTATCATGTCCTCCGCTGCATCTTTCCGCACAGAAAACGACCTGCTTGGCGCCCTCGAAGTACCGGCTCAAGCGTATTACGGCATCCAGACCCTGCGAGCGGTGAACAACTTCCGTCTCTCCGGCGTTCCGATTTCGCATTACCCGAAACTGGTTGTCGGTCTGGCGATGGTCAAACAGGCCGCCGCTGACGCCAACCGCGAGTTGGGTCACCTGAGCGAAGCCAAGCACGCTGCCATCAGCGAAGCCTGTGCCCGATTGATCCGCGGTGATTTCCACGAAGAGTTCGTGGTCGACATGATTCAAGGTGGCGCCGGTACCTCCACCAACATGAACGCCAACGAAGTGATCGCCAACATTGCGCTCGAAGCAATGGGTCACCAGAAAGGCGAGTACCAGTACCTGCACCCGAACGACGACGTCAACATGGCGCAGTCGACCAACGACGCTTACCCGACCGCAATACGTCTGGGCCTGCTGCTGGGTCACGACACCCTGCTGGCCAGCCTCGACAGCCTGATCCAGGCGTTCGCGGCCAAGGGCAAAGAGTTCGATCACGTCCTGAAAATGGGCCGTACCCAGCTGCAAGACGCCGTGCCGATGACCCTCGGCCAGGAATTCCGTGCCTTCGCCACCACCATGGGTGAAGACCTGGCCCGTCTGAAGACGCTGGCCCCGGAACTGCTGACTGAAGTGAACCTGGGCGGCACCGCGATCGGTACCGGCATCAACGCCGACCCGCGTTATCAAGCGCTGGCGGTACAGCGTCTGGCCCTGATCAGCGGTCAACCGGTGGTACCGGCGGCCGACCTGATCGAAGCGACTTCCGACATGGGCGCCTTCGTGCTGTTCTCCGGCATGCTCAAGCGCACTGCGGTCAAGCTGTCGAAGATCTGCAACGACCTGCGCCTGCTGTCCAGCGGCCCGCGCACCGGCATCAACGAAATCAACCTGCCAGCGCGTCAGCCAGGCAGCTCGATCATGCCCGGCAAGGTCAACCCGGTGATTCCGGAAGCCGTTAACCAGGTGGCCTTCCAGGTCATCGGTAACGATCTGGCGCTGACCATGGCAGCCGAAGGCGGCCAACTGCAGCTGAACGTGATGGAGCCTTTGATCGCTTTCAAGATCTTCGACTCGATCCGCCTGCTGCAACGCGCCATGGACATGCTGCGCGAGCACTGCATCGTCGGCATCACCGCCAACGAAGCCCGCTGCCGCGAACTGGTCGAGCACTCGATCGGTCTGGTCACCGCGCTGAACCCGTACATCGGCTACAAAAACGCCACCCGCATCGCCCGTATCGCCCTTGAAAGCGGCCGCGGCGTGCTGGAACTGGTGCGCGAAGAAGGTCTGCTCGACGAAGCCAGTCTCGCCGACATCCTGCGCCCGGAAAACATGATTGCTCCGCGTCTGGTTCCGCTCAAAGCCTGAGCCGACGCGTTACGTGTAGCACCGCTCACCAGGTCGAGGGACTAGACACCTCTCACCTTTTGAGGGCTTGGGGATTTGTCTCCAAGCCCTTTTTTTTAACTGTTGGAAAGGACAAATGTCTTCTGTAGGAGTGAGCCTGCTCGCGATGAACGATTACGCGGTGAGCCTGCAAAACCGCAGCGTCTGCATCGCGAGCAGGCTCACGCCTACAAAAGCCCGGCGCCGGTAACGCCGGGTGTTTCAAAGCTTCGTTTCGTCGCTTGCACCACAACCGTGCAGACGGGCGCCGCACTGATCGGTATAGTGCCGCCCCTCTTCGCGTGAGCGGTCGTCGGTAACGAGGCCATAACCCATGCGAAACCCGAACTAATAACAAACCCGCGAAATAGCTCCGGGACGAAACCATCGCCTCTCCTGTCGTGCCGCGTGCACACCGGCGTAACACGATGTTTCCGACCGTCCAGCATTTGCTCACACAAAAAACAGCGAGGAAAAATCCATGCTCGAAGTCATTAACGACTTCCTCTCAGGGAAAGTACTGATCGTGCTCATTGTCGGGCTCGGTAGTTACTTCACGATTCGCTCGCGTTTCGTTCAACTGCGGCACTTCTTCCACATGTTCGCGGTGTTCCGCGACAGCCTGAAAAGCAGCGGCGGGCAACTCAGCTCGTTCCAGGCCCTGATGCTCAGCCTTGCCGGCCGTGTCGGTGCAGGCAACATCGCCGGTGTCGGCATCGCCGTGACCCTCGGTGGTCCGGGTGCGGTGTTCTGGATGTGGGTGACCGCACTGGTCGGCATGTCCAGCAGCTTCTTCGAATGCACCCTGGCTCAGGTGTACAAGCGCGCCGATGGCGACGGCCTGTACCGCGGCGGCCCGGCCTACTACATCCAGCATGGCCTCAAGCTGAAAGGCATGGCGGTAGTGTTCTCGATCCTGCTACTGGTCACCTACGGCTTCGCCTTCATTGGCCTGCAGTCCTACACCGTGACCCATTCGCTGCAGAACGCCTTTGCCTTCGACCCACGCCAAACCGGTATCGTCCTGGCGGTGCTGCTGGCCATCACCTTCATCGGCGGCATCAAGCGTATCGCCGCAGTGTCTGACCTGCTGGTACCGGTCAAGACCCTGGCCTACATCGGCGTGACCCTGTACGTGATCGGCACCCAGATCGAACACGTACCAGCCATGCTGGAAACCATCTTCAAGAGCGCCTTCGGTCTCGACCCGGCCTTCGGCGGCCTGCTGGGCAGCGCCATCGTCATGGGCGTGAAGCGTGGCGTGTTCGCCAACGAAGCGGGCCTGGGCAGTGCGCCGAACGTCGCCGCAGTGGCCTCCGTCAAGCACCCGGGCGCTCAGGGCGTGGTTCAGGCCTTCAGCGTGTTCCTCGACACTTTCGTGATCTGCACCTGCACCGCGCTGCTGATCCTGTTGTCGGGCTTCTACACCCCGGGCTTCGAAGGTGACGGCATCGTCCTGACCCAGAACTCGCTGGCCGCCGTGGTCGGTGACTGGGGCCGCATCTTCGTCAGCGTCGCGCTGTCGCTGTTCGTCTTCACCTGCATCCTCTACAACTACTACCTGGGCGAGAACAGCCTGCAGTTCCTTACCCGCAACCGCGCCGCACTGATGATTTTCCGCGGTCTGGTCCTGGCGCTGGTGGTATGGGGTTCGATGCAGGACCTGTCGACCGTGTTCGCCTTCGCCGACATCACCATGACCTGCCTGGCCTTCGTCAACCTGATGGCCCTGGCCATGCTGTTCAAGGTCGGCATGCGCGTGATGCGCGACTACGACGAGCAGCGCCGCGCCGGCGTCAAGCAGCCCGTGTTCGACTCCAGCAAATTTGCCGATCTGGATCTGGACCTGAAAGCCTGGCCGACCGACGCGCCAGCCGCCGGCAAGACCGACGTCGAGCCGCAAGGCGTGCCTGCAGCGCAACGCTGACAGGTGAATGACGGGCGCATCCCCTGCGCCCGTCAGTTATTGTGATGCAATAACTTGTAGGCGCGAGCCTGCTCGCGATAGCGGTTGATCAGTCAACATTAATGTTGAATGGGATGCCCCCTTCGCGAGCCGGCTCGCTCCCACAAGGACCTCATCCTTTCGGAGAATCCCCATGAATTCGTCGACCTACCCCGCCGCTCAACACGTCATGGTGCTCTACACCGGCGGCACCATCGGCATGCAGGCCAGTGCCAACGGCCTGGCTCCGGCGTCCGGTTTCGAAGCCCGCATGCGCGACTACCTGCACAGCCAACCCGAGCTGGTGGTGCCGCAGTGGCGCTTCCGGGAAATGTCGCCGCTGATCGACAGCGCCAACATGACCCCGGCCTATTGGCAGCAACTGCGTGAAGCGGTGGTCGATGCCGTGGACGTGCAAGGCTGCGACAGCGTGCTGATCCTGCACGGCACCGACACCCTGGCCTACAGCGCCGCCGCGATGAGTTTCCAGTTGCTCGGCCTCCACGCACGCGTGTGCTTCACCGGCTCCATGCTGCCGGCGGGCGTCACTGACAGCGACGCCTGGGAAAACCTCAGTGGCGCGCTGGTCGCCCTCGGCCAGGGCCTGGCGCCAGGCGTGCACCTGTACTTCCACGGCGAACTGCTGGCCCCGACCCGCTGCGCGAAAGTACGCAGCTTCGGCCGGCATCCGTTCAAGCGCCTGGAACGTCAGGGTGGCGGCGTGAAAGCTACGGCGATCCCCGCAGCGCTGAACTACAACCAGCCCAGACAACTGGCGAATGTCGCGGTGCTGCCGCTGTTCCCCGGCATCAGCGCCGGGATTGTCGACGGCCTGCTCGACGGCGGCATCCAGGGCCTGGTGCTGGAGTGCTACGGCAGCGGCACCGGTCCGAGCGACAACGCCGAGTTCCTCGCCAGCCTCGGCCGTGCGCGGGATAACGGTGTGGTGGTGGTCGCGGTCACGCAGTGCCATGAAGGCGGCGTCGAGCTGGACGTTTACGAGGCCGGCAGCCGCTTGCGTGGCGTGGGCGTGTTGTCCGGTGGCGGCATGACCCGCGAGGCGGCGTTCGGCAAGTTGCAGGCGCTGCTCGGTGCCGGTCTGGAAACGGCTGAAGTGCGGCGTCTGATCGAACTCGACCTGTGTGGCGAACTGATCTGACACAACGCAATACCCTGTAGGAGTGAGCCTGCTCGCGATAGCGGTCTGTCAGTAAACCCTGGGGCAACCGACAGACCGCTATCGCGAGCAGGCTCACTCCTGCATTTTGATCGTTGTCCGGCATGCAACTTGCTGCGCTCCAGCCATCCCCAAGGCTGGAAGATCCTATGCTGCACTCCCACCTCACCACCCTCAACGCCGTCTCGCTGGTGCTCAACACCTTCAAGGATCAGGGCCTGTCCAGTGACGCCCTGCTCACGGGCAGCGGCATCAGTGCGGCGGATCTGGCCCGCGCCGACACGCGCATCACCACCAATCAGGAAATGCAGGTCTGCGCCAACGCCGTGGCCCTCAAGCATGACATCGGCCTCGAACTGGGCCGGCGCATGCACGTGTCCTGCTACGGCATCCTCGGTTACGCACTGCTGACCTGTGCCACCTTCGGTGACGCTTTGCGTCTGGCGATCCGTTATCCGGCGCTGCTGGGAACACTTTTTGAACTGAGTCTGGAAGAGGATGGCGAGCGGGTCTGGTTCGTCGCCGCCGATTATCGCGAGAGCCCGGCGATGGCGGTGTTCAATGCCGAGTTCTGCCTGGTGTCGCTGAAGGTGATTTGCGACGACCTGCTCGGACATCCACTACCGCTGCTGGCCACGCGATTCGAGCATGATGCGCCGGACTATCGCGACAGTTATGCCGAACACTTCGCCAGTGCGCTGCACTTCGCTGCCAAGGACAACGCCTTTGCGTTCGACCGCCGCTGGCTCGAGCAACCACTGCCGCTGGCCGACGTCATCACCCATCAGGCGATGGCTGAACGTTGCCGCAAGCAGAACCTTGAATTCACCGGGCGTCAGGCGTGGCTGGGGCGCATCCGCCACTTGCTCAGCACCCAGCTGAATGCCGCGCCGGGACTGGAAGGCCTGGCCCACCAGATGAAGTGTTCGCCACGCACCCTGCGCCGCCACCTCAAGGACATGGGCAGCAGTTATCAGGAGTTGCTGGATGAGCTGCGTTTCGAGCGCGCCAAGCAGATGTTGTGTGAGGATCAGTTGCCGATCTACCGCATCGCCGAGACGCTGGGTTTCAGCGAGACCGCCAGTTTCCGCCATGCGTTCGTGCGCTGGAGCGGTGTCGCGCCCAGCCAGTTCAGACCCCACTGAGCCCCCCCTGCAGGCTCACTCCCACAAGGATGTTTTATTTCCTGCCCATGACAGGTGCAAACCTGCATCAGCAAGGGGCGAATTGCGGTCAGACCTTTTGGCCATAACGATCCCCTTTTGGCCTTTTCTGCCGTTCTCCGATTCGCCGCGCGCCGCAACACTGGAGGCCACCGAACCAGCCCTGCGGAGAACAACAAATGCTGACGATCTACTCGGACGATCACCACCTGCACCATGGTCGCTGTGAACTCATCGACGGCCAGCTCAAGCCATGCTTCGAAATGCCCTCGCGCGCTGACCACGTGTTGCAACGGGTGCAGAACCAGCACCTTGGCCCGGTCGAGGCGCCGAAGGACTTTGGCCTGGAGCCGATCGCACGCATCCACAGCCGCGATTACCTCGACTTCTTCAAAGGCGCATGGGAGCGCTGGACTGAATTCAACACCGACGGCGATCTGCTGCCCTACACCTGGCCGGCGCGCACGCTGCGGCAGATCAAACCGACCAGCCTGCACGGCCAGCTCGGCTATTACAGCTTCGATGGCGGCGCACCGATCACCGCGGGCACCTGGCAAGCAGCCTACAGCGCAGCACAAGTGGCGCTGACGGCCCAGGCGGAAATCCAGCGCGGTGCACGCAGTGCCTTCGCCCTGTGCCGTCCACCGGGACACCACGCTGCCAGCGACTTGATGGGCGGTTATTGCTACCTCAACAACGCGGCCATCGCCGCTCAGGCGTTCCTCGACCAGGGGCACAAAAAGGTCGCGATCCTCGACGTCGACTACCACCACGGTAACGGCACCCAGTCGATTTTCTATGAGCGCAGCGACGTGCTGTTCACTTCGATTCACGGCCACCCGGAAGCCGAGTTTCCGTTCTTCCTCGGCTACGACGATGAACGCGGCGAAGGCGCAGGTGTTGGCTTCAACTTCAATTACCCGCTGCCCGCCGGTTCCGGCTGGGACGTGTGGAGCGCGGCACTGGACCAGGCCTGCAACGAGATCGACCGCTACGGCGCCGACATCATTGTGGTCTCGCTGGGCGTCGATACCTTCAAGGACGACCCGATCTCGCAATTCAAACTCGACAGCCCGGATTACCTGGCGATGGGCAAACGCATCGCCGCCCTCGGCAAACCAACCCTGTTCGTCATGGAGGGCGGTTACGCGGTGGAAGAAATCGGCATCAACGCGGTGAACGTGCTGGAAGGGTTTGAACAATGAACCGACTCAAGCATTTCATCGCGCCAGCCCTGTGCACGGCGCTGCTGAGCAGCGCAGCCCACGCTGAAGAACGCACCTTGCGCGTCTACAACTGGTTCGACTACATCACGCCCAAGGCCCTGGAAGACTTCAAGACGCAGAACGCCCAGACCAAACTGGTCTACGACATCTTCGACACCAACGAAGCGCTGGAAGCCAAGCTGCTGACCGGTAACTCCGGCTACGACGTGGTGGTGCCGTCCAACGTGTTCCTCGCCAAGCAGATCGAGGCCGGCGTATTCCAGCCGCTGGATCGCAGCAAACTGCCGAACTGGAATCACCTCGATCCGAAATTGATGAAGCTGATCGAAGCCAACGATCCGGGCAATAAGTTTGCCGTGCCTTACATGTACGGCACCATCCTGATCGGCTTCAACCCGGCCAAGGTCAAAGCTGCGCTGGGCGACAACGCGCCGGTGGACAGCTGGGACCTGATTTTCAAGGAAGACAACATCAGCAAACTCAAGCAGTGCGGCGTCGCCCTGCTCGACTCGCCGTCGGAGATTCTGCCGCTGGCCCTGCAACACCTGGGTCTTGATCCGAACAGCAAGAACCCGGCCGACTATGCAAAAGCCGAAGCCTTGCTGATGAAGATCCGGCCCTACGTGACCTACTTCCACTCGTCCAAGTACATGGCCGATATCGCCAACGGTGACATCTGCGTCGCCGTCGGTTATTCCGGCAGCTTCTCGCAAGCGGCCAACCGGGCGAAGGAAGCGAAGAACGGCGTGGTGGTCGACATGCGCCTGCCGAAGGAAGGTGCACCGATCTGGTTCGACATGCTCGCCATTCCCAAGGGAGCGAAGAACACCGAGGACGCCTACACCTTCATCAACTACCTGTTGCAGCCGCAAGTGATTGCGCCGGTCAGCGATTTTGTCGGTTACCCGAACCCGAACAAGGACGCCACCGAACAGGTCGATCCGGCCATTCGCAACAACCCCAATCTGTACCCGACCGACGCCGCCATGAACACGCTGTACACCCTGCAACCACTGCCGCGCGACGCCGAACGGGCACGCACCCGGGCATGGACGAAGATCAAGTCCGGCACCTGACACAACGTTGCTGACGGAGACCCGCCCTTGCGGGTCTTTTTTTTGCCCGCAAGCTTTATGTACCGCACACCGTTGCGACGGGCCTTTTATCTTGCGCTGACTCGCCGCCCATGCCGGGCGCCCCAAACAGAGCAGGACTTGCCCATGACCGAACCCTCCTTACCCAGCGCCGTTGAAGTGATAACGCAACTGGTGACCGGCCCGTCGCCGTGCGAAGTTGCGACCCGGGCGTTGCAACCCGCGCTGAAAGCACTGTACCCGACGCTGGACATCGACCCGCAACTGGCGATGGTGGTGACCCCCTCCTGGCTCATCGCCGACGACCAGGTGATCGCGGGCGCCAGTCACAGCGAATCGCTCACCGATGTGCTGGTACGGCTCGGCCTGTCCGGAACCACGGTGACGTATCTCGAGGGCGAGCACTTTCTCACCTTGCAGCCTGGCGTCCCCGTGTCACTCCAGTTGCCGGTAAAGATCGATGCCATCGGCGCCCTGCTCAACGAACTGGCCCCGCTGCTGTTCATCGCCTACAAAGAACAACAGGTCGAATACTGGGACGAATTCACCAGCCCCGGACAGCCGCGCTGGCTGCAATTGTCGGATGCCTTGCGCAACCTGTGGAACGTCGACGCCAGCCTTGGCTGGGATGCCGACCTGCAGGCCATGGCGCACAGGGTTTTCCAGCAGCCGGACAAACGCCAGCGGCTGCCCGGCGATCCCTACAAGACACGCACCTGCCTGATCGACCTCGACTACAGTGCCGAGGCTGAGCGCGGGTACATGGCCCGGCTCGACACAGCCGTGTTGATCGGTACCGCGGCAGAACGCAGCCTGATCATCAGCTACTCGGTGATCAATGGATTTCAGCGCTTCGATTCGCTGGATGAGTTCGCCGACACCCTGCCGCGCCGTTTCGGGCGCAACAGCACCAGTGCCGAGCTCAAGTGGCGGCTGTTCGAGCCCGACGGCAATTTTTTCGATCATCAGGCCTGCAGCCTGATTGCGCTGGAGGCCGATGCGCTGGGGCAGATCAACTTCTTCGATGGCTCGACCGAATACAACCTCTACCCACACGCCGGTACTGCGGGCAATCATCAGCAACCCACGCCACGCCTCAAACCGCATATGGAACGCCTGCAACCGTTGTTGCCCTCGTGGCTGAACACCGCATCCCCCGCCGATCAGTCCAGCTACAGCCGGCATCTGCTGGACCTGACCACGGTGCAGCATGCCAACAATGGCAAAACCTTTCAGAGTGAAGTGGACAGCCTGCAGACCTTCACCCGCGATGCCCTGAGCCGGGCAATGCTCAAGGACCATCCCACAGCGGCTGATGTGAGCATTGATGACATCCAGGTCAGCATCACCAGCGTGGTGGTCTGGGGCACATTCGTTCTGCCGGGCAATACGCAGACCCGGACCCTGTCGCTCCTCGAACTGGCCCTGCAGAACCTGGCGGGCCTGCCATTGGGCAACAAGACCGTGAGCGCCAGGGACGGCAGCGCATTGCCGGCGTGGATGAGCGTGGCTTACCTGGAAAACCTGGTCAGCACCGTCGACATCGGCAGGACCTACCCGGCGTACCTGAAAGCGCGGCTGGTCGATGACATTGCGCAGGCGCATACCCTGCAAGCGCTCTACACCCGCCAGCTGTGCATCGAACTGCCGCTGCTGGCGTTGCAAAACAAAATTCTTGGCAAGGCCGGTATCGACGAGCAGGGTTACCGCTATGTACTCGCCGCCCTCGGCAGCACTGCCGGCGAGCGTCGGGTCGATGGACTGGACATTGTCATCCGGCCATTGGCATTCGTTGCCCACCGCAGCAGTTCAAGGGCGGACACCGTGCAGAACATGTTCGTCATCGGCCCGCGCGTGGCCGGTTCAGGCCCCTGCGTGTTGTATCGGCCATTGTTTGAAACGGCACTGCTCCAATACCCCGGCCACGCCAACCTGTTGTATGCGATCCAGCATTCGCAACATCTGCGCGAGTCGGTGCTGGCCTGGCTGCCGGACGATGTACGGTTCAATTACAGCCAGTTTGTGTTCACCGCCAGACTGCCTTCGGTGTGGACAATTCCGCAGTTGCTGGTCAATCCGGTGACGCCCCTGGACATGTCACGCCCCGTCGAACTGGGCACCACGCTTATCGAAAACGATGCACTGGAGACCCTGTACGCCAGTAACGTCCAGGCGCTTATCACCCAGGCGGATCGTCAGTCGGTCTCCGACGCAGAAGCACGCTGGGCCACGCTCAAGCAGGGTGGCTGGATGCTGTTCAATGCGGCGCTGCCGTTTCTTGGGCGCAGTGTCGGAACGGCAGCATGGATCTGGCAAATCATGGACGACCTGCAGGAAGTCAGCGACGTCGCCAATCAAGCATCCGGCGAGGTCGCCTGGTCGGCACTGGCCGATATTCTCCTCGCGCTGGGGATGGTGCTGGCCCATCGCGCGGCGGTCGGCGACAAGCCCCAGACGCAATCTATCAGCGCACCGGAAGAACCCACGCAAGTCCCGAAACCCGTCCCGCAAGCGCTCAAACCGCAGCGTTTGCCGGATGTGATTGACGACGATCCTCTGCCCCCCCGTGAGACTTCACTCAACACCCCTGCGGCTTTGAAACGCTCACCGACAGCGCTGGCATCCTTGCTCGACCGTTTCAAAGTCACCCGGCCCGAAGACCTCGGCACGCCCCACAGCTCAGGGCCATACAGATCGCTGTATGCCCACGGTACGAAATGGTACGCGCCCGTCGGCCAGCGCTGGTTTGAAGTGCAGATCAACGACAACGAAGACATTCAGTTGATCGACTCGCGCCAGCAACCACCTCGCGCCGGTCCGGTGCTGGCCCGCACCGTCAATGGCCAATGGATCATCGACCTGCGCTTGCGCCTGCGCGGTGGCGGCCTGAGCAGGCGCCAGCGAGAAGCCCGGGAAAGACGGCAGGCGCAAGCCAAGGCACTGAACACGGAAATCGAAGCGTTCGACCTGACCATGCCGGACAAACGTACCCGTCTCCTGGCCGCGCGCGCCGCGCTGCAAGAAGCATTGCCTGAGGCCCGTGAGGGGCAACGCCAGCCATACCTTGATGTCCTCGACGCGCAAAGTCGGGAGTACGGGGCCATGATCGAGAAGCTCAAGGCCCTGGAGCTGATAGAGCCCGAGCCGGCCTTTCGCGGGCTGATGATTCAACGTCTGGAAATGCAGATATTCCTGATACTGGAGTGGCTCAACGAACACTCCGCGACCTATCAAGTCAGCGTCAAGTCAACGATGGACATGATGGCCGCCAACCCCGACACCGAATCTTCGGCGTTTATCCTGGCCTGCGAACGCATGACCGGACAGACCCAAGGCATCATCGAGAAAATGGAAGCGGTCGAGTCGCGGCTCGAAGAATTGCAACGGCTCGGCAAAGAGGGTGTCGAGCGGGTCAGCAAATATCGCAAGGGCGTGCCCGATTACAATCTGGACAACATGAAGTTGTTGCAGATCAGTCTCGGCCAGGAAATCTGCGTCCGACCCGGCACGTCAGCGATTCACGCCGACGCCCGGCAGATGCTCGAAGCCCTGATCGAAGACGCCGCCCTGAATATTCAGAGTTCACTGAATCTGACCAGCGACGAAAGCCTGACCAACCTGCGCGAGCGGACCGAAACCCTGAGCAATCTTTCCGAGCAATTTGCTTCGGTCGATCAGCGCTTCGTCGATTTTGCCGCCGAATTCCCTGAGCAGCTCGACAACGACCGGCTGAACCACGTGCGTGCGCGCACGCTTGAGTTCAAGGTGCGCACGGACGAACGACTGGCCGACCTGCTGCGCAACAAACATTTGCTGGAGCCAATACCTGACCCGTCGAAACCGACGGTCTCATGGAGCCGCAAGATCATCAAAACCAGATTCAAGGGCACCCTCGTCGGCGAACCGGTGACCAGCACAGAGGCAGATTCCGCTCACCTGGTGGCAGTACGAGGCGAGCTGACGGGGGTCATCGCGACCTTCCATGAGAAATCCCCCGGCGAGTGGGTCGAACACCTTTCGCCGAAACCGACGCCAGCCAGAACCACGCCCAATCTTGCGAAAAGCGTCGAGGCCGGTCAGGCCCTGATCGACGGACTGGCGCTGTTCCGGCGACGTACCGAGGCGCTCATCAATCGGGCGCAACGCATTCCGGTGGAGATCGAAGAAATCTACCATCAGCACGCCGCCCGTTTACGCAATGCCGGCGAAGCGATCGACGAGGCGCTGACGGCCAGCAATCAGACCGTCGACTCAAAGCGGCCGACGCAAGCCCTCGGTCACGCCCTGAGCGAAGCCGCGACAGCCCTGTACGCAAAGGGTACGAATGCGCGTATTCAGATGATCAAACAACAACCGCCGACCGCGGCCCGCGTGGAATGGCTCCGGCACAAAAACGAAGTGAAGATCACGCAAACCGTCAAACGCCGCCGGCTCAAAGGGCGAGCCAAAGACTTTCTGGATGAATATGAAGTGCGCGATGCAAAAGCCGGCAAGGTGTTGTGGTACGCGCATTTCCATTACGCGAAAGGCGCTGACGCGGTTGGCCGCTTCACCGCGGCACACATGAAAACCGTCCGGCAACGACGGCTGGGAGGCGCGTTCTATCGGCAAGGCAACAGCACTCAGGACCTGATCGCAATCTACCGCAGCGAAATCAGCAACCCGCTGGCGCAAAGCCTGTTTTTCACCCCAGCCACGCCTGGCGCAGGCGCATCAGTGCCGCTCTGATGGCCGGCTCCGGAACGGCGGCGAAGCCCAGCACCAGACCGGCGCGGCGATCGGCTGGCGTCGTCGAGTCGGGCAACCAATAGCTGCTCAAACCGTTGATCTCCACATCCGCGCGTGCCGCCTGCTCGACCAACTGCTGCTCGCGCGCGATGCTCTCCACCGCCACCGTCAGGTGCAGCCCGGCCGAGACCGCCGGCAGCGCACCCACCCCGGGAATGCCCGACGGCCAGCCATTGAGCAGCGTATTGCGGCGGTTGAGCGCGGCGCGGCGCATGCGCCGGATGTGTCGCTGGAAATGCCCGGCGGCCATGAATTCGGCCATCACCGCTTGAGTACTCACCTCGGAATGCCGGACATCCACCGCCCGGCGTTGCGAGAACGCGTCCACCAGCCCGGGAGGCAAGACCAGATAACCAAGGCGCAACGCCGGAAATGCGACTTTGCCAAAGGTACCGACGTACAACACGCGGCCCTGACGATCGAGTGCTGCCAAGGGCGCCAAAGGCGCGCCGGTGTAACGGTACTCGCCGTCATAGTCATCCTCGACGATCCAGCCCTGGTTGCGTTCGGCCCACGCCAGCAACTCCAGACGCCTCGCCAGGCTCATCACTACGCCGGTCGGGTATTGATGGGAGGGCGTCACGTAAGCCACGCGACAATCGCTGAGCCCGGCCATCGCCGCACAGTCGATGCCCTCACTGTCCACCGCCACGCCATGCAATTGCGCCCCGGCCACAGCGAACGCATGACCCGCCGCGCGATAGCCGGGATTCTCGATCGCGACACCATCGCCCGGCTCTACCAGCAACTGTGCACAAAGACTGATGCCCTGCTGGGCGCCACTGGTGATCACAATTTGTTCAGCCGAACACTGCATGCCACGGGAGCTGCGCAAATAAGCGGCAATCATCCCGCGCAAACGCGCATCGCCGGCCGGGTCGCCGTAGCACAGCTGCTGAAGATCCGGTTTGCGCCAGAAAGCCGCGTTCAGCTTGGCCCAGACCTCGAAGGGAAACAGATCGAACGCCGGCACACCCACGCGAAATGCACGCGGCGGACCACTGGGCGGACGCGGTAAATGGTTCTTTTCGAGGCGCGAAAATGTCGCGCTGTGGATAACTTTACTGGATGAAACCACAGGCAAATCCAGCCAATTTGTGGATAAGGCTGTGGGTAAGCCTGTTGACAACCCTGTGGATACTTTTGTGGATAGTTTTTTTGCCGAGCTCAGCGACTGAGCCAGTTGCGCCACGTAGGTACCGTCGCCGACTCGTCCTTCAATAAAGCCTTCGGCATACAGCTGATCGTAGGCCCGCACCACACTGTTGCGGGAAATCCCCAGTGCTGACGCCAGATCCCGGCTCGCCGGCAAACGCGTGCCGCTGGCCAGCCGGCCATCGAGTACCCGCAGACGCAGGGCCTGGTAGAGCTGACGGCTCAAGCCCTGGCGGCGATCCAGCTCGATACCGGCAGGATTGAATGGCATGGACAGCGGCGGCGAAACGGACATGGCAATGGACCTGTGAAATTGGCCGGTAATGGCTCTTACAACAGTCCAATAGCCTGCCTACGATGCTGGCATTCGCCAAGGAAAATCTCGCCATGTACACGCCCAAAGCCTTTGCCATCGACGAGCTGTCGCAACTGCACGAACTGATCCTCGCCAGCCGCCTCGCCATCCTGGTGAGCCACGGCGCCAACGGCCTGCAAGCCAGCCATGTACCGGTGCTGCTGCATCGCGAACAGGGTGAGTTCGGTACGCTGTACGGACACCTGGCCAAAGCCAATCCCCAGTGGAAAGACCTGCGCGACGGTGCCGAGGCCATGCTGATCTTTGCCGGCGCAGATGCTTACGTGAGCCCGGGCTTCTACCCGAGCAAGGCCGAACACGGCAAAGTCGTGCCGACCTGGAATTATGTCGCCGTGCACGCCTACGGCCGCGCCGAAACCTTCAGCGACGGCGGACGCCTGCTCGACATCGTCAGCACCCTCACCGACCGCCATGAGGCTGGCCGCGCACAACCCTGGTCGGTGGCCGACGCGCCGGCCGATTACATCGACGGCATGCTCAAGGCCATCGTCGGTTTTGCCATTCCCGTCGACCGCCTCGAAGGCAAGCGCAAGCTCAGCCAGAACCGCAGCGCTGACGATATCGCCGGCGTGCGCGAAGGCCTGGCCGCCAGTCCCGAAGTCAACGACCAAACCCTCGCCCAACTGATGCGCTAAGGAAATCACCATGAGTCAGATCGAGATACGCCCCGTCACCGCTGGCGATCACGCCGCGTGGCTGCCGCTGTGGCAGGCTTACCTGAGGTTCTACAACACCGAACTGCCGGACACGGTGACGCAAAGCACCTGGCAGCGCTTTCTCGACCCGGGCGAACTCACCCACGCGGCATTGGCCTGGGCCGACGGCAAGGCGGTGGGCATGGTGCATTACATTTATCATCGTTCGAACTGGAGCATCGAAAACTCCTGCTACCTGCAGGACTTGCTGGTGGTGCCGCAAGTCCGCGGCACCGGCGTCGGTCGTCTGCTGATCGAACACGTCTACGCCACGGCCAAGGCCGACGGTTGCTGCAAAGTCCACTGGCTGACCCATGAAACCAACGCCACCGCGATCCAGCTCTACGAGCGCATCGCCGAACGCCCGGGCTTCATCCAGTTTCGCAAAGCCCTTTAAGGAGACGCACGCATGACCGCTTCACTCGCTGACTGGAAAGGCGTCCCCGCCCCCACCGCCACCCTGCTCGAGGGCCGCTTCATTCGCCTGGAAAGACTGGACCCGGCGCGCCACGGTGACCAACTGTTCGCCGCCCTCGAAGGCCCCGGTGCCGACCCCAAACTCTGGGATTATTTACCCTACGGCCCATTCCCGGAGCGCACAGCGTTCGACGCATGGCTGAACAACCACGCGGCCGCCAGCGATCCGTACTTCTTCAGCGTCGTTGATCGCGCCAGCAGTCAGGTGCAAGGCCTCCTCAGCCTGATGTCGATCGTCCCGGCCCAGGGCCGCATCGAAATCGGTCACGTCACCTTCGGTGCGCCGATGCAGCGCTCACCGAAAAGCACCGAGGCGGTTTTCCTGCTGGCCAAGTATTCCTTCGAGCTGGGTTATCGCCGCCTCGAATGGAAGTGCAACAACAGCAACGCCCGCTCCAGATACGCTGCCGAGCGCCTGGGCTTCAGCTTCGAAGGCGTGTTCCGCCAGCACATGGTGGTCAAGGGCCACAACCGCGACACCGCGTGGTATTCGATTCTGGATGGAGAGTGGCCGGCGATCGCGGCAGGGTTCGAGCAGTGGCTGGCGGATGAAAATCAGACGCCAGACGGGCAGGTAAAAGGCTTGGTGGAATGCCGTTCCTGATTGCTTGAAAACAAAAGATCGCAGCCCGCGACAGCGCCTGCAGGCGTGCATTTGAATCCCACGCAGGCTGCGATCTTTTGATCGGCTGTCAGCCCAGCTTTTGCGCAAGCACCGCAATGTGCTCCGGGCCGATCCCGCAGCAACCGCCCAAATGGCTGGCGCCACGCTGCTGCCAGTCAATCGCCCAGTGCAAGTAACCCGGTGGATCCAGGTCATCGCGCAACGGATCAAGTCCGTCATTGGCGGTTGCCTCTTTTGGCTGCGGCGGAAACGCATTGGCATACGCACCAATGTGAATCTTCACCCCCAGACGCTCGAAGGTGGCGCGCGCCGCATCAATCGCGGCACCGATCACTTCCGGCTGACTGCAATTGAACAACAACGTCTCGACGCCCAACTCAGCCGCCACCGCGGCCGCTTCGGCCACAGGCTCACCGGAACGCAGACGAGGCACTTCATCGGTGTCTTCATCCTGCAAGGTGAACGACAGCCAGAACGCTTTGCCGTCCTTCGGCAACCCCGCATGGATCGCTCGCGCCTCGGCCAGCGAACTCTGGGTTTCCGCCAGCCACAGATCCACGTGCGGTGCCAGGCCATTGACCAATGGCGCCAGCAACTCGGTCACTCGGTCGGCGTTGAACAGATCCGGCCGATACGAGCCAAACAGCGGTGGCAATGAGCCGGCCACCCGCACGGATTTCCCCGAGGCTTGCACCGCACGTTGCGCCAGCTCACCGGCCAACGCGGCCAGCGCCTGCCCTTCAGCGGCGAAGCGTTCTTCGCCAATATGGAACGGCACCACGGCGTAACTGTTGGTGGTAATCACATTGGCGCCACTGGCGATATAAGCGGCATGCACCGCTTCGACCGCTTGAGGCGCCTCGCTCAACGCCAGCGCCGACCACTCCGGCTGACGAAATGGCGCACCGGCGCGCTGCAACTCACGGCCCATGCCGCCATCGAGAATAATCGTGCTTGCTGCGCCCATATGCTTTTCACTCATATGCTTATGAAAATAACTCACTATCGGAGTCGTTCTTATAACTATTTAATACGCACCATCCGGTTAATAACAACCTCTTTTTTGCTCAGGGATCGACTGTGAAATTTCAACCGCTACTGGCCCTGGGCCTGACGATTCTGGCCGCCTCCACGCAAGCCGTTGGTGGCACAACGCTGGACCGTATCGAGCAAAAGAAAGAGCTGGTCGGCGTGCTGATGGAAAGCTATCCACCGTTCTCGTTCCTCAATGACCAGAACCAACTCGACGGCTTCGACGTGGATGTCGCCAAGGCTGTGGCGGAAAAACTGGGGGTCAAGTTGCGACTCGAAACGCCGTCCTGGGACGTCATTGCCGCCGGCCGCTGGAGCGGGCGCTACGATATCTGCATCTGCTCGATGACGCCGAGCAAGGCCCGCGCCGAAGTGTTCGATTTCCCCGTCGAGTACTACGCTTCGCCAGCGGTGATCGTGGTCAATGCCAAGGATGAGCGCATCCACGACGCCAAGGACCTGAGTGGCAAAAAGGTCGGCCTCACCAGCGCGTCCAGCTACGAAAGCTATCTGAACAAGAACCTGGTGATCGAAGGCGCCGAAGACACGCAGTTGCAGTACCCGTTCGACGATGTGCAGATCGCGCCGTACGACACCGATAACGTCGCCTTCCAGGACTTGGGGCTGGGCGCCGGCGTGCGCCTGGATGCGATTCTCACCAACCTCGTCACCGCACAGCCGCGCCTGAACCAAGACAAACGCTTCAAGCTGGCGGGTCCGGCGCTGTACTCGGAGCCGAATTCGGTGGCCATCGAAAAGGGTGACGCGCAATGGGATGCCAAAGTTCGCGAGGTCTTCGCGCAACTGAAACAGGACGGCACCCTGAGCCAACTGTCGCAAAAATGGATCGGCGCCGATATCAGCCAATGACTGCTTTCCCGACACCTCCACAGCCACCGCAACCGGTGGCTGAATCACGCCTGCAACGCATGTTCGGTTTCCGTACGCGGCTGTACCTGACCTGGGCAGCGCTGTTCTGCCTGTTCGCCGGGTTCTTCCTGAGCTTCGACCTGAAGTTCTCGATCATCCTCGACAAACTGCCCAATCTGGTCGGCCTGCACCTGGCGCCCAACGGTTTTCTGCAAGGGGCGGCGCTGACGCTGTTCCTCTGTCTGTGCTCGATCATCGCCTCGTCGCTGCTGGGCTTCATCACGGCACTGGCACGCCTGTCGAAAAGCGCCGTGGCGTTCGGCATCGCCAGTTTTTACACCTCGTTCTTTCGCGGCACGCCACTGCTCATCCAGATCCTGCTGATCTACCTGGGCTTGCCGCAACTGGGTATCGTGCCCGGCGCGATTGTGGCCGGCATCATCGCCTTGTCGCTGAACTACGGCGCCTATCTGAGCGAAATCTTCCGCGCCGGCATCCTCGGGGTCGATCACGGCCAGCGCGAAGCGTCGCTGGCATTGGGGATGCGCGAGACGGTGATTTTCTGGCGGATCACCCTGCCGCAAGCCATGCGCACGATCATTCCGCCCACGACCAACCAATTCATCTCGATGCTCAAGGACTCGTCACTGATTTCGGTGATGGGGGTCTGGGAAGTGATGTTTCTGGCGCAATCCTATGGGCGCTCAAGCTACCGCTACATCGAAATGCTGACGACCGCAGCGATCATTTACTGGCTGATGTCGATCGGGCTGGAGCTGATTCAGGCGCGGATGGAACGGCACTACGGCAAGGCTTACGTGCGTCGCAGCTAGGGCGATCGGAACATTGCGGGCAGCGTCGGGTTTTAATTGATCTCTCGGCGCACCCGCACAACGCCCATTTTCAGTCCAAACGGACGAAACACTGCATTCAACGATTTAAGTGTCTGATTGCCCTCACCGTGTTCGATATGAACCAGCGTACGCACCGATATTTTGCACATCTTCGCAAACTGGGTCTGATGCAGACCGGTCACTTCCACGCGCAAACGGCGAACGGCCTCACCGATCTCCAGCGTCCCCTGGGCCAGCGCCTCTTGAATGCTTTCGATGAGCACAGTGCGCTCGGCAACCGTCATGGTCATTGCAGATCCCACTCTTTCAAGCGTTGCTCCAGATTTTTCAGATGAATGCCTGGGTGGTTCATGGTTCTGTCGGGCAAACCACTCGCCGTCAGTATGTCGGGCAGTGCCGCCAGACGTTGGGCATCTTCGCGCAATCGTTCGAAAAGCGCTGGCGCATCACATAGCGCTGCCAATGGGTCATTGGGTTCAGCAATATCCGCCAACGCACGGCACACTCCACGCCAATCCACGTCTCCAGCCCTCTCCAGATCTCTAGGCCATTTGGTCGTACGGGTCACGCCTTCGTCATCCATGACCATCGGGGCCAGGTCATAAATCGGCGCCAAACGAAATGTGTTTGCCTGACGAATGATCGCGGTGTTGCGACCATGGTTATCCGAGTTACCAAGAATCTTGTTGATCAGATCCCGACGTAAGTAGTCCGTCACAAGAGCGGGTATCTGACTGGCCTGCCCTGCTTGGCGCCAAAGCCCGGCGAGCATGCGGATAACCTCCATATGGTTCATCGCACTTCCCGGCGTCGTCACTTGAGCCAACGAGTAAATCGACTCCACAGCCAAGCGGCTTACATCACCGTCCCTTACCTTGCGATCAAAACGCTGCATCCACAAACTTGGCTTGTTCGCTTCTTCCAGTGCCAAGCCTTCGGCTGCGATCGTTTCGATGCCGAGTTTCTGAAGCGCCTTGTAGTAATGGAATTCGCTTCGCAGGATGTCTTGATCGGTCAAACCGCCTCTGTTTCTGGCAAATTTCACAAACCAATGTTGTCTGACTTTGTCGTCATCCAATACGGCATCGGGGTACAGGAGACCAGCCTTGTTCTCGGCCAATAAAAGCTTCGGTGCCTCACCACCCGCGCCTGTAGCTCCACCGATTGCCGCACCCAGCTCATAGGCATATTCGAGGAAACGGTTGTCACGGTGGACGACATCCTCACGCTTGAATCCGATTGGCTTGCGCTCATCGACAGCCTCGGCCGACTCTTTTATGCGCATATTGCCGATGGGGGCTGGAGTACTGCGACCGAGCAGATATAGATCGGCGCTGATGTTCGCCGGTTTTTCTCGACCTAGACGCTCAAGTAAAAAGCGTTTGGCGGCCCCTGCGGGGGCAATGTCGTGCACAAATG
The DNA here is from genome assembly GCF_019856535.1 of Pseudomonas sp. SC3(2021). Classification (NCBI taxonomy): domain Bacteria; kingdom Pseudomonadati; phylum Pseudomonadota; class Gammaproteobacteria; order Pseudomonadales; family Pseudomonadaceae; genus Pseudomonas; species Pseudomonas sp. SC3(2021). Next base: position 1,771,835 of record NZ_CP082236.1, on the reverse strand, counting down.
CCGGCGTTTTGGAACGATGGCCGTCCCAATCCAGTGGGTACAACGCACTCACCGCCCTGGAAAACGGAGAGCCCATGGCTTCAATATTTTCAGCAAGGTAGGCCGTCTCGTAACCAAAACTGCAGCGACTCTCGAAACCCTTTTCAGGATCGTCGAAGCTCAGAATCATCGCGTCTTGCCATTTACCCGCCGTGAATATCTGTAATGTCAGGTTGTACATGCCTTCCCACCTGCATTGAAATGCATTTCAGCAGAGCTTTCCTTCATACCAGATGCAATATAGTGCATTCAAAGCCTGACAGCTCTCCCTAAATCTGCAACAAATTGCAGATTAAATCCTTATTACCACCATCCGAATGCAAAATAATGCAGATCAGTCACCGACATCATTCTGTAAAAACCCTTCGCTATACAGGACGACCCGCTTATAACAAAAAGGCCGTCCGACCATGCCGTTCCCGCCTCAGCGTCTGTCCCTCACCATCGCCCTGCTGATCTCGGCCACCACTGCTCACGGCAAAACCGTGCAGATCGACACCGCCACCACGGCATCGCAGACTCTCGGCGGCAGTGACACGCTGACGATTTCGGCGCCGGGCAGCATCACCAACAGCGGCAAGGCCGTGAGCCTGAAAGACAGCACCAGCGGGGTCGGCGTGGTGATCGACAATGCGGGCAAAATCATCTCCACGGGTGGCCGCGCAATCGACAGCAGCGGCGACCTGACCCGGGCGCGCAACTATCAGATATACAACCGCAGCGGCGGGCAGATTCTCGGCGCCAACGACGCCTTGCGTGTCGACAGCAACTTCGTCAGCGGCAGCCTGCTGATCGACAACAGCGGCATCATTCGCTCGACCACCGGCCAGGGCCTGGACCTTGATGCCCTGCGCAGCGAAGGGGTAACAACCACCATTATCAACCGCGCGGGCGGATTGATCCGCGGCGATGCCAGCGACGGCATGAAAACCGGCGCCCATGCGACCATCAGCAACTACGGCGAGATCTCCACCGGGGATTCGCACAACGCCGACGAGAAGTTCGACGGCATCGACATTGATTCCGCCAACGGTGTCAGCATCACCAACTACGGGGTGATTTCCGGTGGCCGTCACGGCATCACCACCGACCTTGGCGCGACGCTGATCAACTACGGGCAGATCAGCGGGCGCAATGGCTCGGGCTTCGGCTCCGACGGCGATGGCACAGTGATCAACCACGGCACCATCACCGGGGCCTATTCCGGGCTGCAAGCCAATGGTGACGGCGACGGTGTGGACATCGACAAGATCGCCCACATCGAAAACTACGGCACCCTCCAAGGCGTCGGCGCCGGCGGCGTGGACAAGGGCGGTTTCGCCAATGGCAGTGAAGGCATCGCACTGGGCGGCGGTTACATCCTCAATGCCAGCGGCGCGCTGATCAGTGGCGCCAACAGCGCGATTTTGGTGGACGACGGCAGCGGCGGTTCCGGGCTGGCGGCAACCACACTGGAAAACTTCGGCAGCATCCAGGGCCTCGCCGGTTTCGGTGTGAAGTTTGTCGGCGAGTTCGCCGACAACGTCATCAACGGCGGCACCTTCAGCGGCAGCAATGGCCTGGCGCTGGATCTGGGCGGCGGCAATGACAACCTGACCTTGCGCAGCGGCAGCCGCTTCATCGGCGTGGTCGACGGTGGCAGCGGTTATGACCGGGTGGTGATGGATGACCCGGCGGGTGGCAACTTCGGCAGCAGTCGCAACTTCGAGTGGCTGGAGGTCAGGCAAGGCGCGTGGACGCTGACCGGCCATGATGACTTCAGCGACGGCGGTGCAGTGCGCAATGGCGCGACGCTGATCAACCAGGGCGGCATTGCCGGCAATCTGACCGTCGATACCGGCGGTGTGTATGCCGGGGGCGGCTCGGTCGGCAGCCTCACCGTCAACGGCACCCTGCGTACTGACACCCGGCTCGGCCGCGCAACCATCGTGCATGACTTGAACCTGGGCAGCGACGCCACCCTCGCCTACGGCGTCAACGCCGACGGCAGCAGTGCGCCGGTGCAGGTCGGCGGCACGGCCAACCTGAACGGTGCAACACTGGCGGTCAATCCCGGCAGCGGCACCTGGCCGTGGCAGAATCATTACACCGTGCTGCAAGCGGCGCAGGTCAACGGCCGTTTCGGCCAGGTCACCAGCGACTATGCGTTCCTGACGCCGACCCTCGCCTACACGCCGACGCAGGTCGATCTGACGTACACCCGCAACGACGTGGCATTCAGCGAATTCGCCGCCACCGGCAACGGCCGCAACGCCGCCAACAGCCTGGCCTCGCTGGGCACGCAAACGGCGCTGTACAACGCCTTGCTCAACACCACGCAAAGCACCGCCAGCGCGGCCGTCGAGCAACTGGCCGGCACCAGCAACGCCAACCTGACCAGCGCCACACTTGGCGCCAGCAGTCAGGTCGGCAACAGCATGCTCTCGGCGCTGCAGCAGATGGGCGGCAGCCCGGGACTGCTGGTCAGCCTCGATCAACGCGACACGCCGGTGCTGGCGGCCAACGGCGTGCCGTCCGAGGCGCGCAACCTGAATGACCCGAACGCTCGCGGCCGACTCTGGCTGCAAGGCATCGGTGGCTACGGCAAGCTTGACGGCGAACAGGGCAGCAGTGGTCTCGAACAACGCACCAAGGGCAGCGTGCTCGGCGCCGACTGGTCGCTGAATCCGGCGTGGCGCCTGGGTGTACTGGGCGGTTATTCGAAAACCGATCTGGACGCGACCGGCGTCGACGGCAACGTCGAGAGCTGGCACGCCGGTGTATATGCATTGCATCAAAATGGCCCGATGTCGCTGCGTCTGGGGGCGGCCTACAGCGGCCATCAGGGCGAAAGCAAACGCACCATCGCCTTCAACGGTTTCAGCGACCGGCCCAAAGGCGACTACGACGCCGACAGCCAGCAAGCCTTCGCCGAACTCGGTTACGCCATGGGCAGCGGTCGCCTCAGCGCCGAACCGTATGCCAGCCTCGGCTACCAGCGCTACCACCGCGACAGCTACAAGGAAAAGGGCGGCGCCGCCGCGCTGCAGGTCGACAGCCAGAGCCAGGACAACTTCAGCAGCAGCCTCGGTCTGCGTCTGGCGCACCTGAGCAGCCTGGACAACGGCATGAGCGTGACCCCACGCATGGCTCTCGGCTGGAAGCACACGTACGGCGATGTCAGCAGTTCGACGCGTCAGGCGTTCGTGACCGGCGGCACTGCGTTTAATGTCGATGGCAGCGCACTGGATCGCGACAGCCTGCTGCTCGAAGCCGGCCTCGACGTGGGCGTCTCTGCGCGGCATACGCTGGGGCTGGGGTACCGCGGCGAGTTGGGCAACAACAGTCGCAACCACGGTTTGATCGGGCAGTGGCAAATGAGTTTTTGATATTTGCTAGCAGGCGTCGTCCCGTTTACTTGTAGGAAAAGGGATCGGCAGAACCGCGTAAAAACAACGGTTCCGACTCAGGCGGTGAATTTCTACAGAATGATCCGATGTCCCCTGCAATTCCGTGGGAAGCAGCCGACATCGAAGTTTGCGGTATCTCCCTAGAGTTTGGCCTCCTGTCAAAAGAGGCCGTACTTGATGCCCGTTCAACACACATTCAAACCGAAACATCTGGCGTTAGCGATTGCACTGACCGTTTGCTGCGTGGAGAGCTCCGTCGCTCAACAGGCAGAAGAACCTGTTGTCACCGCTGCAGAAGGAACCAAAACACGTAAAAGGCTCCCCAAAAAGGTTGCCCCCGCCCTGCCTGATGCAGCCATCGAACAACCGGAGCCCTTCGTCGATCTCTTTGAGATTCCGGATTTTATCGGCCCGATGGAGCATACCCGTCCAGCCATCAATGAGCCGCGTGAAGACGCGATAACGCGATTGCCAGTGGTCGAAGCGGCCAAAGCGGTTGTCGAGTTCGATGACGCCTTCTATGAGTTTCTCGAATTCCCCGAGCCTGAGACTGGAGAAACAGAGATAGCAGAGCTGGATGACGATTCGTTCGACGAATTTCAGAATGCCTACACCACTCAGATCTCGTTTATCTCGCAAGCAATTGAAAACGTTGAAGGTGTTTCGTTGCAACTCGGTGAGGCGGACGACTTGCTTGTTATCAACAACGGCGCCCGATGGGAGGGCCGGCTCGACGGCGGCGCAGGCAAGAACGGATTACTGCTGAACGCTTCCGAAGGCGGAGAGATCGGGGCAACCGCAAATTTTGCCGGTCTACGTGTCGCGCGAGGGAAATGGCAATTGCACGATGAGTTCCAGGGATCGGCCGAGGTCCAGGCCGGTGCCAGCCTGATGAACAACGGCTCGATTGAAGGCGATGCCTATGTCGACGAATCCGCCGTGTACGGCGGGAACGGCAAAGTCTCCAACTTATATGTCCAAGGCGCACTGGTCGCCAATACCGAAATCGGTTCGCCAATCGTCAAAGGCAACCTGGAATTCACCGAAACCGCGACTTACTCCTACGGAGTGACGGCTGACCAGTTTTCGACCCCCGTTCTGGTAGAAGGCACAGCAACGCTGGCAAATGCCAGCGTTCAGGTTTTTGCCGCCCCCGGCGACTACGCCAACAGTGCCACTCACCCCATTCTGTTTGCAGGAAAAATCGAAGGCGAATTCGGCCGGGTCAGCACTAACCTGGCCTTCCTGACGCCAACGCTTTCGTACACTGACACTGCCGTAGCGTTAACGTACAAACGCAACGATCTGGCACTCGAACGACTGGCGGAGTCCGCCAGTGGCCAGGCGTTGGCGCGCAGCGTTGATACGCCGATGACGGCAACCCTCAACACCGCCGTGCAAGCGCTCGTGAGTAGCACCCGCGCGTCCGCCCCGATCGCCATTGAACAGCTCGCCGGCAGCAGCAACGCCAACCTCGCCAAGGCGACACTCAGCAGCCTCACTCCCGTGAGCAAAAGCATGCTCTCGGCCATGCACCAGCTGAACACCCGCTCGGGCACAACCCATGGCTCCGCCAGTTCGCCGCGCCAGGCCGCTGGCGCGGCTGATACCGGCAGAGTCTGGGTTCAGGCGCTCGGCCATGGCGGCAAGGTTGATCATGACGCTGACAGCGCCCTGAAGCACGCGACCCAAGGCCTGGTCATCGGTGCTGACTGGCGTCTCGATGAGCAATGGCACGTCGGATTGATCGGCGGGAAATCCCAGACAAAACTCGACGCCCGTCAATACGACGGCGACCTCGACAGCTGGCACCTCGGTGCTTATGCCGTGCGTCAGGACGGACCGATGGCTCTGCGCCTGGGCGCCACCTACGCAAGCCATGCCGGCAGCAGCAAACGACGCGTGGCGTTCAATGATTTCAGTGATCGCCTCAAAGGCGCCTACGACGTCAATACCCAGCAAGCCTTTGCCGAACTGGGTTTCAATCTTGGCCGCAACAACGTGACGCTCGAGCCGTTCGCCGGCCTCGGTTTTCAACGCTACCAACGCGACAGCTATAGCGAAAAGGGTGGCGATGCGGCGCTGAGAGTCTTCGGCCAGACGCGCGCCAACCTCAGTAGCACCTTCGGAGTTCGCGTTGCCAAAACCAGCATCCTCGACAACGGCATGCGTCTGACACCGCGCCTGAGCACCGGCTGGAAACACACCTTTGGCGAGATCGAAAACGATACCCGCCAACAACTGGTCAAGGGCGGCAAACGCTTTGATATTGCCGGTGCGGCGCTGGATCGTAACAGCCTGTCCGTGGATGCCGGCCTCGACCTCGGGCTTTCCGCCAACCACACGCTGGGCGTAGGCGTCACCGGTGAAATGGGTACCGACAGCCGCACTCACGGCGTCGTCGGTCAATGGCGTATGGCGTTCTAAAACTCGATCGGTAGTGCTGCCACAGGCTGCGGTCTTTTAATCTGGTTTAAAAAATCAAAGTCAAAGGTTTGCAGTCTGCGGCCGCCCTACAGGTGAGCGTTGTGTTCAGGCAAAAAAAAGGGGAGCACCATGCCCCCCCGAGGTTTAAAGCGTTTGATCGTGGCCGTTATCTCAGCCTTCGATCTCGATCAGGATTTCGCCCGGGTTGACGCGGTCGCCCTTGGCAACGTGGATGGCGGTCACCTTGCCGGCAACGGCGGCCTGCACTTCGGTCTCCATCTTCATCGCTTCGGTGATCAGTACGGCCTGGCCGGCCTTGACGGTATCGCCTTCCTTGACCAGCACATCGACGATGTTGCCCGGCATGGTGGTGCTGACGTGGCCCGGTGCCGACGCCTGCTTGCGTTTGCTGCTACCGCCGCTGACAAATTCGTTGAGCGGTTCGAACACCACTTCTTCCGGCATGCCGTCGATGGACAGGTAGAAGTGACGCTTGCCTTCGGCCTTCACCCCGACGCCGGTGATGTCGACGCGGTAAGTCTCGCCGTGGACGTCGATGACGAACTCGGTCGGCACGCCTTCGCCGCCAGCCTTCGCCACACCACCGGCCTCAGGAATCGGCAACAGCACTTCCGGAACGAGGGTGCCGGCGGCACGCTCTTCGAGGAACTTGCGCCCGATGTCCGGGAACATGGCGAAAGTCAGCACGTCTTCTTCGGACTTCGCCAGCGCGCCGATGTCGGCCCGCAGCTTGGTCATTTCCGGCTTGAGCAGATCGGCCGGACGTACGTCGATCACCTCTTCACTGCCGATAGCCTGACGACGCAGCTGTTCGTTGACCACGCCCGGCGCCTTGCCGTAGCCGCCTTGCAGGTAAAGCTTCACTTCGTTAGTGATGGTCTTGTAACGCTCGCCGGCCAACACGTTGAAGAACGCCTGGGTGCCGACGATCTGCGAGGTCGGGGTCACCAGTGGCGGGAAGCCGAGGTCTTCACGCACCCGCGGGATTTCCGCCAGCACTTCGGCCATGCGGTTGAGAGCACCCTGTTCTTTCAACTGGTTGGCGAGGTTGGAGATCATCCCGCCCGGCACCTGGTTGACTTGCACGCGAGTGTCGACGGCGGTGAATTCGCTTTCGAACTGGTGGTACTTCTTGCGCACGGCGTAGAAGTACAGGCCGATCTCTTGCAGCAATTCGAGGTTCAGACCGGTGTCGTACTCGGTGCCCTTGAGCGCAGCAACCATTGACTCGGTGCCTGGGTGGCTGGTGCCCGAGGCAAAGCTGGAGATCGCGGTGTCGATGTGGTCGGCGCCGTTTTCGATCGCCTTGAGCTGGCACATTGCGGCGAGGCCGGCCGTGTCGTGGGAGTGGATGAACACCGGCAGCGACTGCTCGGCTTTCAACGCGCGGACCAGTTCGCCGGTGGCGTACGGCGTCAGCAGGCCGGCCATGTCCTTGATTGCCACCGAGTCGCAACCCATGGCCTCCATCTGCTTGGCTTGCGCCACGAACGCGTCGATGGTGTGCACCGGGCTGGTGGTGTAGGCGATGGTGCCTTGCGCATGTTTGCCGGCAGCCTTCACCGCCTCGATCGCCACGCGCAGGTTACGCACGTCGTTCATCGCATCGAAGATGCGGAACACGTCGATGCCATTGACTGCGGCCTTGGCGACGAAGGCTTTGACCACATCGTCGCTGTAGTGGCGGTAGCCCAGCAGGTTCTGCCCGCGCAGAAGCATTTGCAGACGGGTATTGGGCAGCGCGGAGCGCAGTTGGCGCAGGCGTTCCCACGGGTCTTCTTTCAGAAAACGTACGCAGGCGTCGAACGTCGCACCGCCCCAGCATTCCAGCGACCAGTAGCCGACTTTGTCGAGCTTGTCGCAGATCGGCAGCATGTCTTCGGTGCGCATGCGGGTGGCGAGCAGCGATTGGTGAGCGTCGCGCAGGATGGTGTCGGTAACGAAGATCTTCTTAGTCATTGGTATCTCCTCATAGCGGCAAGCTTCAAGCTACGAGCTGCAAGAAAAAGCCGAGTCGCTCTCACTTGAAGCTTGTCGCTGCAGCTCGCAGCTGCATTTATAGGCCTGCGTGGGCGGCGATGGCGGCGGCGATGGCCAGGGCCAGCTCTTCGGGTTTGCGCTTGATCGAGTAGTTGGTCAGTTCAGGATGGCTTTCAACGAAGCTGGTATTGAACTGGCCGCTACGGAATTCCGGATTGCGCAGGATTTCCTGGTAATACGCGGCGGTGGTCTTCACCCCTTGCAGACGCATGTCGTCGAGGGCGCGCAGGCCACGGTCCATCGCCTCTTCCCAGGTCAGCGCCCAGACCACCAGTTTCAGGCACATCGAGTCGTAGAACGGCGGAATGGTGTAGCCGGTGTAGATCGCCGTGTCGGTGCGCACGCCGGGGCCGCCGGGAGCGTAGTAGCGAGTGATCTTGCCGAAGCTCGGCAGGAAGTTGTTCTTCGGGTCTTCGGCGTTGATCCGGAACTGCAGCGCGAAGCCACGGTGCTGGATGTCTTCCTGCTTCACTGACAGCGGCAGGCCGGAGGCGATGCGGATCTGCTCACGAACGATGTCGATCCCGGTGATTTCTTCGGTGATGGTGTGTTCCACCTGCACCCGGGTGTTCATCTCCATGAAGTACACCTCGCCCTCGGCGAGCAGGAACTCCACGGTGCCAGCGTTCTCGTAGCCCACAGCCTTGGCTGCGCGCACCGACAGGTCGCCGATGTAGGCGCGCTGTTCCGGGGTCAGTTGCGGGCTCGGGGCGATCTCGATCAGCTTCTGGTTGCGGCGCTGGATCGAGCAGTCACGCTCGAACAGGTGCACGACGTTGCCGAAGCTGTCGCCGAGGATCTGCGCTTCGATGTGCTTCGGATTAACGATGCATTTTTCCAGGAACACTTCCGCCGAACCGAAGGCCTTGGTCGCTTCGGAAATCACCCGAGGGAAATTCTGTTCGAGTTCTTCGCGGCTGTTGCAGCGACGGATGCCGCGCCCGCCACCACCGGAGGTGGCCTTGAGCATGACCGGGTAACCGATGCGGTCGCCCTCGGCCAAGGCTTCATTGATGTCGGCCACGTTGCCTTCGGTGCCCGGGGTGACCGGTACGCCGGCCTTGATCATGCTGCGCCGGGCTTCGGTCTTGTCGCCCATGCGGCGAATGACTTCTGCCGACGGGCCGATGAATTTAATCCCGCGTTCGGCACAGATGTCTGCCAACTCGGCATTTTCCGAGAGGAAGCCGTAACCGGGGTGCAATGCATCGCAACCGGTTTCCACCGCCAGGTTCACCAGCTTGCGCGGGTTCAGGTAACCGGCCAGTGGCTCGGCACCGATGCTGTGGGCTTCGTCCGCACGCTTCACATGCAAGGCATGGCGGTCGGCGTCGGAAAAAATCGCAACCGAGCGAATGCCCATTTCGGCGCAGGCTCGCACGATTCTTACGGCAATCTCACCACGGTTGGCGATCAGGATCTTTGTTATCACTTGGAGGTTCCCTTGAGCCGGTGGCACCACGACCTGCTAGACCCAGGTCGACGCGTGACCAAATGTTTCAATTCAGTCGCAGCCCCACACTAGCGCTCACAAGGGATTAACAAAAATGAATAAAAATTGGGTCAGGCATAAGCAAAGACTTATAGTTAAACCATCAGCCTGCCGTCAGAGCCTATAAGAAATGCGTAAGTCCTTGATGCGTATGACATTACGCCAGTTGCAGATCTTCAACGAAGTGTGTGATTTGCGTTCTTACAGCCGTGCGGCTGAAGAAATGTCGCTCACACAACCGGCCGTCAGCCTACAGATTCGTCAGCTGGAAGAGCTCATCGGCCAGCCATTATTCGATTATGTCGGCAAAAAACTCTACATGACCGAGGCTGCCGAAGCCCTGCAGCGGGCCAGCCGGGACATCTTCGGTCGCCTGGAAAACCTCGACATGCAGCTGTCGGACATGCAGGGCTCGCTGCAAGGCCAACTGAAGCTGGCGGTGGAATCCAGCGCCAAATACTTCGTGCCGCACCTGTTCGCCGCCTTCAAGCGCCAGCACCCGGAAGTGAACCTGCAACTGACCGTGGTCAACCGTGGCCAGGTGATCCGCCGCCTCTCGGACAACCGCGACGATCTGGTGATCATGTCGATGGTGCCGCAGGACATGGGCCTGGAGTTTCTGCCCTTTCTGAACAACCCGATTGTCGCCGTGGCGCGCCCGGATCATCCGCTGGCGCATATGGGGCCGCTGCGTTTGCAGGACCTTGAACCCTACACACTGCTGATCCGCGAACCGGGTTCGGGCACGCGAATGGCCTGCGAGGACTACTTCAAGGAGAAACGCGTGCACTTCACCCAGACTCAGGAAGTGGCCTCGGCCGAAGCCCAGCGCGAATGCGTGGTGGCGGGTCTGGGCCTGGCGCTATTGACGCGCCACGCCCTGAACCTGGAGTTGGCGACCGGCGGCCTGGTGGAGTTGCCGGTCGAGGAGTTGCCGCTGTTCCGTAGCTGGTGCCTGGTGCAAGCCAAGGCCAAACGGCTGTCACCGGTGGCGCACGCCTTCCTGGCGTTTATCCGCAGCGAACGGGTGCAGATCAGCGCGCTGGTTGAGCGCTTCGACGGGAAGCTGCCGGTACGGCCTGCCAGTAGTTGATTTCAATGTCCTCGGGAAAATCGCTGATTTCGCTTTGAAGCTGACGAAGTTCGAAGCGATCTTCGATGGCGCGACGGAATTCCATGCGGCGCTGGTCTTCCTGTTGACGACGGGTTTTCGCGGCGCTGTTGCGTTCTTCGTAGGGCTGAGCCATTTCGAGTCTCCCAAGGCGAGTACGGGAGTTTCACGATAGGCGTGAGGGATGACGGTTTGGCTGCGCGGGGATGACAGTGCGATGAAACTTGCGCAGGGTTGTGGTGTTTCTGAGGACGCCTTCGCGAGCAGGCTCGCTTCCACATTTGATCTCGGTGTGACACAAAATGTGTGTTCACAGAAGATCCCCTGTGGGAGCAAGCCTGCTCGCGATTAAGTTCGGAACGACCTTAGATGATTTCAGTCATCCAGCGCTTTTACGGCTTTCGGCGACAAGCGCAAGCTGCGCAGACTGCGCTTGACGCTCTTCAGGTGATTGACCAGGCTCGGCCCGCGCGCCATCGCCACGCCCATCGCCAACACGTCGATCACCACCAGATGCGCAATGCGCGAGGTCAGCGGCGTGTAGATCTCGGTGTCTTCGTGCACATCAATCGCCAGGTTGACGGTCGACAGTTCGGCCAACGGCGTCTGGCTTGGGCACAGGGTGATCAGCGAAGCGCCACTCTCGCGAACGAGGTTGGCGGTGATCAGCAGATCCTTGGAGCGCCCGGACTGGGAAATGCAGATCGCCACGTCGGTCGGCTTCAACGTCACCGCCGACATCGCCTGCATGTGCGGGTCGGAGTACGCCGCCGCCGTCAGCAGCAAACGGAAGAACTTGTGCTGCGCATCCGCCGCCACCGCGCCGGACGCACCAAAGCCATAGAACTCGACACGCTGCGCCTGAGACATCAGCGTCACCGCGCGCTGCAACTCCACCGGATCAAGCTTCTCGCGAACCTCCATCAGGGTGTGCAGCGTGGTGTCGAAGATCTTCAGGCTGTAGTCGGCGACCGAGTCGTCCTCATGGATCGCGAACTGACCAAAACTGGCACCGGCAGCCAGGCTCTGCGCCAGTTTCAGTTTCAGATCCTGAAAACCTGAACAACCGATGGCGCGACAGAAGCGCACGATGGTCGGTTCACTGATGCCGACGCTGTGGGCCAGATCGGCCATGGAACTGTGCATCACGGCCGCAGGGTCAAGCAGCACGTGGTCGGCGACCTTGAGCTCCGACTTGCGTAACAGGTGACGTGACTGGGCGATGTGTTGCAGCAGATTCAAGGGGCTGGACTCTTCTTATGGGCAAGGATGTAGCACGCTTGTAGTTATACTACATGAATTGGCTTTTTGCCTGCTCAATGCGTAACTCAATGTCCCCGTATTGGGCGTGATGACGCGCATGTAGCACTTAAAACGGTTTTGCCTGCTCACGCAAAAGCCCGGCCAGCGCGGCAGCTTCTACCGGACGACTGATCAGATAGCCCTGCACCTCGTCGCAGCCCTCGGCCCGCAAAAACGTCAGTTGCTCCGGCCGTTCGACCCCTTCGGCCACCACCTTCAACGACAGTCCGTGGGCCATGGCAATGATCGCGCGGGTGATCGCCGCATCCTCACTGCCCTCGCCCAGGCCGCGAATGAACGCCTGATCGATCTTCACGTAATCCACCGGAATCCGTTTCAGATAACTCAACGACGAATACCCGGTGCCGAAGTCGTCGATGGCCAGTTTCACCCCCAGATCCCGCAGTTGCTGGAACGTCGCAATGATGTGTTCAACGCTGTCGAGCAACTGGCTTTCGGTCAATTCCAGCTCGAGAAAATGCGGCGCCAGACCGGTCTCCTCCAACACCTGCCGCACCAGGCTGACCAGTTTGCCCTGACGCAGTTGGTGCACCGAGAGGTTCACCGACACGCGGATCGCCTCCAGGCCCTCGCGCTGCCATTCGCACGCCTGCCAACACGCCTGACGCAAGACGAACTCGCCGATGGGGCCGATCAACCCGGTTTCTTCGGCCAGCCCGATGAAATCGCCTGGCGGTACCTGCCCCAGAATCGGATGTTCCCAGCGCACCAGAGCCTCAGCCGCATTCAGCCGACCTGTCGCCAGGCACAACTTCGGCTGATAGAACACCTTCAGTTGCTTGTCTTCGATAGCTTTGCGCAACTGGTTCTCCAGTTGCAGACGCTCAAGGGTGCTGGCCTGCAGGCTGTCGGTGTAGAACTGGAAATTATTGCCGCCCAGATGCTTGGCATGCTGCATGGCCATGTTCGACTGACTGACCAGCGCGGAAATTTCACGGGCGTTGTCCGGCAGCATACTGATGCCCATCGAGGCGCTGACCACCAGTTCATGCCCTTCGACGGTCAGCGGCAGACGCAGCTTGCTCGACAACCGCGTGGCGACCCGCGCCAGGCTCGACAGGTTGCCGTAAGCGTCGAACAGCACCGCGAATTCGTCACCGGACAACCGCGCAATCGTGTCCGCTTCCGGCAAGGCATTGACCAGCCGCCGGGACATTTTTTGCAGCAACTGGTCAGCGATCTCATGGCCGAGGCTGTCGTTGAGCAATTTGAAACGATCCAGATTGATGTGCAGCAACGCCAGACTGCGCCGTCCGCCCTGCCGGACCCGTTGGTGGGCTTCGTGCAGGCGCTCGCGAAACAGCGAGCGATTGGCCAGTCCGGTGAGTTCATCGTAGTGCGTCAGGTAACGCATGCGCTCTTCGGATTCGCGCCGCGCCGAGAGATCGGCGAAGAAGCCGACGATATGACTGACGTTGCCCCGACTGTCGCGCACTGCATTGAGTTGCAGCCACTGTGGATACAACTCGCCGTTCTTGCGGGTTTCCACCAGTTCACCTTGCCAACTGCCATGCTGCTCCAGCGCATGGCGGATCGCGACGTAATGCCGACGGGCATCGCGGCTGCACGGCAACTCGACGACATTGCGCCCGAGCATGTCGTCGATGTCGTAACCGGTCACCCGGCTGAAGGCCTGATTGATCGCGATCAGCGCGTAGTTCGGGTCGAGGATCACAATGCCTTCGCTGGCCGCTTCGAACACCGTCGCCGCCAGGCGCTGCTGCTCTTCGAGGCTTTTGCTGGCACTGATGTCGCGGCGGGTGCCGACCATGCGGATCACTTGCCCGCTCTCGCTGCGTTCAACGGCGCGGCCACGGTCTTCGATCCACACCCAGTGACCATCGCCGTGGCGCACGCGGTATTCGATCTGATAGTCCTCGGTGCGGCCCTTCAAATGCTCGACCAAGGCGTGCTTGAGCGACGGCACATCCTCCGGGTGCAGGCGTGGCTTAAGGTCGCGCAGGATGGCCGTGACGTATTCCGGGGCGAGGCCGAACAGCTCCTGAATCTGCGTGTGATGAACCTCGTCGGTCTGCAGGTTCCAGTCCCACAACCCCAGCTCGCTGGCCTTCAGCGCCAGCGCCAGGCGCGCTTCGCTTTTGCTCAGGGCCTGATTGGCGGCGTCCAGCTCGCGGCTGCGCTGAGCGACGCGGTCTTCCAGGTCGACCTGCGCTTCGCGCAACTGGCCTTCGGCGCAACGCCGTTGCTCAATTTCCCGCGCCAGCTCCTGATTGAGTTGTTCGCTGCGCGACTGCGTCTGCTGAAGATGTTCGATCAGGTGCTGATTCTGAAAGCGCCGCAGCAAACCACGATCAATCAGGCGATTGACCTGCCACGCCACCACGCTCAGCGAGCCGAGCAGAATCAGGCCCAGCCAGCCCCAGCCGCGCGCCTGCTCGTCGCCGCCCCAGAACAGATAGCCGATCGCCGGCAGCAGGCACGGCAAGGTAAATGACAGAAACGCCGGCAGGCTCACCGCATAGGCGACACTGGCCGACAATGTCGCGGCACCGATCAGGCCGAACACCCAGGCCTGCTGCATGAAGTTGTCGGCCGGCACCAGGGCAATGCCAGCGCCAGCCAGGGTCAGGCCGGTCATGGTCGAGCCGAGCAGGAACATGCGGAACCAGATCGGCTGGGCCTGGCGATTGGGTATCGCCGAATCGAACGCCGCCACTTGAATCACGCGCAACGCCACCAGCGACAGCAACCACACCAGCCAGACACTGACCACGAAGTAGCGCTGCGGGCTCCAGAGCAAAGCGGCGCAGACCAGACCATTGATCAACATGAACAGGGTGGGCAACAGAGAGCCCTGGTACAGCAGGCGCGTGCGCTCCACCGCCATTTCGACGGCATAGTGCTTGCGGATAACCCGGGGTTCCACAGAGGGGCCCGACAGTTCGGAGCTGAGGGTCATGGGCAACGTTCTTGTTCTTATAAGGGGGGCGTGCGCCCGAAACGTGCACGGAGCATACACAAGCCGATCCCGTTGCCAAACTGCCCAAGGTCATAATTTCAGCGAAACATTTGCTCCCCGCAACGACGCCGAAACCCGCAGAGCCACACGGACTCACGCCTTCAGCCGATGACCGACCGGTCGTCATCGGCAGCACTTTCATCGGCTAATGCAAAGCTCGGTTTGCCCGGGCCTGCGGCGCACCCTAGAATGCCCCGATGCGCGATGATCTCTCCCTTCTGCTGAACTCCCTCAACGATGCCCAACGCCAGGCCGTAGCCGCCCCCGTTGGCCGTCAGTTGGTCCTGGCCGGTGCTGGCTCCGGTAAAACCCGAGTGCTGGTGCACCGTATCGCTTGGTTGATCCAGGTCGAAAACGCCTCGCCCCACTCCATCCTGTCGGTGACGTTCACCAACAAGGCCGCTGCCGAGATGCGTCACCGCATCGAGCAGTTGCTGGGTATCAACCCGGCCGGCATGTGGGTGGGCACCTTCCACGGCCTGGCGCACCGCTTGCTGCGGGCGCACTGGCAGGAAGCGGGATTGAGCCAGACCTTCCAGATTCTCGACAGCGACGACCAGCAACGACTGGTCAAGCGAGTGATCCGCGAGCTGGGTCTGGACGAGCAACGCTGGCCGGCCCGGCAGGCCCAGTGGTTCATCAACGGGCAAAAAGACGAAGGTCTGCGCCCGCAACATATTCAAGCCAGTGGCGATCTGTTCCTGGCCACCATGCGCGGCATTTACGAAGCCTACGAGGCGGCCTGCCAGCGTGCCGGCGTCATCGACTTCTCCGAACTGCTGCTGCGCGCTCTCGACCTGTGGCGCGACCACCCAGGCCTGCTGGCGCATTATCAGAAGCGCTTCCGGCACATTCTGGTGGACGAGTTCCAGGACACCAACGCCGTGCAATACGCCTGGTTGCGTCTGCTCGGCAAGGGTGGCGACAGCCTGATGGTGGTCGGTGACGACGACCAGTCGATCTACGGCTGGCGTGGCGCGAAAATCGAGAACATTCATCAGTACTCGTCCGACTTCCCGGATTCGGTAACCATTCGCCTGGAGCAGAACTACCGCTCCACCGCCGGCATCCTGAAAGCGGCCAACGCCCTGATCGCCAATAACACCGGGCGCCTGGGCAAGGAGCTGTGGACCGATGGCGGCGACGGCGAAGCGATCAATCTGTACGCCGCGTTCAACGAACACGACGAAGCACGTTACGTTGTCGAAACCATCGAAAGCGCGCTGAAAACCGGCCTGGCCCGGAGCGATATCGCGATTCTGTACCGCTCCAACGCCCAATCGCGCGTTCTGGAAGAAGCCTTGCTGCGCGAACGCATTCCGTACCGCATCTATGGCGGCCAGCGCTTCTTCGAGCGCGCGGAAATCAAGAACGCCATGGCCTACCTGCGTTTGCTCGAAGGCCGCGGCAACGATGCCGCGCTGGAACGGGTGATCAACGTACCGGCCCGTGGCATTGGCGAAAAAACCGTCGAAGCGATCCGCGACCACGCACGCCACAGCGATGTGTCGATGTGGGAAGCGATGCGCCAACTGGTGGCCAATAAAGGCCTGACCGGTCGCGCCGCCGGGGCGCTGGGTGCGTTCATCGAGCTGATCGAAAACCTCGCCGCCAAGTGCATGGAGATGCCGCTGCACCTGATGACCCAGACCGTCATCGAGCAGTCGGGGCTGATCGCCTATCACGAAGCGGAAAAAGGCGAGAAAGGCCAGGCACGGGTGGAAAACCTTGAGGAACTGGTCAGCGCCGCGCGCAACTTCGAGAACACCGAAGAAGACGAAGAGCTGACACCACTGGCGGCGTTCCTCGGCCACGCTTCGCTGGAAGCCGGAGACACCCAGGCCGACGAACACGAAGACAGCGTTCAGCTGATGACCCTGCACAGCGCCAAAGGCCTGGAATTCCCTTACGTGTTCCTGGTGGGCATGGAAGAAGGCCTGTTCCCGCACAAGATGAGCCTGGAAGAACCGGGGCGCCTTGAGGAAGAACGGCGCCTGGCCTACGTCGGCATCACCCGGGCCATGCAGAATCTGGTGATGACCTATGCTGAAACCCGACGCCTGTACGGCAGCGAAACCTACAACAAGGTTTCGCGTTTCGTACGCGAAGTGCCGAAGGGCCTGATTCAGGAAGTGCGTTTGTCGAACAGCGTCAGCCGACCGTTCGGTGGCAACCAGTCAATGAGCGGCAGCAACCTGTTCAGCGGCAGCGAAATTCCGGAAACCGGCTTCAGTCTGGGCCAGGCCGTGCGCCATTCGATCTTCGGCGACGGCGTGATCCTCAACTTCGAAGGCGCCGGCGCGCAGGCGCGGGTTCAGGTGAATTTCAGCGAAGGCAGCAAGTGGCTGATGCTCGGTTACGCCAAGCTGGAAGCTATCTAAGGCTTTGCTCGATTGCTCTTCTGCAGGAGTGAGCCTGCTCGCGATAGCTTCACCACGGTTTGACAGTTAGACCGAGGTGCTTCAATCGCGAGCAGGCTCACTCCTACAGAGCTTGTGTGAGCTTTGATGCAATTTGGGAGCAATTCATGGGCTCAGGCTTCTTTTCCTCCTGGACATTCTGGGCCCTGCTCTCGGCGACTTTCGCTGCACTGACGGCGATCTTTGCCAAAGTCGGCATCGAAAACGTCAATTCCGACTTCGCCACCCTGCTGCGCACCATCGTGGTACTGGTCAGCCTGGCCTTGATTTTGTACGCGACGGGCCAATATCAGTCCTTGGGTTCGATCTCCGCCAAGAGCTATCTGTTCCTGCTGCTGTCCGGTCTGGGGACCGGTGCATCGTGGCTCTGCTATTTCCGCGCACTGAAAGTCGGCCCGGCCTCGCTGGTCGCGCCAGTGGATAAACTCAGCGTGGTGCTGGTGGCGGTGCTCGGCGTGATCCTGCTGGGCGAAAAACTCGACCTGCGCCAATGGGGCGGCATCGGCCTGATCACGGCAGGTGTGGTGATGTTGGCGTTTCGTCGCTAAGGCGATTTCTCACTGAACCAGTCGTCGTTTCCTACAGCCAAAAGTAAACAGCCTTATTGCCCTGACCAAGCTGAACCTAACCTGTCAGGCAAAAGCCCGAAACACTCTCTCGCTAGCCAGTAACACTTCAGCTGTGCAACATGGCGCGCGTGTCTCCACAAACGGGAATTCCCCTTATGAAACGTTTTCTTAGCATCGCCATGGCGTTGTGCATCGGCCTGACGATGAGCCTCGACGCCAACGCCAAGCGCTTAGGTGGTGGCAAAAGCTCCGGCGCTGCGCCGACGCACCAGACCAGCCAGATGGCTCCTTCTTCTCCAGGCATGGGCGGCGCAGCAGCGACCGCTGGTGCTGCCGGTGCCGCTGGCGCCGCTGCCAAGGCCGGTGGCGCTTCGAAATGGCTCGGCCCGCTGGCCGGTATCGCTGCCGGTGGCCTGCTCGCGTCCATGTTCATGGGCGGCGGCTTCCAGGGCATGCAGATCTTCGACATCCTGATCATGGCCGTGATCGCGTTCGTGATCTTCCGCTTCATCGCCGCCCGTCGACGCAAGCAGCAGGAGCATCTGGCTCCGGCCGGCGCGCCGATGCAGCGTGAAGTGTTCGAACAGAAGCCTGCTGCCATGGGTTCGATCTTCGGTGGTTCGACGGCTCCGGTTGCCGCTCGTCCGGTAATCAACGCGCCAGCCTGGTTCAACGAGCAGCGCTTCCTTGAAGCCGCACGCAGCCACTTCCAGTCGCTGCAGCAGCACTGGGACGCCAACGAAATGGACAAGATTGCCGAGTTCGTGACCCCGCAAATGCTCGACTTCCTCAAGCGTGAGCGCGCGGATCTGGGCGACGGCTTCCAGTCGACCTACATCGACAACCTGCAGGTGCAGCTGGACGGCGTCGATGATCGTGCCGACAAGACCATCGCCACCCTGACCTTCAGTGGTGTGTCGAAAACCTCGCGTTTCGACCAGGGCGAAGTGTTCAGCGAAAGCTGGAACATGGAACGTCCGCAGGGCGACAACCAGCCTTGGCTGGTGGCCGGTATTCGTCAGAACGGCTGAGCCTTGCTGCGCTGAACCTGCGACCAAGAAAACCCCGGACTCGTCCGGGGTTTTTCTATTTCGCGGTTGCATCTATAGCGAGCTACTGTATAAACCGGCCCATATAAACCGCGCCATTCAAGCAAGAGGATCCCGGACGTGGAAGAAATCATCGAACAACTGCGCGAAGCCAACGAACCCGTACCGGTTCCTTTGGAATTGCCTGACGAAGACCAACTGGTGGAGATCGAGGAAGAACTGTTCATCAACATTCCGTTCGTCTTCAAAGAGTTTCTGCTGACCGTCAGCGATGTGGTGTTTGGCAGCCTCGAGCCGGTGACCGTCACCGACCCGCAATCGCACACCTACCTGCCGGAAGTCGCGGCCAACGCCTGGGATATTGGCGTACCGCGCGACCTGATCCCGATCTGTCAGGACGGCTACAACTACTACTGCGTTGAAGAAGACGGCACCGTGGTGCTGTGGTCCGGCGAAGAAGAGCTGATCACCGAAGAGTCCTGGGAATCGGTGTGGCATTGGGCGCGGGACGTCTGGCTGGAAAGCTGATCCGCCACACGTCCCGGTAGGTCAGTGCCCCGACGACTCCTTGTGGTTGTCGAGGGTTTCCAGCAAAGCCACCTGCATCCGCGTGTGCACGCGGATGAACCAGCGCCAGAGCAGCGCCGCCACGGCGGCCGCCACCACGGCGATCAGCACCAGCAACTTGTTGGTCGGCAGGATACTGGCCGACAAGGCTGACAACAGCAGGAAAATCACCAGCAGCGAGAGGATCGGGATCACTTCGGCGATCACCCGGCGCACTCGCTGCGTGTGACGACCGGCCATTTCCGGCTTTACCCCCATCTCTGCCAGCAGCATCGACAGCGCCTTGAGCTTGCGATACGCCGCGATCAAAAACGGCAACGACACCAACAACGCCCCGCCCCAGATCAACGCCTTCTGCCAGCTCGGATCGCTGACCCAGTCTTGCAATGAGGTCGATATACGCTCGGCGAAGTAGGCCCCGGCGAAGAAGATCGCAATCACCAGCGCCAGATTGACCCCGACCTGCAACAGGATTCGCCTGATCATCGACGCCAGCATCGCGCCCTCGCCCTGCGGCTGAATGCTGCGCAGCCACTCTCCGTACATACCCAGAACACGCCCCAGGCGCTTGGGCACAGCGGCGGACAACTTGATCGACAGCGGATCGGCGGCACGAATCAGATACGGCGTCAGCAGCGTGGTAATCACCGACACGGCCACAGCGACCGGGTAAAGGAAGTTGCTGGTGACCTGCAGGGTCATGCCCAGCGCGGCGATGATGAAGGAAAATTCGCCGATCTGTGACAGGCCCATCCCGACGCGCAGTGAGGTGCGTCCGTCATTGCCGGCGATAAAGGCACCGAGGCCGCAGGACAGCATCTTGCCTAGCACCACGGCGACAGTGATCACGGCGATCGGCCAGGCATATTCGAGCAGAATCATAGGGTCGAGCATCAGACCGATCGCCACAAAGAAGATCGCACTGAACAGGTCGCGCACCGGTTCGATCAGGCGCTCGATTTTCAGCAGTTGCCGCGACTCGGCCATGATCGCACCGATCAGGAAGGCGCCGAGCACCATGCTGTATTCAAGTTTGACCACCAGCAGGCAGAACCCGAAACACAGGCCCAGCACGGTGATCAGCAGCATCTCGTTGCTGTCGAATCTGGCGACGTAGGCCAGCAGGCGCGGCACCAGCAGAATGCCAATGACCAGCGCGACAATCATAAACAGCGACAGCTTGCCGACCGTGGAAAACACCTCGCCGGAACTCACCGTGCCGCTCACCGCGATGCTCGACAGCAACGCGATGATGCCAATGCCGAGGATGTCTTCGACGATCAGCACCCCGAAGATCAACTGCGCGAAACGCTCGTTTTTCATCTTCAGGTCATTGAGCGCCTTGACGATGATGGTGGTCGAGGAGATTGCCAGGATCGCGCCGAGGAACAGCGAGTCCATGGTGTTCCAGTCGAACCAGCGGCCGATTTCGTAGCCGATCCAGATCATCAGGACAATTTCGAGGAACGCTGCAATGAAGGCCGTGGCGCCGACCTTGAACAGCTTGCGCAGGCTGAACTCCAGCCCCAGGCAGAACATCAGGAAGATCACCCCCAGTTCGGCAAGGGTCTTGATGGTTTCTTCGTCGTGGATCAGGCCGAACGGCGGGGTGTGCGGACCGATGATGAAGCCGGCAACGATGTAGCCGAGTACCACAGGCTGCTTGAAGCGATGAAACAGTACCGTGACCACGCCTGCGACCAACATGATCACTGCCAGATCCTGAATAAAGCTGATGGCATGCATGGCGTGGCCTCCTTGTATGACGAGACTCGCGGACAGACGTCAGAACGGTCTGGGCGAGGTGAGAAAAATCCGCTTTTCACGTGGGAATTGCCCTTGGGCAGGGCCTTTTGCAGGTTAACACCGCGACTTCCGCCTGGAAGGCGGTGCAATATATGGAAACAGAACGATTCCGGCGTGACGGCGGCCTGTCGCCCGGCGTCCCGATAACGGTGCTTTTGAAAAGCGACCAGGCACCCGCAGAGGTGCTTTCAGCCACTCAGCCTTGATCCGTGAGAACGTTATGGAACCCGGAAACGCCCAGCTGTCGATGACGGTATTGATGACCCCCGACATGGCCAACTTCTCTGGCAATGTCCACGGCGGCACCCTGCTCAAATACCTCGACGAAGTGGCCTACGCCTGCGCGAGCCGTTATGCCGGCCGCTACGTAGTGACCCTGTCGGTTGATCAGGTGATTTTTCGCGAGCCGATTCACGTCGGCGAGCTGGTGACCTTCCTCGCGTCGGTCAACTACACCGGCAACACCTCAATGGAAGTCGGCATCAAAGTGGTGACCGAGAATATCCGCGAGCGCTCGGTGCGCCACACCAACAGCTGCTTCTTCACCATGGTCGCTGTCGATGACCAGCGCAAACCGGCGGCAGTACCGCCGCTGCAACCGCAGAACAGCGAAGACAAACGCCGCTACATGCAAGCGCAGCAGCGTCGGCAGATTCGCCAGGAGCTGGAGAAGCGTTATCAGGAGATCAAGGGCGACGCCTGATCAGCCCCAATTGATGTGGCTTGATAGATAGCCTTCTCGAGCAAGCCCGCTCCCACACTGGATCTGTGCGGTTCACCAAACCAATGTCGGAGCGGGCTTGCTCGCGAATGCGCATGACGCGGGCTACAGACTGATGGCTGTCGCCTCGAATTTCACCCGTGGGTGCGCAATCCGGTCCTGTGCCCGCACCAGTTGCAACTCATAACTGGCACACGCCTGCGTCTCCAGCAGCACTTCATGCACCGCCGCTGCGGTGAATTCAAACGCCGCTACCAGGCTGTCCCCGAGCAGCACCCGCGCCAGGAACAGGCCGGACGTCAAATCGCCCACCCCCACCGGCTGCCGCGGAAACGCCAGCAACGGCCGGCGCAAATGCCAGCTGCCGTCAGCGGTGACCAGCAACATCTCGAAGCCATCCGCCGGCTTGCCCGGGTAATCCAGATGCTTGACCAGCACCGCTTTCGGGCCGCGGGCCAGCAGGGCTCGCGCCATCGCCAGGCAATCGAACAGCGACTGCGGCTTGCGCCCGGAGAAGCTGTCCAGTTCCAGCTGATTCGGGCACATGATGTCCGCCACGGCGGCCGCCTCTTCCAGCAGGAAGTCACTGACCTCGGTCGGCACACTGCAGCCCTTCTCCGGATGGCCCATTACCGGGTCACAGAGATACAGCGCCTTGGGATTGACCGACTTGATGCGCTCGACGCCACTGAGAATCGCCCGCCCTTGCGCCGCACTGCCGAGATAGCCGGACAGCACCGCATCGCAGTTGCCCAGTTCGCCGATGGCAGCGATCCCTTCAACCAGTTCGGGGATCTGTTGCGGTGCCAGCACTTCACCGGCCCACTGCCCATATTGAGTGTGATTGGAAAACTGCACGGTGTTGAGGGGCCAGACATTCACCCCGACCCGCTGCATCGGGAAAACTGCAGCGCTGTTGCCGGCGTGGCCGAACACCACATGGGACTGGATGGCGAGCAGATGAGGCGTACGTTTCATTCGGGTCATTCCGTAAAACGATTGAAATTCAAGCCGCGCAGTATGCGACGAAACGCAGCCTGTACGACAGGCCGGCGACGCAGTTAAGCTGACGCTATCTTTTGGAGTCCCCTGTCGATGCTGACCCTCGAAAACATCTTCGTGTTGATGCTGTTCGCCGCTGCCGGCGCATGGCTATGGCACAACCACGGCTTGCGCGAGCGGGCGCTGGAGCGGGTCAAACAGCATTGCATCAACGTTGGCATCGAACTGCTGGACGGTAATGTCGCGCTGAAAAAGATTGGCTTGATCAAGGACGCCAGCGGTCGCCGACGCCTGGCGCGGGTGTACAACTTCGAATTCACCGTCACCGGCGAAACCCGCCACAACGGCACCATCACCCAGTTCGGCGCGCACAGTGCACAGATCGAACTGGCGCCCTACCCGGCGCCGTTCGACGATACGCCGCCGGTGGTCGAGGTGCACAAGCCTCGCGCGGAAGTGATCGAGCTCAGTCAGTGGCGCCAGGAACACACCAAGTGGAAGCCCTGAGCCCCGTCTTGTGAGCTTTTGAGTCTCAGCTTGTCCGCGCACTCGCCAGACCGGCCTGCAATGCCCCGACTTCCTGTGGCTCACTGAAAATCAGCTCGATCCGCGAATCCCGCCGCCATTCGCTCGGTTGCCAATTCAATTCAGCCCGGTCCAGCGCATTCGCTGAAATCCAGCCCGCGACGCTGTGGATAACCAGTTTGGCGCGTTTCCACTCCAGGCTTGCCAACCAGTCGGCGATTCGCTGGCTGTCGAACGTTTGCCCCGGGTGCCAACGCCACCCCACGCTCCAACTGCCCTCCAGGGCCTGGCTCAGACAGATCGGTTGCGTCGGATCACTCCACACCGTTGGCATGGGCGCCGGGCCGTTGGGCACGATCAGGCTATCCGCACCCGCCGTCGCCCGTGCGGTCAGGCCCGGCAACTCGCTCAGGGACACCTGCGCCTGCTGCGTCCAGAGCAACCGCACGGGCGGCAGTTGTGCGGTTATCTGCCCGCGCAGGCGCTCATCAAGGTTTTCAGCCTTGTTCAGCAACAGTAAACCGGCGCCGGCCAGTGCCTCCTGTTGCGCTGCCGCTAACGGTTTTCCCGCCGCCAGCGCCTGAGCGTCCAGCACCAGAACACACGGCTGTACCGCCAGCACGCCGCGCCACGGCGCTTCACTCAACTGCCTGAGCAACTGCGCCGGATGACCCAGCCCCGACGGCTCGATAAACAGCCGATCCGGCTTTGCCTTGCGCAGCAAGCGCCCGAGCCCGATCTGGAACGGCGCACCATTGACGCAACACAAACACCCCCCGGCCACTTCGCCCAGTGCGATACCATCGGCGTCACGAGTCAGCAGTGCGGCATCAAGGCCGATCTGGCCGAACTCATTGATCAGCACCGCCCAGCGCTCCCCGTCCGGGCGTTGCGCCAGGAGCTGGCGGATCAGGCTGGTCTTGCCCGCCCCCAAGGGACCGGCGATGACATGAGTTGGAATGTTCTGCAACATGGCTGGCATTTTCTGAGGAGGTTGAAGATGCGTTGGGTGGGATGGTCGTTGCTGTTGATGCTGCTGTCGAGCGAAGCGTTGGCTCAGGCCTGTGTCGTGCACAGTCAGGGCGAGCGGCTTGATGTAAAAGTCTGCCAGCAGAACCGCAACATCCCGGCCAAGCTGTTCAGCGACGGTTTCTGTCAGCCGACCCTGGCCGGACAGAAAGTCGAGGTGCAGTACGTCGATCAATGCCCCGCCGGCGCCTTTGGCGTGTGCAGCAACGCGCAAGTCGCCAATATGCCTTACCGCCAGGATATCCACTATTACGGCGTCGCCACTGATGCGGTGTATCTGCAACCGTATTGCGAAGGCCAGAGCCAGGGCACCTGGCTCAAACCTTGAGCGCTTAACCGAGCCAGTCGAGGGTCAGGATCAACCGACGCTCGCCCGGCGATAATGCCGGCGAACGATGAATCAAGCCAAAGCCCTCGTTGCCGTGCCATTTTTCACCTTTGAGCAGCGCGACGTGAGCGCTGCACAGTTGCTGGATCTGCGCGCAATCCTGCGGCTCGGCGTTGGCCTGCCCCAGTTGAGTACGGTCCATGGCGCCCTCGGTGAGCCACTGACTGCCGACGCCGGCGTACGTGGTAATCAGGCGCACCGGCACATGGTCAACGTGGAAGCGTGGGCACATGGCCTTGTCCAGTACCCGCAGCCGCAGGCCGATGCGCCGCGCACCCAATAAACAGGCAAATGCACTGACCAGCCATCTCAGGTCGGCGATAAAGCTGTCGTAGCCTTCCAGGTCACGAAATCCTGCGGCCAGCCCGGCAAGGTCAGGCTCGGCGTCCTCCTCAGGCAATTCCAGGCACAGCGACTCCGCCAAGGGTTCATTGCGCGAAAGCAGCAGCCCGGCGAAATCGGCAATGTGCAGCGGCAGTTGTCGCTGCCAGACCGCGAGGTTGATGTCGTCCTCCAGGATCCGCGCCAATGCATTGGGCGTCGGCCCGTGATGCGGATAACGCGCGCGGTTTTGCAGCTGCTTGAACGCGAGCATCAGGCGGCCTCTTCGTGCCAGGGGCCGAACGGATCCGCTAGCAATCGCCAGCCCTGCGCACCGAGTGCCATTTCCTCATCGCTCAGCAGGCAGTCGTCCAGATCCGCCGAGAGCTGGGCGAAGTCGATGTTCTGGCCAATGAACACCAGTTCCTGACGACAATCACCGACGCTCGGCGTCCAGTTCTGCATGATCGCCTGGGTGCTTTCCTGATCCTGCGGCCACTGGGATTTCGGCACAAAACGCCACCAGCGACCCGCGAAGCCATGGCGCATCAAACCGCCGGCCTGCGACCAGCTTCCGGCATCCGTGGGTTTGCTGGCCAGCCAGAAGAAACCTTTGGAGCGCAGCAGTTTACCGTTCAGCCACGGACGGTCGATGAAGCTGAAAAACCGCTGCGGGTGAAAGGGCCGACGCGCACGGTAGACCGTAGACGCGATGCCGTACTCCTCGGTTTCCGGCACGTGTTCGCCCCGTAACTCCTGCAGCCACCCCGGTGCCTGCGCGGCTTTTTCGAAGTCAAAGCGACCGGTGTTGAGGATCTTCTCCAGCGGCACTTCGCCCATCACCATCGGGATGATTTCAGCATGAGCATTAAGGCGTCCGAGAATGGCCATCAGTTCATCGCGATCACCTTGGCTGATCAGGTCGATCTTGCTGATCAGCAGCACGTCGGCGAACTCGATCTGTTCAAT
This sequence comes from Pseudomonas sp. SC3(2021), assembly GCF_019856535.1. NCBI lineage: Bacteria > Pseudomonadati > Pseudomonadota > Gammaproteobacteria > Pseudomonadales > Pseudomonadaceae > Pseudomonas > Pseudomonas sp. SC3(2021). Next base: position 1,745,647 of record NZ_CP082236.1, on the reverse strand, counting down.
CAACAGATCGGTGATGGAGCGCTCGTCTTCCTCGCCAAGGGTTTCGCCTCGAGAGGCGAGGCTTTCCGCCGCCTGGTAATCGAGGAGGAAGTTCATGCCGTCGACGACAGTGACCATGGTGTCGAGGCGCGCGACGTCAGCGAGGCTCTGCCCCTGTTCGTCGCGAAAGGTGAAGGTTTCTGCCACCGGCAGCGGCTCGGAGATCCCGGTGGATTCGATCAGTAAGTAATCGAAACGACCCTCGCGGGCGAGCTTGCTCACTTCTTCGAGTAAGTCCTCGCGTAACGTACAGCAGATGCAACCGTTACTCATCTCGACGAGCTTTTCTTCGGCACGGTTCAGGCTGACATCGCGCTGAACTTCGCTGCCATCAATATTGATCTCGCTCATATCATTAACGATGACCGCCACTCGCAATCCGTCTCGATTACGTAGTACGTAATTCAAAAGTGTACTTTTTCCGGCGCCGAGAAATCCAGAAAGCACTGTCACAGGCAATGCAGCTGACATTGGGTAATCCTCATCAAATGGTAGCCGACTGGCGCTTTTGCTCGCGCCGGACGTTTTCTGGCCCCAAACGATGGGCTTCAGAGAAAGTAAACGTTCGAAGTCGGTCGGGTCAGGCTCAGTTCAAATTAATGTTATAGTATAACAATGCAAACAAGCCAGCCCTTGTCTTGCCTTGAACGACAAAGCACTGGAAGCTGCAATCAACTGGCTTCCTGGAAAACGTGATGAGAAATGCTCTGAAGTACTCGGTTTTCAGCCTCGCGCTGTTGATGGTGGGCAATGCCTGGGCTCAGGTTCCAGCGCTGGCCAGCTGCACACGCAGCGCCAATCTGCTGGCTTGCGTGGATGCTGATGGCAATGCGTACAGCGTCAACACCGTGGGCAGTACGCTTTACCTGCGTGGATTCGAGAAAGCTGGAAAGCGTTACTGGGCGCAGACCAACAGCCGCTTCGGGCAACTGACGTTCTTCACCGGCATCGCGTCCGACGGTGAAGCCTGGGTGGGCTACACCCGTCGGGTGGGCTGGACCACCATCAATCGCTTCTCCAGCTCCGGTGGTAGCAGCGCAAAGTTCACCTGCAGCCGCATAACGGGCTGTTAGACCCGCGAACTGTGTTGTGCCTGTTGCCAGGCGATGTAACTGTCGACCGGCGGATGCTTTTGAAAATAGCGCTGTAAACCATCGAACAATCCCTCGGCCACCGCTTGCTGGTGCCTCGCCGTAACCAGTCGTTGGCTGTCGCGAGCATTGGAAATAAAGCCGGTTTCAACCAGGATGGAAGGCACATCCGGCGACTTCAGCACGGCAAATCCGGCCTGTTCGACGCGCTTCTGGTGCAGCGTGGTGATTCCCGCCAAGCTGGCAAGCACCGTGCTACCCAGCTGCAGACTGGCAGCAATCGTTGCATTCATCGACATATCCACAATCACGCCGGCCAGCATCGGGTCTTTATCCTTGAGGTTGAGCAAGCGGGTAGCCCCGAGCAAATCCACACCGTTCTCGCGTTGCGCCATGAAGCGCGCGGTTGCCGACGTCGCGCCCCCTTCCGAAAGACAATACACAGAGGCGCCAGATGCGGTCAGGCGTGGCGCTGCGTCAGCGTGCACCGAGATAAACAGGTCGGCCTTGTGCTGGCGGGCGATCTCGACGCGCTTGCGCAGTGGCACAAAAAAGTCGTCATTGCGCACCAATTTCACGTCAAAACCCCTGGTTTTTTTCAGGCGTTTTGCGAGCAGTTGCGCAATGGAAAGCACCACATCTTTTTCACGCTCGCCCTTCGCGCCAACCGCGCCAGGATCCTTCCCGCCATGCCCGGGATCGACGACCACGATAATGTCGCGCTGAGGATGAACGCCTTTTGCAGGTGTTTCACGTGGAACCATTGGGGCGGTCGGGGCCGGTTTGGCGCTCACCAGATCAAGCACCAAGCGGTGCCCTTGGCCATCCTGCGGCGCCAGCAGGAAGCTGTTAAGCAGCACCGGACTGCTCAGATCGAGAACAATCCGCGTGTCACCCTGGCCGAAATGGCCGGATCGAATTGAACGAATCACCGTGTTACCGAGGGCTAACTGACTGAAATCGCCGGTCACACTGGCGCCGCTCAGATCAATGATCAATCGCTCTGGAGCGCTGAGTGCAAAAGTCTTGTAGCGCACCGGTGCGCTCAAATCGAATACCAGCCGCAACTTCTCACCCGAGCGCCAGAGCCGCGCATTACGAACTTGCGCGGCTGAGACACTGAAAGGAAGGGCGAAGGCCGCGCTGGCCAATATCAGGTTAAGCAGATGGCGTCTGTGCATATGAAAGCCTGTTCATGAAAAAGGCATCGTGATTTGAATTGTTATAATGTAACATCAATTTCAATTAACACGATGGGGCTGAACATGAATGCGCTGACCTTACCGGACATCGCCGCGCAGGCCGCTCGCCAGGCTCTCCCTCTCGAATGGGTGGGCATGCGCGGCATCGCTTTACCTGTGTGGCTGGAAGGCCGACAACTGAGTGCGAAGGCCGATGCTGGCGTGAGTCTGGATGATGGCGAGGCACGCGGTATTCATATGTCTCGCCTCTATCTGGCGCTCGCAGCACTCGAGCAGGAAAACCTTTCCCCTGCGCTGATACGGCAGGTGCTGCAACGATTTCTCGACAGCCATGAGGGTTTATCCAATAGCGCCTATCTGAATATCCACACCGATTTGCTGCTGAAAAGACCCGCACTGGTCAGTCCGTTGAGCGGCTGGAAATCCTATCCGGCAACCATTGCTGCTCGTCTGGAAAAGCAAATGTTCCACGTGGAACTACAAATCGACGTGCCCTACTCCTCAACATGCCCTTGCTCCGCCGCGCTGGCCCGCCAGCTGATTCAGCAGCAATTCATCGACGACTTCGCCAACAAGTCGCTGCAACATGCCGATGTCTTGACCTGGCTGGGATCAACGCAAGGCATTCTCGCCACGCCGCACAGCCAACGCAGCATTGCGGAATTGCACCTTCAACTGGACGAATTCATCGACGAGTTGCCACTGACAGCAATCATCAACGACGCCGAAGCGGCGCTCGGTACCGCCGTCCAAACCGCAGTGAAACGCGCCGACGAACAAGCCTTCGCCCTCGCTAACGGGCAAAATCTGATGTTCTGCGAAGACGCTGCCCGCCGACTGAATCTGGCCCTGCGACGCACGCCGGGCGTCAGCGCGTTCCAGCTGCGCGTAGTTCATGCCGAAAGCCTCCACGCCCACGACGCCGTTGCGCAAAGTCGCTGGCAGCGGGAGCACGCATGATCCGTTGCCAATCCCTGACGTGGGGCGCCCCCGGCCAACCCCTGACATCCCCCCTTTCACTTGAGCTGGACAATGGCAGTCTCACGGCAATCGTTGGCGCTAACGGTTGTGGCAAAAGCAGCCTGATGAAAGTGATGGCCGGTTTACAAAAGCCGTTGGCGGGCCAGGTCACGCTAAGTGTTCCACGCCAGAGCGGTCTGTCCTTCCTGCCACAGCAACAGCATCTGGACCGGCAATTTCCGATCAGCCTCCACGAACTGGTGGCCGCCGGTTTCTGGGGCCGTAGATTATCGACTCAGCTGCGTGCCCAGCGACTCGCCGATGCGTTGGACAACTGGCACCTGAGTGGACTCAGCCACCGGCCGCTGATGGCACTGTCGGGCGGCGAACTGCAACGTGCCCTGCTCGCGCGCTTGAGCCTGACCGACGCGCCGATCCTGTTGCTCGACGAACCCCACGCCGCACTCGATGAACTCGGCCAGCAGTTGCTTTGGGAACATATTCACGCCTGGCACGGCGAAGGCCGAACCCTCGTCGTGGTCTGCCATGACCTCGCTGCCGTCCGCCAACACATCGCTCAAACAGTGCTGATCAACAATCGCCAATGTGTGTACGGCGCGAGCACGGAACTGATTCAACAAACTCCCGACATGCAGGTGGCCTGATGCTTGCCATCGCGCACTTCTGGCAACCGTTCAGCGAGTTCGTTTTCATGCGGCGTGCGCTGCTCGGCGGGCTGGTGCTGGCCTGCAGCGTCGCCCCACTCGGGGTGTTTTTGATTCTGCGACGAATGAGCCTGATCGGTGACGCCGTCGCCCACGGCATTCTTCCCGGTGCCGCGTTGGGCTTCTGGTTCGCCGGCCTCAGTCTGCCTGCCCTGACCCTCGGCGGTCTCGGTGCCGGTCTGAGCATGGCCGGCCTCGCGGCGTGGATCACTCGCCGCACTGGTCTGCGCGAAGACGCCAGCCTCGCCGCGATCTATCCGATTTCCCTCGCCAGCGGTGTGCTGATTCTCGGCATCGCCGGCAAACGCCTCGACCTCTTGCACCTGCTGTTCGGCTCGGCACTGGCCGTGGACGGACCGACACTGCATGGCATGTTGTGGGTCTGCGCCTTGAGCCTGATCGCCATGGCCCTGATCTACAAACCGCTGCTGCTCGACACCCTCGACCCGCTGTTCCTGAGCACCGTCAGCCGCCTCGGCCCTCTGGCCCACGGCGTATTCCTGACCCTGGTCGTACTCAATCTGGTGATCGGATTTCAGGCCATCGGCGCCTTGATGGTGGTGGGACTGATGATGCTTCCCGCTGCAGCTTCGCGATTCTGGAGCCGACACCTGCCGAGCCTGATCGCTATCGCAGCCGCCCTCGGTTGCCTCTCGGTTTGGCTCGGGTTGTTGCTGTCGTTCTACTACTCGCTGCCCAGCGGCCCGGCCATCGTGCTGATTGCCGGTCTCGGCTATCTGCTGTCCGTGGTGTTCGGACCGGTCCACGGTCTGTTGCGCCGCCCGCCTTTGCTCACATCCCAATGAGGTGTCTCCCGATGCGCGCTCTATTTGTGCTGTTCAGCCTGATGCTGTCGATGTCGTTATCGGCGGCGGAAAAACTGCCCGTGGTCACCAGCTTCAGCATCCTCGCCGACATGGTTCATCAGGTCGGTGGCGAGCATGTCCAGATCACCAACATGGTCGGCCCCGACGCCGATGCTCACACCTACGAGCCGACACCGGACGATGCAAAAGCGCTGCTCAAGGCCAGACTGATCATCAAGAACGGCCTCGGTTTCGAGCCATGGCTGGATCGACTGGTGACCAGCACCGACACCCAGGCCACGGTGATCAGTGCGAGTCACGGGGTGATTCCACGTTCGCTGGATGAAGATGGCGAGACCATCCCCGACCCGCACGCCTGGCACAATCTGGCCAACGCCGAGCTGTACATCGCCAACATCACCAAAGCGTTGATCGCCGCCGACCCGGCCAACAAGGCCGACTACAAACGCAACAGTCAAACCTACCGGAAGCAGATCTACGCCCTGCTCGCCAAAGCCAAGGCCAGATTCGGTTCGCTGCCAGCGGGCAACCGCAAGATCGTCACCAGCCATGACGCCTTTGGTTATCTCGGCCAGGCCTACGGTATCGACTTCATGGCACCACAAGGACTGTCCACCGAACGCGAACCCTCGGCCGCGGAAGTCGCCGCGTTGATCACCCAGATTCGCCAGGCCCACGTCAAAGCGGTGTTCATGGAAAACATCAAGGACGCACGCCTGCTCAAACAGATCGCCGACGAAAGCGGAGCGCACATTGGCGGCACGCTCTATTCGGATGCCCTCGCCGCAAGCGGCCCGGCCAGCACCTTCACCGGTCTGTTCGAGTACAACCTCAACACCCTCTACAACGCACTGAGCCAACCATGATTCGCAAGAACCCATCAGGTGATCTGCCGCAGATTGCCGAATCGGCCTACGTCGATAAAACCGCAATCATCTGCGGCAAAGTAGTGATCGGCGAAAACGTATTTGTCGGGCCTTATGCGGTCATTCGCGCGGACGAAGTGGATGCATCGGGCGAGATGGAAGCGATAACCATCGGTGCCAATTCGAACATCCAGGACGGCGTGGTCATCCACTCCAAATCCGGCGCGGCGGTGACGATCGGCGAATTCAGCTCCATCGCCCACCGTTCGATCGTGCATGGTCCGTGTGTCGTGGGTAACCGGGTATTCATCGGTTTCAACAGCGTGCTGTTCAACTGCGTGGTCGGCAACGGCTGCGTGGTTCGGCACAACTCGGTGGTCGACGGGCGCGATCTGCCCGACGCGTTCTACGTGCCCTCCACCACCCGCATCGGGCCGAAGACCGATCTCTCGCAGTTCCCACCGGTGAGCGTCAGCGCCTCGGAGTTTTCCGAAGACGTGGCGCGCACCAATGTCGATCTGGTACGTGGCTACAAAGCCTTGCAGAACGAGTTCTGAACCATGAGCAGCGTGCTGATTCGCAATGCCAGACTGGTCAACGAAGGGCGTGAGTTCGACGGCGACTTATTGGTTGGCAACGGACGCATCGTCAAGATCGCCCGCAGCATCGAAGGCGAAAACGCGGCGGTGGAAATCGACGCCAACGGTCAGTGGCTACTGCCTGGCATGATTGATGATCAGGTGCATTTTCGTGAGCCGGGTGCGCCAGCCAAGGGCAGCCTATATACCGAGTCCCGCGCGGCGGTTGCCGGTGGCATCACCAGTTTCATGGACATGCCCAATACCCAACCGGCCACCCTCACCCTCGAAGCGCTGGCGGACAAAAAGCGCCGGGCAGCGATGAGTTCGGTGGCCAACTACGGTTTTCACTTTGGCGTGAGTCAGGACAATCTCGACACGGTGGCGGCGCTCAATCCGAGTGAGGTGGCCGGGGTGAAAGTGTTCATGGGCGCGTCCACCGGCAACATGCTGGTGGATGACCCGCAAATCCTCGAACGGCTGTTCGCCGAGGTGCCGACCCTTCTGTTGGCACACTGCGAACACACGCCGAGCATCGACGCCAATGCGGCCAACCTGCGCAAACGGTTCGGTGCACATCTGCCGCCGGATGCCCATGCACTGATCCGCAATGCCGAGACCTGCTATCGCTCCTCGTCACTGGCCGTGGACCTGGCCAAGCGTCATGGCACGCGCCTGCACGTTTTGCACCTCACCACCGCACGTGAACTCGAACTGTTCGAAGACAAACCACTGGCGCAAAAGCACATCACCGCCGAAGTCTGCCTGCACCATCTGCTGTTCGATGATCGTGACTACCCAACGCTGGGCAACCTGATCAAATGCAACCCGGCGATCAAAACCCCCGCCGACCGTGATGCATTGCGCGCCGCGTTGAACAGCCAGCGGCTGGATGTCATCGGCAGCGATCATGCCCCGCATACCTGGCAGGAAAAGCAGCGACCTTACAGCGAGGCGCCATCGGGATTACCGTTGGTGCAACACGCCCTGCCCGCCTTGCTGGAGCTGGTGGCGGACGCTGTCTTGCCGATCACCACGCTGGTGGCGAAGACCAGTCACCGGGTGGCGGATCTGTTTGCCATTCCGGATCGCGGTTATTTGCGTGAGGGATATTGGGCAGATCTGGTGTTGATTGAACCGCAGACGCTGGAGGTGTCTCGGCAACCGATTCTGTCGCAATGTGGATGGACGCCGTTTGCCGGTCGCCGCTTTCGGCATCGGGTGAATACGACAATTGTTTCGGGGCAGATTGCGTGGCGGGACGACCGGGTGCATGACGGGTGTCGAGGGTTGGCGTTGCGATTCTTGCGCTGAGGCATTCAGTGACTGACAAGACGCGATCGCGGGCAAGTCCGCGCCCACAGGTTGCACCGGTGAACACAACATTGATGTCCACTGCAGAACCTTGTGGGAGCGGGTTTGCCCGCGATGTTTTTTAAGCTCTTGGTTTAACCGCGCCGCAATCCTGGCCCAACCACACGGCGCGGGTCTCCAGGCTGCCCTTCTGGTTGATCCCGATGGCATTGAACGTGCCGTTGGCTACCGTGGTGAATTCCCGATCGCTTTGGAACGTTGCCACGCCCGTGCCCTGGGCTTTCGGGCAACTGAAACGGAATTTCCACTGGTTGCCGTTGCGCTCGGTGATCTGTTGCTTGCAACCTGATTGCGGATCAGCCAACGGGATATCGTTGGTTGCCACCTGTTGCGGCGTCAGGCAGGCACGGATACCTTTACCGCCAATATTGATACCGTTCTTTTCCAGGGCCGCCCTTTGTTGCGGGGTCATCTGGCCTTGAATCTGGCCGAGGATCGACTGCACATCCATCGGCTGATCATCGACTTTGACGTTGCTCGATGTCATTTCCCACAGCCCTGGCTGCAACATCTGCGCTTGCGCAATCACCGGCAATGCCAAACCCAGGCCCAGCGCCAAACCCAGCAGACGAACGTTCATCGAAAAACTCCTGATCAGTAGTGGCCGTTAGACGTCGGCCGATTGCTTCGGTTCATGCACCAATTAAATAGCGACATTCGCAACAGAACATGGTCTGTTAAGCATTAAATCTTCCGGAGCAAGGCTGCCCCATGGATTATTTTGGACCGCACATTTTCGGTTATCTCATCGCTCTGATACATACCCTCGGTTTGATTGCCGCCGTACATGCGGTGCTCACCGTGCGTACGGCCCAAGGCTCGATCGCCTGGGCATTGTCGCTGATCTTCATCCCCTACCTGACGCTGATTCCCTACCTGGTCTTCGGTCGCAGCACTTTCGATGGTTACATCAAGGCGCGACGCCAGGCCAACGAACAGATGCGTCAGGCGATCTCCGAGCTGAACTGGCGGCCGTGGGTCGAAGAAGCGCTGGCCGCACGCGCCTCGAACGCCTATACCTCATTGCGCGCCATGCCCAAACTGGGACGCATGCCGTGTCTGGCGAACAACGAGGTGCAGTTGTTGGTGAACGGCACGGCCACCTTCGACGCAATCTTCCAGGCCATCGAACACGCGAAGGAAGCCGTGCTGATCCAGTTCTTCATCATCCACGATGATCGCCTCGGTCAGCGCCTGCGCGATCTGCTGCTGAAGAAAACCGCCGACGGCGTGGCGATTCATTTGCTCTACGACCGCATCGGCAGCCACGCCCTGCCCCACAGCTATGTGCAGGCATTGCGCGACGGCGGCGTCGAGGTCAAGGCGTTTGCCACCCGCAGTGGCTGGCTCAACCGCTTTCAGGTCAACTTCCGCAACCACCGCAAAATCGTCGTGGTCGATGGTGTAGTCGGTTTTGTCGGCGGACATAACGTGGGCGATGAATACATGGGAGAAAAGCCACCGCTGGCACCGTGGCGTGACACCCATGTGAAAGTACGCGGTCCGGTGGTGGCGTGCATGCAGGAATCCTTTGCCGAAGACTGGTTCTGGGCCGCGCGGGCCTTGCCGCCGCTGATTTTGCCGGATGAATACCCGGACGATGGCGTGCTCTGCCAATTGCTGGCCAGCGGCCCGGCAGATGCCTACGAAACCTGTTCGCTGTTTTTCGTCGAAGCCATTCACGCCGCGACAGAGCGAGTATGGATCACCAGCCCCTATTTCATTCCTGACGAAGCGGTATTTGCCGCGTTACGCCTGGCAGTATTACGCGGCGTCGATGTGCGCTTGTTACTGCCATCGCGGCCCGATCACCGGATCGTCTACGCGGCCTCCAGCCTTTACGCCTTTGAAGCGGTACGCGCCGGTGTGCGGGTATTTCGTTATGAACCCGGATTCCTGCATCAAAAAGTGGTGCTGATCGACAGCGAGATCAGTGCGATCGGCAGCGCCAACCTGGACAACCGCTCATTCCGGCTGAATTTCGAAGTGATGTTGCTGACCGTCGATAGCGACTTCGCCGCCAGTGTGGAACACATGCTCAATCAGGATTTCGAGCAATCCTATGAGGTCGCCAAAGAAGAAAGCCGGGAGATCCACCGCCTGCAACAGGTCGGCATGCGGATCGCCCGGCTCATTTCACCGATTCTTTGAGCCCTTTGCCGTAAGGCCAAGGGCGCACTGGCGTCATGGATTGTAGATATCTTCCCGTGTCCACGGCAGTTCATGGCTGCCATCCGGATGCGCCTTGACGGCGAGGATCTGGTGCAGATTGATCCAGCCGCGAGCGAACGCGTACGCACAACCGGCCAGGTACAGACGCCAGATGCGCAACGCTTGATCGGGCACCAGTTTCGCCGCCGCTTCGAGGTTGTCCTCCAGGCGCTCGCTCCAGTGATCCAGTGTGCGCGCGTAATGCAGGCGCAGACTTTCGACGTCGATGATCTCAAGCCCAGCCTCGCTGATCTCGGCCGAAATCATCGCCAGGTGCGGCAGCTCGCCGTTGGGAAACACGTACTTTTCGATGAAGTCCCCGGCACCGCGCCCCACCGGACGACCGTCCGTGTGCTTGGCGGTGATCCCGTGGTTCATCACCAGTCCACCCTCCTTCACCGCGCCAAACAGGGTCTTGCAATACTCGGCAAGATTGGCGTGACCGACGTGTTCGAACATGCCAACACTGACCACCTTGTCGAAGCGCCCGTCCTGCGGCAAATCGCGGTAATCGAGCAACTGCAGTTCGACCTGGTCTTCCAGCCCTTCGGCTTTAACCCGTTCACGGGCCAGTTCCAGTTGTTCCTTGCTCAGGGTGATGCCGAACACCTTGGCACCGAACTCCCGCGCGGCATAACGCGCCAGCCCCCCCCAACCGCAGCCGACATCCAGCAGATAGTCGCCCGGCTGCAAACGCAGCTTGCGGCACAGGTGACGGAACTTGGCTTGTTGCGCTTGCTCGAGGGTTTCACTGCCCGTTTCGAAATACGCGCAGGAGTACGCCATGTCGCTGTCCAGCCAGAGCTGGTAGAACGCGTTGGACAAGTCGTAGTGGTAGGAAATGGATTTAGCGTCAGTCTCCTTGTCGTGCACGGAACGCACCGGCTGACTGTCTTCGTCTTCATCGAGCAACGCGCTGCTCAACTCATCGCAGACCCGGATGACCTCGCTGATCGAGCCTTCCAGTTCCAGTTTGCCCTCGATGAACGCCGCCCCCAGCGCGTCGAGACTTGGATGAGTAAACTGGCTGACCATCTGCGGGTCCTTGACCACAATGGTGACGCTGGGCGCCGGCCCCAGATTGATTTCATGGCCGTCCCAGAGCCGCAGACGAAGCGGTAACTGCAGATTCTGTAAGGCCGGTGGAAGTTGCGCGAGCATGGAAAATCCCCCTTGTTTCAGACGTCTGATCTGAGGGTAGACCATCCTGAAAAAATAGCAGGCTATCGAATTAATTAGCCGAAACTATGATTGCAGACGCTCCAGCAAGCCATCCTGTACCCACTGTTTCAACCAGGTGACGGCTTGAAGTGGCGCGCCCTCACCATAAGTGACTGCTGCCTGTGCGCACAGTTCAGAGAAGCTCCAGTTCTCGTTCAGCACCCCGTTCAGCGCTTCGCCTTCGGCAGATGGCAGGCTGCGATAATGACTGACCAGACCATTTCGCCAGATCAGGCAGATCTGAGGCGTCGCAAGGCTGACGCTGGCAGGGAAAGCGCTTTGCTCCTTCACCGCACGCCATTGCGCAAGGCTGTTGAACCGACACTCAAACCATTGCAATGAAGGGGTCGGTTTGAATCGCAACCCAGGCCATTCTTCAGGTGCCAGCGTCGCCATTGTCTCGATGCTTGAAGGCGCGCCTGCGGGCGCATCAAAGGCCAGCGTAAAGGCCCACTCAAGCGCTGCCAATTCAGCCAACGGCGCACTCTGTGCCAGCACCAGATGTTCGCGGATGAACCCTTCGAAGCCTTTGCCCAGCCAGCGCAGGCTGTAATGTGTCGAAGGATGTTGGCGCAGGTAGGCGCTGGCCAGCAGGTCGAATTCTTCGTCGCCCAGCCAGTGCCAGATCGTCGGGAAGTCGCTGCGCAGCACCTCAAGCAGTCGCGCTCGGTAAGCGTTGTGGTAAATCGCCAGACCGGTATCGACATCCAGCGTCGGGCCGCCGACAAGCGAGTCGACCAGTGCCGGATCGGCGACGGCCTCATCCAGCAGAAATGCTTCGAACGCCAACTGCCAGTCATTCAGGCGCATTGCGTGCTCCCCTGCAGGACCATTGCCGCCAATTCACGAGCCTTGTGCAATTCATCAAGCAGTTCGTCGAACGGCGGAAAGTGATCGTCGCGTTCCAGCAGGGTGGCCACCGGGCCGAGGTGTTGCAGCGTACGTTGATACAGCGCCCAGACCGGATCGCTGACCGGATGATCGTGGGTGTCGATCACGTAGTCGCCATAATCGCTGTGTCCCGCCAGATGCAGCTGACGTATCTTGTCAGCCGGCAACTGCTGAATGAAGGTCCACGGATCAAAGCCGTGATTGCGTGAACTGACGTAGACATTGTTGACGTCCAGCAGCAATTCGCAGCCGCTCACCCGGCTCAGGGCGGCGAGAAATTCCCATTCGGTGAAATCATCGGAAGCGGCACGCACGTAACTGGAGACGTTCTCCAGTACCAGTGGACGCTGCAGAACGTCCTGCACCTGCGCGACGCGCCCGGCAATGTATTCCAGACTTTCTTCGGTGTACGGCAACGGCAACAGGTCATGCAGTTGATGGGCGTTGCCACGGCTCCAGCACAAGTGGTCGGAGATCCACGCCGGCTTGACCCGTTCGGCCAGTTGTTTGAGGTGTATCAGGTAGTCGCGATCGAGGGCGTGCGGCCCGCCGATGGACAGGGAGACGCCATGCATGACCAGCGGATAACGCTCGGCGATGGCGTCCAGGTAGTACAGGGCCTTACCGCCCGGCACCATGAAATTTTCCGAGATCACTTCGAACCAGTCGACGTCAGGGGCCTGTTCGAGGATCTGTTGGTAATAGGCGCTGCGCAAGCCCAGGCCATAACCGAGACAGGGAAGAGAGGCGGACATGGGCGAACTCCTGTTGATAGTGGCCGCAGTGGCGTTAACCACTGCGGCGACACCTGGCGGTCAGGTTATTCGCCGACCTTGCCACCGGCCTTTTCGCACGCCGCCTGGGTCATGGCCTTGAAGCCCTGGCCCTTGCAGGAGCCCATGCCTTTGCAAGCGTGGTCTTTGGTTTTGCAGTCATTCTGGCCTTTGCAGGCATTCACACCGTAACAGTGAACGTTGGCATCGGCAGCCATCGCATTGGTCGCCACACCGGCAAACATTGTGGCAGCAGCCAGAGCGAGAGCGGCACCGGCAGCAGCGGTCTTGATAGTCATTTTTTTATCCTCGGTCATCGTCAGGGGTTGTCGGCTGGAAGGTTGTTCAGTCCCGACATAGCACTAGAGAGGGCCTACCCTTGTGGCGTTACAGAGGCTGAAAAAAATAATTTCAGGCATCTTCCTTGAGCTTGAGCAGCGGCTCCTGAAAGCGCAACAAACGACCGGCATTGCCCAGCACCAGCAATGTGCTGAGGTTATGCAGCAGCGCGGCAATCATCGCTCCGGCGGCGCCCAGCCAGCCGAATGCAGCGAACACGACGATGGCCAGCGTCCAGCCCAGACCGATGATCACATTCACTTGCAGGGTTCGCCGGCACTGCCGACTCAGGCGCACGCAAGTCCCCAGTCGACGCAGGTCACTGCCGATCAGCACAATATCCGCCGAGGCCAATGCGATATCGGCACCACCCGCCCCCATCGCAACGCCCACCACGCCCGCCTTGAGGGCCAGCGAATCGTTGATACCGTCGCCAACCACCATCGGCCGGAAACCGTTGTCGATCTCCTTGAGCACGCAATTGAGTTTGTCTTCGGGCAACGCCTGCGCTTCAACCTCGTGCAGGCCCACCTCCCTGGCCAGGGCGTGGGCGACGCTTTGCCGGTCACCCGTCAACAACAGTTGCCGGCCCAGACCCAAGTCGCGCAATTCACCGAGGGCAAAGCGCGCTTCCGGTTTGACGCTATCGGCCAGCAGCAACCAGGCGAGGAATTCACCGTTCAAGGCCAGGCCCGCGATCGGGCCATCGTGCTCGGGAATGGCCGTGGTGGTGATGCCCAGTTGAGCAAACAACTCCGGACGGCCGAGTGCCGCTTCGCCCTGCGCGGTCATCGCCACCACACCGAGGCCCTGGCGTTCGTGGATATCCGTCAGCGCCAGGCATTCTTCCTGACTGACCAGCCCGGCGAGCGCGCGACTGACCGGATGACTGCTCGCCGCGCCGAGGCTTGCGGCCAACGCCATAACGATGGATGCGTCGGCACGCGGCTTGTCGATCGACTGCAAGCGCAACGTGCCGTATGTCAGCGTGCCGGTCTTGTCGACCACCAGCGACGTCAGATCGGCCAACTCTTCGAGGAACGCCGAACTGCGGATCAGAATCCCGTGGCGTGCCGCCACCGCCACACCGGCAATCGCCGTGGCCGGCGCCGACAACACCAGGGCACAGGGACACGCCGCCACCAGTACCGCGAGCATCGCTTGCGCGTTGTGCGTGATGAACCAGGTCACCGCTGCCAACAACAACACCAGCACCATGTAGCTGCCGGCATAACGCTCCAGCAAACGGGTGATCGGGGGTTTCGAACGCTCGGCGTTTTGCATCAGCGCGATGACTTTGCCGAGGGTCGATTCACCGCCGGTGCGCGTCACTTCGATGCGCAGCAGACCGTCGAGGTTGATCGCACCACCAAACACCGTCATGCCGACGCCCGCTTCTACCGGCACCGACTCACCGGTAATCGACGCTGTGTCGAGACTGGCCTGGCCGGACAACACCCGCCCGTCTGCCGGTACACGGTCACCGGCACGCACTTCGACCGTGTCACCGGATGTGAGCGAGCCGTTGTCGACTTCGATGATCGTTCCGTCGGCCTGAACCTTGCGGGCATGGCTGCGGGTCAACTGGCCAAGCGCATGAATCGCTTCCTGGGAACCGATGACACTGCGCTCCTCCAACACATGACCGAAGATCATGATGATCGGCAGCAATGCTGCGGTCAGCAGATCACCGGTCGCCCAGGCGCCGAGCATCGCCAAGGCAATCAACTGATCGGTGATGCCGTGCAGACTCGGGTAACGCAGGCTGAACCACGCCGAGCGCATCACCGGCACGGCAACCAATAAAGAAGCGAAACCGAGCAGCAACTGGCTGACGCCGGTTTGCTCAGGGCTCAACCAGCGCCAGATCAAACCGAGGCCGAGCAGCCCCAAGGCGAGCATTGCCAAGGTCAATTGCCGCGCGGCGCGGCGTTGTTCAGCCGAGGACAACAGGCTCGGTGCAGCGGTAGTCGCGGTCATTTTGCGGCTCCCTGAATGATCAGACGGGAATCGTCCTTCGGATCGACCGTGGTCACGGATCCAGCCTGACCGAGAATTTTCGGCATGCGTTCGCGATACAGACGCAACAGCATCTGCGGGTCAGTGCCCTGCTGTTGGGCTTTGGCCAGACTCGATACGGTGGCGGTATCGGCGGAGGCTTTGGCGAGTCGCTCGCCGGCTTGAGCGTGTGCAACTTGCAGCGCGCGGTCGGCCTGTTCATTGGCCGCCTGAGTGAGTTTTTCCGCATCAGTACGTGCATTCGCCACAGCCTTGTCGGCCTGCTGACTGGCGGTCAACACCGCATTGAAGGCACTGACCGCCGGATCGGGCAGACTCGATTGCACATCGACCCGCGCCACCTCGATACCGATGCCCTGCCCACCCGCCTTAAGCTCGGCCAGGCGTTTGTTGATGCCTTGCACCAGATCGCCGCGCAGTCGTTCGCGACGTTCGGCGGCCTGGTTGTCGGCGCCGATCAACTCCGGACGAGCGACCAGAATGGTGTCCAGATCCCGTGCGGCGGTGAGTGCCACGGCACTGCGCGTGACCAGGCGATCCAGTGCCGGAAGCACATGTTCGCCCTGAAGCACGAAGTCATAGGGGTCGGTGACCTTATAAAAAACCCGCACATCCAGTTGCACGACACCGGCATCACCGGTCAACAGGTATCCGGATCCGGCGAGCGCATCACTGATCGGCACCGCAAACGAGGCGACTCGATCTGCCTTCACCGCCTCAGCGCTGCGCAGCAGGTTGCCAATCCGGCGCTCGATCACGCGGTCCGCTGCCGGCAGCAAAACCACTTGTTCAAATGGCTGCGGCCAGGCCAACAACAGACCGGCATTCTGAATGCGATCCAGCGCACCGAAATGCAAAACCACCGCGCGATTCTGCGGATCGATCTGCCGCACATTGGAAAATGCCCAGGCCAGGGCGGCCAGCAATGTCACCGCATACAGGGCGAAAAACGCCAAGCGCCCTGCCTGAATCCACGGACTGTTCAGCGCATGTGTTCCACGTGGAACTTCTTCACTCATGGCTGCGATCCGAATTTGCTGTCGACGCTGGGCGGGCCGTCAACCAATACGCGGAAGGGGGCGGCGTCGGTGCGCAGAATCAGTTTGGTGTCCGGTGAAACAATGGTGCCAAGGGTGTCCAGCGAGCGCAGCAAGTTATACAGCTGCGGCGACCCGGCATAGGCGCGGCCATAGATCTGTGCAGCTTCAACCCGCGATTGCGCTTCAATATCAGCGGCTTTTACCGTGGCGTCCGCCTGCACAATGCGCGCATCGCGCTCGGCCGCAGAACGGATTTGCGCCGCTTCGCGTTTGCCGATCGCCGTGCGCTCAGTGGCAATGGTTTCACGCTCGGCGCGCATGCGATCCACCGTGGCGGTAAGCGTCACCGACGGCAAGGTCAAGCGCTCGATGCCCACCTGCACCACGCGCACACCATAAGTGGCGAGCAATTGCTGATCGATCTGCTGACGCAGTTGCGCCTCGAAATCAGCGATATGCACCTGACTGGCGTCGGTGTTGACCAGGTTCGCCAGGTCAAAACTGCTGGCGGTGGTTTCCAGCGCCGAGCCCACGAACGTGCGAATCTGCCGTGCCGCTTCATCCGGCTGGTTCTGCACAGCGCGCATGAAACGTTGCACATTGTCCGGATCGCCCTGCACCTGCCACGCCACGTAAGCCTGAACGATGATGCGCAAACCGTCGCGCGTGCCGACATCCTGCAAGCCGCTGGAGGTGGTGCGCAGACGCAGGTCCACCGGGATCGCCGCTTCAAACGGCGCCGGCCAACGCCAGCTCAAACCCGGATCGAGCAGCACACGCGACGGATTACCGAACCGGGTGATGACCGTGGCCTCGCCCGAGCGCACTTGCACCAGACTCGCCGCCGCGATGGCAAACGCCACCAGCAATGCCGCCCAAGCCATGCGTCGCCAGGGGAACGGCCCCGCTTCTTCCGGCGCACCGTGATGGTGATGGCCATGATGATGGTGATGCCCGCCGTGGCCGTGATCGTGGCCGCCGTGGTCATGGTGATCGTGAGTGTGCGACTGGCTCAATGGGCAACTCCTGGTTGAGCGGTGGTGCGCGCGGGCGATGGATCAGCCGGCAGCGTAAACGTACGCAAGTCGATGGTCGGCGCATTGCTGCTGCCACCCAGACGATGGTCGAGCACCAGCAATTTGGCTTTGCTCAAGCCTTGGCTGAGCTGACTGAGGTATTGCTCCAGAACAAACGCCTGGCCGGCGCTGGCGTAGGCTTTTTGCTCGGCAGTGAATTTCAGGTCTGCGGCCTGCGCCGAAGCATTGATTTCGCGCGCATTGGCGCTGGCCTGGTCGCGGGCGAGGCTGGCCTGCAACTGCGCCTGATTACTCGCTTCAGCCGCCGCTCCCCGCTCACGGGCGATTAACGCCTGCGCGCCAATCTGCGCTGCTTGCACGCTGTGATACGCGTTGGCCGCACCGGCCGGCGGATGAATGGCTTCAACCACCGTGGCAAGAATCTCCACCCCGCTGTCGAGCTTTTGCAGATCGTTTTGCACCGCGCGTCCAATCTGATCGCCCAGCCCTACCCGATCGGTACCGAGCAAACCGTCGAGCGTGCGCGAAGCGAAATCGTGCACCAGAATCCGGCTGGCCGTGCTGCGGATCAACGTCGGGACATCGGCACTGTTATAGGTCGCCGCCAATGCCGCCTGGTCACTCAGGCCAATGCGATAGACAAACCGCACGTCCATGTTGACGATCTGGAAGCTCTGCTGCTCGCCGCGGCTGCTGGCAATCACCTGAGACTTGTCGTTGACGTGACTGGCGTCCCACAGACGATTGGCCGTCATGGGGGCCGGGCCTTCGGCAGGATCGGGCTGAACCGGCGCCGGGTTTTCGCCGACGCTGGTCGCCAGTTCGTGGACGACGCCGTTTTCCACGTTCAGCACCCGTCCCAGCGGCCACGGCAAACCAACGTGCAACCCAGGAGCGAACACCTGCACCGGTTTGCCGAAACGCTCGTAGATCCCACGACCTTGCAACGGAATTTCATGAATGCCGGTCAGCAGCCAGCCGAGTCCCACAACCAGCGCCAGCACAGGCAGAAATGCGCGGCGCATGTAGCTGAACGCCCAGATCTGGCGCAGATCGATGCCGAAACGGTTGTGCAACTCGTGCTGCAACGCGAGTAACGGTTGTGGCGGCCAACGCAGCAGATCGGCGCTAAAAGTGCGCGCCAGCAGGGTCGGCTCGAGTTGCTCGCGACGAGGACTGAATAGTGACAATACGGCGCGCAATAACAGCTCGATCGCGACCAGTCCCGGCAAGATTCCAGTCAGTACGGCCACGCGAACCGGCCACACGGCACTCTCGCTGGCGAACAGTAAACACAGTGCGCCCAGCACCAGAGTGATAATCACCACCCGCGTCAGTTGCGCCAGCGAGCCCGCTTCTGGCCATTGCGCCGGACTCTCTTGTGCCAGGTGCCGCTCCAGTACCAGCAAGGCGAAGGCCAGCAACAACGCCATCACCGCGCCAACGGTAGCAGACAAACCCACCGCCGCAGCCGGTCGCGCGAGGTTCCATGCCTGCTCGATGCCAAGCAACACCAACAACGCCCAGCCACCCAGCCACAACGTCGCCGCACCGATCTGGCCAAGCCAATGCAAACTGCGCTGACTCACGCGTTCCAACAGCTGCTCGTACCATCCCTGCGCAGCAGACGGTTCTTCCACTGTTGGAGGATTCGACGCCAGAGGCGTCATCACCCGCTCACGCCATCGCGCCACCCACCACGCCGATTGCAAACCAGCGACCAGCACCAGCAACGCCGCACTCTGGTTGACCAACAGCGGCAGCCACAACGACTGCGGCGCGAACAACCCGACAAAAAACGCCAACACCCACCCGGCCCCGGCCAAGCCGCCAAGGCCGATCGCCCAGCGCCGTAATCGCCGACCTTGCATCGCCGCCTGCTGAAAGCGCGGCAATCCGGTCACTGGCGTGCCTTCAACTTCCAGATCGACTTGCATAACACCCCGAAATCATTGGTTCACTGCGCATATCGTTACGATATAACGATAATCGTGAAATATTCGTACACAATTGCATTTATCTAAAGATTTCCAACCTGTCGCTTGCCTGAAGCCTTGACCGAAATGTCCATAAACGCACATATTACGTTCGTAATTTTCTTCGCCGACTACTTTTAGCATCCGCATCCATCAAGCAGGAGCAAGCGCATGAGCAACTATGACGTAGTGATTCTGGGCGGCGGCCCCGGTGGTTATAACGCGGCGATCCGCGCTGGCCAGTTGGGTCTCAAAGCCGCTTGCGTCGAAGGTCGCGCGACCTTGGGCGGCACCTGCCTGAATGTCGGCTGCATGCCTTCCAAAGCGCTGCTGCATGCTTCGGAGCTGTATGACGCAGCAATGGGTGCGGAATTCGCCAACCTCGGCATCGAGGTCAGACCCACGCTGAATCTGGCGCAGATGATGAAGCAGAAAGACGAAAGCGTGAGCGGCCTGACCAAAGGCATCGAGTTTCTCTTTCGCAAAAACAAGGTCGACTGGATCAAGGGCTGGGGCCATATCGACGGCCCGGGCAAAGTCAGCGTGACCAACGATCAGGGCAGCAAGGTCGAACTGACCGCCAAGGACATCATCATCGCCACCGGCTCCGAGCCCACTCCCCTGCCCGGCGTGGAGATCGACAACCAACGCATTCTGGATTCCACCGGCGCCCTGTCGCTGAGCGAAGTACCCAACCATCTGGTGGTGATCGGCGCCGGGGTCATCGGCCTCGAACTGGGGTCGGTGTGGCGGCGTCTGGGCGCGCAGGTCACCGTGGTCGAATACCTCGATCGCATCTGCCCCGGAGTCGATGCCGAGGCCGGCAAAACCCTGCAGCGTTCGCTGAGCAAACAAGGGATCGCCTTCAAGTTGAGTTCGAAAGTCACCAGCGCTACCTCGTCAGCCAGCGGTGTGCAGCTTAGCGTCGAGCCGGCGGCCGGCGGCAGCGCTGAGTTGCTGGAAGCCGACTACGTGCTGGTGGCCATCGGGCGTCGTCCGTACACCCAGGGCCTGGGTCTGGAAAACGTGGGGCTGAGCACCGATAAACGCGGCATGCTCGCCAACAGACAACACCGCACCGAAGCGCCCGGCGTGTGGGTGATCGGCGACGTCACGTCGGGGCCGATGCTTGCGCACAAGGCCGAAGATGAAGCGATGGCCTGCGTCGAGCAGATCCACGGCAAGGCCGGCGAGGTCAACTACGACCTGATCCCCAACGTGATCTACACCAAGCCGGAACTGGCCAGCGTCGGCAAGACTGAAGAGCAGCTCAAGGCCGAAGGTCGCGCTTACAAAGTCGGCAAGTTTCCGTTTACCGCCAACAGCCGGGCGAAGATCAACCACGAGACTGAAGGCTTTGCCAAAGTCCTCGCTGACGAACGCACGGACGAAGTTCTCGGGGTGCATCTGGTCGGCCCGAGCGTGAGCGAAATGATCGGCGAATTCTGTGTGGCAATGGAGTTCAGCGCTTCGGCGCAGGACATTGCGCTGACGTGTCATCCGCACCCGACGCGCTCCGAAGCGTTGCGCCAGGCAGCAATGAATGTCGAGGGGATGGCGACGCAGATGTAATCAAGGCAGAGAAACCGTTATCGCCGGCAGGCTGGATCCCACCTTTGACCGCGTTCCAATGTGGGGGCCAGCCTGTTGGCAATGAAGGCCAACCTCAATCCGGAAGATGCCCCAATGGCAACGCCCCCGGCGTCTTCACCGTGTGAATCGCAAAGTTGCTGCGAATGTCGCTCACCCCCGGCAACTTCAACAGACACCCGCTGAGAAAGCGGTCATACGCGCGCAGATCCGGCACCACCACCTGCAAGAGAAAATCCGATTCACCGGAAACGAGAAACGCGGAAATCACTTCCGGTAACGCGGTGACCGCTTCATAAAAAGCCTCGGCCTGTGCGTCGTTGTGCCGCTCGACCTTGACCCCGACAAACACCGTCAGACCCAGCCCCACTTCATCGCGATCCAGATTGGCCTGGTAACCGCGAATCACGCCGGCCTCCTCCAGCATCCGCACCCGACGCAGACAAGGCGATGCCGACAGGCCGATTTCGTCGGCCAGCTCGACGTTGCTCAGGCGTCCGTTACGTTGCAGGGCGGCGAGAATCTTGCGATCAAAGGCGTCCAGTTTCATATTTGGCAGATTCCGAGAGTAAAGCCGCTGAAAACCAGCAGGTTATGCCAAACCTGCAGGCTTTTGAAGCGGACTTCGCAAGCACCTGCCCCGCCCTTGCGCTCTAGACTTGGCTCACCGAATCGACAACGAAAGGGGTGTGAGGTGGCGAGTCTCTGGCTGTTTTTTCTGGCTTTGGCGGTGGTCTATCTGTTGCCCGGCCCGGACATGATCCTGCTGCTGCAAACCGGGGCCCGGCAGGGTCGCGGGGCGGCACTGGCGACAGCGACAGGCCTGGCAATTGCCCGCGGTTGTCACGTGGCATTGGCGGCGTTGGGGCTGGCGGCGCTGTTCAAGGCCGCGCCGTGGACATTCGAAGTGGTACGGCTGGCCGGCGCGGCGTATCTGCTGTGGATCGGTATCCAGTGCCTGCGCAGCACGCTGGTGCCGAACCTGAATACCGGCGACGTTGCCGGGATGCCCGGGCAATGGCGTGAAGCGATCCGGCGCGGTGTGCTGACCAACCTGCTCAACCCGAAAGCGTTGCTGTTCTGCTCAGTGCTGTTGCCGCAATTCATCGTCGCCGAAGGCGCACCGGTGCTGACCCAATTCGCCGTGCTCGGCGCCCTGCTGGTCGGCATCGGCCTGCTGTTCGACAGTGCTTATGCCCTGACCGGCGCCGCCCTGGGCCGCTGGCTGCAACACAGCCCGATGGCGCAACGCGTTCAACAGTGGCTGTTCGGCAGCCTGTTGATCGGCTTCGCGGTGCGCCTGACGTTTGTGCAACAGGCTTAGACGTCGGGCGTCTTGCGACGGCGACGGCTGATCAACAACAACGCGGCGGCGCTGCCCAGCCCGAGGACACCGATCACTGGCCATTTGTAGGGTCGCAGCGTTGTGCGCACGGCATCGGTGACCTGGGTGACGTAACGTTTGTCGGCGTTTTCAAAATCCGGATACGGGCACTGATGGCCAAAATCCACCGCCCAGGGCACGTACGGACCTTCCTTCACGTAGCGCTGATATAACGCGCTCTGCTCTTCCAGGCTGCTGTTCCAGCCTGCGGCCGAGCACAACACGGCGGCAAACGCCTGACTGGTGTGCGGCAGGTTGTCGGCGGCGCGACTGGCCAGCGCGGTGGCGACAAACCGGTAGTGATAACGCTGATCCGGTTGTGCTTCGCTGGCCTTCTGGCGCTGCACTTCGGCTTCGGACACCAGCGGGCCGACGTTCAGCTCGACGGATTCCAGGCTGTAATTGCCCCCGAACGTGGCGTAGTCCGGCGCCATCTCGTATCCGAGGATGTCCATGCCCCACTCACGGGCGGTCCACGCCGCGTTGTACAGCGCACTGGCGCGTTTGGTCGGCCACCACGCGGCATCGGCCTTCAGCCGTTGCTCACCGTAGAGACGGGCCTTGTTCTGCAGATCGGGGTTGTCGAAATAAGCCACCGCGTCGGCGTAATGCCCTTCACGCAACAAGCGTCGGCCAAGCAGATTGCGCAGGCTGGCGGCGACCGGCAGCGGCACGTAGTTGTCGCGTTCCTGCTGGGTTCGCGCCGCTGGGGCCGGCACGTTTTCATCCACGTACCGCTTTAATTCTTCCACCGTCAGCACACGTTCGGCCACGGTCGCAGCGTCAAACCAATAGGTGCTGTTGCTGCGATACAACTGCACGAAGGCTTGCAGGTATTCGCCACGCTGCAAGGCGAGAATCGCGCTTTCGCCCTCGACCCGGCATTTCGGCTGAACGGTTTCAAACGCCCAGTCTGGCGTGCGTCGATAGCCCCAGTCTTCGGTCTGCGGGAAGGCTTGCGCGGCTTTCGCATAAGCGGCGGCAGCGCCAGTCTTATCACCGTCACGCACCGCCAGTTTGGCCCGTAACCACCACGCCAGACCGCCGTCCCCGGCATTTTCAAGAAAGGCCTTGGCGCTGGCGTAATCGCCCTGTTGATAACTCATCGCTGCCAGCCGATCGGCATTTTCCAGGCTGCCTCGGGTAGTGTCCTGCAGCAGCTTCACGAGTTTTTTCTCGTTCGGCGGTTCATCGCCAAACGACCAGCCAAGACGGCTGACCAGAGAAGCCGTGACCAATTGCTGCACGGCTTTGCGCTGGAGCAAATCCGCCAGCTCAGCCTCGGGCAGTTCGGCCAGCTCATTCATCAATTGCTTCAGAGAGGTATACCCGACGGCCGAGCCGTGCAGGTTTTGCGCTTCATACAGTTCGATCGCGCCACTCCAGTCGCCGGCGGTGCGCAACACGCGCGCCTCTTCGCCGAGGCTGGCGACCCCAAGTTCCAGCGGGTCGCTGAAGCCGTCGATGCTCAGTTGCCGGGCTTGGCGGAAGGCATCGCGCGATTGTTCCAGCGCCTCTGGCGCTTCCCCCGCCTCGGTGCTCATGGCAAACCAGGTACGCCCCAACGAGTACGCAGCCCAGGTGCTGCGCAACGGACGTTGATCGGCCGGCAGCGCCAGCAGCTTGTCGAAGTACTCGACCGCCAATGGATGATTGCCCGTGGCAAATGCCACGGCGCCAGCCACATACAAACGTATTTCCGGCGGCAGACTGGCGCCCTGCGCCTCGGCCTGACGCGCATCACTCAAGCCACGCAACTGTTTGACCAGCGCTTGCTGTTCGGCGCTCAGACCGGCCTGCTCGGCGGTCTCCCGCGCCGCAGCAGCTGCGCTCTCATCGCCGTACAGATCATCGGGATTACGCGTCGCGGCCGTGGCGTTTTTCAGCCCGGCGATGGTTTTGCCGAGGCGGCTGATCTCGAAGTTGAAGTTGCCCTCCGGCAGATCGGCCAGGGTCTGCCCGCGATTGTCGAGCAGACGCAGCGGGAAGTCCGGGCCGCAGGCCAACGCCGAACCCAGCGGCAGGCTGAGACTCAGGCAGAGCAAATGGCGGGGCCAGTTACGGGTCAACATGCGAACCTCCTTGATCAATATGTGCGCAACGAGCCCAACCGATGGCGCGTTGTGCGCCTGCCGGCAATCGGCCGTCGCGCAGGCGGGTGAAGGTAAGCAGATCCGGGCTTTGTTGCAATGCATAACCGGCCAGCGCATCGGCGCCTTCGCAATCCCGCGCTTTCACCGTGATACGCGCGGGCCAGGCGCTGTCGAGGTTACCGGGGTTATCGAGTGTGAGGTCGTAGAGTCCGTCGGTTTCGCTGAGCGTCAGGCCCAACTGACTGTTCAAGGCATCGCCTCGGGCAACGGCGCGCAACGTGGTCAGACTCCAGGCACGGCGGTCGTTGGCCAGCGGCAGGCGAAACCAGATCAGCCCGGCCAGATGGGCCGGAGGATCCTCACGCAATGTGTTGCCCAGTTGGCTCAGTTGCTGGGGATCGGCAAGCAGCTCCTGACGCTGACCTCCGCGCTCGAGCGGCACCTCACTCTCCACCAGCGGCGCACCGCCCTCATCCGGCAGCAATGCCACGCCGTAGGCTGGGAGTGCCAGATAGAACGGTTTATCGGTGATCCGCGCCCAGGCCCTGGCCCATTGCAGCGCCTGATCGGGATCAAACAGACCGCGTCGCGGATCGCTCACTGCGTGCACTTGCAGCACACTGCTGTCGACGGTTTGCAACAGCGTCGCCAATTGCCCGCTGTCGAGCCAGGCGGGCAGCGCAGTGATGCTCAATGGCAGAGAGGGCGGCAACGCAGCGCGCAGATGCTTGAGGAATTGCGCGTACGCCGGCAGCCGCGCGTTGCCGGCATCGTGATCGACCTCGATGCCGCTCAGGGTCAGGCCTTGTGCCTGCCAGTCAGCGATGACCTGGAGAATCTGTGCCGTGACCTGCGCCTGGTCCAGCGACTGGAGTTGTCCGTCGAGACGCATGACCGCGATCAATGGCCGACCATCGCGCTTCAACACCTGCGGATCGATACGCGCCCGGCTCCATCCTGCATTCGGAAAAGCCTGCAAGGCCAGCACGCGCAAGGTCGAGAAGTCCGCACGGCTGTCACGCAATGCAGGGTCATGGGCCGACGTCCACTGGCGTTGCCAGACGTAGAGCTGCTGATCGAGCGGCAATGAGGCCTGCGGCTTGCAGCCGGCGAACAGTAATACAGCGACCGCTAATGTCAGCTGACGAACAAAAAACAGCATGCCGTGAACAATCCTGTGGCGAGGGAGCAAGTTCCCTCGCCAAAAATACAACCCGATGTTGCCGCCACCTTAATCAGGCAACAGGCTTGCGGGCAATGATGACCTGACTTTTCGCCACCACCGCATCCAGCGCTTGCTTGATCTGCAAACCGCGCGGCGAGTCCAGTACGGCTTGCCAGGTATTGGCCCAGTGATTGAGCAGCGGATGATCCGGATCGCTCAAATCGACCTTGGCTTCCCAGAACAGCAGCATCCACAGCGACCAGTAAAAACCGTACTGGCTGTGGCTGATGATTTCCAGCCCGGCCTCGTTGACCATCGCCTTGAACTGATCTTCGCTGATGACGCGTATGTGGTTGGGTTTCTGGAAGTACTCAGGCGCGGCGATGTCCTTTTGCAGGTCTTCGGAACTGGGGTGCGGCACACTCAACAGGTACAGCGCGCCCGGTCTGCCGACGCGCACCAGCTCAGCGAGGAACTGTGCAGGGTCGTCGACGTGTTCGATGACTTCGGTGGACACCACGCGCGTGGCAGTGGCGTCGGCAATCGGCAGCGGGTTGCAGTCGGTCACGTGGCACTCGATGTCGCGCGCCGGAGTGTCGCTCAGGCGCTGACGGGTGGCTTCGACCTTGGCGCCATCAATGTCGGCAATGATGATCTTCGCCCCGCGCATGCCGCAGAAATGCACGTTGCCGCCATCGCCGCAGCCGACATCGAGCACGGTGTCATCGGCCGACACCACAAAGCCCTTGAACAGCTCGTCGGTCTGCTGGTTGAACCAGCCGCTGAGCACCGCATCGTGCAGGCCGAGCGCGTACGAGTCGGCCTTCGCGGCGGGCGCCGCGACAGGCTCTGCCGGGGCTGGAACAGGCGTCGTCGCCGTGAGTTTCTTCAACAGTCTCAGCATGAGGTGGCTCCAGAGGATAGGACGGCGGTTCGGCAAGTGCCGAGGCGTTCGCCCCGTGCAACGCCACGGTAATGCAGGGGCAGTTCGATAATGCGATCGTTGTGTTCACTGAGCATCCGCCAGGATTCCTGACGGTTGCGGCCACCTCGCAGCGCGCGAGTCGGACTACGGGCGGTGAGGTAGGCGCAACTGGCGCGCGGCACCATGATGTCCAGCATTCGTTCAGCGCTCATCGGGCAACCCGGTATCCAGGGGTTTACGGGCAATGATCACCTGGCTCTTGGGCATGAACTGGTCGAGCACTTGCTTGACCGCGAGTCCGTCGGGTCGTTGCAGCAACTCATCCCAGGTTCGGGCCCAGCCTTCCATCAACGGTGGATACGGCGCATGAATGCGATCGCGCACCGCACCCCCCGGATCCTTGCCGGCAGCCTTTTCGCTGGCCCAGAAGAAAATCATGCCCATCACCCAGAAGAATCCGCTGGCCTGCCGATGCTCGATGACCAGCCCCGCGTCTTCGACCATTGCTGCAAAGCGCTCCGGGGTGAAGATATGCACATGGTTCGGCGTCTGGTAGTAATTTTCGGGGGCGATGCCTTTTTGCAAATGCTCGCCAACCGGTGCCGGTACGCTGAGCAGATACAACGCACCGGGGCGCCCCATGCGCACCAGTTCGGCCATGAACGGCTCAGGCTCGTCGACGTGCTCCATCACTTCCAGGCACACCACTTTGCTCGCGCAGCCATCAACCAGAGGCAATGGCAGGCTATTACTGACAAGACCCAATCCGGGCCGGGAGCTCTGAGCTTCAACCTGACGGGCCAGATCACGCACTTTGTCGTGTTCGCTGTCAGTGAAAATCACCGAGGCCCCCTTGCGTACCGCGAACAACGTCGCGCCGCCCTCGCCACAGCCGACGTCGAGCAAGGTGTCGTCCGGCGTAATGGCAAAGCCTTTGAGCAATTCGCCGCTGTCATTGAGAAACCAGCCATCGAGTACCGCGTCATGGAAGCCGACATCGCGCGGCGACCAGGTGAACAGCGGTGGCGGTTCAGTTGTCGGCTCAGCCACCGGCTCGACAACAGGTTCAACCGAGGGCGCCGATGGTGCGCCGAGCAAACGCCGAAGCAATCGGCGAATCATGCTCCGGTCGCCTCAATAGCCCGTTCGGCGTGCCGCTCGAACAGTTGCGCAAAAAATACCTGCAACCGCTGCTCCGCCACGGCCTGACTGCAAAAACCTCGCAAACTCTCCACCGCTTGCGCCGACATCAACGCATAGCGCTGTGGATCGTTTTTGGCCACCTCATAGCTGGCGCGGTACGCCGCACAAATCGAAGACCATTGGGTGGCATAGCGCAGCGTGCGGTAAGCCGAGCGTGGATCGTGTGGCCAGGTGGTCAAATCCTCCGTTGCCGCAATCAGGAAAGCGTTATCGGCACTCAGATAGTCGATCATCGCCGTCGTGCACGGCGCCACTGCCGGTTTGCCGCAGGACATGAACTCCATCAGCGGCAGGCACTGGCCTTCACCGTAGGACGTGTTGACGACATAGCGGGTCGCCTGCACCAGACGCTCGTAATCCGCGTCTGCCAGGTAGCCATAGATCAGCACGATACGGCAGCGATAAGACTGATTCTTGTACAAGTGATGAAGGATGTCGGTGAGGGCTTCTTCGGCATCGTGGTGGGTGAGCTTGAGCACCAGCGTCGCGTCTTCGTTGTCACGGAACGTCGCGCAGAAGGCACTGATCATGTCTTCCCAGTTCTTGCGCCCGTCGCGAGGGTTGAACACCGAGGTGTACACCACGCCTTCAAGCAATAACGTTTGCTCGGTGACCGGCGCCTGAAAATCAATGCCCTTGCCGCGGCGCAGGCGCACCGGACCAAAAGCATTCAGATCGAGCTTGCGGCTGTCGACGACCAGTCCCTTGATTTTCAACCGCACGGCGTCGACGACAGGCTGCCCCTGCAACTGCACGCCCCGCGCGGCAAACCGATCCCAGACCGGTGCAGGCACGGCGACGATCGGGTAATCGGCGTCCATTGCTTCGCGCACGGCATTGACCGTGTAGCTGGAATGAGTGATCGCGGCGCCGCAGGCATTGAGCACGGTGCGCCAGTCGTTCAACGGATCACCGTTGAACGGTTCGTTGGGGATGGTGCTGAATTCCCAGGCGAACACCGGCAACGTCGGGCAGGCCAGATGCACCGGGGTGCGATGCGGGGGCGAGAACGACAGGAACACGCAGGGCTCGCCACGGGCATGGCAGTCCGCGTACAACGCATCGACTTCAGCGACCGGATCAGCAACCTCGACCACCCGTCCGAGGCGTTCCAGCACAGGCCGATACTCCTTGAGCACGAAGTAATAGCTGTATTCCGACCGGCCAAGGTTGCGGTTGATGGTGTGCTGGTTGGTTTCCGAATGGATGATGATCAGCATGAGGCGTTATCCGTAACCTGGGCAACGTTGCCGGCGTGTGACGCCAGTCCGAAAAAGTCCGCGACGCGTTCCTGCAAGGCGGGCACCGCGCAGTAGTTGCGCATGCGCTCGGCCGCCGCCAGTGCCATGTGCTGATAATCCTGCGGCTGCGTGGTGGCCATCCGGTAGCTGTCTTCGTAGGCCTTTTTCAGCGAGCCCCAGTCCGGTCGGTAACGTCGCGCACGATGCAGCCCACGCGGATCATGTGGCCAGTTGCTCACTTCCAGACTGGAGCCGACCACGAACGCCACGGACTCGTCGATGTAGTCTTGCATTGCCGTGTGATCGGGCGCGATCACCGGTTTGCCGCAGGCCATGAACGACATCAGCGGCAGGCACACACCTTCGCAATGCGAGGCGTTGACGTAAAAACTCGCGGCCTGATAAAGCCGGGCATGTTCACGATCATCCAGATCGCCCACGATCAGTATTACTCGGCACGCATACGGTGCCAGTTGCGCCATCGGGGTTATCAAGTGCTCGTAGACATCCGTCAGATCGCTCTGGGTCAAGCGCATCACCAGTGTTGCGTCGGGCGTGTCGCGAAATGCCGCGCAAAAAGCGGTAAGGATCTGTATCCAGTTTTTGTGGCCGTCCGTAGGGCTGAACGACGACACATAGACCACCCCGTCAATGTGGGTCTGGACCTCTACCGAGGTATCCGGCAGTTCCCGTGGCGCAGGAGCGACCACAGGCACCGGTATCGGGCCGGCGATAGTGGGCAAGCGTTTACCGAGCCAGTCATGCAGCCGCTCCGGCAGCAGATCGTGCAGTCCTTCCCAGTACCAGTTCTGCAGGAATCTCACCCGTGGCACCGGTGGCGTCTGCTCGTGGCCCAGATTCAGCAGCCACAGGCGCAGGAAATGCCGGGCAATCACATAGCGGCGCTTCAAGGTCAGCGGCGGTGGGCGTGAAGCTTCCAGTCGGGCCTCGATTTCCGCCTGTTCCTCCGCGGTGAGCGGTTCCGGCAGCAGCTTATCCGGGTGCAGGTCCATAAGCCGAGAATCGAAGATGCAACCTTTGACCGTCAACGTCGTGCCGGCATTGACCGGTGTGCTCGCGTGCTCCTCGCGGATCGCCGCAAAGCTTTCCCACAGGGGGGCCGGCAACACCAGCACCGGGAACGCGTCGCCCATTGAGCGACGGATCGCGGCGGCCGCGTGGCTGGACAGGGTGATCACCCGCCCGTGTTTCGCCAGCATGCGCGTCCAGTCCTGCAGCGGATCGTTGTCCCACTGTTCGTCGGGGATCGAGTCGTACTCCCAGGCGACCACACAAACGGTCGGGCACTCGAGATCGAAGGGCGTTGTCTGCGGGGGGTTGAACGAGAGGCAAACGCTGTCCTGGCCAGCGCTGAGCAACTGTCGGTAGAGCGGATCGACCGCGGCGACAGAATGCACGATGTGAACGCGCCCGAGTGTTTCAAGCAGCGGACGATAGGCCTTCAGTAGCAAGTCACTGGAATCAGGCTGAGCCGGATTCTGGCTGATGGAGCTGTCGTTGATATCCGAATAAAGAATGAAATTCATGGCGTTCCACGATGAAACTGCCATCCCGGCAGCCTCAAACTATGACGGCCAAACGTCGATCGGATCGGTGTCCGTCATACGCCTTCGGTCCCGTCTTGTTCTTGTTTTAGTGGTCAGTTTCAACTCTTTGCACGACTTGCCCAAAGGACCCGGGTAATCGTGACGAAGGGCATTCTAAACACATCCGTCGAGGGTTCGTGAACCATGCGCCACGAATAAATCGGTCTACGCTATCGAGAACTGACCGGTCACGGTTTGCCCTGTTGAAATTGTTGTGCAATTGGCACAGATTGCTCACAAACAACTACAACAACTGTTTCGCCTGTCGTCTGATCGACTGTTGCCTTCGGTCTGACAGACCTTCCTTTGAAACCTGTAGGAAGTGGCGAAAGTTAACGGCCAAGGGGTCGCTGTTGAAAAATTGCCTGTTCATCGCCGGTCCCGGGGGACTCCTCGAACAACACCTGCGAACCCGTCAGCGGCAAACCGCCCCGGATCGACTGCCGCTGCAAGCGTTTCCGGCTGGCGAGACCGCGACATCGGAATGGACACCGATTATCCGCAGCGTCGATTTGGCCATCACGGAGCGCGCCCCATGACTCGACTACTGGTGGAATGCACCCACGTTTTCAACCACCCCAAGCTCAATTCCGGCATTCAGCGGGTGGTACGCAACGTCATCAACAAGCTGCCGCCGAGCACGGACGGTGTCGAGTGCATGCCGGTGATCTTGCTCAATGGTCAGCTGTATCGGGTCACGCGCCTGGCGCCTCTGGACACGCCGGTGTTCAACGCCCTGGCAACCTTTGGCGATCGTCTGGAACGGCTGGCCCATCGCTTCTGGCAATGGCAGCAACGGCTTGATGCGCAATGCACATCGAAGCTGGCGCGACGGCTGCTGTATGTCGGCTATCGTGCCACTGCATTCGCCGCGTTCAGTGTGCCGATGCGGGTGTTCCGGCGCATAAGCCGGTTCCAGTTGCTCAAGCGCTGCACCCCGTTGCAACACCAACCGGACGATCAATTGGTGCTGCTCGACTCCTCCTGGCATTCGGATTTCTTCCCCCACGTCGAAAAACTCAAACGTGAAGGCGTCGGCCTCATTGCAGTGATTTACGACCTGATCCCGCTCAAGCACCCGCATTTCTATGAATCACGACCGGCGCAGGTGTTCAGTGAGTGGTTCGACTGGATCTGCCGCACGGCTGACGGCTACATGGCGATTTCCGCCACCGTACGCGATGAAGTGCGTGAAGAACTGCAGCGCCGGATCGGCACCGAGCAGAGCGAAAAGCGCTGGTTCGACTATTTCCATTTGGGTTCGGAGCTGGACCTGCGCAGTTCGGACGCCGCCGTCGATCCTGCGTTGCAACGGGTATTCGAGAGTGCCGAGCCCGTCTTCCTGATGGTCAGTACCATCGAGCCGCGCAAGAACCACGCTTACCTGCTGAACGCTTTCGAGCGCGCCTGGGCCAACGGCTCCAAGGCCAGGCTGTGCATCGCCGGGCACGTCGGCTGGAAGTGCGACGAGTTGCTCGCCCGTATTCGCAACCACCCGCAATTGAACCAGCGTCTGTTCATGTTCAACAACCTGAGCGACACCAGCCTGGAGCATGCCTACGCTCATGCCAGCTCCCTGGTATTCCCTTCGGTTGTCGAAGGGTTTGGCTTGCCACTGGTGGAGGCCATGCAGCGTGGCTTGCCGGCGATGGGCAGTGACATCCCGGTATTCCGCGAGATTGGCGGCGAGTTCATGGCCTATTTTGACCTGCGTGATCCGCGTAGCCTCACAGAGCTGATCATTACCTTTGAACGCAGCGGCCAGTTCCCTGCCAGCCGCGATGTCCGCGACTGGCGCTGGATCGATTGGCGCCAGGCCAGTCAGCAATTGGTCGAGCGCAGTGCACACCGTGTGCTGAAGGTACCGGCAGCACTCGGCAGCGCCATCGCGGCGGATGGCGGTGAGTCGGCAGCCACGCTGCCGCTGAAACCTGAATACCCAATGCTCCGCCCAGCCGTCTCGGGGTCGGCATCACACCACTGGTGAAAGCGTTTCATCGCGTCTGCGAGAACAAATGAACAAGCCTGCGCCCCATCCAGCGGCGCAGGCTGTTGCGTGCTACCAGAGAACGACCGTTGCCAACACCTGTCGCCATGCGCCGACGCCATTCTGCTTCACAAGTCCAGCACCAACGGCTGTGCACTCTGCGCCGGCACCGCACAACAAATCAGCACCTGCCCCTCTTCCGGAATCTCCGCTGGCCGCTGTGGATAATTCACTGCGCCACTGATCAGCCGGGTCTTGCAGGTACCGCATGAGCCACCCCGGCAACTGAACTCCGGGCGCAGTCCGCGACTTTCCGCCAGCTCCAGCAAGCTGCCGCCGTCTGGTTGCCAGCGCGCCTCTTTGGCCGAGCGCTCAAAGACCACCGGCACTGACGTTGTCGCCGCCGGCGGCTGCTTGATGACGATCGCGTCCGGGTCCCGCTGGCGTACGAGCGTCGACGGGCCGAAAGTTTCCGCATGAATCCGCGCATCGCGCACATCCAGTTCACGCAGGTTGTCATACAGGCCCTGAGTAAAACTGCCGGGGCCACACAGCACGAAGTCGATCTGATCGTAGTCCTCGACCTCCAGCAGATTGCGCAGTAACGCACCGTCGATACGTCCGTGCCGATCAAAATCCTCGCCCAGGTCGGCATCGTCTTCCGGCTGGCTGAGCAAACGCATCACTTGCACCGCATCGCCCGCCTTCTCCAGCAACTGATTCAGCTCCTTGCGAAACGGCTGGTCTGCGAGACTGCGCGAACTCTGCAATAACCACGTCGGGCGAATCCTGCGGGTACGCAGGCCTTGATAAACCACCTCGCGCAGCATCGACAGCAACGGCGTAATGCCGACGCCCGCCGCCAACAGCACCAAGGGCCGGCGTTCCAGCGGCGCCACGGTGAAATGCCCCTGCGGCGCGCGCGCCTCCAGCACATCACCGACGCGAATCTGTTCATGCAAATGGGTCGAGACCCGGCCTTCACGCTTCACGCTGATGCGATAGAAACCGTCCGACGGCGCGCTCGACAAGCTGTAGGTGCGGATATGCACCTCGCCATCGAGGGTAAAGCGCAGTGGCAAATGCTGGCCGGCGAGAAATACCGGTAAACCGGCACCATCAGTCGGCTCCAGATAGATGGAGCGAATGTGGCGGCTTTCCGCTTCGATTTTCGCCACCCGCAGCGGTCGCCATTGGTTGCCCAGAGCCTGCGCCTGCAAACGGGCATCCGCCTCGGCCCAGTTGCCGGTCAACAGGCTGTTGGGCGACATTCCGTCGAAGCGCCAGCGCAGAGCCAGGGCTGCCGGGCGCCGCACCAGTTTCTCCACTTCAAATGTCCACAACCGCTCCGCGCCTTGAAAGGCCTCGATCTGCGGGCCTTCAAGGATGATCTCGGTGCGTCCGCTCAGTTGCAGTACATCGCCTGTGGAAAAGTCGATGAACAACAGACCGGCCTTGGGATTGAGCAGCAGATTGCCCAAGGTGTTGAAGTGCAGGTTGCCGGCAAAATCGGGAATGGTCAGGCGATTGCCCTCCACCCGCACGAAACCGGGCTGGCCGCCACGGTGGGAAACATCCACCGCACGCTGGCCGTCGGTATCCACATAACTGGCGACGAAAAACGTGTCGGCGCTGGCGATCAGCGCCACCGCGGCGTCATCCAGCGCCGTCAGATGCCGGGCCGGTCGCGAGGCCGGATCGGCCAGCGGCACCCGTTGAAACTGGCGCAACTGAATGTATTGCGGACAGTTGCCAAAGGCCTGATCCACCGTCAACTCGAATCCGTCAGGCGCAAGATTGGCCACATGCCCATTGAGGCGATTGCGCCGCCGGGTATGCAGTTCGATGCCGAGCAAGCCGACAGGCTCGCCGTCGGCCAGTTGCGCCGGATCATCAGCAGCCGGCAGGCTGGAAAACCTCAGGTGCTGCGGATCAGGCGAGCGGGCAAATCCCGGCGCCCCTTCGAGCACACTGGCCCAGGGACGACCGTCGGCATCGACCGCGCCGAACAGCATGAAAGGCAGTTGCTGATAGAACTCACGGTGCTGATCCGGCATCCAGGTGCGAATCACCTTGCGTCCGAACGCCTCCATACGCTCGGCAACACCCACCTTTTCTTGCAGTTGCCGCTCGCCAGCGTGCCACGGTGAACGTTCCATCACGACCTCCCTTGCGCGCTGCTCGCGCAGTGTGGATCAAGAAAATCAGACTGCGGTTTGCAGTCCGGCAACGGTGCGCGGCATGCCGACAAAACCGGGCAACGCTTCGATCCGGGCCAGCCAGGCGCGCACGTTGCCATAGTCGTCCAGCGACACATTGCCTTCCGGTGCATGGGCGATGTAGCTGTAGGCCGCTACGTCGGCGATGGTTGGCTCGCTGCCCGCCAGATACGGCGTCTTGCCCAGCTCGATGTCCATCACTTTGAGCAAATTGTGCGAACGCTCGATCAGTTCGTCGGCATTGAGTTTCGCCCCGAATACCGTGATCAGCCGTGCAGCCGCCGGGCCAAACGCAATCGGGCCCGCCGCGACCGACAACCAGCGCTGCACCCGTGCAGCACCGACCGGATCGGCGGGCAACCAACGGCCGTTGCCGTACTTGTGCGCCAGATACACCAGAATCGCGTTGGAATCGGCCAGTACCACGCCGTTGTCATCAATCGCCGGCACCTGGCCGAAACTGTTGATGGCCAGGTAGGGCGCCTGTTTGTGCTCACCTTTCGCCAGATCAACGAGGATCAGCTCGGTAGGCAGTTGCAACAGGGACAGCATCAATTCGACCCGGTGGGCGTGGCCGGAACGGGGGAAGTTGTAGAGTTTGATCGCTTGCATGGTCGACTCCGCTGGGCAGTGGCGCCGTTACGGGAATGACAGCGCCGATGGGAGTCATCTTCCACTTATCGGTAAAACTACAGAATAACCAGCAAATGCAATCAATTATTTCAGCAGGCGCAATAGTGCCGGGTGTTCGCGCAGGGCGTTGACCGCGAAGTCGACGAAACTGCGTATGCGCGCGGGGGCCTTGCGCCCGCCTTGGTAGACCACGTGGATCGGTAATGGCGGCAATTCGAATTCGGCGAGGACAATTTCCAGCTCACCTGCGGCCACCTTGCTCGCCACTTGATAGGACAGCACCCGGGTCAACCCCAGCCCCAGACATGCTGCGGCGATCGCGGCCTGATTGGCGGTGACCACCAGACGCGGCTCCGGACGCACAACCAGCGACTCGCCGCGCTCAAGAAACGGCCAACTGCGCGTCTGGCCAGTGGCGGACGTCGCCACCACCGGTAAACCTGCCAGCGCCTGGGGATGTCGGGGACGGCCATGTTCGGCGAGAAATTGCGGCGAGCCGCACACCACCCGGCGCACCTCACCCACCCGAATCGCATGCTGATTGCTGTCCGGCAGCTCACCGATGCGCACCGCCACATCAATCCCCTCCTCGACCATGTTCACCACCCGGTCGAGCAACAGAGCATTGATCGAAACATCCGGATACTGCGCCAGATACCCGGCCATCACTGGCGTGACAAACAACTCGCCGAACAACACCGGCGCCGTCACCGTCAGTTGCCCACGGGGCTCGGCGTGGCTGCCGGCGGCGGAATCCTCGGCCTCCTGCACTTCGGCGAGAATCCTGCGGCAGTCTTCCAGGTAACGCTGACCGGCTTCAGTGAGATGGACTGTGCGCGTCGTGCGAACCAGCAATTGCGTACCGATCCGTTGTTCCAGTGCCGCGACTGCGCGCGTGATGCTGGCGGCCGACAGTCCAAGACGCCGTGCCGCCGCCGAGAAGCCTTGCTCTTGCGCAACGGTGGCGAAGGTGTGCATTTCCTGGAAACGATCCATGGGTCGACTCTCGCTTGAAAATCAAACGATCACAGCCTGCGGCAGGACCTACAGGGTGAACGCCAATACCTTGTAGGAGCTGTCGCAGGCTGCGAATTTTCCTGTGTTCAGATAAAAAAGGTTGTCACAAACCCCCTTAGTTCTCGACCTCTTCAGGAAAACGCGGACAAGCTACCGATTGGTAAAGGTTGTCACAGCGAATGTTCGGGCACAGAAAAGTAAGGGGGGCGGCATAAAAATGCCCTTGGTAGTTATGATGGTATCTTTTGCCCCCACATGCATAGGGGTAGAAATGTTTGATCGCAAGAACTCATCCCTCCGCCGAATTTCGTTTAAGGGCTTCGGTGTCCTGTAGATAACTTCAGTGTTTAAAGATCTCGTCTCACTCCTCAGACGAGATCTTGAATGAGATAGCGATGAACCTCCTTCACGACGTTACGCGCAGTACGTGTCACCCCGATCAACGTCGCGGAAGCCAAGCCCGTCCAATCGCCATAGCCAACCAGCCAAAGCCGAGGTTCGATCATCTCCATTTTTCCAGACAACGCCGTCTGGCGTAAAAAACTCAAATGGTCGTACGGCTTTCAAAGTCGCTCGATGTAAGAGACGTGCGAAGGTTTTTGGATGGCTCGCGGTCGCAGTTGCTGTACCAACTCAACAGCTCGGGTACGCGGCACTCCTCTGTCGATCATGAGTTTTGCGGCGACCAACCCAGTACGTCCCGACCCACCTTTGCAATGAATCGCAATAGCCTGGTTTGCGTCCAGAAGCTTCGACAACGCTGGGAGAGCCTTCTGCCAGCGGGTCTCAAATTCAGCATCGGGAGCCTCATCATCCTCAATCGGTAGCTGGTACCACGCGAGCCCTGCCGCCTGGACTTCCTGACCTAACTCACCAACACCGTTGTGAGTGAGTTCGGCGTCGGACATCAGACTGACGATGGCACTGGCGCCCGCGTTTTTCAGAGTGCCGAGCGCTTGCTGGAGCGACTCATCCTGAGTGCCCGGACACGGGGTAAAGATGAGAGAGCCCGCACCGTCTGGCATTGCCAGGATCGAGAAAGGGTGAGACATGATGAGATCCTTAGATGGAGCGCTGATTCACTCGTTTCGACAGCTCTTCAGCCGACTCTTTGCGTTCCGAGTAACGGTCTACCAGGTAATCCTGACGGTCACGCACTAGCAGGGTGAACTTCATCAGTTCCTCCATCACGTCGACCAGGCGATCGTAGTAGGACGAAGGCTTCATCCGTCCATTCTCGTCGAACTCGGTAAACGCTTTGGGCACTGAAGACTGATTGGGGATCGTCACCATGCGCATCCAGCGACCCAGTACCCGCAATTGATTCACCACGTTGAAAGACTGAGAGCCGCCGCAAACCTGCATGACTGCCAAGGTTTTACCCTGGGTCGGACGTACCGCGCCCATCGCCAATGGCACCCAGTCGATCTGGGCTTTAAAGACGGCGCTCATCGATCCATGACGCTCTGGGGAACACCACACCTGTCCTTCCGACCACTGCATTAGCTCGCGGAGTTCCACGACTTTGGGGTGGGTATCCGGAGCATCATCAGGCAGTGGTAATCCTGACGGGTTGAAGATTCGTGTTTCCGCACCGAAGTGCTCCAGCAAACGCGCGGCTTCTTGGGTTACCAACCGGCTGAACGAACGCTCGCGGGTCGACCCGTAAATCAGAAGGATGCGCGGTTTATGCGTGGACGGCTCACGAGGAATGAGTCGCTCCATGCTTGGGATGTCGATGAGATCTGCTTCGATGTTTGGAAAATGGTCTTTCATAGTGACTCCTGGCTCCAGCCACACACGGCCTACAACGTGCCGATGCGGGCTAGCTCAGTTTTAAGGTCTTCTGTGCTCAACGTAGCGATAGGCAACGAAATGAAGGCGTTTACCCGCTCCTGGATTTTGCTCAGGGTTTGCTGGAATGCCGCCTCGATTTGCGCTTCAGATCCCGTAGCTTCGGAAGGATCTGCCAGCCCCCAGTGAGCCTTGAGCGCCGGGCCGAAGAAGATCGGGCAGGCTTCGCCGGCAGCCCGATCGCAGACCGTGATCACGATGTCTGGTGGCGATCCTTCAAAGGCATCGGATGCTTTACTGCTAAGGCCGTCAGTAGGGATTCCTGCTGCTTTGAGCGTTTGAATCGCTCGCGTGTTTACCCGGCCACTTGGGAAGCTTCCGGAACTGACGGCTTCCATTCCTTCAGGAGCAAGGTGATTGAACACCGCCTCGGACAAGATGCTCCGGCAGCTATTGTGGGTGCACATGAATAGGACTTTCATCGTGATCTCCTGGAATCAAAAGCTGAGGCGCAAAGCCAAGGCGCTCAGGGTGGCAATGAGGATTGGAAGCGTGAGCACCACACCGGTCTTGAAGTAGTAACCCCAACTGATGGTGATGTCCTTTTTAGCCAGCACGTGCAGCCAGAGCAGTGTGGCCAGGCTGCCGATAGGTGTGATTTTCGGACCAAGATCGCAGCCAATGATGTTCGCGTAGACCATGGCTTGATGAACTACGCCAGTCGCTTCCGTTGCATGGATCGAGAGCGCGCCGATGAGCACTGTTGGCATGTTGTTCATGATCGAAGAAAGTAAGGCGGTCAGGAGTCCTGTACCCAGCGATGCACCCCAAATGCCATATCCAGCGAAGACGTTAAGCAACTGAGCAATGTGGTCAGTCAGTCCGGCGTTCTTCAAGCCATACACCACCAGGTACATGCCCAGCGAGAAGATCACAACTTGCCACGGGGCGCCCTTGAGCACCTTGCTGGTGTTGATGGCGTGACCTTTGGCGGCGATGACGTAGAGCACCAGTGCGCAGGCGGCGGCGATGGCACTGATGGGGATACCCAGTGGCTCGACAACGAAGAAGCCGACCAGCAACGCGAGCAGCACCCACCATCCAGCCACGAAGGTTGCACGATCCCGGATCGCATCTTCAGGGGCATGCAGTTGTGCCAGGTCATAAGTCTTGGGCAAGTCTTTGCGGAAGAACCACAAGAGCATCCCCAGCGTTGCAGCGATGCTGACCAGGTTGACTGGCACCATGATTGCGGCGTACTCGCTGAAGCCAATGTTGAAGTAATCGGCCGAGACGATATTCACCAGGTTGGAGACCACCAGCGGCAGGCTTGCGGTGTCGGCAATGAATCCTGCGGCCATCACAAATGCCAGAGTTGCTGCGGGGGAAAAGCGCAGGGCCAGCAGCATGGCGATCACGATAGGAGTAAGGATCAGCGCTGCACCGTCATTGGCGAACAGCGCTGACACTGCGGCGCCCAACAAGATGATGAAGGCAAACAACTTGCGGCTGCTGCCACCTCCCCAGCGAGCGACATGCAACGCAGCCCACTCGAAGAAACCAGCCTCGTCGA
Organism: Pseudomonas sp. SC3(2021); assembly: GCF_019856535.1. Lineage (NCBI taxonomy): Bacteria > Pseudomonadati > Pseudomonadota > Gammaproteobacteria > Pseudomonadales > Pseudomonadaceae > Pseudomonas > Pseudomonas sp. SC3(2021). The sequence goes on along the minus strand of NZ_CP082236.1, from coordinate 1,706,047 downwards.
GCAGCAGGCTGATGATGATCACAGCGATGAACGTCGCCGTGGCGTTCCACACGATATTCCATACCACCGGGATGTCGCCGAGACTGACCACCCCGCTCAGCAACGCGAGCATGGCACCCAATGAGGCACTCCAGCCAACACCCAGCCCTTTGGGCTGCCAGATGACCAGAACGATGGTGACGATGAAAATAAGTAGAGCGATTAGCATGCGAGCGGCTCGTTTCGAAAGGTTGGATCAGCCGCACACGGTCTGATTGACTGGACGATCGTTCATTCCACAAAGCCGCTTGGTTTCTGTGTCCAGCCACTGCTGGTTGGCATCAACGACACCCTTAAGCACTTCGGTGACCCATGTCGGCAGTTCGGGATGGAGTCGGTAGTAAACCCATTGGCCTTGGCGCCGATCCGCCAGTAACCCGGAGGATCTCAGCAGTGCGAGATGTCGAGATATTTTTGGTTGGCTCTGCTCAAGAGCGGCGGTCAGTTCGCATACACAGAGTTCTCCCTCGCGGGCGATGAGTAGCGTTATTTTGGTTCGAGTGTCATCTGCCAGGCTTTTGAACAAAACGGTAGGAGTGATTGGCTCGTTCATGAGGCCTCCAGGTGTTTGGTTTTCACCAATACAAATAATTTGATGCGTTCGTGGATATCGTGAAGGGCGTGTTTGAAGGCGTCCGGGTGGGAGCTGCTCGCTGGATCCTCAAAATCCCAGGCAAGCACTTCACCTGCCTTGGGTATCGCCAGACATTCACGCGCAGACTTGTCGCAGAGGGTGATCACGTAGTCGAAATGCTCGTCACGAAACTCTTCGAAGGACTTGCTACGCAGGCCTTGGGCGTTGATTCCGACGTGAGCCAGTTCGGCAATGGTTCGAGGATCAACGTGAGTCGGTTCGGTACCTGCACTGAACGCTTCGAAACGCGCGTCGCTGTGTCTAAGCAGTGCTTCAGCCAGCTGAGATCGAGCGGAGTTAGCAACGCAGATAAAAAGCACTTTGATGGCGGTGCTCATGGCCACACCTCACGCATATGGGAAATCGAATATATGGCAATTCGAATATGCGGTAAAGCGAATGTATCAGGAGACGCGCGCACTACCCTTCTGCGATTTCCACGAGAACCGCAGATTGGTTATTTCACCCGGAAACAGAACCGGGCAAGAATCGTTGAAAATCAGCGGAGGCGGCAGCTGCTTACCGCAGCGTCAGCAGCATTTGCTTGGTAAATACTCGTCACGGCGGAGGTCTTTCAGACCGCAGCGTTGTTCCGTGGCTTTGGCGAAACGACGAAGCATTTAACGGTCCTCTCTTCGAAGCGAAGTACGCGGACCTGACGCGACACCCTGACGGACAGGGGCAGCCCTCCAATCACGCTTCTTTACAGGGGCAGCAAGGAAAGACATGACTTATAAAGTGAGGGTTGCTACACCCGCTGATGCCTCTGCCATCCAGGCTATCTATGCACCGATGGTTTTGGATACCGTCATCTCGTTTGAGCTGACGCCACCTACTGTAGAAGAGATGGCAGCACGAATTGCCGCAACACTGCCTACGTATCCCTATCTGGTAGCCGAGGTGGAAGGCAACGTCGTTGGATACGCTTACGCAAGCCAGCATCGAGCGAGAGAAGCCTATCGTTGGTCGGTGGATGTCACCGTGTATGTCGACCCGACTGTGCACCGAAAAGGGGTTGGCCGTGCGCTTTATCAGCAGCTTCTACCAGTCCTGGAGAAACAGGGGTTTCATGCCGCCTATGCCGGTATCGCCTTGCCCAACGCGGGGAGCATCGGTCTCCATGAGGCGCTCGGGTTTACCCACATTGGCACTTACCCTGAGGTAGGGTTCAAGCACGGCCAATGGCATAGCGTGGGTTACTGGCGCAAACCACTCTGTGGGGTGACTCCGCCCATAGAGATCATCCCATTCAGCAAAATAGGGGATTAGGCTTGCTGCTCGGCAAATCGAGCAGCATCCGCCCTGGCTAAAGCGTGCTCACACTTTTACCTGTTGCCGAGCTTCCTGACGCACTTGCTCGCGAGCCTGCACCTGTTGGGCGATAGTCGCCTGAATCTCCGTGTAGAGCTGAGCACGTTCGTTGTCACGGTCAACAACAGTCACCAATGCGTAACGCTCCATATCGAGTACATCAGGGTGATTCCACTCCCTGTCCTATTGGAGGTTGTGGTCGCTTCCCCGGTGGGGAAGCAACCGTGACAACCTTTATTTATTGCAGATATCCGCTATCTCAACTGTGGATAACTTATTCCACGGTCACCGACTTCGCCAGGTTGCGCGGCTGGTCGACGTCCGTCCCTTTGAGCACGGCGACGTAGTACGACAGCAATTGCAGCGGGATGGTGTAGAGAATCGGCGAAAGGATGTCGTGGATGTGCGGCATCTGCACCACGTGGGTGCCTTCGCCGTTGGTCATCCCGGCCTTCTCGTCGGCGAACACGATCAGTTCGCCGCCACGGGCACGGACTTCCTGCAGGTTGGATTTGAGCTTCTCCAGCAGTTCGTTGTTCGGCGCCACGGTGACCACCGGCATGTCGTTATCCACCAGCGCCAGCGGGCCGTGTTTCAGTTCTCCGGCCGGATAGGCTTCGGCGTGAATGTAGGAGATTTCCTTGAGTTTCAGCGCACCTTCCATCGCCACCGGGAATTGCGCGCCACGGCCGAGGAACAGGGTGTGGTTCTTCTCGGCGAACAGTTCGGCGATTTTTTCCACCGTGCTGTCCATCGCCAGTGCTTCACCCAGGCGGGTAGGCAGGCGACGCAGTTCTTCCACCAGACGGGCTTCAACGCCCTTGGCCAGGGTGCCGCGCACCTGACCCAGCGACAGGGTCAGCAGCAACAGACCGACCAGTTGCGTGGTGAAGGCTTTGGTCGAGGCCACGCCGATTTCGCGGCCGGCCTGGGTCAGCAGAGTCAGGTCGGATTCACGCACCAGCGAACTGATGCCGACGTTGCAGATCGCCAGGCTGGCGAGGAACCCCAGCTCCTTGGCATTACGCAGCGCGGCCAGGGTGTCGGCGGTTTCGCCGGACTGCGAGATAGTGACGAACAGGGTGTTCGGCTGCACTACCACTTTGCGGTAACGGAATTCGCTGGCGACTTCGACCTGGCACGGAATCCCGGCCAGTTCTTCGAGCCAGTAACGGGCAACCATACCGGCGTGGTAGCTGGTGCCGCAGGCCACAATCTGCACGTTGCGCACTTTGGCGAACAGCTCGGCGGCTTGCGGGCCAAAGGCCTGTACCAGCACTTGATCATGGCTCAGGCGACCTTCGAGCGTGCGCTGGACCACCGTCGGTTGCTCGTGGATTTCCTTGAGCATGTAGTGGCGGAACTCACCCTTGTCGGCGGCCTCGGCACCGTCGCTGTACTGCACGGTCTGGCGCTCGACGGCAGTACCGTTTACATCCCAGATCTGCACGTTATCGCGGCGAATTTCGGCGATATCGCCTTCTTCCAGGTACATGAAACGGTCGGTGACCTGACGCAGCGCCAGTTGATCGGAGGCGAGGAAGTTCTCACCCAGCCCCAGGCCGATCACCAGCGGGCTGCCACTGCGCGCAGCGACCAGACGATCCGGTTGTTGTGCATTGATCACCGCCAGACCATAAGCGCCGTGCAGTTCCTTGACCGTGGCTTTGAGCGCGACGGTCAGGTCCGGTTGATCCTTGAGTTTGTGGCTGAGCAAATGCGCGATGACTTCGGTGTCAGTGTCCGAGGTGAATACATAACCCAGCGCTTTGAGTTGTTCACGCAGGGCTTCATGGTTCTCGATGATGCCGTTGTGCACCACCGCGATATCGCCGGAGAAATGTGGGTGAGCGTTACGTTCGCAGGGCGCACCGTGGGTGGCCCAGCGGGTGTGGGCGATGCCGAGGCGACCGACCAGCGGATGCTCGGCCAGTGCGGTTTCAAGCTCGCTGACTTTGCCCGGACGGCGCATCCGCTCAAGGCTTGCGTCATTGGTGTACACCGCCACACCAGCGCTGTCATAGCCGCGGTATTCGAGGCGCTTGAGACCTTCGAGCAGGATGGCGGTGATATTACGTTCAGCAACTGCGCCGACAATTCCACACATGCTTATTTCTCCTGACTGACAGCCGCGCAAATCACGGTGATACCGCGGGCCTGAATCTGATCGCGTGCATCGTTAGGCAGGCGATCATCGGTAATTAGGGTATGGACGCTGCTCCAGGGCAGCTCCAGATTGGGGATCTTGCGGCCGATCTTGTCGGCCTCGACCATCACGATGACTTCCCGCGCCACTTCCGCCATTACCCGGCTCAGCCCCAGCAGTTCATTGAAGGTCGTCGTGCCGCGTACCAGATCAATACCGTCGGCGCCGATGAACAACTGGTCGAAGTCGTAAGAGCGTAGTACCTGCTCGGCGACCTGACCCTGAAAGGACTCCGAATGCGGATCCCAGGTACCGCCGGTCATCAACAGCACCGGCTCGTGCTCGAGTTCACTCAGGGCGTTGGCAACGTGGAGGGAATTGGTCATGACCACCAGACCCGGCTGCTGGCCGAGTTCGGGGATCATCGCGGCGGTGGTACTGCCGCTGTCGATGATGATGCGTGCGTGTTCGCGAATACGCTTGACCGCCGCCCGGGCAATCGCCTGTTTGTATTTGGAAACGCTTTGGGCAGTTTCTGCCACCAGCTCTTGCGGCATGGTGATCGCCCCGCCGTAACGACGAAGCAACAAGCCGTGGCTCTCCAGTGCAGCCAGATCCTTGCGAATCGTAACTTCTGAGGTTTCGAAGCGCTTGGCCAATTCGTCCACACTGACTTCGCCCTGCTCGTTGAGCAAGGCGAGGATGTTGTGACGGCGCTGGGGCGTGTTGCGTTTCGACATGGCGATATAAGTTTCGATTCGAAAGATAACGGAAGCAATCAAAACCTATCGGACCTGAATCGTCAAGCAGGCACTCAATAAATATTCTGTGGATAAAAGCATTGCGGGCAAGCCCGCTCCCACCTGGATTCGCTGTGTTTGAAGATCTGTCCTTCAACACGAATCCTGTGGGAGCGGGCTTGCCCGCGATGGCACTCGAACGGCCTGTGTATAACTCAGCTTTTCTTGATCTTCTCCGGCCGCTTCCAGCCGTCGATGTTCCTCTGGCGAGCACGACCCACCGCCAACTGCGTGTTATCCACATTTTGGGTAATCGTCGAACCGGCAGCAGTGGTTGCACCGTCAGAGATATCCACAGGCGCGACCAACGAGTTATTGGAGCCGATGAACACATCGGCACCCAACACGGTTTTCCACTTGTTGGCGCCGTCGTAATTGCAGGTGATGGTGCCGGCGCCGATGTTGGTGCGTGCACCGATTTCGGCATCACCCAGATAGGTCAGGTGACCGGCCTTGGCGCCCTCGCCCATGTGGGCATTTTTCAGTTCGACAAAGTTACCCACATGCGCGCGCGCTTCGAGCACAGTGCCTGGACGCAGACGTGCAAACGGTCCGGCATCACTGCCCTCGCCCATAACAGCACCTTCGATATGACTATTGGCCTTGATCACCACGCCTTTGCGCAGGGTGCTGTCCTTGATCACGCAGTTCGGGCCGATCACCACATCGTCTTCGATGACAACGTTGCCTTCGAGGATCACGTTGATGTCGATCAGCACGTCGCGACCGACGGTCACTTCGCCACGCACATCAAAGCGCGCCGGGTCGCGCAGCGTCACGCCTTGCGCCATCAACCGACGGCCAGCGCGCAACTGGTAATGACGCTCCAGCTCGGCCAGTTGCCTGCGGTCGTTGGCGCCCTGCACTTCCATCGGGTCGTGCGGTTGTTCGGTGGCCACGACCAGACCATCGCTGACCGCCATTTCGATCACGTCGGTCAGGTAATACTCGCCCTGGGCATTGTTGTTCGACAGTCGAGTCATCCAGTCGGCCAGACGGTTGGCCGGCACGGCGAGGATGCCGGTGTTGCCTTCAGTGATCGCGCGCTGCGCTTCGCTGGCATCCTTGTGCTCAACGATGGCCGCCACCTTGCCGTCGGCGTCCCGCACGATACGGCCGTAACCGGTCGGGTCATCCAGTTCGACGGTGAGCAAGCCCATCTGTCCAGGCACGACGTGCTTGAGCAGACGTTGCAGGGTTTCGACTTCGATCAGCGGCACGTCGCCGTACAGAATCAGCACCGTATCCGCGCTGATGAACGGCACCGCCTGCGCGGTGGCATGACCGGTACCCAGTTGCTTGTCCTGCAGGACAAAATTCAGATCGTCGGCGGCCAGACGCTCACGGACCACATCGGCACCATGGCCGATGACCACATGGATGCGCTGTGGATCGAGTTGCCGGGCGCTGTGGATAACATGCCCCAGCATGGAGTTGCCGGCAATCGGGTGCAGCACCTTCGGCAGCGCCGAACGCATGCGGGTGCCTTGACCGGCCGCGAGGATAACGATTTCGAGAGACATGACTGGCTACCAATCCTGGGTGGTCAGCAACTGCGACCGGGTTCTGGGAATTCGGAAAAGAAAAAAGGGTAGCCGAGGCTACCCTTTTTTATCAATCGCACAACAAGCGGCTGACGGATTAACCGCCAAACTTCTTGCGGATCTGCTGGACGGTGCGCAGCTGAGCTGCAGCCTCGGCCAGACGTGCGGACGCAGCTCCGTAATCGAAATCTGCGCTCTTCTCGTGCAGAGCAGCCTCGGCAGCCTTGAGAGCTGCTTGAGCCTGAGCTTCATCCAGGTCGGCGGCACGTTGCACGGTATCGGCAAGCACCTTGACCATGTTCGGCTGAACCTCGAGGAAACCACCGGAGATGTAGAACACCTCGGCTTCCCCGCCTTGCTTGATCAGGCGGATCGGACCTGGCTTCAGATTAGTGATCAGCGGCGCGTGACCCAGAGCGATACCAAGATCACCCAGTGCACCGTGCGCAATCACCATCTCGACCAGGCCGGAAAAGATTTCCCCTTCCGCGCTGACGATATCGCAATGGACTGTCATAGCCATCTGATTGCCTCAACCTAAATTAGCGCCCGTTGCCGGGCGCCGGGATTACAGTTTCTTGGCTTTCTCGATCGCTTCTTCGATGCCGCCAACCATGTAGAACGCTTGTTCTGGCAGGTGGTCGTAGTCACCGTTGAGGATGCCTTTGAAGCCAGCAATGGTGTCTTTCAGGGAAACGTATTTACCCGATGCACCGGTGAAGACTTCAGCCACGAAGAACGGCTGCGACAAGAAGCGCTGGATCTTACGAGCACGGTTTACCAACTGCTTGTCGGCTTCCGACAGCTCGTCCATACCCAGGATCGCGATGATGTCCTTCAGCTCTTTGTAACGTTGCAGAACGTACTGAACGCCGCGAGCGGTGTCGTAGTGGTCCTGGCCGATTACGTTCGGGTCCAGCTGGCGCGAAGTCGAATCCAGTGGATCTACCGCTGGGTAGATACCCAGGGAAGCGATGTCACGGGACAGAACGACGGTGGCGTCCAAGTGGGCGAAGGTGGTCGCTGGCGACGGGTCGGTCAAGTCGTCCGCAGGTACGTATACCGCTTGGATCGAGGTGATCGAACCTTCCTTGGTCGAAGTGATACGTTCTTGCAGAACGCCCATCTCTTCAGCCAGGGTCGGCTGGTAACCTACTGCCGAAGGCATACGGCCCAGCAGTGCGGATACTTCGGTACCGGCCAGGGTGTAACGATAGATGTTGTCGACGAACAGCAGAACGTCGTTACCTTCGTCACGGAACTTCTCGGCCATGGTCAGGCCGGTCAGAGCTACGCGCAGACGGTTTCCCGGCGGCTCGTTCATCTGACCGTAAACCAGTGCCACTTTATCCAGAACGTTGGAGTCCTTCATCTCGTGGTAGAAGTCGTTACCCTCACGAGTACGCTCACCCACACCGGCGAACACGGAATAACCGCTGTGCTCGATGGCGATGTTACGGATCAGTTCCATCATGTTTACGGTTTTGCCTACACCGGCACCACCGAACAGACCGACTTTACCGCCTTTGGCGAACGGGCAAACCAGGTCGATAACCTTGATGCCGGTTTCCAGCAGGTCGTTGCCGCCTGCTTGCTCAGCGAACGAAGGTGCTGCGCGGTGAATGCCCCAGCGCTCTTCGGTGTCGATCGGGCCAGCTTCGTCGATCGGGTTGCCGAGGACGTCCATGATCCGGCCCAGGGTCGCTTTACCGACCGGTACGGAGATGGCTGCGCCAGAGTCGGTAACTTCCAGACCGCGCTTCAAGCCCTCGGTGGAACCCATCGCAATGGTGCGAACCACGCCGTCGCCCAGCTGCTGCTGAACTTCCAGAGTGGTTGCGGCCGCGCTTTGTACAGTCAGCGCGTTGTAGATGCTCGGTACGCTGTCGCGTGGAAATTCCACGTCGATAACGGCGCCGATGATTTGAACGATACGTCCGCTACTCATAGCTGGATCCTCTGAATATTTGAACCGTTAAACCGCGGCAGCGCCGCCGACGATTTCCGAGATCTCTTGGGTGATCGCAGCCTGACGCGCCTTGTTGTAGATCAGCTGCAAATCGCTGATCAAATCACCGGCGTTGTCGGTAGCGTTCTTCATCGCGATCATCCGCGCAGCTTGTTCAGCCGCGTTGTTCTCGACCACCGCCTGGTAGACCTGCGACTCAACGTAGCGGACCATCAAGCCGTCAAGCAGCTCTTTGGCATCCGGTTCGTAGAGATAGTCCCAGTGGTGCTTGAGATCCTGATCCGGGGTAGCCACCAGTGGAATCAACTGCTCCACGGTAGGCTGCTGCGTCATGGTGTTGATGAACTTGTTGGATACCACGGACAGGCGGTCAATACGGCCGTCCAGGTAGGCATCCAGCATCACCTTGACGCTGCCGATCAGATCATTGATCGACGGCTCTTCACCCAGGTGGCTGATAGCTGCAACGACGTTACCGCCGAAGTTGCGGAAAAAGGCCGCACCCTTGCTACCAACGACACACAGATCAATCTCGACGCCGTTTTCGCGGTTTACCGCCATGTCCTTGACCAGGGCCTTGAACAGGTTGGTGTTCAAGCCGCCGCACAAACCACGGTCACTGCTCACAACGACATAACCGACACGCTTGATGGCGCGGTCGATCATGAACGGGTGGCGGTATTCCGGGTTGGCGTTGGCCAGATGCCCAATTACCTGGCGGATACGTTCCGCATAAGGACGGCTAGCAGCCATGCGCATTTGTGCCTTGCGCATTTTGCTGACCGCCACTTTTTCCATGGCGCTGGTAATCTTTTGCGTGCTTTTGATGCTCGCAATCTTACTGCGAATCTCTTTTGCGCCTGCCATGTAACACCTATCAGGTTAGCAAGCGGGAGCCTCGCGGCTCCCGCTGCGGCTTACCAGGTTTGGGTGGCCTTGAACTTCTCGATACCGGCTTTCATGCCAGCGTCGATTTCGTCATTGAAGTCACCTTTAACGTTGATCTTCGCCATCAAATCGGCGTGATCGCGGTTGAAGAAAGCAATCAGCGCTTGTTCGAAGCTGCCGATCTTGGCGATTTCAACGTCAGTCAGGAACCCACGCTCAGCGGCATACAGCGACAGCGCCATGTCAGCGATCGACATTGGTGCGTATTGCTTCTGCTTCATCAGCTCGGTAACGCGCTGACCATGCTCAAGTTGCTTGCGGGTCGCTTCGTCCAGGTCAGAAGCGAACTGGGCGAATGCCGCCAGTTCACGGTACTGAGCCAGAGCGGTACGGATACCACCGGACAGCTTCTTGATGATCTTGGTCTGAGCGGCACCACCCACACGGGATACCGAAACACCGGCGTTCACTGCAGGGCGGATGCCCGAGTTGAACATGGCCGATTCCAGGAAGATCTGACCGTCGGTGATGGAAATCACGTTGGTCGGAACGAACGCGGAAACGTCGCCAGCCTGGGTTTCGATGATCGGCAGTGCGGTCAGGGAACCGGTTTTGCCGGTCACTGCGCCGTTGGTGAACTTCTCTACGTATTCTTCCGAAACGCGGGATGCGCGCTCCAGCAGACGGGAGTGGAGATAGAACACGTCGCCTGGGTAAGCTTCACGGCCTGGTGGACGGCGCAGCAGCAGGGAAATCTGGCGGTAAGCCACTGCTTGCTTGGACAGATCGTCATAAACGATCAGCGCGTCTTCACCGCGGTCGCGGAAGAATTCACCCATGGTGCAACCGGAGTACGGTGCCAGGAATTGCAGCGCAGGAGATTCCGAAGCACTGGCAGCCACGATGATCGTGTTGGCCAGGGCGCCGTTTTCTTCCAGCTTGCGAACCACGTTGGCGATGGTCGATTGTTTCTGACCGATGGCTACGTAGACGCAGAAAATGCCGCTGTCTTTCTGGTTGATGATCGCGTCGATCGCCAGAGCGGTTTTACCGATCTGACGGTCACCGATGATCAGCTCACGCTGGCCACGGCCGACAGGGATCATGGCATCGACAGCCTTGTAGCCAGTCTGTACAGGCTGGTCTACCGACTTACGCCAGATCACGCCCGGAGCAACTTTCTCGACCGCGTCGGTCAAGGTGTTGCCCAGTGGACCTTTGCCGTCAACAGGGTTACCCAGTGCGTCGACTACGCGACCCAGCAGTTCCTTACCAACCGGAACTTCGAGGATGCGGCCGGTGCACTTGGCGCTCATGCCTTCAGCCAGAGACTGGTAAGCGCCCAGTACAACGGCACCTACGGAGTCTTGCTCCAGGTTGAGGGCCATACCGTAGACGCCGCCCGGAAACTCGATCATCTCGCCGTACATGACGTCGGCCAGACCGTGAATCCGCACGATACCGTCAGATACGCTGACGACAGTGCCTTCGTTACGGGCTTGGGAGGTCACATCGAGCTTGTCGATGCGGCCCTTGATAATTTCACTTATTTCGGAAGGATTGAGTTGCTGCATTGCTCTGCTGCCCCTTCAAACTCAAGATTTCAATGCTTCGGCAAGTTTCGCGATTTTGCCGCGAATCGAGCCATCGATAACCAGGTCGCCGGCGCGGATAACGACACCACCTATAAGGGCAGCATCCTCCGCAACTTGCAGGCGCACTTCCCGGTTGAGTCGTGCACTGAGAACCTTGGCGAGTTTGTCTTGCTGTTCTTGGTTCAATGCAAAAGCACTGGTCACTTCAACGTCTACCGACTTCTCTTGTTCGGCCTTGTACAGGTCGAAAAGAGCGGCAATCTCCGGCAGAAGCGGGAGACGGTCGTTTTCGGCAACGACATTGATGAAGTTCTGTGCCTTGGCATCAAACTTGTCGCCGCACACGTCAATAAACGTGGCGGCCTTTTCTGCGCTCGTCAGTCGCGGGGCCTTGAGCACGCGCTGCATGGTGTCGTCTTGCGACACCGCTGCAGCCAGGCCGAGCATGGCTGACCAATTGGCCAGTTGCTGGTGGGCCTGAGCGTGCTCGAAGGCCGCCTTAGCGTAAGGTCGGGCCAACGTGGTCAGTTCTGCCATGATCGCCCTCGCTTAGATTTCAGCAGCCAGTTGGTTAACCAGCTCTGCGTGCGCGTTTTGATCGATTGTGGCACCCAGGATCTTCTCGGCGCCGCCGACAGCCAGCAAGCCCACTTGGGCGCGCAGCTTGTCTTTGACACTGTTCAGTTCCTGTTCGATCTCGGCTTGAGCCTGAACCTTCACACGGTCAGCGTCGACACGGGCCTTTTCAACGGCCTCTTCGACAATCTGGTTACCGCGTTTCTTGGCTTGCTCGATGATTTCAGCTGCCTGAGCTTTCGCTTCGCGCAGTTGCTGACCCGCCTTTTCTTGGGCCAACTCCAGGTCGCGAGCTGCACGGCTGGCAGCGTCCAGACCATCAGCGATCTTCTTTTGACGTTCGTGCAGAGCTGCGATGACCGGAGGCCATACGAACTTCATGCAGAACAGTACAAAAATCAGGAACGCAACGGACTGGCCAATCAGGGTCGCATTAATGTTCACGCCAACACCTCGCAGTTACGTTGTCCATCACACCAAATCACTCGGAAAATCCGAATGATTAGCCAGCGATTTGACCAACGAACGGGTTCGCAAAGGTGAAGAACAGAGCGATACCAACACCGATCATGGTTACGGCGTCGAGCAGACCGGCAACGATGAACATTTTAACTTGCAGCATTGGAACCATTTCTGGCTGACGCGCTGCGCCTTCCAGGAACTTGCCGCCCAGCAGGCCGAAACCAATTGCGGTACCCAGTGCGCCCAGGCCGATCAACAGTGCAACAGCGATAGCGGTTAGACCAACTACAGTTTCCATCTTTCCTCCCGACTTTTACGTCGTATGGTTTAGGTTTTTTAGATTAAAGCGGTAAAACAAATCGTTTCAGGTGCCCTGTGAAGAGCCCCTTCCCGTTTGACCGGGAAGGACATCAGACTAGTCGAGACTGGTCTTAATGGTTTTCTTCGTGCGCCATCGACAGGTAGACGATGGTCAGCATCATGAAGATGAACGCCTGCAGCGTGATGATCAGGATGTGGAACACCGCCCACGCCCACTGCAGAACAACGCCCAGGCCGCTCAGCCAGAGCAGGCCGCTGCCGAACATCACAGCGATCAGAATGAACACCAGCTCGCCGGCATACATGTTGCCGAACAGACGCAGAGCCAGAGAGATCGGCTTGGCGATCAGGGTCACGAATTCCAGCAGGAAGTTCACCGGGATCAGCAGAGCCTGAACGAAGATGTTCTTGCTACCGAACGGGTGCAGGGTCAGCTCGCCGATGAAGCCGCCGAGGCCCTTGACCTTGATGCTGTAGAAAATGATCAGGGCGAAAACCGAGAAGGCCATGCCCAGGGTCGCGTTCGGGTCGGTGGTCGACACGGCGCGGAACGGGATGTGGTGGTCGCCGGAGATCAGGATGGCCAGCTGAGGAATCCAGTCGACCGGTACCAGGTCGACGGCGTTCATCAGGAACACCCAGACGAAGATGGTCAGTGCCAGCGGTGCGATCACCGGGCTACGGCCATGGAAGCTGTCTTTCACGCTGCCATCGACGAATTCGACCAATACTTCAACGAAGTTCTGCAAAGCACCTGGCTGACCCGAAGTCGCTTTCTTTGCCGCCATGCGGAAAAGAAGAACGAAGATCAGACCCAGCGCGACCGACCAGCCGAGGGTATCGACGTGGAAAGCCCAGAAGCCCATTTCCTTGGCTTCTGCTGCGGTATGGGCAAAGCCCCAGCCGCCGTTAGGTAGCTGACCGAAGGTCAGGTTCTGCAAGTGGTGCTGGATATAGCCCGAAGCGGTTGTTTCTGCCATGGTTGCCTCAAACGCCCTAAGGTCTCGAAAGTCTTGTTCTCATCAGCAGGGGAGCGAACCAGCTGACCGACTGAGTCAGCACGAACGCGCCGAATACTGCGATCGGCGCCAATGGCTTCACACCTGCAAACACCAGTGCAAAGAGCACTGCCGTCAAAATCAGTTTGCCTGCCTCGCCGGCATAAAAAGACCGGACGATGGACTGGGCTGCTCGGGCGCCGGAAAACCGAAATGCCCTGTGAGCGAAATAAACATTGGGCAGCAAGGCTATCAGGCCTCCGCAAAGTCCCGAGTATCCGGCAACGACTCCGTGCCATTGCCAGAGCGCCAAAGCGGCAATCAGCAAAACGACAAACTGAGCCATCAACACCGGAAAAACCGCCAGGCGATGGAACGGCAGGCGGTTTGGCTTGCGGGTTTCCATCACGATTGCTCTCCAATGGTCGGCTGCCGAAATTCAATAACTTGGCATAATTTGTGCCGACAAAATGCGCGCAGAGTATAGGGGCGGTTCTGCCCCTATTCAACTGTCAGGTAGTGATTTCCGACTGCGCGCTACATGAGGAAATGTTTCAGCGGATGTGTGCGAGCACACCTTGGAGCTCATCGAGGGAGTTATAACCGATGACCAGCTGACCTTTTCCCTTCTTTCCGTGGCGAATCTGCACCGCAGAGCCTAGGCGCTCGGCCAGACGCTGCTCGAGGCGGGCGATATCCGGGTCGGGTTTGGCTGCTTCCACCGGCTCCGGTTTACCACTCAGCCACTGGCGAACCAGTGCCTCGGTTTGGCGCACGGTCAGGCCGCGTGCGACAACATGTCGCGCCCCCTCGACCTGCTGATTGTCCGGCAGACCGAGCAATGCACGAGCGTGGCCCATTTCCAGGTCGCCGTGGGACAGCATGGTCTTGATCACTTCCGGCAGTGCAATAAGCCGCAACAGGTTAGCCACAGTGACGCGGGACTTACCCACAGCCTCGGCGACTTGCTGCTGAGTGAGCTGGAATTCCTGCTGCAGGCGCTGCAGGGCGACCGCTTCCTCGATCGGGTTGAGGTCTTCACGCTGGATGTTTTCGATCAGCGCAATGGCGATCGCGGTTTCATCCGGCACATCGCGGACCATGGCCGGGATGGTTTCCTGCCCGGCCTGCTGGCTGGCACGCCAGCGGCGCTCACCGGCGATGATCTCAAAGCGGCCACCGCCAATCGGGCGCACCACGATCGGCTGCATGACGCCTTGTGCCTTGATCGACGACGCCAGTTCTTCCAGCGCCTGCGGGTCCATGTCCCGACGTGGCTGGTATTTGCCGCGCTGGAGCAAGTCCAGCGGCAAGTGTTGCAACTCACGGGTATCGGCCTGCGCCGCTTGTTCTTCCAGCGCGCTGACGGTCGGACCACTCAGCAGTGCATCCAGTCCACGTCCGAGACCTCGTTTCTTGACGGCCATGGGGATTCCTTAAGTTGGCTGGGCAGCGGCGATGCGTGAATTTTTGCGCTGACGACGAACCATCTCGCCGGCCAGGGCCAGGTAGGCCAGGGCGCCGCGCGATTGCTTGTCGTAGGCCAGCGCCGGCATGCCGTAGCTCGGCGCTTCGGCCAGGCGAATGTTGCGCGGGATCACCGTGTCGTAGAGCTGCTCGCCGAAGTGTTCCTTGAGCTGCGCCGACACATCGTTCATCAGGCTCAGGCGCGGGTCGTACATGGTCCGCAGCAGGCCCTCGACTTTCAGGTTCGGGTTCAGCAGTTCAGCGATGCGCTTGATGTTATCCACAAGGTCGCTCAAACCCTCGAGCGCAAAGTACTCGCACTGCATGGGGATAATCACCCCATCGGCGGCAACCAGTGCGTTCAGCGTGAGCATCGACAGCGACGGCGGACAGTCGATCAGAATGTAATCGTAGTTTTCGCGGATCGGCGCCAGCGCGCTGCGCAGACGGCTTTCCTTCATCTGCATTTCCAGCAGCACTACTTCGGCCGCCGTCAAATCACGGTTGGCCGGCAGCAGTTGATAACCGCCGTGCTCGGAATAGTGCATGGCCTGGGCCAGATCGCATTCGCCGATCAGCAGGTCGTAGACCGAGTTTTCCAGGCCATGTTTATCCACACCGCTACCCATGGTGGCGTTGCCCTGTGGATCGAGATCGATCAACAGCACCCGGCGCTTGGTGGCGACCAGGGATGCTGCGAGGTTGATACAGGTGGTGGTCTTGCCCACACCACCCTTCTGGTTCGCTATCGCGAATACCTTAGCCATTCTTGCTTGTGTTCCCAATCATGCCGTGCGGCGCAGTATCAGCAGATGGCGTTGGCCTTGGCAACCGGGTACGGCCAGGGCGTGTTCGCTATCGAGTTTGAAGTCTGCCGGCAATGCTACCAGCTCATCGGCCGGATGAACGCCCTTCATTGCCAGCCAGCGTGTATCGGCATCGCCGAGGTGGCGAGTCCAGTTGGTGAAGTTTTCCATGCTGCTGAACGCCCGGGAAATGATCCCGTTGAACGGCTGCGCAGGCTGGAACGCTTCGACGCGACTGTGGATAACTTGCAGGTTATCCAGTTTGAGTTCGAGTTTGACCTGGGTCAGGAAGCGGGTTTTCTTGCCGTTGCTGTCCAGACAGGTGACTTGCGCGTCCGGGTACAGGATCGCCAACGGAATCCCCGGCATGCCGCCGCCGCTGCCGACGTCAAGCCAGCGGCCGTTTTCGATGAACGACATCACGCTCAGACTATCGAGCAAGTGCCGCGAAACCATTTCGTCCGGGTCGCGCACGGCAGTCAGGTTGTAGGCCTGGTTCCATTTGATCAACAGGGCCAGATAACCCAACAGCAATTCGTGCTGGGTTTCAGTGAGATTGACACCGAGCGCGCGGGCTCCTGTGGATAACTCTTCGGCGTGTTGCGAAGTGACCTTAGAACTCAAGCGCTTTGCTCCAACTGACGGCCCGCGCCGCGTTTTTTCAAATGAATCATCAACAGCGAAATCGCTGCCGGGGTCACGCCCGGAATCCGCGAAGCCTGACCGAGCGTCTCCGGACGCGTCGCACCCAGCTTGCTCTGGATCTCCTTGGAGAGACCGGAAATGTTGGTGTAGTCGATATCCACAGGCAGTTTCGTGTCTTCGCTGGCGCGCAGACGGGCGATTTCGTCCTGTTGACGGTCAATGTAACCGGCGTATTTGGTCTTGATCTCAACCTGCTCGGCGACCTGTGGATCTTCGGCACCGTTGCCAGTCACTTCGACCAGACCAGCGTAGTCGATTTCCGGACGACTCAAGAGGTTGAGCAAGTTGTATTCGTGAGTCAGCGGCGTGCCGAATTTTTCGGCAATCGCATCGCCCTGCTGCGTGCCCGGGCGTACCCAGGTGCTTTTCAGGCGCTGCTCTTCGAGTTCGATGCTTTCGCGTTTCTTGCAGAAGGCCGCCCAGCGCGCGTCATCGACCAAGCCGAGCTCGCGACCTTTTTCGGTCAGACGCAGGTCGGCGTTGTCCTCACGCAGAATCAGACGGTATTCGGCACGGGACGTGAACATACGGTACGGCTCTTGGGTACCGAGGGTGATCAGGTCGTCGACCAACACGCCGATGTACGCTTCATCGCGACGCGGACACCAGGCTTCTTTGCCCTGCGCACGCAATGCAGCGTTGGCGCCAGCGAGCAGACCTTGTGCACCGGCCTCTTCGTAGCCGGTGGTGCCGTTGATCTGCCCGGCGAAGAACAGACCGCCAATGACTTTGGTTTCCAGGCTGTACTTCAGGTCTCGCGGATCGAAGTAGTCGTACTCGATCGCATAACCCGGACGCACGATGTGCGCGTTCTCCATGCCGCGGATCGATTGCACGATCTGCAATTGCACGTCGAACGGCAAGCTTGTGGATATCCCGTTCGGATACAGCTCATGGGTGGTCAGACCTTCCGGTTCGATGAACACCTGATGGCTTTCCTTGTCGGCAAAGCGGTGAATCTTGTCTTCGATCGACGGGCAGTAACGCGGGCCGATGCCTTCAATCTCGCCGGCAGCCGAATACATCGGCGAACGGTCGAGGTTCGCCGCGATGATTTCGTGGGTACGGGCGTTGGTGTGGGTAATCCAGCAACTGACCTGACGCGGATGCTGTTCCTTGTTGCCCATGAACGACATCACCGGGATCGGTGTATCACCCGGTTGCTCGGTCATCACCGAGAAATCCACAGATTTGCCATCAATACGCGGCGGCGTACCGGTTTTCAGCCGCCCGACTCGCAAGGGCAGTTCACGCAGACGATGGGCCAGGGCAATCGACGGCGGATCACCGGCGCGACCGCCGGAAAAATTCTGCAAACCGATGTGGATAAGTCCACCGAGGAAAGTACCGGTGGTCAACACCACGGAATCGGCGAAGAACCGCAGACCCATTTGCGTGACAACACCACGCACTTGTTCCTGCTCGACGATCAGGTCGTCAGCAGCCTGTTGAAATATCCACAGGTTCGGCTGGTTTTCCAGGATCTCGCGGACAGCGGCCTTGTAAAGAATCCGGTCAGCCTGTGCACGGGTTGCACGCACGGCCGGGCCTTTACGGCTGTTCAACACGCGAAACTGGATGCCGCCCAGGTCGGTCGCCATGGCCATCGCGCCGCCAAGGGCGTCGATTTCCTTGACCAGATGGCTTTTGCCGATGCCACCGATGGCCGGGTTGCAGCTCATGGCACCGAGGGTTTCCACGTTATGCGTCAGCAACAGGGTTTTTGCCCCCATACGTGCTGAGGCCAGTGCTGCCTCGGTACCGGCATGACCGCCGCCGATGACGATCACTTCAAAACGGGAAGGGAAATCCACCACGCACCTCGTGCCTGCTTAATTAGGTCATTCAGGAATAGTTTGAGATCAGGTTTCTGGACCTGGTCGACAAGTATAGGGACTTCGCCCTTCCTAAAGAACCCTTTGCACAAAATTTAACCAGCTGTGGAGAACTCGAAGTTAAAAGAATAAAAAAGAGAGAAATTTATAAAACCTTTGTTTTTATGTTTATTCTTACTGCCCATCCTTTCTGTGGATAGATCTCTACAGGCCTTTATTTTCAATATGTACAGCGATTCAAAACTCTGTGGTCATGTGCCCATGAGGCCCTTGGATAACCGGTGTAAGCCTGTGGATGAATGAGGTTGTTATCCACAGGGCGGGTTATATCCAGTTTTGAGGCCCTGTTATCAACTGACCTCAGTGGCAGTTATTCACAGGGCTTAATCCACAGAAATCTGATGAACGAGGAGACAGCGGGCAGCGGAAAACCGCTCAGGGCGGAAAAATCTGCCCGGCACTCGTGGAAGGAATTTAAAAAGGAGGGAAGCAGACAGGTCGCGAACGGACCTGTCTGTGAATCGCAGGAGGGTTATTTGCCGATGCAGAAGCTGGAGAAGATCCTTCCAAGCAAATCATCCGAGCTGAATGCCCCGGTGATTTCACCCAGAGCGTGCTGTGCCTGACGCAAATCTTCAGCCAACAGTTCACCGGCCCCGGCCAGAGTCAATTGTGCGCGACCGTGTTCCAGCGCTGCACTGGCGTGGCGCAGCGCTTCCAGATGCCGGCGGCGTGCGCTGAAACTGCTTTCCGAGGTCTGTTCGTAGCCCATGCAGGCTTTGAGGTGTTCGCGCAGCAATTCCAGCCCCTCACCCGCCGATTTGGCGCTGAGGCTGATGGTGACGTGGCCATCCTCGCTGACTTCCAGGGCAATCGCTTCACCCGTCAGGTCCGCCTTGTTGCGGATCAGGGTCACTTTCGCCGGATCGGGCCGGGTTTCGAGGAATTCCGGCCACAGGGCAAACGGATCTGCTGCTTCCGGCGCTGTCGCATCGACGACCAACAACACTCGATCGGCTTCTGTGATGGCCTTGAGCGCACGTTCCACGCCGATCTTTTCCACCTGATCGTCCGTATCGCGCAGACCAGCGGTATCCACCACATGCAACGGCATGCCGTCGATGTGGATATGTTCGCGCAGAATGTCCCGCGTGGTGCCGGCGATCTCGGTGACGATCGCAGCTTCACGCCCCGCCAAAGCATTCAACAGGCTGGACTTGCCGGCATTCGGTCGGCCGGCGATCACTACGGTCATGCCATCGCGCAGCAATGCGCCCTGCCCGGCTTCGCGCAGCACTGTGGATAATTCATCGCGTACCTTGTCGAGCATGCTCAGCACATGGCCATCGGCAAGGAAGTCGATTTCTTCTTCCGGAAAGTCGATGGCCGCTTCGACATAGATTCGCAGGCTGATCAACTGCTCGGTCAGGTTATGCACACGCTGGGAAAATGCTCCTTGCAAGGAACGCAGGGCATTGCGTGCTGCCTGTGCAGAACTCGCCTCGATCAGGTCGGCAATCGCTTCGGCCTGGGCCAGGTCGAGTTTGTCATTGAGGAATGCTCGCTCACTGAATTCGCCCGGGCGAGCCAGACGGCAGCCCAGTTCCAGGCAACGCTTGAGCAACATGTCGAGAACGATCGGGCCACCGTGGCCCTGCAGTTCCAGCACGTCTTCGCCGGTGAACGAGTTCGGGCCGGGAAAATACAGCGCCAGGCCTTCATCGAGCACCTGTTGGTCGTCACTGAAAAACGGCCCGTAATGGGCATAACGCGGTTTCAGTTCTCGGCCGCTGATGGCTTTCGCTGCAACACTGGCCAACGGCCCGGAAATACGGACGATGCCCACACCGCCACGACCTTGAGCGGTGGCGACAGCGGCGATGGTTTCACGAGGTGTGCTCATAAACCGGAATCCAGACAAAAGTGGCAGATAGCAAAACGCCCCACTAGGGGGCGTTTTGAGTGGTGTTATCCACAGTGCAAGTTACGCCTCGGCTTTTTTCGTCGCCGCTTCGATCTTACGCGTGATGTACCACTGTTGTGCAATCGACAGGCAGTTGTTCACAACCCAGTACAGCACCAAGCCTGCAGGGAACCACAGGAAGAAGAAGGTGAAGATGATTGGCATCATTTTCATGACCTTCGCCTGCATCGGATCCGGCGGAGTCGGGTTCAGCTGCTGCTGGATGAACATGGTTGCACCCATGATGATCGGCAGAATGAAGAACGGATCCTTGATCGACAGGTCAGTGATCCACAGCATGAACGGCGCCTGACGCATTTCCACGCTTTCCAGCAGAACCCAGTACAGCGAAAGGAAAACCGGCATCTGCACGAGGATCGGCAAGCAGCCGCCCAGTGGATTGATCTTCTCTTTCTTGTACAGCTCCATCATGGCTTGCGACATTTTCTGCCGGTCATCGCCATGTTGCTCTTTCAGAGCGGCCAGTTTCGGCGCAACGGCACGCATGCGCGCCATCGACTTGTAGCTGGCAGCCGACAGAGGGAAGAACAGACCCTTGATCAGCATGGTCAGGAAGATGATCGACCAGCCCCAGTTACCGACAATGGCGTGGATGTGTTGCAGCAGCCAGAAGATTGGCTGGGCAATGAACCACAGAATGCCGTAGTCAACGGTCAGTTCCAGACCTGGGGACAACTCTTTCAACACCGCCTGGCTTTTCGGACCGGCGTACAGCACAGCGCTGGTTTCAACTTTGGCACCCGGAGCAGCGGTCAGTGTAGGACCGGTGTAACCGATGATGTAGTTGCCTTTGCTGTCTTTACGGGTCTGGACGATGTTGTTTTCGCCCTTGGCCGGAATCCAGGCTGTCACGAAGTAATGTTGCAGCCAGGCGACCCAGCCACCGGTGACGGTTTCTTTCAGCTGTGCCTTGTCCATGTCCTTCATGGACACTTTCTTGTACGGCTCCGAACTTGTCCACAGGGCAGCGCCCAGGTAAGTCGCGGTGCCAGTAGCGGTTGTGGACGAAGGATCAGCGCTGTTATCGCGCTTCAGCTGGGCAAACATTGCGCCGCTCCAGGGCTGTGCGCTCTGGTTATCCACAATGTAGGAAACGGCTACGTCATACAGGCCGCGTTTCAGGGTGAAACGCTTGATGTAGTTGACGCCGTCCTTGCTGAATTTCAGGTCGACGACCAGTTGGTCCTGACCGTCAGCCAGTTGATAAGTCTTCTTCTCCGAGGAGTAAACCGGACGACCGGCAGGATTTGCATCCGGGCCGTTGGTACCGATCAGACCGCTTTGTGCCAGATAAACACGTTCGCCGCCGTTATCGAACAGCTGGAACGGCACATCAGGACGATCCTGACGACGTGGATACAGAGGCAAGGTCAGTTGAGCAACGTCACCACCCTGTGGATCGATCGCCAGATCGAGCACGTCGGTTTTGATCTGGATCAGATCCTTGCTGGCGGCTACCGGAGTTTCGGCAGGTGCGCTGGTATCGCTAGCGGCGCGCGGAATGTCGTCACTGGCGGCAGTGTTATTGCCAGTGGCGGTGTCCGGCAAACCGGATGTAGTCGTACTGGAAGCAACATTCTGAGTCGGCAGGGCAGCCTGGCCATAGTCCTGGTTCCATTTAAGAACCATAACGTAGGACACGATTGCCAGGGCGACGATCAGGATCGTGCGTTTGATATCCATGATTACTCGGCCATCGAAGAAGAACGGGAGGTAGGGATAGGTGGAACCGGGTCATAACCACCGGGATTCCACGGATGACAGCGACCTAAACGACGAAAGGTCAGCCAGCCACCGCGCAGAAGGCCATGATTTTCGATGGCTTCTAACGCGTAGCAGGAACAACTGGGGTAGAAACGACAGTGGTCGGCCATCAGGGGACTAATGGCGTAGCGGTAAAACTGGATCGGAACGAGGGCCAGTTTACGCATCTGGACTGTCTACCCCTACAGTTTCGGTTTTGACTGCCGGAACCGGCTTGTTACGAGCCAGACGCTTCCAGAGTTTGCCGAAATGCTGAATCAATTCGGGGTTTTCTACATCACCCAAACCTTTGCGCGCGACGATAACGATGTCCCAGCCAACCAGTGAATCCTGGTGCAGACGGAACGATTCGCGCATCAGACGTTTGAGGCGATTGCGCTCAACGGAGAGCTTTACGCTCTTTTTCCCGATAACCAGCCCAAGACGGGGGTGATCAAGATCGTTGTTGCGTGCAAGGAGCAGGAGATTTTTCCCCGGAACCTTGCCGGTAGGGGAGTCAAAGACTGCCTTGAAATGCCGGGGAGTAAGCAAACGCTTTTCCCGACTGAAGTCCTGACTCACCTCCAGTGCCGGATTATCAAACTGCCAGACGCGCACGACCTTTGGCGCGACGACGCGACAGGACGGCACGACCGTTCTTGGTAGCCATGCGAGCACGGAAACCGTGGGTACGAGCGCGTTTGATAGTGCTTGGTTGGAAAGTACGTTTCATGTCGTGTTACCTGGTTCGTCCACAACGGGCCGGAATGGCCCCCGTTTTAAGAGACCGGGGATTCTAGAGAAAGCAAGCCTTCAGGTCAATTTCCAACCAACGTTTCCTTATAAATAGATCTCCGGAGCGTTTCTTCGGGAATGCGTGTTCGCCATACATAAAAATAAAGAAGGGAATTATTTAAAGCTTTTCTGTAAAGCTTATAAAAGCTAGACCCGCCCCCTTCTGTGGATAAGTGCCATAAGCCCTTGTACGACGTGATGTACAGAGAATGACAACTACAGTGGAAAACCGTGTTCAGCCTGTGCTGCGCTGTCGGATAACCTGTGTGTGGAAAGGGCTGTTATCCACAGGCAGGTTATCCACCGAGTTTCGCCCCCAGTTGTCCAGTGCCCTCAGAGGCGGTTATCCACAGAGCTTATTCACACACCGTTGGTCGCCTTTTTAGTGGTTAACGCATTGATAAATCATGATCGGCAGGCCACCTGCATGTGGATAAGTGGACGGCTCGCCGCTACAATGGCCGCTTGTTTTTGCCTCACCGGCTTTCAACTTAGGGGATATCCGTGTCAGTGGAACTTTGGCAGCAGTGCGTGGAGCTTTTGCGCGATGAGCTGCCTGCCCAACAATTCAACACCTGGATCCGTCCACTACAGGTCGAAGCCGAAGGCGACGAGTTGCGCGTCTACGCACCGAACCGTTTCGTGCTGGACTGGGTCAACGAAAAGTACCTTGGCCGTGTCCTTGAACTGCTGGATGAGCATGGCAACGGCATGGCGCCCGCGCTTTCCTTATTAATAGGCAGCAAGCGCAGCTCGGCACCCCGGGCCGCGCCGAATGCACCATTGGCCGCCGCGCAGGTTTCCCAGGCGCAGGCGAATGCCGCTCCGGTCAGCGCGCCAGCCCCTGCACCCGCCCCAGCTGCGGCCAAGCGCTCCACGCAGAAAAGCGCCGAAGTCAGTGAAGAGCCGTCCCGCGACAGCTTCGATCCGATGGCCGGTGCCGCGTCGCAGCAGGCTCCGGTTCGCGCCGAACAGCGCACCGTGCAGGTCGAAGGCGCGCTCAAGCACACCAGTTACCTGAACCGCACCTTTACCTTCGAAAACTTCGTCGAAGGTAAATCCAACCAGCTCGCCCGCGCAGCGGCCTGGCAGGTGGCGGATAACCCGAAGCACGGCTACAACCCGCTGTTCCTTTATGGTGGCGTCGGCCTGGGTAAAACCCACTTGATGCACGCGGTGGGTAACCATCTATTAAAGAAGAACCCGAATGCCAAGGTTGTGTACCTGCATTCGGAGCGCTTCGTGGCCGACATGGTCAAGGCGCTGCAACTGAACGCGATCAACGAGTTCAAGCGTTTCTACCGTTCGGTGGATGCTTTGCTGATCGACGATATTCAGTTCTTCGCTCGCAAAGAGCGCTCGCAGGAAGAGTTTTTCCACACCTTCAACGCCCTGCTTGAAGGTGGCCAGCAGGTCATTCTCACCAGTGACCGCTACCCGAAAGAAATCGAAGGCCTTGAAGAGCGCCTCAAATCCCGCTTCGGCTGGGGCCTGACCGTTGCTGTCGAGCCGCCTGAGCTGGAAACCCGTGTCGCGATCTTGATGAAGAAGGCCGACCAGGCCAAAGTCGAGTTGCCGCACGATGCCGCGTTCTTCATTGCCCAGCGCATTCGCTCCAACGTCCGTGAGCTGGAAGGCGCGCTGAAACGCGTGATCGCCCACTCGCACTTCATGGGTCGTGACATCACTATCGAGCTGATTCGCGAATCCCTGAAAGACCTGTTGGCGTTGCAGGACAAACTGGTCTCTGTGGATAACATTCAGCGCACTGTCGCCGAATACTACAAGATCAAGATCTCCGACCTGCTGTCCAAGCGCCGTTCGCGCTCGGTGGCTCGTCCGCGTCAGGTGGCCATGGCATTGTCCAAGGAACTGACCAACCACAGCCTGCCGGAAATCGGCGATGTGTTTGGCGGCCGCGACCACACGACCGTGTTGCACGCCTGCCGCAAGATCAACGAACTTAAGGAATCCGACGCGGACATCCGCGAGGACTACAAGAACCTGCTGCGTACACTGACCACTTGATGAACACCAGCGCAGCTTATTAAGGCAAGGGACTAGACCATGCATTTCACCATTCAACGCGAAGCCCTGTTGAAACCCCTGCAACTGGTCGCAGGCGTCGTCGAGCGCCGACAGACCTTGCCGGTACTCTCCAACGTGCTGCTGGTTGTCGAAGGCCAGCAACTGTCGCTGACCGGTACCGACCTGGAAGTCGAGCTGGTCGGTCGTGTGCAACTTGAAGAACCGGCTGAAACAGGCTCCATCACCGTGCCTGCGCGCAAGCTGATGGACATCTGCAAAAGCCTGCCCAACGATGCGCTGATCGACATCAAGGTCGACGAGCAGAAGCTGGTGGTGAAGGCCGGTCGTAGCCGCTTCACCCTGTCGACCCTGCCCGCCAACGACTTCCCGACCGTTGAAGAAGGTCCGGGCTCGCTGACTTGCAGCCTGGAACAGAGCAAACTGCGTCGTCTGATCGAACGCACCAGCTTCGCCATGGCCCAGCAGGACGTGCGTTATTACCTCAACGGCATGTTGCTGGAAGTTTCGGCGGGTGTGATTCGCGCCGTGGCCACCGACGGTCACCGTCTGGCGATGTGCTCGATGCAGGCCGATATCGGTCAGCCGGATCGCCACCAGGTGATCGTGCCGCGCAAAGGTATTCTCGAACTGGCCCGTCTGCTTACCGAGCCTGATGGCAATGTCAGCATCGTGCTCGGCCAGCACCACATCCGCGCCACCACCGGTGAGTTCACCTTCACTTCGAAACTGGTTGACGGCAAATTCCCGGACTACGAGCGTGTACTGCCCAAAGGTGGCGACAAGCTGGTACTGGGCGATCGTCAGGCCCTGCGTGAAGCGTTCAGCCGTACTGCGATTCTGTCCAACGAGAAGTACCGTGGCATCCGTTTGCAACTGGCCAGCGGTCAGTTGAAGATCCAGGCCAACAACCCGGAGCAGGAAGAAGCGGAAGAAGAAGTGGGCGTTGAATACAACGGCGGCTCGCTGGAAATCGGCTTCAACGTGAGCTACTTGCTCGACGTGCTGGGCGTGATGACCACTGAGCAGGTTCGCTTGATCCTGTCCGACTCCAACAGCAGTGCGCTGGTGCAAGAGTCCGACAATGACGACTCGGCTTACGTTGTCATGCCGATGCGTCTGTAATCAGCTGATTCTGGATGTCCTTAAGTCGTGTTTCGGTCACCGCGGTGCGCAATCTGCACCCGGTGACCTTCTCCCCCTCCCCCCGCATCAACATTCTTTACGGCGCCAACGGCAGCGGCAAAACCAGTGTTCTGGAAGCCATCCACCTGCTGGGGCTTGCCCGTTCGTTTCGTAGCACGCGGCTGTTGCCGGTCATTCAGTACGAACAACTCGCCTGCACCGTCTTCGGTCAGGTCGAGCTGGCCGAGGGTGGTCACAGCGCGTTGGGGATCTCCCGTGACCGTCAGGGTGAGTTCCAGATCCGCATCGACGGGCAGAACGCCCGTAGCGCTGCGCAACTGGCCGAGATCCTGCCGCTGCAGTTGATCAACCCCGACAGCTTCCGCCTGCTCGAAGGGGCGCCGAAGATTCGCCGGCAGTTTCTCGATTGGGGTGTGTTCCACGTCGAGCCGCGATTCATGGCCACTTGGCAACGTTTGCAGAAGGCCTTGCGCCAGAGAAACTCCTGGCTGCGGCATGGTACACTTGACGCCGTTTCGCAAGCGGTTTGGGACAGGGAACTGTGCCAGGCCAGCGCTGAAATCGATGAATACCGCCGCGCTTACATCAAAGCCTTGAAACCAGTCTTTGAACAGACCTTGAGCGAACTGGTTGAGCTTGAAGGTTTGACGCTCAGCTATTACCGAGGCTGGGACAAGGACCGGGAATTGAGTGCCGTACTGGCTGGCTCCCTGCAACGGGATCAGCAAATGGGTCATACCCAGGCCGGGCCGCAACGCGCTGACTTGCGTCTTAGATTGGGCGCACACAACGCCGCGGACATCTTGTCCCGGGGTCAGCAGAAGCTGGTGGTCTGTGCCTTGCGGATTGCCCAGGGGCATCTGGTGAGCCAGGCCCGACGCGGGCAGTGTATTTATCTGGTGGATGACTTGCCGTCCGAGCTGGACGAGGCCCACCGTCGCGCGCTGTGCCGCTTGCTGGAAGACTTACGCTGCCAGGTGTTCATCACCTGTGTAGATCACGAATTATTGAGGGAAGGCTGGCAGACGGAAACGCCAGTCGCTCTGTTCCACGTGGAACAGGGCCGTATCACCCAGACCCACGACCATCGGGAGTGAAGGCATTGAGCGAAGAAAATACGTACGACTCAACGAGCATTAAAGTGCTGAAAGGCCTGGATGCCGTACGCAAACGTCCCGGTATGTACATTGGTGACACCGACGATGGCAGCGGTCTGCACCACATGGTGTTCGAGGTGGTCGACAACTCGATCGACGAAGCCCTCGCCGGCCATTGCGACGACATCAGCATCATCATCCACCCGGATGAGTCCATCACCGTTAAAGACAACGGCCGTGGCATCCCGGTAGACGTGCACAAAGAGGAAGGCGTTTCCGCCGCCGAGGTCATCATGACCGTCCTCCACGCCGGCGGTAAGTTCGACGACAACTCCTACAAGGTATCCGGCGGTCTGCACGGTGTAGGTGTATCGGTAGTGAACGCCCTGTCCGAAGAGCTGGTACTGACTGTTCGCCGCAGCGGCAAGATCTGGGAACAGACCTATGTCCACGGCGTGCCTCAGGCACCGATGGCCATCGTTGGCGACAGCGAAACCACCGGCACCCAGATCCACTTCAAGGCTTCCAGCGAAACCTTCAAGAACATTCACTTCAGCTGGGACATCCTGGCTAAGCGCATTCGTGAACTGTCCTTCCTCAACTCCGGTGTCGGCATCGTCCTCAAGGACGAACGCAGCGGCAAGGAAGAGCTGTTCAAGTACGAAGGCGGCCTGCGTGCGTTCGTTGAATATCTGAACACCAACAAGACTGCGGTCAACCAGGTGTTCCACTTCAACATCCAGCGTGAAGACGGCATCGGCGTGGAAATCGCCCTGCAGTGGAACGACAGCTTCAACGAGAACCTGTTGTGCTTCACCAACAACATTCCGCAGCGCGACGGCGGCACCCACCTGGTGGGTTTCCGTTCGGCCCTGACGCGTAACCTGAACAACTACATCGAGCAGGAAGGTCTGGCGAAGAAGCACAAAGTCGCCACCACCGGTGACGATGCCCGTGAAGGCCTGACCGCGATCATCTCGGTGAAGGTGCCTGATCCGAAGTTCAGCTCGCAGACCAAAGACAAACTGGTGTCTTCCGAAGTGAAGACTGCGGTCGAGCAGGAGATGGGCAAGTACTTCTCCGACTTCCTTCTGGAAAACCCGAACGAAGCCAAGCTGGTTGTCGGCAAGATGATCGACGCGGCCCGTGCCCGTGAAGCAGCGCGCAAGGCCCGTGAGATGACCCGCCGCAAAGGCGCGCTGGACATCGCCGGCCTGCCGGGCAAGCTCGCTGACTGCCAGGAAAAAGACCCGGCACTCTCCGAACTGTACCTCGTGGAAGGTGACTCCGCGGGCGGCTCTGCCAAGCAGGGACGTAACCGCAAGACCCAGGCGATCCTGCCGTTGAAGGGCAAGATCCTCAACGTCGAGAAAGCACGCTTCGACAAGATGATCTCGTCCCAGGAAGTGGGCACGCTGATCACCGCGCTGGGCTGCGGCATCGGTCGCGAAGAGTACAACATCGACAAACTGCGTTATCACAACATCATCATCATGACCGATGCTGACGTCGACGGTTCGCACATCCGTACCCTGCTGCTGACCTTCTTCTTCCGTCAGTTGCCGGAGCTGATCGAGCGTGGCTACATCTACATCGCCCAGCCGCCGCTGTACAAGGTCAAGAAAGGCAAGCAAGAGCAATACATCAAAGACGACGACGCCATGGAAGAGTACATGACGCAGTCGGCCCTGGAAGATGCGAGCCTGCACCTGAACGAAGAAGCCCCAGGCATTTCTGGTGAAGCGCTGGAGCGTCTGGTTAACGACTTCCGCATGGTGATGAAGACCCTCAAGCGTCTGTCGCGCCTGTACCCGCAGGAGCTGACCGAGCACTTCATCTACCTGCCGGCTGTCAGCCTGGAAATGCTTGGCGACCACGCCAAGATGCAAGACTGGCTGGCCCAGTACGAAGTGCGTCTGCGCACCGTCGAGAAGTCGGGTCTGGTCTACAAGGCCAGCCTGCGTGAAGACCGTGAACGTGGTGTGTGGCTGCCAGAGGTCGAACTGATCTCCCACGGCCTGTCGAACTACGTCACCTTCAACCGCGACTTCTTCGGCAGCAACGACTACAAGACCGTCGTTACCCTAGGCGCTCAACTGAGCACCCTGCTCGACGAGGGCGCTTACATCCAGCGTGGCGAGCGCAAGAAAGCGGTCACCGAGTTCAAGGAAGCCCTCGACTGGCTGATGGCCGAAAGCACCAAGCGCCACACCATCCAGCGATACAAAGGTCTGGGCGAAATGAACCCGGATCAGCTGTGGGAAACCACCATGGATCCAAGCGTGCGCCGCATGCTGAAAGTCACCATCGAAGACGCCATCGGTGCAGACCAGATCTTCAACACCCTGATGGGTGATGCGGTCGAACCTCGCCGTGACTTCATCGAGAGCAATGCTCTGGCGGTATCCAACCTGGACTTCTGATTCCGGTCGGCGTCAAACAAAAGGCCAACGCAGATGCGTTGGCCTTTTTATTGGCAGAGCAAAAGATCGCAGCCCAGTAGGCGCTGCCAACGGTTGCGATCTTCTACTTTCTATTCGGACCCCGCCGCCACACTCTCCAACCGATACCCATACCCATAAATCGTCAGCAACTGCCACCCGCGATCCGCCGTCAGTCCCAGCTTGTTGCGCAGCCGATAGATATGCGTATCCAGTGGCCGAGACGACGCCATCTCTTCATGTGGCCAAAACCGTTCATACAGATAATCCCGTGATAACGGCCGGCCAAGATTGCTGAACAGGCAGCGGGCCAGGCGATACTCGCGCTCGGTCATGACGATCGGTTTGCCCTCGCGGGTGACGGTCAGTTCGGCATCATCAAAGGTCAGGTCATTGAAGCTCAGCACTTCCGTTGCAGCCGTGCGCTGCTGGCTGTGCCGGCGCAGTACTGCGGTCACCCGTGCTTTCAACTCATTGGGTCTGAACGGTTTACTGACGTAATCGTCAGCACCGGCATTCAGTGCCTGGACGATATCGCTCTCGCCATCGCGACTGGTGAGCATGATCGCCGCCGGCGGGGCTTCCATGTGTTCGCGGGTCCAGCGCAGCAGGGCCAGCCCGGTGAGGTCGGGCAGTTGCCAGTCGAGGATGAGCAGGTCGAAGGTTTCCCGGCGCAGCTGGCGCAGCAAGTCTTCCCCGCGCTCGAAACTGTGCAGTGACCAGGGCTGCTCGCCGGCGCTGGCCATTTGCTGCAGGGTTTGCTCGACCCGGCGCAGTTCGGCCGGTTCATCGTCCAGTATCGCAACGCGCATACGCGGTGATTCCTTGATGCTTGGGCTGTTGGCCGTGAACCATAGTCGCTCGGCCGATGCCATGAAAGTAAGCGGCCCGCCGTTGGTCGACGTCCGCTATGATTCTTCGGGTCTACGTCTCAGACCTGTGCCCCATGAAACCATTCACACTGCCCTGCTCTTTTTGTCCATGACCAGCCCGCGCCGGCGTGAAAGCCGTGAACCCAGTCAAGTGCAGCGCCTGTTTCGCCAACTGGTGCGTGAGTGGTTGTGGATAAGTCTAGTGCTGTTACCGCTGACTGCGCTGTTGTCGTATCGGGCACAGGTCAACTTGCATGACACCTCGCCGGGTATGGGCGCTTTGCTATCCGTAGGCCTCGTGGCGGGTGTGCTTGGATTGCTATTGTGGCGACCGCGCTGGGCGCTCTGGATAACACTGGTTGGCATGGCGGGTGTGTTGATAACCAGCGCGGGCCTGGCTGAAATCCGCCATTGGTGGTCGCCGACGCCTGCGGTGCTGGGCATGCTGTTTGGTTATCTGATCTGGAACTGGCGGCGTCTGAGTGTGGTGCTGACCTATTTCGGATGGGAGTTGGCGCGGCTGGACAGTGAGCCGAAAGTGTTCCCTGAACGCCGCCGCACACAATTCACCGGGGCTGATCACTTGCAGGGCCAGATCATGGCGCTTGAGCAAGCCATGAGCCGCACCCGCGACACTCGGCGTTTCATCGCCGATGGCCTGGAGTATCTGCCGGTGGCGACCCTGATCAGCGATCCCAAAGGGCAGATCCTTTTGGGCAATCGCAAGGCGCGGAGCCTGTTTGATAACAATCTGGTGGGCGACGATGTGCTCGGTCAACTGGCACTGCTTGGCTATCCCGAGTTATCCACAGAGCCGCGCCCCTCGCTGTCCTCCCTGCCCCTGCTGGAATTTCGCGATCACAAGGAACGTAGCCTGCGCCTGGAGCGCGCCGCGTTGCTGCCCGTCGACGGGGACACGCCGATCGGCTGGTTGTTGAGCCTGACCGACCTCAGTGCCGAGCGCGCTGCCGAGGAACAACGCGGGGTTCTGCTGCGCTTCTTGTCTCATGACCTGCGCGCGCCGCATTCGGCGATCCTCGCTCTGCTTGATGTGCATCGTCATCAGGCGGGCGCAGACTCGCCACTGTTCGAGCAGATCGAGCGCCAGGTACGCCGCGCGCTGGATCTGACCGATGGTTTCGTGCTGCTGGCACGCGCCGAGTCCGAGTCCTATCACTTTCAGCCGAGTCTGTTCGCCATGCTGGTGCTGGATGTACTGGATCAAGCATTGCCCATCGCCCAGCAGAAACGCATCGAGCTGCTGCATGACATGGATGAGCCATCCCAGGAGCGGCTGGTCATGGCCGATCAGGCCCTGCTGACCCGGGCCTTATTCAACCTGCTGGAAAATGCGATCAAGTACAGTCCCGCCGACACCACCATTCAATTGCGTGTCAGTTGCCACGCACAATGGTTGCGCTGCGAACTGACGGATCAGGGCAAAGGCATCGCCGCCGAGGAGTTGCCTGACCTGTTCAGCCAGTACCGGCGGTTTTCCTCTGCGCAAGGCATTGATGGCGTCGGCCTCGGCTTGTCGATGGTCAAAGCTGTGGTCGACCATCATGGCGGCCGGATCGACTGTCAAAGCGTCGTCGATCAAGGCACAACCTTTCTGCTTGAGCTGCCGCTTATCCACGAATGACAGGCACAAAAAAACCGGCTATATCAGCCGGTTTTTTTACATCCAAAAAAAACTTATGCACGTTTTTCGACGTTTTATTAGCTTGAGAAATATGTATATAAATCAATTACTTGATTTCAATATTCTGGCTTTTTCAACAAAACCGTACACAGGTTATCCACAAAATTCAGACAGCCACCTGATCGCTTCCGGCCGAGGCCTGTGGCGCCGGTGGTAGCGAGCCCATGTCCCGTTGCGCCTGTTCGTTCCAGGCTTGCACCCGGTCGTTCAGATCGGCGATGGCGCGCGGGCCAGTGCCTTCGGCATACATCGGCTCGCCAATGACCACGGTGATCACGCCGGACATCTTCCCCCAGCCGACTTTCGGCCAGAATTTGCCGGCATTGTGTGCAATCGGCAGCACCGGAAGCGCCGCATTGACGGCCAGTGCGCTACCACTGCGGGAGAACTTGCCGACAGTGCCGTAGGGCACGCGGGTCCCTTCCGGGAAGATCAGCACCCAAACGTTGTCCTTGAGCAACTCGTCACCCTTCGCCGCCACTTGCTTGAGCGCGGCTTTCGGGTTGTCGCGATCAATCGCGATCGGTCGCAGCATGGCCATGGCCCAGCCGAAGAACGGCACGTACAGCAGTTCGCGTTTGAGCACCTGGCTCAACGGCGAGAAATAAGCGGAGAGAAAGAACGTCTCCCAGGTGCTCTGGTGGTTCGACTGAATCACGCAGGGCCGCTCAGGCACGTTTTCCGCGCCTTTGATTTCGTAACGGATCCCGAGAAACACCTTGGTCAACCACAAGGCGCAGCGACACCAGTACACGTTGATAAAACGATAACGCGCCTTGAATGGCAAAAACGGCGCGATAAAAAAACTCAAGCTGCACCACAGCAGGGAGGTGGTGCCCAGCAGCAGGTAAAAGAGAAAAATTCTGATGGCCCGCAGTATCGACATAGTGACGTTTACCGTTACGGGGCAATGCCCGAGTGTTCAAGCGCACTCCCGATCAATCCCTGGTCAGGAATTCAGAAGTACTCTAGTTGTGGATAAGTTCTGCGGCAATCGCCGCCAGATCGTCAAAAATCAGAGTGCCAACCGGCAGGGTTTTGCCCTGAGTCTTTGCGCCTTTTCCGGTCTTTACCAAAACTGGCTGTGAATCGACGGCTTTGGCGGCCTCCAGGTCACCAAGGCTGTCGCCGACGAACCAGACATTGGCCAGCTCGACGTTGTAATGCGCCGCGATGGTTTTCAACATTCCCGGTTTCGGCTTGCGGCAATCGCAACCTTCGTCCGGCCCATGCGGGCAATACACGATCAAACCGACTTCACCGCCCTGCTCCGCCACGAGCGTACGCAGGCGCGCGTGCATGGCGTCGAGGGTGGTGAGGTCGTAGTAGCCGCGAGCAATGCCCGACTGGTTGGTGGCCACCGCCACCGTCCAGCCAGCCTTGCTCAACTGCGCAATCGCCTCGATCGAGCCGGGCAGCGGAATCCACTCCTCTACCGACTTGATGTAAGCGTCGGAGTCGTAATTGATCACTCCGTCCCGATCGAGAATCAGCAGTTTCAACAGCAGTCCCTCAACCCAGCAGCGAAATGTCGGCAACACCCAGGAACAAACCACGCAGACGCGCCAGCAGCGCATAGCGGTTGGCCCGGACCTTGGCGTCTTCGGCATTGACCATGACGGCGTCGAAGAACGCATCCACCGGCTCGCGAAGGGCGGCCAGGCGAGCCAGCGATTCGTTGTACTGACGCGCGGCGGCCATTGGCTGCACCGCCTGATCCGCTTGCTGGATCGCCGAGTACAGCGAGAACTCGTTGGCGTTGTCGAAATACTTGGCTTCGACCACGGTCGGCACCGAGCCTTCGACTTTGCTCAACAGGTTCGACACACGCTTGTTCACCGCCGCCAGCGCTGCCGCTTCCGGCAGTTTGCGGAAGGCCTGCACCGCTTGTACGCGTTGGTCGAAGTCCAGCGCCGAACCCGGCTTCAGGGCCCGTACCGACAGGTAGGTCGCGACATCCACGCCTTCGTCTTCGTAACGCGCACGCAGACGGTCGAAGATGAACTCCGGCACGGCTTCGTTGAGGCCGGCAGCCTTGACCTTGGCACCGAACGCAGTCACGGCGAAAGCCACGGCGTCGTTCAGGTCCAGATCGAGTTTTTTCTCGATCAGGATACGCAGCACACCCAATGCCGCACGACGCAGGGCATACGGGTCTTTGCTGCCGGTCGGCAGCATGCCGATACCGAAGATACCGACCAGGGTGTCGAGCTTGTCAGCGATCGCAACGGCGGCACCGGTCAGGGTTGCCGGCAGTTCAGCACCGGCACCACGTGGCATGTATTGCTCGTTGAGGGCCAGCGCGACGTCTTCCGGCTCGTTGTCGTTCAGTGCGTAGTAGTAACCGGCGACACCTTGCATCTCCGGGAACTCGCCGACCATTTCGGTGGCCAGGTCGCACTTCGACAGCAGACCCGCACGAGCGGCCCACGAAGCGTTGCCGCCAATGCGCGCGGCGATGTACGCAGCCAGTTTGGAAACGCGCTCGGCCTTGTCGTAGACGCTGCCGAGTTTTTCCTGGAACACCACGTTCTTCAGGCGATCATTGAAGGCTTCGAGCTTCTGCTTCTTATCTTGCTTGAAGAAGAACTCGGCGTCGGTCAGGCGTGGGCGCACCACTTTCTCGTTACCGGCGATGATCTGCTGCGGGTCTTTGCTTTCGATGTTGGCCACAGTGATGAAACGTGGCAGCAACTTGCCGTCGGCATCCAGCAGGCAGAAGTACTTCTGGTTGTCCTGCATGGTGGTGATCAGTGCTTCCTGCGGCACATCGAGGAAACGTTCCTCGAACGAGCACACCAGCGGCACCGGCCATTCAACCAGCGCGGTCACTTCGTCGAGCAGTGCTGGCGGAACGATTGCCGTGCCTTCCTGGCGGGTCGCCAGTTCTTCGGTGCGCTTGCTGATGATTTCGCGACGCTCGTTGGCGTCGGCCAATACATAAGCGGCACGCAGGTCAGCGAGATAGCTCGACGGCGAACCGATGCGCACGCTTTCCGGGTGGTGGAAACGGTGACCACGGGAGTCACGGCCAGCCTTTTGCGCGAGGATGGTGCAGTCGATGACCTGGTCGCCGAGCAGCATCACCAGCCACTGGGTCGGACGCACGAACTCTTCCTTGCGCGCACCCCAACGCATGCGTTTCGGGATCGGCAGGTCGTTCAGCGAATCTTCGACGATGGTCGGCAGCAGACTTGCGGTCGGCTTGCCGGCGATGTTCTGGCTGTAGCGCAGCTTCGGACCGCTCTGGTCGATTTCGCTCAGCTCGACGCCGCACTTCTTGGCAAAGCCCAGTGCCGCTTGAGTCGGGTTGCCTTCAGCGTCGAACGCCGCCTGACGTGGCGGGCCGTCGAGGTTGATGCTGCGATCCGGCTGCTGGGTGGCCAATGCGGTGATCAGTACAGCCAGACGACGCGGCGCGGCGTAGACGGTTTTGGTTTCGTAGCTCAGACCTGCCGCTTGCAGGCCCTTGTCGATACCGGCGAGGAACGCTTCAGCCAGGGTGTTCAGGGCTTTGGGTGGCAGTTCTTCGGTGCCCAGTTCAACCAGAAAATCTTGCGCACTCATTGTGCAGCCTCCAGCTTGGCCAGTACTTCGTCACGCAGGTCCGGGGTCGCCATCGGGAAGCCCAGCTTGGCGCGTGCCAGCAGGTAGGCTTGCGCAACGGAACGCGCCAGGGTGCGTACGCGCAGAATGTATTGCTGACGCGCGGTCACCGAGATCGCCCGGCGCGCATCCAGCAGGTTGAAGGTGTGCGACGCCTTCAGGACCATTTCGTAGCTTGGCAACGGCAGCGGCTGGTCGAGCTCGATCAGGCGCTTGGCTTCGCTTTCATAGAAGTCGAACAGTTCGAACAGTTTGTCGACGTTGGCGTGTTCGAAGTTGTAGGTGGACTGCTCCACTTCGTTCTGGTGGAACACGTCGCCGTAGGTCACTTTGCCGAACGGACCGTCAGCCCAGACCAGGTCGTAGACCGAATCCACGCCTTGCAGGTACATGGCCAGACGCTCGAGACCGTAAGTGATCTCGCCGGTTACCGGGTAGCACTCGATGCCGCCCGCTTGCTGGAAGTAAGTGAACTGAGTCACTTCCATGCCGTTGAGCCAGACTTCCCAGCCCAGACCCCAGGCGCCGAGGGTCGGCGATTCCCAGTTGTCTTCGACGAAGCGGATGTCGTGGACCAGCGGGTCCAGGCCGACATGCTTGAGGGAGCCCAGGTACAGTTCCTGGAAGTTGTCCGGGTTCGGCTTCAGGACTACCTGGAACTGGTAGTAGTGCTGCAGACGGTTCGGGTTTTCGCCGTAACGGCCGTCAGTTGGACGGCGGCTTGGCTGCACGTAAGCGGCGTTCCAGGTTTCCGGGCCGATGGCGCGGAGGAAGGTCGCGGTGTGGAAAGTGCCGGCGCCTACTTCCATATCGTAGGGCTGAAGTACCACGCAACCTTGCTCGGCCCAGTATTGCTGGAGCGCGAGGATCAAGTCTTGGAAGGTACGCACGGCTGGCGTAGGCTGGCTCACGAAATTCACCTGTTTCTTGGGCTGCGATTTAAAGAGCGGGAGTATACCCGATTCATTGCTGCGCACGCCCCCTGGAGCCTTATGCCACGCTGCTTTTGGTGTACCGAAGATCCGTTGTACATGGCTTATCACGACCAGGAGTGGGGCACGCCGCTACGCGATGCGCAGGGTTTGTTCGAGTTGCTTTTGCTCGAAGGGTTCCAGGCCGGGCTGTCCTGGATCACCGTGCTGCGCAAGCGCGAGCGTTATCGCGAAGTGTTGTTCGGCTTTGACGTACAACGCGTGGCGCAGATGAGCGACGCCGAAATCGACGAATTGATGCTCGACCCCGGGATCATCCGCAACCGCCTCAAGCTCAATGCCGCCCGGCGCAATGCCCAGGCCTGGCTGGCGCTGGAGGACCCGGTGGCGTTTCTCTGGTCGTTTGTCGGCGGCCAACCGATCATCAATCACTTCAAGGATCGCAGCGAAGTTCCGGCGATCACCCCCGAAGCGCTGGCGATGAGCAAAGGCCTGAAAAAGGCCGGGTTCACGTTCGTCGGCCCGACCATTTGCTACGCGTTGATGCAGGCCTCGGGCATGGTCATGGATCACACCCAGGACTGCGACCGCTACGCGCAGCTCGCCAACGGCGGTTAGAATGGCCGCCTCGCGCACCGCACAAGATCAGGAGTGACCTGTGGAAAAGTTTAAAGGCGCCTTGCTGGTAGGCGCTCTGCGGCTGTTTGCCCTGCTGCCATGGCGGGCCGTGCAGGCCGTCGGTTCGGCAATCGGCTGGATCATGTGGAAAACCCCCAACCGTTCCCGCGACGTGGTGCGGATCAACCTCGCCAAATGTTTTCCACAGATGGACCCGACCGAACGTGAGCGTCTGGTCGGCCAGAGTCTGAAAGACATCGGCAAGTCGCTGACCGAAAGCGCCTGCGCGTGGATCTGGCC
Source organism: Pseudomonas sp. SC3(2021) (assembly GCF_019856535.1). NCBI lineage: Bacteria > Pseudomonadati > Pseudomonadota > Gammaproteobacteria > Pseudomonadales > Pseudomonadaceae > Pseudomonas > Pseudomonas sp. SC3(2021). The sequence continues at coordinate 1,668,669 of NZ_CP082236.1, read as the reverse complement.
GGCACAGCGCTCCATTGATCTGGTGCGCGAAGTCGAAGGCCTCGACATTCTCAAGGACGCATTGGCCTCGGGCAAAGGCGTAGTCGGCATCACCAGCCACCTGGGCAACTGGGAAGTGCTCAACCACTTCTATTGCAGCCAGTGCAAACCGATCATTTTTTATCGTCCGCCCAAGCTCAAGGCTGTGGATGAATTGCTGCGCAAGCAGCGCGTGCAACTGGGCAACAAAGTCGCCGCCTCCACCAAGGAAGGCATCCTCAGTGTGATCAAGGAAGTGCGCAAAGGTGGTGCAGTGGGCATTCCGGCTGACCCGGAACCGGCCGAATCCGCCGGGATCTTCGTGCCGTTCTTCGCCACGCAGGCGCTGACCAGCAAGTTCGTGCCGAACATGCTGGCGGGCGGCAAGGCCGTGGGTGTGTTCCTCCACGCCCTGCGCCTGCCTGACGGCTCTGGCTACAAAGTGATCCTCGAAGCCGCGCCCGAAGCCATGTACAGCACCGATACCGCCGAGTCTTGCGCAGCGATGAGTAAAGTCGTCGAGCGTTACGTGGCGGCGTACCCGAGCCAGTACATGTGGAGCATGAAGCGCTTCAAGAAACGTCCGCCGGGCGAAGAGCGCTGGTATTGAGCTGATTGGCATGTTCTGTGGATAACCTTACTGCCGAGGTTATCCACAACCGTTCATCAAAGGGCGCAACAAGATGTCCGAACACCGCAAATCGTTTCGCATCAAGATCACTCACGACAGCTTCGGCGAATGCCTCGGCCAGACGCGCAACCTCACGCCTACCGGCGTGTATGTGCAGCATCCGCGGCTGGCGTCGTTGCCCAAAGGCGCAGTGGTTTACGGACAGGTGCAGGGTTTACCCACAGGCGCGCCGCGGGTGCGCATGGAAGTGGTGACGGTGGATGCCGAGGGGATCGGTCTTCGCTACCTCTGATTTATTGCGCCTGACGATCGAGCTTTTTCAAAAACACCGCCATTTCCTTCTCGGCCTGCTTGTCGCCATGAACGCGAGCTGCTTCCAGACCTTGTTCCCACGCCTGCCGCGCAGCGGCGTGATCGCCCAGCGCCAGGTGTGCCTTGCCCAACAGTTTCCAGGCCGCCGAGTACTTTGGATCGAAGCCGACACAGCGCTCAAAGTGCTCGGCAGCCTTGGCGTTTTCCCCAAGATCCAGATAGCCCTTGCCGAGGCCGAAGCGCAGCAAGGAGTTATCCACACCCTTGGCGAGCATTTTTTCCAGGGATTCGAGCATCGGTGGATTCCTTTTCTGCTGTGTCAGGGAAGATCTGTGGCGCTGCCATCGCTGGCAAGCCAGCCCCCACAGGGTTCTCGGGTGCACATCACATTTGTGAACAACCACAAAACCTGTGGGAGCTGGCTTGCCAGCGATGGGGCCAATGAAGGCAACGCTCATTCCGGATCAGAAGAAGCTCAACCCCACATGAAACAGCTTCTCCACATCGCGAATATGCTTTTTATCCACAAGGAACAAGATCACATGGTCGCCCGCTTCGATCACCGTGTCATCGTGGGCGATGATCACCTGTTCGTTGCGGATGACCGCGCCGATTGTGGTGCCCGGTGGCAGGCCGATCTTCTCGATCGGTTTGCCGATGACCTTGCTCGACTTCGCATCACCGTGGGCAATCGCCTCGATGGCTTCGGCCGCACCGCGACGCAGTGAGTGCACGCTGACGATATCGCCACGGCGCACGTGCGCCAGCAGGGTGCCGATGGTCGCCAGTTGCGGGCTGATGGCGATGTCGATGTCGCCGCCCTGAATCAGATCGACGTAGGCCGGGTTGTTGATGATCGTCATCACCTTCTTCGCCCCCAGCCGTTTGGCCAGCAACGACGACATGATATTGGCTTCGTCATCGTTGGTCAGCGCGAGGAAGATGTCGGCGTCGGCGATGTTCTCTTCCAGCAGCAGGTCGCGGTCGGAAGCGCTGCCCTGCAACACCACGGTGCTGTCGAGGGTGTCGGAGAGATAGCGGCAACGTGCCGGGCTCATCTCGATGATCTTCACCTGATAACGGCTTTCGATGGCCTCGGCCAGGCGTTCGCCAATCTGCCCGCCGCCAGCAATGACAATGCGCTTGTAGGTTTCGTCGAGGCGGCGCATTTCGCTCATGACCGCGCGAATATTCTCACGGGCGGCGATGAAGAAGACTTCATCGTCCGCTTCGATCACCGTGTCGCCTTGCGGCAGGATCGGTCGGTCACGGCGGAAAATCGCTGCCACGCGGGTTTCGACATTTGGCATGTGTTCACGCAACTGCCGCAGTTGCTGACCCACCAACGGCCCGCCGTAATAGGCGCGCACCGCGACCAGTTGCGCTGCACCCTCGGCGAAGTCGATCACCTGCAAGGCGCCGGGATGCTGGATCAGGCGTTTGATGTAGTTGGTCACCACTTGCTCGGGGCTGATCAGCACGTCGACCGGGATCGCTTCGTTCTGGAACAACTGCTCCTCGCGATTGAGGTAGGACGCTTCGCGCACCCGGGCGATTTTGGTCGGGGTGTGGAACAACGTGTGGGCAACCTGGCAGGCGACCATGTTGGTCTCGTCGCTGTTGGTCACCGCCACCAGCATGTCGGCGTCGTCGGCGCCGGCCTGACGCAGCACCGACGGCAGCGAGCCCCGGCCCTGCACGGTGCGGATGTCGAGGCGGTCGCCGAGGTCGCGCAGGCGCTCGCCGTCAGTGTCGACCACCGTGATGTCGTTGGCCTCGCTGGCCAAATGCTCGGCCAGCGAACCGCCGACCTGTCCCGCACCGAGGATGATGATTTTCATCCAGTCACTCCGTTGAATCCGTTTAGCCGCGCGCGGCAGCGATCTTGATCAGTTTGGCGTAGTAGAACCCGTCATGCCCGCCCTGTTGGGCCAGCAATTGGCGACCATGGGGCTGTTTGATCCCGGCCGAGGTGGCCAGATCCAGTTCACGGGCACCGGGCGTGCGCTCGAGGAACGCAGCGATGACTTCGGTGTTCTCGGTCGGCAAGGTCGAGCAGGTGGCGTACAGCAGGATGCCGCCGACTTCGAGGGTTTTCCACATCGCGTCGAGCAACTCGCCTTGCAGTTGCGCGAGGGCGACGATGTCATCTGGCTGACGGGTCAGCTTGATGTCCGGGTGGCGGCGGATCACCCCGGTCGCCGAGCATGGCGCGTCGAGCAGAATGCGCTGGAACGGTTTGCCGTCCCACCATTTCGCCGTATCGCGGCCGTCGGCGGCGATCAGTTCGGCGTTTAGACCGAGGCGTTCGAGGTTTTCCTTAACGCGCACCAGACGCTTGGCTTCCAGGTCCACCGCGACCACGCCGGCCAGCGCCGGTTCGGCTTCGAGGATGTGGCAAGTCTTGCCGCCGGGCGCGCAGCAGGCGTCGAGCACGCGCTGGCCCGGCGCCAGATCAAGCAGATCGGCGGCCAGTTGTGCGGCCTCGTCCTGCACGCTGATCCAGCCCTCGGCGAAGCCCGGCAGGCTGCGTACATCGGCAGCGGATTCGAGGACGATGCCGTCGCGACTGTAGACGCATGGCGTCGCAGCAATGCCAGCGTCCGTCAGCAAACCGAGATAGGCGTCGCGGCTGTGATGGCGGCGATTGACCCGCAAAATCATCGGTGGATGCGCGTTGTTCGCCGCGCAGATGGCTTCCCACTGCTCCGGCCAGAAGGCCTTCAGGGATTTTTGCAGCCAGCGCGGATGAGCCGTGCGCACCACTGGGTCGCGCTCCAGTTCGGCGAAAATCGTCGCGCTTTCGCGCTGGGCATTGCGCAGCACGGCGTTGAGCAGGCCTTTGGCCCAAGGCTTTTTCAGCTTGTCGGCGCAACCCACGGTTTCGCCGATGGCGGCGTGGGCCGGCACGCGGGTGTAGAGCAATTGATAGAGACCGACCAGCAGCAGCGCCTCGACATCGGCATCCGCAGCTTTGAACGGCTTTTGCAGCAGCTTCTCGGCCAGCGCCGACAGGCGTGGTTGCCAGCGCGCGGTGCCGAACGCCAGATCCTGGGTGAAACCGCGATCGCGGTCTTCGACCTTGTCCAGTTGTGTCGGCAGCGAACTGTTCAGCGAAGCCTTGCCGCTGAGCACGGCGGCGAGTGCCTTGGCGGCGGCCAGACGCGGGTTCATTGCGCGTCCGCCACGGCGCCGAGCACGGTGCCGACGGCGAATTTCTCACGTCGGCTGTTGAACAAGTCGCTGAAGTTCAGCGCCTTGCCGCCGGGCAATTGCAGGCGGGTCAGGCACAGCGCCTGCTCGCCGCAAGCGACGATCAAACCGTCCTTGCTGGCGCTGAGCACTTCGCCTGGCGCGCCCTTGCCTTCAGCAAGTGTTGCCGCCAGTACTTTCAGCGCTTCACCGTTGAGCGTGCTGTGGGTGATCGGCCACGGGTTGAAGGCGCGCACCAGACGCTCCAGCTCGACTGCCGGACGGCTCCAGTCGATGCGTGCTTCGTCCTTGTTCAGCTTGTGCGCGTAGGTGGCGAGCGCGTCGTTCTGCACTTCGCCTTCGAGCGTGCCTGCGGCCAGGCCGGCAATCGCCTGCACCACCGCTGGCGGGCCCATCTCGGCGAGACGGTCGTGCAGCGTGCCGCCGGTGTCGTCGGCGCTGATCGGGGTGACGACCTTGAGCAGCATCGGCCCGGTATCGAGGCCGGCTTCCATGCGCATCACGGTCACGCCGCTTTCGGCATCACCGTGTTCCACGGCGCGCTGGATCGGCGCCGCACCGCGCCAGCGTGGCAGCAGCGAAGCGTGACTGTTGATGCAACCCAGGCGCGGAATATCCAGCACCGCTTGCGGCAGAATCAGGCCGTAGGCGACCACCACCATCAAGTCCGGCTTCAATGCGGCAAGCTCTGCCTGAGCATCCGCGTTGCGCAGGGTCGGTGGCTGCAACACCTGGATATTGTTTTCCAGGGCGAGTTGTTTGACCGGGCTCGGCATCAGTTTTTGCCCACGACCGGCCGGACGATCCGGCTGGGTGTAGACCGCAACGATCTCGTAAGGGCTGTTCAGCAGGGCCTTGAGGTGTTCGGCGGCAAATTCCGGGGTACCGGCAAAAACGATGCGCAGTGGCTCAGTCATGGAAGGCGTCTCATAAAAAGAAAAAGGCTTGCCGCAGCAAGCCTTTGAAGAGGGGCATCAAGCGTTCTGGCGGTGGAGCTTTTCCAGTTTCTTCTTGATCCGGTCGCGTTTGAGCGTGGACAGGTAATCGACGAACAACTTGCCGTTGAGGTGGTCGCATTCGTGCTGAATGCACACCGCAAGCAGGCCTTCGGCGATCAGTTCGTAAGGTTGGCCGTCGCGGTCCAGCGCCTTGATTTTGACCTTCTGCGGGCGGTCGACGTTTTCGTAGAAGCCCGGTACCGAGAGGCAACCTTCCTGGTACTGATCCATCTCGTCGGTCAGCGATTCGAACTCGGGGTTGATGAACACCCGTGGCTCGGTGCGGTCTTCGGAAAGGTCCATCACGACAATACGTTTGTGCACGTTGACCTGGGTCGCGGCGAGGCCGATGCCCGGCGCTTCATACATTGTTTCAAACATATCATCGACCAACTGACGCACTTCGTCGTCCACTACGGCCACAGGCTTGGCGATAGTGCGCAGACGCGGGTCCGGGAATTCGAGGATGTTTAAAATGGCCATAGGCTGATTGCTGCACATGTTGAGTAAAGTCGGGTCGATGGCCTGGCAGGTCCGAAGATGCAGGCTACCGTTGTGAAGCGTAGCTAATGCAGTTTGCAGTAGCGAGCCACGGGGGCTCTGACGGTTCACGCGAACGCACATGATAAAGGGATTCGCTGCATGAGGAAAACACTACTCGCCCTGCTGCTTCTGGCTTCGGCCGGCGTGGCGCAAGGGCAAGTGCAACTCAGGGATGGTTTTCCACAGCAATACACGGTGGTTTCGGGGGATACCCTCTGGGATATCTCCGGCAAATACCTGCGCGAGCCCTGGCAATGGCCGCAGCTGTGGCGGGCCAACCCGCAGATCGAAAACCCCAACCTGATTTATCCCGGCGACACCCTGACGCTCAGCTACGTCAACGGCCAGCCGCAACTGACCCTCAATCGAGGCGAGTCACGGGGCACGATCAAACTGTCGCCGCGCATCCGCACCAGTCCGGTGGCCGAGGCGATTCCGAGCATTCCACTCAAGTCGATCAACAGTTTTCTCCTGAGCAACCGCATCGTCGACAAGGTCGAGGACTTCGACAAGGCGCCGTACATCGTCGCCGGCGACGCCGAACGGGTGCTCAGCGGCACCGGCGACCGGATTTTCGCCCGCGGCCATTTCGACCCGAGCCAGCCGGTGTACGGCATCTTCCGTCAAGGCAAGGTCTACACCGACCCACAGACCAAGGAGTTTCTCGGGATCAACGCCGACGACATCGGCGGCGGTGAAATCGTCGCCACCGAAGGTGACGTCGCCACCCTTGCCCTGCAACGCACCACGCAGGAGGTGCGTCTGGGTGACCGCTTATTCAGTGGCGAAGAGCGTTCGATCAACTCGACGTTCATGCCCAGCGCGCCCGCCACCCATATCAACGGCGTGATTATCGACGTGCCGCGCGGTGTCACACAGATCGGCGTGATGGACGTGGTGACCCTGAACAAGGGCAAACGCGACGGCCTCGCCGAAGGGAATGTGCTGGTGGTGATGAAAACCGGTGAGACCGTGCGCGACCGGATTACCGGGCAGCCGCTGAAAATTCCCGATGAGCGGGCTGGTTTGCTGATGGTGTTCCGCACTTACGAAAAGCTCAGCTACGGCCTCGTCCTCAACGCATCGCGCTCACTGGCGGTGCTCGACAAGGTGCGAAACCCTTAGCAGGCTCAACAAGTTACCAACAGAGTTATCCACAGCTTGTTCCGAATGGTTCGGGGCTTATAACGATCAAGGATGATCCATGCCGCTGTCTGTCTGTACGCCGGTTTCCCCTGCGGAACTGGAAGCGCGTTTGCGCCTGCACCGTTTGCCGGAAATCGGCCCGAAACGTTTTGCCAGGTTGCTTGAAGCCTTTGGCTCGGCATCAAAGGCGCTCAGTGCTCCGGCCACGGCCTGGCGCTCACTGGGTATGCCGGCGGCGAGTGCCGAGGCCCGGCGCAGCCCTGAAGTGCGCGACGGCGCGATCCATGCGATGCGCTGGCTAGAGCAGCCCGGGCAGCATTTGCTGATGTGGGATCAAGCGGATTACCCGGCACTGCTGGCGCAGATTCCCGATCCCCCACCGTTGCTGTTCGTCGCGGGCGATCCGCATATTCTGGAAAAACCGCAACTGGCGATGGTGGGCAGTCGCCGCGCCTCGCGCCCGGGGATGGACACCGCAGCGGCGTTTTCGCGCAGCCTGGCCGGGGCCGGTTTTGTCATCACCAGTGGCCTGGCCTTGGGCATTGATGCCGCCGCGCATCAAGCAGCACTGGACGTTGGCGGGCTGACGGTCGGGGTGTTGGGCACTGGACTGGAAAATTTTTATCCACAGCGCAATCAGCGACTGGCCGAGGCGATGATCGCGTCCGGTTGCGCCGTGCTTTCGGAGTTTCCGCTGGATGCCGGACCCAGCGCCAGCAACTTTCCGCGACGTAACCGGATCATCAGCGGTTTATCCCTCGGCGTACTGGTGGTCGAGGCGAGTGTCGCCAGTGGTTCGCTGATCACCGCACGGCTGGCGGCGGAACAGGGGCGCGAGGTGTATGCGATTCCCGGCTCGATCCATCACCCCGGCGCCCGGGGCTGTCACCAGTTGATCCGCGACGGCGCGGTGCTGGTGGAAACCATCGAACATATCCTCGAAGCCCTGCGAGGCTGGCAACATCCGGCCTTGTCCACAGGCACGCCGAGTGCCGATCATCCCTTGTTATGCCTGCTCCATGCTGCGCCGCACACCAGTGAAGCCTTGGCCCACAGCAGCGGCTGGACACTGCCCAAGGTGTTGGCCGCCCTCACGGAGCTGGAAATGGAGGGCCGGGCGGTGAGTGAAAATGGCCGCTGGTTTGCGCGCGTGAGCTAGGTTTTACGGGGAAGATCGGTAAACTGCGCGAAACCTGTTTGCGGAGATTTTTTCATGGTTAACAGTTGGCGTGTGCAACAAGCCGCACGAGAGATTCGCGCCGGGGCGGTGATTGCCTATCCAACCGAAGCCGTCTGGGGCCTGGGTTGCGACCCGTGGAACGAAGAAGCGGTGGATCGGCTGCTGGCGATCAAGAATCGTTCGGTCGACAAAGGCCTGATTCTGGTTGCCGACAACATTCGCCAGTTCGACTTCCTGTTCGAAGACTTCCCGCAGGAGTGGATCGACCGCATGGCCAGCACCTGGCCGGGGCCGAATACCTGGCTGGTACCGCATCAGAACCTGTTGCCCGAGTGGGTGACGGGCGTGCATGACACCGTGGCGCTGCGGGTCAGTGATCATCCACAGGTGCGCGATTTGTGCTCCATGGTCGGGCCCCTGATCTCCACCTCGGCCAACCCGCAAGGCCGGCCGGCAGCGCGCACGCGGTTACGGGTCGAGCAGTATTTCCGCGGGCAGCTCGATCTGATCCTCGGTGGACAATTGGGCGGGCGCAAGAACCCCAGCGTGATCCGTGATCTGGCGACTGGCAAGGTCATTCGCCCCGACTGATTCGGCCCATACCTTGTAAGGTCAGTACTCCTCGGTTTGATGGCGAGGAGTACTACGCGTGTCTGCGATTTATCCTGCAATGGGGCTGCTTTTCTTGTCTGAAAATTCGCCAACTATCTGGATTCATTGATTTTTCCGACTGGATTATCAGACCTCGTTGCGTGGCGGATTTGCCAAAAGCAACCATCCTTTCCCTGCACTCGAAATACTTCGATAAGTTAAGGTCTGCGGAGAAAGAATGGACACTACGGATTTGCAACTCACGGATTACCTGCAGGCACTTCAGGTGACGTTGAAGAGTCATCATGAGGGTTGCCGTATCGTGAGGCTTGAAGCGGGGTCGGATACTCAGGAGTTCGACCGGTTCATTGATCGGCAATTTCGGCTTCGGCTGCAGCATTACATGCTGACGTCGAGGGCCCGGATGTTCGAAGAGAAACTGGCGATAAGGTCGCGCAGTACGCATTTTCTGCTGTACCGGCACGACCAGCCGCTGGCAGTGCTGAGGGCGACTCCGGCACCGTTCGAATGGGTGTCGCTGGCGCAGCAACATGTTTCTCCGACGGTGGCGTTGTCACGCCATGTCGAATTCAGCCGTTTGATCTCGTACTCGACCAACCCGCTACCGGTGGCGGTCAACGGTCTGCTGGCGGCGGCTACCGAGTGGGCGATAAAAAGCGGTTACCAGGGCGTCACCGCCCTGTGCAGGTCGCAACAGCTGCGCTTTTATCAGCGTTTCGGCCTGATGCCCATCGCTTCCAATGCCTTGCACATCGAACAGCGCGCACGCGGCGATTACTGGGTGTTATCTGCGCAGTGGCGGCAAATCCTCGCGGCGCTTCAACAACCTGATCACGCGACGGTTGGCCACCTCGTGCAAAAACCATTGGCGTGTCATCCGCTGCAGTTGTGAAGGCGTTCAAACTGCCTTGCCAGCCGGGTTCTGAAACCCTGACTGGCAAGACGCCGAAGGTTTTATCAGGGCAGCAGGATGGTCGAGCCGGTCGTGCGCCGAGCCGACAGCTCGGTCTGCGCCTTCGCCGCATCGGCCAGTGGGTAACGCTGGCTGATTTCGACCTTGAGCTTGCCGCTGATGATCATCTCGAACAGTTCATCGGCCATGCGTTGCAGGTTCTCGGCGTTGTTGGCGTAGGTCGCCAGGGTCGGCCGGGTCACGTACAGCGAGCCCTTGGCCGCAAGTATCCCCAGATTCACCCCGTCCACGGCACCGGACGCATTGCCGAAACTCACTACCAGGCCGCGGGGTGACACGCTGTCGAGCGAGGTCAGCCAGGTGTCCTTGCCGACGCCGTCATAGACCACCGGGACTTTCTTGCCGTCGGTCAGCTCCAGCACGCGTTGGGCAACGTTTTCATGGCTGTAATCAATGGTCGCCCAGGCGCCGTTGGCCTTGGCCAGTTCGGCTTTTGCTTTCGAGCTGACGGTGCCGATCAGCTTCACCCCCAGTGCCTTGGCCCATTGGCAGGCCAGCGAACCGACGCCACCGGCGGCGGCGTGGAACAAAATGGTTTCGCCGCCCTTGAGTTCATAGGTCTGGCGCAGCAGGTACTGCACGGTCAAGCCCTTGAGCATCACGCCGGCAGCGGTTTCAAAACTGATTTCGTCCGGCAGTTTCACCAGGTTGTCCTGGGGCAATACGTGCAACTGGCTGTAGGCACCCAACGGGCCGCTGCCGTACGCCACACGATCACCGACCTTGAAGCGGGTGACGTCACTGCCGACCGCGTCAACGACGCCGGCACCTTCCGCGCCCAGGCCTGACGGCAAGGCTGGCGGTGCATAGAGGCCACTGCGGAAATAGGTGTCGATGAAGTTCAGGCCGATTGCCTTGTTGGCTACGCGCACTTGATTCGGGCCGGGCGTGGCGGGTTCGTAGTCAACATATTCGAGCACTTCGGGACCGCCGTGGGCGCGGAACTGGATACGCTTTGCCATCTGCCTGCTCTCCTTGGGTCTTTCGTGAGCCCCCTATCCAACTCTCCTGCTTGATCTTCGTCAACTGCGGTGCGCTTGCCTGCGGTGGTATGCTACGCGCCCATTTGCGTCGACCCCCGCCTGCGGGGCGCCGCGTAGTGATGCCCCGATTCAAGGTGAAGCCATGACGACCCGCACCGACGCCGTAAAGGCCTATCTGCTCGACCTGCAAGACCGCATCTGCGCCGCACTCGAAAACGAGGACGGCGGCACGCGCTTCGTCGAAGACGCCTGGACCCGGCCCGCTGGCGGTGGCGGTCGTACTCGTGTGATCGAAAACGGCACGGTGATCGAAAAGGGCGGCGTCAACTTCTCCCACGTGTTTGGCAGCGGCTTGCCGCCATCGGCCAGCGCTCATCGTCCGGAACTGGCGGGGCGCGGTTTCGAAGCCCTCGGCGTGTCGCTGGTGATTCACCCGCACAACCCGCATGTGCCGACGTCCCACGCCAACGTGCGCTTTTTCATCGCCGAAAAGGAAGGTGAAGAGCCGGTCTGGTGGTTCGGTGGCGGCTTCGACCTGACCCCGTATTACGGCAATGAACAAGACTGCATCCACTGGCACCGCGTTGCCGAGCAGGCCTGTGCGCCGTTCGGTGCAGACGTCTACCCGCGTTACAAGGCCTGGTGCGACACCTACTTCCACATCAAGCACCGCCACGAACCACGCGGCATCGGCGGCCTGTTCTTCGATGACCTGAACGAGTGGGACTTCGATACCAGTTTTGCCTTCATGCGTGCCATCGGCGACGCCTACATCGACGCTTACTTGCCGATCGTGCAGCGCCGCAAACATGATGCGTTCACCGCCAAACAGCGTGAATTCCAGGAATTTCGCCGTGGCCGCTATGTCGAGTTCAACCTGGTGTATGACCGTGGCACCCTGTTCGGCCTGCAATCGGGGGGGCGTACCGAGTCGATCCTCATGTCGCTGCCGCCGCAAGTGCGCTGGGCCTACGATTTCAAAGCCGAGCCCGGCAGCGAAGAAGCGCGCCTGACCGACTACTTCCTGCAAGACCGCGACTGGCTCGCTGAGGACTGCTGATGGATCGTTACGTCGTTTTCGGTAACCCGATCGGCCACAGCAAATCGCCGATGATCCACAAACTGTTTGCCGAGCAGACCGGGCAACGCCTCGACTACAGCACCCTGCTGGCGCCACTCGACGACTTTAGTGGCTGCGCCACGGCGTTCTTTCAGGAAGGTCGCGGCGCCAACGTCACTGTACCGTTCAAGGAAGAGGCCTATCGTCTGGCGAACAGCCTGACTGCTCGTGCGCAACGGGCTGGTGCGGTAAACACCTTGAGCAAACTGGCCGATGGTTCATTGCTGGGCGACAACACCGACGGCGCCGGCCTGGTGCGCGACCTGACGGTGAACGCCGGTTTCAGCCTGACCGGCAAACGCATCCTCCTGCTCGGTGCTGGTGGCGCAGTGCGTGGCGCGCTGGAGCCGTTGCTGGCGGAAAAACCGGCGTCGGTGATCATCGCCAACCGCACGGTGGACAAGGCCGAGCTGCTGGCCGAGTTGTTCTGTGATCTGGGGCCGGTGTCGGCCAGTGGTTTCGACTGGTTGCAGGAACCGGTGGACGTGATCATCAACGCCACCTCCGCCAGCCTGACCGGCGAGGTGCCGCCGATTGCGCCGAGCCTGATCGAACCGGGCCAGACCCTGTGCTACGACATGATGTACGGCAAGGAACCGACTGCGTTCTGCCGTTGGGCCAGCGAGCATGGTGCGGCGGTGTCGATGGATGGTCTGGGGATGCTGGCTGAGCAAGCAGCCGAGGCGTTTTACCTGTGGCGCGGCGTGCGCCCGGATACGGCGCCGGTGCTGGCCGAACTACGCCGCCAGCTAGCGCAATAATCCTTGCAGGAGTGAGCCTGCTCGCGAGAGCGGAGTGTCAGTTGAAACATTTGTGTCTGACACTCCGATCTCGCGAGCAGGCTCACGCCTACAGAGGCATGCGGTGTTTGTTGGATCAGTCCTCAAACCGGATCGGGCATTTCTCCGGCCCTTCCAGCTTGCGCAACTCCTCCACCACCTGTGGCCGTGCCCGGCGCAGGGTCAGGCTGCGATTCTGGTGCAGCAGGCGCCGCGCTTCCTGATGCAGCATCTCCACGCCGGAATAGTCGATGAAGTTGATGTGCTGCGCATCAATCACCACCCGCGTGCCGTGCAGCCTTTGCAGGCGCACTTGCAGGTAATGGCTGGCGCCGAAGAAGATCGAGCCACCGACCCGCAGCACATCGTCTTCACCGTCGCGCCAATGCTGGACCCGCGGTTGCGAGGTGCGCTTGAGGTAGAAGAACAGCGACGCCAGCACCCCGGCGTAGATCGCTGTCTGCAATTCCAGCAGCAAGGTTGCGAGGCAGGTCAGCGCCATGACCACGAACTCGGCGTGGCTGACCCGTAGCAACGAGCGGATGCCACGATGATCCACCAGCCCCCAGGCGATCAACAGAATGCTCCCGGCCATGGCGGGAATCGGAATGTGCGAAATCAGTCCGGCGCCGAAAATCGCGAACAACGCCACCCAGATTGCCGAAAATACCCCGGCCAGCGGTGAGCAGGCGCCCGCCTCGTAACTCAGGCCGGAACGGGTGAAGGAGCCGGCGGACAACGATCCGGAAAAGAACGCGCCGACGATATTCGATAAACCCTGCGCACGCACTTCCTGATTGGCATCGAGCAGTTGCTGCGAACGTGCAGCAATCGAGCGGGCGATCGACAGACTGGTGACCAGTGCGAGCATGCCCACTGCCACCGCACTCGGCAGCAAGCGCAGAATCAGATCCAGATCCAGCGGTAACCCACTGAACGGCGGCAAGCGTCCGACAAAAGTGCTGACCAGATGCACATGGCCGAACATCGACGGCCACAGCCACACGACTGCACTGCCCAGCACCAAAGTTATCAACAGGGTCGGCCAGCGCGGCAGCAGTTGTTTGAGCACGAAACCGACCAGCACCGTCGCCACGCCCAATGCCAATGAGGGTTTATCCACAGCCCGCAGGTGTTGCAGCAGGTCCATCAGGCTGGCCAGTGCCGTGGCTTTCGCCGGCAGGTCCAGCCCGAGCAGGTTGGGCAATTGGCCGATCGCAATCACCACTGCCGCGCCGAGGGTGAACCCCAGCACCACGGAATGCGACACGAAATTCACCAAAGCGCCGAAGCGCAGCAAGCCCAGCAGCCACTGGAAGATGCCGGCAAGAAAGGTCAGCAACAGGATCAGCGTGATGTAGTCCTGCGACGCGGGGACGGCCAGTGGACTGACACTGGCATACAACACAATCGAAATCGCTGCCGTCGGGCCACAGATCAGATGCCACGACGAACCCCACAGGCAGGCGATCATCACCGGGATGATCGCGGCGTAGAGGCCGTACTCCGGCGGCAGGCCGGCAATCAGCGCGTAGGCGATCGACTGGGGTAACGCGAGAATCGCTCCGCTGAGGCCGACGATCAGATCCCGTCCGACGCTGGCGCGGGTTTGTCGCGGCAACCAGGTGAGGAAGGGGAAGAGAGAGTGGCGGCTGGGGACGGCCATGGAGCCTCGCGGTTGGGGTTTTGTTCAAGGTTATCAGGGTGTCAGGGGAAAGGCCCCTCACCCTGGCCCTCTCCCAGAGGGAGAGGGAACTGAGCGCGGTGTTTATCAGAGATTCACCGACCTGCGATTTCAGAGTTGAACGCAAGTTTTGAATCCAACAGATATCGGCTCCCTGCCCCCTCGCCCCCCTGAGGGAGAGGGCTTGGGTGAGGGGGTAAAAATCTCACGCCGGGCACAATTCCAACAGTCCCACAATCAAAGCTTTGCCTTGACCGCCGCCAACGCGTCCTTCCCATCGACGGTCTTCACCCCCTCCAGCCATTTATCCAGCACCGCCGGATTGGCCTTGATCCAGGCCTTGGCGGCGTCGGCATTGCTGACCTTCTTGTTCACCACCTCAGCCATGATGCTGTTCTCCATCTCCTGAGTGAACGACAGATTGGTCAGCAACTTACCCACGTTCGGACATGCGTCGGCGTAACCCTTGCGCGTCAGTGTGTACACGCTGCCGGTATCGCCAAAGTATTTTTCGCCGCCCTTCAGATAATGCATTTTCAACTGCACGTTCATCGGGTGCGGTGTCCAGCCGAGGAAGGTGACGAATTTCTGTTTCTTCACTGCGCGCGACACTTCGGCGAGCATCGCCTGTTCGCTGGATTCAATCAGCTTCCACTGGCCCATGTCGAAATCGTTTTTCTTGATGATTTCCTGCAGTGAAATGTTCGCCGGGGCGCCCGAGCCGATGCCGTAGATCTTGCGATCGAACTTGTCGGCGTATTTATTCAGGTCGGCAAAGTTATGCACACCGGCGTCCCACACGTAATCCGGCACCGCCAGGGTAAATTCCGTACCGTCCAGGTTCTTCGCCAGTTGCGTGACATCGCCAGGGGCGACGAATTTGTCGTAAAAGCCCTGTTGCGCCGGCATCCAGTTGCCGAGAAACACATCGACCTGACCGTCCTTCAACCCGCCGAAGGTGATCGGTACCGCGAGGGTATCGACCTTGGCCTTGTAGCCCATGCCATCCAGCAGAAACCCGGTGATGGCGTTGGTGGCGGCAATGTCGCTCCAGCCCGGGTCGGCCATTTTCACTGTGTCGCAGCTTTGTTCGGCGAATGCCGATGCGCTGCTCAGCGCTATCAGGCCGACCGTCACTACTGTGGATAACTTGCGCATGGAATTCCCCTTACATTATTGGTTTTGGCAGGGTTGTGGATAACGGGCCTTGCGCTCCAGGTCATCGAGGTCGATGTGGTTGCGCATGTACTGCTGACTGGCGTCCACCAGCGGCTGGTGATCCCAGCTCTTCAGTTTGCCGATGGTCAGGGCATCGGCAACAAAACGACGGCGGCGCTGGCTGGCGAGTACAGCGCGGTGAATCGCCGGAATGTCCCACTTGGCCCGCGCTTCGGCGAGAAAATCGTCGAAAAGCGGGCGATGTTGCGGCGACTGGCTGAGTTCTTCGAGTTCACGCGGATCGTTGTGTACGTCGAAGAGTAGGCACGGGTCGCTTTCACTGTAGATAAATTTGTACGCGCCGCGACGGATCATCATCAGCGGGCTGACCGTGCCTTCAGCCATGTATTCGCCGAACACTTCGTCATGCCCGCCCTCCCCTTGCAGATGCGCCAGCAGCGAGCGGCCGTCCAGCGGCAAGTTCGGCTCCAGGCTACCGCCGGCCAGTTCGACGAAGGTCGGCAACAGGTCGGCGGTGGACACCGCGGCGCTGACCCGGCCGGCAGCGAATTGCCCCGGAGCGCTGATCAGCAGCGGCACCCGTGCGGCCATCTCGAACCAGTGCATTTTGTACCAGAGCCCCTTCTCGCCAAGCATGTCGCCGTGGTCGCCGGAGAAGACGATGATGGTGTCGTCGATCAGCCCGGTATCTTCCAGGGTTTGCAGGAGTTTGCCGACGTTGGCGTCGATATAGCTGCAGGCACCGAAGTAGGCACGGCGCGCGTCGCGAATCTTATCCACAGGCAGCGGCTTGTCCCACAGGTCGTAGACCTTGAACAGGCGCTGCGAATGCGGATCGAGGGCGTGTTGATCCGGGGTGGTCGGCAACGGGATGTCACTGTCGTCGTACAAATCCCAGAACGCCTTGGGAATTGTGTACGGGTCGTGTGGATGTGTCATCGACACGGTCAGGCAGAACGGCTGGTCGCCGTCCTCGCGAATGTGGTCGAACAGGTATTGCTGGGCCTTGAACACCACCTCTTCATCGAAGTCGAGCTGATTGGTGCGCACGCACGGCCCTGCCTGCAGTACCGATGACATGTTGTGATACCAGCTCGGACGCACATCCGGTTCGTCCCAGTTCACCGCCCAGCCGTAGTCGGCCGGGTAGATGTCGCTGGTCAGGCGTTCTTCATAGCCGTGCAATTGATCCGGGCCGCAGAAATGCATCTTGCCCGACAGCGCGGTGCGGTAGCCGAGGCGGCGCAGATAGTGGGCGTAGGTCGGAATGTCGGCGGGGAAATCGGCAGCGTTGTCGTAGGCGCCGATCTTGCTCGGCAACTGGCCGCTGACCAGGGTGAAGCGCGACGGAGCGCACAACGGACTGTTGCAGTACGCGGCATCGAACACCACGCCTTGAGCGGCGAGGCGCGAAAGGTTCGGCAATTTGATCGGCGACGGGCCGTAGATTGGCAACATTGGCGCGGCCATTTGATCGGCCATGATGAAAAGAATGTTCTTGCGCTTCATGTGATCGCGGCATTCCATAGTGAATATTTATGCGACATTGCTGCGATCGAGCATGGAGTCCATGCCCTGTCCGGTAAAGCCCGCGCCGGACAATGACTAGGATAAGCACAGCTTATGTATGAAGCCCTCGGCAACCTGTCCCTCGACCTGTTGCGCGCCTTCGAAGCGGCGGCGCGTCATCACAGTTTTACCGCCGCTGCGGTGGAGCTGGGCACCACGCAGCCAGCGATCAGCCAACAGATCAAGCGTCTGGAAGAACAGCTGGGTGCGCGGCTGTTTGACCGGATCTACCGCGGCATCGAACTGACCGAGGGCGGGACGATCCTGTTCGAGCAGGTTCAGCTCGGTTTGCAGAATATCGACGCAGGATTGAGTGCGATCAGTACGCAACAGCAGCATGAAGTGCTGCAGGTCGCTACCGACTTCGCCTTCGCCGCGTATTGGCTGATGCCGCGTTTGCACCGCTTTCATGAAGCCAACCCGCAGGTCGATGTCAGCCTGGTCACCAGCGAGCGCAACCACAACATGCTGCGCACCGACATCGACGTGGCGATCCTGTTTGGCGACGGGCGTTTCAAGCAGGGCGAAAGCCATTGGCTGTTCAGCGAGGAAGTGTTCCCGGTGTGCAGCCCGCAATTGCTCAAGGAGCGCGCCCTGCCCTTGCCCGCCCAGGCGTTGCTGGAGTTTCCGCTGCTGCACTTGCGCGGGGAAAACAGCAGCAACTGGTTTGACTGGAGCGGGCTGTTCCGTGAACTGGGCATCACCACTCCGCCAGCACCGGGGCAGGTGCGTTTCGACAATTACACCCTGTTGATTCAAGCGGCAATCGGCGCCCAAGGCGTGGCGATCGGCTGGCGCCACCTTGTGGATAACTTGCTGAGCCAGGGTTTGCTCTGCCGGCCGATCGCCGAAACCACCTTGTCGCGGCTGGGTTATTACGTGGTGCTGCCCCAGCGTAAACGGCGCGGGGCGTTGATTCAGCAGTTTGTCGACTGGTTGATGGCCGAGCAGGCCAGCAGCGCCGAATCCCTCAAGGGAATGGCCTTGCCTTCGATTGCGGTTTGAAGATCAAAAGATCGCAGCCTGCGGCAGCTCCTGCCGAAGGCTGCGATCTTTTTACGTATCTGTGGCGGCAACAAAATTCACATGTTCACCCACATGCAGCTTCAACCGCAGCTCATCGGCGATCCCCACTGCCACGCGGTTCAGCCGTTCCAGCGGCTCCGCCAGCCCCGGCTCAAGATTGCCGCCCACCTGACTGAAATGCTCGATAGTCAGCCCCGCCACGCCGTGAGGAGCATTCACCAGCGTCCACTGCAGCGGGCTGCTTTGCAGGGCTTCGCGGATTTCTTCGGCGGCATGGCGTTGCAGTCCGTCGTCCAGCTCCAGCTCGTCGAGGACGGCAAAATTCCCCACCAGAAACAGCCGTGAAACGTTGGCCGCCTGCAGGCCGTCGACCAACGCATCGACCGCCAGCACCTGTTCCACCGGGCCGAGCACCACGGACCTTTCCACATGGTCGCTGCTGAACGGCAGGCCCGGTGCATCCAGCAGACAGATCACCGCCGAGCTGCCGGCTACGCTTTGCGTGACCCGCTCGGCGTCGAACAGATCGCCGCTTTTGGTGCGCAGCCCGGGACGTGGCGCGAGTACGTTCAAATCGTCGAGAATCGCGATGACTTCGTGCTGGCGTCGCAGCAACTCAGCCATCAACGCGCCGCCGAGGCTGGCCATGGCACCATAGAGCACCACTTTCACCGTCGGGGTTTCGGCATTTTTCATGGCTGTTTTCCTTGTTGTTGTCCTATATGGCGTGTGACGGTGGAAAACGCCGAGGGTTCGAACCGATTCAGAGGGTTTCAGATGCAAGTCATCAAGGGTTACCACGCCCACGTCTATTTCGACGCCCATACCATCGACCAGGCGCGAGCCCTGTGCGAGCAAGCGGCGCAGTTGTTTGCAGTGACGATGGGCCGTGTCCACGAACGGCCGGTCGGTCCGCACCCGGACTGGAGCTGCCAGTTGGCGTTCGGCCCGGAGCTGATCGGCGAGGTGTTGCCGTGGCTGGCACTGAATCGACAGGGACTGGTGGTGTTCCTGCACCCCGACACGGGCGATGACTTGCTCGACCACACCGAGCATGCAATCTGGATGGGGGCAATCCGCCCGCTGGATTTGTCTGTTTTTTGATCAGCCAGTTAAACCTGCAAGGTTTCTTCAGGCTCCCCCGGCAGTTGCTCGTCCAGATGCAGCCAGGGCAATTGGCTGTCGGTCCAGATATGCCGCTCGGCCGGCGCTGACTCCGGGTGGTCCAGCGTGGCGATGGTCAGGTCGATGCTCTCGGGGCTGAGTTGCGTCACCAGCGCCAGTTGCGCACCGCAGTGCGGGCAGAAATATCGCGCGCAACTGCCCGACGAGTCGTAGCGCGAAGGTGTCCCGGCCAGCCACTGGAAGTTGGCCGCTGGCACCGTGATCCATGTGGTGACGATCCCGCCGCTGACCTTGCGGCAGATCGAGCAGTGGCAGTGAGCGATGTCCTGCAACGGCCCGCTGAACTGATAGCGGATATGTCCGCAGTGGCAGCCACCGCTGTGCAATTGGCTCATGTCTGTGCCCTCCCGTCCCCGAATTGATTGACTCCAGTCGCATCCGACAACCGGTTGGCCGTTCGCCCGAAGCTTTCTGCGGCGAAAGGTAGCTGAAAGGTTGCCCGATTAGGATCGCCGCCACTACCGGCAACAGACCGGTTGGCTGCCGTGTGCGATTGCTCGCCCGCCCGGCCCAATTAACAACAACAATGGTGATTCTGATGTCCTCTGTAGCCCGCCTTTTCGCTGTCACTCCGCCCGTACGTCTCGTGCTTCCCGTTCTGCGCTGATCCCGCCCGGTCCGCTCAATCAACTAGCCGCGCTACGCCTGGAGTATTCCCATGCTGACTTTCCTTGGCTTCGCCATGGTCATCACGTTCATGTTCCTGATCATGACCAAGCGCCTGTCCGCGCTGATCGCCCTGATCATCATTCCGATCATCTTCGCTCTGTTCGGCGGTTTCGCGCCGAAGATCGGTCCGATGATGCTCGAAGGTATCACCAAGCTTGCGCCGACCGGCGTGATGCTGATGTTCGCCATTTTGTACTTCGCCCTGATGATCGACTCCGGCCTGTTCGACCCGGCCGTGCGCAAGATCCTCAAACTGGTCAAGGGCGACCCGCTGAAAGTTTCGGTCGGAACCGCCGTACTGGCGCTCGTCGTCTCCCTCGATGGTGACGGCGCGACCACTTACATGATCTGCGTGGCCGCCATGCTGCCACTGTACAGCCGCATCGGCATGAGCCCGCGAATCATGGCCGGCCTGATCATCCTCGCCGGTGGCGTGATGAACATGACCCCTTGGGGTGGCCCGACTGCCCGTGCCGCCAGTGCGCTGCATGTGGATCCGTCGGACATCTTCGTGCCGATGATCCCGGCAATGGCCGCCGGCGTGGTGGCGATCCTGATCATTGCCTACTTCTACGGCAAACGTGAGCGTGCGCGTCTGGGTGAGCTGCACCTGATTGGTGACGAGATCGATCACAGCGAAATCAGTGTGTCGCAGTTCCCGGATGCCCGTCGCCCGAAGCTGATCTGGTTCAACGGCCTGCTGACCCTGGGGCTGATGTGCACGCTGATCGCCGGCCTGCTGCCGCTGCCGGTGCTGTTCATGGTGGCCTTCAGTATCGCGATGATCGTCAACTACCCGTGCCTGCAAATGCAGAAGGACCGCGTCGCGGCTCACGCCGGCAGTGTGCTGTCGGTGGTCAGTCTGATTTTCGCGGCGGGGATCTTCACCGGTATCCTGTCCGGAACCGGGATGGTCGACGCCATGTCGAAAAGTCTGCTGGCAGTGATTCCGGATTTCCTCGGCCCGTACCTGGCGGTGATCACGGCGCTGGTGAGCATGCCGTTCACGTTCTTCATGTCGAACGACGCGTTCTACTACGGCGTGTTGCCGGTGCTCTCCGAAGCGGCCAGCCATTACGGCATCACCGCGGTGGAAATGGCCCGTGCCTCGATCGTCGGTCAGCCCGTCCACTTGTTGAGCCCGTTGGTGCCATCGACTTATCTGTTGGTCGCTTTGGCCGGTATCGAATTCGGTGACCACCAGCGCTTCACCTTGAAGTGGGCAGTTCTGGTCTGCCTGTGCATACTAGTGGCCGCCTTGCTGCTGGGAACGTTCCCGCTGTTCAGCACGTTGTAACGGCATTCACTCACCATGACGCCAGCTGCTTGCTGGCGTCCTGGTTTAACACTCGCTCAAAGGAATACACATGGATTGGCTGACCAACCCCGAAATCTGGGTTGCCTTCTTTACCCTGACCGCCCTGGAAATCGTTCTGGGCATCGATAACATCATCATGATTTCGATCCTGGTCAGCCGCATGCCCAAGCACATGCAGCAGCGCACGCGGATCTTCGGCCTGGGCCTGGCGATGATCACGCGGATCCTGTTGCTGCTGTCGATCACCTGGGTCATGCGCCTCACCGCCGACCTGTTCGTGGTGTTCGGCCAGGGCATTTCCGGCCGCGATCTGATCCTGTTCTTCGGTGGCCTGTTCCTGCTGTGGAAGAGCTCGCAAGAGATGTACCACGCGCTGGAAGGCGAAGACGAAAGCGACGAAACCCCCGGTGGCAAGGGCGGCAACTTCCTGTACACCATCATTCAGATCGCAATCATCGACATCGTGTTCTCGCTGGACTCGGTGATCACCGCTGTCGGCATGGTGTCCCACGTGCCGGTGATGGTCGCGGCGATCGTCGTCGCCGTGCTGGTGATGATGGCCGCCTCGGGCAAGATCAGCGAATTCATCGACAAGCACCCGTCGCTGAAAATGCTCGCGCTGTCGTTCCTGCTGGTGGTGGGTACCGTACTGATCGCCGAGTCGTTCGACGTGCATGTACCGAAGGGCTACGTCTACTTCGCCATGGCGTTCTCGCTGGCCGTTGAAGCGATCAACATCAAGCTGCGCGGCGCGATGGCCAAGAAGAAACAGCAGCAAGATCCAGTGAAACTGCGCAAGGACATCCCGGGCCAATAACCGGGTAATCCAGACGCAGGCAATACCCCTGTGGGAGCGAGCCTGCTCGCGAAAACGGAGTGTCAGTCGACAACCATGTTGGCTGATCCGCCGCTTTCGCGAGTAGGCTCGCTCCCACATTTTTTTGTGCAGCATTCAGGCACCGCGGACCCTGTGGGAGCTGGCTTGCCAGCGATAGCGGAATGTCAGGCGACATCAATGTTGGTTGTGCCGACGCCATCGCTGGCAAGCCTGCTCCCACAGGGGCGGCGTTGATTTAAATGGGAGTGAATGAAGCGCTGTTCATGACACTTTTGTTTCAATCAGCACTTTAGCTGTGCAATGCTGGCGCCCAGGCCGTTAGCCAACTACAGCTTAAGTACAAGACGTAGAAACAGCGCGGTACCGTCAACTTGCCCCTCTGGGGCGCTGCGACTAGAGGGGGTCTGCATGCTCACCCTGCTCAATCTGCTTTCCGCCGTGGCCTTGTTGATCTGGGGCACGCACATCGTCCGGACCGGCATCCTGCGGGTGTATGGCACCAACCTGCGCCACGTCATTGGTCAAAACATGTCCAGGCGCTGGCTCGCCTTTGTCGCCGGCATCGTCGTCACCGCGATGGTGCAGAGCAGCAACGCCACCGCGATGCTCGTGACGTCTTTCGTTGGCCAGGGCCTGATGGCGCTGACCCCGGCGCTGGCGACCATGCTCGGCGCCGACGTCGGGACCGCGCTGATGGCGCGGGTGCTGACGTTCGATCTGTCGTGGCTGTCGCCGCTGCTGATCTTTCTCGGGGTGATTTTCTTCCTCTCGCGCAAACAGACGCGGCTCGGGCAGATGGGCCGGGTCAGCATCGGTCTGGGGTTGATCATTCTCGCGCTGCAACTGATCGTCGAGGCCGCCGCACCGATCACCCACGCCCAAGGGGTGAAAGTGATTTTCGCCTCGCTCACCGGCGACATCCTCCTCGACGCCTTGGTCGGCGCCTTGTTCGCGATGATTTCCTACTCCAGCCTCGCCGCCGTGCTGCTGACTGCGACCCTTGCTGGCGCCAGCGTGATCAGCCTGCCGGTGGCGATCGGCCTGGTGATTGGTGCCAACATCGGCAGCGGCATTCTGGCGTTCATGAGCACCAGCATGCAGAACGCCGCCGGCCGACAGGTGGCGCTGGGCAGCCTGCTGTACAAACTGATCGGCCTGCTGCTGATCATTCCGGTGCTCGATCCGCTGGTGCACTGGATGGACGGGCTGGATTTCAGCCCGCAGGAAATGGTCATTGGCTTCCATCTGCTCTACAACACCGCGCGGTGCCTGATTCTGCTGCCGTCGGTGGCGCCAATGGCGCGACTCTGCGCATGGCTGCTGCCTGAGCGGCCGGAGGTCAACGGCACGGCCAGACCACGCCATCTCGACGCCACCGCGTTGTCGACGCCGAGTCTGGCCCTGGCCAATGCCGCGCGGGAAACCCTGCGCATGGGTGATCTGCTGGAAAACATGCTCGACGCCACTCTCGCCGTGTTGCGCGGCAAGCAAACGGCGGTCACTCAGGAAATCCGCTCGTTGAGCGATGACATCGAGTCGCTTTACAGCGCGATCAAACTGTATCTCGCGCAAATGCCCCGCGAAGACCTTGGTGAGCAGGACAGCCGGCGCTGGGCCGAGATCATCGAACTGGCGATCAACCTGAAACTGGCCAGTGATCTGATCGAACGCATGCTGCGCAAGATTCAGCAGCAGAAGACCTCCCAGCGGCGTTCGTTTTCCGAAGAGGGGCTGGAGGACCTGACTGGTCTGCAACAGCAATTGACCGCCAACCTGCGCCTGGGCCTGTCGGTGTTTCTCAGCAGCGACAAGGAAAGCGCCCGCCAGTTGTTGCGCGAGAAACGTCGCTTTCGTGCACAGGAACGGCGTCTGGCCCATGCCCATGTCAGCCGTTTGCAACGTAAGATCGTGCAGAGTCTGGAAACCAGTTCATTGCACCTGGAGCTGATTGCGGATATGAAGCGCTTGAATTCGCTGTTTTGCAGCAGTGCTTACGTGGTGCTGGAAACGACGGATACCGGGGCGCTGGAAGCGGATCATATTGCCGACATTACGCATTCGCCTTGAACGTCTGGGGCTGGGGTCAGTCAGTAACTCAGAGTTCAGCCTCAAGGACGTCTTCGCTGGCAAGCCAGCTCCCACAGGGTTTTGTGAACGCCGCAAATCCTTGTGGGAGCTGGCTTGCCAGCGATGGGGCCCTGACTGACGACACGGATCTCCAAATCAGCCGTACGGAAGCCTGTTATGCGTTGCCTGTTGTTCGCCTGTCTGTTGCTCGGTTCCCTGCCCGCCTTCGCCGTTGATCGCTTTCAGGTCGAAGGCTATGCGCTGCCCAATGGTTTGCAGCTGTTGCTCAAGCCCGGCACCGAACGCGGGCATGTGGCGATCCGCCTGGTGGTCGGCGTCGGCCTCGACGATTTCGACTGCGATGAAAAAGAGCTGCCGCACCTGCTGGAACACCTGCTGTTCAGTGGCGTCGACGCTACTGGCGAAGGCGGACTGGAAGAGCGCATGCAGGCGCTGGGCGGCGAGTGGAACGCATTCACCAGCAACGCCGACACCACGTTCGTCATCGAGGCCCCGGCGAAGAACCAGCGCAAGGTGCTCGACCTGCTGCTCGGCCTGCTGACTCAGACCCGCATTGACGACAACGCGATCAACGCCGCCAAACGCGTGGTCGAGCGCGAGGACGGCGGCCATTACACGCGTCTGCAGCGTTTTCTCGACCGCCAGGATCTGGGCCACACCGCGAGCAACCAACTGGCGGTGGAACTGGGCCTGAAATGCCCGCAACGTGCGGAAGTCGGTCACCTGACCCAGGCGCAACTGGAGAAGGTGCGCAAGACCTGGTACGCGCCGAACAACATGTCCCTGATCGTCGTCGGCGAGCTCGATAAACTGCTGCCGGCCTACCTGGAGCGCACCTGGGGCGCGCTCGAAGCCGTGGACCCGGCCGAGCACCGTGAGCTGCCGGACATCCGCACCAGTGCGGCCCATGAACGCACGCTCACCCGCGGCTTCATCGGCGACAGTGCCAAGCTGCACTGGCTGGTGCCGGAGCCGGTGCTCGACGATCAGTACGACGAAACCTTCGACATCCTCAAGGACTACCTCGACTGGGCGCTGTACCGGCAGATCCGCCTGAACCACGGTTTGTCCTACGGGCCATGGGCCGAGCGTGAGGTGTTTGGCGGGGTCGGTTTCATGAGTCTCAATGCCGACGTGGATCGCGATGACCTCGCCGAAGCTCAACAGGTGCTGGAAGACCTCAAGGCCGACTTGCTGAAAAACGGCCTCGACCCGGACACCTTCGCCCGGATCAAACAGGCCGCCATCGCCCATCAGGCCTGGGCCGTGCAAGGCAACAGCGCGATGGCTGATTATTACTGGAGCGCGCTGGGCGACTACGAGGACGGGCGCTTTGCCAACCCTGCCCGCGAACTGCAAGGCGTGACGCTGGAAACGGCAAACAGGGCCATGCGCGAATTGCTGTTGCAGCCGGGGTATCTGCGGATCGAGAAGCCGTTGATCAGTGATGATGAGGCGCTGTGGCTGATTGCCGGCGGTCTCGGCCTGGTGTTGCTGGTGCTGATTGGCTGGCGCCTGCACCGCCGAAAATCCGCCGGACACTGAACCTGTAGGCTCACGCCTACAGGGGAATGAGTTGTGTTGTGGTGACCACCAACCTCGCCACAGACGCCTGCGGACGGTACTCTGTCGGGGTTTTTTCCTATCCAGCCGTGAACTGCCCACATGCCAAAAATCCCCGACTTGATCCAGCGCATTCTCGAACTGATGAGGCGCTATCCCGGGGTCATTGCGCTTGGCGGTTTCATCTCCGGGGTCGGCAGTTTCATTCTGGTCGATCGCCAGCAGGGGCTGGCGAGCTGGATCACCATCATCATGCTGCTGAGCTGGATCTGGCTGATGCTGGAAAACACCCTGACCGGGCTGTTCACGCGGATCTTCAAGCGGGAAATTCCGCAACCGCTGTTGCGCTACGCAACGCAGATGATCCACCAGGAAAGCCTGTTTTTCGTCCTGCCGTTCTTCTTCATCACCACCACCTGGAACAGCGGCCAACTGATCTTCACCGGCCTGCTGTGCATCGCCGCGCTGATTTCGATTGTCGATCCGCTCTATTACAAATGGCTGGCGCCACGACGCTGGGCGTTTCTCGCGCTGCACACCCTGACCCTGTTCGCAGCCCTGCTCACCGCCCTGCCGGTGATCATGCACCTGACCACCGCGCAGAGTTTCAAATGGGCGCTGGGCACGGCGGTGGTGTTGTCGTTCCCGAGTCTGGCGTCGATCTTCCCGATCCGCACCGTGCGCAACGCGCTGGCCATTCTGTGCATCACTTTCGGCATCGGCGCGGTCGGCTGGACGCTACGCTCGTGGGTGCCGCCGGCGACGCTGTGGATGACCGACGTGGCGATCAGCACTCAGTTGCAGGACCGCACCCCCGGCGCCAGCCTCGACCAGGTCAGCGCCGAGCAGATCCGCAACGGCGGCCTCTACGCCTACACCGCGATCAATGCGCCGCGCGGGCTGGATGAGCGGATCTATCACGTGTGGCAGTTCAACGGCCAGGAAGTCGACCGCATTGCCCTCGATATCCACGGCGGGCGCAAGGAAGGCTACCGGGCGTGGACGCACAAGCAGAACTTCCCAGGCAACCCGGCCGGCAAATGGCAGGTGCGGGTGTTGACCGAGGATGGCCAGGTGATTGGCGTATTACGCTTCGAAGTCACAGACAGCACAGCGACCAAAGAAAAGTAATCCGGTTCGTGCTATTACGTTAGTTCGCTCAACAGACGAACAAGCACGGAGCTTATGACCAGCCGTTCGATCACCGGCAGTGCTCACCTGGACACGTCGATCAGCCCTGCCCGCCTGCGGGTCATCGGAGACTGGACGCTCGCCCATTACGCCGAGCTCAAGCACCTGAGCGAGTCGCTGCGCGGCCAGTACGACGCCAATACTCCGATCGACCTTAATGGCCTTGGCACCCTCGATACCGCCGGTGCCTCGTTGCTGGTGGAGTTGCTCGGTTCCGAGCGCCTGGGCAAGTCCGCCGAACATCCCGATTGCACCTTGTCCTCGGCCGATCGTGCCTTGTTGCAAACCGTTTACTGCTCGCTGACCGATTTCTGTGTACCGATCAAGGAGCCGGAAGTCAGCGTCAGCGTGCAATTGCTCACGCGCATCGGGCGTGCCGTGGACACGGTCTGGCAGGACACCCTGCAACTGCTCGGCTTTGTCGGGCTGATTCTGGAAACCATCGCGCGTAACCTGTTTCGGCCCAAACGCTGGCGGATCACGCCGATGATCGCGCACATCGAACAGACCGGCCTCGACGCTGCGCCGATCGTGGCGCTGCTGACCTTTCTGGTCGGTGCGGTGGTGGCCTTTCTCGGCGCGACGGTGCTGGCCAGTTTCGGCGCGACCATCTTCACCGTGGACCTGGTGGGATTCTCGTTCCTGCGCGAGTTCGGGGTGTTGCTCACGGCGATCCTGATGGCCGGGCGCACCGCCAGTGCCTTCACCGCGCAAATCGGCTCGATGAAGGCCAACGAAGAAATCGACGCGATTCGCACCCTCGGCCTCGACCCGATGGAACTGTTGGTGGTGCCGCGCGTGCTGGCGATGCTGGTGGCGCTGCCGATGCTGACTTTTCTCGCCATGCTGTGCGGGATCATCGGTGGCGGTGTGGTCTGCGCGGTGTCGCTGGATATTTCGCCAGCGATGTTCCTGTCGTTGCTGCAGTCGGACATCGGCATCCAGCATTTCTTGGTGGGTCTGGTCAAAGCACCGATTTTCGCTTTCCTGATTGCCGCGATTGGTTGCCTGGAAGGTTTCAAGGTCAGTGGCAGCGCCGAGTCGGTCGGCGCGCACACCACGTCTGCGGTGGTGCAGTCGATTTTCGTGGTGATCGTGCTCGACGCGGTGGCCGCACTGTTCTTCATGGAGATGGGCTGGTGAGTCGTCTACCCCGCGCGCCCTCGGAGGCGGTGATCGAAGTCCGTGGCCTGGGCAATCGCTTCGGTTCGCAAAGCGTGCACGAGCACCTCGATCTGGATTTGTACAAGGGCGAAATCCTTGCCGTGGTTGGCGGCTCGGGGAGTGGCAAGTCGGTGTTGCTGCGCAGCATCGTCGGTTTGCGCCAACCCAGCGAAGGCAACGTGAAGGTGTTCGGCCAGAACTTGCCGAGCCTGTCCGAACACGAGCGCTCGCTGGTTGAACGGCGGTTTGGCGTGCTGTTCCAGAAAGGCGCGCTGTTTTCCTCGCTGACCGTCACCGAGAACGTCGCCCTGCCCCTTATCGAACACGCCGGCCTGAGCCGCAACGACGCCGAGCACCTGGCGGCGGTGAAACTGGCGCTGGCCGGGCTGCCGCTGTCGGCGGCGGACAAATACCCGGCCTCGCTGTCCGGCGGCATGATCAAACGCGCCGCGCTGGCCCGGGCGCTGGCGCTGGACCCGGACATCCTGTTTCTCGACGAACCCACCGCCGGCCTCGATCCGATTGGCGCGGCGCAATTCGATCAATTGATCCTGACCCTGCGCGATGCGCTGGGCTTGAGTGTGTTTCTGGTCACTCACGACCTCGACACGCTCTACACCATCACCGACCGCGTGGCGGTGCTGGCGCAGAAGAAAGTGCTGGTCGCCGGCCCCATCGACATCGTCTCGGAAACCGACGACGCGTGGATTCACGAATACTTCCACGGCCCGCGCGGCCGCTCGGCGCTGGACGCCGCCAAACTGCTCAACGAGGTCTGACATGGAAACCCGAGCCCATCATGTGTTGATCGGCCTGTTCACCGTGATAGTGGTGGCTGGCGCCCTGCTCTTCGGTCTGTTCCTGGCCAAGTCCAGTGTCGACACCGAGTTCAAGGATTACGAGATTGTCTTCAGCGAGGCGGTCAGCGGGCTGTCCAAGGGCAGCCCGGTGCAGTACAGCGGGATCAAGGTCGGTGATGTGATCAACCTGCGCCTTGATCCCAAAGATCCACGGCGCGTGCTGGCGCGGATTCGTCTGGGCGGCGATACGCCGGTCAAGGAGGACACCCAGGCCAAACTGGCGCTGGCCGGGATCACCGGGACGTCGATCATCCAGCTCAGCGGTGGTACACCGGAGAGCCCGAAGCTGCGTGGCCATGACGGCAACCTGCCGACCATCGTCGCGTCGCCCTCGCCTATTTCGCGGCTGCTCAATGACAGTAACGATTTGATGAGCGGCATCACCGCGCTGCTGAGCAATGCCAATCAGATGTTTTCCCCGGAGAACGTCGAGCGCGTCAGCAACACCCTGGCCCATCTGGAGCAGACCACCGGTTCGATCAACGATCAGCGCGGCGACC
Source organism: Pseudomonas sp. SC3(2021) (assembly GCF_019856535.1). Classification (NCBI taxonomy): domain Bacteria; kingdom Pseudomonadati; phylum Pseudomonadota; class Gammaproteobacteria; order Pseudomonadales; family Pseudomonadaceae; genus Pseudomonas; species Pseudomonas sp. SC3(2021). The sequence continues at coordinate 1,639,327 of NZ_CP082236.1, read as the reverse complement.
TGCGCCAGGCCATGCAGCAACTGGCGAGTGTCGGCAAACAGGCCGGCAACATGCTCGAGCAGACGTCGCTTCTGATGCGCAACGCCAATGGCCTGCTCAACGATCAGGGCAAACAGGCGCTGGGCAGTGCCGAGCAGGCGATGAAGTCGCTGGAACAGAGCAGCGCAACGATCAACACGTTGCTGAGCAAGAACGAAAATTCCCTCGACAACGGCCTGCAGGGCCTCAATGGCCTGGCCCCGGCCATCCGCGAACTGCGCGAGACGCTGACCTCGCTGCGCGCCATTTCCCAACGCCTTGAAGCCAACCCCAGCGGTTACTTGCTGGGCCGTGACAAGAACAAGGAATTCACGCCATGAAGCTGACTCACTTCGCCCTCCTCGCCGGTTTCTCGCTGCTCGGCGCGTGCTCGATCCTGCCGCAGGCCGATCCGTCGGACGTGTATCGCCTGCCATCGGCCCAGGCGCCCGCCTCGGCCAGCTCAGCCGCCGCTCAGTCCTGGTCGCTGCGACTGAACAAGCTGCAGGCCAGCGAGGCGTTGAACCGGCCGACCATTGCAGTGATTCCGCAGGGTGATGTGATCAGCAGCTACAAAGGCTCGCGCTGGAGCGATCCGGCACCGGTGCTGGTGCGCAATCGACTGCTCGATGGCTTTGTGCGTGATGGCCGGGTGACGTTGCTGAGTACCGATGACAGCAACTTTGCGGCGGATCTGGAGCTGGGCGGCAGTTTGCAGGCGTTTCAGACCGAGTATCAGGGCAGTCAGGCCAGCGCTGTGGTGCGGGTCGATGCGTTGCTGGTGCGTGGCTATGACCAGAAGATTCTCGCCAGCCGCCGCTTTGAAGAGCGTCAGCCGCTGAGCGATGTGCAGGTGCCAGCGGTGGTTGCTGGGTTTGGCCAGGCCAGTGATCGGCTGACCGCCAAAGTCGTGGCTTGGGCTGTCGACCAAGGCCAAAAACTCGCCCCCAAAAAGCCCTGATTCACCACAATCCATGTAGGAGTGAGCCTGCTCGCGATAGCGGTCTATCAGCCACCATCATCGGTGACTGTCACCCAGCTATCGCGAGCAGGCTCACTCCTACAGTTTTTGATTTGTGGTTAACCGAAGAACCAGTAGCAGACGCCAATCGCGCCCAGTACCCCGGCCAGCTCAGCCAGCAACGCACACCCCACCGCATGCCGCGCCCGCTGAATCCCCACCGCGCCGAAATACACTGCCAGCACATAGAACGTGGTCTCGGTACTGCCCTGCACCGTCGCCGCTACCAGCGCCGGGAAGCTGTCGACCCCTGAAGTCTTCATGGTCTCGATCAGCATCGCCCGTGCGGCGCTGCCGGAAAACGGTTTGACCATCGCCGTCGGCAACGCGTCGACAAACCGCGTGTCCCAGCCGGCCCACTCGACCAGATGGCGGATACCATCCAGACCGAAGTCCAGCGCCCCGGAAGCACGCAGTACGCCGACCGCGCAGAGCATCGCCACCAGATAGGGCAGCAGGTTCTTGGCGACATCGAAGCCCTCTTTTGCACCTTCGACGAACGCTTCGTAGACCTTCACCTTGCGTAACGCGCCGATCACCAGAAACAACATGATCAGTCCGAATAGTGTCAGGTTGCCGAGGATCGACGACAATCCGGCCAGCGCCGTGGCCGACAGGGTCGCCAGCAATGCCATGAAAGCGCCGAGGATCAGCGCGCCGGGAATCAGATAGGCCAGCACCACCGGGTCCCAGATGCGCAGGCGCTGCATGAACGCCACCGAGAGAAAGCCGACGATGGTCGAGCAACTGGTTGCCAGCAGGATCGGCAGGAATACCAGGGTCGGGTCCGGCGCGCCTTGCTGGGCGCGGTACATGAAGATCGTCACCGGCAGCAGGGTCAGGGACGACGCGTTGAGCACCAGGAACAGGATCTGCGCGTTGCTGGCGATGGTGGCGCTGGGGTTGAGTTCCTGCAGCGCCTTCATGGCTTTGAGGCCGATCGGCGTGGCCGCATTATCCAGCCCGAGGCCATTGGCAGCGAAGTTCAGGGTGATCAGGCCGAGGGCAGGGTGACCGGGCGGGACTTCCGGCATCAGCCGCAGGAACAGCGGCCCGAGGACCTTGGCCAGCCATTCGACGATCCCGGCCTTTTCGGCAATGCGCAGGAAGCCCAGCCACAGGGTCAACGTGCCGAACAGCAGCACCATTACCTCGACCGAGAGCTTGGCCATGGCAAAAATGCTTTCCACCATCGCCGCGAAAATCCCGGCATTGCCGCCGACCAGCCACTGCACCAGCGCAGAGATGGTTGCCACGACGAAGAAGCCAAGCCACAGGCCATTAAGCATCAGTCAAAATCCCCCGGAAGATGCGGCGAATGATAGCGGGGTCGCCAGAAACGACAAACCCCGGATTTCTCCGGGGTTTGTTGGTAAGGCTGGCTCGGTCACTGTGGGAGCCAATCTCCCCAGGGTTCAGCAATCAGTTCTTGGAAATCTCGCCAGCCGGCAGTTTTTCCTTGCTGCGCCAGTGCGGCAGGGAGTTCCAGTAGCGCTGGCCCTTGGCGTCGTCGTACATGCCTTCCCAACGAGCGATCACCAGGACCGCCAGGGCGTTGCCGATCACGTTCAGTGCGGTACGCGCCATGTCCATGATGCGGTCGACACCAGCGATGAAGGCCAGGCCTTCCAGCGGAATCCCGACGCTGCCCAGCGTTGCCAGCAGCACCACGAAGGACACGCCCGGTACACCGGCGATGCCTTTGGAGGTGACCATCAGGGTCAGGACCAGCAGCAGTTGCTGGCTGATCGACAGGTCGATGCCGTACAGCTGGGCAATGAAGATGGCGGCGATGGACTGGTACAGGGTCGAACCGTCGAGGTTGAACGAGTAACCGGTCGGCACCACGAAGCTGCAGATGGCTTTCGGTGCGCCGTAGGCTTCCATCTTCTCGATCACCCGTGGCAGCACGGTTTCCGAGGAGGCGGTGGAGTAGGCCAGGACCAGCTCATCCTTGAAGATGCGCATCAGCTTGATCACCGAGAAGCCGAACAACTTGGCGATCAGGCCCAGCACCACGAAGGCGAAGAAGGCGATGGCGACGTAAACCAGGATCACCAGCTTGGCCAGCGGCAGCAGCGAGGCGAAGCCGAAGTTGGCGACGGTCACCGCGATCAGGGCGAATACGCCGATCGGGGCGTAGTTCATGATCATGTGGGTGACTTTGAACATGCTCTCGGAAACGCCCTGGAACATCTTCACCAGCGGTTCGCGCAGGTCCGACTGCAGGCTCGACAGACCGAGACCGAACAGCACGGAGAAGAAGATGATCGGCAGCATTTCGCCGCGAGCCATGGCCGCGAAGATGTTCGACGGGATCAGGTTGAGGATGGTCTCGATGAACGCGTGTTCATGCTGCACTTCGGCGGCGGTCGCCTGGTACTTGGAGATGTCCACAGTGCCCAGGGTGCTCATGTCGATGCCGGCGCCCGGGTGGAACATGTTCGCCAACACCAGGCCGACGAGAATGGCGATGGTGGTGACGATTTCGAAGTAGATGATCGTCTTCAGGCCGATGCGCCCAAGCTTCTTGGCATCGCCCACGCCGGCGATGCCGACGATCAGGGACGAGATGACGATCGGGATCACGATCATCTTGATCAGACGGATAAAGATATCGCCTGCCGGTTGCAGGACGTTACTGATCCACCAGGCCTTTTCGGCACTGAAGTGGTTGAGCAACGCACCAATTGCAATCCCTAAAACCAGACCGATGAGGATCTGCCAGGCGAGGCTGAGTTTTGCCTTCTTCATTATCTTTACCCTTACTTGCGTTTGACTCAGGCACATGCAGGAACTGGAACGCTCTTTAGCGGAAAAGTCTGTGCATCTGCCTCCGTATAAGGTGCCCCAAAGCGCGTGTTTACGGCTCTTCGGCAGGCGAAAAAAGGCGCAACTATTCCGATGCAAGGTTGCGCCGTCTAATGCCGTAAACGCCTACCCTATGCCGAATCGGCATGAGCTTTTTTAAATGAAACTGGCGTCCCAACCGGTTCGATTACGACATTTCAGCCGGCATAAGTGCCGTGAACCGGCCATCACAGCGTAGGTTGGTTGTTTTTTGAACGAGTAAAATCGGCGGAAAATTTAGGAAAAAGCCCACATTGCACGACTAGAAGTCCTACTGTTTAAACGGTCTCTTTCTCGATATACGGTCGCCAGGAAACACCGCGTAATGTTTTTGCGCGCAGTGTCAGCGATAAAAAGGGGGAGATGGGCGCTCTGGATCAATGTTTTGCGTGTTGCAAAGCCCAGCGCAAGTCCGTCGAACCACTGAGGCTCGGCGAACCTGCGGCGCAGCTTTTACCCTGACCCGGCCCTCGCGCAGGCACTCCCTGTACCCGTAGGTCACTCCGACCCTGTTGCAGTCAGAACGTCCCGGCCCCCTGGTCATGCGCCGGCCTTCATCGGGTGGGCGCAATCAAGAGCAGCGGGGGGCTGCTCTTATGTTCGAAACCTAATACCAGTTCGGATCTTTCTTCAGGGTTTCCATCAGCAGATCCTGCATGCCCTGGTCGGGTTTGCCGAGGAAGCGGTAGGTGGCATGTCGTGTCGGCGACTTGTCGGCCGGCAATCCTTCGGGCACATCGACGAGCATGGCGTAGGCATCTTTCTTGTCGAAGCTGAACGCGACGATCAAGCGGTGGTTCAGGCATTTATCCGCCGACTCGCAGAGCGGTCCGACCAGATACTGATCGCCATCTTCAGTGACGGCGTTCATCTGCTGGTCCGGCGTGCCGGACAGGTTCATCACCCATTCCGGCAGGCGTTCTTCCTTCTTCACCACGCCTTGCCAGGTTTCCCTGTATTGCGGGTCGGAGCCGAGCAGCTCATTGACCCGCGTCTGGCCATCATTGGCCGCCAGCGCCATGGCACTACCGCCCAGAAGCAGGGCGGCTGCCAGTGTCTTTAACGCGCTCATCGTTAACCTCGGCCGCGACGGCCAAAGAAGAAGGAAGCGATGAACATCACCAGGAATACGACAAAGAGAATCTTGGCGATACCCGTGGCGGTGCCCGCGATACCACCGAAGCCCAGGACGGCGGCGATGATGGCAATGATCAAGAATGTAATTGCCCAACTCAACATGGTGATTCTCCTTACTTCTCTATTTAGGGATATTGCGTGTTCCGGCGCTGCGCGCCTGAATTCATTGGTTCAATCAGAAAACCCAGCGCTCTTCCCGTGGCAGCTGATCCAGTGGCTGCGTCTGGTCAACATCCATCATGCGCATCGAAGTGCTTTCGGCCTGGCTGCTGCTGACGGCGCTGAAGTGCGTTTGCGTGCTGTGTTGAATCGAGATCAACGGCTCAGGCTGCTGGCTGTTTTCCCAGCGCAGGTATTGCTGGCACGCGATCAGGGTCACCAACAGCGCGAGCACGCCAAACAGGCCTTGCTGGATATGCAGTGGCGAGATACGCACTTGGGCGGCACGTTGGCGAGTCATCCTGGGTTCCTCACACTTATTGGGTTGGGGCAGTTGGTTTCTGCCCGGGCTAAATGAGGTATTGCAGCCCGCGTGCCAGTTTTTTCATTGAAAAATATTCAATAAAATCAATAGGTTATATGTATGGTGAAAAACCTTGGCGACGCATCCTGCACGATGGGTCATCCAAGGTCGTGCGGAATGCACGATTATTTCGTAGGAGATTTCATTCTTATGGAATTGAGAGCACGACACGGATGTCAGAAAGATACGCAGGGAATGTCCTGCAAACCGGTGATTGTTTAAAAAACCAACGAAATCAACGTATTGGCCGTAACGGCAGGAGAGGGCTACCCTCCTATGGCTGGCATCGTTCAGAATCAACCATGCAACTTGCCCGATTTTTCCGGGACTAAACCAAGATCAATCACTATGGAGCGTAGGAAAAATGGAATCTGCCACTGAGCATCAAGGCCGCATTCTGCTGGTGGACGATGAATCCGCCATCCTGCGAACCTTCCGTTATTGCCTCGAAGACGAAGGTTATACGGTGGCCACGGCCAACAGCGCGGCCCAGGCCGAGGCACTGCTGCAACGTCAGGTTTTCGACCTGTGCTTCCTTGATTTGCGTCTGGGCGAAGACAACGGCCTCGACGTACTGGCGCAGATGCGCATTCAGGCGCCGTGGATGCGCGTGGTCATCGTCACCGCTCACTCGGCTGTGGATACCGCGGTCGACGCGATCCAGGCCGGCGCTGCCGACTATCTGGTCAAACCCTGCAGCCCCGATCAATTGCGCCTGGCCACGGCCAAGCAACTGGAAGTGCGCCAGCTCTCGGCGCGTCTTGAAGCCCTCGAAGGCGAAATCCGCAAACCCAAGGACGGCCTCGACTCCCACAGCCCGGCGATGAAAGTCGTACTGGAAACGGCGCGGCAGGTAGCGAGCACCGACGCCAACATTCTGATTCTCGGTGAGTCAGGCACCGGTAAAGGTGAATTGGCCCGGGCGATTCATGGCTGGAGCAAGCGCGAGAAGAAGTCCTGCGTCACGATCAACTGCCCGTCGCTGACTGCCGAACTGATGGAAAGCGAGCTGTTCGGCCACAGTCGCGGGGCCTTTACCGGTGCCAGCGAAAGCACGCTGGGCCGGGTCAATCAGGCCGATGGCGGCACGCTGTTTCTCGACGAGATCGGTGACTTTCCCCTGACTTTGCAGCCAAAACTGCTGCGTTTTATTCAGGACAAGGAATATGAGCGGGTCGGCGATCCGGTGACCCGTCGCGCCGATGTGCGGATTCTGGCCGCGACCAACCTCAACCTCGAGGACATGGTGCGCGACGGTCGCTTCCGCGAAGACTTGTTGTACCGCTTGAACGTCATCACGCTGCATTTGCCGCCGCTGCGCGAGCGCGCCGAGGACATCCTGACCCTCGCCGACCGCTTCCTCGCCCGCTTCGTCAAAGAGTATGCGCGTCCGGCGCGCGGGTTCAGCGACGAGGCCCGTGAAGCGCTGCTCGGCTACCGCTGGCCAGGCAATATTCGCGAACTGCGCAACGTGGTTGAGCGCGCCAGCATTATCTGCCCGCAGGAACGTGTGGAAATCAGCCACCTCGGCATGGCCGAACAGCCGGCCAACAATGCACCTCGCGTTGGCGCAGCGCTGAGCCTCGATGAGCTGGAAAAGGCGCATATCGGTGCGGTACTGGCCACCGCTGGCACACTGGATCAGGCCGCAAAAACCCTCGGTATCGACGCCTCGACCCTGTATCGCAAGCGCAAGCAGTACAACCTGTGAGCGCCCGACGATGAAACTGGCGATGAAGTTGCGCACGCGGTTGTTCCTGAGCATTTCCGCATTGATCACCGTGGCGCTGCTCGGGTTGTTGCTCGGGCTGGTCAGCGTGATGCAGATGGCCGGTACTCAGGAAACGCTGGTGCGCAACAATTTCGTCACCCTGGATCTGGGCCTCAAGCTGCGCAAGACGCTGGGCGATCAACTGATCATCATGCTCGCCGAAAAGCCTGACCCCGCGGCGTTTGAAGCTTCCAAACAGCATTACTTCCAGTTGCTGGATGAGGGGATCGCCCGGGAGCGGGAGCGGGAGGGTGATGGCCGGCAATACGGTTTCACTCAGGCCAAGGCCGACTACCTGAATTTTCTGCAGTCACTCGACCCCTCCAATGCGATGAGCGGCAACGCCGACTTCCGAGAGCGTTTCAACATCTTGCGCAACGGGCTGATTGCCGAGCACAAGCAGGCCCTCGACAACATCAATGCCGTCCAGCAACAGGCACGCAATCGGGCGTTGCTGATTGCCGGTCTGCTTGGGCTGGTCGGGCTGGCGGTGCTGATCATCGGCTTCGTCACTGCGCATGGCATCGCCCGGCGTTTGGGCGGGCCCATCGAGGTGCTGGCCAAGGCGGCCGATAACATTGGCCAAGGCAATTACGAGGTGACCCTGCCAATCTCATCGGCGATGGAGGTCAACCTGTTGTCCCGTCGTTTCGGGCTGATGGCCGAAGCGCTGCGTGAGCATCAGGCGACCAACGTCGACGAACTGCTGGCCGGTCAGCAACGCCTGCAGGCGGTGCTCGACAGCATCGACGACGGCTTGTTGATGATCGACCGCGAGGGGCATCTGGAACACCTCAACCCGGTGGCTCAGCGGCAGTTGGGCTGGGACGATGATCGACTCGGCCAGGGCCTGGGCTCGGCGCTTGAACGGCCGGAGCTGGATGCACAGCTGCAATTGGTCCTGCGCGGCGGCACCCTTGAGCGTGCGCCGGAGGACTTGAGTATCGAAGTCGACGGCGAATCCCGTTTGCTGACCTACAGCCTGACGCCGGTCAGCCACACCCAGGGGCATATTCTCGGTGCGGTGATGGTTTTGCACGACGTTACCGAGCAACGCGCCTTCGAACGGGTGCGCAGCGAGTTCGTCTTGCGCGCCTCCCATGAGTTGCGCACGCCGGTCACCGGCATGCACATGGCCTTCGGCCTGTTCCGCGAGCGGGCGAAGTTTCCGGCGGAATCGCGTGAGGCCGATCTGCTGGATACCGTGAACGAGGAGATGCAGCGCCTGATGCAGTTGATCAACGACTTGCTCAACTTCTCGCGCTACCAGAACGGTTTGCAGAAGCTGACTTTGGCGCCGTGCTCCATCGAAGACTTGCTGGAACAGGCGCAGCTGCGTTTCGCCGAGTCGGCGGCGCAGAAGGGCATTGCCTTGAATGTGGAAGTGCAGAGCCCGCTGCCGCGCTTGCAGGCGGATCAGGCGCAGCTCGACCGCGTGCTCGATAACCTGATCGACAACGCTTTGCGTCATACCGCCCGCGACGGTCAGATCCGCTTGCAGGCACGTCGACATGGCGAGCGGGTGATCATCAGCGTCGAGGACAACGGCGAAGGCATTGCCTACGGTCAGCAAGGGCGAATCTTCGAACCGTTTGTGCAGGTTGGACGCAAAAAGGGCGGAGCCGGGCTCGGCCTGGCGCTGTGCAAGGAAATTGTCCAGTTGCATGGCGGGCGCATGGGCGTCTACTCAAGGCCGGGGCAGGGTACGCAGTTTTACATGGCGCTGGCGGTTTAGGCCTCGTCGTCCAGGCGTCGACCTGCGAGACGGCGTCCGCGGGTGATCAGTTCGATGAACTGCACTGCGCTCAAGGCATGGGCGAACAGCCAGCCCTGACCGAACTTTACGCCCTCACTGCTGAGCAATTGCGCTTGCGATTCAAGCTCGATGCCTTCGGCAATCACCTTCAGATCCAGCGCTTGCGCCATGTGAATGATGTGCGGTGCGACGCCACTGCTGGCGGCATCGTGACCGAGCGCATCAATGAACGCCTTGTCGATTTTCAGGCAGTCGACCGGCAGGGTTTGCAGGTAGGCGAGGCTGCAATAGCCGGTACCGAAATCGTCGATCAGCACCTGATGACCCACAGCGCGCAACGCTTGCAGGTTTTCCCGCGCCACCACCACATCAATCAGGCCGCGTTCGGTCACTTCAAAAGCTATTTGCCGCGCTGCCACCCGGTGCAGGGTCAGCAGCCGCGCCATGACCTGGCCGATACGCGGCACCATCACGTCGCAGGCTGCGAGGTTGACCGAGATATACAGTTGCGGATTGGCCCGCAATATCGGGCCCAATTGTTCCAGCAGGCGCTGCAGGACAAAGTCGGTCATCTGGCGGATCTGCCCGGTGTTTTCCGCCAGAGGAATGAACAGGTCCGGGCTGGTCAGCGTGCCGTCCGGACGGCGCCAGCGCAACAGGGCTTCGGCGCCGACGCAGTTGCGGCTGTCGAGGTCGAAGATCGGTTGGTACAGCACCTGCAACTCGCCACGACGGATGGCGCCTTGCAGTTCGGCGTCGAGTGACTGGCGCTGGCGCACCAGTAAAAACACGAAGAACCCCACGAACGCGCCCAGCAGCAGGCAGGCCGGCACCATCCACCACCAGATGGCAGGAATGTGCATGGCGGTTCTCGGCGTGATCAACACCAGTTGATACTCCGGGTTGTTGGTGGGCATGCGATAGATCAACCGGGACTGGGTAACCTGCAAGGCCTCGCGACTCTTCGGTGGCCACGATTCGCTCGGTGGCCAGGCCTGCGCCGCGCCGAGCACCGGGATCGCCCGGTTGCCATGGTCGAGCACCACCAGCAGGCTGCTGCCGGGCGACAGATCGACCATATCGGTCAGGTGTCCGCGTGACGTGGCCACGCGAAAATTACCGCGCCCGAGCATCAGGGCGGCGCGGTTTTCATCGGGTTCGGTGGTGGTGTTCAGCCAATAGCTGTAAGTCGGTCCCTTGATGTCCGGCGCCCGCACCACCGACAGGCCTTCCTGGCGCGGACGGTTGGAGCAGATGCGTGAGGCATCCATGTAGGCGGCTTCGTAGACGAAGCGATAATTGAAGGTCACCTGTTGCAGCGTGGCGATCATTTCGTCATCGCAGCTGCGCAATGGCTGGGCTTGGAGGTCGTCAAGGCTTTCGCGCAACTGGCCGAACAATTGTTCGAGGCGGGCAAGGAAGCGTTCGCCCTGGGCATTCATTTCCTGGCTTTCGCTTTGCTTGATCTGATGCATGGCGACGAACATTCCGCCGGCGATCAACAGGCTGGCACTGAGGACAGCCGCGATCGTCGCCAAAAACCAGGGGCGATAAAACCAGCTACGCAGCGTCTCTCGGGTAGCAGCCATCATGGAATATCCGAAGAATTACCAATGAGTTATAGCTGCTGATTGCGTTTTCGCCCTGACCGTCGGGCGGGCGTCATTATTTTGTCTGGTTCAGCACCAGCAACAGCGCAGCCGTTTGTGCATCGGGCGTTCCGTCGAAGCGAGAAGGGCGGTAGTGCATCTGGAATGCCGCGAGGACATGGCGGGTGGCGACATCCAGTTCACCGGTCTGCGGTGTGTCGTAACCCAGATGCGCCAACTGCGCCTGGAACCAGCTAATGCCCGGCAGTTCACGGCTGTCGAACAGCGCTTGCTGGCGCGCCACCGCTTGCTCATTCGGCCATTTACCCAGGCCTTCGGCGGCGAGGCGCTTCCACGGGAACAGCGGCCCGGGATCGAGCTTGCGCAGGGGGGCGATGTCGCTGTGGCCTATGATGTGTTGCGCACTGATGCCGTGGCGCTTGCTGATGTCCTTGAGCAGGACGATCAACGACTGAATCTGCGCTTCGCTGTACGGATACCACTGGCGTCCGGTCGGAGTGTCCTTGAAACCCGGGTTGACGATTTCGATGCCGATCGAGCTGGAGTTGAGCCAGGTGCGCCCCTGCCACTGGCTTTCCCCGGCGTGCCAGGCGCGCTGGTTTTCATCCATCAGCTTGTAGATGGTGCCGCCCTTGTCGTCGCCGATCAGGTAATGGCTGCTGACTTCACCGTGGGTCAGCAGTTGCAGCGAACGTTCCAGCGAAGTCGAGGTGTAATGGACGATCACGAACTGGATACGGCTGTCGTGATTGGCCGAAGAATGGCGGGTGTCGTAGCGCGGGCCACTGGCACAGCCGGCCAAAACCAGTAACGACGCAATGAGGGCAAAGAATTTCATGGCAGAGGGCAGTACGCACAAGACAATAATGCAACAGTGTAACGTACTGCCCTGTCTCTCGACTGTCAGCGGGCGGATTTAAACAAAATGGAACAATTTGCCTAGCCCAGCTCGACTCGGTTGCGCCCGGCGTTTTTCGCCCGATATAGCGCCTGATCGGCTCTTTTCAGAACCAGATCGCTGTGTTCGCCCGAGCGAAACGTGGTCATCCCCATGGAGATCGTGATGGTTACCCGCTCGCCCTTGAAGTGGAACGGGCAGGCTTCAATTGCCGCGCGCAGATTTTCCAGCAGCTTGGCGCCGACCGCTGGCGGCGTGGCCGGCAGCAGCAGGACGAACTCTTCGCCGCCGAAGCGGGCAATAAAGTCGGGGCCACGCAGGCGCTTGCGCAGCACCGTGGCGATGATCTTCAACACTTTGTCGCCCGCGAGGTGGCCGTAGTTGTCGTTGATCCGCTTGAAGTGATCGAGGTCGAGCATCGCCAGGCTCAAGGTGTTGCCATGTTGCTGCCACTGCTTGATCTCATGCTCGAGGCGTTCGCTCCAGGCTGCGCGGTTAGGCAGGCCGGTGAGCGGGTCGATCAGGGCTTTCTGGCGCTGTTCCTCAAGGTGTTCACGGAAACCCTGGGCCTCCTGCTCCATGTGCGCCACGCGTTCGGACAGGCCTTTGAGGCGCGCCGCGACTTCCTGCTCGCGAGCATCGCGCTGCTTCTGGTGCTGATCCATCGTGCCAAGCAGGCCTTCGAGATGGTTCTCCAGCACTTGCTTGAGGTCATCCAGATCCGCCGCTTCCTGCACACTGGTCTGCAAGCCGTCGACCTGTTCGCGGATCTGCGTGTCCATGGCCCGCGCTGCGGAGCTGTTGTCGGCATGCCCTTCACTGGCCGCCTGCAAGTTGCTCTGGAACGCTTCGAGGCGTTCATTGAGTTGCTGCAGATAGGCTTCGAATTCGTGCTGGCCACTGTCGGTGATTGCCAGCATCAAGGTGGCCAGATCGTCGAGGATCGGGATCAGTTCGTACCAGTTCAACCCGTGTTTGAGCCGCTCGCGCATGGCTTCGGCTTGCGGCCGGTGGCGTTCGGGCAAGGTCAGGTCGTCGAGCAGACCGATCAGGGTTTCTTCGATGTGCCTGGCCACGGAGCTGTAGGACGGCTCCGGAGAATCCGGCAGGGCGAAGAGAATGTCGTGTTCGGATTGTTCCGGGTCAATCGCGGCCAGGGCTTGAGCAATGGGCTCGGGCAGGGGCAGGCTGTCGAGGCTCAGCGGTGCCGGATCGCCAGGGTGGATCAGTTCGTCGGGGTTGCAGGTGATCGGGGTTATCGACGTCGCGGCCGGGACTGGCGCGACCAGCGCTTCGGGTCCGGACGCGACGGGCTCGACCTTGACCGCAGCAGGCGTTTCTTCAACGGCGACAGTGGGCGGCACAAAGGCAACCACTTCGGGCTCCTGCCGGGGTTGCGGTGCGGGCGTGTCAGCCTCTGACGCAGACATTGGCGCGGCGAGCGCGGGGGCACTGATTGCCGGCTCACTGACTGCAACGGGTTCGGCTTGCACCGGTTCCGGTGGGAGTTCTGGGGTGATGGGTACTTGCACCGCAGGCGCCGTCTGAACCGGCGCAGTGGCTGCTGCGCTCGGTGCTGGCGCCTCTTCGCTGTCGCGGCTGCCGAACAGACGCTGAAACAATCCCGGGCGCCCGGGCTCGGCCGGGTTCTCGAGCTGACTCAGCGCCTTGCCCTGCAAACCACTCAGCTCGCTCAGCAGCAGCGGCATCTCCCGCGCCTGGCCGACACGACTGTCCAGTTGTTTGGCGAATTTCTTCAGTGGCTGCGCGACTTCCCGTGGCAACGGCAAAGACTGCAATTGGGTCACCAGAGCGGTGAGGGCGGTGCTGACCTGATCGATGCGGGTTTCCCGGCGTTGCTCGGAATCGAGCACGGCCTTTTCCAGGCGCGGCAACAGGGCGGCAAGGCCGGCATCCATGTCGTCGGTGCGGACCACGTCGCGCATCTCTTTCATGCACTGATCAACGACTTTGTCGGTGCCTTCGGCCGCCAGCGTGCTGCGCACCAGACCGCGACGCAGCAAGTCGAGCCGGGCGGCCCAGCGTCTTTCGAGTTTGTCCTGTTGTTCGATGCTTTTGAGGTACTTCTCTTTCCAGCGCTGGGCTTCGTCGCTCATTCAGGGGTTCCGCGAGGGGCAGGACTCAACGCGGGCAATGCATCGGCCGTGAGCGAACCCGGCAGACGAATCTCTACCGCGACCGGCAGGTGATCGGAAATGGGTTGGGCCAGCACTTCGACCTTTTCCAGGGTCAGGGTCGGGCTGAGCAAAATATGATCAAGGCAACGCTGCGGGCGCCAGCTGGGGAAGGTGGCTTCCAGCTGCGGGGCCAGCAGGCCGAGATCGCGTAGCGGTGAATGTTGTAGCAGATCGCTGGCATGGGTGTTCATGTCACCCATCAATACTTGATGTTTGTAGCCACCGATCAGATCACGAATATAGGCCAGTTGCAGGCTGCGCACCCGCGCGCCGAGGGCCAGGTGCATCATCACCACCACCAGCGCCTCCGGGCCTTCGCCGAAACGCAGCAGGATCGCGCCGCGACCTTTCGGGCCGGGCAGCGGATGGTCTTCGATCGCCCACGGCTTCAGTCGACTGAGCACGCCATTGCTGTGCTGGGCCAGTCGACCGAGGTTGCGATTGAGTTGTTGATACCAGTAGGGGAAGGCGCCGAGGTGCGCCAGGTGTTCGACCTGATTGACGTAGCCAGACCGCAGGCTGCCGCCGTCGGCTTCCTGCAGGGCGACCAGATCGAAATCGCCCAGCAGGTCACCGATCTTCTGCAGATTGCCCGAGCGCCCGGTGTGCGGCAGCAGGTGCTGCCAGCTGCGGGTCAGGTAATGCCGATAACGCTCGGTGCTGATGCCGACCTGGATGTTGAAACTGAGCAAGCGCAGACGCTGGTCTGCGGGCAGGCCCGTGGATGCCAGGTGATGCTCGTTGACCTGCGGGTCATGCAGACCAACGATGCGTTCGGTCTTCCAGCGGCGCATGGCGATGGCCGCGCTTAGTTGGCAGCAGCCTTGGTTGCCGCTCGCTCTTTGGCGACCAGTTGATCAGCCAGTTTCAGCGCTTGTTCGGCACCGCCGGCAGAGCCGATGTCGAAACGGTATTTGCCGTTGACGATCATGGTTGGCACGCCAGTGATTTCATATTTCTTGGCCAGTTCACGGGCTTTCACGATCTGACCCTTGATGGCGAACGAGTCGAAGGTGGCGAGGAACTTGTCCTTGTCCACGCCTTGAGTGGCGAGGAAGTCAGCCATGTCGTTCTTGTCGGTCAGTTTCTTGTGTTCTTTCTGGATGGCATTGAAAACCGCCGCGTGAACCTTGTGCTCGACACCCATGGCCTCGAGGGTCAGGAACATCTGGCCGTGAGCGTCCCAAGGGCCGCCGAACATGGCTGGAATACGCACGAAGTTGACGTCGGACGGCAGTTTTTCAACCCACGGGTTGATCACCGGTTCAAACGCGTAGCAGTGTGGGCAGCCGTACCAGAACAGCTCGACCACTTCGATCTTGCCAGGCTCTGCAACCGGCACCGGGTTGGCCAGTTCCACGTAAGGGGCGGCAGGGGCTTCGGCGGCCTGGGCGGTCACGCCAAACAGGCTGGCAGCGACGAGAGCGGCGCTGATGATCAGATTACGCATGCTTTACTCCTGGACAATTTTGGTCGCCTCGCGCGACCTGTTTTCAGACAGATCCTGGCGGGCATGAGTTCTGTAGTGTAACGGCAGCGGCCACAAAAAAGGGCGGCCAAAGCCACCCTTTTTATACTTGCTGCGCCGGATTAATCGAGCGTTAACGTTGCAGGAGATGTCCGCCCCGGCCAACGCTCGATTTGAGGCCCTTAGTGCAGGCCCTGAATGTAGCTGGCGACTGCGGCGATGTCTTCATCGCTCAGTTTGCGGGCGATGGTGCGCATGGTCATGGCGTCGCCGTCGTTGGCCCGACCGCCTTCTTCCTTGCGGAAGTCGGTCAGTTGCTTGGCGATGTATTGAGCGTGCTGGCCACCCAGGTGCGGGAAGCCGGCGGCCGCGTTGCCGGTGCCGTTCGGCGAGTGGCAGCCGGTGCAGGCTGGCAGGCCTTTTTCCAGGTTGCCGCCACGGAACAGGGCTTCACCGCGCGCGACGATCTTCGGATCGGCGGCGCCGACGCTGCCTTTCTGGCTGGCGAAGTAGGCCGCGATGTCGGCCAGGTCCTGGTCGTTCAGGTTGGTCAGCAGGCCGGTCATTTCCAGAACCTGGCGCTTGCCCGACTTGATGTCGTGCAGTTGTTTGGTCAGGTAGCGTTCACCCTGGCCGGCCAGTTTCGGAAAGTTTGGCGCCATGCTGTTCCCGTCCGGGCCATGGCAGGCTCCACATACGGCGGCTTTCGCCTGTCCTGCTGCGGCATCGCCCGCAGCATGGGCCATACCGGAGATTCCCACGGTCAACAGCAGACTCACGATCAATTTGTTCATCAGCTAATCCAACTACGGCTAAGGGTTAAGAGTTATGGACCGGGTTTACTCTCGCTCATCCAGAGGATGATGGCCTGGTAATCCTCGGCACTGCAGTCCATGCACAAACCACGCGGCGGCATCGCCTTGAAACCCTGGGTCACGTGTTGCACCAGCGTCCCCATACCTTTCGCCAACCTCGGCGTCCAAGCATCCTGATCGCCTCTTGCGGGCGCCATGGGTAGTTGGCCGGAATGACAGGCACCACAAACACGGTTGTACACTGCTTCCGGATCCTGTGTAGCCTGTGCGCTGTAAAGCGGCATCAAGACTCCGGCAGCCAGCAGCCATTTCGTCATAAAACGACCTTTTCAGGGTTGAGAGCGTTCTGCGTTCTAATGCGCAATCAAGGTCTGTCGCTCTCGTGAACTTCATCCTTCGCTGGGACAAAGCACACACAAAATCTGCGGCATTATATACTGGCGTCACTGAAACGGAAGCGACACCGCGTTCCGCGCCCAATCCCGGCGCCGCCCACATCGGAAATCCCATGCAACTCAAGAATCCCATCCTCGGCCTGTGCCAACAGTCCACGTTCATGCTCAGTGCCGCCAAAGTCGACCAGTGCCCGGACGACGAAGGCTTTGAAGTGGCTTTCGCCGGTCGCTCCAACGCCGGCAAATCCAGCGCCCTGAACACTTTGACTCACGCCAGCCTGGCGCGCACCTCGAAAACCCCGGGGCGCACACAGCTGTTGAACTTCTTCAAGCTAGACGATGATCGGCGTCTGGTCGACCTGCCGGGCTACGGTTATGCAAAAGTACCGATCCCGCTCAAGCAACACTGGCAGCGTCACCTCGAGGCTTATCTCGGTGGCCGGGAGAGTTTGAAAGGTTTGATTCTGATGATGGACATCCGTCATCCAATGACCGACTTCGACCTGCTGATGCTCGATTGGGCCGTTGCCGCCGGCATGCCGATGCACATTCTGCTGACCAAGGCCGACAAGCTGACCTACGGCGCAGCCAAGAACACCCTGCTCAAGGTGCAGTCGGAAATTCGCAAGGGTTGGGGCGATCTGGTGACGATCCAGCTGTTCTCTGCGCCAAAACGCATGGGCCTGGAAGAGGCCTACACTGTTCTGGCGGGCTGGATGGAACTGGCAGACAAAGGCGCCGAGGCGGCTGAGTAAACAGGGATTGGAAAATTGGCTGTGGTGCCTGCGCGTGCCGCAGCCGATTTTCGGGCAAAAAAAGCCCCGGATTTCATTGGGGAGGGAGAAATTCCGGGGTTTAAGTTCCGAACCGCTAGGGCGGGGTTCAGATATCTGCCAACACTTAACACAACATAGGAGCATCGAAGGGCTTCACCAGCCATTCAGTAACTCTGAGTAGTGTGCTGCAAGATTAGTTCAGATTTTTTTTGAAAAGCTTTGGAATAATCCCAAGTGCTTTTCGAAATAAGCAGGACTTGCCGGGTTTGCCGCCACGTCGTGTCGCGGCAAACCCTCGGTAAATGGCTTAGTGAGCCTCATCCCAATTATTGCCCACACCCACTTCGACCAGCAGCGGCACATCCAGTTTCGCCGCCTCGCTCATGTGCACGCGAATCTCCGCGCTGACCTGCTCGACCAGATCCTCACGCACCTCCAGCACCAGTTCGTCGTGCACTTGCAGGATGACCTTCGCGTCCAGTCCGGACGACGCCAGCCAGTTATCCACCGCGACCATGGCTTTCTTGATGATGTCGGCGGCCGTGCCCTGCATCGGCGCGTTGATCGCCGTGCGTTCGGCGGCTGCGCGTTCCTGCGGCTTGTTCGAGTTGATCTCCGGCAGGTACAGCCGACGACCGAAGAACGTCTCGACATACCCCTGATCCGCCGCCTGGGCGCGGGTGCGATCCATGTACTCGCGAACGCCGGGATAGCGCGCAAAGTAGGTGTCGATGTAGGCCTTGGCGGTCTTGGTGTCGACGCCAATGTCCTTGCCGAGCTTCTGCGCGCCCATGCCATAGATCAAACCGAAGTTGATCGCCTTGGCGCCACGGCGCTGGTCGGAGGTCACTTCGTTGAGTTCGACCTTGAACACTTCGGCAGCGGTAGCGGTGTGCACGTCGAGGTTGTTGCGGAAGGCGTTCATCAGGCCTTCGTCTTTGGACAGGTGCGCCATGATCCGCAGTTCGATCTGCGAGTAGTCCGCCGCCAGCAGTTTGTATCCTTTTGGCGCCACGAAAGCCTGGCGGATGCGCCGGCCTTCTGCGGTACGCACCGGAATGTTCTGCAGGTTCGGATCGCTGGAAGACAAGCGGCCGGTGGACGCCACGGCCTGATGGTACGAGGTGTGGATGCGCCCGGTGCGCGGGTTGATCTGCTCTGGCAGGCGATCGGTGTAGGTGCTTTTCAGCTTGCTCATCGAGCGGTGCTCCATCAGCACCTTCGGCAAGCGGTGATCGTCCTCGGCAAGTTTCGCCAGTACTTCCTCGGCGGTGGACGGCTGGCCCTTGGCGGTTTTTTTCAGCACCGGCAGGCCGAGTTTTTCGTAAAGGATCACGCCCAGCTGCTTCGGCGAGCCGAGGTTGAATTCTTCGCCGGCGATCTCGAACGCTTCGCGCTCCAGCGCGACCATCTTGTTGCCCAGTTCGATGCTCTGGATACCGAGCAGCTCGGCGTCGACAAACGCGCCCTGGCGTTCGATGCGCGCCAGCACTGGCACCAGTGGCATCTCGATGTCGGTCAGCACGCTGGCCAGGCTCGGGATCGCGCTGAGTTTTTCGAACAGGGTCTGGTGCAGCCGCAAGGTGATGTCGGCGTCTTCGGCGGCATACGGCCCGGCCTGTTCCAGGGCGATCTGGTCGAAGGTCAGTTGCTTGGCGCCTTTGCCGGCGATGTCCTGGAAGCTCACGGTGGTGTGGTCCAGGTACTTCTGCGCGAGGCTGTCCATGTCGTGGCGGGTGGCGGTGGAGTTGAGCACGTAGGACTCAAGCATGGTGTCGAAGGCAATCCCGCGCACGTGGATGCCCTGGCTCTGATCGCCGCCGATGGCGCAGTTGGCCAGGATGTTCATGTCGAATTTGGCGTGCTGGCCGACCTTGAGCTTGTTCGGGTCTTCCAGAATCGGCTTGAGCGCGCGCAGCACGGTGTCGCGATCCAGTTGCTCCGGTACACCGATGTAGGAGTGGGTCAGCGGGATGTACGCCGCTTCGTTGGCCTGCACGGCGAACGACAGGCCGACCAGTTGCGCCTGTTGCGCGTCGATGCCGGTGGTTTCGGTGTCGAAGGCGAACAGCCTGGCGTTGTTCAGTTTTTCCAGCCAGACGTCGAAGCGCGCCTGATCAAGGATGGTTTCGTAGGCAGCTTCGGCGGGCGTGGCGGGGGTTTCATCCGCTGGCGCGCTGAACAGATCGCCGGCCGGCGCAGGCTCGGCAGCAGCGCTCAGTTCCTGACGCTTGGCGTCGCGATCGAGGTCATTGATCCAGCTTTTGAATTCCAGCAGCGAGTACAGCTCGTAGAGCTTGGCCGGGTCTTCGGCGCCCATCTGCAAATCATCGAGTTCAACGTCCAGCGGCACATCGACCTTGATGGTCGCCAGTTGATAGGAGAGAAACGCCATCTCCTTGTGCTCTTCGAGCTTGGCCGGCAGGGTCTTGGCCCCGCGAATCGGCAGGGTCGGGACGATGTCGAGGTTTGCGTAGAGCTCGGTCAGGCCGCCGTTGACGCCCACCAGCAGGCCGGACGCAGTCTTCGGGCCGATGCCGGGAACGCCGGGGATGTTGTCGGAAGAATCGCCCATCAGTGCCAGATAATCGATGATCTGCTCCGGAGCGACGCCGAATTTCTCCTTCACGCCCTCTACGTCCATCGAGCTACCGGACATGGTGTTGACCAAGGTAATGTGGCCGTCGACCAGTTGCGCCATGTCTTTGTCGCCGGTGGAGATGATCACCGGGCGATCCGCCGCCGCACTGCTGCGGGCGAGGGTGCCGATCACGTCGTCAGCCTCGACGCCTTCCACGCACAGCAGCGGGAAGCCGAGGGCGATCACGCTCTGGTGCAGCGGCTCGATCTGCACGCGCATGTCGTCGGGCATGCTTGGGCGGTTGGCCTTGTATTCGGCGTACATCTCATCGCGAAACGTCCCGCCCTTGGCGTCGAAGACCACGGCGAACGGGCTGTCCGGGTACTGCTTGCGCAGACTCTTGAGCATGTTCAGCACACCTTTGACCGCGCCGGTCGGCAGGCCTTTGGAGGTGGTCAGCGGTGGCAGTGCGTGGAAAGCACGGTACAGGTAAGACGAACCGTCCACCAGGACGAGGGGGGCTTGGCTCATGAGCAGAATCAACCTTTTCGGCGGGCCCGGCGCTAGAATAGCGGGACCGTTGACGACAAAGGGACAAGGTTATCATGCGTACGTTAAATCGCTTGCTGCTGGTCAGTTTGATTGCTGTCTCACCGCTGGTTGCGATCGCGGCGGATGATGCGCCGTCAGCGGACCCGGAAGTTACCATCCGTACCGAGGGTGACAAGACCATCCAGGAGTACCGTCAGAACGGTTTCCTGTATGCGATCAAGGTCACCAAGAAAGGATTCCCGCCCTATTTTCTGGTGCGTGCGGACGGTACCGATGCAAACTTCATCCGCTCGGATCAGCCGGATATGCTGATTCCGTCGTGGAAGATTTTCGAATGGAAGTAGTCTCTTAACTTTAATCGGCGCCGCTGTGCTGGCGGCGCCCGAACTGAGCAGTTTTTAACCATGTCTGTGTTCACCCCCCTGGCTCGGCCCGAGCTGGAAACCTTTCTCGCCCCTTACGGGCTTGGCCGTCTGCTTGATTTCCAGGGGATTGCCGCCGGCAGTGAAAACACCAATTTCTTTATCAGCCTGGAGCAGGGCGAGTTCGTCCTGACCCTGGTCGAGCGTGGCCCGGTGCAGGAAATGCCGTTCTTCATCGACTTGCTCGACGTCCTGCACGAGGCCGATCTGCCGGTGCCTTACGCACTGCGCACCACCGACGGCGTGGCGCTGCGTGAGCTGAAGGGCAAGCCGGCGCTGTTGCAACCACGTCTGTCGGGCAAGCACATCAAGGTCGCCAACGCGCAGCATTGCGCGCAGGTCGGCGAGTTGCAGGCACATCTGCACCTGGCGACCCAGGGCGAGCGCATGATCAAGCGCAAGACCGATCGTGGCCTGGACTGGATGCTGGAGGAGGGCACCGAATTTCTCTCGCACCTGAGCGATGCGCCGCGTGCGCTGCTGCACAAGGCGCTGGATGAAATCACCGTGCAGAAAGAGCGGATTCTCGCCTTGCCTCGGGCGAATATTCACGCCGACCTGTTCCGCGATAACGCGATGTTCGAAGGCACGCACCTGACCGGGCTGATCGACTTCTACAACGCCTGCTCGGGGCCGATGCTGTACGACGTGGCGATTGCCTTGAATGACTGGTGTTCGGACGAGGACGGCCTGATCGATGGCCCGCGAGCTCGGGCATTTCTTGGCGCTTATGCCGCGTTGCGACCATTCACGGCGGCGGAAGCTGAGTTGTGGCCGACCCTGCTGCGCGTGGCGTGTGTGCGGTTCTGGCTGTCGCGATTGATCGCGGCGGAGCAGTTTGCCGGGCAGGACGTGCTGATTCACGATCCCAAGGAGTTCGAGCAGCGTTTGGCGCAGCGGCAGCAGGTCAATACACCGTTGCCTTTTGCCCTTTAAAAGCTTCGCGAGCAGGCTCGCTCCCCCAGGGTTTCGGCGATCCTGTGGGAGCGAGCCTGCTCGCGAATGGGGGCAATACCGATGCCGGGGTTACAGCGATTCCAGGCACCCTGCCAGATCATTGCCCAGCTTCTCCAGCACCTGCTCATAGCCCTGAGCCGTCGCCGGGGTGTATCCGCCCAGCGCGTCCAGCTCCGCCAGTTTCACTGGCAGGCCCGCCACCAGTGTTTCCGCCAGACGCGGACGCAATGGCGGCTCACTGAACACACAAGTTTTGCCCACTTCCTGCAAGCGCTTGCGCATCGCCGCAACATGCTGCGCACCGGGCTGTACTTCGGCGGCTACGCTGAACACACCGGCATGCTTCAGGCCATAAGCCTCTTCAAAGTAATCAAACGCCTCGTGAAAGACGAAGTACGGCTTGCCTTCAACGCTGGCCAGACGCTTCTTCAAACGCTGATCCAATGCATCCAGACGCTCATCAAACGCCTTGACGTTGCTCTGATAGCGCTCGGCGTTGGCCGGATCGGCAGCGCTCAAGTCAGCGGCCATTTTCTCGGCAATGACCCGCGCGTTGACCGGCGCTAACCACAAATGCGCGTCCAGCGTGCCCGGGCGGTGATCGTGATCATGCTCGTCGGCGTCTTCGGCGTGGGAGTGGCTGTCCTCGGCGAAACGACGCAGTTTCATGCCCGGCAGGTCCTGCACCGCTACGCTCGGCAGGGTCCGCCCGTTCAGTACACGCGGCAGGAAACCTTCCATGTCCGGGCCGATCCAGTACAGCAGATCGACTGATTGCACCTTGCGCACGTCGGACGGGCGCAGCGCGTAGTTATGCGGCGAAGCACCCGGCGGCAGCAGCACCTCCGGGATGGCCACACCGTCCTGCACTGCCGCAGCAATCAGTTGCAACGGTTTGATGCTGGTGAGGACCTTGACCTCGGCCTGAGCCGAACCGATCAGCAGAAAACTGGCGACAAACGCCACAAAAACAGAAAAAAGTCGGGACACGATGACCACTCAATGAGGCGAGAACGGGTAACATAATAACGTCTCTATCAAAACTCGTCGCCGCCCATGCCTATTACACCGATTGCCAGCCGTCCCCACGACCACTCTCATTGCGTGCACAGCGCACTGACCGAGGCCGATGCCTTGTGCGCCCAGAAAGGCTTGCGCCTGACCGCGTTGCGCCGCCGGGTGCTGGAACTGGTGTGGCAGAGCCACAAGCCGCTGGGCGCCTACGACATTCTCGCGGTGTTGAGCGAGCAGGACGGCCGTCGCGCCGCACCGCCGACCGTGTATCGCGCGCTGGATTTCCTTTTGGAAAACGGCCTGGTGCACCGTATCTCTTCGCTTAACGCCTTCGTCGGTTGCGTGCATCCCGAGCACGCGCATCAGGGCCAGTTCCTGATCTGCCGCGACTGCCACGCGGCGATCGAGCTTGAACAAAAAGTGATCAGCGACGCGATCATCAACAGCGCCAGGGATGTCGGTTTCATCGTCGAAACCCAGACCGTCGAAGTGGTCGGCCTGTGCTCCGGTTGCCAGGGGGCTTGATGAGCAACCCGTTGATCCGTCTTCAGCACGTCGCCGTCACGTTTGCCGGGCAGACGGTGCTGGACAATATCGAACTGAGCGTCGAGCCGGGGCAGATCGTCACCCTGATCGGCCCTAACGGTGCCGGCAAGACCACGCTGGTGCGCGCCGTGCTCGGCCTGCTGAAACCGGACAGTGGCAGCGTCTGGCGCAAGCCGAAACTGCGCGTTGGCTACATGCCGCAGAAACTGCACGTCGATCCGACCTTGCCGCTCTCGGTGCTGCGCTTCCTGCGCCTGGTGCCCGGCGTAGACCGTCCGCGTGCATTGGCGGCGCTCAAGGAAGTCGGTGCCGAACACGTCATCGACAGTCCGGTGCAAAGCGTTTCCGGCGGTGAAATGCAGCGCGTGCTGTTGGCTCGGGCGCTGCTGCGCGAGCCGGAGTTGCTGGTGCTCGATGAGCCGGTGCAAGGCGTCGATGTTGCCGGCCAAGCCGAGCTGTACAGTCTGATTACCCGGCTGCGCGACCGTCACGGCTGCGGCGTATTGATGGTGTCCCACGATTTGCATCTGGTCATGAGCACCACCGACCAGGTGGTCTGCCTCAACCGTCATGTCTGCTGCTCCGGGCATCCCGAGCAGGTCAGCGGCGATCCGGCGTTCGTCGAGCTGTTCGGCAAGAATGCGCCGAGCCTGGCGATCTATCACCACCATCACGACCACGCCCACGACCTGCACGGTTCGGTGGTCAAGGCGCCCGATGCGGGCCACACCCACGTTCACGGAGACCACTGCAAGCATGGCTGATTTTCTGTTGTATGCCCTGCTTGCAGGTCTGGCGCTGGCGCTGGTCGCGGGTCCGCTTGGCTCGTTCGTGGTCTGGCGGCGCATGGCGTATTTCGGCGACACCTTGTCCCACGCCGCACTGCTCGGTGTGGCGCTCGGCTTTCTGCTGGATGTCAGCCCGACGGTGGCGGTGACGGTCGGTTGCCTGTTGTTGGCGGTTTTGCTGGTGACCCTGCAACAGCGCCAGCCGCTGGCGTCCGACACGCTGTTGGGAATTCTCGCGCCGAGTACGCTCTCTCTCGGCCTGGTGGTACTAAGCTTCATGCATGAAGTGCGGATCGACCTGATGGCCTATCTGTTCGGTGACCTGCTGGCGATCAGTCCGACCGATCTGGCGTGGATCCTCGGTGGCAGCGCGGCGGTGCTGGTGTTGCTGGTGACGCTGTGGCGGCCATTGCTGGCGATCACCGTGCATGAAGAATTGGCCAAAGTCGAAGGCCTGCCGGTGGCGGGCCTGCGTATGGCCTTGATGCTGTTGATCGCAGTAGTGATTGCGGTGGCGATGAAAATCGTCGGGGTGTTGCTGATCACCTCGCTGCTGATCATCCCGGCCGCTGCGGCACAACGTCACGCCCGCTCGCCGGAGCAGATGGCGCTGGGCGCGAGCCTGCTGGGCATGCTCGCCGTGTGTGGCGGGCTGGCGCTGTCGTGGTTCAAGGACACCCCGGCCGGGCCGTCAATCGTTGTGACGGCGGCCGCACTGTTTCTGCTGAGTTTTGTTCTGCCCCGTCGAGGGGTGTAGACTTGCTCGCTTTTTGCGCAATTAGAGAGTCGCAGGAATGAAGCCGTTCGCCTCCCGTTATCTGCTCCTTGTCGCATTTTCCGTGCTGCTGGGCGCCTGCCAAAGCACGCCGCCGGTGGCTGAAGTCCCCGACGCGCGGGCCACGGCCATCGCACAGCTGGAGCAAAGCCTGGCCAGCAGCGAACTGGCCACCGCCGAAGACCAACTGGCCGCCTTGCAGGCACAGAGCCCCAACGATCAGTCCCTTGAGCAATACCAGCGGCAGTTGGCCGAAGCCTACCTGCGCCGTAGTCAGATCGTGTTGCAGAAAGGCGACGTGAATGCCGCCGCCACTGCGCTGAGCCGTGCCCGCGCCCTGATGCCCAAGGCTCCGGCGCTGACCGGTGGCGTCAACGGCGCCATCACCGAAGCGCGCAAGGCTGAGCTGGAAAAGGCTGAGGCTGCATTGCTGGCAGCCGAAGCCAAGCCGAAAGCCAAAGTGATTGATCCGACTGCAGAGAGCACCACGGTTGCGCTGAACATCACCGATAGCCGCAAACTTCGTCGGCAACTGGATGCGATCGCCGCTGATGTGGTGAATTATGAGTGTGGGGTGACCATTCAGGCGCCGCGTACCGATGACTATCCGTGGCTGGCGACTCTGCTGACCAAGCGGGTGAAGAAGTTGAACCCGGATTTTGATCTGAAGATTGTGAAGCAAACTCTGCGCACAGTACCGGCGCAGATGGTCTTGAGTCCGCGTAAACCTTAAAAGCTTCGCGAGCAAGCTCGCTCCCACATTTGATCTTGGGCCTGACACAAAATCTGTGTTCACCAGAGATCCCTTGTGGGAGCGAGCTTGCTCGCGAAAGCGTCCTTTCAGCCAACGAAGATTTTAAGCTGGAATGGCCTTCGCCTTAGGCTCCCGCACCCAAACCCGATGCTGCCCGATCGCCGCAAAGAACGGCTTGGTCAACGCTTTCACATCCTTGCCCTGCAGCAACCCTGCATCCGCTTCCAGCTTCAGCAGATCCTGCAACTGTTCGGCCTCGCCGTGCAGCGCAATCGCCTTCAGATGCTTGTACGCCTCCAGCAGGTAATGCAACGCCACGCCATCGCCGCTCAACGCCTTGATTGACGCCGCGCCACCCGGCACGAACACCGCATCGAAGATCACCGAAGGCATGCCTTCCATTGATGCATCCACCGCCAGGGTTTTGCCGTCGGCAGTCTTCACCGGGGCCGAGGTCGGGCCGAGCAATTTGGCGTGTGCACCTTCAGCCGCCAAGGCCTTCTTCATCGCATCAATCGCCGCACCATCAACGCCGTTGGCGGCAAGAATCGCCACTTTGCGGGTCTTGATGTTTTCTGGCAGCAGATTGGCCTGACTCAGCGCCGGCGAATGATCGAACGAAGTTTTGCGCACCTCGACCGTGCCTTTGCCCGGCGCCGGCAGGCCCAGATTGGCCGCGACGCGTTTAGCCAGTTCCAGGTCGATGTTGGCGAGAATCTCGTTCACTTGCCGCGCGCGGATGAACTCCCGTTCAACCTTGCCCAGTTCGAAGCTGTAGGCGGCGATGATGTGTTCCTTCTCGTGCTCACTCATGCTGTTGAAGAACAGCCGCGCCTGGGAGAAGTGGTCGCTGAACGATTCGCTGCGCTGGCGGATCTTGTTCGCGTCGATGCGTTCCGGGTAGCTCTCGAAGCCACCGTCCTGCGCCGCCGGCGGGGTTTCTTTCGGCCAGCCGCCATCAATCGAGTTCGGTTCGTAGGATGCACGACCCTTGTCGATCACCGTGCGGTGCTGCGCGTCGCGCTGACCGTTGTGGAACGGTGCCACCGGGCGGTTGATCGGCAGCTCATGAAAATTCGGCCCGCCGAGTCGGCTGATTTGCGTGTCGGTGTAGGAAAACAGTCGACCTTGCAGCAGCGGGTCGTTGGAGAAGTCGATGCCGGGCACGATGTGGCCTGGGCAAAACGCGACCTGCTCGGTCTCGGCAAAGAAGTTGTCCGGGTTACGGTTGAGGGTCATCTTGCCCAGCGGGGTGATCGGCACGATTTCTTCGGGGATCAGTTTGGTCGGGTCGAGGATGTCGAAATCGAAGTCGTGCTCGTTTTCCTCCTCGATGATCTGCACACCCAGCTCCCATTCCGGGTAATCGCCCATCTCGATGGCTTCCCAGAGGTCGCGACGGTGGTAGTCGGTGTCTTTACCGGCGAGTTTCTGCGCCTCGTCCCACACCAGTGAGCAGGTGCCGGCGGTAGGGCGCCAGTGGAATTTGACGAAGCGCGATTTGCCCTCGGCGTTGACCAGGCGGAAGGTGTGCACGCCAAAGCCCTGCATGCTGCGCAGGCTTTTCGGGATCGCCCGGTCGGACATCGCCCAGATGACCATGTGCGCCGATTCCGGCACCAGGGATACGAAGTCCCAGAACGTGTCGTGAGCCGAGCCACCGGTGGGGATTTCATTGTGCGGCTCGGGTTTCACCGCGTGGACGAAGTCGGGGAACTTGATTGCGTCCTGAATGAAAAACACCGGCATGTTGTTGCCGACCAGGTCGAAGTTGCCTTCGTCGGTGAAGAACTTCACCGCGAAACCACGCACGTCACGCACGGTATCGCCGGAGCCGCGTGGCCCCTGTACGGTGGAAAAACGCACGAACACCGGGGTTTTTTTCCCCGGATCCTGCAGGAAACCGGCCTTGGTCAGTGTCGAATGGTTCTCGTAGGCCTGAAAGAAGCCATGTGCGCCGGTGCCGCGGGCGTGGACGATGCGCTCCGGGATTCGCTCATGGTCAAAGTGCGTGATTTTCTCACGCATGATGAAGTCTTCCAGCAGCGACGGCCCGCGTGGGCCGGCCTTCAGGGTGTTCTGGTTGTCGGCGACCTTCACCCCCTGGTTGGTGCGCAGGGCCTGGCCGGTGGCGTCGGAACGAAAGGTCTCCAGGCTGTCGAGTTTGGCGTTGGTGTTGGCGCGATCCTTGGTATCGGATCCGGCCATCTGGCTTTTGTCGGTCGTAGGTTTCTTGCTGCTCATCAGACGTAAACTCCTCGATTGACCCCGATAAGTGCGGGGACTCTTGAGTGGTTCCCGGGCACGGCACCCAGGGTTTTCAAGTCGCTTACCTAATGACTGACGAGGGTTTTGGGCGTTCCTTTTTTATGACCTTTGATCTTGTTATTGCCAAATCGAAGGTTAATTGCGAAATAAATGCTAAGAACCTCTATACGGACAGGCTAAAATGCGCGCCCGGCTAACCGCTGATCCTTTTCTAACGCGCCCCACAAGGTTCGCTACGTGATCGAGTTTCAAAACGTCCACAAAACTTACCGCGTCGCCGGTAAGGACATTCCCGCCCTGCACCCGACCAGTCTTGCGATTGAAAACGGTCAGGTGTTCGGCCTGATCGGCCATTCCGGTGCGGGAAAAAGTACCCTGCTGCGTCTGATCAATCGCCTGGAAGACTCCAGCGGCGGCAAGATTTTCGTCGACGGCGAAGAAGTCACCGCGCTGGACGCCAACGGCCTGCGCCGTTTCCGCCAGCAAGTCGGGATGATCTTCCAGCACTTCAACCTGCTCGCCTCCAAGACCGTGGCCGACAACGTCGCGCTGCCGCTGACCCTGGCCGGCGAACTGTCGACCAGCGAGATCAATCAGCGCGTCGCCGAGTTGCTGGCGCGGGTCGGCCTGTCCGATCACGCCAAGAAGTACCCGGCGCAATTGTCCGGCGGCCAGAAACAGCGCGTCGGCATCGCCCGCGCCCTGGCGACCAAACCGAAGATTCTGCTGTGCGACGAGGCCACCAGCGCCCTTGACCCGCAGACCACCGCGTCGGTCCTGCAACTGCTGGCCGAGATCAACCGCGAACTGAAACTGACCATCGTCCTGATCACCCACGAGATGGACGTGATCCGTCGCGTCTGCGACCAAGTGGCGGTAATGGATGCTGGCGTGATCGTCGAGCAAGGCTCGGTGGCCGATGTGTTCCTGCATCCGCAGCACCCGACCACCAAGCGTTTTGTGCAGGAAAGCGAGCAGATCGACGAAAACGAGCAGCGTGATGACTTCGCTCACGTGCCGGGCCGCATCGTGCGCCTGACCTTCCAGGGCGAAGCGACTTACGCGCCGTTGCTCGGTACCGTCGCCCGGGAAACCGGGGTCGACTACAGCATCCTCGCCGGTCGCATCGACCGCATCAAAGACATTCCTTACGGGCAATTGACCCTCGCCGTCACCGGTGGCGACATGGAAGCGGCCTTCGCCCGTTTCGCCGCCGCTGACGTTCACATGGAGGTGCTGCGTTAATGGAAATGTACGACGCTGCAATCAAGAACTACGACGCCGCAGTAGAAGCCATCAAGCTGTTCTTCCAGAACATCGACTGGCTGGAAATCGGCCTGGCCACCAACGACACCATGATGATGCTCGGTGGTTCGCTGTTGTTCACCGTTCTGCTCGGCCTGCCGCTGGGTGTGCTGCTGTTTCTCTGCAGCCCGCGCCAGTTGCTGGAAAACCGGGTGGTCTACGCGATCATGTCGCTGGCGGTGAACATCCTGCGCTCGCTGCCGTTCATCATTCTGTTGATCGTGATGATCCCGTTCACCGTGATGATCACCGGCACCTCGCTGGGCGTGGCCGGGGCGATTCCGCCGTTGGTAGTGGGGGCGACCCCGTTCTTCGCGCGTCTGGTGGAAACCGCACTGCGTGAAGTCGATCGCGGCATCATCGAAGCCACTCAGTCGATGGGCGCGACCACCCGGCAGATCATCATGAACGCCTTGCTGCCAGAGGCCCGTCCGGGCATTTTCGCGGCGATTACGGTGACGGCGATTACACTGGTGTCCTACACGGCGATGGCCGGTGTGGTCGGCGCCGGGGGTCTGGGTGACCTGGCGATCCGTTTCGGCTACCAGCGTTTCCAGACTGACGTGATGATCGTCACCGTGGTGTTGCTGCTGATTCTGGTGCAAGTGCTGCAAATGGTCGGTGATCGACTGGTCGTGCATTTTTCGCGCAAATAACCGGTTTTTTGTAAATCAAGAGATGAGCCGGCCATTCGCTGGCAGGCGCCACACGGGCGCTTTGAAAAGGAGTTAGCTGAATGAAAAAACTGATCGCTGCTTTCGCTGCCGTAGCCGCTTTTTCGGCCCACGCTGCAGAAACCCTGACCGTTGCCGCCACCCCGGTGCCGCACGCGGAAATCCTCGAGTTCGTGAAACCGGCGCTGGCCAAAGAAGGCGTGGATCTGAAGGTCAAGGTGTTCACCGACTACATTCAGCCCAACGTACAGGTCGCCGAAAAGCGTCTGGACGCTAACTTCTTCCAGCACCAGCCGTACCTCGACGAGTTCAACAAGGCCAAGGGCACCAGCCTGGTTGCTGTGACCGGCGTGCACCTGGAGCCATTGGGTGCGTACTCGAACAAGTACAAGAAGCTTGATGAACTGCCAAGCGGCGCCAACGTGGTAATCCCGAACGACGCCACCAACGGCGGCCGTGCGCTGTTGCTGCTGGACAAGGCGGGCGTGATCAAGCTGAAGGATTCGAAGAACATTCTGTCGACTGTCAAAGACATCGCCGAGAACCCGAAAGACCTGAAGATCCGTGAACTGGAAGCCGCGACCATCCCGCGCGTGCTGACCCAGGTCGATCTGGCGCTGATCAACACCAACTACGCGCTGGAAGCCAAGCTCGATCCATCCAAGGATGCGCTGGTGATCGAAGGCAACGACTCGCCTTACGTGAACATCCTGGTGTCCCGTGCGGACAACAAGGACAGCGACGCGATGCAGAAACTGGCGGCTGCCCTGCATAGCCCGGAAGTGAAGAAGTTCATTACCGAGAAGTACAAAGGCGCGGTATTGCCGGCGTTCTGATTTAGATTGCTGCAACGAAAAAGGGGACGCCATGAGCGTCCCCTTTTTTGTGTCTGGCTTTGGACCTGCTGTGAAGCTTCCCCTCACCCCAGCCCTCCCGAAACGTCGGACCGCCCAGAGGGAGAGGGGGCCGATCTTCAAGCTCTTCGAGCCTGAGTTCGACTCACAATTGCAGGCCGGCGCAACTCGAACAAACACCTCGGTCAGTTCCCTCTCCCTCCGGGAGAGGGTTAGGGTGAGGGGCTTTTCGCTCTTCGGCGTTTATTTGCGGTTGAGCATCACCGGCAACTGCGCGACCAGTTTGGCGTTGTTCAACGGCGCCCGAATAAACCCGCGCTGCGTCCCGTCCGGCCCGATCACCGCCAGGTTGCCGCTGTGATCCACGGTGTAGTTCGGCTTGCTGGTATCGGCCGGAATAAACGGAATGCTCACCGCATTGGCGACCTTCTGCAGCTCTTCGATCGACTTCGGCGTCAGGCCGATGAACTGCGGATCGAAGTAGCCCAGGTACTGCTTCAACTGCTGCGGGTTATCGCGGTTCGGGTCAACGCTGACCAGTACGATCTGCAACTTGTCCACAGCGTCTTTGGGCAACTCGCTCTTGATCTGGCGCAGTTGGGCGAGGGTGGTCGGGCAGATGTCCGGGCAGAAGGTGTAGCCGAAGAACAGCAGGCTCCACTTGCCTTTCAATTCGTCGATGGCGACCGGTTGGCCATCCTGATTGGTCATGGTCACGCCCGGCAGGGTGCGGCTCTGCGGCAGCAGGATGATGCCGGCGTCGATCAGCGCAGTGGGGTCGCCCTGGCCCTTGCCACTCAGCACTTTGTTGACGGTAAGTCCCAGGATCAGCGCGATCACGGCGACGAGGATGAAGACGGTTTTCTGGGTTCGAGTCATAAGTTCAACAGTAAGTAGTGGTCTACGAGCAGGGCGATGAACAACAGGAACAAGTAATAAATAGAGTACTTGAAGGTGTTGATCGCCGCGTGCGGCCGAGTGCCACGGTACAGCACCACGGCCCATTGCAGAAACCTTGCGCCCAGCGCGAGGGCGCACAGCAGATACAGCACGCCGCTCATGTGGATCACGTACGGCAGCAGACTCACCGCCAGCAGCGCAAAGGTGTAGAGCAGAATGTGCACTTTGGTGTAATGCTCGCCGTGGGTCACCGGCAGCATCGGGATGTCGGCCTTGGCGTATTCCTCTTTACGATGGATCGCCAGCGCCCAGAAGTGCGGCGGGGTCCAGGCGAAGATGATCAGCACCAGCAGCAACGGTTCGGCGCTGACATGACCGGTGGCGGCGGTCCAGCCAAGCAGTGGCGGGGCGGCGCCGGCGAGGCCGCCGATGACGATGTTCTGCGGCGTCGCGCGCTTGAGGAAACCGGTGTAGATCACCGCGTAGCCGAGCAGGGAGGCGAGGGTCAGCCAGGCAGTCAGCGGGTTGGTGAAGGTCAGCAACAAGGCCTGGCCGAGCAGCGCCAGGACCAAGGCAAAGGTCAGTGCCGCAGCCGGCGACACCCGGCCTTCAGCCAATGGCCGCTTGTGGGTGCGCGCCATCACCGCGTCGATGCGCCGGTCCACCACATGGTTGACCGCCGCCGCACCGCCGGCACACAGGGCGATCCCGAGGTTACCGAACACCAGCACGGTCCACGGCACCCCGGCACGGGTCGCGAGGAACATGCCGACCAGAGAGGTGATGAGCATCAGCACCACCACTTTCGGTTTGGTCAGCTCCAGATAGTCACGCCACAGCGCTTGCGCGGGACGTTCGCCGATCAGAAGCGCCATGGCGTTTCTCCTTTTATCGTGATGGGCGCCGCCACGTGTTTACGCGGGCTGAGGCGCCAGCGTGCGAGCACCGGCTGTTTGACCCGAACCAGACTGGTCCGTGCGTGGTAATTGACCAGCACCATCGTCAGCAGCAGCGCCGCACCGCCGGCGTTGTGCGCCACCGCCACCGGCAGCGGCAGATGGAACAGCACATTGCTGATGCCGAGGGTGATTTGTGCGCCGAGGGCGACCAGCACCAGCCCGGCGAGCCGGGTCATGCCGACGGCTCTGAGTTGCCAGGCCAGCCCGAGCAGCACCAGCGTCACCAGCAACGCGCCGATGCGGTGGGTCAGGTGGATTGCCGTGCGCGCATCGCTGTCGAGCTGGCCGCCGAGGTAATTCGGGCCGATGTGCTGGGTCAGGTGAAAGCCGTTGGCAAAATCAGCGGGCGGCAGCCATTGACCGTGGCAGGTCGGAAAGTCGATGCAGGCCACCGCCGCGTAGTTGGAACTGACCCAGCCGCCCAGCGCGATCTGGCCGATCACCAGCAACAGTCCCGCCGTCGCCCAATACTGCAAACGCCTGGGCACGGTCAGCGCCGGCAGCACGCCGGAGAGTCTCAAGGTCAGCAGGAACAGCAGGCTCAATGTCGCAAAACCGCCGAGCAAATGCCCGGTGACCACTTGCGGCCAGAGTTTGAGCGTCACCGTCCACATGCCGAACGCTGCCTGGGCGAACACCACCGCCAGCAGAAACAGCGGCAGCTTCAGCGGCTGCCCCGGATGCCGGCGATTGACCCAGGCGCGTCCGGCCAGAATCGAAATCAGCAGGCCGAGGGTTCCGGCGAAGTAGCGGTGGATCATCTCGTTCCAGCCCTTGTGCGCCACCACCGGCGAGTCGGGGTAATGCAGTTCGGCATGGGCCAGTTGGGCTTCGCTTTTCGGCACGCTGATAAAACCGTAACAGCCCGGCCAGTCCGGACAGCCGAGGCCGGCGTGGGTCAGGCGGGTGTAGGCGCCGAGCAGCACGACGATCAGTGCCAGCAGGGTGGCAAACAGCGCGAGGCGAAATCCAGGTTTGGCCATGACGATGCCCTTATCCGATGTTCGACAGTTTCAGCAGGTGGCGCAGGTCGTTGAGCAAGTCCTTGCCCTTCACGCTCGGGTCGTAGCGCAGCACGAGGTTGCCGTGCGGGTCGATGATCCACAGCTGCGACGTGGCCTTGTCGCCGGTGGTCTTGCTGAAGGTGGCGGCGTCCAGCGGGTAGCGTTGCAGCTGTGGGTATTCGCGGTTCAGCTTGGCTTCGTACTCGGCGCCCAGTGGTTGCGCGGCGGCGAGGGCGTGGCTGGCGCGTCCGGCATCGCGGCCGAGGCCGATCTGGATCTGCCGGGCGAGGTACACCAGTTGCTGGCAATCGACCGCGCAGTCCCTGGGTGCGGTCACCAGCATCTGCCAGCGCTGTTCATCGGCCTGCACACCGAGGTCGGCGCGGGACTGGCCGTTGCCGATCAGTTCGCCGTGGTAGCTGCGCCCGTCCGGCACCCAGAATTGCAATTTGTACATGCCGGTGGCGAGGATCATCGGGCCGATCACGCCGAGCAGAATCAGCAGCAGCTGGACCCGTCCACGACGACGGCTGGCCGGGGTTTTTGCCTCAGACATGCTGGGTGGATTCATGGCCGTTCCCATGGTGTTTCTCCTTTGCGTTGTGCAATCCAAGGTAGATGTAGAGACCGAGCAGGGCGGTGGCCATGGCAAACCATTGCACGGCGTAACCGAGGTGTTTTTCCGGGCCCATGGCGACCACCGGCCAGTCGGCCTCATAGCTGGCAGGGCCGGGTTCGGCGCGCAGTTCGTAGCCGAAACCGTCGCGGTCGAGGGTTTTCCACAGCCTGGCCGGCTCGACGGCGGTGATGGTTTGCGGCCAGGTGCTGCTGGCCGGGTCGGCGTGCAACTGGAAGGCCGCGCCGGGGGCGACGTAGACCCAGGCATCGAGACTCAGTGCGTCGGCCGGGGTGGTGAATTGCGGAGGGACGCGGCGATCGGGCCACGGCAGCCAGCCACGATTGACCAGTAGCCAAAGACCCGTGGCGCGGTCCTGAAACGGTTGCAGCAGCTCGATGCCGACCTTGCCGTTGCGCTGACGGTTGTCGAGTAGCAGGCTGTGGCCACCATCGAACTGGCCGTAAAGATGCACCCGGCGATAGGCCGGGTCGGTGCTGTGCAGCAATTCGCTGCTGGCCATCGGCGCGGCGGCGCGGCGTTCGGCGTAACTGGCGAGCAGGGCGGTTTTCTCCGCACCCCGGCCCAGTTGCCAGAAGCCCAGCGACACCAGCAGCGGCAGCAACAGCGCCACCACCACGGTCGGTATCACGCCCGGGTGAAAGCGCTTCATGGCCGCGCCACAAAGTCAGTCGTCGCGATCGCTATACTCAACTGCATCGCCTGTCCCCCGGAGTCTTCCCATGCTCAAAGCAGCCATTGTCGTGCTGCTGATTGCCACGGTGATCAGCCTGTTCAGCGGCCTGTTTTTCCTGGTCAAGGACGACAGCAGCTCGAATCGCCTGGTCATCGCCTTGAGTGTTCGGGTGGCATTGGCCGCCATCACCGTCGGCTTGATCGCCTGGGGCTTTTACAGCGGCCAACTGGTGTCCCACGTTACGTGGTAGCTGCAAGCGGTCAGCTACAAGCTACAAGTTAGAAGCTCTACCGCTTTGAGCTTGAGGCTTGCCGCTTGCCGCTTGCGGCTGTTGTCAAAGCACATAAACGAAGATGAACAAGCCGATCCACACCACGTCGACGAAGTGCCAGTACCAGCTCGCCGCTTCGAAACCGAACTGGTGCTCGTTGTCGAAATGGCCCTTCATGATGCGCATCAGCATCACGAACAGAATGATCGTGCCGATGGTCACGTGCGCACCGTGGAACCCGGTGAGCATGAAGAACGTTGCGCCATAAATGCCCGAGCCGAGGGTCAGGCCCAGTTCGTGATAGGCGTGGATGTATTCTTCAGCCTGGAAACCGAGAAACGCGCAGCCCAGCAATACCGTGATCGCCAGCCAGATTTTCAGCGCGCCGCGATGGCCCTTTTTCAAGGCATGGTGGGCGATGGTGATGGTGACGCTGGAGCTGACCAGCAGAATTGTGTTGATCAGCGGCAGGCCCCACGGGCTGATGATGTCTTTCGGTGGCGGGAACAGTTTCGGATCCGGTGTGTGCAGCAGCGGCCAGGTGAACTGGAAGTTCGGCCACAGCATGTGCGCGATGCCTTTGGTGCCTTCACCGCCGAGCGCTGGCCCGGAGATGTGTCGCACGTAAAACAGCGCACCGAAGAAGGCGATGAAGAACATCACCTCGGAGAAGATGAACCAGCTCATGCCCCAGCGGAACGAGCGATCCAGCTGGGCGCTGTAAAGTCCCGCGCGGCTTTCCTTGATCACCGTGCCGAACCAGCCGAACAGCATGTACGCGACCAGCAGGCCACCGACAAAAAAGATCAGCGGGCCATGGGATTCGGGGCGCGCGGCCTTCAGATCGTTGAACCAGACGGCCAGACCGTACACGGTGACCAACATCCCGATCGTGGCAATGATCGGCCATTTGCTTTGGGCCGGAACGAAATAGTGCTCATGAGTTGCCATTTATTGTTCTCCTTATCGGGCACGCTCAACCGCCAGTGTTTACAGCCACCGGTGGATGTCGGGCGGTGATATCGAACAGCGTGTAGGACAGCGTCAGGTGCTTCACATCCTTGGGCATGTCGCGGTCAACAATGAAGCGCACCGGCATCTCGATCTGCTGACCGGGCTGCAGCACCTGCTGGGTAAAGCAAAAGCA
This sequence comes from Pseudomonas sp. SC3(2021), assembly GCF_019856535.1. Classification (NCBI taxonomy): domain Bacteria; kingdom Pseudomonadati; phylum Pseudomonadota; class Gammaproteobacteria; order Pseudomonadales; family Pseudomonadaceae; genus Pseudomonas; species Pseudomonas sp. SC3(2021). The sequence goes on along the minus strand of NZ_CP082236.1, from coordinate 1,603,007 downwards.
TTCGGTCTTGTGGAAATACGCCGCGGCGTTGCTCGGCGCGATGCTCGGCACGGCTTGCGCACTCATCGGTTTGTCGGTGGGATTGCGCGCGATGAAAATCATCTCGTTGACCGCGCCGGGGTTGGCGGTGAGTTCGTCATGCTTCGGGTAGAAGTCCCATGGCATATCGGCGGTGTTGGTCGAGAGAAACTGCACGCGCACCTGGCGCGACTTATCCACCACCTGCTCGCCCTCGTACTGCCCGGCGGTCTTGCCATTGATGCCGAAGGCTTTGCACATCACGTCGTAGATCGGCACCAGGGCAAAGCCGAAGACAAACATTGCCACCACGACCCCGAGCAGGCGGGTGACGAGTTTTTTCAGCGAGATCGAGTCAGCCATGATTTTCAGCCTCCACCTGAATCTCTGTGGGAGCGAGCTTGCTCGCGAAGCAGGCGCTGCGGTTTCTCAGTGAAACCGAGTTATCGTTCTTCGCGAGCAAGCTCGCTCCCACAGTCATTTCACTTCCGGCGGCGTAGTAAAGGTGTGATACGGCGCCGGCGACGGCACGCTCCACTCCAGCCCTTCGGCACCATCCCACGGTTTGGCCGGGGCTGGCACGCCACCGCGAATGGTCTTGATCACGATGAACAGGAAGAAGATCTGCGTGGCGCCGAACATGAACGCGCCGATCGACGAGACCATGTTGAAGTCGGCGAACTGCAGGTTGTAGTCCGGGATCCGCCGGGGCATCCCCGCCAGACCCACAAAGTGCATCGGGAAGAAGGTCAGGTTCATGCCGACGAACGACAGCCAGAAGTGCAGCTTGCCGAGGGTTTCGTCGTACATGTGCCCGGTCCACTTTGGCAGCCAGTAGTAGGCCGAGGCGAAGATCCCGAAGATCGCCCCGGGCACCAGCACGTAGTGGAAGTGCGCGACCACGAAGTAGGTGTCCTGGTACTGGAAGTCCGCCGGGGCGATGGCCAGCATCAACCCGGAAAAACCGCCGATCGAGAACAGGATCACGAACGCCACGGCAAACAGCATCGGTGTCTCGAAAGTCAGCGAGCCCTGCCACATGGTGCTGGCCCAGTTGAACACCTTCACCCCGGTCGGCACGGCGATGAGCATGGTTGCGTACATGAAGAACAGCTCGCCCACCAGCGGGATGCCGACCACGAACATGTGGTGCGCCCAGACGATGAACGACAGGAACGCGATGCTCGCCGTCGCATAGACCATTGAGGTGTAGCCGAACAGCGGCTTGCGCGAGAAGGTCGGGATGATCTGGCTGACGGCGCCGAAGGCCGGCAGGATCATGATGTACACCTCGGGGTGGCCGAAGAACCAGAACACATGCTGGAACAGCACCGGGTCACCGCCACCGGCGGCACTGAAGAAACTGGTGCCGAAGTGGATGTCCATCAGCATCATCGTCACGCACCCGGCCAGCACCGGCATCACCGCGATCAGCAGGAACGCGGTGATCAGCCAGGTCCAGACGAACAGCGGCATTTTCATCAGGGTCATGCCGGGGGCACGCAGGTTGAGGATGGTGGCGATCACGTTGATCGCGCCCATGATCGAACTGATCCCCATCAGGTGGATGGCAAAGATGAAGAACGTCACGCTTTCCGGCGCGTAGGTGGTGGACAGTGGCGCGTAGAACGTCCAGCCGAAGTTCGGCCCGCCACCGGGGCTGAACAGGGTCGAGACCAGCAGCAGAAACGCCGCCGGCAACAACCAGAAGCTGAAGTTGTTCATCCGTGGCAGGGCCATGTCCGGCGCGCCGACCATCAGCGGGATCATCCAGTTGGCGAGGCCGACGAACGCCGGCATCACCGCACCGAAGACCATCACCAGGCCGTGCATGGTGGTCATCTGGTTGAAGAATGCCGGTTCGACGATCTGCAAACCGGGCTGGAACAGCTCGGCGCGGATCACCATGGCGAACGAGCCGCCAAGCAGGAACATCAGGAACGCAAACCACAGGTACAGCGTGCCAATGTCCTTGTGGTTGGTGGTCAGCACCCAGCGCATCAGGCCTTTGGCGGGGCCGTGGGCGTGGTCGGCATGACCGTGGTCATCAATGACAGCGCTCATGGCCGGTCTCCTTTACGTGAGTGGGTGGGGCGGGCCGGGGCGCGCTGCCCCGGCCGGTTCACGACGTACGCGATAGACCGGTTCATTTGCTTTCCGCCTGTTTCAGCTCCAGCACTTCTTTTGGCGTGACCATGTCGCCCTTGTTGTTGCCCCAGGCGTTACGTTCGTAGGTCACGACCGCTGCGATATCGACTTCCGACAGCTGCTTGCCGAACGCCGCCATTGCGGTGCCGGGCTTGCCGTGGAAGACAATGCTCAGGTGATCCTTGATCGGGCCGGTGGCGATTTTCGAGCCCTTGAGCGCCGGGAACATCGGCGGCAGGCCCTGGCCCTCGGCCTGGTGACAGGCCACGCAGGTGGTGTGATAGACCTTGTCGCCGCGCTCTTTAAGCTCGTCGAGGGTCCATTCCTTGCTGGTCAGCTCCTTGAGCTGCGCGGCCTCGGCTTTGCGCTCGGCGAGCCACTTCTCGTAGTCGGCCTTCTCTTTGACCTCGACCACGATCGGCATGAAGCCGTGATCCTTGCCGCACAGTTCGGCGCACTGGCCACGGTAGAGGCCGGGCTTGTCGATCCGGGTCCAGGCTTCGTTGACAAACCCCGGGATCGCATCGCGCTTGACCGCGAACGCCGGCACCCACCATGAGTGGATCACGTCGGCGGAGGTCACGAGGAAGCGCACCTTGGCCCCGGTCGGCAGCACCAATGGCTTGTCGACCTCAAGCAAGTAGTGCTCGCCCTTGGCTTCCTTGTTGTGGATCTGCTCGGCGGGCGTGGCCAGGTTGCTGAAGAACTCGACGTCCTGGCCCAGGTATTTGTAGTGCCACTTCCACTGATAACCGGTGATCTGGATATCAATGTCCGGCTCACTGGTGTCGTACATCTTGATCAGGGTGGCGGTTGCCGGAACGGCCATCGCCACCAGGATCAGCAGCGGCACGACGGTCCAGAGAATTTCGACGGTGGTACTTTCGTGGAATTTTGCGGCGACCTGCCCGGTTGAACGGCGGTGCACCATCATCGACCAGAACATGGCGCCGAAGACGATGACTCCGATCACCACACAGATCCAGAAAATGGTCATGTGCAGGTCGAATACTGCGTGACTGATCTCAGTCGCTCCAGGCGCCATATTCACAGTCCAGGCCGCGTTGGCCGGGCTGAAAATCGACCACAACAGGAGGCCCATCCAGACGTGTGGATGTCGCATCATTGCGGGTTCCCCTTATCGTTCTTGTTATCCCGGAGGCGTAACGCCTGCGGCAAGGGAGCGGCTGCATCAGACTACGAACTTGAATCGCCGGGCCTTGCTGCGGGTGCAGTCGGGCGTCATCAGCTAACTCCATTCACTGGCGAGTATAGACAGCGAGCGGAATTTGCAATGTGCCGACGTAAATGAACTGAAACAGCGGGTACTTGCGTTCGAGGGCACGAATGGAGAAGGATGCAGACGAGTGGTGGCGAACCGATATAACGCCGGTGCATCAAGGATGAAATAATTATGACAAATGCGTCTTAGCATTTTTCGTAAGCCAGCTAACTTATGTCTTCCCTATTTCATTGCCTTGTACCCTGGAGTTTTCATGAACACCGCCGCATTGCGCGAGCAGATCCAAAAAGCCCGACAAACCGAAAACCAAACTGGACGGCTCAAGCGTCAGCTGGAAGCCAAGTTGCCTCATCTGCATTCGGCCATCCAGTTGCCGGACGCTAACCGTGAAGAAGCGTTGACGAGCTTCGTCACCGCCTATATCGACGAAGTACCAGACATGCTGGATGCAGCCAATGAAGTCGCCAGGGAAGCGGGAATCGAGTCACAGATCAAACCGGTGCTGAGAATCGCCGAGCAGTACTTTATCCAGCCGCCGGGGGGGCTGGACAGCCTGCTGGGCGAAGCCTATCTGGCACACCGCTTTGTCGAAGAGGTCAACGACCTGTACATCAAGCACCTCGGCCAGCCACTGATCCCCCTGGACATGACGGTCGCCAATCTGATTGCTCACCAATTGCTCGGTGAGGAATTTGCCAATCAACTGGACGAAGTGGTGCATCACACCATCGACGAAATGCTCGACGACGAGAGCTTTGCGCTGGAATCGGTCGAAGCTTACCGCGACAAGCTGAGCAGCCCGGATACCGGTGCTGCGTGGAAGCGCTGGCCATGCATGGGCCGCCGCCTGGGCGTGGGCCTGGAACTGGATCAGCCGGCCGCGTAAGCCACGCACAATCCAATGTCGGAGTGAGCCTGCTCGCGATGGCGATGGGTCAGTCAACAGAGATGTTGATTGAAACGATCGCCATCGCGAGCAGGCTCACTCCTGCAGGGTTTGAGTTCAACCTGGAGATTCAGCCGGTCGCGCCGACACCCGTATTGGTCCGAACCCGCCCCTCAAGCCGTCGCTTCAACCCGCGCGACTCGATCAACAGCTTCGATCCCTTAGCCGCATTCGCCCGGCCCCACTCTTCCAGCAACTCCAGACACGAATGGTCGATGTAGCTCAGGTTATTGAGCGGTACATGCACCGTCGTACCTTCGGGAATGCTGCCCAGCACCTGGGTCAAGGCTGGCACCTTGAGGAAGGTCGCCGCGCCCACCAGGCGCAACTCCATCTCGCCATCCTGCGGCAGGTCGATCAGGCTGATCTTCAGGCGCGAAGCCTTGAACGCCAGTTTCAGCAGGGTCAGACCGAAACCGATCAGTACCCCGGTCAACAGGTCGGTGAAGATGATCGCCAGCGCCGTGGCGGCGTAGGTCAACATCGGCATCCGCCCGTAACGGCCCAGACCGCGAAAGGCCTTGAGGTCGACCAGTTTGAAACCGGTGTAGACCAGCACCCCGGCCAGACTCGCCACCGGAATGCTTTGCAGCACGCTCGACAGCAACAACACGAACCCCAGCAGCCACAGACCATGAAAGATCGTCGAATAACGGGTGGTCGCGCCGGCCTGGACGTTGGCCGAACTGCGCACAATCACCCCGGTCATCGGCAGCGCACCGACCAGCCCGCAGAGCATGTTGCCGACACCTTGCGCTGACAGCTCACGGTCAAAGTCAGAGCGTACGCCACTGTGCATGCGGTCTACTGCCGCCGCAGACAGCAGGGTTTCGGCACTGGCGATAAATGCCACGGCAAATGCCGCGATCAGTAGCGTCGGGTCGGCCAGGCTGAGCAGGTCCGCCGGTTTCAGCCAGTCGATGGCTTCGGCCAGATTCTCTGGCACCTCGACCCGTTTCACCGGCAACGCCAGCAGCAGGCTGGCGCCCGTGGCCAGACCTACGCCGAGCAACGCGCCGGGAATAAACCGCAGCGAGTGCGGACGGAATTTCTCCCACAGCCACATCACCGCAATGGTCGCCAGCCCGAGTAACCCGGCCTGCCAGCCAAACGACGGCAAGGCTTGCGCCACCGCGCCGGGGAAGGCCGTCAGGTTATCCAGACCGGAAGGTTGCGGCTTGGCGTCGAGCATCACATGCACCTGTGAGAGCACAATCAGCACCCCGATCCCGGCGAGCATGCCGTACACCACCGCTGGCGCCGTGACCCGGAACCAGCAACCGAGCTTCAGGCGACCGGCCACCAGTTGCAGGAAACCTGCGAGCAGCAGAATCGGCCCGAGCATCTCGATACCGTGCTGACGCACCAGTTCGAACACCAGCACCGCCAGACCCGCCGCCGGCCCGCTGACCTGCAACGGCGAACCCGCCAGCCAACCCACCACCAGACCGCCGATGATCCCGGTGATCAGACCTTTGGCCGGCGGCAACCCGGAAGCAATTGCGATACCCATGCACAACGGCAGGGCGACCAGGAACACAACCACCGAAGCCAACAGCTCCCGTGGCAGAACCGCTTTCAATTGAGCAGCACGCATGGTGATTCTCCCGAAGCTTTCTTCAGGCGTGGCGAGGCCAGGCCGCTGAAACAGCGGCCGGCGTCAAACCACACAGATTTTTAGGAAGATTTAGAAGCGCGCTTTGGGCGTCGCCACCGGAATCGGGTGGCTGCCATCGAGCGGCAGGAAACGTCCCTGATCCGCGTCGTAAGCTTTGATTTCGCTGGTTTCGATGTTGTAGACCCAGCCATGGATGAACAGATGACCGTTCGCCATGCGCGAGGCTACCGAAGGATGGGTACGCAAGTGCTGCAGTTGGGCGATGACGTTTTCCTCGGTGAGGATCGGCATGCTTTCTTTTTCGTCGGCGCAGTGACAGTTGTCGTGCACCATGGTTTTCGCGACTTCGGCGTGGCGCAGCCAGGCTTTGACCGTCGGCATTTTTTCCAGGCTGTCCGGGTTGAGCACCGCACGCATGGCGCCGCAATCGGAATGGCCGCAGATGATGATGTGCTGCACGCCCAGCGCCAGCACCGCGTACTCGATTGCGGTGGAAACGCCGCCGTTCATCTGGCCGTAAGGCGGCACGACGTTGCCGACGTTACGGGTCACGAACAGATCACCCGGGGAGCTCTGGGTGATCAGCTCAGGGACGATGCGCGAGTCGGCGCAGGTGATGAACATTGCCCGGGGCGATTGCGCCGTGGCGAGTTTCTTGAAGAGTTCTTCCTGCTGCGGGAAGACCTCATGATGAAAATGCAAAAAGCCGTCAACGATCGTTCGCAGCGCTGCATCGGCGGATTCCGCCCCAGGGACGGCTTGCGCCGACGCAGCCAAAGGCTGTTTATCCTTGTCACTCATGATTCATCCTCTTTGGCGGATTCGGGGAGTCGTTCCCGTGTATTCCGGTATGAAGCCAGTGGCTGTTTAAAACATCCGGGTCATCCCGACCCGTCAGTCACTCGATGAACAAGGTAGCCGCCGAAACTTAACTCAAACTGAATCAAGCGCTCTAGAACGTGTGTTCCAGGTCACGAAAAACGTGACTGGCCTGTTCCGGCGGAAGGATTCCAACCCATCAACCATCGACTAATTGTCGCTAAATCAACGACATCTGGCGACCCGGCGGACAGAAGGCGGTGTGATTTACCCCGAAGCCCTCGAGCCAGCGAGCTCGCCGCCGGCACCTCACCTTGGCTGCTGCGCCAGGGGTACTCAGGGATTGGGGCGCGCGAACAGTTGCCGATTAAAACTACGATACTTGATGCAACATATAGTGGATTGCCACTTTGACAGCGGTGCGTATTATCCGAAGAGCCATGGAAGTCATTAGGCAAACAAACTTGAAAGGGATTTTTTATGACATCAATTGTACGTCCAGACAGTGTTCGAGGGGTTTTTTTAGAGAGGGTCGAAATAAATGTCCCTCGAAGCGAAATTCTAGTGGAAATGCGCTTTTCAACTAAGAAAGCAGTGACTGATCCAGCGACCGGACTGGTATCCGAGATGCTTGTTGATTCAAAGGTCGTGGTTGCAATATCGTCCGATAAAGGCAAAACGTTTAAAATTGGCGGGCTTAAAGATGTAGACGGCGATGGTGATATCGACCGTCATGATCGGGCAAAGTTGATCGCCTTGGCCAAGGCTTATAGCGCCATTATCAATCCTTGAATAAAAACAAAGCCTGTATGACTTCATACAGGCTTTGTTCCCGCGTAAAGGCTCTGCGAAGGGTTCCCGTTTTTTACTGACTTCGATAGACGCGAGTTTGCGACCTCGACGGATTTGCTAAATCAACGACATCTGGCGTCCCGGCGGACAGAACGCTGTGCAATCGAGGTTGTAGCCCTCGCGATGATTCATGCCTAAACGCTTGATGGCTTTGGCAAAGCGCTGCGCCAGCAGGTCGGCGAACACCCCTTCGCCGCGCATACGTGCGCCAAAACGGCTGTCGTAGAGCTCACCGCCACGGCTCTGGCGGATCAGGCTCAGCACATGGGCCGCCCGCTGCGGGTAGTGCGCCTGCAGCCATTCCTCGAACAGCGGCGCCACTTCCAGCGGCAGCCGCAGCATCATGTACGCAGCGCTCTGCGCGCCGGCCGCATGCGCCTCAGTCAGCAGGCTTTCGATCTCACTGTCATTGATCATCGGAATCATTGGGGAACACAGCACACCCACTGGAATCCCCGCGTCGCGCATCACCCGGATCGCCCGCAGCCGGGCCTTGGGCGCTGCGGCGCGGGGTTCGAGGATGCGTTTGAGTTCGTCGTCCAGTGTGGTCAGGCTGATCATCACCGCCACCAGCCTTTGCTGCGCCAGTTCAGTGAGCAGGTCGAGGTCGCGCAAGATCAGCGAACCCTTGGTGATGATGGTCACCGGATGCCGATAGCGCAGCAGCACTTCGAGGGTCTGGCGGGTGATTTTGTGTTCGCGCTCGATCGGCTGATACGGATCGGTATTGGAGCCCAGGTTGATCGGCGCGCATTGATAGCCTTTTTTCCCGAGCTGTTCTTCCAGCACTTGGGCGGCGTTGGTCTTGGCAATCAGCCTGGTTTCGAAATCCAGCCCGGGCGACATGTCCCAATAGGCGTGGCTGGGCCGCGCGTAGCAATAGATGCAGCCATGCTCGCAGCCTCGGTAGGGGTTGATCGAGCGGTCGAAGGGCAGGTCCGGCGAGGTGTTGCGGGTGATGATGGTTTTCGCGGTTTCGATCATCACCTCGGTGTTCTGCGTTTCGGGCACTTCCTGATACCAGCCGTCATCCTCGGCCACCGAACGGTTCGGCGCAAAGCGGTTGTGCGGATTGGTCGCGGTGCCGCGACCGCGCGGGGGGAGAGGGTTGATCATTGCGCGAACCTCAAATCTGTACATACATACAGTACAAGGTTACGCCCTTAACGATCCAGTACCGTTCGGCCAAGGAATACGGGCACGGTTCAGGTCTGCCATGTGCTGGGTTGTTCATATAAATAACTGGAACAAGAGAAAACCCACGAAACATATGTTGGGTTGTGAAGGAAAGTTATCAACTATAGCCTCCGAAACTTACCGGCACTGATGCCTGTATATAAACTCTAAAAGGATTTGATTTATGTCGTTTCTTAATCAGCGTGGTGTATTCCTACAAATGTTGCTGCCGAGCCAATCGGAACCCAATACCATTGTTTCGATGCAACTTGCCCGCAAGGAACTGGGCTGGAATGCCGAGGAGGAGTTGTCGACCGAAGCTCTTGTCGATTCGATCTACGTGGTCGCGGTGTCCAGCGATCAAGGCAAGTCCTTCACCATTCGCACGGACAAAAAAGATGTAGACGGCGACGGTGATATAGATAGTGATGACAAGGCCAAGTTAGTGGCATTGGCCAAGGCTTATGCGAGTATCGTTAATCCGTAACGCACACGGCGACAAATGCAAAAAAACCTGCATGATTTACGCCTGCAGGTTTTTGTCGGACAGTGATTGGTCAAAACGGTAGCAACCATGTGAGTGATTATTTCAAATTTTAAAGTCCCTCATTGATGCAAAGGAACCCGCGATTTTTCTGAAAATAAACTCATCGTCCAGATCAATATCGTTATCACCGTCAGCGTCCGTCGACCCCATCACTTTTTTATACAACCCCTTGTCATAACCCGTGACGGTCACGACTGAATCCGGGCGAGTCAAATCGGAGTTTGCGACATTAAACAAGCCAATATTGACGTCGGCAAGTTTGCCCCCTGAGGCGTTGTCTGCAAATGAGATAAGCATGCAACTGTAAAGACGTCCCGCACCGACGGTACTCAAGCCGACAATCGCAGAGGCGAGGTCGCCTGCCAGGGTGTAATAGGAGTCGTCATCCTCATCAGTGTCGCCGTCGCCCTCAACGTCGTCGACTCCACTTACCGTGTCATATTTCCCGTTGGCGATATTGGCGTACGCTGTGACGACGATGTCGGGCAATGAATTAACAGCATCAGCATTGTTGTAGCGGGAAATGACCGCTTCAGCTGTGCCGTTCCCATCCGTGTCTCTGAACTCATATAACAGTGAGTAGCTCATGTCTGTGTGCTCCCTGCCAGCGCAACATTAAGGACCTGAATCCATGTCCCTTTGCACATTAGGTAACGTAAATGCGAGCGTCTACTGTCAGACTTGACAGGTGTATGCATTTACAGCACGGATGGAACAACGTGACTGACTGAGTGGTTATACACCCTGTCAACTCTGACAGTAGACTGGAATTATCCCCAACTCTAATCTCAAGCACGGATTCAAGTCTGAGGGATTTTATTCATGGCTATCAGAATACTGCTGGAAATCTCGGATATGGACGGAGATGAAAGTCCGGAAATCGCGTTTTATCACTACGATGAAGACGCGACCGAAATGATGGATTACGACTATTCGCTCTATGCTTCGTCGTCGCAGGCCAATGGTCGTTATGACGTGATCTCCGAAGACGCCGTCGAGGCTCACGGCGATGGCGACATCGACACATACGACGAGAAGCTTTACCTGCAGCTGGCCGATGCATTTGCGCAGTTCAAAGGCTTTCAGTCCAAGCGTTGATCGGCCGCTGACACCGCACGAAAAGTCGCACCGTGCCAGCGGCGTATCAATCGCAGCCGTCAGTTATGCGTGGTGACTTGCCCCAAATCATCCTTGGAAGTCGTCTGCATATCGTTCTTGCGCAGGCTCGCGACGTCGTCAGCCTTGACCGGCGCGCCCTTGTTACCCCAACTGCCGCGAATAAAACTCACCACATCGGCTACTTCCTGATCCGACAAGCGCCAGGCGAAACCCGGCATGGTGAAGGTCGACGGCGCCGTGTGGGTGGCCGGCAGGGTGCCGCCCTTGAGCACGATGTGGATCAGCGACGTCGGGTCTTCCGATTGCAGCACCGGATTGCCGGCCAGCGCCGGGAACACCCGGGTATAGCCATGGCCGTCGGTACGGTGGCAGGCCGCGCAGTTGTCGATGTACACCGCTGCGCCGCGTTGGCTGTCGTCACCGTTCCATAGAGCCTTGGCCGCTTTTTCGTCGTACTGGTGCGGCTGATCGGCAGGATCATTGGCCGGCAACGACTTGAGGTAGCGAGCAATCGCGGTCAGGTCGGCGTCGGTCATGTATTGCATGCTGTGGGTCACCACGTCGCTCATGCCGCCGAACACCGCGCTGCGGTCGCTGCGCCCGGTCTTGAGGAACTGCACCAGTTGCGCTTCGCTCCAGCTGCCGAGACCGTCCTTGTGATCACCGCGCAGGCTCTTGGCGATCCAGCCTTCCAGCGGCGCACTGCCGGCGAGGAAGTTTTTGCCGTCGGTGGCGCTCAGGGATTTTTCCTGCATGGTCAGGGCCCGTGGCGTATGGCAGGCGCCGCAATGGCCGAGGCCTTCGACCAGATAGGCGCCACGGTCGATGACTGGATCGTCCGAGGTTGCTTTGTAGTCCTCGACTTTCGGCGCAAACATCCAGCGCCAGCCCATCAACGGCCAGCGCATGCTCAGCGGCCATGGAATGTCGCTGGCCTTGTTCTCCTGCGCGACCGGTTCGACGCCGTGCATGAAGTAGGCGTACAACGCCTGCATGTCGCCTTCACTGACGCGGGCGTAGGACGGAAACGGCATGGCCGGGTACAACGTACTGCCGTTTTTCGCGACACCATGGCGCACGGCCTTGTCGAAGTCCTCGAAGCTGTAATCACCGACGCCGGTTTGGTCGGGGGTGATGTTGGTCGAGTAAATCGTGCCGATCGGGGTTTCCATCGGCAGGCCGCCAGCGAACGGCTTGCCGCCCTTGGCGGTATGGCAGGCCACGCAGTCGCCCGCACGGGCGAGGTATTCGCCTTGTTTGATCAACGCAGGATCGACGTCGGCAGCGGTTACAGCTGCGCTGCCGAGCAGCGCCAGGGTGGCGATAACGAGGTTTTTCATGGTCATCGCTCCTTATGCCTGAACCAGCGGGCCGGGGTTTTTCAGGTACTGCTCGCGGATCGCCTTCGCTGACCAGTAGGTCAACGCCGCCACCAGTCCGGTCGGGTTGTAGCCCAGCCCTTGCGGGAATGCCGACGCGCCCGGCACAAACACGTTGTGCACGTCCCAGCTCTGCAAGTAGCGGTTCAGGGCGCTTTTCTTCGGATCGGTGCCCATGATCGCGCCACCGTTGAGGTGGGTGGTCTGGTAAGCCGCGGTGTTGAAGTGATCACCGACCTGTTTGCTGATCACCGCGATGGCTTTCGGGCCCATGGCTTGGGCGACCTTGCCCATTTTCTCGACCATGAAGCGGTTCATCTTGATGTCGTTTTCCTGCCAGTCGAAGGTCATGCGCAGCAGCGGCAAGCCGTAGGCATCGCGGTACACCGGATCCAGATCGAGGTAGTTGCCGCGGTAGGACTGATGCGCGCCGTGGGCGTCCATCGACACCTGGTGGGTGTAGTAATCGGCGGTCGCACGTTTCCACGCGCTGCCCCAGGCCGGTGTGCCCGGCGGGTTCGAAGTACCGGCAATCGGCCGGCTGCCGGCCTGGTTGACCCACATCGGCGAGCCGCCGACGAAGCCGTGCGGCCCGTGGTCGAAGTTGTCGGCGTTGAAGTCATCCAGCGCCACGCCGTTGCCGCCGGCACCGATGAAGTTGTTGGTGTGGGTGTCCTTGTCGAAGAACGCCTTGATGGTCGCCATGTTCTGGTAGGCGAAGTTGCGCCCGACCACGCCTTCGCCGCTGATCGGGTCGTAAGGCTTGCCGATGCCCGACAGCAGCATCAGGCGCACGTTGTGCAGCTGGAAGGCGCCGAGGATCACCAGATCCGCCGGTTGCTCGATCTCGCGGCCCTGGCCGTCGATGTAAGTCACGCCGGTGGCCTTGGACTTGGTGCTGTCGAGGTTGACCCGCAGCACATGTGAGTTAGGCCGCAGTTCGAAATTCGGCAACGGCTTTAGCGCCGGCAGAATGTTCACGTTCGGCGAGGCCTTGGAATACATGTAGCAAACATAACCGCTGCAGAAACCGCAGAAGTTGCACGGCCCCATCTGTGCGCCGTAGGGATTGGTGTACGGCCCTGAAGTATTCGCCGACGGCAGGTTGTAGGGTTTGTAACCGACCTCTGTCGCCGCTTTGCCGAACAGCTGTGCGGACACCGTGTTTTTCTGCGCTTGCAGCGGGAACGGATTGGAGCGATCCGGCGCATAAGGGTTGCCGCCCTTGCCCTGACCGACCAGTTGGCCCTTCACGGTCCAGGCCTGGCCGGAGGTGCCGAAGACTTTCTCGGCGAAATCGAAGAACGGCTCCAGCTCTTCATAGCTGACGCCGAAGTCCTGGATGGTCATGTCCTTGGGGATAAAGCTCTTGCCGTAGCGCTCTTCGTAATGGCTGCGCATGCGCAGCTCGATCGGATCGACGCGAAAATGCACGCCCGACCAGTGCAGACCGGCGCCCCCGACGCCATTACCCGGCAGGAACGCGCCGAGCTGGCGGTTGGGCAGGGCGATGTCGTTGACGCTGTGGCGGATGGTGACCGTCTCTTTGGAGATGTCCTGAAAGAGTTTTTTGCGCACGCTGTAGGTGAGTTCGTCGATCACCTGCGGATAGTTGCCGTCGGGGTAGGTGTCCTGCATCGGCCCGCGCTCCAGCGCCAGCACGTTGAGCCCCGCTTCGGTCAGCTCCTTGGCCATGATCGCGCCAGTCCAGCCAAAACCGACGATCACCGCGTCGACCTTCTTCATTACCGTTGCCATGCTTAGGCCCTCTCGCCGCGAATCGAAACTGCCGGGAAGGGGTATTGCTCGTTGCGTTCCACCCAATCCATGAAATCGGCGCGGGCGCCGGGGAAGCCGATCATGGTCCAGCCGACCATGCCTTTATTGCCGCCGTGGATCGGGTCGCAGAAGAACCCTTCCTTGGTGTTTTGCAGCAGCAGACTGAAGAAAATCTTCGCCGGAACCGCATCGAACTGCGGCTTGCCGGCTTCGAGTTGCTTGAGCAAGTCGTCTCGGGTAGCGCTGTCTTGCTCGGCAAATGTTTTACCGTTTAGGGATTTTGCCCACTGATCCGTGGCGGCGATGCCGAGGCGATAGATGTCTTTGGGCACCAGTTTGCTCTGCCAGCCCATCTCCGGCGCGGCGTCGGCGTTGAACGGACCCTGCATGTACCACAGGGCACCGGCGGCGTACGGGGTGTTCATCTGGCGGTCGATGTATTCCGGCACGCCGGCTTCGAGGGCACCCGGGCCTTGATCGTCGTTGGGGATCAATTGCGCCACGGCGGCGTTGATGAACGCCCATTCCTCGGCGGTGAAATAGCTCGGCTGGTAAGCGCCGGCCTCGGCATTCGCCGGAGCTGCCGCGGGCGCCGCCGGGGTAACTTCAGGCGCCGCTTGCAAAACGCTGCTGCCCAGGCCGCTACCGGCGAGGGTGACCACGGGAATCAGGGTCAGGGATTTGCGCAAGAACTCACGCCGCGGGTTGTCTCGATTTGCATCAGACATGGGGGTGCACCTCATCAGGCATTGATGGTTGTCCGTTTCTGCGAACGGCTTGAGCATTTTTCGTCGCGGCGTGAAGCCCGTGTGACCGGTAAAAGGGGGACGCCTGCAACATCGTGTGACAAATGGTAGCAGGCTAATCATCGGGATTAACCGATTCAGCGGAAAAAACCGCGGTTTTTTCCGCGACGCTCAATGAAATCGCACGGATTCACGATTCTTTGACAAGAGCCTCACAGGGCTTTGACCGTCGTACGTAGACGCTGCAAGGCCTTTCATTGATGAATCCCGATACGGTCAGCCCAGCATGTCCCGAGTGCGCCTTTTCCCTGCTTTGTGTTTGTCGCTTGTTGCCCTGCTGCACTTGATGCCGGCCCAGGCTGACGCCGCTGCAACATCGCGTCCCCCTGAATGGGCGCAACCGGTTGAAGTGCAGTACAACCTGTTCCAGATGTCGCCAACCCTCTACCGCAGCGCCTTGCCGGATGGCGGTGCGGTGCCGTTGTTGAAGAACCTCAAAGTGGCGACGGTGATCAACTTCCTGCCGGAAGCCGACAGCCGCTGGTTGTCCGAGCCAGGCATCAATCAGGTGCAACTGCCTTATCGCACCAACCATGTCGATGACGCCGATGTGCTCAAGACCCTGCGCGCGATTCAGGCTGCCGAAGCCAATGGTCCGGTGTTGATGCATTGCAAGCACGGTTCCGACCGTACCGGCCTGATGGCGGCGATGTACCGGATCGTGGTGCAGGGCTGGAGCAAGGAAGACGCGCTGGACGAGATGACTCAGGGCGGGTTTGGTGAAAGCGGCCATTTCAAGGATGGCGTGCGCTATGTGATGCAAGCCGATGTCGACAAACTGCGTACCGCTCTGGCCAATGGCGATTGCAGCACCAGTGCCTTTGCCACCTGCTCGATGAAGAGCTGGTTCCAGTCGGTCAACCTGAAGTAACCGCGGGCGTATCGGCGGCAAAGAGCTGTGCGGTAACAGGCTCGCCAAGAAACCCATGCGCTGCCTTGAGCAATGAGCGGGAGTCGCCGGGCGCAAAGAACGCCTCGCGAAAATCCCGCCCTGTCTGCGGGGCGAACACACCGTCGCGCTGAAACCGTTTGAACACCTCGCTCGCCAGCACGCCCGACCATTTGTAGGCGTAGACCGATGCCGCGTAGCCGGTCACCAGGTAATCAAAGCTATAGGCGAGGCGGTGATAACCCGACAGTTGCAGGTGGGGGATGTCACGTTGCACATCTTCGAAAACCTGCTGGATGCTGCGGCCATCGCCATGACTTCGATGCAGCTCCAAATCAAATAACGCCGTCATCAGCAACATGGCGGTGGTCCGGCTGGTGTGGGCGTTGATGGCGGCCAGCGCAGTCTCGACCCGTGTCTTCGTCAGTCGCTCGCCGCTCTGGTAATGGGCGCCTAGCCACACCAGAAACTCCGATGACAGGCACCAGTGTTCGAACAACTGCCCGGCGAACTCGGCAGTATCGCGGGCCATTTGCGAAATCCCCGAAAGGTTGCGATGCGGGGATCGCGTGAAAACATGTTGCAGGCAATGCCCGAACTCGTGGAACAGCACCCGCAGGTTTTCGTGGGACAGCAGGCACGGATGGTCCTTGGTGGCAGGCGGGAAGTTACTGTGAAGGCTGGCAATCGGCAGCGATGGGCGCCCTTCGGCATTGATGCGGCGAACGCGCAAGGCCGAGGTGAAGGCATAGTCGGTCGATTCTTCGTGGTGATAGGGGTCAATGTAGATATACCCGATCACTTGCTCGTACTCGCGTACCTCCAGTAACCGCACGCTTTCATGCCAGTGGCTGACCGCTGTCTGTTCGACGATCTTGACGCCGAACATGTGCTCGCTGAATAGACAGAGCCGACGTAGCGTGCCATCGAGCGGGAAGTACTCACGCAAGCTTTTGAGTGCGCCATTCAATTGCCGCAGGCGTAACTGCTCGGCGAGGAAGTCTTCATCCCATGGCTGGATTGGTGCAATCCCCTGGGTGAGCGCGAACGCCTTCAGGGCCTGGGCATCGCGCTGCAAGGCCGGCGTATTTGATGCCACTTGCTGGCGGACAAAGGCGTCGACTTGTTCGGGTGAGGCGGCCATGCGGTTTTCGAGGCGAAACTGGACGAAGTTTTCGAATCCGAGTAACCGGGCTTTTTCGTGTCGCAGGCCGACCAACACCGTCAGGACCGGATGGTTGTCGGTTTTGTTCGCTTGGGGGCCCTGGTCGGAGGCGCGGCTGAACCACGCCAAGTAATATTCTTCGCGCAGTGCCCTGTTTTGCGAGTGAGTCATGACGTGCTGGTAGGTGTTTCGATCCAGCGTCAGCAGCCAGCCGTCGAATCCTGCCTGTTTTGCATTGCGGGCCAGACGCGCCTGCACCGCAGCAGACAGACCTTCAAGCTGCGTGACGTCGGCAATGCGTTTGCTCCATGCGGCGTCGGCCAGTTCCAGGTTGCTCAGGAACAGTTGCTCCAGCTGCCGGATGTCGTGATTCAGGCGCGCAAGCGTTTGCTGTTGAGCACGCTGCAGTTCGCTCCCGGACAGGCGAAATTTGCGCAGAATCTTCGCCAGCGAGGCTTTGCGCTGATCATCGAAACTGGCGGTAATCGAGCTGTTCGCCAGCCGTTGATAGGTACGGTACAGCGCCAGATTGGCGGCCTTGTCGGCGCGGTATTGGTCCGCTGCGAGGCTGCACAAGGCGCTTTCCCTGAGCCAGTCGGTGTCGTCGGGTTTGACGCTCGAGAGGGTTTCGATAATGGCCATGGTTTCATCCAGGCGCGCTTCGGCCTCATCGACGGCCACTACCAGATCGTCCCAACCCGGATGTTCGGTCTGGCTGGCGATCACTTGCGTAATGACCTGGTGGTTTGCGCTGATGATCGCGTTGATCGCCGGAACCAGATGCTCGGCGCGTATCGCCGACCACGGTGGCAAAGTCCAAGGTTGTAACAGCGGATTGGTGTCAGACATGGCTTCTTCCTTGAGGCGTGGCTGAAAAGGGCCAGCTTAGGCAGGAAGCGCAGGGGAAGGGCGGTACATAGTTACCACCTTCCACCGCTGATCGGTGGAAGGTGGCAGCGACTCAATGTTGTGCGTCAGGTTTTTTCGCAAGCTTCGGATTGGGGAAGAACTGCACGGCCTGGACATTCTTGTCCGCTGTCGGCTTGAGCGCGCTGGTGTTGACCCGCGTGCCCAGCTCTTTCGGTACAGAAAGCCCCTGCTCGTTCAACGTATCCGAGTAACCACAGGCCACGCATTCGCGGTGCGGCACGCTGTCCTCGTTCCACATCATCAGCTTGTCCGGCTCGCTGCACGCCGGGCAGACGGCCCCGGCGATAAAGCGTTTCTTGGTAATCACAGGTGCCTCGCTCATGCTGCCGCGTCCTCACTCAGGCCGCTATGGCGCAAGAGTGCGTCAATCGAAGGCGCACGGCCACGGAAGTCGACGAACAGCACCATCGGGGCCTGCGAACCGCCACGTGCCAGGATCGCTTCGCGGAAAGCGCGACCGGTTTCAGCGTTGAGCACGCCGTCTTCTTCGAATTTGGAGAAGGCATCCGCCGACAGCACTTCCGCCCACTTGTAGCTGTAGTAACCCGCGGCGTAACCGCCGGCGAAGATGTGCGCGAAGCTGTTGGGGAAGCGGTTGT
Organism: Pseudomonas sp. SC3(2021); assembly: GCF_019856535.1. NCBI lineage: Bacteria > Pseudomonadati > Pseudomonadota > Gammaproteobacteria > Pseudomonadales > Pseudomonadaceae > Pseudomonas > Pseudomonas sp. SC3(2021). Next base: position 1,584,974 of record NZ_CP082236.1, on the reverse strand, counting down.
AGGCCGGTGGACGCATCACTGAAACTTCATCGCGTACGCCTTCGAGCACTTGCAGCACGCTGCGGCCGTCACCGTGGGTGGCGTGCAGTTCGAAGTCGAACAGCGAGAACTCCAGCTGACGCACCATCATCAGCCCGGACTGGAAGTTTTTCGCCGCGAGCATTTTTTCCAGCAGGTCCTGTGGCAGTGGCTCGCCGGTTTCATAGTGACCGGAGATCAGTGCCAGACCTTCCGGCTCCCAACACCAGTTTTCCATGAACTGGCTCGGCAGCTCGACCGCATCCCACGCCACGCCGTTGATCCCGGAGACACCCGCGTGATCCACGCGGGTCAGCAGGTGATGCAGGCCATGGCCGAATTCGTGGAACAGGGTGGTCACTTCATCGTGGGTCAGCAACGCAGGCTTGCCGCTGTCGGCCGGGGTGAAGTTGCACACCAGGTTGGCGACCGGGCTTTGCAGCACGCCGTCGACAGTGCGGCGGCGGTCGCGAGCGCCGTCCATCCACGCGCCGCCTCGCTTGTTGGCGCGGGCGTAGAGGTCAAAGAAGAAGCGGCCGACATGTTGGCCGTTTTCCTTGATCTCGAACAGGCGCACGTCCGGGTGCCAGGTGTCGAAGCCTTTCAGTTCGGCAATTTCAATGCCGTACAGACGCTGGACGATCGCGAACAGCCCGCCGAGGACTTTGTCGATCGGGAAGTAGGCGCGCAGGGTTTCCTGAGCGACGCTGTAGCGTTGCTCGCGGAGTTTTTCCCCGTAGAAACCGCTGTCCCAGCTTTGCAGATCGGCGCAGCCCTGTTCGGCGGCGTAGGCGCGCAGCTGTTGCAGGTCCTGCGCGGCGAACGGCTTGCTGCGCTTGGCCAGGTCGCGCAGGAAGCTCAGCACCTGATCGCTGGACTCGGCCATTTTGGTCGCCAGGCTCAGCTCGGAGAAGCTGGCGAAACCCAGCAGCCTGGCCAGTTCCTGACGCAGGTCGAGGATCTCTTCCATGACCGGACCGTTGTCGTTCTGCCCGGCATTCGGGCCTTGATCCGACGCACGGGTGCAGTAGGCGGCGTAGACTTCTTCACGCAGCGCACGGTCCTGGGCGTAGGTCATTACCGCGTAGTAGCTCGGGAATTCCAGGGTGATCAGCCAGCCATCGAGACCTTTAGCCTGGGCGGCGGCCGCCATCTGCGCCTTGGCCGAATCGGTCAGGCCGGCGAGGGCGGCTTCGTCGGTGATGTGCTTGGTCCAGGCTTGTGTGGCATCGAGCAACTGGTTGGAGAAGCGGCTGCCCAGCTCGGACAGTTTGCTTTGCACTTCGGCGTAACGCTTCTGTTCAGCTTCCGGCAGGTCGATACCCGACAGGCGGAAATCGCGCAGGGCATGTTCCAGAATGGTTTTTTGTGCCACGTCGAAACCGGCGGCTTCCTGGCTGTTAGCCAGCGCCTCATAGGCCTGGAACAGTTCGCGGTTCTGGCCCATCTCGGTGGAGTAGGCGCTCAGGGCCGGCAGGCACGACTCGTAGGCTTCGCGCAGTTCGGCGCTGTTGCACACGGCGTTGAGGTGGCTGACCGGGCTCCAGGCGGCGCCGAGGCGATCATTGAGTTCGTCCATTGCCAGCACCAGGCCGGCCCAGGTCGGGTTCTGGCCTTGGGTCTTGAGGATTTCGGCAATGGCGGCGCGGTTGTCGGCCAGAATGGTTTCGATGGCCGGCAGGACGTGTTCGGCACGGATCGTGGAGAACGGTGGCAGGTCGTAGGACTGCAGCAGAGGGTTGTTCACGCTCACGGTTGGCACCTTGGCTGGAAGAAACATGCGCCCATCTTAATTACAATCGGCATTCACCGCAGCTATCGGCGACAGAGAGAGAACTTATCGTGTCCGTTCGCAAGTACCAGAATCACACCCCGCAGCTTCGCGAAGGCGCGTTTGTCGACGCCTCGGCGGTGGTGATCGGCGACGTTGAAATCGGCGAAAACAGCTCCGTGTGGCCGCTGACCGTGATCCGTGGCGACATGCACCGCATCCGCATCGGCGCGCGCACCAGCGTGCAGGACGGCTGCGTGTTGCACATCACCCACGCCGGCCCGTTCAACCCGGACGGTTTCCCGCTGCTGATCGGCGATGACGTGACCATCGCCCACAAGGTCATGCTGCATGGCTGCACCGTCGGCAGTCGCGTGTTGATCGGCATGGGTAGCATCGTCATGGATGGCGCGGTGGTCGAGGATGACGTGATCATCGGCGCCGGCAGCCTGGTGCCGCCGGGCAAGCGCCTGGAAAGCGGCTTTCTGTATGTTGGCAGTCCGGTGAAACAGGTGCGTGCACTGACTGACAAGGAGCGCGCCTTCTTCACCTACAGCGCGGCGAACTACGTGAAGCTCAAGGACCTGCATCTGGCCGAAGGCTACGACCAGCTCTGAAACGACTGACACCCGCACAGGATTTCTCATGCACTACCAGACCGTACTGTTCGACCTCGATGGCACCCTGACCGACCCGCGTGAGGGCATCACCCGTTCCATCCAGTTCGCCCTCGGCAAGCTCGGCATCGACGAGCCGGACCTGACCAGACTTGAACACTTCATCGGCCCGCCGCTGTTGCAGGCGTTCATGCAGTTTTACGATTTTGATGAAGCCAAGGCGTGGCAGGCGGTGAATTTCTATCGCGAACGCTTCAAGGTTACCGGCCTGTATGAAAACCGCGTGTTTGATGGTGTCACGCCTTTATTGGAAACCCTGAGCGGGCAGGGACGGCAGCTGTATATCGCCACGTCGAAACCGTGGGAATTTGCCCGCGAGATTGCCCGGCATTTTGATTTTGCCCGGCACTTCAAGGTGATCTACGGCAGTGAGCTGGACGGCACGCGGACCAATAAGGTCGAGCTGATTGCGCATCTGATCAAGGAAGAAGGGCTGGACCCGGCCAATACGTTGATGATCGGCGATCGTAAGCACGATCTGATCGGGGCGCGCAGCAATGGGCTGGATGCGGCGGCAGTCGGTTACGGGTTTGGCAGTTTCGAAGAGTTGAGTGCGGAGGCGCCGGCTTATCATTTTGAAACGCTGGACGAGTTGCATCAGGCATTCCTGCGGCGTTGATTAATACGCCATCGCTGGCAAGCCAGCTCCCACAGATGAGCGATGTGCTCAGGTTCACCGCTGTCCCTGTGGGGGCTGGCTTGTCAGCGATGAGGCCAATTCAGCCACGGAAGGTCTGAGCGTCTGCCAATGCTTTCAGCGCCGCTTTGCGCTTAGCCACCGGCAGCGCCCCCAACTTCTCCACTTCAGCATAAAACCTCGGCCAATCCCCCCCAACCTGCCTGAACAACGCCGAAAACGCCGGCACCCACTGGTCATACAGCCCGAACGGCAACAGCCGCGCATTGTTCAGCGGCAAATTCACCCACGCGTCATAACGCTTGTCCCCGGCCCACAGGCTGTCACGCATCATTCGATATTCGCGACGGAACTGCTCGAACGCTGCGGCCTTACGTTCGCGCATCTGCTCGGCCGGCAGCGGTTGGGCATAGAGTTTTTCCAGCCGGGAGCGCGTTTCCAGCACCCGCTCGATGAACTGCTCACGCTGCTTGAGCTGCGAGTCGTTCTGCGCCGGCAACCCGCGAAACGCGCGCCACTGGCGGGTCCCTTCCTGCTCGACGAACGTGGCGAAGGACTCGTTGAACTCGGTGTCATCCTTCACATAGAAGCGCTGATGGGCCAGCTCATGGAAGATCAGGGTGGCCAGACGCTCATCGCCCCAGCCCATCATCGAATTGAGAATCGGGTCATTGAACCAGCCGAGTGTCGAATAGGCTTCGACGCCGCCAATCGCCACGTCCATGCCTTGCAGACGCTGGATCGCCGCTTCGCCCCGTGCCGCGCTCTGGCTGTAGTAGCCGCGATAGGCCACGCAACCGGCGATCGGGAAGCAATGATTCTGCGGGGTCAGAGAAAACTCCGGGGTGACAAACACGTTCCACACCACAAATGGCCGGCCGATGTCGGCGTACAGGCGATAGCTCTGATTGTCGGGCAGGTGCAGCTGTTCGCTGGCGAAGGTGCGGGCCTTTTGTGACTGGGCCAGGTGCGCGCGCAATTTCTCGTCACGGCTTGGGTCGGCAATCACCCTGGCCACGGGCTCGCGTGCCCGCAGCAGCTGCAACTGACCGCTGGCCAGCTGACTGTAATAGCTGACGCTGGCACAACCGTTGAGCAACAAAAACATCACCCCCGGAAACAAAATCCGAAAAACGCGATCAAGTAACCCATGGCTTGGAAGCGGCCTGCTCAAAATAAAAATCCTTTGGAAAGTCTGCCCGCAAGACTATCCCGCCATTTGGAGCTTCGCTATGCGCATGTTGTTGCTGACAGGAGGCCTGCTGACACTGGCCGGTTGTGCCGGATTCGGAATGCCTGACCCTGACCCCTCACAAGCCTGGATCGATCTCGATGCCCGGCAACAAGACACGGCGCTGCAAGCGCTGCAGGTCGATAGCCGGGCCACGGTCGACAAGCGTTATTTCGAAGTCCAGCCCGGCAGCCATGAGCTGAAGGTGCGTTATCAGTTTCCGGTGGAGGCGACCAATATCGGCCCCGATGCCGAACCGTTGTGGCGTGATTGCCAGTTGAACGTGAAATTCAAGGACTTCAACGCTGGCCAGCGTTACCAGCTGCAGGCCGGCAGTATCGGCTTCAGGCCTTGGGCCAGGCTCTATGACGAGCAGCGAAAAGTCGTAGGGCAGGGAACACCGGCAGGCTGCCAGCGCACATGATCGACGCTATGCTGAGTATTCAGAACGGTGGATATTCATCATGCGTAAGTTGTTGCTGTTGCTCGTAGTCGGTTTCGCAGCTGGTTGTCAGACACCGTTGCCCCCGGTCGACCCGCAAATGGCCTGGATCGACTTCTCGACGCCAACCCCCGGCGGCAAACTGCTGATGGCCGAGCGTCTGGATAACCAGCGCCTGAATGACGGGCGCTTTTTCCAGGTGACTCCCGGCAGTCATGAGCTACGCGTGCGCTTTGATTTCGAAGTCTTCGGCGGCGGCGGTGCCTTGATGACTGGCCCGGTGGAGCGCTTGTGTTACCTGTATATCCGCTACGATCATTTCGAAGCCGGGCAGCGTTATACGCTGGAGGGCCGTTCGCTGGCATTCACCCCGAGTGCAAGGCTGTATAACGCCAAGCGCGAGATTGTCGCCGAAGACCACGATTACAACTGCATTAATTGAGGCGACTCAGCGGTCGTTCTTCTGATAGATGATCGCTTTTCTACCGTAGTCGCATCGGCCGACAATCATGGCAATGTCGTGTTCTTTTGCCTCCTTTTTGCTGACGATTTCCAGCGTATAAGAGGGCACAGCTTTCGCCTGGATCTTGACCTCGATCTCTTTCTTCAATTCTTCACAGTCTTTCGGTGCGGCAAGAGCGGTTGTGGCCAGTGCACTGCAGAGAATCGCCAAGCCGATACGTTTCATCAATGAAGCTCCCTGGAGCAGCGCGCACGGGCGTGCGCTGAACCTGCTGTCACTTATTCGACCACACTTTGACGAAGCGAGTTCTGACTTCGCGCACATCTCGGGCACTGCGCGGAGTTATAGATCGCTTTCGCGGGCAGGCCTGCTCCCACAGGTTCTGTGTTTGACACAAATCCCTGTGGAGGGCGGGCTTGCCGCGAAGGCGTCAGAGCTGTTTATGCCTGGATCGAAACCAGCGCAGATCAGCTGACCAGCGATGCCTCGAGGGTAATTTTCGCGTTCAGTACTTTCGACACCGGGCACCCTTCCTTGGCCTTGTTACTCAATTCTTCAAACTGCGCCTGGGTCGCTCCCGGAATCTTCGCCTTGAGAATCAGCTTCACCGCCGTGATGGCAAAGCCGCCATCCACTTGATCGAGGGTGACTTCAGCGTTGGTATCAATGCTATCTGCTTTGAGGCCGGCATCGCCGAGAATCATCGAAAACGCCATGGAAAAGCAGCCGGCGTGCGCTGCCCCGATCAGTTCTTCCGGGTTGGTGCCCTTGCCGCCTTCGAAGCGGGCCTTGAAACCGTAGGGTGCTTCTCTGAGGACGCCGGTTTCGGTGGAAATCGAACCGATGCCGGTTTTCAGGTCGCCTGCCCAGTGTGCGGATGCTTTCTTCACGATAGCCATGTCTGCCTCCTCAAGATCTGACGCGGAATCGCCGCGCCGTCGTGGTTTTTGCTTGCAAGGCTTCTGAGGATAGACGCCGCAGCAAAGTTCAGCCCGGGTGAATCGTTGACTTTTTTAGTAGGAAATTTCGCCGCCGCTATTGAAACTCGGGTATATGCCCTCATTGCACAGAACACGCTTATGGATTCGGCAGGTTTTCGTTCGCTGGAAAAACCTGCCTCCTCATTCGGAGACGCAGGTTTATGAAGCAACTGTCCGACGTAAAATTTTCCACCCTCGATCTGGTGCCTGTGCGCGAAAACGGCAGCCCGGCGCAATCGCTGCGCAACTCGCTGGACCTGGCGCAGCATGTCGAAACGCTCGGCTACACGCGGTTCTGGGTGGCTGAACACCACAACATGGACGGCATTGCCAGTTCGGCAACCTCGGTGTTGCTGGGGTATCTGGCGGGCGGGACGTCGACCATTCGCGTCGGCTCCGGCGGCGTGATGCTGCCCAACCATGCGCCACTGGTGATCGCCGAGCAGTTCGGCACCCTCGAAAGTCTGTATCCGGGCCGCATCGACCTGGGGTTGGGCCGCGCTCCGGGGTCCGATCAGATGACCGCCCGCGCGTTGCGCCGTGAACGCTCCGGCAGCGCCGACGATTTCCCGGAAGATGTCGCCGAGCTGGCGCGTTTCCTCGGCCCGCGCACCCCGGATCAACGGGTGATCGCCATGCCGGGCACGGGCACCAATGTGCCGATCTGGCTGCTTGGTTCCAGCCTGTTCAGTGCGCAACTGGCCGGTGAGCGCGGTTTGCCCTACGCCTTTGCCTCGCATTTCGCCCCGCGTTTCATGCACGAGGCAATTCGGGTCTACCGCAACCACTTCAAGCCATCCGCCGTGCTCGACAAGCCTTACGTGATGCTCGGTGTGCCGCTGGTGGCGGCGGATACCGACGAGCAGGCCGATTACCTGGCGACTTCGGTGTACCAGCGCATTCTCGCGCTGATGCGTGGGCAAAGCCTGGTACAGCGTCCGCCGGTGAAAACCATGGACGGCCTGTGGTTACCGCATGAGCGTGAGGCAGTGGGGGATTTCCTCGGTCTGGCGATGGTCGGCAGTCCGCAGAAGATCCGCGCCAAGCTGGAGGTGTTGGTCGAGCAGACGCAGGCGGATGAACTGATCTTCACCTGTGATCTGTATGAACATGCCGATCGCCTGCATTCCTACGAACTGCTCGCAAAAGTCATGAAGGGCTGAAAAGCCCCTCACCCTAGCCCTCTCCCGGAGGGAGAGGGGACTGACCGGGTTGACTGTTCGAGGTACGCCGACCTGAAATATCCAGTCGTACTCAGGTTCTGAACGGCCCCCGATCTGCTCCCTTTCCCCTCTACCCCTTGGGGGAGCGGGCTGGGGTGAGCGGGTTCGATTTCAAATCCACCAAAAACCCGGACACAAAAAAGCCGACGCATTCGCGTCGGCTTTTGTATTTCAGGCGGTATCAGCCTACTTCTTGTAGACGATTTCCTTGGTGCCACCTTCGCAGGTGCCAACGACGTCGCCACCAGCGGCTGCACCCTTGTCGACAATCTCCAGCGAATACCCGGAAACGCCCTTGGCATCCAGCTTCGCCGCAATCTCGCTTTTCAGCTCTTCACAAGGCTTGCCGGCAGCAAACGCACCACCCGCAAGGCTCAACAAACCTACTGCCAACATGAACTTCTTCATCGGTCGCACTCCCTGGTCGGATTAAAAGAGGCGGGCATCGGACATTCACCCGATGCGCTCACCTTGTAGCGCTTTGCCATTCCTATGGCACTCGGCCAGCGCGCAAGTTCAGAAGCGTAGCCCAAACTCAGCTGCTGGCAATGCGGAAGCCGACTTTCAGCGTTACCTGGAAATGCGCAGCCTTGCCGTCCTTGATGTGGCCACGGGTCTCGACCACTTCAAACCATTCCAGGTGCTTGATGCTCTTGTTCGCTTCCGCCAGCGCGTTGTTGATGGCGTCTTCGATGCTGCTGGTGGACGAGCCGACCAGCTCGACTTTCTTGTACGTGTGATGGTCACTCATGGCGATCTCCTTGGCGTGTGAAATTGAGACTAGCAGTGATTTGCACTGTTGATTTCGGTGCCACGGCGCAAGCGAAGTTCAGATTTTCTGCACTTTCTCAAACCGCTGAAGTCCCAATCAACACACGCCACTCATCACCAATGCAGGAGAGCCACCATGGCCAACACCTCTTTACGTAAAGCCTCGTTGCAAAGCATGGAAGCCGAGATCGAGAGTCTGCTCAAATCGTTGGAAAGCCTGAAGGACGACGCTTCGGACGAGTCGCGCAAGACCCTCAAGGCGCTCAAAAGCAACGCTGAAAGTGCGCTGAAACATTCGCGCCACCTGCTCAGCGATGCCTACGAAGAAGTCAAAGTGAAAACCCGTGAGACCGGGATTGCCACTCGCGATTACGCTCAGGAACACCCTTGGACCACCGCTGGTGTGGCGGTCGGTGCAATCGGTCTGCTGGCCGCTTACCTGTTGTTCAAGCGCGGCGAGTGATCCGTCTGGCGCAGCTCGTTCTTGAGCCATTGCGCCAGTTGCCGGGCGCGCCCGTCTGCGGCGCGCTTGGGTAGCCACAACGCCAGTTGCGCCGGGGTTTCACAGAAGCCCCACGGCGCAACCAGGCGACCGGCTTTCAAATCTTCCTCTACCAATGGCTCTGGCGCGATCGCCACGCCGAGTCCGGCCACCGCGGCCTCCAGCAAATAATACAAATGCTCAAAACCTTGCCCGAGCTTCAACGCCTTGGCGTCGAGGTGGTTTTGCTGTGCCCAGCTCGGCCAGGCTTGTGGGCGAGAGGTGGTGTGCAGCAATGGTTCGCCGAGCAAGGCTGATGCCGGCGCGCTCTGCAGGCGTTGATAACCGCTGAACAACGGGCTCATCACCGGCCCGATGCGTTCTGCCGCCAGCTCATACACCTGCATGTCTGCCGGCCAGGGTGGTTCGGCGAACAGCAGCAAGGCGTCGAGTCCGGGACGCCGTGGATCAAGATCGCCTTCGCCGGCCGACAGGTGCAGACGCAAGTCCGGCAGGTCGGTATTCAGCCGGCCCAGACGTGGAATGAACCAGCGCGCCAACAGGCTGCCCGAGCAGCCGAGCACGAACGGCGCGTCAGCGGTGCTTTGCGTCAGCTCGGCACACACACTGCGCAACCGATCGAATGCTTCGCCGCTGGCATCCCGTAGCCGAACCCCGGCATCTGTGAGTTTCAGGCCGCGACCATCCTTGACGAACAGGCTCACGCCAAGATGCTCTTCGAGCACTTTGAGCTGGCGGCTGACCGCGCCGTGAGTGACGTGCAGCTGTTCGGCTGCCTGACTGACGCTGTTGAGCCGAGCGGTGGCTTCAAAGGCACGCAAGGCGTTCAGCGGGGGGAGGTCGTGGCTCATGATATCTGTGAGATTTCCTGACAGGTTGCGGCAATCTTATCGGTTTTCAGTCTGCAAGGTCAGGGGTAGAGTGGTCGTCATTGTCTTCTGACCCGAATTCACCTGGAGCAACTCATGACCCAGACTTCGAACACTTCCAATCTGCGCAGCGGCCCCGACGATAACGGCCTGTTCGGTGCGTTCGGTGGCCGCTACGTGGCCGAAACCCTGATGCCGTTGATCCTCGATCTGGCCCGCGAATACGAAACGGCCAAGGAAGATCCGGCGTTCAAAGAAGAATTGGCCTACTTCCAGCGTGACTACGTCGGGCGTCCGAGCCCACTGTATTTCGCCGAACGCCTGACCGAATTCTGCGGCGGCGCCAAGATCTACCTCAAGCGCGAAGAGCTGAACCACACCGGCGCGCACAAGATCAACAACTGCATCGGCCAGATCCTGCTGGCGCGGCGCATGGGCAAGAAACGCATCATCGCCGAAACCGGCGCCGGCATGCACGGCGTGGCGACGGCCACCGTGGCTGCGCGCTTCGGTCTGGACTGCGTGATCTACATGGGCACCACTGACATCGAACGTCAGCAGGCCAACGTGTTCCGCATGAAGCTGCTGGGCGCCGAAGTGATCCCGGTGGTGGCCGGCACCGGCACCCTGAAAGACGCGATGAACGAAGCGCTGCGTGACTGGGTGACCAACGTCGACAGCACTTTCTACCTGATCGGCACCGTGGCCGGCCCACACCCGTACCCGGCGATGGTGCGCGACTTCCAGGCCGTGATCGGCAAGGAAACCCGCGACCAGTTGCAAGCTCAGGAAGGTCGCCTGCCGGACAGCCTGGTGGCGTGCATCGGCGGTGGCTCCAACGCCATGGGCCTGTTCCACCCGTTCCTCGATGACAAGAGCGTCGAGATCATCGGCGTTGAAGCGGCCGGTTACGGCATCGAAACCGGCAAGCACGCGGCCAGCCTCAACGGCGGCGTGCCGGGTGTGTTGCACGGCAACCGCACCTTCCTGCTGCAGGACGACGATGGCCAGATCATCGACGCCCACTCGATTTCCGCCGGTCTGGACTATCCGGGCATCGGCCCCGAGCACGCCTGGTTGCATGACATCGGCCGCGTCCAGTACACCTCGGTGACCGACGACGAAGCCCTTGAAGCGTTTCACAAATGTTGCCGTCTGGAAGGGATCATTCCTGCACTGGAAAGCGCTCATGCGTTGGCTGAAGTGTTCAAACGCGCACCGAAACTGCCGAAGGATCACCTGATGGTGGTCAACCTGTCCGGCCGTGGCGACAAAGACATGCAGACCGTCATGCACCATATGGAACAGTCGAAGCAGGAGAAACACTGATGAGCCGCCTGCAAACCCGCTTTGCCGACCTCAAAGAACAGAACCGCGCTGCGCTGGTGACCTTCGTCACCGCCGGTGACCCGGACTACGCCACGTCGCTGGCGATCCTCAAAGGCCTGCCGGGCGCTGGCGCCGACGTGATCGAACTGGGCATGCCGTTCACCGACCCGATGGCCGACGGCCCGGCGATTCAACTGGCGAACATTCGTGCGCTGGGCGCCAAGCAGAATCTGGCGAAAACCCTGCAAATGGTCCGCGAGTTCCGCGAAGGCAACAGTGACACTCCGCTGGTATTGATGGGCTACTTCAACCCGATCCACATGTACGGTGTTGAGCGCTTCATCGCGGATGCCAAAGAGGCGGGCGTCGACGGTCTGATCGTGGTCGACATGCCGCCAGAGCACAACGCCGAACTGTGCGACCCGGCGCAGGCTGCCGGTCTGGACTTCATCCGCCTGACTACACCGACCACTGACGATGCGCGTCTGCCGAAGGTGCTCAACGGCAGTTCCGGTTTCGTTTACTACGTGTCGGTGGCCGGTGTGACCGGTGCCGGTGCGGCGACGCTGGAACACGTCGAAGAGGCGGTGACGCGTCTGCGTCGGCACACCGACCTGCCGATCAGCATCGGCTTCGGCATCCGCACGCCGGAGCAAGCGGCGTCCATCGCACGCTTGGCGGACGGTGTGGTGGTGGGCTCGGCATTGATCGACCACATCGCCAATGCAACCACGCCGGATCAAGCCATCGACGGTGTGCTGAGCCTGTGCTCGGCATTGTCCGAAGGGGTGCGTAAGGCCCGCGTCAGCTGAAGGTAAAGTTCCTGATACAGAGGAATTAGCGCCTCGCTACACAGCCTAAATGAGCAAGACCGAGGGATTCAGAACCACGTTCTGAATCCCTTTTTGCTGTTGGTGCAGTGAGGAAAAACCCGATGAAAATGCCGAAACGTCTGATTGCCGGACTGGGCGCTCTGATGATCAGCGCGACACCGCTGCTGGCCAGCGCCGATCCACGTGATGATCATGACCACGGCGGCCCGCAACCGGGCCATTACGAGAACCACGGTGACGATCACCGTGGTCCGCAGAACGACCACCGTGGCGGCCCGCCGCGCGATTTCGGACCGGTACGGCAGACCATCCGCGACAACCACGGTTACTTCGTGCGCGGTGCACCGCCACCGCCGGGCATCCATCTGGAACGCGGCCGGCCGTTGCCGCGCGGCTATTACGGCGAACGGCTGGACGGTCGGGCGCTGAGCCGCTTGCCGGTGTACCCAGGCTATGAATGGCGCCGGGCCGGGGGCGACATCGTGCTGATTGCTGTGGGCACCGGGATCATTTACGAAATTCTGGATGGGGTTTTGTATTGATGTAAGGAGAACACGTGTGGCGAGGGAACAAGCCCCTCGCCACAGGCATTGTTCCTTTTCGTGTATCAGGGCAGTTCCAGTCCGCCGGAAGCCTTGTGCAATTTGCGCAGATGTTCACCGATCTGTTTCACATTGGTTTCACTGGCTGCAATTTCGGCCGCGCGCTTGGGTTCCAGCAACTTGCGCACTTCCGCGTCCAGATCTCCGGACAGCGCCAGCAGTTTTTTCTGCCGCTGACTGCTTTCCGCTTCCAGGCGGCTGAACTCGGTCGGCTGTGGCAAGCCGTAACCGCGGCTGTCGAGCAATTCCGCCGGGCGGCTGAGGAAGCCACTGTTGGCGAGAATCTCCTGCAAGGTCGCATTGGCCTTGTCCATGCCGCCGTTTTCCAGCTCGCGAGCACCCAGGTAACGCTGCTTGACCTCATCCTGCGCCAGCAACAACTGACGGCGGTAACTGGCCTGCTCCAACAGCAGCAGGGCAGCACTGGTGCGCAGGTCAGCGCGCTCGAACCATTGCCGGCGCTCTTCGGCCGATAACGACAGCCACTCTTCAACGGTGTTCTGTTTGATCGGCAACTGCTTCTTCAACACATCGAACATCGCCTGGTAGCGGTCGCGGAACGAGTCGAAGCGATAGCCCAGGCGCAGCGCCTCTTTCGGATCATCCAGCACGCTGGTATCGGCCAGGCCACGGCCCTTGAGCACTTCCAGCAAACCGTTGGGCATGATGCTGTCCAGACCGACGAGTTGCGCGTTGTCGCTGCCGCTGCGCAACAGTTTCAGGCCTTCCACCGCGCAGTTGTTGGAGAGGAAGAAGTAGTTGCCGTCGTAGCTCCAGTGCATCTCGGCGGCGTGCTCGACCACCCCTTCGATTTCAGCGCGCGACAGGTTCAGCGGCACGGAGGCAAGGCTGCGCAGTTCGGTCTTGGTGTATTCGTCAATGACCTGGGCCAGCGGCAACACGAACAGGCGTGACGGATACTTGCCGACCAGTCCGTCCCAACTCGACAGTTGCACGTCGCCGACGAAGGCGCGATAGGACAGCACCAGATGCTGGTCCAGATCGAGTCGGCAGTCCGGTCCGCGCGGCCGACCCGGTGCGCAGATCACCAGGCGCAACATACTGTGGCCCCAGCGACTGACCCAGTTCTGATTGGCTTCGGCCAACAGATAGTCGACGGCGTAGACCCGCTCCGGATCGACCTGTCCCAAGGGTTGCTTGGCGAAGTCGTTACCGGCGTTCAGGAAGGCGAAGGTCTTGCTGCAGGTGTCCTTGGTCGGCGGCGCCCAGCCGAAGTGTTGCTGGTAATAGCGGTACAGCGCCGGACGCCGACAGGCGTAACTCGGGTCGAGGAGGAAATACTCCATGTTGACCGCGACGAATTCCTTCGGGCTGGAGATCTCGTACAGGTCCGGGCTGCGGGCAATCTGCCGATTGTGTTGTTCACGTTCCCCACGGCGACCGACGTACTGCTGCCATCCGGCGAGGTCGAGCAGGCGCGGATCATCGCTGAGGGTGAAGCGGCGGCCGTTCTGGCCACGACACTCATCGGGAATGCCGATCAGCCCGGCGCTGTTGAAACGCCGGGTGCAGCGCTGGATCAGCGTACGTTCGGCGCTGGGCCACAGGCGGGCGCGGTCATAGATGTGGGTGATTTCGTGCAGCACCGTGGCGAGCAGTTCCTGACGCACAGTGCCGTGGGGGCGATTGGTTTTCTCTTTGGCCGCACTGCCGTCGGTGAGGCCGGCGAGCAGTTTGCGGTTCAGATCGAGTTCCGCCACCAGCGTGGCCTGGCCATAGGCATTGCCGGGCATGTCGTCGGTCCAGCCGACATCAATGCGCCGGTCCAGCCGCTCGATGAAGCTGGGCGGCAGCTTCTGCAGGGCTTCATCGATCAGCGCCTGACTGGCCTGTTGCTGGGCAGGGCTCAGACCGTCGGTCTTGAGCCGCAGTTGCAGGCCCGCGTGGGCGCTGTTGCCAAGCAGCAACATCGTCCCGGCCAGTAGCCAGGCGCCGAGTGACTTCACAGTGCGAGGATGGCTTCGGCGAGTACCTGATCACTGGCGTCGCGTGCTTCCGGCACACGAGTGCGCAGAGTGTTGAGCGCAGCTTCGAGGTGCGCGCCACGGATCTCGCCGTTGGTGGCAACGAAACTGGCCGCGTCATCGTGGGCTTCGCGGATGATTTTCGAATCGCGAATCGACGTGGTGGTATCGGACGTGAAATCAATGGTGCGCTGGGAGGCACGAACGATGATGTTACTGGTGGCTACCAGGGTGTGCGCCTGGGCCACGTCGGCCAACAAAAACAGGCCAAGGGCGGCAGCAATCAGCGGGCTACGCATGGAACGACTCCGAAGGGGTAATGATAACTAGGGACTGGGATAACTATTGGACGAGAATTGCCTGTGCCAGTTCAAGGTCGCTGACATGAAGTTTTGGTCGGGATTTGCGCAGGTAATGCAGGGCGGATTCGAGCTGCGCGCCTCGCAATTCACCGTCACTGGCAACAAACGCCGCCGCGTCATCGTGAGCGGCGAGCAACAGTTTACGGTCGAATGGCGCAGAAGACACCATTCCGGTAGCCCATACCGTCACTACGGTGTTCTGGGTGGAAACATCGAAGGCATCGACCGACGTCGCCCAGCAGGCGCTGATCAAGGCAGAAGGTATAAGCAGGTTGGTCAGAAAACGCATGGGACTCGATAACGGTTAGCGAGTCTCAAGGCTAGCGCAATGCCCGGGCCAGAGCCAGCGGCGAAACATCGGGACACGGCTGGCGTGTCCCTGCTGGCCATGCGGATCAGATCGCCAGAATGGCTCGCGCCAGTTGATCGTCGGTGGCGTTCAGTTGCGGTGCCTGATGACGGATGAGGTCCAGGGCACTTTCCAGTTTCACGCCGCGGATCTGGCCTTGGCTGGCAACGAAGCTGGCCGCATCGTCACGGGCAGCGATCACGACTTTGTTGTCGCGCAGCGAAGAGCTGACGTCGGAGGTGGCGTCCGAAGAGGATTTCAGCGCGCCAACCACGGCGTCGGTGGTCACGATGAAGCTGGTTGCGCTGGCGTTGGCAGCCACGGCCAGCAAGGCGGCAGCGCTGAGCAGTCGAAGACGGGACATGGTGTATCTCCTGAAGGTAAACCGTATTGAGAAGTGGCTTGTGTCTGATGAGTCAGACGTGGGTACCAGAAGATTCGCCACGTTCTGCCATGGATATTAGGCCTGCGCGTGGGGTTAAAACAGTGGGCAGAATGCTAGCGCCAAAAAGGTTTCTCCAGTTCGTTGAGCCGATCGGCGTGACTGAGGCCCAGGTCCGCGAGATCACGTTGCTCAATCTGAGCCAGCAGACGCCTTGTCCTGGCGCGCTCCAGTGCTTGCCACACGCCACGTAGCAGGCGCCACAGCGGGTGTGGGCGAACAAGTGCTTGGACCGGAATTGCTGAAACATCCTGTAAGTCTTTCATGGCGCATTCCTTAAGCCGGGGAGGGTTAAGGACATACTCCGTCGAATACAGCGCGAGTAGCAGATACACTGATGCGAAATTGTACTGGTTCAAAATTGGCTTTTAGAAAACTGTACCTGTTAATCCACTGCGCCGCTGTACGGATGTTTTTCAAGCCCTGAAACGACAAAACCCGTTGCGGTTTCCCGCAACGGGTTTTGTTTGTTCAATTCGGGTGCTGGCGGTGGGTGTTGCGACCAGAGCCAGCGACGCTACTTAGCGCCAGAACGGCTTGCTCAGCTCTTCGTAGCGTTGTGCTTCGCTGATACCGGCGTCAGCCAGCAGACGCGAATCCAGACGAGCCAGTTGGTGGCGGCTGGAGATGCGGCGCTGCCACAACATCAGGTTGGCGATAACGCGCAGAGGCAGGGAAGCCTGGGATTTTGCAGCTTTGTCTTCGAAGAACAGTTCGGAACTGAGTGTACGTTCCATGGTTGACATCCTTCCGCTTGTGGCGGGATCAGGTAGTGGTTTAACTGGTGCCCATGATCCTCTCGTTTGCCAAGTCTCTCTAGATACAGTTCAACTGTATTGTGAGTGACCAGTTAACTGTTTATAGGGGGTGTACGGGTCAAAATTGAGCAAACTGTACCTGTCCGCACTTAAATAGTGCATTTTTGCTCAATTCGAAGGTTGGCGTAGGTAAAAGCTGTAGGAAAACACCGGTACAGCAGTACAGTTTTTGCCAGATGAGGCGGGTAGAAAAAACCGCTGACGCAAACTGTGTTTGCATCAGCGGTTGACTGTGCGAATTACACTGCCAGCATGCGCCCGGTTTCTTCCAGGTTCATGTGCCAGCTCAACGCTTCGCGCAGGATATGCGGGGTATGGCCACCGATGGCGCAGGCGGCGGTGAAGTAGTCATTCAGCGCCTGGCGATAATCCGGGTGTACGCAGTTGTCGATGATCACCCGTGCCCTTTCACGCGGCGCCAGGCCACGCAGGTCGGCCAGTCCGACTTCGGTCACGAGGATGTCGACGTCATGCTCGGTGTGGTCGACATGGCTGACCATCGGCACCACGCTGGAAATCGCGCCGCCCTTGGCGATCGACTTGGTTACGAACACCGCCAGGTGCGCGTTGCGCGCGAAGTCGCCGGAACCACCAATGCCGTTCATCATCCGCGTACCGCAGACATGGGTGGAGTTGACGTTACCGTAGATGTCGAACTCAAGCGCCGTGTTGATGCCGATGATGCCCAGGCGGCGCACCACTTCCGGATGATTGGAGATCTCCTGCGGACGCAGGACCAGTTTGTCCTTGTACTTCTCCAGATTGCCGAACACGTCGCTGTTGCGCCGCTCCGACAGGGTGATCGAGCTGCCTGAAGCAAAGCTCAGCTTGCCGGCATCGATCAGGTCGAAGGTCGAATCCTGCAGCACTTCGGAGTACATGGTCAGGTCTTCGAACGGCGAATCGATCAGGCCGCACATCACCGCGTTGGCAATGTTGCCGATTCCGGCCTGTAACGGACCGAGCTTGTTGGTCATGCGTCCGGCATCGACTTCTTGCTTGAAGAATGTGATCAGGTGCTCGGCGATGGCATTGGTGTCGGCGTCCGGGGTCGATACCGTGGACGGCGAATCCGCTTGCTGGGTGATCACGATAGCGACAATCTTCTCCGGCGGAATCGGGATCGCGGTACTGCCGATGCGGTCGTCGACTTTTACCAGCGGGATCGGTGTGCGCGTCGGGCGGTAGGTCGGGATATAGATGTCATGCAGGCCTTCGAGGTTGGCGTTGTGCGCCAGGTTGATCTCGACGATCACCTGCTTGGCGAAGATCGCGAAGCTTGCCGAGTTGCCCACCGAGGTGGTCGGCACGATGTGGCCCTGTTCGGTGAGGGCCACGGCTTCGATCACTGCGATGTCCGGCAGCTTCAATTGCTGGTTGCGCAATTGTTCGACGGTTTCCGACAAGTGTTGGTCGATGAACATGACTTCGCCGGCGTTGATTGCCTTGCGCAGGGTGCTGTCGACCTGGAACGGCATGCGGCGCGACAAAACGCCGGCCTCGGTCAGTTGCTTGTCGAGGTCGTTGCCCAGGCTGGCGCCGGTCATCAGGCTGATCTTCAGCGGCGTGACCTTGGCTCGCTCGGCCAGTGCGTGAGGGACGGCCTTGGCTTCGCCGGCGCGGGTGAAACCGCTCATGCCGACGGTCATGCCGTCTTCAATCAGAGCGGCGGCGTCGGCGGCGCTCATCACTTTATCCAACAACGAAGGCAGGCGAATACGGTCACGGTACATGGATTATTTTCTCGGGAAGCGAGTAGCAGGATGCGCAGTCTAGTGAATTTCGCGGGCGCCTGTCCCGCTACCAAGGTCGCAAACGAGGCGTCTATTTAGCGGGTTTCAAGTAAAACACCGTTACCGGATCTGCAACAACGCGGCAAATTGTCCAACGCTTTGCGCAAACAAAAACGCCCCGACAAGTCGGGGCGTCCTGTACAGCAGCGATGGATTACTCGACCGCTTTGACCATGTCTTCGATGACTTTTTTCGCGTCGCCGAACACCATCATGGTTTTGTCGAGGTAGAACAGTTCGTTGTCCAGACCGGCATAGCCGCTGGCCATCGAGCGCTTGTTGACGATGATGGTCTTGGCCTTGAACGCTTCGAGAATCGGCATGCCGGCAATCGGCGATTTCGGATCGTTCTTGGCGGCCGGGTTGACCACGTCGTTGGCGCCGAGTACCAACACCACGTCGGCCTGGCCGAACTCGGAGTTGATGTCTTCCATCTCGAACACCTGGTCGTAAGGCACTTCGGCCTCGGCGAGCAGGACGTTCATGTGTCCCGGCATACGACCGGCCACCGGGTGGATCGCATATTTGACGGTCACGCCACGGTGGGTCAGCTTCTCGGTCAGCTCTTTCAATGCATGCTGCGCACGGGCCACCGCCAGGCCATAACCCGGGACGATGATCACGGTGTCGGCGTTGGTCAGCAGGAAGGTCGCGTCGTCGGCCGAACCGGACTTCACCGGACGTGCTTCTTTCGCACCGGCCGGGCCAGCATCAGCCGTGTTGCCGAAACCGCCGAGCAGCACATTAAAGAAGGAACGGTTCATCGCCTTGCACATGATGTACGAGAGAATCGCACCGCTCGAACCCACCAAGGAACCGGCAATGATCAGCATCGAGTTGTTCAGCGAGAAGCCGATACCTGCCGCTGCCCAGCCCGAATAGCTGTTGAGCATCGACACCACCACCGGCATGTCGGCACCACCGATCGGGATGATGATCAGCACGCCCATCACGAACGCCAGCGCCAGCATCAGCGCGAACGCGGTGAGATTGCCGGTGAACATGAAAGTCAGGCCGAGTGCCAGTGTCGCCAGACCCAGTACGGCGTTCAGCTTGTGCTGACCGGCGAACTGTACCGGTGCGCCCTGGAACAGACGGAACTTGTACTTGCCCGACAGCTTGCCGAACGCGATTACCGAACCGGAGAAGGTGATCGCACCGATCGCCGCGCCGAGGAACAGCTCCAGACGGTTACCTGCCGGAATCGAGTCGCCCAGCTGTTTAACGATACCCAGCGATTGCGGCTCGACCACCGCAGCAATCGCGATGAACACTGCTGCCAGACCGATCATGCTGTGCATGAACGCGACCAGTTCCGGCATCTTGGTCATTTCAACGCGCTTGGCCATGATCGAACCGGCCGTGCCGCCGACCAGCAGGCCAACGATGACGTAACCGATACCGGCCGTGGCGAGCTCAGCCCCGAGCTTATAGATGAGGCCGACGGTGGTCAGGATTGCCAACGCCATGCCGAGCATGCCGAACAGGTTGCCGCGTCGCGAGGTGGTCGGGTGCGACAGGCCTTTGAGGGCCTGGATAAAGCAGATCGACGCGATCAGGTAGAGCGTCGTGACGAGATTCATGCTCATTACTTCGGCGCCTCTTCTTTTACTTTCGGGGCTTTCTTCTTGAACATCTCAAGCATGCGGCGGGTGACCAGGAAGCCACCGAAGACGTTGACCGCCGCCAGTGCCACGGCGAGGGTGCCCATGGTTTTGCCCAGCGGCGTGACGGTCAGCGCAGCAGCGAGCATGGCGCCGACGATCACGATCGCCGAGATGGCGTTGGTCACTGCCATCAATGGCGTGTGCAGCGCAGGTGTAACGTTCCAGACCACGTGGTAACCGACATAAATCGCCAGCACGAAGATGATCAGGTTGTAGATACCGGGGGAGATAAGCTCTTCCATCGTCTGAATCCCTGCTTAGGCGTTTTTGCGGATGACTTGGCCGTCGCGGCACATCAGGCACGCGGCGACGATGTCGTCTTCGAGGTTGACGTCGAACTGGCCTTCTTTGGTGAACACCAGCTTGAGGAAGTCCAGCAGGTTGCGCGCGTACAGTGCCGAGGCGTCTGCAGCGACTTCACCAGCCAGATTGGTCGGGCCGCAAATGGTCACGCCATTCTCGATCACGACTTGATCAGCCACAGTCAGCGGGCAGTTGCCGCCCTGAGCAGCGGCGAGGTCGATGACCACCGAGCCCGGTTTCATCTGCGCCACGGTGTCCGCGCTTAGCAGCGTCGGTGCCTTGCGGCCAGGAATCAGCGCGGTAGTGATGACGATGTCAGCCTGCTTGGCGCGCTCGTGCACGGCCTGGGCCTGACGCTGCATCCAGCTCGCCGGCATTGGCCGCGCGTAACCGCCGACACCGACCGCGCATTCGCGCTCTTCATCGGTCTCGTAAGGCACGTCGACGAACTTGGCGCCGAGGGACTCGATCTGCTCCTTCACCGCCGGACGCACGTCAGACGCTTCGATCACCGCACCCAGGCGTTTCGCCGTGGCAATCGCCTGCAATCCAGCCACGCCTGCGCCGAGAATCAGCACGCGCGCCGCTTTCACGGTGCCCGCAGCCGTCATCAGCATCGGCATGAAGCGCGGATAGTAGTGCGCGGCCAGCAACACGGCCTTGTAGCCGGCAATGTTCGCCTGCGACGACAGCACGTCGAGGCTCTGTGCGCGGGAGGTGCGCGGCGCCGCTTCGAGGGCGAACGCGGTGATCCCGCATTCGGCCATTTTGGCGATGGTTTCGTTATTGAACGGATTGAGCATTCCGACCAGCACCGCGCCGCGCTTGATCAGCGCCAGTTCGGCGTCGCTGGGGGCGACCACTTTGAGAATCAGCTCGGCACCGAACGCATCGTTGGCACTGCCAATGATCGCGCCCGCCGCTTCATAGGCACTGTCGACAACACTGGCTTTAACGCCGGCGCCGGTTTGCACAGTGACCTTATGACCTTGGCTGATCAGCTTTTTAATGGTTTCCGGGGTTGCAGCAACCCGTGTTTCACCGGTCTGGGTTTCGAGAGGAACACCAATGTGCACGTCAAATCTCCTGCGTGATCTTATTGAGTAAACCCAGGCACTGCGGATGGTGCGACTGGGGCGGCCGATCAGCACGATCCCGCCAAATCAGGGCGGGGCGCGGCATTTTGCAGGCGAACTTTATGCCCTTCAAGGGATTATGACGGGTGACGGAAAATTAACTACAAGTCATGCCGTGACCGAATGTCGCAGATAGCTAGTTCAATCCCTTGCAGGCCGTGCCTTGTAAGGATTCTGGCTGAATTTGAAAAAATTTCTCATCGGCGGCGTGAATAGGCCGTAATGAGTCGCGGATGGAGGCTCAAAGCCACGTCTTCAGGCGCTTGTGGGACGTCTGTACGACTTTCGGATACAGTCTGCGATTTTGCGACAAATACTTATATCTGTAGGGCTTTGATTTTCCTGACTACCGGGTTAGCAATCGCTGTAGGCCTTTATCCTTCTAGGCTGTAGCTATTTGCCTGGTTGACCAGCCAATCGCGAAATGCCTTGAGTGACGCCGATTCGACCTTTCGCTCAGGAATCATCAGGTAATAGGCCTTGATACTTGAGAGCGCATTGGGGTTGGCAATCACCAGGCGTTTCTCGGCTAATTCACGCTGAATCAGGAACGGTGGAATCAGCGCGATCCCCATATCGTGCATGGCGGCCTGAGCCAGCATGGAGAATAGCTCGTAGCGCGGACCTGTCATGTCGCGAGGAATATTCAAGTGTTGCGAGTTGAACCACTGGCGCCAGGCGTAGGGTCGGGTGGTTTGTTGCAGGAGTGGAAGATCGGCAATCTCGTCAGCTGTCAGATGCGTGTTTTTGCCCAGCAGGGCGGGACTGCATACCGGCATCGGATTTTCGCCCATCAGTCTGTGGGATTCGGTACCGGACCAATCGGCGTCGCCAAAGTAGATCGCCGCGTCAAAGTCAGTGTCGGCGAACAGGAACGGTCGGGTACGGTTGGTCAGGTTGACGGTCACCTCCGGATGCTTGAGCTGGAAGTCTTTCAGCCGGGGTAGCAACCATTGCGTGCCGAACGTCGGCACCACCGCCAGCTCGATTACGTTGGTGCCTTGCTGGCCCATCACCGACAGCGTATCGCGCTCGACGGCATCCAGTTGCGTGGCAACACGGCGGCTATAGGACAGTCCTGCTTCTGTCAGCTTTACGCCACGCCGCGAACGTCGGAACAGTTCCACGCTAAGGAAGTCCTCAAGGCTGGCGATCTGTCGGCAAATAGCACCTTGGGTGAGGGAAAGTTCTTCGGCTGCCTTGGTGAAGCTCTCGTGACGAGCGGCGGCCTCAAAGCTGATCAGAGCGGTAGTGCTGGGGATCTTCCTGCGCATGTACGTTAACCTCACTAATGCAGCGCGTAAAAGGCATTCGGCGCCGTCTCGGAGTGAGAAATTAGCACAACAGGATGCGAAATCCTCGTTTGCCGGGATGACGAACCGGGCCTAGGATCAATGCCACGTTAATTCACCGATTTGCGAGGACACACTCATGGGCGGTAAAGCTAGCTTCAACTGGATCGATCCCCTGCTGCTGGATCAACAGCTCACCGAAGAAGAGCGCATGATCCGCGACACCGCCGCGCAGTTTGCTCAACAGAGCCTGGCGCCACGTGTCCTTGAAGCGTTCCGTCATGAGAAAACCGATCCTGCGATCTTCCGCGAGATGGGCGAAGTCGGTCTGCTCGGCGCAACCATCCCGGAGCAATACGGCGGCAGCGGTCTCAACTATGTCAGCTACGGTCTGATCGCTCGCGAAGTGGAGCGTGTCGATTCCGGCTACCGCTCGATGATGAGTGTGCAGTCCTCGCTGGTGATGGTGCCAATCAACGAATTTGGCACTGAAGCCCAGAAACAGAAATACCTGCCAAAACTGGCGTCCGGCGAGTGGATCGGCTGCTTCGGCCTGACCGAACCGAACCACGGTTCCGATCCGGGCGCGATGATCACCCGTGCGCGCAAGGTCGACGGCGGCTACAGCCTGACCGGCGCGAAGATGTGGATCACCAACAGCCCGATCGCCGATGTGTTCGTGGTCTGGGCCAAGGACGATGCCGGCGACATCCGTGGCTTCGTGCTGGAGAAGGGCTGGAAAGGCCTGAGCGCTCCGGCGATTCATGGCAAGGTCGGCCTGCGTGCGTCGATCACCGGTGAAATCGTCATGGACAACGTGTTCGTGCCGGACGAGAACATCTTCCCTGACGTGCGTGGTCTGAAAGGTCCGTTCACCTGCCTCAACTCGGCGCGTTACGGCATCTCCTGGGGTGCATTGGGCGCTGCCGAGTTCTGCTGGCACACCGCTCGCCAGTACACCCTTGATCGCCACCAGTTCGGCCGGCCGCTGGCAGCTACTCAATTGATTCAGAAGAAACTGGCCGACATGCAGACCGAAATCACCTTGGCCCTGCAAGGCTGCCTGCGGCTGGGACGCATGAAGGACGAAGGCACGGCTGCGGTGGAAATCACTTCGATCATGAAGCGCAACTCGTGCGGCAAGTCCCTGGACATCGCCCGGATGGCTCGCGACATGTTGGGTGGCAACGGTATCTCCGATGAGTTCGGCGTGGCTCGTCACCTGGTCAACCTGGAGGTGGTGAATACCTATGAAGGTACTCATGACGTCCACGCGCTGATCCTGGGGCGCGCGCAAACCGGTCTGCAGGCGTTCTATTAACAGGAGAGCGACCATGGGCGCGTTGTCGCATCTGCGGGTACTGGATTTATCGCGAGTATTGGCCGGGCCGTGGGCCGGGCAGATCCTCGCCGACCTTGGCGCCGAGGTGATCAAGGTCGAGCGCCCCGGCAACGGTGATGACACGCGCGCCTGGGGGCCGCCCTTCCTTAAGGACGCTTATGGCGAGAACACGACAGAAGCGGCTTATTACTTGTCGGCCAACCGCAATAAGCAATCGGTGACAATCGACTTTACGCGGCCCGAGGGGCAGCAGCTTGTGAGAGAGCTGGCGGCCAAGTCGGACATTCTTATCGAGAACTTCAAGGTCGGTGGTCTGGCCGCTTACGGTCTGGATTACCCGTCGCTGAAGGCGATCAATCCCGATCTGATCTATTGCTCGATCACCGGCTTCGGCCAGACCGGGCCGTATGCCAAGCGTGCGGGTTATGACTTCATGATTCAGGGGCTGGGCGGCTTGATGAGTCTGACGGGCCGGCCTGAAGGTGATGAAGGCGCAGGACCGGTGAAGGTTGGTGTGGCGTTGACGGATATTCTCACCGGCCTGTATTCGACGGTGGCGATTCTGGCTGCGCTGGCCCATCGCGATCACGATGGCGGTGGTCAGCATATCGACATGGCATTGCTGGACGTGCAGGTGGCGTGTCTGGCGAACCAGGCGATGAATTACCTGACCACAGGCAATGCGCCAAAGCGTCTGGGGAATGCGCATCCGAACATCGTGCCTTATCAGGATTTTCCTACCGCTGATGGTGACTTCATCCTCACCGTGGGTAATGACGGGCAGTTCCGCAAGTTCGCCGAAGTGGCGGGGCAGCCGCAGTGGGCCGATGATCCGCGCTTTGCTACTAATAAGCTGCGGGTGGCGAACCGCGCGGTGCTGATTCCGCTGATTCGGCAGGCCACAGTCTTCAAGACGACGGCTGAGTGGGTTGCCGAGCTTGAACAGGCGGGTGTGCCGTGTGGGCCGATCAATGATCTGTCGCAGGTGTTTGAAGATCCGCAGGTGAAAGCCCGGGGTCTGGCGATAGAGCTGCCACATGCGTTGGCCGGGATGGTTCCTCAGGTGGCCAGCCCTATCCGGTTATCGCAGACGCCGGTTGAATACCGACGTGCCCCTCCTTTATTGGGCGAGCACACGCTGGAGGTTTTGCAGCGGGTGCTGGGGTTGGGCGCGGGTGCGGTGGCGGCGTTGAAAGAGGATGGAGTGCTCTGAGGTGGCCTTCTATATAGAAGGCTGGGTGACTTCTTCTATATAGAGGGGTGATTTGGCTGTTTTTAGCCTGATCGTAAGTTATTGAAAGAAAACTGAAATTAAGTGTTGACGGCAGATTCTGGAAGTCTATAATTCGCCCCACTTCCGGCGCAGTCGAAACGGAAAACTCCTTGAGATTCAATGAGTTACGCAGTTTTCGACAGCGACTTGCTTCAGTTCATCGAAGCCTGGAAGGAGTTGGAAATGCCGGTTGATCTGGCGCTTTCAACGGTTCGATCTTCTCGGTCGAAAGCGGAGAAAAAGAGGTGTTGACAACAGCGAGTAACGCTGTAGAATTCGCCTCCCGCTAACGAGAGATCGGAAGCGCAAGTGGTTGAAGTTGTTGAGGAAATCTTCGAAAACTTCTGAAAATAATCACTTGACAGCAAATGAGGCTGCTGTAGAATGCGCGCCTCGGTTGAGACGAAAGATCTTAACCAACCGCTCTTTAACAACTGAATCAAGCAATTCGTGTGGGTGCTTGTGGAGTCAGACTGATAGTCAACAAGATTATCAGCATCACAAGTTACTCCGCGAGAAATCAAAGATGTAACCAACGATTGCTGAGCCAAGTTTAGGGTTTCTTAAAACCCAAAGATGTTTGAACTGAAGAGTTTGATCATGGCTCAGATTGAACGCTGGCGGCAGGCCTAACACATGCAAGTCGAGCGGATGAAGTGAGCTTGCTCATGGATTCAGCGGCGGACGGGTGAGTAATGCCTAGGAATCTGCCTGGTAGTGGGGGACAACGTTTCGAAAGGAACGCTAATACCGCATACGTCCTACGGGAGAAAGCAGGGGACCTTCGGGCCTTGCGCTATCAGATGAGCCTAGGTCGGATTAGCTAGTTGGTGAGGTAATGGCTCACCAAGGCTACGATCCGTAACTGGTCTGAGAGGATGATCAGTCACACTGGAACTGAGACACGGTCCAGACTCCTACGGGAGGCAGCAGTGGGGAATATTGGACAATGGGCGAAAGCCTGATCCAGCCATGCCGCGTGTGTGAAGAAGGTCTTCGGATTGTAAAGCACTTTAAGTTGGGAGGAAGGGTTGTAGATTAATACTCTGCAATTTTGACGTTACCGACAGAATAAGCACCGGCTAACTCTGTGCCAGCAGCCGCGGTAATACAGAGGGTGCAAGCGTTAATCGGAATTACTGGGCGTAAAGCGCGCGTAGGTGGTTCGTTAAGTTGGATGTGAAATCCCGGGCTCAACCTGGGAACTGCATCCAAAACTGGCGAGCTAGAGTATGGTAGAGGGTGGTGGAATTTCCTGTGTAGCGGTGAAATGCGTAGATATAGGAAGGAACACCAGTGGCGAAGGCGACCACCTGGACTGATACTGACACTGAGGTGCGAAAGCGTGGGGAGCAAACAGGATTAGATACCCTGGTAGTCCACGCCGTAAACGATGTCAACTAGCCGTTGGGAGCCTTGAGCTCTTAGTGGCGCAGCTAACGCATTAAGTTGACCGCCTGGGGAGTACGGCCGCAAGGTTAAAACTCAAATGAATTGACGGGGGCCCGCACAAGCGGTGGAGCATGTGGTTTAATTCGAAGCAACGCGAAGAACCTTACCAGGCCTTGACATCCAATGAACTTTCCAGAGATGGATTGGTGCCTTCGGGAACATTGAGACAGGTGCTGCATGGCTGTCGTCAGCTCGTGTCGTGAGATGTTGGGTTAAGTCCCGTAACGAGCGCAACCCTTGTCCTTAGTTACCAGCACGTAATGGTGGGCACTCTAAGGAGACTGCCGGTGACAAACCGGAGGAAGGTGGGGATGACGTCAAGTCATCATGGCCCTTACGGCCTGGGCTACACACGTGCTACAATGGTCGGTACAAAGGGTTGCCAAGCCGCGAGGTGGAGCTAATCCCATAAAACCGATCGTAGTCCGGATCGCAGTCTGCAACTCGACTGCGTGAAGTCGGAATCGCTAGTAATCGCGAATCAGAATGTCGCGGTGAATACGTTCCCGGGCCTTGTACACACCGCCCGTCACACCATGGGAGTGGGTTGCACCAGAAGTAGCTAGTCTAACCTTCGGGAGGACGGTTACCACGGTGTGATTCATGACTGGGGTGAAGTCGTAACAAGGTAGCCGTAGGGGAACCTGCGGCTGGATCACCTCCTTAATCGACGACATCAGCTGCTCCATAAGTTCCCACACGAATTGCTTGATTCATTGAAGAAGACGATAGAAGCAGCCCGAAATTGGGTCTGTAGCTCAGTTGGTTAGAGCGCACCCCTGATAAGGGTGAGGTCGGCAGTTCGAATCTGCCCAGACCCACCAATTTTGTGTGGGAAACGCCTGTAGAAATACGGGGCCATAGCTCAGCTGGGAGAGCGCCTGCCTTGCACGCAGGAGGTCAGCGGTTCGATCCCGCTTGGCTCCACCACTACTGCTTCTGAAGTTTGAAAGCTTAGAAATGAGCATTCCATCAGTGTGATGATGAATGTTGATTTCTAGTCTTTGACTAGTTCGTTCTTTAAAAATTTGGGTATGTGATAGAAAGATAGACTGAACGTTACTTTCACTGGTAACGGATCAGGCTAAGGTAAAATTTGTGAGTGACTCTTAAGAGTTTTGCGAATTTTCGGCGAATGTCGTCTTCATAGTATAACCAGATTGCTTGGGGTTATATGGTCAAGTGAAGAAGCGCATACGGTGGATGCCTTGGCAGTCAGAGGCGATGAAAGACGTGGTAGCCTGCGAAAAGCTTCGGGGAGTCGGCAAACAGACTTTGATCCGGAGATGTCTGAATGGGGGAACCCAGCCATCATAAGATGGTTATCTTGTACTGAATACATAGGTGCAAGAGGCGAACCAGGGAACTGAAACATCTAAGTACCCTGAGGAAAAGAAATCAACCGAGATTCCCTTAGTAGTGGCGAGCGAACGGGGACTAGCCCTTAAGTGGCTTTGAGATTAGCGGAACGCTCTGGAAAGTGCGGCCATAGTGGGTGATAGCCCTGTACGCGAAAATCTCTTAGTCATGAAATCGAGTAGGACGGAGCACGAGAAACTTTGTCTGAATATGGGGGGACCATCCTCCAAGGCTAAATACTACTGACTGACCGATAGTGAACTAGTACCGTGAGGGAAAGGCGAAAAGAACCCCGGGAGGGGAGTGAAATAGATCCTGAAACCGTATGCGTACAAGCAGTGGGAGCAGACTTTGTTCTGTGACTGCGTACCTTTTGTATAATGGGTCAGCGACTTATTTTCAGTGGCGAGCTTAACCGAATAGGGGAGGCGTAGCGAAAGCGAGTCTTAATAGGGCGTCTAGTCGCTGGGAATAGACCCGAAACCGGGCGATCTATCCATGGGCAGGTTGAAGGTTAGGTAACACTGACTGGAGGACCGAACCGACTACCGTTGAAAAGTTAGCGGATGACCTGTGGATCGGAGTGAAAGGCTAATCAAGCTCGGAGATAGCTGGTTCTCCTCGAAAGCTATTTAGGTAGCGCCTCATGTATCACTGTAGGGGGTAGAGCACTGTTTCGGCTAGGGGGTCATCCCGACTTACCAAACCGATGCAAACTCCGAATACCTACAAGTGCCGAGCATGGGAGACACACGGCGGGTGCTAACGTCCGTCGTGAAAAGGGAAACAACCCAGACCGTCAGCTAAGGTCCCAAAGTTATGGTTAAGTGGGAAACGATGTGGGAAGGCTTAGACAGCTAGGAGGTTGGCTTAGAAGCAGCCACCCTTTAAAGAAAGCGTAATAGCTCACTAGTCGAGTCGGCCTGCGCGGAAGATGTAACGGGGCTCAAACCATACACCGAAGCTACGGGTATCACCTTCGGGTGATGCGGTAGAGGAGCGTTCTGTAAGCCTGTGAAGGTGAGTTGAGAAGCTTGCTGGAGGTATCAGAAGTGCGAATGCTGACATGAGTAACGACAATGGGTGTGAAAACACCCACGCCGAAAGACCAAGGTTTCCTGCGCAACGTTAATCGACGCAGGGTTAGTCGGTCCCTAAGGCGAGGCTGAAAAGCGTAGTCGATGGAAAACAGGTTAATATTCCTGTACTTCTGGTTATTGCGATGGAGGGACGGAGAAGGCTAGGCCAGCTTGGCGTTGGTTGTCCAAGTTTAAGGTGGTAGGCTGAGATCTTAGGTAAATCCGGGATCTTAAGGCCGAGAGCTGATGACGAGTTACCTTTCAGGTGACGAAGTGGTTGATGCCATGCTTCCAAGAAAAGCTTCTAAGCTTCAGATAACCAGGAACCGTACCCCAAACCGACACAGGTGGTTGGGTAGAGAATACCAAGGCGCTTGAGAGAACTCGGGTGAAGGAACTAGGCAAAATGGCACCGTAACTTCGGGAGAAGGTGCGCCGGTGAGGGTGAAGGACTTGCTCCGTAAGCTCATGCCGGTCGAAGATACCAGGCCGCTGCGACTGTTTATTAAAACACAGCACTCTGCAAACACGAAAGTGGACGTATAGGGTGTGACGCCTGCCCGGTGCCGGAAGGTTAATTGATGGGGTTAGCTAACGCGAAGCTCTTGATCGAAGCCCCGGTAAACGGCGGCCGTAACTATAACGGTCCTAAGGTAGCGAAATTCCTTGTCGGGTAAGTTCCGACCTGCACGAATGGCGTAACGATGGCGGCGCTGTCTCCACCCGAGACTCAGTGAAATTGAAATCGCTGTGAAGATGCAGTGTATCCGCGGCTAGACGGAAAGACCCCGTGAACCTTTACTATAGCTTTGCACTGGACTTTGAATTTGCTTGTGTAGGATAGGTGGGAGGCTTTGAAGCGTGGACGCCAGTTCGCGTGGAGCCATCCTTGAAATACCACCCTGGCAACTTTGAGGTTCTAACTCAGGTCCGTTATCCGGATCGAGGACAGTGTATGGTGGGTAGTTTGACTGGGGCGGTCTCCTCCTAAAGAGTAACGGAGGAGTACGAAGGTGCGCTCAGACCGGTCGGAAATCGGTCGTAGAGTATAAAGGCAAAAGCGCGCTTGACTGCGAGACAGACACGTCGAGCAGGTACGAAAGTAGGTCTTAGTGATCCGGTGGTTCTGTATGGAAGGGCCATCGCTCAACGGATAAAAGGTACTCCGGGGATAACAGGCTGATACCGCCCAAGAGTTCATATCGACGGCGGTGTTTGGCACCTCGATGTCGGCTCATCACATCCTGGGGCTGAAGCCGGTCCCAAGGGTATGGCTGTTCGCCATTTAAAGTGGTACGCGAGCTGGGTTTAGAACGTCGTGAGACAGTTCGGTCCCTATCTGCCGTGGACGTTTGAGATTTGAGAGGGGCTGCTCCTAGTACGAGAGGACCGGAGTGGACGAACCTCTGGTGTTCCGGTTGTCACGCCAGTGGCATTGCCGGGTAGCTATGTTCGGGAAAGATAACCGCTGAAAGCATCTAAGCGGGAAACTTGCCTCAAGATGAGATCTCACTGGAACCTTGAGTTCCCTGAAGGGCCGTCGAAGACTACGACGTTGATAGGTTGGGTGTGTAAGCGCTGTGAGGCGTTGAGCTAACCAATACTAATTGCCCGTGAGGCTTGACCATATAACACCCAAGCAATTTGCGTCGAAGAGACCAGATTGCGGTGTGTGAAGACGAAACGAACCGAAAGTTCGCGCTGCTCACAAGACACCTGTATCACATACCCGATTTGCTGAAGCGAGACCAGATGGTCACGAGTCAGTACCCGAATTTCTTGACGACCATAGAGCGTTGGAACCACCTGATCCCATCCCGAACTCAGAAGTGAAACGATGCATCGCCGATGGTAGTGTGGGGTTTCCCCATGTGAGAGTAGGTCATCGTCAAGATTAAATTCCGAAACCCCAATTGCGAAAGCAGTTGGGGTTTTGTTTTAGTAGAAGTACCTAATTTTGCTGGCTCGTTTACCGTGTTGACGGGTCAGATGCAGAATTTCTTGACGACCATAGAGCGTTGGAACCACCTGATCCCATCCCGAACTCAGAAGTGAAACGATGCATCGCCGATGGTAGTGTGGGGTTTCCCCATGTGAGAGTAGGTCATCGTCAAGATTAAATTTCAGAACCCCTGTCTGCTAACGCAGACAGGGGTTTTGTCGTTTAAGAGCCTGCCAAGATCAGGCGATCAAAGAATGTTCAATTGTCGCTCGGTCAACGCTCATCGCAAGGTGCGGCAAACGCTCTAGTGCGCCGTTCGGCGGGAATCTGACCTAAATGCCGTCCATTTCCCATACAACCCTAAGATTTCTCTGAACCGTGCCGAAAGACTGGTGAGACATGCGTGCACCAAAGTAGAGCGGCCAAGAAGAACGCTGCCTGCTCTGTACATGGAATGTTGCATCCGGAACGCATCCCCACTTTTGGCATAAGAAGTCCCATGAAATGAATCTCAAGTTCAGCCATAAAATCCTGTTGGCCGCTTCGGGCGTCGTGGTCCTGGCGTTCGCTCTGTTCACCCTCTACAACGACTATCTGCAGCGAAACACCATTCGCCAGAACCTCCAGTCCTCCGTACAGCAGGCGGGTGACCTGACTGCCAGCAGCGTGCAGAACTGGATGAGCGGGCGGATTCTGGTATTGGAAAACCTTGCGCAAAACGTCGCCCACCAGGGCAAGGACGCTGACTTCCCCGGTCTGGTCGATCAGCCGGCCTTCACCTCCAACTTCCAGTTCACTTACGTCGGCCAGGCCAATGGTGTATTCACCCAACGCCCTGACGCGAAGATGCCGGACGGTTACGACCCGCGCCAGCGCCCTTGGTACAAGCAAGCCGTCGCCGCCGATAAAACCATGCTGACGCCGCCGTACATGGCCGCTGTCGGTGGTCTGGTGGTGACCATCGCCATGCCGTTAAAAAAGAACGGCGAATTGCTCGGTGTGGTCGGTGGTGACTTGAGCCTGGAAACCCTGGTAAAGATCATCAACTCGGTGGACTTCGGTGGCCTCGGTCACGCGTTCCTGGTCAGCGCCGACGGTCAGGTAATCGTCAGCCCGGATAAAGATCAGGTGATGAAAAACCTGAAAGACATCTACCCGAATGCCGGTGTGCGCATCGAGAAGGGCAATCAGAACGTGGTGCTCAACGGTCAGGAACGCATCCTGTCGTTCACCCCGGTCAGCGACCTGCCGAATGCGCAGTGGTACATAGGTCTGTCGATTGATCACGATAAAGCCTACGCAGCCCTCAGTCAGTTCCGTACCTCGGCACTGATCGCAATGTTTGTGGCAGTGGCCGCGATTGCACTGCTGTTGAGCCTGTTGATCAATGTGTTGATGCGTCCGTTGACCACCATGGGTCGCGCAATGCAGGACATCGCTCAGGGCGAAGGCGATCTGACCCGTCGTCTGGTGGTTGAGAGCAAAGACGAATTTGGCGAACTGGGCAGTGCGTTCAACCAGTTCGTTGAACGGATTCACGCGTCGATTTCCGAAGTGTCGTCGGCAACCCGTCACGTACACGACCTGTCGCAGCGGGTAATGGCGTCGTCCAATGCGTCCATTGTCGGTTCCGACGAACAAAGTGCGCGCACCAACAGCGTCGCTGCCGCGATCAACCAGTTGGGCGCCGCCACCCAGGAAATCGCCCGCAACGCGGCCGATGCTTCGCAGCACGCCAGCGGCGCCAGCGAACAGGCCGATGACGGTCGTCAGGTGGTGGAGCAGACCATTCAGGCGATGACCGAGCTGTCGCAGAAAATCAGCCTGTCGTGCACGCAGATCGAAACCCTGAACGCCAGCACCGACAACATCGGCCACATTCTCGATGTGATCAAAGGCATTTCGCAGCAGACCAACCTGCTGGCACTCAACGCGGCTATCGAAGCCGCGCGGGCCGGTGAGGCTGGCCGTGGTTTTGCGGTGGTGGCGGACGAGGTGCGCAACCTTGCCCATCGCACCCAGGAGTCGGCAGAAGAAATCCACAAGATGATCACGTCGCTGCAGGTCGGCTCCCGTGAAGCGGTGACCACCATGAATGCCAGTCAGGCATCCAGCGAGCAGAGTGTTGAAGTGGCCAACCAGGCCGGCTTGCGTCTGGTCAGCGTGACCCAGCGTATCGGTGAAATCGACGGCATGAACCAGTCGGTGGCCGCCGCGACCGAGGAGCAGACGGCTGTGGTGGAGACCCTCAACGTTGACGTCAATCAGATCAACCTGTTGAACCAGCAGAGCGTGGCCAACCTCAACGAGACGTTGAAGGATTGTGATGCGTTGTCGCAGCAGGCCAACCGGTTGAAGCAGTTGGTCGACAGTTTCAAGATCTGACCACCCGTCAGACCGCGTTATCGTTCAATCGCGGGCAACCCCGCTCCCACAGGATTTTTGGCGAACACAATATGTGTGAACGACTCGAATCCTGTGGGGGCTGGCTTGCCAGCGAAAGCGGTGGTTCACTCACCGCCTGTGCAAAGCCTTAAACAAACAGCTTCAGCACATTCCCCATTGCATCATCGGCAAACCCCTGCACAAAGTCCTTGAACCCCGGTAGCGCCTCCTCACCGCCGCTGGCCGGCTCGGCAATGATCGTCCAGGTCGCCCGCGCTTTTCCCGCCCCCAGCGATTCCACATTCATCGCCGCCCATAGATTGGCCACGCCCAGGGTGTTGTAGATCGTCGTCCAGGTCATGCTCCGCGCCTGCTCATCGCGGGAGTTGAGTTGCTCGACCACCACGTTGCCATCCTTGAAGAATTTCTTGCGCAGCGAAGCCACGCCTTCGCCAGTCATTTCGATGTGCGACAGCGCCGGAATAAACCGCTCGAAACCGCCAAAGTCGCCGACCACGGCCCAGACCTGCTTGGCGTCTGCCGGCACTTCCACCGACGATACAACGTGGCAGCCGTGGGGATTTTTGATCAGGGTGTCGGGTTGCAGAGTGCTCATGGTGTAGCTCCTTGTTGATGGATCAGATGAAGTTGATTTCTTTCAGGTAATCGCAGCCGCGGCGCAGCAGCGCCGGGGATTTTTCCGGGTAGTGCGCGCCCATCTGCTGCACGCCGGCCTCAGCATTGGCGTGGCCGATCAGGGAGATGTCGCCAATGTCTTCCTCGAAACCGTTGAGGTAAAAACCGAGCACGCCGAACAGCGCGTTGTCGGCATCGACCCGGCTCAGTTGCTGTTGCCAGTCGGCGACGCTGACCAACGAGAACTCGCTGCCGGTTTCGCGGAACGAAGCGACGTAGGCGTCCCAACTCAGTGGCTCGGGGTTGTGCAGGTTGAACACCGCGCGTTCGGCGCAATAACGGCTGGCGTGAAAGGCGATGAAGCGGGCGAGAAAGTCCACCGGCATCAGGTCGAAATTCAGCGCAAAGGCGGGTACCTGACCGAGCTGGATCGACCCCTTGAGCATCAGCATCAAACGGTTTTTATGCGGCTGACAGACGCCGCTCAAGCTGTTGAAGCTGATGTTGCCGGGGCGATACAGATTGATCCGCACACCGCGTTCGCGCGCCCGTTCAAGGATGCGCTCGCCCACCCACTTCGACAGGTTGTAGCCGTTGCGAATGTAGATCGGTGGC
The DNA here is from genome assembly GCF_019856535.1 of Pseudomonas sp. SC3(2021). Classification (NCBI taxonomy): domain Bacteria; kingdom Pseudomonadati; phylum Pseudomonadota; class Gammaproteobacteria; order Pseudomonadales; family Pseudomonadaceae; genus Pseudomonas; species Pseudomonas sp. SC3(2021). Next base: position 1,550,397 of record NZ_CP082236.1, on the reverse strand, counting down.
GTCGGCGCGGCGGGCAGCTCCAGGACCTGACCCGCGTCATCGACGGTGCTGGACGCCGAGAGCGTCGAGACAAAGTTGAAGACTTTTTTGCTCTGCCCTTCGCACAGGCGCAGCAACTGGAAAACCGGCTCGACGTTGTCTGCTGCCAGCGACTCGTAATCAAGCACGTGATTGACGTTGGCGGCGTTGTGCACGAGCGCGCCGAATTCGCGATCCAGGCGCTGATAATCCGCTTCAGCCAGGCCCAGTTGCGGTCGGGTGATGTCGGCCGCGTAAATCCGTACCCGACTCAGGTCCAGATGATCGAGACGGTTCTCGCGCAAGGCATGGGCAAAGCGTTGCGCCGCTGTTTGCCCGCCGCCGTCGCGCACCAGGCATGCGACTTCGCTGGCACCCCAACCCAGCAGCGCTTCGACGATATGTACGCCGACAAAACTGTTGGCGCCGGTAACGATGACCTTATGCACATCGCCCATGCGGCTGATCGGCAACGGCTCGATATCCAGCGGTCGCTCGGCGTCGGCCATGGCCTGGGCGCTGAGCACGGCGCTGTCATCGGTACCGCGCACCAGTGTGGCGAGTTTGCTGATCGTTGGCAGTTCAATGAAGCGATTGATCGAAATGCTGCGGCCAAACTCTTCCCGCAAACGCAGCAACATCCGCGACAGCAGAATCGAGTGGCCACCAAGGTTGAAGAAACTCTCGTCGGTGGAAATGTCACCGGTGGGCAGCTCCAGCAACTCTGCCCAGATCTCCAGCAGCAAGGCTTCGTCGGCGTTTGCCGGCAGGCATTTCGGGCCGCCGTCCTGCACGCTCACCGGCAGCTCCAGCAAGGCTTTGCGATCAACCTTGCCGTTACTGGCGAAGGGCATGCCTGGCAGTTCCGTCCACGCCACCGGTTGCATGTAGTCCGGGAGGAATTGTTGCGCGTGAGCCTTCAGCGCTTCACGAGCAACCTCCGATTGCGGCTGGGCGAGGAACGCCAGAATCCGCCGCTGGCTGTCGATCACCACCGCGATCTGTCGGTACAACTGGCTCTCGCGCAGGCAGCGTTCGATCTCTTCCGGCTCGACCCGAAAACCACGGATCTTCACCTGATTGTCGCGGCGCCCGCACAGTTCGATGCCGTGCGCGCCCCACTTGGCCATATCGCCGCTGCGATAGGCGCGCAGTTGAGTGCCATCCGGTAGATCCAGCTGCAGATAACGCTCGGCGGTCTGCTGTGGATTGTTCAGATACCCGAGGCAGACGCCGGGGCCGACGATGAACAACTCGCCGACGGTGTTCTCCGGCACCGGCTGCAGTTCGTCATCGAGAATCAGCACCTGACTGTTGGCGATCGGCGCGCCGAGGGTGCGGTTGCTGTCGCCGGTTCTGAGCTGCCGCGCGGTGATCAACACCGTGGCTTCGGTGGGGCCGTAGAGGTTGTGCAAGGTGCCCTGGCGGGTCAGTTGCTCGATGACGAACGGCTCGCAGACATCGCCGCCGGTCATCACTTGCACGCTCTCCAGTTGCTCGAGCGGCAGGATGCTCAGCAGGGCCGGCGGCAGGAAGGCGTGGGTCAGTTGGCGGCGCCGTATCAGTGCCACCAGTTGCAGCGGATCACGCCGTTGCGTGTCGTCGGGTACCACCAGTTCGGCACCTTCGAGCAGGGTCGGGAAGATGTCGATCAGCGACGAATCGAAACTCAGCGAGGAGAACTGCAGCACCCGGCTTTCGGCCCGCAGTTGCACGTAATCGGCGTACCACGCGGTGAAGTGGGCGAGGTTGGCCTGGCTCAGCAGTACACCCTTCGGATGCCCGGTGGTGCCTGAGGTGTACAAGGCCATGCACGGTGCGTCGAGTGCCGGGCGCTGGCGCATCAACGGCAGGTGCTGATCAACGTGCGCCGTGTCGATCTGGCTGACATCCAGCCCGGCCATGGTTTCGCTGAGCGGATGCTCGCCGTCATGCAGCAACAACACGGCGCCGGCGTTCTGCAGAATGTATTGCTGACGCTGCAACGGATGTCTCGGCTCCAGCGGCAAGTACACCGCGCCGCTGCCCAGCGTCGCCAGAATCGAGGCGAACAACGCCGGACTTTTCCACAGGCAGATGCCGACGATCCATGGTTGCGGATGCGCGGCGAGCAGTGGCTGCAATCGCTGTTGGATCGCTTGGGCGTGGGCGTGCAACTGGCGGTAGCTGATCGACTGTTCGGCGAGGTGCAGCGCCGGCCGATCGGCATGCTTGATCAGGCTGTGTTGCAGACGCTCGATCACCGGCATCCGCGCTTGCGCCAGCAACGCCGGATTGGCCGTGTCGTTGAGTCGATGGACGTACGCCAGGCTGTCGAGAAACAGCAGGTTCTCCAGACGTTCGAAATCCGGTGCGCTCACAGAGGCAACGTCCTTCAGATAGTCGGCGTCACGGGAGAAACGGCTGACCAGCAGCGCGACTTCGTCCACCACCTGCGCCAGCACGCGCTGGCGCAGTGCCTGACCATTGCCGGACGGCTCGTCGCCAATCGGCACACGACTTATCAGCGTCGAGCCGAGAAAGCACAGCAGGTCGAGTGTCGGCAGACCTGACCGGCTCTGTGCACCGACACCCAAACGCAGATGCAGGTGCGGGATGCGACAAAAGTCGCCGGCGGCAATAAAGCCATCGTCGATGATCAAATCCACCTTCGAGTGCGTGGCCCCGCTGCGCTGCAAGGTATGACCGTGTTGTTCGAGTTCCAGCGCCAGGTCGGTCATGGCCTGACTGGCGCCCATCAGCAAAATGTCGAGACGTTTCATGTCGGCCTCCTCATCAAACCAGGTAGTCGCGCAGGGCGTGCTGCACGCAAGGCGTGTCGAGCAGCGAGCTGTTGTGGAAGAACTTGACGATGTTGCCCACCAACGGATGGTGGCGATTGATCGGGAATGCCAGTCCGGCCATTTCGTCCCTGAGCGAGCGTCGTGTGGCCTCGCTGACTGGCAGCGCATTGATCAGGCGCAGGTCGAAGGATTTCTGGATGTCATTGGTCAGGTAATGGCCGATAAACACCGGCAGGATCTGCGCGATGACGTCGCGATCCGCCGCGCTGGCGGTGTGCCAATAGATGCGCACCATCCGCGCCCAGAAACTCGAATGACGGCCCTCGTCGAGCAGGTGATCGGCCATCAGTCCCTTGATCGACGGCTTGACCGTGTCATCGCGGGCGAACGCGGCGACATCGCCGGTCACGGTGTTTTCGGCGATGGCCACGCAGATCAGCTCCACGGCGCTGCGCAAGTGCTCCGGCGCCAGTGCGACGGCGGCAGGAATCGCCCGGCTCAGCTCGATTTCATCGGGCAGCTGAATCGGTTCGATGCCGGTCATGGCCACCGTTTGCTGCATGAAATCCATCGCCACCAGAGCGTGGTAATCCTCGTCGACCACCACGGTCATCGCGTCGTAGCGACAGGCGAAAGGAAAGCCCACGGCAAAGCGATTCTTGGCGATACTGCGCGCGGTCTTGTCGACGATTTCGGTCTCGAAAATCACCACGTCGTTGATGAATTTGTACAGCGTCTGCACCAGGGCGAAATCGCGCTGCTGCGGGCATTCACGCAGAAAGGTTTCGCTGAGCACCAGCGGCTGGCGGCTGAGCGGATAGATCAGACGCTCGTCGTTTTCCAGCACACGGCGCGGACGGGTGCGAATGGTCGCGCGACTCTCCCAGGCGTCGGCGAAGGATTGGTAATCAGCGGCGTTCATTGGGCCACCTCCGCCAACGGCTCGCGCATGCTCAGGCGCAGGCCGTCCCACAGGGCGATGCGGCTTTCCACGGCAGCGATGGCACTGGCGTAGACCTCGGCCTCACGTTGAGGATCGCCATCGACCAGACGCTCCAGCAACTGCTCGGCCGCCGGGCCGTGATCCTCGGAGTCGACTTCGATGTGCCGTTCCAGGTAATAGCGAAAGGTCGGCGCCTGCTCGATACCGATGCCCCAGTCGTCGAGGATGCGCTGGAACATGGTCGGGATAACGCTTTCGCGACCATGCAGAAACGCCGCCGCGACACTGTGCCCCGGTGCATGCAAGGCGGTGCGCAGGGTGTCGCGAACAAACTGCGCGGCGGCCGGGTCGACCGCGACGCTTTGCAGCGCGATGTCGTAGCTCACGCCTTCCTGCTGCAGCGCGACGAAGCGCTCCACCGCCGTCGTGCTCGCGCCGATTTCGCGCATCGCATCCAGGTACAACTCGAAGTGGCTGTAGTGACCTTCGGCCAGGCGATCGTCCGATTCTTCACCGAGGACGATTTCGTTGATCAGCCGCGCCGCGTGAGGGTCACGCGGCGGTAGCCAGGGCAAGCGCGTGCAAGTCAGCTCCTGCTGCAGGCGCTTGGTCAGTGACATGAAGTCCCACACGGCAAAGACGTGGGTTTCCATGAAACGACGCAAGACCGACAGCGAAGTGATCTCGGAAAAGATCGGGTGAATACTGAGTTCGGCTTTCTTCAGGGCGAGTTGGTTCTTAGTGGGCATCATGATGTCCTTTATCATTGATATGAAATGCAACGTCTCTTTCAACTGTGCAATCAATAGCGCCGCAGTTAGTTGTTTCCTGGATGTCGAGCGAAGCCACAATTGCCGGTGAATAAGCGTCAGGCGTTATCTACGGTTTTAGCGCTGGTCCCGGTGAACCGCCCTTATGAATTGGGGCGAGACTCCGGGGTGAGTGCCGAAGTTCAAACTCGGCGAAGAAAAACTAATACACCGGGAAAGTATTTAACAAGTGTATTTTTAATTATTTTAAGTTTGCTCTTTTTCAAGTATGAGAAGTACCGATAAAACTTTTGGCTGAAGTTTTATTTGGGCGTAGTTGCTCCTTTCGGTCAATATTGGCCAAAATTGATTAACAAGAGTGAATGCCTCACTCGAAGCAACTTTCTTAATGAAATGAATTGATTGATTTAAAGGGGCGGAAATTGGCCGGGACCGGCGCCTGGACTTCCTTTTTTCCCGTGACAAGGCTCCTTCCGTAGGTTCCTGGTGCGGGGACGGCGCCGACGATGCGGTGCGTCGCCCGTTCTTTATGGGGTTGGCCGTTCAAGAGTGAGGGTAAATCAGCGCGACGGCTATTACCGTTTCACCACCGAGTCAGGCTGACCGGCGCACGGAGGGTAGAGGGAAGGCAGGGGTTTGCCAGCGGCTGCGCAGCAGATCGGGGCGGGGATTTGTAAGCGGGTTATTCGCCGGGCAGGCACGGGGCCTGATCCCGGCGTTGCGGATTCAGCGCACGGCTTTGCGGTTTTGTGCGGCGGGGCTGGCGAGGTAGCGTGTAATGACCTCGACACCGCGGTTGAGATGCTGCTCGAGCAGTTTTACCGAGAGCTCGACATTGCGATCCTGCGCTGCTTCGAGCAACTGGCGATGGTCTTCCTGGGACAGTTTGCCCAGACCCATCGCTTCCAGATTGAAACGCAGGAAACGCTCTTCTTCGTTGAGGCCGTCTTCCACCAGACGCAACAGACGGCGGTTTGGGGCCTTGCTATACAGCGCCATGTGGAACAACCGGTTGAGCCGACCGATTTCGGTGTAATCGTGCTGGACTTCGAGTTCTTCGATATAACCGGCCGCGCGTTGGCAGTCGGCGGCGCTCAGTCGCGGAATCGACTGCCGCAATGCGGCGGTTTCGAGGAGGATTCGCAACTCGTAGGTTTCGGTCGCATCGCCCTGGATCAGTGGGGCTACCACTGCGCCTTTGTGGGCGGTGACACTCAGCAATTCCTGCGCTTCGAGCTGGCGCAAGGCTTCGCGCACGGGCATGCGGCTGACGCCGAACAGATCGGCCAGATCCTGCTGGCGCAGGGCGGTGCCGCAGGGCAGGCGCCCATCGAGGATGGCGGCGCGCAGGGTTTCTTCGATGATCGAGCGGGCCAGGTGCGCGGGGATCGGCCCATCGACTTTGATGCTCTGCAGTGGTTTGGGCTTCTGTGTCACGACTACGCACCCTGTCTGTCGACTTAATTTGGATCCAAATGACACTAGTGATTGCTCTACCGGATGTCAAACCGCATAGAGGAACCCTGTCATTGGTGAAGTTTAGCGTGCCGGCGATGATCTCATGGTGCCATTGTTTTTTGCCGGGCTAAGCTTCACCATCAAACGCTTTCCTCCCTGCTCTCTGGAAACCTGCTGTGGCGGTACGTTTCGCAATCCCCCGGACACTGCGCTGGCTAGGCTGCGCACTGCTGCTGGCTGGCGTCATGCTGGGCGGCCTGCATGCCGATTGGGATTTTTCCGCGATCAGCCGCAAAGCCACGGCGCTGTACGGGCCGCTGGGCGCCGGACAGCAGCGGATCGACGCCTGGCAAAACCTGCTGGCCACGCAGAAACAGGTCAGCGAGATGGAAAAGCTCAAGGTGGTGAACCTGTTTTTCAACAAACAGGTGCGTTATGTAGAAGACATCGACCTGTGGCACGAGGTCGATTATTGGGAGACACCGATCGAAGCCTTATGGAAGGGCGCCGGCGACTGCGAAGACTATGCGATCGCCAAGTATTTCAGCCTGCGCCATCTCGGCGTTTCCAGTGACAAGCTGCGCATCACCTACGTCAAGGCACTGCGCCAGAATCGCGCGCACATGGTGCTGACGTACTATGCCACCCCCGACGCCATGCCGCTGGTGCTCGACAGCTTGATCGATCCGATCCAGCCGGCGTCCCAGCGAACCGACCTGTTGCCGGTCTACTCTTTCAATGCCGAAGGTCTGTACCTGCCGGGCGCCAAGGGCAACAAGAAGGTGGGTGACACCAAACGCCTGTCGCGCTGGCAGGATGTGCTGAAGAAAATGCAGGCCGAAGGTTTTCCGGTCGAGACGACTAACTAGGAGCACGCGCTCAGATGTCTTTGTTCAAACAGCTGTTGATCGCTATCTGTCTGTTCCTGGTGGTCGCCTTCACCGGCAGCTTCATGGTCAGTCTGGAGAGCTCGCGCACCCAGTACGTCAATCAGTTGCGCTCCCACGCCCAGGACGCCGCCACGGCGCTGGCGTTGTCGCTGACACCGAATATCGACGACCCGGCGATGGTCGAGCTGCTGGTCAGCTCGATTTTCGACAGCGGTTACTACGCGAGCATCCGCGTGGTTGATCTGAAGACCGACAAGACCATCGTCGAGCGCAGTGGCATACCGGCCGTTACCAATGTGCCGGACTGGTTCGTCAAACTGATCGGCCTTGAACCGGCCGGTGGCGATGCGCTGGTCAGCCGTGGCTGGGAGCAGGCGGCGCGGGTCGAGGTGGTCAGCCACCCGATGTTCGCCGTGGCCAAGCTGTGGCAGAGCGCGCTGGGCAGTCTGGGTTGGCTGCTGATCTGTGGCGCGGTGAGTGCGGTGCTCGGCGCGTTGCTGCTGCGCCGGCAATTGAAACCGCTGGATTACATGGTCCAGCAGTCCCACGCCATTGCCCGCCGCGAATTCCTCAGCCTGCCGGAACTGCCGCGCACCCCTGAACTGCGACGGGTGGTGCAGGCGATGAACCAGATGGTCGAGAAGCTTAAAGCACTGTTCCAGGAGCAGGCCGAACGCAGTGAAAAGCTGCGCGCCGAGTCGTATCAGGACAACCTCACGGGGCTGGCCAACCGACGTTATTTCGAGATGCAGCTGCATAACCGGGTGAGCAACCCGGAGCAGGCCAGTTCCGGTTATCTGCTGTTGTTGCGGGTCAAGGATCTGGCCGGACTCAACCAGCGACTGGGCGGGCAGCGCACCGATGAACTGTTGAAAGCCGTTGGCGAACAGCTGTCCCGCGAGTGCGCCAGATACCCGGAAACCCAGAACCTCGTCACTCGCATTCGCGGTGGCGAATTCGCCGTGCTGGCACCGGGGCTGGTGCGCGAAGAAGCGCTGCAACTGGCGCAGAACCTCGACAGTGCCTTGAGCAGCCTGCACGCCACTGGCGCCACCGATGTGCCGGCCGTGGCCTCTATCGGCCTCGCCCCGTTCGCTCACGGCGATTCACCGCAAGCGGTGCTGACCCTCGGCGATCAGGCGCTGGCGCAGGCCGAAGGGCAGGGCGAGCAGAACTGGGCGTGTATCGACCAGAGCCTGGTGGCGGATGTCGGCGACGATCACCACGCCTGGCATCGCTTGCTCGATCAGGCCTTGAGTCAGCAGCGCTTCGAACTGTATTTCCAACCGGTGGTGGCCGCGCAGGACACGCAACTGGTGTTGCATTACAAGGTGCTGTCGCGCCTGCTCGATGACCAGGGCCAGACTATCCCCGCCGGTCGCTTTCTGCCCTGGCTTGAGCGCTTCGGCTGGACGGCGCGGCTGGACCGCTTGATGCTTGAGCGCGTGCTCGAGCAGATGAAGGCGCATGAAGACTCGCTGGCACTGAACCTGTCTTCAGCGACCCTGGGCGACCCGCAGGCCTTGAATAAGGTGTTCGAGATTCTGCGCGCACATTCCAATCTGGGCGAGCGGCTGACCCTGGAAATCGGTGAAGAACAGTTGCCGGAACAAGCCGTGCTGGAACAGTTGACCCGACGTCTGCGGGAACTCGGCTTCTCCCTGAGCCTGCAACGTTTCGGCGGGCGCTTCAGCATGATCGGCAACCTGGCGCGGCTGGGGCTGGCGTACCTGAAGATTGATGGCAGTTACATTCGCGCGATCGATCAGGAGAGCGACAAGCGCCTGTTTATCGAGGCGATCCAGAGCGCGGCGCACAGCATCGACCTGCCGTTGATTGCCGAGCGGGTGGAGACTGAAGGGGAGTTGTCGGTGATTCGCGAGATGGGCTTGTATGGGGTGCAGGGACAGTTGTTGGGTGAGCCGAAGCCTTGGCGGTGAGTCATTGCAAACCCGCCCTCAGCCTAGCCCTCTCCCAGAGTGAGAGGGGACTGATTGGGGGAGACGCCGACGTGAACGGTGTCCGCTGAATCGGTAATCGACTCGATTTCTCAGGTCGATGTATACGCCTGAAACCTTGGTCGGCCCCTCTCCCTCGGGGTGAGGGTAGGCTTTTGATTACGGGGGGATCAGATCAACCCGCCCTCATCCTCATCGATCAACTGACTCAACCCGCCCAATGCTTCACGCGCCTGGGTCCGGTCCATCAGTTTGGCCTGGGCTGCCGGCGGCAGGTCGGTGACGCGGATCACGCCTTTCTGGGTCAGCACCTGAATCAGGTCGTCGAGTACCCGAATCATTTCAAAGTCGCTCTGCTTGAGCTGTTTGAGGCTGTTTTCCACCGCTTCGTTGGCGTACCACGCCTGGATTTCATGGTGGTCGGCCGGCAGCGTTTCCGTGGCCTCGGCGTAGGCCGCGGCTTCCACGCGAATCAACTGACCTTGCGCATCGCGTTGCACGTAAAACATTGAGCATCCCTCGGAAATGAACCAGCGTCATGCTGTCAGCAGCATAGCCAACTGCGGGCAAGTATGCGGTGCGACGACGAGATCGTCACCGGTACGGTGCAGGTAAACGCGACGGCCGCCCCTGAGGGCGGCCGTTTTGTTCACGCATCAGCTGTTGTTGTGGTCGACCTTGATGGTCGGGTCGCTGCCGGCAATCAGGTTATGGATGTTGGCGCTCGACCAGTTGTTGCCTTCCAGTTTGATCGTCACGTCCGGTGTCGCGGCGGCGGCATCGGCCGAGTTGAACTTGCCCGCCGAGCTGACTTGCAGCGACGACACGCCGTCGACCGTGGTGATTTTCAGGAAGTTGTCGATGGTGCTGCCGGTCTCGCCCTGCAGCAGATCGCGCAGGTCGATGCGGTCGCCTTCATTGGCATTGAAGTCCTTGATCACGTCGTTGCCGGTGTCGCCAGCCTTCCAGACGAAGGTGTCGGCGCCGGAACCACCGATCAGGATGTCGTTGCCCTGACCGCCGATCAGCGTGTCGTTGCCGGTGCCGCCGAGCAGAATGTCATTGCCCTTGCCGCCATCGAGCAGGTCGTTGCCGCCCGAGCCGAACAGGATGTCATTGCCCGCGCCACCCAACAGGGTGTCGTTGCCGTCATGCGCGCCAGACACATCGAACGCCTGATAGTGCTCGGTGATGTACTGGTGCACGTTGCTGGTGGTGACCTTGCTGACGTCGACGCCGGTCTGCTGCGCTACGAACGCCTGCATCGCCTGATAACCCTCACCGGCGATGCCGTTGAAGCTCACCAGATCGCCGAACAGGATGTCGTTGCCGTCGCCACCGCTGACGGTGTCGTTGCCCGGCAGCGTCGCTTCGGTATGGCCGATGATTGAGTTGGCCAGGTCTTTCGGGTCGATGTTGGTTTGCGGCGAGTGATCCGAGTCATACGGTTTCAGGTCGTTGAGGCTGACACCACTGTTGATACCGATGGCTTCGACGTTCGACAGACCGCTGAGCAAGGTGAAGCTGCTGCTGGAGTTATCGGTGGTAGCCGATGTGGTGCTGTTACCGGTACCCGCCAGGCTCGACAACTCGTAGGTCCCGTCGCCTTGGGCATGAACGGTGCCCAGGTTGGTCGCGGTCCAGCCGTAACGGCTGGTGTAGACCTGCAGCTGCACACTGCCGTTGGCACTGATGCTCAGGTAATGCGTGTTGTCGATGTAGATGCTGAAAGTATCGCCCAGCTTGTAGTTGCTGGTCGTTACCACACTGTCGAACTTCACGTTGCCGTACAGCGTCGGGTTGGTCTGCTCGCCGCTCTGGTAGTAGGTCGGCTGGCCATCAGTGATGAAGTACGTAAGGTTCTTCGCCCCGGTGTTGGCCACGGCTTCCGCGCTCTGGAAGAAGTTGGCCGTGGTCTTGAACACGTCTTCGTAGTTGGTGCCGCCGCCGGACGACATCGAGTCGAGCACGGCTTTGAGCTTGGTCAGTGCGTTCGGATCGTTGAGGTTCACCGACACCGACTTGTTGACCTGGGTATCGAAGTCCACCAGGAAGATGTTCACCGTCCCCGAGTTGCTGCCGCCCAGGCTCTGCTTGAGGGTGTTGAATACCGAGGTCAGAGAGTCCTTGGCAGCGTTGATCGACGAGGTGCTCATGCTGCCCGAGCTGTCGACCATGAACGCGATGTTGTAGTTGGTGCCCGGCACCACGGTCAGACCGCCGATGTCGGCGACCATGATGTCGTTGCCATCGGTGCCATTGAAGGTGTCATCACCGGAGGTGGCGACCGCCGCGTTATAGACCGCCGGCACTACGGTGACCGGAATGGTCGCGGTGCTGCTGGCCGAACCGCCGACCATCTCGGTGGAGGTCGAGGTCACGGTCAGGTTGAACTGGCCGTTGTAGTAGGTCGGCGGGGTTACGGTCAGGCTGCCCAGGTTCCAGCCGGTGACGTTGGCTTCGCCGTTGCTCGCGGTGACGGTGAAGCTGTGGCCGTTACCGTCGGAGAGCACCGAGCCGACCGGCGCACCGCTGATCTTCACGCTCAGGGTTTCCGAGCCGTCGGTGTCGGTCAGGGCGGTGTTGATCGCCGACAGTTTCACCGTGGTGCCTTCAGCGCCGGTGTTGAGCTTGTAGCCGTCGTAATAACCTTCGCCGTTAGTGCCGTGCAGATCGGAGACGGTCACGCCGGCGTTCACCAGATCCTGCACGCCGGTGTAGATCGGCACGCCGGCGCTGCTCAGGTCGATTGGCGTGCTGCCGTTGACCGACAGGTTCACGTCATAGCTGCCCGGGCCGCTCTGGTTGTGGTGGTAGATGTCCAGGGTGTAGTAACCGCTGGTGGTCGGGGTGAACGAACCGCTGATCGCACCACCCGCCCCCCAAGTACCCGACGCCACGCTCTTGCCGCCGATGGTGATCAGCAGGCTGTCGTCGGCCACACCGCTGAAGCTGTAGGTCTTGCCGGCTTCCAGGTAGATCAGGCCCGAAGTTTTCGACGCGGTGCCGGCGGTCACGCTGCCGTCCGACTGCACGTTGGTCACGGTGCCGCTGGAGTTCGGGGTGCCAGCGCCGTCGATGACGGTTTTCAACGTGGTCGAGTCCGCGCCTGCGCCGCTGGTGCCCAGACCCGACAGGCCGGTCCAGACTTCCTTGACCAGCCCGGTGGAATTCACGCTGTTGTCGGCCACGCTCACGGTCGGGGCATCGGCCACAGGCGTGATGTCGATCTTCACGGTGCCGGTGTTGCCCAGCAGTTGGCCGTCGGTTGGCTGGAACTTGATCTGCGCGTAGTCGGCCTGGTTGTTGCCCACGCCGGTGCCGCCGTAACCATTGACGCCCGATTCGTTGGCATCCGGCATGAAGCGCAGTTTGCCGGCGTCGATGTCAGCCTTGCTGAAGGTCTGGTTGTTGGCGACGTCTTTCCAGGTCGAACCGTCCAGATACTGCAGTTTGCCTTCGCCCGGCAGTTGGGTGATTTTGATGCCGAGGCTGCTGGCCGGGCTGTCGACGTCGGTCACACCGAAGGTCGACCAGCCGAGGATCAGCGGCGTGTCTTCGGTGCCGGTGACGTTGACCGGGGCTGCGACCGGCGCATCGTTGACCGCCACCACGTTGACCGTGGTGGTCGCCGTGTTGGAGTAGTTGCCGCCATCGGTCACGGTCACGGTAATGATCCGCGGCACGGTGCTCGGGTTTTCACTGCCGTTGGTGAAGCTGATGTTCTTGATCGCCTGCATGTAGTCGGCGAGCGTCGCATTACCCGACAGGGTCAGGGTCACCGTGCCGTTGGTGCTGTTGGCATTGATGGTGATGCCATTGACGCTGTTGCCCAGGTTCAGCGCATCGCCGTCCTGACGGTTGGTCAGCACGATGGTCGCGCCAGTGAGCATGGTGCTGTCCGGGTCGGTGATGGTCAGGTCAGTGTCGGCAATCGACACGCCGGCGCCCGGGGTGTTTTCGGTGAACGTCACCTTGTAGTCGGCACCGGTGGCGCCGCTGGAGTTGTTGGCGTCGAGGTCGATGACCGGTGGCGCATCGTTGTCGATGATCGAGGTGCTGACGCTGCCGTTGGTGCTGCTGACGGCCAGGTTCTCGAAGTTACCGCCGGTGGCCGAGTCGATCTTGACCACGAAGTTTTCGGTGCCTTCGGTGATCTTGTCATCAATGGTCGCGACGTTGAACTGCGCGCTGCTGGCGCCCGCCGGGATCTTCACGGTGTACACGCCAGTGAAGTCCGAACCGTCGGCGGCGGTGCCGCTGTAGACGATTTTCAGGGTCACTTCGGTTTGCGCCGGGTGGTTCAGGCTGACCGTGTAGCTGGCGGTCTGGCCTTCGGTCACCGAACTGCTGCCGGTGATGCTGACGGTGGTGGTGTCGATGGTGTCGGCGACGCTGGTCACGGCCGGTGTCGTGCTGGTGACCAGGTTTTCAAAGCCGCCGCCGCTGGTACCGGTGATGGTCGCCTGCACGGTGCCGGCGTCTTTGTAGACGTCGTCAGCCGGTGCCGGGACGGTCACGGTGCCGGTGGTTTTGCCAGCGTCGATGGTGATCACCGAGCCGTTGCTCAGGGTCACGGTCACCGGCGAGCCGGCGGCGTTGCTCAGGGTTGCGGTGTAGGTGATCTGGCCACCTTCGTTCACCGCCGGGGTCGCGCTCAGCGACAGGTTAGTGGTGTCGACAGTGTCGGTCACGGTAGTGCTGACCGGGGTTTTGTCGGCGACCAGATTTTCGTAGTTACCACCGCTCACGTTGGTGATCGAATTGGTCAGCGGCGCATGGCCGGTCAACACATCGTTCGGTGCGGTAGTGGTTGCGGTGCCGGTGGTCTGGCCAACGCCAATGGTGATGGTCTGACCGTTGGCCAGGGTTACCACAACTGGCGAACCGGTTACTGGAGCACCGACGGTGGCGGTGTAGACGACGTTGCCGCCTTCAGCCGCTGTACCGGTCGCGGTCAGTTTCACCGTGGTGGTGTCGATGGTGTCGGTGACGCTGGTGACGGCCGGAGCTGTGCTGGTGACCAGGTTTTCGAAGCTGCCGCCGGTGGCGGTGCTGATGGTCGCCTGCACGGTGCCGGCGTCTTTGTAAACGTCGTCGGCTGGCGCAGGAACAGTCACGGTGCCAGTGGTTTTACCGGCGTCGATGGTGATCACGGCGCCGTTGGACAGCGTCACGGTCACTGGCGAGCCAGCGGCGTTGGTCAGGGTCGCGGTGTAAACAATCGAACCGCCCTCAGCGACCGAATTGGTAGCGCTGAGCGACAGATTGGTCGTGTCGACAGTGTCGGTCACCGTAGTGCTGACCGGCGTCTTGTCCGCCACGAGGTTTTCGTAGTTACCGCCGCTGACGTTGGTGATCGCGTTGGTCAGCGGAGCATGGCCAGTCAACGCATCGTTCGGTGCGGTGGTGGTCGCGGTACCGGTGGTCTGACCGACGCCGATGGTGATGGTCTGGCCGTTGGCCAGGGTTACCACGACTGGCGAACCGGTTACTGGTGCGCCGACGGTTGCGGTGTAGACGACGTTGCCGCCCTCTGCCGCCGTGGCGGTCGCGGTCAGTTTCACCGTGGTGGTGTCGATGGTATCGGTAACGCTGGTGACGGCTGGAACAGTGCTCGGCACCAGGTTTTCGAAGTTGCCACCGGTGGCGGTGCTGATGGTCGCCTGCACGGTGCCGGCGTCTTTGTAGACATCGTCAGCCGGTGCCGGGACGGTCACGGTGCCGGTGGTTTTACCGGCTTCGATGGTGATTACCGCGCCGTTGGACAGGGTCACGGTGACTGGCGAGCCAGCGGCGTTGGTCAGGGTCGCGGTGTAAACAATCGAACCGCCCTCAGCGACCGAATTGGTAGCGCTGAGCGACAGATTGGTCGTGTCGACAGTGTCGGTCACCGTAGTGCTGACCGGCGTCTTGTCCGCCACGAGGTTTTCGTAGTTACCACCGCTCACGTTGGTGATCGAATTGGTCAGTGGCGCATGGCCGGTCAACGCATCGTTCGGTGCGGTGGTGGTCGCGGTACCGGTGGTCTGGCCAACTCCAATGGTGATCGTCTGACCGTTGGCCAAAGTCACGACAACTGGCGAGCCGGTTACCGGTGCGCCGACAGTAGCGGTGTAGGTGACATTGCCACCCTCAGCAGTCGACTCTGTCGCTGTCAGTTTGACGGTGGTGGTGTCGATGGTGTCGGTGACGTTGGTCACTGCCGGTACGGTGCTCGGCACCAGGTTTTCGAAGTTGCCACCGGTGGCAGTCGAAATGGTTGCTTCGACTTTGCCGGCGTCTTTGTAAACGTCGTCGGCTGGCGCAGGAACGGTCACGGTGCCAGTGGTTTTACCGGCTTCGATGGTGATTACCGCGCCGTTCGACAGGGTCACGGTCACTGGCGAGCCAGCAGCGTTGGTCAAGGTTGCGGTGTAAACAATCGAACCGCCCTCGGCTACGGTGCCGGTCGCGGACAGCGACAGGTTGGTGGTGTCGACGGTATCCGTGACGGTGGTCGATACCGGGGTCTTGTCGGCCACCAGGTTCTCGAAGTTGCCACCTGTTACGTCAGTGATCGCATTGGTCAGCGGAGCATGGCCAGTCAACGCATCGTTCGGTGCGGTGGTGGTCGCGGTACCGGTGGTCTGACCGACGCCGATGGTGATGGTCTGGCCGTTGGCCAAAGTCACGACAACTGGCGAGCCGGTTACCGGTGCGCCAACAGTCGCGGTGTAAGTGACGGTACCGCCTTCAGCCACGGAGGTATCGGCCGTCAGTTTGACGGTCGAGGTGTCGATGGTGTCGGTGACTTCGGTGACGGCTGGAACAGTGCTCGGTACCAGGTTCTCGAAGTTGCCACCGGTGGCGGTCGAAATCGTCGCTTCGACTTTGCCTGCGTCTTTGTAAACGTCATCAGCCGGGGCCGGGACGGTCACGGTGCCAGTGGTTTTGCCGGCTTCGATGGTGATCACGGCGCCGTTGGACAGGGTCACGGTCACTGGCGAGCCAGCAGCGTTGGTCAGGGTTGCGGTGTAGACGATCGAGCCACCTTCAGCCACCGAGCCGGTCGCGCTGAGCGACAGATTGGTAGTGTCGACAGTGTCAGTGACGGTGGTGCTGACCGGGGTTTTGTCGGCCACGAGGTTTTCGTAATTGCCGCCGGAAACGTCGGTGATCGAGTTGGTCAGCGGAGCATGGCCAGTCAACGCATCGTTCGGTGCGGTGGTGGTCGCGGTGCCGGTGGTCTGGCCGACACCGATGGTGATGGTTTGACCATTGGCCAAAGTCACGACAACTGGCGAACCGGTCACAGGCGCGCCCACGGTCGCGGTGTAGGTTACGGTGCCGCCCTCAGCCGCCGACTCGGTCGCGGTGAGTTTGACGGTGGTGGTGTCGATGGTGTCGGTGACTTCGGTGACGGCCGGAACAGTGCTCGGCACCAGGTTCTCGAAGTTGCCACCGGTGGCGGTGCTGATGGTCGCCTGTACGGTGCCGGCGTCTTTGTAAACGTCATCAGCCGGTGCCGGGACGGTCACTGTGCCGGTGGTTTTGCCGGCGTCGATGGTGATTACCGCGCCGTTCGACAGGGTCACGGTGACTGGCGAGCCAGCGGCATTGGTCAAGGTCGCGGTGTAAACAATCGAACCGCCTTCAGCGACCGAATTGGTAGCGCTGAGCGACAGGTTAGTGGTGTCGACGGTATCGGTCACGGTGGTGCTGACCGGTGTTTTGTCGGCCACGAGATTTTCGTAGTTGCCGCCGGTCACGCCGGTGATCGAGTTGGTCAGCGGCGCGTGGCCGGTCAACGCATCGTTCGGAGCGGTGAAGGTCACGGTGCCGGTGGTTTTGCCGACTTCAATGGTGATGTTCTGACCGTTGGCCAGGGTCACGGTGACCGGCGAGCCGGTTACTGGAGCGCCAACAGTCGCGGTGTAAGTGACGGTGCCGCCTTCAGCCACGGAGGTATCGGCCGTCAGTTTGACGGTCGAGGTGTCGATGGTGTCGGTGACTTCGGTGACGGCCGGAACAGTGCTTGGCACCAGGTTCTCGAAGTTGCCACCGGTGGCGGTGCTGATGGTCGCCTGCACGGTGCCGGAGTCTTTGTAAACGTCATCAGCCGGTGCCGGGACGGTCACGGTGCCGGTGGTTTTACCGGCTTCGATGGTGATTACCGCGCCATTCGACAGGGTCACGGTGACTGGCGAGCCAGCAGCGTTGGTCAAGGTTGCGGTGTAGACGATCGAGCCACCTTCAGCCACCGAGTCGGTCGCGCTGAGCGACAGGTTAGTGGTGTCGACGGTGTCGGTCACGGTGGTGCTGACCGGGGTTTTGTCGGCCACGAGATTTTCGTAATTGCCGCCGGTCACGCCGGTGATCGAATTGGTCAGCGGCGCCTGGCCGGTCAACGCATCGTTCGGAGCTGTAAAGGTCACGGTGCCGGTGGTTTTACCGACTTCGATAGTGATGTTCTGACCGTTGGCCAAGGTCACAGTGACAGGCGAGCCGGTTACTGGAGCGCCAACAGTGGCGGTGTAAGTAACGGTACCGCCTTCAGCCACGGAGGTATCGGCCGTCAGTTTGACGGTCGAGGTGTCGATGGTGTCGGTGACTTCGGTGACGGCTGGAACAGTGCTCGGTACCAGGTTCTCGAAGTTGCCACCGGTGGCGGTCGAAATCGTCGCTTCGACTTTGCCTGCGTCTTTGTAAACGTCATCAGCCGGGGCCGGGACGGTCACGGTGCCAGTGGTTTTGCCGGCTTCGATGGTGATCACGGCGCCGTTGGACAGGGTCACGGTCACTGGCGAGCCAGCAGCGTTGGTCAGGGTTGCGGTGTAGACGATCGAGCCACCTTCAGCCACCGAGCCGGTCGCGCTGAGCGACAGATTGGTAGTGTCGACAGTGTCAGTGACGGTGGTGCTGACCGGGGTTTTGTCGGCCACGAGGTTTTCGTAATTGCCGCCGGAAACGTCGGTGATCGAGTTGGTCAGCGGAGCATGGCCAGTCAACGCATCGTTCGGTGCGGTGGTGGTCGCGGTGCCGGTGGTCTGGCCGACACCGATGGTGATGGTTTGACCATTGGCCAAAGTCACGACAACTGGCGAACCGGTCACAGGCGCGCCCACGGTCGCGGTGTAGGTTACGGTGCCGCCCTCAGCCGCCGACTCGGTCGCGGTGAGTTTGACGGTGGTGGTGTCGATGGTATCGGTGACGTTGGTCACGGCCGGCACGGTGCTTGGCACCAGATTCTCGAAGTTGCCGCCCGTTGCCTCCTTGATCGTGACTTCGACTTTACCGGCGTCTTTGTAAACGTCGTCGGCTGGCGCAGGAACAGTCACGGTGCCGGTGGTTTTACCGGCTTCGATAGTGATTACCGCGCCATTCGACAGGGTCACGGTGACTGGCGAGCCAGCAGCGTTGGTCAAGGTTGCGGTGTAGACGATCGAGCCACCTTCAGCCACCGAGTCGGTCGCGCTGAGCGACAGGTTAGTGGTGTCGACGGTGTCGGTCACGGTGGTGCTGACCGGGGTTTTGTCGGCCACGAGATTTTCGTAATTGCCGCCGGTCACGCCGGTGATCGAATTGGTCAGCGGCGCCTGGCCGGTCAACGCATCGTTCGGAGCTGTAAAGGTCACGGTGCCGGTGGTTTTACCGACTTCGATAGTGATGTTCTGACCGTTGGCCAAGGTCACAGTGACAGGCGAGCCGGTTACTGGAGCGCCAACAGTGGCGGTGTAAGTAACGGTACCGCCTTCAGCCACGGAGGTATCGGCCGTCAGTTTGACGGTCGAGGTGTCGATGGTGTCGGTGACTTCGGTGACGGCTGGAACAGTGCTCGGTACCAGGTTCTCGAAGTTGCCACCGGTGGCGGTCGAAATCGTCGCTTCGACTTTGCCTGCGTCTTTGTAAACGTCATCAGCCGGGGCCGGGACGGTCACGGTGCCAGTGGTTTTGCCGGCTTCGATGGTGATCACGGCGCCGTTGGACAGGGTCACGGTCACTGGCGAGCCAGCAGCGTTGGTCAGGGTTGCGGTGTAGACGATCGAGCCACCTTCAGCCACCGAGCCGGTCGCGCTGAGCGACAGATTGGTAGTGTCGACAGTGTCAGTGACGGTGGTGCTGACCGGGGTTTTGTCGGCCACGAGGTTTTCGTAATTGCCGCCGGAAACGTCGGTGATCGAGTTGGTCAGCGGAGCATGGCCAGTCAACGCATCGTTCGGTGCGGTGGTGGTCGCGGTGCCGGTGGTCTGGCCGACACCGATGGTGATGGTTTGACCATTGGCCAAAGTCACGACAACTGGCGAACCGGTCACAGGCGCGCCCACGGTCGCGGTGTAGGTTACGGTGCCGCCCTCAGCCGCCGACTCGGTCGCGGTGAGTTTGACGGTGGTGGTGTCGATGGTATCGGTGACGTTGGTCACGGCCGGCACGGTGCTTGGCACCAGATTCTCGAAGTTGCCGCCCGTTGCCTCCTTGATCGTGACTTCGACTTTACCGGCGTCTTTGTAAACGTCGTCGGCTGGCGCAGGAACAGTCACGGTGCCGCTGGTTTTGCCCGCTTCGATGGTGATCACCGAACCGTTCGACAGAGTCACGGTTACCGGGGTGCCGGCCGGGTTGGTCAGCGTCGCGGTGTAAACGATCGACCCGCCTTCAGCCACCGAATCGGTCGCGGTCAGGTTCAGGTTGGTGGTGTCGGTGGTGTCCGAAACCTTGGTGTCGGCGGACTTGCCGTCGACCGCCAGTTTTTCGAAATTGCCGCCAGTGGCGCCGTCGATGGTCACGCTCAGCGAGCTGCCGCCGGCCAGAGGGCTGTTCGGTGCAACGAAGTTCACCGAGCCGGTGGTTTCACCGACAGCGATGGTGATGGTCTGGCCGTTGGACAGGGTCACGACAACCGGCGAGCCAGTCACTGGCGCGGTCACGGTTGCGGTGTAGACCACGGTTTCGCCTTCAGCGACGTTCGCCGTGGCGGTCAGCGACACGGTGGAGGTGTCGATAGTGTCGTTGACGGTAGTGACCGCTGGCGCTGTGCTGGTGACCAGGTTTTCGAAGTCGCCGCCAGTCGCGCCTTTGATAGTTGCTTCAACCGTGCCGGCATCTTTGTAGACGTCGTCTTTCGGTGCGTCGACGGTGACGGTGCCGGTGGTTTTGCCGGCGTCGATGGTGATCACGGCACCATTCGACAGAGTCACGGTGACCGGCGAGCCAGCAGCATTGGTCAGGGTCGCGGTGTAGGTGATCTGGCCGCCTTCGTTCACCGAACCGGTGGCGCTCAGCGACAGGTTGGTGGTGTCGACCGTGTCGGTGACGGTGGTGCTGACCGGGGTTTTGTCGGCCACGAGGTTTTCGTAATTGCCGCCGGAAACGTCGGTGATCGCGTTGGTCAGCGGCGCGTGGCCAGTCAGCGCATCGTTCGGCGCGGTGGTGGTCACAGTGCCGGTGGTTTTGCCGACTTCGATGGTGATGTTCTGGCCGTTGGCCAGGGTCACGACCACCGGCGAACCGGTGACCGGTGCGCCAACAGTAGCGGTGTAGGTGACGGTGCCACCTTCAGCGGCCGACTCGGTGGCGGTCAGTTTGACGGTGGTGGTGTCGACGGTATCGGTCACGTCGGTGACGGCTGGAACGGTGCTCGGAACGAGGTTCTCGAAGTTGCCGCCAGTCGCGTCCTTGATCGTCACTTCCACTTTGCCGGCGTCTTTATAGACGTCATCGGCAGGCGCAGGAGCGGTCACGGTGCCAGTGGTTTTGCCGGCTTCGATGGTGATTACCGAACCGTTCGACAGAGTCACGGTTACCGGGGTGCCGGCCGGATTGGTCAGGGTCGCGGTGTAAACGATCGACCCGCCTTCAGCCACGGTGCCGGTCGCAGTGAGCGACAGGTTGGTAGTGTCGACAGTGTCAGTGACCGTGGTCGAAACCGGGGTTTTGTCGGCGACCAGATTCTCGTAGTTGCCGCCGCTTACGTCAGTGATCGCATTGGTCAGCGGGGTGTGGCCGGTCAGCGCATCGTTCGGCGCAATGGTGGTAACGGTGCCGGTGGTTTTGCCGACTTCGATGGTGATGTTCTGGCCGTTGGCCAAGGTCACGACGACAGGCGAACCGGTGACGGGTGCGCCAACGGTGGCAGTGTAAGTAACGGTGCCACCTTCAGCTGCCGATTCGGTAGCGGTCAGTTTGACGGTGGTGGTGTCGACGGTATCGGTGACTTCGGTCACAGCCGGCACGGTGCTCGGTACCAGATTCTCGAAGTCGCCGCCGGTGGCGTCTTTGATAGTGACTTCGACCTTGCCTGCGTCCTTGTAGACGTCATCGGCTGGTGCAGGAACGGTCACGGTGCCGGTGGTTTTGCCCGCTTCGATGGTGATTACCGACCCGTTCGACAGAGTCACGGTCACCGGGGTGCCGGCCGGGTTGGTCAGCGTCGCGGTGTAGATGATCGAACCGCCCTCGGCGACCGAGTTGGTGGCGCTGAGCGAGAGGTCAGTGGTGTCGACGGTGTCAGTGACCGTGGTCGAAACCGGGGTCTTGTCGGCCACCAGGTTTTCGTAGTTACCGCCGCTTACACCCGTGATCGAATTACCCAGCGACGCCTGACCGGTCAGCGCATCGTTCGGCGCGGTGAAGGTCACGGTGCCGGTGGTTTTGCCGACTTCGATGGTAATGCTCTGACCATTGGCCAGGGTCACCACGACCGGCGAACCGGTGACCGGCGCGCCGACAGTAGCGGTGTAGGTGACGGTGCCGCCTTCAGCCACAATGGTGTCGGCCGTCAGCTTCACGGTCGAGGTGTCGATGGTGTCAGTCACTTCGGTGACGGCCGGAACAGTGCTCGGCACCAAATTCTCGAAGTCGCCGCCGGTGGCGTCTTTGATAGTGACTTCGACCTTGCCTGCGTCCTTGTAGACGTCATCGGCTGGTGCCGGAACGGTCACGGTGCCAGTGGTTTTGCCCGCTTCGATGGTGATTACCGAACCGTTCGACAGGGTCACGGTGACTGGCGAGCCAGCCGGGTTGGTCAGCGTCGCGGTGTAGATGATCGAACCGCCCTCGGCGACCGAGTTGGTGGCGCTGAGCGAGAGGTCAGTGGTGTCGACGGTGTCAGTGACCGTGGTCGAAACCGGGGTCTTGTCGGCCACCAGGTTTTCGTAGTTACCGCCGCTTACACCCGTGATCGCATTGGTCAGCGGAGCATGGCCAGTCAACGCATCGTTCGGCGCAATGGTGGTCACGGTGCCGCTGGTTTTACCGACTTCGATGGTGATGTTCTGGCCGTTGGCCAGGGTCACGACGACAGGCGAACCGGTGACGGGCGCGCCGACAGTAGCGGTGTAGGTGACGGTGCCGCCTTCAGCCACAGTGGTGTCGGCCGTCAGCTTCACGGTCGAGGTGTCGATGGTGTCAGTCACTTCGGTGACGGCCGGAACAGTGCTCGGCACCAAATTCTCGAAGTTGCCGCCGATGGCGTCTTTGATAGTGACTTCGACCTTGCCGGCGTCCTTGTAGACGTCATCGGCTGGTGCAGGAACGGTCACGGTGCCAGTGGTTTTGCCGGCTTCGATGGTGATTACCGAACCGTTCGACAGGGTCACAGTCACCGGGGTGCCGGCCGGGTTGGTCAGCGTTGCGGTGTAAACGATCGAACCGCCTTCAGCCACGGTGCCGGTCGCGCTCAGCGTCAGGTCGGTGGTGTCAGTAGTGTCGGTGACGGTGGTGCTGACCGGGGTTTTGTCGGCGACCAGATTCTCGTAGTTACCGCCGCTCACGCCCGTGATCGCGTTGGTGATCGGCGCATGGCCGGTCAGCGCATCGTTCGGCGCAATGGTGGTAACGGTGCCGGTGGTTTTGCCGACTTCGATGGTGATGTTCTGGCCGTTGGCCAAGGTCACGACGACAGGCGAACCGGTGACGGGTGCGCCAACGGTGGCAGTGTAGTAACGGTGCCACCTTCAGCTGCCGATTCGGTAGCGGTCAGTTTGACGGTGGTGGTGTCGACGGTATCGGTGACTTCGGTCACAGCCGGCACGGTGCTCGGTACCAGATTCTCGAAGTCGCCGCCGGTGGCGTCTTTGATAGTGACTTCGACCTTGCCTGCGTCCTTGTAGACGTCATCGGCTGGTGCAGGAACGGTCACGGTGCCGGTGGTTTTGCCCGCTTCGATGGTGATTACCGACCCGTTCGACAGAGTCACGGTCACCGGGGTGCCGGCCGGGTTGGTCAGCGTCGCGGTGTAGATGATCGAACCGCCCTCGGCGACCGAGTTGGTGGCGCTGAGCGAGAGGTCAGTGGTGTCGACGGTGTCAGTGACCGTGGTCGAAACCGGGGTCTTGTCGGCCACCAGGTTTTCGTAGTTACCGCCGCTTACACCCGTGATCGAATTACCCAGCGACGCCTGACCGGTCAGCGCATCGTTCGGCGCGGTGAAGGTCACGGTGCCGGTGGTTTTGCCGACTTCGATGGTAATGCTCTGACCATTGGCCAGGGTCACCACGACCGGCGAACCGGTGACCGGCGCGCCGACAGTAGCGGTGTAGGTGACGGTGCCGCCTTCAGCCACAATGGTGTCGGCCGTCAGCTTCACGGTCGAGGTGTCGATGGTGTCAGTCACTTCGGTGACGGCCGGAACAGTGCTCGGCACCAAATTCTCGAAGTCGCCGCCGGTGGCGTCTTTGATAGTGACTTCGACCTTGCCTGCGTCCTTGTAGACGTCATCGGCTGGTGCCGGAACGGTCACGGTGCCAGTGGTTTTGCCCGCTTCGATGGTGATTACCGAACCGTTCGACAGGGTCACGGTGACTGGCGAGCCAGCCGGATTGGTCAGGGTCGCGGTGTAAACGATCGAACCGCCCTCGGCGACCGAGTTGGTGGCGCTGAGCGAGAGGTCAGTGGTGTCGACGGTGTCAGTGACCGTGGTCGAAACCGGGGTCTTGTCGGCCACCAGGTTTTCGTAGTTACCGCCGCTTACACCCGTGATCGCATTGGTCAGCGGAGCATGGCCAGTCAACGCATCGTTCGGCGCAATGGTGGTCACGGTGCCGCTGGTTTTACCGACTTCGATGGTGATGTTCTGGCCGTTGGCCAGGGTCACGACGACAGGCGAACCGGTGACGGGCGCGCCGACAGTAGCGGTGTAGGTGACGGTGCCGCCTTCAGCCACAGTGGTGTCGGCCGTCAGCTTCACGGTCGAGGTGTCGATGGTGTCAGTCACTTCGGTGACGGCCGGAACAGTGCTCGGCACCAAATTCTCGAAGTTGCCGCCGATGGCGTCTTTGATAGTGACTTCGACCTTGCCGGCGTCCTTGTAGACGTCATCGGCTGGTGCAGGAACGGTCACGGTGCCAGTGGTTTTGCCGGCTTCGATGGTGATTACCGAACCGTTCGACAGGGTCACAGTCACCGGGGTGCCGGCCGGGTTGGTCAGCGTTGCGGTGTAAACGATCGAACCGCCTTCAGCCACGGTGCCGGTCGCGCTCAGCGTCAGGTCGGTGGTGTCAGTAGTGTCGGTGACGGTGGTGCTGACCGGGGTTTTGTCGGCGACCAGATTCTCGTAGTTACCGCCGCTCACGCCCGTGATCGCGTTGGTGATCGGCGCATGGCCGGTCAGCGCATCGTTCGGCGCAATGGTGGTAACGGTGCCGGTGGTTTTGCCGACTTCGATGGTGATGTTCTGGCCGTTGGCCAAGGTCACGACGACAGGCGAACCGGTGACGGGTGCGCCAACGGTGGCAGTGTAAGTAACGGTGCCACCTTCAGCTGCCGATTCGGTAGCGGTCAGTTTGACGGTGGTGGTGTCGACGGTATCGGTGACTTCGGTCACAGCCGGCACGGTGCTCGGTACCAGATTCTCGAAGTCGCCGCCGGTGGCGTCTTTGATAGTGACTTCGACCTTGCCTGCGTCCTTGTAGACGTCATCGGCTGGTGCAGGAACGGTCACGGTGCCGGTGGTTTTGCCCGCTTCGATGGTGATTACCGACCCGTTCGACAGAGTCACGGTCACCGGGGTGCCGGCCGGGTTGGTCAGCGTCGCGGTGTAGATGATCGAACCGCCCTCGGCGACCGAGTTGGTGGCGCTGAGCGAGAGGTCAGTGGTGTCGACGGTGTCAGTGACCGTGGTCGAAACCGGGGTCTTGTCGGCCACCAGGTTTTCGTAGTTACCGCCGCTTACACCCGTGATCGAATTACCCAGCGACGCCTGACCGGTCAGCGCATCGTTCGGCGCGGTGAAGGTCACGGTGCCGGTGGTTTTGCCGACTTCGATGGTAATGCTCTGACCATTGGCCAGGGTCACCACGACCGGCGAACCGGTGACCGGCGCGCCGACAGTAGCGGTGTAGGTGACGGTGCCGCCTTCAGCCACAATGGTGTCGGCCGTCAGCTTCACGGTCGAGGTGTCGATGGTGTCAGTCACTTCGGTGACGGCCGGAACAGTGCTCGGCACCAAATTCTCGAAGTCGCCGCCGGTGGCGTCTTTGATAGTGACTTCGACCTTGCCTGCGTCCTTGTAGACGTCATCGGCTGGCGCAGGAACGGTCACGGTGCCAGTGGTTTTGCCGGCCTCGATGGTGATCACCGAGCCATTCGACAGGGTCACGGTGACTGGCGTGCCGGCCGGATTGGTCAGGGTCGCGGTGTAAACGATCGAACCACCCTCGGCCACGGAACCGGTCGCGCTCAGCGACAGGTTGGTGGTATCGGCGACGTCGGTAACAGTGGTCGAAACCGGGGTCTTGTCGGCGACCAGATCTTCGTAATTACCACCGGAAACACCGGTGATCGAGTTGGTCAGCGGCGCATTGCCGGCCAGCGCATCGTTAGGCGCGGTGGTGGTCACGGTGCCGCTGGTTTTGCCGACTTCGATGGTGATGCTCTGACCGTTGGCCAAGGTCACGATGACAGGCGAGCCGGTGACCGGCGCGCCGACGGTGGCGGTGTAGGTGACGGTGCCACCTTCAGCCACAGTGGTGTCAGCCGTGAGTTTCACGGTCGAGGTGTCGATGGTGTCAGTTACTTCGGTAACGGCTGGTGTGGTGCTCGGCACCAGGTTTTCGAAGTTGCCGCCGGTGGCGTCCTTGATGGTGACTTCGACTTTGCCGGCGTCTTTATAGACGTCATCGGCTGGCGCCGGAACGGTCACGGTGCCGGTGGTCTTGCCGGCTTCGATGGTGATTACCGAGCCGTTGCTCAGGGTCACAGTGACTGGTGTGCCGGCCGGGTTGGTCAGGGTTGCGGTGTAAACAATCGAACTGCCTTCAGCCACGGTGCCGGTGGCTGTCAGCGACAGGTTGGTGTCGTCGATCGAATCGGTAATGGTGGTGGTCGCTGGCGTCGTGTTCGGCACCAGGTTTTCGAAATTGCCGCCGGTAGCACCGGTGATGGTGGTGCTGACGGTACTGCCATTGTTGTAAACGTCGTTGGCCGCAGTCGGCACGTTGACCGATCCTGTGGTCTTGCCGGCGTCAATGGTGATGGTCGAGCCGTTCGACAGGGTGATCGTCACCGGGGTTTGCGCGGCGTTGGTCAGCGTCGCGGTGTAAGTGATCTGGCCACCTTCGACGACCGTACCAGTGGCGGTAAGGCTCACGCTGGTGGTGTCGATCGAGTCGGTAACGGTGGTGGTCGCCGGCGTGGTGTTCGGCACCAGGCTTTCAAAGTTGCCGCCGGTGGCGCCGGTAATGGTGGTGCTGACGGTGCCGCCATTGTTGTAGACGTCGTTCGGCGCGGTCGGCACGTTGACGGTGCCGGTAGTCTGGCCGGCTTCAATGGTGATGGTCGAACCGTTCGACAGGGTGACCGTTACCGGCGTCTGCGCCGGGTTGGTCAGGGTCGCGGTGTAGGTGATCTGGCCACCCTCGACCACGGTACCGGTAGCGGTCAGGGTCAGGTTGGTGGTGTCGATCGAATCGGTGATGGTGGTCACCGCCGGTGTCGGGTTCGGCACCAGGTTTTCGAAGTTGCCGCCGGTAGCGCCGGTGATCGTCGTGGTGACGGTGCTGCCGTTGTTATAGACGTCGTTGGCCGGAGTCGGCACGTTGACGGTGCCGGTGGTCTGGCCGGCTTCGATGGTGATGGTCGAACCGTTCGACAGGGTGACGGTCACCGGCGTCTGCGCCGGGTTGGTCAGCGTCGCGGTGTAGGTGATCTGGCCGCCTTCGGTGACGCTGTTGCCAGCGGTCAGCGTGACGGTGGTGGTGTCGATGGTGTCAGTGACCTGGGTCGTGGCCGGGGTGGTCGGCGGGGTCACAGTGATGCCGTTACCGCCAGTGGTGCCGGTGACGGTCACGTCGATCTGGGTCGGGTCGTTATAAACGGTGTCGTTCGGTGCCAGCGGCACATTGACGGTGCCGCTGGTAGAGCCGGCCGGAATCACGATCACCGAGCCGTTGGACAGGGTAATGGTCAGGTCGGTCAGCGGCGCCTGGGTCAGGGTCGCGGTGTACACCAGCACGCCGCCGGCTTCGGTGATGGTCGGCGTGGCGCTGAGGCTCAGGGTCGACTCACGCAGGGCGTTGGTGGTGGTGTCGGTGGTCTGGCCGCCGGTGATGTTCTGCGCCGCTTGTGCGCCGGCATTGATGCCCGCCGTCGGGAAGCCGATGGTCGGGTCGACGCGGCCAGCGGTGGCGTCGAGCATCACGAAACTGTGGCCGCCACCAGCGGCACCGCCAGTGCCTGCGGCGGTGGCGCCGGCAGCGGTGGCTTCAAGGGCGGTGGTCGGGTCGGCACCGGCGGCGATGGCCTGCTGCAACTCGGCTACAGAGGGTGCGGCCTGCGCGGTGGCTTCGGCCAGGTCAGTGCTGTAGTCGGGCGCGTTGGCGCTCCACTGGGTTTCGCGGCCCAGGTCCAGGGTGCGGCCATCAGCCAGTTCCAGCGACACGGCGCCAGAGAGGCCAGTGTCAATCTGATCGCCGACAAACAGTCGATCGCCTTCAACGAGTACGCGGCGTACGCCCTCTGGGGACACCACGAATACCTGACCGACAATGCTTTTGACGACGGCAACAACACTGCTCATTGAAGACTCTCCGGGTGTCACGTTCAGTTGACTTCCATACACCTGATGGCTCGGGCGCCGATTCAGTCTGGACGTACTTTTAAAATTTGCGAATCAAGATTGACGCATGTTTTCGTCAATAATTTGGCTATATTCTTTCGCGATTAACTTTATGCCAAACTATTGACCTTATGGGTGCCATCCTAAACAATCGCCCCACTAATGTCACATTGATATTTCCGCGGCGACCTGTCCTTTAGCGTGTGATCCAGTTCCTGTTTTGAACTTTCCGACATACGGTCAATCTGGTTGCCATCATCCGACGCAGCGCCACGTTTTGCTGTGATTCAAGACAAGAAGTTCTGGGAAATTCCTATCATGCGTTCGCCACTGCTTTTCGCCGTACCCTTCGCTCTCGCCGCCTCGTTTGTACAAGCACAATCCTTACCAGAAGCCATGCAGCAGGCACTGGATGTCCATCCGGAAATCCAGGCAGGGGTCAACAGTCGTTTGGCCGCGGATTATCAGTTAAAGGCAGCAAAAGGTGGATACCTGCCCAAGGTCGATCTGCTCGGCGGTTATGGTCGTGAGGGCACCGACAGCGTGACCACCCGCGCCAACGGCGGTGGCAATCACTGGGAGACCCTGAACCGCAGCGAGTCAAGTTTACGTCTCTCGCAAATGGTCTTCGACGGTTTTGCGACATCCAGCGAAGTCGGGCGTCAACAAGCCACCGTCAACTCCCGCGCCTACTCGTTGCTCGGCACTTCCGAGCGCACCGCACTGACCGTCGCCCTGGTGTATCTGGACGTGCTGACCCGTCGCGAATTCGTGCGTCTGGCCGAGGAAAACCTCAAGAGCCACCAGCGCATCTATGACCAGATCCAGTTGCGCACCCAGCGTGGCGTCGGCAGCGGCGCCGACCTCGATCAGGCCGAAGCGCGGATGGCCCAGGCGCGCAACAACCTGATCACCGAACAGACCAACCTCGCCGACTCCGAGACCAACTTCCTCAGCGCCGTCGGCCAGATGCCCGATCAACTGGAGCGCCCGGCACCGTTCATGGCGATGATGCCGGCCAACCTCAATGAGGCCCGCGCACAGATGCTGGAGAACAGCCCGATCCTGCGTTCGGCCGAGTCGGACATCGCCGCCGCCGAGAAGCAGTACGAAACCGCCAAGTCGACCTTCTACCCGCGTTTCGACGCCGAGCTGGGTCGCACCGCCGACAACGATCTGGACGGCCAGAACGGTCACAACAACGAGTGGCAGGCCATGCTGCGCATGCGCTTCAACCTCTATTCGGGCGGCAGCAACAAGGCCGACCTGGAATCCAAGTCGTACCTGTCGAACCAAGCGCTGGACATCCGCAACAACGCCCTGCGTCAGTTGAACGAAGAACTCGGTCTGGCCTGGAACGCCTTGAACAACGCCAATGCTCAGGTGCCGATCGCTCAGCAGTACGTCGACCACAGCACCTCGGTGCGCACCGCTTACCAGCGTCAGTTCAGCCTCGGCGAGCGCACTCTGCTTGACTTGCTCGACAGCGAAAACGAGTTGTTCACCGCTTCGCGGCGTCTGGCTGAAATCAAAAACATTCAGTTATTTACTCAGTATCGAATCAAGGCGACCATGGGCGAGTTGCTCAGAAGCCAGGGAGTGGTCGCGCCATTGGCATCCGTTGTGCAGAACGACGTGAAGCCCAAGGTCCAGCTGCCTGGGATGAATTGAGTTATCCCTTTTCAACTGCAAAGAGTGTCGAGCGTGGAATCAGAAGTCAGTCGAGTTCAACTCAGTCATGATCCACGCGCGTTGCACGACGATCCGTTACTGGACGGTCTGCTCGCCCTTTGCATGCTGCACCAGAAACCCGCCAGCGCGGCGATGCTGACCACCGGCCTGCCGCTGCCCAAGCAACGCCTGAGCGTCGAGTTGCTGCCCCGCGCCGCCGCTCGCGCCGGGCTCCAGGGCCGGGTACTGCAACGCAAACTGGAAGAAATTCCGGCGATCGCCATGCCGGCGTTGCTGCTGCTCAAGGATGGTCGCAGCGCTGTCCTGCTCGGCTGGCAGGGTGACAACGAAGCGCGGGTGCTGCTCAGCGAAAGCGACGGCGGCGAATCGGTGGTCAGCCGCGAACTGCTGGCCGACGACTACACCGGCAAAGTCTTCTTCGCCCAGCCGCAGCACAAATTCGACGTCAACCACGGCACGCTGATCCCGCGTGCACGCTCGTGGTTCCGCGATACCCTCAAGCGTTCGCGCTGGCTGTACGCCGATGCGATCGCCGCCAGTTTCCTGATCAACATCATCGCCATGGCCGCGCCGCTGTTCGTGATGAACGTCTACGACCGCGTGGTGCCGAACCAGGCCGAAGCGACCCTGTGGGTGCTCGCACTGGGCATCACCGGGGCCTACATTTTCGACCTGATCCTCAAGAGCCTGCGCAGTCTGTGCCTGGACCTGGCCGGGAAGAAAACCGACCTGATCATCTCCGCCACGCTGTTCGAACGCATTGTCGGCATGGCGATGAAATACCGCCCGGCGCGGGTCGGCAGCTTTGCGCAGAACATCCATGAGTTTCAGAGCCTGCGCGACTTCCTCGCTTCGCTGACCCTGACCAGCCTGATCGACCTGCCGTTTACCATCCTGATCTTCATCGTCATCGCCATTCTCGGCGGGCACCTGGTGTGGATTCCGGTGCTGGCGTTCCCGATTGCCCTGCTGATCGGCTATGCCTTGCAGAAGCCGCTGGTCGCGACGATGGAGCGCACCATGGCCCTCGGTGCCGAGCGCCAGTCGAGCCTGATCGAAACCCTCGCCGGCCTCGACGCGGTCAAGGTCAACAACGCCGAAAGCGAACGCCAATACCAGTGGGAACAGACCATCGGCACCCTCAGCCGCCTCGAGCTGCGAGTGAAAATGCTCTCCGGTCTGGCGATGAACATCACCCTGCTGATCCAGCAACTGGCCGGGGTGATCATGATCGTCTTCGGCGTCTACCAGATCATCGCCGGCAACCTGAGCATGGGCGGTCTGATTGCCTGCTACATGCTCAGTGGCCGCGCCCTCAGCCCGCTGGCCTCGCTGTCCGGCCTGCTGACGCGTTACCAGCAGGCGCGGGTGACCATGACCTCGGTCGATCAGATGATGGAGTTGCCACAGGAGCGCAATTTCGAAGAACGCCCGCTGAGCCGCAAGGTCCTGCAGGGCGCGATCGAATGCCGCCAACTCAACTTCACCTACCCGGAACAACAGAACCCGGCGCTGAAGAACATCAACCTGGTGATCCGTCCCGGCGAGAAGATCGGCATCATCGGCCGCAGCGGCTCGGGCAAGAGTTCGCTGGCGAAACTGCTGGTGGGTCTGTATCAGCCGGACGACGGTGCGTTGCTGGTCGACGGTGTGGATATCCGCCAGATCGACGTCAGCGAACTGCGCTACAACATCGGCTACGTGCCGCAGGACATCCAGCTGCTGTCCGGCACCCTGCGCGACAACCTGGTGTCCGGCGCACGTTATGTCGAGGACGAACTGGTGCTGCAAGCCGCCGAACTGGCCGGTGTCCACGAGTTCGCCCGTCTGCACCCGCAAGGTTATGAACTGCAAGTCGGCGAGCGCGGACAAAACCTGTCCGGCGGCCAGCGGCAGAACGTCGCCCTTGCGCGGGCACTGTTGCTCAATCCACCGATCCTGTTGATGGACGAGCCCACCAGCGCCATGGACAACACTGGCGAAGAACGCCTCAAGCAACGCCTCGCGGCGGTGATAGAAAACAAGACCGTGGTGCTGGTGACGCACCGGGCGTCGCTGCTGTCGCTGGTGGATCGCCTGTTGGTGGTCGACCGTGGGCAGATTCTCGCTGACGGTCCGAAAGCGGCGGTGATGGAAGCGTTGAAGAAGGGGCAGATCAGTGTTGCTTAAGTCGGGTGTCAAGGATTCGATCCGTCGCTACTTCAAGGGCTCTGCTTCGTTGCAGGGCCAGCCGCTGCCAGAGGTCAACAAAGCGCTGATCGAAGACGCCCCACGCGTCGTGCGTCTGACCATCTGGGCGATCATCGGCTTCTTTATCTTCCTGCTGCTGTGGGCCAACTTCGCCGTGATCGACGAAGTGACCAAGGGCGACGGCAAGGCGATTCCGTCGTCGAAGATCCAGAAAATCCAGAACCTGGAGGGCGGGATCGTCTCCGAGCTGTTCGTCAAGGAAGGCCAGATTGTCGAAGCCGGTGCACCGCTGATTCGCCTCGACGATACGCGATTTGCCTCCAACGTCGGCGAAACCGAGGCCGATCGGCTGTCGATGCTGCTGCGCGTCGAGCGTCTGAGTGCCGAGGTCGATGACCGTCCGCTGAATTTCCCTGAAGACGTGCTCAAAGCCGTGCCGGGCCAGGCGAAAAGCGAAGAGTCGCTGTACATCAGCCGCCGCCAGCAACTGCACGACGAGATCGGTGGTTTGCAGGAGCAGTTGATCCAGCGTCAGCAAGAGCTGCGCGAGTTCAGCTCCAAGCAGGCGCAGTATCGTCAGCAACTGGGCTTGCAACGTCAGGAAATCAACATGTCCGAGCCGCTGGTGGCGCAGGGCGCGGTGTCCCCGGTAGAAGTCTTGCGCCTCAAGCGTGCCGAGGTGGAAACCCGCGGTCAGCTCGACGCCACCACCCTGGCAATCCCGCGTGCGGAATCGGCGATCAAGGAAGTGCAGCGCAAGATCGACGAAACTCGCGGCAAATTCCGCAGCGATGCGCTCACCCAGCTCAATGAAGCGCGCACCGACCTGAACAAGGCACAGGCCACCGGCAAGGCGCTGGAGGATCGGGTCAGCCGGACGCTGGTTACCTCGCCCGTGCGCGGCATCGTCAACAAGTTGCTGGTCAACACCATCGGCGGGGTGATTCAGCCGGGCAGCGACATGGTCGAAATCGTACCGCTGGATGACACCTTGCTGGTCGAAGCCAAGATCCGTCCGCAGGACATTGCCTTCCTGCACCCGGGGCAGGAAGCGATCGTCAAGTTCACCGCCTATGACTACACCATCTATGGCGGGTTGAAAGCCAAGCTGGAACAGATCGGTGCCGACACCATCACCGACGAAGACAAGAAAACCACCTACTACATCATCAAGGTGCGCACCGAGCGCAGCCATTTGGGTACCGATGAGAAACCGCTGTTGATCATTCCGGGGATGGTCGCGTCGGTGGACATCATCACCGGCAAGAAGTCGGTGTTGAGTTACCTGCTCAAGCCGATCATTCGGGCGCGGGCCGAGGCGTTGCACGAACGTTGATTCTCTAGTGGCCTGACCGGCCTCATCGCTGGCAAGCCAGCTCCCACAGAGTTCTTGGTTGGAACACGATCATGTGATCGACATCAGAACCTGTGGGAGCTGGCTTGCCAGCGATGGCGTCCGATAAATCGCCGCATTACGCCCAAAAGTGACACTAATCGTCACTCACCATCCAGTCCATTCCTCACCATCCGCCATATCGTTATTCATTAACGGTATTTAATTTCCAGTTCTTATAGCTTTAAAGTCATCCACCTGCGTACCTGCCGACCAATCGGCGCGCCGCACGACCTGAACCAACACGCAATCCAGCGTGAGTGTCTGATCGACGAGCGCGCCCGTGAGCGCGTCGTGCGTGGGAGATTGAAAGATGTCCGCAGCTACTGCCACCCCAAGCGCCGCGACTGCCGCGCCGCAAACCTTCGAGATTCGTCCGTTCAGCGGTGCCGTCGGTGCCGAAATCATCGGCCTGGACCTGACCCGCCCGGTCAACGACCAGGACTTCGCCCGCATTCACCGCGCGCATCTGGATCACCACGTTGTGGTGTTCCGCGACCAGCGCATCACCCCGCAACAGCAGATCGACTTCAGCCGCCGTTTCGGCGTGTTGCAGATCCACGTGCTCAAGCAGTTCCTGCTGGCGGATCACCCGGAAATCCTCATCGTTTCCAACATCGTCGAAAACGGCCAGAACATCGGCCTCGGCGATGCCGGCAAGTTCTGGCACTCCGACCTCTCCTATAAAGAGCTGCCGAGCCTTGGCTCGATGCTGCACGCGCAAGAACTGCCGTCCGAGGGCGGCGACACCTTGTTCGCCGACATGCACAAAGCCTGGGACCACCTGCCTGAAGCGCTGCGCAAAGCGGTCGCAGGTCGCTCGGCCGCGCACTCCTACACGGCGCGCTACAGCGAAACCAAATTCGAAGGTAACTGGCGTCCGACGCTGACCCCGGAGCAACTGGCCCAGGTCGCCGAAGTCGTGCACCCGATCGTCCGTACCCACCCGGAAAACGGCCGCAAGGCGCTGTTTGTCAGCGAAGGTTTCACCACGCGCATCGTCGGTTTGCCGGAAGACGAGAGCAAGCAGCTGCTCGCCGAGCTCTATGCCCACAGCGTGCTGCCGCAAAACATCTACCGCCACCAGTGGCAGCCCCACGACATGGTGTTCTGGGACAACCGTTCGCTGATCCACCTCGCCGCCGGCTGCCCCGCGCATCTGCGCCGCAAGCTGTATCGCACCACCATCCAGGGCGATGCGCCTTTCTGATTCGCCGGAGATTGATCAAATAATGAACGCTCCCTTGCAAGGCCACGCGGCCAGCAACCCGCTCGCCCGCAGCGAAGCGCTGCTGGCGGTCGATCATGTCAGCCTCGAATACCGCACGCCGCAACGCGTGGTGCGCGCCACTCACCAGGTCAGTTTCGAAATCGATCCGGCGGACCGCTTTGTGCTGCTTGGCCCGTCCGGTTGTGGCAAATCCACGTTGCTCAAAGCGGCCGCCGGTTTCATTGCGCCGAGTGAAGGCGAGATCCGCCTGCAAGGTCAGCGGATCGAGGGGCCGGGTCCGGACCGGATCGTGGTGTTTCAGGAATTCGATCAACTACCGCCGTGGAAAACCGTCAAACAGAACGTGATGTTTCCGCTGCTCGCCTCACGAACCTTGAACAAAAAAGCCGCCGAAGAACGTGCACTGCACTATCTGGAAAAGGTCGGACTGGCGGCGTTCGCCGATGCTTATCCACACACGTTGTCCGGCGGCATGAAGGCGCGGGTGGCGATTGCCCGGGCGCTGGCGATGCAGCCGAAAATCCTCTTGATGGACGAGCCGTTCGCCGCGCTGGATGCACTGACCCGGCGCAAGATGCAGGAAGAATTGCTGCTGCTCTGGGAAGAAGTGCGCTTCACCTTGCTGTTTGTCACGCACTCGATCGAAGAGGCACTGGTGGTCGGCAATCGCATCCTGCTGCTGTCACCCCACCCGGGGCGGGTGCGCGCTGAAGTGCACAGCCATCAATACGATCTGCGAAGCCTTGGCGGCGTGGCGTTTCAGGAATCGGCGCGGCGCATTCATCGCTTGCTGTTCGATGAAGGCCAGTCGCCGGAAACCGAGCGTGACCACGACTTCAACGACATTCGCATCGCTTATTGAGCGGCCAGGAGGACTACCCGATGAGCCATTCATCATCCGTGCGTGAAGAATTCGAAATTAAGTTGGAGCCGCTGACCGAAGTGCCGGTCGAGCGTGAGTTGTCCCTCGGCACGCAGCTGTGGCAACAGGGCTGGCTGCGTAAAGGCCTGATCCTGATTGTGCTCGCTGTTGTGTGGGAAGTGGTCGCGCGGATTCAGAACAATGACTTGATGCTGCCGAGTTTCCTGCAAACCAGCCATGCGCTGTTCGACGGCTTGCTCAGTGGCGAGTTGCTGGCCAAGGTGTGGATATCGCTGGTGGTGTTGCTCAAGGGTTATCTGATCGGCATCGTGCTGGCATTTGCCCTGACCACGTTGGCGGTATCGACGCAGTTGGGCCGTGATCTACTGAGCACGATGACCTCGATGTTCAATCCGTTGCCCGCGATTGCCTTATTGCCATTGGCGCTGCTGTGGTTTGGCCTGGGGCAGAACAGCCTGATCTTCGTGCTGGTGCATTCGGTGCTGTGGGCGCTCGCGCTGAACACCTATGCCGGGTTTCTCGGCGTTTCGGAAACTCTGCGCATGGCCGGGCGCAATTACGGTTTGAAGGGTTTGCGACTGGTGCTGTTTATTCTGATCCCGGCGGCGCTGCCGTCGATTCTTGCCGGGCTGAAAATTGGCTGGGCGTTTGCCTGGCGCACATTGATCGCGGCAGAACTGGTGTTTGGTGCGACCAGTGGCAAGGGTGGGTTGGGCTGGTACATCTTTCAGAATCGCAATGAGCTGTATACCGACAAGGTGTTTGCCGGGTTGGCGGTGGTGATTTTGATCGGGTTGCTCGTTGAGAATCTGGTTTTCGATACGCTGGAGCGGGTGACCGTTAAGCGGTGGGGGATGCAGCGGTAATTCTGTGGCGTTGCGGCTGGCCCTATCGCTGGCAACCCAGCTCCCACAGGTTTTGCGGTGGCCGTAGACTTTGTGAGCTCCCTCTAAATCAATGTGGGAGCTGGCTTGCCAGCGATGGCGTCCTGTCGGGCGCCTCCTTACTTAAACGATGTTTGCTAGCATTGCGCGCAGATCAATCCTGATCAGCCACGAGTGCTCTGTATGCAACTGCCGGACATGAACCTGCTGGTCGCCCTCGACGCCTTGCTCGACGAGGGCAGCGTGGTCGGTGCCGCGCGGCGGATGAACCTCAGCCCGGCGGCCATGAGCCGCACGCTGACGCGCATCCGCGAAGCCATCGGCGATCCGATCCTGGTGCGCGCCGGCCGTGGCCTGGTGCCCACACCCAAAGCCCTGGAATTACGCGATCAGGTGCGCGATGTGGTCGAACACGCCGCGCTGCTGTTCCGCTCGGCAGACGCCGTCGAACTGGGCACTCTGCGCCGCCGCTTCAGCATCCGCGCCAACGACTTTTTCGTCGGTGTGTACGGTGGAAAACTGTTCGACACCCTCGACCAGCAGGCCCCGCATTGCGAATTACGCTTTGTCCCGGAAGGCGACGGCGACGATGAAGCGTTGCGCGAAGGGCGGATCGACCTGAGTGTCAGCAATACCCGGCCGGTGACCCCGGAAGTCAAAGTGCAAAACCTGTTCTCCACGCATTTTGTCGGTCTGGTGCGTGAGGACCATCCTTTGCTCGACGGCGAAATCACCGCCGAGCGTTATGCCGGTTTCTCCCACATCAGCATGTCGCGTCGTGGCATTGCCCGTGGCCCGATTGATACCGCGCTGAACGCCTTGGGGCTGGAGCGGCGGGTGGCGGTGATCGCGCCGAGCTTCCATGCGGCGATGTTTGCCTTGCCTGATTCCGACCTGATCCTGCCGGTGCCCAAGGAAGCGCTGCTCAGCGTGCGCCGACTGGGTCTGAAGCTGCGCTCATTCGACCTGCCAGTCCCGTTGCCGACGCTGATGCTGACCCAGGCCTGGCACCCGCGCTTCGACAAGGACCCGGCGCACCGCTGGCTGCGCGAGACGCTCAAGGCCTGTTGCGACGAAACCTGGCTGGCCGCCCAGCCCTGATTCCGAAAACCACACAAACCCTGTAGGCGTGAGCCTGCTCGCGACAGCGGTGTATCAGTCGGCGAAAATATCGACCGAAACGGCGCAGGCTCGCTCCTACAGCGAAATAGTTGTGTCTGACGCACTTATATCCTGCCAATAAGTCAATTTTCGTCAGTAGTAAGCCCGACTAAGATGCTCCGGTATTTTTCCCTCCGGAGTGTGCATTCATGACTTCCCTGACGGCTCCGGCGCCCATCGCTGCGGCCAGTCCGGCGACGGCGGCCACGCCCCCGCTGTTCGGCGCGCGGATCATCACCGGTCTGGTCGGTGTGCTGCTGGCGGTGCTGGTCTCGGGTCTTAACGAGATGGTGACCAAAGTCGCGCTCGCCGATATCCGGGGCGCGCTGAACATTGGCTACGACGAAGGCACCTGGCTGGTCGCCTGCTACGCCGCGACCTCGGTGGCGGCGATGGCGTTCGCACCGTGGTGCTCGGTGACCTTTTCGCTGCGCCGTTTCACCCTCGGCGCGATCAGTCTGTTCACGTTGCTCGGCTTGTTGTGTCCGTTCGCCCCCAACTACGAAAGCCTGTTGTTGATGCGCACCTTGCAAGGGCTGGCCGGTGGCGCGTTGCCGCCGATGCTGATGACCGTGGCCCTGCGCTTTTTGCCGGCCAATTTCAAACTGTATGGCCTGGCCGGCTACGCGCTCACGGCGACATTCGGCCCGGGCCTCGGCACGCCGCTGGCCGGCTTATGGAGTGAATACGTCGGCTGGCAATGGACGTTCTGGCAAATCATCGTGCCGTGCCTGATTGCCATGGCCATGATCGCTTGGGGCATTCCGCAGGACCCGCTGCGCCTGGAGCGCCTTAAGACGTTCAACTGGAAGGGCCTGCTGCTAGGTTTTCCGGCGATCTGCATGCTGGTGATCGGCTTGCTCCAGGGCAACCGGCTGGACTGGTTCGAGTCGGACCTGATCTGCGGCTTGCTTGGCGCCGGCTCGCTGTTGCTGGTGGCGTTTCTGATCAACGAGTGGTCGCAGCCGATTCCGTTTTTCAAGCTGCAGATGCTCGGCATCCGCAACCTGTCGTTCGCACTGATGACCCTCGCCGGGGTGCTGGTGGTGTTGCAGGCCGTGGTGTTGATTCCGTCGAGCTATCTCGCGCAGGTACAAGGTTATCGCCCGGTGCAGACCGCGCCGATCATGCTGATCGCCGCCTTGCCGCAGTTGCTCGCGCTGCCGCTGGTGGCGGCGCTGTGCAACCTGCGCTGGGTCGATTGTCGCTGGGTGCTTGGCATCGGCTTGAGCCTGTTGACGCTGTCCTGCCTGGGCGGCTCGCTGCTGACCTCGGAGTGGATTCGCGACAACTTCTACGTCCTGCAGTGGTTGCAGATTTTCGGTCAGCCGATGTCGGTGCTGCCGCTGTTGATGTTGTCCACCGGCAGCATCCAGCCGCAGGACGGGCCGTTCGCCTCCGCGTGGTTCAACACGGTGAAAGGCCTGGCGGCGGTGGTCGCCACCGGTGTGATCGAAGCGCTGACCACGGCGCGACTGCATTTCCACTCGACCATGTTGATCGACAACCTTGGCAATTCGCCTCTGGCTGATCGCAGCGATCCGGGGCTCGCCCATCGCCTGCACGAACAGGCCGTGGTGCTGACTTCGTCCGACCTCTATGTGTGCATGGCGGGCGTCGCAGTGGCGCTGATCCTGCTGATTTTCTGGCTGCCGACGCGGATCTTCCCGCCGCGCGCACCGACCTGACGGCTGTACTGAAACAGAAGGTTTTTATGACGACTCAAGCAAAACAGAAACTCGCGGTGGCCGTGGCTGCCGCATTGGCGGTCGGCGTGCTGATGTATCTGGCGATGCCAGGCCTGTTCGGCAAACGTACTCAGCAGAACACCAATGATGCGTTCGTCTCTGCCGACTACACCCTGGTGGTGCCGCGCGTGGCCGGGTTCATCAAGGACGTGCTGGTGGAAGACAACCAGCAGGTCAAGGCCGGGCAGTTGCTGGCGTTGATCGATGACCGTGATTTGCGCGCCGCCGCCGAGGCCGCCGACGCACAGACCCTGGTCGCCCGCGCCCAATTGCAAAACGCCAGGGCGACGCTGGAACGGCAGACCTCGGTGATCGCCCAGGCCCAGGCCTCGGTGGTCTCGGCCAAGGCGCAAATGGCTTTCGCGCAGCAGGAACTCAATCGCTACAACCATCTGGCCGGTGTCGGCGCCGGCACGGTGCAGAACGCGCAACAGGCGCGTACGCGTATTGATCAGGCGAGCGCACGGCTCGATACCGCCAGCGCGAAACTGGCCGCCGAGCGCAAGCAGGTGGAGATTCTGACGGCGCAGCGCGATGCCGCCGAAGGCAGTTTGAAACATGCGCAGGCAGCGCTGGAAATTGCCAGTTTCGAACTCTCCTACACGCGCATCACCGCCCCGCAGGACGGCATGGTCGGGGAGCGCGCGGTGCGCGTTGGCGCCTATGTGACGCCGGGCAGCAAGTTGCTGGCAGTGGTGCCGTTGAAGCAGGCGTATGTGGTCGCCAACTTTCAGGAAACCCAACTGACCGACGTGCAGCCCGGGCAGGACGTGCAGGTGCGCGTCGACAGTCTTGGCGGCGAAGCGCTGAATGGACGCGTCGAGAGCATCGCGCCGGCCACCGGCGTGACCTTTGCGGCGGTTAAACCGGACAACGCCACGGGTAACTTCACCAAGGTCGTGCAGCGGATTCCAGTGAAAATCCTGCTGGAACCGGGCCAGCCATTGGCCGAGCGCTTGCGGGTGGGGATGTCGGTGGAGGCGAGCATTGATACACGCAGTTCGGCGCCGGCGGAGCGCGAGGTGACTCAGCGATGAATGTTGTTGAATCGGCTGGCGCCATCGCTGGCAAGCCAGCTCCCACAGGGATTGTGCAAGCTGTCCAGGATCCTCGCTTCAAACAGAGATCTCTGTGGGAGCAGGCTTGCCAGCAGCTCGGCTTGAGTGTCTTGCTCACAGTAAGCCTCAGCGCGTGCACCGTCGGCCCGGAC
This sequence comes from Pseudomonas sp. SC3(2021), assembly GCF_019856535.1. NCBI lineage: Bacteria > Pseudomonadati > Pseudomonadota > Gammaproteobacteria > Pseudomonadales > Pseudomonadaceae > Pseudomonas > Pseudomonas sp. SC3(2021). The sequence continues at coordinate 1,510,152 of NZ_CP082236.1, read as the reverse complement.
TTCCACAAGCCCGAAGCCACACAAATCGCCGACTGGGCCAAACCCGCCAGATCCGCCCCCAGCCAGGCCGTCAGTGAACCGCTGACCGAACGCTGGTGGGACGTTTTCCATGATGCGCAGCTCTCGGCCCTCACGCAGCGGGCGATGAAGAGCAACCTCGACCTGCAACTGGCCAGCAGTCGCTTGCAACAAAGCCGCGCTGCCCGCCAGGTGATCACTGCGGATCGCTATCCGAACTCCGCCGCCACCGGCAGTTACGCACGCAAACGCAACAGCGGCGCAGGCTTGAGTGATCCGTCCGGGCACAACGGCGATTCCGCTTTCAACCTGTGGGACGCCGGTTTCTCCGCCGCCTGGGAACTGGATGTCTGGGGCCGCGTGCGCCGCGAAACCGAAGCCGCCGACGCCAGTCTCGAAGTCGCCGAAAACGACCGTCGCGGTGTGTTGCTGGCGGTCCTTGCCGACACCGCGCAGAACTACATCCAGCTGCGCGGCGTGCAGAACACTCGCGCGGTCACCGAGCAGAACCTCGATGTCGCCCGGCACAGCCTGAAACTCTCGCAACTGCGCCTGAACGATGGTGTGGCGACCGATCTGGACGTCGCCGAAGCCGCCGCGCAAGTCGCGGCCATCGAGTCGCGTCTGCCCGCGCTTGAACAGCGCCAGTCGCAACTGATCAATGCGATCAGCCTGTTGATCGGCGAACCGCCACAAGCCTTGGCCAAGACGTTATCCACAGACGCCGCCGTGCCGCAGTCGCCGCTGCAAGTCGCTATCGGCCTGCCGTCACAGCTTGCCGAACGTCGCCCGGACATCCGCCAGGCCGAAGCGCGCCTGCACGCGGCCACCGCCAACATCGGCGTGGCCAAGGGCGATTTCTATCCGCGTATCACCCTGTCCGGCAACGTCGGCTCGCAAGCCATGCAGCTGAGTGATTTCGGCTCCTGGGGCTCACGCGCGTTCGGCATCGGCCCGCAGTTCAGCCTGCCGCTGTTCGACGGCGGACGCCTGCGCGGCATGCTGCAACTGCGCGAAGCCCAACAACAGGAAGCGGCCATCGCCTACCAGCAAACCGTGCTGCGTGCCTGGCATGAAATCGACGATCAACTCACGGCTTACAACGCCAGCCAACGCCGCCGCGACAGCCTCGCCGAAGCCGTACGCCAGAACCAGATCGCCCTGCGCACCGCGCAACAGCAATACGTCGAAGGCGTGGTCGATTTCGTCAATGTCCTCACCGTGCAAGGTGCGTTGCTGGCGACGCAGGAGCAGTGGGTCGAGAGTTCGACCGGCGTTTCGCTGGCCATGGTCGGGTTGTACAAGGCGCTGGGTGGGGGATGGGAGTCGGTGTATCCGGCAGCAGTCGCTACCAATAATCCGGCTTGATCGCAGGTTTTTCAGGGGTGGGGACGCGAAGCGGGAACTGATGGAGAATACGCCGCACCTTATTCTTGGAGAGCTTTTGTCTACCGTCCCTTTCTTTTCTGCGCGAGCGAAAGCGTCTGTACGTTTCGCAGGACAAGGGCGCAAGCCTGCGGCGTGAGAACAAACTCAAGCCGGTCTGCTCTTTTGCAGCATCACATTTCAGAGCAATGCTGGCCTTTTGCTTGACGCTAACCTCTGCTGTCGTAGACTCCGCACATCCGACAGGGAGTAGCGGTTATGCGGCGTTTTCGTGGTTGGGTTGTGGGATTGACCTTGGTGGCGTGTGCAGTTCAGGCGCAAACGCCCGGTGCAGGCGATCCGCTGTTGGATAACGGAGCGCCTGCGCAGGCTTCCGGCAGTGAGGCGCGCGGTGTGTTGCGCGCACGGGATCAGGCCGTGCTGGCCAGCGAATTGTCCGGGCGGATTGTCGAGTTGCCGTTCAGCGAGGGTGAGTCGTTCAAAAAGGGCGACACGCTGGCACGTTTCGATTGCTCGGCCTATCAGGCGCAACTCAATGCGGCGCAGGCGGCCAGCCGTGGTGCCGGTGAAGAACTGGCGCATAACAGGCAACTGGCCGCACTCAATTCCGTCGGGCGTTTCGAAGTGGCGCGGGCCGAGGCCAAGGTCAGCGAGACCCAGGCGCAATCCCAGGTGTATCAGGTGCAGGTCAAACGCTGCAGCGTGATCGCGCCGTTCGACGGGCAGGTGGTCGAGCGCAAGGTGCAGCGCTTTGAGAGCGTGTCGGCCGGTGCGCCGCTGCTCGATGTGGTGGATAACCGCACCCTCGAAATTCATCTGCTGGTGCCGTCGCGCTGGATGGCGAAGCTCAAGCCCGGCCAGACCTTCAGTTTCGTGCCCGATGAAACCGGGCAGCCGATCGCTGCCACGGTCAAACGCCTTGGCGCGCGTATCGACGAAGGCAGTCAAACACTGTTGCTGGTAGCAACACTGCCGGAAGCGAAAGGCTTGTTGGCCGGCATGAGCGGCACCGCACGTTTCCCGGAGCTGAAGTGAACGCCCCGGTGAGCGGCGGCGCCGAACAGGTGTTCGCCCGCTTTCTCGACCTCGAACGCCAGACCCGCGCCGCTCACGATACCTCGCAACTGGCCTACAGCCTGGTCAATGACGGTCAGTCGCTGTTCGGCTTCCGTCATGCGGCACTGTTGATCGCCGGCAAAGTGCAGGCCGTGACCGGCGTCAGCGCCGTCGAGCCGAATGCGCCGTTCGTGGCATTTGTCGAACAGGCCGTGGCGCAGTTGTTCAAACAGGATGTGCTGAAGCAGGCACGGGTGATTGCTCCTGAACTGCTCAACGACAGCATTCAGGCTGACTGGCGCAGCCTGTCCGCCGCGCAAGTGTTCTGGTTGCCGCTGATTGATCGCGACGGACAAGTGTTCGGCGGGTTGTGGCTGGCCCGCGATGTGCCGTGGAATCCTTCCGAACAAGTCCTGCTGTCGCAACTCGGCGACACCTACAGTCATGCCTGGCTGGCGTTGCAACCGCGCAAGCCGTGGCGCCTGCGCTGGACGCGCAAGCGTCAGGTGGCGCTGCTCGCGGTGCTGCTGCTCGGTTTGCTGATCCCGGTGCGTCAATCGGTGCTGGCCCCGGCCGAAGTGGTGCCGCTGGGCGGCCGTGTGGTGGCGGCGCCGCTGGATGGGGTGATTGCCGAGTTTCTGGTCAAACCCAATCAGGCGGTGAAAACCGGCGACGTGCTGCTGCGTTTTGAAAGCACCACGCTCAAGGCCCAGGCCGATGTCGCCGAGCGCGCCTTGGGCGTGGCCGAAGCGGAGTTGAAATCCAATTCACAACGTTCGTTTGCCGATGCCGAGTCGAGCTCCAAGGTCGATTTGCTCGCCGCCCGTGCCGAGCAAAAACGTGCCGAGCGCGATTACGCCCGCGAGTTACTGGCGCGCAGCGAAGTGCGTGCCGAACGCGACGGGATTGCGGTGTTCGCCGATGCCGAGCGCCTGACCGGCAAGCCGGTGCAGACCGGTGAACGGCTGATGGAAATCGCCGACCCGAATCAGGCTGAACTGCGCATCGAACTGGCAGTGGGTGATGCGATTGCGCTGGCGCCGGGTGCTGAAGTCTCACTGTTTCTCGACAGCGATCCGCTCAAGCGCCATCTCGCCACGCTGGAGCGCTCGGCCTATGAGGCGCAGCCGACAGCGGGCGGGCAACTGGCGTATCGGCTCGACGCCAGTTTCGCTGACGCGCCACCGCGCATCGGCCTGCGCGGCACGGCAAAAATCTTTGGCGATCGTGCGCCGCTGGCCCTGTATCTGTTGCGCCGACCCCTGGCCGGATTGCGCCAGAGCGTGGGCCTGTAAATGAACCTGCCGAGCCTGCGTGCCGATCTGCAACTGTCGCCCGCGGCGCCGGCCCTGGACGGTTCACCGCGCTGGACCCTCGCCGATCCGGTGCGCGGTCGCTATTTCAAGCTCGGTACGGCGGCGATGCGTCTGTTGCGGCACTGGTCGCTGGGCGACGCCGAGCAAGTCTTGCGCGCAGCCAATCGCGAGCCGGGCCTGCCGCTGGACGGCGATGAGCTTGAGCAGTTGCTGGGGTTTCTCCGTGGGCACGATTTGATCAGCGCCATGGATGATCAGCAACGCGCCAGCTACCGGCTCAAGGCTCTGGCGCAGAAGCAGAGCCTGTGGCAAGTCCTGCTGCATCAATACCTGTTCTTCCGCATTCCGCTGTGGCGCCCCGATGCGTTTCTCAACCGTGCCTGGCCGTGGCTGGAGCGCTTCGGTCCGCGTTTGTTGCGCTACGGTTTGCCGGCGACCCTCGGCCTTGGGGTGTTTCTGGTGTCGCGGGACTGGCAGCGTTTTGTCGGCACCTTCCCGCACCTGTTCAGCCTCGGCGGTGCATTGGCGTTTGGCGTGGCCTTGTTCTTCGCCAAGCTGTGCCACGAATTCGGCCATGCGTTCATGGCCAAGCGCGCCGGGTGTCGGGTGCAGAGCATGGGCGTGGCGTTCATGGTGCTGCTGCCGATGTTTTACACCGATGTCAGTGATGCCTGGCGGGTCAATGACCGTCGCGCGCGCTTGCTGATCGGCGCTGGCGGGGTGCTCGCGGAACTGCTGCTGGCGTGTATCGCGCTGCTGGCCTGGTCGCTGTTGCCCGACGGCCCGGGACGCACGGCGGCGTTCATGCTCGCCAGCGCCACGTGGATCACCACGCTGGTGGTCAATCTCAATCCGTTCATGCGCTTTGATGGCTATTTTCTGCTCAGTGACCTGTGGGAGGTCGACAACCTTCAGGGCCGGGCCTTTGCCTTATGTCGCTGGCGTTTGCGCGAATTTTTGTTCGGTTATGGCGCGCCGGCGCCGGAGCCATGGTCGCCGAAGATGCAACGGCGTTTGCTGATCTGGGGGTATGGCTCGTGGCTGTGGCGTGCGGCGTTGTTTTTCGGGATCGCGCTGGCGGTCTATCACCTGTTCTTCAAGGTGTTGGGGATCTTCCTGATGCTGGTGGAACTGGTGTGGTTCATCTTCTTGCCGATCATGAGTGAGTGGCGCCAGTGGTGGAGCCGCCGCGAACAGGCGCACGGTCCACGGGTGCTGCTCAGCAGTCTCGCGGTGCTCGGGCTGTTGCTGGTGCTGATTGTGCCGTGGCGCAGTTCGGTGGAATTGCCGACGATGCTCGAGGCCGGGCGCGCCAGTGCCCTGCACGCACCGGCGTCGGCGCGGGTGAAATCGGTAAAGGTTGCAGACGGGCAAACGGTCGCCCAAGGCGATGTGCTGATCGAGCTCGAATCCCCGGATCTCGACTCGAAACTGGTCATCGTCCGCCGGGAAATCCAGATCCAGCAATTGCTCATGCGCCGTCAGGCCGGCCGCAGCGAAACCGCCGCCGACGCCAGTATCATCGAGCAGAAACTGGCGGAAGCGGTGGCGCAATATCGCGGTCTGAGCGCACAGCGTGAACGTCTGCTGTTGCGTGCCCCGCATGCCGGTCGTGTGCGTGATCTGCTGCCGAACCTGACGCCCGGGCGCTGGCTGTCGACCCATGATGCGCTGGCGCGAGTGGTTGAAGACGGCACACGGTTGCGCGGTTATCTGGCCGAATCCGAATTGTGGCGAGTCAAACCGGGAGCCAGCGGGCGCTTCATTGCAGACGATCCAATGCACCCGGCGCTCGCCGTGCAACTCAACGAAATCGACAGCAACGGCGTGGCCTATGTCGATCAGGAGGCGCTGACCTCCGATCACCACGGGCCGATCGCCGTGCGCCGCGATCAACAGCAACGCGCAGAACCGGTGCAGGCGCAGTACGGCGTGCGCCTGAGCGCTGTCGATGCGCCAGCGACGCCGGTGCAGCCATTGCGCGGCGTGGTGGTGGTGCAGGGCAACGGTGAGTCGTTGCTCGGTGTGGCGTGGCGCCGGATGGCGGCGCTGGGGGTCAGGGAAAGCGGTTTCTAACGGAGAGCACGATGGCGGACAACGCAGCAGTGGCGGCAGAAGGACTGGTGGTGCGACCTTCGCGGCCAACCGACGGGCCGTTTCTACAAAGCCTGTATCAGACCGCGCGGCCGGATCTGCAGTGGATCGACGGCGAGCCGGAACAGGTGCAGCAAGTGGTCGCCCAGCAGTTCCAGGTGCAGGAACAGGGCATGGGCGACAACTACCCCAACGCCATGCACTACGTGGTGGAAAAACTCGGCACGGCGATCGGTGCCCTCAGCACCGATTTCGGCCCCAACGAGATTCGCGTGCTGTACCTGGCCTTCGTTCCGCAGGCCCGCGGCCAGGGTTTTGGCCGCGCTGTGCTGCAAGGCGTGCAGAAGGCTGCGCAACAGATCCGCTGCCCGGTGGCGACGGTGGTCTGGACCAGCAACCCGCATGCGCGCCGGCATTACCTGGCCCTGGGTTTCGCGGTGGAGCAAAGCAATCCTGCGGCGGAGCGGCTGGTCTGGTATCCGCAGGGCTAGGCCTGCACAAACCCTGTGGGAACGAGCCTGCTCGCGAAGACGACGATTCATCCAGCATCGTTGTTGGCTGACAGGACGCTTTCGCGAGCGGGCTCGCTCCTACAGGGGGCTGTGCAGTCAGTTGAAGGTGAGGTTGCGTTAGATGATCGAGTCGATATCGAGCGTATGCGGCGCGCCAATCGTATGCCCGTAAAGTGAGGTCAGCAGCGCGTCGTTGCTGGCGTTGTCCGGTGCCTGCGCCAGTTGTTCTTCCTTGAGGTTTTCCGGGTGCGCGCGCCAGCGTTGCACGCTTTCGGCGAGCAACTCCGGCTGTGCGGCGAACAGGCCATAGACGTCCGTGGCCCTGACCCGTTTATACCGCAGAGCGCTCAGGCGCGCATGGGTGGTCTCGATGCGGCTGACTTCGTGGCTGATCGCCTCGATCGTGCGCTCCTGAGTGCGCACGTAGGCCGCTGGCCGGGCCAGCAGATCATTGCGGGCGGCGCGTAATTGCCGGGTAATGCGCAGCAGCGCCTCGTCCACCCATTCGAACTCGCGGTCGGTGACCCGCGTGCGATTCGCTTCATGGGCCTGCTGCCAGCGGCGCAAGGCTGCCCAGCACGCCGGGACATAGCCGCCGACCATCGAGTGATGCCCGGCGTTGAAGATCTGCCGCAACAAGCCCGGACGATCCGGCAGGCCGTTTTTCTGCTGCAGCGCGACGGTGCACGCGGCGTGCTGGGTGATGGTGTCGCAGCCCGGCTCCCACAGGATCGAAGACACCTGCTGACGCCCGAACTCCACCGGCATGGCGTGATGCAGGGTGCCGTGGTGGGCATAGGCTTCCCCCGTCCAGTTGGTAATGCCCGCGACGAATACCGACAGACCGACCGGCACATTGGTAAACATCAGCGCCGCGCCAGCCCCGTAGACCCCGGTCTTGGTGTTCATCCAGCTGCCCGGCACGCTGGGCACCGGGTCGTTGTGGTTGACCATGCGGTAATGCACCAGCGGGGCGGCGGCTTTGATGAAGACGGTGTCGCCGGCGCGGGGGGCGCCGTAGGTGTAGAGCTGGATGTTGTAGTCTTCGGACCTGCGGCGCAGCATTTCCGCGAGCAGCAGGGTGATTGCACCGCCGAGGCTGTGGCCGCAGATGAGTAGTTTTTGGCCGGCGTAGAATCGGTCTAGATAGCTAATTGCGAAAGCTGCGGCTTTTTTTGCTGCTTGGTAGAAACCGCGGTGGACCTGACCCTCTCCTTCTTCGAACGGCACTTGTAATGCATCGGCATCGCGCAACCCGTCAGGAATGATCTCTAAGGTTCCACGCACTGCAATCAGGATCAGTTCGTCATTGTGAGTGATGAACGCCTGGGTGTCGGTCGCTTCTTTCCCGAGGAGTCTGTCGTCGAGAAAGTGGATCTTCTCTGGGTGCTCCTGATCCTCTCCAAGAGCCGGATCATTGACCTCATACAGCGCCGGATCGAACGGCACGATTTCCAGCCTTCTGGAGTACGCCACGTCTTCATACAGGGGGTAATAGGCTGTGCTTTGCGCGGCGTCGACGCGCCACAACTCGTCGGACTTGGCCAGGGCATCGGCGAACCAGTTGCCCACGCTGGGTTGTGTGGGGAAGGTCACCCAGGGTTCCTTGATCGGCGCGGTGGCGGGTTTCTGGCCAAAAGGGCAGTAACTCAGGGTGGCCATCAATGCCAGTTGGTAAAGGTTGAGTGCGCAGAACTCCGGCGCCGTCGACAGCATCGGGCGCAAGGCCCGCAATGCACGCACTTCCAGCACCGAGTGTTTGCGCGAGGCCAGGGCGATGCCGACCTGTGCATGCTTGCCCATGATCGCTGACAGGCCGCTGTTGGCGGGGTAGTGGCGATAGACCTCGGGCGGCAGATGAGCGACATGCCGGACCAGATGGCGCACTTCCACCTGGATGTATTCGTCGCCGTCCGGAACGGGTTGGTCGCGGTTACGGGTGGCGTCCGGATTGCGGTAACGGGTTTGTTCGGCGCGAACCTGGAGTTCGGTGATTTTCAGGGGGTAGTGGGGGCGTTCCATTACGCGTAGATAGACTTTTTCCTGACCCTCGTAAGCCTGTTCGAAACGCAACGCAATCGGGCCTGCGCAATAGTTGTCGACTTTGCCAACACCGTTGATATCAAGGTATCCATTGAATAGTTGGCCCTCCGAATCGACCGCAACATAGGCCAATCCTCCATAAGCTTCCCCAGAGCCAAACTCATCGACCAGTTGAAAACTGCTCCAGTTGCCTTGTGCCGGGCAGCTCAGCAGGCGGCTGTTGAGCGGTGATTGCAGGTCCTTATCAAGTGACGTCATGTGGAACATTCCTTATTCCGTGCAGCCGGGATAGATGGTGCAGATGCGGCCATCAACCATCTGGAAGGTGCTGAAATCGGTGTGGTTACCGAAGCAGAAGGCATCCTGATCTTCGAAGTTGTCGCCCAGGCAGCGCTTCCAGCCGTTAGGTACTTTGACCCAGGTCTTGCCGATGGCAGGCCTCTCTTCCGCCGCCAAATCGATCTTCATCCGCACGGTTTTGCCCGGCAGTTGGTCGAGGGTGTAGGCGGCAAACGGACGACCTCGTGCGAGCGCGCCAAGCTCATCGGTTTTTTTGCAGTCGAGGAGTTTTCGCAGGATGCGTGGCTTGCCAATGGTGCGAAACAGCCATTGGCATTGGCCAAAGAAAGTGCTTTCGCCAGATCGGTCAAAAATACCCTTGTACTTCGCCTCCAAGTTATCGCGAAGAGCAATAACGGCACTGTCACCACTGGAGTCTCTTCGGCTTTTGCCATATGCAGCCCTAATCTCAATATCAATCTTCCAGATCACCAACGGACACCCTTTGACCGTCCGGTGGAGCGCAATTTTTGAAACCGGCTCGTAGTGCTCACGCCACTTCAGGTTGTAGCCAACCGCAGTATTTCGCCCGTCCGGGACGGTGCAGGTTTCTCCTTTGGCGGGCACGTATTTGGCGATGGCTTCATAGGCGAATCCCGGCGGCAGATCTGCCGTGAAGGTGAAGCTGTCGGGCGGACTGCTCTTGCAGCCAACAATAAGAGCGAAGCAACTCCCCAGCACCGCCATGCATCGCAAGCGAGGCCCGGTGAGGTAGCTGTGCAACCCTTTTTCAAATGACGTCATGTGGAACACTCCTTATTCCGTGCAGCCGGGATAGATGGTGCAGATGCGGCCATCGACCATCTGGAAGGTGCTGAAATCGGTGTGGTTACCGAAGCAGAAGGCATCCTGGTCTTCGAAGTTGTCGCCCAGGCAGCGCTTCCAGCCGTTAGGTACTTTGACCCAGGTCTTGCCGATGGCAGGCCGTTCTTCCGCCGCCAAATCGATCTTCATCCGCACGGTTTTGCCCGGCAGTTGGTCGAGGGTGTAGGCGGCAAACGGACGACCTCGTGCGAGCGCGCCAAGCTCATCGGTTTTTTTGCAGTCGAGGAGTTTTCGCAGGATGCGAGGCTTGCCCGAGGTGCGGAACAGCCACTGACACTGGCCGTAAAAGCTGCTTTCAGCCTCATCGTTAAAGGCGCCCTTGTAACGGGCTTCCAGTTCCTCGCGTACAGCGACCACTGCGCTGTCACCATTGATGTCACTCCAGCCCTTGCCGTATGCAGCTCTAATCTCAATATCAATCTTCCAGATCACCAACGGACACCCTTTGACCGTCCGGTGGAGCGCAATTTCTGAAACCGGCTCGTAGTGCTCACGCCACTTCAGGTTGTAGCCAACCGCAGTATTTCGTCCGTCCGGGACGGTGCAGGTTTCTCCTTTGGCGGGCACGTATTTGGCGATGGCTTCATAGGCGAACCCCGGCGGCAGATCTGCCGTGAAGGTGAAGCTGTCGGGCGGACTCGCCACACAACCGAACAACATCCCCATGCAGGCCACCCACCCGGCTTGTCGAAAAAATCGTTTCACTGCGCTGCACCTCCACCCATCGTGTTCACCCAATGGCTCACCCGTTCGAAATGCTCCAGCGGCGTTTCCCCCGGACGCACTTGCCACTGCGCATCGCCCCCATGAGCAGGCATTTGCACGCTGTGGATCAGCAGAAACGCCAGCTGCTGCGGTGTCTGCCAACCCCACTCATCTGCCTGCTCGAGACGTTCACGCAGCCAGGTTTCCGGGGGTTGTGTTCGCGCGAGGTCGGCGTAGGCCTGTTCGTGTTCGGCCAGCAGGAAACGGTGAGCGTTGAGCTGGCGAATCTCGCGGGTTTGCTCCGCAGGTGCGGGTGTTTGCAGCCACGGCGGGGACTCCGGCACTGGGTAGCGGCCGGGCGTCGGGTTGTCGCTGCTCTCCCATTGCGTGCCCTGCCAGTAACACACGCTGAGCGTCGGGCCGAGGTAGGCCGGTATGGCTTCGAAGGGCAGATGCGCCAGTGTCCGGCTCAGCACGCGGTTGTCGTGAAAACGGTACAGCGCCTGATGCGGGCGGGCGCCGATGATCAGTCGTTGCTGCCAGTGTTCGACCCAAGCGCACAGGCAGGCTTGAGGCAGGCTGAACAGCCATCCCCAGTTGTCCTCCGGACGGGCGAGCAGCGGCGCGATGCGTTTGTCGTCATACCGTTCAAGGGCGAAAACAAACGGCCCGTTATCCGCCAGTTCGGCGACGGGCGTGTCCTTGTAGAGGATGCGGTAGTGCTCGAAGTCGCTGGTTTGCAGTAACCACTGACGGATTTCCCGTTGCTGTGGTTGTGAGTCGAGCAGCAGATACAGGCCATGCCCTGAAGCGAATTGGCGGGTCATCCACTGGCGCGCAAAGGCTTCGCTCATGCGGCGTTCTCCCTTGGCTGGCAGATGCCCTCGCGGCAGGCTTCACACAGCGGGCAGAAGGTCGCGCCCATGGCGTGGCTGGCGTTCATCAGCGCGCGTTGCGTGGACGCCAGCACGGCGGGCAATGGCGCTGGCGCCGCCAGGTCGTCGACGCCATCGGGCATCGCGGCCCGCGCCGGCGCAACCGCTTTGGGGCTGCCGCCGACCTGGATGGCACTGCTGCTGAAAATGCCGCCGTGACCGATCACCAGGTGCTCGCCGCCGACGGTGATGCTGATACTTTTGCCGGCGTTGAGTACCAGATGATCGCCGGCGTTGAGGTGGATTTGCCGACCGGCCTCGATCGCCTGCAACTGATCGACCCGGCTGTGGCTGTCACCGCTGACGTGCAAGTGGTCGCTGGCGTGGAGCCGGGTTTTGCGGTCGCCGTGCACGGTGCGCTGCTCTTCGGCATGCAACACGCTGATGCTGTTGCCCTTGATGGTCTCGTGGCGCTCGTTGCCGACGTCCAGACGGCTGTCGTTTTCCACCTTGTGCTCGAGGTCGCGCTGGGCGCGCAGGTAAATCAGTTCGCGGCCGGCACGATCTTCCACGTGCAATTCATTGAAGCCGCCGTTGTCCGGTGAACTGCGTGAGCGAAACACACTGCGGGTCTTGTGTTCCGGCAATTCATAGGGGGCGGGGTTGGCGCTGTTGATCAGGCAGCCGCTGACGACCGGGTGGTCCGGGTCGCCCTCAAGAAAGCTGACCAGCACTTCCATGCCGACCCGCGGCAGCATCACGCTGCCATGGGCGTTGCCGGCCCAGTTAGAGGCCAGCCGCAGCCAGCAACTGCTGTGGTCGTCGTGGTTGCCTTCGCGATCCCAGTAGAACTGGACCTTGACCCGACCATACGCATCGCAATGAATCTCTTCGTTGACGGGGCCGCTGACCACAGCGGTCTGGCTACCGAAGATTCGTGGCTTCACGAATGATTGCGGCGGGCGGTAGATCACGTCCCATGGCGTGGCGACAAAGTCGTTGCGGTAGCCTTCAACGAAGCCGTCGGCAGCGCCGGCGCTGGCCTCGCCCAGCGTTTCTTCCAGCACCGCTGATTGTTTTCCGCGGTGGTTGACTGCGGTCAGCAGCCACAGTCCATTGTTTTCCTCGCAGGCATGCTCGGTGATCGACAGGAAATGGCCGGACACCAGGCTGGGCTGATCGCTGTGGCCACAGCCCTGCAAGTAGTCGGCGCGATGACTTTCGAGGGCGCGGTGGGTCAGTTGCTTGCCCCGTGCGCCGTCGCTGAAGCGCCCCGGATAGCGATAATCCTCAAGCGCCGGCCGCGCCGTGTTGCTGTCGGGCCGATGGGTCGCCTCCAGCAGAAAGCGCGTCTTGCGAAAGTCATGATCGCGGCGCACGGTCGCCGTCGGGCGGGTTTCCACCCGTACCTGCCATTGTTGGATTGCCGGCGTTTCGGCAACCATGCCGTTGTCCTGGCGGTAGGGCGTCGGGCGGTCCAGACGGGGGAAGACCGTCTGGTCGTCGCCCAGCACCAGCAAGTGTTTCTCCCGGCTGTGCTCGAAGTGGTAGTGAATGCCTTCTTCCTGACACAGACGCTGGATGAAGTGCAGATCCGACTCCGTCTGCACGCAGTATTCGCGCGGCGGATAGTCGGCACCGAGATGAAACCGGTGCAGGTCACGTTGAATACCGTTGTCCGCGAGAATCCGGGTGATGATCTGTGGCACGGTCATCTGCTGGAATATTCGCTGATTGCAACGATGCTGCAGATACGCCAGGCGCGGAACCAGTGTCAGGCTGTAGCGCGTCAGGCGTTTGCCGCTGTCGCCACGGGCGACGCGATTGATCACGCCGTGGATGCCATGGCCTTCGAGGTCGAACGCCAGGAACGCCTGCTGGTGCATGAGGCTTTCAAGGCGCAGATTCGCTCGTTCGCTGACCAGCTCGACCTCGAAGGTGTAGGGCTGGCTGATCGATTCGTGGCCGCTGAAGGAGAGGACTTGCAGGTCGTGTTTAACGTCGTTGAGCGAGAGGCTGAAGCGGGCATGGGCGGTCGACATCCTTTATTCCTTGTCCTGTGACGGGGCACAGGCTCTCGGACGTCGATGCAACGATTGCGCGCAGACCTTCCTTGGTCTTGCGCGCAACGAACGTTCCGGAGCCAGTTTCGTGCAACGCTAACAAGGCCGCCGAAGAATTGATGTCAGACGCTTCCCAAATTGCAGTTACACATTAAACCGGCACGCGGAAATCCAGGATTTTCAGTTGAAGGTGATGTGGAAATACGCCAACTGCGGATCCCGCCCCATCGGCGGAACCCGCGAGACAAATATGCCCTGTACCCGCCCCAGTTCCGGCAGCTCCAGCGCGCACAGGCCATCGACGAATTCGGTTGGCTCCACGCTGTTCAGCTCGACGCTGAACGGCATGCGTTCGCTGTAGCGCATTTTTGCCGAGGGGTTTTCCTCAAGTTGCCCGATATGGACTTGCAGGGTGTTGCCGTCGGGCAGGTGCAGGGTGCCGATGCGCCCCAGCAAGGCCTGGAAATGTTGGCTTTGAACCGATTGCAGCATGGTTGTGCTCCGGCAAGGTAGGAAACCGGGGGAGGTGATCCCCCGGCGGTCGATCAGTTACGCGAAGGAAAGATGCCGTTCAGCGCAATGCTGAAATTGAGCACCAGATACGGGTTCATGATGGGCAGCGGCAAGCCGTTACCGGCCGGCGAGATGGTGCCAGTGATAGTGGTCGCGGCGCCTTTGAGAGGAACGGCTGAGGCGCCCTGGGCATCGGAAAAGATATTCGCCAGACCCGGCCCGGTGCCCGATGCACCGATATAGGCATTGGTCGCGCTGGGGGTGCCGAGCGGATTGCTGGCCGGGTTGGCCAGTTGCACCGTGGTGGTGGCGGTGAGGCCGGCCAGGGTGTGGGTATGAGCGGGCAGGTTGCTGAGGGTCGGGATGACTTGTTCGGTGCCGGAGGTTTCTCCCATGATCCGTGTTGTCAGCCCCCCGCCGGAACCTTGGCAGACCGGCATGCGGCTCTGCAGGTTGGGCAGGCCGAAGTTGGTGGTGCCGTTGCCTCCGTAGGTGGTGCCCAGCAATGCGAACAGTGCCTGATTCTGTTGGATTGCGATGATCTGACCGTTGCACAAGGCCCAGCCGGTGGGCGCAAAGTTGAAGGCAAACGTCATAACCGTGCCCATGTAAACGTCCATAAAGTCCTCATCCTTCTGATTGGTGGTCGGCGGGCCGCAAGTGAATTCAGGCTGCTGCAATTGCCTTGGCACTTCGTGGCCAGGTCACGCCACGCCAGAGCGTAGACCGGGATTGGCAAGGTTGCCGGATGTCGTGAAAACGCCGGCCGGCATCGACGGCTCTCCTGCGCCTGACCTAAAGTGACGGGCAGGATTTGGCACCCATATCCGTGGTGACGCAGTACAGCGAGAGGCAGCAATGGCGCTCAACAGAGTAACGCCGGTGGGTGACACGCAGGATCCACACGCAACCCCGGGCTCATGGTTCGGCCGTTTGCGCCTGCTTCGCTGGGCCAGAGAACACTGGCTGTTGCCCATCCTGCTGCTGGCGGCGGCCGTGCGTTTTTACGATCTGAGCGCTGCGGCGATCTGGGGCGATGAAGGGTCCAGCCTGTTGCTGGCGCGTTACTCGTTAGGCGAAATCTGGCACCACGCCGGGCGCGATGTGCATCCGCCGCTGTACTTCATGTTGCTGCACGGCTGGATTGAGCTGTTCGGTGACGGCATCTTCGCGATCCGCTGTCTCAGCGCACTGGCGGGCATTGCTGCAGTGGGGCTGGGCATCCGTCTGGTGGATCAACTGGCCACGCGCCGCGCCGCGATCTTCGCCGGGGTGTTGCTGGCGCTGTTGCCGACGGCAGTGCGCTACAGCCAGGAAGTGCGCATGTACTCACTGCTCGGGTTGTTGCTGATCGCGGCCATGCTGGCGCTGATCTACTGGATCAGGCGGCCGCAACGGCATCGCTATCTGGTGGTGTATGCGTTGTTGATGACGGCGGCGTTCTACACTCACTACTTCGCCGTGTTCGCGGCGCTGTGCCACTGGATTTATCTGGGGGTGATCCGCCTGCAGCGCGGCTACCGTTTTCGCCACATTCAGCGCGCCGACTGGTGGCTGGCCAATCTGGCCATCGTTGTGTTGTACCTGCCCTGGCTGCCCAACGTGTTCGACCTGCTGCAACATATGGAGCAGCTCAAGACCGGCGGCGATGTCGGCTGGGAAGACCCGGTCACCCTGGCATCGCTGCCTTCGATGATCTGGGCGTGGCTGACCCAGGATGATGGCGATGCTCGCTCGCTGTTGATCTTCAGCGCCTTGCCGATGGCGTTGCTGCTGTTGGTTGCGGTGGCCGTGATGCGTGATCGCAGCGTGTCCCGTGGCAGTGTCCTGCTGGCGTTGTACACCGGCCTGCCCTTGCTGCTGGTGTTCGCAGTGTCGTTTATCACCCCGGTGTTCATCGAGCGCTACCTGACCGCTTACGCAATGGGTTTGCCGATGCTGGCCGGGATGGCCATCGACCGCTTGTACAGTCGCATGCGGCTGTTGGCGCTGGCAGTGCTGGTGGCGCTGATCGGGGTCGAAATGGTCGGGGTGAACACAAACGCCACGGTGGACCGCAATGACCAGTTCGACCGCGTGGTGAACTACGTCAACCAGCATTTCCAGGCAGGCGACCGGATCGTCACCAGCGACATGCTCTGGTACTTGAGCTACGTCTACTACGATCGCAGCGGCGCACGGGTTCGCCTGTATACGCCACCGGCAGCGGATGGCCGTTCGACGCGGCCCAATGACTACGGGTTCGGCACGCTGGTGGCCGCCGATGTCTATCTGGACAGCCTTGCCGAACTGCCCGTTAACGGCCGGGTATGGCTTATTGGCACGCTGGATGATCCGCAGGAATTTTTGCCGTTGCCTGCCACTTGGCGCATCGCGGGTGAGGTCCATGCCGGCGGCGCGCAAGCGCGGTTGATCACGTTCAAATCGCCAAGTGATTAAGCGCGGTCACGACTCAATCGTTTCACCTATGAAATCGCGATAAAAAGTTAACTGGTTAGTCCTTTTTGCTCTGACTTGATATCAAAACACTACTAGTCGCAAGGTTACTGTTGGACTACGCTCTGTCGGACAAAAGGACTTCCGACTACGGTGAATGGATTGCAGCAGTTCCACTTTATTTCCGGCTTGCCGCGCTCGGGCTCGACCCTGCTTTCTGCGATCCTTTTGCAGAACCCGCGCTTTCACGCCGGAATGACCAGCCCGGTTGGCGCCCTGTTTTCCAGCGTGCTTGAGCAATGCGGCGCCGGCAGCGAGTTCGGCGCAGTGATCGACACCCCCATGCGCCGCCGTTTGCTGCGCGGTCTGTTCGACTCCTACTACGCCGACAAAGTCGATAAACCGGTGGTGTTCGACACCAATCGGCAGTGGAGCTCGCGGCTGCCGGCACTCAATGACCTGTTTCCCAAAGCCAAAGTCATCGCTTGTGTGCGCAACGTCGCGTGGGTGATGGACAGCCTTGAGCGGCTGTACCGCGCCAATCCTTATGAAAACACCAAACTGTTCGGCGACGCCGTCGAGCGCAACACGGTCTACAGCCGCTGCGAAACCCTGGCTCAGCGTAACCGGCTGGTGGGTTTTGCCTGGGCAGCGCTCAAGGAAGCCTATTACGGCGAGCACGCCGATTCGCTGCTGATCGTTGATTACGATTTGCTGACTCAGGCGCCTGAGCGGGTGCTGCGGCTGGTTTACGACTTCATCGACGAACCCTGGTTCGAGCACGATTTCGAGCACCTGGCCTACGACGCACCAGAATTCGATCAGGGCCTGGGCCTGGCCGGCCTGCACAAGGTCAAGCCGAAGGTCGCCTTGCAGTCTCGGCGCACGATCCTGCCGCCGGACCTGTTCAAGCAATACGCCGATTTGTCCTTTTGGCTCGATGGCTCAGCCAGCGCCGCCAATGTCATTCGTATGAAGTCCGACGCTGCGATCAACTGATCGCGGCGTTTTTTATTGATGCGTCACGTACATTCGTTCGAGTTCGGGTGAGCAACATGTGGTGGTCTCTTTTTGGCAGTGCGAAGGTCAAGTCACGGACAACCGAGGGTCAGCGTTCGCTGGCATCGCCGATGATCATGTCGCTGGAACCGCGCATGCTGTTCGACGGCGCAGTGGCTGCCACCGTGGCCGATACGGCTGCCCAGGCTGACAGCAACCCTGCGGCGGATGCCGCCAAGGCGCCGACCGCCGATCACCCGGTCGCCAGCAAGGACACCCATGGTCAGGCCGATGCCACACCGGCCGCCAGCCCGGTGGCGGTGCCGGGCCAGAGCGTGGTGTTCGTCGATTCGCGTGTGAAAGATGCCGACAGCCTGGTTCAGGGCGTTGCCCCTGGCACCCAAGTGGTGAAACTCGACGCCACCAAGGATGGTTTGCAACAGATCGCCGATTACCTCGATCAACATCATGGCGTCAGTTCAGTGCAGATCATTGCCCACGGCAACGCTGGCGATCTGTGGTTGGGCAACAGTTATCTGTCTGCGGACAACGTCGCGCAACGCAGCGCCATCCTCGGCGAAATCGGCAAGGACATGAGCGCTGGCGGCGACATCCTGATCTACGGCTGCTACACCGCCGAGGGCGATCGCGGCTTGAGTTTCGTCGACTCGCTGGCGCAGTTGACCGGCCGTGATGTAGCCGCTTCGAACAACCGCACCGGTGTCGGCGGCGACTGGGATCTGGAAATTGCCACCGGCACCATTGAGAGCGCCAACGTCTTGTCGACCAAGGCGATGAGTGAATATCAATGGGGCCTTGCCACCTGGACCGCGACTAACAACCTCGACTCGGGCGTCGGCTCGTTGCGTACGACTCTGGCGTCTGCGCAAAACGGCGACATCGTCACGTTCAACGCCGGCATGACCGTGCAACTCAACTCCGAGTTATTGATCAACAAGAACATCACCGTCGATGGCGATCTGAACAACGACGGCGTGGCCGACGTGACCCTCGACGGGCAATACAAGACCCGTGTGGTAGAAATCACTTCCGGCGCCACCGTGACGCTGGACGGGCTGGTGATCACCAAGGGATTGGTGGCCGGCAATGGCGGCAACGGTGGCGCGGCGGCGGCAGGCGCCATGGGCGGCGGGATTTTCAACGCCGGCATTCTTACGCTCAATAACGTCACGGTGACTGCCAACGCCGCTTCCGGTGGTGGTGGCGGCGGTGGGGTGGCCGGAGGTTATTCCGGCGGCGGCGGCGGCGGTGGTGGCGGGATCGGCGGCGGTAACGGTGGCCATGGTGGTTCGACAGGCCCGGGCATCTCAACCTATGCCGGTGGGGTCGGCACAGCGAATACCGGTGGTTATGGCGGCGGCTACACCTCGAACGATATGGGCGGGCGCGGCGGTACCAGCACTGGCGGCCTCGGCGGCAATGGCGCCGCCGGTTACAGTCAGGGCGGCAACGGCGGCTCAGCGACCAACGGCACGTTGTCCATTGGTGGTGGCGGCGGTGGTTCGGGCTGGAACTCGGTTGGCGGCGTCGGTGGCAATGCGGCCGGCGGTATCTACAACGCCTCGACCGGCACCTTGAAAGTCATCGGCACATCGGTCATCAGCAATAACCTCGCGGCGGGCGGTGGCGGCGGCGGTGGTGGCAGCGGCGGCAACATTGCCAACGGCGGTGACGGTGGCCGTGGTGTCGGGGCCATCTGGAACAACGGCGGCTCGGTACTGATCACCGCTGCCAACTTCGCGGCGATCACCGGCAACGCTGCGGCCAGTGGTGTCGGAGGCCCGTCAAACGGCGGTGCGACGGGTAGCTCGCCGAGTGCCACTGCGACGGTTTACAGTATCGGCGGCACGCTCAATACCAATTACGTCGAACCACCGACCGCGACCATCGTCCTGGCGGACAGTGCGCTGAAAATTGGCGAAACCTCGCTGGTGACCATCACCTTCAACATGGCGGTCACTGGCTTCACCAATGCCGACCTGACCATCGCCAACGGCACGTTGACGGCCGTGAGCAGCAGCGATGGCGGGATCACCTGGACCGCGACTTTTACGCCGACCAACGGGATTACCGACACCACCAACGTCATCACTCTGGACAACACCGGTGTGGCGGCGGTCTCTGACGGTACCGTGGGTGTCGGTACCACCAATTCCAGCAATTATGTGATCGATACCCAGCGCCCGACGGCCACTATCGTTGTCGCTGACACGGCCCTGAAAATCGGTGAAACGTCGCTGGTGACCATCACTTTCAGTGAAGCGGTCAGCGGTTTCACCAACGCCGACCTGACCATCGCCAACGGCACGTTGTCCGCCGTGAGCAGCAGCGATGGAGGCATTACCTGGACGGCGACGTTTACGCCGAGTGGCAGTGTCACCGACACCACTAACGTGGTGACGCTGGATAACACCGGAATCGCTGACCTGGCCGGTAACGCCGGCAGCGGTACAACCGATTCCAACAACTACGCCATCGACACCGTGCGCCCGACGGCCACCCTTGTCGTCGCGGACACCGCGCTCAGGGCAGGGGAAACCTCGCTGGTGACCATCACGTTCAGCGAGGCCGTGACCGGTTTCACCACCGCCGACCTGTCCGTGGCCAATGGCAGCGTGAGCGGTTTGAGCAGCAGTGACGGCGGGATCACCTGGACGGCCACCCTCACGCCAACCAACAACATCAGCGATACCACCAACCTGATCACCCTGGCCAATACCGGCCTCTCCGATTTGTCCGGCAATACCGGCAGCGGCACCACCGACTCGAACAATTACGCCATCGACACGCAGCGCCCGACGGCGACTATTGTGGTTGCCGACAACGCCTTGAGAATCGGCGAAACGTCGTTGGTGACCATCACCTTCTCCGAAGCCGTGACCGGCTTCACTAATGCCGACCTGACCATCGCCAACGGCACGCTGAGCGCCGTGAGCAGCAGTGATGGTGGCATCACCTGGACAGCAACCTTCACGCCGACCGCCAACATTACCGATGCCACCAACCTGATCACCCTGGACAACAGCGGGGTCAGTGACGTCAACGGCAACCAGGGCAGCGGCACCACCGACTCCAATAACTACGCCATCGACAACCAGCGCCCAACGGCCACCATTGTGTTCACAGACACGGCCTTGAAAATCGGCGACACATCGCTGGTGACCATCACCTTCAGTGAAGCGGTCAGCGGTTTTACCAACGCCGACCTGACCATCGCCAACGGCACCTTGAGCGCAGTCAGCAGCAGTGACGGAGGTATTACCTGGACCGCAACGTTCACTCCGGGCGCCAGCATCAGCGACACCACCAATCTGGTGACGCTGGACAACACCGGCATCGCTGACCTGGCCGGCAACGCTGGCAGCGGCACTACGGATTCGAACAATTACAGCATCGACACCCAACGTCCGACAGCGACCATCGTGGTCGCCGACACGAGCCTCAGCGCCGGTGAAACCTCGTTGGTGACCTTTACCTTCTCCGAGGCGGTGACGGGCTTCACCAACGCCGATCTGAACATACCCAACGGCACGTTGACCGCCGTGAGCAGCAGCGACGGTGGCATCACCTGGACGGCGACATACACGCCCACTCTCGGGATCAACGACACCAGCAACCTGATCAGCCTGAACAACACCGGCATCGCTGACCTGGCCGGTAACGCCGGCACCGGCGTCACCAACTCCGGCAATTTCGTGATCGACACCATGGTTCCGACCGCCACTATCGTGGTTGCCGACAACAGCCTGAGCATCGGCGAAACCACCACGGTGACCATCACCTTCTCCGAAGCCGTGACCGGTTTCAGTAACGCCGACCTGACCATCGCCAACGGCACGCTGAGCGCCGTGAGCAGCAGTGATGGTGGCATCACCTGGACGGCAAGCTTCACGCCGACCGCCAACATTACCGACGCGACCAACCTGATCACCCTGGACAATACCGGGGTGCAGAATGGGTCCGGCAACGTGGGAGTGGGCACCACTGATTCGAACAATTACGCCATCGACACCCAGCGCCCGACCGCGACCGTTGTGGTGGCCGACACGGCGCTGGGCGTTGGTCAGACCACCACGGTCACTATTACCTTCAGCGAGGCGGTGACCGGTTTCACCCTGGCAGACCTGACCGTCGAGAACGGCACACTTTCCGCGTTGAGCACTTCGGACAACATCACCTACACCGCGACGTTTACCCCATCGACCGGCGTCACCGACACCAGCAACCTGATCACCCTGGACAACACTGGAGTGGTCGACGGGGCCGGCAACACTGGCAGCGGTACCACCGATTCGAACAACTACGCGGTCGACAGTCAGCGTCCGACCGCCACGGTTGTCATGAGCGACAACGACCTGCGTCCTGGTGAAACAGCGACCGTGACCATCACCTTCAGCGAAGCGGTCACCGGTTTCGACAATGCCGACCTGAGCGTCGCCAACGGCACGTTGAGCAACGTCTCGTCCAGCGACGGCGGCATCACCTGGACGGCGACGTTCACTCCGACCATCGGCATCAGCGATACCACCAACCTGATTGTTCTGAACAACACCGGCATCAGCGATCTGGCCGGCAATACTGGCACCGGCACCACCAACTCGGCCAACTACGCGGTGCAAACCGAAGTGCCGACCGCGACCATCGTCGTTGCGGACAGCTCGCTCAAGGCCGGGGAAACCTCGATCGTGACGATCACCTTCAGCGAGGCGGTCAGCGGTTTCAGCAATGCGGACCTGACCATCGCCAATGGCACCCTGAGCAACGTCAGCTCCAGCGATGGCGGCATCACCTGGACCGCCACGCTGACGCCAACCGCCAACATCACCGACACCAGCAACCTGATCACCCTGGACAACAGCGGGGTCACCAACGCCTCTGGCAACAGTGGCGTCGGCACCACCGACTCCAACAACTTTGCCATCGACACCGCGTTGCCGACCGCCACTATCGTGGTCGCCGACAATCGCCTGGGCATTGGCGAAACCACCACGGTGACCATCACCTTCAGCGAAGCCGTGAGCGGTTTCGATCTGTCGGACATCAGCGTCGCCAATGGCACCTTGTCGAACCTGATCAGCAGCGACGGCGGCATCACCTGGACCGCCACGCTGACACCAACCGCCAACGTCAACGATGCGACCAACCTGATCATCGTCGACACTGCCGGCGTGCAGGATCTGGCCGGCAACCTTGGTGCGAGCATCGCCATTTCCAACAACTACGCGCTCGACGCGACCCGGCCAACGGTGGACATCGTGGTCGCCAACCCGCATCTGGGGATCGGCCAGACCACCACGGTGACCTTCACCTTCAGCGAGGCGGTGAGCAATTTCGACCTGTCCGACCTGAGCGTGACCAACGGTGATCTGAGTAACCTGAGCAGCAGCGATGGCGGCAAGACCTGGACCGCGACGTTTACCCCGACCGCGAATGTCACCGACCCGAGCAACTTCATCGCGCTGGACACCAGCAACGTCACTGACCTGGCCGGTAACGTCGGCAGCACGGTGGCGGTGTCGAACAACTATGGTCTCGACAGCGAACGGCCAACGGCGACGGTGGTGATTGCCAACCCGAACCTGGGCATCGGCCAGACATCGGCGGTGACCATCACCTTCAACGAGGCGGTGAGCGGCTTCGATCTGACAGACATCAATGTCGGTAACGGCACCTTGTCCAACCTGAGCAGCAGCGACGGCGGCAAGACCTGGACCGCGACGCTGACACCGAATGCCAACGTCAACAGTGCCAGCAATGCGATCAGCGTCAACAGCGCGGGTGTCAGCGATGCCTCCGGCAACAGTGGCAGCGGTGTCAGCAGCTCGAACAATTACGTGATCAATACCGTGCCGCCGGTCGTTCCACCCACGACACCAACCAGCGTGGTGATTCCCGATCCACTGATTCGCAGCAGCGATCCGGTGGTGTCGCCACCGCCGCCGAACATCCCGCTGCAACCGATCATTTTCACTGCCCCCACCGGCGATATCGGCTCACCGCTGACCTTTGCGCCGCTGTTCGAACAACGGGTGATTGGCAACGGCATCCGCCCGCTGGGCGATATTTTCATCAATCAAGGTGCCCTCAGCCCGAGCTTCATTGCGCAAGTGTTCAGCAGCAGTGACAACGGTGGTGATGGATCCGGTCACGGCTTCCTCGGCTTTGGCGGCGGTGATGGCGGCGTATTCGGTACCAGCACGTTATCGAGCCTGTTCAATCAAGACAGTGCCGCCGGCCGCGATTCGTTGAATGCGTTTGGCAGCCAGTCACTCAAGGCTGGCGACGTTTCTCAAGGCCTGCGCGGCGTGTTTGGTGCGCCGACGCTGGGGCAGCAACTGCAAGAACTCAAAGACAACGAACAGCACCGGGTCGACAACCTGGCGGCGGCACTGCAACAGGTCGGCATCAGCGAAATATCGGCCTGAACCAACCATTACTCAACACTGTGCGGGACCTAGGGGCGATCCAGGGATGAAAAGAAGTCAGAAGTTGTTCGGCGCCAGCCTGCTGTCGCTGGCGATCAGCGGATGTGCAGTGACCAGTGAACCGATTGAACGCAACGTCAGTGAACAGCGGGCCAGGAGCGACCTGCAAAGCATGTACAAGGATCAGGAACCGCTGCGCGGCCCGCTGACCCTGCACCAGGCCATGGCTCGAGCGGTGAAGTACAACCTCGAAGGCCGCTTGAAGATCATGGAGGAGGCGCTGGCCAAGCGGCAGCTCGACCTCGCCAGTTTCGACATGCTGCCGCGCATGGCGCTGGACGCCGGTTACGTCGGGCGCAACAACGTCAACGCCTCCAGCAGCCAGAGCGTACGTACCGGCACTCAGTCGCTGGAACCGTCGACCTCGCAGGATCGCGACCGTGAAGTCGCCGACCTGACCATGGTCTGGAACGTTCTGGACTTTGGCGTCAGTTACATCAGCGCCAAACAGCAGGGCGACCAACGCCTGATCGTCCAGGAGCGTCGCCGCAAGGTGATCAACACCATCGTTCAGGATGTGCGCTCGGCCTATTGGCGAGCGATGGCCGCCGAACGTCTGCTCAAGCAGATCGACAGCCTGATGGCCCGTGTCGACACCGCCCGGCGCAACAGCCAGAGCATGAGCGACCAGCGCATTGGCGACCCGGTGCAATCGCTCAGCTACCAACGTTCGCTGATCGAAGCCACCCGGCAACTGGAAGAGCAGCGCCGTGCCCTGTCTTTGGCGAAAACCGAACTGGCGACCCTGATCAACCTGCCGCTGGGCACCAACCTGACCTTGGCCACCGATGACGGTTATCAGATTCCCGAACTCAAGGTCGATCTGGCGAAACTGGAGCAGGAGGCGCTGACCAGCCGTCCGGAACTGCGTGAGCAGGATTACCAGACCCGCATCAGCGCCGCTGAAACCCGCAAGGCCATGCTGCGTCTGTTGCCGGGCCTGGAGTTTTCCGCCGGCGGGCATTACGACAGCAACTCGTTCCTGGTCGAACAGGGCTGGGCCGACTATGGCGTGAAAGTCACCTGGAACCTGTTCAACGTGATCTCCGCTCCGGCGGCCATTGATGTCGCCAAGGCTGGCGAGGAAGTGGCCACCGCGCGGCGTCAGGCCATGTCGATTGCGGTGCTGGCGCAGCTCTACGTGGCCAACGCCAACTATCAAGAGGCCTTGCGCCAGTTCAAGACCAGCCAGCAACTGTCGGACATCGACGGGCAAATCGTCGGCCAGTTGCGCAATCGTCATCAGGCGGCGGGCATTGGTGAACTGGAACTGATTCAGGGCGAGTTGAACAACCTGCAAGCAGACCTGCGCCGCGACCTGTCCTACGCCGATCTGCGCAATGCGTACGGACAGATCTTCGCCAGTGCCGGCCTCGATCCACTGCCGGATCAGGTGCAATCGACCGAAGTGCAGTCGATCGCCACCGCACTGGCCAATCGAGAATCGGCCTGGGCGGCCGGTGATATTTCGGTGCCGGTGGCGCATGCTGCGGCGCCGGCCCGGTAAGCGCCGGGTGGGCTCGTGAGCCGGCCGGCATGTTCGCGCCTGCCGGTGACGGTGGATTTGCCGTTGTTGTTGCAAGCGCTGGCGGCGATTGATGAGCAGGCCTGGCGCGGACATTTCAACAGCGACTATTTCACCGGCGACTGGAGCGGCGTGGCGCTGATTTCGTCAGCCGATGCGCTGACCGAATTGTCCCCCGGGCAGGCTGCGCCGGTGCCTCGTGCGCCCTGGTTGCGGGATGAGCGCTGGCAACGCGGGCTGCATGCGCTGTCGCTGGAAATTGTCAGTGCGCGCCTGTTACGGCTGGGCCCTGGCGGGCGCATTCACGAACACCGCGACTACGATCTCGATGGCCCGCAAGCGGATCTGCGGCTGCACATTCCGCTGCTCAGCCCACCCGCCGTGGATTTCTGGCTGGAAGACCGGCGTGTACCGATGACGGTGGGGGAATGCTGGTTTCTCGATCTTGCCCGAGCCCATCGCGTGGACAACCGCGACGCCTCGGCGAGGATTCATCTGGTGCTCGATTGCCGCCCGACGGCCTGGGTCCTGGCAAAGATTGCCGAAGGCTTGCGCGATACCCCGGCAGCACAGACAGCGGATTCGCCGCTGCAGCCATTGCAGCGTGTGCTCGACGGTGATGCGCAGCTGGCGGCGACATTGCAGGCCATCGGCGACCCGGAAACGTTCATCGAGCGCACCCTGCAACTGGCTGCTGCCCAGGGTCTGGCCTTGACCCGTGAAGAACTGCGCGCGGCAATGCGCAATGGTCGCCGGCAGTGGAACGAACAATGGCACGGCTGAGCTTCGACGGCTGGTTGCCGATTCGCGTCTGGCCGGTCGCCGGGCAATGGCAGGTGGACTGGTGCTGGTTCGCGGACACGCCGTTGCATCAGCCGTTTTTCCGCGAGGCGGTGGAGGATGCGTTGCGGCTACCGTTCAATCAGGCCTTTCGCCGGCAGACGCCGTTGGCGGCGCTCAGCGATTGGCAGGCGCAAAGCCCGGGCCTGGCACCGAGCGCGTTCATTCTGCATGCCTCTCGCTGTGGTTCGACGCTGATCAGCCAGATGCTCGCGCGGCTCGACGATCACATCGTGGTGTCCGAACCGCCACCGCTGGATGCGCTGTTGCGCAGCGACCTGCCGGCCGGCGAACGGCGCGCGGCCATCTGCGGATTGCTTTCGGCCTATGGACAGCGGCGTCGTGGCACCGAGCAACGGCTGGTGATCAAGCTCGATGCCTGGAGTATCGGCGAATGGCCGCTGTTGCAGGCCTGTTTTCCCGACACGCCGTGGCTGTTTCTGTATCGCGATCCTGTGGAAATTGCCGTTTCGCACCTGCGTCGTCCCGGGATGCACATGGTGCCGGGCATGCTGGGGGATTGCGTGCTCGAAGACGGTTTGCCGTTCGTGGGACGCGAGGACTTCATCGCCCGGCGCCTGGGACGATTGCTCGAGGCCGGTGTGGTGCACTGCCGTGACTCGGCGGGTGCGCTGGTCAACTACAGCGAACTGCCTGATGCGATGGCGGGGCGCTTGGCGCGGTTTTTCAAGCTGACGGCCGAACAGCGCCAACAGGTATGGCTGGCCGCCGCGCAGCACGCGAAGCAGCCCGCGCAGGCCTTTGTGGCCGATGGCGAGGCCAAACGGCGTGAAGCGTCGCCGCTGTTGCGGGCGCGGTTGCAGGCTTGCGCGTGTGCACCCTATGCGGCTTTGGAGAAAATGCGCGGCGTTTAAAGGATCGCAGCCTGCGGGGGAATGCCTGCTCTGCAGGCGCTGCCGAAAGCTGCGATCTGTTGCTGTTCATGATTTGCCCGACAGATCCGCCATGCCCTTGAGCAACTCGATCGGCAACGGGAAGACAATCGTCGAGCTCTTGTCGCCGGCAATCGAACTCAAGGTCTGCATGTAGCGCAATTGCATGGCGCCAGGCTGGCGCCCGAGCATTTCGGCGGCCTGCATGAGTTTTTCCGACGCCTGTAACTCACCTTCGGCGTGGATCACCTTGGCCCGCCGTTCCCGTTCGGCTTCGGCCTGTTTGGCGATGGCGCGGACCATCGACTCGTTGAGGTCGACATGCTTGATCTCGACGTTGGCGACCTTGATGCCCCACGCGTCGGTCTGCGCGTCGAGCACTTGCTGGATGTCGATGTTCAACTGTTCGCGCTCGGCCAGCAGTTCATCGAGTTCGTGTTTACCGAGCACTGCGCGCAGGGTGGTCTGGGCCAGTTGGCTGGTGGCGGAGAGAAAGTCCTCGACCTGAATGATCGCCTTCTGCGGGTCGAGCACGCGGAAATACAACACCGCGTTGACCTTCACCGAGACGTTATCGCGGGTGATCACGTCCTGCGGCGGCACATCGAGAACAACGGTGCGCAGATCAACCCGGACCATTTGCTGCACCACCGGAATCAGCAGGATCAGCCCCGGCCCTTTGACCTGCCAGAAGCGCCCGAGCTGGAACACCACACCGCGTTCGTATTCACGCAGGATGCGGAACGTCGATCCGGCCAGGGCGATCACCAACAGCAGCAGCGCGACAAAACCGATTTGCAGACCCATGATCACTCTCCGTGACGCACCGCGTCAGTCGCGGCAACTTTCAGCAATAAGCCTCTACGCCCGACCACGCGCACCGATTGCCCGGTGTGCAGGGGTGTCGCGCTGCGCACTTGCCAGTGTTCGCCCTGCAGTTGCACCCAGCCGTTGTGGGCGTTTTCCGCTTGCACGGTGGTCACCGCCGTCACGCTGCCGACCAGCCCGGCATCGCCACTGACGGCATGACGTGGCCGGGTTTTCAGGGCGCGGACGATCAATGCGCTCAGCAACAGGGCACTGAGCAGGCCGAGACCGATGATCATCGGCACTGGCAATTCGGCGTTGCCCAGAATCAGCGCGCCGATCACGAACATGATGATCCCGCCCAGGCCGATCACTCCGTAGTTGGGCAGCGCGGCTTCGGCGATCAGAAAGACAATGCCGAGGGTGATCAGCCACAGGCCGACCGGGCTCATGGCCGGCAACGGCGTATCGGCGGCGAGGGCTGAGCCGCTCAGCAGCAGTAATACGGCAAACGTACAACATCGGCTGTTCACGTGACCCTCCGCGAGCGTCATGGGCTGGTTCTTTCAGTCTAGTTGAGGGTGGGGCGGGGCGAATGTTGATCAGCGTGCGCAGCTGTCCAGTGAGCGGATTTCCCGCTGCCAGCGGCCCGCCGGACTAGACTCAAAACACGGCAATAACCGTTCAGCGCAACACCGAGGTGCATCATGCGTATGGCAAGAAAGGTGCAAAGCAGCCTGACCCGGGCGCATTGCGAATACGACATCGTCGCCCACCGGCATTCGTCCAGCAGCCTGGAGACCGCGCGGGTTAGCGGGGTGCCTGCCGAGCGAGTGGCGAAGTCGGTCATCCTCGATGACCATCACGGGCACTATTTGATGGCCGTGCTGCCGGCCAGCCGGCATCTGGACTTGAGCAAGGTGCGCACCAGCGGTGAATGGCAACTGACCCGCGAAAGCAATCTGGCGCACATCTTCGACGACTGCGAGCGCGGTGCGGTGCCACCGCTGGGTGATTCCTATGGCCTGGACATGGTCATCGACCCGCTGCTGACCCGGCAGAAAGACATCTACCTGGAGGCCGGCAACCACAACTATCTGCTGCACATGAGCATGCCCGAGTTTTTGAAGATGGTGCCGCATGCCGAGGTACGAGAGTTGAGCCATTAATGTTGGCGGCGCTCGGGCTGGCGCTATCGCGGGCAAGCCAGGCTCCCACAGGTATCGGGTTGTTCACCAATAGTGTGTTCACCCGAAAACACGGTGGGAGCGGGCTTGTCCGCGATTGCTCTTCCACACACCTGTTTTCTCAAGGAGTCCTCCATGGAACAGCCAATCCACAGCCTGCCGTGCCTGTTCGACCAACTGGGACTGCGCAGCGACCCCACCAGCATCGAGCAATTCATCGCCACCCATTCACCACTCAAGCCGGAATTGCACCTGGCGGACGCGTTTTTCTGGAGCAAGAGCCAGGCCGATTTTTTGCGTGGCGAGATTCTCGATGATGCCGATTGGGCGGAAGTGGTAGATCAGCTGGATGTGATGTTGCGCAAGGGACGCGATACGTAGGAGATGTGCAGAAACGCTTCAAGGAACATTTGTTTCAAAACTTGACTGAAATTCCCTGTCAATGCGATATTGATAGTTAGCAAACTAACAGTGTGCATTGCCCCGTGCCGAATTCCCTCGACGCTCTCCAGATGAACATCAGCAGTGCCATGGTGGTGGCCGCCAGGCACTGGCGGAAAATCTGCCAGACCACGCTGGTCAACTACGGCATCTCCGAAGCCTGCGCCGTGCCGCTCTTGATGATCGGCCGGCTGGGTGAGGGCGTGCGTCAGGTGCAAGTGGCGCAGGCGGCCGGGATGGAGAGTCCGTCGCTGGTGCGTCTGCTCGATCAGTTGTGCCATTCCGGTTACGTCTGCCGCACCGAAGATGTCCAGGATCGTCGGGCCAAATGTCTGAGCCTGACCGATACCGGCCGCGAGCTGGTGCAAGCGGTGGAAGCCGAACTGGTGCGCCTGCGTCATGAGGTGCTCGAAGGCATCGACCAGAGTGATCTGGAGGCTGCGCTTCGGGTACTGCGCGCTTTTGAGGTGGCCCATCCGCCTGTGGTGATCAAGTCTTGAACGGTTTTTTCTCTGGCATTCCGCCGGCCCGTGACTGGTTTTACGGGGTCCGTACCTTTGCAGCGTCGATGATCGCGCTGTACATCGCCTTGCTTATGCAAATGCCACGTCCGTATTGGGCGATGGCCACGGTGTATATCGTCTCCAGTCCGTTTCTCGGGCCGACCAGCTCCAAGGCGCTGTACCGCGCCATCGGCACCTTTCTCGGGGCCGCAGCGGCAGTGCTGTTCGTGCCGATGTTCGTGCAGAGCCCGTATGTGCTGGTGGTGGTCATTGCCTTGTGGACGGGGATTTTGCTGTTCCTGTCGCTGCACCTGCGTACCGCCAATAACTACGCGCTGATGCTCGC
This sequence comes from Pseudomonas sp. SC3(2021), assembly GCF_019856535.1. Classification (NCBI taxonomy): domain Bacteria; kingdom Pseudomonadati; phylum Pseudomonadota; class Gammaproteobacteria; order Pseudomonadales; family Pseudomonadaceae; genus Pseudomonas; species Pseudomonas sp. SC3(2021). Next base: position 1,479,924 of record NZ_CP082236.1, on the reverse strand, counting down.
CGGTTACACCTTGCCGCTGATTGCCTTGCCGACGGTGGATAACCCGCTGGCGGTGTGGGACGTGGCAGAAGCGCGCACCGAAGAGATTTTCCTCGGCATCGCCGTGGCTGCGGTGATCGGCGCGATGTTCTGGCCGCGCCGTCTGGCGCCGGTGTTCAACGACGCCGTCGGCAAGTGGTTCGCCGATGCCACGACGTACAGCCTGAAATTTCTCGGCCGCGACGTGCAGCCTGAGCAGATCACGGCCTTGCGCATGGCCATGGTCGCCAATTTCAACAGCCTCGAATTGATGATCGGCCAGTTGCCCCACGAAGGCGCGAGGCCGCAAACCGTGCGCAACACCAAGGAGCTGCGCGGGCGGATGATCCACCTGTTGCCGGTGATCGACGCCCTCGAAGACTCGCTCTACGCCCTCGAACGACGCACGCCGGAACTGGTGGAAAAGTTTGCCCCGCTGCTGACTGCGACCCAGCAATGGCTCGGCCATAACGACGCCGACCTGGCGCGTTGGCAGGCGCTCAAGGATCAGCTTCAGGCCTTGCAGCCAAGCTGCGAGGCGCTGGAAGACCGCCAGCAATTGCTGTTTTCCAACGCGATTTATCGCCTCGGTGAATTCATCGATCTGTGGCAGGACTGCCGCAGCCTGCAGGACGCGATTCTCTGCGAACGGCAGGACAGCTGGCGTGCGGTTTACCGGCACTGGCGCCTCGGGCGTCTGACGCCGTTTCTCGATCGCGGAATGATGCTGTATTCGGTGGCCTCGACCATTCTGGCGATCATCGTCGCCTCGGTACTGTGGATCCTGCTCGGCTGGCCGGATGGCGGCAGTGCGGTGATTCTGGCGGCGGTGGCGTGCAGTTTCTTTGCCTCGATGGACGACCCGGCGCCGCAGATCTACCGGTTCTTTTTCTGGACCGGGATGTCGGTATTGTTCGCCAGCCTCTATCTGTTTCTGATTCTGCCGAACCTGCACGACTTTCCGATGCTGGTGCTGGCGTTTGCGGTTCCGTTCATCTGTGTCGGCACCCTGACGGTACAGCCGCGGTTCTACCTCGGCATGCTTCTGACGCTGGTCAACACCTCGTCGTTCATCAGCATTCAGGGCGCGTACGACGCGGACTTCTTTGCCTTTGTGAACGCCAACCTGGCCGGCCCCATCGGTTTGCTGTTCGCGTTTATCTGGACCCTGATCGCCCGCCCGTTCGGCGTCGAACTGGCTGCCAAACGCCTGACCCGCTTCAGCTGGAAGGACATCGTGCACATGACCGAGCCGGCCAACCTCGCTGAACACCGGCACTTGGGCGTGCAACTGCTCGACCGCTTGATGCAGCACTTGCCACGCCTGGCCATGACCGGTCAGGACACCGGCATTGCCATGCGGGAAGTGCGCGTGGGCCTGAACCTGCTCGATCTGCTGGCCTACACCCCACGCGTGAGCGGCGCGCCGCAGGTCCTGCTGCAACAAGTGGTGGCCGAGGTCGGCGAGTATTTCCGCGCCTGTCTGAAGGCCGGCGAGCGCTTGCCGGCGCCGAGTCCTTTATTGATGACGATGGACCGCGCGCGCCGTGCGCTCAAAGGGCACGGCGACGAGGAAACCCGGCTAAACCTGTTGCATGCCTTGAGCGGTTTGCGCCTGGCGCTGTTGCCCGGCGTGGAATTTGTCAGCACCGGCGATGCCGAAGAACCGCTGCCCGATGGAGCGCCCCTATGATCGGTGATCTGGATATCAGCGGCATTTTCCTGCCGACCCTGCTGGTGCTGATGGGCATCACCTATGTGTTGTTTTTGCTGGTGCACGGCGTGCTCACACGCCTGCACTTTTACCGTCTGGTCTGGCACCGGGCATTGTTCAACGTGGCTCTCTACGCCGTGCTGTTGTACGGCGTGGACTCACTCAGTCGATACCTGATGACATGAAAAAACCGTTTCTGACTATCGGTCGCGTGGTCCTGACCCTGCTGATCGTGACTTTCGCCGTCGTCCTCGTCTGGCGCATGGTGATGTATTACATGTTTGCGCCGTGGACCCGCGACGGCCATATCCGTGCCGACATCATCCAGATCGCCCCGGACGTGTCCGGGCTGATCCAGCAGGTCGAGGTCAAGGACAACCAGTTGATCAAACGCGGCCAGGTGCTGTTCAGCATCGACCAGGACCGCTTCAAACTGGCCCTGCGTCAAGCGAAAGCAACGGTTGCCGATCGCGAAGAAACCCTCGCCCAGGCCCAGCGTGAGGCCAAGCGTAACCGTGGCCTGGGCAATCTGGTGCCGGCCGAACAGCTGGAAGAAAGCCTGTCGAAGGTCGCCCGTGCGCAATCGGCGCTGGCTGAAGCGCTGGTGACGGTGGACAGCGCCCAGCTCAACCTCGACCGTTCGGTGATCCGCAGTCCGGTGGACGGCTACGTCAACGACCGTGCACCGCGTCCGCAAGAGTTCGTCACGGCCGGGCGGCCGGTGCTGTCGGTGGTCGACAGCAACTCGTTCCACATCGACGGCTATTTTGAAGAAACCAAACTCGACGGCATCCATGTCGGCCAGTCTGTCGACATCCGTGTGATCGGCGACAAAGCGAAGCTGCGCGGGCATGTCGAAAGCATCGTCGCCGGTATCGAAGACCGTGACCGCACCAGCGGCAGCAACCTGCTGCCCAACGTCAACCCGGCGTTCAGCTGGGTGCGCCTGGCGCAGCGGATTCCGGTGCGTATCGCCTTTGATGATGTGCCGGAAGACTTCCGCATGATCGCCGGCCGCACCGCGACCGTGTCGATCATCGACGAGCAAAAGCAGGAGCCTGCGCAATGAACAGGGCCCTGATGATCGCCGGGTTGGGCGTTATGCTCTCGGCCTGTCAGATGGTCGGGCCGGACTATCACCTGCCCGCTGACGCGGCGGTGCAGCGCAAGGACTTTCAGGGCGAGTTGGCCGTGGAGGGCAAACCGGTGGTTTCAGTACCGGTGCCGGCGGACTGGTGGCGTTTGTATCGAGACCCGCGTCTGGACCAACTGGTGCAGCAGGCCATGGCTTCCAATACCGATTTGCGCGTGGCTGCGGCCAACCTGTCGCGGGCCCGTGCGCAGGTCGATGAAGCCAAAGCGGCCGGTGGCTGGAGCGGCGGCGTGAAGATGGGCGCGCAGCGCTTGCAGGAATCCGGTCAGGCGTTCCTGTTGCCAGAAAAAGTGCCGGTGGCCAACGTCGCTGACATCGGCATCAGTGCTTCTTACCAGTTCGACCTGTGGGGCACGCTGCAACGCGGCATCGAAGCGGCGCAAGCCAACGCTGATGCCACGCAAGCGGCGGCCGACACCGCGCGCATCACCCTGGTGGCGGACGTGGTTCGCGCCTATACGCAAGTCTGCGCCGCCAATGAAGAGCGGGAAATCGCCCAGCATTCCCTCGACCTGCAATCGCAGAGCACCACGCTGATTCAGCGCCTGCGCGATGCCGGGCGTGGCGATGAAACCCAGGTCACCCGTTCGCAAACCCAATTCAAATCCTTGCGCGCCGACATGCCGCGCTATGAGGCGGCGCGTCAGGCCGGTTTGTTCCGCTTGTCGATGCTGCTGGCCAAACCGGTCGAGCAATTGCCGGCCGGCACCGCCACCTGCGCCGAATTGCCAAAAATCGCCCAACGGGTGCCGGTCGGCGACGGTGCGGCGCTGCTCAAGCGCCGTCCCGATGTACGTCAGGCCGAACGTCGTCTCGCCGCCGCGACCGCCGGGATCGGTATCGCCACGGGCGAGTTGTACCCGGACATCAGCATCGGCGCGACCATCGGCACCGTCGGCATTGTTTCCGACCTCGGCGATCCGTCGACCAACCGTTGGGGCTTCGGCCCGTCGTTGAGCTGGAAAGTGCCGACCAACGGCGCCCGCGCGCGCATTCGTGAAGCCGAAGCCTCGACCCAAGGCGCGCTGGCGCATTTCGACGGCGTGGTGCTCAACGCCATCCGCGAGACCCAGACCGGTCTGGCCCAGTACAGCGCGTTGCTGCAACGCCGCGATGCGCTGGCCGATGCCGAGCAGTCGGCGAAACTGGCCGCCGACCAGACCCACCGCTTCTTCCAGGCCGGGCGCGAGTCGTTCCTCGCCGACCTGCAAGCGACCCGTACTTACACCGACGTCACCGCGCAACTGGCCGCGGCCAACACCCAGGTCGCGATGAGCCAGATCGATTTGTTCCTCGCCCTGGGCGGCGGTTGGGAAAGCGGACGAACGCAAGCGACAACCGCCAGCAAACCCTGAGGCCGTTGCTATGCTTTGAAGTGTTGGAGGGGCGCCCCGAGCAAGGCGCCCCTTCAGCGCACATTGCTAGCGCTGGTCTAGGGGAAACCAATAATGAAAAACCCTTACGCTCTCGGCTTCTGGTGCGCCATCGCAGCGCTGGTGCTGCTCTCGGCCACCTATTTCTACGGCATCATGCTGGCCCACCAGATCGACAAGGCGATGGTGTTCCTCGACAGCGCGACCGCGCTGATCGCGGTCATGGCGATCGTCGTGGTGGCGTGGGCGTCGGTGCAGGTGCAGCGGGTCAAGAAACGACAGCTTGAACAGGGCAGGACCCTGGTGCTGATCTGGGACACCAAAGTCGCCCTGCGTCGGGTCGAAACCGTGTTCGACCGGTATTTCTGGGGCAGCTACTGGCAGCCGGGTCGCACCTTCGCCGAAGTCATGGGCGAACTCACCGGCACGCCACTGGAAAAAAGCCTCGAAGCGCTGAAGAAGCAGTGCCTGGAACTCGACAAGCAAATTGATGGCGAGGGCTGGCATTGGTTGAACAACGCCCGGGAATTGTCCGATGTCGCCACGGCCATGGCCCGTGAGCGCTATCAACTGGACTTCTGCGACCCCCGCGCCGACGGGCCGGGCGGGGCGGTGATCGACCGGGATTTTGAAGTGCTGGTGTACACCTGGACCGCACGGCTGAAGAGCTTTGATCATCAACTCGATGAGATTGAGGTTCAGTACTCCTGATTTTCTGCTGAATCATCTGGCCCCTTCGCGAGCAAGCTCGCTCCCACAGGTACAGCGTTGTCCTTGTGGGAGCGAGCTTGCTCGCGAAGGCGGACTGAAAAACACCGAAACTCTTCCCGCCTGTCGACTGTCCACAATTCCTATAGACACTCTTTAACCTTTAAACATTGGGCCTCCTCGCGTGCCCGGTGCTAATCTCCACCGCTGAATTCAGCGCAGTCGAGCCGCGACCCGATCACGGGTTCAGGGAAGACAACCACACTCACAGCCACGGAAATCGATCAGGTCATTCATGAATAAATCAGCAGGCGTGCTACTCGGGATTGTTGTTGCGATCGGTGCCATCAGCGCCGGCGGGGCCTGGTATACCGGGACCAAGATCGAAGGCGTGCTGAACAACGCCGTCACCAACGCCAACAAAGAGCTGCAGACCGCGATGGCCGGCTCCAATGGCACCGCGTCGCTGGAGCTGGTGTCGCTGGAGCGTCACACCTTCACCAGCACCGCGCACTACCGCCTCAAGGGCGAAGGCGAGATGTTCGGTGACAAACCGGTCGAGCTGCTGTTTGTCGACCACATCGAGCACGGCCCGCTGCCGTTCTCGCGCCTGGTGTCGCTGAAATGGCTGCCGGTCATGGCCACCAGCAACTATGAGCTGGAAAAGAACGCCGCCACTGAAAAATGGTTCGCCGCCGCCAAGGGCGCTGCACCGCTCAAAGGCGTGACCAACATCGGCTACGACGAATCCACCACCAGCACCGTCGACCTGCTGCCGCTGGAAACCGCGCTGGATGAACAGTCCAGCCTGAAGTTCTCCGGCCTGACCCTGAACATCTCCGCCAGTGCCCAGGCACAGAAGGTCAAGGCGGACGGCTATATGGACAACCTGAAACTGGTCACCGTCGCCGAAGATCAGGCGCCCGTGCAGGTCGAGCTCAACGGTCTGACCCTGGCCAGCAACCTCGCCAAGAGCAGCTATGGCTACTACACCGGCGAAAACACCCTGGAGCTGACCAATAGCAAGACCACCTTCGGCACCCAACAGTCGGTGCTCGGCGTGAAGAACTTCGAAATGAAGAACCTCACCGAAGAAAGCGGCAGCAATGCCTCGGGCCGCGCCGATTACAAGATTGGCGAAATCAGCCTCAACGACAAGAAAATCGGTTCGGCCGCCATGGCCATGAGCCTGAAAAACCTCGATATCCCGTCGACCATGTCGCTGATGCAGATCTACCAGACCAAACTGCAGCCGTATGAAAAAGCCGCCGCCGAAGCTGCCGAAGCCGGCTTGCCGGCTCCCGAGCTGAATCTGACCGAAGCGGAAAATGCGCAAGTCAAAGCTGACCTGCAGAAACTGCTGGCCGCCGGGCCGCAAGTGGCGCTGGAAAACCTGTCGCTGAAAACCGCCAACGGTGAGAGCCGCGCCAATCTGGTGGTCGACCTGACCAAGCCGCAGTCGATGGACCTGCCGCCGGATCAGCTGGGCAAGCAACTGATTGCCCTGCTGGACCTGAATATCCAGGTGTCCAAGCCGATGCTGATCGACCTGCTCAGCGTGCAGGCGCAACTGGATGGCCAGACCGACGCCAAAGCGATTGTCGATCAGTCCAAAGAGGCGGCCGACATGTTTGCCGGCATGGCCGTCGGTTCGCAGTTGGCGACCCTGGATGGCACCAACGTCGTGACCAAGCTGCATTACGCCGCCAATCAAGTGGAGTTCAACGGCCAGAAAATGACCGTTGAGCAGTTCGTCGGCTTCCTGATGAGCAAATTCGCCGGCGTCACGCAAGTGCAGTAATACTGCGCGCTAAATGAAAACGCCCGGCCTCTGCATTGCGCAGACGCCGGGCGTTTTGCTGTCTGGCGTTCGGGGTTGCGGTGCCACGATGGAATCGCCGGCACGATTCTGAACAATTATTGCGTTGCGGATCCTGGTCTACGCTTGCGTGCAAGACTGCCTGACTAAGCTTGGCCGTGGATGGTTGATCGCGGCCATCGTTACGAATGGGCAAGGAGGGCATTGCGACCCGGCTAGCCATGTAAGGATGCTGACGAATGCCGCGTATTGATGTTCCCGTATTACATCGTGGTTTACGCCCATTGTTTCGTGTCGCGCTGTGCAGCCAATTGCTCTGGCCGGCACTGGCGTTTGCCGACACACCCTACGATCAAATGGTGCGCGACGCCCGTGCCGGGCAGTACACGCCTGCACTGACGGTATTGCGTCAGGTGCCTCCCGGCCAGTCGACGACCGGGCAGGTCAGCGATCACCTGCAAATCGCCAGCTGGGCCGGTCTTGATGCCGAAGTGGTGCAGGTTTATGAGACCCAGGGCCGCGACCGCGTCCTGCCGGTTCAGGCGCTGACCGCCACGGCGCGCGCCTACCGCAACCTCAAGCGCTGGGATCAAGCCACTCAGGTCTATAACAAGGCCCTGGCGCTGGAGCCGGATAACGCTGATCTGCAACTCGGTCTGGCCTTGACTCAGGCCGACGCCGGCAAACCCGACGAAGCGGTGACCCGCGCCAAAGCGCTGGTGGCGGCCAGACCCGATGACCCTGCGCGTCGTCTGGCACTGGGGTACGCCCTGACCCGTGACAACAAACCCTACGACGCTTTGTTCGAATACGATCAGGCCTTCATCCGCGCCGGCAGCAAGCCGGAAGTTGCCCGAGAATACGTGGTCGCCCTGCAAAAGGCGCGTCTGCCGGAGCCGGCGTTGCGCCTGGCCAATCAACGCCCCGGGCTGATCGATCCGGTCATCCTGCGTCGCCTCGAAGGCGATCTGGCCGCCGAACGCGTGCGCCTCGCCGAGCTCGCCACCCGCAGTGAGAAAGAGCACTACGTCATCGCCGACCGGGCGCTGGCCGACTACGACAAACTCCTCGCCACCTGGACGCCCGACGCGACTGCACACGATGACGTGATCCGCTGGCGCATCGACCGCATGGGCGCGCTCAAGGCCCGGGCGCGCACCGCCGACGTCATTGCTGAATATCAAAAGCTGCACGCCGAAGGCGTGAACATTCCGACCTATGCCCTGCGCTGGGTGGCGGCGGCCTATCTGGACCAGCGTGAGCCGGAAATCGCCACCGACCTCTATCGCCAAGTGCTGTCGGCACCCGACGCGGATGTCGGTGATCGCCTCGAAGATTCCACCGCGCTGTATTACTCGTTGCTGGAAAGCGACCGCGCCGAAGAGGCCCGCAAGGTCGCCGAAGACTTGGCCAAGACCCAGCGTCCGCGCATCGAACTCAAGGGCTTGCCGATCGGCAACCCCAACCATGAATGGATGGACGCCCAGCAGTTGGCCGCGCAGGCCGGCACCTATGGTTCCGACTTGCCCCACAGCGAAGAACGCCTGCAGACGCTGGTCGATCAGGCCCCCGGCAATGTCGGCCTGCGTCTGGCCCAGGCCGACCTGTATCTGGCGCGGCAATGGCCGCGCCGTGCGGAAATCCAGCTCAAGGAAACCGAGAGCATGGTGCCGCGCAACATGGGCCTGGAAGTCGCGCAGGCGCGCACGGCGATGACGCTGCAGGAATGGCGGCAGATGGATGCGCTGACCGATGACGTGGTCGCGCGATTCCCTGATAACCGTCAGGTCCAGCGGGCGGCGCGTGAGCGCGAAGTGCATGACATGTCCGAACTGCGCGTCGAAGCCTACGGCGGCAAGGCCAACGGTGGCGGCAGTGGCGACGCAGGAGCCGTCAGTGGCAGCCGCGATTTTGGCATTCAGAGCACCCTGTACAGCCCACCGATTGATGAAGACTGGCGGGTGTTCGCCGGCGTCGGCTACGCCACTGGCGATTTTGCCGAAGGCACCGGCAACCACCGTTTCCAGCGTGTGGGCCTGGAGCGGCGTACCCGCGATATGACCCTCGAAGCGGAAGTCTCCAACCATTCCTACGGTTTTGGTGACAAGCAGGGCGCACGACTGGCGATCGCCCGCGACATCAATGACCACTGGCAATACGGCGGCAGCCTCGAATACCTGTCGGCCGAGACACCGCTGCGCGCGCTCAACAGCGATATCAAGGCCAACGGTGGCAGCGGTTTCATTCGCTGGCGCGCCAACGAAAGCCGCGAGTGGCGCCTGTCGGTGAGTCCATCGCATTTCAGCGACGGCAACAACCGCGTCGAGGCCTTGCTCACCGGGCGCGAGGGCGTCTACAGCGCACCGAACGTGCAGGTCGACGCCGGTCTGGAAGTCGGCACCAGCCACAACTCCAATTCCGAGGATGTGCCGTACTTCAACCCGAAATCCGACTTCAGCGTGATGCCGCTGGTCAACGTCAATCACGTGCTCTACCACCGCTACGAAACCTCCTGGAGCCAGCAGTTCCAGGCCGGTGCGGGCACGTACAGCCAGCGTGATCACGGCACCGGCGGCATGGCGCTGCTCGGTTACGGCCAGCGTTATGCCTGGAACGACGTGTTCGAGGTGGGCGGCTTGTTCAGTGTGATCAACCGGCCCTACGACGGTGATCGGGAAACTGATCTGCGTCTGCTCGTCGACCTCACTTTCCGCTTCTAGAAGAGTTTGAAGATGCCTTTGATTTCGCGTTTCATCCTTCTGCTGGGAGTGCTGCTGGTCAGCGCCTGCGCCCAGCAAGCCCCGGCCTTCGCACCGCCGTCCGAACGCCCGCTGGCGGCCAGTGAAAAACCGTGGCCGAAAAATCACGTGCTCGGCATTGCTTATCACGACGTCGAAGACCGCGACCCTGATCAGGCGGTGGTGGCGGTGCGCACCGAGCGCATGATCGAGCAGCTCGCCTGGTTGCGCGAGAACGGCTACAAACCGGTGACGGTCGACCAGATCATGGCCGCGCGCAAGGGCGGCCCGGAGCTGCCGGCGAAAGCGATCCTGCTCAGTTTCGACGACGGTTATTCGAGCTTTTATACCCGCGTGCTGCCGGTGCTGCGCGCCTACAACTGGCACGCCTTGCTGGCCCCCGTCGGCGTCTGGATCGACACGCCGCTCAATCAACCGGTGGACTTCGCTGGCGCCCCGCGCGCGCGTTCCGATTTCCTGACCTGGGATCAGATCCGCGAAATCTCGCAATCCGGTCTGGTGGAAATCGCCGCCCACACCGACGCCAGTCACAAAGGCATCCTCGCCAACCCGCAGGGCAACATGCAGCCGGCAGCGGCCACCCGACGCTACGATCCGGTGACCAAACGCTACGAGTCCGAAGAGGATTTCCGTGCACGGATCCGCAACGACGTCGCGACCATCTCGGAAAAGATTCGCAAGGTCACGGGCTACAAGCCGCGCATCTGGGTCTGGCCTTACGGCGCGGCGGACGGTACTTCGCTGGCGGTGATCGGCGACCAGGGCTACGAAATGGCCCTGACCCTCGACGACGGTCTCGATGCCCTCGACAACCTGATGAGCAGCCCGCGCTTCCTGGTTTCCTCCGATCCCGATGGCGAGGTGTTCTCCAATAGCATCGTCGACGTGCAGTCGGATTTCGTCATGCGTGTGGTGCACGTCGATCTGGACAACGTCTACGACCCGGACCCGGCACAACAGGACATCAACCTCGGCAAACTGGTGCAGCGCATGGCCGACATGGGCGCCAACACGGTGTTCCTGCAAGCCTTTGCCGACCCGAAGGGCGATGGTCTGGTGCACTCGCTGTACTTCCCCAACCGTCACTTGCCGGTACGTGCGGATATTTTTAACCGCGTCGCCTGGCAACTACGTACCCGCGCTAACGTGAAGGTCTTCGCGTGGATGCCGGTGCTGAGTTTTGGTCTCGACTCGAAACTGCCGCGCGTGACCCGGTGGGACCCGAAAACCGGCATCACCTCGGTGGATCCGGATCAGTACCAACGCTTGTCGCCGTTCGATCCTGAAGTGCGACGGATCATCGGCGAAATCTATGAAGACGTGGCACGGCTGACGTCGGTCAACGGCATCCTCTATCACGACGACGCGATTCTGTCGGACTTCGAGGATGCCGGCCCCGAGGCGTTGAAAGCCTACGTCGCCCACGGTTTGCCAGGTTCGATTGCCGCCCTGCGCGATGATCCGGCGGCAATGCAGCGCTGGACGCGGTTCAAGAGCCGCTACCTGATCGACTTCACCAACGAGCTGACCGCCAAAGTCCGCGCCATTCGGGGCCCGCAGGTGCTGACCGCGCGCAATATTTTCGCCGAGCCGATGCTCAATCCCGACAGCGAAGCCTGGTACGCGCAGAACCTCGACGACTTCTTGCAGACCTACGACTGGACCGCGCCGATGGCCATGCCATTGATGGAAAAACAGACCCAGGCCGAGTCCGGCCCGTGGCTGGAAACCCTGGTGCAAACCGTCAGCAAGCGCCCCGGTGCCCTGAACCGCACGGTGTTCGAGTTGCAGGCTCGCGACTGGACGAAAAAAGATCAGGCCGACATCGACGGCGCGCACCTCGCCGACTGGATGGGCCGCCTCAAGCGTCAGGGCGCGACCAGTTTCGGTTACTACCCGGACAACTTCCTCGACAACCTGCCGGACCTGAAAACCGTAAGGCCTGCACTCTCCAACAAATGGAACCCATGACATGCTGGATAGACTGTTAGCCCTGCTTGTTCTGGCGCTCGTCCTCGGCGTGCCGCTGGGACTGATCTTCCTGGTCACCGGGCAGTTCCTGATGGACTTCGTGTTTTTCTACCCGTTGTTCATGTCCGGGTTGTGGATTGCCGGCGGCCTGTATTTCTGGCTGCACTGGGAACGCCACTGGCCGTGGAAGGACGACACCCTGCCACCGCCCCTGGCGGGCGAACCGCTGATCTCGATTCTGATCCCTTGCTACAACGAAGGTGACAACGCCGCCGATACGATCCACGCGGCGCTGGCCCAGCATTACCCGAACATCGAAGTCATCGCGATCAACGACGGCTCCAAGGACAACACCGCCGAAGTCCTCGACCGCCAGGCCAAGGAAGACCCACGCCTGCGCGTGCTGCATCTGGCGGAAAACCAGGGCAAGGCGGTCGCCCTGCGCATGGGCGCGATTGCCGCGCGCAGTGAATATCTGGTGTGCATCGACGGTGATGCGTTGCTGGCGCCGAATACGGCGGCCTATCTGGTCGCGCCGATGCTGGATAACGCACGCCTTGGCGCGGTGACCGGCAACCCGCGAATTCGTACGCGCTCGACGCTGGTCGGGCGGGTTCAGGTCGGCGAGTTCTCGTCGATCATCGGCTTGATCAAACGTACGCAACGGGTGTTCGGACGGATCTTTACCGTGTCGGGGGTGATCGTCGCATTCCGCCGTACGGCGCTGAATCGGGTGGGCTACTGGAGCCCGGACATGATCACCGAAGACATCGACATCAGCTGGAAGCTGCAACTCGATCACTGGAGCATCTTCTACGAGCCGCGCGCGCTGTGCTGGATTCTCATGCCGGAAACCCTCGGCGGTCTGTGGAAGCAGCGCCTGCGCTGGGCCCAGGGCGGTGCCGAAGTGCTGTTCAAGAACATCCGCGGCATCTGGCAGTACCGTCACCGTTATCTGTGGCCGCTGCTGTTCGAATACTGCCTGTCGACCGGTTGGGCGTTTACCTTCCTGTTGTCGGTGATTTTCTGGGGCGTCGGCAAGTTTGTGGTCATGCCAGAGTCGATTGCCGTGCATCACCTGATGCCGCCGGCGTTTACCGGGCTGTTGCTGGCGTTCGTCTGCCTGGTGCAGTTCGCGGTCAGCATCATCATCGACCGGCGCTACGAGCCGGGGTTGGGCAAGACTATGTTCTGGGTAGTCTGGTACCCGATCGCGTTCTGGCTGGTCAGCCTGCTGACCACGCTGGTCAGCTTCCCCAAAGTGTTGTTCGGCCAGCATCAGAAACGGGCGCGTTGGGTCAGCCCTGACCGCGGCATCAAACCGATCGGGGACGACGAAGAGGAGGTCATCAAATGAAAATCATCCGGACCCGCCAGCGGCCTTTTCTGGTCGTGGTCGATGTGATTCTTACCGTGGTGGCGTGGGTGGGGCTGCTGTTCTTGCTGATACGCGGACTGTGGCCGCTGATCGAAACTCATGCGGGTGGGCCACGCATCGACAATTCGGCGTTCGAAGCGCTGGGCACTTTGCAGATTTATCTGTGGGTGGCGCTGGTCAACGCGGTGATTCTGATCGGTTGGGCGCGTTATCAGCAGCGCAAGAGCAGAAGCTTCGCCCAGCGCCGCTTGCCCGCGCCGGTGGTCGATGATGAAGGGCTGACCAAGAGTTTTCGTCTGTGCGATGACCGCTTGCAGAAGCTGCGTACCCCTGGGGTCATGACCATCCATAACGATCAGGAAGGGGACATCAGCCATGTGGTGACGCATTTCTGGCCGGTTCAGCAGCAGGATTTGCCACCGCCGCTGGCACCGCTGGAGCACCCGCGGGTGATCTTTCTGCATGCTGAAGATGACGATAATCGCGAACCGGTGAGCCGCCTGACCTGAGCTGGAAATACCCCTTTAGGCGCTGCCGAAGGGGGTGATCGTCCCACGCAGGGAGCGTTGACGAGGTTAATCGCCGATCAGGGTCCAGGCCTCCGCAATGGGCAGCGGCTGCTTCATCCGCTCCGCCAGTAGCGCCATCGCCCGTTCTTTTTCGCAGGCCACGGCCGCCACCACCACGCCATTCTTTGCGAACAGGCCGATAAAGGGTGGCTGTTCGGGTTCGCCCATGAACTCGACCTCATCCCACTGTTCGGCGTGGCCAAGGTAGTCGTAATTCTTGCCGAAATGCCAGGTCCAGAAAAACGGCACGTCGAGGTAATGCTCTTCACCGCCGAGCATATTGGCAGCGGCGATGCGTGCGTGTTGCTGGGCCAGGCGCCAGTGTTCGATGCGTTGCAACTGGCCGTTCAGCGGAAACGTGGCGATGTCGCCGATGGCCCACAGCCCTTCGCTGACGCGCATGCCGCCATCAACGCGCAATGACTGATCTTTTTCTTTCGGCAATGACGCGAACGCCTCGGTGGCCGGGTGTACGCCGACCCCGGCCAGCACCAGATCTGCCGAAAGACGCAGGCCATTGTCCAGCAATACGGCTTCGACCTTGCCATCGCCGATGATCTCGGTGGCGGAGTGCTCGGTGATGAATTTCACCCCGTTCTGTTCGTGCAGTGCGCGAATGGCCAGGCCTACGGTCTCGCCGAACTGGGCCGCGAAAGGGATGGCGTGGCGCGCGAGTACCGTGACGTCGAGGCCGTGCTGGCGCAAGGCCGAGGCGCATTCGAGAGCGATGAAGCTGTCGCCGATGATGACGACGCGCTGATCCGCTCTGGCAGTGCGCATGATCTGTTCGGCCTGGGCTTTTGAGCGCAGGACGAACACGTGGGGCAGTTCAGCACCGGGTAACTTCAGCGGGTTGGGTTCGCCACCCGTGGCCAGTACGGCGGCGTCATAGTTCAGGGTCTGGCCATCGTTGAGCTGCAGGATTTTGGCCTGGGCATCCAGTGCGGTGATTTCGCTGTGCAGGCGTTCGATGCGCTGCTCTTTATAGAAAACTTCATCGCGCAACGCCGGGGTTTCTGCTGCCGGCGTTTCCCCGGCGAGGACAAACTTGCTCAGCACCGTACGGTCGTAACCGGCGTCCGGTTCGCGGTCGATCAGGATGATCCGGCCACCAAAGCCTTTCTCCCGCAGCGCCGCCGCACAGGCTGTGCCGGCGGCCCCTGCGCCGACAACCACGAACAGGCGCGGGTCATCGGCCGGGGGCGTGTGTGGATCTGCCAGCGGCTGGTCATCGACCCACACCTCGTCGCCGCGCACCTCCAGCGGATAACGTTTGAGGCTGTCGAGCGCCGGCGGCTCGCACAGCGCGCCGTCCTCGGCGCGAAAAGCGGCCTTGTGCCACGGGCAGATCAGGCGTCCGTGACACAACGCACCGTCAGCCAGCGGCGCCCCGGCATGCGGGCATTCGCCCTGAAAGGCGCGGAGCTGGCCGCTGGCGCGCAGCAGGACGATCTTGCAGTCGCCGATTTCGACGGGCAGGCCACGGTCTTCAGGGATATCGGCGATACGGGCGACACGGTGCAGGGACATGTTCGGCTTCCTCGCAGGCATTTCTCTTACGAGTTTGCGCATCAGTGCGAGGTTCAGCCATTTGCTACTGCCACGGCACGAACGGTACAGCTATAGTTTGCAGGCCGACGACGGCCCAACTGCACAAGGTGCTCCCGGAATGACCCGATTGACCTCTCTCAACCCATGGCTGGCGGCCCTCGCCGTCACCCTTTGCGTGCAGTTTCCGGCGCAGGCCCAGGAGCGCTTTACCCTGAACATCCCGGGTGTTTCCGATAACCGGCTGTTCACCTCGGCGGCGGCCAGCGATGCGCCCGGTTGCGGCGGCAAGAACCAGTCGCCAGCCCTGAGCTGGAACGCCGGCCCTGCCGGTACCCAGAGCTATGCGATCGTGATGCACGATCCGGATGGCCAGAAAGGCCTGGGCGTCGATCACTGGATTCATTACGGCATCAAGTCCACCACGCACCAGATTGCGGCAGGCGTCGGTGCCAAATCCGCGCTGGAAGGCGTTGGCGGCACCAACAGCAAGGGCAACACCCATTACATGGGGCCGTGCCCGCCAGTGGGCGACAGTGCGCACCACTACATCATCCAGATCTACGCCCTGGATCTGGCGCCGGATGCACTGCCGGCCGGTCTGACCCGCGCCGAGCTGATGGAAAAAATCAAAGGCCATGTGCTGCGCAACAGCAGTGCGGTGCGGCGTTATCACCGCTGAAGATTTTTTTGCGGCGTTTAACCCGAACTGAACGGGCTGCCCGTCTCAGGGGATGAATGATCACTTTCATCCCGAGGTCAGCCCCCATGTCTCATTCTCTTTTGCGTCCTGTTGCGGTCGGTGTGCTGCTGGCGCTCGCCGGTTGCGGTGTTTCGTCCACACCCGATTCCGCTGCAGTGCCACCGGCGGCACAGCCTGAAGTGCTGGTTCAGCAGGAAGCCGCGATGGCGGGTGGGGCGATGGCCAAGCGTATGGCCCGGCCGGCGCCGATCGCCAGTTTCGCCGCGATGCCCGGCGCAGACAGTTATCCACAGGGCTATCGCGAT
This sequence comes from Pseudomonas sp. SC3(2021), assembly GCF_019856535.1. Classification (NCBI taxonomy): domain Bacteria; kingdom Pseudomonadati; phylum Pseudomonadota; class Gammaproteobacteria; order Pseudomonadales; family Pseudomonadaceae; genus Pseudomonas; species Pseudomonas sp. SC3(2021). The sequence goes on along the minus strand of NZ_CP082236.1, from coordinate 1,463,906 downwards.
GAGTCGCGCGAGCAGTATCAGGCGCTGGCCGACAACCCGATCCACAGTGTCGCCGAAACCCCGGTTTCAACCTTCAGCGCTGATGTCGACACGGGGGCGTACGCCAATGTCCGCCGCTTGCTCAATCAAGGCCGACTGCCACCGGAGGGTGCGGTGCGACTGGAGGAAATGGTCAATTACTTCCCTTATGACTACGCGTTGCCCAGCGATGGCTCGCCTTTCGGTGTGACCACTGAACTGGCGGCCTCGCCGTGGAACCCGCACACGCGTTTGCTGCGCATTGGCATCAAGGCCTCCGACCATGCCGTGGCGGAACTGGCCCCGGCCAATCTGGTGTTTCTGGTGGACGTGTCCGGCTCGATGGATCGCCGCGAAGGCCTGCCGCTGGTCAAAAGCACGCTGAAGTTGTTGGTCGATCAGTTGCGCGAGCAGGACCGGGTGTCACTGGTGGTGTATGCCGGCGAATCCAGAGTGGTGCTGGAGCCGACTTCCGGACGCGAGAAAGCGAAAATTCGTACAGCCATCGAGCAATTGACCGCAGGCGGCTCCACCGCTGGCGCGTCGGGCATTGAACTGGCCTATCAAATGGCGCAGCAGGCGTTTATCCCCAAGGGCATCAATCGCATCCTGTTGGCCACCGACGGTGACTTCAATGTCGGCATCAGCGACTTCGACAGCCTCAAGCAAATGGCTGTGGATAAACGCAAGACCGGGATTTCCCTGACCACCCTGGGTTTTGGTGTGGATAACTACAATGAACACTTGATGGAGCAACTGGCCGACGCCGGTGACGGTAACTACGCCTACATCGACAACCTGCGCGAGGCGCGCAAGGTGTTGGTGGATCAGTTGAGTTCGACCCTCGCCGTGGTGGCGCAAAACGTCAAATTACAGGTGGAGTTCAACCCGGCGCAGGTCAGTGAGTATCGTCTGCTCGGCTACGAAAACCGCGCGTTGAAGCGTGAGGACTTCAGCAATGACAAGGTCGATGCCGGCGAGATCGGCGCAGGACACACCGTGACGGCGCTGTATGAAATTGTCCCGGCGGGTGAGAAGGGCTGGCTCGAGCCGTTGCGTTACGCTAAATCGGCGCCAGCGGTTTCCGAGAAGAATGGGGAATTGGCGATGCTGCGTGTGCGTTATCAACCGCCCGAAGGTGGGAAAAGTCTGCTGATCGAGCGGCCGATTGCCAATCAGGTCGCACCGGCCAGTGAAGACCTGCGGTTTGCCGCTGCGGTTGCGGCGTTTTCCCAGCAACTCAAGGACGGCCGCTACACCGGCGATTTCAGCCTCAAAGACACCGAAGCCCTGGCCCGTGGCGCACGGGGTGACGACCGCTTCGGCCTGCGTAGCGAGTTTGTGCAACTGGTCGAACTGGCGCAAAGCCTGCGCACCTCGACCGCATCCAATACGCTGGCCACTGAGCGACGGATTGAATAGTGAGTCGTCTGAAAGGCTTCATCAGTCAGCTGTTTGCTGCGCCAGACCGTTCAAGCGCCAGCAGCGATGACGCGCTGCTGGCGCGTTACCGCGAGGGCGACGGCGCGGCGTTCGAAATCCTGTACGCCCGCCATCGCCAGGGTTTGTATCGGTTTCTGCTCGGCTTGAGCGGTAAACCGGAACTGGCTGACGAAGTCTTTCAGGAGACCTGGCTGAGCCTGATCCGCAGCGCCAGTCAGCCACAAGGCCGGGCGACCTTTCGTACGTGGCTGTTCCAGATCGCGCGCAATCGCTTGATCGACCACTGGCGCAAACACGGCGCTCACCAGCCGCTGCACGACAGCTACGACGAACAGCTGCATGCGGTTGGCGACGGGACCAACGATCCCGAACAATTGTTGAACCTCAGCCGCGACAGCCAGCGCCTGGAAAGCGCCCTGCAAGCCTTGCCCGCCGACCAGCGGGAAGTGTTCCTGCTGCGCGCCCACGGCGACCTCGACCTGGCGCAAATCGCCAGCCTCACCGACACACCGCTGGAAACCGTTAAAAGCCGCTTGCGCTACGCCCAGCAAAAACTGCGTCGGCTGCTGGCCGAGGAGGTACTGACATGACTGACGCCCGCCAGACACCCGAAGAGCAACTGCTCAAGCACTATCGCGAGCAACACGACGCCGAACCACCGGCGCACCTCGATTCGTCGATTCTCTCGGCTGCCCGCCACAACGCCCCGGTACCGAAAACAAGCCTGTGGCAACGCTGGCTCGACGCCTGCCGCAAGCCGCGCTGGCAAGTCGCGTTCGCCAGCCTCGTTGGCGTGGCTTTGATGCTGTCCCTGGTCCAGCGTGCGCCCGACCCGCAGCCATCATTCGACTTTGCTCCACCCGCCAAATCCGCTGCGCCTCTTGCTCGCAAGCAAGCCCCGCAAATCTTGTCTGCCCCCGCTGGCGGCATGGCCGCACCAGCGCCGGCACCGATGATGGAAATGGCCGCACCGATGCAAAGCGAAGCGATCAGCGCCGACGAAGCCAGCACCAGCAAGCGCACCACCGCCCCGGCCAATGGTCTGGACGCGCAGCTGCGCGAAGTCCTGCGCCTGCGCGAATCCGGTCAATCCCAAGCCGCCGATGCGCTGTACAACAACCTGCACAAACGTTATCCCGACGTGGATCTCGACCTCCGCCTCGAACAAATCCGCAAGAACTGACCGCGTGTTCTCTCAGCCATTTGGCATCGACCCGCAAAAACGCGCACTATCGGGCCATAGCTGAAGCGCTGGAGAAACACCGTGGCACCAAAAATCGACCGCATCGCCCAACTCCTCAACTGCCCACAGAAGGGTGAGGAGATGCGGCGCGCGATTACCGAAGCTCGCAAGGAGTTTCTGCTGAACCAGTCGGAAGAAGACGTCGTGGAAGAAGACGAGGTTTTTGAGGAGATTGGGGAAGAAGAGGATGACGACGATTACGATGAGTTTGACTGGACGACGGAGTGACCGTCGCCTTAAGTCAGTATCGCGCCCACAAAAAAGCCTCGGACCATCACAGTCCGGGGCTTTCTCGTTTGAATCAATGGCGCACCAGGCGGGATTCGAACCCACGACCCCTGCCTTCGGAGGGCAGTACTCTATCCAGCTGAGCTACTGGTGCAGCGGGCGACATCATACCTAGGTCGGCTCGGGGCGTCCATGCCGGGATTTTGCGGGTTTTGTCAGGGCGCATGTCCGTTGAAATCGCTGCATTCCTTAAAGCTGTAACGTCCTGCAAAAGGCTCGCTTGGCGCTTTGGCAGGACTGTTCTATGGTTTTGCTGCGGCTGGGGTTTTGGCGCGTTGATCTGAAAAATCCAACAAAAGCGGCGTTTTTGTTCTTTTTTTCGAACGACCTATTGTCCTTTAACCCCTTTGATCCTACGATCCGTTTGAGATTTCAAACGCTCTTTGGACAGGGTGTTGCAGCGCAGGTGGTTCGAATCGAGCACTGTTGATGCGCCACGCCCGGTCTCTGATTTCCCTGACGGCAGCCTTGCGAGGCGCCTTTCTACAATCATAATTTTGCTCCGCGCAGGCCGCGGTGCTGTTAAGGAAAGCCGACATGCAGCTTAAAGACACCCTGTTGTTCCGCCAGCAAGCCTTCATTGATGGCGCTTGGGTCGATGCGGACAACGGTCAGACGATCAAGGTCAACAACCCGGCCACCGGCGAAATCCTCGGCACCGTGCCGAAGATGGGCGCAGCTGAAACCCGCCGCGCGATCGAAGCCGCTGACAAAGCGCTGCCGGCCTGGCGTGCACTGACCGCCAAGGAGCGTGCAGGCAAGCTGCGTCGCTGGTTCGAACTGATGATCGAGAACCAGGACGACCTCGCGCGCCTGATGACCCTCGAGCAGGGCAAGCCGCTGGCCGAAGCCAAGGGCGAAATCGTTTACGCCGCTTCGTTCATCGAGTGGTTCGCCGAAGAAGCCAAGCGCATCTATGGTGACGTGATTCCGGGCCACCAGCCGGACAAGCGCCTGATCGTGATCAAGCAACCGATCGGCGTCACCGCCGCCATCACCCCGTGGAACTTCCCGGCCGCGATGATCACCCGTAAGGCCGGCCCGGCACTGGCCGCCGGTTGCACCATGGTGCTCAAGCCGGCGTCGCAAACCCCGTTCTCCGCGTTCGCTCTGGCTGAACTGGCCCAGCGTGCCGGCATTCCAAAAGGCGTGTTCAGCGTGGTCTCCGGCAGCGCCGGCGATATCGGCAGCGAGCTGACCAGCAACCCGATCGTGCGCAAACTGTCCTTCACCGGCTCGACTGAAATCGGTCGTCAGCTGATGTCGGAATGCGCCAAGGACATCAAGAAAGTCTCGCTGGAACTGGGCGGTAACGCGCCGTTCATCGTGTTCGACGACGCGGACCTGGATAAGGCCGTCGAAGGCGCGATCATTTCCAAGTACCGCAACAACGGCCAGACCTGCGTCTGCGCCAACCGTCTGTACATTCAGGATTCGGTGTACGACGCGTTCGCCGAGAAGCTGAAAGTCGCAGTCGCCAAGCTGAAGATCGGCAACGGTCTGGAAGACGGCACCACCACTGGTCCGCTGATCGACGAAAAAGCCGTGGCCAAGGTGCAAGAGCACATTGCTGACGCCGTAGCCAAAGGCGCCACGGTGCTGGCCGGTGGCAAGCCGATGCAAGGCAACTTCTTCGAGCCGACCATCCTGACCAACGTGCCGAAAGACGCTGCCGTGGCCAAGGAAGAAACCTTCGGCCCGTTGGCGCCGCTGTTCCGCTTCAAAGACGAAGCCGAAGTGATCGCGATGTCCAACGACACCGAGTTCGGTCTGGCTTCCTACTTTTACGCTCGCGACCTGGGTCGTGTGTTCCGTGTGGCTGAAGCGCTGGAATACGGCATGGTCGGCGTCAACACCGGGCTGATCTCCAACGAAGTCGCGCCATTCGGCGGCATCAAGGCCTCGGGCCTGGGCCGTGAAGGCTCCAAGTACGGCATCGAAGATTACCTGGAAATCAAATACCTCTGCCTGGGCATCTAAGCCGAGAAAGGGATCGCTGCAAACGCAAAGGGCACGAGAGCGCTGTCCCTTTGCGTCGTTTCAAACCGGAATTTTCTCTGCGGCCAGGAACGCCGTGGCAGTCGATCATCGCATGCTGCCACCGTCGATTTCTCCCGCTTAATCCTTGAACCACGCCGCCCGATGAGCGGCGAATGAGGACTGTAATGAGCAAGACTAACGCTGAACTGATGGCCCGCCGTACCGCAGCTGTTCCACGTGGTGTTGGCCAGATTCACCCGATCTTCGCTGAGTCGGCGAAGAACGCGACCGTGACTGACGTTGAAGGTCGTGAGTTCATCGACTTCGCCGGCGGTATCGCTGTACTGAACACCGGCCACGTGCACCCGAAAATCATCGCTGCGGTGACCGAACAGCTGAACAAGCTGACTCACACCTGCTTCCAGGTACTGGCCTACGAGCCGTACGTTGAGCTGTGCGAAAAGATCAACGCCAAGGTGCCAGGTGATTTCGCCAAGAAAACCCTGCTGGTGACCACCGGTTCCGAAGCGGTGGAAAACGCCGTGAAAATCGCCCGTGCCGCCACTGGCCGTGCCGGCGTGATCGCCTTCACCGGCGCCTACCACGGTCGCACCATGATGACCCTGGGCCTGACCGGTAAAGTCGTGCCTTACTCGGCCGGCATGGGCCTGATGCCAGGCGGCATCTTCCGCGCGCTGTACCCGAACGAACTGCATGGCGTGAGCATCGACGACTCGATCGCTTCCATCGAGCGCATCTTCAAGAACGACGCCGAGCCGAAAGACATCGCTGCGATCATCATCGAGCCTGTGCAGGGCGAAGGTGGTTTCTACGTCGCGCCGAAAGAATTCATGAAGCGTCTGCGCGCGCTGTGCGACCAGCACGGCATCCTGCTGATCGCTGACGAAGTACAGACGGGCGCTGGCCGTACCGGCACTTTCTTCGCCATGGAACAGATGGGCGTTGCGGCCGACCTGACCACTTTCGCCAAATCCATCGCCGGCGGTTTCCCGCTGGCCGGTGTCTGCGGCAAGGCCGAATACATGGACGCCATTGCCCCAGGCGGTCTGGGCGGCACCTACGCCGGTAGTCCGATTGCTTGCGCCGCGGCCCTGGCCGTGATGGAAGTGTTCGAAGAAGAGCACCTGCTGGACCGCTGCAAGGCAGTCGGCGAACGTCTGGTTACCGGCCTGAAGGCCATCCAGGCCAAATACCCGGTGATCGGCGAAGTGCGTGCCCTGGGCGCGATGATCGCGGTCGAGCTGTTCGAAAACGGCGACAGCCACAAGCCAAACCCGACGGCTGTTGCGGCTGTCGTGGCCAAGGCGCGTGACAAGGGCCTGATCCTGCTGTCCTGCGGCACCTACGGCAACGTTCTGCGCGTCCTGGTACCGCTGACTTCGCCGGACGAGCAACTGGACAAAGGTCTGGCGATCATCGAAGAGTGCTTCTCGGAGCTTTAAGCCCTGGCACTGTGTGATCAGCTCGACAAAAAACCCGCTTCGGCGGGTTTTTTTACGCCCCTGAAACAGATCTATCGCTTTTGCACTGTATCGAATGGCCAGCATTGGCTAAGGTTCAGGCATTGCAAGGGAGAGCGCGCATGACTGCCGTTGATTTACCCGCCGTACCCCGAGTGCTGATTGCCGAGGCCGATCCGTGGTCCCGGGACCTGCTTAAACAAGTGCTGCTCAACGTCCGTTGTGATGCACGGCTGGACCTGTGTGCCGACGGCCAGCAAGCCATTTCATTGCTCAGCGAGGTGCCGTACGACCTGGCGATCGTCGATTGGGAGTTGCCCGGTGTCGACGGTTTGAACGTGTTGCGCAGCGTGCGCCAGCGCAAACGCAATCCGCCGTTGCCGTTCATTCTGATGAGCAGCCGCAACGACAGCGCCAGTGTGCGCGAAGCGTTACCGCTGGCCCCCACGGCCTACCTGACCAAACCCCTGAACATGGAAAGCCTGACCGAGCGTCTGCAGGGCTTGCTGCTCAATGCCGGGGAAGAAGTGTTCTGTGAAGTGCCCGTCCTGGCGCCGGGCATGACCTTGTCGGTGTTCCTCGAGCGCCGCCGCGAGCAGGCCGATGGCGCGCCATTGATGACGGATGTGCAGGTGGCAGTCAAACGCAGCCTGAACCCGAACGGCCTCGATCTGAAGTTGCTGGAAGAAGAGATCAAAACCGATCCGCAGATCACCGCAGTGTTGATTGCGGCGGCCAACAGCGCGGCGCAGCACTATGGCGCGCCCGTGCAGACCCTGGCGCAAGCGCTGCATAGGCTGGGTACCGGGCAGAGCATGAACCTGATTCTCGGCCTGGCGCTCAAGCGCAGCGCCAGACTCAGTGATCCGTGTCTGGCCGATTACGCCGAGCGTTATTGGGGGCTGTCGCTGCACACGGCTGAATACGCTCGCACGCTGGCGCGCCTGCTCGACCTGGATCAGGAGCGCTGCTATTGCGCAGGCATGTTGCATCGCCTCGGCGATCTGGCGTTGTTGCGTTGTTTGCAGGAGTGGAAGCAGGCCGGCGGCGAACTGGATGAGTGGACGGAGGTGGGCGACGCGCTCGAGGCGTTTGGCGCGGCTTACGGTTCGGCGTTGCGCACCCGCTGGCGCTTGCCGCTGGAGCTGCGTGAGTTGATTGCGTCGGCCTACCAGCTCGGTGGCGGGGTTTACTCCCGTGAGGCGCTGGTGATGAACATGGCCGCGCAGATGGCCCGCCTGACCGAACATGAGGGCGTCGAGGAACTGGCCAAGAGTCGTACGGCGCGGTTGCTGAAGATCGGGCTGCCGGAGTTGATGCGGATGCGTAAATAACCTGGCTTACTGCCAATCGCTGTGGGCGCGTGCTGGCCGGCGATGGCGTCGGCGCAGACAACATCTTTGCTGGATGCGCTGGCCAGCCCGCTCCCACAGGTTTTTTGGTGAATTCAAACAGCGGCTATGCAGAGATGATGCGGTTCTTGCCCTGGCGCTTGGCTTCGTACATCGCCGCATCCGCCCGGGCGAAGAGGCTGTCGAGGCTGTCGTCGTTCTCCGTGAGACTGGTCAGGCCCTGACTGACGGTGATGCCGAAGCTCTGACCGTCATGGCTGAAGCTCAAGCGCTGAATTTCCTGTTGCAGACGCTGGGCCACTTGCATGGCCATGTCCGGCGCACAGCCCGGAAATACTGCCGCAAACTCTTCTCCACCAATCCGTCCGAACAGATCCCCCCGACGTAACGACCCTCGCCCGCACTCGGCAATGCGTTGCAATACGTTGTCGCCTTCAGGGTGGCCGTAGGTATCGTTGATCACTTTGAAGTCATCAATATCCAGCAACAGAAACCCCATCTGCGAGCCTTGCAGGCGTGCCGCGCTGAATTCGCGGTTGGCGCATTCGAAGAAATGGCGGCGGTTGCTGCTTTGGGTCAGCACGTCGGTGGTGGCCAGGCGTTGCAGCTCGGTTTCCATCTGCTTCTTGTCGGTGATGTCCTCGGCGATGCCGACGATGATCACCGGTTGCCCGGGTTCGTCCTGACGGTTGATAAAGCATTTGTCGCTGAGCCAGCGCACCGAGCCGTCGGCCGCAATGATCCGGTACTCGCGATCTTCCACGGCGCCTTTGTGCAGGACTTCGGCGAGGCTGCGTTCGGCGTATTCCAGATCGTCGGGATAGATGCTGTCGCGCCACTGGTTGTAGTCGGCCAGCAGCAAACCGGCCGAGCGGCCGAAAATCCGTTCATAGGCGGGACTGACGTACAGCACCTGTCGGGTTTCCCAGTTGAAGGCCCAGAGCACGGCGTTGACGCTTACCAGCAGCGAGCTGAACAGCTGTTCGCGTTCGCTCAGCCGGGCGACTTCGCCTTGGGCGTGCATCAACGCCATCAGGGTTTGCGCGGCCTCGGGCCATTGCGGGAAGGATGAGTCTTTTTGGTTGTTGTTGACCATCGGCACAGATCTCAAAGGGCGTGCCGCATTTCGACAGCGGCCACAGTACAGCCCGCCGGGGTGGCGAAGTGTCTTTGAGATAGGGCTTTTGGTGCTAAGTTCCGCGCATTTGTGGCGAGGGAGGTTGCTCCCGCCGGGCGGTCGTGGCGACGCGTTTCATCAATGAGAACGCGTCGTCAGGTTTTCGCTCGTTTCGCTACCGATCAGGGATGAATCCCCTCGCCACAGGGGATCATTCACCAAAATCAGACCGCTGCAGGGCGCAACGAGTAGGTTTTCAACTGGTCGGCAAATTCGCGCAGGGACTGAATGCCGCTGGCCTCGGCCTCGTGAATCCAGTCCTTGATGGCGGCGAGCATGTCGTGGCCATTTGCGCTGGTCTTGACCCAGATCTGCTGCAGGGCCAGACGTTTTTCGTAAATTACCTTCAGCGCCTGGCTGTGCTCGAGCATGTTCTGGATGCGCAAGTGATGACGCTCTTCCAGCAGACTGGTTTCCCGCGACAGCAAGCGTTTGGCGCGGTGGAACTGGTGGCGTACCGAATGATCGACCTTGGCCAGCTCCTGCTTGACCAGCGGACCGATCACCAACTTGCGGTACTGGGCCATGATCTGGAAGCGGTTGTTGAGGATCGCCATGGCGGTGTCCATGTCCAGATTGCCCTTGCCTTCGACCCGGTGGGCGATCGGTGCCACACGCTGGACCTTGGCCAGACGCAGGAAGCAGAAGACCTTGATCCACGCCCAGCCGAGGTCGAACTCCCACTTCTTCACCGACAGCTTGGCCGAGTTAGGGTAGGTGTGATGGTTATTGTGCAGCTCTTCGCCGCCGATCAGGATGCCCCACGGCACCAGATTGGTCGCCGCGTCACGGCATTCGAAGTTGCGGTAGCCGATGGCATGGCCCAGGCCATTGACCACACCGGCGGCCCATACCGGGATCCACATCATCTGGATCGCCCAGATGGTGATGCCGATGGTGCCGAACAGCAGCAGGTCGATGACGCCCATGATCGCCACGCCCAACAGCGGGTAGCGGCTGTAGAGGTTGCGTTCGATCCAGTCTTCGGGGCAGTTCTTGCCGTAGATGCGCAGGGTCTCCGGATTCTCGGCTTCGGCGCGATACAGTTCGGCGCCTTTGCGCAGTACGGTGGACAACCCCTTGACGACCGGACTGTGCGGGTCGTCTTCGGTTTCGCATTTGGCGTGGTGTTTACGGTGGATGGCCGTCCACTCGCGGGTGTTCTGCGCCGTGGTCAGCCACAGCCAGAAGCGGAAAAAGTGTTTCAGGCCGGCATGCAGCTCAAGCGAGCGATGGGCCGAATATCGGTGCAGATAGACCGTGACGGCAACAATCGTCACGTGGGTCATCAGCAGGGTGACTGCGACCAGTGACCAGGCCGACAAGCCAAGAAAACCTTCGTACCACATAGGCTATAGGGCCCTCGATAAAGATAAAAACAGCCGTTGCATTATCACCAAGCACACAGATAAAACCAGTCGCCCTTTTAGATAAGAGTCGCTGGATGTTTCTTGACCTATAATTCCAACCTTTTTTGTAGGGACATGGATAGCCGAATGCCTGCCATTTATCGCGATGCTTTGCGTGCAGCGCTGCTCTATCTCGTGCTTGCCGTCCTCTGGCTGCTGGGCACTGATCATTTATTAAACAGTTTCTTCGATAACGCCGTCGATCTTGCCCATTGGCAACTGATCAACGGTTACGTCTTTGCGGCAGTCAGTGCCGGGCTGATTTTTCTGGCGAGGGCGCGTTTGTGCGAGTTTCTCGGTATCGGTGCGCGCTTGCGTGAACGCCATGCCGATCGCGAGCGCCTGCGGCAGGCGGCGGCCGTATTCGACTGCACGCGCGAAGGCGTGTTGGTCACTGATCGCCAGGGCCTGATCGTGCACGTCAACCGGGCGTTCATCGAGATCACCGGATATCAGCGCGAAGAAGTCATCGGTCAGCAGCCCAGTCTGTTCAAGTCCGGTCATCATCCGCCGGGCTTCTATCAGGCGATGTTCGCCACGCTGGAGGCCAAAGGCGAGTGGAGTGGCGAGATCTGGAACCGTCGTAAAAGCGGCGAGATTTATCCACAGTGGCAAACCATCCGCGTCATTCATGATGACCAGAGCCGGCTCAGCCATTACGTCGCGGTGTTTTCCGACATCAGTGCGATCAAGGATTCCGAGCACGAACTCAAACACCTCGCGCACCACGATCCGCTCACGGATCTGCCCAACCGTCTGCTGTTCAGCGACCGTGCCGAGCAGGCGCTGGCGTCGGCGCAGGCGCACAAGCGCGGTTGCGCGTTGCTGATGCTCGATCTGGATCATTTCAAGATGATCAATGACAGCCTCGGCCATAACGTCGGCGATCGCTTGCTCAAAGCGGTGTCGGCGCGCTTGCAGGCGCTGTTCGGCCCCGGCATCACCCTGGCGCGACTGGGGGGCGACGAATTCGCCGTGCTGGTGGAAAGTTGTCCACAACCGGGGCAGGCGGCGGCATTGGCCCAACGTATTCTCGACGCGCTCAAGGAGCCGTTTCGCCTTGAAAGCCACGAGTTGTTCATCAACATCAGCATCGGCATCAGCCTGTTTCCCAGCGATGCGTTGAGCGCCGACCAATTGTTGCGCAACGCCGATGCCGCGTTGTTCAAGGCCAAGAGCAGCGGCCGCAACGGTTATGCCCTGTATACCGAAGAACTCACCGCCCACGCCCAGCAACGGGTCGAAATCGCGTTCGAGTTGCGCCGCGCCCTGGAGCAGCAGGAGTTGCGGGTTTACTACCAGCCGGTGCATGACCTGAAAACCGGTCGCCTGATCGGCGTCGAAGCGCTGGTGCGCTGGCAGCATCCGCAGCGTGGCCTGGTGTCGCCGGCGGAGTTCATTCCGATTGCCGAACGCACCGGCCTGATCGCCGAAATCGACGACTGGGTGATGCAGCAGGCGTGCCGGCAGATGTGCGAGTGGCAGCAGGCGGGCGTGGTGTTGTCGTTTGTCGCGGTGAACGTGTCGTCGCGGCTGTTTGCCCGTCGCGAGTTGTATCAACAGGTGGCGCAAGTGCTGCACGACACCGGGCTGAATCCGGCTTGTCTGGAGCTGGAAGTCACCGAAAGTGCGGTGATGGACGACCCGGAAGTCGCGCTGGAACAGATGCACCGTTTGCGTGAGCTGGGCATTCGCCTGGCCATTGATGACTTTGGCACTGGCTATTCGTCGCTGTTGCGGCTCAAACGTTTGCCGGTGCAGAAGTTGAAGATTGATCAGGGTTTCGTCGCCGGTCTGCCGTGGGACGAGGACGATGCGGCGATTGCCCGGGTGATCATCGCGCTGGCTCGCAGCATGGGGATGCAAGTGCATGCCGAGGGCATCGAGCAGGTCGAGCAGGCGGCGTTTCTGCTGGCGCAGGAGTGTGACCTGGGCCAGGGCTACTGGTTTGGGCGGCCGGTGCCGGCGGCGGAGATTGATTGGGCGCGCGCGCCTGTTATCGGTTGAATCCGATCTTGTGGCGGGGGAGGAGCTTGCTCCCGCCCGAGCACGAAGCGCTCGGTTTTTTGGGTCTGCTGCGCAGCCCGGCGCGAGCAAGCTCCCTCGCCACAGGGGTTGCGGTGTTCTTGAGTACCGGGAAAGCGCGCAAACCCTTGTCCCGTCAGATAATGTTTTTCAGTTATATAAACATTCTTAAATAGTCTTTTTAAGAATATCTGCGCCTCTCTTATATTGCTCCCACGCCGAACGCAGTGCCGCCCACTGCCAGGCATATCCCATTCAAAGGAGCAGCACCATGAGCGCATCCCTTCGCAGCGTTGACGGTCAGGACGAAACCACCATCTTGCGTGAAATCCAGAGCGCCCTGCGCGATCTGCGGTTCGGCGCGGTGGAGATCACTGTGCACAACGCCCAGGTCGTGCAGATCGAGCGCAAAGAGAAATTCCGCTTGCAGCAACCCGGTAAACAACCGGGCTGATTTGAAGAGCCAAGGATCGCAGCCTGCGGCAGCGCCTGCCGGGGATTGTGCGCAGACGCTGCCGAAGGCTGCGATCTTTTGAACCGGCACCACGCTTTCCGAAATACATAAGAAAAAGCCACCACCGAGAATTCCAGGAGCTTTCACCATGTCGTCGATTCGCCGTTACGCTTTGGCCGCCCTGGCCAGCGCTGTGTTTGCCGGTTCCGCCGTTGCCAAGGATTACGAACTGCTCAACGTGTCGTATGACCCGACGCGCGAGCTGTATCAGGACTACAACGCTGAATTCATCAAGTTCTGGCAGAAGGACCATGCCGGCGACACCGTTAAAATCCAGCAATCCCACGGCGGTTCGGGCAAGCAGGGCCGTGCGGTGATCGATGGTCTGCGCGCCGACGTTGTGACCCTGGCCTTGGCCGGCGACATCGACGAAATCGCCAAGCTCGGCAAGTCCTTGCCGGCCGACTGGCAGAAGCGTCTGCCGGACGCCAGCACCCCGTACACCTCGACCATCGTGTTCCTGGTGCGCAAGGGCAACCCGAAGGGCATCAAGGACTGGGGCGACCTGATCAAGAGCGACGTCTCGGTGATCACCCCGAACCCGAAAACCTCCGGCGGTGCGCGCTGGAACTTCCTCGCCGCGTGGGCCTACGGCCTGAAAGCCAACGGCGGCAGTGAAGAAAAAGCCAAAGAGTACGTACAGACCCTGTTCAAGCACGTGCCCATACTCGATACCGGTGCTCGCGGTTCGACCATCACTTTTGTCAACAACGGTCAGGGTGACGTGTTGCTGGCCTGGGAAAACGAAGCGTTCCTGGCGCTGAAAGAAGACGGCGGCGCGGACAAGTTCGACATCGTCGTGCCGTCGCTGTCGATTCTCGCCGAACCGCCGGTGGCGGTGGTCGACAAGAACGCCGAGAAGAAAGGCAACGAGCAGATCGCCGAAGCCTATTTGAAACACCTGTACAGCCCGGCCGGTCAGGAGATCGCCGCGAAAAACTTCTACCGTCCGCGTGACAAGGACGTGGCGGCGAAGTACGCCCAGCAGTTCCCGAAACTGGAACTGGTGACCATCGACAAGGACTTCGGCGGCTGGAAAACCGCGCAACCGAAATTCTTCAATGACGGTGGCGTGTTCGACCAGATCTATCAGGCGCAGTAATCTGACCCACAATGAGCCTGATGCTCAGGCACGAAACCATGTGGGAGCGGGCTTTTGTGGCGAGGGGATTCATCCCCGTCGGGCTACGCAGTAGCCCCGAAATCGGCAAATGCGGGAAACCAGGCACACCGCATGCGATGGTTTTGGGGCAGCTACGCTGCCCATCGGGGATAAATCCCCTCGCCACAGAGCCCGCTCCCACATTGATGCGTTTTTAACCAAGGACTTTTATGTCGCGTCGTATCTCCCCCGTCATACCCGGCTTCGGGCTGACGCTGGGTTACACCTTGGTGTACCTCAGCCTGATTGTGCTCATCCCGCTGGCGGCGATGTTCGTCCACGCCGCCCAACTCACCTGGGATCAGTTCTGGACGATCATCTCCGCCCCGCGCGTGCTGGCCGCTCTGAAGCTGAGCTTCGGCACCGCCCTGTGTGCGGCGATCATCAACGGCATCATCGGTACGCTGCTGGCCTGGGTGCTGGTGCGCTACACCTTCCCGGGGCGCAAGGTGATCGACGCGATGATCGACCTGCCGTTCGCCCTGCCGACGGCCGTGGCCGGTATCGCCCTGACTGCGTTGTACACCCCGACCGGACTGGTCGGGCAGTTCGCCGCTGACCTCGGTTTCAAGATCGCCTACACGCCGCTGGGCATCACCCTCGCGCTGACCTTCGTGACCCTGCCGTTCGTGGTGCGCACGGTGCAGCCGGTGCTCGCCGATATTCCCCGTGAAGTCGAAGAAGCTGCTGCCTGCCTCGGCGCGAAACCGCTGCAAGTGTTCCGTCACATCCTCCTGCCAGCGCTGTTGCCCGCCTGGCTGACCGGTTTTGCCCTGGCCTTCGCCCGTGGTGTCGGCGAGTACGGTTCGGTGATTTTCATTGCCGGTAACATGCCGATGAAAACCGAGATCCTGCCACTGCTGATCATGGTCAAGCTCGACCAATACGATTACACCGGCGCCACCTCCATCGGCGTGCTGATGCTGGTGGTTTCCTTCGTCCTGTTGCTGCTGATCAACTTGCTGCAGCGGCGCATCGAAACCCCATAAGGAGGCGCGAACCATGTCCCAATCGTCTATTGTGGCCGCGTCCTCGGCCAACGCTGCGCGCCGTGGCAGTGCCACTTCGCGCAGAATCCTGATCGGTCTAGGCTGGCTGATCTTTTTCCTGTTTCTGGTGTTGCCGCTGTTCATCGTGGTGTCGCAGGGTCTGAAGAACGGCCTCGGCGCATTCTTCACCGCGATCTTTGAACCGGACGCCTTGTCGGCGCTGAAACTCACGGTGATCGCCGTTCTGATTTCGGTGCCGCTGAACCTGGTGTTCGGCGTCAGTGCCGCGTGGTGCGTGAGCAAATATTCTTTCCGTGGCAAGAGCATGCTGGTGACGCTGATCGACCTGCCGTTCTCGGTATCGCCGGTGATCGCCGGTCTGGTCTACGTGTTGATGTTCGGCGCTCAGGGCCTGTTCGGGCCGTGGCTGCAGGATCACGACATCCAGATCGTGTTCGCCCTGCCGGGCATCGTGCTGGCGACGATCTTCGTCACCGTGCCGTTCGTGGCCCGTGAGCTGATCCCGCTGATGCAGGAACAAGGCACTCAGGAAGAGGAGGCTGCGCGGCTGCTCGGCGCCAACGGCTGGCAAATGTTCTGGCATGTCACCGTGCCCAACATCAAATGGGGCCTGATCTATGGCGTGGTTCTGTGTACCGCGCGGGCCATGGGTGAGTTCGGTGCGGTGTCGGTGGTCTCCGGGCACATTCGCGGGGTGACCAACACCTTGCCGCTGCACGTCGAGATCCTCTACAACGAATACAACCACGTGGCCGCGTTCGCCGTGGCGAGCCTGTTGCTGATCCTGGCGCTCTTCATCCTGCTGCTCAAGCAGTGGAGCGAAAACCGTATCAACCGCCTGCGCGCCAGCGCCGCGGAGGAATAATTCATGTCGATCGAAGTGCGTAACGTCAGCAAGAATTTCAACGCGTTCAAGGCGCTGGACAACATCAGCCTGGACATCCACAGCGGTGAGCTGGTCGCGCTGCTCGGTCCGTCGGGCTGCGGCAAGACCACGCTGCTGCGGATCATCGCCGGCCTGGAAACCCCGGATCAGGGCAACATCGTCTTTCACGGTGAAGACGTCTCTGGCCACGACGTGCGTGATCGCAACGTCGGTTTCGTGTTCCAGCACTACGCTTTGTTCCGCCACATGACGGTGTTCGACAACGTCGCGTTCGGCCTGCGCATGAAACCGAAAAACCAGCGCCCGAGCGAAAGCCAGATCGCGACCAAGGTCCACGAGCTGCTGAACATGGTGCAACTCGACTGGTTGGCGGATCGCTACCCGGAGCAACTGTCCGGTGGTCAGCGTCAACGTATCGCCCTGGCTCGTGCCTTGGCGGTGGAGCCGAAAGTGTTGTTGCTGGATGAACCGTTCGGCGCCCTCGACGCCAAGGTGCGCAAAGAGCTGCGCCGCTGGCTCGCGCGTTTGCACGAAGACATCAACCTCACTTCGGTTTTCGTGACCCACGATCAGGAAGAAGCGATGGAAGTCGCCGACCGTATCGTGGTGATGAACAAGGGCGTGATCGAGCAGATCGGCTCACCGGGTGACGTTTACGAAAACCCGGCCAGCGACTTCGTTTATCACTTCCTCGGCGATTCGAACCGCTTGCTGCTCAGCGACGACAACCACGTGCTGTTCCGCCCGCACGAAGTGTCGTTGTCCAAACATGAGCTGGAAGATCACCATGCCGCTGAAGTGCGCGATATCCGCCCGTTGGGCGCGACCACGCGGGTGACGTTGAAGGTGGAAGGGCAGACGGATCTGATCGAGGCCGAAGTGGTGAAAGACCATGACAGCCTGATCGGCCTGGCCAAGGGTGAAACCCTGTTCTTCAAACCGAAGGTCTGGCAGAAAGTCGCCAACCTCTAAGATCAAAAGCTTCGCGAGCAAGCTCGCTCCCACAGGGAACTCGGTCGGACATGAAGTTTGTGTTCAGCACCCGTCCACTGTGGGAGCGAGCTTGCTCGCGAAAGGGATCTACACAGCCGCACGATTCGGATTGACCCGCACCACCCCCGCCCGCGCTTCGATCTGCTCTTTCAATTCATGCCGCATCCCAAGCATGAACGCCAGTTCGGCGACGACAAACAACGGCCCGACAATCAGCCCGCTGACGTCATCGACAAACGCCGGTTTGCGCCCTTCATAGTGATGGCCGACAAACTGGATCACCCAGCCGATCACAAACATCGCCAGCCCGCTGCTGAGCCAGACCATGGTGCTCTGCTGCGCCAGCGCGTGTCCGGCCCAGACCGACAGGCCCATCAACAGCGTCATCAGAGCGCCAAGCTTCAGTTCCAGGCGCAGGTAGAACCACGCCGAAGCCAGTGCCAGCAGCACCGCCGGCGATAGCCACAAGCCGCCCAGTGACCACGCCGGTCGCGACAACAGCACCGCCACCGCCACCACAATCAGCGGAATGCCGATAAAGTGGCTGGCGATGTTGCGTGGGTCACGGTGGTACGCGGCGTATTGACTCAGATGATCGACGAGGCTTTTCATTGTTGTTCCTCCTGTAGGGTGAGCGCAGCATGCCCCGGGTTCGGCGTTCGCTCTGTCAGGCAGGCGACAATTGGGAGTGATCATGGATAAGCGTTCACAGTTGATGACCGGGCAATGGTTCAGTCATCTGCCGGCATCCTTTCAGGATAGTCTGCTGGCGGCAGCCCGGGAGCGGCGGCTGACGGCGGGGCAGCGCCTGTTCCAGCGCGGCGATGCGCCGTGCGGGTTGTACGCGGTGCTCGACGGCGCGATCCGCATCGGCGCGGTCAGCGAGCAGGGCAAGGAGGCGTTGCTGAGCCTGGTGGAAGCGCCGCACTGGTTCGGCGAAATCTGCCTGTTCGACGGTCAGCCGCGCACCCATGATGCTTACGCCGTCGGGCCGTGCATCCTGGTGAACATTCCACAGACCACTTTGCTGAAAATTCTCGACGAGCACCCGCTGTACTGGCGGCATCTGGCGCTGCTGATGAGCCAGAAATTGCGCCTGACCTTCATTAACCTCGAACAGCTGAGCCTGCTCCCGGCTCCGGCGCGTCTGGCCCATCGTCTGCTGCTGATCGCCGAAGGCTACGGCGAACTCGACCCGCCCCGGCGGATGCTGCAACTGCCGCAGGAACAACTGGCGTCGATGCTGTCGCTGTCACGGCAGACCACCAACCAGATCCTTAAGGATTTGCAGGCTCAGGGGATTATCGGACTGGGTTACGGCGAGATCGAGATCCTCGATGCCGCGCGATTGCGGGCACTGGCCACACTCTAAAATCTGGCACCGATCCATTGTAGGAGTGAGCCTGCTCGCGATAGCGTTGTCAGCCAACACATCATGGACTGATACACCGTTATCGCGAGCAGGCTCACTTCTAAAGGGGCAACGTGCGTGGCTTATGAACCGCGATAGGTCGAGAAACCATACGGGCTGAGCAGCAACGGGATGTGGTAGTGCTGGTCAGTCTGCTTAACCTGGAAAATCACCGGAATCTCTGGGAAAAACGTCTCGCGTTTGGCCTTTTCGAAATACTCGCCAGTCTTGAACACCACCCGGTACTCGCCCGCCTCGAAAGGCTGTTTGGCCGGGAACAGTTCGGCGATGCGCCCCTGTTCGTTGGTGGTGCCCTGAGCCAGCGGCTGCCAGTTCTGGCCGACGTGTTTTTCCAGGGTCACGTTGATGCCTGGGGACGGCAGGCCGTTTTCCAGATTGAGCACGTGCACGCTCAGTGGATTGCCGGCGGCCAGCGCCAGGCTGGAAACGGCGCTCAGGCCGAGTGCGGCGAAGGTCATGCGCAGGGTGGTCATGGTCAGACTCCTTATTGGGAACGGGTGAGGGTCAGGCCGGCCTGTTCGGCGGCCTTGATGGCACAGCTTTCGTCTTGCTCACCGCCACCGGAACCGGCGACGCCCATGGCGCCGACCAGTTCACTGCCGGCAAATAACGGGATGCCGCCGCCGAGCAACAGCAGCTCGTCGAGAGTGTTGAGGTTGGCGGTGTCCGGGTTGCTGCGGGCGCGCTCGGCGAACAGCCGGGTCGGGGTTTTCGTCGACAGCGCGGTGTACGCCTTACGCTGGCTGGCGGCGGTGTTGTGCGGGCCGATGCCATCGCCGCGCAAGGTCACCAGCAGGTTGCCGCCACGGTCGAGCACCGACACCGTGCCTGTGCAGTTACTCATTGCCGTATCGGCCAGCAGGCGTGCGGTTTTCAGATCAAGGTCGGCGTGACGCGGCAGGTCAGGGCCAGCGAAGGCGCTGGCGCTCAGGCCGATGGCGAGGCTCGCGGCAAGGTATTTGAAGGTCATGAGCAGGCTCCGAAAGCGAAGGACCTCACCTTAGCCGCCGGTCTTCGTCAGAACCCCGTCAGTCGGATTACAAGTTTGTAATGGGCAATCGCGCCGAAGGCGCCTAGCCTGTGTGCCTGATCAATCGAGGTGTGCCATGCGTTTGCTGGTCGTAGAAGATGAAGCCAAAACCGCGAATTTCCTGGCCAAAGGCCTGGGTGAATCGGGTTTTGCTGTGGACGTGGCACTCAATGGCCTCGACGGGCGCTACTTCATCGAGCAGCAGGAGTACGACCTGATCATCCTCGACGTGATGCTGCCGGGCCTCAATGGCTGGCAACTGCTGCAACTTATCCGCCAGCGCGGCGCCACGCCGGTGTTGTTCCTCACCGCCAAGGATGCCATCGAAGACCGCGTGCGCGGCCTTGAACTGGGCGCCGACGATTACTTGCTCAAGCCCTTCGCGTTCGCCGAATTGCTCGCGCGGGTGCGCACGCTGCTGCGACGCGGGCCGATGCGCGAGGCCGAGTCCTACAGCATCGCCGACCTCGAAATTGATGTGCTGCGCCGCCGGGTCAGTCGCGGCGGCCAGCGCATTGCCCTGACCAACAAGGAATTTGCCCTGCTGCAACTGCTCGCCAGCCATCAGGGCGAGGTGCTGTCACGCACACTGATCGCCTCGCAGGTGTGGAACCTGAATTTCGACAGCGACACCAACATGGTCGAAGTCGCGGTGCGTCGCTTGCGGGCCAAGGTCGATGACCCGTACATGCCGAAACTGATCCACACCGTGCGCGGCGTCGGCTATCAGCTGGAAGCGCCCGACGATGCGCGCTAGGTCGATCGCCTGGCGGCTGGCGCTGGCGTTCGCTGTGGTCTGCGCGTTGGTGCTCAGTGCGATTGGCGTGTTTCTCTACCGCTCGCTGGCGTCGGAGATCGCTTACCGCGATGACCTGGCCTTGCTCGGTCGACTCGAGCAGGTGCGCGCGTTGCTCGCGGACAGCGACAGCCTCGACGCCTTGCAGGCGCGGCCGCGGCTCTATCAAAACATGCTCGGTAACCTCGACAGCCTGTTGCTGGTGCGGCGCGCCGACGGATCGAGCGTGATCGGCATCAACCCTCGGCAGCGCGCATTGCCGCCGCTCAAGGCGATCCCCCGCGAGCAGACGCCGCAGCGCCGCGACGTGCTGACCTGGCAGGCACCGGACGGTGCCGAACTGGCGCTGTTGTCCGGTGAAGCCCGAGGGCCGAACGGCGAACCGCTGACAGTGATCGCCGGCAAGGTGCTCAATGAGCGCGAGCAGATGCTCGGCCGTTATCGCATGCGTCTGTATCTGGCAGTCGGGCTCGGCGCATTGCTGGCGTTCGCGTTGGGCCTGGTGTTGCTGCGCCGTGGCCTGCAACCGTTGCGCCAATTGAGCGAAGCGGTGCGCGGAATCGACCTGCGCAGCCTCGATCAACGGTTGTCCGCGAGCGGTACGCCGGCCGAGCTGCTCGAACCGGTGCAGGCGCTCAACGGCATGCTCGCGCGGCTGGACGACAGCGTGCAGCGGCTGTCGCAGTTTTCCGCCGACCTCGCGCACGAAATCCGCACGCCACTGCACACCTTGCTGGCGAGCAACGGGCAAGCGCTGAATCACCCGCGCAGCACGGCGGAGTATCAGGAGTTGCTGGCGTCGAACATGGAAGAGTTCGAACGCCTCAAGCGCATGGCCGAAAATCTGATGTTCCTCGCTCGCGCCGAGCAGGCGGAGCGGGCGCTCGACTTGCAGACGCTGGATCTGCATAGCCTCGGCGGCGAGCTGTGCGATTACTTTGAAGCCTTGGCCGATGATCGTCAGTTGCGCCTGGAAAACCAGCTGCACGGCGAACTGTTCGCCGACCAGCAATTGTTGCAGCGCGCCCTCGGTAATCTGCTGGCCAACGCGGTGCGCCACGCCGATACAGGCACGCTGATCAGCCTGCGGCGCTGCGATGAGCCGGGCGTATGCTGGTTGCAGGTGCATAACCACGGCCCGGCCATTGCGCCGCAGCATCTGGGCAAATTGTTTGATCGCTTTTATCGCGTCGATCCGTCACGGGCGGAGCCGGGGGATTCGGGTGGGCTGGGGCTGGCGATCGTGCAGTCGATCATGCAGTTGCATGGCGGGCGGGTGCGGGTGAGCAGTGATGCCACCGGCACAGTGTTTGAGTTGGGCTTTGAGTTGATCTGACAGGCCTCTTCGCGAGCAAGCTCGCTCCCACAGGGTTTGGGGTGTACAAAAAGCTGTGTCACACCTTGATCACTGTGGGAGCGAGCTTGCTCGCGAAGAGGCCAGTCGATTCACCCCACATTTCGGATCAATCAGCGCAACTGATCACGAAACTGCCCCGGCGTCATCCCCGTCCAGCGCTTGAACGCCCGGCTGAAACTGCTGGTGTCGGCAAACCCCAACAGATAACTCACTTCACTCAACGAACACTGTGGATCGCGCAGGTGCAGCAGCGCGAGATTCTCGCGGCTCTCGTTAAGCAGCGTGTCGAAGCGACAGCCTTCATCCGCCAGATGCCGTTGCAGGCTGCGCAGGCTCAGGTGCAAGGCCTGGGCGATGCGTTCGGCGCCGGGTTCGCCTTCGGGCAGTTGTTCTTCGATGGCGTCGCGCACCTTGCGCTCCCAGGTCAGCGGCTTGAGCTGGGCCAGGGTGCGCTCGAGTACCGCTTCGTTGTGTTCGGCCAGTTCCGGGTTGGCATCGTCGAGGTGGCTGTCGAAGTCGGCGAGGGCGAACTCCAGGCGATCCTCGGCGCAGGAGAAGTGCACCGGGGCGCGGAACACCTTGTGCCACCGGTGCGCGTCGACCGGTTCCGGACGGCGCAGATACACCGCAAGCGGTGCGTAGTCGCGGCCCAGGCGATTGCGGCAGGTGCGCACGTAAATCGCGGCAAACGCATCAATGGCTTCGAAGGCCGGCGCCGGATTGCCTGACGGAATCTTCAGACGGAACAGATAACGCTCGTCGCTGCGGCTCAGTTCCAGCTCCAGTGCATCGCTGACCACCGGGTGATAACGCACGATGCGCTCGAATACCTCGCGCAGGCTGCCGCTGGCCACCAGCGCATAACCGAGCGCATGAAAGGTGGTCGGGCTGACGAAGCGCGACACCCGCAGACCAATCGCCGGATCGCCGCTGGCCTGCACCGCCAGCTCCCACAGGCGCGTGGTGCCGGACAGCGGATAACGCGCATTCGGGTCGTCCATCAGTTGCGGATCGAGGCCGGCCTGCTGGCACAGGGCAATGCTGTCCAGGCCCAGCGCATCGAGTTGCTTGCGCAGGGCACGGGTCCAACTGGCGAGGGAGGTCGGTTCCTTCATGCTGATTGGCGCTTCCGGTCAACAGGTTGGCGTTCTCGGCTAGCGTGTTCTGCAACCGCGCAGGGCAGGATGCGAACATCAATAACCAGAGGATGGAAGCATGGACCGTACTTCTGCAAGTCCCCAGCGACACAATGCTGCCCAGCGATCAGCGCATATTCGCGAAGTGGTGCTGGCCAAAGGCGTCGAACTGCGTGAGCGCTACCCGATTCTCCGGCATCAGGACGCCCTCGGCGCTGGCATTCTGGCCTTTGCTCTGGCGGGGATGATCGGCTCGGCGGCGCTGTACATCACGGGTCACATGGCGTGGTGGGTGTGCCTGCTGCTCAACGCGTTTTTGGCGTCCTTGACCCATGAACTGGAACACGACCTGATCCACAGCATGTACTTTCGCAAACAACGCGTGCCGCACAACCTGATGATGGGCCTGGTGTGGCTGGCGCGGCCGAGCACCATCAACCCGTGGATTCGCCGTCATCTTCACCTCAACCATCACAAGGTGTCCGGCACCGAAACCGACATGGAAGAACGCGCGATCGCCAACGGCGAACCGTGGGGTTTCGCGCGGCTGCTGATGGTCGGCGACAACGTAATGTCGGCGTTCATTCGTATGCTGCGGGCGAAAACCCGGGCGCACAAAATCAGCATCATCAAACGCTCGTTGAAGGTCTACGCGCCGCTGGCGCTGGTGCATTGGGGCGCGTGGTACGTGTTTCTCGGCTTCCACGCGGCGAATGGCGTCGCCTATCTCATGGGGGCGCCGATCGAGTGGTCGGCGACCACGCTGTCGGTGATGCAGGTGATCGACATCGCGGCCGTGGTGATCATCGGCCCGAACGTGCTGCGCACGTTTTGCCTGCACTTCATCAGTTCGAACATGCATTACTACGGTGATGTCGAGCCGGGCAATGTGCTGCAGCAATGCCAGGTGTTGAACCCGTGGTGGCTGTGGCCGTTGCAGGCGTTCTGCTTCAACTTCGGCAGCAGTCACGGGATCCACCATTTTGTGGTGAAAGAGCCGTTCTACATTCGCCAGATGACCGTGCCGGTGGCGCACAAAGTGATGCGCGAGATGGGGGTGCGGTTCAATGATTTCGGCACGTTCGGGCGGGCGAACCGGTTTGTTCGTCGAGATGAAATCGCCGTGTCTGGGGAGGCGGTGGAGGCCTGACAAGCTGCCCTCACCCTAACCCTCTCCCAGAGGGAGAGGGGACCGATTGGGGGATATCGAAGAGTTACGCTGACGTGAAAGTGCTTCGTTGAATCCATAATCGACCCATTTTCACAGGTCGATATTTAACGTAAGACACCTCGGTCAGCGCCCTCTCCCTCTGGGAGAGGGCTGGGCGGGCGGCGTTCCGATGAGGGGTTTTTGATCTTCCCCTCAATCCGGCTGAAACGGCGAAGCACTCAAGATCACCCCGGTCTCCTCCACATACTGCTGCCAATGCCCGATCAACGCGCTGAGCTTGTCCGGCTGACTCAACGCCAGATCATGAATCTCCCCCGGATCACTGGCCAGATCATACAACTGCCAGGTGGCCGGCCCCACCGGACCGGGGATCCACACCGCCTTCCACGACCCCTGGCGAATCGCCCGCCGCCCGAACAATTCCCAACCGGTGACGGTGTGTTCGTCATGCACCTGCGCCGTCTCGCCGGACAAAAAGCCCAGCCACGATTTACCCCGCAACGGCGCCACCGGTTTGCCGTGCCATTGCTTGCCCGGATGACGTACGCCAGCCAGATCGAGAATGGTCGGGGTGATGTCCATCACCGTGCCAAAGCCATGGCTGATCTGCCCTTTGATCGGCAGTTGCGGGTAGTGCAGCAGCGCCGGCACACGAATCCCGCCCTCGGTGGTAAAGGCCTTGAACAGTCGCGACGGCGCCGTCGCCACCTGCGCCCAGTTCGGCCCGTACCAGACGTAGGAATTGGCCCGGCCAATATTGTCGAGGCTGTTGTCGTAGTGCTGGTTCAGATAGGTCATCAACTCCGGGCCGAACTTGGGGAAGGCTTCCAGCAGCGCCCCTTCGGCACCGTTGTCGGACATGAACAGGATGAAGGTATTGTCGAGTTGCCCCTGCTGGCGCAGGTAATCGACCACCCGGCCGATGTTCCAGTCCATGCGCTCGACCATTGCCGCATAGACCTCCATCGCCCGTGCGGAAATCTGTCGTTGCTCATCGCTCAGTGCAGCCCACTGCGCGCTCAGCTGGATCAGCGGGTGTGGTTCAACGTCGGGTTCGATCAGGCCCAGTGCCTTGAGTTTTTCCAGGCGTTCCAGACGCAGCACCTCGGGACCGGCATCGTAACGCCCACGGTATTTTTCGACGATGTCAGCCGGCGCCTGCAACGGCCAGTGCGGCGCGGAAAACGGTAGATAAGCGAAGAACGGCCGGCTCTGATCGCGCTCCTTGAGGTACTGCAGCAGCTTGTCGCCGAAGGCATCGGACGAATAGAAATCCTTGGGCAATTCGTCGAGGAAGGTGTCGTCCTCGATGTACAGCGCCGGGGTCGACTTCAGCAGGCCCGGGGTGTGCTCGTCGTAAGTCGGCTCGAAACCATAGTGGTTGGCCGCTCCCGGCAACAGCGAGAACGACCGCTCGAAACCCCGCGCCTGCGGTGCTTGCTCAGCCTTCAGGCCCAGGTGCCATTTACCGCTCATCAACGTCTGGTAACCGGCCTCGCGCAGCAACTCGGGCAGGGCGACGACGCGGTCATTCAAGTAGCCCTCGTAACCCGGTTTGCCGATCAGCTCCGGGGTCAGGGTCTCGGCCATGGTGCCGATGCCGGCGATGTGGTGATCGGTGCCGGTCAACAGCATCGAACGCGTTGGCGAGCAGGTCGGTGCGGTGTGGAAGTCGGTCAGACGCAGGCCGTTGTTGGCCAGGGCATCGAGGTTCGGCGTGGCGATTTCGCCACCGAAGGCGCCGAGGTCGGAGAAGCCGAGATCGTCGGCCAGGATCACCAGAAAGTTGGGGCGTTGCGGCATCGAAAAGCTCCTCTCAGCAGGCAATGAACGACAGCGGCAGATCGCGGATCTGCACCGGCAGGCTCGGTTGGTAATGGTCGTCACTGGTCAGTTCGTGCAGCAGCTCTTCACGCAACTGATGGAAGTCGAAACTGCTGCGCTGGCGCGGATGCGGCAGGGCAATGTCGACCACTTGCTTGATCCGTCCCGGGCGCGGTTCCATCACCACCACGCGGTCGGCGAGAAAGATCGCTTCCTCGACGTCGTGGGTGACCAGAATCGTGGTGATTTTCGCCCGGTCACGAATCGCCAGCAGCTCGTCCTGCATCTGTTGGCGAGTCAGTGCATCGAGGGCGCCGAAAGGCTCGTCGAGCAGCAGAATCCGTGGGCTGGCAACCAACCCGCGAGCAATCGCCACGCGCTGGGCCATGCCGCCGGAGAGCTGGTGCGGATAGGCGCGAGTAAAGTCGCGCAGGCCGACCAGCTCGATGAAATCGTTGATGCGCTGCTGCTTTTCGGCGGCGCCCAAGGGTTCGTTGACCAGGCCGAGTGCGATGTTGTCGGCCACCGTCAGCCACGGAAACAAACGGTGCTCCTGAAAGACGATGCCGCGTTCGCCGCCGATGCCGCTGACGGCTTTGCCATCCACCGTAATCTGCCCGCGAAATTGCGTGTCGAGGCCGACCAGCAAGCGCAGCAAGGTGGATTTGCCGCAGCCGCTGGAACCGACGATAGCGACAAACTCGCCCTCGGCGATGTCCAGGTTGAATTCACGAATCGCCTCCAGTTCGAAACCGTCGACGTCGAAGGATTTGCCTACGTGGGTGAAGCTGACAATCGGTGCGTTCATGCGTGTCTCCAGCGAGTGGCGCGAATTTCCAGGCGTTGGCCGATGAGGTTGAGCAGGGCGCCGGTGAGGCCGACCAGCAGCATCCCGGCCATGATCAGGTCCATGCGCAGCAACTGTTGCGCGCCGATCATCTGGCTGCCGATGCCACCGTTCGACGGCATGAAATATTCGGCGCCGATGGTGCCGAGCCAGGCGTAGATCAGGCTCAGCCTGAGCCCGGCGAATATCCCCGGTGCTGCGCCCGGCAATACCAGGCGGCGCAGGCGCTGGCCGAGGCTCAAACGCAGTACTTGCGCGGCTTCGTTGAGTTGTGGCGAGAGGTTGGCGACGCTGCGGTGGGTTGCGACAAACAACGGAAAGAATGCGGCGAGGGCGACGAACACCGACTTCGCCAGTTCGCCCAGACCGAACCAGGCGGTGAGCAGCGGCACCCAGGCGAAAATCGCGATCTGGCGAATGGCGGCGAGGGTCGGGCCGAGCAGCCGTTCGCTGGTGCGCGACAGGCCCAACAGCAGGCCGAGGGCGAAACCCAGTCCGCCACCCAACAACAAACCGCCCACGGTGCGGCAGAGACTCAAGGCCATGCCGCTGATCAGCGTGCCGTCGAACAGACCGTTTCTGGTCGTTTCCAGCACCGCCAACGGGCTGACCAGAATATTCGCATCGACCCATTGCTGATCGCTCGCCACTTGCCACAAGCCGATCAGGCCCAGCGGCAACAGCCACGGTTGCAGCCGCTGCCAGCCTTCATAACGTGGGCCACGGCGGATTTCGGCGGTAGCCGGGTGCGGCCAGTGCACCAGTTTGCGGTCGAGCCAGCCGATACCGCGATCCATCGCAACCCCGAGCACCCCGATGACCACAATGCAGACGAACACGATGTCGAGCATGAACAGTTGCCGCGCCCAGACCATCAGATAGCCGATGCCTTCGCTGGAGGCCAGCAACTCCACTGCCAGCAAGGAAGTCCAGCCAGCGGCCAGGGCCAGACGCACACCGGCCATGAACGCCGGCAGTGCAGCGGGCAGCACCAGGCGCTGGATCAGCAGGTACGGCGGCAGGCGCAAGACGGCGGCGGCTTCGCGCAGTTTCGGTTGCGCATCACGCACGCCCACCAGTGTGTGCAGGGTCACGGGGACCACGATGGCCTTGATCAGCACCACCAGTTTCAGTACTTCGCCGATGCCGAAAAACACCATGAACAGCGGAATCCACGCCAGTGTCGGCACCTGTGCCAGGCCGGCGAATGTCGGAAAGACCAGGCGTTCGAGACGACGGCTGAAACCCAGCGCCGCACCGAGTACCGCGCCGGCGGTAACGCCCGCCAGCAGGCCCCAGAACAACCGTTGCAGACTGATCCACAAATGGCTCCATAACTCGCCCTGGGACAACTCGATCGCGCTGTTCCACACCAGCGATGGTGCCGGCAGAATCTGTTCGCTCATCCATTGATTGCGCGCCGCCAGCCACCACAGGGCGAACAGTCCGAGCGGTAATATCCAGGGTAAAACACGGTGGCTCAGGCTTGGCCAGGTACGCCGGCTTTTCAACGGCGGTGCGGCCAGTGGCAGGCTGAGCAGGGATTCACGGGCCATGGTGACCTCCGTTGTCGGGTTGGATCGAGTCAGCGGAATTAGCTAAAAACCAATAGTTATAAGCGAGTTGGAAAATAATCATTTTGGAGATAAGCAGCGCCATTTAAGGCCTCCAGCCCTGCACGCATCCAATGCATTCGAAGAATATTTTCGATGCTCTCCATGCATACCGCTCTGCATGTCCCGACTTTGCTGGCTTAGCGTGAAAAATTATAAAAATGTGCTTTTTAAGTATTTAAGCGCTGATGCGGATTGCGCCTACTTTCGGCTCCTCAATGCCGTCGTGATCAGGAGCCGCACCCATGAACCTTCCCTTTAAACGTGTCATCAGTCTGTTTGCCGCGCCGGCACTGGCGGGTCTGCTGGCGTTCGCTGCCCAGGCCGACGAGCTCAAGGAAATCAGGATTGCCGTGCCTGATCTGAGCGCCGGCACCCAGCACAGCGGCGGGGGCATCGTGGACGTGCTGCGCGATCAGCAGATCTTCGAAAAGGCCTTCGCCGATCAGGGCATCAAGATTCAGTGGAGCTTCTTCAAGGGCGCCGGACCTGTGATCAACGAGGCGTTCGCCAATGGCCAAGTGGACCTGGCCTATCTCGGAGACCTGGCGGCCATCATCGGCAAATCCAACGGACTGGATACGCGCCTGCTCAGCGCCAGCGCCCGGGGTGTGAAGCAATACCTGGGCGTGGTGCCGGGTTCGGGGATCAAGACGCTGCAGGATCTCAAAGGCAAGCGCGTGGCGATCTTCCGGGGCACTGCGACCCAGTTGTCGTTCGATGCGGCGCTGGCCAGCGTGGGCCTGAGCGAGAAGGACGTGAAGGTGATCAACCTCGATTTCAACGCAGCGGTTGCGGCGCTGGCGGCGAAGCAGATCGATGCGTCGTGGGGCAGCTCCGGGCTGACTGCATTGCAGGCTAAAGGCCTGGCTGAGCTGCCATTGAACACCAAGGACCTCGGTGGCGCAGGCAGTGTGCAGTCGGTGCTGGTGGGCACCGGCAAGTTTGTCGACGGACATCCGGAAACCGTGGCGAAGCTGCTCAAGGCGCAGCAGCAGGCAGTGGAGTGGCTGACTCAGGACAGCAACAAGGACGCTTACGTGCAACTGGTTTCGGGGCTCGCGAGCTATCCGCCGGTGATCCTGACCCAGGATCTGAAGGATCAGAATCTGAGCGAAGTGTTCCCGTCGACACTGGATCCGCTGTTCCTCGAAAACCTGCAGGGCAAGGTGGATCTGGCGGCGCAGCAGAAGCTGATTCGCAAGCCGTTCAAGGTGAACGAGTGGGTGGCGCCTGAGCTGGCGGCCGCGAAGCTCTGAGTCATGCGGTCATTCCCGCGCAGAGCGTGGGAATGACCCTCAAACCGCGACGCTGATCTGCTGTTTATCCACCGCCACCAACGTTTCGATCATCGCTCTTGCTGCCGGCGACAACCGGAACCCGGTGCGACTGACAATCCCGCAGCGCGCATTCATGCTCTCCAGGTTTTGCGGCAGATTGCGCCACTGCAATAACACCAGCGAACCCTTGGCGATGTCCTCGACGAACGCCTCTTCCGTGCCTACGCCAATCGCATTCGATTGCAGCACCACTTTCACCAGTGCCGGAAAATGCTCGGTCTCGATGGTCGGGGAAAAATCGATCCGGCCGCTGAGGTTCGCCAGCAGTTTGCGGATCCCCGGCGGGATCAGTGTGGTCGCCAGCGGGTAGTCGAACATGTCGTTGGTCGACAGGCTTTCCTTGGCCAGCAACGGGTGCCCCGGCCGGCAGAAAAACACCCCGCGCTTGGGCGTCAGGGCCTGGGTCTGGAAGTTCGGATCGGCTTCGAAATGACGGATGTCGGCGATAAAGAATTCGATCTCCTCGCGGCTCAGCGCACGGCTGAGTTTTTCCCAGTTGTCCACCTGAAAACAGGTGCGCACTTTCGGGTGCGCGTTGATGAATTGCGCCACCGCATCCGGCACCAGTTTCACCGCCGGCGCCGGGCCGCAACCGAAGTGCACTTCACCGGCATCAAGCTTGGTCATCTGCGTCACTTCGGCGCTGAGCAGCGCCGCACCTTGCACCAGGCTCAGGGCGTGTTGCAGCACCACCTGACCTTCGGGCGTGGGGCGCAGATCCTTGTTGCCGCGATCCACCAGCACGCAGCCGAACTCCTGCTCCAGCCCTTGAATGCTGCGGCTGAACGCTGGTTGGGTGATGCCCATCGCATCCGCCGCACGGACAAAACTGCGGTGTTCGTTGAGGGCGATGAAGTAGCGCAACTGGCGAAGATCCATATGCTTTTCCGGCATCCTAAAAATAGCTCGAAGGCATTTGCGACGAGGGTTGCTTGAGGTTTTAAATGCAAGCTCTTATTCCGTCAACGAAGCACGTGAATATCTATTAGATGTAAATGGAATATAGATAGAGCGATGTTTCGCTGCCGCCCAACCGCAAGCAGTCGATGAGGGTCTACCCATGAGCAATGCCGCACTCGCTGTTAAACCCGCTGTCCACGCGCTGGAAATCCATCCGGTGGCCGGTCGTATCGGCGCCGAAATTCGCGGCGTGCACCTGTCCGGTGAACTGGACGCTGCCACGATCGAAGCCATTCAGCAGGCGCTGATCCAGTACAAGGTCGTGTTCTTCCGCGAGCAGACCCAACTCGACGATCAGCGCCAGGAAGCCTTCGCCCATCTGCTCGGCGAACCCGTGGCGCACCCGACCGTGCCGGTGCGTGAGGGCACGCGTTACCTGCTGGAACTGGACGGTGCCGAGGGTCAGCGCGCCAACTCCTGGCACACCGACGTGACCTTCGTCGACGCCTACCCGAAAGCCTCGATCCTGCGTTCGGTGGTGGCCCCGGCCTTCGGTGGCGACACCCTGTGGGCCAACACCGCGACCGCGTACAACGAACTGCCCACCGAGCTGCGTGAGCTGGCGGACAAACTGGTCGCCGTGCACAGCAACGAATACGACTACGCCGGGGCCAAGCCTGACGTCTCGGCGGAGAAGCTCGAGCGCTATCGCAAGGTTTTCACCTCGACGGTCTACGAGACCGAGCACCCGGTGGTGCGTGTGCACCCGATCAGCGGCGAGAAGAGCTTGCTGCTGGGGCATTTCGTCAAGCGCATCAAGGGTTACTCGCAGGCGGATTCGGCGCATCTGTTCGGCCTGTTGCAGAGCCATGTGATCCGTCAGGAAAACACCGTGCGCTGGCGCTGGAAGGCCGGCGATGTGGCGATCTGGGATAACCGCTCGACGCAGCATTATGCGATTGATGATTACGGGACTCAGGATCGGGTGGTGCGGCGGGTGACGTTGAAAGGTGAGGTGCCGATTGGGGCTTCTGGGCAGCGTAGCCAGACCATCAAGGGTCGTGATTGAAGATCAAAAACCCCTCATCGGAACGCCGCCCGCCCAGCCCTCTCCCAGAAGGAGAGGGCGCCGATTGGGGGCTTTTCGGCCTGAGTTCAACCTTGATATTTCAGGTCGGCGTAGAGCTAAAAAACGACTCGGTCAGTCCCCTCTCCCTCTGGGAGAGGGTTAAGGTGAGGGGCTCTTAAAGCTACCAAACCCCAATCTGAACAACCTTCTCTGTCTCCGGCTCGCCATAGCGAAACCGCTGCCCGCGCCAATCAATCTCCTGATGACTGATCGTGGTCCGCCGCTTCAACCCCCGCACCCACTCAAACAAATACCCCGCATGCTCCTCGCGCACCGCCGCGAATGCCGGATCTTCACCCAAATCACGCAGCTCCTGCGGATCGTTCAGCAGATCAAACAACTGTGGCCGGAAGCCGTCGTACGCCAGGTATTTCCAGCGCTCGCTGCGCACCATGGTCATGCGGCAGCGGTCGATCGGCTGGCCGAGACGCTCGCGCGCCGGCGCCTGGAAGGCGTAGTCGTATTCGCTGATGGCATAGCGGCGCCACTCAGGATTTTCACCGTGCAACAACGGGATCAGCGAGCGTCCTTCGAGCCGATGCTCGGCCCCCGGCAAGCCCAGTGCCTGCAAAAACGTCGGCAATGCGTCGATGGTTTCCGCCAGTCGCTCCTCCACCGTACCCCGCGTGGCATCTGCCGCCGCGCGCGGGTCGCGCACGATCAGTGGCACGCCCACCGCTTGTTCCAGCAAAAACTCCTTCTCGCCCAGCCAGTGATCGCCGAGAAAGTCGCCGTGATCGCTGGTGAACACGATCAAGGTGTCATCCCAACGTCCATTGCTCTGCAGGAAATCAAACAGCCGCCCGAGCTGATCATCCACTTGCTTGATCAGGCCCATGTAGGTGGGGATTACAGTCAATCGTACTGAATCGCGAGAGAAGTTGAGGCTTTCCTCATGCTGGCGGAACGCCGTGTATACGGGGTGTTTGCTGGCTTCGGAGGGCGTCGCGCGGACCGCGTCGAGAACCGATTTCGTACTGTACAAAGCGTGGTATGGCGCCGGTACGATATAGGGCCAGTGCGGTTTGATGTAGGAGAGGTGTAAACACCACGATTTCTCACCTTGTTCGGTGATGAAGTCGATCGCTCGATTTGTAGTGTAGACAGTCTCTGAGTGTTGCTCGGGAATTCGTGCTGGCAAATTCGCATGACGCATTTTCCAGCCGCTGAGGATTTCGCCGTGCTCGCCTTCGGCGGCATTGGCCCAGTCGTGCCAGGGGTTGCGCCCGTCGAAACCCTGCTCGCGCAGGTAATGGGTGTAAGGCGCGGATTCGCGTTTGTCGTCGAACAGCGGGTCGTCGGGGAAGATCCCGTCGTGGCGAAAGTACGGTTCGAAGCCGACCTCGTTGAGCGCCTCGGCCTGCGCACTGTCGGGGTTGATCGCCAGACGCTGCAAGGCATCGACATTGGCCGTGGCGTGGGTCTTGCCGACCAGCGCGGTACGGATGCCGTGGGGGCGCAGGTAGTCGCCGATGGTCAGTTCCTCCAGCGGCAGCGGCACCGCGTTCCACGCCACTTGATGGCTGCTGACGTAACGCCCGGTGTAGGCCGACATTCTCGACGGACCGCAGATCGTGCCTTGGGTGTAGGCGCGGCTGAAACGCACGCCGGCAGTGGCCAGTCGATCAATGTTCGGCGTGTGCAGATGCGGGTGGCCGTAGCAGGACAGGTAATCGCGGCGCAGTTGATCGCACATGATGTACAGCACGTTGCGCACGGGGTTTTGCGGCTTGGGCATGGGGTTCACCGGTCAGAGAGACAGGCAAGGGTTGTCGCTTTCGGTGGGGGTGTTCGGCAAGTGCATTTGGGGAATGGGTTTTATGCAGTGGATGCATCGGTGCGAGTGGCGACGCTATCGCTGGCAAGCCAGCTCCCACAGGATTTGCGCCAGATACAAATGATGTGAACACCCGGAACGTGTGGGAGCTGGCTTGCCAGCGATAGCGGTGGATCAGACAGCGAGTCGATCCAGCGAACACACCTCCTCATCCACCGCATCAACCGCCTTGATCTGCTCAATCATCGCCTCCGCCAGCGGCGACAACCGATACCCCGCGCGGCTGACAATCCCGTAGCGTGTGTACAACTCTTCAAGATCATCGGCCAAGCCTTCAATGCGCAAACACACCAGTTCACCCTTGGCCTGATGCAGCGCATCAGAGTACGCGCCGACAATCCCGATCGCCTCCGAACGCAACACCACGCTCAACAGGCTCGCACTGTTTTCACACTCCACATTCGGCGTGAAATCCGGGCGACCGCTGAGGTCGACGATGACCTTGCGCAGGTTTGGCGGGCGGATGCTCACTGCCAGTGGATAACTCATCAGTTGCTCGGCCGTGACCCGTTCCAAAGCGGCCAGCGGATGCCCCGCACGACAACAGAAATGCCATTTGCGCGGACGCAATCGGTAGGTGAGGTAATCCGGGTCGGCCTCGAAGTGCCGGGTGTCGGCGACGAAGAATTCGAACTCCTCGCTGAGCAGGCGTTTGCTCAGGCTCTGCCAGTCATCGACCTGAAACTGTACTCGCGCCTTCGGGTAGCGCCCGATGAATGCGCCGATCGCGCGCGGGATCAATCCGGCTGCCGGCGCCGGCCCGCAACCGAAGCGCAATTCCCCCGCCTCCAGCCCATTGAACTGACTGATCTCGTTGGCCATCTGCTGCGCGCCGCTGACCAGTCGCCGCGCATGTTCGAGCAGCACCTGGCCCTGTTTGGTTGGTGGCAGATCCTTGCGCCCGCGATCAACCAACTGGCAGCCAACGCTGTGTTCCAGCGCCTGAATGCTGCGGCTGAACGCCGACTGCGACAGGTTCACCGCCTGCGCGCCAGCGACAAAGCTGCGTTGTTCGGCGAGGGCGATGAAGTGGCGGAGCTGGCGCAAGTCGATATGCATTTTTCACATAAAAAATATCCGGGAAATGCATTGGATATGCATTAGGTCGACTCCTTATAAAGGCAATCTCTTATGCAGTAAATATTTGTAAATCCATAAATAAATAACTTAAAAGAATATGCAGCGCTGAAGATGTCTGTGTGTTTTTTGACCAGGAGCCGCGCCATGAGTCCGTTGAACCTTGCGTCACCCTTAACACCACGACGGCTCAAACGCCTGCCTCTGGCCCTGCTGCTGGCAGGGAGTGCGAGCTGGACTCATGGTTACGCCGCCGAGACGCAAACCCCGTCGCCGGCTCCGGCCGACAAGCCGGTCGTCAACAGTTCGCAGCTGGAAACCGTGACCGTCACCACTCGCCGCCGCGAAGAAAGCTCGCAGGATGTGCCGACGCCGATGAGCGTGGTCAGCGGCCAGAATCTGGAGACACAGCGGGTCTACCGGATTCAGGATTTGCAGCAACTGGTGCCCAGCGTCAACGTCGCCTACATGCACGCACGCCAGTCCAGCGTGTCGATTCGGGGCCTGGGCAACAACCCGGCCAGTGACGGCCTGGAAGGCAGCGTCGGGCTGTACATCGACAACGTTTATCTGGGGCGTCCGGGGATGGCGGTGTTCGATTTGATGGACATCGAACAGCTGGAAGTCCTGCGCGGACCGCAGGGCACGCTGTTCGGCAAAAACACCACCGCCGGGGTGATCAATATCAGCACCCGCGCCCCGACGTTCACGCCGGAGCGCAGCATCGAAACCTCGGTGGGCGAGGACGGTTATTTCCAGACCAAGGGCACGATTTCCGGGCCGCTCAACGATCAACTGGCCGGACGCTTTTCGGCCTACCGCACGCGCAGCGACGGCGATATCAAGAACGAATACGACGGCCATGATCTGAATGGCGGCTCGCGCGACGGCTTCCGTGCACAGTTGCTGTTCAAGCCCAATGACGATTTCAACCTGCGCTGGATCGGTGACTACAACGAAGAGGATTCCAGCGCCGGCACCCGCGTGTTGTACAACACCGGGCCGACCATCAACGGCGTCAATCTCTATCAGGCGCGGGCCAATGCGGCGGGCGCGACGCTGGTCAACGGTGCGCACCGCAAGGTGAATCTGGACAACGATCAGCACGTCACCGTGCATCAGGGCGGCACCTCGGTTGAAGCCAACTGGACCTTGCCGAGCGACTTCACGCTGACCTCGATCAGCGCCTATCGCTTCTGGAATTTCACCCCGCGTAACGACGATGGCCTCAACGTGCCGGCGAGTTACAACGCCGGGGTTTCGGTGGAAGACAAACAGTATTCGCAGGAATTTCGTCTGGCCTCGCCCAAGGGCGAGTTCTTCGATTACGTGGTCGGGGCTTATTACTTTGGCTCGGATCTGGACAACAAATCCTTCGCCTATTACGGCCCTCAGGCCGACATCTGGAATGGCACGCCGCGCGGAGCGCTGGCCAATGTCACCAGCATCGGCAACGGCCATATCAAGACCGACAGTTTTGCGCTGTTTGCCCAAGGCACCTGGCATCTGACCGAGCGCCTGGATTTCACCGCCGGGGTACGCGGCACTTACGAAGAGAAATCCGCCTGGGTCACCCGTGATGCACCGCTCGGTGGGGCCGCTGTGACCGGCGCGGCGGCCACGGCGCGTCGCGGGCGAGCCGGGGCCTACGATTCCGGCGATTTAAACCAGTACAGCTCCAGCCCGTCCGGTCTGCTCAACCTCAGTTACCGCATCACCGACGACGTGCTGGGCTATGCCACGCTCTCCCACGGCGAGAAATCCGGCGGGGTCAACCTGGCGGTGGGCTCGGCGCCAACGGCCGGGGCCGAGTCGTTGCTGATTGGCACCGAACGCGCGAACAACGCCGAACTCGGGTTCAAGAGCACACTGTGGGATCACCGTTTGCAGCTCAACGCCAACATATTCTGGACCCAGGTCAACGCTTACCAGACCAACGCCTATGACCCCGACAACCGCGTGCAATACCTGACCAACGCCGGCTCGGTCCGGTCGCGCGGCGTCGAATTCGAAAGCACCGTGATCCCGCTGCGCGGCCTGACCCTGAACATCAACGGCTCGTACAACGACGTCAGCTATCTCTCCTACAAAGATGCGCCGTGCCCGCCGGAAGTCAGTCTCGCACCGGGCGCTCCGGCCTCCTGCGACCTTACCGGGCATCAAGTGGTCGGCGCGTCGAAATGGATCGGCAACGCCAACGGCGAATATAAGTGGAACCTGGCTAACGGTTTCGAACCCTACGTCACTGCCAGCTACGCGTTCCGCTCCAAAGCGGTGGGCACGGTCGAGGATTCCGACTACGGGCAGATCCCGAGCTACGCGGTGGTCAACTTTTCCACCGGTCTGCGCGGCGACTTCAACCAGGGCCAGTGGGACGTTTCGCTGTGGCTGAAAAACGCCTTCGACAAGACCTATTACACAACCCTGTGGACCGGCGGCAACGGCGGCTATGAAGGCTTGCTCGGCACACCGCGCACCCTTGGGGTTACCGGTCGCTACGACTTCTGATCCGTCATTCAAGGAGCTGCACAATGTTGCGCATCAAAACCGCTTTACCGGTATTGCTGTCAGGCGCGGTCTTCAGTGCCGGCGCGTTCGCCGCGCCCAGCGTGTACCCGACCGGAGTGACCCGGTACGACCCGGACAAGGCGTTCAATCAGTACGTGATCTTCAGTGGCGCCGACAGGCAGACGCACCTGATCGACATGAATGGCAATGAGGTGAAAACCTGGCCCCAGGAAGGTTTTCCGTCGGCCATCATCGACCCGAAACTGGTTGGTGGTGAGCGCGGGCATGTGCTGCTGCAACTGAGTGCGAAGGAGCCGGGCAAACTCGGTTCGGCCGGCAACGGGCTGGGCAACCAGAGTGTTGGCGAGCTCGACTGGAACGGCAAAGTGGTCTGGCAGTGGGGCGACAAGGCGCCCGGTGGCGCGGCGCAACAGCACCATGATCAGCGCCGTTTGAGCAACGGCAACACGGTGGTGCTGGCGAACAAGGTGCACACGATCAAAGGCTTCAAAGCGCCCGAGGTGATTGATGATGCGATCTATGAAGTCAGCCCCGGCGGTGAGGTGAAATGGCAGTGGCTGGCCTCAGAGCACCTCAACGAATTCGGCTTCACCCACGAGCAATTGAAACAGGTGCGCGCCAGCGACAACCCGGATTACCTGCATATCAACAACCTCAGTGTGGTCGGGCCAAACAAGTGGTTCGATGCCGGTGACAAGCGCTTCAATCCGGACAATCTGCTGCTCGATTCGCGCAACGCCAACTTCATTGCAATCATCGACAAAAAGACCGGCAAAGTGGTCTGGCGCCTCGGCCCGAACTTGCCGCTGATCAACCCAAAAACCGCGCAAAAACTGCCGCGCCCGGTGGACCAGTTTGTCGGCCAGCATGACGCGCACATCATCCCGGCCGGGCTGCCTGGTGCCGGCAACCTGCTGGTATTCGACAATCAGGGTTCGGCGGGATATCCGAACGTCCCCCTCGGGCTGATTTCCGGCTCGCGGGTGCTGGAAATTGATCCGCAGAAAAACGAAATCGTCTGGCAGTACAGTGCGGCCAATTCGAAGCAGCCGGGATGGGCGTTCTACAGTTCGTTCATCAGCAGTGCGCGACGTCTGCCCAACGGCAATACGCTGATCGACGAAGGCATGAACGGGCGGTTTTTCCAGGTCACGGCGAGCGGTGAAAACGTCTGGGAATACGTCAGCCCGTACCTGGGCAAGGCGCCGGGCAGCGATGCGATCAGCAACTGGGTGTATCGGGCGCTGCCTGTGAGTTATGACTGGGTGCCGCTTGGAACGCCACGTTCCGAGACTGCAGTGATTGCCCCTGCCATTGGCGTGCAACAAGCCAGCGCGAGCCGTTAGTAGAAATGGAATTAATGCTCGACGGAATGGCGATAAGTTATGAGCTTAATGAGGGGGGCTTATTGCAAATTCATTAGTCAGTGGCTTGGACAATATACGAATGTCGAACCATTCTGACTGTCGTGAGTTTCCAGGAGGAAACTTGCTCTCATCGGAAGACACTTATCCAACGATAAAGGAAATCTCGTTATGTCGAGCATTAATGGCAGTTATGTAAACGCTAACGCTGGCGCCAAACTGACGATTACCGATGGCAACGACTCCAACGGTACCTTCAGCGGCAAGTTCAGCCAGAATGGCGTGAATTACGACATCGCTTACGGGCATTATCATTTTCAGAACAGCACCGGGCAGCCGACGATCATCACGTTCACCGCACTGAATGACGGTACAGGCTATCAGTCGTGGACACTGTTCTCACCGGATCACAACTACTCTAAAGTTCGTGCGGTGGGTTCACGTAACAACTTTGATGGCGACGTTGTGGGGCTGGCAGGAGAGTTTATCAAGCAATAATGGTTGATTTGATTAAAAGGCCGGTGCACGAAAGTGCATCGGCCTTTTTTGTTTTGGGGAATATTAATAATCAACGCTCTACTTTGTATGAGTTGTCCCGTGAAACCACGTCAACTGAATTTGATGCGTTGCAGGAATACTTTCAATGCCTGAAAGGCATGCGTTTTTTGCTGCATCGCTGCAGCCCTTATGGCGCGGGGCTTTGGCGAAATTGATCAGTTTCGATATTCCATAAAAGCCTATCCATAACATTAAAGATTACTTTCGGAGATAAGCACCAGGCCCAATGATTCACCCAGCGATTCACCGTGGGGGTTCAATAAACGGTGGGTCGGCCATTTTTGTAGAGCACGCAAAAAGACCGCAGGGAGTGAATCAATGGGCAATGTCCAGACCGCCGCGAGCGCACAGGAATTGCTGTGGCGTCAGACGCCGAGTGGTGAACTGGTCGATCTCGGCCGGCCCCATCGCGTGCCGTTGGGGCAGTTGCGTTTGCAGCGTGCGCCCAAGGGCATCCCGAGCCGGCGCGAAAAGCTTCTGCTCGGTGTGCTGGCGCTGCTGGCGCATGGCGCGGTGATCTACTGGATCAATCAGCATCCGACACCGGCATTGCCGATTGTGCCGCCGGAAATTCCGCCGATGACCATCGAGTTTTCGCGCCCGGCGCCTCCCGCGCCGCCAGTGGTCGAGCCGCCGCCACCGGCGCCGGTAGTCGAGCCACCGCCGCCGGTGGAGGACGAGCTGGCCGTTAAACCGCCGCCACCGAAACCGGTCCCCAAACCCAGGCCGGTGGTGAAACCCGCGCCGAAGCCCGCGCCCAAAGCCGTCGCGCAACCGCCCGCGCCACCACAACCGGCAGCACCGGTGGCAGCGCCTGCACCACTGGCTCCACCCGCACCGGCCCCGGTAACGCCGGCATCAGCGAACGCCGCGTACCTGAAGAACCCGGCGCCGGAATATCCGTCGCTGGCTCAGCGTCGCGGTTGGGAGGGCACTGTATTGCTGCGCGTGCATGTGTTGGCCAGCGGCAAACCGGGTGAGATCCAGATTCAGAAAAGCAGTGGCCGGCAACCACTCGACGACGCCGCGTTGAACGCGGTGAAACGTTGGAGTTTCGTCCCGGCCAAGCAGGGGGATGTCGCCCAGGACGGCTGGGTCAGCGTGCCCATCGACTTCAAGATTCACTAAACCGAAACCAAATTCGCGCGAAATGTTTACACGAGGGAACACATCATGACGTTACTGGCATCTCCACTGGAATCCATCGAAAGCGCGGTGATCTGGCTGCTGGTGGTTTTTTCCGTCGCGACCTGGGGGCTGGCGCTGCTCAAGGCTGTGCAGTTCGGTCGTCTGAAGGCGCAGGATCGCAAGTTTCATAAGCGCTTCTGGGCGGCGTCGAGTCTGGATGCTGCCGCCGAGTTGAGCGAGACCCAACCCGGCGCCGCCGCTCGGGTAGCCCAGGCGGGTTACGCGGCGATTCAGGTGGGCGAGGCGCCGCAGGCCAATGACCTGAGCCAGGCGATCAACCATCAGGATCGACTCGAACGTGCATTGCGTCAGCAGATCGTCCGTGAGCGCCGTTCGCTGGAAACCGGTCTGGCGGTGCTCGCGAGTATCGGCAGCACCTCGCCGTTCATTGGTTTGTTCGGCACGGTGTGGGGAATCATGGAAGCGTTGAAAGGTATCAGCGCCGCCGGTTCCGCCAGCCTGGAAACCGTGGCCGGCCCGATTGGCGCGGCACTGGTCGCCACCGGGGTGGGAATCGCCGTCGCGGTGCCGGCGGTGCTGGTTTACAACTACTTTTTGCGGCGTCTGAAACTGACCGCCGCGGATCTGGATGACTTCGCCCACGACTTCTACAGCCTGGCGCAGAAGAGTGCGTTCCGCGTCCTGATTCACCCGACCGCGCACAAGGTTGCAGCCCCGGGCAGTGCGGCAAAAGTGAAGGAGGCGTCCTGATATGGCCTTCTCCACGCAAGACAGTGACGAGGTGCTCAGCGAGATCAACGTGACGCCGCTGGTGGACGTAATGCTGGTGCTGCTGGTGGTGTTCATCGTGACCGCGCCACTGCTGACCAACGCGATTCCGATCAACCTGCCGAAGACCGAGGCGGTGGCGCCGGTCGAGCAGAAAGACCCGCTGGTGGTGAGCATCGACGGCGCCGGCAAGCTGTTTATCAACAAGGATGAGATTCAGCCGGACGTGCTGGAATTCAACCTCAAGTCGGCCAAGGCGAAAGACCCGCAAGTGCGCGTGCAACTGCAGGCCGACGACGGGGTGAACTACGGCGAAGTGGCGCGAGCCATGGCTTCGATCGAGCGGGCGGGAATTACCAAATTGTCGGTGATCACCGCGCGGTAACAGATTCAACGTTTTTCCGGGGCCGTCTCCTTGGCAGGGTGCGGCCCTTTTTTTATTCCTGGCATTAAAAGCAGAACCCTCACCCTAGCCCTCTCCCAGAGGGAGAGGGGACTGACCGAGGTAATTGTTCGAGGTACGCCGACCTGATATTTCGAGCCGAACTCAAGATTTGAACGGCATGAAGATCGGCTCCCTTCCCCCTCGCCTCCTTGGGCAGAGGGTTGGGGTGAGGGGGAAAAGATTTCAAGCCATGCACACATCGCATATTCATTTCAGGTCTTAATAAATAGCTTCTTATTCCTTAACGAATATAAATCCCCTCCCTATACTCGATCAGGAACAGACACGCCGCAGGAGAGCTCCCCATGCGCAACGAATCAATCCGCTACCTGATTGTGCCGGGCTGGCAAGGATCGCCAGAAGATCATTGGCAAACCCACTGGCAGAACAGCCTGCCGAACAGCGCGCGGGTCGAGCAGGCCGATTGGCTGACGCCGCGCCGGGAAGACTGGGTTGCCGCACTGGCCGAAGCCATTGCCGCCGACAGCACCCCGGTGATCCTCATCGCTCATAGCCTGGGCTGCGTCACCGTTGCGCATTGGGCGGCCACTGCGCCTTTGCAGTACCTGCGTCAGGTCCGCGGTGCCTTGCTCGTTGCGCCGGCGGATGTCGAGCGCCCGACCTGTGCGCCGGCGCTGCGCAATTTCGCGCCGATCCCGATGGATTTATTGCCGTTTCCGAGCCAGGTGGTCGCCTCCGACAACGACGCCGCTGTCAGCGCTCCGCGTGCGCTGGAGCTGGCGCGTAACTGGGGCGCCGAAGCGGGGATTCTTTCCGGGGCCGGGCATATCAACGTCAAGTCCGGGCATCAGCGCTGGGAGCAGGGTTTCGCCTACCTCTATCGCCTGCAAAACCGCCTGGAACATCACGCGCGGCGTCGCGCCTGAGTCGTACATTTTCTTTTTGATCGCCCCCGTCTGCCGGCGGTTGTGGGCGGGAGTCTGCCATGAGTTTTGAAACGTTCGGTCAGCCGTTGCTGACCTTTCCCGATGCGGAAAAAAGTCCCCTGAG
Organism: Pseudomonas sp. SC3(2021); assembly: GCF_019856535.1. Lineage (NCBI taxonomy): Bacteria > Pseudomonadati > Pseudomonadota > Gammaproteobacteria > Pseudomonadales > Pseudomonadaceae > Pseudomonas > Pseudomonas sp. SC3(2021). The sequence goes on along the minus strand of NZ_CP082236.1, from coordinate 1,421,612 downwards.
CATCCGCGCCAAGGCGCTGGTGTTTGTCGATCCGCGCTCGCGTCAGTTGCGTGAAGAGCTGGAGCAACTGGCCCCGCGTTCGATCTCGGTGCTGATTCGCGGTGAGACCGGTACGGGTAAAGAACTGCTCGCCCGCCACATCCACCGCGCCAGTGATCGCAGCGGTCTGTTCGTTTCGGTCAATTGCGGCGCGATCAGCCCGACCTACGCCGATGCCGAGCTGTTCGGCTATGCCGCCGGCAGTTACGCCGGTTCGGCCAGCAGCCGTGCCGGCTGGTTCGGTTCGGCCAATGGCGGCACCTTGTACCTGGATGAAATCGGCGACCTGCCGCTGCCGATCCAGATCAAATTGCTCGCCGCTCTGGAAAACCACGAAGTCACCCGCGTCGGCGCCCATCAGCCGAGTCCGGTGGACGTGCGCCTGGTGGCGGCGACCAGCATCGACTTGGCGCAAGCGGTGGACGCGGGGAAATTCCACGAACGGCTCTATCACTACCTCAGCGAAGGGCAACTGGAACTGCCGGCGCTGCGCGAGCGAATCGGCGACATCCTGTCATTGGCCGAATATTTTCTCGGCATCTACAGCCAGCGTCTCGACCTGCCGGTGCCGTTGATCAGCGAAGCGGCGCAACATCTGCTGGAGCGCCACAGCTGGCCGGGCAACACCCGCGAGCTGGAAAACGTCATTCACTTTGCGTTGTTGGTCAGCACTGGGGAGGAAATTCTCCCGGAACACCTGAACCTGCCCGACGCTTCTGGCCCGCACCTGCAGATCGAACGACTGGTCACGCAGATCAACATCGGCGGCAGCGTTGACGAGCGTAAGGCGTTGAAAGATTTGCTGATTGGTTTGAGTCAGCGCTTGTGACCGTTTTGTCCTGTATGAGCAAAATGGAATATCAAAGTGAATAAACGTTATTGTCCGGGAATAAAAAATCCCGGTATTGTCCGCTTCACGCCAGAGATAGCACTTCACTGGCACACGTATTAAATAGCCGTCGCCCTCTGCGACCGTGATTTTCGATAAGGACACTGCATGAAAAAGGTTCTGTTGTTTACCGCACTGGCGGCTGCTCTGACTGCTTCCCTGGCCAACGCTGGCGAGAAACTGGTGGTCGCGGCGACCCCGGTGCCGCACGCCGAAATCCTCGAGCTGATCAAGCCGACCCTGGCCAAAGAAGGCGTGGATCTGGAAATCAAAGTCTTCACCGACTACGTGCAGCCGAACGTGCAAGTGGGCGAAAAGCGCCTGGACGCCAACTACTTCCAGACCAAGCCGTACCTGGACAGCTTCAACGCTGGCAAATACAAGGATGACAAGTCCAAGTACCTGGTCACCGTGCAAGGCGTGCACGTTGAACCGTTCGGTGGCTACTCGAGCAAGTACAAGACCCTGGCTGAACTGCCTGACGGCGCGACCATCGCGATCCCTAACGAAGGCAGCAACAGCGGTCGCGCCCTGATCCTGCTGCAAAAGGCTGGCCTGATCGAGCTGAAAGATCCGAAAAACGCCCTGGCGACCCCGAAAGACATCGCCAAGAACCCGCACAACTTCAAGTTCAAGGAACTGGAATCGGCCCTGCTGCCACGTGTGCTGAAGGAAGTTGATCTGGACATGATCAACACCAACTACGCGCTGGAAGCCAAGCTGAATCCGACCAAGGATGCGTTGGTGATCGAAGGCGCCGATTCGCCTTACGTGAACTTCCTGGTGGCCCGTGAGGACAACAAGAACAGCGACGCCATCAAGAAACTGGCCGCTGCCCTGACCAGCCCGGAAGTCAAAGCGTTTATCGAGAAGAAGTACAACGGCGCGGTATTGCCGGCGTTCTGATCTGACGCTTGAGTGAACCCCTTCAAGGTGTGAAAACGCCGATGGCCAGTGATGGGCATCGGCGTTTTTGTGTGCGTGCGGAAAGCGGCCCTCACCCTAACCCTCTCCCAGAGGTAGAGGGGACTGAATGGGGGATATTGACGCAATACGCCGACGTGAAAGATCTCTGCTGAATCCATAATCGACTTGGTCTTTCAGGTCGATGTATGACGCCAGACACCTCGGTCAGCCCCCTCTCCCTCGGGGAGAGGGCTGGGGTGAGGGGCTTTTGACTTACGCTGCAGCCTTCAACGCCCGCCTCAACGCCACGAGCAATTTCACAATGTCCTGCGGATCCAGTCGCTGCGGCACTTTTACGTCCATGTTGTCTTCCTTGTAAGGGTTTGGCCGGGGGAGTCTGGCCAAAAGCTGTTCGTCCTTGGAGGGCTTTCGTGCAAAAAAGATCCTTCCTACAGCGCAAAGGAAAATAGCCTTCTTATTCCTTCCCGGCAAACCCACAAGATAGTTTTTTGGGTGATATCAATATGCTTTAACGGTATTTAAATTCTCTTTTTTATACCTATAAAGTCACCTCCTGCCGGACAGCCACCCGCTGCCCATGGACTGCACCACCGTCGCTTATCAAGCGGCGTACAGGACGTTTCATGACTCTCGATTACGCGTTCATCCTCAGCACGCTGCCGGCGTTTCTCAAAGCCGTGGGCGTGACGCTGCAGGTCGGTTTCATCGCCATCGGCACCTCGCTGCTGGTGGCGTTGCTCAATGCGACGATTCTGGTGTTCCGCACGCCTTACCTGCAGCGCGCCGTCGGCCTGTACGTGGAACTGGCGCGCAACACGCCGCTGCTGATTCAGCTGTTCTTCGTCTACTTCGCCTTGCCGGCCATCGGCATCAAGGTGTCCGGTTTCACTGCCGCGATCATCACCATGACGTTTCTCGGTGGCGCCTACCTCACCGAAGTGCTGCGTGCCGGCGTCGATGCCGTACCGCAGGCGCAGCTGGAATCGGGGCGCTCCATCGGCCTGTCCCACGGCCAGTTGCTGCGCTACGTGATCCTGCCGCAAGCGGGGATTCTCAGCCTGCCGTCGCTGTTCGCCAATTTCATTTTCCTGCTCAAGGAAACCACCGTGGTCTCGGCGGTGGCCGTGCCGGAAATCCTCTACACCACCAAGAGCTACATCGCGCTCTACTACAAAACCTACGAAATGCTCGCCGTGTTGACGCTGATTTGCGTGCTGCTGTTCTTGCCGCTGTCGCTGCTGCTCAGCCGTCTGGAAAGGAGGCTCCAGCATGGCCAGTTCGGGTCTTGAACTGCTCTGGGTGTCGTTGCCACAACTGGCAAAAGGCGCCGGGCAAACCTTGTCGATCTCGTTCCTGAGCATTGCCATCAGCACCGTCGGCGGTGTGCTCTACGGCGTGTTGCGCACGCTCAACGTGACGTGGCTGAACGCAATCCTGCGAGTGTATCTGGAGCTGTTCCGGGCGATCCCGGTGCTGGTCTGGTTGTACCTGCTGTTTTTCGGCCTGCCGATTTTCTTCGGCCTGAGCCTGCCGAGCTTCTGGTGCGCGGTGCTGGTGCTGTCGCTGTGGGGCGCCAGCGAGGTCGGCGAGGTGGCGCGTGGGGCGCTGCAGTCGTTACCGCGCGGGCAGCGTGAAGCAGGGCTGTCGATCGGCCTGAACGCTGCGCAGCTCTACGGCTACGTGCTGTTGCCGCAAGCGCTGAAACGCATGACGCCGCCGACCATCAACGTCTACACGCGGATCATCAAGACCAGTTCGCTGGCGGTGCTGATCGGCGTGGTCGACGTCATCAAGGTCGGCCAGCAGATCATCGAGCGCACCTACGAATCGGTGTTGATCTACGGCGCGCTGTTCCTGTTTTTCTTTTTCATCTGCTACCCGCTGTCGGCCGCCTCGCGCGTGCTGGAGCGGCGCTGGACGCAAGCATGAGCGCATTGATCGAGTTTCACGGCTTCAACAAATTCTACGGCGAGCAGCAGGTGCTCAACGGAATCGACCTGCAAGTGCGCAGCGGCGAAGTGATCGTCATCCTCGGCCCCAGCGGCTGCGGCAAAAGCACCTTGCTGCGTTGTCTCAATGGTCTGGAACAGGCCCACAGCGGCAGCCTGAAATTTGTCGGCCGCGAGCTGCTGGACAAGGCCACTGACTGGCGTGAAATCCGTCAGCAGATCGGCATGGTGTTCCAGAGTTATCACCTGTTCCCGCACATGAGCGTGCTCGACAATTTGCTGCTCGGCCCGCTCAAGGTGCAGAAACGTCAGCGCCGCGAAGCGCAGCAGCAGGCCGAAGCCCTGCTCGAACGGGTGGGCCTGGCGGACAAGCGCGATGCGTTTCCACGCCAGCTCTCCGGCGGCCAGCAGCAACGCATCGCCATCGTCCGTTCGTTGTGCATGAACCCGCGGGTCATGCTCTTCGATGAAGTCACCGCGGCCCTCGACCCGGAAATGGTCAAGGAAGTGCTGCAAGTGATTCAGGGCCTGGCCCGCGAGGGCATGACCCTGCTGATCGTCACCCACGAAATGGCCTTCGCCCGCGCGGTGGCCGACCGCATCGTGTTCATGGATGCCGGGCGCATCCTTGAACAGAACCCGCCCGAGATTTTCTTTACGAACCCGCAAACCGCACGCGCGCAGCAGTTTCTGGAGAAGTTCTCCTTCGTTGCAACACTGCCAAAAACGAATCCGACAAAGGAACTGGAACCGTTATGAAAACTGCCGCTTTTTTACTGCCCCTGCTGAGCCTCGCCTTACTTGCCGGTTGCAGCAAAACCGAAGAACCGCCGAAGCCGAAAGTCGCCAGCGAAAGCACCGCGCCGGCCGGTTATCTGGACAAGATCAAGGCCCGCGACAAACTGATCGTCGGCGTCTTCACCGACAAGCCACCGTTCGGTTTCGTCGATGAGGCCGGACGCTACGTCGGCTTCGACACCGACATCGGTCGGCGTTTCGCCAAGGATCTGCTCGGTGACGAGAACAAGGTCGAGTTCGTTGCCGTGGAGCCGGCGAGCCGCATTCCGTTCCTGCAAAGCGACAAGGTCGACCTGATCCTCGCCAACATGACCGTGACCCCGGAGCGCAAGGACGCGGTGGAATTCACCAACCCGAACCTCAAGGTCGCGGTGCAGGCGCTGGTGCCGCAAAGCAGTTCGGTGAAAAGCCTCGATGACCTGGCCACCCGCACCACCATCGTGACCACCGGCACCACGGCGGACATCTGGCTGACCAAAAATCATCCGGACTGGAAACTGCTCAAGTTCGAGAAAAACACCGAGTCGCTGCAAGCCCTGGCCAATGGCCGTGGCGATGCGTATGCGCAGGACAATCTGGTGCTGTTCAGCTGGGCCAAGCAGAACCCGGGCTACCGCGTGCTGGACGAAAAACTCGGTGCAGAAGCCCCGATTGCGCCGGCGGTGAAGAAGGGCAATATCGAGCTGCGTGACTGGGTGAATAGCGAGCTGACTAAGCTGGGCGAGGAGAAGTATCTGCTCAAACTGTACGACCAATATGTGCGTAAGGAACTGAGCGATGACACCAAGCCTGAGAGCGTGATTGTCGAGGGTGGCAAGTGGCAGGGGTGATTGTCTGTTGAATCGGTGGTGAGGCCCGCCCCTCACCCCAGCCCTCTCCCGGAGGGAGAGGGAGCCGACCGAGGTGTCCTGCATTAGAGATCGACCTGACAAACCGGGTCGATTATGGATTCACAGAAGCATTTTCAGATCGGCGCAATTCACCAGCATCCCCCAATCAGTCCCTCTCGCTCCGGGAGAGGGAGCCGACCGAGGTGTCCTGCTTAGACATCGACCTGACAAACCGAGTCGATTATGGATTCACAGAAGCATTTTCAGGTTGGCGCAATTCACCAGCATCCCCCAATCAGTCCCCTCTCCCTCCGGGAGAGGGTTAGGGTGAGGGGCTTTTAATCCGGCCAGTTCCACGCCGGTTCATCCAGCACTCGCTGCCCGACAATCCCGGTCTGCCCCAGGGTTTTCTCCAGCACAATGCAATTGCACTCCGGGTCTTCCTGCAGCGCCGAAATCAACCGTCGCGCATGGGACACGACCCACACCTGACACTGCTGCGATGCACGGATGATCAATCGCGCCAGCGCCGGCAACAGGTCCGGATGCAGGCTGGTTTCCGGTTCGTTCAGCACCATCAACGACGGTGGTCGTGGCGTCAGCAACGCGGCGATCAGCAGCAGATAACGCAATGTTCCGTCCGACAGCTCTGCCGCCGACAGTGGCCGCAGCAAGCCTTCCTGATAAAACTCGATGGCAAAGCGTCCACCGCCGGCGGGGGTGACATTCAGGCGGGCGCCAGGGAACGCATCGCTGATTGCTGCGTGCAATGCTTCCGGATCGCCGATTTCGATGATGGTCTGCAAGGCTGCCGCCAGGTCACGGCCATCGTGATGCAGCACTGGCGTGCGGGTGCCCAGTTGCGGTTGGCGCACCGGGGCGTCGGCATCGCTGCGAAAGTGATCGTAGAAGCGCCAGCGGCGGATGAACTCGCGCATCTGGAACACTTCTGGCGAGCTACGCAGGCTGCCGACCTGATCGAACAGGCTGTCGAAGTTCGGCGTGTGCTGCGCCAGCACGTCCCAGCCTCGACCCTCGCGAGCGCGGATCATCGGACCATTGCGGTCCACCAGCAGACTGGCGGGGCGATACAGTGGCCCGGCCCAGATGCATTCGCGCTTGATCTCTGGGTCGAGGGAAAAGAACGAGCGGGTCGGGGCGGGCAGACCCAAGGCGATCGAATAACTGAACTCCTCCCCGGCAAATCCCATGCGCAGGCGCATCGGCGACTGGCGCACGCTGCCCTCGATCGCCACATCGCCGTTGTGCATGCGCCGGGTGAGGGTTTCCGGTCCGGCCCAGAACGTCGACTCCAGCCCGCCTTCACGCGCCAGCGCATTGACCACGCCGCCCTGAGCGGTCTCCGCCAGCAGGCGCAGCGCGCGGTACAGGTTGGACTTGCCACTGCCGTTGGGGCCGGTGATCAGGTTCAGCCGGCCCAGCGGAATCACCAGTTTATTGATCGAGCGGTAATTGGCCACCGCCAGGGTTTTGAGCATGGGCGTTTCCTTTGCCGGAACCGTTAGTGTGCCGTGCCTGCAGCCCTGTGGCGAGGGAGCTTGAGCCCGCCGGGCTGCGAAGCTGGCCCAACTCACGATTCGAGCGGTTTTGCCACTGTTGCGCAGTCGAGCGGGAGCCAGCCCCCTCGCCGCAAAAATCATTTTGAAAATGCGTTGTTCCCGCGAGCGAACGTTGAACCCTGTTCTAAGCTCACAGTCGTATCGTCACTTGCACGTTCGTACACAGGAAGGAGTCTGCATGGCGAGTCCCGGATTGAAAACAGTTGTCGTGCTGAGCCTGCTTACGTTGCTGACCGCTTGCGGCAAAGAAGAAGCCCCGGCGCAGTACCTGCCGCGGGTCTTTGTGCAAGAAGTGAAACCCGCTGACTACGCGCCAGCCGTGACCCTCACCGGCGACGTTCAGGCCCGGGTGCAGACCGAACTGTCGTTCCGGGTCGGCGGCAAGATCATCCAGCGCATGGTGGATGTGGGCGACCGGGTCAGCGCCAAACAGGTGTTGGCTAAACTCGATCCCAAGGACCTGCAGACCAACGTCGATTCCGCGCAAGCCCAGGTCATCGCCGAGCAGGCGCGGGTCAAGCAGAGCGCGGCGGCGTTCGTGCGCCAGCAAAAACTTCTGCCCAAGGGTTACACCAGCCAGAGCGAATACGATTCCGCCCAGGCGGCGTTGCGCAGCAGCCAGAGCGCATTGAGCGCGGCGCAGGCGCAATTGGCTAACGCCAAAGATCAGTTGAGTTATACCGCGCTGATCGCCGATGCACCGGGAGTGATCACCGAACGTCAGGCTGAAGTCGGGCAAGTGGTGCAGGCCACCGCGCCGATTTTCTCGCTGGCCCGCGACGGCGCCCGCGATGCGGTATTCAATGTCTACGAATCGCTGCTGGCCGAGCGCCCGGCGGACCGTTCGATTGTCGTCAGCCTGCTCGACAACCCCGCGATCAAGACCACCGGCACGGTGCGTGAAATCACCCCGGCGGTGTCGGCGCAGTCCGGCACGGTGCAAGTCAAAGTCTCCCTCGACAGCCTGCCACAGGGCATGCAACTGGGCTCGGTGGTCAGCGCCACCGCCAAGGGCAGCGGCAAGTCGGCGGTGGAATTGCCGTGGTCGGCGCTGACCAAAAACATCAGCGATCCGGCGGTGTGGATGGTCGACGAAAAAGGTGAGGCGCAGTTGCACAGCGTGACGGTTGGCCGCTACCTGATCGGCAAGGTCGTCATCAGCGATGGCCTCAAGGGTGGGGAAAAAGTCATTGTCGCCGGTGGCCAGTTGTTGCATCCGGGGATGAAAGTCGAGATTGCCGAAAACACCTACAAAAGTCTGCAGCCGGGAGCACAGCCATGAAGCGACTGGGGCTGTTATCCATCGGCGTATTGCTGGCCGCCTGTTCGAAACACGAGCCGCCACCGGAGCCGGTGCGGCCGGTGCTGTCGATCAAGGTGCAGGCGCTGAACGAGGAAACCCTCGGCCGTTTCGCCGGCAGCATTCAGGCGCGTTACGAGAGCAACACTGGCTTTCGCGTGGGCGGCCGTATCGCCAGCCGTAACGTCGATGTCGGTGCCGAGGTGCAAAAGGGCACGCTGCTCGCCACTCTCGACCCGTCCGATCAGCAGAACCAGTTGCGTTCGGCCCAGGGCGATCTGGCCAAGGTCCAGGCACAACTGATCAACGCCCAGGCCAACGCCCGCCGGCAGCAGGCGCTGTTTGATCGCGGCGTGGGCGCGCAGGCGCAGCTGGACATTGCCACCACCGACCTGAAAACCACCCAGGCCTCACTGGATCAGGCGCGCGCGGCGGTCAATCAAAGCAAGGACCAGCTCAGCTACACCGAACTGCGTTCAGACCACAAAGCGGTGGTCACCGCGTGGAACGCCGAGGCCGGGCAGGTGGTGACGGCGGGGCAGCAAGTGGTGACCCTGGCGCAACCGGATATCAAGGAAGCGGTGATCGACCTGCCGGACACCCTGGTCGATGAGATCCCTTCCGATGTGGTGTTTCTGGTGGCCGGGCAACTCGACCCGAGCATCAACACCACGGCGACCCTACGCGAGATCGAGCCGCAGGCACAAAGCGCCACCCGCACCCGTCGCGCACGGCTGACCCTGGCCGACACCCCGGACGGTTTTCGTCTCGGCACGGCGATCAGCGTGACCCTCAGTTCGGCGATCAAACCGCGCATCGAATTGCCCGCCACCGCGTTGCAGGAAGTCGATGGCAAATCCCGTATCTGGGTCATCGACACCCAAAGCAAAACCGTCAGCCCGCGCGACGTCAGCGTGATCAGCCGCACCGACGGCAGCGTGGTGCTCGCGGGCGGCGTGAAGAACGGTGAGCGCGTGGTCAGCGCCGGCGTCAACAGTCTCAAACCCGGACAATCCGTGAAACTTGACGAGGACAGTCAATGAAAGGCTCTTTCAACCTCTCCGAATGGGCCCTCAAGCATCAGTCTTTCGTCTGGTATCTGATGTTCGTCGCGTTGTTGATGGGGGTGTTCTCGTACTTCAATCTGGGGCGCGAGGAAGACCCGTCGTTCACCATCAAGACCATGGTGATCCAGACCAAATGGCCGGGTGCGACCCAGGAGGAAACCCTCAAGCAGGTCACCGACCGCATCGAGAAAAAACTCGAAGAACTCGACTCCCTCGACTACGTGAAAAGCTACACGCGCCCCGGCGAATCGACGGTGTACGTGTACTTGCGCGACACCACCAGCGCCAAGGACATCCCGGAAATCTGGTACCAGGTGCGCAAGAAAATAGATGACATTCGCGGGCAGTTTCCCAAGGGCATTCAAGGGCCGGGGTTCAACGACGAATTCGGTGATGTGTTCGGTTCGGTGTATGCGTTCACCGCCGACGGCCTGACCATGCGCCAGTTACGCGACTACGTGGAACAGGCGCGAGCCGAGATCCGCAATGTGCCGGGGCTGGGCAAGATCGAAATGATCGGCCAGCAGGACGAAGTGATTTACCTGAATTTCTCCACCCGCAAACTCGCAGCGTTAGGCATCGATCAGCGTCAGGTGGTGCAGAGCCTGCAATCGCAGAACGCCGTGACCCCGGCCGGTGTCATCGAGGCCGGGCCGGAGCGCATATCCGTGCGCACCTCGGGGCAGTTCGCTTCGGAGAAAGATCTGGCCGAGGTCAATCTCAAGCTCAACGACCGTTTCTATCGCCTGGCCGACATCGCCGACATCAGCCGGGGTTATGTCGATCCGGCCACGCCTGAATTTCGCTTTGACGGCAAACCGGCGATCGGTCTGGCGATTGCCATGCAGAAGGGCGGCAACGTTCAGGAGTTCGGCAAGGCCCTGCACCAGCGCATCGACGAGCTGACGGCCGATCTGCCGGTCGGCGTCGGCGTGCACACCGTGTCCGATCAGGCGGTGGTGGTGGAAGAGGCCGTCGGTGGCTTCACCAGCGCGCTGTTCGAGGCGGTGATCATCGTACTGGTGGTGAGCTTCATCAGCCTCGGCGTGCGCGCCGGGCTGGTGGTGGCGTGCTCGATCCCGCTGGTGCTGGCGATGGTGTTTGTGTTCATGGAATACAGCGGCATCACCATGCAGCGGATTTCCCTCGGCGCGTTGATCATTGCCCTCGGCCTGTTGGTGGACGATGCGATGATCACGGTGGAAATGATGGTCACGCGCCTGGAAATGGGCGAAAGCAAGGAGCAGGCGGCCACGTTCGCCTACACCTCCACGGCGTTTCCGATGCTCACCGGTACGCTGGTGACGGTGGCCGGTTTCGTGCCCATCGGCCTCAACGCCAGTTCTGCGGGTGAGTACACCTTCACCCTGTTCGCCGTGATTGCCGTGGCGATGATCGTGTCGTGGGTGGTGGCGGTGTTCTTTGCCCCGGTGATCGGTGTGCACATTCTCAGCACCAATGTGAAACCCCATGAAGCCGAGCCGGGTCGCGTCGGTCGGGCCTTCAATGGCGGTTTGCTCTGGTGCATGCGCAATCGCTGGTGGGCGATCGGCATCACCGTGCTGCTGTTTGTGCTGGCCGTGTTCTGCATGCGCTTCGTGCAGAACCAGTTTTTCCCGTCCTCGGATCGCCCGGAAATTCTGGTCGACTTGAACTTGCCACAAAACGCCTCCATCGACGAAACCCGCAAGGCCGTCGACAAACTCGAAGCCACGCTCAAGGGCGACCCGGACATTGTGCGCTGGAGCACCTACATCGGTCAGGGTGCAATCCGTTTCTACCTGCCGCTCGACCAGCAATTGCAGAACCCGTACTACGCGCAACTGGTCATCGTCAGCAAAGACTTCGAGGCCCGCGAAGCGCTGAGTCAGCGCCTGCGCGAACGCCTGCACAAGGATTTCGTCGGCATCGGCAGTTACGTGCAGGCGCTGGAAATGGGCCCGCCGGTGGGGCGGCCGATCCAGTACCGGATCAGCGGCAAGGACATTGATCAGGTGCGCAGGCACGCCATCGACCTGGCCACCGAACTGGACAAGAACCCGCACATCGGCGAGATCATTTACGACTGGAACGAGCCGGGCAAAGTCCTGCGCATCGACATCGCCCAGGACAAGGCACGCCAGCTTGGGCTGTCGTCCGAAGATGTGGCGAACTTGATGAACAGCATTGTCAGTGGCGCGCCGCTGACCCAGGTCAACGACGATATTTACTTGATCAACGTGGTCGGCCGTGCGGTGAGCTCGGAACGCGGCACGCCGGAAACCCTGCAGAATTTGCAGATCGTCACACCGAACGGCACGTCGATTCCGCTACTCGCGTTCGCCACCGTGCGTTATGAGCTGGAACAGCCGCTGGTATGGCGCCGCGACCGCTTGCCGACCATCACCATCAAGGCATCGGTGCGCGACGAGATCCAGCCGACCGACCTGGTGAAACTCCTCAAGCCGTCGATTGATGCCTTCGCGGAAAAACTGCCGGTCGGTTACAAAGTCGCCACCGGCGGTACGGTCGAGGAGAGCGGCAAGGCTCAGGGGCCGATCGCCAAGGTGCTGCCATTGATGCTGTTCCTGATGGCGACCTTCCTGATGATCCAGTTGCACAGCGTGCAGAAGATGTTCCTGGTGGCGAGTGTCGCGCCGCTGGGGCTGATCGGCGTGGTGCTGGCGCTGGTGCCGACGGGCACGCCGATGGGCTTCGTGGCGATCCTGGGGATTCTGGCGCTGATCGGCATCATCATCCGTAACTCGGTGATCCTGGTAACGCAGATCGACGAGTTCGAGCGAAACGGTTCTGCGCCGTGGGATGCGGTGGTGGAAGCGACCGAGCACCGGCGCCGGCCGATCCTGCTGACTGCAGCGGCGGCGAGCATGGGCATGATCCCGATTGCCCGGGAAGTGTTCTGGGGGCCGATGGCGTACGCGATGATCGGCGGGATTGTGGTGGCGACGCTGCTGACGCTGCTGTTCCTGCCGGCGCTGTATGTGGCCTGGTACAAGATCCGCGAACCGAAGAAGGATTGAGTCAACAGCGACCCTCACCCTGACCCTCTCCCAAAGGGAGAGGGTCAGGGTGAGGGGGGGCCTGACTCAACTCAAGCCTTACGCCAAACGCTTGCTAACCAAGGCTGCTGCTCACGCGGTAATCCCGCCGGGCGGTAGTAATGCTCAAGCTCGATAAACCCCGCCGCCGTCAGCAACCCTTGCCACGCCTCAAGATCGTGATACGAGCCATACCGCGGCCCGTTCCAGCCCTCCTGGTTATCCCCGCGCGGATTGGAGCTGAACAACACGCCACCCGGTTTCAACGCGCCGTGCAATTGCTTCAATACCCGTGGCAACTCCTGCAACGGCACATGAAAAAGCACCGCATTGGCAAAGATCCCGTCGAAGCGTTCAGCCGGCAGATCGAGCTTCAGAAAGTCCTGCTGCAACACTTCACAGCCACTGTCCTCGCGGGCCATTCGCGCAAACTCTTGCGAACCATCCAGCCCGACGGCGATGTGACCCATGCGGGTGAACGTCTGCAAATCCCGTCCCGGGCCACAGCCAAAGTCCAGAACCGTGAACGGCGCCGTGCCTTGAATATGCCGCAGCAACGCATTGATGTTCTGGCTGACGTCGTGATCGCGGGTGCCTTCGCGGAAGTCTTCGGCCACCGAGTTGTAATGGCCGAGGGTGGTGGCGGTGATCTGTTCGAGATCGCTGGGGGTCTGCTTCATGGTCGGGATACGCGGGCAGTTGGGATTCGCCGAATATACGCCATGAAGCGGGGCGGCTGCGCAGCCCATCGCGAGCAGGCTCACTCCTGCATTTGAAATGCATTCCCCTGTAGGCGTGAGCCTGCTCGCGATAGCGTTTGTGAAGTCGCTGCATGAGCCCGGCCAGACTCAGCGCTTGTTCAATCCCCGCGCCAAGCGGTCTCCACCCAACTGAATCACCGCCACCAACGCCACCAGCAACACAATCACCGTCAACATGATCTGGCTGTCAAAGCGCTGATAGCCGTAGCGATAGGCGATGTCCCCCAAGCCGCCGGCACCAATCGCCCCGGCCATGGCTGACGAGTTGATCATCGTTACCAGGGTAATGGTGAAACCGCCGACAATCCCCGGCAGCGCTTCGGGCAACAGCACATGCCAGACGATATGCCAGCGCCGGCATCCCATCGCCTGCGCCGCTTCGATCAAACCATGATCAACCTCGCGCAGACTCACCTCGGCAATCCGCGCAAAGAACGGCGTCGCGGCAATGGTCAGCGGCACCACGGCCGCCCACACACCGTAGGTGGTGCCGACGATCAGCCGGGTGAATGGAATCAGTGCGACCATCAGAATCAGAAACGGAATCGAGCGAAACAGGTTCACAAACGCCCCGAGTGCGCGATTCAACACCGGTGCTTCGTAAATCCCGCCCTTGTCGCTGGTGACCAGAATCACCGCCATGGGAATCCCCACCAGCAGCGCGATCAGCGACGACACGCCGACCATCAGGAAGGTGTCGATAAAACCCTGCAGCAAGCGATCAAACCACATAACCCAGCACCTCCACCCGTTGCGCCCATTGCCCGGCACGTTCGCGCAATTGCTCGGCGCTCGCCGCGGAACTGCTGACGGCCAGCAGCAATTGCCCCAGCGCATGGCCCTGAATCCGCTCCACGCCGCCCTGCAACAACTTCACCCGACCACCGAGCGCGGCGAACAACGCCGCCAGATCCGGCTCGTCGCGGGCAGCGCCGGTCAATTGCAGGCGCAGCACCACTGCCGCGTCGCCAGAGGGTGGCGAGGCATGCAGACGGCTTTGCAGTTCTTCCGGCAAGGCGTGTTGCAGCGGCGCGAGCAAGGTCTGGCTGACCTCGTGCTGCGGATTGCCGAACACTTCCCAGACCGGGCCTTGTTCGACGACGCGCCCGTGCTCCAGCACCACCACGCGGTCGCAGATTTCGCGGATCACTGCCATTTCGTGGGTGATCAATACGATGGTCAGGCCCAGGCGCTGGTTGATCTCGCGCAGCAGGCCGAGGATCGACTGGGTGGTCTCCGGATCGAGCGCGGAAGTGGCTTCGTCGCAGAGCAGAATATCCGGGTCATGCACCAATGCCCGGGCGATGCCGACACGCTGTTTCTGTCCGCCGGACAGCTGCGCCGGGTAGCTCTTGTGCTTGGCTTGCAGGCCGACCAGTTCAAGCAATTCGCGGACTTTCTGCTCGCGCTGTGCTTTTGGCACGCCAGCGACTTTCAGCGGCAGTTCGATGTTCTGCCAGACGGTCTTGGCCGACATCAGGTTGAAGTGCTGGAAGATCATGCCGATGCGTCGGCGCAGGTTGACCAGGCGATCCTCATCGAACTCGCCGATATCGACCTGGTCGATCAGTACCCGCCCCGACGTCGGCTGCTCCAGACGATTGATCGTGCGGATCAACGATGACTTGCCGGCGCCGCTGCGGCCGATGATGCCAAACACTTCACCGCGCTGAATCGCCAGATCAATGCCCTGCAGCGCAGCGACCGGGCCTTGCCGGCCGTCGTAGGTTTTACCCAGGCCGATGAAGCGTACGTGGGCGCGGTTCAGCTCGGGGTGCAGTTCGGTTCTTTCAGCATGTTTGGGCTCTGGAGTTTCCAGTCGCCGTTGGATCGCGGCCGTCATGCTCAGCTTTCCCAACCGGCCTGGTACAACTTGCCGTGAGCCTTATCCAGCGCGGCGCGCACGGCCGGCGAGTGCTGGTAGATATCGACGAACTTGATCAGGCGCGGATCATCTTTGCTCTTCGGCTGGATCACGAACTGGATCACGTATTCCTTGTGGTCGAGGCCGTCGAACAGCAGCGCGGAACCGGCATCGAAGGTCTTCGCCAGACGGATGTAGGCAGGGTAGCCCTGGACCAGATCGGCGTCGTCATAGGCACGCACCAGTTGCACGGCTTCGACCTGGAGGATTTTGATCTTCTTCGGGTTGGCGACGATGTCGTCTTCGGTGGCCTTGTAGCCGACGCCCGGTTTCAGGCTGATCAACCCGGCCTTGGCCAGCAGTTGCAGGCCGCGCCCGCTGTTGATCGGGTCGTTGGCGATGGCGACGCTGGCGCCCTCGGGCAACTCGTCGAAGCTTTTGTATTTCTTCGAGTAGAGGCCAACGTTGTTGATGATCCCCGGGGCGAACGGCACCAGGTCAAAACCGGAAGCGGCCTTGGCGTTTTCGAGGAACGGGATGTGCTGGAAGTAGTTCACGTCGATGTCGCCGGCGGCGAGGCTGACGTTCGGCGCGATCCAGTCGGTGAACTCCACCAGCTCGACTTTCAGGCCTTGCCTGGAAGCCTCTTCGACGGCGGCTTCCAGCGGGATGGCGAAGGCGGCGGTGGTGCCGATTTTCAGTGGAGCGTCGGCAGCGAACACCGCCGAACTGAACAGGCCGAAGGCCAGGGCCAGTGCTTTGACTGGGTGGGTCAGGCGTTTCTTGGTCATGATGGTTTTCCAGTCAGTGCATTGATTATGTGGTGTTGGGTCGGGCCTCTTCGCGAGCAAGCTCGCTCCCACAGGGAAATGCATTCCAAATGGGGGAGCGAGCTTGCTCGCGAAGCTTTTAATGCCGGTACGCAGCAGCGGTGTGTTGCTCGGGGAGTTGCGCCTCGCCGTGAAACAACTTCTCGCGCAGGCTGCCGCTGTCATACGCAGTCTTGTACGACCCACGCCGCTGCAACTCCGGAATCACCAGCTCGATGAAATCGACATAGCTTTCCGGGGTGACGATGCGGGTCAGGTTGAAGCCGTCGAGGCCGGTTTCGGCGATCCACGACTCCAGTTCATCCGCCACTTGCTCGGGCGAGCCGACCACGGTGATGTAGCGGCCACCGAGGGCGTGCTGGTCGAGCAATTTGCGCCGGGTCCAGTCGTTGTTCTGCAGGTTCTTGGTCGCGGACTGGATGGCGTTGCTTTTCACGTACTGGATCGGTTCGTCGATTTCGTACTGGGAAAAGTCGATGCCGGTAGACGCTGAAAAGTGCGCCACGCCAGCCTCGGCACTGGCATAACTCAGGTACTCGGCGTGCTTGGCCCAAGCGGCTTCTTCGGTGGCGCCGACAATCACGTTGAGGCCCATGAACACCTTGATGTCCTCGGGATTGCGCCCGGCCTCGACCGCGCTGGCGCGGACCTTGTCGACTTGCACCTTGGTCGACGGCTTGTTCTGGCCGCTGATGAACACGCACTCGGCGTGACGCCCGGCGAACAGCAAGCCGCGATCGGAACTTCCAGCCTGGAACAGCACCGGTGTGCGCTGCGGCGATGGCTCGCAGAGGTGATAACCCTCGACCTGATAGAACTCGCCCTTGTGCTCGACCTTGTGCACTTTTTCCGGGTTGGCGTAGATCCGCTGCGCACGGTCATTGAGCACCGCGCCGTTTTCCCAACTGCCTTCCCAGAGTTTGTAGAGCACCTCCAGGTACTCGTCGGCCTGGTCGTAGCGCCGGTCATGCTCGACCTGCTCGCGCAGGCCCATGGCCTTGGCGGCGCTGTCGAGGTAACCGGTGACGATGTTCCAACCCACGCGACCACGGCTCAAATGATCGAGCGTCGACATGCGCCGGGCGAACAGGTACGGCGGTTCGTAGGTGAGGTTGGCGGTCAGGCCGAAACCGAGGTTTTTGGTGACAGCAGCCATGGCCGAGACCAGCAGCAGCGGATCGTTGACCGGTAGCTGGATCGACTCTTTGAGCGTGACGTTCACCGAGTTCTGATAGACGTCGTACACCCCGACGATGTCGGCGATGAACAACCCGTCGAACAGCCCGCGTTCCAGCAACTGCGCCAGTTCGGTCCAGTATTCAATGCTGTTGAACCGGGTCGAGGTGTCGCGCGGATGCGTCCACAAGCCGTGGTTGATGTGGCCGATGCAGTTCATGTTGAACGCGTTGAGCAGGATCTTTTTCTTGCTCATCAGATAGTGCCCCGCAGCGGCGGCTTTTCATCGTTGAGGTAGTAATTACCCACTGCGTGATACTTCCAGCGCACCGGGTCGTGCAGGGTGTGCACCCGAGCGTTGCGCCAGTGGCGGTCGAGGCCGTGCTCGATCAGGGTGGCCTGACTGCCGGCCAGTTCGAACAGGGTGCTGCCGGCGGCCAGGGAGATCTCGGTGCTGATGGCGCGTGCTTCTGCAACGGCGATCGACGCCGCCGCGACGGTCTCGGCGGTGGTCTCTGCCTGCGCGATGTCGAGGAATTCGCCGGAGCGTTCGAGCAAGGCTTCGGTGGCGTGCAGGCGAATACTCAAGTGGCCGAAACTCTTGAGGGTCAGCGGGTCTTCGGTAGCCTTGTCGTTGCCGGAGTCGATCCACGGACGAGTTTTGCTGCGCACGAAGTGCAGCGCGTCCTCATACGCGGCACGGGCGATGCCGGTGTCGATGGCGGCGTGAAGGATCTGCGCCAGCGGGCCGACCGTGGTCGGACGCTCGAAGGCACTCTGGAACGGGATCACGTCTTCGGCGGCGACGTAGACGTCTTCGAACACCACCGAACCGCTGCCGGTGGTGCGCTGGCCGAAGCCGCTCCAGTCGTCGATCACGCTCAGGCCCTGGCTGTCACGCGGGACGAACGCCAGTTGCTGCACACCGTTTTCATCGACCACGGAAGTCGGAATACGCTGGGCGTAAATCGCCCCGGTCGAGTAGAACTTGCGGCCATTGATGCGATAGCCGTCACCGTCGCGCTTGAGGCTGGTGACGCGGTCGTGGGCGGTTTTGGTGCCCAGTTCCGCCAGTGCGTTACCGAAGCGCTGGCCGGCGAGCACTTCGGCGTACAGCCGTTGTTTCTGCGCGTGACTGCCGTTCACCCGCAGCACTTCGAGTGCGTAGAAATGATTCTGCGGAATCTGCCCGAGCGAGCCGTCAGCCTGAGCGATCAGGGCGATGACTTTGGCCAGGGTCACGTTGGATACGCCGGCGCCGCCGTATTCCTTGGGCACGCTGATGCCCCAGAGGCCGGAGCGGGAAAACACGTCGAGTTCCGGCAGCGGCAGACGCCGTTCACGGTCGCGCACGGCGCTGTCGCGTTTGAAATCTTCGGCCAGGTCGCTGGCGACGATCAGGGCTTGCTCATCGCTGGTGATGACCGCGACGGAGTGAGAATAAGTCATGTGTTTCTCCAGAGATCTGGTCAAAAGTGTGCGGTCGTTAAATCCAGGAGTGACGAGCCGGCAAAGTACCGTTCAGGCGATAGGCGCCGACCGCGTGATACTTCCAGCGCACCGGGTCATGCAGGGTGTGCACCCGGGCGTTGCGCCAGTGGCGGTCGAGGTTGAATTCGGCGAGGGTCGCGCGGCTGCCGGCCAGTTCGAAAAGTTTTTCACTGGCCAGCAGCGAGATCTCGGTGGTCAGCACTTTGGCTTCGGCCACGGCAATCGAGGCGCGGGCGGCGGACTCGGCGGTCAGTGGCGCAGCGTGCACCTGATCGAGTACCTGCCCGGCCTTGCGCAGCAGCGCTTCGGCGGCGTGCAGTTCGATTTTCAGTTTGCCGATGTCGGCGATCACGTAGAGGTCATCGCTGGCGCGCTCGACCTTGGCGTCGATCCACGGCCGGGCACGGGTTTTGACAAACTCGATGGCGTCGTCGATGGCACCACGGGCGATGCCGGCGTCGATGGCCGCCTGAATGAGCTGCGAGACGGCGCCTTGAGTATTCGGGGTTTCGTTGATCTTCCAGTTGTCGACCACCAGGCTCGACTCGACACGCACGTTGTTCAGCAGGATCGTGCCGCTGGCGGTGGTGCGCTGACCGAAGCCCGACCAGTCATCAACGATGCGCAATCCCGGCGTGCCACGACGGACGAAGGCCAGCACTTGCTTGCCGTCATCGTTGAGTGCCTTGACGGCGACCCAGTGCGCGAACAGCGCGCCAGTGGAATAGAACTTCTGGCCGTTGATCACGTAGTCATCGCCATCGGCGGTGATGCGCGCCTTCAATTCCAGGGTGTTTTTCGTACCGCGCTCAGGGCCAGCATTGCCGATGCGCCAACCTTCCAGAACACTCTGGAACAGCTGCTTTTTCTGCGCCTCAGTGGCGCTGCCGAGCACCAGGTTGAGGATGCCGAACTGGTTCTGCGGAATCTGTCCCAGCGCCGGATCGGCGGCGGAAATGATCGCGAACACTTCGGCCAGGGTAACGAACGAAACTTGCGGGCCACCGTACTCACGCGGGATGGCGATGCTGCCCAGGCCGCTGCGGGTGAACTGTTCGATTTCCGACCACGGCAGCTTGCGCTGGCGGTCGCGCCTGGCGGCCTGCACACGGGCGACTTGCGCCAGCTCATGGGCGGCCTTGATGGCTTGGGCGTCGTTGCGCAAGACCTGCGCGGGCAACAACAACGGGGCGATGTCCAGATCCGACTGGACGTTTGCGTCTGCCAGACTGGACATCAGTGCCGCTCCTTGGCTGCACGCAATGCCCTGGCGATCTGCACTGGGGTGATTGTGTTCCGGACCATACTACCTACCTCACATCTCATGAAAAACGCCGCAAAAGTGCGGCGAACGAAAGAATGTCCGGTGGTCCGGTTCATATACCCTAAGCGTGTATAAATATTAAATAAACTAACTTTTAGGAATATGCATAGAAGGGGTGATGGTCGGATTGGTTAACGGGTTTTCGAGGCTGAGCGATTCTGTGGCAGGGGAGCTTGCTCGCGCTGGGCTGCGAAGCGCCCCTGAAACCTGCACAGCTGTTCCCTTCAGCTAAACCGTCGTGTCGGTTTTGCGCCTGCTGCGCAGCCGAGCGGGAACAAGCGCCCTCGCCACAAGGGCTGTGTGTTCAGTCTGTGCGCGATTCGGCGACCTTGAGTTCCGGGTTGAGAGGCACCTTCAGATAAGGATTCACGCAGCCGATCTTTAACGTCCGTGGCGGCGCCCAACGTGAGTTGTTGCCGACCCGGTCAAGGATGCAATACGTCACATCCAGCCGCAGATCTTCCCCGGCTTCAACGATCACCGCCGGCGGCACCCAGACCTGAATCGGCAGCCCGACATCCGCTGTGGTAATCGGTGCCAGATCCATGCGCACATCCCCCCAGCGCAAGGTGATGGCATCGTCCTCGGCCATGTTCAGGTAAGGCTCGATGGTCAGCGGCACACCGCGTTTGATCTGATTCGGGTTCACGCCCTGGCGGCGAATGGTGTCGGGGATCGTCACCGGTGCCAGTTGCTGGTTTTCGTCGCCGCACAGCGTCGAAGGCTCGCCGCCCGGGCAGTCGAGCTTGACCTGCACCCGGGTCGGCGCCGACAACGCCGGCCCCTGGCCGACCTGCATTACCCGGTAGTGAATGCGTGCGATGCCATTGGCAATGAAACTCTCCGGCACCCGCAGGCTGACCACGGCACCGACGTCTTCGCCGGTCAGCACCTTCGAGGCGACATAGCATTTGTTCCAGAACAACTCGATCAGATCGCCGCAATCCATGTCGGGGTAGGGCGACACATTGACCAGCAGGTGGGCCGCTGCGGCCAGATTGATGCCGGTTTTTTGCGCTGGCGCCAGAATCGGGGCTGCCAGTTCGGGGGTATGCGAAGTGCGGGTCATCGTTTTCTCTCCTTGAAATTCTGCAGCGAAGTCCGTTTCTGAAAGAACAAAAAAGCGTGAATCAACTGGCAATAAAGCGGTGCGCTTTTGTTCAGTTTGAATACGGGGTTATTTAACTAAGTGAGGCTGGTTGGTGACTAGATAAGAACGTGCTGGAGGGGGTGTCAATAGAGTGAGTTAGTTAATTCGTGAATTACCGATTATTCAGAAATTTCCTACGCTGACGAATCCCTATGCCTAGGTTCGATAGTGAATAGGGCCACAGAACCAAGGAGTTTCTGCCGGTTTTGCCGCAGGTTTATTCGAACGTTGTCCTTCGGCGAAGAATGGCGTGAACGCGAACAATAATGTTTGCAGAACATATAAACAGGCTGCATATGGCAGGCGGGATTTATAAGATTTTTTGAAGTTGTCGAGGGCGGGGTAAAGGTAACTTCCATCCGTGGAAGTTTAAGAATCATGCGTTGAAAGTTATCAGGCGTGATTGAGGAACTTGCTGAGGAATTGTTGGGTGCGTTGTTCTTTCGGGTTGGCAAACAGCGCTTTGGCTTCACCCTGTTCGACGATCACACCCTTGTCGAAAAACACCACACGGTTGGCCACATCACGGGCGAAGCCCATTTCATGGGTGACAATCACCATGGTGCGTTTCTCCTCGGCAAGGCCGCGGATGGTCGCCAGTACTTCACCGACCAGTTCCGGATCGAGGGCCGAGGTCGGCTCGTCGAACAGGATCACTTCCGGCTCCATCGCCAGCGCCCGGGCAATTGCCACGCGCTGTTGCTGGCCGCCGGACAGACGACGCGGGTAAGCGTCTTCCTTACCGGAGAGACCGACCTTGGCCAGCAGATTCATGCCCAGGGCAATGGCTTGCTCGCGCGACATCTTCTTGACCACGATCGGCCCTTCGATGACGTTTTCCAGAGCGGTGCGATGGGGGAACAGGTTGAAGTTCTGGAACACGAAGCCCACGTGCTGGCGCAGAGTGCGCACCAGGCTTTGCTGCTGGCTCAGTGGGCGGCTGGTATCGATTTCGATAGCGCCGACCTTGATCCGGCCGCTGGTGGGTTCCTCAAGGAAGTTCAGGCAGCGCAGAAACGTGGTTTTCCCCGAACCGCTGGGGCCGATGATGGCCACGACTTCGCCTTCCTTGACCTCAAGATCGATGCCCTTGAGCACCTCTTGACCCTTGAACTGCTTTGTCAGTTTTTCTACGACAATCATGGGGTCAGGACTCCTGGTCGTGCCGATTGGCCCGCTCTTCCAGCTTGTTCTGCAGGTGCGACAGCACCGTGGCCAGAATCCAGTAGATCAGCGCGGCGGCAAGATACATGGTGAAGACTTCGAACGTCCGGGCGGTAATCAGCTGCGCCTGACGGAACAGCTCCGGCACCTGAATGGTGGCGGCCAGTGCCGTGTCCTTGACCAGTGAAATAAAGCTGTTGCCCAGCGGCGGCAAGGCCGTGCGCATCGCTTGCGGCAGGATGGCCCGGCGCAGGGTCTGCGCACGGGTCATGCCGATGCTCGCAGCCGCTTCCCATTGGCCGCGTTCGATCGAACCGATCGCGGCGCGCAGGATTTCACAGGCGTAAGCGGCCATGTTCAGCGAGAAGCCGATCAGGGCCGCCGGCAGCGGATCCAGTTCCAGACCCATTTGCGGCAAGCCGTAATAGATCACGAACAATTGCACCAGCAACGGCGTGCCACGAAAGAACGACACGTAGATGCGGGCAATCCAGCTCACCAGTTTGAAGCGCGACAGGCGCATCAACGCCAGGCCAAAGCCCAGCAGCAGGCCGAAGAACATGCCGCCCAGGCTGAGGATGACTGTGTAGTACGCGCCCTTGAGCAGGAAGGGCGCGGAATCCAGTGCGAGTTGGAAAGCTTCTTCCATTATTTCGTGACGTCAGCGTTGAAGTATTTCTCGGACAGTTTCTTCAGAGTGCCGTCGGCACGCAGATCGTCGAGGGCCTTGTTCACCGCTGCCAGCAGTTCCGGCTCGCCTTTGCGCAGGGCAATGCCGGACTCCTGACGGGAGAAGGCTTCACCTGCGGCGACGGTTTTCGGGGCTTTCTTGGCGTATTCCAGTGCGGCCAGACGGTCGATCAGGATGGCGTCGGTGCGACCGTTGTTCAGGTCGGCGAACTTGGTCGGATCATCGTCATAGGTGCGCACATCAGCGCCCGGCACGTTGGCGCGGACCCACTGTTCATAGTTGGTGCCCAGGCCGACGCCGACTTTTTTGCCTTTCAGGTCGGCGGCGGTCTTGATGTTCAGTGCAGCTTCCTTGTCCTTCAGGACCAATGCCTGAATCCCGGAAACGGTGTACGGCTCGGAGAAGTCATACTTCTTCTTGCGCTCGTCGGAGATGGTCACTTGGTTGACCACTACGTCCAGGCGCTTGGACTCCAGTGCGGCAAGGATGCCGTCCCACTTGGTCGGTTGAATCTTGGCTTTGACGCCCAGCTTCTGCGCCAGTGCCTCGGAGAGTTCGACTTCGAAACCGGAGAGCTTGCCGTTCTCGTCGACGAAGCTGAACGGTGGGTAAGTGCCTTCCAGGCCGACGTTGATAACGCCTTTGTCCTTGATCTGCTGCAGCTGTTCACCGGCTGTTGCCTGGCTGATCAGGCCGGCGCTCAGTGCAAGGCCCAGCGAACCTACCAGCAGATTGCGACGTAGTGCGGAAAAATTCATGACAAGCCCCTGTGTTTTCTTATGGAAGACGCTTAAGGAAAGTTGGCGAATTTGTGATTCGAGCGACTGCGGTATCGTGCCCTAAAGCAGCTTATGCGTCTCTGGCGAAATTCGCCTGCGGCGAGACTATATGATGGTTTGTTTAGACTTGAAAATACTTAATCTATAAATTGTTATTCCTTAATCGAATATTGGTTTTGGGGCTTGGCGGCCTCTGGGCCGACCATGTTTTTGGGGTTTGGGTGTATATCCGTTTTTTTTGGGGGGGCGGCTGGCGGTTTCGCCCTTACGGCGACTCACTTTTTTGACAAACGCCTCAAAAAAGTAAGCAAAAAAAGGCTTGCCCCAGCGTTCGGCCCGCTCGCTAAGGCTCGGGGTTCCTTCGCTCCGGGATCCATCCGGGGGCATCGCCTCCGGTTTGCTTCGCTGCACCTCCTCTCGATGTATGCGGCTTCGCCGCACGGCGCTGCGCGCCTGCCCCCCGGATGAATCCCTCCACTCAGCCTGCCGAAGGGGCCTGAAGATCAAGATCAAGAGCAGGCGAGCTGACACTCGGCCTATTGGTTGGTTTGGTCCTTGTGGGGGGCTTATTTCTTTCGGAGCTGCTGTGGCTGCGATCTTTTGATCTTTCCGTTACAGAAAATCCTTATAGGCAAACAATGCCGGGGCGCCGCCGGTGTGCAGGAATATGATCGGGCCATCGTTGAAACGCTGGCGGCCGATGCCGTCCAGTAAACCGGCCATGGCTTTGCCGGTGTATACCGGGTCGAGCAGCAGGCCTTCCTGGCTTGCCAGCAGCTTCACCGCCGACAAGGTCCCGGCGTTTGGCTCGCCATAACGCGGGCCGAAGTATTCGTCCCACAACTCGACCTTGAAGTTCTCTGGCAATTTCACGCCTAACAGGTCCGCCGTGCGCTCGGCCAGCCCCTGCACTTTCGGGCGTTGATCTTCTTCGCTGCGCGAAACGGTCACGCCGATTACCGGTAGTTGCGGCAAGGCTTCGCTCAATGCCAGCGCCAGCCCGCTATGAGTTCCGGCGCTGCCCGAGGCCAGCACCACGGCGGCGAAATCGAGGCCGGTGTCTTTGATCTGTTCGGCCAGTTCCAGGCCGGCCCGCACGTAGCCCAGCGCACCGAGGGCATTGGAGCCGCCGATTGGCACCAGATATGGTTTCTTGCCGTTGCTGCGCAGGCGCACCGCGAGGGCGGCCAGTTGTTCGTCGGCGTTGTCGAGGTTGTCGACCAGCTCGACCTTGGTGTCGAACAGATCCAGCAGCAGGCGATTGCCATTACCGGTGTAGTTGCCGTCGTCGGTGCCCAGCGGATTTTCCAGCAGGGCCACGCAACCGAGGCCGAGTTTCGCCGCCAGTGCCGCAGTCTGGCGCACGTGGTTCGATTGCAGGGCGCCCGCGGTGATCAGCGTGTCGGCGCCTTGGGCGAGGGCATCGGCGGCGAGGTATTCGAGTTTGCGCAGCTTGTTGCCGCCCATGGCCAGCGGCGTCAAATCATCGCGCTTGATGTACACGTCGCGCCCGAGCCAGGCGGACAGGCGTTCGAGTTTTTCCAGTGGGGTCGGTTGACCGAGCAGGTCGAGGCGGTTGAAGCGTTCCAGCTGGTGTTTGATCGGTTGTGTGGACATGGTTCCGTACTGGCGGAGGAAGATGGAAGGACTATAGGCACGCGGTTTTACCGGGGCAACCGTCAATCGCTTATAGCCAAACGTGCTTAGGCCAGCACTATCGGTTCTTAATTCGTCATCGTGGCCTTGCCGTAAAGTAGTCGCCGTCAACGCGGCCAGACCGTCCGGCCGCCCGTGAGGAGTCTTTACCGTGAGCGAGCGTTCCAGCCATTGGCAACTGCAGACCATCGTCAGCCAACTGCGCAGTGCGCGGGATCAGTGGCGTGCACAAAATGGCCGGGCCTCCGGCGAGCAAGGTGGCCGCGAGTTGCCGTCCCGCGCGGCGATGGCGGAGATTCTTGAGGCGCTGTGTGGCGCATTGTTCCCGATGCGCCTGGGGCCGGTGGATTTGCGTGAGGAGAGTGAAGACTTCTACGTCGGTCACACCCTCGACACGGCGCTGAATGCGCTGTTGGCGCAAGCCCGGCTGGAGTTGCGCTACGTCGCCCGGCACAGCGCGCAGGATGACCGCGACGTGGAGCAGCAGGCGATCCGCATTATTCAGGACTTCGCCCTGGCCTTGCCGGACCTGCGCGCGTTGCTCGACACCGACGTATTGGCGGCCTATCACGGCGACCCGGCGGCGCGCAGCGTCGATGAAGTGCTGCTGTGCTATCCGGGAATTCTGGCGGTGATCCACCATCGTCTGGCGCACCATTTGTATCGCGCCGGGCTGCCGCTGCTGGCGCGGATCAGTGCGGAAATCGCGCATTCAGCGACGGGTATCGACATTCACCCGGGCGCGCAGATTGGCCGCAGTTTCTTCATCGACCACGGCACGGGTGTGGTGATCGGCGAGACCGCGATCATTGGCGAACGCGTGCGGATCTATCAGGCGGTAACCCTGGGCGCCAAGCGCTTCCCGGCAGATGAAGACGGGCAGTTGCAGAAGGGCCATCCACGCCATCCGATTGTCGAGGACGACGTGGTGATTTACGCCGGGGCGACGATTCTCGGGCGGATCACCATTGGCAAGGGCTCGACCATCGGCGGCAACGTCTGGCTGACCCGCAGTGTGCCGGCGGGGTGCAATCTGACCCAGGCCAATCTGCAGCATGATGACGGGACGCAGAAGTAGGCTTCTGGAATTTGCTTCGCGGTTGCTGAGCTCTTCGCGAGCAAGCTCGCTCCCACAATGGAATGCAATTCGAATGTGGGAGCGAGCTTGCTCGCGAATGGTTTTCAGACCGAATCGGGATAATGGCATTCAGCCAATTCTCCAGTGAACCAATCCCCTCAAACCAGCGTCATACCCCTCCTTGAGCTAGCGTAGGAAAACTACCGCTTGGCCGTGCGATTAGTCCTTAGCGCCCTATCCATGTTTAACTTGAACGTTCATTCAAGTTAAACCGGTGGTTCGCTGCCCGCTCACAACAGGAGGCTTGCCTTTGCTGAGTCCGATCATTTCAGCCACGTTTCAACCCCTCGAGGTGCACCGTTCATGAGTGCATCGTCCACCCCCGCCAGCGGTCTGGTACGCATGAATCCGCCGGTGTTCTACTTCGCCGCGACGGTCATTCTGCTGTTTGGTCTCGTTGTCATTGCCATGCCGGAGCAGGCTGGAGCCTGGTTGCTGGCGGCACAAAACTGGGCGGCCAATACGGTCGGCTGGTATTACATGCTCGCGATGACGCTGTATCTGGTCTTCGTGGTGGTCACCGCGTTATCCGGCTACGGCAAGATCAAACTCGGTGCCGACCACGACGAGCCCGAATTCAGTTACCTGTCCTGGGCCGGCATGCTGTTCGCTGCCGGGATCAGCATCACGCTGTTTTTCTTTTGCGTCTCCGAACCGCTGACCCACATGCTGCAACCGCCACAAGGCGAGGCCGGCACCGCCGAAGCGGCGCGGCAGGCGATGCAGATTCTGTTTCTGCACTGGGGCCTGCACGGCTGGGGCGTGTTTGCCTTCGTCGGCATGGCCCTGGCTTACTTTGCCTACCGGCATAACCTGCCGCTGGCGCTGCGCTCGGCGTTGTACCCGCTGATCGGCAAACGCATCAACGGCCCCATCGGCTATGCGGTGGATGGCTTCGGCATCATCGCCACGGTGTTCGGCCTGGGTGCCGACATGGGTTTTGGTGTGCTGCACCTCAACTCCGGACTGGACTACCTGTTCGGCATCGCCCATACCCAGTGGATTCAGGTCGGCCTGATCACACTGATGATGGGCGCGGCGATCATCGTTGCCGTTTCCGGTGTCGATAAAGGCGTGCGGGTCATGTCCGACATCAACATGCTGCTGGCCTGTGCGCTGCTGCTGTTCGTGTTGTTCGCCGGCCCTACCCAGCACCTGCTCAACACCCTGATCCAGAACCTCGGCGATTACCTCGGCGCCTTGCCGATGAAGAGTTTCGACCTCTACGCCTACGACAAGCCAAGCGACTGGCTCGGCGGCTGGACCGTGTTCTACTGGGCCTGGTGGATCGCGTGGTCGCCGTTCGTGGGCCTGTTCATTGCGCGGATTTCCCGTGGCCGGACCATCCGTGAATTCGTCTTCGGCGTGCTGCTGATTCCGCTCGGTTTCACCCTGGCGTGGATGTCGATCTTCGGCAACAGCGCGCTGGATCAGGTGCTTAATCACGGCATGAGTGCGCTGGGCATGTCGGCCATCGACAACCCGTCGATGACCCTGTACCTGCTGCTGGAAACCTACCCGTGGAGCAAGACCGTCATCGCCGTGACGGTGTTCATCAGCTTTGTGTTCTTCGTCACTTCGGCCGACTCCGGCACTGTGGTGCTCTCGACCCTGTCGGCCAAGGGCGGTAACCCCGATGAAGACGGGCCGAAATGGCTGCGGGTGTTCTGGGGCGCGATGACAGCGCTGATCACCAGTGCGCTGCTGTTCTCCGGCAGCATTGATGCGCTGAAGTCGGCGGTGGTGCTGACCTCGTTGCCGTTCTCGTTGATCCTGCTGCTGATGATGTGGGGCCTGCACAAGGCGTTCTATCTGGAGTCGCAGAAACAGATCGCGCAACTGCATTCGCTAGCCCCGGTGTCCGGTTCGCGGCGTGGCAAGGGTGGCTGGCGTCAGCGCCTGAGCCAGGCTGTGCACTTCCCGTCACGCGACGAGGTGTACCGTTTCATGGACACCACGGTGCGCCCGGCGATTGAGGAGGTGACGGCGGTGTTCGTCGAAAAAGGCCTGAACGTGGTCACTCAGCCAGATCCGGCGCATGACAACGTCAGCCTGGAAATCGGCCATGGCGAGTTGCATCCGTTCATCTATCAAGTGCAGATGCGCGGCTATTTCACGCCGTCGTTTGCGCGCGGTGGCATGGGGTCCAAGCAACTCAACAACCGCCGCTACTACCGCGCTGAAGTGCACCTGAGCGAGGGCAGTCAGGACTATGATCTGGTGGGTTACACCAAGGAGCAGATCATCAACGACATCCTCGACCAGTACGAACGCCACATGCAGTTCCTGCATCTGGTGCGTTGATCGTGAGCCGAGCGCCGGGACGTTTTACGACCCGGCGCTCAGCACCATGAACAACACCATCGCCGCCATCGGCACCCCGAACACCGCACTGCCAATCGCTATTTCCGACCCCGGCGACTGCCCGGCATGCACCACCCCCACTGCGCCATTGATCACCGTCAACGCCAGCCACAGCGCGGCGAAGCCGTAGGCCATGGTCTGCCGACTGAAGCCAACACGCTCGCCGATGTAGAGCATCAGGGCGAGCAGGACCAGGCCGAAGAAAATGATGATGGCGGTGTGCATGGCGGGTTCTGCCTGGTAGATGGATATCGCCTGATGGACCTCTATCGCGAGCAGGCTCACTCCTGCAGTGAACGCGGCTGCGCACAAATCCTCTGGCCAACCGCATTCCTTGTAGGAGTGAGCCTGGTCGCGACAGGGCCACCTCGGTGCCCTTTAGAGCATAGCCAATCCAGCCCCCGCCAACTTCATCAGGTGCTCTCGCGCTCGATCACCTTGCACTGCAATAAATTCAGGCGCTGCACATCATCACTCGGCAACACCCCCAGGCTTTCCAGAACCCGCGTTGCCGCCAGCACGCCGATTTCCAGTGCCGGCGGTTTGATCGTGCTCAGGCTCGGCAACAGCATCTCGGCGAACGGGTAATCACCGAAGCCGAGTACAGCGCAGTCTTCGGGGATCTTGAGGCCGGCGCGTTGCCCGGCGAGCAGGCCGCCGGCAGCGAGGTTGTCATTGGCGAAAATGATGGCGTCGGGGCGGGGAGCGGCGTTCATCAGTGCCTCCATTGCCTGTTTGCCGGCCTCGAACGGCGTGCGGTCGGCGTCGGGGGCGAATACCCAGGGTTCCAGGCCGGACTCGCGCACGGTGGCGGCGTAACCGTCGCGGCGTTCCAGTGCGCTGAGGTCACCGGGGGCGCTGTTCTGCACGAAGGCAATGCGGCGATAGCCTTTGTCGTGCAGATAACGAGCTGCGGTCACTCCGACTTCAAAATGCGAAAAGCCGATCTGCATCGGTTCGCGATCCGGCTGGTAATCCCAGGTTTCGATCACCGGAATGTCCGCCTCGGCGATCATCTTTTCAGTGCCCGCACTATGGAAGTGACTGGTCAGCACCAACGCCGCCGGCGACCAGCCGAGAAACGCGCGCACTGCGTTTTCTTCCTGTTCGGTGCTGAAGTAACTCGACGCCAGCAACAACTGATAACCATGGCGGCTGAGGGTGTCGCTGAAGCCCTGAATGGTGTTGGCAAAGATCGGCCCGGAGATGTTCGGGATCACCATGCCGACGATTTTCCCCCGCGCTGAAGCCAACCCGCCGGCCACCAGGTTCGGCACATAACCCAACTCGGCAACCACCGCCGCAATCCGTTCGCGGCGCTCGGGCGAGACCGATTCCGGTTGATTGAAATAGCGCGACACGGTGATCGCCGACACACCGGCCTCACGTGCCACTGCATTGAGGGTCACGCGTCCGGCGCCACGGCGTTTGCGGGGCTTTTCCTGGTTCAAGGCTCGATCCCTCTTAAAAACCAAAACGCATATAAAAGTAATTTTTCAGTATTGGACGCTCTATGTGTGGCTTGCCAATACTGGCGATGGTAGCGCTAACAAGGCGCGCTGTCTGCTACTCGCTCGAGCGAATGCCCAAGACACCGATTCAGGCGCTGTCGTCGCAGAACGGCAGCGGTTCAGGGCTAATTTCGAGCGGGCAACCATGCACAACATTCCTGGGGCGACACACACACTGGCGCAATATGTTCGCGCTGCAGGCTGGATTTTCACCGGGTTGGCGGCGTTGCCGCTGGCCGATGCGCTGGCTGCAGACAGCGATCAAGAGCCAACCCTCAAGTCGGTGACGGTCACCGCCACTCGCCGCGAAGAATCGCTGCAAAAGGTCCCGGTAGCGGTCTCGGTGATCGACGGCGAACAGCTGGAGCGCGATAACCGCAACGGTGTGGCGAGCATCGTCCAGCAAGTGCCGTCGCTGAATTTCCGCACCGGCGCGTCGAACAAGGACACCTCGCTGTTCGTGCGCGGGGTGGGCACGATTTCCACCTCGCCCGGCGTCGAGCCAACGGTGGCCACGGTGATCGACGGCGTGGTCTATGCGCGTCCTGGTCAATCGACCCTTGATCTGCTGGATCTGGAACGCGTCGAAGTGCTACGCGGCCCGCAGGGCACGCTGTTCGGCAAGAATGCCTCGGCCGGCGTGCTCAACATCACCAGCAAGGCGCCGACCAGCGAGACTCACGGCTACATCGACCAGTCCTACTACAGCGGCAACGAAAGCCGCACCCGTTTCGGCATTGGCGGCAGCCTGATTCCGGACACGCTCAAAGGCTCGATCAGCACCTTGTTCGGGACTTACGACGGCAACGTCGACAACCAGCACAACGGGCAGGAGGTCAATGGGTACAACCATCGCGGGGTGCGCGGCAAACTCGAATTCACCCCGAACGATGACGTCACCTTCACCCTGATCGCCGACTACATGCAGGCCCACGACGACGGCCCCAACGGCGTGGTCAGCAAGTCGCTGACCCCGGCGTTCGCCAATGCACTGCGCCCGGTCGAGGCCAGCAATCATAACCGTGACATCAACACCGACACCCGCAGCCACGTCGAGGACACCAACAAAGGCCTGTCCGGCCAGCTCGACTGGCAACTGGGCGATTACACCCTGACGTCGATCACCGCGTGGCGCGGCTGGGACAACACCCAGTATCAGGACGGCGATCGGCTGAGCACGATCACCGCAGCGTTTCCCGGCACCGCCGACAAGGGCGACCTGGCCTTCGATCAGTACTCGCAGGAGTTGCGCCTGGCCTCGCCGAAGGGCGAATTCCTCGAATACGTCGGCGGCCTGTTCTACATGCATGGCAAGGATGACGAGACCTATCAGCGCACACTGACCACCACCACGCGCACCGACCGAGGCGTTGCCGACTACAGCACCACCAGCGACAGCTACGCCGCGTTCGGCGAAACCACGCTGAACTTCACTTCCGACTTCCGTGGCATCGCCGGCCTGCGCTACACCCACGATGAGCTGGAATACGCTCACCGCCGCGTCTCCACCTCGGCGACCACGGTCAGCGGCATTCAACCGGCCACCCGCAGTTCAGGTTCGGTGGATGAGGACGGCTGGTCCGGTCGGCTTGGCGTGCAGTACGACCTCAGCGATGCCGTCACCACCTACCTGACCTACTCGCGCGGCTACAAAGGCCCGGCGTACAACGTGTTCTTCAACATGCAGCCGCGTGACACCGAGGCACTGAAACCGGAAACCTCGAACACCTGGGAGGCGGGTATCAAAGCCACGAGCTGGAACAACCGCCTGACCACCAACCTCGCCGTGTTCCACAGCGACTACGACAACTACCAGGCGAACTTTTTCGACACCGTTGCCGGGCAAGTGGTGACGCGTCTGATCAATGCCGGCAGCGTCAGCACCGAAGGCGTCGAACTCGATTACGCCTTACAGGCAACCCAGCAACTGAAGTTCTCCGGGGCACTGGCGTACACCCGCGCGCGCATCGACCAGTTCAGCTGCCCGGCCGGTGCGGCAGCAACTTGCAACGTCAATGGCAAGCCGCTGCCATTCAGCCCCGACTGGAAAAGTTACGTGCGCGCCGATTACACCATTCCACTGGAAAACGGTCTGGATATCGAACTCGGCACCGACTACAGCTGGCAGAGCGAGGTGCAGTACGACATCAGCCAGAACGCCGACACCAAACAGGGCGCCTACGGCCTCTGGAACGCCAGCGTGGCGCTGGCCGATTACAGCAATGGCTGGCGCGTGGCGCTGCTGGGCAAGAACCTCGCCGACAAGTCCTACTCACCGCTGCTGGCCAGCGGCGGCAGCTACATCTATCGCGCTGTGCCAAGGGATGACGAGCGCTACTTCGGCGTGCAACTGCGCAAGGATTTCTGAGATGAGCAGACAGTTGAAACTCGGCGCGTTTCTCATGGCCACCGGGCACCACGTCGCCGCGTGGCGTCACCCGCAGGTGCCGGCCAATGCCGGTCTGGATTTCGCTCACTACAAGCGTCTGGCGCAGATTGCCGAGGCGGCCAGATTCGACACGTTGTTCGTTGCCGACAGCGTTGCCGCGCCGACTCAAAACATCGCCAGTCGCATGGCCCGCTCCGATCACTTTGAACCGCTGACACTGCTCTCGGCCCTCAGTGCGGTGACCGAACACATCGGCCTGATCGCCACAGCGACCACCAGCTACAACGAGCCGTACCACGTGGCGCGTAAATTCGCTTCGCTCGATCACCTGTCCGGCGGACGTGCGGGGTGGAATCTGGTGACCTCGGACAACGCCGCCGAAGCGCTGAACTTCGGGCGTGACGCACACATCGGCCACGCCGAGCGCTACAGCCGCGCGCGGGAATTTCATCAAGTGGTCACCGGGCTTTGGGACAGTTGGGAGGACGACGCCTTTCACCGCGACAAGGCCAGCGGTGAGTATTACGACCCTGCGAAGCTGCATGTGCTGGAGCACGTCGGCGAGCACTTTCGGGTCAAAGGCCCGCTGAACGTGGCGCGCTCGCCACAGGGGCAACCGGTGATCGTGCAGGCCGGCTCTTCCGAGACCGGGCGTGAACTGGCGGCACAGACCGCTGAGGTGGTGTTCACCGCGCAGACCTCGCTGGCCGGCGCGCAGGCGTTTTACGCCGACCTCAAAGGCCGCTTGGCGAAGTACGGGCGCAGTGCCGATTCGCTGAAAATCATGCCGGGGGTCTTTGTCGTCGTCGGGCAAACGGAAGCCGAGGCGCAGGAAAAATGTGAAACGTTTCAGCAATTGGTCGAACCGGAGGTTGGCGTCGCCTTGCTTGGGCGTATGCTGGGCAACTTCGATTTGTCGAAGTACCCGTTGGACGGTCCGCTGCCGGAATTGCCACTGACGGAAAGCGGTCAGCAGAGCCGGCAGAAATTGCTCACTGAACTGGCAGGTCGGGAGAACCTGAGCCTCGCCGAACTCGGTCGCAAAATTGCTGGCGGGCGCGGGCATTACAGCCTGGTGGGCACGCCGGCGCAGATTGCCGACCGCTTGCAGGAATGGTTCGAGCAGGGCGCGGCGGATGGCTTCAATGTGCTGGTGCCGCACCTGCCGGGCGGGCTGGAAGACTTTGCCCATGGCGTGGTTCCGGAACTGCAGCGGCGTGGCCTGTTCAGAACCGAGTATGAGGGCCGGACCTTGCGCCAGAACCTGGGCCTTGCCCGACCCGGCAATAGATTTGTGTAGCACCCTTCGCGAGCAAGCTCGCTCCCACATCTGGAATGCATTTACCTGTGGGAGCGAGCTTGCTCGCGAAGAAGTCGACACCCATTCAAGACAGACAAGAGAGGATTCGATGACTTACACCGCTGCCGAAAACCGCTATGACTCCATCCCTTACCGCCGCGTCGGCCGCAGCGGTCTGGTGCTGCCGGCGTTGTCGCTGGGCCTGTGGCACAACTTTGGCGACAGCACGCCGATCGACACCCAGCGCGCCTTGCTGCGCACCGCGTTCGACCTGGGGATCAACCACTTCGACCTCGCCAACAACTACGGCCCGCCGTACGGTAGCGCCGAGATCAATTTCGGGCGCCTGCTGCGTGAAGATTTCAAGCAGTACCGCGACGAGCTGATCATCTCCAGCAAGGCCGGTTGGGACATGTGGCCAGGGCCATATGGTCAGGGCGGCGGTTCGCGCAAATACGTGCTGGCCAGCCTCGATCAGAGCCTGCAGCGCCTGGGCCTGGATTATGTGGATATCTTCTATTCGCACCGTTTCGACCCGGACACCCCGCTGGAAGAAACCGCCAGCGCCCTCGCCACTGCCGTGCAGCAGGGCAAGGCGTTGTACATCGGCATCTCGTCGTACTCGGGGGTGAAAACCCGCGAGATCGCCGCGCTGCTCAAAGAGTGGAAAGTACCGCTGCTGATTCATCAGCCGGCGTACAACCTGCTTAATCGCTGGGTCGAAAAGGATCTGCTCGACACCACCGACGAACTGGGTACCGGCGTGATCGCTTTCACCCCGCTGGCCCAAGGTCTGCTGACCGACAAGTACCTCAACGGCGTGCCGGAAGATGCGCGGGTCAATCGGCCGGGTGGTGGTTCGCTGCAGGCCTCGCACTTGTCCGAGGCGAACATCGCGCACGTGCGCGCACTGAACGAGATTGCCAAGCGTCGCGGTCAGAGCCTGGCGCAACTGGCGCTGGCGTGGACCCTGCGTGATCCGCGGGTGACCTCGGCACTGATCGGCGCGAGCCGGCCAGAGCAGATCATCGAGAACGTCGGGGCGTTGAAGAACCTGAGCTTCAGTGCTGAAGAGCTGGCGGAGATTGACCGGTTTGCCCAGGAGGGCGGGATCAATCTTTGGGAGAAGCCTTCGACGGCAGAATAGGTGGTTTCGAAGACTTGACGCGTCGTTACGGAGAAACCTCACTGGACGAGGCTTCTCCGTAATTTTTTGTAGTTTTACTTTTTGCTCGGGAACCCGAGTACTTCTGCGGCCTCGCTGAAAAAGGAATCTCTTGCGGTTCGTTTTCTCAGTTGCATGTCGATCACCTGTGACTGATCTGGCAGGGTGAAGTACCCCTTGTCCAAACTGCATAGGCTTTCCAGTGTAGGTAGCGGTAGTCCGAGCAACTGTCTGAGTTGAGATCGAGAAAGGACTTTATTTTCCACGAGCATTTTTACGCCTCGTGCAATCAACTGAGGCCTTTCAAAGTCGAAGTCAGCGTCCATCGGCTCACCTTTGACCCATCCTCTTGCAGACCTGGCCTTCCACAGTCTCGTAGTAGTGGTTTCGTTGATTATTTCCAGATCCTGGCATCTACGAACCATCGCTCCTACAGAGACTTTCCAGCGTGGTTTCAGCGCTAGCAAAGTATCCAAGGTAGGCCATCGAATTTCTCTCAGGAAGCTCTCTGCTGGCATCAGGAATGCGCTGGCGAATCGATGAGCCTGCGACTCAAGCAGATCGTAGTTCGATTCGTACTGCTCCTTCGATACATGACGATGTAGAACGATATGCCCCAATTCATGTGCAGCATCGAATCGGTTTCGTATGCCGTTCGCCTTGTCAGCTACAAGGAGGACGTAAGGCCGCTGATCCAACTCGTACCAATTTGAAACACCGTCCATTTTCAAATGGCCCAGTGTGGTCCGAGTGCAGACGATACCTGCGTTTTCGAGGGTCTGAATGACATTGGGGATGGGGGCAGTCCCAAGTCCCCAGGCTTGGCGGCATTCGCTGGCCATTCTCTCGATTTCTTCGTCCGAAATCAGTAAGCAGTTACTTTCTTCCAGATGAGGAACATTTACTGCCACGAACTCCAGGCTTTCTTGCAGCTTGTAGGAAACGTCTTGAAGCCATTCCAAGCGTACTTCCGCTATTTCCCTGGCGTTTGCCGTGGCGCTTACCTGAGAACGAAAAAAGAACGGTGTACGCTCGCTCGTTACGATTTGTTCTTCAAGCAGCCAATTCTCACTGACGCCGAATACCTCACATAGTCGTTGGAAAGCATCGGCTTCAGGAACCTGAACCCCGTTCTCCCATTTAGAGATGTTTCCAGAGGCGCGCCCAACCATTTCAGCCAAAGCGGTCTGGGTAATACCAAACGTGAGCCGTAACTGCTTGAGACGCGCTGATTGGAAGCCTGCGACTCCAGTTCTCATGCTTCACCTCTCGGACTTCTGCTCATCATCAATTTGGTCTTCAGTTTTTTCTGCGCGGCGCATCTTATCTCGCAATGTCACCAGTTCAACTCGTTTTTGATCAGTGGCCGGATTATCAGAGTAGCTCTGAAGAAGGTCTTCGAGTGTGCAATCCATATGGAAGCCTCTGCCACTGAAATATGGCACTGCCATTGTGATTGCCAAAGGCTCTGATTGATCCTGTGAGCGCGGCGGGGGGGCATGGACTACGACAAGCGCATGAATCAACTGTTCGTTGACAGTTTGAGTGAGGCCGTCAATCCAATCCATCTGGGGGGAAGCCAAAGACTCGTTGAGCGTTTTCAGTTCAGTTCGGTGTTTTGCTGTACGAATTTCTTTCTGCCAAGGCAACACGACTGAGGTGATCCGCAGACTCCCCATCTCAAGCAGGACATAGTTGTGCCCCTTGGGATCGGTCGATTTTATCAGTGGGCTCCAACGTTTCATTCCTGCCAAGGCCTCTTGAACCAGTGAATGGCGCAAGTGACCTCGCAGGTCTTCATGAGGAGTATGGATTAAGAGATCTTCGACCTCTTTTAACGCTTTTTGAAAGGTTTGAGGAATCAAAACCCCAAGCTCATCAAAAAATTCTTTGTCCACTTGTGCACGAATGAAACTTTGAATTTCTTCTTTTGTGACCATGCGTTTTACCACTCACTAATCGGTAAGCGGATTTTTACGCCATTTTTCTTCGTTATGGAAGCAATGACTGTTTTTTTATACAGCCAAACTGATGGATGGTTGCCTCTGTAGTGTTCAGCGAAAAAACGGCACATCCCCCAACACCGTCGCCCGCTGCATCACCCGCCGCGCCGGGCGGTAATCGTCTACCGCGTAATGCTGCGTCACGCGGTTGTCCCAGAACGCAATGTCGTCCTTCTGCCAGCGCCAGCGAATGGTGAACTCCGGCCGCGTCGCGTGGGCGAACAGGAACTTCAGAATCGCCTCGCTCTCGGTTTCCGACAGCTCGTTGATCTTCGAGGTGAAGCCTTCGTTGACGAACAACGAACGGCGTCCACTCACCGGATGGGTGCGGATCACCGGGTGCGACAGCGGCGGGTTCTTGCGGCGTGCCTCTTCCCACTGCGCCAGCGCTTGCGGCGTGTTGCCGTAGCGCTCCAGCGGAAACGAACGGGTGAAGTCGTGAGTGGCGGTCAGCCCTTCTAGCAGGCTTTTCATCGGCGCCGAGAGTGCTTCGTACGCGGCAATTCCGCTGGCCCACAAGGTGTCGCCGCCAAACGCCGGCAACAGCTTGGCGCTGAGTACCGCGCCCATCGCCGGGGTCGGCAGGAAGGTTACGTCGGTGTGCCAGATCGCGTTGTCGCGCACGTCGGTGACGGCGGTGTCGAGGATCAGCACTTCCGGCTGTTCCGGCACGTTCGGGTAGATCGGATGAATGTGCAGATCACCGAAGTACGCGGCGAAGCGTGCCTGCTGCGGCGGCTCGATCGGCTGGTTGCGGAAGAACAGCACTTGATACTGGAGCAGCGCCTGCTCGATGGCGTCGCGCTGTTCCAGGTTCAACGGCTGGCTGACATCGACGCCGCTGATCTGTGCGCCGAGGGCCGAGCTTAAGGGAGTGATGGTCAGGCTGCTCATGGTCTTACTCTTCGAATTCGGGGGATAGAGCTTTTTGTAGGAGCCAGCCTGCTCGCGATAGCGGTTTGTCATACACAACAGCCATAGCCTGACACTCCGCATTCGCGAGCAGGCTCACTCCTGCAAGGATTTAAAAGGGCGACTTCAGTGCGCCTGGCCGTGCCACGGCACCAGTTGGCGTTGCAGGGCGCGCAGGCTCATTTCCATGGCGAACGCGATCAGGGCAATCACCAGAATCCCCAGCACCACCACATCGGTGACCAGGAATTGCGCAGCAGACTGCACCATGAAGCCCAAACCACTGGTGGCGGCGATCAATTCGGCGGCGACCAGTGTCGACCAGCCGACGCCCAGACCGATGCGCACACCGGTAAGAATGTCCGGCAGGGCGCTGGGCAAAATCACGTGGCGAATCAGTTGTGCGCGAGTGGCGCCGAGCGACTGTGCGGCACGCAGTTTCGCCGGGTCTACAGTGCGCACGCCGGTCGCAGTCGCGATGGCAATCGGGGCGAAAATCGCCAGGTAGATCAGCAGCACTTTCGACAACTCGCCAATGCCGCACCAGATCACGATCAGCGGCAGATAAGCCAGTGGCGGAATCGGTCGGTAGAACTCGATCAGCGGATCGAGCACGCCACGGGCGATACGGTTGGCGCCGATGGCAATGCCCACCGGCACTGCGGTCAGAATCGCAAAACCGAGGCCCAGGCCAATGCGGCTCAGGCTCGCGCCCAAGTGCTGCCACAGGGTTGAATCCATGTAGCCGGTGGTCGCCAGCAGCCAGCCTTTTTGCAGCACGGCGGACGGTGGTGGGAGGAACAGCGGTTCGATCAAACCGCTGGCGGTCACCGCCCACCAGAGCACCAGCAAGGCGAACAAGGTCAGCAGGCTGATCCAGCGCGTGCTGAGGCTGCGCCGCACGGGAATCGCCACCGAAGGGGGTTTCACCGCCGCAGCGGAAACGTCGTAACTGCTCATGCGCGCTCCTGCCGCTGAACGGCGCTGCGTTGCGAGAACACTTTGCTCAGCACGTGCTCGCGGGTTTCGATAAAACGCGGGTCGGACTTGATCGCTCGGGCGGACTCACCAGCGGCGTAACGCTGGCCGAAATCCAGGTGCAGACGTTCGACGATCTGCCCCGGATTCGGCGCGAGCAGAATCAGGTCAGTGGCGAGGAACACCGCTTCTTCGATGTCGTGGGTAATCAGGAATACCGGTTTGGCGGTGCGCTGCCAGACTTGCAGCAACAGCTCCTGCATCTGTTCGCGGGTGAAGGCGTCGAGGGCACCGAAGGGTTCGTCCATCAGCAACACACGCGGGTCAGCAGCGAGGGCGCGGGCCAGGCCGACGCGCTGTTTCTGTCCGCCGGAGAGTTGCCAGATACGGCGGCTATCAAACCCTGTGAGATCGACCAGCGTCAGCATTTCACGGGCAATCTTTTCGCGTTTGTCCCTGGCGACACCGGCCAGTTCCAGACCAAAAGCGACGTTGGCCAACACGTCCTGCCAGGGCAGCAGGGCGTCGTCCTGGAACACCACGCCGCGTTCGGCGCTCGGGCCTTTGACCGGCACGCCGTCGAGGGTGATGCGCCCGGCGCTGGGCTCGACGAAACCGGCAATCAGGTTCAACAGCGAAGTCTTGCCACTGCCGGACGGGCCGAGGGCGACCAGCAACTGCTGAGGCCCGAGGGTCAGGGAAATGTCCGCCAGCACCGGGTCCGGGCTGCCGGGATACTGTGCGCTGATGCGCTCCAGCTGTAGCAAGGCCATTGCAGTTAACTCCCGATCAGTTGGTGATGTATTTGGCGCTGACGTACGGCGCGTAGTCCGGCAGCACGGCTTCAACCTTGCCTTGCTCCTTGAGGAACGCGGCGGTGTCGGTGATGGCCTTGGTGGTCGGCGCGCCGAGGGTGATCACCTGATCCGCCGCCAGCGGGTAGACGTTGCCTTGCAGCAGCAGCGGAATGTCGCTGGCCTTGGCGCCGGAGAGCTTCACCAGTTTGTCGACATTGCTCTGGTTGGCGAGCCAGGCTTGCGGATCCTTGCGGTAGTCGGCGTAGGCGTCGAGGGTGACCTTGGCGAATGCGCTGACGATTTCCGGGTGCTTCTCGGCGAAGTCTTTGCGCACGATCCACGCATCGAAGGTCGGCGCGCCAAACTTGGCCAGTTCGCCGGAGGTGATCAGCACCTTGCCGTTTTCCTTGGCGACGCCGAGTGCCGGGTCCCAAACGTAAGTGGCGTCAATGTCACCGCGTTTCCACGCAGCAATGATCGCTGGTGGCGCGAGGTTGAGTACGGTGACTTTCGACGGGTCGATGTTCCAGTGCTTGAGCGCCGCGAGCAGGCTGTAGTGACCGGTGGACACGAACGGCACGGCGATTTTCTTGCCGACCAGATCCTGCGGGCTCTTGATGCCGGAACCGTCGCGGGCGACCAGCGCTTCGGCGGCGCCGATCTGGGTGGCGATGAGGAAGGTTTCCACCGGGACCTTGCGGGTGATCGCTGCAGTCAGCGGGCTGGAACCGAGGTAACCGATCTGCACGTCACCGGAGGCGATGGCGGCGATGATGTCGGCGCCGTTGTCGAACTTGCGCCAGCTGATGTCGGCCTTGGTGGCCTTCTCGTAAGCACCGTCGGCCTGGGCAACTTTTGCCGGGTCAACGGTGGTCTGGTAGGCGACGGTGAGGTCGGCAGCCTGCGCCAGAAAGCTCGCGGCAGCCAGAGAGGCCACGGCCAGCAGGCGCAGCGGGAAATTCAGTTTCATGGGGAGTGCTCCATATCAGGCTACCGAGGTTCGGCGTGAAAGGAGACTAAATGATCTAAGAATCTAAAAATAAATAACTTTTTAGAATGAGCTTATGAGCGGAAAAATCTAAGAGCGGGGGAGTTTGTGGGCGTTTCGGAGTTATTCGTTCGACATTAGATCTTTGCCCCCTCACCCCAGCCCTCTCCCCCAAGGGG
Source organism: Pseudomonas sp. SC3(2021) (assembly GCF_019856535.1). Taxonomy (NCBI): domain Bacteria; kingdom Pseudomonadati; phylum Pseudomonadota; class Gammaproteobacteria; order Pseudomonadales; family Pseudomonadaceae; genus Pseudomonas; species Pseudomonas sp. SC3(2021). Next base: position 1,380,585 of record NZ_CP082236.1, on the reverse strand, counting down.
GCGAGGGGAAAGGGAGCAGATTGGGGGATGTTCAAGACCTGAGTTCGGCTCGGTATCGTAGGTCGGCGCACTTCGCATCAACAACCCGGTCAGTCCCCTCTCCCCCAGACGGGCGAGGGGAAAGGGAGCAGATTGGGGGATGTTCAAGACCTGAGTTCGGCTCGGTATCGTAGGTCGGCGCATTTCGCATCAACAACCCGGTCAGTCCCCTCTCCCCCAGAGGGGCGAGGGGAAAGGGAGCAGATTGGGGGATGTTCAAGACCTGAGTTCGACTCGGTATCGTAGGTCGGCGTATTTCGCATCAACAACCCGGTCAGTCCCCTCTCCCTCTGGGAGAGGGCTAGGGTGAGGGGCTTTTAATTGCTGATCGCCAGAATGCTCGCCTGATACGAACCGACGAACACGTCGAAATCCCCAACCTCGTTCTGCTCCAGCTCAGCCTGCGCCGCCAGCGACGAACGCGCCAGCTCCTCAAACTTCGCTTGATCTTCCGCCGCCAACGGCTCGCTGCGGAAGAACTCGGCATGGGCCTGGCTCTGACGCAGGGAGAACTGCGCGAAGCTTTCCTTGTGCTCGGCCATCGCCGCCAGCACTTGCGCCGACGGGGTCAGGGACGGGTCGCTGACCTTGGCCAGTTGCGCATCCAGTGCCTTGCTGTGCGCATCGCCGCCGTGGCTCTGATCGAGCAGGGCGGCCAGCGGCGCGATCTGTTCCAGCAACTCGGCGGCCCAGGTCTTCAGCTCGACCGGCTGTCCGTCGCGCTGCAATTGCAGGCCCGGTCGGCGACCTTCCTTGACCACGCTGAGGAAGTTCGAAGTGGCATTGCCGCACGAGGTGTTGGTCAGCAACGGGCTGTCGTTCAGCGCGCAGTACAGCAGGAACGCGTCGAGGAAGCGCGACTCGGTGACGTCGATGCCCATCGGCAGGAACGGGTTGATGTCCAGGCAACGCACTTCGACGTACTGGATGCCACGCGCCATCAGCGCCTGGATCGGCCGTTCGCCGGTGTAGGTCACGCGTTTCGGGCGGATGTTGGAGTAGTACTCGTTTTCGATCTGCAGGATGTTGGTGTTGAGCTGCACCCACTCGCCATCCTTGTGCGTGCCGACTTCAACGTACGGCGGGTACGGCGTGGCCACGGCCTTGCGCAGGCTGTCGGTGTAGCTCGACAGATCGTTGTAGCACGGCGTCAGGCCGGCCTGGGCGTTGCTCTGGTAACCGAGGTCGCTCATGCGCAGGCTGGTGGCGTACGGCAGGTACAGGGTGTCCGGGTCCAGTTGTTCCAACTGGTGCGAACGACCGCGCAGGAAACCTGCATCCAGCGCCGGCGAGGCACCGAACAGGTACATCAGCAGCCAGCTGTAGCGACGGAAGTTGCGGATCAGCGCGATGTAGGACGATGACTGGAAATCGCGGTCGGTGCCGACGAAACCTTCGGCTTCGCGCAGTAGCGGCCAGAGCTTTTCCGGCAGGGAAAAGTTGTAGTGGATCCCGGCAATGCACTGCATGGTCTTGCCGTAGCGCAGGGCCAGGCCCTTGCGATAAACGTACTTGAGCTGCCCGATGTTGGAGGTGCCGTAATAGGCGATCGGGATGTCTTCCTCGGCCGGCAACGGGCACGGCATCGACGGACTCCACAGGTACTCGTTGCCGAGCTTGCTGTAGGCAAAGCGATGAATCTTGTCCAGGCTCGCCAGGGTGTCTGCCGGGTCGGGCAGGGCGGGCGTGATGAATTCCAGCAGCGACTCGGAGTAGTCGGTGGTGATCTGTTCATTGGTCAGCGCGGAACCCAAGGCTTCCGGGTGCGGCGTTTGCGCCAGTCGACCTTCGCTGGTCACGCGCAGGCATTCACGTTCGATACCGTGAAGGCACTGTTCGAGCAGAGAGAGGTTGGCGCGCTCGCCGAGCAGAGCCAGGCGGCGGTTGAGAAGTTCGCTCAATTTGGATTCCTTCACGCGTCAGTCGCCCCAATATGGGGGTGGGCAGGACGGTCTACAAGGGTGAAGTTGAAACTGGCGTTTTCGCCTGGTTTTTGAGCCGTAAAGGCCCGTGCCGATCGCCAACTTCACTCCTTGAATCTGGCTATTGCGCGTGCGGAAAAGTTCGACGCCGCAGACACAGCGCCGAAATTAACTCAAATTGATGACCAGTAGCTACAGGACAGCGAACGTGCCTTGCGCTTTTGCGACCAGTTTGTCGCCCTGCATCACGTCGGCTTCGACCACCAATGTGCGGCGACCCGGGTGGATCACCCGGGCCGTGCACAGCACCTCGCCGTCGGATACGGCGCGGATGTAGTTGATCTTGCACTCGATGGTCGCGCTCTGCTGATCGAAGCCGTGGGTGCTGGAACAGGCCAGCCCCATGGCAATGTCGACCAGACTGAACAGCGCGCCACCGTGCAACTTGCCGCCACGGTTGCGCAGTTCCGGTTCCAGCACCAGGGCGACTTGCGCCACCCCGGTTTCCAGGCTGTGCAGGCGGCAGCCCAACAGCTTGAAAAACGCGCTCTCGACGAGCCCGGCCGGAATCTCCATCAGCGTTTCTTCAACTGCTTGGCGTTGGCGAACAGCGAGGCCATCGCATTGTTCACCGGCGCGGCAGGAGCGGATTCCTTGCGTGGCGCGTTGCCCGAAGACTGGCGCGGCGCCGAGCCCGGACGCGAACCACGGGCACCGTCGATCTTCTCGCCCGGGGTGTCGCTCATGCGCATCGACAGGCCGACGCGTTTGCGCGGGATGTCGACTTCCATGACCTTCACTTTCACCACGTCACCGGCCTTCACCGCTTCGCGTGGGTCCTTGATGAATTTCTCCGACAGAGCCGAGATGTGCACCAGACCGTCCTGATGCACGCCGATGTCGACGAATGCGCCGAACGCGGTCACGTTGGTCACGACGCCCTCGAGGATCATCCCCAGTTGCAGGTCTTTCAGGTCTTCGACGCCTTCCTGGAACTCGGCAGTCTTGAATTCCGGACGCGGGTCGCGACCCGGTTTTTCCAGTTCTTGCAGGATGTCGGTGACGGTTGGCAGACCGAAGGTTTCGTCGGTGAATTTCTTCGGATCCAGACGCTTGAGGAACGCGGCATCGCCAATCAGCGAGCGAATGTCGCGGTCGGTTTCAGCGGCAATGCGTTGCACCAGCGGATAGGCTTCCGGGTGAACCGCCGAGGAATCCAGCGGGTTGTCACCGTTCATCACGCGCAGGAAGCCGGCCGCCTGTTCGAAGGTTTTTTCGCCCAGACGTGCGACTTTCTTCAGTGCCGCGCGGGTTTTGAATGCGCCGTGTTCGTCACGGTGGGCAACGATGTTCTGCGCCAGGGTCGCGTTGAGGCCGGAGATCCGCGCCAACAGTGCCACCGAGGCGGTGTTCACGTCGACACCAACGGCGTTCACGCAGTCCTCGACCACCGCATCCAGCCCGCGCGCCAGTTTCAGCTGCGAGACGTCGTGCTGGTATTGGCCGACACCGATGGATTTCGGGTCGATCTTCACCAGCTCTGCCAGTGGATCCTGGAGACGGCGGGCGATGGATACTGCACCACGGATCGACACGTCGAGATCCGGGAATTCCTTGGCCGCCAGTTCCGACGCCGAGTACACCGATGCGCCGGCCTCGGAGACCATGACCTTGGTCATCTTCATGGCTGGATATTTTTTGATCAGCTCGATGGCCAGCTTGTCGGTTTCGCGGCTGGCGGTGCCGTTGCCGATGGCGATCAGGTCAACCGAGTGCTTGGCGCACAGCGCGGCCAGAATGGCGATGGTCTGATCCCACTTGTTGTGCGGCACGTGCGGGTAAACCGTGGCGTGATCGAGCAGCTTGCCGGTGGAGTCGACCACGGCGACCTTGCAACCGGTACGCAGGCCCGGGTCGAGGCCCAGCGTGGCGCGCGGACCGGCCGGCGCGGCCAGCAGCAGGTCGTGCAGGTTGTGGGCGAAGACGTTGATCGCCTCGGTTTCGGCACCGTCGCGCAGCTCGCCGAGCAGGTCGGTTTCCAGGTGGGTGTAGAGCTTGACCTTCCAGGTCCAGCGCACCACTTCACCGAGCCATTTGTCGGCCGGGCGGTTCTGGTTCTGGATACCGAATTGCTGGCCGATCATGCCCTCGCACGGGTGCATGGTGCCCGGCAGTTCGTCGCCGACTTTCAGCGCGGAGCTGAGAATGCCTTCGTTGCGGCCACGGAAAATCGCCAGTGCACGGTGCGACGGCATGCTTTTCAGCGGTTCGTCGTGCTCGAAGTAGTCGCGGAACTTGGCGCCTTCCTCTTCCTTGCCGGCAATCACGCGAGCGCTGATGGTCGCTTCCTGCTTGAGGTAGTTGCGCAGTTTTTCCAGCAGGCTGGCGTCTTCGGCGAAGCGCTCCATCAGGATGTACTTGGCGCCTTCGAGCGCTGCCTTCACATCGGCCACGCCTTTTTCGGCATCGACAAAACGTGCGGCTTCGGCTTCCGGGGACAGATTCGGGTCGTTGAACAGGCCGTCGGCCAGCTCGCCGAGGCCGGCTTCCAGGGCGATCTGGCCCTTGGTGCGGCGCTTTTGCTTGTACGGCAGGTACAAGTCTTCGAGGCGGGTCTTGGTGTCGGCGAGTTTGATATCGCGTTCGAGGGCCGGGGTGAGTTTGCCTTGCTCCTCGATGCTGGCGAGGATGCTGATGCGCCGTTCGTCGAGTTCTCGCAGGTAGCGCAGACGCTCTTCCAGATGACGCAGCTGGGTGTCATCGAGGCTGCCGGTGACTTCTTTCCGGTAACGGGCGATGAAGGGAACGGTAGAGCCTTCATCGAGTAGCGCGACGGCCGCTTCGACCTGTTGCGGGCGTACGCCGAGTTCCTCGGCGATGCGGCTGTTGATGCTGTCCATAAAACCACCTGACATAGTGTGAAAGCAGGCTCGCAGGCACGGAAATAAAGGCCCGGAGTCTGGTTGAGCGGCTAGAAAATTGCCGCTGCCTGGGTCAAAAGGCTCCCCATTGACCCGTGAAATCGAACAATTACTGCGCCGGTCCGGAAAAAATCGCGGCCACCTGCGGTAACGATTCAGACGTTGCCTGGCACAAAACGCCGCGCATTATAACCAGCGTTCTGTCATTCGGGGGTGTAGCAGTCTGTAGGCATAAACCCCGGTTTTCTGGCAGTGAAGGAAAAATCTGCTAACAATGCACACGGTGCGTATAACGGCAGCTACGCCATAATGCGCGCCGAGCTAAAAGGAGCATCCAATGAGCAGCACTGTAAATAATGCTGAAGGCGAAAAAATTCTTATTGTTGACGACGATCCGGGTCTGAGCAGCCTGCTGGAACGTTTTTTCGTCAGCAAGGGCTACCGCGCCCGTACCGTACCGAACACCGAGCAGATGGATCGTCTGCTGTCGCGTGAAGTCTTCAATCTGGTGGTCCTCGACCTGATGCTGCCGGGCGAAGACGGCCTGACCGCGTGCCGCCGTCTGCGGGCCGCGAACAACCAGATTCCGATCATCATGCTCACCGCCAAGGGCGATGAAATGAGCCGTATCAAGGGCCTGGAACTGGGCGCCGACGATTACCTGGCCAAGCCGTTCAACCCGGACGAGCTGATGGCGCGCGTCAAAGCGGTGTTGCGCCGCCAGGCCGCACCGGTCCCGGGCGCACCGGGCAGCGAAGATGAAAATGTCACCTTCGGTGATTACGTGTTGTCGCTGGCTACCCGCGAACTGAAACGCGGCGATGAAGTGCACATGCTCACCACCGGTGAGTTTGCGGTACTCAAGGCGCTGGTGATGAACGCACGTCAGCCACTGACCCGCGACAAACTGATGAACCTGGCCCGTGGCCGCGAGTGGGATGCGCTGGAGCGTTCCATCGACGTGCAGATCTCCCGCCTGCGCCGGATGATCGAACCCGATCCGTCCAAGCCTCGCTACATCCAGACTGTCTGGGGCGTGGGTTACGTGTTTGTGCCGGATGGTGCCGCCACCAAGTGATCGGTGATTTGTAGGAGCGGGTCTGCCGGGGGCGGGTCGAACGGCCATTCCCGCAGACTCGCAATCCGCAATATGCGAGCATTGCTCGCTCCTGCAAGTGTGTAGCGGTTATTGATGAAAACCCCTGTCTGGTTCCCCCAAAGTTTCTTCTCCCGCACCCTTTGGCTGGTGCTCATCGTCGTGCTGTTTTCCAAGGCGCTGACCCTGGTTTATCTGCTGATGAACGAGGACGTGCTGGTGGATCGCCAATACAGCCACGGCGTCGCCCTGACGCTGCGCGCCTATTGGGCGGCTGACGAGGAAAACCGCGCAAAAATCGCCGATGCCGCGACCTTGATCCGGGTGGTCGGTGCCGGTGTGCCGGAAGGCGAACAGCACTGGCCGTACAGCGAGATCTACCAGCGCCAGATGCAGGCTGAGCTCGGTGCCGACACCGAAGTGCGTTTACGCATGCACTCGCCGCCAGCGCTGTGGGTGCGTGCACCGAGCCTCGGTGATGGCTGGCTGAAAGTGCCGTTGTATCCACACCCGCTGCGTGGTCAGAAAATCTGGAACGTGCTCGGCTGGTTCCTTGCCATCGGTTTGTTGTCGACCGCCTCGGCGTGGATTTTCGTCAGCCAGCTCAACCAGCCGTTGAAACGCCTGGTGTACGCCGCCCGGCAACTGGGCCAGGGTCGCAGCGTACGTCTGCCGATCAGCGACACGCCGAGTGAAATGACTGAGGTGTATCGCGCCTTCAACCAGATGGCCGAAGACGTCGAACAGGCGGGACGTGAGCGTGAACTGATGCTGGCCGGTGTCTCTCACGACTTGCGCACGCCGCTGACGCGCCTGCGCCTGTCGCTGGAGTTGATGGGGGATCATAACGACCTGACCGACGACATGGTGCGCGACATCGAAGACATGGACGCGATTCTCGACCAGTTCCTTGCGTTCATTCGTGATGGCCGCGATGAGTCAGTGGAGGAGGTGGATCTCAGCGATCTGGTGCGTGAGGTGGCAGCACCTTACAACCAGAATGAAGAGAAGGTGCGTTTGCGTCTGGAGCCGATCCAGCCATTCCCGTTGCGGCGGGTTTCGATGAAGCGCCTGCTGAACAACCTGATCGGCAACGCCTTGAACCATGCGGGCGGCAGTGTTGAGGTGGCGGCGTATGTGTCCGGCGACACCAGCGCGCCGTACGTGGTCCTGAGCGTGATGGATCGTGGCGCGGGCATCGACCCTGCGGAGCTTGAAGCCATCTTTAACCCGTTCACCCGTGGCGACCGCGCCCGTGGCGGCAAAGGCACCGGGCTGGGCCTGGCGATTGTGAAGCGGATTGCTTCGATGCATGGCGGCAATGTCGAGCTGCGCAATCGCTCCGGGGGAGGACTGGAAGCGCGAGTACGCTTGCCGTTGGGGTTGATGCTTCCTCGGGATGCGGTATAGGAGCAGCGGCGAGTTTCAAGCGGCAAGCAAAAGTGTTTTTTTACTTGTCGCTTGAAACTCGCCGCTCGAAGCTGCTTTTCAGCCCTTGCCTTTGGTGCGGGTCATGTTCGGCCCGCCGTTCTTCTCAAGGTGCTCGATGATGATCCCCGCCACGTTCTTGCCCGTGGTGGTCTCGATCCCTTCCAGCCCCGGCGACGAGTTCACCTCCATCACCAGCGGCCCGTGATTGGAACGCAGAATATCCACACCCGCCACCGCCAGGCCCATGACCTTGGCTGCACGCAAGGCGGTCATGCGTTCTTCCGGAGTGATCTTGATCAGGCTGGCGCTGCCGCCGCGATGCAGGTTGGAGCGGAACTCCCCCGGCTTGGCCTGACGCTTCATGGCCGCGATCACCTTGTCGCCGACCACGAAGCAGCGGATGTCCGCACCGCCGGCTTCCTTGATGTATTCCTGGACCATGATGTTCTGCTTCAGGCCCATGAATGCTTCGATCACCGACTCCGCCGCCGTCGCGGTTTCGCACAGCACCACGCCGATGCCTTGGGTGCCTTCCAGCACCTTGATCACCAGTGGCGCGCCGTTGACCATGTCGATCAGGTCGGGAATGTCATCCGGCGAGTGAGCAAACCCGGTCACCGGCAAGCCGATGCCTCGCCGTGACAGCAGTTGCAGCGAGCGCAGTTTGTCCCGCGAACGGGCGATGGCCACCGACTCGTTCAGCGGGAACACGCCCATCATTTCGAACTGGCGCAACACCGCACAACCATAAAAAGTCACCGACGCCCCGATCCGCGGAATCACCGCATCGAAGCCTTCCAGCGGTTTGCCGCGATAGTGGATCTGCGGCTTGTGACTGGCGATGTTCATATAGGCGCGCAAGGTGTCGATCACGACCATTTCATGCCCGCGCTCGGTTCCGGCTTCGACCAGACGGCGGGTGGAATACAGACGCGGGTTCCGCGACAGCACAGCGATCTTCATGCAACACCTGTGGAGGAGGTAGATACCGGGAACACCGGCTTGTCTTGTACATATTTGATGCCCGGATTGACCACCAGCTGGCCATCGATCAGGGCTTTGGAACCGAGCAACAGGCGATAGCGCATGGACTTGCGGCAGGCGAGGGTGAACTCGACCGGCCAGACCCGATCGCCCAAGGCCAGGGTGGTGCTGATCACGTAGCGCACCTGGGCATGGCCATTGGAGCTTTTAATGGTTTTGCGCGTGACCAGCGGTGCTTCGCAACGCCGGTGACGCAACTGCACCACCGTGCCGAGGTGCGCGGTGAAGCGCACCCACTTCTCGCCGTCGCGTTCGAACGGTTCGATGTCGGTGGCGTGCAGGCTGGAGGTGCTGGCACCGGTGTCGATTTTTGCGCGCAGGCCCGCAACTCCCAGATCCGGGAGCGCCACCCACTCGCGCAGACCGACAACGGTCAAATGGTCAAATGTCTTCAATGGAAAAAACCAACAATTAACGCGTCCACGCCTCAGGTGATACCTGGGCCAACGCTTTGAATGCAGGCTTGGCGAACCAGAACCCCTGCATCAGAAATATTCCGCAATCCGCCAGGAAGTCCCGTTCGCCGGCGCGCTCTATGCCTTCGGCAATGACTGTAACGTCCAACTCCGCACAGATTGTGACAATCCCCCGAACGATAGCCTGACGGACACGGTCTTGATCGACATCGCGAATCAGCGCCATGTCGAGCTTGATCAGATCCGGTTGAAAATCAGCCAGCAGATTCAGCCCCGAAAAACCGGCACCGAAATCGTCGATGGCCGTCTTGAAGCCGAATTCGCGGTATTCACGCAGAATATTGGTCAAATGGCGATAGTTATCTACGTGCTCGCTTTCCAGGGTTTCGAAAATCAGCCGGTCGATCGGGAAATTGTGTTTCTTTGCCGCTTCCAGCGTGCTGCGTATGCATGACTCTGGACGATAGACGGCGTTGGGCATGAAGTTGATCGACAAGTGTGTCTGCATATTAAGACTGGCCGCACCTTCGATGGCGCGGGTCCGGCAGAGCTGATCGAAACGGTAACGGTTGTCTTCTGTAACTTGATCTAACACCGTCAACGCGCCTTCACCGGCCGTCCCTCGGACCAGCGCCTCGTGGGCGAAGACCGCCTGTTCGCGCAGGTCCACGATGGGCTGATAGGCGAAGGCAAAATCGAAGCCCAGCGGCTCGCTGTGCCGGCAACCCTGGCAACCCGCTTTGGGCGAGGTCAACGAAGACGGGAGTCTGGTCACTTGATCACTCCATGCCGGTCAACCGGCCAGGATCTCAGTTTATCTGGAGGGCTGGGTTCTTGCGCCCGACAGAATCGGTAGTACAGTTCCGACTACTGGCTGAACGAGGAATTCATATGGCGCAAAAACAGGAAGAGGACGACAAGGTCCGTCTCGATAAATGGTTGTGGGCCGCGCGGTTTTACAAAACCCGTGCCTTGGCCAAAGCGGCGATCGAGAGTGGCAAGGTGCATTGTCGGGGCGAGCGGTGCAAACCGGGCAAGGAGCCGCGAATCGGCGATGAGTTCGAGATCCGCACCGGGTTCGAAGTGCGCACGGTTCGGGTCGAAGCGTTGTCGATCGTGCGTCGTGGCGCGCCGGAAGCGCAGACGCTGTACGCAGAGACCGAGGCGAGTAGTGCCAAGCGCGAAGCCGCGGCGGCGATGCGCAAGGCCGGTTCTCTGGGTGTGAGCACCGACGGCAAGCCGAGCAAGAAGCAGCGGCGAGACCTGTTTAAATTTCGTGGGAACAGTAACGACGCATGATTGTGGCGAGGGAGCAAGCTTCCTCCCTCGCCCAAGGCAGTGCGCAAAACTGTCAGTTTGCTGAAGAGACCACACTCATCCGCGAAACCATCGGCAACTTGCCCAGCAGCGCGAAGATCGGCGCTGTCACCTTCAGCCAGAAATTCGACGCGTGCCAGGCAAACGGCGTGTAATAACCCCAGCCCAATGCCCACACCGCCAGCAGTAAACCGCCGATGTAATCGTCCTGGCCCCAATGCGCGCCTGCCACCAGGCGTGGCAGCATGAACAACAGCGCCAGGCCCCAGATGCTCAGGAACTGGCCAACCGTACGACTGAACACGCCCATGAACAGGGCCCAGATCAACAGTACCGAAGCATGGTCACCGGGAAAGCTCTGGCTCGAACGGTCCTTCAGCTCCCAGGTTTTTTCCATATGCGGAAAGTAGTCGCTGATGTGCACTGCGCCTTCAAGCACCATCGACGGGCTGCTGTGCTGCCAGTCCATGTGGTCGGCAAACTTGGAAAACAGCGCGCGGATGAGCACCATCAGCAGCAGGATCGAGAAAAAACCAAAGAACGCGCGACGCACGTCAATCGCCTTGAATACCCAGTCACCCTTGATCAACAACGTCAGCAGAATGATCCCGACGACGATGTCAAACGGGCGCAGGCTTGCAATTGCCCAGATGTGGAGCCATATCGGGTTGCTGGCCAGCGGTGCATTGAGCGAGCGGAACAGCCACTCGTCGAAAATCACACACAGCATCTGGCCCGTAGGCCATAACCAGAAAGCCAGTAGTGCCAATGGCACCACGTTACACAGAACCAGCCGGCCGAGGTTCCACCTTGATTGGAACAAACCCGGATTGTTCATAAAATGCCTCCCATGGCTAAGCATCGGCACCAAAAAAAGTGCCAAGAAACGAAATTTTCACGTTTTGTAACCATTTTGTCATCACATTCAGATACCCAGACCTATGACCGACCTACCGGATACCGATTACACCCAACGCTTCATCTTCGATGACAGCGACACGCGCGGCGAACTGGTTGCGCTGGAACGCAGCTACGCCGAAGTCCTCGCCAAGCACCCGTACCCGGAGCCGGTGGCGCAGCTGCTTGGCGAATTGATGGCGGCCGCCTCGTTGCTGGTGGGCACCCTGAAATTCGACGGCTTGCTGATTCTGCAGGCGCGTTCCGAAGGGCCGATTCCGCTACTGATGATCGAATGCTCCAGCGAGCGCGAGATCCGTGGCTTGGCGCGTTACAACGCCGAGCAGATCGCGCCGGACGCCACCCTTGCCGACCTGATGCCGGGCGGCGACCTGACCCTGACCGTCGACCCGACGATCGGCCAGCGTTACCAAGGCATCGTCGACCTTGACGGCGACAACTTGTCTGAGTGCTTCACCAATTATTTCGTCATGTCGCAACAGGTCGGCACGCGCTTCAAGCTGTTCGCCGACGGCCGTCGTGCGCGCGGGATGCTGCTGCAACAGCTGCCGGCCGACCGTCTGAAAGACGAAGAAGAGCGCGCCGCCAGCTGGCAGCACATCACCGCACTGGCGAGCACGCTGACCGCCGATGAATTGTTGAGCCTGGACAACGAAACCGTGTTGCATCGCCTCTACCATGAAGAGCAGGTGCGCCTGTTCGATGTGCAGAAACTGCGCTTCCGTTGCACCTGCTCACGCGAGCGTTCGGGCAACGCGCTGGTCAGTCTGGGTCTTGAGGATGCGCAGCAGTTGGTTCAAGAGAACGGCGGCAATATCGAGATCGATTGCCAGTTCTGCAATCAGCAGTACCTGTTCGACGCAGCCGATATCGCTCAATTGTTCGCTGGCGCAGGCGTCGACACGCCGTCAGATACCCGGCACTAAAACGGTTCAGCGCAGGTAAATTCACTGCGTAACGACGGAATTTCGCCGTTACGACGGGAGGACCCTACTCTTTTTGGGCTTTTCTGGCATAATCCGGCCCACTTTTTTCGCGGTAGTAGTGCACGACTTTCTACTACAAAACGTTTGGAGCACACTCGGCCACTGGCCGACGGGGAACCTCATGACGCAAGCCAATAACGCCGTGTACACCGATCTGAGTGTTGATGATCTGGTTAAAGAAGCCCTGAACCGCGGTGAGGGCGAGCTTGCCGATACCGGCGCTCTGGTTGTTCGCACTGGTCACCGCACCGGTCGTTCGCCGGTTGACCGTTTCATCGTTGAAGAGCCTTCCACCCAGGCCGCTATCGCCTGGGGCCCGATCAACCGCAAGTTCCCGGCCGACAAGTTCGACGCGCTGTGGGCTCGCGTAGAAGCATTCAACAACGCGCAAGAGCATTTCGTTTCCCACGTGCATGTAGGCGCGGCCGAAGATCACTACCTGGCCGTGAAAATGACCACTCAGACTGCCTGGCAGAACCTGTTCGGTCGTTGCCTGTTCATCAACCCGGCGCAGTACAACCCGGCCGGTCGTGAAGAGTGGCAAGTGCTCAACGTGGCCAACTTCGAGTGCGTGCCTGAGCGTGACGGCACCAACTCCGACGGTTGCGTGATCCTCAACTTCGCACAGAAGAAAGTGCTGATCGCCGGCATGCGTTACGCCGGTGAGATGAAGAAAGCCATGTTCTCCGTGCAGAACTTCCTGCTGCCGGCCGCTGACGTGCTGCCAATGCACTGCGCTGCCAACATCGGCGAAGAAGGCGACGTGACCCTGTTCTTCGGTCTGTCGGGCACTGGTAAAACCACCCTGTCGGCCGACGAAAGCCGTTACCTGATCGGTGACGACGAACACGGTTGGGGTGAAGGCGTTGTCTTCAACATCGAAGGCGGCTGCTATGCCAAGTGCATCGACCTGTCCGAGAAGAACGAGCCGGTCATCTGGAAAGCTATCAAGCACGGCGCTGTGCTGGAAAACGTTGTTATCGACGACGCCAAGCACGCCGACTACGCCGATGTCAGCCTGACCCAGAACAGCCGCGCGGCCTACCCGCTGGAGCACGTTGCCAAGCGTTCCGAGAAGAACCTGGGCGGCGAGCCAAACGCTGTGATCTTCCTGACCTGCGACCTGACCGGCGTCCTGCCGCCAGTGTCGATCCTCAACGAAGAACAAGCGGCCTACCACTTCCTGTCCGGCTACACCGCTCTGGTGGGCTCGACTGAAATGGGTTCGGGCAGCGGCATCAAGTCGACCTTCTCCACCTGCTTCGGCGCGCCGTTCTTCCCGCGTCCGGCTGGCGAATACGCCGAGCTGCTGATCAAACGTATCCGCGGCTTCGGCTCCAAGGTCTACCTGGTCAACACCGGCTGGACCGGCGGTGGCTACGGCGTCGGCAAACGCTTCAACATCCCGACCACTCGCGCAGTGATCGCCGCGATCCAGAGCGGCGCGCTGATCGGTGCAGCCACCGAGCACCTGGACACCATCAACCTCGACGTGCCATTGGCCGTACCGGGCGTTGAAACCAACCTGCTCAACCCACGCAACACCTGGGCTGACAAGGCTGCGTACGACGAGGCTGCCAAAGCACTGGCCGGTCTGTTCATCGAGAACTTCAAGAAGTTCGAAGTGAGCGACGCGATCAAGGCTGCCGGTCCTAAGTTGTAAGATCGGTTTGCAGCGATGAGAAAGCCGCCTCTTGGGGCGGCTTTTTTGTGGGCGAGTGGAAAGTGCTCACAGGTGGACTGCCATTATTCCCGCAGAATTCGAGCTGAACAGCCAGAATAAAGCCACTTGAGTGGCGGGGCATTCTCAGTACCCCCAGCTTTCACGGCCTATTGCTGCCGGGCCTGGATTATTCGCAGCACTTCTACGCATCGGTCTTTGATCGCTTGGACGATGCTGTAGTCGGAGGCCGCAGCCATTCCTCGTGTTATTTCGATTCTGCCTCTTCTGTACAGGGGCGGTCGTTGGCGGCGAATTTCCCTTTGATTCGAACAACTCGTCGAGATCAGTTGCTGCTTCAGGGGGGAGCCTGACTAATGCCTGTTATCAGGCCGGAGCCTTCCAGTTGAGCATTTGCTGTTGCGCAACCTGCAGCAGGTCACAGCCATCCTGCGTCAGCAGATATAGAGCGTGGGTGATGTGCGGGATGTCTTCGACATCGGCCTGTTTGAAGTTGAGGCAGTAGAGGGTGCGTAGCAGGTCGCTTGAAGCACGCAGGCGCTGCACGGCGCATTCGAGGATGTCTTGTGGATTGGCGGCTGTGTCGATGACCAGAGGCTTGGTGTCGGTGAGGTTGGATTCGAGCGGACGGTAGCGATCGGTCGTGAATTGATTCCATGTTTTCAATGTTCTTGATCCTCAAATGAAGGTGTCCCAAACAAAGCCGCCATAAAAACTGCAGGCAATTGAATACCGGCGACATACAGCGGACGCTTATGCACGTTCCATTCGAGTGACCAGGCCCGAGCCGCTGATTTGGCAGCGACCGTCACGACTATAGGTATGAGCAACCCTGGTGCGAAAGGCGACATAGCGTTGTGTTTTGCAGGAACCGGATGAAGCGTTGACAGGCTTTTCACCGTTGCTTCGCCTGATATTTGAACAGGCTCGCTCAGGTCGGCCGATCGGTAGCTTCAGCCTCTGTGACCACTATAGAAGGGCGCCCTAGAGCGAAACAAGACGGCCAAAATGGACAGGTTTCGTAGGGGTTTTTCCGAGGTTTGGGCATTTGCCCTACGCATTTTCATGGGGTTCTCAAGGCAAAACCCTTAGGCGAGAATTTTCCTACGGTTTTCTCAGGCACTTCGCCAAAAAGCGCTGTAAGGTGCGCGCCAGAATCTGTAGGACATTTCCAAACGTCCGATACGCGCTTAAAGGGAATTAGGTATGCAGTGGCTACGAGTGGCCTCGATCGTATGGCTGTGGGTCAGTGGTTTTCACTTGGTGATTGCCGCTGAGTTGGGCAATTCTCCAGTGTCGAGTCAGCTGGATCGAACCGGTTGGCCGGATGCTCTCACCAGTCAGGCGAATGTCGACACAGCCTCGCGTGCCGAAGTGCTGATGTTTGGCAAGGCGTTGCTGGCCAGCGAGGCTCTGGACGAGTCAGGGCTCAAGCAGCGGCTGGGTGTGGCGCAGGTGCAGCTCAAATCGATCAGACGGGTGCGCGACAACTTGTGGGATCGCTTGCTGAGTACCTATCGCACTGCCAGCCTCGATTGCGACGAGCAAGTGTTTTGTCCAAGGGTGCGCAGCGTCGCGGACTTGCGGCAACTGGCGGCAGCGTTCACCGGCGATATCAGCCCTGCCCATACACTGTGGGTGAGCAACAGCCAGCGTGTGCATGAGCAGATCCTGAACGAGCAGTTGCGTGTGGCGGTGTTGCGGCCCTGACTCAATCAGCCCAGGGACGCGCCATCCTTTGCCACGAAAATGGCGAGTTCCGGAGCGTCACCGGGAAACGGCATGCATCCGCTCAGCAACAGCGACGCGATGAAGAGGGCGAGGGGCAATTTCAGTGTGTTCGACATGGTCATTCCTTTGTGAGGTTGCGTACATATCGCCGTCCTGGCGTTATGTGGAGAGTGAAGCGGGCACGTTAGCGCGGTGCCGGAAAACACCGCGATAAACAAATCGGGCCGTTTGTTTCAGTCTGTGACCGGGCGTCCGGGGCTGTATCATTCCGTATTGGTTTGCCCCCCGACCTTTTCTCGACTCGCTGCGATCGCCCGCTAGGCTGTTGGCATGGCAGCGGTCAAAGGAGTGACAGCGAATGCACAACACCCTGGAACAGGTTTTCGGTTATCCACAGTTTCGACCCGGTCAGGAGCAGGCCATCAGCGCTGTATTGGCCGGGCGCTCGGCGGCGGCGATTTTCCCCACCGGCTCGGGCAAATCCCTGTGTTATCAAGTGTCGGCAGTGCTGCTGCCGCATCTGACGCTGGTGGTTTCACCGTTGCTGGCGCTGATGCAGGATCAACTGGCGTTCCTGCAACGCCACGGCATCCCGGCAGGCAGCATCGATTCGGCACAGAGCCGCGACGACGCCAATGACGTCATGGCTCGTGCTCGCTCCGGTGAGCTGAAGATTCTGATGGTCTCGGTCGAGCGCCTGAAAAACGAGCGATTTCGCAACTTCCTGCAGCAGGTGCCGATCTCGTTGCTGGTGGTGGACGAGGCGCACTGCATCTCGGAATGGGGCCACAATTTCCGTCCCGACTACCTCAAGCTGCCGGACTATCAGCGCCAGTTCAACATTCCCCAAGCCCTGCTGCTGACGGCCACCGCTACGCCGAAAGTCATCGCCGACATGCAGGCCAGATTCGCCATTGCCGCCGAGGACGTGGTGACCACCGGTTTCTATCGGCCCAATCTCAACCTGCTGGTGGAACCGGTGCGCGCTCAGGACAAGCGCCGGCGCCTGGTGGAATGGATGACCGAGCGGCAGGGGCAGCCGGGCATCGTCTACGTCACCCTGCAGAAAACCGCCGAGCACGTCGCCGAACACCTTGTACGAAATGGCATACAGGCCGAGGCCTATCACGCCGGGTTGCCCAATGATCAGCGTGAAGCCATCCAGAAACGCTTCATGGCCGGGCAGTCCAATTGCATTGTCGCGACCATTGCGTTCGGCATGGGCATCGACAAGAGCGACATCCGCCAGGTGGTGCATTTCGACTTGCCCAAATCCATCGAAAACTACAGCCAGGAAATCGGTCGGGCAGGGCGCGACGGGCAGCCCTCGGATTGTCTGGTGCTGGCCAATCGCGACAGCCTCAACGTGCTGGAAAACTTCGTTTACGGCGACACGCCGGAGCGTGAGGGTATTCGGTATGTGCTCGATGAATTGCACGCATCGGTGCCTGAGGGGCAGTGGGAATTTCTGCTCGGACCGCTGGCGGATCAGAGCAACATCCGCGCGTTGCCGCTCAAGACTTTGCTGGTGCAGCTGGAGCTGCGTGGGTTGATCGCTCCGCGCTACGCCTATTACGCCGAGTACCGTTTCAAATACCTGCTGGAGCCTGAGGCATTGCTCGAGCGCTTTGAGGGCGAGCGCAGGGACTTTGTCGCGGCGATCATCCACACCTCAAGCCGTGCACGTACCTGGGCGACCGTGAATTTCGAGGCAATGTACACGCAGTATTCCGCTGAGCGCAGTCGGGTGGTGAAGGCCCTGGATTACTTTCAGGAAAAGGGCTGGATCGAACTTGAAAGCAAGCAGATGACCGAAGTCTACAGCGTGCTGCAGAGTGACTTCGACAGCGCTGTTTTGAGCGGTGAGCTGCATGCTTACTTCACTCGCCACGAACAAGCCGAAGTGGCGCGGATACACGCGATGCTGGAACTGTTCTCGACCGAGCGTTGCCTGGGGTATCGCCTGGCCGAGTACTTCGGTGATCACCAGGCGCCCGAGCGGTGCGGGCATTGTTCAGTGTGTCATGGCCACATCGCGCGTCTGCCGGCGCCACCGCAGTTGCCATCGCTTGTGGATAAAAGTTTCCCGGCGCTGTGCGGTGATTTTATCCACAAGCATGAACAACACGCAGGCAGTGTTCCGACGGCGGAGCGGCTGACACGGTTTCTGTGCGGGATCAGTGTGCCACTGTTTACCAGGCTCAAGGCGCGGACGATCTCCGGGTATGCGGCGCTCGAGGAATATCCCTACGCCGACGTGCGCCGCTGGGTTGAGGAACACCTCTGATCGTTGTGTAGGCGCTGGCGCGAGTGGGGTTTATCCATCCGCTGAATGTCGATCATCACGGTAATAAACTTCAAAAAGCGTGATTGGCTGACTATGGTGAAGGCTGTCTTCGGATCGCCAACAAGAGAACAACATGAGCCAGACATCCTTCGATATTCAGCAGGCTGCCGTGATCGGCGCGGGCACTATGGGGCGCGGCATTGTCATGTGCCTGGCCAATGCCGGCGTTGCAGTGCAATGGGTGGATAACAATCCACAGATGCTTGAGCAGGCACTGGCCGCAGTAGCCGACACTTACGCACACAACGTGCGGCAGGGGCGGATTGATCAGGCTGAAGCCGATGCACGCCTCGCCCGGGTCAGTGCAGCGGCGGATTACGCGGCGATCCGTAATGTCGATCTGGTGATTGAAGCGGTGTACGAGAACCTTGAGCTCAAGCAGAAGATCTTTCGCGAACTCGATGGCTTGTTGAAACCCGAAGCATTGTTGGCGAGCAATACCTCGGCGCTGGAGACGCGTCAGGGCGATCAGTGGAAACCGGCGCGGTTGATTGGCGAGTTGGCCGCGCAGGGCAAGGGGTTTGCTCAAGCTTAGTGTTACGGCGAAAATCGGTCTCCTTCACCCCAGCCCTCTCCCCCAAGGGAGGCGAGGGTGAAGGGAGCCGATCTGCGTGGGTTTCAGCATTCGAGTTCGACTCGACAGTTCAGGTCGGTGTATTTCGAGAAAACACCTCGGTCAGTCCCCTCTCCCTCTGGGAGAGGGCTAGGGTGAGGGCAAGCGGCCTCACTGAAAAAACAGGAGAGTCAGCCCAACCATGTCCACCCCTCAACGCAGCGACTACCCACACTTCCAGCCCATCACCACACGCTGGCACGACAACGACGCTTACGGTCACGTCAACAACGTGACCTACTACAGCTTCTTCGACACAGCCGTGAACACCTACCTGATTCAGGTCGGTGGTCTGGATATTCATGATGGCGAGGTGGTGGGGTTTGTGGTCAGTTCGGCGTGTGATTACTTTGCCTCGATCGCGTTTCCCGATCTGATCGAAGTCGGTCTGCGAGTCGGCAAGCTGGGCAACAGTTCGGTGCAATACGAGCTGGCAGTGTTCAAGGTCGGCGAAAGCGAGGCCTGCGCGGCCGGGCGCTTCGTGCATGTGTTCGTCGACCGTTCGAGCAACCAGCCTGTGCCGATTCCTGCTGAACTGCGGCAGGCACTGGAATATCTGGTGGTGTAAACGGCAAAAAAAATCGCAGCCCTCGGGCTGCGATTTTTGTTCAAGCATTCGCCTTAACGGTGGCGATAGTACTTGTGATGCTTGCGGTGGCCGTAGGCATGGCCGCGACCACGGTGGTCGTCACGATAGTAGCGACGATCATCATGGCGACGGTCGTAACGACGATCGTCGTCATCGCTCTTGTTGCCCATGTAGTTGCCCAGCGCGCCACCGGCGCCGCCACCTGCTGCGGCGCCGATCAGGCTGCCGGTGGTGCCGCCCATGCTGCGGCCGACCACGTTACCGCCGGCCGCGCCCAACGCACCGCCAATGGCGGCTTCGCCACGGCTGCGTTTGTCGGCGCCGACCGCACTGCCACCCGCGCCGCCCAGGGCTGCGCCAATGGTTGAACCTGTGCTGCCGCCTAAAGACTGACCGACGACCGAGCCAAGAACCCCGCCCAATGCGCCGCCCACACCTGCTTCGGTGGTGCCTCCGGCAGAAGCGAAGCCACTGACCAGGCCAAGGGACAACAAGAGAATCGAGGAGAACTTCATAGAGGAGCCTCAAAGGGATGACGGCGCCGATCCTGAGGCTGTGTAACAAGGCTGACAATCGAAATCCGACGAATAACACGACTTGTATACAATTATGCAAGTTGCTGTTTTGTATGCGGAACTTAAGCGATTTTTGCCGGTCTTTAGCTACTTCGGACAGGCCGCTTTTGTGAAAAAGCGGCCTTTTTTGTGGGCGTTTGAAAAGTGCACAGTACAAAGAATTGCATTGAATCGGCGACCGCTATCGCGAGCAGGCTCACTCCTGCGGTGACCGAGTTCCTAGAGATGGAACACGTTCAACTGTAGGAGTGAGCCTGCTCGCGATAGCAATGGTGCTGACCCCGCATCAAGCGGACTTGGCCATGATCAACCCGCTCTCACTCGCCGCTTCCAGCCGGATCGCAATGAATTTCGACGTCGGTGTATGGCTGCCATCCCCGGTGCTTTCCAGCGGCACCAGCGGATTCACTTCCGGATAGTAAGCCGCCGCCTGACCTGCAGGAATATCAAACGCCAGTAAGGTGAAGCCCTTCACCCGGCGCTCGCGACCGTCGTCCCACAGCGAGACGATGTCGGCTTTCTGCCCCGGACGGAAGCCCAGGCGAATGATGTCGGCCTCGTTGACGAACAGCACATCACGCTGGCCTTTGACCCCGCGATAACGGTCGTCGAGACCATAAATCGTGGTGTTGTACTGGTCGTGAGAGCGCATCGACTGCAGGATCAGGTCCGGCAGTTGCCCGGTGGCACGCGTGCGTTCGTGGACAAGGTCTTTCGGCAGCAGGTTCGCGCGGAAGTTGGCGCGGCCCGACGGTGTGTTCCACTTGCGCGCGCCGGCGCTGTTGCCAAGGTAGAACCCCCCCGGGTTCTTGATCTTCTCATTGAAGTCTTTGAAGTTCGGGATGGTGTCGGCGATCAGCTCGCGAATACGCCCGTAGTCGGCCGCCAGCCAGTGCCAGTCCACCGGTTTGCTGCCCAGTGTGGCGGCGGCAATGCCGGCAATGATCGCCGGCTCCGAACGCATCTGGTTCGACAGCGGCTGCAACTGGCCATTGGAGGCGTGGACCATGCTGAATGAGTCTTCCACGGTGACCGCTTGCGGCCCTTCGGTCTGGATGTCGATGTCGGTACGACCGAGGCACGGCAGGATCAGCGCGTCCTTGCCGTGGGCCAGGTGGCTGCGATTGAGTTTGGTGCTGATCTGCACGGTCAGGTCGCAATTGCTCAGCGCCTGGAACGTGCGCGGGCTGTCCGGCGTCGCTTGGGCAAAGTTGCCGCCCAGACCGATGAAGACTTTCGCGCGGCCTTCGGCCATCGCATGGATCGCCTCGACCACGTTGTGCCCGTTGTGGCGCGGCACCTTGAACTGGAAACGCCGCTCCAGTGAATCGAGGAACGCCACCGGTGGCCGTTCATTGATACCCATCGTGCGGTCGCCCTGCACGTTGCTGTGGCCACGCACCGGGCACAGGCCGGCGCCCGGCTTGCCGATGTTGCCGCGCAGCAGCATCAGGTTGGCGATTTCCTGGATGGTCGGCACCGAATGGCGATGCTGGGTGATACCCATTGCCCAGCACATGATCACGTTCTTGCCTTTGGCATACATGCGTGCGGCTTGCTCGATCTCGACCAGGGTCAGGCCGGATTGCGCGACGATCTGTTCCCATGGTGTGTCATCGACGACCCCGAGATACTCCAGCACGTTGGCACTGTGGGCGTTGAGGAAGTCATGGTCGAACACCGCCGGTGCGCCGGTTTTCTGTGCGTCGCGTTCCCACTGCAGGAGGAATTTGGCCATGCCGCGCAGGACCGCCATGTCACCGCCCAGCGCCGGACGGAAATACGCGGTGTTGGTCGGCTTGTCGCCGTTGGTGAGCATTTCGAGCGGATGCTGCGGGTGCTGGAAACGCTCCAGACCGCGCTCTTTCAGCGGATTGATGCAGACCACCTGTGCGCCCCGTTTCACCGCTTCACGCAGCGGTTCGAGCATTCGCGGGTGGTTGGTGCCGGGGTTCTGGCCCCAGACGAAAATCGCGTCGGCGTGTTCGAAGTCGTCGAAGGTCACGGTGCCCTTACCGACGCCAACGCTTTGCGCCAGTGCCACACCGCTGGCCTCGTGGCACATGTTCGAACAGTCGGGGAAGTTGTTGGTGCCGTAGGCGCGCACGAACAGCTGGTACAGATACGCCGCTTCGTTGCTGGCGCGACCGGAGGTGTAGAACTCGGCCAGATCCGGGCTCGGCAAGCCTTGCAGGTGTTTGGCAATCAGCGCGTAGGCGTCGTCCCAACTGATCGGCTTGTAGCGATCGGTCTCGGCGTCGTAGACCATCGGTTCGGTCAGGCGACCCTGATACTCCAGCCAGTAGTCACTCTGTTCCAGCAACGAGGTCACGCTGTGTTTGGCGAAGAATTTCGCATCCACGCGACGCTTGGTTGCTTCCCAGTTCACCGCTTTGGCGCCGTTCTCGCAGAACTTGACCATGCCGCTTTCCGGCGAATCGCCCCAGGCGCAGCCCGGGCAGTCGAAACCGCCGTTCTGGTTGGTTTTGAGCATCATGCGCAGGTTTTTCAGCGCGTTGTCGCTGGTCAACCAGGCCTGGGCCACACTGATCAGGGCACCCCAGCCGCCGGCGGCACCTTTATAAGGCTTGTAGCGCGGGACAGGTTTCTGGTCGGCTTGATGATGTTGGCTCACGCTTGATTCTCCATCGCGGGGCTATACACCCGCGGCGCACTTTTCTGCGGCAGGTGGATGAGATTGAGGTTATGTCGACGGGCCCATTGCACGGCGAGGCCCGTGGGTGCGGACAGGCTGACCAGGGTCTGGATGCCGGCGCGCAAAACTTTCTGGATCAATTCGAGGCTGCAACGGCTGGTGACGATCGCCAGGCCGCCGTCTGTGGATAACTTCTGGCGGATCAAGCCGCCGATCAATTTGTCGAGGGCGTTGTGCCGGCCGATGTCTTCGCGGCCGAGCAGCAATTCGCCGCGGGCATTCATGAACACCGCCGCGTGCACGGCGCCGCAGTGCTGGCCCAACGGTTGAAACGCACTGATGCGCTGACGCAAGCCGTCGAGCCATTCAATGGGTGGCAGCGGTGCACCGGGTAGCACCTTCAGGTCGGGCAAGGCCTGCTCGACCGCTTCAACGCCGCAGAGCCCGCAACCGCTGGTACCGGCCAGTTGCCGACGCTGTTGCTTGAGGTTCCAGAAGGCGCGGTTGGCAATGGTCACTTGCGCATATTGCGCCGAGCCGGCGCCGCTCAGTTGCAGGTCATAGATATCGCTGGCGTCCTCGATGATGCCGCTGCCGAGGCTGAAGCCGACGATGAAGTCTTCCAGATCCGTCGGTGTCACCAGCATCACCGCCTGGCTGATGCCGTTGTAGGCGATCGCCAACGCGACTTCCTCGGCCAGCGCGGTGCTGGCCGATTCCACAAGGGGTAGATCGCTGTAACTGTACGTCTGGCTGGCGGCGGGCGCGGGCGTTTCGAGAGCAGGCGCCGCGCAGGCTGGGCGCTTGGCGTTCATGGCATCACCAACGGATTGATCAACGTTAAGACTAGGCGCGGCAACTTGTCGCGTCTAATCGCTACTGTCGATCTATTGATAGATGTCGTCGATCAAGTGCTTGCCGGTGATTTCTGATACAGCGCGAAACAGGCCTCGGCCAGCGCTGAACGCGGGGCGCCACGGCGCATGATCAGGCCCATTGGGGCGAGGGTCTGGGCGTTTTCAATCGGTTGCAGGCGCAGGTGATCGGTGAGTTTTTCCAGGCCACCGTCCAGCGGCATGATCGCGCAGCAAAAGCCGCCGTGCACAGCCTGTAACAATTGATGGACGGCATCGGTTTGTAACAGTGGCTGCGGGGTCAGGCCACGGCTGTGGAAATTGTGGTCGATGGACTGACGAAAATGCATCCCGCTGGTCAGCATGCCCAGCGGCAGTTCGATCAACGCTTCCCAACTCAACGCTGCCTCGCCGAAGGAAAAACTGCGCTGGTCATACAGCAGCCCCATGCGGGTCTCGCTGAAAGCCAGTGATTCGAAACGTTCATGATCCAGGCGATCGAGGTAGGACACACCGAGGTCGATGCGGTTGTTCGCCAGGTGTTCGAGGATCTGCTCGGAACTCAGCGCCGACATTTCGAAACGCAGGTTCGGGTGCGCCGCATGCAAACGTTGCATCAGTGGCAGCGGATCAAAACTCGACAGCGGCACGACACCCAGCCGCAACGTGCCGATGAGGTTGCCGCGACACGCCGCCGCTTCCGCCTGCAGTCCGTCGTAAGCCGCCATCACGGAACGCGCCCACGCCAGCACTCGCTCGCCCGGCGCGGTAAAACCCTCAAAGCGCTGACCGCGATTGACCAGCGGCAGGTCGAGCTCTTCTTCAAGGCTGCGTAGACGCATCGACAACGTCGGTTGCGTGATGTGGCAGCGGGCGGCGGCCTGGCCGAAGTGGCGGGTTTCGTCGAGGGCGATGAGGAATTTCAGCTGTTTGATGTCCATCTTCGCTCCGGTGAGTGTTGGCAGGGGTGGCGATTCTAGCGCTTGCGCGGGGCCAGGGTCATTGGTCGGCCTGGAACCGGGTGTGGCTGATGTGGTCTAGGCTTGAACGTCTGGATCCCCAATCAAGGAGTGTGCGCTATGAGTCTGTTGAGCTTTGTGAAAGAAGCCGGCGAGAAGCTGATTGATCTGCTGACCCCGGGTAATGCCAATGCCAGCGAGCAGTTGAAGGAACACATCAGCAAGGTCGGGCTGGGCAATCCGAATGTGCAGGCCACCGTCGACGGTGACAAGGTCACGGTCACCGGTGAAGTGGCGAGCCAGGAGGAAAAGGAAAAGATTTTGCTGGCCGTGGGTAACATTGCCGGTATCGGCAGTGTGGAGGACCAGATCACCGTGACCGGGCCGGTGGTCGTGGCCGCCGAGTTTGTCGAAGTGAAGGCCGGTGACACGCTCAGTGCGATCTCGTTGCGGGTTTACGGCAACGCCAACCAATACCAGAAAATCTTCGAAGCCAACAAACCGATGCTCAAGGATGTGAACAAGATTTATCCAGGACAGAAGCTTCGTATTCCGAAGTAAAGCCAAACCTTTGTGGCGAGGACGCTTGCTCCCGTTGGGCCGCGCAACGGCCCCCAGAGGGAGCAAGCTTCATCGCCACAATGGATTTACAAGCCTGAGATCAGGTCGCGGTAATCCTCGACCGCCGCAAACTCGGCGGTGTCCTTCGGCCCTTTGCGGCTGTCCGGCTCCTTGACCGCCAGCAGATGCGCCACGCCAAAACGCCGCGCACTGCGCAGAATCGGCAACGTATCGTCGATAAACAGGCTGCGTGCCGGATCAAAGTCGATATCTGCCTGCAAGGCATCCCAGAACTGCGGATTTTCCTTGGGGAAACCGTAATCGTGGGAGCTGATCAGCCGTTCGAAATACGGCGCCAGCTCGATCCGTTCCAGTTTCAGCGACAGCGAATCACGGTGGGCGTTGGTGATCATGATCACCCGCTTGCCAGCGTTTTTGATCGCTTGCAGAAAGGTGTCGGCATCCGGGCGCAACGCGATCAAATGCGCGGTTTCCAACTTCAGTTCACGCACCGATAGTTTCAGCTCGGCACTCCAGAAATCCAGGCAATACCATTGCAACTGGCCGGCGTGGCGTTCGAACAGCGGCTGCAATTCCATCTCGGCCATCGTCCGGCTCACCCCGTGCAGGTCGGCGTAACGCTGGGGCAGGTGTTCCAGCCAGAAATGATTGTCGAAGTGCAGATCCAGCAACGTACCGTCCATGTCCAGCAGAACGGTATCAATGTCAGACCACGGTAAAGAAGGCATGGCAACGTCTCGAGCGGTAGAAAGATATCCGACATAAACAATCGGGAAAGCCGCGTTATAGTAGCGCGTTCACGCCAAGGAGCTTTGCATGCGCCAGAAACCCACCGTACTTGCCCGCGAGATCGTCGCCACCAGTCGCCTGTTTTGTGTCGAAGAACTGAAGCTGCGTTTCTCCAATGGTGTGGAGCGTACCTACGAGCGTTTGGTCGGCAAAGGTGCGGGCTACGGCGCGGTGATGATTGTGGCGATGCTCGATGCCGAACACGCGGTGCTGGTCGAAGAATATTGCGGCGGCACTGACGAATACGAATTGTCGCTGCCCAAAGGCTTGATCGAACCGGGTGAGGATGTGCTGGCGGCGGCCGAGCGTGAGCTCAAGGAAGAGGCCGGTTTCGGCGCACGCCAACTGGAGCACCTGACCGAGCTGTCATTGTCGCCCGGTTACATGAGCCAGAAAATCCAGGTGGTGCTTGCCACCGATCTGTACGAAGAGCGTCTGGAGGGTGATGAGCCCGAGCCGATGCGCGTCGACAAGATCAATCTGCGTGAACTGTCGGCGCTGGCGCAAAACCCGCAATTCTCCGAAGGCCGCGCGCTGGCCGCGCTTTATCTGACCCGTGATCTGTTGACGCAGCGCGGGTACTTTACGTCATGAGTGAGGTGTCGATGAATTTTCCCCATCCATTGATGGCGCCGGTGGTCGAACTCGCCTTGCAGGCCGGCGAGGCGATTTTGCCGTTCTGGCGCGTCGGCGTTGAAGTCAGTGCCAAGTCCGATGATTCGCCGGTGACCGCTGCGGATCTGGCGGCGCATCATCTGATCGTCGCCGGGCTGACGGCGCTCGATCCGGACATTCCGGTGTTGTCCGAAGAGGACGCCGATATTCCGCAAGCCGTGCGCGCCGGATGGCAGCGCTGGTGGCTGGTCGATCCGCTGGATGGGACCAAGGAGTTCATCAGCGGCAGCGAAGAATTCACCGTCAACATCGCGCTGATCGAAAACGGTCGCGTGGTGTTTGGCGTGGTGTCGATGCCGACCAATGGTCGCTTCTACGTCGGCGGCGCCGGGCTGGGTGCCTGGCGTTGCGACAAGGATGGGACGCCGGTGTCGATTCAGGTGCGCGATGTACCAGGGCCGGGCGAGGCCTTTACGGTGGTCGCCAGTCGTCGGCATTCGAGCCCTGAGCAAGAGCGGTTGCTGGCCGGGTTGAGTGCGAGCCTGGGCGAGCTGCAACTGGCGAATATCGGCAGTTCGTTGAAGTTTTGCCTGCTGGCCGAAGGCGCGGCGGATTGCTACCCGCGCCTGGCGCCGACGTCGCAATGGGACACCGCAGCGGCACAGGGCGTGCTTGAGGGTGCCGGCGGCGAGGTGCTGGATCTGCAGGGCGAAGCGTTCTGTTATCCCGCGCGGGAATCGCTGCTCAATGAATTCTTTCTTGCGCTGCCGGCGAAAGCGGCGTGGCGTTCCAGATTGCTGGAGCTGGCTCGGGGGTAAGTGGGCGGACTCTCGATTCCCCTCACCCCAGCCCTCTCCCGGAGGGAGAGGGGGCCGATTGGTGGATGCTGGAGAGATTCACCGGCTTGAGCCAGCTTTACTGAATCCATAATCGCTGCCGATCTTTCAGGTCGATGTCTGACGCAAGACACCTCACCCCAGCCCTCTCCCGGAGGGAGAGGGGGCCGATTGGGGGATGTTGGAGAGGTTCACCAGCTTGAGCCAGTTTTACTGAATCCATAATCGCTGCCGATCTTTCAGGTCGATGTCTGACGCAAGACACCTCACCCCAGCCCTCTCCCGGAGGGAGAGGTGGCCGATTGGGGGATGCTGGAGAGATTCACCGACTTGAGCCGGCTTTACTGAATCCATAATCGCTGCCGATCTTTCAGGTCGATGTCTGACGCAAGGCACCTCACCCCAGCCCTCTCCCGGAGGGAGAGGGGGCCGATTGGGGGATGTTGGAGAGATTCACCGGCTTGAGCCAGCTTTACTGAATCCATAATCGCTGCCGATCTTTCAGGTCGATGTCTGACGCAAGACCTCTCGGTCAGTCCCCTCTCCCTCCGGGAGAGGGCCAGGGTGAGGGGACTTTGATCTTTAACGGTGCAAAACGTACTGCCCGGTAAATGTCACAGCATCCTCATCACTTCCCGCGTTGACGATCCGCGTATTGAGCGTCAACCGTGCGCGCCCATAGCGCTGATACATCGCCAAAAACTTCTTCCAGACCAGCGCTTCCGGTGCCGGGCAAATCGCCGTGGCATCACCGGTGACCGGCACTGGATAACTGATCTGGCCTTCCTGAATCACGATGTGCCCGTCTTCGATGCCTTCCTCCTTCAGGCGCAAATGCAGCCAGCCCCAGCCCGCCAGCACCGCGCCGCAGTAGAGGCTGCCGCCGAACATGGTGCTCTTGTGATTGACGTTCGGCTCCAGCGGCAAGTGCAGACTCAACTGTTGCTCGCGCCAGTCGAGTACCTTGAGTCCCATCTCGCGGGTCAGCGGAATGTCGTGATGCAGCACCGATTCCAGATAGCGGCTGTCGCGGTTCATTCGGCTTCGTCTCCGTGGGCATTACTGTCGGCGAAATTCAACCCGTGCTTGCGCAGTTTGTCGTGCAGGGTCTTGCGCGGAATGCCCAGGGCTTCGGCGAGGCTGCGCACCGAACTGTGAGCGCGGGCCAGCTCAGCGGCGATCAACGATTTCTCGAAGTTTTCCACTTGCTCGCTCAGGCCGCCGCTGATGACCTCCACGGCGCTGCCACCGCCATCGGTGCCACCGTTGTCCAGCGCCAGCTCCAGGCCGAGGGCGAAACGTTCGGCAGCGTTCTGCAATTCACGGACGTTGCCCGGCCAGGTGTGCCGCAGCAGCAAGGCACGTTGTGCCGGCTGCAGTTCGTGGGGGGGCAGACCGTGGCGGGCGCTGGCTTCATCGGCGTAATGCTGGAACAGCACCAGCGCGTCTTCACCGCGTTCGCGCAACGGCGGAATGCGCAGCGGTGCGACGTTGAGGCGGTAATACAAGTCGGCACGGAATCGACCCTGATCAGCGGCCTGGCGCAGGTCTTCCTTGGTCGCGGCGATGACGCGGATGTCCAGCGGGATCAGCTGATTGCCGCCCAGGCGTTCGACCACGCGCTCTTGCAGCATGCGCAGTAACTTCACCTGCACATCCATGCTCATGCTTTCGATTTCATCGAGGAACAGCGTGCCGCCGTTGGCGAATTCGAATTTGCCGATCCGGCGTTTCTGCGCGCCAGTGAACGCACCGGGTTCGTGGCCGAACAGTTCGCTCTCGACCACCGACTCGGCCAGTGCCCCGGCATTGATCGCCACGAACGGGCCGTTGCGCCGGCTCGACAGGTCGTGCAACGCACGGGCGACGACTTCTTTGCCGGCGCCGGTTTCGCCGAGAATCAGCACGTCGGCCTTGGTTGCGGCCAGTGCGCCGATCTGTTCGCGCAGGCGCAACATGGGGGCCGAGTGGCCGACCAGTCGTGCGCTCAGTTCATTGCGGTCGCTGAGGGCCAGGCGCAGGCTGCGGTTGTCCAGCACCAGGCGGCGCAGGGCCAGGGCGCGGCGCACGCTGTCGAGCAGCGCATCGCTGGCGAACGGTTTTTCCAGGAAATCATAGGCACCGGCGCGCATCGCCTGCACCGCCAACGGCACGTCGCCGTGGCCGGTGATCAACAGCACGGGTAACTCAGGGTCCTGCGCGTGCAGCTCGCTCAACAGTTCCAGGCCGTCCATGCCGGGCATGCGAATGTCGCTGACCACCACGCCTGGCCAGTCGCGTTCAAGCTGCCCGGCCAGGCCTTTGGCTTCGGCCAGTGGCAGGATTTTCAGGCCGGCCAGATCCAGTGTCTGGCCAAGGGCCTGACGCAAGTGCGGATCGTCGTCGATCAACACCACCTGAATGCGATTGTCGATGGTCATGCACTTCGATCCTCGGACGGTTGCAGGCTGACCCCGGGTGCGCCGGCGCGCAGTCGCAGGGTAATCAAGGCGCCACCTTGCTTGTGGTTGGCGAACGACAGTTCACCACCGAAGGCGCGCATCAGGGTTTCACAGATCGCCAGCCCCAGCCCAAGGCCCTGGGTGCGGGTCTTGGTGGTGTAGAAGGGCTCGCTGGCGCGACCGAGGGCTTCCATGCAGAACCCCGGGCCGTTGTCGCGAATGTACAGATTGACGCCGTCGGCGGTGGATTCGGCACTCAGCCACAGTTTGCGCGGCGGGCCTTTTTCGGTCAGCGCATCGAGGGCGTTGGCCAGCAGGTTGCCGAGCACCTGGCGCAGGCGGGTTTCCCCGGCTTCGACCCACAGGGTGGCGGCGGGCAGGTCGCGGATCAGTTCGACTTCCATGCTTCGGCGGCGTTTGGCGAGTAGCGCCAGTGCATCGTCCAGTGCCGGTTGCAGCGCCACGCTTTCCGGGGCATGCCGGTCGCGGCGGGCGAAGGCGCGCAGGTGGGCGATGATCGAGGCCATGCGTCCGGTCAGTTCGCTGATCAGTTTGAGATTGCCGCGAGCATCGTCGGTGCGCTGATGATCGAGCAGCACTTCGGCGTTCTCGGCGTAGCTGCGGATCGCCGCCAGCGGTTGATTGAGTTCGTGGCTGATACTCGCCGACATCGTGCCCAGCGCCGACAGTTTGCCGGCCTGGACCAGATCGTCCTGCGCACGCACCAATTCCTGTTGCGCCTGTTCGCGCTCGAGCACTTCCTGCTTCAGGCGGCGGTTGAGGCCTTCCAGATCGCTGGTGCGCTCGGCGACCCGGCCTTCCAGTTCGCGGCGGGCCTTGGCTTCGAAGGCGATGCGTTCCAGATAATGCCGGCGGCGTTGCATCATCAAACCGAGCAACAGCATCACCACCAACAGCGTCGCCCCCCCGATGGCGACCACCGTGCGCACCGGGCGGTCGATCAGCGTGCGCGGGGCGAGAATGCTCACGCTCCAGCCGGTTTCGGCGATGTCATGGGTTTGCGTCAGCCACGCGTCAGGGCTGAGATTCAGCGGGCGCGGCTCGCGGGTCGGGTACGGTTGAATGGCCGTGATAGCCGAGCGCTCGGTATCGCTCAGGACGCGCGTGGAGCGAAAGCGCCATTCAGGACGCGAGGTCAGGATGACTACCCCGTTATGGTCGGTTACCAGCAGTTGTTCCGGGGTTTTGCCCCAGAGGCTTTCGGTGTGGTCGAGGTCGACCTTGATCACCAGTACGCCGATGATCTTTTCGCCGTTGCGCACGGCGGCGGCGAAGAAGTAACCACGTTTGGCCGAGGTCGTGCCGAGGCCGAAGAAACGCCCCAGACGCCCGGCCATGGCTTCGCTGAAATACGGACGAAACGAGAAATTGCGCCCGACGAAACTGTCGTGCTTGTCCCAGTTCGACGCCGCCAGTGTCTGGCCGCTGGTGTCCATCAGGTACATGACTTCGGCGCCGGTCTGGGCGGCGATGTTTTTCAGCAGGCGATTGGCATTGCCCTGGGTGACGCCGTCGTCCGGCGCTCCGAGTACGGCGCGCAGGGCCGGCAGGTCGCCGAGAATCTGCGGCAGCACTTCATAGCGGTGCAGGGTGCCCAGCAGGTTGGCGACGTAGAGATCGAGGGTCTGGCGGTTTTGTCCGGCGAGTTCGCTGCGGTAATAACGCTCGGCCAGATGCTCCAGCGGCCACAGCAGCGGCGCCAGGCACAGGGCCAGCAGGGCGAGGCTGCGCCAGCGGGGTCTGCGGGGGAGAGATGGTTTCATGTGCCGGATGCGCCTGTAATGACAGGCGCATTATGCCCACGCTCAGGAAAAGACGTCAGCGTCCTTGAAGAACACCGCTGCCTGATCCTTTACCGACAGTTTCGGCGCTT
Source organism: Pseudomonas sp. SC3(2021) (assembly GCF_019856535.1). Lineage (NCBI taxonomy): Bacteria > Pseudomonadati > Pseudomonadota > Gammaproteobacteria > Pseudomonadales > Pseudomonadaceae > Pseudomonas > Pseudomonas sp. SC3(2021). The sequence continues at coordinate 1,349,333 of NZ_CP082236.1, read as the reverse complement.
CGTCGAGTTGCCAGTCGATGGCCAGGTCCGGGTCGTCCCAGCGAATGCTTCGTTCGGCTGCAGGCGTGTAGAAGTCGGTGGTCTTGTAGAGGAATTCGGCGAACTCGCTCAGGACCACGAAGCCATGCGCAAAACCTTCCGGGACCCACATCTGACGGTGGTTGGCGGCAGACAGACGAACCGCCACCCACTGGCCGAAGTGCGGTGAGCTGCGACGGATGTCCACGGCAACATCCAGTACCTCACCAGCCGTGACCCGCACCAGTTTGCCCTGAGTGTTTTCCAGTTGGTAATGCAGGCCCCGCAGGACACCTTTCTCCGAGCGCGAATGGTTGTCCTGAACGAAGTGCGGGGTCAGCCCGGTCAGTTCCTGGAAAGCCCTGGCATTGAAGCTCTCGTAAAAAAAGCCGCGCTCGTCACCAAATACCTTGGGTTCGATGATCAGAACACCGGGCAGTTCGGTGGTGATTACATTCATGAAGTTTTCCAGTGAAAGGGGTGAATGGGCGCCATTCTTGCGCAAAGTGCCAAAGGGCGCGAGTGTTCCCGCGCAAGTACTTGTGTCTTGCCGCAAGGGCGGGGGTTGCGCATCTGCCGAAGCAATGGCGATATAGGCGTCTAATAAAATTTCAGGGGTCGTTTCATGCCGCTCGCCACGTTGATCCATCGCGCCAGTCTGCCCAGCCCGCAGGTTTCTCAGGAGCAGGCCCGACAATGGCTGGCAGACCATTACGGGCTCAGCGGTACGCTGCACCCCCTCGGTAGCCAGCAGGATCTTAATTTTCGTGTGGACAGCGCGCGCGGGCGCTTCGTCCTGAAAATCTGCCGGGGCGATTACGCCCTCGTGGAGTTGCAGGCGCAGCATGCCGGCCTCAACTACCTCGCGGCGCATTCTGCGGTGAATGTGCCACGGGTGATTGCAGCCAATGACGGTCAGGATCTGCTGACGCTGGAAGCCGGTGGCGAAGCGGTCCATGTGCGCCTGCTGGACTACATCGAAGGCCAGCCGCTGACCCATCTCGATCATTTGGGGCAGGACGTGGTGGCCGGGTTTGGCCGGCTCTGCGGCGAGATGGATCTGGCGCTGGCCGGGTTCGACCATCCGGGGCTGGCGCGCACGCTGCAATGGGACGCCCGCCACGCCAGTGCGTTGATCAGTCATTTGTTGCCGGTGATCAAGGACGAATCGCAGCGTGCCCTGATCGCCGACGCCGCCGAACAGGCCGAACGCCGACTGCAGCCATTGCAGGACAAGCTGCCGGTGCAGGCGATCCACATGGACATCACTGACGACAACGCCGTCTGGCAGCGCGATGCGCAGCGGCACTGGCAATTGCAGGGGGTGATCGACTTCGGCGATCTGGTGCGCACCTGGCGCATCACCGATCTGTCGGTGACCTGCGCCGCGCTATTGCATCACGCCGGTGGCGATCCTTTTGTCATCTTGCCGGCGGTTCAGGCCTATCACGCGGTCAATCCGCTGCAACACGAAGAACTTCAGGCGTTGTGGCCCTTGATCGTGGCCCGCGCGGCGGTGCTGGTGCTCAGTGGCGAACAGCAGGTCAGCATCGACCCCGGCAACCATTACAGCCGCGACAACCTTGTCCATGAGTGGGAAATCTTCCACGTCGCCACTTCGGTACCGCTGGCGCTGATGGAGGCGGCGATCCTCAGCGCCGTCGGCCAGGCCTTGCCGGTTATCGACAGTGAAGGTTTTGCGCCGTTGTTGCCGGGCCTGGTCGGGCGGGAATTCGCGCTGATCGATCTGGGAGTGCTGAGCCCGCATTTCGAAGCGGGTAACTGGGAACAGGACGGTATTGACCAGCGGTTGCTGACGGAAGCGGCGACGGCCCATGGCCTGGCGGCAAGCCGTTACGGGCAATACCGTTTGTCGCGCACCCGCCCTGACAGTGCCGACGAACCGGACACTTTCCCGTTGCATGTCGAGTTGCGTGTACCGAACGGCACTGCGGTGGAATCGCCGTTTGCCGGTGTGTTGCATCAAACGGCCGGGGGAGCACTGCAGCTGGACGGCCCGCAACTCAGCGTGCGCTTGTGGGGTGTCACGCCCTCGCTGCAAAGCGGCGCAGCGCTGGTCAAGGGGCAGGTGCTGGGCGCGGTCAGTGGCCCGTTGCTCGTGCAGTTGTGTCGCGGTGCGCAGCTGGCGGCCCCGCTGTTCTGCACGCCGGCCCGGGCGGCGGCGTGGCAGGCATTGTGTCCGTCGCCGGCCGCGTTGCTCGGGCTGGCCTGTGATGCCGAGCCGGAGCTGGATGCGAAAACCCTGCTGGCGCGGCGTGACGCCAGTTTCGCCCGCACGCAAAAACACTATTACGTCGACCCGCCGCGCATCGAGCGCGGCTGGCGCAATCACCTGATCGACATGCAGGGCCGCTCTTACCTCGACATGCTCAATAATGTCGCGGTGCTGGGGCATGGCCATCCGCGCATGGCGGCGGTGGCGAGCCGGCAATGGTCGCTGCTCAATACCAACTCCCGGTTCAACTACGCGGCGGTCGCCGAGTTTTCCGAGCGCTTGCTGAAACTGGCACCGGAGGGCATGGATCGGGTGTTTCTGGTCAACAGCGGCAGCGAGGCCAATGACCTCGCGATTCGTCTGGCGTGGGCCTACAGCGGTGGGCGCGACATACTCAGCGTGCTGGAGGGTTACCACGGCTGGACGGTCGGTGCCGATGCCGTGTCGACCTCGATTGCCGACAACCCGAAGGCCCTGGAAAGTCGTCCGGACTGGGTTCATCCGGTGACCGCGCCGAACGTCTATCGCGGTGAATTCCGCGGCCTCGATTCAGCCCCTGACTACGTGCGCAGCGTCGAACATCAGCTTGAGAAAATTGCCGGGCAACAACGCCAATTGGCCGGGTTCATCTGCGAGCCGGTGTACGGCAATGCCGGCGGTATCTCGCTGCCACCGGGTTATCTGAAACAGGTCTATGCACTGGTGCGAGCCCGTGGTGGAGTGTGCATCGCCGATGAGGTGCAGGTCGGTTACGGGCGCATGGGCCATTTCTTCTGGGGCTTCGAAGAACAGGGCGTCGTGCCGGACATCATCTGCATGGCCAAGGGCATGGGTAACGGCCAGCCACTGGGCGCGGTGATCACGCGTCGGGACATCGCTGAAGCGCTGGAAGCGGAAGGTTATTTCTTCTCCTCGGCCGGTGGCAGCCCGGTGAGTTGCCAGATCGGCATGGCAGTGCTCGATGTAATGGAAGAAGAAAAACTCTGGGAAAACGCCCGGACGGTCGGTGGCCATTTCAAGGCACGGCTCGAAGCGTTGATCGATAAACATCCGCTGGTGGGCGCGGTGCATGGTTCCGGGTTTTATCTGGGGCTGGAGTTGGTCCGTCACCGCGAGACGCTGGAACCGGCAACCGAGGAAACCGCGCGGCTGTGTGATCGCCTGCGTGAACTGGGGATTTTCATGCAACCGACCGGCGACTACCTCAACGTCCTCAAGATCAAACCGCCGATGGTGACTTCACGTCAGAGCGTGGATTTCTTCGTCGACATGCTTGATCGGGTCCTCGCTGAAGGCTTGTAAACGCTGCAGATCCTCCCTGTGGGAGCGGGATTGCTCGCGAACGCGGTGTGTCAGTCGGCCTGTTTGGTGACTGATCCAGTGCTTTCGCGGGCAAGCCCGCTCCCACATTTATTTCAGGCTTAAATTCGATTTATATCGACTTTAATTGCGTAAATGTCGATGAGCGGCATTCTATTGGCTTCTAAAGTCGATATTTATCGGTTATAAAGTCGCCATTGCTCCGGCATGCGATCTCATTCCGGTGCGCGCGTTTTTTCTTTCGGTCGAATTCTCGACCGTCAAAGCACTTGCCCGGAGAGGATTCATGAGCCGTATCGTTACCGTCGCCGCCACGCAGATGGCCTGTTCGTGGGATCTGGAAGCCAACCTCGAAACCGCCGAAAAACTGGTGCGCGAAGCCGCCGCCAAAGGCGCGCAGATCATCCTGATCCAGGAGCTGTTCGAGGCGCCGTACTTCTGCCAGAAGCCGAATCCGGACTATCTGCAACTGGCCACGACCGTAGAAGAGAACGTTGCGATCAAGCATTTCCAGAAGGTCGCCAAAGAGCTGCAAGTGGTATTGCCGATCAGCTTCTACGAGCGTGCCGGCCGTGCGCGTTTCAACAGCATTGCGATCCTCGATGCCGACGGCAGCAACCTCGGGATTTATCGCAAAAGCCACATTCCGGACGGCCCGGGTTACCACGAGAAGTATTACTTCAACCCGGGCGACACCGGTTTCAAGGTGTGGAACACCCGCTACGCGAAGATCGGCGTGGGCATCTGCTGGGATCAGTGGTTTCCAGAGGCTGCGCGCAGCATGGCGCTGCAAGGTGCGGAAATCCTCTTCTATCCAACGGCTATTGGTAGTGAACCGCACGACAAAACCATTTCGTCGCGTGATCACTGGCAGCGTGTGCAGCAGGGGCATGCCGGTGCCAACCTGATGCCGTTGATCGCCAGTAACCGCATCGGCAACGAAGAACAGGACGGCTACGACATCACGTTCTATGGCTCTTCGTTCATCGCCAACCAGTTCGGCGAAAAAGTGCAGGAGCTGAATAAAACCGAAGAAGGTATTCTTGTGCACACTTTCAACCTCGACGAGCTCGAACATATTCGCAGCGCGTGGGGTTCGTTCCGTGACCGCCGGCCGAATCTGTACGGCGCGTTGAAAACCCTCGACGGTTCCCTGGAGTCCTGATCCCGATGACCACCTTGAAAAGTACCCCGCGCGCCGATGGCTTCTACATGCCGGCCGAGTGGGCGCCGCAAACGCAAACCTGGATGATCTGGCCCGAGCGCCCGGACAACTGGCGTCTGGGCGGCAAGCCGGCGCAAGCCGCACACGCAGCCGTGGCCAAAGCCATTGCCCGTTTCGAACCGGTGACCGTTGCCGTTTCCGCCGGCCAGTATGAAAACGCCCGCGCCCGCCTCGACGTGCCCAACATCCGCGTGGTCGAGATGTCCAGCGATGACGCCTGGGTGCGCGACAGCGGTCCGACCTTCGTCATCAACAACAGCGGTGAAGTGCGCGGTGTGAACTGGGACTTCAATGCCTGGGGCGGTTTCGACGGTGGCCTGTACTCGCCGTGGAACCGTGATTCGCAGGTCGGTGGCAAGATCCTCGAGATCGAACGCAGCCCGCGTTACCGCACTGAAGGTTTTGTGCTCGAAGGCGGTTCGATTCACGTCGACGGCGAAGGCACGCTGATCACCACCGAAGAATGCCTGCTCAACCGCAATCGCAATCCGCATCTGGGCCGCGAAGAAATCGAAGCGGTGCTGAGCGCCAACCTGGCTGTGGATAAGATCATCTGGCTGCCGGACGGTCTGTTCAACGATGAAACCGACGGCCATGTGGATAACTTCTGCTGCTATGTGCGTCCGGGCGAAGTATTGCTGGCGTGGACCGACGATCCGCAGGATCCGAACTACCCGCGCTGCCAGGCGGCGATGAACGTGCTGCAAAACAGCACCGATGCCAAGGGGCGCTCGTTCACGGTGCACAAAATGCCGATTCCGGGCCCGCTGTATGCGACCGAAGAAGAGTGCGCCGGGGTCGATCCGGTGGACGGTACGCAGGAGCGTAACCCGTCCGTGCGTCTGGCCGGTTCCTACGTGAACTTCCTGATCGTCAACGGCGGCATCATCGCGCCGAGTTTCGACGACCCGATGGACGCCCCGGCCCGGGAAATTCTGCAGAACCTGTTTCCGCAGCATGAAGTGGTGATGGTGCCGGGCCGCGAACTGTTACTGGGGGGCGGCAATATCCACTGCCTTACCCAACAGCAACCCGCGCCGCACAAAGAGTGAGTTGAGTCGTAACAGCTTGAGTTGATTAGCAAATCAGCCGGAAAACGATTAGCTCGCTATGCACTTGCACAAGCCCGCAGCCCGATTGGACTGCGGGCTTTTTTGTATCCGCTTGTCGACAGATCAGAAACCTTGGCATAGCTCTTGTATCCGACAAAGGACACTAGGGAGGGGGGAGAACTTCAACAGTTCTGTCATAAACCTTGGATAACGTAGCCGCTCACGAACGGGGAGAGAGCGCTGAAATGAACGCCGAAGTGAACGTAGTCAGCGAGCGGACTTTGCATCCCATGGCCGTAAACAGCGAATCGCTCCAGATTGTCGCGCACTGGTTGAAATCCAATGGAACGCGTCAGATCAGGGAACCTGATCCGCGCCGGATGATGATCGAGCGTTACCCCGCTGGTCTGTTCAGCGAGGCCGAGCTGGATGCGTTGTGGGCTGTACTGGAAGGATAAGAAAAACAACAGGGATTGGTAAAAGCGCTGCCGGGATGGCAGCGCTTTTTTATGCACGGTACAAAAATATTGTAGGAGTGAGCCTGCAGGTGTTGCGTTGAATCAGAAGGAATACGTGCCGGTCATCACGACGCTGCGCGGTGCACCAGGCTGGATCTGATACTGGCTGGTCGCCGAATCGTAATACTCGCGATCGGTGATGTTGTTCAACGCCGCACGTACATCCCAATCCTTGAAGCGATAACCGGCCAAGGCATCCCAGCGGCCGTAACCCGGCAGCACCGTGGTGTTGGCATTGTCGGCGTAGCGCTGGCCGACCAGGGTCAGACCGGTTTCACCGTACCAGCCCATTTCCGGCTTCCAGGTCAGGAACAGGCTGGCGTTGTGTTTGGCAACGTTGTTGATGCGCTTGCCCTCAAGACCGTTGTTGTCCTTCTCGATCTTCGCGTCCTGCATACCGACGCCGCCGCGCATGTACCAGTGGCCGACGATGTTGCCGGTGGCGGTCAACTCGATACCCCGTGAACGCTGAACGCCGGTCATGATGGTCAGGGTCGGATCGTTCGGATCCGTCGTGCGGCGGTTGTAGAGCTCCAGGTCATAGATTGCCAGCGTGGTACTGAGGCGATCATCGAGCCAGTCACTCTTCACGCCGATCTCTTTCTGTCTGGTCAACTCCGGGCTCAGGTCATTGCTGTTGCCGGCCGCGCCCGGGGTGATGCCGATCAGACCACCGCCCACCGGCGAGAAGGTCTTGGACCAGGACGCGTAGAAGGAGTGATTCTGCAGCGGCGTCCAGACCAGGCCCACGCGCGGGCTGGTGCTGTGGCTGTCACGGTCTTCGGAAATGTTGCGCAGCTTGTTGGTCGATTCGATATCGAAAGTGTCGTAGCGCAAGCCGGCGAGCAGTTGCCATTGATCGTTGAGGCGCAGTTGATCCTGCACGTACACCGCGCGGCTTTCGACCTCGGTGTGGCTGTCGCTGGACACCTGCATGCGACCGGTGTGGCGCAGATTGCGGTCGGGGTTGTTCAGGTCGAGTGCCGGCACTGCGGAACTGCCGGGGCCGGACGTAGCGGCGTTATACAGCGTCGGATCGCGACGCTGGTTGCCGATCTCGATCCCGGTCAGCAGGCGATGCTCGAGCCCGAACGTATCGAATCCACCTTCCAGTTCGACGTTGTTATAGACATTGCGGGTGGTCAGGTCCTGCTGCCAGTGCTGGCGCGTGACCTTGTTGGTTTTCTTGTCGAAACCGGTGAGGTAGGTGTTGTCGAAATCGCTGTCGAGCTTGAACACGCCGAGGGTCTGGCGCAGTTGCCAGTTGTCGTTGATTGCGTAGGTGAGTTTTGAGCGCAGCGATTGGGACTTGTCGTCGATGAAGTCGTGGCCGTTGCCGTAAGTCGTGTCGCGACCGACATCGGCCGGGCGGCCGTTGATGCCGGGGATACCGCGATCCGGGGTGCGGTTGTAGCGGCTGTATTCGTACTGCACCAGCCAGTTCAGGTCGGGCGTCAGTTGCCAGCTCATCGACGGCGCGAACAGTTGGCGGTTGCCGCTGACGCCATCGCGGAAACTGTTTTCATCCATGTTGCCCATGTTCAGGCGCAGGCTGAGGTTTTCGCTAGGATCGGTGCTGAGATCGGCGTACAGGCTGCGCAGGTCTTCACTGCCGAGCTGGGCCTCGAGGGTCGAGCGGCGACCGAATTCCGGCATCTTGCTGACGCGGTTGACGATCCCGCCCTGACTGCCGCGGCCATACAGCACTGCGGCCGGGCCCTTGAGCACTTCGACGCGCTCGATGTTATGCAAATCGCGTTTGTACTGGCTGTCGTCGCGGATGCCGTCCAGGTAGAAGTCGTTGCTGGCGTCGAAACCGCGAATGCGCAGGCTGTCGAAGCGCGTATCGGCGCTGCTGCTGACGTTGGGCATGCCGCTCAAGGCGTCGCCGATGTCATTGGTGCCGTAGTTGGCGACGTTCGACGTCTTGATCGAATCAATGGCCTGGGGCACGTAGCGCAGCGGGGTCGAGGTGCGAGTCGCGGTGCTGCTGATCTTCACGCGCGGGTCATCGGCCAGTGCTTCGGCGCTGATCGCGGTGGCGGGTAATTCGGTTGCCGCACAGGCGAAACCGCTGGACAGAAAGGCAGAAAGCCCAAGCGTGACGGGCGTAAGACGGAACGGGGCAGGCATTGAAAAGCGCATCCGGAAGGGTGGAAGAATTCGAGTGCGCGAATGGTAATGCTTTGCATTTGCTCTCGTTAATTATTCTTTATAAGTTCCCTTGTCTGATTGTTTCTATTTGTGTCTGCGTCGATACACGCGGAACGCTCGACCGATTCGACCGATTGGCGCAACAGACTGAAAGCTGTTCCGGCGTTTTTCCGCAACGTCCCGGGAATTAATCTGCCGGCATCGACTTTTTCTGATTTAGCGGAGCTTACCGATGATTCTTCACTACATTTACGACCCCTTATGCGGCTGGTGCTACGGCGCCAAGCCTCTGGTGCAAGCGGCGCAGCAGGTGCTGCCAGTGATGGCCCATGCGGGCGGCATGATGAGCGGCGCCAACCGCCAGAACGTTTCGCCGCAGTTGCGCAATTACGTGATGCCCCATGACCGGCGCATCGCCGAATATACCGGGCAGCCTTTCGGCGAGGCATATTTCGAAGGCTTGCTGCGCGATCACTCGGCTGTCTTCGATTCGACCCCGCCGATCGCTGCCGTGCTGGCGTCCGAGGCCATCGACGGGCGCGGTCTGCAGATGCTTGGCCGCTTGCAGACAGCACACTATGTAGAGGGGCGGCGGATTGCCGATGCGTCGGTGCTTTCGGCGTTGGCGGTCGAGCTTGGTTATGACGCGGAAGACTTCCGCGCAGCATCAAAGTCCGTGGCCACCGAAGCCCATATAAAAGCCACGCGCCAGTTGCTCGCTCAGGTGGGCGGGCAGGGCTTTCCAACGTTTGCCCTGGAACAGGACGGCCAATTCACGTTGCTCGACATCAGTCCCTGGTTGGGCAAGCCGCAGGCGTTTGCCGAATGGTTGGGGCAGGCGGTCGCGGTCGATGGCACGGGCGAGTCCTCGTTGTCCTGCGGCCTCGACGGTTGCGCCTGATCGAGTATTGATTCACTGGCTGGCGGCGTTTCCGTGCAAGGACTCAGCGCAAAATTTACGTTTTTTAGACGTTTTCTGCCTATTTAAAGACGATTCTTGAAATTGACACATTGTTCAGGGCGCGGCTACGATTCGGCCCCAACGCCTGTGGCCAACCGCCATGACTCAAAATAAGGAGCAGGCCCGCCATGACTTGGTTGTGGGCGGGTCTTTTTGTTTCGGGGTGAATACAAGAGTGCAAAAGCGCCGTTTCAGCCGTTCGACACAGCGCGTTTCAACCCGTAATAAGGAAAACAAAATGTTGAACAAGCGGATCAGTCTGATCGCACTGGGGATGTTGAGTGCTACACAGGCCATGGCTAACGACCAGGCCGAGTCCAAGGGTTTTGTTGAAGACAGCAGCCTGAAAGTGCTGCTGCGCAATGCCTACATCAATCGTGATTACAAAGACGGTAACAAAGACAAGGCCGAATGGGGTCAAGCGGCCATCGGTACGTTCTCGTCCGGTTTCACCCAAGGCACCGTTGGTGTGGGTGTTGACGCGTTCGGTCTGTACGCACTGCGCCTGGACGGTGGCAAGGGCCGCAGCGGCGCCGGTGGCATCGACTTCTTCAAGCAAGACAACAGCGGCAACCCGGCTGACGATCTGGCCAAGGGCGGCGCTGCGGTGAAGTTCCGTATCTCCAATACCGTGCTGACCTACGGTGACCAGATGCCGGCCCTGCCGGTGCTGAACTACGACAATTCGCGTCTGCTGCCGGAAAGCTACACCGGGACCCTGATCACTTCCAAAGAGATCAAAGGCCTGGAACTGAACGCCGGTCGTTTCACCGCCGAATCGCGCAAGAGCGATGAAGGCCGTGACAGCGGTGGCCTGAAGTCGATCAACGTGTTGGGCGGTAGCTACCAGTTCACCGAGCAGTTCAAGGCGGCGCTGTACGCGTCCGACGTCGAAGACGTGCTGAAGAAGCAATACGTGAACGCCAACTACGTGTTCCCGATCGACAAGGATCAGTCGCTGACCCTGGACTTCAACGGCTATCGCACCAAGCTGGACGATTCCTACGTCCGCGAAAGTGGCGCTACCGGCGACGACAACAAGATCTGGAGCCTGGCAGCCACTTTCGCCACCGGTCCGCACTCGTTCACCGTGGCGCACCAGCGCTCCACCGGCGACAGCAACCTGGGCTACGCCTACGGCGGCTACCAGAAAGATCAAAACCGTGTTGGTGACGGTGGCAACACCATCTACCTGGCCAACTCCTACTGGTCCGACTTCAACGCTGAAGACGAACGCAGCTGGCAACTGGGCTACGGCCTGGACTTCGGCGCATTCGGCGTACCGGGTCTGAGCTACAACTTCGCTTACGTGCGTGGCGACAACATCACCACGTCCACCAGCGAAGGCGGCACCGAGCGCGAAATCTTCAACCAGTTCAAGTACGTCGTGCAAAGCGGTCCGGCCAAAGACCTGAGCGTGAAGTTGCGCAGCTCGATCCTGCGTGTGTCGCAGAAATCCAGCGAATACAACGTAGGCGGCAACGAAGTGCGTGTGTTCGTGGACTACCCGATCAACATCTTCTGATGTTCGCTACGGTGTAACACACATGAGAAAAACCCCGACTGGCTCGGGGTTTTTTTTGAGCGGTTTTTCGCTGAAAAGCAGGAAAAACCCGTGTTTTTGTCATGTAAAAGTTGTTTTTAAGTCGCTTCAAACGCCGTTTCAATCAGCGCTTTAAATGCCTGAAATTCTTTCTCATGGACGCAAAATCTCCACCTAATAGATTAGGCCGCTCAATGCAGCGGAGATTTTGGTAATGATCGTTTTGAACAGAGAAGTGGGCGAATCGCTACGGCGCGACAAATATGTCAACGTCCAGGGTGGTGACTTCAATCTCTACGGTCATTTCGCCGACTTCGTCAGACTGACCAAAAGTTGGGAAAACATGGAGCCTGACAGTTACTACGGTCAGGCCGAAGCCGGCATGCGTTACCGTCGTTACAGCGACTTTGAGTACAACCCGAAAACCCGCGAGCTGAAGCAACTCGAGCATCGCGCCTACGTGCAGTCCAAAGAAAACAACGCCTACGTTGGCGGCGTGGTTCGCCACTTCCAGGACTTCTCCGATGAAGTGATTACTTCGCCGGTGATGCGCAGCCTGATCGACACCGATTTCGAAGTGTACAAAAGTGTGCTGCCGGAAGAGCTGCACGATGAAATCTGGCAATGCCAGATTCATCAGATCCGCATCGAAATCAAACCCGGCAAGCAACTTGAGATTACGCCGGAAGGGATTCACTGCGACGGTTATCCGTTCAGCGGTGTGCACTTCTGGGGTCGCAACAATGTCGAGGGCGCGGAAAGTCGTTTGTACGACATCCATGAGAATCAATTGGCGTCGACGACCTACAAGGAAATTCTCGACACCACCTACTTCCTCGATCGCGACATGCGCCACTACGTCACGCCGGCCCGCAACACCCACACCCATGCCATGGCGTACCGGCAGATTCTGGCGATCTCCTTCTCGCGGCCCGGGACCGCTTTCGACATTGTTCGCTAATCAGATCACCCCAATCGACGGCGTTGAATGCTCGACGCCGGTGGTGCTGCGACGCGCCACGGCCAAGGATGCGCAGCGCATGGAGCGCTTCTTCCGCCAGTTCGACGAAGTGTCCTTTTGCGAATGGCAGGACGCCAAGTGCCTGCGCGGCGTGTTGATCCAGAAAACCACCACGGCCTATCTGGCCTTCGACGTCGCCGGCGAAATCGTCGGGGCGGTGTTGGGCGGCATGCTCGGCAGTCGCGGCACAATCAACCATCTGGCCGTCAGCCCGCGCTACCGCAGTCAGGGTGTCGGTCAGCGTCTGGTTGAAGCGGCGTCTTCCGACATGAAGCGGGTCGGTGTGCTGCGGATGTTCCTGTTCGTCGATGATGCTAACCTCGCGGGCAAGCGATTCTGGGCAGCCCAGGGTTTTTGCGAACCTCACGGCGAGCGGACATTTGAGAGGGATCTATGAATGAAACGTCCGGCAGTGCGCCGCTGATGGTCACCCCTCAGCCGTCGCGCACGTTTGCCGAAGCCAGCCCCGTGGTTGCCGGATACTTCACGGTGTCGTTCGTGTTCGGACTGATGGCCGTCAACGCTGGCCTGCCGATGTGGCTACCGGTGGCGATGTGCTTGTTCGTCTACGCCGGTGCTTCGCAATTCGCGGCGCTGGCACTGATCTCCAGCGGCGCCTCGCTGACCACCATCGTGCTGACCACCTTCCTGATCAACGCGCGACACATGCTGATGTCGGTGTACATGGCCAAGGCCCTGCGCGCCCTCGGTTTGAGCCGCATGGAGCGCTGGGCTTACGCTGGTGGCCTCACTGACGAGTCTTTTGCGTTTCACAGCGTCAAACTCGGCACTGGCGCGCCGGTCAACATCCGTTACCTGATCGGCTTCAACCTGTTCTGCCACACCTCGTGGGTGCTGGGTGGGCTGTTGGGTGCGGTGTGTGCGCAATATGCGTCGCACCTGATCAAATACCAGCTCGACTACGCACTGACCGCGATGATGCTCTACGTGCTGGTGTCGCTGTGCAACACCCGCAACAAACTCATCGCCGCCGCGGCTGCCGTCGTCTGCATGGGCGCGCTGAGCCTGGTCGGCAGTTCGCCGTTCAATGTGTTTATCGCCACGTTTGTGGGCTGCGGAGTGGGTGTATGCCTGACCAAACGTTCCTGATTCTGGTGGTCGCGCTGATGATGGCCGTGACCTTTCTGCCGCGCGCCTTGCCGCTGCAAGTCAACACCGAGCACTGGCCACCCTTCGTGGCGCGGGCGCTGGAATACTTGCCGGTGGCGATCGTCGCTGCGATCAGCCTGACACCCCTGTTGATCAAGGATCAGCACATACAGCTCGATCGCCCGGAATTTTATGCCGCGATTCCGACGCTGTTATGTGCGTATTTCAGCAAAAACCTCTTTCTCAGTGTGGCGGTTGGGACGGCTGCGTACATTGCGCTCGGCTCGTTCATGTAGCGGCAGATCGACGACATCGTTGAGTGCCTGGCTCGACAACTCCGGATTGTTCACCGCCAGGCGCACTTCGAGGAAATCCTCGAACCCGGGGAAAATCGTCAGGCCGTTCTTTTGCGCGGCCTCGCGCGAGACCATGCCGACCGCATCCATTTGCGTGATCAGCGACAACGTCAGGGTTTCGCTGCACGAATAGACCATGCGCTGGCCGTTCTCGTGATTGCCCAGACCGGCGTCGAGAAAACGCAAAAAACTGTGGGAATACGGACAATCCTCCGCGGGACGTACCTGAAACTTGTTGCCCAGTAACGTCAGTGGATCGTTTTCCTGGCCGCAATGCGCACCGACCACCTGCACCTGCACATCCGGCAGGACGATGCTCGGCAACCCCGGGCGCTGCGGGCCGATCAACACCGCCAGATCGAAGTCCTCATTCTTCAGCTTGCTGAGGTTTTCCATCGACTCGGCGTAGCTGAATTCCATCTGGTAATCGGGAAATACTTCGATCAGGCGTCCGATCATGCGCCGGTTGAAGTCAGCCGATAACGTGTTGTTCAACGCGACCTTCAAGGGGCGCTGGCCTGGCACCTTGAGTGCCTCGACTTTTTCTTCCATCTGTCGCGTGGCGATCAGCACTCTGTCCATATACGGCGTGAGCTCGGTGCCTTGCGGCGTCAGCGTAAGACCTTTGTTGGAACGTCGAAACAAGCGGAAACCGAACTGCTCTTCGACCTTGTTCAACTGCGCGGCCAACGCCTGCACAGTCAGGCACGAATGCTCGGCTGCGGCCGACAAGGAGCCGGTCTGCACGATGCGCATGAGGTTGCGTAAGGTTCTGCTATCCATGGGTAATGCCCTCTGAAGTGGGCTGGGTATTGTTGTTTACGAGACTGCCGATCCGGCGCCATATGCCGGCTATATTCCTGTACCTGAGCATAGTTGTCGCGGATTTAGTAGCGAATTGATGTCCCTGCCGATGGCTGGAAGCTGACACAGGATCGGGATTTTTGGTGACATGGGGGTGATTGGGGTCAAGAAAAGTGCCCTACTTGGAAGAGTCGGGCAGATGTTTATGCCTCCGGACTACAGCATTTCGAGTTGTTTCCCACGCCGAAACGCCACTATTTTTCACCGTTGTCGGAAGCCTCCTATAGAACAGAGCGAACGGGCTGATTTACCTCCAAACCACAAGTAGCTGAAATATCGGGCAGTTATTTTCGGGACGTTTAGTCCGAGGCCATGGATATCCAGGCAATGCCGGCATCCGCGAAGCTAGCGAGTCGATGCCATGAGTTTGCAGGGGAGCAGGGCGTTACCCGACCAACAAAACTGGAAAGATCTGGGGTTACCGGATATTCGCGATATTGACCCCAGGCTTCTGACTTCTGCGGTCAGAGAGCTTCCAGGTGCGTCGAGCCTCAATGCAGCGTGGGAGCAAGTTGCCAACGGCTTCGGACTTGATCCCGGTCATGACGCTGTTCTGATCGAAACACCTTATGCGCCGATTTTAGTGAAGCGTGAACATTTGCGTCACACGGTGGAAAAGCGCTCGAATGCCCGTGAACGATTCACCGAATTTGCCCGAGATACCCTGACGAAGCCGTTAGAGATATGGCGGGTTTCCTACGATGATGCCTCGTTTAGACTTTCCTTCATCGGTGCTTACAACGCGAGATATCAGATGCTGGTGGTGATTCATGTTGAGCACGGCAACGTACTCTGGAATTTTATGAACTGTGAAAAGAAAGGCCTGAACAAGCATCGGCATGGTGATCTGTTATATCGACGTTACCGATAGCTCAAACAAAAAAAGGCAACCTTCTCAGGCTGCCCTTCACGTGAATGTGCTTGATATTGTGCTCCCTCAAGCAGGGGAGAAGAGGTCTCACCCGAGCGCTGATTTTCAGGTCATCAACGGGGTTCCTAACGCCGACTATCGCCACCTGAAGGCAGTCGGTTTCGCGCTCTTGAGCAAGATTCTCTGCCACGGAACATTGAAGTGTCAACCTGAGGTTTGAGGGTTTTTGTTCGTATACGAATAAATTTATTGGAAATATTCAGATGTGTACTAAGCTCAATTTGCGGACCAGCTAAGAAGGACGAAGATGCCTACCTCATCCCCAGCCCTAACCCCGCGTGAACAACTCGACGTCCCCGAAGCCGGGCGTGTTGCGTTGAAGTTCTTTTTCAACCTCATGGAGCGCTGGGGCTGCAACGCCGAGCAACAGCGCACGTTGCTGGGCGGCGTCGGCAACACCACGTTCTACAAGTACAAACACCTGCCGCCGAACATTCGCCTGCCACACGACACGCTGGAGCGTATCTCGTACCTGATGGGCATTCACAAGGCGTTGAGCATCATCTTCAGCAACAGCCGCGAGCGCGCCTACACGTGGGTCAGCAGCCCAAATACGGCTGCGCCATTCAATGGCCGAACGGCGCTGGATTACATGCTGGCGGGCAGGGTGGTCGACATCGCCGACGTGCGCCGTTACCTCGACGGGGTGCGCGGTTGAAGGCCCCGCCGCTGGCCGAGCCGCAATGGCCCAAGGCTTATCGGATCGTCAACAGCAGCTTCCCGCCGATTGCGCTGTTTGAAGATGTGCTCGATCCCGAAGACCTGGAAATCGCCTACGCGCTGGAAGCGCTGACCAACGATCGCCTGATCGAACAGGCCGGCGTCCTCGCCCGCGTGCGCCCCGAAGACCGACTCTCCGGCCCCGGTTCAACCCCGGTGATGGCGGCGTTTACCCACATCGGCAAAAGCAGCCGTTTCACCGACGGCACCTTCGGCGTCTACTACGCCGCCAGCAGCCAGGCCGCCGCCATCGCCGAAACCTGCTATCACCAGGAACGGTTTCTCGCGGCCACCCACGAAGCGGATCTTGAGTTGACCCTGCGTACTTACGTCAATCGAGTGGTCAAGCCACTGCATGATGTTCGTCACGACTTCCCGCATTTGCATCAACCTGATCCAGACGCCTATGGCCCGTCCCAGGCGTTTGCCCGTCAACTGCGCGATTCTGAGTCCTGGGGCCTGCTCTACAACAGCGTCCGTCTGCCGGGCCACGAATGTGTCGCCGCGTTCCGGCCGCCGGCGGTTTCGATTCCAAAGCAGGGCAAGCATCTGCGCTATGTGTGGAGTGCGAGCCAGCGCAGGATTTCGTTTGTGTTTGAGATCAGTCAGGTTTGAAACGCCAAAGCCCTCGCATCAGCGAGGGCCTTACACCGGTGTTTACATCAACGGCTTGTCCGGCGGCGCATCCATTACTTTCACGACATCATCGATCAACGCTTTACTTAACTCCTGCAAATACTGCGAGGCATAAGCGTGAAGATCAGGATCACGCGAGACTGTGGAATCTGCGGTCAGTAGCTTGGAGATGTGAAGCAAACGTGAGGCGTGCGAGAGAGCGGCGATCACTGGAACGCCACGATTGGTGCGGAACAGCGCTTGATTGGCCTGGAAGGAAAAGTGCGTGAGGCCTGGGGTTTTCAAATCGAGGTAGTCGGTCATTTCGCTTCACCTGCCGTAAGGAAGTGTCGTGAGGTGACCGTTTCTGCAACTCTGTGAATTGCTGATGGATCAATGGCATTCATTTGTGAACTCCCTGTATCAAATGAGAGCCGCCATTTTCGTTCTCAGGCGAAAGGGTGGCAGCTATGCGCAGGCTGAGAAACCGGAGATACAGGAACCCGGCAGACCCGAAGGTCTCCCACGCACAGCCGCCATTACACTTTGATGCGGGCACAAAAAAGCGCCGGCAATCGTGATTTGGGGCGCTGGTGCGCCTGTATCTTACGCGGGTTCTCAGGCCCGGTCGCTGAGTTGGCAGCGACGGGTTTGACGTTAGCTTGGGGAGGACGGATGCGCAATCGTGGCCAGGTGGTGGCTGTTGGTGTTTTTTTATGGTGCAACACTTATGTTGCATGCGTAGCAAATATGTTGCACATTCGCTTTACCGAAACGGCGAGTGATGC
Organism: Pseudomonas sp. SC3(2021); assembly: GCF_019856535.1. Lineage (NCBI taxonomy): Bacteria > Pseudomonadati > Pseudomonadota > Gammaproteobacteria > Pseudomonadales > Pseudomonadaceae > Pseudomonas > Pseudomonas sp. SC3(2021). Next base: position 1,331,901 of record NZ_CP082236.1, on the reverse strand, counting down.
ACATGAAGTACAGCGAGTTTCGGCGATGGTTGAAAGCCCAAGGCGTTGAGTTTCAAAACGGCAAGGGCAGCCACTTCAAGGTTTCCTTGAATGGCAAATCAACTGTGTTTCCCGACCATGGAGCCAAGGAAATGGGCGAAGGGTTGAGAAAATCGATAATCAAACAGCTGGGCCTCAAGGATTGAGGCTCAGTTGTACCCCATGAGAGGAATCGTGATGTTCGAATATGCGTTGGAAGTTCATGAAGAGCCAGACAGTGTCTGGTTGTCCTGCGCAGAAATTCCTGAGATGCACGCCGCTGGCGACACCCTTGAGCAAGCGTTGGACACCGCCATTGATGCAATCGAGACGGCGCTCTCGATATACGTTGATGATCGCCGGTTGATTCCGACCGGTCAGGCAGGAGAACAGAAGAGTGACGTCGTACTGCGTTTACCTGCGCTGACTGCTGCGAAGGTTGCGCTGTGGAATACGCTTCTGGAGTCTGGTGTGAGCAAAGCAGAGCTGGCACGGCGTCTCGGCGTGCAACGGCCTCAGGTAGATCGCCTGGTTGATTTCCTGCATCACTCCAAGATCGAGAACGTTGAGCGTGCGTTGCAACAGCTTGGACGGCGGATTTCGCTTTCGGTGGAAGCTGCATAAGTTCAGCAAGCGAGCGTTGGAGAAAGTAGCTGAAGGCGAAGAAAGGCATAGCAGATGAACTAGAGCGATTTCAGACGGACTTGCTGGAATCTGTACGTCATATGAAGGCTGGAAAGGCCGCGCGCGTAACGCAAGTGCCGCTCTCGGCGGCTACTGAAGAACAAAGGAAGGCCGGTGTTTCTCAACGCGTTTCGCCTACGTAAGCTCCGTAGAAACACGAGAAAAATAGGGTGGTGGAAAAATAGGGCCAGACCACTGATTCAGTTGAAAACGTGGTCTGGCTCTTATTTCCCGCTGGGCATTTGGCGGAGGTTGTGAATTTGAATCCCGCTTTCGTTTGGTTTGGTTTGGTTGGGAGGGAGGATGAGACATGACTGGAGTAAATGATTGGGGGCCAGTGATTGACGCGCTTGCCCAGGCCAATTGGACCGCCATCTTGGTTCCGGTGATACCGGGTGTTGCGGCGATAGTTGGCCCATTATTTCTTTGGTACAGACAATCGAAACGAGAAAGCTCGAGTGTTAGAGCTGGACTGTTGGCTGAAGTCGCGGCACTTGTGGAAATTGTTGAACGTCGGGGTTTTTTGCCTGCTCTACGGGAAAAGCAGCGGTTGCTCGCTTTTCGGAGTAGTTCCGCCGCAGCAGCTTTTAGGAGAGATCCGGAATCGTTCGAAGTTCGTATCGACAGTCACTTTAACCGTGTCTATCAAGCCAACGTTTCAAAGTTGGGAGTGCTGACCGCTGATGAGGCGAAACAGATTGTTCGTTTTCATCAGTTAGCCGACAGCGTCCGGATTGATGTTACTGCCGGAGGTGGCTTGGCCAGTGGAACTGACAGCTCTGAAGAGTACAAGGAAACTGCCGATCTGCTTGCGATGGCTCTGGAAATCGGCCATTCGCTCACGGATCCGAAGAAACCACCGACGCCTAAGTGACAAGTTACCGCAGGCTGAAATTTTCCACGTGTGGACACTTTGTGGACGTTTTCACGATTTGACGTGAAGTGTTTTTTTGGTCCAGAAACGACAAAGCCCCGCATTGCGGGGCTTTGAATATGGTGCCGGCACCAGGAGTCGAAATCACAGCTAACCTATTGGTGGAGATCAAGAACTAATACAAATTTTTTTCGACTACCCCTAAAAGTATCCTTTTAGGGGCATTTCGCTAGCCTTCTAGATGTCGATCAGACAGATCTCAGGGCCTTAGTGTGTTTATATATTAAGAACGTTTCCGGAATAGAATGGCCCAACCCCAAATTTTTCGTTATTAAGTTCATCTAGAACCATAGAGGTGCAAAAAATAAGCTGGAAATCAGAACGATCCTTGAAGCAGTTTATTAGGGCTCGCTGAAAGTTGTGACTGCGATATTCTTTCATGCCTCCATTTTCAATTGCATCAACCAGCAAAAAGCGCGGTAGTCGATAATTTGGATCATCCAGTGACTCTAAAAGCGCTGAAATGTGGAGCGAGTTTTTTTTGATGTAATTGGAACTGCCAGAGAACTTCACCCTTCCATTTATGAGCATTCGGTCCTTTGCGAAGTCGATCTCCACCTCTCCAGTGCTGGATTCAGCGAATTCCTCCTCATAAGGTTCACCATTGACCCGGCGCTCAGGTTGTAGAATGCTTACGACGTTTTCTGCAATTCCATGGTATACGGTTTCGCGCCTTTTTTTATTTGCAGCAGATGCGCTTTGAATAAGTTCTTTAATTTTTGATATGTCGGCGATTAAGTCTAGCTTTTTTAGTTTGTGTGCATCCAAATCAGTGATGATTCTAACTTTTTTCTCATGGTTTATATTTTCAGACTCTAAGAATCCAATTTTTTGTGCTCGCTCCAGTGCGGCATGAGACGCAGGGTCGAACAATCCAGTGAATTCAGAAATTTTGCTTTGTGCATTCGCCAAATTCAATTTACAAATTTCAATGGAGGATTCCAAGCCAATTTTATGTTCGATATGGTCCTGTAAAACTTTCTTGTTGCTGAGTAGTTGGAAGTCTAGCTCGTTAAGAAGTTCCATATAGTTAGAGTTGTGCTTGTCTCCTTCAATCGGGGACTTGCAAAGATGGCAATTTGCAGAGGTTTCGGAGAGGTCTGATGTCACGACTTCATTTAGGCAGCATGGGCATTGTGAGTATTTAAGGAGTCCAACTGTTTCATATGCTGCCTTGGACTCTAGTAAAGATTTTTTTCTAAATTGGAGCGATTTTTCGAATAGCTGACAATCTACAATTTCACCATTTACCAAAAATAGATCTGATTGAAAGCTTTGCAGCTGTCTGATGTAGGTGTCTATGTAAGATTTTATACGTTGAAATTCTAAAATTCTGGTTTGATCAGCATTTGAGCTGACAATCGTTTCTGGTGGAGTACTTCTTAATTTAATTATTTCAGCAATATTTGATGCGATATTGAGTTGCAGTGTCTGCAGCGTGACAGCAGAGTCCTCCCCCAATATTTTATACATTGCGGCAAGATCTGAAGCGACGCGTTCGTACTCTCTTTCAGCTATCAAAAGCTCTTGGCGTAGTTGATGTGTATCTAAGTTGTCGAGCCCTAAGAGGAACTCAGCAATTGCCAAGCGAGTACCTTCGCTGTCTGCACGTGGGTTGTCCTCTGCTCTAAAAATTTTTGTAGAAGCAGTTTCTTGGTCAACATACAAAAATCTTAGAATCTGATGCATTGTAAGATTGGCGTAATCTTCTGTCTTGTGACCTCCCCATCCAAGAAGCTCAAAAAATTTCTGAGAGAAGGACATTTTTTCGTCACTTCGACGTGGGCCGTAATTGCCCCAAGCCTCTACATCACTAGTTTCTTCATCATAACTGCCAGAGCGTATTGAGATTGGAGGTATCTTTCCTTTCTCAATATTTCTTTTTATAGTAAAAGAATTTCCATTTATATTGACTTGGCAGCACACATAGTCACATTTGTCTGCTGGGTATAACCATTGATTATCCTTGATCTCTCCCCCTAAGATATAAAAGATCAATTCAAGAATAGTGGTTTTTCCGACAGAGTGATCGCCGCGAATTACATTTATTCCTGTGTGGAATTTTTCATCGTAAACGCTAAATCCGGATTTCTTTACTATGAAGCGCTCAATAGAAAGTGTCGATTTAATCATAGCGATATTCCATTAATCCGCTTTTGAATTTAAAGCCTGTTTTTCCTTCGAGCTTGACTTTCGGTAATGCGGAAATCAGGCCTTTAAATAATTCGCTTTTTGAAAAGGAATCGTTGTTGAAAGTCTTTATTAAGTCGTCTGGTAGAGAGTCAGAAAGTAATGTAATGGTGCTCGCTGTTAGCTTTATGATTGATTTTTGTTGTAGGGCGAGCATCGCCGAATCTTGAATGCGAGAAAGCTCATAGAATAAACTTCTGGGGTTTGGTGTTACTTCAAATGGGTCGGGCGTGCTAGAAATTATATCTTTGTATCGATTGAGCGGTCGAGGCAGGTTGACTGACTTTAAAAGATGAGGATACAGATAATAAAAATCTATAAGGCGTAATGCGTCTTTCTGAGTTTCATGATTATCTATTGAATTTAAGATATTCAATATTCGATAAACACAGTGGTTTACATCATAACCTGGGTGATAAATTACCATCACGTCCACTCCACGTGACATTTTTCGGTTAAGAAATACAGCATTCCTTCGACAAGATCGCTGGTTACAAAGCCGCCAGCCAACGTAACTTCATGATAGAGTGGTTCTATGATGGTGGCGTTAATTGCAGAGCGAATCGTGATGTCGCCTTGGCCGTTTTTAAGCATTGGTAGGATGTGGGCGTTAAATCTTGTTAGTATGAGTCCCAAGAGATGGTTAAATATAATCTGATAAGACTTTACATGTTGAAGCTTAGATATCATCTTCGCAGCTTTCTGGCTAGAGATGAGCGCTTGGTTGAGATATACCTCTCGTCCTGCAATCTCTAATTTCGCTTCTAATCCAATGACAGTCCTCGAAGGAGAGCTTTTGATTTTGCTCTCTAGCTCCTCTAATACCATCTGATAGATAGGGTCGCTTTCTTTAAGTAATTCGTGCTGAGCTATAAGCTTTTTTAAGGCTTCTGCACCTACCGTAACGTCAAAAGAGGGAATCTTTATTACGGTTGACCCAATATTAAGATCGCCTTGGATCTCATTGCTATGGATCTCATTTCCAGAAACTGACACCATTTCACGACTCCCTTGCTCGCGCACGGCGTTGTTAATCTTTGCCGCCAATGCTGAAGTCGCCTTTAACTTTATTTTTATTGATTTTGTTATCTGTAATATCCGATGAGTTTCCGATTTTGAAGTTGCCATCTACTTTGTTTTCTTCTATCGTGTTTTTGGCAATTGACTTGCTGTTGGTGCTTTTTTTCTGGTCGGATTTTACCCAAATCCAGCCCATTGCTATGCAGAATGCAAATATTGTAGCGATTAGAACTAAGTTTAATGTCAGGCTATTTTTAAATATTTCTGACTTGTCTAAATAGGTGGTAATTAGGTGCTGGAAAACAAACGTAGCTATAACTGACGGCCCACCTACTTTAATTGCATTTTCCCAGTTCAAAGTGATTGCTCTCTTTTATAAAATCATACTGTTAAGTTTTTGTTTTTTCGTGCCCATAACAGCGTTTTCAATGGTTGGCTGCATCCGTTTGGATGATTCGTTTTGCATAAAACGGCCCGCTTGGCATATTGCCACTATGACAATTTAGCGGTTGCCATGATTTTAGTAAATAGAGGTCTCCACCTTGGGTTGCAATATGTAGGGCTATTTCCATCTCTCAAACCGTTAGAATGCGTTTTGCCTGGGAGCCGACATATCCTTGCACAATCTCCTGATCAAGCTGTCCCCACGTCATCCCACCAAGAATGTTGAGTGTTATCAGGGATCAAGGCCCCTGCGACCTGTGAGGGTTGTCCACTAACGCAGGACTGGCGTCTCTTTACGACCGGGAGCTTGGGCATCTCATGATCTGGCCTCCTGAACACCTCCGAAGAGGTGCGCGGGTGGAGGCTGCACAGGCTGACGAGACTAACGCCGCGAGATCCTGAGTCGGGTGAAGGCAGTAATGCGATGACCGGGGCATGCCTGACTGTCAGTCAGGTGCAGTCCATTCCTTGGGCTGCGGCACCATCATCTGCATCACTGTTGCTGGCGACTTCGGTGTTTGTCACGCCGATTGTCACTAGGGGGAATGCCGCAAAGCCTTGTACGAGCTGGGCTGCAGCAGTGGTACGAGCGCCTGTCTCTTTCCGGGAGAAAGAGACGGGCGCAGGTTGGCGCAATGAAATGGCCGAGCGGATAGGTTGCTGCAGGGCAGCTATGAAAGGGGATGAGTTGCCGCAGTGGGCGCACTGATAAAAGTAGGCATCCATCACATCGCTGTGACTGTGCGAGCCGCCGGACGCTAATCGCACTTTGGGAGAACCACCACGGTGTGGCGTAGCCTTAAAGGTTCTGGCTATCTGGGTTGCTGTCGACGACAGCGCTTTCCCCGATCTTTTCTACGCCTGTGGATAATTCGGATCAGGGTTCGAGTTTTTGGGAGTTCTGCGGCTTTGCATGAAATTACCCACCGTTGGCAATCTGGGCTTTACGCACCACATTTGCTTTAGGCAAGCGTTCGCTCCTGATACTTCTCCGGGCGCAATGGCAAAAAACAAGACTTCTGGCTTCCCTTACCCCAAACACCATTGCGGTTGGCTTTTCCAGTCATCTGGAAATCCCATGAGTTTCAAAAAAACCGATTCCCTTTGGTCCATCATTTCGGCCAGGTGAAGTTTCCACTGACTGTCTGGGCTGATCAAATCGGTTAGATACGCCAGCATCGTTAGCACTATATATAGCCGCTGTTTGGGTTGAGGCCGGTCGCCAGGAGCATTTTGGATGATCCATTCTTTAGGTAAGGATGGTCGAATCGAGAGCTCTCTGTTCCATAGTCGTGAGTGGTGGGCGCAGCAGTTTCGAATGAAGGTCAGAGTGTGGAGCCAGGAGGCCAGCACTTCGAAGGGGAGATTGAATCTGCTCGCGATCGCTTTCTTGTCGACGCTTTTGCCTATGGCATTGAACAGGGTGGACACCGTTCCAAGGCTAAGTTCTTCCAGAACAGCCCAGGCGGGCGGCAACTCGGGATGGGAATAGGTTGATCCGTAGAATCGAAAATAGTTATCGCGCGTGCGATTTTCAATTCGCTGCTGCTGGACCTGATCAGCTCGGCTGCTCTTTTTTATACGATCAATCTCACGTCCAAGTTTGTTACGTTCCTTGCTCAGTTGATCTCGCAGGGGCCGCAATAAATCAGAATGTGAATATGACGAAGAGAAGATTGACGCATCAGCTATCCAGTCAGGCCCGTACTTAGGGCACATGTGATTGCTGATAGTCGCTCGTATGGCGACTTCGACACGTTCGATAGCATCCATGGTTATGCGTCGCAACGAACCGTCGAAACGGTAGATGTCGACGACTGCTTTCAGAGTGCTACCAGGCTTGAAGGTGTGTTCAGGGTTTGTTTCCTGAAAAGGGCGCATGTAGGGGCTCAGGCGAAACAGCGTGACCACTTCCAGGAAACGCAGGGCGCGGTCGTCGTTTGCGACTTGCAGGCCTCGTTGCTTTAGCAGTTCCAATTGCTGTTCTACGCTGAGGGCCGGCTTGTCGAAGGGCCTCATGTAGTTTTCTCCGGGCAAAAAAAACCCGCACGATTTGAGCTTGCTGACCGGGTCAACCTAGGCTTGGCGGGTGTGTTGGGGTGCATTATAGGTAGGTGCAAGAGCCCGTCAATGTTGGACTGATGTGAAGTTGTAACGGCTCGAGGCGCGGGGGGTAGAGTTCGGTCTGTTGATTGAGATAAGGCGTCGCTGGTCTTGTCGCAGCAATGTGGAAGCTTCCAGGGAGTCCCAAACGCCAGAAACAACAAAGCCCCTGCATTTCTGCAGGGGCTTTGTTTTGTATGGTGCCGGCACCAGGAGTCGAACCCGGGACCTACTGATTACAAGTCAGTTGCTCTACCAACTGAGCTATACCGGCGTGTGGGCGACGATTATAGCGATTGGGTTGGTTCTGTAAACCCCTGAATTCAGACTATTTTTGCGCCGGGTCGGATCAGGCCCGGCGCAGGACGTTGCGTAGCGTGTGCAGGGCGCGCCAGGTGCGGCTGTTCTGCATGGCGAGAAGCTGGGCTTCGGCGCGTTCGGCGCGTTGTATGGCGGCGTTGATTTGTTTACGGGCGTCGGCTTCGCCGGGGCTGACGGGGTGGGCGAAGAGGTGGCCGAAGCACAGCTGGAAGTTGTCGAGGTTGCAGGGTGGGAGGTCGAAGGCGGGCTTGAGGTTCAGGTGTTCTTCGGCGAGGAACCACGTGTTGAGGCCATCGAACAGGAACGATTGATAGCCGGCATCAGTGACCAGGTGTTCCCAGGTGTGGTCGCGCTCGAACGGGGTTTCGATGATGAGGATCCACGGGCGGAAGCGGCTGAAGTCCATGCCGCGCAGCACGGTTTCTTCGTGGCCTTCGACGTCGATTTTCAGGAAGTGGATGTCCCGGTCGGCGGCGTGTTCTTCGCAGATTGATGTCAGGGTGCGGGCTTTTACCGTCAGGCTCTGTACTTCGAGGCCGGCATCCTTGCGCTCCTGAGCGACCAGCGGGTCGGCGGTGGACAGGCCGGTGTCAGGGATGGCGTAGAACGTCACTTCGCCGGGCGCATCACTGGCAATGCATTGCAGGGTTGTGTCGCGCGGGCGCTGTTGGCACAGGGCATCGTGGTAGTTTTGCATCGGCTCGATGTTGACGCCGCTCCAGCCGCGGTCATAGAAGGCTTTGGTCACCGAGTCGTGAACCGGATCATTGGCGCCGACATCGATATAGAAGCCGTTTTCAAAGAATTTGAACGCACGCCACAGGCGAATATCCTCGAAGTTCTGTGCGTATGAAATGAAAGTCACGGTCACTCCCTGCTGGTCGGATTGTTCTTGTTCGTCTGTGTGCTGCCTGCACGGTGTGAGCCTGTATAACAAGGGTGAAGGGCAGGCGCAATTTCCCGCTGAAACGGTCCGTGATTCGGCGGTTATGTCATTTCGATCTGAGGCTTATGCACAACGGGAAGCAGCGTAGCGCGGTGTGGCGGGGATTTTGTGGACGCGTTCTCATTTTGTTCGCAAATCCCTGTTTTACAGGTTTTTTATTTATGTGAACAAAAAATGACCAAGCCGGTTAAGGGGCTGCGACGGCCGTAAATATTGGATCCGTAGCAAATCCATCAACAGACTTATCCACAGGCTGTAAAGTTTAAAGGCGCTCAGCGAGCAGCATCAAATTGCGCGGGGTCAATGGGCTATTGCAAAAGGTGCCAAGGCGCACGGCATATCCCTGTTGGACGAGGAACAGTGCGCGATCGAGATTGAGCCAAAGCTCCAGCGGCCGCCGGAACAGTCCGCGCAGCAATTCCAGGTTGCGCACCTCGGCCAGACGCTGCCAGGCGGCAGCTTCCAGTGCCGACCAATCTGGCGAGCCGACTGGGGATAACTCTTTGAGGGCCGCCAGATCGCGGCAGTAGTCAGCGAGCGGCTTGTCCAGCCAGGCGCTTGGAAGTGATGGCGTGGGCAGGTATTCGTCGACTCCGCGCAGTTGCCGTTGCAGCAGGTCGAAAGCCAGCCGTCGGGCCATAGATTTGTCGCGCTGACGTCGGACGCGTGCACCGGCGGTGACGGTTTCGCTCAACGGCAGTGCCAGATCTTCCAGCGAGAGCTGGAGGAGCGATCCCGACCCCGCTGCGGACAACGGCTGATATTCGTGATGGCGGATGCGGTTGTAGCAACACGGCGCGATTGCCAGTTGTCGGCAACCGGTGGTGCTGGCCAACTGCATCAATCGCACGTGCAGATCGCCACATGCGTGGAGGGCGACGGGGGTGTGGGTGGCATCCAATAGCGCTGCTGCGTCCGCTGTCATGACATCCTGCTCGACATGCAAGGCGTTCAGATGATGGCGCTGACTCAATGCCTGACCGCTGGCGACCAGCAACGGATCGTACTCAACACACGTCAGGTCTTGTCCTTCGCTGAGCAAGCGCCGCCCCAGATGCCCCTTGCCCGAACACCAGTCCAGCCAATGCGTGGGGGTTGAAGCGAAGGACAATCGGCTGGCAAACGCCTCGATCTGCTGCCACTTGCGCCCCGGCACATCGACGTTCAAGCGGTGACCTGCCGCTTCCAGCGCATGGCCCGGTAACTCGCCGACGGCACTTAATTGAGCTGACAACACCGCCAGTGAAGCGAAAGGCTCTGGTGCACCGAGGAGATCAGCGGGGAAGTTGTGAGCGTTTTCCGCCTCTTCCAGTGAACGCCCGCGTAGCCATGCGGCCAGTTCGGGGTAGGAGGATTCCCAGGGAAGCTGCAGATGAGTGAACGGTCGGGGTTTCCACAGCGCCTGTTGCGCCGTAAGAAAGCTATCCAGCGCCGTGAAGCGGGCGAGTAGCGCCTCGCCCGTCAGCACGTGGGAAGTTTCAGCGCCCCTGGCAGGCATCGACGCGCAGCCAGCGCTCCAGCAGCTTGAAGCCGCGCACCAGCACGTAGGACATCAGCAGATAGAACACACCGGCGGCGAAGAAGATTTCCACCGGCAGGTAGGTACGGGCGATGATCGTGCGGGCCATGCCGGTCAGCTCCAGCAGGGTCACGGTGCTCGCCAGCGCGCTGGCCTTGAGCATCAGGATCACTTCGTTGCTGTAGGCCGGCAGGCCGATGCGCGCCGCACGCGGCAGCATGATGTAGAACATCGCCTTGGGTTTGGACATGCCCAGCGCCCGCGCCGCTTCGATTTCTCCGGGGGGAATCGCCTGGATCGCACCGCGCAGGATCTCGGCGATGTACGCCGCGGTGTGCAGGGTCATGGTCGCGGTGGTACACCAGAATGGATCGCGCAGGTACGGCCACAGCGCGCTGCTACGGACCGCGTCGAACTGCGCCAGGCCGTAATAGACGAGGAACAGTTGCACCAGCAACGGCGTGCCACGGAAAAAGAAGATGTAGGCGTAGGGTAAAGCGCGCACGTACCACAGCTTCGAGGAGCGAGCGATGCCCAGCGGAATGGCCAGTAACAGACCGGCAATTACCGCAATCGCTACCAGTTCCAAGGTCAGGGTCGCGCCCTGCGCCAGTTTCGGCAGCCACTTGATGATCACTTCCCAGTTCATGAAGTGCTCCTCGCAAAGCCGCGAGCGGCGCGTTTTTCCAGGAAGTGCATGCCGGTCATCGCCAGCACGGTGAGGCCCAGGTACATGACCGCGGCCACCAGATAGAAGGTGAACGGCTGTTTCGACACGGTCACGCCGATCTGCGCGTGGCGCATGATTTCTTCCAGGCCGATGACCGACACCAGCGCGGTGTCCTTCATCAGGATCATGAACAGGTTGCCCAGGCCCGGCAGGGCGATACGCCACATCTGCGGCATGATCAGTTTGGTGAAGATCCGCCATTTCGACAGGCCCAGGGCCACGCCGGCCTCACGGTGGCCCTTGGGAATGGCGAGGATCGCGCCGCGAAACACTTCCGTGGCATACGCGCCGAAGCACAGGCCCAAAGCAATAACACCAGCGGCGAAGGCGCTGAGTTGCAGGTCGGGGTTGCCGAAAAATTCACCGAGGCTGCGCATCAGGTTGACCGTACCGAAGTAGATCAGCAGAACCCAAAGCAGTTCCGGGACGCCACGCACCAGGGTCGAATACGTGCCGCCAAGCCACTGCAGCGGCTTGTACGGGGATGTCTTGGCCAAGGCGCCGAGCAGACCGAGTACCAGTCCCAGGCACAGGGCCGTCAGCGCCAGTTTGACGGTCATCAGCGCACCGGCGGCGAGGGCCGGGCCGAATCCGTAGAGGTCGATAATCATGGATTTCTTTTCAAATCGCGGCAGGCAAGGCCGGGAGTCGGCGCCGTCGAATCACGGCGCCGGTCCCGCAGGTCAGATCAGTAGATGCTGAACGGGAAGTACTTGTCGTTGATCTTCTTGTAGGTACCGTCGGCGACGATTTCCTTCAGGGCGGCGTTCAGCTTCTCACGCAGCGGATCGCCTTTACGTACAGCGATGCCGATCTTGTCGCTTTCCACGACCGGGTCGCCCTTGAACTCGTAGGCTTTGCCAGCATCGGTTTTCAGCCAGTCGTAGTTGGCGTACTTGTCGGCGAGGATCGCGTCGACACGACCGGAGGTCAGGTCGAGGTAGGCGTTTTCCTGGGTGTCATAGAGTTTGACGTTGAGATCGCTGCCGTAGTTGTCTTCCAGCCAGGTGCCGGCCAGCGTGGCGCGCTGGGTACCGATGGACTTGCCCTTCAGCGAGTCCTTGTCGGTTTTGAAGTCGACGTTTTTCGGTGCAATGAACTGCAGCTTGTTCGAGTAGTACGGGTCGGTGAAATCCACCGCGCCCTTGCGCTCGTCGGTGATCGACAGCGAGGAGATCAGGAAGTCGAACTTCTTCGCGTTCAGGGCCGGGATGATGCCGTCCCAGTCGGAAGTGACTACGGTGCACTCGACTTTCATCTTCGCGCACAGGGCGTCGCCGATGTCTTTGTCGAAGCCGACCACGTTGCCGCTGGCGTCTTTGTTGTTGAACGGCGGGTAAGCCGCTTCGATGCCCATCTTCAGGGTCTCGGCCATGGCACCGGCGCTGAACGCGAGGGTGACGGCGGCGGCCAGGAAGACCTTTTTAAAATTCTGCATGCATGTTGCTCCGTTAGCGGTTGCTGGACATGAATTGTTTGCAGCGCGCCGAAAGCGGGTTTTCGAACACCTGCTGAGGCGATCCTTGCTCTTCTATAAGGCCCTGATGAAGGAACACCACTTCGCTGGAGACCTGACGGGCGAAACCCATTTCGTGGGTCACGAGCAGCATGGTGCGGCCTTCTTCGGCCAGTGCGCGGATGACACTAAGTACTTCCTGAACCATTTCCGGGTCAAGGGCGGAGGTGGGCTCGTCGAACAGAATCACCTTCGGCTGCATCGCCAGGGTGCGGGCGATGGCCGCGCGTTGCTGCTGACCACCGGACAGCTGCGACGGATACGCGTGGCGCTTGTCGGCGATGCCGACCTTGGCCAGCAGTGCTTCGGCGACTTCGATCGCTTCGGCCTTGCTCTGGCCGAGTACGCGGCGCGGGGCTTCGATGATGTTGTCGAGCACGCTCATGTGCGGCCACAGATTAAAGTTTTGAAACACAAAACCAATCTCGGAACGCAGGCGATTGATCTGCTTGCCATCAGCGGCAACCAGTTCGCCATTTTTGGCGGGCTTGAGCTTGAGTTCTTCACCCGCCACCAGAATCTGGCCCTGGTGCGGGTTTTCCAACAGGTTGATGCAACGCAGGAACGTGGACTTGCCGGAACCGGAGGAACCGAGGATCGAGATCACATCGCCGTCGCGGGCGGTCAGCGAGATGCCTTTGAGCACCTCAAGCTGTCCGTAGCGTTTGTGCAAGTTGCGGATTTCAAGCGCGGGCGTGGCCTCAGCCATGTGCGTTCCTCATATATTTTGCGCTCCTGCTGTTGGCGGGCCTTCCTGGCGAGGCGGCCAAGCTAGCATAGCGTTTCAATGGCAGCCAACAGCGCTACGAGCGGTAAGCGGATGGCGTGTGGCAGGTTGTCGCATCGGCACAGCAGACTGTCGCCCCATCAACAACCGAACGGGTGTTTGATCGTGCAAACCTTTGGGCGTCGCGTAAAAAAAGGCGCGATGTTGCCAGCTTTGGCGGGGTGTTGGAAGCGCTATCCGGCCGAACGTTCCTCAATTGCCCTTTTATTGTGCATCCCACACTTTTTCAGTGTGTTTCTGGTGCGCTGTTTCGTTTGAAAAGTGAGTCGCAGGGTAACGCTCTGGCGGATTGCCATTAAATCCAAGGACTTGCGATGACTGTCCGGTCGCGCGCAAAGCCGCAGCACAGAAGAGTTTGAAACATTTTGGCGCAAAACTTGCGTGCAGAATAAGGAACGCCCCGTTGGTTTCTTTTTACGAGAAAGAAAATGCCAGACGGGCCGGACGCAATCGCTTTCCTTGCAAAGGTAGTTTCGATGAGCAGTACCCCAAGCTCCAATAGCCTCGAACAGGGGCTCAAACCGCGTCATGTGACCATGTTGTCGATCGCCGGTGTAATCGGCGCCGGTCTGTTCGTTGGCTCCGGCCACGCCATCGCTGCCGCCGGCCCTGCCGTGCTGCTGGCCTACGCCGCCGCCGGCACCCTGGTGGTTTTAGTGATGCGCATGCTCGGCGAAATGGCCGTTGCCTCGCCGGACACTGGCTCCTTCTCGACGTACGCCGACCGTGCCATCGGGCACTGGGCCGGTTTCACCATCGGCTGGCTGTACTGGTGGTTCTGGGTCTTGGTGATTCCACTGGAAGCCAACGCCGCCGCAACCATCCTGCACGCGTGGTTCCCTGATGTCGGCATCTGGGCGTTCGCGCTGGTCATCACCCTGTTGTTGACCGTCACCAACCTGTTCAGCGTAAAGAATTACGGCGAGTTCGAATTCTGGTTCGCACTGATCAAAGTGCTGGCAATCATCGGCTTCATCATCCTCGGCCTTGCGGCGATCTTCGGCTTTCTGCCGAACAGCCAGGTCAGCGGTGTTTCGCATCTGTTCGACTCCGGCGGCTTCCTGCCCAACGGCATGGGCGCGGTACTGGGCGCGATCCTGACTACCATGTTCTCGTTCATGGGTACCGAAATCGTGACCATCGCGGCCGCGGAGTCGAAGAACCCGGGCAAGCAGATCTCCAAGGCCACCAACTCGGTGATCTGGCGGATCGGTCTGTTCTACCTCGTGTCGATCTTCATCGTCGTGGCCCTGGTGCCGTGGAACGATCCTACGCTGGCTAACCTGGGCTCCTACCAGACCGTGCTTGAGCGCATGGGCATCCCGAACGCCAAGATGATCGTCGACATCGTGGTGCTGGTTGCTGTAACCAGTTGCCTGAACTCGGCGCTGTACACCTCGTCGCGGATGCTGTTCTCCCTCGGCAAGCGTGGCGACGCCCCGGCCATGTCGACCCGCACCAATAAAAGCGGTACGCCTTACTGGGCGGTCATGCTGTCCACTGGCGCAGCGTTCCTGTGCACCTTCGCCAACTATGTGGCACCGGCTGCGGTGTTCGAGTTCCTGCTGGCCAGCTCCGGCGCCATTGCGCTGCTGGTGTACCTAGTGATCGCGTTCTCGCAACTGCGTATGCGCAAACAGCGCATGGCCCGTGGCGAGAAAATCGTCTTCAGCATGTGGCTGTTCCCGGGCCTGACCTACGCGGTGATCATCTTCATCGTCGCGGCCCTGACCATCATGCTGTTCCAGGAAGCGCACCGCGTGGAAATCCTTGCGACCGGCCTGCTGAGCCTGTTAGTGGTGGCTGCCGGCCTGCTGGTGGCCCGCCGTCGCAAGCTGGAAAAACGTGGTGCGGTGGTGCTCAACTGATCCGTAGCGCGTAATGCAAAACGGCCGCTGTCAGTGATGACGAGCGGCCGTTTTTGTTTGGCAGCGGGGTTTATTCGCTCTTGTCTTCCTGCGTGTCCATCGACTTGCCATAAGTATCCAGCGCAACCCCGAAATCGGTGATGAACTGCGGCTCGTTCAGCCAGGCCTGGGCGGTTTCGATGTCCATGCCGTCGGCCCACATGCGGTAGTCGATCAGCATGTCGGCGGCCAGGTGGGTGGCGGCCATGCCTTCGTTTTCAGCGTTTTCCATGTCCAGCAGTTCTGGATGGTCAACGATGATGAACGCCAGTTCACGCAGCAGCGTCAGCAGCATCTCGTTGCGGCTGACGGCTTCGGCGTCGCGCATTTTGCTGAACATTGCCAGGGTGTAATCCGGGATCGGCTCGGCGAGGTGGCCGAGATCGTCGTCCTGCTCCAGTGGCTTACGCCCGACCATGCGGATGTGCTTGGCTTTGGCCTTGGCGCGTTTGGCGCGTTTCTGTTGCTTGTTCAGGGATGCCATGGGAACTCAGTTCTTCTGTTGGGTTTGCGCGGCGATCGCGTCGGACGCCGCCACATAGTCGGCCTGGAAGGCCGGGGATTCGATCCACGCCAGCGCGCCGGCTTCATCGGTTTCTTGCGACCACTGGCGGTACTCGATCAGCGCGGCGAGGATGAAGTCCATCGCGCCTTCTTCGCCTTCCTGCTCAAAGACCAGCTCCAGCAACGGGTCTTCGAGGAACGCGGTGCACAGGGCTTGCTGGCTGATCTTCTCGGCGTCGATCATTTTCTTGAACAGCTCGGTCAGGTCCACCGATTCGAAGTCGATGCGATCGTCGTTCGGGTCCAGTTCCACCGGCGCTTCGGCGCGTTTGGTGCGGTTCTGCTTGGCCTTGGTCTTGGCCCGGGCGGCGCGTTTTTGCTGTTTGTTGGCGGAGGCCATGGTGTGTTCCGTCGTGCGTTGAAAGGGCTCAGCTGCGCGGCACAGTCCGCCCGGGTGTGTCGGGGGCCAGTGCGCCGGTGTGCAGCCAGGTCAGAGCGATGGGCCATAGTGTGGCTTGGTATGCGCTGCGAAAAAAGGCGAAATGTCCGACTTGTTGTTCGCCGATGTCCTGCGGTTCGATGCGCAGGTGGGTTTTCGGTGCGTTGCTGAAGCAGGCGAGCAGGCGTTCGATGGCTGCAATGGTGCCGTAAGGATCATCGCTGATGCTGATTGCCAGGGTCTGGGCGCGAACGTTGGCGAAGGGCAGGCTGCCGGTTTTCTTGATCAGCGCCCGACCGCTTGGACGCCGCTCATATCGTGCGGTGGGCGTGCTCCAGTCGTGCACGACACCGGCGGGCGTGTCTTCCAGCCAGCCGAGGCGTTTGCCGGGAAAGTAACCACAGATCCGCGTCATCAGCGGCATCAACAGATGCCATTTGCCGAACATCCGCCAACGCTGCTCGGGCGCATAGTCACGCCAGTAAGCGAACTGCGCGCCGACCGTCACCAACCGACGAATGACCTGCCCGGATTCGCCCAGCCCCGCCGCGCAACCGCCAAAACTGTGGCCGACCACGTCGATTGGCTGCCCGGGGAATTCCCGTTGCGCACGCATGAGCATCGCTTCGAAATCCAGTGCGCCCCAATCGGTCCACGACGCCTGCAGCCCTTTTAGCGAGTCGGGCCGTGATTCGCCGATGCCGCGGTAGTCGTAGATGATCACGTCGAACCCATTGCCGAACAAATAGGCTGCGAAGCGTGAGTAGTGGCGACAGCGCACCGAAGTGGCTGCGTTGATGATGACCGCCGGGCGCTGGATATCAGGCAACGCCTGACGCCATGTGAAACCGCCAAGTACAAAGCCGTCGGCGGCGGCTTCCTTGAAGGGCTCACCTTGCACTGCCGTCGAAGTCGGCGACGTTGACTGACTGTGTTGCCTCGCGGGCGTGTCCTGACAGCTCATGACGCTCGACCTTGGCGGGTAAGTTGCCAACGATAGTCCGCACAGCGTGCGGGAACAATTCTATTCAGTGGATTGAGTGAGCATGCGTTCTTCGATCAAAGCCTGTTCGCGATTGAGTTCGGCGCGTAACTCTTCCTCACTCGGCAGTATCGTCTTGTAACTGCTGGCGAACAGTTGCTCATTGCCCTTGAGCATTGAATAGCGCGCCACGGAGTCGCTGCTTTCGGCACACAGAATAATCCCGACGGTCGGCTTGTCACCCTCGCTGCGCTTGAGCTCGTCGTACATGCGCACATACATGTCCATCTGTCCGACATCGCGGGCGCTGAGCTTGCCGCGTTTGAGGTCGATGATCACAAAGCATTTGAGCAGGTAGTTGTAGAACACCAGGTCGATATACAGATCGACGCCATCGGTACTGATGCGTTGCTGGCGAGCGACAAAGGAAAAGCCTTTGCCCAGCTCCAGAAGAAAGCCTTGCAGGTGGTCGATCAGGGCTTGTTCAAGACCACTTTCCCTGACCTTGCCCGCCGAGGGCAGACCGAGAAACTCGAGCATGACCGGATCACGAATGAATTCCCGTGGTGTGCATTTCATTGCTGCGATGTGGGTGCTGTCTTCTTCAATCACATCGGCCTTGTCCGGACTCATGAGAAGCCGCTCGTAGTAGAGCGTGAGGATCTGGCGATCGAGGGCGCGGCTGGACCAGTTGAGGTTGGCGCATTCTTCCATGTACCAATGGCGCGCTTTTTCGTTTGCAACCCGTAACAGCCGCCGATAGTGGCTCCAGCTCAATTCGGAACGCACTGTGTTCCAAATTGGAAACAACTGATAAAAGCTGCGCATATAGCGCAGATTTCGATCATCAAAGCCCTTCCCGAACTGCGCCGTCAGATCCTTCGCCAACAGGGCCAGCAACTGCTTGCCATAGCCTGCCCGCTGCGCGCCTTGCTGTTCGAATTCGACAATATGTCGGCCAATCTGCCAGCAGGTCTGGACTTGAATCGTGTCGACGGCACGCAGCACTTTTTGCCGCGCCTGGCGAATCAGTTCGCCCAACTCCCCCAGCAACGAATCGATTTTCGGGTCTTGCGTGTCGGCAGGTTTCAGCTGGCTCATCGGATCTTCCGCATTGTTGAAAACAGACGCAAAAGGATGCCAAGCGTCGCCGCGCAGGTATGTCGGGCAACACGGTGATCTCGGAAGGAAGACGGGACGGCTGTTGCAGGACGTTGCAGTTGAAAGCCTCGTCGAATGGCAGTGGTCTGTAGTCCTTTTCGTACATGCGCCAAGTGCCAATCAATCTAAAACAGCCACGAATACACAAAATCTAAAAGGCGTAACGGTTGGGTTCTACAGGAACCCGGGAGTCGTCATCATGAAACGCGTTCTTTCATTCATGCTGCCCATCGCCGCGCTGGCTGCACTTTTGTTTCCGGTGATGTTGCAGGCCGCCAGTCTCGAGCCCATCGACAATGCGGGTGTGCAGGTTCAGCAGCAACAACAGAGCGGTATCCATTATCTGGCCGGCGGCATCGGTGAAGATGAGGCGAAGGCCATACAGCAGACCCAAGGCTACAACCTGCACATGACCTTTGCGGTCGGTGCGCAGGACGAGTACACCGCCGACGTCGATGTCACGATTCAAAAGGCGCCGGGGCAAACCGTACTGACCCTCAGTCAGACCGGCCCGCTGGTGTATGTGCAATTGCCACCCGGCAAATACACCGTGGTGGCCACGCGTAAGGGCGAGACCCGGCGCGATGTCACCGATGTCGGCGGCGCTGCTGCGCGCAATCTGGTGTTCCACTGGAACGACAACAGCTAGTGCGTTTTGACCTTGCGCTTTGCCGGGGCTGCAGGCCGGGATAGCCGTGTGATCCAGTACCATCCCGGCCCTGCGGCCAGAAGCAGCAGGGCGAAGAGTCCCTGCCAGACCATGTGAAACCAATACAGGCGCGGTTGGGTCGCGAGGGTGTAGGTCATGGCCGGCCCGCCGCGGTTGATCAGGGTGATGGAGCCTTGCACCAGCCCCTCGATAACCAGATAAGCCAGCAGCCCACCGAGACCTGTCAGAAACACGCTGAACAGGATCGTCAGGCACTTCGACAGGTGGCTTTCGCGATAGGGTGGCGGGTGAGGCAGGACTACGCGGCGTCGTTTCTGGTTCATCAGCAGATGACCCTCTTCCGTAAGGGGCGGCCAAGGTAGCGCGGATCGCGTTTGATCGAAAGGCACTGAGATTGACGAGATCACACGTGCCGCCGCTCAGGCTCAGGAGAGCACAGTGTCCTCGCGTGCCTGAGCCAGTGGCAGACGCCCGCTCGGCTGCTCGCCGGCAAGATGCGCGCATTCGGCGATCACCGCGAGAATCTGCATCACCCCCGGCGACAGCGTGGTGCCCAGGCAAATGCGCAGCCCTGTGGAAGGATGCCCGTCGGCGAAAAAGATTCCGCTGCCGGCAACGTGACAACCGCGCTCGCTGGCCAGCCGCTCCAGTGCCGCCATGTCGGTGTGCCCGGGCAGCTTGATCCAGTGAATGAACCCGCCACGCGGCGGCACGTAGACGGTTCCCGCAGGAAAGTCGCTGCGCACCAGCCCTTCGACATGGTTGGCCAGTGAGGACAGTTGCGACCGCAGCCGCGCGCAATGTTCCTCCATGTAGCCGCGGCCGATAAATTCATTGAGGACATTTTGCGCAAGGCTGGACACCGCCAGGTTGCGCGAAAACATCTGCGCGAGGATGGCTTCCCGATACTTGCCCGCCACACACCAGCCGACGCGATAACCCGGGGCGATGGTCTTCGAAAAGGACGAGCAGTAAATCGTCTGGCCGCTGCTGTCGTAGCTCTTGATCGCGCGCGGGCGCTCTGCTTCGGGCACCAGATCGAAAAAGATATCGTCTTCGATAATCGGCACATCGGCTTCGCGAGCGACTTGTGACAATCGGGCACGGGTCTCGTCGGGCATGATGAAACCGCGTGGGTTCTGCAGGGTCGGGTTGAGAAAGATCACCGACACCTTTTTCTGTTTCAGCGCTTCTTCGAGGTGATCGACATCGATGCCCGACTGGCCGTGGGTGCGAATCGGCAAGGCGCGCATGCCCAGACGCTCGATGGTTTGCAGAATGCCGTAATAGGTCGGGGTTTCGATGGCGACCGTCGCGCCTCGCGATGCGACGGCTTCGAGTGCCAGTTCCAGGGCAATGGTGTCGCCGGAAGTCACGAGCACATCGTCCGGCCCGCAGACGACGCCACGGGTCAGCATCAGTCCGGCGATGCGTCGACGTAATGCAGGCAGGCCGGGAGGTGCAACCAGCCCGGTCAGCGAGTTGTCAGCCTTGGCGGCCAGCACGGAGAGGCACTTGTTCAGCAGTACATGAGGCGTGAGGTCGCTGTGCAGGACCGCGGAGCTCAACGATGCGGTGGTGCGCGAGGCCGCCTGGGACAGCATCGCGACGACTGCATGGTTGACGTTGACGGTGACGCTGGAGAAATCGAAACAGGCAGCCGGTTTGGCCTGCCCGGACGCCGAGACGAAATAGCCGACACGCGCAACCGTTGTCACATAGGCATCGGCCTCCAGATCGGCCAGCGCGCGTTGAACGGTGGTGATACTGGTTTCAAACATCCGCGCCAGGGTGCGGATTGACGGCAGTTTCGATTCGGCTGCCCAGTCACCACTGTCGATCTGGCGAATGATCCAGTCCTTGACTATTCGCCAGCGCTTGTCCGGTAAATCAAACCTGTCCATAAGTTCTCTTGGTCATTTCTGGAAACACTTCACAGAAAGTAAAGTAAAACGACCCCCGTTGCAGCAACAATGACGATGTTCAGCACAACCAGTCCGAAGGCGAAGCGGATCAGGCTGTGTTCCTCCTGGCGGTTGGCGCCTGCCAGCCCGGTGATCAGCGACAGAATCGAAAGCGAGCCCAGCGCACCATGGCCGGCGGCGCTGTTGACCATCGCCGCGAGCCACGCGCCGTGTTCACTGGTCAATGCTGCGATGGACGGCATCACGAGGGTGTTGCCACCGACGTTGGAGCCGGTGACGTAGCCGGCAATCCCCGCGAGCAAGGCAATGGTCGGTGCCAGGGAAATCCCCGACAGCGATTGCAGGGTGCGCTGCGCCTCGACCAGAAACCCGGCGTTGACCATCACCTGGGAAAGCAGCAGGAACAGGAAAATCGTCGTCACCGGAAATTTCGCCCGGTTGAACAGAGCACGCCACGGGAAACCGTTAGCAGCGCTTTGTTTGCTGGCCATCAACAAGGTGACGATCAGCAGCGCCAGTCCTGGCGATGCCAAGGGTTTCCACGACACGTGCTCGCCCTTGATGATCCACAGCGCATCCCAACCGGACAGCACGAACACCGCACGGGACGCGACGATGACGCCGAGCAGGGCCAGATACGGCCAGGCCGCACTCGGCCAGCGCACCAGTTTGCCGCGCTGCGAGAACGAGATGCCGAGGCCGACGCACGCGACCGTCAGCCCTGCCAGCACGCCGGAGACTTCCGGGCCGACCCACAGGTTGATCGAGTACAGCACGGCGATGAACAGCGCCGTCACCAGCAGCAACCCGAGCCACGGTGCCACGCTGCGGATGCCGGCCTGCCACAGGGCGATGGCGGCGAGGCAGAGGAACACCGGCGCACTGATCAGGGCCGAGTGGCTGCCGAGCGTTTCCGCGGGCAAGTGCGCCAGCAGTCCACCGATCACCGTCGCCAGGCCGAGGGTGCCCCACGGCATGATGACCATCCCGGCCAGGGCGATTTTCATCCCTGCCTGGCGGCTGAACAGGCCCATCAGCAACGGCACGGTGGCGATCAGCGAAACGCCGAAACCGGTCATGGCTTCAAGCAGCGGTGCCAGGCCGAGGACGATGAAAATGACCTGCGCCGGTGGTGTCCAGCCCAGTTCCTTGACCCAGGCGCCGATGGCCTGGGGGGCACCGCCGCGCTCGACCAGAATGACGAACGCCAGCCCCGGCACGATTACGCACGCGGTGCTGAGAAACAGAATGGCGGTGTCCTGAAAGATCGCCGAGGTGATGGCCGAGGAAAACGGCCCGGCAGCGCCCAGCCCCCACAACACGAACACCAGCGCAGCGCCTGCCAGCGCGGCCTGCACCGGTGGCCGGCGGATCACCAGAATCAGCGCGATTACCAGGCCGATGGGCGACATTTGCAACAAGAGCGAAGTCATACACAGTTTTCCTTAACTTAATCGTGAGTCTGCCCGCTGTACTCGGTCGCCCGCATCGACGCCCGCTCACAAAAAGTCTGATACCACTCGTTCAGGCGCGGGTGCGCGCTAAAGTCCGACAGCTCGCGAAAGGCGATCCAGTCGAGGGCGGTCGCCAGGGCGATGTGGCCGAGGGTAATCGGGCCATTGAGGTCGATGTGCTCCTCGATGAAGCGATAGGCCTCCTTGAGCTTGTAGGCCTGGCCGTCGGCATAGGCCGGGTAACGCAAGGCCTTCGGGCGGCGCTCGACTTCCCAGCGCAGCTTGATGCCGACATCGCACATGCCTTGCGCCAGGGCCTGCAGACGCAGCGCCTTGTAGCGCTCGGGGCCGCTCGGCGGGATGAATTTCGGCCCGTCGCTCAGGTCGTCGAGGTATTCGCAAATGACGATGGAGTCAAACAGCGCCGTGTCGTCCGGCAGCATCAGCACTGGCACCTTGCCCAACGGGTTGGCCTTGTAGATGGTCGCGTTCGGCGAGGTCGGGCTGGTCTCGTGGTGGATGACCTCAAGGCTTGAAGCGATCCCCAGTTCGTGGGCAAGCACCAGCACTTTGCGGGCGTAGGGTGAATGCGTCTGGTAGTAAAGTTTCATGCTGGAGTTCCTGCTTCAAGAATTGCCGCGGCCGCTCGATGGGCGTCCATGAACAGGCGCGAAGGCGCACCCGCCGAAGTGACGTAGTGGTTGTAGTAGCAGGAGCCCTCGGCGAGTGGCCCGAGTACCCAGAGGTTGCGAACCGCTTCGCCGCGGATTGATTTGGGGTGGCAAGCGGCGTCGACGTCGATGCCGTCGATGCGTGCCTCTTCGGTGCGTGGGCGGATCAGCCCCAGGCGCGCGAGATCGCGCACCGGTGCGCAGTCGCTGTTGATCACGCCGCTGCCCTGCACATAGCCGGCGACGCGGCGGTAATGCTCGGTCGCTGGCGCGGTGCCGGGCATGAGGAAGGTCAGCAGACCGGCATCGCACAGGGCAAGCAGGTCGGCGTGGCGCTCCTTCTGCGGGCCCGCCACGAGGCGGTTGATCGCCTTGTGCCAACGGCCATAGAACTGACGATGCGAGGCCTCGGTCAGGCCGTCGAAATCGACGGCCTGGCGCAAGCGGTCACGCAGATCGCGCCAGACTTCGATGGCGGCCTTGATCGCCGATTCGCCGCGTCCCACTCGCGACTCGTGCAAGTCGGCCTCGAGCGCGTGATAGATCCACGAGTGATAATTGTGCGCGGTCACACTGGCGGGCAGCGCATGGCAGATCAGCGCCAGTGGATCTATCGAACCACTGGCGGCTTCGTATTCGCGCAGCAACGCTTCGCAAGCGACGACACCGGCGGTCCCGGCCGTGCTCACCGTCCTGAGGCGGCTCAGCACTTCGCGATGCCGCTCGGCGTCAGATTGAGCGTGCAACACGGCGACAGCGGCGGCACGCATTTCCACCAGCATGAGCGGCAGAATGTCCTGCTCGAAGTCCAGTTGCCCGTCCTTGGCGTCGGCCCGCAGCGCGTCGATGCGCGCCGGGGTCAGGAGCACGGCTTGATGGCGTGGGCAGTCGGTCAGGCCATTGGGCCGCGTGCGGAAGGGCAGGCCGTCGCGTGACTGCACGTAAATCACCGGCTCCTGGCCTGAAGGGTGGTAGACGTGGCTGGCGTCGGCGCGGCGAGTGTATTGCCCGCCGCGTCCGGCGGTCAGGGCGGCCAGCGTGTCCATGGCGCCCAGCCCGAGGCCCTCGAGCAGAATGCTTTCGCCCGGTTCGATGCGGTCGAGGCTGCCTGGCAACGGATAGATATTGCCGATGCGCTGGCGATCGGCGGCCTGCACCCGACCGGTGTGGCCGACCGTCAGGATCAGTCGGTCCACCGTGATTTCGGCCCCTGCTGGCGTTTTCAGGCGGTAGCGCTTGCCATCGACCGAGTCGACGGCGGTCACGGCCTGGTGATGCAGGCGCACGCTGACCCACTGCGGCGCGGTCGCCAGAATGCGCGTAAAGGCATCGGCCAGATAAGCGCCGAGCAGATGCCGTGGCAGAAAGTCCTGGGCCTGGACCTCGCGGCCTTCACTCGCCAGCAGCCCGCTGTCGGCATCGACCTTGAGGTTCTGCTCGCGGCACCATTGCAGGAAGTCCGGCCCCGAGCGTGCTTGCGCCTGCGGCAGATCGCCGAAGGCTGCCGCATCGGGAAACACGCCCAGTTGCCCGGCGACGGTGTTGAGCAGCAGGTAGTCCGGTTGATCGGGCCAGTGCGCGCCGCAACCGTGCACGTTGGGCTCAAAGATATTGAGCACCACCGGTTGCTCGGGGCGCGTTTCGCTGAGGCTCAGCAGCCGTTCGAAGATCGACAGGCCGCGCGAGCCGCAACCCACCAGGCCGATGTGCAGGGGCGCCTTCACCATCTGCGCTCCTCCCCGAAAAACGACGGGATGGCAACGGCCTGACCTTCCTTGACCGCGATGTCGTGGACCATACGGCCGATCGCCAGGTCGAGAATGCCCATGCCGAACGGCGAATAGATCAGCGGTTTGTCCCGGCTTACCTGCAGGTCGCCGCGAATCAGCTGCGCCACGGTGCCGGTGACGAAGTCGCGATGGCCGTACTTCTGCTCGGCCAGATGCGGCGAGGTATTGGCTTTCAGGCAGTGGGTCACGTCATCGAAGTAGTTGTAACTTTCTTCGATGATTTCCGCACCGATATCCCGCAGCGAGATATTCAGCACGATCTGCCCCGGACGGAATGTGCCGTTGCCTTTGACGTAAGGCTCACCGGCACTGGTCGCGAACACCACGATGTCGGCGCTCAGGGCATCGGCCAGCGGCACGATCTGCACCTGCGGCACCGCGAGCTGCTCAGCAAACGCTGCCAGCGCTTCGGCCGATTCAGTATTGAGGTCGTGAATTTCGACACGGTCGAACGACCAGTCGTCGCTGATGAATGTTTCGAGAATGTTGCGCGCAATCACCCCGCCACCCACGATCGACAGTCTTGGCGCACGCTTGTTCTGGCCATTGAGCCACCAGGCGCCGAGCACCGCCGACGCTGCTGTACGCACGGCGCTGATCAGTGCGCCTTCAAGAAGGGCGTAGGGATAGCCGGTGTCCGGATCGTTGAGGATCAGCACCGCAGAGGCGCGGGGAATCCCCGATTTGATGTTGTCGGGGTAGCTGGCAATCCATTTGATCCCGGAGACCGATTGATCGCCCTCGCTGTCGACGATCGCCGCCGGCAAGGCAATGATCCGGTTCGCCGGCTGCTCGGGGAAGCGCAGGAAGTAACTGTCGGGGTTGACCGTCTCGCCCCGCTCGTGGGTCAGGTAGGTTTGCGCCACCAGCTCGATAGCGTCCTGGCGCAGGCCGTTGAGGATGTTCTTGACCGCAGCGCCGGGCACCACATGGAAGGGTTGAATCGAGGTTTGAGTCGTCATTGTGTTTTACGCCGAAAGTGCCAGAGCGGGTTCTGGGAAGAGAGGTTGCAGCGCCGCAGCGCCGAGACGCTGGGTCACCCAGTCGTCGGAGTAGATGGTTTCGAGGTATCGCTCGCCCATGTCGGGTGAGATCGCCACGACGACGTCGTCGGGGCGGATGTGCGGCGCCCACTGCTGCACGCCGGCGAGGACGGTGCCGGTCGAGCCGCCGAAGAGCAGGCCGTAGCGCTGCGCCAGCCAGCGGCAGACCTTGATCGTCTGTTCTTCAGGGATGGACAGAAAGTCGTGGATGCCGGCCGGTTCGAAAATCTCCGGGCGACGGCTGGTGCCGAGCCCAGGGATATGACGCGGGCCACCCGGCAGGCCGAAGGTGACCGAGCCGACGGTATCGACGGCGATGACCTTGGTGTGCGGGTGGTGTTCGGCGAAGTAGTTTTTGCAGCCCATCAGCGTGCCGGTGGTACCGGCGCCGACGAACAGGTAATCCACTTGTGGAAACCTGCGCGCGATCGACCGGGCCGTCGCTTGATAGTGGGCGAGGGGGTTGGTCGGGTTCTTGTACTGATTGAGCCAGATGTAGTCGGCGTTGTCGGCCACCAGTTGCTCGATCAGGCGAATGCGCGAATTCAGGAAACCGCCGTTTTCGTCGCGCTGATCGACCATGATCATCTCGGCGCCGAGGGCATGGATCAGTTTCCGGTTCGGCGCGGAAATGTTCGGGTCGATCACGCAGACAAACTTGTAACCGTTGGCCGCGCAAACCATCGCCAGCGCGACCCCCAGATTCCCTGAAGACGACTCGACCAGACGGGTTTTATGGGTAATCAGGCCCCTGACTTCCAGATCGGTAATCAGTGCGTGCGCGGTTTTCAGCTTGATCGAGCCGGCAGGATTCAGTCCTTCGATTTTCAGCTGGATCGTTGCGCTGCACAGATCGCCAATCTGTACGTAACTCTCTTCGTTGATAAGTTGCTTGATCATACGTCGTCCGTTTCGCTCTTTCGCCGGGCGCGCAGGGGCCCGGCATTCATCCTGGAATGTTTGAAAAGCAGTAATTGCCGTTCGCCTGTTGAGTGTTTTTAGATTTTTTAGCTGGACAGGAAGTGACCTTTCGGTGGACGCCGATCTATTCAAAAAATCAGGTTTTGCGCTCTGAGGGCCGCAGGAGCCCAGAGTGTTGCGGGGCGCACAGTAGAGCCAGTCATTGGCTCGCCAAGGCTTGGCGCCATAGTGGCGAAATGGTCTATGCAGGGAGAGATACAGATTTTGGGTATTTTTCAGTACAGCCTGGAGGGGAGGTGTATCGAGAGCGGAGGGCTGACGGGGCGAAGAGGGGGGGAGGCTGAATCGCAGGCATAAAAAAACCCTGAATCTTGCGATTCAGGGTTTTCGGTATTTGGTGCCCAGAGACGGAATCGAACCGCCGACACGGGGATTTTCAATCCCCTGCTCTACCGACTGAGCTATCTGGGCAACGGGGCGCATTAAAAGGGTTTTTCGGATTTACGTCAACGACTTTTTTAAAATTTCTTAAATTAATTCCGTCGCTTACGATACGACCCCCGATTTTGCGGGGTTACTCAGCAGGCGGAACGTAGCCTTCAGCCTTGGCGTATTCCTCGCCGGAGAAGTACTTGTCCATTTCGCCCTGAAGATATTTGCGATCTTCAGCGTTCATCATGTTCAGGCGTTTTTCGTTGATCAACAGGGTCTGGTGTTTTTGCCAGTCGGCCCAGGCCTTGGCCGAGACGTGATCAAAAATGTCCTGGCCTTTGGCGCCCGGGAACGGAGCGCGCTCCAGGGCGGGCAATTCTTCTTTGTACTTGCGGCACATGATGGTGCGGGTCATGACGACTCTCCTGCGTTCAATACGGCGGCCGCGCGCTCGAGCAAGGTTTTGACCGGGGCGGCAAGGCCCAGGCGCGGCGGGGTGGCGAGGTTATACCAGAGCCAGTCGGCCTCGGCCACGTGGTGGCTGGCCTCCTGCACCTGAACCAGCCAGGGTTCGATGGCCAGCTGGAAATGGCTGAATGTGTGGACAAGGCTCGGCAGCGCCTGCTGCTCGCCCATGGTCAGCGCGTGCTGATCGGCGAGATGTTGCAGGTCGTCGAGATCATCGAGTTCCGGCAGGCTCCACAAACCGCCCCACAGACCGCTGGACGGGCGCCGGTAAAGCAGAATCGCGCCGTCGCCGTTGGCGAGCATCGGCATCAGCGTGCGCTTCTGCGGGATGGCCTTGCGCGGCTTGGGGATCGGGTAGCGGGTTTCGAGGCCGAGCATGTGCGCTTCGCAGCCGCGTTCCAGCGGACACAGCAGGCAGCTCGGTTTGCTGCGGGTGCACAGCGTCGCACCCAGATCCATCATCGCCTGCGTATAGGCGTTGACCCGGTCGTGCGGCGTGAAGCGCTCGGCAGTGGCCCACAACTGTTTGGCGACCTTCGGTTCGCCGGGGTAACCCTCTTGCGCGGTAAACCGCGCCAAAACGCGTTTGACGTTGCCGTCGAGGATCGGCGCGCGCAGGCCCATGCTGATGCTGGCGATGGCGCCTGCGGTGGACAGGCCGATGCCCGGCAGCTCCGTGAGCTTTTCGACGTCACGGGGAAACTCGCCACCGTACTGGCTGACAACGATCTTCGCGGTCTTCTGCAAATTGCGCGCGCGGGTGTAATAACCCAGCCCGGTCCACAGGTGCAGCACTTCGTCTTCGGGCGCTTCAGCCAGCGCTTGAACCGTCGGCAGCGCGGCCATGAAGCGGTCGAAGTAATTGAGCACGGTGCTGACCTGAGTCTGCTGCAACATGATCTCCGACACCCACACCCGATATGGGTTGATGCCTTGCTGCCAAGGCAAATCGTGGCGGCCGTGGCGGTCGAACCAGTCCAGCACCGCCGAGGAAAACTGCTCCGCTCTCATCGCTTGAACAGCCCCTTCAATGCGTTTTTCAGTTCCGGGCTGACTTTGTCGCCCAGTTTCTCGTCGAGCTTCTCGCTGAGCTTGTCGCCGGCCATTTTTGTCGCGACCTGGCCCAGGCGTTCGTTGTCCACGCGGCAGGCCTTGGCGCCCAGTTCCAGCGGGCCACGGCAGCGCAGCGGCCATTCGATGCCGACGAATTTCTCGCCGACCTGGCAGGCCGGGTCCGGCATGGCACTGGTGTCGCCTTCGACGATGATGCCGACGCGGTAGTCCATGCCGAGTACGCGCAGGTCGATATCGCCGTCACCGTTAACCGTCATGCCCGGGATGCGCACCTTCAGGTCCGGGTTGCTGGCGATGCCGTTGCGGAACGTCAGGTTGCCCTTGAGCTCCTGGAACGGGGTGTCCTTGCCCCGTGGCTCGCCGCTGAGGGTTTTGCGGTTGAGGGTGGCGATGCCTTTGCACAGCTGCTGTTCAAGGTTGGCGTTGAGCAGCACGCCGTTGTTGATCACGAAACTGGCGTTGCCGTTCAGGGTTTCGATCAGTGCCTGCTGGCTGTTGCCGCTGCCGGTGAGATTGCTGGTGAGGGTCACCAGACCTTTGACCGGCGGGTTCTTGCCCTGGCTTTCGAGGATTTTCTCGACGGGCACACGGTTGATTTTGGTCGTCAGGTTCAACACCGGTGCACTCGGGCGCACATCGAGGGTGCCGCTGGCCTCGAAACCGCCGTTATACAACTCACCGCTGAGGTTACTCAGGGTCAACAGACCGCCCTGGCCGCTGGCCTTGAGTGCGGCGTTCTGGATCGGCAGTTTGTCGAGGGTCAGTTGGCCGAACGTCAGATCGGCATCCACATCCAGTTTGGCCAGACGCTCGACCGGCAGCAGGCGCTCGGTGCTCCAGGCGCTCTTGCTCGGTTTTTCCGGCAGCGGCGTGGAACCGGCACCGGCCATGGCATCGGCTTCGGTGCTGGCAACTTCGGCTTGACGCACTTGCGTGGCGTTTTTCGCCTGGTCCGATTTCGGCGGCAGGTAACGGTCGACGTTAAAGGTGTCGGCTTTGAGGGTCGCGCGTAGCGACTGCCTGGCGAAGTCCTCGACGGCAATGCGACCGCTGAAGCTGCTGTCGTCGAGTTTGAGGTTGATGTTGTCGAGGGCGACGCTGGTCGGAGTGGCCGCCACGCGGCTGACCAGTTCGACCTTGCTCAGGCTGCCTTCGGCCATCGCCGGCAGTTTCTGACCGATGCTGTCGACGAACTTCGCCAGATCGAACTGGGCGATCGACAGGCCGCCGGTAATCTGCGGCGTCTTGTCGAGGTCATTGGCCTTCAGTTCGCCCAGTGCGCGCAACTGGTTGGCGGAGATCTTGATCCCGGTCCATTCGGCGACGTTCGCCGCTTTATCCAGCAGCACCTGGCCTTGAGCGGAGAAGGTCATGGTCTTGCCTTGCAGCGGATCGCCGGTCAGTTCGCCGGACAGTTTCATGTCCTCGAACTTGTAGCGTTGCAGGGCGCGCTCGATGCGCAGCTCGCCATTGAGTTCGGTGCGCACCCGCAGCACAGGCTGATTGGTGCTGAGGAACGCCGTGGCTTTGAGCGGAATGTTGGTCGAATCATGTACCGCGCCGGTGCTCAGCTGGATGCTTTCGGCGCTGAATTGCTTGCCGGTCTGCTCGTCGTTGTATTCAACGCGGGCGTTGTTGACGGTCAGGCTGTCGATGTCGAGGCGGATCGGCTGCGGCGGTTTTTCCGGCTGCGCGGGGGGCTCGGCAGTCGGTGCGCTGGCGGGAGCAGGGCTGCCGGCAGGTGCGGCGGGCGTCGGCAATTTACCAATGTCTTCCCAGTTGCCGTGGCCGTTCTTGTCGCGTTTCAGGCGCAGGTTCAGGCCTTCGACCCGCACATCGCTCATCTGTACTTCACGGCGCAACAGGGGCAGTACGCGTACGGACAGGCCAAGCATCTGCAGATCGGCATACGGTTCGGCAGGATTGATCAGCGTGGCGACGCTGGCTTCGTGCAGTTCCAGGCCGAGCCACGGGAACAGGCTCCAGCCGATATCGCCATTGAGCGTCAGCTCGATGTGGGCCTTGTCACGGGCTATCTGGCGAATCTCGTCTTTATAGTCGTTGGGATCGAAGAGGTGGGTCAGGGCAAAGCCTGCCGCCACAATGATCAGCAACAACCCGAGAAGTACCAGACCCAGGATTTTGCCGAACGCTTTCATGGGCGAGTCCTTGTAGTTAGTCGAATTCGTAATTTAGCCGGGGAGTATAGCGCTGCATCCACCCGGTTCGGGGCGCCGTCATGTCGCTATTACTTCCAGTGGCACGTGCAATTTGGCCGCCAGCGCCTGCGCTTCAAGGTGTCCGGCGGGTGCCAGCAGGCGCAGTTCCGCCCCCGCTTGCGACGCCATTTTTTGCGCTTGGTTCACCAGCCGCTCGGCAACTCCGCGACGCCGGGTGATTTTTCGCACACATAAATGGGACAGATGCCAAACGCCGTGGTGCCTTGTCAGGCGCCCGGCACCGAGCAGGCGATCATTGAAACGTCCGGCAATCAAACAGCCGTCAGCGAGGGCGTTTTCGATCAGATCGGCCGCGCCGGTGAACGGTGCGAACAGCCATTGCGGCGCATCACGATAGATTTTCTGCAAATCCTGCTGATCCTGATAACTGGCGTCTTCAAGCGTTTGAACGATGACAGGCATGATTTTTCCGTTTGTGAAGCGCTATGCAGGAGCCGCAGCAGGCCGCGATCTATTGCCGTTGGTGATTTCAAGAATGATCAAACGATCGCAGCGTTGTGCGGTGCCTGCAGGTAAGGAGATCAGGTGACATGAAAAAAGGTGATATCAGTTTGGTTTTTCTGTCACGTGCAAATGGTAACCTTCGCCCGTTCGTCCGTCCTTCTGCGACTTAACGTCGCGCCTTCAAGGAGCTTCACCCAAAAAAACGGTCATGCCTGCGTGCATAAAGGCCGGGGGTGAGCAGTGGCTGGCGAACCATACTAATAATTGGGGGATACACAATGAGCACGAGCATCACGGCGGACGGCCTTCGCGCCGACCAGCCCGCGTTCCTGTCCAAGGAACGCATCATCGCCAAGCCCGGTTTCAACCGCTGGCTGGTACCACCGGCCGCTCTGGCCATCCACCTGTGCATCGGCATGGCCTACGGTTTCTCGGTGTTCTGGCTGCCGCTGTCCAAGGCGCTGGGCGTCACCGCTCCAGTGGCTTGCGCACCGGACATGAGCTTCATCGCACAAGTGTTTTCGTCGCAATGTGACTGGCCGATCTCGATGCTCGGCTGGATCTACACCCTGTTCTTCATCTTCCTCGGCTGCTCGGCAGCTATCTGGGGCGGCTGGCTGGAACACGCCGGCCCACGCAAGGCCGGTGTGGTATCGGCACTGTGCTGGTGCGGCGGTCTGCTGATTTCGGCGCTGGGTATCTATACCCACCAGATCTGGCTGATGTGGATCGGCTCCGGCGTGATCGGCGGTATCGGTCTGGGCCTGGGCTACATCTCGCCGGTCTCGACCCTGATCAAGTGGTTCCCGGACAAGCGCGGCATGGCCACCGGCATGGCAATCATGGGTTTCGGTGGCGGCGCGATGGTCGGTGCACCGCTGGCGACTGCGCTGATGAGCCACTTCGCTTCGCCGGCCGGTGTCGGCGTCTGGCAGAGCTTCGTGGCCATGGCTGCGATCTACTTCGTGTTCATGATCGGTGGCGCCCTGGCCTACCGCGTGCCGCCAACCGGCTGGAAGCCTGAAGGCTGGACCGCGCCGGCGAAGAAAGCGTCGAACGCGATGATCACCCACCGTCACGTGCACGTGAATGTGGCGTGGAAAACCCCGCAATTCCGTCTGGTGTGGCTGGTGCTGTGCCTGAACGTGTCCGCCGGTATCGGCATTCTGGGCATGGCCTCGCCGCTGTTGCAGGAAGTGTTCGGTGGCCGCCTGCTGGGGGTTGACGTGCCGTTCGGCCAACTGGATGCCGGGCAACTGGCTTCGATTGCCGCAATTGCTGCCGGTTTCACCGGTCTGCTGAGCCTGTTCAACATCGGTGGCCGGTTCTTCTGGGCGTCGTTTTCCGACTACCTGGGTCGCAAAAACACCTACTTCGTGTTCTTCGCCCTGGGTTTTGCCCTGTACGCATTAATCCCGAACCTCGGTCATCTGGGCAACGTCGCGCTGTTCGTGGCGGCGTTCTGCATCATTCTGTCGATGTACGGCGGCGGTTTCGCCACGGTGCCGGCGTATCTGGCCGACCTGTTCGGTACGCAGATGGTGGGTGCGATCCACGGTCGTCTGCTGACCGCCTGGGCGGCAGCCGGTGTGCTCGGTCCGGTGTTGGTGAACTACCTGCGTGAGTACCAGTTGAGCATCGGCGTTGACCGCGCGGCTGCCTACGACATCACCCTGTACATCCTCGCCGGCCTGCTGGTGCTGGGCTTCCTGTGCAACCTGCTGGTTCGTCCGGTGGCTGACAAGTACTTCATGACCGACGCTGAACTGGCTGCCGAACAGGCGCTGGGCCACGACAAAGGTGCTGATGCGACTACGGTTCTGGAGTGGAAAGCCGCGCCGGGCAGCAAGCCGTTGGCCGTCGCAGCATGGCTGGTGGTGGGGATTCCGTTGGCGTGGGGTGTGTGGGTGACCCTGCAGAAAACGGCGGTACTGTTTCACTAAGTAAAAACGCAGTACCCCTGTAGGAGTGAGCCCTGCTCGCGATAGCGGTCTGACAGTCACAGAAATGTTGATTGCCAGGTCCTCATCGCGAGCAGGCTCACTCCTACAGTTGTTTTTGGGGTGCCTGTAATGGCTTGTATGGACATGTCTACCCGCGACAGCCGGGACTTCTGTCCGTCAGCGATATTGCGTCTCGTGTTTCTGTTTCGGCCCCGCGTGCCTATAATGGCTGCCTTTTTCGCCCAATGATTTTGCGGAGCTGGTGATGGCCGAACGTAAGGCGTCTGTCGAGCGCGACACTCTGGAAACCCAGATCAAAGCCTCGATCAACCTTGATGGCACCGGAAAGGCCCGATTCGATATCGGTGTTCCTTTTCTTGAGCACATGCTGGATCAGATCGCCCGTCACGGGTTGATCGACCTGGATATTGAATGCAAGGGCGATCTGCATATCGACGACCACCATACCGTGGAAGACGTCGGTATCACCCTCGGCCAGGCCTTCGCCAAAGCCATCGGCGACAAGAAAGGCATCCGTCGCTACGGCCACGCCTATGTGCCGCTCGATGAAGCGCTGTCGCGTGTGGTGATCGACTTCTCCGGCCGCCCGGGCCTGCAGATGCACGTGCCGTACACCCGCGCCACCGTGGGCGGCTTCGACGTTGACCTGTTCCAGGAATTCTTCCAGGGCTTCGTCAACCACGCACTGGTCAGCCTGCACATCGACAACCTGCGTGGCACCAACACCCACCACCAGATCGAAACCGTGTTCAAGGCTTTCGGCCGCGCCCTGCGCATGGCCGTCGAGCTGGACGAGCGCATGGCCGGGCAAATGCCATCGACCAAAGGCGTCCTGTAATGCAGACGGTTGCAGTTATCGACTACGGCATGGGCAATCTGCACTCGGTGGCCAAGGCCCTCGAGCACGTCGGTGCCGGCAAGGTGCTGATCACCAGCGATGCCGACGTGATCCGCGAAGCCGACCGCGTGGTCTTCCCCGGTGTGGGCGCGATTCGCGACTGCATGGCGGAAATTCGTCGCCTCGGTTTCGACTCGCTGGTGCGTGAAGTCAGCCAGGATCGTCCGTTCCTCGGCATCTGCGTCGGCATGCAGGCCTTGCTCGACACCAGCGAAGAGAACGACGGCGTTGACTGCATCGGCCTGTTTCCGGGGGCGGTGAAGTTCTTCGGCAAAGACCTGCATGAAGACGGCGAGCACCTGAAAGTCCCGCATATGGGCTGGAACGAGGTGAAGCAGAAGGTCAGTCACCCGCTGTGGCACGATATTCCGGACATGGCGCGTTTCTACTTCGTGCACAGCTACTACATCGCCGCCGCCAACGCGCGGCAGGTGGTGGGCAGCGGTCATTACGGGCTCGATTTCGCCGCAGCACTGGCCGATGGCTCGCGTTTCGCCGTGCAGTTCCACCCGGAGAAGAGCCATACCCATGGCCTGCAACTGCTGCAGAACTTCGCCGCGTGGGACGGTCGCTGGTAAATGGCTGCCAAGAAGTCCAAACCGCCGATCCTGACCCTCACTCCCGAGCAGGAGAACGAGGTCAATCGCAAGATCCAGCGGTTCATGGAAGACCGTTTCGAACTCGATCTGGGTTCGTTCGAAGCGGCGGAAATTCTTGAGCTGTTTACCCGCGAAATTGCTCCGCACTATTACAACAGGGCGATTTTCGATGTGCAGACCCACCTCAAAGAGCGGTTTGAAAGCATCGAAAGCGACCTGTGGGCGCTCGAGAAAAACTGATTTCCGAGCCAAGCTGAACATTCAAATTTGAAGGTTTGCCAGATGCTGATTATTCCCGCTATCGATCTTAAAGACGGTGCCTGCGTACGTCTGCGCCAGGGCCGCATGGAAGATTCCACAGTGTTCTCCGATGACCCGGTGAGCATGGCTGCCAAGTGGGTGGAGGGCGGTTGCCGCCGTCTGCATCTGGTCGATCTGAATGGCGCGTTCGAAGGCCAGCCAGTCAACGGCGAAGTGGTCACTGCGATCGCCAAGCGCTATCCGACTTTGCCGATCCAGATCGGTGGCGGCATCCGTTCGCTGGAAACCATCGAGCACTACGTCAAGGCGGGCGTGAGCTACGTGATCATCGGCACCAAAGCCGTTAAAGATCCGGCGTTCGTCGCTGAGGCCTGCCGCGCGTTCCCGGGCAAGATCATCGTCGGTCTGGATGCCAAAGACGGTTTTGTCGCCACCGATGGCTGGGCTGAAATCAGCACCGTGCAGGTCATTGATCTGGCCAAGCAGTTTGAAGCCGACGGCGTCTCCTCGATCGTTTATACCGACATCGCCAAAGACGGCATGATGCAGGGTTGCAACGTGCCGTTTACCGCTGCGCTGGCCGCTGCCACGAAGATCCCGGTGATCGCTTCCGGCGGTATCCACAATCTGGGTGACATCAAGTCGCTGCTCGACGCCAAGGCGCCAGGCATCATCGGCGCCATCACTGGCCGGGCGATCTACGAAGGCACCCTCGACGTCGCCGAAGCGCAAGCTTTCTGCGATTCGTACAAAGGCTGAGGACTGACCATGGCGCTGGCCAAACGCATCATCCCTTGCCTGGACGTGGACAACGGCCGGGTCGTCAAAGGTGTGAAGTTCGAGAACATCCGTGACGCCGGTGACCCGGTGGAAATCGCCCGGCGCTATGACGAGCAGGGTGCCGACGAGATTACCTTCCTCGACATCACCGCCAGCGTCGATGGCCGCGACACTACGCTGCATACCGTCGAGCGCATGGCCAGCCAGGTGTTCATCCCGCTGACCGTGGGCGGCGGCGTGCGCACCGTGCAGGACATTCGCAACCTGCTCAATGCCGGTGCGGACAAGGTCTCGATCAACACCGCAGCGGTGTTCAACCCTGAGTTTGTCGGCGAAGCCGCGCAGCATTTCGGCTCGCAGTGCATCGTCGTCGCCATCGACGCGAAGAAAGTCTCAGGCCCGGGCGAAACCCCGCGCTGGGAAATCTTCACCCACGGCGGACGCAAGCCGACCGGCCTCGACGCGGTCGAGTGGGCGAAGAAAATGGAAGGCCTCGGCGCCGGCGAGATCCTGCTGACCAGCATGGATCAGGACGGCATGAAAAACGGCTTCGACCTCGGCGTGACCCGCGCCATCAGCGATGCGCTGGGCATTCCGGTCATCGCTTCCGGCGGCGTCGGCAACCTGCAGCATCTGGCTGACGGCATCATTGAAGGCCACGCCAGCGCAGTGCTGGCGGCGAGTATTTTCCACTTCGGCGAGTACACCGTGCAGGAAGCAAAAGCGTATATGGCCAAACGCGGCATCGTAATGCGCTAAACCGTACGGGCCAGTGGACACCATGGCGCACCCAAGGCACTCTTGGGCACGCCATGGATTCCGGTAGCCCGACATGATCAAACGCCTGCTCCTTGTTCTCGCCAGTGCCTCTTTGTTGTTGATCAACAATGCCCGTGCCGAAAACAGTCCCGACACCGATCTGGTGCTGCTCACCGAAAACTTCCCGCCCTATAACATGGCGAAGAACGGCAAAAATTTCGCCCAGGGCGAGAACATCAATGGCATCGCCACCGATATCGTCCGTGAAATGTTCCAGCGTGCCGGGATCACTTACAGCCTGACTCTGCGTTTTCCTTGGGAGCGCGTCTACAAACTCGCCCTGGAAAACCCCGGTTACGGTGCCTTCGTGATGGCGCGTCTGCCGGACCGGGAAAAACTCTTCAAATGGGTCGGCCCGATCGGCCCTGACGACTGGATCATGTTGGCCAAGGCTGACAGCAAGATCACTCTCGAAACCCTCGAGGATGCGCGCAAATACAAGATCGGCGCCTACAAGGGGGATGCCATTGCCGAGACACTGGCCAAGCAGGGGCTGAAGCCGATTGTGGTGCTGCGTGATCAGGACAATGCGAAAAAACTGGTCGGCGGGCAGATTGATTTGTGGGCCACAGGCGATCCTGCCGGACGGTATCTGGCGCGGCAGGACGGTGTTACCGGCCTCAAGACTGTGCTGCGCTTCAACAGCGCAGAACTGTATCTGGCACTGAACAAGGATGTGTCAGATACAGTCGTTGCCAAGTTGCAGGCTGCACTGGATCAAATGCGCAAGGATGGGGTTGTCGACGAGATCATGGGGCGCTATCTGTAGCAGCCGGTAGTTCCAGCGCTGACGGTGCAATGATGTCGACCGCACCACCACTGTCCTCGGAGCCTGACGGTGTGCTCATGGTCAGTTGCCGGCACGCGTTGGCAATCTCGATTTGTTCCGGCGGAAATTGCGTCAGATGAAAGCTGGAGTCGTCGGTATAGCGGAATTCGACGGCCACCTGAGTGCCGTCCTCACGTATGAGTTTGTAATGACTTTCCATCTGGTAGACCGCGACGGCAGTCTGCTTCGCAACCATGGCGATGACGGCCTGAGGGCGTGACTCCATCCAGCCGCTCGCAGAATTTTCGGTATGAGTGAAGTGTTCCGGCAGGCGGGCCGAAAGTTTCGTCACCCGTCTATCGCTCAACGCCACGGATGGCCAGGCCTTGTCGATTTCAATCGACGTCAAGCCGCTGAACACGCGTAGCCCTATCGGGTTTTGTGTTCGGTGGGTGATCCATTTGGCCGCACGGGTGTTGTCCGAGGTGTTGTGGTCATGACCAATCAACACATATTCGTCTGTTCTTTTCAGCTCGTAATAGGGCGAGCTGAAAAACTGCTCGGCGGGATCGGCGTGGTCTCTGACCGCAAACCAGGGCAGGCGGGCAACCTGAGTGACTTTGACGGCTTCGCTACTCGGAGGGTGCGCATACCCGGTGAGCATCGGAGCTTGGGGTGCTGCGGTGATTTGCATCGGGATCTGCATCCGTAACGCATAAGCAGTGCCGGGCGCTGTGGGTTTGTTGTAGGTCTCTACGCCCACAAAGGTGCCGGGAGCAAAACAGATTTCGCCCGGCTCGGCAGTGGGTGGCTGTATGGTCCAGGCGCTGAAACTGAGTTTTGCGCCCGTGCCTTTGTCATTCCACAGCAGATCCCCGACAGTTGCCTCTACAACCAGATCGGCCCTCACGCAGCGGACGGTATTGGGTGATGGCTTACGGTGGTCACTGGCGCACACCAGGCCCAGGGCGACGTAGCCTGCTGGGGGGATCGGGCGCCATATGGATGTGCGCGTAACACTGGGTGACGGGGACTCATTCCAGACCAGTTCGAAATCGGCAGGCTTGGCCAGCGCGTTGCCTTTACTGTTTTTCGCCCCTTTCAAGTCCTTCTCGCAGACGACAGCCGAGACCATGTCGCCGTTAATGTTGAAACTGCCGGGAATGAACAGATCGCCCAGTGGAAAGTAACCCGGCAACGCATCCGGAGCGGGCGTGGGGCGCCAGAAAGTTCCAGGTTTTGCCTTTGCACTATTGATACTCCAGACCCGATGAAACTCGGTTGTGAAGTTGATCAGCAGGTTGTCGTGCGTGATGGGCTGCATTGGCCTGGGTGGCGAGGCAGCGTTTTCTTCGAGAGCCATAGTCAATCCTGATAGTTGAAAGCGGCTCGGGGGAGCCACGACCTGTTGCAGGTCTCACTATCCGGAAGCCAGCAGGATTGCTGGCGGTAACTATGTATAGAGCGTTACCCGGTATTACCGATAAATCCCGTCTTTGCCATGTCCGCTCATGGCGCGATTGCTGCGCACGCTGATCATTTGCCTGATGTCGATCCAGTCGATGCCCTGGGCCTTCAGCTTGGGCAGCTCGCGCTCCAGCACCGCCAGCGTTTGCGGGTAAGGGTGGCCGATCATCACCGCCGAGCCCTGTTTACGGGCGAGACTGATCGCTGTTTGCAACTGGGTGAAAATCGCCGCTTCGGTGCGCTCGTCATCCAGGAACACATCCCGCGAGACGCTCGCCAGATTGATCTTCTGCGCTTGCTGCGCGGCGACGGTCTGCGCGCTGGTGCGGCTGTCGACGAAGAACTTGTGCCGCCGCTGCAACTCGCCCATCAGCCAGGCCATCGCCACGGGCTGAGCAGTCATGCGGCTACCCATGTGATTGTTGATGCCCGCCGTGTACGGCACCTTTTTGAACGCTGCGTCGAGGCGCTTCTCAAGCTCTTCAATCGGCAATTCCGGGTGCCAGGCGTACGGGCCGGTGGCCGGATCCATCGGCATGTGCAGGATGACGATCTTGCCAGCGCGATGGGACTCGCGGGCGAATTCGGTGGCGTGAGGCGTGTCGGGCATGATCGCCGTGGTCACCGGGCCGGGCAGGGCCAGCACGCGGCGATCCCGGGGCAGGTTCTGCCCCAGGTCGTCGATGATCAGCGTCAGGTAGGCTTTGTGTGGCGTGGGGCTGGCGGGCTCTGCATGAGCAGCGCCCGCCAGACAGCACAGCAGGACGAAAAGGAAACGCAAAGACATCCTCAACGGCCGGATGTAATGCTCAGGCCTTTGAGCAGGCTCAGGGCCTGGGCCAACTGGTAATCGTCATCCTGCGGCATTGCCTTAGGCTTGGCGCCGGAACCGGTCGGCTTGTCCGCGCCGCCGTTGCCGTTGCCCAGGTGACCTTGCAGGTCGGCTTCCTTGAAGTAGTCGCCGTCCGCTTCGTTGGTGATCTTGGCCTTGCGCACTTCGATGTCCGGGACGATGCCCTGAGCCTGGATCGAGCGGCCATTCGGCGTGAAGTACAACGCCGTGGTGATCTTCAGCGCGCGGTCGTTGTTCAGCGGCAGCACGGTTTGCACCGAACCCTTGCCGAAACTGGTGGTGCCCATGACCACGGCGCGTTTCTGATCCTGCAGGGCGCCGGCGACGATTTCCGAGGCCGAGGCGCTGCCACCGTTGATCAGCACGACCATCGGCACGGCTTCGCTTTCGTCCTTGCCGGTGGCAGAGAAGCGCAGTTCGGAGTTGGCGATCCGGCCCTTGGTGTAGACGATCAGGCCTTTGGTGATGAAGTGGTCGACCACTTCCACCGCCGCCTGCAGTACACCGCCCGGGTTGTTACGCAGGTCGAGAATGATGCCTTTGAGCTTCTTGCCGTTGTCCTTGCGCATCTTCGCCAGGGCCTTGGAGACCTCTTCGCCGGTCTTGACCTGGAACTGAGTGATGCGGATGTAGCCGTAGCCCGATTCCAGCAGCTGCGACTTGACGCTCTTGACCTGAATCACGGCGCGGGCCAGGGTCACGTCGAACGGCGTGCCGCCGTCGCGGACCAGGGTCAGGGTGATCTTCTGGCCGATCTTGCCGCGCATCTTGTCGACGGCTTCGGTCATGGTCTGGCCGCGAGTCGGCTGGCCGTTGATCTTGACGATGAAGTCACCGGCCTGAATACCGGCCTTCGATGCAGGCGTGTCGTCGATCGGCGAGACGACCTTGATGAAGCCGTCTTCGGAGCCGACTTCGATGCCCAGCCCGCCGAATTCGCCGCTGGTGCTTTCCTGCAACTCGGTGAAGTCTTCAGGGCCCA
This sequence comes from Pseudomonas sp. SC3(2021), assembly GCF_019856535.1. Classification (NCBI taxonomy): domain Bacteria; kingdom Pseudomonadati; phylum Pseudomonadota; class Gammaproteobacteria; order Pseudomonadales; family Pseudomonadaceae; genus Pseudomonas; species Pseudomonas sp. SC3(2021). Next base: position 1,291,172 of record NZ_CP082236.1, on the reverse strand, counting down.
GGTAGGCGGAGTGCGGATCGAGGTTGCTGAGCATGCCCTTGATCGCGTTTTCCAGCAGGGTCTTGTCGTCCACCGGCTCGACGTAGGCGGCCTTGATCCGGTCCATGACCTCGGCAAAGGTGCGCAACTCTTCCAGCGGCAACGGTGCCTTGGCGGTCGCGGCAGTGCCTGCCGGAGCGACCGCCGGGGCTGGCTGAGCAGCGAACGCCAGAGGCGCGCCGATCACCAGAGCGATCGTCAGGGCCAGCGAGGTAAGACGGGACAAATGCAGCATGTCGAACGAACTCCTTAATTAGGCGGTGCGCTTATCCTTGCGCACGACACCATTGCGCCGGATCACTCGGGTGACCCTGCTGACGAATTGCGAAATACAGCGCAGGCGTGTCCTGGCCACCACTGTTACCGACAGTGGAGATGGATTCACCGGCTTTTACCACGTCACCGGCCGACTTGAGCAGCGTCTGGTTGTGACCGTAAAGACTCAGAAAACCGTTGCCGTGATCGAGGATCACCAGCAGCCCGGCACCGCGCAACCAGTCGGCGAATACCACGCGACCGCCGTGTACGGCGTGCACCTGACTGCCGGCGGAAGCGCTGATCATTACGCCGTCCCACTTGGTACGGGCATCGTCGCCACGGCTTTCGCCGAAGCGTGCCAGCAGTCGACCATCAACCGGCCACGGAAGTTTTCCCCGGGTTGCAGCAAAAGGGCCACCGAAGGTCTCGCCGCTGCTGGAAACCAGCGCGCCGGGGGTGGATCTGGCGGGTTTTCGTGGGGCGTCGCTGTTTTCAGCCTGCGCCTCACGCAAACGCTTTTTTTCCGCTTCCTGCTGGGCGATCAGCGCTTTCTGCCGCGCTTCTTCTGCCTCACGGGCCTGACGGGCCAGGGTTTCTTCAATGGTTTTAAGGACTTTAGACAGGTCTGCCTGATCCTGCTCGCGGGCGGCCAGTTTCTGGTCGCGGGCTTTCACGTCGTCATTGAGCTTGGCGAGGACTTGCTGGCGTTCCTTGCGGACCTTTTCCAGCTCGTCGCGCTGGGTGTCGAGGCTGCTTTTCTGCACCAGCAATTGCGCCTGCTGCAGAGCGATGTCTTTTTCGACATTGGCCAACTGGCGCAGGGTTTCGTTGAAGCTTTTCAACTGCTCCAGACGGGCCTGGCTCAGGTAATCGTAATAGGTGAGGGTACGGGCGAATTTCTCGGGATTCTGCTGGTTGAGCAGCAGCTTGAGGTATTCCTGACGACCGTTCTGGTAGGCCGCGCGGGCCTGGATGGCAATCAGTCGCTGTTGTTCAGTGCGCGCGCTCTGGAGTTTTTTTTTCTCCGCATCGAGCCGCTGCAGCTCGGATTCGCTTTTCTTCAGCTCTTTTTGCAGGGCATCGACCTGCTTCTCGAGCTTGCCCATCTCGGTTTCGGTGCCCTTGAGCTCTTTCTGCACGCCGGATTTTTCTTCCTGCAGCTTGCCCAGCAGTTTTTTCAACTCGGCAATGTCCTGACGCGTGGCGTCCAACTGCTGTTGGGTTTGCGCGCGCTCGTCAGCGAAGGCCGGTTGGAGCAGGCATGTCAGAGCAAGGGCGATCAGGACGCGAAGCATAGGGGCGGGCGGCACCAGGGTAAGGGACGGCCTAGTATGCCCGCCCGACGCTGCAAAAAAAACGCCCAATTGGGGCTGTGTGATAACTGGAGCGCCAGACAGGCGTAATTCCATTTCGAAAACCCCATAAACCACTGTGGGAGCTGGCTCGCCAGCGATGGCGTCTGCACATTCAACATAGATGTTGGCTGTCAGATTGCTATCGCTGGCAAGCCAGCTCCCACAGGGTTTTGCGGTGTTTTGGCGATTCGGGTCAGACCAGAATCGAGGTGCCGGTCATTTCCGCCGGCTTTTCCAGGCCCAGCAGCATCAGCATGGTCGGTGCCACGTCCGCCAGGACGCCGCCTTCGCGGACCTTGAGGTCACGCTTGCCGACATAAATGAATGGCACTGGCTCGGTGGTGTGGGCGGTGTGCGCCTGGCCGGTGGAGGCGTCGGACATCTGCTCGACGTTACCGTGGTCGGCGGTGATCAGCGCTTCGCCGCCCACCTTTTCCAGCGCTTCAACGATGCGGCCAACGCAGGTGTCGAGGCATTCCACAGCCTTCACTGCCGCATCGAACACGCCGCTGTGGCCGACCATGTCGCCGTTGGCGTAGTTGACCACGATCACGTCGTAACGCTGATTTTCGATGGCGTCGACAATGCGGTCGGTAACCTCGGGCGCGCTCATTTCCGGCTGCAAGTCATAGGTGGCGACTTTCGGCGACGGGATCAGAATCCGCTCTTCGCCCGGAAACGGTTCTTCACGACCGCCGGAGAAGAAGAAGGTCACGTGCGCATATTTCTCGGTTTCAGCGATGCGCAGCTGGGTCTTGCCGTTCTTCGCCAGATAATCGCCGAGCACATTTTCCAGGCTGCCGGGGGCGAAGGCCGACGGCGCAGGGATGCTGGCGGCGTATTGGGTCAGCATGACGAAACCGGCCAGTTTCGGCTGGCGCGCGCGCTCGAACTCCTTGAAATCGTCTTCGACGAATACGCGAGTCAGCTCGCGGGCGCGGTCGGCGCGGAAGTTCATGAACACCACGGCGTCGCCGTCTTCGACCTTGACCGGCTCGCCGATGGTGGTGGCTTTGACGAATTCGTCGCTCTCGCCACGGGCGTAGGCGGCGTCGAGGCCTTCCTGGGCAGTGGCGGCGTTGAATTCGGCGTTGCCGTCGACGATCAGGTTGTAGGCCTGAGATACGCGGTCCCAACGGTTGTCACGGTCCATCGCGTAGTAGCGACCGACGATGCTGGCGATGCGGCCCTTGCCGAGCGCCTGGAAGGTCGCGTCGAGCAGTTCGATCGACGACGTGGCGCTTTTCGGCGGCGTGTCGCGGCCATCGAGGAAGGCGTGCAGGTAGATTTTTTCGGCGCCGCGCTTGAAGGCCAGTTCGGCCATGGCGATCAGGTGATCCTGGTGGCTGTGTACGCCGCCGTCGGACAGCAGGCCCATGAAGTGCACGGCTTTGCCGGCGGCCACGGCGTTATCCACAGCGGCGCAGAGAGTCGGGTTGTCGAAGAACTCGCCGTCGCGGATCGCTTTGGTCACGCGGGTGAAGTCCTGATACACCACGCGGCCGGCGCCGAGGTTCATGTGGCCGACTTCGGAGTTGCCCATCTGGCCGTCCGGCAGGCCGACGTCCATGCCGCTGCCCGAGATCAAGCCGTTCGGCACGCTGGCCCAGAGGCGATCAAGGACCGGCTTCTTCGCCGCGTACACGGCATTGGATTCGTGGCTGTCACTGTGACCGAAGCCGTCGAGAATCATCAGGACCAAAGGTTTAGGCGTGGTAGTCATGGAATCCACTCGTGGCTAATAAAGAAGAGGGCGATGGAAAAGGGAGTGGCGAGTTTAATGCTTAGTTCCGACCACGTCACCGCCGGACGGGGTTTGGCCCACCTTGGGGGCTGTGTATACTGGCCGACATTTTAACGCCCTGGAACCTCCTTCGATGGTTGCTCACCTGATTGAATTTGCCACTAACCACTACATTCTTGTCGGTATCTTCGTCGTACTGCTGGCTCTGCTGCTGGCGCACACGATGCAGGGCGGCGGTAAAAGCCTGAGCACCGGTGAGCTGACCGCGCTGGTCAATAAAGATGCGGGCGTGGTGGTGGACATCCGTCCAACCAAGGATTTTGCTGCCGGCCACATCGTTGGCGCGGTGAACATCCCTCAGGACAAACTGGCTGCGCGCATCGGCGAGCTGGAAAAACACAAGGCCAAGACCATCATTCTGGTTGATGCCCTGGGCCAGACCGCCGGCACCCATGCCCGCGAACTGATGAAATCCGGCTTCACCGCCGCCAAGCTGTCCGGCGGGATCTCTAGCTGGAAAGGCGACAACCTGCCGCTGGTGAAGTGATATGAGCGAAGTCATCGTCTATTCCAGCGATTACTGCCCTTATTGCATGCGAGCCAAGCAATTGCTCGCGAACAAAGGTGTGGCCTTCGAAGAGATCAAGGTCGATGGCAAGCCGCAGATTCGTGCTGCCATGACCCAGAAGGCCGGACGCACATCCGTGCCGCAGATCTGGATCGGCGACAAGCACATCGGCGGTTGTGATGATTTGTATGCCCTGGAGCGCGCCGGCAAGCTCGACGCGCTGCTCAAGGCTTGAACGGCTGCACCCACGTACAGCAATCCCTAAAAGACCCAAGATCAGAAAGGATCTGAGATGACTGACCAACAGAACACTGCAGCCAGCGAAGAAGAAACCGCACCGCAATTCTCCTTGCAGCGCATCTATGTACGCGACCTGTCGTTCGAAGCCCCGAAAAGCCCGGCGATCTTCCGCCAGCAGTGGGACCCGAGCGTCGGTCTGGATCTGAACACTCGCCAGAAAGAACTGGAAGGTGATTTCTACGAAGTCGTGCTGACCCTGTCTGTGACCGTGAAAAACGGTGACGAAGTGGCGTTCATCGCTGAAGTGCAACAGGCCGGTATCTTCCTGATCAAAAACCTGGACGCGGCTTCGATGAGCCACACCCTGGGTGCGTTCTGCCCGAACATCCTGTTCCCGTACGCGCGCGAAACCCTGGACAGCCTGGTGACTCGTGGTTCGTTCCCGGCCCTGATGCTGGCCCCGGTGAACTTCGACGCCCTCTACGCGCAAGAGCTGCAGCGCATGCAGGAAAGCGGCGAGACGCCAACCGTACAATAAGCGGTTCAGCTGTACCCCTGTGGGAGCGAGCCTGCTCGCGAAAGCGGTTTGTCAGAGACATCAATGTCGCTGACAGGCCGTAATCGCGAGCAGGCTCGCTCCCACAGTTGTTTTGGGTGTTTATTTGAAGTCGTTCTGCCGCCACGCTTCGTACACGGCCACCGCCACGGTGTTGGACAGGTTCAGGCTGCGGCAGCCTTCGCGCATCGGCAGGCGCAGGCGCTGTTCTGCCGGCAGGGCGTCCAGTATCTCAGGCGGCAGGCCACGGCTTTCCGGGCCGAAGATGAATGCATCGCCCGGGACAAACGCGGCATCATGAAACGGTCGCGAGCCCTTGGTGGTAAACGCGAACAAGCGCGGGTTGCCCAGGCTTTCCAGGCAACTGGCCAGATCGGCGTGGCGCTGCAGGGTGGCATATTCGTGGTAGTCGAGACCGGCGCGGCGCAGACGCTTGTCGTCCATCTCGAAACCCAAGGGTTCGATCAAATGCAGGTGGCAGCCGCTGTTGGCGCACAGCCTGATAACGTTGCCGGTATTCGGCGGAATTTCTGGTTGGAAAAGGATGACGTGAAACATGCACGGCTCCGAAGGTAAAGATGACGCGCATTCTACGCCGCAAGCGGACCCGCGTTCGAAACTATTCCCGCGGGTGATCGGTTCGCTGGCGATTTTCGGGCTGATGGTCGGGCTGATGATCGGCCGCCTGACCACGCCGGATCCGAGCGTGTTGCAGCAGGTCGAGGTGACTGACGGCGGCCTGGTGGTGTGGTTCAACAATGAACCCAAACTGCACGGCGAGATCGTCGACGGCGCGGTGGCGTTGCTGTTCCAGGCTGAGGGCAAGGCGCAGAAGGGCCAGCTCAAGCTCAACGGCAAGGACGTCAACTGGCGTACGCGTGTGAGTGATGGTGGTTTGTTGCTGACGGTGCTGGCGGCACGGCCGCTGCAGGGGGACTGGGCCGGCAGTCAGGTCGATGACCGCTGGCGGCTGGAGATCCATCTCCGGGAGCAATAAAAGCGGGAATCCCCGGCCTGCCTGTACCAGGGTTCCCAAAACGGGTGGACTTCGCTGAAAGCGTCGGTCCGATGTAAAGAGGGAACCCCCGGCCTGCCTGTACCAAGGATCCCAAAAGGGTGGGCGCATCGCGTTGCGTTGTGCGCCCGGTGTAAAGAGGGGATTCCCCGGCCTGCCTGTACCAAGGTCCCCGAAACGGGTGGTGAATCGAATCACCTGTGAGGGTTATTGCAGGGCGCGTGCCAGGTTTTCAGTTTTTCAAACTAAAGCAGTTTTCAGAAACCCGAAAGCCCCGTAATCCGGGGTTTTCGTGATTGTAAAATTCAAGTTTTGCGGTGATTCCAGGGGCGGTTTTTTACTGAGGGCTGTGCGCAATCGCGGGTCAACGTGCATTGTGGTGGTGCACAAAAGCCCCTCACCCTAACCCTCTCCCAGAGGGAGAGGGGACTGACCGAGGGATGTCGAAGAGATACGCCGAGGTGAAATTGCTTTGCCGAATCCAAAGTCGACCCAACGCGTCAGGTCGATGGACAGTGCATGACCGACTCGGCCGGCGCCTTCTCCCAGAGGGAGAGGGGACTGACCGAGGGATGTCGAAGAGATACGCCGAGGTGAAATTGCTTTGCCGAATCCAAAGTCGACCCAAAGCGTCAGGTCGGTGGATAGTGCATGACCGACTCGGTCGGCGCCCTCTCCCAGAGGGAGAGGGGACTGACCGAGGGATGTCGAAGAGATACGCCGAGGTGAAATTGCTTTGCCGAATCCAAAGTCGACCCAACGCGTCAGGTCGATGGATGGTGCATGACCGACTCGGTCGGCGCCCTCTCCCAGAGGGAGAGGGGACTGACCGAGGGATGTCGAAGAGATACGCCGAGGTGAAATTGCTTTGCCGAATCCAAAGTCGACTCAACACGTCAGGTCGATGGACAGTGCATGACCGACTCGGTCGGCCCCCTCTCCCATTGGGAGAGGGCTGGGGTGAGGGGCTGGATGGCGAAGGCGAAGAAGGTTTTAAGCGAACGGCGCCTTAACCCTCATCCCCCTCCTCATCATCGCCACCATCAACCTTCATCCCCAATTCCTTGATCTTGCGCGTCAGGGTGTTGCGACCCCAACCGAGCAATACCGCCGCATCACGACGCCGACCGGCTGTGTGCTTGAGCGCGGTCTCGATCATGATCCGCTCAAACGCCGGCACCGCGCTGTCGAGCAAACTCGACTGGCCACGGGCCAAGGCCTGATCGGCCCACTGGCGCAGCGCCTGCTCCCAGTTGGTCACCGGTGCCGAATCCTGCGGCAGGCTCAGCAACTCTGGCGGCAGATCGCTGATATGCACTTCGCGCCCGGAGGCCATTACGGTGATCCAGCGGCACGTGTTCTCCAGCTGCCGCACGTTGCCCGGCCACGGCAGGTTTTTCAGGTATTCCTCGGTCTCGCTTTTCAACAGCTTCGGCTCGACCGCCAATTCTTGCGCGGCGCGGCTGAGGAAATGCTTGGCCAGGGTCGGAATGTCTTCACGGCGATCCGACAGACGCGGGATGTGGATGCGGATCACGTTGAGGCGGTGGAACAAATCCTCGCGGAATTTCCCGGCGTGTACCAGGGTTTCCAGATTCTGGTGCGTCGCGGCGATGATCCGCACATCGACTTTGACCGGCACATGCCCGCCAACGCGATAGAACTCGCCGTCCGCGAGAACCCGCAACAGACGCGTCTGGGTATCGGCGGGCATGTCGCCGATTTCATCGAGGAACAGCGTCCCGCCGTCAGCCTGTTCGAAGCGGCCGCGACGCAGGTTGGCCGCGCCGGTGAACGCGCCTTTTTCGTGGCCGAACAGCTCGGACTCCATCAGATCCTTGGGGATCGCCGCCATGTTCAGTGCGATGAACGGCGAGGCCGCACGCGGGCTGTGGCGGTGCAGGGCGTGGGCCACCAGTTCTTTACCGGTGCCGGATTCGCCGTTGATCAGCACGGTGATGTTGGAGTGGCTCAAGCGGCCGATGGCGCGAAACACTTCCTGCATCGCCGGCGCTTCGCCGATGATTTCCGGGGTGCGGGTCAGCGCGGGCACGACTTCCAGGCCTTGTTGTTCCTGCGCGTGCTGGTTGGCGCGTTTGACCAGCGATACCGCTTCATCCACGTCGAACGGCTTGGGCAGGTATTCGAATGCGCCGCCCTGATAGGAGGCGACGGCGCTGTCCAGGTCGGAGTGAGCGGTCATGATGATGACCGGCAACCGTGGATGTTGTTCGCGAATCCGTGCGAGCAGGTCGAGGCCGCTGGCGCCGGGCATGCGGATGTCGGAAATGATCACGTCAGGCTGCTGGCGGGCCAGGCGACTCATCACGCCATCGGCGCTGTCGAAGCTCTGGGTGGTCATGCCTTCCTGCTGCAAGGCCTTTTCCAGAACCCAACGGATAGAACGGTCGTCATCGACGATCCACACAGTTTCACTACGGCTCATGTCGATGTGGCTCCTTGTTCCAGTGGCAGAAAGATCGAGAACGTGGTGTGGCCTGGATGGCTGTCACACTCGATCAGGCCCTGGTGCTGGCTGATGATGTTCTGGGTAATGGCCAGGCCCAGTCCGGTACCGTCCGGACGACCGCTGACCATGGGAAAGAAAATGGTTTCCTGAAGTTCCGCCGGGATCCCCGGGCCGTTGTCGATGATCTCGATCTTGGTCACCAGACGATGGCGGACGTGGCCGATGGTGAACTGGCGCATCGTTCGCGTGCGCAGGCTGATGCGGCCCAGGCGCAGCTCGTTCTGGCTGCTGATCGCCTGCATGGCGTTGCGCACGATGTTCAGCACGGCCTGAATCATTTGCTCGCGGTCGATCAACACGTCGGGAATGCTCGGGTCGTAATCGCGCACCAACGTGATGCAGCCCTGACTTTCCGCCTCGACCAATTGGCAGACACGCTCCAGCACTTCGTGGACGTTGCACATGGCCAGCGACGGCAGCTTGTTCGAGCCGAGCATGCGATCAACCAGATTGCGCAGGCGGTCGGCCTCTTCAATGATCACGTTGGTGTAGTCGCGCAGACTGTCTTCCGGCAGTTCGCGGGCCAGCAACTGCGCCGCGCCACGAATGCCGCCGAGGGGATTCTTGATCTCATGGGCGAGGCCGCGCACCAGCATCTTGCTGGTCTCCTGTTTGGACAGTTGCGCCTCTTCCTTGGTGATCCGCAGCAGCCGGTCACGCGGGTGCACTTCCAGCAGAAGCATGGTTGCACCGTTGCTGAGGATTGGCGTCACCGCGTAGTCCACGGTCAGGGTCTGGCCGGTGAGGGCGGTGAGCATGGCTTCGCGTTTGGTGAACGGGTGCGCCTGCTCAACCGCCTGGCGCAGCGAGTTGAGCGCTTCGGTGGACTCGGTGAACAGCTCGCTGATGAACTGCCCATGGCTGCGCTGGCCGCTGATGGCCAGCAGCATTTCCGCCGCCGGGTTCATGTATTCGAGGCGCAATTCGGCGTCGAGCAGAATGGTGGCGGTGGTCAGGTTGTCGAGCAGCAAACGGTGGATTGCGTCGCTAATAGTCATCGGAGCCTCTTTTGGGGGCGGAGCGTGCGCAAGAAGCAGGCGTCGTTAAACGGAAAATGCAAAAACCAAACCAAGGCTCCGAAAAGAAGCGTTCAACCCCTGAAACGGGCGTTTGACGCTCGTTTGCGTGGCGCCATTGCGGCTGGAACGGGAAGTTTCGAACCAAAATGGGTTGGAATGTGGGTACGGTGCAGTCTATTGCACCAATATAGTGCGCAAAGCTGAACGGCGTTAGAAGAAACGCAGGAAGGGGTTTTTCGGCTCGGGCGGTTTGTCTTTCAGCGGACATTCCGGGCGTACGCCGTAGTCTTCGCTGACGCAGGGTTTGACCTGACGTTTCTGCGCCAGCGAGATGCGCAGCATATGGAACGGCTGGTTGGCGGTGCGTTCGACGATGCGGCCCTGTTCATCAAGGATTTCCACCGACAAGTGGTGGCTGCCACGGTCGATGTTACTCAACGGGAACACCGGGCTCAGGCCTGGCTCGCCAGTGGCCTGGCCGTCGAGCAGCAGGCGGTAGCGATGGCCTTGCTGCAGCCCCGGTTCGCTGGTGACGCTGACGATCACCTCGCCCGCGCTGCTGCGAATGGTCGCGTCCGGCTCGGGGATCAGGATGCGCAGCATGTCGTAGTGGAATAGCGGTGGTTCCGGGGATTTTTGTGTCGCGCGCAGCGGCGCAGCCGCCGTGGGATTAGCCGACATGCGGTTGCTGGTCGCGATGGGCACACGCTTGGCGTTGCCACGCGGCTGGTCGGTGTAGACGCGATTGCCCTGGGCATCGACATAGGTGAAGACCTCGGCGTGAGCGGGCAGAGCGAACAGGCACAGGATCAGCCAGAAAATCCTCATGGCGTGTGCACCCGCTGCACGGTGAACGTCACCGCCGGGCTCTGCTGGATGATCGTTTCGCCGTCGATCACCTGCACCGCGAGACGATGCTCCCCGCGATCAATATTCACCAGTTGCAGGATCGGCACGTTGCTCGACTGGCCGTAAGGCGCGTCGTCCAATACCAGCCTGAGTTGGTGCGGCGACTGCAGGCGCGGCTTGATCAGCACGTTGACGGTGAAGGTGCCGTTGTTGGCGCGCAGGGCTTCTTCGGTAGGCAGGCCGGTCAGCTCCAGCACTGCATAAGCGTTGCGGGCCGCTGGGCGATTGTCCGTGCTGGCGGGCGCCGGGGCGCTCGGTGCCTGTGGTTCGACGCTGTTGAGCGGCGGCAGCTCCACTGGCTGCGCCTGTACGCCGTCCGGCGAGTGATCGCTGTACACCGTGTGGCCGTTGGCGTCGGTGTACTTGTAGATCTGCGCGGCGGCGGGCAGGGCGATCAGCAGCAGGATGTAGAGAAAGGTGCGACCCATGAAATCGACCGGGAAAGAAAGCGATGGGGTGCAGCATAGGCGAGGTGCGGCGGTTGGCCCAACCCGAGACAGATCCGGAAACCATTCGGACGCCAAAATCTCCCGTAGGAGTGAGCCTGCTCGCGATGACGTTGTATCCGTCACTCTCACTTGCAATGACCCACCGCTATCGCGAGCAGGCTCACTCCTGCAGGAATATGGGGCGGCCATAAAATCCGGGCGATAAAAAAGGCCTCCCGAAGGAGGCCTCTTTTTTTCACGCCGCTTAGCGCGGCGCTACCGGATCAGCAGCTGTAGTACAGCTCATATTCCAGTGGGTGTACGAAGGTGCGAACCTTGATTTCTTCTTCGGATTTCAGCGCGATGTAAGCGTCGATGAAGTCGTCGGAGAACACGCCGCCCTTGGTCAGGAACGCACGGCCCTTGTCCAGCTCTTCCAGGGCTTCTTTCAGGCTGCCGCAAACTTGTGGGATCTCTTTCGCCTCTTCAGGCGGCAGGTCGTACAGGTTTTTGTCAGCGGCATCGCCTGGGTGGATCTTGTTCTGGATACCGTCCAGGCCGGCCATCAGCAGAGCTGCGAATGCCAGGTACGGGTTGGCAGCCGGATCCGGGAAGCGTGCTTCGATACGACGGCCGCGTGGGCTGTTGACGTAAGGAATACGGATCGAGGCGGAACGGTTGCGAGCCGAGTAGGCCAGCATTACCGGGGCTTCGAAACCTGGCACCAGACGCTTGTAGGAGTTGGTGGCCGGGTTGGTGAAGCCGTTCAGCGCTTTACCGTGCTTGATGATACCGCCGATGAAGTACAGGGCGGTTTCGGACAGGCCGGCATAGCCTTCGCCAGCGAAGGTGTTCTTGCCGTCTTTGGCGATGGACATGTGGACGTGCATGCCCGAGCCGTTGTCGCCGTACAGTGGCTTCGGCATGAAGGTCGCGGTGCGACCGTAAGCGTCGGCAACGTTGTGTACAACGTATTTCAGAGTCTGAACTTCGTCAGCTTTCTTCACCAGGGTGTTGAACTTGACACCAATTTCGTTCTGACCGGCAGTCGCCACTTCGTGGTGGTGAACTTCAACGGTCTGGCCCATCTCTTCCAGTGCGTTGCACATGGCAGTACGGATTTCGTGGTCGTGGTCGAACGGCGGAACCGGGAAGTAGCCACCTTTGACGCCAGGACGGTGACCTTTGTTGCCGCCTTCGATGTCCTGGTCGGACATCCACGAACCTTGTTCGGAGTAGATCTTGAACATCGAGCCGGAGATGTCCGACTTGAACTTCACTTCGTCGAAGATGAAGAATTCCGGTTCTGGACCGGCGAAGACGGTGTCACCGATACCGGTGGTCTTCAGGTATTCCTCGGCGCGGTGAGCAATGGCGCGCGGGTCACGATCGTAACCTTGCATGGTCGACGGTTCGATGATGTCGCACACCAGGATCAGGGTGGCGTCTTCGGTGAAAGGGTCGAGCACGGCAGTGTCGTCGTCCGGCAGCAGGATCATGTCGGAGGCTTCGATGCCTTTCCAGCCAGCGATGGAGGAACCGTCGAACATCTTGCCGACTTCGAAGAAGTCGTCTTCCAGCGCATCGCGAGCCGGCATGGTCACGTGGTGCTGAGTGCCTTTGGTGTCCGTGAAGCGCAGATCAATCCACTTGACGTCATGATCTTTGATGAGTTGAACCGACTTCGACATAGTGTCCTCCGGGTGGCTTAGGGCTTGGTAGTGGATGCCCTTAATATGGGTGATGCCGGCGCAGATACTCTGCCAAGGCAACCTGCCTCACAAGGGAGCAAATTGCATGCCAGTGCCCCAGCATGGGTTTTTTGCCCCAAATTCACGCTTCTAATGGAGCAAATCGCCAGAAAGGCGAAAATCTCGCCCCTTAATGTAGCGCTCGATTCTGAAAATGACCTGTTTTGGTGCGCGCAAAACCTTATGCACATTAACTGGTTAAACCTTGAGCAATTTCCGCTATAATCCGCGCCCCCCTTTTTCGGCTGGCCCTGCGCGCGCTGTTTTCATGAAACTAATCGTAAAAGTCTTCCCCGAGATCACCATCAAGAGTCGACCTGTCCGGACGAAATTTATCCGCCAGTTGGCCAAAAACATCCGCGCCGTGCTCCGCGATCTGGACCCGGCTGTGGTGGTGAACGGTGTGTGGGACAACCTCGAGCTGGAAACCCGCGTAGCCGACGCCAAAGCCCAGAAAGAGATGGTTGAGCGTCTGAGCTGCATGCCGGGCATTGCCCACCTGTTGCAGATCGACGAGTACCCGCTGGGCGACTTCGACGACATCACCGAAAAGTGCAAACAGCACTACGGTGATGCACTGGCCGGGAAGATTTTTTCGGTGCGCTGCAAGCGCGCGGGCAAGCACACGTTCAGCTCGATGGACGTCGAAAAATACGTCGGCAGCAAGCTGCGCCGTGAGTGCGGTGCTGCCGGTATCGACCTGAAAGCGCCACAAATCGAAGTGCGCATCGAAGTTCGCGACAAACGGTTGTTCGTCATCCACAGCCAGCACAACGGCATCGGCGGTTACCCGCTCGGCGCGTTGGAGCAGACGCTGGTATTGATGTCCGGCGGCTTTGACTCGACCGTTGCCGCCTACCAGATCATGCGCCGTGGCCTGATGGCGCACTTCTGCTTCTTTAATCTGGGCGGTCGTGCCCACGAATTGGGCGTGATGGAAGTCGCGCATTTCATCTGGAAGAAGTACGGCAGCTCGCAACGCGTGCTATTTGTCAGTGTTCCGTTTGAAGAAGTGTTGGGCGAAATTCTCGGCAAAGTCGATAACAGTCATATGGGCGTCGTATTGAAGCGTATGATGTTGCGCGCGTCCTCCGCCATTGCCGACCGCCTGCACATTGATGCCCTGGTGACCGGCGAAGCGATCTCTCAGGTGTCGAGCCAGACGCTGCCGAACCTGTCGGTGATCGACTGCGTGACCGATAAGCTGGTCCTGCGTCCGCTGATCGTGGCGCACAAGCAGGACATCATCGACACGGCCAACGAGATCGGCACCGCCGATTTCGCCCGGCACATGCCGGAGTACTGCGGGGTTATTTCGGTCAATCCGAAGACAGCCGCCAAACGCGGTCGTGTTGAGCACGAAGAGAAAGAATTCGACATGGCGGTGCTCGAGCGTGCGCTCGAAAACGCCAAACTGGTGCCGATTGATCGGGTAATCGACGAATTGGGCCAGGACGTACAGATTGAAGAAGTCAGCGAAGCACTGGCCGGTCAGATCGTCATCGACATCCGTCACCCGGATGCCGCCGAGGATGAGCCGCTGGAAATCGCTGGCGTAGAAGTACAGACGATGCCGTTCTACGCAGTGAACGCTCGTTTCAAGGAGCTGGATCCGACTCGCCAGTACCTGCTGTATTGCGACAAAGGCGTGATGAGTCGCCTGCATGCTCACCATTTGCTCAGTGAGGGGCATGCCAATGTGCGCGTTTATCGACCGAGCTAAGTGCCCGGGGCTGTTTGCCTGTGGCCTGCGTCACCGGCCCCCCGACACCGCCGTCAAGCTGTAACGGCCATGCCGGACACTACTGTTAATCGCTGCCAAGACTTGTCAGCAAACCGAATCCTCTGATCGAGATACACAAGTGATCGAAAATCTACGTAACATCGCCATCATTGCCCACGTTGACCATGGTAAGACCACCCTGGTAGACAAACTCCTGCGTCAATCCGGCACCCTGGAGCGCAACGAGCTCAACGACGAGCGCGTGATGGACTCCAACGACCAGGAAAAAGAGCGCGGTATTACCATTCTGGCGAAAAACACCGCCATCAACTGGAACGGCTACCACATCAACATCGTGGACACCCCGGGCCACGCCGACTTCGGCGGCGAAGTTGAACGCGTAATGTCGATGGTTGACTCCGTTCTGCTGCTGGTTGACGCTCAAGACGGCCCTATGCCGCAAACCCGTTTCGTGACCAAGAAGGCGTTCGAAGCCGGCCTGCGTCCAATCGTGGTAATCAACAAGGTTGACCGTCCAGGCGCGCGTCCGGACTGGGTTCTGGACCAGATCTTCGACCTGTTCGACAACCTCGGTGCGACCGAAGAACAACTGGACTTCCAGGTGGTTTACGCCTCGGCCCTGAACGGCATTGCCGGTCTGGATCACACCGCCATGGCTGAAGACATGACTCCGCTGTACCAAGCGGTCGTCGACCACGTTCCGCCTCCGGCCGTTGACCGTGACGGTCCGTTCCAGATGCAGATCTCCGCACTGGACTACAACAGCTTCCTGGGTGTTATCGGTGTTGGCCGTATCGCTCGTGGTCGCGTCAAGCCGAACACCCCGGTTGTCGCTATCAGCGCCGACGGCAAGCGCCGCAACGGTCGTATCCTGAAGCTGATGGGTCACCACGGTCTGCACCGCATTGACGTTGAAGAAGCTGCGGCCGGCGACATCGTCTGCATCAGCGGCTTCGACGAGCTGTTCATCTCCGACACTCTGTGCGATATCAACACCGTCGAGGCGATGAAGCCACTGACCGTTGACGAGCCAACCGTTTCCATGACCTTCCAGGTAAACGACTCGCCATTCTGCGGTAAAGAAGGCAAGTTCGTGACCTCCCGTAACATCAAGGATCGTCTGGACAAAGAGCTGCTGTACAACGTTGCACTGCGCGTTGAAGAAGGCGACTCGGCTGACAAGTTCAAGGTTTCCGGCCGTGGTGAGCTGCACCTCTCGGTACTGATCGAAACCATGCGTCGCGAAGGCTTCGAGCTGGCCCTGGGCCGTCCTGAAGTGATCATCCGTGAAGTTGACGGCGTGAAGCAGGAACCGTTCGAAAACGTAACCATCGACATCCCTGAAGAATCGCAGGGCAAGGTCATGGAAGAGATGGGTCTGCGTAAGGGCGACCTGAGCAACATGGTGCCGGATGGCAAGGGCCGTGTTCGTCTGGAATACAACATCCCTGCTCGCGGTCTGATCGGTTTCCGTAACCAGTTCCTGACCCTGACCAACGGTGCTGGCATCCTGACCTCGATCTTCGACCGTTACGCTCCAGTGAAGTCGGGCCACATGTCCGGCCGTCAGAACGGCGTTCTGGTTTCGGTTGAAACCGGCAAGGCACTGACCTACTCGCTGGAAACCCTGCAGGCTCGTGGCAAGCTGTTCGTAGAACACGGCCAGGAGATCTACAACGGTCAGATCGTTGGTCAGAACAGCCGCGACAACGACCTGGGTGTAAACCCAACCAAAGGCAAGAAGCTCGACAACATGCGTGCTTCGGGTAAAGACGAAACCATCGCTCTGGTACCACCTGTTCGCTTCACCCTGGAACAGGCTCTGGAATACATCCAGGAAGACGAGCTGTGCGAAGTCACGCCTAAGTCCATCCGTCTTCGCAAGAAGATCCTGGACGAAAGCGAGCGTACCCGCGCTGCCAAGAAAGCCAAGGCGTAATTTAGCCCTGGAATAAAAAACGCCCCCGGTCGCGAGACCGGGGGCGTTTTTGTTTGTCTGGGGGAAGTGCAGATGGGGCCTTGAAGATCAAAAGCCCCTCACCCTAGCCCTCTCCCGGAGGGAGAGGGGACTGAATGGGGGATATTCATGAGATGCATCGACTTGGAAGAATTCTGCTGAATCCATAAACGATGTGGTCGGGCTTTATCGAGTCGACAATCGACTGGGTGTTTTAGGTCGATGTATTGCACCAGACACCTCGGTCGGCCCCCGCTCCCTCCGGGAGTGGAGGGAGAGGGGACTGAATGGGGGATATTCATGAGATGCATCGACTTGGAAGAATTCTGCTGAATCCATAAACGATGTGGTCGGGCTTTATCGAGTCGACAATCGACTGGGTGTTTCAGGTCGATGTATTGCGCCAGGCACCTCAGTTGGCCCCCTCTCCCTCCGGGAGTGGAGGGAGAGGGGACTGAATGGGGGATATTCATGAGATGCATCGACTTGGAAGAATTCTGCTGAATCCATAAGCGATGTGGTCGGGCTTTATCGAGTCGACAATCGACTGGGTGTTTCAGGTCGATGTATTGCGCCAGATACCTCGGTCGGCACCCGCTCCCTCCGGGAGAGGGGATTGAATTTGGGATGCTTGAGAAGTACGCCGACCTGAAAATGCTGTGATGAATCCATAATCGACTGGATTTTTCAGGTCGACGTATAGCGCCAGACACCTCGGTTGGCCCCCTCTCCCTCCGGGAGAGGGCTGGGGTGAGGGTTGGCTTTTAGAACTTCTCGATCGACCGCGAATTCTGCACCCGCTCGACTTCTTTCGGCTTGTACGCGCAATACCCCGGACGCGGGCCGATTTTCGGGTGGTTGCGGCAGGTGTCCGGGCGCTTGTCATAAATGGTGCACAGGCGGCTCTTACGATCCAGGTAGTAGCAATCGTTGTTGCTCATGCGCTGCAGGGTGAAGATCCCCGACTTCTGGTTGAAGCGCTCGACCAGCCCTTCCTTTTGCAGACGCTTGGCGATGTTCTTCGGTGGATCGCCCAGCTCGAACTCGTCGACCACGCCGATGCGCACCAGGTCCTTGATCTTGACCTCGACCGGCAGGGTGCAGCAGCTGGAGACACAAGAGCCGCACATCGGGGCCGAATATTTGGCCCACGTATCGAGACGGTCGATCTCGGCGGCGGCAATCAGGTTGGGCTTCATCATCGGGAGTTACCAGGCGTGTATGCATCAGGGCGCGCGATCATACCGGGACTGGTGGATTTTTGAACAACCTTTCGCCAGATTTTTTCTACAGACAGGCCGGCGGCCGGACAATTCGGCACAACCCCTGCATTCATTAGCCCACTCGCCAAGGTTATGTCGGGCTATCTCACCGTCTTCGGAAATACTGCAGAACCTGCGCCTCTACCGTCGGTCAGACCGTCTAGGCTCAGACAATTCCCCGCTCGCTCGAGGTCCTATCGATGACTCAAGAACCACTAGTTCGCGAAGCAGAGGTGGCCGCATTCCGCGACGCCGTCCTGACCAAGCTCACCTATGCAGTGGGCAAAGACCCGGATCACGCCTTCGACCATGACTGGTTCGAGGCCATTGCCCTGGCGGCGCGCGACCACATGGTCGAACACTGGATGGACCACACCCGGCAGATTTACCGCAAAGGCCAGAAGCGGGTGTATTACCTCTCGCTGGAATTTCTCATCGGCCGTTTGCTCTACGACAGCCTGAGCAACCTTGGCCTGCTCGATGTCGCCCGTGAAGCGCTGACTGAGCTCGGTGTCGATCTGGAGCGCATCCGCCTGCTTGAGCCGGATGCGGCACTCGGCAACGGCGGCCTCGGCCGGCTGGCGGCGTGCTTCATGGAAAGCATGTCGACCCTCGGCATCGCCGGGCATGGCTACGGGATTCGCTATGAACACGGCTTGTTCCGTCAGGCCATCGTCGATGGCTGGCAGCAGGAGCAGACCGAACACTGGCTGGACTTCGGCAACCCGTGGGAGTTCGAGCGTCCGGAAGTGGTGTACAGCATCGGCTTCGGCGGCAGCGTCGAAACCGTCACCGATGCCAGCGGCAAGACCAGGCAGGTCTGGTCGCCAGCGGAAACCGTACGCGCGATTGCCTACGACACACCGGTGGTCGGCTGGCGCGGGGCGAGCGTCAATACCCTGCGCCTGTGGCGCGCACGCGCCATGGAAGACCTGCACCTGGAGCGCTTCAACGCCGGTGACCACTTGGGTGCGGTTGCTGAAGTCGCCCGGGCTGAAAGTATCTCCCGCGTGCTCTACCCGGCGGACAGCACCGAAGCGGGGCAGGAGCTGCGCCTGCGTCAGGAGTACTTTTTTGTCGCCGCCTCCCTGCAGGACTTGCTGCGTCGTCATCGCAACATGCACACCTCGGTGCTGACCCTGGGCGATCACGCGGCAATTCAGCTCAACGATACGCATCCCTCGATTGCTGTCGCTGAACTGATGCGCCAACTGGTCGATGTCTACGACGTGGCCTGGGATGCAGCATGGCAAGTCACCGTCGACACGTTGTCGTACACCAACCACACACTGCTGCCGGAAGCGCTGGAAACCTGGCCGGTCGGCTTGATGGAGCGCATGCTGCCGCGGCACATGCAGATCATCTACCTGATCAATGCCCAGCACATCGACTCGCTGCGAGCCAAGGGCATTCACGATTTCGACGTGCTGCGCGCAGTGTCGCTGATCGAAGAGGACAACGGTCGCCGGGTGCGCATGGGCAACCTCGCGTTCCTCGGTTCGCACAGCGTCAACGGTGTGTCCGGATTGCACACACAGTTGATGCGCAAGACCGTATTCGCCGAACTGCACAAGCTCTATCCCGAGCGGATCAACAACAAAACCAACGGCATCACCTTCCGCCGCTGGTTGTTCCAGGCCAACTCCGAGCTGACCTCGATGCTGGTCGACGCACTCGGTCCGGAGGTTCTCGATAATCCCGAAGAGCGCCTGCTCGACCTCGAACCGTTCGCCGAGAAAACCGCGTTCCGCAAAGCCTTCGCCGAGCAACGCCTGCACAGCAAGAAAGCCTTGGCCTATCTGATTCACGAGCGGTTGGGCATCGCGGTCAATCCGGCAGCGATGTTCGATGTGCAGGTCAAACGGATCCACGAATACAAGCGCCAGTTGCTCAACCTGATGCACACCGTGGCGCTGTATCAGGCGATTCGCGCCGAGCCCGAAGTCGATTGGGTGCCGCGGGTGAAGATCTTCGCCGGCAAGGCGGCCGCGAGTTATCACCAGGCCAAATTGATCATCAAGCTGACCAACGACATCGCCCGTGTCGTCAACAATGACCCGACGGTGCGCGGCTTGCTGAAAGTGGTGTTTTTGCCCAACTACAACGTCAGCCTGGCCGAGAGCATCATTCCGGCGGCGGACTTGTCCGAGCAGATTTCCACGGCCGGTTTCGAAGCGTCGGGCACCAGCAACATGAAGTTCGGCCTCAACGGCGCGCTGACCATCGGTACCCTCGACGGCGCCAACGTGGAAATGTGCGAACGCATCGGTGCCGAGCACATGTTCATCTTCGGCCTCAGTGCGCAGCAGGTTGAAGCGCGCAAACAGAACCACGAGTTCAGTGCGGCGCCGGACATTGCCGCGTCGCATCGTTTGAGCGACGTGCTGCAAGCGATCCGCAGCGGCGTGTTCTCGCCGGATGACACCTCACGCTACACCGGGCTGATCGACTCGCTGGTGGACTACGACCGCTTCCTGGTCTGTGCCGACTTCGATTCCTACTGGGAAGCGCAGAAACGCGTCGAAGCGCACTGGCATGACAGCAACAACTGGTGGCGTTCGGCGGTGCTCAACACCGCGCGGATGGGCTGGTTCTCCTCCGACCGGACGATTCGCGAGTACGCCACGGATATCTGGAAAGCGCTGGAGTAACTTTTCACCCGGCTCGATATAATCGGCGCGCCGGAAAAGATCGCAGCCTTCGGCAGCTCCTGCACAGGTGTTCACATAACCCTGCAGGCGCTGCCGAAGGCTGCGATCTTTTTGGATCAGGCTGCGCTAATCTTCCCGGATTGGCCTTTGCGCTTAGGGATATCGACCATGCAATGGATGTTCATGTTGATCGGGCTGCTGCTCGGGTGGCTGCTCGACGAGTCGTTCAGTGATGCGCTGTTGGGTGCATTGCTGGGGCTGGTCATCGGTCAGACGATCCGCATTACCCGACTCGGCTCGCAGACTGCCGAGCACAAACGTCAACTTGAACAGGCAAAAGTCGCCTTGCAGGCTGTCGAGCAACGTCTGTTTCTGCTCGAAGGTGCCGGCGTAAGCACTGCACCACCGAGGGTTGCGCCGGCTCCGGAAGCCGTCGAACCGGTGTTCGTCGCCGAACAGGCACCCGCTGCCGCACCGGAACTGGTCTGGGAGTTGCCGCCCGAGCTTGAACCGCTTTCCGCCGTCGCCAGTGAAACCAGCCAGCCGCTACCGGCCGATCTCTGGCGTCTGGACGCCATCACCGACGAGCCAACAGCCCCTGCACAACCTGCTGAACCCCGTGGGCCGAACCTGATCGAGCGCGGCATCAGTGCTGCGCGCAACTGGCTGTTTGGCGGCAACACGGTGCTGCGAGTCGGCGTGGTGTTGCTGTTTTTCGGTCTGGCGTTCCTGTTGCGTTACGCCACCGAAGGCATGGTCGTGCCGATCGAGTTGCGCTACGCCGGGGTCGCGGCTGCGGCATTGGGACTGCTCGCGCTGGGTTGGTGGTTGCGCCGGCGCAACAGCAATTACGCGTTGATGCTGCAGGGCACCGGGATTGCGGTGCTGTATCTGACGGTGTTTGCGGCGATGCGTTTGCACCCGCTGCTTGATCCGTCGGCTGCGTTGGGGTTGCTGGTCGCGGTGACGGTGTTTTCGGCGATTCTGGCGATTACTCAAGATGCACTGGGCCTGGCCGCCGCCGCAGCGCTCGGCGGTTTCGCCGCGCCGATCCTGACCTCGACCGGGGCCGGCAACCATGTCGCGCTGTTCAGCTATTTCGCGTTGCTCAACGCCGGCATCCTTGCCATTGCCTGGTTCAAGGCCTGGCGGCTGCTCAACCTGATCGGTTTCGTCGGCACCTTCGGCATCGGTTTCGCCTGGGGCCTGCGCTCGTATGCGCCCGAGTTGTTGTGGAGTACCGAGCCGTTCCTGATTCTGTTCTTCCTGATGTACCTGGCCATCGGCCTGTTGTTCGCCCGTCGCAAGTTGCGCGACATGCCCGATGCGCCGGCGGATGGCGACCGCGAGGCATTGCTGCACTGGTCAGCGCGTAAAGGCGATTATGTCGACGGGACGATGCTGTTCGGCCCGCCGATCATTGGCTTCGGTTTGCAGTTCGCGCTGGTCCAGCATCTGGAGTTCGCGGCCGCTTTCAGTGCGCTGGCGCTGGGCATGATCTACATGGCGCTGGCCAGAGTGTTGATGGGCGGTCGCGCGGTGTTGCTGGGTGAAACCTGTCTGGCGCTCGGGGTGATTTTTGCCAGTCTGGCGATCCCGCTGGGACTCGATGCGCGCTGGACCTCGGCGGCGTGGGCGGTGGAAGGTGCAGGGATTTACTGGCTGGGTCTGCGTCAACATCGACCGTTCGCCCGGGCCTTTGCGCTGCTGTTGCAACTGGGTTCGGCACTGGCGTTCCTCAGTCAATTGCGTCTCGGCGAAAGCAGTCTGCTTGACGGTGCACCGTTGGGCGCATTGATGCTCGGTATTGCGTTGCTGTTCAGTTTCTACCAACTGCGCAAGGCTTCGCCGGAACAGGCATCGCCTTGGGAGCGCCAAGGCTTGCCGGTATTGGCGTGCCTGGGGCTGACCTTCCTCTATCTGCTGGCGCCGCTGTTTTTCTTCGTTCAGGCCACGGCGATCAGTTGGGCGCTGGCCGGGTTGGTGACGTTGTTTGTCGGTCTGCGCCTGCAGTCGCGCACGTTCCTGTTCACCGCGTTTGCCGTGCAGTTGCTCGGTGGCGCGTTGTTCCTGTTGCGCCTGCAAGGCGCGGGCGAGGATTCGGCGGCCGTGTTCAGCGCTGGCTGGAGCGGCTTGCTCAGTGCATCGCTGATCGGTCTGGCGTTGATCGCCGGCATGCTGTTGGCGGCTCGCGATGACATGGTGCGCGGTGACGTGCGTCTGCTGCGCGGTTTGTCGGTGGTGCTGCTGGCGGGGCTGGTGCTGATCAATCTGGCGGTGCTGTTCGTGCTGCCGTGGCAGACCGCGAGTGCGGTGTGGGCCGCCAGCGGTTTGCTGATCATCTGGCTGAGCCTGTACCTCAAGCAGCGGGTGAGTTTTGTCTTCGGGCTGTTGTTGCAGGTGATCGGTGGCGCGGCGTTTTTGCTGGCCGGCCCGCAATTGCTCGGGCCGCTGTCCAGCGAAGGCTTGCGGCCGCTGGCCCATGGCGGCTTCTGGACGCCGCTGGTGCTGGGGCTGGCCGCGATGATCGGTGCGTGGCGCCTGCAACTGGGCAATCACGCCTCGGCCTTCGATGGGCTGAGTTTGCAGCGCTTGTCTGAAGTGTTGCTGGTGTGGGGCGCCGGTTGGTGGGCGCTGGCGTGGATCAGTGAAGTGCTGCGGTTTGCGCCGCTGCATCTGCAAGCCACGCTGTTGCTGCTGATCGCGGCGCTCAGCGTAGCGTTGTGGGCATGGTTGTCGCTGCGCCTGAAATGGTCGGCACTGGGCCTGCTCTGCACCTTGCTGATTCCGGCGGCAGGACTGGTGCTGCTGGCCGCCTGGCATTCGCGTTATCACCCGGCGGCAACCTTCGGCTGGCTGGCGTGGGCGCTGGTGTTCGCCGTGCATGTCTTCAGTTTGCGGCGGTTGGCGCCGATGCTGCCGGCGCGGGCCTTGAACACTGCGCATGTGCTCGGCTGCTGGTTGCTGATCGGCGTGCTGGCGCTGGAGTTGCGCTACGGCCTGCTGCTGTTGTCCGAGCAATACAACGCCTGGCGCTGGCTGGGCTGGGCGATTCTGCCGAGCCTGTATCTGCTGTTGATGGCCGCGCCGCGCAACTGGCCGTGGCCGGTGGCGGCGTTCCCCCGCGAATACCGCTTGTACGCGGCCGCGCCGCTGGCGGTGCTGATGTTGGGCTGGTTCTGGCTGGCCAATGGTGTCAGTGACGGTAACGCCGAACCGCTGCCGTATGTGCCGCTGCTCAACCCGCTGGAGTTGGGGTTGCTGTTCGCACTGTTCGGGGTGTACGTCTGGTCGCGCAGCGCCGTGACACAACTGTCGATTCGCAAGGATTACGCCGAGTACGCCACGCAACTGGTCGCCGGTATTTCCTTGTTCGCCTTTTGCACCGCGCTGGTCACCCGCGCCGCTCACCATTGGGCGGGGATCCCGTTCGAACTCGATCAACTGCTTGCCTCGATGCTGGTGCAGGCCGGCTTGTCCATCGTCTGGACACTGATGGCGCTGGGACTGATGATCGGCGGACATCTGCGTCATCGCCGCGAGGTCTGGCTGGTCGGCGCCGCGCTGATTGCGCTGGTGGTGGCCAAACTGGTTTTTGTCGAATTGAGCAACCGTGGCGGCCTCGCCCGGATCGTCTCGTTTATCGGTGTCGGCGTGTTGTTGCTGGTGGTGGGCTACTTTGCGCCGCTGCCGCCCAAACGCGTCGAGGCTGAACCGGCGGCGGAGAAACCGGCCCCGGAAACCGAAGGAGTTTCATCTTGAGTCGCATGCTGAATCTGGGGTGGTTGGCGCTGGGCGTGGTGATGGCTGCCGGCGCCCAGGAAAAACCGGCGGACTTCGCCACGCAGGTGCCGCTGACCGTCAGTGGCAACGGCCCGTGGTACCGCCTCGAATTGCCCCTGAGTGCGCAGTTGCAGGCACGCCAGACCGACCTGAGTGACCTGCGGGTGTTCAACGCTGCCGGTGAGCCACAGGCTTACGCCTTGGCCCGTGAATCGGCGCAGACCCGCGACAACGGCCAGTTGCACGAAGTGAAGTGGTTCCCTCTGTACAACGCCGCCGATGCCAGCGAACGCGCACCGAATGTGCGGGTGCAATCGACCACCAGCGGCACGCTGGTCGAAGTGCAGCCCTCCAGCCAGTTGGAGGCCGGCGAAGAAGTGCTGCGTGGCTGGCTGTTGGATGCGAGCGCGATCAAAGCGCCGTTGCAGCAATTGATCCTTGACTGGACCAGTGAGCGCGACGGCTTTCAGCGCTTCAGCATCGAGGCCAGCGACGATTTGCAGCACTGGCAAGCGTGGGGCGAAGGTCAGGTTGCGCGGCTGACCTTTGCCGATGAGCGTATCGAACAGCATGAGGTGACGCTGCCGGGGCAATCGGCGCGTTACCTGCGGCTGTTGTGGGAGTCGCCGAGTTCGGCGCCGATCCTCACGGCGGCACAACTGAAAAACAGTGATCCGCGCAACGTTCCGCTGCCGTTGGTCTGGTCGCAGTCATTGGCCGGCAATAGCACCAAGGCCGGTGAATACAGTTGGCAGTTGCCGATGGGGCTGAATGTCGAGCGGGTGCAGGTTGAACTGAAACAGCCGAACAGCCTGGCGCCCGTGACGCTGGCCGGCCGTCGCGAAAGCAGTTTGCCGTGGCAGACATTGAGCAGCGGTTTGCTGTATCGCCTGACGCAGAACGGTCAGGACGTGGTGCAGAACGAATTGCCGCTGTACGGGCAGACCGTGCAGCAGTTGAAATTGAATGTGGACGAGCGCGGCGGTGGTTTGGGCGAGCAGGCACCGAGTCTGAAATATGCGGTGCGGGCGACGCAGGTGATTTTCCTCGCACGTGGGGAGGGGCCGTATAGCCTGGCATTGGGTAACCCGAGTGTGAAACCGGCGAACCTGCCGCTGGCCACGCTGATTCCGGATTTCAAACCGGAGAAACTCGCGACGCTGGGCAAGGCGACGGTGGCGGGTGAAGTGCTCACCACCCAGGCTTCGCCTGCAACCACGACGGCCGCTGCCGAGACCAACTGGAAGAAAATCGGGTTATGGGCGGTGTTGTTGCTCAGTGTGGTTTTTCTTGGCGCGATGGCGTTCAGCTTGTTGCGCAAGCCACCGACCAACACCTGAGAATGGCCGGCGCTACGCGCCATTCGCTGGCAAGCCAGCTCCCACAGGTTATTTGGTGTACACAAAACAGGTGAACGACCGAAGTCCTTGTGGGAGCTGGCTTGCCAGCGATGACGGCCGATCAATCAACAAAAATCTTCAAACTGCCGCTATCACTCAACCACCACCCGTCCCGAACCGGTCTACGCTAAACCCGCTACCTGAACTCTCCACTGACAATCACGTCTCATAGAGGCAATTACGCCCCAACGCACGTTACCGGGCGTCTTCGCTCGCTACGTTTTCAGACTCCCTGTAAACTGCGCGGGTTTTTAGCCCCCCATTCCACCGGAGCCGTCCATGTCCCGCGTTACCCTGAGTCGCTATTTGATTGAGCAGACCCGCAGCAACAACACTCCTGCCGATCTGCGCTTCCTGATCGAAGTGGTGGCGCGTGCCTGCAAGGAGATCAGCCACGCCGTGTCCAAAGGCGCCCTGGGCGGTGTTCTGGGCAGCATGGGCACTGAAAACGTCCAAGGCGAAGTGCAGAAGAAACTCGACGTGATCTCCAACGAGATCTTGCTCGAAGCCAACGAATGGGGCGGTCACCTGGCCGGCATGGCGTCCGAAGAAATGGACAATGCCTACCAGATCCCGGGCAAATACCCGAAAGGCGCCTACCTGCTGGTATTCGACCCACTGGACGGTTCGTCGAACATCGACATCAACGCCCCGGTCGGCACCATCTTCTCGGTACTGCGTTGCCCGAACGAATACCTGAGCCAGAACGAGCCACTGAACGAGAAAGCGTTCCTGCAGCCAGGCGCCCAACAGGTTGCCGCCGGTTACGCCATCTACGGCCCGCAGACCATGCTGGTGCTGACCCTGGGCGACGGCGTCAAGGGCTTCACCCTGGACCGCGAAATGGGCAGCTTCGTCCTGACCCACGAAGACATCACCATTCCTGAATCGACCCAGGAATTCGCCATCAACATGTCCAACCAGCGCCACTGGGAAGCCCCGGTACAGCGCTACGTTGGCGAACTGCTGGCCGGCGAAGAAGGCCCGCTGAAGAAGAACTACAACATGCGTTGGGTGGCCGCGATGGTTGCCGACGTGCACCGCATCCTGACCCGTGGCGGTCTGTTCATGTACCCACGCGACAGCCGTGAGCCATCCAAGCCGGGCAAACTGCGTCTGATGTACGAAGCCAACCCGATGTCGTTCCTGGTGGAACAGGCCGGCGGCGCGTCCACCGACGGTCACCAGCGCATCCTCGACATTCAGCCCGAAGGCCTGCACCAGCGCGTAGCGGTGTTCCTTGGCTCGAAAGAAGAAGTCGCCCGCGCCACGGCCTACCACAAGGAATAAACCATGCACGCGCCTTGGCAGCCGTTGCTCGAGTGGTGGTTCGGACACGCCGAATCACCTGACGAGATTGCGGCTGACAAAGGCAAGTTGTGGTTCGGCAAGAAAGATAGCCAAGACCTCGAAGCGCAGACGCGTTTCGGGGTCTTTGTCGATCAGGCCCTCGCCGGCGAATTGACCGAGTGGACGCAACGTCCCGAAGGTTGGCTGGCGGTGGTGCTGCTGCTCGATCAATTGCCGCGAATGATCTTTCGCGACTCTCCCAAAGCATTTTCCGGTGATCTGCGCGCGCAGAAACTCGTCGCCCAAGGCATTGCGGCGGACTTTGACCGGCAGTTGAAGCCGATCCAGCGGGTATTTATTTATCTGGTGTTCGAACACTGCGAAAACCTCGCGGTGCAGAACGAAGCCGTTTCACGGTTTATGGATCTGGTGGCTGAACAGCCGGAAGCCGAGCGGGCGGTGTTTGCCGATAATCTGGATTACGCCGAGCGGCACCGCAAAGTGATTGCGCGGTTTGGCCGGTTTCCGCATCGCAATGCGGTGTTGGGGCGGGAGTCTACGGCTGAGGAGTTGGTGTTTCTTTCTGAGCCTGGCTCTAGATTTTAAGAGCTTTCCCTCACCCTAGCCCTCTCCCGGAGGGAGAGGGGACTGATCGAGGTGTCTGGGCTTGATACATCGACCTGAGATATCGAGTCGAACTCAGGTTTTGAACAGTGTGAAGATCGGCTCCCTTCCCGCCTCGCCCCCCTTGGGGGAGAGGGTTGGGGTGAGGGGGTAAAGCCCTTGATCTTCAGATCCTGAAACTACCCACCAACTGCTTCAACCGCGCCGCCTGCTGCTCCAGATCCGAGCACGCCCGCAGCGTTGCCTGCAGGTTCTCCACACCTTCCTGGTTCAGCGTGTTGATCTCGTTGATATCGACGTTGATCGACTCGACCACAGCGGTCTGCTCTTCGGTCGCGGTGGCCACCGACTGGTTCATGCCGTCGATCTCGCCGATGCGCTGGGTCACGCTGCCCAACCGCTCGCCGGCCTGGTTGGCGATGCCGACGCTGCTTTCGCTCTCGCGCTGGCTCTCGGTCATGATGTTCACCGCCTGGCGTGCGCCGACCTGCAGCTCTTCGATCATCTTCTGCACTTGTTGCGCCGAATCCTGGGTACGGTGCGCGAGGTTGCGCACTTCGTCCGCGACCACGGCGAAACCACGCCCGGCTTCACCGGCACGGGCCGCTTCGATCGCGGCGTTGAGCGCCAGCAGGTTGGTCTGCTGCGAGATGCTGGTGATCACTTCCAGAATCTGGCCGATGTTTACCGTGTTGCTGTTGAGGGTTTCGATGTTGCCGCAGGAGTCGCTGATTTTTGCCGACAGTTGCTGCATGGCGTGGATGGTTTTATCTACCACCTGCTGGCCGTCGACCGCCAGGCTGCGCGCATCGCTGGAGTGCTGCGAGGCGAGGGCGGCGTTTTGCGCGATTTCCTGGGCGGCGGCGCCGAGCTGGTTGATCGCGGCGGCCACGCTGTTGGTGCGGCTGGCCTGCTGGTCAGAGTTGTACATCGACGAGTTCGATGCGGCGACCACGCGCAGGGCGACTTCGTTGACCTGGCCGGTGGCCGAGGACACTTCGCGGATCGAGGTGTGAATGCGCTCGACGAAGCGGTTGAACGAGGTGCCCAGTGCGCCGAACTCGTCGTGGCCGTGGATCACCAGACGCTTGGTCAGGTCGCCCTCGCCTTCAGCGATATCGTGCATCGCGCGGCCCATGGTCAGCAGCGGTTGCATCAGCACGCGGATCAGCATGCCGAGCAGGGCGATGATGATCACCACGGCAATGACCATGGCGATCAGCGCCGAAGTGCGGAATTCACTGAGCATCGAGAACGCCGTGTCTTTGTCCAGCACCAGCGCCACGTACCAGTCGGCCGATGGCACGCCGTTGACGTGGGTGAAGGAGATCAGTTGAGTCTTGCCGTCGAACTCGACTTCTTTCAGGCCCGGGCTGACCTTCGGCGCGCCGTTCGGATACGCCTCGGCGAGGGTCTTGAGCACCAGTTTGCTGTCCGGGTGGATGAGGATCTTGCCCTCGCTGCTGACGATGAAGGCGTTGCCGTGGCCGCCGAAGTTCAGCGAGTTGATGATCGCGCTGACGCTGCTCAGGTCGATGTCTGCACCGGCCACGCCGAGCATCTGGCCCTGGCGCTGCACCGGGGTGGCGACGGTGATCACCAGTTTGCCCGACGAAGCGGCGATGTACGGTTCGGTGACGATGGTCTGCTGCGCGCTGTTGGCCGCCTTGTACCAGCCACGGGCGCGCGGGTCGTAGTCCGGCGCGCGGTTGCCGGCGGGCACCGAGAACATCACGCCGTCGACACCACCGAAGTAGCTGAGCTGGAAATTGCCGGTGTAGGCGGGCAGGTCGATGATGCGTTTCAGGCTGGCGGGTGCATTACCGTCAACCGCCACTTGCTGCGACAGCGATTGCAGCAACTGAATCCGGCTTTCCAGCCAGGTCTGGATGTTGCTGGTGGTCAAGCTGCCCAGTTCCTGCATCGACGCTTCGGTGCTGCTGCTCAGGGCTTCGCGTTGTCGGTAATCGTTGAACAAAATGAAACAGGCGAACGCAATGGCCACCACGAGGGCGGCAGCCAACAAGATCTTGTGGCTGAATTTCATGTTTCTGGTCATCGAATGAACTACCGCGAAGGGACTGGTCAAGAAAGGGCGGCAATTTGCCACACTCGGGGGCTTTGCGCTGCTCTTATTTCGACCGCGGCGCGCCAAAGATTAGGCGGTTTTCGTGAAATGCGACGAAATGCGCACCAGGCCCACAAGGTGTCTGATTTATCGGCAAAAGCCAGACGGGCGGGCTAATAAATAGCCGTCCGTACAGGGAACCAGAAGAAGGTTTTCTCTTCTAAGCTTCTGGTTGGCACCCTGCCATCCCCCCTCGTTCCAGGAGTTACACCATGTCGCTGCGATCTATCGCCCTGTTGTCGTTTTGCGTGCTGTTGGCCGCATGCAGCAAGGTCAACCAGGAAAACTACTCGAAGCTCTCGGCCGGCATGGCCAAGGCCGAGGTTGAGACCTTGCTCGGCAAACCCACCGACTGCTCGGGCGCGCTCGGCATGTCCAGTTGCACCTGGGGCGACAAGAACAGCTTTATCAGCGTGCAGTACGCCGGTGACAAAGTGCTGATGTTTTCCGGCCAAGGCCTGAAGTAAACCGGGGCTTCGCGCCCACGGAGAAGAAAAAATGAAGCGGTTATTGTTGATCCTTTTTGCCGGCCTGGTGTTGGCCGGCTGCGCCACTTCAGGCGTCGACCCGTTGGCGCCGAAGACGGCCAACAGTGTCAATCTCAAGCGTTATCAGGGCACCTGGTACGAACTGGCGCGCTTGCCAATGTACTTCCAGCGCAATTGCGCGCAATCCGAAGCCCATTACACCCTCCAGCCTGACGGTAACGTCGCGGTGCTCAATCGCTGCCTGACGTCGCAGTGGCAGTGGGAAGAGGCCAAGGGCAAGGCTTATCCACAGGTGCCGGGCAAGACCGACAAGCTGTGGGTCGAGTTCGATACCTGGTTCTCGCGGCTGATTCCGGGTGTGGCGAAAGGCGAATACTGGGTGTTGTACGTCAGCGATGACTACAAGACTGCCATCGTCGGCGATCCGAGTCGCAAGTACATGTGGCTGTTGTCGCGCACGCCGACCGTCAACGGTGTGGTGCGTGAAGAACTGCTGAGCAAGGCGCGGCAGCAGGGGTATGACACCACGCGATTGATCTGGCGAACGTCGGATCGGCAGATGGCCAAGACTTCGAATTAAGCATCGCCACCAATCAAAATGTGGGAGCGAGCTTGCTCGCGAAAGCGGTGTATCAGTCAACATTTCAGTCGACTGATACGGCCTCTTCGCGAGCAAGCTCGCTCCCACATTTTTGTTTTGTGTCAGCCTAAAAGGTCACGCAGGACCTGGGTGAAGGCGCGAGCACTGTCTTCTTCGCCAGCATGCCGGCCGTCACGCACCACCCACTGGCCGTTGACCAGCACATCGCGCACCTGACGATCGCCACCGGCGAACAACCACCGATTCAAGATCCCGTCACCCGTGGCCGTGGCCAGATACGGATCGTTGCCATCGAGCACAATCCAGTCCGCACGCTTGCCAACCGCCAGCGCACCAATCGGTTGCCCCAACGCCTGCGCACCACCGTCCAGCGCTGCGTCATACAACGTACGCCCGACCATCGGCTGATCCGCGCCATACAAACGGTTACGCCGCTGATCACGCAAGCGCTGGCCGTATTCCAGCCAACGCAATTCCTCGACCACGCTGAGCGAAACATGGCTGTCGGAACCGATGCCCATACGCCCACCCTGGGCGAGGAAATCCACCGCCGGGAAAATCCCGTCGCCGAGGTTGGCTTCGGTGGTCAGACACAGGCCGGCAATGGCGCGACTCTTGGCCATCAGCGTGACTTCTTCAGGGTTGGCGTGAGTCGCGTGGACCAGGCACCAGCGCTGATCGACTTCGGTGTTTTCGTAGAGCCATTGCAACGGACGCCGTCCGCTCCAGCTCAGGCAGTCATCGACTTCCTTCTGCTGTTCGGCGATGTGAATGTGCACCGGGCACTGTTGGTCGCTGGCGGCCAGCACTTCGCTGATCTGCTGCGGGGTCACCGCGCGCAACGAGTGAAAGCACAGGCCCAGCGATTGCGCCTTTTGCTGCGCCAGTATTGGCTGCAAGCGCGATTGCAGATTCAGGTAATTTTCGGTGCTGTTGATAAAGCGACGCTGGCCGTCGTTCGGCGTCTGCCCGCCAAAACCCGAATGGCTGTAGAGCACCGGCAGCAGGGTCAGGCCGATGCCGCTGTCACTTGCGGCCTGGCTGATGCGCAGCGCCAGTTCCGCCGGGTCGGCGTAAGGCTGGCCGTTGTGGTCGTGGTGCACGTAATGGAATTCGGCGACCGAGGTATAACCGGCTTTGAGCATCTCGATGTACAACTGACGGGCGATCACCCCGAGCTGATCCGGACTGATTTTTCCGACCAGCCGATACATCAGGTCGCGCCAGGTCCAGAAACTGTCGTTGGGATTGCCGGCCACTTCGGCCAGTCCGGCCATCGCACGCTGGAAGGCGTGGGAGTGCAGGTTGGGCATCCCCGGCAGCAACGGGCCGCTCAGCCGCTCGGCGCCATCTGCGGTGGAATCGGCCTGGATTTGGGTCAACACGCCATCGGCGTTGACCTCAAGACGTACATGGTTGGCCCATCCGTTAGGCAGCAGCGCGCGTTCGGCAAAGAAGGCGGACATGGTTCAGCACCCCATCGTGTGTTATTTGTATATACATATACAGACGTTTGCCTGCCCGGTAAACTCCGGCAAGCTAGCCACTTTCTTCAATGAACAGGGATCAACCGTGCCGACTCCGCCTCCAGTCTCCCCGTTGGCCGCGAACCTGGGCGACAGTCCGGCGCCCTTGTACGCCCGCGTCAAACAGATGATCACCCAGCAGATCGACAGCGGTAACTGGCCGCCGCACTACCGTGTGCCGTCGGAAAGCGAGCTGGTCAATCAGCTCGGTTTCAGCCGTATGACCATCAACCGTGCGTTGCGTGAAATGACCGCCGACGGTTTGCTGGTGCGCATGCAAGGCGTCGGTACATTCGTCGCCGAACCGAAGAGCCAGTCCGCGCTGTTCGAAGTGCACAACATCGCCGACGAAATCGCCTCACGCGGCCACCGCCACACCTGCCAGGTCATTACTCTGGAAGAAGAGGCCGCCGGCTCCGAACGCGCACTGGCGCTGGACATGCGCGAAGGGCAGAAGGTTTTTCACTCGCTGATCGTGCATTACGAAAATGACATTCCGGTGCAAATCGAAGACCGTTTCGTCAACGCGCTGGTCGCGCCGGAATACCTCAA
Source organism: Pseudomonas sp. SC3(2021) (assembly GCF_019856535.1). Lineage (NCBI taxonomy): Bacteria > Pseudomonadati > Pseudomonadota > Gammaproteobacteria > Pseudomonadales > Pseudomonadaceae > Pseudomonas > Pseudomonas sp. SC3(2021). The sequence goes on along the minus strand of NZ_CP082236.1, from coordinate 1,258,754 downwards.
GCAGGATTTCACCCTGCAAACCCCGTATGCCTATCTCAACCAGGTGGCGCCGCTGACTGAAGGCGAACACGTGGTCGAAGCGATCCTCGCTGAACCGTCCGAGTGCAAATTGCTGCAGATCGAAAAAGGCGAGCCGTGCCTGTTGATCCGCCGTCGTACCTGGTCGGGCCGCCAGCCGGTGACGGCGGCGCGCCTGATTCACCCCGGTTCCCGTCATCGTCTGGAAGGACGCTTTCATAAATGAATGGTTTGAAGGTTTTACGCGCCGAAGGCTACCCGCGCATGCCGTGGAAGAACGGCGGCGGCAGCACCGAAGAAATCACCCGAGACGCGGGCGCGGGCCTGGAGGGTTTTGGCTGGCGCCTGTCGATTGCCGACATCGCCGAGTCAGGCGGGTTTTCGACCTTTACCGGTTATCAGCGAGTGATCACGGTGTTGCAGGGCGACGGCATGACGCTGTGCGTCGATGGCGATGACACACGCCCGCTGTTACCGCTCGACCCGTTTGCGTTCAGCGGCGAAAGCCAGGTGTCCTGCACGCTGCTTGGCGGGGCGATCCGCGATTTCAACCTGATCTACGCGCCGCAGCGTTACCGCGCGCGGTTGCAGTGGCTGGACGGTGAGCAGCGGTTTTTCAGCTCGGCGGGGACAGTGTTGGTGTTCAGTGTCAGTGAGTTGCTGCACGTGCAGGTCGGTGACAGCGTTTCACAGTTGGGGCGACATGATTGTCTGCAACTGGACGGTAACGCCGGGTTGGTCGAAGTCTCCACCAATGCCGCTTGCTGCGTAATCGAACTCCTCCAAAACTAACCAGAATCCCTGTGGCGAGGGGATTTATCCCCGTTGGGCTGCGTAGCAGCCCCGCTTCTTCTAATCGAAAATGGGGCCGCTTCGCGATCCAGTGGGGATACATCCCCTCGCCACAATTGCGTTCACACTTCCTGTTTCTCTCGGCGCACCAACTTGTTACCGAACGCCCCAGCGTGGCGCAAAACCACGCTTTTGTAACAGTCGCTCACTTCCCTCGAACACCCCCGCGAAAATTTTCATCCGCGCCGCAAGCCTTGTCTCAGGCGCGCTCCAGCCCTGTCCGCGATTTTTCTTGAACGCCCCTCCAACAAGTTGGCCGCTTGATTGCATATGCTTGTATGTACAAGTAAAGACGTATGCGTATGAGTTGTTCGAGACTCTCCGCAGCGTCCACTGATTCGCTTGTCGCGCATTGAGGCGCGCAGGCTGCTTGCCCACTGCCAGGGTTGGTTTGAATTGATCGCTGAGGAGTCTCTTTCGTGACTGACAACAAAATGACTAAGTTTCGCGACGTCGAAATCCGTGCATCGCGCGGCAACAAGCTGACCGCCAAGAGCTGGCTGACCGAAGCGCCGTTGCGCATGCTGATGAACAACCTCGACCCGGAAGTCGCCGAGAACCCGAAAGAGCTGGTGGTCTACGGTGGTATTGGTCGCGCTGCGCGTAACTGGGAGTGCTACGACAAGATCGTCGAAAGCCTGACCAACCTGAATGACGACGAGACCCTGCTGGTGCAATCCGGCAAGCCGGTCGGCGTGTTCAAGACCCACAGCAACGCCCCGCGCGTGCTGATCGCCAACTCCAACCTCGTACCGCACTGGGCGAGTTGGGAACACTTCAACGAACTCGACGCCAAAGGCCTGGCCATGTACGGCCAGATGACCGCCGGCAGCTGGATCTACATCGGCAGCCAGGGCATCGTCCAGGGCACCTACGAAACCTTCGTCGAAGCCGGTCGCCAACACTACAACGATGACCTCAAGGGCAAATGGGTCCTGACCGCCGGTCTCGGTGGCATGGGCGGCGCACAACCTCTGGCTGCCACCTTGGCCGGTGCCTGCTCGCTGAACATCGAATGCCAACAAGTGAGCATCGATTTCCGCCTGAAAAGCCGTTACGTCGACGAGCAAGCCACAGACCTCGACGACGCGCTGGCACGTATCGCCAAGTACACCAAAGAAGGCAAAGCGATCTCCATCGCCCTGCTGGGCAACGCGGCAGAAATCCTCCCGGAACTGGTCAAGCGCGGCGTGCGCCCGGACATGGTCACCGACCAGACCAGCGCCCACGACCCGCTCAATGGCTACCTGCCGGCGGGCTGGACCTGGGACGAGTATCGCGCCCGCGCCAAGACCGAGCCGGCCGCTGTGATCAAAGCCGCCAAGCAGTCGATGGCCGTGCACGTCAAAGCGATGCTGGAATTCCAGAAGCAAGGCATCCCGACCTTCGACTACGGCAACAACATCCGCCAGATGGCGCAGGAAGAAGGCGTCGAAAACGCGTTCGACTTCCCGGGCTTCGTACCGGCTTACATCCGTCCGCTGTTCTGCCGTGGCATTGGCCCGTTCCGCTGGGCGGCGCTGTCGGGTGATCCGCAAGACATCTACAAAACCGACGCCAAGGTCAAAGAGCTGATCCCGGACGACGCCCACCTGCACAACTGGCTGGACATGGCCCGCGAGCGCATCAGCTTCCAGGGTCTGCCGGCACGTATTTGCTGGGTCGGTCTGGGCCTGCGCGCCAAGCTCGGCCTGGCGTTCAACGAAATGGTGCGCAGCGGCGAGCTGTCGGCGCCGATCGTGATCGGTCGCGACCACCTCGACTCCGGCTCGGTGGCCAGCCCGAACCGCGAAACCGAGTCGATGCAGGACGGTTCCGACGCCGTGTCCGACTGGCCTCTGCTCAACGCGTTGCTGAACACCGCGAGCGGTGCGACCTGGGTCTCGCTGCACCACGGCGGCGGCGTGGGCATGGGCTTCTCGCAGCACTCGGGCATGGTGATCGTCTGCGACGGTACCGATGAAGCGGCCGAGCGCATTGCGCGCGTGCTGCACAACGACCCGGCCACCGGCGTCATGCGTCACGCCGATGCCGGTTACCAGATCGCCATCGACTGCGCCAAGGAGCAGGGGCTGAACCTGCCGATGATTACCGGCGGCAAGTAACACAAATCCCTGTGGGAGCTGGCTTGCCAGCGATAGCGGTGGCACTGCTGGAAATGATGTTGAAGGTGCAGACGTCATCGCTGGCAAGCCAGCTCCCACAGAGTTCGAGTCGCCCCGGACAGAACAATTAAACAATCCATAGAGGTTGAATCATGGCTGTAACCACCGATCGTGCAGGCAACAAACCGTTGATCGAAAGGCGTTCGATCGACTACATCCCGGAAGCGGAAAGACACGGTCGTCTGTTGAGCCAGTTCACCCTGTGGATGGGGGCGAATCTGCAAATTACCGCGATTGTCACCGGGGCCTTGGCCGTGGTGCTGGGCGGTGATGTGTTCTGGTCGTTGATCGGTCTGTTGATCGGGCAACTGCTGGGCGGCGGCGTGATGGCGCTGCACGCGGCGCAAGGGCCGAAGCTGGGCCTGCCGCAGATGATTTCCAGCCGGGTGCAGTTCGGTGTGTACGGCGCGGCGATCCCGATCGTCCTGGTGTGCCTGATGTACCTGGGTTTCACCGCTACCGGTACGGTGCTTTCCGGGCAGGCGCTGGGTCAGTTGTTCGGCGTCAGCGACACCGTTGGCATCCTGCTGTTCGCCAGTGTCATCGTGGTGGTCACGGTGCTCGGCTATCGGGTGATCCACTGGATCGGCCGGGTTGCCAGCGTGATCGGGGTGATTGCCTTCGTGTATCTGTTCAGTCGTCTGCTGAGTCAGGTGGATGTGGGCGCACTGCTGCAGATTCGTCACTTCAGTTGGAGCAGCTTCCTGCTGGCCGTGTCGCTCGCGGCCTCCTGGCAGATCGCGTTCGGCCCGTATGTGGCGGATTATTCGCGCTACCTGCCGAGCAAGATTTCCTCGGTGAAAACCTTCTTTGCCGCTGGCGCAGGTTCGGTCATCGGTGCTCAGGTGGCGATGGTGCTCGGCGTGTTCGCCGCAGCTTCCGCCAACGGTCAATTCGCCGGGCATGAAGTAGCCTACATCGTCGGTCTGGGCGGCACCGGTGCAACCGCTGCGTTGCTGTACTTCAGCATCGCGTTCGGCAAGGTGACGATCTCGACGCTGAACTCTTACGGCAGCTTCATGTGCATCGCGACCATCATCAGTGGTTTCAAGGGGCACCTGACGGTTACCCGGATGCAGCGTCTGGTGTTTGTGCTGGTCATTGTCGGTGCTGCAACTCTGATCGCTTTGCTCGGCCAGCACTCGTTCCTCGGTGCGTTCAAGTCTTTCATCCTGTTCCTGCTCGCTTTCTTCACACCCTGGAGCGCGATCAACCTAGTGGATTACTACTGCATCACCCGTGAGCGCTATGACGTTCCGGCCCTGGCCGACCCGAACGGTCGCTACGGCCGCTGGAACCTGCTTGGCATCAGCGTCTACGTGTTCGGCGTGCTGGTGCAGTTGCCGTTCATCTCCACCAAGTTCTACACCGGCCCGCTGGTAGCCGCCCTCGGTGATGTGGACATTTCCTGGATCATCGGTCTGGTACTGCCCGCCGTCGTCTATTACGTGTGCGCAAAAAAATGGCACGGCAGCGTGCCTGATCAACTGATTCTGCCGGTCGAGCAGAACAGCGTTGTACAACCTGAAAAAAGTGGGGCCGGGCGCGCTGCGGCGCAGGCCTGATTGGACGTGGACAGGGCTGGATGCCTCTTGACTGCCGTAAGCCAATTCATGATTAGGAGCGTCGCAACAATGAAATCGAACAAGACCCTGCTGACCACACTGCTGTCCATGGGCCTGTTGGCCAGTGCCGGCGCGACACAAGCCGCCGGCTGGTGCGAATCGGGCAAACCGGTGAAGTTCGCCGGCCTGAACTGGGAAAGCGGCATGCTGCTGACCGACGTGCTGCAAGTGGTGCTGGAAAAAGGTTACGACTGCAAGACCGACAGCCTGCCGGGTAACTCCATCACCATGGAGAACGCTCTGAGCAGTAACGATATTCAAGTGTTCGCCGAAGAATGGGTCGGCCGCAGCGAGGTCTGGAACAAGGCCGAGAAGGCCGGCAAGGTCGTTGGTGTCGGTGCGCCGATCGTCGGCGCTGTCGAAGGCTGGTACGTGCCGCGTTACGTGATCGAAGGCGATGCCAAACGCAAGATCGAGGCGAAGGCCCCGGACCTGAAAAAGATTGCCGATCTGGGCAAATACGCAGCCATCTTCAAAGACGCTGAAGAGCCGTCCAAAGGCCGTTTCTACAACTGCCCGGCCGGCTGGACCTGTGAGCTGGACAACAGCGAAATGCTCAAGAGCTATGGTCTGGAAAGCACCTACACCAACTTCCGTCCGGGCACCGGCCCGGCGCTGGATGCGGCAGTGCTGTCGAGTTACAAGCGTGGCGAGCCGATCCTGTTCTACTACTGGTCGCCAACCCCGCTGATGGGCCAGATCGACGCGGTCAAACTCGAAGAGAAACCGGGCGTCGACAAGACCGTGAGCATCAAGGTCGGTCTGTCGAAAACCTTCCACGAGCAAGCTCCGGAACTGGTGGCCGTGCTGGAAAAGGTCAACCTGCCGATCGACCTGTTGAACCAGAACCTGGGCCGCATGGCGAAGGAGCGTATCGAGTCGCCAAAACTGGCGAAAATCTTCCTCAAGGAACATCCTGAGGTCTGGCATGCGTGGGTCAGTGACGACGCTGCCAAGAAAATCGACGCGGCGCTGTAGGTCGATACCTCCCGGCTAACCGTGAGGCTGGCCGGGAGATATGCCGTAAACGCTTGATTGAGATTTCTGATTGAGAGCCGCTTATGTTTCCCGAAAGCTTTACCTTTTCCATCGCCGACTGGGTCAACGGTTGGGTCGATTCGCTGGTCACCAACTACGGTGATGTGTTCCGCCACATCTCCGACACCCTGCTGTGGGCCATCGTCAATCTCGAAGGTTTGCTGCGTGCGGCGCCGTGGTGGTTGATGCTCGCCATTGTTGGTGTGGTCGCCTGGCACGCCACGCGCAAAGTCGTGACCACGGCCGTCATCGTTGGTCTGTTGTTCCTGGTGGGCGCTGTCGGCCTGTGGGACAAACTCATGCAGACCCTGGCGCTGATGATGGTTGCGACGATCATTTCGGTGCTGATCGGCATTCCGCTGGGGATTCTCTCGGCGCGCAGCAATCGCCTGCGTTCGGTGCTGATGCCGCTGCTCGACATCATGCAGACCATGCCCAGTTTCGTTTACCTGATCCCGGTGCTGATGCTGTTCGGCCTGGGCAAGGTCCCGGCGATTTTCGCCACGGTGATTTACGCCGCGCCGCCGCTGATCCGTCTGACCGATCTGGGCATCCGCCAGGTCGACGGCGAAGTGATGGAAGCGATCAACGCTTTCGGTGCCAACCGCTGGCAGCAACTGTTCGGCGTGCAACTGCCGCTGGCCCTGCCGAGCATCATGGCCGGGATCAACCAGACCACCATGATGGCCCTGTCGATGGTGGTGATTGCTTCGATGATCGGCGCCCGAGGTCTGGGTGAAGATGTGCTGGTGGGGATTCAGACCCTCAACGTCGGACGCGGCCTCGAAGCCGGTCTGGCGATCGTGATTCTCGCAGTGGTCATCGACCGCATTACCCAGGCGTACGGTCGGCCACGGCATGAGGTGAGCAAATGAACAACGCAACCGTGAGCAAGATCGAAGTCAAAAACGTCTTCAAGATTTTCGGCAACCGCGCCAAGGATGCACTGGCGATGGTTGGCCAGGGCAAGACCAAGGATCAGGTGCTGAACGAAACCGGTTGCGTGGTCGGGGTCAACGACCTGTCGCTGAGCATCGGCACCGGTGAGATCTTTGTGATCATGGGCCTGTCCGGCTCGGGCAAATCGACCCTGGTGCGTCACTTCAATCGGCTGATCGACCCGACCAGCGGCGCGATCCTGGTCGACGGCGTGGACATCCTGCAATACGACATGGACGCCCTGCGCGAATTTCGCCGGCACAAGATCAGCATGGTGTTCCAGAGCTTCGGTCTGCTGCCGCACAAGACCGTGCTCGACAATGTCGCCTACGGCCTGAAAGTGCGCGGCGAGAGCAAGCAGATGTGCTCGGAGCGCGCGCTGCACTGGATCAACACCGTGGGCCTCAAGGGCTACGAAAACAAATACCCGCACCAGCTCTCCGGCGGCATGCGTCAGCGTGTCGGCCTGGCGCGCGCCTTGGCGGCGGACACCGACATCATCCTGATGGACGAAGCGTTCAGTGCGCTGGACCCGCTGATCCGCGCAGAGATGCAGGACCAGTTGCTGGAGCTGCAAAAGACCCTGCACAAGACCATCGTGTTCATCACCCACGACCTCGACGAGGCCGTGCGCATCGGCAATCGCATCGCGATCCTCAAGGACGGCCGGCTGATTCAGGTCGGCACCCCGCGCGAGATCCTGCATTCGCCGGCGGATGAGTACGTCGACCGGTTCGTGCAGCGGCGGGCGGCGGTGGTTTGAAATTGGATTGCCTTTGTGGCGAGGGGATTTATCCCCGTTGGGTGGCGAAGCTGCCCCAAACCATGCGCCCCAGTCTGTCAAACAGACTGCGGAGGCAGGTTTTACGACTGCTTCGCAGCCGAACGGGGATAAATCCCCTCGCCACAGCGTGATGCATTAACAGTATTGGTATGAGGCTCCAGATGTCCCAGGCTGAAAAAATCGTTATCACCGGCAACCCCCTGCGTTGGCAGGACGTGGTCGCCGTCGCCCGTCATGGCGCGCAACTGGAGCTGTCGAGCGAGACCTGGGCGCGGATCGAAAATGCCCAGGGCATCGTCCAGCGCATCGTCGAAAGCGGCGAGCGCGCCTATGGCGTCAACACCGGTCTGGGCGGTTTGTCCAACGTTTCGCTGAAAGACCAGCAACTCAGCCAGCTCTCGCGCAACACCCTGCTCAGCCATGCCTGCGGCGTCGGCCCGGTGCTGCCCGATGAGCAGACCCGCGCGATCATCTGCGCGGCGATCCACAACTACAGCCACGGTAAATCCGGCATTCATCGTCGCGTGGTCGAAGGCCTGCTGGCGCTGCTCAATCGCGGCATCACCCCGCAGGTGCCGTCGCAAGGATCGGTGGGTTACCTGACCCACATGGCGCACATCGGCATCGCGCTGCTGGGCGTGGGCAATGTCAGCTATCGCGGGCAAATCACCTCGGCGCAACAGGCGCTGGCGGAAGAAGGTCTGCAACCGGTGCAGCTCGGCGCGAAGGACGGTCTGTGCCTGGTCAACGGCACGCCGTGCATGACCGGCCTCAGCTGCCTGGCGATTGCCGATGCCACGCGCCTGGTGCAATGGGCCGATGTCATCGGCGCCATGAGTTTTGAAGCCCAGCGCGGGCAGATCGCCGCGTTCGACGCCGAGATCATCGCGCTCAAGCCGCACCCGGGCATGCAGCAGGTCGGTATCAATCTGCGGGCGTTGCTCGATGGCAGTGAAGTGATCGCGGCGAGCAAAGGCATTCGCACGCAGGATGCGCTGAGCATTCGCTCGATCCCGCAGGTGCATGGCGCGGCGCGCGATCAACTGGCGCACGCGATCAAGCAGGTCGAAGCCGAACTCAACGGCTGCACCGACAACCCGTTGCTGCTCGGTACGCCGGACAACTTCCGGGTGATGTCGCAAGCCAACCCGCACGGGCAATCGGTGGCGATGGCGGCGGATCTGCTGGCGATTGCCATGGCCGAAATCGGCTCGATCGCCGAGCGTCGCCTCGATCGGCTGGTCAACCCGCACGTCAGCGGCTTGCCGGCGTTTCTGGTGGCTAACCCTGGGGTGAACTCCGGGATGATGATCGTGCAATACGTCGCCGCTTCGCTGTGCGCGGAAAACCGTCAACTGGCGCAACCGGCGGTGCTCGACAACTACGTCACCTCCGGCCTGCAGGAAGATCACTTGAGCATGGGCACCAGCGCCACGCTGAAGCTGCACCGCGCCCTGGAAAACTGCACGCAGATCCTCGCCATCGAGTACCTGCTGGCAGCGCAAGCGTTTGAGTTCCTCAAGGAGCAACGCTTCGGCGCGGGCACTGACCGCGCGTGGCGACTGCTGCGCGAAACCGTCCCGGCCTACGATCAGGATCGCTGGCTGGCGCCGGATATCGCCGCCGCCGCGAGCGTGTTGAAAGACTCGAATTCGCTGCACAACGTATTACCGAATCTGCACTGACAATACCCATACCAGCGTGCCAAGGCGCTCATCGTCCACAAGACGAGAAGCGACGGATAACGGAATGCTCCGGAGCGACTGGTAGTTAATAACAATGTCTCAAAAGGAGCATTTTAATGACTGCGCTGAACCTGATTCCCGGCCAACTGAGCCTGGCCCAACTGCGTGACGTTTATCAGAACCCGGTCAAGCTGACCCTCGACAACAGCGCCTCCGCGCAGATCGAGGCCAGCGTCGCCTGCGTCGAGCAGATCCTCGCCGAGAATCGCACCGCCTACGGCATCAACACCGGTTTCGGCCTGCTGGCCTCGACCCGTATCGCCAGCGAAGATCTGGAAAACCTCCAGCGTTCGCTGGTGCTGTCCCACGCTGCCGGTGTCGGCCAGCCGATCAGCGATGAGCTGGTGCGCCTGATCATGGTGCTCAAGGTCAACAGCCTCAGCCGGGGTTTCTCCGGCATCCGTCGTGTGGTGATCGATGCGCTGATCGCGCTGATCAACGCCGAGGTTTATCCGCACATTCCGCTGAAAGGTTCGGTCGGCGCTTCCGGTGACTTGGCGCCATTGGCGCACATGTCGCTGGTGCTGCTGGGCGAAGGCAAGGCGCGCTACAAGGGCGAGTGGATGGAAGCCACCGAAGCGCTGAAAGTCGCCGGTCTGACCCCGCTGACCCTGGCGGCGAAAGAAGGCCTGGCGCTGCTCAACGGCACGCAGGTGTCCACCGCATTTGCCCTGCGCGGCCTGTTCGAAGGCGAAGACCTGTTTGCCGGTGCGCTGGCTGTTGGCGGTCTGACGGTGGAAGCAGTGCTCGGTTCGCGCTCGCCGTTCGATGCGCGCATCCACGCGGCCCGTGGCCAGAAAGGCCAGATCGACGCCGCCAGCGCTTATCGCGATCTGCTCGGCGAACGCAGCGAAGTCTCCGACTCGCATCAGAACTGCGAGAAGGTCCAGGACCCGTACTCCCTGCGCTGCCAACCACAAGTCATGGGCGCCTGCCTGACGCAGTTCCGTCAGGCTGCCGACGTGCTGGTGGTCGAGGCCAACGCCGTCTCCGACAACCCGTTGGTGTTCGCCGCTGAGGGCGATGTGATCTCCGGTGGCAACTTCCACGCCGAACCGGTGGCCATGGCCGCCGACAACATGGCCCTGGCCATCGCCGAAATCGGTTCGCTGAGCGAGCGCCGCATTTCCTTGATGATGGACAAGCACATGTCGCAACTGCCGCCGTTCCTGGTGGCCAATGGCGGCGTCAACTCGGGCTTCATGATCGCCCAGGTGACTGCGGCAGCACTGGCCAGCGAGAACAAGGCACTGTCGCATCCGCATTCGGTGGACAGCCTGCCGACCTCGGCCAACCAGGAAGACCACGTTTCGATGGCTCCGGCTGCGGGCAAGCGTCTGTGGGAAATGGCCGAGAACACCCGCGGGATTCTCGCGGTGGAATGGCTGGCGGCGGTGCAGGGTCTGGACCTGCGCAACGGTCTGAAGACCTCGACCAAGCTGGAACAGGCGCGGGCAATTCTGCGCAAGGAAGTGCCGTTCTATGAGAAGGACCGCTTCTTTGCGCCGGACATCAATGCGGCGACTGAGTTGTTGGCCTCGCGGTGCCTGACCGAGCTGGTTCCGGCGAAGTTGCTGCCTAGTTTGTAGGTGGTTTTTCAGGGGGAGTGTTGTTGATGCTGAAAACGATCCCCCTCACCCCAACCCTCTCCCCCAGGGGGGAGAGGGGGAAGGGAGCCGATCTCGGTGAGCTTCAAGGCCTGAGTTCGGCTCAGGAGTTTCAGGTCGATGTACCTCGACAGAACAACCCGGTCAGTTCTTCTTCTCCCGGGAGTGAGAGGGGGAAGGGAGTCGATCTTCGTGGTGTTCAAAGCCTAGGTTCGACACAGAAGTTTCAGGTCGGCGTATCTCGAAAGAATTACGCGGTCAGTCCTTCTTCTCCCGGGAGTGAGAGGGGGAAGGGAGTCGATCTTCGTGGTGTTCAAAGCCTGGGTTCGACACCGAAGTTTCAGGTCGGCGTATCTCGAAAGAACTACGCGGTCAGTCCTTCTTCTCCCGGGAGTGAGAGGGGAAAGGGAGTCGATCTTCGTGGTGTTCAAAGCCTGGGTTCGACACAGAAGTTTCAGGTCGGCGTATCTCGAAAGAACTACACGGTCAGTCCTTCTTCTCCCGGGAGTGAGAGGGGGAAGGGAGTCGATCTTCGTGGTGTTCAAAGCCTGGGTTCGACACAGAAGTTTCAGGTCGGCGTACCTCGAAAGAACTACGCGGTCAGTCCCCTCTCCCCCCGGGAGAGGGCTAGGGTGAGGGGCTTTTGAAGGCCAACCACCAAATCAATTCCAACGGAGGCCAACAGTGAAAACCCTCTGGCAACACTGCCACGTCGCAACCATGGCGCAGGGCGTCTATTCGATCATCGAGGATGCGGCCATCGTGACGTCCGGTGCGCACATCGAGTGGATCGGCCCGCGCACTCAATTGCCCTCCGGCGAATACCCGGCGGTCAACGACCTGCAAGGCGCGTGGGTCACCCCCGGCCTGATCGACTGCCACACCCACACGGTGTTCGGCGGCAACCGCAGCGGCGAATTCGAGAAGCGCCTGCAAGGCGTCAGCTACGCCGAGATCGCGGCGCAGGGCGGCGGCATCGCCAGCACCGTGCGCGCCACCCGTGAGGCGAGCGAAGACGAGCTGTTCGCCAGCGCCGCCAAACGCTTGAAAAGCCTGATGCGCGACGGCGTGACCACGGTCGAGATGAAGTCCGGCTACGGTCTCGATCTGGCCAGCGAGCGCAAGATCCTGCGGGTCATCCGTCGTCTGCAGAAAGAACTGCCGATCAGCGTGCGCAGCACCTGTCTGGCCGCCCACGCGTTGCCGCCGGAATACAAGGATCGCGCTGACGCTTACATCAATCACATCTGCGCCGAGATGCTCCCGGCGCTGGCCGCCGAAGGGCTGGTTGATGCCGTGGATGCGTTCTGCGAATACCTGGCGTTCTCGCCGGAACAGGTCGAGCGGGTATTCATCACCGCACAGAAACTCGGGTTGCCGGTGAAGCTGCACGCCGAACAATTGTCGTCGCTGCATGGCGCCAGTCTGGCGGCGCGGTATCACGCGTTGTCCGCCGATCACTTGGAGTTCATGGACGAAGACGACGCCATCGCCATGGCCAAATCCGACACCGTCGCGGTGCTGCTGCCAGGAGCGTTCTACTTCCTGCGCGAAACTCAATTGCCGCCGATGGACGCCTTGCGCAAACACAAGGTGAAAATCGCCATCGCCAGCGACCTCAACCCCGGCACCTCGCCGGCGCTGTCGTTGCGCCTGATGCTGAACATGGCCTGTACCTGTTTCCGCATGACCCCGGAAGAAGCCCTGGCCGGTGCGACTATTCATGCCGCACAAGCGCTGGGCATGGCCGATACGCATGGCTCGCTGGAAGTCGGCAAGGTTGCGGATTTTGTTGCCTGGCACATTGATCGCCCGGCGGATCTGGCTTATTGGCTCGGTGGGGATCTGGACAAACGCGTCGTGCGTCACGGCGTCGAATCAAGTTTGTAGGAGAGCGGTTGTGGATAAGGTTCTGAGTTTCAAACAAGGTCGCGTGCCGCTGCTGATCAGCATGCCGCATGCCGGTTTACGTCTGACGCCTGCGGTCGAAGCCGGGCTGATCGCGGACGCGAAAAGCCTGCCGGACACCGACTGGCACATTCCGCAGCTCTACGATTTTGCCGAAGCGTTGGGCGCCAGCACCTTGGCCGCCGAGTACTCGCGTTTTGTGATCGACCTGAATCGTCCGTCCGACGACAAGCCGCTGTACGCCGGCGCCACCACCGGCCTCTACCCGGCAACACTGTTCGATGGCATCCCGTTGTTCCGCGAAGGGCACGCGCCTTCGAAAGAAGAACGCGCGACCTATCTGGAACAGATCTGGACGCCGTACCACCGCACCCTGCAGCAAGAGCTGGCGCGACTGAAGGCAGAGTTCGGCTACGCGCTGCTGTTCGACGCGCATTCGATCCGCTCGATCATCCCGCACCTGTTCGACGGTAAATTGCCGGACTTCAACCTCGGCACCTTCAACGGCGCCAGTTGCGATCCGCAATTGGCCAGTCAGCTTGAAGCCATCTGCGCGCGCTACGGCAATTACAGCCACGTGCTCAACGGACGCTTCAAGGGCGGCCACATTACCCGTCATTACGGCAACCCGGCCGAGAACATCCACGCGGTGCAACTGGAGCTGTGCCAGAGCACCTACATGGAAGAGTTCGAACCGTTCCGCTATCGCGCCGACCTGGCCGAGCCGGCGCGGGTGGTGCTGAAGGAGTTGTTGCAAGGTTTCCTCGCCTGGGGCGAGAGCCACTACAAATCCTGAACACAGACCCACAACCCCCTGTGGGAGCGAGCTTGCTCGCGAAAGCATAGTGTCAGTCGATTATGAGGTGACTGACCCACCGCATTCGCGAGCAAGCTCGCTCTCACAAGGGGACGGTGTTCCGTCCGGGTCGCCGCTGTGCAAAACACGGTCGCCACCGTTCATCTTTCCCTCTCGTCGCCTGCGTAATGTTTCGGCCATGGTGCAACAGACACCGACCTGACAATAATCCGCTGCCGCACGAGACCTCCCGAATGAAAAAACTCTTCACTCGCTGTGCGTTAATCCTCACCGGCTGCGCGCTGCTCAGCGCCGGCGCCATGGCCAATGACGACGCGTCGTGCAAAACCGTGCGCATGGGCGTGGTCAACTGGACTGACGTCATCGCCACCAGCGGCATGGCCGACGTGCTGCTCAACGGCCTCGGCTACGAGAGCAAGCAGACCAGCGCGGTGCAGCAGATCATCTTTGCCGGTATTCGCGACAAGCGTCTGGACATCTTCCTCGGTTACTGGAAACCGGCGATGGACAACAACATCGCGCCGTTCCTCGCCGCCCATCAAGTCAAGGTCATGGACCAGCCGAGCCTGGCGGATGCGCAGGCGACGCTGGCGGTGCCGGATTACGTCGCGGCAGCCGGGCTGAAAACCTTTGCCGACATCGCCAGGTTCAAGGATCAGCTCGGCGGCAAGATCTACGGTATCGAACCGGGTAGCGGCGCCAACACCACGATCAACACCATGATCGAGACCAACCACTTCGGTCTGAAGGATTTCAAGATCGTCGAGTCGGGCGAGGCGGGCATGCTGGCCGCCGTGCAGCGCGCGGTGAATCGCAAGGAGTTCGTGGTGTTCGTCGGCTGGACCCCGCACCCGATGAACATCAACATGAAGATCACTTACCTGACCGGCAGCGAAGACGTCTACGGCCCCAACGAAGGCGCCGCGACCGTGTCCACCGTCACCTCGCCGGATTACGCCGAGCGCTGTCCGAACGTGTATCGACTGCTGGAAAACCTCACCTTCAGCGCCGCTCAGGAAAGTCAGTTGATGGTGCCGATCATGGCGCGCAAGACCCCGCAGGAAGTGGCGAAGAACTGGCTGCGTGAACACCCCGAGGATCTGCAGCGCTGGCTGGCGGGGGTCAGCAGTTTTGATGGCAAAGAAGGTGTGGCTGCGGTTCAGGCCAGCCTCAAGCCCTGAAGATAGGTGAATGATTTTTTTGTGGCGCGGGCGCTTGCTCCGCAGGATTGCGAGGCGGACCCAGGGCTGTTTCGAGCACTACGCGCTTGAGCGGGAGCAAGTTCCCTCGCCACAGTTCTGCCACTCTGCAAATAGCTGCTGCATCGAGGGCTTATGGCTCACTACCAGCTTTCGTCGGCCATGGCGGATTTCGTCGCCAGGACCCTCAGTTTCACCAGCGATGACAGCAGCATCAACGGCCTGCGTCGCGACTACGATGAAATGTGTCGAGCCTTCACTCCGCCAATCCCGGCGGGACTTGGAGTCGTGGATTTCCGGTTGAGCGGCGTGGCGGTGCGCTCGTATCGCCCGCCCATAGAGCCCCCGGCCGCCGGCTGGCCCTGCATTCTCTACCTGCATGGCGGCGGCTGGGTGGTCGGCGGCCTCGATTCCCACGACTTCATCTGCTTCGAGCTCGCCGTGGCATTGGGCGCGATGGTGGTGGCGGTGGATTATCGGCTGGCGCCCGAACACCCCTTTCCCGCCGGGTTTGCGGATTGCCTGAGTGTCTGGCGCGCCTTGCGCAGCGGGCCGTTCCGGTTTGATCGAGAAAAAATGCTGGTGGCCGGTGACAGCGCAGGTGGCAATCTCGCCGCCGCGTTGTGCCTGGCGTTGCGCGATGCCGGGGAGCCGCTGCCTACAGCGCAAGTGCTGCTCTATCCCGGCCTTGGTGGCGACGAACGATTGCCGTCCCGCAGCGAGTGTGCCGATGCGCCGTTGCTCGGCAGCACAGACGTCGACTGCTATCACGCGCTCTACCTGCGCGGCACCGCGCGGCCGAACGCGTACGCCATGCCCTTGCTCGCCGAGGACTTCAGCGGATTACCGCCGGCGTTCATCGCCGTCGCGCAATTCGATCCCCTGCGCGACGACGGCGTGCGCTACGCCGAACGGTTGCCAGACGCTACCCTCTATTACGGCGAAGGGCTTGTGCACGGTTGTTTGCGCGCGCTTGGCCAGGTCGCCGAGGTCGACCGGCTCTACGAAAACCTGTTGAGGTACATGGCTGACAAAATGTGACTGCGTACGGGCATGCTCATTGACGTAAATCGGGTTTATGATGCCTGACGGCAGAATAATAGAAGTCCCCCCAGGGATGACCTCGACCCCTTACGGAGCACGCAATGCAGACATTGTTTCCGCAGATCAAACCCCATGCCCGGCACGATCTGGCTGTCGATGACACCCATACGCTGTATGTCGATGAAAGCGGTTCGCCGGAGGGTTTGCCGGTGGTGTTCATCCACGGCGGCCCCGGCGCCGGTTGTGACGCCCAGAGCCGTCGTTATTTCGATCCGAACCTGTACCGTATCGTCACTTTCGACCAGCGCGGCTGCGGACGCTCCACCCCGCACGCCAGCCTGGAAAACAACACCACCTGGGATCTGGTCGCCGACCTCGAACGTATCCGCAAACACCTGGGCATCGACAAATGGGTGCTGTTCGGCGGTTCGTGGGGCTCGACCCTGGCGCTGGCCTATGCGCAAACCCATCCGGAGCGTGTCCACGGTCTGATCCTGCGCGGGATCTTTCTTTGCCGCCCGCAGGAAATCGAGTGGTTCTATCAGGCCGGGGCCAGCCGTCTGTTCCCCGACTACTGGCAGGACTACATCGCGCCGATTCCGCTGGACGAGCGCGACGATCTGCTCAGCGCCTTCCACAAGCGCCTGACCGGCAACGACCAGATCGCCCAGATGCACGCGGCCAAAGCCTGGTCGACCTGGGAAGGGCGCACCGCGACCCTGCGGCCGAATCCGCTGGTGGTCGATCGCTTCTCCGAGCCACAGCGCGCGCTGTCGATTGCGCGGATCGAATGCCATTACTTCACCAACAACGCCTTCCTCGAGCCGAATCAACTGATTCGCGACATGGGCAAGATCGCCCACCTGCCGGGCGTGATCATCCACGGTCGTTACGATGTGATCTGTCCACTCGACAACGCTTGGGAATTGCATCAGTCCTGGCCGAACAGCGAGCTGCAGGTGATTCGCGACGCCGGGCACGCCGCGTCCGAACCGGGTATCACCGATGCACTGGTCCGTGCCGCCAGTAACATGGCGCGACGCCTGCTCGACCTGCCGCCCGAAGAAGCATGAAGGGCCTGTTGCAGCGCGTGCGCGGTGCGCGGGTTGAAGTCGCGGGTGAAGTGGTAGGCGCGGTCGATCACGGTTTGCTGGTGCTGGTGGCGGTCGAACCCGACGACACGCGTACCAGCGCCGACAAACTTCTGCATAAACTGCTTAACTATCGGGTATTCAGTGATGCGGAGGGCAAGATGAACTTGTCCCTCGCCGATGTCGGCGGTGGGTTGCTGCTGGTCTCGCAGTTTACGCTGGCGGCCGACACCAAAAGCGGGTTGCGCCCGAGCTTTTCGACGGCCGCGCCACCGGCCTTGGGCGAGGAATTGTTCGACTATCTATTGAGCAGTGCGAAACAGGTGCATGGCACTGTGGCATCAGGTAGATTCGGCGCCGATATGCAGGTGCATTTGGTCAACGATGGCCCGGTTACCTTTTTGTTACAGACCTGAAAGCGCTTGAAACACCTTTTTAGGAAATTTCGACTGTTTTTAGGGTGTTTTCGCGATAAATACTTTGTTACCCCTGATGCGTTGTCATGCGGGCTACTAGATAATCGCGCGCACTGGGATCAGCGTTCGCTGATTCATTTTTGACTTAGGTAGAGACTTGTCTGGATCCGATTGGGGAATCATTTTGCCCCATCGGAGTCGGAACAATGCTCGCCAACCTGGTATGAGCGGTCTGTACGGCCATTTTTGCCAGCATTATTTCGAGGGCCAGGGAGTCAGAGACAAGGCGCTGCGACGACTCATAGCTTGCTATGGGGAGGCGCGGCAACGAAGTATCTGATTTCCTGGAACCGAAATAAGCTGACAAAAATGGCCACACAGACGGCTTGCTGGCCGTTGGTTTTTTGATCTGTTTTCGGCGAGGGTTGCTCGTGATTGTTAGTCCCTGTAATGCAGCAAAAATGTCTGCCAAACGCATGCGAAGTGCCCTGGTAGCGGGTTCGGCGCTCCTGTGCCTGCTCAGCGCCGGTCAGCTTTGGGCGTTCAATCTTGACGATGTATCGGCCAAGGCCAAAGAGCTGGCCGGGCAGAAGTTCGAAGCCCCGCGCAGCAACCTGCCGAACGAATTCCGCGACATGAAGTTCGCGGACTATCAGAAAATCCGCTTCCTCACCGAAAAGGCTGAGTGGGCTGATCAGAAGACCCCGTTCAAACTGTCCTTCTATCACCAGGGTATGCACTTCGATACACCGGTGAAAATCAATGAAATCACAGCGAACACCGTCGAAGAGATCAAATACGATCCGACGCGCTTCGATTTCGGCGACCTGAAATTCGATCCGAAAGCCACTGAACAACTGGGTTATGCCGGTTTCCGTGTGCTGTACCCGATCAACAAGGCCGACAAGCAAGACGAAATCATGACCATGCTCGGCGCGAGCTACTTCCGCGTCGTTGGCAAGGGTCATACCTACGGTCTGTCGGCCCGTGGCCTGGCAATCGACACCGCGC
Source organism: Pseudomonas sp. SC3(2021) (assembly GCF_019856535.1). Classification (NCBI taxonomy): domain Bacteria; kingdom Pseudomonadati; phylum Pseudomonadota; class Gammaproteobacteria; order Pseudomonadales; family Pseudomonadaceae; genus Pseudomonas; species Pseudomonas sp. SC3(2021). Next base: position 1,240,495 of record NZ_CP082236.1, on the reverse strand, counting down.
TGCCGTCGGGCGAAGAGTTCCCGCGTTTCCGTGAGTTCTGGATTCAACAGCCGAAGCCGGGCGACAAGCACCTGGTGATCTTCGCCCTGCTGGATTCGCCACGTGCCACCGGTGCCTACCGCCTGATCCTGCGTCCGGGCAGTGACACCATTGTCGACGTCAAGGCGCAGATGTTCCTGCGTGACAAGGTCGGCAAACTGGGCATCGCACCGTTGACCAGCATGTTCCTGTTCGGCGCCAACCAGCCGTCGAAAGTCCTCAACTACCGTCGTGAACTGCACGACTCCAGCGGTCTGTCGATCCATGCCGGCAACGGCGAGTGGATCTGGCGTCCACTGAACAACCCGAAACACTTGGCCGTGAGCAACTTCAGCGTCGAGAACCCGCGTGGTTTCGGTCTGCTGCAACGTGGCCGCGACTTCAGCCACTACGAAGACCTCGACGATCGCTACGACAAGCGCCCAAGCGCCTGGATCGAGCCGAAGGGCGAGTGGGGCAAGGGCTCCGTTGATCTGGTAGAGATTCCGACCGCCGACGAAACCAACGACAACATCGTTGCGTTCTGGAGCCCGGAAAAAATGCCGGAGCCGGGTCAGCCGCTGGACTTCGCCTACCGCCTGCACTGGACCATGGATGAAGCGGCGATTCACGCCCCCGACAGCGCCTGGGTCAAGCAGACCCTGCGTTCGACCGGTGACGTCAAGCAGTCGAACCTGATCCGTCAGCCGGACGGCAGCGTCGCGTACCTGGTCGATTTCGAAGGTCCGTCGCTGGCCGCTCTGGCCCCGGATGCCGACGTGCGCAGTCAGGTCAGTGTTGGCGACAACGCCGAACTGGTCGAAAACAGCGTGCGCTACAACCCGGAAACCAAAGGCTGGCGCTTGACTCTGCGGATGAAAATCAAGGACGCGAGCAAGTCCACCGAGATGCGTGCCGCGCTGGTACAGCCGGTCGTGACCGCTGATCTGGCGAAATCGGTGCCGGCGTCCAACTCGTCCGTCGCCAAGGCCGACAAGGTTGCCGCCAAGCAACAAGAGAAAATCGACAAGGAAGCCAAGGCCGCCGAAGCCAAACTGGCCGATGCCAAGCCCGCTGCAGATGCCAAGGACAAGGCCAACAAAGACGCCAAGCAGCCAGCGGCTGCGAACGCGGCCCCAGCCACACCGGAATCGGCACCGACTGAAGAAGTCCTGACCGAGACCTGGAGCTATCAGTTGCCTGCCGATGAGTAACTCTCAAGTACAGCCAGAGACTCTGTCCGAGTACCTGGCGCATCTGCCGATGACCGACGAGCAGCGCGCGGAACTCGCGGGCTGCCAGTCGTTCAGCGAGCTGCATGAACGCCTGTCGTCTTCGACGTTCGACGCCCCTGCCGAAGCCGCCCAGGCTTCGGTGGGCAAGCGCCTGACACTGAGCACCGCCGAAGAACTGGCCGACGCCGAGATGCTGGTGCTCGACGCCAGCGGCCGCGTCAGCCTCAAGGCGACGCCGCCGATCCGACGGACCAAAGTCGTACCGGAGCCGTGGCGCACCAATATTCTGGTGCGCGGCTGGCGCCGTCTGACCGGCCGCACCAACCCGCCGCAGCCGCCGAAAGACGCCAACGTGTTGCCGGCCGCGCGCTGGCGCACCGTTGGCTCGATCCGTCGCTACATTCTGTTGCTGCTGATGCTCGGCCAGACCATCGTCGCCGGTTGGTACATGAAAGGCATCATGCCGTACCAGGGCTGGTCGTTCGTCGATCTGGAAGAAGTCCTGCACCAACCGCTGCTGCAAACTGCCACGCAAGTGCTGCCGTATGCGCTGCAAACCAGCATCCTGATCTTGTTCGGGATTCTGTTCTGCTGGGTGTCGGCGGGTTTCTGGACCGCGTTGATGGGCTTCCTCGAGTTGCTCACCGGTCACGATAAATACCGTATCTCCGGTAAAAGCGCCGGTAACGAGCCGATTGCCAAAGACGCGCGTACCGCGTTGGTCATGCCGATCTGCAACGAAGACGTGCCGCGCGTGTTCGCCGGTTTGCGGGCGACGTTCGAATCGGTCGCTGCCACCGGTGATCTGGACCGCTTCGACTTCTTTGTCCTCAGCGACAGTAACGACACCGATATCTGCGTCGCCGAGCAACAGGCCTGGCTGGATGTCTGCCGCGAAGCCAAGGGTTTCGGCAAGATCTTCTATCGCCGCCGTCGCCGTCGTGTGAAACGCAAGAGCGGCAACCTCGACGACTTCTGCCGTCGCTGGGGCGGTGACTACAAGTACATGGTCGTGCTCGACGCCGACTCGGTGATGAGCGGCGAGTGTCTGACCAGTCTGGTGCGCCTGATGGAAGCCACGCCGGACGCCGGGATTATCCAGACCGCGCCGCGTGCGTCGGGCATGGACACCCTGTATGCGCGCATGCAGCAGTTCGCCACGCGTGTGTATGGCCCGCTGTTCACCGCCGGTCTGCACTTCTGGCAGCTGGGTGAGTCCCACTACTGGGGTCACAACGCGATCATCCGCATGAAGCCGTTCATCGACCACTGCGCCCTGGCGCCGTTGCCGGGCAAAGGTGCGTTCTCTGGTGCGATCCTGTCCCACGACTTCGTTGAAGCTGCGCTGATGCGCCGTGCCGGTTGGGGCGTGTGGATTGCCTACGACCTGCCGGGCAGCTACGAAGAACTGCCGCCGAACCTGCTTGATGAACTCAAGCGTGACCGTCGCTGGTGCCACGGCAACCTGATGAACTTCCGCCTGTTCCTGGTAAAAGGTATGCACCCGGTGCACCGTGCGGTGTTCCTCACCGGCGTGATGTCGTACCTGTCGGCGCCGTTGTGGTTCTTCTTCCTGGTGTTGTCGACTGCGCTGCTGGCGGTGAACACGCTGATGGAGCCGCAGTACTTCCTCGAACCGCGCCAGCTCTATCCGTTGTGGCCACAATGGCACCCGGACAAGGCGATCGCGCTGTTCTCGACCACCATCGTGCTGCTGTTCCTGCCGAAACTGTTGAGCATCATCCTGATCTGGGCCAAGGGCGCGAAAGAGTTCGGTGGCAAGTTCAAGGTGACCCTGTCGATGCTGCTGGAGATGCTGTTCTCCATGCTGCTGGCGCCGGTGCGGATGATTTTCCACACCCGTTTCGTCCTTGCCGCGTTCCTCGGCTGGGCCGCGACCTGGAACTCGCCGCAGCGTGACGACGACTCGACGCCCTGGAGCGAGGCGGTCAAACGCCACGGTCCGCAGACCCTGCTGGGTTTCTGCTGGGCGCTGCTGGTGATCTGGCTGAACCCGAGCTTCCTGTGGTGGCTGGTGCCGATCGTCGGTTCGCTGATGCTGTCGATCCCGGTGTCGGTGATCTCCAGCCGTGTCGGCCTGGGTCTCAAGTCCCGTGACGAGAGCCTGTTCCTCATCCCAGAGGAATACAATCCGCCACAGGCGCTGCTGGCGACCGACCAGTACACCCACGAGAACCGTTGGCACGCGCTGAAGGACGGCTTCGTCCGCGCCGTGGTCGATCCGCAGCAGAACGCCCTGGCGTGCTCGCTGGCGACCTCGCGACACGGTCAGGCCGAGCCGATCGAATGGCTGCGTCAGGAACGGGTGCGTCACGCCCTGAAAGCTGGCCCGGCGGCGCTGAGCAACCATGATCGCCTGCAACTGCTGAGCGATCCGGTGGCCCTGGCGCGTCTGCACGAGCTGGTCTGGGCCGAAGGTCACGCCGAGTGGCTGGATGCCTGGCGCGCTTCGGTGAAAGCCGATCCGCATGCGCCATTGCTGCCGCTGCGACCGGTGAGCTTGCAGGCGCAACCGGCCTGATAAAGAAACCCCGCGATGTTGCGGGGTTTTTTTTGCCTGCTGAAAAGGCCCTCACCCTAGCCCTCTCCCAGAGGGAGAGGGGACTGATCGGGGGATGCTTCAGCGTTACGTCGACCTGATCTTGCTGGGTTGAATCCATAATCGACTCGATCTTTCAGGTCGGCGTATAGCTTGAGACACCTCGGTCGGCCCCCTTTCCCTCGGGGAGAGGGCTGGGCCGCGTTCCGATGAGGGTCAGCTCTTGATTGTTAAACAAATCGTCCATTAAACCTTGTGCAAAAAAACGAGTGCGTTAGCATCCGTCCCCGAATTGGCGCACCCGGGCTTTTTTGCCCGCCTCTGTTGGTTTTCGCGCCGCAATTGCAATGGTTTTGGGGACTTGAAGATGAAGAAGTATCTGTCGATGCTGCTGGTCGGCGTCACGGCACTGGTTGCAGTCAATGCGGCGCACGCCGGCGCGATCGACGACGCGGTCAAGCGCGGCACCTTGAAAGTCGGCATGGACCCGACCTACATGCCGTTCGAGATGACCAACAAGCGCGGCGAGATCATCGGCTTCGAAGTCGACATCCTCAAGGCCATGTCCAAGGCCATGGGCGTCAAGCTGGAGCTGGTGTCGACCGGTTACGACGGGATCATCCCGGCACTGATGACTGACAAATTCGACATGATCGGCAGCGGCATGACCCTGACCCAGGAGCGCAACCTGCGCCTGAACTTCAGCGAACCGTTCATCGTCGTCGGCCAGACCCTGCTGATCCGCAAGGAGCTGGAAGGCACCATCAAGTCCTATAAAGACCTGAACACCGCCGACTATCGCATCACCTCCAAGCTCGGCACCACCGGCGAGATGGTCGCCAAGAAACTGATCGCCAAAGCCAAATACCACGGCTACGACAACGAGCAGGAAGCGGTGCTCGACGTGGTCAATGGCAAGGCTGACGCCTTCATCTACGACGCGCCGTACAACGTGGTGGCGGTGAACAAGGTCGGCGCCGGCAAACTGGTGTTCCTCGACAAGCCGTTCACCTACGAGCCGCTGGCCTTCGGTCTGAAGAAGGGCGACTACGACAGCCTCAACTTCATCAACAACTTCCTGCACCAGATCCACGAAGACGGCACCTACGATCGTATCCATGACAAGTGGTTCAAGAGCACCGAGTGGCTCAAGGACATGGAATAAGCCCGGTCAGATAGACCGAGTTGCCCCATTCGCGAGCAAGCTCGCTCCCACAGTGATTATGTGAACACCACAAATCCCCTGTGGGAGCGAGCTTGCTCGCGAAGAGGCCCTCCAGAGCAACACAAAATCCGGAACCTGCAATGAAACAGAAAAAAGCCCAATGGCCCTGGCACGTCCTCACCGTGCTGGTGCTGGTCGGCCTGGCGGGCGCGTTGTATTACGCCACGTCGCTGATGTCCTACGAATGGCGCTGGAACCGCGTGCCACAGTATTTCGCCTATCAGGCCGAAGAATCCCAGCGCGCCACCGACATATCCACGGTTACCGAACTGGTGCGCAAGGGCAGCAGCGCCCAAGTCACCCTGCGTAACGACGCCGGTGACGAGCAGCACCTGACGGTCGACGAGAACAGCCTGCAATTCGCTCAGGGCGACGATGTCGCGGAAGGCGACGTCGTGGGCGTGACCCGGCATTGGGCCGCAGGGCCGTTGTTGTGGGGGCTGTGGACGACGCTGTGGCTGTCGGTGGTGTCCGGCGTGCTCGGGTTGTTGATCGGTCTGGTCACCGGGCTGTGTCGCCTGTCGAGCAACCCGACCCTGCGCGACCTGTCGAGCATCTACGTCGAACTGGTGCGCGGCACACCGCTGCTGGTGCAGATCTTCATTTTCTACTTCTTCATCGGCACGGTGATGAACCTGTCCCGTGAGTTCGCCGGGATCGCCGCGTTGTCGCTGTTCACGGGTGCTTATGTGGCGGAGATCATCCGTTCCGGCGTGCAGTCGATTGCCCGTGGCCAGAACGAAGCGGCGCGTTCGCTCGGCTTGAGCGCTGGCCAGTCGATGCGTCACGTGGTGCTGCCGCAAGCCTTCAAACGCGTGCTGCCGCCGCTGGCAGGGCAATTCATCAGTCTGGTCAAGGACACCTCGCTGGTGTCGGTGATCGCCATCACCGAGCTGCTGAAAAGCGGTCGCGAAGTCATCACCACCTCGTTCTCGCCGTTCGAAATCCTGTTCTGCGTCGCCGGCCTGTACCTGTTGATCAACCTGCCGCTGTCGAAAATCGCCAGCCGGCTTGAGCGGAGGCTCGCGCAAAGTGATTGAAGTCCGCGATCTGGTAAAAGTCTTCGACACCCGTGGCCAGGTAGTCCGCGCTGTGGATCACGTCACTACCACGGTGGCCAAGGGCGAAGTGCTGGTGGTGATCGGTCCGTCGGGTTCCGGCAAATCGACCTTCCTGCGTTGCCTCAATGGTCTGGAAGCGTTCGACTCGGGTTCGGTCAGCATCGACGGCCTGCAACTGGCCGACCCGAAAACCGACGTCAACGCCTACCGCCGCGAAGTCGGCATGGTGTTCCAGCACTTCAACCTGTTCCCGCACATGACCGTGCTGGAAAACCTCTGCCTCGCACAGAAAGTCGTGCGCAAGCGCGGGCAGAAGGAAAGCGAGGCCAAGGCCCTGGCGTTGCTGGAGAAGGTCGGTATCGCACAGAAGTCCCGGGAATACCCTTCACGCCTGTCCGGCGGTCAACAACAGCGTGTGGCGATTGCCCGGGCGCTGGCGATGGACCCGAAAGTGATGCTGTTCGACGAACCGACGTCGGCCCTCGACCCGGAAATGGTCGGTGAAGTGCTGGACGTGATGAAGAGCCTGGCCGTGGAAGGCATGACCATGGTCTGCGTCACCCACGAAATGGGTTTTGCCCGGGAAGTGGCGGATCGGGTGTTGTTTTTCGATCACGGCAAGTTGCTGGAAGATGCGGCGCCGGCAGAGTTCTTTGATGCACCGAAGGATCCGCGCGCTCAGGCTTTCCTGCGTCAGGTCCTGTAACGGCGGCGTCCCCTCGGACGCCATCGCTGGCAAGCCAGCTCCCACAGTGAGTGGGTTGAACACAACCGTTGTGATCGACATAAATCCTGTGGGAGCTGGCTTGCCAGCGATAGCCTCACCCCGGTTCCCAGTGAACCGAGGCAGATGAATCACCTCAAACCTTGAAGCGCCCCACCAACGTCTGCAAATGCGTCCCCAGCCGCGCCAGCTCAACACTGGACGCCGCGGTCTCTTCACTGGCCGCCGAGGTCTGATCCGACACATCCCGCACATTCAGCACGCTACGGTTGATCTCCTCAGCCACGGCGCTCTGCTGCTCGGCTGCTGCCGCAATCTGCTGGTTCATCGCCTGAATCGCCGACACGGTGCGGGTGATGCTTTCCAGCGAACCACCGGCGCGACGGGTCAGTTCGACGCTGCTGTCGGTCAGGGAGCGGCTGTTGTCCATGATCGTCGCCACTTGCTGGGTGCCGTTTTGCAGGCCGACGATCAGTTCTTCGATCTCTTCGGTGGACTTCTGGGTGCGCTGGGCGAGGCTGCGCACTTCATCCGCGACCACGGCAAAACCACGACCCGCCTCACCGGCACGGGCGGCTTCGATGGCGGCGTTGAGCGCCAGCAGGTTGGTTTGCTGGGCCACGGACTTGATCACGTCGAGCACGCTGCCGATCTTGTCGCTTTCGCGCTTGAGTTCGCCCATGGCCTCGGTGGAATGACCGACTTCAACCGCCAGACGCTCGATCTGCGCGATCGCTTCACCGACCACCTTGTCGCCTTCGCGGGCCTGCTGGTCGGCGGCCACGGCGGCTTCGGAAGCTTCCTCGGCGTTGCGTGCGACTTCCTGCACGGTGGCGGCCATTTCGTTCATGGCGGTGGCGACCTGGTCGGTTTCGATCTTCTGATTGTTGACCCCGGCGCTGGTCTGCTCGGTGACCGCCGACAGCTCTTCGGCAGCGCTGGCAATTTGGGTCACGCCATCGCTGATGCCACCGATCAGCTCGCGCAGGCCTTGGGTCATGCTTTGCATCGAGCGCTGTAACTGACCGAGTTCGTCGCGGCGCTGCGACACGAGGTTGTGGGTCAGATCACCGGCGGCCACTTGTTCGGCGACTTTCAGGGTCTGGTTCAGCGGAATGATGATCTGCCGGGTGATTGCCCAGGCGGCCAGCAGGCCGAAGGCCACAGCGAGCAGGGTGGCGATGATCAACATGTTCTTGGCGTGCGCGGCATCGGTGTCGCGCACCACGGTTTGCGATTGGGTGAGTTTCTTGCTGACGTCGAGGAGGATGTCGCCCTGAGCCTTCATGGTGGCCCCGGCCTTGGCATTGTTCACCTGCGAGTCGCGGAACTGAGCGACTGCCGCACGATAGGCCTTGATCGAGTCGGTGGCCTGTTGCAGGTTGGCGATGTGCTGCTCGGGCAATTTCGCCGGCAGGCTGTCGAGGTTTTTCAGGGCATTGTCGATGGCGTCCAGCGCGGGCTGCTCCGCATCGGCCTTGCCGCTGTAGGTGTAGCCGCGCACCTGATAACGCGCCTGCTGCAACAGTTTGCTCAGCTCGATCACGCTGTTGAATTGCGCGACGCTGTCACCCTGCAGCAGGGATTTCTCGACTTCCGCGACCTTGGCCACGGCATTGTCGGCATTGGCGCCGAGTTTGCTGCGCGCGTCTTCGCGCTGCACGGTGGCCTGGGTCATCTCGGCGAAGGCGCGCTTGTACTCGGCGACGGCGGCCAGTTGCTGATCGACCATCGCCGCATCGGAAGGCTGCTCGATCAGACCGCGCGCGGTTTGCAGGCCGCTGGCGAGTTTGGCCAACAGCTCGTTGACCGCGCCCGGGCCTTGTTCGCCACGACGAGCTTCATAGTCCAGACGGGCCAGGCGCAGGTCCTTGGTCAGCTCATTGAGGCTGGAGATGAAGCCGAGCTTGTCACCGCGGCTGATGATGCCGCCCATGCCGGTCCAGCCGGTGAAGGTAATCAACAGCGTCAGCAACAGCACCAGGCCGAAACCGATGCCCAGCTTGCGTTTGACACTGACGTTCCCAAGATTCTCGGCTAACCAACGGTACATGCGACGACTCCCCTCGGACCACTAATTGGACTTATGGAGAGGGTATCGGCCGAGTGATGGCAATCTGTAACGCCATTTATCCGGGGTGAAGCTCCCTCGCCACAGAGGTTGCGCGTCGGATTTAGAACAGGCGGGCGAGGAGGGCGGTGACGGCGGTTTCGACGCGCAGGATGCGCTCGCCCAGTTGCACCGGTTGCAGGCCGGACTTGCCCAACAGGTCGATTTCGTAGGGGATCCAGCCGCCTTCCGGGCCGATCGCCAGTGTCACCGGTTCGCTCAGCGCACGCGGGCACGGCGGGTAGTTACCGGGATGACCGACCAGGCCGAGGGTGCCTTCGGTGATCGCCGGCAGGCGGTCTTCGACGAATGGCTTGAAGCGTTTCTCAATGATGATGTCCGGCAGCACGGTATCGCGGGCCTGCTCGAGACCGAGGATCAGATTCTCGCGAATTGCTTCCGGCTCCAGGAACGGCGTCTGCCAGAAGCTCTTCTCGACCCGGTAGCTGTTGACCAGAATTACCTTCGATACGCCCATGGTCGCCACGGTCTGGAACACCCGCCGCAGCATCTTCGGACGCGGCAGGGCCAACACCAGGGTCAGCGGCAGCTTGGCCGGCGGTGGCTGATCGAGGGTGACGCGCAGTTCGGCTTCGCCGGCCTCGAGGCGCAGCAGTTCGGCCGAACCCATCAGGCCATTGATGCGCCCGACCCGCAGGCTGTCACCGACTTCGGAGCGATGCACTTCCTGCATGTGGGTCAGGCGCCGGTCACGCAGCACGACGCGGTCGGCCGCGATGAAGTCGGCCTCTTCGAGCAACAGCAGGTTCATGCCTGGGTCGCTGGCGGCTGGTCGTTGTGATCGTCGGCCGGGGTTTCGTCCGGGCGTTCGCGCTTGCTGATCAGCCCACCGAACAGGATGCCGATTTCAAACAGCATCCACATCGGCACGGCGAGCAGGGTCTGCGAGAAGATGTCCGGAGGCGTGAGGATCATGCCGACCACGAAGCAGCCGATGATCACGTACGGGCGGATTTTCTTCAGGTAGGCTACGTCGACTACGCCGATCCACACCAGCAGCACAACAGCCACCGGGATCTCGAACGCCACGCCGAAGGCGAAGAACAGCGTCATGACGAAATCGAGGTAACTGGCGATGTCGGTCATCATTTCCACGCCGGCCGGGGTGGCCGCAGCGAAGAACTTGAAGATCAGCGGGAACACGAAGTAATAGGCGAACGCCATGCCGGTGTAGAACAGCAGGATGCTGGAAACCAGCAGCGGCACCGCGATGCGCTTCTCATGCTTGTACAGGCCCGGCGCGATAAAGCCCCAGATCTGATGCAGGATCACCGGGATCGCGAGGAACAGCGAGACCATCATCGTCAGCTTCAGCGGCGTCAGGAACGGCGATGACACGTCGGTGGCGATCATCGTCGCGCCGACCGGCAGGTACTGGCGCAGCGGCGTCGAGACGAAGGTGTAGATTTGCTGGGTGAAGGCGAACAGCCCGGCGAAGATGATGAAGATCGCCGCCACGCAACGCAGCAGGCGGGTGCGCAACTCGGTGAGGTGCGAAACCAGCGGCATGTGCTGGTCGTTTTCGGGGAGATCGCTCATGGGGCTCGCGGCGGCAATGTGGGGTCGTGAGGGGCCGGCGCAACAGGCGCGGCGGCTGGAGCAACGTGTTCAACCGAAGTTTGTGCAGCGGCGGGCGCTGGTTCAGTCGGTGTCATGACTGGTGCACTGGCGGCTGCAGGTGGTGTCGCAGCAGCAGGGCTGTGAATCGTCTGCTCACCCACGTGCTCGACCGGCGTCGGTTCCTGCTGAACCGGCGTGAAAATCTTCCGCGCCTCCTGCTCCAGCGACAGAATGTGCTCGTTGTGCAGTTGCCGACGGATCTCGTCGGCACCGATTTCACGTTCAACTTCCTGTTTGATCGCGTTGAAGCTGCGCTTCAGCCGCCCGACCCACAGGCCGGCGGTGCGCGCAGCGCCCGGCAGACGCTCGGGACCCAGCACCAGCAGGGCGACGAGGCCGACGAGCAGCAGTTCAGAGAAGCTGATACCAAACATTAGTCAGTGCTCACACGTCTTTGCGAATCGGCTCTTCGACTTTCTGCGCCTGCACGTCGATGGTGTGCGGCGGGTTGGCCTGAGCGGTCGTTTGCGGCTGCACCGGTGGCACCGGTTGCGCAGGCGTTACGGTCGGATCGGCAGCGGGTTTCTCGTCGTCGTTCATGGCTTTGCGGAAGCCCTTGATCGACTCACCGACGTCGGTGCCGAGGTTTTTCAGTTTCTTGGTGCCGAACACCAGCACCACGACAACCAGAATGACGATCCAGTGTTTCCAGTCAAAAATGCCCATGTTGCTGTTCCTCTCTAGAAGTTGTTCAGGCGGACGGACGCGAGGCTTTCTCGACGTGTCCGGACAGGCCGAAGCGGCGATCCAGTTCATCCAGCACGGCCTGCGGATGCTGCCCCAGTTGGGCGAGCATGACCATGCTGTGGAACCACAGGTCGGCGGTCTCGTAGATCACATCGCTGCAGTCGCCGCTGATCGCGGCGTCCTTGGCGGCAATAATGGTTTCGACCGACTCTTCGCCGACTTTCTCCAGAATCTTGTTCAAACCCTTGTGATACAGACTAGCCACATACGAGCTGTCGGCGGCTGCGCCTTTGCGCTCTTCGAGCACTTCGGCCAGGCGGGTCAGGGTGTCACTCATGTTTGTGTCCTGCGCAATAGATAGCGTGCGGGTCTTTCAGGACCGGGTCGACTGTCTTCCAGTCGCCGTTTTCGAAGACGCGGTAAAAGCAGCTTTGACGGCCGGTATGGCAAGCGATGTCGCCGATCTGTTCGACCATCAGGATGATGACGTCGGCATCACAGTCCAGACGCATTTCATGCAGGGTCTGCACATGGCCGGACTCTTCGCCCTTGCGCCACAGCTTGCCACGGGAACGTGACCAGTAGATGGCACGGTTTTCTGCCGCCGTCAGCTCCAGGGCTTCGCGGTTCATCCAGGCCATCATCAGCACACGTCCGGTTTTGTGATCCTGGGCAATGGCCGGCACCAGGCCGTCAGCGTCCCACTTGATCTCGTCCAGCCAGTTTTTCATCTTCAATTCCTGAAAAAAGCAGCTTCGAGTCTCGAGCTTCAAGCTGCAAGTAAAAGCAGGCTGCGGTGTATCTGTGTCGTCAAGCTTGCAGCTCGCAGCTTATAACTTGCAGCAGATTCGTGCTATCGGCGAACGACCAGATACAAGCCGACTGCCACCATGATGCCTGCCGGCCAATGCCCCAGTTCGTGCAACGGGCCACCGGCGGCAAGGATGGTGCCGCCTGCCAGATGAGCGCTGCCGAGCAGGCGCAGGAACCAGTCATCCTTGCGTTTGTGCCAGGGCGGTGGCGGGTCCTTGGCGTGCGGTTGGGACATGCGTTCGAGCAGGTCGCGCGCCATGTTGGCCAGATGCGGCAGCTGTTCAAACTGGCTCTGCACGTTGCCGATCAAGGTTTTCGGGCTGATGCGCTCGCGCATCCAGCGTTCGAGGAACGGCTGCGCGGTGTTCCACAGATCCAGGTCCGGGTACAACTGACGGCCGAGGCCTTCGATGTTCAGCAGAGTCTTTTGCAGCAGCACCAGCTGCGGCTGAACTTCCATGTTGAAGCGTCGTGCGGTCTGGAACAGGCGCATCAGCACCTGGCCAAATGAAATATCTTTTAACGGTTTTTCGAAGATCGGTTCGCACACGGTACGGATCGCCGCTTCGAATTCGTTGAGTTTGGTTTCCGCCGGCACCCAGCCCGAGTCGATGTGCAGTTGCGCCACGCGGCGATAGTCACGCTTGAAGAAGGCGAACAGGTTGCGCGCCAGATAGTCCTGATCTTCCGGGGTCAGGCTGCCGACGATGCCGCAGTCGATCGCAATGTACTGCGGGCTCCACGGGTTGACGGTGCTGACGAAGATATTGCCCGGGTGCATGTCGGCGTGGAAGAAACTGTCGCGGAACACTTGGGTGAAGAAGATCTCCACGCCGCGCTCGGCGAGCATCTTCATGTCGGTGCGCTGGTCGGCGAGGGTCGCCAGATCCGTCACCTGAATCCCGTAGATGCGCTCCATCACCAGCACTTTCGGCCGGCACCAGTCCCAGTAGACCTGTGGCACGTAGAGCAGCGGCGAGCCTTCGAAGTTACGTTTCAACTGGCTGGCGTTGGCCGCCTCGCGCAGCAGGTCGAGTTCGTCGTAGATGGTTTTCTCGTAGTCCTGCACCACGTCCACCGGGTGCAGCAAGCGGGCGTCGGCGGAGACTTTTTCGGCGGCGCGGGCGAGGATGAACAGCCACGCCAGATCCTGGGCGATCACCGGTTTCAGGCCCGGACGGATCACCTTGACCACCACTTCTTCGCCGGTTTTCAGCTGTGCGGCATGCACCTGCGCCACCGAGGCCGAGGCCAGCGGTTCGACGTCGAAACGGCTGAACACTTCGCTGATCTTCTTGCCCAGTTGCTCTTCGATCAGCTTGATCGACAACTGCGAATCGAACGGCGGCACGCGGTCCTGCAGCAGCATCAGCTCATCGGCGATGTCTTCCGGCAACAGGTCGCGGCGGGTCGAGAGAATCTGCCCGAACTTGATGAAGATCGGACCCAGGTCCTGCAGGGCCAGGCGCAGGCGTGCGCCACGGCTCAGGTCCAGCGGCTTGCGCGGGAACCAGCGCCACGGCAGCACATAGCGCAGCGCCAGGAGAAACCAGGGCAGCGGCAACTCGAACAGCAGGTCATCGAGGCGGTAGCGGATCACGACGCGCTGGATGCGCAACAGACGGCGGACGGCAAGCAGCTTCATGCGTTATCGCTTGGGTCGAGGGATCGGGAAAGGCGCTCGAAACGCGCCTCGAGACGTTCCAGATCAAGTTTGATCCGGTCCAGTTCGCTGAACCGCGCTTCGGCCTCGCGCTGCCCGACGAGGGTGCGCGATTCTTCGGCGAGGTATTCGGCGAGGTTCTGGTTGAGGCTGGCAAATCCTTGTTGATACCAGCGCGCGCGGCTGCGCAGATGACCGCCCACCAGCTGCGTGGCGACCGGACCCAGCCAGCGCGAGAGTTCGTACTCCCAGTCCAGCTCCAGATCCTGCAGCACGCCGGCCAGTTCCAGCAGCACGCCGCTGTCACCGTCGAGCTCGACTTCCGGGGCGTGCAGCACCGCGGTCTTGTCCTTGCTCACGGCCAGTTTCACCAGGCTCGACGCGGGCGCACGCAAGGTGCAGTCGACAGCGGTTTCCCAGTGCGCGGCCAGCATCAGGCCCTCATCGCTCGGCAGGATGAACAGTTGCAGCGCCGGGCTGCGGCAATCGACGGCAATCACCTTGCCGGTCAGATGCGCCAGCCGCGGCAGCGCCGTGCTGTCGAGACGCAGCACCCGGTTCAGACCGAGTTCAACGCTGGCGAGCAGCCCGGTGAGCAACATCAGGGCTTGATGCCGCGGTGCAGGGCGACGATGCCTGCGGTCATGTTGTGATAGGTCACGCGGTCGAAACCGGCGTCGACCATCATCGACTTCAGGGTTTCCTGATTCGGGTGCATGCGGATCGATTCGGCCAGGTAGCGATAGCTTTCCGAGTCGTTGGTGATCAGCTTGCCCATCAGCGGCATGAAGGCGAACGAGTAGGCGTCGTAGGCTTTCGACATCAGCGCGTTGGTCGGCTTGGAGAACTCCAGCACCAGCAGGCGACCGCCGGGCTTGAGCACGCGCAGCATCGAGCGCAGGGCGTCTTCTTTGTGCGTCACGTTGCGCAGGCCGAAGGCGATGGTCACGCAGTCGAAATGGTTGTCCGGGAACGGCAGCTTTTCGGCATCCGCCTGAACGAATTCGACGTTGCCCGACACCCCCAGATCCAGCAGACGATCACGGCCGACCTTGAGCATGGATTCGTTGATGTCGGCCAGCACCACCTGGCCGGTCGGGCCAACGAGATGGGAGAACTTTTTGGTCAGGTCGCCCGTGCCGCCAGCGATGTCCAGCACGCGGTTGCCGCTGCGCACGCCCGACAATTCGATCGCAAAACGCTTCCACAGACGGTGCATGCCGCCCGACAGAAGGTCGTTCATCAGGTCGTATTTCGCCGCTACCGAGTGGAAGACCTCAGCGACTTTTTCCGCTTTCTGGCTTTCCGGAACGTTTTTGAAGCCGAAGTGTGTGGTGGGTTCGGCATCGCTGCCTTTGCGCTGATCAGTCATATCGCTGTCACCAAAAGAGAATGCGCGACATTCTAATCCCCAAGCCATGCTTTGTCTTGGAATGGCTAAAGGTAAGATGGGCAACCTTCGGGACGATTTGCCGCAGACGCGGTCAAGATTTGCCGAGACCTATTCATCAAGCAGGAGTCATTCAATGGCCAAAATCAGTGTTGAGCGTGCCCACAACCTGGGCAAGGAAGCCGCCCGCGAGAAGGCCGACAAGCTGGCGCAGAAACTCTCCGATCAATATGGCCTGGAGCCGCAGTGGTCGGGCGACACCCTGAACCTCAAGCGCTCAGGCGTGAAAGGCGCGGTGCATGTGGCCGACGATTCGATCAAGGTCGATGTGGAACTGGGCATCATGATGTCGGCCATGAGCGGCATGATCAAAGCCGAGATCGAGAAGGCCCTCGACAAGGCCCTGGTCTGAAATACGATCCCCTGTAGGCGTGAGCCTGCTCGCGATTGGGGTCTGTCAGTCACCGCAATGTTGACTGACAGACCTCAATCGCGAGCAGGCTCACTCCTGCATTTGTTCTGTGGTGCTCCTGCTGTTTATGTCAGTTGTTAGGGTGCCGTTTCTAATTTTTCTCCCTACTTTGTGCCTGAGCCCGACACCTTTGCGGGCAGTTCCTCAAACCTTCTGCGCGTGAGGTGCACCATGGCCAAAGTCATTTTGAAGAAAAAAATCGACGCTTCGACTTCTGCTCTGAGCGACGTCAAATCCTATGCCCGCAAGATCTGGCTGGCAGGCCTGGGTGCCTACACCAAGGTCGGCCAAGAAGGCAGCGACTACTTTCAGGAGTTGATCAAGGCCGGTCAAACTGTTGAAAAGAAAGGCAAAAAAGCCGTCACCGAAAAACTCGAAGCAGCCAACGCCGAGATTGATGACGTCAAGGACGAAGTCAGCTCGTTCAAGGGTCGTGTCGAAGTCCAGCTCGACAAGGTCGAGAAGGCGTTCGACTCCCGTGTTGCAAGTGCCTTGAATCGTATCGGCATTCCGTCTAAACATGACGTTGAGACACTCTCTGCTAAGCTCGATGAGCTGACGGCATTGCTCGAACGCGTCGCGCGTAAATCTTAAGGAGAACGGGATGGCTGGTAAAAAGAACACCGATAAAGAAGGCAGCTCGTGGATTGGGAAAGTCGAAGACTACTCCCGCAAAATCTGGCTGGCTGGTTTAGGCGTGTACTCGAAGATCGACACTGACGGCAGCAAGCTCTTCGAGTCACTGGTCAAAGACGGCGAGAAAGCCGAGAAGCTCACCAAGACAGCAGTCGGCAAAAAAGTCGATGCCGCCAAGGACTCCGCTTCTTCGGCCAAGTCGCGCATCAGCGGCGTGAAAGATCGCGCACTGGGCAAGTGGGACGAGCTGGAAGGGGCTTTCGACAAGCGCCTGAACAGCGCGATTTCGCGCCTGGGTGTGCCAAGCCGCAATGAAGTGAAAGCGCTGCACAGCAAGGTTGAAACCCTGACCAAGCAGATCGAGAAACTCACCGGTCTGAAAACCCAACCGGTAGCGGCGAAAACCGCAGCGGCTAAACCGGCTGCGAAAACTGCCGCCAAGCCTCTGGCCAAAGCAGCGGCCAAGCCTGCAGCCAAAGCCGCTGCGAAAACCGCCGCCGCCAAGCCAGCAGCCAAAGCCGCAGCCAAGCCGGTTGCCGCTAAAGCCGCCGCGAAACCGGCAGCAAAACCTGCGACCAAAACTGCAGCTAAACCCGCCGCCAAAACCGCTGCCGCCAAACCGGCTGCCAAGCCTGCAGCGAGACCTGCTGCGGCGAAGAAACCGGCAGTGAAAAAACCGGCCGCGCCGAAAGCCGCTGCGCCGAAACCGGCCGCACCTGCTGCAGCCAAACCGGCCACCCCGGCAGCTCCGGCCAGCGCGTCGAACTCCGCCGCAGCGCCGACTCCGGCGGCCACCCCGACTGCTGTATCGACCCCGTCGACGCCAACCAGTCAGTCCTGATTCTTCAGGGCAAAACAAAACGCCCGGCCTGTGAAGGTCGGGCGTTTTTGTTTGTGCTTTTTAAAAGCTTACCCTCACCCCAGCCCTCCCGAAACGTCGGACCGCCCGGAGGGAGAGGGAGCCGACCGAGCAGTCTTGCGTCAAACATCGACCTGACAGACCGAGTCGACTATGGATTCGGCAAAACAGCCGCAGGTCGGCGTACATCTCAAGCATCCCCCAATCAGTCCCCTCTCCCTCCGGGCGGTCCGACGTTTCGGGAGGGCTAGGGTGAGGGGCTTTTGCGTCAGTCGTGATCTTCAAGGTATTGCAGGGCCATCCGCTCCGTGGCGACCTTAACCGGCGGCAGCAGATGCGGCGCCACCAGCATCATGATCTGGTAAACCACCAGACGAACCTCGCCTTCGCGATCCAGAATCCGCTGATAATCCAGCGAAAACAGCAGCGTCATAGTGATCTGCTCCACCAGTTGCCCCAACGCCTGCGTATCACTGACCAGTTGCCCCGAAGCCTTCAATCGTGCAAGCAACGAAGCGAGTGTGCGCTTCAGCGCATTGAGCAGATGACGAATGCCCTTGGCCAGCTTCGGCAAGCGCCCGGCGAGGTTCGACAGGTCCTGGAAGAGGAAGCGGTACTGCGCCAGGCGCTCGACGATCAAGTGCAGAAACAGCCAGTAGTCTTCCGGCGCCAGCTCCACATCGGCCGGCGGATCGAGCAGCGGCGCCAGCTCATTCTGGAAGCGTTCGAACAGGCCGAGAATCAACGGCTCCTTGCCGTGGAAGTGGTAATAGAGGTTGCCGGGGCTGATCCCCATTTCGTTGGCCACCTCCATGGTGGAGACGTTCGGCTCGCCTTTCTCATTGAACAACTGCAAAGCACATTCGAGAATCCGGTCGCGGGTTTTCATCCAGTCTTCTTAGAAAAATTCGGTTAAGCGTCAGCGCACACGCACGTAAGTACCGGGTGCCGCCTCCATCGGTGGATAGTTCGGGTTGCCGAGGGCCATCTGGGTTTCGTGCTGCGCCCCGGAGCGTTCCTGAATCCATGTCAGCCATTGCGGCCACCAGCTGCCCTCGACGTGTTTGCCGTCGTAGTACCAGGCGCGCGGGTCGCTGCTCATCTTGCCGTTCTCGACGTAGGCGGCCTTCGGATTGCTCGGCGGGTTGAGGATGCTTTGTACATGGCCGCTGTTGGACAGCACGAAGCGTCGATCGCCACCGAGCAGCAGGGTCGAGCGATACACCGCATCCCACGGGGTGATGTGGTCGTTCATGCCGGCGACGCTGAAGCTGTCGACGGTGACTTTCTGCAGGTCGATCGGCGTGCCGCACACCTCGAGCCCGCCCGGATGGGTCAACGGGTTGTGCTTGAAGAAGTCCAGCAGGTCGCCGTGAAATGCCGCCGGCAGGCGCGTGTTGTCGTTGTTCCAGTAGAGGATGTCGAAGGCCGGTGGCTCCTTGCCCAGCAGGTAATTGTTGACGAAGTAGCTCCAGATCAAATCGTTGGGGCGCATCCAGGCGAAGACCTTGGCCATGTCACGACCATCGAGCACACCCTTCTGATAGGAGCGGCGCTTGGCGGCTTCCAGGGTCTGCTCGTCGGCGAACAGGGTGGCCGGGGTCTCGATCTGGCTGTCCAGCAGGCTGACCAGATAGGTCGCGCTGGAAACCCGCCGCAGTTGCCGCTTGGCCTGCAAGTGACCTTGCAGCGCCGCGATGGTCAGGCCGCCGGCGCAGGCGCCCATCAGGTTGACTTCGCGCGCGCCGGTGATCGCCCGGCAGATGTTCATCGCTTCTTCTACCGCTTCGACGTAGGTCGACAGGCCCCATTCGCGATGGCGGACATCGGGGTTGCGCCAGCTGATCATGAAGGTCTGCAAGCCGTTCTTCAGGGCGTACTGGACGAAGCTGTTGTGCGGGCTCAGGTCAAAAATGTAGTACTTGTTGATTTGCGGCGGCACCACCAGCAGCGGCTTGGCGTACTGCTTTTCGCTCATCGGTTTGTACTGGATCAGCTCCAGCATCTCGTTGCGAAATACCACCGAGCCGGTGGTGGTGGCGACGGTCTTGCCGACCTCGAAAGCCTGCTTGGTCACCTGCCGTGGCAGGCCATCGTTGTGCAGCAAGTCATCGAACAGATGACTGAGGCCACGCACCAGACTGTGTCCGCCGGAGTTGAACAGCTCCTTGACCGCCAGCGGGTTGAGCAAGGTGTTGGAGGGCGCCACGGCGTCGTTGAGCAGGGTGAAGGCGAAGTGCGCGCGGGCACGATCGTCGTCGCTCATGTTGCTTTCATCTATCCAGCTTTTGACCTGTTTTTGCCAGGCCAGGTAGGCCTGCAGGCTGCGCCGGTAAAAAGGATTGAGGCTCCACGCCGGATCGGCGAAACGGCTGTCCTGCGGATTGGTCGGGTACAGGGTTTCGCCGAGGAGCACACGGCCCAGTTGGCCGCCGAGCTTCAAGGCATGCTTCGCACTGTGGATCGGGTTGCGCAGGCCATGGGCTGCCACGCTGCGCAAGGTCGAAATCAAATCCCGGCCACGCAGGCCGGTGATCGCACTTTGTGCGTTGATGAACACGGCGGGGCTGGGCACTACGCCCGTCGCTGGTTTGTCGCGCATGACTCAACACTCCTTCGTCTTCAGGCCAAAAACAAACTCACCGAACCAGAACACCATAGTCGCTGTTGCGGGTTGCTGCCTGCGCGGCGTCCTGCCGCGCACTTCCTGACGCTTGCATAAAGCCTGCCGCAGCAGCTAGCCGCCCAGCGGTGTCGGGTGCGGGTGCATCACTGCACGCTGACGTTCCTCCTGGAGAAATTTCATGATGATCGGCGCCACCGCTTCGGCACGGGTAATCAGGAACAGATGACCGTCGTCGATGATGTGCAGTTGGGCATTGGGAATGCGCCAGGCGAGCATGCGCATGTTGATCAGCGGGATCAGTGGATCGTCATCGCCGGCCAGCACCAGCGTCGGCTGGTGGATCTTGTGCAGCCAGTGAATGCTGGTCCAGCCCAGCCCGGCGAACAGTTGCCAGTAGTAACCGAGCTTGCCCGCCGAACGCACCTTGGCGGCATGGCTGGCAGCCAGGGTCGGGTCGCGACGGAACGAGCCGCCATAGATCAGCGGCGCGATCCGGATCACGTGCGAGGGTTGGATATAGCGCCGTGGACTGGCCATCATCCACAGCACCTTGGGTTTGCCCGGCACCATGAACGCACCGGCGGCGGTCGCCGCCAGCACCAGTTTCTTGCAGCGCTCGGGGTAGTCGTGGGCAAACTGCTGGGCCAGCGCACCGCCCCAGGACACGCCGATCACGTTGACCTGACCGTAGTCGAGGTAGTCGAGCATCCGCGCCGTCAGCTTGGCCAGCCCGGGAAAGCGATACGGCCGGTTCGGCGTCGATGAGCCGCCGACACCGGGCACGTCGAAGGCGATCACTTCCAGATCCGGGTCCAGCGCCGCGACGAACGGAAACACCAGCTCCAGGTTGGCGCCGATGCCGTTGAAAATCAGCAAGGGCGTCAAATGAGGCTTGCCGGGGCGTACCGCAGTGCGGAGGGTCTGGCCATCCAGATCGACGGTACGGAATATGAACGGATGCGGCATGCTTCAGGCCCTGTGGATGGAGTCTGTTTCTCAAATTTATAACTGTGGGAGCGAGCTTGCTCGCGAATGCGGTCAATCATTCAACATTGATGGTGACTGACACGACGCTTTCGCGAGCAAGCTCGCTCCCACAGGTTTTACCGCTCGTGAACGTAAGTGCCCGGCGATGCTTCACCTGGCGCGTACGCTTTGTTGCCCAGTTTGGTCGGTGCCTTTTTCAGGTTGCCCGAGCGCTCGGCCTGCCACGCCTGCCAGTACAGCCACCAGGAGTCGGTGTGCTTGGTCGAGTTCTCTTGCCATTCATCGGCATTTGCGGCCATGCCTTCGCTGGTCATGTAGCGCGATTTCGGGTTGCCCGGCGGATTCAGAATGCTCTGGATATGCCCGCTGCTCGACAACACGAACTCGACTTTGCCACCAAACAGCTGCGCCGACTTGTAGCAGGACTTCCATGGGGTGATGTGGTCGTTGGTGCCGGCCAGCGAGAAGATGTCGGCCGTGACCTGCTTGAGGTCGATCGGCGTACCGCACACTTCCAGTGCATTGGGGCGGATCAGTGGGTTGTTTTTGAACATCTCGATCAGGTCGCCGTGGAACGCTGCGGGCAACCTTGTGGTGTCGTTGTTCCAGAACAGGATGTCGAACACCGGGGGCTCGTTGCCGAGCAGGTAGTTGTTGACCCAGTAGTTCCAGATCAGGTCGTTGGGGCGCATCCACGCGAAAACCTTGGCCATGTCTTTGCCTTCGAGCACACCGGCCTGGTACGAGTGACGCTTGGCGGTCTCCAGGGTCTGCTCGTCGACGAACAGGGCCACGTCGCTGTCGAGGGTGGTGTCGAGCACGCTGACCAGCAGGGTCAGCGCGTTGACCTTGTTCTCGCCGAGGGCGGCGTAGTGGCCGAGCAGGGCGGTGCAAGTGATGCCACCGGAGCAGGCGCCGAGCATGTTCACGTCTTTGCTGCCGGTGATCGCCGTGACCACGTCGACCGCTTCCTTGAGCGCATCAATGTAGGTCGACAGGCCCCACTCGCGCTGGGCCTTGGTCGGGTTGCGCCAGCTGACGATGAACGTCTGCACGTTATTGCGCAGGCAGAAACGCGCCAGGCTCTTGTCCGGGCTCAAATCGAATACGTAGAACTTGTTGATCTGTGGCGGTACCACCAGCAGTGGACGCTCGTGGACCTGCTCGGTGATCGGCTTGTACTGGATCAGTTCCAGCACGTCGTTGCGAAACACCACGGCGCCTTCGGTCACGCCGAGGCTCTTGCCGACTTCGAACGCGCCCATGTTGACCTGGCTCGGCATACCGCCGTTGTGCACCAGATCCTTGGCCAGATGCGAGAGACCGTCGAGCAGGCTTTTGCCGCCGGTCTCGAAGAAGCGTTTTACCGCGGCCGGGTTGGCGGCGGTGTTGGTCGGGGCCATCGCTTCGGTCATCAGATTGATGACGAAGTGGCCGCGCGCGATGTCTTTGGGTGAGAGGTTGCTGTCATCAATCCAGGCGTGGAGTTCCTTGCGCCACGCCAGGTAAGTTTGCAGATAACGTTTGTAGAGCGGGTTCTGGCTCCACGCAGGATCGGTGAAGCGACGGTCATCGCCAGCCGGTTGCAGTTCGGATTTGCCAAACAACACGTTCTTCAGTTCGAGGCCGAAATGGGTGACGTGCCTGACGCTATGGATCGGTTGTTTTATGGCCTGTCTCAGCACCATACGAGCAGAGGCCAGCAGATCCTTTCCGCGTAGCCCAACGACGGGATTAAGCCCCAGGGTGTTTTCCGAGGCTTGGTACTTCAGGTCATCGTTATTCTTGTTACTCATCTACGACGCTCCATTGTCCTGAGACGAGTACCCGGTTTTGCACTGTGCAGTTCCACAGCCAATGCCAGGTACTACTGCTCGGGTGACCGTTAATTCTGCATAGCTGCTTTACAGTCGTAGAGCACTGCAGGGAACTTGCCAGCTCCATTGGTTACCCGAGTTTAATTTTTTTCGCAAGCGGGCCGATCCTCGGCCACACAGCGGAGCATTCAAACAGATGAATTTAGAAAATGCCCTCTAAAGAGCAAGAGTCTCGGACTAGAGCATCAGCTTGACGATCGACTCGTCCGGATCGCGGGTTTTTCCGGCGGCTTTGAGTTCAGCGAGATAGTCGGCCCAGAGTGCGTCATAACGTCGCCCCAGTTCGTAGAGATAATCCCAAGTGAACAAGCCGCTGTCGTGGCCGTCGTCGAAGGTCAGTTTCAGTGCGTAGTGACCGGCCGGTTCCAGCTTGCTCAGACCGACGTTGATCTTGCCGAATTGCAGGATCGGTTTGCCGTGGCCCTGGACCTCGGCGGAGGGGGAATGCACGCGCAGGAATTCGGCGGGCAGGGTGTACTCCTCGCCGGACGCGTAAGTGAGCGTCAGGGTTTTCGAGGCTTTGTGCAGTTTGATGTCGGTAGGAATCATAGGAAAAGCCTTCAGCTGCGAGCTACAAGCGGCAAGCTTAACTCAGCTTGCCGCTCGCAGCTTGCGGCTTGCCGCTCTACAGAATGTAGCGGGACAGGTCTTCGTTCTGCGCCAATTCGCCGAGGTGGCTGTTGACGTACTCGGCGTCGATCAGAATCGGCTTTTCATCGTGCGTGCTGGCGAGGTCGCCGGCACTGAACGACACCTCTTCGAGCAGACGCTCAAGCAGGGTGTGCAGGCGACGGGCACCGATGTTCTCGGTCTTCTCGTTGACCTGCCAGGCGATCTCCGCCAGACGCTTGATGCCTTCCGGCTGGAACTGGATGTTCAGGCCTTCGGTTTTCAACAGCGCGCAGTATTGCTCGGTGAGCGATGCATGCGGTTCGCTGAGGATGCGTTCGAAGTCTTCCGGGCTCAGGGCCTTGAGTTCGACGCGGATCGGCAGACGACCCTGAAGTTCAGGCACCAGGTCGCTCGGCTTGCTCAGGTGGAACGCGCCGGACGCAATGAACAGGATGTGGTCAGTCTTGACCATGCCCAGTTTGGTGTTGACGGTGCAGCCTTCGATCAGCGGCAGCAGGTCGCGCTGTACGCCCTCACGGGACACATCGGCACCGCCGACATTGCCGCGCTTGGCGACCTTGTCGATCTCGTCGATGAACACGATGCCGTGCTGTTCAACGGCTTCCAGCGCCTTGGCTTTCAGCTCTTCTTCGTTGACCAGGCGCCCGGCTTCTTCGTCGCGCACCAGCTTCAGTGCTTCTTTGACCTTGAGCTTGCGCGCCTTCTTCTTGCCCTTGCCCATATTGGCGAACAGCGATTGCAGCTGGTTGGTCATCTCCTCCATGCCAGGCGGCGTGGCGATTTCGATGCCGGACACCTCGGCCACTTCGATCTCGATTTCCTTGTCATCCAGCTGACCTTCGCGCAGGCGCTTGCGGAACAGCTGACGGGTGTTGGAGTCGGTGCTCGGCGCTTCTTCATTGCTAAAGCCCATGCGCGCCGGCGGCAGCAGTGCGTCGAGGATACGGTCCTCGGCAGCGTCTTCGGCGCGATGACGCACGCGAGTCATTTCCTGCTCGCGAAGCATCTTGATCGCGGCGTCGGCCAGATCACGGATGATCGATTCGACGTCACGGCCGACGTAGCCGACTTCGGTGAACTTGGTCGCTTCGACTTTGATGAACGGCGCGTTGGCCAGTTTCGCCAAACGACGGGCGATCTCGGTTTTACCGACACCGGTCGGGCCGATCATCAGGATGTTTTTCGGGGTCACTTCAACGCGCAGCTCTTCAGGCAGCTGCATGCGGCGCCAGCGGTTGCGCAGGGCAATCGCGACGGCGCGCTTGGCATCGTCCTGGCCGATGATATGGCGGTTGAGTTCGTGGACGATTTCGCGGGGAGTCATGGACATAGTAATTGACGGTCCTCAAGCAGAAACAAGCCGTGGCACAGGGGCCGTATCAGGCTTCTTCAGCGAGATCCTGCTCCTCAATGGTCTGAGTGTGGTTGGTGAATACGCAGATGTCGGCAGCGATGCCCAGTGCGGTTTCGACGATTTCACGGGCCGACAGGTCGGTCTTTTTCAACAGCGCGCTGGCCGCAGCCTGGGCGTAACCGCCACCGGAACCCATGGCGATCAGGCCATTCTCGGGTTCGACCACGTCGCCGTTGCCGGTGATGATCAGGGATGCGTCCTTGTTGGCGACCGCGAGCATGGCTTCGAGGCGGCTCAGGGAGCGGTCGGTGCGCCATTCTTTGGCGAGTTCGACGGCGGCGCGGATCAGGTGGCCCTGATGTTTCTCGAGTTGGCCTTCGAAACGTTCGAACAGGGTAAAGGCGTCGGCGGTGGCACCGGCGAAACCGGCGATGACCTGGCCGTGGTACAGGCGACGCACCTTTTTGGCGTTGCCTTTCATCACGGTATTGCCGAGAGAAACCTGGCCGTCGCCGCCCATGACGACTTTGCCGTGGCGGCGGACTGAAACGATGGTGGTCAAGGGAGAGTCTCCACGCAGCGGGGCGAAAATGCCTTATGCCCATTCATATGGGGGTGCTGGAGAGGATTTCAACCGGGGAGGGCAATGGGAGACGAATGGTGTGTGTTGACTGTGGCGAGGGGATTTATCGCCGTTCGGCTGCGAAGCAGTCGCCAAACCATCCTTCGCGGTGGGCCTGATGCACCGCAATTGCTGGTTTTGGGGCCGCTTCGCGACCCAGCGGGGATAAATCCCCTCGCCACAGGGATTGTGGGCAACCAAAAAGTGAGGCGCCCACGGGAGACTATCAGCGGCTCTGGCGCTGTTGTAACAACAGGTTGCTGAAGCCGGCGCCGGCCAGTTGTTTCTGGGCCGTGGTCAGTTGTTCGCGGTTGCTGAACGGGCCGACCAATACGCGGTACCAGGTCTCATCCTTCACGGTGCCGGACTCAACCGCCACGGCCTGGCCGAGCAGAATGATCTGTGCACGGACCTTGTCGGCATCCGCCTCTTTGCGGAACGAACCCGCCTGGAGGAAGAATTTGGTCACGGGCGCCGCTTTGCTCACCGGTGGCGCTGGCGGCGGGGTGATCCCGGCCAGTGCTGCCTGCGCGCGCGCGGTGTCGATCTTCGCCGCTTCCGCAGGGGTGACCGGCGTCGTCGGGATCGCCGGCACTTGCGGCGTCGGCAGGGTTTTCTCCGGCACGGCGTCCGGCGGCACGATCACTTCCGATTCCGGCAGCAGGGTGTAGAAGTCGTACTTCGGCTTCACCGGTTGCGTCGGGCTCGGCGGGGTCTTGTTGGCCTCGGCGATCTTCGACGCTTTCTGCTGCTGCGCCTGTTCGACCTTCTCGCGCTTGACCGTGTCGCTGCCCTTGCCCGGCTCCAGTTTCATCAGGAACACGATGAACGCGCCGACCGTCAGGCCGATGGCCATCCACAGCCAACCCGGAATCGGTTGCTTCGCAGGAGCTTGGTAACGGCTGGCGCCACGCTTGGGTGCAGGTTTTTTCTTGGCAGCCAACTTACATACGCTCCAGAGTTTCCAGGCCCAACAGTTCCAGGCCTTGCTTGAGAGTACGACCGGTCAGCGCGGCCAGACGCAGACGGCTCTGCATCTGGGCCGGCGTTTCGGCGGCGAGGATCGGGCAGTTCTCGTAGAAGCTGGAGAACAGGCCGGCAACGTCGTACAGATAGGTGCAGAGAATGTGCGGCGTGCCTTTGTCGGACACGTTGTTCAGCACTTCGCCGAACTGCGCAAGTTTCGCCGCCAGCTCTTGCTCGTGCGCGGCTTCCAGCACGATCTGGCCATCGACTTCGCTGAAGTCCTTGCCCAGTTTGCGGAACACCCCGGCCACACGGGTATAGGCGTACAGCAGGTACGGCGCGGTATTGCCTTCGAAGTTGAGCATCAGGTCGAAGTTGAAGCTGTAGTCGCTGGTGCGGTGTTTCGACAGGTCGGCGTATTTCACCGCACCGATGCCGACCACCTTGGCGATGTTGCGCAGTTCGTCTTCGGCCAGTTCCGGGTTCTTTTCTTTCACCAGGTTGTAGGCACGTTCCTGTGCTTCGGTGAGCAGGTCGATCAGCTTCACGGTGCCGCCGTCACGGGTCTTGAACGGACGGCCATCGGCGCCGTTCATGGTGCCGAAGCCCATGTGCTCCATCTCCATCGGATGGGTGACAAAACCGGCCTTGCGCGCCACGGCAAACACTTGCTGGAAGTGCAGGGCCTGACGCTGGTCGACGAAGTACAGCGCGCGGTCGGCCTTGAGCTTGCCGCTGCGGTAGCGCACAGCCGCCAGGTCAGTGGTGGCGTACAGGTAGCCGCCGTCGGCCTTGACGATGATCACCGGCAGCGGGTCGCCGTCGGCGTTCTTGAACTCGTCGAGGAACACGCACTGGGCGCCGTTGCTCTCGACCAGCATGCCGGCGGCTTTCAGGTCGTTTACCACATTTATCAAGTCGTCGTTGTAGGCGCTTTCGCCCATCACGTCGGCCATGGTCAGTTTGACGTTGAGCAGTTCGTAGATCTTCTGGCAGTGCGACAGCGAGATGTCCTTGAACTTGGTCCACAGCGCCAGGCACTCGGCGTCGCCGGCCTGCAGCTTGACCACCAGACCACGGGCACGGTCGGCGAACTCTTCGGACTCGTCGAAACGCTGCTTGGCGGCGCGGTAGAAGTTTTCCAGGTCGGACAGCTCGTCGCTGGTGATCGGGTTTTCCTGCAGATAAGCCATCAACATGCCGAACTGGGTGCCCCAGTCGCCCACGTGGTTCTGGCGGATCACGTCGTCGCCGAGGAATTCCAGCACGCGGGCCACGCCGTCGCCGATGATGGTCGAGCGCAAGTGGCCGACGTGCATCTCTTTGGCCAGGTTCGGCGCCGACAGGTCAACCACGGTGCGCTGCGCCGGGCCGGCCTTGCGCACGCCGACGTGAGCGTCGGCCAGGGCGGCATCGAGGCGATTGGCCAGGGCCTGGGTGTTCTGGAAGAAATTGATGAAGCCCGGGCCGGCGATTTCGGCCTTGGTGACGTTTTCGTCGGCCGGCAGCGCGGCGATGATTTTTTCCGCCAGATCGCGCGGCTTCATGCCCGCAGGCTTGGCCAGCATCATGGCGATGTTGCTGGCGAAGTCGCCGTGGGTCTTGTCGCGGGCGTTCTCCACCTGAATCGCCGGCGACAGGCCTTCAGGCAACACACCTTCGTTGACGAGTTGGGTGAGGGCTTGTTGGATCAGCTGGCGAATGGTGTCTTTCATGGTCTTCTCTTTCGACCGCAAGCGCGGCGGCGCATCAATGCGCGGGTGGAAAAACTGGGCATTATCCGTTGCGAAGACGGGCTTGCCAACCTTAGCAGGCCGCTTATGGATATGTGGTGACATCAAAGGCAAAAGATCGCAGTCTGCGGCAGCGATCTATTGAGCTTCAGTACAAATCGACCGGATCAACATCCAGCGACCAGCGCACCGCCCGCCCGCTCGGCATCTGCTCCAGCACCAGCAACCAACTGGCGAGCAACCGATGCAGAGGCGCTCGTGCTGTCGCCTGCAACAACAACTGCGCGCGATAGCGCCCGGCCCGCCGTTCCATCGGCGCCGGCACCGGCCCGAGCAACTCAATCCCGCTCAGATGCTGCTCGGCCAGCAAGCGTTCGGCCTCGCTGCACGCTTCATCGAGAAAGCCTTCAGCCTGCCCCGGCTTGTGCGCTTCGGCACGCAACAGCGCCAGATGCGCAAACGGCGGCAGCCCCGCAGCGCGGCGCTCACTCAGGGCCTGCTCGGCAAAGGCGAAATAACCCTGCTCGGTCAACTGCACCAATAAAGGATGGTCGGCCAGGTGTGTCTGGATGATCACCTTGCCCGGCTCTTCTGCCCGCCCGGCGCGCCCGGCCACCTGCACGATCAACTGCGCCATACGCTCACTGGCGCGGAAGTCGCCGGAGAACAGGCCGCCATCGGCATCGAGGATCGACACCAGCGTGACGCGCGGAAAATGGTGCCCCTTGGCCAGCATCTGCGTGCCGACCAGAATGCACGGCTGACCCTTCTGGATCGTCGCGAACAACTGATTCATCGCGTCCTTGCGCGAGGTGCTGTCGCGATCGACCCGCAGCACCGGGTAATCGGGAAACAGAATCGCCAGCCGCTCTTCGGCCCGCTCGGTGCCGGCGCCCACCGGGCGCAGATCGACCTTGTTGCACTTCGGGCACTGGCGCGGCGTGCGTTCGACATAACCGCAGTGATGGCAGCGCAATTCGCCGTAGCGTTGGTGCACGGTCATCCGCGCGTCACAGCGCGAACACTCGGACATCCAGCCGCAATCGTGGCACAGCAACGTCGGGGCGAAACCGCGACGGTTGAGGAACACCAGCACTTGTTGGCCATTGGCGAGGGTCTGGCCGATGGCTTGCTGCATCGGTCCGGAAATGCCGCTGTCCAGTGGACGGCTTTTCACATCCAGCCGCAAGAAACGGGGTTGCTTGGCACCGCCGGCACGCTCATTCAGGCGCAGGAGCCCATACCGTCCAGTGTAGGCGTTGTGCAGGCTTTCCAGCGAAGGCGTGGCGGAGCCGAGGACGATCGGGATGTTTTCCTGCCGTGCGCGTACCAGTGCCAGATCCCGGGCGTGGTAGCGCAAACCTTCCTGCTGCTTATAAGAGCCGTCGTGCTCTTCGTCGATGATGATCAGCCCCGGGTTCTTCATTGGGGTGAACAGCGCCGAGCGGGTGCCGATAATAATGTCGGCCTCGCCATCACGGGCCGCGAGCCAGGCGTCAAGGCGTTCGCGGTCGTTGACGGCCGAATGCAGCAAGGCGATGCGCGCATTGAAACGCTGTTCGAAGCGCGCCAGGGTTTGCGGGCCGAGGTTGATCTCCGGGATCAGCACCAGCGCCTGTTTGCCGGCTTCGAGGGTTTCGCGGATCAGCTGTAAATAGACTTCGGTCTTGCCGCTGCCCGTGACCCCGGCCAGCAGAAAAGCGTGATAGCTGTCGAACCCGGCCCGGATTGCTTCGTAAGCGGCGCGTTGTTCGGTGTTGAGTGGCAACTCCGGCTGGGCCAGCCAGTGTTCATGGCGAACGCCGGGGGCGTGGCGCCGGATCTCCACTTGCACCAGGTTCTTCGCCAGCAGCAGGTCGAGGCTGTCTTTGCTCAGCATCAGTTTGCTCAACAACTGATGGGCCACACCGTGCGGGTGCTGCGCCAGTGTCGCCAGTGCTTCACGCTGGCGCGGGGCGCGGGCGATGCGCGGATCATCGAGGCTGGCGCCAGGTACGACCGACCAGAAGCGCTCCTGGCGGGCCTCGGCCAGTTCGCCCTGGCGCAGTAATACCGGCAGGGCCCAGCTCAAGGTGTCGCCGAGGCTGTGCTGGTAATACTGCGACGTCCACAGGCACAGCTTGAACAGTGCTGGCGGCAACGGCGGCTCGGCATCAAGCAGGGCCAGCGCCGGTTTGAGTTTTTCTGCCGGTACTTCGCTGGTGTCGGTGATCTCGACCAGAATCCCGATCATCTCCCGTCGCCCGAACGGCACCCGCAGGCGCATGCCCGGTTGCAACTGGGCGCGCAGCACGCCGGCCGGCGCCCGATAGTCGAACAGGCGGCGCAAGGGCGAAGGCAGGGCGAGGCGCAGAATGGCGTCGGGCACGCGGGGGGATCTCTATAAGCGCAAAATAAGGTAGTGAGCGCAGATCAATTGTGGGAGCGAGCTTGCTCGCGAACGCGGTGTGTCAGGCACTGAGTCATCAACTGGCACACCGCATTCGCGAGCAAGCTCGCTCCCACAGTGGAGTACGTTCAAGGCCGGGAGCCTAGCAGACGGTCGGTCTCAGGGACAGCTTGCGCGATTGACATTGTCTGGTAGAATCCGCGGCCTAATTACGTGCGGTATTCAACAATCGTGTTGGGTGGCGGCACGCTAGCTGAGGAAGACATCATGAAAGCTGATATCCACCCGAATTACCCAGAAATCGCTGTTACCTGCTCGTGCGGTAACAAGTTCGAAACTCGTTCGACCTTCGGCAAAGCCCTGGCGATCGACGTTTGCAACGAATGCCACCCGTTCTACACCGGTAAGCAGAAGACTCTGGACACCGGTGGTCGCGTTCAGAAGTTCGCCGACCGTTTCGGTGCTTTCGGCGCGAAAAAGGCCTAAGGCCCTTCATTCTGGAAAACCTCAGCGGCTTTTCCGGTCTGATGAAAAAGGCGTCCCTTGCGGGCGCCTTTTTTGTGTCCGCGATTTGGCTTTCCGGGGCTCAGGCCTTCTGTCCGGCGCCTGTGGGGTTGCCGAGCGTCGCCGTACAGCGCGTCGTTGATGGTGACACGGTGCGCCTGAGCGATGGCCGCAGTGTGCGCATGATCGGCCTCAACACGCCGGAATTGGGCAAGCAGGGTCGCAGCGATGAACCTTTTGCCGTGGCGGCACGCCAGCGTCTGCAAGCGTTGATTGATGACAGTGGCGGACAAGTCGTTGTGCTCCCCGGCAAGCAAGCGAAAGACCATTACGGGCGTACGCTCGCCCACCTCTATAACGTCAGCGGCGCCAACCTTGAGGCGCAAATGCTGGCTGACGGTCTTGGCTTCCAGGTCGCGGTAGCGCCGAATGTCGATCTTGTTGCCTGTCAGCAGGCTGCCGAACGCAGTGCGCGACAGGCTGGCCGAGGCCTTTGGCGACAGTCACCTGTACTGAAAGCGGAGCAGATCCAGCGCTCGGGTTTCGCCGTGCTCAGCGGTCGTGTGAGCAAAGTGCAGCGCAATCGGGGCGGAGTCTGGATCGAGTTGCAGGGCGCCGTTGTATTGCGTGTTGCACCCAATCTCGTCGGACAATTCGACATGGCGCGCTTGCAAGCGCTGCAGGGCAGGCAGATCGAGGCCCGGGGCTGGGTGGTCGACCGTTCGCGGCGCGGTGGATTGCAGGCGGGCCAGCCGCGCTGGCTGCTTCCGTTGACCGATCCGGCCATGATGCGCAGTTCTCGCTGAAGAAAAATTGTAGACATTTTTTCTGTCGATTGTGAACAGTCCAGCCCTTGTGCGCCGTGGCTCTTGGCCCAAAGTCGTAGGACAGGGCGCTTGACAGGGGTGACTGCTCAGTCTTGTGGGGACTTTGCGAGGCGCGTATCCTCGCTGACCAGTCTGTCCAACAGTAAAAAG
Organism: Pseudomonas sp. SC3(2021); assembly: GCF_019856535.1. Lineage (NCBI taxonomy): Bacteria > Pseudomonadati > Pseudomonadota > Gammaproteobacteria > Pseudomonadales > Pseudomonadaceae > Pseudomonas > Pseudomonas sp. SC3(2021). Next base: position 1,208,733 of record NZ_CP082236.1, on the reverse strand, counting down.
CGGAATGCCAAAATGTCTGATCTGAAAACTGCCGCTCTCGAATATCATGCCAATCCTCGTCCAGGGAAGCTGAGTGTCGAGCTCACCAAGGCCACTGCTACCGCCCGCGACCTGTCGCTGGCCTACAGCCCCGGCGTAGCTGAACCAGTGCGTGAGATCGCTCGCGATCCTGAACTGGCCTACAAATACACCGGCAAGGGCAACCTGGTTGCAGTCATTTCCGATGGCACCGCGATTCTGGGTCTGGGTAACCTCGGCCCGCTGGCTTCCAAGCCGGTAATGGAAGGTAAAGGCGTACTGTTCAAGCGCTTCGCCGGTATCGACGTGTTCGATATCGAAGTCGACTCCGAAAGCCCGCAAGCCTTCATCGACACCGTAAAACGCATCTCCATCACCTTCGGTGGCATCAACCTGGAAGACATCAAGGCACCTGAGTGCTTCGAGATCGAACGTGCTCTGATCGAGCAGTGCGACATTCCGGTATTCCACGATGACCAGCACGGCACCGCGATCGTGACCGCTGCGGGCATGATCAACGCCCTGGAAATCGCCGGCAAAACCCTGCCGGAAGCGAAGATCGTCTGCCTCGGCGCTGGCGCTGCGGCCATCTCCTGCATGAAGTTGCTGGTGAGCATGGGCGCAAAAATCGAAAACATCTTCATGGTTGACCGTACCGGCGTGATCCACTCCGGCCGTGACGACCTGAACCAGTACAAAGCGGTATTCGCTCACGCCACCGACAAGCGCAGCCTGGCTGACGCTCTGAAAGGCGCTGACGTGTTCGTCGGTCTGTCCGGCCCGAACCTGCTGAGCGCTGAAGGCCTGCTGTCGATGGCGGCCAACCCGATCGTCTTCGCCTGCTCGAACCCGGATCCGGAAATCTCCCCGGAACTGGCACACGCTACCCGCAGCGATGTGATCATGGCCACCGGTCGTTCCGACTACCCGAACCAGGTCAACAACGTACTGGGCTTCCCGTTCATCTTCCGTGGTGCCCTGGACGTTCGCGCCAAGCGCATCAACGAAGAAATGAAAGTGGCCGCGGCCAACGCCCTGCGTGAACTGGCCAAACTGCCAGTGCCGCAAGACGTGTGCGATGCCTACGGTGGTGCCCCGCTGGAATTCGGTCGTGAGTACATCATTCCGAAGCCAATGGACAAGCGCCTGATCACCCTGATCTCCGACGCTGTGGCCAAAGCCGCGATCGAGACCGGTGTGGCCACCCTGCCGTATCCGAAGAACTACCCGCTGAAAAGCGTGGATGACGTGTTCAACGGCTAAGTCGTTGTAGCGCTTCAAACAAAAGCCCCGGCTTGTGAGAGTCGGGGCTTTTTTATGCCTGAAGATCAAGAGCCCCTCACCCTAGCCCTCTCCCAGAGGGAGAGGGGACTGATTGGGGGATGCTCGGGAGTTGCGCCGACCTGAAAGTGCTGTGCTGAATCCATAATCGACACCACACTTTCAGGTCGGTGTATGACCCCAGACAACTCGGTCAGTCCCCTCTCCCTCCGGGAGGGAGAGGGGGCTGATTGGGGGATGCTCCAGAGTTGCGCCGACCTGAAAGTGCTGTGCCGAATCTATAGTCGACACCACACTTTCAGGTCGGTGTATGACCCCAGACAACTCGGTCAGTCCCCTCTCCCTCCGGGAGGGAGAGGGGGCTGATTGGGGGATGCTCCAGAGTTGCGCCGACCTGAAAGTGCTGTGCCGAATCTATAGTCGACACCACACTTTCAGGTCGGTGCATTACCCCAGACAACTCGGTCAGTCCCCTCTTCCTCCGGGAGGGAGAGGGGACTGATTGGGGGATGCTCGGGAGTTGCGCCGACCTGAAAGTGCTGTGCCGAATCCATAATCGACACCACACTTTCAGGTTGGTGTATGACCCCAGACAACTCGGTCAGTCCCCTCTCCCTCCGGGAGAGGGTTAGGGTGAGGGGCTTTTGATCTTCAGGTAATAAAAAGCCCCGCGCTTCTCACGAAGGCGGGGCTTTTCAGTGACGGTGGATCAGAACAAATCGATCGGCGCCTGTTCATCCGCCGGCAGCGGGCTGCCCGGTACGGTGCCGTTGCCCAGTTCATTCACCGAGGGCGGCGTGTCTTCCGACTTGAACAGCTCGAAGTAAGCGCCCGGCGTGCTCGGTGTCGCCGCACGACCGCTGACCGGATCCACCCGCAGGCTGAGGATGCCTTCCGGCTCGGGCTGCACGTGTGGCGGCTTGTCCTTGAGCGCAGCCGACATGTAGTTCATCCAGATCGGCAGGGCCACGGTGCCGCCGAACTCGCGGCGACCGAGGCTTTCTGGCTGGTCGAAACCGGTCCACACCGTGGTCACGTAATCGGCGTTGTAACCGGAGAACCAGGCATCTTTCGATTCGTTGGTGGTACCGGTTTTGCCGGCGATATCGCTGCGACCCATGGCCAGCGCGCGGCGACCGGTGCCGAGCTTGATCACGTCCTGCAGCATGCTGTTGAGAATGTACGTGGTGCGACCATCGACGATCCGCTCAGCCACTGCCGGCGCTTGTGGTGCTGCGGCCGCGCCCGGGACTTCACCCGGCGCCGGTGCCGCATTGACGGTGATCGGCTGAGACGCCGGCGCGGCAAAGCCATCTGTGGCCGACACACCCTGCGGCACGGTCGGCGGATTGGCGGCGAACAGCGTGTCGCCGTTGCGACTTTCAATCTTGTCGATGATGTACGGGGTGATCTTGAAGCCGCCGTTGGCGAAAGTGCTCCAGCCGGTCGCGATTTCCATCGGCGTCAGCGTCGCCGTACCCAGCGCCAGCGAGAGGTTCGGCGGCAGGTCCTGCTTGTTGAAACCGAAGCGGGTGATGTAGTCGATGGTCTTGCCCACGCCCATCGCCTGCAGCAGGCGGATCGACACCAGGTTACGTGACTTGTACAGCGCTTCGCGCAGGCGGATCGGGCCGAGGAAGGTGTTGGTGTCGTTCTTTGGCCGCCAGACCTTGTCCAGGTACTCGTCGACGAACACGATCGGGGCGTCGTTGACCAGCGTGGCAGCAGTGTAGCCACTGTCCAGCGCGGCACTGTAGACGAACGGCTTGAAGCTCGAACCCGGCTGACGCTTGGCCTGCAGGGCACGGTTGTAGTTGCTCTGTTCGAATGCAAAGCCGCCGACCAGCGAGCGGATCGCGCCGTTCTGCGGGTCCAGCGACACCAGGGCGCCTTGCGCCTGCGGGATCTGACTGAACTTCAGCGAATTGTCCTTCTGGCGCTGTACGCGAACCAGATCACCGATCTGTGCCACATCCGACGGCTGGCGCGGGGCGGCGCCCATGCTGTTGGTATTGAGGAACGGCCGCGCCCACTTCATGGTGTCCCAGGCGACGTGTTCTTCGCCGGTACGGGTCAGCACTTGCAGGCCATTTTTCTCGACCTGGGTGACGATGGCCGGTTCGAGGCTGCTGATGGTGCGCTGCTTGGTCAGCTCGCTGGCCCAGGCTTCGCGGGTCTTGCCCGGCAGGCGCGATTCGGGACCACGGTAGCCGTGACGCTGGTCGTAGGTCATCAAACCCTCGTGCAGCGCGGTGTTGGCCATTTCCTGCAGATTGCTTGGCACCGTGGTGGTGACGCGGAAACCTTCGGTGTAAGCGTCGCTGCCATAACGACCGACCATTTCGGCGCGGGCCATTTCAGCGATATACGGTGCATTCACTTCCGGGGTCGGCACGTGATAGCTGGCGTTTAGCGGTTCGTTGATCGCGGCGGTGTAGTCAGCCTCGGAAATCTTGCCGAGTTTGTACATGCGCCCGAGGATCCAGTCGCGACGTTCTTTACTGCGCGCCGGGTTGGCCAGCGGGTTGAAGCGTGACGGGGCTTTCGGCAGCCCGGCGATCATCGCCATCTGCGCCAGGCTGACGTCGCGGATCGACTTGCCGTAATACACCTGCGCTGCGGCCTCGATGCCGTAGGCGCGGTTGCCCAGATAGATTTTGTTCACGTACAGCTCAAGGATCTCGTCCTTGGTCAGCTGCCGTTCGATTTGCAGGGCCAGCAGGATTTCGGTGGTTTTGCGCGAGAAGCTGCGCTCGCTGGTCAGGAAGAAGTTCTTTGCCACCTGCATGGTGATGGTGCTGCCGCCGGACTGAATGTGTCCGCTTTTGACCAGTTGGGTCGCGGCGCGCATCAGACTGCTCGGGTCGACGCCATAGTGGTTGGCGAAATTGTCGTCTTCAGCACTTAGTAACGCATTAATGAAATTGGGGGGAATGTCGGCGAAACGGATCGGAGTCCGGCGCATTTCGCCAAATTCTGCGATCAACTTGTTGTCGCTGCTGTAAACCCGCAGTGGAATCTGCAACTGAATGCTTCTCAGCGCCTCCACAGACGGCAAACCCGGACTAAGGTAAAGAAACGCGCCGCTGAGACCTAAAAGCAGTCCGCAGAAAACGGCGACGATGGACCAACCGAAAAATTTCAGCAGACGAATCAAGGCGTTTGGACATCCAGGGCAAAGAATGAATTTGGCGACGGGGTTCCGGCTACACACGGAACGGACCGCGCTGGCAGTAAAAAGCAGAAAAAAACGCTGGGCATTATAAGCACTTTTCTGCTGGGGGCGTCATTTGCGCTTCTGTCAAGACGGGGTGAAGGAACGCAAAGCGTATTACAGAGTCCGTAACTCACGGAAAGTCATAGGGAATTGGTAGTGCTGGGACTCTTCAATAAAAAGGCCAATACGTTACTGGGGATCGACATCAGCTCCACTTCGGTCAAGTTGCTGGAACTGAGCCGTCAGGGTGATCGCTACCGGGTCGAAGCGTACGCGGTGGAGCCGTTGCCCGCGAATGCCGTGGTCGAGAAAAACATCGCCGAACTCGAAGGCGTCGGGCACGCCCTGAGCCGGGTGCTGGTCAAGGCGCGCACCGGGCTCAAGAGCGTGGCCGTGGCCGTGGCCGGTTCAGCGGTGATCACCAAGATCATCGAAATGGATGCCGGACTGTCCGACGACGAACTGGAAAACCAGCTCAAGATCGAGGCCGATCAATACATTCCCTACCCGCTGGACGAAGTGGCCATCGACTTCGAAGTCCAGGGCGTGTCCCCGCGCAATCCCGAGCGCGTCAGCGTGCTGCTCGCCGCCTGTCGCAAGGAAAACGTCGAAGTTCGCGAGGCGGCGCTGGCCCTCGCCGGGTTGACGGCGCGCGTGGTGGATGTCGAGGCCTACGCGCTGGAGCGCTCGTTCGGCCTGCTTGCCACGCAACTGGCGGTGTCCCAGGAGCGTCTGACCGTGGCCGTGGTCGACATCGGCGCGACCATGACCACCCTCAGCGTCCTGCACAACGGCAAGATCATCTACACCCGCGAGCAATTGTTCGGCGGCCGGCAACTGACCGAGGAAATCCAGCGGCGTTATGGCCTGACGGTCGAACAGGCCGGGTTGGCGAAAAAGCAGGGCGGACTGCCCGACGATTACGTCAGCGAGGTCTTGCAGCCGTTTCGCGAGGCACTGGTACAGCAGGTGTCGCGCTCGTTGCAGTTCTTTTTCGCTTCTGGCCAGTACAACGCGGTCGATCACATTTTATTGGCCGGCGGCACGGCCTCGGTGCCGGGTCTGGATCGTTTGATCGAGCAGCGCCTGAACACCCCGACCCAGGTCGCCAACCCGTTTTTCGACATGGCCCTGAGCAGCAAGGTCAACGCCGGGGCCCTGGCCAGTGATGCGCCGGCCCTGATGATTGCCTGCGGGCTCGCGCTGCGGAGTTTCGACTGATGGCGCGGATCAACCTTCTACCCTGGCGCGAGGAGCGCCGCGAAGAGCGGCGCAAACGCTTCCTGCTGGCACTGACCGGCGTGGTGGTCGGCTCGATCGGTGCCGTGTTTATCGCCGATCAGGTCATCAGCGCGGCAATCGACCGGCAAATCGCGCGCAACGACTACATCGGCAAACAGATCGCCGTCGTCGACGAACGGATCAAACAGATCAGTGAGCTCAAGGCCCATCGCCAGCAACTGGTCGAGCGCATGCGCATCATCCAGGATCTGCAGGGCAACCGGCAGGTCAGCGGGCGGATCTTCGATCAGCTGGCGCGCACACTGCCCGACGGCGTGTATTTCACCAAGGTGAAAAGGCTCGGCAAGACCCTCTCCATCAGCGGCGCGGCGGAGTCGAACAACCGGGTGTCCGAGCTGATGCGCAATCTGGATGCGTCCGACTGGTTCGACGCACCGAGCCTGAATGAAGTCAAAGCCACCTCCGCCGATCAGGTGGAACAGTCCAATACCTTTGAACTGACTGTTCGTCAGACCCAGCCGAAAAGTCTGGAGGACGACCAATGAAGCCGTCCGAGTGGCTGGACAGCCTGCGCAATATCGACTTCAACGACTTGGACACGAGCAACATCGGTTCCTGGCCTGGGGCCGTGAAAGCCATCACCGGGGTGCTGTTGATGGTGCTGGTGCTGGCGCTTGGTTATAACTTTTTCATAAGCGACATGCAGAGCCAGCTCGAAGCCAGGCGCGAGGAGGAGACCACGCTCAAAGACCAGTTCGCCAGCAAGGCGCGCCTGTCGGCAAACCTGGAGTTGTACACCCAGCAAATGAAGGAGATGGAGAACTCCTTTGGCGTGCTGTTGCGGCAATTGCCCAGTGACACTGAAGTCCCCGGTTTGCTGGAGGACATCACCCGTACCGGGCTGGGCAGCGGGCTGGAATTCGAAGAGATCAAACTGCTGCCGGAGGTGACGCAACCGTTCTACATCGAGTTGCCGATCCAGATCACCGTGACGGGCGCCTATCACGACCTGGCGACCTTCGTCAGCGGCGTGGCCGGCCTGCCGCGGATTGTCACCTTGCATGATTTCGAACTGGCGCCGGCCAGCCCCGAAGGCGGGCCGAAACTGCGCATGAGCATCCTCGCCAAGACCTACCGCTACAACGACAAGGGGCTGCAGAAATGACCCCGATTCGTAATCTGGTCTTGCCGGTGGCGCTGCTGGCCTTGAGCGGCTGCGGGGGCAGCAGTGACTTCAGCGACCTCGACGCCTACATGAATGAAGTGCGCCTGCGTCCGCCGGGCAAGATTGAACCAACGCCGACATTCCGGTCTTACCCCACATTCACCTACAGCGCTGCCAATCTGCGCAGTCCGTTTTCCCGTCAGGTGCGGGTTGACCTGGCGGGACAGAAGCAGGGTTCGCGCAACGTCAAACCCGACCCCAATCGGGTCAAGCAATACCTCGAAGGTTTCAACATCGAGCAGTTCGAGATGGTCGGCACCATTGCCAATGCCTCTGGCTCTTTTGCGCTGTTGCGCGGGGCGGGCGGTGTGCATCGGTTGAAGGTCGGCGATTACCTGGGGCGCAACGACGGCCGCATCGTGGCCATCAGCGCGACCCAGGTCGATGTGGTCGAAATCGTTCCCGACGGTCAGGGCGCCTGGCTGGAACGACCACGCACCATTCCTTTGAAAGTGCACTCATAGTGGAAGTCGAACAATGAACAGGATTTTCTCCACCCTCGGTTTTTCGCTATGGATAGCGCTGATGTCGCCGATGGTACTCGCTGCCAACCTGAAGGCGCTGGACGTGGCGGCATTGCCGGGCGACCGCGTCGAACTGAAGTTGTCGTTCGACGGCCCGCCACCGCAGCCCAAGGGCTACACCACCGAGTCGCCGGCGCGCATCGCTGTGGATTTGCCCGGTGTCGCCAGTCAGTTGGCGAGCAAAAATTTCGATCTGGGCAGTGGCAATGCGCGCACTGCCACGGTGGTCGAGGCCAAGGACCGGACGCGGCTGATCGTCAGCCTCACGCAGTTGGCGCCCTATAACACGCGAGTGGAGGGCAATACTCTGTACGTGGTGGTCGGCCAGGGCGCGCCGGTTGCGGCCCCCCGTCCCGCAGCCGCCGTACCCCGTGCGACGACCGTCGCTGCTGCTCCGGCCAAGGCCTTCGTGGCGAAAAGCCGAGCGATTCGCGGTGTCGATTTCCAGCGCGGTACGGCGGGCGAGGGCAATGTGGTCATCGACCTGTCCGACCCGACCATTGCCCCGGATATCCAGGAGCATGACGGCAAGATCATCCTCAGCTTCGCCCGTACTCAGTTGCCGGAGAAACTGCGAGTACGGCTCGACGTCAAGGATTTCGCCACGCCGGTGCAGTTCGTCAATGCCGGGGTGAGCGGTGATCGCACGGTGGTCACCGTCGAACCCGGCGGCACTTACGAGTATTCGACTTTCCAGACCGACAACAAACTGACCGTCAGCGTCCGCCCGATGACGGTCGACGATCTGCAAAAGCGTAATGCCGACCGCAACAGCTACGTCGGCGAAAAGCTCTCGTTGAACTTCCAGGACATCGACGTGCGCTCGGTACTGCAATTGATCGCCGACTTCACCAACCTCAATCTGGTCGCCAGCGACACAGTGCAGGGCGGTATCACCTTGCGCCTGCAGAACGTGCCGTGGGATCAGGCGCTGGATCTGGTGCTGAAAACCAAGGGGCTGGATAAACGCAAGATCGGCAATGTGCTGCTGGTGGCACCCGCCGATGAAATCGCCGCCCGTGAGCGCCAGGAACTGGAGTCGCAGAAGCAGATCGCCGAACTGGCGCCGTTGCGCCGCGAACTGCTGCAAGTGAACTACGCCAAGGCGGCCGACATCGCCAAACTGTTCCAGTCGGTGACCAGCGCCGAAGCGAAAGTCGATGAGCGTGGCTCGATCACGGTCGATGAGCGCACCAACAACATCATTGCCTACCAGACCCAGGATCGCCTCGACGAACTGCGGCGGATTGTGGCGCAGCTGGATATCCCGGTACGCCAGGTGATGATCGAGGCGCGGATCGTCGAGGCCAACGTCGATTACGACAAGAGCCTGGGCGTGCGCTGGGGCGGTTCGATCCAGAACAAGGGCAACTGGAACACGTCCGGGGTCAGTAACGGCAACTCCACCACCATTGGCACGCCGGGCAGCACCAGCACCAACTCGCCGTTCGTCGACATGGGCACGGTCGGCAACACGTCCGGGATCGGCATTGCGTTCATCACCGACAATGTATTGCTCGATCTTGAGCTGACAGCGATGGAAAAAACCGGCAACGGCGAAATTGTCTCCCAGCCGAAGGTGGTCACCTCCGACAAGGAGACCGCGAAGATCCTCAAGGGCACCGAGATTCCGTACCAGGAAGCCAGCTCCAGCGGGGCGACGTCGGTGTCGTTCAAGGAGGCTTCGCTGTCGCTGGAGGTGACGCCGCAGATCACGCCCGACAACCGCATCATCATGGAAGTGAAGGTCACCAAGGACGAACCGGACTACCTGAACAAAGTGCAGGATGTACCGCCGATCAAGAAAAACGAGGTCAACGCCAAAGTACTGGTGAATGACGGCGAAACCATCGTGATTGGGGGCGTTTTCTCAAATACTCAAAGCAAGGTTGTAGATAAGGTGCCATTTCTTGGCGATGTGCCGTATCTTGGCCGCCTTTTCCGGCGTGATGTGGTTTCGGAGAAAAAATCCGAGCTGCTGGTATTTCTCACTCCGCGTATCATGAATAACCAGGCGATTGCTGTGAGTCGTTGATTCTGTGCGAAATTTGATTCTTGTAGGACCGATGGGCGCTGGCAAAAGCACCATCGGCCGGTTGCTGGCCAAAGAGCTGCGCCTGCCGTTCAAAGATTCCGACAAGGAAATTGAACTGCGCACGGGCGCCAATATCCCGTGGATCTTCGACAAGGAAGGCGAGCCCGGCTTTCGTGACCGTGAGCAGGCGATGATCGCCGAGCTGTGCGCGTTCGACGGCGTGGTGCTGGCCACCGGTGGCGGCGCGGTGATGCGTGATGCCAATCGCAAGGCCCTGCATGAGGGTGGGCGAGTGGTGTATCTGCATGCCTCCGTCGAACAGCAAGTGGGCCGCACCTCGCGTGATCGCAATCGGCCGTTGCTGCGCACCGCCGATCCGGCGAAAACCCTGCGTGACCTCCTCGCGATCCGTGATCCGCTTTATCGGGAAATCGCCGATCTGGTGGTGGAAACCGACGAACGGCCACCACGCATGGTGGTGCTCGACATTCTTGATCGCCTCGCGCAGCTTCCACCCCGTTAAAGCATCGCCCGAAATGCGCTATCCTCGGCGTCCTGTCACAGCCCGCCGAGGTTGTGGCGGATGGCGTGCGAGCGGCGTCATACCCGCTACAGGCCGCAGACAACCAATAATTCAGGGCAGGACGCCTGCTTCCATCTTCACTGTGGGGACACATGCAGACACTCAAGGTCGATCTAGGCGAGCGCAGCTACCCGATTCATATTGGCGAAGGTTTGTTGGATCAGCCCGAGCTGCTGGCTCCGCATATCCACGGGCGGCAAGTGGCAATCATCTCCAACGAAACCGTTGCGCCGCTCTATCTCGAACGTCTGACCCGCAGCCTGGCGCAGTTCTCGGTGATCTCGGTGGTGTTGCCCGACGGCGAAGCCTTCAAGAACTGGGAAACTCTGCAACTGATCTTCGACGGTCTGCTGACCGCTCGTCATGACCGCCGCACCACAGTGATTGCCCTCGGCGGCGGTGTTATCGGTGACATGGCTGGTTTCGCTGCGGCCTGTTACCAGCGCGGTGTCGATTTCATCCAGATCCCGACCACTTTGCTGTCCCAGGTCGACTCGTCGGTGGGCGGCAAGACCGGGATCAACCATCCGCTGGGCAAGAACATGGTCGGCGCGTTCTATCAGCCGAACGTGGTGCTGATCGATACCGCTTCCCTGAAAACCCTGCCGGCGCGTGAGCTGTCGGCCGGGCTGGCGGAAGTCATCAAGTACGGCCTGATCTGCGACGAGCCGTTCCTGACCTGGCTCGAAGACAACGTCGACGCCCTCCGCGCGCTGGACCAGAAAGCCCTGACTTATGCGATCGAGCGCTCGTGCGCAGCCAAGGCTGCGGTGGTCGGCGCCGATGAGAAGGAAACCGGCGTGCGCGCCACGCTCAACCTCGGTCATACCTTCGGCCACGCCATCGAGACCCACATGGGCTATGGTGTCTGGTTGCATGGGGAAGCGGTCGCGGCTGGCACCGTGATGGCGCTGGAGATGTCGGCGCGTCTGGGCTGGATCAGCGAACAGGAGCGTGATCGCGGCATTCGTCTGTTCCAGCGGGCCGGTCTGCCGGTGATTCCACCGGAAGAAATGACCGAAGCCGATTTTCTCGAACACATGGCAATCGACAAAAAAGTGATCGACGGTCGTCTGCGCCTGGTGCTGCTGCGCCGGATGGGCGAAGCGGTAGTGACCGCCGATTATCCGAAAGAGGTTTTACAGGCCACGCTGGGAGCGGACTACCGCGCCCTGGCTCAGCTTAAAGGTTAATAAGATTCCGATGACTAGTTTGCATGCCGACGAGGCGTTTCTCGGCCATTTCCAGTTAAGTCACGACCCGTTCGCGCCACGGGTGCCGGGCTTCAAATTCTTCCCGGCCCAGCGCAAGCCGGTGCTCGGGCAGCTGCATCATCTGGCCCGTTACAGCCAGTTGCTGCTGGTGGTCACGGGGCCGCAAGGCAGCGGCAAGACATTGCTGCGCCAGGCGCTGGTCGCCAGCACCAACAAGCAATCGGTGCAAAGCGTGGTCGTTTCCGCCCGTGGCGCCGGTGATGCCGCTGGCCTGTTGCGTCAGGTGGCTCAGGCGCTGGACGTGGCACAAGCCGACGTCGGCGCGATTCTGGCGCAAGTGGTTCAGCTCGCACTGACCGGCCAGGAAGTCTACTTGCTGGTGGATGACGCCGAGCAGCTCGACGAATCCGCCCTTGAAGCCCTGATGGCGCTGGGTGCCGGGGCTCCGGAAGGTCGCCCGCACGTGTTCCTGTTCGGCGAGTCGTCGCTGATCGCGCAACTCGAGGCCTTGCAACTCGAAGAAGAGCGTTTCCACGTCATCGAGTTGCAGCCGTACACCGAAGAAGAGACCCGCGAGTATCTCGACCAACGGCTGGAAGGTGCCGGCCGGGGTGTCGAACTTTTCACCGCAGATCAGATCTCTGATATTCACGAAAGTGCCGAGGGTTGGCCGGGCAACATCAACCAGGTCGCTCGCGATGCTCTGATCGAAGTCATGATTGCCAGCCGCTCTGCGGTCAAGCGTCCAAGTATGGGGTTCAACATGCCGAAGAAACACGTATTGGCGATTTCCGCCGTCGTTGTGGTCGCGGTCGCCGCTGCCTGGCTGATGCCGGGTCGCAACAAGGCGCCAACCACCGGCGCTCCTGCCAATGAACAGGCACAGTTGCCATTGGGGCAGGGTGCCAATGGCGGCGCGCCGAACGTCGAGTTCGCCGGCAATACGCAGCCGATGCCGTTGCCGCTGGTCGGCAACTCGCAACCGGTGATGCGTGGTCCGTTGGCTGAAGCCGCGGGTGGCATCACTGAAGGTGACGACGGCGTGCCGGTCGAAGGCTCCAGCGCGACGCCGCCGACCGTCACCACTTCCGCACCGCCTGCGGGTGTTCCGGCAGGTCCTGCGCCAACGCCGGTGCCTGTCCCGGCGGCCAAGCCTGCTCCGGCGCCGACTCAGGTCGCCACCGCGAAGCCTGCTCCGGCAGCGCCAGCGGCGAAACCGGCTCCTGCGCCGGCCAAGCCTGTAGCGGCCGCCAAACCGGCCGAGAAGCCGGTTACCGTGGCCAAAGCAGCCGGTGGCAGTTGGTACGCCGGTCAGCCGACCAGTAACTACGTGGTGCAGATCCTCGGCACCAGCTCTGAAGCGGCCGCGCAAAACTTCGTCAAGGAGCAGGGCGGCGAGTACCGTTATTTCAAGAAAGTTCTCAACGGCAAGCCTCTCTACGTGATCACCTACGGCAACTTCGCCAATCGTGATGCAGCCGTTTCTGCCATCAAGGCCTTGCCAGCGAAGGTTCAGGCTGGTAAACCTTGGCCTCGCACTGTCGCCAGCGTCCAACAGGAACTGGCAACAACTCGCTGAAGATTCGGCGGCCTTACCCAGGCCGCCTCTCCAAGCACCTCAAAATTTCTACGAGTGCGCGCTTCCTTCCAGGTCGCGTGCCTTGTGGTGTCTGCGTCACAGTAGTCTTTGAGTCGTTGCGGTCAAAATTAAAAAAGTTTTGACTAGCACAGCAGATCGCTTTAAACCTTTCACAAATGCGACATGAATTTGCGACATTTCGTCGTCAAATTTGTGAGCCTCTGTGTCGCTGTGTACAATGACCACCCTTTTGCCCCCGCTAAGCCGGCGTACGTTCGGCGCAGGATGCAAGTGGTTGAATTGAAAAGAAATTTGCCTCGAAAAGAGGCAGCCTGGTGAGAAAGTGTCTATGAAAGCAGGTCTGTACCAACCAGATGAATTCAAGGATAACTGCGGTTTCGGCCTGATAGCCCATATGCAGGGCGAACCCAGTCATACCCTTTTGCAAACGGCCATCGAGGCCCTGACCTGCATGACCCACCGCGGTGGGATTAATGCCGACGGCAAGACCGGTGACGGTTGCGGTCTGCTGATTCAAAAACCTGATGCGTTCCTGCGAGCCATTGCCCAGGAAGCCTTCAGTGTCGAGTTGCCCAAGCAATACGCGGTGGGCATGGTTTTCTTCAACCAGGATCCGGTCAAGGCCGAAGCCGCTCGCGAGAACATGAATCGCGAGATCCTCGCTGAAGGCCTGCAACTGATCGGCTGGCGCAAAGTGCCAATCGACACCAGCGTCCTCGGCCGCCTGGCCCTTGAGCGTCTGCCACAGATCGAGCAGGTGTACATCGGCGGCGAAGGCCTGAGCGATCAGGACATGGCGGTCAAGCTGTTCAGTGCCCGTCGTCGTTCGTCGGTGGCCAACGCCGCCGACACCGACCACTACATCTGCAGCTTTTCGCACAAGACCATCATCTATAAAGGCCTGATGATGCCGGCCGACCTGGCCGCGTTTTATCCAGACCTGAGTGACGAGCGCCTGCAAACCGCAATCTGCGTGTTCCACCAGCGCTTCTCCACCAACACCCTGCCGAAATGGCCGCTGGCTCAGCCATTCCGCTTCCTCGCCCACAACGGCGAGATCAACACCATTACCGGTAACCGCAACTGGGCCCAGGCCCGTCGGACCAAGTTCACCAACGATCTGATGGATCTGGAAGAGCTCGGCCCGCTGGTCAACCGTGTCGGTTCCGACTCCTCGAGCATGGACAACATGCTCGAACTGATGGTCACCGGTGGCATCGACCTGTTCCGTGGCGTGCGGATGATCATTCCGCCGGCGTGGCAGAACGTTGAAACCATGGACCCGGACCTGCGTGCGTTCTACGAGTACAACTCGATGCACATGGAGCCGTGGGACGGCCCGGCCGGCGTGGTCATGACCGACGGTCGCTACGCGGTGTGCCTGCTCGACCGTAACGGTCTGCGTCCGGCGCGCTGGGTCACCACCCAGAACGGTTTCATCACCCTCGCCTCGGAAATCGGCGTGTGGGACTACAAACCGGAAGACGTGATTGCCAAAGGTCGTGTCGGCCCTGGCCAGATCTTCGCCGTGGACACCGAAACCGGGCAGATCCTCGACACCGATGCGATCGACAACCGTCTGAAGTCCCGTCATCCGTACAAGCAATGGCTGCGCAAGAATGCCCTGCGTATTCAGGCAACCATGGAAGACAACGACCACGGTTCGGCGTTCTACGACGTCGATCAGCTCAAGCAATACATGAAGATGTATCAGGTCACGTTCGAGGAGCGCGATCAGGTCCTGCGTCCGCTCGGCGAACAAGGCTACGAAGCCGTGGGCTCGATGGGCGACGACACGCCGATGGCCGTGCTGTCGCAACGTGTGCGCACGCCGTACGACTACTTCCGCCAGCAGTTCGCGCAGGTCACCAACCCGCCGATCGACCCGCTGCGGGAAGCGATCGTGATGTCGCTGGAAATCTGCCTCGGTGCCGAGCGCAACATTTTCCAGGAATCGCCGGAACACGCCTCGCGCGTGATCCTCAGCTCGCCAGTGATCTCGCCGGCCAAGTGGCGCTCGCTGATGAACCTCGACCGTCCGGGTTTCGAGCGGCAGATCATCGACCTCAACTACGAGGAAAGCGTCGGCCTCGAAGCGGCGATCCGCAACGTCGCCGATCAGGCCGAAGAAGCCGTGCGCGCCGGCCGGACCCAGATCGTCCTGAGCGACCGTCATATCGCGCCGGGCAAACTGCCGATCCATGCCTCGCTGGCCACCGGCGCGGTGCACCACCGCCTGACCGAAAAAGGCCTGCGCTGCGATTCCAACATCCTCGTTGAAACCGCCACCGCCCGTGACCCGCATCACTTCGCGGTGCTGATCGGTTTCGGCGCCTCGGCGGTGTATCCGTTCCTCGCCTACGAAGTGCTGGGTGACCTGATCCGTACCGGTGAAGTGCTGGGCGACCTCTACGAGGTGTTCAAGAACTACCGTAAAGGCATCACCAAAGGCCTGCTGAAGATCCTGTCGAAGATGGGCATCTCGACCATCGCTTCGTACCGTGGTGCGCAGCTGTTCGAGGCCATCGGCCTGTCCGAAGAAGTCTGCGAGCTGAGCTTCCGTGGCGTGCCGAGCCGCATCAAGGGTGCGCGTTTCGTCGACATCGAAGCCGAACAGAAAGCACTGGCCACCGAAGCCTGGAGTCCGCGCAAGCCGATCCAGCAGGGCGGTCTGCTGAAGTTCGTTCACGGTGGTGAATATCACGCGTACAACCCGGACGTGGTCAACACCCTGCAAGCCGCTGTGCAGCAGGGCGACTACGCCAAGTTCAAGGAATACACCTCGCTGGTGGACAACCGTCCGGTGTCGATGATCCGTGACCTGTTCAAGGTCAAGACCCTCGACACACCGCTGGACATCAGTGAAATCGAACCACTGGAATCGGTGCTCAAGCGCTTTGACTCCGCCGGTATCTCGCTGGGCGCCCTGTCGCCGGAAGCGCACGAAGCGCTGGCCGAAGCCATGAACCGCCTCGGCGCGCGTTCCAACTCCGGCGAAGGCGGCGAAGATCCGGCGCGCTACGGCACCATCAAGAGCTCGAAAATCAAGCAGGTCGCGACTGGCCGTTTCGGCGTGACCCCGGAATACCTGGTCAACGCTGAAGTGCTGCAGATCAAGGTCGCCCAAGGCGCCAAACCGGGCGAAGGCGGGCAACTGCCGGGCGGCAAAGTGAACGGGCTGATCGCCAAGCTGCGTTATGCAGTGCCGGGCGTGACCCTGATTTCGCCGCCGCCGCACCACGACATCTATTCGATCGAAGACTTGTCGCAGCTGATCTTTGACCTGAAACAGGTCAACCCGAAGGCACTGGTGTCGGTGAAACTCGTGGCTGAAGCGGGCGTCGGCACCATCGCCGCCGGTGTGGCCAAGGCCTACGCGGACCTGATCACCATCTCCGGCTACGACGGTGGCACCGGCGCTTCGCCGCTGACCTCGATCAAATACGCTGGCGCTCCGTGGGAACTCGGTCTGGCTGAAACCCACCAGACTCTGCGCGGCAACGACCTGCGCGGCAAAGTCCGGGTGCAGACCGACGGCGGCCTGAAAACCGGCCTCGACGTGATCAAGGCTGCCATCCTCGGCGCCGAAAGCTTCGGCTTCGGTACTGCGCCGATGATCGCCCTGGGCTGCAAATACCTGCGCATCTGCCACCTGAACAACTGCGCCACTGGCGTCGCGACGCAGAACGAGAAGCTGCGCAAGGATCACTACATCGGCACCGTCGACATGGTGGTGAATTTCTTCACCTACGTCGCCGAAGAAACACGTGAGTGGCTGGCCAAGCTTGGTGTGCGCTCCCTCGAAGAACTGATCGGTCGCACTGATCTGCTGGAAATCCTCGAAGGCCAGACCGCCAAGCAACATCACCTGGACCTGACCCCGCTGCTGGGCAGCGATCACATCCCGGCGGACAAACCGCAGTTCTGCGGCGTTGAACGCAACCCGCCATTCGACCAGGGCCTGCTGGCCGAAAAAATGGTCGAGATGGCCTCGTCGGCAATCAACGACCTCAGTGGTGCCGAGTTCGACCTGGATATCTGCAACTGCGACCGTTCGATCGGCGCACGGATCTCCGGCGAAATCGCCCGCAAGCACGGCAACCAGGGCATGGCGAAAGCGCCAATCACCTTCCGCTTCAAGGGCACTGCCGGGCAGAGCTTCGGCGTGTGGAACGCCGGCGGTCTGAACATGTACCTCGAAGGCGATGCCAACGACTACGTCGGCAAAGGCATGACCGGTGGCAAGCTGACCATCGTGCCGCCGAAGGGCAGCGTTTATAAGACTCAGGAAAGCGCCATCATCGGCAACACCTGCCTGTACGGCGCCACGGGCGGCAAGCTGTTCGCCGCCGGCACCGCAGGCGAGCGTTTTGCCGTGCGTAACTCCGGTGCCCACACGGTTGTGGAAGGCACTGGCGATCACTGCTGCGAGTACATGACCGGTGGTTTTGTCTGCGTTCTGGGCAAGACCGGTTACAACTTCGGCTCTGGCATGACCGGTGGTTTCGCCTACGTGCTCGACCAGGACAACACCTTCGTTGACCGGGTCAACCACGAACTGGTGGAAATCCAGCGGATCAGCGGCGAGGCGATGGAAGCCTATCGCAGCCACCTGCAAAACGTGCTGAACGAGTACGTCACCGAAACCGACAGCGAGTGGGGTCGTGAACTCGCCGAAAACCTCGATGACTACTTGCGCCGTTTCTGGCTGGTCAAGCCGAAGGCTGCCAACCTGAAATCGTTGCTTTCCAGCACTCGTGCCAACCCGCAGTGATATGCGCCTGAAGAGTTTGATGAGGTTTTAACAATGGCTGAACGTCTGAATAACGACTTCCAGTTCATCGATGTCGGGCGCAAAGATCCGAAGAAGAAACTGTTGCGTCAACGCAAGAAAGAGTTCGTCGAAATCTACGAACCGTTCAAACCCCAGCAGTCGGCCGATCAGGCCCACCGCTGCCTGGGTTGCGGCAACCCGTATTGCGAATGGAAGTGCCCGGTGCACAACTTCATTCCCAACTGGCTGAAGCTGGTCGCCGAGGGCAACATCCTGCAGGCCGCCGAGCTGTCGCACCAGACCAACACCCTGCCGGAAGTCTGCGGCCGGGTGTGCCCACAGGATCGTCTGTGCGAGGGTGCCTGCACCCTCAACGACGGTTTCGGTGCGGTAACCATCGGTTCGGTCGAGAAGTACATCACCGACACCGCGTTCGCCATGGGCTGGCGCCCGGACATGTCCAAGGTCAAACCGACCGGCAAGCGTGTCGCGATCATCGGCGCGGGCCCGGCGGGCCTCGGTTGTGCCGACGTGCTGGTGCGTGGCGGCGTAACCCCGGTGGTGTTCGACAAGAACCCGGAAATCGGCGGTCTGCTGACCTTCGGCATCCCCGAGTTCAAGCTGGAGAAGACCGTGCTGAGCAATCGTCGCGAAGTCTTCACTGGCATGGGCATCGAGTTCCGTCTGAACACCGAAGTCGGTAAAGACGTGACCATGGAACAACTGCTCGCCGAATACGATGCAGTGTTCATGGGCATGGGCACCTACACCTACATGAAGGGCGGTTTTGCCGGTGAGGACCTGCCGGGCGTCTATGACGCACTGGACTTCCTGATCGCCAACGTCAATCGCAACCTGGGCTTTGAAAAGTCGCCGGAAGATTTCGTCGACATGAAAGGCAAAAAGGTTGTGGTGCTGGGCGGCGGCGACACGGCGATGGACTGCAACCGTACGTCGATCCGTCAGGGCGCCAAGTCGGTGACCTGCGCGTATCGTCGTGACGAAGCGAACATGCCCGGCTCGCGCAAAGAGGTGAAGAACGCCAAGGAAGAAGGCGTGAAATTCCTCTACAACCGCCAGCCGATCGCCATTGTCGGTGAAGACAAGGTCGAAGGCGTGAAGGTGGTCGAGACCCGTCTCGGCGAACCGGATGCCCGTGGCCGTCGCAGCCCAGAGCCGATCCCGGGTTCCGAAGAGATCATCCCGGCGGACGCCGTGGTTATCGCTTTCGGCTTCCGCCCTAGCCCGGCGCCGTGGTTCGAGCAGTTCGAGATCCAGACCGACAGCCAGGGCCGCGTTGTGGCGCCTGAGCAAGGTCAGTACAAGCACCAGACCAGCAATCCGAAAATCTTTGCCGGTGGCGACATGGTGCGCGGTTCCGACCTGGTGGTGACGGCGATCTTCGAAGGCCGCAATGCCGCCGAAGGGATCCTCGATTACCTGGGCGTCTAAACCCGGATCCTGAGTCAAAAGCAATAACCCTGTGGGAGCGAGCTTGCTCGCGAAAGCGGTGGATCAGCCAACAGCAATGTTGAATGTGAAGCCCTCTTCGCGAGCAAGCTCGCTCCCACAGTTGTTTCTCGGTGTTGCTGAGAACGCATTTCCAACGCAATAAATTGACCCGATAGACAAAAGGCTGACCTGCATCCGTGCCTTTTGCGTCGCGCTCTGAGAAAATGCCCGCACTTTTTTTCCGGATGCCGACATGACTGCCCTGAAGAACGACCGTTTCCTCCGCGCCCTGCTCAAGCAACCCGTTGACGTCACCCCGGTGTGGATGATGCGCCAGGCCGGCCGCTACCTGCCGGAATACCGCGCCAGCCGTGCCCACGCCGGTGACTTCATGAGCCTGTGCATGAATCCGGAATTCGCCTGCGAAGTCACCCTGCAACCGCTCGACCGCTATCCGCAACTGGACGCGGCGATCCTGTTTTCCGACATCCTCACTATTCCCGATGCGATGGGCCAGGGCCTGTACTTCGAGACTGGTGAAGGGCCGCGTTTCAAGAAAGTCGTCAGCACCCTGGCGGACATCGAAGCGCTACCGATCCCTGATCCGCACAAGGACCTCGGCTACGTGATGGACGCGGTCAGCACCATCCGTCGTGAGCTGAACGGGCGCGTGCCGCTGATCGGTTTCTCCGGCAGCCCGTGGACCCTGGCGACGTACATGGTTGAAGGCGGCTCGTCGAAAGACTTCCGCAAGACCAAAGCGATGCTCTACGACAACCCGCAAGCCATGCACTTGCTGCTGGATAAGCTGGCGCAGTCGGTGACCTCGTACCTCAACGGCCAGATCATGGCCGGCGCGCAAGCGGTGCAGATCTTCGACACCTGGGGCGGCAATCTGTCGGCGGCGGCGTATCAAGAGTTCTCGCTGGCCTACATGAAGAAAATCGTCAGCGGCCTGATCCGCGAACACGACGGTCGCAAGGTGCCGGTGATCCTCTTCACCAAGAACGGCGGCCTGTGGCTGGAAAGCATCGCCGAGGCCGGCGCTGACGCCCTGGGCCTGGACTGGACCTGCGACATCGGCAACGCCCGCGCCCGCGTCGGCGACAAGGTCGCACTGCAAGGCAACATGGACCCGACCGTGCTGTACGCCAAACCGGAAGCGATCCGCACTGAAGTCGGGCGCATCTTGGCCAGCTACGGCAAGGGCAGTGGGCATGTGTTCAACCTTGGCCATGGCATCACGCCAGAGGTTGATCCGGAACATGCCGGTGCGTTCCTGCGCGCGGTGCATGAGCTGTCGGCGCAGTATCACGAGTGATCGCCACACCATAAAAAACGCCCGGCTTATGCCGGGCGTTTTTGTTTCCACGATTCAACGTCGGACACAGATGAAATGTGGGAGCGAGCTTGCTCGCGAAAGCGGTGGATCAGCAACTTTTGCATCAACTGACACAACGCCTTCGCGAGCAAGCTCGCTCCCACATTGGGTTTTGTGTCAGGCTTTTACACCGCCGAGCGGCGGCAACTTCGCCAGCTTCAACGCCACCAGTAGCGCGATCAGCAACAGTGAGCCTATAAACAGACCAATCCCGTTCCAGCCACCCAAATGCCAGAACACCCCGCCTGCCGTCCCGGCAATGCTCGACCCCGCGTAATAACTGAACAGATACAACGACGACGCCTGCCCCTTGGCCTTGGTCGCGCGTCGGCCGATCCAGCTACTCGCCACCGAGTGCGCGCCAAAGAAGCCAAAGGTGAAAATCAACATGCCGACAATCACCAGCAACAGCGGCGTAAACATCGTCAAGGCAAGGCCGGCAAACATCAGCGCAATCGTCGCCCACAACACTTTGCGCCGCCCCAGTTTGTCCGCGAGTGAACCGATTTTCGCCGAACTGTAGATGCCCGACAGATACACCACCGACAACAATCCAACGAACACCTGATCTAGGTTGTACGGCGCGGCCAGCAAGCGATAGCCAATGTAGTTGAACAGCGTGACGAACGCGCCCATCAGCACGAATGCTTCAAGAAACAGCAGCGGCAGACCGGCATCGCGAAAATGCATGGTGAAGCCGTCGAGCAAACTGCGCGGGTGCAGCGAGCGCGAGCGGAAGTTGCGCGACTCGGGGAGGATCTTCCAGAACACCGCCGCCGCGATCAACGCCAGACCGCCAATCACCAGCATCGCCGTGTGCCAGCTGACGAAGTCGATCAATACCCCGGTGATCAACCGCCCGCTCATCCCGCCAATCGCGTTGCCGCCGATGTACAAACCCATCGCCAGGCCTATGTGTTGCGGATGGATCTCTTCACTCAAATAAGTCATCGCCACCGCTGCCAGTCCGCTGAGCGACAGCCCGATCAGCGCGCGCATGATCAGCACACCTTCCCAACTCGGCATCATTGCACTGGCCATGGTGCACAGCGCCGCTGCGAACAGCGCAGTCACCATCACCGGTTTGCGCCCGACCCGATCAGAGATCGGTCCGGTGATCAGCAGGCCGATGGCGAGCATGCCGGTGGCCACCGAAAGAATCAGGCTGCTCTGTGCCGCGTTGATCCCGTATTCGTGGGACAGCAGCGGCATCATTGGCTGCACGCAGTACAGCAGGGCAAAGGTCGCGAACCCGCCGCTGAACAGCGCCAGTACCGTGCGCATGAACATCGGCGTGCCTTTTTCGATGTAGATCTCTTGCAGTTCGGCGACGACATCGTCCGCCGCAGCAGGCGGGACTTCGTGGGCAAGGGGTGCGACAGCAGTTTTCACATCAGACCTCGGGGTGCACGGCCAGGCAGGCAATGAAAAAATCATATAGCTGGCTAATGTTTCTATCCAATATATTGTTCGACCTGTTTGATAGCTTTAACGACCTAATGAGGTGTTCATGGAATTGCGTCACCTGCGCTACTTCATCGCCGTTGCCGAAGAGCTGCATTTCGGCCGCGCGGCACAGGTGCTGGGTATTTCCCAGCCACCGCTGAGCCAGCAGATTCAGGCGCTGGAACAAGAGGTCGGTGCACGATTGTTCGAGCGGACCAATCGTCGGGTCGAACTGAGCGAAGCCGGCAGATTGTTTCTGGAGGAAGCGCGGCTGGTGCTGGCGCAGGTCGACAAAGCGGCGGATGTCGCAAGACGTGCGCAATTGGGGGAGCTGGGCGAATTGAAGATCGGCTTTACCTCATCGGCGCCGTTCAACTCGACGATTCCCCAGGCGATCTTTGCCTTTCGCCAGCGTTTTCCGGCGGTGCACCTTAACCTTCGTGAGATGAGCAGCACGCAAGTCGCCGAAGGGCTGGTGGATGAGTCGATCGAGGTCGGCATCATGCGTCCGCTGGGCCTGCCGGATTCGCTGAGTGTGGTGGAGCTGATGCGTGAGCCGCTGGTGGCGGTGCTTGGCTCCAAACATCCGCTGGCGCAGGGCAGCGAGGAAGGGCTTTTCCTTTCGGCGCTGGCGCTGGAGCCGTTCGTGTTCTTTCCGCGCAGCTACGGCAGCGGGCTGTATGCGCAACTGCTGAGTCTGGCGCGTGATGCCGGATTCAGCCCGCACTTCGCCCAAGAGGCCGGAGAGGCGATGACCATCATCGGTCTGGTCGCGGCGGGGCTGGGGGTTTCGGTGTTGCCGGCGTCCTATCAGCGGATGCGCATTGAAGGCGTGGTCTATCGACCGCTGCTTGATCCGGAGGCGGTGTCGGCGGTGTGGCTGGTGCAGCGCAAGGACCAGAAATCGCCGATGGCCAAGGCGTTTGTCGACCTGCTCACGCGCAAGGTTGAGCCTTCAATTGGGTAATGGCGGCTGGCCGCTTGGTGAGCAAGCCCGCTCCCATGCAGTTGGAGCCGTGGCGGATGAGTGCCTTGCTCAAGGACGTGCTAAGCGGCGTCAAGGGGTCCATTTTCCAGTTGGTCAGCCTCTTGTCTGTCAGGTATCTCGGCGATCAAAGGCCGCTTTTGCCCCGTCTGCACGCGGATATTGTCACCAGGCGCTGTAGTCCGTGTCGGTGAAGGTAGCGAAGCGAGGGCGCAGGCATCTACACTCGGTCATTCTTTGATACACGGAGGTTTTGTCATGCGGCGCGTGGTGTTCAATCAGAAAGGTGGCGTGGGCAAATCCAGCATTGCCTGCAATCTGGCGGCGGTCAGCGCCAGCGAGGGTTATCGCACGCTGTTGGTGGATCTCGATGCCCAGGCCAACTCCACTCAATATCTGACAGGGCTCACCGGCGACGACATCCCGATGGGCATTGCCGATTTCTTCAAGCAGACGCTGTCATCGGGGCCGTTTTCGAAAAAGAATCAGGCCGACATCTACGAAACCCCGTTCGATAATCTGCATATCATCACCGCCACCGCTGAACTGGCCGACCTGCAGCCCAAGCTCGAGGCCAAGCACAAGATCAACAAGCTGCGTAAGTTGCTGGATGAATTGTCCGAGGATTACGACCGGATCTACCTCGATACGCCACCGGCGCTGAACTTCTACGCGGTATCGGCGCTGATTGCTGCGGATCGCGTGCTGATCCCCTTCGATTGCGACAGTTTCTCGCGTCAGGCGCTATACGGGCTGATCGCGGAAATCGAAGAGCTGAAAGACGACCACAATGAAGGCCTGGAGGTCGAAGGCATCGTCGTCAACCAATTCCAGGCCCGGGCGAGCCTGCCCCAGCAGATTCTCGATGAGTTGATTGCCGAAGGTTTACCGGTGTTGCCGGTGTATCTGAGCAGTTCGGTACGCATGCGCGAATCGCACCAGGCCAGCATGCCGCTGATTCACCTCGACCCGAAACACAAACTGACGCAGCAGTTCGTTGAGCTGCACAACTTGCTCGAAGACCACTGATCTCTTGGGCTACGCAGATCCCCTGTAGGAATGAGCCTGCTCGCGATGGGGTCCTTTCAGCCAACACTTGAGTGGACTGACAGAACCCAATCGCGAGCAGGCTCACTCCTACAATTTGGTTTACGGTGTATCAGATGCCTTGGCTATGCAGCCACGCCATCAACTGCGGCAATGGAAACGCGCCGCTCTGCCGCGCTACTTCCCGACCGTTCCTGAATAGAATCAGGCTCGGAATCGAACGAATCCCCAACTGCGCCGACAGTTGCTGATTGGCCTCACTGTCCAGCTTGGCCAGCCGGCACTTGCCCGCCAACTGCGCCGCCGCCTGCTCGAACACCGGTGCAAACGACTTGCACGGCCCGCACCAGTCCGCCCACACGTCCACCAGCAGCGGCAGATCACCCTTGATCTGGCTGGCGTAGTCGCCTTGCTTGAGTTCGAACGGCTTGCTCAGCAGTACGGCGGATTTGCAGCGCCCGCATTTTGGCTGGTCCGCGAGGCGCTCGGCCGGGATGCGGTTGAGGCCGTTGCAGGAGGGGCAGGGGATGAGGAGTGGGTTGGTCATGAGGGCATTCCGCAAGTGAGCTGATAACACCTAGTTGGAGGCGTTTGTTCACATTTTCAATCATGCGGCTTTCAACGTAAGACCTGGGCCAAGACGTACCGGCGTGGCCGTTGGTCTGTCTTGCATTATCGCAATTTGCGATATGCAGTCGACGAGATCCTCGAAATAACCGGCGATGACGAGTCGCATCCACTCACGAGTCTGGCGGAGATCATCAGTGACTGGATTGCGGAATGGGATCGCACACATCACCCCATGGCCGAGGCAAGTGGCGAAGAGGTCCTCGGCTACATGATGCGCGAACATGGACTGACCCAGAGCGACCTGCCGGGTGTTGGTACTCAATCTGTCGTTTCAGAAATTCTGAACGGCAAGCGCAAGTTGAACCTGCGGCAGGTCCGCTGGTTGGCGGACCACTTCAAGGTGCCTGTAGACGTGTTTATCTAGACCGACTCAAGACGAACAACTGATCTCCAGATGCTTGCCCCACTCCGGCGGCCGCTCGGCATAACCCTCCATCCCCGGCTGCTGTTCAAACGGTTTGCTCAGCACCGCATGCAGCCGGCGCACTTCTGAGTAATCGCCTTGCTCCGCCGCATCAATGGCTTTTTGCGCCAGATAATTGCGCAGGATGTACAGCGGATTGACCGCGTGCATTCGCGTGCGGCGCTGTGCCTGATCGGTGTCACCGTCGCGGGCGACCCGGGCGACGTAGCGTTCGCCCCAGGCGTCAAAGCCCTTGATGTCGACGAAATCATCGCGCAAACGGGCGACGGCCTGTTCGGCGGGTTCTTCACCGAGACGGCGGAAGAACAGCGTGTAATCGACGCCGCTGTTCTGCATCAGTTGCAGCAGGTTCTCCAGCAGCTGTTGGTCGTCCTCTTCCGCCGTGGTAAAGCCGAGGCGGCGGCGCATCAGGTCAAGGTAATGCGCCTGGAACAAGGGCAAGTACAGGCCGAGGGTTTCGCGCAGGGCTTCGACGCTGATGAACGGCGTCAACGCCTGGGCCAGCGCGCTGAGGTTCCACTGGCCGACCGGCACCTGGTTGCTGAACGAGTAGCGGCCCTGATCATCGGAATGGTTGCAGATGAAGTGGGCGTCGAAATCATCGAGGAACGCGAACGGGCCGAAGTCGAAGGTGATGCCGAGGATCGACATGTTGTCGGTGTTCATCACGCCGTGGCAGAAGCCGTAGGCCTGCCACTTGGCGATCAGTGCGGCATTGCGCTCGACGATCTCGCGGAACATCGCCAGATACGGCTCCGGTTGTTCCAGGCACTCGGGGAAGTGCATCGCCAACACGTGCTCGCCGAGTTGCTTCTGCTGCTCGGGACGCTTGGTGTAGTAGAAATATTCGAAGTGGCCGAAGCGCACATGGCTCGGTGCCAGACGCAGGACCATCGCCGCACGTTCCTGTTTCTCGCGCCACACCGGGGTGTCGGAACCGATCACGCAGGCGGCCCGCGAAGACGGGATGTTCAGCGCGTGCAGCGCTTCGGAGGCGAGGAACTCGCGGATTGATGAACGCAGAACGGCGCGACCGTCCCCCATGCGTGAAAACGGCGTCTGTCCGGCGCCCTTCAGGTGCAAGTCCCAGTGCTCACCAGCGCTGTTGTAGACCTCGCCGAGCAACAAGCCACGACCGTCACCCAGTTGCGGTGTGTAGCCGCCGAACTGATGCCCGGAATAGACCATCGCCCGCGGCTCGGCATCGGCCCACAACTTGTGGCCGCCAAACAGTTCGGCGAACTCCTCGGTTTCGGCGCTCGCCGGGTCGAGATCCAGCAAGGTGAGGGCCGCCGGGCTGGCGACGACCAGACGCGGATTGTCGATCGGCTCGGGCAGCACGTGGGCGGAGAACGCGTCGCCCAGGCGGGCGAAGCGATTGTCGAAGGTCAGTTCGTCGAGGGCTTTCAAGGGCCGGCTCCAGCAGAATGTCCGAGCATTCTGCTGGGAATAGGCCGGTTAGTCGAGTTTGGCCGGCGGCGGCTCTTGCAGCGGTTTCTGATCGTCGGCGATGGGCACGATGGTTTTCGTTTCTGGCTCGATCGGCACCATCTTGTATTCCTGACCGTGAAGGTTCTTCAGATAAACCTCCATCTGGCGGAACGAGATGTTGATGTGCTGCTTCTTGAACTCGCGGTTGATGAAGCGGTTGACCTCATCAAGCACCGGGTTGCGGTCGCCCAGGTCACGCACGTGCATGCGCAACTCGTGATCGAGAGTGCTTTCGCCGAAGTTGAGGAAGTACACGTGCGGCTCGGGCTCCTTGAGCACGCGCGGGTTTTCCCGGGCAGCCTTGAGCAGCAGTTCCTTGACCAGATCCAGGTCGGAGCCGTAGTCGACACCCAGTTTCAGGGTGACGCGGGTGATGGTGTCGGTCAGCGACCAATTGATCAGTTGCCCGGTGATGAACGTCTTGTTCGGGACAATGATGTCCTTGCGGTCGAAGTCGGTGATGGTCGTGGCGCGGATGCGGATCTTGCTGACCGTGCCCGACAGGTTGCCGATGGTGATGGTGTCACCGATCCGCACCGGGCGTTCGAACAGGATCATGATGCCGGAGATAAAGTTGGCGAAGATCTCCTGCATGCCGAAACCGAGGCCGACCGACAGCGCCGCCACCAGCCATTGCAACTTGTCCCAGCTCACGCCGAGGGTCGACAGGGTCGAGACGAAACCGACGCCGGCGATCACATACGACAGCAACGTGGTGGTCGCGTAGGCACTGCCCTGGGCCAGATTGAGTTTCGACAGCACGAACACTTCCAGCAGGCCCGGCAGGTTGCGCGCGAGGGCGAAGGTGATGCCGATGATGATCAGCGCGCCGAGCATGTCGCCGATGCTGATCGGCACCATGCTCATGTTGGCGCCGGTGCCGCTGGTGTATTCGTAGAGGGTGATGTTGTCGAGGTACGAGAACACCGAAATCAGGTCCGACCAGACCCAGTACAGCGCCGCGATGAAGCCGCCGAGCAGGGCCAGACGGATCAGGCGCAGGGACTGTTCGTTGACCTTCTCGATGTCCAGTGTCGGTTCTTCGATCACGGCTTCGCCGTCGCCGGCCTCTTTTGCCGCCTGACGTTTGGCCAGGGCGCGCTGGTAGGCCAGACGTCGGGCGGCAACCGCCAGACCCCGGACGAAGGTGGCTTCGATCACCAGCCAGAACATCAGCAGGTACAGGGTGTTGATCAAGCGGTCGCTGAGTTTCAGCGCGGTGTAGTAGTAGCCGAAGCACACCGCGACGAACAGGGCGATCGGCAGCAAGGTGAACATCACGCCCACGGCCTTGCGGAACAACGAAGTATTTTCGTGGGCCGGGCTGCTGATCAGCAGACGGCTGAGCAGCCAGGCCATCAGGGCGTAGCAGGTCAGCACCACCGGCATGCCGAGGACGTCGTCAGCCAGTGCGGCCGGTTGCAGTTCGGCCACGGCGACTACGGTCACCAGCGCCATGACCACCAGTCCGAGGCGACGGATCCAGCCCTGGAGGAATTCGACCTGGGGTTTTTCCCAGCGGAAGTGCAACTCTGCCACGCCACCTGGCGAGAGAATCCGGTAGGCGGTGTAGAACACCAGCCATGCCTGACCCATTTGCAGCAGCGCCGCGCCCATGTTGGCGTTTTGTCCGCGGGCGTCGATCTGCAGGGCCAGTCCGCACAGGGCCAGGCCAAGGGCGACGGGCATCGCCAGCAGAATATTGATCAGGATCGCCTGCGGGGTGTGCCACTGGCTGTCACGCTTGAAGTGACCGATGTCCTGGTGAACCTTGTTCAACCGCGCATACAGCGCCTTGCGCCGCCACAGCAGCGCGCCGATCAGCAATGCCAGCGGCAGGAACAGCAGCGGACGCTGGGTCAGGCCGTCGGTCAGCTCGCTCAGGCTCGAGGCCAGCGGCAGGGTGTCGATCTGGCGTTTGAGCCGCTCCGGCACGCCGCGCATCCATTCCACGTCCAGCGGCTTGTTGCTGGGAATCCAGAACATCTGCTCATCGAGGGTTGCGCGCAGGCTTTGGGCAGTGCTCAGCAGTTGCTTCTGGTTGAGTTGCAGGGTGATTGATTCGTTGAGCACCGCGCTCAGTTCGCGGTTCAGTCGTTCCAGCAGGTCGGCGCGGGTGTTGGCCAGGTCCAGCAGGCTCTTGCGCAGTTGCGGGGTGACTTGCTCCGGCGGCTGGGTGGAGAGCAGGTTGTCGACGTAGGTCGCCGGGTTGCTCAGCAGCTCACGCTGCTGGCTGACTTCGAACTGATACAGGCGAATGTCGGCGATCTGGTCGGCCAGGTCACGATCGACCTTGAGGCGCGGCAGGGCCTGCTTCTGTTTATAAAGAATCTTCGACAGCAGCAGACTGCCCTTGAGCACGTTGATCTGTTCATCCAGGGCCGAGTCGCTCTGGGTCAGGCTGTCGAGTTGCTGTTTGGTTTGCAGGTTCTGCTGGGTGACTTCGTTGAGACGGTCGGTGCTTTTCAGCAGGTAGTCGGAGAGCTTGAGGTTGGCCGTGCTTTCGCTGGCGAGCAGGCTGCTGCCGCCGGCTTTCTGCGCTTCGATCGACTGCTGGGTAACGGTCTCCTGGGACTGCGCCAGACGCTTCTGGTTGATCAGGGTTTGCAGTTCCTGAATCTCGCGGTCGAGGCGGTCGGATTTCTCCGAGAGCAGGTCATGCTGGCTGTTGCCCAGATCCTGCAACTGGCTGTTGCCGGCCAGCTCCTGACGACGCAGCGGGATCAACGCGTTGAGGGCGGCCAGTTCGGCGTTCAACTGATCGCGTTGCTCGGTGCTGACGGTTTTGCCCGCGTCCTTGCCGGACTTGAGGATGTTGTTGATCTGCTGGATGCGCGTCTGGCTGGCGGAAATTTCCGCCTGGGCGCGCTCCGGGCGGGTCTGCGCGGTGATGATCAGGCTGTTGGCGTCGGCCAGGGCTTTTTGCAGATCGCTCTGCTGGGTCGAACGATCGGTGAGGATCTGTTCCAGCTGCTGGATCGATTCCTTGGGAAAGCGCTGCGCCACCGGCACCACGGCGGAGGCCTTGAGGCGCGTCAATTCGCGGGTGTTCTCGACGGTCTGCTTCGGCGCGCTTGCCAGTTGCTGTTTGAGGTCGATCAGCTTCTGTTCATAGTCACGCTGGTTGTTCAGCTGATTGAGCGTGTTCTGCAGGACGGTTTGCAGGGTCTTTTTATCGGCGTCCGGCAGTTTGCTGTCGGCGAGTTTGTCCAGGCTGGCCTGCACGGCTTCGCTGGACGGCGGTTCGGCGGCATACAGCGGCCCGACGGAAAGACTCAGGCCCAGCAGGGCCGCGAAAAAGAAAGAGCGCAGGGTAGGCATAGAGACCGGTCAAGCAAGTGAGAGTGGACGCAGTTTAGAGGAAGAGACCGGGACCCGGGCGACTTCCTTCGGGGAATCTGACGCCCACTTTGCCGATCTTGTTCCCGTCCATGACCGCGACTGTCCAGTGAGTGTTGTTCCACTCCACCTGGTCGCCGACGATCGGTGCACCACCAACCTTGTGGGCAATGAACGCACCGAGGGTCATGTCCGGATCGATGCCGTCGGCCGGCAACCCGTAAAGCGCTGCAACCGCTTTAAGCTGGGCGTCTCCTTCGAGTACAAAGTCGCCGAAGAAGCGCAGATCCAGACCGCGTTGCGGTGCCTGGCTGAACAGTTTGCCGAGGGCCGGCAAGTTGTGTTCATGGCCGATAACACACAACAAATCATCGACTTCCAGCACCGTGCTACCCGACGGATGGAGCAGTTGCTGGCCACGAAACAGGGCGGCGATGCGTGTGCCTTCGGGCATTTTCAGTTCACGCAGGGGCGAACCGATGCACCATTTCTCGGCGCCGAGCTTGTAAACGAACAGCTCCCACTCGCTGGTGATGTGCACCTCCAGTGCGGAACGCGAGATCGGCGCCGGCTCCGGCGGTACCGTCACCTTCAACAGCTTGGCCACCCACGGCAGGCTCGTGCCCTGCACCAGCAGCGACACCAGCACGATGAAAAACGCGAGGTTGAAGTACAGCTGCGCATTCGGCAGCCCGGCCATCAACGGGAACACCGCGAGAATGATCGGCACCGCGCCACGCAGGCCGACCCAGGAAATAAAGGCTTTCTCGCGGCCGTGGAACGCCTTGAACGGCAGCAGGCCGACGACCACCGACAGCGGCCGGGCGAACAGAATCATCCACAGCGCCAGACCCAGCGCCGGCAGGGCGATCGGCAGTAAATCATGCGGCGTGACCAGCAGCCCCAGCACGAGGAACATGCCGATTTGCGCCAGCCATGCCATGCCGTCGAGCATGTGCAGAATGCCGTGACGGCTGCGCACCGGGCGGTTGCCGATCACCAGGCCACACAGATAAACAGCGAGGAAGCCGCTGCCATGCAGGGCGTTGGTCAGTGCGAACACCACCAGACCGCCAGCGATCACCAGAATCGGGTACAGGCCGGTGGCGAGGTTGATCCGGTTGACCAGTTGCAACATCAGCCAGCCGCCACCGAGGCCGATCACGCCACCGATGCCGAACTCGCGGATCAGGTGGGTCAACAGGCTCCAGTGCAGGCCGGTCTGGCCGCTGGCGAGCATGTCGATCAGGGTCACGGTGAGGAACACCGCCATCGGGTCGTTGCTGCCGGATTCGATTTCCAGGCTGGCGGTCACCCGTTCGTTGAGTCCCTTGCCGCCGAGCAGCGAGAACACCGCTGCGGCGTCCGTGGAGCCGACGATGGCGCCGATCAGCAGGCCTTGAATCAGATTGAGGTCGAACAGCCACGCCGCCGCCATGCCGGTCAGCCCGGTGGTGATCAATACCCCGACCGTGGCCAGCGACAGCGCCGGCCACAAGGCCACACGGAAACTTGAAACCCGGGTGCGCAAACCACCGTCGAGCAGGATCACTGCCAGGGCGAGGTTGCCGACCAGATAGGCGGTCGGGTAGTTATCGAAAATGATCCCGCCGCCATCGACCCCGGCGGCCATGCCGACCGCAAGAATGATGACCAGAATCGGAATGCCGAGACGCGAAGACAGGGAACTGACAAGAATGCTTGCACCTACCAGCAACGCGCCGATCAAGAACAGGCTGTTGATGGTCGTCGCATTCAAAGGCAGTACTCCAGAAGCGTAAAGACGGGCACAAACTGACCATGCAGTCTGCGTGCCAGCGATTCTAACCTGTTGAAATGTGATGCTGTCAAAAAGCTTTTTACGCTGGGGGATTCGAGGTTTGGGTTCGGCTGGCGATGGCTGCCCTCACCCTAGCCCTCTCCCGGGGGGAGAGGGGACTGATCGAAGTGTCTGGGCGAGGTCCATCGACCTGAAAATTCTGAGTCGAACTCAGGTTTGAAAAGCACCCTCACCCCAGCCCTCTCCCGGGGGGAGAGGGGGCTGATCGAGGTGTTTGTGCGAGGTACGCCGACCTGAAAGTCCGAAGTCGAACTCAGATTTTGAAAAGCCCCGTATCTGCTCCCTCTCCCTCTGGGAGAGGGCTGGGGTGAGGGTGCTTTTGCTTTTGGTCGAGTGAATCAGAGGCTGAACCGCCCAACCATGTTGTTCAAATCCAGCGCCAGACGCGACAGCTCGTTGCTCGCCGCACTGGTCTGATTCGCGCCGGTGGCCGATTGCACCGACAGGTCGCGGATGTTTACCAGGTTGCGATCCACCTCGCGGGCCACTTG
The DNA here is from genome assembly GCF_019856535.1 of Pseudomonas sp. SC3(2021). Taxonomy (NCBI): domain Bacteria; kingdom Pseudomonadati; phylum Pseudomonadota; class Gammaproteobacteria; order Pseudomonadales; family Pseudomonadaceae; genus Pseudomonas; species Pseudomonas sp. SC3(2021). The sequence goes on along the minus strand of NZ_CP082236.1, from coordinate 1,176,494 downwards.
TGCCTGCTCTTCGGCGGCGCTGGCGATCACCAGGTTGCGCTCGTTGATCTCGACGATTGCGGTGTTGATGGTGTCCAGCGACATCCCGGCGCCCCGGGCGATGTTCAGTGTCGACTCGGCGCGTTCGGTGCTGTTGCGCATCGAGTCCACCGCGTGTTCGGTGCCGCTCTGAATGCTGCCGATCATCCGCTCGATTTCGCTGGTCGACTGTTGGGTGCGATGGGCCAGCGCACGCACCTCATCGGCGACTACCGCAAAACCACGGCCGGCTTCACCGGCGCGTGCCGCTTCAATGGCAGCGTTCAGTGCCAACAGGTTGGTCTGGTCGGCCAAGCCACGAATAACGTCCAGGACCTTGCCGATGTCACGGGATTCGTTGGCCAGATCACCGATCAGGGTCGCCGTGCTCTGCACATCGGCGCTCATGCGTTCGATGGCGCTGACGGTTTCCTGCACCAGGTCGCGACCGTCGCCGGCGGACGTGGTGGCGTTTTTCGACGCTTCCGACGTGCTGACCGCGTTGCGTGCGACTTCTTCAACGGCGCTGGTCATTTCGTTGACCGCCGTGGCGGCCTGTTCGATTTCGTTGTTCTGCTGGGTCAGGCCACGGGCGCTTTCGTCGGTGACGCTGTTCAGCTCTTCGGCAGCGGACGCCAGTTGCGTGGCCGAGCCGGAAATCCGCTGCAGGGTGTCGCGCAGCTTCGATTGCATCTTGGCCATCGCCGCCAGCAAGCGGCCGGCTTCGTCGTTGCCGTCAACGTGGATCGGCTGGGTCAGGTTGCCTTCGGCGATGGTTTCCGCTGCGTCGAGTGCCTTGGCAATCGGCTTGGTGATGCTGACGGTCAGCAACCAGGCGAACAGGAAGGTCAGGCCGGTGGCGATCAGCAACAGGGTCACGACCAGGTTGAACGATATCGCGTACTGATCGGCTGCGCCTTGATCAGTTTCGGCGATTTGCTGGGTGTTGATCTCCAGCAGGCGCGCCAGTGCGGTGTTCACCGCTTCCGAGTTACTCAGCAAATCTGCGTTGAGCATCTGCCGCAGTTCATCGACCTGATTGTTGCGCGACAGGCTTTTCATCCGCTCTTCGAGTTGGCGGTACTGGGCCAGAAGCTGCACGTACTGATCGTAGGCCGCACGCTCTTGCGGGCCATTGATCAACGGTTCGTAGGCGCGCTGGGCGTCGGCGATCTGCTTGTTGCGCAGCTCGAACAGCTCGATGGTTTTTTGCTGCACGTCCGGTTCGCGGTTGATCAGCAACCGGTACGACAGCACCCGCAGGCGCAGGGTCAGTTGAGTGAACTCGTCGAGGGCCTTAATGGATGGCACGCTGGCAGTGGCAATTTCTTGGCCCGCTGCGCGTATTTTGCTCATCTGGTTCAAGGCGAACACACCCAGAATCAGCATCAGGCCGCCGATCAGGGCGAAGCCGGTGAACGCCCGGGGGGCGATATTCATATTGCGAAGGGACATGGGGCGGATACCAGAGGAGGGCCGCATCCATGCGGGCTGAGACGGCTGTATGGATGACTTATCGGTCATACGACTAAAGTCTTGAGGCGCTGCGCGTATTTGTCGCATAGGGGGTTGAGCGACGAAGTGCAGGAACCAGATCGGCAGATCACAGTCTTTTAAACTCGCGAGAACGGTCGGCCGCCAGGAAAATCAAGGCCTTGCGCCGGTTTAACCCTGGCATCCGTGATGACTTTTCTTTATCGTACGCGCCCTTTGAAAAACGCCTGGAAGATCAAAATGTTGGAAGCATCCCTCAGCCAATTGGAACAGCTCGTCAGCGACCTGGTGCAACAGAACCAGACTCTGCTGGAAACCAACCAGACCCTGTCTGCGGAACTGGCTCAGGCCAAGGATGAAAACGAAAGCCTGCAACTGAACCTGATGGAGCAGGAAGAGAAACACGGCGCCACCGCAGCGCGCATCCAGGCCCTGGTTGATCGCGTCAACGCAGGTCCTGTCAGCGCATGAATTACGGCACAGCAGGGGTAAAGGTCATCTCCATTCTCGGGGAGGACTACTCGATCAAGGCACCGGCCGGGGAAGAACAGACCCTGCTGGACGCAGCCATGATGCTCAAGGCTGCGCTGGACGACACCAAGCGCAAATACCCGACGCTGATCGGTGACCGCTTGCTGGTGCTGGCGGCGATGAATCTGTGCTCGCAGCAGATCGAAATGAAGAAGCAGCACCAGGAAGAACTCGACCGTTACCAAGAGCAAGTCAGCGCCACGGTCGAAACCATCGCCAAGACCATCAATCAGGGCTGATGGAGTTGCGCACAACCAAAGAATAGATTGTCGATATGGTTGTATACAATCGGCACGGCTGTTGCATTGTTTCGGCCACTTATTCTTTGGGGGTGCTCCATGCAGTTGTGGCGACGCAGTATTCAATGGCAGCTGATTCTCAGCATGGGCACCGCCCTGCTGGTCAGTATCCTGATCGTGGTTGGCATTTATACCCTGGTGGTCAACCGCCTCGCCCAGAGCTATCTGGTCGAACAAGCGCTGCCGTCGAGCATCGAAGCGACGCGCAACGATATTGAGCGCATCCTCGTCCAGCCGCTGACCGCCGCCAAAGACATCGCCAGCAACACGATGGTCCGCGACTGGCTGGCCTCGGGTGAAGACAGCGGCAAAACGGCGGCCTTCGCGCAGTATCTGGAAGGCATCCGCGCCGAACACAAGGCCTTCACCGCGCTGATCATCGGCACCGAATCCAATCACTACATCACCGAAAAAGGCCTGGACCGCACCCTCAGTCGGGCCAAACCGGCCGATGCCTGGTTTTATTCCTTCCTCGACAGCCATCAGCCGCGCACCCTGAATATCGACAACGATGGCGCCACCGGAGAATTGGCGCTGTTCATCGACTTGAAGGTCGAGCAGGCCGGCAAAGTGGTCGGCGTGGCCGGGCTTGGTTTGAGCATGAAAGAGTTGTCGGAGTTGATCCACAACTTCAGCTTTGGTGAGCGCGGCAAGGTCTATCTCGTGCGTTCCGACGGTTTGATCCAGGTGCATCCTGAAGCGCAGTTCAGTGGCAAGCGCACCCTCTCGGAGCAGATCGGTGCTTCGGCGGCACAAGCCGTCATGGGGCAAAAAGCTGCCGTGAGCAGCGGCTTCCAAAGAGACGGCGAAGACTTCCTCGCCTTCAGCCTGCCTCTGCGTGATCTGGGCTGGACCCTGGTGGCCGAAGTGCCGCAATCGCAGATCTATGCCGAGGCGCGCAAAGCCATGTGGATGAGCGGCGGCATTGGTCTGGCGGTGGCACTGGTGTGCCTCGCTTTGGTGGTGTGGTTGGCGCAAGGTTTGGTGCGACCGATTCGCCAAGTAACAGCCGCGCTGGTAGCAATCGGTAGCGGTGGTGGAGATTTGACCCACCGGTTAGATTCCAGTCGCGCCGACGAGTTGGGCGATCTGGCTCGGGGCTTCAACCGATTCCTCGACAGCCAGCGCGCAATGATTGGCGAAGTGTTGGCCACCAGTGAGCGTTTGCGCACGGCTGTCGGCCAAGTGGCCAAGGTTGTGGATAACACCGCCGAGCGCTCTGGTCGTCAGCAGGAGATGACCGACATGGTCGCCACCGCCGTTCATGAAATGGGCCTGACCGTGCAGGAGATCGCGCAGAACGCCGGCAACGCCGCGCTGGCCTCGCAAACCGCACGGGATGAAGCCCTGCAGGCGCGGGAAGTAGTCGGCGGCTCGATCCGCCATATCGAAAGCATGTCCGATGAGATTGGCGTGGCCGCCGGTGCGGTGGGGGAGCTGGCGCAGCAAGTGGCGTCGATCGACTCGGTGCTGGCGGTGATTCGCGGGGTGTCCGAGCAGACCAACCTGCTGGCACTCAATGCCGCCATCGAAGCGGCGCGGGCCGGGGATATGGGGCGCGGGTTTGCCGTGGTGGCGGATGAGGTGCGCACCCTGGCACGACGCACGCAGGCGTCTACTGATGAAATCCAGCAGATGATCGGTAGCCTCAAGCAAGGCGCGGAAAATGCCGTGTCGTCGATGCGCACCGGGCAAGCTGCAACCGGCACCGGGGTTGAGTCGAGCCAGCGTACCGGCGCGTCGTTGACCGCGATTACCGGGCAGGTCGAGCGCATCAGCGACATGAACCATCAAGTGGCGACGGCGACGGAAGAGCAGTCGGCGGTGACGGAGGAAATCAACCGGAATGTACAGGGGATTTCTGATCTGGCGCGGGCGACAGCGGGGGAGGTTCGGGCCTGTCGCGAGGATTGTCAGATGCTGCAGAAACTGGCGGATGATCTGACGCGGCAGATGGGTGGGTTCAAGCTGAGCTGAGTGCTGATCCTGAAAAGCCCCTCACCCTAGCCCTCTCCCGGAGGGAGAGGGGACTGAATGCGGGATACTTGAGAAATACGCCGACCTGAAAATGCTGCGATGAATCCATAATCGACTGGATTTTTCAGGTCGATGTATAACGCCAGACACCTCGGTCGGCCCTATCTCCCTGCGGGAGAGGGGACTGAATTTGGGATGCTTGAGAAATACGCCGACCTGAAAGGGCTACACCGAATCCATAATCGACTGGATTTTTCAGGTCGACGTATAGCGCCAGACACCTCGGTCGGCCCTATCTCCCTGCGGGAGAGGGGACTGAATTTGGGATGCTTGAGAAATACGCCGACCTGAAAGGGCTACACCGAATCCATAATCGACTGGATTTTTCAGGTCGACGTATAGCGCCAGACACCTCGGTCGGTCCTATCTCCCTGCGGGAGAGGGGACTGAATGCGGGATACTTGAGAAATACGCCGACCTGAAAGGGCTACACCGAATCCATAATCGACTGGATTTTTCAGGTCGACGTATAGCGCCAGACACCTCGGTCGGCCCCCTCTCCCTCCGGGAGAGGGCTGGGGTGAGGGTTGGCTTTCAGAACCACGCATCCTGCATCGCCAGACACGTCTCATCCCGCGCCTCCAGCAACGCCAGTTCATGGTGGCAACCCGGCACTTCCCACGTCAGGAAATACCGCGCCGCCTGCAACTTGCCCTTATAGAAGTCGACATCCGTTGCATTGCCCTTGGCCAGGCCTTCCTCGGCGCGAATCGCCTGCTCCAGCCAGCGCCAGCCGATCACCGTATGCCCGAACACCTTCAGGTACAGCGCCGAATTGGCCAGGCTGCTGTTGACCTTGCCTTGCGCCAGATCAGTCAGCAAACCGATGGTCACCCCTTGCAGGCGCGCGACCAGTTTCTCCAGCGGCTCACGCAATGCGGTTAACGATTCGTACGCAGTGGCGCGCTCGGAAGTGTCGGCGATCAACCGGATCAATTGCTTGAGCCCCGCGCCACCGTTCTGCGCCAGTTTGCGCCCGAGCAAGTCCAGCGACTGAATACCGTGAGTGCCTTCGTGAATCGGGTTCAAGCGGTTGTCGCGGTAATACTGCTCCACCGGGTATTCACGGGTGTAGCCGTGGCCGCCGAGAATCTGGATCGCCAGTTCGTTGGCCTTGAGGCAGAACTCCGACGGCCAGGATTTGACGATTGGCGTCAGCAGGTCCAGCAGCTCATGGGCCTGTTGGCGCTCGGCTTCGCTTTCCAGTGTGGTGGTGTCATCGAACAGCCGCGCCGCGTACAGACCGAGGTCAAAGGCGCCTTCGACGTAGGATTTCTGTGTCAGCAGCATGCGTCTGACATCCGCATGCTGAATGATCGCCACCGGCGCGGTGGTCGGGTCCTTGCTGTCCGGCACCCGGCCTTGCGGGCGCTCGCGGGCGTACTCCAGCGAGTACAGGTAACCGGCGTAACCGAGCATCACTGCGCCCATGCCGACGCCAATCCGCGCTTCGTTCATCATCTGGAACATGTAGCTCAAACCGTGATGCGGTTTGCCCACCAGATAACCGACACACTCACCGTTATCGCCGAAGTTCAGCGCGGTCGAAGTAGTGCCGCGCCAACCCATCTTGTGAAACAGCCCGGCCAGCAGCACGTCATTACGCTGACCGAGGCTGCCGTCATCGTTGACCAGAAACTTCGGCACGATGAACAGCGATATGCCTTTCACCCCCGGCGGCGCGTCCGGCAATTTCGCCAGCACCATGTGCACGATGTTCTCCGACAGCGGGTGATCGCCGCCGGAAATGAAGATCTTGTTGCCCTTCAGGCGATAAGTGCCGTCGGACGCCGGCTCGGCGCGGGTACGAATATCCGACAGCGATGAGCCTGCGTGGGGTTCGGTCAGCGCCATAGTGCCGAAGAAGCGGCCGTCGATCATCGGTTGCAGAAAGCGCTGTTTCTGCTCGTCGGTGCCGAAGCTTTCGATCAGATTGGCCGCGCCCATGGTCAGGAACGGATACGACGTCGAAGCGGCGTTGGCCGACTGGAAATGCGCGAAGCAGGCCTGGGAAAGTAGCGTAGGTAACTGCATGCCGCCGGCGTCGAAGCTGCGGGCGGCGTTGAGGAAACCGGCTTCGAGGAAGGCATCCACCGCCGGTTTGACTTCCGGAATCAGAATCGCCTGGCCGTTCTCGTAGCGCGGCTCGTTTTCGTCGCCCTTGCGGTTGTGCGGTGCGAAAAATTTCTCGGCGATGCTGCGCGCGGTGCCGATGGCGGCGTCGAAGGTCTCGCGGTTGTGCTCGGCAAACCGCTCACGCCGGGTCAGGCCCTCGGCATCAAGGACTTCGTACAGCTCGAAAGCCAGATTGCGGGAACTGAGCAGCGTCTCGGACATGGCGGCCTACCTGAGATTGGGGTTTGGGCCGAGTCTAGGCTCGCTGATAGAGGCTGAACAGGATGATTGATGGGCGTGATGTTGGAGCCGCGCGCCGACTTAACAAGCACCACAAAACACTGTGGGAGCTGGCTTGCCAGCGATGGCGCCTGATCAGCCAACATTTATGGTGACTGACACATTGCTATCGCTGGCAAGCCAGCTCCCACAGGGACTGTTGCTATGCCGGACACCCATGCAGGTGCCCGGTTTATCGGGTGTTAACCGATAGTCATCAAGCTCGCGTTACCACCCGCCGCAGCGGTGTTAACACTCAACGCACGCTCGATCACCAGACGCTCCAGGGCAATGTTGGTCTCGCCCTGGGACAAGCCCTGAACGCCCACAATCGCACCGGCCCGCTTGGCAATTTGCTGGCAAACGCCGCGCAACTGGTCGGAATGGCCATGATGCAGAACCGCATCAAACACCACCTCGTCTTTGTTCCAGTCGGCAATCAGCTTGATCCGCGCCTGAACGTCCTTCGGCAGGCGTGCGAACAAGGCCTTGCTGATGTCGGACTCCGGCCATACCGCCGAACCACCTACCGCCAGTACCGCCGCCAGTTGGGTCAGCAGATCACCTTCGACTTCTGCCAGACAGAGCACGTGCTCTCGCGGCAGGATCGCGTAGCTGTTCTTCTCGCCAGTCGGGCCGGCCAATACGCGGGTGATGCCGCTCTGCGATTGCGCAGCGTACTGCACGCACAGGGTGCTCAAGTCAGCGAACTTGTTGCTGTCGGCCCAGGCTTTCAGGGCGTTCAGCGGCTTGCTCATGGCATCGCGCAGACGCACGTCCGGGGCGACGACCGCATCACCGCGAGCGAAGGATTGTTCGATCGCGTCGGCAGGACGCGTCGACAGCAAGCGGTACAGGTACAGCGGGCCACCGGCTTTCGGGCCAGTACCCGACAGGCCTTCGCCGCCGAACGGCTGCACGCCGACCACGGCACCGACGATGTTGCGGTTGACGTAGACGTTACCGGCGTTGACGTTGTCGATCACCTTGGCGATGGTCTCGTCGATGCGCGTGTGCACGCCCAGCGTCAGGCCATAACCGGAAGCGTTGATCTGGCCGATCAGTTGATCGATCTCTTTACGCTTGTAGCGCACCACGTGCAGCACCGGACCGAAGATCTCGCGTTGCAGTTCGTCGAAGCTTTCCAGCTCGATCAGGGTAGGCATGACGAAGGTGCCGCGTTTGACTTCTTCGCTGTCGGCAATTGCCACCTGGTACACGTTGCGACCTTTATCGCGCATGCCCTGGATGTGCTTGTCGATGCCAGCCTTGGCTTCGGCGTCGATCACCGGGCCGATATCCACGGACAGACGCTCCGGGTTGCCGAGACGGCTTTCAGCCATCGCGCCTTTGAGCATTTCGATGACACGGTCCGCGGAATCTTCCTGCAGGCACAGTACACGCAGGGCTGAGCAACGCTGGCCAGCACTGTCGAAGGCCGAAGACACCACGTCGATCACAACCTGTTCGGTCAGTGCCGAAGAATCGACGATCATCGCGTTCTGGCCGCCGGTTTCGGCGATCAGTGGAATCGGACGACCCTGGTTGTCGAGGCGACCGGCAATGTTGCGTTGCAGCAGACGCGCGACTTCGGTGGAACCGGTGAACATCACGCCTTTGACGCGCTCGTCACCGACCAGACCGGCACCGACGGTTTCACCGCGGCCCGGCAACAGTTGCAGTACGCCTTCCGGGATGCCGGCCTCAAGCATCAGGCGCACAGCCTGAGCAGCCACCAGCGGGGTCTGTTCGGCCGGTTTGGCCAGTACCGGGTTACCGGCAGCCAGCGCGGCAGCGACCTGACCGCTGAAGATCGCCAGCGGGAAGTTCCACGGGCTGATGCACACCACCGGACCCAACGGGCGGTGGGCGTCGTTGCTGAAATCGTTGCGTGCCTGCACTGCGTAATAACGCAGGAAGTCGACCGCTTCACGGACTTCGGCGATGGCGTTGGCGAAAGTCTTGCCGGCTTCACGGGCCAGCAGGCCCATCAGTGGCTGGATTTCGCCTTCCATCAAGTCAGCGGCACGTTCCAGAATCGCCGCCCGTTCGGCCGGCGGCGTGGCCTGCCAGATCGGCGCAGCATTCAGGGCACATTGAATGGCGTTGTCGACGTCTTCGACGGTGGCTTCCTGTACGTGTCCGACCACATCGCGGTGATCGGCCGGGTTCAGCACCGGTGCCGGCGCTTCGTTGCTGGAAGCGCAACCGAGCATCGGCGCGGCTTTCCAGTTGTTGTGCGCGGTGGCGAGCAGGGCGCAGGACAGCGAGGCCAGACGGTGTTCGTTGGCCATGTCGATGCCGGCGGAGTTGGCGCGCTCGGCGCCGTACAGGTCACGCGGCAGCGGAATACGCGGGTGCGGCAGGCCGAAACCACCTTCCACGGTCGCCATCTGCTCGATCTGCGCCACCGGATCGGCCACCAGTTCCTGAATCGAAATCGACTGGTCGGCAATGCGGTTGACGAACGAGGTGTTCGCGCCGTTTTCCAGTAGGCGACGCACGAGGTACGCCAGCAGGGTTTCGTGGGTGCCGACCGGTGCGTACACGCGGCACGGACGGTTCAACTTGCCTTCGGAAACTTTGCCGACAACCTGCTCGTAAAGCGGTTCGCCCATGCCGTGCAGGCATTGGAATTCGTACTGGCCCGGGTAATAGTTCTGACCGGCAATGTGGTAAATGGCCGACAGGGTGTGGGCGTTGTGCGTGGCGAACTGTGGGTAGATGACTTCCGGCACCGACAGCAGTTTGCGTGCGCAAGCGATGTAGGAAACGTCGGTGTACACCTTGCGGGTGTAGACCGGGTAGCCTTCCAGGCCTTCGACCTGGGCGCGTTTGATTTCGCTGTCCCAGTACGCGCCTTTCACCAGGCGGATCATCAGGCGATGACGGCTGCGGCGGGCCAGGTCGATCACGTAGTCGATCACGTACGGGCAACGTTTCTGGTACGCCTGGATGACGAAACCGATGCCGTTCCAGCCGGTCAGTTGCGGCTCGAAGCACAGGCGCTCGAGCAGATCCAGCGACAGTTCAAGACGGTCGGCTTCTTCGGCGTCGATGTTCAGGCCGATGTCGTATTGCTTGGCCAGCAGGGTCAGCGACAGCAGGCGCGGGTACAGCTCGTCCATTACGCGCTCGTACTGCGCACGGCTGTAACGCGGGTGCAGGGCCGAGAGCTTGATGGAAATGCCCGGACCTTCATAAATCCCACGACCGTGGGAGGCTTTGCCGATCGAGTGAATGGCTTGTTCGTACGACGCCAGGTACTTCTGTGCGTCGTGTTCGGTCAGGGCCGCTTCACCGAGCATGTCGTAGGAATAACGGAAACCCTTGGCTTCGAACTTGCTCGCGTTGGCCAGCGCTTCGGCGATGGTTTCGCCGGTGACGAACTGCTCGCCCATCAGGCGCATGGCCATGTCGACGCCCTTGCGGATCATCGGCTCGCCGCTCTTGCCGATGATGCGGCTCAGCGACGAGGTCAGGCCGGCTTCGTTGTGGGTGGACACAAGCTTGCCGGTCAGCAGCAGACCCCAGGTTGCCGCGTTGACGAACAGCGACGGGCTGTTGCCCAAATGCGGATGCCAGTTGCCGGTGCTGATCTTGTCGCGGATCAGTGCGTCGCGAGTGCCTTTGTCCGGAATACGCAGCAGCGCTTCAGCCAGGCACATCAGGGCGACGCCTTCCTGGGACGACAGGGAAAATTCCTGCAGCAGGCCCTGAACAATGCCTGCACGACCGCCGGCACTTTTCTGGTTACGCAGTTTTTCCGCGATGGTCGCGGCAAGTTTGTTGGTGGCTTCGGCCATCGGTGCCGGCAGGCGCGCCTGCTCGATCAGCATCGGCACCACTTCCGGCTCAGGGCGACGGTAAGCAGCGGTGATCGAAGCACGGAGTACCGATTGCGGCAGGATGCTTTCGGCGAATTCGAGGAAGCACTGGTGGGCATGATCGGTGTGGACTTCACCGGCGTCGTCGGCGTCCTTGGCGGTCAAACCGTTCAGCTCGGTCAGGGTTGCACCACCCTCGAGTTTTTCCAGGTAATTGAAAATTGCCTGCTTGATCAGCCAGTGCGGCGTGCGATCAATCGAGGTTGCGGCCGCCTTCAGGCGTTCGCGGGTCGGGTCATCGAGTTTGACCCCAAGGGTGGTGGTAGCCATATTTTTATCCTCATGGTTGCCACAGTTGCGTGGCATCAGCTGGCCGCAAGATTAGCCGCGCGCTGAGAGAGGTGCAACCGGGTGCAACCCTTTTTTTGTCGGAATAATAGGCAGCTCGTCAGGAATTATTTTCTGGTACGAAAGTGCTGCTCCTGCTTGGTGCTTTTGCTTCTAGCCAACGGTGATGACTGCCACAAAAGGGAGCAAAAACGCGGTGATTGTCGATAAATCCGACTAGGTGCAACTTATTCGCTCGAAACTGGTTGCACCTTATTTGATTTGTTGCATAGCATTCGCGCCCTAGGTGCAACCGGGAATAACCCGGTGTACCGGCTGATGGCTTTCCTGGGGAAACATCAGTCCTAAATGCGCGGGATCCCGGATCGTCTGCCAAACGTCGTCGTTTGCGAGCGGTTCACCACCGCCGCTACATAAAAACAAAGCCAGGGCGTAACTCAATGAGCGTAAGCAATCCAACCCTGATCACGTTCGTGATCTACATCGCAGCAATGGTGCTGATCGGCCTGATGGCCTATCGCTCCACCAACAACCTTTCTGACTACATTCTTGGCGGTCGTAGCCTAGGCAGCGTCGTGACGGCTCTGTCTGCCGGTGCTTCCGACATGAGCGGCTGGTTGTTGATGGGCCTGCCGGGCGCCATTTACATGTCCGGTCTTTCCGAAAGCTGGATCGCCATCGGTCTGGTCATCGGTGCCTACCTGAACTGGCTGTTCGTTGCCGGCCGTCTGCGCGTGCAGACCGAGCACAACGGCGATGCCCTGACTCTGCCAGACTACTTCGCCAGCCGTTTTGAAGACAAAAGCGGCCTGCTGCGGATCATCTCGGCGATCGTGATTCTGGTGTTCTTCACCATCTACTGCGCTTCCGGCATCGTGGCTGGCGCCCGTCTGTTCGAAAGCACCTTCGGCATGTCCTACGAGACGGCGCTGTGGGCCGGTGCTGCGGCGACGATTGCTTACACCTTTATCGGCGGTTTCCTCGCGGTGAGCTGGACTGACACCGTACAAGCTACGCTGATGATTTTCGCCCTGCTGCTGACGCCGATCATCGTCCTGCTGGCCACGGGCGGCGTCGACACTACGTTCCTGGCCATTGAAGCTCAGGATCCAAGCAACTTCGACATGCTCAAGGGCACCACTTTCATCGGCATCATCTCGCTGATGGGCTGGGGTCTGGGCTACTTCGGTCAGCCGCACATCCTGGCGCGTTTCATGGCGGCGGATTCGGTGAAATCGATTGCCAACGCCCGTCGCATCTCCATGACCTGGATGATCCTGTGCCTGGGCGGCACCGTGGCGGTGGGCTTCTTTGGTATCGCGTACTTCTCGGCACACCCGGAAGTGGCCGGTCCCGTGACCGAGAACCACGAGCGCGTGTTCATCGAGCTGGCGAAAATTCTCTTCAATCCATGGGTGGCCGGTGTCCTGCTGTCGGCAATTCTCGCCGCGGTGATGAGCACGCTGAGCTGCCAGTTGCTGGTGTGCTCCAGCGCCCTGACCGAAGACTTCTACAAAACCTTCCTGCGTAAATCCGCCTCCCAGGTTGAACTGGTCTGGGTCGGCCGCGCCATGGTGCTGTTGGTTGCATTGATCGCGATCGCCCTGGCCGCCAACCCGGAAAACCGCGTGCTGGGCCTGGTGTCCTACGCCTGGGCCGGTTTCGGTGCTGCGTTCGGTCCGGTTGTACTGATCTCGGTGGTCTGGAAAGGCATGACCCGCGACGGCGCACTGGCCGGTATCCTGGTCGGCGCGATCACCGTGGTGGTCTGGAAGCATTTCGAACTGCTGGGTCTGTACGAAATCATCCCGGGCTTCATCTTCGCCAGCCTGGCTATCTACATCGTCAGCAAGCTCGGTTCGCCGACCACTGGCATGGTGCAGCGCTTTGAAGCGGCGGAAAAAGATTTCCACCTGAACAAGTGATGCGCTGAGCTTCGGCTCACTCAAAAACGGCCCGTTTCCTACAGGAGACGGGCCGTTTTTTATTGCCTGTGATTTTTTGCCAACGCTGAAGAAACCTGTGGGAGCTGGCTTGCCAGCGATGAGGGCGGCACATTCAGAACATTCAGTAACTGACACATCGCTATCGCTGGCAAGCCAGCTCCCACAGGGTTTTATGGTGGATTTCGGGGGTTTGTCTGTAGTTGAAGGCGCCGCTTTTTGCAGGGCTTTTCATCAATGAAAGTAGGGCAAATCTGATTTTCCAGTCACCCATTCATCACCCCTTGCCCCTCATGCAGAATCGCCCGCCCTTCATTCTGCAGAGAGACATCGGATGTTCGCGCCTGCCAATCAACCGCGTTTCACGTTGACCCTCGAAGGCGCCCAGCATGACCTCAAAGTCCTTGAGTTCACGGGCAAGGAAGCCATCAGCCAGCCCTATCGCTTCGAACTGGAACTGGTCAGCGAGCGGCCGGATCTGGACCTCGAAAGCCTGCTGCACTGTCAGGCATTTCTGAGTTTTGATGCTCAGGGCGCCGGTGTTCACGGTCAGATTTATCAGGTCGGGCAGGGCGACTCCGGGAAACGTCTGACGCGCTATCACTTGAGCCTTGTGCCGCGTCTGACGTACCTCGGGCATCGCATCAATCAGCGGGTTTTCCAGCACCAGAGCGTGCCGCAGATCGTGACGCAAATCCTCAAGGATCACGCGATCCTGCGCGATGCTTTCGAGTTTCGACTCGGCAGCGATTACCCGGTGCGTGAATATTGCGTGCAGTACGCCGAAAGCGATCTGGCGTTCATTCAGCGGCTGTGTGCCGAGGTCGGCATTCATTACCACTTTCAGCACAGCCTCGACGGACATCTGTTGGTGTTCGGCGACGATCAAGCCGTATTCCCGCGATTGGCCGAGTCAACGCTTTATCTGCCCGGTAGCGGCATGTCTGCCGGGGCGCCGGCGATCAAGCGCTTCAATGTGCGTGTGGAAACCCGTACCAGCGTGGTCACCCGGCGTGACTACAACTTCGAAAAGCCGCGCCTGCAACTGGAGAGTCGCATCGACGGCGAGCAACGCCCGGTGCTCGAGGACTACCACTTTCCCGGGCAATTCGATAATCGTGAAACCGGCAAACACCTGGCCCAGCGAGCGCTTGAAAGGCATGTCGCCGACTACCGTCAGGCCGAGGGCATCAGCGATGAATCCGCACTGGTTTGCGGACATTTCCTGCACCTCAGCGAGCACCCACGTCAGAGCTGGAATGACCTTTGGCTGCTGACCGCGATCGAGCATCGTGGGCGACAGCCGCAAGTGCTGGAGGAATCGGTAACCAGCGATGGCGAATCCTTCCAAGGCTACCGTAATACCTTTCTCGCTACGCCGTGGGATGTGTTCTTTCGCCCGGCGCTTGGCCCGGAAAAACCCCGGATGCTCGGTTATCAACCCGCCGTTGTCACGGGGCCGAAAGACACGGAAATCCACTGCGACGAGTACGGTCGGGTCAAGGTGCAACTGGCCTGGGATCGCGACGGTGAATTGAACGAGCATTCCAGTTGCTGGCTGCGCGTCGCCACCGGTTGGGCCCATGATCGTTACGGCAGCGTGCTGATTCCGCGCGTGGGCATGGAAGTGCTGGTCGGCTTCATTGATGCCGATGCCGACAAGCCCTTGGTCGTGGGCTGCCTGCCAAACGCCGCGACGCCGGTGCCGCTGGATCTGCCAGCGGACAAGACCCGCAGTGTTTTCCGCAGCCAGAGCACCCCCGGTGGCGGAGGCTACAACGAGCTGCGCATTGAAGATAAAAAAGGCGCCGAGGAAATCTACCTGCGCGCCCAGCGCAATTGGACGCAGCATGTGTTGAATGATCAACAGGTGCAGGTCGATAACCAGCGCAGCATTGTCGTCACCGGCACCGCCCGCCATGAGTTGAAGGCGGATGAGCAGCGCATCACCCACGGCCAGCGCCAGACCGAAGTGAAGCAGGACGATCATTTGAGCGTCACCGGCAGCCGCCATATCAAGGTGGCCAATCAGGCGACCAGTGCCAGCCAGCAGTTCCACGTCAGCGCCGGTCAGCAAGTGGTGATCGACGGTGGTGCGAGTGCGACGATTCAGGCCGGCGGGCAATGGATCAACATCGGCCCCGGTGGCATTTTCAGCAGCGTGCCGATTGTCGTGGGCGGCGCACCGATGGCGGCGATGAGTGCCGCACCTGTGGCGCCGGGTTTGCCGGAGAAACTGGCCGCCGCGCCGGCAGCCATGCTCACTGCCGCGCAAATCATGAGTTTTAAAGGTGATGCGCCATTCTGCGAAGAGTGTGAGCGTTGCAAGGACGGTCTCTGTGCAGCCTGATTTCCTCTTGCCTGCCGATTGGCTGGCGCGTGAACCGTTGAGCGCATCTGAGCAATTGTTCGCGGTGTTCAGCAGTGCCAGCGAGGCGAAGCCGCTCAAGGCTTGGCCAGAAGCGGCGAGTCCGATCTGGGCCGAGACGATCTATGCCGAGTGGGATGCGGTGATGCCTTACGTGGGAATTGTCGCCGCCGACAGTGAGTTTCTGCATTGGGTCGCCACCACCGAGTCGCGGGATTGGGGATGGTTGGCGGTTTCTTCGGCGAGTCTTGAGGAGGTGGTGGCGCACTTTCGCAGCCTGACCCAAGTGCTGATGCCGAGTGGCAAAACGGTGTTTTTCCGTTTTTGGGATGGGCGGTTTTTGTTACCGATCCTGCAATCCGAAGCCGTGGAGGCGGCGCAGCTGTTGCCGGTGATTTCACGCGGACTGATCAATGGTCAGGCCTTGGAAATCGGGGGGCGGGCGCCGGTTTCGGGGCGGGTGTTTCCTTGGTGGGCGGTGCCTGATTCGGTGTTGGCTTCGGCGGGTGATGAAGTCCGGGTCGGCAGCGCTGTGCAGTGGCTGAGCGAGGAGCATCCGGCATTGTTCGAGGCATTTCCCGAGGTGGTTTTGCGCTGCAAGGTTGGGCAGTTTTTTCAGAGTTCAACGTCGGAAGAATCGTCGCAATCGGCGTTGTTGGCGTATTTGCTTGCAGAGTCGGAGTGACATTTCCGGGCGAAGGCTTCGGACGTTTCCTTCGAGTTGCGGCGGTTTTCATGAACTGGTGGGCGGTGGGTTGCAGGGATAGTCTTAAAAGGTCACCGCAGATGCGGCGACAGGGTGTAGGAGCCTTGAGACTAGAAGAGTGCATAAACGTCGTTGCCCGATTTGCGGCAGTCTACGTGCGTCCGTAAGATCATTTGCGGCGGCTATGCGCGGGCACGCTTCGGCGTGGCCGAGTTCTCTGGTCTCGGTACTCCTACCCCGCGTACGGCTGCCACCCAAACCCGTAGGAGGGCGATGGTGGAAGCTCATTTCACTACCAGAGGTTCAAAAATGAAAACGCTCACACCCGATCCACCCTACGAAAAAATCATCCCCCATCCCGACAACCGCTTCATGGCACTCACCGGCAATTGCAGCGACATGCCCACCCTGTTCATCGACACCCACGTGCCTCTCGACATCCTTATGGACGCCGCCAACCATCGTCTGCGCGCCGTGATCCAGGTGCTGGAAAACATGTGCATGCGCGGCTCGGTCGAATGCGACTCCGTCATCCTCAGCGACTTCGCCCAGCTCTGCGTAATCCCCTTGCGCGACGGCTGCGATGTGCTCGATGTCATCGGCAAGCGCCTGCGCGCCGCGCCATAAAAGCAAAGCCCCTCACCCTAACCCTCTCCCAGAGGGAGAGGGGACTGACCGAGTCGTCTGGGTGATGTACGCCGACCTGCGACTTCCGCGGTGAACTTCGCCTGGCCAAGCCTGGAGGGTGGCGTTCTTTCGGGTGACTGACCGAGTCGTCTGGGTGATGTACGCCGACTTGCGACTTCCGCGGTTAACTTCGCTTGGCCAAGCCTGAGATCACGCTGATCTTTCAGGTCGATGTAACTCGCAAGATCACCACGGTCAGTCCCCTCTCCCTCCGGGAGAGGGTTAGGGTGAGGGAAAGGCTTTTGCCCACTCGGCTGCGAACCCCTGACTTGCCGCCCGGTAAAAGGTAAACTTTGCGCCCTTCGCAGGAGCAGCCATGAATTATCGTCACGCCTTCCATGCCGGCAATCACGCCGATGTGTTCAAACACCTGACCTTGACCCGCCTCATCGCCCTGATGTCGCGCAAGGAGCAGCCGTTTGCCTATCTCGACACGCACGCCGGCATCGGTCTGTATGACTTGCAGGGCGATCAGGCCAATCGCACCGGCGAATACCTGGAAGGCATTGCGCGGTTGTGGGATCAGCCGGACCTGCCGGCGCTGACCGCCGACTACATGAAGGTGCTGCACGAGATGAACCCGGATGGCCAGTTGCGCTACTACCCGGGTTCGCCGGAGCTGGCGCGGCGCCTGACCCGGCCGCAGGATCGGGTGATGCTCAACGAGAAGCACCCGGAAGACGGCGTGCTGCTCAAGGACAACATGGCCGGTGATCGCCGGGTCAAGGTTCACCTCGGCGAGGGCTGGCATGTGGCGCGGGCGATGTTGCCGGTGCAGGAAAAGCGTGCGGTGATGTTGATTGATCCGCCGTTCGAGCAGCTTGATGAAATGCAGCGCTGCGCGGCGTCGTTGAAAGAGGCGATTGGTCGCATGCGCCAGACGGTGGCGGCGATCTGGTATCCGGTGAAGGATCAGCGTGCGTTGCGTCGGTTCTATCAGGATCTGGCTGGCACCGGTGCGCCGAAGTTGCTGCGCGTGGAACTGCTGGTGCATCCGCTGGATACGCCGAACAGCCTGAACGGTTCGGGCATGGCGATTGCCAATCCGCCGTGGGGGCTGGAGGAAGAATTGCGTGAGTTGCTGCCGTGGCTGTCGAAGAAGCTGGGGCAGACCCAGGGTGGGTGGCAGATGGATTGGTTGATTGCCGAGAGTTGATCAGTTGGTTTGATGGTGTCTGATCGGACGCCTTCGCGGGCAAGCCCGCTCCCACAGGTTTAGCGCCGAATTCACAATCGCGCATCACTCTGTGGGAGCGGGCTTGCCCGCGATGCTTTCAGGGTTCAGTTCCCCGCGAGGCTCGGTGGCATGCACACACCGGTGCCACCAATCCCGCAGTAACCCTCAGGGTTTTTCGCCAGATACTGCTGGTGATACGCCTCGGCGAAGTACACGGTTGGCGCCTGTTCGATCTCGGTGCTGATCTCGCCCAGACCGGCCTTCGACAGTTCAGCCTGATACACCGCTTTGCTCTTCAGCGCCGCATCCAGATGCTCAGGCGAGGTCGCGTAGATCACCGAGCGGTACTGGGTGCCGATGTCGTTGCCCTGACGCATGCCCTGCGTCGGGTTATGCAGCTCCCAGAACATTGCCAGCAGCTCTTCGTAGCTGACTTTGGCCTTGTCATACACCACCAGCACCACTTCGGCGTGGCCGGTCAGGCCCGAGCAGACTTCTTCGTAGGTCGGGTTCGGCGTGAAACCGCCGGCATAACCCACGACCGTACTGACCACGCCTTCACGCTGCCAGAAGCGGCGCTCGGCGCCCCAGAAGCAACCCAGGCCGAAAATCGCGAAGTCGACGTCCTGGAAAAACGGGCCAAGCAGCGGGGTTTCTTCGAAGACGAAGTGTTTTTCAGGCAGGGTCATCGCGGTTTCGCGGCCGGGCAATGCTTGTTCTTTGGTCGGTAGCACGTTCTTGTTCACCAGAATTTCCGAGCGCAGAACCATGATCGTTCCTCTCAGTCAGGTTGGATGTAAAAAGTCAGACCGCCAGTGTGCCCAATGATGCCCGGTTAATCACTACCCAAAATGTGCGGGTACTCGCCCCACTGTAGGCCTTCGCCTGCTCGCGATAGCGGTATTTCAGTGACAAACAGTTGATTGACCCACCGCTATCGCGAGCAGGCGAAGGCCTACAGGGAAATGTAGAGGATTAAAGGCAGAGCGGGCCGCGCGGGTAGCGTTTGAGGGCGTGGATCAGCTCGTTGCCCGGGATCGGCCGGTCGAAGAGGTAGCCCTGGCCGACGTCGCAGCGATGACGGCGCAGGAACGCCAGTTGCTCGGCAGTCTCGATGCCTTCGGCCACGACCTTGAGCTTCAGGTTGTGGGCCATGGCGATCACCGCCGAGGTGATTTCCATGTCGTCCTGGTTGTCCGGGATTTCGTGGATGAAGCTGCGATCAATCTTGATGATGTCGATCGGGAATTTCTTCAGGTAGCTGAGCGACGAATAACCGGTACCGAAATCGTCCATGGCCAGGGTCAGGCCCAGGCGCTTGAGCTGGTCGAGCTGCAAGTGCGTGTCTTCGGTGGCTTCCAGCAGCAGGCCTTCGGTCAGCTCCAGCTCCAGCAGGTTGGCCGGCAGCGCTTCTTCCTTGAGGATGTTGGCGATCGAGGCGACCAGATCCGGATCGGAGAACTGTTTCGGTGACAGGTTGATCGCCACTTGCAGATTGCCCATGCCCGCGGCGGTCAGCGCCTTGCTCATGCGGCAGGCCTGACGGGCGATCCACTTGCCGATCGGAATGATCAAGCCGGTCTCTTCGGCGACGCTGATGAACTGGTCCGGGCGGATCATGCCGCGCTCCGGGTGATTCCAGCGCAGCAGCGCTTCCATCCCCAGCAGGCGACCGCTGCGCAGGCACAGCTTGGGCTGGTAGAACACGTCCAGCTCGTTCTGCGTCAGGGCGCGGCGCAGGTTGTTTTCGACGAACAGCTTGTAACTGGCCTCGGCGTTCAGTGCTTCGGTGAAAACCTGTACCTGATGTTTGCCATTGGCCTTGGCCTTGTGCAGGGCCAGCCCGGCGTTGCGCATCAGAGTTTGCGGGTCGCGTCCGTGCAGCGGCGCGCAGGCCAGGCCGACCGAGCCGGTGACGCTGATCAACTGGTTGTCGACGAACATCGGTTTGTCGAGGGTCATCAGCAACTGGCTGGCGATTTGTTGGCCGGCTTCAAGATCGGTGTTGTCGAGCAGTACGGCGAATTCGTTACTGGCGAACCGGGCGAGGCTGCCGCTCGGGCTCAGGCTGTTGCGCAGGCGCCGGGCGAGGCTGATCAACAGTTTGTCGCCGGTCTGGTGACCGAGGCTGTCGTTGATCCGCTTGAAGTTGTCGATGTCCACCAGCAACAGGCTGATCGGCGTATCGCTGTCCCGGGCGAAGCGTTCGTCGAGGTTGCGGATAAACGCCGGACGGTTGCCGAGGTTGGTCAGGTTGTCGGTGTAGGCCAGACGTTCGATGCGCTGCTGCGCCAGTTTGGTCTGGGTGATGTCTTCGTAGATGCCGATGTAATGGGTCAGTTCGCGGTTGTCGCCGTAGACCTTGGAGATCGAAAGCTGCCCCCAGTAGGGTTCGAGGTTTTTCCGGCGGCTCTTGAATTCGCCCTGCCAGCTGTTGCTCTTGGCCAGCGCCGAGGGCGCGTCGAACAGCAGTTCGCTGAGGTTTTCCAGAGCCGGCAGCTCCGACAGGCGCTGGCCATGGACTTCCTCGGTGGTGTACTGGGTGATCGCGGTGAAGCTGGGGTTGACGTACTCGACCACACCGTCGCAGTTGACCAGCAGAAAGGCGTTGGCGCTTTGCTCCACGGCACGCTGGAACAGGTGCAGGGCGCTGGTGGCGGTGCGGCGGTTGTGGTTGTTGATGACCTGGGCGAACTGGTCGGCCAGCTCACCGGCAAACGCAATTTCGTCGGACTGCCAGGCGCGGGTGACGCCGGTCTGTTCCAGGCACAGCACGCCAACCACCTGGCCATCGACGCGGATGCTCGCGTCGAGCATGGCGTTGACGTCGCGCGGGCGCAAGGCTTCGGCCATCTCGCGGGTGCGCGGATCACGCATCGCGTTATGGGCGTCGATGGCGCGGCTGCTGTGCAGCGCTTCCATGTAGTCGGGGAAGCTGCTGATGTCGATCACATCCGGGAGAATGTATTCCTGGGTCGCGCGGTGGTAGGCCGAAATCGGCACCAGTTGCTGGCCTTCGAGGTTCCACAGGCTGGCGCAGTCGATCTCGTAGATGTCGCAGGCGCAGCGCGTGATCAGCTCGGCGGCTTCCTGCAACGAATTGTGCGAACTGTAGCGCTGGCGGGCGAGCAGCAGAATCAGGTCTTGCTGGGCGCGCACGCGTTCGAGGTGCTGCAGTTGCTCCTGCTGGGCGCGCTGGTTCAGTTCCAAGGCGATCTGCAGGCGAGAGTTCTGGGTTTCGAGGTCGACCGAGGGCAGTGACGACGCTTCGTCGAACACATCGTCGACCGCCAGCAGATAGCCGCGCAGCAGGTGCCGATTGTGTTGTTTATAGGCTTCACCCAATTCCAGGACGCTCAGCGTGCCGGCGGCGGTGTGCAGGGTGTAGCGCACCAGATAGTGCGGGCTGGTGCCGAGCTGCTGCTGGATGGTGTCATGCAACTGATAGCGCGCTTCGGGTTCCATCAGGCTGGCGTACGGCGAGCCGACCAGTGCGCACAGTTCAACGGCCGGTTGACCGAACTGGCGCTCGCAGTTGGGGTCGAGAAACAGCATCGCCCAACTGGCTTCATTCAAGCGCTCGAAACGCAGCATGCCGAGCCGCGAGGGCACAGGCAACTGCGTCACTACCTCGGCCGCCATACGGCTGGCGGCATCGGGTTGGCTCTTCATGAAGGGAACTCGCTTGGAAATATGCTGAACGCGCCGGGCTCTCGCCCTCTTAACTGTTGCCTGCGGCAAGGTTGCATCATTGCGGCACTGACTGACAAGAGAGATGAAGGCCAAGTGCTATAAGAATGTGTCGGCCGCGCGGGGCATTTCTCCAGCGCCTCTTGTAAAAGAGCAAAGGATCGCCGCCTGCAGCAGCGCCTACAGGGGACGCCTACCCAGGTAGGCGCTGCCGCAGGCGGCGATCTTTTTCGATTTCAACGCAGTTTGATCCTGACGGATTGCAGCTTCTTGCCATCACGATCATGGTAATTGATCAAAATATGATCAGTCTCGACCACGACATGGGCGAAGTTGTCCTCGCTGACCACCGCACTGGTCAGCTCATGCCGATAATCGCCCGCTGCCGTGCGCACCAGCGGCTGATCGAGGATGAAGGTGGAGGCTTTGGCATAGGGCAGCAGCTTGCTGTTGCACAGTGGCGAGGAAACGATGGTGTGCACTTCGAAGTCAGCGTCTTCGCTGTGGCTCAGGCGTGCAGTCAGCGATCCATGCACATCGCCGGAAACAAACACGACATTTCTGATGCGCTGGGTGCGGATGGTTTCCAGCAGCCGCAGCCGCTGTTCCGGGAAGGCCTTCCAGGCATCGTCGCCATGCCGTTTGCGATCCGGGTAGAACATCACGCTGGTGACCACGAACTTGACCCGTGCCGGGCTGTTGACCAGCCACGTGAGCAACGCCTGTTCCTGCGCCTCATCCAGGATACGGCGATTATCGGCCGACAAGTTGCGGCGAGTGCGGCTGTCGGTCACGAACCATTCAATATCGCCGTCACTGAATTGATACCAGTAATGGTCAAGTTTCGAGCGGTCAACTTCGCCGTTAGTTGTCAGTGAATGTGCCGGGCTGTGACTGGCTTGATACAACTCATAGGCAGCCATGGCGTTGCGGTATAACTCATGGTCGGACTTTCCGGCGTTCGCCGGCCAGTTATCTTCGATTTCATGGTCGTCGAGCATCATGTAAGTCGACGTTCCAGACATCAGCCGTTGTATATGCGGTTGCGAGAACGCGGCGCGGTACTTGAGAAGGATGTCTTTATATTCCCGGTCGGGGGCGATCAGGTTCAGATCATCGACATAGATCTGGTCTCCGGTCATGAGTGTGGCACTGACCGGCGGTTGCGCACCTTCGATCAACTGGTTGATGGACGCGAAGATCCGGTCGCCCAATTGCGGCAGCGAAGCGATGCCGGCGGTCATGCGCAAGTAGCGGCAGGAGCCGATGATGTAGGCTCTGGGCTGCAAGGACTGGGCGGAGCGGGTGCGGAAACGATAGCTCTCACGTGGCCATTGCAGGGGCAACTCCGCCACGCTGTCGACGGTGTGTACCGGATTCATCGGGCTGAACCACATGGCCTGGTATTCGTACTCGGTATCCGCATTCAAGTTGTTGAGTGTCAGTACTTCTGACATGTCACGTAATTCGCTTAGTCTGGCGAAAGTCACGCTTGACCATTGTTGGGAATCGACAGCGCGATAACGAACTGCCGCAAATACGGTTGCATTGTTTTGATGCTCGCCGCGAATAAAGATGCGCGCATGGTTAGTTGTGACGTGGCCAATGATCGGGCCGATAGTGGGTTTGAACATGAATGAGTCCATTCGAATAAATGCTTGATAAGAATAAATAAGGCAAAGCGCGTTAGTTGGCTTTGCAGTGCCAAGATTAGTTATCTGGCGCATAAAAATATCGGCGCGAAGTGGACTCGGGTCGTAGCTGATATCAGTACAACTCGTGGGAAAAATCTTGAGGGTGGCTTTCGCCAGGCAAAAAAAAGCCCCGTCAAACTGACGGGGTTGAGGTACGAGCGTGTGGCGCTCGAAAGGGTGACGCAACAGGCCCTCCGTTGCCGGAGGGCCTGTTCGGTTACAGCAGGATGGTGCGGATGTCGCCCAGCAGGCTGCCCAGACGCTGGGTGAAGCGTGCAGCGGCAGCGCCATTGATCACGCGGTGATCGTAGGACAGCGACAGTGGCAGCATCAGTTTCGGCTGGAAGGCTTTGCCGTCCCAGACTGGCTGGATGGTGGCCTTGGAAACACCGAGGATCGCCACTTCCGGCGCGTTGACGATCGGCGTGAAGCCGGTGCCGCCAATGTGGCCGAGGCTGGAAATGGTGAAGCAGGCGCCCTGCATCTCGTCCGAAGACAGCTTCTTGGTGCGGGCTTTTTCAGCCAGCGAAGCGGCTTCTGCAGCGAGTTGCAGCAGGCTCTTCTGGTCGACGTTCTTGATGACCGGTACCAGCAGGCCATCCGGGGTGTCGACCGCGAAGCCGATGTTGACGTATTTCTTGCGAATGATCGCCTTGCCGCTTGGCGCCAGCGAACTGTTGAAGTCCGGCAGTTCCTTGAGCAGGTGCGCACAGGTCTTGAGCAGCAGCGGCAGGATGGTCAGCTTGACGCCGGCCTTCTCGGCAACGGCTTTCTGCGCCACGCGGAAGGCTTCCAGCTCGGTGATGTCCGCCGAGTCGAATTGCGTCACGTGTGGCACGTTCAGCCAGCTGCGGTGCAGGTTGGCAGCGCCGACCTGCATCAGGCGGGTCATCGGCACTTCTTCGATTTCGCCGAAGCGGCTGAAGTCCACGACCGGAATCGGCGGGATGCCCGCGCCACCGGTGGCACCGCCAGCAGCCGGCGCTTCCTTGGCCTTCTGCATCATCGCCTTGACGTAAACCTGCACGTCTTCCTTGAGGATGCGACCGTGCGGACCGCTGGCGCCAACGGCGCTCAGCTCGACGCCGAACTCACGGGCCAGTTGACGCACGGCCGGGCCGGCGTGAACTTTCGCGCCTGGCTTGGCTGGAGCAGCAACCGGAGCGGCAGCAGCAGGTGCAGCGGCAGCCGGAGCAGCAGCGGCTGGTGCTGGAGCGCTCGGTGCAGCAGCGGCAGCAGGCGCCGGTGCAGTAGCAGGCGCCGCGCCTTTGACTTTCAGCTTGAGGATCAGGTCGCCGGTACCGACTTCGTCGTCCAGCTTGATGGAAACGCTTTCCACCACGCCAGCGGCAGGCGATGGGATTTCCATGCTCGCCTTGTCGGATTCCAGGGTGATCAGCGACTGGTCGGCTTCAACGCTGTCGCCAGCCTTGACCAGCACTTCGATGATCTTGGCCTTGCCGGCCGAACCGATGTCCGGAACGTGGATGTCCTGAACGCTGTCGGCCACTGGCGCAGCCGGGGCTGCTGCAGGAGCAGGCGCAGCGGCAGCGGCTGGCGCAGCAGCTTGAGCCGGAGCGGCCGCAGCAGGGGCCGCAGCACCCGCCACTTCCAGATCCAGAATCAGGTCGCCGGTGCCGACTTCGTCGTTGAGCTTGACGCTGATGGCCTTGACCACGCCAGCGGCAGGCGACGGGATTTCCATGCTCGCCTTGTCGGATTCCAGGGTGATCAACGATTGATCAGCTTCGACGGTGTCGCCGACCTTGACCTGAATCTCGATGATCTGCGCCTTGCCCGACGAACCGATATCCGGCACGTGCACTTGCTGAACCGAAGCGGCCGCAGGGGCCGCGGCTGGTGCAGCGGCAGCAGGAGCGGCGGCTGGTTTGGCTTCAGCTTTGGCAGCCGGTGCAGCAGCAGGAGCAGGGGCCGCTTGCGCGGCGCCCTCGACTTCCAGCTCCAGCAGTTCGTCGCCTTCTTTCAGACGGTCGCCCAGCTTCACTTTCAGGCTTTTGATGACGCCGGCTTTCGGGGCGGGCACTTCCATGCTGGCCTTGTCCGATTCCAGGGTCAGGATGCTCTGGTCGGCTTCGATGCGGTCGCCGACCTTCACAAACAGTTCAATTACTTCACCTTCACCGCTGCCGATGTCAGGTACGCGAATGAGTTCGCTCACAAAATGTCTCCTCAGCAGTCCAGTGGGTTGCGTTTTTCCGGGTCGATGCCGAACTTGACGATGGCCTCGGCCACGACTTTAGGTTCGATATCACCACGGTCAGCCAGTGCTTCCAGGGCTGCCAACACCACGAAATGACGGTCGACTTCGAAGAAATGACGCAGTTTCTTGCGGCTGTCGCTGCGGCCGAAACCGTCGGTGCCCAGGACTTTGAATTCCTTGGACGGTACCCACTGACGGATCTGCTCGGCGAACAGCTTCATGTAGTCGGTCGATGCGATGACCGGACCTTTACGGCCGCTCAGGCATTCTTCGACGTAGCTCTGCTTAGGCTTCTGGCCAGGCTTCAGACGGTTGCTGCGCTCCACGGCCAGGCCGTCGCGACGCAGTTCGTTGAAGCTGGTGACGCTCCACACGTCGGCGCCGACGTTGAACTCTTCACGCAGAATCTTCGCCGCTTCACGGACTTCACGCAGGATGGTGCCGGAGCCCATCAGCTGAACGTGGTGCGCCGCGTCGCGGGTGTCTTCTTCGAGCAGGTACATGCCTTTCTTGATGCCTTCTTCGGCACCGGCCGGCATGGCTGGCTGCTGGTACGACTCGTTCATCACGGTGATGTAGTAGAAGATGTCCTGTTGTTCTTCGGTCATCTTCTTCATGCCGTCCTGAATGATCACCGCCAGCTCGTAGCCGTAGGTTGGATCGTAGGTGCGGCAGTTCGGGATGGTCGCGGCCAGCAGGTGGCTGTGACCGTCTTCGTGTTGCAGACCTTCACCGTTCAGGGTGGTACGGCCGGCGGTGCCGCCGATCAGGAAGCCACGGGTGCGGCTGTCGCCAGCGGCCCAGGCCAGGTCACCGATACGCTGGAAGCCGAACATCGAGTAGAAGATGTAGAACGGCAGCATCGGCTGGTTGTGGCTGGAGTACGAAGTACCGGCGGCGATGAACGAGCTCATGGCGCCTGCTTCGTTGATGCCTTCTTCAAGGATCTGACCTTTCTGGTCTTCCTTGTAGAACATCACCTGGTCTTTATCGACTGGCTCGTAGAGCTGGCCAACGGAGGAGTAGATGCCCAGTTGACGGAACATGCCTTCCATACCGAAGGTACGGGCTTCGTCCGGGATGATCGGAACGATGCGCGGGCCGATTTCCTTGTCCTTGACCAGTTGCGCGAGGATCCGCACGAAGGCCATGGTGGTGGAAATTTCACGGTCGCCCGAACCATCGAGGATGGCTTTCAGAGTATCCAGGTCCGGCGTCGGTACGCTGAAGCTCTGCGCGCGGCGCTGCGGAACGAAACCGCCCAGTGCAGCACGGCGCTCGCTGAGGTAGCGGGCTTCGGCGCTGTTTGGCTCTGGCTTGAAGAACGGCAGGTTCTCCAGCTCTTCGTCCTTGACCGGGATGTCGAAACGATCGCGGAACAACTTCAGGCTGTCGACATCGACTTTCTTGGTGTTGTGCGCGGTGTTCTTCGCTTCGCCGGCACCGGTGCCATAACCCTTGATGGTCTTGGCCAGGATGACGGTCGGTTGTTCTTTGTGGTTGACCGCTTCGTGGTACGCCGCATAGACCTTGTACGGGTCGTGGCCGCCACGGTTGAGTTTCCAGATCTCGTCGTCGGACAGATCGGCAACCATCGCCTTCAGTTCAGGCGTGTTGAAGAAGTGCTCGCGAACGAACGCGCCGTCTTTGGCTTTGTAGTTCTGGTACTCGCCGTCGATGACTTCGTCCATGCGACGCTGCAGGATGCCGTCGACGTCTTTGGCCAGCAGTGGGTCCCAGAAACGGCCCCAGATGACTTTGGTCACGTTCCACTGAGCACCGCGGAACACGCCTTCGAGTTCCTGGATGATCTTGCCGTTGCCGCGAACCGGGCCGTCGAGGCGCTGCAGGTTGCAGTTGATGACGAAGATCAGGTTGTCCAGCTTCTCGCGGCCGGCCAGGGAGATCGCGCCCAGGGATTCCGGCTCGTCGCACTCGCCGTCGCCCAGGAAGCACCAGACTTTCTGTTTGCCTGGCTGGATGAAACCGCGGTGTTCCAGGTACTTCATGAAGCGTGCCTGGTAGATCGCCTGGATCGGACCCAGACCCATGGATACGGTCGGGAACTGCCAGAAGTCAGGCATCAGCCAAGGGTGCGGGTAGGACGACAGGCCCTGACCGTCGACTTCCTGGCGGAAGTTGTTCATCTGGTCTTCGGTGATGCGGCCTTCCATGAATGCGCGGGCGTAAACGCCTGGCGAGGTGTGGCCCTGGAAGTAGATCAGGTCGCCGCCGTGTTCGTCGGTCGGGGCCTGGAAGAAGTAGTTGAAGCCGATGTCATACAGAGTCGCACTGGAGGCGAAGCTGGAGATGTGACCACCCAGGTCAGAATCTTTCAGGTTCGTACGCATTACCATGGCCATCGCGTTCCAGCGTACCAGCGAGCGAATGCGGCGTTCCATGAACAGGTCGCCAGGCATGCGTGCTTCGTGGGTCACGGGGATCGTGTTGCGGTAAGGCGTGGTGATGGCGTAAGGGAGCTGCGAGCCGCTGCGGGTCGCGAGTTCACCCATACGGGTCATCAGATAGTGAGCACGGTCTTCGCCTTCTTTGTCGAGAACCGATTCCAGGGCGTCCAGCCATTCCTGGGTTTCGACGGGATCGAGGTCTTGCATGGCTTGCTCCAGGGCGGAAAGGCTTCCAGAATCGGTTGCCTGAGTTTGCGACTGGCCTTGTGGGCAGACGATTTAAAATTCTTGGATTGCCGACAGGTTGTTCCGGCGGCGTGTAGTTTTACTACAAATCTTTGAGCATTTCAGCCTTTCGGATGTATAGACGAGTAGTAAAACTACAGATGAAAGGCTTGTGGCCTCCGACTGCGTTGTGAGAATAATCGTTAAGGTTGGTCGATTACCATCCGTAAAAGGTGAAACTTTGATGCTGGATGCTAAAGAAGAAGAAATTTCAGCTATTTCTAACTTTTGTTCGACAGTCCTTCGCGTAGCGGGTTTTCATCAAACACTACAAGCGGCCATTTACACGCCGATCAAGGATAGACCATGACCCTGCCCGTGCTTGCCGAACTGCCCGCCATTCTCCTGCCGTTGGTCACTCGATCCGAGCAGTCGTTCCGTACGGCCGTCGCCTCACTCGAAGACGATCACGGCTTCGCCAATTGGACGCCGGAGCGCTGGGCGCAATTCGCCCGCGTCAGTGCCGCCAGCGATTTTGTCATTGAACAGAGCGTTCGTGACCCTTTGATGTTGTTGTCGCTGGTGCAGTCCGGCGAGCTCGATCGGCCTTTCGTGCCGGGTGAACTCTGTGCACAGATTGCCGCCGCCGTGAGCGAAGCGCAGAGCGAAGACGAACTCGGTCGTGTGCTGCGTCGCCAGCGCGCGCGCCATCAAGTGCGGATTATCTGGCGTGACCTCAATCGCCAGGCCGATCTGGTGCAGACCTGTCGCGACCTCTCGGACATGGCCGACGCCACCATCGACCAGGCCTATCAATGGCTGTACAGCCGCCATTGCCAGCAGTTCGGCACGCCCACCGGCCGGCGCAGCGGGTTGCCGCAGCAAATGGTCATCCTCGGCATGGGCAAGCTCGGTGCGGTCGAGCTCAACCTGTCTTCCGACATCGACCTGATCTTCGCCTACCCCGAGGGCGGCGAAACCGTCGGGGTGAAACGCGCGCTGGATAATCAGGAGTTCTTCATTCGTCTCGGCCAGCGCCTGATCAAGGCGTTGGACCCGATGACCGTCGACGGTTTCGTGTTCCGCGTCGACATGCGCCTGCGCCCCTACGGTTCGTCCGGCGCACTGGTGCTGAGCTTCAATGCGTTGGAGCAGTATTACCAGGATCAGGGGCGCGACTGGGAGCGCTACGCGATGATCAAGGCGCGGGTGGTGGCCGGCGATCAGGTGGCGGGTGCGCAATTGCTCGACATGCTGCGGCCGTTCGTATACCGGCGTTATCTGGACTTCTCGGCGATCGAAGCGCTGCGCACCATGAAGCAGTTGATCCAGCAGGAAGTGCGGCGCAAGGGCATGGCCGACAATATCAAGCTCGGCTCCGGCGGTATCCGCGAGGTCGAGTTCATCGCCCAGGCCTTCCAGCTGATTCACGGCGGGCGTGATCTGAGCCTGCAACAGCGTCCGCTATTAAAAGTATTGAGCACACTGGAAGGGCAGGGTTATCTGCCGCCGGCGGTGATCAGCGAATTGCGCGAAGGCTACGAATTCCTGCGCTACACCGAACATGCGATTCAGGCGATTGCCGACCGCCAGACCCAGATGCTGCCGGACGGTGCGCAGGATCAGGCACGCATTGCGTTCATGCTCGGATTTGCCGACTGGGAGGCGTTCCACGAAAAGCTGATGTTCTGGCGCGGTCGCGTGGCCTGGCATTTCGCGCAAGTGATTGCCGACCCCGATGAGGAAGAAGGCGCCAGCTGTGAGGTGGTGGTGGGCGGCGAGTGGCTGCCACTGTGGGAAGAGGCGCAGGACGAAGAGGCGGCGTGCCGGCAGTTGGAGGAGGGCGGTTTCGCTGATGCGACCAAGGCCCTCAAAGCCCTCGCCAGTTTGCGCAGCAGCCCGCAGTTGCGGGCGATGCAGCGTCTGGGCCGTGAGCGGCTCGATGCCTTTATTCCGCGTCTGCTTGCGCAGGCGGTGGAGCACGACAATCCGGATCTGGTGCTCGAGCGTGTACTGCCGCTGGTTGAAGCGGTCGCCCGGCGCTCGGCTTATTTAGTGTTGCTGACGGAAAACCCCGGAGCCCTGCGACGCTTGCTGACGCTGTGCGCGGCCAGCCCGTGGATTGCCGAGCAGATCACTCGTTTCCCGCTGCTGCTCGATGAGTTGCTCAACGAAGGCCGGCTGTTCAAGCCACCGCTGGCGCCAGAACTGGCTGCCGAGTTGCGCGAGCGCCTGACGCGGATTCCCGAGGACGACCTCGAGCAGCAGATGGAAGCCCTGCGTCACTTCAAGCTCGCGCATCGCTTGCGCGTCGCCGCCTCGGAAATCGCCGGCAGTCTGCCGCTGATGAAAGTCAGCGATTACCTGACCTGGCTGGCCGAAGCGATTCTCGAGCAAGTGCTGGCGCTGGCCTGGCGCCAGACCGTGGCCAAGTACGGCACGCCGCTGCGCACCGACGGCACTTTGTGCGATCCCGGCTTCATCATTGTCGGTTACGGGAAAGTCGGCGGGCTGGAACTGGGGCATGGTTCGGACCTTGACCTGGTGTTCATCCATGACGGCGATCCGCAGGCAGAAACCGACGGGCCGAAGCCGATTGATGGCGCGCAGTTCTTTACCCGGCTGGGCCAGCGGATCATTCACCTGCTGACGGCGCAGACCAACTCCGGTCAGCTCTATGAGGTGGACATGCGCCTGCGGCCATCCGGTGCCTCGGGGTTGCTGGTCAGTTCGCTGGGTGCGTTCGAGCGCTATCAGGAAAATGAAGCCTGGACCTGGGAGCATCAGGCCCTGGTGCGCGCGCGGGTGCTGGTGGGCAGTCAGGATGTCGGCCAGGCGTTCGAGAAAGTCCGGGCGCAGGTCTTGGGCAAGGCGCGGGATCTGGCGAAGTTGCAACAGGAAGTCAGCGAGATGCGCGCGAAGATGCGTGACAACCTCGGCAGCAAGGGCACCGCGGCCGGTACTGCCGCCAATGCCTTCGAAGCCACGGCGCCGTTCGACCTCAAGCAGGACGCCGGAGGTATCGTCGATATTGAATTTATGGTGCAATACGCGGCCTTGGCGTGGTCGCACAACCACCCGCCATTGCTGCGCTGGACCGATAACATCCGCATTCTGGAAGAGCTGGAACACGAAGGGCTGATGCCTGCCGAAGATGCCAGCCTGTTGCGCGAGGCCTATAAGGCCTACCGCTCCGCCGCCCACCGGCAGGCCTTGCAGAAGGACGCCGGAGTGATTGCGGGAGACCAGTTTGCCGACGAGCGCCGGCAGGTTTTGCGGATCTGGAAAGAGTTGGGGCTAAGCTGAAACCGGTTTGTGTAGCACCCAATACCCTGTGGGGGGCGAGCATGCTCGCGAAGACGGAGTGTCAGACGACACCGATGTCGGATGTGATGGCCCCTTCGCGAGCAAGCTCGCTCCCACAGTGGATCTACAGTGTCTGTAGATCTGAAGCAGGACGAACAAACCATGTGGGAGCGAGCCTGCTCGCGATAGTGGAGTGACAGTCGACAGTCATGTTGAAGGTAATGACCCATCGCAAGCAGTGCCGCTCCCTCAGTGATTATCGAGGCGGGGAGGCGTAAATGCCTCCCCGGTTCGTTTATGGAAACCACATGAATATTCTGATCGTTGGGCCCAGTTGGGTCGGTGACATGGTGATGGCGCAGACACTGTTTCAGTGTCTCAAGCAGCGCCACCCGCAATGCCAAATCGACGTGCTGGCCCCCGAGTGGAGCCGGCCTATCCTTGAGCGCATGCCCGAAGTGCGCAAGGCCTTGAGCTTCCCGCTCGGCCACGGTGCGCTGGAATTGGCGACGCGCCGGCGCATCGGCAAATCCCTGGCCGGCCAGTACGATCAGGCGATTCTGTTGCCCAACTCGCTGAAGTCGGCACTGGTGCCGTTCTTCGCCGGGATCAAACAACGCACCGGCTGGCGCGGCGAGTTTCGCTATGGCCTGCTCAACGATGTGCGCACTCTCGACAAGGCGCGTTATCCGCTGATGATCGAGCGGTTCATGGCCCTGGCCTATGAACCGAACGCTGAACTGCCGAAACCGTATCCGCGCCCAAGCCTGCAAATCGACCCGGTGACCCGCGAATCGGCCCTGGCCAAATTCGGCCTGACCCTCGACCGCCCGGTGCTGGCCCTGTGCCCTGGCGCCGAGTTCGGCGAATCCAAGCGCTGGCCGTCCGAGCACTACGCCAAGGTCGCCGAAGCGCGCATTCGTGAAGGCTGGCAGGTGTGGCTGTTCGGTTCGAAAAACGATCATGCGGTGGGCGAAGACATCCGCGCGCGGCTGATTCCCGGCCTGCGCGAAGAGTCGGTCAACCTCAGTGGTGGTACTTCGCTGGCCGAGGCGATTGATCTGCTGTCCTGCGCCGACTCGGTGGTGTCCAACGACTCCGGCCTGATGCACGTCGCGGCGGCGCTGAACCGTCCGCTGGTGGCGGTCTACGGCTCGACCTCGCCAGGCTTCACGCCACCGCTGGCCGAACATGTCGAAATCGTCCGTCTGGGCCTGGAGTGCAGTCCGTGTTTCGACCGCACCTGCCGGTTCGGCCATTACAACTGCCTGCGCCAGCTGATGCCGGACGCGGTCAACGATGCCTTGCAGAGGTTGCAGGGCTCCGTGGTCGAGGTTCATTAAGTTGCGGGTATTGCTGATCAAGACTTCATCGCTGGGCGACGTGATCCACGCGTTGCCGGCGCTGACCGATGCCGCCCGGGCGATCCCCGGGATCAAGTTCGACTGGGTGGTGGAAGAAGGCTTTGCCGAGATCCCGACCTGGCACCCGGCCGTTGGCAAGGTGATTCCGGTGGCGATCCGCCGCTGGCGCAAAAACCTCTGGAAGACCCTCGCCAGTGGCGAGTGGAAACGCTTCAAGCAAAGCGTGCGCGCTCAGAAGTACGACTTGGTGATTGATGCTCAGGGTCTGCTGAAAAGTGCCTGGCTGACCCGTTACGTCAAAGCACCGGTGGCCGGTCTCGACAAAGGTTCGGCGCGAGAGCCGATGGCTTCGCGTTTCTACGACCGCAAACTGGCCGTGGCCCGTGGTCAGCACGCCGTCGAGCGCGTGCGCCAACTGTTCGCCATCGCGCTGGGCTACGACCTGCCTAAAGGCTTGGGCGATTACGGTTTGAACGTCGAACGTCTGGTCGAGTTGCCGCGCAAAAACGCCTTTGTGGTGTTCCTCCACGGCACCACGTGGGACACCAAACACTGGCCGGAAGCCTATTGGCGCGAGCTGACCGAGCGCGTTGGCTATCTCGGCGTTGGCGTCAAACTGCCGTGGGGCAACCCGCAGGAAAAGGCCCGCGCCGAACGCATCGCCGCCGGCTTCAAGCACGCTGAAGTGCTGCCGAAACTCAATCTGGCCGGCGTTGGCAAAGTGCTGGCCGGTGCGCAGGCGTGTGTCGCGGTGGACACCGGCCTTGGCCATTTGGCCGCCGCGCTGGACGTGCCGACCATCTCGCTCTTCGGTCCGACCAACCCGGGCCTGACCGGTGCCTACGGCAAGTTGCAGATTCACCTGGCCAGCGACTTCCCGTGCGCACCGTGCCTGCAAAAGAAGTGTACTTACCAACCGACCGCGCAGGATGCCCGTCAGTTTGACCTGAAGCGTGAACAGCCTTTGTGCTTCACGCGTCTGAACCCCGAGCGTGTCGCCAGCCGACTGAGCACGTTGTTGATGGCTGAGGAGCTGCGCTGATGCAATTGGCATTCGTCCTGTACAAATATTTTCCGTTCGGTGGCTTGCAGCGTGACTTCATGCGCATCGCCCTCGAATGCCAGAAGCGCGGCCATCAGATCCGCGTCTACACGTTGATCTGGGAAGGCGACGTGCCGCCAGGTTTCGAAGTGCTGGTGGCGCCGGTCAAGGCGTTGTTCAATCATCGGCGCAACGAGAAGCTCACGGCGTGGATGGAAGTTGACCTGGCCAAACGTCCGGTGGACCGGTTGATCGGCTTCAACAAGATGCCGGGGCTGGACGTCTATTACGCCGCCGACGGCTGCTTCGAAGACAAGGCGCAGAACCTGCGCCACTCGCTGTACCGCCGCTGGGGCCGCTATCGCCACTTCGCCGAATACGAGCGCGCAGTGTTCGCCAAAGACGCGAAAACCGAAGTGCTGATGATTTCCGAAGTGCAGCAGCCGCTGTTCATCAAGCATTACGACACCCCGCTCGAGCGCTTCCACCTGCTGCCGCCGGGCATTGCCCAGGATCGTCGGCGCCCGGCGGATGCCGATGAGATTCGCGCCGGTTTCCGTGCCGAATTCAACCTCAAGGATGACGAGTTGCTGCTGGTGCAGATCGGTTCCGGGTTCAAGACCAAGGGCGTCGATCGCAGTCTGAAAGCGCTGGCGGCGTTGCCTGCCGAACTGAAGAAACGCACCCGGTTGTTTGTAATCGGGCAGGATGACCCCAAATTGTTCCAGATGCAGAGTGCAACTTTGGGCCTGGGCGACAACGTGACGTTCCTCAAGGGGCGCAGCGATATCCCGCGTTTCCTGCTGGGCGCCGACCTGTTGATCCACCCGGCGTACAACGAAAACACCGGTACGGTGCTGCTCGAAGCGCTGGTGGCCGGTTTGCCGGTGCTGGTCAGCGCGGTTTGCGGTTACGCGCATTACATCGCCGAGGCGGACGCCGGGCTGGTGCTGGACGAACCGTTCGATCAGGCGCAGTTGACCGAGTACCTGAGCCGAATGTTGACTGATGCCTCTGCACGCGCGGCCTGGAGCCGCAATGGTCTGGCCTTCGCCGAGACGGCCGACCTCTACAGCATGCCGCAGCACGCGGCCGATGTGATTCTGGCGGAGCACGCTTAAATGAAGTTGATGCTGGCTGAACCCTTCAAATCCCTCTGGGCCGGGCGCGATCCGTTCGCCGAAGTCGAGGGCTTGCAGGGCGAGGTATACCGCGAGCTGGAAGCTCGGCGCACGCTACGCACGGAAGTCGATGGCAACGGATTTTTCGTCAAGATTCACCGGGGTATTGGCTGGGGCGAAATCTTCAAGAATTTGCTGACCGCCAAGCTGCCGGTGCTTGGCGCGGGTCAGGAGTGGCAAGCCATCCAGCGCTTGCAGGAAGTCGGCGTGCCGACCATGACCGCTGTCGCGTACGGCGAGAAGGGCAGCAACCCGGCCGATCAGCACTCGTTCATCGTCACCGAAGAACTGGCGCCGACCATCAGCCTCGAAGACTACAGCATCGACTGGGTCAAGCAGCCGCCCGAGCCGAAACTCAAGCGCGCGCTGATCGCTGAAGTTGCTCGCATGACCGGCATGATGCACCGCGCCGGGGTCAATCACCGCGACTGCTACATCTGCCATTTCCTGCTGCACACCGACAAACCGGTGACGCCGGACGATTTCAAGCTCTCGGTGATCGACCTGCACCGCGCCCAGACCCGTGCAAAGATCACCCAACGCTGGCGCAACAAGGATCTGGCAGCGCTGTACTTCTCCGCTCTGGACATCGGCCTGACCCGCCGCGACAAGTTGCGTTTTCTCAAGGGCTATTTCCAGCAACCGCTGCGCCGGATCCTGGCGGAAGAAGCGCCGTTGCTGAACTGGCTGGAAGGCAAGGCCAACAAGCTCTACGCGCGCAAACAGCGTTACGGGGATGCGCTCTGATGGCGGGCTGGAATCTTGAGCCGCAGTACGGCGAGCTGGCCAGTGACTTCGGCAGCCTCGAGGCCGTGTTCGCTCTGCAAGGCGAACGCCTGACCCGCGATCCGCTGTCGGAAGTCATTCGCGTACAGCGCAGCGGCGTCAATTATTACGTCAAGCGTTACGTCGGCGCCGGTAAAGGCTTGCGCCGATACCTCGGCAAGCCACGCGTGAAGATGGAGTGGCAGAACCTCAAGCGCTTCGCCAAATGGGGTATTCCTACCGCTGAAGTGGTGGCCTGGGGGCTGGAGCGACGTGGTGCGGCGTACGACCGTGGCGCGCTGATCACCCGCGAACTGCCGAAAACCGAAGACCTCTCGGCCCTGGCCGAGCGCAAGGATCCGAAACTCAAGGATCCTGCCTGGGTCGATGGCGTCAGCCGGCAGCTGGCGGGTTACACCCGGACGATGCATGATCACCGTTTTACCCATAACGATCTGAAATGGCGCAACCTGTTGGTCGATGACCAGGCGCGGATTTTTCTGATTGATTGCCCCAATGGCGAGTTCTGGCGCGGCTTCTGGCTCAAGTACCGGATCACCAAGGATCTGGCTTGTCTCGACAAGCTCGCCAAATACCACCTGTCCAATACCCAACGCCTGCGCTTCTATATGCAATACCGCCAGTGCGATCGGCTCAATGACGCCGACAAGAAACGGATTCGGCACGTGGTGAGATTTTTCGAGGGACGCGAATGACCGATTTTCTGGCCGAAGAGGACCGTGCGTTGCTTGAACGCCATGGCCTCGGCACTTTTGACGCGCTGTGGGCCAAGCAACTGGAGGCCGTCGACGAACCGAACACCGGGCGGGGTGGCTGGAGCAGTGTTTTTCGTCTGGATCTGGAGGGGCGCGGTTATTACCTCAAGCGCCAGAGCAATTACCTGACCCGCACGTTGCATGCGCCTTTCGGCGAGCCCAGTTTTACTCGGGAGTTTCGCAATATCCGACGCTACCAGAAGCTCGGCATCCCGGCGCTGCAAGCGGTGTTTTTCGGTGAGCGCAAAGTGGATGGCGAAGTCCGTGCGGTTCTGATGACCCGCGCACTGGATGGCTGGAGTGACCTGGAATCGCTGCTGCAACGCTGGTCGCAACTCAATGAGGCGCAACACTCGGCGATCCTCCAGGCCTGTGGCCTGCTGGCCCGCCATCTGCATGGCGTGCGTCAGGTGCATGGCTGTTTCTACCCCAAACACATCTTTCTGCAGGCCACCGGGGACGGCTATCAGGCGCAACTCATCGACCTGGAGAAGACCCGTCCGCTGCTGTTCGGCATGCGTGACCGGATCCGGGATCTGGAACCGTTGCAACGCCGTGCGCCGGAGTGGGACGAGGCGCAGTTGCGTGAGTTGCTCGCCGCTTATCTCGATCAGCCGAGCGACAGCCCGTTGCTCGACCGTTGGCTCGAGCGGCTGACCGCTCGTCGCAGTCACAAGGAGACGCGCTGATGCAATTGTCCGCGCTGGCCGCTGTCGGTCGGACCCCGCAACTGCCGCTGACGGTGACGCTGGCCGATGCTGCCGGCACGGCGGATCTGCAGTTGCTGAGCCTGCTGCGAGTGTTGCCGGGACAACGCTATGTCGGCGCCGGTGTGTGGCGCGGGCGTCCGGTGCTGGCCAAATTGTTGGTCGGCAGCAAGGCATCGCGGCATTTTCAGCGCGAGCTCGAAGGGGTGCGCCTGCTGGCCGCACAGGGTATGACCACCCCATTGCTGCTGGCCGATGGCCTGCGCGATGGCGAAGGTGGCTGGCTGCTGTTCGACTACCTTGAAGGCGCCGAAAGTCTCGGCGAGGCCTGGGCGAAAGTCGAGGCGCTGCCGGTTCTGGCTGATGAACAATCGGCAGTCCTGGCCGAAGCGCTGGCTGCCATTGGCCAACTGCACGGCAAAGGCCTCTGGCAGGAAGACTTGCATCTGGACAACCTGCTGCGTCATGGCGGCCAGTTGTACTTGATCGACGGTGCCGGCATTCGTGCAGAAACCGCCGGCGAGCCGTTGTCGCGACAGAAAGTCCTGGAAAATCTCGGCGTGTTTTTCGCCCAGTTGCCCAAGAGCCTTGAGCCGTTTACCGAAGAACTGCTGGTGTATTACCTGCTGAGCAACAGCGAGCACGCGTTGCCGCTGGAAGCCTTGCAGAAGCAGATCGACAAGGTGCGTCGCTGGCGTCTGAAGGATTACCTGATCAAGGTTGGTCGCGAGTGCACGCTGTTCAGTGTCCGGCGTGGGGCTTTTGGCCTGCGGGCGATCCGTCGTGAAGAAGAAGCTGCGATGATCCCGGTGCTTGAGCAGGCCGATGCGTTGCTCAGTCGCGGTCACCTCTATAAAACCGGCGGCGCGGCGAGCGTTGGCGAGGTTAAGGTGGGTGCGCGCACGCTGGTGATCAAGCGCTACAACATCAAGGGATTCGCCCATTGGCTCAAGCGCTTCTGGCGCCCGAGCCGTGCCTGGCATTCGTGGCGCGAAGGCAATCGCCTGGCGTTTCTCGGTATCGCCACGCCGACCCCGCTGGCGGTGCTGGAGAAACGCTTTTTGTGGCTGCGCAGTCGAGCCTATCTGGTGACCGAGTTCCTGTCGGGGCCAGACATCATCGCGCGTTTTGCCCCTTACGTGGACAGTGGCGAGGCGCCCGAGCCGGAGCTGCTGGCGCTCGATCTGTTATTCGCACAATTGATTGCCGAACGCATCAGTCACGGTGATTTCAAAGGTCATAACCTGTTCTGGCAGGACGATCGCTGGGCGCTGATCGACCTGGATTCGATGTGCCAGCATGGATCAGTCAGCAGTTTTGCGCCGGCTTATGCCCGCGACCGGGCGCGCTTCATGCGTAACTGGCCCGAGAGCAGTGCGTTGTATCAGGTGATTGATCAGCGCCTGCCCAAGGATGTATCTGGCGCCGGGTGAAAGTCCGGGAAGCTCTCACTCAGAGGTTTCGGCGATTGAGGACGAGATTTAGCGACATGTCCTACAGTATCTGCAGAAACCATGAACTGGGTACGGTTCAACACCGATGGTAGTTTGCCTGTCCATTTCGGAGGGCGAACCTTGACCATAAAACAGACAATGTCGTTGAGTGTTTTTTCATGGGCTCTAGCCGGTTGTGGGAGTGCCCTGACCGTATTGCAGGACGATGCCGATGCCGCTCGAGATCTGCGCAAGCAAAAAACCTACTGCCAATCCATACCGCGCATTTACAGTGGTCTGGCTTTCGACTTTTGCGTACTGAATGCGCCGCCGGACCCAAGCGGTTTTCTTGTGCCGTTTGTCTTGCTGGATCTGCCCCTTTCGGGCGTGGTCGATACGATATCGCTGCCTTATACGGTTTATCGTCAGGTCACCGATGGCAACCTCGGTATTTATTGGCGCAAGGGTGGTTATTAAGACATTGAGCAGGAATTATCTGATTCATTCGATTCGGGCGCGATTCGTACAGGGTAATTCCCGACATGTTTACGCTATAATCCCGCCCTTTAGCTGTCTCTCGCCCGGTGCGGGGGGCACATCAATTTTTCAGGGCGCCCGGCGCCCGAACGCAGACTTAAGAGGCTAGACCCTGTGGCATTGACGATTCTTGGCCTGTCCGGCGCCCTTAGCCATGACCCATCAGCGGCCTTGTACATTGATGGCAAGCTGGTGGCGGCGGCTGAAGAAGAGCGCTTCGTACGCGATAAGCATGCAAAAAACCGCATGCCCTACGAATCGGCGAAGTTCTGTCTTGAGCAGGCCGGCATCAAGCCGTCCGATGTCGATGTGGTTGCAATTCCGTTCGCCCCGATCAGCCTGTTCGGCAAGGCCCGCTGGCACTATGCCAAGCGTTACTGGTATGCCCCGGATCGCGCCCTCGATGCGATCCTGATGGGCAACCGTCGCTACAAGCGCTATCGCAACAAGATCGTCTGGTGCCTTGAGCAACTGGGTTTTGATCCGAAGAAGATCAAGATCGAGCCGGTCGAGCATCACCTGGCTCACGCCTCCAGCGCCTACCACTGCTCGGGTTTCAAAGAGAAAACCGCGATCCTCGGCATCGACGGCAAGGGCGAGTACGCCACGACCTTCTTCGGCTACGGCGAAAACGGCAAGATCCACAAGATCAAGGAATTCTTTGATCCGGACTCCCTCGGCGGCCTCTATGGCGCGATCACCGAGTTCCTCGGTTTCGAGATGCTCGACGGCGAGTTCAAAGTCATGGGCATGGCGCCATACGGCGACGCCAGCAAATATGACTTCTCGCGTCTGGCCTCGTTCGAGAACGGCGAACTGGTGATCAACACCGACTACGCCAACGTGATCGGCCTGCGTCGCTACAAAGAGAAGGGCAAAGGCTTCTACTTCTCGCCGAAGCTGATCGAGTGGCTGGGTCCGAAGCGCGAAGGCGACATCGCCGACGAGCCTTACATCCACTACGCCGCGAGCATGCAAGCGCTGTTCGAGAAACTGGCGTTGCAGATGATCGACTACTACCTGGGCGACGTCCTCAAGGAAACCGGCAAGCTGGCCTTCGCCGGTGGTTGTGCGCTGAACGTCAAGCTGAACCAGAAAATCATCGCCCGCGATGACATCAAGGAGCTGTTCGTGCAGCCGGCGTCCGGCGATGCCGGCACCGCGGTTGGCGCAGCGGCCTATGTGTCCCACGCCCGTGGCGTACCGGTCGAGAAGATGGAGCACGTCTACCTCGGCCCGTCGTACAGCAACGAAGACGTGATCGCCGCGTGCGCCCGTCACGAGAACAAGCCGACCTGGCGCAAGCTCGACAACATGCCGGAAGAAATCGCCAGGATCATGGTCGATGGCAACCCGGTGGCGTGGTTCCAGGGGCGCATGGAGTTTGGTCCGCGTGCACTGGGTGGCCGTTCGATCATCGGTTGCCCGAGCGTGGCCGGTGTGGCTGACCGCATCAACCACCAGATCAAGTTCCGCGAGCGCTGGAGGCCTTTCTGCCCGTCGATGCTCGACACCGTGGCGCCACAGATGATCAAGATCGATCACCCGGCGCCGTTCATGACCTTCACCTTCGAAGTGGCTGAAGAGTGGAAGACCCGCGTGCCGGAAGTCGTCCACGAAGACGGCACTTCCCGTGCTCAGGTACTCAAGCGCGAATACAACCCGCGCTATTACGACATGATGAAGGCTCTGGAGAACCTGACGGGTAACGGTGTGTCGCTGAACACCTCCCTCAACCGTCGTGGCGAGCCGATGATCTGTTCGCCGACTGACGCGTTGAACATGTTTTTCGGTTCCGACCTGCAATACCTGATCATGGAAGATATTCTGGTCGTAAAAGAGGGTGCGAAAGGATACGGTCTTGACTGAAACACTGATCAGCGTCGTTATTCCGGCTTACAACTATGCGCGAACCCTGCCCCGGGCAGTGGAGTCGGTGTTGGCGCAACTGGATGAAGCGGCGGCGGATCTTTTAGTCATCGACGATGGCTCGACGGACGAGACGCCTGCAGTGGTGGAAGCGCTTCTGCGCGAACACAGTGGGCGTTTTCGTGCGGTGCGCAAAAGCAATGGCGGGTTGTCTTCCGTGCGTAATCGGGGGCTTGAAGAGACGACCGGGCGGTATCTGGTTTTCCTCGACTCCGATGACGAAATGGCGCCCGGTGCGCTCGCGGCACTTTCGCAGCATATTGCCCACAACCCCCAAAGCATGATGGTCATCGGCGCGCACTGGTCGGTATTCGCGGACGGCAGGCGCAGCCTGCAAGGCGCCAAGCCATTGCCGCTGACACCACGTCAATGCCTGCAGGGGTATCTGCTGGACAAGACCATATCAATTTCCAACGGTGCCTGTGCCATGCATCGCGG
The DNA here is from genome assembly GCF_019856535.1 of Pseudomonas sp. SC3(2021). NCBI lineage: Bacteria > Pseudomonadati > Pseudomonadota > Gammaproteobacteria > Pseudomonadales > Pseudomonadaceae > Pseudomonas > Pseudomonas sp. SC3(2021). The sequence goes on along the minus strand of NZ_CP082236.1, from coordinate 1,134,949 downwards.
TGTGTTCGTGCCGGGCACTTATCCTGAGCATCTGCGCAACGTTGAAGATCTGCCGGTGTTTGCCCAGGTGTTGGCGCGTTATCCCTGCACTGTTCTGAATCAGCCTCTGGCACTTATCTACAAGCACGCCGACAGCATGCGCCATGATTTGCGCCAGAGTCTTGCTGCAGGCACGGAGCAGGTTGTCAGTGAAGTGTTCTCGGCCCGGCGTATGCCGGCGCAGATGCACGACCTGCGACAGGCGTTTCTGGCGCAGCGTTGTCTTTCGTTGTTTCGCGACTGCTATTCCCACGGCGAATACAAACTCGCCAGAGCGTTCTACTTTCAGGCGTTGCGTGCGGACTGGCGCACCTTCTCGCGCTGGTCATACACGCGCAAGGCGTTGAGGTTGTTGTTTCGGTAAAACGGTTCGCGATGACGTGCGCGTACCCTGTTCAAGCGTGTCGGTGAGGTGGCTGGGTGAAAGGTACGGGCAGTAAAGTGGGCGCTCAAGTCTCACGGATCATCGACGAATACCCGGTATGGCTGGCATTTTGTGGCAGTGTGCTGTTATCGCTGATTGCGGTCATGGGCACGGCGACAGTCGCGCGTGATGCGGCGCTGTACCTCGATATTGCGCAACAAGTCAGTGAGCATGGCCCCCAGGTGGCCTGGGCAACGTTTGACTGGCCCTGGTTTTCCTTTCTGTTGGCCGGCACCCATCTCGTCCTGCATTTGCCTCTGGAGCTGAGCGCCTACCTTTGGTGCGGTGTATTTTTTGCCGGCACCAGCGCCTTGATGGTGGATTGCGTTCGTCAGCGTTCTGCGCATGCCACTCGCTGGGCTTGCCTGGTGGTGCTGGCGATGCCGGCAGTCAACAGCTTTCGAAACGACATCATCCGCGAATGCGGTTTCTGGTTTTTCTGCACGCTGGCCCTTTGGCTCGCTTTGCGTTGGCAAGATCGGGGTGGCTGGTTGCGTGCCGCACTGATCCATCTGGCGGTGGTCGCGGCGGCCCTGTTCAGGCTTGAGGCGCTGTTGCTGATACCCGCATTGGCGCTGTGGCAGTTACCCAATCTCTGGTCTTCGACCCGGCGCATGCGCTTCGTGCAGTTCTCGGTGTTGCCGGTTATCGGCATGGTGCTGGTGCTGGTGTCGGGCGTGCTGATGTCCGCACGGGTGATGCTCTATCTGGACATGATCGCGCCCCACAGCGTGTTGGCTTCGTTTCAGATGCTCTGCGATCAGTTCGCCAATTCGATGATCACCAAATACTCCCAGGATGAAGCCGGGCGGATCATTTTTTTCGGCATCCTGGCGACCATGACCATCACGTTCGTGAAGTTGATGGGGCCATTTGCCGTGCCGTTCATCCTGCGCCGTAATTGGGGTGTTCTGGGTGACTACTGGCGTGACTATCAGCCTTTTGCCTGGACGGCCTTGCTCTATCTGGTCGTGCTGGTGCTGTTTTTCCTCAAGCTGCAGTTCATGAATACGCGCTACATGAGTTTTCTGAACCTGCTGTTTGTACCCGTGCTGGCGATGGGGCTGGCGGCGTTCGTTCGCGAGTTTCCCCGTTGGAGCAAGTGGCTGGTCGCCGTGGCGTTGCTGGTGATGTTGTCGAACGTCATTTCCACCGGGGCCGGCAAGACGCATTACATCGAGGCGGGTCGCTGGATGGCCGCCCATGTCGAACGTGACGCGCCGACGTACTTCGAGGACGGCCGGATCAGTTATTACGCCGGTCGCGGCTATGCGCTGCCGGTTCTGACCCGTGAGGAAGCGATGTCGGCTGTTCATGCCGGCGACTACCGGTATTTTCTGATTGACGCGAAGGGCGATGAGCCGTGGCTGAAGGAATGGCTGGTCGCCCACAAATTGCGCGTCATCGAACATTTCGCCAATCGCAAGGGTGCAACGGTGTTGGTGATCGGGCCTTAGAGGCTCAGGCGAGCAGTGGACGCAGGCGCGAGATCAGTGGCGCCTGCCGGTTGCTCGGCAAGGCCTGGCGGTAGCCTTCGATAAAGGTGTCGCCGGCGTCCTCGCCGAGTAACCACTGGCGGTCTTCCTTATAGCGCAGCAGGTGGGCGAAGTTGCGTAGGCGTTTGCTGTCGCTCAGTGCGCGTTTCTGGCAGCGCAGGTCGGCGATATCGATCAGGCCCAATTGGTTATCGGGCGTGAGCACCACGTTGCCGAAGTGCAATGATCGAAAATACACCCCTCTCTCGTGCAGTTGCGCGAAATAGCCACCCAGCTTGAACCTCAGTGCGTCAGCCTCCTCGCGGGTGCCTTGCAACTGGCGCACGGTGTTGCCGGCCAGCGGGCTGTAATACACGCCGTCGCGTTCGATGCTTGGGATGCGATAGACCGCAATGACGGTGGGGCAGAGGATGCCGCGCTGTTCAAGTGCGCGGGTATTGTCGGCAAAACGCTGGGCATAGGGATAGAACAGCGCCGAACTGAGCAGTCGCTTGCGCCGGAACAGCTTGAGCATGCGTCCATCGGCCAATCTGAGCACCTTGTCGCCGGAACCGTCGGCTTCCAGTACGTGTGCACCTTTGCGCAGTGCCTCGTAAGTGCTGTGATCAATCGATTGCATATCAGGCTCCCCATCATTAGCGGGGTATCTTAACCGAGTTGCCCAAGGGCTGGCTCGCAGTCATGTTTATCGAGGGAAAAAGGCCTGTGATATCATCGGCGCCTCACTGAATTGTGCGGATCACCATGAGCAGTCCTGAACCGAAAGCCCAGTCAACGCTGGCGATCTATTTCCGCCTTTTGGCTTACGTGCGGCCTTACGCCGGTCTCTTCCTTCTCAGCATCGTCGGGTTTCTGATCTTCGCATCGACCCAACCGATGCTCGCTTACATCCTCAAGTACTTTGTCGACGGCCTGGCCAATCCTGAAGCCAGCCTGTTTCCGGGCAACCCTTACCTGGGCAAGTTGCAGTTGCTCGAAACCGTGCCATTGATGATCGTGTTCATTGCCCTGTTGCAGGGCGTGGGCTCGTACCTGGGCAACTTCTTCCTGGCCCGGGTCTCCCTGGGCCTGGTCCATGACCTGCGGGTGGTGCTGTTCAACAAGTTGCTGGAACTGCCCAACCGGTTCTTCGACAAGAACAACTCCGGCCATCTGATTTCCCGCATCACCTTCAACGTCACCATGGTGACGGGTGCGGCGACCGATGCGATCAAGGTGGTCATCCGTGAAGGCATGACCGTTATTTTCCTGTTCTGCACTCTGTTGTGGATGAACTGGAAGCTGACTCTGGTGATGGTGGCTATCCTGCCGGTGATCGGCATCATGGTGAATAGCACCAGCCGTAAATTTCGCAAGCAGAGCAAAAAGATCCAGGTTTCGATGGGCAACGTGACGCACGTTGCGTCCGAGACGATTCACGGTTATCGCGTCGTGCGCAGTTTCGGCGGCGAAGTCTATGAAAAGACCCGGTTTCGCGATGCCAGCCAAAGCAATACCGACAAGCAACTGACGATGACCAAGACCGGCGCGGTGTATACGCCAATGCTGCAGCTGGTGACCTACAGCGCCATGGCCGTGGTCATGTTCCTTGTGCTTTACCTTCGCGGCGATGCATCGCCGGGCGATCTGGTGGCTTACATCACCATGGCCGGTCTGTTGCCAAAGCCTATTCGTCAGCTCTCCGAAGTCAGCTCGACCATCCAGAAAGGCGTGGCCGGTGCCGAAAGTATTTTCGAGCAGCTGGATGAGCCGGCAGAAGTGGATCAGGGCACGGTCGAGCGCGATCGCCTTGAGGGTCGCCTGGAAGTGCGCAATCTCAGCTTCCAGTACCCGGACACAGACAAGCAGGTGCTCAACGACATCAGTTTTGTCGTGGAGCCTGGGCAGATGGTTGCACTGGTGGGTCGATCAGGCAGCGGCAAATCGACCCTGGCCGGGCTGATTCCGCGTTTTTATCAGCATGAACACGGGCAGATCCTGCTCGATGGCGTAGAAGTGCAGGACTTCACCTTGCGCAGCCTGCGTCGGCAGATCGCGCTGGTGACCCAGGCGGTCACGCTGTTCAACGATACGGTGACCAACAACATCGCTTACGGCGATCTGGCCGGAGCACCGTTCGACGATGTCAAACGCGCGGCCTCCGAGGCATACGCCGACGAGTTCATCGCCAAGATGCCGCAAGGTTACGAAACCATGGTCGGCGAGAACGGCGTGCTGCTTTCCGGTGGCCAGCGTCAGCGCATTGCCATTGCCCGAGCGCTGCTCAAGGATGCGCCGTTGCTGATTCTCGATGAGGCCACCTCGGCCCTCGACACCGAGTCGGAGCGGCATATTCAGGCCGCGCTGGATCATGTGGTGCAGAACCGCACGACGCTGGTGATCGCGCACCGTTTGAGCACCATCGAGAAAGCCGACCTGATTCTGGTCATGGATGAAGGCCGGATCGTCGAACGCGGCACTCACGCGCAATTGCTGGAGCAGAACGGTTACTACTCGCGCCTGCACGCCAAAGAGTTCGAAGAGGGTGACGAGCCACAACCGGCCCACGCGACCGACGTATGCTGACGGTGTTTCGCAGCTTTCGTGAACGTGGCTGGACGCAAATCGATCGGGATGCCTACGCCCGCGCCTGGCAGCGTTTCGGCGGCAGCGTTGCGACGCATCCCGAGGTCGTCGAGCGGTTGTCGACGTTCGTTGGCATCGAGTTGCGTTACCTGGGCTGGATTGTCGACGGTGACGTGGTCGCTGCCATTCCCTGCTGGGGCCGCCATGTCGCGCTGTCCAAGGAAGTGCTCAAGCGCGAGGGCAAGCGTGGTTTGCTGGATATGGGCAATGCGGAAATCATCCTGCCCATCGCGCCGGACGTTGTCGTGCCGGTGCGCCAGCGCATGGCCTATGTTTCCCAACTGAATGCCGGGCAGATCAGCACCCTGAAGGTCCAGCCCGAAGGGTTGGCCCTGGCCCGGTTGCCGGAAGAGTATTCGAAGAAATTCCGTTACAACCAGCGTCGCGAACAGCGCCTGCTGGAAGAGGCGGGCGGGTCGCTGGTTCCGATGTCCGACTTCACGCCGCAGGAACAGGCTGCGGCGTATGGCGATCTGTTTCAGCGCCGCTGGGGCTTCGAAGTGCCGGGCAAGGCCGGGCTGGCGGAAGTCTTTACCCTGCTGCGTGAATTCATGACCGGTTCTGTGGCGATGCTCGATTCGGCGCCGGTAGCCATTCAGGTGCTCTACCGCGTCGAAGCGCCGCAATGGGTGTCGCTGGAATACATCAACGGCGGCGTCGACCCGCAGAGTCGCGAGTTCAGCCCCGGCAGCGTACTGAGTTTCGTCAATACCCAGCAGGTCTGGGCGGATGCGCAGGCGCTGGGCAAACCATTGCGTTATTCATTCGGTCGTGCCGACCGTGAGTACAAGGATCGCTGGTGCCATACGGTGCCGGTCTACAAGGTCTGAATTCATGAGCGCTCGCAAGCAACAGCTTCTCAAGGCCCATCGACGCAGCAAGCGTCTGTTTCTCGTGGTCTTTCTGCTGGCGTTGCTGCTGATCGGCTTCCTGGCCGGCTGGTGGCTGGTACCGGTGCTGCTCGTGCTGGCCTGGGTGGCCCACGAGGCCTGGTTCGCCGATCACTTGTTCTACCGGCCCTCAGACGACTATCACTATGACTTTCCTGCGCACGCGGCCCGTCAGTCGGTCAGCGTGGAGGGCGGCACGGTACGCCTGAGCGAGCCGTTGGCAGCGGGTGAGACGCTTGTTCTCGAGCTGCACGTAAAGGCTCATTGGCTGGGCCGCTGGCTCGACCCCTGCGTTGAGATCGGCGATGACTGTCAGGCGTTCGAACGAGGCGTCAACGGGCGGCGATTCCTTAATCTGTCCGGGCAGGCCACTGCGCTGACCCAGGGCACGCTCGTACTGCGCGGACGCTATTGCGCGGTGGCTGCCACAGGCACCCTGTGGGTGATGACCAATCCTGACTATGCCCGCCAGCGGGTGATGGTCCTGGCCCCTCATGCCGATGATGCCGAGCTGGCCGCATTCGGCCTCTACAGCCGCTGCGAAGACGTCAGCATCGTCACCCTGACTCAGGGCGAAATCGAGGCTGAGAACTTCCAGCGTCTGGGGCTGGATCAGGCCCAGGCTGCGCGGTTGAAGGGGCGCTTGCGCAGTTGGGACAGCCTGACGATCCCGCTGTGGGGCGGCGTGCCTGCCGGGCGTTGCGTGCAGTTGGGCTATTACTGCCTGCAATTGCCGCAGATGGCCAAGGAGCCGACGAAGGCGTTCGGTTCCCGGGAGTCGCAGGACAGCGACGTGCGCAGCGTCCGTCGACACAATCCACTGTGCCTGCCAGCCGACGTCGATGGTCAGCCGACCTGGCGCAACCTGGTCGCTGACCTGGTGGCGCTGCTCGAGCATTACCGCCCTGAAGTGCTTGTGACGCCGCATCCCGAGCTGGATCCGCACAGCGATCACGTGGCATCGACCCAGGCGCTGCTTGAGGCGGTTGGCCTGAGCCAGTGGAAACCGACGACCCTGCTGATGTACGCCAACCACCTGCACGACAACGACCGCTGGCCAATGGGCCCGGCCGGCGCGGGGATTGCCTTGCCGCCGGCGATCGAGCCGCTGCCGGCCGATCGCTTGTGGAGTCCGCTGGTGCCTGCGGATGTACAACTGGACAAGGCCATGGCGCTGGCCATGGAGCACGACCTGCAGGGCGGGCAAGTGTTCAAGCGGCAGTTGCGCCGCTGGATCCAGCAGGGACTGGCGGGGCGGCGCTGGCCTGTCACGGGCAGTAACGAATTTTTCCGCAAGGCCGTCCGGCGCCACGAATTGTTCTGGGTGCGCGACCTTTCAGATTGAGGCGGACGGCGCTTTCCCCTGTGTTAATATCGCGCCCCTGTTCATTTTGTATGTGGGTTGCTCCATGAAGTTGTCCATGCCGCGTTTCGATCAAGCCCCGGTCTTGGTAGTCGGCGATGTCATGCTCGACCGTTACTGGCATGGCGGAACCTCACGGATTTCCCCTGAGGCGCCGGTGCCGGTGGTCAAGGTCGAGCAGATCGAAGATCGTCCGGGCGGTGCCGCGAACGTTGCCTTGAACATTGCCGCGCTGGGTGCGCCGGCGTCCCTGGTCGGTGTGACCGGTGACGACGAAGCCGCCGACAGCCTGAGCAACAGTCTCAAGGGAGCGGGCGTACGCGCCCTGTTTCAGCGCATTGCGCATCAGCCAACCATCGTCAAGCTGCGGGTCATGAGCCGGCACCAGCAATTGCTGCGTATCGACTTCGAAGAACCGTTCGCCACCGACGCCCTGGCGCTCGGCACACAGGTCGACGACCTGCTCGAAGGCATCAAGGTGCTGGTCCTTTCCGACTACGGCAAAGGTGCGCTGAAAAACCATCAGGCCCTGATCCAGGCGGCCCGGGCGAAAAACATACCAGTGCTGGCCGACCCGAAGGGCAAGGACTTCACCATCTACCGCGGGGCCAGCCTGCTCACGCCAAACCTCAGCGAGTTCGAGACCATCGTCGGCGGTTGTGCCGATGAGCACGAACTGGTGAGCAAGGGCGCGGCGCTGATGCACGACCTCGAGCTCGGTGCGCTGCTGGTGACCCGTGGCGAACACGGCATGACCCTGCTGCGTCCGGATCACCCGGCCTTGCACCTGCCGGCCCGTGCCCGCGAAGTGTTCGATGTCACCGGTGCCGGTGACACGGTCATTTCTACCCTGGCCGCCGCAATCGCCGCCGGTGAAGAGTTGCCCCACGCCGTCGCGCTGGCCAATCTGGCCGCCGGCATTGTGGTGGGCAAACTCGGTACGGCTGCCATCAGTGCGCCGGAACTGCGTCGCGCCATTCAGCGTGAAGAAGGCTCCGAGCGCGGTGTTCTGGGTCTCGAGCAATTGGTGCTGGCCGTGGCCGACGCCCGGGCGCATAACGAACGGATTGTCTTCACCAACGGCTGTTTCGACATCCTGCATGCCGGGCATGTGACCTATCTGGAACAGGCGCGAGCCCAGGGCGATCGACTGATTGTCGCGGTCAACGACGACGCTTCGGTCAGCCGCCTGAAAGGGCCGGGCCGCCCGATCAACAGTGTCGACCGGCGCATGGCCGTACTGGCAGGCCTCGGGGCAGTGGACTGGGTGATCAGTTTCCCCGAAGGCACTCCGGAAAACCTGCTGCGTGAAGTCAAGCCGGATGTGCTGGTCAAGGGTGGCGACTACGGGATTGATCAGGTAGTCGGTGCTGATATCGTGACCGCGTATGGTGGCACGGTGAAAGTGCTTGGACTGGTGGAAAACAGCTCGACAACTGCGATTGTCGAGAAGATTCGCAGTCGTTGATCCCGATGAATTCTTACCGATGTGTACGGCGTGTGAACGGATTTTGCCTTGGGGATCTCATCGTTTCCGTTGATGCAGGCTGCCATGAATCCGATGCGCTTGCCTGCCTACGCCGCGTGGTCAATTAATTTATGAAAGTCATGCTCCTGGTGATGGACGAACAGCGGGTCATTCTCGACCGGCTCTACGACATCGTGCAGCAGAACTGTGATGAGTGTTTGATCTATCGTTTGAGCAAGCAGCAGCAGTTGAATCTGGGCTCGTTTCTGGCTTCGGTGGATTACCAGACCTTCGACCGCGTGGTGATTTTCTCCCGGGTCAAGCGTCTGGCCACGCAACTGCAGGTGCTCAAATGCATCCCCGGGCTGATCTTCCTCGAGCACGACGCCTATCAGAACTACATGCCGGCGAGTAAGTATCGCGGCGTGTATTCGCGTCTTTATCGCCGTTTGCCAAGTTGCCGGGCGCTGGTGTCCGGTGCCGTCGTTGCCCGCAAGATGCTGGCCGAAGGCATCGACACGGTGTTCGTTTCCAAAGGTTATGACGAGCAGATGCTGCGCAACACCGGTGCGGTGCGCGACATTCCGCTCGGTTTTCTCGGCAGCCTGAAAAGCACCGAGTACGCCCAGCGCAAGGCACTGCTGGAGTCGCTCTCCAAGCGCACCGGCATGCTGGTCACCCGCACCCAGTCGGGCGCGGAATACCTGGAGACGCTCAACCGCATCAAGATCTTCGTCAGCGCCGACATCGGCATGAACGAGTTCATGATCAAGAACTTCGAAGCCATGGCCTGTGGGTGCGTGTTGCTGGCGTGGAGTCAGGGCGAAGAGGATCAGTTGCTGGGCTTCGAGGACATGCACAACACGGTGTTCTATCGCAGCGAAGACGAGGCGGTGGAGAAGATCAAACTGCTGCAGGACAACCCCGAGCTGGCCGAAGGTATTGCCCGCAATGGCCAGGCGTTTGCCGAAAGTCGCTATTCCTTCGCCCGAGTCGGACAGGCCCTCGCCACCGAAATCCAGCGCGAAATGCGCCCATGGCAGCCGCCTTCGGCGTTCACCCGGTTCTGGGTGAAGTTGCGCTACGGCATGAAGGTGCCGGTCTGAATGATGGATGAGCACATGGCGCTGGATGCGCTGCCAGGTGGTGACCAATCGGTTCTGCAAGCCTTGCCCGAAGCGCTGCGCACGTGCCTGAGCCGTGCGGCGCGGGTGGTACTGATCGCCAACAACCCGGCCATCACCGCGGCGGATTTTCAGGCGCTGGGCATCGGCGCCGATGACATCGTCGTCAGCTTCAATACCTGCATCAAGGCACCGCTGCTCAACGCGCAAAGCGTGAATGTCTTCGTGCATGGCTACAACGCGCCGGACGCCTACTTTTTTGGTCTGCCTTACGGTCCCGACGTGCAGCGGCTGATCGAGCGGGCGGGCGAACGCTGTTTCACCATGCTCGTCGGCTGCGCTGCACCGATGTGCCCGTTGCCACAGGTGGCCATGTATTGGGACCGCATCCCGTTGCCGCCGCTGTGGAATTACCCGGTCGACCGGCCAGGGGGCAAGCGCTACGTCGGGCCCTCCACCGGCTTCAATACGCTGGTGCTGTTTGACTGGTTGCGCGGTCACGCCGGTTACACCTATCAGCTCCTGACCCTGGGGTTTTCCAACGAGGCGGGAAAATTGTGGGGCGGTCACGCCTGGGATTACGAGCGCGACTGGCTGCAGAAATCGGACATCATCGTGGTGCCACTGCAACCCCGCCGCTGGTGGCAAAAGCTGTTTCGCCAGCGCTAAGCGGTGCCGCATTGCCGGCAGGCCCGAACTACTTTCAAAAGGTGCTGTTGAGTGTTGAAAATTGCCGTGGCGTTTTTCGGGATTCCGAGAAATTCGTCGATCTGTTTCCCCTCCATCGAACAGAACGTGCTGGCGCAGTTGCCTGCGGGCAGCGACGTAAAGTGCTTTTATCACCTGTATAAAATCGATGAAGTGCAGAACACCCGTTCTGGCGAAAAAGGCGAGCTGGCGGCGGACAACTACCAACCCTTCGAGTCGATGTCCGGCGGGCTGACCTCGACCGAGGCCGTGCTGGAGCGTTGGGATTTCGAACAGGTCAAGGCTCAGGGCGATACCTGGGGCGATGACTATGCGTCGCTGCGCAACCTGATCTATCAGCTCAACTCGCTGCACACCGTCACCGGCATGATCGAACCGTTCAACCCGGATTTCGTCGTGTTCGTGCGACCGGACAATTTCTTCCACAACGCGTTGCCCGGTTATGTGTTCAACCATGCGCAGGCGCGACGCCACAACGCGTACATTCCGGACTGGCAGTGGTGGGGCGGGCTGAACGATCGCTTTGCCATTTGCGGGCGCGATACCTATGTCGCCTATGGCAAGCGCATCGAGCGCATTTTCGATTTCTGCAAGGCGACGGGGCGCAAGCTGCATTCCGAGCGTCTGCTCAAGTACGCGCTGCTAGAGGCGGGTGCCAAGGTCTGCACGTTGCCGACCCAGGCCTCGCGTGTACGGATTACCGGGGCGTTTGCCGAAGAATCGTTCTCGCCCAAGCGCGGCATGGGCAAGCGCGAAAACCGCTATTTCCATTTCTTCGCCACGCTGCGCACCTGGATGGATCGCCGGCGCTAGCGGCTATTTGCTCGCGCGCTTTTTGCCCAGGCCGACCAGCCGCAGCGCCTTGATGCTCAACTGCTTGAGGCCCTGACGCGGGGCTTTCGCCGGTTGCAGGCCCTGTTGCACCAGCCAGTCCTTCCAGCGAATTCGCTCTTCGCGCACGACCCAGCCGGTCTGCGTGGCGAAGCTTTCGGCCAGATACAGGCCACGCGTGCCGGCCGGCACAAGTTTGTCGCGTTTGAGGGTGTAGAGCTCGGCCAGCGGCGCGCCATCCTTGAGCGGCATCAGGTACAGATCCGGGCGTTTGCGGTCCAGCCGCGCGACCAGTTGATCGCCCTCCAGACGTTCATCGACATGAAACAGGCTCAGGGATTTGGCTTCCTTGGGCACGTCCAGGCGCAGGTCGTAGATCAATTGCAGCGATGCCGTCGGCAGATGTACATAAGCCCGCGGCCGTTCGACCAATTGCAGATTGGCGCAACGTATCGGCCGCGCCGATCCGGACAACGGGGTCAGGCGAAACGGCAACGCCTCGCGATAGTGCAGGGCCGAGGCGTAGGGCGCCGGCAGCCAGGTGTCGTTGAAGCGCCCGCCGAGCCAGCCTTCCGGCGTCTCCAGCAGGCACTCTTCAGCGATTTCCTGAATGGCCGTGTGCAGCGGAATGTTCAGTTCGTGAGCCGGCACATAACCGGAAATCAGTTTCAGTACCACGTCGCCGCGATCCTGCCGCCGCTGGCGCACCAGCACCCAGTAGTCGCGATTCTGCCAGTGCAGGGTCAGGCGCACCGAGACCCCGAGATTGGCCAGCTCCAGCGAGAAGCGTTCGGTGTCGGCGACACTCACCGGTTTGCGTCGCTGCAACGTCTGGGCGAAGTTCAGCGGCATGCCGACGCTCTGATAGGTCAAGCCGTCGGGCGTGGCTTCGACGAACAGGGGCAGGGTCTTGAAGTTGCTCGGGTTCTTTCTGATGAGCGTGCGCGGCATATCGGCTCCTGCTTAAGGCCGCGAAGCGGCGTCAGTGACCACGAAGGACCCGGGCAACGGTCGCAACGTTATGGGCGAGGTGCAGCGGATTGATCGTTCCGACAATAGCACTGGCCACGCCAGGCTTCGCAAACAGCAACTCGAAGCTGGCACGCACCGGATCCACTCCCGGGCTCAGGCACACGTGGCCGCTGGCCAGGGCTTTCTTCACCAGAATGGCTTTGCCGTGGGCAGCAGCATAGTCAATGACTGCCTTCTCGTTCTGTTCGTTCAGATTGTAGGTGACCATCGCGCAGTCCCCTTGCTCCAGCGCCTTGAGCCCGCCTTCGACGGTTTTGCCGGAGAAGCCGAAGCCGCGAATCTTGCCCTCGGCCTTGAGCGCCGCCAGCGTGGCGTAGACCTCTTCGTGTTCGAGGATGGCCATGTCATTGCCATCAGAGTGCACCAGGACCAGGTCGATAGAATCCGTTTCCAGACGTTGCAGGCTGCGTTCCACTGACCTTCGCGTGTGCGCCGCGCTGAAGTCGTGGCGCGACAGGCCGTCGGCAAATTCCTCGCCGACCTTGCTGACGATCACCCAGTCCTCGCGCTGGCCACGCAGCAGCGGGCCGAGGCGTTCTTCGCTGCGGCCGTAAGCCGGCGCGGTGTCGATCAGGTTGATGCCCAGCTCGCGTGCCTGCCTGAGCAGCATGCGCGCAGCCTCGTCATCGGGAATCTGGAACCCGTTGGGGTATTTCACGCCTTGGTCGCGGCCCAGTTTCACCGTGCCCAGGCCCAGCGGCGAAACCGTCAGGCCGGTGCTGCCCAATGGGCGATGGAGATCATGCAGAGTCGCGATACTCATGGCAGCAGTTGCTCCCAGGCAGCAATGCCCATCGGTGGTTTCGGCAGTGCCGGCAGGGGTTCGGTGGCATGTGGCTGGATGCCGTCGCGCTGCAAGGAGGCGATCACGCGGTCGGCAAAGTCCGGTGCCAGTGCCAGTTTCGTCGGCCAGCCCACCAGCAAACGGCCCTCGTCGGCGAGGAACGCGTTATCCGGGCGTGTCAGGCCGGTTTGCAGCGGCTCGGCACGGTCGACCCGCAACGTCGCCCATTGCGTGGTGCCAAGGTCGATCCACGGTAGCAATTGCGCGATTTCCTTTTGCGCGGTGGCGATCTGCTCGGCGGGCTCGCGGGCGACACCTTCGCTTTCGGCGATGTCACCGCCCATGTACCAGACCCACTGACCATCAGCGGCCGGGTGGGTGGTCACGGTGATGCGCGGCTTGGTGCCGCCGCCCAGGCAATGGGCGTAGAGCGGTTTCAGCCCCGGGCCTTTGGCGATGATCATGTGCAGCGGCCGGCGCTGCATGGCCGGCTGGCTCAGGCCCAGGGCCTCAAGCAGTTGCGCGGTACCGGCGCCAGCGCTGAGGACGATGCGCTGGGCGCGGATCTCGCGACCGTCGACCTGCAGACCGACCAGCACTCCCGCCTCCAGCAGCGGCTCGATGGTTTGCCCGGCGAGCAGGCCGTCACCGGCCAGATCGGCCAGGCGCGCAATCAGGCTCGGCACATCCACCACCAGTTCGGCGAGGCGGTAGACCTTGCCCTTGAAGCGTTTGTCTTGCAGGGCCGGCGGCAATTGCTCGCCCTTGACCTGATCGACCCGGCCACGCACGGCCTTGCTGGCGAAGAAACTGGTGAGGTTGCCGGCCAGGGTGCCGGGTGACCACAGGTAATGAGCCTCGGACAGCAGGCGCACGCCGGACAGGTCCAGCTCGCCATGGCCGGCGAGGGCTTCACGCCAGCGGCGCGGCATGTCGGCGATGGCTTCGGAGGCGCCGGTCAGGGCGCCGTGCAACGCGTACTTGGCGCCGCCGTGGATGATGCCCTGCGACTTCACTGTCTGCCCGCCGCCGAGGCTGGCGCTTTCCACCAGCACGGTCGAAAACCCCTGACGGCGCAGACGCGCGTTCAGCCAGAGGCCGGCGACACCAGCGCCGACAATCAGAACGTCGGTGGAAATAACGGATGGCATGCAACGACCTCAGTGTTCAAGACGAGGGCGCAGTATACAGACTCGGGAAAGAGGGGGATTTGTCGATGATCAACAGCCGTGGCGCAAAAGCACTGTGGGAGCGAGCAGGCCCGCCCCACAGGGGAGGTGTGCAGTGCAGGTCAATGCCCGGCGGTCTTGGAGAACAGCTGGATGACCACCACTCCGAGGACAATCAATGCCATCCCCAGCATCGCCGGCACGTCCAGCTTCTGCCCATAAATGAACAGCGCCGCGATGCTGACCAGCACGATCCCCATGCCCGCCCAGACGGCGTAGGCCACACCCACCGGTACGGAGCGTACCACCAGGGTCAGCATCCAGAAGGCGATGCCATAACCGACGATCACCAGAATCAGCGGCAGTGGTGTGCTGATGCCTTTGACCGCTTTCATCGACACGGTGGCGATCACTTCGGCGCAAATGGCAATGGTCAGATAGACGTAGGCGTTCATGGTTCAAACCCTCAAATGAAACGTTGCTTTCAGGGCGGCATTCTAGAGAATCGTCAGATGGGGTAAAGTCATTACCTATCTGTTTTGAAGATGGGTTGGTGGGGTGGTATGCAGTGGAATCTTGATCAGCTCCGAGTGTTTGTCGACGTCGCCGAACAGCGTTCGTTTTCTGCCGTTGCGCGCCGGCAGCGCAAGGCGCAATCGGCGATCAGCAGCGCGATTGCGATGCTTGAGGATGATCTGGGCGTCAGCCTGTTCGAGCGTAGCAGCGGTCGCCAGCCCTCGCTCACCGAAGCCGGCGAGGCACTGCTGGAAGAGGCGCGGGAAGTCTTGCGTCAGTGCGAGCGTCTCAACGGCCGGGCAATGGCGATGCTGCGTGGCCAGGAAGCACAGTTGCGCGTGGCGCAGGACGAAGCGATGCCCTATCAGGCGCTGGTGGAAAGTTTCGGCGCACTGGCCGAGCAGTTTCCGAGTCTGGAGGTGCAGTTGACCAGCGCCGCCCAGGGCGAAGTCGCGCGCAAACTGGTGGAGCGCCGGGCCGATCTCGGTCTGTTGTTTTACCACGATGAAATTCCCGAGGCGCTGGAGCGCCGGGTGCTCGGCAGTGTGGAAATGGTCACCGTGTGCGGCATCAACCATCCGCTGGCGGCGCAGTCCTACGTGACGTGTCAGCAGTTGGCGCAGCACCGGCAATTGCTGATGTCGACGCAAACCAGTGTCTACCCCGGCAATGAGCCGGCCAGCCCGCAGGTGTGGCGCGCTGACAGTTTCTACGTGATGGCCGAATGGCTGGTGCGCGATCTCGGTTGGGCCTGGCTGCCACGGCATGTGGTGCAGTATTCCGCCTATCAGGGCCTGATGGTCGAACTGGACAGCGAATGGACACCGCCAGCACTGGTGGTGGAACTGGTCTGGCGCCGCGATGAACCGCTGGGGCCGGCGGCGCGCTGGCTGGCTGAACGTTTTGCCGTGCACTTGCGGGCGATCGGCGATAAAAGTCGATAAACTCCGCCGCCATGAATAGAACTCTCTACACCGCGCTGTTTTACCTGGGGCTGCCATTGGTGGCGATTCGGCTGTGGCTGCGCTCGCGCAAGGCCCCGGCGTATGCCAAGCGGATTGGCGAGCGCTTCTCCTGCGGGATGCCGTCACTGCAGCCCGGCGGGATCTGGGTGCACGCCGTGTCGGTGGGCGAAAGCATTGCCGCCGCGCCAATGATTCGCGCCTTGCTGCAACGTTATCCACAGCTGCCGATTACCGTGACCTGCATGACCCCGACCGGTTCGGAACGGATTCATGCCTTGTTCGGCGACGAGCCGCGCATTCAGCATTGCTACCTGCCTTACGACGTGCCGTGTGCGGCGGCGCGCTTTCTTGATCGGGCACAGCCGAAACTGGCGGTGATCATGGAAACCGAACTGTGGCCCAACCATATTCATCAGTGCGCCAAACGCGCGATACCGGTGGCGCTGGCCAACGGCCGACTGTCCGAACGTTCGGCCCGGGGTTATGGACGCTTCAGCAAACTGACCGCGCCGATGCTGGCGGAAATGAGTTTTTTCGCGGTACAGACCGAAGCCGAAGCCCAACGCTTTCGTGATCTGGGGGCGCGGCCGGAGACAGTCGAGGTCACCGGTTCGATCAAGTTCGACCTGACCATCGACCCGCAACTGCTGCAACGCGCCAACGCACTGCGCGGCCAATGGCAGGCGCTGGAACGCCCGGTGTGGATCGCCGCCAGTACCCACGATGGTGAGGACGCAGTGGTGCTCGACGCCCATCGTCGTCTGCTGACGAACTACCCGAATGCGCTGCTGATTCTGGTGCCGCGCCATCCCGAGCGCTTCAACTCGGTGTTCGAGCTGTGCCAGCGTGAAGGCTTTGCCACGGTGCGCCGTTCGACCGGTGTCAACGTCGAGGCACACACCTCGGTGCTGCTCGGTGACACCATGGGCGAGTTGCTGTTTCTCTATGCGTTGGCCGACAGCGCTTTCGTCGGCGGCAGTCTGGTGCCGAACGGCGGGCATAACCTGTTGGAGCCGGCGGCCCTGGCCAAGCCGGTGCTCAGCGGCCCGCACCTGTTCAATTTCCTCGACATCGCCGCGCAGTTGCGCGAAGCCGGCGCACTGGCGGAAGTGGATGATGCCGAAGGGCTGGCGGTGGAAGTGCAGCGCCTGTTCGAATTGCCGCGCGATGCCCAGCGCATGGCCGAGGCCGGGCTGGCGGTGATGCGCCGCAATCAGGGGGCGTTGCAGCGCTTGCTGGACGGGCTGGGCAGACTGATTCGCTGAGGAAAAACCAAACCTGAGGCGAGGGAGCAAGCTCCCTCGCCTCAGGTCCATCGTTGGCTTTGAGGAAGTGTCCTTCAGGCTTTGGGGAATCCCCCTACATCTATCTTTTTTTCGTCTTGTTAGCGTGCCCGCCAATTCTCGCGAGCACGAACCAAGGACGGTTTGGACATCGCGCTCTTTTCCTCTTTGCTTAAGGATAAGCGTATGTTCCGGTCGGCCAATGCCGCGCATTTTGCGTTGCAGATTCCTGCTATCCGTCACGACTTTCAGGTGCTGGCGTTCAATGGCAGCGAAGCGATCAGCACCCTCTATACCTTCCACATCGAACTGGTTAGCGAGCACCCGGATTTCGATCTGGAACGCCTGCTCAGCCAGCCTGCGTTTTTGCAGTTTGGCCACAACGGTGAGGGTATTCATGGGCGTATCGAAGACGTCCTGGTCGGTGAGGCCGGCAAGCGCCTGACCCGTTATCACCTGACGCTGGTGCCGGCGCTGCATTACTTGCAGTTCAGCCACGATCAGCGGATTTTCCAGCAGCGCACGGTGCCGCAGATCATCGCGCAGGTACTCAAGGGACATGGCATTCAGGGTGATGCCTTTACCTTTCATGTCACGGCGAACCCGCCGCGTGATTACTGCACTCAGTACGGCGAATCCGATCTGGAATTCATCCAGCGCCTGTGCGCCGAAGACGGCATCGCCTGGCATCACCAGCACTCGGCGGACGGCCATTTGCTGGTGTTCACCGACGATCAGGTGTTTCTGCCCACCCTCGGCGCCACGCCGTATCAGCAAGATAGCGGGATGGTTGCGGAGCATCCGGTGGTCAGCCGTTTCAGCGTGCGCAAAAGCACACGCACCAGCACCGTTACTCGCCGCGACTATGACCTCAAGCGGCCGAGCCTGCTGATCGAAAGCCGCTTCACCGCCGAGTTCACCCCGACGCTGGAGGATTACCGCTATCCGCTGTTGATCGAGAACGAAAAGTCCGGCAAGCAATGGGCCCGGCAGGCGCTGGAGCGCCATCGCAGCGACTATGAATTGGGCCAGGGTCAAAGCGATCAGGCAAATCTGCGCTGCGGCCATCTGTTCGAACTGACCGAACACCCGCGCAAAAGCTGCAATGACCTATGGCTGTTGCTCAGCGTATCTCACATTGGGCGACAGCCTCAGGTGCTTGAGGAAGCGATTACCAGCGACACGAAAGACACCGACGGTTTCACTCAGGGTTATCGCAACACCTTCAGCGTGATTCCTGCCGAGGTGGTGTTTCGTGCGCCGCTGCCGACACCACGTCGTCCGCTGGTCTGCCAGACCGCACGGGTCACGGGGCCTCCCGGTGAAGAAATCTATTGCGACGAATATGGCCGAGTGAGGTGCGAATTCAACTGGGACCGCGCCGAACTCAACAGCGAGCGCAGCAGTTGCTGGATTCGGGTGTCGTCGAATTGGGCCGGGGAAGGCTTCGGTTCGGTGACGATTCCACGCATCGGCATGGAAGTGGTGGTGACCTTTCTCGAAGGTAATCCGGATAAACCGCTGATCACCGGTTGCGTGCCCAACAAGGTCAAGTCTGCGCCCTGCACCTTGCCCGAACAGAAGACCCGAACCGTACTGCGCAGCCACAGTTCACCGCACACCGGCGGTTACAACGAACTGATGATTGAAGACCGCGCCGGCCAGGAAAAAATCTACCTGCGCGCCGAACGTGATTTCGAACAACTGATCCTCAACGACAGCCACAACCAAATCCGCCGCGACCGTTTCGAGCAGGTGGACAACCACAGCACCAGCCTGATCAAGGCTGACGAGCGCCACACCACCGACGGTACGCGCAACACCGTGATCGGCCGCGACGACCTGCTCAGCATCAGCGGCAACAGCAGCACCACGGCGCAAGGCACGCTGGTGATTCAGGCCGGCCCGCATGCGCGGGTTACGGCCAGTCAGGTGGTGATTGATGCCGGCACGAGCCTGACGCTGACTGCTGGCGGCCATCACCTCGTGATCAATGCGGGCGGGATCTTCAGCAGTGTGGCCATCGTCGAGGGGGGCGCGCCGATGACAGGTGTCGCGCCGCAGACCGCGTTGGCGGCAGTGCCCGACGATTCACAGGTGCTGATCGCGCTGTCCATCACCCCGCAAATAGCTGCGCTGGCTCAGGCCGCAGAGCAAGCCGCTTCAGTCTGCGCCGTGTGCGAAAAACTGGCGCAGGTGAACGCATGAATCGGGCTTACCTGTTGCTGGATCGAGTCCAGATCGAAAACCTTTCGGATCGTCTGTTTGAAATGACGGGCGGCGCGACGGTTCACTCGCTTTATCAGCGCACCGCCTACAGCCATTTGGAAAGTGTCGGTCCCGTGCTGATCGGCGTCGTGCCCGATAGCCCGTTGGCAAAGGTTTTTTCGCAGGAGTGGAGCGCAACGGCGGGCATCTGGCTGGAGTCGGCGGCCGACGAAAGTCAGGTGCAGGAGCATTTGCGCAGCTTGATCCATGCCCGTGTCGAGGGGGCTGCGACGGTTTTCTTTCGGTTCTACGACCCCCGTATCACCGCGTTGTGGCTGATGGACTTGCCCGCGCCCGAACGGGATCGGTTGATGGGGCCGGTACGGCTGATCCGTCTGCCGGAGTCACAAATCCATCAGCAAACCGAGCAACCTGCGATCCCGTATGCGGATAAGCCGTGGTTGCTGCTGACAGCGGAACAACTCGATCAATTGAACACTGCCAAACGCAAGTGTTTCGCCCGGCAATTGATCGAATACGGTCAATGTCACTTCCCCAAATCCCTTGGTTCACTGGCTTCGACTGCTTTGCAGCAGTGGGCCATGGACTGTCAGGCCAGTGCTGCACGAAGCGGCTTCAGTGCCGTCGATGAAGTCTTTCTCTGGGTGCGTTTCTGTGTGGTGTTGGGCGCTGACTTCCCCGATGGCCCGGAGCACGCTGCATACAGGCAGTTACTGGCCGAACCCGGACTCCTGCCGCGCCAGCGCTTGGACAACCTCAACCGTGCATTGACGCACCAGTTACTGAACGACAAGGACTTCACGCGATGAGCGCCGAAAAACTGGCCATGGTCGATGAGGCCGCTCAGGCCGAACGCGCGGCCAAAGCCCAGCCCCACGTGGACATCAACGGCCTGGTGCATCCATGCCCTGCCAGTCAGCCCGAACTGTTTGTCGTACCGGTTCGCTACGCGCTGGCGCACGAAAAATCTGAGCACGTTTGTTGCGTTCCCGCTATCGCGCCCGAGAGTCGGCCGATGGCCGCACGTCGTTTGCGGGCAGGGTTTGTGTACCTCTGGCAGCATCAGGGGCCGCTCAAGCGTTTTGCTGTTTCGCCACAGGGGCTGTTGCAGGAACAGGCGTTGGACGCGGCGGCCACTCCGGTACTCGACGCGACATTGACGGGCCTGGCGCTGCAAAAAATCCACGACGCCTGGATGCTTTACAGCGAGTTCCCGTTAAACGCCGAGCACTGCCAGTCGCTGAGCGACAGCAGCGCCAAACGCAACCAGCATATGCGCCACATTGCCCTGCGCACGGTGGCCGACGAATTACAGGCCCCGCACTGCCCACCGCTGCAGAAGGCCGACGAGGTCATGGCCGAACTCCTCCCTGACAGCTACGCCCGGTCGATGAAAGCCGATCAGCAAAAAAACGCCGAGGACACCGACGCACTCGGCGCGACGCTGTTAGCGAACCCGACCCCGAGCAACATCAAGGCCTACACAGACGCCAGGCATCGTATTCGTGAGCGTCACAAAGTTCTCGATCAATATCCCGACGCCAGTGACGAGCCACCGGGCGAATGGAGCGCCGAGCCATGGGACGGGCAGGGCACGCGCGACTGGCTGGAAAACGCCCAGGCACACACCGGGGGGCTGTTCGCTGTCTTCGCCTGCCTGGACGACGATCTGGGTGTGTTGCGCGACATCAACCACGAACAGGAATGGCTGGAAACCGGCCACGAAAAATGGCTCGGCGAGAACAATTTGCGCCTGAGCATCGGCGGGTTTGTGCGCAGTCTGATCAGCGAGGATGGCGCCGAACTGGCTGGTAATCTCAGTTATCGCTACAAGGATCGCGACATCAGCCTCACGCCCGAGCAGGGCCAGATCATGCTCGACACCCAGGATCGGCTGAATGAGGAACTCAGGGCTGAAACCCGCGCCCGTCAGTACGGCGGTCGGCCGACTCAGGTCGAAGCTGCGGCTCGTGATGCGCGGATCGCGGCGATTGTCGGCCCGGTACGGGCGTTTATACCGGCGGACCTGTACTACGAGGCAGAGGCCGTTGTCCGTGAATATCGCGCGCAAAAACACGCCAACCTCAACAGCCATGCGTTCAGCGCCAAGGTCGGCGAGTACATCGACCTCGACGCCATGAACACCTGGTTCACTGACACCGCCGCTGCGCATTATCAACAACTCGAACAACGCCACACCGCACTGTTCGCCGACCGTGGCGTGTACCTGAAACGCTCCGCCAGCGGTACCTGGTTTGTCGATTACGACGACCTCGAAACCCGCCAATGGCTGACCGAACTCGCCACCGGTTGCCTGACCGCGCAATGCATCCGCGCCCAGGGCGCCGAGCAATACGCCGACTACGTGCGCACCGCCGACGGTGGCGCACTCCGGCAGTTGTTCCACGCCTGGACGCCGTCGCTCGAGGCGGCGGTCAACAACACCTCGCGCCTCGGCGAGTTGATGGCCGCACTGTCCGCCGACAACCTCAGCGCCACCCATCAGGCCTTGGCGCCGTTGAGCGTGGCAGTGCTTGATCACATCGCAAGCATGGCTCGGGATGCCGGCAGCCAATGGAGCGTGCTGGTCAATCGGCTGGGCGCGGCGTTGTTGTTGCTCAAGGGTGACAAGGGTTTCAGTGCCTCGTGGATGAGCATTTTTCTTGCCGCGAGGTTGGGCGCTGAGAGCCGTTTGCAATTCGTGACCGAGGGCGTGCGACCGGCGTGGAAATTGTTGGGGCAACGGGCCGAGGCGTTGGATGAATGGGTGAGCAAGACGGGGAAAGCGATTGGCGTTGGGCGAGTGGAACGGATTGTGAATTCGCCGGTGGTGGTCAACAGCGGGGGAGTGGTGCCGCTGGCGGCGTTGTTGCTGAACGTGGTGAATGTGCAGAACTATTTGCGCGAGGCCGGGGTGCTGGAGGGGATGGAGGCCCGGCGGGTGAATGAGACCGTATCGGCGAGTTTGTATGGGGCGGCGGCGTTGGTGGCGGTGGTGGATAGTCAGGTGAGGATGGGGTTGGGGGTTAAGGCGTTTGGTCGGGGCCGGTCAATCGCTCCGACTTTAACGTTGTTTGGTGGGGTGATTGGTGGGTTGTCGGCGGGTGCTGCGTATCAAGAATTCAGATCCTTGCAAAAGCGATTTGAAAACTCCCAGAGTCAGACTGATCCCTGGCTGCAAATGCGCCAAATTGCGGTAGGAGGACAAGTGACCGCATTTAGTGCCCAAGCAATACTGGGAGCTTCTTACACGATGAGAGCGTTGGCTGGTTCGATAACAGCCGAAGTCGCAATCTTGCGTTACACGCTGTACATGGGGCCGCTGAACTGGATTATTGCTGGATTAGGCTTGCTGTATCTGACTGCCTGGATTTTCGAGAAAACGCCGCTGCAAAACTTCCTGAACAACTGCTGTTGGTCTAAAGCGCGAGCTAACGATTTGGAACCCATTGCGCCTAAAGCCCAGCAGGACGAACTCGACCGTTTGTACCTCATCCTCTATACGCCTCGGGTCACCATGCAAAGCAGTTCTGATCCAGCGCCTGATAATGGCCGTTCCGGCCTGGCTTTCGTCAGCGCCATTAATTCTCTGACCATCGACTTGCCGGGCGCCGAGCCAGACAGTGTCTATCTGGAACTGAGCATGGTCGGCGACCCGGTGGATACTCAGGGCTACCGACATCTAATCAAGAACAGCCCCACCAATGGCTACAAAGCGCCGCGGCCATGGCGAGATATGACGCCTCACTGGCTGGCCAGCAGCCGTTGCGAGTGGATACCGTGCAAGGAAGGTCAGGGTTTACGCCTGAGTGGCGCGTTTAACAAGCTTTCGAACGTTTTGGGCACTCCACCCAGCACGGTTTCACTTCGGTTGCGTTATCGCACCCCACTGACCGCAATACTCGGCGCTCGGAGTTTTATCGGCGGGGAGCGCGGGCTTGCTTTTACCTTGAACGACTCCACGGGAGTCATAGCACTGAGAAACGACCCAACACCCGAAATTGATCGTGTACCGAATTACCCGCTCGGCGAGGATCACCCTGGCGCCACTTATCTGCAACCCAAGGACAAGCGATGAGCACGCCACCGGCAGGCACTACGAAAAAAGGGATGTTCTCGCGCAATGATTACTTGGCGCCGTTGCCCATTCCTACGGGTGAAAAGCCTTGTGATGTGCTCAACGCCATCTGGCGCAAAAACGATGTGTTTCTCGACATTGGTAACTACAGCATCGGCTCGGCGGTGATGGTGCTTTGGCCAATGGTGGTGTTGTTTGCGTTCATGGGATATCTGTTCAGGAATGATCACGATGAAATGCATATTTTTGCGGTCATGACCGCGTTCATTATTGGAGTGCCAACCTTCTTTCTAATCCAAGGCCTCATCCGCGAAGTCCCCTTACCCATACGCTTCAACCGCCAACGCCGCGAAGTCTGCGTGCCCCGCGACAACGGTGAATACTGGATTGTCCCGTGGGAAACCGTAACGGCCGCCGCCACCCAGCAGTCATCCGTCAGTCAGGCCGGTAAAGCCACAATGGGTCTGCTGGTCATCGGTCTCGAAAATCCAGACCCGCACGCCACGGAAGACAACAAACACTTTTCCCTAGGCTTCAACTGCGGCGGCGGCACTACCGCGATGGCATTGTGGGAGTGCATGCGCAGTTACATGGAAATCGGACCTGAGGCTGTCCCCGACAGTCGGGTGGGTATCGCGCCTTACGAAGAAACCCAAATCGGATCGCTCCTTGTCGACTTGCGCAAAGGGGAAGTGTTTAGCGTCCTGTGGGGAGTTTTCTGCATAACGCTTCTGGGCACTTATCTGGCGGAAAAGCTGCAGGACTGGAAGCTTTCCCACCCACCGGAATTGCCCCATCCCGACATCATCGAATGGTCAAAACCACTCCCTGCGGATGATTGGGCCAAACGTTCCGCCGAGTTGGAAGAGGCCATTGCCAAGCGCGAAGCCGAGTTGGCCGGACGAGTTGAGGCACAGGCATGAGTACGCCACCGGCAGGCACTACGAAAAAAGGGATGTTTTCGCGCAATGATTACTTGGCGCCGTTGCCCATTCCTACGGGTGAAAAGCCTTCTGATGTGCTCAACACCATCTGGCGCAAGAACGAGGTGTTTCTCGACATTGGTAACTACAGCATCGGCTCGGCGGTGATGGTGATGTGGCCCGGAGTGATGTTGTTTTTGGGGTTGGCATACATCTTCAAAGATCCGGATGCTTTGATCTTGGGGGCGTGCATCATGGCACTCCCCATTTTTTGGTTGATCCAAGGCCTCCTCCGCGAAGTCCCCTTACCCATACGCTTCAACCGCCAACGCCGCGAAGTCTGCGTCCCCCGCGACAACGGTGAATACTGGAGTGTCCCGTGGGAAACCGTAACAGCCGCCGCCACCCAGCAGTCATCCGTCAGTCAGGCCGGTAAAGCCACAATGGGTCTGCTGGTCATCGGTTTCGAAAATCCAGACCCGCACGCCACGGAAGACAACAGACACTTTTCCCTAGGTTTCAACTGCGGCGGCGGCACTACCGCGATGGCTTTGTGGGAGTGCATACGCAGTTACATGGAAATTGGCCCGCAAGTTTTGCCACAGACAAATGACTTTGAGGGCGGTCGAGAAAAGCTGCGAGGCCGAAGCGTCTTCTGGGGGATTTGTTGTGAATATGTGGATGGCATCAGACACCATCTGGTCGCGCAAGAAGTCGGTAAGGCAGCGTGGCTGGTCATTGGTGCTGTGCTTTTTGGCGCTCCACTGGCAATGATGTTGCAAACGTGGAAGTTATCGCCTCCCCCGGAATTGCCCCATCCCGACATCATCGAATGGTCAAAACCACTCCCTGCGGATGACTGGGCCAAACCTTCCCCAGAGCTGGAAGCTGCCATCGCTCAGCGCGAAGCTGAGCTAGCCGAGCAAGCCTTGCTGATGAGTCGGTGCTGAGCCAATGACGTCTCGACTGCCCGATCTGCCCATCCCCGGACAAGGCGATTTGCCGGACTACGAGGTCCGTCTCCCGATGCACCTGCGGCCCGACGCCAATCGGTTGATCCGCTATCTGCACGAATTGCCGTATCGGCGAGTGAAGTTTTGCCCATGGTGTAGTAACACCAATCTAACCTGCCAGACTCATCCGGCCCGTCGGCTACCGTACTACTACTGCGGCTCATGTCAGAAAGGCTGCAACAGTCTGAGCGATACGCCGTTCGCCAATCTGCGCCGTATGGAGCTGTGGTCCACGTTTGCGCTTTACTTGTTGGCCGGCTGGTCCAGTGTCCAGATAGCGCCTCGTCTGGGAATGAACCATAAGGTCTATTTCAGTTGGGGCAAAGCAACCCGCGAGGTGATGGCCGAAGAGTGCCCTGAGTTGTATCAGTGGTGGACGACGCGACATTACCGGGAAAACCTGCAAGCCCCCGAGCATATTGCTGCGCAGCAGCAAGCGGTCATGTCCTGGATCGACACGATGCTCAATGCCCGGCACGCGATATGCCCCAAGTGTAAAGGCGATCGAACCTATCGAATCACAGGGATTCGTCCCAAGTTCAAATGTGATCCCTGTGTGACCTGCTTTTCCATTCTGTCTGGAACGCCATTGGAAGGGATGATCCGGCCTGACCTCTGGCTAGACTTCGTGAAAGGGGTGATGAATGGTCAAAGCATCCCGGATCTCAAGCGCAGTTCCGGGCTGGGCATGGGGGCCAGTACACGCTGGCGGCGACAGTTTTTGTTATTGATCGAAGCGTTGGGGCACGCTGAGCTACTGGGATGGATCACCTGGATGCGTAGTCGGCGAAACAATGAAGCGGTCAGTTTCGTGCGCCAGGGTGGTCATCTGGACAAGGCGCAGCGGTCCATCTATCCGCAAGGGCGGCGCAAGGGCGGATTTGTCTGGCGACAATGATCAGGCAACGAAAACCCGCATTTCTGCGGGTTTCTGGATTAAGGCCGGGCCTTGAGCTGTGCCTCGGCGGCCTTGGCCAGATCCGGCGGCAAGAAGTCCTTGTCCGGGTTGTAGTCGGCTTTGAGATAGCGCGTCAGGTCCTGCAGGTCACCCGGGTTCAACGTCCCCGCCGCCTGCTTGAGGCGCAGGTTGTCGAGGATGTAGTCGTAGCGGGTGTTGTTGTAGTTGCGCACCGAGGTGTACAGCTGACGCTGGGCATCGAGCACATCGACGATGTTGCGTGTACCCACCTGATAGCCGATTTCCGTGGCTTCCACGGCGCTCTGGTTGGAGATGATCGACTGGCGGCGCGCCTGCACCTGCTCGACATCGGTATTGACCGCGCGGTGCAGGTTGCGGGTGTTTTCGACGACCTGCCGGCGCAGGGCTTCACGCTGCTGCTCGCTCTGATCCAGTTGCGCATAGGACTGGCGCACTTGCGAGCTGGTCAGTCCGCCACTGTAGATCGGGATGTTCAGTTGCAAGGCCAGCGTGCGCTGATCGACGTTGCCACCGTAGGGGGTGCCGAAGGCGTTCGGGTTGGCGAAGCCGAGGGCGTCGTTGTCACCTTTCTCGTATTTGGCCACGGCGTCGAGGGTCGGCAAGTGGCCGGCCTTGCGCTGCTTGAGGGTCTGTTCGGCGGAGCTGACCGCAAAGTTGCTCGCCAGCAGATTGAGGTTCTGTTTGGCGGCGGTGTCGACCCAGGCCTTGGCGTCGTTCGGCGCCGGCGGCAGGATCGGTAGTGTATGGACGATGCCCTGAATCGAGTTGTACTGACGGTTGGTCAACGTGATCAGTGCTTCGAAGGCATCGTCGACCTGACGCTGGGCAACGATGCGGTTGGCGCGCGCGGTGTCGTAACTGGCTTGCGATTGCAGCACGTCGGTCTTGTCCGACAGGCCCACATCGAAGCGTTCGTTGGACTGGTCGAGCTGACGCTTGAACGCGGCTTCTTCAGCCTTGGTCGAGGCCAGATTGTCCTGACTGCGCAGCACGTTGAAATAGCTTTCGGCCGATTGCAGGATCAGGTTCTGCTCGGTGGCCGACAGTTGCAGCGCGGCCTGCTCGTTGACGTCCTTGGCCGCCTGGTACTGGAACCAGCGGTCGGCGCGGAACAATGGCTGAGCCAGCGTCGCCTGATAGGAATGCGCGCTGCGAGTGGCATTGGCCGAAGGCTGGTCGATCGAGGTGCGCACGTCGGCGACTTCGGCGCCGCCGGACAGGTTGGGCAGCAACCCTGCGCGAGCCTGTGGCACCACTTCTTTCTGCGCGCCGTACTGGGCGCGGGCAGCGGCCAGATCGGCGTTGTTGTCGACGGCTTCCTGATAGACGCTGACCAGATCGGTCTTGGTCGACAAGGGCGCTTCTGCTGCCCAGGCCATTGCGTTGGACGCACAAGACACGGCAAGAGCCAGTGAAAGTTTGCGCAGCATGAGGCGATCCCTAGCAAGAAATATTACGAAAATAATGTGCGCGCCAAGGCTAAGGCGCAGCTCCCGCAGCGTCAAGGCGCACAGGGCAAAGCGAGTGTAGTTGTGCAATCGTGCGGCAACAATCCTGCAAGTCCCGGTAATTGCGCCATTCATCATGGTGTTTGCTGCGGTGTTGGCGTTCTTTGCCGGTTGTGTCTAGACTGGCCGGGTTCTTGTCGGGGTGCCTTGCTATGAGGCTGAGATCGAATAATTTCGGATCCCGTTGAACCTGATCAGGTTAGCGCCTGCGTAGGGAACAAGATTTCTCGTCACCCGGCGAGTCCTCTTGTGCTTCGTCCGGGATATTGTTCGACAATCGAACGCTCGACGACGATGCACAGCACCGGTCCTGGTGCGTCCGTGCCTTTCAGGTTCTGCTCCGACAATCCATTGCCTGGATGCTGTCTGGAGAGCCCGTGATGACTACAAAAGCAAAAAACGCGATCAACCTGAGTGACTCGGCCAAGGTCGATGAGCAGTCGGTTAAGCCGTTCACCCGTTCGCAAAAAGTCTACGTTCAGGGCTCGCGCCCGGACATCCGCGTGCCGATGCGCGAAATCACCCTCGATGTGACGCCGACCGACTTCGGCGGCGAAATCAACGCGCCGGTCACCGTGTATGACACCTCGGGCCCGTACACCGATCCGAACGTGGTGATCGACGTGCGCAAAGGCCTGGGCGACGTGCGTTCGGCGTGGATCGACGACCGTGGCGACACCGAGCGTCTGCCAGGCCTGAGTTCCAACTTCGGCCAGGAACGCCTCGCCGACCCGGAACTGACCAAGCTGCGTTTCGCCCACGTCAACAACCCGCGCCGCGCCAAGGCCGGGGCCAACGTCAGTCAGATGCACTACGCGCGCAAAGGCATCATCACCGCCGAGATGGAATACGTCGCCATCCGCGAAAACATGAAGCTGCAAGAGGCCCGCGCCGCTGGCCTGTTGAACCAGCAACACGCCGGCCACAGCTTCGGTGCGAGCATCCCGAAAGAAATCACCGCTGAATTCGTTCGCGAAGAAATCGCCCGTGGCCGCGCGATCATTCCGGCCAACATCAACCACGTCGAACTGGAACCGATGATCATCGGCCGTAACTTCCTGGTGAAGATCAACGGCAACATCGGCAACAGCGCTTTGGGTTCGTCCATCGAAGAAGAAGTGGCGAAACTGACCTGGGGCATTCGCTGGGGTTCGGACACCGTGATGGACTTGTCCACCGGCAAACACATTCACGAAACCCGCGAGTGGATCATCCGCAACTCGCCAGTGCCGATCGGTACCGTGCCGATCTACCAGGCGCTGGAGAAGGTCAATGGCGTTGCTGAAGACCTGACCTGGGAGCTGTTCCGCGACACGCTGATCGAGCAGGCCGAGCAGGGCGTCGACTATTTCACCATCCACGCCGGCGTGTTGCTGCGCTACGTGCCGCTGACCGCCAAGCGCGTGACCGGCATCGTTTCCCGCGGCGGTTCGATCATGGCCAAGTGGTGCCTGGCGCACCACAAAGAGAACTTCCTCTACACCCACTTCGACGAAATCTGCGAAATCATGAAGGCCTACGACGTCAGCTTCTCGCTGGGCGACGGCCTGCGTCCGGGCTCGATTGCCGACGCCAACGACGAAGCGCAATTCGGCGAACTGGAAACCCTCGGCGAGCTGACCAAGATTGCCTGGAAGCACGACGTGCAGTGCATGATCGAAGGCCCGGGGCACGTGCCGATGCAGTTGATCAAAGAGAACATGGACAAGCAGCTCGAGTGCTGCGACGAGGCGCCTTTCTACACCCTCGGCCCGCTGACCACCGACATTGCGCCGGGCTACGACCACATCACCTCGGGTATCGGGGCGGCGATGATCGGCTGGTTCGGTTGCGCCATGCTCTGCTACGTGACGCCGAAGGAGCACCTCGGCTTGCCGAACAAGGATGACGTGAAAACCGGGATCATCACCTACAAGATCGCCGCACATGCCGCCGACCTTGCCAAGGGCCACCCGGGCGCACAGATTCGCGACAACGCCCTGAGCAAGGCGCGGTTCGAATTCCGTTGGGAAGACCAGTTCAACCTCGGTCTCGATCCGGACACCGCCCGTTCGTATCACGATGAAACCCTGCCGAAGGATTCGGCCAAGGTCGCGCACTTCTGCTCGATGTGCGGGCCGAAATTCTGCTCGATGAAGATCACTCAGGAAGTCCGCGAATACGCGGCCAACCAGCGGATCGACACGGTCGACGTGGACGTCGCCCAAGGCCTGGCGGAGCAGGCCGAGCGGTTCAAGAAGGAAGGCAGTCAGCTGTACAAGAAGGTTTGATCTGACCTGAGTCCGGCGGCATTCGCGCCGCCGTCATCGCGGGCAAGCCCGCTCCCACAGTGTTTTGCGTTGCTCACAAAATGTGTGTTCAACAAGGATCCTGTGGGAGCGGGCTTGCCCGCGATGGCGATCAAAAAAACAACAAATGTCCCTCTGAGATAACACCCTTGAGCATTCAACCCAGCACTTATTCCCCCGACCTCGCCGTGCCCGCTGACAAGCGTGTGTTCGGCGGTCGCGATCTGTTTTCCCTGTGGTTTTCCCTCGGCATCGGCCTGATGGTGTTGCAGACCGGTGCCTTGCTCGCGCCCGGTCTGGGCTTGTCGGGTTCACTGCTGGCAATTTTCCTCGGCACTCTGGTCGGCGTTCTGCTGCTGGCTGCTGTGGGTGTGATCGGCAGCGACACCGGCCTGTCGTCGATGGCCGCGCTGAAACTCAGCCTCGGCAGTAAAGGCGCGAGCCTGCCGGCGCTGCTTAACCTGCTGCAGCTGATTGGTTGGGGCTCGTTCGAAATCATCGTCATGCGCGACGCCGCCAGCCTGCTCGGCACCCGGGCGTTCAGCGAAGGTTCGCTGTGGGCCAGTCCGATGCTATGGACCTTGTGCTTCGGTGCGCTGGCCACCTTGCTCGCGGTCAGCGGGCCGCTGACCTTCGTGCGCAAGATCCTGCGCAAGTGGGGCATCTGGCTGATCCTCGCCGCGTGCATCTGGCTGACCTGGAAC
Organism: Pseudomonas sp. SC3(2021); assembly: GCF_019856535.1. Lineage (NCBI taxonomy): Bacteria > Pseudomonadati > Pseudomonadota > Gammaproteobacteria > Pseudomonadales > Pseudomonadaceae > Pseudomonas > Pseudomonas sp. SC3(2021). The sequence continues at coordinate 1,104,549 of NZ_CP082236.1, read as the reverse complement.
CTGTTTGCCAAGGCCGATCTGGCGGCACTCTGGGCGCGTGCCGGGGACGGTTCGATGCCGTTCGCCGTGGGCTTTGACATTGCCATTGCGATGCCGCTGTCGTGGCTGCCGCTGATCGCTGACTATTCGCGGTTCGGCAAGCGTGCGAAGAACGTCTTCGGTGGCACGGCCATCGGTTTCTTCATCGGCAATTTCTGGCTGATGAGCCTCGGCGTGGCCTACACCCTGGCGTTCGCGCCGAGCGGTGAAGTCAATGCGTTGCTGCTGGCTTTGGCCGGTGCCGGCCTGGGGATTCCGCTGTTGCTGATTCTGCTCGACGAATCGGAAAACGCGTTTGCCGATATTCACTCGGCGGCGGTATCGAGCGGGATTCTGCTGCGCTTGAAGGTCGAGCATCTGGCCTTGGCCATCGGCGTGCTTTGCACGCTGATCGCGCTGCTGGCGCCATTGGCGCAGTACCAGAACTTCCTGTTGCTGATCGGCTCGGTGTTCGCGCCGCTGTTCGGCGTGGTGCTGGTGGATCACTTCATCCTGCGCAAGCGCAGTGCTCAGGTCGCGTCAGCTGCATTGCGCTGGCCGGCGCTGTTGGCGTGGCTGGGCGGGATCAGCACCTACCACTTGCTGGCGAACTTGTATCCGGACGTCGGCGCGACCCTGCCGGCACTGGTGCTGGCAGGGCTGTTGCAACTGGTGCTCGGTCGAGCCTTCAGTTACGGCCCGGAAACAGCTCGGGTTTGACGATGCCGTTCAGACGCGGGTAAGGAATCTTCAGTTCGACGTGGCCCAGCGCGTAAGGCGCGAGGGTGCTCACGTCGTACTTGAGGATCACGCCACCGTAAGTCAGCGCCACATTCGGGGTTTTCACGAACGGCCAGTTCTTCACGAACTCGGCTTCCTGATCGAGCTTGGTGCTGATCAGCCAGCTGTTGTGCGCCACTTGCGCGGCCTTCCAGAACGCCTCTTCCTGACCCGGCAGCAACATGTCCGACAGGTTCAGCACTTTATGCTGCTGGCGCGAGTAGTTGATGAAACCGCGACCCGGGGTGCCATGGGCGCCGCCGGTGTCGAGGTAGCTCGACAGCTCGATGATCACCAAGCCGTCATGCTGCTCGCGTACCTTGGCCTGCAAATAGCTGCTGTTGCGTGGGCCAGCGGTGCGCAGGAACTGCTCGCGATAGGCCGCCAGCGTTGGCGCTACCGGTTCATTCGCCTCGGTGCGGGTCATTTGCAGCAGGCGTTTTTCGATAATGCCGTCCAGGGCAGGCTCGGCCGGGAAGTGCAGGGTGTCGATGTTCACCAGCGGGCAGTCCGGGTTGGAGCAACCGGGTTTCAGGGTTTCCGATGCGTCGCGGGTGGTTTCCAGCGGCGTGCGGTAGTTGGGCTGGAACAGGTTGGCGCAGGCGCCCAGGGTCAGGGCGATGGCGGCCACAGAGGCAATTTTGAAAAGCGACATGGGCGTCCTTTCTGAAACAGGGGAAGGCAAAAAGTTATCCGCTTCGACTCTCGCCGAAGCAGTCAGTTCGCCACTAAGCTAATTAGAGTGGGTTTCGCCGCCACCGTCCATCCCGCTGACGGTAAAGGGGCTGCATCAATCATCACGAGCGCGTTAGGATGGCGCGAAGTCGGGGTTGCCAGTGACAACAAGGAACCTCGTATCGGATTTGCAGTAAAGAGGATGTTCATGACTGATTTTGCCAACGCCACGCCGGCCACCGTTGATGTCGTAAAGCGCGAGCGCTGCTACCAGGGTTTCTACAAGCTCGACCGTTTGCACCTGCGCCATGAATTGTTCGCTGGCGGCATGAGTCGCGAGATCGACCGTGAGGTCTTCGTGCGCCACGACGCGGTGTGCCTGCTGCCTTACGATCCGCAGCGCGACGAAGTGGTGCTGATCGAGCAGTTTCGCGTCGGCGCCCTGGGCAAGACCGACAACCCGTGGCTGGTGGAACTGGTCGCCGGTCTGATCGACAAGGCAGAAGTGCCGGAAGAGGTTGCTCACCGCGAGGCGCAGGAGGAAGCTGGACTGGACATCAAGGCCTTGTGGCCGATGACCCAATATTTCCCGTCGCCGGGTGGCAGCAACGAATTCGTGTACTTGTTTCTGGGGCGTTGCAGCACCGAAGGCGTAGGCGGCCTGCATGGGCTGGAGGAAGAGGCAGAAGATATCCGCGTCACGGTCTGGGCCTTTGAAGATGCCTTGCAGGCTGTCCGTGACGGACGCATTGCCAATGCGGCGAGCATCATCGCCTTGCAGTGGCTGGCGCTCAACCGCGCCGAAGTGAGGGGGCTATGGTCGTAAACAAGCTGCGCGATCGTTATCGGGTTGACCTGGCGGGGCTGCAAGCTGCCTGCGAGGCCAACTACGCGCGCCTGATGCGACTGGTGCCGGACATGCGCAATGACCCCGAGGCACGGCGCATTGCCGTGACCCAGGGCGAGCAGATGCTCGGCGTACTGGCCCTCGAAGTGCTGCAGACCTGTCCGTACACCACCACGTTGCAGGTGCGTCAGGAACACAGCCTGCCGTGGTTGCCGGTGCCGCAACTGGAGGTTCAGGTCTATCACGACGCGCGCATGGCCGAAGTGATCAGCGCCGAACATGCACGACGCTTTCGCGGCATCTATCCTTACCCGAACGCCGCGATGCATCAGCCGGATGAAAAGGCCCAGCTCAATCTGTTCCTGGGGGAATGGCTGAGCCATTGTCTGGCCCTGGGGCACGAGTACGAAGTCGTTCGCTAGTTGTGAACTGCGTCCGGTTCGTCGGTTTCCCCTTTCGCTCATCCCCCAGCATAATTGCGGCACCTGACCGATTCCGTGCTTTTGCCCTGGGAGAGCGCCTTGCCGAGCGTATCCACGTTGACCACCGCCGATGCGGCGTTGCTGGTGCAGTTGTCCGACAGCCATTTATTCGCTGAAGCGGATAGCACGCTGCTGGGCATGAACACCCGTCAAAGCCTGCAAAAGGTTATCGAATTGGTGCTGGGGCAGCAGCCGCAGATCGACCTGATTCTGGCCACCGGCGATATCTCCCAGGACGGCACACTGGAGTCATACCAGCAGTTTCGCCAGATGAGCGCGCAGATCGCTGCCCCGGCGCGGTGGATCCCCGGTAATCACGACGAACCGATGATCATGGCCGAGGCTGCCGTGCAGAGCGCGTTGCTGGAATCGGTAGTCGATATCGGTAACTGGCGGGTGACGCTGCTCGATTCGGCGGTGCCGGGTTCGGTGCCGGGGTATTTGCAGGACGACCAGTTGCAACTGCTGGCCCGTTCGCTGAGCGAAGCGCCGGAGCGCCATCATCTGGTGTGCCTGCACCATCATCCGGTGGCGATCGGTTGTGCGTGGATGGCGCCGATCGGTTTGCGCAATCCAGAGGCGTTTTTCGAGGTGCTGGATCGTTTTCCGCAGGCTCGCGCGGTGCTGTGGGGGCATGTGCACCAGGAAATCGACCGCGAACGCAACGGCGTGCGCCTGTTGGCTTCGCCTTCGACCTGCATTCAGTTCGAGCCGGGGAGTGATGACTTCAAGGTCGGTGAGCAGGCGCCGGGGTATCGCTGGTTGCGGTTGTTGCCGGATGGGCGCCTGGAAACTGGTATTGAACGTGTGACCGGTTTTTCCTTCACCGTCGATTACGGCTCCGACGGTTACTGATCAGATCAAAAGCCCCTCACCTCTCCCAGAGGGAGAGGGTGCTGACCGAGGTGTCTGGCGTTATGCATCGACCTGAAAGATTGTGTCGATTGTGGATTCGGTGAAGCTCTTTCAGGTCGGCGTACTTCCGAAATATCCCCCAATCAGTCCCCTCTCCCTTTGGGAGAGGGCTAGGGTGAGGGCCGCCCCTGCTGAGCGAGCAATTTCTCGAAACCACCCCCAATCCGCTCTTCTCTCCCTGTAAACTCCGCAAACCCAAACCGACACTCAGGGAGCTCAAATGTCCGGTTCGATCCTCTATATCCACGGTTTCAACAGCGCCCCGGCCTCGAAAAAGGCCTGTCAGCTGGTCGCGGTCATGGAGCTGCTGGGTTTGAGCGACAAGTTGCGTGTCCCGGCCCTGCATCACCACCCGCGTGAAGCCATCGGTCAGTTGGAGCAGGCGATTGCCGAACTGGGTCGGCCGTTGCTGGTGGGAAGCTCACTCGGCGGCTACTATGCGACTCACCTGGCCGAGCGCCACGGCTTGAAAGCCCTGCTGGTCAACCCGGCCGTCAGTCCGCACCGGATGTTTGACGGGTACCTGGGCACGCAGAAAAACCTGTATACCGATGAGACCTGGGAACTGACCCACGACCATGTGACGGCCCTGGCCGAGCTGGAAGTGCCGGCCCCACAGGACGCGCAGCGTTATCAGGTGTGGTTGCAGACCGGTGATGAAACACTGGATTATCGCCTCGCCCAGCAGTATTACCGGGCCTGTGCCCTGCGGATTCAGGCCGGCGGCGACCATAGTTTCCAGGGGTTTGCCGGGCAATTGCCGGCGTTGCTGAGTTTTGCCGGCATTGGCGCCGATTTGTATCAGGCAATTGATTTCACCGCACTGTGAAGTCTTGCCCCTTTTTCATTGAATCACTGACGACGAGACCCTATGGCCACTCCCAGCGCTAGCTCTTATAACGCCGACGCCATCGAAGTCCTCTCGGGCCTCGACCCGGTGCGCAAACGCCCCGGCATGTACACCGACACCAGTCGGCCGAACCACCTTGCCCAGGAAGTCATCGACAACAGCGTCGACGAAGCCCTGGCCGGCCACGCCAAATCGGTGCAGGTGATCCTGCACGCCGATCACTCGCTGGAAGTCAGCGACGACGGCCGTGGCATGCCGGTCGACATTCACCCGGAAGAGGGCGTGTCGGGCGTTGAGCTGATCCTCACCAAACTCCATGCGGGCGGCAAGTTTTCCAACAAGAACTACCAGTTCTCCGGCGGTCTGCACGGGGTGGGTATTTCCGTGGTCAACGCCTTGTCGACCGAAGTCCGGGTGCGCGTCAAGCGTGACGGCAACGAGTACCAGATGACCTTCGCCGATGGCTTCAAAGCCACCGAACTGGAAATCGTCGGCACCGTCGGCAAGCGCAACACCGGCACCAGCGTGTACTTCGCGCCGGACCCGAAATACTTCGATTCACCGAAATTCTCCATCAGCCGCCTCAAGCACGTGCTCAAGGCCAAGGCTGTGCTGTGTCCGGGGCTGCTGGTCAGCTTCGAAGACAAAGGCACCGGCGAGAAAGTCGAATGGCATTACGAAGACGGCCTGCGCTCCTACCTGGTGGACGCGGTCAGCGAATTCGAACGCCTGCCGGACGAGCCCTTCTGCGGCAGCCTGGCCGGTAATAAAGAAGCGGTCGACTGGGCGCTGCTGTGGTTGCCGGAAGGTGGCGACGCGGTGCAGGAAAGCTACGTCAACCTGATCCCGACGGCGCAGGGCGGTACCCACGTCAACGGTCTGCGTCAGGGCTTGCTCGACGCGATGCGCGAGTTCTGCGAATTCCGCAGCCTGCTGCCGCGTGGCGTGAAGCTGGCGCCGGAAGACGTCTGGGAACGCATCGCTTTCGTGCTGTCGATGAAGATGCAGGAGCCGCAATTCTCCGGCCAGACCAAAGAGCGCCTGTCGTCCCGTGAAGCGGCGGCGTTCGTCTCCGGTGTGGTCAAGGACGCCTTCAGCCTGTGGCTCAACGCCAACCCGGAAACCGGTCTGGCCCTGGCCGAACTGGCGATCAACAACGCCGGTCGCCGCCTCAAGGCCAGCAAGAAGGTCGAGCGCAAGCGCGTTACCCAGGGGCCGGCGCTGCCGGGCAAACTGGCCGATTGCGCCGGGCAGGACCCAATGCGTTCCGAGCTGTTCCTGGTCGAGGGTGATTCCGCCGGCGGTTCCGCCAAGCAAGCGCGGGACAAGGAATTCCAGGCGATCCTGCCGTTGCGCGGCAAGATCCTCAACACTTGGGAAGTCGATGGCAGCGAAGTGCTGGCCAGCCAGGAAGTGCACAACATCGCCGTGGCCATCGGTGTCGATCCGGGCGCCGCAGACATGAGCCAGCTGCGCTACGGCAAGATCTGCATCCTCGCCGACGCCGACTCCGACGGTCTGCACATCGCCACGCTGCTGTGCGCCTTGTTCGTCCAGCATTTCCGCCCGCTGGTGGATGCCGGTCACGTCTACGTGGCGATGCCGCCGCTGTACCGCATCGACCTCGGCAAAGAGATCTACTACGCCCTCGACGAAGCCGAGCGCGACGGGATTCTCGACCGTCTGGTGGCCGAAAAGAAACGCGGCAAGCCACAGGTCACCCGATTCAAGGGGCTGGGCGAAATGAACCCGCCGCAGCTGCGTGAAACCACCATGGACCCGAACACCCGGCGACTGGTGCAACTGACGCTGGGCGATGATTTCGCCGAGACCTCGGAAATGATGGACATGCTGCTGGCGAAGAAACGCGCCGGTGACCGCAAGACCTGGCTCGAATCCAAGGGCAACCTCGCCGAGGTGCTGGCCTGATGCGCTTCGGCGTCGCCCTGGCATGTGCGTTGCTGCTGGGCTCGATGACGGTGGCGGCCGAGCCGGTGCCCGAGTTGAAGCTGCTGGCCGAGCATCCGGTCGACGGCATGCGCGGCGGCAACCTCTCGGGGTTGGCGGTGTGCGGCAAGGATTTGTGGACGGTGTCCGACCGTGACGACGAGCAGATCTATCGCCTGAACACGGGCGATCAGGTCTGGCAGGCCGAAACCGTGCACCTCGACGTGCCGAAAGTACCCGACAGCGGCTTGCCGTGGGGCTTGAGTTCGCGCACCTGGGCGGCGTCGTTCATCCGTGGCGGCGACCTCGATTTCGAAGGGATCACCTGCGACAGCGCCGGTAACCGCTACATCGTCAGCGAAGCCCATGCGGCGGTGCTGCAGGTGTCGCCCGAGGGGACGGCATCGTGGCTGAAAATCTCGCCGATGCTAGTCAAGGAAGCCCGGGCCAGCGGCATGTTGCTGCACTTCAATGCGTTGTTCGAAGGCCTGGCGATCAACCCCGCGGGCGATGAAATGTGGCTGGCGGCCGAGCGTGAACGGCGTGGCCTGCTGAAGATCAAGCGCCAGCAAACAGTCTGGGATTGCCACGGCGGCTGCGTTTTGCTCAGCGAAGCCGGGGTGGAGATGCAGCCACCGCAGTTCCCCAAGGCTCGCGCCGTCAGCCGTGATTTCGCCGATCTGTCGCTGTTCAACGGCAAGCTGTTCACCCTTGAGCGCAATGCGTTCAGGGTCTGTCGGCGTGATGCGGTGACGGCCAAGGTCGAACGCTGCTGGTCGTTTGCTGAAGAGGCCTTGCAGCCACAACGGCTTTATTCCCAGGCCTACGGTCTGGCGGAAGCCTTGGTGGTGGACGCCGATGGCGCGTGGATTGGCCTGGACAATAACGACGGCGTCCGCGCCGATGGCGAGAAACGCCCGATCGTCTGGCGCTTCGCCGCGCCTGAAGGTGGCTGGAGCGCCAAGCCGTGAGCCAGCAACCGCCGGGCAAGCGCGCCGGCCGGGTATTGATGATTCTGGCCTGGTGCGCGGCGTTGTTTCTGGCGACGCGGTTTTTTGGCCAGTGGGAGCAGCGCCAGCAGAATCCGAACGTGGTGATCACGTCCGAGCAGCATGGCGGCGTGATCGAAGTGAAGCTGGCCGGCAACGCCCAAGGGCATTTTGTCGCCAGCGGCCAGATCAACGGTGAGCCGGTGGAGTTCATGCTCGACACCGGCGCCACCGATGTGGCGATCCCGGCGGATCTGGCCAAACGGTTGAAACTGGAAGAGGGTTTCGGTGTAACCCTGAGCACGGCCAACGGCCTGAGCCAGGGCTACCGGACCAAAATCGACCGCCTGCAACTGGGCGACATCGTGCTGCGGGACGTCCGCGCACTGGTGGCGCCGGGGCTGCATGGCGATCAGGTGCTGCTCGGCATGAGCGCCCTGAACAAACTTGAATTTACCCAGCGCGGTGGCACCATGCTGCTGCGCCAGACAACGAACCGATGAGGCCCGCATGAGCGACTCCCTTGATCTCAGCCTGGACGGTGTAGAACGCCGCTCGCTGGCTGACTTCACCGAAAATGCCTACCTCAACTACTCCATGTACGTGATCATGGACCGTGCTTTGCCGCATATCGGCGACGGCCTGAAACCGGTACAGCGGCGTATCGTCTACGCCATGAGCGAACTGGGGCTGGATGCCGATTCCAAGCACAAGAAATCGGCGCGTACCGTCGGTGACGTGCTCGGCAAGTTCCACCCGCACGGCGACTCGGCGTGCTACGAAGCGATGGTGCTGATGGCTCAGCCGTTCAGCTATCGCTACACACTGGTCGACGGCCAGGGCAACTGGGGTGCGCCGGACGATCCGAAGTCCTTCGCCGCCATGCGTTACACCGAAGCGCGGTTGTCGCGCTATTCCGAAGTGCTGCTCAGCGAGCTGGGCCAGGGCACCGCCGACTGGGGCCCGAACTTCGACGGCACCCTGCAGGAGCCGCTGGTGTTGCCGGCACGTTTGCCGAACATCCTGCTCAACGGCACCACCGGTATCGCCGTGGGCATGGCCACCGACGTGCCACCGCACAACCTGCGCGAAGTCGCCACTGCCTGCGTGCGCCTGCTCGATGAGCCGAAAGCCACGGTCGAGCAGCTCTGCGAACACATTCAGGGCCCGGACTACCCGACCGAAGCGGAAATCATCACCCCGCGCGCCGACCTGCTGAAAATGTACGAAACCGGCAAGGGCTCGGTGCGCATGCGCGCCGTGTACCACGTCGAGGACGGCGACATCATCGTCACCGCGCTGCCGCACCAGGTGTCTGGCGCCAAGGTGCTGGAGCAGATCGCTGCGCTGATGCAGGCCAAACCGTCGAAAGCGCCGCAGATCGCTGACCTGCGTGACGAATCCGACCACGAAAACCCGTGCCGCATCGTGATCATTCCGGTCAACAGCCGCGTCGATCACGAAGCGCTGATGCAGCACCTGTTCGCCAGCACCGAGCTGGAGTCGACCTACCGGGTCAACGTCAACATCATCGGTCTGGACGGCAAGCCACAGCTGAAAAACCTCCGTGCGTTGCTGGTCGAATGGCTGGAATTCCGCGTGCTGACCGTGCGTCGCCGCCTGCAATTCCGCCTCGACAAGGTCGAGCGTCGCCTGCACCTGTTGGACGGCTTGCTGATCGCTTACCTCAACCTGGATGAAGTGATCCACATCATCCGTACCGAGGAGCACCCGAAAGCCAAGCTGATCGAACGTTTCGCCCTCAGCGAGATTCAGGCCGACTACATCCTCGACACCCGTCTGCGTCAGTTGGCGCGACTGGAAGAGATGAAGTTGCGCGACGAGCAGGACGAACTGCTCAAGGAACAAGCCAAGCTGCAAGCGCTGCTGGGCAGCGAAGCCAAGCTGAAGAAGCTGGTGCGCACCGAGCTGCTGAAAGACGCTGAAACCTATGGCGATGACCGTCGTTCACCCATCGTCGAACGTGCAGAAGCCAAGGCGCTGACCGAACACGACCTGTTGCCAAACGAAAAAGTGACTGTCGTGTTGTCGGAAAAAGGCTGGATCCGTTCGGCCAAAGGACACGACATCGACGCCACTGGCCTGTCGTACAAGGCCGGTGACGGTTTCAAGACCTCGGCGGCGGGGCGCTCCAACCAGTTTGCAGTGTTTATCGACTCCACCGGCCGCAGCTATTCGGTCGCCGCGCACACCTTGCCGTCGGCCCGGGGCCAGGGCGAGCCGTTGACCGGCCGTCTGACGCCGCCGCCCGGCGCCACGTTCGAGTGCGTGCTGATGCCGGAAGACGATGCGCTGTATGTGATCGCGTCCGATGCCGGTTACGGCTTCGTGGTCAAAGGCGAAGACCTGCAAGCCAAGAACAAGGCCGGTAAGGCCCTGTTGAGTCTGCCGAACAACGCCAAAGTCATCGCGCCGCGGCCAGTGGCCGATCGTGAGCAGAACTGGCTGGCCTCGGTCACGACCGAAGGTCGCCTGCTGATCTTCAAAATCAGCGATCTGCCACAATTAGGGAAGGGCAAGGGCAACAAGATCATCGGTATTTCCGGTGAGCGTGTGGCCAGTCGCGAAGAATATGTCACGGACATCGCCGTACTGCCGGAAGGCGCCACCTTGGTGCTGCAGGCCGGAAAACGGACCCTGTCGCTGAAGGCCGACGACCTCGAACACTACAAGGGTGAACGTGGCCGTCGTGGCAACAAGCTGCCAAGGGGCTTCCAGAGGGTGGATGCGCTGCTCGTCGAAAACCTCAATTAGGCGAAAACGCCCACCTAGAGGCGTCGATCTACGATTTAACGCGTAGATCGACGCTTTGGCGCTGGAGTCGGAACGCATATTCACGGATGATATGGCCTTTCCAAACGCCGGCGTGGCCGAGCGTTCTTCATATTTATTGGGTATTTTCACTGTGGTCAGCCTTGTGGCGGCCACCTGGACGGGATGATGACTGCTCTGCGCCCCCTTATTTTCCTACTCGCCGGCGTTTTGGGCCTGGCGGGTTGCAGCGTTCACCAGCCGGTGTCGCTGTATCAGCTGGACAGCGGAAGTCCGGCTCAGCCTGCGCAAAGCGCAGGCATGGCGGTTTTGTTGGGTCCGGTAGTCATTGCTGATTACCTGCAACGTGAAACCCTGCTGCAACGTCAACCGGACGGTAGCCTGCAAGCGGCGACCGACGGTCGCTGGGCGGGCAGCCTTTCGTCGGATATCGATCAATTGCTGATGCGTCAGGTGGCCGGTCATCTCGACAGCCAGCGTGTGGTGCTGGCGCCGGCGACCCTGGGTTTTACCCCGGATGTGCAGGTGTTGCTGACCATCACGCGTCTGGACTCGGGTGAGAAACAACCGGCGATCCTCGATGCGCAATGGCGCTTGATCGACCGTCGTGGTCAGGTGCGCGATAACCGCATCGTCCACCTGCAGGAGCTGCATGCCGGCACCACGGCTTCACAGGTTCAGGCGCAAGGCATTCTGCTGCAGCGTCTGGCCGAGCAGTTGTCGGTGGCGCTCAAACCGTTGGCCAATCAGCCGCCGGTGGCTGAAGCACCGCGTAAAGCGGCCCCCAAACCGGCCGCGCCGGCAGCGGAAGCCGAGAAGCAGCCAAAGATTCCGATGGCTTCGCCGATTCGCACCGATATGGAAGTGTTCCGCTTCTAAGTCGGATCGAGTCAGAACAGAGCCCGCCTTGTGCGGGCTTTGTTGTGTCTGGGGTTTGGTGGGGGAGATCACAAGCCCCTCACCCTAACCCTCTCCCGGAGGGAGAGGGGACTGACCGAGGTGTCTGGTGCTATGCATCGACCTGAAAGCGCCTGGCGATTATGGATTCACAGCTGGGCGTTCACGTCGCTGCAGGTCTTCAATATTCCCGGAGGGAGAGGGCTGGGGTGAGGTTATGCATCGACCTGAAAGCGCTTGGTGATTATGAATTCACAACTGGGCGTTCAAGTCGCTGCAGGTCTTCAATATTCCCGAATCGGTTCCATCTCCCCGAGGGAGAGGGCTGGGGTGAGGTTATGCATCGACCTGAAAGCGCTTGGCGATTATGAATTCACAGCTGGGCGTTCACGTCGCTGCAGGTCTTCAATATTCCCGGATCGGTTCCCTCTCCCAGCGGGAGAGGGCTAGGGTGAGGGGCAAAGTGCAGGCAACAAAAAAGCCCGCAGACATTCGCGTGTCTGCGGGCTTTCGTACCTCTGGCCTAAGGCTTACGCCCGACGTTCATGCATCCGCGCCAGTTGTCGCTCGAGCATCGACGGATAAGGCTCCATCAAGCGCTCCACGCAGCAAGCGCCTTCAGGGCTGGCAATCGGGCGGATCCGCGCACGCTGGCGGATCAGTGCATCGTCACTGATCTTGCGCTCGACCAGCAGCAGATTGCGGCTGTGTTGCGACAAGGCCAAGGCATCCTGTGCAGAGTCGGTCAGCAGCAGGTCGATCTGGCTCAGACCGAACAACTCGTCACCCAGGGTCAGACCCAGCTGCAATTGCAGGGTGATGCCGCTGTCGGCGACTTCGATCTGCAACTGATGGCCCAGCGCCCGCAGCAGCTCGCCGCAGCAGATCGCGTTGGTCAGGTAATCGTCGCCGCTGTCTTCGCTGTGGAACAGCATCAGCGTGCTGCCGTCGTTGAGGGTTTCGATTTCACCCTGATACAACGAGGCGGCCTGGTCGAGGCAGTCGCGATAACGCTCCAGCAACTCCTCCAGGCGCGCGCGTGGCAGGCGGCGCAGTTGTTCTTGCGAGCCGAGTTGCACGGCCAGTACGGCGCTGTGCTGTGGCACGTTGGGTGTGGCCTTGCGCACAGCCGGTTGCGGGGCGGCATCCAGCGACTCGTCGCGCAGATCGGCAAAGGCGTCGTCGTCATCGTCTTCAACGGTGCTGACCACGTGGCGCGGCGCCGGCTTCTGTGCGGCCAGCGGACGGGTTTCGTCGAAGCTCGGATCGCGCAGGTTGCGCACTTCGAATTCCGGTTCGTCCTCTTCTTCGAACTCGGGTTCCGGCTCGGGTTTCGGCGCCGGCTCCGGAGCAAAGTTGGCGTGCAGTTGACGGGCCAGATCACCGATTTCGTCCTGGCGCTCGGTGCCCGGCGTGAATTCGTCGATATGGCGCAACCATACGCGCAATTGCAGCAGCGGCGTGGACAGGTAGCGGCCCATGCGCAGGCTCAAGGCCAGCGACAGCGCCAGCAAAATCGCACTGAGAATGCCCATGCTCTGCAGGCTGATGGTCATCGGCTGCTGGAACTGATCCATGTCCAGGCTGATGCGCAGTTGCCCGGCGGTCACGTCCTGGAAGGTGATCTTGCTCTCGTACATGCCTTCGGCTTCGCCCAACAGGCTGTGCTTGGGGCGCTGACCGGATTCGGCGAGGATGCGGTTGTCCACGCTATAGATGGCCGCGTGCGCCACCAGTTTGTTCTTGGTCAGGTTGTTGAGCAGCACATTGAGGCTGAGGATGTCGTTGGACACCAACAGCTCCGTGGCGGAGGTGGCGGTCTGCGTGGTCAGGCTTTCGCCCAGTGCATCGGCCTGCTCGTGCATGGCCTGCTTGAACTGCAAGCCCATCACCCCGGCATAGATCACCAGGGCCAGAGCGACCAGGATCACGTTATGGCTGGCAATGCGCAATGCAATCGGTACACGGCGGTGGCGCAGTGCACGGAAGATCAGCAGGAAGAAGTTATCGGTTTTAACTGGCGTGGGCCGGTTCACTGAGCTCGGCTCTTTTGTCCGTGAAGTTGACGCGCAGTATAGCGACAGGCCCTAGACCGGCAAAGCGCTCGCGGTGCCCGATGGTCACTGAAAGTGGGTAGAATGCGGTTTTTTTCCAGTTGCGGGGGTGCGCGTTGCGCGAAATCGTCCTGATTAACATCACGGGAGTCGACCGTCCGGGTCTGACTGCGGCCATTACCGGCGTTCTGGCACAAGGTGGTGTGAACATTCTCGACATCGGTCAGGCGGTGATCCACGACACCCTGTCGTTCGGCATCCTGGTTGAAATTCCCGATTCCGAGCAAGGCAAGGCCGTGCTCAAGGACATCCTGTTCAAGGGCTACGAGCTCGACCAGCAGGTGCGCTTCACCCCGGTGTCCGAGGAGGATTACCAGCAGTGGGTGGGCAATCAGGGCAAGAAACGCCACATCGTTACCCTGTTGACCCGCAAAGTCACCGCCGGCCAATTGCAGGCGGTCAGCTCGATCACCGCCAAATATGGCCTGAACATCGACCATATCGACCGTCTGTCGGGTCGCATGCCGCTGGATACGCCGGCGGACAAGGGCAAGGGCTGCATCGAGTTCTCCGTGCGTGGCGAGGCGGCGGATCCGCAGGCCCTGCGCGCCGAATTCCTCAGCGTCGCGCAGGCGCTGAACGTCGACATCGCCTTCCAGGAAGATTCGTTGTTCCGCCGCAACCGGCGCCTGGCGGTGTTCGACATGGACTCCACGCTGATCGAAGCCGAAGTCATCGACGAACTGGCCAAGGCGGCCGGTGTCGGCGAGCAAGTGTCGGCCATCACCGAGCGCGCGATGGCCGGTGAGCTGGATTTTCGTGCCAGCTTCAAGGAGCGCCTGGCGCTGCTCAAAGGGCTGGATGTCAGCGTGCTGGATTCGATCGGCGCCTCGTTGCGCCTGACCGAAGGCGCCGAAACCCTGTTCGCCGAACTCAAGCGTCTGGGTTACAAGACGGCGATCCTGTCCGGCGGCTTCACCTACTTCGCCAAGCAGTTGCAGGCCAAGCTCGGCATTGACTACGTGTTCGCCAACGAACTGGAAGTGGTCGACGGCAAGTGCACCGGCGTGGCGATCGAGCCGATTGTCGACGCCCAGCGCAAGGCCGATCTGCTGAAGGAACTGGCGCACAAGGAAGGTTTGCGTCTGGAGCAGACCATCGCAGTTGGCGATGGCGCGAATGACCTGCCGATGCTGGCGATTGCCGGGCTGGGCGTGGCGTTCCGGGCCAAGCCGCTGGTCAAGCAGTCGGCCAAGCAGGCGATCTCGACACTGGGGCTGGACGGTGTGCTGTATCTGCTCGGCTTCCGCGACCGCGACGGCCAGCTTTAAGCTTGAAGCAGGTCTCTGTGGCGAGGGCGCAAGCGCCCTCGCCACGGTTTCTTTAAGGCTTCAAAGCGACTTCCACAAGGAGTCGAAATCCTCCTCGCTCCCGCCATTCTGCGCGGCCTCGAGCGAGCGATAGGCAAACTGATTGAAGCTGTGTGTACTCGCCAGCCGCCGATCCAGTCCGGCGCGGTGCTCTTCGCCCTGAGTGTTGATGAGTACTTTATTGCCTTCCTGAAACGGCAGGCGCGGTGCCAGCAAGGTGGCCGGCAAGTCGATTGCGCTGATCTCCGGCAGCAGTAACCCGCGCAAGTAATGGCTGTGATCGTCCCGCGAGCGCACCAGTTGCAAACCGCATGGCTGCGCATGCGGAGCCACCAGTTCAATGCCCATCTGCGTCCCGCTACCCCGTACCTGACGAATCCAGCGAATCACGGCAATGCTCCAGCCCTGGCTCGTGCTGTCCTGAATCCCGAGCATTTCTCCAGCCTGCAGCTCGGCAGGCACCTCATCGGGCCAGGCCAGGCAGTAGCCGCCGGGGCTATGGTTGATCACCGGCAACGTGTAGGTCGGGTAATGCGGTGTGCTGTCGGTGGTGCTTTCGTCCTCGGGCAGATGGTCATACTGGATTTCTTCATAAGGCAGAAACTGCTCGTTGCCCAGCGGCGCGGCGTCGAACGCCTGACTCCAGCTGTCCTTTTCGCCCTTGGCCACGGCACTGCTGAAATTGGCTGCGCGAGCGCCGGGATGCTTGAGCAATTCGCTGAATGTGCGTTCGCCACCGAGGTAGAAATGCAGGGCGCTCATGCCGACGCACACGGTCAGATTGCCCTGGCCAACGCTGCGCTGAAAACTGCGTTCGGCGGCCTGTCCCCACGTGGCATGCAAGTGTTGCAGGGTGTCCTGACTCATGCCGTTGGGCACTTGCAACGGCGGCGATGTGTCTTGCCGCAGCAGGTGCGCCTCGACGGCATTCACCAGCGGCTGCGGATCGAAGCCGAGCAGTCCGGCCTGTTGTTCGCGGCGAAACATACTGCGATAACGCGGCCCGACATCGAGTTCTGCGCTGACCGCAAACAGGCCATCGTCCGGACGCCCGGGATGCAGTTTGAGCAACGCGCTCCACGGCTCCAGCACCTCGGCCAGGCGGGCGATCTGGTTCTGCCGCAACTGATTGCAACGCCCACTGCCCAGCAACAACGCGGTGATGTAGGTCTGTTCAAGGCTCAGCTCGGGCGTCAGGCTGGCGAGGTCGTCATGCACGCGCTTGTGCTGAAGCTGCAGTTCACAGGCGCTGCGATAGAGCTGGTGCAACTCGAACCACAACTGCTCCGGTGCGGGACTGTACAGCTGCGTGGCGCGTACCAGTTGCCCCTTGAGCGCATGTGCCGCCCGTTGCAGGGCAGTGCTGAGCAGAGTCGCGCGATCCTTGCTGTATTTCGGGGTGATGCGCAGCACGATCTGTTTGTAGCCAATCGCCAGATGACTTTGCAGCGCCTGACACAGGTTGTTGATCTTGCGCGAACGCTCGTCGAGCATGATCGCCTGATGCAGAAACTGCCGCTCCAGATGCTGGCAGACGAAATACACCTCGGGGCGCAGCAACTCCAGCAATTGCAGGCGATTGTCGCTGGGGGTGAGCAACTGATTGAGTTCGCCCAGGCCTTGATACAACTGGCGGGCGGTTTCGCCGATGTTGGCCTTGGGCAGGCCGGCGATCCAGCGCTTGAAGTCGCGCGGGGAGGCTTCGCAAAACGACAGGCGCGATTGCGTCGGGGCAGGGGCGCGAAGTGGCGGCGGGGCGATGGTCTGGCTCATGCCAAAAACCATAGCAGTAAAAATCGGGGTCTGTCGCGACGGCAAACCCTGTAAGAGCCTTCGGTAGCTCCTACAGGGAGAGCGCGGAGATATCAGGCCGTTGGCAGTGCCAGAGCCTGGCCCATTTGTACTGGCGAACCGGCGACCAGTTCTTCAGCCCATTTCACTTGATCCGGCCCGAACAGCACGATCGCGGTCGAACCCAGCTTGAAGCGGCCCAGTTCGGCGCCTTTTTCCAGATGGATCGGTGCGCGGGCGGCTTCGTCGTAGCGGAAGGTTTTCAGCTCGCGCTTCGGCGGGGTGACCAGACCGGCCCACACGGTTTCGATCGAAGCGACGATCATCGCGCCGACCAGCACCACGGCCATCGGCCCGCGCTCGGTGTCGAAGATGCACGCCACACGCTCGTTGCGGGCGAACAGCTCCGGAACGTTTTCCGCGGTGGTCTGGTTGACCGAGAAGATCCGGCCCGGGATGTAGACCATCTCGCGCAGGGTGCCGGCCAGCGGCATGTGCACGCGGTGGTAGTCTTTCGGCGACAGGTAGATGGTGGCGAAATCGCCGCCCATGAACGGAGCAGCATTGGCCGTATCACCGCCGAGCAGTTCCAGCACGCTGAAGCTGTGGCCCTTGGCCTGGAATACCCGACCGTGTTCGATCGGGCCGAGCTGGCTGACCGCACCGTCGGCCGGGCTGAGGATCGCGCCCGGAGTTTCGTCCAGCGGACGTGCGCCGTCTTTCAGTGCACGGGTGAAGAACGCGTTGAAGTGCTCGTAAGCGGTCAGGTCTTCGACCAGTGCTTGCGACATGTCCACCTGATAACGCTTGGCGAACCACTGGGTGAAGGCATTCTTGAACCAGCGCACGCGGCACTCGGCAACGCAGCCGGCCAGGCGCGACAGCAGGTGATGAGGCAGCAGGTACTGGCTGAGGATAAACAGGCGCTCTTTCATTAGTTGTCCTTAAAAACCTTGAATCTCGACAGGCGTGTCAGGGTGGTTGCCCCATTCGCCCCAGGAACCGGCGTAGCCCTTGACCCGCGGATAACCGAGGGACTTGGCCACCAGATATGTGAAGCCCGACCGGTGATGGGTCTGGCAGTGGGTAATGATTTCTTTGTCCTTGGTGATCCCGAGGTCTTCGAGGATCTGCGGCATGTCCGTGCGAATGCGCAACTGGCGTGCCTTGTCCATGCCGGCGGTCCATTCGAAGTTGACCGCGCCCGGAATGTGTCCACCCTTGGCCGCCAGCACCTTCTCACCGGAATACTCCAGCGGCCCGCGCGCATCCCAGATCGCCAGATCGGCGGCGCCGAGTCGGCTTTGCAGGTATTCGCGAGTGGCGGTCGGTTCTTCGTGCAGGGTCAGCGCCACCGGGCCGCCGACGGCGGGAGGTATCTGGATCGACATCGGCATGCCGGCTTCCAGCCACGCCGGCAAGCCGCCGTCGACGTAGTGGTAGTTGTCGTGACCAATCACGTCGAGCAGCCAGATGAAACGCCCGGCCCAGCCGCCGCCCTCGTCGTCATAGACCACGTAGACCGCGTCCTTGCGATGGCCCAGTTCACCGAACAGCGCCTCCAGGTCGGCCTTGGCCGGCAGCAATCCCGGTGCTGGCGGCTGACCGAGCTGGGTGCGTTTCGGGTCGACAAAACGTGCGCCGGGAAGGTGACCTTCGGCATAGCGGGCAGGGCTGGTCAGATCCACCAGAATCAGTTCAGGGGAATCGAGACGCGGGAGCAGGTCGCTCGGCTCGATGACGAGCGGCAAGCCAGAGAAGTCAGACATGTGAGGTCTCCAGAGCACAAAGGGGGGGATTGTAGCGCAGCCTCATCGGCCACGGCTGCTAAAGCTGTGCAGGGCTTTTTCGATGCACTGCGCGGTTTTGCCGAACGCCTGCACGGTGATGTCGGCGAACGGCCCGCCGCCTTGGTCGGCCACGACGATCATGATCACCCGGCCATTGTTGACCAGTGAGCGCAGGAACAAATGTTCGCCGCGAAACAGCGAGCGCAGGCCCGGCGGCAACAACGCGGAAAATTGTGCATTGTTCTCGGGGTTGATCCGCACCTGTGCCTGCTGCGCCAGCAGGCGCTGCAACACCTTGCTCTGGCTGACAACGAAATTCAGCGCGGCGGCGTCTTTCGGCAAACCGAAAGTCTGGTGCACGCGCAGATTGGACTGCGTGCGATCGGCCATCAGGATCATCACCCGGCGCATGCCGCTGGCGACCAGAGCATCGCGGGCAGCGACTGTCAGGCTCATGGCATTGGTGAAGCGGCTCGGTTCGGCGAGCAATTCGGCACATTGCCGGCGCCACTGGCTCAGGTCTTCAGCGGACGGCGCGGCGGCAGGCAGCATGCCCGCCGGCAAACGGTGCGTGCCCCACGGCCACAACAGCGACACCGCCGGGTGCCACAGGTCCGGCATTGCATGGTGGCGTGCGCTGTTGGCGGCTTGTTGGTGCAATTGCTGTTGCACTTCATCCATCGAGATTTGCAGATACAGGCTGGTCAGGTACTGCCAGCGCTCACTGTGCGGACTGTCCCAGGCCTGTTGCGCCGATAACGCCAGACCGTTGGCCAGCAGCACGGTGTTGGCCGGCTGATTGAGCCAGCGACGCAGGGTCGGATCGTCATCCAGGCGATTCTGCTGGCGCAACGGGTGTTCGCTGTCGCGGGCGATGCGCAGCACTTTGACCAGTTCGCGCTGTTCGCTGAGCAGCAATTTATAGCCTTGCTGCACCCAGATCGGCAGGTGCCAGACTTGCACCAGCGCCTCGGCGATCTTCAGCAGGCGCACGCCAAACAGTTGCTTCTCGACCACCGGAGCCGATTCGCCCTTGTGGATCACCCGCAATTCCCATTCTTCGAGCAACTCGGGAAACGTCAGTGCCAGTGGCCATAACGGCGAGAGAAACAACAGGCTGCCCCAATGGATGTCCTGCCACAGTCGCGCCAGGCGGCTGGCGAAAAAACCATTGGCCTGTTGCGTGGCGTGCTGGCTGATCATTTGCAGTTGGCGCAGGGCCTTGGGGATCTGCATCTGCGGTTGGGCCGGCAGGCGCGCCAGCAGTTCTTCGGTGCGCGCCAGACCCAGACGGTTGATCGCCACCTCGAGGTTTTCCGCCGGTGCGGACATGGTGCCATGGGTGTGACGATTCGCCTCACGGATGATGCTCAAGGCCAGCGCCGGGCTGTCCTGCATCAGCTCGGCGATGTCGCGTAGCGAGCTGCGGTTGTCACGGATCGCGCGGCACACTTTGTCGTGAGCCTCTTGCGGCACGGGCAGGAGCACGCCATCGAGCAACTTTACCCAGCCCTCGAGGGTGGTCGGTTTTGCGTGTGGGACGTTCGTTTCATTAGCCATGTCTGGACGAGATCTTCACTGACTGTAGACGCGCCCGGCATGGGCTAAATTGGCTTTTCGCCTGAACTGGCTATAGTCTGGCGCAGTTTTGCCGATAAGTAGAAGAAGAGATTTTTTAACTTCCGAATATGACCTTGAACCCGACTTAAATAAGTACTTTCTACCTATGGCTAAAATTATCGGCATCATCGTCGTATTCGCGAGCGTGCTCGGCGGATACGTGCTCTCCCACGGCAAAATTGCCGCCCTGATCCAGCCCTTCGAGGTGATGATCATCGGTGGTGCGGCCCTCGGTGCATTCCTGCAGGCCAACCCCAGTTACATGACGATGCACGTGCTCAAGAAATCCCTGAGCATGTTCAGTTCGCGTTTCAGCCACACGTTCTATCTGGAAGTGCTGGGCCTGATCTACGAGATCCTCAACAAGAGCCGCCGCGAAGGCATGATGGCCATCGAGGGCGACATCGAAGACGCCGCCGCGAGCCCGATCTTCGCCAAGTACCCGGCCGTGCTCAAAGACGAGCGCATGACCGCGTTCATCTGCGATTACCTGCGCATCATGTCCTCCGGCAACATGGCGCCGCACGAGCTGGAAGGCTTGTTCGACATGGAGCTGTACAGCCTGAAAGAAGACCTCGAGCATCCATCCCATGCGGTGAACGGCATTGCCGACGCCATGCCGGGTTTCGGTATCGTCGCGGCGGTACTGGGTATCGTGGTGACCATGGCTTCGCTGGGTGAAGGCGATCAGAAATCCATCGGTCTGCACGTAGGTGCGGCACTGGTCGGTACCTTCTTCGGTATTCTCGCGGCCTACGGTTTCTTCGGTCCGTTGGCGCACTCCCTGGCTCACGATGCCAAGGAAGAGTTGAACGTCTATGAAGCGATCAAAGCCTCGCTGGTGGCCTCCGCTTCCGGCATGCCGCCATCGCTGGCGGTCGAGTTTGGTCGCAAGGTGCTGTACCCGGCCCACCGTCCAAGCTTTGCCGAGCTGGAACAAGCCGTTCGCGGTCGTTAAGTCATGGAAAATAACCAGCCGATAATCATCAAGCGCGTCAAGCGCATCGCCGGCGGGCATCACGGCGGGGCGTGGAAAATCGCCTTCGCCGACTTCGCCACGGCGATGATGGCGTTCTTCCTGGTGTTGTGGCTGCTGTCCACCGCCACACCGGAACAGAAGATCGCCATCGCCGGTTACTTCAAGGACCCGGTCGGCTTCTCCGAAAGCGGCACGCCATACATCATTGATCTGGGCGGCACGCCGACTCTCGCGCCGGAAAACACCCTCAACCCCGAAGTGAAGTCGCAGCCGCAACCGGACAAGGTCACGGTCGACACCGAGCAGGTCGAAGGCATGGCCGAGCAGGTCGAGAAAGAACGCCTGGAGCTGTTGCTGCAAGAACTGCAGAACAAGGTCGACGAGAACCCGCAACTGCAGAAGTTCAAGGATCAGATCCTGTTCGAGATCACTCCGAACGGCTTGCGCATCCAGATCATGGACGCCGAAAACCGGCCGATGTTCGACTCGGGCTCGGCGCGTCTGAAGCCGTACTTCGAAGACATCCTGCTGGCCATGGCCGACACCATCAAAGCGGTGCCGAACAAGATCAGCATCAGCGGCCACACCGACGCCAAGCCGTACACCGGCACCGGCGATTTCGGTAACTGGGAGCTCTCGGCCAACCGCGCCAACGCCGCCCGGCGTGCCTTGGTTGCCGGTAGCTATCCGGAGTCGCAGGTGGCGCGGGTGGTGGGTTATGCCTCGTCGGCATTGTTCGACAAGGAAAACCCGTTCAACCCGGTCAACCGTCGCATCGACATTGTGGTCCTGACCAAGAAGGCTCAGGCAGCCATCGAAGGTGCGCAAGGTGCCGATCCGACCAAACCGGCGGATGACAGCCAGAACGGTAACGCTCCGGCGACACCGGTCGATCCGAACGCGCTGCCGGCGGATCAGCAACCGGTGCCGGCGCACGAACTGCGCGAACGGCTCAACCTGTTCGACGACGCCGCGCCGAAACCGGCCGCGCCGGGAACTGCGCCGCCGGCACCCGCTGCGCCACCGGCCACTGCACCGGCTGTCGCGCCGAAGCAGTAACCGACAATAAGCCACGGCCACCGTGGCTTTTTGGTTTCTGCCTGCGTCGCAATGAGCAGTCGCAGTTATCGCATTCACGGAAGATCAGTTATGGAAAGACTCAAAGCCTATTTTCAACGGCACGGCAACGCACCCTTCAAATTTGGTGAGGGGCGGGTCAGTGGCTATATTTCAGCCACCCTCGGGCTGTTGAGCCTGCTGGCGGTGCTCTGTTTCCTGTTTCCTGAATGGCTGACCACCGCCGAACTGCGCAAGGTCTACGACGAGCAGTTCGCACGCACCACGCTGTTGCTCGGGCTGGTGCTGTCGTTCAGCCTCGGCACCCTGAACATCCTGCTCAACAAGCGCAAGCGCCTGGGGATTACCGGGCTGGTCGCATCGGGGCTGGCGGTGTTCCTCGGCGGCACCAACGTGCAAGTCAGCGAAATCGGGCAGACCCCTTACTCGTTGGGTCTGGACTGGTTCGTGCTGGCGCTGCTGGTGTCGGCGATCGTCTTCATTCCTTTGGAAAAGCTCTATTCCAAGGACCCCGAGCAAAACATCCTGCGCCCGCACTGGCGCACCGACCTGACCTATTTTTTCGTCAGCCACATGCTGGTGCAGTTCATCCTGATTTTCATCACCGCCTCGTCGGGTTACATCGCCGGTTGGGCGGTGTCGCCGGGGTTGCAGGCCAGCGTCCAGAGCCTGCCACTGGTGGTGCAGTTCCTGCTCGCGGTGCTGGTGGCGGATCTCGGCCAGTATTGGCTGCATCGTCTCTACCATGTGGTGCCATTTCTGTGGCGTATCCACGCGGTGCATCACTCCAGCACCCACATGGACTGGCTTGCCGGTTCGCGCGTGCACTTCATCGAAATCCTGCTGACGCGCACCGGCGTACTGGTGCCGCTGATGCTGCTGGGGTTCGCGCCTCAGGCGTTGAATGCCTACGTGATTCTGGTCGGTGTTCAAGCGGTACTTGCCCACGCCAACGTGCGAATCAATGGTGGCTGGCTGAACTACCTGATCGTCCTGCCGCGTTATCACCACTGGCACCATGCCCGGCACAAGGACTACATCTACAAGAACTACGCGATCCACACGCCGTTGGTGGACATGCTGTTCGGCACGTTCAAGCTGCCGCCGAAAGAGTGGCCGGTGCGTTATGGCGTATTTGGCAAGGAGCTGCCGGGCGGGATCGTGCGGCAGCATCTGTATGCGTTTCGCAAGCCTGAGCCGAAGTAGGCCAGGTGGACAGCAAAAGCCCCGAATGTTCGGGGCTTTTTTGTGTCTGGTGGGGTTAGAAGCCGCGCCGGATACGGTTCTTCAATCCCTCATGGAACATCTCGGCATTGGTCTTGTTGGCGCTGCGTGTCGATTGATTGCCGGTCACCGAGTCGAGCGTCATCGAGCGCTTGATTGTTCCTTCGCTGCGATAAGCGTCGATGAAGAAATCCACATCGGCCGGTGTGCTCAGCTTCGGCCACTTATCCAGATAAGCCGGCAATTGCGTGGGGCCGGTCTTGAATGAGCAGATCCGCCGATTGCTGATCGTCGCCTCGCCGATTTCGAACGGCACCCACCACGACAATGCGGTTTTCTCTGACACCACTGCCAGTAGGTGCGTGCATTCGGTGATGTTGCGCGTGATGACCCCGGTGATGTCGTCGGTGGTCTGCGATTCCGGGTCGAGCACGTCGAGGTAGGTCTTGATGTTGGCCTGCATCAATTGGCTATTGATGGCCATGGCCTGTGGACGATCCATGTGGCGGTAACTGATGAATACGGGCATCAGAAGTGTCCTTTTAGGGCGAGTTCGCGGTAGTAGGCACCGAGGGCGGTGAGGCGGCAGCCGGTGGAGTTGATGGCCGCGTAATACATGTGTTCGGCGCCCACCGGTTCTATCAGGCTGTGGCGATTGCACATTTGCAGTTGCTTGAAGATGTCGCCGTGCTCGGGGTCGAACAGCGCTTCGGTGGGCTCGTAGCTGGGGTCGAGCCTGAAGACGAAACTCGGCTCGGGGAACCAGTCCTTGAGTTTGCGTAGGGTTTCCTCGGCAATCAGCGGTGCCACTTCGCGCAGTGGCACGAACTGCGACACGTTGGTCTTGAATACCGGACGCTGTTCCCAGGCTCCCAGCGCATTGTCGACAAACGAATAGACGCTACCGGGGGTGACCTTGCCGAGCACGTTGGCGGCGCCACCATGCAGCGCTTGCAGCAACAGATCCGTGAACACACCGTGGCCGCGACTTTCGAGGGCGGACTGTTCTTTTTTGCAGGCGGTGAGAATGGTCATGCCTTCGCCGATCACACTGCTGCCGCCGCGTAAATTGCGCATCGCACCCGCTGCTCCGGCCTGGCAGCAATCGAGAATGATGATTTTGTTTTTGATCTGCGACGCCTGATCAGCCCACAGCAGAATGTCGCTGATGCGGATACCGTCTCCGCCATGCTGGTAGTCCTGAGGAATCAGTAGCCCTTCGTCGATGCTGGTGTCGAACTGCCCATGACCGGCGAAGTACAGCAGTGCCACGTCACAGTCGCCTGAGAACAGGCTCTGGATCTGCTGTTTCATGTGTTTGAGCGTCAGGTTCTCCTCAGAGGAGGTCAGCACTTTGCTGCTGAAGTTCGGGCGCCCGTTGGCGTGGCGCTCCAGTACCGAAGCCATCGCCATTGCGTCGTTGTTACAACCGCTCAAAGGAGCGACATGGGCGTAGTGGTTGATGCCGATAAACAGTCCCTTGCGCATGGTTACACCGCCGTGTGCAGGCGAATCGCACTGACGATACTGTTGGTGTTCCACGCGCATTCGGCGTGCGCCGCTTCACGCACCACGGTGGAAATGCGCTCGGCGCCGAATGGCTTGATCGCGATGATCACCTTGCCCATGCGTTTGGCGATCTCGATTTCCTTGTTGATCCACTTGCTGTAGGTCGAATACATCCCGGCCATGATCAGCACCGCCGAACAAGGGCGAATCTTGTTTTCGATGGCTTCTTCGAGCTGCTTGTCGGTCTGCGCGCCCATGATCGGGTTATGTGGCGGCACGGAAAAATTCTTGAAACTGAAATCCGGCTTGGCGCCGAGCAGGCGTACCAGATTGTCGTGAGCGTGGGCGTAGTTCCACGAATGGCTGATGAACAGGTGATAGGTCTGCATGGGGTTCCTCGAAGGTCGCAAAGGTGCGAAGGAGGACCCCAATCTAGGCATCTGGAGCTTGCCTACAAGGGTTGGGCGGTGAAAGAGAAATGTCCTGCAAGCAGGCGTGCGCGGGCCCGTCAGAAAAGTCTGACGTTTAACGAAATCGGAGATTTGTCAGGCGCGGTCCGACATCCGGCAGCCCTCGGGCGAGGTGCTGCCGGTGCAGGTGTTTAGTAGCCGTTTTCCGGCAGGCTGGCGATGATCGAGCGGTAGCTGTTCATCCGCTGCTGCTGCACGCGGCCATCTTCCAGGGCCTTGAGCAGTGCGCAACCCGGTTCACGGTCATGCTTGCAGTCGCGGAAGCGGCAGGTGCCGAGCAGGTCGTTGAACTCGATGAAACCGGCTTCAACGTCGGCGCGGCTGACGTGGCCCAGGCCGAATTCACGGATGCCCGGGGAGTCGATCAGCTCACCGCCACCGGGGAAGTGGAACAGGCGCGCGGTGGTTGTCGTATGCGTGCCCTGGCCGGACAGCTCGGACAACGGCCCGACGCGGGTTTCGACTTCCGGCAGCAGGCTGTTGACCAGCGACGACTTGCCGACACCGGACTGGCCGACGAACACGCTGATGCGGCCGTCGAGCTGCTGTTGCAGCTGTTCCATGCCGTTGCCGTGATGCGCCGAGACTTCCAGCACCGGATAACCCAGCGTGCGGTACACCGCCAGCAGGGCGTTGAGTGCCGGGGCGTTCTGCTCGTCGATCAGGTCGAATTTGTTCAGCAGCAGCAACGGGCGGATGCCGGCATGTTCGGCTGCGACCAGATAGCGGTCGATCAGGTTGGCATGCGGCTCGGGCAGCGGCGCGAAGACGATGACAATCATGTCGACGTTCGCGGCTACCGGCTTGAGCTGGCCACGGCTGTCCGGACGGCACAGTTCGGTGGTGCGCGGCAGTTGCGCGACAATCACCCCGATGCCCTGGTTGCCGGCACGCCAGACCACGCGATCGCCGGTCACCAGTGCCGGCAGGTTGGCGCGCAGGTGGCAACGGAATACCTGGCCGGCCAGCTCGCCGTCTACGGCCTCGACCTCGACCTGCACACCGAAGTGGGCGATCACCAGGCCGTGTTGCTCAGGGCCGAGGTCGCCGCCCTCGAGGGCTTCGACCGCCGAGGACTCGCGTTTGGCGGCGCGGGCGGCGCGCTCGCCCTGAATCTTTTCGATGCGCCAGTTTTGACGACGATTGAGTTGGCGTTTGGCCATGGGTGTTCCGTCTGAAGAATGCAGCGATTAGGTAAAACGGCCGCGAGTTTAGCACGCCCGGGCACTGGCCTAGGCTAAACTGCGCAGCATTGCCTAGGAGCCCGAATATGCAAAACCCGCAGAACCTGATCTGGATCGACCTGGAAATGACCGGTCTGGATCCGGAAAACGACGTCATTATCGAAATGGCCACCATCGTCACCGACAGTGACCTCAATACCCTGGCCGAAGGCCCGGTGATCGCCATTCACCACAGCGACGAAGTGCTCGCCCGCATGGACGAGTGGAACACCCGCACCCACGGCAACTCCGGCCTGACCCAGCGGGTGCGCGACAGCCGCATCAGCATGGCCGAAGCCGAGGCCGAAACCATCGCGTTCCTGGAGAAGTGGGTGCCGAAGGGCAAGTCGCCGATCTGCGGCAACAGCATCTGCCAGGACCGGCGCTTCCTTTATACCCACATGAAAGCGCTGGAAAGCTACTTCCACTACCGCAACCTCGATGTCTCCACGCTCAAAGAGCTGGCCGCACGCTGGGCGCCGGATGTCCGCGACAGTTTCAAGAAGGGCAGCACCCACTTGGCGCTGGACGACATCCGCGAGTCGATTGCCGAGCTGCAGCACTACCGCAAGCACTTCATCAAGTTCTGACTTCGGATTCGGTGGGTGATGGCTTTTGTGGCGAGGGGATTTATCCCCGTTGGATTGCGAAGCGATCCCCGTGCATTAAAACGGAGAGACCGCGTGTGCAGGTTTTGCGACTGCTGCGCAGCCGAACGGGGATAAATCCCCTCGCCACAGGTATCGCGTTCACCGAGTAATCTGGAATGGCATCGCCCCCTTCTGGTGCGGCACCGAAATGGCTAGACTGCGCGCCTTCCTGCCTGGACCGCCGCCATGTTGCTGATGCTCTATCTGATTGCCATTACTGCTGAAGCCATGACTGGCGCGCTGTCTGCCGGACGGCGCGGCATGGACTGGTTCGGTGTGGTGCTGATCGCCTGTGTCACGGCGCTGGGTGGCGGCTCGGTGCGCGACGTGCTGCTCGGGCACTACCCGCTGACCTGGGTCAAACACCCGGAATACCTGGTGTTGACCTCGGCGGCAGCGATGCTCACCGTGTTCACCGCCCGCTGGATGCGTCATCTGCGTTCGTTGTTCCTGGTGCTCGATGCGGTGGGCCTGGTGGCGTTCACCCTGATTGGCTGCATGACCGCTCTGGAAATGGGCCACGGCATGCTGGTGGCTTCGGTCAGCGGCGTGATCACCGGGGTCTTCGGCGGCATCCTGCGCGACATCTTCTGCAACGACATCCCACTGATCTTCCGTCGCGAGCTGTATGCCAGCGTCTCGTTCGCGGCGGCGTGGTGCTACATGCTCTGTCTGTACCTGAACGTGCCGGGCGAGCAGGCGATCCTGATTACCTTGTTCGGCGGTTTCCTGCTACGACTGCTGGCGATCCGTTTCCACTGGGAAATGCCCAAGTTCGTTTATAACGATCAGCCCTGACGCGATTCCCTGTAGCTGCCGCAGGCTGCGAGCTTTTGCTCTTGTCTGGTAAAAATCAAAGTCACAAGATCGCAGCCTTCGTCAGATCCAACATTGTGTGATTACGCGAGGCCGTGCTGTTTCAGTGCCCACTCGACGTGTTCGCGGACTAGATCGGACGGGTAATCGCGGCGCGCCTTCAAGGCTTCCAGCACCGGAATGCTCGACGGCGCATTGCCCAGGCCCACGGCCAGATTACGCAACCAGCGCTCGTAACCGGCGCGGCGCAGCGGCGAGCCTTCGGTGCTGCTGAGGAATTTGTCCTCGTCCCACAGAAACAGCTCGGCCAGTTCGGCGTTGTCCAGATTGTGCCGTGGCTTGAAGTCGCTTTCCCCGGACGGTCGGGCGAAGCGGTTCCACGGGCAGACGATCTGGCAGTCGTCGCAGCCGAACACGCGGTTGCCGATCAGCGGGCGCAGGTCTTCGGGGATGGCGTTTTTCAGTTCGATGGTCAGGTAAGAGATGCAGCGCCGGGCGTCCAGCACATAGGGGCCGACGAAAGCGTTGGTCGGGCAGATGTCCAGGCACGCCGTGCAGCGACCGCAATGTTCGGTGCTGTGGGGTTCGTCCACCGGGAGCGGCAGATCGACGAACAGTTCGCTCAAGAAGAAATAGCTGCCGGCCTTGCGGTTCAACACCAGCGTGTTTTTGCCGATCCAGCCCAGTCCGGCCTGTTCGGCGATGGCTTTTTCCAATACCGGCGCACTGTCGACAAACGCGCGAAAACCGAACGGGCCGATCTCGGACTGGATCTTGTCGGCCAATTGTTGCACGCGTTTACGGATCAATTTGTGGTAATCGCGGCCCAAGGCATAGCGCGACACGTAAGCCTTCTCCGGTTGCGCCAGCATTTGCGCCATTTGCGTGTCGCCGGGCAGGTAGTCCATGCGCAGCGAAACCACGCGCAAAGTGCCCGGGACGAGTTCCTCGGGGTGCGAGCGTTTACTGCCATGTGCCCCCATGTAATCCATTTCGCCGTGGTAGCCGGCTGCCAGCCAGCGTTGCAGGTGCTGCTCATGCTCGGCGAGGTCCAGGCCACTGATGCCGACTTGCTGGAAGCCCAGCTCGCGGCCCCAATCCTTGATCGATTGGGCGAGGGCGGGCAGATCTGTGGGGATGGCGGACATGAGGCGAGAGAAACCGGAGCTGAGGTGCGTATAATTCTGCCAGACATCGGAGCCCGAAGACGCATGCCGCACACGAAAGATGAATTACCCGACGCGCTGTACGCCGCCGCCCAGGTGCGCGAGCTCGACGCGCGGCTGATCGCTGCCGGCACGCCGGGCTTCGAATTGATGCAGCGCGCTGCGTATGCGTGCTGGCGTGCACTGGTGCGGCGCTGGCCCTCAGCCACGGAACTGACCGTGCTGGCCGGGCGTGGCAACAATGCTGGCGACGGCTATTTACTGGCCGTGCTGGCGCAGCGGGCCGGTTGGGCGGTACGGGTGCTGGCGGTCGGTGAGCCGCAGCGGTTGCAAGGCGACGCAGCGCTGGCCCATGCCGAGGCACTGGCCGAAGGTGTTGCGGTGCAGGGCTGGAGTGCCCAGGCCGAGTTGCGCGGCGTGGTCCTCGATGCGCTGCTCGGTACCGGTTTGAGTGGCGAGGTGCGTGAACCCTATGCCGCCGCGATTGCCGCGATCAACGCCTGCGGCCTGCCAGTGGTGGCGGTCGATATTCCTTCCGGGTTGTGTGCCGATAACGGGCGAGAGCTGGGGCTTGCGGTGCGTGCTGACCTTACAGTGACGTTCATTGGTCTGAAGCCGGGATTGTTCACCGGTGACGCGGCAGATTGTGTCGGCGAGTTGGTGTTCAGCGGTCTGCAGGCTACACCTGAAACCTACCGTGACATTCCGGTCGCGGCTTGCCGGCTCAACGCGGCTAATCTGCCGCGGTTGCCGGCACGTGCCCCAACCTCCCACAAGGGTCGCTTCGGTCATGTGTTGCTGATCGGTGGCGATCATGGCTTTGGCGGGGCGATCCTGCTCAGTACCGAAACCGCCTTGCGCAGTGGCGCAGGCATGGTCTCGCTGGCGACGCGCCCGGAGCATGTCCCGGCGGCGCTGACCCGTGTGCCGGAGGCCATGGCTTTGGGCGCTTCATCGGCCAATCAGTTGATGGGCTTGCTCGAGAAAGTTTCGGTGCTGGTGGTCGGGCCGGGGCTGGGGCAGGCGAGTTGGGGGCGGGCGTTGTTGTCGGCCGCAGCGAATGCGCCGTTGCCGCAAGTATGGGACGCCGATGCATTGAATCTGCTCGCCGGCGGATTTGTCCGTCTGCCCAAGGAGTGCGTGATCACCCCGCATCCGGGTGAGGCCGCGCGTTTGTTGGGGATCAGTACCGCCGATGTGCAGGCCGATCGTCTGGCGGCGGCGCGGACGCTGAGCAAGAAATACTCAGCCGTCGTCGTCCTCAAAGGCGCCGGCAGTTTGATCGCCCATCCCGACGGGCGTCTGGCGCTGTGTCATCA
Source organism: Pseudomonas sp. SC3(2021) (assembly GCF_019856535.1). NCBI lineage: Bacteria > Pseudomonadati > Pseudomonadota > Gammaproteobacteria > Pseudomonadales > Pseudomonadaceae > Pseudomonas > Pseudomonas sp. SC3(2021). The sequence continues at coordinate 1,074,298 of NZ_CP082236.1, read as the reverse complement.
GGGCCATCCGGCCATGGCCAGCGCCGGCCTCGGCGATGTGCTCGCGGGGGTGACCGGTGCGCTGCTGGCGCAAGGCATGGACGGCTTCGATGCGGCGTGCCTGGCCGTCTGGCTGCACGCCAATGCCGGCATGCAGCAAGGAAAATTGGGCCGTGGGCTGGCGGCCAGTGATTTGATTCCAGCCATTCGTCAGTTGTTGGAGGAGCATGCACCGTGTCTGAAGTAACCCTGTACCTGGCCGATGAACAGGCCATGAGCGACTTTGGCGCACGGATCGCCCGCGTGACCCAGGGCCACGGCCTGATTTTTCTCGAAGGCAATCTGGGCATGGGCAAAACCACCCTGTCGCGGGGCATCATTCGTGGCCTGGGGCATGTCGGGGCGGTGAAAAGTCCGACCTTTACCCTGGTCGAACCCTACGAGATCGGTGACGTCCGTGCCTTCCACTTCGACCTGTATCGCCTGGTCGATCCGGAGGAGCTGGAGTTTCTCGGCATCCGCGACTATTTCGAAGACGATGCGCTGTGCCTGATCGAGTGGCCCGATAAAGGTGCAGGCTTTTTGCCAAAGCCTGACCTGACCATTACCATTAGCCCGCAAGACAGCGGGCGTTCGCTGAAAATTTTATCCCAAGGCTCGCGTGGCGAGGCCTGGTGTGCCGCTTTGGCATTGGAATCCAATTAAATGATGGGGTTAGGTATGCGCTTTCGCGCGTTGGTGGCTGCCGCTGGACTGATGTTGATGGCAGTAACCGTCAACGCTGTGGCCGAGACAAAGGTCAACAGCGTGCGCCTGTGGCGGGCGCCGGACAACACGCGGCTGGTCTTCGACCTCAGCGGCCCGGTGCAGCACAGCGTCTTTACCCTGACCGCACCGGACCGGCTGGTGATCGACATTAACGGCGCCACCCTCGGCGCGCCGTTGAAAGTCTCAACTGCGAATACACCGATCACTGCGATGCGCTCGGCCCAGCGCACGCCGACCGACCTGCGGGTGGTCATCGACCTGAAAAAAGCCGTCACCCCGAAAAGCTTCTCGCTGGCGCCGAACGCGCAATACGGCAACCGTCTGGTGGTCGACCTGTTCGACAACCCGGCCGATGCCGCTCCGCCGCCTGCGCCAGCGCCGCAAGTGGCGACGGTGCCTGCGGTACCGGTCACGCCTGCGGAACCCGCCATCAAGTTACCGCCAGCGCCGGCCGGCAAACGCGACATCATCGTGGTGATCGACGCCGGCCACGGCGGCGAAGACCCGGGCGCGTCCGGCTCGCGCGGCCAGCGTGAGAAAGACGTGGTGCTGCAGATCGCTCGCGAACTGCAACGTCAGGTTAACGGCATGAAAGGCTTCCGCGCCGAATTGACCCGTACTGGCGACTACTTCATCCCGCTGCGTGGCCGTACTGAAATCGCGCGCAAGAAGGGTGCTGACCTGTTCGTCTCGATCCACGCTGACGCCGCGCCGTCGGCGGCCGCCTTCGGTGCGTCGGTGTTTGCCTTGTCCGATCGCGGTGCCACGTCGGAGACCGCCCGCTGGCTGGCCGACAGCGAAAACCGTTCCGACCTGATCGGCGGCGCCGGCAACGTCAGCCTCGACGACAAGGACCGCATGCTCGCCGGTGTGCTGCTCGACCTGTCGATGACCGCGTCGCTGACTTCCAGTCTCAACGTCGGTCAGAAAGTCCTGACCAACATCGGCCGGGTGACGCCGCTGCACAAGCAGCGTGTGGAACAGGCCGGGTTCATGGTGCTGAAGTCGCCGGACATCCCGTCGATCCTGGTCGAAACCGGCTTCATCTCCAACGCCAACGAAGCGAACAAACTCTCGGCATCGAGCCACCAGCAGGCGCTGGCCCGTTCGATCAGCAGCGGTGTACGCCAGTTCTTCCAGCAAAACCCGCCACCGGGCACTTACATTGCCTGGCTGCGTGACTCCGGCAAGATCGCCCAAGGCCCGCGCGATCACCGCGTGAGTCCGGGCGAGACGCTGGCGATGATTGCGGTGCGTTACCAGGTGTCGCCCGCGACCCTGCGCAGCGCCAACAACCTCAGCAGCGACGAGCTGAAAGTCGGTCAGCACCTGACCATTCCTGGCACCGAACTGGCGTCCAAAGAATGAGCCAGGTGCTGAACACTGCCCGCATCGAACTGCTCAGCCCACGGCTGGCGAACCAGATCGCCGCCGGTGAGGTGGTCGAGCGCCCGGCCTCGGTGATCAAGGAACTGCTGGAAAACAGCCTCGATTCCGGTGCCAAACGCATCGACGTCGACGTCGAGCAGGGTGGCGTCAAGCTGCTGCGGGTGCGCGACGACGGCAGCGGCATTTCTGCCGATGACCTGCCGCTGGCGCTGGCCCGTCACGCCACCAGTAAGATCCGCAACCTCGAAGACCTCGAGCAGGTGATGAGCCTGGGGTTCCGCGGTGAGGCCCTGGCGTCGATCAGCTCTGTGGCGCGCCTGACCCTGACCTCGCGCACCCGCGATGCCGACCAGGCGTGGCAGGTCGAGACCGAGGGTCGCGACATGGCGCCTCGCGTTCAGCCCGCGGCACATCCGGTCGGTACGTCGGTGGAGGTGCGCGATCTGTTCTTCAACACCCCGGCGCGGCGCAAATTCCTCAAGACCGAAAAAACCGAATTCGATCACCTGCAAGAAGTGATCAAGCGTCTGGCGCTGGCGCGTTTCGACGTGGCCTTCCACCTGCGCCACAATGGCAAGACCATCCTCAGTCTGCACGAGGCTCACGATGATGCGGCCCGCGCCCGGCGTGTGGCGGCGATCTGCGGTTCGGGCTTCCTTGAGCAGGCCTTGCCGATCGAAATTGAACGCAATGGCCTGCACTTGTGGGGCTGGGTCGGTTTGCCGACGTTCAACCGCAGCCAGGCGGATTTGCAGTATTTTTTTGTGAATGGCCGCGCGGTACGCGACAAGCTGGTGGCCCACGCGGTGCGCCAGGCCTATCGCGACGTGCTGTTCAACGGCCGGCATCCGACCTTCGCGCTGTTTTTCGAGGTTGATCCGGCCGCGGTCGACGTCAACGTCCACCCGACCAAGCACGAAGTGCGCTTCCGTGACGGGCGCATGGTGCATGACTTCCTTTACGGCACGCTGCACCGCGCACTGGGCGATGTGCGCCCTGAGGATCAGTTGGCCGGTTCCGTGACGACCGCTGTCGTGCGGCCAACCGGTATCGAGGCTGGCGAGTTCGGTCCGCAGGGTGAAATGCGTCTGGCGGCCAATGCGCTGCTCGAGCAGCCACAGGCGCAACCGGCGTTCAATACCTCGACTGGCGCCAGTGCTGGCGGCGCTTATCAGTATCAGTACACGCCGCGGCCGCAATCGGCGGTGCCGCCAGCCGCCGAAGCTCAAGCAGCGTACCGTGAGTTTTTCGCGCCGCTGCCCGAGGCCAATGCCAACGCGCTGCCGGCCGGTCAGGAGGACATTCCGCCACTGGGTTACGCGCTGGCGCAGCTCAAAGGCATCTACATCCTGTCCGAGAACGCCCAGGGTCTGGTGCTGGTGGACATGCATGCCGCCCACGAGCGGATCATGTACGAACGCCTGAAAATTGCCATGGCCAGCGAAGGCCTCAGCGGCCAGCCGTTGCTGGTGCCGGAATCGCTGGCGGTGAGTCAGCGTGAGGCCGATTGCGCTGAAGAGCACGCCGCGTGGTTCCAGCGCCTCGGTTTCGAGCTACAGCGTCTCGGCCCGGAAACATTGGCCATCCGCCAGATCCCCGCGTTGCTCAAACAGGCCGAAGCCAACCGCCTGGTCGGCGACGTGCTGTCGGATTTGATGGAGTACGGCACCAGCGACCGGATTCAGGCGCACCTCAACGAACTGCTCGGCACCATGGCCTGCCACGGCGCGATCCGCGCCAACCGGCGTCTGGCCCTGCCGGAAATGAACGGCCTGCTGCGCGACATGGAAAACACCGAGCGTAGCGGTCAATGCAACCATGGCCGACCGACCTGGACCCAACTGGGCCTGGACGATCTGGACAAACTGTTCCTGCGCGGTCGTTGATGAGCCAGCTCCCTCCAGCAATTTTCCTGATGGGCCCGACCGCTGCGGGCAAGACCGACCTGGCCATCGAACTGACCAAGGTGCTGCCGTGCGAGCTGATCAGTGTCGATTCGGCGCTGGTCTATCGTGGCATGGACATCGGCACCGCCAAGCCGTCGAAAGAGCTTCTGGCCGAATTTCCCCATCGCTTGATCGACATTCTCGATCCGAGTGAAGCCTATTCCGCTGCCGATTTTCGTCGCGATGCCCTGCAAGCCATGGCCGAGATCACCGCACGGGGGAAAATTCCGCTGCTGGTGGGCGGCACGATGCTCTATTACAAGGCTTTGGTCGAAGGTCTGGCGGACATGCCGGCGGCCGATCCCGGGGTTCGTGCGCAGATCGAGGAAGAGGCTGCACGCCTTGGCTGGCAGGCCCTGCACGATCAGTTGGCGGTCATCGACCCGGTCTCGGCAGCGCGGATTCATCCGAACGATCCGCAGCGCTTGAGTCGGGCGCTGGAAGTTTATCGGGTCAGCGGTCAGAGCATGACTGCCCTGCGTCAGCAACAATCTGCGCAAAGTACTGAAGCCGCCGCTTCGGGACTGCAACAATTGCCCTATACTGTCGCGAACTTGGCGATTGCTCCGGCAAACCGTCAGGTATTGCACGAGCGCATTAAACAAAGATTCACAAATATGTTGGAACAGGGATTCATCGACGAGGTCGTAGCCCTGCGTAAAAGAAGTGACCTGCATTCAGGGTTGCCGTCTATACGTGCAGTAGGTTACCGCCAAGTCTGGGATTACCTGGATGGCAAGCTGACGTTGGCCGAAATGCAGGAGCGCGGCATCATCGCCACGCGCCAATTGGCCAAACGCCAGTTCACCTGGCTGCGCAGCTGGGAAGATTTACACTGGCTGGACAGTCTTGATTGCGACAATCTGCCACGCGCCTTGAAATACCTCGGGACCATCTCCATATTGAGCTGAGTCCTTGCAATTGCCGTCTATCCTTGGGGGTGTGGCGGCCAAAGCCATCTGAATTACCTATTTTTATTATTGAATCCTTAAAGGAGTGCGGCACATGTCAAAAGGGCATTCGCTACAAGACCCTTACTTGAATACTTTACGTAAAGAGAAAGTTGGGGTTTCCATCTACCTGGTCAACGGTATCAAGCTGCAAGGTACGATCGAGTCGTTCGACCAGTTCGTGATCCTGCTGAAAAACACCGTGAGCCAGATGGTTTACAAACACGCTATCTCGACAGTAGTGCCGGTTCGTCCAATTCGTCTGCCTAGCGCAACCGAATCCGAAGCAGGTGACGCTGAGCCAGGTAACGCCTGATAGGAGTCTCCTTTGTTCTTTGAGCGCCACGGTGGTGGTGAGCGAGTCATTCTCGTTCACTTGGATGGACAGGACCCTGAGGCGCGCGAAGATCCGCAGGAGTTTCAGGAACTGGCTAATTCGGCGGGCGCCGAGACCGTTGCGTTTTTTAACGTACCGCGTCATCGGCCAACCGCCAAATACCTGATTGGCAGTGGCAAGGTCGAGGAGTTGCGAGACCTGGTCCATGCCGAGAAGGCCGATCTGGTGATTTTCAATCACATCCTCACGCCCAGTCAGGAACGTAACCTCGAACGTGTTTTCGAGTGTCGCGTGATTGACCGTACCGGTCTGATTCTCGATATTTTCGCCCAGCGCGCCCGGACCCATGAAGGCAAGCTCCAGGTCGAACTGGCCCAGCTTGACCACATGAGCACCCGACTGGTTCGCGGCTGGACTCACCTTGAGCGTCAGGGTGGCGGTATCGGCATGCGCGGCCCGGGTGAAACCCAGCTGGAAACCGACCGCCGTCTGCTGCGGGTGCGCCTGCGCCAGATCAAGGGCCGTCTGGAGAAAGTCCGCAGCCAGCGTGAGCAATCGCGACGCGGCCGGTCCCGTGCGGATATTCCCACTGTGTCCCTGGTGGGCTACACCAACGCCGGCAAGTCCACGCTGTTCAATAACGTGACCAAGTCCGAGGTGTACGCGGCTGACCAGTTGTTCGCCACGCTGGACCCGACCTTGCGCCGTCTGGAACTGGACGACCTCGGGCCGATCGTTCTGGCTGACACTGTAGGTTTCATCCGTCACTTGCCGCACAAGCTGGTCGAGGCATTTCGGTCTACGCTCGAAGAGTCGAGCAACTCCGACCTGCTGTTGCACGTGATTGATGCCGCCGAACCGGATCGCATGTTGCAGATCGAGCAGGTGATGGTGGTGCTGGGCGAGATTGGGGCCCAGGACTTGCCGATCCTCGAGGTATACAACAAACTCGATTTGCTTGAAGGCGTTGAGCCACAAATCCAGCGCGATGCCGATGGCAAGCCGCAACGGGTCTGGCTGTCGGCGCGTGATGGCACGGGTCTGGAGCTGCTCGAGCAAGCCATCGCCGAGTTGCTGGGCAGTGATTTGTTCGTGGGTACCTTGCGTTTGCCGCAACGATTCGCTCGACTGCGTGCGCAGTTTTTCGAGATCGGTGCGGTGCAGAAAGAAGAACACGACGAAGAAGGCATCAGTTTGCTGGCCGTTCGTTTGCCCCGGGTCGAGCTGAATCGACTGGTAAGCCGCGAAGGATTGCAGCCGATGGAATTCATCGAGCAACACACTTTGCAATAAAAGCCTGACAAAGCGGTTGTGCCGCAACGGCAGGCATTCTGTAGCATTGGTTGGCGCGCCGTGGGTGCGTCTTTGCTTTATCAGATGGAGAGCGCTATGGCTTGGAATGAGCCGGGTGGCAACTCGAATAATCAGGATCCTTGGGGTGGCAAGCGCCGCAATAACGGCGACCGCAAGGGGCCACCGGATCTCGACGAGGCCTTCCGAAAGCTGCAGGAAAGCCTGAACGGGTTGTTCGGTGGTGGTAAGAAACGCGGTGGTGACGACGGCGGTGGTTCGGGCAGGAGCGGTGGCGGCTTCGGCGGTCTGCTCGGCATCGGCCTCGTGGTGCTGGCGGCTGTCTGGCTGTACAGCGCGGTCTATGTGGTGGACGAGCAGGAGCAAGCCGTGGTGCTGCGCTTCGGCAAGTACTACGAGACCGTTGGCCCGGGCCTGAACATTTACTTCCCGCCGATCGACAAGAAGTACATGGAAAACGTCACGCGTGAGCGTGCGTACACCAAGCAGGGCCAGATGCTGACCGAAGACGAGAACATCGTCGAAGTGCCGCTGACCGTGCAGTACAAGATCAGCAACCTGCAGGATTTCGTGCTGAACGTCGATCAGCCGGAAATCAGCCTGCAGCATGCGACCGACAGTGCCCTGCGCCACGTGGTGGGTTCCACCGCCATGGACCAGGTGCTGACCGAAGGTCGTGAATTGATGGCCAGCGAAATCAAGGAGCGTCTGCAACGCTTCCTCGATACCTATCGCACCGGTATCACCGTTACTCAGGTCAACGTACAGAGCGCAGCGGCACCGCGTGAAGTGCAGGAAGCCTTCGACGACGTGATCCGCGCCCGTGAAGACGAGCAGCGTTCGCGTAACCAGGCCGAAACCTATGCCAACGGCGTGGTGCCGGAAGCCCGTGGTCAGGCCCAGCGTATCATCGAGAATGCCAACGGTTACCGCGACGAAACGGTCTCGCGCGCCAAGGGTGAGGCTGATCGCTTCACCAAACTGGTCGCCGAGTATCGCAAGGCCCCTGAAGTCACCCGTGAGCGTCTGTATCTGGACACCATGCAGGAAGTCTTCAGCAACACCAGCAAGGTACTCGTGACCGGCAACAAGAACGGCCAGAGCAACCTGCTTTACCTGCCGTTGGACAAAATGATTCAGAACAGTTCGGGCAGCAATGCACCGGTCACCGGTTCGGCCGCCGCCAGCAGCAACACGGACGTCACGCCGCATGTCACTGACCTGCCGCAGTCGCGCACAAGGGAGACCCGCTGATGAGCAATAAATCGCTGATCGCCCTTATTGTTGGCGTCGTTGTAGTCCTGGTGGGCTGGAATTGCTTCTACATCGTCGCTCAGACCGAGCGTGCGGTGCTGCTGCAGTTCGGCCGTGTGGTTCAGGCTGATGTTCAGCCGGGCCTGCATGTGAAAGTGCCTTACGTTAACCAGGTGCGTAAATTCGACGCACGCCTGATGACGCTGGATGCACCGACGCAGCGCTTCCTGACCCTGGAAAAGAAAGCGGTAATGGTCGATGCCTATGCCAAGTGGCGCGTGAAAGATGCCGAGCGCTTCTACACCGCGACTTCCGGCCTCAAGCAAATCGCCGACGAGCGTCTGTCCCGTCGTCTGGAATCCGGTCTGCGTGACCAGTTCGGCAAGCGCACCCTGCACGAAGTGGTGTCGGGTGAGCGTGATGCGCTGATGGCTGACATCACTGCGTCGCTGAACAGGATGGCGGAAAAGGAGCTGGGGATCGAAGTTGTCGATGTCCGGGTCAAGGCCATCGACCTGCCGAAAGAAGTAAACCGCAGTGTGTTCGAGCGTATGAGCACCGAGCGTGAGCGTGAAGCTCGCGAGCACCGCGCCAAGGGTAACGAGCTGGCCGAAGGCATCCGTGCCGACGCCGATCGTCAACGCCGCGTGCTGCTGGCGGAAGCCTATCGTGAATCCGAAGAGATTCGCGGTGACGGCGATGCCCAGGCCGCTGCGATCTACTCCAAGGCCTACGGTCAGGATCAGGAGTTCTATGGTTTCTACCGTAGCCTGCGCGCCTACCGTGAAAGCTTCGCGAACAAGTCCGACGTACTGGTCCTCGACCCAAGCAGCGACTTTTTCCGTTACCTGGAAAAGGCCAAGCCTTGATACGACGTTGACCTGAATCACTCCGCCCGGCGGCTAAAACCTCGGGCGGGGTGATCCTTTGGGAAAACGTGTGTATGATGCGGCAGCCGGGAAATTCCCGGCTTTTTTGCGTCTGCACGTTTGATTGCTGTTTTTTGTTGCAGGTGCCGGGTTGAATGGCCCGAGCGTTTTTCGAGGAAAGTGATGGGCGAAGCCGGTAACAGGCCTTTCGCCGCGTCGTTCATGCGCGTGCGTTTTCAACGCGCCGGTCATTTTCTGCTTCACTCAAGGCTCGCCCTCGGGCTGGCCGCCCGGATCAAAGGGGAATGGCGTAATGGCAACGGTAGACCGCTGGCTGCTGCCAGATGGCATCGAAGAAGTACTGCCACCGGAAGCGGCGCGCATTGAAGTCGCGCGTCGTCAGGTGTTGGATCTGTTCCAGAGCTGGGGTTACGAGTTTGTCGTGACTCCCCATATCGAGTACCTGGAATCCCTGCTGACCGGCGCGGGCCAGGACCTGGATCTGCGTACCTTCAAGGTCATCGACCCGCAATCGGGCCGGCAGATGGGGTTCCGTGCCGACATCACGCCGCAAGTGGCGCGCATTGATGCGCACACTCTGCGGCGCGAAGGCCCGAGCCGCCTGTGCTACGCCGGCAGCGTACTGCATGCCCAGCCGCGTGCACTGTCGTCCTCGCGCAGCCCGATCCAGCTGGGCGCCGAGTTGTACGGCGATGCCAGCCCGAGCAGTGACGTTGAAGTGATCAGCCTGATGCTGGCCATGCTGCAACTGGCCGATGTGCCGGATGTGCACATGGACCTCGGTCATGTCGGCATCTACCGTGGTCTGGCGCGCGCCGCCGGTCTGTCCGGTGAAGTCGAGCAGCAGTTGTTCGATGCGCTGCAACGCAAGGCCATCGACGAGGTCATTACCTTGACCGAAGGCTTGCCGGCCGACCTGTCCGGCATGCTGCGCGCGCTGGTCGATCTGTGTGGCGGTCGTGAAGTCCTCAGCGCTGCCCGCGAGCGCCTGGCCAATGCGCCGGCGCCGGTGCTGGCCGCACTGGAAGACTTGCTGGCGATCGCCGAGCGCCTGTCGGCGCGTTTCCCGCAGCTGCCGCTGTATTTCGACCTGGGCGAGCTGCGCGGCTACCACTACCACACGGGTGTGGTGTTCGCGGTGTTCGTGCCGGGCGTTGGCCAGTCCATCGCCCAGGGCGGTCGTTACGACGACATCGGCGCCGACTTCGGTCGTGCCCGCCCGGCAACCGGCTTCTCTACCGATTTGAAAACCCTGGTGACCCTGGGGCGTGCTGAGATCGAGCTACCGTCTGGCGGTATCTGGATGCCTGACAGTACGGATGCGGCACTCTGGCAGCAGGTTTGCCAGTTGCGCAGTGAGGGTCAGCGTGTCGTTCAGGCCTTGCCTGGACAACCTTTGGCCGCCGCCCGTGATGCGGACTGCGACCGGCAATTGATTCAGCAGAACGGGCTTTGGCAAGTATCGCCACTGGCTTCTTGAGTTTTCCTGCCGGCCAACGCCGGCACCAAGTTTGCGCGAATGAGGACAAGTGTTATGGGTAAGAATGTCGTAGTCCTGGGCACCCAATGGGGTGATGAGGGCAAAGGCAAGATCGTTGATCTGCTGACCGAACATGCTGCCGCCGTAGTGCGCTACCAAGGTGGCCACAACGCTGGCCACACCCTGGTGATCGACGGCGAAAAAACCGTCTTGCACCTGATCCCGTCGGGCGTGCTGCGCGAAGGCGTGCAGTGCCTGATCGGCAACGGCGTGGTGGTTGCGCCTGACGCTCTGCTGCGAGAAATCACCAAGCTGGAAGAGAAAGGCGTACCGGTGCGCGAGCGCCTGCGTATCAGCCCATCCTGCCCGCTGATCCTGTCCTTCCACGTAGCGCTGGACCAGGCTCGTGAAAAGGCCCGTGGCGAGCTGAAGATCGGTACCACCGGTCGCGGCATCGGCCCGGCATACGAAGACAAGGTTGCACGTCGTGGCCTGCGCGTTGGCGACCTGCTGAACATGCCGCGCTTCGAAGACAAACTGCGTGAGCTGGTGGATTACCACAACTTCATGCTGGTCGGTTACTACAAAGAGCCGGCCATTGAGTTCGAAAAGACGCTGGCCGAGTGCAAGGAATACGCTGAACTGCTCAAGCCGCTGATGCTGGACGTCACGGCCGAGCTGCACGACCTGCGTCGCGCCGGCAAAGACATCATGTTCGAAGGCGCCCAGGGTTCGTTGCTCGACATCGACCACGGTACCTATCCGTACGTGACCAGTTCCAACACCACCGCCGGTGGCGTGGCGACCGGTTCGGGCGTTGGCCCGATGTTCCTCGATTACATCCTGGGCATCACCAAGGCTTACACCACTCGCGTAGGTTCGGGCCCGTTCCCGACTGAGCTGTTTGACGAAGTGGGTGCACACCTGGCCAAACAAGGTCACGAGTTCGGCGCTACCACCGGCCGTGCCCGTCGTTGCGGCTGGTTCGACGCCGTTATCCTGCGTCGCGCTATTGATGTGAACAGCATCTCGGGCATCTGCCTGACCAAGCTGGACGTACTCGATGGTCTGGAAACCATCAACATCTGCACCGGCTACAAAGATGCACAAGGCAACGCCGTTGCGCCGACCGACGCTGACAGCTACGTGGGCCTGCAGCCTGTGTACGAAGAAGTGCCGGGCTGGACCGAATCGACCGTGGGCGCCAAGACCCTGGAAGAGCTGCCGGCTAACGCTCGTGCCTACATCAAACGCGTTGAACAGTTGATCGGCGCGCCGATCGACATTATTTCGACGGGCCCGGACCGCAACGAAACCATCGTTCTGCGTCATCCGTTTGCTTGATAAGTCGTTGATGTAAAACCACAAAGGCCCCTTCATCGGGGCCTTTGTCGTTTATGCCTGTTGGACGGCATGACCTTTGCTGTGAATCTGTCTACAAGAGTGCCATCAAATTAATGGCGTCAGAAGTAGAGGTATTCACAGTGTCGGCCGTTCTCTCACTGTTACAAAGCCGTTTGTTGCGCCCCGTGTTCGTTACCCTTGGTATCGCCCTTTTGGTGCAAGTGTTGGTGGCCGTTGCCCTGACGCGGAGCACCGTCACGGCGCTGGAAGCCGATCTGGGTGTGCGCCTGGGGACTGATAGCCAGAAACTCTCCGGTGAGCTGGAGCAGGCCGGGCGCGAAGTCACGTCGAGCCTCGATGCCTTGTCCGCCAGTACCCGTCAGCGTCTGACTGCCGGCCTGTCTTCGCGTCTGAAAGAAGAGCAGGCGCAACTGCGTGCGACGCTGGAAAAGGATCTGAAAGATTCGGCCAATGACATGGCGCAATTGCTCGCCTCGGTCGCACCCCGCGCCATGTGGGACAGCGACGTGCCGACCCTGTCCGAGTTCGCCCGGCGTGCCCAGCGCAATCCCAATGTGTTGTTTGTGGTCTACGACGACGCCACCGGCCAGCACCTGACCCGTTATCTCAATCGCGAAAACCCGATCAACAAGGCCCTGCTGGAAAAGGGGCAGGGCGAGCGTGCGCTGGATAAAGTGCTGGATGCGGCGAAAAACGATCCGTCGGTCTACTACCTCGAAGCCTCGATCAACCCCAACGGCGTGGAAATCGGCAAAGTGCTGATGGGTGTCTCGACGGCGTCGGTGGAAACCGATCTGGCGGCGCTCGATAAGCGTTTCTCGGCGTTGATCGCCAGCAGTGATCAACTGGTCGGCGACAGCCTCAAGGGTGCCGCTGCCGATAGCGCCAGCGCGATGCGCGGGCGCCTGCAATCGGCGCAGTCCACCGCCGCCGAGATGAAAGCCAATACCACCAGTACCGTGCAGGACGCTGCGGCGACTCTGCGCTGGCGGATCGGCCTGGGCTTGGCGCTGGTCGGTTGCGCAGTGTTGCTGCTGCTGGCCGTGGTGTTGGGGCATCGGGTGGTCAATCGCCTGAAGATGCTCAACGCAGCGATGGACGATCTGGCGGCGGGCGAGGGCGACCTGACCAAGCGCGTGCAGATCAACAGCAAGGACGAAATCGGCGACATGGCGTCGGCGGTCAATCGCTTTGTGGATAAGTTGCAGCCGATCGTGCGTGAGGCGGGCGACGTGGCCCAGCGTACCGGCGTCGAGATCGGTGCCATGACCCTGCGCAATGCCGGTGCCGATGCGGCGGCCGGGATGCAGCGTGACGAAGTGGCCGAGAGTTTGCGCGCGCTGTCGCAAATGGCCGATGAGGCGCAATCGGAAAGTCAGGCGATGCAAGCGGCGTTGAAGCAGGTGGTGGATATTCGTCAGGCCACCGATGAAAACACTCGCACCTCGGCCAAGGTCGGCAGTTTGATCGAAGCGCTGGCCGGGCAGGTCGATACCGGGGCGAAAGTCATCGAGCGCCTGGCGCAACAAAGTGAACAGATTGAAGTGGTGCTGACGGTGATTCACGGCATCGCCGAGCAGACCAACCTGCTGGCGCTCAACGCGGCCATTGAGGCGGCGCGGGCCGGTGAAACCGGTCGTGGTTTTGCCGTGGTGGCGGACGAAGTGCGTGCCTTGGCGAGCAAGACGCAAAGCTCTACCGGCGACATTCAGGCGCACATCGTCGCCTTGCAGCAGGGCGCACGTGAAGCGGTAGAGGCTATCGGTCAGGCCGGGCGTCAGGCCAGCGAAGGTTTGCTGGTGTTGCGCGACAGTGCGCGGCTGCAACAGTCGGTGCAGGCCTCGGTCGAGCAGGTGCATGCGGCGATTGGCCTCGCGACACAAGCAGCCGCGCATCAGGCGCAGGGTGCTCAGGCTGTGCGTGGGCGAGTCGAGACGATTCATGCGCAGGCCGAGAAAGCGGCGCAAGCGGTAGTGGAGACCACGGCCAGTGGCAAGGTGCTGGATGGGTTGGCGGCGCAGTTGAAGGCGAGTCTGGGGCAGTTCAGGGCTTGATGCTATCTGGTTTGGCCTCTCGCGAGCAGGCTCACTCCTACAGGGGAAACGCATTCCGATGTAGGAGTGAGCCTGCTCGCGATAGCTATTTCAGCGGCTCAGATACATCCGGGTCGTAAGTAAATAAACCGGCAGCCCCGACACCAAAATCAACAGCGCCGCATAAGGCGCCGCCGCCGCAAACTCGACATTCGCGGTATGCGCCCAGACTTCCGTCGCCAGTGTGTTGAGCCCGGTCGGGCTCAGCAACAGCGTCGCGGTCAGTTCCTTCATCGCATCGAGAAACACCAGCGCAAACGCCGCGCCCAATGCCGGGAAAATGATCGGCAATGTCACCCGGCAAAACGCTGTGAACGACGACGCCCCCAAGGTACGCGCGGCCTCTTCCAGCTGCGGTGCAGCCTTATTCAGTGCCGTACGAATCGGCGCCTGCGCCAGCGGCAAAAACAGCAATGCATAAGCAATCAGCAACAGCGCCGACGTCTGATACAGCACCGGCACGTAATGCAGGGCGAAATACACCAGCGTCAGCGCGATCACCAGGCCCGGCAAGGCGTGGAGCAGATACGGCAGGCGCTCGGCCCAGATCGCCAGTCGGCCCTTGTAACGCACCACCAGCAACCCGACCGGCACCGCCAGCAGCAGGCACAGCCCGGCGCCGCCGAGCGACAAGGCCAGCGAAGACAGCAGGGCCTCGGTGATCGCCCCGACCGGGAAGGCTGCCGATGAGCCCACCGCCAGCCAGTACGCGAGCATGCCCAGCGGAATCCCGCTGCCGACAATCGCCAGCAACAGGCAATACAACTGACCGGCAACCGCCCACGGCCCCAACCGCACTTGCTCGGCCTGACGCGCGGCACCCTGGCCGGTGCGCACATGCCGACCCTTGCCGCGCACGCGCAGTTCCAGCCACAACAGCACCAGGCACAACGCCAGCAACACCGCCGACAGCATCGCGGCATTGGCGTTGCTGAACTCCAGCTCGAACTGCTGATAGATCGCCGTGGTGAATGTTTGCAGGCCGATGATCGACAGCGCGCCGAATTCAACCAGCATGTGCAGGGCAATCAGCAGCGAGCCCGCCAGCAGCGACGGCCACAGCAGCGGCAGGGTGACGCGGAAAAACATACCCCAGCGGTTCTGTCCCAGGGTGCGGGCGGATTCCTCAAGGGAGGGATCGAGATTGCGCAAGGTCGCCGCGACCGGCAGAAAGATCAGCGGGTATTTCGACAGGCTCATCACCAGAATTGCACCGCCGAGGCCTTCGAACTGCGCGCTCAGCGACACCCAGGTGAAGCTGCTGACAAACGCCGGCACCGCAAACGGCAGACATAGAATCACGCCCCACAGACGTCGCCCCGGCAAATTGCTGCGCTCCAGCAGCCAGGCCAGCGACAGGCCAATCACGGCGCAGGTGATGGTCACACCGACCATCAGCGCCAGGGTATTGCGCAGCAGGCCGAACACGTAAGGGCGCCACAACAGGTGCAGCGCCTCGGCCCAGCCCGCTTGCCAGGCCTTGAGTCCAACGTAGGCCAATGGCAATACGCTCATCACCACCAGCAGCAATACCGGCAGCACCAGCCAGATCGACGGTCGCTTGCGCCGGGGTACGTAACCCCCGCGCGCGGCGGGGGCGGATAACGATGCGGCCATCAGTTCAAGCCAACTTCACGTTCCAGTTCCAGCGCTTCTTCGGCATTGCCCAGATCGGCCGGGGTCACGTTCGGCGCTTCCAGCTCGCTGAACGGCTTGAGCCCGCGATCCGATTCCATGCCCTTGTGCAGCGGATATTCGGCGGTGGTCTGGGTGATCACGCGCTGACCTTCTTCACTGGCCATGTAGGCCAGGAATTGCTGGGCTTCCTTTGGATGTTTGCTGGATTTCAGCACGGCAGCGCTGGACACGGTGATCAGGCCGCCGACGTCGCCGCCGGTGAAGTAATGCAGTTTCGAATCCAGTTTGCCTTTCTCGCGTTGCAGGGCAAACCAGTAGTAGTTGTTCACCAGCACGGTGGCGACTTCGCCGTTTTCCACGGCTTTGAGCGCGACCATGTTGTTGCTGTAGGTCTTGCCGAAAGCGCGCAGGCCGGTCAGCCATTCTTCGGCGGCGTCACGACCATGCATCTTGATGATGGCCACGGCTTGTTCCTGAAACGCGCCGCTGGTTGGCACGAAGCCGACTTTGCCTTGCCACTGTGGATTGGCGAAATCCAGGACTGATTTTGGCAGGTCTTTTTCGTCGACCAGTTTCGGGTTGTAAGCGACCACGCGAACGCGTGCCGTCACGCCAATCCAGGTGCCGTTAGCCGCGACGTATTTTTCCGGCAGTACGGCCAGGGTCGCGTCATCGGCCTTGGCCAGCAGACCCTGTTCGCCAAGGTTGTTCAGCGGTGGGGATTCTTCGGTGTAAATGACGTCGGCGGGGGAGCGGTCACCTTCCTCGATGATCTGGCTGGCGAGCTGGTTGCTGCTGCCTTTGCGCACGTTGACGTGAATGCCGGTCTTGGCTTCGAAGGCTTTGGCGATCGCGTCGCCGACTTCCTTGTGCTGGCCGTTGTAAAGAGTCAGGGAAACCGTATCGGCAGCCTGGGTGAGGGGAGAGGCGAGTGCCAGGCCGAGCAGGGTGAAGGTCAAGCCTCGGCGCAGGGTATTTCGAAACGTCATTCGCAGGGTTCCTCACTGTCGCATTGCAAAAACTTGCAACAATGATAAACGATATTGTTTCTCAAGTGCGCCTTGCGGTGGGGCTGGCGTTTTGATAGGTGCGATGGTGATGGGGTTTCGGGAAGCCAGAAACGCAAAAACCCGCTTTCGCGGGTTTTTGGGAAACTCAAGGCCGTAACCTTGAATTTGAATTGGTGCCCAGAAGAAGACTCGAACTTCCACGACCGTAAGGTCACCAGCACCTGAAGCTGGCGTGTCTACCAATTTCACCATCTGGGCAATCATCGCTAGCGTTGCCGCTGTTGATGTGGCGAACTATACGGAGCGCGTTTTGATCTGTAAACCCCTGATTTAATTTTAATAAATCAGTTTTAAGAAAACCCGGGCTTAGAATGCAAAAAACCCGCTTTCGCGGGTTTTGTGTGAGCTTTGAAACTGATCTAGTCTCAAACTCGAAATTGGTGCCCAGAAGAAGACTCGAACTTCCACGACCGTAAGGTCACCAGCACCTGAAGCTGGCGTGTCTACCAATTTCACCATCTGGGCAGTATCGTTAACGCTTGTGCGTCGTCGATGGCGCGCACTATACGGAGCGTCTTTTTAACTGTAAACCCCTGTCAGCAAAAAATATGATTTTTTTTACCGGCGGTGTTCAAAACGGCTTTCAAGCGACGATACAGACCCTCATAAGGGCCTTATATAGTCGGAAATTTCCCGTTTCATGGCGCCTATGCCAAACTAACCCGCATATAGACAAGGTGAAAACTCTCTAATGGCCGATTGGCAGTCCCTCGATCCCGAGGCCGCTCGTGAAGCGGAAAAATATGAAAACCCTATTCCTAGCCGCGAACTGATCCTGGCGCATCTCGCCGATCGGGGTTCGCCTGCTGCCCGTGAGCAACTGGTCGAAGAGTTTGGTCTGACCACAGAAGACCAGATCGAAGCCCTGCGCCGCCGTCTGCGCGCCATGGAGCGCGATGCTCAACTGATCTACACCCGCCGTGGCACTTACGCGCCGGTCGACAAGCTCGACCTGATCCTCGGCCGCATCAGCGGTCACCGTGACGGTTTCGGCTTCCTGGTGCCGGACGACGGCAGCGACGACCTGTTCATGAGCCCGGCGCAAATGCGTCTGGTATTCGATGGCGACCGTGCGCTGGCACGTGTTTCCGGTCTCGACCGTCGTGGTCGCCGCGAAGGCGTGATCGTCGAAGTGGTCTCGCGTGCTCACGAAACCATCGTCGGTCGCTACTTTGAAGAAGGCGGTATCGGCTTCGTCGTCGCGGACAACCCGAAGATCCAGCAGGAAGTGCTGGTCACTCCGGGCCGCAACGCCAACGCGCAGATCGGTCAGTTCGTCGAGGTGAAAATCACCCACTGGCCGACGCCGCGCTTCCAGCCGCAAGGCGACGTGGTTGAAGTGGTCGGCAACTACATGGCGCCGGGCATGGAAATCGATGTCGCTCTGCGCACTTACGACATCCCGCACGTCTGGCCTGAAGCTGTTCTCAAAGAAGCGGCCAAGCTCAAGCCGGAAGTCGAAGAAAAAGACAAAGAGAAGCGCGTCGACCTGCGCCATCTGCCGTTTGTCACCATTGACGGCGAAGACGCCCGCGACTTCGACGATGCTGTTTATTGCGAAGCCAAACCGGGCAAGCTGCGCCTGTTCTCCGGTGGCTGGAAGTTGTACGTGGCGATTGCCGACGTTTCCAGCTACGTGAAGATCGGTTCGGCGCTGGACAACGAAGCCCAGGTACGCGGCAACTCGGTGTACTTCCCTGAGCGTGTGGTGCCGATGCTCCCTGAGCAGTTGTCCAACGGCCTGTGCTCGCTGAACCCGCACGTCGATCGTCTGGCCATGGTTTGCGAGATGACCATCTCCAAGTCCGGCGAAATGACCGACTACTGCTTCTATGAAGCGGTGATTCACTCCCACGCCCGTCTGACCTACAACAAGGTCAGCGCGATGCTGGAAACCCCGAAAGCCACCGAAGCCCGCAAGCTTCGTGGCGAATACACCGACGTCGTGCCGCACCTCAAGCAGCTTTATGCGCTGTACAAAGTGCTGCTGGCGGCTCGTCACGTGCGTGGCGCGATCGATTTCGAAACCCAGGAAACCCGGATCATCTTCGGTTCCGAGCGCAAGATTGCCGAAATCCGTCCGACCACCCGCAACGATGCGCACAAGCTGATCGAAGAGTGCATGCTGGCGGCCAACGTGGCCACTGCCGAGTTCCTCAAGAAGCACGAAATTCCTGCGCTGTATCGCGTCCACGACGGCCCGCCACCGGAGCGTCTGGAAAAACTGCGCGCCTTCCTCGGCGAGCTCGGTCTGTCCCTGCACAAAGGCAAGGATGGCCCGTCGCCGAAGGATTATCAGGCCCTGTTGGCGAGCATCAAGGACCGTCCGGACTTCCACCTGATCCAGACCGTGATGCTGCGCTCCCTGAGCCAGGCGGTGTACAGCGCCCAGAACGAAGGTCACTTCGGCCTGAACTACGAAGCCTATACCCACTTCACCTCGCCGATTCGTCGTTACCCGGACTTGCTCACGCACCGCGCCATCCGCAGCGTGATCCATTCCAAGCAGGACACCCCGCACGTTCGTCGTGCCGGCGCGATGACCATCCCGAAAGCACGGATCTATCCTTACGACGAGGCGGCGCTGGAGCAACTCGGCGAGCAGTGCTCGATGAGCGAGCGCCGTGCCGACGAAGCGACCCGCGACGTAGTGAACTGGCTCAAGTGCGAGTTCATGAAGGATCGCGTGGGCGAATCGTTCCCGGGCGTGATCACCGCCGTGACCGGTTTTGGCCTGTTCGTCGAACTGACCGACATTTACGTCGAAGGCCTGGTGCACGTCACCGCGTTGCCGGGCGATTACTACCACTTCGATCCTGTGCATCACCGCCTGGCGGGCGAGCGCACCGGTCGTAGCTTCCGTCTCGGCGATACCGTTGAAGTGCGTGTCATGCGCGTCGACCTCGACGAGCGCAAGATCGACTTCGAGATGGCGGAAAAAACCATCAGCGCGCCGATCGGTCGCAAAAAACGTGGTGCTGAAACTGCAGCTCCAGCGGCCAAGGTTTCGGAAGAAAAGGCCCCGGCTAAAACTGCCAGCCGTCGCCCTGCCAAGGAAAAAGCCGCAGAAGCCTATCGCCCGAGCGACGCCGTGGCGAAAAACGCCGAGTTGCGCAAAAGCCGTGAAATGAAGAAAGCGCTGCTTTCCGATGCCAAAAACGGTGGTAAAGCGGCGTCCGGGGGAAAGACCGGACGGTCGGCGCCTGACAAGGCGACCGGCGGCAAGCCAGCCAAACCGAGCAAACACCGTAAAGGCCCGCCGAAAGCGGGTTCTGCTCCAGCCAAAAGTGGCGGGGCACGTAAACCGAAGGCGAAGTCATGAGTCAGTTGGAAAAAATCTACGGCGTTCACGCGGTAGAAGCGTTGCTGCGTCACCATCCGAAACGCGTCAAGCAGATCTGGCTGGCCGAAAGCCGCAACGATCCGCGGGTGCAGACCCTGATCGAACTGGCCAATGAAAACCGCGTTCAGGTCGGTCAGGCCGAGCGTCGCGAAATGGATGCCTGGGTTGAGGGCGTGCACCAGGGCGTAGTGGCGGACGTCAGTCCGAGCCAGGTCTGGGGCGAGGCGATGCTCGATGAGCTGCTTGATCGCACCGAAGGCGCGCCACTGTTGCTGGTGCTCGACGGCGTGACCGATCCGCACAACCTCGGCGCCTGCCTGCGTTCGGCGGATGCCGCCGGTGCGCTGGCGGTGATCGTGCCGAAAGACAAGTCGGCGACCCTGACGCCCGTGGTGCGCAAAGTCGCCTGCGGCGCGGCGGAAGTGATTCCGCTGGTGGCAGTGACCAACCTCGCCCGCACCCTGGAAAAGCTTCAGCAGCGCGGTCTGTGGGTGGTTGGCACGGCAGGTGAGGCCGAGGTCAGCATTTATGACCAGGACCTGACCGGCCCGACCATTCTGATCATGGGCGCCGAAGGCAAAGGCATGCGCCGCCTGACGCGCGAGCACTGCGACTATCTAGTGAACCTGCCGATGGCCGGCAGCGTCAGCAGCCTCAATGTGTCCGTGGCAACCGGTGTGTGCCTGTTCGAAGCGCAGCGTCAACGCGGCGCCAAGGCCAAGGCTGCCGCTTCGCGCAAGCCTTAAGCATTGAGCTGCAAGCCTCAAGCTAAAAGCGGACCCGCTTGCAGCTTGAGGCTCGATGCTTACAGCTGCTGTTCAAATATTCACCAATTGCCTTGCACCTCTGCAGTCCCTTCTCTACAATTGCGCCCCTTGCTGTGACGGCAGGCACCGATGTGCCCCGCGCCAGCAAGTCCATAAGTGTCATTCACTCCTTGTCTGACCGTTTTTGAGCGGCAGGCTACAACCCGTAAGGAGCATTCATGCGTCATTACGAAATCATCTTTCTGGTCCACCCTGACCAGAGCGAGCAAGTCGGCGGCATGGTTGAGCGTTACACCAAGCTGATCGAAGAAGACGGCGGCAAAATCCACCGTCTGGAAGACTGGGGCCGTCGTCAACTGGCCTACGCAATCAACAATGTTCACAAGGCTCACTACGTGATGCTGAACGTTGAGTGCACTGGCAAGGCTCTGGCCGAGCTGGAAGACAACTTCCGCTACAACGATGCAGTGATCCGTAACCTGGTCATCCGTCGCGACGAAGCCGTTACTGGCCAGTCCGAGATGCTCAAGGCTGAAGAAAACCGCAGTGAGCGCCGTGAGCGTCGCGACCGTCCTGAGCACGAAGGCGTTGATAGCGCTGATAGTGATGACAGCGACAACAGCGATAACGCTGACGAGTAATCCACGGACCTTTTAAGGAGCCTATCAAATGGCACGTTTCTTCCGTCGTCGTAAATTCTGCCGCTTCACCGCTGAAGACGTGAAAGAGATCGATTACAAAGATCTCAACACTCTGAAAGCCTACGTATCCGAGACCGGCAAAATCGTTCCAAGCCGCATCACCGGTACCAAAGCTCGTTATCAGCGTCAGCTGGCCACCGCTATCAAGCGCGCCCGCTTCCTGGCCCTGCTGGCCTACACCGACAGCCACGGCCGCTGAGACCGGGCAGTCGACAAGTAGCAAAGGATTGAATGCATGCGTGCCTTAGCTGAGTTCATCATGCGAGGCCGTATGCAGGCCACTCTCGTGGTGGCCGGATGTGCAACATTGCCGTTGTTGTATTGGTTGGGTGCTGCCGCAGGGAGCCTTGTGCTGCTGCGGCGCGGACTGACGGACGCCCTGGGTGTTCTGTCTCTGGGGCTGCTGCCGGCGTTGATCTGGTGGCTGTATGCCGATGACCCACGGGCACTTCTGGTGCTGCTGGGGTCTTCGGGACTTGCGTTGGTTTTGCGCGCAAGTGAGTCCTGGGTTCGTACGCTGCTGGTCAGCGTAGCGATTGGCGTGGTGTTTTCAGTGGTGCTCGGGGCGGCGTTTGCGGCCCAGATCGAGATGCTCGCGCAGGCCTTGATAAAGGTCATGCCGGCGCTTCTCGGTGAAACCTACAAGCAATTGTCGGTCGATGAGCAAGCGCATTTCGCGTCCCTGATTGCACCCGTGCTGACCGGACTGATTGCGGCACTGTTGCAGATCGTCAGCGTGCTGAGCCTGATTGTCGGGCGGCATTGGCAGGCGTTGTTGTACAACCCGGGTGGTTTTGGTCGCGAGTTTCGCGCCATCCGGATCCCGCTGGGGCCGGCGATGTTGCTGCTGGCGTTGATGCTTCTGGGCCCGAATCTCGGTGCACAGATGGCCATGTTGACGCCGTTGTGCAGTGTACCGCTGGTGTTCGCCGGACTCGCCCTGATTCACGGGCTGGTCGGGCAGAAGCGACTGGCCGGTTTCTGGCTGGTGGGGTTGTACGTCACGCTGCTGTTGTTCATGCAGCTGATCTATCCGTTGCTCGTGGTTCTGGCCATTGTCGACAGCCTGATTGATTTTCGCGGTCGTCACGTGTCGAAAGACACCGACAGCGCGAACGGTGAAGGTTAAAAGTTAAGAGGATTTCCACATGCAACTGATCCTTCTGGAAAAAATCGCCAACCTGGGCAACCTGGGCGACAAAGTAAACGTTAAGGCCGGTTACGGCCGTAACTACCTGCTGCCTTTCGGCAAAGCTACCGCTGCGACCGCTGCCAACCTGGCTGCGTTCGAAGAGCGTCGCGCTGAGCTGGAAAAAGCCGCCGCAGACCGTAAAGCATCGGCTGAAAGCCGTGCTGCCCAACTGGCCGAGCTGGAAGTGACCATCACTGCCACCGCTGGCGACGAAGGCAAGCTGTTCGGTTCGATCGGTACTCACGACATCGCTGACGCACTGACCGCCTCCGGCGTTGAAGTGCAGAAGAGCGAAGTTCGTCTGCCGAACGGCACCATCCGCAACGTGGGTGAATTCGACGTGGCTGTGCACCTGCACGCCGAAGTTGAAGCCACCGTACGCGTTGTCGTGGTAGCAGCTTAAGCAACACCTGATCGGCTGGCGGCTTGTCCGTCAGACGGTTAACATCGGGCACGATCCTGTTTACAGGTCGTGCCCTTTGTCTTTCTGAATTCCCTGTTTTTCCAAACAAACACAAGTGGCCATGAACGATATCTCCGCTCCCGAGCAATACGATCTGCAAACCGCTGCCCTGAAGGTGCCGCCGCATTCCATCGAGGCCGAACAGGCTGTGCTCGGTGGTCTGATGCTGGACAACAACGCCTGGGAACGCGTGCTCGATCAAGTCTCCGACGGCGATTTCTATCGGCATGACCACCGTCTGATCTTCCGTGCGATCGCCAAACTGGCCGATCAGAACATGCCGATCGACGTCGTGACCCTGTCCGAGCAACTGGACAAGGAAGGGCAGACCTCGCAGGTCGGTGGCCTCGGTTACCTCGGCGAGCTGGCGAAAAATACGCCGTCCGTCGCCAACATCAAGGCCTATGCGCAGATCGTTCGCCAGCGGGCGACGTTGCGCCAGTTGATCGGCATCAGCACCGAAATCGCCGACAGTGCCTTCAACCCCGAAGGTCGCACCGCCGAAGAGATCCTCGACGAGGCCGAACGGCAGATCTTCCAGATCGCCGAAGCGCGGCCGAAGACCGGCGGCCCGGTGGGCGTCAACGAACTGTTGACCAAGGCCATCGACCGCATCGACACCCTGTTCAACACCGACAACGCCATCACCGGCTTGTCCACCGGTTACACCGACCTCGACGAGAAGACCAGTGGCCTGCAACCGGCCGACTTGATCATCGTCGCGGGCCGTCCGTCGATGGGTAAAACCACCTTTGCGATGAACCTGGTGGAAAACGCGGTGTTGCGCAGCGAGAAGGCCGTGCTGGTGTACTCCCTCGAGATGCCAGGTGAATCGCTGATCATGCGTATGCTGTCGTCGCTGGGTCGTATCGACCAGACCAAGGTTCGTTCCGGCCAGCTGGAAGACGACGACTGGCCACGCCTGACCTCCGCAGTCAATCTGCTCAACGATCGCAAGCTGTTCATCGACGACACTGCGGGTATCAGTCCGTCGGAAATGCGTGCGCGCACCCGGCGTCTGGTGCGTGAGCACGGCGATATCGGCCTGATCATGATCGACTACCTGCAACTGATGCAGATTCCCGGCTCCAGCGGTGACAACCGGACCAACGAGATTTCCGAGATCTCGCGTTCCCTCAAAGCCCTGGCCAAGGAGTTCAACTGCCCGGTGGTTGCCCTGTCACAGCTCAACCGTTCCCTGGAGCAACGCCCGAACAAACGCCCGGTGAACTCCGACTTGCGGGAATCCGGAGCGATCGAGCAGGACGCCGACGTGATCATGTTCGTGTATCGGGACGAGGTGTATCACCCGGAAACCGAACACAAGGGCATTGCCGAAATCATCATCGGCAAGCAGCGTAACGGCCCGATCGGCTTCATCCGTCTGGCGTTCATCGGTAAGTACACGCGTTTCGAAAACCTCGCGCCGGGCAGTTACAACTTCGACGACGACGAGTGACCGTCGGCCGACATCATTCGGCCAACGGTCTCTCTCAGTGTCATTCAGCTTCGCGGGTTGCCTGTTCGTCCGTGCTGCGGACAGCCTGCTCACTCAGCTCTTGCCGGGTCAGCGTCTCGACCAGCGCCGCTTCCTCGATTGCCAGTGAAGCCTGCAGTGCCCTTGACTGCTCGTCATAGTCGGCAAACGCCAGTGTCTTCGCGTTATGTGCGTCGTCGAGCGTCGACTGACGATCCTGGAACGGCTGACGCTGGGATTCGAACTGCGACCGGTACTTGTGTGTGACGAATTCCTGCCAGAACTCCCGCGAGATCAACGCCTGAAATTCTTCTGGAGAATTATCCAGCGCAATGACCTTTTCGTAGGCGGCATCCAATTGGGCCTTTGACACATTGGCCAACTGTGCAAAGCCCATCCGCTCGGGTTGTCCCGGCAGTTGCAGGCGATCTTTCAGGCCGTGGCGGTAGGCGAGCCGGATTTCGACCTCTTCCTGTACATGGGCCGCGCCTGCCTGGGTTCCTCGCGTTTCGCTGATGGCCGCTTCACGCCGTGCGATGTCCGCCGATGCGATTTTGTCCACCTCGTGCAGGCGGAACAACGCTTTGGAAAGCGCTGACAGCTCCGGGCCTTGTGCCTGGTCACGGGCCTGGGTCCGCGCGTTGTACATCATTGTCCGCACTTCAAGATTGGCAAATGTGAAGGCCGCCCGGTCACAGCAGGTCGCTTCGCCCGCCCGAGAGAAAAGCTCCCTGCGCAAGCGTTCGGACTCCGGACTGTTTTCGGTGATGCTATCAATCACCTTCCAGACCCTTTGCTGCAGTGCCTGGTGGCCGGCGGGATCTTGCAGCAAGCGTTCAAGGGTATCGAACAAACCGTCCGAACCTTGCTGATCACGCAGGGTCTGCCATTGAGTTCTCCTGGCGGACACCTCGTCGGCGGACAGGCCGGCGGTCCAGCGTGCCATCGGGTCATCAGCCATGGCCCGAACGACGGCCGGGCCCCGTCCGCGGGCGGAGTCGATCAGATTGTTGCGGCCGGTCAACGGTGTCTCGGCTTCTATCAGGCGTTCGTTGTAACGGTTGAGGCGTGTAAGGGTTTCCGCAGATAACGGATTTCTGCCAATGTCGGTGACGTTGTTGACCCGTGCGGTGTGCGCCAGGCGCTCGTCCGGTGGTGCGATGACCGCGTCGTGAATCTCCGTGATCCGGTTGTGACGCAGATTGACGGTGTCGAGCAAGGGCTGGTCGACAAGTCCCGTGGGGAATGCGTCGATGCCAGTGCTCGCCAGATTGAGCGAGCGCATATCGAGGATCTGGCTGAAGTCCGGGGTGATAGCCAAATGAGGGTTGTCGTTCAGCCACAGGGCGCGCAGTGTGCTGCGTCCGGCCAGAACCTGGGCGCTCTCGGCGGTCAGGGCAATCTGGTTGTCCTGCAAAAACAGACGGGTCAGACCGTGCATTTCGCCAACGGCGGGCGGTAGTTCACGCAGTTGATTGCGCGAAAGGTCCAGCCAGCGCACATGGCGAAAACGGGTCAGAAAACCTTCGGGCGACGTGCTCAGGCTCATGTTGCTCAGTTTCAGCGAACCGACATGACTGAAGTCCACATCAATGTCCGGCAGGCTGGGCAGGTTCAGACCGCTGAGGTCCAGCTCGAGGCCGATCGGCGTTTGGTCGTTGGCCAGTTTCTGGGGTGTTTCACGCCGCCAGCAAGCGAGTATCCGATTGCTCGCCTCGGTCCGGTCGTTACGGTTTTGCGCGTTGATCTGCAATTGATTCGCCCGAATATAGCGCTGACGGATGCCACCGCCGGAAAACACCCAGGCATCGAGCTGGCCTTTCAGCATGCTGAACTCCTGTTCGAGGTTATTGAGCCGGATGCCTGCGGCGTCCTGTTCAAGGCTCCAGATGAAGTCCCGACAGGCCTTGATGCTTTTGCCCGGATACAAGCGCCGATAGCGCTGAACCCCTGAATCTTCGGTATCAAAGGCTGTCGGGCGCGTCGTCTTGATCAGCTCGGGATGTTCTCTGTTCAGTCGCCGCCAGTAACTGTCGAATTCTCTCCAGTAGCCCGGAGGGAAGTCGTTACCCGCCAGGTGTGTGACCGAGTTGATACGCGCCACTGACGCCAGGCGTTCTGCGGCCGGATTAATGAAGGCCTGTGGCACTTCCCGAAGCGCGTTGTGGCTCAGATTCAGGTCTGTCAATGCGCTCATCTCCTCCAGGCCTGTCGGCCAGTGAGTGATTCCGGTGTGACTGAGATCCAGCGAATTCAATCCGGTCATGCCACTGAAGTCCGGTGTGTTGTTCAAAGGATTATGGGAAAGGTCGAGCGCAATCAACTGGTTCAGGCCGGCCAGCCTTGCAGCGTCTTGCTGATCCAGTTCTATGTGGTTCGAACTCAAGTCCAGCCGTGTCAGCTTGCGCATGTCCGCCACCGGAGCCGGTAGTTTTTCAAGGCTGGAATGCTTGATGGACAAGCTGCGCAGGTCGGAAAAACCGGACAGAAAAGTCTCGGCGGCAGCCGACCCGTTGACGCCCGAAAGCGTTAACACGCGCACGTGACTGAAATCCGCGCTCAGTACCGGCAGGGATATGCCTTCGGCGGACAATATCAGCCGCGCTGCGGTCTCGTGACGCCAGCAGCGTTTGATCTCATCGGCGATCAGCTTCGCCTTGACCTCTGAAGCTGAGGAGGTCTGTGCGCCGCTTTCGATCCAGGCAAGCAAATCCTTTTTCAGGGTTTTGTATTCAGCTTCCTTGCGAGTCAGCGCGGCGCTGGCGGTGTCGCCAAACCACTGGAGCCAGGTCGCAACCTGTTGATCGTCAAAGGAGGGGAACAGTTTGCGCACGCGAGGCTCCAGCCTTTTCGGGCGATTGACGAAAGCGGCCAAGCGCTCGGCCAGACTTTGGCGCACCGGCCGTTCCGGTTCGCCACGGCGCATTCCGCCCGTTCCCGCGACGTTGACGCCCACCCAGCCATCCCGGGGGTCGAACACGATGGCTTCCGATCGGCCGGGACGAGTGGCGATATACACGTTGTCCGGGTCACGGGCCACCGGATCCTGCGTCCGGATGATGCGCATCACCGCCGCGTGGGGCGACGACGCCTCCTGATCATGCAAGACCTGATAGGTGCGTTCGTGGATCACCACGTAGAGTTTGTCCTCGTGACGGATCAGGCCGTCGCCATCGACTTCGACGTGGGCGAAGTCCAGCGTTGTCCGGAAGGCTTCAAGGCGGGTCTCGGACAGTGTGAAGATGATCGACTCAAGGTCCGGGCGCGGATGCCAGAGCGCGCTGTCGGCATCACGCACCAGCACCGGGCCGGAAGGGGTCAGTTCGCTGTGCAGTCTGGCGCGGTACAGACCGGTCAACGGATCGATGCCGATCTGCACGATGCCGCCGTCCGGCACATCGACATATGGGCGTCCCTTGAGTGTACGAAAACCTTGTGCGTCAGCCTCCGGCAAGCGTGCGCCAGTGGCGATCCAGTAGGACTCGATGGCTGTTTGCGCACGGGGCGAGGGCAGGGTTGCAGCCGTCGGCAGCTCATGAACGGTCAATGGAGGGGCTGGCGCAATCGCATCGGGATTGACGTCGGGTCGTGCTCTACCAGGCTCGGGGTGGTACCGCGCCAGCGTCGTGGTTGGCGCCCAGACATCGATCCGGCCCGGTCTGTCGAGCGACGACGAGGGGGCCTGTGCGGGGGAGGTCGCAGGGGAATGGATGTCGACAGTGGTGGTGCCTCTGACGGGGGGGCGAATCTTCATATTTTCATCCTTGCAGGGTTGCCCCTCGACCCTCGCGAACGGGAGCCGTGAGGCATTCGGCGTCATTGCCTTGAGGTTTGTCCGGCGGTCTTAAGCCGCCAGGTTGAATATTTTTTGTGCGGTTTTGCCATCGAAGGTTTCACGCCAGATGGCCACGTGCGGTAAACCGGCCTGTTCATCCCTGCGCTGGGACAACGTGCCGCGTCCGGCCTGCTCAAGGGTTTTCAGATGCCCGCCCTTGACCGTGAAATTCAGCGCATGGCTGTCGTGGGCCTCGTAGTGGAAATGGGCTTCCCATAACGGCATGGCGTCAGAGCGATCATTGATCGAATAAACGTCGAGAAATGTTTTTTTCGCGCCTTTGCCCATCGGTTTGCGAGACACCTTACGGACCACATCGAGTTCGCCATGGTCGAGCAGATAATTCAGGCGCATGACATCCAGCACGGCTCTGTTTTTGTACATGCGCACCAGAACGTTTTGTCCTTCTTCGGTCAGTGAGTCGCCAGCGCTGCGCAAGCGTGCGACCAGCCCGGCAGTTTCGCTGTCATCGACGGCCTGTTGATGGTTTTCCAACAATCTTGCCTGATCGTTGAGGCGATCGGCCTCGGCGCCCAGATACTCGAGAATATCCGTCGGGTTGGTTTTTCTGGCTTCCCTGGATTTTGCTTCGGCCAAGTGTCCGGCGACGCCGGCCAGCAGGCGACGGGCTTCGCTGAGGCGTTCGGGCCGAGGTGTGTCGACAATGTGCGGGCGCACCGGCAACCATTCGCCCTGGTGTTTTTCGTAGCGCTGCGGCGGGCTGTCGGGGCGGAACGGGTCGGGCACCTTGAGCGTGACATTACCATCGGTAGCGATTTCCGTTTCTCCCACCAGTACCTTGTAAGTGCCGTGTTGGCGGGTACGGAACATTTTCCTGGGCGGCGCCGGAACGGCTGACGAGGTATTCGACTGCGGCGGAACAAAGTCGAAATCGATCTCCTGATCGAGATGCGGAAGCTCGGTGTTGCGCTCAAAACTGTCATAGATCCTGGTCAGGCGACTTTCGATTTTGCTTTCGTATTGCTCGATCAGCGTAATGATTTCTTTGATGTAGCCGACCTTTTCCGGACTCTCCAGCGTCATTAACGCTGCGAATCGGCCTTTCTCGTTCTTTAGCTGATCGAGGGCCAATAACAACGCCAACGGTTGCTGGTGCTCGGGAATGCTCTTCAGACTTTCGGTGAACAGGTCGATCGCCCGTAACGATTCCATGCCCGGACTGGGCGGATTTGGAGAGTCATCCGTCAGCAGGCGCAGGTAAAGCGTCAACTGGTTGAATTTGATCTGATCGACGCCGGGGAGCTTGTTGTTCAATTCATCCAGGTCAGACACTGAGCTGGGGTCGGATTTCTTGATGTGTTCCATCAAGGCCTGACGGTCTTCGAGCAGCTTGAGCTTCTTGTTCAGATGGGTAATGACTCTCCGGTAAGTGCTTACGGACACGGCCAAGGCGAGAGGTTTGACTCGCATGTCCATGATCACCATGAGCCGGTTCAGGTTCTCCACCCGTTCCTTCTGGAACGTTCGCAATTCCCGCTTATATTGCCCGCTGGCTTTCAAATGCTTGAGCCATTCCCTGTTATCGATCAGCGACTGCACGAAGTCCGCCTGCATTTTGAGGAGTTTGAGCATGTGCACTTCAAGCTTGATCAGGGCCTCGGTTCTTTCGGTACTGCCTTCGGGTTGCAGCCGCACCTGCTCATGCAGGGCATCGTATTGTTGCGATGACCTTTCAATGGCCTTGTGCGCGTTATGAATGGGCTGGTAGCGCTGCATCAGTTCGTCCCGTATCGGTTTGAACGCCGGATGGCGTGGCATGCCGCCCTTGAGACCGGTGTTGATTGCCAGCCATTCGTTTCGCTCGTTTCGGGTGACTGCCAGGGTTGCCCCGGCGCGACTGGCGTTATAGGTATTGGCGGTGTCGGTGGCCACGGGGTCAGCCGGTTTGACGATGCGCCAGACCGCCCGTTCGGGCGTGGAGGCATCGAGATCCTGCAATGCCTGATAAGCATGGCCACGGATGACCACGTAGCGTTTGCCTGCGTGACTGAACAGACCGTCGACATCGGCGGCGGCAGTCCTGAAGTCCAGGTCCGTGCGAAAGGCAGCCAGACGCGTATCGGTCAGCGGCAAGCTGTCCGCGTCGAGTGGCGTGTGCGGGTGCCAGAGCCGGCTGACGGGATCGCGCAGAAGCAGCGGGCCGGAAGCGATCAGCTCGCTGGGCAGTCGGGCTCTGAACAGTCCCGTGTCCGGATCTCTCGCAACCAGCGTGACACGGCTGTTGGCCAGATCGACGTAGCGCCGTCCCCTGTGCACCCTGAAACCATCGCTGTTGGCATCCGGCAGCGCGGGGATGGCTGGCATGCTGTAACCCTCGATCGACTGCGGTGTTGTCGGCTGGGTACTGAGGGGCGACTCGTTGAGCGTCACCGAAGGCGCCCGCGTGGGCATTATCGCGTCCGCATTGATGTCGCCCGTCTCGGACCGCGATGGCACTGTGCGGCGTGTCGAATTGACCCGGCCTGCGTCGATGTGGTGTGAAGGGGGGGGCGTACTCGGAGGCCGGGCCGGAGGGTGAACGTCGACCGCTACATTGAGGCGGGTGGGTGGTTTGATCACCATGGTTTCATCCTTGAAAAGTGTGCTGTGAGTGGCTCATGTCGCCAGTTCGAATATTTTCTGTGCAGTTTTGCCATCAATGCTTTCGCGCCAGATGGGGGCATGCTCGTGTCCGCTTCGGGCGTCCCTGCGTTGCGAGCTAATGCCCTGGCGGCTCTGCTCGAGGGTTTTGAGGTGGCCGCCGCGTGCGGTGAAGCCCTGCTTCGGGCTGTTCATGCGGTCGTAGTGAAAGTGCGCGTGCCAGAGGGGGTCGCCGGTGCTTCTGTCGTTGAGCGAATAAACGTCGAGAAAGTGTTTATCCGAGCCCTTGCCGGAGACCGTGCGTGGCTGGGTCTGCACCACGCTGATCTGTTCCTTGGCGATCAAGTAGGCCAGTCGGTCGGCGCTGAGAAACGCCTTGTCTTTGTACAGGCGAATCCGGATGTGTTCGCCTTCGCTGCGCAGGCGGAGGCTGTCCTGCTGCAGACGCTGGACGAAGGTGGCGGTGTCGGCGTCGGTGCGATCGGGAGCGGTGTCGATCTGTCTGGCGAGGTGATCGCAAGCGTCCGCCTTGCTGCCGAGAAACTCGACGATATTGGTGGCATTGCGTTTTTCCCGTTCATCCTGCCAGGCCCGGTCGAGCCAGGATTGGGTGCGTTGCAGTTGCTGCCCGGCCTGTGCCCTGAGCGCTGGCAGAGGCGTGGCCTGCAGAGGCACGATCGGGCGCCACTGGCCCTCTTGCAGTGCGTAGGTGTGCATGACCTGAGCGGCGTCCACGGGGCTCATGACATCAATCACTTCCACACCGGTCTCGGAGCGGCGCGGGCGCCCGACCTTGATCTTGTCGACCCCTTGGTGCCTGGCGCGGAAAACCCGTCGGAGGCTGGCGGGCGGTGCGCTGCGGTCCTGGGGCGGGATGAAGTCGAAGTCGATGGGCTGTTCGTGCGCCGGCAGCATCGACGTCTTCAGCAATTGCCGGTGATAACGGTTCAGGCTTTCTTCAAGTGTGGTTTCGAAAGCCTGGACCGCCTCGACGATCTTTGCGTGTGAACGGGCAGGCTCGGCGCCGGGCGGCAACGGCATGTGTTCGAACGCGGCGCGAATGGCCGTGCATTGGTCGAACAGGCTGCTCAGCACCGCAACGCGGGTTTCTTCCGGCATGCCCTTGAGTGCCCGGTAGGAGAACGTTACCTGGCCGAACGAATACGCCAGGTACTTGGCATTGAAGTCATGGCTGGCCAGGGAGGTTGCGGCATCGGGCAGCGTGCGACTTTCGGCATAGACCCAGAAGGCGACGATTTCATGAATTTCTATCGGGTCGTACGCCGCCGCCTTCAACTCCTCTTCGGACAGGCGCCACTTGTGCAACAGTTCCTCGGCAAAATGCTCACGCTGTTTCATGACTACCAGCTTGTCCGCCAGATGTGTGGCGACTGCGCGGTATTCGGTGTCGGGGCCGCCGAAGATCGGACCGTCGAGCAACTTGCGTGAATCGTTGGCGATCATCAACTGGTTGCAGGACAGGATCTGTCCCTTGCGCAGCGTGATCAGTTTGTTTTTGTAGGCCTCACGGCCCTTGATGGCGACGACGGCCTCCTTTTGTTCGAGGTGCAGACTGACGGTTTTTTCCAGTATTCCCAGTTCTCGTCGGTGCTGGTCTTCCAGTTGCACCAGGATGTTTCGCTCGTTCTGCTTGTCTTTGGCTGCCAGCCATCGGTATCCCAACTGATCGGTCATGGTGATCGCCTGCTCTAATTCCAGATCCATCAACCGCAGCTCCAAGGCCAGATCGGCTGAATGGCTGGCGGCGGACGTTTGCCCCCGTCTGCGCATCCCGCTGGTACCGCCCACCTGGGCGGCGACCCAGCCATGCCGCGCATCGAAAACGATCGGCTCCGAGCGCCCCGGGCGTGTCCCGATGTAAATATTGCCGTGGTCCCGGGCCACGGGGTCTGCGGGATGAACGATGCGCATGACCGCCGACCTCGGTGAGGAAGCATCCAGATCATGCAGCACCTGATACGCGTGTTCTGCGATGACTGCATACAGCTTGCCGTTGAATCGGTACAGACGATCCGTCCCGGGTTCGATACCGCTGAAATCGAGCGCCGTACGAAAGGCTTCGAGGCGTGCGTCAGACAGGAGAAAAGTGGCCGGTCTGGCATCATCGAGCGGATGCCACAGCCGGCTCTGTGCATCGCGTATCAACACGGGGCCGGAGGGGCTGAGCTCACTGGGCAAGCGGGCCCGGTAGAGTCCCGTGTCCGGATCCTTCTTCACCAGCGCCACGCGGTCGTCTGACAGGTCGACGTAGTCGCGCCCCTTGAACGTCCGTAATCCCTGGTCATCGGCAGGCGGCAAGCGGATATCGGCGCTCTGCCAGTAATCTTCCAGCGATCGCATTTCAGGACGGTGACTGACAGGCGAGGAGGACGCCGCCGTGATTGTGACCGCAGGCACGCGGCGGATGGCATCCAGATCAGGGCTGTCCGGTGTATACCGGGCAGGGGGGCGCGCACCGGCGCTGGATACTCGCGTGCGCGGCGCTTGCCCGCTGACGACTGCGCCGGGACGTGGATGGACATCGACAATTGCCGTGCCCCTGATGGGTGGTTTCGGTGACATTTCTTCATCCTTGAAGGGTTGTCACATCGGCTGCCGATAATGGCTGGCCGATGGGGAGTCAGGTTGTGTGGCCGGTTTTGGCGCCGCAGGGGGGGCGAGACCGGCAAGGTATCGGCTCAAAGAGAAACCGACCATTGCCGTCGGAATTGGTCAAAATTTGTGCTATATTCCGCGCCCGCGATTTTTCATCTCAACACCGGTCGTCGACATGCAAGCAGCCAAGCCGTTATTTGACTATCCAAAATATTGGGCCGAATGTTTCGGACCAGCGCCATTCCTGCCAATGAGCAGGGAGGAGATGGATCAGCTTGGCTGGGATTCGTGCGACATCATCATTGTTACCGGTGATGCCTACGTCGATCACCCGTCGTTCGGCATGGCGATCATCGGCCGGCTGCTGGAGTCCCAGGGCTTCCGCGTCGGGATCATTGCGCAGCCGAACTGGCAGTCCAAAGACGACTTCATGAAGCTTGGCGAGCCCAACCTGTTCTTCGGGGTGGCGGCCGGCAACATGGACTCGATGATCAACCGCTACACCGCGGACAAGAAAATCCGCTCCGACGACGCCTATACGCCGGGCGGCATGGCCGGCAAGCGTCCGGATCGCGCGAGCCTGGTTTACAGCCAGCGCTGCAAAGAGGCCTACAAGCACGTACCGATCGTGCTCGGCGGCATCGAAGCTTCGCTGCGCCGCATCGCGCACTATGACTACTGGCAGGACCGCGTGCGTAACTCGATCCTGATCGACGCCAGCGCCGACATTCTGCTGTACGGCAACGCCGAGCGCGCCATTGTCGAAGTGGCCCAGCGTCTGTCCTACGGTCACAAGATCGAAGACATCACCGATGTGCGTGGCACCGCGTTCATCCGTCGTGACACGCCGCAAGGCTGGTACGAAGTCGACTCCACGCGTATCGACCGTCCGGGCAAGATCGACAAGATCATCAACCCGTACGTGAACACCCAGGACACCCAGGCCTGCGCCATCGAGCAAGAAAAAGGCCCGGTGGATGATCCCGAGGAAGCCAAGGTCGTGCAGATCCTGGCCAGCCCGAAGATGACCCGCGACAAGACCGTGATCCGCCTGCCGTCGATGGAAAAGGTGCGTAACGACCCGGTGCTGTACGCCCACGCCAACCGCGTGCTGCACCTGGAAACCAACCCGGGCAACGCCCGTGCGCTGGTGCAGAAGCATGGCGAGATCGACGTCTGGTTCAACCCGCCGCCGATTCCGATGACCACTGAAGAAATGGACTACGTGTTCGGCATGCCTTACGCCCGGGTTCCGCACCCGGCGTACGGCAAGGAAAAGATCCCGGCCTACGACATGATCCGTTTCTCGGTGAACATCATGCGTGGCTGCTTCGGCGGCTGCACCTTCTGCTCGATCACCGAGCACGAAGGCCGGATCATCCAGAACCGTTCCGAAGAGTCGATCATTCGCGAAATCGAAGAGATCCGCGACAAGGTGCCAGGCTTCACCGGGGTCATTTCCGACCTCGGCGGCCCGACCGCGAACATGTACCGCATCGCCTGTAAAACGCCGGAAATCGAATCCGCGTGCCGCAAGCCGTCCTGCGTGTTCCCGGGCATCTGCCCGAACCTGAACACCGACCACTCGTCGCTGATTCAGCTGTACCGCAGCGCCCGTGCCTTGCCGGGCGTGAAGAAGATCCTGATCGCTTCCGGCCTGCGTTACGACCTCGCGGTCGAGTCGCCGGAGTACGTCAAGGAACTGGTGACCCACCACGTCGGCGGCTACCTGAAGATCGCCCCGGAACACACCGAGGAAGGTCCGCTCAACCAGATGATGAAACCGGGCATCGGCAGCTATGACAAGTTCAAGCGCATGTTCGAGAAGTACACCAAGGAAGCGGGCAAAGAGCAGTACCTGATTCCGTACTTCATCGCCGCCCACCCGGGCACCACCGACGAAGACATGATGAACCTGGCGCTGTGGCTCAAGGGCAACGGTTTCCGTGCCGACCAGGTGCAGGCGTTCTACCCGTCGCCGATGGCCACCGCCACCGCGATGTACCACTCGGGCAAGAACCCGCTGCGCAAGGTCACCTACAAGAGCGACGGCGTGACCATCGTCAAGAGCGAAGAGCAGCGTCGTCTGCACAAGGCGTTCTTGCGTTATCACGACCCGAAAGGCTGGCCGATGCTGCGTGAAGCGCTGATTCGCATGGGCCGCGCTGATCTGATCGGTTCGGGCAAGGACCAATTGATTCCGATGCACCAGCCGTCTACCGACAGCTACCAGAGCGCCCGTCGCAAGAACTCGACGCCGGCCGGCAGCCATAAAGTGGCGAAAGAAGGCAAAGAGAAGACCACCAAGATCCTCACCCAGCACAACGGCCTGCCGCCGCGTGCCAGTGATGGTGGTAATCCGTGGGACAAGCGTGAGCAGGCCAAGGCGGCGGCATTCGCCCGCAACCAGCAGGCGGCCAAGGAGCGTAAGGACGCGGCCAAGGGTAAAGGACCGAAACCGGCGCGCAAGCCGGTCGTCCCGCGCTAAGCAACACTTGAGCTGAACAGAACGCCAACCTTCGGGTTGGCGTTTTGCGTTTCCGGGATTGGATTTATGTTGGCTGCAAGATCCATCCCCCTCACCCCAACCCTCTCCCCCATGGGGGGCGAGGGGGAAGGGAGCCGATCTGTGTGCTTTTCAAAATCGAAGTTCGGCTCGGAGTTTCAGGTCGGTGTAGCTCGCATGATCAACTCGGTCAGTTGCCTCTCCCTCCGGGAAAGGGCCAAGGAAGGGAGCCGATCTGTGTGCTTTTCAAAATCGAAGTTCGGCTCGGAGTTTCAGGTCGGTGTAGCTCGCATGATCAACTCGGTCAGTCCGCTCTCTCTGGGAAAGAGCCAGGGACGGGAGCCGATCTGAGTGCTTTTCACAATTGAAGTTCGGCTCGGAGTTTCAGGTCGGTGTAGCTCGAATGGTCAACTCGGTCAGTTCCCTCTCCCTCCGGGAGAGGGCTAGGGTGAGGGGCTCTTCGCAACATTTACGTGCAATGAGGCCAAACCATTTCCCCGCATCGCCCGATTTTGGTGCTGTACTGCCCTGAGCATTCCGGGAAAGCGCCCAAGCCTGTGCATGGCATAAGTCTTGCGCGCTTTCGAATACGCTTGGGCTCGCAGGAGGCACGCCGTGTCGATTCATGTCGCATTGCATCACGTTACGCATTACCGCTACGACCGCGCTGTCGAACTCGGCCCGCAGATCGTTCGCCTGCGCCCGGCTGCCCACAGCCGCACGCGGATTCTTTCATATGCACTGAAAGTCTCGCCCGAGCAGCATTTCATCAACTGGCAGCAAGATCCCCAGGGCAACTACCTGGCGCGTCTGGTGTTCCCCGAGAAAACCGATGAGTTGCGCATCGAAGTCGATCTGCTGGCCGAGATGGCCGTGTTCAACCCGTTCGACTTCTTCCTTGAGCCCTACGCCGAGAAAATCCCCTTCACCTATGCCGCCGATGAGCGCAAGGAGCTGGCGCCGTACCTCGAAACCCTGCCTCTGACGCCGACCTTCAAAG
Organism: Pseudomonas sp. SC3(2021); assembly: GCF_019856535.1. Taxonomy (NCBI): domain Bacteria; kingdom Pseudomonadati; phylum Pseudomonadota; class Gammaproteobacteria; order Pseudomonadales; family Pseudomonadaceae; genus Pseudomonas; species Pseudomonas sp. SC3(2021). Next base: position 1,037,327 of record NZ_CP082236.1, on the reverse strand, counting down.
CCTATCTGGAAGGCATCGACCGCACGCCGTTGCCGGCTGTGGACTTTCTGGTAGCGCTCAACCAGCGTCTGAGCGAAGACATCAATTACCTGATCCGCATGGAGCCGGGCGTGCAAACCCCGGAACACACACTCGAACACGCCTCTGGCTCGTGTCGCGACTCGGCGTGGTTGCTGGTGCAATTGCTGCGTAACCTTGGCCTCGCGGCGCGATTCGTCTCCGGTTACCTGATTCAATTGACCGCCGATGTGAAAAGCCTCGATGGTCCGTCCGGCACCGAAGTCGATTTCACCGATCTGCACGCCTGGTGCGAAGTCTATCTGCCGGGCGCCGGCTGGATCGGCCTCGACGCCACTTCCGGGCTGTTCGCCGGCGAAGGGCATATCCCGCTGGCCTGCAGTCCCGATCCGTCCTCGGCGGCACCGATCAGTGGCTTGGTCGAACCGTGCGAGTGTGAGTTCAGCCACGAAATGTCGGTGGAACGGATCTGGGAAGCCCCTCGGGTCACCCAGCCCTACAGCGAGGAGCAATGGCTGGCGATTCAGGCGCTGGGCCGCCAGATCGATGCCGACCTGCTGGAAGGGGACGTGCGCCTGACCATGGGCGGCGAACCGACGTTCGTCTCCATTGATGACCCGGACGGCGCCGAATGGAACACCGCCGCCCTGGGGGCGGACAAGCGTCGGCTTTCGGCCGAACTGTTCCAGCGCCTGCGCAAGCATTACGCACCGCAAGGGCTGGTGCATTTCGGGCAGGGCAAATGGTATCCGGGCGAGCAGCTGCCGCGCTGGTCGCTCAATTGTTATTGGCGCCGTGATGGCGTGCCGATCTGGCACAACGACGCACTGATCGCCGATGAGCAGCAAGACTACGGCGCTGACGGCGAGCTGGCCGGACGCTTTCTGGCGAGCGTCGCCGAGCGTCTGAAATTGCCCGCGCGCTTTGTCTTCCCGGCTTACGAGGACCATTTCTATTACCTGTGGCGCGAGGGGGCATTGCCGGGCAATGTCAGCGCCGAGGATTCGCGTCTGGAAGAACCTCTGGAGCGCGCCCGGCTGCGCAAGGTGTTCAGCCACGGGCTCGACAAGGTCATCGGCCAGGTACTGCCGCTGGCGCGCACGGCCAAGGGCGATCAATGGCAGAGCGGGCGCTGGTATCTGCGTGACGAACATTGCCGTCTGGTCCCGGGGGATTCGCCGCTGGGCTATCGGCTGCCGCTCGGTTCGCAGCCGTGGGTAAAAGCCGCCGAGTATCCGTTCATCCATCCTCAGGATCCGAATCAGGATTTTCCCGCGTTGCCGGATACCGCGCAGCTCAACCGCCACGCTGAACCTGCGAGCGTTGACGAGCGTGTGCCGCAGATCGACGAGTCCGCCGACTGGCTGACCCGCACCGCGTTTTGCGCCGAAGCTCGCGAGGGGCGTTTGTACCTGTTCATGCCGCCGCTGGAGCGGCTCGAGGACTATCTGGAGCTGGTCGCGGCCATTGAGGCGACGGCCGCAGAACTGCGTTGCCCGGTGCTGCTGGAAGGCTACGAACCGCCAGGCGATCCGCGCCTGAGCAACTTGCGCATCACCCCGGATCCGGGCGTGATCGAGGTCAACGTGCAGCCGTCGGCAACCTGGGACGAGTTGGTCGAACGTACCGAGTTTCTTTATGAGCAGGCACGCCAGACCCGCCTGACCACCGAGAAATTCATGATCGACGGCCGCCATACCGGCACCGGCGGGGGCAACCATTTCGTGCTCGGCGGCGCGACACCGGCGGACTCGCCGTTTCTGCGCCGTCCGGACCTGCTGCGCAGCCTGATCAGTTATTGGCACAACCACCCGTCGCTGTCGTATCTGTTTTCCGGCTTGTTCATCGGCCCGACCTCCCAGGCGCCACGGGTCGACGAGGCGCGTAACGATGCGTTGTATGAGCTGGAAGTCGCCTTCGCGCAAATGCCGGCGCCGGGCGAGGAGTGTGCGCCGTGGCTGGTCGACCGGCTGTTGCGCAACTTGCTGATCGACGTCACCGGCAACACCCATCGCGCCGAATTCTGCATTGATAAGCTGTATTCCCCGGACGGTGCCACCGGGCGCCTCGGTCTGTTGGAGTTGCGCGCCTTCGAGATGCCGCCCCATGCGCGCATGAGTCTGGCTCAGCAGTTGTTGTTGCGGGCGCTGGTTGCACGATTCTGGCGCGAGCCTTATGCGCCGCCGAACCTGGCGCGCTGGGGGACTGAACTGCACGACCGCTTCATGCTGCCGCATTTCATCGAGCAGGATTTCGCCGACGTCATCGTCGAACTCAACAATGCCGGTTATCCATTGCGCGCCGAATGGTTCGCCGCGCATCTGGAATTCCGCTTTCCCAAGGTGGGCGATTACGCGGTCAATGGCATCGAACTGGAACTGCGGCAGGCGCTGGAGCCTTGGCATGTGTTGGGCGAGGAGGGCACGGCGGGTGGCACGGTGCGTTATGTCGATTCGTCGCTGGAGCGTTTGCAGGTCAGGCTCAAGGGCTTGCCGCCGCAGCGTTACCTGCTGACCTGCAACGGCATCCCGGTGCCGCTGCAACCGACCGGGCGGATCGGCGAGTTCGTCGCCGGCGTGCGCTTTCGGGCCTGGCAACCGGCCAATTGCCTGCAGCCGACGATTCCGGTGCACGCGCCGCTGGTGTTCGACCTGCTCGACACCTGGATGCAACGTTCGCTGGGCGGTTGTCAGTACCACGTGGCGCACCCGGGCGGGCGCAACTACGAGACACTGCCGGTCAATGCCAACGAGGCGGAGAGCCGGCGCATGGCGCGTTTCTTCCGCATCGGCCACACGCCGGGGAAACTTCCGATACCGAATCCGACCGTTTCCGACGAACTGCCGATGACGCTCGATTTGCGACGTTTCTAATTCCTGCGCGACGTGCGGATTTTTCGTATATCCGGGCGTCATCTGCCTGCGTTAGTCTGACCGTTCCTTGCTGTCTGCCGAGCTTTCCATGCCTGACCTGCTAGACCGCTACCCGCTCACTGCGGGCACTTATCACGAACTGCTCGATGGCAGTGGTGCAGTGCGCCCGCACTGGCAGCGGCTGTTCGATCATTTACAGCGCAGCAGCCCGGCGCAACTGGTGCAGCGTCAGGCGTTGCTGGCCCGGCAGATTCAGGAAAACGGCGTCACCTATAACGTCTACGCCGACCCGAAGGGCGCTGATCGGCCGTGGGAGCTGGACCTGTTGCCGCACGTGATCGCCGCTGACGAGTGGCAGCACCTGTCAGCCGGAATCGCCCAGCGGGCGCGCCTGCTCAATGCGGTGCTGGCCGATCTGTACGGCCCGCAACGGTTGATCAGCGAAGGGCTGTTGCCGGCGGAGCTGGTCTTCGGTCACAACAATTTTCTCTGGCCTTGCCAAGGCATTGCGCCGCCGGAAGAGAACTTTCTGCATCTGTACGCAGTGGATCTGGCGCGCACGCCGGACGGGCGCTGGTGGGTGACGGCAGATCGCACCCAGGCGCCGTCGGGGGCCGGTTATGCGCTGGAAAACCGCACCATCGTCTCGCGGGCGTTTCCCGAGTTGTACCGCGATCTGAAGGTGCAGCACCTGGCCGGGTTCTTCCGTACCCTGCAGGAAACCCTCGCGCGGCAGGCGCCCTGTGACGACGACGCGCCGCTGGTGGTGCTGCTGACGCCCGGACGCTTCAACGAAAGCTATTTCGAACACCTTTATCTGGCGCGCCAGCTCGGTTATCCGCTGGTTGAAGGCGGCGATCTGACGGTGCGCGATGCCACGGTGTTCCTGAAAACCCTCAGCGGTTTGCGCCGGGTCCACGCGATCATGCGTCGGCTCGACGATGACTTCTGCGATCCGCTTGAGTTGCGTACCGATTCGGCGCTCGGCGTGCCCGGCTTGCTGGAAGCGGTGCGGCAGGGCCGGGTGCTGGTGGCCAACGCCCTGGGCAGCGGTGTGCTGGAGTCACCGGGGTTGCTCGGGTTTCTGCCGAAGATCAATCAATACCTGTTTGGCGAAGAGCTGATCCTGCCGTCCATCGCCACTTGGTGGTGCGGCGAGGCGCCGGTGCTGGCGCAGGCCCTGGAAAAACTGCCGGAGCTGCTGATCAAACCGGCCTTCCCCTCACAAAGTTTTGCCCCGGTGTTCGGCCGGGATCTGAGTGAGCAACAGCGTCAGGCGCTCGCCGAGCGCATGCAGGCCCGGCCCTATGCCTACGTGGCGCAAGAGCTGGCGCAGCTGTCCCAGGCTCCGATCTGGCAAGCCGAGGACGGCCAGTTGCAACCGCGGGCCATCGGCATGCGCATGTACGCCGTGGCCAGTCGCGACGGCTACCGCGTGCTGCCCGGTGGCCTGACCCGGGTGGCCGCCGAGGCCGATGCCGAAGTGGTGTCGATGCAACGCGGCGGTGCGAGCAAGGACACCTGGGTGTTGGGCGAGCGCCCGCCGAGTGGTGAGCAATGGAAAACCCAGCGCAATGTCGGTGTACATGATCTGGTGCGCCGCGATCCATATCTGCCGTCACGGGTGGTGGAAAACCTGTTCTGGTTCGGCCGCTATTGCGAGCGTTGCGATGACAGTGCGCGATTGCTGCGCATCATGCTCGCGCGGTATGTCGATGGCGATGATCCGCAGGCCTTGCAAGCGGCGGTCGATCTCGGCGAGCGGCTGACGTTGTTGCCAGACGAAGGTGAATTGCCGGAGCGACTGCTCGCCGCATTGCTCGGTGAAGACTGGTCATTCAGCCTGCGTTCCAACCTGCAGCGCTTGCAGTGGGCCGCCTCACAGGTGCGCGGCAAGCTCTCCCGGGAAAACTGGCAGGCCTTGGTGGAGTTGCAGCGCGAAGCCATGGAGCTGGACACCGACGCGCCGGACTTCGGCGAGCTGCTGGACTTTCTCAACCGCCTGGTGATGTCGCTGGCGGCGCTGTCCGGGTTCGCCCTGGACGACATGACCCGCGACGAAGGCTGGCGCTTTTTGATGATCGGTCGGCGCATCGAACGCCTGCAGTTTCTCAGCAGCAGCCTTGCGGCGTTCCTGCGAGGGAGCGCCGCGTTCGATCAGGCGGGGCTTGAGTGGCTGCTGGAGCTGGGCAACAGCAGCATCACTTACCGTTCTCGTTATCTGGCGGTGGCGCAGTTGATCCCGGTGCTCGACTTGTTGCTGCTCGACGAGCAGAACCCGCATGCAGTGTTGTTCCAGTTGAAACTGGTGACCCGCACGCTGAAACGCCTGAACGATGATTTCGGCGTGCCCCGCGAGGCCGGACTGCCGCAACTGGTCGAGCGTCTGGCACGCTTTGATCTGGGTTGTCTGGAGAATTCGCTGTTCGGCGAATCCAGCGTGCGCGCCGCACTCGATGGTCTGGCGGACTTGCTGCAAGACATCGCCGAGGCCAGCGGGCAAGTCTCGGATCGCCTGGCCCTGCGCCACTTTGCCCATGTCGATGATGTCAGCCAGCGTACGGTGTCGGTCTGATGAGCGCGAATTACCAGATCTTCCACGACACTTGTTATCACTACGACAGCCCGGTGTCGCTGGCGCAGCAATTGGCGCACTTGTGGCCCCGTGAATGCACATGGCAGCGCTGCACCGAACAGCAATTGCTGATCAGTCCGGAGCCGACAACCCGGCGTGACGAACTCGATGTCTTCGGCAATCCGCTGACCCGTCTGGCCTTCGAGCGGCCGCACGACGAGTTGCAGGTCAACGCACGGCTCACCGTTGAAGTGCTGGCGCGACCGCCGGCGGACTTCAATCTGTCCCCGGCGTGGGAGCAGACGTGCAATGCGCTGACCTACAGCAGTCAGCCGTTGTCCGCCGCAATGTTGGAGGCTTGTCGTTATCGCTTTCAGTCACCCTACGTGCACCTGAAACGCAGCTTCGTCGAGTTCTCCGAAAGCTGCTTCCCGCCGGGCCGGCCTTTGATGCTGGGCGTGCAGGCCTTGATGCAGAAGATTTTTAGCGAGTTCACGTTCGATGCCGAGGCCACGCAGGTGGCGACGCCGCTGGTGGAGGTGCTGGAGCGCCGCCGTGGCGTGTGTCAGGACTTCGCCCACCTGATGCTCGCCTGTGTGCGCTCGCGAGGGCTGGCGGCGCGTTACATCAGCGGCTATCTGCTGACCCAGCCACCGCCGGGACAGCCACGTCTGATCGGCGCCGATGCGTCGCACGCCTGGGTGTCAGTGTTCTGTCCGGTATTGGGTTGGGTGGATTTCGATCCGACCAACAATGTGCAGCCGGCGCTGGAGCACATTACCCTGGCCTGGGGCCGGGACTTTTCCGATGTGTCGCCGTTGCGAGGGGTGATTCTGGGGGGCGGTAGCCACGACCCGGAAGTGCGGGTCACCGTGATGCCACTGGACTGAAGACAACTCGAGCGTGAGGAGCTTTTGTGGCGAGGGGATTTATCCCCGATCGGCTGCGAAGCAGTCGCCCAGTCCAGACAACTCATTCGATTAGGCCGGACACAGGGGCCGCTTCGCGACCCATCGGGGATAAATCCCCTCGCCACAGATCGCTCCCTCAGGGAGCGAATCAGCAATCAGCTCAGGCGTCGGGCGCCTGATCTTTCGGTGCTTCAACATCATCATCGTCATCAGTCGCCACTTCACCGTCAGGGTTCAGTGCCGCTTCTTCAGCCATTTGTTTCTTGCGCTGAAGCTTTTCCTCTTTCTTCTGTTCCTTTGCCAGGTCTCGTTGACGTTTGGCGAAGGAGTAATTGGGTTTGGCCATGGGCGATCCTCTGGGGTCGAAGGTGAGGTTGAGCGGCGCGTATTCTGCCCTGTATCGGTGTCCGGCGGTTAGCCGGGTTTTTGGTCGACCCACTTCGGCGTGACGGTCGGCTTCCACTGATCGAGGGCGTCGAGCAGGGTGTCTGGCGATTCGCTCACTTGCAGCATGTCACGGTGTGGCGCACGAACGAAGCCTTCGCCGACGATATGGTCAAGAAAAGCGGTGAGTCTGCTGTAAAAACCGTTCACTTCCAGCAGCCCCAGCGGCTTGCCGTGGTAGCCGAGCTGGCCCCAGGTCCAGACTTCGAACAGCTCCTCCAGCGTGCCGAGGCCGCCGGGCAGGGCGATGAATGCATCGCTGAGTTCAGCCATGCGCGCCTTGCGCGCGTGCATGCCGTCGACCACTTCCAGGCGTGTCAGGCTTTTGTGGCCGATTTCCTTGTCCATCAGGCTCTGCGGAATGATCCCGATCACTTCACCACCGGCGGCCAGTGCGGCATCGGCGACCAGCCCCATCAAGCCCACGGCACCACCGCCGTAGACCAGGGTCAACTGGCGCTCGGCCAGCGCGCGGCCAAGGGTTTTGGCGGCTTCAGTGTAAGCCGGATCGGTACCGGCGTTGGCACCGCAAAATACACAAACGGATGTGAGAGACATGCCTTCCTCCTGGGTCAATCCGTCACAGGGTAACGGCTGGCACGCCCTGATCCAAGGGCTAGACTTCTCGCTCCGGCGATTCAAAAGTACCGCTGGCGCCGCAGGCATAGGCGGCAAGCAAACTGCACAACAGACCGTTAAAGAACATGACAGGCACTCCGTCTCAGTAGATGGGCCGATCATAGGGGCGTCCGTTGCATCTGGCCGGTAGATTGTTTCGATGAGTGTCATAGCCTGAAAGTTGTATACAATTTTTGACTCAAGTCATAGGAACTTGCGAAGATTTCAGGCAGTCTTTCCATCATTCGTGTTTTGTTAACCCTGCCTTGGAGATTCACCATGTTTTCCAAAGTTGTTGCGGTATCCCTGCTGGCGCTGGCCAGCAGCCAATTGATGGCTGCCGAGTGCAAAACCACCGTTGACTCCACCGATCAGATGTCCTTCAACACCAAGGAAATCGTGATCGACAAGAGCTGCAAGACGTTCACCGTCGAACTGACCCACTCCGGCAGCCTGCCGAAAAACGTCATGGGCCATAACCTGGTGATCAGCAAAGAAGCGGACATGCAGCCGATTGCTACTGACGGCCTGGCTGCCGGCATCGACAAGAACTACCTGAAAGACGGCGACGCGCGCGTCATCGCTCACACCAAGATCATCGGTGCCAAGGAAACCGACTCGTTGACTTTCGACGTGTCGAAACTGAATGCCGCTGAAAAATACGGCTTCTTCTGCTCGTTCCCGGGCCACATCTCGATGATGAAAGGCACCATTACGGTCAAGTAAGCCGGGCCACCGTGTCATCGTTCATCGCGGGCAAGCCCGCCCCCACAGGTTCTATGTCTGCCACAACTTTTGTGTACACCTGAAATCCTGTGAGAGCGGGCTTGCCTGCGAAGAGGCCATCCGCCTCGAGCGATGTTCTGGCCAAAGAAAAGCCCGCTGAGGATCACGCCTCAGCGGGCTTTTTCATTCCATCACCGATCAGGGTGCGAACGGCATGACGCGCTTGTGATGGGTCTTGTTGTACGTGTTGACGATGATGTCGAACGCTTCCTGACGCACCGGCTCGCCATGCAGGAAGGCGTCGATCTCGGCATAGGTCACACCGTGGGAGGCTTCGTCCGGTTTGCCCGGCGACAGGTCTTCCAGGTCCGCAGTCGGCACTTTCTCCACCAACGACTCCGGCGCACCGAAGCTGCGGGCAATCGCCCGGACCTGGTTTTTCACCAGGCCGCTGAGCGGGGCCAGGTCGCAGGCGCCGTCACCGAACTTGGTGAAGAAACCCATCACGGCTTCCGCCGCGTGGTCGGTGCCGATCACCAGACCGTGGGCCGCGCCGGCGATGGTGTACTGGGCGACCATGCGCATCCGCGCCTTGGTGTTGCCGAGCACAAAATCCACCGACACCGCGTGCTTGCCTTCGAACGCCGCAACTTCACTGGCCAGCGACTTCACCGCCGGTCCGATGTTGACGGTGTGGCGCTCGTCCGGGGCGATGAAATCCACCGAGGCCTGGGCGTCGTGTTCGTCGAACTGGGTTTCGTACGGCAAGCGCACGGCGATGAACTTGTAGCTGTCGTCGCCAGTGCGCTCGCGCAGTTCACGCATGGCACGCTGGGCCAGGAGGCCGGCGGTCAGCGAGTCGACACCGCCGCTGATGCCCAGCACCAGCGTCTTGAGCCCGGAATAGACCAGGCAATCCTGAATAAAGGTAATGCGCCGGGCGACTTCGGCCTGCAGGGCCTGGTAGTCAGCGAACGGCGGTTGCACCTTGAGCTGTTCAGCAATCTCACGCTGTACGGCTTGCATGAATTCACTCCTTGCTAGATAGACTGGAATCGGCAGGAACCTGGAACACGTGTCGCAAATAGGCGACGAAATTCGGGTCTTTACAGTGGGTCTTGCCTGGCTCGTCGGAGATCTTCGCCACCGGCTGGCCGTTGCAGGCGGTCATTTTAAGCACGATGCTCATCGGTTCGACACCTGGAATGTCACAGGTCAGGTTGGTGCCGATGCCGAAGCTCACGTTGATCCGGCCGTGCAGGGCGCGGAAAATTTCCAGCGACCTGGGCAGGGTCAGGCTGTCGGAGAACACCAGGGTCTTGCTCATCGGGTCGATGCCGAGCTTGTGGTAGTGCGCGATGCATTTTTCACCCCAGGCCACGGGATCGCCGGAGTCATGACGCAAACCGTCAAACAGCTTGGCGAAGAACAGGTCGAAATCGCCGAGGAACGCATCGGTGGTGATGCAGTCGGTCAGGGCGATCCCCAGCAAGCCACGGTACTCGCGGACCCAGCAATCGAGCGCAGCGATCTGGCTGTCGATCAGCCGCGGGCCGAGTTGCTGGTGAGCCATGATCCATTCGTGGGCCATGGTGCCCAACGGTTTCATGTCCAGCTCGCGGGACAGGTGCACGTTGCTGGTGCCGACGAAGCGCCCGGGGAAATCGTGCTTGAGCACGTTCACCACTTCTTCCTGCACGCGGTACGAGAAGCGTCGACGGGTACCGAAATCGGCTACCTGCAATTGCGCCAGTTCATCGGCAGAGGCATTCGCGGTGAGCCAGTCGAACTTGCGGTAAAGCTGCTCGCGGGCCTGCTCGAGCACCGTGTCGCGGTAGCGATAGCGGTTGCGCACTTCGCTGACGATGGCCAGCAACGGCACTTCGTAGAGGATCACATGCAACCACGGCCCGCGCAGGCGGATGAACAGCTCGCCGTTCTCGATGCCGGTGTGCAGGTAGCGCAGGTTGAAGCGGAACAGCCCGAGAAAACGCAGGAAATCCGGTTTGATGAAGCTGATGCGCTCAAGAAAACTCAACTGGTCGGCGCTCAGGCTCAATTCGGCCAGACGCTCGACCTGAAAGCGGATCTCGGCCAGATACGGGCGCAGATCCTCGGCGTTACGGCAACGGAACTCCCATTCGACTTCGACGTTGGGGTAGTTGTGCAGCACCGCCTGCATCATCGTCAGTTTGTAGAAGTCGGTGTCGAGCAGGTTCTGCACGATGCGATCGGCAAACACACTCTCGCTCATAAACGGGGTCTCCAGGTGCACCGCGCCCGGCGCGGTATCAAACAATGGTGCTAGTGGCGCATATCAGCGGCAGGGATTGCCAGCGATTTCTGCTGCGCGTGAGGTCAACCGGGGCGAGCGGGAGCAAGCGCCCTCGCCACTGGAGGTGTGTCAGGCGATTGATAGTCAGGCATCCGGGCTATCAATCTGTTCGAGCATCCACTTCACAAAATCGCGCACCTTCGGCACTTCCGCCGCGTGCTCCGGATAGGCCAGGTAATAAGCGTCGGAACTGGGCATCGCATGCTGCCAGGGAATGACCAGTTTGCCGTCGGCCAATTCCTCTTCCACCAGAAACCGTGGCAACAACGCCACACCGCAACCGACCTGGGCGGCGCGGATGCACATATAAAAGGTTTCGAAGCGTGGCCCGTGGTAGCTGTGCTCGGTCTGGTAACCCTGGCTGTCGAACCAGTCGTGCCAGGCCTGCGGGCGCGAGGCGTTTTGCAGCAGCACCAGGTCGGTCAGTTGCGTCGGGTCAGTGAAGGGTTTGTCCGGCAGGCTGCCCGGCGCACAGACCGGCACCAGCTCCTCGCCAAACAACTTCAGGCACTCGGTGCCGGGGCGTGAACCCTGGCCGAAGTAGAACGCCAGATCGCTGCGCCCTTGCAGCAAATCATCCGCCTCCTGCTCGTTGCAAAGATCGAGGTGAATCGACGGGTGGCGCAGGCGCCAGCCTTTGAGGCGCGGCACCAGCCAGCGGGCGCCGAAGGTCGAAGGCGTAGACACGCGCAGGACTTCGGTCTCGCCGCCGTAGGAACGCAGGTAATGCGTCGACATTTCCACCTGGGTGAGGATTTTTCGGACTTCCACCAGGTACAGATCCCCGGCCGGGGTCATCTGCAAGCGACGACGCACGCGGCGGAACAACAAGTGCTGCAACAATTCCTCAAGCTGCGCCACCTGTTTGCTGACGGCGCTCTGGGTCAGGTTCAGCTCCTCGGCGGCCCGGGTGAAACTCAAGTGCCGGGTCACGGCCTCGAAGCACTGCAACGCGGTGATCGACGGCAGGTGGCGTTTATTCAGCATGGGTGGTCCTTTTCTTGTCTTTCTCAGCGCAGCATGAATAAACGGAATGATATCTCGCGTAAAGGTCGTTTGTTGCCTCGCCATTGTGACGCTACAACTAAAGGCCTGCCCGGTCGCGAAAAAGCGTCCGCACACATTCAGTTTTTTGCTTGAGGAGTGACCCATGGTTGCCGCATTGCTTGATCGTCTCGGTGTGAACCCGGCCCTGTACCAGAACGGCAAGGTGCCGGTGCATTCGCCCATCGACGGCAGCCGCATCGCTGCGGTGAACTGGGAAGGCCCGGCCGAAGTCGAGCAGCACATCAGTCGCGCAGATCATGCGTTCGAGCAATGGCGCAAGGTTCCGGCCCCGCGTCGTGGCGAGCTGGTGCGTCAGTTCGGCGAAGTGTTGCGCGAATACAAGGCCGATCTCGGCGAGCTGGTGTCGTGGGAAGCGGGCAAGATCACCCAGGAAGGTTTGGGTGAAGTGCAGGAGATGATCGACATCTGCGACTTCGCCGTCGGCCTGTCCCGTCAGTTGTACGGCTTGACTATCGCCTCCGAGCGCCCGGGCCACCACATGCGTGAAACCTGGCATCCACTGGGCGTGGTCGGCGTGATCAGTGCGTTCAACTTCCCGGTCGCGGTGTGGGCGTGGAATACCACGCTGGCGCTGGTCTGCGGCAACCCGGTGGTGTGGAAGCCGTCGGAGAAAACCCCGCTGACCGCACTGGCCTGCCAGGCATTGTTCGATCGCGTGGTGAAGAGCTTCACCGATGCCCCGGCCAACTTGTGCCAAGTGATCATCGGTGGCCGCGATGCCGGCGAAGCGCTGGTCGATGACCCGCGTGTCGCGCTGATCAGCGCCACTGGCAGCACCCGCATGGGCCGCGAAGTGGCGCCGAAAGTCGCTGCACGTTTCGCCCGCAGCATTTTGGAGCTCGGCGGCAACAACGCGATGATCCTCGGCCCAAGCGCCGATCTCGACATGGCGGTACGCGCGATTCTGTTCAGCGCGGTCGGCACTGCCGGCCAGCGTTGCACCACATTACGTCGGTTGATCGCCCATGAGTCGGTGAAGGAAGAGATCGTCACTCGCCTTAAAGCTGCGTACTCGAAAGTGCGCATCGGTCATCCGCTGGAAGGCAATCTGATCGGCCCGCTGATCGACAAGCACAGCTTCGAAAACATGCAGGATGCGCTGGAGCAGGCGCTGAGCGAGGGTGGCCGGGTATTCGGCGGCAAGCGTCAGCTCGAAGAGCAATTCCCCAATGCCTACTACGTGTCGCCGGCCATCGTTGAAATGCCGGAGCAGAGCGATGTGGTCTGCAGCGAAACCTTTGCGCCGATCCTCTACGTGGTCGGCTACAGCGATTTCGAGGAAGCGCTGCGCCTGAACAACGCGGTGCCACAAGGCCTGTCGTCGTGCATTTTCACCACCGACGTGCGCGAGGCCGAGCGGTTCATGTCGGCGGTCGGCAGTGACTGCGGCATCGCCAACGTCAACATCGGCCCGAGCGGCGCGGAAATCGGCGGCGCGTTTGGTGGCGAAAAGGAAACCGGTGGCGGTCGTGAGTCGGGCTCCGACGCATGGCGCGCGTACATGCGCCGCCAGACCAACACCGTGAACTATTCGCTGGAATTGCCGCTGGCGCAGGGCATTACCTTCGATTGACCGATGGAGATCCCCGGTAGGCGTGAGCCTGCTCGCGATGGCGATTGTTCAGTCAACATTAGTGCCGGATTTTCCGACGCTATCGCGAGCAGGCTCACTCCTACATTGAATTGTGTGTTTGGCAGGTTTCTGTTGGAGTCTGGCAATGCCGTTACGCGAAGAATGTCTGTGGGAAAAACTCACGCCGCAACGCCCGGATAACACCGCGCTGCGCGGCGAGGTCAAGGTCGATGTCTGTGTGATCGGTGCCGGGTTTACCGGGTTGTCGGCGGCGCTGCATCTGTTGGAAAAAGGTAAAAGCGTCTGCGTGCTGGAAGCGCATCGCGCCGGGCACGGCGGTTCCGGGCGCAACGTCGGGCTGGTCAATGCCGGCATGTGGATTCCACCGGACGAGATCGAAGCCGGTTTCGGCGAGGCGGTCGGCAGTCAGCTCAACCGCATGCTCGGGGCGGCGCCGGCGCTGGTGTTCAGCCTGGTGGATAAATACAACATCGACTGCCAGTTGCGCCGCGAAGGCACTCTGCACATGGCGCACAACGCCAAGGGTGAGGCGGATCTGCGCAGTCGCGAAGAGCAATGGAAGCGTCGTGGTGCGCCGGTCGAATTGCTCACCGGCAAGGCCTGTGAACAGGCCACTGGTACGCAAAAGATTGCCGCCGCATTGCTCGACCGCCGCGCCGGCACGCTCAACCCGATGGCCTATGTCACCGGTCTGGCCAACGCTGTGAGAGGGTTGGGCGGGCAGATGTTCGATCACTCGCCGGTCACCCGCCTTGAACGCCAGGGCCCGCAATGGTCGGTGCAGACCGGGCAGGGTTCGGTGCTCGCCGAGCAAGTGGTGATCGCCTCCAACGCCTACACCGAAGGCGACTGGACTGAACTCAAGCGTAACTTCTTCCCCGGCTACTACTACCAGGTCTCCTCGGTGCCACTGACCGAAGACGCGGCGCAGGCCATTCTTCCAGGCGGGCAGGGCTCGTGGGATACCCGGCAAGTGTTGAGCAGCATCCGCCGCGACAAGGACGGACGGTTGTTGCTCGGCAGTCTCGGCAACGGCAATCAGAAACCCACGTGGTTTCTCAAGGCCTGGGCCGATCGCGTGCAGCAACACTACTTCCCTAACCTGAAGCCGGTGGAATGGGAGTGCACCTGGACCGGGCGCATCGCCTTCACCCCCGATCACCTGATGCGCCTGTTCGAGCCGGCACCGGGACTGGTGGCCGTCACCGGTTACAACGGGCGTGGCGTTACCACCGGCACGGTGGTTGGCAAGGCGTTCGCCGATTACCTGTGTCACGGCAATCCTCAAGCCTTGCCGATTCCTTTTGCACCGATGCAGCCTCTGGCGGGTGTGGGCCTGCGCAGTTGCCTGTACGAGGCCGGGTTTTCGCTGTATCACGCGGGCCAGTGCCTGCGCATCGTTATCTGAGTGTTGAAATATGTTGCCGGAAGCGGCGCTTTTCGATGCAGCGACTAGCCTGTAATGGTGCGGGTTGTAGCAGTCCCGCACCAGCAGTGTGCAGTTCGGTGACGCGGGCTGTTACAGGCTGGTTGCACGTCGTTTGGTGCCGCGGTTGCAATGATGGCGCAAGCGGGTTGCGCCTGAGATTTTAAAAGGTTTCACCTTCCGCGGTTTAGACGGTTGCACGCCCAATGAAAATGGGAACGAAACAGTCGAAATAACAAGAAAGCAGCGACTTTTTGAAGAATAAAAAACCGATGGCACGGCGCTTGCTCAGAGCAATCAGTGAAGTGAAGTCGCAGTGCCAACTAAAAAAAACCTTGGAGCACCACCTCATGTCCCAGACGTTTTACAAGAAAGGCTTTCTGGCCCTCGCAGTCGCTACTGCGCTGGGTGTTTCTGCGTTTGCTCAAGCTGATGTGAAAATCGGTGTAGCGGGTCCAATGACTGGCGCCAACGCGGCATTTGGCGAGCAGTACATGAAGGGTGCACAGGCCGCGGCGGACGCGGTCAACGCGGCGGGCGGCGTCAACGGGGAGAAAATCGTTCTGGTCAAGGGCGATGACGCCTGCGAACCGAAGCAGGCCGTGACGGTCGCCAAGGACCTCACCAACCAGAAAGTCGCCGGTGTAGTCGGTCACTTCTGCTCCTCTTCGACCATTCCAGCGTCGGAAATCTACGACGAAGCCGGGATCATCGCGATCACCCCGGGTTCGACCAACCCACAAGTCACCGAGCGTGGCCTCAGCGCGATGTTCCGTATGTGCGGGCGTGATGACCAGCAAGGTATTGTGGCCGGCGACTACATCGTCGACGTGCTCAAGGGCAAGAAAGTCGTCGTGCTGCACGACAAAGACACCTACGGCCAAGGCCTGGCGGATGCCACCAAGGCACAACTGGTCAAACGCGGCGTGACGCCCGTGTTGTACGAAGGCCTGACCCGTGGCGAAAAAGACTTCAGCACCATCGTCACCAAGATCCGTGGCGCTGGCGCCGATGTCGTCTACTTCGGCGGCCTGCACCCGGAGGCCGGCCCGCTGGTTCGGCAACTGCGTGAGCAAGGCCTGAAAGACGTCAAGTTCATGTCCGATGACGGCATTGTGACCGACGAACTGGTGACCACCGCCGGTGGCCCGCAATTCGTCGACGGCGTGCTGATGACCTTTGGCGCCGACCCACGCCTGCTGCCAGACAGCAAGACCGTGGTAGACGCCTTCCGCAAGGCCGGTACCGAACCTGAGGGCTACACCCTGTACGCCTACGCTTCGGTACAAACCCTGGCGGCCGCGTTCAACGGCGCGAAGAAAAACGACGGCGAAGCCGCTGCCAAGTGGCTGAAGGCCAACCCGGTGAAAACCGTGATGGGCGAAAAAACCTGGGACTCCAAGGGCGACCTGAAAGTCTCCGACTACGTGGTTTACCAGTGGGACAAGGACGGCAAATATCACCAGCTGGAAAAACAGAAGTAAGGGCTGACGCGACCCTTTGAACTCCGCAAATCCCTGTGGGGGCGGGCTTGCCCGCGATGACGGCCTGACAGTCGACAACTGTGTTGAATGTTCTACCGCTATCGCTGGCAAGCCAGCTCCCACAAGGTCCAGTGGTGTTCGAACTGTTCGCGCTCTGACATTGCTCCGACGTAAATCTGTATTTTTCCTAGAAGAACCGCACACCCCGGGTGTGCAGGTTCTCACTGCGTGAGATTGCGTTATGGATGGTATTTTCCTGCAGCAACTGGTCAACGGCCTGACCCTCGGGTCGGTCTATGGCCTGATCGCCATCGGCTACACAATGGTCTACGGCATCATCGGCATGATCAACTTCGCCCACGGCGAGGTTTACATGATTTCTGCTTACCTGGCGGCAATCAGTCTGGCTCTGCTGGCTTACTTCGGTATTGAATCCTTCCCGCTGCTGATGCTCGGCACGCTGATTTTCACCATCGTGATCACGGCGGTGTATGGCTGGGTCATCGAGCGAGTCGCTTACAAACCCCTGCGCAACTCCACCCGACTGGCACCGTTGATCAGCGCCATCGGTATCTCCCTGATCCTGCAAAACTATGCACAGATCGCCCAAGGCGCCAAACAACAGGGGGTGCCGACCCTGCTGAGCGGTGCGTGGCGCGTTGAAGTCGGTACTGGCTTCGTGCAACTGACCTACACCAAAGTCTTCATTCTGGTGGCCGCCTTCGTCGGCATGGGTCTGCTGACCTACGTGATCAAGTACACCAAGCTCGGCCGCATGTGCCGCGCGACCCAGCAAGATCGCAAGATGGCGTCGATCCTCGGCATCAACACCGACCGGGTCATTTCCTATGTGTTCATCATCGGTGCAGCCATGGCGGCGCTGGCCGGCGTGCTGATCACCATGAACTACGGCACTTTCGACTTCTATGCCGGCTTCATTATCGGCATCAAGGCGTTCACCGCGGCGGTGCTGGGCGGTATTGGTTCGCTGCCTGGCGCGATGCTCGGCGGGATCATTCTCGGCATCTCCGAGTCGTTGTTCTCCGGCCTGGTCAACTCCGACTACAAAGACGTGTTCAGCTTCTCGCTGCTCGTACTTGTTCTGGTCTTCCGGCCGCAGGGCCTGTTGGGCCGTCCTCTTGTGTCGAAGGTGTAAGCGATGTCTTCAACCACTCAAAAAAGCATTGATATCAAAAAAAGCCTGGTTGAGGCGATTCTGGCCGGCCTGATTGCCCTGATCGTGTTCGGCCCGATTGTCGGCGTGGTGCTCGACGGCTACAGCTTCAACCTCGAGCCGACCCGTGTGGCGTGGATCATCGGCATCGTCATGCTCGGCCGCTTTGCCCTCAGCCTGTTCCTGCAAACGCCCAAGGGCCTGAAGATTCTCGACGGGTTCGAGAGCAGCGGTTCGGGCGTGCATGTATTGCCGTCCGACCACAAATCCAGTCTGCGCTGGATCATCCCGCTGCTGATTGTGCTCGCGATCATCGTGCCGTTTGTCTCCAACTCGTACCTGCTGGGCGTGGTCATCCTCGGGTTGATCTACGTGCTGTTGGGGCTGGGGCTGAACATCGTGGTCGGCCTGGCCGGTCTGCTCGACCTCGGTTACGTGGCGTTCTACGCCATCGGCGCCTACGGTCTGGCACTCGGTTACCAGTACCTCGGGCTGGGGTTCTGGACCGTGCTGCCACTGGCGGCGGTCACTGCCGGCCTGGCCGGTTGCATCCTCGGTTTCCCGGTGTTGCGCCTGCATGGCGACTATCTGGCGATCGTGACCCTGGGCTTCGGTGAAATCATTCGCCTGGTCCTCAACAACTGGCTGTCACTGACCGGCGGCCCGAACGGTATGCCGGCGCCGTTGCCGACATTCTTCGGTCTGGAGTTCGGCAAGCGGGCGAAGGATGGCGGGGTGCCGTTCCATGAGTTCTTCGGCATCGCCTACAACCCGGACGTGAAGTATTACTTCATCTACGCGGTATTGTTTCTGGTGGTACTGGCCGTGCTGTACATCAAGCATCGGTTGGTGAAGATGCCGGTGGGCCGCGCCTGGGAAGCCCTGCGTGAAGACGAAATCGCCTGCCGCTCGATGGGCCTCAACCACGTGCTGGTCAAGCTCTCGGCGTTCACCATCGGTGCGTCGACGGCCGGCCTCGCCGGTGTGTTCTTCGCCACTTACCAGGGCTTCGTCAACCCGACCTCGTTCACCTTCTTCGAATCGGCGCTGATCCTCGCCATCGTCGTGCTCGGCGGCATGGGCTCGACCATCGGCGTGGTAATTGCGGCGTTCGTGCTCACGGTTGCTCCGGAACTGCTGCGCGGCTTCGCTGAATACCGCGTGCTGCTGTTCGGCATCCTGATGGTGTTGATGATGATCTGGCGACCACGAGGGCTGATCCGCATCAGCCGTACCGGGGTCACTCCACGCAAAGGTGCCATTCACTATGAGAGGGCTGCGCCATGAGTGAAGTCGTACTCTCTGTGGAAAAACTGATGATGCATTTCGGTGGCATCAAGGCCTTGAGCGATGTCAGCCTGAAGGTCAAACGCAACTCGATCTTCGCCCTGATCGGCCCCAACGGTGCGGGCAAGACCACGGTGTTCAACTGCCTGACCGGGTTCTACAAGGCCTCTGGCGGCAAGATCGAACTCAACGTGCGCGGCAAGCAGACCAACGTCATTCAGTTGCTGGGCGAATCGTTCAAATCGACCGATTTCGTTTCGCCGAAGTCGTTCCTCAGCCGTCTGTACTACAAGATGTTCGGCGGTACGCATCTGGTGAACCGTGCGGGACTGGCGCGGACCTTCCAGAACATTCGCCTGTTCAAGGAAATGTCGGTGCTGGAAAACCTGCTGGTGGCCCAGCACATGTGGGTCAACCGCAACATGCTCGCCGGTATCCTCAACACCAAGGGCTATCGCAAGGCCGAAAGCGATGCGCTGGATTGCGCGTTCTACTGGTTGGAAGTGGTCGATCTGGTGGACTGCGCCAACCGTCTCGCCGGTGAACTGTCCTACGGCCAACAGCGCCGTCTGGAGATTGCCCGGGCCATGTGCACGCGGCCGCAGATCATCTGCCTCGACGAACCGGCCGCCGGCCTCAACCCTCAGGAAACCGAAGCGCTGAGCGCGATGATCCGGCTGCTGCGCGACGAGCACGATCTGACCGTGGTGCTGATCGAACACGACATGGGCATGGTCATGAGCATCTCCGACCACATCGTGGTGCTGGACCACGGCGTGGTCATCGCCGAAGGTGGCCCTGAAGCGATTCGCAATGATCCGAAAGTGATTGCCGCCTATCTCGGCGCCGATGAAGAGGAAGTGGCATGACCCAACCGATCCTCCAACTCAAGGACCTGGACGTGTTCTACGGCCCGATCCAGGCCCTCAAAGGCGTGTCGCTTGAAATCAACGAAGGCGAGACCGTCAGCCTCATCGGCTCCAACGGCGCGGGCAAGTCGACGCTGCTGATGTCGATCTTCGGCCAGCCACGGGCGGCGGGCGGGCAGATCCTCTATCAAGGCGTCGACATTACCCACAAGTCCTCGCACTACATCGCCTCCAATGGCATTGCGCAGTCGCCGGAAGGGCGGCGGGTGTTCCCCGACATGACCGTCGAGGAGAACCTGCTGATGGGCACCATCCCGATTGGCGACAAGTACGCCAAGGAAGACATGCAGCGCATGTTCGAACTGTTCCCGCGGCTCGAGGAACGGCGCACGCAGCGGGCGATGACCATGTCCGGCGGCGAACAGCAAATGCTCGCCATCGCCCGCGCGCTGATGAGTCGGCCGAAGCTGTTGCTGCTCGACGAACCGAGCCTGGGCCTGGCGCCGATTGTGGTGAAGCAGATTTTCGCCACCCTGCGCGAATTGGCGAAAACCGGCATGACCATTTTCCTGGTTGAGCAGAACGCCAACCATGCGCTGAAGCTGTCGGACCGGGCCTATGTGATGGTCAACGGCGAGATTCGCCTGACTGGTACAGGCAAGGAACTGCTGGTGAATGAGGAGGTGCGTAACGCTTATCTGGGCGGGCACTGATTGTTCCCACGTTATGCACAGCCCCGGCGACGCAAGTCCCGGGGCTTTTTTATCTCTCAAACCCACCGCAAAAACCCGTAGGAGTGAGCCTGCTCGCGATCGCGGTTTCCCATTCGCCATCTCCGCTGGCTGATACACCGCTATCGCGAGCAGGCTTACTCCTACAGTTGATTTGTGCCGGATTCGCGAATTGTGGAAAACAAATTCCGCCTGCTGCCAAAGCGCGACATATAGACGCTGCAAATGACTGTTTTTCCACAGTTTTGACTTGTCCCCGTTTGCTGTGGAGCTGGCTGTGAATAAGGTGGGTGTATCTGGCTGCAAGCCTTTTAAAACGTGGCCTGCAAGGGTGTGGCTGTTTTTTGATCAGGCTTTTTTGCAGGAGCTGACACCTTCGTTGTCAACCTTTTTCTGGGCGTCGACTATCAGGCTGTTCCATGTGAACAAGCCTGTGGATAAGTCTGTGATTAAACTCTGGAAAGACCGCGCTGAGGGCCGTAATTGCTGGCCTCGCGCAATCACTGGTGTGACCGGTCGGTCGTGCAAAATGCCACGTCCGGCACAACTGCCACTTCAGGGTCAAGCAAAAAACTTTCTATTTCCCCCGCAAAGCCTTATGTGGCGCGGCTTTGCGCGTTTGCACTTGCCCCCGGAAACTGTGGAAGGGACTGTGGATAACATGCGTGCACATGGCTGCAGGCCACGGTGGCTATGGTGTTGGCAGGCTTGGCTGTTTTTTGTACAGCTTGTGGGTGTTGCCCGTGCATGCGCGGGCGGGCATGCTGCCTGCTGATTTTCTATTCCAAGGGCCGCCTCGGCGGCCGAAGCAAGGAGAACACGATGTCCAACACCCTGTTTATCACCGGCGCGACGTCCGGTTTTGGTGAAGCCTGTGCCCGCCGTTTTGCCGAGGCCGGCTGGAAACTGGTGCTGACCGGCCGTCGTGAAGAACGCCTGACCGCCCTGTGCGCCGAGTTGTCCACGCAGACTGAAGTCCACGGCCTGGTGCTCGATGTACGCGATCGCAAGGCGATGGAAGAGGCGATCGCCAACCTGCCGCCATCGTTCGCCAAGCTGCGCGGCCTGATCAACAACGCCGGCCTCGCGCTGGGTGTTGACCCGGCGCCGAAGTGCGACCTGGATGACTGGGACACCATGGTCGACACCAACGTCAAAGGCCTGATGTACGCCACACGTCTGCTGCTGCCACGCCTGATCGCGCATGGCCGTGGCGCCGGTATCGTCAACCTCGGCTCCATCGCCGGCAACTATCCGTACCCGGGCAGCCATGTGTATGGCGCGACCAAGGCGTTCGTTAAACAGTTCTCGCTGAACCTGCGTTGCGACCTGCAGGGCACGGGCGTGCGCGTCAGCAACATCGAGCCGGGCCTGTGCGAAAGCGAGTTCTCGCTGGTGCGTTTTGCCGGTGACCAGGAGCGCTACAACGCGACCTACGCTGGCGCCGAGCCGATCCAGCCGCAGGACATCGCCGAGACGATCTTCTGGGTCATGAACACGCCGGCGCACATCAACATCAACAGCCTCGAGCTGATGCCGGTGAGCCAGACCTGGGCCGGGTTTGCCATCGAACGTAACAAGGTCTAAGACCGCATAACGGCCATGGCGAGCAGGCTCACGCCTACAGTTGGAATGTATTTCCCTGTAGGCGTGAGCCTGCTCGTGATGGCGATTTATCTGTTAGCGCAGGTATTCGGCTAAACCGCTGTAGCACGTCGCCAGGTGATAAGGCGTGGTCGACGGCATGTCCTTGCGGCTGACCTCACCCTGCTCATCCCGGCACTCATGCCAGCCCCCGGCATGCAGGAACCGCTGCTGCAGCGCCTGCAACTGGCGCAGCACCACGGCTTCACTGTCCGGGCGCAACGTCAGGGCACGCAGGTATTCTGCCTGCGCCCAGATACGCTGGGTCGAATCCTTGGGCCGTGCGTCCCGTTGCAGGTCAAGCATCGCCCACACCGCACCGGTCGCCTGTTCCACGCCATATTGCTCGGTAAACGCAAACGTCCGGTCCAGCGCCGAATGCAGTTTCGATTCGCGCAACAGCGGCGACGACTCCAAGAGGAAATACCATTCGAACTGATGCCCCGGCTCATACCAGTTATCCACAGCCCCGAGCGGCTTCTCCATCAACACGCCATATTGCGGATCGACGAACTGCTTGTGCATGGCTGTGCATAACGCCAGCAACGCTGTCTGCGTCTGGGCATCTTCGCGCACGGCAAGGGTGGCGAGGAACGCTTCGGCCAGGTGCATCAGCGGGTTTTGCAACGGGCCGGTCTCGAGGGTGATCCAGTCGCGGTTCAGACACGCTTCATACAAACCATCACCGGTGGCAAAGCGGCGGCCGATGACTTCCAGTGCTGCGTTCAGCGTCGATTCCACCAGCGGCTCGCGGGATTTTTCCCAGTAATGCGCGCAGGCGAACAGGATGAAGGCGTGGGTGTAGAGATCCTTGCGTTGGTCCAGCGGTTGGCCCTGTGGATCAATGCTGTAGAACCAGCCGCCGTGTTCGGCATCGTGAAAGTGCCGTTGCAACGAGCGAAACAGCGCCGCCGCACGGACTTCGACGTTATCCACAACCCCGATCAGGCTGGAAAACAGGTACAGCTGCCGTGCGCAGGCCATCGCCCGATAGCGTTGCGGTGGCAGCGGTTGGTGGGCGGCGTCCAGCGCTTCGTAAGGCAGCGCCATGTCGGCGTTCCAGCCCGGACCTTGCCAGAGCGGCACGATGACGTTGACGAAGTGCTGGTGCACGTCGCTGAACAGGGCGGTCAATTCAGGCAGGAGGTCGGAACGGGAAGCGTGGGGCATGGGCGGACGTCGTCACGGCTGGGGCGATTGCGCGACATGGTAGCAGAGAGACTGACATCAGCGATGCGGCGTCTGATCGGCCGCCTTCGCGAGCAAGCTCGCTCCCACAGGTTTTGTGTTCGCCACAAATCCAATGTGGGAGCGAGCTTGCTCGCGAAAAGGCCAGTTCAGACAATAAAAACTAGCCTGCTAGCAACCAAGCCCCAGTCACCGCCGAAGCCGCACCCGCCAACCGCACCAGCGGCGCCGCTGCCTGCGGCAACACGCGAACCACGCCATAACCGACGGCATGCAAAACGGCGGTCGCCACAACGAAACCCGCCGCATACGCCCAAGGACTGCTCATGTCTGGCAGTTCCAGACCATGCGCCACGCCATGGAACAGCGCAAACAACGCCGTCGCCGCGACCGCCATCACCAGCGGCGGCCGCACCGCCAAGGCCACGGCCAGACCCAATGCCAGCACCGATGCGGCAATCCCGCTTTCCAGCGCCGGCAGTTCCAGTCCTTCAAAGCCGAGCATGCCGCCGATCAGCATGGTGCCGACAAACGTGCACGGCAGCGCCCAGCGCGCGGCGCCCTGCTGCTGCGCGGCCCACAAACCGACAGCCAGCATCGCCAACAAATGGTCGAGGCCGCCAATCGGGTGACTGATGCCGGCGACCAGACCGCTGTCGCCATGCCCCGGGTGAGCGAAGGCCAGTGCTGGTGTCAGCAGCAGCGCCGCAGCGCCAAGAATACGTTTGAGTGTCATGGATAAGCTTCCTTGTTGAGCAGTGAATCAGGCTGCGGTCAGCAGGCCCTGGCGTTCGATGAAGGCGATGATGTCTTCCAGGCCCTGACCGGTTTTCTGGTTACTGAACACGAACGGCTTGCCGTTGCGCATGCGTTTTGTGTCGCTGTCCATCATCTCCAGCGACGCGCCCACCAGCGGCGCCAGGTCGATCTTGTTGATCACCAGCAGGTCCGACTTGCAGATACCGGGCCCACCCTTGCGCGGCAGCTTGTCGCCGGCCGAGACGTCGATCACATAGATGGTCAGGTCGGACAGTTCCGGACTGAACGTCGCCGACAGGTTGTCGCCGCCGGACTCCACCAGAATCAGGTCCAGCCCCGGAAAGCGCCGGTTCAGTTGGTCGACCGCTTCGAGGTTGATCGAGGCGTCTTCGCGGATCGCCGTGTGCGGACAGCCACCGGTTTCCACGCCGATGATCCGCTCCGGTGCCAGTGCTTCGTTGCGCACCAGAAAATCCGCGTCTTCGCGGGTATAGATATCGTTGGTGACGACCGCGAGGTTATAGCGCTCGCGCAGGGCCAGGCACAGGGCCAGGGTCAACGCGGTTTTGCCGGAACCGACCGGGCCGCCGATGCCGACTCGCAGAGGTTGTGCGTTCATGTGGTGTTTCTCCTAGGAACGGAACAGACGGCTGTACTGGCGCTCATGGGCCATGCACGCCAGGGACAGACCGAACGCGGCGCTGCCGATGTGTTCGGGATGGATTCGGGTGGCGTCCTGCTGCGCCTGTTGCAGCAGCGGCAGCAGTTCGCTGGTCAGGCGCTGGGCGGCTTGCTGGCCCAGCGGCAGGGTTTTCATCAGCACCGCGAGCTGGTTTTCCAGCCAGCTCCAGAGCCAGGCGGCGAGGGCGTCTTGCGCACTGATGCCCCAGGCACGCGCCGCCAGTGCCCAGCCGAGAGCCAGATGCGGTTCAGCACACTGATCGAGAAATTCGCGAGCGGCAGTGTCGAGTTCCGGCAAGCCGCTGAGCAGTTGTTGCAACGAGTAGCCCATCTGCCGGCTCTCCAGATGCAACTCGCGGGTCTCGCGGCTGGCGCGGTGGGATTCGCACAGCTGCCTTAATTCATCCCAGTTTTGCTCCGCCGCTGCCGCACAGTGGGCCAGCAGCAGTGGTGCTTCGAAGCGTGCGAGGTTGAGCAGCAACTGATCGCTGATCCAGCGCCGGGCGCTGTCCGGGTTGTTGACGCGACCGTTTTCCACCGCCATTTCCAGGCCTTGCGAATAGCTGTAGCCGCCAATCGGCAATTGCGGACTGGCCAGGCGCAGCAGCGCCCAGGCCGGGTTCACAGGCGTACGCCGAACTGATGGAGTTTTGGCGCGTAGTTGAAATCTTCGTCGCCGTGCCGCGAATGGTGATGGCCGCCACCGTAGGCGCCGTGCTCTGGCTGGAACGGCGCTTCGATCGCTTCGACCTGTGCACCGAGCTGTTCAAGCATGGCCTTGAGCACATAGTCGTCGAGCAAGCGCAGCCAGCCATCGCCGACCTGCAGCGCCACATGGCGGTTGCCCAGGTGATATGCGGCGCGGGTCAGTTCAAAGGCATTGGCGCAGGTGACGTGCAGCAATTGCTCGGGGCGGGCGCAGACGCGGACAATGCGGCCGTCTTCGGCCTGCAGGCACTCACCATCAAACAACGGGGACTGGCCGCGCTCCAAAAACAACCCGACGTCTTCACCCTCGGCACTGAAACAGCGCAAACGGCTTTTGCTCCGGGCTTCGAAGGTCAGGTGCAACTCGGCGGCCCAGACGGGTTGAGACTCGATTCTGCGGTGAATCACCAGCATCGGAAAACTTCCAGCTATGGACAATGCTCAGGCTAGAGCAAGGGCCTTGCCAATCGGACGGGATGTAGGAAATCCCTGTCGGAGCGTAGTGGATGTTTCAAGATGTTGCGGAATTTTGGGGTGTTTTGGTGCATGAAGGTTTTTACATGCACCAAATGGAGGCCGTGACGCCGCACCTTTGTAGGGGTGTCAGCAAGGAAGAGGTTGTTACTCGGTACTGCCCAACCCTTGCCAGTGCTTGAGCCCGATAAAGATGAAGCGCAGTTGCTGGGTGATCTTCGCCTGGGGCGTCAGATGCTCCGGCAAGGCTTCGGCGGGGGGATCAATGATATCCGGCAAAGTGGCGAACACCGATTTGACGATCAGGTCGGCGATCACGCTCAACCCGGCGGCATCCAGATGCTGCAGCTTGGGCATCAGCGTCAGGTCGGCGGCGAGGTCGGCGCTGATGTTTTCGCGCAAACGCCCGATCGCCTGGCGCACCGGCAGCGAGCCGCCGTACTGCTCGCGCGCGAGGAACAGGAATTGCGAGCGATTGGCGCTGACCACATCGAGAAAGATCCGCACCGACGCATCAATGATGCCGCCCATGACGAATTCGTTGTGCCGCACCAGGCGGATGGTTTCGCGGAAGGTCTGGCCGACTTCGCTGACCAGCACCAGACCCAGTTCGTCCATATCGGCAAAGTGCCGATAAAAACCGGTGGGTACAATGCCGGCGGTCTTCGTCACTTCGCGCAGGCTCAGGCTGCCGAATCCTCGGCCGCTTTCCATCAGGTGGCGGGCAGCGTCCATCAGGGCGTTGCGGGTCTGTTGTTTCTGTTCGGCGCGGGGCAGCATCGCAAGGTGTGTTCTTCGGCAGGACAAGCGTCGCACTCTAGCAAATCGACTTTGTCGGCGTCGAACCGCAGGGGCAGGTCAGGCAGGATTTTACCGGGACTGAAAAGTCAAAAGCCCAATCGCTTGATCGGGCTTTTTTTCCAGGCCACCACGGGCTTAGCTCAATTGGCTGTTGCGTTCGATCACACGGTCACCACCGCCTTCGGCAACGGCTTGGCCCAGTGGGGTTTTGTCGAAGCCATCTTCAGCCAGGGTCTGACCTTGTGGGGTACGGTCGCTGCCATCGGAAGCCAGGGTCTGACCTTGTGGGGTGCGGTCGCTGCCATCGGAAGCCAGAGTCTGACCTTGTGGGGTGCGGTCGCTGCCATCGGAAGCCAGGGTCTGACCTTGTGGGGTGCGATCGCTGCCGTCAGACGCCAGGGTTTGACCTTGTGGGGTGCGATCGGAACCGTCTTGAACCAGACCTTTCTCTTCCAGGCGATTGCGGCCGTTTTCAGCCAGCGCCTGGCCTTGTGGCGTGCGATCGGAGCCGTCTTGCACCAGACCTTTTTCTTCCAGGCGGTTGCGACCGTTTTCAGCCAGCGTCTGGCCTTGTGGCGTGCGGTCCGAACCATCAGCCGCAACGGTCTGGCTGAACACCGAGTGGCTGGATTTCACTTGCGGGGTAGCCTGATCGGCAGCGGGCAGGGCGAAAGCAGTGCTGGCTAGCATCGACAGGGTCAGGCTGAACAGTAATTGGCGTTTCATGATGGGTTGCTCCTTGGGAGGGCGATAAAGTGGGTACGGAGGCAATGCTACTCTCGATAAGTCGATATAAAAGTTCATAAACGCAATGGTAATAATCAACAGAATTGATTGTTCTGCCGGGAGGCTCTAGAACGGGCCTTTCAGAGCGACGCTTTTGCACCGCAGTGGGTATTTTCGACTCACTCGCGCCTCGCAAAAGTGCGGGCGCGGTAACGCTGCTCGACTGATCGGTCAGATTTCGCGCGGCTTTTTGCGCGGTAATTGGCCTTTCGATTAAACCTGCGGCCCGTTTGCCAGTCGTAGATTTCATGAGGGCCGCTTTGGCCCGCCGTTTCAGCCGTACGCCGCAGTCTTTGCGTGCGGTCGTGATCAGGAGCTTTGTGCATGACGCGCACTGGAAAAATCTTCAGCTGGACCCTCACCATTCTCGTGCTGCTACTGGCTGTGCTGGTGTTGATCATCGTGTTCTTCGACTGGAACCGGATCAAACCGCCGCTCAACGCCAAAGTCTCGGAAGAACTGCACCGACCGTTCGCCATCAATGGCAACCTCGCGGTGATCTGGCAGCGCGAGCCCGATGAGGGCGGCTGGCGGTCGTGGGTGCCGTGGCCGCACGTGGTGGCCGAAGACCTGAGCCTGGGCAATCCGGACTGGTCGAAAAAGCCGCAGATGGTGACCCTCAAGCGGGTCGAGTTGCGTATCTCGCCGCTGGCCTTGCTCGCGCAGCGCGTGGTGATTCCGCGTATCGACCTGACCGAGCCCAACGCTGAGTTGCAGCGGCTGGCGGACGGTCGCGCCAACTGGGTGTTCAAGTTCGATCCCAAGGACCCGAATGCCGAGCCGTCGAACTGGGTGGTCGACATCGGCGCCATCGGTTTCGACAAGGGCCATGTGACCCTCGACGATCAGACCCTCAAGACCAGCCTCGATGTGCTGATCGATCCGCTGGGCAAACCGATTCCATTCAGCGAAATCGTCGGTGACAAAGCGGCCAAGACCGCCCAGGACAAGGGCGGCGCGCCCCAGGATTATGCGTTTGCGTTGAAGGTCAAAGGCCAGTACCACGGCCAGAGCCTCACCGGCCAAGGCAAGATCGGCGGGCTGCTGGCCTTGCAGGACGCGCGCAAACCGTTCCCGCTGCAGGCGCAGGCAAAGATCGGCGACACCAGCCTCGACCTGGCCGGCACCCTGACTGACCCGCTTAATCTCGGCGCTCTCGACCTGCGCCTGAAACTGGCCGGCGCGAGCCTGGGTAACCTGTATCCGCTGACCGGCGTGACCCTGCCCGACACACCACCCTATTCCACCGACGGTCACTTGATCGCCAAACTGCATGACGTGGCCGGGGCGACGTTCACCTATGAGCAGTTCAACGGCAAGATCGGCAGCAGTGATATCCACGGCGACCTGACTTATGTCGCCAGCCAGCCGCGGCCGAAACTCAGCGGCGCGTTGCTGTCCAATCAATTGCTGTTCGCCGACCTCGCCCCGCTGATCGGCGCCGACTCCAACGCCAAGCAAAAGGCCCGGGGCGGCGAGAGTAAGCAGCCGGCCGATAAAGTCTTGCCGGTGGAAGAGTTCAAGACCGATCGCTGGCGCGCGATGGACGCCGATGTCGAGTTCACCGGCAAACGCATTGTCCACAGCGAGAAACTGCCGTTCACCGACCTCTATACCCATTTGAAACTCAACGACGGCGAACTCAGCCTCGAACCGCTGCGCTTCGGCGTGGCTGGCGGCAACCTCGATGCGCAAATCCGCCTCGACGGCCGCACCGAGCCGCTGGAAGGCCGGGCGAAACTGACTGCGCGCAAATTCAAGCTCAAGGAACTGTTCCCCACCTTCGAGCCGATGAAAACCAGTTTCGGTGAGCTCAACGGTGATGCCGATATCAGCGGGCGCGGCAATTCGGTGGCGAAGTTGCTCGGCGGCGCCAACGGCAACCTGAAGATGCTGATCAACGACGGCGCAATCAGCCGTGAACTGATGGAACTGGCGGGGCTGAACGTCGGTAACTATGTGGTCGGCAAGATCTTTGGCGACAAGGAAGTGAAGATCAACTGCGCGGCGGCCGACTTCGACATCAAGACGGGTCTGGCGACCACGCGATTGTTTGTCTTCGATACCGAGAACGCGATCATCTATATCGACGGCACAGCCAACATGGCCACCGAGCAACTCGATCTGACGGTGACCCCGGAGTCCAAGGGCTGGCGTTTGATTTCCCTGCGTTCACCTTTGTATGTGCGCGGCAAGTTCATCAAGCCGGATGCCGGGGTCAAGGCCGTGCCGTTGATACTGCGTGGGGCGGGTATGGTGGCGCTGGGTGTGATTGCGGCGCCAGCGGCGGGGCTGTTGGCCCTGGTGGCACCGAGTGGCGGCGAGCCTAATCAGTGTGCGCCGTTGCTGGAGCAGATGAAGGCAGGCAAGGCGCCTGTCACCGTTAAACCAACTCAATAACTTCAGCGTATATAACGACGCCATCGCGAGCAGGCTTACTCCTGCATTGGGAATGCGTTCCTCTGTAGGCGTGGGCCTGCTCGCGATAGGGTTTAGAGGTCTTTCAGGATATCGGCCATGTCATCGGCATGTTCTTCTTCCTGCGCGAGGATGTCTTCCAGGATGCGCCGGGTGGTCGGGTCTTTCTCGCCGATGTACTGAATGATCTCGCGGTAGCTGTCGATGGCGATCCGCTCGGCCACCAGATCCTCGTAGACCATTTCTTTCAGGGTGGAGCCGGCCACGTATTGGGCGTGGGACATTTTCGACAGCTGGTCGGGGTTGAACTCAGGCTCGCCGCCCAGTTGCACGATGCGTTCGGCCAGGCGGTCGGCGTGCTGGGCTTCCTGGGTGGCGTGTTCGAGAAACTCTTCGGCGGCCACGCTGGCTTTCACCCCGGAGGCCATGAAGTAGTGGCGTTTGTAACGCAATACGCAGACCAGTTCGGTGGCCAGCGATGCGTTGAGCAAGCGCAGTACCTCTTCACGGTCGGCGCTGTAGCTTTCGGTGACGGCGCCGTTCTCGACGTGTTGGCGCGCACGGTCGCGCAGGGTTTGGACATCTGACAGATGCAGGTCGTCGCTCATTTCGATCTCCTGGAGGCTAATCCGATTGGCGCCACGCTCTACAGGCGTGCTCGCCTACCCCAGTTGTGAGTCCTGCGCGAAGCAAAAAGTTTTATGAGATTTTTGCCGCCTGCTCTACAGACGCTGCCAACGGTTGCGATCTGCGCGTCAGTCCGGACAACAGCGCTTCCTCATGCAGCCAGGTAAAAAACGCCCGCACCGGTGGATGCCGTTCGCGCCCCGGCACGCACAACGCGCTGTACCCGGCGCCATCGACCTGAATCTCGCCTTTGTACGGCACCAGCAGCCCGCTGCCGACACTCTCCGACACCAGAATATTGCTCGCCAGAACCAACCCTTGCCCGGCAATCGCCGCTTGCAGGGCGTAATGCTCTTCGTCGTATTCACGACTCACCGGATGCTGCTGCAGCCAGTGCTCGCCGGACCGCGCGCACCACGCTTCCCAGCCATGGGCATACAGCTTCGAGTTGTGCCAACGCACGCTGATCAGCGTCGGCGTGCGCCGCGCGGCCAGCGCCACTTGCTCGGGCGAGCCGTAAACGCCGAACGACTCGTCGAACAGGCACTGCCCATACAGGTTCGGATAGTCATCGAGGCTGTAGCGCAACACCAGATCGACGCTGGCGTCCTGATGCAGATCGATCACCTCGCAATGGGTATCGAGGCGCAGGTTGATGTTCGGATGCTGCGCATAAAACCGCCCCAGGCGCGGCACCAGCCACAGCGCGGCGAACGCGGCCGTGGTCGACAGCGTCAGGCTGCTGCCGCTGCGTTGCGGGCGCAGGGTGTCGACACTTTGCGCCACTTCCAGCAAGGCACTGTGCAGGCTGCGAAACAGGCGCTCGCCGCCTTCGGTCAGGCGCACCTGACGCGGCAGACGTTCGAACAGGGCGACGCCGAGCCAGTCTTCCAGCGAGCGGATCTGATGAGAGATCGCTGTGGGGGTGACCGACAGCTCTTCGGCAGCAGCCTTGAAACTCAACAGGCGCGAAGCGGATTCGAAAGCGCGCAGGGCGGTCAGCGGCAGCGAGGCGAACATTGAAAACTCCACGGATGAAATGAATTCATCCCGACTGATTTTTGCTCATTTGAAGGACAGCGGCGGTGCGCCTCAAGCTGCACGCCACAAGCCGTTTGATTCTAGTCCGGAGGAAAGACAGATGAGCAAGATTCTTGTGATCCATGCCAGTCCGCGCGGTGACCGTTCGCATTCGCGGCGTCTGGCTGAAGGTTTTCTCAGCGCCTGGCAGGCGCGTCATCCACAGGCTCACGTCACTCGCCGTGAAGTCGGTCGGGCCTTGATTCCAGCGGTCAACGAGGCGTTCGTAGCGGCGGCGTTCTACCCGGAGCCGCAAGCACGGCCGTTGTCGATGCAGGCCGATCTGGCGCTCAGCGATCAACTGGTCGGCGAGCTGTTCGAGCATGATCTGCTGCTGATCTCCACGCCGATGTACAACTTCAGCGTGCCCAGCGGCCTCAAGGCCTGGGTCGATCAGATCGTGCGGCTGGGGCTGACGTTCGATCACACGCTGGATAACGGCGTTGCCAACTACACGCCACTGTTGCAAGGCAAGAAGGCACTGATCGTCACCAGTCGCGGCGGCTTCGGTTTTGGCCCGGGCGGTGAGCTGGAGGCGTTGAACCATGCCGATCCATGGCTGCGCACGGCGCTGGGTTTTATCGGTATCAACGACGTCACCGTGGTCGCGGCCGAGGGTGAAGAATCCGCTGAACGCACCTTCGCGGCGTCGGTGGCGGAGGCCGAGCAGCGCTTGTTCGACCTCGCCGGGGCGTTCTAGATGGCCTGGCTGTTCCTGCTGATCGCCGCCGGGTTCGAAGTCACCTTCGCCATGGGCATGAAGTACGCCGAAGGCTTCACCCGGTTGTGGCCGTCGTTGATCACCGTGATTGCGGCAATCGGCGGGATCTACTTTCTCACGCTGGCCATGCGTGAATTGCCGGTGAGCATTGCCTATCCGGTCTGGACGGCGATTGGCTCGCTGGGCACGGTGTTCCTTGGGTTCGCGTTGCTCGGCGAAAGCCTGACACTGGTCAAACTGCTCTCGGTAGGTCTGATTGTGGCGGGGGTGGCGGGGCTGAAGTAGGCTGGTCGTTGAGTTGTCATCATCAGGGAGGATGCTTGGCGGGCGTTTTGCACGCCTTGCATCCACTCATCGACCACAAGGATGTTTGCCCATGTCGACGCGTTATCCACTGGTGCTGGTGCCGGGCATGCTCGGGTTTATCCGGCTGGTGCTCTATCCGTATTGGTACGGAATCATCAAGGCCTTGCGCCGTGGTGGTGCGACGGTCATTGCGGTGCAGGTGTCGCCGCTCAATTCCACCGAAGTGCGCGGCGAGCAATTGCTGGCGCGGATCGACGAGATCCTGCGCGAGACCGGCGCGGCCAGGGTCAACCTGTTCGGCCACAGCCAGGGTTCGCTGACCGCACGCTATGCAGCGGCCAAACGTCCGGATCTGGTCGCGTCGGTGACCTCGGTGGCCGGACCCAATCACGGTTCGGAACTGGCTGACTATCTGCAAAAACACTATCCGGCGGACAGCGCCAGAGGACGCGTCCTTGAGGTGTTGTTGCGCGTTGTCGGCTGGCTGATGGCGTTACTGGAAACCGGTTACCGCGGGCCGAAGTTGCCGGTGGATATCCACGCTTCGCACCAATCGCTGACCAGCGAAGGCGTGGCGCTGTTCAATCAGCGTTATCCACAAGGCCTGCCTGACACCTGGGGCGGACACGGGCCGGAAGAGGTCAACGGTGTGCGCTATTACTCGTGGTCGGGCACGCTGCAGCCGGGCAAGACCGACCGCGGCGGCAACCTGTTCGACGGCACCAATCGCAGCTGCCGCTTGTTCGCGAAAACCTTCGTGCGCGAACCGGGGCAGTGTGACGGGATGGTCGGGCGCTACAGCTCGCATCTGGGCACGGTGATTGGCGATGACTATCCGCTGGATCACTTCGACATCGTCAACCAGTCGCTGGGGCTGGTGGGCAAGGGCGCGGATCCGGTGCGTCTGTTCGTCGAGCATGCGGCGCGGCTTGAGGCTGCCGGGGTTTAGCAGGCACACCGCGTTATCGTTCATCGCTGGCAAGCCAGCTCCCACACTGATTCGTGGCGTTCACAACATGTGTGTGCGACACCGACCCTGTGGGAGCTGGCTTGCCAGCGATGGCGTCGGGTCAGGCAACGCTGACCTTGCGGCCCAACACCGTGGTCCAGCGCTCGGAAAGAATCACCCCGCCCAACGTCAGCAGACCACCGACCAGGTGATACATCGCCAGCTGTTCCTTCAAGACCAGCGCTGCAATCAGCGCAGTGATCAGCGGCAGCAAGTTGAAGAACAACGTCGTCCGGCTCGGCCCCAGACGCTGTACGGCCTGCATCCACGCCAGCGGCGCGAGCATCGACGCCAGCAGGCACGCATACAGCACCAACGGAATGTTCTGCAGGGTCAGCCCGGTTTTCGGCGACATCGCGTACAGCGGAAACAGCACCACGATCGCCACCAGCACCTGCAAGTACAGCAACACCAGTGGCGGCAGGCGCAGCTGCCATTTTTTCAGCAAGGTGCTGTAGATCGCGTAGGCGAGGGTAGCGATCAGCATCATCGCGTCACCCAGGTTCACGCCGTGTTGCAACAGAGCGCCAAGGCTGCCTGACGAGACCACCACCAATACGCCGGCAAACGACAGCACCGCGCCAAACAAGGCGCCGGCGGTCAGGCGCTGGCCGAGGCTGATGATCGCCATGGCCAGCGACATCAGCGGCATCAGTGACAGGATGATGCCCATGTTGGTCGCCGTGGTCAGGGTCGCGGCGAAGTAGGCGAGGCTTTGATACACCGCCATGCCGAGCACGCCAAGGATGAAGATCTTGCCCAGGTTCGGGCGGATCTGCGGCCAGTGCGCGATGACCGCTTTGAGCATGAACGGGGTGAACAGCAGGCCGGCAAGCAGCCAGCGGTAGAAACCGATCTCGGCCGGGAAGATCGCCCCGACCGCCAGTTTGTTGATCACGGTGTTGCCGGCCCAAATGAAAATCGCCAGCAGGGGAAACGCGTATTGCATGGGTTAAAACCAGAACGTTGATGAACGGTGATTATCCCCTGTCTGGATGCAGCCCTATACTGCGAACCGGACAACCTGCCTCTGCAACCGGACAGCATGAACAGTAAACACATCGATCTGCTGGATTTCAGCGAACTGCCGTCAGCGGTGTACTTCCGCTACGCCGACTTCAACGCCCATGAATACGCCGCGCCGCACCGGCATCCGTGGGGCACGCTGGAGTACGCGGCGCACGGCGTGCTGCACATGGACGTTGATGGCAACCGCTTCATGTCGCCGCCGCAGTACGCGGTGTGGGTACCGCCGCAGGTCGAGCACAGTTTCTACAGCCACCAACCAGTCAACTATCGTGCGGTGTGCCTAGACCCCAAGGTCTGCGCCGAACTGCCGGCACGGGCCTGCACGCTGGCAATCAGCGACATCCTCAAGGCGATTCTCAAGGACTTCGCCGCCCGCGATGTGAAAATCCCCGAACTCGAAGCCGACCGGCGACTGGCCCAGGTGCTGGTTGATCAACTGCAACAGGCGCCGGTGCATGAATGTTATCTGCCGTATGCGAGTAATCCCGGGTTACTGGCGATTCTCGATGCATTGCAGGCCGATCCGGGCAGTAACCAACCGCTGGCGCACTGGGCGGCGCAGGTACACGTCAGCGAGCGCACGCTGGCCCGGCAGTTTGTGCGTGAGCTGGGGATGAGTTTCGGCGAATGGCGCCAGCGTCTGCGCTATCTGGCAGCGATCGAGGCGCTGGAAAGTTCGAAGAGCGTGCAGGAGATCGCCTTCGATCTGGGTTACAGCGGTGGCTCGGCCTTCATCGCCATGTTTGCCCGTCAGGCCGGATGCACGCCGGAGCAGTATCGGCGCAGCCACCTGGAAGGCGGGAAGGTGTAACAAGATTTGGCTACACTTCAGCAGAGGCCGCATCCATCGGTGCGGCGACAAGGAGAAAACTCCATGAAGATGTTGCGTGTCCCTTTGTTGATGATCGGTCTGCTGCTGTGCTCCCAGGGTTTCGCCGCCACCGCGCAGCAGAACAAAATGACCACCTGCAATGCCGATGCGACCGCCAAGAGCCTCAAGGGCGATGAGCGTAAGACTTTCATGAGCACCTGCCTCAAGGCTGCGCCGGCGGCCAACGATGCCAAGGCCCTGACCCCGCAGCAGGAAAAAATGAAAACCTGCAACGCCGACGCGAAAACCAAAGCCCTGACCGGTGATGCGCGCAAGACCTTCATGAGTGACTGCCTGAAGAAAAAATAACCCGCTTCTGTGGCGTGTCAGGGTCGACGCGTCCGCTTGAGATTTGCCCTCACCCTAACCCTCTCCCGGAGGGAGAGGGGACTGACCGCAGCGTCTCAAGAAACTCGTCGACTTGAAAGAAACCGGTCGATTATGGATTCCATGTCGCTGTTTCAGGTCACAGGATATCCAGAGCATCCCCCAATCGGTTCCCTCTCTCGGAGGGAGAGGGTTAGGGTGAGGGCAAATCTCAAGAAACTCGTCGACCTGAAAAAAACGGTCGATTTTGGATTCCATGTAGCTGTTTCAGGTCACTGGATATGCAGAGCATCCCCTCACCCTAGCCCTCTCCCTTTGGGAGAGGGCTAGGGTGAGGGGACCTGAAGCACCGCATATCCCTAGTGCTCTCTCTGGATCGCTGGCAGACTGCCAATCCTTTTACGCCGTTCGTTTTGAGGCTGTATGCCAACGTTTTCTGAGCGTCATGTTGTGTTCTGGGTCAGTTGCATCATTATTTTTGGCGGTTTGCTGCTGGTGCTGCCGCTGCGTTTGTTGCCCAGCCTGTTGGCCGGTCTGCTGGTCTATGAGCTGGTCAACATGCTCACCCCGCAACTGCAACGGCTGATCGAAGGCCGGCGCGCGCGCTGGTTGGCGGTGGCGTTGCTGGGCACGCTGGTGGTCAGTGTGCTGGCGCTGATCTTCGCCGGCGCTATCAGTTTCCTGCTGCACGAAGCAGAAAACCCCGGCGCTTCTCTCGATAAATTCATGGGCGTGGTCGATCGCGCGCGCGGGCAACTGCCGCCGTTTCTCGATGCCTACCTGCCTGCCAGCGCCGCTGAGTTCCGTGTCGCTATCGGTCAATGGGCGAGCAAGCATCTGTCCGAGCTGCAATTGGTGGGCAAGGACGCGGCGCACATGTTTGTCACCCTGCTGATCGGCATGGTCCTCGGCGCGATCATCGCTCTGCAGCGGATACCGGACGTGACCAAGCGCAAGCCGCTGGCCGCCGCCCTGTTCGATCGCCTGCACCTGCTGGTCCAGGCCTTTCGCAACATCGTCTTCGCACAGATCAAGATTTCCCTGCTCAACACGATCTTCACCGGGATCTTCCTCGCGGCGATCCTGCCGATGTTCGGCATCAAGCTGCCGCTGACCAAGACCCTGATCGTCCTGACCTTCCTGCTCGGCCTGTTGCCGGTGATCGGCAACCTGATGTCGAACACGCTGATCACCATCGTCGGTCTGTCGCTGTCGATCTGGGTGGCGGTGGCGGCGCTGGGCTATCTGATCTTTATCCACAAGCTCGAATACTTCCTCAACGCGCGCATCGTCGGCGGGCAGATCAGTGCCAAGTCGTGGGAGTTGCTGCTGGCGATGCTGGTGTTCGAAGCCGCGTTCGGCCTGCCGGGAGTGGTGGCGGGGCCGATTTATTACGCGTACCTGAAGAGTGAGTTGAAGCTGGGTGGGATGGTCTAAGGCCAGGCATCTGAAGCGAATGCATCTGTGGCGAGGGGATTTATCCCCGCTGGCCTGCGCAGCAGGCCCCTGCTTTCAAAAGTCGGGGCCGCTTCGCGACCCAACGCGGATAAATCCCCTCGCCACAAAGGCTCTTCGCCACAGCGATTGTGATCAGGCCATTGCGCCGTAACGCTTCATCGCCTCAATCGCCAGACCGCTGCCAATGCTGCCAAAGATGTTGCCTTCGACATGCCGTGCGTTCGGCAGCATGGCCGAGACGCTGTTGCGCAGCGCCGGAATGCCACTCGAACCGCCGGTGAAGAACACCGTATCGACCTGACTCACCGACACGTTGGCATCGTTCAACAGCTGCGTGACGCTGCCGCGCACGCGCTCAAGCAGTGCGTCGATGGACGATTCGAACAGGGCGCGGCTCAGCTCAACGCTCAGGCCGGGCTCGATCCGGTCCAGCGGCACATGGCGGCTGTCGGTGTGGGTCAGCTGGATCTTGGTTTCTTCGACTTCCATCGCCAGCCAGTGGCCGGCGCGCTGTTCGATCAGCTTGAACAGGCGGTCGATGCCGCCGGTGTCTTCGATGTCGTAACGCATGCTGCCCAGCGCCAGGGTGGATTTCTGCGAGTAGACCGAGTTGATGGTGTGCCAGGTCGCCAGGTTCATGTGGTGGCTGGTCGGCATGTAGGCGCCGCTCTTCATGCGGCTGCCGTAGCCGAACAGCGGCATCAAGCCTTGCAGACTCAGTTGTTTATCGAAATCGGTACCGCCGATGTGCACGCCGCCGGTGGCGAGGATGTCATCGTGGCGGTTGTCCATGCCGCGACGCTCGGGCGACAGGCGCACCAGCGAGAAGTCCGAGGTACCACCGCCGATGTCGACAATCAGCACCAGCTCTTCTTTTTCGATGGTCGACTCGTAGTCGAAGGCCGCAGCGATCGGTTCGTACTGAAACGACACGTCCTTGAAACCGAGCTTGCGCGCCACTTCGACCAGGGTGTCTTCGGCTTCCTGGTCGGCCAGCGGATCGTCATCGACGAAGAACACCGGGCGACCGAGGACCACTTGCTCGAATTCCCGACCGGCGGCGGTTTCGGCGCGGCTCTTCAGTTGGCCGATGAACAGGCCGAGCAGGTCCTTGAACGGCATCGCGGTGCCGAGGACGCTGGTGTCGTGCTTGATCAGCTTGGAGCCCAGCAGGCTCTTGAGCGAGCGCATCAGCCGGCCTTCGTAGCCTTCCAGGTACTCGTGCAGCGCCAGGCGACCGTACACCGGGCGGCGTTCCTCGATGTTGAAGAAGACCACCGACGGCAGGGTGATCTTGTCGTCTTCCAGCGCGATCATCGTTTCCATGCCGGGGCGCAGCCAGCCGACGGTGGAGTTGGACGTGCCGAAGTCGATGCCGCAGGCACGGGCTGGAGAGGCGTCTTTCATGTCTTTCGGTTCCGGTCTAAAAAACGGCCGCGCAGTGTATGTCAGTGCGCGACAGATTCGAAGGCCGGTCATCTGCTATTTCACGACTAAACTGCCTTGAAAGCCCGGACTTTGCCCCAAACTTGCTGGCATGGGCCGGCAGACACACCGGCGGTCACAAGAACCGTCGCCCACTGCCGATAAACTTCTGCAGCGCCACCCGGTCACAAACTTGAGATCGGTCAACCCGGCACGCGCGAATGAGCGCATGCTGGGCTCGGCGCGAAATCGATAACGGACGGTGATTCCTTCGATGGACTTCAAAGATTATTACAAGATACTCGGCGTGGAGCCGACGGCGGACGACAAGGCGATCAAGGCGGCCTATCGCAAGCTGGCGCGCAAATACCACCCGGATGTCAGCAAGGAAAAAGACGCCGAGGCCAAGTTCAAGGATGCCTCGGAAGCCTATGAAGCGCTGAAAAGCGCCGACAAGCGCGCCGAATACGACGAGCTGCGCCGCTATGGCCAGCACGGTCAGCCGTTCCAGGGCCCACCGGGTTGGCAGAGCCGTGGCGGCTTTGGCGGCGGCGGTGGCGACACCGGCGACTTCTCGGACTTCTTCAGTTCGATCTTCGGCAATCGCGGCCCCGGTTTCGGTGGCGGCGAAGGTCGGCAACAACGCAGTACCGGGCGCCGGGGACAAGACGTGGAAATGGAACTGCCGATCTTCCTTGAGGAGACGCTGGCGAACGAGTCGAAGAAGGTCACCTTCCAGGTGCCGCAATACAACGCCAACGGCCAGCACGTCAGCAACACCAGCAAGAGCCTGAACGTGAAGATCCCGGCGGGCGTGACCGACGGCGAGCGCATCCGCCTCAAGGGCCAGGGTGCACCTGGGATCGGTGGCGGGGCCAATGGCGATCTGTACCTGACCATTCGCTTTGCGCCGCACCCGAAATTCGATGTCGAAGGCGAAAACCTGATCATCACCCTGCCGCTGGCGCCGTGGGAACTGGCGCTGGGCGCTGAAGTGGCCGTGCCGACCCTGACCGGCAAGATCAACCTCAAGGTGCCGGCGGGCAGCCAGAACGGCCAGCGCATGCGCGCCAAGGGTCATGGTTTGAAAAACAAGGCCGGCGAGCGCGGTTATCTGTTCGTGCAGCTCAAAGCCGTGATGCCGAAAGCCTCGGACGATGAGGTCAAGGCGCTGTGGCAGGAACTGGCGAAGAAAGCCGCCTTCAATCCGCGAGAGAACTTCTGATTCGACGACGGAGTAGCCCATCATGAGCAGCCCCCTGATCGTTCAACTGGACTTGGCAGAATTCTGTGAGGCGGCCGATTTGTCGGATGCCTACGTGATCGAAATCGTCGAACACGGCATCCTCGAACCTCAGGGTGCACAGCCCCGGGAATGGCGCTTCACCGATTACGAACTGGCCTTGGCCAAACGTGCGGCGAAATTGCGCCGCGAACTGGAACTGGAGTGGGAAGGCGTCGCCCTGGCGCTGGATCTGCTGGAAGAAGTGCGCGAGTTGCGTGCCGAGAACCGCATGTTGCGCCAGCGCCTGGGGCGGTTGGTGGTTGAGTAGATAGCCTGAAAACTTTGTGTCGGTTGATTTGGCCTCATCGCTGGCAAGCCAGCTCCCACAGGGTTTTGGGTTGAAACAGGGATTTTAGTTCGACGCAGAACCTGTGAGAGCTGGCTTGCCAGCGAAGAACGATTACACGGTCATTCTGATTCACCATTGAAAAAGGCCCCGAAGGGCCTTTTTTGTGCTCAAAACAAAAAGTACCGCTGTGCCATCGGCAAGGTTTCTGCCGGCTCACACCAGAGCAACACCCCGTCCGCCTTGACCTGATACGTCTGCGGATCGACGTCGATGTTGGGCAGATAATCGTTGTGGATCAGGTCGGTCTTCTGCACATCACGGCAGCCTTTGACCACGCCGATTTTCTTCTTCAATCCTAACGCTTCAGGCAACCCGGCTTCCTGCGCCGCCTGACTGATAAAGGTCAGGCTGGTGGCATGCAGCGAACCGCCGTAACTGGCGAACATCGGGCGGTAGTGCACCGGTTGCGGGGTCGGGATCGACGCGTTGGCATCGCCCATCAGGCTGGCGGCAATCGCGCCGCCCTTGAGGATCAGCGTCGGTTTCACGCCAAAAAATGCCGGGCGCCAGAGCACCAGATCCGCCCATTTGCCGACTTCCACCGAGCCGACTTCGTGGCTGATGCCGTGGGTGATCGCCGGGTTGATGGTGTACTTGGCGATGTAGCGCTTGGCGCGGAAGTTGTCGTTGCCTGCGCCGTCCTGCGGCAGCGGGCCGCGCTGCTTCTTCATCTTGTCGGCGGTCTGCCAGGTGCGCGTGATGACTTCGCCGACACGGCCCATGGCCTGGCTGTCGGAGCTGATCATCGAGAACGCGCCGAGGTCGTGGAGGATGTCTTCGGCGGCAATTGTCTCGCGGCGGATGCGGCTTTCGGCAAATGCGACGTCTTCGGCGATGCTCGGGTCCAGGTGATGGCAGACCATCAGCATGTCGAGGTGTTCGTCGATGGTGTTGCGGGTGAACGGCCGGGTCGGGTTGGTGGAACTCGGCAGCACGTTCGGGAAACCGCAGGCCTTGATGATGTCCGGCGCATGGCCGCCACCGGCACCCTCGGTGTGGTAGGTGTGGATGGTGCGGCCCTTGAACGCGCCGAGGGTGGTTTCGACGAAGCCGGATTCGTTGAGGGTGTCGGTGTGGATCGCCACCTGCACGTCGTACTGGTCGGCGACGTTCAGGCAATTGTCGATGCTCGCCGGGGTGGTGCCCCAGTCTTCGTGCAGCTTGAGGCCGATGGCACCGGCCTTGACCTGCTCGATCAACGGCTCCGGCAGGCTGGCGTTGCCCTTGCCGGTGAGGCCGATGTTCATCGGGAATGCGTCGGCGGCCTGGAGCATGCGCGCCAGGTGCCACGGGCCGGAGGTGCAGGTGGTGGCGTTGGTGCCGGTGGCAGGCCCGGTGCCGCCGCCGATCATGGTGGTGACGCCGCTCATCAGCGCTTCTTCGATCTGCTGCGGGCAGATGAAGTGAATATGGGTGTCGATGCCGCCGGCGGTGAGGATCATGCCTTCACCGGCGATCACTTCGGTGCTGGCGCCGATGGCGATGGTCACGTCGGGCTGTACGTCCGGGTTACCGGCCTTGCCGATCGCGGCGATGCGCCCGTCCTTGAGGCCGACGTCGGCCTTGACGATGCCCCAGTGGTCGATGATCAGCGCGTTGGTGATCAAGGTGTCGACCACTTCGGCCGCGAGCAACTGGCTCTGGCCCTGGCCATCGCGGATCACTTTGCCGCCACCGAATTTCACTTCTTCGCCGTAGGTTGTGAAGTCCTTTTCGACTTCGATCCACAACTCGGTATCGGCCAGGCGCACCTTGTCGCCGACGGTGGGGCCGAACATGTCGGCGTAGGCTTGACGGGAAATCTTCATGCTGCGTCCTTCAAGAAAATAGTGGTGAGCCATCGCCCCCTCACCCTGGCCCTCTCCCAGAGGGAGAGGGGACTGTTCGCGGTGGGTCGGCTATCGGCGATCAGCTCCGCAGAGGGAACTGTTCGCGGTGGGTCGGCTATCGGCGATCAGCTCCGCAGAGGGGACTGTTCACGGTGGGTCAGCTATCGGTGATCGGCTCCCTCTCCCTCGGGAGAGGGCTGGGGTGAGGGGTAGCGGAGCACGCAGATGTCAGAGATCACCCATGACCCGCCCGGCAAACCCGAACACCCGCCGGTGCCCGGCGTAATCCACCAGCTCCACCTCGCGGCTCTGCCCCGGCTCGAAGCGCACGGCGGTGCCGGCCGGGATATTCAGGCGCATGCCACGGCTGGCGGCGCGGTCAAAGGTCAGGGCGTCGTTGGTCTCGAAAAAGTGATAGTGCGAACCGACCTGGATCGGCCGGTCGCCACTGTTGGCGACTTTCAGGCTGAGGGTGCGGCGGCCGACGTTGAGTTCGATGTCGCCGGGCTGGATCTGGTACTGGCCGGGAATCATGGCCGGGCTCCTTGCAGGATCTTGTAATAGAGGGCGGTCGGGCGATAGGTGCCGTGCGGGTCGCAGGCGTAGTCGGGAATTTCACCGGCGCGGCTGTAACCCAGGGCCTTGTAGAAATCTTCGGCGGGGGAACCGGCCTCGGTGTCGAGGTAGAGCATGCCGCGCTTGTGCTTGGCCGCTTCGAGTTCCAGCGCGCTCATCAA
Source organism: Pseudomonas sp. SC3(2021) (assembly GCF_019856535.1). Taxonomy (NCBI): domain Bacteria; kingdom Pseudomonadati; phylum Pseudomonadota; class Gammaproteobacteria; order Pseudomonadales; family Pseudomonadaceae; genus Pseudomonas; species Pseudomonas sp. SC3(2021). Next base: position 994,682 of record NZ_CP082236.1, on the reverse strand, counting down.
TTGCTGGCCGAGGCCGCGTCGGCGGGCGTGTTCGCGCACCAGCAGTTTCTGCACTTCGGCGCGATTGAGACCGTTGGCCTTCTGGCACAGGCTCAGTTGCACGCTGGCCTGCACCTGTTCGTCCTTGACCACCACCCAGAGCAACACGCTGCCCTTGTTCACGTTGTCCTGGACCTCATCGAAATAGGCGCGGGCCTGGGCGGCATCGAGGTCGGCCATGAAGCCGACGCTGGCGCCATAGCCCACCGCATCGAGCAGCAGGTCGATCAGGCCCTGACGATAGTGCGCAAAACTTTCAGCGTTGACGCGGCGCAGTTGGGCAGCGTTCATCGGTATCACTCCTTGTTGGCGTCAGGCGGCTCCGCGCCGGGGTTGAGGGTCAGTTGCATGAACGTCAGGTCGAGCCAGCGACCGAACTTGGTGCCGACCTGCGGCATCTGGCCGGTGATGCTGAAACCGGCGCGCTCATGGAGACGAATGGAGGCGGCGTTGCCACTTTCGATGGCGGCGACCATGACATGTTTGCCGCAGGCCCTTGCCCGTCCGATCAGGGCACCCATCAATTGCGGGCCAAGGCCATTGCCGCGTTGATCGCTGCGCACATAGACCGAGTGCTCGACGGTATGGCGAAAGCCGTCGAACGGCCGCCAGTCACCGAATGAAGCGTAGCCGAGCACTGCGTTGTCGCCGCCGACGATCACCAGAATCGGATACGCCTGGGCCTGACGTGCACTGAACCAGGCCTGACGGTTGCCGAGGTCGACCGCCGACTCGTTCCAGATCGCCGTGGTGTTGAGCACCGCATCGTTGTAGATGTCACGGATCGCCGGCAGGTCGGCGTGGAGGGCGTCGCGAATCGTGTAAGTCATGGCGCGGCCTCAGACGATCGGTTGGTGGACGGTGACCAGTTTGGTGCCATCGGGGAACGTCGCTTCGACCTGGATCTCGGGGATCATTTCCGGGATGCCTTCCATCACTTGCTCGCGGCTCAGCAGGGTGGTGCCGTAGTGCATCAGCTCGGCCACGGTCTGGCCATCACGCGCGCCTTCCAGCAGCGCGGCGGAGATGTAGGCCATGGCCTCCGGGTAATTGAGTTTCACGCCGCGGGCCAGTCGCCGCTCGGCGACGAGGCCGGCGGTAAAGATCAGCAGCTTGTCTTTCTCGCGTGGGGTCAGGTCCATTGTGTCGTTCCATCAGGGCAGATTTTTGAGGTTCTTGTGGGTGCGGGGTGCCAGTTGGAGCAGCCCCTCACCCTAGCCCTCTCCCGAGGGAGAGGGGACTGATCTCGGTTGTTTTCAATGGCCGGTTCAGTCAGCAGTATTCGTTCAGGCAGTTAAATTCATTTCAAACGACTCGGTCAGGCTTCCTCTTTCGCGGGAGAGGAGACTGATCTCGGTTGTTTTCAATGGCCGGTTCAGTCAGCAGTATTCGTTCAGGCAGTTGAATTCATTTCAAACGACTCGGTCAGGCTCCCTCTTTCGCGGGAGAGGAGACTGATCTCGGTTGTTTTCAATGGCCGGTTCAGTAAGCAGTATTCGTTCAGGCAGTTAAATTCAATTCAAACGACTCGGTCAGGCTCCCTCTCCCCCCGGGAGAGGGCGGGGGGTGAGGGGGGCTTTCAGGTGCTCCATATTCTCGGTGACACCGCCTCGCGATCCAGAAGCACCGGCCGCAGCAAACGCCATAAGTCGATGAGCCAGGCGCGGGCGAGCAATGCCTCACTGGCCAGACAACGGGCCACCAACAGCCCCGGCAATTGCGTCAGATCCCCTCGCACTTCGTGGCCCAGCGAGCGGCAGCGCTCAAGCAATTCAGCCTCAATCTCACCGGTGACCAACAACGTCGCAAATACCGGATTACCGTCCAGCCCGATCGGTGAATCAAGTAAGCCGTCACCGCCAACAACGCGCTGGCGCTCGTGCCAGAGCAATCGACCATCACGGCGAATATCCAGATGCGCCTGAAAATGCCCGCGGTCGAAACGTTCGCCGCTGGCCGGGCGACCCAGCGCCACCACATCCCAGTAGAACAGCCGGGCATCGCCTTCCAGTTCAATCGAAGTGCTCAGCTCAGCCTGCGCCGCGCTGTAGACGATGGTTTCCTGCGGCAGCCATTCCAGCGTCGCCCCGGCCGCGACTTGCAAGTCGAGCTTCTGATAAGCCGGCCCACCCGCGCGATACCACTTCGCCGCGCCGGGGCTGGTGATCTGCGCCCAGGCGTGCGCTTCGACGCGGGCGCTGATGTCCAGTCGGTCGCCGCCGGCAATCCCGCCCGGCGGGTGGACGATGATGTGTTGGCAGACTTCAGGTCCTTCGGCGTACAGATGCTTTTGCACCCGCAGCGGACCGATGTGCCGACGCTGAACCGGGCGCGTGCACTCGCCGAAGCGGGCGTAGGCCAGCTCCAGCTCGGCGTGCCAGCTCGGGGTAAACAGGGCAGGTGAAACAGTCGAATTCATGGTGTGTGATTATCGTTAGGAAGCTACAGATTAGAACGTTGCCTTAGATCGTGACCAGTCCGCGTACACCCTCGGCCTCCATATTTTCACCGCGACCTTGCTGGACGATCTCGCCCCGGGACATCACCAGGTACTGATCGGCCAGCTCGGCGGCGAAATCGTAGAATTGCTCGACCAGCAAAATCGCCATGTCGCCACGGGCTGCGAGTGTCTTGATCACCGCGCCGATCTCCTTGATCACTGACGGCTGGATGCCTTCGGTGGGTTCGTCGAGGATCAGCAAGCGCGGACGGCTGGCCAGTGCGCGACCGATTGCCAGTTGCTGTTGCTGCCCGCCAGACAAGTCACCGCCGCGACGCTGCTTCATTTGTAGCAGCACCGGGAACAGTTCGTAGATGAAACTTGGCACTTCTTTGGCTTCGCTGCCGGGAAACCGTGACAGCCCCATCAACAGGTTTTCTTCCACGGTCAGCCGTCCGAAGATTTCCCGACCTTGCGGCACGTAAGCAATACCGGCGTGAACGCGCTGGTGCGGCTTGAACGTGGTGATCGGTTTGCCCTCCCAGTTCACCGCGCCTTCCTTGGCCGGCAACAGGCCCATCAGGCATTTGAGCAGGGTGGTCTTGCCCACGCCGTTGCGTCCGAGCAGGCAGGTGACTTCGCCGACCTTCACATCAAAACTGAGGCCCCGGAGGATGTGGCTACCGCCGTAGTACTGGTGCAGCTTGTCGACTTGCAGCATGTTCGAATTCCTTCTGTTGCACACAGAACCCTGTGGGAGCTGGCTTGCCAGCGATGAGGCCGGCATATCCAGCAATGATGTCGACTGATCCACCGCGATCGCTGGCAAGCCAGCTCCCACAGGTTTTGTATTCGCAAACCTTAGCGGCCGAGATAGACCTCGATCACCCGCTCGTTTTCCTGCACCTGCTCAAGCGAGCCTTCAGCCAGCACGCTGCCCTGGTGCAACACGGTGACGTGGTCGGCAATCGAGCCGACAAAGCCCATGTCATGTTCAACCACCATCAGCGAATGCTTGCCCGCCAGCGATTTGAACAGCTCGGCGGTGAACTCGGTTTCGGCGTCGGTCATGCCCGCCACCGGTTCGTCGAGCAGCAGCAGTTGCGGGTCCTGCATCAGCAGCATGCCGATCTCCAGGAACTGCTTCTGGCCGTGGGACAGCAAACCCGCCGGGCGATTGACCGAGGTGGTCAGGCGAATGGTCTCCAGCACTTCGCTGATGCGATCACGCTGCTCGCCGCTCAACCGCGCACGCAAACTGGCCCACACCGACTTGTCGGTCTTCTGCGCCAGCTCGAGGTTTTCAAACACGCTGAGGGCTTCGAACACCGTCGGCTTCTGGAACTTGCGGCCAATGCCGGCCTGGGCGATCTGCACTTCGCTCATTTGCGTCAGGTCCAGGGTTTCACCGAACCAGGCCTTGCCGTGACTGGGCCGGGTCTTGCCGGTGATCACGTCCATCAGCGTGGTCTTGCCCGCGCCGTTGGGGCCGATGATGCAACGCAGCTCACCGACGCCGATGTACAGGTTGAGATTGTTCAGGGCGCGGAAGCCGTCGAAGCTGACGCTGATGTCTTCCAGGGTCAGGATCGTGCCGTGCCGGGTGTCGAGGCCCGGGCCGACGCGTTGGCCGAGGCCGATCGAGTCGCGGCTGGTGCCCTCGTCCTTGTTCGGCTCCACCGGAAAAAACGCCGGCTCCAGCATGAATTCGGCAGTGGCTGTCACTCTCATGATTCACCTCGTTTCTTCAGCAGACCGATCACGCCTTTGGGCAGGTACAACGTCACGACGATGAACAGCGCGCCGAGGAAGAACAGCCAGTATTCGGGGAAGGCCACGGTGAACCAGCTCTTCATGCCGTTGACCACGCCGGCGCCGAGCAGCGGGCCGATCAGCGTGCCACGGCCGCCGAGGGCCACCCACACCGCCGCTTCAATCGAGTTGGTCGGCGACATTTCGCTGGGGTTGATGATGCCGACCTGCGGCACGTACAACGCACCGGCCAGTCCGCACAACACCGCGCTCAACACCCAGACAAACAGCTTGAAACCGCGCGGGTCGTAGCCGCAGAACATCAAGCGGTTTTCTGCATCGCGCAGCGCGGTCAGCACCCGGCCGAACTTGCTCTGCGCCAGGCGCCAGCCGATGAACAGACTGGCGACCAGCAACAGCACCGTGGCCAGAAACAACACCGCGCGGGTGCCCGGCTCGGTGATGCCGAAACCGAGGATCGTGCGGAAGTTGGTGAAGCCGTTGTTGCCGCCAAACCCGGTCTCGTTGCGGAAAAACAGAAGCATGCCGGCGAAGGTCAGGGCCTGGGTCATGATCGAGAAATACACACCCTTGATCCGCGAACGGAAGGCAAAGAAACCGAACACCAGCGCCAGCAGACCCGGTGCCAACACCACCAGGCACATCGACCAGACAAAGCTGCTGGTGCCGCTCCAGTACCACGGTAGTTCTGTCCACGACAGAAAAGTCATGAACGCCGGCAAGCCATCGCCGGCCGCCTGGCGCATCAGGTACATGCCCATCGCGTAACCGCCGAGGGCGAAGAACAGGCCATGGCCCAGCGACAGCAAGCCGGCGTAACCCCAGACCAGATCCAGCGCCAGGGCGACGATGGCGTAGCAGAGGATTTTGCCGACGAGCGTCAGCGTGTAGGCCGAGACGTGCAGCGCATTGTCCGGCGCCAACAACGAGAGCAACGGCAGGGCGATCAGCAGCGCGAGAATCACCGCACCGACCGCCATCGTGACTTTCGGTCCGGCCTTTTGTGTGGCCGTGACTAGCAGAGGCTGATTCATCAGTCGATCACCCGTCCTTTCAGTGCGAAGAGGCCTTGCGGACGTTTCTGGATAAACAGAATGATCAGCGCGAGGATCAGGATTTTGCCGAGCACCGCACCGATCTGCGGTTCGAGAATCTTGTTGGCGATACCCAGGCCGAACGCGGCCAGCACGCTGCCGGCCAGTTGCCCGACACCGCCGAGCACCACCACCAGGAACGAGTCGATGATGTAGCTCTGGCCGAGGTCCGGACCGACGTTGCCGATCTGGCTCAGCGCCACACCACCGAGGCCGGCGATGCCCGAGCCGAGGCCGAAGGCGAGCATGTCCACGCGCCCGGTGGGCACGCCGCAGCAGGCAGCCATGTTGCGGTTCTGGGTGACGGCGCGGACGTTGAGACCCAGACGGGTTTTGTTCAGCAGCAGCCAGGTCAGTACCACCACGAACAGGGCGAAGGCGATGATCACGATGCGGTTGTACGGCAGCACCAGATTCGGCAGCACTTGAATGCCGCCGGACAGCCACGCCGGGTTTGCCACTTCGACGTTCTGCGCGCCGAACAGCAGGCGCACCAACTGGATCAGCATCAGGCTGATGCCCCAGGTGGCGAGCAGGGTTTCCAGCGGCCGGCCATAGAGGTGACGAATCACCGTGCGTTCCAGTGCCATGCCGATCGCCGCCGTGACAAAGAACGCCACTGGCAGCGCGATCAGCGGATAGAACTCGATGGCTTGCGGGGCATAGCGCTGGAACATCAACTGCACGACATAGGTCGAGTAGGCGCCGAGCATCAGCATCTCGCCGTGGGCCATGTTGATCACCCCGAGCAGGCCGAAGGTGATCGCCAGACCGAGCGCGGCGAGCAGCAGGATCGAGCCGAGGGACATGCCGCTGAACGCCTGCCCCAACACTTCGCCGATCAACAGTTTGCGTTTGACTTGGGCGAGGCTGGTTTCGGCGGCCGTGCGCACACTGCCATCGCTTTCGACGCCGGGTTCGAGCAGGCCTTCGAGGCGGGTGCGGGCCAGTGGGTCGCCGGTTTCCCCGAGCAGGCGCACGGCGGCCAGACGCACTGCCGGGTCGGTATCCACCAGTTGCAGATTGGCCAGGGCCAGGCTCAGGGCATCGTGCACGCCGGGGTCCTTTTCGCCAGCCAGTTGCTGGTCGAGGAATTTCAGCTGCGCGGGTTTCGCGCTTTTCTGCAATTGCTGCGCGGCGGCCAGACGGATTTTGGCGTCGGCGGCGAGCAATTGGTGGCTGGCCAGCGCGGTGTCGATCAGACCCCGCAGGCGGTTGTTCAGGCGCAGGGTTTTTGGCTGGCCGTCGATCGTCAGTTCGCCTTGTTGCAAGGCATTGATCAGCTCGACACGCGCCGGCTCGGGCTGCGCGGCCCAGGCTTCCAGCAGTTTGGCTTGTTGCACGGGGTTGGCGACGACGAAGTCTTCGGCGTCGCCGGCAAAGGCAGTCATCGGCAACAGCAGTGCGATGATCAGAAACAAGCGGTATATGGCAGTGGGCATTAGTGGTGTCCTGTTCAACCGCCCCCTCACCCTAACCCTCTCCCGGAGGGAGAGGGGACTGACCGAGGTGTCTGGGCGATGTACTGTGACCTGCAAATTCGAGTCGAACTCAGGCTTTGAAATGCATGAAGATCGGCTCCCTTTCCCCTCTCCCTCATGCAATCGAGGGGACTGACCGAGGTGTCTGGGCGATGTACTGTGACCTGCAAATTCGAGCCGGACTCAGGCTTTGAAAAGCATGAAGATCAACTCCCTTTCCCCCTCTCCCTCATGCGAGGGGACTGACCGAGGTGTTTTGGATCATGTGCTGCGACCTGCAAACTCGAGTCGAACTCAAGCTTTGAAAAGCACGAAGATCAGCTCCCTTTCCCCCTCGCCCCCTGGGGGGAGAGGGTTGGGGTGAGGGGGAAAGGATCTCCGCCCCACCTCAAAGCCCAAGTCGGACTCAGTTGCTCTTCACCGCGTAATCCGGCTTCTTGTCGTTGCCCTGAATGAACGGGCTCCACGGTTGCGCGCGGATCGGCCCTTCGGTCTGCCACACCACATTGAACTGACCGTCGCTCTGGATCTCGCCGATCATCACCGGTTTGTGCAGGTGGTGGTTGGTCTTGTCCATGGTCAGGGTGTAGCCCGACGGCGCGGCGAAAGTCTGGCCGGCCAGCGCTTCGCGGACCTTGTCGACGTCGGTGGACTTGGCTTTCTCCGCTGCCTGCGCCCACATATGGATGCCGACGTAAGTGGCTTCCATCGGGTCGTTGGTCACCGCTTTGTCGGCGCCCGGCAGGTTGTGTTTCTTGGCGTAGGCCTTCCAGTCCGCGACGAATTTCTTGTTCACCGGGTTCTCGACAGACTCGAAGTAGTTCCACGCCGCGAGGTTGCCCACCAGCGGCTTGGTGTCGATGCCGCGCAGTTCTTCTTCACCCACCGAAAACGCCACCACCGGTACGTCGGTGGCCTTCAGCCCCTGGTTGGCCAGTTCTTTGTAGAACGGCACGTTGGAGTCGCCGTTGACGGTGGAGATGACCGCAGTCTTGCCACCGGCGGAGAACTTCTTGATGTTGGCGACGATGGTTTGATAGTCGCTGTGACCGAACGGGGTGTAGACCTCTTCGATGTCCTTGTCGGCGACGCCTTTGGAATGCAGGAACGAGCGCAGGATCTTGTTGGTGGTGCGCGGGTAGACGTAGTCGGTGCCGAGCAGGAAGAAGCGCTTGGCGCTGCCGCCTTCTTCGCTCATCAGGTATTCCACCGCCGGGATCGCTTGCTGGTTGGGCGCGGCGCCGGTGTAGAACACGTTCGGCGACATCTCTTCGCCTTCGTATTGCACCGGGTAGAACAGCAGGCCGTTGAGTTCTTCAAACACCGGCAATACCGACTTGCGCGACACCGAAGTCCAGCAGCCGAACACTACCGCGACCTTGTCCTGGGTCAGCAACTGCCGGCCCTTTTCGGCGAACAGCGGCCAGTTGGATGCAGGGTCGACCACCACCGGTTCGAGCATCTTGCCGTTGACGCCGCCCTTGGCGTTGATCTCGTCGATGGTCATCAACGCCATGTCTTTGAGTGAGGTTTCGGAGATCGCCATGGTGCCGGACAACGAATGCAGAATCCCGACCTTGATGGTCTCGGCGGCCTGGACAGTCCAGGTCATGCCCATCGCGGCAATGGATGCCGAGAGTGTGAAAGCCTTGATCAAACTGCGACGCTTCATTGTGCGATCTCCATGAACATTTAATTTTTCTGGTTGGCAGATGCGGACGACTGAAGGGAGGTTTGCAAGGGCTGTGCCCGGTCGGGATCCAACATGAAAATGCCGTCGCAGAGCGGTTGGGCGACGCCGCTCGCGCACCAGCAACGGACACGCTGAAGGCCGTGGTGCGCTTGTATGCGCCAGATTGGGGCGAGTGGACGGCTACAGAATTGGACACAGAAACGATAACCCTGCATCGCATGGTCCGGGCAGCGAGGCGACACACTCGTTCGCCAGTCATCCCGAATTCTTTCAGCAGGATCTTTATCATGAACGATGTGTCAGGACGCACCGAACGCGCCGCAACCCCCTCCGGCAGAACCAGACTGCCGCCACTCAGTCCGGGATTTCTCACGCAAGAGGATGCGGCGTACTGGGTGCATACGAGGATTCCGCTAAAGGCGAAAAAGGAATACGGCAGCTTGATTCTGCTGCGACCGGATGGAAAGTTCGTCGCCAGTTCACCTGTGCCCGGAGACGCAACCACCTTCGATATGAGCGTCCTCGTCGACTTCGATGCCTCCGGCGATCTCCAGCCGCCAGCAGGCTATCGTTTTGCCGCAAACGTCCACAGCCATGTCGCGTTACACGCAGAGGTTGGCGAGGCTTATCCAGAGCTGGATGAGATGGGGCTGCGGCTGTTCGTCAATTTCTTTTCCGACGTCGACTTTATGGGCGATGTCGACGGCCGGGCCTGGTTTCGCAGCGCCTATCTGTCCGGGCCTGACGGAACATTGCTCAAGTACACTGCCAGTGGTTCAGAGGCGGAGCGTGAGTATTACCGTTGGCATGAAGCAGGCGCGCGGCCGGGCCGTGAGCCATGGACGCGTGACGCGTTGAGCATCATCAATAAACTGGCCATGCTCGGTGAGCTGAAGGTCCTTGTGTCGAATGCCGACTGGGGGTACTCGGTGGGCGTCGTACCGCCTGACTGGCAACGCGGGCAGGGATTTTCCACGGGTCGGGTGACTGAGTTGCCGCTGATGACGCGCGTTTGCGTCAGCGCCGATCGGGCTGTGCTCGCTGCGTTGAAATCCAGAGGTGCGCAGACCGCCGGGCTGGTACTGAAAAAACTCACAGGCGAAGAGTATGTCGCGACCCATGCGCGTGCGGCCGGGCTGTCCGCATGGGACCCGCAGAAAATCTTTCCGGTGGGCCGTGACGGGAAATTGAAACTCCCCACAGGCTATGCGCTCGAGGGTTTTTACTGCGCCTCCCGGCCGGATCCTGTGCGCACATCCCCTGCGCAGGCGTGGCTGTACGAGAACTTCTTCACACCGCAGGAAATGGCACTGGCCATTGCAAGTCGTGGCCGCGCCCGGCATCTGGCGGCGCCCGACAGGCCGTTGGCGTTGTACCTGCAGACCCGTGATGCCGCGATGTTGAAGTACACCTTCAGCGGCGATCCGGTCGAAACCGCAATGAGCATCGAGCAAGCCGATGGCAGCGTCACCGATCCGGGACTGCAATCGAGGTTGCTGGCCGGGACACTGCGACCGCGTGAGTTCGTGTCGATCCTGGTGATCAGCGGTCGGCTGGACGTTCTGCGAGGCAGTGCGCTGTGGCCGCGGCTGGGGCGCGTAGATCTGCAATGGCAGCCCTTTGCGAATTTCCCCTGGCCAAGTCTGAGTGATGACTTCCTCTCGGCCGAGGATGCTGTTCGATATGCACACGAACAAGTCGGCAGTCGGCGTGATCGTACATTTGTCGGTTACGTCTTTCAGCGCAGCGCCGACGAGCGCTTCGTGGTCACCGAACCCCTCGCGGGTGACATTGAGACGCTTGCCTCGGGCGGTCTTTATCCGCGGGACCATCATGGGCAGACCATTTTTCCCGATGACCATGTGCTGCGCGGTCGATATGTGTCACACGGGGCGCTGTCGCAGCTCGAACCGGTGGTGATTGACAGTTTCAAGTGGACGCACGAAGAAGCGGCCCTGAGCCTGCAGATGTTGAATGTCGATGAGGTCCGGCAGGCATGGCTCGACAAAACTGCGCTTTATGTCTCAGGGGCGGCGAACAGTCTGCTCAGGTATGAACTGTCCGAGGGCGCCAGTGGCCGAGAGCTTGCCGCCCTTTTGGGGACACGTGAATATCCCGGTTCGCTGGCGTTGAAACTTGCCAGTGGTGAACTGCGACCGCAGGACTTTGTCCGCCAGCAGGCAGCGGCCGGCCGGTTGACGGTGCTGCTCGACAACCCCCTGTGGGGATATCGCGGTGATGTACCTGCAAACTGGGCCATGATGGCGGTGCCGTTGGCAGGAACATCCGTGCCGACCACGCCGGACCCTGCACTGCCCGATCAACTGCCGGCCCCCCCCGCCATGCATCCGAACAGGCCATTGGACCTATCGCCGATTTTCTCCCGTGGCGAATTTCTGTCGACATCGACGCTTGCCTGGAAACGCCCTGACAGGGTCGCCTGCGGAGCGGTTTTTCCTTCGGCGGATGAGGCGGCGCAGGATCAATCGGCGCGTGCTGCGCATTTGCAGGACGAAACCCGAGCGTTGTTCGGATTTATCCTCAAGCATCGCGAACGGGAGGAGTACGTCGCCACTGAAGGGGTGCCCGTCAACGGCCGTGGCGACAATCTGTTTCAACTGGGGACATTGTTTGGCATAGGGCATTCAGATTCCGGCTACCACTACCCGGACGGCTTCAGTCTGTACGGCAACTTTTACGTGCACCATGAGGTGAACGGTCTCGCCAGCGGGACAAGCGCGTGGCTGGCACGGCATTTCATTTCGCCGGATAACCTGACGGTGGCGATGTACTACTCGCCCAGTCGTCCGGTGCGCCCCTCTGGTCTGCCCGCCGCGTTGTATATCAGTACTCAGGACGGTGCCCTGTTGAAGTACGTAAGAAGCAGCGCGAGCAAGCTGTTCCATGACGATCTCTCCAGCCGGAGACTTGAAACCATCAAGCAAGACCTGGCATCAGGTCAGTGGCAGCCAGTGGACTTCGTCCATGAGGTTGCCGGCAGCGGTGAACTGTCTGTCCTGCGCACGAGCCTGTGTTGGGACCGGGTCGGACGGGTCAGCAGTGCCTGGAAACCCTTCGCGAACCTCGAGCGTCGCTGGCTCGGCCCGGTGTTCCAGAGTGCTGACGATGCGGCGGTACATGCCCGTCTGCAAGTGCCGGCCTCCGCCGACGGTCCTTATGGCGGAGTGATTCTGAAAACCGCCGAAGGCCTGTTCGTTGCCACGTTGCCGATCAAGGTGTCCCGGGAAAATTTCGATGTCACCGAGGTGTTCCCGTACGAAAGTATCAGTGCCGGACTGGCTCCGGCAGACTGCTACATCGTTGCACGTTACCGCTCGAGAGTCCGGCGAGAACTGTCGGTGATTTTTTCCGGAGCCGACAAGCAGCTTTACCTGAATATGCTGTCGGTCGACACCGTCTACTCGGCATTCAACCGCACGATGCCGGGGACGTGGGACGAATACCTGTTCGCGCCCGACGGTTCGTTGATTCGCTATCAGGCAGGCCTTTGGGACCGCGTGCTCGCCGACCTGTCACAATCCCTGACCGACACCGGCCATGTACCTCCTTCGCTTGATGCCGAGACCGTCAGGCAGCGCATCCGCAGCGGCGCATTGAAGATGGATAAATGGGTCGGCTCGCTGGCCGAGTCCGGCTATTTGCACGTGGTGGTCGGCAGCGATATTTGGGGCGCGCCCCGTCATGTCACTCGCTGGGTGCCCTTCGCTGCGGATTTGCTGCCCATTGCCGATTACCACAAAGCCACCCATGCACCGGTCTGCAGTCCATTGTTCATTCAGGCCGATGCCGCCGCCACGTATGTTCATGAGGCGGTCGTGAGCCGCGATACGCTGACCTTCGGTTTTATCCTGCGCTCCGAGAGCAATGCGTTCATTGCCAGCCTGCCGATTGCGGCGCAGGGTTCGCGGCTGGCGCTGGACCGGGTCTTCGAGCAGGGGCGGATACACTACGGTCATGGGCTGGAGGCTATTTATCTGCGAGCATCCTTTCCGCCGTTGGGCGCGCGGCACAATGACGTGCGCAGTGTGTTTCTTTCACCGACCGATGTCTTGCAAGCCTGCCGACGGGCCAACACGCCCCAGGGCTATTTACCCATCTACATTTCCTGCGCCGACGGGGCACTGTTGAGATTGCAACTGCATGCCTTCGAACCCGGTGAGTTCTACGACAGGCACGGGCAGATCGAACTGCGCCCCAACACGTTCGATTCGCCCGCGCAGGCGGCGAACGATGAGCGTGACATGGCCAAAGGCACGTTCGTGATTGCCGATTACGTGCGTCGAATGGCCCGGGCGGGCAAGCTCGACGTGCTGCAAACCAGCGAGTATTGGTCGCGCCTGGGCTGGATTCGCGAGGAAAGAGAACCTGTCGAGGGCGAGACTGCCGACGATGAAAGATGGCGCAACCATCCGGAGCCCGCGTTGGGGCCGGTGTTCCATCACGCCGACGATGCCGCCCGCCATGCCGGCAGTCGAACCGGCGAACCGGTCATCGACCGAGGGTACGAAGGGGCGATACTGGCGCACAGCACGAGCAATCGCTTTGTCCCGCTCGAACCGGTTGCCGTTTCGGCGCGTCAAAGCCGCCCGCTGGCACGGATATTCCGCGCCTCCACGGATCCGTCGACCGGTTGGCGCAACCCCGCCCCGCGATACCCTGAGGGCTTTTCCCTGGTTGCCAGTCATCAACTGCACCTGTCCGGGAACACCTCGCTTGGTGTCGATTCGGAGCACGTGCAGGCCAACTTTGCCTCGCCGGCTCAGCTACAGGCGCATACCCATCAGCTCAAGGATCAGGGTTTCGCGATCCAGACCTACTACTTTTCCACGCCCCACGGCGTTTTGCTCAAGTACATCCCGGTCTATACAGCCGCCGAGAGGAAGTTGCTGTCGACCCGGCAGGTGGCGTATGAAAAGGGCCGATGGGTCACACGGCTGAGCCCCGGCGAGTTCATTTCCAGGCTTGGGGCGCTGGGCGAACTGTCAGTACTGGTCGCCGGCCACTACTGGCGCCAGACCGGGCGACAGGGTGCCACCTGGCCGATTGGCCGTCAGCAAACGCCCAGCCCGGGCATTGTTCGCCGCAGGGATGAGTTGTAGGCGCCGATCAAGGCCGCTTGACGCGGGTGACAGGTGTCACCCGCGTGCAAGGGGTCAACCGGGCAGATCTGCCGTTTGCTGACCGAGTCGCGCCAGCAAAAACCGATCCAGCAACCACACCACCACCAGCGAAGCCCCCACCAACGGAAACACCACCGCCAGCGCGAGCATGATCACCACGCCGGTTTTCCATTTCGGCAAGTCATGGCGCAGCGGTGGTACGCCGAATTTGCCCTGTGGTCGGCGCTTCCACCAGATCACCACGCCACTGACGGCACTGAGCAGAATCATCAGGCAGATCAGCAGCACGACGATCTGGTTGAAGGTGCCGAACATCTTGCCTTCGTGGAGCATCACGCCGATTTCCGTGGCGCGGGCCACCGCGCCGTACTGTTCGAATCGCACATCGGCCAGCACCTTGCCGGTGTATTGATCGACGTGCAGGGTGGCGTCGTTGCGCGGGTCATCGGCGAACACGGCAATGGTGAATACCCCGGTGGCGGTCTTCGGCAGGGTGATGCTGTAGCCCGGCTCGACCTTGCGTTCAATCGCGATGTTCTGCACGTCTTGCAGGCTGATGGCCGGCGCAGCGGGGCCGTGTTGCATGGCGCCGTGGGCCATGTGTTCGGCATGGTCGCCGGACATCGGCATCGGCGTGTTTTCCATCGCCCACGGCACGGTCTGGCGCGCGGCGTTGTTGAGGCTGCCGGCCTCGACGTCGGAGGTCGGCACGTTGTTCCACATGGCGGCGGGGAACACGTTCCAGACCTGGGCGTACTGCTTGCCCCAGAACCCGGTCCAGGTCATGCCGCTGAGCAGCATCACCAGCAGCAATGCCGCGCCCCAGAACCCGGTGACCGCGTGCAGATCACGCCACAACACGCGCCAGCGGCTGTTCAGCCGAGGCCACAAAATGCCCGCGGCCTGACCGCGCGGCCACCACAGGAACACCCCCGACACCACCAGCACCACGCCCCAACCGGCGGCCATTTCGATCAGGCGATCACCGACCGTGCCGATCATCAACTCGCCGTGAATGGCGCGGGCGATGGCTTGCAGATTCCGCTTGGCATCCTGCTCGCCAAGGATGTCGCCATGGTAGGGGTCGATGAACACGTTGAGTTCGTGGTCAGCGTTCTTGACCACGAACTGCGCGCTGCGTCCGGCGTTGGCCGGCGGCAGGTACTGGGTGATCTGGCCCTGTGGATAGGCGCTTTTCACCCGTTGCAGCAAGTCATCGGCGGGCACGCTGTGGTGACCGACCGGGACGTTGAGCAGGCTGCTGTACATCAGTGAATCGAGTTGCGGTTTGAACAGATAGATGATGCCGGTCAGGGCCAGCATCACCATGAACGGGGCGACGAAGAGACCGGCGTAAAAATGCCAACGCCAGGCCAGGTTGTAGAAATTCGGTTTGGGCTGTTTCATCACGTGTGCTCCGCTTGGCTTGGATCTTTTAGTTGTTCTGCAACCCTTGTGGGAGCGAGCTTGCTCGCGAAGGCGTCGTATCAGGCTGCATCTATGTTGGATGTGCCGTTCCCTTCGCGAGCAAGCTCGCTCCCACAGGGTGGGATTTGACTGTTAGAAGCTCATGTCGACCTTGGTCCAGAGCGTGCGCCCCGGTTCATTGATCGCTTGCGGGTCGTTGGCCGGGTAGCCGAATCCGGCGTTACCCGCCAGGTTCAGGTGTTCGGCGTAAGCCTTGCCGAACAGGTTGTCGACGCCGCTGCTGACCTTCCAGTTTTTGTTGATCCGATAGGCGCCGTTGAGCGAGAAGACGCCAAAGCCGCCGCTCTTGTCGTAGTCCTTGCCGACGACGTTGCCCTTGTTCTGGTCGATGCGGTGTTGCGCCGCGACCACCCGCCACAGCGCCCCGGCGCTCCAGTTGTCTTCGCTGTAGGTGAGGCCGAAACGCGCATCCAGCGGCGGCATTTGCGGCAGGGCTTTGCCATCGCTGCTGTTTTTGCCCCAGGCGTAGGCCAGGGTCGCGTCGGCTTTCCAGTGATCGGTGAGCTTGTACGCTGCACCGAGTTCGCCGCCCATGATTCGCGCGTCGATGTTCTCCGCGCGCGAGCTGCTCATGCCCATCATCGTCGGCGTGTAGTCGAACAGGATGTAGTCGCGCACCACGCCGATGTAGCCCGAAGCCCAGGCTTCAAGGTCGGCATTTTTGTAGTTCACGCCGAAGTCGAGCTGGGTGGTTTTCTCCGGTTTGATCGAGTCGAACGCATTCACCGAACCGGCCGGGCCGGACTTCGGTGAAAACAGTTCCCAGTAATCCGGGAAACGCTGCGCGTGGCCGAAACCGGCGTAGAGGGTGGTCGGGCTGTCAGCCAGGTCGTGCTCGTAACGGACAAACCCGCTGGGCAGGGTGTCGGCACGGGTGTCGTCGGCGGTCGGGTTCGGCCGGCTCATCATTCCGGAACCGGTGGTCTGCCGATAATCCTTGGCCGAAGCGCGGTCGACCCGCACGCCGGTGATCAGGCGATCACGGTCGGCGGCGTACCAGGTCATTTCGCTGAACACGCCGTAGTTATGGAAATCGGCGTCCTTGGTGTACGGCAGGTCCTTGTAGGTGTCGATGCCCATCGCGCTGCGTTGGCGATGTTCGTTGGTCTGTGCGTCGAGCCCGGTGATCAACTGGATGTCGGCCCAGCGCCAGGTCGCCTTGATCCGCGCGCCGAGGGTGCGCCGGTCGACGTTGGACGCCATGGGCCCGGCCATCATCCCGGTGCCGGACGGCGTGCGCAGGGTGTAGTTGTCCATCACGTGGTCGGCGTAGTTGTAGTAGACCTGCGCTTCGAGTTTTTCCAGCACATCCGTGATGTTGGACTTTTCGAAGCGCAGGCCGAGGCTTTCGCGCAGGAACTGCGAACCGTCCATGCCGCGTCCGGCGTAGCGCGCCTCGCCGTCGCCCTTGCCGGCGGTGAGTTCGATCAGGGTGTCGGCGTCCGGGGTCCAGCCGACGGCGATGTCACCGTTCCACTTGTCGTAGCGCGAGGCGACGATGTCATTGTTGCCGTCGCGGTAGTCATCGGAGTGCGCGGTATTGCCGATCACCCGCACGTAACCCAACGGCCCCCCGGCCGCAGCGTCGACGACTTTGTCGAAGCGGCCGTGGGAACCGGCGAGGATACTCGCATTCACTCGCGTACCGAGTTCACCGAAACTCTCCGGCTCTCGGTCGAAAAGGACGGTGCCGGCCGACGCGCCGGGGCCGTACAGCACGGTTTGCGGGCCTTTGATCACCGTGAGTTTGTCGTAAGTTTCCGGCGAGATGTACGAGGTAGGCGCGTCCATCCGGCCCGGGCAGGCGCCGAGCATCATGCTGCCATTGGTGAGAATGTTCAGGCGCGAACCGAACATGCCGCGCAGCACCGGATCACCGTTAGTGCCGCCATTGCGCACCAGGGCGAAACCGGGAATGGTTTTCAGGTAATCACCGCCATCGCTGGCCGGCACCGGTTGGCGCGGGTCCTTGGGATTGGTGACGATAGTCAGCGGCGAGCTCGGGGCGAGGGCGGTGATCACCGTTGGACTGAGTTCTTCGTTGTGACCGGCGTGATCATCGGCCAGCACCAGCGGGGACAGCAGGACGCCGCAAAGGACGGCGGTAGCGTGCGAGAAACGAATACGCGATGCGTTCAGCGCGAAGGACGCCTGAGCTGCGCTCAAACGTGGAACAGCGGAAAACCTGGACATGACAATTTCCATCAAACAGTCGTAAACGACACGGACGGCAGCCTGGAGCTGTCTTTTCAACCGTGTGCAATCAAAGGTGCGGTGTTTACGCGGCGACGGGCGGGGCGCGGGTGCGGGCGCCAGGGAAGAAGGTTCGCCGGGCATGACCCAGGCGCGGGGAGGGCGGGGTGAAAGTGTTGACGTGGGCGATGCTGAACGTGGTGAAACTGCCACCACCGGTCAGCGCCGGGCAATTGAACAGCAGGCTGCAATAACCGCATTTTTCCCACAGAACGTGGTGCGAGGATTGCGGCGGGCAATGTTCGGCGCCGGGCTGCGCGTCTTGACCACCGTGATCCATGCCGGGCATGTCGATGCTCATCGACATGGACGTCGAGGCGTGTTGATCCATCGGCATCGACTGAGAAATCAGCGGGCCGATGAAGATCATCATCATGGCGAACAGGGCGATCCAGCTACCGCGGGTCAGAGTCTGGCTCTGGCGATGCCTGCTGGACGCCCCGGCGCGTTGCGGGCGCACGGGCGTGGTCAGCCGGATCGGTTACTGGGCGTGATCGTGCGTCTTGGTTTCCGCTGGCTTCTTCTGCACGGCAACCTCGACGGTCACGTTACCGGCCTTCTCGAAATGCAGGGTCAGCGGGAAGCGTTTGCCATCGCTGAGCAGGCTGCGGTCTTTGGGGTTGAGCAGCATCACGTGATAGGCCATCGGCGCGAACGTCACCTTGCCGCCGGCAGGGATCACCACGTTGGGCACCTGCTGCATTTTCATCAGATCGCCCTGCATTACATGCTCATGCAGCTGCGCTTGGTCAGTGATCGGCGAATCGACGCTGAGCAGGCGGTCGTCGGTCTTGCCGGGATTGCTGATCACAAAGTAAGCGGCAACGGTCGGCGCATTGGGCGGCAGTTCCTGCGACCACGGGTGAGCGATTTCCAGCTCGCCGGCCTTGTATTCGTGGGCATGGGCGAAGCACGCAGGCAGCAACAGCGCAGCGATGACGAAGAGTTTGTTCAACATGGCAGTTCTCCAGAACGATTTGATACGCAGGTCAATTGCGAGAACAAATCAAACCAGAGGCGAGGCGCGGGGGTTGAGGCTCGGCCATTGCTGGCGCGGTGTCGGTGTTTGCAACGAGGGTGGCGCCACGCTGCGATTGCTTTCGTAGCGGGCGAAATACAACTGCGGTGTATGACCCGGCAACGCCACCAATGGCGCCGAGCCCGAGCAGCACCAGCAATGCTGCATGTTCGAATGAGTGTCGTTGTTCGGGGCCTTCTGATCGGTGGCGCCGATGTCGATCGCCACCATCTTCGTCCCGCTGCCGGTGCAGAAACTGCTCCACAGCAATTGTTCGGCCGGTGAACTGGCCGCCTGCGCCATCGCCCCGGTCATCGGCATGGCGAGCATGTTGAACAGCACTGCGAAGCAGGCGATCCAGGCAAATGCGAGCCGGTGTCGGTTCATGGGACAGATCCGTTGGGTGGGCGATCAGGCGCGGGCTATTTAGCCTGATCAGGGCCGATAAGTAAAAAGGCGTCGTGCGGTTTGGTGTCGCAGATCAATCAAACCGCGACGGCGTGCAATCTCAAACCCAAAGCCTTCATGACCTTCATGATAGTTGCGAATTCGGGGTTACCAGTGCTGCTCAGCGCTTTATAGAGACTTTCACGACCCAGGCCGGCATCACGTGCCACCTGTGTCATGCCCTGAGCTCGGGCTATGTCATTCAGTGCTGCACGGATGAGTACGCCATCGCCTTCATCATCGTCAAAGCAAGCGTCCAGATACGCCGCCATATCCTCGGGAGTTTTGAGGTATTCGGCGGCGTCGAAACGGGTGAATTTTTCGGTCATGACTTACTCCTCATTACCGATGCTATGTGCCATTTGTACGGCGCGCTTGATATCACGCCGTTGTGTCGATTTATCGCCCCCGATCAAAAGCAGATAAATCACGTCGTCTCGACGAGTGAAGGACATCCTGTAACCAGGACCGTAGTGAACACGCATTTCGTAAACGGTGTCACCGACAAAACCGTAATCGCCAAAGTTGCCATGTTCGGCTGCTCGAAGTCTGGAGATGATTCGGCCTTTGCCGATGATGTCTTTCAACGAGTCGAGCCATTCGGAAAATACATGGGATCGTTCAAGTCGATCATGTCAGGGTCGTATTCCTTGGGATACAGTCTGGCAAGCCGCTTTTCTGCGGTTGTCTGCCTGTATGGATTAAAGGAACCGAAGTATTGGGCGAGGGGAAGCGAAGACCAGTCGGCTGCTTCCTCAAAACAAGCCGGTTAATTCGCAGATAAATTTGAAATCAGGAAAAGTCTGACGTGAGCAGTGCATTAAGGACTTCAGACGTCGTCAGAAACTCCCGATCAACCCCCGGCAACACCGGCCGCTTCAACACCAGCACCGGCACTCCCAACTCCCGCGCCACTTCCAGCTTCGGCTCGGTCGCGGTGCTGCCGCTGTTCTTGCTGATCAGCACATCAATTTGCCGGCGCTCAAACAGCGCACGCTCGTCTTCCAGCAGAAACGGCCCACGGGCGCCGATGACTTCGCAGCGTTCGTTGCCGGGGTAGACGTCGAGGGCGCGCAGGGTCCAGAACTGCTCGCTGGGGATTTCGTCGAGGTGTTGCAGTGGCTCGCGGCCGAGGGTGAACAACGGGCGGCGGAACGGTTTGAGGGCTTCGGTCAGTTCGGCCCAGTCGCTGACCTCGCGCCAGTCGTCACCCGCTTGCGGCTGCCACGCGGGGCGGCGCAGGGCCCAGCAGGGGATGCCGGCCTGGCGCGCGGCGAGGGCGGCGTTATGGCTGATTTGCGCGGCGTAGGGGTGGGTGGCATCGAATAGCAGGTCGATGCCTTCCGCGCGAATGAACTGCGCCAGCCCTTCGGCGCCGCCGTAGCCGCCGACACGCACCTGGCAGGCCAGGTCGGTCGGCACCCGGCCCACGCCGGCCAGGCTGTAAATATGTTCTGGCCCCAGCGTGCGGGCGATGGCCAGCGCTTCGGTGACACCGCCGAGCAACAGCATCCGCTTCATGCAAAACCTCCGGCGTGGCCGACAATGCCGCCCTGACGATCAATCGCAAACACCTCGACCTGCACCTGCGTCGGTACCACGCTGCGGGCGAAATTCAGCGCATGGCGGCAGACCTCATCACCGAGCGCAATCCCCGCCGCACTGGCCATCGCCAAGGCTTGCTGACTGGTATTGGCCTCACGAATGCCTTGCTGCAACGCCTCATCGGCGCCAATCGCCGCCGCCCATTCCGCCAGTTGCGGCAAGTCGATACTGGAATGCCGCGAGTGCAAATCCATGTGCCCCGCTGCCAGTTTGCTGATCTTGCCGAAGCCGCCGCACAGGCTGAGTTTATCCACAGGCACTTTGCGCAGATGCTTGAGCACCGCGCCGACGAAGTCGCCCATTTCGATCAGGGCGATTTCCGGCAGGTCGTAGACCCGGCGCATGGTGTCTTCGCTGGCGTTGCCGGTGCAGGCGGCGATGTGCAGATAGCCGTTAGTCCGGGCGACGTCGATGCCCTGGTGGATCGAGGCGATGTACGCCGCGCAGGAGAACGGCCGGACGATGCCGCTGGTACCCAGAATCGACAGGCCACCGAGAATGCCCAGGCGCGGATTCATGGTTTTCAGCGCCAGCGCTTCGCCGCCCTCGACGTTGACCGTGACCTCGAAACCGCCGGCATAACCGGTTTCTTCAGCGAGCAGGGTCAGGTGATCGCTGATCATCTTGCGCGGCACCGGGTTGATGGCCGGTTCGCCCACGGCCAGCACCAGCCCTGGCCGGGTCACCGTGCCGACCCCCAGGCCGGCATTGAAGCGAATGCCCGGTTCCGCCATCAGCCGCACTTGCGTATAGAGCAACGCACCGTGGGTCACGTCGGGATCGTCGCCGGCATCCTTGATCGTCCCGGCCTCGGCGCCGTCGGCGGTCAATCGGCAGAACTCCAGACGCATCTGCACCTGTTTGCCTTTGGGCAAGACGATTTGCACGGCATCCGCCGCGACGCCGCCCAGCAGCAGGCGTGCCGCCGCGAGACTGGTGGCGGTGGCGCAACTGCCGGTGGTCAGCCCGCTGCGCAGGGGGGCGGGTTGTTCGCCGGTCTCGTCACGCATCGCGGGGTTTGACCAGGTCGAGCAGCGTGATCGGCAGCGCCTGGCGCCAGGTGTCGAACTCGCCAAGCGGCTGCGCCTGGGCCACGTGAATGCGCGTCAGCTCGCCGCCGTGGCGTTCCCGCCAGTGCATCAGGGTGATTTCGCTTTGCAGGGTCACCGCGTTGGCGACCAGTCGCCCGCCGGGTTTGAGCTGCTCCCAGCAAGTCTCGAACACGCCTTCACGGGTCACACCACCGCCGATGAAGACGGCGTCCGGACGATCCAGCCCGGCGAGGGCATGCGGTGCCTTGCCGCGAATCAGTTGCAGGCCGGGCACGCCCAGTGCATCGCGGTTGTGTTCGATCAGTGTCTGCCGGCCCTCATCTGCCTCGATGGCGATGGCGCGGCAACTCGGGTGCGCGCGCATCCATTCGATGCCGATCGAGCCGCACCCGCCGCCCACGTCCCACAGCAGTTCACCGGGGATTGGCGCGAGGCGGGCGAGGGTGATGGCCCGCACATCGCGTTTGGTCAGTTGACCGTCGTGCTGAAACGCCGAGTCCGGCAGCCCGGCCAGCCGCGACAGGTGCGGGGCGTGTGCGTCGGCGCGGCATTCAATGGCGATCACGTTCAGATCGGCAATCGGCGGGTTGGCCCAGTCATGGGCGTTGCCCGCGATGCGCCGCTCGGCGTCGCCGCCCAGATGTTCCAGCACCCACATCCGGCTCGCGCCGAAACCGCGCTCGCGCAACAGCTGCGCGACCGCCGCCGGGCTCTGTCCGTCGTTGCTCAGCAACAACAGCCGCACGCCACTGGACAACGGCGCATTCAGCGCCGCCAGCGGCCGGGCCACCAGCGACAGCGTCACCACGTCCTGCAATGGCCAGCCAAGTCGCGCGGCGGCCAGTGCGCAGGAGGACGGCGCCGGCAGAATCAGCATCTCGTCGCTCGGCAGTTGCCGCGCGAGGCTGGCGCCGACGCCATAAAACATCGGGTCACCGCTGGCCAGCACGCAGATCGCCTCCCCACGCCGCTCCAGCACCGGGGCGAGGGCGAACGGGCTCGGCCACAACTGCCGCTCGGCGCGGATGCACACCGGGAGCAAATCCAGCTGCCGCTGGCCGCCGACGATCCGCGAGGCGCCCATCAGGGCACGCCGGGCATTTTTGCCCAGGCCCTTGAAGCCGTCTTCACCGATTCCCACAACCGTCAGCCAGGGTGACATCTATATTCCTCTAAACACGCCGTTCCGACGGGCAGACTTTTCATGCCGCCGGACAAAGCAGGCATAATACCGCGCCTTCGCCCGCGAAGCGCCTTTCCCACGCAGCCGGTCAGCCCCTTGAACGAACGCCCGATGTCCACCGCCTTACGCCCCTCGGCCTGCCCGGGGTTGTTGCGCATTGTCCAGGCGCTGGACGGCGGCATCTGCCGGATCAAGCTCAATGGCGGTGCGATCAGCGCTGAGCAGGCCGATGCAGTGGCCGATGCTGGCGCACAGTTCGCCGGCGGCGTGATCGAGGCGACCAATCGCGCCAATCTGCAGATTCGCGGGATCGGTCAGCAGAGCGCGGCACTGATCGACACCCTGCTGGCTGCGGATCTCGGGCCACGCACTGCTGCCAGCGACGATGTGCGCAACCTGATGCTCAGCCCAGCCGCCGGCATCGACCGGCAGATGCGCCTCGACACCCGTGCACTGGCCGGACAGATTCTCGACACACTGCAAAGCCATCCACGTTTCCATGCGTTGAGCGCCAAGTTCGCCGTGCAACTGGACGGCGGCGAAGCGCTGGCGATGCTCGAACATCCCCATGATCTGTGGTTGTCGGCGTTCGAACGCGACGGTGAAACGTTGCTGGCGTTCGGTCTGGCCGGATGTCCGACGGATCCCGCGATCGCTGCCGTGTCGCTGGAAAACGGCCATGCCTTGGTGGTGGCGGTGCTGGAGTTGTTCCTTGAGTTGGCCCGACCCGAGCAGACGCGTATGCGCCATTTGCTCGACGAACTGCCGCTGCTGGCGTTTCTCGAACAACTGAGATCACGCCTGCCGATCACCGCTATCCGCGATTGGCAGCGCCCCCTGTCAGCGGACAATCTGCACATTGGCGTTCATCCGCAAAACACCGCGGGTCTGGTTTACATCGGTGCCGTTCCGCCGCTGGGGCGCCTCGATCCAGCGATGCTGCGCGGTGTCGCACACCTGGCCCGCCAGTTCGGCGATGGCAGCCTGCGCTTCACCCCTTGGCAAAGTCTGCTGCTACCGAATGTGCAGGCAACCGACGCGGCTGCCGTCCTGGCGGCGTTTGAGCAACTGAACCTGCTGACCCGATCCCGCGAGCCGCTGGCACACCTGATTGCCTGCACCGGCTCCAACGGCTGCGGCAAAGGACTGGCCGACACCAAGCAGGATGCCCGGCGGCTGGCGAGGTTGTTGCCGCAAGCACTGGATGTGCACCTCACCGGCTGCCCGCGCTCCTGCGCCGCCGCGCACCGTGCACCGGCCACCTTGCTGGCGGTCAGCCCCGGTCATTACGACCTCTATTTTCGCGATGCAACGCTGCCGGGTTTCGGCACGCTGCACGCACGCAACCTTACTATTGAAGCGGCCGCGACCCTGCTCGACGCCCGCTCCCGGAGCCCCCTTGATGCTTGATTACATCCGCGACGGTCAGGAGATCTATCGCAACTCCTTCGCGATCATTCGCCGCGAGGCCAATCTGGCGCGCATCCCGGCCGATCTGGAAAAACTTGCGGTGCGGGTGATCCACGCCTGCGGCATGGTCGAGGCCGTCGACGGTCTGCAGTTTTCCGAAGGTGCCGGCAAGGCCGGGCGTGATGCGCTGGCCGCCGGTGCGCCGATCCTCTGTGATGCGCGGATGGTCTCCGAAGGCGTGACCCGCGCGCGCCTGCCGGCCAACAACGAAGTGATCTGCACCTTGCGCGACGACAGCGTGCCGGAGCTGGCCCGTGAGCTGGGCAACACCCGTTCCGCTGCGGCGCTGGAACTGTGGCGTCCACACCTGGAAGGCAGTGTGGTGGTGATCGGCAATGCGCCGACCGCACTGTTCTATCTGCTGGAAATGCTCGACGCCGGCGCACCAAAACCGGCGCTGATCCTCGGCTTCCCGGTGGGCTTCGTCGGCGCCGCCGAATCGAAAGCCGCACTGGCCGCCGACAGCCGTGGCGTACCGTTCGTGATCATGCAGGGCCGCCTCGGTGGCAGCGCCATGGCGGCCGCCGCCGTCAATGCCCTCGCCACGGAGATCGAATGATGCAGGCCAAAGGACGTTTGATTGGCCTGGGCGTCGGCCCCGGTGATCCGGAGCTGATTACCGTCAAGGCCCTGCGCCTGCTGCGCGAATCGCCGGTGGTGGCGTACTTCGTGGCCAAAGGCAAAAAAGGCAACGCATTCGGCATCATCGAAGCGCACCTGCAAGCGGCGCAGAATCTGCTGCCGCTGGTGTACCCGGTGACCACCGAAGCGCTGCCGGCGCCATTGTCCTACGAACAAGTGATCAGCGATTTTTACGATGAAGCTGCCGAAACCGTCGCGGCGCATCTGGATGCCGGCCGTGATGTGGCGGTGATCTGTGAGGGCGATCCGTTCTTCTACGGCTCCTACATGTACCTGCATGACCGGCTGGCCACGCGTTACGAAGCGCAGGTGGTGCCGGGTGTGTGCTCGATGCTTGGCGGCGCCTCGGTGCTGGGTGCGCCGCTGGTGTATCGCAATCAAAGCCTGTCAGTGCTTTCCGGTGTGTTGCCGCACGAAGAATTGAAGCGACGTCTGGCCGATGCCGACGCGGCAGTGATCATGAAGCTGGGGCGCAACTTCCCCAAAGTACGTCAGGTGCTCGAAGAGCTGGGCCTGGCCGAGCGCGCGCTGTACGTCGAACGCGCGACCATGGCCAACCAGAAGATCGTGCCGATGGATCAGGTCGAGCCGATGTCCTCGCCGTACTTCTCGCTGATCATTGTGCCGGGCGAACGGTGGCAAGGCTGATGACTCAATCCACCCCCGCTATTGTCATTCTCGGTCAGGCCAGCCTGGCCACCGCCCGGCGCATCCAGCAGGTGTATCCGGCAGCGCAGATCCATGGCCTGGCTGGCCGTGTCGAGGGCGCCGACCTGGTGTATCAGGCGTTCGGCGAGACCCTGCGCGAGTTGTATCAACAGGACACGCCGATCATTGCCTTGTGCGCCGCCGGGATTGTCATCCGCACACTGGCGCCGCTGCTGCTGGAAAAGGGCGCCGAACCTGCCGTGCTTGCGGTGGCCGAAGACGGCAGCGCCGTCGTGCCGCTGCTTGGCGGATTGGGCGGGGTGAATGTCATGGCGCGTGACATTGCTGCCGGATTACAGGTGACGGCGGCCATTACCACCAGTGGCGAATTGCGGTTTGGTACCTGCCTGCTCAATCCACCCAGTGGCTACGCGTTGGCTGATCTGGAGGCGGGCAAGCGTTTCGTCTCCGATTTGCTCGCCGGGCACAGCGTACGCATCGAAGGTGCGGCGCCGTGGCTGGATCAGGCGCAGTTGCCGCAAGACCCGCAGGCGCAGCGTGCCATTCATGTTGGCAGCGGCGTACGCGCGGCGAGCGCGGATGAGTTATTGATCTATCCACGCAGTGTCGCGGTGGCGGTCAGCGCCGCCGTTGACGATGTGGCAAATGCTGTACGCGCCAGCTTGCAGCAGGCGAAAGTTGCGCTGCAATCGCTGGCCTGTCTGGTCGCAGCCGATAGCGAAATCGCCTCTGCGAACCTGCGTGAAGCGGCGCTCGAACTGGGTGTGCCGCTGCGCTTTGTAGCGGCGCAACCGGACAGCGAAGCCCTTGTGCGCGCCGCCGTGCCCGGGACTGCCGTGGTTACCGCCAACGGCTTGGCCATCGCGGTTGCCGAGCAGCCGTTGCAGGTGTCGAGCATCGGTCGCCCGCGCGGGCGTCTGGCGGTGATCGGCCTCGGCCCCGGCGCTGCCGAACTGATGGTGCCGGCGGTCAAGGCTGAATTGGCCCGCGCCACCGACGTACTCGGTTATGAAACCTACGTGCGCATGGCCGGCCCGTTTCGCGACGATCAGGTGCAACACTGCACCGACAACCGCGAAGAGATGCAACGTGCCCGCCACGCCTTCCGCCTGGCCGCTGCCGGCCGTTCGGTGATCGTCGTGTCGTCCGGCGATCCGGGGGTGTTCGCCATGGCGGCGGCGGTGCTCGAAGCGCTGCATGAATCGAACGATCCGGCCTGGCACAGCGTCGATCTGGAAATCCTGCCGGGTGTTTCAGCGTCTCTCGCAACCGCCGCGCAGGCCGGCGCGCCGCTGGGTCATGACTTTTGCGTGATGTCGCTGTCGGACAACCTCAAACCGTGGTCGATCATCGAGAAGCGTCTGGATCTGGCCGCAGAAGCGGACCTGGCACTGGCCTTCTATAATCCGATCTCGCGTGCCCGCCCGTGGCAGCTGGGACGCGCACTGGAGATCGTCGCCCGCCATCGCGTGCCGCAAACCCCGGTGGTGCTGGGGCGCGATATCGGGCGTCCGGGGCAGACGTTGCGCACAACAACCCTGGGCGAATTGACGCCGGACCAAGTGGACATGCGCACCATGGTGCTGATCGGTTCTTCGACCACTTGCACGTTCGCGCGCGCCGATGGAAAGACATGGGTTTACACGCCTCGTTGGTATGGTGAAAAGCCTGTTGGTTGATAATAGTGGCGGTAAACGCCGAGCCAAGTTGTAAGTAACTTCCCTTGGCGTGACATGCAGTTAATCTTTTGAGTTGAATAATTAGTTTGAATGAAAAAGCCGCCAATCATATTGATTGGCGGCTTTTTGCGTGCGGTGGCAGGATAAATGGAAAGTTAAATATATTGCCGGGTCATTCGCGCGGGCGGGATAAGTGTTATTCGTTGTTTCGCTGGATATTGTTTGAGCTTATTGAGGTTTGAATATGCCGTTTTTGCAGAATAGATTTCCTTCCGGTAATTCTATTTAGTCAAGGAAGGTAATAATGGAAACTAACGATAAGTTGCGCGAGTTCATTTCCGCTGAAGATTACTCGCAAATGCAACAAACACTTGGTGAGTTTACCGGTAGCGCTGAACACACGGCGTTGTCAGAGCATTACAACAGGGCTATGCAAACAACCGATCACAACGAAAGACTGCTGTCGGTGAAGCTCTTCAAGGAATTGCTGGAGTTACTGATCAAGCGTAAGACAACGCCGGTGTTAGGGGACGTCAAACAGATCAGATCGCAACTGAACAAGTCCATCGCGCGCATGGCGGACACGCTAACCCTGCTCAAGGATGAAGGCCGGCCCGTGCCGAAAATCATGCACTTTGTCTGGGTCGGTGGCAGTGAAGTCGGCGTCAACCAGCGTGATTACATGAACATCTGGCGCCAGATCCTCGAACCACAGGGTTACCGGTTCAACCTCTGGTACGACAGCGATGCGTTGCTGGCCTTTGAAATGAACCGGGTGATTCTCGACGCCGCCAGAGTGGATGCGATGGAGGCGGGAGGCGACACGCTGAGCAAACCCGCTGTGTTGTCACAAATGATCGAAGATCGCGCGCGGGTGCTGAAACAGCAGATGTTCGCGTTCCTGGAACAACCTCAATGGCGCGGTAACGCCGACCAGGCGCGCATTGACTTGATGGTGCGCGCCTACGGCAAGGATCGGGCGACATTGGAAAACTTTCGCCAGCAATGCCTGGAAACGCATCGGGCAATGGTTGCAACGGACTTGCAGTTACGTGACGTTCGCCAAGAGTTTGCCGGGCACTTCTTACAAGATGTCTACCAGCGTGAAATTGCCATGCGTGGCAACTTCGCGGCAGCGAGCGATGTCGTGCGGTTACAGGCCGAGTACCTGGAGGGTGGTCGCTACAGCGACATGGACTACTTGCCGCCGCTGGCCGAGAAGTTGGGCGCTGTCGATATCAGTGACTTTAACGGCAACCAGCGACTCGGGATTCTGAAACTGCTACTGGATCACAACGAGGCTTTGATGCCGGGGCGCGATCCACTGCGTTACCTGGAGATAACCGGTGAAATTCCCACTGCTGCCGACGCGGCGCTGACGGCGTTCGCGCACAGTAAGCCGGGTGTCCATGAGATCTTCGTTGCACCGAAGGAGCACGCGGCACCGCAAGATGCCATGCGCTTGGGAACGGCTCATGGAAGTGCGGTCACCGGGGAAATGAATGCGCACTTCATCGCCCATCCAGGCAGTGCCATGGTCATGGCCTACATGCAGATGATCCGCCTGAATTATGACTGCCTGCAGGAAGTCGAGCGTCGATCAATCGTCGCCGGTATCGACTTCGCCGATGAGGGGCGTTTGCTGGACGTCATTCAAAACGTCGTGAATGAAATGCAGGCGCTGGGCAAGTTGCCTGATTCCAAGATTCATTTTTCAGCGTCCAAATTGATTGACGCCATCCGGACCTATTATCAGGACGGGATACGCGTCGATGCACGAGGCACCATCACCCTTACCGGACCGGGGGCGGCTGCCGCAGGGCTTACCCGGTATATCGAACAGCATCTGCAACCCGATCAGATCAATGAGATCCGTAGTCGCCTGAAACTGGTCGAGGGCTATAACGTTTCCACTGAAGAGGAACGGATCTCCGGCTGGACGGTGAATGGCGATGAACATGAATGGCTCAGGAACGAGCAGGAGAAATGGCGCACGGGCAAACTCAAGTCACGTTACGTGGGTCAGTTGGCCGGGTTGCTCAGGCAGCATACGCTGACCTTCAAACAAGGCTGGCCGGTCATTGAAGGCAAACCGGTGCTGTTGACCTCGGTACTGCAGCAACTGATTGATGACCTCGGTGAACCGTTCACTCGCGCAATGAGAGACAAGTTGAGTGGTGACATTAACTTCCCGATAGCGTTTTCCATCGACTTCGACAGTCGTGAGCAAATACGCACACAACCGGCAGGTGAGATTCCCGTTTCTCTGGGGGCTGAACCCACCAGCAACCTCAACGAACTGTTTTCGCACGTGGCCCACGGCTCTCTGTTGGCTGAGCAGTTGAGTCCTTTGCAGCGCGTCATGCTCGGTGGCCTGTTTGGCGCGACGAGCCTGGATGCCAGCGGGTTCGCCGGCGCCTGGCAGAACGTCATGAGCATTGCCCGGGATACCTCCGATGAAGGCTTGTTCGCCCGTTATAACGCGATTGAAAAGGTATTGGTCGAGCGCCAGTCGCCGGCCTTCGAGGCCGCACTGGCGCGGGGCGTGGCGAACGGCACGCACACGTCGCGCGTGCTCAAGGTGCTGGCGATGAATGACGCGCTGACACTGAAGCAATGGGGCGAGCGCATCGGACACATCCATCGTACCGCGCAGCGTGAATACACCACCCGGATCCTCAAGCGCAGCGCACGGGTGCGCGAAGGGTTTTTCCAGGCCGGGGCGCTTTCCAGCAGGCAGGTGCCCCAGGATCTGTTGATGCTCGGCACGGGTGACCCGGGGCGGCGCTGCTATCCGCTGGCGCTGTTGATGGGCGCAGCCATGGCGGCCGGTGAGCCGGCCGAACGTGCACTGGTCGCGCGTGTCGGTCATGCTGCGCAACATCCGCAGGACGTTGAGTCGCAGGCGTTGTTGAACGCATTGGGTGAGCTTCAGGACGTGTCCGGCAAGGCCTTTGGAGAGTCTCGAGGCTTACAGCGCCTCGACAGCGTGATGCAGACGCTGGCGGCGAAAACCGCGCCGACCGTCCTGCTGCTCGACACCGGTAATCATGCGCTGCTGGTCGCCAACGTGCAGGTGGGCGAGCAAACGTTCTATCGTTTTTATGACCCTAACTTTGCGCTCTATACCTTTGCCGGACACGCCGATTTAAAACTCGGCGTGGAGCATTACCTGAATGACAGCCAGCACGCATTGGCCACGCTTTACGGTTTGGGTGATGTCGACGCAGCGCACTTCAACGTCATCGAACTGGACACCGCCGCGATCGCCGAACGGCAGCTTTCATCCAGCCTGCGTGTGGACAGTTTTTTACAGACCAAGGACCCGGCTTCTCAAACGTCGTCAGTCTGGGCCAAACAAGCGCTCGGCCGTGCCCGTTCCCTGAACGAAAATGCCCGAATGGGAGCCAGCCTGGCGCAAATGGACGCTCGTTACTGGGCGCAGGAACTCGATGAAGCCACCCGGCGCATCCGCGATGAACACAAACTGAGCGGTGACTATCTGCCATTGCTGGAGACGGTGCGGGCGACCCCGGAGGCTGGTTTTTCGGTGACGATGGTGGACGTCAAAAAACCGCAAAACAGCCGCACGGTCAGTACCAGCGATGCGCGTCTGAGCCGGGTCAGACAGCACCTGCAACGTCTGGTGAAGACCTTTGCAGGCAGCGCGAGCGCTCCGGCCGAAGCCGACGGTGGCAGCCGGTTGAGTTTCGCTTTTGTGATTCAGACGTTAATCAACGAAATGCGCCTGCGCGAATATCAGGCGGCAGGTGGCGAGATACCGGCGTTGTCGATTGCGCTGCAAGTGCAGGTTTATGTCAGCTATGCGCAGTTGGGTTTTGGCGTGCTGACCGATACCGCGCAGATCATCAATCTGGTGCGTCAGGTCGCGGCCAGTGAGCAGGCGCTGGCCGTGCGCCAGTCGTCGCTGTCCGGACGGTTGCTGGGCCGCACCGCCACGGCGGCCGGTGTCGGCTTTTCCATCGTCAATATCGGCTTCGATGTTTATGGGCTGACGGTGGCCGAGAATCATGAGCAGCGCTCGCGGTTGTCCGCGCAACTCACGTTCGATATCGCCGCGCTGGGGCTGGACGTGGTCGCGCTGACTGTGGGCGGAACGGCCGGCGCCGCGGCGGCGATTCTGTCTGTGCCGCTGCTCGGGGTCGGGATCGGTGTATCGGCCATTGCCAGCAACCTGGGACAGATCAGCGACAAGGCGACCGCCGTCGGTAACCATTTGCGCGCCATCTACAATGCTTACCAGCACGGCGCCTACACACTCGAACACGGGGTCTTGCAGTTCCCGCCCGAGGCGGTCATCACGCGCCTCGACCTGAAAGCCGATGAAGCGCGATTCGACAGCCAGAAGTTTTACCCCTGGAAGGGCGGTGCGCTCGAGTTGCCGCAGTACAACGATGACCCGAAACAGCTGCACCGGGCCGTCGACATTCGTCAGGCACTGGAGCTGCCTGAGGTGATCAGGCTGGGCAATGCCGGTGGTCGTCATACCGTGGTGTTGCCGTGCACACCGATCTGTTACTTCGGTTACGAGTATCAGTTGGGAGGTTCGGGCTATGACTATGTGCCATTGCCTGGAGAGCGGGTGACGCCACGTCTCGCGAGTGAGATACGCGGGCCGAACTGGTGGGCATTGACGTCGCTGCCGAAGGTGCTGGGAGCAGTGTGGGCCAACCGTTCGAACAACGGCATCCATACCCGATATCCGCAGTTGCGCAACGCAGTGGCAGACAAGCTTGAATATGACAGGCAAGGCAACCGTCAGGTGTATCTGCACAGCACGCCATCGTTCAAGCACATCCTCTACAAGCTGCATCCCTTCTGTAAAACAACGAAAATCAGCGTGCGACTCGACGATCAGGTTCGTCAGTTGGTGGTTCCAGAGCTGCCTAAAGAGTGGCACGCAAAAATCTCCTACGAAATCGTTGCTGTCGCCGGTCAATACCAGATGCAACTCACCCCCGGATTGGTCGCCGTGAAGTTTCAAGGCAGTGCCAAATGGGTGGTCCGTGCGCCATGGGTCAATATCGAACGCGTTGTGTTCAACGCTTCGCCACCGCAGGCGGGCGAGCGTTTATCGGCAGGCCACGATGCTCGCACACTGAGTGTCGACGGTATGCTGGTTATAGGTTTCGACGGCTTGATCGAACTGGCTGACGGCGAGCTGTTCCAGGTCGACTGGCAGGCGCGCCGTTTGCGCCTGGTTTCGGTCACGCTGCAGGACGAGCAAAACACCCTGCAAAAGGTTCTGGTTCATCTGCGCAAACGGGCTGGCGAGAGGCGTCTGGCGCAGGGCTATGTGACCCTGAACGGATTCGAAGTGCCCTACAATCCAGCCCGCTCGCCGGTGCTCACTACGGCTTATTACGACACGCGGCAGGAGCGCTTGCTGTTTGCCCGCAATCTGCCTGTCGAGGTCAATCGCGGCCTGGTGTTGGGCGCGGCGACCGCCACTCATGCGTGGTTCTATCACCCCGATCACGGGACGATATGGCAGGTTGATGCGCTGACCGGCACCGTCGTGCGTCGCTATCGTCTGCTCAGCCTTGACCTGGGCACCAGGATTACGAGTTTCACCCAACAGGCGGACGGCAGTCTGCATATCGCGCAGCAGTTGCGTGAGCAGGCATCCGCGAGCAAGGTCGAGACCACACTGACGTTCCAGATCAGCGGACTGAATGTGACGTTGCTGGATATCAAAATGTGGTCGCCCGGCCTTGAGGGCTCCAGCCTCAAGCCCGAAGACGGAAGCAGAATCTCTTTTCTGCGGCACCGTCTGAAAAAGGCTCGCCCTTTCGCGGACGGAACGCCAGGCATGGCACCGGCGATCAGCATTTGGTCATACACTCCCTTTGTTCACGCGCACGCTTACTCTTTTGACGTGTTGCTGGAACGCGCCTGGATTGCCACCGGCCATGAGCGATACTTTCGCGCGCAACACGGCAGTGCGCCTGACATGGTCATGCTCATGCCCAAGGTAACGGATCCGGAAGCCGCGCTGATTTTTTACAGTAAAGACACTCAGACGCTCAGTCATGGCATCGAACTCAGAACCGATTACTTCTTCAATCAGGTCATCGCGAAGGACATCGTCGAGGTCACCCGGGCAGGGGATCGTTATATTGCCACTCGCGCCGATGGCCGGCTTTTCGAGATCGACTTGAGCGCCAAAGCCAATAACTGGCAGTCCGAAATCGACGAGCACGTGTTGAGGTTCTTTGGTTTGGGGCAGCACTGGCTGCAACGCAATCCTGATTGGCTGAGCGCGCTACCGGCGTTGGCCAAGGCCTATAAATCGGAACCGTTTCCGATCCTCGGCCTGGCCGGTGCATCCGGCGATGCGTTGCTGGCGGTGTGGTGCATGGGGGAAAAGGTCGTGCTGGCTCGTGGCAGCGAGCGCAAGGAGTTCGCCTTGCTGGGGCGGACTCCGGATGAGCAGGCCGTTTGGCTGCTGGACGTTGCCGCAGGGCAAATCCTGCGCCAGCCGCTGATGCCGCTCGATGCACTGCGCAAGGTGTTTGGTGACGGTCAGCGGCTGCTGCATCCCGACTCATTGCCAAACGCGGAAAAAGTCTGGCCGCAATGGACATTCAGTCAGGTGTCGGCCGATGGCGAAGGTTTGGTGGGCCGCACTCGCGAAGGGGTGAATCTGCAACTGCGCGATCATCAGCCCGCGCGTATCGTCGGTGTCGAGAATGCCTGGTCGTACGTGTATAGCGAATCACCCGAGGCATTGCGGGCTCGCTTGAGAGCGCTGGTGCACGAGCAGCCCCACGCCGCGTTTTTGCCCTTGGGCAGTGTTCCGGATCGCTACAAGTATTACGTGCCGGCACTGGATCGCGTTTTCGAGATCGCGGGGCGAGCCGATGGGCAGTCCCCGCAGTTTCTGGGAACCCTCAACGAGACGGTGCCTTTGCTTTTCGATCCGGTGGACGGGTTGATCTTCAGCCGCGGATCCGCGGAGGATCTCTGGCTGCCAGGCAGTTACGCCCATCGTGAAGGTGACGTGTTGTCGCTTGAAGTGAACGACGAAGTAACGGATTGGCTGCCAATGTTGCCTGATGGGGTCGACAAGTTGATTCTGACTTTCGGCGCGCAGGCCGCCCGTTATCGGCTATCGGAACCCGTCTGGCAGCGCCTCGATTGTATTGTGGTCAATCCACGGCGTAGCTCCGGGCTCGAGATGCCGCGAGCAGACTTATTGACTCTGGATTTACCTGAAGCCGGACATCTGCTGATGTCCCGGGTCGCCGGGCATCTGGTACTCAGTGACCCGGACAATGCCCACAGCTTGATAGTGCGGGGCGTCGATCCGCAGGATGGCGAGTCGCCAATGCCCATGGCCCTGGCCGTCACCATTGAAGGCAAACAGTGCACGTTGAGCATTGAACAGTGGCTGCAGGCTTACTCACGGGCACAGGGCGATGAAGCCATTGTTACGCTGGGCGCGGTGATCAAAGAAATAATCTGATTTATAAATCAAAATTTAAATGGCAGGGCCGCCAACAGATTATTGGCGGCTCTTTTGTTTATAAAATTATCGGTTGTCAGGCAATAGTTATTGTTTGTTGGGGTTGTCGGTTGTGCGTAACAGACGGTCTATAAATGTCCATGTGTCTGCTGACATGGGCGCTTGCAATTGGCGACGCACGATAATATTTGAATGTAATCCGGTTTGAGCCTGAAGTTGATGGTAGTTAGCGTGTTGGCTCAATTATCTCGTTGAGACCCGGTTTATGAAGAGTAATAAAACATCCGAGGATAAAGAGTTCGATTTTGCCAGTCTGTTTGATCTGGCCGACCTTAAAAAGGCTCTTGAACTGCAAGCCGACAACCAACTGAGTGATGCCGTACTGCGTTTTTACAGCGCTTGTGTCGACCCCCAAAACTCCGCACGAATACTTGAACCGCTGGCCCTGCTGCGTCAGACCCTGGCCCTGCTGCTGGCGCCGGGGCGAGTAAAGCGCGGTACGGAGCAGCCTGTCACGAATGACCGGCTAACGAATATCTACCATCAGGTCGAACACTTCGAGTCCCGTGTTCAGTCGAGTGCTGCGCTGCTCAAAACCGCGCCGACACCTGTTGCGAAAACGCTGCACTTTGTCTGGCTCGGTGGTGGTGTTGGTGACATTCAGCGCGATTACCTCTACGTCTGGCGCCAGGTGCTTGCCGGGCAAGGTTATGCACTCAATCTCTGGTATGACAGTGATGCACTGCTGGCCCACCAGACCAACAAGCTGATTGTCGAGGCGGCCAAGGCCGATGCGCTCGCACAGGTTGGTGAAAAAGTCATTGATGAAAGTGCGTTGGCCACTCTCTACGAAGAGCGCGCGATCGTCTTGAAGCAGCAAATGTACGCCCACATCAATGCTGCCGTTGAAGGCGGCGAGTCGGCTGATGAAGCACGCATCGCGTTGTTGGTCGAGGCCTACGGCCAGGACCGCGCAACGTTGCAACTGCTCAGGGAGCGCAATCGTGACAGCGTGCAGGCACTCGCGGGAGCCGACCTGCAGTTGCGCGATCTTGATGTCGGCGAAGAACCGCTGCAATTGCAAGACATCTACGAACGCGAGACCCGTTTGCGCGGCAATCTGGCGGCGGCGTCCGATGTGGTGCGTGCCGAGGTCCTGTACCGCGAAGGTGGCAGTTACGCCGATGTGGATAACCTGCCACCGCTGCGAAAGCATCTCGCCGGTGTTGACATGGGCAGCCTTCAACCGCCGGCCCGCGCCGGCGTCTTGCAACTGATGCTCGATCACAATCCGCACTGGATGCCCGGACGTCAGGCGCTGCGTCAGCGCTATACGCCTTATCTGGAACAGATCCCTCTCGAGCACCGTTCGACAATCGAAACCTTCGCCAAAAGCCATCCCGCCATGGGCGAGGTGTTTCAGCCTCCGGCAGATCGGCTGGTCCGACCTTTTGCGCTGAGGGCTGTTGCTGAAGGGGGGTCGATGAGCAATGCATTTTTGATGGCTCACCCCGGCGCAGCGATGTTGCAATCGCTGATCAAGCGATTGCGCTTGAGCTATGACTTGATTGATGCCACGGCCCGTTTAGCGGTGCAGCGAGGAGTTGCGTTGAGTGACAGGGAGCGTATGTCAGAGCTGGCAAATGAGGCGTTAGAGAAATTCTATGGCCCTCTGGGCGAACTGCCCGCAGAGCAGGAAATTTTTGCAGCGTTTCTGGCCCATGCAGCAGCCTGTCACTTCAGTGACGGCATTCGCCTGCAAAGCGAACTGACCATCTACCTGACCGGACCCGGCGCCATGCGCGACAGCATGGGCGATTACGAAAGAACTCACTTTACCCCTGTGGATGCGCAGGTGTTTCGCGCGGATACGCCGATCTCTGCCCTTGGGACAATCAATCGCGATACCGAAGAGGAGCAGGACCACTCCTGGAAAGACAACGAAACCGATCCTGAGCAATGGCTCAAGACAGAGCGCCAGCGCTGGAGTAGCGGTGAATATAAAACCCGTTATGCGGGTGATATTGGGCAGTTGCTCAAGGGCTCGACCCTGGTGTTTGAACAGGGATGGCCAAAAATCGAAGGCCGCACCGTATTGCTGACGGACGTCTTGCAGCACCTGGTCGATACCCTTGGCGAGCCGTTTATCAGGGCGATGCGCCTTGGTCATGATGGCCCTGTCATCTTTGAGCATCCATTGCCGTTGAGTTACGCCGAACGCCAGCTGATCAGGCAACAGCCAGCCAGTGCGCTGCCTCCGCCGTTTCTCAGTGTCGCCAATACGCAAGCGCTGGGGCTGGATGAAGTGCTGGTCGGGATGGGCCGTGGTGAGCTCAGTCTTGACGAGATTACCCCGTTGCAACGACTGGCCCTCGGCGCACTGATTGGAGCCGACTCGCTGCACGGTCAGGCGTTCCTGGCGCGCACGGGGGAGCTGGACAACCTCGCCAACCAGGTTCGTGATCTGGGGGGTTCCAATCGTTACGCGGTCATCGAGCGACATCTGTATCAGCGACAGGATCGGGCGTTCCTGAACGGTCTGGCGGCTGACCTGTTGCCAACCAGCGCCGTGGGGGCACTGGCGCTGAAGAAAAGCGCCTTGAAGGATGCGCACACCCAGCGCCAGTGGGGGCGGCAGGTCGGGCAGATCCAACACGTCGCCACACTTGAACATCGCATGCAGATCAACGAGCAAACCGATCGCCTGCTCGGTTCGTTCGACTTCGGCAGTTTCGCAGCGGTGCCTCAGGATTTCTTGCTCGGTGGTCGCGGCGAGGCCATTGGCGGGCGGTGTTACCCATTGGCGTTGCTGATGAGCGCGGCCCTTACCGAGGGCAGCCCAGCCCTCCAGCAATTACGCGAACGCTTTTTTCTGGCGGTGATCGAGCCAGGGAAGAACGATTCGATCGCTTTCAAGCACGCGGTGGAGGAACTGCGCGGTATCGCACTGAGTGACGTCGGTACGCCGCTGGGCCATGCCGACCTCACGCAAATCAGCGCCGCTCTGGAGAGTCGCAGCGGCCCCCGGATGTTGATGCTCAACTCGGACAACCATTCGATGCTCGCGGCTAAAACCGTGGCGGGAGGGGTGACCACTTATCACTTCTATGATCCCAACTTTGGCCTGTTCGGGTTCAGCGACGCCATCCAGTTCCAGCAAGCGCTCGAGCATTTTTTCGTGCGTCAGAAGATGGCCGGTTATTACGCAGCTTACGGTGACGAAACGCGGCCACAGTTCAATCTGGCAGAGCTGCACGCCGAGCGGATCTCATCCTGGCCATTGTCCGGCGCGATAACGGCGGGCACATTGTTGAGTAATGAACCGTTGCCGGAACAACCGGAAGGCAGCCTTCGCCAGCGTCTTAATAGCGCGCACGGCCGATCGCTGATCGAAAACGCCCACCTGGGCGCGAGCCTGCTCGGACTGGACAGCCATTGGTGGGGCCAGGAGATCGCCGCCGCCACAGCGGCCTTGCAAAAACTGCACGCCGGGGCGACGCCTTTGGTGCCGTTGTTCGAAACGCTGCAAGTGACGCCTGAAGGCTCATACCGACTGAGTCTCATCAATCCGTCAAATCCTGCGCAGGTGGTCGAGGTGCTCAGTGAGGATCACCGTCTGTTGCGCATCAAAACCTGGTTGTCCGGGCAGTTCTCAACCTTGGCGCGCAAACCGCAGCGGACCGCTCATGGGGTGGATCCCACCGAAGCCGGCAGTGTGCATACCCTTAACGCCGGCTTCACTCTTCAGGCCTTGATGAACACATTGCGCGGACGGGAAGGGGAGGCGCGCACACTGACCACGGCTGTGCGTCTGCATGGCTACGTCAACTATGCACAGTTGGTGCATGGCAACGTGGTGGATGTCGTGGGGCTGATTCGCCTGGTGCGCACGGCGCTGAATGAGCAAAAGGTCATTGCCCGCACCGTTGGGCCGGTGGTCAGCGAAGCGCTGGGTCACGCTGCCAATGAAGGTGTCGGCGCCGTGCTGGGGCTGGCCAACGTTGGTTTTGATGTCTACCAGTTGGCGACCGCCGAAGATGAGGTCGAGAAGGCACAGTTCGGCACCCAACTGGCCTTTGACTCAGCCAGCCTGGCCTTGACGGCGGGGGGGATCGGAGCGGCACTGGCCGGCGCCTCAACCGCTGCGGCCGTGCTCGGGGGCGCGGGGGTCATCCTCGGCGGTCTGGCGGTCGGGTTCGCTGCGCTCGCCCAGGGCTTTACCGGCATTGCACGTGATGCGGAGGCCGTCGGTAACTTTTTCGCGGACATGGAACATGCGTATCGCGGGATCGGCTTTCACTTCGACGCTCGCCTGGGCGCCTGGATTGTGCCGCCTTCGCTGCTGGTCAAAAGTATTGATCTGGCCAATGGCAAACTGCGCCTCGACAGTCCCAAACTCTACCCTTTGCGTGATCACATCGGCGTGACGGACTACGACCTCGACTACGACCGGGCGATTGATATTCGTCAGCAGTTAAAACTGCCGGGCGAGATCGTGTTTACCCCTCCAGCCAAACAGACCATCGTCTTGCCATGTACACCGCAGACTTGCTATGGCTATGAATACAAGGCCCTGCCATTTGGCAACCTGCGCGACGACCGCGGTTTCGATACGGCGCGACGTCTGGAAAAAAAGAACAAGAACGGCAATTGGCTGTTTCGTTTTTCGTTTTATTCCTTTCCTTGCGAATACATCCTGCATCGGTTGTATGCCGACTATCGCCAGACTGTCATCGAGGTGCAGCTGGATGCCGTCGAACGGGTCCTGGTGGCGCCGTCGCTGCCGAGTATCTGGGAGGGCAAGGTGTCCTACCGTATTTGCGGAGCCGGCGCTTCATGCACATTGGCGCTGAGCCGCGGTTATGACATCGAATTGCAAGCGCCGAGTGGCACCCGATGCAGCTGGGTGCTGGAGGCCGGATGGGCGCGTGTGACGGATATCCGCGTCGAACTCGGTGAGCTGTACATCGGCAATGTGCACCTGAAGCTGTCCGGCCGTGGTCGACATACGCTGCGCTTGCGTATAGCCGATCAGCAATTGTTCCAGGTTGATCAGGTCAGGCGTCAGCTGGCGATCATCGAACAGAGTGCGCCTGCCGGGCTGGATGAGCAGGCGTTGCTGACGCACTACAAGATGTTGGCCAACGAGCATCGTTTGCTGCTGCCCTACACGCCGATTCATCAGTGGCCAATCCCATTCGAGTCACCGCAACAACCCCGGTACGTCACAGGGTGGTATGACGCGCACGAAGAGCGCTTTCTCTATATTCGCAACGAAGGCGCCGGGGAAACCGATGAGGCCCAGCTGGCGCTGGTGGTCAACGGTTACGCGTACTTTTACGTGGCGGACAGCTACGACATCTGGCAGGTCGATACGCTCAGCGGACTGATCAAACATCGCTTCCGTGTATTGCTGGAGGGGGACAGTCTGCTCGACAAATTCCAGGTCGATGCCCACGGCGTGATTCATTTTGTGCAAACGGTCAGCGCTGCCCATGCCCCGCGTGAATTCGGTTACCTGATCCACGACGGACAGTTATTGCTCGGTTCGGTGACTTACGGTCAGCATCGCGAGTTGCAAGCCACCGTGTTTGCCAGCGATACGCTGGTCGATTGGCCCTCGGTGCTGGGCAATTACCTGATCGCCCGTTCCCATCCCGAAAAAGATGGTGTGACTACGGTGGAGTGGCAACCGGCGGCCTATGTTTCCGTGTGTTGGGCATTCGATCCGGGCAAGCGCGATATGGTCTGGATCCGCAGCGCCGATCGACTGCTGATTCATCCCCAGCCGCTGCCTCGTCATGCCCGCGGCTGGAAAGACTCGATCAAGCACCTCGGCGACTTGATGCTGATGCCGATGACGGACACCGCCGATGTGTTCTTCATCTACAACCGCATCGACCAGACGCTTTGCCGGCAGGAGCGAACCGTGAGGCAGGGCCAGGCGCAATGGTCGAAACGCTGGATCGAGCCGGCAGGACTGACGCAGGTGGTGGCTGTTGACGGGGGGTATCTGCTACTCGATGACGAGGGGCGTTTCTTCAATCTGACCGCGCAAGGCGATGTGCTGCTGGCTGGCCTTGATGAGCGATGGCTGCAGGATCGAGCGCAATGGTGGCTGGCGCTGGAATCAATCGCCAAACGTTATGCGGCGAACGGTTTTGCGATTGTCGGTTTACGCAACGTCGCCGGTGACGGCAACCTGTCGGCCTGGTTTGTGAACAACCGCTTGCTGCTGTGCGATATGGGGCGCGACAAGGAAGTACGTTTGCTCGGCGTCACACCCGATAACCAGGCGTGCTGGGTGTTTGACCTCTCGAGCGGAGCGATCTGGAGCCAGCCACTCATGGATCCGCAGAATCTTGAGCGGGCTTTTGGCGCAGGTGCGCAGTTGTTGCACGCCGACGCTCTGCCTGCACCTGTGCCGGAATGGGCTGACTGGCGATTTGCCGAGGTGCGCGTCGACGGCTCGGGGTTAGCGGGCACTACGGTGGAAGGCGTATTGCTGAACCTTCGCTATCAGGAGTCTGAAGTCATCAGTGGGGTCAATCGACATTGGGTCACTGCGCAGGGCGGTCCGCTGCTCGAACGCCTGCAAACCTTGTTGAACGACGTCGATCACGAAGATTTCGTTTTCGTCGAGTCTGGTCCGGACAGTCTGCAATGGTATGACGTGCAGGGTGCCAGGCTGGTGCGCGTTGTCGGCAAAGCGCTGCCTTTGGATGTTGTTCTGCTCGGTACACAGCATCAATCATCCCGCGAGGGGGCAACCACGGTATTGCTCCACGAGCCTGCCGCGGGCACGGTGCAGACCTATCCGGGCATGCACGGCCTTGGGCGATTCAACTACTTCCAGCGCAACGCTCAGGTGGTGACCATTGAGGCACAGGACCGTGTGGATGATCTGTTGCCGCTGATTCCCGATGACGTCTCTTTGATGGTTCTGCGGCTGGGGCAGGGGCATGTGACCTGCAGGCTATCGCGGGCCGCCTGGCGCAGGCTTGATTCGCTGATCATTGATTGCCGGCACGCGTCGGGTGAAGTGCCAGCGGTGCCTGGCAAGTTGATCTGGGAGTTCGATGCGCCGGAAAAACTGCTCTTCGAAATCGTCCGGGAACATCTGCTGATCATTGATCCAGACAGTGAGCATTGCCTGATCTTGCGTGATGTCTGTTCTGCTGACGAGGCGTTGCGCGGCGAGGTTTTCCTCGCGTTCAATCACCAGCAATCCCATGCGGTATCGACGTGGGTGCAACGTTTGCTGGCTGGTGAAGGGCGTTCGAAAAGCATGACGCTGCAGGATCTGACGGCGGTACCCGCGATCGCCGCGTAAGGTCGTCCGACAGCAAAACGCCGCGAACCCTGTCGTTCGCGGCGTTTTGTTGTGCACCCGTTATCCGCGATCCCGGCCGTCAGGGCACCAGATAACCCTTTATACCGGTGAAGATAATCTGTGCCGCCAAGGCACAGACAAACAAGCCCATCAGCCGACTGACAATCTGCAAACCCTGATCGCCGAGGATCCGCTCGATGCGGTTCGACAGGTAGAGCACCACGCCCACGGTGAAGCTGGCCAGTGCGATGCTCATGATCGCGGTGAGTTTGTCGTCCCAGTGTGGCTGGCTGACGCCCATGACCAACAAAGCACCGATGGTGCCGGGGCCGACCGTCAACGGAATGGTCAGCGGCACGATGGTCACGTCCTGCTGCACGTTATCGGCCTGCACCGCCGGTTTTCCCTGTGCCATGCCCAGTGCCGAAATGAACAGCACACTGCCGGCACCTATGCGAAAAGCATCCACGGTGATGCCGAACACATCGAAAATCACCCGCCCGAACAGATACAGCAACACGCTGGAGACCAGCGTCGCCAACGCCACCTTCCAGGCCAGGCGTCGTTGTTCCTTGC
This sequence comes from Pseudomonas sp. SC3(2021), assembly GCF_019856535.1. Classification (NCBI taxonomy): domain Bacteria; kingdom Pseudomonadati; phylum Pseudomonadota; class Gammaproteobacteria; order Pseudomonadales; family Pseudomonadaceae; genus Pseudomonas; species Pseudomonas sp. SC3(2021). The sequence goes on along the minus strand of NZ_CP082236.1, from coordinate 952,117 downwards.
GCGAATAACCACGGGTCAGGCTGATGAAACAGGACAATACGAAGAACGGGCTGTAGAGCACCAGCATCTTCAGGTAAACGCTGAACAGCACATGGAGCATGGTGTCGGCTCGCGGCAGGAGAGTGTGGGGATGGAGTCTATCAGTCGAGCAGCGATTGAGGCGTGACAGAACTCATGGCAGCGCAGGCCGCGGTGGTGTCCGTCTCGCCCAGCTCACCGGGTGCACTCGAGCGTCGATTGCATCCCGCCAACGGGCGATTCAGAAGGTCGACGCCGTTCGGTTCTGCTGATCACGCTGGGCCACCCAATGCTCGATCAACTCGCGCAACTGCGATAACTCGACGGGTTTGGACATGTGCCCATCCATGCCGGCCTGACGTGCGCGTTCTTTGTGTTCGGCGAGGATGTGCGCCGTCAGCGCGACGATCGGTGTGCGGATGCGCTGGTTGCTGACCTCCCAGGCGCGCAGTTGCTGGGTCGCGGAGAAACCATCGAGAATCGGCATTTCGCAGTCCATCAACACCAGATCGTAACGTTGGGCTTTCATCGCCTGCAGGGCTTCTTCGCCGTTGCTGGCGGTGTCCGGTTGCAGGTTGAGTTTGCCGAGCATGCCGCGAATCACTTTGGTCGAGATAGTGTTGTCTTCGGCGACAAGGATGCGGAAATCGCTCGGCACCTTGGCTGCCGTAGACGGCGTCACCACTTGCGGCTGGAACACCACCTGGCCCTTGTTGCGCTGGTTCAACTCGTCGGCGAGCGTGGTCTTGAGCGTATAGCCAGCCACCGGTTTGGCGAGAATGCGCTTGATCCCGGAGTTGCGCGCGATGATCTTGCTCGGCGCGTTGCTGATGCCGGTGAGCATGATCAGCAGGATATCGTGGTTCAGGCTCGGGTCTTCCTTGATCTTCGCGGCCAGTTGCATGCCGGTCATGCCGGGCATGTTCTGATCGAGCAGCACCACATCGAAATAGTCGCGCAGGTGCGCCTTGGTCCGCAGCAGCGCCAGCGCTTCCTTGCCAGACGGCACGGCACTGACGTTCAGGCCCCAGGCGCTGCATTGCTGCACCAGCACTTTGCGGCAGGTGTCGTTGTCGTCGACCACCAGCACGCGCGCGCCTTGCAACGGGCTGTCGAGATCGGAAGTCGGGTGTTCGAGGCGATCTGGATCGAGCGGCAAGGTCAGCCACAACGTGCTGCCCTGACTGGCGCCGCTCTTGATGCCGAATTCGCCGTGCATCAGGCGGATCAGTTGCCGTGCGATCACCAGTCCGAGGTTGCCGCCCAGGCGGTTGGCCGAGAGGAAATGCTTGCTGTGCAGTTCGGCGTGCATCAGCGCTTCGCGTTCCTCCGGCTCCATCGGCTGGCCGCTGTCCTGCACGGCGATGCGCAGGCGCGGTTTGACACTGCGCTCGTCGAGGGCGACGACGATCAGCACTTCGCCTTCGTCGGTTTTTTTCAGGGCGTTTTCCAGCAGGCTCAGCAGCGTCTGGCGCAAGCGGGTCGGGTCACCGCTGATCACGCGCGGCACCTGCGGCTGAATGAAGCTGATCAGCTCGACGTTCTGCTGTTCGGCCTTGGCGCGGTAGATGCTCAGGCAATCGTCGATCAGGGCGTTGAGGTCGAACTGCACGTCGTCCAGTTCGATCTGCCCGGATTCGAGCTTGGAGATGTCGAGAATCTCGTTGATCAGCGTCAGCAGTTCGTTGCCGGCGCTGTGGATGGTCTGCACGTAATCGCGTTGTTTAACCGACAGCGGGGTGCCCAGCAGCAGCTCGGTCATGCCCAGTACGCCGTTCATCGGGGTGCGGATTTCGTGGCTGATCTTGGCGAGGAATTCGGCCTTGGCGTTGATCTCGGCATTGCTCGCGGCGAGGTCGCGGCTGATGCTGAAACGGCTTTCGGTGATGCTGCGCTGGCGCTCGCCCAAGGCAATGCTCATCAACAGGCCGCTGACGCAAATGAACGCCATCAGCGTCATGATCAAGCCTTGCGGTGCAACCAGGGTCAACCCGAGCAGCGCCGGCAGAATGATCAGCGTGCCGATGTTGAACACCACCATTGCCGCGACAAACAGCCGTGCCGGACGATAGCCCTTCTGCCAGTGATAGACCGCCACGAACAGCATGCTCAGGCCGGCCAGGGCCACCAGCGCATAGGTGATGATGTTCAGCGGCAGGGTGTTGACGAACAACAGCAACAGGCTGCAGGTCACGATGAACAGAATGTCGCCCAGCAGCAGTTTGTTCAGCGGGTGCGGACCGAGCGGGGCGAAGAAGCGCAAGGCGAACATCAGCCCGGCCGGGGCGGTCAGCAACAGCGCGAGGTAGGCGCCCGGGGTCTGGATCGCATGCCAGTTCGGCAACCAGGGACCAGCGAGGTTGAGCAGCAACAACAGGCTGAGCGCCAGCAGAGCTTCGCAAATGGCCAGCCACAGGCTGCTGCGCGAACGGGAATAGGCGTAGCGCACCAGGTTGTGCAGCAACAACATGCCGAGGCAGCCGAACAACAGGCCGAAAATCAATGTCTGGTTTTGGTTGGCCGCACTCATCACGGCTGATTGCAGCGTGATATGCGGGCGTAACTGGTGGTCGGAGACCATCCGCAGGTAGATATCGAGAGGTTTGTTGCTCTGGGGCAGCGGCAGCATGAAGTCGCTGCTCGGCAATGGCCGTTCAGCCTGGGGCTGGCGGGTGCCGGTGTCGCGTTGCTCGATCAGCTGGTCGCCGTCCAGCACATAGAGATTGAGGTGCGACAGGTCCGGGGCAAAGATGCGCAGCACCTGTTCGTGTTTGCCCGGCGCCAGTTTGAAACGCAGCCACAGTGCGCCATCGGGCTCGGCGGCCGTGAGGCGGTCCAGTTCGATGGGGCTGAATTGATTGGTGTAGCGAGCCGAGCGAATGTCGCTCAGTTGCAGATTGCCCTGGTCGTCGAGCAATACCGACCAGCCACTGCCTTGCGCGGCCTGGGCCGGGAGCATGCAGAGCAAGGTCAGCAACGTGACGGTGAAGCTTATGGCAATCCTGAGCCAGCGCACGGCGAAATCCCTTCGTAGGTTGATGCCAGAATATAACGATGCGCGACGGCGGAACAGCCCGGCAAGGAACGGCATTCCCCGCCGGGCGTGATGTGCAGCTTATTCCTGGGTTTCGCCACGTTCACGGGCAATGGCGCGGTAGCCAATGTCCTTGCGGTAGAAGCAACCTTCCCAGTCGATCGCCGCCGCCAGTTTGTAGGCCTGCTGCTGGGCGTCGCTCACGCTGGCGCCCATGGCGGTGGCGCAGAGTACGCGACCACCGGCGGTGACCACGTTGCCGTCTTTCAGCGCGGTGCCGGCATGGAAGACTTTGCCTTCCAGGCTGGCGGCGGTGTCCAGACCGTTGATCGCTGCGCCCTTGGCGTAGTCGCCCGGGTAGCCGCCAGCGGCCAGAACGATGCCGACGCTCGGACGTGGGTCCCACTGTGCTTCAACCTTGTCCAGCGCTTGCGCCAGAGCGGCTTCGACCAGCAGCACCAGGCTCGACTGCAGACGCAGCATCACCGGTTGGGTTTCCGGATCGCCGAAGCGGCAGTTGAACTCGATGACCTTCGGATTGCCGGCCTTGTCGATCATTAGACCGGCATACAGGAAACCGGTGTAGACGTTGCCTTCCTCAGCCATGCCGCGCACGGTCGGCCAGATCACCAGATCCATCACGCGCTGGTGCACGTCAGCGGTGACCACCGGGGCAGGGGAGTAGGCACCCATGCCGCCGGTGTTCGGGCCGCTGTCGCCGTCGCCGACACGTTTGTGGTCCTGGCTGGTGGCCATCGGCAGGACGTTCTTGCCGTCGACCATGACGATGAACGAGGCTTCTTCGCCGTCGAGGAATTCTTCGATGACTACGCGCGAACCGGCGTCGCCGAACGCGTTGCCGGCGAGCATGTCACGCACGGCGTCTTCGGCTTCGGCCAGGGTCATGGCAACGATCACGCCTTTACCGGCGGCCAGGCCATCGGCCTTGATCACGATCGGTGCGCCTTTCTCACGCAGATAGGCCAAGGCCGGCTCGATCTCGGTGAAGTTCTGGTAATCGGCCGTCGGGATCTTGTGACGGGCGAGGAAGTCCTTGGTGAAGGCTTTCGAACCTTCCAGCTGTGCAGCGCCGGCGGTCGGACCGAAGCAGTCCAGGCCACGGGAGCGGAACAGATCAACCACACCCGCCACCAGTGGCACTTCCGGACCAACGATGGTCAGGGAAACGTTTTTCTCGGCGAAGTCGGCCAGTTGCTCAAGGGCCAGTACGTCGATGGCGACGTTTTCGCACTTGGCTTCAATCGCGGTACCGGCGTTGCCCGGCGCGACAAAAACCTTCTGCACACGCGGATCCTGAGCCACTTTCCAGGCCAGGGCGTGTTCACGGCCACCGCTGCCAATGATCAAAACATTCATTTCAAAAACCTCGGATGACGCTAATTCTGTTTTTAGAGCCTAAAGCGCTTCACGCTGTAGGAGGTCGCAATGAAGTCGGTAGATGCAAGGCGGAGTCGACCTCGGTGAGCGGAGTTGCCTTTTGGCAATGAGCATCATCGAGGTCGGCTCCAACGCAGCAGATGCCGGCTTCAGTGCGGCCGTCGACTGGTTAGTGACGGAAGTGGCGCATGCCGGTGAACACCATCGCAATCCCTGCCTCATCGGCAGCGGCAATCACTTCAGCATCACGCATCGAGCCGCCCGGCTGGATCACCGCCGTGATACCGACCTTGGCCGCGTTGTCCAGACCGTCGCGGAACGGGAAGAACGCGTCCGATGCCATCACCGAACCGGCGACTTGCAGACCGGCGTGTTCAGCCTTGATCGCGGCGATACGTGCCGAGTTGACGCGGCTCATCTGGCCGGCGCCGACGCCGATGGTCTGACGGTTCTTGGCGTAGACGATGGCGTTGGACTTAACGTACTTGGCCACTTTCCAGGCGAAGATCAGGTCGTTGATTTCCTGTTCGGTCGGGGCGCGCTTGGTCACGACCTTCAGGTCATCGGCGCCGATCATGCCGATGTCGCGGCTCTGTACCAGCAGGCCACCGTTGACGCGCTTGTAGTCCCACGCCGGAGCGCGGTCAGCCGACCACTCGCCGCAGGCCAGCAGGCGCACGTTGGCTTTGGCCGCGACGATGGCGCGGGCTTCTTCGCTCACGCTTGGGGCGATGATCACTTCCACGAACTGACGCTCGACGATCGCCTTGGCGGTCTCGGCATCCAGCTCACGGTTGAAAGCGATGATGCCGCCGAAGGCTGATTCGGTGTCGGTGGCGTAGGCCAGTTCGTAGGCCTGACGGATGCCGCCCTCGGCGTCCGGGCTCACGGCCACGCCGCACGGGTTGGCGTGCTTGACGATCACGCAGGCCGGTTTGACGAAGCTCTTCACGCATTCCAGCGCGGCGTCGGTGTCGGCCACGTTGTTGTACGACAGCTCTTTGCCCTGCAGTTGGGTCGCGGTGGCAATGCCGACTTCGGCAGGTTTGGCTTCCACGTAGAACGCCGCGCTCTGGTGCGGGTTCTCGCCGTAGCGCATTTCCTGAGCCTTGATGAACTGGCTGTTGAAGGTGCGCGGGAATTCGCTGCGACCTTCGGTGCTCAGCACGTCGGCAGCCTGATTCACGGTGCCCATGTAGTTGGCGATCATGCCGTCGTAGGCGGCGGTGTGTTCGAATGCCTTGAGCATCAGGTCGAAACGCTGCGCGTAGGTCAGGCCGCCGGCCTTGAGGTTTTGCAGAACGTTGGCGTAATCGCTGGCATTCACCACGATCGCCACGTCTTTATGGTTTTTCGCTGCCGAACGAACCATGGTCGGGCCGCCGATGTCGATGTTCTCGATCGCGGTCGGCAGGTCGCAGCCTGGTTTGTTGATGGTGGCTTCGAATGGGTAGAGGTTAACGGCAACCAGGTCGATCGGCTTGATACCGTGCTCGTTCATGATCGCGTCGTCGATCCCGCGACGACCGAGGATCCCGCCATGGATTTTCGGGTGCAGGGTTTTCACCCGACCGTCCATCATCTCAGCGAAACCGGTGTAATCCGCGACTTCCACTGCGGCAACGCCGTTGTCGCGCAGCAGCTTGAACGTCCCGCCGGTGGAGAGGATCTCGACGCCCAGAGCTTCGAGCTCCCTGGCGAATTCGAGGATCCCGGTCTTGTCGGAAACGCTGATCAAGGCGCGGCGGATCGGCAGGCGGGTAGTCTGGTCGGTCATCTCAATTTCCATCAAAAGCAAAGGAAGTCAGCAAAAAAGGCGACCGGTTTTACGCGGGCGCCTTTCTGGTTTGATTGAATGCTTACAGCAGATCGTACTGCTTGAGTTTCTTGCGCAGCGTGCCGCGGTTGAGTCCGAGCAGCTCACTGGCCTTGGTCTGGTTGCCCTTGACGTAGTTCATCACGCTTTCGAGCAGGGGAGCCTCGACTTCGGAGAGCACCAGGTTGTACACATCCGTGACGGACGCGCCCTCAAGGTGGGCGAAATAATTGTGCAGCGCCTTCTCGACACTCCCGCGAAGGGTCTGGCCTTCTTCGCTCGGGGTATTGAGGTGCTGTTTCAAATTCACGTTGTCGCTCACGGGTGTTGTTCCACTCACTAAAGTCTCGGTCATCATCGTCATGCGGCCACCCCTTCTTCGTCCCCTGTCAGGCTCTTGTAACGCTCGGCGAAAAACTCCCGAACGTTGGCGCATTGTGTTTCCGTACCATCCAAACGATTGAAGTGGGCGCGAAACTCCTTGGCGCCCGGCAAGGTTGCGAGATACCAGCCCACATGCTTGCGGGCAATACGGACGCCCATCACATCCCCATAGAAGGCGTGAAGTGCGGCCAGATGCTCCAGCAGGATGCGTTCCACTTCGATCAGCTCCGGTGCCGGCAATTTCTCGCCGGTACGCAGGAAGTGGTCGATCTCACGAAAAATCCATGGCCGCCCCTGGGCGGCACGGCCTATCAACAGGCCATCGGCACCGGTCGCGTCGAGCACGTAACGGGCCTTTCCCGGCGAAACGATGTCGCCATTGGCAAACACCGGAATCGACACGGCCTGCTTGATCGCGGCAATCGTGTCGTACTCGGCTTCACCGGTATACAGATCGGCGCGAGTGCGGCCATGCACTGCCAGCGCGGTGATCCCGGCCTGCTCGGCGATCTTCGCCACGGTCAAGCCGTTCTTGTTGTCGCGATCCCATCCGGTGCGGATCTTCAGGGTGACCGGCACATCGACCGCAGCCACCACGGCCTGCAGGATCTCGGTCACCAGTGCTTCATCTTTCAGTAACGCGGAGCCGGCGGCCTTGTTGCAGACCTTCTTTGCCGGGCAACCCATGTTGATATCAATAATCTGTGCGCCCAGCTCGACGTTGGCCCGGGCCGCCTCCGCCAGCATCTGCGCGTCGCCACCGGCAATCTGTACCGAGCGTGGCTCGGGATCGCCTTCGTGGATCATGCGCATGCGCGACTTGCGGGTGTTCCACAGGCTCATGTCACTGGTGACCATTTCCGAGACTACAAGCCCTGCGCCCAAACGCTTGCACAGCTGACGAAAGGGCTGGTCGGTGACCCCCGCCATCGGGGCGAGAATCAAGCCGTTCTGCAATGTGTATGGGCCGATGCGTACCGCCGACATAGGACTTCCCTGAAGTGGGGCCGGATCATGAGAGTTCGAAAAAGGGTTGGCATGATACCCGCTCTCGATGACTGGATAAAGGCTGAATTGAACAAAATCTGAACAGTTATTCTGTTATCGCCAGCGGTTTGGTTGGCCGCGGCGCAGTCAGAAAACCGCCGTCAATGCAGAAGCGGTGAAGCGGTTCACTCCGGGGAGTGAAAACTCAGGCTGTAATTCACCGCTTTCGGGCCCGGGTCGAGAATATCCAGCGCGATGTGGATCGGTGTTTGTGGTGGCATTTCCGCCAGCCCTTCGAGATCGCCACTGAGGTATTCGCCGGGTTTGAAGCGACGACTGGCTATCAGATGGCCATTGAGGTCGGCAAAGCGCAGTTCCAGCAGCGGAAACGGCTGGGAGAACGTCGCCCGGTTATAGATGATCGCATCGACCACCAGTGCGCCGCTGAACTCCGGGTGGCTGCGCACCACCAGGTTGCTGCTCTTGATTCTGGCGATGTCGACTTTGGATGGCACCGTGCAGCCGATCTGCGGGCAGACCTGCTGAAACCAGGGGCGGTACTGATCCTGCCGCGCCAGCTCATCGAAATGATAGGCAATGTATTGGCCGGCAAGGCCGCCGGCCGCCAGCAGCACCAACAGCAGCCAGAGCAGGCGTCGGCCCCAGGGCGAGCGGCGCTTTTGCCAGTCCAGTTGTAGCGGATCGTCGGTCAGGTCCTGCAGGACTTCAGCGCGCACGCCCGGTTCGGCGCGTTCACGCTGTTTGCGCAAAGGCTCGACCGCTGGCAGATCGTCCTCATCGCTGTCGTCGCTGGCGGACAAACGTTCGCGGCGGGCATGTGGATCAATCGGATCGTGCAGGCGCAGTTGCGGGATCGCCGGTTCGTCGTCCAGGTCCACCGGTTCCAGCGACAGCGAAGGTTCGGTGCGCGCAGGCTTGAGTGGTTCTGGCTCGACAATCTCGGGTTCGGCAGCGAGCTCGGGCTCATGTTCGGGCAAATGCTCGTCGTCGCGAGCGCTGAACAGGCTGTCGCGCCATACCGGTTCATCGGTTTCGTGGTTGTCACGGCGGGCGCTCAAGGCGTCTTCCCGCGGGCGACCGAATTCCGTGGTCGGCTGGATTTCACGTTGCTCGAGGCGGGCGAGTTCTTCGTCCAGATCGAGGCTGTCGAGGTCCAGGTCCGAGGCGCTCCATTGCTTTTGGCTGATGGCGCGTGGTGCGGGTGTTTCGGCGACGGACGGAGGTTCTGCCGCAGGCGTTGGTGCCGGGCTCGGCGCCGGTTCGCCCAAGGGGGGCGCGACCGGTGTCACCGCGTCCTTGCCGGCGTGTTGCTCAAGCAGCTGTTTGGCGGCGTTGAACACTTGCAGGCAGGAGCCGCAGCGAACCACCCCGCGGGCCACGCTCAATTGAGCATGGCTGACACGGAAGCTGGTTTGGCAATGCGGGCACTGGGTGACGAAACTGTCGGTCATGCGGCGATCCGGATTATGCAGGCGGACATATTAGCGCCGACGGCCGGTGATGCGCACCCAGCCATCGCGATTGGCGATCGGGTCGAGATCGAAGTCCTGTGCATAAGCGGCGGCCACTTCATCACCTTGTTCGGCGAGGATGCCCGACAGCGCCAGACGCCCACCGGACTTGACCAGCCCGGACAGCTGCGGCGCCAGCGAAACCAGCGGGCCGGCGAGAATGTTGGCGACCAGCACATCGGCTTTGACCTGCGGCAGGTCTTGCGGCAGGTACAGCGGGAACAGTTCGTCGGCAATATTGTTGCGCCCGGCGTTGTCGCGCGAGGCTTCCAGCGCCTGTACGTCGATGTCGGTGCCGACGGCTTCTTTGGCGCCGAGCAGCAGGGCGGCAATCGCCAGAATTCCCGAACCGCAACCGAAGTCGAGCACGTTGCAGTCTTTCAGGTCCTGGCCGTCGAGCCATTCCAGGCACAGCGCGGTGGTCGGGTGTGTGCCCGTGCCGAACGCCAGGCCCGGGTCCAATAGCAGATTGACCGCGTCAGGTTCCGGCGCCGCGTGCCAGCTCGGCACGATCCACAGGCGCTGGCCGAAACGCATCGGCTGGAAACCGTCCATCCAGCTGCGTTCCCAGTCCTGATCTTCGATGACTTCGCTGTGGTGCTCGGGCAGCGGGCTGCCGGTCAGCAGTTCCAGGTGCGCCAGTACCGGTTCAGGCTCGGTGCCGCCTTCGAACAGCGCCAGCAGGTGCGTGTGCGCCCACAGCGGGGTGGTGTTGAGTTCCGGCTCGAAGATCGGCTGATCTTCGGCGTCCATGAAGGTCACCGACACGGCGCCCACTTCAAGGAAAGCGTCTTCGTAGGTTTCGGCTTGTTCCGGGCTGATGGCGAGGCGTACTTGCAGCCAAGGCATGGCGGGCACCTTTGAAAAAATATTGATTGCAGCCTAGCGGCCAGCGAGAAGCGCGCAAGTTTACGCGAGCGCGCGCCGTTTGTGGGAGAGACTTGAAACGCCATACCCTTGTCGGCGTGAGCCTGCAGGGGTGTATGTAATCTGCAGAAACAACAAAGCCGCCCGAAGGCGGCTTTGTCTGGTGCGGGCTGAAGCTTAGTGCTTCTCGCCAGCCAGCTTGTGCTCGAGGTAGTGAATGTTCACGCCCCCTTTGCAGAAGCCTTCGTCGCGGGTCAGATCGCGGTGCAGCGGGATGTTGGTCTTGATCCCGTCAACCACGATTTCGTCCAGGGCATTGCGCATGCGTGCCATGGCTTCGTCGCGGGTGGCGCCGTAAGTGATCAGCTTGCCGATCAGCGAGTCGTAGTTCGGCGGAACGGCATAGCCACTGTACAGGTGCGAATCGACGCGAACGCCGTTGCCGCCCGGGGCGTGGAAATGCTTGACCGTGCCCGGGCTCGGCATGAAGGTTTTCGGGTCTTCAGCGTTGATCCGGCACTCCAGCGAGTGACCGCGGATAACCACGTCATCCTGGGTGAACGACAGCTTGTTGCCAGCGGCGATGCTGAGCATCTCCTTGACGATGTCGATACCGGTGACCATCTCCGAAACCGGGTGCTCCACCTGAACACGGGTGTTCATTTCGATGAAGTAGAAACGACCGTTCTCGTAGAGGAACTCGAAGGTGCCGGCGCCACGGTAACCGATGTCGATGCACGCCTTGACGCAACGAGCCAGTACTTCCTGGCGCGCCTGCTCGTCGATGCCCGGTGCCGGCGCTTCTTCGAGAACCTTCTGGTGACGACGCTGCAGCGAGCAGTCACGGTCGCCCAGATGAATGGCGTGGCCCTGGCCGTCGGACAGTACCTGCACTTCGACGTGACGTGGATTGGTGAGGAATTTTTCCAGATAGACCATCGGGTTGCCGAACGCCGCGCCAGCTTCGGAGCGGGTCAGTTTCGCCGAGGCGATCAGGTCTTCTTCCTTGTGCACCACGCGCATGCCGCGACCACCGCCGCCGCCAGCGGCCTTGATGATCACCGGGTAGCCGACTTCACGACCGATGCGCAATGCCGTTTCTTCGTCTTCCGGCAGCGGGCCGTCGGAACCTGGAACGGTCGGTACGCCAGCTTCGATCATCGCGTGCTTGGCCGATACCTTGTCGCCCATCAGGCGAATGGTGTCGGCTTTCGGGCCGATGAAGGCGAAGCCGGAGTTCTCGACTTGCTCGGCAAAATCGGCGTTTTCCGCGAGGAAACCGTAGCCTGGGTGAATGGCGGTAGCGCCAGTCACTTCAGCAGCAGCGATGATGGCCGGGATGTGCAGGTAGGACTGAGCGGCAGACGCCGGGCCGATGCAGACGGATTCGTCTGCCAGACCCAGGTGCATCAGCTCTTTGTCGGCCTTGGAGTAAACGGCGACGGTCTTGATGCCCATCTCTTTGCAGGCACGCAGAATCCGCAGGGCGATCTCACCGCGGTTAGCGATCAGAACTTTTTCCAACTTCGCAGTCATCAAAGGCTCTCCGCAGTTCAAACGATGGTGAACAGCGGTTGGTCGTACTCAACCGGCTGGCCGTCTTCGACGAGGATGGATTCGATCACACCGCTGGTTTCAGCTTCGATGTGGTTCATCATCTTCATGGCTTCGACGATGCACAGGGTGTCGCCTTTCTTCACGGTCTGGCCGACTTCAACGAAGGACGGCGAGGTTGGCGAAGATTTGCGATAGAAGGTGCCGACCATCGGCGAACGGGCAACAGTGCCGTTCAGCGCTGGCGCAGCAGCGGCAGCCGGGGCTGCGGCAGCAACCGGAGCAGCAGCGGCGGCAGGTGCAGCGGCCGGCGCTTGCATCGGAGCCGGCGCGTAGTACTGCTGAGCCGGGGTCTTGCTGTGACGGCTGATGCGTACGGACTCTTCGCCTTCCTTGATCTCGAGCTCGTCGATGCCGGACTCTTCCAGCAATTCGATCAATTTCTTAACTTTACGGATATCCATGAATCATCAACTCCCAAGGGTCGGTCAGGGGCGTTTAACGCTTGTAGTTCAAGCCGTTGCCTGTGTTTCAAGCTGTTCTAGCGCAGCCTCCAGGGCCAGTCGGTAACCGCTGGCGCCAAGGCCGCAGATCACTCCCACCGCTACATCGGAGAAGTAAGAGTGATGGCGGAAAGGTTCGCGTTTGTGCACGTTGGACAAATGCACTTCGATGAATGGGATGCTCACTCCCAGCAGCGCGTCACGTAATGCAACACTTGTATGTGTAAAAGCTGCTGGATTGATCAGAATGAAATCGACGCCTTCGCCGCGTGCGGCGTGGATGCGGTCGATCAATTCGTACTCGGCATTGCTTTGCAGATATTGCAGATGATGGCCGGCTTCACGGGCGCGGCGTTCCAGATCCTGATTGATCTGCGCCAGCGTCGTGGAACCGTAGGTGCCGGGTTCGCGGGTGCCGAGCAGGTTCAGGTTGGGGCCGTGCAGGACCAGTAAGGTTGCCATCTGCGTTGTCCTTGTTATGAATGAGCAGTCGTCAGAACCCGGCGACTATGCCGCAAAGACTTTATGACTGTCCAGTTCTATGCAATAGCCAGCACGATGGCCGATGTTTGCGCGAAATATGTGACCAAGTGATTTGATCCGGTCACTTGTGGTGTCTGGACTGACACCTTCGCGAGCAAGCTCGCTCCCACAGGGGTATGCATTCCAATGTGGGAGCGAGCTTGCTCGCGAAGGCAATTTGTCAGACGCGAAACGCCTGTACGGCGGTGTGCAGTTGCCCGCCCAATACCAGCAGGTTCTCGCCCTGTTCCCGACCTTCGCCGATGCGCAGCAGGTTATCCCCACCCAACTGATGAATCCGCTCGCTGTGATCGCGAATCTCGCTGACCGCGCCGCTCTGCTGGGCGGTGACATCGGCGATGCGGATCGCGGTGTCGGAAATGGTCTGGATCGCCCCGACGATTTTATCCAGCGCACCATCCGCCGCTTGCGCCTGATTGGCCGTGGCCTCGGCGTGTTCGACCTGCGCGCGCATGCCTTCGACCGATTGCCGGGCGGCGGTTTGCAGGCCGGCGATCAGCGTTTGAATTTCCGCCGTCGCCCCGGCGGTACGCTGCGCCAGCGAACGGACCTCCTCGGCCACCACGGCAAACCCGCGACCCATTTCCCCGGCACGGGCCGCTTCAATCGCCGCGTTCAGCGCCAGCAGGTTGGTCTGGTCGGCAATCGAGCGGATCACCGTCAGCACACCGCCGATGGTTGCCGACTCTTCGGCCAGGTGCTCGATCATTTGCGCGTTACCCTGGACTTCACCTACCAACGCGTGCAATCCGGTCAGGCTTTGCCCGATAACCGTCTGGCCGTGCTCGACGGCAATCCCGGCATGGCGGCTGGCATCCGCAGCCTGGCGTGCATCGCCAGCGACTTGTTGAATGGTCGCTTCGAGTTCACTGAGGGAGTCGCGGATCAGCGCGGTGTCACCGGCCTGATGCTCGGCGCCGCTGTGCAGGTCGTTGCTCAGTTCGGCGAGGGTGCGGCTACTGCCGGCGACTTGTTCGGCGTTGCCGCGAATCGTCCCGACCAGGTCCACCAGATAGGCGCGCAGCCGATTGAGCGACGCTTCGATGTCGTGCAGTTCGCGGTTGGTCTTGCCCAGACGAATGTCGCGACTGAAATCGCCTTCGGCCCAGGTCGACAGGGCCGGGGCGAGGTTGGTCAGGGTGCGCGAAAGGCGTCGCTGCAGCGTGTCGATCAACAGCGCGATCAGCAGAATCAGACCGATCATCACGCCTTGCATCAGGCGCACTTCGCCTTGGATATGCCCGTGCTGGGCACGTACCACCGGCTCCAGCCCGGCAATGGCTTGTTGGACGGCGGCGATTTTCAGATGGGTCGCGGTGCTCAGGTCGGTGCGCTTCTGGATCTGCTCGCGGGTGCGCGCAAGCTCCGCCGGATAGCGGCCGAGCAGGCTGTTGAGTTCGCGCTTGAGGCCGACGCCGGCGTCTTCGGCGACGGCTTTTTCTGTACTTTCGATACCCATCATCGCGGCGAAGTCATCGCTGCCGGATTCGTTTTTGGCGACCACGCCCAGCAGGGGCAGGGCATCAAGGGCCTGGGCCTGGGTGCGGATGTTGCTGACTTCACGCTCGACATCGGCGGCCAGCTCACTGCGCCCGCTGCTGACCAGTTTGTCCCGCGCCAGTGACAGTTTGCCCAAGTGCTGCGACGCGGCCAGCAGGGGTGTCAGATAAGTCGCGTTGCCGTTGGCATAAGTGTTGAGCTGGTCGAGGCTGGCGCTCAACTCGCGCTCGGCCTGCAACAGCAGGGCCTGCGGATCACCGGCCAGTTTGCCGGCGGCGAGTAGGTCGGTTTTGCTGAATTCTTCCAGGCTCGACAGGCTCGGGCGCAAGGTGTCGGCCAGCGCCGGCGGCAGTTCGCCGAGTTCTTTCTGCAAACCTTCGATGGCCTGACTGGCGCTGCTCAGGCGCAGGGCATCACCGCTGGCCAGGTAATCCTCGACGTTGCGCGCCACGTCATTCTGAAATTGCTGCGACAGCCCCAGGTAGCGCTCCATCAACAGATACGGGCGTTCCAGGGCTTTTTGCGACCACCACAAAGTGGCACCCAGGGCCACGCAGACGGCGACCAGCAGCAGAGTATTGAGATTGGTGAGCAACTTCAGGCGCATGACGGCTACCAACGGCAGAATGGTAAGCGCCTGAATTTATTGCGTTTCTATTACAGGGTTATGACCGAATCAGTGGATTCCGATGAAAAAGTGGCACTTTGCTTTGACTCCCGCGCGGTCTGCACCCGATTGCGTCCGCCATCCTTGGCGCGGTACAGCGCCTCGTCGGCCTGGCTGGCCATCATCAGGCTGTCGGAGTCATCACTCATCTCCACCACACCTGCGCTGAAGGTGCACCACAAATCCTGCGGCTGGGCCGGGTAGTGGATTTCGGCAAAACGCTGGCGGATTTCGTCGAGCACTTTGTGCGCAGCTTCGATGTCGGTGTCGGGCATTACAATGGCGAACTCTTCACCGCCGTAACGGCCAATGAAGTCGGTCTTGCGTAACCGCTGCTTGAGGAACAGTGCCAGGCTTTTGATCACCCGGTCGCCCATCGGGTGGCCGTGGCTGTCGTTGACCCGTTTGAAGTGGTCAATGTCGAGCATGGCAAAGCTCAAAGGCTTGTTCTCGCGGCGGGCGCGGAACGAGCAGTCTTCGAGCAACTGCAGAATATGCGTGTGGTTGTACAGGCCGGTGAGGCTGTCGCGGACCATCCGTGCCTTCAGATTGCGTGCGCGGGCAGCGCGGTTGCGCACGGTGGTGATCAGGTGTCGCGGCTTGATCGGTTTGGTCAGGAAGTCGTCGCCGCCCTCGCTCATGGCGTCGAGTTGCTTGTCCAGATCGTCTTCGGCCGAGAGGTAAATGATCGGCACGCTGACATAGCGATCGTTGTGACGAATCACTTTGGCCAACTCGGTGCCGGTGCAGGCCGGCATGTACATGTCGAGGATGATCAGATCCGGCTGGAAATCCGCCAGTTCGGCCATCGCCTGAATCGGTTCGATCAGGGTGCGCGTGACGATCCCGGCACTGTTGAGCAGGCGCTCGGTGTGCAGGGCCTGAGCGCGCGAGTCGTCGATGATCAGCACCTTATAAGGTTCGTACTGGGCGACGCAGGTCAACACCTCGATCTTTTCCAGCAGGCTCGACGCTTCGAGGGTGCCAGTGAGGAATTCCTGGCCACCGGCGCGCACGGCGGCAAGGCGGGTCGGCGTATCGGTTTCGTGCAGGCTGAAGAACAATAAAGGCAGCGGTTGCTCCAGACCGACCTGAGCTTCGGCGGCGAGTTTCAGGCCGACGCCGGCGCCGCTGAAGTCCACGTCCATCACAATTGCCGCTGGCAAACGCTCGACCATCGAAGAGCGAAACGCCGCAACACTGTCCAGCGCCTGCGCGCTCAGACCGAAAAACTCCAGTTGCTTGGCCAGCCGCTCGGCGCGGTCGTGGTCTTGCAGCATCACGTAGATCGGTTTGCGCAGCGGCGGCAGAAAGGTCTGGTCGAGTTGATCGCCGTGGCGCAGGCCCGTGCGCGACAGACGCTGCATCAGGCGATTGAGGTCGGTGATCAGGCCGCTGCTCAGGCGCCCGCGATTGGCATCCACCGCTTCCAGCGACTGGCTGATGTGGTGCGCGAGCTGGGTATGTTCAGGCTGCTCGAAACGCTCGGCAAAACGCAGCAGGCGCAGGTTGGCCTCGCTCAGCTCGGCGAGGTCGACGGTGGACCATTCGCTGCGTTGCAGGCGCTGCCATATCTCAAGAATCTGACGTGCCTGATGAATTACCCGCTGGGCAAAGTGGTGCTTGAGACGCTCACGGCTGGGGTCTTCTGGCTCGGTCATATCCTGACTACTAGTTAGGCTGCATGCTGAGATCGACTGGTGGCTCTATGCTAGCACCTCTTTTCCCTTAGACGCGTGTCGCACGTCAATAATCTGCAATGGGACGCCATTCAGTTTCTGACCGAGTGGTTTTATTTTCGACCTGCACGTCGTTCAGGCCCCTGCCGGCAGGGCGCTTGCTCTGCGGTTCGCGGCGATTCGGACGGCGTTTCCGGTTTGGCGCACAGCCGCACGATGAATGAGCCTTGCCCGTTTTTTCAGTGTCCTGAGCTGTGTGGGTAGGGGAACTGCCCTCAGGGATTCCCCTATATCTGACAGAGGCGACATCCGCTCACGCAATTTGCGGCTTATCTATACTCGCGGGTGCCCGGCCCCGGCACGTTGTTGTATGGTTGTGGTCGAACTGTTGAACCCAAGTAATTGAAAGGATATCGCCATGCTGGACTGGAAAAACCGCGCGGGCAGCGCGCCTGAACGTGCCGCCGAGCCCAAGTCGGCCACCCGCAGCTACGTCGGCGGGCTGTTGTTCAGCCGTGCGCTGGCCACTCTGGTCGGCATTTATCTGTTGGTGACCATTGGCCTGGGCTGGTACTGGAGTCAGGAGCCGGCACTGTTTCCTGTGGCGCAAAATGCTCAGGTAGCGGCCGAGAAAGAAGGCAAGCAGATGGTGATCGGCTACACCACCGTCGAAACCCTGAAGACCGTTGCCGGCACCTTGCTCAACAAGCCGGGCGGCTACATTTCCAACGACCGCTTCCCGCCGGGCCTGTGGATGGACAACACGCCGAGCTGGGAATATGGCGTGCTGGTGCAGGTGCGCGACCTGACCCGTGCCCTGCGCAAAGACTTTGCCCGTTCGCAGTCGCAGTCGGCTGAAGATGCCGATCTGGCCAAGGCCGAGCCGCGTTTCAACTTCGACAACAAGAGCTGGATCCTGCCGTCGAGTGAGTCGGAGTATCAGGAAGGTATCAATTCCCTGAGCCGCTATCAGGCGCGCCTGTCCGATCCAACCCAGAAAAACGCGCTGTTCTATGCCCGCGCCGACAACCTGAACAACTGGCTCGGCGATGTCGGCACCCGCCTGGGGTCGCTGTCGCAACGCCTGTCGGCCAGCGTCGGCCGGGTCAAACTCAACACTGCGCTGAAAACCGAAGTCCCCGCCATCGGTGAAGTGCCGCAGGTTGACGAGGAGGTCGTCGAGACTCCGTGGATGCAGATCGACAACGTGTTCTACGAGGCGCGCGGTCAGGCCTGGGCCCTGTCGCACCTGCTGCGTGCGATCGAAGTCGACTTCGCCGACGTCCTGGCGAAGAAGAACGCCACGGTCAGCGTGCGCCAGATCATCCGTGAGCTGGAAGCCTCGCAGGAACCGGTCTGGAGTCCTATGATTCTCAATGGCAGCGGCTTCGGCGTGCTGGCCAACCACTCGCTGGTCATGGCCAACTATATTTCCCGGGCCAACGCTGCCGTCATCGACCTGCGTCAATTGCTCAATCAGGGCTGATTCATGAGTCAGAACGCCAAAGAGGCGGCCCATCGCGCCGCCTCGGATGCCGAACAGATCGCCTGGGTCGACGAACAGGACAACCTGCTCGGCGCCCTGGTGCGGGCCGACTTGCGCGAGCGCGGGCTGATCGGCCGGGGCACCTACATCATGTTGTTCAATTCCGCCGGCGACCTTTGCGTGCACCGTCGCACGTTGAGCAAAGCCATCTATCCCGGTTACTGGGACGTGGCGGCGGGCGGTATGGTGCAGGCGGACGAGAGCTACGCCGAATCGGCGGCCCGCGAGCTGGAAGAGGAGCTGGGCGTGAGCGGGGTTGAACTCACCGCCCATGACCATTTCTTCTTCGAGGACACCGACAACCGTCTCTGGTGTTCGGCATTTTCCGCCGTGTGGGATGGCCCGCTGAAGCTTCAGCCGGAAGAAGTGCTGGAAGCACGCTTCATTCCGGTCGAACAAGTGATGCGCGAAATCGAGCAGAAGCCTTACTGCCCGGACTCTCTGGCGGCTTTGCGACGCTATTTGAAAGCGCAGCAAAGCGACGTCGCAAAGAACTCATAAATTGGCGCCGATTGGCACTTAGCAATCGGGAATTTTGCCGTTACACTGCGCGACCTTTTCAAGCTGCACCGCGATTGCTTTTTGTTGGAGCTGCCGCAGGCTGCGATCTTTTGATTTTTTGTTTTGGCGTCGAAATCAAAAGATCGCAGCCTCGTTTCACTCGACAGCTCCGACATCTGGCGTTTTACCGATGCAGTAGCGCTGCCCCTGCCTGAGTGGGGCTTCGCGGTCGATAACCTTGCCCAAGGTTGCGATCAGTCTTTGTCCTCCGAAGAGGATTGCCGGTGGCCAAAAAAGCCGCATCCTTCGCCGCCCTGGGCGGTCTGGTATTTTCCACCGACGCAGGTCGTCATTGCCCGGAATGCAGTAAGCCGGTGGACGCCTGTATCTGCAAACAAACCGTGATCCCGGCCGGGGACGGCATTGCCCGCGTGCGTCGCGAGAGCAAGGGCCGTGGCGGCAAGACGGTGACCACCATCACCGGCGTGCCACTGGCCGAAGACGCGCTCAAAGAGCTGGCGACAACGTTGAAGAAACGTTGTGGCACCGGCGGAGCGTTGAAGGACGGGGTCATCGAAATCCAGGGCGATCATGTCGAGCTACTCTTGGCCGAGTTGATCAAGCACGGTTTCAAGGCGAAGAAGTCCGGCGGCTAGCAGCCTCTGTGAAAACCACCTGCGGCTTGATCCGGTTCTGCAATGTTCAGCGCCGGCGTCGTCTCCATGGTTTTCACAGAGCCTGTTCATACCGGTTTCTAAACTACACGCGGTCAGTGCGGTCTACCGCCGCGCTGACGAATCGTCATTTTCATTCTTTAGACTGCGCCGGCCTGCGATCAGGCGACGCACTATGACTTCTTTATAGGGGACTTCGATGTCCGTACGACGCACACGTAAAGACGATGGCAGCCAATGGACAGTTGCGGACAGCCGCAGTGTTTACGGGATTCGCCATTGGGGGGCCGGGTATTTCGCGATCAATGACGCCGGTCGCGTCGAAGTTCGTCCGAACGGCCCGAGCAGCTTGCCTATCGACCTGTTCGAACAAGTCGATCAACTGCGCAAGAGCGGTTTGTCCTTGCCGTTGCTGGTTCGTTTCCCCGACATCCTGCAAGACCGCGTCCGTCAGCTGACCGGTGCTTTCGACTCGAACATCGAGCGCCTGGAGTACCAGAGCAAGTACACCGCGCTGTACCCGATCAAGGTCAACCAGCAAGAAGCGGTAATCGAGAACATCATCGCCACCCAGAACGTTTCCATCGGTCTGGAAGCCGGCTCCAAGCCAGAGCTGCTGGCGGTGCTGGCACTGGCGCCGAAGGGCGGCACCATTGTCTGCAACGGTTACAAGGACCGCGAGTTCATCCGTCTGGCGCTGATGGGCCAAAAGCTCGGCCACAACGTGTTCATCGTGATCGAGAAAGAATCCGAAGTCGGCCTGGTGATCGAAGAAGCCGCTTCGCTGAAGGTCAAGCCACAGGTCGGCCTGCGCGTGCGCCTGTCGTCGCTGGCCTCGTCGAAGTGGGCAGACACCGGTGGCGAGAAATCCAAGTTCGGTCTGTCGGCGGCGCAACTGTTGTCGGTGGTTGAGCGTTTCCGCGCGGCTGGCCTGGATCAGGGCATTCGCCTGCTGCACTTCCACATGGGCTCGCAGATTGCCAACCTGGCTGACTACCAGCACGGTTTCAAGGAAGCGATCCGTTACTACGGCGAGTTGCGCAACCTTGGCCTGCCGGTCGATCACATCGACGTCGGCGGCGGTCTGGGTGTCGACTACGACGGTACCCACTCGCGCAATGCCAGTTCGATCAACTACGACATGGACGACTACGCCGGTGTCGTGGTCGGCATGCTCAAGGAATTCTGCGACGCGCAGAGCCTGCCGCATCCGCACATCTTCTCCGAAAGCGGCCGCTCGCTGACCGCGCACCACGCGATGCTGGTGGTGCAGGTGACCGACGTCGAGAAACACAACGACGAAATCCCGCTGATCGAAAACAAGGAAAACCTGCCGGAAACCGTGCAGTGGCTGGTCGACCTGCTCGGCCCGACCGACATCGAAATGGTCACCGAAACCTACTGGCGCGCCACCCACTACATGAGCGACGTGGCGTCGCAGTACGCCGACGGCAAGCTGACCCTGGCCGAAAAAGCCCTGGCCGAGCAATGCTACTTTGCCGTGTGCCGCCGCCTGCACAACTCGCTGAAGGCGCGTCAGCGTTCGCACCGTCAGGTGCTCGACGAACTCAATGACAAGCTGGCCGACAAGTACATCTGCAACTTCTCGGTGTTCCAGAGCCTGCCGGACACCTGGGCGATCGACCAGGTCCTGCCGATCATCCCGCTGCATCGTCTGGATGAAGAGCCGCTGCGTCGTGCGGTCCTGCAGGACCTGACGTGCGACTCCGACGGCAAGATCAACCAGTACGTCGACGAGCAGAGCATCGAGACCAGCCTGCCGGTGCACGGTTTGAATGAAGGTGAAGATTACCTGCTAGGCGTGTTCCTGGTCGGCGCCTATCAGGAAATCCTCGGCGACATGCACAACCTGTTCGGTGACACCGACTCGGTGAACATCTATCAGAACGCCGATGGCAGCGTGTACCACGCCGGTATCGAAACCCACGACACCATCGAAGACATGCTGCGTTACGTGCACTTGTCGCCGGAAGAACTGATGACTCACTACCGCGACAAGTGCGCCAGTGCCCGCATCAGTGCCAGCGAACGCACGCAGTTCCTCGATGCCTTGCGCCTGGGCCTGACCCGCTCCTCCTACCTGTCTTCCTGAGGCCAGGTTGCCCGCTCACCGGGTTGTCTGAAGTTTTTCCGCTTACAGCGGAAACTTCAGATGATCCGGTGGGACATTTCTCCAAATCCGCGCGAAAAACCTGGCTACCTCAGCCAGCAAAGTCATCTGGTCTGCTTTTCGCGTAGGTCATTTCCTAAGTTGAACTTCGGCACTCTACTCGGCCATGGCTCTCGGCGAGAATCCCCGACCGCCCCTCCTGTAGAGATCCGCCTATGTTCGATCCAGTCAACGAGCCGTCCTTTCGTCTCGATGTAGCGGGTCTGTCCGACCCCTTCGAAGTTCTGGCCTTTACCGGAAGTGAGGGCATCAGCGAGCCCTTTGCCTTTGACATCGACCTGTTGATCGCTGACCCGCACCTGGACCTTGCCGGTCTGTTGTACCGCTGCGCCTTCCTGCAGTTCGGCCCATTGCGCGCAGGCCTGAATGGTCAGTTGCTGCGTGTGGTCCAGTACGAGCACGGCGAGGGGTTGCGGTTATGTCGTGTTTCGCTGGGGCCGAAGCTGAGTTGTCTGGCGCTGCGTTTCAGTCAGCGGATTTTCAGCGGCCGTTCGGTGCCGCAGATTTTGATGCAGGTCCTCAAGGAGCATGGAATTGTCGGTGCACAATGCCGCTTTGACCTGCATGGCGACTATCCGCCACGCGCCTTTTGCACTCAGTACCGCGAGTCTGATCTGCAATTTGTCCAGCGTCTGTGCGCGCAGGCGCACATCCACTACTACTTCGAGCATGGGCGTGACGGGCATTGCCTGGTCTTCGGCGATGACCCCGGGCAATTGCCCGGAGCTGGCGCGGCGTCCTTCGATCACCTCGGCAAATCGCCGGCAGTACGTCGCTGGCAACTGCAGGCGGGCACACGAGCCGGCGGCGAGACTGCCCCGGCGTTGCGCACGGCTGAGGGGCAATCGGATCTGTCGGCCCTGCGCAGCGGGCAGTGGCTGTCGCTGCACGGCCATCCCTTTGCCGAGTGCAACCGGCACTGGCTGCTGAGCCGGATCGAACATCGCGCCGATACTGGCGCTGAACCGCCCTACAGCAATCGCATCGCGGGCGTCGCGCAAATGCTGGCGCCTGCCGCTACCGCCCGGCTCAGGCCGCCGATGCACAGTCTGCAACGGGCCTGGGTGGTGTCGGTTGACGAGCCGCGCCCGGATCATTCGCGACCGGTGGCGGTGCAGTTCGACTGGCTCTATCAAGGCGAAGGTGCCGCCGCGAGCCATTGCTGGCTGCCGCTCGCCCCGTCGCTGAACGCGACCTCGCTGGCGACCCTGCGTGAAGGTGTCGAGGTGGTGGTGAGTTTTCTTGAGGGCGACCCGGATCAACCCGTGATCAGCGGGGTATTGCTGGAACCGGCACTTGCCGACGACAACGAAGAAGGCGAGCCGGTTTTTGCTGACGAACTGCCCAGTGCCGGGTTTGCGCAATGGCTGAAGTCGGCGGAACCGATGTTGCTGTTGTGTCTGGTGCCCGGTGGTGGCAGTTACCAGCATTGTCCGGCGTCGGTGTGCAGCTGTCGGTTGCTCGCGTCGCTGGACCAGAGCGGCGCACCATGAGCGGCGCGGCGCTTGAGCCACCTGCGCGGTGGTTGCTGCTCGACGGTCCCGACGCGCCCCGTGCCCTGGCGGTATTGCGCCAGAGCTTCGTCGCGGTGCGCCGCTGGCAATTATTCGAGGGCACCGAGTTTCAACCGGTCAGCGACGTGGGCCCGGTGTTGGTCGACTTACAGGCTCAAAGCGCGTTGGCAGCGTTGTGTCACCACGATCCGTTTACCTGGCGCGGGCTGCTGCTCGACTCAGATGCCTCGGAGCAGCTGCTGTTGAGTCACCTGCGGCGCATGCTGACGGTTTCGTTCGGCCGCAATCACCGGGCCTTGCTCGGCTATTACAACCGCCAGACCGCGAGCTATTTCTTCGACGCCTGCGATGCCGCCGAGCTGAGTCGCTGGCTGGGGCCGATCCGCCGGTTGCGCTGGTTCGGCGGCACCTGGCCCGATCGGGCGATCGGCAGTCAAGGCTGGCAGCAGTTGCGCAATCCGCAGTGGCCGGTCGAACCCTTGGGGATCGAACAAAGCCTCACGTATCGTCAGCGCGAGCGGTTGCAGACGTGCCTGCTGGAACAGCACATCTGGCGCTGGAGCCAAGCGATGGGAACCGATTACGTGTGCATGGCCTCCCATGTTCAGCAAGGTCTGGCCCTGGGTTTCAGCGAACGGACGGTGCTGGATGCCTGGTTGTGGCTACGCTTGCAGCATCCCCGGGCGGAACTGCCAGACTTTCCGCGCGCGCTGACCGCGCAGGAGCGGCTCGACCATGTGCGGCGGTACTGGCAGAAAGATCAATCGTGAGGTAAGGCGTCCATGGCAAATCCTTCGCGGCAGCGGTTCGGCACAGTTCTCGGCGGGCTCCTGCTGATGGTGCTGACAGGGTGTTCACCGGTCAGGCTGCTGAATGCGCTGACCCCCGAAGACACCTTCCACCGAACCGCCGGCATTGCCTATGGCGCCGATCCACGGCAGAAACTCGACGTGTACATGCCACGCCAGCCTCTGGAAGGGGCGCCGGTGGTGGTGTTTTTCTACGGCGGCAGCTGGAACAGCGGCGATCGCGGCGATTACGCCTTTGTCGGCGAGGCGCTGGCGTCGCGTGGAATCGTCGCGGTGCTGGCGGATTATCGGCTGTACCCGCAAGTGCGTTATCCGCTGTTTCTCGAGGACTCGGCGCAGGCGGTGGCCTGGACCCGGGCACACATACGCGCGTTCTCCGGCAACCCGCAGCGCCTGTACCTGATGGGCCACAGTTCCGGGGCCTACAACGCGGCGATGCTGGCGCTAGACCCAGGCCTGCTGGGGGCGGTGGGCATGTCGTCGAAAGACCTCAGCGGCTGGATCGGCCTGGCCGGCCCTTATGATTTTCTGCCGATCAAGAATGCCGACGTGCGCCCGGTGTTTTTCTGGCCGGACTCACCGCCGCAATCGCAACCGATCAACCATGTCAGGCAGGGCGAACCCCCGGCGCTGCTGATCGCCGCGACCCGGGACACTCTGGTCAACCCGACGCGCAACACCGCAGGCCTGGCACGCAAACTGCGCGAGGCGGGCGTGCCGGTTCAGGACCTGTACTACTCGCGGCCCAGTCATGTGACGCTGGTGGCAACCCTGTCACGACCGCTTCGGCGTCTGGCGCCGGTGCTCGACCAGGTGGTGTCATTCGTCAAGCACACGCCGGCTCAGTGAACACCGCCGCTGAACCAGCCGTCGTGACGTCGCAGCCACAGGGCGATGCCACCGAGGGTCAGGCTGCGCAGGACCATGAACAGCAGGAAAGAGATCCACAGCCCGTGATTGCCCAGCCCTTGCAACGCCCAGGCAAACGGCAACAGCAGGGCGATGGTCAGCAGCATGCCGTTGCGCATTTCCCGCGCGCGGGTGGCGCCAATGAACAGGCCGTCGAGCAGGTAGCTCCAGACCGCAATCAACGGCAGCACGGCGAGATACGGCAGGTAGATGAACGCCGTGTCGCGTACGTTCTGGATGTTGGTCTGCATTTCGATGAACAAGTGCCCGGCCAACAGAAACAATGCGGCAAACCCCAGGCTGGCGATCAGTGACCAGCCACCGGCCACCACCAGCGAACGGCGCAGCGCGAGGCGATCACGAGCACCGATGGCGTGGCCGCACAATGCTTCGACCGCATGGGCCAGACCATCCAGCGCATGGGCGGTCAGCAGCAGGCCATTGAGCAGCAGCGCATTGGCGGCGACGGTCGCATCGCCCAGCCGCGCGCCTTGCACGGTGATCATGAAAAACACCGATTGCAGGGCCAGGCTGCGGATGAAGATGTCGCGATTGACCGCCAGCAGCGGGCGCCAGCTGTGCCACAGCTTCAACGCGGCCCAGGCGATGTGCCCGGGATAGGCGCGCAAGGCGCCACGGGTCAACCACAGGCCGAGCAGGGCGCCGCTCCATTCGGCGATCACCGAAGCCCGGGCCGAACCGACCACGCCCCATTCCAGGCCAATGACGAACCACAGGTTGAGGGCGATGTTGATCAGGTTGGTGCTCAGCAGAATCGCCAGAGGTGCGCGGGCGTTCTGGGTGCCGAGGAACCAGCCGACCAGCGCATAACTGGCCAGCGCGGCCGGCAGGCCGAACAACCGGGTGTGAAAGAAGTCGCGGGTCAGTTGATCGAGTTCGGCCGACGGCTGCATGAAGTGCAACGCGACCTCGCTCAATGGCACGCCGAGGGTGCCGAGCACCAGCGCCAGGCCCATCGCCAGCAACAAGCCCTGCAACAGAATCTGCCGCAACGCCGCGCCATCGCTGCGCCCGGCAGCCTGTGCGGCAAACCCGGTGGTGCCCATGCGCAGAAACCCCATGGCCCAGGCCAGAAAGGTGTACAGGCTGGCGCCGACCGCCACCGCCCCCAATTGATGGGCATGGGGCAAGTGTCCGATGACGGTGCTGTCGACCAGCGCCACCAGTGGCACGGAAATATTGGAAAGAATCATCGGCGCGGCAAGCGCCCAGACCTTGCGGTGAGTCGGGCGGTCGCGCCAGTCGGCAATCAGGTTGGACATGCGGGCTCCTTGGGAGCTGCATTGTAGCGGTAGAAACGACCCTCACCCCAGCCCTCTCCCGGAGGGAGAGGGAGCCGATCTCTGGCGTTTTCAAAACCGGAGTTCGACGCGGCATTGCAAGTCGGTGTATTTCTCGAAAACACCCCGGTCAGTCCCCTCTCCCGGTGGGAGAGTGAGCCGACCTCTGGCGTTTTCAAAACCGGAGTTCGACGCGGCATTGCAAGTCGGTGTATTTCTCGAAAACACTCCGGTCAGTCCCCTCTCCCGGTGCGAGAGGGCGCCGATCTCTGGCGTTTTCAAAACCGGAGTTCGACGCGGTATTGCAAGTCGGTGTACTTCTCGAAAACACTCCGGTCAGTCCCTTCTCCCGGTGGGAGAGGGCGCCGATCTCTGGCGTTTTCAAAACCGGAGTTCGACGCGGTATCGCAAGTCGGTGTACTTCTCGAAAACACTCCGGTCAGTCCCCTCTCCCGGTGCGAGAGGGAGCCGATCTCTGGCGTTTTCAAAACCGGAGTTCGACGCGGCATTGCAAGTCGGTGTATTTCTCGAAAACACTCCGGTCAGTCCCCTCTCCCGATGCGAGAGGGCGCCAATCTCTGGCGTTTTCAAAACCGGAGTTCGACGCGGTATTGCAAGTCGGTGTATCTCTCGAAAACACTCCGGTCAGTCCTCTCTCCCGGTCGGAGAGGGCGCCGATCTCTGGCGTTTTCAAAACCGGAGTTCGACGCGGTATTGCAAGTCGGTGTATTTCTCGAAAACACTCCGGTCAGTCCCCTCTCCCTCCGGGAGAGGGTTAGGGTGAGGGGCTTTTGAAGGTGTTAATGGATAATGCAGCTCAGTAACCACAACCCCAGCAGCAACCAGATGATCCCGGCAATGATCGACGCATTCATGAACGCACGGATCGCTGACCACAACAGCATCAAGCCGACAATCAGCGCGAGGATGCTGATGATCGAGGTGTCCATGCCCAGCGTCCTGGCCAGCCCATCGACGAAATTGCCGCCGGCGTTGCTCAGAATGTTGAACAAGCCGCTGAGCCCATCGACGATGAAGCGGATGATCGAGCCGAGTGCCTGGCCGAGCCATTCGAAAAAGCTTTCTACCTGCATGTGTGCATCCTGATGAAAAGAGCTGAGCCTTGGGCCGCAGCGGAGGTGGCCGAGTTCCCTGCAACTATAGAGGGTTTGCCTAAAGCCCGCTCCCACCAAAAGCGCAGCGCGCCGCTTGCCTTCGGGACGTATCCCCCCGAAGCTATACGCCTTCAGGAGAGCCCGATGAACCTTGTTGAATTGACCGAACGCCTGCACGCCATTCGCGACCGTAATGACTGGCGACCATTTCACAGCCCGAAAAACCTCGCCATGGCCGCCAGCGTCGAGATGTCCGAACTGGTGGAGATTTTCCAGTGGCTGAGCGAAGACCAGTCGCGCCAGTTGCCGGCGGACACACTGGCGCATGCCGGGCAGGAAGTCGGCGATATCGTCCTGTATTTGTTATTGCTGTGCAGTGAACTGGGCCTGGACATGAACGAAGTGGTGCGCGCCAAGCTCGCCGACAGCGAACGGCGGTTCAGCTGATGAGCGACCGGCATTTCGATCGGTTGGCGACGCGGTTCGCCGAGAAAATCTACGGCGGCGCCAAAGGCGCGATTCGCCTCGCGGTGTTGCAGGCCGACCTCGCTGAAGCGCTGCCGGATCGGCCGCTGCGGGTGCTCGATATCGGTGGCGGCCTCGGCCACATGTCATTGTGGCTGGCCGAACGCGGGCATGACGTGACCTTCACGGAACCTGCCGAGCCGATGCTCGAAGGCGCCCGCCAGCGTTTCGCCGAGGCCGGGCAGACCGCGACATTCATCCAGGCACCGTGGCAGGCACTGCTCGGTCAACTCACCGAACCGTATGATCTGGTGATCTGCCACGCCGTACTCGAATGGCTGGCCGAACCCCATGCGATTCTGCCGGTGCTGCATCAACTCACCAAGCCCGACGGCTGGTTGTCGCTGGCGTTCTACAACCGCGATGCCTTGATCTATCGCAACCTGCTCAAAGGCCATTTCAAGAAAATGCGCAAGAACAGCATGGCCGGGGAAAAGCAGAGCCTGACCCCGCAGCAACCCCTTGATCCACGGGAACTGGCAACGCAACTCGAAGGCTTGTGGCAGGTCGAAACGCAAAGCGGGATCCGGGTTTTCCACGACTACATGCCGGTGGAATTCCAGGCCCGCGCCGAACTGGTGGACTTGCTGGAAATGGAGCTCGCCCACCGTCGTCACCCAAGCTTCGCCGGGCTTGGGCGTTACTTGCACTGGATCTGCCGGCCGATCTGATCGGAGCGCGACATGAAAGCTCAATCCGGGTTATTGCTGATGTGTCTGGGATTGGCTGCCTGCCAGGGCAGCAACCCTTACGTGGCGCAGTCGCGGCCCTTGCCCCCGGCGCCGGCGCAAGCGGCCAACACCTTTGATCGCAGCGCGTACCCGGCACCGCCACGGGATTACGGGCGCTACCGCAGTTGGGCCTGGCTCAACGGCCAACTGCCGCCGGGCACGGCGTGGGCTGACTCGGCACAAGTGGCCGAAGCAGTGAGCAATGCGCTGGATCAGCGCGGCTTGCGCCCGTTGCACGACAAGCGTCCGGCCGATCTGCTGGTGAGCGCCAATCTGCGCCTGGAAACCCGTTTGCGTCAGGTGCAGGACGACTATGGTTATTACGGCAGTGGCTACGGCGGCTACGATCGTTATGGCCGCGGCTACGGCATGTACAACACGGTACCGATCGTGCGCACGTATCAGGAGCAGGTCGTGGTGGTGCAGGTCAATCTGTTCGACGCCGGCACCGGTCAACCGGTGTGGAGCGCCAGTGCCGAAACCGCCAACCAGGGCAGCCAGCTCGTGCGCACCGATGCCATTCGCGAGGCGTTGGAAAAAGCCATGTCGACGTATCCACCGAGCTAATCTTCAAGTCAGCCTTTTTCGCAGGGTCATGTCTTCCACCGGAGAAATGCCATGTTCCGCCGTCTCGCTTTACTGGCCATGGCCGCGCTGCTCAGCGCCTGCGCCGCCAACCAGGTCAACCATGATTTTGATGCCAGCCGCGATTTCGCTGCCTACCGCAGCTGGGGCTGGAAAGAGCCCGCCCTGCAATATCGTCCCGATGATCCGCGAATCAAGAGCGACCTGACCGAGCAGCGTATCCGCCAGTCGGTTGCCGATCAGCTCGATCAACGTGGCTTGCGTCCGGCCGCCGCGGGGGCCAGGGGCGATTTGAATGTGCAGGCCTACCTGATCGTCGAAGATCGTCAGCAGCAAGTGACGACCAACTACGGCGGTGGTTGGGGTGGCCCGTGGAACGGTTATTGGGGCGCGCCGATGTACAACGAAACGCGCAACATCACTTATAAGGTCGCGACCATCCAGATTGATCTGCTCGACGGCAAGGACGGCAAACTGGTCTGGCGTGGCAGTGACGAACAAATGCTCAGCAGCTCGCCGAATCCGCAGGAGCGCAGCAAGGCGATTCGCGAAACGGTCGGGCGGATCCTCGCCAACTATCCACCGCGCTAAGACGGCATAAAAACAACTCCCCTGTAGGCGCGAGCCTGCTCGCGATGGCGGTCTGTCTGGCACTTTGTTGTTGAATGTGCCGCCGTTGTCGCGAGCAGGCGCACCCCTACAGGGTTTTGCGGTGTATGGAATGGCGCGTTGCCAGTAGTGGCTACTACACTCAATTGCACCCATGGAGGCAGCGCCCGGCAGTGGGCCGGCAAAGGAGTGCGCCATGTCGCCCCGTTCTCGTTTCAAAGGCCGCACCCGGCAACGCGGGGCGATCGGTCTGATGGCCGCGCTGACACTCGGACTGGCCCTGGTGTGCATGGTGCTGGTGGTCGACAGCGGCCGCTTGTACATGGAACAGCGTCGCCTGCAGCGCGTGGTGGATGTGGCGGCCCTGGAAGCGGTATCGCGCCAGGGCGATTGCCTGGCGGGCACAACGGCTGCCACTTACGCCACCGCGAGCGCTGCGCGCAACGACTTCACGGTGGGCTCGGAGACAACCCTGACTGTGACCTGCGGCACCGTGCAGACCGGAGCGAACAACCTGCGGACGTTCACCGCGAACGCTGCGCAAAAGCAAGCCATCAGCGTGGTTGCCACCCGCGTGGTGCCAACCAGCGTCGCCGCCGCCCTCTACGCCCTGTTCACACCGGGTTCGGTGTCCCCGACCACACGCCTTACGGCCACCGCCGTCGGTACTTATGCGGTGTTGCCACCGATCGCACAACTGACCCTCGGCACCACGGCGCTGACCATCGACGCCAGCAAATCGGCTGCCCTCAATGCACTGATCGGGCAGATGCTCGGCGGTAATCTCAACCTGAGTGTGGCGGGCTGGCAGGGGTTGGTGGACACCAATATCAATGTGCTGAGCTACCTCAATCAGCTGGCACTGGACGTCAACGTTCAAGCCGGCAATTACACGCAACTGCTCAGCCAGAACATCCAGCTGACGCAACTGATCGACACCGCCATCAACGTGCTGACCCAGGGCGGCAACACGGCCAGTGTGGCCGTCGACGGTCTGGTCGGGCTGCGAGCGGTGGTCGGCAATACCTCGGTGGTGCTCGGGCAACTGCTGCAATTGCAGACCGGCGCCACGTCTTCGGCGCTCAATGCCAATCTTCAAGTGTTCCAGTTGGTGGAAGCCTTCGTGCAACTGGCCAACAGTCAGAATGCGTTGGTGGCGAGCGTGCCGCTGAACATTCCGGGGCTGGTCAATGGTTCGGTCAAGGTCAAGGTCATCGAGCCGCCGCAACTGTCGGCGTTCGGCAACCCGGCGCTGGCCAAGGCCGACCCGATGGGCGCCAACCGGATCTACGTGCGAACCGCGCAAGTCCGCACAGTGATTTCGTTGAACCTGCCATTGCTGACCGGCGTCACCGGCCTGGCCAATGCGATTGTCAGCGCGCCGCTGGTGGGCGGGCTGACCGATACCCTGAACAACCTGTTGCACCTGAACATCGCCGGCACCTTGAACTCGTTGTTCTGCACACTGGGAGGCACCTGCCAGCGGACCGACCTGAAAATCCTCCCGACCTCGACCATCGACATCGCACTGGATGTGGCGGCCGCTGACAGCCATGTCACCGATTACACCTGCGTCAGCGATGCGACCAAGACCCTGACCACCCAGACCAACTCGTCGCTGGTCAAGCTCAAGGTCGGCAGGATCGACGCCGCCAATGCCTTTTCGTCCTCGGCAGACATCACTGTGCAGCCGCTGGCGCTGATCGACGTCGGTGTCGTCACCTGCACCATTCCGCTGTTGGGGCTCGGCTCGGCGACCTGTGACCCGAACAGTCGCAAACCGTTCTACGGCGGTGGTCTGGGGGTGAAGGTCGATACCTCGGTGGCCGCCACCCAAAGCACGCACATCTACAATCAGCCACCGGAAATCAAAACCCCGCCGCAGTACTACAGTTTTGCTACCCAGGGCGTGGTCGACAGCCTTCGGGGCACGTTGGCCGGGGTTCAGGTGCAGGCATACAAACCGACCGGCTCCAGCCTGTTGGGCGGTTTGCTGACCACCACCGCCGATGTGCTGGCGGGGGTGAACAACACGCTGGGGGTGGTGATCGACAACCTGCTCAGTCCGGTGCTCGATCCGATTCTTGATGGTTTGCTCGCCAACCTCGGCATCACCCTGAACAAGGTCGACGTCGGCGCCAACCTCAGTTGCAAGCCGCCCGGACAACCGATGCTGGCGATCTAGTCGACCACGGCAAGCGGCAGTTCAATGCAGAAGCGTGCGCCTTCATCGCCATTGCGCACGCTCAGGCGTCCGCCCATGTTTTCGACGATGCCGTAGCTCACCGACAGCCCCAGGCCGGTGCCGACGCCCACCGGTTTGGTGGTGAAAAAAGGCTCGAAAATCCGCTCCAGCAGGCGTTGGTCGATGCCGCCGCCGTTGTCCTCCACCCACAATCGCACCACGTGCTCGTCGCTCTCGGCGGACACCGCGATCCACGGCTGGAAGTCGCGATCGGCTTCGCGCTTGCTCAGCAGCGCATCCCGGGCGTTGACCATCAGGTTGATCAGCACCTGTTCCAGTTGATCGACATAACCGCGCACCTGCACCTGCAAGTCCGACTCCTTGAGCCGCAGCTCCACGCCTTTGCCGCGCAAGCCCTCCGAGAGCAGCGACAAGGTGCCGTCGATGGCCTCGAGGGGGTTGAACGGATGTTGTTCGATTTCCGAGCGGCGTCCGAATACCCGCATGTGATCGACCACCCGCGCGGCGCGCTGGACCTGGGCGTCGATGCGGTTGAGTTTGTCGGTCAGGTAATCGACCTGCACATCGCCGTTGCCCAGGCGTTTGAGCACGTTGACGATGGCCATGCGCATCACGTTGAGCGGTTGATTGATTTCGTGCGCCAGACCGGTGGCCATTTCGCCGAGGGTGGCCATTTTCGCGCTCTGCGTGAGTTGCTGTTGCGAGCGGCGGACCTCGGTGTTGTCGCGGCCCACCGCCTGCACTTCGAGCAGGCGCCCCTGCTCGTCGAACACGCCGCGATCCGACCAGACCCACCACGCATGTTCACGTCCTGGCAGGCGCAGATTGACTTCGGCTGTGCTCACCGGCACCTGCGGGGTCAGTTGCGCCAGACGCTGGGTGAACGCTGCGCGCTGTTCGTCCGACATCCAGCTGCCGAGGTTGACCCCGGGCAACTGCTCCGGCGCGCACTCCAGATACGTCGCCAGGGGCCGATTGCCGAATATCAGGGTCAGGTCCGGACGGTAGCGACAGATCATCGCCGGCGAATCCTCTACCAGAATCCGGTAGCGTTCTTCGCTGGCCCGGACCTGCTCGGCGGCAAGCGTCGCCTCGGTGATATCCAGCCACAGGCCCACGGCCTCCACCGGCAAGCCGAGGTCGTCGCGCAGCAGCTTGGCTTCATCGAGCAACCAGTGTGCATGGCCTTGCCGGTCGAGGACCCGATAGCGCGTGCTCACCGTGCCCTCGCGCAGCAATTGTCGCGTGCGCTGGAAATACTCCGCGCGGTCGTCAGGATGCACGTGTTCGACCAGTGCGCCATCGCTGCAGTCGGCCAGACTCCAGCCCAGCAGCGGTTGCAGACTGGCGCTGAAAAATGTCGGTTGCAGCGCGCCTTCGACGTAGCGCTGCACATAAATCACCGCCGGTGATCTGGCGATCAGGTTGTCCAGCCGCGCATGGGCGGCGGCGGCCTGTTGCTGCTGATTCTTGATGTCGCTGATGTCGAGCATGAATCCCACGAGCCGGCGTCCGGCACCGATGCCCAGCGCCTGGCCCTGCACCCGATACCACAGCAATTGCGCCTGTTCGCAGGGTTGCAGGCGCACGCATAACTCCAGCGGTGTGCCCTCATCCTGCAAGGCTTGCAGCTGACTGCGCAGTTCATCGCGATCGGCGGGGTGCACCCGGGCGAACCAGTCCTGCAGCGACAGGCGAGTTGCCGGCAGGCCCAGGCTGTCGGCCAGCGACCTGGCCAGTTGCACTTCGGCGCTGTCGAACACTTCCCACCATCCGGTGCCGAGCAGTGCCTGAAGCGCTTCCAGGCGTTCCAGTTGTTGCTGATGGCGGTGCTCGCGCAAACTTTCCAGCAGTGGCGCGGCGATGGCGGTGGCCAGTGCCAGCCAGTCACGATCGCCAAGGTCTGGCGCCTGTTGCCCGGCGTCATAGTTGGCGCAAAGCAGCCATGCCGCGACTCCTTGAGCATCACAGTAGGGCACCGCAAAGCCCGGATTGGGGCCAAACACGCTGCTCAGGCGCGGCTGTACGCTGGCCTGCAGGGCTTGCGGGGCCGCACTGTTCAGACTGTCCAGCGCGGTCCCCAGTCCTTGCGCCGGGCTCCACAGCTGCGGCGCCCCGGGCGCGCAGTAGTGCTGATAGATCTGCCAGCCTTGTT
This sequence comes from Pseudomonas sp. SC3(2021), assembly GCF_019856535.1. Classification (NCBI taxonomy): domain Bacteria; kingdom Pseudomonadati; phylum Pseudomonadota; class Gammaproteobacteria; order Pseudomonadales; family Pseudomonadaceae; genus Pseudomonas; species Pseudomonas sp. SC3(2021). Next base: position 918,264 of record NZ_CP082236.1, on the reverse strand, counting down.
CCTGATCATCGAGTACCGCCAGCGCCAGACACGGGATGTGCAAGTACTGACTGACGCGTTGCAATTGTTCGCCCAGCACCTGCGCCAGACGCGTGAAACTGCACAGGCGCAGTTGCTCGCGGATCTGCCCCGCGAGCCACTGGCATTGTTCGCGACTGCGCGCCTGACGCCGCTCGCCGAGCAGGTCACCGATGTCGAGCAAGTGCAGCAACCAGCCATCACCCTGAGGCTGAACCCAGCCGCGTAAATGCAGGGGCGGCCCGGTCTGGCTGAAAAAATCCAGATCGAGAGTTTGCCCTTGCCAGTCCTGCGGCCGACCTTCTACCACCAGGCCGCTGTGGGGCAGCAGGTAGTCTGTCAGGTGCGTGACCGAACGCGCCGTCAACCGCAGCAGGGCATGGCGCACGGGGCCGCCCAGGTGTTCGACGTGGCCCTCACCGTCCAGATACACCTGCAGGCCGACGCCCGGCACGAGCGGCAGATCCGTAGCCTCGGGCGTTCCCGGCGGTCGATTGAGCAGGCGCCCGAACAAGGTGTCCCCGGGACTCAAAACTGCATGCTCGAGGAGGCGCGTAACGTCGCCGGCAGACGTGGCACCGTACCGATTCCCGGCAGTACCAGAAACGGCAGCGCCTGATTCAACTTGGAGGTGGGGTAATTGATGCTCACCGTCAGCAATCCACCGACATAGGTGATGCTGCTGTCGGTGGCGGCATTGAAGTTCAGAGCCCCGGGCAGCCAGCCCAGTTGTCGGGTCAGTTCGGTGCGGGCGAGGGTGGTCAGCGCGGTGGGGTAGTTGGCGGTAGCCGGATCCAGCGCCACGCTGCGGCGCACCGTTTCGGCGGTGGACTCGTTGAACGACTGCATCAGCAGCAGCGGCAGGCTGTAACTCACCAGCCCATAAAACACCGCGAAGAACACCGCGAACACCAGGGCGAACTCGATGGCCACGGCGCCTTTTTGCTTGCGGGGGAGGTTGGTTTTCATGAGTGCGTCTACCCTGACAATCACTACGTAATGTCAGCATAGAATCAATCGGCCAAAACGGACGTTTTTTACCGCATGCAGAGCATTGTCCTACTGATCTGGCTGACCCTGTGCGCGGCGCAGGATGCCCGCCAGCGGCATATCGCCAATGCGCTCACGCTGGGTGTGGGTGCCTTGGCGATGGCCTATCTGCTGAGCACCGGCACCACCTGGCTGGGGGCTGAAGCGGTTCAGGGCGGCTGGGCCGCAGTGCTCGCGCTGGCGTTGACGTTGCCCGGTTACCGATGGCGTCGGTTGGGTGCCGGCGATGTGAAACTAATGACAGCCTTGGGCCTTGCGACGGACGGTCAACTGCTGCTCGGTACGTTCATCGGCGCCGCACTCGCCAGTGTGCTCTGGCTGTTGCTTGCGCCAAAACTCTGGCTGCATATGAGTCAAGGACTTAGGCGACGTCTGCGATATATGGCGCCATCAAAGTCAAAAAAGCTGCCATTTGCACCGTTCGTGCTCGCGGGAGCCGCTCTGACGCTGGCTTGGATCCATTAGTCGCCACCTGCCACTACTGCTATGTACATAGTAGGAAAGTGGGTCTACTTTCAAATCAACGGTTATACAACCACACGCTGTGAGTACAGGAACGGTCAGCCTTTTGGCCCGGGCATGGAGTTGCAAGTGAACAAGCTTACGTCTGTTGTGAAGGTACTGGTGGTCGACGATCAGCCGCTGATCGTCGAGGAGCTCTGCGAGTTTCTCGAAAGCAGTGGCTACCGTTGCGTGCCTTGCCAATCGAGCCGGCAGGCCATCGAGCAATTTGTCGAAAACCCTGCCATCGGCCTGGTGTTGTGCGATCTGCACATGCCGGACATGGACGGCATCCAGCTGGTGCAGGAACTGCAACGCCTGTCGGGCAAACACCGGGTGTTCGAGGCCATCATGCTTACCGGGCGTGCCGACAAGCAGGACGTGATCAAGGCCTTGCGTGCCGGGATCGCCGATTACTACCAGAAGCCGATTGATCTGGACGAGTTGCTGGAGGGCTTGCAACGTCAGGAGGCCGCCCTGCAGGAACGGCAGAAAACCCTGCAATTGGGCCATCTGAACGAGAAGCTGCAGTACCTCTCCGAGTCGATCGACGACCTGTATCAGGACCTCGACAAGGTGCGCCGCGCACCAGTGCCGAGCAGCGCCGAGCCGTCGGCGGACGGGCAGCACGAGGTGGAAATCCCGGCGATCTTCAATCAGTTGTCACCGCGTCAGCTCGACGTCGCACGGCTGGTCGGCAAAGGCCAGACCAACTATCAGATCGCCTGTGAACTGGGGATTACCGAGAACACGGTGAAGCTGTATGTCTCGCAGGTGTTGCGCCTGACCCACATGCATAACCGCACCCAGTTGGCCCTGGCGTTGTCGCCAGGCACTTCGGGATCACGCCTGCGAGTGACGGCGCACTGACCGCTGATGACCCCGGCATTCGCCGGGGTCAAACCGTTTGATCTCAACCGAGATGGGTCCTGACCTTGGGAAACAGGTTGTCCAGGGTTTCCAGCAGGCGCACGTGATAGATCGGCTTGCGAAACAGGTCCAGGACCTGCAGGCGCAGCATGTCGCTGACATCCTCCATGTCCGCATGGCCCGAGGTGACGATCACCGGCAGGTGCTGGCGCGACGTGTGCTCGCGCAGGCGCTTTATCAGCGACATGCCGCTTTCCTCCGGCATGCGCAGATCGGTGATCACCAATGCGATATCGGGGTGGCGGGTCAGATGGTGCAGCGCAAGCTTCACCGACGTCGCGGTATGACAGATGAAGCCTTCGCCTTCCAGCAATTCCGCCAACTCCAGCAGTGCATCCTCTTCATCGTCGACGAGAAGCAACTGCTGGCGAGAAGGTACGGAAGCGTTCATGGGCGACACCTGCAATGGACTGAGTTCTGACGGTAGAACCCAATGGGCGCATTGACAAGTTATCCGCCCAGCGCGGTCTGGATCGAAGTCAGGATCGCGGTGACACGAAGGCCGATGCCGTTACCGAAGGCAGCAATCACCAGCGCCACCAGACCCACGACCAATGCATATTCGATGGCGGATGCACCTTCGGTGTCTTTGGCCAGCCTTTTGAAAAACGCCATTTGAGCTTTGATTTTGCGGGCTACCCGGGAATACGACATGAGAGTTCTCCTTGAGCACACCAGGTGTTGCGCATTCGCAACATGATTTCCCTGTGCCAGCATCAGCATTGTCGGCATTTTCCGCCCCAGCAACTGTAAGAACGGATTAACTCCAAAGTAGTAAGGCGCCCTTAGACCATGCAAAACCACTTTTGGCGTATCCGCCCGCTACTTTCGTTGGATATTTCCGCCTTCGTAATGGCGTTTTGTTCTTCCTGCGCTACCGTCAAATAGCGAAATAGTTACTTGTTCATAGCTGCCTGATTGCGAAGTTATCTCGTTGGAAGTACGGGTCATTGCAGTAAGAAGAGCGCGCAGCGGGAAAGGGAGAGCCGTCATGAACAGTCGCATCACGTTGGGTCTGGCCGGATTGTTCCTGCTGGGGGCCATCATCGCCGGGTATTGGGGACTCACGTTGAGCCGGCAACCTGCCATTGCTGAACCGGTCGCGGCGCCCGCGACCGCAGCTGTCGCGTCAGCGCCGGCTACCCCTGCTGCGGTGGAGGACCCGAGCCGCCAACCGGTTGTCGTGCTGCTGCGCGACATCGCTTCGTTCGTGAAAATCACCGCCGCCGACGTGGCCGTGGAGAAGCTGCGCACCGCACCGGCCGGTAGTCTGGGCAACGTCGATCAAGTCATTGGGCGCACGCCGTGGCGGCCGTTGAGCGCTGGCAGCTGGCTCAGTGAAGAAAGCTTCGAACCCGGCAGCCAACTGTCGCGGATGATTCGTCCCGGTGAGCGCGCACTGGCCGTGGCCGTCGATGAAGTGATCAACGTCGGCGGGCAACTGGCGCCCGGCGATTACGTGGACGTGCTGTTGTTTCTGCGCAAGGACGAAGTGAATCCACAACCTTCGGCACAGCTGGTGATCCCGGCGGTACGGGTGCTGGTGGTCGGCAGCCAGACCGGCCTGACCAACGACGGCCAGCCCACCGGTGCGGCACGCAGCGACGATGAACGCCTCAAGCAGGAACAGCAACGCATGGCCGCGCGCAGTGTGGTGCTGGCGGTGCCGGAGCCGTTACTCAGTCGCTTGATGCTGGCGTCCGGCGCCGGTGTGCTGCGCCTGGCCGTGCGCAGTGCCGATGAACAGCAACTGGCGAAATACTGGAAGGGTGAAAACGATGTCGCGACGCGACTCGACACGCCGCGTCGCGAACTTCTGGAGTTCAGTCAGCTGTCACTGGCTGCGCCACCCAAACCCATGGCAGTGGCTGGCGCACCGGCCCCACGCAAAGCATCTGTGGAAGTGATCCGCGGTGCCGAAACCGCACAACCCACCCCCTGAATCGAGCAAGGACGCCTTTACATGCGCAGACGTTTTACGCCCCTGTTCATCGGCTTGCTACTGGCCCCGCTGCTGGGCGTTGCCGCCAGCGGCAGTGCTGCCGCCGCGAGTGGCAATTGCGCGGCACTGGCCCCGTTGCCGGCGGCGCTGGAAGTCGGCGAGGGCATGCAGCAGGCGTTGCAATCACCGGTGGCGATCACCCGGGTTGCGGTGGGCGACCCGAAAATCGCCGACGTGCGCGTGACCGGCGATCAAGGGGTATTGCTGACCGGCGTCGCTCCCGGTGCAACCACACTGATGATCTGGAGCGCCTGCGCCAGCGCTCCGCGCCAAAGCATGGTGTTCGTCCAGGGCAAGGCCAGTGCAGCGATGACCGCCGTGGCATTGCCGGCCAGCGATGATCCGACCCTGCCGTCGCAAGTGCAGACCGACATCCGCTTCGTCGAAGTCAGTCGCACCAAGCTGAAAGAAGCCGGCACGCAGATTTTCGGCAAGGGCTCGAACAACTTCCTGTTCGGCGCGCCGGGCACAGTGCCCAACACCTCGGTCACGCCGGGCGTGGTGCCGTTGCGCAATCTCGATCCGCGCATCGCGGTGCCGAGCATCCCGCTGGCCAACGATATGTTCAACATTGTCTGGGGTGGCGGCAGCAGTAAATTCCTTGGCATCGTCAACGCGCTGGAGGGCAGCGGCTTCGCTTATACCCTGGCGCGGCCGAGCCTGGTGGCGCTGAGCGGGCAGAGTGCAAGTTTCCTTGCGGGGGGCGAAATCCCGATCCCGGTCCCCAGTGCCAACAGCAACAGCTACTCCATCGAGTACAAGGAATTTGGCATTCGCCTGACACTGACCCCGACCGTGATCGGTCGCGACCGGATTGCCCTCAAGGTCGCTCCGGAGGTCAGTGAGCTGGACTACAACAACGGCGTGACCATCGGCGGCACCAAGGTGCCGGCGTTCACTATTCGCCGCACCGATACCAGCATCTCGCTGGCCGATGGCGAGAGTTTTGTCATCAGCGGGCTGATCAGCACCAACAACGCTTCGGAAGTGAACAAGTTTCCCGGGCTGGGCGATATCCCGGTGCTCGGTGCGTTTTTCCGCAACTCGTCGGTCAACCGCCAGGAGCGCGAACTGCTGATGATCGTCACCCCGCACCTGGTGCAGCCACTGGCCGCGAATGCGCCATTACCGTCGCTGCCCGGGGAAAAACTGCGCAACTACGATCCGAACTGGTACCGCCTGTACTTCCTGGAAAACGGCAACTTCGACAAACGCAGCGGGCTATCGCAATGAGCCAGAGCCTCAGCCAGACCTTCCTCGCCATCACTCGCAACGACACCGACCTTGAATGGTTGCAGGGCGCTTTGGCGCCGCTGGGCCAAGTGGTCAGTGCCGGTGGCGGCAGTCTTGATGAATTGCTGGCGCTGGTCGATGTGACCTTCGCCAGCCTGGTCTTCGTCGGTCTCGATCGCGACCATCTGGTGGCGCAGAGTGCATTGATCGAAGGTGTGCTGGAAGCCAAACCGATGCTCGCCATCGTTGCCCTCGGCGATGGCATGGACAATCAGCTGGTGCTTAATGCGATGCGCGCCGGGGCGCGGGATTTCGTCGCCTATGGCTCGCGTTCCAGCGAGGTCGCCGGGCTGGTGCGACGCCTGAGCAAACGCCTGCCGGCGGTGACGCCGAATGCCCAGCTCGGCGGCCTGACCGTGCTGTACGGCGTGCAAAGCAATGCCGACGGCGCATTGCTCGCCAACCACATGGCGCTGGTGGTGCAGAAGAGCGGCCAGCAAACCCTGTTACTCGATCTGGGCCTGCCGCGTGGTGACAGTCTGGCGCTGCTGGGGCTGGAGAGCTCGTTCCATTTCGGCGATGCCTTGCGCCACTTGCGGCGCCTTGACGCGACCCTGATCGACAGCGCCTTCACCACTGCCGAGGCTGGCCTGCGCATCCTCGCGTACGCCAGTGGCGACGAGCCGCTCGAGCGCACCAGTGCCGCTGAGCTGTACATGCTGCTCAGCGCCTTGCGGCAGCACTTCCAGCACATTGTGGTCAACCTCACCGGCCAGCCGGACAGCGAAGCCCTGCGCACCTTCGTCAGCCATTGCGACAAGCTGTTGTGGTACACCGACCAGAATGTCCTCGATTGTCGGCGCAACCTCGCGGTGCTCAACCTGTGGCGCGAAAAAGGCATGAAACTCGAGCACGGCCGCTTGTTGGTCGACCGTTATCTGCGCAACGTCGCGCCCGACTCCGACACCCTCGGCAAGACCTTTGGCCTGGAAGTGATCGCCGTGCTCGCTTGCAGTCCGGAGCTGCGCCTGAACGCAAAAAACCAGGGTGTCACCCTGTTTGAGCTGGCGCCGCGCGAAGCCCTCAGTCAAAGCCTGCGCACCCTCGGCGAACTTCTGGCCAAACGTTCCGAAGGCCTGGTCAAACCCAAGGTCAACTGGTTCAACCGTCTGCGAGGCACCTCATGAATGGCGAGCAACTGTTCGGCGGACAGCAGCGCCAAGCCGCCGGCAACACCGATCACGACGGCCTGAAACTGGTGCTGCACCGCTACATCATCGACGCTATCGAAGAGTCCGGGCAAAACCTGCTGGAAGGTTCGCGGCAGGTGCTCTCGCAGTTTGTCATCGACAAGGTGGCCGATTACATCGCACGGCTGCACCTGGCGATTTCGCGCTATGAAATGGAGCGACTGGCTGAAGAAATCGTCGACGAGCTGACCGGTTTCGGCCCGCTGGAAGTGCTGCTGCGCGACAGTGCGGTGACCGAGATTCTGGTCAATGGCCCGCACCGGGTGTTCATCGAACGCGACGGCGTGTTGCACCTGAGCGATCTGCGGTTTATTGATGCGCATCACGTCGAACGGGTGATGCAACGCATCCTCGCCCCGCTCGGGCGTCGCCTCGACGAGTCGTCGCCGATGGTCGACGCGCGGCTGCCCGATGGCAGCCGGGTCAACGCCATCATCCCGCCGATTGCCCTCGACGGCCCCTGCCTGTCGATCCGTAAGTTTCGCAAGGACATGCTCAAAAGCACCGACCTGATGGCGATGCAAACCATCGATCAGGCGATTTTCGACTTTATCGAGGAAGCCGTCGGCAAGCGCTGCAATATCCTCATCAGCGGCGGTACCGGCACCGGGAAAACCACGCTGCTGAATATTCTCAGCCAGTTGATCAATCCCCATGAACGGCTGGTGACCATCGAAGACGTCGCCGAATTGCAGCTGGGTCACCCGCACGTCGTGCGTCTGGAAACCCGACCACCGAATGCCGAGGGCCACGGTGAGGTCAAGCCCAGCGACTTGATTCGCAACGCCCTGCGGATGCGCCCGGACCGGATCATCCTCGGCGAGATTCGCGGGGTCGAAGTGGTCGATGTGCTGACCGCCATGAACACCGGCCATGACGGCTCGATGAGCACCGTACACGCCAACAACGCTCAGGATGCCTTGCTCCGGCTGGAGACACTGGTGGGGCTCACCGGGCGTTCCATCGCCGAACGTACGTTGCGCCAGATGATCTGCGCAGCCCTCGACGTGATCATTCAGTTGACCCGCATGCCTGACGGTCGCCGCTGCGTCAGCGAAGTGGTGGAAGTGGTTGGCGTGCGCGACGACATCTATGTCACCAACACCTTGTTCCGCCTCGACCGTCGCACCGGTTTCGGCTTTCTGCGCGAAGCGGTCAACCCGGCCGGTGACAAATTGCGCCGCGAGCCGGCGCATTCGCATTGAGGGGCACGGCATGCTCAAACCGCTGTTGCTGATCGTGATTTGCCTGGCGTTGCTCGGTCTGTCGCTGCGCCTGTTCTATAACAGCTGGCGCCAGAGTGGTGCGGAGCGCGTGCTCGACCGGCTGAGTCAGGGGCAGCCGCAACGGGCTGGCGAAGTTCCGCGCTGGGCCGGTCTGGACCGGACATTTCTACGCGCGGGTCTGGGGCGTCCGACGGATCGACTCGGCGTTTGGCTGCTGTTGTGGGCGTTTGCGACACTGATCGGCTTTGCCATCGCCGGATGGATTGGCTTGCTGGTGTTGCTGACGTTGCCGCCGGTGGTTTTGCGCCTGTATGTCAGTTGGCGTTACCAGCGTCGATTGCGGCGGATGATCGAACAACTGCCACAACTGCTCGACCACACCGTGCGCAGTCTCAAGTCCGGGCGCACGCTGGCCGATGCCGTGCTTGGCGGCATCGAAGCCAGTGAAGATCCGCTGAAAAATGCCATGGGCCGGGTTCAGCGCAATGTGCAGTTGGGCGTGAGCCTGCCGGACGCCGTGGCGGATCTGGCCGAGTTGTACGAGAAGGATGAGTTTCGTCTGTTCGCCCTCGGCCTCAAGGTCAATCACCGCTACGGCGGCAACGCCAGCGAGTTGCTGGAAAACCTGATCAAGATGATCCGCGAACGTGACCAAGCCTCGCGCCAGTTGCGCGCGATGACCGGCGAAACCCGCCTGACCGCGTGGGTGCTGGGACTATTGCCGATCGCCATGGCCGGTTATTTCCTGATGTCCAATCCGGTGTACCTGGTTGCCATGTGGCACGACCCGTCCGGGCAGCGCATGCTCGCCTCGGCGTTCGGCATGCAGGTGATCGGCAGTCTGTTGCTCTGGCGGATGTTGCGCAGCCTATGACCACGCCCCTGATGATCAGCGCTTTATGCTTGCTCGGTGCCGCAGTGCTGCTGATTGCCAACCTGCTGGAGCAGCGTCGGCGCAGCCGCCAGATCAGCCGCCGGCTCGACGGCGAGCTGAGCCGCGAGAACCGTTTTGGCAACCTGCTGCAAGTGCTCGGCGAGAGCCGGGTGGGCCAGCACAGCGTCAAGCTCGACAATGAAACCCAGACCCTGCTCAGCCGCCTGGGCTGGCGCAGTGCGCGCCAGCGCTCGCTGTTCGCTGCCTGCCAGATCGGCGCGCCGCTGTTGATGCTCGCGGTGGTGGTGTTGCTGCAAGGGGTGTTCTTTACGTCTGTAGAGAAACAATGGATCGCGCCGTTGTTCGCCCTCGGCGTTGGCTACCTGCTGCCCAAGCGCCTGCTGGTAATGGCGGTGGCGCGTCGGCAGAAACGCCTGGCGAGCGAGATCGCTACGTTCCTGCCGCTGCTGCGCATTCTCTTCGAGTCGGGCATGGCCGTGGAGCAGGCGTTGCGGGTCTTGAGCCACGAGGCCCAGGCGTTGCTGCCGGTCTTGACGCAAGAGTTGCGCCTGGTGCTGGCGCGGGTCGACTCGGGCCTTGAGCTGGGTGAAGAACTGAACAAGGCCACGCAACTGCTGGCGGTGGACGAGTTCACCGACACCTGCGTGATCCTCCAGCAATTGCTGCATCAGGGCGGCGGCGCGATGAAATCGTTGCTGTCACTCAAGCAATTGCTCGACGACCGCCGCCTGACCCGGTTGCAGGAATACATCTCGAAAATGTCCGCCAAAATGTCCGTCGTGATGATGCTGTTTCTCTTCCCGGCGTTATTGATCGTCCTGGCCGGCCCGGGCTTCACCGCCCTGGCCAAGGCCCTGGGAGCCTAGAGGGATCGAAATGAAAGCAATGATTGCAGGTACCTGTCTTCTGTTGCTCGGGGGCTGTGCCAATACTGGGCAGACCCCTTGGGCGGCGCTGAGCAGCAACGCCAGCTGCGGCCAATTGAGTTCCGAGCAACAACTGTCGCTGAACCTCGCCGACGATATGGTCAAGGACGGCAAGCTGCACGCCAGCCTCGCCAACCTGCAGAGCCTGCCGGACAACCTCGCCGACGTGCGCCTGCGCAAGGCCCGGGTTTACCGCTTGCTCGGCCGCAGTGAGGCCGAGCCGCTTTATCGAGGCCTGCTCGGCAGTTGCCTGGCGGCCGAGGCCGAGCACGGTCTGGGTCAACTGGCGGCGGCCAAGGCCAATTACGGTCAGGCTCAAGCGCATCTGCAACGCGCCGCACGGTTGGCGCCGACCGACGAAAAAATCCGCAATGACCTCGGCGTGGTCTACCTCAACCAACTGCGCATTGAAGACGCGCGCTTCGAATTCCTGACGGCGATGGAGCTCAAGCAAAGCGATCAACTGGCCGCGCTGAATCTGGTCACGCTGTTGCTGTATCAGGATGACTGGAACCGTGCCGGTGAACTGGTCAGTCGCCTCGGCCTGAGCCCCGAGCAATTCAGCGAAGCGCAGAGGCGCGCGGAACAGCTCAAGGTGCCGGCGAAAGTCCCGGCCCCGGCCGCTGTCACGGCCATGCTCAAATAAGGAGAACTGCGATGAGAGCTGCGATTGTCTGCTTCAGTCTGCTGGCCTTGCCCTTGGTCAGTCATGCCATCGACGCGGGCCCGGCTTCGGCCGAGCAACAGGAAACCGAAGGCTGGTTGCAGCTGCAGGCGCGCAACAAGGTGCCTTCGCCGACCCTGCAAACCGTCACGCCGACCGAGCGCGAGCTGGCCATGCAGCGCTGGTTGAAAAGTTACCAGCACGATATTCCGCAGTTCTACGATCAGCAGCAGGGTGGCAAGGTCGACAGTGGATCTGGGGGCGGGACACCTTAGGCCGGGCGTTGTTGATCGCCAGCGGGCGGGCCTCACTGGGGGATGTAGTCCCCCTGTGGGAGCCGGCCTGCCAGCGAGGGCACTTGGTCAAACTCGCAGGGCTTGCCCTACAACTGATAGCTGAAGCTGATGCTGTACCTCATGCGCCGGTTGTGGGTGTCCAGCGCTTCATCGGACATCGCTTTCGCTGCCTCCAGCGCGATGTTGTAGTACTTGGCGTCGCCAAACCGCAGGCCGATGGCCGCCGATGACAGGTCGCTGCTCTGCACCGCCAGTTGGTTGAACCAGGTTTTCGCGCGATCCAGTACCACGTACGGCTGCAGGATGCGCACCCAGTTGCCATCACGATTGAAGCTGTAGTTGACCTCGTACGCCGCGCCCCAGCCTTTGTCGCCGGAGGCCTGGTCGTCCGGGTAGCCCCGACCGAAGTTCTGCCCGCCAAACACTGCGCGCTCGCTGTCGGGCAAGGTGTCATTGCTCCAGTACCCCGCCGCCGAGAGCACGCCTTGCCAGTTGTCGAGGAATTTGTCGCTCTGCACGCCGGAAAGGCGCAGGCGCAGGAAGTTCAGGTCCAGCGCCGGGTTGTTGCTATGGGCGCCCATGCTGTCGAAGCCCTGATACACACCGCCACTGAGAATCCGCAACCGGCGGGCATCGGCCTTGCGCCAGTCGCTTTCGAAAGCGAGGGCGCGGACGTCGGTCCGTTCCTCGATGCTCAGGGGGAAGCCGATCACGTTGTAGCGGGTGCTGCTATCGACCGCATACAGCCGCGCGCCGACATTGAGCAGTTCGTTGGACGCCGCGATGAACGGGTGGCTGACACCGATCGAGTAACGGTCGTCTTCCTTGTGCGGCTTGAGTTCGAAGCCGTCGCTGGTGACCAGATTGGTACCCGGGTCGGCGCGGTAGCGCGAGGCAAACAGGCTCAACTGCGTGCCTTCACTGTTGAGGAACTGGTTGTAGTCCAGGCGGTAGTAATGCTCGTGATCGTCCCCCGGCGGAAACAGGCCGCTGAGGGTCAGTTGCTCACCCATCGACGTCTGTGAGTTGCTGCTGACACCCAGCAATGCCTGGGTGCCATTGCGATTGTCTTCGGTGGTGCTCAGGGTGCTGGTGAAGGGTTTGCGGCTGGCCTGGGCGACCAGGGTGGTGGCGCCGTCGGTGGTGCCCGGCGGTGGCACCCGGGCCTGTACCGTCACCCCGGGAATGCGGGTCATCAGCGTGGTGTAGCGCTCGAAAGTCTTGCGGGTCAGCGGCCGTTCGGCCTGGATTTTCGCCGCCAGTTCGTCGAGCAGGCCTTTGACCCGCCCGACATCGCCCTGCATCTGGATATCCCGGACATAGCCCTCAACCAACACCACCCGCGCCACGCCGTCGTCGAACTTCTGTTGGGGCAAAAACGCGTAGGACAGCAGATAGCCGTCCTGTTGATAGCGGCGGGTGATGTTGCGGGTGGCTTCGATCAGATCGGCGAGGCTGGTCGGGTGACCGATCAGGGGTTTGTAGATCTCGGCCAACTCGTTGAGCGGGTAGATCGTACCGCCTTCAATCTGCACCGTTTTCAGGTTGATTCGGGTTTCCAGCATCAGCGGCTGCGCAGTGGCCGCTCCGGGTTCCGGCACGAGCACCGGGGTGGCGGCCGGCCGATAGGCATCGGCGGGCAGGTTCGGTACGGGCAGGTTGCGGATGGTTTCGTTGCTGTTGAGAAAACTGGGCAGGGTGTCGGCGAAAGCGGCGGAACTGAGACTGAGAAACAGCAGGGATGCCATTACGCGCATAGGACACTCCGTGGTCAGGTCGCAGCACAGGGCTGTTTTTTCCTAAGAAAAAAGCGGAAGACTCGTCGGAGTCTTCCGCCCTCAACCAAGCGTAGGCGCTGTAGGTGAGGCCGTCGAATCGGCCAGGTGCAATTTAGCGTTTGTTGCCTCCCAGGGTGCCGGTCAGGCCGCCCAGTACGCCGCCCAGTCCGCCGGTTGCCGTGCCTCCGGTGGTGGCGCCGCCGTTGACCAGGCCACCGACTGCGCCGACGGTGGCTCCGACGTTGCTGACCAGACCGCCGACTGCTGTGGTCACCGGATTGTTGGTGGCCGCGATGGTGGCGCCGACATTGCTGACCGCTCCGCCGACCTGACCGGTGAGACCGGCGACCGGAGTGCCGAGACCGGTTGCAGCGCCGACGTTTTGGGTCAGACCGGTGACCGCGGTGGTCACTGGATTAAGTGCCGTACCGACGCTGTTGCCCACTCCCGCCAGCGGTGCAGTGGTGCCAGTGATCGGTGTACCGGAACCGCCGAGCACGGTGTTGAGCGAGGCGATGGTGTTGCCCAGTCCGCCTACCGCGACACCACCGGCACTGACCGCGCCGTTGGTGTTGCCGGCGTTCAGGCCGCTGCCGACGTTGACCACTGCGCCACCGACCGTTTGCAGCAGGCCGGTGCCACCGAGACCGCCGCCAAGACCGCCGCCGACGCCCCCTGAAGCGGTGCCGTTGTCCACCAGTCCGCCGGCTTTGCCGACCGCCGTGCCGACGTTGCTCAGGGCGCCGCCGACCGTATTGGTCAGCGCGTTGCCGTTGCCGGCGCCGGTCACTTTGTCGCCCACGCCGTCAACCGCAGTGCCGACTTGTTTGATCAGGCCGTTGAGTGGAGCGCCGAGCCCGGTTGCATCACCGACTTTGTCGGTGGTGCTTTCCACCATGGCGATCACCGGCACCAGCCCGTTGCCGACACTCTTGGTCACGGAACCGAGCGGCCCGGTGGTGGTGGCGACACTGAGGGTGTCACCGAGCATGGTGACTTTCTCGCCAACACCGTCGAGCACCGGTGCGACTTTGGTCACCACGCCGCCCACCACGGGAACGCTGTTGGTGGCGGTGGCGAGCTTGCCACTCAGGTCCGAGACGCCGCTGCCGACATCCGCGACCACGCCGCCGACGGACGACGCGGTGACACCCAGACCGTTATCGACGGTGCCTAACTTGCCGATGCCGTTGGCCACGCCATCACCCAGTGTGGTGACCACGTTGCCTGCTGTTTTGGCGGCGCTTTGCACCACGCCACCGACCACAGGCACGGCGCTCAGGGAGTCGCCGACCTGACCGACGCCAGTGCCGACCCCGGCGACGGTATTACCGACATCCTGGACCAGGGTGCTGGTCACCAGGGCTGAAGGTGTCGGGGTGGTCGGGGTGGTTGGACCGCCCGGATCGGTCGGCGTGGTTGGTGTTGTCGGGGTGGTCGTGCCACCGGTTCCGCCAGTGCCGCCCGTGCCGCCCGTGCCCGCAGTACCGTCGGTGCCGCTTGAACCACCGGTTCCACTGGTGCCGCCGTCAGCCGCTCCTGGTGCCGCGCCATCGGAGGATGAGCTGCCCGAGCTGCTGCGATGACCACCACCGCCACTGCTGCAGCCGGCGAGGCCGAGGGAGAGGATCAATGCCAGAGTAATTGCCGATTTGCACCACACGCCTTGAGTTTTCATGATTGAGATTCCTTGCACCTGTCACAACATTCGTCGTTTTCGATGGCTCGCCGATCTGTCGCCGGCAATGCCTCGTCCGTGGTGCCAATCTCAATCGCAGGGTCGGTTCACGCCATTCTCAAGTTGGTATTAACGCCTTTATATATGAGGGGCTGCGCAGTGCCTAAGAACTAATACCGGGGTGATAGGCGGGCAAAAAAAGCCTTGAAAATCAAGGCCGGGTTTTTTGCCGCAGGGAGCGAAGCGCGAAGAAAAACTTAAGTGATATATACACAATTTACAGGCTTGCCCCGCCAGTGAAATGCACGCAACGGAGCATCTGTGGCGAGGGGATTTATCCCCGCTCGGCGGCGCAGCCGTCGTAATGAGATGTACCGGGTGTATCAGATTCACCGCAGGTGCTTGTGCTGGGGCGGCTGCGCGCCCCAACGGGGATAAATCCCCTTGCCACAGGCAGCAGGCCATTTTCCCGGTTGTTCAGGCCAGCGGCTGCCACTGCCCAACCATGTGTTGCAGATCCCCGGCGCCCACCAGGCGCAATTCACCGCTGGACCCAGGCGCGCTCGCCAGCAGTGTCACCTCGCTCGGCAAGCGCACCGGTTTGCGAAAGTGCACGGTGATTTCCAGATTCGCCCGGGGCAAGTGATCGGCCAGCGCTGCCAGCGTGCGAGCCTTGTTCCACAAGCCATGGGCGATGGCCGTGGGGAAGCCGAATACCTTGGCACTCGCGGCGCTCAGATGAATCGGGTTGTAGTCTCCGGACACCCTGGCGTACTGCCGGCCGATGTCCGTCGGGGCTTTCCAGTGCGCCACTTCCACCAGCGTTTGCGCGGGCTCCCAGTCCTGTTCGGGCGACTCGCCTGCCAGTTTCACCCCGCGACAGAGCATGCGGCTTTCGGCTTCCCACAGCGGTCCGAGCTGGTCGTCCAGAGTGGTCAGCACATCAAACGTCGCGCCCTTCGGATGCGGTTGCAGGTTGAGCACGCGAACGCTCACTTGCGCGCGACTGATCCCGCCCATCGGCCGCACTACGCGGATGCAGTTGCTCAGGTGAATCAGCCCCAGCAGCGGAAACGGAAAGTCTTTCGCTGTGAGCAATTGCATCTGCAACGCGAAGGCGAGGATATGCGGATAAGTCGGCGGCAACAGGCCGTCATCGGCAAAACCACAGACCTTGCGATAGGCCGCCAGTTTCTGTGCGTCGACATCGACCCAGCAGCGCAAACCGTTGTCGGGCAACTGGGTGCCGGTGATCTTGCGACGCGTCGCGGCCCGCACGTACAGGCCGGGCAGGCGCGGTTCGCGGTGGAGGGTGTGCCATTCAATGCTCATGTCTACGCCCCCAGAACACTTTGGCCGCAGACCCGCAGCGCCTGGCCGGTGAACGCGCCAGTGCCCGGTTGCGCCAGCCATGCCACCGCTTCGGCGACGTCCTGGGGCAAGCCGCCCTGGCCCAGTGAACTCATGCGCCGCCCGGCTTCGCGCAGGCCGAACGGGATATGCGCGGTCATCTGGGTTTCGATAAAACCCGGTGCCACGGCATTGATGCTGATACCGCGCTCGAGCAATGTCGGGGCCCACGCCTGAGCCAGTCCGATCAACCCGGCCTTGCTCGCGGCATAGTTGGTTTGCCCGCGGTTGCCGGCGATGCCGCTGATCGAGGCCAGCAGAATCACCCGTGCATTGTCGTGCAAGGTGCCGTTGTCGAGCAGGGCCTTGGTCAGCACTTGCGGGGCGTTGAGGTTGACCGCCAGCACCGCGTCCCAGAATTCCGGGGTCATGTTGGCCAGCGTCTTGTCACGGGTGATGCCGGCGTTATGCACCAGAATGTCGAGGCCATCCGGCAGGTGTTCGATCAGTTGCGTGGCAGCGTCTTCGGCACAGATATCGAGGGTGATGCTGCGACCGCCGAGGCGCGCCGCCAGGGCATCAAGATCGGTCTTGGCCGGCGGCACGTCGAGCAGAATCACCTCGGCGCCATCACGGGCCAGCGTTTCGGCGATGGACGCTCCAATGCCCCGCGCGGCGCCGGTGACCAGCGCCTTGCGCCCGGCCAGGGGGCGGGTCCAGTCGGTCACTGGCGTGGTGCACGCCGTCAGCCGAATCACTTGCCCGGAAACAAACGCACTTTTCGGCGAGAGGAAAAACCGCAGCGGGCCTTCCAGCTGATCTTCGGCGCCTTCGCCGACATAAATCAGTTGCAGGGTGCCGCCGCTGCGCAGCTCCTTGGCCAGCGAGCGCGAGAAACCTTCCAGCGCCCGTTGCGCGCTGGCCGCAAAGGGATCGCGCAGGGTTTCCGGCGCCCGGCCGAGAATCACCAGATGCGCGCTGTGCTCGAGATTTTTCATCATTGGCTGAAAAAACTCGCGCAACTGCTTGAGCTGATCGGTGTGCCGCAGGTCGCTGGCGTCGAACACCACGGCCTTGAGTTTCGGGCCGTGGCCGGGAATCCACGCGGCGGCCATCGAAGGTTCGGTGCCGTAGCTGTAGATCGCATCGGTCAGGCGGTTGGCAAAGGCATTGACCCGCTCTGCCAGCGGCCCGCCACCGAGCAGCAGCGCACCGTCCACCGGCCGCAGGCGCCCGGCCTGCCAGCGTTCCAGTCGCACCGGCGACGGCAGGCCCAAAGCCCCGACCAAACGGTGGCCGATGGACGAGTTGGCGAAGTCGATATAGCGGTCAGACATGGAACGCTCTCCAAAAGTTGGGGTTCAAAGTGTGGACTACCCACGGCAATCAATCGTTCGATCCACGCAATAAGGCCTACGCTAGAACAGCAGAGTAGACCACCGACCCTGTGGGAGCTGGCTTGCCAGCGATAGCGGAGTGTCAGCCACTGAAAAGGTTGGAGGTGCCGGCCCCATCGCTGGCAAGCCAGCTCCCACAGGGTTCTCTATGAACCCGGATATTCAACAAGGAGTTATTCATGAGTCAGCTGCGCCGCGTCGCGATCATCGGCGGTAACCGTATCCCTTTCGCCCGTTCCAACGGGCCTTACGCCACCGCCAGCAATCAGGCAATGCTCACCGCCGCTCTGGAAGGCCTGATCGAACGCTACAACCTGCACGGCCAGCGCATTGGCGAAGTGGTGGCGGGCGCAGTATTGAAATTGTCACGGGATATGAACCTGACCCGCGAATGCGTGCTGGGCTCACGCCTGTCCCCGACCACCCCGGCCTATGACATCCAGCAAGCCTGCGGCACCGGCCTGGAAGCAGCATTGCTGGTGGCCAATAAAATTGCCCTCGGCCAGATTGATTGCGGCATTGCCGGCGGCGTCGACACCACCTCGGACGCGCCAATCAGCGTCAGCGAAGGCCTGCGCAAAATCCTCTTGCAAGCCAACCGCGCGAAGACCACCGGCGACAAACTGAAGACCTTCCTGCAACTGCGGCCGCAACACCTGATTCCGGAGTTTCCGCGCAATGGCGAGCCGCGTACGGGGCTGTCGATGGGCCAACACTGCGAGTTGATGGCGCAGACCTGGAACATCCCGCGCGAAGAACAGGATCAACTGGCCCTCGAAAGCCACCACAAACTCGCTGCGTCCTACAGCGAAGGCTGGCACAACGATTTGATGACGCCGTTCCTCGGCCTGACCCGCGACAACAATCTGCGCCCGGACCTGACCCTGGAAAAACTCGCCACGCTGAAGCCAGCCTTCGAGAAAAGCGCCAGGGGCACGTTGACGGCGGGCAACTCCACGCCGCTGACTGATGGCGCTTCGGTGGTGCTGTTGGGCAGCGAGGAATGGGCGAACGCGCGCGGGCTGCCGATCCTCGCTTATCTGCGTGACGGTGAGGCGGCCGCGGTGGATTTCGTCAATGGCGCCGAAGGTCTGCTGATGGCTCCGGTGTACGCGGTGCCGCGTTTGCTGGCGCGCAATGGCCTGACCTTGCAGGACTTCGACTATTACGAAATTCATGAGGCGTTCGCGGCGCAGGTGTTGTGCACGCTGAAGGCCTGGGAAGATCCCGAATATTGCACAACCCGTCTGGGCCTCGACGCGCCGCTGGGCTCGATCAATCGCAGCCGGCTCAATGTGAAGGGCAGTTCGCTGGCGGCCGGGCATCCATTTGCCGCCACCGGCGGGCGCATCGTGGCCAACCTGGCCAAGTTGCTGGACGCAGCGGGCAAGGGCCGCGGCCTGATTTCGATCTGCGCGGCGGGCGGGCAGGGCGTCACCGCCATTATCGAACGCTAGAAAAGGCCCCTCACCCTAGCCCTCTCCCAGAGGGAGAGGGGACTGATCGCGGGAAATTGCAGACCTACGCTGACGTGAGAGAACAACGCTGAATCCAGAATCGACCCAGTCTGGAGAATTTTGCCAGTCCAAATTCGACGCGGTATTTCAGGTCGATGTATAACGCCAGACACCTCGGTCAGCCCCCTCTCCCTCCGGGTTAGGGCTGACCGAGGTTCAGGTACGAAAACGACGTACCAACCCGTCCAGCTCATTCGACAGCCCCGCCAGACTCTGCGAATCCTGCTGTGCCGAGTTCGCCAGTTCCGCCACCAGTTGCGCATCGCCATGAATCTGGCTGATGTGCCGATTGATGTCTTCAGCCACCTGATGCTGCTCTTCGGCGGCCGTGGCGATTTGCGTGTTCATGTCACGAATCACGTCGACCGACTCACGGATCTGACCGAAGCTCTCGCGCGCTTCGCCGATGCGCGTCACCGACTGCTGCGAGACTTGCAGGCTGGCGTGCATCTGTTGCGTGACCTCGCTGGTGCGCTTGGCCAGGTTGCCGAGCAAGCCGTCGATTTCCGCCGTCGAGTCCGCCGTGCGTTTGGCCAGTGCGCGCACCTCATCCGCCACCACGGCAAAGCCGCGCCCCTGTTCACCGGCGCGCGCTGCTTCGATGGCGGCGTTGAGCGCCAGCAGGTTGGTCTGCTCGGCGATGGATCGGATGGTGCCGAGGATCGACTGGATATCGTTGCTGTCGCGCTCCAGTTGCTGCATCGACTGTGCCGACTGCTCCAGCTCCTGGCTCAGTTGATCGACGCTGTGCACGGCTGCATCAATCTGCTGTTGCCCCTGGCGGGCCTGACGCTGGCCGCTGTCAGCGGAGTCCGCCGCTTGACTGCACGAGCGGGCGACTTCGTTGGCGGTGGCGACCATTTCGTGGAACGCCGTCGACACCATGTCTACCGCTTCACGCTGTCGTCCGGCCGCTTCGGCCATGTCGCTGGAGACCCGGGTCGAGCTCTGCGAGGTGGCGAGGATTTTTCCGGCGGCGCCGCCGATGTGCTGAATCAGACTGCGGATTGCGGTGAGGAACTGATTGAACCAGTTGGCCAGTTGCGCGGTTTCGTCGTTGCCACGGATGTCGAGGTTTTTGGTCAGGTCGCCTTCGCCCTGCGCGATGCCTTCCAGGCCATTGGCGACGCTGCGGATCGGACGCACGATCAGGCTGGCAAAACTGGCGCCGACCACGGCGAACAGCACGGCGAGCACGGCGGCGATGATCGCGATCAGCCAGGTCAGTTGCGTGGCCGAGCTCATCACATCGCTCTGCTTGATCAGGCCGACGAAGGTCCAGCCCAATTGCTCCGACGGCCAGACGTTGGCCATGTAGCGCTCACCGTTAAGCTCGACTTCGACCAGGCCTTTGCCGGCCTTGGCCAGCTGCGCATAACCTTCGCCGAGGCTGTCCAGCGGCTTGAAATTGTGTTCCGGCTGTTTCGGGTCGACCAGCACCGTGCCGCTGTTTTCCAGGAGCATCAGGTAGCCGGTTTCGCCCAGCTTGATCTGCTTGACGATCTCGGTGAGCTGCTTGAGCGTCACGTCGATGCTGACCACGCCGCCGTTGCTGCCGAGTTTGTTGTCGATGGTGCGCACGGTGCTGACGTAGGTCGCATCGTCCTGCGCCCAGTAGTAAGCGGCGGTCCGGAACGGTTTGCCCGGTTTGGCCTGGGCCGCCTTGTACCACGGCCGTTGACGCGGGTCGTAGTTGTTGAGTTTGGGATCATCCGGCCACGACACGTAGCCGCCGGCGGCGGTGCCGACGATGGCATAGGCGTACGCCGGGTGAGCGTTGCCCAGATCCTGCAGGAACGCGAAGACCTTTTTATCCATCTCACCCTGGGGGATGGATTCGGCGTTGGCGCTCATGTAGGTCTTGAGGCTGTCGTCGGTGTTTTTGATCAGCGGTTGCGACGCCAGGTAATCGACGTTCTGGCTGATGCCATCAAAAAACAGCTGCATGGCATTGCTGACCTGACGAATCTCGCGACCGCTACTGTCGACAAAACTGTCCCGGGCATCGCTGCGCAGGTTCATCACCACCAGGGTCGCGACCAGCACCACTGGCAAGCAGGCGATGATTGCAAACGCCCACGTCAATTTCTGTTTGATGTTCATCCGCGCTCCAGATTTTCTTGTAGGCCCACGCAGTGCAGATGACTTGTGGTTTATTGGCAGCCGAAAACGGTGTGGATCACCCGTTGCCCTGAGTGCGACATCGCTGATTTTTGTGGAACGATTGTCGGACAAATCCCTCTGTCATTGAGGACTTCGGCTGCAAAACGGGGAAATTGAGGGCACTGCGGAAAAATCTTGCGACGGGTGTGAAGGCAACTGTCAGATTCTGTCGCAAATGCCCTTGAACACGGGCGCCTACAAGTTCGGTGGGCTCGGCTATGATTCGCAACGGTCATGTACGCGTAGCGTTGGCGCCGTTCAATCCGGCACAGTGTGTGCATTCTCAAGGTTCACAGGTCGGCAACCCCTCCCCGTGATGCGAGGATTGCCGTATAACGAGTGACATTCGCGTGTTTGGTAATAAAGGACCCACAATAAAAGCTGATGAAGACTCCAAAACGCATTGAACCCCTGATCGAGGACGGTCTGGTCGACGAAGTGCTGCGCCCACTGATGAGTGGTAAAGAAGCAGCTGTTTATGTGGTGCGCTGCGGCAATCAGTTACGTTGCGCAAAGGTCTACAAGGAGGCGAACAAACGCAGTTTCCGCCAGGCGGCCGAGTATCAGGAAGGCCGCAAGGTTCGCAACAGTCGACAGGCTCGGGCGATGGCGAAGGGCTCCAAGTTCGGTCGCAAAGAGACCGAAGATGCCTGGCAGAACGCCGAAGTGGCGGCGCTGTTCCGTCTGGCCGGTGCCGGCGTGCGGGTGCCCAAACCCTACGACTTCCTCGACGGCGTGCTGTTGATGGAACTGGTGGCCGACGAATTCGGCGATGCCGCGCCGCGTCTGAACGACGTGGTGCTGGAGCCGGATCAGGCGCGCGAATATCACGCGTTCCTGATTTCGCAGATCGTGCTGATGTTGTGTACCGGTCTGGTGCACGGCGACCTTTCGGAGTTCAACGTGCTGTTGACGCCGACCGGCCCGGTGATCATCGACCTGCCGCAAGCCGTCGACGCTGCCGGGAACAACCACGCCTTCAGCATGCTGGAGCGCGATGTCGGCAACATGGCTTCGTACTTCGGCCGCTTTGCCCCGGAGTTGAAGAAGACCAAGTACGCCAAGGAAATGTGGGCGTTGTACGAAGCTGGCACCTTGCACCCGAACAGTGTGCTGACCGGTGAGTTCGATGATCCGGAAGACCTGGCCGACGTTGGCGGGGTATTGCGCGAGATCGAAGCGGCGCGCCTCGACGAGGAGCGCAAGCAGGCAATCCGTGCAGCGGACGACGAGCCGAAAGGCAAGTCCGACGAGCCACCGCCACCCCCGTGGATGCAGTGATCGCTTGACCAGAAACCCGGCCTCGGCCGGGTTTTTTGTGCCACTCAGAAAAACCCCTCACCCCAGCCCTCTCCCTGACCGAGGTGTCTGGCGTTATCCATCGACCTGAAGGACCTCGTCGATTATGGAGTGGGTTAAACATCTGAGTGAAACACCGCCGATTATGGATTCGGCAAGGCACTTTCACGTCGGCGCAGCTCTGAAGCATCCCCCAATCAGTCCCCTCTCCCTCCGGGAGAGGGTCAGGGTGAGGGGCCTCTTTCGGATCCCTGCAAATTCACGTCTACTGTCCATCGCTCCGACCACACTCAAGGACTGAATGTGACCACCCCCCGCAACACCCATCTGATCATCGCCGCCCGGCTGATCTCCGACTTCGGCGCTTTCCTCAACATGGTTGCGCTGGCGACTTACGTCTACCTGCTGAGCAACAGCGCCATGAGCGTCGGGATCTTTCTCGCCAGCCGTGTAGGCGGGGGGATTTTTGCCAGTCTGATCGGTACTCGTTTCTACCGCCGCTGGAATGGTCGGGTGCCGCTGATTGCCTTCGATCTGCTACGCGCGGCGCTGCTTGGCCTGTTGTTGATCCTGCCGGTGAGCCAGCAGGCGTTGCTGTTGCCGGTGATCGCTTTTGGCCTGGGCTTTGGCAACTCGATGTTCGCCATCGGCCTCAACAGCCAGTTGCCGAGGCTGATCGAGCCGGCGCAGTTGCTGAAAACCAATGCCTGGATCACCTCGGCGTCATCCGCAGCGATGGTCGGCGGCAGTCTGGTCTCCGGTTTGCTGGTGGCAGCGTTCGGTTTTGAAACGGTATTCGCGCTCAACGCACTGACCTATGTGCTGGCGGCGCTGTTGATTGCACCATTGCGCTTCGCCGCTTCAGACGTCAGCGAACAATCAACCTGCGAACGCGGCGAATGGTCAGTCCTCAAGCAGGGCCTGCGCAGCGCGCCGGTGATTGCGGCGATGCTCGCCGTGACCATGGCCGACACCTTGGGCAGCGCCGCGCACAACGTTGGTTTTCCGATCATCTCCAAACTGCTCACGCCCGAGTCGGCGAGTACCACGCTGGGCCTGATGCTCGCGGTATGGGCCAGCGGCAAACTGCTGGGCGCGCGCATCGCCAGCCGCCTCAAGGGCTCGGACAACAGCCACCTCGAACGCCGGTTTTTCTTCGGCGTGGCGCTGATGTCCTGCGGCTTCATCCTGATGTTCCAGCAGCACAACCTCTATGGTCTCTTGCTGTTTTCCCTGCCGGCAGGGTTGGGCGACGGCGTTTCCGAAGTGGGCCTGATGTCGCGCCTGCAACGCGAACCGGAGCGTTTGCGCCTGCCGATCTTCAGCTTCCTGACCTTGCTGCAAATGACCGGGTTCGGCGTCGGCATGCTGATTGCCGCGCCGTTCTATGGCTGGTGGACGCCGGGTGCCGTGGTGCTGCTGTTCCACGGCATCCCGCTCGGTACGTTAGTGACGGTGAAAGTCCTCGCACTCAAGCGCGAGCGGGTTGCGCGCAGCAGCCCGACGCCAGTTCCTTGAGGATCGGGCAATCGGGGCGATGGTCGCCATTACAGTGCTCGACCAGATCCTGCAGGGTGTCGCGCAATTCGCCGAGTTCGCGGATCTTCTGATTCAATTCGTCGATGTGCTGGCGCGCCAGAGCCTTCACGTCGGCACTGGCGCGCTGGCGATCCTGCCACAGGGTCAGCAGCTTGCCGACTTCCTCCAGGGAAAACCCCAGGTCGCGCGAGCGCTTGATGAATGCCAGGGTGTGCAGGTCATCATCGCCGTAGACCCGATAACCGCTGTCGGTGCGATGAGCCGCCTTGAGCAGGCCGATCGACTCGTAATAGCGGATCATTTTCGCGCTCAGACCACTGTGCCGGGCCGCTTGGCCGATGTTCATCGGTGCTCCTCCAGATCCTCGGGTTTCCAGGTTTTCAACAGTAGCGCATTGCTCACCACGCTGACGCTCGACAGCGCCATCGCCGCGCCGGCCAGCACCGGGTTGAGGAAGCCGAACGCCGCCAGCGGAATGCCGATCAGGTTGTAGACGAAGGCCCAGAACAGGTTCTGGCGGATCTTCGCGTAGGTCTTGCGGCTGATCTCCAGCGCCGCCGGCACCAGTCGTGGATCACCGCGCATCAGGGTAATGCCGGCGGCGTGCATGGCCACGTCGGTGCCGCCGCCCATGGCGATGCCAATGTCGGCCGCGGCCAGTGCCGGCGCGTCGTTGATGCCATCGCCGACCATCGCCACCACGCCGGTTTTCTTCAGTTCGGCGACCGTGGCGGCTTTGTCGGCCGGGAGTACTTCGGCATGAACGTTGGCAATGCCCAACGCCTCGGCGACCACGCGAGCGCTGCCGCGGTTGTCGCCGGTCAGCAAGTGGCTGTGGATACCGCGAGCGGCCAGTTGTTGCACCGCTTCCAGTGCGCCGGGCTTGAGCGTGTCACCGAAGGCGAACAAACCAAGCACACGCGGCTCGGGGCTTTGTTCGATCAGCCACGACAAGGTCCTGCCTTCGCCTTCCCAGGCCGTGGCGGATTCGGCGAGGCTGCCGGTGCTCAACCCGCTTTCCTCCAGCAAACGCCGGTTGCCCAGCGCCAGGCGCCGCCCGCCAAGGTTGCCGGCGATGCCACGCCCGGTCAGAGATTGGCTGTCGCTGACATCGGGCACGCTCAGATCACGCTCGGCAGCCGCGTCCAGCACGGCTTTGGCCAGTGGGTGTTCACTGCCGCGTTGCAGGGCGCCGGCCATTTGCAGCAGGGCGTCTTCGTCATCGTCGACGGCACTGAAATGGGCGATGCGTGGCGTGCCGGAAGTCAGGGTGCCGGTCTTGTCGAACACCACGCTGCTGACTTCATGGGCGCGTTCCAGCGCTTCGGCGTCCTTGATCAGAATGCCGTGCCGCGCCGCTACACCGGTGCCGGCCATGATCGCTGTCGGGGTGGCGAGGCCGAGGGCACACGGACAGGCGATCACCAGCACGGCGACGGCGTTGATCAACGCGGTTTCCATGGGCGCGCCGTACAGCCACCAGCCGATCAACGTTGCCAGGGCCAGCACCAACACCGTCGGCACGAACACCTGGCTGACTTTATCCACCAGTTTCTGGATCGGCGCTTTGGCTGCCTGGGCGTCTTCGACCAGACGGATGATCCGCGCCAGCACGCTTTCCGCGCCGAGGGCGGTGGTGCGCACCAGCAGCCGGCCTTCACCGTTGATCGCGCCACCGGTGACCTTGTCCCCCGGTTGTTTCGGCACGGGCAGGCTTTCGCCGCTGATCAAGGCTTCGTCCGCGTGGCTCTGACCTTCCAGTACCTCGCCGTCCACCGGGAAGCGTTCGCCGGGTTTGACCAATACCTGATCGTTCAGGCGCAGTGCGCTGATGGCGACGTCTTGCTCGCGGCCGTCGATCACTTGCGTCGCCCGCTCCGGGCGCAAGGCTTCGAGGGCGCGGATGGCGCTGGCAGTCTGGCGCTTGGCGCGGCTTTCGAGGTATTTGCCGAGCAGCACCAGGGCGATCACCACCGCTGACGCTTCGAAATACAGGTGCGGCATGCGCCCGGCGGCGGTGGCCCACTCGTACAGGCTCAAGCCATAGCCGGCGCTGGTGCCAAGGGCGACCAGCAAGTCCATGTTGCCAGCGCCGGCGCGCACGGCTTTCCACGCGGCGACATAAAACCGTGCACCGAAAATGAATTGCACCGGGGTGGCGAGGGCGAATTGCGCCCAGGCCGGGAGCATCCAGTGAATGCCGAACGGTTGCAGCACCATCGGCAGCACCAGCGGCAAGGCGAGGGCGATTGCGCAGATCAGCGCCCAGCGCTCATGTTGCAGACGCCGCTGTTGGTCATCGGTTTGTGGGTGTTCGGCTTGCCAGACGCTCGCCGAATAGCCGGCCTTGCTCACCGCGTCGAGCAGGGTTTGCGCGTCGACTTTGCCGAGCAGTTCGAGGTGGGCGCGTTCGTTGGCCAGATTGACGCTGACGCTTTTCACCCCCGGGACCTTGTTCAGGGCACGCTCGACGCGACCGACGCAGGAAGCGCAGGTCATGCCGTCGATGCTCAATTCGAGGGTCTGTTGCGGCACGCTGTAACCGGCACGCGTCACCGCCTCCATCAGCGCCGGCAGACTGCCGCCGGGTGCCTGCACCCGGGCCTGTTCGGTGGCGAGGTTGACGCTGACCGCACTGGCGCCGCTGACGTTGCTCAACGCCCGCTCGACCCGTCCGGCGCAACTGGCGCAGGTCATGCCGGCAATCGGCAGGTCGAAAGTGATGGAATCGGACATCGGTCGTACCCCCTGTAGTAGATGCCTACAAGGATCAACCTTGCCATGCGGGCAAGGTCAAGCGCCAATCTCTGGCGCGTCACAAAACACCTGTGGGAGCGAGCCTGCTCCCACAGTCTGCCTTTGCTCAGTATTCGAGAGCGGCAGGTCGCAGGTACAAGCCTTTGGCGGATGCTGCAATCCGGTACTTGACCACGTCACCGGCCTTGAGCGAGATCTCCTGCGCCGGCGGTGCCAGCATGCCCGGCTTGCAGCCAGGGACCTGGCTCG
Organism: Pseudomonas sp. SC3(2021); assembly: GCF_019856535.1. NCBI lineage: Bacteria > Pseudomonadati > Pseudomonadota > Gammaproteobacteria > Pseudomonadales > Pseudomonadaceae > Pseudomonas > Pseudomonas sp. SC3(2021). The sequence goes on along the minus strand of NZ_CP082236.1, from coordinate 891,546 downwards.
GCTCCAGCTTCAGGCGGATGGAAAACGTGCCATGTTGCAGGTTGAACGAGGTGGACTGTTCCTGCAGCAAACGCCCGGCAAACTGATCCTGGATGTACACGCCAATCTCGCAGGAGGTCGGCACTTCCAGGCGCTCGCGAGAGATGATCAGAACGGCGTAGTCCTCGCCGGTCGCGTTGGCCTGGGGCAATGCGGCAAAAAGGCTGAGGAAGCCAAACAGGCTGTAAGCTGACCAGCGCATGGCTGAATCTCCTGAATAGAAGTCATTGATGTACGCAGCTTGGCCGAGCGCGGCGCCGATTGCCAGCCCGGCAGTTTCTTTCAGAACTTGACCTTGCCATCGTGGCAAGCTCGAGACTGCCGGCAACCTCACTCAAAGGAGTCATCGCATGCAAGTGTTCAACGTTCAAGGCATGTCCTGCGGTCACTGTGTCAACGCCATCACCCGGGCGGTGCAGGCCAAGGATCCGGCGGCCAGCGTGCGGGTCGATCTGGCGGCGAAAGAGGTCGGCGTGGAAAGTTCGCTGAGTGCCGAACAGGTGATCGAGGTCATCAGCGAGGAAGGCTACGCCGTGAAACTGGCCTGATTGACCCCAGTGGCGAGGGAGCTTGCTCCCTCGCCACCGATTTGCGCCCGGCTTCCAGGTTATTTAATTGTTAGCGAGCTATCGGAATGTTCAAGGCGTCCACGCGCGGCTAGACTGTCGGGCTGCCGACTTGCCAACCTGGGTGCCTGATGAACTTCCGTACCATTCTGATTCTCGGAGCCTTGACCGCTTTCGGTCCTTTGGCCATCGACTTCTATTTGCCCGCCTTTCCCGCGATGGCGCTGGCCTTCGGCACCGACGAGAAACACGTGCAGATGACGCTGGCGGCTTATTTCGCCGGGTTGTCGATCGGTCAACTGGCGTACGGTCCGGTGGCGGATCGCTTCGGCCGACGGATTCCGTTGCTCGTGGGCCTGACGCTGTTCACCCTCGCCTCGCTGGCCTGCGCTTATGCACCGAATCTGGATTGGCTGATCGGTGCGCGTTTCGTGCAGGCGTTGGGCGGTTGCGCAGGCATGGTGATTGCCCGGGCGGTGGTCAGCGACAAATGCGACGCGGTCGGTTCGGCAAAAGTCTTCTCGCAGTTGATGCTGGTGATGGGCCTGGCGCCGATTCTGGCGCCGATGCTTGGCGGTCTGCTGGTCAACACCACGGGCTGGCAGTCGATCTTCCTGGCACTGACCGTGTTCAGTGCGCTGGCCGGACTGGCGGTCGCTCTTGGCCTGCCGGAAAGTATGCCGGCGCACATGCCGCGCCAACCGTTGTCCGGTGCCCTGCGCCAATACGGGCGCCTGCTGAAGGATCCGGTTTACCTCGGCCATGCGCTGACCGGCGGCATCGCCATTGCCGGGATGTTTGCCTACATCGCCGGTTCACCGTTCATCTTCATCAAGCTGTATGGCGTGCCGGCCGAGCATTTCGGCTGGCTGTTCGGTACCAACGCGGCGGGCTTCATTCTCGTCGCACAGGTCAATGCGCGGTTATTGGCCAAGCGTGGCCCGGCGTTCCTGCTGGCGCGCGCAGTCTGGGTTTATCTGGCGGCCGGGCTGACGCTGCTGGCCGTCAGCACCTTGCATACCGCGGCCTTGTGGCCATTGCTGATTCCATTGTTCATCTGTGTATCCAGCCTGGGCTGCATCAGTCCCAACGCTGCCGCTTGCGCGATGAACGGGCAGGGCGGTCGTGCCGGCAGCGCGTCGGCGTTGCTCGGTTGCATGCAGTTCAGTGTCGCCGCCGGGGCATCGGCACTGGTGGGCGTGCTGCACGACGGCACCGCCGTGCCGATGTCCATAGTCATCAGCCTGTGCGGTGTGCTGGTGGTGAGCGTCGCGATGCTCACCCGGCGTCTGCAGAATGCCCGAGCGTTGGCACAAGCCCAGGCGCAGGCCTGAACAGTCGTCAGCCAGCAGCGCGCTGTTGGCTGCGGTCGGGAATCTGATGGGGGGCGCAGAGTCGCGCTTCGAGGGTGCGGGTAAAGGCGAGTGCTTCGGCTTCACTGCGGAAAGTGACGGCGTGTTGGTCCAGACGAACCTGCCATTGAGACTTTGCCACTTCTTTTATCAGGATCTTCATTGCTGACCTCCCTTGCGTAAAAGATGTATCGCAGAGTTTTCGATTGTAGACCTGAATACGATCGCAATTGTGACAAGGGTCAACTGTCAGACTGACGGCAAAAAGCCCTCGAAGCCCGCAGGAGCTGCCGAGGGCTGCGATCCTTTGCCTTTAGAAACTTTCTAAAACAATTTTCCCCTTGGCCTTGCCACTTTCCAGCAATGCATGGGCCCGACGCAGGTTGGCCGCGTTGATCGTGCCGAAGTGCTCGCCCACGGTTGTCTTCAATGTCCCGGCGTCAATCAGCTCGGCCACACGATTGAGCAAATTGTGCTGCTCGATCATGTCGGCGGTTTCGAACAGCGAACGGGTGTACATGAACTCCCAGTGCAGCGACAGGCTCTTGCGCTTGAGCTTGGTCACGTCCAGGGATTTCGGATCGTCGATCAGTGCCAGCTTGCCTTGCGGTGCCAGGGCTTCGACCAGTTGATCCAGGTGTTGATCGGTCTGGGTCAGGCTGGCGACGTGGGTCACGCTGTCAATGCCGGCGCGCTTCAGTTCTTCACTCAGCGGCTGACTGTGATCGATCACCAGATCGGCGCCCAACTGGCTGACCCAGTCGCGGGTCTGCGCACGGGAAGCGGTGCCGATCACGTTGAGCCCGGTCAGTTGACTGGCCAGTTGCGTCAGGATCGAGCCGACGCCACCGGCTGCGCCGACGATCAGCAGGCTCTGGCCTTCATCGGTGTTGCCTTCGCGAATCTGCAGGCGCTCGAACAGCAATTCCCACGCGGTAATCGCCGTCAGCGGCAGGGCTGCGGCTTCGGCAAAACCCAGCGACTTGGGCATATGGCCGACGATCCGCTCATCGACCACGTGCAGTTCACTGTTGCCGCCGGCGCGGGCGATGGAGCCGGCATAAAAGACCTTGTCGCCGGCCTTGAACAGCGTCACTTCGCTGCCGACGGCCTTGACCACACCGGCCACGTCCCAGCCGAGCACTTTTGCCGCGCCGTTTTCAGGGGCCACGTTCTGCCGCACTTTGGTATCGACCGGGTTGACCGAAATGGCTTTGACTTCCACCAGCACGTCGCGCGGGCCGGCGACCGGTTCTGGCAGTTCGATGTCTTGCAGGGCTTTTTCGTCGCTGATCGGCAGGGAGGCGTAGTAGGCAATGGCTTTCATGGGTGGACTCCAGAAGTGGGGACAACGATGGGACAGATGATTGGCTATTTCTCTGCAAGATAAAACCGGCTAAAACAGCAGTCTCTTTCAATATTTTTTTGATAATCGGGGCTGAGGATGCTGCGTTTCGATGACTTGCAGTTGTTTGTTCGTGCGGCGGATCTGGGCAGTCTGTCGGCGGCGGCGCGGGTGATGGACATGTCGGCGGCGGTCGCCAGTGCGGCGTTGAAGCGAATCGAACAGCAGCTGGGCGCACGCCTGCTGGCTCGTTCGACGCGCAGCCTGCGCCTGACGGCAGAGGGCGAGGGCTTTCTCGAATACGCCCGGGCGGCGCTGAGCAATCTCGACGAGGGCCGGCGTCTGCTGGCCAGCGGGCAGGATCAGGTCAGCGGGATTCTGCAGCTGTCGGCGCCGTCGGATTTCGGGCGCAATCTGTTGCTGCCCTGGCTCGATGATTTCCAGCGCGCACATCCGAAACTGACGGTACGCCTGTTATTGGGGGACCGCATCGCCGACCTGTTCCGTCAGCCGGTGGACATCGCCTTGCGTTATGGCGAACCGGAAGACTCCAGCCTGATCGCCTTGCCCATCGCTGCGCATAACCGCCGCGTGCTCTGTGCCTCCCCGGCCTATCTGGCGCGGTATGGTGAACCGCGCCAGCTCGAACAACTGGCCCAGCACAATTGCCTGTTGTACATGCTTGGCAGCCGCGTCCACGACCATTGGAGTTTCCACGACGGCAAACGTGAAGTCGGCCTGACGGTCAGCGGCGACCGCTTCAGCGATGACGCGGACGTGGTGCGCTTGTGGGCTGTGGCGGGGGCGGGCATTGCCTACAAATCCTGGCTGGACGTGGGCGCCGACGTGCTGGCGGGGCGCCTCAAAGTGCTGTTGCCGGAGTTGTTGTGCGAGCGCGCTCCGCTGAATTTGTTGTGCGCCCATCGCGCCCAATTGAGTAAGCCGGTGAACCTGCTGAGGGAAATGCTCGCCAGTCGATGCGCCGATTTGAGTAGTCAATTTCCCGCTTTCCCGAGAGTTGATCATTAGTCGCAGGTAAATAGAGAAATTTCTCTCAGGAACAATCACCACCCGTGCAGGCCCCGTTACAGGACGCGGCGCCCATCCCGCTTATACTAGCGTCCGCCTCAAGCCAGTACGCAAACCCCGGCCCGGACACCGTCCGGCCGACCGGGCGCTGTTTAATGTCTGCCAGCGCCACCGCGGCGAGATCAGTGCCGCAGGCTGCTGAGCCAATGGCCTGCCTTGCCCCGGTTCAGGGTGATGCGCGCGCCTTGGCCGATGCCCCATTACTGGTCAAGATGTCTCCGAGCAGTAGACGATACGATTCCACAGGGAGTGAATACATGGAACATGCACCTTGCATCAGCCAGATCGCCACGCTGCTGGCCGATCCCAAGCGCAGCGCGATGATGTGGGCGTTGATGGATGGCTCGGCCCGCCAATCCGAGGAGCTGGCGTTGCTGGCAGGGTTGTCACCATCCTCGGCGAGCGCGCATCTGGCGCGTCTGTCCACTGGCGGTCTGTTGAAGGTCGAAGTCCGTGGTCGCAAACGCTTTTTCCGTCTCTCGGCACCCGAGGTCGGCGCCGCCATCGAAGCGCTGGCCAGCGCTACCATCGCCAGCGCACCACGGGACATTCCCGAGATTTTCAAACGCACTACACCGATGGCCAAATCCCAGGCGGCACCTTCTTCGCTGTTGCGCGCACGCTTTTGCGATGACCACCTGGGCGGCACGCTGGCCGCTGACCTGTATCAGCGACTGCTCGACGTCGGCTGGATCGAACAGTTTGAGCAACGCGTAGTGGTCACCCACAAGGGCGCGAAACAGCTGGCCGGTCGCGGGGTTTTCATCCAGGCACTGGCACACCGCAATGTGCAGGTGGCCTGCGCCTGTCCGGACTGGAGCGAGCGACGCCCACACTTGGGCGGCTCTCTCGGCGCGGCGCTGCTGCAGTTGTTCATGCAGTCGGGATGGCTGACCTTGCCCAATGACTCCAGAGCCCTGCAATTGACGGCCACAGGCCAGCGTGAATTGCAGCGGTTTGCCCGGGAAACCGAGCTGGAAATGGCGTGATAGAGCATTCGTGATCGACGTCAGGCCGTCCCGGCGTCGCCTACGACTGTGAGCAGGTCGCATTCAGTACGACCTCTGAATCACCATCGCGCACACTCGATCCGGGGAATTTCCGGATGGGGGAGCACGATATGGACACTCAACGCTTTAGCGCGGCAGAACGCCTGGAACGTCTGCCACTGAGCGGGTATCACCGCATCATTTTCATCATTATTGCTTTGGCGTTCTTCTTCGACTCCATGGACCTGGCGATGATGACGTTTCTGCTCGGCTCGATCAAAAGCGAATTCGGCCTGAGCAGCGCGCAAGCCGGCCTGCTCGCCAGTTCGAGTTTTTTCGGCATGGTGCTGGGGGCGTCGCTGTCGGGCCTGCTCGCCGACCGTTTCGGCCGCAAGCCGGTGTTCCAGTGGAGCATCGTGTTGTGGGGCGTTGCCAGTTACCTGTGCTCGACGGCGCAAACCGTCGAGATGCTCACGCTGTTCCGCATCCTGTTGGGAATCGGCATGGGCATGGAGTTTCCCATCGCTCAGTCGATGTTGTCGGAGCTGATTCCGGCGCAACGACGCGGACGCTACATTGCCCTGATGGATGGTTTCTGGCCGTTGGGGTTTGTTGCGGCCGGGGTGCTGTCGTATTTCCTGCTGCCAGTGATTGGCTGGCGCGACATCTTTCTGGTGTTGGCGGTGCCGGCGGTGTTTGTCCTGGCGATCCGTTTCTTTATCCCCGAATCGCCGCGCTGGCTGGAACAGGCCGGGCGGCATGAGGCGGCAGACAAGGTCTTGGCTGCGATCGAACAGCGCGTGCGCGCATCGCTCGGTGTCACCACGTTGCCCGAGCCGGTGAGTTTGCCGCGGACGGTGACGCCTCCGGGCAGCTTTTTCTCGGCCCTCAAGCAAATCTGGTCGGCGCAATACCGCCGCCGCACGACGATGATCTGGAGCTTGTGGTTTTTCGCGCTGTTGGGTTTTTACGGCCTGACGTCGTGGCTCAGTGCATTGCTGCAACAGTCGGGTTTCGCCGTGACCCAGTCGGTGTATTACACGGTGCTGATCTCGCTCGGCGGGATTCCCGGGTTTCTGATGGCGGCGTGGCTGGTCGAGCGCTGGGGGCGCAAACCGGTGTGCATCGTCACCTTGCTCGGCGGTGGGGTGATGGCGTTTTTCTATGGCCAGAGCGCGGTGTTCGGCGGCAACGTGGCACTGCTGATCAGTACGGGGCTGCTGATGCAGTTTTTCCTGTTCGGCATGTGGGCGGTGCTCTACACCTACACGCCCGAGTTATATCCAACCTCGGCGCGGGCGACCGGTTCGGGGTTTGCCTCGGCGATTGGCCGGGTCGGCTCATTGCTCGGGCCGTTGGTGACCGGGCTGGTGTTTCCGATAACCGGGCAGGGCGGGGTGTTTGCGCTGGGGGCGTTGTGTTTTGCGATCGCGGCGGGGGTGGTGTGGCTGTTCGGGATGGAGACGCGGGGCAAGACGCTGGAGGAGCTGACTGAAACCCAAGTCGCAGGCTGAACACAAATCCAATTGTAGGAGTGAGCCTGCTCGCGATGGCGGTGTGTCAGATACAGATGTTTCGACTGACACGACGCAATCGCGAGCAGGCTCACTCCTGCAAAGGGTTATGCGCTGAGGCTTACGGTTTTACCAGACGCGCATCCAGGCTGTTTTGCGCCAGGCGCTTGGCCTGATCCTGGGTCATGCCCAGGTGTTCGTACAACGCATGGAAGTTCTCGGTGACATAACCGCCGAAGTACGCCGGGTCATCGGAGTTCACCGTGACCTTCACCCCACGCTCGAGCATGTCGAGGATGTTGTGCTGCGACATATGATCGAACACGCAAAGCTTGGTGTTCGACAGCGGGCACACGGTCAGCGGGATCTGCTCGTCGATGATCCGCTGCATCAGGCGCTCGTCCTCGATGGCGCGCACGCCATGGTCGATGCGCTGGATTTTCAGCAGGTCGATCGCTTCCCAGATGTACTCTGGCGGACCTTCTTCACCGGCGTGGGCGACGGTCAGGAAACCTTCGTGGCGAGCACGGTCGAACACCCGCTGGAATTTGCTTGGCGGGTGGCCCATCTCGGAACTGTCGAGGCCGACGGCAACGAAGGCGTCACGGAACGGCAGCGCCTGATCGAGGGTTTTCTGTGCTTCGTCTTCGCTCAGGTGGCGCAGGAAACTGAGGATCAAACCGCTGGTGATGCCCAGTTGCTGCTCGCCATCCTTCAGCGCCGCGGCGATACCGTTGAGCACCACTTCGAACGGGATGCCCCGGTCGGTGTGGGTCTGCGGGTCGAAGAACGGCTCGGTGTGAATCACGTTCTGCGCCTTGCAGCGCAACAGGTAGGCCCAAGTCAGGTCGTAGAAATCCTGGGAGGTGCGCAGCACGTCGGCGCCCTGGTAATACAGGTCGAGGAATTCCTGCAGGTTGTTGAAGGCGTAAGCCTTGCGCAGGGTTTCGACGTCGCTCCACGGCAGGGCGATCTTGTTGCGTTCGGCCAGGGCGAACAGCAGCTCGGGCTCCAGCGAGCCTTCCAGGTGCAGGTGCAGTTCAGCCTTGGGCAAGGCGTTGAGCCAGTCGTACATATGCTTTTCTCATCAGGTGCAATGACGGCATTCTACAGATGCTCGCTGAAACAATTGGCAAAACCTGACCAAGCGATCCATCAGACCGCTTCTTGCTCGCGACGATAGGCGTAGGTGTCGGCAAAGCGCGACAGCAGGAATTCGGCGCAGGTGGTGGTCGGATATTTCGCCGGGTGTTGTAAGTCCTGGCAACCGGGCAGGCATTCGATGCGGGTGTCCGGGTGCGGCTCGGCGAAGAACGGCATCGAGTAGCGATCCACCCCCAGCGGGCTGATCACCCGGTGCGGTGTCGAGCGATAACGGTCGTTGCTCCAGCGCGCCATCATGTCGCCGAGGTTGACCACGAAGGTGCCTTCGATGGGCGGCGCATCAATCCAGTCGCCATTGACGTTTTTCACCTGCAGGCCGCCGGCGCTGTCCTGATAGAGCAGGGTGATGCAGCCATAATCGGTGTGCGCCCCGGCGCCTTGCTGCTCGGCGCTGCTGGCGGTGTGACGCGGCGGGTAGTGGATCATGCGCAGCACGCTGACCGGCTCATTGAAGCGCGAGTCGAAGAAATCGCGTTCGATGCCCAGCGCAATGGTCATCGCCCGCAGCAGGGTTTGCGCCAGCGCCTGCATGTCGAGGTAATGCTGCTCCATCAAGGCTTCCCAGCCTGCTTGCGCCGGATGACGATTGGGCCCGCGCAGCGGTTTTTCCGCGAGCACGTCTGGATGATCGGCCGGCAGGTGCAGGCCCATGTCGAAGGTTTCTTTGAGGTCGCTGGGTTTGTCCGGGTCGAGCTGCTCGGTGGCGATAGCGCCGTAGCCGCGATGATGGCGGGTCTGGGTGATGTCGATCCTGAGTTTTTCTTCGGCCGGTTGTGCGAAAAAGCGTTGCGCGTGATCGAGCAGGGCAGCGATGCGTTGCGTGGAAATCGGATGGCCCTTGATGTAGAAGAAGCCCCATTCGCGGCAGGCCTGGTCTATATGCCCGGCCACGGCGGGCCAGGCGTTTTCGTCGTTGGAGTAGAGCGGGCTGATGTCGATGATCGGAAGCTGATCCATACGCAATCCTTGAATACGCTGAAACTCAAATGTGGGAGCTGGCTTGCCAGCGATAGCGGTCTGACAGGCAACAATGATGTCGAATGTGATGGCCTCATCGCTGGCAAGCCAGCTCCCACAGGGGCCGTGTCGTTAGTAAAAGTTACTTCGGCATCTCGGCCTTCATCCCTTCAACGTAGTAGTTCATCGACGCCAGTTCGGCATTGGTCGCACTCACGCCCGCCGGGATTTTCTCCACGCCGGCCTGATCCTTGATCGGCCCGGTGAACGGCTGCAATGCACCGCTCTTGATGTCGGCGATGATCTGCTCGGCCTCGGCTTTCACCGGGGCCGGCACCAGATCGCTGATCGGCAGTTCAACGGTGCCTTCCTTCAGTCCACCCCAGTAATCCTGCGACTTCCACGTGTGGTCGATCACGCTTTGCGTGGCCTGAATGTAGTGCGGCGCCCAGTCGTTGACGATCGAGGTCAGCACCGCTTTCGGGCCGAAGTGCGCCATGTCCGAGGCGTAGCCCACGGCGTATACGCCCCGCCGTTCGGCGGCCTGGATCGGCGCCGGGCTGTCGGTGTGCTGAAACACCACGTCCACGCCCTGATCGATCAGCGCGTTGGCGGCATCGGCTTCCTTGCCCGGGTCGAACCACGAGTTGACCCACACCACTTTGATTTCGGTGCCGGGGTTGTATTTGTTCAGGGCCAACTGGATGGCGTTGATGTCGCGGATCACTTCGGGAATCGGGAAGGAGGCGACGTAGCCGATCTTCTTGGTCTTGGTCATCTTCGCGGCGAGGAAGCCACCGACATAACGGCCTTCATAAGTACGCGCGAGGTAGGTGCCGAGGTTCTTGTCCTGCTTGTAGCCGGTGGCGTGTTCGAAGGTCACCTTGGGAAACTGTTTGGCGACTTTCAGCGTCGGGTTCATGTAGCCGAACGAGGTGGTGAAGATCAGGTCGTAGTTGTCCTTGGCCATGTTGCGGATCACCCGCTCGGCGTCGGCACCCTCGGCGACGTTTTCCACGTAGTTGGTGGTGATTTGTCCGCCGAGTTTTTCGGCGAGGGCCTTGCGCCCCTGTTCATGCTGATACGTCCAGCCGTGGTCGCCGATCGGGCCGATGTAGACGAAACCGACCTTCAGCGGATCGGCAGCGCTGGCGCTCAGGCTGATCCCCAGACCGATGGCGGCGCACAGCAGTTTGTGCAGCGGACGTATTTGCATGAATTGGAGCTCCTTTTGTTGTGTGTGGTCGAGGGCAATGCAAATTGCTGACCAACAGGACAACAAACGGCTCGAATCCGTATGAAGGCCATCGCGAGCAGGCTCACGCCTACAGGGGACCGCATTCCTCTGTAGGCGTGAGCCTGCTCGCGACAGGGCCTGCAAGGCCAATAAAAGTGCACCTGCCAAAGTACCGCTATCAGTTGGTGCGCTAAGGTGTAACGAAACGTTAGCGCCGCGCCGCAGTCAGTAGCTCATTCGAACCTCTCGGCAAAAAGGCCCGCCATGCTCACGATTCTCAAGCAAGAAAGCTTTCTGCTGCTGGCGGTGATTGCCGCGTGCATCGCCTACCCGCTGGAACACTGGATGCTGCACAGCGGGCAGATCGTCGCGTTGATCTCGGGTCTGGTGCTGATCGCCTTCATCGTCGCTGCCTCGATGCGCGTCGCCCATCATGCCGAACTGCTCGCGGAAAAAGTCGGCGACCCCTACGGCACGATGATCCTGACCCTCGCCGCAGTGCTGGTGGAAGTGGTGATTCTGGCGATCATGATGAGCAACGAGGCGTCGGCCACGCTGGTGCGCGACACGATCTATTCGGCGGTGATGCTCGACATCAACGGCATCCTCGGCCTCGCCGCGTTGATGGGCGGACTCAAGCACGGCGAGCAGTCGTACAACGACGATTCGGCGCGCAGCTACAGCGTGATGATCCTCACCGCCATGGGCGTTTCGATGGTGGTGCCGGAGTTTATTCCGGCGGCCAACTGGAAGATTTATTCGGCGTTCACTATCGGCGCGATGGTGGTGCTTTACGCGTTGTTCCTGCGTATGCAGGTCGGCCCGCACAGTTACTTTTTCAGCTATAGCTACCCGGACAAGCGCCGCAAGAAAGAGCCGGTGGAGGAGGCGCAAAAACCGCTGAGCCTGGCGTGGTCGATCGGCATTCTGGTGTTCGGGGTGGTGGTGATCGGCGCGCTGGCCGAAGTGATGTCCAAGACCCTCGATCTGGGCCTGGAAGGCACAGGCGCACCGCCGGTGATCACGGCGATTCTGGTGGCGGCGATTTCGGCGGCGCCGGAGATTTTGACTGCGTTGCGTGCGGCGTTGGCCAACCGCATGCAATCGGTGGTGAACATTGCGATGGGGGCGTCACTGTCGACGGTGATCCTGACTGTGCCGGTGATGGAAGCGATGGCGCTGTACACCGGCCAGCCATTTCAAATGGCGATGACCCCGGTGCAGACGGTGATGATCTTCATCACGCTGATCGTCAGCGCGATCAACCTGAATGACGGCGAGACCAATGCCATCGAAGGCATGACGCACTTTGTGCTGTTTGCGACCTTCATCATGTTGTCGCTGCTGGGCCTTTAAGCCCACCACCCAACAATTGCAGGAGTGAGCCTGCTCGCGATAGCTGAGTGTCAGTCGAGATATTCATATCTGACAAACCGCAATCGCGAGCAGGCTCACCCCTGCAGGGTTTAACCCGTTTGGGATCAGGTCCCGGCGATCAACTGCCGAGCCGCCTGGCTGTGATCAGCGATCAGGCCTTTGAGGTCCAGCCCTTCGACCTGACCATCCACCACGCGCCACTTGCCACCGATCATCACCCGATCCGCGCGGTCCGCACCGCACAACAACAGTGCCGATATCGGATCATGGCTGCCGGAGAAACGCAGCTCATCGAGCTTGAATAGCGCCAGATCCGCTTGCTTGCCCACCGCCAGTTCACCAATGTCGGTACGCCCCAATAGGCTTGCCGAGCCTTTGGTTGCCCAGCCCAGCACGCGTTCCGGGGTGATCTTTTCCGCACCGTAGCGCAGACGCTGGATGTACAGCGCCTGCCGCGCTTCGAGGATCATGTTCGACGCATCGTTGGAGGCCGAGCCGTCCACGCCCAGACCAAACAGCGCACCGGCATCGGTCAAGTCGATACTCGGGCAGATGCCGGACGCCAGGCGCATGTTCGAGCTCGGGCAATGGCAGATACCGGTGCCGGCCTGGCCAAGGCGGGCGATTTCGTCGGGGTTGAAGTGGATGCCGTGGGCCAGCCAGGTGCGCGGGCCGAGCCAGCCGACGCTGTCCAGATAATCCACGGTGCGCAGGCCGAAGCGCTGCAGGCAGAAGTCTTCTTCGTCGAGGGTTTCCGCCAGGTGCGTGTGCAGGCGCACGTCGAGCTTGTTCGCCAGTTCGGCGCTGGCCGACATGATTTCCGGGGTTACCGAGAACGGCGAGCACGGCGCCAGAGCGATCTGGATTTGCGCACCGTCGCCACGCTCGTGGTACTCGTGAATCAGGCGCTGACTGTCGTCGAGAATCACCTGGCCTTCCTGCACGGTTTGCTGCGGTGGCAGGCCGCCGTCCTTCTCGCCGAGGCTCATCGAGCCACGGGTGAGCATGGCGCGCATGCCCAGTTCACGCACGGTTTCGACTTGCACGTCGATGGCGTTCTCCAGACCTTCCGGGAACAGGTAGTGGTGGTCGGCGGCGGTGGTGCAACCCGACAGCAACAGCTCGGCCAACGCCACTTTCGTGGCGAGGGCGAGTTTTTCCGGGGTCAGCCGCGCCCACACCGGGTAGAGAGTTTTCAGCCACGGGAACAGCGGCTGATTGACCACCGGCGCCCAGGCGCGCGTCAGGGTTTGATAGAAATGATGGTGGGTGTTGATCAGGCCCGGCAGGATCACATGCTCGCGGGCATCGAACACTTCATTGCACGGCGCGGACGGTTGTTGACCGGCTGCCAGCACTTCGACGATCACGCCGTCTTGCAGCACCAGACCGCCACGGGCATCGAGCGCATTGGCCGTGAAAATGGCGAGGGGATTTTTTAACCAGGTACGGGTCGCGGGCATGTTGCCGGCTCCTCTGAAAGTGGGGTTCAGGGTTGCCAGCTCAGTGTTGCCCTGTCTGCTGATCCAGGGTCGCCGCGAAGGACGAGGCGCGCAGTTTCAAACAAATCGCGGCATCGGGCAAGCCCAACCCGACAGGACAACTCACATCCCTGTGGGAGCTGGCTTGCCAGCGATGGCGGCGGATCAGCCACCTCATGCGGAGACTGACACGCCGTCATCGCGGGCAAGCCCGGCTCCCACAGGATTTGCTTTGCTCACCAGGGAATGGTTTCACCCTTGTAGTTGATGAAGTGATGCCCACCCTTGCCGGTGTACGCATTCACCTGATCAATCAGCCCGCGAGTGCTGGTGTCCACGTCAAGGTCGGCACCTTCACCGCCCATGTCGGTCTTCACCCAGCCCGGGTGCAGCGACAGCACCGTGAGTTTCTGCTCGCCCAATTGCGTGACGAAACTGTTGGTCATCGAGTTCAGCGCGGCCTTGCTCGCTTTGTACAGCGCCAGTTCCGGCGCGTCGGGTACGGTGACGCTGCCCAGCCCGGAACTCATGAACGCCAGTACACCGCTGCCGTCGCGGATCTGCCCGACGAAGCGTTGCGCCAGATTGATCGGCGCCACCGCGTTGGTGAAGAACAACTGGCCGACTTCGGCCAGTGTCGCGCCGCCGGGCGTTTGCACTTCCGGGCCCTTGACCCCGGCGTTGACGAACAGCAGGTCGAAGGTTTCGCCCTTGAGCTGTTGGCTCAGGGCAATCACGGCTTGCTGATCATCCATGTCGAGCTTTTCGATCTGCACGTTGCCCAGTGCTTTCAGCGCCTCGGCGTTCGCAGGATTGCGAACCGTGGCGGTGACATGCCAACCGTCGGCCAGCAGGGTTTTCACCAGGCCCAGGCCGAGGCCCCGGGAGGCGCCGATGATCAGTGCGTGCTTGGCAGGATTAAGTGCGGACATGATGGGCGTTCCTTGAAAGTTGAAATATCACGGGTTCAATGGACAGCGTTGAGCGAGCCGATGCTGCAATTCGTGGCGCAGCTCGCCGAGCTCGGCCATGCGGGTTTCGACCAACTTGAGCTTGTCTTGCAGCAGTTGCGTGACAGTAGTATCGGGGTTTGGCGATTGCCACAACGCGCCAACGCTGTTGCCGATCTCGCCGAGGGTAAAGCCCAGGCGCTGCGCCGTTTTGATGTAGAGCACCAGTTGCACCATCTCCGGCGGATAGTCGCGATAACCGTTGGCGCTGCGTCGTGCCGTGATCAATCCGCGCTCTTCGTAAAAACGCAACGTGTCACGACTGACATCGCAGGCCTGGGCTAACTCACCGATGCGCATCTTGCAGATCTCGAAAGTGTTTGACCCTGGAGCATACTCCAGGCTTTAGCGTGGTTGCTCCCTGAATTTTCGGAGCAAGGATGATGTGGACTTCAACGCAGTATCGGCAGTTGGTGCGCGGCAGTGCCTGGTATGACTTGATCGTGACGGCGGCGTTTGTCACACCGTGGAGTTTTGCTGTGTTGCATGGGTTATTGACGGCGCTGAGTCAGGCGCTGGATCTGCCCGGCGAGCTGCCGCCGTTCGAACCTGTGCATCGGTTGATGGCTAATTTGTTCGGTTCGGTGGTGTGCATGTGGGCGGTGCTGCGGATTCGTGATCCGCAGCAGATTTATGGGCGCTATGACGCGGTGACGCGATTTCTGTTCGCCGCGTGGCTGGCGTATGCCTTGGCCCACGGCGCCAGTTCGTTGGTGGTAGGTTTTCTGGTCCTTGAACTGGCGTGGGGTATTGCTCAGGTGTTGCCTGTGAGTAAGTCTTCGCGAGCAGGCTCGCTCCCACAGGAGGTGGGTATCACCTCACATTCCTGAGTCGGGCGCGGAAAATGTGGGAGCGGGCCTGCTTGCGAAGAGGCCCGCCCACACACTAATCAATGGCCGGCCTGCCAAGGCTGCCCCAGTGATACCGGCGCATACAACCGAGTCCGCACCGCATCGCGCGACAACAGTACCAACACTACAATCGTCGCCACATACGGCAGCATCGCCAGCAGACTCGACGGAATCGCCAGCCCCAGCCCCTGCGCCACCAGGTGCAGGATGCTGGCGAGGCCGAACAGGTAAGCCCCGAGCAACAGGCGCCACACCCGCCAACTGGCAAACACGACCAGTGCCAGGGCGATCCAGCCGCGCCCGGCGGTCATGTTCTCGGCCCACATCGGTGTGTATGCCAGCGACAGATACGCCCCGGCCAACCCTGCCATCGCCCCGCCGAACAGCACCGCCAGGGTGCGCACGGTCAGTACCGGCAACCCCATCGCACTGGCGGCATCCGGGTTTTCGCCGACTGCCTGAATGATCAACCCGACACGACTCTTGATGAGCACCCAGGCCACCAGCGCAAACAGGGCGAACGACAGGTACACCAGCAGATCCTGGGCAAACAGCATCCGCCCGATCAGCGGAATTTCACTCAAGTACGGAATCGCCAACGGCTCGAAGCCGGCCAGTGGTTTACCGACCCAGGCCGCACCAACAAACGTCGACAGTCCCACACCAAAAATCGTCAGGGCCAGGCCGGTCGCTACCTGATTGGCGTTGAACACCAGCGCCACCAGGGCAAACAGCGACGACAACAGCATGCCGGCGAGCATCGCCAGCAACACACCCAACCACAGGTTGCCGCTGTTCAGTGCCACGATAAATCCGATGACAGCGCCAAACAGCATCATCCCTTCCTGGCCGAGGTTGAGCACGCCGCTCTTCTCGCAGATCAGTTCACCCAGCGCCACCAACAACAGGGGTGTGCCGCAACGCACCATGGCGTAGAAAATATTGCTCAGCAGATCAATGTCCATCACAGCGCTCCGGCGGTTGCGGCAGTGGTCGAGGTGCGCCGTGCCCAGCGCTGTTTCAGGCGTGGCCGATAGAGAATCAGCACGTCACAGGCGAGCAGGAAAAACAGCATCATGCCCTGGAACAACTGGGTGATTGCTTGCGGCAGGTTGAGGGTCATCTGCGCATTTTCGCCACCGATGTACAGCAGCGCCATCAGCAGGCTGGAGAACAGAATGCCGATTGGATTCAGGCGCCCGAGAAACGCCACGGTAATCGCCGCGTAGCCATACCCCGGCGACACCTGTGGCACCAGTTGACCGATCGGCCCGGTCACTTCGCAGACTCCGGCCAGCCCGGCCAAACCGCCGCTGATCAATAGCGCCAGCCAGATCAGCCGTTTCTCGCGAAAACCGACAAACCCCGCTGCACGCTTGTCCAGCCCAAGCACTTTGATCTGGAAGCCGACAAAGCTTTTCTTCAACAGCACCCACACCGCGACCAACGCGAGCAGGGCGAAATACACCCCGGCATGTACACGGCCATCCTCCATCAGCAACGGCAGACGACTGGCGTCACCGAACATCGCCGACTCGGGAAAGTTGAACCCGGCCGGGTCCTTCAGCGGCCCGTGCACGCAGAACAGCAACAGGTTCAGCGCGATGTAATTGAGCATGATGCTGGTGAGGATTTCATTGGCGTTGAAGCGCGTGCGCAACCACGCCGTCAGCCCGGCCCACGCGGCACCGGCGAGGGTGCCGGTGAGCAGGATCAGCACCAGCGCCCAGCGGCTTTGCATGTCGATGATGTTCACTGCCAACGCACTGCCGGCGAGTGCACCAAGCAACAGTTGACCTTCGGCACCGATGTTCCAGATGCGCGCCTGATAAGCCACGGCCAGCCCGAGTGCGCAGAGCAGAATCGGCAACGCCTTGACCAGCAATTCGGAGACGCCATACAGGTCGCTGACCGGTGCAATCAACAGGGTGTGCAAGGTGTGCAGCGGATCATGACCGAGGGCCATAAACAGCAGCGAACCGCAGCCCAGTGTCAGTAGCGCCGCCAACAGCGGCGAGCACCACAGCATCAGGCGCGATTGCTGGCCACGGGGTTCGAGGGAAAGCAGCATGTGAATAACTCCGTTAAGCCGTGGCGGATGAAGGGGGATTGTCGAACTGGCCGGCCATCCAGCCGCCGACATCGCTCAATAAAGTGTCCGCCGTGTTGTGCAGGGCTGACAGGCGCCCCCCGCACAATGCACCGAGGCGGTCGCTGATCTGGAACAGTTCGTCGAGGTCTTCGGAGATCACCAGAATCGCCGCACCGGCATCGCGCAACGCGATCAGCGCACGGTGGATCGTCGCGGCCGCGCCGACATCCACGCCCCAGGTCGGGTGCGCGGCAATCAGCAGCTTCGGTTGCTGGAGGATTTCCCGGCCGATGATGAATTTCTGCAGATTGCCGCCGGACAGGCTGCGCGCAGCGGTTTGTGTATCCGGGGTTTTCACGCCGAAACGCTGAATGATCTGCTGAGCAAGGGCTTCGACTTTGCCGCGCGCGATCAAGCCGTTGCTGACCAGCCCTTGTTGAAACGCCGTCAGCAGGGCGTTGTCCGCCAGATTCAGTTCCGGCACCGCGCCATGCCCGAGACGGTCGGCAGGGACGAATGCCAGACCGAGTTTGCGTCGTGCATCCGGGCGTAAATCGGCGACCGCGTGTTCGCCAAACCGAATCGTCGCGGCCTCGGCGCGGGGCAGGGTGTGCTCACCGCTGAGCAGGGCCAGCAGTTCATCCTGCCCATTGCCCGCCACCCCGGCGATGCCGACAATTTCACCGCTGCGCACTTGCACGTCGATATCGCTGAGTGAGCAGCCGAACGGGTCCGGGTTGTGCCAGCTCAAGCCCGCCACCTGTAAATACGCCGCGCCGCCACTGACTTTCGGGTAGTCGCCGATCAACGCCGCCGCCTCGCCCACCATCAGTTGCGCCAGCTGTTGATCCGAGCATTCGGCCGGTACGCAATGCCCGGCCACGCGGCCGCCGCGCAACACTGTGGCGCTGTGGCACAAGGCGCGCACTTCCGCGAGTTTGTGGCTGATAAACAGAATGCTGCAGCCCTCGGCCGCGAGGCGGCGCAGGGTGACAAACAGGTCGTCGGCTTCTTGCGGTGTCAGCACCGAGGTCGGTTCGTCGAGGATCAACAGGCGAATGTCTTGCATCAGGCAGCGCACAATCTCCACCCGTTGTCGCTCGCCGATCGACAGGCTGTGGACAAGTCGCTCCGGCTCCAGCGCCATGCCGTAGCGCCGTGAGACTTCACGGATCTTCGGCTCCAGCTGTTTCGGCGTGCCGGCCTTCGCGCCCATTGCCAGGGCAATGTTTTGCGCCACGCTGAGGGTTTCGAACAACGAGAAATGCTGGAACACCATGCCGATCCCCAGTTGCCGCGCTTGCGCCGGGTTGCGCACGGTCACGCGCTGACCGTGCCAGTGCATTTCGCCGGCGTCGGCCTGGGTGACGCCGTAAATGATCTTCATCAACGTGCTCTTACCGGCGCCGTTTTCACCGAGCAGCGCATGGATTTCTCCGGGGGCGATCGTGAGATCAAGGGCGTCGTTGGCCAGACAACCGGGGTAGCGTTTGCTGATATGGCGCAGTTGCAGGCGCGGGAGGGGAGGCGCGATAGGCATGACAGGCTCGACTGGCTTGGAGTTGTGCCTGTGGATAAAGCAATTTCCTGGCCATTGAGTCAGGAACCGCCGGTGCCGCTGCATCAAGGCACCTTGGGTAGAGCATTCGCCGGCAAATCGCAGTGTTGCCTGGCACCAATGCAGAGCAAAGCCGTTGATCCGGCTCCAGTTTTGCCCGCTGGTAACTGATCAAAAAACGAACAATCGCGTGGGAGCTATGCAGAACCTGCGACTGCGCCAGCCATGAACGGGTTATCCACAGGTTGCTCCACAGTATTTGTGCGCAAGCTTCCCGCCGAGGCATAAGCACGATGGTGCTTTCTTCCAATGGCGATAAACACGGCTAACTGATTGTTTCTGCGTGAAATTTCCGTTTCATTGCGAGGATTGAACGAAAAGTGAACAAACCGCGCAAAGCCACGTGACAGAAGGGTTACAGCGGTATGTGCTCAGGTTATCCACAGTTGGGTGCACAGCGGATGTGGGCAACTCTGGGGAATAAGGCATTTCGGGGTCGCCCCAAAAGATCGCAGCCGTGCTGTTAACGCTGCAGCAGAATCCGCCCGCGACTCAAATCCGCCAACTGCGTTTGCAGCAACTGAATCTGCGCCTCACCCACCGCCAGCTGCAATTCAACACCATTGGCGGTGAAGTGTTCTTCCACCACCAGGCCGCCCAGATCCGCCACTCGCAGCTTCACCAGTGGCAACTCGGCAAAGCCGCAGGCACAGCGCAGCGGCACGCGGCTGATCAACTCGGTTTTTTCCGCGTTTTGCAGGCACTTGTTCGCGCCGCCGCCGTAGGCTCGGGCCAATCCGCCAGTGCCCAGTTGAATACCGCCGTACCAGCGGATCACCAGCACCGCGACCTGATCGCAATCCTGCGCCTCGATCGCCGCCAGAATCGGCCGCCCGGCGGTGCCACCGGGTTCGCCATCGTCGTTGCTGCGGTACTGGTCGCCGAGCTTCCACGCCCAGCAGTTATGCGAAGCGTTCAAGTCGCTGTGTTGCTCGAAGAACGCCTGCGCGTCGGCAGGGCTGCTGATCGGTGCGGCGAAGGTGATAAAGCGGCTTTTGCGAATCTCTTCGCGGTACTCGCACAAGCCGCTGAGGGTGAAAGGCATAAAACGTCTTATACAGAAGGAGTGAGGCCGCAGCCTTTGAGAATGATGCGGATCAGGTTGTTGCCGGCGTCTTCCATGTCCTGTTTGGTCAGCTTGCTGCGTCCGCTGACCCGACAGATCTGCGTGGCGAAGTCCGCGTAATGCTGCGTGCTGCCCCACAGCAGGAAGATCAGGTGTACCGGATCGACCGGGTCCATTTTGCCTGCATCTATCCACGCCTGAAACACGGCGGCCCGACCGTTGAACCAGGCGCGGTAATCCTGGTTGAAATATTCGCTCAGGCATTCACCGCCGCTGATCACCTCCATCGCGAAAATCCGCGAGGCCTGTGGCTGGCGACGGGAGAACTCCATCTTCGCGCGAATGTAGCGAGTCAGCGCTTCGGCCGGATCGTCCTCGGCGGTGAGGGTGTTGAAGGTGCTGTCCCACAGCTCGATGATGTTGCTCAGCACCGCCACGTACAACCCCAACTTGTTGGTGAAGTAGTAATGCAGGTTCGCCTTGGGCAACCCGGCATTCTGGGCAATGGTGTTCATGCTGGTGCCTTTGTACCCGTGACGGGCGAACTCGTCTTCGGCGGCTTTGAGGATGGTCTCTTCGTTCTTCTGACGAATGCGGCTGGCGGGTTTGCCGCCGTGGGCTGGGACTTCAAAGGTCATAGGCACTTCCGGGTTTGTCTGTGGGTGCAACCAGTTGCGTTGATAGCGCACCCACAGGGATCCGACAAGTCCTGATGCATAAAACCGTTACGCCTGTTCGATCTTGTTCAGTGGCGCCGGCATTTGTCTGGTCGTCGATTTGGACTCTGGCAGCAACAGGCAGAGGCTGATTGCCGTCAGGCCACCGCTGGTGATCGCCGAGTCGAACAGGTTCTGTACCAGTTTCGGCAGCAAGTGCAGCAGGTTCGGTTGCGCTGCGATGCCCAGGCCGACCCCGAACGACGTGGCAATAATCAACATGCTGCGTCGATCCAGCGGCGACTGCGCGAGGATACGCACGCCGGCCGCCGCAACCGCACCGAACATCACCAGTGTTGCGCCGCCGAGCACCGGTTTCGGAATCTGTTGCAGCACCGCGCCGATCATGGGGAACAGGCCGAGACAGAACAGAATCGCGCCGATGTACAGCCCGACGTAACGGCTGGCCACGCCGGTCAACTGGATCACGCCGTTGTTCTGCGCGAACGTCGTATTGGGGAAGGCACTGAAGGTGGCAGCGATCAAGCAACTCACGCCGTCGCCCAATACACCGCCGCGCAAACGGCTTATATAAGAAGGGCCGCTGATGGGCTGGCGGGCGAGCATGCAATTGGCTGTGAGGTCGCCGACGGTTTCGATGGTGCTGATCAGATAAATCAGCGCGACGGGCAGGAAAGCCGTCCAGTCGAAACTGAAACCGAACTTGAATGGCGTAGGAAGGCTGACCAGTGGCAAGTCAGGCAATGGCTGCGGCACCAGTTTCCCACTGAACCACGCGGCCAGACTGCCCAGCACCAAACCGATGATGATCGCCGAGAGTCTTACCCACGGCGTGTTCGAGCGGTTGAGCAGGATGATCGTCAGCAGCACGAACACCCCCAGTGCCAGATTGCCCGGTGCACCAAAGTCAGGTGCATTGAAACCACCGCCCAGGTCTGTGATGCCGACCTTGATCAGGCTGATGCCGATCAGGGTGATGACAATCCCGGTCACCAGCGGTGTCACGACCCGGCGCAATTGGCCAATGAAACGGCTGAGGACGATCTGCACCACGGCGCCGAAAAAGCACACGCCGAAAACCATCGCCAGAATGTCTTCCGGGCTGCCGCCGCGTTGCTTGAC
This sequence comes from Pseudomonas sp. SC3(2021), assembly GCF_019856535.1. Lineage (NCBI taxonomy): Bacteria > Pseudomonadati > Pseudomonadota > Gammaproteobacteria > Pseudomonadales > Pseudomonadaceae > Pseudomonas > Pseudomonas sp. SC3(2021). Next base: position 870,000 of record NZ_CP082236.1, on the reverse strand, counting down.
CAGAAACCCGGCCGAGAGCACCGCGCCAAGAAACGCAAAACTGGTGCCCTGCAAACAGATCATCCCGGCGCCGATCCCGAACGGGCGGCGCGCCTGAATAAAAGTGCCGACCCCGGACACCATCAGCGCCATGCTGATCAGGTAAGGCAGATGCGCGGTCAAGCCAAGCGCAGAGCCGATCACCAGCGGCGGCGTGATGATGCCGACGAAACTGGCGAGTACGTGCTGTAGCGCGGCAAGAATGGCGGCCAGGGGGTTGGGGCGATCGTCGAGGCCGTAGATCAATTCGCTGGATGGTTCAGAATCTGGCTGCATGGTTTTGGTTTCTTGTTCAGGGATCGAGTTCACCCTTCACTGCAAAAACCTGTCCACTTGCTCAGCTTTATGGTTGTACACCTTCCAATGCAGGAGTTGCCGAAGGCTACGATCCTTTGATTTTGCTGTTCGAGGCCGAAGCGGTTGATCCTGGGTTTATATTTTCAACGCGTTGCCGCCAGGCTCTCGAGAAAGCTTTCCAGCACCAAATGAGGGCGCCTGCCCTTGCGCGTGACCGATGCGAGGCTCAGGTCGTAGAACCGCGTCGTCGATTTCAGCGCACGCAAGCGCCCTTGTTGAACCCACAGGCTGGCGTAATGATCCGGCAGATAACCGATATAACGCCCGGTCAAAATCAGAAACGCCATACCCTCACGGTCAGACGCACTGGCGGTGCAGTTGAGCGCCTGGTAATGCGCCTGAATCTCCGCCGGCAAACGAAACGTCGGGGCAATCGCGTCCTGGTCATTAAGGCGCTGGTCTTCCAGTTGCTTGTCATCGACATAAAACAACGGATGACCCACCGCGCAGTACAGCAGCGAGCGCTCGCTGTACAACGGCTGATACTCCAGCCCCGACAACGCACTGGCCTGGGGTACCACGCCGACATGCAGGCGGCCGTCGAGCACGCCTTGTTCGACTTCATTGGGGGCAATCATGCGGATCTGGATCTGCACGTCCGGCCCGCGTTCTTTCAATTGCGCCAGAGCGTGGGTGATGCGCATGTGGGGGAGGGTGACGAGGTTGTCGGTCAGGCCGATGATCAACTCGCCGCGCAGGTGCTGATGCAGGCCATTGACCTCGGTGCGGAAACTTTCCAGTGCACTTAACAGTTGCAGCGCCGACTGATAAACCTCACGCCCTTCTTCGGTCAGCGAGAACCCGGCGCGTCCGCGCTGGCATAGACGCAGGCCGAGGCGCTGCTCCAGATCGCTCATCTGCTGGCTGATCGCCGAGCGGCCGATGCCGAGCACGGTTTCCGCTGCCGAAAAGCCGCCGCACTCCACCACACTGCGGAAAATCCGTAGCAGGCGTATATCAAAATCACTGACCTGAGCCAGTGGATCGGGGCGACGGCTGCTCATAATGTTGTGCTCATTGTTTAGCAGGGATCTAACTGAAGGTTAGAAAAGTTGGATTTCACCGACTTTATCGCCGTGGCAATTTAGCTGCAACAACGCTTTCTATCTCCCTGACGCTTATGCCCTGCGAGGTTTTGCCCGATGAACATGCCTGAAAACGCGCCGTCGCCACTGGCCAGCCAACTGAAGCTGGACGCGCACTGGATGCCGTACACCGCCAACCGCAACTTCCAGCGCGATCCGCGTCTGATCGTCGGTGCCGAAGGCAGCTGGCTGTTCGATGACAAGGGCCGCAAGATCTACGATTCGCTGTCTGGTCTGTGGACCTGCGGTGCCGGTCATACCCGCAAGGAAATCCAGGAAGCTGTCGCCAAACAACTGGGCACTCTCGATTACTCGCCGGGCTTCCAGTACGGCCATCCATTGTCGTTCCAGTTGGCCGAGAAAATCACTGACCTGACCCCGGGCAATCTGAACCACGTGTTCTTCACCGACTCCGGTTCCGAGTGCGCCGACACCGCGGTGAAAATGGTCCGTGCCTACTGGCGCCTGAAAGGTCAGGCGACCAAGACCAAAATGATCGGCCGTGCTCGTGGTTACCACGGTGTGAACATCGCCGGCACCAGCCTCGGCGGCGTCAATGGCAACCGCAAGCTGTTCGGTCAGGCGATGATGGACGTCGATCACCTGCCCCACACCTTGCTGGCCAGCAACGCGTTCTCCCGTGGCATGCCGGAGCAGGGCGGTATCGCCCTGGCCGATGAACTGTTGAAGTTGATCGAACTGCACGACGCCTCGAACATCGCGGCGGTATTCGTAGAGCCAATGGCCGGTTCCGCTGGTGTACTGGTGCCGCCTCAGGGTTATCTGAAGCGTCTGCGCGAAATCTGCGATCAGCACAACATCCTGCTGGTGTTCGACGAGGTGATTACCGGTTTCGGCCGCACCGGTTCGATGTTCGGCGCTGAAAGCTTTGGCGTGACCCCGGACCTGATGTGCATCGCCAAGCAGGTCACCAACGGCGCGATCCCGATGGGCGCGGTGATTGCCAGCTCCGAGATCTACCAGACCTTCATGAATCAGCCGACCCCGGAATACGCCGTGGAATTCCCGCACGGCTACACCTACTCGGCGCACCCGGTGGCGTGCGCCGCTGGCCTGGCGGCACTCGATCTGCTGCAAAAGGAAAACCTGGTGCAGAGCGTGGCCGAGGTTGCACCGCATTTCGAGAACGCGTTGCACGGCCTGAAAGGTTCGAAGAACGTCATCGACATCCGTAACTATGGCCTGGCTGGTGCGATCCAGATTGCCCATCGTGATGGCGACGCCATCGTGCGTCCGTTCGAAGCCGGCATGGCCCTGTGGAAAGCCGGGTTCTACGTGCGCTTCGGCGGCGACACCCTGCAGTTCGGCCCAACCTTCAACAGCAAGCCGCAAGACCTCGATCGTCTGTTCGACGCGGTTGGCGAAGTGCTGAACAAGCTCGACTGATTTACGCATGACCTGTAGGAGCCGAGCTTGCTTGCGAAGGTGCACTGAAGCGCGCCGATGCAGTTCGGTTCCGACCCAAAGCTACCTATATATAGAAGGCGCTCCCTGGCGGGCGCCCAGCGTACAAAATTCAGGAGTCCCCCGATGAGCGTTATCCCGCATTTGATCAATGGCGAACTGGTGACCGAGAACGGTCGCGCGGTTGATGTGTTCAACCCGTCTACCGGTCAGGCGATCCACAAGCTGCCACTGGCCAGCCAGGCAACCATCCAGAAAGCCATTGATGCCGCCAAGGCTGCGTTCCCGGCGTGGCGCAACACGCCACCGGCCAAGCGCGCCCAGGTGATGTTCCGCTTCAAGCAACTGCTGGAGCAGAACGAAGCGCGCATCTCGCAATTGATCAGCGAGGAACATGGCAAGACCCTGGAAGACGCTGCCGGTGAATTGAAACGCGGTATCGAGAACGTCGAGTTCGCCTGCGCCGCCCCGGAAATTCTCAAGGGTGAGTACAGCCGCAACGTCGGCCCGAACATCGACGCCTGGTCGGACTTTCAGCCATTGGGCATTGTTGCCGGTATCACCCCGTTCAACTTCCCGGCGATGGTGCCACTGTGGATGTACCCGCTGGCGATCGTCTGCGGCAACTGCTTCATTCTCAAGCCATCCGAACGCGATCCAAGTTCGACCCTGCTGATCGCTCAACTGTTGCTGGAAGCCGGTCTGCCGAAAGGCGTGATGAGCGTGGTGCATGGTGACAAGACTGCCGTTGACGCGTTGATCGAAGCGCCGGAAGTCAAGGCGCTGAGCTTCGTCGGTTCGACGCCGATTGCCGAGTACATCTATGCCGAAGGCACCAAGCGCGGCAAGCGCGTTCAGGCTCTCGGCGGCGCGAAGAACCACGCGGTGCTGATGCCGGATGCCGATCTGGACAACGCCGTCAGCGCACTGATGGGCGCGGCCTATGGTTCCTGCGGCGAGCGCTGCATGGCGATCTCGGTAGCGGTGTGTGTGGGCGACCAGGTGGCCGATGCGCTGGTGGCGAAACTGGTTCCACAGATCAAGGCACTTAAAATCGGTGCCGGCACTTCGTGCGGTCTGGACATGGGCCCGCTGGTCACCGGTCAGGCGCGCGACAAAGTCAGCGGTTATGTCGATGACGGCGTAGCCGCAGGCGCGACCCTGGTGGTCGACGGTCGTGGTCTGAGCGTGGCGGGTCATGAGGAAGGCTTCTTCCTCGGTGGCTGCCTGTTCGACAACGTCACCCCGAAAATGCGCATCTATAAAGAAGAGATCTTCGGTCCGGTACTGTGCGTCGTTCGGGTAAACAGCCTGGAAGAGGCGATGCAACTGATCAACGATCACGAATACGGTAACGGCACCTGCATTTTCACCCGTGACGGTGAAGCGGCGCGTCTGTTCTGCGACGAGATCGAAGTTGGCATGGTCGGCGTCAACGTACCGTTGCCGGTGCCGGTGGCTTACCACAGCTTTGGCGGCTGGAAGCGTTCGCTGTTCGGCGACTTGCATGCTTATGGTCCGGATGGTGTGCGCTTCTATACGCGTCGCAAGGCTATCACCCAGCGTTGGCCACAGCGTGCGAGCCACGAAGCTTCACAGTTCGCGTTCCCTAGCTTGTAACTGGAAGGGATGACCAAGGCCGACCTTTAAAGGTCGGCCTTGGTGTTTTCGGGCTTTTTTGACCGATATGACAAAATTATGAAAATAGGGGTTGACGGCAAATTCTGGAAGTCTATAATTCGCCCCACTTCCGGCGCAGTCGAAACGGAAAACTCCTTGAGATTCAATGAGTTACGCAGTTTTCGACAGTGGCTTGCTTCAGATTATCGAAGCCTGGAAAGAGTTGGAAATGCCGGTTGATCTGGCGCTTTCAACGGTTCGATCTTCTCGGTCGAAAGCGGAGAAAAAGAGGTGTTGACAACGGCGAGTAACGCTGTAGAATTCGCCTCCCGCTAACGAGAGATCGGAAGCGCAAGTGGTTGAAGTTGTTGAGGAAATCTTCGAAAACTTCTGAAAATAATCACTTGACAGCAAATGAGGCTGCTGTAGAATGCGCGCCTCGGTTGAGACGAAAGATCTTAACCAACCGCTCTTTAACAACTGAATCAAGCAATTCGTGTGGGTGCTTGTGGAGTCAGACTGATAGTCAGCAAGATTGTCAGCATCACAAGTTACTCCGCGAGAAATCAAAGATGTAACCAACGATTGCTGAGCCAAGTTTAGGGTTTCTTAAAAACCCAAAGATGTTTGAACTGAAGAGTTTGATCATGGCTCAGATTGAACGCTGGCGGCAGGCCTAACACATGCAAGTCGAGCGGATGAAGTGAGCTTGCTCACGGATTCAGCGGCGGACGGGTGAGTAATGCCTAGGAATCTGCCTGGTAGTGGGGGACAACGTTTCGAAAGGAACGCTAATACCGCATACGTCCTACGGGAGAAAGCAGGGGACCTTCGGGCCTTGCGCTATCAGATGAGCCTAGGTCGGATTAGCTAGTTGGTGAGGTAATGGCTCACCAAGGCTACGATCCGTAACTGGTCTGAGAGGATGATCAGTCACACTGGAACTGAGACACGGTCCAGACTCCTACGGGAGGCAGCAGTGGGAATATTGGACAATGGGCGAAAGCCTGATCCAGCCATGCCGCGTGTGTGAAGAAGGTCTTCGGATTGTAAAGCACTTTAAGTTGGGAGGAAGGGTTGTAGATTAATACTCTGCAATTTTGACGTTACCGACAGAATAAGCACCGGCTAACTCTGTGCCAGCAGCCGCGGTAATACAGAGGGTGCAAGCGTTAATCGGAATTACTGGGCGTAAAGCGCGCGTAGGTGGTTCGTTAAGTTGGATGTGAAATCCCCGGGCTCAACCTGGGAACTGCATCCAAAACTGGCGAGCTAGAGTATGGTAGAGGGTGGTGGAATTTCCTGTGTAGCGGTGAAATGCGTAGATATAGGAAGGAACACCAGTGGCGAAGGCGACCACCTGGACTGATACTGACACTGAGGTGCGAAAGCGTGGGAGCAAACAGGATTAGATACCCTGGTAGTCCACGCCGTAAACGATGTCAACTAGCCGTTGGGAGCCTTGAGCTCTTAGTGGCGCAGCTAACGCATTAAGTTGACCGCCTGGGGAGTACGGCCGCAAGGTTAAAACTCAAATGAATTGACGGGGGCCCGCACAAGCGGTGGAGCATGTGGTTTAATTCGAAGCAACGCGAAGAACCTTACCAGGCCTTGACATCCAATGAACTTTCCAGAGATGGATTGGTGCCTTCGGGAACATTGAGACAGGTGCTGCATGGCTGTCGTCAGCTCGTGTCGTGAGATGTTGGGTTAAGTCCCGTAACGAGCGCAACCCTTGTCCTTAGTTACCAGCACGTAATGGTGGGCACTCTAAGGAGACTGCCGGTGACAAACCGGAGGAAGGTGGGGATGACGTCAAGTCATCATGGCCCTTACGGCCTGGGCTACACACGTGCTACAATGGTCGGTACAAAGGGTTGCCAAGCCGCGAGGTGGAGCTAATCCCATAAAACCGATCGTAGTCCGGATCGCAGTCTGCAACTCGACTGCGTGAAGTCGGAATCGCTAGTAATCGCGAATCAGAATGTCGCGGTGAATACGTTCCCGGGCCTTGTACACACCGCCCGTCACACCATGGGAGTGGGTTGCACCAGAAGTAGCTAGTCTAACCTTCGGGAGGACGGTTACCACGGTGTGATTCATGACTGGGGTGAAGTCGTAACAAGGTAGCCGTAGGGGAACCTGCGGCTGGATCACCTCCTTAATCGACGACATCAGCTGCTCCATAAGTTCCCACACGAATTGCTTGATTCATTGAAGAAGACGATAGAAGCAGCCCGAAATTGGGTCTGTAGCTCAGTTGGTTAGAGCGCACCCCTGATAAGGGTGAGGTCGGCAGTTCGAATCTGCCCAGACCCACCAATTTTGTGTGGGAAACGCCTGTAGAAATACGGGGCCATAGCTCAGCTGGGAGAGCGCCTGCCTTGCACGCAGGAGGTCAGCGGTTCGATCCCGCTTGGCTCCACCACTACTGCTTCTGAAGTTTGAAAGCTTAGAAATGAGCATTCCATCAGTGTGATGATGAATGTTGATTTCTAGTCTTTGACTAGTTCGTTCTTTAAAAATTTGGGTATGTGATAGAAAGATAGACTGAACGTTACTTTCACTGGTAACGGATCAGGCTAAGGTAAAATTTGTGAGTGACTCTTAAGAGTTTTGCGAATTTTCGGCGAATGTCGTCTTCACAGTATAACCAGATTGCTTGGGGTTATATGGTCAAGTGAAGAAGCGCATACGGTGGATGCCTTGGCAGTCAGAGGCGATGAAAGACGTGATAGCCTGCGAAAAGCTTCGGGGAGTCGGCAAACAGACTTTGATCCGGAGATGTCTGAATGGGGGAACCCAGCCATCATAAGATGGTTATCTTGTACTGAATACATAGGTGCAAGAGGCGAACCAGGGGAACTGAAACATCTAAGTACCCTGAGGAAAAGAAATCAACCGAGATTCCCTTAGTAGTGGCGAGCGAACGGGGACTAGCCCTTAAGTGGCTTTGAGATTAGCGGAACGCTCTGGAAAGTGCGGCCATAGTGGGTGATAGCCCTGTACGCGAAAATCTCTTAGTCATGAAATCGAGTAGGACGGAGCACGAGAAACTTTGTCTGAATATGGGGGGACCATCCTCCAAGGCTAAATACTACTGACTGACCGATAGTGAACTAGTACCGTGAGGGAAAGGCGAAAAGAACCCCGGAGAGGGAGTGAAATAGATCCTGAAACCGTATGCGTACAAGCAGTGGGAGCAGACTTTGTTCTGTGACTGCGTACCTTTTGTATAATGGGTCAGCGACTTATTTTCAGTGGCGAGCTTAACCGAATAGGGGAGGCGTAGCGAAAGCGAGTCTTAATAGGGCGTCTAGTCGCTGGGAATAGACCCGAAACCGGGCGATCTATCCATGGGCAGGTTGAAGGTTAGGTAACACTGACTGGAGGACCGAACCGACTACCGTTGAAAAGTTAGCGGATGACCTGTGGATCGGAGTGAAAGGCTAATCAAGCTCGGAGATAGCTGGTTCTCCTCGAAAGCTATTTAGGTAGCGCCTCATGTATCACTGTAGGGTAGAGCACTGTTTCGGCTAGGGGGTCATCCCGACTTACCAAACCGATGCAAACTCCGAATACCTACAAGTGCCGAGCATGGGAGACACACGGCGGGTGCTAACGTCCGTCGTGAAAAGGGAAACAACCCAGACCGTCAGCTAAGGTCCCAAAGTTATGGTTAAGTGGGAAACGATGTGGGAAGGCTTAGACAGCTAGGAGGTTGGCTTAGAAGCAGCCACCCTTTAAAGAAAGCGTAATAGCTCACTAGTCGAGTCGGCCTGCGCGGAAGATGTAACGGGGCTCAAACCATACACCGAAGCTACGGGTATCACCTTCGGGTGATGCGGTAGAGGAGCGTTCTGTAAGCCTGTGAAGGTGAGTTGAGAAGCTTGCTGGAGGTATCAGAAGTGCGAATGCTGACATGAGTAACGACAATGGGTGTGAAAAACACCCACGCCGAAAGACCAAGGTTTCCTGCGCAACGTTAATCGACGCAGGGTTAGTCGGTCCCTAAGGCGAGGCTGAAAAGCGTAGTCGATGGAAAACAGGTTAATATTCCTGTACTTCTGGTTATTGCGATGGAGGGACGGAGAAGGCTAGGCCAGCTTGGCGTTGGTTGTCCAAGTTTAAGGTGGTAGGCTGAGATCTTAGGTAAATCCGGGATCTTAAGGCCGAGAGCTGATGACGAGTTACCTTTCAGGTGACGAAGTGGTTGATGCCATGCTTCCAAGAAAAGCTTCTAAGCTTCAGATAATCAGGAACCGTACCCCAAACCGACACAGGTGGTTGGGTAGAGAATACCAAGGCGCTTGAGAGAACTCGGGTGAAGGAACTAGGCAAAATGGCACCGTAACTTCGGGAGAAGGTGCGCCGGTGAGGGTGAAGGACTTGCTCCGTAAGCTCATGCCGGTCGAAGATACCAGGCCGCTGCGACTGTTTATTAAAAACACAGCACTCTGCAAACACGAAAGTGGACGTATAGGGTGTGACGCCTGCCCGGTGCCGGAAGGTTAATTGATGGGGTTAGCTAACGCGAAGCTCTTGATCGAAGCCCCGGTAAACGGCGGCCGTAACTATAACGGTCCTAAGGTAGCGAAATTCCTTGTCGGGTAAGTTCCGACCTGCACGAATGGCGTAACGATGGCGGCGCTGTCTCCACCCGAGACTCAGTGAAATTGAAATCGCTGTGAAGATGCAGTGTATCCGCGGCTAGACGGAAAGACCCCGTGAACCTTTACTATAGCTTTGCACTGGACTTTGAATTTGCTTGTGTAGGATAGGTGGGAGGCTTTGAAGCGTGGACGCCAGTTCGCGTGGAGCCATCCTTGAAATACCACCCTGGCAACTTTGAGGTTCTAACTCAGGTCCGTTATCCGGATCGAGGACAGTGTATGGTGGGTAGTTTGACTGGGGCGGTCTCCTAAAGAGTAACGGAGGAGTACGAAGGTGCGCTCAGACCGGTCGGAAATCGGTCGTAGAGTATAAAGGCAAAAGCGCGCTTGACTGCGAGACAGACACGTCGAGCAGGTACGAAAGTAGGTCTTAGTGATCCGGTGGTTCTGTATGGAAGGGCCATCGCTCAACGGATAAAAGGTACTCCGGGGATAACAGGCTGATACCGCCCAAGAGTTCATATCGACGGCGGTGTTTGGCACCTCGATGTCGGCTCATCACATCCTGGGGCTGAAGCCGGTCCCAAGGGTATGGCTGTTCGCCATTTAAAGTGGTACGCGAGCTGGGTTTAGAACGTCGTGAGACAGTTCGGTCCCTATCTGCCGTGGACGTTTGAGATTTGAGAGGGGCTGCTCCTAGTACGAGAGGACCGGAGTGGACGAACCTCTGGTGTTCCGGTTGTCACGCCAGTGGCATTGCCGGGTAGCTATGTTCGGGAAAGATAACCGCTGAAAGCATCTAAGCGGGAAACTTGCCTCAAGATGAGATCTCACTGGAACCTTGAGTTCCCTGAAGGGCCGTCGAAGACTACGACGTTGATAGGTTGGGTGTGTAAGCGCTGTGAGGCGTTGAGCTAACCAATACTAATTGCCCGTGAGGCTTGACCATATAACACCCAAGCAATTTGCGTCGAAGAGACCAGATTGCGGTGTGTGAAGACGAAATGAACCGAAAGTTCGCGCAACTCACAAGACACCTGTATCACATACCCGATTTGCTGAAGCGAGGCCAAATGGTCACGAGTCAGTACCCGAATTTCTTGACGACCATAGAGCGTTGGAACCACCTGATCCCATCCCGAACTCAGAAGTGAAACGATGCATCGCCGATGGTAGTGTGGGGTTTCCCCATGTGAGAGTAGGTCATCGTCAAGATTAAATTCCGAAACCCCAATTGCGAAAGCAGTTGGGGTTTTGTTTTGCCCGCAGGAAAGTTCGTACAGCATTCACCGACTCCGTCCGGCTGTCACAACCTGCCGACAATGCTAAGGTTCTGCCCTGGCTTTCGTACTTTTCCAAGGAAACCCTATGCCGGACGCCCAGTCCCTCAACGCTGCATTCATGGTGGTTCAGAGCAACAGCCTGGACGAGCTACGCAGCCTTGTGGTCAGCATCATGCGGCGCTATCCGCTGGCACCCTTGGAGAATGAAATTGCTCTGGTGCAGAGCAACGGCATCGCTCAGTGGCTGAAGCTGGCCTTGGCCGAAGATCCCGAAGAGGATGATCTCGGCGGCTGCGGGATTGCTGCTGCCATTGATGTGCAATTGCCGGGCAGCTTCATGTGGCAGCTCTACCGCATGGTGTTGGGACGGGAGGAAATTCCTGCCAAATCCCTGCTCGACAAGGCCCCGCTGACATGGCGGCTCATGCGTTTGTTGCCGCAGGTCATCAATCGACCGCATTTCGAACCGCTACAACGTTTCCTCACCCACGACACCGACCTGCGCAAGCGCTATCAGCTGTCCGAACGTCTCGCGGATCTCTTTGACCAGTATCAGGTGTATCGTGCCGACTGGCTTGAGGATTGGGCTGAAGGGCGGCACCAGTTGCGTAACGTCAGAGGCGAGGTGAAGCCGCTGCCGCCGTCCAGTTGCTGGCAGGCCGAACTGTGGCGTGCGTTATTGGATGATGTCGGTGAGCAGGGCATGGCTCAAAGCCGGGCCGGCGTACACCAACGATTCATCGAGTGTATAAACAGGCTCGAGAAAGCGCCTGCCGGCTTACCCCCGCGAGTGATCGTTTTCGGGATTTCTTCGTTGCCGGCCCAGGTGCTTGAAGCACTGGCCGGACTCGCGCGTTTCAGTCAGGTCCTGCTGTGTGTGCATAATCCCTGCCGCCACCACTGGGCCGATATCGTCGCGGACAAAGACTTGCTGCGTCATCAATACAAGCGACAATCCCGCAAGAGCGGTATGCCCGTCGTACTGGATCCCGAAACCCTGCATCAGCATGCTCACCCGCTTCTGGCGGCGTGGGGCAAGCAAGGTCGTGACTACATCAATCTGCTCGATAGCTATGACGATCCCAACAGCTATCGCGCGGCCTTTCGCGACGGGCGTATCGACCTGTTCAGCGAAACCCGGCCACATAACCTGCTCAACCAGCTTCAGGACGATATCCTGGAATTACGGCCGCTCAATGAAACCCGCGAGCTTTGGCCCGCCGTCGATCTGACGCAAGACAAGTCGATCCGTTTTCACATTGCTCACAGTGCTCAACGTGAGGTGGAGATTCTTCACGATCAGCTATTGGCGCGTTTCAGTGCCAATCCGGATCTGCGCCCTCGAGACGTGATTGTGATGGTGCCGGATATCGACAGCTACGCGCCGCACATTCGCGCTGTGTTTGGTCAACTGGATCGGCACGATCCGCGGTTCATACCATTCACCCTGGCGGATCAGGGACAACGTGGACGCGATCCTTTGCTGATCGCCGTCGAACATCTGCTCAAACTGCCAGACAGCCGTTTCCCCGTCAGTGAAATCCTGGACCTGCTTGACGTTCCTGCACTGCGGGCCCGCTTCGGTGTGGAGGAGCGTGACCTGCCAACATTGCATCGCTGGATCGAAGGTGCCGGAGTGCGTTGGGGCATGAACGCCGAGCAGCGAGCGGGCCTGGGGTTACCGCAGGAACTGGAACAGAACAGCTGGCATTTCGGTCTGCGCCGAATGTTGCTGGGATACGCCGTCGGCAGTGCCAAAGCCTGCGCCGGTATCGAGCCCTACGACGAGATCGGTGGCCTGGATGCAGCATTGATCGGGCCCTTGGTAGCCTTGCTCGATGCGCTGGAGCTCGCCCACCAGGCGCTTATGCAACCCGCTCAACCCAAGGCTTGGGGGCAGCGCCTGCAAGCGTTGATGCAGGTGTTTTTCAAAGCCAGCAACGAACATGACGATTACTTGTTGACCCAACTGGAAGAGCTTCGTGAAACCTGGCTGGAGACGTGTGAAGCCGTAGGCCTGACAGATGACCTGCCGCTGACCGTCGTTCGTGAAGCCTGGCTGGCGGGGCTTGATCAGGGGCGCCTGTCTCAACGCTTCCTGGCCGGTGCAGTGAATTTTTGTACGTTGATGCCCATGCGGGCCATTCCTTTCAAACTGGTCTGCCTGTTGGGGATGAACGATGGGGACTACCCCCGCGCACAACCACCACTGGATTTCGATCTCATGGGCAGTGACTACCGGCCGGGTGATCGCTCCCGACGTGAGGATGATCGCTATCTTCTGTTGGAAGCACTTTTGTCTGCGCGCAATCAGCTCTATATCAGCTGGGTTGGTCGCAGTATTCGCGACAACAGTGAACGTCCCGCTTCAGTCCTGATCGGCCAGTTGCGCGACCATCTCGCAAGCGGTTGGCGATTGCCCGACGAGAACCAGGATCTACTTGGCGCCATGACTGAAGAGCATCCCTTGCAGCCATTCAGCGCGCGCTACTTTCATGAAGGCGACCCGTTGTTCAGCTATGCCAGCGAATGGCAGGTGTTGCACCAGCAGCATGAGCTGCAAAAGGATACCGAGTTGCTCGCCCCCTACACCCAAGAGGAGCCGTTGAGTCTGGCACTGTTGCAGGATTTCCTGCGCAATCCGGTTCGGCACTTTTTCACTCAGCGACTCAAAGTGTATTTCGAAGCAGCTGAAGCACCGCTGGCGGACGAAGAACCCTTCGTACTGGACGCACTGCAGCGCTACACACTCAGCGACAGTCTGCTCGAAGCTGCGATTAGCCAGCCGGACAACATTGATCAAGCGCTCGAAGCCCAGGCCCGGCGCCTGCAAAACAGCGGACTGTTGCCAATGGCGGGTTTTGGCGAGTGTCTGCAACGCGAATTGATCGAACCACTTCCGGACTTGCTGCAGCGCTATCAACAACTGCTGACGCTCTGGCCAACGCCGCTCACCAGCGCAATACCGGTCAATCTGGAGTTAAAGGGGGTGCGTCTGGAAGGCTGGCTTGCGGGATTGCATCAACGTGCCGATGGTGGTGTCTTGTCGGTCACCACCATTCCCAACAGCATTGGCTCGATCAAAAGCCGCAAATGGCATCGGTTGACCAAACCGTGGGTCAATCACGTCGTGGCCTGTGCCAGCGCAATTCCATTGACCACTGCATTGGTGGCGAGTGACGACACGCTGCTGCTGGAGCCGCTGGATCAGGACAGAGCCACTCGCTTGCTCGCCGATCTGCTCCTGGCCTGGCAGGCGGGCATGCGACAACCTCTGCCGATCGCCGTAAAGACCGCGTTCGCCTGGTTATCCCAGTCCGATCCGCTGAAAGCCGAGGCGGCTGCCCGTAAAGCTTACGAAGGCGATGGCCTGGACAACAAGGGCGAACGCGGCGAAAGCCCTGCGCTATTTCGCCAATACACTGACTTCGTTGCATTGCTGACCGACGAGACTTTCTCTGGTTGGTGTGATGTCTTGTATCGACCTCTGTTTGAAGCGCCTTGGCGCTCATTGGCCAGTGAAGGGGCGCGCCCATGAGTTCGAAGACTCCTCTTGCACTGGCCTTCCCGCTGCGCGGTAGCCAACTGATCGAAGCCAGCGCCGGCACTGGTAAAACCTTCACCATTTCTGCGCTCTATCTGCGGCTTATTCTGGGGCACGGCGGTGAGGCGAACGGGTTCAGTCGCGAGCTGTTGCCGCCGCAGATTCTTGTGGTGACTTTCACCGACGCGGCAACCAAAGAGTTGCGCGAGCGGATTCGCACGCGTCTGGCCGAGGCCGCGCGCTTCTTCCGCGACGAGACACCTGCGCCCGATGGACTGATCGCCGAATTGCGCGATCAGTTTGATCCGCAGCAATGGCCAGGATGCGCCAACCGCCTCGATATCGCGGCGCAATGGATGGACGAAGCCGCGGTGTCCACCATCCACAGCTGGTGTCAGCGCATGCTGCGGGAACATGCGTTCGACAGTGGCAGCCTGTTTACGCAATCGCTGGAAACCGATCACAGCGAATTGCTGGGAGAGGTGTTGCGCGATTACTGGCGGTTGTTCTGCTACCCGATGCAGGGCGACGCGCTGAACTGGGTTCGCAGTCATTGGGGCGGGCCGGCGGCGTTGTTGCCTCGTGTACGAGGCTTGTTCGCCAGTGCACGCGACAGCGACGAAGGCAAGGCTCCGGCGGAGTTGATCGACGAGTGCTTGCAGGAACGCCGGGTTGCGTTGCTTGAATTGAAAATGCCCTGGCGTGAGTGGGCGGACGAGCTGTTGGCCATCTGTCATGAAGGCGTCGCGAGCAAGACCGTCGACGGCCGCAAGATGCAGGCACGTTATTTTGAACCGTGGTTCGAGAAGCTCAAGGCCTGGGCCGAAGATGAGTCCGTGGAACAGCTGGACATCGGCACCGGCTTCACGCGGCTGACCCCCGACGGCATGGCCGAAGCCTGGAAAGGCCAGGCGCCGAGCCATCCGGGACTGGACGCGATGTCGGATCTCAAATCGAGTCTCGATGCCTTGCCGACCCCCGACGCCGCAGTGCTGCAGCATGCAGCCCGATGGGTCGGCGCGCGCTTCGAAGAAGAGAAGCGGCGCCGCGCCGAAATGGGCTTTGACGACATGTTGCTGCGCCTTGATGCGGCGCTCCAGGCCGAGGGCGGCGAGCGTCTGGCGACGCTGATCCGCGAACAGTTTCCGGTCGCACTGATCGATGAGTTCCAGGACACCGATCCGGTGCAGTACCGAATCTTCGAGAGCATCTATCGCATTGAAGAGAACAGCCCTGACACCGGTCTGTTTCTGATCGGCGATCCCAAGCAGGCGATTTACGCTTTTCGCGGTGCAGACATCTACACCTATCTGCGCGCCCGGCAGGCCACTACGGGGCGTCTGCATACGCTGGGTACCAACTTCCGTTCCAGTCATGGCATGGTGCAGGCGGTCAACCATGTCTTCGAGCGTGCGGAAACCCGGGTGCTGGGGCGTGGTGCGTTTCTGTTCCGGGAGAAAAGTGGTGAAAATCCGGTTCCGTTTCAACCGGTCGAATCTCAGGGACGTAAAGAGCATCTACAGATCGCCGGAGCGAGTGTCGCGGCGTTGAATATCTGGCACCTGTCCACCGACCAGCCACTGTCGGGCGCGGTGTATCGTCAGCAATTGGCGACGGCCTGCGCCAGTGAAATAACCGCGCTGCTCAATGGCGGGCAAACCGCTCAGGCCGGGTTCGTGCAGGAGGGCAAAGACTTCAGGGGATTACGGCCTTCCGACATTGCGATCCTCGTTCGTGACGGCAAAGAGGCACAGGCCGTGCGTGCCGAGCTCGCCGCTCGTGGTGTGCGTAGCGTTTATTTGTCCGACAAGGACTCGGTATTCGCTGCGCAAGAGGCGCACGACCTGTTGTCCTGGCTCAAGGCCTGCGCCGAACCTGATGTCGAGCGTTCGCTGAAAGCCGCGCTGGCCTGCATCACGTTAAATCTGCCGTTGGCCGAACTGGAGCGTCTGAATCAGGACGAACTGGTTTGGGAAAACCGCGTCATGCAGTTCCGTGGCTATCGCGAGCTCTGGCGCAAGCAAGGCGTGCTGCCAATGTTGCGGCGCCTGCTGCACGACTTCCATTTGCCGCAGATCCTGATGACGCGCAGTGATGGCGAGCGCGTGCTGACCAACCTTTTGCACTTGTCGGAGTTGATGCAGCAGGCCGCAGCCGAACTGGATGGCGAGCAAGCGCTGATCCGTCATCTGGCCGAGCTGTTGGCATTGTCCGGTCAGGCCGGTGAAGAGCAGATTCTGCGTCTGGAAAGTGACGAGCAACTGGTCAAGGTCGTGACCATTCACAAGTCGAAAGGTCTTGAATACCCGTTGGTCTTTCTGCCGTTTATCTGCTCGGCGAAGCCGGTGGATGGCAGTCGGTTGCCGCTGCATTACCACGACGCCTCGGGCAAGGCCCAGGTCAGTCTCAAACCCACTGCCGAACTGATTACCCAAGCGGATGAGGAACGTCTGGCTGAAGACTTGCGCCTGCTCTATGTCGCTCTGACCCGGGCACAACATGCCTGCTGGCTGGGCGTGACGGATCTCAAACGCGGCAATAACAACAGTTCCGTGCTGCATCTTTCGGCGCTGGGTTATTTACTGGGTGGCGGCGCTTTACTGGGGGAATCGACGCAACTGAACCGCTGGCTGCATGACCTGCAACAGGACTGCCCGGCAATCAGCATCGGTGAAATGCCCGACGCCACCGCCGAACATTATCTGCCGCCGCGTAATGAGGCCATCCTCAGTGCCACGCTGTTGCCCAGACGCAAGGCCAGTGAAAACTGGTGGATTGCGTCCTACAGCGCCTTGCGTATCAGTGATGTGCTGAGTGTCGGTAGCGACGAGGCGCCGGACAGTCCGCAAGCGCAAAAGCTGTTCGATGACGAACGCCTCGACCCTGACGCCCCGCGAGAAATCATTGCCGGTGGTGCCGACATTCACCGCTTCCCGCGTGGCCCCAATCCCGGGACGTTTCTCCACGGTTTGCTCGAATGGGCGGGGGATGAGGGATTTACGGTTGCCCGCGAGGCGCTGGAAGACGCGATTGCGCGGCGCTGCAACCTGCGTGGCTGGGAGGGCTGGATCAACACCCTGAGTGACTGGTTGCAGCATCTGCTCAAATCCCCGCTACCGATTGGCGGTGAACAGCCACCGGTCATTCTCGAGCAGTTGCAACAATACCGGGTCGAGATGGAATTCTGGTTCGCCAGCCACAAGGTCGATGTGCTCAAGCTCGACGAGCTGGTGCGTCAGTACACCCACAAGGGCGTGGCCCGGGTGGGCGCCGAAGCGGTGCAGCTCAATGGCATGTTCAAAGGCTTCATCGACCTGACCTTCGAACACGAAGGCCGTTATTACGTGGCCGATTACAAATCCAACTGGCTGGGCGTGGATGATCTCGCCTACACCGAGCAAGCCATGGAGCAGTCGATTCTCGACAATCGCTACGACCTGCAATACGTCTTGTACCTGCTGGCCTTGCATCGCCAGCTCAAGGCGCGGCTACCCGACTATGATTACGACCGGCATGTGGGAGGCGCGGTGTACCTGTTCCTGCGCGGTACCCGTGCTGCCAGTCGCGGCGTGTATTTTGCGCGGCCACCCCGGGAGCTGATCGAGCGTCTTGACCGAATGTTCCAGGGCAAGCCCGAACCCAAGGCCGAACCCGCATGGGAACAGGGAGTCCTGCTATGAGCCGCACCTTCGCCGATCTTTTGCCGACGCCACTGGCAGCCGACAGTCTGTCCGCACTCTCGCCGCTGACCAGCGCCGATGATTTGTTGTTGCTGATCACCCGATGGGTCGAGCGCGGCTGGCTGCGCTCACTGGATAAGGCCTTCGTGGCCTTTCTGCATGAACTGGAGCCAGATACCGATCCACTGGTGCTGCTCGCGGCGGCACTTACCAGTCATCAGCTTGGCCATGGTCACGTTTGTCTGGATCTGTTCGAAACCCTCAAAGCGCCGGATTTTGCGCTGTCGCTACCGCCCGAAGGCGATGTGCAAGGTGGCGTGCTGTTGCTGCCCTCGCAATTGCTTGAAGCGCTCGACGGCGCGCATTGGTGCAAGGTTCTGGCGGGCAGCCCCTTGGTAGCACTGGCTGCCGACAGCGGTGAATCAGCGCAGCAACGGCCGTTGGTGCTGTCTTCGAAACGCTTGTACTTGCGGCGCTATTGGGCGTACGAGCGCCGTATTGATCTGGCGTTGCGTCAGCGTCTTGCCCAGGCTGAGGCGACACCGGTTGATCTGCCGCAACGACTCGATGAGCTGTTCGGATCCGCCGGAACCGGCGACATGATCGACTGGCAGAAACTCGCCTGTGCCCTGGCAACGCGCGGTGCTTTCAGCATCGTCACGGGCGGACCGGGCACCGGCAAGACCACTACGGTGGTGCGCTTGCTCGCGTTGCTTCAGGCGCCGGCAGTGGAGGCCGGGCACCCGCTGCGGATCCGACTGGCCGCTCCGACGGGCAAGGCAGCGGCACGCTTGACCGAGTCGATCAGTCAGCAGGTGCAATCGCTGAAAGTCGCCGAAGCGGTGCGAGAGAAAATCCCCTGCGACGTGACCACGGTGCACCGCTTGCTCGGCAGCCGTCCCGGCACCCGACACTTTCGTCATCATGCCGGCAACCGCTTGCCGTTGGATGTGCTGGTGGTCGATGAAGCGTCGATGATCGACCTGGAAATGATGGCCAATCTGCTCGATGCCTTGCCCGCCCATGCGCGCCTGGTGTTGCTGGGTGACAAGGATCAACTGGCCTCGGTGGAGGCTGGTGCAGTGCTCGGCGATCTGTGTCGCGACGCCGAGGGCGGGTGGTACAGCCCGCAGACCCGGCAGTGGCTGGAGGCCGTCAGCGGTGAGTCCTTGCAGGGCAGCGGTTTGCATGAAGACGTCGATGGCTCGCATCCGCTGGCACAGCAAGTGGTGATGTTGCGCCACTCACGGCGTTTCGGCGAGGGCAGCGGCATTGGCCAGCTCGCCCGCCGGGTCAATCAGCAACTGCCGGACGAGGCCCGTGAGTTGCTGCAAACGAAGCACTATGACGATGTGTTTTCGTTGCGCCTGGCCGGCGAAAACGATCACAAGCTGGAGCGCCTGCTGCTCGAAGGTCACGGCGATGGCCCACAAGGTTATCGACATTACCTGAGTGTGCTGCGCCATCAGCGTCCGCCGTTGGGCAGGCCACTGGAGCATCCGGACTGGACCGTCTGGGCCCGTGAAGTCTTGCAGGCGTTCGATGCCTTCCAGTTGTTGTGCGCGGTGCGTAAAGGTCCCTGGGGTATCGAAGGGTTGAACCAGCGCATCACGGCGGCGTTGCTCAAGGCGCGCCTGATCGAGAGTGACCAGCAATGGTACGAAGGTCGCCCCGTCCTGATGACCCGCAACGATTACGGACTGGGCTTGATGAATGGTGACATCGGCATCGCCCTGAAGCTGCCCGAACGTGAGGGGCCGGATGCCGGTAAACCGGTGCTGCGCGTGGCGTTCCCGCGCAATGATGGCCAGGGCGGGGTGCGTTTCGTGCTGCCAAGCCGGCTCAACGATGTTGAAACCGTGTATGCCATGACTGTGCACAAGTCCCAGGGCTCGGAGTTTGCCCATACTGCGCTGATCCTGCCGGATGCCCTGAATCCGGTACTGACCAAGGAACTGATCTACACCGGGATTACGCGTGCCAAGCACTGGTTCACCCTGATCGAACCGCGTGCCGGGGTCTTTGAAGAGGCGGTGCAGCGCAAGGTCAAACGCCTGAGCGGATTGATGCTGGAGCTGGAGGAGGGCAGTAAGGGGCGGCGATGAAGTAGCGGTGATCAGCTGTAATTACTGACCAAGCGGTCAGAGGTCGATGCCTCGCTGGTGTTTCCCTGCTGTGCTATCGTTGCGGCATCATTTCGGTACGGTCCAAGAGAATCCCTGCATGAAGGTGTCTGTCTGGGCGGCAGAGCGCGTAACGGGCTGCAAGCACACGTTGCTTGTCGGTCTGCTCTGGTTGTTGACGGGCGTTGCCGTTGCGCAAACGCAAGCGCCGACGGGCATGGCTGAACAACGGGCAAAATCCGTCACTCAGGTCGTTCTTGGCATCCTCAGCTACGCACGCTGGCCGGTGGAACCTGCGCAGTTGCGCCTGTGCATCGTCGGCCCCACCGAATACACCGATGATCTGGTCAAAGGCACCACCCAGGCCACGGGCCGTCCCGTTGTCGTCCGGCGACTGCTCGCAGACAACCCGGCCATCGTCAGCGAATGCGACGCGGTGTACATCGGCAAACT
This sequence comes from Pseudomonas sp. SC3(2021), assembly GCF_019856535.1. Taxonomy (NCBI): domain Bacteria; kingdom Pseudomonadati; phylum Pseudomonadota; class Gammaproteobacteria; order Pseudomonadales; family Pseudomonadaceae; genus Pseudomonas; species Pseudomonas sp. SC3(2021). The sequence goes on along the minus strand of NZ_CP082236.1, from coordinate 849,778 downwards.
CACCACGGATGAACGCAGCCGACTGTTCACTTCGCTGATCGGCCATCCGGTGCTGAGCATCAGCGAAGGCGGCGACCAATGCACGGTCGGCAGCCTGTTCTGCCTGCGGGTGGGCGATGAGCAAGTGTCGTTCGAGGTCAACCTCGACTCCGTTGCCCGCAGCGGCGTGCGCATTCATCCCAGCGTGCTGCAGTTGTCGCGCCGCAAACCGGCGGCCCCATGAAGTTGTTCAAACCTGGCAGCCGCCCAACCCTGGGTTCGGTGATTGGCCGAGGGCATTTGATTGTCGCACTGGTCGGCGTGGCGATGGCCAGTGTGTCGCTGACCTTTCTCGGCGTGCTGGCGTTGCGGGTCTACGCCGACCACAACCTGCACCTGATCGCCCGCTCGATCAGTTACACCGTCGAGGCGGCCGTCGTCTTCAACGACAAGTCTGCCGCAACCGAAGCGCTGGCCTTGATCGCCTCCACCGAAGAGGTGGCAGATGCTCAGGTGCTGGACGCGACAGGCCAGTTGCTCGCCCATTGGCAGCGTCCGGAAAACGGTCTGTTTTCCGGTTTGGAAATGCAAATTACCCGCGCCGTACTGGAACGGCCGATCAACCTGCCGATCATGCATCAGGATCGGGAGATCGGTCATATTCTGCTCACCGGTCACGGCGGCAGCCTGATGCGGTTTCTGTTGAGCGGTCTGGCCGGGATTTTTCTGTGTACCGCGATCAGTGCCTGGGTGGCGCTGTACCTGGCGCGTCGACAGTTGCGTGCGATCACCGGCCCGTTGCGCCGCCTCGCCGATGTAGCTCACGCCGCTCGCAGCGAACGGGCACTGGATCGCCGCGTACCGCCGGCGCAGATCGCCGAACTGGACAACCTCGGCAACGACTTCAACGCTTTGCTCGGCGAACTCGAATCCTGGCAAAGCCACCTGCAAAGCGAAAACGAAACCCTTGCCCACCAGGCCAGCCACGACAGCCTCACTGGTCTGCCGAACCGTGCCTTTTTCGAGGGCCGTCTGATTCGGGCCTTGCGCAATGCCGGCAAGCTCAACGAGCGGGTGGCCGTGCTGTTTCTCGACAGTGATCGCTTCAAAGGCATCAATGACAACTTCGGTCATGCTGCCGGCGACGCGGTGTTGGTGGCGATCGCTAACCGGGTCCGCGCGCAACTGCGTGAAGAGGATCTGGTGGCGCGTCTGGGCGGTGACGAGTTCGCCGTGTTGCTCACTCCGCTGCACAGGATCGAAGACGCCGAGCGCATTGGCGACAAGATCCTCGCCAGCATGGACATGCCGATTGCGCTGCCGGGCGAAACCAGTGTCGTGACCTCACTCAGTATCGGCATCGCGGTTTATCCCGACCATGGCGCCACACCCGGTGCGCTGCTAAATGCCGCTGACGCGGCGATGTATCAGGCCAAGCGCCTGTCACGTGGCGCCCAATTCACGGCCGGGTCGGAGCACCCGGCCGATCCCATTCAAACCAGGAGCTAATCCCGTGTTCAAACTTCCCGTTCGATTGTTTTCCGCCGTGTTGCTGATGGCCCTACTGGCCCTGACCGGCTGCCAGACCGCCCCGCAAAAAGGCCTGACCCCGGCACAAGTCGCGGTACTCAAACAACAGGGCTTTGAGCTGACCGATGAGGGCTGGGAGTTTGGCCTGTCCGGCAAGGTGCTGTTTGGCAGCGACGTCGAAAGCCTGAACAGCCAGAGCACGGAAATCGTCGAGCGCATTGGCAAGGCCTTGCTGGGCGTCGGCATCGAGCGGGTGCGGGTTGATGGCCACACCGATGCGTCGGGCAAGGAAGTCTACAACCAGCAACTGTCGCTGCGTCGTGCGAAAAGTGTCGCCAACGTCTTGCTCACAGTCGGCATGAAGCAAGAAAACATCCAGCTGCAGGGCCTGGGCAGCAAAGAGCCTGTGGCGTCCAACGATACGGCGGCCGGTCGCACGGAAAACCGCCGGGTCTCGATTGTGGTCAGCGCCGACTAGTCGGCGAACCGCATCTCCCGAGTTTGCCCCATCAGCAGACCCTTATTGCGCTGGGGCACTTCGCGGAAGTCATCCCACAACAGGGTAATCCGCTTCAACTTCCTGAGATCCGCCCGGTGGTGCATCCAGAACTTCAAGGAGCTCAGGCTCATTCAATGATTACGGGGGGAACCGCCGTCGGTATTCTTGAAGTTCGACCTTTTGTTAAACCACGGTCGACAATCCTTTTGTATGTGCCGGCTGTCGCTACAGCACAGCATCTCTATCATTCAACGCGATTTCGATCACCTGCTCTGGGGATAGTCGCTGTGGGTAATCTGCTTCATCGAAGTATTCGTCTGGCCAGAAGATCAGATCGGATATGCGTTCATGGGGTATGTTGATTGCCAACATGCTCAACCAGAACTCGACTTCATGGTCAGCGCCAACACCCTCCATGACCCTTCGAGCCAACTCAACCAACTCTTGCTTGGTCACGTCTGCCACGCGCCGCTCATAAGGTGTTGCTAAGACCTTGCGAACCCATGTGTCGTGAGATTGCCCGCCATAGATTCCCTGAAAGTCGATGAACTCAAGTGCGGTCATTGCTTCCCGGTTGAATGCAGCCACCTGACTCTGGGTTTGTTCTTCGTGCCCGCAATCAATTTCTTCTGCAAGCATCGTCAATCGAGCAACCAAGGGTTCATCCAGCACCGGTGGCATTAAGTCAGGGCGAAGCTTCATAGTTTTCTCCTTGAGCAATCCGCTAGCCTTTGGACACGGGTAGTCACATTTTGCGAATTTTCTCGCTTTCTTTCAGCACGAACTCAAAGCCGATACCTGCACTTTTCAGAAGGTCAGTGACTCGGTCTACAAAGGTTTCGCCTTGTGCTGGCAGCTCATACAAACCGTTAACTCGGATGATTGGTAGCTTGTCTTTCGCTGGCGGGTAGCTTTCCAGCAGCTCTCCGCTCTCAATGAAAGCAACGTAACTGTTGATCTTTTCTTGAAGCAGTAGCAGGTGTTCGCCTTGTTGCGCTTTATCACCCCACTCAAGGTGGTCAGTGATTACCAAAATAACGTTTTCAGGCTCCCACTCGGGCACCGCAATAATATCGACGACTTTTGTTTCGGTGATGGACATGTCTGCTCCCTCAGAGGGTTGGGTCGGGTCGAATGATGTCAATTCTTGTAGGTGGAATTCTGGTGCCTCCGGGGAAGCCGGGTTTTCCTTTACCTACAACCGTACCCCCCGTTTTCTCAATTTCAGAAAAGGCCGATTTCTGATTCTTGGTCAATGGCGCTGTATCGGATGATTTGCATTCGACACATGAGATTTCACCGTCAGCGTCTCGCCCAATCATATCAACTCGGGTTTTAACTCCGTTGTCGGCTTTAATTGTAATCTCGCGGGCTGCCTCGGGTCTGGTTTTGCTGTACTCCTCGAAGGATTCGTCTTCGTACTCTTTGCCTCTCTGCTTGTTCTTTTGCAGTTGCGTGCTAAGCACGATGTAGAGTGGCTCAATGCCCGAGTCAGGGAACCAGATAATCGCATCCTGGAACTCAGGAGGATGTGCAGGGTTTGCCAACACCGAGTCAGACCGTGCTGTCGGCGGATACACCCAGGCAGATGGCAACTGTGGGGCACCTTCAAGTGCAGGAATACCCAGTACACCATCACCACTTTCTGTTGGCGTCCATGTCAGGCCAATTCCGTTGCCAATGTCAGCAACGTATTTCTCCCCGACCTTCTCGCCCCTGATGACTGGAACGTTTTCCCATTCCGGTTTACCACCCGTGTAGAAGCCATAAACGTCAACGGAGCCGTCCGGCAACGTCTTCACGTTGAAACGGACACGAGAGCGGCCAGTTTCAAGCGTTGCGTACTGATCGTTCGTGTAGAAGGCGCTGTCTGGGGAAATGCGGGTGTTTGGTATCAGCATCCCAACCATGCCCGTTACGAAGCCCGCAGCAACCACACTTGTTCCTGTCAGTAGACCCAGTGACAGTGACCCGCCAAGACGTTGAGCAATTGCACTGCCGTTGGCAGACCCTGCCACCAGTTGCAGTGGGGTGCCTTGTGCTGTGATTGCTGCGCCGGTGCCAAGCACAGCCCACAGTCCGTATTCGGCCAGTTTTTCAACAGGTACAAACCCGGATGGGTTGTTGTGATTGATCACGCCGTCGGGAAGGTTACAACTCTTGGCAAAGACGCATCCGCGTGGTGCCACTTCATCCCGCTTTTTAATCGCATTCCTGCGTGCGTCCGCTTCCCGCTCGTTCCTTTCGTTCGCCGTCACTGTTCTGCCCCAAGCGGCCTGCACTGCCTCTGTCGCCTCTGCATGTCGCCTGTTGCTGTCTATCCCGTTACATCCTCGATAATTCGGGAACAGGTTTTCAACCGCCATAACATCCCTTGTGCAAATTGGCGATCCTTCGCCATTGAAGTGCGACAGGACGCTACTCCAAGGGTGTTTGGCGTGTATGTAGGGCGCTTCCCAAAGTTCTGAAAAATCTTCAGAGGCTGCTTGAGTGGTTTGATTTCATTGCGGGGGGCGGAAGTGCAGGGGGGACCGGTTGCGTATCAAGCAGGGATACAAACGACTGAAGGCTGTAGAGCACGTTACGAATCCGCAGCCTTATTCCTTGAAAGTTTTTAGTCAGCGAACTGCATGTCGCGGGTCTGTCCCATCAGCAGACCCTGATTACGCTCGGTCACCTCACGGATGTAGTCCCACAACAAGGTGATCCGTTTCAACTTGCGCAGGTCCTCCCGGCAGTACATCCAGAACTGCCGGGTGATGTCGATCTCTTCGGGCAGCACCGGCAACAGGCGTGGATCCTGCGCGGCGAGGAAGCACGGCAGAATCGCCAGTGAACGCCCTTGCTGCGCCGCGACGAATTGCGCGATCACGCTGGTGCTGCGCAGATGTGCGCTGGCGCCGGGCAGCACATTTGCCAGGTACAGCAGCTCCGAGCTGAACGCCAGGTCATCCACATAACTGATGAATTGATGCTTGCCCAAGTCTGCCGGGCGGCGGATCGGTGGATGTTTGTCGAGGTAGTCCTGGGTTGCATAGAGCTGCAAGCGGTAGTCGCAGAGTTTGCAGCACACGTACGGCCCGTGCTCCGGGCGCTCCAGGGCGATGACGATGTCGGCTTCGCGTTTGGACAGGCTGATGAAGTGCGGCAGCGGCAGGATGTCCACCGAGATCGCCGGGTAGGCGTCGACGAAGTGGCTCAGCTGCGGGGTGATGAAAAAGCTGCCGAAACCTTCGGTGCAGCCCATGCGTACGTGCCCCGACAGCGCCACGCCGGAACCGGACACCTGCTCGCAGGCCATGTGCAGCGTGCTTTCAATCGACTCGGCATACCCCAGCAGCCGCTGGCCTTCGGCGGTCAGCACAAAACCGCTGGTGCGCGATTTTTCGAACAGCAGCGTACCCAATGCGGCTTCCAGCGAACTGATGCGCCGCGACACCGTGGTGTAGTCGACCGCCAGGCGCTTGGCCGCAGTGCTGGCCTTGCGGGTGCGGGCGACTTCGAGGAAAAACTTGAGGTCGTCCCAATTCAGGGAACCGAGTGAGGTGATGTTTTTTTGCATGATGGACGGGCTTATATGTGCGTTCTTATTAGAAGTTTGCACATCTATACTCCAAAAACAGTCCGACAACCAATTCGTGACACACGCCTCATCTCAAGGCGAACCTTTCGCCTTGGCTCCTACGATAAAAACAAGTTTCGGAGACCAGCATGAACGCATCGCTTACGCCCAATGAAACCACGGTCCAGAAGGTCAAGCTGCTGATCGACGGCGAGTGGGTCGAATCGCAGACCACCGAGTGGCACGACATCGTCAACCCGGCGACCCAGCAAGTGCTGGCCAAAGTGCCGTTCGCCACCGCGGCTGAAGTCGATGCCGCCATCAGTGCCGCACACCGCGCGTTCCAGACCTGGAAACTGACGCCGATCGGTGCACGCATGCGCATCATGCTCAAGCTGCAGGCGCTGATTCGTGAGCATTCCAAACGCATCGCCGTCGTCCTGAGTGCCGAGCAGGGCAAGACCATTGCCGATGCCGAGGGTGATATTTTCCGAGGCCTGGAAGTGGTCGAGCATGCGTGCTCCATCGGCACCCTGCAAATGGGCGAGTTCGCCGAAAACGTTGCCGGCGGCGTCGATACCTACACCTTGCGTCAGCCAATCGGCGTGTGCGCCGGCATCACCCCGTTCAACTTCCCGGCGATGATTCCGCTGTGGATGTTCCCGATGGCCATCGCCTGCGGCAACACCTTCGTCTTGAAACCTTCGGAACAGGATCCGCTGTCGACCATGCTGCTGGTCGAGTTGGCGATCGAGGCCGGCGTTCCGGCCGGCGTGCTCAATGTGGTGCACGGCGGCAAGGATGTGGTCGATGCCTTGTGCACCCACAAGGACATCAAAGCGGTATCGTTCGTCGGTTCGACCGCGGTCGGTACCCACGTCTATGACCTGGCCGGCAAGCACGGCAAACGCGTGCAGTCGATGATGGGCGCGAAGAACCACGCCGTGGTACTGCCGGATGCCAATCGCGAACAAGCGCTGAATGCGCTGGTCGGCGCCGGTTTCGGTGCGGCCGGGCAACGTTGCATGGCCACCTCGGTGGTGGTGCTGGTCGGTGCGGCGAAACAATGGCTGCCGGACCTGAAAGCGCTGGCGCAGAAACTCAAGGTCAACGCCGGCAGTGAGCCGGGCACCGATGTCGGCCCGGTGATCTCGAAGAAAGCCAAGGCGCGGATTCTCGAGCTGATCGAAAGCGGCATCAAGGAAGGCGCCAAGCTGGAACTGGACGGTCGCGACATCAAGGTGCCGGGCTACGAGCAAGGCAACTTTGTCGGCCCGACCCTGTTCTCGGGGGTGAAGACTGACATGCAGATCTACACCCAGGAAATCTTCGGTCCGGTACTGGTGGTGCTGGAAGTCGACACCCTCGATCAGGCCATCGCGCTGGTCAACGCCAACCCGTTCGGCAACGGCACGGGTCTGTTCACCCAGAGCGGTGCAGCGGCGCGCAAATTCCAGAGTGAAATCGACGTCGGCCAGGTCGGCATCAACATCCCGATTCCAGTGCCGGTGCCATTCTTCAGTTTCACCGGTTCGCGCGGTTCGAAACTTGGCGACCTTGGCCCGTACGGCAAGCAAGTGGTGCAGTTCTACACCCAGACCAAAACGGTCACGGCGCGCTGGTTCGATGACGACAGCGTCAACGACGGCGTCAACACCACCATCAACCTGCGCTGAGGACTGGCCATGAAAATCGCATTTATCGGGCTGGGCAACATGGGCGCGCCGATGGCGCGCAACCTGATCAAGGCCGGCCACTCGCTGAACCTGGTCGACCTGAACAAGACCGTGCTGGCGGAACTTGAACAACTGGGCGGCAGCATTCGCGCTTCGGCGCGGGAAGCCGCCGAGGATGCCGAACTGGTGATCACCATGCTGCCGGCCGCTGTGCATGTACGCAGCGTCTGGCTCGGTGAGGATGGTGTGCTTGCCGGTATCGGCAAAGGCGTACCGGCGGTGGATTGCAGCACCATTGATCCGCAGACCGCCCGCGATGTCGCCGCTGCCGCAGCCAAACAAGGCGTGGCAATGGCTGACGCGCCGGTCTCCGGCGGCACCGGTGGGGCGACGGCTGGCACGCTGACCTTTATGGTCGGCGCCACGCCGGAGCTGTTCGCCACCCTGCAACCGGTGCTGGCGCAGATGGGTCGCAACATTGTGCATTGCGGTGAAGTCGGCACCGGGCAAATCGCCAAGATCTGCAACAACCTGCTGCTGGCGATCTCGATGGTCGGCGTCAGTGAAGCGATGGCGCTGGGCGATGCACTGGGGATCGACACCTCGGTGCTGGCCGGGATCATCAACAGCTCGACCGGGCGTTGCTGGAGTTCGGAAATGTACAACCCTTGGCCGGGCATCGTCGAAACGGCACCGGCCTCGCGCGGGTATACCGGTGGGTTTGGTGCCGAGTTGATGCTCAAGGATCTGGGGCTGGCGACCGAAGCGGCGCGTCAGGCGCACCAACCGGTCATGCTCGGCGCGGTGGCGCAGCAGTTGTATCAGGCGATGAGTCAGCGCGGCGAGGGCGGCAAGGACTTCTCGGCGATCATTAACAGCTATCGTAAACCGCAATAGTTTGCCGCGGCTTTGGTGGTGAGGGCGCTTTGTGGCGAGGGGATTTATCCCCGCTGGGTCGCAAGGCGATCCCCTGCGTACTGTCAGTCAAATCGGCTATTCAGGTTTGGCGACTGCTGCGCAGCCGAGCGGGGATAAATCCCCTCGCCACAGGTTCTCTATTGCCACAGCGTCCACAAGGCCAGGCAGTCAGAATGCAGCAGGTGTTGCCGGGAAATCACGTCGGGTGATCTCCCGGCTTTTTTGCATCAGGCGAACACGAAATACTTGCGCACGGTCTCGACCACTTCCCACGTGCCTTTCATCCCCGGCTCTACCACAAAGATGTCGCCAGCACGCAAGTGGATCGGCGCCATGCCATCCGGGGTGATCACGCAGTAGCCTTCCTGGAAATGGCAGTACTCCCACTTCACGTAATCGACGCGCCACTTGCCCGGTGTGCAAATCCAGGTGCCCATGATCTTGCTGCCGTCTTCGCTGGTGTAGGCGTTGAGGTTGACGGTGTGTGGGTCGCCTTCGAGTTTTTCCCATTTGCAGGCATCGAGTACCGGCAGCGGGTGGGTGTCGCGCAGAACGGTGATGGGGGCGGTCATGTGTCGGCTCCAGACAAGGCGATGAAACGGAAGCAGCACCGTATAGCGCCACGCTCTATGTCAGATGTCTGTGCTCGACATTCAGTTATCCATAAACGCTGCCTCAGGTTTACTCACAACCTGAATAAACCTTCCTGTGAACTCAATTAACAGCAGTATTGATCCAGGACAAAGGTTATGAAGTTATAACTAATTTACTTCTCCGGTATTTTTCTTTTCTTACGTCAGTGCCACCTCGTTAAGTTGTTCTCGAGACTTCTTTCGCATGAGGGCGCGGGCGCTTCACCATACCCCGTCTTTGTTAAGTAAATATGTCGCTCGTCATGCTGCTCTGCACCAATGGGGCGCGGTGGTTGCGGGACTTCGTACGCTTTTCCCAAGTTGTAAAAAAACCTTGAATAGTTCGTTGACTCTCCCCTTAAGGGCAGAGTTTAGATTGCCGCCGCGTAAGAAGTTGCTGTGGGAAAAGTTACTTCTCATAAGCCGAAATCATGAAGTAGTCACGACATATAGGGAGATAGAAATGAACAATCCATTGGACTTGGAACATGTCATTGCCAGCACTCGCGAAATCCTCGCTCAGCTGTTGGTGATGGGCGCCGATGAAATTGATGAACACAGCAGTATCGTCGAAGACCTCGGTGCCGACTCGCTCGACATCGTCGACCTGAGTTTCCAGCTGGGCCGCCAGTACGGCTGCACGCTGCCAAAAACCAGCGTACTGGACCACGCCGTGGCGGTGTGCGGCGACGCCAGCGAATTTCTCGCCAGCGGCCGTATCACCGAAAGCGGCAAGGCCCTGCTCGAGCAAAGCCTGAGTGCCTACACCCCGGATCAACTGAAGGCTGGCATGCAGCCAGCTCAGGTCTTCGCCGCGACCACCGTGCGCAACTGGGCCAACCAGTGCCGCAACCTCTTCAACTACCTGCCGGCCACCTGCCCGGATTGCGGCGCTCACCAGGCCGTGCTGAACGAGCGTCAGCAAGTGGTCTGTGGTGCGTGCAGTGCACGTCTGGTGCCGGCGGATGGTGACGAAGTGTCCCGTCAACTGGTCGAGCAGTTTGTCGCCACTCACGTCAAAGAGACGGTGTAGGAGTTCTCATGCGGGCACGAGAAGTCTATGTGAGCGGGTTCGGTCTGGTTGCGCCCATGGCGCTGGACGCTGCCACGTTGTTCGAGCGGATTTGCCGGAAGCAATCCTGTGTCCGCGAACATCCCCGGTTCAGGGCGCTGGGTTTTGCCAACAGCGCAGCGGGGTTTATCGACGACGCGCAGTGGCAGCAGATCGGCGCGGGTTTCGGCGGCAACGTGGCGCTGCACCCACGGCAAAGCGTGCTGGCCGAGTACGTGGCCCGTCAGGCACTGGAACATGCCGGTCTGACGCCGGCGGATTTTGCCCACAGTCGCAGCGGCCTGTTTCTGGGGGCCAACAAGTACTGTGCCGACAGCCATGACTTGCAGCGGGTCAGCCGTTGCATGGACCCGGCCGGCCGCGTTGACCTCGATCAGCTGCTGGACAACCCGGCCCCGTCGAGCGCGAGGTTCGTGCGGCGGGTCGACCAACAGACCCAGCATCTGGCCGACCGGCTCGGTATCCGCGATCACATCTCCACTCACTCCGATGCCTGCGCCGCCGGCACCATGGCCATCGGCAGTGCTTACCGGGCCATCGAGCGCGGCGAGATCGACGTGGCTCTTTGCGGTGCCGTCGAACTGATGGCCAACGAATTGCCTTATTACATGTTCAACAGCCTTGGGGCGCTGTGTCAGGCCGATCTGCCCGCGAGTGAGCAAAGTCGCCCGTTCATGCCGGACCGCAGTGGTTTTGTACTCAGCGAAGGTTCGGCGATGGTCGTGCTTGAATCCGCCGCGCACGCCCAGCGGCGCAAGGCCGCGCCACTGGGGCGGGTGCTGGGTTACGCGAATGTCTGCGAGGCCCAGAAGATGACGTCCAGTAGCCGCGACGGCAGCAAATACGAGGAATGCATGGAAGCTGCAATCGAAGATGCCGGGCTGCTGCGCAGTGCCGTGCAACACGTCAACACCCACGGCACCTCCACTCAGGCCAACGACAGTTGTGAAGCGCTGGCGCTGCAACGGTTGTTCGGTGGATGCCAGGACTTCATGACCTTCACCGCGAACAAGTCCGCCATCGGCCACTCTCTGGCCGGCAGCGGTGCGATCGAAGCGGTGCTGTCGCTGATCAGTCTGCGCGAGGGGGTGCTGCTGCCAACCCTGAACTATCAGCATGAGCGTAGCGAATACCCGTCGCTGAAATTCCTGAGCGAACCGGCGCGGCAGCCGATCAGCGTGGTGATGTCCAATTCGTTCGGCTTCGGCGGCATCAACAGCTCGCTGGTTCTGGGGAGGGCATGACATGAACCGAGCCATCTATATCAATGCCGCTGCCGTGCTGAACGCGGCCGGCAGCGAATGCGCCGACTTGCTTGGCACCCCGCCGGCAGCCCAGCCACTGGCCTTTGACCCTCGGCGCCAGGCATTCGCCTTGCCGACGCCGCGTCTGGCCAGTGACCTGTTCGACCGCAAAATCCAGCGCAGCGTTGAGCCGCAGGGGTTGCGGCTGCTGCATTGCACCGCGCGGCTGGCGCCAGCGCTGGCGGCACTGCAATTGCCCGCGTCGCGCATCGCCCTGACGGCGGCCATTCCGGAAGTCGACGCCCCGAGCCCTTGCTGGGACGCGGTGCAAGCGATCATCGAGCAGCCGCAAAAACAGCTTGTGCAACTGCTGGCCAATACGCCGCCGCTGCACGCGCTGACCCTGCTCAACAGCAGCGTTATGGCTTACGTCGCCGAAGCGCTGAATTGCCATGGGCCGATGGGCGGTTTCTGTTCTCAGGACAACGCCGGGCTCGATGCGCTGATCGAAGCCTGCCAGCAGATCGGCGAACGCCGTGCCGATGCGGCGCTGGTGGTCAGCAGCAGTCCGAACCTGACGCCGGCGCTGTACCTGCGGGACTCCGATCCGGCAGGCGAACCGGTTTTCGGTGAAGGCGCAGCGGCTTTGCTGCTGGCCGCGACCCCGCCTGCGGGCGCGACACAGATACTGCGCGTGGCCGGTTTTGCCCGCGGCTACAGCGCCGATCCGCAGCGCGCTGCTGCGGTCGGTCAACGTGTGATCGAACAGGCCCTGAGTCGCGAGAAGCTGCGTCTGGGCGACGTCGAGCACCTCGTCGGCAACGGTGATGACGCTCAATTGATGAGCGTGCTCCAAGCCTCCCGGCACGGCCTGCGCCACACGCGGGTCTTCACCGGTGAGTTGGGCGCCAGCGGCCTGTTGACCGATGTCGCCCTGACGTTGCACCTCAGCCGTGAAGCGGCCGCGACGCCGGGCTACACGTTGCTTGTCAGCCACACCCGCGCCGGTCACTGGGGCGCGTTGCTGTTGGCCAGTGAAACCATGGAGAAGCACGCATGAGTGCGACACGGATTGTGATCACCGGAATGGGCGCCGTCACCGGCTTCGGTTTCGAATGGCAGACCCTCTGGGAAAAAATGCTCGGCGCCGAACATTGTGTGCGGCCGTGGCAACCCGATGACGTGGACGACGGGACATTTGCCGTGCGCTATGCCGCGCCTGTCGACATGCGCCTGATGCCGGAAAAACTGCAAGACCACCCGGCCTGGACGTTGCCCCTGGAAAAGCGCAGCCGCTTTGGCTGGGTGGCTGCCACCCAGGCGGTCAGCGACAGCGGCCTGCAGCCAGAGCAGTTGCGCGGCGCGGCGGTGTTGTGTGCCTCGGGTGCACCGCAGCACATGCTCGCCGACATGCTGTTGACCGAGTCGCCGCAGGGCGGTGTGCCGGGCTGGCAGCATTTGATGTCGCGATCGGCCCAGGTCAGTGCCGAAGGTTCGCTGCGTCAGAGCAATGACCGGCTGGCGCGTGTGATCGCCGACGATCTGGGGTGTGAAGGACCGGTGATCAACATCAGCAGTGCCTGCGCCGGTGCTTCTCAGGCCATCGGCAATGCCTTTCAGATGATTCGACGTGGCGAAGTCAGCGTGGCGCTGGCCGGCGGTGCCGATTCGGTGCTCAACCTGGACACCATGGCCGCGCTGTACCTGCTCGGCGCCGCCTCGGGCGAACAACGCTGGGGCGCCGATCTGTGCCGGCCGTTCGACCGCGACCGCAGCGGCTTGATTGCCGGTGAGGGCGGTGGTTTTGTCGTCCTCGAAAGCCTCGAGCATGCCCTGGCCCGTGGCGCGACGCCCTATGCCGAAGTGCTGGGTTTCGGCAGCAGCCTGGATGCCTACAAGGTCACCGCGCCACAACCGCAAGGACGCGGCGCCGCACTGGCGATGCAGGCCGCGCTGGACGACGCCGGCCTGCGCGCACAGCAGATCGACCTGATCAATGCCCACGGTACCTCGACCCCGCTCAACGATGTTGCCGAAACCCTGGCGATCAAGAGCGTATTCGCCGAACAGCAGCATTATCGGGCGTTGGCGGTCAGCGCCAACAAATCGCAATTCGGCCATCTGATTGCGGCCGCCGGTGCGCCGGAATGCATCGTCACTGCGCTGGCCTGCCTGAATGACCAGATCACGCCAACGGTGAACCGGCATACCGCCGATGAACAGTGCGATCTGGATTATTGCCCCGGTCAGGCTGTCAGCCGTCGGGTTGATTACGCGCTGAGCAATTCCTTCGGATTCGGTGGCCTCAACACCTCGCTGGCCCTTGGCAAATATCGGGAGCACGGACAATGACTCATGCCACCGCGCGTATCGCCATTGCCGGTAGCGGCTGTGTGTTGCCCAGCGGTTGGGGCGTCGACCGATTGTGGTCGGCGGCCCTTGAAGGTCGCAGCGCGATCTCGCCCCTGCAATCGTCGCTGTTGCACAGTGAGCGGGTCGTCGCATTCGGCCACGTCAGCGATGCGGCGCACCAACGCAGTCGCCAGGACGTCGCGCAAAACCTGCAGCGTTACTGCCCGCCGGCGGTGATCTGGGGTGTCAGCGCGGTGCGTCAGGCGTTGGCGCAAGCCGGACTCGAGCCGGGTGCCAGCGACGTGCGTTTCGGTCTCTATTGCTGTCAGGGCGGCTACACCCATCCATCGCTGACGTCCTACGGCGAACTGCTGCAAGAATGTCAGACCGAGAACGGTGCCGACATGCGACGCCTCGCCCAACGGGTGTTGCAGGAGCGTGCGCTCGATCCGTTTCTGGTGCTCAAAAGCCTGAGCAACGGTTTGCTCGGCGTGGTCAGTCTGGCGCTGAAACTGGAGTGCGAGTGCAACGCCTACATGCAAGGCGTGGCCGGTAATCTGGCGGCACTGCGCGAAGCCTGCGCGGCGCTGCACAGTGGCCGCATTGATGCGGCGATTGTGGTGGGTGCCGGCAGTGAGCTCGATCCGCTGGCGCTGGCTGCCCTGGCCGAGGCCGGTGTGATCAGCACCGACGGTTCGCAGCACCTGCGCGCATTCGATCGCCAGGGACACGGCGGCATTGTCGGCGAAGGCGCTGCGGCCGTGGTGCTGCGACGTGCCGATGACCTGCCGGCCGGGCCGCAGACCTGTCTGACAGGGCTCTTTGCGCACCCACGCCTGGACTCGTTGAACCTGCCGGACAAACAGGTTGATCTGCTGATCAGCAGCGCCACCGGTGACCCGCAAAAGGACGCCGACCTGGCCCGCACACTGGCGCGAACCGGTGCCGCGCACATCACCAGCAGCACGCCGCTGACCGGCATTCTCAGTGGTGCGCCGAGCCTGGTGGATCTGATTCTCGCCCGGCAAACCCTGCAGGCGCAAAGCGTCGCGCCGATCATCGGTCTTGAGCAACCGGTGGACCCGCATCTGCCGTTTGTCATGGCGCAGCCGCGCGATGCCGTGCTGCACGATTGCCTGGTCATCAACCGCGACGACAACGGCTTCAGCGCCTGTTTTCAACTGGAATTTCACGCGGCCGACTGACTGTCCGGACGCAACGCAGCGCATCTGATTTTTCACTCAAGGGATATAACTGTCATGGATTATCGCGATTACGTACGGCCGAAATTCGTTGAACTGATGCAGGCCCTGGGCCTGGAGTGCCAGTTCCATCGTGCGCTCGGCAGCAAACTGTTTTACCGCGACAAGCAGGGTGCAGAGGTGACCGTCACCGACTTCCTCGGCGGTTACGGGGCCGCGCTGTATGGCCACAACGATCCGCAATTCGTCGATCAGCTCTGCGGCCTGTTGCGTGCCGATGTGCCGTTCAACGCGCAGATGTCGGTGCGCGGTGCCGCCGGCCAGTTGGGGCGCGAACTCAGTGAGGCGTTCAACCGTGAGCTGAACAATAACGAACGCTACATTTCGACCTTCTCCAACAGCGGCGCCGAGTCGGTGGAAATCGCCGTCAAGCACGCCGAATACCGTCGTCAGAAAAACCTGCAGAAGCAATTCGACGAGCGCGATTTCGCCCTCGCCAATCTGGTTGCCAGCGACAAGGCTTATGTCGAACTGGACATCGACGATCTCGATTTGCCTGCGGGCCTGCTGCCGCAGAATCTGTCCTGCGTCACCGTGCGCCAAGTGGCCGAAGCGGTGCGTCAGCACAACCTGGCGCAGTTGCATGTCGAGCCGGTGTTCCTGGCTGTGCGCGGCAGCTTCCACGGCAAACTGGTGAACACCGTTCAGTTGACCTATGGCAAGCAGTACCGCAAGCCGTTCGCCCGTTTCGGTCTCAACGTCGAGTTCATCGACCCGCAGCAGCCGCAGCAATTGCAAGAACTGCCGGCCCGGCATATCCGTCACTGGCTGAGCCTGGAATGGAGCGGTGAAACCCTGCAGGTACGGCGCGAGGCGTTCAGCGCGATCACCGCAGTCCTGCTCGAACCGATCCAGGGCGAAGGCGGCATCAACGAGTTCGCCGGCGAGTTTTACCTGGGCCTGCGCCGCCTGTGCAACGAGCAGCAGTGCCCGTTGATCATCGACGAAGTGCAATCGGGTTTCGGCCGCACCGGCACCTTGCTCGGCGCCAGCCATTTCAACTTGCAGGGCGATTACTACTGCCTGTCGAAAGCCCTGGGCGGTGGCCTGATGAAAATCGCCGCGACGGTGATCCGCGCCAGCCACTACGAAAACGATTTCAGCTACATCCACAGCTCGACCTTCGCCGAAGACGATGCGTCCTGCCATATCGCCCTGTCGGCCCTGCGCCGTTTGTTTGAGAACGACAGCGCGATGCTCAAGGACGTGAACAAAAAGGGCGAATACCTCAAATCTTCGTTGCTGGAACTCAAGGCGGCCTATCCGGACGTCATCGCCGACGTGCGCGGCCGCGGCTTGCTGCTGGGTTTCGAACTGCACGACCTGACCGGCACCAGCTCACTGGTTCAGGCATCGGCGCAGTACAACGACGCGCTGGGCTACATCATCGCCGGCTACCTGCTGCAATTCGAATCCCTGCGCGTGGCGCCGTCGGGCAGTAACGCCAATGTGATCCGTCTGGAACCGCCGGTGTGCATCACCTTTGCGGAAATTGACGGGTTGATCGCTTCCCTGCAAAAAGTCTGCGACATGCTGCGCCGCCGCGATGCCTTCCCGCTGGCCGCCGGTGTGTGTGCCGACAGCATCGCTGACGTGCCAGCGCGCGAGGTCAGCTTCAAGGAGACCGAAACCCGCCCAAAGTCTGACGAGAACGTGCGCGTGGTGGCTCGCGTGGCGTTCATCAACCATTTGATCGATTCGGACATGCTCAGCGATGTCGATCCTTCGCTGTCGACCCTGAGCGCTGAACAGAAGCGCGAGTTCATCAAACGCATGGCCCCCGAGCGCCGTGCCGCGCCGATCGGCCCGGTGCAGATTCGCTCGAAACTCGGCACGGCGGTGGAGTTCACCTTGTACCCGCTGTGCATGGACTCCGATGCGATGGCTGCGTATATCGCCAGCGGTGATCTGCAAACCATCCGCGAAGAGGTTGGAAATCGCATCAAGGATGCCCGCGCCGATGGCTACAGCGTCGCCGGTCTGGGCATGTACACCTCGATCGTGACCAACAACTGCCAGGCGCTGCAGATTCCTGACATGGCGCTGACTTCCGGCAATGCACTGACCATCGGCATGGGCCTGGAAGCCATCGAACAGGGCTGCAAGCAACAGGGCCTTGAGCTGGGCGAGCAGACTGCAGCGGTAGTCGGCGCTGCCGGCAACATCGCTTCGACCTATGCCTCGTTGTTGTCGACCAGTGTCGAGCACCTGATCCTTATCGGCAGCGGTCGCGACGGTTCGCTGCGCCGTCTGGAGAAAACCGCTCAACAGATCTACGCCGAAGCCGCCCGGGCGATCCTCAAGGGTGTCGCCGAACACGATCGTCTCGCCCGGCGCTTGCAGCAAATCGACGGTATCGAAGCGCTGCTGCAGGTCCATGGCAACAGTGCCGACCTCGGTCAACGCGTGGCGAAGCTGGTTGAAGAACGCCTGGGCGCCAACGCCTTTATCACGGTCAGCAACGATCTTGAGGTGTTGAAGCAAGCGCGCATCGTGCTCTGCGCGGCGAACGCACCGCAGCCGTTTCTCTTTGCCGAGCACTTCGCCGAAAACAGCGTGATCTGCGACATCGCCGTGCCGCTGAACGTTGACCAGAACCTCGCCAGCCAGCGCGCCGACGTGCTCTACATGCATGGCGGCATCGTGCAGACGCCACTGGGCGATGGCCTGGAGAAAAACGTCCGCGCCTACCTCAAGCAAGGTCAGCTGTATGCGTGCATGGCCGAGTCGGTGTTGATGGGCCTGTCCGGAATGAAGCAGCACTACTCCTACGGCGATATCAGCCGCGAGCAAGTGCAGCAGATTCGTGCACTGGCCGCGACCCACGGCTTCAGCCTCGCCCAGTTCAAAACCGACAACTCGCTTTAAGGAACGGTCATGCCGAATAAAGTAGCAGTGGTGACCGGTGGCAGTCGCGGCATCGGTCGGGCGATTGTCCTGACCCTCGCCCGTGCGGGTTATCAGATCGCGTTCAGTTACGTGCGCGATGAAGTGGCGGCGATGGCCTTGCGCGATGAAGTGCAGGCGTCGGGCATCGACTGCCTGGCGCTGCAATGCGACGTCGGTAACGGCGAGAGCATCAAGGCGTTTTTCGAACGGGTCGACCAGCATTTCCAGCGTGTCGATCTGTTGGTCAACAACGCCGGCATTACCCGTGACGGCTTGCTCGCGACGATGTCGGCCCGCGACATCGTCGAGGTGATCCAGACCAACCTGATCGGCACCCTGCTGTGCTGTCAGCAGGTGGTTCCGGGCATGATGCGCCAGCGCAGTGGCTGCATCGTCAATATCAGTTCGGTGGCGGCGCAAAAACCCGGCAAGGGCCAAAGCAATTATGCCGCGGCCAAGGGCGGGGTCGAGTCGCTGACTCGTGCCCTGGCTGTGGAATTGGCGCCGCGCAACATTCGCGTCAATGCGGTAGCGCCGGGCATCGTCAAGACCGAGATGAGCACGGCGCTGATCGGCAGTCAGGAGGAAGAAATCCAGTCGCGCCTGCTGATCAAACGCTACGCCGAACCTGAAGAAATTGCCGAAGCGGTGCTGTACCTCGCTGATCGCGGTTTGTACCTGACCGGGGAGGTCCTGCCGGTCAACGGCGGGCTGAAAATGCCATGAGCCGGACCATTCTGATTACCGGTGCCGCCAAGGGCATCGGCCGCGCGGTGGCGGAGAATTTCGCCACCGAGGCCGACAATCGTCTGATCCTGCTGGATCTCGATCTGCCGGAACTGCAGCGCTGGGTCGACGAACAACACGCGCAGATCAAGGCACGGGTCGAAACCCACGCGGCGAACATTGCCGACCTGCCGGCGATGGAGGCGTTCTTCAAGACCCTCGGTTCGCAAGTCGAATACGTTGATGTGCTGGTCAACAGCGCCGGTATCTGCAACGAGAACGAGCCGGAGGATTTGCACAACTGGCACAAGGTGATTTCGGTCAACCTCAACGGCACGTTCTACGTGACCTCGTTGTGTCTGGCGCTGATGCCCGATCGGGGCCGGATCATCAACATGTCGTCGATCCTCGGCCGGGCCGGCAAGGTGCGCAACACCGCGTACTGTGCGTCCAAGCACGGCATCGTCGGCATGACCAAGGCGCTGGCGCTGGACCTGGCGTCGCGTCAGATCACCGTCAACGCGATTCTGCCGGCCTGGATCGATACGCCGATGTTGCAGGGTGAACTGGCGACGCAAGCGGCGATTGCCGGTTTGACCCAGGAACAGATCGTGCGCAACGCGAAGAAGAAACTGCCGATGCGCCGTTTCATCCAGAGCGAAGAAGTGGCGGCGATGGTGCGTTACCTGGCCAGTCCCGAGGCTGGTGGGGTGACTGCCCAGAGCCTGGTGATTGATGGCGGTGTCGGGTTGGGAATGTAACGATGCCTCGATTTCACATCAGCCACCTCGCCTGTGCCGTGTGGACGTGCCTGGCCGCGCCCGCCGCGATGGCCGAATTCACCGTCGATGATCTCAAGCCGGATTACGCCGACGGTGAAGTCGGCGTGGCCACGGCCGTGCGCCTGCACGGTGACGATCAGGTCACGCAGAAAGCCGTGTATTTCAAAGCCAACCTGGAAGACAACTGGGACGGCGGTTACTACAAGGCCAAGGGCCGCGTGCGGTATGACGCGCGCTACGACGGCAACCAACCGTACAGCGAGCGGGCGCGGGACAAATACCGTTTCGATGCCGATTGGCGGCACTTGTATGTGGGCCATGCACTGGGCGATGGCGAGGTGACGGTCGGTTGGCAGCAAGTGGTCTGGGGGCGTGCCGATGAGTTGCGCGTGCTCGACCAGATCAACCCGCTGGACTACCGCGACGGCCTGACCCCGCTGCTCGAAGACAGCCGCATCGCCGTGCCGATGGTGCGGTTTGCGCAACCGGTGGGCGAGTGGGAACTGGAAGCGCTGTGGATCACCGATTTTGTGAAAAACCAGCCGCCGGTGGCCGGCAGTGAGTTTGCCGCGCCACTGTTTGCCGCGCCGGACCCGCAATATTTCCTGCTCGATTCCAAACCTGGCTATGACGGTGACAAGGGTTATTCCTATGGCCTGAGCGCCAACGGCCGGATCGGCGCGGTAGACACCAGTTTTGTCGCCTTGAGCGCGCGTCAGCAGGACCCGGTGTACGCGGTCGAAGGCCTCGCCGACGACGGTCGCACTCGGCTGGAACGGCAGTTTCCCCGTTACACCATGGGCGGTGCCGGGCTGGCGATCGACGCCGGGCACAGCATCGTGGTGCGCAGCGAGGTGGCGTATTTCGACAACTGGCGCGTGACCAATCCGACGCGTGCCTACGGTGCCGACAGCACGCCGATGGTCAAGTCATTGCTGGGGGTCGATTACCTGTTGCGCGACTGGTTGATTTCCGCGCAGTGGCAGGAACAAGTGCTGCTCGACTGGCAGGACGGCATGTTGCAGGACAAGCGCGAACCGCTGTTCACCCTGTCGGCCGAAGGCACCCATTGGCAGGACCGTCTCAAGAGTCGTCTGGTGGCCGCCGCCTCGCCACCGTTTCAGGACAACGCATTGCTGCAAGGCATCTTCACCTACAAACCGGTGGACTACATCAAGCTCGGCCTGGAAGTGGACGTGTTCTTCGGCAAACCTGAGCGGTCTTTCGGCGAGTACCGCAAGCACGACCAGCTGCGCCTGTCGGCCGGCTATCTGTTTTAACCCCATTGCGCCTGTCGCCACGCTGGTGCAGGCGCCCACGCATTCATCCGATGAAAAGGGAAGTTCTTATGTTGCCGTTTTTGAAAAGTCTGACCACCGCCGCATTGATTCTGGGCAGCGCCTGCGCCAGTGCCGCCGAAGCCGGCAATGCCGATGACATCATCCGTCAGGTGCGTGATCGCAACGACGGTAACAGCTTCATGTCCCAGGTCTCGTTGATCCTGCATGACAAGAAGGGCAATACCCGGGTTCGCGAGTTCACTTACCTGCAAAAGGACTACCCGGACAGCGACAAATTCAGCATGTACTTTTCCGCGCCGACCGACGTGCGTGACGTTGCCTTCCACATCGAGAACCCCCACGAAACCCTGGGCCTGGAAGACAGCCAGTGGATGTACCTGCCGGTCAGCCGCCAGACCCGCCGCATCTCCACCACCGACAAGCGCGGCTCGTTCATGGGCAGTGAGTATTCGTATGCCGACCTGGACAAGATCCGCGTCAAGGATTACTCGCAGAAGCTCGTCGGCGAAGAGCAGATCAAGGGCCGCGACTGCTACGTGATCGAGCGCGAACCGGCATCCCCTGAAGTGCTGGCCAAGACCGGCTACAACAAGCTGAAGGTGTGGATCGACAAGCAGAACTTCCTGGTCATGCGCCAGGACTTTTTCGACGTCAAAGGCGTGTTGATCAAGCAGATGCGCACGCAGAAAGTCGCGACCATCGACTCGATCGACAGCATCGTGCTCAGTGAAACCGAACACTTCATCGACGGCACGCGCTCGGAAATGCGCTTCAACCAGTTGCAGTACAACGTCCCGCTGGAAGACCGCCTGTTTACCCAGACCGCGATCAAGCGCGGCCTGAAATCCGGTGACTTGCCGGAATTTGCCGTGTCTGCCCGCTAAGCGCCGACCCCGACGACCTGGAACCGCATGATCATGGAAAGATATCTGAATTTCGTCGAGCGTTATGCGCGGGCGATTGTTTTCCTGCTGGTGGCGATTACCGCGTATTTCACCTATACGCTGGGCGCGCTGGTCTCCGACACCAACCCTTATCTGCTCAAGGAAAGCCACCCGGCGCGCAAGACCATCATCGACTTGCAGGGTGAGTTCACCGGCACCTTCGACTCGGTGATGGTGGCGCTGAACAACCCGCAGACGGTGTTCAACAAGCAGACGCTCAACGCGCTGTTTTCGATGTCGCAGTCAGTGCGCAAGATGATTCTGGCCAACGATGCCGACAAGGAGCAACTGGCGCAAATCGTCGGCAAGTACCCGAATGACAGCCGCGCGCAGTTGTTGACCCGGGACATCCTGGAGGGCGGCTTTTCCCAGAACGACTATGCCCAGGCCAAGGCTTTGCGTGACCATGCGCAGAGCCAGAACTGGGACTCGCACGATCAGCTGTTCCTGACCTTTCTCGCCGAGCGGATCAACCCGATCCGCGAAATGGCCTCGATGGGCGACCTGGAAAACATCGTCCTGACCGACGACGGCGAGCTGTTGATCCACAAGACTCTCAATGCCTATGACATGGACCCGGCCGTGGTCGAGTCGCAGATCATGGGCAACGAATTGATGGTCGACGGGGTGGTGTCCAAGGACAAGAAAGTCGCGATGCTGGTGGCCGAACTCGGCACCAAGCAGGACGATGCCCAGGCGCAACTGCGCGCCTATCAGATCGTGCGCGGCATCGTTGCGCAATATCAGGCCGATCATCCGGAGTACAAGGACGAAATTTTCATTGCCGGCATGCCGATCTTCATCGCCGCGCAGCAGGAAATCATCGACCACGACCTGGCCGTGCTGTTCCCGATCGTGTTTTTGCTGATCACCCTGTTGCTGACTTTCTTCTTCCGCAAACCGCTGGGCGTGCTGTTGCCGCTGTTCAATATTCTGTTCTGCACCATCTGGACCCTCGGGCTGATGGCGCTGTTGCGGGTGCCGTTCGACCTGCTGACCAGTGTGCTGCCGGTGTTCCTGTTCACCATTTGCTGCTCGGACGCGATCCATGTGATGGCCGAATATTACGAGCAGAAAAACGCCGGCAAGAGCAACCGCGAAGCCAACCGTGAAACCCAGCGCCTGATGGTGGTGCCGGTGGTGTTGACGACGGTGACGACCATCGCCACGTTTATGATTTCCACCACCAACAACATTGTCAGCATTCGCAATTTCGGCGTGTTCATGTCCATCGGCCTGACGGCGGCGTTGATCATTTCGCTGTTGCTGATTCCGGCGTGGATCTCGCTGTGGGGCAAGGATCACCCGGCGCAAGCCAAGGCTGACGTGCACAAGGAATCGATCATCTCGCGTTACCTGGTCGCGTTCTGCGCCTGGATGATCCGCTTTCGCAAGCCGATCCTGATGGTCGTGCTGCCGCTGCTGGCGCTGGCCACGGTGTTCACCTTCCGCGTCGATATCGAAGACTCCGGCATTGCCTACTTCAAGCCTGAGAGCCACATTCGCGTGTCCGATCAATTCATCAACCACGCGAAGGTCGCGGGCACGGCGCCGGGCTGGATCGCCATCGACAGCAAGGAGCCGCGCGGGGTGCTGACCACCGACGTGGTGCAGTTCATCGACAAGCTCGACCACTTCATCAAGCAGCAGCCGAACGTCAGCTACGGCTACTCGCTGGCCACTTACGTCAAGCGCATGAACCTGGTGCTCAACGACATGAACCCGGATTATCTGCGGGTGCCGAATGCCGTGGAGAAGGTCACGTCGGTCAATGATGACGGGCAGGTCGAGCAGTTTGAAGTGCCGGGCAATTCGCTGATCGAGCAACACGTGATGCTGTTCGAAAACGGTGGCGGCTCCGACCTGAACAACGTACTCAATGCGGACTTTTCCAAGGCCTTGACCCTGTACACCATGACCTCGTCGGTCGCCAGCGACTATCAGGGCATGCTCGATCGGCTCGATGCCTGGTTGCTGATCAACAAACCCGCCAACCTCGAGGTGACCCACGCCGGCACGCCATTGATCTGGACCGGTGTGTTGCAGGAAATCACTCAGGGCCAGGTATTGAGCTTTTCCCTGGCGCTGCTGGTCGTCACGTTGATGATGATGTACTGGCTCAAGTCGGTGCGCCTCGGGATCCTCGGCATGCTGACCTTGCTGACCACTTCGGTGACGGTCTACGGCTTCATGTTCCTGTTCAACATCGAACTGAACATCGGCACGACGCTGGTGACGTTCCTGGTGGTAGGCGTGGTCGATTACGCGGTGCACCTGCTGTCGCGCATCAAGCTGCTGGTGCAGCAGGGCATCGAAATTGATGCGGCGATTCTGCAGGCGATGCACAGCGTCGGGCGCTCGACGGTGATCAACGTGGTGATCTTCTCCGTGGGCTTCATGGCGCTGCTGTTTTCCGACTTCAAACCGATCGTCGACCTCGGTGCACTGGTGGCGATGGCGCTGTTTTCCAGCGGGGTCATGACCATTGTGCTGGTGACGCTGGTATCGCCGTGGTTCTTTGCGGCGATTGCGCCAGTGCATGCGCCGGTTCAGGCCCCCCGCACTGAGGCAGAGACAGAGGCGGTGCCGGGCTGATTCGCCGCCGACCGGGTGCGCAGGCCCTGAGGCGGCAGGCGAGCCCGGTCATACGGTGCAGCAGGGTTTTCAGTTCAGTGTATTGCCCGGGTTTTTTTCGCCATAGCGGGCAATGCGCTCGAACTGACATTCCTGGCGGGCATCGTTGAGGTTGTTCTCAAACGCTTCAAGGCCGTCGTGCAATTGCTGCAAATCGCCGATCTGGGACACCAGTTCGGCTTTTTTTTCGGCAATCGCACGTTGCGCCATGTCCCAGGGAAACTCGTCGCCGCGGTAGTTGTTGAGGATCACCTGCAGCTCTTTGAGCTTGAAGCCCAGTTGCTGGGCGCACTTGATGAACGTCAACACTTCAACGCTTTGCTGGCTGTAGATGCGGTATTTGCCTTCACGCTTGGGCTCGGGCAACAGGCCGATTTCTTCGTAATGGCGAATGCTTTTGACTGTGGTGCCCGACAGCTGGGCGGCTTTGCCAATGTACATAAAGGTCCGTCTCGATGATCAAACAGGGCGTAGCGCGATCAGGCGTCATGCCAGATCGAGGGGCGATTATATGTCGAATATCATCGAGGTATTGCAACTGTGCGTAAATGACGCGCACAGGCGACGGACGGGCCTGTGACGGCAGCCCGGTGGCGGACTGACGGCGGCGACTGCGCCGTCAGTGGTTCAGACAGGCAACGTCAGCTGGCGGCGATTGCCCGGGCCTGTTCGAGCCAGATATCGCGCTGGCCGGGTTTGGAGCCCAGGATCGGTCCGAACGTCAGGGTTTTCAGGGGTTTGATCCCGCAGAATTCCAGGGTGGTCTTGCGCATCTGGTGCAGCCCCGGCATGCGATAGATCCACTTGTAATACCAGGGCGGCGTGTCCATGGTCACCAGCAGGTGTGCAGTGCGTCCCTTGAGCAGCTTGTCCGGAAAGGCTTTGCCCTCACGGTACTTGAAGGCGAATCCGGGCAGAAAAATCCGGTCGAGGAAGCCCTTCAGCAACGCCGGAATCCCGCCCCACCAGATCGGATAGACAAACGTCAGGTGCTCGGCCCAGGTGATATCGGCCTGGGCTTGCAGCAGATCCGGCTCCAGTGGCTGCACCTTGTTGTAGCCCTCGTGCAGCACGGGGTCGAAATCCAGCGCATCCAGGCGTAGCAGGCGGACGTCATGCCCGGCGTCTTTGGCCGCCTGCACATAGGTCTCGCTCAATGCCCCGCAAAAACTGTCGGTGGAGGGGTGCCCCAGAATCACGAGCATTCGTTTGCTCATTGTGTGTACTCCTGAAATGAAGCGCACAGGATAGAGTCTGCCCCTAGCGGTAGAGTCAAGGCGTCAATGCGTCGAGCAAGGCCCGTGCGTAACCGGGCAACTGCGCGAAATCCCGCGCGCAGAGTTGCAGGGCGCGGTTCGCCCAGATCTCGTCGAGCGGTCGGCACACCAGCGAATGCACCGAGGCCCAGCGCTCGACGGCGACCTTAGGCACGATCGCCAGCCCCGCCCCGCGCGCCACCATGCGCATGACTCCGTCAAAGCCATCGGTGCGGATGCGGATCGCCATGCGCTGGCCGATGTGCAGCGCCTGTTCCTCCAGGTGAATGGCCAGCGCGCTATGAGCGCCGAGCGCGACGAAATCATGCGCCAGGGTTTGCGCAAAGGTCAGGGAAGGCTGCTCGGCCAGCGGATGCGCCGGCGGCAGGATCAACACCAGCGGATCATCGCGAAAGGCGCGGGTCTGTAGACCGTGGGTGTCCACCGCATCGGAGACAATCCCGATGTCCGCTGCGCCCTGGCGCAGGGCATGGGTGATGCGTGCGCTTGGCAGTTCTTGCAGATCAATGTCGAGATTGGGATGACTGCGCAGAAAGTCCGCCAGCACCTCCGGCAGGTATTCAGTGATCGCCGTGGTGTTGCACAGCAAGCGCACCTGGCCTTTCACGCCTTGGGCGTATTCGGCCAGATCCTGCTGCATGCGTTCGGCCTGCTGCAGAAGGATCCGTGCGTGTTGCGCCAGCGCTTTGCCGGCGGCAGTCGGGGTGACGCCACGGCGGCCGCGCTCAAGAAAATCGACGCCAAGCGAGGCTTCCATGGCGCGGATTCTGGCGCTGGCGGCGGCCAGGGACAAGTGGCTGCGGGCGGCGCCGGCGGTGATGTTGCCGGTGTCGAGGATGTGCAGGTAGAGGCGCAGGTCGGTGAGGTCGAAGTGCATGGTTGGCAGCCTCTGATTTTGGTGGTGTCTGGGCGGGCCTCATCGCTGGCAAGCCAGCTCCCGCAGAATTGTTGTTGATCACACATTTAGAGCTCAACACTGAAACCTGTGGGAGCTGGCTTGCCAGCGATGGGGCCAGAAGCGCCAAAGACAATATCAGCCTCTTGCTCAGTGAGAGGCACTCTCAGTATATGGCGGATTTTCAGCCAACCCCGACTGGCGCACAGTAGCGCCATGAACACACTCACAGATTTCTACCAAAACCTGGGGCTGGCCCTGTCGTTGCTGGTCATCGCGACCTTTGTCCTCGCCGGCCTGATCAAAGGCGTAATCGGCCTCGGCCTGCCCACCGTTGCGATGGGCCTGCTCGGTCTGGCTATGGCACCGTCACAGGCAGCCGCCATGCTGATCATTCCGGCTACGCTGACCAACGTCTGGCAACTGGCCTTTGGCGGGCATCTGAAAGGATTGCTCAAGCGTCTGTGGCCGATGCTGCTGATGATTTTCCTCGGCACCGGCGTCGGCACTTTGTGGATCGGCATGGCCGGTGGACATTGGGTGGTACGCGGACTGGGCGCGGCGTTGTTGCTGTATGCGTTGAGCGGGTTGTTCCTGCCAGCGATGCACGTCAAACCGCGCCACGAAACCTGGCTCGGTCCGCTGTGCGGTTTGCTGACGGGCGTCATCACCTCGGCCACGGGCGTCTTCGTGATTCCGGCGGTGCCGTACATGCAGGCGCTGGGCTTGAGTCGTGATGAACTGGTGCAGGCGCTGGGTCTGTCCTTCACCGTTTCAACGCTGGCGCTGGCCGGTGGTTTGCTCTGGCGCGGCGCGTTGGGTGGCGGCGAATTGAGTGCCTCGCTGTTGGCGCTGATCCCGGCAGTGCTGGGCATGTTGCTCGGCCAATGGCTGCGTCAGCGGATCAGCGCGGTGTTGTTCAAGCGCGCATTCTTCATTGGACTGGGCGCGCTCGGCGCCCATTTGCTGATCAGCGGCTAGCCGACGACGCGCTGAGCATGTCGATCCGACGGATATCGAAATCGCGCTCCAGGTACGCCATGCGGTTCTCGAAAAACTCGCGCATGTGCGGCAGATTCGAATGCACGTCCAGATGCGCCTGGCTTTCCCAGATCTCGTAGAAGATGAACAGCGTCGGGTCTTCCTTGTCGCGCAGCATGTGGTACTCGATGCAGCCGGGCTCGGCGCGACTCGGTTCGACGTAAGCGCGAAACAGCGCTTCGAAGGCATCGGCTTTCTCCGGGCGAGTCTTGGCGTGCAGGATAAAACCGTGGTGTTCATTCATCAAAACAACTCCTCAAATACTGATAGCCGGAAATGCTATTGCAACAATCGGCATTAGATTCGTGCATTTTGATCAAATGTATTTTGCGCTCAAGCGGCTTATTCCGCGCGTGATGGGTGGGTAACCTGCCGCCATTCCTTTGCCCATCTTTCTCCAGCCCAATGGCTGTGCGAGGCGCTTTCATGAAAAAAGTATTGTTGCTCAATGGCGGTAAAAAATTCGCCCACTCCGATGGTCGCTACAACACCACCCTGCATGAAGCCGCACTGAGTGTGCTGGATCGCGGCGGTGTCGACGTCAAGACCACGTTCATCGACGAGGGCTACGACGTCGCAGAAGAAGTGGCCAAATTCCTCTGGGCCGACGTGATCATTTATCAAATGCCGGGCTGGTGGATGGGCGCACCGTGGACGGTGAAAAAGTACATCGACGAAGTGTTCACCGAAGGCCACGGCAGCCTCTATGCCAGCGACGGTCGTACCCGTTCCGACGCGTCGCAGAAGTACGGCAGTGGCGGCCTGATCCAGGGCAAGCAATACATGTTGTCGCTGACCTGGAACGCACCGCAGCAGGCCTTCGATGACCCGACCGACTTCTTCGAAGCCCAAGGCGTGGACGCGGTGTACTTCCCGTTTCACAAGGCCAATGAGTTTCTCGGCATGACCGGGTTGCCGACATTCCTCTGTGTCGACGTGATGAAGCGGCCGAACATCGAGAACGATGTGGCGCGCTATGAGCGGCATCTGACAGAGGTGTTTGGCCTCCAGGCGTGAAGTGATTTCCTTGGGCCAGGCGAGTGATCTGTGGCGAGGGGGATTTATCCCCTCGCCACAATTGGATACCTTCCCCACAATACAAGGGTGATGATCAGCCCAAGGGATACCTGTGAAAGCCAGATCCGATGAATTGCAGATTTTCGTCTGCGTGATCGAGTGCGGTTCGATTTCTGCCGCAGCCGAGCAGGTCGGGCAGACGCCGTCGGCGGTCAGTCGCACCTTGTCACGGCTGGAAGCCAAGCTCGACACCACGCTGATCAACCGCACCACACGGCGCATGGACCTGACCGAGGAGGGTAAGTACTTCTTCGAGCAGGCCAAGCTGATTCTCGATCAGATGGACGCCCTCGAAGAGCGTCTGTCCTCGCGCCAGCAAACCCCGTCCGGACGCCTGCGGATCAACGCCGCATCGCCGTTCATGCTGCATGCCGTCGTCCCCTACATCGACGAATTCCGCCGCCTCTATCCGGACATCCAGCTCGAACTCAACAGCAATGACCTGATCATTGACCTGCTGGAACAAAGCACCGACATCGCCATCCGCATCGGCACCCTCGCCGATTCGACGTTGCACGCGCGCTCCCTCGGCTGCAGTCCGTTGCTGATCGTCGCCAGCCCCGCGTATCTGGAGAAACACGGCGCGCCGCAGCAAGTCGCCGATCTGAGCGAACACACCTTGCTCGGCTTCACCCAGAACGAAGGCCTCAACCAATGGCCGCTGCGCTACGTGCACGGCGACCGCTGGCCGATCACCCCGGCGATCAGCGCCTCCAGTGGCGAGACCGTGCGTCATCTGGCGCTGGAAGGTCAGGGCATCGCCTGCCTGTCGCACTTCATGACCATCGACGACATCCGTGCCGGGCGCCTCAAGGTGCTGCTGGCGGAATTCAACAGCGGTTATCGTCAGCCGATTAACGCCGTGTACTACCGTAACTCGCAACTGGCGCTGCGCATTCAGTGCTTCCTCGACTTCATCCAGAGCAAACTCGTCGCTTACGCCAACGCCGACTTCAAGGGCTGATTCGTGACCTCTGCGCAAGAGTGAATTGGGCGAGGGCGGGTGTTTCCCGCACGCTCGGCGGCCGATACTCGCCCCATCACTTATTCACGCAGGGAGTTTCTCCATGAAGGTATTCATCACCGGCGCCGCCGGTTTTATCGGCGGCTCCATCGCCACCGGTCTGGTCCAGGCCGGGCACAATGTCACGGGCCTGATGCGCAGCGCCGAGCAGGCTGATGAGCTGAAGGCATTGGGCATCACCCCGGTGATCGGCACCCTCGAAGACAGCACGCTGCTGGCCGCACAGGCCCGCGCGGCTGACGCGGTGATCAACGCCGCCAGCAGCGACCATCGCGGTGCGGTCGAAGCCTTGCTCGACGCGTTGCGCGGCTCGAACAAAGCGTTCCTGCACACCAGCGGTTCGAGCATCGTCGGCGATGCCTCGGGCGGTAAGTCCAGCGACGTTATCTACGTCGAAGACAACCTGCCGCCACCGACCGTCGACAAGGCGGCCCGCGTGGCCATCGACAACCTGATCCTCGCGGCGGCGAAAGACGGAGTGAATTCGGCGGTGATCTGCAACACCCTGATCTATGGCCACAGCCTGGGCGTCAATCGCGACAGCGTGCAGTTGCCGCGCCTGCTCAAACAGGCCCGCAAAAGCGGCGTGGTACGGCACGTCGGCAGCGGCCAGAACATCTGGTCCAACGTGCACATCGAAGACGTCGTCGCCCTGTACCTGCTGGCGCTGACCAGGAACGTGCCGGGTACCTTCTACTTCGTCGAGAGCGGTGAAGCGTCATTCATCGACATGACCACCGCCATGGCCCAGGCCCTGAACCTCGGCCAGCCACAAGACTGGCCGCTGCAAGACGCCGAAGCCGAATGGGGCTACGAAATGGCCAACTACGGCCTCGGCTCCAACAGCCGCGTACGCGGCAAACACGCCCGCGAACTGCTGGGTTGGGCGCCGAAGCGTACGTCAGTGGTGGAATGGATTCGTAACGAAATGGTGTGAGTCGTACACCCCCTCTGTAAACACCACCGAACCTGTGGGCGCTGGCTCGCCAGCGATAGCGGTCGACCAGTCAGCATCTGTGTTGAATGTGCGGCCATCATCGCTGGCAAGCCAGCTCCCACAGGGGTTTCTCATCTGTCGGAATGTCATGTAAATCCCGCCCCGTGATTTTCATTTATCGCGACAAGACATATCCGTTCGCGACACGCCTTACCTCTCCACGAAAATAACTTTCATGTGGTTTGAAAACTCGATCTCGAAATGATTTATGAGTTTCACAACCCATTCGAACGTGACCCTTTCGAGGAGTACCGCATGACGCCTTCCTTCGGCTATTGGCTGCTGGTCTATGCCGCCGTCGCCATCATCGCGCTGATCGTGTTGATCGCCCGTTACCGGCTCAATCCGTTCATTGTCATCACCCTGATTTCCATCGGTCTGGCGCTGGTGGCGGGGATGCCGCCGTCAGGCGTGGTGGGGGCGTATGAGGCCGGGGTGGGCAAGACGCTGGGGCATATTGCGCTGGTGGTCGCGCTCGGGACGATGCTCGGCAAGATGATGGCCGAATCCGGTGGCGCCGAGCAGATGGCGCGCACGCTTATCGCGAAATTCGGCGAGAAGAACGCGCACTGGGCGATGGTCTGCATTGCGTTTCTGGTTGGCCTGCCGTTGTTTTTCGAAGTCGGTTTTGTCTTGCTGGTGCCGATTGCCTTCACTGTGGCGCGACGGGTGGGGGTGTCGATTCTGATGGTCGGCTTGCCAATGGTGGCCGGCCTGTCGGTGGTGCATGCGCTGGTGCCGCCGCACCCGGCGGCGATGCTCGCGGTGCAGGCCTATCAGGCGTCGGTCGGGCAGACCTTGCTGTATGCGATTGCCATCGGCATTCCGACGGCGATTATCGCGGGGCCGCTGTACGCCAAATTCATCGTGCCGCGCATTCACTTGCCGGCGGATAACCCGCTGGAAAAACAATTCCTCGACCGCGAACCGCGCGACGATCTGCCGGGTTTCGGCATCACCATGGCGACCATCCTGTTGCCGGTGGTGCTGATGCTGATCGGTGGCTGGGCCAACCTGATCTCCACGCCGGGCAGCGGTTTCAATCAGTTCCTGTTGTTCATCGGCAACTCGGTGATTGCGCTGTTGCTGGCGACCTTGCTGAGCTTCTGGACGCTGGGCATCGCCCAGGGCTTCAATCGCGAGTCGATCCTCAAGTTCACCAACGAATGCCTGGCGCCGACCGCGAGTATCACGTTACTGGTGGGCGCCGGCGGCGGCTTGAACCGGATTCTGGTCGACGCCGGTGTCACCGATCAGATCGTCGGCCTGGCCCATGAATTTCACCTGTCGCCGCTGATCATGGGCTGGCTGTTCGCCGCGTTGATGCGGGTGGCCACCGGTTCGGCGACCGTGGCCATGACCACAGCGTCCGGCGTGGTTGCGCCGGTGGCCATTGGTCTGGGTTATCCACACCCTGAGCTGTTGGTGCTGGCGACCGGTGCCGGCTCGGTTATCTTTTCCCACGTCAACGACGGCGGCTTCTGGTTGATCAAGGAATACTTCAACATGACGGTCGCGCAGACGTTCAAGACCTGGACCGTGCTCGAGACGTTGATCTCGCTGGTCGCTTTCGGCCTGACCGTCGGCCTTTCCTACCTGCTGTAACCGGAGCCCGCCGCCATGGACATCCTTTATCAGATCCGCGCCCGTCAGGATTCCTTCAGCGCCGGCGAGGGCCGCATCGCCCGGCTGATGCTCGACGACGTTGGTTTTGCTGCGAGCGCCAGTCTCGAAGACCTCGCGCGCCGTGCCGAAGTCAGCACCGCCACGCTGTCGCGTTTCGCCCGCACCGTGGGCTGTCGCGACCTGCGTGATCTGCGCCTGCAACTGGCTCAGGCCAGCGGCGTTGGCAGCCGTTTTCTCGATCCGGCGGGCACCCCCGAGCAGTCGGCGTTCTACGGGCAGATTGTCGGCGATATCGAAACCACCCTGCGCCAGCATCTGGCCGGGTTTGACGAATCGCGCTTCGCCGATGCGGTGAAAATGCTCGGCCAGGCACGGATGATTCATGCGTTCGGCATGGGCGGTTGCTCGACCCTGTGCAGCGACGAATTGCAGGTGCGGCTGGTGCGCCTCGGCTACCCGATTGCGGTGTGTCACGACGCGGTGATGATGCGCGTCACTGCCGCCAGCCTGAATGCCGAACAAGTGGTGATCGTCTGCTCGCTGACCGGTATCACTCCAGAGCTGCTGGAAACGGTCGAACTGGCGCGCAACTACGGCGCGCGCATCCTCGCCATCACCCGCGCCGGCTCGCCGCTGGCGCAATTGGCCGACATCGTCCTGCCGCTGCAAGGCGCAGAAACCTCGTTCATCTACAAACCGACGGCGGCGCGCTACGGCATGCTGCTGGCCATCGACGTACTCGCCACCGAGCTGGCACTGGCCAATCCTGAAGACAATCAAGAACGTCTGCGGCGGATCAAACTGGCCCTCGACGAATACCGTGGCGGCGACGATCACCTGCCGCTGGGAGACTGACATGCTGTACGACACGCTGATTCGCAACGCCCTGGTCATTGATGGCAGCAACACGCCCGGCTACCACGCCGATGTGGCGATTTGTGCTGGTCGCATCGAGCGCATTGGTGACTTGCAAGACGCCAGTGCTGCCGAAGAAATCGACGCCGCCGGCCGCGTGCTGGCGCCGGGTTTTATCGACGTCCACACCCATGACGACACCGTGGTCATCCGCCAACCCGAGATGCTGCCCAAACTCAGCCAAGGCGTGACCACCGTGATCGTCGGCAACTGCGGGATCAGCGCCTCGCCCGTGACGCTGAAAGGCAATCCGCCGGACCCGATGAACCTGCTCGGCACCGCGGCAGCCTTCGTTTATCCACGCTTCAGCGATTACCGTGCGGCGGTCGAAGCGGCGAACACCACGCTGAATGTGGCGGCACTGGTCGGCCACACGGCACTGCGCAGCAATCACCTCGACGACTTGTTCCGCACCGCCACGCCAGGCGAAATCGCTGCGATGCGCGAGCAATTGCGTGAAAGCCTTGAAGCCGGTGCGCTCGGCTTATCCACAGGTCTGGCCTACGCCAGTGCGTTCAACGCCTCTACCGATGAAGTGAAGCAACTGACCGAAGAACTGACGGCATTCGGCGCGGTGTACACCACGCACCTGCGCAGTGAATTCGAACCGGTGCTGGAGGCGATGGATGAAGCGTTCAGTATCGGCCGTCATTCGCGCTCGCCGGTGATCATTTCCCACCTCAAGTGCGCCGGAGTCGGTAACTGGGGACGCAGTCCGCAGTTGCTGGCGGCGTTGGAGGAAGCGGCGAAAACCCAGCACGTCGGTTGCGACTGCTACCCGTATGCGGCAAGTTCTTCGACGCTGGATCTGAAGCAAGTCACCGACGCGCATCGCATCACCATCACTTGGTCGACACCGCATCCGCAAGTGAGCGGCCGCGACCTGATCGACATCGCCGCCGAATGGAGCGTGCCACTGCTCGACGCGGCAAAACGCCTACAACCGGCGGGCGCGGTGTACTACGGAATGGACGAGGCCGATGTGCGAAGAATCCTTGCCCATCCGTTGTCGATGGTCGGCTCTGACGGACTGCCGGAAGACCCGTTCCCGCATCCACGCCTGTGGGGCGCTTTCCCACGGGTGCTCGGGTATTTCAGTCGCGATGTCGGGCTGTTTCCGCTGCACACCGCCGTGCACAAGATGACCGGTCTGTCAGCGGCGCGCTTTGGCTTGAAGGAAAGGGGCGAGATTCGCGAAGGACACTGGGCGGATCTGGTGTTGTTCGATCCGGTGACCGTGCGCGATGTGGCGGATTTCAATGACCCGCAACGAGCAGCGCAAGGGATTGACGGGGTGTGGGTCAATGGCGTGCTGAGCTATCGCGACGGGCAGGCGAATGGTCGCCGGGAAGGGCGGTTTCTTGCACGGGACGGGGATTTGCGAGAAGGGTTTCGGTGATTGTGATGCCGGCACAAGATCGCAGCCTGCGGCAGCTCCAGAGGTACGCGCTCCAAGGTGTGAGCTGTCGCAGGCTGCGATCTTTTGAACTGCGTCTCATAGTGGCACTGTGCAATTAAAGAAACGCCAGCCCAAGCCGAATTGCTGACATCCACCCCATCTACACTGTGGGGCCAATCAGTCAGGGAGCACCCCATGAGCTTCGGCAAAACCACCCCGATCCTGCGGATCTTCGATGAAGCCAAGGCTGTCGAGTTTTACGTCGACTTCCTCGGCTTCAAGATCGACTGGCAGCATCGCTTTGAGGCGAATTTTCCGTTGTATCTGCAGGTGTCCCGTGGCGAATGCGTGCTGCACCTGACCGAGCATCACGGCGATGCAACACCGGGTTCGGCGCTGCGCATCGAGACCGATGAGCTGGAGGCGTTCCAGCAGCAATTGGTGGCCAAGGACTACAAGTTCTCACACCCACAGATTCAGGCGATGCCGTGGGGGAGTCAGGACATGACGATTGCTGATCCGTTTGGTAATCGGTTGGTGTTTACCAACGCGATCAGCGTTTGAGCTGAGAAGAGCCCCTCACCCTAACCCTCTCCCGGAGGGAGAGGGGACTGGTTGTGGGATGCTTTCGAGTTACGCCGACCTGAATATGCTTTGCTGAATCCATAATCGACTCGGTCGTTCAGGTCGATGTAAAACGCCAGACACCTCGGTCGGCCCCCTCTCCCTCGGGGAGAGGGCTGGGGTGAGGGCAAAAATCGCAACCCAGACAAAAAAGCCCGCTGCCAAACCACCAAGGTCTGACAGCGGGCTTTTTCGTCACTCGGTCGGCACTAACTTATCCAGCACGCGATTAACCGCCAGCTCCGCCAACATCACCACTTGAGCGATGCCTTGCAGGGTTTTGCGGTGCGTGCCCTCAACCAGCGCTGCGTGGTTATGCAGCATGACGGTGGCCGAGCCGAGGGTTTCACTGGCATCCACCAGCAGCGACTCGGTATCGGCTTCGGGGTCGGTCATGTACAGCCTGTTG
Source organism: Pseudomonas sp. SC3(2021) (assembly GCF_019856535.1). Taxonomy (NCBI): domain Bacteria; kingdom Pseudomonadati; phylum Pseudomonadota; class Gammaproteobacteria; order Pseudomonadales; family Pseudomonadaceae; genus Pseudomonas; species Pseudomonas sp. SC3(2021). The sequence goes on along the minus strand of NZ_CP082236.1, from coordinate 814,492 downwards.
GGTTTGTAGGGCGCGGCCATGATCTCGGCGGTTGGCGGGCCGAGGTAGTGGTCGAGGGCGCGCTCGGCGGCTTCGTGGAGTTTCTTTGAGTCGGGGGATTCGTAGGGGGAGGCCGGGTCGGTGACCGGCGGGTTTGGCGTTACTTTGAACATGGGAGCGTACCTTTTAAAGCCGCATCCATTTCGCCGCTAAGCAAAAGGGAGGCAGCTGTGCGCAAGTTAGCGGACCGGTCGCATCCCACCCCGGCGCACCCGAAGGTGCCATGCGCACAGCCACCATTAAGCACAGGCAAATACCTGACTGGATGATACTCGTGCAGCGGGGAGCGAATGTAGCCGAGCCGCTAAGCTCGATCACTGGGAATCAGTGACGCAATCAAGTTACGCAGCATGCTCAGGGCGCACAAGCCGGCGGATTCTGGCGCAGGCGTAGGCAGTGGCGCAAGGATTTGTGGGCTGTTTCGCGTAACTCTGAGTGTCTTTAAACATCTGTGATGCGGGATGTTTATTGCGCTCAAATATCGAAGATTTACCTGTAGGAATTGGGTGCTGCAGCTGGCGCATTCGCGAGCAAGCTCGCTCCCACAATGGATCTGCAGTGAACATCGAATTTGTGAGCAGCCGAGATCAACTGTGGGAGCGAGCTTGCTCGCGAAGAGGCCGGAACAATCACCCACGATGCATCTGCCGAAACTCGCCGGGCGGCATCCCCCGCCGACTCTTGAACGTGCGATGAAACGACCTCGGTTCGGTAAACCCCAGATACTGCGCAATGTCCTGAATCGGCAAGGTGCTGTTCAACAGATAATGCTCAGCCAGCTCCTGGCGCAAATCATCGAGAATCTGCTGATACGACGTCCCCGCCTGATGCAACTGGCGCTGTAATGTGCGCACCGACACCGCCAGTTGTTCGGCCACTTGCTCCTTGCGCGGCAAGCCTTCCTTGAGCAACTGGCGCAGGATGCTTTTCACCTGCTGTTCCAGCGACGCATCCTCAAGCGTCGCCATCAACCCCATCGCATGTTCTTCCAGCGTGCGCAGCAATTGCGCATCGGCCTGGCGCAACGGCAACTGCAAGTACGCTAACGGCACGATCAGCGCCGAATAGGGCTGATCGAACAACACCGGACAATCGAAGAACTGCTCATATTGCGCCAGCGTCACTTCGTCCGGGCGCGCATGCTCCAGCCACACAGCGGCCGGCGACATCTGCGTATCGGCAATCCAGCGAGCATATTGCAGCCACGAGCCGAGCACGTTTTCCACCAGATGCCGACGAATGCGCGGGCGCTGATAGCGGCAGGTCCAGATCAGGTGCACATGGCCGTCCTGCACCTCGGCGCGGCTGACGCCCATGTCGCCCACCAGTTTCTCGAACGGCATGATCCGGCTCATGGCATCGCCCAGCGTCGCGCAGTTCATGGTGATGTAACCGAGCACGCTCCAGGAGTTGGGCAGGACAAAATTCGCTGCGTTAAGCCCGAACAGCGGGTCGCCCGAGTGTTCGCAGAAATAATCGAGCAGTTTTTCATGAGCCTCACCCGGCAAGCGCAGGGTGTTGTCGCTCAGTTGCTGCGCCTGCAACCCGGCCGCCGTCAATGCCGGCTCGATGGCCATGCCCAGTTGTTCGGCATGGCGCAGGTATTTGAGCAGGGGCGGCACTGAGGTGAAGCCGAGCGATTGCATGATCCCGATCCTTTGATCAACGGCGGCATGGGCAGACGAATAGCCTGAAAGGTAAGTGCAAACCGCGACTAAAGTAAATGCCTGACGCTTGCGCGACGTTTGACTCAATTGGCTACATGAACTGGCCGGATACGACCGTGACACCGGGCGGCCGCTGGCTAGTATGGAGGCCTGAAACATCCATGATCCGACGGCAAAGAAGGACACACGCATGCGACGCTGGAACGGCTGGGGAGAGGCAGGCACGGTGGTCGAACTGCCGGCCCAGGGCGCGAGTTTTCTCAACGAACGGCTGGGGGGCGGGCGCGCGCTGCCGGATGCCTCACTGGAGTCGGCACTGGCGCGGGTGCCGGCCTCGCGGCTGGCGCAGCACGCGTTGTACAGCGTCGATGCCCATGATCGCCTGCTGCATGCCCGCGGCCAGAGCCTGCCGGACTGGCTGGCGCTGCGCGAAGGCGCGCTGGGCAACTATCCCGACGCCGTGGCGTTCCCCGAAACCGCCGAGCAGATCCGCCAATTGCTGACGCTCGCCCATGAACAGGACCTGTGCCTGATTCCCTACGGCGGCGGCACCTCGGTGGCCGGGCACATCAATCCGCCGGATTCGACGCGGCCGGTGGTGACGGTGTCGCTGGCGCGGATGAATCGCCTGAGCGACCTCGACGAGGCCAGCCAACTGGCGACGTTCGGCCCCGGCGCCAGCGGCCCGCAGGTGGAAAGTCAGCTACGCGCTCGCGGCTACACGTTGGGGCATTTTCCGCAGTCGTGGGAGTTGTCGACGCTGGGCGGTTGGGTCGCCAGTCGCTCCAGCGGCCAGCAGTCGTTGCGCTACGGGCGCATCGAGCAATTGTTCGCTGGCGGCACCCTGGAAACCTTTGCCGGACCTCTGGACATCCCGACCTTCCCGGCCTCCGCCGCAGGGCCTGATCTGCGCGAAGTGGTGCTCGGCAGCGAGGGCCGTTTCGGGATCATTTCCGAGGTCAAAGTGCGGGTCAGTCCGTTGCCCGCCGATGAGCGCTTTTATGGCGTTTTCCTGCCCAGTTGGAGCAAGGCGCTGCAAGCGATCCGCCAATTGGCCCAGGCGCGGGTGCCGCTGTCGATGCTGCGTCTGTCCAACGCCGTGGAAACCGAAACCCAACTGGCGCTGGCCGGGCATCCACAGCAAATCGCCTGGCTGGAGAAGTATCTGAACCTGCGCGGCGCCGGTGAGGGCAAGTGCCTGCTGACCTTCGGCGTGACCGGCAATCGTCGGCAGAACGCGCTGTCATTGACCCAGGCCCGGCAGCATCTGAAAGCCTTTGGCGGGGTGTTCACCGGCACCCTGCTCGGCAAGAAGTGGGCGCAGAACCGTTTCCGTTTTCCCTACCTGCGCGAGAACCTGTGGAACGCCGGTTACGTGGTCGACACCCTGGAAACGGCCACCGACTGGAGCAACGTCGACCACTTGCTCAACCTGATCGAAAACAGCCTGCGCGATGCCCTGGCAGCGGAGGGCGAGCGGGTGCATGTGTTCACCCACTTGTCCCACGTCTACGGCGAAGGTTCGAGCATCTACACCACCTATGTGTTTCGCCCGGCGGCGGATTACCCGGCGACGCTGGCGCGCTGGCAGGCACTCAAACACGCGGCCAGCCAGACCATTGTCGACAACCACGGCACCATCAGTCACCAGCATGGTGTCGGCAAGGATCATGCACCGTACCTGCTGCGCGAAAAAGGCGCGCTGGCGCTGGACACCTTGCAGGCGCTGAGCAAGCACTTCGATCCGGCCGGGCGCCTCAATCCCGGCACGTTGTTGCCGGAGTGACGACCATGAATCAGGACTGGAACGCCGCGTGGCGCCAGCAGATTCTGCCGACGCTGGCAGCCGAAACCTGGGATCTGATTGTCATCGGCGGCGGCATCAGCGGTGCCGGCATTCTGCGCGAAGCGGCGCGGCGTGGCTGGCGTTGCCTGCTGCTGGAACAACGGGATTTCGCCTGGGGCACGTCCAGCCGATCGTCGAAAATGGTCCACGGTGGTTTGCGTTACATCGCCAAGGGTCAGTGGCGTCTGACCCGCGATTCGGTGCGCGAGCGCCAGCGTCTGCTCGACGAGGCGCCGGGGCTGGTGGAGCCGATGAGTTTCATGATGCCGCACTATCGCGGCGGCTTTCCCGGGCCGCGTGTGCTCGGTGGCTTGCTGTCGGTTTACGACGCGTTGGCCGGACGGCGCAGCCATCGTTTTCATGACGCGCAGCAATTGCGTTTTCTGGCGCCGGGGGTGAAGGAGAGCAAGCTGATTGGCGGCACCTGTTTTGTCGATGCGCTGACCGATGATGCGCGGCTGGTGATGCGCGTATTGAGCGAGGCGCGGGCCGATGGTGCGGTGGTGCTCAACGGTGTGCGCGTCGAACAGTTGCTGCGCGAAGACGGGCGGGTGTACGGAGTTCAGGTCGAAGATTGCGAGGCAGGTGGGCCGCTGCAATTACGCTGCGGCGTGTTGGCGGTGGCTACGGGGGCGTGGGCGGAGCGCTTGCGTTTGCCCGAGTCACCGCGACAACTGCGGCCACTGCGTGGCAGTCATCTGCTGCTGCCGGGCTGGCGTTTGCCGGTGGCGCAGGCGTTCACCTTTCTGCATGAGCGAGACCGTCGGCCAGTCTTTGTTTTCCCTTGGGAGGGCGCGACGGTGGTCGGCACCACCGATCTTGATCATCGCGAGGATCTGGACCAGAGCGCGAGCATCAGCGCCGAAGAACTCGACTATCTGCTGGCGGCCTGCACGCAACAGTTTCCCGCTGCCGAAGTCTCGGCCACCGATGTGCTGTCAACCTGGTCGGGCGTGCGCCCGGTGGTGGGCAGCGCAAGTGCGCATCAAGGCAAGCCGTCGAATGAAACCCGTGAACATGTGCTGTGGCAGGAGCCCGGTTGCGTGACCCTGGCCGGCGGCAAACTGACGACGTTTCGCCCGCAAGCCATTGAAGTGCTCAAGGCTTGCGCAGACATGCTCGGCCGTCATTTTGAAGATGATGCCGCTGCGGTGTTCGCCGCCGTACCAGCCCTGAGCATTCCCGGACTCAGCCCTCAACAGTGGCGACGCCTGGCCGGACGCCACGGCCGTGACCTGCCGAGGCTGGCGCAGCTGATCGCCGAGTCGGGCCCCGAAACGGTCGGCAACACCGACACCTTGTGGGCAGAGCTGGCCTTCGCCTGCGAAGCGGAAATGGTTCTGCACCTCGATGATCTATTGTTGCGCCGCACCCGACTGGGCTTGTTGCTGGCGCGCGGTGGCGAAGCGTATTTCCCTGCCATTCGCCAGCTCTGCCAGCCACGTCTGGGCTGGGACGATGCACACTGGCAGCAAGAGCAGCAGCGTTACCGGGTGTTGTGGCAACGCCATCACGGTTTGCCGGAGGCCACGCCTTGATGCCCCTTGAAGAGAGCGCCATGGATAACCACTCGAACAAGCGTTACCTGTTGGCGATCGACAACGGCACCCAGAGCGTGCGCGCATTGCTCTTCGATCTGCAGGGCAATCTGCTCGGCAAAGGCAAGGTCCAATTGCAGGCGTATTACTCGACGCAACCGGGTTGGGCCGAGCAGGACCCGGAATATTACTGGGCGAAACTCGGCGAGGCCTGCCAGCAGGTGTGGGCGCAAACCGGGATTGATCGTTCGCAGATCGCCGGTGTTTCGCTAACCACTCAACGCGGCACGGTGATCAACGTCGATGCCGCGGGCAAACCGCTGCGCCCGGCGATTCTGTGGCTCGATCAGCGCCAGAGCGAAGTCGAGGGCGGGATCAAGGGCCCGTGGGGCTGGCTGTTCAAACTGGTCGGCGCGCAGGCTACGGTGGATTATTTTCGCGCCCAGGCCGAGGCCAACTGGATCGCCAGGCATCAACCGGAAATCTGGGCGGCGACCGACAAGTTTTTGCTGCTCTCGGGGTTTCTCACCCATCGTCTGTGTGGGCGCTTCGTTGACTCTGTCGGCTGTTGCGTCGGCTACCTGCCGTTCGATTTCAAACGCCTGAAATGGGCCGCGCCCAGCGACTGGAAATGGCAGGCGCTGGCGGTGCGTCCCGAGCAGTTGCCGACCTTGCACAAACCTGGGGAAATCCTCGGCCACATCAGTGCTGAAGCCAGCCGCCACACCGGGATTCCCGAGGGCTTGCCGCTGATTGCCGCCGGTGCCGACAAGGCCTGTGAAGTGGTCGGTTCCGGCGTGGTCGATGTCGATACGGTGTGCCTTTCCTATGGCACCACGGCGACGATCACCAGCACCCGCGCGCGCTACCGGGAAATCGTCCCGTTGATTCCGCCGTACCCCTCGGCGGTGCCGGATCAGTACAACTGCGAGGTGATGATTTATCGCGGTTACTGGATGGTCAGCTGGTTCAAGAATGAGTTCGGCCTGCGCGAGATGCAGCAGGCGCAAGCGCAGGGCATCGAGCCGGAGCAGTTGTTCGATGCACTGGTCAACGCGGTGCCGCCGGGGTCGATGGGGCTGATGCTGCAACCCTACTGGTCACCGGGTATTCGCGAGCCCGGCGTGGAGGCCAAAGGCGCGATGATCGGCTTCGGCGATGTGCACACCCGCGCGCATATTTACCGGGCGATTCTGGAAGGGCTGGCGTACGCGTTGCGCCAGGGCATGGAGAAAATCGAGCAGCGTTCGAAGGTCTCGATCAAGCGCTTGCGGGTAGCCGGTGGCGGCTCGCAGAGCGACGCGGCGATGCAACTGACGGCGAATATTTTCGGCCTGCCGGCGGAACGTCCGCATGTGTACGAAGCGTCCGGGCTGGGCGCGGCGATCTGTTGTGCGGTGGGGTTGGGGTTGTATGCGGACTTTCCGAGTGCGATCGCGGCAATGACGCGGGTTGGCGCGGTATTCACGCCGCAACCCGAGGCGCAGCAGGTCTATGAGCGTTTGTACAAAGAGGTGTACCTGCGCATGTATCGCCAGCTCAAACCGTTGTATCAGAGCATCCGCAAAATCACCGGTTACCCGGCCTGAAGAAACACCGCCAATTCCCTTGCAGGCTCACTCCTGCAGGGAGGCATGGCGATTCTCATGTGGCGCTATCGGAGACTTTTTCTGGTGAGATTGGACAGTGTCAGCGCCGGGGGCGGTTGTTAGGCTCAACCCCCACAGCACTTCCAATAAGAATTAAAAGCAATGAAGCTGACATTTCTCCTGTTGCTGCTTTGTGCAATGGCCCCGACGGCGTGGGGCTGGTCGAACCACACGGTGGGCAGCTATCTGGCGTTGCAGGAATTGCCGGCGCTGCGTGATGCGCCACCGGTGGAGGTCGAGCCGCTGGAGCGCTTTCTCGCCGAGCAATATCCGGCCGTGGTTGCGCTGCTGGAGCAACAGGAAAGCTTCGCCCGGGAACACTTCACCCAGTACCCGCCGCGCCCCGACAATCTGAAGCTGCCCGCCGTGCCGGGTGACAATCTGCGCCACGACTTTCTCACTGCGTTGCGGCTCAATCCGCGCATTCATCTGGCGATGGTCATTCAGCCATTGCCGGGTCAAGACATACCCGAGCGCGAACATCTCAGTGCCGATCAGGTGATGGTCGAGCAGACGCGTTCGCCATGGAATCGTCAGCGTTTCATTCGCGTGGCGGACGGCGAAAAAGTCGCGGCGCTGGCGGTACTGGCGAGCGCCGCCGATGAGCCGGATTACGGTCACGACATCAACCTGTTCAGCGACAACCCCGGCGCGGTTGCCGCGCTGTACGGCTTCGGCCCGCAGCCGTTTGGCGATGCGCGTTTCCAGTACAGCTCGCAGGCGCCGTTCCACATGGGCTTCTTCCATGAAAGCGCGGTGGTGTATGCCGCGGCCGGATTTCTTCAGCGCAGCTGGCCGGACTGGCGCGCCTATCAGTACCTGGGGCTGGCGCGACTGGCGTTCGCCAGTGGCCATCCTTACTGGGGCTATCGGTTCCTTGGTTGGGGCGTGCACCACGTGCAGGACTTGACCCAGCCGTATCACGCCAAGCCATTGCCCGGGGTCGAACTGCCCAGTCTGTTGCTGCTGGAGGGCAAGGCGTTGGCCGGTTTTGCCGATGATAAAAAAGCCTCGATCGAGCGCGTCGCCACCCGCCACATGGAAGTCGAGAAGTACCAGTCGACCTGGCTGCGGCGCCTGCTGCGCGCCGGTCAGCAGCATCCGATGCTCGCTGCCTACGCTGATGTGGCCCAAGACAAACAGTATCCGCCGTACTCCGTGGACTACTTGCGCGAAGTGGTCAGCGCCGAGTCGGTCGAGGACTCGGCAGCGTTCGATGAAGCCATCGGCCAGTGGCTGGAGACGGCCCCGTTGACCAGCGATTTCAGCAGCGGCAATCAGTTGCAGCGCGAGCGTTTCGAGCATCCGGCACTCAATCGGCAGCTGTTCAAACTGCTCGGCCATTTTGGCGCGCACAGCCGGATTTATGTCCGTGCGGGGCTGGCACCCTAGCCATCGCGGCCACGCAAAAAACAATAAGAACAAGGAGGGAGAAACCCATGATCAACACTCGATTGCGCCTGACCGGCGTGGCACTTCCCGGTGTCGGCCTGGCAGGGCTGCTGCAACTCTGTGCGGTGGATGCTGTGCAGGCTGCCGAGTTCAGCGTGCTGGACAATCAAGTCACCGGCTCGATCGACACGACCCTGTCCTATGGTCGTTTGTGGCGGGTGCAAGGGCGCGACAAGAACAACGATGACGTCAACACCAACGACGGCAATCGCAACTTCGATACCGGGCTGGTTTCCGAGGTGTACAAGATCACCTCCGAGCTTGAGGCCAACTATCAGAACTACGGTTTGTTCGTGCGCGGCACGGCGTTCTACGACACCCAGTTGATGGACAAGCGCAACGATTACTACCGCAACAACAACCCGTCGCAACCGAGCCAGAGCTACCCGCAGGACGACCGTTTCACCAGTCAGACCCGCGACATCGCCGGCAGCCGGATCGAGATGCTCGACGCCTATGTCCACGGCAGTTGGGACGTCGCGCAGATGCCGGTGACCGCGCGGGTCGGCCGCCAGGTATTCAACTGGGGCGAGGGAATTTTCTATCGCGGCGGGATCAACACCACCAACCCGGTGGACGCTGCCAAGTACCGCTTGCCCGGCGCCGAAGTGAAGGAAGTGCTGGTACCGGTGGAGGCGCTGAGCTTCAACATCGGTCTGACCGACAGCCTGACCCTGGAGAGTTTCTACCAGACCAACTGGAAGGAAACCCGCATCGACCCGGTCGGCACGTTCTACTCGCAGACCGACCTGTTCGCCGACGGTGGCAACACCGGCTACAACAACTTCAGCGGCACCGCGCTCGACACGCCGGTGCCGGGGTTTGGCAACGTCATCGGGCTTTACAGTGCCTTGGGCAACAACCCGTTGCTGAGCCAGGCCCTGCAAACCACCGGCCTGTACGCCAACGGCGTGACGCCGGCCTACGGCAATACGCTCAAGGTCGCGTCCATCGGCAAGGACTATAACGCGCGCAACGACGGTCAGTTCGGTTTCGCCTTTCGCTACATTGCCGAGCAACTCAATAGCACCGAGTTCGGTTTGTACCTGGTCAATTACCACGCCAAGGAACCGACCATCGCTGCGGATCTTGGCGGTTACAAGGGCATCGACATGAATGCCCTGACCAATCTGCTGGCGGGTGTCGCGGGCAGTCAGGCCGGCGCACTGGCCAACGGTTTGGCCACCGCGGATGTAATGGGCAACATCCAGGCGCATCGGCGCTATGCCGAAGACATCCGCATGTACGGGTTCAGCTTCAACACCACGTTGGGTGAGGCCTCGGTGTTCGGCGAGTTGGCCTATCGGCCCAACCTGCCTATCGGCGTCGCCGCGACCAACGATCTGATTGGCGACTTGGCCAACGGTGCGGCTGCGGCAGTGACCGGCAAAGCGATCAACGTCGGTGGGCAGATGGTCACCCTCGACAGCCAGATCAACAACGCCGAACGCGTGGAAGCGTTCAATACTTCGCTGGGCACTATCTATAACTTCGGCCCGACGGCGTCGTTCGACTCACTGTTCGGCATCTTCGAACTGGCCTCCGAGCACCTGCGCGGCAGCAGCCTGCAATACACCGCTTATGACGGCAGTCGTCGTTACTACGCCGGCACTGGTAACTATTCCTATGTGTCGGGCGGCGATCGTGACGATCAGGTCAATCGCGATTCCTACAGCTACACGGCCATGCTCAACGGCACCTGGAACGACGTGTACGCCGGGGTCAACGTCTCGCCTTACGTCGTCTACAAGGACGATTTCAAAGGCAACAGCTATCAGGCCGGCAACACCATCGACGGGCGCAAGGCCTACACCCTGGGAATCAAGGCCAACTACCAGAACAAGCTCGAAGCCGAGGTGCAATACACCAACTTCTGGGGCGGCGGGCAGAACAACGGGATTCGCGACCGCGACAACGTCGGGTTCAACCTCAAGTACTTCTTGTGAATTCCAACTCATCCCCCTGTGGGAGCGAGCTTGCTCGCGAAGAGGCCAGCAGATTCAACACAGATGTTGCCTGACACACCGTTTCCGCGAGCAAGCTCGCTCCCACAGGTTTTGTACTTTGGAGAAGATCATGTTTCACACTTCAAGGATGTCCCGGATCTCATTGGCGCTTGTTCTGGGCCTGAGCGCCGGCAACGCACTTGCCGCCATCACCCCGCAACAAGCCGAACAACTGAAAACCACCCTCACGCCCATGGGCGCCGAGCGTGCGGGCAACGCCGCCGGCACCATCCCGGCCTGGACCGGTGGCATCACCCAGGCGCCGGCCGGCTACAAACCGGGTCAGCATCACCCGGACCCATACGCCGCCGACAAACCGCTGTTCACCATCACCAAGGCCAATCTCGACCAGTACAAGGCGCACCTGAGTCCCGGGCAGATCGCGCTGTTCAACAGCTACCCCGACACGTTCCAGATGCCGGTCTATCCGTCGCGTCGTTCGGGTTCCGCGCCGCAGTGGCTGTATGACAACACCTTGAAGAACGCGACCTCGGCCAAGCTGCTCGAGGGCGGCAGTGGATTCGCCGATGCCTACGGCGGCGTGCCGTTCCCGGTGCCCAAGGACGGTATCGAAGTGCTGTGGAATCACATCACCCGTTATCGCGGGATCTACGTGGTGCGCCGCGCATCCGAGGCCCCGGTGCAGCGCAACGGCAGCTTTGCGTTGGTCACTTCGCAGCAGGAAGCGCTGTTCAACTTCTACCGTCCGGGCGGTCAGTACGCCGACCTGAAAAACATCCTGTTCTACTACCTCGCCTTCGTGAAAAGCCCGGCACGGCTGGCCGGCGGTGCAGCGCTGGTGCACGAGATGCTCGATCAGCTCAAGGACCCGCGTCAGGCCTGGGTCTACGACGCCGGCCAACGCCGCGTGCGCCGCGCGCCGAACCTGGCGTACGACACGCCGATCGCCTCATCCGATGGCCTGCGCACCGCCGACGACACCGACCTGTTCAACGGCTCGCCGGATCGCTACGACTGGAAGCTCAAGGGCAAGCAGGAAATCTACATCCCCTACAACAACTACAAGGTCGGCAGCCCGGACGTGAAGTACGCACAACTGCTCACCCCGGGCCACCTCAACCCGCAATTCACCCGCTATGAGCTGCACCGCGTATGGGTGGTCGAAGGCAACCTGAAACCGGGGGCGCGGCATATCTATTCCAGGCGCGTGCTGTTTCTTGACGAGGACAGCTGGGGCGCGGCGCTGGTCGATCAATACGATGGGCGAGGGGAGTTGTGGCGGGTGTCGATGGCCTACCTGAAAAACTTCTACGACCTGCCGACCACCTGGAGCGCACTGGACGTGTTCCACGACTTACAAGCCCGTCGTTACTACGTGCAGAACCTCGACAACGAAGAAGCCTCCACCGTGGACTTCTCACAACCGGTGCCGGAAGACGCGTATTTCATGCCGTCGGCGTTGCGTCAGCGCGGCACTCGCTGACGGACTGGACTGGTGATCGAACGCAATCCCTGCTGCAGATCCTGCACAAGGCGGGTTGTCTGTGACATTGGGGGACGGGGCTGACGCAATCGCGGGCAAGCCCGCTCCCACAGTTTTTTGAGTCGTTCACAATTGTGTGTTCGACTCGTTACCTGTGGGAGCGGGCTGGCCCGCGATTGGATTTACGCTTTGGCGCTGATTGAAGGTCAGACGCGGAAGTGGCTGACCATCTGCTGCAACTGGCCACCCAGACGCGCCAGCTCAACGCTGGACGCTGCGGTCTCATCGCTGGCGGCGGCGGTTTGTTCCGACACGTCGCGCACGTTGATGATGCTGCGGCTGATCTCTTCGGCCACGGCGCTTTGCTGCTCGGCAGCCGCCGCGATCTGCTGGTTCATCGACTGGATGTTCGACACCGTGCGGGTGATGTTTTCCAGTGAGTCGCCAGCCTTGCGGGTCAGGGCCACGCTGCTGTCAGTCAGGGCGCGGCTGTTGTTCATCACGGCAGCGACTTGCTGGGTGCCGTTCTGCAGACCGGCGACCAGGCCTTCGATCTCTTCGGTGGATTTCTGCGTGCGCTGAGCCAGGCCACGGACTTCGTCGGCGACCACGGCAAACCCACGGCCGGCTTCACCGGCGCGGGCTGCTTCAATCGCAGCGTTGAGCGCCAGCAGGTTGGTCTGTTCGGCTACTGCCTTGATCACGTCCATGACGCTGCCGATCTTGTCGCTTTCCTGTTGCAGCACACTCATGGCTTCGGTGGAACGCACCACTTCGCTCGCCAGACGTTCGATCTGGGCGATGGCTTCATTCACCACTTTGTCGCCTTCACGGGCTTCACCATCAGCGGCGGCTGCGGCTTGCGAGGCTTCTTCGGCGTTGCGCGCGACTTCCTGCACGGTGGCAGTCATCTCGTGCATGGCGGTGGCAACCTGATCGGTCTCGACCTTCTGGCTGTTCACACCGGCGCTGGTCTGCTCGGTAACGGCCGACAGCTCTTCGGCGGCGCTGGCGATCTGGGTAACGCCGTCGCGGATGCCGCTGATCAAGTCACGCAGAGTCACACCCATGCGCGCAATGCCTTGTTGCAGTACGCCGAGCTCGTCGCGGCGGGTGACTGTGACGTTCTGGGTCAGGTCGCCGCTGGCAATGCGCTCGACCACGGCCAGGGTTTCTTGCAGCGGACGGGTAATCTGACGAGTGATAATCACGGCGGCAATCACGCCGACCAACAGCGCCAGCAGGGTGCTGATCAGTTGGAAGGTACGGGCCTGAGCGCTTTCGATGTCACGACGGTCGAGTTGAATCTGATACAGCTGCTCGCTGGTGTTGACGATCGCGGCGCCTTGGTCGGTCATTTCCTTGCGCGCCTGTACCGCTTCGCTGTTGGCGTTTTTGTACGCCTGCAACGCGCTGCGGTAGTTGAGCAGTGCGGTTTCCAGCTGACGCAGGGCGTCTTGCTGGCTGTCGGCGAAATGCGCGCTCAACTGCTTGAGGCTGGCGATCGCGACGTCGAGTTGGCCGACGGCTTTCTGTTCGGTTTCGGCGTTGGTGGTGGCGGTGTAGCCGCGCACTTCGTAACGGGCGAGGATGAACGCTTCCTTGGCGGTGGTGATTGCCTGGAACTGATCGAAACGCTGCTCACTCATGTCCATCTGCTGCACGCGCTTGCTGATCGTTTCGATCATGTTGTAAGCGGTCTCGGCATTGGTGCTCATCACGTCGCGCGCGCTGTTGCCGGTGCGGTAGGCGTTGCGCATCTTGTTCAGCGACGTCTGGTATTCGGCGATGGTCGCCGCCTGCTGCTTGAGCAGCTTGACGTTTTCCGGGCTCTTGAACTTGTTGATCAGTGCTTGCTGCTGGGCGGCAAAGCTTTCAAGGGTGGTCTGCACATTCTGCGCGGCGGTTTCGTCGCCGTTGGTCAGCATGTATTGCAGGCGCACCACGCGCAGTTTGGTCAGACCGGCATTGAGCTGGGTGATGTCGCTCATCCAGTTGCTGCGGTCAATAAGGCCGCCGAGGCTGGTCCATCCGGTCAGGGCCAGTACGCAGGTCAGGGCCAGGACCAGGCCGAAGCCCAGGCCCAATTTCATGTTCACGCTGATGTTGCCGAACCAGCTATTCATCACAATTCCTCCAGGAACGTTGTGCTTCTCGATCATCGGTCAGGCTGGAAGATTGTTGTTTTTTTGAGCCAGCAAGGGTGTAGCAGGACTGTATCGGCCGTAAATCCGAGAGCTGAAAGGATTTTGTCCCGGTGGATTTGTAACAACGGATCCCAAGACTTTTTTCACATGAGTTTCACTGCCTGCCCATGTGGCCATCGGTACCGTGGCGCATCGAATGACAAGTGATGCTGGCTGGCGAGGCGGTTTTTGTGGAATTGAGACTGAGTCTGTTTGGCGTCAAGCGCTCGATCAACCTGAGCGCCCTGGCGCGTTTTCGCAATACCTGGGTGGTGCTGGCGGCCTCGGTGTTGGTGATTCCGTTGACGTTGTGGCTGCTGGCCCCGGCGACGGTGCCGGACCTGGCCCACGGCAATGTCGCCGGGGCCAAGGCACTGGCGGCGGATTGGGCCAGGGGCGATGTGATCGTGCTGGTGCGCCATGTCGAGCGCTGCGATCACTCGAAAGCGTCCTGCCTGAGCGGCAACGACGGCATCACCGACCGCTCGCGCAGTGTCGCGGTGGCCGTGGGCGCACAGTTCGAGCACCTGGGCCTGAACAAGGCCGAGATCTACAACAGCCCGTCGATGCGCACGGTGCAGACCGCCGGTTATATGTTTAACCGCGCCGCCAGTGGCGAAGAGTGGCTGATCGACTGCAAGGGGCGCATGTTGCAGGACGCGCTCGCGCATAAAATTCCGGGGCGCAACCTGATTCTGGTCACCCACAGCGAATGCATGGGGCAGCTTGAAAAAGACCTGGACGTCTCGGCCTCGAACCCGGGTTACGGCTCCTCGCTGTTCGTTTCCACCGCGAGTCCGGTGGGCCCCAAAATGCTCGGTTTTATTGAAGCTTCCGACTGGCGCACGGTAACCGCCCGATGACGTCTCGTTTCTGCGTTTACAACTTCGGGTTATTGCAGGTGAATCAGGAAACCTGAGTACGCCTGCTGTTGATTGGTGGCGAGGGGATTTATCCCCGTTGGACTGCGCAGCAGGCCCTCTTTTAAATCAAGAGAAGGGCCGCTGCGCGCGCCAACGGGGATAAATCCCCTCGCCACCATGGCTTGCCGCCACGCGGCAAAAGATTCAGTAGCCGACGAAGTAGTACGCCTGCCGCCCGACGATCAATGTCTTGAGCACCTTCAGCGGCGCAGCGGGCTCGCTGTCGCCCGCCATCACCGCGACGTGTGATGGCGATGCACTCAGGTACTCGCGCAGTTGCGCATCCGTGTCCAGGCCCTTGAGCACCTGTTGGGTGTAGAACACGCTGGCACCGCCGAGCCGTTCGTTGGCCTGAAACAATGCGACCTGATGCCCTTGCGCCTGCAGCGTCTGAATTTGTTCGGTCAGCGGCAGGAACGAGAGTTTTTTATCCGCGTTGGGCAGCGCCCATTGTGCGGCGCCAAGGTAACTGGCGATGATCACCGTCAGGACAGTAGCGCCCAATGCCTGACGATGACGGGCGATGCGCCCTGCAAAGCGGCTGGAAGATTCGTACGCTTTGAGTTTTTCGAACAGCACACCCACATATTCCGCAGCGATCACCGCTGCTGCCGGTGTCATCGACATCAGGTACACCGTGCGTTTACTCGACGCCAGCGTCAGCATGACGAACTGCGCGACGATCCACAGGCTGAAGAACAGCAGGTAACGGTGGGTCTTCAATTCTTTGCGGAAATGCCAGAGCCCCAGATACACCAGGATGTTCCACGGCAGAAAAGCTTCCGGCAGTTTGGCGAGGTAGTAATAAAACGGTTCGTAGTGCCCCGCCTCGACGAACGACCCGCTGAAGCGCCCGACGCTGTTGGTCAGCAACACTTCTTTAAGCGCTTGCGCGCCGCCGTGCTGATAGAGCACCGCCAGCCAGATCATCAACGGAATCAAACCGACCACGGTCAGCAGGCCCGGCCGCAGCCAGTCGCCGAGTTTCAGGCGTTTGTCCAACAGGTTGTCGGCCAGCAGATAAGCGAAAATCACCACCCCCGGCATGGCCAGGCCCAACACCCCTTTGCTCAAGGTGGCGATGGCGATCCCGACCACGAACAGCAACGAACTGCCCGGGGTCGACGCTTTTTGCGCCTGGAAAAACCCCAGCAACGCGGTGGTCACGCCGAGGGCCAGCAGCGCATCCTCGCCGACCCCGCGCACGTTGCTCCAGTAACTGGCCATGGTGGCCAGCAGGATCCCGGCGGTCCATGCGACCGTTTTCGGTCGGCCAAACCGGCGCAACATGCCGTACAACACCATCACACTGAGCAGCCCGGCCACCGCCGAAGCCAATCGTACCGCCCACGGCGAAACGCCAAACAAGCGCATCGCGCCCGCATCCAGCCACAGGCTCAGCGGTGGTTTTTCCAGAAACGGCTCGCCGAACAGCCGTGGCGTGACCCAGTCATCGTCCAGATGCATCTCCATGGCGATGCCGGCGACGCGGGCTTCGGTAGAACCTTGCAATTGATGGTTGCCCAGCGCGAAGAAAAACAGCAGGGCGGCGAGGAGAAACAGCGAAGTGGCGGAACGCGACATGGGTTTCAAGCAACCGGAAGGGGCGAAGGTCTGAGCATACTTCGCCAATGCTTAACAAATTGTGAAACTCACGCGAGATGCCGCGACCAGCGCTTTTCCGGTGTTTCGAACACCGGATTGACCAGCGCCGTCAGCACATGATCCTGCCAGCGCCCGGCAATATTCAGGTACGCCTTGGCGTAGCCTTCGCGCTCGAAACCCAGCCGTTCAAGCAACCGCGCACTGCGTTCGTTACCGGGAATGTAGTTGGCCATGATCCGGTGCAGGTTCTGGGTTTCGAACATATAGCCGATGCCCGCCTCCAGCGCTTCCTGCATCAGCCCCTGACCCTGACGGGTTTCATCGAGGTGATAACCCAGATAACACGCCTGGAACGCGCCGCGAATAAGGCCGCTGAAGTTGCACGCACCGATCATTTGCTCACCATCCGGCGTCAACAGGGCGAAGTGCATGGCCAGTCCGGCCTCGAATGCGCTGGCCTGGACCTCAAGGCGTCGGCGAATTTGCTCGGTGGAAAAGTATTCGGTGGTGCGGATCGGCGACCACGGGGCGAGGTGGTGCAGATTGCGTCGATAGAAATCACTTTCGAGCTCTGCCTGATCCGGGGCGAGTATCGCCAGCGTCAGGCGTTGGCAGGGCAGGGTCAACAGCGGCATCGGGCGTTCCTTGGCGAGGGATCTGCTGGCAGCGTCGCGCAATTACCCGGGGCACAGCAAGCTGTGGCTGATTTCAGGCAAAAAAAAGCCCGCGGGAGAGCGCGGGCGAACCGTAGTTTCTTGAATGAGCAAACGGAATGTACAGGTTCGACCGGGCAACGGCAGTGAAGAAAAATTCATCTCGATCAACTGCTACACCGTGGCTCGATCCTGACAGGCAAGACCGCTCGCGCCTTAAGGGTTTCGCCCGTCAGTGGCGAACGTCCGGCGTCGGCGATCCCGGCGAGGCAAGATTGTCCCGAGCCCGGCAGACGACGATTTCGGCCAATGCGCTCAGCTGTTTGATCGCCACCGCCACATGACGCCGGGAGCCATCGAATTCTTCGGCAAAATTTTCACTGATGGCGGCGAGAGACCCGAGCAGTTCGCTGGCATGCTCGAGCAGGGTGATGGTGTCGACGTCGTCACGCACCCTGAGCATCTGGTTGAGGGGAAGGCCAGGCCGTCGTTTCGAACCGCCTGTGGCGGCGGTGGCGTTCGATCGGGTTTTCGTGCGGGCCGTTTGCGCATCGGGTAATACCGGTCCAACGAGCGAAAGTCGGGTGATTTTTTTCATGACGCAGCTCCGTGGAATGAACAGCAGGCGAGGAGGGTAACGCCCCGAAAATCGCTGCACCAGTTCATGAAAGTCGACACGTGTTGCGGGAATTTTCCTAGGACGCCCGGCGTAGGACACTGCCGCGCTGGCAGCGCCCCGGCTCAAGGCAAATGGTCAGCGGCAAAATCAGCCTCTGAGCGGGCCCGCAACCGCCCCTTGCGGCAGGCCGTCTGGAAGCGTTCGAAATCGCGTTCGTTCTGCGCGGTGTAATGTTGCGCGTACTTCAACAGCGCATCCGCCAGCGCATCGCCTTTGCCGATGTAACCACTGATCTGCGCAGCGAGGCCGGAGGCTTTGGCATGGGCTCGGGCGAGGGCGCGGCCGCAAACTCGCCCGTAGGCGGCGAACGTCTCTGCGTCGAAGTTTTCCAGTTCGGCGGAGATCTTCATGTCGCGCAATTGCCGCACGTAGAAGTGCCGCCCCCTGGGGCCGGTGGTCCAGCCCAGAAACATGTCGCTGGCCGCTTGCATCAGGCGTTGCCCCTCGACCACGCGCTGACCTTCATGGCGCACCCGCGATTTGCTTTTGACGTAGTCGGCGAGCACCGAGCGCCGGGCTTCCTTGAGTTGCAGGAACAGCGGGAACTCCTGATCGTCGGTCAGCAGCGCCACCAGACAACGCGTGCCGACACTGCCGACGCCGACCACTTTGAATGCCAGATCCTGCACGTGAAACCGCGACAACAACTCGCGGCGGTCGGGTTGCAACGTGCTGCGATACTCGCGCATGAAAGTGTCGAAGAGCGGACGCCAGTCCGCGAGTCGCAGCCAGTCATCCTCGGCATCCAGCAGCGTAGTGTTTTTGTGCAGGTGGAAAATTTCCGGCAGGTCATCGCGAATGATCAGGCGCCCGTGGGCATCGCGTTCACTGATTTTCGGCAGCAACTCGGCGTGCGTGCGCCGCTCGGCCTTCTCGATGGCGCGCTGCACATGTTCAAGGGTACTTTTGCGTGCCTGCGCCAGCAGGTCGTTGTAGCTGATGGACTCGTACCAGTTTTCCAGCGTGCTCTGTTCGGCGCATTCCAGCAGTGTGGTCTGATAGGCGCCGACCATTTCACGGCACACCTGCTCCTCGACCGACTCACCGTGGCGCAAGTCGCGGGCGGCCACTACGAAACTCGCTGCGAGTCGCTTCAGATCCCACTCCCACGGACCGGGATGCGCCTCGTCGAAATCGTTGACGCTGAACAGCAGATTGCGCTCAGGCGTGGCAAAGCCCCCGAAGTTCATCAGATGGCAGTCACCGCAGATGGGCACGTTCAGGCCCATGTTCGCCGTGCCCGACAGATCGTGCGCCTGCAGCAACGCGTTGCCGCGAAAGAAGGTGAACGGCGACACCAGCATGCGCCCGTAACGCAGTTCGACCAGCGACTCGACACGGCCCTGGCTGGAGGCCTTGATCAACGGAATCGGATCACGGTTCATCTTGCCTGTGGACGCCTGAGCACTGCGCGAGCACTGCTTGCGGGCGTCCTTGCCTTGTTGCATGCGGTCTTTGAGTGAAGTCATGAGGGCTCGGTTCGGCGGAAGGGGCGCCGTGAGTGTAGAAGCGCTTTCGGGGTTTATCCGCTGGCGTGAGCCGGGTGAAGCTAACTCAATACTCCGTCACCTTGTCCTCGCGCAAAACCCACCCGGCCTCGCCCGCCACCAACGTGTATTGAACCTGGCGCATCTTCCCCGTGCGGCCTGCGCCTGCGTCAGCGCTGTCATACACCGGGAAGCGCTGCACCAGGCGGTTTTCCACCACTGCAAACGAATCCTCGCCCTGATAGCCCTCGGCGGTTTTCGGGTTGTCGCTGACCGGGGGCAAGTAGATTTCGCTCAGGGATTTTTTGTTATTGGCTGAATAGGCGATCAGATCGCCCGGCATGCCGCGCCCGGGCGAGCGGGTAAACACGTAGAGTTCAGGGGAGCCGTCGTTATTGAGGTCTGCGACTTCGGCACGCACGACCTCACCGGTGAGCGCCCGGCTGATGATCGCGTTATCGATCTCCAGACCTTTGGGGGTGATGCGCAGCGTCGGTTTGCCGTCAACCTGTTCGGTGCTGACGTGAAAGGTAATGCCCTGCCATTCCAGCGTCTGCTCGAAGGGCTGTTTGCCGCGGGTGGCATCGCCATTGACCAGTCTCAGAGACAACTCGTAGTTGGCCACCTCGTTGCGCCGTGCGGCATTGCGCATGAGATAGACCTGAACCGTGTACTCGCCATCGGCCGGCAACGTTCCGAGGAAGTGATTGCCCATGATCGAACCGTTGAACAGCGCGTAATCCGCGCCCTTGGCGGTGATGTTGAAATAGGCGGAGGTGTTGGACGGTTTGAAGTCGACGGTGAGCAACTGGCCGGCCCTGGCATTGAATCTGTACTCCGCGGTCTGGTCACCCTTGATCGACTGTTTGCGCTGGACGCTGTCGGCGCTGGTTGTGAAAGCGATCGGTTCGACGCGCACAGCGCCAGCATCTGCTGCGTGGGCAGGCAGGGAAATCAGTACCGCCAGCGCGGCGGCGATCCAGGTTTTCATCTTCAACTCCATTGCATCTCGATGTTTGCAGCATAGAGGCTGCGTCGAGCAGTCGCCCAGTGATTACGCGGATTAAATGTTGCTGGATTTGAGCACGTGCTTGGGGTGATGTTCCCTGACACGAATCAGCTGTTCACATAATTCTCACCTGAGTTTTGCCATGATCGTTGCCGGTACTTCATAGGCTCAAACGAGTGATCCCGTCATGAATGTCAGCGTTCTCTACGCTTTGGTTGCGGCGGCGCTGTTTGGCGCCAGTACGCCACTTGCCAAACTGTTGGGAGCACAGATTTCGCCGATTCTGTTGGCCGGGCTGCTCTATCTGGGCAGTGGTCTGGGCTTGACCCTGCTGCGTGTTGCCCGCGATCGAGGCTGGCAGCGTTCCGGACTCGGCACCGGCGAATGGCCATGGCTGGTCGGCGCCATCGGCTTCGGCGGTGTGCTGGCGCCGGTGGCGTTGATGTTCGGTTTGACCAGAACATCCGGCGCCAGCGCGTCACTGATGCTCAACCTGGAATCGGTGCTCACGGCGCTGCTGGCCTGGGTGGTGTTCAAGGAAAATGCCGATCGGCGAATCGTACTCGGCATGCTCGCCATCGTGGCCGGCGGTGTGGTGTTGTCATGGCCGCAGGGGGCCATATCGGCGCAAGACTGGATCGGGCCACTGGCCGTCGCCTTCGCCTGCTTTTGCTGGGCCATCGACAATAACCTCACGCGGAAAGTCTCTGCCTCGGACGCACTGTTCATCGCCGGCAGCAAAGGCCTCGTGGCCGGTCTGGTCAACTGCGGCCTGGCCTTGTTCATCGGCAAACAATTGCCCGCCGCCGACTCGCTGGTGCCGATCCTGCTGGTCGGGTTTCTCGGCTACGGCGTCAGCCTGGTGATGTTCGTCCTCGCCCTGCGCGGACTTGGCAGTGCGCGCACCGGCGCGTACTTTTCCACCGCGCCGTTTCTGGGCGCAGCTATCTCCATTCTGCTACTGGGCGAGTCGATATCGCTGATGTTCCTGCTCGCTGCGGCGTTAATGGCCGTGGGGGTGTGGATTCACCTGATGGAGAACCATGCCCACGAGCATCAGCACGAACGGCTCGAGCACGATCATCGCCACACACACGACGAGCACCATCAGCATACGCACGGGTTTGAATGGGATGGAACTGAGCCGCACAGTCATCCGCATGTGCATACGCCGATGCGGCATAGCCATGCGCATTTTCCGGATGTGCATCATCGGCATGAGCATTGAGGTGTGTGGGGGGGGGGGTGGCGGAGGGGCTGGATGGGACGGCCAGATGCGACAAAGCCCGCACTAGGCGGGCTTTGTCGTTGAGAGTGCCGGGGTAATCTGTACCGGGTTTGTAACTAGTTGATTTATATCAGATTATTATTCTTAGTAATCGTGTTGGAATACTTCTTGGAATACTGTCGTCAGTGGCGGTGCTTTGTGAGCTGGTTCGACGTGTCCGATATTGTCTCACCTAGTCCAGTGAGATTCGACTGTAATAGCTCATCCCTAAAAAGGCCTACTTTCTATATCGTATAGAAGTAGCCATCAGCACATTTATTACCATCATCTCCATCTCCATCTCCATCTCCATCTCCATCTCCATTTCGCTTCAGCCCGAACACTGCTCCGTTCTGTTACGCCTGGTGGCTGGTAACGTAGTCGATTGCAGCTTGTACAGTAGTGATCTTCTCGGCTTCTTCGTCAGGGATTTCAGTCTCGAATTCCTCTTCCAGAGCCATCACCAGCTCAACGGTGTCTAGGGAGTCAGCACCCAGTTCGTCAACAAAGGAAGCAGTATTGACCACTTCTTCTTCTTTAACTCCCAGTTGCTCGGCAACGATTTTCTTGACGCGGGCTTCAATGGTGCTCATAACTTGTTTCACTCCCAATGGACAAATTCAGGCAGCTAGCCAGTGGCTAAGTGTATAGAAAGACTTTTCAGTTTTTCAACTGAAAGCTTCACTCCTCAGCCATGAGATGCTCGTTAGCCTTAATTTCGTCGACGATCTGCACATAAGCGAGGCACTACGGTCGTTGACTGCCTGCAATCAAAGCACAAAGCACTAACGGCCATCATGGATTTGAGAAACGCCGCCCAATCCCATTACCGAGACATGGCTGGCCGGTTGAGGCGAGAGCGCAGGTCAAGGGAGGTTAAGCGGTGCATCGGGCTAAATCGCAGCTTTAACGGCATCGGTCATCAGCGCGTTCGGGAGGCTCAAATCTACTCTAGATTAAAAATTTTAAAATAGTTATGTCGTATTTTAGAAGACCAAAAGCGTTAAGACTAACTACACTTTATATACGAAATGTTTGGACTTATACTTGGAAAAAGTCCGCTTTAATGATATTGTAAAGACAAACGTCTGTACAGGTGTCATGTTATGGCTTCGATCAATGTCCGTGTGGACGATGACCTCAAAAACCGTGCTTATCGCGAATTGGAACGTTTGGGAATGACGCCGTCCGAACTCATGCGCCAAGCCTTACGGTATGTAGCTGATCACGGTCAGCTACCATTCCAGTCTGTGCTCATGACAACGGATAATGAACCCGCATAAATATTGTGCGCGAGCGTTTAGCGAAACCGCAGCACGATAAAGCTTAACTGGGGATGGAACGTGTTACAACAAGTATTTAACGCAATTCAAGCAAAGCGTAATCGGCCGTGGAGTAATGAGGAGGAAGTAAGACTGGCGTGGATTGGGGCTATTGAAAACGCTTTGGGCGTGCACTTCGATGCAGAGCGAGCAAAACGTGATGGTAGCTACAACAACGTAATTATAGAATTTAAAGCTCCAGGACTCTTTAATGGATCAAAAAACAGCGCTAAATTTAAAGAAGCGACGGAAGATCGGCTACTTAAGTACATTGTTCGCGCTGCAATAGCTCAGAATATTAATCAAGATGAATATATTGGAATAGCGATCGATGGCGAACATGTTTGTTTCGCTCAGGTTGTAGATAACAATATACACACACAACACTTGCTACCATTCTCGCCTGATACAGTTGGACTTGTTCTGGATGCTATACAGAACAACTATCGACGTGCAGTAATTACAGAAAATCTAATTGAGGATTTTGGCCAGGGTGCGCCAAGTGCTATTGCACTGATGCAGGCTATGGCAGACGCATTGTCCGATAGCCTTGAGTTGTCCGGTAACAATAAAGTTAAAATGCTGTTTGAAGAATGGCGCACGCTCTACGGTCAGGTTGCGGATCTTTCCATTGAGCAACATAGTGCTATTAACGCTTCATTGCGATTTGTCTGGAATGGCAGTCCAAGATACAAAATGGCAGGTCGGCTTTTTGTCATTCATAGCTATAATTCTCTCCTTATCAAGCTATTAGCTGCGGAGATTGTATCTGCACATGGTCTATCGTCGAAGACTAGTCCAGCCCAGGAAATGGCGTTCCTTTTGTCTGATGACGCCTTGATTAAATCGCTAGCTACCGATATTGAGCGCGGTCGGATTTTTTCCGAAGCTGGTATCAAGGGATTTGTTGAGGAAGCTATTTTTAGCTGGTACTTGGACGTCTGCGACAACCCTACTTATAAAAAGTTAATTATTAACTCTTTACGCGGTGTTTTGCGTAAGCTAGTAATATATCGCACAGATCGACTTGAACGGACCCGAGATGTGTTGCGTGATTTTTACCAAGGACTGGTTCCTGAAACATTACGCAAGAGTCTCGGAGAGTTTTACACACCTGACTGGCTTGTTGAACATACGCTTTCCAGTGTAAATGTAAATGATTGGCTGAAAATTAGGGGGCTTGATCCTACTTGTGGGTCAGGCTCTTTCGTTATTGAAATGATTCGCCGCAAGCGACGTCTAGCAGAAGAGGCTGGGATGTCAGCTTCTAAAACTATCGAAATGCTCTGCGAATCAGTATGGGGTTTTGATTTAAACCCCCTAGCTGTACAGACAGCACGTGTGAATTACCTAATGGAAATCGCTGACCTATTGCGAGTATGCAAAGGTGAGCAAATCGAAATCCCAATTTTATTAGCGGATGCCATTTACTCACCGGCACGAGACCCAAATGAAAATGAAGATGTGATCTCTTATCAAATTGGCAGCCAAGTAGCCCGATTGGATATTCGTTTACCAGCGGACCTAGCTTTTAATCGTAAACGGTTAGACAACGTTTTTGAGCTTATGGGTAAATCTGTAGAAGACAACATGGCGTTTGAGCAAGCCGAAAGTGTCTTGATCGAATCTGAGCTCTTGAGCACTCAAGATGCTGCAGCTTGGCGTAAGCCATTGAAAGAGACTTATGACCAGGTTTTAAACCTTCATCGGCAAAACTGGAATGGTATTTGGTTTCGTATTGTACGAAATTTTTTCTGGTCAGCTACTGCTGGTAAGTTCGATCTAGTATGTGGGAATCCGCCCTGGGTGCGCTGGTCTAAGCTACCCGAAGCATATAGAGAACGAGTAAAACCCACATGTGAACAATATTCGATTTTCTCCAATACCAAATTTCATGGCGGCAATGAGCTTGATATTTCTGCCATGATCACTTACACCGCTGGAGATAAATGGTTAAAAATTGGCGGTAAGCTTGCTTTCGTAATAACCCAGACAGTCTTTCAATCACCATCATCTGCGGGTTTTAGAAACTTTAAAATCAACCAAACGGATTGGTTGTCACCACTTTTCGTTGACGATCTTCAAGCCCTTAAGCCATTTCCGGATGCTGCTAACAAGACTTCTGTGGTCGTTTTCGAGAAAGGGAATGTTATTCCGATTTACCCGGTTGACTACCGGGTTTGGCAGGCAGGAGCGCGTGGAGGAAGGTCGATTGATCCGACGCTTTCTCTCCAGGACGTCTTAAGTCGTGTATCGATTCAGAACATGGAGGCTATGCCTGTTGGCGATACTGGATCGCCATGGGCCATTCTTCGGCCGGGACGCTGGGAAATGCTCAACAAGCTCTCGGGCGAATCAAAGTGGATCCTAGGACGGAAAGGTATAACAGCAGATCTTAATGGTGTTTATTTTGTGCCAATCGAAGATGTGTCTACGAATGGATTGGTTCAAATCAGAACTCGACCTGAAGCAGGAAAAAAGGATATTGGAAATGTAAAAAAGGTTTGGATAGAGCCTGATTTACTTTTTCCCTTAATTAAAGGTGCAAGAGACTTTGAAGCTTGCTACTTCAAGCCATCGCAAGATCTTTTTACATTTGTACCTAATACTGGCATAAATAGGGACGACTATAAGGCCGCTACAGCGGCTGTCAATAAGTTGAAAAAAACGAGGCAGTACTTTGAATCGTTCGAGAAAATCTTATCTGAGCGATCCACTTATCGAGGTCGAATGCCCGGCGCACCTTATTATGCTGTCTATAATGTAGGTGATTTTACTTTCAAACCTTGGAAAGTTATTTGGGCAGAAATGTCAGGGCGTTTTTCTGCCGCAGTGGCTGGTAATGGGAGCGTTCCTTTTAAAGGTGACCGTCCCTACGTGCCGGATCATAAAGTATACTTTGTAGCTTTTGATAATAAGCAGGAAGCTCATTTTCTTTGTGGTCTACTGAACTCTTTAGTTGTAAAAGAGTACGTTGAGAGTCATAACATCTCGATACAAGTTGGCAATATTTTCAAGCATATGGAGTTACCTCGATTCGATAACAAAAATAAGGCTCACCTTGAGCTAGCTATGTTGGTTGAGCATGCTCATCAAGAGCATGATGGGGTCAAACGACTTTCGCTTGTTGCGGAAATTTCGACCAATGCAGATAATGTTTTAGAATCGTGGATGGCTAAACGCTAAGCTAATCTTTAATTGAGCCACGCAAAAAAAGGGCCTTTTAGGCCCTTTTTCGTTTAAGTTTACGGATTGCCTAATGCACAACTTAAGTCCGCGGCGCATGTCGACGATTGCATCACGAGCGGCATATTCAGCCATCGCCAAACCGACACCCAAGTGGAGCTTGTCGCTGATGTTCATCTGCAGGAATCGCAACGCTAATATTCGATGAAAATACCGGCGCCGTTGTTTGCGCAGGCAATGGGATGGATGCTGTTTGAAGGGCCGTGCTTTTCTGCACCTGCACCCGAATCCGCTTGTGGACGAGATTTGCGTTGAGGCTATGGCTGAGCGCGATGCTGGCAATCGAAGTTCCGGGTTGGGCACACTCTTGAATGACCTGGGCCTTGAAGTATTTGGAGTACGAACGGCGTGTTGGCTGCATGAAATAACCGCTTTAAAGGCTAGAACTGGTGCTTACCTAAATTTTAGTGCGCACCATGTTCTGGCTTTGCGGGGCGGGTAGATGACTTGGCCGGACGCATACTCACAATCGCCGGAGTGTGAGAATGTACCCCGCCTTAGGCTTAGCGCGGTTTGCTGATAGCTGTACAAATGTGCAAAAAAAGAAGGGCCGCCTGCCTTGGCTTTAAGTCTAGGCAGGCAGCTTTTCACGTGTCATCGGTTTCGGGTAGGTGAGCGCTGTCTAATTTTCCGTCAATTCCTGACCCTCCTCACGCAGACTATTTTGAAATTGCGATGCATCTTCTAAGTATTGCGGACTGGATGCTCGCCTTTACCTGCTGGCCTCTCTCGGATAAAAGTGGCTTGGTGAGAGTTGGCGCGAATCTTTAGTTCCTCATTTCAATGATTGCTGACATTGAAAGATTTCCGGTAGCAGCCCCCTGAATGTGTTCGCTCCACCATTGCATCATTGGACGCCTGCGCTCGATATAGTCAGCCCGGTTATAGGCGCTGCGTACCTCGTCCTTATCAACATGAGCAAGCGCAACCTCTATCAGCTCAGGATCCCAGTCGTGCTCGTTGAGGATAGTGCTCGCCATTGACCGAATACCGTGGCTCACCAGGCGGCCTTCGAAACCCATACGCTTTAATGCCATGTTGGCGGTCTGGCTGTTGCAGTGAGTGCGAGGATTCCGGTCTGCAGGAAAGACATACTCACGGTGTCCGCTGAGGGGCTTGATTGCGTCAAGGAGAGCTACTGCTTGTTCTGTTAGCGGAATGATGTGCGTGCGACGCTTTTTCATCCGCTCCGGCGGTATCGTCCAGATCCTCTTCTCGACGTCGATGTCCACCCAGCGAGCAGTAGCAGCCTCTGCTGGACGAGTCATCGTGTGAAGTTGCCACTCGATCAAGCAGCGCGTAGTTCTTTTTATACTGGCATTGGCGACGGTCACCATTAACTCTTTCAGCTCATCAGACGCGAGTGCCGCCATGTTTTTCTTTTTTGGTTTCTTGAAGACTGAGCGAATCCCGCTAAGCGGATTCGAATGGATCAGGCCTGAGTTGACGCCGTAAGTCATGATTTCGTTTAGACGTTGACTTAGCCGCTTGACGGTCTCAAGACTACCCTTGGTTTCAAGAGGCCTCAGCAACTTTATGACCGCTGGCGCGGTGATCGCTGAGATTGTAGTAATAGCCAAATCAGGAAAAACGTGCAGCGTCAGAGACCGCCAAATGTCCTCAGCGTAGGCAGTGGTCACCGAGTCTTTTTTGAGCTCGAACCATGCGGTGGCCACATTCTTGAAAGTGTGCTCCGTGCTCGCTTTCAGCGTTTGCCGATCTGCGTCGCGCTTCGCCTTCGGATCAAGTCCTTGAGCAACAAATTCCCTGGCTTCAACCGTCCGTTTTCGCGCTTGAGCCAGGCTCACCTCCGGAAACGTGCCGAGGCCCATGTTGATCCGCTTTTTGGTCACTGGGTGGATATAGTTAAAATTCCACAGCTTTGAGCCATTGGCTCTGACCCTCATCTGAAGGCCGTCGCCATCTGTGAGGATTTAGTCCTTTTCCTTTGCTTTAGCGGCTTTGACTTTGACGTCTGAAAGCCGCGTGGCTTGGGCACCCATGGTGTTCTCCAACGCTGTGTGTATTCCAAAAAATATCAGTGGAAGGCTTGGAATACCACCTGGAATACACGAGTTGATGGATGATCTCGGATCCCTTCGGATCCCTTCGGACGCCAATGGATCTGAAACCCCCGTATTTACTGGATTTCAGGCACAAAAAAAGACGTCCGTGGACGTCTTTAGATGATGAAGTGGTGGAGCCGGGGGGATTTGAACCCCCGTCCGCCAGTACTCCGCTGTCGGTACTACATGCGTAGCCGTTTCTATTAAGTTAACCCTCAGCGACCCGAAGGGCAGGGTGCTTTGGGCGAGTTGTGTAAGTTTTAGCCGCTTCGTCCACAACGTACTGCACGGCGATTCTGTTCTATATGACAATCATTTCGGGTTTACAGACATCCCCTGATGATTGCTGGACCCGAAGGTACCAGGAGCATTGTCAGCTGCAATTAAGCAGCGAGAGCAACACCGTATTGGTCGTCATTGGCAACTATAAGTAGTTGCAACAGTGGATTTACGACTTCTGTTACCAAGTCGGCATGCACCTAAAGTTTCGCAACCGGCGTCGAATCCTAAACGGCCCCGAACTCATTGCTCAGCACAACTGTTTGAGCAACAAGCCTGCGCAGTGTACGCCAAACGGCCCGCGAGGCCAACCCGAAGGTTGGCCGGGCAGCTGATCAGTTGTTGGTGCCGGTGGATTTGCGCAGTTCCACGATGGTTTGCGAGGTTTCCGCAATGCAATCGTCGATTTTGCCATCAGCCTTGAGCGCCTCGGCCTTGCTCACACTGGCGTTAGCGCGCTGGCTCAGTTCCGGGTTCGCTGACAGCTGCCCCTTGGCATTGTTGATGGTCTGAATATTGGCATCGCACAGGTTGGCAGGCTTGTCCGCGGCGAACGAAGTGGAAGCCATCATCGATGCAGTAACGAACAGACCTAACAGTACAGAACGTTTCATGTGTATCTCCTTGAACCGAGTGGGTCCAGACTTCGCTGGCCGTCAGGACGGGCAACCGTATGGAAGAAAAACCCCGATCAGTCGGGGTTATTCTGTGGACTACAGTCGAACTCAAGGGTTCTATTTTTCTTCAGCAGGCCTTCGCCCGGGTCACTCGATCCACCAGATAGACCAGTCCGTGGTAGTCAATTCCGCCATGTTGCGTCAGACCGATCTCGCAAGTCCGGCTGGTGGAAATCCCTTCGCTGCAATGCTGCACCGCCTCCTTGAGCGTGCGCAGCGAATGGCTGTTCAGCTCCGGCGTGGTGAAGCCCTTGTCACCGGCAAACCCGCAGCAATGGATGCCTTCGGGGATGACCACGTTGGTGCTGCATTTGCGTGCCAGATCGATCAGCGCCTGGCTCTCGCCCAGATGCTGGGTGCTGCACGTCACATGCACAGCAATCGGTGCATCCTGCGGGGTGAACTCGAGTCGCTCGAGAAGGTGCGTACGAATGAAGCGCACCGGGTCGTACAGGTCCAGGCGAACATCGCCGACATCCTGCACTAGGCGCAGGGTGCACGGGCTGGTGTCGCAATAGATCGGATCGAGTCCGCCGCGACTGGCGTGAAGCAGGGCGCTGATCAGCTCCTGGCGCTTGTGCTCGGCCTGTTCGGCATAGCCTTTGGAAGCGAACGGCTGACCGCAGCAGAGGTTGTCCTGATTGTCCGGGAACACCACCTGGTAACCGGCCTTTTCCAGCAGGCCACGGGTCTTGTCGTACAGCGACATCTGCTCTTTGTCTCCGGCTGCCGGGCCCATGACCCGCGATACGCAGGCAGCCAGATAGACCACGCGCGGACGCTCATCGGAGACGCTCGGACTGAAGCGAATGGCTTTTTCCGGCTGCGGCATCGCATTCGTCCACAGCGGCACCTGGCCTTTGGACAAGCGCGTCAGGGTTGCTGAAAGCTTCGCCAGACGTGGCGCACCGAGCAGCATCCGCGCACCGTTGGCCACGTGCAGAGTAAAACGTGCGCCTTGCAGGGTCTTGGCGAAATTTCCTTCGATCCAGTCAGCGGTTTTCTGATGCGTGGCGTTACGGGCGCGGAGCTTTTTCACCAGTTCGCCGGTGTTGATGCCTACAGGGCAGCGTTGCGCACACAAGCCGGTGGCGGCGCAGGTGTCGATGCCTTGGTACGCGTAGGCTTCTTCCAGTTCGCGGGTGTCGATGCCAGCGCGTTTTTTTGCCTGAATGTCACGCCAGATCACGATGCGCTGGCGCGGACTCAGGGTCAGGCCTTTCGACGGGCAGACCGGTTCGCAGAAGCCGCACTCGATGCATTTATCCACAATCTCGTCGGCCGCCGGCAGCGGCTTCAGGTGCTTGAGGTGAATCTGCGGATCTTCGCTGAGCACCACGTCCGGGTTGAGGATGCCGTTGGGGTCGAGCAGGCGTTTGAGCTGCCACATCAGTTGATAGGCATCGCTGCCCCATTCCAGCTCCACGAACGGCGCCATGTTGCGCCCGGTGCCGTGCTCGGCCTTCAGCGAGCCACCGAATTCCACCGCCACCAGTTGCGCGACGTCGTCCATGAACGCCTGATAGCGTGCGACTTCTTCCGCGCTGTTGAAGCCTTGGGTGAAGACGAAGTGCAGATTGCCTTCCAGTGCGTGTCCGAAAAGGATCGCTTCGTCGTAGGCATGCTTGTCGAATAGCTCGATCAGGCGATTGACGCCGATGGCCAGTTGCTCGACCGGAAAAGTCACGTCTTCGATGATCACCGTGGTGCCGGTTTTGCGTACGGCACCGACGGCGGGGAAGGTGTCCTTGCGAATCGCCCAGAGGCGGGCGTTCTCGACCGGGTCTTCGGTGAAGTCGACTTGTTTTTCCACAGGGAAACCGCTGAGTGACGCCATGATCTGCGCCAGCTGTTCCTGCAGCAAAGAGGAAGAGGCGGCGCGGGATTCGATCAGCAGGGCGCAGGCATTGTTCGACAGCTGTTGTACGAAAGTGGGCATGCCGGGTTTGTCCTGCACCGAGCGCAGGCTGCGTCGATCGAGCAGTTCCACCGCCGACACCGGTTGGCTTTTCAGCACGGTGACCGCGTTGCAGCAGGTTTCCACATCCGGGAACACGATCAGCGCCGACGCCTTGTGCGGGTGATCGATCACTGTGTTGTAGGTCACCGCACTGATAAAACCGAGGGTGCCTTCGGAGCCAACCAACAGGTGGCTCAAGATATCCACAGGCTCGTCGAAATCCACCAGGGCGTTGAGTGACAGGCCGGTGGTATTTTTCAGACGGTATTTGTGGCGAATTCTCGCGGCCAACTCGGCATTGGCGCGGGTCTCGCGGCCCAATGTCGCCAGGCGCTCCAGCAGATCGCCATGACTGTTGCGAAATGCTGCGACACTGGCAGCGTCTTCGGTGTCGAGACGCGTGCCATCGGCCAGCACCAGGCGCATCCCGGCCAGCGTGTGATAGGTGTTTTGCGCCGTGCCGCAGCACATACCGCTGGCATTGTTGGCGACGATGCCGCCGATCTTGCAGGCGTTGATCGACGCCGGGTCCGGGCCGATCTTGCGGCCGAACGGTGCCAGCCATGCGTTGGCCTGCGCACCGATGACGCCCGGCTGCAGGCGGATTTGCGTGCCTTGGCCGCGAATCTCGCGGGCGTTCCAGTTATCCCCCAGCACGATCAGCACCGAATCGCTGATGGCTTGCCCGGAAAGGCTGGTGCCCGCAGCGCGGAAGGTCACCGGAACGTGGTCGCGCTGGGCCAGTTTCAACAGGCCGACGACTTCATCTTCGGACTCGACGCGGATGACCAGTTTCGGGATCAGCCGATAAAAACTGGCGTCAGTGCCAAAGGCCAGCGTCGATAGCGGATCATCAAAACGGCGCTCGGCCGGAATCAGTTGTTGCGCATCACGCAGGAAATTCACCGGAAGCGTCATTGGTCCTCCAGGATCAGCACTACGAGGTCTTTCGGGCCGTGGGCGCCGTAAGCGAGGACTTGCTCGATGTCAGCGGTTTTCGACGGGCCGGACACCAATAATGCGTTGGTCGGCATGCCTTGGGCCCACTCGAATTCCTGTTGCACCTGATAGAAGTTGTCGCGGATTTCGCTGGCCTTGAGCAGGGCGAAATGCACCGGCGGCACCAGGCTCATCAACCGCGGTTCTTCGCGGGTCGGCCAGATAATCAGGCTACCGGTGGCGGCAATTGCGCCGAGGGTGCCGGTGAGGCTGGCCGGGGTGTCGTCGAACAACTCGGCTTTCCACGCTTCCATCGGCCGGTCGTAGGATTTCAGCGCGGGCAGATCAGGATGATTCGCCCAGTGTTGTGTGATGCGTTGCCCGTGCGCTGTAGTCGGCGCGATCAACAGGCTTGGCAGTTGGCGATCACGCAGCAATTGCGCGAGTAGCGCCGGCCATTCTGCGTCAGAGGTCAGATGAATTTCGGTGTGCACCGCTTCCATCAGTTTGCGCAGTTGCGGGATGCGTTGATCGGCGCTGTAGGTGTAAGGCTGCGTCACCAGATCGACATCAAAGTTGTCGGCAATTGGTGTGGCGCCGGTCAGGCTTTTCCGCAGCTTGGCGAGGATGTTTTGCTTGGCGCTCATCAGCGGTCTCCCTGTTTGGCCAGATGCTCGCGGGCCATGTCGTGCAGTGAGCGGGCGGCGGGTTTCGGCGCGCTGTGGTTTTGCGTCCACGGGCCGACGTTGCTTGGCGTCAGTGCGCGCAGGCGTGTGGCGAAGAAACCGAACAGTCGATACAGCGTCGGCGAGCTGTTAAGTTTCGCCCAGGCGTTCCAGATGAAACGTTCCTTGCGCGAATACTTGCTGCCCTGACCGCGCATCACTTGATGCGGCGAGTCCGGGGCCTTGACGTTTTCTTCGCGCAAACGACGCAGGATTGCCGGAATCGGAATTTTTACCGGGCACACTTCACCGCAGGCGCCGCACAGCGACGAAGCGCTCGGGTGATCCGGGACTTTCGCCAGGCCGACCATGTGCGGGGTGATGATTTTGCCGATCGGTCCAGGGTACACCTCGCCGTAGGTGTGACCGCCGACGCGGGTGTAGACCGGGCAATGATTCATGCAGGCGCCGCAGCGGATGCAATTCAGGGTCTGGCGCAATTCGCTGTCGGCAAAGGCCTGGCTGCGACCGTTGTCGAGCAGCACCAGATGCACTTCCTGCGGGCCGTCGAGTTCATGTTCCTTGCGCGGGCCGGAGATCATGTTGACGTAGGTGGTGATTGGAATACCCAGCGCCGAGCGGGTCAGCAGCGACAGTAGCGGCACCACGTCGCGCAGGTTTTCCACCACCTTTTCGATGCCGGTGACGGCGATGTGCACCGGTGGCACGGTGGTGGTCATGCGCCCGTTGCCTTCGTTTTCCACCAGCAGCAGGGTGCCGGTTTCGGCGACGGCGAAGTTGACACCGGAGACGCCGATGTCCGCTTCGAAGAATTTCTGCCGCAGGACTCTGCGACCGATCTGAATGAGTTGGTCAACGTCCTTGGTGTATTCCACGCCAAGTTTGTCGTGGAACAAGGACGCGACCTGACCGGCATTCTTGTGGATCGCCGGCATAATGATGTGTGAAGGCTTCTCGTGGTCGAGCTGGACGATGTATTCCCCCATGTCGGACTCCAGGCATTCAACACCTTGAGCCTCGAGGAAATGGTTCATCTCCATCTCTTCGCTGACCATCGATTTGCCCTTGATCACTTGCCGCGCCTCGTGAGCGCGGATGATCGACAAGACGATGCCATTGGCCTCGTCCACCGTTTCCGCCCAGTGCACTGTCACACCGTTGCGGGTCAGGTTCTTTTCCAGTTGCTCGAGCAGGTCGGGCAACTTGGAGAGCGCACGCGCCCTGATCGAGTTGCCCAGGGCGCGCAAATGTTCTCTTTCGTGGGCATCACTGAAAGCGGCTGCCCGCTTGACCATCAGTGAGTCCATGGCCGTGCGGAAGTTGTTCCGCAACTGCTGATCACCCAAAGCGTTGTGCGCCCGGGTGCGGAAATCTTCTTCTACGGCGACCGTAGGAATAATCGCGGAAGTGCTCATTGCGCACCTCCGGTTCGTTGCCACAGGAAGCTGGCGAGATGTTGCCCGCGCAGCGCTTCTTTTTGTTTCTCCAATGCGCCGTTGATGTTCATCAAGCAGCCGCAGTCGGCACTCAAGACCTTGTGCGCGCCGGATTCCTTCAACGCTTTGGTCTTGTCAGCCACCATCGCGCCGGAAATGTCTGGCATACGGACGCTGAATGTCCCACCGAAGCCACAGCATTCGCTTTCGTGATCGTGGTTGACCCGTTCCACGTTGCTCAGCTGCGCCAACAACTCGCGGCCGTGCAGGTGGGTGTTCATCTCGCGCCGTGCCGAACACGAAGTGTGCAGCGCGACTTTGACCGGCTCGCCGCTGTCCTTGAGCTGCACCTTGCAGACAAACAGCAGAAACTCAGCCAGTTCATAGGTGCGGGCGGCGAGGGCCTGCACCTGTTTCAACGTCTCCGGCTCGTCCTTGAACAAATCGGCGTAATGCTCGCGCAGCATGCCCGCGCATGAACCCGACGGCACCACCACCGGATAATCCCCGGTAAACAGCGCCAGTTGCGAGCGCGCGACGGTTCGTGCCTGCTCGGTGTAACCCGAGGTGTAGGCCGGTTGTCCGCAGCAGCTTTGCCCTTGCGGGTACTCGACCTTGATCCCTTCGTGCTCCAGCAAGTGGATCGCGTCCATCCCGGCTTCGGGGTAGAACAGGTCAACCACACACGTGCCGAACAGGTAGACCCGCGACGGTTTCTCGCTGGGGTATTGCCGAGGTTCGGGCAGTGGCGGTGCCACGCGGGTGGCGTTGGGCACAGCGTTGTAAAAAAGCTCGCTCATCAGGCGTGTCTCCGGGTGGTCCCGGTTATCCGTCTGTGGCGGCTGCTGAATATAAAGAGCGTTGCTTTCAGCAGCCTTACAGACCGGGGTGTGAATTGCTGACGCCGGTATCACGAACCGGCGTCGGTTTTTTCTGTGTTTGTTGTAGGTTTAGTGCACCAGCATGCCGGTGAACCAGTAGGCCTGGGCCAGCGTGATCAGACCGACAATGGTTGCAAAGAATAGGCTGTGCTTGAGGGTGAAACGGAACAGATCCGATTCCTTGCCCACCAGGCCGGTCGCCGCGCAGGCCACGGCAATCGACTGTGGCGAGATCATCTTGCCGGTCACGCCGCCGCTGGTATTGGCCGCCACCAGCAGGGTGTCATTGACGCCGATCTGGTGTGCGGTGGTCGCTTGCAACGAACTGAACAGTGCGTTGGACGAGGTATCCGAACCGGTGAGGAACACGCCGAGCCAGCCGAGGAATGGCGAGAAGAACGGGAACGCTGCGCCCGTACCGGCCAGCACCAGGGCCATGGTCGAAGACATGCCGGAGTAGTTGGTGACGAAAGCGAAGGCCAGCACCATGCCGATCGACAGGATCGGCCAGCGCAGTTCGTAGAAGGTCTCTTTCAAAGTGGTCAGACCAGTTTTGAAATTGATCTTCAGCACCAGCATCGAGATCAGCGCGGAGAAGAAAATCGCCGTGCCGGTCGCGGAAATCGGGTCGAGTTTGAACACCGCTGGAATGGCAGTCGGGGTGGCCACGATCGGTGCGGTTTTGATCACCATTTGATCAAGGTGCGGAATCGCGAAGTTGAACACCCAGCTGTACATCGAGCCGCCAGCGGCGAACATCGCTTTGAAAGGCTTCAGCGTCCAGATCGTCACCAGCACGGTGAGAATCAGGAACGGCGACCAGGCTTTGAAAATTTCCCCGAGGCTGTAAGGCGACGCCACGGTGGTGCGCTTCTGTCCGAAACCGCCGACGCTGGCGGTGATCGCTGCGCTCGACGTGGCGCCGGCGATTTGCGCGCCTGCGGTGCGTTTTGGCTGCCAGATTTTCAGGAACAGGGTCAGCGATATCAGGCTGGCCAGCGCCGAGGTGATGTCCGGCAATTCTGGCCCAATGAAGTTCGAGGTGAAGTATTGGGTGATGGCGAAGCTCAGGCCCGCGACCAGTGCAGCCGGCCAGGTTTCACGCACGCCACGCAGGCCGTCCATCATGAACACCAGCCAGAACGGCACGAACAGCGACAGCAGCGGCAGTTGGCGACCGGTCATGGCGCCGATCTTGAACGCATCAATGCCGGTCACTTGCCCGGCAACAATGATTGGAATCCCCAAAGCGCCGAAGGCAACCGGTGCAGTGTTGGCGATCAGGCACAGGCCGGCGGCATATAGCGGGTTGAAACCCAGGCCGACCAGCAGCGCGGCAGTAATCGCCACGGGCGCGCCGAAACCGGCGGCACCTTCCAGAAATGCACCGAAGCAGAAACCGATCAGCAGCACCTGCAGGCGCTGGTCGTCGGTGATCGACAGCACCGAACTGCGAATGACCTCGAACTGACCACTCTTGACCGTCAGTTTGTAGAGGAACACCGCCGCCACAATGATCCAGGCAATTGGCCACAGACCATAGGCAAAGCCGTATCCCGCCGCAGCGAGGGCCATGTCGACCGGCATGTGGAAAGCGAAAATCGCCACAGCAATCGACAAGGCGAGCGTGATGCTGCCGGCCACATGACCTTTGAGGCGGAACACCGCCAGCGCGAGGAAAAAGAAAACGATGGGAATGACGGCCGCGAGAGCGGACACGCCGAGACTGCCGAGCGGGCTGTAGAGCTGTTGCCAGGTTTGCATATGGGGTGGCCCCTAATTGTTGTTGGTCAGGCACTGTCAGCGTTCTTGGTTAATTGGTAATACCAATTTACAATCGCTGTTGGCTAGGGTAAAAGCCTTGATGGCGGTGTGTCAATTTGCCGCCCTAAAACTTTTGTCGAACAAGCGGTGCAGATGGCAACTGATCCGGTTCGGGCAGGTGGTGTTTGGTAGGTGTCGGCAAGGCGCCGATAGGCCAGAATAGAGAGCCCGGCGAGCGGTCGGGGTCGTGGAGAAATGAGCTATGGGGTTTGATCAGATTCGGCAGCGCCGTTTGTCTGACGATATTGTCGAGCGACTCGAGGGGATGATTCTCGAGGGCACGCTGAAGTCGGGGGAGCGGCTTCCGGCGGAACGCACGCTGGCCGAACAATTTGGCGTATCACGGCCGTCGCTGCGCGAGGCGATCCAGAAACTGGCGGCCAAAGGCTTGCTGGTCAGTCGTCAGGGCGGTGGCAACTATGTGGTGGAAAGCCTCGGTTCGACCTTCAGTGATCCACTGCTGCAACTGCTCGAAAGCAATCCGGAGGCGCAGCGCGATCTACTGGAATTTCGGCACACTCTGGAGGCATCGTGCGCCTATTACGCTGCATTGCGTGCCACCGATGTCGACCGTGAGCGGCTGACCGCAGCGTTCGAAGAGTTGCAGGATTGTTATTCGCGTCACGACGAAGTCAGTCGGGCAGAAGAGGGCGCGGCGGACGCAAAATTCCATCTGGCGATTGCCGAGGCCAGTCATAACGCGGTGTTGCTGCACACCATTCGCGGGCTGTTCGATCTGCTCAAGCGTAACGTCGTGACCAACATCGGCGGCATGTACAAACAACGCACGGAAACCCGCGACATGCTGATCACTCAGCACCGGGAATTGTATCTGGCGATCATCGAAGGTCGCGCGGAGCAGGCGCGGGAAGTGTCCAGTCGGCACATTCTGTATGTGCAGGAAGTGCTGGAAGAGGTGCGGCAGGAGGTTCAGCGCATGGCCCGGGCGGAGCGACGCAAAGGGATGTGATCAGTTGTTTTTGTGTTGATGCTGCAATAGCTTTCGCGAGCAAGCTCGCTCCCACATTGAAATGCATTCCAAGGTGGGAGCGAGCTTGCTCGCGAATACGCTCTAAAGGCAGAAGAAATCAGTCTTCCTTGCCCTTGTTGCGCACGGCGCGCTGCAACTCGCGACCGGCATCGCGCTCGCGCTCGGTGTCGCGCTTGTCGTATTCCTTCTTGCCCTTGCCCAGAGCAATTTCGCACTTGACCATGTGCTTGCTCCAGTACCAGGACAGGCATACGCAGGCGTAACCCTTTTGCTGCACGGCGGCGGCGAGCTTTTCCAGCTCGCGGCGGTTGAGCAGCAATTTGCGTGTGCGCACCGGGTCTGCGATGACGTGGGTGCTTGCGGTCATCAGAGGCGTGATGTGACTGCCGAGCAGCCACGCTTCGCCATCCTTGAGCAGGACATAGCTGTCGACCAGCTGTAGCTTGCTTGCCCGCAGACTTTTTACTTCCCAGCCGGCCAGGACCAGACCAGCCTCGAACTTATGCTCGATGAAGTAATCGTGTCGCGCCTTTTTGTTCTGCGCGATGGTCCCTGTTGGGTGTTTCTTCTGTTTAGCCATAGGGGCGGCATTATATGGAGTTGTTCCGCTGTCGGCTACGGTGATGCTGCGTGCTTGAGCAGGTTGAGTGAATCCCGGACAATGCGGCCTCTTTTTCTAACGCTTGGGCGTGATAAACGATGTCGACAGACAAGGTTTCTGTCCACGGCAGTTGGGCTAGCCGCTGGGTATTCATACTCGCCGCGACCGGTTCGGCCGTGGGACTGGGTAGTATCTGGAAATTCCCCTACATGGTCGGGGTCTACGGCGGCGGTGCCTTTGTGCTGATGTTTCTGGCGTGCATCGCGCTGATCGGTGTTCCGGTCATGCTCGCTGAAACCCTGATCGGTCGTCGCGCCCGGCAAAGTCCGGCGAACGCCCTGAAGGTCCTGGCGCTCGATGCCGGGCATTCGGCCAAGTGGTCGTGGGGCGCCTTTGCCGGGATGATCACGGCGCTGCTGATCCTGTCTTTTTATAGTGTGGTCGGCGGCTGGTCGCTGGATTACATCGTCGACATGGGGCGCGGGGACTTTCAGGGCGCCACGGCCGACCAGGTCGGCGCTTATTTCGGCAAGGTCATTGCCGATCCGTGGCGTCTGACACTTTGGCACACGATTTTCATGCTGCTGTCGGCGGTGGTGATCGCCAAAGGGGTGGTCGCCGGGCTTGAGCGCAGCCTGCGCATCATGATGCCGCTGTTGTTCGTGATGGTGCTGGTGCTGCTGGGTTACAGCATGACCACCGGGCATTTCATGGAAGGCGTGCATTTCATGTTCGACTTCC
This sequence comes from Pseudomonas sp. SC3(2021), assembly GCF_019856535.1. Classification (NCBI taxonomy): domain Bacteria; kingdom Pseudomonadati; phylum Pseudomonadota; class Gammaproteobacteria; order Pseudomonadales; family Pseudomonadaceae; genus Pseudomonas; species Pseudomonas sp. SC3(2021). The sequence goes on along the minus strand of NZ_CP082236.1, from coordinate 775,393 downwards.
ACCCGGAAAAAGTCCTCGACGGCTTGTTGCCGGCCATGGGCCACGCGTTCTTCTCGCTGAGCGTCGGTGTCGGCTCGATCATGATCTACGGTGCTTACATGCCTAAGGATGCGTCGTTGTCCGGTACGGTGGTCGGCGTCGCACTGCTCGATACCTTTGTGTCGCTGGTGGCCGGTCTGGCGCTGTTCCCGATTGTGTTTGCCGGCGGACTGAACCCTAGCGAAGGCCCAGGCCTGATGTTCGTCAGCCTGCCATTTGCTTTTGGTAACGTGGCATTCGGTCAGTTGATGGGCGTGGTGTTCTTTGTGCTGGTGGCGATTGCGGCGTGGAGTTCGGCGATTTCCCTGCTGGAGCCGATGGTGGCCTATCTGGTTGAGCGCACGAAAATCAGCCGCGCCTGGGTTACTTTCTGGCTGGCATTCATTTGCTGGTTCGTTGGTCTGGGCACGGTGTTCTCCTTCAATATCTGGAAGGAGGCCAAATTTTTCGTGAACGAAGGCGGAATGTTCCATCTCTACCAATGGGGGGCGGCGGGCGGTCTGGACTTCTTCGGCGTGATCGATTTCTTCACCTCGCGGATCATGCTGCCGCTCGGTGGCCTGTGTTTTGTGCTGTTTGCCGGTTGGGTGATGGGGCGTGAGGCGGTGCGTGACGAGTTGTCGATTCGCAATCCGGCGCTGTTTGCCCTGTCTTTGTTCTTGATGCGCTACGTGGCGCCTATCGGCATTCTTGTAGTATTTGCCGCTCAGCTCTGGAAGTAACGCTTACATGACGACACATATTCAACGATCAGCGCTGCTGCCGTACCCGGCGCAATTTCTCTACGACCTGGTCAACGACGTGGCGCGTTATCCGGAGTTTCTGCCGTGGTGCTCGTCTGCCGAAGTGCTGGAAAGCTCGCCGGAACACATGCGCGCCAGCGTCGGCGTGGCCAAGGGTGGACTCAGTCAGCACTTTGTGACGCGTAATACGCTGGTGCCGGGGCAAACAATCGAGATGAACCTTGAAGAAGGTCCGTTTAATCAGTTGCACGGTGTCTGGGTGTTCAAAGCGTTGAATGAGAAGGCTTGCAAGATCAGCCTGGATCTTTCCTTCGACTACGCCGGGCCTTTGGTGCGTGCGACCTTGGGGCCGCTGTTCAATCAGGCTGCGAATACCCTGGTGGACGCGTTCTGCCAGCGCGCCAAGCAGATGCATGGTTGAGCCGGTGATCGAGATAGAGGTCGTGTATGCGGCCGTTGATCGTCAGGTTTTGCGTACCGTCAGTGTGGCTGAAGGTTCGACAATACGGGCTGCGGTGCTCGCCTCGGGCATCGGTGAGGCGTTTCCCGAACTGAATCTGGCGGATTGCCCTTTGGGGATCTTTGGCAAAGTGGTTGCCGATCCTCAGGTTCGCCTGGTTCAGGCGGGGGATCGTATTGAGATTTATCGCCCGTTGCTCGCTGACCCGAAAGAGGTACGGCGCTTGCGCGCAGCCAAGGCTGCCGAGGCGAAAGCTCGAAATCAGTGAGAATGCCAAACGGCAGACAATAAAAAACCCGGAATTTCCGGGTTTTTTATTGCGTCGCAAATTATTGCGGCGAGGTGTCCAGGGGCTCTGGTGTCGGAACCGGAACGGTTTCTACACCATCGACGTCCTTCTGGATTTGATCCAGCAAGGAACCTGGCTTGACCGGTTTTTCCGGTTTTGGCTTCTCGGCGTTTTCAGCAGGAGCGGTCACCTTGGTGCCACTGTCCTTGCCGAGAATGGCTTCGTCACGGCTGACGCCCGGCATAAAGTCACCGGACAGGCTGACAAGCTGGTCGTTTGAGTTGAAAATAACGCTGACGCGTTCCTGTTGGCGTTCACCGCCACCCGGTTGCAGGCTGTACAGATAATCCCAGCGATCGGCATGGAACGTGTCGACAAGCAGAGGGTTGCCCATGATAAACCGTACTTGCGGCCGGGTCATTCCCGGGCGTAACTGGTCTATCATGTCCTGCGTGACGACATTGCCCTGCTGGATGTCGATTTTGTAAACCCCGGGGAATGAACAACCGGCGAGTGCGAGCAGTCCCACAAAGGTGAAACTGGTTAGCAAGAGCTTGGTGTTTTGCATCGGTGGGCGACTTCCACTATCTTGGCTGGGACAACGTAAACGCCGATCATACCCGCATTAAGAGAAGCTGCGAAGCAGCATCGCGAGAAAGCTGACCATGGTTGAAAATAGCGAACTACGCAAAGCCGGCCTCAAAGTGACCCTGCCACGGGTCAAGATCCTGCAAATGCTCGACTCTACCGAGCAGCGTCACATGAGTGCCGAGGACGTCTACAAGGCGTTGATGGAAGCGGGCGAGGACGTCGGTCTGGCCACGGTTTACCGTGTTCTGACCCAGTTCGAAGCCGCTGGCCTCGTGGTCCGTCACAACTTCGACGGTGGCCACGCGGTATTTGAATTGGCCGACGGCGGCCACCACGATCATATGGTCAACGTGGAAACCGGTGAGGTCGTCGAATTCGTCAGCCCGGAAATCGAAAAGCTCCAGAAGGCAATTGCCGAGGAGCACGGTGTTGATCTGGTAGATCACAATCTGGTGCTGTACGTACGCAAGAAAAAGTAAGCATGTCGCGCGAATTTCAGGTTCGCGAAACGAACGAAGGCGACCCAAGGGTCGCCTTCGTGCTTTCTGTCGTACTTGTTTCGGCGCTCAGGCTTTCGCGGTAACGACCATCTTCTTGGCGTGCGCCAGCGACTCCTTGGTCAGGTCGATCCCGCCCAGCATCCGTGCTACTTCTTCTATACGGTCGTTTTTGCTCAATTTGGAAACGGCGGTATGCGTCGCCTGTTCGCCGCGCACCTTGTGCACGAACAGATGTTGATGCCCTTGCGCCGCCACTTGCGGCAAGTGCGTCACGGTCAGGACCTGCCCGCGCTCGCCGAGCCGACGCAACAATTGGCCGACGATTTCAGCGGTTGGCCCGCCAATCCCCACATCCACTTCGTCGAATACCAGGGTCGGTACGCGAGAGGTTTGCGCGGTGATCACCTGAATCGCCAGGCTGATCCGCGACAGCTCACCACCGGAGGCCACTTTCGCCAGTGCCTTGAGTGGCTGGCCGGGGTTGGCGCTGACCAGCAGTTCGACCTGTTCGAGGCCGTTAGGCAATAGTTCGTCACTGCTATTGGCCCGCAGTTCGATGGTGAATCGACCACCAGGCATGCCCAGGCGCTGAATTTCCTGCTCAACCGCGCTGGCGAGACTGCCGGCGGCCTGATGGCGCAGATCGCTCAGCTCTCGGGCTTTTTCCTGATAGTGGCGGGCATAGGAAGCCAGTTCCTCGCCCAGGCGCTCGATGGATTCATCATTGGCGTTGAGGGTTTCGATTTCATCCAGCAGCTTTTGCTGCATTTCTCCGACTTCGGTCGGCTGGATCCGGTGCTTGCGAGCCAGGGTATAGATCGCGTCGAGGCGCTCCTCCAGATATTGCAGGCGGGCCGGGTCGGCATCGAAGTTATCGAGGAAGCGATTGAGCTCGCCGACGGCTTCTTCCACCTGAATCTGCGCGCTGGTGAGCAGGCTGCTGGCTTCGCCCAGTGCGCCGACCGAGTTGTTCACGCTCGATAGGCGATTGAGGCTGGCGGTGAGCGCGTTCAGCACATTGCCGGAATCGCTCTCGCTGCATTGCTCGACCACTTGTCGGCAAATGCCCAGCAGGGTCTCGGCGTTTGTCAGGTTCTTGTGTTCCTGCTCCAGTTGCTCGAGTTCGTTTTCGCCGAGGCCGAGATTCTCCAGTTCTTCCAGCTGATAGCTGAGCAGTTGGTGGCGAGCGCGTTGCTCGTCGCCGGAGTTGGACAGTCGCTCAAGCTCCTGACGCGTCTGGCGCCAGCGCTGGGCGGCCAGTTGAACCTGACGGGCCAGGTCGGTGGCGCCTGCGTATTCGTCGAGCAAACGGCGATGAGTATCGGTCTTCAGCAGCGACTGGTGTTCATGCTGGCTGTGGATGTCGATCAATAACTCGCCGAGCGACTTCAGATCGCCGAGCGGGCAGGGCGTGCCATTGATATAGCCGCGGGAACGACCTTCGGAGGTGATGACCCGGCGCAGGATGCACGGGCCGTCGATGTCCAGGTCGCGCTCGGCCAGCCAGGCATGGGCTTCAGGGATGTCCACCAGGTCGAAGGTGGCGAGGATGTCGGCCTTGTCGGCGCCGGGGCGAACCACGCCGCTGTCGGCGCGATCGCCGAGGGTCAGGCCCAGAGCGTCGAGCATGATCGACTTGCCGGCGCCGGTTTCCCCTGTGATCACGCTCATCCCGCGATCAAGTTCGAGATCGAGATGTTCAACGATGGCGTAGTTATGTACGGACAGGTGCACCAGCATGAAGGCCGCTCCCAAGCTTAAGGTCTGGTTATTTATACAGTGTTTTGTTTCGGGCTGACAATGCCCTTCCTTAGCTCGATTTGCTTGAACTCAAAAACTGCTTAGCGCATCCGGTAATGAGAATGCGGCACTTTTTTGTAGGGTTAATCATTGGCAGCCCTTGAAGCCTGATTTTGCGGCCCCATATATCGGGGCAGAAGCGCGAGTCAGGCTCGCGGACGAAATTGAAAGGAGAATTCTATGGCTGACGAACAGACAGTAGATACGCAAAACCCAGAAGCCAATCAGGCGCCCGAAGGCTCGGGTGACGACCTGGCGACCCGTGTACAAGTGCTCGAAGAGCAATTGGCCGCCGCGCAGGATCAGTCTCTGCGTGTAGCTGCCGATCTGCAGAACGTCCGTCGCCGTGCCGAACAGGATGTCGAGAAGGCGCACAAGTTTGCGCTGGAAAAATTCGCCGGCGACCTGCTGCCGATCGTCGACAGCCTGGAGCGCGGCCTCGAGCTTTCGAGCCCGGACGACGAAAGCATCCGTCCGATGCGTGAAGGCATCGAACTGACCCTGAAAATGTTCCACGACACCCTCAAGCGTTATCAGCTTGAAGCGATCGACCCGCATGGCGAACCGTTCAACGCCGTTCATCATCAGGCGATGGCCATGCAAGAAAGTGCCGACGTAGAGCCGAACAGCGTTCTGAAGGTGTTCCAGAAGGGTTATCAACTCAACGGTCGCCTGTTGCGTCCGGCCATGGTTGTGGTCAGCAAGGCGCCAGCGCCAATTTCGCCTTCGATTGACGAGAAGGCTTGAAATTAGCCGCAAGGCCCCCATTTAGAAGTCAAGCGTTTAAGTATTACCGCAGTTAGCCACCACTGCTGCGGCAACAAAATCCAAAGTTTCGGGAGAGTGAACATGGGCAAAATTATCGGTATCGACCTGGGGACTACCAACTCCTGCGTCTCCGTGCTGGAAAACGGCAAGGCCAAGGTTATTGAAAACGCTGAAGGCGCGCGCACCACGCCGTCGATCATCGCTTACGCCAACGATGGCGAAATCCTGGTAGGTCAGTCGGCCAAGCGTCAGGCAGTGACCAACCCGCACAACACCCTGTACGCAGTAAAGCGTCTGATCGGTCGTCGTTTCGACGAAGAAGTTGTGCAAAAAGACATCCAGATGGTCCCTTACAAGATCGTCAAGGCTGACAACAACGACGCCTGGGTAGAAGTGAACGGCCAGAAAATGGCACCGCCACAAATCTCGGCTGAAATCCTGAAGAAGATGAAGAAGACCGCCGAAGACTACCTCGGCGAGCCAGTGACCGAAGCGGTAATCACCGTTCCGGCCTACTTCAACGACAGCCAGCGTCAGGCGACCAAAGACGCCGGCCGCATTGCCGGTCTGGACGTTAAACGTATCATCAACGAACCAACCGCAGCTGCTCTGGCTTACGGTATGGACAAGGCCAAGGGCGATCACACCGTGATCGTTTACGACCTGGGTGGCGGTACTTTCGACGTTTCCGTGATCGAGATCGCTGAAGTTGACGGCGAGCACCAGTTCGAAGTGTTGGCCACCAACGGTGACACCTTCCTCGGCGGTGAAGATTTCGACATTCGTCTGATCGACTACCTCGTTGACGAATTCAAGAAAGAAAGCGGCATGAACCTCAAAGGTGACCCGCTGGCCATGCAGCGCCTGAAAGAAGCCGCTGAGAAAGCCAAGATCGAGCTGTCGTCCGCTCAGTCGACCGACGTCAACCTGCCGTACATCACTGCAGACGCGACCGGTCCTAAGCACCTGAACGTGAAGATCTCGCGTGCCAAGCTCGAAGCACTGGTTGAAGACCTGGTTCAGCGCACCATCGAGCCTTGCCGCATCGCCATGAAAGACGCCGGTATCGACGTTGGCGCGATCAACGACGTGATCCTGGTCGGCGGTCAGACCCGTATGCCGCTGGTGCAGAAACTGGTGACCGATTTCTTCGGTAAAGAAGCACGTAAAGACGTGAACCCGGACGAAGCAGTTGCCATGGGTGCTGCCATCCAGGGCGCGGTTCTGGCCGGTGACGTGAAAGACGTTCTGCTGCTCGACGTCAGCCCGCTGACCCTGGGTATCGAAACCATGGGTGGCGTGATGACCGCGCTGATCGAGAAAAACACCACGATTCCTACCAAGAAATCGCAAGTGTTCTCGACTGCCGACGACAACCAGGGCGCTGTGACCATTCACGTCCTGCAAGGTGAGCGTAAGCAAGCGGCGCAGAACAAGTCTCTGGGCAAGTTCGACCTGGCCGACATTCCACCTGCTCCACGTGGCGTGCCGCAGATCGAAGTGACCTTCGACATCGACGCCAACGGCATCCTGCACGTCGGCGCGAAAGACAAGGCGACCGGCAAGACTCAGTCGATCGTGATCAAGGCCAACTCCGGTCTGTCCGACGAAGAGATCGAGCGCATGGTGCGTGACGCCGAGGCGAATGCCGAGGAAGACCGCAAGTTCGAAGAGCTGGCCGCTGCCCGTAACCAGGGTGATGCTCTGGTTCACTCGACGCGCAAAATGGTTGCTGACGCGGGCGACAAAGTCAGCGCTGAAGAGAAGACCGCGATCGAAGCTGCCGTGGTTGCACTGGAAGCCGCTGTAAAAGGCGACGACAAGGCTGCCATCGAAGCCAAGGTTGAAGAGCTGTCGAAAGTCTCGGCTCCGGTTGCCCAGAAGATGTACGCCGAACAGGCTCAGCCTGCTGAAGGCGCGGCGCCGCACGACGAGAAAGCTGAAAAGGCCGACGATGTTGTCGATGCCGAGTTTGAAGAAGTCAAAGACCACAAGTAAGTTGTTGGTCGGCCGGTTGACTGCCTTGCGGCGGTGACTGGTAGGATGTCGCCGCGCGGGAGCTTGCTCCCGCGTTGGCGTATCTGGAATACGTGAATTTTTACAACATGCGACAAGCCTCGCGTGTTGCTGGTATGGCCGGGAATGCTCCTGCTTTTCGCGCCGCAAGTACCACAAGAAACAAAGACCAGGATCGTTGAATTGACGTGAGTTGGGTCCGGGCCTGTATTGGGGCTCAACGAGTTTGGCCATCCTCAGGAGGGGTTTGCCGGACGTCCTCAAGAGTGCAAAGAACTTATGGCAAAGCGTGACTATTACGAAGTGTTGGGTGTTGAGCGTGGATCCAGCGACGCGGACTTGAAGAAGGCCTATCGCCGCCTGGCGATGAAGCATCACCCGGACCGTAATCCCGATGACAAAGCGTCGGAAGAACTGTTCAAAGAGGCCAATGAGGCCTACGAAGTATTGTCCGATTCCAGCAAGCGCGCGGCCTACGACCAATACGGTCATGCCGGCGTCGACCCGAGCATGGGTGGCGGTGGCGCCGGTTTCGGCGGGCAGAACTTCTCTGACATCTTTGGCGATGTCTTCAGTGACTTCTTCGGTGGCGGTCGCGGCGGTTCCCGTGGTGGCGCCCAGCGTGGCAGCGATTTGCGCTACACCCTGGAGCTGAATCTGGAAGAAGCGGTACGCGGCACCACCGTGAACATCCGCGTTCCGACACTGGTCAACTGCAAGCCGTGCGACGGTTCCGGCGCGAAGAAAGGCTCGTCGCCGTCGACGTGCCCGACCTGCGGCGGCATCGGCCAGGTGCGCATGCAGCAAGGCTTCTTCTCGGTACAACAGACCTGCCCGCGTTGCCATGGCCAGGGCAAGATCATTTCCGATCCGTGCGACTCTTGCCACGGCGACGGTCGTGTCGAAGAGTACAAGACTCTGTCGGTCAAAGTGCCGGCCGGCGTCGATACCGGTGACCGCATTCGTCTGTCCGGCGAAGGCGAGGCGGGTACGCAGGGTGGTCCGACAGGCGATCTGTATGTCGTCATCAATGTGCGCGAGCACGACATCTTCCAGCGTGATGGCAAGCATCTGTTCTGCGAAGTGCCGATCAGCTTCGTCGATGCGGCATTGGGCGGCGAGCTGGAAATTCCGACCCTCGACGGTCGCGTCAAACTGAAAATCCCCGAGGGCACCCAGACCGGCAAGCAGTTCCGCGTGCGTGGCAAAGGCGTGGCGCCAGTGCGTGGCGGCGGTGCGGGCGATCTGATGTGCCGCGTGGCCGTCGAAACCCCAGTCAACCTGAACCGTCGTCAGCGCGAACTGCTGGAAGAGTTCCGCAGCTCCCTGGCCGACGACAACAGCCACTCGCCGAAAACCACCGGTTGGTTCGACGGTGTAAAGCGCTTCTTCGGCGATTTGTAAGGAGTCGGCATGCGACGTATTGCAGTGATGGGCGCCGCCGGGCGCATGGGCAAAACCCTGATTGAAGCGGTGCAGCAAACGCCGGGTGCCGGTCTGACGGCGGCGGTGGATCGTCCCGACAGCACGCTGGTCGGTGCGGATGCCGGTGAGCTGGCAGCGCTGGGCCGTATCGGTGTGCCGTTGTCCGGGGATCTGGATCGCGTGGTCGAAGAGTTCGACGTGCTGATCGACTTCACTCACCCGACCGTGACCCTGAAGAATCTCGCGTTCTGCCGCAAGCACGGCAAGGCGATGATCATCGGCACGACCGGTTTCAGTGTCGAAGAAAAGCAATTGCTGGCCGAAGCGGGCAAGGACATTCCAATTGTCTTCGCCGCCAACTTCAGTGTGGGTGTCAACCTGTGCCTGAAGCTGCTCGACACGGCTGCGCGGGTGCTGGGTGATGATGTCGATATCGAAATCATGGAAGCTCACCATCGCCACAAGGTCGATGCGCCGTCGGGCACCGCTGTGCGCATGGGTGAAGTGATTGCTGATGCGTTGGGACGTGACCTTAAAAAGGTTGCGGTCTACGGGCGCGAAGGTCAGACCGGTGCGCGTGAGCGTGAAACCATTGGTTTCGCTACCGTGCGTGCGGGCGACATCGTGGGTGATCACACCGTGCTGTTCGCCGCTGATGGCGAGCGTGTCGAGATCACGCACAAGGCATCGAGCCGCATGACGTTCGCCAAAGGCGCGGTACGTGCGGCGCTGTGGCTGGACGGTCGCGAGCCGGGTCTGTACGACATGCAAGACGTGCTCGACCTGCGTTAAACCCCTGTTGAACCCGGTGCAAACGCCCTGTTTGCGCCGGTTTTTCCCGCTGAGCGACGACCTGTCGCATTCTCCGGCCTTTTAGGCTCTTTAGCGGTGGACCAAAAAAGCCTTTTTCTGTAAGCTACAGCTTTAGTGTGTCCACTAAAAGCGCGCAGAATAATTCAGTGAAGAAGCGGGGTGACGTGTCCATACGTCACTCCGCTTTTTTACAACCTGCGATTGCCCTTTCATGCGTTATTTACGGGAGGTCTTCTTGACTAAGCCAGCCATACTCGCCCTTGCTGATGGCAGCATTTTTCGCGGCGAAGCCATTGGAGCCGACGGTCAAACCGTTGGTGAGGTGGTGTTCAACACCGCAATGACCGGCTATCAGGAAATCCTTACCGATCCTTCCTACGCCCAACAGATCGTGACCCTGACTTACCCGCACATCGGCAACACCGGCACCACGCCGGAAGACGCCGAGTCCGACCGCGTCTGGTCCGCTGGCCTGGTCATTCGTGACCTGCCGCTGGTAGCGAGCAACTGGCGTAACACGATGTCCCTGTCCGATTACCTGAAAGCCAACAATGTTGTGGCGATCGCCGGTATCGACACCCGTCGCCTGACCCGCATCCTGCGTGAAAAAGGCGCACAGAACGGCTGCATCATGGCCGGCGACAACATCTCCGAAGAAGCTGCAATCGCCGCCGCGCAAGGCTTCCCGGGCCTCAAGGGCATGGATCTGGCGAAAGTCGTCAGCACCAAGACTCAATACGAATGGCGCTCGACTGTCTGGGATCTGAAGACCGACAGCCACGCGACCATCGACGCTTCCGAGCTGCCTTACCACGTGGTTGCCTACGACTACGGCGTCAAGCTGAACATCCTGCGCATGCTGGTCGAGCGCGGCTGCCGCGTCACCGTGGTGCCGGCACAAACTCCGGCTGCCGACGTACTGGCACTGAAGCCGGACGGCGTGTTTCTGTCCAACGGCCCTGGTGATCCGGAGCCTTGCGACTACGCGATCAAGGCGATCAAGGAAGTGCTGGAAACCGAAATCCCGGTATTCGGCATCTGCCTCGGTCACCAGTTGCTGGCTCTGGCCTCCGGCGCCAAGACCCTGAAAATGGGCCACGGCCACCACGGTGCCAACCACCCGGTACAGGATCTCGACACTGGCGTCGTGATGATCACCAGCCAGAACCACGGCTTCGCGGTAGACGAAGAAACCTTGCCGGCCAACGTGCGTGCGATCCACAAATCGCTGTTCGACGGTACCCTGCAAGGCATCGAGCGCACCGACAAGAGCGCTTTCAGCTTCCAGGGTCACCCTGAAGCGAGCCCGGGCCCGAACGACGTGGCGCCACTGTTTGACCGCTTCATCAACGAGATGGCCAAGCGACGCTAAGCGTTCGCCTTGAGACTGTAGAGAGAAGCCCCTCGAGGGCGGCCCCGACCCCGGCGGCCCCTTCGAGGCTTCAGAAATCGATCAAGACGGCTTGCCGACTGACCTGCGGATTTGAGTGACAAACCCATGCCAAAACGTACAGACATTAAAAGCATCCTGATTCTCGGCGCTGGCCCGATCGTTATCGGCCAGGCCTGCGAATTCGACTACTCCGGCGCCCAGGCTTGTAAAGCCCTGCGCGAAGAGGGTTACCGCGTCATCCTGGTGAACTCCAACCCGGCCACCATCATGACCGACCCGGACATGGCCGACGCGACCTACATCGAGCCGATCAAGTGGCAGACCGTTGCCAAAATCATCGAAAAAGAGCGTCCGGACGCGGTACTGCCAACCATGGGCGGCCAGACGGCTCTGAACTGCGCCCTGGACCTGGAGCGCGAAGGCGTTCTGGAGAAGTTCGGCGTGGAAATGATCGGCGCCAACGCCGACACCATCGACAAGGCTGAAGACCGTTCGCGTTTCGACAAGGCGATGAAGTCCATCGGCCTGGCGTGCCCGCGTTCCGGTATCGCCCACAGCATGGAAGAAGCCAACGCGGTTCTCGAAACCCTGGGCTTCCCGTGCATCATCCGTCCGTCCTTCACCATGGGCGGCACCGGTGGCGGTATCGCATACAACCGTGAAGAGTTCGAAGAAATCTGCGCTCGCGGTCTGGACCTGTCGCCGACCAAGGAACTGCTGATCGACGAATCGCTGATCGGCTGGAAAGAATATGAAATGGAAGTTGTCCGCGACAAAAAGGACAACTGCATCATCGTCTGCTCGATCGAGAACTTCGACCCGATGGGCGTGCACACCGGTGACTCGATCACTGTTGCTCCGGCACAGACCCTGACCGACAAGGAATACCAGATCCTGCGTAACGCCTCCCTGGCGGTACTGCGCGAGATCGGCGTCGAGACTGGCGGTTCCAACGTGCAATTCGGTATCTGCCCGAACACTGGCCGTATGGTTGTGATCGAAATGAACCCGCGTGTATCGCGCTCCTCGGCGCTGGCTTCGAAAGCCACCGGTTTCCCGATCGCCAAAGTCGCGGCCAAGCTGGCTGTGGGTTACACCCTCGACGAGCTGTCGAACGACATCACCGGCGGCAAGACCCCGGCGTCCTTCGAGCCGTCGATCGACTACGTCGTGACCAAGCTGCCACGCTTCGCCTTCGAAAAATTCGCCAAGGCTGACGCACGTCTGACCACTCAGATGAAGTCGGTCGGTGAAGTCATGGCCATCGGCCGGACCTTCCAGGAATCCCTGCAGAAAGCCCTGCGCGGCCTGGAAGTGGGCGTTTGTGGTCTGGACGAGAAGCTCGACCTGAGCAACCCGGAAAGCATGAGCGTGCTCAAGCGCGAACTGACCGTGCCGGGTGCCGAGCGCATCTGGTACGTGGCAGACGCTTTCCGTGCCGGCATGACTGTCGAAGATATCTTCGCCATGAACATGATCGACCCTTGGTTCCTGGTGCAGATCGAAGATCTCATCAAGGACGAAGAGAAGGTCAAGACCCTCGGTCTGTCCGCGATCGACCGCGATCTGATGTTCAAGCTCAAGCGCAAAGGCTTCTCCGATCAGCGCCTGGCCAAGCTGCTGGGTGTGACCGAGAAAAACCTGCGTACTCACCGCCAGAAGCTGGAAGTATTCCCGGTCTACAAGCGCGTTGACACCTGCGCCGCCGAGTTCGCCACCGACACCGCGTACCTCTACTCGACGTACGAGGAAGAGTGCGAAGCTGCACCGTCGGGTCGTGACAAGATCATGATCCTGGGCGGCGGTCCGAACCGTATCGGCCAAGGCATCGAGTTCGACTACTGCTGCGTACATGCTGCCCTCGCACTGCGCGAAGACGGCTACGAAACCATCATGGTCAACTGCAACCCGGAAACCGTTTCCACTGACTACGACACTTCCGACCGCCTGTACTTTGAGCCGGTAACCCTGGAAGACGTGCTGGAAATCTGCCGCGTCGAGAAGCCGAAAGGCGTGATCGTCCAGTACGGCGGCCAGACTCCGCTGAAACTGGCGCGAGCCCTGGAAGCCGCTGGCGTGCCGATCATCGGTACCAGCCCTGACGCCATTGACCGTGCCGAAGACCGTGAGCGCTTCCAGCAAATGGTTGAGCGCCTGAACCTGCGTCAGCCGCCAAACGCCACCGTGCGCAGCGAAGACGAAGCTGTTCGTGCTGCCGCCAAGATCGGTTACCCGCTGGTAGTGCGCCCGTCCTACGTATTGGGCGGCCGTGCGATGGAAATCGTTTACAAGGAAGACGAGCTCAAGCGCTACCTGCGTGACGCGGTGCAAGTGTCCAACGACAGCCCGGTGCTGCTCGACCACTTCCTCAACTGCGCCATCGAGATGGACGTGGATGCGGTCTGCGACGGCAAAGATGTGGTGATCGGCGCGATCATGCAGCACATCGAACAGGCGGGCGTTCACTCCGGTGACTCCGCGTGCTCGCTGCCGCCTTACTCGCTGCCGGCGCACATCCAGGACGAGATGCGCGAACAGGTCAAGAAAATGGCCCTGGAACTGGGCGTTGTCGGCCTGATGAACGTGCAGTTGGCGCTGCAGGGCGAAGACATCTACGTCATTGAAGTCAATCCGCGCGCTTCCCGTACCGTGCCGTTCGTTTCCAAGTGCATCGGTGTCTCCTTGGCCATGATCGCTGCGCGCGTGATGGCCGGTAAGACCCTGCAGGAAATCGGCTTCACCAAAGAAATCATCCCGAACTTCTACAGCGTGAAAGAGGCGGTGTTCCCGTTCGCCAAATTCCCTGGCGTGGACCCGATCCTCGGCCCAGAGATGAAGTCCACCGGTGAAGTGATGGGCGTCGGCGACACTTTCGGTGAAGCTTTCGCCAAGGCCCAGATGGGCGCCAGCGAAGTGCTGCCGACTGGTGGTACCGCGTTCATCAGCGTGCGTGACGATGACAAGCCACTGGTTGCAGGCGTGGCCCGTGATCTGATCAACTTGGGCTTCGAAGTGGTTGCCACTGCCGGGACTGCCAAGCTGATCGAAGCCGCAGGCCTGAAAGTGCGCCGTGTGAACAAGGTGACCGAGGGTCGTCCGCACGTGGTCGACATGATCAAGAATGACGAAGTCACGCTGATCATCAACACCACTGAAGGTCGTCAGTCGATCGCTGATTCGTACTCCATTCGTCGTAATGCCCTGCAGCACAAGATTTACTGCACCACGACCATTGCTGCGGGCGAAGCTATCTGTGAAGCGCTGAAGTTCGGTCCCGAGAAGACCGTGCGCCGCTTGCAGGATCTACACGCAGGATTGAAGGCATGAGCATAACCAAGTACCCAATGACTGTTCAGGGCGCTCGCGCCCTGGAAGAAGAGCATGCTCACCTGACCAAGGTCGTCCGTCCGAAGCTCAGCCAGGACATCGGTACGGCCCGCGAGTTGGGTGACTTGAAAGAAAACGCTGAATACCATGCCGCCCGCGAACAGCAAGGCATGGTCGAGGCGCGGATTCGTGACATCGAAGGCCGGATTCAGAATCAGGTCATCATCGACGTCACGACCATTGCGCACACTGGCAAAGTGATCTTCGGGACCACCGTCGAAATCGCTAACGTCGAGACGGATGAAAGCGTCACTTACCACATCGTGGGTGAGGATGAGGCTGACTTCAAACTCGGCAAGATTTCGGTCGGCTCGCCGCTGGCCCGTGCCCTGATCGGCAAGGAAGAGGGCGATGTGGTTGCCGTGAAAACGCCAAGTGGCGTTATCGAGTACGAGATTGTCGAAGTCCGTCACATCTGAAAACGGGCGCCCGCTGCGTGCGGGCGCCATGCTTTGGCAGCTGACCCAGATGCTTTGGGTCGGCGGTCTATGGCTGATTCATCTTGGCTTGCAGCCGGTGTTGGGCAAAATCGGCCTGGCACCGCTGTTGGTCGATGAAGTGGCCAGTGCATTTGAAGTGCTGGTGGTGGGATTCGCCGCCGCATGCGTGATTTTTCAGGCTTTAGTGCTGGTACAGGCCGAAGGCCTTGCCAGTCTATGGCGGGATTTTCGCGGTCAGGTGCTGCTGATGGCGTTGTATGCGTGCGCGATGTTTGTCGCAATACGTGTCGGCTGGCCGGATGCGCAGCGCTGGCAGGTGTTCAGCTTTCTGATCCTGGGGTTTTCCGGGCTGGTGCTGGTGCTGCAACCGGTGCCGGGATGGGGTGGCAGGGTGCGCGAAGCACACCCTTGACCCTTGTCATCACTTGAAGCGATGAACGTTCGACAGCTGCTTGTTGACGCTGAAGTTCTTGCGGTAAACCAGTGCCATCTTGCCGATGACCTGTACCAGGTCCGCTTTGCCGACCTTGCACAGCTCTGCAATGTGCGCCAGGCGCGACTCGCGATCGAGGATATTGAGCTTGATCTTGATCAGCTCGTGATCCGCCAGGGCGCGTTCAAGTTCGGCTAGCACACCTTCAGTCAAACCGTTGTCAGCCACAGTCAAAACTGGTTTCAGATGGTGGCCAATGGATTTGTACTGTTTCTTCTGCTCTGGAGTGAGCGGCATAATCTGACCCTTTCGTCTGGATTCTGTAAAATGGCGGCCATTTTACCCGAGGGTTCGTGGATCCGCCCAATTAATCACGACCCTTATCATCGAGGTGCCCAATGGCGCGTTCCAAGACAAGCCTTGGTTGGCTGAAAAGACATGTCAACGATCCCTATGTGAAGCAAGCGCAGAAGGATGGCTACCGCTCGCGTGCGAGTTACAAGCTTCTGGAGATCCAGGAGAAATACAAGTTGATCCGTTCCGGCATGAGCGTTGTCGACCTCGGCGCGGCGCCCGGTGGCTGGTCGCAGGTCACGAGCCGGTTGATCGGTGGTCAGGGGCGCCTGATCGCCTCGGACATTCTGGAAATGGACAGTATTCCGGACGTGAATTTCATTCAGGGGGACTTCACCGAGGACGAAGTGCTCGCGCGGATCCTTGAGGCCGTGGGTAATTCGCAGGTAGACCTTGTGATTTCCGATATGGCCCCCAATATGAGTGGTACGCCTGAAGTGGACATGCCAAAAGCCATGTTCCTTTGTGAACTGGCGCTTGATCTGGCGGAACGGATACTCAAGCCGGGTGGCAATTTCGTGATCAAGATTTTTCAGGGCGAAGGTTTTGATGTTTACCTGAAGGATGCTCGTCGGAAATTCGACAAGATCCAGATGATCAAGCCAGACTCCTCCCGCGGCAGTTCCCGCGAGCAGTACATGCTGGCCTGGGGTTACCGCGGGCGTAGTGAGTAACACGAGGTTTTTTGCCGGGGTGATAGGTTTTTCGTATTTTGCCCCGTGTGCATAAGCGAATATTGTGTAGAAAGTGTTTCACAAAGGGTTACAGACGGCGCCTGCCAGAGTTGTAGGTAATGTAGTAAGTTAGGCCGGTGAATATCATGCGAAGCGCGCGCCAGTAGCGGAGCTTGCTTCAGAGGGTAGTTAATTGAACGATATGGCAAAGAATCTGATCCTGTGGTTGATCATCGCGGCAGTCCTCGTGACGGTGATGAACAACTTCTCCAGCCCTAACGAGCCGCAGACCCTCAACTATTCCGACTTCATCCAGCAGGTCAAGGATGGCAAGGTCGAGCGCGTAGCCGTTGATGGCTATGTGATTACCGGTAAGCGCAACGATGGCGATAGCTTCAAGACCATTCGTCCGGCGATCCAGGACAATGGCCTGATCGGCGACCTGGTCGACAACCACGTCGTGGTCGAAGGCAAGCAGCCTGAACAGCAAAGCATCTGGACCCAGCTTCTGGTGGCCAGCTTCCCGATCCTGGTGATCATCGCGGTGTTCATGTTCTTCATGCGCCAGATGCAGGGTGGAGCCGGCGGCAAGGGCGGGCCGATGAGCTTTGGCAAGAGCAAGGCGCGTCTGTTGTCTGAAGACCAGGTGAAAACCACATTGGCTGACGTTGCCGGTTGCGACGAAGCCAAGGAAGAAGTGGGTGAACTGGTTGAGTTCCTCCGTGATCCGGGCAAGTTCCAGCGTCTGGGCGGTCGCATTCCTCGCGGCGTGCTGATGGTCGGCCCTCCGGGTACCGGTAAAACCCTGCTGGCCAAAGCGATTGCCGGTGAAGCCAAGGTGCCGTTCTTCACCATTTCCGGTTCTGACTTCGTCGAGATGTTCGTCGGTGTCGGTGCCAGCCGCGTACGTGACATGTTCGAGCAGGCGAAGAAACACGCGCCTTGCATCATCTTCATCGACGAAATCGACGCCGTCGGTCGCCATCGTGGCGCCGGCATGGGCGGCGGTCATGACGAGCGCGAGCAGACCCTCAACCAGTTGCTGGTAGAGATGGACGGCTTCGAGATGAACGACGGCATCATTGTAATCGCTGCCACCAACCGTCCTGACGTGCTTGACCCGGCGTTGCTGCGTCCGGGCCGTTTCGACCGTCAGGTGGTGGTTGGCTTGCCGGACATCCGTGGTCGCGAGCAGATCCTCAAGGTTCACATGCGCAAAGTGCCAATGGGTGACGACGTTGCTCCGGCCGTTATCGCGCGTGGTACTCCGGGCTTCTCTGGTGCTGACCTGGCTAACCTGGTCAACGAAGCGTCGCTGTTCGCTGCGCGTAGCGGCAAACGCATCGTTGAAATGAAAGAGTTCGAACTGGCCAAAGACAAGATCATGATGGGCGCCGAGCGCAAGTCGATGGTCATGTCCGAGAAGGAAAAGCAGAACACTGCTTATCATGAGGCCGGCCACGCTATCGTCGGTCGTGTAGTGCCAGAGCATGATCCGGTGTACAAGGTGTCGATCATTCCGCGTGGTCGCGCGCTGGGTGTAACCATGTTCCTGCCGGAAGAGGATCGCTACAGCCTGTCCAAACGTGCATTGATCAGCCAGATCTGCTCGCTGTACGGCGGCCGTATCGCTGAAGAGATGACCCTGGGCTTTGACGGTGTCACCACCGGCGCGTCCAACGACATCATGCGTGCCAGCCAGATTGCACGGAACATGGTGACCAAGTGGGGTCTGTCGGAAAAGCTCGGCCCGCTAATGTATGCCGAAGAAGAAGGCGAGGTGTTCCTCGGTCGCGGCGGTGGCGGTCAGAGTGCCAGCTTCTCCGGCGAGACAGCCAAGCTGATCGACTCCGAGGTGCGCAGCATCATTGACCAGTGCTACGGCACGGCCAAGCAGATCCTCACGGACAACCGTGACAAGCTCGACGCCATGGCTGATGCGTTGATGAAGTACGAAACGATCGACGCTGAACAGATCGACGACATCATGGCGGGTCGTACTCCTCGCGAGCCTCGCGACTGGTCCGGCGGCACGGGTACACCTCCACCTCCAGTGGTTCAGGACGAGCGTCCGGAAACACCGATCGGCGGCCCGGCTGCTGACGTTTAAGGTTTGAAATGACTTCTGTACAGTCCCTGACCCGGTTGCCTTGCGGCAACCGGGTTCTTGATTTGGCCCGGACACACGTCATGGGCATTCTCAATGTCACTCCCGATTCTTTCTCTGATGGTGGCCGTTACAGCCAGCACGACGCAGCCTTGCGCCATGCCGAAGCCATGGTGTTGGCTGGCGCGACGCTGATTGATGTCGGCGGCGAATCGACCCGGCCAGGTGCGCGAGCGGTTTCTCCTCTGGAGGAGCTGGAGCGCGTGGCGCCCGTCGTTGAATTGATCAATCGCGAACTGGATGTGGTTATCTCGGTTGACACTTCAACGCCGGCGGTCATGCGTGAAACTGCGCGACTGGGTGCAGGGTTGATCAACGATGTGCGCTCCCTGCAGCGCGATGGTGCGCTGGACGCGGCCGCCGCCACTGGCCTGCCGGTGTGCCTGATGCATATGCTGGGTGAGCCTGGCGACATGCAGGACAATCCGCAGTATCAGGATGTCACCCGGGAAGTCGGCGAGTTTCTCGCAGAGCGCATGGCTCAATGTGCATTGGCGGGTATCCCGGCCAATCGGATCATTCTCGACCCCGGTTTCGGTTTCGCCAAAACCCTGCAGCACAATCTAAGCTTGTTCAAGCATATGGAAGCCTTGCATGCGCTGGGGCGGCCGTTGTTGGTTGGTGTTTCGCGCAAGAGCATGATCGGACATGCATTGAATCGTCCCGTGGGCGAGCGTCTGCATGGCGGTCTGGCGCTGGCGGCACTGGCGTCGGTCAAAGGTGCGCGTATATTGCGGGTCCATGATGTGGCGGAAACGGTAGATGTGGTGCGGATGATCGAAGCCGTGGAATCAGCCGAATAAGAATGATGGAGCACTTATGAGCAAGAAATATTTTGGTACCGACGGCATTCGTGGTCGCGTCGGTGAATACCCGATTACTCCTGACTTCATGCTCAAGCTCGGCTGGGCTGCCGGCATGGCGTTCCGCAAGATGGGCGCCTGCAAGGTGCTGGTCGGCAAGGACACGCGGATTTCCGGTTATATGTTCGAATCGGCGCTCGAGGCCGGTCTGACATCGGCGGGCGCCGATGTGATGCTGCTCGGACCGATGCCGACGCCGGCGATTGCCTACCTGTCGCGCACGTTCCAGGCTGAGGCCGGCATCGTGATCAGTGCTTCGCACAACCCGCATGACGATAACGGCATCAAGTTCTTCTCCGGCAAAGGCACCAAGTTGCCCGATGAGCTGGAGCTGATGATCGAAGAGTTGCTCGATACGCCGATGACCGTGGTCGAGTCGAGCAAGATCGGCAAGGTGTCGCGCATCAATGACGCCTCCGGTCGCTACATCGAATTCTGTAAAAGCAGTGTGCCGACCGGCACCAGTTTTGCCGGCCTCAGGATTGTCATCGACTGTGCCCATGGTGCGACCTATAAGGTGGCGCCGAGCGTCTTTCGCGAGCTGGGCGCAGAAGTTGTCGTCTTGTCAGCGCAGCCGAACGGCCTGAACATCAATGAAAACTGCGGCTCGACCCATATGGGGCAGTTGCAGGCGGCAGTGATGGCTGAGCACGCCGATCTGGGGATTGCCTTCGATGGCGATGGTGACCGGGTGCTGATGGTTGATCACACGGGCGCCATTGTCGATGGTGACGAGTTGTTGTTCATCATCGCGCGTGACCTGCATGAGCGTGACAAATTGCAGGGCGGCGTAGTCGGCACTCTGATGAGTAACCTGGGGCTCGAGCTGGCGCTGGCGGATCTTTCGATTCCGTTTATTCGTGCCAACGTCGGTGATCGCTATGTGATCGCCGAGTTGCTGGAGCGTAACTGGTTGGTCGGCGGTGAAAATTCGGGGCATATCGTTTGCTTCAATCACACCACGACTGGCGACGCGATCATCGCTGCATTGCAGGTGTTGATGGCGCTCAAGACTCGAAACCAAGGGCTGGCGCAAACCCGGCAGGCGTTGCGCAAGTGTCCTCAGGTGCTGATCAATGTGCGTTTTGGTGGCGGTGAAAGCCCGCTCGAGCATCCGGCTGTCAAGGAGGCCAGTGCGCGTGTTACCCAGGCGATGGCGGGTCGCGGCCGTGTGCTTTTGCGCAAGTCCGGGACAGAGCCTCTGGTGCGCGTGATGGTCGAAGGGGAGGACGAAACCCAGGTTCGAGGCTATGCGGAAGAACTGGCAAAACTGGTAAGTGAAGTTTCTGCCTGATTCGGCTTGCCAGCCATGATTGTGTTGGGTAACATCTGCGCCCACTTTGACCGACGAGGTACAGCATGCGTCGCCCTATGGTAGCTGGTAACTGGAAGATGCACGGTACCCGCGCCAGCGTCGCTGAGCTGATCAACGGCCTTCGTCATCTGGCCTTGCCAAGCGGTGTTGATGTCGCGGTATTCCCGCCTTGCTTGTATATCAATCAAGTGATTGATGGCTTGAAAGGCAAGTCGATTTCGGTCGGTGCGCAGAACTCTGCGGTGGAATCCATGCAAGGTGCATTGACGGGTGAGATTGCTCCCAGTCAGTTGGTGGATGCAGGTTGTTCCCTGGTGCTTGTCGGGCACTCCGAACGCCGCCAGATAATGGGCGAGCGAGACGGGATGCTGAATCGCAAGTTCGCAGCGGCACAGGCATGTGGCTTGATTCCGGTGTTGTGTATAGGGGAAACCCTTGAACAGCGCGAAGCCGGTAAAACTCTTGAGGTTGTCGGGCGTCAGCTGGGCAGTATCATCGAGGAGCTGGGTGTAGGTGCCTTTGCCAAGGCAGTCATTGCTTACGAGCCGGTCTGGGCTATTGGTACCGGACTGACTGCAACGCCGCAACAGGCGCAGGATGTGCATAAAGCCATTCGCGAGCAGTTGGCGGCAGAGAATTCTGAGGTCGCACGAGGTGTGCGGCTTCTATACGGCGGCAGCGTGAAGGCGGCCAATGCGGTCGAACTGTTCGGCATGCCGGATATCGATGGGGGGCTCATTGGTGGAGCTTCCCTGAATGCAGATGAGTTCGGTGCGATCTGTCGCGCCGCGGGAAACTGAAAAAATGCTGGAAACAGTCGTAGTCGTTTTTCATCTGCTGGGTGCATTGGGCGTAGTTGCTCTGGTTTTGCTGCAGCAGGGTAAAGGTGCGGATGCTGGCGCGTCTTTCGGAGCAGGTGCTTCAAATACTGTGTTCGGAAGCCAAGGTTCCTCTACCTTTCTTAGTAAGTTTACTGCTATACTTGCCGCCGGTTTCTTCATAACCAGCTTGGGGTTAGGTTACTTTGCTAAAGAGAAAGCTCATCAGCTGACTCAAGCAGGTCTCCCAGACCCAGCAGTGTTGGAAGTACCTAAGCAACAACAACCGGCTTCTGATGATGTCCCGGTGCTTCAAGAGCAAAAGTCGGCTACTCCAGCGACTGACGTACCTCCAGCTCAAGAGCAGAAGTAAGAAGGGTTTCAAACGTAGTTTTGCCGAGGTGGTGGAATTGGTAGACACGCAACCTTGAGGTGGTTGTGCCCATAGGGTGTAGGGGTTCGAGTCCCCTTCTCGGTACCAATTAGTCAGGAGAGCCCGCTGTTGCGGGCTTTCTTGCAGGTGGAAGGTTACATTGACCCTATAAGGGATCGGTCGTATACTTCTGCCCCAGCTTTGTCGCGGGGTGGAGCAGTCTGGTAGCTCGTCGGGCTCATAACCCGAAGGTCGTCGGTTCAAATCCGGCCCCCGCAACCAGTTTAAGGAGCCCCTTTTAAGGGGCTTTTTGTTAGCTGGACACTTTCAACGCCGCTATTCGACGGCGTTTCAAGGATGGGCGTTAAGCCCATTTTTTTATTTTGCAAAGCATGCACATATCATGCACTAGGGGGTTCAGGTGTCGAGCAAGCTAGAAGAGTTGCAGGCCTTGCTGGCCCCGGTGGTCGTGGCCCTGGGCTATGAATGCTGGGGGATCGAGTTTTCGGCTCAGGGTCGTCACTCGATGTTGCGCGTTTATATCGATAAAGAGGGCGGCGTGCTGGTGGACGATTGCGCCATTGTCAGCCGTCAGATCAGCGGTGTACTGGATGTTGAAGATCCAATCTCCGTTGAATACACCCTCGAAGTTTCCTCGCCTGGCATGGAGCGCCCGCTGTTCACTCTTGAGCAGTTTGCAAAATTTGCCGGTGAACAAGTGAAGATCAAGCTGCGCTCGCCTTTTGAAGGTCGACGCAACTTTCAGGGCCTTCTGCGCGGTGTAGAAGAACAGGACGTCGTGGTGCAGGTAGAAGACCATGAGTTCCTGTTGCCGATCGATATGATCGACAAGGCCAACATTATTCCCAGTTTTGACTGAGACGCGGATCCCGCGGATCCAATGGCTTGCGAAAGGCGAGGCGTACGATGAGCAAAGAAGTACTGCTGGTTGTTGAGTCGGTATCCAATGAAAAGGGCGTACCGGCAAGCGTAATTTTTGAAGCGCTGGAGCTGGCTCTGGCCACTGCTACCAAAAAGCGTTTTGAAGACGAAGTTGACCTGCGTGTGGAAATTAACCGCCACACCGGTTCTTACGAAACGTTCCGTCGCTGGACGGTCGTCGAAGAGAATGATCTCGATGATCCGGCCATCGAAACCTGGCCAAGCAAGGTTGCGGAAACGCATCCGGGCGCCAAGGTCGGCGATGTTGTCGAAGAAAAAATCGAATCCATCGAGTTCGGCCGCATTGCTGCACAGACTGCCAAGCAGGTCATCGTGCAGAAAGTGCGTGAAGCCGAGCGCGCTCAAGTGGTTGACGCCTATCGCGAGCGCCTGGGAGAAATCATCTCCGGCACCGTGAAGAAAGTCACCCGCGACAACGTGATCGTCGATCTGGGCAATAACGCTGAAGCGTTGCTGGCTCGTGAAGACATCATTTCGCGCGAAACCTTCCGTGTCGGCGTGCGTCTGCGTGCGCTGCTCAAGGAAATCCGCACCGAGAACCGCGGCCCGCAGCTGATCCTGTCGCGTACCGCGCCGGAAATGCTGATCGAGCTGTTCCGCATCGAAGTGCCGGAAATCGCTGAAGGCCTGATCGAAGTCATGGCTGCGTCCCGTGATCCGGGTTCGCGCGCCAAGATCGCCGTTCGCTCCAAGGACAAACGCATCGACCCGCAGGGCGCTTGCATCGGTATGCGCGGTTCGCGCGTCCAGGCAGTGTCGGGCGAGTTGGGCGGTGAGCGTGTTGATATCGTGCTGTGGGACGACAACCCGGCTCAGTTCGTGATCAACGCCATGTCCCCGGCCGAGGTTGCGGCAATTATTGTTGACGAAGATGCCCACGCCATGGACATCGCCGTTGGCGCAGACAATCTGGCTCAGGCCATCGGTCGTGGTGGTCAGAACGTGCGTCTGGCGAGCCAGTTGACTGGCTGGACCCTGAACGTGATGACCGAATCGGACATCCAGGCTAAGCAGCAAGCAGAAACCGGCGACATCCTGCGCAACTTCATCGACGAGCTGGAAGTCGACGAAGAACTGGCTCAGGTGCTGGTTGATGAAGGCTTCACCAGCCTGGAAGAGATTGCCTACGTACCGTTGGAAGAAATGCTCAACATCGACGGCTTTGACGAAGACATCGTCAACGAGCTTCGCGCTCGTGCCAAGGATCGTTTGTTGACCAAAGCCATCGCTACTGAGGAAAAGCTGGCAGACGCCCATCCGGCCGAAGACCTGCTCTCGCTTGAGGGTATGGACAAGGATTTGGCGATGGAACTGGCGGTGCGCGGCGTAATTACCCGCGAAGACCTGGCCGAGCAGTCTATTGACGACCTGCTCGACATCGACGGCATTGACGATGATCGTGCCGGCAAGTTGATCATGGCCGCCCGAGCCCACTGGTTCGAGTAATTAGGCGCGGCCTGAGGAGAGAAGTGCATGACGCAAGTCACGGTGAAACAACTGGCCGATGAGGTCAAAACACCGGTAGAGCGCCTGTTGCAGCAGATGCGTGAGGCAGGTCTGCCGCACACCGCCGCCGAAGAAAATGTGACTGACAGTGAGAAGCAATCCCTGCTGACTCACTTGAAGAGCAGCCACAAGGCGAAAGTGGAAGAACCACGCAAGATCACGCTGCAGCGTAAAACCACCAGCACCCTGCGTGTGGCTGGTAGCAAAAGCATCAGCGTAGAAGTTCGCAAAAAGAAAGTTTTCGTACAGCGTAGCCCGGAAGAAATCGAAGCCGAACGCAAGCGTGAACTGGATGAGCGTCGCGCAGTAGAAAATGCTGCTCGTCAGAAGGCTGAAGAAGAAGCCAAGCAGCGCGCCGAAGAAGAAGCGCGCCGCCAGCCTGCTGCCGCTCCGACCGCTGCTGCCGAACCTGTTGCTGCCCCAGCTGCAGTGGCTGAACCTGTGCGCGAAGCTGCGCCGGTTGTAGCTGCTGCGCCGGCTGCCGACACTCGCAAGCGTGACGAACAGCGCCGTCCGGACAAACCGCGTGCCGACGACAACAACCGTCGTGGCGGTGGTGATGGCGAGCGCAAAAACGCTCCGCATCGCGCATCGGTCAAAGAAAAAGCGCCGGCGCCACGTGTGGCACCACGCACTACCGACGAAGAAAGCGATGGCTTCCGTCGTGGTGGTCGCGGCAAGGCCAAGCTGAAGAAACGCAACGCTCACGGTTTCCAGAGCCCGACCGGCCCTGTCGTGCGTGAAGTGAAGATCGGCGAAACCATCACTGTTGGCGATCTCGCCCAGCAGATGTCGGTCAAGGCTGCCGAAATCATCAAGTTCATGTTCAAGCTGGGTACTCCGGCCACCATCAACCAGGTACTGGATCAGGAAACTGCCCAACTGGTTGCTGAAGAACTGGGCCACAAAGTGACCCTGGTCAGCGACACCGCCCTGGAAGATTCCCTGGCCGAGTCGCTGAAGTTCGAAGGTGAAGCGGTGCCTCGTGCGCCAGTCGTGACCGTCATGGGCCACGTTGACCACGGTAAGACCTCGCTGCTCGACTATATCCGTCGTGCCAAGGTTGCTGCTGGCGAAGCCGGCGGTATCACCCAGCACATCGGTGCATACCACGTTGAAACCGAACGCGGCATGGTCACCTTCCTCGATACCCCGGGTCACGCTGCGTTTACCGCCATGCGTGCCCGTGGTGCCAAGGCGACCGACATCGTGATCCTCGTGGTTGCGGCGGACGACGGCGTGATGCCACAAACCATCGAAGCCGTTCAGCACGCTCAGGCTGCTGGCGTTCCGCTGGTGGTTGCGGTGAACAAGATCGACAAGCCAGGTGCTGATCTCGATCGCATCCGTAGCGAACTGTCGGCTCATGGCGTGACTTCCGAAGAGTGGGGCGGCGACACTCCATTCGTTCCGGTTTCCGCGAAGATGGGTACCGGCGTTGACGAACTGCTCGAAGCCGTTCTGCTGCAGGCCGAAGTGCTCGAACTGACCGCTACTCCGTCGGCGCCTGGCCGTGGTGTTGTGGTCGAATCGCGTCTCGACAAGGGCCGTGGCCCGGTAGCCACTGTTCTGGTTCAGGACGGTACGCTGCGTCAAGGCGACATGGTGCTGGTCGGTTCGAACTATGGCCGCGTGCGCGCCATGCTCGACGAGAACGGCAAGCCGATCAAGGAAGCAGGTCCGGCCATTCCGGTCGAGATCCTCGGCCTTGACGGTACTCCGGACGCTGGCGACGAGATGAGCGTGGTTGCCGACGAGAAGAAAGCCCGTGAAGTGGCTCTGTTCCGTCAAGGCAAGTTCCGCGAAGTCAAACTGGCCCGCGCTCACGCCGGCAAGCTGGAAAACATCTTCGAAAACATGGGCCAGGAAGAGAAGAAGACGCTCAACATCGTCCTCAAATCCGACGTCCGTGGTTCGCTGGAAGCATTGCAGGGCGCTCTGAATGGCCTGGGCAACGACGAAGTGCAAGTGCGCGTGGTCGGTGGCGGTGTCGGTGGTATCACCGAATCCGACGCCAACCTGGCACTGGCTTCCAACGCTGTACTGTTCGGCTTCAACGTGCGTGCCGATGCTGGCGCACGGAAGATCGTCGAGCAGGAAGGTCTGGACATGCGTTACTACAACGTGATCTACGACATCATCGAAGACGTCAAGAAAGCCCTGACCGGTATGCTCGGCAGCGATGTTCGCGAGAACATCCTGGGCGTGGCCGAAGTGCGCGACGTGTTCCGTTCGCCGAAGTTTGGCGCGATCGCCGGTTGCATGGTGATCGAAGGTGTTGTGCACCGTAACCGTCCGATCCGTGTACTGCGTGAAGACATCGTTATCTTCGAAGGCGAGCTGGAATCCCTGCGCCGCTTCAAGGATGACGCTTCCGAAGTACGTGCCGGCATGGAATGCGGTATCGGCGTGAAGAGCTACAACGACGTCAAAGTCGGCGACAAGATCGAAGTCTTCGAGAAGGTTCAGGTT
The DNA here is from genome assembly GCF_019856535.1 of Pseudomonas sp. SC3(2021). Taxonomy (NCBI): domain Bacteria; kingdom Pseudomonadati; phylum Pseudomonadota; class Gammaproteobacteria; order Pseudomonadales; family Pseudomonadaceae; genus Pseudomonas; species Pseudomonas sp. SC3(2021). The sequence continues at coordinate 748,791 of NZ_CP082236.1, read as the reverse complement.
GCTCGCAGCCTCTAACTCGCGCACTTCAAGGGCCACGCCGAGCCGCCGCATGCAGATGCGCGCCACGGCGTCAGGACTCTAAACGCAACGCCCGGTCTGGCATTTGTCAGGCCGGGCGTTTGCCGCTTTCAGACCTTGCGGGTTTCACCGTGGGGCAGTAACAGGTAACAAAATCATGGCAAAAGAATACAGCCGTACCCAACGTATCGGCGATCAGATGCAGCGCGAGCTGGCCCAACTGATCCGTCGCGAAGTCAAAGATCCGCGCGTCGGCCTGGTCACCATTACCGCTGTGGAAGTCAGCCGTGACGTCGGTCACGCGAAGATTTTCATCACCGTGATGGGGCAGGACAACGCCGAAGATATCGCGCAAAGCATCAAGGTGCTCAATGCCGCCGCAGGTTTCCTGCGCATGCAACTGGCCCGTGAAATGAAGCTGCGCAGTGTGCCGCAATTGCACTTCCACTACGACGAATCCGTTGTCCGTGGTGCGCACCTGTCGGCTCTGATCGAGCGCGCCGTGGCTGAAGACAATCAGCACGTCACCGCGCCTGCACCTGAAGACGCCAAGGAGTAATTCGGTGGCTCAGGTCAAACGTATCCGTCGTAACGTCAGCGGTATCATCCTGCTCGACAAACCGTTGGGGTTCACCTCCAACGCCGCGTTGCAGAAGGTTCGCTGGCTGCTCAACGCCGAGAAGGCCGGTCACACCGGCAGCCTCGACCCGCTGGCCACTGGCGTGTTGCCGCTGTGCTTCGGTGAGGCCACCAAGTTCTCGCAGTACCTGCTCGATTCCGACAAGGGTTATGAAACCCTGGCGCAACTGGGCAAGACCACCACCACGGCAGACGCCGAGGGTGAGGTTTTGCAGGAGCGTCCGGTGACCGTTGGTCGCGCCGACGTCGAAGCGGTCCTGCCGAAATTTCGTGGTCAAATCAGTCAGATACCGCCGATGTACTCGGCACTCAAGCGTGATGGCCAGCCGCTGTACAAGCTGGCCCGTGCAGGCGAAGTAGTGGAGCGCGAACCGCGTTCTGTTACTATTGCGCGCTTGGAATTACTGGCCTTCGAAGGCGATACTGCGCGTCTTGCAGTGGATTGCAGCAAAGGCACCTATATTCGTACCCTGGTGGAGGATATCGGTGAGCAACTCGGTTGTGGTGCGTACGTCGCAGAATTGCGCCGTACCCAGGCCGGGCCTTTCACTTTGGCGCAAACCGTTACCCTCGAAGAGCTCGAAGCGGTACATGCCGAAGGCGGCAACGAAGCGGTCGATCGCTTCCTGATGCCATCGGACAGCGGCCTGCAGGATTGGCCGTTGCTGCACTTTTCGGAAGCGAGCGCGTTCTACTGGCTCAACGGCCAGCCGGTACGCGCCCCGGATGCTCCGAAGTTCGGCATGGTGCGGGTACAGGATCACAATGGTCGCTTCATCGGTATCGGTGAAGTGAGCGAAGACGGGCGCATCGCGCCACGTCGTTTGATTCGGTCAGAATGACCGGAAACCGGTGCGTATTACAGCGTGCCGGCGAGTGTGGCTGTTAACAGGCACGGTCACTACTCATTTATAGATACAGGGATTTGTCCCTGGCCTGTTGAAGCTGTTTCTCTGAAACAGTTTCCTGATAAAAGGATTGCCTCATGGCTCTCGACGTTCAAGAAAAAGCTCAAATCGTTGCTGACTACCAGCAAGCTGTTGGTGACACTGGTTCGCCAGAAGTGCAAGTTGCACTGCTGACCGCCAACATCAACAAACTGCAAGGTCACTTCAAGGCCAACGGTAAAGATCACCACTCCCGTCGTGGTCTGATCCGCATGGTAAACCAGCGTCGCAAGCTGCTGGACTACCTGAAAGGCAAGGACGTGAGCCGTTACAGCGCTCTGATCGCTCGCCTGGGTCTGCGTCGCTAATCAGCGATTGCGCTATGAGGTTGGTGGTCTGTGGGACGTCGGCGGTTTACCGCTGGCGCCTTGCAGGCTCCCAGCCTCAAGTTTTATCTGGATACACGTTTTACCCCGGACAAGCGTTGGGCCGATTCCCGACATTGCCCAAGAATTTCGCAAGAAACCAGTTCCCCCAAGAGCCACAAAGAAGGTAGGACACCGTGAACCCGGTAATCAAAAAATTCCAGTTCGGTCAGTCGACCGTTACCCTCGAGACTGGCCGTATCGCCCGTCAGGCCTCCGGCGCAGTATTGGTCACCGTTGACGACGACGTCAGCGTATTGGTGACCGTCGTCGGTGCCAAGCAAGCCGATCCGGGCAAGGGCTTCTTCCCTCTGTCCGTTCACTACCAGGAAAAGACTTACGCTGCCGGTAAGATCCCTGGCGGTTTCTTCAAGCGTGAAGGCCGTCCTTCCGAGAAAGAAACCCTGACTTCCCGACTGATCGACCGTCCGATCCGTCCGCTGTTCCCGGAAGGTTTCATGAACGAAGTGCAGGTTGTCTGCACCGTCGTTTCCACCAGCAAAAAGACCGATCCGGACATCGCTGCGATGATCGGTACTTCGGCTGCCCTGGCTATTTCGGGCATCCCGTTTGACGGCCCGATCGGCGCCGCTCGCGTCGCTTTCCACGAAAGCACCGGCTACCTGCTGAACCCGACTTACGAACAACAAGCCGCTTCGAGCCTGGACATGGTCGTTGCCGGTACCTCCGACGCCGTACTGATGGTTGAATCGGAAGCCAAAGAGCTGACCGAAGACCAGATGCTGGGCGCGGTACTGTTCGCTCACGACGAGTTCCAGGTGGTGATCAACGCCGTCAAGGAACTGGCCGCTGAAGCTGCCAAGCCAACCTGGACCTGGGCTCCGGCGCCAGAAGCCACCGAACTGCTGGGCGCTATCCGTGCCGAGTTCGGCGATGCGATCTCCCAGGCTTACACCATCACCGTCAAGGCTGACCGCTACGCACGTCTGGGCGAGCTGAAGGATCAGGTTGTTGCCAAGCTGTCCGGTGAAGAAGGCCAGCCTTCGGCTGCCGACGTCAAAGCCGCTTTCGGCGAAATCGAATACCGCACCGTTCGCGAAAACATCGTTAACGGCAAGCCACGTATCGACGGTCGCGACACCAAGACCGTACGTCCGCTGAACATCGAAGTCGGCGTTCTGCCGAAGACTCACGGTTCGGCGCTGTTCACCCGTGGTGAAACCCAGGCTCTGGTAGTCGCGACCCTGGGCACCGCCCGTGACGCACAGCTGCTGGACACCCTGGAAGGCGAGAAAAAAGACCCGTTCATGCTGCACTACAACTTCCCTCCGTTCTCGGTGGGCGAGTGTGGTCGCATGGGTGGCGCTGGTCGTCGTGAAATCGGTCACGGCCGTCTGGCCCGTCGTTCGGTTTCGGCCATGCTGCCAGCCGCTGACGTGTTCCCGTACACCATTCGTGTCGTGTCGGAAATCACCGAATCCAACGGTTCGAGCTCGATGGCTTCCGTTTGCGGCGCTTCCCTGGCCCTGATGGACGCTGGTGTGCCGATGAAGGCGCCGGTTGCCGGTATCGCCATGGGTCTGGTTAAAGAGGGCGAGAAGTTCGCCGTCCTGACCGACATCCTCGGTGACGAAGACCACCTGGGCGACATGGACTTCAAGGTAGCCGGTACCGCCAAAGGCGTCACCGCGCTGCAGATGGACATCAAGATCAAGGGCATCACCGAAGAGATCATGGAAATCGCTCTGGGCCAAGCCCTGGAAGCGCGCCTGAACATCCTCGGCCAGATGAACCAGATCATTGGCCAGTCGCGTACCGAACTGTCGGCCAACGCTCCGACCATGATCGCGATGAAAATCGACACCGACAAGATCCGTGACGTTATCGGTAAAGGTGGCGCGACCATCCGTGCGATCTGCGAAGAAACCAAGGCTTCGATCGACATCGAAGACGACGGTTCGATCAAGATCTTCGGCGAAACCAAAGAAGCCGCTGAAGCTGCTCGTCAGCGCGTTCTGGGCATCACCGCTGAAGCCGAGATCGGCAAGATCTACGTGGGTAAAGTTGAGCGCATCGTCGACTTCGGCGCATTCGTCAACATCCTGCCAGGCAAGGACGGTCTGGTGCACATCTCCATGCTGAGCGACGCTCGTGTAGAGAAAGTGACCGACATCCTGAAAGAAGGCCAGGAAGTGGAAGTGCTGGTACTGGACGTGGACAACCGCGGCCGTATCAAGCTGTCCATCAAAGACGTGGCAGCGGCCAAGGCATCGGGCGTGTAATCACCCCCTCGCTTTAGCGCAATGAAAATGCCCCGCCGTGAAAACGGCGGGGCATTTTTTTGTCTGCCATAAAGATCAAAAGCTCGCAGCCTGCGGCAGCGCTGGTAAAAACGCGGTGATAACCCGATTCCGCAGGAGCCGAAGCATGCTGCGATCTTTGCTTTTGTGAAAACCGGTGCTAGGTTTAGCCCACCGCCCGTGTAGCTCAGCCGGTAGAGCAGCGCACTCGTAACGCGAAGGTCGCAGGTTCGATTCCTGTCTCGGGCACCACTTCCCTTATTTCACTTTGCGGCTCAGGTCCTCGACGGTACGTTTGAGCTGGTCCATTGCACGATCCTGATCGTTGATCTTCTGTTTCAGACTCGAAATCTCGCTGTTGTTCGAGTTGGAGCTGGAACCGCTGTTGCGCTTGAGGTCTTCGACCTGGCGACCGAGGGTCTCCAGTTGGCGATCCTGCTCCTTGAGCTTGTTCTTCAGGTCGTCGACTTCTTTACTGCCGGCGCTCGAGCTGGAACCGCTGCTGCGTTTGAGTTCTTCAATCTGGCGTGACTGGTCACGGACGGTATCGCGGATCTTTTGCAGTTCATCAATGCTGATATCGCTTTTGATGACAACCTCTTTGCCGTAATCGTTGTGAATCAATGAAACTTTGTCGCCGTAGGAGGAACTGCTGGTGCTCAGTTCCAGCGCCATGGCGCTTGCCGGCAGCAACATGGCGGCGAGCAAGGTACTGGCAGACAGAATGGAGCAAATCTTCGAAAAGCTGCGCATCACTGGTTTTCCTTGTGAACAGCGAGGGTGGGTGCCGAAGTGGCACAACGCTATGACTTGGAAAGCGGATTTATGTTCCGCAAGTCAACTTTTTGCGCCTGAGATGTAAAGAGCCGTGTAATTCGTCATGCAAACGTCCTATATTCGGTGCCTGCATGAGCATCGCCCAGCAGTTTTCAGATGATCCCGAATGGTTCCGAAGGCCGGACAATCCGCGTCAGAGAGATCCTTGATGATCCAGATCCATCCTCCATTCTTACGATCAGCGAGAACGCCATGACCGAATTAACTCAAGAGCAACGTCACGAACTAGCGCTGGAAAAATACATTCTGGACGTCCCGGACCTGAAAGAAGAGATCAAGGACCTGAGTCCCGATGATCAGAAGGACCAGATCCAGTGGGCATTCGAAGACGAAGCCGAAGCCCAGGGGTTGCAGCCGTGGGAGCTGACGCTCAAGTACACGAGCACGCCGGAAGAGTTCGAGGCACAGCGCCTCGTGCTGCACAAAGAGGCGGCTGAAGTGTTGGGTGTCGAGTGGGACGAGTACTGCGAGATGAACAATCTCGTCGTATAAAAGCAGCTATGAGTTTCAAGCGGCAAGCGGCAAGCTGCAAGTCAAAGCAAAAGCGCTGTGGCTTGCAGCTTGTAGCTTGAAACTTGCCGTTGCTGTTAAAGGCTCAGGCGCATCGACAGATCCACCGCTTTGACATCCTTGGTCATCGCGCCGATCGAGATGTAATCCACCCCGGTTTCGGCGATCGGCAGCAACGTGCTTTCGTTGATGCCGCCGCTGGCTTCGAGTTTCGCCTTGCCGCCGTTCAGGCGCACGGCTTCGCGCATGTCGTCCAGGCTCAGCTCATCCAGCATGATGATGTCGGCGCCGGCGGCCAGCGCTTCCTTCAATTCATCCAGGCTTTCCACTTCGATTTCCACCGGCTTGCCCGGGGCAATCTTGTGGGCCGCGCTAATGGCCTGCGGGATGCCACCGCTGGCGGCGATGTGGTTTTCCTTGATCAGGAACGCGTCGTACAGGCCGATGCGGTGGTTGTGGCAACCGCCGCAGGTTACCGCGTATTTCTGCGCCAGACGCAGGCCTGGCAGGGTTTTGCGGGTGTCGAGCAGCTTGACCTGAGTGGCGCCGACGAAATCTGCCAGGTATTGCGCACGTGTTGCCACGCCAGACAGCAGCTGCAGGAAATTCAATGCGCTGCGCTCACCGGTCAGCAGCGAGCGCGCCGGGCCTTCCAGATGAAACAACGGCTGATTGGGCTTGACCCGTTCGCCATCGACCACTTGCCAATGCACCGCGACGCGCGGATCGAGCTGACGAAATACCGCATCGACCCACGCCGTGCCGCAAATGACGGCTGCGTCGCGCGTGATGATGGTGGCTTTGGCCAGGCGTTCGGCCGGGATCAGTTGCGCGGTGATGTCGCCGCTGCCGATGTCTTCGAGCAACGCACGGCGCACGTTGGCTTCGATTTCGGCGGTCAAATCGGCGAGACGTAGATTCGGCATAACGGGCTCCACAAACAAAGTGGTTCGATTATAGGGGCATGGCGCGAGCCAACCCAAGGCGAGAACTCGCGTGCCTGACTGCATCTGGTCGATTTCTTGTGAGTAAAGCCGGTTCAGTCGTGGTCATTGAGAGGGGGGCGAGGCATAGGGGAAACCCTGACGGCTATAGCGCCGGGGACGACTTTTGCAAGATAATCCGCCTTGCATTTGACGTCATAGCTTTGACGTCCTGATTGGAACTTGTGGTAGCGGGCCTGCTCGCGAATGCATTCTTTCAATGACATTGAAGCGGCTGACACACCGCTCTCGCGAGCAGGTTCGCTCCCACAGGGGCAGCGTTTGCTTGATCGAACGAATCACCGTTTCAGGAGGCTTGGATGCACAACGACGGGAAAGTAGTGCCTTTGTACAAGGCCACTACCGATCAGGCGAATCACTCGCCGCTCGCCCGCCTGCCTGTGATTCTGCTTCAGGTTCGCGACAAGGCTGCCCAGCAACTGCGCCACGGTTTGCAGGAACTGTTCGATAACGCTGACGACACGCTGTTTGAAATGGCCGATCGGGCGCGCAACGACGTCGAGCAGAACATTTTCTTCGAAGCCATGCGCGACCTGCGCCTCAAGCGCAAAAACATCGAGCGTGGTTTTCTCGAACAATTCTTCGAAGCATTCGTCGCCCTGACCCGACACGACGCCACGCACAACGCGCTGTCGGGTTCGCTGATCTACGAAGATTCGGCGCCCCGCACCGATGACATGGAACGCAATGTCGCCGTCGAAACCATGGTCGGCCGGGTGCTCAAGCGTGATGGCTTTGCCCTCGACCAATTGACCCTGCGCCTCAATGCGCTGCTCGACAATACCCTTGACGATCAACACAACCCGCTCGGTCCGGCAATGCTCTGCGAGTACTTTCTGCAGGCCGGACGTAACCTGGGCGTGGAGATCAAGGTCAAGCTGATCCTGCTCAAGCTGTTCGAACGCTATGTGCTGGCCGACACCGAACAATTGTATGCCGAAGCCAATCAGCTGCTGCTCGCCACCGGCGTCTTGCCGCAGTTGAAACCGGCACCGGCGCGCCGGGTAATCGACCGCGCGGTGGCCAGTGTGCACGACGAAGAAAGTGATGATCTGCAGCCGGCGGACGAAGGCGTGCAGGAAGTCTTCAGCGCCTTGCAGGCCTTGTTGGTGCAGGTGCGCGGCAGTGTCGCGCCGACCCTGGAACCCAGCGCCGCCGCCCAGCCGATTACCACCCGCGACCTGCTGCGGCTGCTCTCGCACTTGCAACAGTACGTGCCGGCGCTGGCGGCGCAGGACGACTTCGATCTGCGCAATCAGCTCGAACAACTGCTGACCCGGGTCAGCGTCAGAAGCGGCAAGTCGCGGGTCGTGGACGGCGCCGATGAAGATGTGATCAACCTGATTGCCATGGTCTTCGACTGCATGCTCGAGGATCGCAACCTGCCGGACTCGCTGAAGGCATTGATTGCCCGGTTGCAGATCCCGATGCTGAAGGTTGCGGTACTCGACAAGAGTTTCTTCAGCCGCAGCAGCCACCCGGCACGGCGCCTGCTTAATGAAATCGCCGAGGCCGCCATGGGCTGGGGCGATTGCAATGGCGAGGCGCGCGACAGCCTGTACCTGCGCATCGAACAAGTGGTGCAGCGGCTGTTGAGTGATTTTGTCGATGACCCGGCGATTTTCTCCGAGCTGCTCGCCGACTTCCTCGCCTTCACCAGCGATGAACGCCGGCGCAGCGAATTGCTTGAACAGCGTTTGCGCGATGCCGAAGAGGGCCGGGCGAAGACCGAGCTCGCCAGGCGGCGAGTCGAGCAGGCGTTGAACCAGGCACTGTTGGGCAAGGTGCTGCCGCCCACCGTGGTCATGTTCGCGCAGAACGCCTGGAGCAAAGTGTTGTTGCTGACCTGCCTCAAGCATGGCGATCGCTCCGCCGAATGGCAGGCCGATGTGCAAACCCTGGAGCAACTGATCTGGAGTGTGCAGCGTCATGACGATGCGGCAGCCGGCCTGCGCTTGCTGGCGCTGGTCCCGGGTCTGCTCAAGTCATTGCGTGACGGTTTGACCCGTTCGGCATTCGACCCGTTTGCCACCAGCGAATTTTTCAGCGAGCTCGAGGCACTGCACGTGCGAGTGCTCGAACCGTCCAGCGAGTCCGCTCAGGCCGAAGGGCCGGAGCTGATCGAAGTCTCGCAGCAGATCGTCCTGCCTGGCGCGGAGGAGGGCACGATGGCGCTTAGCCCGCTACGTCTGGGCCACGACGACGCCAGTGTGCGCCAGGTCGATCAGCTGCGGCCGGGCAGTTGGGTCGTGTTTCAGGAAGATGAAGAGCACACCCTGCGCTGCAAGCTTGCCGCAATCATCGAAGCCACCGGCAAGTATGTGTTTGTCGACCGCACCGGCATGAAAGTCCTCGAACACAGCCGCACCGGGCTGGCCCTTGAGTTCCGCCGGGGGGCGGCACGGGCACTGGACGACACCTTGCTGTTTGACCGGGCGCTGGAGTCGGTGCTGGGCAATCTGCGGCGCCTCAATCGCGCCAAGTGATCGCACGTCGGGTGCCGATCACGGCATACTGGGCGCAACACAGTCGGCGTTGAAGGAATCGGTATGCAGTTGGATCCCGCTAGCGGGTGGTGTCACGGGGTGCAGGTCTGCCCATCGCCCAACTTCAATGAACGCCCCGCGGGCGAAATTTCCTTGCTGGTGATCCATAACATCAGCCTGCCACCGGCGCAATTCGCCACCGGCAAGGTGCAGGAATTTTTCCAGAATCGTCTGGATGTCACCGAACATCCCTATTTTGCAGGCATCGCCGACCTGCGCGTCTCCGCGCATTTTCTGATCGAACGTGACGGCACGGTGACCCAGTTTGTCTCCTGTCTTGAGCGGGCGTGGCATGCGGGTGTGTCGATGTTCGAAGGCCGCGAAACCTGTAATGATTTTTCCGTGGGCATCGAACTCGAAGGCACCGATGATCTGCCCTTTACCGAGGCGCAGTATCAGGCGTTGATCACGCTGACGCGTCAGCTGCAAACAGCATTTCCGGCGATCACCGGCGCTCGCATCTGCGGGCACAGCGACATTGCACCCGGGCGCAAGACCGATCCTGGCCCGGCATTCGACTGGGCGCGTTACCGCGCGGCCCTGGCACAAGAGGAAGGACAATGAGTTTTCTGGTGTTACTGCTGGCGGTCTGGATCGAGAAATTCTCGGCCCTGCGTCATCGGATTCAACGCGATGGCGGATGGATCCGCGAGCTGAACAAACTCGAAACCGGCGCCCGGCTGGCCGACAAACCGTGGCTGATACTGACCATTCTGGTGCTGTTGCCGGTGGCGCTGCTGGGTCTGCTGCTGTGGGTGCTGGAGCCTGTGGCGTATGGCTTGCTGGCATTGCCGGTGCATCTGCTGGTGGTCATCTATGCCCTCGGACGCGGTGACCTGTTGGGCGGCCTCGGACCGTTTCGCGACGCCTGGCGCCGTGAGGATCTGCAAGCGGCGGCCCACGTCGCCAAACGTGACCTGAATATCTGCGCCGACAGCGGCGAGCAATTGCTCGAAAGCGTGCAACGGCACTTGCTGTGGCAGGCCTATCAGAGCTTCTTTGCGGTGATCTTCTGGTATTTCCTGCTCGGCCCGGTGGCGGCGCTGGCCTATCGCTTGTTGGCGCTGGCCGAAGCGCATGGTCAGAACCCGGCATTGGTCGAGCGCGCCGGGCAATTGCGCCATGCCTTCGACTGGGTGCCGGTGCGTCTGCTGGCCGCGAGTCTGGCGTTGGTCGGCAACTTTGTCGCCGTCAGCCGGGTGATGCTGCACGAACTGCTGAACTGGAACATCAGCGCTGCGCAACTGATCGACAAGGTCGGTCTGGCGGCTGGAGAAATTCCGCCACCGGTGGTCGGACCGGAAGGCATCAACACCCTCGATTGCCTGTGGGAACTGCTGCTGCGGGCGGCGGTGTTGTGGTATGCCGGGTTTGCCTTGTGGACCGTGCTGGTTCACTGATCCTTCGGTGAAAGCACGTGTGGCGCGGGGATTTATCCCCGTTCAGCTGCGCAGCGGCCGCAAATCAAGCACACGCGGTGTGTCAGAAAGTCTGCGGTGTTTGGTTTTAAGACTGCTGCGCAGCCGAGAGGGGACAAATCCCCTCGCCACCGGTCGGTGGTCGGCCGCTGTAGCCGTTAACCTTAAGTTACAAAACCTCCCTTCGATTTGAGCTATACAGAGATGGCGCTCGATAGTGGCTATCTGCTGTCGCCCCGCGCCTGCCAATAAAAACAAGAAAAGCCAAGGGAGACTTCCAGTGAAGAGCTTGCTCTATCCCGCTGTCTCGCTGATGAACCGTCTGAGCTTCGGCATGAAGTTCAGCCTGATCAGCGTGCTGTTCCTGGTGCCGATGCTGGTGACCAATTTCTATCTGGTGCGCGATTCCTATCGTGAGTTCCAGGGTACCCGCGTCGAGCTGCAAAGCCTCGACCTGCTGGGCAGCAGCCTGACCCTGCGCCGGGATCTGGAGACCCTCAACAATCTGGTGCAAATCAACGTCACCCTTGGCCAGTCCGGCAAGGCCGGTAACGTCGAAGCGCAGATCACCACGCTGGAACAAGCGGTGCTGGCGCGCCTGCAAGGGCTGACGGCAATGACCGACGATCCCGAGCAGATCAAGGTGTTCGACGGCAAACGCGATGAAATGATTGCCGCGTTCAAGGCTCAGCAAGCGGAAAACTCACTGCAAAGCAAAAGTGCGCTGATCGGCAAACTGCTGGCGAGTGCGCAGATTTTCAGTCAGATCATCACCAGTCAGGCTGGTCTGAGCCGCGATAACCAAAGCGATATCCGCCAGCTCAGCGAACTGGTCACCCTGATTACGCCGACAGTGACGCAAACCCTTGGCGAAGGCCGGGCCATGGGCTCGTATTCGTTGGGGCAGGGCTTTCTCAACAGTTCTTCGAGCACCCGGTTTGATGAATTGCTGGTGCAGATCGAGAAGCTCCAGGCCGAGTACGGCCTGAAGTTGCAGGACGCCCTCGGCTCCAGCAAAGCTGCCAGCGCCGCGCTCAGTGCGCAGGCCGATACCAGCAAGGCGACGTTGAAGCAGGCCAGCGAATTGTTCGAAGAACAGGTGGTGATGGCTGACACCCTCGATGCACCCTGGCAGGCCTTTTATGATCAGGTCACGGCGTTGATGGACAACACCTACCAGCTCAACGAAGCCACGTTGAACTACCTCGACACCCAATTGCAGCAGCGTCTGACGCAGAACCGGACGCACATGGTCTTGCAGGCTGTCGCGCTATCGCTGGTGTTTGTGCTGATTTTCTACCTTTACGGCGGCTTCTACGCCTCGACCCGCACCACGCTCAAACGTCTCGGCGCGATGATGGACAAGGTCGCAGCGGGCGACATGACGGTCAATTTCAAAGCCAACAGCCGCGATGAACTGGGTGAGCTGGGCGAAGTGTTCAATGGCACAGTGAGAAAGATTCACGACCTGATCGAGCGCGTCGGCCAGACCGTTGCTGAGGTCGAGCGCCAGGCCGGGCAGGTTGAAAACGTCTCGGCGCAAAGCAATCTGGCAGTGGCCGGGCAGCGCACGCAGATCGAGCAGGTGGCGACGGCGATGAACCAGATGTCGGCCACGTCCATGGAAGTGGCGCGCAGTGCCGCTGCGGCGGTGAGCAGTGCGCACAGCGTCAACGACGAGACCCTCAGCGGTCGCGGCCTGGTCGAGTCACAGCAGGGCAGCATTGCCGCACTGGCCAGCGAGATTGATCAGTCGGTGCTGGTGATCAACCAGCTGGCCAGCGACAGCCAGTCGATCAGTCGCGTGCTGGAGGTGATCAAGAGCATCGCCGAACAGACCAATCTGCTGGCGCTTAACGCCGCGATCGAAGCGGCGCGCGCAGGCGAGCAGGGCCGTGGTTTTGCAGTGGTCGCCGATGAAGTGCGCACCCTGGCCAAACGCACCCAGCAATCGACCGAAGAAATCGAACAGATGATCGCCAAGCTGCACGGCGGCGTCGGGGCGGCGGTCAAGGCCATGGGGGTCAGCCATCAAATGGCCAACGGCACCGTGGGGCAGTCGGAAAAGGTCCAGCAGGCGCTGGAAAACATCCTCGGTGCGGTGGGCATGATCGTCGATCAGAACCAGCAGATTGCCGCCGCGGTAGAGCAACAGACTGCGGTGGCCCATGACATAGACCAGAACATCGTCGAGATCAACCGTGCCGGCGAGCGCACGGCGCAAGGCGCCCACCAGACCGAAGACGCCAGCCGTGCGCTCTCGGCCCAGGTGGTGGAGCTGAAACAGCTGATCAGCGCCTTTCGTGTGTAGGTAGAACGCTAATCCCTTGTAGGAGTGAGCCTGCTCGCGATGTCGGTGTGCCAATTCATCAATATTTTGCTGACACACCGCCATCGCGAGCAGGCTCACTCCTCCACAGGGGCAGCGTCTTGTCTGAATCTTTTGTAGTCCTTTTTTGCTGACGGTCGTAAGCCAATTCCTGTTTGCCTCCAGCTGCTGGCTTTTTGTCATTCATCAGCCAGTATCCTTGCTCCGTTGATCGCCAACAGGAGGCGCCCCGCTCATGTCTGTCGCAACCCTGGGAATCCAGGGCCGTTGTGCTCATTGCCATACCACGCTTGTGCTCAAGCCCTGGCAACTCAACGCGATCGCAATCAATGAAGCCTTCACCTGCGAGCATTGCCAGAAAACCCTCGAGCTGCGCTGCCCGCAACAGAGGAAGCGCTTCAAGTCCCTCGATTCGCTGGCGCTGTTGCGCTTCAGCGCCTCGCTCACGGTGTGCACCGCGTTGCTGGTGGCGTTGGTGATGGAGTGGATTGGGCTGCTCAGTGTCAGCGAGCAACTGAATGCTTCGCTGATTACGATTTTTGTGTACTTCGTGTTCGTGCGTCATGCGCGTCAGCGACAGGATCTGACGCTGATTCTCGACGCGGCCAAGGCCCACGCCGACTGATTACCAGCCGAACACTTCGCAGCTGTTGGCGGTGCTGACGCTGGCCAGTTGTTGCGGGCTGATGTTCATCAGTTCAGCGAGCGCCGCGCAGATCGCCGGCAGATGCGCCGGGCTGTTGCGCTGGCCGGGGAACATGACGGGCGCCATGTCCGGTGAATCGGTTTCCAGCACGATCGACTCCAGCGGCAGCTCGGCCAGCACTCGATGCATGCGCAGCGCTTGCGGCCAGGTGGGGGCGCCGCCCAGGCCCAGTTTGAAACCGAGTTTGATGTATTCGCGCGCCTCTTCACGGCTGCCGGCGAAGGCGTGGATGATCCCGGCGCGTTTGAGCTTGAAGCGTTTGAGTGTGGCAATCGTCGCGGCATGACTGCGGCGCACATGGATCAGCGCCGGCAACGCGAAATCCACCGCCAGTTGCAACTGCGCCTCGAACAACGCCTGTTGCCGCTCGCGGTCGAGGGTTTCGATGAAGTAATCCAGACCGATCTCGCCCACTGCGCACAACTGGCGGTGGCCGCGCCATCGCGCCAGCCAGTCGCCCAGCGTTTGCAAATCCTCGGGGCGATGCTGATCGAGGTACACCGGGTGCAGACCAAACGCCGCGTATAAATCAGGATCGCTCTGCACCAGATCCCACACCCGTTGCCAATTACCCTCATAGACCCCCAGCACCACCATGCGCCGCACGCCGAGGGCGCGGCTTTGCGCCAACAAAGCCGGGCGATCGGCGTCGAAGTCGGGGAAGTCGAGGTGGGTGTGGCTGTCGATCAGCTCCACGGCTCAGTCCCGCAAAATGCGCTGCTTGAAGGTACGGGGAATGGCCTGCACACCGGGCTCGTATTCGGCTTGCTCGACGGCGGCCAGTGCCAGTTCCAGCGCCTTGTCGGCGATCAACTGGTGCTGCTGGGCCATGGCGTTGACCGGCAGCGGCAGGAAGTCCAGCAACTGCGTATCGCCGAAGGTGCCGAGGCGCAGCGGACGTGATTTCAGCGGGAAGTCATGCAGCGCGTCGAACACACCTTGCAACAGCACGTAGGAAGTGGTCACCAGCGCATCCGGCAGATGCCCCAGACGTTGCAGGAGTTCTTCCATCAGTTGTTTGCCGCATTCGCGGCTGAAGGATTCGGCATGCTCGACCAGCACTTCACCTTTGAAATCGACCAGGGCCTGTTTGAACCCGGCGGCACGTTCCTGGCTGATGCTCAGCTCGGGGCGGGCGCCGAGCAGGACGATCTGCTTCGGTTGCGGATCGAGCAGGCTCTGGGTCAGGTGCAGGCTGGCTTCGCGGTCGTCGCTGATCACCGAGCAGAAATGCTCCGGTTCCATGACCCGGTCGATGGCGATGATCGGCAGGCCCTTGGCCTGCAACTGGCGGTAGCTGTCGTCACCGGCCGGCAGACAACTGGCGACGATCAACGCATCGCAACGGCGGGCGCGGAACAGTTGCAACAACTGGCGCTCGCTGTCCGGCGCATCGTCGGAGCTGGCGATCAGCAACTGATAGCCGCGGGCCCGCGCACCTTGTTCCAGCAGTTTGGCAATCCGCGCGTAACTGGGGTTTTCCAGATCCGGCAGAATAAACCCCAACGTGCGCGTATGCCGGCTGCGCAGCCCGGCCGCTTGTGGGTTTGGTGTAAAGCCATGCAGGTCGACCACCGCCCGCACCCGCTCGACGGTCGCGTGACTGATGCGTTGCTGTTCGGCCTTGCCGTTGATGACGTAGCTGGCGGTGGTCACGGACACTCCGGCCAACCGCGCGATATCACTGAGTTTCAACCCGGGATTTCCTTGTTTTTTCGAGCGTGCGCCGAGATTTTCGCCAATCCTACCCGATTAGGGCAGGCGACTATTGTCGCAGCGCATCCGACAAGTTGGACTTCAAGGATGAGACATTATCGAGTAACGTGCCGATCAATCTAGATTAAACGTTTCAGCAGGCGTATTTTCTACGTTTTAGACGCCTTTGGCCGGTTCTGCCGTGAAACCGCCAAAACTGCCCCCTGAAAGGGAAGCTGACAAGCGCCTAAGCTGCAACCATTCAAAACAATACCTGGCGTCATCAGGCGCCAAAAAGGAGATCGCATGCTCGAGCTCACTATAGAGCAGATATCCATGGGCCAATCGGCTGTGGATAAACCCGCCGCCCTGCAATTGCTCGCCAATCACCTGGTCGCCGATGGTCTGGTCGCCGACGGCTACCTCGCCGGGCTGCAGGCACGGGAAGCCCAGGGCTCGACCTTTCTCGGTCAAGGTATTGCCATCCCCCACGGCACCCCGCAAACCCGTGATCAGGTATTCGCCACCGGCGTGCGCCTGATGCAGTTTCCCGAGGGTGTGGATTGGGGCGATGGGCAAATCGTTTATCTGGCGATCGGCATCGCCGCCAAATCCGATGAACACCTGCGCCTGCTGCAACTGCTGACCCGTGCGCTCGGCGAGACCGATCTGGGCCAGGCGCTGCGGCGCGCCAGCTCGCCCGAAGCGCTGCTGAAACTGCTGCAAGGCGCGCCGCAGGAACTGGCGCTCGATGCACAGATGATCGGCCTCGGTGTGTCGGCAGATGATTTCGAAGAACTGGTCTGGCGTGGCGCGCGTCTGTTGCGTCAGGCCGATTGTGTGAGCAATGGCTTTGCCGGCGTATTGCAGCAAGTCGAAGCGCTGCCGCTGGGCGATGGCTTGTGGTGGCTGCACAGCGAGCAAACCGTGAAGCGTCCTGGCTTGGCGTTCGTCACTCCGGACAAACCGATGCGTTACCTCGGTCAGCCGCTCAGCGGGCTGTTCTGCCTGGCCAGTCTCGGTGAGGCCCATCAGGCCTTGCTCGAGCGTCTGTGCGCGTTGTTGATTGAAGGTCGCGGCCATGAACTGGGCCGCGCCACCAGCAGCCGCAAGGTCCTCGAAGTGCTCGGCGGCGAACTGCCGGCCGACTGGCCGAGCGCCCGAATCGCGCTGGCCAACGCCCACGGTTTGCATGCGCGCCCGGCGAAGATCCTCGCGCAACTGGCGAAGAGTTTCGATGGCGAGATTCGCGTGCGCATCGTCGACAGCCAGGACAGTGCCGTGTCGGTGAAGAGCCTGAGCAAGTTGCTCAGCCTCGGCGCCCGGCGCGGTCAGGTGCTGGAGTTGATCGCCGAGCCGAGCATCGCCGCCGATGCCTTGCCGGCCCTGTTGGCCGCGATCGAAGAAGGTCTGGGTGAAGAAGTCGAACCGTTGCCAGTGGTAAGCCAGCAACGCGAAGTCATTGCCGATATCGCTGAAGTGCTGATCGCGCCGGCGTCCGGCGCTCAATTGCAAGCGATCCCGGCGGCACCGGGCATCGCCATCGGCCCGGCGCACATTCAGGTGCAGCAAGCCATTGATTACCCGTTGCGCGGTGAGTCCGCCGCCGTCGAGCGCGAGCGTCTCAAGCAAGCCCTGAGTGACGTAAGAACTGACATCCAGGGCCTGATCGAACGCAGCAAGGCCAAGGCCATTCGCGAGATTTTCATCACTCATCAGGAGATGCTCGACGACCCGGAACTGACCGACGAAGTCGACACTCGCCTCAAGCAAGGCGAAAGCGCCGAAGCGGCGTGGATGGCGGTGATCGAAGCGGCGGCCAGACAACAGGAATCGTTGCAGGATGCGCTGCTCGCCGAGCGGGCGGCGGATCTGCGCGACATCGGTCGCCGGGTACTGGCGCAACTGTGTGGCGTGCAAACGGCGAGCGAGCCGGAGCAACCGTACATTCTGGTGATGGACGAAGTCGGCCCGTCGGATGTGGCGCGACTCGATCCGGCGCGTGTGGCGGGGATTCTCACCGCTCGCGGCGGTGCCACCGCACACAGCGCCATCGTCGCCCGTGCCTTGGGCATTCCGGCACTGGTGGGTGCCGGCGCTGCGGTGTTGTTGCTCAAACCGGGCACGCCGTTGCTGCTCGACGGCCAGCGCGGTCGCCTGCACGTCGACGCCGATGCCGCGACCCTGCAACGCGCTGCCGAAGAACGCGACACCCGCGAGCAACGCCTGAAGATCGCGGCCGAACAGCGTCATCAACCGGCGCACACCATCGACGGTCACGCCGTGGAAGTGTTCGCCAATATCGGCGAAAGCGCCGGGGTCACCGCAGCGGTGGAGCAGGGCGCCGAAGGCATCGGCCTGCTGCGCACCGAACTGATTTTCATGGCCCACCCGCAGGCGCCGGACGAAGCGACTCAGGAAGCCGAATACCGCCGCGTCCTCGACGGCCTCGCCGGGCGACCGCTGGTGGTGCGTACGCTGGACGTCGGCGGCGACAAACCGCTGCCGTATTGGCCGATCGCCAAGGAAGAAAACCCGTTCCTCGGTGTGCGCGGCATTCGCCTCACTTTGCAGCGTCCGCAGGTCATGGAGGCGCAACTGCGCGCCTTGTTGCGTTCGGCGGACAACCGGCCGTTGCGCATCATGTTCCCGATGGTCGGCAGCGTCGAAGAATGGCGTCAGGCCCGCGACATGACCGAGCGTCTGCGCCTGGAAATCCCGGTTGCCGACCTGCAATTGGGGATCATGATCGAAGTGCCGTCCGCTGCCTTGCTGGCGCCGGTGCTGGCGAAAGAAGTGGACTTCTTCAGCGTCGGCACCAACGACCTGACGCAATACACCCTGGCCATCGACCGTGGTCACCCGACGCTCTCGGCCCAGGCCGATGGCTTGCATCCGGCGGTGCTGCAATTGATCGACATCACCGTGCGCGCGGCCCATGCCCACGGCAAATGGGTCGGCGTCTGCGGCGAATTGGCGGCGGACCCGCTGGCGGTGCCGGTACTGGTCGGCCTCGGCGTCGATGAGCTGAGCGTGTCCGGGCGCAGCATCGCCGAGGTGAAGGCGTGCATCCGCGAACTCAGCCTGACCCAGGCGCAAACCCTTGCTCAACACGCCCTCACCTTGGGCAGCGCGAATGAAGTGCGTGCATTAGTGGAGGCCCTGTAATGGCCAAGATTCTCACCCTGACCCTCAACCCGGCGCTGGACCTTACGGTCGAGTTGTCACGCCTGGAGGCCGGTCAGGTCAACCGCAGCGACGAGATGCACACCCACGCCGCCGGCAAAGGTGTGAACGTTGCCCAGGTGCTGGCTGACCTGGGGCATCAATTGACGGTCAGCGGTTTTCTCGGCGAAGACAATCTGCAAGCGTTTGAAACCCTGTTCGCCAGACGCGGCTTTGTCGACGCGTTTATCCGCGTGCCAGGTGAAACCCGCAGCAATATCAAAGTCGCCGAGCACGACGGCCGCATCACCGACATCAACGGTCCGGGACCGGTGGTGGACGCGGCGGCGCAGCAGGCGTTGCTCGAACGTCTGGTGCAGATCGCGCCGGGTCATGACGCGGTGGTGGTGGCCGGCAGTCTGCCCCGTGGCGTGAGCGCGCAATGGTTGCGTGAGTTGATCGAACGGCTGAATCAGCTCGGCCTGAAAGTCGCCCTCGACACCAGCGGCGAAGCGTTGCGCGCGGCGTTGCAGGCCAGTCCGTGGCTGATCAAGCCGAACACGGAAGAACTCGCCGATGCGCTCGGTTGCGAGGTGGTGTCCCACGAAGCAGAGGCGCTGGCGGCTGCAGGTTTACACGCCCAAGGCATCGAGCATGTGGTGATTTCCCACGGTGCTGACGGTGTGAACTGGTTCAGCGTCGGCTCGGCGCTGCACGCGACGCCACCGAAGGTCACGGTCGCCAGCACCGTCGGCGCCGGCGATTCGCTGTTGGCCGGCATGCTCCACGGGTTGCTTAACGCCCACACACCCGAGCAAACCCTGCGTACAGCTACGGCGATTGCCGCACTGGCGGTGACGCAGATCGGCTTCGGCATCGACGATGTGGCGCAATTGACGCCGCTCGAACAGGGCGTGCGCGTGCGTCCCCTGACAGAACAATAAGAGGGTTTGTCATGAAATTAGCCATTGTTACGGCTTGCCCGAACGGCATGGTCACCAGTGTGCTGTGTGCGCGTTTGCTCGATGCCGCCGCGCAGCGCCAGGGCTGGAGCACCAGTGTTGAAGTGGTCGATGCGGCGCACCCGGAGCGTGAATTGTCGGCGGCGACCATCGAAGCGGCAGAATGGGTGTTGCTGGTGGCCACCGGCGACATCGACATGACACGTTTCGTCGGCAAGCGCGTGTTCCGCATTGCCCCGGCGCAAGCGCTGCAGGATGTCGAAGCGGTGCTGCGTCGTGGCGCTGAAGAGGCTGAAGTGTATGTCGCTGCAGAGGCGGCGCCGGCTGTCGCTGCGCCGCGTGCACCGCGCATCGTCGCGATCACTGCCTGCCCGACCGGCGTCGCCCACACCTTCATGGCCGCCGAGGCGTTGCAGCAAACCGCCAAGCGTCTGGGCTATGAACTGCACGTCGAAACCCAAGGCTCTGTCGGCGCGAAAACCCCGCTCGGCGCCACGGCGATTGCCGAGGCCGACGTGGTGCTGCTGGCAGCGGACATCGAAGTCGCCACCGAGCGTTTCGCCGGCAAGAAAATCTACCGTTGCGGCACCGGGATTGCCTTGAAGCAGTCCGAAGCCACGCTGAAAAAAGCCTTGGCCGAAGGTCAGGTGGAAAGCACCGCGAGTGACGGCAAGGCCCCGGCCAAGCAAGAGAAAACCGGGGTCTACAAACACCTGCTGACCGGTGTGTCGTTCATGCTGCCGATGGTGGTGGCCGGTGGTTTGATGATCGCCTTGTCGTTCGTCTTCGGCATCACTGCGTTCAAGGAAGAAGGCACGCTGGCGGCGGCACTGATGCAGATCGGCGGCGAGACCGCGTTCAAGCTGATGGTGCCGCTGCTCGCCGGCTACATCGCCTACTCGATCGCGGATCGTCCGGGCCTGGCGCCGGGGATGATCGGTGGCTTGCTCGCCAGTACGTTGGGGGCAGGGTTCATCGGCGGCATCGTCGCCGGGTTCATCGCCGGTTATGCGGCCAAGGCCATCAGTCGTTACGTCGCCTTGCCGCAGAGCCTTGAAGCGCTGAAACCGATTCTGATCATCCCGCTGTTCGCCAGCCTGTTTACCGGGCTGGTGATGATCTACGTGGTCGGCAAACCGGTCGCCGGCATGCTCGCGGCGCTGACGCATTTCCTCGACAGCATGGGCACCACCAACGCGATTCTGCTTGGCGTGCTGCTCGGCGGCATGATGTGCGTTGACCTCGGCGGGCCGATCAACAAGGCGGCGTATGCGTTCTCGGTGGGGTTGCTGGCGTCGCAGAGTTACGCGCCGATGGCCGCGACCATGGCCGCCGGGATGGTGCCGCCGATTGGCCTCGGCATCGCCACCTTCATCGCCCGCCGCAAGTTCGCCCAGACCGAGCGCGAGGCGGGTAAAGCGGCGCTGGTGCTGGGGCTGTGCTTTATCTCCGAAGGGGCGATTCCGTTTGCCGCGAAAGATCCGTTGCGGGTGATCCCGGCGAGCATTGCCGGTGGCGCGCTGACCGGTGCGCTGTCGATGTATTTCGGCTGCAAACTGATGGCGCCGCACGGTGGCTTGTTTGTGCTGGCGATTCCGAATGCGATCAACCATGCGTTGTTGTATTTGCTGGCGATTGTCGCGGGGAGTTTGTTGACTGCTGTGGTCTACGCGACGGTCAAACGCCCGGAAGCGGTCGAGCTGGCGCTGGAGCCTGCCAAGGCCTGACGGACAACACAACCCTTCTGTGGGAGCGAGCCTGCTCGCGAATGCAATCTGCCAGCGACATACATGTTGACTGGCACACCGCTTTCGCGAGCAGGCTCGCTCCCACAATGGTTAGTGGTGTCATGGCGAGTTCATATAGGCGTGCTTAAGTTTTCCTTTTTTCAGGGAGAACACCATGAGCGATTTCAACCCCGGTCGCCGGCGTGTCGTGCAAGGTATCGGTGCCGGTCTGCTGATGCCGGGTCTGGCGCCGGCGGTGATCGCGTCGGTCAAGGACCGTCCGCAACTGACCGATGGCGTGCAGTCCGGCGACCTGCAAGGCGACCGCGCGATGATCTGGAGCCGCAGCGATCGCCCGGCGCGAATGGTGGTCGAGTGGGACACCCGCAGCCAGTTTCGCCACCCGCGCCGGGTGGTCTCGGCGCTGGCCGATGCGCGCACGGATTTCACCGCCCGGGTTGAACTGACCGGGTTGCCCGCCGATCAGGCGATTTTCTATCGGGTGTATTTCAAGGACGCGCAAACCGGCGTCGCCAGCGAACCGTGGCTCGGCCACTTGCGCAGCGCACCAACGGCGCGGCGCAACATCCGTTTCGTGTGGAGCGGTGACACCGTCGGCCAGGGCTTCGGCATCAACCCCGACATCGGCGGCATGCGCATCTACGAATCCATGCGCCTGCGCCTGCCGGACTTTTTTATCCACAGCGGCGACACCATCTACGCCGACGGCCCGGTGCCGGCGCAACTGACCACCGAGGGTGGGCGCATCTGGCGCAACCTCACCACCGAAGCCAAGAGCAAAGTCGCGCAGACGCTGGACGACTATCGTGGCAATTACCGCTACAACCTGATGGACGAAAACATCCGTCGCTTCAACGCCGAAGTGCCGCAGATCTGGCAGTGGGACGACCACGAAGTGGTCAACAACTGGTCGCCGGGCAAGCAGCTCGACGAGCGTTATCAAGAGAAAGATATCCACACCCTGGTCGGCCGTGCGCGCAAGGCCTGGCTGGAATATTCGCCGATGCGTCTGCAGGCGGCCGATGGCGGCGGGCGGATTTATCGCAAGCTCAGCTACGGGCCGATGCTCGATGTGTTCGTGCTCGACATGCGCAGCTATCGCGGCGCTAACGACGACAATCTCGGCGCGGCCAAGCCGTTTCTGGGGCGTGAGCAACTGGACTGGCTCAAGCGTGGGCTGCAGCGCTCCAAGGCGCAGTGGAAGGTGATCGCCGCCGACATGCCGATCGGCCTCGGTGTGCCGGACGGTGAAGTCAGCCCGGGTGTGGCGCGCTGGGAGGCGGTGGCCAACGGTGACCCCGGCCCGGCTCAGGGGCGTGAACTGGAAGTCGCCGAATTACTCGGTTTTCTGCGGGCGCAGCAAGTGCGCAATTTCGTTTTCCTCACCGCCGACGTGCATTACTGCGCGGCGCATCATTACCATCCGGATCGCGCGGCATTTCAGGATTTCGAGCCGTTCTGGGAGTTTGTCGCCGGACCGCTGAATGCCGGGAGCTTCGGTCCCAATCCGCTGGATAAAACCTTTGGTCCTGAAGTGGTGTTCCAGAAAGCACCTACGGCGCAGAACATGTCACCGTTCGCCGGATTTCAGTTTTTTGGCGAGGTGAACATTGAGGGGCAGAGCGGGGAGATGAGCGTGGTATTGCGGGATTTGAATGGGGTCGCGGTGTTCGAGCAGAAATTGCAGCCGGTTTGAAGATCAAAAACTACCCTCACCCCAGCTCTCCCGAAACATCGGACCGCCCGGAGGGTGAGGGGGCCGACCGACGTTTCGGGAGGGTTAGGGGGAGGGCATTTTTTTATTCGTCGCCATTCTCGTGATTTGCTCCAGTACATCTTCCATCTGCTGCATCACTTCAAGATTACTGAACCGCATAACTTCAATGCCCTGACGTTCCAGAAAAAGCGTCCGACGTTGATCGTGGATCAGGCCCGCCGTTTCATAGTGTTGCCCCCCATCCAGCTCAATCGCCAGCTTCAGCTCTACGCAGTAAAAATCCAAAACGTAGGGTGGATACGGAAACTGCCTGCGAAATTTCAGATTGGCGATCTGCCGTGACCGAAGCTTTTGCCAAATCAATTGTTCGCAGTTGGTTTGGTTGGCGCGTAACTGGCGGGCAAACTGAGCGAGAGTGAGGCGATTTTGCATGCTTCACGATCCTTGTGAAGTGGCTGGAAATCTCACTGTAGCCGAGGACCCTCACCCCAGCCCTCTCCCGGAGGGAGAGGGAGCCTACGGAGTTGTATCGAGTTGTTCATCGACCTGAAAGACCGGGTCGATTATGGATTCGGTGAAGCACCTTCGGGTCGACGTATTTATCAGGCATCCCCCAGTCAGTGCCCCCTCCGGGAGAGGGAGCCTACGGAGTTGTGTCGAGTTGTTCATCGACCTGAACGACCGAGTCGATTATGGAGTCGGTAAAGCATCTTCGGGTCGGTGTATTTATCAGGCATCCCCCAGTCAGTGCCCCCTCCGGGAGAGGGGGCCTGCGGAGTTGTGTCGAGTTGTTCATCGACCTGAATGACCGGGTCGATTATGGAGTCGGTAAAGCACCTTCGGGTCGGCGTATTTATCAGGCATCCCCCAATCAGTCCCCTCTCCCTCCGGGAGAGGGGGCCTGCGGAGTTGTGTCGAGTTGTTCATCGACCTGAATGACCGGGTCGATTATGGATTCGGTAAAGCACCTTCGGGTCGGCGTGTTTATCAGGCATCCCCCAATCAGTCCCCTCTCCCTCCGGGAGAGGGAGCCTACGGAGTTGTGTCGAGTTGTTCATCGACCTGAAAGACCGGGTCGATTATGGATTCGGTGAAGCACCTCGGGTCGGCGTATTTATCAGGCATCCCCCAATCAGTCCCCTCTCCCTCCGGGAGAGGGTTAGGGTGAGGGGGGCTTTGGTTGTGTCAGTACACGTCGCGGCGGTAGCGGCCTTGTTCGATCAGACGCTCGACTTCGGCTGCACCCAGTACGTCGTTGAGCACTTGATCGACGCCGGAGGCCATGCCCTGCAGGCTGCCGCAGATGTAGATCACCGCACCCTCAGCCAGCCATTTTTTCAGTTCGTCAGCGGATTCGCGCAGGCGATCCTGCACATAGATCTTCTGCGCCTGATCCCGGGAAAACGCCAGGTCCAGTCGCGCCAGATCGCCATTGATCAACCACTCTTCCAGCTCTGCCCGGCAGAGGAAATCGTGTTCGCGATTGCGCTCGCCAAACAGCAGCCACTGGCGCTGTTGACCGTCGGCAATCCGCGCCTTGAGCAAGCTGCGCAGCCCGGCGAGTCCGGTGCCGTTGCCGAGCAGAATCATCGGCACCGGCGCGTTCGGCAGATGGAAACCGCTGTTGCGACGTACGCGCAAACTGATGCTGCCGCCCACCGGGGCATGCTCGGTCAGCCAGCCGGAACCGATGCCAAGGCGGCCATCGGCATGCTGTTCCTGGCGCACGATCAGCTCCAGCACACCGTCGGCGGCAATCGAGGCAATCGAGTATTCACGCATGGCCAGCGGCACCATGGCATCGACCAGCGCCTGGGCGTGCAGGCCGACCAGATGTGCGCGATGTTCAGGCAACTGGCGCGAGGCGAGGGCGACGTCCAGCGGCTCTTCGAGGCCATTGATCTTCACTCGGGTTTCGCCACGAATGCCGAGACCGTCGAGGAAATGCTCGACCGCCCATGCACAATTGCGCGGCAGCACTTCCACCAGATCGCCGGCCAGCCAACTGCTGGTGCTCGGTGCGCTCAGGCCCAGCAGGTAGACCGGTGAGCCACTGCTGTCGGGGTTCATCAGTTCGCGGCGCACCAGCGTCCAGTTTTCGTAGCTCGGCGCCTGCCAGGTGTCGACCGGCGCTTGTCCGGTGATCAGGCCGAGCTGAGTCTGCCAGTGACGCAGGGCGTAGGGGTCGCCGCTGTCGACTTCGACCGGGGCGAACAAAGTCTTGCCGCCGTGCTCGCTCAGCCATTGATGCAGGCGTCGGGCGAAGCCGCAGAAGTGCGCGTACTGGCGGTCACCCAGACCCAGTACGGCGTAGTTCAGCCCATCGAGATTCGCGGCGTTGCGCAGTACCTTGCGTTCAAACCCACGGGCGCTGTCCGGCGCTTCGCCATCGCCAAAGGTACTGACGACGAACAGCGCATGGGGCGATTCGCGCAGATCCTGCTGGCTGACATTCGCCAGCGGCAGCACCTTCGCCGGCAATCCCGCCGCCTGCAGTTGACCGGCGGTCTGCCATGCCAGTTGTTCGGCGAAACCGCTCTGGCTGGCGAAGCCGATCAGCCACGGCGCGCCATCGCCGGTCGGTTGGGCGAGGCCTTGGCGCGCGTCCTGGATCTGTTTTTTCTTGCGGCGGCGATCCAGATACAGCTGCCAGCCAGTGATGAAAAACAGCGGCATGCACACGGCAGCGAGGGTGATGATGATTCGCCCGACGAGGCCGAAATAGCTACCGACGTGCAGCGCGTAAATGCTGGTCAGCAGTTGTGCCTTGAAGCTCTTGTCGGCGTAACGGTCGACGCGTTTGACCACGCCGGTGGCCGGGTCGAGGGTGATCTGGTTCAGCGCGCGATCGTGCGGCGAGCTGTCGAGCAGATAGAACACGGTCGCTGTCTGGCCCGCGACGGCCGGCATGCGGATGTTGTATGCGGCCAGGCCCGGGCCGGCGGCGCTGTAGATGCTGCTCCACATCGCCGCGTAATCGGCGGTCGGCGCCGGGCCTTCCGGTGCCGGGCCGCGACCACCGCGCACGCGCTCGTTCTGCGGTGCGTCGGAGAGTAATTTGGTCAGGCCCTTGTTGTACCACTCGTACGACCACGACAACCCGGTCAGCGCCAGCAGCAGGTACACCAGCAGGCACCAGGTGCCGGCCACCGAATGCAGATCCCAGTTGAAGGCGCGGCCCTTTTTCTGCCAGTCGAGGGTCAGCCACACGCGCCAGCTGTTCCACTGGCGCGGCCAGCGCAGGTACAGGCCGGAGAGGCAGAAGAACAACAGGATCAGGGTGCAGGCGCCGGTGATGTTACGCCCGGTGTCGCCCATGGCGAGGAAACGGTGCAGTTGCAGCATCAGGCCAAAGAAATCCTGGCCGACCGCATTGCCCATGAACTCGCCGGTGTACGGATCGAAGTAGCGCATCTCGCCACGCCGCTCGCCTTTGGGCGGGGTGAAGAACACCTTGGCTGCGTTGCCGCTGTCGGTTTCGACCCAGAGCATCGAGACTTTCTTGCCGGACGTGGCTTCGATGCGCTCGACCAGTTCAACGGGCGGCAGGACGCCGGCAACGTGTTTTTCCACCTGCAGCACGGAAGGGTTCAGCGCCCGCAGGATTTCGTCCTGAAACGAATAGGCCGCGCCGGTGATGCCCATCAGCGCCAGTACCAGGCCTGCGGTGATGCCAAAAAACCAGTGCAACTGGAACAGGGTTTTCTTCAACACGTCACTCGTCGTCCGTTCGAAAGTTGTTTTCACGGCGCGCATTATGCCGTGGGTTATCGAGAAGCGTTCTTTATTACGCACAAAAGCCCCGTTCAATGGAATGAACGGGGCCAAGCCTTTTGATCACATCACCTGTGGGAGCGAGCTTGCTCGCGAATGCAATCTGTCAGTGACATGAAGTCTGACTGACCCAGCGCTTTCGCGAGCAAGCTCGCTCCCACAGGTTTCACAGGTTCCACCTTGCTTAGAAGTGGAAGTTGGTGCTCAACAGCGCCGTACGCCCCGCCGCCTGGTTGGCGAAGTGAGTCGAGAAGGCTTTGTCGTAATAGGTTTCGTTGGTCAGGTTTTGCACGTTGAGTTGCAGGTCGACGTTCTTGGTCAGCTTGTAGGCGGCCATCGCGTCATAACGTACATACGAATCGACCATCGTGGTGTTGGCCACGCTGCCGTACACGTCGTCGACGTAGAACGCGCCGCCCCCGAGGGTCAGCTTCGGCGTGACCTGGTAAGTGGTCCACAGGCTGGCGCTGTTTTTCGGCGTGTTAGGCAGTTCGTTGCCATCGTTGGCCTTGCCCATCGGGCCGCCGTCGACTTGTTCGCTGTCCATGAAGGCGTAGCCGGCGAACACTTGCCACTTGTCAGTGATTTTGCCGCTGGCCGACAGCTCGATACCTTGCACGCGGGTCTTGCCGGCGTTTTCGTACGACGTGGTGTCGACTTGCACACGAGCGTTTTCTTTCTCGGTGCGGAAGATGTCAGCGGTCAGCGACAGGCGATCGTTGAGCAGATCCCACTTGGTGCCGATTTCATAGTTCTTGGTGGTTTCCGGCTCCATGTCGCTGCTCAGCAGGTTGCCGCTGCGATCCGGGGTGCCGCCCAACGGGTTGCCTTCCTGACCTTCGCCCAAGGTGTTGCCCGGTGGCGTGGCCGAGGTGGCGTAGGAGGCGTAGATGCTGCCGTTTTCCGCAGGCTTGTAGACGACGCCGAACTGACCGGTGACGAACTCGCTGGTGTCATCGCCCTTGGACGTGTTGGTGCCGGCAGCGTTGTAGGTTTTGTAGTCGGTGTCGAAGTGGTCGTAACGCAGGCCCATGTTCACCAGCCACTGCTCGGACAGCTCCAGCGTATCGAACACATACAGTGCGTAAGTGTTGGCCTGGGTGTCGGTGCCGGCGTAGTTGCGCGAGATCGCGCCGTTCCACGGATCGTTCGGGTTCGGGTTCGACAGCGAGGTGCAGTTGTAGCCGCTGGACGCGCCGATCATCGACGGGGTGCAGTTGCTGGTCGCGGCGCTGGTGCGCGGGGTAGTGTCAGTGTTGACGTTGTATGAAGACTTCTGGCTTTCCTCGCGAGTGTATTCGACGCCGGTGGAGAAGCTGTTCTTGAAGCCGGCGACGTAGAAGTTACCGAACAGGTCAGTCTGGTTGGTGGTGGTCTCGGTGTTGCTCACCCGCGTATTCGCCCGACGCCAGAGGCTGCCATTGTTGACGTTGCCCTTGCTGTCGTCCGGCTGGGTGAGGATGTAATCCTGCATGCTGGTGCCGTGGCGCAGGGTGTTCTTGATGGTCAGCGAATCGCTCAGGTCATGCTCAATGGCGAAGGTCGCGGTGTCGGTGCGGCCCTTGCGGAAGTCGCGATCCAGACCGTAAAAGTTGCTGTGATCGCCACCGGCGTATGGCTTGTCCGGGTTGGACTTGGTGCGTGCAGCCGAACCGCCAGCCGGGATGGTGTACGGGATGCCCGAATCCGGGGTGTCATTGCTTTCGAGGTGGTAGTAATCGAGGTTGACGCGGGTGTCGGTGCCCAGGCCGAACGCCAGCGACGGGGCGATGCCCCAGCGGTCGTAGTCGACCTTGTCGCGACCGGCGACGTTGCTTTCGTGGCTCATCAGGTTCAGCCGGCCAGCAGCGGTGTCGCTGAACTGGTAGTTGCCGTCGAGGGTGTAGCGCTGGGTCTGGTCGGAGCCCCAGGTGAAGCCGCCGTCGAACGAATTGCCCAAGTGCGCTTTCTTGCTCACCAGGTTGATGCTGCCGCCCGCCGCGCCGCGACCGCCAATGGCAGAGTTCGGGCCCTTGCTGACTTCGATGTTTTCCACGGCGAAGATCTCGCGGCTCTGCGAACCGGTGTCGCGCACACCGTCGAGGTAGGTGTCGCCTTGGGCGTCAAAGCCGCGAATGAACGGGCGATCGCCCTGCGGGTTGCCGCCTTCACCGGCGCCGAAGGTGATGCCCGGCACGGTGCGCAGGGCGTCCTGCATGTTCAGCGCGCCGGTGTCTTTCAGGACTTGTTGCGGAATGACGGTGACCGAGCGCGGCGTGTCGACCAGCGGCGCGGTGTACTTGGGTGAGGAGGCTTTCTCGACCTGATAGGACGTCGAGTCCTGGGCTTCGCCCGTGATCGAGGTGGCGTCCAGGGCGATGGCATTGCCGGTGGCTTTGCTGTCGGGTTTTTCTGCGGCGAACACCATGTGACCAGCGGAGCCGGCGGTGATTGCCACACCGATTGCAGAGGCGAGCAGACGTGGTGAACTGACCGGTAATTGTGCGTGTTGACGTGCCATTTTTATTCCCCTCCCCAAGGATTTGAGGCGGCGGAATATAGGGTAAACAGGTATTCGTATCAATTGCGAAACATTGTTATTCGCACTGAATTTACATTCTTTACAATTTAACCTTACGGTTTTTGCCAGTTCATTCGTCTCTCGGGTTTTACACAGTCAATAAGAATCAATACCATTGCCGCCTCTTTGCCATCAGGTGACATTGCCATGCTGCTGCACATCCCCGGACTGTTCGCGAAAGACGAAGTGCAGCGTATCCGCGAGGCGCTGGAGCAGGCCGATTGGGCTGATGGCAAGATTACCGCCGGCTTCCAGTCGGCCAAGGCGAAGCACAATCTGCAACTGCCCGAAGGTCATCCGCTGGCCAAGGAAATCGGCGCCGCGATGCTTGAACGCCTGTGGAAAAATCCGCTGTTCATGTCCGCCGCGCTGCCGCACAAAGTCTTCCCGCCGTTAGTGAACTGTTACACGGCCGGCGGCAGTTTCGATTTCCACATCGACAACGCCGTGCGCCAGCCCAAGGGCAGCATCGAACGGGTGCGTACCGATCTGTCGGCCACGCTGTTCTTCAGCGAGCCTGAGGATTATGACGGCGGCGAGCTGGAGATTCAGGACACTTTCGGCACGCAACGGGTGAAGTTGCCGGCCGGCGACATGGTGTTGTACCCCGGCACCAGCCTGCACAAGGTCAATGCCGTCACCCGTGGCGCACGCTATGCGTCGTTCTTCTGGACGCAAAGCCTGGTGCGCGAAGACAGTCAGCGTGCGTTGCTGTTCGAGATGGACGGGGCGATCCAGCAACTGACCCGGGACATGCCAGATCACCCTGCGTTGATCCGCCTCACCGGCACGTATCACAACCTGCTGCGGCGCTGGGTCGAGGTATGAGTTTTCAACTCCGCCGCGAGGAAGTCCTCGACGCTGCGCAACTCAGCGCCATGCTCGAAGAAACCCCGGCCCGTGCCGCGCAGGCGATTTTGCTGGCGGCGGGTGAGGGTGAAGTTGAAGCGCAGGCATTGCTCGGGCAAATCCTGCTCGACGGTCAGGGCATCGCCCAGGATCAACCGCTGGCACTGCGCTGGTTCGGCATCGCTGCCGGGCAAGGTCACCTGATGGCGCGCAACATGCTCGGGCGCTGCCACGAGCACGGTTGGGGCTGTGCGGCGGATGCGGCAATTGCGGCGCGGCATTATCGGATCGCAGCGAATGCCGGGCTGGATTGGGCGATGTACAACCTGGCCAATCTGCTCGCGACCGGGCGCGGGGTGGCGGTGGATCATCAACAGGCGCTGGCGCTGTATCGGCGCGCGGCTGAATGGGGTCATGCGAAATCAATGAATCTGCTGGGGCGGTATCTGGAAGAAGGGCAGGTGTGCCCGGCGGATCCTGCTGCGGCACGTGAGTGGTATCGACGTTCGGCTGAAGGCGGGGATTTTCGCGGGCAGTTCAGTTTCGCGGCGGTGTTGGCGGGGGAAGGACGGATTGATGAGGCGCTCGATTGGCTTGAGAAAGCCTTGGCCGGCGGCAATCTGAATTTTCTGCGGGTGGCGAGTCAAACACTGTCGAGTGCGCCCGATCCCAGAATCCAAGGGATGGCTGCGCAGTTCGCGATTCGATATGCAGAGTTGCAGCGCGTCTGAATTCGCAAGCCCTCACCCTAACCCTCTCCCGGAGGGAGAGGGGACTGATTGGGGGATGCTTGAGAGGTGCGCCGATCTGAGAGTGCTTTGCCGAATCCATAAGCGACGCGGTCTTTCCGGTCGGTGCGTGACGTGCTACACCTCGGTCGGCTCCTTCTCCCGGAGGGAGAGGGGACTGATTGGGGGATGCTTGATAAGAACGCCGACCTGAGAGTGCTTTGCCTAATCCATAAGCGACGCGGTATTTCCGGTCGGTGAATGACGCTTTACACCGCGGTCGGCTCCCTCTCCTCTGGGAGAGGGCTGGGGTGAGGGGCCTCGGTCTCAAGTACCCCGCAAAACTTCAAGCCGAACGCACAGACACAAAAAAGCCCATGACACGTCATGGGCTTTTTGCATTACGGCTTCAGCGCTTACACGTAGAACGACTTCAACGGCGGGAAGCCATTGAACTCTACGGCGCTGTAACTGGTGGTGTACGCACCGGTCGACAGCCAGTACAGACGATCACCGATTGCCAGGTTCAGCGGCAGGCCGTATTTGTAGTTTTCGTACATGATGTCGGCGCTGTCGCAAGTTGGGCCGGCGATCACCACTTCCTCCATCTCGCCTTTCTTCTCGGTCCAGATCGGGAACTTGATCGCTTCGTCCATGGTTTCGATCAGGCCGGAGAACTTGCCCACATCGGTGTAGACCCAGCGCTCGACGGCAGTGCGCGACTTGCGTGCAACCAATACCACTTCGCTGACCAGGATGCCGGCGTTGGCGATCAGCGAACGGCCCGGTTCGAGAATGATTTCCGGCAGGTCATCACCGAAGTCTTCCTTCAGGAAGCGGATGATTTCTTCGGCGTAGGTTTCCAGGCTGTTGGTGCGGGTGATGTAGTTGGCCGGGAAGCCGCCGCCCATGTTGATCAGCTTCAGGTGGATGCCGTCTTCTTCTTTCAGACGCTCGAAGATCACTTTGACCTTGGCGATCGCTGCGTCCCAGACGCTGATGTCGCGTTGCTGCGAACCGACGTGGAACGAGATGCCATACGGCACCAGGCCGAGGTCGCGGGCGAGGATCAGCAGGTCCATGGCCATGTCGGTCTGGCAGCCGAATTTGCGCGACAGCGGCCAGTCAGCCGTGGTCGAGCCTTCGGTGAGGATGCGCACATAGACTTTCGAACCCGGTGCAGCCTTGGCGATGTTGCGCAGGTCGGCTTCGGAGTCGGTGGAGAACAGACGCACGCCCTTCTCGTAGAAGTAGCGGATGTCCTTGGATTTCTTGATGGTGTTGCCGTAGCTGATACGGTCCGGGCTGACGCCACGATCCATCACCTTGTCCAGCTCATAGATCGAGGCGATGTCGAAGCTCGAACCTTTGTCTTTGAGCAGGTCGATGATCTCGACGGCCGGGTTGGCCTTGACCGCGTAGTAGACCTTGGCGAATTCGAAACCGGCGCGCAGGTCATCGTAGGCCTGGGCGATCATCGCGGTGTCGATCACCACGAACGGGGTTTCCTGTTTGTCGGCGAACGCCTTCATTTTGTCGAATGTAGCGCGCGCGAAATAGTCTTCGACCTGGATCGACATGCTGGGAACTCCTACTGGCAAACTAAGTTAAACAATGGGTGCAAATGAACGTCCTCCGTATCCCCACTTTGGTTCGCCTACTTCCCAAGGCATGTCGCCGAAAGCAAAAAGGCCATGGGGCGTTGCCCTTGGCCTTGCTGTCTCGTCGTCAGTACTTGAGCCGGATGGATCGTTTCCAGCATGGACGTTCGGCGCGAACTTTAGGGCGTGAGGGGCGTGAGATCAACTAAAAATGTCGCGTTTTTGCACGCTTCTGACGTGCGTCGCGTTCATCACTCTTTGTAGCCGACCGAGATGACGGACAGATGTTCCCCGAGAATTTTCAAGTGTTAAAAATACCTGCACGTTCGCGGCTTTTGTCGGCTAAATCGTGGGTAAGTGTGATGGCGACAACATCGGCGACGTTGGCCGCGAGAGAGGGGTTTGAGAGGGATTTTGGCTGTTTCGAAGGTCGCCTTAGACAGACTATGGGCTTATTCGGTGTTGAGATTCTTTTCCGCCTGATAAGTGAAGAAAAAATCACCCGGATCCTGTGGGAGCGAGCTTGCTCGCGAAGGCATTTTCACAGTCGACATCGTTGTTGACTGATATTCCGCTTTCGCGAGCAAGCTCGCTCCCACAGGTTGTGTATTTTTTAGGCGACTACCGCTTCAGCAGGCGAGACGATATTGGTCTTCATCCCGCGCGAGCGACCCGAGCTCAGATAAGCCGCAATCGACTCCTGCGTGACCTCGCCAAGGAACACTCGCTCGGCATCCATCACCGGCAGCCACGAACGGTTGAACTCGTACATCCGCGACAACAGGATGCGCAAATGCTCGTCGTACGCCGCCGTGGCGTTGAACTCGCGCAGGAACTGCGCACAGGTGCCGGTCTGGCGGTGCAGATCGCGACGACGCACATAGCCCAGCGCCTTGTTCTCGGCACAGGTGACGACCACGTAGCGGCGGTCATGCTCGTCCATCAGTTCCAGGGCATCGGCCACCGGGGTTTCCGGGCTCACCGACGGTGCGTTGTCCGCCGCATCTTCTGCCTTCACCAACAACAGACGCTTGAGTGTGCTGTCCTGGCCGACGAAGTTGCTGACGAAATCGTCCGCCGGATGCGCGAGCAGGGTGTCGGGGTGATCAATCTGCAACAGTTTGCCGGCGCGGAAAATCGCGATCTTGTCGCCCAGCTTGATCGCTTCGTCGATGTCGTGGCTGACCATGATCACGGTCTTGTTCAGCGCCCGTTGCATCTCGAAGAACTCGTTCTGGATCATTTCGCGGTTGATCGGGTCGACCGCACCGAACGGCTCGTCCATCAGCAACAGCGGCGCATCCGCCGCTAATGCGCGGATCACGCCGATCCGTTGTTGCTGGCCGCCGGACAGTTCACGCGGATAACGATGCAGATACTGCTTGGGTTCGAGCTTGATCATGCTCATCAACTCGCGGGCGCGGTCGTGGCATTTCTGTTTGTCCCAGCCGAGCAGCTTCGGCACGACGACGATGTTCTCTTCGATGGTCATGTTCGGGAACAGGCCGATCTGCTGGATCACGTAACCGATGTTGCGACGCAGGGTCACTTCGTCGAGGTCGGTGGTGTCTTCGCCGTTGATCAGGATCTTGCCCGAGGTCGGTTTGATCAGGCGGTTGATCATCTTCAGCGTGGTGCTTTTGCCGCAACCCGATGGCCCGAGGAACACACAGATTTCGCCTTCATTGACGGTCAGGCTTACCGAGTCCACGGCTTTGACATCTTTGCCGTTGCTTTGGAAGGTCTTGCTGAGGTTTTGAAGTTCGATCATTTGAGGAGTCCTTTTGGAGTCAGCGTACGTTGCAGCCACTGCAGGAGAAGGTCGGCGAAGATCGCCAGAAGACTGACCAGCAGCGCGCCGACGATGAGCATCGACATGTCGCTGCGGCTGATAGAGGCGAGGATCAACACGCCGAGGCCACCGGCGCCGATGGTCGCGGCGATGGTCATCACGCCGATGTTCATCACCACGGCGGTGCGCACGCCGGCGAGGATCACCGGTACCGCAATCGGCAGCTCGACCATGCGCAGGCGCTGGCCGAAAGTCATGCCGATGCCGCGTGCGGCTTCACGGATGCCCGGTTCGACGCCGGTCAGGGCGAGGTAGGTGTTGCGCATGATCGGCAGCAGCGAATAGAGGAACACCGCAGTGATGGCCGGCATCGGCCCCAGACCCTGGCCGAACTTGGAGTAGAACGGCAGCAGCAGGCCGAACAGGGCAATCGACGGCACCGTCAACAGTACCGTGGCGCTGGCCTGCAAGGGACCGGCGAGGCTCGGGAAACGCGTCATCAGGATCCCCAGCGGCACGCCGATGAGGATCGCCAGCGTCACCGCGATGCCGACCAGAGTGATGTGCTGCCAGGTCAGGTGCATCACCTGCTGCCAGTCGAGGTGGGAAAAGGCGTTCAGAAATTCCATGACTTTTCCTCCTTAGTTGAGTGGATGCTGGCGCAGGAAATCGGCGGCGACTTTCGACGGGCTCTCGTGATCGACATCGACCCGCGCGTTGAGCTGGCGCATGGTTTCGTCGTCGAACAGCTCCGCCAGTGGCTTGAGTTGCTCGGCCAGTTGCGGGTGCGCGTCGAGATACGCCTGACGCACCACCGGAGCGGCGGTGTAGTCGGGGAAATAGTGCTTGTCGTCTTCCAGCAGTTTCAGGCCGAACGCGTTGAGGCGACCGTCAGTGGTGTAGACCAGACCGGCAAACACTTGCCCGTTACGCAATGCGGTGTAGACCAGCCCCGCGTCCATCTGGCGGATGTTCTTGCGGGTCAGGTTCATGCCGTAGAGCTTGACCATGCCGTCCAGACCGTCAGAGCGGTTGGCGAACTCGGTGTCCAGCGCCACCAGATGGTTGGTCTTGGCTTCAGCCTGCAACACCTCGTTCAACTGGCTGATGTTGTTGATCTGCGGGTACTCCTCGGCGACTTTTTTCGGCAGGGCGAGGGCGTAGGTGTTGCTGAATTTCGACGGGGTCAGCCAGACCAGGCCTTTTTTCGCGTCGAGTTCTTTCACCCGGGCGTAGGACTGTTCGCTGTCGAGTTTTTCGGTGACATGGTTGTAGGCCACCAGCGACACGCCGGTGTATTCCCAGAGCATGTCCAGTTGCCCGCTTTCGTGGGCGCTGCGGGCCAGGTTGCTGCCCAGGCCGCCGGTGATCTGCGCGTCGTAACCTTTGCTGCGCAGGTATTGCGCGGTGATTTCCGCGAGCAGGGTCTGTTCGGTGAAGACTCGTGCGCCGAGGCGGATAACCGGTTTTTCAGCGGCTTGGGCGACGCCTGCGAACAGCAGGATACAGCCCAGAATCAAGCTCAATCGTTTCATAGGTATTCCTTCACAAAGCCTTAAGACGGGCGCAAACCGCGTTCCAGCCAGAGTCGGCTGGCGAGGGTGACGACGCCATCGAGCAGCAGGGCCAGCAGCGCGGTGCACGCGGCGCCGAGCAGCAGTTGCGGCTGATTGTTCAGGGCGATGCCGGGGAAGATCAGGCTGCCGAGGCTGTTCGCACCGATCAGGAACGCCAATGGCGCGGTGCCGACGTTGATTGCCAGCGCGACACGCACACCACCGACGATGATCGGCACGGCGTTGGGCAATTCGACTTTCCACAGCACCTGGCGCGGGGTCATGCCGATGCCGACGGCGGCTTCTTTCAGCGAGCCCTGGACGTTTTTCAGGCCTTCGTAGGTGTTGCGCACGATCGGCAACAGGGAGGCGAGGAACAAAGCGAAGATCGCCGGACCACTGCCGATGCCGAGAATCCCCAGGGCAATCGCCAGTACGGCCAGCGGTGGCACGGTGTTACCGATATTGAAGATCTGCATGAAGCGTTCAGCGCGGCCGACCATGGTCGGGCGACTGAGGAAGATGCCGGCGGGGATGCCCACGACCAGGGCGGCCAGCATTGAAGCGAGGACGAGAATCAGATGAGCTTGCAGGTAAAACAACAAATCGTCGCGGTAGTGTTCGATCGTGTTGATGCCGATCCAGTGGACCAGCAGGGCCAGGAGCGCGATCACCACCGCACCTCCCATCAGCCCTTTGCCATAGCGGATAGCCACAGGCGGACTCCTTTTTTTGTAGTCGGCGAACGCTCTCCCGAGTGGCATGCCAAGCCTTGGCTGCCGGGAATAAACGTTCGCGAGAAGCAGCTCCCTCAGCACCGGCAAAAAGCGGTCTGAAAGCGAGCCATGAGCGCAGCCACGTCAGGCTAACTTGCTGATTTTTCAGCCCCTGACGAAATGTCGTAACAGGGGATGGACGTCTCCGTGCTTTAAAAGGTTCCCATCTGAGACAGCATTTGGCCACCCTTAATGTGCTCAACGGTTCGGTTATTGCATCGAGTTGGGCTATAATCGCGGCCCTTTTTTGAATCACCGCCAGGCGATTTCCCATGACCAACCAGGCCGCCGAAGTCGCGAAACGCCGCACTTTCGCCATTATTTCCCACCCCGATGCCGGTAAAACCACGATCACCGAAAAGCTCCTGTTGATGGGCAAGGCGATTGCGGTGGCCGGTACGGTGAAATCCCGTAAATCCGATCGCCATGCGACATCCGACTGGATGGAGATGGAGAAACAACGGGGTATTTCCATTACCACGTCGGTCATGCAGTTCCCGTATCGCGAACACATGATCAACCTGCTCGACACCCCGGGCCACGAAGACTTCTCCGAAGACACCTACCGCACCCTGACGGCGGTCGACTCGGCATTGATGGTTCTCGACGGCGGTAAAGGTGTAGAGCCACGGACCATCGCCCTGATGGACGTCTGCCGTCTGCGTGACACGCCGATCGTCAGCTTCATCAACAAACTCGACCGCGACATCCGCGACCCGATCGAACTGCTCGACGAAATCGAAGCCGTGCTGAAGATCAAGGCAGCGCCGATCACCTGGCCGATCGGTTGCTACCGCGACTTCAAGGGCGTGTACCACCTGGCCGACGACTACATCATTGTCTACACCGCCGGTCATGGTCACGAACGCACCGAAACCAAGATCATCGAGAAACTCGACTCCGATGAAGCGCGTGCGCACCTGGGCGATGAGTACGAGCGTTTCCTCGAACAACTGGAACTGGTGCAGGGCGCCTGCCACGAGTTCAACCAGCAGGAATTCCTCGACGGTCAACTGACCCCGGTGTTCTTCGGTACTGCACTGGGCAACTTTGGTGTCGACCACGTGCTCGATGCCGTCGTTGACTGGGCACCGCGTCCGCTGGCCCGTGTCGCCAACGAGCGCACCGTGGAGCCGGTGGAAGAGAAGTTCTCGGGCTTCATCTTCAAGATCCAGGCGAACATGGACCCGAAACACCGCGACCGCATCGCCTTCATGCGCATCTGCTCGGGCAAGTACGAAAAAGGCATGAAGATGCGCCACGTGCGTACCGGCAAGGACGTGCGCATCGGCGACGCCCTGACGTTCTTCTCCTCCGAGCGTGAACAGCTGGAAGAGGCGTACGCCGGCGACATCATCGGCCTGCACAACCACGGCACGATCCAGATCGGCGACACCTTCAGCGAAGGTGAAGTCCTCGGTTTCACCGGTATCCCGCACTTCGCCCCGGAACTGTTCCGCCGCGTGCGTCTGCGTGATCCGCTGAAGTCCAAGCAACTGCGTCAGGGCCTGCAACAGCTGGCCGAAGAGGGCGCAACGCAGGTGTTCTTCCCGGAACGCAGCAACGACATCATTCTTGGCGCCGTGGGTGTGCTGCAGTTCGATGTGGTCGCCAGTCGTTTGAAGGAGGAATACAAGGTTGAATGCTCTTATGAGCCGATCACTGTTTACTCCGCGCGCTGGATTGAATGCAGCGACAAGAAGAAGCTTGAGGAGTTTTCCAACAAGGCTGTGGAAAACCTGGCGTTGGATGGCGGTGGGCATCTGACCTACCTTGCGCCGACGCGGGTTAACCTGGCGTTGATGGAAGAGCGCTGGCCGGATGTGAAGTTCCGTGCGACGCGTGAGCATCACTAAGCGTTGAGCTGGTTTGTTCGAAAAGCCCCCTCGGTGTGTGCCTAGGGGGCTTTTTTTTGCTTGGTGGGTTTGGGTGTATATCCGTTTCTGCGGGTGTTGCTGATTACGGTTTCGCCCTTACGGCGACTCACTTTTTTTACAAACGCCTAAAAAAAGTAAGCAAAAAAACGCTTGCTCCTACGTGCGGCCCGCTCGCTGGGGCTCGGGGTTCCTTCGCTGCGGGATCGATCCGGGCGCAGCGCCTACGGTTTGCTTCGCTGCACCTCCTCTCGCTGTGTTTGGCTGCGCCAAACGGTCGCTGCGCTCCCACGCCCGGATCAATCCCTCCACTCAGCCTTCCGACGTCGCCCGTGGATCAAGATCAAAAGCAGGCGAGCTGACACTCGGCCTATTGAGTGGTGAAGAGCACGGGTATTCGGCTTTGGATTTGTGGTGGATTTACCCCTCATCGGAACGCCGCCCGCCCAGCCCTCTCCCGAGGGAGAGGGAGCCGATTTGTGGGCTTTTCAAAATCTGAGTTCGACTCGGTATCGCACGTCGGCGTAGCTCTCTCAAACACCGCGATCAGCCCCTCTCTCTGGGAGGATGAGAGGCCGATTTGTTTGCTTTTCAGAACCTGAGTTCGACTCGGTATCGCACGGCGGCGTAGCTCTCTCAAACACCGCGATCAGCCCCTCTCTCTGGGAGGGTGAGAGGCCGATTTGTTTGCTTTTCAGAACCTGAGTTCAACGCGGTATCGCACGTCGGCGTAGTTCGCCCAAACACCGCGGTCAGTCCCCTCTCCCTCCGGGAGAGGGTTAGGGTGAGGGGCTTTTGATCTTCGGCTCCGATTTTGTGATCACGATGTTCCGAACGCGACAAACGGCATGCTGATCGTTAGTGTTCCAGCTCCACGCAAGTCGCTTTGAGAGGTCAATGGAATGACGAGTCGACTGACTCACCTGCTGCGCCTCGGCAGTTATTTCGGTGTGATGGCCTGGGTGCTCGGTGCGCTGCTGTTCATCAATCGCCTGAGTAGCATGGTCAAGCTGTTCATGGCGTTGTACCTGCGTCAGGAGTTGGGGCTGGCGATTGAGACCGTGGGCTGGTTGCTGTCGGCGTATGGTGCGGGGTTGCTGGTCGGCTCGATGCTCGGTGGCTGGCTCAGTGATCATGTGCGTACGGCGCGGCTGACCGCGACGTTGTTCTTTGTTTCGGTGTGGGTGTTGATTCTGCTGGGGCTGGTGACGCAAGTGCCGTTGCTCGCGGCATTGCTGTTGCTCAGCGGAGCCATTGATGGCGCCATTCGCACGCTGCATCAGCGCCTGATCATGGAATATTGCGAAGTGGCGCAGCGTTCGCGTGCGCAGGCTTTGAGTCGCGTTGCGCGCAACCTCGGCATGGCCGCCGCGGGCGTGGCGGGAGGGGTGTTGGCGCAGACGGATTTTCGCTGGGTATTTTTTGGCAGTGCGGCGATGACGTTGCTGGCGTTACTGTGGTTTGTTCGCACCACGTGGCAGCGGCCGGTGCTGATCAATGACGAGCCATCCACGAGCGGTACAGGTGGGGCGGGTGGGCCGTTTCGTGACAAACCGTTCCTGTGGTTGCTGGCAGCGACGGCCGTGCTCGGCATCGCCTTCGACACGGTCTACAGCACGCTGGGTAACTATCTGCGCGATTACTACCAGTTGAGCACCGAGGCGATCGGCTGGCAGTTCGGGCTCAATGCGTTGCTGGTGATCGCGCTGCAGATTCCCCTGTCGCACTGCGGCGAGCGTTGGGGGACGCGGTGGCAAATGCTCGCAGGGAGTTTGTTGCTGGCCGTCGGTTTGGGCATGTTGCCGTTCGGTTCCGGGCTGGCGTTCGTCTGTCTGTCGACGCTGATCTGGACTTTGGGTGAAGCGTTGTTCATGCCGCCGCTGAATGTGCTGGTGATGCAGTTTGCCCAGAGTGGCAAAAGCGGTCAGTACTTTGGCCTGTTCTTTATGAGCTGGAGTGCCAGCGCGTTGTTGTCGCCGGTGCTCAGCGCTCAGTTGTACGGTCAGTTCGGCGGCCACAGTGTCTGGCTGAGCAGCACCGTGTTGGTACTGATGTCGATTCCCTTGACGTGGCAAGCGACCCGTCCGCTTAGCTGATCCCGCGATAGACGTTATTCGAAACCTGTCTGTCTGCGCAGGGCATTTCTGCCTGCCCGTCGACGTCCTATCTGGTGAACCCGATGGATCGGAACTAGATTTCACACAGCGCCAGTCAGGCACGCATGTCTCACCTGAAAAAGGATGGAGTCCGCTATGAAAAGCAGATTGCTACGGGTTTTATTGCTGTTGAAAGTGATGGTCATGTTGTCCCTCGGCACCGCGACGGCCTGGGCCGAGTGCGAGGATCACGATTCCCAGGCCTTTAACGGCCAGGTCGGGCACAGCGGCTTGATGCTCGCCAAGTCTGAATCCGAGCCGGGCGATCAGGGGCAGGGTGGCAGCGCCGATGATGACGACTCGACTACCGATGATCCGGACGACGAAGGCGACAGCCAGACGTAAACCGCAGGCAAAAGAAAACCCCTTCTGCCTCGACTGATGCGCAATCGAGACGGAAGGGGTTTGGTTAACAAGTCACCCTGTTTGAAATGCGATCCCTGTGGGAGCGAGCTTGCTCGCGAAAGCGGTGTATCAGGCGACATCTATGTTGAATGATCCAGCGCCTTCGCGAGCAAGCTCGCTCCCACAGTGTTTTGTATCGCTCTCCGGATTTGCTTATGCCGCGCCGTCGAGGAACTGCTCGGCGTAGTGGCAAGCCACCTGCCGGCTATCGAGTTGGCGCAACGCCGGCTCTTCCGTGCTGCAGCGCTCGGTCGCATACGGGCAGCGTTTGTGGAAAGCGCAGCCAGCGGGCGGGTTCAGCGGGTTGGGCAGTTCGCCGACGATCTTGATTTTCGGCTTGTTCGGGTCCGGGTGAATGGTCGGGGTCGCCGACAGCAGTGCCTGGGTGTAAGGGTGCAGCGGGCGCTCGTAGATGTCGTTTTTCGGGCCCAGTTCCACCGGGCGACCGAGGTACATCACCATCACGTCATCGGCCACGTGTTGCACCACCGCCAGGTTGTGCGAAATGAACACGTAAGCCGTGTTGAACTCCTGCTGCAGATCCATGAACAGGTTGAGCACCTGCGCCTGAATCGACACGTCCAGCGCCGAGGTCGGTTCGTCCGCCACCAGCACTTTCGGTTGCAGCATCATCGCCCGGGCCAGCGCAATGCGCTGGCGCTGACCGCCGGAGAACATGTGCGGATAGCGCTGATAGTGCTCGGGACGCAAGCCCACCTGCTTCATCATCGCCTGGACTTTCTCGCGACGTTCGGTCGCCGACAGGTTGGTGTTGATCAACAAAGGTTCAGCCAGCTGATCACCGATTTTCTGCCGTGGGTTCAACGATGCGTACGGGCTCTGGAACACCATCTGCACGTCTTTGCGCAGCTGTTTGCGCTGGGCCTTGTCGGCACCGGCGACTTCCTGGCCGGCGATTTTCAAGGAACCGGACGACGGCTCTTCAATCAGCGTCAGGGCGCGGGCGAGGGTGGATTTGCCGCAGCCCGACTCGCCGACCACGGCGAGGGTCTTGCCGGCCTCCAGCTCGAACGACACGCCGTTCAGTGCGCGCACGGTCGCATGGCCCTTGAACAGGCCACGGGAGACTTCGTAATGACGGGTCAGGTCGCGGGCGGTAAGTACGACGGCCATTACGCCACCTCCTGGTTCAGCGGGTAGAAGCAGCGGGCGAGGCTGTTGGCTTTCGGGTCAAGGCTCGGACGCTGCGCACGGCAGCTGTCTTGCACGTACGGGCAGCGCGGCGACAGCAGGCAACCCTGCGGACGGTCGTAGCGGCCTGGAACGATGCCCGGCAGGGTCGACAGGCGCGAGGCGCCGAGGCTGTGCTCGGGAATCGCCTTGAGCAGCGCTTCGCTGTAGGGGTGCGCCGGGATGTCGAACAGTTGGGGCACCTGACCGACTTCAACGGCTTGCCCCGCGTACATCACGCACACGCGTTGGGCGGTTTCGGCCACGACCGCGAGGTCGTGGGTGATCAGCACCAGGCCCATGTTCTGTTCTTTCTGCAACGCCAGCAGCAGGTCCATGATCTGCGCCTGAATCGTCACGTCCAAAGCAGTGGTCGGTTCGTCGGCGATCAGCAGTTTCGGCTCACCGGCAATCGCCATGGCAATCGCCACACGCTGGCTCATACCGCCGGACAGTTGGTGCGGGTAGGCGTCCATGCGGCTGGCGGCGCCCGGGATTTCAACTTTTTCCAGCAGCTCGATGGCGCGTTTGCGCGCTTGCTTGCCGGACATCTTCAGGTGCAGGCGCAGCACTTCTTCGATCTGGAAACCGACGGTGTAGCTCGGGTTGAGCGCGGTCATCGGGTCCTGGAACACCATCGACAGGTCTTTGCCGACGATTTGCCGACGCTGACGATTGCTCAGCTTGAGCATGTCCTTGCCGTCAAAGCTGAGCGAGTCGGCGGTGACGATGCCGGGATGCTCGATCAGGCCCATCAGCGCCATCATGGTCACGGATTTACCCGAGCCCGATTCGCCAACGATGGCCAGTACTTCGCCCTTGTCGACTTTCAGGTCGAGGCCGTCGACAACGGGCGTCGCGGTCTTGTCGCCGAAGCGAACGTTGAGATTCTTGATTTCTAGCAGTGACATGGGAATCTCCTCAGGCGGCGTTCTTGAGTTTCGGGTCCAGCGCATCGCGCAGGCCGTCGCCCATCAAGTTGATTGCCAGCACGCTGAGCAAAATGGTCAAACCAGGCAGGCTCACCACCCACCAAGCGCGTTCGATGTAGTCGCGGGCCGAGGCCAGCATGGTGCCCCACTCAGGGGTTGGCGGTTGTACGCCAAGGCCGAGGAAGCCCAGCGCCGCCGCGTCGAGAATCGCCGAAGAGAAGCTCAGGGTCGCTTGAACGATCAGCGGTGCCATGCAGTTG
Source organism: Pseudomonas sp. SC3(2021) (assembly GCF_019856535.1). Taxonomy (NCBI): domain Bacteria; kingdom Pseudomonadati; phylum Pseudomonadota; class Gammaproteobacteria; order Pseudomonadales; family Pseudomonadaceae; genus Pseudomonas; species Pseudomonas sp. SC3(2021). The sequence continues at coordinate 705,470 of NZ_CP082236.1, read as the reverse complement.
GGCAGCACGGTGATGAACATCAGGCGTGGCAGGCCGGCACCGGCCAGGCGCGCAGCGGTCACGTAGTCGCGGTTCAGTTCGCCCATCACCGCAGCACGGGTCAGACGCACGTAGGACGGCAGCGATACCACAGCAATGGCGATCACGGTGTTGATCAGGCCTGGGCCGAGGATGGCGACGATCGCCACCGCCAGCAGCAGCGACGGCAGGGCCAGCATGATGTCCATCAGACGCATGATGGTCGGGCCGATCATCTTCGGGAAGAAACCGGCGAACAGACCCAGCAGAATCCCCGGGATCAGCGACATCACCACCGACGACAGGCCGATCAGCAGCGACAGGCGCGAACCCTGGATCAGACGCGACAGCAGGTCACGGCCCAGTTCATCGGTGCCGAGCAGGAACTGCAACTGCCCGCCTTCCAGCCATGCCGGCGGCGTCAGCAGGAAGTCACGGTATTGCTCGCTCGGGTTATGCGGCGCGACCCATGGCGCGAAGATCGCGCAGAAGATGATCAGCAGCATGAACAGCAGGCCGGCCACCGCGCCCTTGTTCTTGGAGAAGGCTTGCCAGAATTCTTTGTACGGAGACGGGTACAGCAGGCTTTGATCCGCGTTTGGGGCGGAAGTGGCTACTGAGGATGTTGGAGTGCTCATGGTATGGACCTCAGCGCTGATGACGGATGCGTGGGTTGGCAAAGCCGTAGAGGATGTCCACTACGAAGTTGACCAGAATCACCAGGCAGGCGATTAACAGGATGCCGTTTTGCACAACCGGGTAGTCCCGGGCGCCGATGGCTTCGATCAGCCATTTACCGATACCGGGCCAGGAGAAGATGGTTTCGGTCAGGACCGCACCGGCCAGCAGGGTGCCGACTTGCAGACCGACCACGGTGAGTACCGGAATCAGCGCGTTACGCAGACCGTGCACGAACACCACGCGCGACGGCGACAGGCCTTTGGCCTTGGCGGTGCGGATGTAGTCCTCACGCAGCACTTCGAGCATCGACGAACGGGTCATCCGCGCGATCACGGCCAGCGGAATGGTGCCGAGCACGATGGCCGGCAGGATCAGGTGATGCAGGGCGTCGAGAAACGCACCCATGTCATCGGCCAGCAGCGTGTCGATCAGCATGAAACCGGTGCGCGGCTCGATGTCATAGAGCAGGTCGATCCGCCCGGACACCGGGGTCCAGCCCAGGCTCACCGAGAAGAACATGATCAGGATCAGGCCCCACCAGAAGATCGGCATCGAGTACCCCGCCAGGGAGATACCCATCACCCCATGGTCGAACAGGGATCCTCGCTTGAGGGCCGCAATCACCCCGGCCAACAGGCCCAGGATGCCGGCGAACAGCAGGGCGGCCATGGACAGTTCCAGGGTCGCCGGGAAAAGGGAGGTGAACTCGGTCCATACGCTCTCACGGGTGCGCAGGGATTCGCCGAGATCGCCGTGGGCCAGTTTGCCGATGTAGTCCAGGTACTGGGCATACAGTGGCTTGTTCAGACCTAGGCGTTCCATTGCCTGAGCGTGCATTTCGGGGTCGACCCGACGTTCGCCCATCATCACTTCCACGGGGTCGCCCGGAATCATGCGAATCAACGCGAAAGTCAGCAAGGTGATGCCGAAAAACGTGGGGATCAACAACCCCAGTCGGCGGGCAATAAAACTAAACATCGTGTGTGGTACCTCATCAGCCGGTTAGGCGTGCCCGGCTTCCCTGGGGTCAGGGAGGCCGGGAGTTTCTTATCTACTTCACCTGGGTAGTGGCGAAGTTATTAGTGGTGAGAGGGCTGATGTGATAACCCTCTACGTTGTTGCGCATTGCGGTAAACATCCGGGTGTGGGCCATGCTGATCCATGGCTGGTCCTGATTAAACAGGACCTGGGCTTGCTCGTAGAGTTTCGCACGTTCGGCCGGATCTACTTTAGCCCGTGCTTCGTCCAGCAGCGCCTGGAATTTCTCATTGCACCAGCGCGCGTAGTTCTCGCCGTTCTTGGCCGCTTCACAACTGAGCATAGGCGTCAGGAAGTTGTCCGGGTCGCCGTTGTCGCCCGCCCATCCGGCCGACACCATATCGTGTTCGCCGGCCTTGGCACGCTTGAGCATTTCGCCCCATTCCATCACGCGGATGTCGATCTTGATCCCGACTTTCGCCAGGTCAGCCTGCATCATCTGTGCGCCGAGCATCGGATTGGGGTTGGTCGGACCGCCGCCGTTACGGGTAAACAGGGTAAACACCGTACCTTCCGGAACCCCGGCTTCCTTGAGCAGGGCGCGGGCCTTGTCCAGATCGCGAGGCGGGTTCTTCAGGTCGTGGTTATAACCCAGCAGGGTCGGCGGGTACGGGTTGACCGCAACCGAGGCGTTGCCTTTGCCGAACAGGGCGTTGACGTAGGCTTCCTTGTCGAAGGCGATGTCGATGGCCTTACGCACGCGCACGTCGTTCATGTATTTGTGCTGGGTGTTCATGGCGATGTACGAGACGGTCATCGCGTCCAGCTCGTCGACTTTCAGGTTGCTGTCTTTCTTGATGCTCGGGATGTCATCCGGTTTCGGATACAGGGCGATCTGGCACTCGTTGGCCTTGAGCTTCTGCAGGCGCACGTTGTTGTCGGTGGCGATCGCCAGGATCAACGCGTCGGCCGGTGGCTTGCCACGGAAGTAGTCCGGGTTGGCCTTGAAGCGCACCTGCGCATCCTTGGCATAACGCTGGAAGATGAACGGGCCGGTGCCGACAGGCTTGTTGTTGAGGTCGCCGGTCTTGTTGGCCTTGAGCAACTGGTCGGCGTATTCGGCCGGGTAGATCGAGGAGAACGCCATGGCGATGTCGGCCAGGAACGGCGCTTCGCGGCGGGTCAGGTTGAACTTGACCGTGTTGTCGTCGACTTTTTCTACGCTTTTGAGCAGTTCTTTGAAGCCCATGCTTTCAAAGTACGGGAAGCCCACGCTCGACAGTTTGTGCCACGGGTGATTCGGGTCCAGCTGACGCTGGAAGCTCCAGACCACGTCGTCGGCGTTCATGTCGCGGGTCGGCTTGAAGTATTCGGTGGTGTGAAACTTGACGCCTTTGCGCAGGTGGAACGTGTAGGTCAGGCCGTCTTCACTGATGTCCCAGGATTCGGCGAGCGCCGGAATCACCTCGGTGGTGCCGGGCTTGAAGTCCGCCAGACGGTTGAAGATGGTTTCGGCCACCGCATCGGCAGTGACTGCAGTTGTGTACTGGACCATGTCGAAGCCTTCCGGACTGGCTTCGGTGCAGACCACCAAGGGTTTGGCCGAGACGCCGATGGCGGCGCTCAACAACGCGGCAGCGACGGCCGCACGTAGGGGAAGCATTTTCATCGATAACCCTCTGCAATCGGTTGAAGACAAAAACCGAACGGCCGACTCATCATGAGTCAGCCGTCGGTTGGCGGTTTTTACAGGATGTTGAACGGAATGGTGGTCACGAGACGGAACTCGTTGATGCTGCCGTCAGCCTGGTTTTCGCTGGCGCGGTGGGTGGTGTAGGTCGCGCGGATAGTCGTGGCCTTGAGCGGGCCGCTTTGCACGGCGTAAGAAGAACCGATGCCGTATTCGTAGTGGTGCTCGCCGTCCATGTTGCGGACATCGTAAGCAGTGCCGACGTAGTGAGTACCGTCGATGCCCCAGCCGCGAGCGCTGTAGGCGTTGAACTTCAGGCCCGGAATGCCGTATTCGGCCATGTTGATGCCGTAGGCGATCTGGAAGGATTTCTCGTTCGGTCCGTTGAAGTCGGACAGCAGGGAGTTGGCCAGGTAGATACCGTTGGTTTCGTGCAGGTAGTCGAAGTACTCGTTACCGTTCACTTCCTGATACGAGAAGGTCAGGGTGTGCGCCTGGTGAGTCAGACCGAACGACAGCGAGTAGGTGTCGTTGTCGATCTCGCCCATCAGCTTTTTGCCTTCGTCGACGGTCTTGTAGTAGTTCAGGCCGGTGGTCAGGCTCAGTACCGAGCTGTCGCCCAGTTCGTGAGTGGCGCCGAAGTAGTACTGGTTCCAGAAGTCTTCAGCCTGGGTCGCGTAGAGGCTGGTTTTCAGGCTCTTGAGCGGCTGGTAGTTCACGCCGGCGGTGTTGACGTGATCGGTTTCAACGCCGGTGTTGCTGTATTCGGTACGGAATTTCGACAGGCTCTGTTCGGTACGTGGCGACACGCGGTCGAAGGTGGCGAGGTCGAACGACAGGTTGTCGAATTCTTCACTGTGGATCGCCACACCTTCGAAGCTCGAAGGCAATGGACGGTTGCCGATGACGTCGACGATCGGGCTGCTGAAGTTCATGCGGCCGGCGGTCAGGGTGGTGTTGGAGATCCGTGCCTTGACGTTGGCCAGGCCCAGTTTGCTCCACTGGTCAACCGCATCGCCGTTGGAGTGGGCGAGGGTACGGTTGGAACCGCCCTTGATGTCTTCGCGACTGCGATCCAGCGCGATGGCGTTGTAGGCCGCGACTTCGGTGCTGAAACCCACGGTGCCCTGGGTGAAGCCCGAGGTGTAGTTCAGGATGGTGCCCTGAACCCAGTTGATCCGGCGCGAACCGTTCAGGGTTTCGCCGTGACGCTCATACTTGAAGGTGCCGCCGCGCTTTTTTTCTTCGTTGGCGTACCAGTTGCGGGTCGAACCCGACAGGCTCTGGCCATCGATAAAACCTTTGGCTTCGGACTGGGCGTTGGTGCTGGCCAGTTGCGTCGGCATGAAGTCCTGGCTGACTGTTTCAGCGTGGGCTCCGGCGGTGATGCTGCTAATGGCCAGAGCCAGTATCGCGGTGCTGCTCAGTTTCATGGGTGAAGCTCCTTTACTTTCTTTTTATGCCGGCTTTTTTGGGTTGGCCGGTTATTGGTTTAGAACTCATTTACACACCGCAAACGTTTGCAAAAGGCCGGATTGGCGAATTTCGGCAAAGCGCTTGCGAGAGGGGGATAGACGGTCCCCCTCAGCGTTGCGGCTATTCGGCTGGGTTAATCGATACTGACGCCTGAAAACACATTGCGACCGAAGGGGCTGACCTTGAAGCCTTCAACCCTGGCGCTTAACGGCTGGTTGACCGTCGAGTGGGCGACAGGCGTGATCGGCACTTGCTGCTTGAGCAATTGCTGTGCCTGTTTGTAGAGCGTGGTGCGCTGGTCGCGGTCGGTGACGACTTTGGCCTGTTTGATCAGCTTGTCGTACGCCGGATCGCACCACATGGAGTAGTTGTTGCCGCCAATGGCGTCGCAGCTGTACAGCGTGCCGAGCCAGTTGTCCGGGTCACCATTGTCACCGGTCCAGCCGATCAGGCTGATGTCGTGCTCGCCGTTCTTGGTGCGCTTGATGTATTCGCCCCATTCGTAGCTGACGATCTTCACCTTCAGACCGATTTTCGCCCAGTCCGCCTGGAGCATTTCGGCCATCAATTTGGCGTTGGGGTTGTACGGACGCTGCACCGGCATCGCCCACAGGGTGATCTCGGTGCCTTCTTTCACGCCGGCAGCCTTGAGCAGCTCTTTGGCTTTTTCCGGGTTGTAGGCGGCGTCCTTGATTGTATCGTCGTAGGACCACTGGGTCGGCGGCATGGCGTTGACGGCCAGTTGGCCGGCGCCTTGGTAAACGGCGTTGAGAATCCCTTGTTTATTCACCGCCATGTCCAGCGCCTGGCGCACTTCGAGCTGGTCGAAAGGCTTGTGGCGCACGTTGTAGGCGATGTAGCCGAGGTTGAAACCCGGCTTGGAGATCAGTTGCAGTTTCGGATCGTTCTTCAGCGCATCGACATCGGCCGGACGCGGATGCAGGGTGATCTGGCACTCGTTGGCCTTGAGTTTCTGCACACGGACCGAAGCATCGGTGTTGATCGCGAAGATCAGGTTGTCGAGTTTGACCCGGCTCGGGTCCCAGTAATGTTTATTACCGGTGTAACGAATGTTCGAGTCTTTCTGATAACTCTTGAACACGAACGGCCCGGTGCCGACCGGCTTCTGATTGATGTCGCTCGGCTTGCCTTCTGCCAGCAGTTTGTCGGCGTATTCGGCGGACAGGATGGCCGCGAAGCTCATGGCGATGTTCTGGATGAACGCGGCGTCGACGCTGTTGAGCGTGAACTCCACGGTCAGTGGCCCGGTCTTTTCGACCTTGGCGATATTCTTGTTCAGGCTCATCCCGTTGAAATACGGAAACTCGGTCGGATAAGCCTTACGGAAGGGCTGTTGCGGATCGAGCATGCGGTTAAACGTGAACAGCACGTCGTCGGCGTTGAAATCGCGGGTCGGTTTGAAATAAGGCGTGGTATGAAATTTCACACCTTCACGTAGGTGAAAGGTGTACTTGAGACCATCCTCGGAAATATCCCACTTGGTTGCCAGGCCTGGGACGACATTGGTTGCGCCTTTTTCGAATTCCACCAGACGGTTATACAGCGGCTCGGCGGCGTCGTTGTCCGTCGCCGTCGTGTATTGCGCGGTATCAAAACCAGCGGGACTGCCTTCGGAACAGAACACCAGGCTGTTGCTGGCGGCGTAACTGGCGGACGTGGCGGCCAACAGGCCGGCGCCCAGCAATGCGGAAAAAACCAAGGTATGGCGCATATGACGCTCCCTCTTTTTTAGTGTTGTGCAATGCGCCGCAGTCTCATCCGGAGACGGTGTGGTCGCATTGAGCTCAATCCAGTGCGTACGGCAAGCCGGTGGCCCACGCAGAAACTGGTCGGATCCCGACGGTAGGGGCCGTGGGTCTGGCAGTAAATGCGTAATTGCCTGAATACTCGTAGGAAAAGGCGACACGTCCTATACCGATGCAGTCATCCGCAGCGGATTTGGATGTAGGCAAATTCCTAACTTCCCGGCAGGAAAAACAACGGCGACGTTAAAAACGTCGCCGTCGCCGTGCCTTATTTGCTGACGCTGACGCCGTAGAAGGAGTTCAGGCCGAATGGGCTGATCTTGAAATCCTGCACGTTGGCGCGCATGGGTTGGTACACCGTCGAGTGAGCGATAGGTGTCATAGGGACTGCATCTTTGAGGACGTGTTGCGCCTCTTTGTACAGTTCGGTGCGCTTGGCCTGGTCGGTCGTGCGCTTGGCTTCCTTGACGAGGCCGTCGAACTTCTTGTCGCACCACTTGGAGAAGTTGTTGCCGCTGAGCGAGTCGCAGCCGAACAGCACGTTCAGCCAGTTGTCCGGGTCACCGTTGTCACCGCTCCAGCCAATGATCATGGCCTGGTTCTCGCCACCTTTGGAGCGCTTGATGTACTCGCCCCACTCGTAGCTGGTGATCTTCACGTTCAGGCCGATCTTCTTCCAGTCGGACTGGAGCATTTCAGCCATCAGCTTGGCGTTCGGGTTGTACGGACGCTGCACCGGCATCGCCCACAGCACGATCTCGGTACCTTCCTTGACGCCGGCTTCCTTGAGCAGCTGTTTGGCTTTCTCAGGGTCGTACTTGGCGTCCTTGATGGTGGTGTCGTAAGACCACTGGGTCGGCGGCATGGCGTTGACGGCCAACTGGCCGGCGCCCTGGTAAACCGAGTCGATGATCTGTGGCTTGTTCACGGCCATGTCCAGCGCCTGGCGCACGCGCAGGTCAGCCAGCGGGTTCGGTTCGTTGCTGCCTTTGACCTTGTCCATCACGTTGTAGGCGATGTAGCCCAGGTTGAAACCGGCCTGGTCAGGCATCTTCAGGGTCTTGTCGGCCTTGAGGGCCGCGAGATCCGCTGGACGCGGGAACAGGGTGATCTGGCACTCGTTCTTTTTCAGCTTCTGGATACGTACCGACGGGTCGGTGGTGATGGCGAAGATCAGGTTGTCGATCTTCACGTCGTCAGGCTTCCAGTAGTCCTTGTTGCCGGTGTAGCGGATGTTGGAGTCTTTCTGGTAGCTCTTGAACACGAACGGGCCGGTGCCGACCGGTTTCTGGTTGATGTCGGCTGCCTTGCCTTCTTTCAACAGCTGCGCTGCGTATTCAGCGGACTGAACCGAGGCGAAGCTCATGGCCATGTTCTGGATGAACGCGGCATCGACTTCTTTCAACGTGAACTTGACGGTGTGGTCGTCGACTTTATCGATCTTGGTGATGTTGGTGTCCATCCCCATGTCGGTGAAGTACGGGAATTCGGTCGGGTACGCCTTACGGAACGGGTCATCCTTGTTAATCATGCGATTGAAGGTGAACAGCACGTCGTCGGCGTTGAACTCACGAGTCGGCTTGAAATACGGGGTGGTGTGGAACTTGACGCCTTCACGCAGGTGGAAGGTGTAAGTCAGGCCATCTTCGGAAATGTCCCACTTGGTCGCCAGACCAGGAATCACGGCGGTGCCGCCGCGCTCGAACTGGGTCAGGCGGTTGAACATGGTTTCGGCTGAGGCGTCGAAGTCGGTTCCGGTGGTGTATTGGCCTGGGTCGAATCCAGCCGGGCTCCCTTCGGAGCAGAACACCAGGTTAGTCGCAGCGGATGCGAAAGGTGCGGAGGCTAACAAGCCTGCGCCGACTAAAAACGGAATGACCGCGTGTTTAAGCATGTTGGCCTCATGATTTGTTGTCATTTTTTGATTTGAGGTACGACCTCGTGAGTCGTGCCTGCGGATACTTATGCAGCGACCATACCCATTGCAAGATCCAGAGCGGCTGCTGGCCTCAAAGCGTGGCACGAACGTACCTTAATGTCGCATCTGTGTAACTTCTGACGCATTTGACCGTTTGCGGGTGGTTTTTACGGTGCAAACGAGGCCCCAAATTGGTGCGCGGGTCACGTTGTGCGCGCCGCCTTGGGGCTTGGTGTTACTTATTTATACCCACGCCATAGAACGGGGTCAGCCCGAACGGACTGATGCGGAAGTCAGTGACTTCCTTGCGCAGCGGCTGGAACACCGTGGAGTTGGCAATCGGCGTGATCGGCACCTGCTGTTTAAGGATCAGTTGCGCCTGTTGATACAGTTTTACCCGTTGCGCCTTGTCGGTGGAGACCTTGGCCTGCTGCACCAGTTTGTCGTATGCCGGGTCGCACCATTTGGCGTAGTTGCTGCCTTTCACTGCCGCGCAGCTGTAGAGCACGCCGAGCCAGTTGTCCGGGTCGCCGTTGTCACCTGTCCAACCATAGATCATCGCGTCGTGTTCGCCATTCTTGGCGCGCTTGATGTACTCGCCCCATTCGTAACTGACGATGTTGGCCTTGATGCCGATCTTGTCCCAGTCCTGCTGGATCATTTGTGCCGACATTCGCGCATTCGGGTTCGAGGCGCGCTGCACCGTCATCGCCCAGAGATTGATGGTTGTACCCGGTGCAACCCCGGCTTCTTTCAGTAGCGCCCGCGCTTTGACCGGGTCGTACGGAGCATCCTTGATGTTCGGGTCATACGACCATTGCGCCGGCGGCAAGGCGTTTTGGGCCAGTTGGCCGGCGCTTTGGTAAACGGCTTTGATGATCGCCAGTTTGTCGATGGCCATGTCCAGTGCCTGCCGCACTTTGAGCTGGTCGAGTGGCGGGTGAGTGGTGTTGTAGGCGAGGAAGCCGAGGTTGAAACCGGCTTGTTTGAGCACGCGCAGGTTCGAGTCTTTTTCCATCACTTCGATGTCGGCCGGGCGTGGGTAGCCACTGACCTGGCATTCGCCTGCCTTGAGTTTTTGCAAGCGTACGGCGGCGTCCGGGGTGATCGAGAAAATCAGGTTGTCGATTTTGACGTCTTCGGGTTTCCAGTACGCCGTGTTGGCGGCGTAGCGGATTTGCGAGTCCTTCTGGTAGCGCTTGAACACGAACGGGCCGGTGCCCACCGGTTTCTGGTTGAGGTCGGCGGCTTTGCCTTCCTTCAACAGTTGCGCGGCGTATTCGGCCGATTGCACCGAGGCGAAGCTCATGGCGAGGTTTTGCACGAAGGCGGCGTCGACGTTGTTCAGGTTGAAGCGCACGGTCTGGTCGTCGATCTTTTCCACGGATTTGATCGTGGTGTTCAGGCCCATGTCGGTGAAGTACGGGGACTCGGCGGGGTAGGCCTTGCGGAAGGCGTTGTCCGGGTCGAGCAGGCGCTGGAAGGTGAAGAGGACGTCGTCGGCGTTGAAGTCGCGGGTCGGGGTGAAATATTCCGTTGTGTGGAATTTCACGCCTTGCCGTAGGTGGAAGGTGTATTGCAGGCCGTCGCTGGAGACGTCCCATTTTGTCGCCAGGCCGGGTTCGATGTCGGTACCGCCGCGTTTGAATTGGGTGAGGCGGTTGAAGACGGTTTCGGCGGAGGCGTCGAAGTCGGTGCCGCTGGTGTATTGGCTGGGGTCGAAGCCGGCGGGGCTGGCTTCGGAGCAGTAGACCAGGGTGGTGGCGGCGTTGGCGATCGGGGCTATGGCTGTTAGGGCGAGGGTGATTAATAGTGGCTTGAGGGTGAATCTTTCCATGGAGTCCCCGGGGAGTTGGAGGTGGTTGTGTTTTTAGGGTAGCGGGGATTTGGGGGGCTTCGGAAATATCGTTTTTCTTGGGGGAGTGTCTATCTCGGTATATCCAGCGATTGTGGGCATATCCGTTGCTGCGGTGATGGCTGCTTAGGGTTCCGCCCTTACGGCGGGTCACTTTTGACAAACGCCTCAAAAGTAACCAAAAACGCTTGCTCCTGCGTGCGGCCCGCTCGCTGGGGCTCGGGGTTCCTTCGCTCCGGGATCGATCCGGGCGCAGCGCCTACGGTTTGCTTCGCTGCACCTCCTCTCGCTGTGTTTGGCTGCGCCAAACGGTCGCTGCGCTCCCACGCCCGGATCAATCCCTCCACTCAGCCTTCCGATGTCGCCCGTGGATCAAGATCAAAAGCAGGCGAGCTGACACTCGGCCTATTGAGTGGTGAAGAGCACGACGTGTTCGGCTTTGGTTTTGTGTTGGATTCGCCCCTCACCCCAGCCCTCTCCCGAGGGAGAGGGGGCCGATTTGTGGGCTTTTCAGAATCTGAGTTCGACTCGGTATCGCACGTCGGCGTATCTCTTCCAGTCCACGCGGTCAGTCCCCTCTCCCTCCGGGAGAGGGCTAGGGTGAGGGTTGGCTTTTGGTTGTTTAAATTTGTGTCAAATAATCAGAACCTTCCCACAAGGTTTTCAGGTTGTCCGTCGGACGTGGGCTCTCTAGGCTCTGGTTGTCGCTGAATGTTCAGCGATCGGGTGTGAGAACCCGTCGAGCTTGAAACTAGCACCAGTAAGACCATAATTGCGGCCGACTTATAAGCTGTCGCGATGCCTTATGGCGGCTGTGTGCGGGCAGACTTCGGTCTGGCCGGTTTTCTGCTCACCGGTTTCTCACTCCGCACATAGCTGCCACCCTTTACCACGTGAGAAATGGCTAAGGGCTGGCTCGAATGACGAGCAGATTTTTATGAAAGATAAAATTGTCCCCGATCCACCCCTCGAACCCACAACCCCACTCGCCGAAGCCATCCGCGCCGACGACCTCGCCAAAAACCGCGAAGCCATCAAACGCGCCCTGGATTTTTACCTCAGCCCCGACCCGGTCAAACCCCGGCAACCCAGTACGATGTTCCTGATTCAGCCAAACATCGACACTGAAAGCCTGCTGGCGCATGCCTGTGAGTCACTGGCGTCGGCGAATACGCTGGCAGGTAATTTTGCCGATCAGTTGGGCCGGCCCGAGCGTAATACGGCGTTGGCGATCCAGCAGATCATCATGCTGGCCGAGCTGGCGGTGAACCGGGCGCTGGATCGGGTTGATCCGCAGACCTGAGACCGCTTTATCGTTCTTCGCGAGCAGGCTGACTCCTACAGGGGAACACATTGCAAATTGTAGGAGTGAGCCTGCTCGCGATGGCGTCAGACGAATCACCAAGAATCCCGGGAATAAAAAAACCGCCGATCATTCACCGATCGGCGGTTTTTCATTCAGCCCACATCAAATCACTGCATCAACACTTCAATCGAGCCATCAGCCGTCATGCTGACCTGGCTGGTACCGGCTTCAACTTCCGGCGTCACTGGCGCCGAATCCATGGCCGCCGCTTTCATCATCATCGGGGCGCGCATGTACGGTTGTGGATAACCGTTGCTGTTGAGGTTCAGGTTGACGATTTTGTAGCCCTTGCCGCCCAGAGCGTCGGTGGCCAGTTGGGCGCGGGCCTTGAAGGCGGTGACGGCTTCCTTGAGCAATTGGTCTTCGCTGGCCTTGCGGGTCGGGTCGGCGATAGCGAAGTCCATGCCGCCCATTTTCAGGTCGGTCAGCAGTTCGCCGGTGAGTTTGGACAGGGCGGCGAAGTCGGCGCTTTCCAGGCGCAGTTCGGCGCGTTCGCGCCAGCCGGTGATTTTCTGGCCCTTGGTGTCGTAGATCGGGTAGCTGTTGCGGCTGCCCTGGCGCAGGGTGATGTCTTTGACTTGCTTGGCCTGGGCCAGAGCCTTGTTCATGGTGGTGCTGACGTCGGCGGCGAGTTTGGCCGGGTCGGTGTTTTGTTCTTCGGTGTAGAGGGTCACGATCATCAGGTCGCGGGCCACTTCCTGGCTGACTTCGGCGCGCAGGGCAATCTGGTTGTAGTGCAGCTCATCGGCGGCCAGGGCTGGAAGGCTAGCGGCGCTGCCGACGGTCAGGGCGAGAAGGGCGGCGCTGCGGCGAAATGTGTGCATGAAGGCTCCTTGATAAGGGCGCAGGTGTTGGTTCGGGCCTGCGTGAACCATCAGACTCTAGCTTCTGCGATCCGGTTCGCCCAGTTACAACTTCTATACAGATGGCCAAGGCTGGACTGAGAGCGCTCATGTGGCGAGGGGATTTATCCCCGATCGGCTGCGAAGCAGTCGCCAATCCAGCTGCCGAGAAATGCCTGAAAGAACGGCGCTGGAGATTTTTGGGGCGGCTTCGCCACCCATCGGGGATAAACACCCTCGCCACAATTGGACTCTACTCACTGAGAAGTTGAGGGCGGCTTAGCCGAATTTGCCCGCTACGCCATGTGGTCGTTTGCCGCACTTTCGCCTCTCAAGGCCGCGGCTTGGTTATACTCCGTGCGATCCGCCTGGAGCGCTCATCAGGAGAGCTCATGCTCGCCCCCGTACAACTGACTTCCGCCACTCGCCAGAACCTCTGGCGGCTGACCTTCATTCGCACCCTGGTGCTCGCTGCGCAGGCGGGCTCCGTCGGCCTGGCCTACTGGCTGCAACTGCTGCCGTTGCCGTGGGTGCAGTTGGCGATGACCCTTGGTTGCTCGACGCTGCTGTGCGTGTTCACCGCCGTGCGCCTGCGCACATCGTGGCCGGTGACCGAGCTCGAATACGCGTTGCAGCTGGCGTGCGATCTGGTGATCCACAGTGCGCTGCTGTATTTCTCCGGCGGTTCGACCAACCCGTTCGTTTCCTATTACCTGGTGCCGCTGACCATCGCCGCCGTGACGCTGCCGTGGCGTTATTCGGTGATTCTGTCGGGTATTGCGCTGGCGCTGTACACCTTGATGCTGACGCGTTTCTACCCGCTGGAAACCCTGCCGGTGGCCCGCGAGAACCTGCAGATCTATGGCATGTGGCTGAGCTTTGCCCTCGCGGCGGCGGTCATCACGTTCTTTGCTGCACGCATGGCCGAGGAGCTGCGCCGCCAGGAAGAGCTGCGGGCGATCCGCCGTGAAGAAGGCCTGCGCGATCAGCAGTTGCTCGCCGTCGCCACCCAGGCTGCCGGCGCGGCGCATGAACTGGGCACGCCGCTGGCAACCATGAGTGTATTGCTCAAGGAAATGCAGCAGGATCATCCCGACCCGATGCTGCAAGACGATCTGAAAGTGCTGCAGGATCAGGTCAAACTGTGCAAAGAGACCCTGCAACAATTGGTGCGTGCTGCCGAGGCCAACCGGCGGATGGCCGTGGAGATGCAGGACGTCACCCAGTGGCTCGACGAAGCACTGAACCGCTGGCATCTGATGCGTCCGGAAGCCAGTTACCGCTTCCAGCGTCTCGGTCAGGGCAGTGTGCCGCGCATGGCGCCGCCGCCGGATCTGACTCAGGCGCTGTTGAACCTGCTCAACAACGCCGCCGACGCTTGCCCGGAAAATCTCCAGGTCACCCTGGACTGGGACGTCGAGAACGTGACCATCAGCATTCGTGACCACGGTGCCGGCGTGCCGCTGGCCATCGCCGAGCAGATCGGCAAACCTTTTTTTACCACCAAGGGCAAAGGTTTCGGCCTGGGCCTGTTTTTGAGCAAGGCCAGCGTGACACGCGCCGGCGGCTCAGTGAAACTCTACAGTCATGAGGAAGGCGGCACGCTCACCGAGCTGCGCCTGCCCCACGGCGCCCGAGGAGACCAACATGAGTGACGAAATCCAAGTCGAAGGCGAAGAGCTGCCGCATCTGCTGCTGGTCGACGACGACGCGACCTTTACCCGAGTCATGGCTCGCGCCATGGCCCGCCGCGGCTTTCGCGTGAGTACCGCAGGTTCCGCTGAAGAGGGCCTGACCATCGCCCAGGCTGACCTGCCGGACTACGCCGCGCTGGACCTGAAAATGGACGGCGACTCCGGCCTCGTGCTGCTGCCGAAGTTGCTGGAACTGGACCCGGAAATGCGCGTAGTGATCCTCACCGGTTACTCGAGCATTGCCACCGCCGTCGAAGCGATCAAGCGCGGTGCCTGCAACTACCTGTGCAAACCGGCCGACGCCGACGACGTGCTGGCCGCGCTGCTCTCCGAGCACGCCGACCTCGACAGCCTGGTGCCGGAAAACCCGATGTCGGTCGATCGCCTGCAGTGGGAGCACATCCAGCGTGTGCTGACCGAGCACGAAGGCAACATCTCCGCCACTGCCCGCGCCTTGGGCATGCACCGCCGCACCCTGCAGCGCAAACTGCAGAAGCGCCCGGTTCGTCGCTGAACCTGCGCTGAACGGCTATCTTCAGCCCTCGCGATAAAACGCACCGATCTACTATGATCGGTGCGTGTCTGTTCTTTTCTATATTGAGCCTTATCCATGAATCAGAACGCTGAATATTCCGCGGTCAACGATGCTGTGCGCGGGCAGTTTTTTCGCAAGGTTTGGGGAATCATCACGCCTTATTGGCGCAGTGAAGAGAAGGGCAAGGCCTGGACGCTGTTGATCGCAGTAATCGCGCTCTCGCTACTGAGCGTGGGTATCTCGGTGTGGTTCAACACTTGGTACAAGGACTTTTACAATGCGCTGCAAAAGAAGGATGAAGCGGCGTTCTGGCAACTGATCCTGTATTTCTGTGTGATTGCGGCTGTGGCGATTATCGGTGCCGTTTACCGGCTTTATCTGACTCAGATGCTGACGATTCGCTGGCGGGCCTGGCTCACTGAAAAGCATTTTTCCCGATGGCTTGCCGACAAGAATTATTACCAGCTGGAGCAGGGTGGTTACACCGATAACCCGGATCAGCGGATTTCCGAAGACCTCAACAACTTCACCTCCAACACGCTTGAACTGGGCATCGGGCTGCTGCGCAATATTGTCAGCCTGGTGTCGTTCTCGATCATTTTGTGGGGCGTGTCGGGCAGTATTGAAGTGTACGGCGTCACCATTCCCGGCTACATGTTCTGGTGTGTGCTGGTTTACGCTGTGGTGGGCAGTTGGCTGACGCATTTGATCGGTCGTCGCTTGATCGGTCTGAATAACCAGCAACAACGTTTCGAAGCCGACCTGCGTTTTTCCATGGTGCGAATTCGCGAGAATGCCGAAAGCATCGCGTTGTACAACGGCGAACCGAACGAGAATCGCCGATTGAGCGCCCGCTTCGGTAATGTCTGGCACAACTTCTGGGACATCATGAAAGTGTCCAAACGCCTGACATTCTTTACCGCCGGTTACAGTCAGGCGGCCATCATCTTTCCGTTTATCGTGGCTTCGCCGCGTTACCTGTCCGGCAAGATTGAGCTCGGTGAGCTGATGCAGATCAGCTCGGCATTCGGCAACGTTCAGGAAAGCTTCAGTTGGTTCATCAATGCTTACCAGAGCCTCGCTTCCTGGCGCGCCACCTGTGATCGACTGCTGAGTTTCCGCCAGGCCATGACCGACAACGAAGACCGCGCGCCGGCCATCGTTGTGCAGAATCAGGGGAGCGAATTGAACGTACGCAACCTTGGCCTGGATCTGGCCGACGGTCGTCATCTGCTGACCAATGCCGATATGACTGTCGAGCCGGGCGAGCGGGTGATGCTCAGCGGCCGCTCCGGCAGCGGCAAGTCCACGTTGCTGCGGGCAATGGGGCATTTGTGGCCGGCGGGGCACGGCAACATTCGGCTGCCGGCGGCGCGGTATCTGTTCCTGCCGCAGAAACCGTATCTGCCGATCGGCACCCTGCGCGAGGCGCTCAGTTATCCACAACCGGGCGACACCTACGCGCCGGAACGTTATGCACAAGTGCTGGAAACCTGCCGCTTGCCGCATCTGGTCGCGCGGCTGGACGAGGCCAATCACTGGCAGCGCATGCTGTCGCCGGGCGAGCAGCAACGTTTGGCCTTCGCTCGTGCAATGCTTTACGCACCGCAGTGGCTGTACATGGATGAAGCTACCTCAGCGATGGATGAAGAGGATGAGGCAACGCTATACCAAGCGCTGATCGATCAATTGCCGGGGCTGAGCATTGTCAGCGTCGGCCATCGCAGCAGTCTGAAACGCTTCCACCCACGGCATGTGCGGATCGACAGCGGCCATTTGGTTGAACAGACCGTGACTGCCTGATCAACACACATCCCATGTGGGAGCTGGCTTGCCAGCGATGGCGTCGGTTCAGTCGACA
Source organism: Pseudomonas sp. SC3(2021) (assembly GCF_019856535.1). Classification (NCBI taxonomy): domain Bacteria; kingdom Pseudomonadati; phylum Pseudomonadota; class Gammaproteobacteria; order Pseudomonadales; family Pseudomonadaceae; genus Pseudomonas; species Pseudomonas sp. SC3(2021). The sequence continues at coordinate 688,790 of NZ_CP082236.1, read as the reverse complement.
TTTTCGTCGACAGGTATGGCCTCATCGCTGGCAAGCCAGCTCCCACAGGTTTTGTATGGAAATGGAAAGTGATCGTACAACCCGCTTGAGCTATCATGCCCACAAGCCGAATTTTCGAGACCCGATGCACACCATGGAAAACCTGATCGACACCCCGCGCCTCCCACGCAAGCGCCGCAGCCTGGCCCAGGAACTGGTGACGGTGCTGAGCGAGCAGATCCGCGATGGCCTGCTCAAGCGTGGCGACAAGCTGCCCACCGAGTCGGCGATCATGGAAGCTCATGGGGTCAGCCGCACAGTGGTGCGCGAGGCGATTTCCCGTTTGCAGGCCGCCGGTCAGGTGGAAACCCGCCACGGCATCGGCACTTTTGTGCTCGATACCCCGAGCCCGAGCGGTTTCCGGATTGATCCGGCCACCGTCGTTACCCTGCGGGATGTGCTGGCCATTCTCGAATTGCGCATCAGCCTGGAAGTCGAGTCGGCCGGGCTCGCGGCGCAACGCCGCAGCCCGGAGCAACTGGCAACCATGCGTGCCGCTCTCGATGCGCTCAACGAAAGCGCTGCACACGCCAGTGACGCGGTTGCGTCGGACTTCGCCTTTCACCTGGAAATCGCGCTGTCCACCGGCAATCGTTATTTCACCGACATCATGACCCACCTGGGTACCAGCATCATTCCGCGTACGCGGCTGAATTCCGCGCGGCTGGCGCATGACGATCAGCAGCACTACATGAGCCGTCTGAGCCGCGAGCACGAAGAAATCTACGAAGCGATCGCCCGTCAGGATTCCGATGCGGCCCGTGCCGCCATGCGTCTGCACCTGACCAACAGCCGCGAACGATTGCGCCAGGCCCATGAAGAGGCACAGGCGCAGCGCTGAGCCTCAGGTTTCGATGCAGAGCATCAGCAGCTCGGAACACGGCTCCAGACTGGACTCATCGGCGAACTTGTAGCGCAGCTCAACCTCTTCGTTCAGATAGGTTTCGAGCGCCTCCCTGGGGATGCGCAACTCGATACCGTTGAGTTTCATTGCCTCTTCGCTGGCATCGTCCCAGATCCCGGTGGGCTGGGTCTGCCCTTGCCAGTCGGGGTCTTCGGGATCGGCGCCGAGAATCGGGTAGACCTCCCAGTTCGCCGGAATGTCGGTCGCGTCAGGCACCTGAAGAATCAATTCGTCGCCGAGTGTCGACAGGCTGACAGTGGCTTTTTCCGGTGGGTGACCGGGGGCTTGGGAAAGGATTGGTGGGGCAAAAGTCATGGGTTCGCTCTCCGTGCGAGGTGAGCCGTGATCCGTTCACGGCGGTTTGTGCACGGTACGGGCCTTTGCGCAGAGGTGCTTTAAACCGTTCGTTGCCAGCTATTTCAATTTCCTTTTGCAAGCGCTGTCGCAGGCTGCGACCTTTAGATCTTGATCATTAAAAATCAACGTCAAAGGATCGCAGCCTGCGGTAGCTCCTGCTGGGAAGGGTTTAGAGGGTGGGCAGAATCCAGCGATCCACTCTCACGGCCAGCGGCCCGGTGACGGGTTTGGCGTTAAACGTCGCGTATCCCTGATCATCCACGGTCGCCCGGGCAATTGGCAGGCCTTTGGCCAACAGTTCCAGCGGCGCACCCTTGAGCGATTGGCCTGAGGCCAGTTCCAGTTTCAATGTGATCTTCATGGTGTTCTCCTCAATTGACGTTGCCGGTGGGCTGGTAGTCCTTTAGCAATAGATAGGTGCTCCAGCCCCACCAGTCGTCGATGGTCGCGGTGTCGTTGAGGTTGTTGACGTCCTTGCGCCGCAGTACTTTGCCGCCCTCGACCCGGAACAGCGGCGAGAAGTTGCTGGAAAGATTCAGTACCGCCGTCAGATCCGGCAGCCGTTGCAGCGCGGCGAACGCCGACGGAGCGGGCGCATTGCCGCTGAGGTAGGCGGCAAAGACTTCATCCGCCGAGGCCTGCACAGCCAGATTGACCTGGGTGCGGTTGTCCGCGTCGCTGGCCTCGAAATAGCGCTTGTCGCCGAAGGCACGCCATTGAGCGCCATGGGCGTTGCGCACCTTGAGGCCGAATTTGCTGTCTTCGTCATGCATGAAGCGGGTTACCAGCGAGCCAAGATCGCTGGGCGTCACCACCGCCGCCATCTCTTTGCGCGGCACGCGCAGGTGCCCGGAGGAGAACAGGTCGGTGAGGAAATGGTCGGCGAACGCGTTCATCGCGTAGGCCCTTTCCAGCTGTTGCTCATCGTGACTGGCCCGGGCCGCGACGGCGGTCTGCAGGGCGGCGGTGTGGCCGGCGATGTAGGCCAGTCTGGCCCATTCGCCGAAGTGATCGGCGTTGTTCGCCGCCAGTTTCAGATAACGCCCAAGCGGGAACAGCGCCGAAACAAAGCTGCCGCCGCCGGTGAGCTTGTTCCACTCTTCCGACAACGTATCTCCTAGCGCATCGTAGGCTTCATGCGGTTGTTTACCGTCCTTGATCGCCTGTTTAACCGCGTCGATTTCTTTCTGCATGACCGCGAGGATCTGCGGCGCCTCAGCACGGGACGCCGACAGCACGGCAAGGGAATCGAAGGCAGCGTTGAAGCGGTTCAGGCGATCGGCCGGGGTCGCCCCTTCGTTGATCGGCCGGTCGACCACACCGTAGAAATCGCCGCCCAGTGCCAGGATCTGGCCGTAGGTCAGGGCGAGGCCGTTGGGCAGGTGTAACGGCACGTTTTGCGCACGGATCGGTTCGGCGGTTTCGCTGAAGCGCAGCAGGGTGTTGTCGCCGATGGCCGTGTGTTCAGCGCCTTCGAAGCGCAATTGCGCTTTGCCTTTGAGCGGTTTGCCGGGGAGGCCGGTGACCGGTTCGACATCGCTGTGGGCGTCGGCAATGTGCAGCACCAGATGCGGGTTGTCGGTGCTGAAGCGGATGCCGGTCTTGGTGAACAGATCATCGAAACGGGCGATGACCGGCTTGGGTCTTTCCTGTGGTTTGGGCTGTAGTCCGGACATTTCTTTCTCCTTGATATGTCATCGGTGGGTTTAATTTAACTGTATATATATACAGTTGAATTGAGCCTAGATGAGAATTTTCCTACGTCAAGAAAGAATCCTGTCCGACAAAAAATGCTGGTCAGCGATGAAATGCAGTTGACGGTTATCTTTTAAGTTGTACGATGACCTACAACTTCAGCGCTGGCTGAATCATAAAACTCACAAAAAACGTTGCCACCCAGGGTGTTCGAAAAATGAATCCACAAGAACTGAAGTCCATCCTCTCCGCCGGCCTGCTGTCCTTCCCGGTCACCGATTTCAACGCGCAGGGTGATTTCAACCGCGCGGGCTATATCAAACGTCTGGAATGGCTGGCCCCGTATGGCGCTTCAGCATTGTTCGCCGCCGGTGGCACCGGTGAGTTCTTCTCCCTGGCTGCCAGCGAATACTCGGAAATCATCAAGACGGCCGTCGACACCTGCGCGACCAGCGTGCCGATTCTGGCCGGTGTTGGCGGTTCAACCCGCCAGGCCATCGAATACGCTCAAGAGGCCGAGCGTCTGGGCGCCAAAGGCTTGTTGCTGCTGCCGCACTACCTGACCGAAGCCAGCCAGGACGGCGTTGCCGCTCACGTTGAAGCTGTGTGTAAATCGGTCAACATCGGCGTGGTCGTCTACAACCGCAACGTTTGCCGCCTCAACGCACCGCTGCTGGAACGTCTGGCCGAGCGCTGCCCGAACCTGATCGGCTACAAGGATGGTCTGGGCGATATCGAGTTGATGGTGTCGATCCGCCGCCGCCTCGGTGATCGCTTCAGCTACCTCGGCGGCCTGCCGACCGCCGAAGTCTACGCCGCAGCCTACAAGGCGTTGGGCGTGCCGGTTTACTCCTCGGCGGTGTTCAACTTCATCCCGAAAACCGCGATGGACTTCTACCACGCGATCGCTCGTGAAGATCACGCCACCGTCGGCAAGATCATCGACGACTTCTTCCTGCCGTACCTCGACATTCGCAACCGCAAGGCTGGTTATGCCGTGAGCATCGTCAAGGCAGGCGCGAAAATCGCCGGCTATGACGCAGGCCCGGTGCGGGCCCCGCTGACCGACCTGACCGGCGAAGAGTACGAAATGCTCGCCGCGCTGATCGACAAGCAAGGTGCGCAGTAACACCCGATATAAGCGAGGCCGCTGAGCAATCAGCGGCTTTTTGCGTGAAGGCTTTGAGATTTGAGGGCTGCCCCTGTGACAACTGCAAAACGCTACGACAACTACATCAACGGCGAATGGGTTGCCGGTGCCGACTACTCGGCCAACATCAACCCGTCGGAACTGAGCGACACCATCGGCGATTACGCCAAGGCTGATCTGACTCAGGTTCACGCCGCCATCGACGCCGCCCGCGCGGCCTTCCCGGCATGGTCGACCTCGGGTATTCAGGCCCGTCACGATTCGCTGGATAAAGTCGGCAGCGAAATTCTCGCCCGTCGCGAAGAACTCGGCACCTTGCTGGCCCGGGAAGAGGGCAAGACCCTGCCCGAAGCCATCGGCGAAGTGACTCGTGCCGGCAACATCTTCAAATTCTTCGCCGGTGAATGCCTGCGTCTGTCCGGCGATTACGTGCCGTCGGTGCGTCCGGGCGTCAATGTTGAAGTCACCCGCGAAGCACTCGGCGTGGTCGGTCTGATCACCCCGTGGAACTTCCCGATTGCAATTCCGGCGTGGAAAATCGCGCCAGCCTTGGCCTACGGCAACTGCGTGGTATTGAAACCGGCCGATCTGGTGCCGGGTTGCGCCTGGGCACTGGCCGAAATCATCTCCCGGGCAGGCTTTCCGGCCGGCGTGTTCAACCTGGTGATGGGCAGCGGTCGTGTGGTTGGCGATGCGCTGGTGCAGAGCCCGAAAGTCGACGGCATCAGCTTCACCGGGTCGGTGGGCGTGGGTCGGCAGATCGCGGTCAACTGCGTGTCGCGCCAAGCCAAAGTGCAACTGGAAATGGGCGGCAAGAACCCGCAGATCATTCTCGACGACGCCGACCTCAAACAAGCGGTCGAGCTGTCGGTGCAGAGTGCGTTCTACTCCACCGGCCAGCGTTGCACCGCTTCCAGCCGCTTGATCGTCACTGCCGGGATCCACGATAAGTTCGTCGAGGCGATGGCCGAGCGCATGAAGTCGATCAAGGTCGGCCACGCCCTGAAATCCGGCACTGACATCGGTCCAGTGGTTTCCCAGGCGCAGCTTGAACAGGATCTGAAGTACATCGACATCGGCCAGTCCGAAGGTGCGCGTCTGGTCAGCGGCGGCGGTCTGGTGACCTGTGACACCGAAGGTTATTTCCTCGCGCCAACGCTGTTTGCCGACAGCGAAGCGTCGATGCGTATCAGCCGCGAAGAAATCTTCGGCCCGGTGGCCAACATTGTTCGCGTGGCGGATTACGACGCGGCGCTGGCAATGGCCAATGACACCGAGTTCGGTCTGTCGGCGGGTATCGCCACCACTTCGCTGAAGTACGCCAACCACTTCAAGCGTCACTCGCAGGCCGGAATGGTGATGGTCAATTTGCCGACCGCTGGCGTCGATTACCACGTTCCGTTCGGGGGCCGTAAGGGTTCATCCTATGGCTCACGTGAGCAAGGCCGCTATGCGCAAGAGTTCTACACCGTGGTGAAAACCGCCTACATAGGCTCCTGACACACGCAATACCTGTGGGGGCTTGCCTGCAAGCGATAGCATCACCGCGGTGTAACTGAACAACCGCAGTGATGCTATCGCCGGCAGGCCAGCTCCCACAAAAAACAGACCAAAGAAGATTCACCCGCGCATAAAAATAATCAGTGGGAGTACATCTACATGCAATCGTCCAAGCCGACTCACGTCCGCTATTTGATCCTGCTCATGCTGTTTCTGGTGACCACGATCAACTACGCCGACCGCGCCACGATCGCCATCGCCGGCTCCAGCCTGCAAAAAGATCTGGGCATCGACGCGGTCACCCTCGGCTATATCTTCTCTGCCTTCGGTTGGGCCTACGTGGCCGGGCAAATCCCCGGCGGCTGGCTGCTCGACCGCTTTGGCTCGAAAAAAGTCTATGCCCTGAGCATTTTCACCTGGTCGCTGTTCACCGTGCTGCAAGGCTTTGTCGGTGAGTTCGGCATGTCCACGGCGATTGTTGCGCTGTTCATGCTGCGCTTCCTCGTCGGTCTGGCGGAGGCGCCATCCTTCCCGGGCAACGCGCGCATCGTCGCCGCGTGGTTTCCAACCGCTGAACGCGGCACCGCTTCGGCGATCTTCAACTCGGCGCAATACTTCGCCACCGTGCTGTTCGCGCCGCTGATGGGCTGGATCGTCTATAGCTTTGGCTGGGAGCACGTGTTCATTGTCATGGGCGTGTTCGGCATCGTCTTCTCGGGGATCTGGCTCAAGGTTATCCACAGCCCGCGTCAGCATCCGATGGCCAACGCAGCGGAAGTGCAGTTCATCGCCGACAACGGCGGCATGGTCGACATGGACCAGAACAAAGGCAAAAAGGCTGACGGGCCGAAATGGGATTACATTCGTCAGTTGCTGACCAACCGTATGATGCTCGGCGTGTACCTGGGCCAGTACTGCATCAACGGCATCACTTACTTCTTCCTGACGTGGTTCCCGGTGTACCTGGTGCAAGAGCGTGGCATGACCATTCTCAAGGCCGGTTTCATCGCCTCGTTGCCGGCGATCTGCGGCTTCATCGGTGGCGTGCTCGGCGGGGTGATTTCCGATTACCTGCTGCGCAAAGGGCATTCGCTGACTTTCGCCCGCAAGGCGCCGATCATCGCCGGGTTGCTGGTGTCCAGCAGCATCGTGGCCTGCAACTATGTCGACGTTGAATGGATGGTCGTGGGCTTCATGGCGTTGGCGTTCTTCGGCAAAGGCGTGGGCGCGCTGGGCTGGGCGGTGGTCTCCGACACCTCGCCAAAACAGATCGCCGGTCTGAGCGGTGGCCTGTTCAACACCTTCGGCAACATCGCTTCGATTACCACGCCGATCGTGATCGGCTACATCATCAGCTCCACCGGATCGTTCAAATGGGCGCTGGTGTTCGTTGGTGCCAACGCACTGGTTGCGGTGTTCAGCTACCTGGTGATCGTCGGCCCGATCAAACGCGTGGTACTCAAAGAGCCGCCAACCCATGGCGGTACTGAAGCCACCGGCAAATTGTCTCAAGCGCATTCCTGAGGAGCGGCGTCATGCAGTTGATTGAACATTCCGACTCGCCGCGCTACATCCGCCTGCACGAGCGGGACAACGTAGTGATTGTGGTCAACGACCAGGGCGTGCCGGCCGGCACCGAATTTCCCGACGGTCTGGTGACTGTGGATTTTGTACCGCAGAGCCACAAGGTCACCCTCGCAGACATTCCCGAGGGCGGCCAGGTGATTCGCTACGGCCAGACCATCGGCTACGCGTTGCAGCCCATTCCGCGCGGCAGTTGGGTCAAGGAAGATCAACTGCGCATGCCGACCGCGCCGCCGCTGGACAGCCTGCCGCTGTCCACCGAAGTGCCGCCCGCCCAGGCACCGCTGGAAGGCTTCACCTTCGAGGGTTATCGCAATGCCGACGGCACTGTCGGCACGCGCAACATTCTCGGGATTACTACCACGGTGCAGTGTGTCACTGGTGTGCTCGATCATGCGGTGAAGCGCATCAAGGACGAGTTGCTGCCCAAATACCCGCACGTCGATGACGTGGTGGCGCTGACCCACAGTTACGGCTGCGGCGTGGCGATCACCGCCACCGACGCCTACATCCCGATTCGCACCGTGCGCAATCTGGCGCGCAACCCGAATCTGGGGGGAGAGGCGCTGGTGATCAGTCTCGGTTGCGAGAAATTGCAGGCCGGGCAGGTGATGCACGAGGACGACGCTTCGGTTGATCTGAGCGAGCCGTGGCTGTATCGCCTGCAGGATTCCGGTCACGGTTTCACCGAGATGATCGAGCAGATCATGGCGCTGGCCGAAGTCCGCCTGAAGAAGCTCGACCAGCGCCGCCGCGAAACCGTGCCGGCCTCCGAGCTGATCCTCGGCATGCAGTGCGGCGGCAGCGATGCGTTTTCCGGAATCACCGCCAACCCGGCACTGGGTTACGCCTCGGACCTGCTGCTGCGCGCCGGGGCGACGGTGATGTTTTCCGAAGTCACTGAAGTGCGCGATGCGATCTACCTGCTGACTTCACGTGCGCAGAGCAAAACTGTCGCCGAGGAACTGGTGCGCGAAATGGACTGGTACGACCGTTATCTGGCCAAGGGTGAAGCGGATCGCAGCGCCAATACCACGCCAGGCAACAAGAAGGGCGGGTTGTCGAACATTGTCGAGAAGTCGCTGGGCTCGATCGTCAAATCCGGCAGCAGCGCGATCAACGGCGTGCTCGGCCCGGGCGAGCGCTTCAAGCAGAAAGGTTTGATCTTCTGCGCGACCCCGGCCAGCGATTTTGTCTGCGGCACGTTGCAATTGGCGGCGGGGATGAACCTGCATGTGTTCACCACCGGTCGCGGCACGCCCTACGGGCTGGCGATGGCACCGGTCGTAAAAGTCTCGACCCGGACCGAGCTGGCGCAGCGTTGGCCGGACCTGATCGACATCGACGCCGGACGGATTGCCACCGGTCGCGCAACCATCGAGGAGTTGGGTTGGGAGTTGTTCCACTACTATCTGGATGTGGCGAGCGGCAAGCAGCAGACGTGGGCGGAGAAGCACAAGCTGCATAACGACATCACGCTGTTCAATCCGGCGCCGATTACTTGATGCGTGATCGGCTTGGCCCTCACCCCAGCCCTCTCCCGGAGGGAGAGGGGGCCGACCGAGGTGTCTTGCGCATTACATCGACCTGAAAGACCGAGTCGATTATGGATTTGGCGATGTCATTTCAGGTCGATGAATTGACTGAAGATCCCGCGATCGGTCCGCTCTCCCTTGGGGAGAGGGCTAGGGAGGGGCCGACCGAGTTGATTATGGCCTGCTACAGGCATTGCTGGATTCAGCCATGTCATTTCAGGTCGATGGATTTCTCCAATATCCCGCGATCGGTCCGCTCTCCCTTTGGGAGAGGGCTAGGGTGAGGGGCTTTTGCTTTATCATTGCCACCTAACGACGCTCACCCAAGGCTCCCCCGGCATGCTGGCAATCTTCCTCGAAACCCTGAACATCACCGCGCCGGTGTTTGCCATGCTGTTTCTCGGTGTGTTGCTCAAACGCATCGACTGGATCAACGACAACTTCATCCACACCGCCTCGTCGCTGGTGTTCAACGTCAGCATGCCGGCGCTGCTGTTTCTCGGCATTCTGCATGCGGATCTGCACGCCGCACTGCAACCGGCACTGCTGATCTACTTCGCCGTCGCCACGCTGGCGAGTTTTGCCCTGGCCTGGGGCTGGGCGATTCTGCGTTGCCCTCGCGAAGATCGCGGCATCTACACCCAAGGCGCGTTTCGCGGCAACAACGGGGTGATCGGTCTGGCACTGGCGGCGAGCATGTACGGTGATTACGGAATTTCCCTCGGGGCGATTCTCGCCGCGCTGGTGATCCTGTTTTACAACACCCTGTCGACCATTGTCCTGGCGGTGTACAGCCCGGTGATCAAGTCCGATCCGTGGAGCATCTGCAAAAGCGTGTTCAGCAACCCGCTGATCATCAGCGTGATTGCCGCGGCGCCGTTTGCCTATTTCAAAATCGGTTTGCCGGGCTGGCTGGAGACATCTGGACAGTATCTGGCGCAGACCACGTTGCCACTGGCGCTGATCTGCATCGGCGGAACCCTGTCACTGGCGGCGTTGCGCAAGAGCGGCAACATGGCGCTCAGTTCGAGTCTGGTGAAGATGATCGGTTTGCCAGTGCTGGCGACTTTGGGGGCCTGGTTGTGGGGATTTCGCGGCGCGGAGCTGGGGATTCTGTTTCTGTACTTCGGCAGCCCGACGGCGGCGGCGAGTTTCGTCATGGCCCGGGCGGCGCAGGGCAATCATGAGCTGGCGGCGGCGATCATTGTGCTGACCACGCTGATGGCGGCGGTGACCACCAATGTCGGGATCTTTGTTTTGCAGTGGGGTGGATGGATCTGACCGAAAGATTTTCGGTGATTTTTCCGGCCTCATCGCGGGCAAGCCCGCTCCCACAGGTTTTTCGGTTGTTAATCAGATTTCATCAACATTGAGATCCCTGTGGGAGCGGGCTTGCCCGCGATGAGGCCCGGAAGGTCACTCAGGTTTCTGGTAGCTATCGATCACTTCCTGCGCCGCGCGAAACGCATCAATCGCCGCCGGCACGCCGGCATACACTGCGCAATGCAGCAGCGCCTCACGAATCTCATCCACCGTGCAGCCATTGTTCAGCGCGCCGCGCACATGGCCCTTCAACTCCTGTGGGCACTTCAGCGCGGTCAGTGCGGCGAGGGTGATCAGGCTGCGGGTTTTCAGCGGCAGACCTTCACGATTCCACACGCCGCCCCAGGCGTGTTCATTGACGAAATCCTGCAGCGGCTGGGTGAACTCGGTGGCGTTGCCCAAGGCGCGATCAACAAATGCATCGCCCATTACCTGACGGCGGACTTCAACCCCGGACTTCTTCGATTCGGTCATGGCATATCCCTCTTGTGGTGTTGGCGGCGCCAGGCGCGGATCGACGTGAACAGCAGAAACGTCAACAGCGTCGGCAATACATAAAACAGCATCAACCGCTCGAGCTTGCCGGCCAGCGGCATGCCGGTGGTGAACGACACCACGTGCAACCCGTACGCCAGGTACAAACCGAGCAACAGCAAACCTTCGGCACGTGTCACGCGGTAGCCGGAATAGAACACCGGCAGGCACAGCGCGGCGACGCCGAGCATCACCGGCAGGTCGAAATCCAGCGCGTTCGGCGACACCGACAGCGGCGTCGGTGCGATCAGTGCGGTCAGGCCGAGCACCCCCAGCAGGTTGAACAGGTTGGCGCCGATCACGTTGCCGACAGCGATGTCGCGTTGTCCGCGCAAGGCCGCGATCAACGACGTCGCGAGTTCCGGCAGCGACGTGCCGACGGCGACCACGGTCAGGCCGATGACGCGTTCCGAGAAGCCGAGATCAGTCGCCACCACAACCGCAGCGTTGAGCAACAGGTGCCCGGCGAACACCAGCATGGCCAGGCCGACGATGATCATCAGCGCGCTGGCGATCCATGACGCCTGCAGCGCTTGCGGGGGATCGGAATGCGGTCGCGTCGAGTGGCGCGACTGCCGAAACAGCAAACCGAGGTACAACGCCAGGGCGGCCAGTAGCACGATGCCGTCGAAACGCCCGATCTCCTCGTTCCATGCCAGGACGAACACCAGCAGGCTGGCGCCGATCATCAGCGGAATATCGAGGCGCACCAGTTGCCGCGACACACGCAGCGGAATGATCAACGCCGACAGGCCGAGGGTGACAAGGATGTTGAAGATGCTGCTGCCGACCACACTGCCGACGGCGATGTCGGAGTTATGCGTCAGCGCAGCTTGCAGGCTGACGGCCATTTGCGGCGCGCTGCTGCCGAGGGCGACGATGGTCAGACCGATGATCAGCGGCCGTACGTGCAGACGGGCCGCCAGCCGCACCGCCGCGCGCACCATCAGTTCGGCGCCGAAGATCAGCAGGCCGAGGCCGGCGAGCAATTCGATCACGCTGATCAGCGGTAAATCGGTCAGTCCGAAAATGGTCGGTGCTCCATCAGTCGTCGAGGGCCTGGATGCGCACCCGGGCGGTGCCACTGCCGAGCATACCGAGTCGTTCGGCCGCTTCGCGTGAAACATCGATCAGGCGACCACGGGTATGCGGCCCGCGATCATTGATGCGGACCACGCAGGACTTGGCGTTTTTCAGGTTGGTGACCATCACCCGGGTGCCGAAAGGCAACTGGCGGTGGGCGGCGGTCAGGGAATGCTGGTTGAACGCTTCGCCGCTGGCGGTGCGTTTACCGTGGTGTTTGGCGCCGTAATAAGAGGCAACGCCGGTCTGGTCGTAACCGTGCGGGTCGATGATGTCGTTGCTGGCGCAACCGGCCAGTAGAGAGAGCAGGGCGCAGCTGATGAACAAACGCTTCATTCAAAGGTTTCCCGAATCAAATGTGGGAGTGACCTGTGGCGAGGGGATTTATCCCCGTTGGACTGCGCAGCAGTCCCAAAATCTGAGAACTCGGTTTATCTGGTGCAAATCAAGCTCAGCCATTGGGGCCGCTTCGCGGCCCAACGGGGATAAATCCCCTCGCCACAGGTCACTCCTACAGGGGATGGAGCCAGGCTGTTTGTCTGGCTCCATTTTCATCAGCCTTCGAGCTTGCTTTTCAGCAGTTCGTTCACTTGCTGCGGGTTGGCCTTGCCTTTGGAGGCTTTCATGGCCTGACCGACGAAGAAACCGAACATCTTGCCGCGCTTGGCTTCGTCTGCAGCACGGTATTGCTCGACCTGCTCGGCGTTGGCCGCGAGCATTTCGTCCAGCACCGCCGAGATCGCGCCGCTGTCGGTAACCTGCTTCAGGCCGCGCTTTTCGATGATCTCGTCCGCAGTGCCTTCGCCATTGGCCATCGCTTCGAACACCACTTTGGCGATCTTGCCGGAGATGGTGTTGTCCTTGATGCGCTGCAGCATGCCGCCCAACAGCTCGGCGGAGACTGGCGAATCCTCGATGTCCAGGCCTTGCTTGTTGAGCAGGCTGCCCAACTCGACCATCACCCAGTTCGCTGCCAGTTTGGCGTCACCGCCGATGGCCGCGACTTTCTCGAAGTAATCCGCTTGCTCACGGCTGGTGGCCAGCACGTTGGCGTCGTAGGCCGACAGACCGAACTGGCTCTGGAAGCGCTCGCGTTTTTGCGGTGGCAGTTCTGGCAGGGTGGCGCGCACCTCGCCCAGGAACGACTCTTCGATGACCACCGGCAGCAGGTCCGGATCGGGGAAGTAACGGTAGTCGTTGGCTTCCTCTTTCGAACGCATTGGACGGGTCTCGTCCTTGTTCGGATCGTACAGACGGGTCTGCTGGATCACTTTGCCGCCGTCTTCGATCAGCTCGATCTGACGCTGGATCTCGGAGTTGATCGCCTTCTCGATGAAGCGGAACGAGTTGACGTTCTTGATCTCGCAGCGGGTGCCGAACTCGACCTGGCCTTTTGGACGTACCGAGACGTTGCAGTCGCAACGCAGCGAGCCTTCGGCCATGTTGCCGTCGCAGATGCCCAGGTAACGCACCAGCGCGTGGATCGCCTTGACGTAAGCCACGGCTTCCTTGGCGCTGCGCATGTCCGGCTCGGACACGATTTCCAGCAGCGGCGTGCCGGCACGGTTCAGGTCGATGCCGGTGGCACCGTTGAATTCTTCGTGCAGGCTCTTGCCGGCGTCTTCTTCCAGGTGCGCACGGGTGATGCCGACACGTTTGACCGTGCCGTCTTCCAGGGCGATGTCCAGGTGGCCCTTGCCGACGATCGGCAATTCCATCTGGCTGATCTGGTAGCCCTTCGGCAGGTCCGGGTAGAAGTAGTTCTTGCGGGCGAACACGTTGTGCTGACCGATCTCGGCGTCAATCGCCAGACCGAACATCACCGCCATGCGCACCGCTTCCTGGTTCAGCACCGGCAACACGCCGGGCATGCCCAGGTCGATCAGGCTGGCCTGGGTGTTCGGCTCGGAGCCGAACTGGGTGGAACTACCGGAAAAGATTTTCGACCGGGTGGTGAGCTGAGTGTGAATCTCCAGCCCGATCACGACTTCCCATTGCATGTGTGTCTCCTAGCCTTTTGCTGGGGATTTTGAAACGTTGCGAGCGAAGGTAAGGCAAGGCGAAAACTGGCGAGTAAGCGGAGTTGACGTTAGTCAATGAGCATTACGAGCCAGTTTTCAACGCAGCATTACCGAGCGCAGCAGTTTCAAAACCCCTGCGGGGTGCGGGTGTGCCAGTCAGTGTGTAACTGATACTGGTGGGCAACGTTCAACAGGCGACCTTCCTGGAAGTACGGCGCGAGCAACTGCACGCCAACCGGCAGACCGTCGACAAAACCGGCCGGCATCGACAGGCCCGGCAGGCCCGCGAGGTTGGCGGTGATGGTGTAGACGTCTTCCAGATAGGCAGCGACCGGGTCGCTGTTCTTGGCGCCGAGCTTCCAGGCCGGGTTCGGCGTGGTCGGGCCGAGGATGATGTCGACTTCATTAAAGGCCGCCATGAAGTCGTTCTTCACCAGACGACGAATCTTCTGCGCTTTCAGGTAGTAGGCATCGTAGTAACCGGCGGACAGCGCGTAGGCACCGACCATGATCCGGCGCTGCACTTCAGGGCCGAAGCCTTCGCCACGGGAGCGCTTGTACAGGTCGATCAGGTTTTCCGGGTTCTCGCAGCGATGGCCGAAACGCACGCCGTCGAAACGCGACAGGTTCGAGGAGGCTTCTGCCGGCGCAATCACGTAGTACGCAGGAATCGCGTGCTGCATGTTCGGCAGGCTGATTTCCTTGATCACCGCACCGAGCTTCTGCAGCTCTTTGATGCTGTTCTGGATCAGCTCGGCAATGCGCGGGTCGAGACCGGCGCTGAAGTATTCCTTCGGCACGCCGATGCGCAGGCCTTGCAGCGAATCGCCGAGGCTGGCGGAGTAATCCGGAACCGGCTCATCAATGCTGGTGGAGTCGTTCTGGTCGAACCCGGCCATACCTTGCAACAAAATCGCGCAGTCTTCGGCGGTGCGTGCCAACGGGCCGCCCTGATCGAGGCTGGAGGCATAAGCGATCATGCCCCAGCGCGACACGCGACCGTAGGTCGGCTTCAGGCCGGTGAGGTTGGTGAACGCCGCCGGCTGACGGATCGAGCCGCCGGTGTCGGTGGCCGTGGCCGCAGGCAACAGACGAGCGGCAACCGCCGCCGCCGAACCGCCGGACGAACCGCCCGGTACGTTTTCCAGGTTCCACGGGTTTTTCACCGCGCCGTACCAGCTCGACTCGTTGGCCGAACCCATGGCGAATTCGTCCATGTTGGTCTTGCCCAGAGTCACGGCACCGGCAGCGGCCAGTTTCGCGACCACGGTGGCGTCGTACGGGGCCTTGAAGTTATCGAGCATCTTCGAGCCGCAGCTGGTGCGAATGCCCTGGGTGCAGAACAGGTCTTTGTGAGCGATCGGCGCGCCGAGCAGGGCGCCGCTCTCACCGTTGGCCCGGCGTGCGTCGGCGGCTTTCGCCTGCTCGAGCGCCAGCTCTTCGGTGAGGCTGATGAAACTGTTGAGCTGTGGATCGAGCTGGGTGATACGCGCCAGCAGGACTTTGGTCAGCTCTTCGGAGGAAAACTTTTTATCGGCGAGACCGCGGGCGATCTCGGCCAGAGTCATTTGATGCATTGCAGGCTCTTTCCCTTTAGTCGATGACTTTCGGAACCAGATACAGGCCGTTTTCGACCGCTGGTGCGATGGACTGGTAGGCCTCGCGGTGATTGGTCTCGGTCACAACGTCGGCGCGCAGGCGCTGACTGGCTTCCAGCGGGTGGGCCAAAGGCTCGATACCGTCGGTATTGACGGCCTGCATTTCGTCGACCAGCCCGAGAATGCTGTTGAGGGCGGAAGTAATGTGCGGAAGATCGGCATCATTGAGGCCAAGGCAGGCCAGATGAGCGATTTTTTCCACGTCGGAGCGTTCTAGCGCCATCGGGATTCTCCAGTGGAAAACAGAACGGACGGCGTCCGTGTGTTAGATTGTCGGAACACTACCGCACTTCTACGGTCATAAGGCCGCGATTGTGGGGCTTGGTGCACAGAAAAGCGGCCAATTTAACATATTGGCGCCTTGCCCAAAATCCCTGTCGTTGTTAGAGTTTGCCGCACTTTTTTACCCACGCGTTGCCTAGGGTCCCTTTCCCATGTTCAAGAAACTGCGTGGCATGTTTTCCAGCGATCTTTCCATTGACCTGGGCACTGCCAACACCCTTATTTACGTGCGCGAGCGCGGTATCGTCCTGAATGAGCCATCGGTTGTGGCCATTCGGACACACGGTAACCAGAAAAGTGTCGTTGCTGTCGGCACCGAAGCCAAGCGCATGCTCGGCCGTACGCCGGGCAACATTGCTGCCATTCGTCCGATGAAAGACGGCGTAATCGCCGACTTCAGCGTCTGCGAAAAGATGCTGCAATACTTTATCAACAAGGTTCACGAAAACAGTTTTCTGCAGCCTAGCCCTCGTGTGCTGATCTGCGTTCCATGCAAATCCACCCAGGTGGAGCGTCGTGCCATCCGTGAATCGGCCCTTGGTGCCGGTGCCCGTGAAGTATTCCTGATCGAAGAGCCAATGGCTGCTGCGATCGGTGCCGGTCTGCCGGTTGAAGAAGCACGTGGTTCGATGGTTGTCGATATTGGTGGTGGTACCACTGAAATCGCGCTGATCTCCCTGAACGGTGTGGTCTATGCCGAATCCGTCCGCGTGGGCGGCGACCGCTTCGACGAAGCGATCATCACCTACGTGCGCCGCAACTACGGCAGCCTGATCGGTGAATCGACGGCCGAGCGCATCAAGCAGGAAATCGGTACGGCCTACCCGGGCGGCGAAGTTCGCGAAGTCGACGTTCGCGGTCGCAACCTGGCCGAAGGCGTTCCACGCGCATTCACCCTGAACTCCAACGAAGTGCTGGAAGCTCTGCAAGAGTCCCTGGCCACTATCGTTCAGGCTGTGAAAAGCGCCCTGGAGCAATCGCCGCCGGAGCTGGCTTCCGACATCGCCGAGCGTGGCCTGGTGCTGACCGGTGGTGGCGCGCTGCTGCGTGACCTCGACAAGTTGCTGGCCCAGGAAACCGGTCTGCCGGTGATCGTTGCCGAAGACCCGCTGACCTGCGTTGCTCGCGGCGGTGGCCGTGCATTGGAAATGATGGATAAACACACCATGGACCTGCTCTCGAGCGAATAAGTCGCCGAGTGCAATACGTGGGTGAGCGCGCAGGCAGCACTTTGCAGTGCTGCCTGTTGGCGTTTATCTTCTGTCAGTCTTCATCCAGGCCGGTTTGATGCCGTATGAATAAACAGAACATTTGCCTGGGAGGAGCGGCTTATTAAACCGCTTTTCGCCAAGGGCCCTTCGTTGGGTGTGCGCCTGTTGGTGCTGGCCGTGCTGTCGGTCGCGCTGATGGTGGTCGATGCCCGATTCGATCTGCTCAAGCCTGCGCGCAAACAAGCGTCGCTGGTGCTGATGGATGCCTACTGGATCACTGACCTGCCCGGTCGCCTGTGGGAAGGTGTCGCCAGCCAGTTCGGCAGCCGCACTGAGCTTGTTGCCGAAAACGAAAAACTCAAGACCGAGAACCTGCTGTTGCAGGGCCGCATGCAAAAGCTTGCCGCCCTCACCGAGCAGAACGTGCGGCTGCGCGAGTTGCTCAATTCCTCCGCACTGGTCAACGAAAAGGTCGAAGTGGCCGAGTTGATCGGCATGGACCCCAACCCCTTCACTCATCGCATCATCATCAATAAAGGTGAGCGCGACGGCGTGGTGCTCGGTCAGCCGGTGCTCGATGCCCGCGGCTTGATGGGGCAGGTGGTCGAGTTGATGCCTTACACCTCCCGTGTCCTGCTGCTCACTGACAGTACCCACAGCATTCCCGTGCAGGTGAACCGCAACGGCCTGCGGGCGATTGCCAGCGGTACCGGTAACCCTGAACGACTGGAATTGCGTCACGTCGCCGATACTGCAGACATCAAGGAAGGCGATCTGCTGGTCAGTTCCGGCCTTGGCCAGCGCTTCCCGGCGGGCTATCCGGTCGCCACCGTGAAAGAAGTGATTCACGATTCCGGTCAGCCGTTTGCCATTGTCCGCGCCGTGCCGACGGCCGCACTGAACCGCAGCCGCTACATGTTGCTGGTGTTCAGCGACAACCGCACCGCCGAAGAGCGTGCCAACGACGCAGCGCAGGCGCAGGAAAATCTTGATGCCCAGGGCGGTGGCCCGGTGATCCCAACGACAGTGCCGAAAACCGTGACCCCGCCGGCTGCCGCAACAACGCCTGCGACGTCGCCGGCTGCACCGGCTGCACCGGCCGCCAGCGCTGCGCCGGCCAAACCCGCAGCAAGCAAGCCGCCAGTGCCTGCAAAACCACCGGCCGCCACACCGGCCGCCAGTAAACCACCGGCGAATCCGCCTGCTGCTCGACCGGCGGCCAAACCGCCTGTCACCGCGCCGGCAACCACCGGGAGGCAAGAATAATGGTCGGGGCTACCGCATCGCGTAACGGCTGGATCGTCTGGCTGACGTTTGTCGTCGGCATATTGCTCAGCGTGTCGCCATTGCCGATCTTCATGGAGATCCTGCGCCCGCTGTGGCTGGCCTTGCTTCTGACGTTCTGGGCCTTGTACCTGCCGCATACGGTGGGCATGGTCACGGCGTTCTGCCTGGGACTGGCCGAAGACGTGCTGCAGGGCGACCTGCTCGGTCAGAACGCCTTGATCCTTTCCCTGATCACCTTTCTGGTTCTGTCATTGCAACAACGCCTGCGGATGTTCCCGATGTGGCAGCAGTGCCTGGTGATCCTGGTGATTTTCGGCCTCGCGCAACTGGTCCAGCTGTGGCTCAGTGCCTTGACCGGCAACCGTCAGCCGACCCTTGCGCTGGTACTTCCGGCACTGGTCAGTGCCTTGCTCTGGCCTTGGGTCAGCTTTGCTCTGCGTGGATTGCGCCGCCGCTACAAAATCAATTGATCCGGTGAAGCAGGGCACTGAACAGGGAGATGTTTTGATGAAGCCGCTTTACCTCGCCTCCGGATCGCCGCGTCGCCGTGAATTGCTCACGCAGATCGGCGTTCCATTCTCCGCCATCAGCGCGGACATCGACGAAACCCCGCTACCCGAAGAATCGCCTTCGGCTTATGTCGAGCGCCTGGCGCGCGGCAAGGCCGAGGCCGGGCAGTGCACGGTCGTTTCCGACGCAGCGTTCTGCGTCCTGGGCGCCGACACCGCAGTGGTGCTCGACGGTAAAATTCTTGGCAAACCGGTGGACGAAGCCGATGCATGCGCCATGCTGATGATGTTGTCTGGCAAGGAGCATGAAGTGCTGACTGCGATCGCCGTGCGCGAAGGCGAGCGCTGCGAGTCGCGGGTGGTGCGCAGTCTGGTGCGGTTTCGGCCGATCGGTCGCGACGAAGCCGCCGCCTATTGGGCCAGCGGCGAGCCCCGGGACAAGGCCGGTGGCTATGGCATTCAGGGGCTTGGCGCGGTGTTTGTCGCCGGCCTCAACGGTAGCTATTCGGCGGTGGTCGGCCTGCCCGTTTGCGAAACCGCAGAACTGTTGGACCATTTCGGCATACCCTGTTGGCAAAACCTGAATGCGCAATAAGCGTCGTACACAAAAGATGCGGCCATTATCGTGAACATGCCTGAACGAGATCCTGCCATGAGTGAAGAGATTCTGATCAACATCACGCCGATGGAGTCGCGCGTGGCGGTGGTCGAAAACGGTGTGCTGCAAGAAGTGCATGTCGAGCGCACGCAAAAACGCGGGATCGTCGGCAACATCTATAAAGGCAAGATTGTCCGCGTACTCCCGGGCATGCAGGCAGCGTTCGTCGACATTGGACTGGACCGTGCCGCGTTCATTCACGCGGCGGAAATCTCCCTGCGTGAAGGGCCTGCGGTGGAGAGCATCAGTTCGCTGGTGCACGAAGGCCAGAGTCTGGTGGTGCAAGTCACCAAGGATCCGATCGGTTCCAAGGGCGCGCGCCTGACCACACAGTTGTCGATTCCTTCGCGCTATCTGGTCTACATGCCGCGCACCGCCCACGTTGGCATTTCCCTGAAAATCGAAGACGAAGCCGAGCGCGAGCGCCTCAAGCAGGTGGTCAGCGATTGTGTGGCCAAGGAAGGGATCAAGGAGGCGGGCGGGTTTATTCTGCGCACGGCCGCCGAAGGTGCCGGTGCCGACGAGATCCTCATGGACATCCGTTACCTGCGCCGTCTGTGGGATCAGATCAACGAGCAGATCAAAACCATCGCTGCACCGAGCGTGATCTACGAAGACCTTGGCCTGGCGTTGCGCACCCTGCGTGATCTGGTCAATCCGAAGATCGAGAAGATCCGCATTGATTCGCGGGAAACCTTCCAGAAAACCACGCAGTTCGTCGCCGAACTGATGCCGGAAATCGCCGATCGTCTGGAACACTACCCGGGCGAGCGACCGATTTTCGATCTGTATGGCGTCGAAGACGAAATCCAGAAGGCCCTCGAGCGCAAGGTGCCGTTGAAGTCCGGTGGTTATCTGGTGGTCGATCCGGCGGAAGCCATGACCACCATTGATGTGAACACCGGGGCGTTCGTCGGCCATCGCAATCTGGAAGAAACCATCTTCAAGACCAATCTCGAAGCGGCCACGGCGATTGCCCGGCAGATGCGCCTGCGCAATCTCGGCGGGATCATCATCATCGACTTCATCGACATGGAAGACGAAGAACATCAGCGCCAGGTGCTGCGCACCCTGGAGAAACAGCTGGAGCGCGATCACGCCAAGACCAACATCATCGGCATCACCGAGCTGGGCCTGGTGCAGATGACCCGCAAGCGTACCCGTGAAAGTCTTGAGCAGGTATTGTGCGAACCGTGCAGCAGTTGTCAGGGGCGCGGCAAACTGAAGACGGCGGAAACCATCTGTTATGAGATTTTCCGCGAGATTCTTCGCGAGGCCCGCGCCTATCAGGCCGAGGGTTATCGAGTGCTGGCGAACCAGAAAGTGGTCGATCGCCTGCTCGACGAAGAATCCGGTAACGTCGCCGAGCTTGAAGGGTTTATCGGTCGCACCATACGCTTTCAGGTGGAAACCATGTATTCCCAGGAACAATACGACGTGGTGCTGCTCTGATCACCTGCGTCACATTCAATCCACCGCGGCTGGCCTCAGCTTTTCGCAGTATTTTCGCCATGGGAGCCAACTGACATGGAGCGTCTGACACGCATTCTGGCCGCGCTCACCCGTTGGGGATTGGGCCTGTGCGCGTTGGTTCTGGTGTTGATGGCGTTGTACGTCAGTCTTGGCCGTGAGCTGACCCCGCTGGTGGCCGAGTATCGCGCCGACATCGAAGACAAGGCCAGTGCGGCTTTGGGCATGCCGCTGCAGATCGGTGAGCTGGAAGGCAACTGGAGCGGGTTTGCGCCGATCCTGCTCGCCCACGACGTCATGGTTGGCGACGGCGCCAATGCTCTGCGCCTGGATCGGGTGCGTGCCGTACCGGATCTGTGGGCCAGCCTGTTGGCCCGCGAAGTGCGCATCGCTCATCTGGAACTCAATGGTCTGAAGATCAGCCTCAAGGAAGCGGCGGACGGCCGTTGGGCGCTGGAAGGCCTGCCGGTGCAGAACGATCAGCCGCTCGATCCGCAGCAACTGTTCAACCGCTCGCAAATGATCCAGCAACTGTCGGTGCTCGACAGTCAGGTAACCTTGCAGCCGCAGGATCACGCGCCAATGACGCTGACCTATGTCGGCCTCAACCTGAAAACCGGCGCCAGTCGGCAACGCCTCGATGCGCGTTTGACCCTGCCGGATGGCCAGCCCGTTGCGCTGAGCCTGCGTACGCGGATTCGCCCTGATCAATGGCAGGACAGTGTGGTGGACGGCTATGCCAGCCTGCCGCAAAGCGACTGGGCGAAGTGGTTGCCCGAGCGCTTGACCCAGCAATGGCATTTCTCCGAGCTCAAGGCCGGTGGCGAGCTCTGGTTCAACTGGGCCGAGGGCGCTCTGCAAATTGCCTCGCTGCGCCTGAACGCGCCGCAACTGACCGGTGCCTATGCCGAGCGCAAACCGATTCAGATACACAATCTGGCGCTCAACGCTTACTACCGTAACAGCGCCGAGGGTGCGACGGTCACCTTCGATTCACTGGCGATGAGCATTGGCGAAACCCGCTGGGAATCGCGCGTGCAGCTGCAGCAGACCCGTGCGAGTGACAAGGTTGAAGAGCTTTGGCATCTGCAGGCCGATCGCCTCGACCTGACCCCGATCACCCCGTTGCTCAACGCCCTGGGGCCATTGCCGCAAGGTTTCGCCACCGTGGTCGATCACCTCAACGTCACCGGCGGCCTGCGTAATGTGTTGCTGGATTTCCGACCCAACGCCACTGATGGCAGCAAGTTCAGCTTCGCGGCCAATCTCGATAGCGTCGGTTTCGATGCCTATCACGGTGCGCCGGCCGCCCGTAATGTCAGTGGCAGTCTCAGCGGTAACCTCGACGGTGGCGAGTTGCGCATGGACAGTAAGGATTTCGTCCTGCACCTTGATCCGATCTTCGCCAAGCCCTGGCAGTATCTGCAGGCCAATGCGCGGCTGACCTGGAAACTCGATAAAGACGGCTTCACCCTGATCGCACCGTACCTGAAGGTGCTCGGCGAAGAGGGCAAGATTGCCGGCGACTTCCTGATTCGCCTGCACTTCGACCATAGCCAGGAAGACTACATGGACCTGCGGGTCGGGCTGGTCGAGGGCGATGGTCGCTACACTGCCAAGTATCTGCCCAAGGTCTTGAGTCCGGCGCTGGATGAATGGCTGCGCACCGCCATTCTCAAAGGCGCAGTGGATCAGGGCTTCTTCCAGTATCAAGGCTCGCTGAACAAGGACGCGGGCGATGCGGATCGCAGTATCAGCCTGTTCTTCAAGGTGCATGACGCCGAACTGGCCTTCCAGCCGGGCTGGCCTCACGTCAACAACGTCAGTGGCGACGTGTTCATCGAAGACAGCGGTGTGCGCATCTGGGCCGACAAGGGCCAGTTGCTCGATACTCAGGTCAGTGATGTGTTCGTCAATATTCCCCATGTGCCTGCCGGCCAACATACCCATCTGTTTCTCGACGGGGCTTTTGCCGGTGGCCTGGGCGATGGCTTGAAGATTCTTCAAGAGGCGCCGATCGGTACGGGCGAAACCTTCGCCGGCTGGGAAGGCGCCGGCGATCTGCAGGGCAAGCTCAAGCTGGACGTGCCGCTGGACAAGGGCGGCGATCAGCCGAAGATTCTGGTCGACTTCAAGACCGCCAATGCACGGTTGCAGCTGGCAGAGCCGAAGCTGGAACTGACGCAGCTCAAAGGTGACTTCCGTTTCGACAGCGGCAAAGGCCTCAGCGGGCAGAACATCGCGGCGCGAGCGTTCGACAAGCCTGTCACGGCGCAGATTTTTGCCGACGGCAGCGCCAAAAAACTCAAGACCCGGGTGGCCGCGTCGGGGCAGGTCGAAGTCAAGAAACTCACCGACTGGCTGGGCGTGACGCAACCGCTGCCGGTGTCCGGGACGATCCCGTACCAGTTGCAATTGAATCTGGACGGTGCCGACAGTCAGTTGTTGGTCAGCTCCAGCATGAAGGGCGTGGCGGTGGATCTGCCGGCACCGTTCGGCATGGCGGCGGATGTTGGACGCAGCACGGTGTTCCGTATGACCCTGCAAGGGCAGGAGCGACGTTATTGGGTCAACTACGATCAACTGGCCAATTTTACCTTCGCGGCACCACCAGGCAGTTTTGCCGACGGACGTGGCGAACTGTTCCTCGGTGCCGGCGAAGCCGTGCTGCCGGGCGCCAAAGGCTTGCGCATTCGCGGTGTGCTGTCGGAGCTGGACGTGGCGCCGTGGCAGGATCTGGTCAACAAATACGCCGGTCAGGACCCGGGTGGCAGTGCCAAGCAACTGTTGAACAGTGCCGATTTCAAGATCGGCAAGCTCACGGCGTTTGGCACCACACTTGACCAGGCCTCGGTCCAGGTGAACCGCAAGCCGAGTACGTGGAACCTGGCACTGGACAGCCAGCAGGCCAAAGGCTGGGCGAGCTTGCCGGATGCCAAGAGCACGCCGCTTACGGTGAATCTGCAATACGTCCGCTTGCCGGCACCAGACCCGTCGGTCCAGGCCGATGAGAACTCGCCCGATCCATTGGTCTCGGTCGACCCGACGAAAATCCCCGCGCTGGATATCACCATCAATCAATTGTTTCTCGGCCAGGATCTGGTTGGCGGCTGGTCGCTCAAGGTGCGACCGACCGCCAAAGGCATCGCCCTGAACAGCCTCGATATGGGCCTCAAAGGCATCCTGTTGCAGGGGAACGGTGGCTGGGAAGGTGCGCCGGGGGCGACCAACAGTTGGTTCAAGGGGCGGATCGCTGGCAAGAACCTGGCCGATGTCCTCAAAGGCTGGGGCTTTGCCCCGAGTGTGACCAGCGAGGAATTCCGCATGGACGTCGACGGCCGTTGGCCGGGCTCGCCGGCGTGGCTGGCGACCAAACGTTTCTCGGGCACCCTCGATGCATCGTTGAACAAGGGCCAGTTTGTCGAAGTGGAGGGCGGGGCCCAGGCATTGCGGGTGTTTGGCCTGCTTAACTTCAACTCCATCGGCCGCCGCTTGCGTCTGGACTTCTCCGACCTGTTCGGCAAAGGCCTGAGCTATGACCGGGTCAAAGGCCTGTTGGTGGCGAACAACGGCGTTTACGTGACCCGCGAGCCGATCCGCCTGACCGGGCCGTCGAGCAACATCGAACTGGACGGGACGCTGGATCTGGTCGGCGAACAGGTCGATGCCAAGTTGCTGGTGACCTTGCCGGTGACCAACAACCTGCCGATTGCCGCGCTGATCGTGGGCGCACCGGCTGTTGGTGGTGCCTTATTCCTGATCGACAAACTGATCGGCGACCGTGTGGCGCGCTTTGCCAGTGTGAAATACACCGTCAAGGGCCCTTGGAAAGAGCCGAAAATCACATTCGACAAGCCTTTTTGAACCGCCGCTAGTAGCATGGCCGAAGCCCCCTGCGCCAGCTTCTGCAGGGTTTGTGTTGATTTGCGGATAAGGAACGGCCATGTCTTTAGCGGTTATTCAAATGGTCAGCCAGAGCGATGTGCTGGCCAATCTGGCCCAGGCCCGACGCCTGCTCGAGCAGGCTGCGGCCGGCGGTGCGAAGCTGGCGGTGTTGCCGGAAAACTTCGCTGCCATGGGCCGTCGCGACATCGCTGACATTGGCCGCGCCGAAGCACTGGGCGAAGGCCCGATCCTGCCGTGGTTGAAACAGACCGCCCGCGACCTCAAGTTATGGATAGTGGCTGGCACGTTGCCGTTACCGCCGCTGGATCAACCGATGGCCAAGGCCAATGCCTGTTCGCTGCTGATCAACGATCAGGGCGACACCGTGGCCCGCTATGACAAGTTGCATTTGTTCGATGTCGATGTGGCGGATAATCGGGGCCGTTACCGCGAATCCGATGACTATGCTTATGGCAGCGGCGTGGTGGTCGCGGACACCCCGGTCGGCCGAGTCGGCCTGACGGTGTGTTACGACCTGCGCTTTCCTGAGCTGTACAGCGAGTTGCGTGCTGCCGGTGCCGAATTGATTACGGCGCCGTCGGCCTTCACCGCGGTGACCGGCGCGGCGCATTGGGACGTGCTGATTCGCGCACGGGCCATCGAGACTCAGTGCTACATATTGGCGGCAGCGCAGGGCGGGACCCATCCGGGACCGCGAGAAACTTTCGGGCATGCGGCGATCATCGATCCATGGGGTCGTGTGCTGGCGCATCAGGATCAAGGCGAAGCGGTGTTGTTGGCCGAACGCGATATCGACGAACAAGCGTCCATCCGGGCGCGCATGCCGGTGGCGAGCCACCGGCGGTTTTTCTCGCAGGGCGCACAGCGACCTGCTTCAGAACACGAATTTAAGGCGTAAACCTATGAGCGAGTTGTTGTCCTCAGTCAGTGATCACTTGTTGGCCCCGGGCGGTGTGACCCTCGAGAGCCTGCAAGGCGTGCTCGGCGATCTGGCCGGTCCGGGCATCGATGCGGCCGACCTGTATTTCCAGGGGCAGATCTCCGAGTCCTGGGCGCTGGAAGACGGCATCGTCAAGGAAGGCAGCTTCAACCTCGACCAGGGTGTCGGTGTGCGTGCGCAATCCGGCGAAAAGACCGGTTTTGCCTACAGCAACGCAATTACCCTCGAAGCCCTCGGTGCTGCGGCCCGTGCCGCGCGTTCGATTTCCCGTGCCGGGCAGAACGGCAAAGTGCAGGCGTTTACCACGCAGGACGTTGCCCAGTTGTACGCGCCGGATAACCCGCTGGAAGTGCTGAGCCGTGCGGAGAAGGTCGAACTGCTCAAGCGCATCGACGTCGCCACCCGCGCTCTCGATCCACGGATTCAGCAGGTCAGTGTGAGCATGGCCGGGGTCTGGGAACGGATTCTGGTGGCGTCCACCGATGGCGGTCTGGCGGCCGATGTGCGGCCGCTGGTGCGTTTCAATGTCAGTGTGATCGTTGAACAGAATGGCCGTCGCGAGCGCGGCGGGCACGGCGGTGGCGGGCGTACCGATTACCGGTATTTCCTCGCCGAAGACCGCGCCATGGGCTATGCCCGTGAGGCGTTGCGTCAGGCCCTGGTGAACCTGGAAGCGATTCCGGCACCGGCCGGCACTTTGCCGGTGGTGTTAGGTTCGGGCTGGTCCGGTGTGCTGCTGCACGAAGCAGTCGGCCACGGTCTGGAAGGCGACTTCAACCGCAAGGGCAGCTCTGCCTACAGCGGGCGCATGGGCGAAATGGTTGCATCCAAACTCTGCACCATCGTTGATGACGGCACGTTGGCCGGTCGTCGCGGTTCGCTGAGCGTCGACGACGAAGGTACGCCGACCGAGTGCACCACGCTGATCGAAAACGGCGTGCTCAAGGGCTACATGCAGGACAAGCTCAACGCGCGGCTGATGGGGGTGGCCCGTACTGGCAACGGTCGTCGCGAATCCTATGCGCATCTGCCGATGCCACGGATGACCAACACCTACATGCTTGGCGGGGAAAGCGATCCGGCGGAAATCATCGCTTCGGTGAAGAGAGGCATCTACTGCGCCAACCTTGGCGGCGGTCAGGTCGATATCACCAGCGGCAAGTTCGTGTTCTCTACCAGCGAGGCGTACCTGATCGAAGACGGCAAGATCACCGCGCCGGTCAAAGGCGCGACGTTGATCGGCAACGGCCCCGAGGCGATGAGCCGGGTGTCGATGGTCGGTAACGATCTGGCGCTGGACAGCGGTGTGGGGACGTGTGGCAAGGACGGACAGTCGGTGCCGGTGGGTGTCGGTCAGCCGACGCTGAAGATCGATGCGATTACCGTGGGTGGCACGGGCGCATAAGACGAGGCGGAGCTTCGGGTGGCACGCAGGGCGGCCACCCGATGACGAATATCAACGCAGGCCGCGTTGCGTATCGTCCAGCTCGCGGATGTACTTGAAGATTTTACGGCTGGAAGCAGGCGGTTTGTTTTGCGCAACCTCGTGCTGGGCCTGACGGATCAGGGAACGCAATTGCTGGCGATCGGCGTCAGGGTACTCGACGACGAATTTCTCCAGCACGGCATCGTCACCGGCGATCAGGCGGTCACGCCAGCGTTCGAGATTGTGGAAACGCTCGTTGTACTGACGGGTAGAGGCATCGAGTTGATCGAGCAGGGTCAGAATGGCGTCAGTGTCCTGATCGCGCATCAGTTTGCCGATGAACTGCAGGTGCCGTTTACGCGCGATATTCGCGGTGTGCTTGGGCGCATCGGCCAGTGCTCGACGCAAGGCGTCGGTCAACGGCAGTTTTGCCTGCAAGTCGGGCTTGAGTGTTGTAAGGCGCTCGCCCAGGTCAACCAGAGCATGCAGCTCGCGTTTGACCTGAGATTTGCTTTTTTCTCCCGTATCGAGGGAGTCGTCGTAAGAATCAACCATGGTGGCAGTCCGCAAAGAAACGCCGCCATGATAACCAGTCGGGGGCCGCTTGTCCGGCCCGGTCGCTCGATGACCCCAGCCGAAAGCAGAATTTGAGTGGAGATGAGCATGAGTGCAGTTGAAAGCGTCGGCCCGCAGGCATTGCCGGCACTGCAGGAACAGGTCGAGCAGATCATCGCCGAGGCCAAGCGTCAGGGCGCCAGCGCCTGTGAAGTCGCGGTGTCGCTGGAGCAAGGCTTGTCGACGTCGGTGCGTCAGCGTGAAGTCGAAACGGTCGAATTCAACCGCGACCAGGGCTTTGGCATCACCCTGTACGTCGGCCAGCGCAAAGGCTCGGCCAGTACGTCGGCGACCGGACCGGACGCGATTCGCGAAACCGTCGCCGCCGCATTGGCGATTGCCAGGCACACCTCGGAAGACGAAGCCTCGGGCCTGGCCGATGCGGCACTGATGGCCAAGGATCTGCAGGATTTCGACCTGTTCCACGAATGGGACATCACCCCGGAGCAGGCGATCGAGAAGGCCCTGCTCTGTGAAGCCGCGGCGTTCGATGCCGATGCGCGGATCAAGAACGCTGACGGCACCACCCTCAGCACCCATCAGGGCTGCCGGGTTTACGGCAACAGCCACGGTTTCATCGGTGGCTACGCCTCGACGCGGCATAGCCTGAGTTGCGTCATGATCGCCGAGGCCGATGGCCAGATGCAGCGCGATTATTGGTACGACGTGAACCGTCAGGGCAGTTTGCTGGCGGATCCGGTGAGTATCGGCCAGCGCGCCGCGCAACGGGCGGCGAGCCGCCTGGGCGCGCGTCCGGTGCCGACCTGCGAGGTGCCGGTGCTGTTTTCTGCAGAACTGGCGGGTGGTTTGTTCGGCAGTTTCCTGTCGGCGGTGTCCGGCGGCAGTCTGTACCGCAAATCGTCGTTCCTTGAAGGCACGCTGGGGCAGAAGCTGTTCCCGGAATGGCTGACCATCGACGAGCGTCCGCACTTGATGCGTGCGATGGGCAGCGCCTCGTACGACGGTGATGGTCTGGCAACGTATGCCAAACCGTTCGTCGAAAAGGGTGAGTTGGTCTCGTACATCCTTGGCACGTACTCCGGGCGCAAGCTGGGCATGCCGAGCACCGCCAACGCCGGCGGTGTGCACAACCTGTTCGTCACCCATGGTGAGGAAGACCAGGCGGCGCTGCTGCGGCGCATGGGCCGTGGGCTGTTGGTCACCGAATTGATGGGCCACGGCTTGAATATGGTCACCGGCGACTATTCGCGCGGGGCGGCGGGTTTCTGGGTCGAGAACGGCGAAATCCAGTTCGCGGTGCAGGAAGTGACCATCGCCGGCAACATGCGCGACATGTTCAAGCAGATCGTCGCGGTCGGCAATGATCTGGAGCTGCGCAGCAATATCCGCACCGGTTCGGTGTTGATCGAGCGCATGACGGTGGCAGGCAGCTAAGCTCGGCCCGTCACACACAAAAAGGCGCGCCATCCCTCTGGGTGGCGCGCCTTTTTTTGTAGCGCACAAATCCCGCTCCCACCATTTGATGCACAGCTCATGCTTGTTTTGGTTCTCATTATCATTTAATAATAAATCTCATCTTAGAATGAGTCCCGGATCATGAGTTCTGCCCTGCACGAGCAGCCGTACCTCGAAAGCTGGCGCTGGATGAGTCGCCAGATCCGTTGCGCGATGGATTCCGACGAGCCGCGCCTGATCGAACACTACCTCGCCGAAGGCCGGTACCTGGCCTGTTGTACGGCAACTTCTCCGTGGACCATCGCTGAAACTTCCTTCCGTCTGCTGCTCGACACGGCCACCGACATCGCCTTGCCGTGGCATTGGCGCAGCCTGTGTCTCGATCAAGCCTGGCGCCCATTGCGGGACATGGAGCGCCTGTCGCTGTGCGTCTGCCGGCTCCAGCGCTGGCAACGCTACACCTGGCAGCTCGCGACCTGTGAGTTGCTTCCCTCGATTTCTCTCATTGACCGGGTACAAGGATTTTCAGATGACCAAGACACGTATTGAGCGTGACAGCATGGGCGAACTGCAGGTGCCGGTGGACGCACTCTACGGCGCACAGACCCAGCGCGCCGTGGATAACTTCCCGATCAGCGGCAAGCCGATGCCGAGACAATTCATCCGCGCGCTGATTCTGGCGAAAGCTGCGGCCGCCCGCGCCAACGTTGAACTCAACCAGCTCAGCGCCGCCCAGGGCAAGGCCATCAGTGACGCCGCCCAAGGTTTGCTCGAAGGCGATTTCATGCAGCATTTTCCGGTGGATATCTTCCAGACCGGTTCTGGCACCAGTTCCAACATGAACGCCAACGAAGTGCTCGCGACCCTCGCCAGCCGTCTGCTCGACGAGCCGGTCAATCCCAATGATCACGTCAACTGCGGCCAGAGCAGCAATGACATGATCCCTACCACCATTCACGTCAGTGCCGCCCTGGCGTTGCACGAACAACTGCTGCCGGCGCTGCTGCACCTGGTGCAGGTGATCGAAAAGAAAGCCGCACAAGTGCATCACCACGTCAAAACCGGGCGCACGCATTTGATGGACGCGATGCCCGTGCGCATGAGCCAGGTGTTGAACGGTTGGGCGCAGCAGCTCAAGGCCAACATCAGCCATCTGCAGGATTTGCTGCCGAGCCTGCAATGTCTGGCGCAGGGCGGCACGGCGGTGGGCACCGGGATCAACGCGCATCCCGAGTTTGCCGCCTGTTTCAGCCGTCAACTCAGCCAAATGACCCATGTGCAGTTCACGCCGGGTAAGGACCTGTTCGCACTGATCGGCTCGCAAGACACCGCCGTCGCCGTCTCCGGCCAGCTCAAGGCCACCGCCGTGTCACTGATGAAAATCGCCAACGACCTGCGCTGGATGAACTCCGGCCCGCTCGCCGGCCTTGGCGAAATCGAGCTTGAAGGCCTGCAACCCGGCTCGTCGATCATGCCGGGCAAGGTCAATCCGGTGATTCCGGAAGCCACCGCCATGGTCGCCGCGCAAGTGATCGGCAACGACTCGGTGATCACCATCGCCGGTCAGTCGGGCAATTTTGAGCTGAACGTGATGCTGCCGATCATTGCCCAGAACCTGCTGAGCAGCATCGAACTGCTGGCCAATTCCAGCCGTCTGCTCGGCGACAAGGCCATCGCCAGCTTCAAGGTCAACGAGTCGCGGCTCAAGGAAGCGCTGGCGCGCAACCCGATTCTGGTCACCGCACTCAACCCGATCATCGGTTACCAGAAAGCTGCGGAAATCGCCAAGCAGGCCTACAAGCAGGGGCGCCCGGTGATCGACGTCGCGCTGGAACACACCAACCTGTCGCGCAGCCAACTGGAAGAGTTGCTCAATCCCGAGAAACTCACCGCCGGCGGCGTGTAAATCCCGTAACCGCTTTGGAGGTTCACCATGGAGCACTGGAAACGCACGATCGAACGGGCCAATCGCTGCTTCATGCTGGGCGAACTGATAGATGCCCGTGAGGCTTATCTGCAAGCGCTGGCCCTGGCGCAAGTGTTGTTCGAGCGCTGGCCGGATGCCGATGAAGCGGTGGCGGCCTGCGTCATCTCCCACCACAACCTGGCGGATCTGCACCTGCGCCTGAATCAGCCGGAGGAAAGCGCCGAATATCTCTGCGCGATCCACCAACGGCTGTTGCAGACCATGCAGGACGAGCGCCTGCGCATGGCCCTGCGGGAAGCGGCGCTGCGCCAGAGCAGCAAGACCTATGTCGAACTGCTGAATTTCATCAGCGAACACGGCGAGTACCCGCGTACCCAGCGTCTGCTGCATCCCGACACCGGCAATGCGCGCCGTGCGCCTGCCACCCATCACCATGGAGTTCATTGAAATGGCTTTTACCTTGCCTGCCTTGCCTTACGCCTACGATGCGCTGGAACCGCACATCGACGCGCAGACCATGGAGATTCACTACACCAAGCATCACCAGACCTACATCAACAACCTCAACGCAGCGATTGAAGGTACCGAGTTTGCCGAGTGGCCGGTCGAGAAACTGGTCGCCAGCGTTCAACAACTACCGGAAAAACTCCGTGCGGCGGTCATCAATCAGGGCGGCGGACACGCCAACCATTCGCTGTTCTGGGAAGTCATGGCGCCCGACGGCGGCGGCAAGCCGGAAGGTGCGCTGGCCGAAGCCATCAATGAGCAACTGGGCGGCCTCGACAGTTTCAAAGAAGCGTTCACCAAGGCTGCGCTGACCCGCTTCGGCAGTGGCTGGGCCTGGCTCAGCGTCACGCCGGAGAAAAAACTGCTGGTGGAGAGCAGCGGCAACCAGGACAGCCCGTTGATGAACGGCAACACACCGATTCTCGGTCTGGACGTCTGGGAGCACGCCTATTACCTGCGCTACCAGAACCGTCGCCCGGAGTACATCAGCGCGTTCTACAACGTGATCAATTGGCCTGAAGTCGCTGCGCGCTATCGGGCCGCACTGGTGTAAGCCTTCTACAAAAACCATCCAGGGTTGACTATGGGCACTGAAACACTGGCGATCGGCAGTGGGCGTATGTTTCGTTACGCGGTGGGATCGCTATTGCTGCTGGCGGGCATGACCTTGCTGGTCGCCCACGGACTGCAATGGCTGGAGCTTGAACCGAGACTGTTGCGGGCCTTGCAGGGTGGAGCGCTCTGCGCCTTGGGCACCGCGCTCGGCGCGGTGCCGGTGCTGGTGATTCGCAACATGCCGCAGGCGCTTGGCGATACTTTGCTCGGCTTCGGCGCCGGGGTGATGCTGGCGGCGACGGCGTTTTCGCTGATCGTGCCAGGCATCGCCGCTGCAGAAGGTCTTGGCTTGACCCCGTGGGCTGCGAGCGGGCTGATCTGCTTCGGCATCATGCTCGGGGCTTTCGGCCTGTTTCTGGTCGATCGCAAGGTCTCGGGAGCTTCACCGGAAATGTTCGTTGGCACTGTCGAGCATCCAGTGATTGCGCCACGGATCTGGCTGTTCGTGTTCGCCATCATTGCCCATAACATCCCGGAAGGCATGGCGGTCGGCGTTTCCGCCGGCGGCGGCATGCCCGATGCCGACAGTCTGGCGATGGGCATTGCCCTGCAGGATGTGCCGGAAGGTCTGGTGATTGCGCTGGTACTGGCGGGGGCGGGAATGTCACGGGGCAAAGCGTTTTTGATCGGCGCGGCGTCAGGTCTGGTCGAGCCGGTGTTTGCACTGCTCTGTGCGTGGCTGGTCAGCCTGGCGGAGTTGTTATTGCCATTGGGGCTGGCACTGGCGGCGGGGGCGATGTTGCTGGTGGTGACTCACGAAGTAATCCCGGAGTCGCGACGCAATGGTCATGACAAGCTGGCCAGTCTTGGCTTGTTGATCGGCTTCTGTTTGATGATGGTGATGGATACGGCGTTGGGTTGAAGAGATCAAAAGATCGCAGCCTCGGCAGCACCTACAAGGGGATATGTGCGCTGTGGGCTGCGATGGCCTTGGTGGCTTTCAACCACCTTCGTCGAAGTAGTTATTGATCAACGCCACCAGCGCATCCAGCGCTTCCTGTTCCTGATGGCCTTCGGTACTCAGATAGATTTTGGTGCCCTTGCCGGCAGCCAGCATCATCATCGCCATGATGCTTTTGCCATCGACCGTGGTCTCCGGTGTGCGACCCACTCTGATCGTGCAATCGGGATATTGGCCGGCCACGCCAACGAACTTGGCGGACGCGCGGGCATGCAAGCCCAGTTTATTGATGATTTCGATTTCCAGAGCAGGCATCGCGGTGTGAATCCTTTAAGTGAGGTCGCGGTGGCGAACCTGGACGTTCTTCAGGGTTTTCTGCAGGGCCTGACCCAGGCGTTCGGTCAGGTAGACGGAGCGGTGATGCCCGCCGGTGCAGCCAATGGCAATGGTGACGTAGGCGCGGTTACTCGCGGCGAAGCGCGGCAGCCACTTGTGCAGATAGCTGAAGATGTCCTGAAACATCTCCTCGACTTCCGGTTGCGCCGCCAGGTACTCGGCCACGGGTGCGTCCAGCCCGGACTGCGCGCGCAGCTCCGGTTTCCAGTAAGGATTGGGCAGGCAGCGGACGTCGAACACCAGGTCCGCATCCACCGGCATCCCGCGCTTGAAGCCAAATGACTCGACCAGAAAGGCCGTTCCCGGCTCCGGCTGGTTCAGCAGGCGCAACTTGATGGTGTCGCGTAACTGGTAGAGGTTGAGGTTGGTGGTGTTGATTTTCAGGTCGGCCAGATCGGCAATCGGGCCGAGGAGAGCGGTTTCATCACTGATCGCTTCGGCCAATGAACGATTGGCCGTGCTCAAAGGGTGGCGGCGACGGGTTTCCGAAAAACGCTTGAGCAGGGTTTCTTCGTCGGCATCCAGGTACAACACATCGCACTGGATGTGGCGGCTGCGGACTTCTTCAAGCAGCTCCGGAAAGCGCGACAGATGGCTGGGCAGGTTGCGCGCATCAATCGACACGGCCACCAGCGGTTGCGCCAGCTCGGTATGAATCAGCGCGCGTTCGGCCAGTTCCGGCAGCAGGCCGGCCGGCAGGTTGTCGATGCAGTAATAGCCGTTGTCCTCAAGGACATCCAGGGCGGTGCTTTTACCCGAGCCGGAGCGGCCGCTGACAATGATCAAGCGCATGATTAGTGACCGTTCTGCTCGCTCAGGACGACCTGATACAAGGCTTCGTTACTCGATGCGCTGCGCAGTTTTTCACGAACTTCCTTGCGATCGAGCATGCTGGCGATCTGGCGCAGTAATTCCAGGTGAGCATCGGTGGCAGCTTCCGGCACCAGCAGGACGAACAACAGGTCAACCGGAGCGCCGTCGATGGCATCGAAATCGATGGGTGCATCAAGGTGCATCAATGCGCTGATTGGCGCTTCGCAACCCTTGAGGCGGCAATGAGGAATGGCGATGCCGTTACCAAAACCGGTGGAACCGAGTTTTTCACGGGCAATCAACGCCTCGAAGACATCTTGCATCTCCAGATCAGGCACTTCACGGGCGATCAGGTTGGCAATCTGTTCGAGGGCTTTCTTTTTACTGCCGCCCGGCACGTTCACGAGGGAACGGCCGGGGGTCAGGATACTTTCAAGTCGGATCATGGAGTAGGGGGGTTATCGACCGGTAGCGCCCTGGAGCAGGCTCTGGGTCTTTTCCTTATGCTTTTTGAGTTGGCGATCCAGCTTGTCGGTGAGTGAGTCGATCGCAGCATACATATCAGTATCTTCTGCGTTGGCGACCACTTCGCTGCCGGGAATATGCAAGGTGGCTTCGATTTTCTGCTTCAGCTTTTCGACGCACATCGTGACTTGCACGTTGGTGATCTTGTCGAAATGGCGCTCTAATCGTTGAAGTTTCTCATTGATGTAATCGCGCAGAGGTTCGGTCACTTCCAGTTGGTGTCCACTGATGTTGACTTGCATACAGCTTCTCCTTCGTTGCCAGTGCATAAAGCGGCAGGCTGGATAGCCTGCCACTGGAACGCTGTAACGTGGCTTACATCAACCGCTTGCGTTCGCTCGAAGGCGCGATCCCGAGGGATTCGCGGTACTTGGCGACGGTGCGGCGAGCCACCTGAATGCCTTGTGCCTCCAGTAAACCAGCGATCTTGCTGTCACTCAACGGCTTTTTCTGATTTTCCGCGGCAACCAGTTTTTTGATGATCGCGCGGATCGCCGTGGACGAGCATTCGCCGCCTTCGGAGGTGCTGACGTGGCTGGAGAAAAAGTATTTCAGTTCATAAATACCGCGCGGGGTATGCATGAATTTCTGCGTGGTCACCCGGGAAATCGTCGATTCGTGCATGCCTACCGCTTCAGCGATGTCATGCAGGACCAGCGGTTTCATGGCCTCGTCGCCGTACTCCAGAAAGCCGCGCTGATGCTCGACGATCTGCGTGGCAACTTTCATCAGGGTCTCGTTGCGGCTCTGCAGGCTCTTGATGAACCAGCGGGCTTCCTGCAACTGATTGCGCATGAAGGTGTTGTCGGCACTGGTGTCGGCGCGACGGACGAAACCGGCGTACTGCGCGTTGACCCGCAGGCGTGGCACTGATTCCTGGTTCAGTTCGACCAGCCAGCGCTCGTTGTCCTTGCGCACGATGACGTCCGGTACCACGTATTCGGCTTCGGTCGATTCGATCTGTGAACCGGGACGCGGATTGAGGCTTTGCACCAGTTCGATGACCTGGCGCAGCTCGTCTTCCTTGAGCTTCATGCGGCGCATCAACTGGCTGTAATCCCGGCTGCCGAGCAGGTCGATGTAATCGGTGACCAGGCGTTTGGCTTCCGCGAGCCACGGCGTCTTGGCGGGCAACTGGCGCAGTTGCAGCAGCAGGCATTCACCGAGGTTGCGCGCACCGATACCGGCCGGCTCGAATTGCTGGATGCGGTGCAGGACGGCTTCGATTTCGTCCAGTTCGATATCCAGTTCCGGGTCGAATGCCTCGAGAATCTCTTCAAGGGTCTCGTCCAGGTAGCCCTGGTTGTTGATGCAGTCGATCAGCGTCACGGCGATCAGGCGATCGGTGTCGGACATCGGGGCAAGATTGAGTTGCCACAACAGGTGGCTTTGCAGGCTCTCGCCGGCAGAAGTGCGGGTGGTGAAATCCCACTCGTCATCATCGCTGCTGGGCAGGCTGCTGGCGCTGGTCTGGTAGACGTCTTCCCACGCGGTGTCGACCGGCAGCTCGTTGGGGATGCGCTCGTTCCATTCGCCCTCCTCGAGGTTGTCCACCGTCGGGGCGGATTCCTGGTAGGAAGGTTCCTGGATTTCGGTATTGGGCTTGTGTTCGGCGTTGTCGGCCAGCGGGTCGGAGTTGTCGAAGTCGTCGCCTTCTTCCTGGCGTTCGAGCATCGGATTGGATTCCAGGGCCTCCTGGATTTCCTGTTGCAGATCCAGGGTCGACAATTGGAGCAGGCGGATGGCCTGTTGCAGCTGCGGTGTCATCGTCAGCTGCTGGCCCATTCTCAAGACTAGCGATGGTTTCATGGCAGGGGCTTAACACCTTATTCGCCGGCGCTATGCGCCATCCACTACAGGGCGCCGAAGCGCCAAACTTAAGCAAATTATATGCCTGAAACTGAAGTGTTTGCCTAGAGCGCTGTA
The DNA here is from genome assembly GCF_019856535.1 of Pseudomonas sp. SC3(2021). Classification (NCBI taxonomy): domain Bacteria; kingdom Pseudomonadati; phylum Pseudomonadota; class Gammaproteobacteria; order Pseudomonadales; family Pseudomonadaceae; genus Pseudomonas; species Pseudomonas sp. SC3(2021). Next base: position 652,077 of record NZ_CP082236.1, on the reverse strand, counting down.
ACAATTAAAACGTATAAAAAACTGCTTCAACGATACAGCGCCCTCGCGAACCACCGGGACGTCGCGCTTACAGGCGGAACTCGTGACCCAGATACACTTCTTTGACCAGATCGTTGGCCAGAATGGTTTCTGCGTCACCTTCGGCAATCAACTGGCCGTCGTTGACGATGTAAGCGGTTTCGCAGATGTCCAGCGTCTCGCGGACGTTGTGGTCGGTGATCAGTACGCCGATGCCCTTGGCCTTGAGATGGTGGATGATCTGCTTGATGTCGCCGACCGAGATCGGGTCGACACCGGCGAACGGTTCGTCGAGCAGGATGAACTTCGGTGCAGTCGCCAAGGCGCGGGCGATTTCCACCCGGCGGCGTTCACCACCGGACAGGCTCATGCCGAGGTTGTCGCGGATGTGGCTGATGTGGAATTCCTGCAGCAGGCTTTCCAGCTCCTTGCGACGGCCTGCCTTGTCGAGTTCCGGGCGGGTCTCGAGGATGGCCATGATGTTGTCGGCCACCGACAGTTTGCGGAAGATCGACGCTTCTTGCGGCAGATAGCCGATACCGGCCTTGGCACGACCGTGCATCGGCTGGTGGCTGACGTCCAGATCGTCGATCAGTACGCGGCCCTGATCGGCCTGCACCAGGCCGACGATCATGTAGAAGCACGTCGTCTTGCCGGCGCCGTTAGGGCCGAGCAGACCGACGATCTGGCCGCTGTCGATCGACAGGCTGACGTCACGCACGACCTGGCGGCTTTTATAGGCCTTGGCCAGGTGCTGAGCTTTCAGAGTTGCCATTACTGGGTTTTCTCGTCGGTTTTCTTCTTCGGCTGGATCACCATGTCGATACGCGGACGCGATTCGGTGACCTTGCTGCCGGTCGCGCGACCGGCGCTGGCGAGTTTCTTCACGGTGTCGTAGACGATTTTCTCGCCCTGGGTGGTGTTGTTGTCCTTGTCGACAACCTTGGCCTTGTCGATCAGTACGACGCGATTCTGCGCGGCATGGTACTGGATCGTCACGCCCCAGCCCTGAACCGGCTTGGTGTCGCCAGCGGTCTGCAGTTGTTCGAAGTAGGCGAGGTTGCCCACCGAGGTCACCACGTCGATATCACCGCTCGGGGTGCGAGTGATGGTCACGGTGTTACCGGTCACCTTCATCGAGCCCTGGGTGATGATCACGTCACCTTTATAGGTGGCGATGCCGTTCTTGTCGTCCAGTTGGGCGTCGTCGGCCTGGATGCGGATTGGTTGCTGCTGATCGTTCGGCAGAGCCCAGGCGCTCACGCTTCCCAGTGCTGCGCCCAGACTGAGCAAAATAGGGAGGGTTTTAACGAGCCTCATACTGTCCTCTTACGTTCGATAGCAGGTGTATCCTGCTTTCCTTCAGATACGCTTTCATGCCTACGCCAGTCGATACACCGCCAGCGCCGTCGATTCTAACGGGTTGCTCGGTCTGCGCATATTGGTCCTGTGGGAACACTGTCATGCGCGTGGAGGTGACCAGCAGATCGCGGTTCTTCTCATCGGTGCGCTTGATGCGCACAGAATCGATAAATTCGACCTGAGTACCGCCCGAATTCACTTCGCCGCGCTCGCTGGTCACGTGCCACGGAAATTCCGTGCCGCGGTACATGTTCAGGTCGGGCTTGGTGACCAGGGTGATGTCGGTGGCCTTCACGTGCTCGGCCTTGTCGGAGGTCATTTCGTACTGCACCTTGCCGTCCGGCAGGTATTGCAGGGTATGCGTATTGGTCGCATACCAGTCGATCGGGTTTTCGATGGACGTGACCGCAGGCTTGTCGAGGAAGCGCCCCGGGCTGATGTTCCAGTAACCGACCGCTGCGAATAGCGCCGCTATGCAGCCGAACAGCAGGAAATTGCGAAATTTTTTGCTAAACATGGTTTGGCTCACAGGTACGCGGCGTTGGCCGCATCGAGGCGGCCCTGGGCGCGCAGGATCAATTCGCAGAATTCGCGGGCGGCACCTTCGCCACCACGTGCCCGGGTCACGCCATGAGCGTGTTCACGCACGAAGTCGGCGGCATTCGCCACGGCCATGCCGAGGCCGACGCGGCGAATCACCGGCAGGTCAGGCAGGTCGTCACCGAGGTAGGCCACCTGCTCATAGCTTAGGCCCAGTTCTTCAAGCAGGCCGTCGAGAACGACCAGTTTGTCTTCGCGGCCCTGAAACAGGTGGGGAATCCCCAGGTTTTTCGCCCGACGCTCGACCACCGGGGTCTTGCGACCGCTGATGATAGCGGTCTGCACGCCGGCGTTCATCAGCATTTTGATGCCTTGGCCGTCGAGGGTGTTGAAGGTCTTGAATTCGCTGCCGTCTTCAAGGAAGTACAGGCGACCGTCGGTGAGTACGCCGTCGACGTCGAAAACCGCCAGTTTGATCGCTTTGCCGCGTTGCAGCAGATCGTTACTCATTACATCACTCCTGCGCGCAGCAGATCGGAGAGGTTGAAGGCGCCCACCGGGCGATCCTCTTCATCAACAACGACCAGTGCGTTGATTCGGTGGTCTTCCATGATTTTCAGGGCCTCGGCAGCCAGCATCTCGGGGCGGGCCGTCTTGCCGTGCGCGGTCATGACCTGGTCGATGGTGGCGCTGCGGATGTCGATGCTGCGATCCAGGGTGCGACGCAGGTCACCGTCCGTGAAGATCCCGGCGAGTTTGCCGTCGGTTTCAAGAATGACGGTCATGCCCAGACCCTTGCGGGTCATTTCCATCAGCGCGTCCTTGAGCAGGGTGCCGCGTTGCACTTGCGGCAGCTCCTGACCGGCGTGCATGACGTTTTCCACTTTCAGCAACAGGCGGCGGCCAAGGGCGCCTCCCGGGTGCGAGAAAGCGAAGTCTTCAGCGGTGAAGCCTCGCGCCTCCAGCAATGCCACGGCGAGGGCATCGCCCATGACCAGGGCGGCGGTGGTCGAGGACGTCGGCGCCAGGTTCAGCGGGCAGGCTTCGTGTTCGACGTGAACATTGAGGTTCACTTCGGCGGCTTTCGCCAGAGGGGAGGCCGGGTTGCCGGTCACGCTGATCAACTGGATGCCCAGTCGCTTGATCAGTGGCAGCAGGGTGACGATTTCGTTGGTCGAACCGGAGTTCGACAGGGCCAGAATCACGTCTTCGCGGGTGATCATGCCCATGTCGCCATGGCTGGCTTCGGCCGGGTGGACGAAAAATGCCGGGGTGCCGGTGCTGGCCAGGGTGGCGGCAATCTTGTTGCCGATGTGCCCGGATTTGCCCATGCCGACCACGACGACACGGCCCTTGCTGGCCAGAATCATCTCGCAAGCGCGTACGAAATCGGCGTCGATATGGGGCAACAAGCCTTGTATGGCTTCCACTTCGAGGCGAATGGTGCGTTGTGCCGATTGAATCAGGTCGCTGGTTTGGCTCATGTCAGAATCGTATAGCCCGATGAAAAGGCGGCGATTATAGCGGTTATGTGGCAAAGCCTCACGCAAGTTCGTCGTGCTTTGTCATTCCTCGTAACCAAAACCCGGAAAAAGCCCCTCAAAGCCTGTCATGTCGCTGAACACAGCCCGGTAGAGGCCTTGGGCGCTTGGGCTTTGCAGTGATATAGTTCGCCGCCAGTTCGGCCTGCCCTCGAGGTATGTGCTTTCCCAGGAAAGCCAGGCGTCCGAGTGAGAGGCTGCATCGCAAGGAGTTTAGATGAGTGCCGATAACGCTTACGCGGTCGAGCTGAAGGGAGTCTCCTTCAAGCGCGGTGCGCGCAGCATTTTCAATAACGTCGATATTCGCATCCCGCGCGGCAAGGTCACCGGCATCATGGGGCCTTCCGGGTGTGGCAAGACCACGCTGCTGCGGTTGATGGGCGCACAGTTGCGTCCCGGCAGCGGCGAAGTCTGGGTCAACGGTCAGAACCTGCCGGCGCTGTCGCGCAGCGATCTGTTCGATGCGCGCAAGCACATGGGCGTGCTGTTTCAGAGCGGCGCGCTGTTTACCGATCTCGATGTCTTCGAGAACGTCGCGTTTCCCCTGCGCGTTCATACCGATCTGCCGGATGAAATGATCCGCGACATCGTTCTGCTCAAGTTGCAGGCGGTGGGGCTGCGCGGCGCCATCGATCTGATGCCCGACGAGTTGTCCGGAGGCATGAAGCGTCGTGTGGCGCTGGCCCGGGCCATTGCCCTCGACCCGCAGATCCTCATGTATGACGAACCGTTCGTCGGTCAGGACCCGATCGCCATGGGCGTGCTGGTGCGTCTGATCCGTCTGCTCAACGATGCCCTGGGGATCACCAGTATCGTGGTTTCCCACGACCTGGCCGAAACCGCCAGCATCGCCGACTACATCTATGTAGTGGGTGATGGTCAGGTGCTGGGGCAGGGCACGCCGGATGAATTGATGAACTCGGATGAACCGCGTATCCGCCAGTTCATGACCGGTAATCCCGATGGCCCGGTGCCGTACCATTTTCCAGCGACGGATTTCCGCGCAGATCTTCTGGGGAAGCGCTGATGCGCAGAATTTCATTAATAGAGCGCGTACGCCGGTTCGGCGAGTCGGCAATCGACGCCGTTGCGGTGTTCGGGCGTGCCACGCTGTTCCTGTTTCACGCCTTGCTCGGTCGTGGCGGCATCAGCGGCGGTTTCGGCCTGCTGGTCAAGCAGCTGCATTCGGTCGGCGTCATGTCGCTGGTGATCATCGTGGTCTCCGGGATTTTCATCGGCATGGTCCTGGCGCTGCAAGGCTTCAGCATTCTGTCGAGCTACGGTTCGGAGCAGGCCGTGGGGCAGATGGTTGCGTTGACCCTGCTGCGTGAACTGGGGCCGGTGGTGACCGCGCTGTTGTTCGCCGGGCGTGCCGGCTCGGCGCTGACCGCCGAAATCGGCAACATGAAATCCACCGAACAGCTTTCCAGCCTGGAAATGATCGGTGTCGACCCGCTCAAGTACATCATCGCCCCGCGACTGTGGGCCGGTTTCATTTCCCTGCCGGTGCTGGCCATGATTTTCAGCGTGGTGGGTATCTGGGGTGGTTCGTGGGTAGCTGTCGACTGGCTGGGTGTGTATGAAGGCTCTTATTGGGCGAACATGCAGAACAGCGTGAACTTCACCAGCGATGTGCTCAACGGCGTCATCAAAAGTATCGTGTTCGCCTTCGTCGTGACCTGGATTGCCGTATTCCAAGGCTATGACTGTGAGCCCACTTCCGAGGGCATCAGTCGCGCCACCACCAAGACCGTGGTATTTGCCTCGCTGGCAGTGCTCGGCCTGGACTTTATTCTGACCGCTTTGATGTTTGGAGATTTCTGATGCAAAACCGCACCCTGGAAATCGGTGTCGGCCTGTTCCTGCTGGCAGGGATCCTGGCTTTGTTGCTGCTTGCTCTGCGGGTCAGTGGCCTGTCTCCGACTTCGACCACCGACACGTATAAACTTTATGCCTATTTCGACAATATCGCCGGTTTGACGGTCAGAGCCAAAGTGACCATGGCCGGCGTAACCATCGGCAAGGTCACGGCGATCGATCTGGATCGTGACAGCTTCACCGGTCGGGTCACGCTGCAAGTGGATAAAAAGGTCGACAACCTGCCGACTGACTCCACAGCGTCTATCCTGACCGCTGGTCTGCTGGGCGAGAAGTACATCGGTATCAGCGTAGGCGGGGAGGACACCCGTCTGAAGGATGGTGGAACCATCCACGACACGCAGTCGTCACTGGTACTGGAAGACCTGATCGGTAAATTCCTGCTCAATACCGTTAGCAAAGACGCCAAATGAGGAGCTTTTGAATGATCTCTACCTTGCGACGTGGCCTGTTGGTGTTGCTCGCGGCCTTGCCTCTGATGGCTAACGCTGCGCCCGGGCAATCCGCGCACGATCTGGTTCAGGACACTACTAACCGGATGCTTGCCGACCTGGCAGCGAACAAAGAGAAGTACAAGCAGGATCCGCAGGATTTCTACACGGCGTTGAATACCATCGTCGGTCCGGTGGTGGATGCCGAAGGCATTTCCAAAAGCATCATGACGGTCAAGTATTCGCGCAAGGCCACGCCCGCGCAGATGAAGACCTTCCAGGAAAACTTCAAGAGAGGCCTGTTCCAGTTCTACGGCAACGCTTTGCTGGAGTACAACAATCAGGGCATCACGGTTGATCCTGCCAAGGATGAGTCGGGCGATCGCACCAGCGTCGGCATGACCGTCAAGGGCAGCAATGGCGCGATCTATCCTGTGCAGTACACGCTCGAGAAGATCAGCGGCGAGTGGAAGCTGCGTAACGTGATCATCAATGGCATCAACATCGGCAAGCTGTTCCGTGATCAGTTCGCGGATGCGATGCAGCGCAATGGCAACGATCTGGACAAGACCATCAATGGTTGGGCCGGTGAAGTGGCCAAGGCCAAGGAAGCCACCGAAAAGAAACCAGCGCAATGAGTGAGGCGGCAGTTCGTATGAGTGATGTCGACGAGCTATTGCTCAGCGGAGTGCTGGATTATCGCACCGGGCCGGACTTGCGAAAGGAAGGCCAGGCGCTGATCAAATCCAGCAAGGCGTCGTCGCTGGTGATCGACTGCTCGGCGGTAAAGAAGTCCAGCAGCGTCGGCTTGTCGTTGCTGCTGTGCTTCATGCGTGATGCCCAGGCGGCCGGCAAGGCCGTCAGCATTCGCGCGATGCCCGAAGACATGCGTGAAATCGCTCAGGTCAGTGAACTGACCGAGTTGTTGGCGCACCCCTGAACCCGCATCAGTCAAATAGCCCCCCGTCAGAGTCCTGCCATGCGGGGTTCGCAGGCGCGGGGCTTTTTTGTATGATGTCCGACCCGTGCGCACAGGGCGCCGATTGAGGTTGAGCATGCAGGCCGTAGAAGTGAAGAGCTTCCTTGAAGGGAAGCTGCCAGGAACGCTGGTAGAAGTTGAAGGCGAAGGGTGTAACTTTCAGCTGAACGTGATTAGCGATGAACTGGCGGCGTTGAGCCCGGTCAAGCGTCAGCAAAGCATCTATGCCCATTTGAACCCATGGATCGCCGATGGCAGCATCCACGCGGTCACTATGAAATTTTTCAGCCGCGCGGCCTGGGCCGAGCGCACCTGAGCCCTAGGGCGTCGAGATTCTTATGGATAAATTGATTATTACCGGTGGCGCTCGTCTTGATGGCGAGATCCGCATTTCCGGGGCAAAGAACTCTGCCCTGCCGATCCTGGCCGCCACCCTGCTGTGCGATGGCCCGGTGACCGTTGGCAACCTGCCGCACCTGCATGACATCACCACCATGATCGAGTTGTTCGGTCGCATGGGCATCGAGCCGGTGATCGACGAGAAACTCAGCGTCGAAATCGACCCGCGCACCATCAAGACCCTGATCGCCCCGTACGAACTGGTGAAAACCATGCGTGCGTCGATCCTCGTGCTGGGCCCGATGGTTGCCCGTTTCGGTGAAGCTGAAGTCGCCCTGCCTGGCGGTTGCGCCATCGGTTCGCGTCCGGTCGACCTGCACATCCGTGGTCTCGAAGCCATGGGCGCGGTCATCGACGTCGAAGGCGGCTACATCAAGGCCAAGGCGCCGGAAGGCGGCCTGCGCGGTGCACACTTCTTCTTCGATACCGTCAGTGTGACCGGTACCGAAAACATCATGATGGCCGCTGCTCTGGCCAAGGGCCGCAGCGTGCTGCAGAACGCCGCTCGCGAGCCTGAAGTGGTTGACCTGGCGAACTTCCTCAACGCCATGGGCGCCAAGGTTTCCGGCGCCGGTACCGACACCATCACCATTGATGGCGTCGAGCGCCTGGGTTCGGCGTTCTACAAGGTCATGCCTGACCGTATCGAAACCGGCACCTACCTGGTGGCCGCTGCGGTCACCGGTGGCCGCGTCAAGGTCAAGGACACTGATCCGACCATTCTCGAAGCCGTTCTGGAAAAACTCCGTGAAGCCGGTGCAGAAATCACCTGCGGTGAAGACTGGATCGAGCTGAACATGCACGGCAAACGCCCGAAAGCGGTCAACGTGCGCACCGCGCCGTACCCGGCGTTCCCGACCGACATGCAGGCGCAGTTCATCTCGCTCAACGCCATTGCCGAAGGCACCGGTGCCGTGATCGAGACGATCTTCGAAAACCGTTTCATGCACGTGTACGAATTGCACCGCATGGGCGCCAAGATCCAGGTCGAAGGCAACACTGCCATCGTCACCGGTACCGAAATCCTCAAGGGTGCGCCAGTGATGGCGACCGACCTGCGGGCGTCGGCCAGTCTGGTGATCTCGGCACTGATGGCCGAAGGCGATACCCTGATCGATCGCATCTACCACATCGACCGTGGTTACGAGTGCATCGAAGAAAAACTGCAGATGCTGGGCGCCAAGATCCGTCGCGTTCCGGGCTGATTGCTGCATCAGGACACAGGGACGTGTCCGCTGAGTTCGTTTTGAGTCGAGCCGGTTTCCGGCTCGATGTGTGTCCGGCGCCGATTGCGACCGGACATGAGTACCTTGATAAGGACTGACGTTTCCCATGTTGACCATCGCACTGTCCAAGGGCCGAATCCTTGACGACACCCTGCCGCTTCTCGCCGAAGCGGGTATCGTGCCGACCGAGAATCCGGACAAGAGCCGCAAGCTGATCATCCCCACGACCCAGGACGACGTTCGTCTGCTGATCGTGCGCGCCACTGACGTGCCGACCTATGTCGAGCATGGCGCGGCCGACCTCGGCGTGGCCGGCAAGGACGTGCTGATGGAATACAGCGGCCAGGGCCTTTACGAGCCACTGGACTTGCAGATTGCCCAGTGCAAGCTGATGACCGCCGGCAAGATTGGCGCAGCCGAGCCTAAAGGCCGTCTGCGCGTGGCGACCAAGTTCGTCAACGTTGCCAAGCGTTACTACGCCGAACAGGGCCGTCAGGTCGACATCATCAAGCTCTACGGCTCGATGGAGCTGGCACCGCTGATTGGTCTGGCCGACAAGATCATCGACGTGGTCGACACCGGCAACACCCTGCGCGCCAACGGCCTGGAACCTCAGGAACTGATCGCCACGATCAGCTCGCGCCTGGTGGTCAACAAGGCTTCGATGAAGATGCAACACGCCCGGATCCAGGCGTTGATCGATACCCTGCGCAAGGCAGTGGAATCGCGACACCGCGGCTGATTTACCTGCGCGACCTTGAGTCGCGCCCGTCTATCCGCCTCATAGCCAGAATCTCAGGTGCCCAAGCGGAAACGACTGCTAAGTTAGGGCGCCTGAGTTTTTGCCATTCCTATGAGGCTCTCGCTATGACCGCACCGACTGCAATTCGCCGACTCAACGCTGCTGACCCGGATTTCGCGCATCATCTGGATCATCTGCTGAGCTGGGAAAGTGTGTCTGACGACTCGGTCAATCAGCGCGTGCTGGACATCATCAAGGCTGTGCGCGAGCGCGGTGATGCGGCGCTGGTCGAGTTCACCCAGAAATTCGACGGCCTTGAAGTCGCCTCGATGGCTGACCTGATCCTGCCGCGCGAGCGCCTGGAGCTGGCCCTGACCCGCATCACCGTGGCGCAACGCGAAGCGCTGGAAAAAGCTGCAGCGCGCGTGCGCAGCTACCACGAAAAACAGAAACAGGACTCCTGGAGCTACACCGAAGCCGACGGTACGGTGCTGGGCCAGAAGGTCACGCCACTGGATCGTGCCGGCCTCTACGTGCCGGGCGGCAAGGCATCGTACCCGTCGTCGGTGTTGATGAACGCGATTCCGGCCAAGGTCGCCGGCGTGACCGAAGTGGTCATGGTCGTGCCCACCCCGCGCGGTGAAATCAATGAGCTGGTGCTGGCGGCGGCGTGCATCGCCGGCGTCGACCGGGTATTCACCATCGGCGGTGCGCAGGCGGTTGCCGCGCTGGCTTACGGCACCGAAAGCGTGCCGCAAGTGGACAAGGTCGTCGGCCCGGGCAACATCTATGTCGCCACCGCCAAGCGCCACGTGTTCGGTCAGGTTGGTATCGACATGATTGCCGGCCCGTCCGAGATTCTCGTGGTGTGCGACGGCCAGACCGATCCGGACTGGATCGCCATGGACCTGTTCTCCCAGGCTGAGCACGACGAAGACGCCCAGGCGATTCTGGTCAGCCCCGACGCCGGGTTCCTCGACAAGGTGGCCGCGAGCATCGACAAGCTGCTGCCGACCATGGACCGCGCGACCATCATCGAAACCTCGATCAACGGTCGCGGTGCGCTGATTCACGTGCGTGACATGGCGCAAGCCATCGAAGTCGCCAACCGCATCGCCCCGGAGCACCTGGAGCTGTCGGTGGCCGACCCGCAGGCCTGGCTGCCGCAGATCCGTCACGCCGGCGCGATCTTCATGGGCCGTCACACCTCCGAGGCGCTGGGCGACTATTGCGCCGGCCCGAACCACGTGCTGCCGACCTCCGGCACCGCGCGTTTCTCCTCGCCGCTGGGTGTGTACGACTTCCAGAAACGTTCGTCGATCATCTTCTGCTCCGAAGCCGGTGCTTCCGAGCTGGGCAAGACCGCATCGGTGCTGGCCCGTGGCGAATCCCTGAGCGCGCATGCACGCAGCGCGGAATACCGCATCAAAGACCAAGACTTTCTTCAAGGGCAAGGGGAATGAACATGAGTAAATTCTGGAGCCCGTTCGTCAAGGATCTGGTGCCTTACGTGCCAGGCGAGCAGCCGAAGCTGACCAGACTGGTCAAGCTCAACACCAACGAAAACCCCTACGGCCCGTCGCCAAAAGCCCTGGCGGCGATGCAGACCGAGCTCAACGACAACCTGCGTCTGTACCCGGACCCGAACAGCGATCTGCTGAAAACCGCCGTCGCCAACTACTACGGCGTGCAGAGCAATCAGGTGTTCCTCGGCAACGGTTCGGACGAAGTGCTGGCGCACATCTTCCACGGTCTGCTGCAACACGAGCAGCCACTGCTGTTCCCGGATATCAGCTACAGCTTCTACCCGGTGTATTGCGGTCTGTACGGCATCCAGTTCGATGCCGTGCCGCTGGACGCGCAGTTCCAGATCAACCCGGCGGACTACGCCAAGCCGAACGGCGGGATCATTTTCCCGAACCCGAACGCACCGACCGGTTGCCTGCTGGCACTGGAGGCGGTCGAGCAGATTCTCAAGGCCAGCCCGGATTCGGTGGTGGTCGTGGATGAGGCGTACATCGACTTCGGTGGCGAGACGGCGATCAGTCTGGTTGACCGTTATCCGAACCTGCTGGTAACGCAGACGCTGTCCAAGTCGCGCTCGCTGGCCGGGCTGCGCGTGGGTCTGGCGGTGGGGCATCCGGATCTGATCGAAGCGCTGGAGCGGATCAAGAACAGCTTCAACTCTTATCCGCTGGATCGCCTGGCGATTGTCGGTGCGGCAGCAGCGTTCGAAGATCGCGAGTATTTCGACAAGACTTGCCGTCTGGTGATCGAGAGCCGCGAGTGGGTGATCGCGCAGTTGCAGGCCAAGGGTTTTGAAGTGTTGCCGTCGGCGGCCAACTTCATTTTTGCGCGGCACCCGCAGCATGATGCGGCGGGTCTGGCAGCGAAGTTGCGTGAGCAGGGCGTGATTGTGCGGCACTTCAAGCAGGAGCGGATTGCGCAGTTCCTGCGGATTTCGATCGGTACGCCGGAGCAGAACCAGGCGCTGATCGTTGGCCTTGGCGAGCTCTAAAAGCAAAGCCCTCACCCTGACCCTCTCCCAAAGGGAGAGGGGACTGATTGCGGGATATTGCAGAGTTTCGCCGAGGTGAAAGTGCTGTGCCGAATCCCTAATCGACTTGATCTTTCAGGACGATGTATCCCGCAAGACAACCCGGTCGGCCTCCTCTCCCAAAGGGAGAGGGGACTGATTGCGGGATATTGCAGAGTTTCGCCGACGTGAAAGTGCTGTACCAAATCCCTAATCGACTTGATCTTTCAGGTCGATGTATCCCGCAAGACAACCCGGTCGGCCCCCTCTCCCTCCGGGAGAGGGTTGGGGTGAGGGTCGGCTTTTATTCGTGATGAGGTTCGCCAAGGAACGTCAGCGAACTGAACAGTCCACGACTGTCCACATCAGCGCTGTCCTTGACCGGCACTTCCACCTGCGCCGCAATCACATTCAACCCTTCATTCCTCACCAACACCTGCGCACGTCCGTCTTTGTCGGTCTCGGTGCTCAGCGTGTTCGGCGCACTGCGATAATCACCGATCAACTTCACGCCCGCTGCCGGTTTGCCATCGAGCAATACCCGCACCGGCAATGATTTGCCCGGGCCAACGGTCAGCGGATCGACCTCCGGCAAAATCAGCAACCTGATTTGATCGAGCTTGGGCAACTTTGCCCCCGGCTGGTAAATCGCCAGGCTGTATTTGAACGTCTCGGTCGCCTCGACCGCCCCTGGCACTTTACTGCGCCCTTCGTTGATCCACTTCTTGTCAGCCGTCTGCGACCACATCCCGTTGTTCAGCGCCACGGCCATCACCGCCGGCGACTTCAAGGGTTTCAAGCGTGCATGGTCCGCCAGGCGCTCGACGCTGACTGGGATCATCTTGCCGCCCGCGTCATAGGCCCAGGCGCCGCTGATTTTCTGCGCCTTGAACGCGTTGTCTTCGGCGCCATGGCCGTAGATCACTTCGATATTGCCACGGCGTTGTTCCGTCCACAGGCCGTGGGCCGAGACCTGGCCGGCGAACAGCGCGGCGATGAGCACAAGGGATTTGCCGTATTGCATGGGGACTTCCTTTTACAGGTTGAGAGTCAGGCTGACAGTGAAATTGCGCGGTTCGCCGGGGTTGACCCAGTAGTTGCTGTAGGCGCGCTCGTAGTACTTTTCGTCAAAGAGGTTGTTCAGGTTCAGGCCGACGGTGACGGTGTCGCTGGCCTTGTAATGGGCCAGCAGGTCGACGGTGTGGTAGGCCGGCAATTCGAAGTCGCTGCCGGCTTCACCGGAACGGTCGCCGACGTAGGTGAACGCCGCGCCGACGTCCGAGCCGCGCAGGTTGCCGTCCTGAAACTCGTACACACCCAGCAGACTGCCGCTGCGTTTAGCCACGCCGAGAATGCGGCTACCGGTGGGAATCACCGCGTCACCCTGAGTGACTTCGGCATCAATGTAGGCGAAGGCGCCAATTACCCGCACGGCGTCGGTCACTTGCCCGGTGACCTGCCAATCGAACCCGCGACTGCGCGCCTTGCCCATCGCGCGGCTGCTGTCGGTAGCCGGGTCGAGGGCGAGGACGTTTTCCTTGTCGATGTGGAAGAAGGCAAGGGTGCTGCTCAGGCGCTCGTCGAACAGCTCGTTCTTGATGCCGATTTCATAACCGACGCCTTCTTCCGGATCGAAGGATTTGCCGGACGCGTCGAGCCCATTGTTTGGTTTGAACGAGGTCGATGCGTTGGCGAACAGGCCGGTATCCGGCGTCACTTGATAGAGCAGGCCGGCGCGTTGGGTGAGGGTGTCGTGACGTTGGTGGCTGGTGGCATTGCGGCTGCGATCATTGATGTGTTGATCGAAATGTTCAAAACGCGCGCCGATCATCCCGCGCAGCTTGTCGGTGAAAAAAATTTGATCCTGCAGGTTCAGCGCCTGACTCTCGACGTGCTCGAAAAAGTCGCTGCCCGAGCGCGCGCCGTCGGGTTTCGCCTGGCCGTAGATCGGTTTATAGATGTCGATGGCGTACGGACCGCCGGCGATGGTGGTGACGCGCTCGTTCTTGCGGAAGTTTTCATACTCGGTACCGATCAGCAGTTCGTGCTGCCAGGGGCCGAGGTCGAACAGTCCGCGCAGTTCCAGTTGGGTGATGCTGTCGTGCCAGTTGGTGTCGCGTTCGCGATAACGGCGGTTGACGGTATGGCCATCGGCGTTCAGCGGTCGGCTTTCGGACGCGTCGCCCCAGAGCTTGCCTTCCTTGTAATGGCTGGCCAGACGCAGTTTCCAGCGGTCGTCGAGGTGATGCTCGAGTGTCGCCTGCAGCAGGTTGTTATGGTTGGCGATGTTGCCGTCGTTCGGTTCGCCGAGGAAGGTCGAGCGCGAGACGCCGCTCCATTTGTTGTTCGGCGCCACGATGCCGCGATCAAAGGTGGAGCTGTGACGGACGATTTCGCTTTCCACCAGCAGTGACGTGTCGGGGTTCAGTTGCCAACTGATCGAGGGGGCGACGAACACGCGCTGGCTGTCGACGTGATCGCGAAAGCTGTGGTTGTCCTCGACGGCGAGGTTGACCCGCGACAGCACGTCACCCTGTTCATCGAGCGGGGTGTTGACGTCCAGTGCGCTGCGATAGCGGTCCCAACTGCCGGCGCTGGTTTGCAGCGTCGTGAAGGCTTGCGGCTGCGGTTTCTTGGTGACGATGTTCACTGTGCCACCCGGATCGCCACGGCCGTACAGGCTGGCAGCCGGGCCTTTGAGCACTTCAATGCGCTCGATGTTGGCGGCGTCCGGCGTGCTCGGATAACCGCGGTTGGCGCTGAAACCGTCCTTGTAGAACTCCGAAGTGGTGAAACCGCGCACGCTGTATTCGTAAAGCGTCAGACCGCCGAAGTTGTTTTGCTTCGAGACGCCGCCGGCAAAATCCAGTGCGCGTTCGACGCTGCTGCTGCCCAGATCCTTGAGCACGCTGGCCGGTATCACGCTGATCGCTTGCGGAATGTCGCGGATCGCGGTGTCGGTTTTCGTCGCGCTCGACGACCGCGTGGCACGATAGCCCTTGACCGGGTCGGTGGCTGATTCGTAGTCGGAGGTGACGCTGATGGCGTCGAGTTCGAGCGGTTGCGGTTCTTCGGCGAAGACCGGATCGCCCAGCAAGCCAAGGGGTAGACCCAGGGTCAGACGGAGCAGGGAGGCCCTTTTTCGAGACGACATGTTATGTTGTTCCAATTGTTCAATTGAAACAATATAACATGCCTGTTGAGAATGTCTGCTATTCGCGCCGTTGGCGCGAACAATCTCTTACCCTTCTTTTTCCTGCGCCGGTGCCGGTGGTGGGCGCAGGCCGATTTCAGCGGTGAGCTTCAGCTCTTTGCCGTTGCGCATGACCTGGATGGTCACCTTGTCGGTCGGCTTGATCCGCGCGACCTGGTTCATTGACTTGCGGCCATCTCCGGCCGGTTCGCCATCAATGCTCAGAATCACGTCACCCAACTGCAGGCCAGCTTTCTGCGCCGGGCCATCGCGGAAAATCCCCGCGACCACAATCCCCGGGCGTCCCGACAGGCCAAACGATTCGGCCAGTTCCTGAGTCAGCGGCTGCACTTCAATCCCCAGCCAGCCACGAATCACCTGGCCGTGCTCGATGATCGACTTCATCACTTCCATCGCCAGTTTCACCGGAATCGCAAAACCGATGCCCTGCGAGCCGCCGGACTTGGAGAAGATCGCCGTGTTGATGCCGGTCAGGTTGCCGTTGGCATCCACCAGCGCACCGCCGGAGTTGCCCGGGTTGATCGCGGCGTCGGTCTGGATGAAGTCTTCGTAGTTGTTCAGGCCCAGCTGATTGCGCCCGGTGGCGCTGATGATGCCCATCGTCACCGTCTGGCCGACGCCGAACGGGTTGCCGATGGCCAGCGCGACGTCACCGATGCGAATGTTGTCGGAGCGACCGATAGTGATCGCCGGCAGGTTTTTCAGATCGATCTTGAGCACGGCGAGGTCGGTTTCCGGATCGCTGCCGATCACCCGGGCCAATGTCTCGCGACCATCCTTGAGCGCCACGACAATCTGATCCGCGCCGCTGGTGACGTGGTTGTTGGTCAGAATGTAGCCTTCCGGGCTCATGATCACGCCGGAACCGAGGCTCGACTCCATGCGCTTCTGCTTGGGCGAGTTGTCACCGAAGAAACGCCGGAACTGTGGGTCTTCAAACAGCGGATGCGCGGGTTTGTTGATGACTTTGGTGGTGTAAAGGTTGACCACCGACGGCGCGGCGATGGTCACCGCATCGGCGTAGGACACCGGCCCTTGCTGCACGCTGGTGGTTTGCGGGGCCTGTTGCAGGTTGACGTCGAGGCTCGGGAGCCCGACCCACTGCGGGTAACGCTGAATAATCAACAGAGCGATAAGCACACCGGCCAACAGCGGCCAGCCGAAAAAACGCAGCGCCTTGAGCATTAAGCACGTCCTGGAAAAGTTGCAGGCGGGGTCAGACCGCCCATAATGTCGCGCATTATACGAGGCCGCGCGCGCCTCTGAACGGGATATTTAGGAGTCTTTCATGGCCGTTGCCCTCAGCACCCTCGTTGAAGAAGCCGACCGTTACCTTGGCAGTGCGAAAATTGCCGATTATTGCCCCAACGGCCTGCAGGTCGAAGGCCGGCCACAGGTGATGCGCATTGTCAGCGGCGTCACCGCCAGTCAGGCATTGCTCGATGCCGCCGTCGAAGCCGAGGCCGATCTGATACTGGTGCACCACGGTTACTTCTGGAAGGGCGAGAACCCCTGCATCACCGGCATGAAGCAGCGTCGCTTGAAGACCTTGCTCAAGCACGACATCAGTCTGCTCGCCTACCACTTGCCGCTGGACCTGCACCCGGAGGTCGGCAACAACGTGCAACTGGCGCGGCAACTGGACATCACCGTCGAAGGGCCGCTGGACCCGGACAACCTGAAGATTGTCGGTCTGGTCGGGTCGTTGAACGAACCCATGACCCCGCGTGATTTCGCCCGCAAGGTAAAAGACGTCATGGGCCGTGAACCGCTGCTGATCGAAGGCAGCCCGATGATTCGTCGGGTCGGCTGGTGCACCGGCGGCGGGCAGGGCTATATCGATCAGGCGGTCGCGGCAGGTGTTGACCTGTATCTGAGCGGTGAAGCGTCCGAGCAGACCTTCCACAGCGCCCGCGAGAACGACATCAGCTTTATCGCCGCCGGTCATCACGCCACCGAACGCTACGGCGTACAGGCCCTGGGCGACTATCTGGCGAAACGCTTCGCCGTCGAACACATCTTCATCGACTGCCCCAACCCGATCTGATGAACTCCGCATTTCTCCTGTAGGAGTGAGCCTGCTCGCTCCTAGAGGGGCGCGCGCGCCCAAACGAGTGGGCATATTCATATGCCCTTTCGTTCTAGCTTGCGCCCTGATTAGAAGAAGGACGCTGTGCTAGGATTCCCCGCTCGAACACGGCCCGCTGGCCGTTCATAAGAAAGCTTTCGTGAGTAGCCATGGTCGACAAACTGACGCATCTGAAACAGCTGGAGGCGGAAAGCATCCACATCATCCGCGAGGTGGCCGCCGAGTTCGATAACCCGGTGATGCTGTACTCCATCGGTAAAGACTCCGCCGTGATGCTGCACCTGGCACGCAAGGCGTTCTTCCCGGGCAAACTGCCGTTTCCGGTGATGCACGTCGACACCCGCTGGAAATTCCAGGAGATGTACAAGTTCCGCGACAAGATGGTCGAAGAACTGGGCCTGGACCTGATCACCCACATCAACCCCGATGGCGTGGCACAGAACATCAATCCGTTCACCCACGGCAGCGCCAAGCACACCGACATCATGAAGACCGAGGGCCTGAAACAGGCACTCGACAAGCATGGTTTCGACGCAGCCTTCGGCGGTGCCCGTCGCGATGAAGAGAAATCCCGCGCCAAAGAGCGCGTGTACTCGTTCCGCGACAGCAAGCACCGCTGGGACCCGAAAAACCAGCGTCCGGAGCTGTGGAACGTCTACAACGGCAAGGTCAACAAGGGCGAATCCATTCGTGTGTTCCCGTTGTCGAACTGGACCGAACTGGACATCTGGCAGTACATCTACCTCGAAGGCATCCCGATCGTGCCGCTGTACTTCGCCGCCGAACGTGAAGTGATCGAGAAGAACGGTACGCTGATCATGATCGACGACGACCGTATCCTCGAACACCTGTCCGATGAGGACAAGGCACGCATCGTCAAAAAGAAAGTGCGTTTCCGCACCCTTGGCTGCTACCCGTTGACGGGCGCGGTAGAGTCCGAGGCCGAAAGCCTGACGGACATCATTCAGGAAATGCTCCTGACGCGAACTTCCGAGCGCCAGGGCCGGGTCATCGACCACGATGGCGCAGGCTCGATGGAAGATAAAAAACGTCAAGGCTATTTCTAAGGGGCTGTCATGTCGCACGCATCTGATTTGATCAGCGAGGACATCCTCGCCTACCTGGGCCAGCACGAGCGTAAAGAGCTGCTGCGCTTTTTGACCTGCGGTAACGTCGATGACGGCAAGAGCACCCTGATCGGGCGCCTGCTGCACGACTCCAAGATGATCTACGAAGATCACCTGGAAGCCATCACCCGTGATTCGAAGAAAGTCGGCACCACCGGTGACGACATCGACCTGGCGTTGCTGGTCGACGGTCTGCAGGCCGAACGTGAGCAGGGCATCACCATTGATGTCGCCTACCGTTATTTCTCCACCGCCAAACGCAAATTCATCATCGCCGACACCCCCGGCCATGAGCAGTACACCCGCAACATGGCCACCGGTGCGTCCACCTGTGACCTGGCGATCATCCTCGTCGATGCGCGTTACGGCGTGCAGACCCAGACCCGTCGCCACAGCTTCATCGCGTCCCTGCTGGGCATCAAACACATCGTCGTCGCCATCAACAAGATGGACCTCAAGGACTTCGATGAAGGCGTGTTCGAGTCGATCAAGGCCGATTACCTGAAGTTCGCCGAAGGCTTGAAGATGAAGCCGACCAGCATGCACTTCGTGCCGATGTCGGCGCTGAAGGGCGACAACGTGGTGAACAAGTCCGAGCGCTCGCCGTGGTACACCGGCCAGTCGCTGATGGAAATCCTCGAGACCGTGGAAGTGGCGGGCGACCGCAACTTCACCGATCTGCGTTTCCCGGTGCAGTACGTCAACCGTCCGAACCTGAACTTCCGCGGTTTCGCCGGCACCCTCGCCAGCGGCATCGTCAAGAAGGGCGACGAAGTGGTGGTGCTGCCGTCGGGCAAGAGCAGCCGCGTGAAATCCATCGTCACCTTCGAAGGTGAACTTGAGCACGCCGGCCCGGGTCAAGCGGTGACGCTGACCATGGAAGACGAAATCGACATCTCCCGTGGCGACCTGCTGGTGCATGCCGACAACGTGCCGCCGGTCACCGACAGCTTCGAAGCGATGCTGGTGTGGATGGCTGAAGAGCCGATGCTGCCGGGCAAGAAATACGACATCAAGCGCGCTACCAGTTACGTGCCGGGCTCGATCGCCAGCATCGTCAACAAGGTCGACGTCAACACCTTGGAAGAAGGCCCGGCGAGCGCGTTGCAGCTCAACGAAATCGGCAAGGTGAAGATCGCGCTCGACGCGCCGATCGCCCTCGACGGTTACGAGAGCAACCGCACCACTGGCGCCTTCATCGTCATCGACCGTTTGACCAATGGCACCGTCGGCGCGGGCATGATCGTTGCTCAGCCAGTGACGCATGGCACTGCCACGCATCACGGCAAACTCGCCCATGTTGCCACCGAAGAGCGCGCTCAGCGTTTCGGTCAGCAGCCGGCCACCGTGTTGTTCAGCGGTTTGTCGGGCGCGGGCAAGAGCACGCTGGCCTATGCGGTCGAGCGTAAGTTATTCGACATGGGCCGGGCGGTGTTTGTTCTGGATGGTCAGAATCTGCGTCATGACCTCAACAAAGGTCTGCCGCAGGATCGCGCCGGTCGCACCGAGAACTGGCGCCGTGCCGCGCATGTCGCGCGTCAGTTCAACGAAGCCGGTCTGCTGACCCTGGCAGCGTTCGTCGCGCCAAGCGCTGAAGGTCGCGAGCAGGCCAAGGAGCTGATCGGCAAGGATCGTCTGCTGACGGTCTACGTGCAGGCCTCGCCGGCCGTGTGTGCCGAACGTGATCCGCAGGGTCTGTATGCCGCCGGTGGCGACAACATCCCGGGCGAATCCTTCCCGTACGACGTGCCGCTGAACGCCGACCTGGTGATCGACACCCAGTCGCTGTCGCTGGAGGAAAGCGTCAAGCAAGTGCTGGATCTGCTGCGCAAGCGTGGCGCGATCTAAGCGCTTAGTCGGAAAAAAGAAACCCGCAGACGAGTGATTGTCTGCGGGTTTTTTATTGCCTTGAGATTGCTATCGCTGGCGAGCCAGCTCCCACAGGGATTTTCAGCGCACTCAAATATTGTGTAAGGCGGAGAAACCTGTGGGAGCTGGCTTGCCAGCGATGAGGCCGGAAAAGGTGCCTCAAGACCTCGCTGGGTATTCGCGGTGCATCTGTTCGAGCAATGCATCCTTGTCCAGCCAAAGCTGATTGATCCAGCCCTGAAACTGCAGGCGATATTCTCCGTCCTGGTCGTAGTTCTTGCCAATGAATTGCTGCGGAATCTGCAGCTCTTCAAAGTGCACCACCACATCGCGCACATTGCCGCAGAGCAAATCCCAGAACCCCGGACGGCCGGCCGGGTAGTGGATGGTCACGTTGACGATCGACTCCAGTTGTTCACCCATCGCATCCAGCACAAAGGCGATCCCGCCAGCCTTGGGCTTGAGCAAATATTTGAACGGCGACTGCTGCTGCGCATGCTTGCCTTCAGTGAAGCGTGTGCCCTCGACGAAGTTGAAAATCCCCACCGGGTTGTCGCGAAATTTCGCACAGGTCTTGCGTGTGGTTTCCAGGTCTTTGCCTTTCTTTTCCGGGTGCTTTTCCAGGTAGGCCTTGGAGTAGCGCTTCATGAACGGAAAGCCCAGCGCCCACCACGCCAGACCGATCACCGGGACCCAGATCAGCTCCTGCTTGAGGAAGAACTTCAGCGGTTGGATCTTGCGGTTGAGCACGTATTGCAGCACCAGAATGTCGACCCAGCTCTGGTGGTTGCTGGTGATCAGGTACGAGTGCTGGTAGTCCAGGCCTTGCAGGCCGCTGATATGCCAGCGCGTGCGCCGTACCAGGTTCATCCAGGCCTTGTTGTTACTGATCCAGGCTTCGTGGGTGTGGCTCATCAGCCACAACGAGGCGCGTCGTGCGAGGTCGAACGGCAGCACTTTGATCAGCGCCACGCAGAACAGAAACGAGCACAGCAGAATCGTATTGAGTGCCAACAGCAGCGAGGCGATCACACCGCGCAACGGTGCAGGGAGAAAGTCCAGCATTTACACATCCATAGGTCGGTTGGCGGCTTGAATCGCGGTCAGGGCGATGGTGTAGACGATGTCATCGACCTGCGCGCCGCGCGGCAGATCGTTCACCGGTTTGCGCAGGCCTTGCAGCATCGGGCCGAGGCTGACGCAATCGGCGCTGCGCTGCACGGCTTTGTGCGTGGTGTTGCCGGTGTTCAGGTCAGGGAACACGAACACCGTGGCGCGACCGGCCACTTGACTGTTTGGCGCCAGTTGCCGGGCAACATCCGCGTTGGCAGCGGCGTCGTATTGCAGTGGGCCGTCGATCAGCAACGAGTGCTGTTGTTCGTGGGCGAGCAGGGTGGCCTCACGGACTTTCTCGACTTCTTCACCGCTGGCCGATTCGCCGCTGGAATAGCTGATCATCGCCACGCGCGGGGTGATGCCGAAGGCCGCTGCCGAGTCGGCGCTTTGCAGGGCGATCTCGGCCAGTTCCGCAGCGCTTGGGTGCGGGTTCATCACACAGTCGCCGTAGACCAGCACTTCTTCAGGAAAGAGCATGAAGAACACCGACGACACCAGCGTGCAGCCCGGTGCTGTTTTAATCAGCTGCAGGGCCGGGCGGATGGTGTTGGCGGTGGTGTTGATCACCCCGGACACCAGCCCGTCGACTTCATCGAGGGCGAGCATCATGGTGCCGATCACCACGGTGTCTTCCAGTTGCTGTTCGGCCATCGGTGCGTTGAGGCTTTTGCTCTTGCGCAAGGCAACCATCGGTTCGACGTAACGCTCGCGAATCAGATCCGGATCGAGGATTTCCAGCCCCGGCGGCAACACGATGCCCTGCGCGCGCGCCACGGCTTCGACGTCTGCAGGTTTTGCCAGCAACACGCAACGGGCGATCCCGCGTTCCTGGCAGATCGCCGCTGCCTGCACGGTGAGCGGTTCGCTGCCTTCGGGCAGGACGATGCGTTTGTTCGCCGCTTGCGCATGCTGGATCAACTGATAGCGGAACACCGCCGGCGACAGGCGCATTTCCCGTGGGGTGCCGCAACGCTGGTGCAGCCACTTGGCATCGAGATGGCTGGCGACGAAATCGGTGATGATCTCCGCGCGCTCGCGGTCATCAATCGGGATTTCCTTGTTCAGGCCGTTGAGCAGGTTGGCGGTGTCGTACGAGCCGGTGCTCACCGACAATACCGGCAGACCGGCCTGCAACGCGCCACGGCACAAGTCCATGATGCGCGGATCGGGCAGGGTGTCGCTGGTCAGCAGCAGGCCGGCCAGCGGCACGCCGTTGATCGCCGCGAGGCTGACGGCGAGGATGATGTCGTCGCGATCGCCCGGGGTCACCACCAGCACGCCGGGCTTGAGCAGCTCGACGGTGTTGCGCATGGTCCGTGCGCAAATGATGATTTTGGTCATGCGCCGGGTTTCGTAGTCGCCGGCGTTGAGCACTTGTGCGCCCATCAGATCGGCGACGTCGCGGGTGCGCGGCGCGTTGAGTTCCGGCTGAAACGGAATGCAGCCGAGCAGGCGGAAATCACCGCTGCGCAGCAACGGCGAATGTTCCTTCAGACGTGCGGCGAAGGCGTCCATGCTCTCCTCGGTCTTGACCTTGTTGAGGATCACGCCAAGGACTTTCGGATCCTTCGGGCCACCGAACAATTGCGCCTGCAACTCGACGCGGCCGGACAGTTCGGCGAGCACTTCGTTTTCCGGCGCCGAGACCAGAATCACCTCGGCATCCAGGCTCTTGGCCAGGTGCAGGTTGACCCGCGCGGCGTAACTGGCACTGCGCGTCGGCACCATGCCTTCGACGACCAGCACGTCCTTGCCGATGGCGGCTTGCTGATAGAGGGTGATGATTTCTTCGAGCAGTTCATCGAGCTGCCCATCGCCCAGCATGCGCTCGACGTGGGCCAGGCCCAAGGGTTGCGGCGGTTTCAGGCCGTGGGTGCGCGCCACCAGTTCAGTGGAGCGCTCGGGGCCGGTGTCGCCCGGGTGCGGCTGGGCAATCGGTTTGAAGAAGCCGACCTTCAGCCCGGCGCGCTCAAGCGTACGTACCAGCCCGAGGCTGATGGAGGTCAGACCCACACCAAAATCGGTGGGCGCGATAAAAAAAGTTTGCATGCGGATTCTCTAAGGGTGCATGGCAATGGCGATCATCTATCTCTGACAATCTGCCGAAATTCAGTTGCCAAGGTTATCGCTAACCACGCCTTGTGCGCACCAACCGCAGGCAAAGGGTTGGCCTATTTTTTCAATACGTTGCGCCGGGTCGAGCACCCACGCCCGTGATTGCCACGGCGGCTGGTGACGCAGGTGTTGCGTGTGGCCGCAGGAAAGCTCAACGACCCAATGGCCGTCCTCATCCTGATGGAAGCCGGCAATCGTCGAATCCCGTTTGTCCGGGTTGTGTTCGCTTTCGCGCGATTGCTTCGCTAAACTTGGCCTTTCTATATTCTTATGCAAAAGGTCTCGCCCCATGCTGATCGCCGCCAATAAGGCTGTCTCCATCGACTATACCCTGACCAACGACGCTGGTGAGGTCATCGACAGCTCCGCCGGCGGCGCTCCGCTGGTCTACCTGCAAGGCGCAGGCAACATCATCCCGGGCCTGGAAAAAGCCCTGGAAGGCAAAGCTGTCGGTGACGAGCTGGAAGTTTCCGTCGAGCCGGAAGACGCTTACGGCGAATACGCTGCCGAACTGGTCAGCACCCTGAGCCGCAGCATGTTCGAAGGCGTCGACGAGCTGGAAGTCGGCATGCAGTTCCACGCTTCGGCGCCGGACGGCCAGATGCAGATCGTGACCATCCGGGATCTGGACGGCGATGACGTGACGGTTGACGGCAACCACCCACTGGCCGGTCAGCGCCTGAACTTCAAAGTGAAGGTCGTTGCTGTGCGTGACGCCAGCCAGGAAGAAGTCGCTCATGGCCACGTCCATGGCGAAGGTGGCCATCACCACTGATTTTCTGCGCTAAGCTTCGAGTACTGGAGAGGCGCCTGTGGGCGCCTTTTTAGTCCGCGGCTGTCCTTGGTGGTCTCGCCAAGTGGCTGTTTCGAGTAGAACACGGGAATCCTGGAGTACGTCATGAGTGCTTTTCACGACCTTAAGTTGACAGCCCTGGATGGTCAGGAGCTACCGCTGGCGCCTTTCAAGGGCCAAGTCGTGCTGGTGGTCAACGTCGCCTCCAAATGCGGCTTGACCCCTCAGTACGCGGCGCTGGAAAACCTCTATCAGCAATTCAAGGGCAAGGGCTTCAGTGTGCTGGGCCTGCCGTGCAACCAGTTCGCCGGCCAGGAGCCGGGCACCGAGCAGGAAATCAAAGAGTTCTGCAGCCTCAACTACGGCGTGACGTTTCCTTTGTCGAGCAAGCTCGAAGTCAACGGTCACGATCGTCATCAGCTCTACCGCTTGCTGGCGGGCGAGGGTGCGGAGTTTCCCGGTGACATCACCTGGAATTTCGAAAAGTTTCTGCTCGGCAAGGACGGCCGCGTGCTGGCCCGGTTCTCGCCGCGCACGGCGCCGGATGATCCGACCATTGTTCATGCGATTGAAAAAGCGCTGAGCTGACACAGCAAGGTCAAAAGATCGCAGCCTTCGGCGGCGCCTGCTGGGGCCTGCCGGTGCTGCGATCTTTTCGTTTCTGATCCTTGATCACCCAAATCAATAATGCTGTTCAAGGCTTGTAACACTCCATATTATCGCCGTCATAAAGCCATTCCCTGCGGAGTTTCCAATGCCGGTCCAAGCCTTGTTCAAACCGTTCCATCTCGGTGCCCTCGAACTGCCGACCCGTGTGGTCATGGCGCCGATGACCCG
Organism: Pseudomonas sp. SC3(2021); assembly: GCF_019856535.1. Taxonomy (NCBI): domain Bacteria; kingdom Pseudomonadati; phylum Pseudomonadota; class Gammaproteobacteria; order Pseudomonadales; family Pseudomonadaceae; genus Pseudomonas; species Pseudomonas sp. SC3(2021). Next base: position 627,265 of record NZ_CP082236.1, on the reverse strand, counting down.
CTCGTTTTCCCCGGGCGGCGTACCGAACTCCAAAGTCATCGAGTACTACCGTCGTCGTGCCGCGGCCGGCGTTGGCCTGATCATCACCGAAGGCACCACCGTCGGCCACATTGCCTCTAACGGCTATCCGAACGTGCCGCAATTCTTTGGCGACGCGCCATTGGCCGGCTGGAAGAAGGTCGTCGATGCGGTTCACGCCGAAGGCGGCAAGATCGTTCCGCAACTGTGGCATGTCGGCAGCGTACGTCGCATCGGTACCGAGCCGGATGCCAGCGTGCCGGGTTACGGTCCGTCGGAAAAACTCAAGGATGGTCAGGTCGTTGTGCACGGCATGACTAAACAAGACATTCAGGATGTGATCGCAGCCTTCGCCCAAGCGGCCAAAGACGCCAAAAGCATCGGCATGGACGGCGTGGAGATCCACGGCGCCCACGGTTATCTGATCGACCAGTTCTTCTGGGAAGGCAGCAACCAGCGCACCGATGAATACGGCGGCAGCCTGGCCAACCGTTCGCGTTTCGCCATCGAGCTGATTCAGGCAGTACGTGCAGCGGTCGGTGAAGGCTTCCCGATCATCTTCCGTTTCTCGCAATGGAAACAGCAGGACTACACGGCGCGTCTGGTGCAAACCCCGGAAGCGCTGGGTGAGTTCCTCAAGCCGCTGTCTGACGCCGGCGTGGATATTTTCCATTGCTCGACGCGCCGCTTCTGGGAGCCGGAGTTCGACGGTTCCGAACTGAACCTGGCCGGCTGGACCCGCAAGCTGACCGGCAAGCCGACCATCACCGTTGGCAGCGTCGGCCTGGATGGTGAGTTCCTGCAGTTCATGGTCAACACCGACAAGGTCGCGCAGCCGGCCAGTCTGGAGAATCTGCTGGAGCGTCTGAATAAGGAAGAGTTCGATCTGGTGGCGGTGGGGCGTGCGTTGCTGGTCGATCCGGATTGGGCACAAAAAGTCCGCGAGGGGCGTGAACAGGATATTCTGCCGTTCAGCCGTGAGGCGTTGATGACGCTGGTTTAAGCGGCGCTCTCACTGACCCCTTCGCGAGCAAGCTCGCTCCCACAGGTTTCTCTGCTGTTCACAAAATTTGTGTTCACTGGAGATCCCCTGTGGGAGCGAGCTTGCTCGCGAAGGCGGTTCTAACGTCAGCAAAGAATCAGGGCAATGTCTGCGCATTCGGCACCACTTGCTCCCCCACACAAGCCCCGCGCAAATGCTTTTCAAACTGCTCGATAACCGCCGGCCAGCCCTGGCGACTTGCGTGCTGCCGCGCATTCAGGCGCACACAACGCAACGTCTCTTCTTCCTCCAGTAACCACGCCGCTGCTTCGCAAAAGGCCTGCTCATCGCCGGGCATGGCCAGCACGCCGTTGTAGCCGTGGCGAATATGCTGGGCGGCGGCCGCCTGATCGTAAGCCACCACGCCAAGGCCTGAAGCCAAGGCTTCCAGCACGACATTGCCAAAGGTTTCGGTAAGGCTCGGAAACAGAAACATGTCACCGGATGCATAGTGCGCGGCCAATGCTTCGCCGCGCTGCGAACCGCAGAAAATCGCCTCGGGCAGGTCCTTTTCCAGGGCCGTGCGCTGCGGGCCGTCGCCGACCACGATCATTTTCAGATTGCGCTGTGGATAGGTGCTGCGCAGTTGTTCAAAGCTGCGTTTGAGCAGACCCAGATTCTTCTCCGGCGCCAGTCGTCCTACGTGAATGACGGCAACGTCGTGCTCGCTCAGTCCCCATTGCTCACGCAGGTCGTTCAGGCGCTTGCTCGGATGAAACAACTGACTGTCGACACCGCGCGACAACAGCGCCAACCGCTCGAAATGCCGCCGCTCCAGTTCCAGGCGCTGGCTGACGCTCGGCACCAACGTCATGGCCGAGCGATTGTGAAACCAGCGCAGATAATGCGTGAGCATCCGCGTCAGCAGGCCGAGGCCGTACTGGCTGGTGTATTGCTGGAAATTGGTGTGAAAACCGCTGACCACCGATATCCCCAAGCGGCGCGCCGCACGCAGTGCCGACAACCCCAGCGGGCCTTCCGTGGCGATGTACAACACATCGGGGCGCTGACGTTTCCAGCGTCGCAGCAGTTTGTGCATCGACGACTGGCCCCATTGCAGCCCCGGATACCCCGGCAACGGCCAGCCGCGGCAGAGCAGCAGCGCGTCATCTTCGCTGCGCTGCGGATCACCGGCCTGACGCGGGCGCACCAGTTCAACCTGGTGGCCGCGCGCGCGCAAGCCATCGCACAAGCGGCCAAGGGTATTGGCCACGCCGTTGATTTCCGGTGGGAAGGTTTCGCTGATCAGAGTGATATGTAGAGCTGTCGTCATGACCTCAGTGTCGACTGAGGCCATGTCGTCATTGTGTCGAGTTGATGATGGATTGATGACAGCCACTGGCCCCACCGGGCTCAATATTTTCGCCAGTCGGTCGTTAGCCTTGATTGAACGTTTGAACCAAGAAAATGGCTATGTCGGAAAATATCTACGCGCCCCCTGAGGCGAATCTGTTGAACGAAGATGTGCAGGCTGCGGGATTTTACGTGGTCGCCCGGTGGAAATTCATTCTGCTGTCGGTGCTCAGTTTTGGCCTGTATTTCTATTATTGGTCGTACAAAAACTGGAGCCTGTACAAACAACGGACGCAGGAAGAGCTGTGGCCAGTGGCGCGCGGTATCTTCTATATATTTTTCGTGCACAGGCTGTATCGCCATGCAGACAAAATCATTCACGACAGCGGCCGAAAATCCAGCTGGGATCTTGAACAGTGGGCAACGGTGTTTGTTGTATTGACGTTGCTTGCAGTGGTGCTCGATAAACTATCGAGCCATTTCGAAGGCTTGTTGTACCTGAGTTTGTTTGCCACGGCACTGCTGCCGCTCAGGGCCTATGTCGCCAGTGAAGGCCAGCAACTGATCAACCTGGCCGCCAACGATCCGCAAGGCTTGGGCAACAACCGCCTGAATGCTTGGAATTTTTTGATCATCGTTCCAGGCATCGCCCTGTGGGCATTGGTGCTGATCGGGACGTGGAGCTTTTTCCACTGAAGCAGCGACAAAACAACAGCGTCTGGCTCAGGCCTTTTCCTGAGCCAGCACCTCGCCACCGCGTTCACGCACCCAGAACAACGTCGCTCCGGCCACTGCCGCCGGCATCATCAGGATGTTGACCACCGGAATCAGCAGCACCAGATAGACAATCCCGCCAAAACTCATGCTCTGCCAGCGCTTCTGCCGCAGCCAGGCGAGCATCTCGTTCCAGCCCAGTTTGTGGTTGTCCGCCGGGTAGTCAATGTACTGGATCGCCATCATCCACACGCCGAACAGCAGCCACAGCGGTGCGGCAATGATGTTCACCACCGGGATGAACGAGAGGATGAACAGGCCGATCGCCCGGGGCAGGAAGTAGCCGAGCTTGCGCATTTCCCGGGCGAGGGTGCGCGGGATCATCGCGATCAGTTCGCCCCAGCTGAACGCCGGGAAATCATCAGTACCTCGCACCACCACTTCAACTTTTTCCGCGAGAAAACCGTTGAACGGCGCGGCGATGACGTTGGCCAGCATGGTGAAAGTGAAAAACACCATCAGTGCGACCAGCACCACAAACAACGGCCAAAGAATGTAGCTGAGGAAACTCAGCCACTCGGGTAGCGATGGCATCAGCGTATCGACCCACAGGCTGAACTGATGGCCGGCCAGATAGATCAATCCGACGAACAGCACCAGGTTGATCGCCAGTGGCAACAACACGAACAGGCGCAGGCCCGGGCTGAGAACCAGTTTGAGGCCTTCGCGCAGGTATTGCGGGCCGGACAGAACGGGTGCGGGCATAAGGTGCTCCGAGCAAGGGAAAACGCGCCGACCTTACCGACTTTGCACCAAGCGGGAAAGCGCGGCAGAGCGATCGACATTCACTGTAACAAAGACGTCCATCTCGTCAGTGTCTGCGCATAGAGACCACCTATGAGCTGGATTGTTAAACCGTATTTCCTTAATCTTGCCCCCCTCGATACGCTGCACCCAACTTTTTACAGGACTGTCGAGCTCATGCCTTCCCCAAGGTTATCCACAGTCCTTTTTTATTCCCGCCGGCAGTCCGGCGTTCCGCGCCAGTGTTTCGGCCCGGTCAACAGGAGCAGGTCATGTCTGAAGTCCGTCATTCGCGAGTGATTATTCTCGGTTCCGGCCCTGCCGGTTATAGCGCTGCGGTCTACGCCGCCCGTGCCAACCTCAAGCCACTGCTGATCACCGGCATGCAGGCCGGCGGTCAACTGACCACCACGACCGAAGTCGACAACTGGCCGGGTGACGTTCACGGCCTGACCGGCCCGGCGCTGATGGAGCGGATGCGCGAGCACGCCGAGCGTTTCGAAACCGAGATCGTTTTCGATCACATCAACGCCGTAGACTTTGCCGCCAAGCCGTACACCCTGACCGGCGACAGCGCGACCTACACCTGCGACGCCCTGATCATCGCCACCGGTGCCAGCGCTCGCTACCTGGGTCTGCCGTCGGAAGAGGCGTTCATGGGCAAAGGCGTTTCGGCTTGCGCGACCTGCGACGGCTTCTTCTACCGCAACAAGCCTGTTGCAGTGGTCGGCGGCGGCAACACCGCTGTTGAAGAAGCACTGTACCTGGCCAACATCGCCAGCACCGTGACCCTGATCCACCGTCGCGAAACCTTCCGCGCCGAGAAGATCCTGATCGACAAGCTCAACGCCCGTGTGGCCGAAGGCAAGATCATCCTCAAGTTGAACGCCAACCTCGACGAAGTGCTGGGCGACAACATGGGTGTGACCGGTGCGCGCCTGAAGAACAACGACGGCAGCTTCGACGAAATCAAGGTCGACGGCGTGTTCATCGCCATCGGCCACACCCCGAACACTTCGCTGTTCGAAGGCCAGTTGACCCTGAAAGACGGTTACCTAGTGGTGCAGGGCGGCCGCGATGGCAACGCTACTGCCACCAGCGTTGAAGGCATCTTCGCCGCCGGTGACGTGGCTGACCACGTTTACCGCCAGGCCATCACCTCGGCCGGCGCCGGCTGCATGGCGGCACTGGACACCGAGCGTTACCTGGACGGTCTGCAGAACGCTTCGTTCTAAATCGCAGGCACAAAAAAACCGGCTTCGGCCGGTTTTTTTATGCCCGTTATTTATGGGGCAACGCAGTTACATTGTAGGAATCAGCGGCGGGTCAGGGGTTGAGCGGTGAATTTGACGCCGGCCAGCCCGTGCTGGATCAACGCCCTGATATTGCCGTGATCACTGCCCTCAGGCGTCGCCAGCACCGAGCGGTAATGCTCGCCGAACGCCAGCAGCGCTTCTTCGTCACTCAGACCTTCCAGCAGCGCCAGACCCAGGGTCTTGCACGAGCCTTCGTTCTGCCCGGCGGCGTTTTCCACGCCGCCGTTGTTGAATGCTTGCGGCTGGTAGTCGTAACCGGCGGCGATGAAGGCCAGGGTGTCGGCGAAAACGTGTTCGCCGCTCTTGAGGCTGGCGCGCAGGGTATTCAAATCACTCATGGGTTTTTCCTTTGGCGAACGCCGCCTGTTGTTCGGCGTTGGCTTCTTGCTGGTATTGGGCTTTCCACTCGGCGTACGGCATGCCGTAAACCACTTCACGGGCGTCGTCGAGGCTGACCTCGATCTGGCGCTCGTCGGCTTCAGCCTTGTACCACTTGGACAGGCAGTTGCGGCAGAACCCGGCGAGGTTCATCAGGTCGATGTTCTGCACGTCCTTGCGGCCGTCCAGGTGGGCGACCAGCCGGCGGAAGGCGGCGGCTTCGAGTTCGAGGCGTTGTTGCTCAGTCATGGGAATCTCTGCGAGACAGCTTTGAGCGGCAAGCTTCAAGCTGCAAGATTGGATCGGGGTCGGCCGTTAGCTTAACGCTTGCAGCTCGAAGCTTGAAGCTCAGCGGCTTGCCGCGAGGGTGATCGACACCGATTCGGCAAAGCGCAGCGCGTGCGGCTTGTCGACTTCAACTTCGGCGTACAGCACCGACGTGTTGCTCATCACCAGATCGAGCAATTCCTGGGTCAGGCGCTCCAGCAACGCAAAGCGGTTGCCTTCGACGTGGGCGATGATCGCCTTGGTGATCGTGCGGTAGTTCAGCGCGTGATCAATATCGTTGTCGCGTACCGCTTCCTGCGCGGCGTACAGGATGGTCAGGTTGATCAGCACATCCTGCTTGTTGAGGATCTCGTCCTCATTGATCCCGATAAAGGTGCGCAAGCGCAGATCCTTGACCCGGATGCGCGCCATTCCTGGTTGAAGTTGTGGCATTTACTTGCTCCGTCCAATCAATTGCAGGAACTCCTGGCGGGTGTTGCTCGAGTCGCGAAAGGCGCCGAGCATGACCGAGGTGTTCATGGTTGAATTCTGTTTTTCGACACCGCGCATCATCATGCACATGTGTCTGGCCTCGATGACCACCGCGACACCGGCGGCGTCGGTGACCTGTTGCACCGCATCGGCAATTTGCCGGGTGAGGTTTTCCTGAATCTGCAGGCGTCGGGCGAACATGTCCACCAGTCGCGCAATCTTCGACAGCCCCAGCACCTTGCCTGTCGGAATATAAGCCACATGGGCCTTGCCGATGAAGGGCAGCAGGTGATGTTCGCACAATGAGTACAACTCGATGTCAGCGACGATGATCATCTCGTCGGTGTCCGAGGCAAACAGCGCGCCGTTGACGATCTCGTCGACGCTCTGCCCATAGCCGTGACACAGGTATTGCATGGCCTTGGCCGCACGCACCGGTGTGTCGAGCAATCCTTCGCGGTCGGGATCTTCACCGAGGCCAATGAGGATGTCGCGGTAGTGCTCGGGCAGGGAGCGGGTCATGGATCATCCTCGCAGCAAGGCTTACTTGACGTGCCTTCCGCCGTTGACGGTCAGGGTTGTGCCGGTGACATAAGGGTTGTCGAGCAGATAGCGCAGGCTCTGGTAGATCACTTCGCTGCCGGGCTCGATGCCCAGCGCGGATTTCGCCAGTGCCTTGGCACGGTACGCCGCATCGTCGTCGGGATTGAACAATAGCAGGGCCGGAGCGATACCGTTGACCTTGATCGCCGGCGCATAACGCGCGGCGAACGACAGGGTCAGGCTGTCGAGCCCGGCTTTGCTCGCGCAATAGCCGATGTGCTTGCTGCTGCCCTTGCGGGTGACGTCGTCGCTGATGTGGATGATGTCCGCTGGCGTCGATTGCTTGAGTAGATCAGCGCAGTGCAGATTGATCAGATACGGCGCAAGCATGTGCACGTTGATCATCCGCACGAAGGCTTCGGCTGCGTGGTCCGGGGTTTCCGCCCGCCATTCGGAGGCGTTGTGGACAATGGCGCGCAGACGGTCGGTGTGGGTTTTCAGTGCCTGGATGAAGGCGAGAATGCTGGCTTCGCTGGAAAAGTCCGCAAACACTGCGACGGCGCCCAGATCCCGCAATGCCTGCACCCCCGGACGTTCAGTGCGATAGGTGAAGATGACGCGGTGGCCGTCTTCAAGCAAACGTTGCGCGCAGTGCAAACCGACACGCTGGCCGGCACCGGTGATGAGAATCGGGGCGGAGGTTGAGGTCATGAACGGCTCACGTCGCAGTCAGAGCAAAAACTATAACAGCGACGTGCCTTGTACTCCTATTGCAGGACGAGCTTTGTGGCTTGAGTGGCAGCGGGGAGTCAACGGTTTTCAGATACCGGTTCCACCGGCAGTCGGCGTGCCGGAATGCTATTCAGCCAGCCGGCCAGCAACCGCGTCGACAGCGGAATGAAGAAGTAAACCATCAATGGCGTCAGGCACGCTGTGCTGATCAATACGCGCGGCAGCAGGCCCATTGGCGCGAGCGCAGGACCCAGCACGAAATTGAACAGCAATGACACGGGAAAGAATGCCAGCCAGATGGCGACAGCCTGCTTCCAGCGCGGCGGACGCTGGCCGGCGGCGCCGAACCAGCCTTCGATGCCGCTGACCCGGTGTTCTTTCGGGTGGGCAAACAGATCGCTGCCGCGTTCCAGCCAGGCGGTGCGCGACGCCGAGTGCTCCCATGCATGCAGGGTCTGCTCGTCGACAAAGCGGAAAATGATCTGGAATTCGTTGTCGCCGGGTGGCGGCGCCAATACACCGGAGCCGAGGTAACCGGGAAAGTCGGTTGCCAGTTGTTCGCCTTCACGAAGCCAGGCGATCAGGTCCTGATAGCGACCATCAGCAACACGACGTGCGACCATTAGCGTGACGGGGGAAGTAGACATTATGTATCTCCGTATTTCGATTGCGTCACTCCGGGTAGGAGTTTCGCCTGACGCAGGCCGGGGTAGAGGCCTGCGTTCTGCAACAAGCAAGGATTATTCCTGAATTTAGTGATTTAACCAGTGACTTTCGTCGCAGATCGACACTTGAACGCAATCAGGTGTGCGGGGTTAGAATAGGATCCAATTCAATAGCATGGACGTAGATGCAGAATGCCTGTCATGACGGACGTTAGCCCTGTTTCCCAGGCATCTGTTGCGCTTGAGCGCGAAGACCTGTTTCCCATACGTGAGGTCTCGCGCCTGACGGGCGTCAACCCGGTGACCCTGCGTGCCTGGGAACGGCGCTATGGTCTGATTCAGCCCACGCGCACCGAAAGTGGGCATCGGCTGTATTCGATGACCGATATCGAGCGTGTTCGCAACATTGTCGAATGGATCGACCGCGGGGTGGCCGTCAGCAAAATCGGCAAGATCCTCGCCAAGACCGAGCCCTTGAAAGCGCTGGCGCACATTATTCCCGATGATCTGGTCCAGGCCGACTACCAGCAATGGCAGCACCAGTTGCAGAGTGCCGTGAGTGCGTTCGACGACATCGAGCTGGATCGGGTCTATGGGCAGATCTTTTCCTCGTACGCGTTGCCGGTGGTGTTCCAGGACATTCTGATGCCGCTGTGGCGGCAACTGTTGCAGCGTCAGGAAGCGTTCGGGCAAACCAGCGAGTGGCTGTTTCTGGATGGTTATCTGCGCTCACGGGTGTTGCAGCGAATCATCGTGTTGCGTGGCTCACAACCGCGCAAGATCATCGTCAGTGCCTTGGCCGGTCAGTGTCGCGAACTCGAGTTGCTGGTGGCCGCGCTGTTTCTCAGCAGCAGTGAATCCGGTGTGCGGGTATTGACCACCGGCCAGCCGTTCGACGAATTGACCCTGGTCTGCGAGAAAATCAAACCGCAGGTTCTGGTGCTGTTTTCCAATCACGCGCCGGGTGCCGAATTGCCAAGGCGTTTGAACCGCCTGGCATTGAGTCTCGATTGTCAGTTGCTGCTGGCGGGGGATGCATCGGATCTGGCGCAGGACAGTCTGGCGGGCAGCTCGATCGGCTGTATTGGCAACGAAGGGGCAACCATGCGTCAGCGTCTGAACCAGTTTCTCTCGGGGATGCTCGATACCTGAAATCAGGTGTGCAGGGCGGGGTGGGTCAAGCGATGTTGTTGCAGGATGAACTGGCGCAGACGCTCGGTTTCATCGGCATCGGTCTGACTCAGTTCGTAGGCGTAGAAACCGTGCTCGGTTTCACGCTCGAAGTTGCCACGCAATGAAATCCGCTCATACCCCGAAGGGCTGAACCACAGGGCGAAATGCTTGGGCGGTTTGGTCTTGTTGCGCATCTCCAGCAGCACGCCTTTGTGCGAAACCTCATGCACCCACATCGTTCCCGGCTGGCCTTTGGCGTTTTCCAGAGCCACCGGTTCTTCCAGCGTCAGGCGCCACGGGCGCACCATCGGTCCGTCTTCGTAAATGCTCGGCACACCCAGACGCAGATGCAGCGCGTGAAACTCGTCTTCGACCAGATGCAACGGGAAGGTCATCTGTTGGTTTTCGAAGTTGGCCTGAATGGTGACTTGCTCATGAGCGGCCAGGCGCGTGAGCAAATCACGAATCTGCGAACCACCATTGACCAGCAGGCTCGACGTTGCATCCCGCACATTGAGTTGCGGGTTGTGCTGCATGGTCTGGATGAAATCCAGCTCATCCTGGGTCAGGAGGGCGTCGCGCTGCATGGTTAGCTCGAAGGGAATAGTTACAAAGTCATTGGTGATTGTAGTTAATGACCATTAGTTCGCAGTTTTGTTTGCGCCGTTCGTCGCTTTCACCGCTGCCAGTTCGGTTTGCAGAGCGGCGACCTGGGCCTCCAATTGTGCAACACGCTGTTGCGCCTTGACCTGCACCGTCACATCTTTTTGCACGCCGACGAAATAGGTCTGCCCGTCATCGGCGTTTTTCACCGTCGACAGTGACAGTTCATTCCAGAATGGCGTGCCGTCCTTGCGATAGTTGCGCAGGATCTCGCGGCACGCTCCACCGTTGCGCAGGGTGTCGCGAATCAGCGCCAGGTTTTCCTGGTCACGGTCTCCAGACTGCAGGAAGCGGCAGTCCTGATAGAGAATTTCCTCGCTGGTGTAGCCGGTCAGGCGCTCAAAAGCGGGGTTCACATAAATCAGGATGTTGTCCTGCTCACCTTCCTTTTCGGCGACCACGATCCCGTCATTCGATGCGTTGATCACCATTTGCAGCAAACTGGCGTTGATCATCTTTGAATCCTTTCAGAGTTATCAGTGGCAGGCATTCTAGAAGATCGGTAGAGGCTGTCTATAGGCCATCAGCTCCTATTGAGAGCCAATCGTAACTTCGGCGTCCAGACTGTTACTATCGCCGCTCTTTTTTTCAGTTTCAGGATCAGATTGATGAAAGTCGCCATCCTCTCCGGTTCGGTCTACGGCACCGCCGAAGAAGTCGCCCGCCACGTGCAGAACTTGCTGAAAGAAGCCGGTTTTGAAACCTTCTACAACGCCCGCGCCAGTCTGGCCGATATCCAGGCGTTCGGCCCGCAAGCGTTTCTTGCCGTGACCTCGACCACCGGCATGGGCGAGTTGCCAGACAACCTGCAACCGCTGTACTCGACGATTCGCGATCAATTGCCCGCCGCGTGGCGTGGTTTGCCGGGCGCGGTGATCGCCTTGGGCGACGCCAGTTATGGCGACACGTTCTGCGGCGGCGGTGAGCAAATACGTGAGTTGTTTGCCGAGTTGGGCGTGCGTGAAGTGCAAGACATGCTGCGCATCGACGCCAGCGAAAGCGTCACCCCGGAAACCGACTCAGAGCCTTGGCTGGCGGAGTTGATCGTTGCACTCAAGGGTTGATCCCGCGCTCGCGCAACAGCGCCAGCCATGCCTGAGCCGCTTTTGACAGATAAGCCCCCTGGCGCCAGATGAACGCGATGTCCCAGCGCAGATAATCCGGCGCCCGCAAGGTCAGGCGCACCACGCCTGGCCGCACCAGACCGCGCGCCACCACGCTGGGCAACAGCACCACGCCTTGTCCGGCGGCCACCAGTGCGGCGAGAAAATCCGCCTGACCGCTGCGGCCTCCTTCTTTCGGGGTAAAGCCCATTTGCTGGCAGGCCTGCAGTAAACGGTCGTTGAGCACGAAGCTGCGCTGGTACAGCAGGAAGGGCGTATCGGCCAATTCTTCCAGGCCAATCTCGCCGCGCGCAGCCAATGGGTGATCAGCGGGCAGCAAGGCGTCCAGTCGCTCATCACAAAACGGCTGACAGTCGAACTGTGGATCCTTGGGCAACAGACTGCCGCCCAGTTCCAGTTCACCGTTCAACACCGCTTGCTCGATATGGCGGCTACCGCCTTCAAGCAACTGAATGCTGATGTTCGGATAACGCCGCCGGTATTCGGCAAACACCCCGGCAAACAGCGCATCGCTGCCCAATAGCGGCAAGCCCAGGCGCAACTCGCCGCGCGCCAGATGGCTGAGATCATCCAGTTCGTTCAGCAGTTCATTGCGCAAACGCAACATGCCTTCGGCCCGTTGCAGCACCACGCTGCCGGCGGCTGTCAGGCGCAGGTGTGAACCGAGCCGTTCGAGCAGCGGAGTGCCAAGGCTCTGTTCCAGTTGGGCCACCTGCTTGCTCACCGCTGACTGGCTGATGTGCAAGGTTTTTGCGGCTTGGGTAAAACCGCCCTGGTGCATGACTTCGACGAAGCTGCGCAGTTGTTTGAATTCCATAGCTGTGATTCCAAAGTGGAATGGCTGCAAGTCTAACAATTCGCTTTTGGGATGGCAGGCCGGTTCGTAAAATAACGGCCTGTCAGGAGCAAAAGCATGAATACCGTCGCCCTCAAACACCTTTTCCGTCTGCTCGCCGAACTCGCCGTGTTGCTGAGTCTTTATCTGCTCGGTTGCCAGTTGGCCGCGTGGCTGGCGTGGCCGATTCCCGGTGGCGTCATCGGCATGGCCCTGTTGCTGCTGGCGTTCGCCTGCGGCTGGGTAAAACCGGCGGCGCTGCAATTGGGCGCCGGATTGTTGATGGCGGAAATGCTGTTGTTCTTTATTCCGGCGTTGATGAGCCTGCTCGATTACGGCGCGCTGCTGCGCCATGACGGCTGGCGCATCCTGTTGGTGATCGCCGCCAGTACCTTGATGGTGATGCTGGTCACCGCGTTCACCGTGGAGTTGGCCGTGCGCATGAGGCGTTCCCATGAAGCTTGAATGGATGCCGATGTTCTGGCTCGTTTTCACTCTGTTGGCGTACCTGTTCAGCCGCTGGATTTATCGACGCACTGGACGTTACGTGCTGTCGCCGCTGATTCTGGTGCCGGGGTTGTTGCTGGCGCTTGCGGTGCCGCTGCACACCGCGTACTCCGAATATGCGAGCAACACCCATTGGCTGATGCTTGTACTGGGGCCGGTGACTGTGGCCTTCGCCGTGCCGATCTGGCAGCAACGGCGATTGTTGATGCGGCATTGGTCGGCGTTGCTGCTCGGCATGGTCGCCGGCAGTGCGGCGTCGATCGCCACCTCGTTCGGTCTGGCCAGGGCACTGGCGCTGGACAGCTCGGTGACCCTGTCGCTGGTGCCTCGTTCGATCACCACGCCATTCGCCATGCCACTGGCGCAGGATCTCGGTGGCGTGCCGGAACTGACGGCGGTGTTCGTGATGTTTACGGGCGTGTTCGGCGCAATGCTCGGCGGCGTTCTGTTGAAGTGGTTGCCGTTGCGCAGTGCGCTCGCACGCGGCGCCTTGTTCGGTGTCGGCGCCCACGGTGCCGGGGTCAGCCGGGCGCACGAAGTCGGCGGTGAAGAAGGTTCTGTCGCCGGGCTGGTGATGGTGCTTACCGGGCTGTTGAATCTGTTTGCCGCGCCTTTGCTGGCGTCGTTGCTTTGACATGGATCCAAGGTGTTTGCATGGCTGACCCGCTCAGTCATCAAGCTGGCTGGCAATGCAACTACACGATCCTTTGCGCCTGACTAGACTGCTGACACGTGCAGAACAATAAGAACGCAGAGGTGCATACAGTGAGCGTAGCCCCCGTCCAATCGTCCCTTAATGTCAAAGACCAGGTCAGTGCTGCCGAGTGGCAGACCCGTGTCGATCTCGCCGCCTGTTATCGTCTGGTCGCGCTGCATGGCTGGGACGATCTGATCTTCACCCACATTTCCGCCAAGGTCCCGGGCACCGAAGATTTCCTGATCAATCCGTTCGGCCTAATGTTTCACGAGATCACGGCCTCAAGCCTGGTGAAAGTCGACCAGGCCGGCAACAAACTCATGGACAGTCCCTACGAAATCAACCCGGCCGGCTACACGATCCACAGCGCCGTGCACGAAGTGCGGCACGATGTGGTTTGCGTGCTGCATACGCACACCGCCTCCGGTGTTGCGGTGTCGGCGCAAAAGCAGGGCGTATTGCCGATCAGTCAGCAGTCGCTGTTTGTTCTCTCGAGCCTGGCGTATCACGCTTATGAAGGGGTCGCGCTGAATCACGAAGAGAAGGCGCGGTTGCAGGCCGACCTCGGCGAAAGCAATTTCCTGATGTTGCATAACCACGGTCTGCTGACCTGCGGTGGCACCATCGCCGATACCTTTCTGATGATGTTCACCTTCCAGCGCGCCTGCGACATTCAGGTCATGGCGCAGACCGGCGGGGCGCAACTGATCGCCATCGAACCGCAGATTCTGGCGGGCGCCAAAGCGATGATCGCCGGCGTCACCAAAAGTGCTCAAGGCATGGGTGGCGCGCTGGCCTGGCCGGCGCTGCTACGCAAACTCGATAAACAAGACCCCGGATATAAACTCTAATGCCTCTTGCCGAGATTCCTCTGTGTGTCTGGCGTAAACGCAGCCAGACGTTTGTCTTTCGTGGGCATTCGATCCGCTACTGGGTGGCGGGGCAGGGTGAACCGCTGCTGTTGATCCACGGTTTTCCGACCGCCAGTTGGGATTGGCATTACCTGTGGCAGCCATTGGCTCAGCGATATCGGGTAATTGCCTGTGACATGCTCGGTTTCGGCGACTCGGCCAAACCCCTGAATCACACCTACAGCCTGTTGGAGCAGGCCGATCTGCAGCAGGCCTTGCTCGTGCATTTGCAGGTCGAGCAACCGGTGCATGTGCTGGCACACGATTACGGCGACAGCGTCGCTCAGGAACTGCTCGCCCGCCATGGCGAAGGCACGTTCGAAATGGCCAGTTGTGTATTTCTCAACGGCGGCCTGTTCCCGGAAACCCATCGCCCGGTGTTGATGCAGAAGTTACTGCTCAGCCCACTGGGCTGGATGATCGGGCGCGCGTTCACCCGCGACGCACTGGTGAAAAGCTTCCGCCAGATCTTCGGTCCGCAGACCGCTCCGAGTGAAAGTGAGCTGGACGATTTCTGGAGTCTGATCGACAGCAATCATGGGCCATGGATCATGCACAAGCTGATCGGCTACATTCCCGAACGTCGCGTGCAACGTGATCGCTGGGTCGCTGCGATGCAACGTGGTGAAGTCCCGATGCGGGTGATTGATGGCGAGTTCGATCCGATCTCCGGTGCGCACATGGTCGAGCGTTACCGCGAACTGATTCCGGACGCCGACACGGTGTTGCTGCCAGGCATCGGCCACTATCCGCAGACCGAGGCGCCGGTGCAGGTGCTCAAGCACTATCTGGCGTTCCGTGATCGCCTGGTGTTGCCGCCGCGCAAGGTGGCGTGTTCATGAAATCTCCGTTCGCTTGAGCGAACGGTTGTGGCGAGGGAGCTTGCCGCACCGTCCCGCTCGGCTGCGCCGCCGTCGTAATCTTCTGGCCCTTTTCAATTGCGAGCTCAGGATCGGAGGCTGCTCCGCGCCCCAGCGGAAGCAAGCGCCTTCGCCACAGGGTGTCTCATCCTTTTCACTATCCCCCAACCTTATCGCGCACCATTCAGCCTCAGCCGTGTTCATTGTGACCCGAAGCCCCGTGCCTGACACTCGGGGTCAATGTCCCATTGGCCTGCTGGAGTTGCCCCGATGAATGAGTCTGTGCGTTTCGAAGATAAAGTCGTGATCGTCACCGGAGCCGGTGGTGGCCTCGGACGGGCTCACGCGCTGCTGTTCGCCAGACAAGGCGCCAAAGTGCTGGTCAACGACCTTGGCGGCTCGACTCAGGGCGAAGGCGCCAACGCTTCCGCCGCTGATCGCGTGGTGGCGGAAATCCGCGAGGCCGGCGGCATTGCCGAAGCCAACCACGACTCCGTCACCGACGGCGACAAACTGGTGCAGAACGCCCTCGATGCCTTCGGTCGCGTCGATGTGGTGGTCAACAACGCCGGGATCCTGCGCGACAAGACCTTTCACAAGATGGACGATGCCGACTGGGATCTGGTCTATCGCGTCCATGTCGAAGGCGCTTACAAAGTCACCCGCGCCGCATGGCCGCACCTGCGCGAGCAAAACTACGGCCGGGTGATCTTCACCGCCTCGACCTCGGGCATCTACGGCAACTTTGGCCAGTCCAACTACGGCATGGCCAAGCTCGGCCTCTACGGCTTGACGCGCACGCTGGCCATCGAGGGTCGCAAGAACAACATCCTGGTCAACGCCATCGCGCCTACCGGCGGCACGCGGATGACCGAGGGGCTGATCCCGCCGCAAGTGTTCGAGCAATTGAAGCCAGAACTGGTCAGCCCGCTGGTGGTGTATCTGGCCAGCGAGCAATGCCAGGAAACCTCCGGGCTGTTCGAGGTCGGTGGCGGCTGGATGGGCAAGGTGCGCTGGGAGCGCAGCCTCGGGGCCGGGTTTGATCCGCGGGTGGGTTTCTCGCCGGAAGATGTCGCGGCGCACTGGCAGCAGATTTGCGATTTCGAGGGGGCGGCGCATCCGAAAGACAATATTGAGGCGCTGAAAGAGATGATGGCGAATTTGCAGAAGTATTCGCTTTAAGAGGGGAGGCCACCAGGTTTGGGCTTGGTGGCTTGAATTGCGACTTAAGAATACGTGTTGTCAGTTATAAATCTGGGAGCTCGCCAGTTAGGTCCTTTGACGGCAACGGGTCCGTCGCCATTGGCCAACACACCCTGTTCGAAAAGTTGTGCATAGGTTTTCAGCAGTTCGCCATTGGCGATGAGTTCGAATTTGTAGCGACCAATCATTCTATCCAGCGATGGATACGCCAGTCCGATACCAAAGGCTGTCAGAACGTCTGCGATGGGTTCGTTTTTTACGATTTGCTCGATCGGGCTCATTGGTAGGTTCCTTTAAGCAGTTGTTCATATATGCGATCTATCTGGCTGTTTACTGCCTGAACCGCGTCTGGTGAGTACAACAAATAGTCTTCACTACCCAGTTTGTAATCCTCCAGTGTTGCGGTGTGCGCGTTGTTCCAGGCAGGAGATCCGCTTTCAGGTTTGAACTCATCGCTAAGCCCCATTGCTCGAAACCTTTCCAGCTCCCTGATCTCATGAGTGTAATAGCGTAAATCCGTATCGGTGAGCATCCAGTGCCCGCTGAGAATTTTTTCCAGACGTTGAATCATGATTTCGTTGGCATCTGATTGGTCAAGTCTAGCTATATGCAGTTTCACAGCATCAATTCCGGCTTGAGTGATAACCGCTGTTCGCCAATCCAGATCAAGTATTGGGCCACCTGCCTGCTCTGGATTGAAATCGCGGCCACTGTATTTACCCTTGGTGGTTGCCCCCGCATAAGGACTGCTGAACACCACATACAGCGGTGCAATCCCCGAATCATCGGGAAACACGATGATGAATCGTTCCCAGCCCTCAATCAGCACGGGATGTAGATCCAGTCGTCCTTCAATCGGAACAATTGGAGCGCCTGAATACGCTGGGTAATCGACATCAACCACTGGCGATGCAGTCGAGCTGTCACCCGGCGAGATTGCGGGGGTCCAGGTCAGAAAATCCGTTGGCGAATCTGGCAACGCCACTTCGTAAACGTCACTCAGCAAGTCATAGGCCGCATTCAGAACCAGCACACTCGAACGGATATGGAAGTCATCGCTGGTGGCGACGAAGACCTCCGCGCCCGCCCCCAGCGGCCTTACACCCAAGCCTGCGGGCAGCTCCAGCGTGCCTTGCCGATCTGCTATTTCGCGCAGTGTCTGTGCAGACTCCGGCGACAACTCGGCCAGGGGAACACTGATGGAAAAGCGCTCGCCATTGCCCAAGCGTGAAGGTGCGAGCAGGGCCGCAAAACCTACCAGTACCGGACCGCTGATCAGCGCCGACCCTGCCGCTTTCAGGGTCTGTAGTCCTGTCCGCAGTCCGCTGAGAATTGCCGATGATGCTGCTGGAGAAAGACGAGTGGCTTGTGAGGCAAATGACAACACCGGACTGGTTGAGGCCGTTGCGCCTGAAGCCGGGTAAACATGCTGGACTTCTGGTGCCAGGCGCTCCTGTTGCTGTAACGCCTCGATACGCTGCTCCATTTCTGTTTGCAGACGTGCCTGCTCGGCGTCAAGCGCGCGTTTCGCGGCTGTGGCTTCGGCCTTTGCCTTTGCTTCGGCCTCCGCGCTCAACAATGCCGCGATGCGTGCTTTTTCCCGTGCTTCATCTTCAGCCTTGATTCGTACGATTTCGGCTTCCTGACGTTGTTTCTCTGCCAATGCAGCCAGTCGTGCCTGTTCACCTATGCGAATCCGCTCCAGCTCTTCACGTGCAGCCTCGATAGCTTCTCGCTGTCGTTGCTGTACGGCCGCTATCTGCGCTTGTTCTGCGGCCACTCGCTGGGCTTCTGCCGCTGCCGCTTGCGCTCGATCATTGGCTTGCACAGTCGCCAGCCAGTTCTGCACATTGATTTGCTGCTGATGGAGAATCTGTAGGGTCTGGTTCAGCAACCTCGCTTCATGAGCTGCCCGATAGGACTGGCTCCACAACGCCCGTGATCCAGGACCAGACTGGCCCGTCCGCCGGTTGGCCGAAGCCTGATTCAGATAGTCTTTGAAGTTCTTGCCCAGCGGATCACTTCCAAAAAAGCGGTGGGCGAGTGCGGTTTGCCCGTGGAACTCTGCCGTCTTGCGCTGAATCAGCGTACTTCTGACATCAAGTTCGCGGGCTATTGCCGCCGCTGGTGGCAGAGGGTTAGTCGGGCCTTGCAGCCGTATTGCAGCCAGTTCTGCCTCAATTGATTGAGGCAGCAAGGTCGACTTTGCGCTGAACTCCTGTTCCACAGCGATCTGTGTCTCGTACATCAATTCGCGGGTTTTGTGGTTAGCGCCGGCCGGGCCAAACATTCCACTATAGGAATAGCCCAGGTTGGATTCTTTAATGGGCTCGTAGTTATCCGGAGCAGTGGCAGTAATACGGATTTCATCAAGCATCAGGGGTGGAGGTCTTTGCATATTCATGTCCTTTTGAATGTGCGTGATAACTTGCTGGCAGGTCAGCGCGGCCGATAGTGACGTCTGTGTCACCAGCGAGTGATTGAGGTGTTTCAAGTTACATCAGAGTCGCTGTTAAAAAATCTGAGAAGCCCGTAAGTAACAGGGTGTTGTTTTGAGAGGATTTTCGCCGACTAATCACAAAGTGGGGAGAATTCGCCTACGCAGCAGGAAAGGTCCGACGTTGTTCTCGGAAAGTGTTTGCAAGTCTTAGGGAATGGTTTTTCAACAGCCATAAAAAAGGCCGCTGCAAACGCAGCGGCCAAGGTAAGACGTTGGATCAAGGAGCTACAAATCAACGTCAGTGAACACCGGGGCGATGAACCGACATCTCGATTCATCTGAAATCTGTTGCCAGTCGCTTCCATGACTCAGCGTAGCTGGCTTCGTGCTTTTCGGCGTATTGCCTGAAAGCGCGCTCAGAATAAGGTGTTGAGCCTGTAGGAAAAATACCGATCTCTGACATGCACTGTTACGGGGCATGTAACAGTCATCTCGCCCCACCGGCTTCATGCGCGGTACTGATGATCCTCCATCCAGCCAATCCATGGCTCGCGCAAAGGCCCGTTCCGCAAGGGCATTCATCCTTTCGAGCGACAACACGAATACCTCCTTGGTGCGCTTATCGACCCGGTCACCCGGCAGTAGGGTGGGGCCTTCTGTCACTCACCGGGGAAGACGCATGACAACAAAAACAATGCGCGCCATCTTCACACCGCAGGCGCTGGCAGCCGCGGTGGCTTTGGGTTGCTGTGCTCAGGCGCAGGCGGTTTCGTTCAATATCGGGGAAATCGAGGGGACGTTCGACTCGTCGCTGTCGATCGGTGCGAGTTGGGGCATGCGCGATGCCGACAAGTCGCTGGTCGGCACAGTCAACGGTGGGACCGGACAATCCTCGACCGGTGATGACGGACGCTTGAACTTCAAGAAGGGTGAGACCTTTTCGAAAATCTTCAAAGGCATCCACGACCTCGAATTGAAGTACGGCGACACCGGTGTGTTCGTGCGTGGCAAGTATTGGTACGACTTCGAACTCAAGGACGAAGACCGCGAGTTCAAGCCGATCAGCGACAGCGGCCGCAAGGAAGGCGCGAAGTCCTCCGGGGCGCAGATTCTCGATGCGTTCGTTTATCACAACTATTCCATCGCGGACTTGCCGGGCACTGTGCGCGCCGGCAAGCAAGTGGTCAGTTGGGGTGAAAGTACCTTCATCGGCAACTCGATCAACAGCATCAACCCGATCGACGTTTCGGCGTTTCGGCGCCCCGGTGCCGAGATCAAGGAAGGCCTGATTCCGGTGAACATGCTGTTCGGCTCGCAAAGCCTCACCGACAAACTCTCGGTGGAAGGTTTCTATCAACTGGAGTGGGATCAGACGGTTCTCGACAACTGCGGCACGTTCTTCGGTGTCGATGTGGCGTCGGACGGGTGCAACAACAACTACACCGTCGGAAGCCCTGCGATTGCACCGTTTGTGCCGTTGACCCAAGCCTTTGGTCAAGGCATTCAGGTAACTCGCGAAGGCGTGGTGGTACCCCGTGGCGGCGACCGCGATGCACGGGATTCCGGCCAGTGGGGCACGGCATTGCGCTGGCTCGGTGACGACACCGAGTACGGCCTCTACTTCATGAATTACCACAGCCGCACACCCACGGTGGGGACCACCACCGCGGGGCTTTCGACCCTGGCGGCATTGCCGGGTATGGTCGGCATCGCCAACCGTCTGGCCCCCGGCAGCGGTTCGGGACTGGCGCAAAGTGTGATGCTCGGACGTGGCCAGTACTACCTCGAATACCCTGAAGACATTCGTCTGTACGGTGCGAGTTTTTCGACCACGTTGCCGACCGGCACCGCGTGGACCGGCGAGATCAGCTACCGGCCCAACGCTCCGGTGCAGGTCAACACCAACGACCTGACACTGGCGCTGCTAAACCCGATTGCCGGCGGTGCCGCGTCACCGATCGCCACCACACCGGGTTCTGACAACAAGGGCTATCGCCGTAAAGAAGTCACGCAAATCCAGAGCACGCTCACGCACTTCTTCGATCAGGTCTGGGGCGCTCAACGTCTGACCCTGGTGGGTGAAGCCGCGGTGGTGCGGGTCGGCGGCCTGGAGTCGCGCAACAAGCTGCGTTATGGCCGTGACTCGGTGTATGGGCAGTACGGTTTCGGCGGCGACACCGACGGTTTCGTCACCTCGACCTCATGGGGCTATCGCGCGCGGGCCATCCTCGATTACGCCAACGTGATCGGCGGGATCAACCTCAAACCCAACCTGTCCTGGTCGCATGACGTTGCCGGTTACGGCCCCAACGGCCTGTTCAACGAAGGCGCGAAAGCGATCAGCGTCGGCGTCGATGCCGACTACCGCAACACCTACACCGCAAGCCTGAGTTACACCGACTTTTTCGGCGGTGACTACAACGTCCTCGAAGACCGTGACTTCGTGGCCCTGAGCTTCGGCGTGAACTTCTGATCTGCCCGAGAAGGATGAATGCAATGCGCAAAATGATTCTGCAATGTGGTGTCCTCGCCCTCAGTCTGCTGGCGGCCAACGTGATGGCGGCGGTGTCGCCGGATGAGGCCAACAAGCTGGGTACCAGCCTCACTCCGCTGGGTGCCGAGAAGGCCGGCAACGCTGACGGCTCGATTCCGGCCTGGACCGGCGGCATTCCGAAAAATGCCGGGGCGGTAGACAGCAAAGGCTTCCTCGCTGATCCGTTTGCCAATGAAAAACCGTTGTTCACCATTACCGCGGCGAACGTCGATCAGTACAAAAGCAAGCTCTCCGACGGCCAGGTGGCGATGTTCAAACGTTACCCGGAAACCTACAGGATCCCGGTCTACCCGACCCACCGCACGGTCGCGGTGCCGCCGGAAATCTATGAGTCGGCCAAGCGCAGCGCACTCAACGTGACCAGCATCAATGAGGGCAACGGCCTGGCCAATTTCACCGGCAACCGTTACTACGCGTTCCCGATTCCGAAGAATGGCGTTGAGGTGTTGTGGAACCACATCACCCGCTATCACGGCGGCAACCTGCGGCGGATCATCACTCAGGTGACGCCACAGACCAATGGCAGCTACACGCCGATCCGCTTCGAAGAGGAGATCGCCGTGCCGCAACTGATGAAAGATCTCGATCCGGAAAAAGCCGCCAATGTCCTGACCTTCTTCAAGCAGTCGGTGACCGCGCCGGCACGTCTGGCCGGTAACGTACTGCTGGTGCACGAGACCCTCGATCAGGTGAAGGAGCCGCGTCTGGCATGGATCTACAACGCCGGTCAGCGCCGGGTGCGCCGCGCACCGCAAGTGGCCTATGACGGCCCGGGCACTGCGGCTGATGGCCTGCGCACGTCGGACAACTTCGACATGTTCTCCGGCGCCCCGGATCGCTACGACTGGAAACTGGTCGGCAAGAAGGAAATGTACATTCCGTACAACAGCTACAAGCTCGATTCGCCGAAGCTCAAGTACGACGACATCGTCAAGGCCGGGCATATCAATCAGGATCTGACGCGTTATGAACTGCACCGCGTGTGGGAAGTGATCGGCACGGTCAAACCGAGCGAGCGGCACATCTACGCCAAGCGCCACATGTACATCGACGAAGACAGCTGGCAGGTGGCTCTTGCCGACCACTATGACGGTCGCGGGCAACTGTGGCGTGTCGCCGAGGGGCATGCTCAGTACTACTACGATCACCAGGCCCAGGCCTACACCCTCGAGGCGCTCTACGACATCATTGCCGGCCGTTACATTGCACTGGGGATGAAGAACGAAGAGAAGCACAGCTTCGAATTCGGCTTCGAAGCCAAGGCGGCCGACTACACGCCATCGGCCCTGCGCGCTGAGGGTGTACGGTAATTCGTCGAATACAGCCGTGAACCTGTGGCGAGCTCCCTCGCCACAGCGGTTCGTTTCAGATGATCAGAATAAGACCAGGTGGTCGCGTTTTTATGGCCGCCAATCAGCGTGCTGAATACTCGTCAACAAGCGGTCTGGAGAGGGCTAGGGTGAACCCACAACTATAAAAAGGCTCACCCGATGACCGCCATGACGCTG
The DNA here is from genome assembly GCF_019856535.1 of Pseudomonas sp. SC3(2021). NCBI lineage: Bacteria > Pseudomonadati > Pseudomonadota > Gammaproteobacteria > Pseudomonadales > Pseudomonadaceae > Pseudomonas > Pseudomonas sp. SC3(2021). The sequence goes on along the minus strand of NZ_CP082236.1, from coordinate 604,526 downwards.
TGTCTGGATCGCCCCGGATTTTTACCCAGACTCTCCTCCCATCATCAATCGCGTCCGCGCTTGAGTGAGCCATTGCTGGCCTCGGTGGCGCGGGTCAGGCTGATTTGCGCCCCTGCTGGCAGTGGCAAAAGCGCGCTGCTGACCGAGTGCTTGCTCCAGGCACCTGTGGCGTGCGAGGTGCGTTGGTTGCCAATGGCGGGCGCCACGCTGAGTGTCGGCGAATTCTGCCAGCGTCTGACCCAGGCGCTGGGGCTGGCGGAGTGCGTTGATGAGTCGGGTTTGATCGCGACCCTGGCGCATTGGTCGACACCCACATGGCTGTTTATTGATGACTACGCTCGACTGCCGGATCCGGCGCTGGACGCTTTGCTCGATCGCCTGTTGGCTGTCAGCAGTCCGGCGCTGATCTGGTGGATCGGTACGCGCCGACGTCCACAATGCAACTGGCCGCGACTGCTGCTTGGCGATGAATTGTACGAGTGCGAAAGCACGACACTGGCGCTGACGCAACACGAGATCGCCGGTGCCTTGCGGCATCTGGCGCCGGAACAGGCTGGCCATGTCGCCACGCGCATCGTCCAGCGCACCGGTGGCTGGTGCGCCGGTGTGCGCATGGCACTGCTGCAGAAGTGCGACTGGTCGCAAAGCATTCAGCCGCAACAGCGCGTCGACACCTTGCTCGATTATCTGCAACACGAACTCTTCAGCAGCCTCACCCCGGAGTTGACCGAGGCGTGGCGGGTATTGGCACATCTGCCGCGCTTCAATGCCGAACTGTGTGAGCACTTGTTGGGTGCCGGGGAGGGCGCGCAACACCTGCGGACGCTGCATGCGCTTGGCTGTTTTATCGAACCGTGGAATGACTCGCCGCACTGGTTACAGATCTTTGCGCCGCTGGCCCGGGTCATGCGCGAGGAACAATGGCCCTCGGCCCGCTCCTGGCACCGTCGGGCCTGCCAGTGGTTCAGTGCCGAGCAGGACTGGCGCTCGGCCTTCGAGCAAGCGCTCCTGGCCGAGGAGTACGAGACGGCGGTCAGCCTTTTGCAGCATTTCAACTTCGAGCACCTGTTCGAAGAACAGACGGTGGTGCTGTTGCTGCGCCTGCATGAATGCCACAGCGAAGAGCTGACCCTGAGCACCCCCCAGTTGATCGGTTTGATCACCGCCGCTTTGCTCTTCGCCGGTCGTTTTGAACAGGCGGCACATTGTATCGGGCAGCTGTCGCGGTTCATGCCGCAACCCTCGGCTCAACAAGAGAAACAACTGATCGCGCGTTGGCAGATGCTGCAAGGGTGGTTGATGCATTTGCAGGGACAAATGGCTCCGGCGCGGGAATATTTTCGACAAGCGTTGGAGGAACTGGCTGTCGATGCCTGGCCGGCAAGGTTGCTGTGCCTGTCGGGGCAGACCCAACAGGCGTTGTTGTGTGGTGACCTCGAACTGGCCCATGGCATCAATCGGGAGGCCCTATGCCTGGCCCGTGCTCAAGGCTCGCTGCTGTTCGAAGGTCTGCTCGAACTCGACCATGCTCAGGTGCTTGAGCAGCGTGGCGCGCCGGCAAGGGCCGAAAATCTGTTACTGAGCATCGAGCAATTGCTTTCTCACAGAGCCGAGCGCCCCACGCCATTGCTGGGCCGCATCGCATTGCGTCGAGGTCGGCTGGCCTTGTACATGGGGCGCGAGCAACAGGCAGCAGATTTTTTTTGCAAGGGGATAGAGGACTGCCTGCGCAGTCACGACAAACGCGTGTTGTATGGCTATTTGGGCCAGGCACAACTGGCGGCCAATCGAATGGACTATGCCCAGGCGTTCGAACGTCTGCATGAGGCCGAGAGGGTGATGCAGCAACGGCAGATACCGGACACGGTCTACCGCGGAGCGCTTTTGCAACTCAGCAGCCAGTTCTGGTTGCAGCAGGGGCGGCCGCAGTTGGCGCAAGAAGCGTTGAGCCGGGTATTGCGGCACTATCAACCACCCGAGGCGCTGCAGGCGCCTCCCGCCACTGTGGAGTTAATCCCGCGCATTCAATACTTGTTGATACTGGCCAAGGCTTATATGCATTGTGAAGAAGATCTATTGGGCCAGCTCGAGCCGCTACTGAAACAAGCGCAGAGCGGCGGAGCTTTGACACTGGAAGCGGAATTGCATTTTGCGTTGGCCGAAGTGGCATCGCTGCAGCAACAGCCATTCCGGCTGATCGAACACCGGGAGCATGGTTGCAGGATTGTGCAACGAGCGAACCTGGATGGCGTGCGGCATCAGTTCTCTTTACTTCCTTCGAATTTTTTTCCTGAAGAAAAAGAGGTTTCTTTAGCCTGTTCCGAAAGTTTTGAGTGTGCCAGCGTGCTCAGTCGGCGAGAGCAACAGGTGTTGGAGCTTGTTGCATTGGGTGATTCCAATCGGCAAATCGCGGAGAAACTTTTCCTTTCGTTGCATACTGTAAAAACTCATGTGCGAAGAATATATACAAAGTTGGCGGTGGAACGCCGGACTCACGCAGTAGCCAAGGCGAGATTGCTTGGCTTTAAGTTGTAAATAAAACACGGCAGAGTGGCTTTGTATTCAGATGTATATTGGCGTGTCGGGTTAAACACGCTTGGAAAAGTTTTCGAGCTATCTTTTGTATGTGTGCCGGTATTAGTTTGATTTGCGAATGCAGTCGACAGGCAGTCGTTGCAATTATCAAACTGATCGGGATTTTTATTGATGAACTTTGAAAAAGTTGAAAATACGGCTCTTGCTCGCCAGGGCGAAGCATTGTCCAATATTGTGAAAGAGTTGGAACTGGTACCTGCTTTCAAAGTGATCGTGCAGGATTGTTTGCGGGAAGCTGTTGCGAAGATTGCGCCAGGAGTATTGGTTAGCAAAATTCATATCAATGTTCTTGAGGGGGGCAGCCAAAAAGCAAACGCGCCAATGGGACGTTTACTTGAGGTTTTTCTGGAGTGTTTGCAGCGTGGCGAAGTACCTGTTTACTCTCCGGCTATCTATGCGATTTACGATTATCCTGGCTCTACCGATTCACGGGATATCATCAAGGGCCTGGATGTTACGGCGGTCGAAAATATACTGTCTGATTTGTTGGGGAATATTGCGACCCGTTACGTTTCCGCGTTAAAAAGATACTGGGAAATTAACGAGGTTTCCCAAAGTGGCTACGCGTATCCAAAACTTTCGCGCAAGTCTGCGTTGGCTGTTCTTCAATCGGTCTTGTTTGAGCGGGAGCTCGATTCATGGACGGCGCACGGTGAAGTTACTCAGGAGGAAAGGGCGCGCATCAGTAGTACTGTTCAAGCGGGTTTGACAGGCATGGGTTACAGCGTCCATATCGAAGGCCGGAATGGCAGTTATGTTGAGCAAAACTCAATGTTTGTGGTGCCACTGACTAATCCGGTTCACGAACAACTGATTCCAGCAAGCGAGGGTGCCGTTGTTCTCTATTCGCCAGATCGAGGGATCGAGAAGTTCGCCTCCTCGCTGATACTTCAGCAAGCCCTGGTCTCGCGATTGAAGTGGACGGACACGCGGGAGGAGTTTCTGCAGGCGCTGCCGCTCGATGAGCGAGAAGGGTTTGCCTATGGTTACGATGTTCGCTTTTTGAAAGTCCATGGGAATCTGTTCGAACGTTACGCAGAGCAGACGTTGCACAAGGCCTACAGAGACGTCGAATACCACCTGGATCGACTCAACAGGGGCAGTTCGGATCTGGATGGGTGCATGGCGACCGTGGAGTCGACGCAGTCCTTGCCGGAAATTACTCATCACGCCAAAAAAAGGCAGGCCGGTCTTCTGAAGGTTGTGGAGCGGAATGCATGGCCAGACTGGTTGAAAGCTACTTCGGATACCAATCAGGAAGTGTACGTTGCACTGCAACAGCGACTTCTCGAAGCCGAAGTAAAACATCATCAGACCACCCATGGCATAACGTCGCTCAAGGACTATTCTCGTGTGGCCGTGGAGGATTTTTTATCCCCGGGTGATGATGAGCGCGTTAATCCGGACAATGTACCCGTAGACATCATTCATACCGTACCGTTGGTGAACGGGCAGAAGATTGAGCTCACTGAGCGTAAAACGCTGACGCAGGTTTTCATGCACGGCGCCAATGATGATGCGGGGAGTTATAAAATTATCCCGCGAGTATTCACTGACAATCCAAAAATGACACCCACGAATCTGATGCGTGCGATTCAGACGCTGAACATCCGTGTGGCCTATAACACGGCGCGCCGCCTGCTTTACTCGCAATCCGATGTTGTCGAATCCATGCGGGAAGTTTTCGGGCGAAAGACCGCACTCACATTGTTTGCCGCTGTATTGCAAAAACATGTGACTTCGATCGCTCAGGATCTGGCAATGCGTTATAACTTTGGTGACGACTCTATCGAAACCATGGGCGTGTCACTCCGGGGCTGGATTAAACCCTTTAAGAATTTGCTGGTGTATCGCAGGAAAGGTGTCGATGCCGAACGAAACCTTCATGTCCTTCATATGCCGGGACTTACCACAGGGAAGGAGTGGTATCAGTTTCCTGATCTGAAATCTTTACAGCATCAGATTGCACGCTGGGTAGTAAACAAGGAAAGCTGGGCCTATTTGAAAGATCAGGCATACGCAAGCGATAGCGCGAATATAGAGCGGTACTACCTGCACGATAGCCTTCATGAGATGCTTCAAGAATGGTGGTGGTCGGCTATCGAGGTGAAAAGCTTTTCCGAAGATGGTCCGTTGAAGGGCGCGGTTCAGAATCAGATCAGTTGGGATGCCGATCAGGCTGAAGTTGCTACACCGCAATGGTATGTAAAAGCCAAAGTCGCGGATCAGCGCCTGCTTAATCGTTTGAACTATGATTTCAAGGCTGTTTACCACCATGCTAAAGAAAAGCTCGAAATCGTGCCTTTCAAAGAGTTTTCGAGGAAGTTGGTCAGCCAGGAGCTCAACCGATACTTAGGTCGTTCGGGGACTGTTGCTGAAATTAATCCAGATGAAGTCTGGGTGAAATTTCATGCGGATTCGAAAATCAGCCTTACTGAACTGTTCGTTCAGTGGCAGCTGTGGCGCAGTGATGTAAGCGTCTTCCAGAAGTTCTTTTCCTGGGTTTCTCCCGCAGGTAACTATCTGACTGCGCTCGCAGAACAGTTGAGAACCGCAAGCTTCTGGACGTTTACTGGCCAACCTGTCGAGCAGTTGAATGCCAAAGTCATCAACGATCTGATCGGTCTGACGCCAGGTGAAAAATACCTTCAGTATCTGAGAGAAAACTTCCTTGAGCCATCTGATGTCGACTTGAAGGTGAAGCTGTTTCGAAAGACAAAACAGAATGAAATGCTCAGGGCCGCGTTGATTCAGAAAATCAAGGGCGAGCTGTCGCAAGAGCAGTTCAACTGGCTGCAGCGGTTGATTGATGGTTTTGATCATGATTTGCCTCGCGAAAACGTCATCGCTGTGGGAGGCAAGCCGGGAATCGGTGTTTATGAGTTCACGCTCCAAGGTCGGGCCCTGACTGGCGCCTATGTGTTCGGGCGCAGAGTCAACAACCGAGACGAGTTTATGGTCTACGTGCCCAATACTCCGGATGGCAAAGACTTCTTCCCGCTTGAACAGCTGGCTGCTCGATTGACTGGTTCTGCCTTCAGGAAGGTTGTCATGGGTCTGGTGCGTCTGGAGCACCAGCAGATTGTCAAAAGTCTGATTGATAACTATTGGGACGCGAAGCCCTTGGTCACATCGACGCCTGATCTGACAAATAGCTATCCGATACTTAGTTTCCGACAACAGTACCGGGCAAAGATCAGCCATCTTATTGCCGATACGGACTTCCAGACGACCAGCCCATCAGAAGCATTCTGGAAAGATGCGAGGATTCTTGCTGAATTCGCACTGGACGTGGCTTCAATGTTTATCCCGCCCCTTGGTCTTGCAGCGTCGGTGTTGCGTATCACGACATCGGTTGTACAAGGCATTGTGGCCTCCAGCCAAGGTCTCGACGATGCGGCCAATGCTTATTTTGCATCGGCCTGGAGAGGCGCGATCATGCTGTATGTGGGTAAGGTCGGCGCCATTGGTTCTCCCGTGAATCCGCTTGCCTTACTGTCGAATGTCAGAGACTTTGCCGACGTGGTGAGCGCAGTGACCGGCGTTGAGGTCAGTATCAGCTATGTCACGGCTGTGGCCGCGCCGCCTATGGTGGTGAATAGCACGACCCGCTTGCTCAACTGAGGCGATAAACAGCACGAATCACCGCTCTCGGTCATTCGTGCTGTTGGCACGGTTCAGACATGTTCGGACTCATAGCCCATCCGCCAACTCACGGCCCGCGTCGCAGCCAATAAGCGCTGCGCCGCCGGGCCGTTTTCGTCGGCGTGGAACAGCGAGGTCGGGCCGACGATGGTCAATACGGCGGCGATCTGCCCGACGGCGTTGAACACCGGGGCAGACAAGGCATCCACACCCGGCATCAATAAACCATGCACATGATGCAGACCGCGTTCGCGGATCTGTTCACACAACGTCGCATAGGCCTTTTCATCCGCCAGCGGGTGATCGGCAACGGTGGTTTCCTGCTCACGCAGCTCATCGGTTTCCCGGTGTGGCAGATACGCGCTGAAGACCAGTCCGGTCGATGAACTGAGCAAGGGCAAGACCGAGCCCAATTGTGTCACCACCGTCACCGCGCGCACCGCCGGTTCGATATGCACCACGGTCGCACCCTGATTGCCCCACACCGCGAGGAAGCAGGTTTCGTTCAACTCGTCGCGCAACTCGGCCAGCGGCAGGGCGGCGACTTTCAGCACGTCCATACTGTTGAGGGCGGCCAGGCCCACACGCAGTGCTTCACGACCCAGGCCGTAATGGTTGGTGGCGGTGTTCTGCTCGGCAAATCCCGATGCGATCAAGGCTTGCAGATAGCGATGCACCTTGCTGGCCGGCATCTGCACATGTTCGGCCAGGCGCGACAGCGACGTGGACGGCGACAACTCGGCGAGGGCCTTGAGGATGTCGGTGCCGACTTCGGCGGAGCGGACTTTCTGTTTGCCGTTGCTGTCGCTGGTTTTTTCCATGGTGCGGCCGGGTTCCGATACGAATGGGCGTCTTTATAGCTTGACGCTGGATAGCGAGCAAATTACGTTATGCGTAATCGAATTACGATAATAACAACCCCGGCGTGCCGAAACCTCTGAGCCAGAGCGATGGGCCACTGCCGACTCCCTGTTCAGGAGGCTCCATGAACCTCGATTCAACCGCGTCGACGCTGGTTTACCAGTCCGGTTTCGGCAACGAATTCAGTACTGAAGCGTTGCCCGGCGCGCTGCCTGTCGGCCAGAACTCTCCGCAAAAAGCCCCCTACGGTCTCTACACCGAATTGTTTTCCGGCACCGCATTCACCATGACCCGCAGTGAAGCGCGGCGGACCTGGATGTACCGGATTCAGCCTTCGGCCAATCACCCGGCTTTCGTCAAACTGGAACGGCAACTGGCCGGCGGCCCGCTGGGTGAAGTGACGCCCAACCGGCTGCGCTGGAACCCGCTGGAGATCCCGGCCGAGCCCACCGATTTCATTGACGGTCTGGTGAGCATGGCGGCCAATGCCGGTGCGGATAAACCCGCCGGCATCAGCATCTACAGCTACGCCGCCAACCGTTCGATGGAGCGCGTGTTCTTCAATGCCGATGGTGAATGGCTGCTGGTGCCGCAACTCGGCCGTCTGCGCATCGCTACCGAGCTGGGCATGCTGGAAGTCGCGCCGCTGGAAATCGCCGTGTTGCCACGCGGCCTGAAATTCCGCGTCGAGCTGCTCGACGCGCAAGCCCGCGGTTACATCGCCGAGAACCACGGCGCGCCGCTGCGCCTGCCGGATCTGGGGCCGATCGGCAGCAACGGCCTGGCCAATCCACGCGATTTTCTGACCCCGGTCGCCGCTTACGAAAACCTGCAGCAACCGACGACACTGGTGCAGAAATTCCTCGGTCAGCTGTGGGCCACCGAGCTTAATCACTCGCCGCTGAATGTGGTCGCCTGGCATGGCAACAACGTGCCGTACAAATACGACTTGCGCCGTTTCAACACCATCGGCACGGTCAGTTTCGATCACCCGGATCCGTCGATCTTCACCGTGCTGACTTCGCCGACCAGCGTCCACGGTCTGGCCAACCTCGACTTTGTGATTTTCCCGCCACGCTGGATGGTGGCTGAGAACACCTTCCGCCCGCCGTGGTTCCACCGCAACCTGATGAACGAATTCATGGGCCTGATCCAGGGCGAGTACGACGCCAAGGCCGAAGGTTTCGTGCCCGGCGGTGCGTCGCTGCACAGCTGCATGAGCGCCCACGGCCCGGACGGTGAGACCTGCACCAAAGCGATCAACGCCGAGCTTGCTCCTGCGAAGATCGACAACACCATGGCCTTCATGTTTGAGACCAGTCAGGTGCTGCGCCCAAGCCGCTTCGCCCTCGACTGCCCGCAACTGCAATCCAATTACGACGCCTGCTGGGCCACGCTGCCCGCCACGTTCGACCCGACCCGGAGATAACCCATGACTCAGAATTCGATTAATCGCAGTTGGGTCGCTTCGGCCAATGGCCACGCTGATTTCCCGTTGCAGAACCTGCCGTTGGGGGTGTTCAGCCTCAACGGTTCGGCACCGCGCGCGGGCGTGGCGATCGGTGAGCACATCTTCGACCTGCAAGTGGCGCTGGAGGCCGGTCTGTTCGACGGCGTCGCACGCAGTGCCGTCGAAGCCATGCATGGCGGGCTGTTGAATGCTTTCTTCGAACTCGGTCGCGAAGCTCGCGTAGCCTTGCGCGAACGCTTGCTGGAGTTGTTCAGCGAGGGCAGCAGCCATCGCGGTGCCATCGAAGCCCAGGGCGCAAAACTGCTGCCACTGGCCGCCGATTGCCAGCTGCATCTGCCGGCCCGTATCAGCGATTACACCGACTTCTATGTGGGAATCGAGCATGCACAGAACGTCGGCAAACTGTTCCGTCCCGACAATCCGCTGCTGCCGAACTACAAGCACGTGCCGATCGGTTACCACGGTCGCGCCTCCACTGTGCGGGCGTCCGGTACCGACGTGCGTCGTCCGAAAGGCCAGACCTTGCCCGCCGGCGCCAGCGAGCCGATCTTTGGCCCGTGTGCGCGTCTGGACTACGAGCTGGAACTGGGCATCTGGATCGGCCAGGGCAACGAGATGGGCGAGCCGATCGCCATTGGCGACGCGGCCGAGCACATCGCCGGGTTCTGCCTGCTGAACGATTGGTCCGCCCGTGACATCCAGGCCTGGGAATACCAGCCGCTGGGTCCGTTCCTGTCGAAGAGTTTCATCACCAGCGTCTCGCCGTGGGTCGTCACCGCCGAAGCGCTGGCGCCGTTCCGCACGCCACAACCGGCGCGTCCGGAAGGTGACCCGCAACCTCTGCCGTACTTGCTCGACAACCGCGATCAGGCGGGCGGTGCGTTCGACATCGAACTGGAAGTGCTGTTGCTCACCGAAAAAATGCGCGAACAGAATCTGCCGGCCCATCGCCTGACCCTGAGCAACACCCGCTACATGTACTGGACCGTGGCGCAAATGGTCGCGCACCACAGCGTCAACGGTTGCCAGTTGCAGGCCGGTGACCTGTTCGGTTCGGGCACCTTGTCCGGTCCTGAAAACGGTCAGTTCGGCAGCTTGCTGGAAATCACCGAGGGCGGCAAAAAGCCGATCGAACTGGCCTCCGGCGAAGTGCGCAAATTCCTTGAGGACGGCGACGAAATCATCCTGCGCGCCCGTTGCGCCCGTGACGGTTTCGCCTCCATCGGTTTCGGCGAATGCCGCGGCACCGTGCTGGCGGCGCGCTGACAGGAGCGATTGATGGATCTCTATACCTATTACCGTTCGACCTCGTCGTACCGGGTGCGCATCGCGCTGGCACTGAAGGGCGTCGACTATCAGGCATTGCCGGTCAACCTGATCGCGCCGCCGGGTGGCGAGCATCGGCAAACGGCGTATCTGGCGATCAACCCACAGGGCCGGGTGCCGGCCTTGCGTACCGACGAGGGTGAGTTGCTGATCCAGTCGCCGGCGATCATCGAGTATCTGGAAGAACGTTATCCACAACCGCCGCTGTTGCCAGCCGACCTCGCCGCTCGCGCGCATGTGCGTGGCGTTGCGGCGGTGATCGGTTGCGATGTGCATCCACTGCACAATGTCAGCGTGCTCAACCGTCTGCGCCAATCGGGGTACGACGAACCACAGGTGGTGGAGTGGATCAGTCACTGGATCAGCCAGGGGCTGGCAACAGTGGAACAGTTGATTGGCGACAGCGGTTTCTGTTTCGGCGAGTGGCCGTGCGTGGCGGATGTGTACCTGATTCCGCAGTTGTATGCGGCCGAGCGGTTCAACGTCAGTCTGGACGACTATCCAAAAATCCGCCGTGTTGCCGCACTGGCTGCTGAACATCCGGCGTTCATCAAGGCGCATCCGGCCAACCAGCCAGATACCCCGTAAAGCTTCAAGCCATGCCAATGTGGGGATTCGGCGACGCCTGAAAATCATAAAAACAACACAGGTACCTTGCGATGCACAACCAGATTGCCAGCTTCCGGGCGGCGCTCGACGCCCGTCCGGTGTCCCGTTATCAGTGGTTGCTCTTGATCTTGCTCGCCTTGTTGCTGGTCACCGACGGCTACGACGCCCAGGTGCTCGGTTACGTCGTGCCCGCACTGGCTCAGGACTGGGGCCTGGAGAAAGCCGCGTTCGGGCCTGTTTTCAGCGCCAACCTGCTGGGCCTGACTATCGGTTCGCTTGCCGTTACTCCCCTGGCGGACCGTTTCGGTGTGCGGCGGATTCTGCTCGCCTGCGTGCTGATCTACGCCAGCCTGACAGTGCTGATGGTGTTCGCCGACTCCCTCAATACGCTGATGATCGCGCGCTTCATTTGCGGTGTCGGCATGGGCGGGGCGATGCCGAGTGCGATGGCGCTGATGTCGGAATACTCGCCACCACGCCTGCGTACGTTGATGGTGACGCTGGCCGCGTGCGGGTTCTCGTTCGGTGGTGCGGCGGGTGGTTTCGTCGCGGCGGGTTTCATTGACCAGTTTGGCTGGCAAGCGGTGTTCCTCGCCGGTGGCGTCACGCCATTGCTGCTGTTTCCGTTTCTCTGGTGGATGCTGCCGGAATCCCTGCCACGGCTGTTGCGCGACGCGCCGCCCTATACGCGCTTGCGCAACGTCACCGCACGGATGCTGCCGGACTGGCAGCCACCGCCTGCATCTGCCGCGCAGAACGAGCGCGAGCAGGGCAGCAAACTGACCATGGTCGAGTTGTTCCGCAACGGTTATGCACGGCCGACCTTACTGATCTGGGCGACGTTTTTCGTCAGCCTGATTCTGCTGTATTTCATGATCAGCTGGTTGCCGTCGCTGCTGCTCGAAAGTGGCCTGAAACTCAACGAGGCCAACCTGGTGACGTCGATGTTCCTCTTCGCCGGTACCCTGGGCGCCATCTGCATGGCCTGGTTCGCCGACCGCCTGAAACGCAAGGTGCGGTTGCTGTCCGGCGTGCTGGCCGGCGCGGCGCTGTGCACCATTCTGCTGGGCTTGAATCACGACAATCCGCGCTATCTGGTGGCCTGCGTGTTTGCCGCCGGGTTCTGCATCATCGGCGGGCAACTGACGCTGAACGCCTTCGCCAGTAATTTCTACCCGGCACAGGTGCGCGCCACGGGCACCGGCTGGGCGTTGGGCGTGGGGCGTTTCGGTTCGATTCTCGGGCCGCTGTTCGGCAGTCTGTTGTTGGCGATGCACATTCCAGTGGCGCAGATTTTCTTCTTCTGCGCGATACCGGCGGTGCTGGCGGCGTTGTTGATCATTCAGGTGCGATCGCCCGCAGAGGCCGCACTGCCCCCTGTGGGAGCGAGCCTGCTCGCAAAGAACGATAACGCGATCTGACAGGACAAACGGAAGTGCCTGCTTTGCGAGCAGGCGCGCGCTCCGCAAAGGCGTTCAGTGCACCACGGAGTTCGGCGGCAGGTGTCCGAGCCGCTCCGTCAGACGCAGGCGCTGGATCGGGTCGTCGCTCAGCAGCAGCGCGTGCTCCAGATCGAAACGCTCGGCATTCGGGCAGTCGAGTCGCTGATACAGACTGGCCCGGGCCAGATAATCGGCGGCCGCCGCATTCCCCAGTTCGAGTACGCGCTCGGCATCGACCAGCGCGGCGATGAAGTCATCGTGGGCCAGGTGTAACTGACGCAGGTTGCGCGACAGGCGCTGGAGCATTTGCACCGGTGTCGCCGTCAGCAAATGCTCGCCGTTGAGTTGCATGTTCGGCCCGTACTGACGCTGTAGCAGCTCGCGACAGTCATTCGGATACAGACGTCGACCACCGCAGGGATCGAGCAAATGATCGGCGCCGGGCACGCGCAGCAGGAAATGCCCGGGAAAGTTGACGCCGACCAAGGGAATCTCCAGCCCGCGTGCCAGTTCCAGCGCAATCAGCGCCAGTGTCAGCGGCTGCCCGCGTCGGGTGTGCAGCACTTTGTGCAGCAGCGCCGCCTGGGGGCGCAACGGCAGGAAATCGTCCTGGGCAAACCCCAGTTCAATCATTCGCCGCAACAGGGGCTGGGCCAGTTCATTGACCGGCAGCATCGGTAGCCCGTAGCTGACCCGTTGTTGCAGCTCCTTGAAATCCTGCAGCAGCGCCTCGGGGTCGAGCTCTTTTTCGTGTTCGGCCGCGATCCACAGCGCGGCTTCGAACAGCGCGGGCGGTGAACGGTGCAGGCAGTCGAAAAAGCGTTGGCGCGGACTCATCGAAATCTCCGGGGCATGCCTCGTTTTAGCCCCGTCCGTGGCATTCGTCCAGTGCCGGGCCATGCCAGTCTCGGGTTATGCCGCAAAGCCGCGGTCTGCGCGGGTGCTTATTCCGGTGCGCTTCAGCAATTTTTGGGCGCGAGCCTATACTGGCGTTCTACAAGAAGTGATTCGGGAGCCCAACGATGTTTGCGCTCATGCAAAGCACTCGCCTGGAATCGCTGCACCTTAGCGTTGACCCGGTTACCGGGTTGAAGGCGGTCATTGCCATCCATAACAGTCGCCTCGGGCCAGCCTTGGGTGGATGCCGTTATCTTGCCTATCCCAATGATGAATCCGCGGTCGAAGATGCCATTCGCCTGGCTCAGGGCATGAGCTACAAGGCTGCGCTGGCGGGGCTGGCGCAGGGTGGCGGGGTGGCGGTCATCGTGCGCCCGGCCCATGTGGAAAACCGTGGCGCACTGTTCGAAGCCTTTGGGCGTTGCATCGAACAGCTTGATGGCCGCTACATCACGGCGATCGACAGCGGCACTTCGGTCGCCGACATGGATTGCATCGCCCAGCAGACTCAGCATGTCACCAGCACCACGTCGGCCGGTGACCCGGCGCCGCATGCGGCGATGGGCGTGTTTACCGGGATTCGGGCAACGGCGATGGCGCGCTTGGGCAGCGACAACCTCGAAGGTCTGCGCATCGCCATTCAGGGCCTGGGTAATGTCGGTTATGCACTGGCCGAACAACTGCACGCGGCCGGAGCAGAATTGCTGGTCAGCGACATCGACCATGGCAAGGTGCAACTGGCAATGGAGCAACTCAATGCGCATCCGATTGCCAACGATGCATTGCTCAGCACGCCGTGCGACATCCTTGCCCCGTGCGGTCTCGGCGGGGTGCTCAACAGTCACACGGTGACGCAATTGCGTTGCTCGGCGGTCGCGGGCTCCGCGAACAATCAACTGACGCACCTGGATGTCGCCGATCAGCTGGAGCGGCGCGGGATTTTGTATGCGCCGGATTATGTAATCAACGCCGGTGGCCTGATCTACGTCTCGCTCAAGCATCGCGGTGAAGAGCTGGGGACGATCACCGCGCACCTGTCGAAGATTTCCTCGCGACTGACCGAAGTGTTCGCCCATGCCCAGGCCGAGAAGCGTTCGCCGGCGCGGGTGGCCGATGAGTTGGCGGAGAAGGTTCTGTATCGCTGAAACGCAAAAGATCGCAGCCTTCGGCAGCGCCTGCATTGGAATACGTATTCCCTGCAGGCGCTGCCGAAGGCTGCGATCTTTTGATCAGGCGATGATTACTTGGCAGCTTTCGCCGCTTTTGCGGGTTTGGCCGGTGCTTCAGCAGACTCTGCCGTATCAGCCACTTCAGCCACTGGCTCAGCCGGTGCATTGATGAGTTCCGACAACGCATCAGGCTGGCTCTTGAAGGCTTTGGCGAACACATCGCGGTTCTTCGCCATGTAGATCCCGACTTCTTCAACCTGCTGCTCGTTCAGCGACGGCACGGCTTTCTGCAACACTTCGGACAGCATCTCAGCCAGTTCGAGCATTTTGTCATGACGGTCAGCTTCGGCTTTATCCATGAACAAGCGCTCCAGATCTCGGCTGCTGCGGTATACCACTTCGACGGCCATTCACCACCTCACATGCCTTCACATTTAGTTGTCTTAGCGACTACTGTATTTATATACAGCGAAAGGATAAGCGAATCCCTGCGCTTTGGGTAGTGGCTTTTTAATGTAGACCGGATTCGGGGTTTGTCAGGGGATGACCGCGTGGTGGCCATTCGCGAGCAAGCTCGCTCCCACAGGCTTCGGTGCAGGCTGGCATGTGCGACCAAACGCCACGGCGCGGCTTTTGCGGGGGCTCGCCATGATGGCGTGGCCTCGTTTCTGCATGAAACAGAGCGCGTGCAGAAAAACCGTCACGTCCAACACGCATCATCCGCCCGAGTCGGGCTAAGGAACATCATCGTGAAAATCAACTGGGCCGAGAAACTGCGGCAAAACGTGCATCAACTGGCCGAGTCCCTGGGCAACCTGTTCGTCGAAACCTTCCACTACCTGGCGCTGTTCGCCATCGGTGCGGTCACGGCGTGGGCGGCAGTGATGGAGTTTCTCGGGATGCTCGAGGAAGGCCACATCAAGATTGATGACATTCTTTTGCTGTTCATCTATCTCGAACTGGGGGCGATGGTCGGGATTTATTTCAAGACCAACCACATGCCTGTGCGCTTCCTGATCTACGTGGCGATCACTGCGCTGACCCGTTTGCTGATCTCCAACGTCTCGCACCACAATCCGCCGGACATGGGCATCATCTACCTGTGCGGCGGCATTCTGCTGCTGGCGTTCTCGATTCTGGTGGTGCGTTACGCCTCGTCACAATTTCCTTCGGTGAAGATCGAGAAACCGCAGCGCAAGCTGGGCGCCGGTTCCGGTGAACACCCGGAGATCGAAAAAGGCGAACTCTAAAGGCCCGCCGACGGTCGAGACTGGCTGTCGATTTGCTGCGGTGGCGGCGGCAGCCCGTCGCCGCTGGTCATCGCTTCGAGGATCGCCATGGCGCTGTGGCCCTGTTCGATGGCGATGCCGAATTGAATACTTTGCACCAGCCGTCGCAAGCGTTGTGGATCATTGCGTTGTTCGCTGCTGATCATGCGTTTGGCCACGATGCGGCCGCTGTTCGACAGGGTCAGCATGATGCTGCCGTCCAGGCCCTGAATGCTCAGGTTGATCTGATAGTCCGGCGCGAAGGCATCGGTAATGATCTGAAAAGGATTGTCCATGATGCGTCACCGCCTGATTGAACGTGCAGTTGTTGACCGGCCGTGATCGGGTTGGTTCGCCATACCGGACCATCGGCCATTCCGTGGCCTGTGTGTTGCTTTGTGCAGGAGCTGCCGCAGGGATGTAGCAAGGGCTGTGCCGGGAAAATTGTTGGACAATGGATACGGGATAAAAAAGGCGAGCACTTGGCTCGCCTTTGTCATTTATGGCCCGTTTCAGGGCATAACCGAGTAGATGATCGCCGACAGTGCAATCAGGCCGATCAGCACCACAAACACGTTCGAAACCTGTCCCGAATACTGGCGCAAGGCTGGCACACGGCGGATGGCGTACATCGGCATCAGGAACAGCAGGCAGGCAATCACCGGGCCGCCGAGGGTTTCGATCATGCCCAGAATGCTCGGGTTGAACGTAGCGACGGCCCAGCAGCTGAGGATCATGAACAGCGCGGTCGCCCGGTTCAGCCAGCTCGCCGACATCACCTTGCCACGGCTGCGCAGGCTTTTGACGATCATGCCTTGAAAGCCTTCGCTGGCGCCGATGTAGTGGCCGAGGAAGGATTTGGTGATCGCCACCAGCGCAATCAGCGGCGCGGCGTAAGCGATGACCGGAGTCTGGAAGTGGTTGGCCAGGTACGACAGGATCGAAATGTTCTGCGCCTTCGCCGCTGCCAGATCTGTCGGCGACAGCGCCAGCACGCAGCTGAAGCAGAAGAACATTACCGTCACCACCATCATGCCGTGGGCCATGGCGAGGATGCCGCTGCTCTTGCGCTCGGCCTGTGCGCCGTAGCGCTGTTTCTGGTCGACCGCGAACGCCGAGATGATCGGCGAATGGTTGAACGAGAACACCATCACCGGGATCGCCAGCCACAAGGTCTTGAGGAACACCGACAGCGGCATCGCCTCTTGAGCGCTGGCGAAGAACGCGCCGTTCCAGTTGGGGATCAGGCTCAGGCCGAGCAGCAACAGGGCGGCAACGAACGGATAGACCAGCACGCTCATGGCTTTGACGATCACGTTCTGTCCGCAACGCACGATCGCCATCAGGCCGAGGATCAGCACCAGCGACAGGATGGCCCGGGGTGGTGGAGCGATGTGCAACTGGTGTTCGAGAAAACTGCTCAGGGTGTTGGTCAGCGCGACGCTGTACACCAGCAGTATCGGGAAGATCGCGAAGAAATACAGCAGCGTGATCAGCTTGCCGGCACCGATACCGAAGTGTTCTTCAACTACTTCGGTGATGTCCCCGGAGCGTCCGGACAACACGAAACGGGTCAAACCACGGTGGGCGAAAAACGTCATCGGGAAGGCCAGCACGGCCAGAATCAGCAGCGGCCAGAAACCACCGACACCGGCGTTGATCGGCAGGAACAAGGTGCCGGCACCAATCGCGGTGCCGTACAGGCCGAGCATCCAGGTGGTGTCGGATTTGCTCCAGCCCTTGTGGGCCGTTTCGGTGTTGTGTGTGCGATCTACAGCGGGATTTTCGGCAGCAGGTGTGCGTACATCGGTCATCGTTTTTGCCTCGTTATTATTTTTGCTCGGGCTCACGTTTGGCAGACCGTTGTGCGCGGTCTGCCGGGGCGGTCAGGGAATGCGCGTCAGCACTCCACCCAGCTCACGGCCAGGCCGCCCCGTGAAGTCTCTTTGTATTTGTCATGCATGTCGGCGCCGGTATCGCGCATGGTGCGGATCACCCGGTCGAGGGAAATGAAGTGTTTGCCGTCGCCGCGCAGGGCCATTTGCGTGGCGTTGATCGCCTTCACCGCCGCGATGGCGTTGCGCTCGATGCACGGCACTTGCACCAGGCCGCCGACCGGGTCGCAGGTCAGGCCGAGGTTGTGTTCCAGGCCGATTTCGGCGGCGTTCTCCAGTTGCTCCGGGGTGGCGCCGAGCACATCGGCCAGGCCCGCTGCGGCCATGGCGCAGGCCGAACCGACTTCGCCCTGGCAACCGACTTCGGCGCCGGAGATCGAGGCATTTTTCTTACACAGAATGCCGACGGCGGCGGCACCGAGAAAGAACGCGACCACATCATCGTCAGACGCGTCCGGGTTGAATTTCATGTAGTAGTGCAGAACTGCCGGAATGATCCCGGCTGCACCGTTGGTCGGCGCGGTGACCATGCGCCCGCCGGCAGCGTTTTCTTCGTTGACGGCGAGGGCGAACAGGTTGACCCATTCCATTGCCGACAGCGTCGAACTGATCACATTCGGCTTGCCGATTTCCAGCAGGCTGCGGTGCAGTTTCGCCGCCCGGCGCGGCACGTTCAGACCGCCAGGCAGAATCCCTTCGTGGCGCAGGCCTTGTTCGACGCACTCGCGCATCACCGACCAGATGTGCAACAGGCCCTGGCGGATTTCGTCGTCGCTACGCCAGGCGCGTTCGTTGGCCATCATCAGCTCGGACACACGCAGGTTGTGCTGCCTGCACAGGCTCAGCAGTTCGGCGGCGCTGGAAAAATCGTACGGCAACACCACATCGCCAGCCGGCGCCACACCGGATTCCGCCTCTGCGGCCTCGATGATGAAACCGCCGCCGACCGAGTAGTAGGTTTGTGCGAACAGCTCGGCGGTTTCGCCGAAGGCTGTCAGCGACATGGCGTTGGGGTGGTAGGGCAGGCTCTCGTCGAGCAGCAGGAGATCGGTCTGCCAGTTGAAGGCAATTTCTCTTTGCCCGGCGAGTGACAGGCGGCCCGTTTCGCGCAGTTGCTGGATACGTGGGTCGATGGTCGACGGATCGATACGATCCGGCCATTCGCCCATCAGGCCCATGACCGTGGCGCGGTCGGTGGCGTGACCGACGCCGGTGGCCGACAACGAACCGTACAAACGGATTTCCACACGACGGACATCGTTCAACACACGCTGATCAATCAGCGCCTCGGCGAAGGTCGCAGCGGCGCGCATCGGGCCGACGGTGTGGGAGCTGGACGGGCCGATGCCGACTTTGAATAGATCGAAAACACTGATAGCCATGCTAAAGCCTTACAAGCAATGGAGTAGGAATCGCTGCCATTTTTTGTAGGCCAAGCGCAATGTCGGCGATACTGCCTACCTCGGTACTACGTGACCAACGAAACTTCCTAAGAAAGCCTTTAGCAGGACTAAACGATGAGCCGTCAATTGCATGCCCAGACCTATGTCTGGCTGCAGGTGTTTTCCTGTGCCGCGCGGCACCTGTCGTTCACCCGCTGTGCAGAAGAGCTGCACATCACCCCGGGGGCGGTCAGCCAGCAGATCCGGCAACTGGAAGAGCGCCTCGGTTTTCGCCTGTTCCATCGTCGGGCGCGGGGTGTGGAGCTGAGCGCGGAAGGGCAGCGGCTGGCGATTACGGTCAATGAGGCCTACGGCAGCATTGATGCCGAACTGCGCCGACTGGATGCCGGAATGATCAGCGGGATTCTGCGGGTACGTTCGATTCCATCGTTCCTCAGCAAATGGCTGACCCCGCGTCTGCCGCGCCTGCAGCAGCGCTATCCCGACATCCAATTACGCCTGGTGGCCGAGGACAGCAGCGTGCCGTTGCACGAGGGCGACTTTGATCTGGCGATTGACCTGAACGACGGCAGCTACCCCGGGCTGTTATCCACAGCCTTGCTCGATGAGCAGATTTTCCCCGTGTGTGCGCCGAGTCTGCTGCGTGGACGCCCGCCGCTGCATGGGCCGGCGGATCTGGTGCATTTCCCGCTGCTGCACGACATCACGGCCTGGCGCGGCAGTTACGAATATGCGGAATGGGAGTTTTATCTGAACGCGATCGGCTTCGAGGGCGCCGATGTCCGGCGCGGCCATACCTTCAATCGCAATCACTTGACGATCGAAGCCGCGATCGCCGGCATGGGCGTGGCGATTGCCCGGCGCACACTGCTCAATGATGAGCTGGAACGCGGCACCTTGATCGTGCCGTTCGGGCTGTCGGTGCCCAATCACAAACGCTACGTGTTGCTCTACGCGCCGGGGGGGCTGAGCCATCCGGGCGTGCGTGCGGTGCATGACTGGCTGGTGGAAGAGGCGGGGATTTTCCGCAGTTTGCACCCGTTGAACGACGGGCAATTGTGAGCAGATTTTGCAGGGTTGCGAGGCGACCCAACTCCCGACCTTACCAGTGACTTGCTCGGTTGTCCGGCTTTTTTTGCGAATGAATATTTATCTTTTTCCAGGGGTTGAAATGTTCGTCAGTCGGGCCGATTGTTGTAATCAAGAGGTCACGAAATCCTGTTCAAGGCCTCTTGCGAGCTAGCTGAAATAAGGGATGAACTATGCAAATCCAAGTCAACAGCGATAACCATATTCAAAGTAGTCAACGACTGGAGGAGTGGGTACGTACAACCATTGAGAGCACGCTCGAACGTTATGAAGAAGACCTGACCCGCGTCGAAGTCCATCTGGCCGACGAGAACGGTGACAAACCAGG
Source organism: Pseudomonas sp. SC3(2021) (assembly GCF_019856535.1). Classification (NCBI taxonomy): domain Bacteria; kingdom Pseudomonadati; phylum Pseudomonadota; class Gammaproteobacteria; order Pseudomonadales; family Pseudomonadaceae; genus Pseudomonas; species Pseudomonas sp. SC3(2021). Next base: position 584,528 of record NZ_CP082236.1, on the reverse strand, counting down.
TCCCCATGACATGCGCTGCCAGCTGGAAGCGCGGCCAAAAGGCCATCAACCGATCTCCGTCACTCATAAAGCCGATTCGCTGGAACAGGCGATCGACGGTGCAGCCGAAAAACTGGAACACGCGCTGGAGCACTTGTTTGGCAAACTGCGAGGCAAACCCCGCGCCGCCATCGTGCCCTTCACCGCCAAGGCCAACGACAAGCTGTTGGCAGAAGAGTTTGACGAGAATGAACAGGCAGCGATCAACAGTTGATGCGCTGATTTCATAAGCCACCGAATGAGAACGGGCCTGCGAATGCAGGCCCGTTTTTGTTTGTGTCGCTGTCAGAACGCTACAGAAGTCTGCACATACACCGTGCGCGGCTCACCCACGTACTTGCCCTTGTTGTTGTCATCGAACGAACGCGTGAAGTACTGGGTGTTGAAGATGTTCTTCACTCCCACCGCCACATTCAGGTCCGACAGTTGCGGGCCGAAGTCATAACCCGCACGGCTGCTGAACAGCATGTAGCCCGGGATCTTGCCGGTGCTGCCATCGGCGCTTTCTTTTGAGGTGTTGGCATTGTCGGCGAACTGGTCGCTCTGGAAGCTGCTATCGAAGTTGAGTTTCCACGGTCCCTCGGTGTAACCGACGCCGATCGTGCCTTTGTGTTTCGAGGAGAACGGCACGCGATTGCCCTTGTTCGGCCCGTCTTCGCGAATGGTCGCGTCGACGTAGGCGTAAGTGGCGTACACATCGAAACCGGCCAGTGCCGGGCTCACGTCATCCAGCGCGTAATTGACGCTGGTCTCGATGCCTTGATGGCGGGTCTCGCCACGGGCAATCACCGAATCGTTGGTCTGGTTGCTTTCATACTGGTTGTCGAAGTTGATCAAAAACGCGCCGATTTCCGCACGCAGTGCGCCGTTGTCGTAACGGGTGCCGAGTTCCCAAGTGCGGGCCTTTTCCGGCTTCACTTCGCCGCTGCTCACGCGGTTGGGCATCTGGCTGTACTGCACGCTGCCGAACGAACCTTCGGTGTTGGCGTACAGGTTCCAGCTGTCGGTCAGGTGATACAGCACGTTCAGCGCCGGCAGCGCGGTGTTGTAATCGCCCTGGTATTTGGCGTTGGTCAGGTTGTTGGTCTGCTGCGACTCGATCATCTCGTAGCGCACGCCCGGGGTGATGGTCCATTTGCCGATGTCGATGCGGTCGTCGACGAAGAACGCATTGGCCTCGGTACCGCCCCGAGTGTCGCGGTCGTTGCGGCTGTTGCTGGTCGGGTACTGGTTGCTGCTGATCGGCGTGCGATAGCGCAACTCATGGCCGGCCTCGTTGATGTAGCGGTAGCCAACGCCGACTTCATGGCTGCTCGGGCCGAGGTCGAAGCCCTGGGCGAAACGGGTTTCGAAACCGCGCACCCAATACTCACGTGGCGACAGCGAGAGGAAGCTGCCCTGATCGAGATAACCGCTGCGCAGGGTCTTGGTGAAGAAGGTGTTGGCGGTGAATTCGCGTCGATCTTCCTGATAGCGATAGCCGAAGTTGAACATCGTCCGCCGGCCCCAGAACTGGTCTTTCAGCCGCGTCGACTGATACGGATCGGCGTCGTAATCGGCGACGCTCAAACCACCCGGCATGTCCGCCTTGCCTTCGTAATACTGGGCCATGGCGTTGAAACTGTTGGCCTCATCGAGCTGGTATTTGCCCTTGAGAATCAGGTCGTCGATCTCGGTGTCGCTGTGTTCACGCCAGTCGCCGCCACGGGTGCCGGAGTACAGCAAAGCGCCACCCAGACCATTGGCGTTGGTGCCGCCGGCCAGCAGATTGGCGCTGGTCTTGAAGCCGTCATGGCTCGACGACGGGCTGGTTTCGGTCTGGAAACCGCCCTTGACCGTCGGCTCATCAGGAATGGCACGAGTCACAAAGTTGACCACGCCGCCGACGTTCTGTGGGCCGTAACGCACCGCGCCACCACCCCGTACCACGTCCACCGCATCCATGTTGCCCATGCTGATCGGCGCGAAGGACAACTGCGGTTGACCATACGGTGCGAAGGGCACGGGAATACCGTCCATCAACACGGTCGAGCGCGCGGCCAGTCGTGGGTTCAAGCCGCGAATGCCGAAGTTCAGCGCCATGTCGTGGCTGCCGGTGCCGTTGTTTTCCGGGGCGTTGACCCCGGGTATGCGGTTGAGCACGTCCCGCGCCTGCGTCGCGCCCTGGCGTTCGAAGTCTTCGCGACGGATCACGTCGCGGGCGCCCGGATGCTCGAAGACGTTGACCTGCGCCGCATCGCCCAGCCAGTCACCGACGACTTTCGACGTGTCCAGCTCAATAGCACCGGTGGTCACCGGTTGCAGGCTGAAGGCATTGTTGCCCTCGGCGCGGGCCTGCAGGCCGGTGCCTTCGAGCAGTGCATCAAGACCTTGCGCGGCGGTGTAACTGCCCTCCAGGCCACGGCTTGGCACACCGCTGGTGACTTGCGAACCGAAAGAAATCAGCACGCCGGCTTCACGGCCAAACTGGTTGAGGGCATTTTCCAGCGACGCCGGGGCGATGTGGTAAACCCTGGTTTCGGCTGCCAGGGCGGGCAGGGCGCTTAAGCTCAGGCTGGCGCCGAGGACAAGGTTGCGCAGGCTGCGGGCCAGGGGTGTGAGGCGGGTGGGGTGCATGACGGATGATCCTGAGAAGGTTGAATCTAGGGGCTTTCCTTCTCTGTCACGTCAGATCTGAAAAACGGCTCATGGTTTACAAACATTTTTTCGACTGTTTTTGCAGCGAGGGAGCTTTTCAGGCTTTGGCTTCTACGGTTACCCAATACCGGGTAAAACGCCTGACTTTCACCGGCAAACTGATTTCCAGCACATCCAGAATCCGTTCGCTGTCATCCAGGGGATAAGTCCCGGAAATCAGCAGGTCGGCAACTGTCGCCGCGCAGTTCAGCTGCCCGCGACGGTAGCGGCTCAGTTCATCGAGGAAGTCGCCCAGGCGCATATGCGCCGCGACCAACATACCGTCGGTCCAGGCGCCGCTGTTGGCGTCCAGTGGTGTGGCCTCGCTGACCGCAGTCGCGCTGAAACTCAGTTGCCGGGCCACCGGCAACAACATTGGCGCACGATCGTTGCTGGTCAGTTCGACCCGGCCTTCAAACAATGCCACCTGGGTGCGATCGGCAAACTGGCGCACGTTGAGTCGAGCGCCGTGGGTCTTCAGGACGCCCTGCGCGGTACGCACTTCGAATGCCTGCACGGCGCTCAGCAGCATTTCCCCTTCGAGCAGACGGATCAATCGCTGCGAACCGTCGACATCGGCAGCACTGGCGGTGTTGAGTTGCAGTTGATCCCCCGTGCCCAGGGAAATCTTGCGCCGCTGCCCCACCGGGCTGCGGTAGTCGGCGAGCAGCGCCGGCAGCGGCGTGTGCTCGCGCATCCCCCAGGTGAGTGCCGATCCGGCGCCGAGCAGCACCAGCAGTTTCAGCGCCTGACGACGGCCGGCGGATGGCGGCGCATTCAATGCCGCGTGGGCCAGCGGCGAAGACACCCCGCGCAAGCGCTGGTTGACCCGCTGGATGTGTTCCCATGCGCGGCGGTGTTCGCTGTGTGCATCCAGCCATTGTTGCAGCGCCTGCTGCTGGCGCGGGGTAAAGGTGCCTTGCTGCATTTCCAGCAGCCAGTGCACGGCCTGCTCGGCCACCTGCGAAGAGAAATCCGGGACGCGATTCACAGGGCGAAATAGCAGCGCATTGCCGCTTTGTTCAGATGGCGTTTGACCGTGGCCACGGAAATCCCCAATTCGCCAGCGATCTGTGGATACGTCAGGCCATCGACCTGCGCCAGCAGGAAGGCGCGTTTGACCGGGCGCGGCAAACCGTCGAGCAACTGATCCAGCTCCATCAGGGTTTGCAGGATGATCGCTTTGTCTTCTTCCGACGGCGCGAGCATTTCCGGCATCTGCGCCAGCGTGTCGAGGTAGGCACGCTCGAGGTCCTGACGACGGTAATGATTGAACAGGACTCGCTTGGCCAGCGTGGTGAGAAAGGCCCTTGGCTCGATGATCAACGGCGGTTCGCGGGCGCTGAGCAGCTTGATGAAAGTATCTTGTGCCAGGTCCGCCGCGCTGTCCGGGCAGCCGAGTTTGCGCCGCAGCCAGCCGGTCAGCCAGGGGTGGTGGGCCTGATAAAGCGATTCGACAGGATGGGCGGACGACAACGGTATGACTCCGGGCGCCTGGGGGACGCGGTAAAGAGCATGCGTTAGAGAACAAGAACTGTTCGCATTGTAGGGGTTCAAGCTGCCGGCCGGCAATCAGATGCTTTTGCGTATGAGAATATTTATCATTAATATTGCTCGCCTGTAGGTTCGGTCGATCGGTCGAACGTTTTTCGTTTCAGGGTCGAAACATGAAAGGCAAACTCGCCGCACTCCCATTGTCCTATCGTCTGGCTATCACCTCGCGAGTGTTGGCCGCGGTGTTTGGCGGCTATCTGGTCGCGGCACTGGCCAGTGTCACCCTGACCCTCTGGCTGCCGTTGAGCCGTGCCGAAGCGGTGGTGACCGGCATGACCATTTCCTTCCTGGTCTATCTGGTTGCCGTGCTCTGGTGCTTTGCCTGCCGCACGGCGTGGTCGGCGTGGGTCGGCTTGCTGGTGCCGAGCGTGATGCTCGCAACCATCTCCGGCGCGGCGCGCGGCCTGGGTTACGCATGAAAGAGGGCTTGCACCCGTTGATGGCCTGGCTGCCCAGCAGGATCTGGCTGAGCCTGTTGGCCAGCCCGGCCGCCGCATGGGCGTTGGTCTGACATGCTGATCAGTCATCCACCGGAATCGCGCGACGACGAACCGCAGGGTGCCCGTGCGCATTTCCTTCAGGTGTTTCTGTCCCAGCGTTCGCAAATGGAAGCGCTGGTGAACCGCCGCGTCGGGTGCCGGGCGACGGCGGCGGACCTGGTGCAGGATCTGTTTCTGCGTTTCTGGCGGCGGCCGCTGGTGCAGGTCGAAGAACTCAGCACCTATCTGTTGCGCTGCGCGGGCAACATCGCCATCGACCATTTGCGCAGCGAAGGCACGCGGGTGCGGGTCAACGAAGGCTGGCAACCGGAGGAACCGCACAGCCACGGCAGCGAACCGCAAGCCGCACTTGAAGCCGGCAACGATCTGCGCCACGTTGAAGCGGCGTTGCGCGCCTTGCCCGAGCGCACCCGGCAGATTTTTTTGCTCAATCGCATCCACGGCCGCAAGTACGCGGACATCGCCAAAGCCATGGGCCTGTCCCAAAGCGCTGTTGAAAAACATATGATGCGCGCCCTTGAGGCCTGCAAGGCCAGCCTGCGCGAACCCGCGCCACGCCTGCCAGGGAAAGCACCGTGAACCGATCCGATTCGATTCCCCCGACGCCCGCGCAGGAGCAGGAAGCGCTGGCCTGGCTGAGCCTGTTGCACGACCGGCCGAGCGCTGGCGATCAACTCACGTTCAGCCAATGGCTGCGCGCCGATCCGGCCCACGCCCGGGCGTATGCTCAGGCTCAGGTGATCTGGGAACTGAGTGAAGGCCCGGCACGCACTCTGGCGGATGAAGAGGCTTTCGCACTGCAGGGTTACCTCAACGCGATGGATCGCCCGCGCCGCAAGTCGCTCGTTCGCGGGGCCGGCGTGCTGGCGCTGGCGGCGAGTCTGTTGTTGATGGTCAGCCTTGGAACCGGCTGGCAACCGCAGCGCTGGGTTGCTGATCTGGGCGCTGACTATGTCTCGGCGCCCGGCGAAATCCGCACCGTGACCCTCGCCGATCAGTCGCAAGTGACTCTGGACGCCGACAGCGCCATCGCCGTGGATTTCAGCCAGGGCGAGCGGCATGTGCAGTTGCGCCGTGGTGCCGGTTTTTTCAGCGTCACCCATACGGGCGCTCCGTTTGTGGTCGAGGCCGAGCAGGGCGAGGCGCGGGTGCTTGGCACGCAATTCGAAGTGCGTCTGCAACCTCACGGCGCGCAGGTCACGGTGTTGTCCGGGCGAGTCGGGGTGACGGCGCAGCGTCAGGGCGAGCAACAGATTCTCACCGCCGGCCAGCAAGTCGCCTATGGCCAGGGCGCTGCGCAAAAATGGCATGCGGTGGACAGCGAAGCGCAACTGGCCTGGCGTCAGGGCTGGCTGACGTATTACAAAACCACGCTGGCCGATGTGGTGCAGGATTTGCGGCGCTATTACCCGGGGCGGATTGTGCTGCTCGACGATGAGCTGGCGGCACGCAAGATCAGCGGCAGTTTTCCGAGCAAGGACCCGCAGGCGGTGTTGAGTTCGCTGCAAGGGGTGTTGGGGTTTGAGCAGCATCAGGTGCTGGGGCATCTGATTATTTTGCGCTGAGGCTTTCGGTCTGGTCGCGCGCAAGCCAGATCCGCCAACACAATTTTTGAAAATATTTTCAGAATGGGGGTGAGGTAAACCACAGGCCCATCCGTGTAGTGACTGAAACTGCGAGTCATTCGCATCCGTTGCGGTTCTACACAGGTCATTGAGCAATGAAGTCCAGGGCAAAATCGGGTTCGGTCAAACAGTGGTTAGGCGTTTCGGCGTTGAGTTTTTCCGCATTGGCGTTGTTGCCGATGAGCGTGGCGCTGGCGGCTGAAGCCGTCAGCAGCCCGGCGCAACAGCCGTTTACTTTCGCCTTGGCTGCCAAACCGCTGCCGCAAGCCTTGAGCGACTTTACCCGTATCACCGGGCAAAGCGTGGTGTACACCGACGAAGCACCATATGGCTTCAATGCGCCGGCGGTGAATGGCCAAATGAGTGCCGAACAAGCGCTGCAACGGCTGCTCGCCGGTTCCGGGCTGAACTTCCGTCGTACCGACAGCCACACCCTGGCGCTGGAGCCACAACCCACCGCCGGCGCGCTGAACCTTGGCGCCACTACCATTACCTCGATGCGCGACGATCCGCTGAGCTACCAGCCACCGGAAACCAGTTCGGTGATGCGTTCCTCGGCCTCGCTGCAGGAAATCCCGCAGACCGTCAACGTCATCCCGGCGCAGGTCATCCGCGATCAGACCCCGCGCAATCTCGACGACGCCCTGGCGAATGTCAGCGGCATCACCCAAGGCAACACGCTGGGCAGCACCCAGGATTCGGTGATGACTCGCGGCTTTGGCGATAACCGCAATGGCTCGATCATGCGCGACGGCATGCCGATCGTTCAGGGGCGGGGCATGAACGCCACGGTCGATCGGGTCGAAGTGCTCAAGGGTCCGGCCTCGTTGTTGTACGGGATTCAGGACCCGGGCGGTGTGGTCAATCTGGTCAGCAAGAAACCCGAACTGACTCAATACAACGCCCTGACCCTGCGCGGCTCGACCTACGGCGACGGCAAGAATGGCAGTGGCGGTACCTTCGACAGCACCGGTGCGCTGGGTGAATCCGGCCTGGCCTATCGGCTGGTGCTCGATCACGAAGACGAAGATTACTGGCGCAATTACGGCACCCACCGCGAGACCCTGATCGCGCCGTCGCTGGCCTGGTTCGGCGAGCGCACCCAACTGTCGTTCGGCTACGAGCATCGCGAATTTCTCACCCCGTTCGACCGTGGCACGTTGATCGATCCGCGCACCAACCACCCGCTGGACATCTCGCGCAAGCAGCGCCTCGACGAGCCGTTCAACGACATGGAAGGCCGCTCGGACCTTTATCATTTCGAAGCCGACCACGAGCTCACCGACGACTGGAAAGCTCACTTCGGCTACAGCTGGAACCGCGAAACCTACGACGCCAGTCAGGTGCGCGTGACCGCGATCGACACCAAGAAAGGCACGCTGACCCGCAGCATGGACGGCACGCATGGCGCGATCAGCACCGACCGCTTCACCACTGCCAGCCTCGAAGGCAAGGTCAATGTGCTGGGCATGCAGCATGATCTGGTGTTCGGTGTCGATGACGAGTACCGCAAGATCTATCGTGCTGACCTGATCCGCCAGAAAAGCCTGAGCACCTTCAGCTACACCAACCCGGTGTATGGCCGCGAAGTGGAAGGCACCACGGTCAGCCCGGCGGACAGCGCCCAGACTGATTTGCTGCGCAGTGATTCGGTGTTCATGCAGGACTCGATTCATCTTAATGATCAGTGGATTCTGGTCGCCGGCGGGCGCTTCCAGGAGTACGACCAGTACGCCGGCAAAGGCGTGCCGTTCAAGGCCAACACTGACAGCAATGGACAGAAGTTCGTACCGCGCGCCGGTCTGGTGTATCGCTACACCGACGAGTTGTCGTTCTACGGCAGCTATACCGAGTCGTTTAAACCCAACTCGACCATCGCCCCGTTGAGCGGCAGCAGCACCGTGCTCGACGGCAGCATTGCGCCAGAAGAAGCCAAGTCGTGGGAGCTGGGGGCGCGGCTGGATATACCGGGGCGCCTGACCGGCAACATCGCCCTGTTCGACATCAAGAAACGCAATGTGCTGGTGGCCAACTCGGAAGGCCCGACCACGATCTACAGCGCGGCCGGCGAAGTGCGTTCCCGCGGTCTGGAGCTGGACCTGACCGGACAGCTCAGCGACCGCTGGAGCATGATCGGCAGTTATGCCTATACCGATGCCGAAGTCACCGAAGACCCGGACTACAAAGGCAAGCGCCTGCAAAACGTGGCGAAGAACTCCGGCTCGTTGTCGGCGGTGTATGACTTCGGCAGCGTGATCGGCGGCGATCAATTGCGTGTCGGCGCCGGGGCGCGGTATGTCGGCGAGCGCGCGGGCAATGCGGTGAATGATTTCGACCTGCCGAGCTATACCGTGGCTGACGCGTTCGCCACTTACGACACCAAGGTCGAAGGGCAGAAGGTCAAGTTCCAGCTCAACGTGAAGAACCTGTTTGATCGCACCTATTACACCTCGGCGGCGAGCCGGTTCTTTGTGTCGATGGGGGATGCGCGGCAGGTTTCGCTGTCCAGCACCCTGGAGTTTTAAGGCAAGATCAAAAGCCCCTCACCCTAACCCTCTCCCGGAGGGAGAGGGGACTGACCGAGGTGTGTTGCGCGATACGTCGACCTGAAACATCGAGTCGGTTATGGATTCAGAACAGCACTTTCAGGTCGGCGTAATGCTTGAGCCTCCCCCAATCGGCTCCCTCTCCCTCAGAGGGGACTGACCGAGGTGTGTTGCGCGATACGTCGACCTGAAACATCGAGTCGATTATGGATTCAGAACAGCACTTTCAGGTCGGCGTAATGCTTGATCCTCCCCCAATCGGCCCCCTCTCCCTCAGAGGGGACTGACGGAGGTGTGTTGCGTGATACGTCGTCCTGAAACATCGAGTCGATTATGGATTCAGAACAGCACTTTCAGGTCGGCGTAATGCTTGATCCTCCCCCAATCGGCCCCCTCTCCCTCAGAGGGGACTGACGGAGGTGTGTTGCGTGATACGTCGTCCTGAAACATCGAGTCGATTATGGATTCAGAACAGCACTTTCAGGTCGGCGTAATGCTTGAGCCTCCCCCAATCGGCCCCCTCTCCCTCAGAGGAGACTGACTGAGGTGTGTTGCGCGATACGTCGACCTGAAACATCGAGTCGATTCTGGATTCAGAACAGCACTTTCAGGTCGGTGTAATGCTTGAGCGTCCCCCAATCGGCTCCCTCTCCCTCCGGGAGAGGGCTGGGGTGAGGGGAGGAGGGTTCAACGCAAAAACGCCTGCCGATACTCACCCGGTGTCCCGCCCAGAACCTGCCTGAACCGATTGGTGAAATGACTCGCGCTAGCAAACCCGCACGCCAGCGCAATCTCGCCCAATGGCAACGCCGTCGCGCGCAACAATTCCCGCGCCCGACTCAAACGTCGCGCCAACACATACTGATGCGGCGGCAGGCCGAAACTGGTGCGGAACATCCGCGCAAAGTGGTATTCCGACAGCGCACATAACCCGGCCAGTTGCCCCAGGCTGATCGGCTCGGCCAACTGACTGTCGATCAGCTCCACCAGTTGCCGACGCTGATGCGCTGCCAGTCCGCCCTTCAAACGCAGGCCCTGACGCGCCCCCACCTGGCTGAGCAAGGTATGGCTGATCAGTTCATGGGCCAGGCTGCTGGTCAATAAGCGTTCGCCGGGCTCGTCCCAGTTCAGCGTCAGCAACTGCCGGAAGCGTTGAGCCTGTTGCGGGTCTTCGAGAAAGGTTTGCTCGCGCAGTTGCATTTCCCGAGGCTCGCGATCAAGCAGGGTCACGCAACCGAGGGCAAATTGTTCGGCGCTGAAATACAGATGCGCGAGGCGGATATCGCCATTGATCACCCAGCCCGATTCATGGTCGGCCGGCAGGATGCACAATTTGTCCGGCCCGCCTTTTTGACCAGGTTGATCACGACGAAAGGTGCCGGTGCCTCCGGCGATGTAGCAGGACAACGTGTGGTGGCTCGGCGCTTCATAATCCTGCGCATCGTGGTGGTTGGTCCACAAAGCGGCAGACAAGCCGTCACCGAGCTCGGCGCTGTGCACGAGGCGTGCGTTCGGCGAACTGTTTAGTGCTTGAAAGACTTGCAGGGTATCAATGGCTGCCATGATCGGTTCTCTTCAACGCCTTGCATCCTACTCCGTAGCCTTCGCGCTGCCAGCCTGCCGCCAGACAAAAGCGCAAGATTATGCAAGTGCCTTGACCCGTGTTGCAGCACCCTGACGCTCAATTAAGCGCAAACCCTGTGGCGAGCAAGCTCGCTCGCCACGCAAAAGCGTTTTGCTGTGTCGCATCAGGGAGTATTTGCCATGAATCTGTCGTTGTATCTGCTGACCGTGCTGATCTGGGGGACCACCTGGATTGCCCTGAAATGGCAACTGGGCGTGGTCGCGATTCCGGTGTCGATCGTCTATCGCTTCGGCCTCGCCGCACTGGTGCTGTTTGTATTGTTGCTGCTCAGCCGTCGTCTGCAACCGATGAACCGTCGTGGGCATCTGATCTGCGTGGCGCAGGGGCTGTGCCTGTTCTGCGTCAACTTCATGTGCTTCCTGACCGCCAGCCAGTGGATTCCCAGCGGTCTGGTGGCCGTGGTGTTTTCCACCGCAACGTTGTGGAACGCCCTGAATGCGCGGGTGTTCTTCGGCCAGCGCATTGCACGTAACGTGCTGATGGGGGGGGCGTTGGGGCTGTTCGGTCTGGGCCTGTTGTTCTGGCCGGAGCTGGCCGGCCATCAAGCCAGCCCGCAAACCTTGCTCGGCCTCGGTCTGGCGCTGTGCGGCACCTTGTGTTTCTCGGCGGGCAACATGCTCTCGAGCCTGCAGCAGAAGGCCGGCCTCAAGCCGCTGACCACCAACGCCTGGGGCATGGCCTATGGCGCGGCGATGCTCTCGGTGTGGTGCCTGGTCAAAGGCATTCCGTTCGACATGGACTGGTCGCCACGCTACGTCGGCGCATTGCTGTATCTGGTGATTCCGGGTTCGGTGATCGGCTTCACGGCCTATCTGACGCTGGTCGGGCGCATGGGCCCGGAGCGTGCGGCGTACTGCACGGTGCTGTTCCCGGTGGTGGCACTGAACGTTTCGGCGTTCGCAGAAGGTTACCAGTGGACCGCGCCGGCGCTGGTCGGGCTGGTGCTGGTGATGCTGGGCAACGTGTTGGTGTTTCGCAAACCGCGGGTGGCGCCGGTATCCGCTGCTGGCAAACTGGCCTGAGGCAACGGAAGGGAACAACGGGCAGATGTTTCGCAGCGCCTGCCCGTTGTGGTTTCAGCGCTTAGCCGCGCCAGACTTGCGGGTTGACCAGATCCTGCGGGCGTTCGCCGAGCAAGGCGCTGCGCAGGTTGGCGAGGGCGCGGTTGGCCATGGCTTCGCGGGTGTCATGGGTGGCAGAGCCGATGTGCGGCAGGGTCACGGCATTTTTCAGCTGGAACAGCGGCGATTCGGCCAGCGGTTCTTTTTCGTAGACGTCGAGGCCGGCGCCACGGATGCGGTTGTTTTGCAGGGCTTCGATCAAGGCCGGTTCATCGACCACCGGGCCGCGAGAGATGTTGACCAGGATCGCGCCCGGCTTCATCAGCGCCAGTTCGCGGTGGCTGATCAGGTGACGGGTCTTGTCGCTGAGCGGCACCACCAGGCAGACGAAGTCGGCTTCGGCCAGTAACTGGTCGAGGCTACGAAATTGCGCGCCGAGTTCTTGTTCCAGTTCGGTCTTGCGGCTGTTGCCGCTGTAGAGAATCGGCATGTTGAAACCGAAGCGGCCACGGCGGGCGACGGCCGCGCCGATGTTGCCCATGCCGACGATACCGAGGGTTTTGCCGTGGACGTCGCAGCCGAACAATGGCGCGCCGACGCTGGCTTGCCATTGGCCGGCCTTGGTCCAGGCATCGAGTTCAGCGACGCGGCGGGCGCTGCTCATGATCAGGGTGAAGGCGAGGTCGGCGGTACTTTCAGTGAGCACGTCCGGGGTGTTGGTGAGCATGATCCCGCGTTCGTTGAAGTAGTCGAGGTCGTAGTTGTCGTAGCCCACCGACACACTTGAGACCACTTCCAGTTTTGTCGCGTTTTCGAGCTGGGCTTTGCCGAGTTTGCGGCCGACGCCGATCAGGCCGTGGGCGTGGGGGAGGGCTTCGTTGAACCGGGCGTTGATGTCGCCGTTCTTTGGGTTGGGGACGATGACGTCGAACTCTTGCTGGAGGTGTTCGATCATGGGCTGGGTGATGCGGCTGAAGGCCAGGACAGTCTTTTTCATCGTTTTTGGCTCTTGTTCGGGCTTGATGCCAAGCAAGCTAACATTTCTGTTTTGGGTTGTCTTGGCGGCCTCTGGGCCGACCATGTTCTTGGGGTTTTTTGGGGGGGATCCGTTGCTGCGGGTGTTGCTGATTAGGGTTCCGCCCTTACGGCGGGTCACTTTTTAAAAACGCCTAAAAAGTAACCAAAAACGCTTGCTCCTACGTGCGGCCCGCTCGCTGGGGCTCGGGGTTCCTTCGCTCCGGGATCCATCCGGGCGCATCGCCTCCGGTTTGCTTCGCTGCACCTCCTCTCGATGTGTTTGGCTGCGCCAAACGGTCGCTGCGCTCCCACCCCCGGACGAATCCCTCCACTCAGCCTTCCGATGTCGCCCGTGGATCAAGATCAAGAGCTGCAGCCGAGCTTGCGCTCATCCTGTTGAGTGGGGCGGCTGCGCCGCATGGGTTTTACACAAATCAAAACTGACAGCCGATCAATTTCTAATTGAATGTGCGCAATCCAACTGTTGGGGCTGGCTTGCCAGCGGTGGCGGCCTGACAGCCGACCAATGTTTTGCAGGCTGCATGCGATCCCACTGTAGGAGCCAGCCTGCTGGCGATGGGAACATCGTGCTGGGCTTGTGAGAGCACAGGGTGAGGGCTTTTATTTTGCGGTGAATCTACCCCTCACCCCAGCCCTCTCCCCTAGGAGAGGGGGCCGATTTGTGGGCTTTTCAAGATCTGAATTCGATTCGGTACCGCACGTCGGCGTCATTCTCCCAAACACCTCGGTCAGTCCCCTCTCCCTCCGGGAGAGGGTTAGGGTGAGGGGCTTTTAGCTGTGTGGCGGAGGTTGGGGAATTTCGTGGTTATCCAGCACCCGATTCACGGCCAGTTCGGCGAGCATGATGATTTGCTGGATCGCCAGGATCGTCCGCCGTTGCGGCAACTCAATGTAGGCGGCGATGTCGCTGGTCATGAGGCTGGCCTGTGCCAGTGATTCGCAGGCGTGGACGAGGAGGCTTTCGTTGTCTTGACCCGGTGCGACCTGGAACATCGTGCTGGGCTTGTGAGAGCACAGGGTGAGGGCTTTTATTTTGCGGTGAATCTACCCCTCACCCCAGCCCTCTCCCCTAGGAGAGGGGGCCGATTTGTGGGCTTTTCAAGACCTGAATTCGATTCGGTATCGCACGTCGGCGTCATTCTCCCAAACACCTCGGTCAGTCCCCTCTCCCCTAGGAGAGGGGGCCGATTTGTGGGCTTTTCAAGACTTGAATTCGATTCGGTATCGCACGTCGGCGTATTCTCCCAAACACCTCGGTCAGTCCCCTCTCCCCTAGGAGAGGGGGCCGATTTGTGGGCTTTTCAAGATCTGAATTCGACTCGGTATCGCACGTCGGCGTCATTCTCCCAAACACCTCGGTCAGTTCCCTCTCCCTCCGGGAGAGGGTTAGGGTGAGGGGCTTTTAGCTGTGTGGCGGAGGTTGGGGGATTTCGTGGTTATCCAGCACCCGATTCACGGCCAGTTCGGCGAGCATGATGATTTGCTGGATCGCCAGAATCGTCCGCCGTTGCGGCAACTCAATGTAGGCGGCGATGTCGCTGGTCATCAGGCTGGCCTGTGCCAGGGATTCGCAGGCGTGGACCAGCAGGCTTTCGTTGTCCTGATCGGGGGCGACCTGGAACATGGTGCTGGGTTTGTGGAAGCGCAGGGTGAGGGCGTTGGGTTTGAGGTAGTGGTCGAGGGCGCGTTCGGCGGCTTCGTGGAATTTCTTTGAGCCGGGGAATTCGTAGGGGGTGGTGTCGTCGGTTTCGGGCGGATTGGGACTGTGTTTGATCATGGCAAATATCCTTTTAAGAAAATGGAGCTGCCATGTTTCGTTTTCCAGGCGAAAGGGGTGGCAGCTGTACGCGGACTGGAAAAACCGGCAAAGGATCAAACCCGGCAGACCCGAAGGTCTCCCACGTACAGCCGCCATAACAAAACTTCGGCGCCGAAAAAACGCGGCATTATGTCATGTGCTGTGATCCTGCGGGTTTTCCAGACCCGGTCGCTGATGCGTCAGCGACACCCAAATCCTAGCCACCGCACTTCCGACGGACAACCTGCAAAACCTGTCGGAAACATCCGCGAAATCGCCGTTTCTGTAGGCTCTGCCGTAGGCTGCGATTAAACATCAAGGACAAAAAATCGCAGCCTGCGGCAGCGCCTGCAGTGAAAGCGGTGTGTTGAAAATCAGTTGGCGACACGCGCGCCGGCGAGGCTGCCGCTTAATTCGTAGGCCGCCAGTTCAGCCTGATGCGCCGCCAGAATCTCCGGCAACGAGCCGCGCAGGTATTCAACCCACGTCTTGATCTTCGCATCCAGATATTGCCGTGACGGGTAGATCGCATACAGGTTCAGCTCTTGCGAGCGGTAGTTCGGCATGACCCGCACCAATGTGCCGTTACGCAAACCTTCGATCGCCGCGTACACCGGCAACACGCCAACGCCCATGCCGCTGGTGATCGCGGTTTTCATCGCGTCGGCCGAGTTCACCAGAAACGGCGAGCTGTTGATGGTGACCATTTCCTGGCCTTCCGGGCCGTCGAAGGCCCATTTTTCCAGGGGGATCACCGGGCTGACCAGGCGCAGGCAGGCGTGGTTGAGCAGGTCGCTGGGCTTTTGCGCGCAGCCGTTGGCTTTCACGTAGGCCGGCGAGGCGCAGACGATGCTGTAGGTGATGCCCAGGCGTTGCGAGACGAAGCCTGAATCTGGCAGTTCGCGGGCCAGCACGATGGACACGTCATAGCCTTCATCGAGCAGGTCCGGCACGCGGTTGGCCATGGTCAGATCGAAGGTCACGTCCGGGTGGGTCTTGCGGTAGCGGGCGATGGCGTCGATGACGAAGTGCTGACCGATACCGGTCATGGTGTGCACTTTCAATTGCCCGGCCGGCCGCGCGTGGGCTTCGCTGGCTTCCGCTTCGGCTTCTTCGACATAGGCCAGGATCTGTTCGCAGCGCAGCAGGTAGCGTTTGCCGGCTTCGGTCAGGGCGATGCGCCGGGTCGTGCGGTTGAGCAGGCGGGTTTGCAGATGGGCTTCCAGGTTGGAGACCGCGCGCGAGACGTTGGCGGTAGTGGTGTCGAGTTGCACGGCGGCAGCGGTGAAGCTGCCCGCTTCGGCCACGCAACTGAAGGCGCGCATGTTTTGCAAAGTGTCCATGGGGTGCTCTCAAGGGAGATGGCAAATTGTGACACGAAGTTTCAGGGGCTGAGACCCCCGACCAAGGGATTATCTCGTTAACGGTAACAAAGATTCACAGGATTCCCAGCTTATCGCCGTTGGGACGCCCCCCTAGAATTGCGCCGTTGTGGGAATCGGGACGCATACGCCGGTTGGTCAGTTCAATCGAGGTGCCGCTTTTGCGAGCCAGCTCGCTCCCACAGGTTTTGGTTTTTCCCCCTCTTTCAGGAATTCGCAGCTGTGCCGCGTCGCATCAACAGAGCGTTTTTACCGCTCAGTGTTCTGGCTTTTTCCCTGGGTCTCAGCGGCTGCATTTCAACCGAAGGAATTGCCCCTCAGGACAAGGCGCTGGAGGCCAGTGCGCTGGTCACCGATGACGCCATCGCCCACGCCGCCCGTGACGCCCACTGGCCCACCGCACAATGGTGGCAAGCCTACGGCGACCCGCAACTGAACCGCTGGATCGACCTTGCCGTTCAAGGCAGCCCGAGCATGGCCATGGCCGCCGCGCGGGTGCGTCAGGCCAAAGCCATGGCCGGTGTCGCCGAAGCCGCCGAGTCGCTACAGATCAAGGGTGAGTCGACCCTCAAACGGCACAACTGGCCAACCGATCAGTTCTATGGGCCGGGTGAGCTGGCCAATACCACGACGTGGGACAACAACGCGGCGCTGGGTTTCAGCTACGCCCTCGATCTGTGGGGCCGTGAAAGCAACAGCAGCGAGCGGGCTGTCGACCTGGCGCACATGAGCGCGGCCGAAGCGCGGCTGGCGCAACTGGAATTGCAGAACAACATCGTGCGCGCCTACATCGAGTTGTCGCTGCATTACGCCCAGCGCGACATCGTCGCCGCGACGCTCAAGCAGCAGCAACAGATTCTCGACCTCGCGCAGAAACGTCTGGATGGCGGCATCGGTACGCACTTCGAAGTCAGCCAGGCGCAAACGCCGTTGCCGGAAACCCATCGGCAACTCGATGCACTGGACGAAGCAATCGCCCTGAGCCGCAACCAGATCGCTGCGTTGGCGGGTAAAGGCCCGGGCGAGGGCGCGCAGTTGCAGCGGCCGTCGCTGTCGCTGGGGGCTGCGTTGAAATTGCCGTCGGCATTGCCCGCCGAGTTGCTGGGGCAGCGCCCGGACGTGGTTGCCAGTCGCTGGCAGGTGGCAGCGCAGGCGCGCGGGATCGACGTCGCGCATGCCGGGTTTTATCCCAACGTCGATCTGGTCGGCAGCCTCGGCTACATGGCCACCGGCGGCGGGGCACTGGAGTTTTTGACCGGCAAGAAACTCAACTACAACGTCGGCCCGGCGATCTCCTTGCCGATTTTCGACGGTGGGCGGCTGCGTGCCGAACTGGGTGAGGCATCTGCCGGGTATGACATCGCCGTGGCGCATTACAACCAGACGCTGGTGAATGCGCTGAAGAACATTTCCGACCAGTTGATCCGCCGCGAGTCGATGGACAAGCAGCAAGGCTTTGCCGCCGAGTCGGTGGCCACGGCGCAGAAGACCTACGACATCGCGATGATTGCCTATCAGCGTGGCCTCACCGATTACCTCAACGTGCTCAATGCGCAGACGTTGCTGTTCAAGCAGCAGCAAGTGCAGCAGCAGGTGCAGGCGGCGCGGTTAACGGCGCATGCCGAGCTGGTGACGGCGCTGGGTGGCGGTCTCGGGGCTGGCAACGATGTACCGACTGCCGAGAAAACCCAGGCCCCGAAAACCCCGGTTCTCCTGCGTTGAACACACAACCTGTGGGAGCGAGCTTGCTCGCGAAGAGGGAGTGTCAGCCAGCACATTGGTTGCCTGACTCACCGCATTCGCGAGCAAGCTCGCTCCCACAGGATCCCGGTCCGACCCGACTTTTCTGAGCAGAATTCATGACTCCCTTGCCCGCACCTTTGCGCTGGCTCTATTCCCTGGAATGGCGCCGGGGTTTCTTCGACTGGGCACGCAGCGATGGCGTGACCTGGGTCTACATCTTCAAGGTATTGCTCGCCGCGTTCCTCACGCTGTGGCTGGCGATGCGTCTGGAACTGCCACAGCCGCGCACCGCGATGATTACGGTGTTCATCGTCATGCAGCCGCAGAGCGGGCAGGTGTTTGCCAAGAGTTTCTATCGCTTCCTCGGCACCCTGGCCGGGTCGGCCATGATGGTCACGCTGATCGCGCTGTTCGCGCAGAACACCGAACTGTTCCTGGGGGCGCTGGCGATCTGGGTCGGGATCTGCTCGGCCGGCGCCGCGCGCTGCCGTAACTTCCGCGCCTACGGTTTTGTCCTCGCCGGCTACACCGCCGCGATGGTCGGGTTGCCCGCGCTGGCGCACCCGGACGGCGCGTTCATGGCCGCCGTGTGGCGCGTGCTGGAGATCTCGCTGGGGATTCTCTGCTCGACCGTGATCAGCGCCGCAATTCTGCCGCAAACCGCCAGTGCGGCGATGCGCAACGCCTTGTATCAGCGCTTCGGCGTGTTTGCCCTGTTCGTCACCGATGGCTTGCGCGGGCGCAGCAAGGCCGAGGCCTTCGAAGCCAGCAACGTGCGCTTCATCGCCGAAGCGGTGGGCCTGGAAGGGTTGCGCAGCGTGACGGTGTTCGAAGACCCGCACATGCGTCGGCGCAACGGTCGCCTCAGTCGCTTGAACAGCGAGTTCATGGGCATCACCACACGCTTCAACGCCTTGCATCAGTTGCTCGAACGCCTGCGCGGCAACGGTGAAGAGCACGTGGTGGCTGCGATCAGACCGGGCCTGCAGGACCTGGCCGAAGTGCTCGACGGTTTCAGTGGCCGTGCCCTGACCAGTCCCGACGCCGCACGCCTGGCGATGGCGCTGGCGACCTACAAGGAAGGCCTGCCGACGCGGGTGCGAACCTTGCGCGCCATCTTTCAGGAGCGCGAACCGAGCGACGCCGAGCAACTGGATTTCCACACCGCGTACGAACTGCTCTATCGCTTTGTCGACGACCTGCACAGTTACGCCCAGACCCACGCGTCGCTGGCCGATCACCACCACGAACGCGAGCGTTGGGACGAGCCGTTCACCCCGCAAACCAACTGGTGGGCCGCTGCGGCTTCGGGGATTCGCGCCTCGTTCATCCTGATCGTGCTGGGCAGTTACTGGGTTGCCACCGCGTGGCCGAGCGGCGCGACCATGACGTTGATTGCCGCCGCCACCGTAGGCTTGTCTGCCGCCACACCCAACCCGAAACGCATGGCGTTCCAGATGGCGTGCGGCACCTTCCTTGGTGCGTTGATCGGCTTCGTCGAGATGTTTTTCATCTTCCCGTGGATCGACGGCTTTGCGCTGCTGTGCATGATGCTTGCACCGGTGATCGTACTCGGTTCGTTCCTCACTTCGCGGCCGCAATACGCCGGGGTCGGCCTCGGTCTGCTGATCTTCTTCAGCACCGGTTCGGTGCCGGACAACCTGACCGTCTACAACCCCTACACCTTCATCAACGACTACATCGCGATGGTCATGGGCATGCTGGTCTGCGCGGCAGCGGGCGCAATTATTCTGCCGCCGAACAGTCGCTGGTTATGGCGGCGGATGGAGCAGGATCTGCGCGGTCAGGTGGTGTATGCGATCAGCGGCAAGCTCAAGGGCCTGGCGTCGAGTTTCGAGAGCCGCACCCGCGATTTGCTGCATCAGGCGTATGGGCTCGCCGCCGGGCAGCCGACCGTGCAAAAGAACCTGCTGCGCTGGATGTTCGTGGTGCTTGAAGTCGGCCACGCGATCATCGAGTTACGCAAGGAGCAGGCGATTCTGCCGGTGCACCCGGCCTATGCCGAATCGCAGCCGTGGCGCCAGGCGATCCGCGTGATGGGCCGGGCGCTGGTGCGACTGTTCCTGCAACCGAACCAGAGCAATCTGGAGCGCGCACTGGTGGCGGTCGATCACGCGATCAGCCGGGTTGCCGCCACCGACGAGCCGTTCGCGCCGCACTTCGACACCTCGGCCCTGCGTCGGGTGAAGAGCTACCTGCACTTTATCCGCACCTCGTTGCTCGACCCGCAATCCCCACTCGCGGCCTATGCCGTCGCCAAGCCCGAAGGACTTGCCCATGCCTCGTGAAATCGCCTTCCACGGCGTGTACATGCCGACCATGACCCTGATGTTTTTCATCGCTGCGGCGCTGGCCTGGGCGCTGGATCGGTTCCTCTCGGGGTTCGACCTGTACCGCTTCTTCTGGCACCCGGCGCTGCTGCGCCTGAGCCTGTTTACCTGTTTGTTCGGCGCGATGGCGCTGACTGTTTACCGTTGACTCTCTATCTCTGAAGAAGGCCCTGATGAAAAAGTTTTTCAGCCTGCTCGCGACCCTGCTGGTGCTGGCCCTGGCGCTGTGGATCGGCCGCACGTTGTGGGAGCACTACATGAACACCCCGTGGACCCGCGATGGTCGGGTGCGTGCGGACATCATCAACGTCGCTGCCGACGTCACCGGTGAAGTGATCGACGTGCCGGTGCGTGACAACCAGTTGGTGAAGAAGGGCGATTTGCTGATGCAGATTGATCCCGAGCACTACCGCATCGCAGTGAAGCAGGCGCAGTCGCTGGTCGCCTCGCGCAAGGCCACCTGGGAAATGCGCAAGGTCAACGCCCATCGCCGCGCCGACCTCGACAATCTGGTGATCTCCAAGGAAAACCGCGACGACGCCAGCAACATCGCCGATTCGGCACTGGCTGACTATCAACACGCGCAGGCGCAGCTCGAGGCGGCCGAACTCAATCTCAAACGCACTGAAGTGCGTGCGGCGGTGGACGGCTACGTGACCAACCTCAATGTGCATCGCGGTGACTATGCGCGTATCGGCGAGGCGAAGATGGCCGTGGTCGACATGAATTCGTTCTGGGTTTACGGCTTCTTCGAAGAGACCAAACTGCCGCATGTGCGTGTGGGTGACAAGGCCGACATGCAACTGATGAGCGGCGAAGTCTTGAAGGGCCATGTGGAAAGCATCTCGCGCGGCATCTACGACCGCGACAACCCGGAGAGCCGTGAATTGATCGCCGATGTGAACCCGACGTTCAACTGGGTGCGTCTGGCGCAGCGAGTGCCGGTGCGGATTCACATTGATCAAGTGCCGGAGGGCGTTTTGTTGGCGGCAGGGATTACGTGCACAGTGGTGGTCAGTCCGTTGGAATAAGAAGTTACTCGCGAGGAAGGGAGTCTTCGCGAGTAATGCTTATTGTTTTAAGTAACTAACGAAAGTTGTTTGAGTTGGTTGATTGTAAGTATCTGTTGAATTTGTGTTTACTGCGTTTTTGATGTGTTAGTGTTCTTCCTGTCATCTGTCGATGGCGTTAATTAGTCAACTTTTCACTCGGTCTGGCATTGTTCAATGTCTGGCGGATGTAGTGTTGTTTATTATTGTTAAAATGGAAGTTTCAGATAATGGAAGTGATTGAAATCAGGATGGATAATTCTGTCAGCCGTATTGTTGCCGGCGAACCGGTGACGCTCGGCTTTACCCTTGAAACCGATGGTACACCCCCACCCGTGGGCTCGCGCCTGCAATTCAGGACTTACCATGGCGCCACTTTTTTGCATGCGTCAATGCCCCAGTCGGGCGCAACCTTGAGCCACTCATCCGGTAACAGCAACCTGACTATTACTGAGCCGCAAGTTACCGGCTGGAACCCAAGGCGAACACTTACCTTTACAACGGATCGCGATGTCGAACTGTCGAAAGTTACCGAAGTAATCGGCATGGTTTATTACCAGCCAGAGTATGATGATGGCTATTGGCCGGTGTTCGTTCAGACGGGTGCAGAGCAGGCTATTTCAACGCGACAGGCATTCGCCGCAAAGTGGCAGGATGCCTCGGGCGGCTGGATTTACAGTTACGACGTTAAGGTCACGTCCAACAGCCAGCCATTCAGTCAGTGGAAATTTTCCAGTGCAGGGTTACCGGCGGGCACGAAAATCTACACCCAACCCTGGCTCGATGTTGTGCATGATGCAACCGAGGGCATCATCGAATTGGTGACGCCACCGGGTGACCAGTATCTGCTGGAGCCGGGCAAGGAACTGCCGATTTCGATCCAGTTGCTCTACCCGGCAGCGGCGGGACAAGCGCCTGAGTTCGAATCCCTGCCCAACCTCATGGCCGCGCCACGCTGACCCGGACGCTTCATTGCCATGCAGCGGTGAACGGGCTATCCCCGGGATCAGAGCTTGCCGTGCAGGCCGAAGCGCTTCATCAGCGTTGATTCCAGCAAGCCCTTTGGCAGCAGCGTCGCCAGTAACGGCAACGCCCGGCTGCCATTGCCGATTCGCGCCAACCGAGGCGGTTTGCTCTGTTGCACAGCCTTCAACAACTCGGCAGCAAACTCACGGGCCGGCGTCGGCTTGTCCTGTGAAGCCTTGGCCCGTGCGCGAATACCTTCGCGCACGGGAAACCACGGCGATTGCTCGTTGATCAACTGCTCCGCCTCATGCCCGGCATTCTTGGCAAAGCTCGACTGGATCGCCCCTGGCTGCACTTCCATCACGCGAATACCGAACGGCGCGAGTTCCATGCGCAGGGCATCGCTCAACGCATGCACCGCCGCTTTTGAAGCGCAGTACGCACCGGCAAACGGCGTGACCAGCACCCCCGACACGCTGCCAATATTCACCACCAGGCCTTTGGCCCGGCGCAACACGGGAAACAGTGCGCGGGTGACACCGACAATCGAGAACACGTTGGTTTCGAACTGGCGCTGCATGGCCGGCACGCCGCCGTCGAGTAACGGTCCCATCGCGCCGTAACCGGCATTGTTGATCAGCACGTCGAGGCCGCCGTGTTGCTGGTTGATGCGCTCACTCAATTGCTCCAGTGCCACCGCGTCATTGACATCGAGTTGCACGGCGGTGAAGCCGGCCGAGGCCAGAGTCGCTACGTCTTCGGCCCGGCGCGCACTGGCCCAGACTTCGAAACCGGCGGCTTTGAAGGCGTCGGCGAGTGCGCGGCCGATGCCGCTGGAACAACCGGTAATCAACGCAACGGGCATGGCGCATTCCTTGTGCTAACAGTGGAGGAGGGGATCAGTCGGAGAAACTACCCTGCAATCGCTCGGCGCGAAACTCCAGGGTTTGCGGGCGATATCCGGGGCGCAGTGGTGGCATCGGCAGGCAGTCTTCCCAACTGCCGCCCGCCTGCAATTCGCCAGGGCCGCGATAGCGCGGGGCGGTGTATTGGTTGTCGGCCAGATTGACCGTGTCGCCCGGTGCGTAGGCAGCGATGCGCCAGCGCAATTCGGTCAGCGGGACGTCGTTGCCGTTGTTCATTTTCAGTTGCAGTGGACGATCCGCCGGGCATTGTTCAGGCGCGTAGATGATGCGCATCTCCAGCCGCGCCAGTTGCTTGATCTCGCGGTTGTCCAGCCACACCACCCACACCGCCACCAGGCCCAGACCGACAGCAGCGGCCACGGACACCGGCACAGCCTTGGCCGGGTACCGCAGCAACAGGACCAGCCAGGTGATGATCAGCAGGACGCCGATGAACATGTCGGAATACTCCTTGAATTCGTGAACACCATCCTACCTAAGGGGGGCGGGAATGGACATTCGTCGAGCAAACCTTCCTACCGTTGGTCGGCACTGTAATTTCTGACAGTAGCCTCCCATGTGTTCGGCTGTTCAGATGACCGCTGACAGGACGCTGTCGTCGTGCGGAGCGGACTTATGAGCATGCACAGCAAAACACCGCGACTTTCGGCCAACGACCCGCGAGGGCTGTCTGTGCGTGCGGTCGATTATTGGCGTGAGGTGGAGGGCACGTCTGCGCAAACCCGCATCAACCGCACTGGCTTTAATGCGGCCGGGCATGCAGTCGAGCAATGGGATCCGCGGTTGTGGTTGCTGCAGATGAGCGATCCGCTGGCGCCTGCCAACCTGACGATGGTTTACACATTGAGTGGTCAGGTATTGCATTCGGACAGCGTCGATGCCGGTACGCAGGTCGTCTTGCAGGGGCTGGGCGATGAAGTGCTGTTGAGTTGGGACAGTCGGGGCACCCTGCGCGAAGTTGAACATGACTTATTGTTACGCCCGGTTGCCGTTTTCGAAGCCGGTGCGGGAGAACCGCGACGCTGCGCCGAGCGTTTTATCTACGGCGAGCCTGGTGTCGGTGAGCTGCATAACCAGTGCGGTCAGTTGATTCGCCACGACGATCCGCTGGGTAGCCTGCTATTCGACGCTTATGCGTTGGGTGGCCAATGTCTGCAGAACACCCGACATTTCACGCTAGAGCCGGTGAACCCGGATTGGCCAGAGCCGATCAATCAACGCGAGCAACTGCTGGAACCCGGCAAAGGCGCGACGACTGGCTGGCGTTTCGGGGCGCTTGGTCATGTCCTCGAACAGGTTGATGCGTGTGGCAATCGGCAGGGTTTCGAGTTGACCATCGCTGGACGCCTGCGGGCCATTCACGTGCAGTTGCAGGCGCACGCGGGTTTGACAACGCTGGTCAGTGATATCCGCTACAACGCTGACGGGCTGGTTGTGCAGGAAGTCGCGGGCAACGGGGTGCTGACTACCCTGAGCTATCGACCCGAGGACGGTCGTCTGCTGGAACGAAAGGCCAGCAGAGCCACGGGTGAAGTCGTGCAACATTGGGTCTACACCTATGACCTGACGGGCAACGTGCTGAGCATCGAGGACAAGGCGTTGCCGGTGCGCTACTTCGCCAATCAGCGCATCGACCCGGTCAGTCGCTTTTACTATGACAGCCTCTACCAGATCTGTGCGGCCACCGGGTGGGAAGCAGGCGCTGCCAGTGCCGGGCCGGCGGCAATCGCCAATTACACCCAAAACTACCGGTATGACGCCGGCGGCAACCTGCTCGAATTGACCCACGTGGGCGCACAAAATCATGGCCATCAATTGCAAGCGGCGCGCTACAGCAACCGCTGCCTGCCGTGGCGCAATGGCGTGCCGCCCGACGAGGCGCAGATCGCGGCGGCGTTCGACGCCCGGGGCAATTTACGCATGCTGGATCAAGGGCGTCTGGTGCACTGGAATGGGTGCAATCAGCTGGATTCGGTGGCGATAGTGCAACGCGAAAGCGCTGCGGACGATCGCGAGGTCTACCTGTATGACGGCAACGCACAGCGGGGGCGCAAGCTACGTTGGCTGCAGACCAATGCCCGCCGTGTCGTTGCGCAGGTGCGTTATCTGCCAGCACTGGAGTTGCGCACGGACAGTGGCACCGGTGAGGTGTTGCAGGTCATCACGGTTCAGACCGGTCTTAATCACGTACGGATCCTGCACTGGGACACGGCGCCACCTTCGGGTGTCAACGACCACTGCCGCTACAGTTTCAGCGATCACTTGGGGTCGATGGGGCTGGAACTGGACGCCAGTGCAGCGGTGGTCAGCCGCGAGCATTTTTATCCGTTCGGAGCGACAGCGTGGAGTGAAGAGGTGCAGGTCAGTTATCGAACGGTTCGTTATTGCGCCAAGGAACTCGATGCCACAGGCCTTTATTACTACGGATACCGTTATTACCTGTCCTGGTTGCAGCGCTGGTTGAATCCGGATCCGGCGGGCGCTATTGATGGGCACAACCGTTATCGAGCGATGCGCAACAACCCGCTGGTCTACGGCGATAGTGACGGGCGTAATCCGAACACGTTAGAGAAGAAACCTCACGATCGGACCTATCACGATATGGGCAAGCAAAAACTGGTAAACCCGGTGCAGGCTGCCGGCATGCAACCCGTGCGCAATTATTTTGCCGACAATCCAGACCCCAGGGTGCAGGATTACCGGCGGGAAATTCCCGTGGAACTGGCCAGGCTTGGAGCCTCCAGCGATTCGCTGCTCAACACCCATCAGGCTCACGTAAGGGCCGCCGTGAAAACCCAGACTTCACCGCCGTCGGGGCCCGTGATGTATCACGGCGGCGAGGTGCTTTCGGCCGGCATCAGTACGGTGTTCGGTGAAAAAACTGCAAGTCAGGTCATGGGCCCGATGTCGGACATTTTCAACAGTCCTGTCGAAGACCCACAAGTACTTGCCGCCAGGCGGGGGGCTGTGGCCACGACCATTAAATTCAGCGGAAAAATGCTGATGCACACGGCAAATCCTGCGCTGCAAATTGTCGGCGCGGCCTCTGTCGCGATGAGTAACATCATGGTGGCCTCAGAGGCGCAGACGCGCGTTCAGTACAAGCAGATGAGTGCGCCTGCCAATGTGCTGATGTCTGCCACCGTGGATGTGCCGAGAGCGTCTTTTCAGACGCTCCAGCAAACATTTGCTGCACCGCAGCGAGCACCGGTCCCGGATCAATCGGCAGGGCTGAGTTCGTTCGTCCAGCAAGCGTTTAATGCAGCCTTTGTGTCGTCTGCACCGGACGTTGTGCAGGCGGTCGATTACCTGGACAGCAGAGACGGAGAAGCCAGGCGCCCTCGTCGAGGGTCGACCTACGGCTAGGTGAACAAAAGCCCCCGGCCGACCCGTTGCGGATAGGGGACGCAATGGGGCGGGCGGGGGCTTTTTGTGTTGCCGGACGTTTTACTGCGCGATGGTTTTCACCGACACGCCGCGTTCAACCGGGGTGGAGCGACCGTAGATATCTTCGAACCGCTCGATATCGTCTTCGCCCAGGTAGCTGCCCGATTGCACTTCGATGATCTCCAGCGGGATCTTGCCCGGGTTGCGCAGGCGGTGCACCGAGGCGATCGGGATGTAGGTCGACTGGTTTTCGCAGAGCAGGAACACGTTGTCATCGCAGGTCACTTCGGCGGTGCCGCTGACCACGATCCAGTGTTCGGCGCGGTGGTGGTGCATCTGCAGCGACAGGCACGCGCCCGGTTTCACCGAGATGTGCTTGACCTGGAAGCGTCCGCCCATGTCCACCGAGTCATACGAGCCCCACGGACGATAGACTTCGCAGTGGTTCTGGGTTTCGCTGCGACCCTGTTCGTTGAGGGTTGCGACCATCTGTTTGACGCCCTGAACCTTGTCCTTGTGGGCGATCATCATCGCGTCCTTGGTTTCGACCACGACGATGTTTTCCAGGCCGATCACCGACACCAGTTTGCCGTTGCCGTGGATCATGCAGTTCTTGCTGTCCTGAATCACCACGTCGCCCTTGCTGACGTTGCCGTTGGCGTCTTTTTCGTTGACTTCCCACAGCGACGACCAGCAACCGACATCGCTCCAGCCGGCGGTCAGCGGCACCACGCAGGCACGCTGGGTTTTTTCCATCACCGAGTAGTCGATGGAGTTGTCCGGGCAGCAGGCGAAGGTGGCTTCGTCGAAGGTGATGGTGTCCGGATCCTGAACGCTGCGCTCCAGGGTCAGCAGGCAGGTGTCGTAGATGTCCGGGTCATGCTTTTTCAGCTCTTCGAGGAAGCGGCTGGCACGGAACAGGAACATGCCGCTGTTCCAGTAGTAGCCACCGGATTCGACGTACTCGGTGGCGCGTTTGACGTCGGGTTTTTCGACGAAGTGCGAGACGCGGCTGACGCCTTCGGGCAGCAGCGAATCGGCAGTGGACTTGATGTAGCCGTAACCGGTTTCCGGTTTGGTCGCCGGCACGCCGAACAGCACCATTTCGCCGTTTTCGGCGGCGACGGTGGCCAGCGCCAGGGCGCGTTGCAGGGCTTTCTGATCATCGAGAACGTGGTCGGCCGGCAGCACCAGCATCAGTTCGTCGCGACCTTCATTGACCAGCATCATCGCGGTCAGCGCCACCGCTGGCGCGGTGTTGCGGCCGAATGGCTCCATCAGGATGCGCTGGGTTTCCAGATTGCGAGCGGCCAACTGCTCGTTGACGATAAAGCGGTGATCCTTGTTGCAGACCACGATCGGCGTATCCATGCCTTCGAACACCAGGCGTTCGAGGGTTTGCTGGAACAGCGTGTGTTCGCCGGTCAGGGCGAGGAATTGTTTAGGGAATTGTTTGCGCGAAAGCGGCCACAGACGCGAACCGCTACCACCTGACAAGATCACCGGAATCATGTTGTTACTCCATAAAAATCAATTGGGTTAGAGGCACGAACGATGTGTCGTTTCACTCTTGTTTTTGTCTCGTATCCGAACTCTCACCCCGGTTCCTGTGGGAGCCTGGCTTGCCAGCGATGGCATCACCTCGGTGTATCTGCAGAACCGAGGCGTCTGCATCGCTGGCAAGCCAGCTCCCACAGGGAACCGGGTCAGTTCGGGAAATTTGTTAGCGCGTCGATACCGGGCGTTTCACCCAGACTGGCGACAGGCTGCTACCGCTGCCGGTGACGTACAGCACTGCTGCCTCACCGCGTTCCAGCGCGACCGGTTTCACGTCGCCGACTTTCTTGTCGCCTTCATACAGCGCCAGGCTGACTTTCACCGGGTTGATTTCACGTTCGCCACGGCCCTTGGCCGCTACGTTCGGCACCACGTCGGTCTTGCCGTCGGCGGTCTTCAGGGTCAGCGGCTTGTCGCTGAGGTTCTGCACGCGCACCAAGGATTTCTGCTTGTTCTTGAACGGCGGTTCTTCGATCAGTTGCGGCGCGCCGGACGCGTTGTTGACCAGGGTGTAGTAGTGGTCACCGGCGAGTTTCACCGGCAGGGTCTGGCTGCCGATTTTGGCGCTGTAGTCACCGCCCGGCATGAAGCTGAAATCGCTGCTGGCCAGTGGCGCAACGTCGCTCAGGTTGGTGCTGCCGACGGTGGCGCTGACTTCAGCGTTGCTGGCGTTGTAGACCCGCACGAAGGTCGAGCCTTTCGGTGCGGTCGGGCCGTACAGCGCGGCGTCGCCACCGGCAAAGGCAGGGACGGAAAGCACGCTGAGGCCAGCAACCAGTGCGAAGCTTTTAGCGAGACGACGAGGAGTAGTAGTGAAAGTCATGGTGTACCTCTCTTTCAGTTTTGCGCCCGATCGGGCGTCTCGGATTTAGTGTTGATAGCTACGTTTTGTTGGCGAGCACCGGCTTGTTTGAGCTCTGCGACCCACTGCGGGTCGGCGTCGCCGATTTCGTTGTTCACAGGCAGATAACGTTCAGGAAACTCCCAGATCAGCACCTGTGGCGGGCTGTTCTTGAAGTCATCGCTTTTCAGGTAGCTGAGCATCGGCAGGATCGGGCCGTGGCCGTCTTCGGCGTAGCTCACCACGTCGCTGTGCAGCGCTTGTTTCAGTGCACCAACAAAGTTCCAGTTGGGGTTGGCGCTGTAGCTGGTGCCGACCAGTGCCACCGGCACCTCATTGCTGGCGAACAGCGCGTCGTCACCGGCAGGTTGCTCGGCGGCCACGGTGTTGCGCTTTTGCAGCGGCTCTTGCGCCGGCATCAGGTTTTCGAACAGCGGATCGAGCGGCAGGAACAAGCGCAGATCGCCTTTGTGCGTGACCTTCTCCGCTGGCGTGGTAACGAAGCGCTGTGGCTCGCCGCTGAGCGGGAACTTGTCGGCGATGGTTTTCGCCAGAGTGTTCGCGGCAATCTCGGCGCCTTCCGGCGTCCAGTGGGTGTCGGTGCGCAGGAACACTTGTTGACCGGCGTGCTTGGCCTGTTGCAGTGGCTTGAGCAGGTCAGGAGCAAGGATCTTGTCCGCCGCGACGCGGTGGTGGAAATCCTCATAAAGGTTTTCGTGAATGCTCGCCGGTTTCACTTCGCCCAGATGCTCCGGGTACAGACGAACCTTGGCCGGCACGATCGCCATCACCAGTTTCACGCCTTTCTCTTTCAGGGTCTGGCGCACGCCTTCAACCAGCGCGTAGTTGCCTTGCAGGTTCAGCTCTTCGTTGACGATCGGGTTGAATTCCTCGTCGCTGTACAACCACTGATCGCGACCGAGCACCACGCCCGGACGACCCTCGTTGAACAGTTTGAAATCCAGCGCAGCCCAGAGGTTGGTGCCCAGACGCTTGATCGGAAACTGGTCGTCGTAGTGGGTTTCCACAGCCTTGGTCCAGCGGCCGTTGAGCACCGTCGCGTCGGCGTTGGTGCTGAAACCGAAGAAGCTGCGAACCGACCACAGACCGAGGACCAACAAGGTCACCAGGAACAGGGCGATGTAGAAGATGCGTAATGAGCGGGTCATGTCAGATCCCTCAGAACTGGAAGTAAAGGAACGGCGAGAAGCTTTGCGCCGAGAGTTTGAGAATCGAGGCGATGAACAGCAGCAGGATCAGCCCGCGCATCACGTAGCGCGACCAGTCCGCCGTCCAGTAAGCCGGTTGCACCTGGGCTTCGACGCCGACGGTGTAGCCGGGCTCATGGATGCTCGCCGAGTTTTCGCCAGGGGCGGCTTTGATCATTCCTGGCGTGGCGGTGGCAGGGCCGTTGGCCTCGACGTTGACTTCAGGTTTGCTCTTGGCCGGCGGCTGGTTGGTGTACAGGTCACGCAGGCCGAAAAACGCCAGGGTTGCGTAAGCGACGACCAGGGTTGCCACTTGCAGACCGGTGAGGCTGGCCTGATTGAGTTCCGACAGCGACCAGTCGCCGAAGCTGAACATCGCGCCGTACATGCGCCCGGCAACGTGCAGGTTCTCGGCGCGGAAGATCACCCAGCCCATGACCACCAGCAGGAAGGTCAGTGCCCAGCGGATCGGGTTGAGGCTGCGTGGCGAGGTGTTCAGGCCCAGCGCTTTTTCAATCGCCAGCCACATGCCGTGCCAGGCGCCCCAGACGATGTAAGTGATGTTCGCACCGTGCCACAGACCACCGAGGAGCATGGTCAGGAACAGGTTGCGATAGGTCATCAGCGTGCCTTTACGGTTGCCGCCGAGGGTGATGTACAGGTAGTCACGCAGCCAGGTTGACAGGCTGATGTGCCAGCGGCGCCAGAACTCGGTGATCGACTGGCTGATGTACGGCTGCTTGAAGTTTTCCATGAAGCGGAAACCCATCATCAAGCCCAGGCCGATGGCCATGTCGCTGTAACCGGAGAAGTCGAAATACAGCTGCGCGGTGTACGCCAGCGCGCCGAGCCAGGCATCACCGGTGGTCGGGTTTTGCAGGGCGAAGCAGTGGTCGGCGACCACGGCGAGGGTGTCGGCAATGAACACCTTCTTGATGAAACCCTGCATGAACCGCGTGCAGCCCTCGGAGAATTTGTCGAGGGTGTGGGTGCGGTTGTTGAACTGGTCGGCGAGGTCGCGGAAACGCAGGACCGGGCCGGCAATCAGGTGCGGGAAGATCGCCACGAACGCCGCGAAGTCGATCAGGTTGCGGGTGGCCGGGGTATCGCCGCGATACACGTCGATGATGTAGCTGATCGACTCGAAGATGTAGAACGAAATACCGATCGGCAACAGCACGTGGGTCAGGATGAACGGCTCAAGACCGACCGACGTCATCATCGCGTTGATGCTGTCGACGCCGAAGTTGGCGTACTTGAAGTAGCCGAGGATGCACAGGTCGACCGCGACGCCGAGCAGCAGCCAGCGTTGTGCCGGTTTGGTGCGCACGCCGGCGGCACCGACTTTCAGGCCGATCCAGTAGTTCCACAGGGTGACGCCGGCGAACAGCGCCAGGAAGTCCACCCGCCACCACGCGTAGAACACGTAGCTGGCAATCAGCAGCAACAGGTTGCGATAGCGTTGCCCGCTCAAGTAGTACAAGCCGAGAAAGATCGGCAAGAACAGAAACAGGAACACGTTGGATGAAAATACCATCCCGATCTCTCCATGTTTGAACCAACAGTCAAGGGCCAAAGCCCCCCCAAACCCCCCGTGGTAGTGGAGGGGTGAAACGGTGTTGCTGTCAGGGGTGTGCAGGGCCTTGAAAGCTCCCTCACCCCCCGCCCTCTCCCGGGGGGAGAGGGAGCCTGATCTCCATGGTTTTCAAAAATGGAGATCGACCCGGTATTTCCTTGCAGCCTGATCTCGATTGTTTTTCAACACCTGAGATCGACTCGATATTTCAGGTCGGCGGATTTCTCAAAAGCACCTCGGTCAGTCCCCTCTCCCTTTGGGAGAGGGTTAGGGTGAGGGGCTTTTGCTTCATGAACCCTTGTTGCCCTTTTCATGCGAAGGGTCGTAGACCTTGGTCAGGTCGCCACCCAGGCGGAAGGTCTTGAACGGTTGCATGCCGTGCTTCTTCTCGATCACATCCGGCGGGCAGGTGTAGAGGCTGCAGAACGGTTCGAGCCAGGCGAATTTCATGTCCTCTTTCAGATCGGTCATGTCCTGCTCTTTGCCGTTCTTCTTCTCGAATTGGTCCGGGTCTTTCACCCCGGCCAGCACCCGATCACCCAGACGTTTCAGCGCGCTGTTGTTTTCCTGACGCAGATCGACACCGTTGACCTGGGCGAAGCTGGCGATCATTGCCAGCGGCGGCAGGGCGTAGTTGTGATAGGCGAGGGCGCGTTGCTGGCGCTTGAGTTCGTTCGGCAGGAAGCCGTCGGCGTCGACTTGATTGACCCCGACCTTGTATTCCTTCACCGCCCAGTCGAACAGGTCGCGACGGTTGGTGGCGACGGCGGTGGCCATCACCGACCACGCGGCCCAGTACGAGTGGTTGTTGGTTTTTTCCAGCGGCAGGTTGTCCCAGTCGCTGACCACCTGATCGGCCATCTTGCTGAACCATGCCTCGATCAACTGCGCTTCCTGCTGATGCTGCGCCAGCGGATGCGAGTCGGAGAACTTCAGGCGGATGTACGAAGAGGCCATGCTGCCCAGCGCCCATTTGCGCATCGACTTGCCGGTGTGGTTGAAGTCTTTCGACATCAACGCATCGGCCTTGGCCCACGCGGTCAGCCAGTTCAGCGTGCAATCGAGCTGCTCCGGGCGACCGTCGCGCATGAACTGCATCACCCGTTTGGCGGTGCCGCGTTCCAGCGTGGTGATGTCTTTGGTGGTGTCGCGAAAGGCTTTTTCCGACTGCACGTTCAGTGTCGCGCGGGCCTTGTCCGAACCTTCGTATTTGCTGCGAAATTGCAGCGGTCCGGTGTAGGGCGTTGGCATCGCGTCACAGCCTTCGCTCTTGTCGCCGGTCTTGAATTTATCCACCGGGGCGAAGTAGCCCTGCGGCGGACGCAGTGGCGCGGCGGCCTGAGTGGCCCCGGCGAACATCGCCAGGGTCAGCAGGGATGGTGCAAGCAAATGTTTGATCGTTCGATTTCGCATAGCAGACCTCATTGCCCGACCTGAGCGGTTTGTTGCCCAGCGCCCGGGAATACGTTGCGTTTGCAGATTTTCGCTTCGACTTTTTGTGGCGCGGTGCCCGCTTCCGGGCCCTGGACTTCGACGGCCAGCAGGTTTTGCGAGGCCCAGTCTTCGTCCGTGCGCAGCTCAAAGGCGAAACGACCGTCGGTGTCGGAAGTTTCCGGTTTCTCGATCTTGATGTCCTCGTGGCGACCGTTCATGTACCAGAGGGTGGCTTGCAGGGTTTTCACCGAAGGGTCGGCGAAGCGGATGTCGACCTGATGGCTGCTGTTCTGCAGGTTCAGGTTTTTGCTGTTGACCAGCAGTTCCTGTTTGCCGCCCGGCTTGAGCGTGGTGCTGGCGGACATTTGCGCGTCTTTGCCTTCGCAGCCGTTGTCGAGCAGGGACATCATCTGGCGATAGATGGTTTCCTGGTCGAGGCGGTACAGCGGCGAGAATTCCCAGATGAGAATTTTCGGCGGGGTCTTCTGGAATTCGTCGCTACCGAGGTACTGCAGCATCGAACCTTCCAGGCCACCACCGGGGAACGCGACGTTGAGAATGTCGGCGCCGATCGCCTCTTCGAGGAAGCCGGCGAAGTTGTAGTTCTTGCCGCTGTGCGAGGTGCCCACGAGGGTGATTTGCGGGTTGCCGGAATCCCCGAACAGGTCGCCGTCACCGGCTTCGCCTTTCGGCTCGGTGGTGAACTGGTCCATGTACTGGATCGCGTAACTGGTGCCGCACAGTTGCCCGGCCATGTTGTGCAGGGTGCCGGTCTTGCCCATGCGCCCGGAGCGCTTGGTCTCAAATTCACGCTTGGGAATGTCGGCGAAGGCCGGGATTTGCTTGACCTTCTCGGCGACGATTTTCGCCGTGCGCTGGGCGCCATATGGGGTCCAGTGCTGGTCGCCGCGGAAGTAGAAATCGTGGGCGGGCAGGGTGTCCGGCAGCGACTCGTTGGTCAGCGGCGACAGGTCCGGCACCACGTATCCCATCTGCGCGAAACGCCCGAGCATGGTCTTGTAGTTGCCCAGCGCTTTCTCGTAATCGAACGCGGCTTTTTCCTGCGGGTTGAGCTTGTTGCGGTTCACCAGGCCACGGGTCGGCTGGTAAACGATCACCAGTTCGACGCCTTTGGCTTTGAACGCATCGTGCAGCTGTTGCAGGCGTTTGTAACCGGCCGGGGTGGTGTTGAACTCGGTACGCAAGTCTTCTTGCGTGCGGAACAGCCAGTCGCCTTGCGCCTGCACCAGGGTGGTGAAGTTCTGCTGATAACGCGTGGTGTAGTTCTTCGCGTCATGGGCGGCCGGGCACAGGTTGCAGCACGGTTCGGCGGTGAACTCGGGCGCTTTCACTTCGTCCGCACGGGCGCCGTTGCTGGCCGCCAGAATGCCCACGGTCAGGGCCGACAGGCTGAGTAATCTGATCAAGTGTGGGTGCATAAAATTATCCTCAGTCCTGCATTTCGGTCTGGCGTTCGACAGGGTCGATCAGCACGGCTTTCTGCTGGCGCACCAGCAGGTCGAGAATTTCATCCTGGCGCTCGCCGAGGATGCCGTTGAAGCTGATGCCGCTGGATTTGGTCGGCGCCAGCATCGACACGCGATACAGCTCGACACTCAAGGGCGAGTCGATCGACAGCGGGCCGCTGCCGTTGGCCGCCAGTTCACCGCCAACCACAATCAGCGACACCTGGGCATCGAACGGGTCGAGCTTGATGTCACGGTCGGTGTCGGTCAGGTCCTTGATGTGGCCGTAGACGCCGGTCAGGCCGTTGGCCATGGCGACGTTTTCGTAGAGGCGGATGTTCACGCTGTTACGAATGCGGATGCCGTGGCGCTTGTTGCTGATGACCTTGTTGCCCCACAGCAGGTTGTCGGCGGACTCGTAGAGCGTGATGCCGTCGGTGTGGTTCTTGTAGATCTCGTTGTAGGCAATGATGTTGTTGACGCTGTTACGGTCGATCACCAGGCCCGAGAGGTGGTTGTCGAAGCTCTTGTTGTTGAAGATGAAGCTGTCGTTGACCTCACGGGAAATAATGATCCCGTGCTTCTTCTTCGTACCGTGGACGGTGTTCTCGGCAATGATCAGACCGTGGGAACGGTCGTGCGGGTCGATGCCGTAGACGATGTTGTCTTTGTAGGTGTTGCCCTTGACCACAAAGTCGCGGGTCTCGTAGCAGTAGAAGCCGTACCACATGTCGGAGAACTCGGAACCGACGATCCAGCCGGTTGGCTCGGGACGCTTGAGGACCTTGGCCATGTTCGGCGTGTACTGGGAAATACTCACCCCGTACGACTTACTGTTGGCGTAGCCGAAGCTGGCCATCTTGCTGTTGACGATGTAGGTCTCGGTGCCGCCCCAGGCGAGCAGGAACGGACGGAATTCCTTCGGCGAACGGAACGTTGCCGGGCCGTTGTCCTTTTCGCGCCAGCCGGTGACTTTGGTGTCACGCACAAACAGTTGGCCGTCGTTGACCATGAATGCACCGGCCTCTTGCGACAGGCGCAGTTCCTGGGTCTGACCGTCGATTTCAAGGATGCCTTTGCGGCCGACCACGATCGGCAGCTTTGCCAGATACACACCCGGCGAGGTCTCGCTGAAATACTGCTTGGGCAGTTTCTGCGCCAGATCCTTGAGGTTCAGGTAACCGTCGTCGACGAAGATCGCCTGTGGGATGCCGTGCTGACGCACCACCCACTCGGCCATCTTGTTGTCGCCGCCGATGAAGTCCTTCAGCGCGTCTTCCTGCATCATCCGGCGCACGCTGACTTTGCCTGTTTTGCTGCGGACGATTTTCGCGGCGGCGGCTTCGGCGGTGTAGCCGGAAATGTCCGGCAGTTTCGGCGCGGCCAGATTCAGCGCCTCGGTGGGTGCGCTGCTGACGGTGTAGGTCTTGGCTTGTTGCAGCTCTTTCGCGGTGGTCACCGGCTTAACCGGTTCCACAGTCGCGAAGGCGCTGGCGCTGGCCAGCAGCATCGCGCCGGCCAGCAGGCTGAGTGAGCCTGTCCTGGTGCTGATCATGTCGGGCACTCCCTTGGCGGTTTGCATCAGAAGCGCCAGATCACGTCGATGAACGCGCGGTGCATGTACGAATCAACCTGCTTGCCGTAGGCATCGCCCGGCTTGAACACACCGCCACGGAAGCGCACGAGGGCCGAGGGCTCGTCGATCGACTGGCTCAGGGCGGCCGGCAACAAGCCTTGCTTGAAGTACTTGGTGACGACCAGGTCCATCTCCTGACCGAGGTCCTTGTTGCCGTCTTCAAGCGGCAGCGAGGTGCTGGAAAGAATCGCGCCGGTGGCGTCGTCGGTGTTGTTTTCCACCGCATTGATGCCGTTGCTGCCGACCGGCTTGTTGCCGTCGACACGCCAGAACTTGTGGTAGATCAGGCTGGCGTCGTACTCGTCATTGACCATCCAGGAACCGAACAGGGTGGCGGTCTGCATGTTGTTCATTTCGCCACGGAAGGCTTCGCCGAAACGGTGCACGCGCGAGCGGGTACCGGTGTAGTTGGAGCGGTTGCTCTCCAGACCGTTCTGCTCGTAATCGGCGCTGGCGCGGGCATAGGCACCGCCGACTTGCCATTGCGGATCAAGGCGCAGACGCACACCGATGTCGGTGGCCCAGCCGTTGACGTCTTCGCTGCGCTTGGCTTGTGCCGGGCGCGAGCCATCGGCGTTGAGGGCGTTGACCGTGTCACGGTCGCCGCTCATGCCGGTGATGCTGCCCCAATAGTTGACGGTGTTGGTGTTGCGCCAGTTGTAGGCGTCGCTGTCGGCGGTCAGGCCGAGCCAGCTGATGTCACCGTTCTGGGTTTTATCCAGCGAGTCGCGGGCGACGCCCGGCTCGGCGTAATCGAGTTTGCCGTCATCGTGAGTGTGATGACCGCGAATGCCGACCCATTGCCCCGGCGTCCACTGGTAAGCGGCGTCGGCGTAGGCGTGCAGGCGATCCTTGTCTTTCGGCGCCAGCTCTTTGAGGTCGGTGCGGTATTCGCTGAAACGCTCGGCGACGCCGACGTTGGCACGCAGCAGGGTGGTGTCGAAGGTCCAGTTCAGCGCTTCGATATTGGTGTCGCGCCATTGGCCGTCGTCATTGCGCAGGCGCTGGCGCCCGAACTTGAGCATCTCGCCCGGGTATGGGGTGAGGCCGCTGTAGCCAACCCAGAATTCGCGCATCGCCAGATAGTTTTTCTTGGTTTTGCGATCACCGTTGTCGGTGGCTTGTTCACCGTCGGATTGTTGCAGGGTGTCGGTTTCGATGATGTCGGTCGAGGTCACGGCCTGGCCCATGGCGTAGGCGCTCCACGCACCGCTTTCGCCGTAGACCCACGGACGCAGGTCGAGGCCCAAGCCGTTGACGTCGCCGCCACTGGCGGTGCCGAGGTCGCGGTCGTCTTCGGACTGGCCGGTGATTTTCACTTCCAGACCGAAGTTCTTCGATTCAGTGATCGCGGCCAGTGTCGGGCAAGACCAGATCAGCGCGAACGTGAGGCCAATGCCGGCCTTCACAAAGGGATTCAACTTCATAGGGATTCCTCGCCGTCTTCTTCTTGCAGGGCGTGCAGTTGCAGCGTGTTCTGATTCAGGGCGCCACGGCTGGCTTGTTCCTGTTGCAGCAGGCGCTGGGCTTCGGCCAGACGCTCGGGCGGCAATTGCGCTGCGAGGGTGGTCGCCAGTTCATCGGCTTGCGGGGTGTTCTGCGCCTTGGCCAATTGGCTGAAGACGTAGGCGTTGACCGGGTCGGGCTGGGTGCCCTTGCCTTGGGAAAACAGTTGGGCGATGGCGAAATCGGCGCTGTTCTGGCCGTTGCGCGCAGCGGTCAGCAGATGGTCGAGGGCCTTCTGCGGATAGACCTTGCCCAGGTAACCCCGGCGATAGATCTGGCCGAGGTAATAGTCGGCGGCAACCTCGCGGCCAACGGCTTTCTGGAAATGTTCCTCGGCGACTTTCGCGTCGGCCGGCACCAGTTTGCCTTCGTAGTAGAGCTTGCCCAGCAACAGCTCGGCGCGTGGCTGATCGGCGGCGCGGCCGTTGTCCAGGTACTGCATCATCTGATCGACGTCGCCCAGTTCCGGGAAGTCGTAGAGCAGTTGCGCGAGGGTCACCCACGACGCCGGATAGCCCGGGGCGATCGGTTCGAGCAGCGATTGCGCGGTCTTCTCGTCGGTCTTGCCCAGGGTCGAATCGGCCAGTACACGGGCCACCGAATCGACACGCTGCGCAGTGACGGTGCCACGGCTGTAACCGGCCTGCATTTGCTTGATCAGCTCGGCCTGTTGCTCCGGCTGGGCACGTTTCTGATAGACCGTGGCCAGTTCGACGTAGCAGATGTCGGTGGTGTTGAGCGCGGCTTTGCAGATCTTTTCCACGTCATCCAGGTGCTGGTCGTAGGTGCCCTGGGTGCGATACAGCAGCACTTGCGCCAGACCCGCTTCCGGGTAACCGGATTTGCGCCACTGGTCGATCTGTTGCTGGGCGTTGATGTTGGGGAAGCTGTGCGGGTATTGCAGGTACAGCATCGCCAGCGGGATCAACGTATTGCCTTCGCCATGGGCGGCGGCTTTTTTCAGCAGGCTTTCGGCTTCGTGGTGCTCGGCTTCAGTGGAGCCCGGCTTGGCCACCAGCAAGCGGCCGAGACGCGCCTGAGCACGCGGCGAAACACTGGCGGCGGCGCGGTAAGTCGCTTCGGCCTGTTTGATCTGCTCGGGGTCGCGGCTGTCGACCTGGATATCGGCGAGGCCGACTTGCGCCTCGCTGTAACCCAGGTCTGCCAGGGCGCGGTAGTTCTGCGCGGCGGTGGCGGTGTCGCCCCGCTTGAGCGCTTCGTTGGCCAGGCGTTGATCGGGCAGGCCGGCACAACCGGCGAGACTGACTGCCAATGCCAAGGCACACACTGATCCCATGTGGGAGCTGGCTTGCCAGCGATTCAGGCGACTCGGTTTTTCAGCTAGACCGCATTGATCCCATCGCTGGCAAGCCAGCTCCCACAGGGATTGTGGTGTTCTCAGAAAAAAGGTCACAGGCATGTCCTCGACTTAAAGACCGGCAGCCATGGCTTTGTCGATCAGCCAGTTCAGGTTCGGGCCACGGTCGCTGTTCACTTCCACCGGGCGGCCGGCGAAGCTGCTGTCCAGCGGCTGGTCCGGCTGGATCTGCACGCGGATGTCGGAGGACAGGTCGGCGCTTTTCAGGCTGGTGCTGCTGATGATCTTGCCGGTGCGGGTCTGGTCTTCGCCGGCGATCTGGAAGCTCACCGAAGTACCCGGACGCACGTCGCCGAACTGGCGATAGGAGAAGCGCGCATCGACGGTGGCCTGGGTGTTGCGGGGAACCAGGGTGAAAATCACGTCGCCCTTGCTCGCATACTGACCGTCAGCCACCAGTTGCTGGGCCACGGTGCAATCGCAAGGGGAGGTCAGGGTGCCGGTCATTTGCTTGCCGAACAGCTCTTCAACCTTGGCCGGTTGCAACTGATCTTCGTCCAGATGGCCCTTGAGCACGTCGAGCATGCTGGTGCTGAAGGTCGCCAGCGGTGCGCCTTTGGCCGCTACGCCGTCGGACTTGACCAGGCTCTGCACGGTGCCGTCACGCGGCATGGTGATGTTCATCCCCGGCACGCTGACCAGACCGGCCTGCGCGTGGCTGACGAAGTACATGCCGTATACCGACTTGAATACGAAACCGAACGCCACCAGGCCGATGGCGAAAATGCCGGCGCTGAAGGTCACCGCTTTCAGACGCCCGAACGGGGTCATGCCGCTGCCGCCGTCCTTGACCTTGCGCGCCTTGGTGAAGTTGTCGCGCTGCAGGGTCGCCAGCACTTCGCCGATGCTGACGATGTCGCCAGCCAGGTGCGAAGTGATCAGGTGGCGCAGGGTGGAAATATCCTGCGGCTCGAGGTTCTGGAACTGGCAACCGGCGCGGCCGGTCTGGCGGTCGAAGGAGCGCACTTGCAGTTCAACGTCCATGCCGATGCCGAGGTTGTCGATGACGAATTGCAGGCGTGCCTTGTACACCTGGCCAATGGTCAGGGGCATTTGCCCGGCGTTGAACGCCAGACCACCGGCGGACAGGTCGAGGACCCGTGCTTCGAGCGGGGTCCGGTCGGGGCCGAAGAACCGCAGCTTGGCCGGGATTTTCACGCGGGCGTGCTGGCGCTGGGCTTCGGATTCATGCACTACGTTGGCGTTGACGGCGGTATTCATGGGGGCGATTTCCTTGTTAATTCAATAGGGGCAGGTCAGACCATCATCAGCAGCACGGCGACGAAAATGCTGCCGGCGGAGAAGGTCATGGTCCGAGACGACCAGGTGTTGAACCAACGTTGAAAGCTGGCGAGATCACGGGTCAGGGAAGTGGGTTGGCGCGTCCAGGATTGCTGGTCGAGGCGGAAGAACACGTAGATCTTCACCAGCGCACCGACGATCTGGTTGTAATACAGAATCACGGGATAGGCCGGGCCGATCCGGTGACCCGAGCACGACAGCAGCAGGGTCAGAATCAGGCGGGTGATCCCGATCCACAGCAGGTAGGCGAGGATGAACGCGCCGCCGTACTTGAAGCTGGCGATGATTGCCACGGTCAGGCCCAGCAGCGAGGTCCACATCGACACGCGCTGGTCGAACAGCACCACCGAGGTGAAGGCGCCGAGGCGTTTGACCCCCAGGCCCAGCGCTCGCGAGTTCTGGCGCAGGTTGTTGCCGTACCAGCGGAACATCAGTTTGCGGCTGGCCTTGATGAAGCTCTTTTCCGGCGGGTGTTCAACGGTGTTGATCGCCGCATCCGGTACGTAAAAGGTGTCGTAACCCAGGCGCATCAGGCTGAACCAGCTCGACTTGTCGTCGCCGGTGAGAAACTTGAAACGGCCCAGGCGCCAGTGTTGCAGCGAGTCGCTTTCGACGTCGGCGATGAATTCCGGGTTGGTCACCACGGTGGCGCGGAACACCGACATACGCCCGGTCATGGTCAGCACGCGCTTGGACAGGGCCATCGAACACATGTTGATGTGGCGCTGGGCGAAACGCAGCTTGTGCCATTCGCTCATGATGTAGCCGCCGCGCACTTCGCAGAACTCGTTGGTGGTCAGGCCGCCGACGTTGCCGAACAGCTGGAACCACGGCACGGTCTTGCGCACAGTGCCTTCGCCGAGCACGGTGTCGCCGTCGATCACGGCTACCACGGCGCGGTCGTCCGGCAGGTGACGGGAGATCGCGCGGAAACCATAGGCCAGGCCATCGCGCTTGCCGGTGCCGGGAATGCGCACGAAGTCGAGCTTCACGCGGTCTGGCGGATTCATCCGCGCCCAAAGCGCTTTCACCAGCAGCTCATCGGACATTTCCACGATCGAGCAGACCACGGTGGTCGGCAGTTCGCAGTCGATGGCTTCGCGGATTACCGAGCTGTAGACCTGCGCCGTGGTGAGCGCGTCGATACGGAAACTGGTGACCATCAGAAACACATGCGACGGGTCCGCCGCCTTACCCAGCTTGCGCACTTTGCGGCGCAGGTGCGGGTAAACGAGGTAGAGAAAAATCATGCCGCGCACAAAGTGCGTTGCACCCATCGAGTAGCGCCAGATACCCACGGCGCCAATCAGGAAAATAAAGTCCTTCGACTCGGAGTCGAATGTGGACGCGGGCAGCATCAAGGCCAGGCCCATCAACAGGCTTAAAAACAACAGCCAGCCGGCGGATTGCAGAAAGAAATGTTTGAGCTTGGTCATCGACGTCATCCAAGGTAAGAGAGGCTTCGAGCTGCAAGCCTCAAGCTGCAAGTGAAACGCTTTGGCTTGCAGCCCGAGGCTTGTCGCTTGGCGCTGCTTTACCAGCAGATACCTTCGGTGCGTGTACCGGCGCTGGTGGCTTTGGACATGAAGCCCACCAGGTCGATGACCTGCTTGCCATGCGGCGCTTCCTGGGCCAGCGAGCGGAATTTCTCGTCGCGGTTGCCGAGGATGATCACGTCGGAGTTGTCGATCACCGAATCGAAGTCCGAGTTGAGCAGGGACGACACGTGCGGGATTTTCGACTCGATGTAGTCCTTGTTCGCGCCGTGCACACGGGCATACTCGACGTTGCTGTCGTAGATGCTCAGGTCGTAGCCCTTGCCGATCAGCATTTCGGCCAGTTCCACCAGCGGACTTTCGCGCAGGTCATCGGTGCCGGCCTTGAAACTCAGGCCGAGCAGGGCGACTTTGCGTTTGTCGTGGCTTTCAACGATGTCGAAGGCGTTCTGCACTTGCGATTCGTTGCTGCGCATCAGCGAGTTGAGCAGCGGCGCTTCGACGTCCAGCGAACCGGCGCGGTAGGTCAGGGCACGCACGTCTTTCGGCAGGCACGAACCGCCGAAGGCGAAGCCTGGGCGCATGTAGTACTGGGACAGGTTGAGGGTCTTGTCCTGGCAGACCACTTCCATCACTTCACGGCCATCGACGCCGACGGCTTTGGCGATGTTGCCGATCTCGTTGGCGAAGGTCACTTTGGTCGCGTGCCAGACGTTGCAGGTGTACTTGATCATCTCGGCAACGGCGATGTCCTTGCGGATGATCGGTGCGTCGAGTTCTTCGTACAGCGATTGCAGAACGTCGCCCGAAGCCTTGTCGAATTCGCCGATAACGGTCATCGGTGGCAGGTCGTAGTCGGCAATGGCGGTGGATTCGCGCAGGAACTCCGGGTTGACCGCGACGCCGAAGTCGACGCCGGCCTTCTTGCCCGAGCAGTCTTCGAGGATCGGGATCACCACGTTGGCGACGGTGCCCGGTAGCACGGTGCTGCGAACCACGATGGTGTGGCGGGTGGATTTTTCACGCAGCACGAAACCGATCTCGCGGCACACCGCTTCGATGTAGTTCAGTTCCAGGTCGCCGTTCTTCTTGCTTGGTGTACCGACGCAGATCATCGACAGGTCGGTGTCACGAATCGCTTCGGCGAAGTTGGTCGTACCGCGCAGACGACCGGTCTGGATACCTTGCTCCAGAAGTTCGCCCAGGCCCGGTTCGACAATCGGCGACTTGCCGGCGTTGATCATGTCGATCTTGTCTTTGGCAACATCGACGCCAACCACGTCATGGCCCCGTGCAGACAGGCAACCGGCACAGACAGCGCCAACGTAACCCAAACCAAATATGCTGATGCGCATCGCAATTACCTCTGTGTTTTATCAAGCCATTAGATGGCCGGAGTTAATGGTGTGCAGCGGACACTAGTGCACTCGAAAGTGCGGCATACAGGCGCCACAATGCCGTGTGCAGGCAGACTAATTTTCGAGTGTCTAAATAAGTGCACTCAAGATGTGCGTAAACAGGCCTTGTTGTTATGACTTGCCCTGTTATGCAGCCGCTCTTCTCTTCAGAAGAGTCTCGTGCAATCGTCTTACACGCTTGATGACAGGAGAAAAATCCCGTAAATCAAGCGGTTGGGTGCTCTGGCGAGCACGTTTATAGGGGGGCGGCCATGGCCTTGTAGGGGATATTAATGGTGCGTATCTCCTGTCCTTCGTTTGTTGTCCAGTTGAGTGAACCATCTAGGCAAGTTGCCGTGACAACTTGGTTACATGGTTTTCTGCACTGCGTAAGTTATCTCGTACAAACTCGGCGATAATCGTTACCGGTGGTATGAGCTATGCATTTGGACATAGTTCCTACCCGCTCATCGCGAAAACTGAAATTTTTTGAAATATTGATAAAGATGGCACTGGTCGCAAATTGATAGCACTTTCGACTTGGGCCTTTATTAATCGGTGTGTAATCGCGCTAGATAGTTTTGTGCCACTACCGTAAAAAAATTTACGTGCCACTACTGAAAAAAAGCGGGGCTGTCGAGTGAAACTAAAATTAGAATTTGAGGGGACGATTTTATGGCGCCAATAAAGTGGCGAAATGCGGCGGGGGATTTTTGACATCGTGCGAGCTGCACGACTCTTTATAGAAAGCGTCGTGCAACCGGCATGTTTTATTCCGGAGCGTGGTCGCGCAAAAACACCAGATTGTCCGCTTTCGATTGCTCGGCACTGTAGCGATAGCCCTGTACATCGAACTGTTTGAGGGCGGCTGGATCGTTGATGCGTTCCTGAATCACAAAGCGGCTCATCAGGCCACGGGCTTTCTTGGCGTAGAAGCTGATGATCTTGTACTGGCCATTCTTCAGGTCCTTGAACTCGGTGTTGATGATCCGTGCGTTCAGGGCACTGCGCTTGACCGCCGAGAAGTACTCGTTGGAGGCCAGGTTCAGCAGCACGTCATCACCTTGTTCGGCCAGTGCTTCGTTGAGCCATTCGCTGATG
The DNA here is from genome assembly GCF_019856535.1 of Pseudomonas sp. SC3(2021). Lineage (NCBI taxonomy): Bacteria > Pseudomonadati > Pseudomonadota > Gammaproteobacteria > Pseudomonadales > Pseudomonadaceae > Pseudomonas > Pseudomonas sp. SC3(2021). The sequence goes on along the minus strand of NZ_CP082236.1, from coordinate 540,344 downwards.
CGTGTGCCCCAGAAGGCATACAGATCCTTGCCGCGGGCGTTGGCCAGTCTGGTGCCCATTTCCAGGCGATACGCTTGCATCAGGTCCAGGGGACGCAGCAGACCATAGAGGCCGGAGAGCATGCGCAGGTGTCTTTGGGCATAGTCGAAATCGGCTTCGCTGAAGGATTGCGCGTCGAGACCGGTATAGACGTCGCCTTTGAACGCGAGCAGCGCCTGCTTGGCGTTCTCGGGGGTGAACGCCGGCGTCCAGCTGCCGAAGCGCGCAGCGTTGAGCCCGCCGATCTTGTCCGACACGTGCATCAATTCGCTGATCTGCGCCGGGGTCAGGTCGCGCAGTTGCTGGATCAGTTCCTGGGAGTGATCGAGGTATTGCGGCTGGGTGAAGCGCTGGGTCGCCGGCGGTGTTTCGTAATCGAGGGTCTTGGCGGGGGAAATCACCATCAGCATGAAGTCGTCTCCTTTAATCGTGGGGGCGATTCTAGGGGGTTGTCCGAGTTGACTCCAGCTATGGGGGTTATAGGTATGTGCCAAGGTCGGCATTTGCGACGGCTGGTGGATTTTTCCCTCACCCCAGCCCTCTCCCGGAGGGCGAGGGAGCTGAACGCGTAGGACTGTCGATTTACGCCGAACTGAGCTATTGAGTTGAATGCTGAATTTGAAATCCACACAGATCGGCCCCCTCTCCCTCCGGGAGAGGGCTGGGGTGAGGGCGGCGTCCTTCAACCTTGCACATCAGCTATAGTGCCGCGCGGGTTTTGTTATGGAGACATCCCTTTGCGCATTGTTCTTTTCTTCACCGCGTGGCTGTTGAGCTTCGGTGCCGTAGCGGCACCGGGCGATGTGGCGACGCTGGATCGCAGTACCTGGCCGGAACAGCTCGGCAATCCGACCTTGTTCGACGTGGCGTCACGGGCGGAAATCCTGATGTTCGCCCGAGTCCTGCTCGGCACCGAGTCGATGGACGAAACCGCACTGGCCCAGCGTCTGGGCCTGCGCACGGTCAATATCGACGCGATCAACAGCCTGCGCCAACGCTTGTGGCAACGCCTGCTGAGCAACTACAACTATGCCCAGCAAAGCTGCGATCAGGATGCGTCGTTCTGTTTCCTCGTCGAAGACCTGCCGACCCTGCGCGAGCAGGCTGCCAAGTTTGTGGTCAGTGACGACAGCTATTACACCAAATGGGCCGAACCGAGCCGGATCTTCCATGTGCAGTACCTCGACGAACTGATGCGCAAAGCCGCGCTGTCGCCGCAGACCAGCAGCGAAGTCGATCGTTTCGGAGACTACGAGCGCAATGGCGACGAGATGCATGACCGGCTGTTTCTGCTGACTTTCGACAGCGCCGCCAACCTCCAGCCGGACAACACTGACTGGCTCGCGGACTACCTGCGCAAGGCGAATCTGAGCGGGACATTCTTTGTCTTGGGCAAGGATATTCAGGCACGTCTGGCCGATCGCTCGGTGAACAACCTGCAAGCGGAGTTCTCGAAACAGTGTGTCGGCGTGCAGGGCTGGGAGTTCCGCTCCCACAGCTATTGGCAGGACTGGCAGGACTCGGTACGTCGCAGTGCTGATCTGGTGAAGAGCAAGTTGCCGGAAAACTACGTGCCGCTGTTCCGGCCGCCGGAGGGGCAGCGCCGCAGTGATGCACAAGGTTTCTTCAATACCCAGGGCCTGCAAGTGGCCCTGTGGGACATAGATGCACAGGACGGCGCCGGCAAACTCAAGGGCAGTGCAAGTGCGCAGCGGGTGCTGACCCTGATGCTGTTGTGGCGGCACGGGGTGATCAATTTCAACATGAAACAGGATGCGGTGAAGACCTCGTTGCCGTGGCTGATCACGCAGACCGCACAAAGCGGTATCGGCTGGGAAGATTGTCAGGACGCGTTTCGCTGATAAGCGGAAAAAGCCCGGAAACATTGGGCTTGGGGCGGTTTTCTTGAAGAAAACGATGCGGGCGGACTTCCGACTCTAACGGTGTCGGGGGAGTCCGCCAAGGGCTTTTCGTCACTTTGCAAAATAAACTTAAAAAAACCGTCAAAGTGCTTTTTTATGTCATGGGTTTTGGAGTATTACGAAGACAGACCGCCGAAACCTGCAACACAGGTGGCGTCTCCCAAGACCCATTTTGTGTGCAGTTCATCTGCTCCTCGAACAAGAGCTTCGCAGGTGAATTCGGCAGTCACTTCGAGGCGCAGCACCGCCGAGGTATTGCGTCGAATGGCTCCCACAAAGGTGACCGAGTATGGATGATCACGGACGTAGCCCTTCTTCCAACCAGCCAATCCTTTATGTACTCGATACCAACGTATTGATTCACGATCCAAACGCCCTGCTGAATTTCGAAGAACACCACGTCGCGATCCCGATGACCGTGCTCGAAGAGCTGGACAAGCTCAAGAGCGGGCATCACAGCGTCGCGGCCGAGTGCCGCCAGGCCATCCGGCTGATCGACAAGACCCTGGGCGATGCTTCCCCGGAAGACGTTGAACTGGGTGTACCGATCCAGCGTGGCAAGGGCGGTCCGAAGGGCTTGCTGTCAATTCTGATGAGCAAGCAGGCCGAATCGAGTCTGATTCTGCCCGAGCACCTGAACGACAACAAAATCATCAACCAACTGATCGACCTGCACACTCGCGATCCGAAAAAACCGGTAGTGCTGGTTACCAAAGACATCAACATGCGCCTCAAGGCGCGCGCCTGCGGGATTGATGCCGAGGATTACAGCACCGACCAACTGGTCGATGACGTGTCCTTGCTGCCCAACGGCTACCACAACATGACCGGCTCCTTCTGGGACCGCGTCAGTAAGGTCGAAACCCGTCAGGACCACGGTCGCACCTGGCACCAGGTGCAACTGATCGACAACCTGCCGGCGGTGCACATCAACGAGTTCATCATTGATGAACAGGGCTTCGTGGGCTGGATCAAGGAGATCGACGAGGCCAAGCTGCTGATCCTCGATCTGCATCAGGAACCGCTGCTGCACCAGGAAGCCTGGGGGCTCAAGCCACGCGACATCTATCAGAGTCTGGCGCTGTACGCGTTGCTCGATCCGGACATTCACCTGGTTAACCTGTCGGGTGCCGCAGGCTCCGGTAAAACCATTCTGGCGCTGGCCGCAGCCATCGAGCAGACCATGGTCAGCAAGCGTTATCGGCGCATCATTGCCACCCGTAGCGTGCAGGGTCTGGACCAGGAAATCGGCTTCCTGCCCGGCACCGAAGCGGAAAAAATGGAGCCTTGGCTGGGCGCCATCACCGACAACCTCGAAGCCTTGCACATGGATGACGAAAACACCCATGGCAGCGTCGACTACATCCTCAGCAAAGTGCCGTTGCAGTTCAAATCGCTCAACTACATTCGCGGTCGCAGCTTCCAGCAGAGCCTGATCCTGATCGACGAATGCCAGAACCTCACGCCGCACCAGATGAAAACCATCATCACCCGGGCCGGCGCCGGTTCCAAAGTGGTGTGCCTGGGCAACCTGGCACAGATCGACACCCCTTACCTGTCCGCGACCAGCTCCGGGCTGACCTACCTGACCGAACGCTTCAAGGACTTCCCCAACGGTGTGCACATCACCCTGCAAGGGGTGCCTCGCTCGATCCTGGCCGAATACGCCGAATCGCATTTGTAACCCTCCACACAAAAACGGGCGGCCCAACAGCCGCCCGTTTTTTATGAATAAATACATGTCCCCTGTGGGAGCGAGCTTGCTCGCGAATGCGGTGTATCAGTCGACATCTATAGTGAATCTGAATCCGCTTTCGCGAGCAGGCTCGCTCCCACAGGGTGCAACGGTGATTTCATAATCAATGATGCGGAAATTTGACCCGCAGGTTTACAATCGCAGCTCCTGATCAGGAGTAATCCCGTGCTGACTCATCTCGATTCCCAAGGTCGCGCCAACATGGTCGACGTCACCGAAAAAGCCGTGACGTTCCGTGAAGCGACGGCTCAAGCGCTGGTGCGCATGCTCCCCGAAACGCTGCAGATGATCGTCAGCGGCGGCCATCCCAAGGGCGACGTGTTCGCCGTGGCGCGCATTGCCGGCATTCAGGCCGCGAAGAAGACCAGCGATCTGATCCCGCTGTGCCATCCGTTGATGCTGACCGGCGTCAAAGTCGAACTCAGCGCTGAAGGCGATGACAGCGTGCGCATCGTCGCCCGTTGCAAGCTCTCCGGGCAGACCGGCGTCGAGATGGAAGCCCTGACCGCTGCCAGCGTCGCCGCGCTGACCATCTATGACATGTGCAAAGCCGTGGATCGCGGCATGACCATCGAAAGCGTACGTCTGCTGGAGAAAGTCGGCGGCAAGAGCGGGCACTTTCAGGCGGAGCAGCCATGAACCTGACCGTGAAGTTTTTCGCCCGTTACCGTGAGGCGCTGGGGGTTGATTCGGTAAAGGTCGAAGGTGATTTCGCCACCGTCGATGACGTGCGCGCATTGCTCGCGCAACGTGACGGCGCCGAGGTGTTGAGCGAGCAGAACCTGATGTGTGCGCGCAACGAGGATCTCTGCCAGCTCGACGAGCCGGTGGTCGATGGCGACGAAGTGGCGTTTTTCCCCACCGTGACCGGAGGCTGAGGCATGGCGATTCGTGTGCAGGCCACGCCGTTCGATCCGGGCGCTGAAGTCAATGCGATGCATGCGGCCAATGTCGGCGTCGGGGCGGTGGTGAGTTTTGTCGGTTATGTGCGCGACTTTAACGATGGGCTCGATGTCGCCGGGATGTTCCTCGAGCACTACCCGGGCATGACCGAAAAAGCCTTGGGCAAGATCGCTGTAGAAGCCGAGCAGCGCTGGCCGTTGCTGAAACTGGAAGTGCTGCACCGCATCGGCGCGCTGGAGCCCGGCGAGCCGATCGTCTTTGTCGGCGCCGCCAGTGCCCATCGTCAGGCCGCATTCGATGCCTGCGCCTTTGTCATGGACTACCTGAAAACCCGTGCGCCGTTCTGGAAGAAGGAAAACACCAGCGACGGCCCGCGTTGGGTCGAAGGGCGTGACAGCGATCATGCCGCCGCCGATCGCTGGAAGAAATAAGTTCTCTAGCGCCTTCCAATCCGCCATCGCTGGCAAGCCAGCTCCCACAGGGTTTTGCGTCGTGCACATATTTTTTGTGCACCACTGAAACTGTGGGAGCTGGCTTGCCAGCGATGAGTCCATCTGCAACACCAAAAAACCTCGCAGACACTCTCTTCTCCCTGATTGACGGCTTGTACCTATGAGTCCAATATGGATTTCCAAGTACAAAAAACAGCTTCAGTCTGGCCGCTCGTAGCTCCCCGCTTCTAGCTGCTCTTCTTCATCTTGCCAAACCAACAACAACCCGCGAGAGAACGAACATGAAGAAATTCCCCCTCATCACCGGTCTGGCCCTGAGCCTGTTGGCGTGCACCAGCGCGTTCGCCGCCGAGCAAACCCTGCGCATCGGTATTGAAGCGGCTTACCCGCCGTTCGCCTCGAAAACCGACAAGGGCGAAATCGTCGGGTTCGACTACGACATCGGCAATGCCCTGTGCGCGCAGATGAAGGTCAAGTGTGTGTGGGTCGAGGGTGAGTTCGACGGTCTGATTCCTTCACTCAAGGTGAAGAAAATCGACATGGCCCTGTCGTCGATGACCATCAACGAAGATCGCAAGAAGTCGGTGGATTTCACCCACAAGTACTATTTCACTTCGTCGCGGCTGGTGATGAAGGAAGGCGCCACCGTCGATGATCAGTACGCCAGCCTCAAGGGCAAGAACGTCGGCGTGCAGCGCGCCACCACCACCGACCGTTATGCCACCGAGGTGTTCGAACCCAAGGGCATCAACGTCAAGCGCTACAGCAACAACGAAGAAATCTACATGGACCTGGCGGCCGGACGCCTCGATGCCATTTTTGCCGACACCATTCCGTTGAACGACTTTCTGTCGATGCCGCGCGGCAAGGGCTATGCGTTTGTCGGGCCGGAGCTGAAGGATCCGAAGTACGTGGGCGAGGGCGCCGGGATTGCGGTGCGCAAGGGCAATGCCGAGTTGGTCAGCCAGTTGAACACGGCCATCGACGGGATTCGTGCGAGTGGCGAGTATCAGAAGATTTCCGAGAAGTATTTCAAGTCCGACATCTACGGCGACTGATCTACCGCTTTCGCGAGCAAGCTCGCTCCCACATTGGATCTGTGGCATTCACAAATCCCTGTGGGAGCGAGCTTGCTCGCGAAGAGGCCGGAACTATCGATGAAGATCTCTAGCCCTTCAATTCCTTCAGGTGCTTGTACACCGTCGCCCGCCCCATGTTCAGCACATTGGCCACATAGTTCGACGCGCTCTTGCCCTTGAACGCGCCCTCGGCGTGCAGGGCCAGCACCAGCTCGCGTTTGTGATCGCGGGTCAGCAGATTCAGGCTCAGCTGCCGCTCGCGCAGCCAGGCGTGGAGGAAGGTGTTGATGCGCTCCTGCCAGTCATCGCGAAACAGAGAGTCCGGTTGCGGGATCAGTTTGCTCGGCGACAGAAACAGGTCCAGCGCCGCCTTCGCATTTTCGAACAGCGAAATATTCAGGTTGATGCACAGCACCGCCAGCGGCAGACCTTCGCTGTCGCGCAATACGGTGCTCAGGCTGCGGATTTTCTGACCGTCCCAGTTGAGCTTTTCGTACGGGCCGATGTTGCGGTCGCTGACATCTTCGCTAAGCATGTCTTCCAGCGACGACTCATCACCGATCACTCGCTTGGACAGGTTGTTGGCGATGTAGTCGACCTTTTGCGTGCGCAGGTCGTGCAGCACCACTTCGGCGTGGGGAAAGAACAGCGTGGCGATGGCGTCGGCGATGGCACGGAAGTTATCCAGTGCCGGATCGAATTCGGGGGCAGTCATGACTGTGGAGCTCCAGGCGGCGTCAGCGCCCCCGTGCACGGGGGCGCTGCGAGTGTGCCGCAATCCGTTGGGCGCGTCATCCGCAGGGGCCATCAGCGCAGCCGTGAAGGGGAGAGCATGGCGCGGCTGAGGCCGAACTGCTGCAGATGCTCCGGCAACGACTGACCTCGCACCAGTGCCGCACTGGCCTGGCCCATCGCCGGTGAAGTCTGGATACCGTAACCGCCCTGCGCCGCGACCCAGAACAGCCCCGGCACCTGCTGATCGAAACCACTGAGCAGGTCACCGTCGGCGACGAAGCTGCGCAAACCGGCCCAGGTCCGGGTCGGGCGGCGGATGGTCAGCGTCGTGGCTTCTTCGATCTGGTAGATGCCCATGGCGATGTCCAGCTCCTCCGGCTGCACGTCGTGAGGTTCGACCGGATCGGCATTCGCTGGCGAGCCGAGGAACATCCCGGCGTCGGGCTTCATGTAGAACGATTCGTCGAGGCTGACCAGCATCGGCCAGTGATGAATGTCGACGCCTTCGGGCCCGGCGAAGATAAACGCGGCGCGGCGTTTCGGTTGCAGGCCCAGCGGGCGGGCGCCGGCCAATGCGCCGATCTTGTCGGCCCAGGCGCCGGCGGCGTTGATGATGATCGGTGCGCTGAACGTCTGGCTATTGGTTTGCACTTGCCACTGGCCGTCAGCGTCGCGACTCAGGCTCAGCACCTCGCAATCGGTGTGCACTTCGCCGTTGTTGCGGCGGATGCCGCGCAGGTAACCCTGATGCAGGGCGTCGGTGTCGATGTCGCTGGCGGTCGGGTCGTAGATCGCGCCATGGACTTTCTCCCGACGCAGGATCGGCAGGCGGGCGCAGGCTTCGTCGGCGCTGAGTAATTGCATCTCCGGTACCGTGGCTTTGGCGCTGAGGTACTGGTTGTTCAGTTCAGCGGCGTCGCCGGTGAAATCGACAGTCATTTCGCCGCGCGGGGTCAGCAATGGATGCTCGCAGAAGCCACTCGGCGGCTGATCGAAAAACTCACGGCTGGCGAGGGTCAGCGCGCGCACCTGCGGCGTTCCGTACGCGGCGGTGTAGAGCGCCGCCGAGCGTCCGGTGGAGTGGTAAGCCGGGTGCGACTCACGTTCCAGCACGATCACTTTGGCGTGCGGCGACAGCCAGAAACCGGTGGAAGCGCCGGCAATCCCGCCGCCAATGATGATGAAGTCTGCCTGGCTCATGAATGTCTCCGGGGTGGACGCGATATCAAGAAGTTCGCGATCTCCTGCAGGAGTGAGCCTGCTCGCGATAGCGCTTTTACATTCAACATTAACGTTGACTGATATACCGCTATCGCGAGCAGGCTCACTCCTACAGGGGATTTGTGGTGTTAGTTGGTCAAGTGATAAAGCGCATTGGCCAGGGCGATGTCTTCCAGGCCCAGACCAATTGAACGGAAAAATACGTGACGGTTGTAACCGGGGCGCGGCACTTTCTCGCTGAGCAGGTCGGCGAGATCACCGACGATCAAATCCTTGCTCCAGCCATGCTGTTCGGTCGCGATCAGCATCTCACCTGCCGAACCCGGCGTGGTCAGACGATAGTCACAGAATACCTGCATGTCGCCCAGGTTCTGCGGCGGCACTTCATGGGCGCGTGGGGCGTTGGTGCTGATCGAGGTGATCAGCGCCGGTTTGCTCAAGGTGGCCGGGTCGATGACCGGCCCGGCGGACGAGGTGCAGAGCATGATCGCGTCAGCATCGTCGAGGACGGTGTCGCGGCTGTCGGCAATTTTCACGCCCGGGAAGATCGCTTTCAGCTGCGCCCGGGTTTGCGCATCTTCCGACAGGCTCGGCGAATACACGCTGATGCTCTGCCAGTCGCGCAGGCCTTTCACATAATGAAGATGTGCCTGAGCGACCTTGCCGCTGCCGATGATCGCCAGTCGCGACGCATTCAGCGGGGCGAGGGCATCGACGGCCACTGCCGTGGTCGCGGCGGTACGTGCGGTGGTCAGTTCACCGGCATCGCACAGCAGCAGTGGCTGACCGGTGTGCATCGACATCAACAGTGTCCACGCTGTCACCAGTGCACCTTGCTCGCGAACGATATACGGCGAGGTTTTCACGCCGTACACACCGTCCTCGGCCAGCACGCCCAGATAATTGATGAAGTCGCCGGCACCCTGCGGGAATTCCACCAGTTGCTGCGCCGGTTGCACGGCATGGCCGGCGGCAAGATCGCGGAACAGCTTGCGCAGGATCTGCGGCACATCAATGCGCGCCAGCAGCGCACGAGCCTCGGCTTGGTCAATCACGTAGGGCTTACTGGACATGTCAGGCTCCGCAGTCTAGGTGTAAACTAATTTGTCCATTATGGACTTTTAGTTTTGTCTCGCAAGCGCCTGATGAACTGCCGGGCGAAAAAAAAAGCGCAGTCCGTTGCCGGCTGCGCTTCTTTTAATGGCGTCGCTTACTGTGGACGCTTGCGCTCAACCGCACGCAGCAGATGCGTCGGTGGCGTTTCACAGCTGATCTTGCGGCCCAGCTTCTCTTCGATGGACGGCAACTGGTAGGAGTCGTCTTCACCGGCGAAGCTGATCGACACCCCGTCGGCACCCGCGCGACCGGTACGGCCGATGCGGTGCACGTAGTCGTCCGGCACTTCCGGCAGGGTGAAGTTGATCACGTGGCTGATGCCGTCGATGTGGATGCCGCGACCGGCGACATCGGTGGCCACCAGTACGCGGATCTTGCCTTCGCGGAAGCCTTCCAGGGTCTTGATGCGCTTGTGTTGCGGCACGTCGCCGGACAGTTGCGCGGCGTTGATGCCGTCACGCACCAGGCGTTCTTCGATACGGCGCACTTCGTCCTTGCGGTTGGCAAACACGATCACCCGTTCCCAGCCGTTGTCGTTGACCAGGTTGTAGAGCAGTTTGTATTTGTCGGCACCGGCTACCGCGTAAATGTGCTGCTCGACATTTTCGTTGGCCACGTTGGTGACTTCGATTTCGACGATCGCAGGGTCGGTGGTCCATTGCTTGGCCAGGTTCATCACGTCTTCGGTGAAGGTCGCGGAGAACAGCAGGGTCTGGCGTTCGCTTTTCGGTGGGGTCTGGCGAATGATCTGCCGCACTTGCGGGATGAAGCCCATGTCGAGCATGCGGTCGGCTTCGTCCAGCACCATCACTTCGACCATGTCCAGGTGCACGTCGCCACGCTGGTTGAAGTCGAGCAGACGGCCCGGGGTAGCGACGAGGATGTCGCAGTGCCGCGCTTCGAGGTGTTTGAGCTGCTTGTCGAAATCCATACCGCCCACGAACGTCATCACGTTGAGGCCGGTGTACTTGGTCAGGTCGGCGGCGTCCTTGGCGATCTGCACCACCAGCTCACGGGTCGGCGCGATGATCAGCGCACGGGGTTCGCCCATGTAGCGTTCTTTCGGCGGCGGTGTCTGCAACAGCTGAGTGATGATCGAGATCAGGAATGCGGCGGTCTTGCCGGTACCGGTCTGCGCCCGACCGATGGCGTCTTTGCCGGCGAGGGTGAAACCCAGCACCTGCGCCTGGATCGGCGTGCAATACGGAAACCCCAGGTCCTGGATGGCGTGCATCAGTTCTGGAGCGAGTTTGAAGTCGTGAAAGCGGGTTTTGCCTTCCTGGGGTTCGACGGCGAAATCTTCGAGTTTCCAGGGAATGACCGGTGCCTTGGGCTTCGGTTCGCGGCGCGGCCTGGCCGGTTTCGGTGCTTCGGTGCGCACAGGTGCGGCGGCGATAGCAGGTTGCGGCTCGGACTCGGGTGTCGCTACCGGAGCCGGACGTTCAGCCTTGGGCGCATCGCTGCGGGGGCCGGGGGCGTGCGACGGCGCACTGGGAACTGGCGCGAGCTGCTCAGCCTCGCTTTTACCGAACATTTTCTTGAGTGCTTCGAGCACGGTCATCTCATCAATTGATTAAGGAATGTACGCCGGCCAGTGTAATGCAAGAAACGGGCGCGGCGTAGTGGGATGATCAAAGCGGTCCGCCAAGCGGCCGAATCAGCGCAGGCGCTCGCTCAGCCAGATGCCGATATCGCGAATTTCTTCGGGTAACACTTCGTGCTCCATTGGGTATTCCTGCCATGTCACGGTGACACCATGCTTCACCAAATGCTCATAGGCACTGCGCCCCATCGAGTTCTGCACCACGTTATCGAACTGGCCGTGCAGGCACAGAGCGGGAATGCGCTGCTGACTGGCTAAAAACTCCATCTCGTCGGTAAAGGTCGGGGCATACGTGGAGAGGGCAAGGACGCCACCCAGCGGGCCTTCCCATTTCCTGAAAGCGGTGTGCAGCACTACGGCGCCACCCTGGGAAAAACCGGCAAGGAAAATCCGCGAGGCGTCTATTCCGCTAGCTCGCTGCACGTCGATCAGTTTGACGATGCGATCTGACGATTCTTCCAGTTGCTCGCGGTCAATCGCCCGCGCCGGGCTCATGGCCTTTATGTCGTACCAGCTCGGCATTGCATAGCCGCCATTGATGGTGACGGGCAGGGTTGGCGCCTGCGGCAGGACGAAGCGAGTGCTCAGCAAGGTTTCCTGCAGGGCTTCGGCCACTGGCAGGAAGTCGTAGCGATCAGCGCCGAGGCCGTGCAGCCAGATAACGCAGGCGTCTGCGTGCTTGACGGGTTCAAGAATAAGGGGCTCGGTCATGGCTGCTCCAATAGTGTGCGGGCGCGCTCATTGAGTGCGTGATTTGCGTGCGCGCCCGGTCGATCCGTTAAGAAGATGTCGCAAGGCTACAAGTTTTGCTATTGACCTGTCGCGCAATCGCTTAAGCAAGCGGTGTGGTACGGGCTTTGCTTTGGAGGACTCTGTACGAAGCATCCTGCGCGCGGCGGTAACACTATCAGTGTACGACTTGCGACGGGATTGCAACGAATCCGGTGATGGATGTTCGCCAATGGCCACTACGGGCTTAGCGAACGTGAAAGGGCTACAGCCCGTTCGGCCGATTGGTGAGAAGTGAGTTGTCCATGATGTGGATTTTCTCCTACTAGACTCATAGCGAAGGTCTTACGTCGGTTGACCCCAAAAAAAGCCAACACGGGTCAACAACGCCTCAAAAGGGTGCGACTGGACTCAAGCTCCGACACAACAAGAGCAAAACTGGAGGTTTGAATGAAGATGTTGAAATCCACTCTGGCGATCGTGACTGCAGCAACAGTGCTCGGCGTCAGCGGGTTCGCTCAGGCGGGTGCAACCCTGGATGCCGTGCAGAAGAAGGGTTTCGTGCAGTGTGGCGTGAGCGACGGTCTGCCGGGCTTCTCGGTTCCGGACGCAACCGGCAAGATCCTCGGCATCGACGCTGACGTCTGCCGTGCCGTGGCCGCTGCCGTGTTCGGCGACGCGACCAAGGTCAAGTTCAGTCAGTTGAACGCCAAGGAGCGCTTCACCGCGCTGCAATCGGGCGAGATCGACATCCTGTCGCGCAACACCACCATGACCAGCTCGCGTGACGCAGGCATGGGCCTGAAATTCCCGGGCTTCATCACCTACTACGATGGCATCGGCTTCCTGGTAAACAACAAGCTGGGCGTGAAGAGTGCCAAGGAACTGGACGGTGCAACCATCTGCATCCAGGCCGGTACCACCACCGAACTGAACGTTTCCGACTACTTCCGTGGCAACGGTCTGAAATACACCCCGATCACCTTCGACACCTCCGATGAAAGCGCCAAGTCGCTGGAATCCGGTCGTTGCGACGTGCTGACCTCGGACAAATCCCAACTCTTCGCCCAGCGCTCCAAGCTGGCGTCGCCGAAGGACTACGTGGTTCTGCCGGAAACCATTTCCAAAGAACCGCTGGGCCCGGTCGTGCGTAACGGTGACGACGAGTGGCTGGCCATCGTGCGCTGGGTTGGCTACGCGCTGCTCAACGCTGAAGAAGCCGGTATCACTTCGAAGAACGTCGAAGCCGAAGCCAAGTCGACCAAGAACCCGGACGTCGCGCGGATGCTCGGCGCTGACGGTGAATACGGTAAAGACCTGAAACTGCCGAAAGACTGGGTTGTGCAGATCGTCAAGCAAGTCGGCAACTACGGTGAAATCTTCGAGAAAAACCTCGGCAAGAGCACGCCGCTGGAAATCGACCGTGGCCTGAACGCCCTGTGGAACAACGGCGGCATTCAGTACGCACCACCAGTGCGCTAATGGTTCTATCGCCCGGCGGGCCAACCGCCGGGTGATGTTCTTGTTCCATTTCTTCCGGGGCACTTCATGCAAAATTCAATCGGCGCACCAAAGCAGAGGCTCAGCCTCAGCGATCCACGAGTGCGTGCGTGGCTCTTCCAGATCATTACCGTTGTGGCGGTGGTCTCGCTGGGCTGGTACCTGTTCGACAACACGCAAACCAACCTTCAGCACCGGGGCATTACCTCCGGTTTCGGCTTTCTGGAGCGCAGTGCCGGGTTCGGCATCGCTCAACACCTGATCGACTACACCGAAGCGGACAGTTATGCCCGGGTGTTTGTCATCGGTCTGCTCAACACGTTGCTGGTGACCGTGATCGGCGTGATCCTGGCGACGATCCTCGGTTTCATCATTGGTGTGGCGCGGCTGTCGCAGAACTGGATCATCAGCAAACTGGCGACTGTGTATGTGGAAGTGTTCCGCAACATTCCGCCGCTGCTGCAAATCCTGTTCTGGTATTTCGCGGTGTTCCTGACCATGCCGGGGCCGCGCAACAGCCACAACTTCGGCGACACCTTCTTCGTCAGCAGCCGTGGCCTGAACATGCCGGCCGCACTGGCAGCCGACGGTTTCTGGGCGTTCGTGATCAGCATCGTCGTGGCCATCATCGCCACGGTCCTGATGTGCCGCTGGGCCAACAAACGCTTCGAAGAAACCGGCGTGCCGTTCCACAAGTTCTGGACGGGGCTGGCGATCATGCTGGTGATCCCGGCCTTGTGCGCGCTGATCTTCGGCGCCCCGCTGCACTGGGAGATGCCGAAGCTGCAAGGCTTCAACTTCGTCGGTGGCTGGGTGCTGATCCCGGAACTGCTCGCCCTGACGCTGGCCCTGACCGTGTACACCGCGGCGTTCATCGCCGAGATCGTGCGCTCCGGGATCAAGTCGGTCAGCCACGGCCAGACCGAAGCGGCACGCTCCCTGGGCCTGCGCAACGGTCCGACCCTGCGCAAGGTGATCATCCCGCAAGCCCTGCGCGTGATCATTCCGCCACTGACCAGCCAATACCTGAACCTGGCGAAAAACTCGTCCCTGGCGGCCGGTATCGGTTACCCGGAAATGGTTTCGCTGTTCGCCGGCACCGTGCTCAACCAGACCGGTCAGGCGATCGAGGTGATTGCCATCACCATGAGCGTTTACCTGGCGATCAGTATCAGCATTTCCCTGCTGATGAACTGGTACAACAAGCGCATTGCGCTGATCGAGCGGTAAGGAAAAGCGCATGAGTACTCATACTTTCAAACCCGACATGCCCCCACCGAGCAGCAGCATTGGTGTGGTGGCATGGATGCGCGCGAACATGTTCTCCAGCTGGCTCAATACCCTGCTGACGCTGTTCGCGTTCTACCTGATCTATCTGGTGGTTCCTCCGATTCTCAGTTGGGCGATTCTCGATGCCAACTGGGTCGGCACCACTCGCGCCGATTGCACCAAGGACGGCGCCTGCTGGGTGTTCATTCAGCAGCGTTTTGGTCAGTTCATGTACGGCTACTACCCGACGGAACTGCGCTGGCGCGTGGACCTGACCGTGTGGCTGGCGGTGATCGGCGTGGCGCCACTGTTCATCTCGCGCTTCCCGCGTAAAGCGGTGTACGGGCTGAGCTTCCTGGTGCTGTACCCGATCATTGCCTACATCCTGCTGCACGGCGGTTTCGGTCTGAGCAATGTGGCGACCAGCCAGTGGGGCGGCCTGATGCTGACCCTGGTCATCGCTACCGTCGGTATCGCCGGAGCCTTGCCGCTGGGGATTGTGCTGGCGCTGGGACGTCGTTCGAACATGCCGGCGATTCGTGTGGTCTGCGTGACCTTCATCGAATTCTGGCGCGGCGTGCCGTTGATCACGGTGCTGTTCATGTCCTCGGTGATGCTGCCGCTGTTCCTGCCCGAAGGCATGAACTTCGACAAGCTGCTGCGGGCGCTGATCGGCGTGATTCTGTTCCAGTCGGCCTATGTGGCCGAGGTGGTGCGCGGCGGTCTGCAAGCGATCCCCAAAGGTCAGTACGAAGCGGCTGCGGCGATGGGCCTCGGTTACTGGCGCTCGATGGGCCTGGTGATTCTGCCGCAAGCCCTGAAGCTGGTGATTCCCGGCATCGTCAACACCTTCATTGCGCTGTTCAAGGACACCAGTCTGGTGATCATCATCGGCCTGTTTGACCTGCTCAACAGCGTCAAGCAAGCCGCTGCCGATCCGAAATGGCTGGGCATGGCCACCGAAGGCTACGTGTTCGCCGCCCTGGTGTTCTGGATTTTCTGTTTTGGTATGTCGCGCTATTCCATGCATCTGGAACGCAAGCTCGACACTGGCCACAAGCGTTAGGAGTTCTGTAAATGAGTGAAGCAATCAAAAAGCCTGTAGGTCCTGAAGGCATTATTCAGATGCAGGGCGTCAACAAGTGGTACGGCCAGTTCCACGTGCTGAAAGACATCAACCTCAACGTCAAACAGGGCGAGCGTATCGTCCTGTGCGGCCCATCGGGTTCCGGCAAGTCGACCACCATCCGCTGCCTCAATCGTCTGGAAGAACACCAGCAGGGCCGCATCGTCGTCGACGGCGTGGAACTGACCAACGACCTCAAGCAGATCGAAGCGATCCGCCGCGAAGTCGGCATGGTGTTCCAGCACTTCAACCTGTTCCCGCACCTGACCATTTTGCAGAACTGCACCCTGGCGCCAATGTGGGTGCGCAAGATGCCCAAGCGCAAGGCCGAGGAAATCGCCATGCATTACCTGGAGCGCGTACGCATTCCAGAGCAGGCGCACAAGTTTCCGGGGCAACTGTCCGGTGGTCAGCAACAGCGTGTGGCGATTGCCCGCGCGCTGTGCATGAAGCCGAAAATCATGCTGTTCGACGAGCCGACCTCGGCGCTCGACCCGGAAATGGTGAAAGAAGTGCTCGACACCATGATCGGTCTGGCTGAAGACGGCATGACCATGCTCTGCGTGACCCACGAAATGGGCTTCGCCCGCACCGTGGCCAACCGCGTGATCTTCATGGACAAGGGCGAAATCGTTGAACAGGCGGCGCCGAATGACTTCTTCGATAATCCGCAGAATGATCGGACTAAGTTGTTCTTGAGTCAGATTTTGCATTGATCTGACCTACGTTCTGAAATAAACCCGGACCGAGCTCCGGGTTTATTTTTACCGGATTTTGTCAGGGCACCGGTGCCGTCTCCTGTTCCGGGAAGCGCGCGGCGAGCAATCGCCGCAAGTCACTGCCTTCGTTCATCGCGTGTATTTCGGCGAGCAGATGAGGGTGACGATCCAGCACGCGCATAAGGCTGAACAACGGTTGAGGCGGCGGAAGCTCGCCGCGTTCGTAGCGGGAAAAAGCGTTGTGACCTCCACCGGATAGCAATTTAACTGCTTCTTTTTGGGTGAGATGCAATTTGCGGCGGATGCGTTTCATCTCGGCGCCCATTACGTGGAAGCACTCTTCGAGCAATTTATCGCCGGCGTCGGAATAACGTTCGGCGCTGTCAGTATCGTTATCAAAAATGATCTCGCCGCAGGCTGCGCATTCCCACCCTGCAATGTCGTGCACCCAACGTGAAACGTTCTTGTAGTTGACAGTCAAACTGCGACGTTCGAAATGTTGCATCGCCTCTTGAGTACCACAGCTCATGCATTGCCGTGTATTCATAAATTCTTCTCCTTGAAAGAGATCACGGGAGGACCGCCGTTGGGGCAGTAGGTGATTTTGATATACAACTCCAAGTCGTGATATCCAATATGGTAAACGTCCTGCCAGTGTCGGTGGTTGGTGTAGCTAGTCATGGACTTGTAGAACATTCGACGATCCAGCGAGCAGATGGCTTGCTGCATATGTTTGAGGTTTAACCCCATTCCCTTGCCCGAGCTCATCGCGCTTCCTGTAAAGGCTTTGGCGCCCCGTCTGATGACCTCTTGCTTCACTACCGCCAAGTCGTAATGGGGTGTGTTCTTTTCCATAAGAAACCAAAACCCTGTCCCTGAAATTACCCTTAAAGGGTAATTTTGACCAACCGAAAATGCCGCTCCATGTGTCTCCGATTGACCCTAGGTGGTTGCCGTCCTACACGGGTCTGACTAACATGTCAGAAAATTCATCCTATGATTGGATGAAAGGGCGAATCCTATGTCAGACATTTCTCCACTTATCAAACGATCCTTGGTCGATCAGGCCCTGGATCAACTCCGCCAGCGCATCAACAGCGGTGCCTGGAAGGTCGGCGAGCGTCTGCCGACCGAGCCGGAGCTGTGTGCCGAGCTGGGCATCAGCCGCAACACCGTGCGCGAAGCCATGCGCGTGCTGGCGTTTTCCGGATTGATCGAGATTCGTCAGGGCGATGGCAGTTACTTGCGCGCCGTGGTTGATCCGCTCGACACGCTCAAAGCCTTGTCGCGCTGCTCGCTCGATCAGGCACGGGAAACCCGACATATCCTCGAAGTCGAGGCCATCGGCCTGGCGGCGTTGCGCCGTACCGACGAGGACCTCGTCGCATTACGTGAGGCGCTCGGCACCAGCGGCAGCCACTACCACGGCGATCTCGACACTTACATCGCTTGCGATCTGGTGTTCCACCGCCGTCTGGTTGACGCCGCGCACAACCCGACCCTCAGCGAGCTGTATCGCTATTTCTCCAGCATCGTCGGCGCGCAATTGCGCCAGACCCTGAACATCGTCCCGCGCCGTCAGGAAGTGTTCGACTTGCACATCGAGCTGCTCGATGCGGTCGAGCAACGCGATCCGGAACGGGCCAAAGCCTTGTCGAGGCAGTTGATCAATGAACCTTGAAACCGAGAAGTCCATGTCACGCAGTGAGATATCCACAACCCCGAAGCGCACGGCAGAACTCGAAGAGCTGCTGATCGACGCCGAGGCCGATGATGAACAAGTGCAGCAGAACCATCCGCTGGTGCGCCGGCCATGGCTGTTGCTGCTGGGCTTGATTCTGGTGGCGCTGAACCTGCGTCCGGCGCTGTCGAGCATGGCGCCGCTGCTCAGCGACGTGTCGAAAAGCCTTGGTTTGTCGGCAGCTCAGGCCGGTTTGCTGACCACGTTGCCGGTGCTCTGCCTCGGTTTGTTTGCACCGCTCGCGCCGATTCTGGCGCGCCGCTTCGGTGCCGAGCGGGTGGTGTTGGGGATTCTGTTGACGCTGGCCGGCGGCATCATTTTGCGCAGCAACTTTGGTGAGATCGGCCTGTTTGCTGGCAGCGTATTGGGCGGCGCGAGCATTGGTATTGTCGGGGTATTGCTGCCAGGCATCGTCAAACGCGACTTTGCCAGGCACGCCGGGACCATGACCGGTGTCTACACCATGGCGCTGTGTCTGGGGGCGGCGATGGCGGCGGGTTCCAGCGTGCCGTTGAGTGAGCATTTCGATCACAGTTGGGCGATGGGCCTGGGTTTCTGGGTAATTCCGGCGCTGGTTGCGGCAGTGTTCTGGTTGCCGCAAGTCGGGCAGAAACACGGTGCGCACAATGTTGCCTATCGTGTACGCGGTCTGCTGCGTGATCCGCTGGCATGGCAGGTGACCTTGTACATGGGCCTGCAATCGTCGCTGGCCTACATCGTGTTTGGCTGGTTGCCGTCGATCCTGATCGGTCGTGGTCTG
Organism: Pseudomonas sp. SC3(2021); assembly: GCF_019856535.1. Classification (NCBI taxonomy): domain Bacteria; kingdom Pseudomonadati; phylum Pseudomonadota; class Gammaproteobacteria; order Pseudomonadales; family Pseudomonadaceae; genus Pseudomonas; species Pseudomonas sp. SC3(2021). The sequence continues at coordinate 521,674 of NZ_CP082236.1, read as the reverse complement.
ACGCCGACCCAGGCCGGTCTGGTGTTGTCCGGTTCGGTGATCATTCAACTGGCCAGCTCCCTCGCGGCACCGTGGCTGGCGACTCGCGGCAAGGATCAGCGTCTGGCGATCGTGATCGTGATGGCCCTGACCCTTGGTGGTTTGTTCGGTTGTCTGTATGCGCCGATCAACGGCCTGTGGGGCTGGGCGATTCTGCTGGGCCTGGGGCAGGGCGGCACGTTCAGCCTGGCCCTGACGTTGATCGTGCTGCGCTCGCGCGATTCCCATGTTGCGGCGAACCTGTCGAGCATGTCCCAGGGTTTCGGTTACACCCTGGCCTCGATGGGCCCGTTCGCGGTCGGCGTGGTGCATGACTGGACCGGTGGCTGGAACGCGGTGGGGTGGATCTTTGGCATCATTGGTACAGGCGCGATCATTGCCGGGCTGGGTGCGGGCCGGGCGCTGTACGTGCAAGTGCAAAGCGAAAAAATCTGACGCGTAACCCTTTTTTGGGGCCAATGATATCCAATGTGGGAGCGAGCTTGCTCGCGAAGACGGTGGTTCAGGCAAAGATCATGTTGAATGTGCCGGCCTCTTCGCGAGCAAGCTCGCTCCCACAGTTTTTGGGGCGCCTTGAAGATCGTGCGTGGTATTCGGTTTACGAATGCCGATAGTGTTTCTGCGCATTGCAGATTATGGTGCTGGCACTCTGTACCTATTTTGGAGTTTGCCCATGAGCGAAGCCCACGCCGCCCTGATCACCCGTTTCTACCAGGCCTTCCAGCGCCTCGACGCCGAAGCCATGGCCGCCTGTTACACCGATGACGTGGTGTTCAGCGACCCGGCATTCGGCGAGCTGCGCGGGCGCGAGGCCGGCGACATGTGGCGCATGCTCACCACCCGCGCCAAAGACTTCTCGCTGACCTTCGACAATGTCCGCGCCGATGAGCGCAGCGGTGGTGCGCACTGGGTGGCGACGTATCTGTTCAGTCAGACCGGCAACGTGGTGATCAACGATATCCAGGCACGTTTCGTCTTCCGTGACGGCAAGATCTGCGAGCATCACGATCATTTCGACCTGTGGCGCTGGTCGCGTCAGGCCCTGGGTTTCAAAGGCCTGCTGCTGGGCTGGACGCCTTTGGTACGCAACGCCGTGCGTGCGCAGGCGTTGAAAGGGCTGAAGGCATTTCAGACCAGTCGCTGATAAGATCGCGGCCTGTCTCCTACACGTCTTGATCCCGAAGTGACCAGCCCTGGCGAAAATTCTGTCGATACTGCCGAACCGGTGAGCAAATCCTGGTTCGTCTATCTCGTTCGCGCAGCCAATGGTTCGTTGTATTGCGGGATCAGTGACGACCCGGTGCGCCGTTTTGCCAAACATCAGAGCGGCAAAGGCGCACGGTTTTTCCTCTCCAGCCCGGCGATGGCACTGGTCTACACCGAGCGTTGCCGCGACAAGAGCGACGCCTTGCGCCAGGAACGGCTGATCAAAAAGCTGCGCAAGAGCGCCAAGGAATGCCTGGTCGCGTCTTATCAATCAGACTGATCAGTTCCCATCAGGCAGATCTGTAGGCTGCTAAGAAAATGCGCGCTAAGCTGCCGACTCACTATCTGAGCGGCGGAGCCGAGCATGTCCGAGTTGATTCTCCATCATTACCCGACCTCTCCATTTGCCGAGAAGGCCCGCCTTCTGCTGGGGTTCAAAGGCTTGTCCTGGCGTTCGGTGCACATCTCGCCGGTAATGCCCAAGCCAGATCTGACCGCCCTGACCGGTGGCTATCGCAAGACCCCGGTGCTGCAGATCGGTGCCGACATTTACTGCGACACTTCGCTGATCGCGCGTCGCCTGGAGCAGGAAAAAGCCCTGCCGGCGTTTTTCCCGGAAGGTCAGGAAATGACCAGCGCCAGTTTCGCCGCGTGGGCTGATTCGGTGGTCTTCCAGCATGCCGTCAGCCTGGTGTTCCAGCCGGAGTCGGTGGCGGTGCGTTTCGGCAAGTTGCCGCCGGAAGCGATCAAGGCGTTCATCGCTGATCGGGCCGGGTTGTTCAGTGGCGGCAGCGCGACGCGGTTGTCGGCCGAGCAGGCCAAGCACCAGTGGCCAACGATCATGGCGCGCCTGGAGCAGCAGTTGCAGCGCGAGCAGGGCGACTTCCTGTTCGGCGAGCCGTCGATTGCCGACTTCGCCCTGGCGCATCCCCTTTGGTTCCTCAAGGCGACGCACGTCACCGCACCGTTGGTCGATGACTATCCGGCTGTCGCGGCATGGCTCGGGCGTGTGCTGGGCTTCGGTCATGGCGCGGCAAGCGCGATGACTGCCGAGGAGGCGCTGGAAGTGGCGCGTAGCTCGACGCCGGCGGCGCTGCCGGACGAGCAGTTTGAAGACCCGAACGGGTTCAAGGCCGGGCAGCAAGTGGCGATTGCCGCCACCGATTACGGGGTGGATCCAGTGGTGGGCGAGTTGTTGTTTGCCGGCCGTGAGGAGCTGATCCTGCGCCGCGAAGATCCGCGTGGCGGTGTGGTGCATGTGCACTTCCCGCGCTTCGGCTTCCGCATCGAAGCCAAGTAACAGCGACCGACCCTGTGGCGAGCGAGCAAGCTCCCTCGCCACAGGGGTGTGCGTTACTTCAAAGCCGCCAGAATTTCATCCGGGTCGAATCCGCGAATCAATGTGCCGTTAACGTCGATCAACGGAATCCCGCGTCCACCCAATGCCTCGTACGCCTTGCGCGCCTCGGCATCCTTCTCGATATCGAACTCCTTGAATGGAATCCCCTTGCTGTCGAGAAAGCGTTTGGTCTGCTTGCAGTAGCCACACCAGTCGGTGGCGTAGAGCACGACATTAGCCTGCGCCCGGGTCTGCTCCGAAACCATTTGCGACGGATTGAATACCCGCTCGATCTTGCCCCAGTTCTGATAGATCACAACCACCAGCAGAACCAGCGCAACCTTCTTCAGCACATTGCCGAGCATCAGTTGCGGCGCTTCAGTTGATCGGTGAGCGACGTTGGCAGGCCCTTGATTACCAGGGTGCCAGCCTCTTCGTCGTACTCGATCTTCGAGCCCAGCAGGTGTGCTTCAAAGCTGATCGACAGGCCTTCGGCGCGACCGGTGAAGCGGCGGAACTGGTTGAGAGTGCGTTTGTCTGCCGGAATCTCCGGCGACAGGCCGTAGTCCTTGTTGCGGATGTGGTCGTAGAAGGCTTTCGGGCGTTCTTCGTCGATCAACTCCGAGAGCTCTTCCAGGCCCATCGGCTCGCCGAGTTTGGCCTGGCTGCTGGCGTAGTCCACCAGGGTTTTGGTTTTCTCGCGGGCGGCGTCTTCCGGCAGATCTTCGCTTTCGACGAAGTCACTGAAGGCCTTGAGCAGGGTGCGGGTCTCGCCCGGGCCGTCGACGCCTTCCTGGCAGCCGATGAAGTCGCGGAAGTATTCCGAGACCTTCTTGCCGTTCTTGCCCTTGATGAACGAGATGTACTGCTTGGACTGCTTGTTGTTCTGCCACTCGGAGACGTTGATTCGCGCCGCCAGGTGCAACTGGCCGAGGTCGAGGTGGCGCGACGGGGTCACGTCCAGCTCGTCGGTCACTGCCACGCCTTCACTGTGGTGCAGCAGGGCGATGGCCAGGTAATCGGTCATGCCTTGCTGATAGTGGGCGAACAACACATGGCCACCGACCGACAGGTTCGATTCTTCCATCAGCTTTTGCAGGTGTTCGACCGCGACTTTGCTGAAGGCGGTGAAGTCCTTGCCGCCGTCCATGTATTCCTTCAGCCAGCCGCTGAACGGGAACGCGCCGGATTCCGGATGGAACAAACCCCAAGCTTTGCCCTGTTTGGCGTTATAGCTCTCGTTGAGGTCGGCGAGCATGTTCTCGATGGCTGCGGATTCGGCCAGTTCAGTGTCACGGGCGTGCAGAACTGCGGGCGTGCCGTCGGGTTTTTTGTCGATCAGGTGGACGATGCAATGACGGATCGGCATGGGCTTCTCGGCTGTTGGAAGGGAGGAGGGCAGGCTCCCCCGAAAAAGCGCCCAGTGTACCGCAACCACTGGTTTTGGCGCGGGGTGAAGGGCAAATCCGGGGCGGGCGGCGGCCCTTATGCAGTTTTTTACCGATTTAGCGCAATAAACCTGACCAAATGGGTAGCTAGAGGCGGATATTTCCCCGTCTCTGTGCTAGTTTTGCCCGGTCTTACGCGAAGTCACTGCGTTAAGCGTGCATTCAGCATTTGTCAGGTCGAACCAAACCCTGATTTCGGCATCTATAACCCCGACTCGTCGTGGTTATCGCCGAGGGTGCCAGATCCAGAAGATCGGGCTCGATGGCTGACACTGCACTCTGCAATCCATATGAATTTGATAGGGAAGGAACACTACATGGCTCTTACTAAAGACCAACTGATCGCCGACATCGCTGAAGCTATCGACGCGCCGAAAACCACCGCGCGTAACGCTCTGGACCAACTGGGCCAAATCGTTGCCGATCAGCTGGAAAACGGCGGCGAAATCACCTTGCCAGGTATCGGCAAGCTGAAAGTGACCGAGCGTCCTGCCCGCACTGGCCGTAACCCTTCGACTGGCGCTGCCATCGAAATCCCTGCCAAGAAAGTGATCAAGCTGGTTGTGGCCAAAGGCCTGACCGACGCTGTGAACAAGTAAGACGCAGCGATAAAAAAACCGTGCACCGGAGCGATCCGGGCACGGTTTTTTTGTGCCTGCGATTTGATGGCCGCCTCCTGAGCACCATAAGCCATTGTGGGAGCGAGCTTGCTCGCGGAGGCAGTGTGTCAGTCAAAGTTGAATTGACTGATGCACCGCATTCGCGAGCAAGCTCGCTCCCACAATTGATTTGTGTCCGGCGATGCAATGTTTAGCGAACCCAGCGCTCGCGGCGCCAGATCTGCTGTTCGGACTTGGTCTGGAAGGTCCAAGCCACGAAGCGGCTCTGCTTCTGGCCCTGCGACATCTCCACCACCTGGCTTTCCAGCACGCCGGCCTTTTTCAGCGCGGTCTCGATGGCAGGCAGGTTCGAGGCTTTCGACACCAGCGTGCTGAACCACAGCACCTTGTGCTGGAAGTTCGCGCTCTCGGCGATCAATTGCGTCACGAACCGTGCTTCGCCGCCTTCACACCACAGCTCGGCCGATTGACCGCCGAAGTTCAGCACCGGCAGCTTGCGTTTCGGATCAGCCTTGCCCAGTGCGCGCCACTTGCGCTCGCTGCCCTTGGTCGCTTCTTCCATCGAAGCGTGGAACGGCGGATTGCACATGGTCAGGTCAAAGCGCTCACCCGGCTCCAGCAAGCCGATCAGGATGTGCTTGCGGTTTTCCTGTTGGCGCAGCTGGATCACTTTGCTCAGATCGTTGGACTGAACGATGGCTCTGGCGGCCGCCACGGCGGTCGGGTCGATTTCCGAGCCGAGGAAGTGCCAGCGATATTCGCTGTTGCCGATCAGCGGGTACACGCAGTTGGCGCCCATGCCGATGTCCAGCACATTGACGATGGCACCGCGCGGCACCTTGCCGTCGTTCATGCTCGCCAGCAGATCTGCGAGGAAGTGCACGTAATCGGCACGACCCGGCACCGGTGGGCAGAGGTAGTCCGCCGGAATGTCCCAATGCTGGATGCCATAGAACGCCTTGAGCAGCGCCCGGTTGAACACGCGCACCGCATCGGGGCTGGCGAAGTCGATGCTTTCCTTGCCGTACGGGTTGGTGATCACGAACTTCGCCAGTTCCGGCGTGGTTTTGATCAGCGCCGGGAAGTCATAGCGACCCTGATGGCGATTGCGCGGGTGCAGGCTGGCCTTTTCACGCGGCTCAACGGTCTTGGCCGGGGTCGCGGAATCAGGCTTCTTGCGCGCAGGTTTGGGTGTGCGGGGGGCGTTCATGGGCGTGGTCGATTCGGGTATGGCTGAAAGTGGCGGGTATTGTCCCACATCCAGCCGCTGCGAACTCAATATCAGCAACACCACCGATCTCTGTGGGAGCGAGCTTGCTCGCGAAAGCGTCCTCTCAGTCAGCATCACTTTCGCCTGACACGGCCTCTTCGCGAGCAAGCTCGCTCCCACAGGGATTGGCAGTGGATGAAGGAAAGTAGGCAATAAAAAAGGCGCGTCACCCGATCGGGTGGCGCGCCTTTTTAATGCGATTTACCAGTTACAGGCTGGAAATCCGCGCGTGTTGCTCGGCCAGTTTGCCCAAAGCCTGTTCAGCCTCGGCCAGTTTGGCGCGTTCTTTCTCGATGACTTCGGCCGGGGCCTTGTCAACGAAACCGGCATTGGACAGTTTGCCGCCAACCCGCTGGACCTCGCCCTGCAGACGCAGGATTTCCTTGTCCAGACGCGCCAGTTCGGCGCCCTTGTCGATCAGGCCGGCCATTGGCACCAGCACTTCCATCTCGCCAACCAGTGCGGTCGCGGACAGCGGCGCTTCTTCGCCAGCCTTCAGAACGGTGATCGATTCCAGACGCGCCAGCTTCTTCAGCAGCGCTTCGTTCTCGGTCAGACGGCGCTGGTCTTCAGCGCTGACGTTCTTCAGGTAGATCGGCAGCGGCTTGCCCGGGCCGATGTTCATTTCGCCACGGATGTTACGCGTGCCGAGCATCAGGCCTTTCAGCCATTCGATGTCGTCTTCGGCGGCCGGATCGATGCGCTCTTCGTTGGCCACTGGCCACGCTTGCAGCATGATCGTCTTGCCCTGAATGCCGGCCAGCGGCGCGATGCGCTGCCAGATTTCTTCAGTGATGAACGGCATGAACGGGTGCGCCAGGCGCAGCGCAACTTCCAGGACGCGCACCAGTGTGCGACGGGTGCCGCGCTGACGTTCAACCGGCGCGTTCTCGTCCCACAGCACAGGCTTGGACAGTTCCAGGTACCAGTCGCAGTATTGGTTCCAGATGAACTCGTACAGCGCTTGCGCGGCGAGGTCGAAACGGAACTGATCCAGTTGACGGGTCACTTCGGCTTCGGTGCGTTGCAGTTGCGAGATGATCCAGCGATCCGCCAGCGACAGCTCGTAGGCTTCGCCGTTCTGGCCGCAGTCTTCGCCCTTGTCCAGAACATAACGCGCGGCGTTCCAGATCTTGTTGCAGAAGTTGCGATAGCCTTCGACGCGGCCCATGTCGAACTTGATGTCGCGACCGGTGGAAGCCAGCGAGCAGAAAGTGAAGCGCAGGGCGTCGGTGCCGTAGCTGGCGATGCCGTCGGCGAACTCGTCGCGGGTCTGCTTCTCGATCTTCTTCGCCAGTTTCGGCTGCATCATGCCCGAGGTGCGTTTCTGCACCAGCGCTTCAAGCTCAATACCGTCGATGATGTCCAGCGGGTCGAGGACGTTACCCTTGGACTTGGACATCTTCTGGCCCTGACCATCACGCACCAGACCGTGTACATAGACGGTCTTGAACGGCACCTGCGGGGTGCCGTCCTCGTTCTTGATCAGGTGCATGGTCAGCATGATCATCCGGGCAACCCAGAAGAAAATGATGTCGAAACCGGTCACCAGCACGTCGGTGGAGTGGAATTTCTTCAGGAACTCGGTCTTTTCCGGCCAGCCCAGCGTCGAGAAGGTCCACAGGCCCGAACTGAACCAGGTGTCGAGTACGTCGTTGTCCTGTTGCAGCGCAACGTCCGGGCCGAGGTTGTGCTTGGCACGCACTTCCGCTTCGTCGCGGCCTACATAGACCTTGCCCGACTCGTCGTACCAGGCCGGAATCCGGTGGCCCCACCACAGCTGACGGCTGATGCACCAGTCCTGGATGTCGCGCATCCACGAGAAGTACATGTTTTCGTACTGTTTCGGCACGAACTGGATGCGACCGTCTTCAACGGCAGCAATCGCTGGCTCGGCCAGCGGTTTGGTCGACACATACCACTGGTCGGTCAGCCACGGCTCGATGATGGTGCCGGAGCGATCGCCTTTCGGCACTTTCAGCGCGTGATCGTTGACGCTGACCAGCAGGCCGGCGGCGTCGAACGCAGCCACGATCTGCTTACGCGCTTCGAAACGCTCGAGACCGGCGAATTCAGCCGGGATCTTGCCGTCGATGCTGTCGTTCAGTGTGCCGTCGAGGTTGAACACCTGGGCCGCTGGCAGCACGTTGGCGTTCTTGTCGAAGATGTTCAGCAACGGCAGGTTGTGGCGCTTGCCGACTTCGTAGTCGTTGAAATCGTGAGCCGGGGTGATTTTCACGCAGCCGGTGCCGAATTCAGGGTCGCAGTAATCGTCGGCGATGATCGGGATGCGGCGGCCAAGCAGTGGCAGCTCGACAAACTTGCCGATCAGGGCTTTGTAGCGCTCATCGTTCGGGTTAACCGCGACGGCGGAGTCGCCGAGCATGGTTTCCGGGCGGGTGGTCGCGACGATCAGGAAATCGTTACCTTCAGCGGTTTTCGCGCCGTCGGCCAGCGGGTACTTGAGGTTCCACAGGAAACCTTTCTCGTCGTGGTTTTCCACTTCGAGGTCGGAAATCGCCGTGTGCAGCTTGGTGTCCCAGTTGACCAGACGCTTGCCGCGGTAGATCAGGCCGTCCTCGTGCAGGCGCACGAAGGCTTCTTTGACCGCTTCCGAGAGACCGTCGTCCATGGTGAAGCGCTCGCGGCTCCAGTCCACGGACGAACCGAGGCGGCGGATCTGACGGCTGATGTTGCCACCGGACTGATCCTTCCACTCCCAGACTTTCTCGAGGAATTTTTCGCGGCCCAGGTCATGACGGTTCTGGCCGGTGGCTTCCAGTTGACGCTCCACCAGCATCTGCGTGGCGATACCGGCGTGGTCGGTGCCCGGCTGCCACAGGGTGTTGCGACCCTGCATGCGGCGGAAACGGATCAGGGCGTCCATGATCGCGTTGTTGAAACCGTGACCCATGTGCAGGCTGCCGGTGACGTTCGGCGGCGGGATCATGATGGTGTAGGAATCGCCCGCGCCTTGCGGTGCGAAATAGTTCTCGGACTCCCAGGTGTTGTACCAGGAAGTTTCAATGGCGTGCGGCTGGTAGGTCTTATCCATGCGCGGCGGGACCCTATTGGCATTTATTCAGGAAAAGCCGGGAAGTATAGCGGGGCATGGGGCCGAGGGCGAGCGGGGCGGGCCGGGTGGAGATCTAAAATGTGGGAGCCAGCCTGCTGGCGATAGCATCACCGCGGTTTTTCCGCAGAACCGCACTGATGCTATCGCCAGCAGGCTGCCTCCCACAGGGGATTGGGGTTATTCGTACTGGCTGAGCAGCCGTTCCATCCGCGCGTCGAGGCGGCGTTTGATTTCGGTTTCGATGTGCGGCGCGAAGTCGTCAATCACGTCTTGCATGATCAATTGCGCGGCGGCGCGCAGTTCGCTGTCCAGGTGGAGCAGGGCGTCCGGGCCTTTGGCAGCGGGCGCAGCAGGTTGTGCGGCGGGTGCAACGGGGGCGGGAGGGGGTTCGACGGCTGGCGGTTCGCTGACGACCGGGTCGAACAACATCGGAATCTGTTCCTGTTCGCCTTCATCGACCGTATCGGTCAGCAGCGGCGGTTGCAGGTTGTCATCGCCGAGCAACTGGCGGATCGATTCGAGATCGTCCAGCAGGTGCGCAGACTTTTGCAGCGGTTTTGGAGTGTCCATCGGCGTACTCAGAGTCGCTGTAAACGGTGGTCTTGCAGAGGATAGCCCTGTTCGCGGTAGAAACGGAAACTCTCCCGTGCCGCCGCGCGAATCGTCGGATCTTCCACCACCACCTCCGCCACGCGGGCGAATTTGCTGGCGAAGGCCGGGACTTTCAGGTCGAGATTGACCAGCAGGTCCTGATGTTGACCGCAGTCGTCACCCAGGCCCAATACGATCAAGCCGTCCGGTTCGCTGTCGGCGGGACCGTGCGGCACGAAACTTTCGCCCTTGAACGCCCACAGGCGCGCATCGAGATCATCACGCTGGGCAACATCGCTGCAATGCAGATAGATGCGGTGGCCCATGCGCCAGGCTTTCTCGGTGAGCTTGCAGGCAAAATCCAGGCGCGCGGACGGATCGGCGCTGGGCAGGATATAAAAGTCGACTTTGGTCATTACGGTTCCTGATGTGCGGGCGGCGCCACCGTTCAGTGACGCCGCCGCACGTCATCGGTTTCAGGCTTTGGCGCGGTCCAGCAGGTACTGGGTCAGCAGTGGAACCGGACGGCCGGTGGCGCCCTTGTCCTTGCCGCCGCTGGTCCAGGCGGTGCCGGCGATGTCCAGGTGCGCCCAGTTCAGGTTCTTGGTGAAGCGCGACAGGAAGCACGCGGCGGTGATGGTGCCGGCCTTCGGCCCGCCAATGTTGGCGATGTCGGCGAACGGGCTGTCCAGTTGCTCCTGGTACTCGTCGAACAGCGGCAGTTGCCAGGCGCGGTCGTCAGCGGTTTTACCGGCGCTGAGCAGTTGCTCGATCAGTTCGTCGTTGTTGCCCAGCAGGCCGGAAGTGTGTGCACCCAGTGCCACGACGCAAGCGCCGGTCAGGGTCGCAATGTCGATCACTGCTTGTGGCTTGAAGCGCTCGGAATAGGTCAGCGCGTCGCACAGCACCAGACGGCCTTCGGCGTCGGTGTTGAGGATTTCCACGGTCTGGCCGCTCATGGTGGTGACGATGTCGCCCGGACGCGAAGCGTTGCCGCTCGGCATGTTTTCGGCGCAGGCGAGGATGCACACCAGGTTGATCGGCAGTTTCAGCTCAAGCACGGCACGCAGGGTGCCGAACACGCTGGCGGCGCCGCCCATGTCGTATTTCATCTCGTCCATGCCGGCGCCCGGCTTCAGGCTGATGCCGCCGGTGTCGAAAGTGATGCCTTTACCGACCAGTGCGTATGGCTTCTCGGACTTCTTGCCACCGTTGTACTGCATGACGATCAGGCGTGGCGGCTGGGCGCTGCCCTGGCCGACGGCGTAGAACGAGCCCATGCCCAGGGATTTGATCTTCTTCTCGTCGAGGACTTCGACTTTCAGATCCTTGAATTCCTTGCCGAGGTTCTTGGCTTGCTCGCCGAGGAACGTCGGGTGGCAGATGTTCGGTGGCAGGTTACCCAGATCACGGGTGAAGGCCATGCCGTTGGCGATCGCGGTGGCGTGATTCACGGCGCGTTGCACTTCGGCTTGAGCAGCCTTGATGGTCAGCAGGGTGATTTTCTTCAGGGCGCGCGGTTCGGCTTTCTGGCTCTTGAACTGGTCGAAGGTGTATTTGCCGTCCACCAGGGTTTCCGCCAGCAGACGGGTCTTGCCGTAGCTGTCGCGGTTTTTTACGATGACTTCATCCAGCGCCAGCACGGCATCGCTGCCGCCCAGGCCTTTGAGGGTGTTGAGGATGCCGGCTACGATTTTGCGGAACGGACGGTCGCCGAGTTCTTCATCCTTGCCCACGCCGACCAGCAGCACGCGCTCGGCTTTCAGGTTCGGCAGGCTGTGCAGCAGCAGGCTCTGGCCGACCTTGCCGGCCAGATCGCCACGCTTGAGTACGGCGCTGATCGCGCCACCGCTCAACTCGTCGACCTGTCTGGCGGCGGTGCCGAGTTTGCGGCCTTCGCCGACGGCAACCACCAGGGTGGCGGTTTTCAACGTTTCTGGGCTAACGCTTTTTACAACCAGTTCCATGTCCGGATCCCTGAATGAATGGTCAACACGCAGGCGTTCGACGGTGTCCGCACTCGCCTGCTTATAGATAGAAGAGGCGCAGGCCAAAGCCTGCGACAAGGGCCGCAGTTTGAACCTCGCTCCCCGCGCCTGACAACCCTCGGTTGTACGATCTTCAACGTATTACGCGTGCGGATGAGTGTGCGCAGTGACAGGCGCCCTCAATCACAGGATAATGCCGCATCTTTTTTCGACGGCTCTGCGTTGCGGGCCGGTCGAAGTGTTTGCTTGTTTGGCCGCCTTAGCCTGACAACCCTGGAGTGTCTGGTTTGATCGTCTTCCGTTATCTGTCCCGCGAAGTCCTGTTGACCCTCAGCGCCGTGAGTGCCGTGCTGCTGGTCATCATCATGAGCGGTCGCTTCATCAAATACCTGTCCCAGGCCGCTGCCGGCCAGCTCGATCCGGGCTCGCTGTTCCTGATCATGGGCTATCGCCTGCCGGGCTTCCTGCAGCTGATCCTGCCGCTGGGCCTGTTCCTCGGGATCCTGCTGGCTTACGGTCGGTTGTACCTGGAAAGCGAAATGACCGTGCTCTCGGCCACCGGCATGAGCCAGCAGAAGCTGTTTCGCATGACCCTGTTCCCGGCCACGCTGGTCGCGCTGGTGGTGGCCTGGCTGAGCCTGGGTCTGGCCCCGCAAGGCGCCAACCAGTTCCAGTTGCTGCTGAACAAGCAGGACGCCCTGACCGAATTCGATACCCTCGAGCCGGGTCGCTTCCAGGCCCTGCGCGATGGTACCCGGGTGACCTACACCGAAACCCTGAGCGACGATCGCGTCAACCTCGGCAGTGTGTTCATCTCGCAGAAAAACCTCGGTGCCGATCAGAAGGATCGCGGTATTTCCGTGCTGGTGGCCGAGAAGGGTCGTCAGGAAGCGCGTCCGGATGGCACCCGTTACCTGATTCTCGACAATGGCTACCGCTATGACGGCAGCCCGGGTCAGGCTGATTATCGGGCGATCCACTACGAAACCTACGGCGTACAGTTGCCCAAGCCGGAAGTCAGCGAAGAGGTAACAGACCGCGATGCGATGGCGACGTCGACTCTGCTGGGCAGCGATGACATTCGCTCGAGGGCCGAGCTGCAATGGCGCCTGTCCCTGCCACTTCTGGTCTTTATCGTGACCCTGATGGCGGTGCCGCTGTCGCGCGTCAACCCGCGTCAAGGGCGTTTCCTCAAGCTGCTGCCGGCGATTCTTCTTTATATGGCTTACCTGACCATCCTGATTGCCGCTCGCGGCGCCCTTGAAAAGGGCAAGTTGCCGCCGGCCCTGGGCTTGTGGTGGGTGCACGCGATCTTCCTGGGCATTGGCCTCGGCCTGTTGTACTGGGAACCTCTGCGCCTGAAGCTGGCCAGCCGTCGTTCCGCTGCGCTGGAGGTGGCTCGTGGTTAAACTCGACCGCTACATCGGCAGCAGTGTGTTCGTGGCGATCATCGCCGTGCTGGCTATCATTCTGGGCCTGGCGACGCTGTTCGCCTTCATCGACGAGATGGGCGATGTCAGCGAAACCTACACGCTGGTCGATGTCCTGAGCTTTGTATTGCTGACCGCGCCACGCCGTCTCTACGAAATGCTGCCGATGGCAGCGTTGATCGGCTGCCTGATCGGCCTCGGCAGTCTGGCCAGCAGCAGCGAACTGACGGTCATGCGTGCGGCCGGTGTGTCCATCGGGCGCATCGTCTGGGCGGTGATGAAACCGATGTTCGTCCTGATGCTGGCGGGCGTGCTGATCGGCGAATACGTTGCGCCGGCCACCGAGAGCATGGCCCAGGCCAACCGCTCGCTGGCCCAGGGCAGCGGCGACGCGCAGAGCGCCAAGCACGGTATGTGGCACCGTCAGGGTGACGAGTTCATCCACATCAACGCCGTGCAACCCAACGGCCTGCTGTATGGCGTGACCCGTTATCAATTCGACAAGGAGCGTCATCTGCTGAGTTCGAGCTTTGCCAAAAAGGCCGAGTTCGACGGCACTTACTGGGAACTCTCCGATGTCGCGACCACTGTGTTTCATGAGCGCAGCACTGAAGTCCTGAATGCGCCGACCGAACGCTGGAATGTTGCCCTGAGCCCGCAATTGCTCAGCACCGTAGTGATGGCGCCTGAATCGCTGTCGATCAGCGGTCTGTGGGGGTACATCCACTATCTGGCCGAGCAGGGCCTGAGCAACGGTCGTTACTGGCTGGCATTTTGGGTCAAGGTGTTGCAGCCGCTGGTCACCGCCGCCCTGGTGCTGATGGCGATTTCCTTCATCTTTGGCCCGTTGCGTTCCGTGACCCTGGGCCAGCGGGTCTTCACCGGCGTGCTGGTCGGGTTTACCTTCCGCATCGTTCAGGATCTGCTGGGGCCTTCAAGCCTGGTATTCGGTTTCTCGCCGCTGTTCGCGGTGCTGGTGCCGGCCAGCGTGTGTGGGCTGGCGGGTGTCTGGCTGCTGCGACGGGCCGGTTGATGGCCCTGTTGTTGTCAGTGCCTTGACTTTGAAAACGCCTCGGTCGACAGATCGGGGCGTTTTCGTATGCAATCCGGGTGACAGGCGAACGTGACGCTTGCGTCGTGTATCAGGTACAATTCCCGGCTATTTTTCGGCGGGCCAAGCCTGCAGCCTTTTTGAGTGTTGATCCGTGAGTGATTTGAGTCATATCCGCAATTTCTCCATCATCGCCCACATTGACCATGGCAAGTCGACGCTGGCTGACCGTTTCATCCAGATGTGCGGTGGCCTGGCCGAGCGTGAAATGGAAGCCCAGGTACTGGATTCCATGGATCTGGAGCGCGAACGCGGGATCACCATCAAGGCCCACAGCGTTACCCTCTATTACAAAGCCAAAGACGGCGTTACCTACCAGCTGAACTTCATTGACACCCCGGGGCACGTCGACTTCACCTACGAAGTCAGCCGTTCCCTGGCGGCGTGTGAAGGTGCCTTGCTGGTGGTCGACGCGGGTCAGGGCGTTGAAGCCCAGTCCGTGGCCAACTGCTACACCGCCATCGAGCAGGGCCTCGAGGTCATGCCGGTGCTGAACAAGATCGACCTGCCACAGGCCGAGCCTGATCGCGTCAAAGACGAGATCGAAAAGATCATCGGCATTGACGCCACCGACGCCGTCACCTGCAGCGCCAAGACGGGCCTGGGTGTCGACGAAGTGCTCGAGCGTCTGGTCGCCACCATTCCTGCGCCGACCGGCAATATCGAAGATCCGCTGCAAGCGCTGATCATCGACTCCTGGTTCGACAACTACCTGGGCGTTGTCTCCCTGGTGCGTGTGCGGCATGGCCGCGTGAAGAAGGGCGACAAAATCCTCGTCAAGTCCACCGGTAAGGTGCACCTGGTCGACAGCGTCGGTGTGTTCAACCCGAAACACACCGCCACCGCTGACCTGAAGGCCGGCGAAGTGGGCTTCATCATCGCCAGCATCAAGGACATTCACGGTGCACCGGTCGGTGACACCCTGACCCTGAGTTCGACCCCGGATGTCCCGGTACTGCCCGGCTTCAAACGCATCCAGCCACAGGTTTACGCCGGTCTGTTCCCGGTCAGCTCCGACGACTTCGAGGACTTCCGCGAAGCCCTGCAGAAGCTGACCCTCAACGACTCGTCGCTGCAATACACCCCGGAAAGCTCCGACGCCCTGGGCTTCGGTTTCCGTTGCGGCTTCCTCGGCATGCTGCACATGGAGATCATCCAGGAGCGCCTCGAGCGCGAATACGACCTGGACCTGATCACCACGGCACCGACGGTAATTTTCGAGCTGGTGCTGAAAACCGGTGAAACGATTTACGTCGACAACCCGTCGAAGCTGCCAGACGTCTCGGCGATCGAGGACATGCGCGAGCCGATCGTGCGCGCCAACATCCTCGTGCCGCAGGAGCACCTGGGCAACGTCATCACCCTGTGCATTGAGAAGCGCGGCGTTCAAGTCGACATGCTGTTCCTCGGCAATCAGGTACAGGTCACTTACGACCTGCCGATGAACGAAGTGGTCCTGGACTTCTTTGACCGCCTCAAATCCACCAGCCGCGGCTATGCTTCGCTGGATTACCATTTCGATCGTTACCAATCGGCTAATCTGGTGAAACTGGACGTGCTGATCAACGGTGACAAGGTCGATGCTCTGGCGTTGATCGTGCACCGTGACAACTCGCACTTCAAAGGTCGCCAGTTGACCGAGAAGATGAAAGAACTGATTCCTCGTCAGATGTTCGACGTAGCGATCCAGGCCGCTATCGGTGGTCAGATCGTCGCCCGGACAACCGTCAAGGCGCTCAGAAAGAACGTATTGGCCAAATGCTACGGCGGTGACGTAAGCCGTAAGAAGAAACTGCTTGAGAAGCAAAAGGCCGGTAAGAAACGCATGAAGCAGGTCGGCAACGTGGAAATTCCACAAGAAGCCTTCCTTGCCGTGCTCAGGTTGGAATAGTCAGGTCCTATGTCACTAAATTTCCCGCTGTTGCTGGTCATCGCCGTGTTCGTCTGCGGCCTGTTGGCGTTGCTCGATCTGCTGTTCCTGGCGCCGCGTCGGCGTGCTGCCATTGCCTCTTATCAAGGCAGTGTCAGCCAGCCCGAACCCGTGGTGGTCGAAAAGCTGAACAAAGAGCCGCTGCTGGTTGAATACGGCAAGTCGTTCTTCCCGGTGTTGTTCATCGTGCTGGTGCTGCGTTCGTTCCTGGTGGAACCGTTCCAGATCCCTTCCGGTTCGATGAAGCCTACCCTGGACGTTGGCGACTTCATTCTGGTGAACAAGTTTTCTTACGGGATCCGCCTGCCGGTGATCGACAAGAAAATCATCGAAGTCGGTGATCCACAGCGTGGCGATGTCATGGTGTTCCGCTATCCAAGCGACCCGAACGTCAACTACATCAAGCGTGTAGTCGGCCTGCCGGGCGACACGGTACGTTACACCGCTGACAAGCGTCTGCTCGTCAACGGCGAGTCGATTGCCGAGCAACTGGTCGGCTCCGAGCCGGGCACGCTGGGCAGCGCAGAGCTCTACAAGGAAAAACTCGGTGCCGCCGAGCACTTGATCCGCAAGGAAATGAGCCGCTACCGCGCGACCCCGGACCGTTCGTGGACAGTGCCGGCCGGGCACTACTTCATGATGGGCGACAACCGCGACAACTCGAACGACAGTCGTTACTGGGATGATCCGAACATTCCCAAGGATCTGCTGGGCATGGTTCCCGACCAGAATATCGTCGGCAAAGCCTTCGCTGTCTGGATGAGCTGGCCGGAACCGAAACTCAGCCACCTGCCGAATTTCTCGCGGGTTGGCCTGATCAAGTAATCAATCACGGCGCTGTTGACCACAGCGCCGAATGCATTTCTGGAGTCGACACAAATCGGCGCCAGGGCATGAAGCCACGATATTCAGGACGTCATTTTTGAACACAGCGTTAATTGTCCCAGGCCTGCGCCGTACCCCGGCGATGGCGGTGGAATCCAGCCACGAACTCAGCGTGGGTAAACCGTGAGCGTTTCTCTAAGCCGTCTCGAGCGCCAGCTCGGTTACACCTTCAAGGATCAGGAGCTGATGCTCCTGGCCCTCACGCATCGCAGCTTTGCCGGGCGTAACAACGAACGCCTGGAATTCCTCGGCGATGCCATCCTCAATTTCGTCGCCGGCGAGGCGCTGTTCGATCGCTTCCCGCTGGCCCGCGAAGGCCAGTTGTCGCGTTTGCGCGCACGCCTGGTGAAAGGTGAGACGCTGGCCGTACTGGCGCGCGGTTTTGACCTTGGCGATTACTTGCGACTGGGATCCGGTGAGTTGAAAAGCGGCGGCTTCCGTCGCGAGTCGATTCTGGCCGATGCCCTCGAAGCCTTGATCGGTGCGATCTATCTCGACGCCGGCATGGAAATGGCGCGCGAACGCGTTCTGGCCTGGCTGGCTGGCGAGTTCGAAGGCCTGACGCTGGTCGACACCAACAAGGATCCCAAGACCCGCCTGCAGGAACATCTGCAATCGCGTGGTTGCGAACTGCCACGCTACGAAGTGGTGGATATCCAGGGTGAACCGCACTGCCGAACCTTCTTCGTCGAATGCGAAGTGGTCTTACTGAATGAAAAAAGCCGGGGTCAGGGTGTAAGCCGTCGCATTGCCGAACAGGTAGCGGCCGCCGCAGCACTGATTGCCCTGGGCGTGGAGAATGGCAATGACTGATACAAACGCAACTCGCTGTGGCTACGTTGCCATCGTCGGCCGTCCCAACGTCGGCAAGTCGACGCTGCTGAACCACATCCTCGGCCAGAAGCTGGCGATCACCTCGCGCAAGCCGCAGACCACCCGTCACAACATGCTCGGAATCAAGACCGAGGGTGACGTGCAGGCGATCTACGTCGACACCCCCGGCATGCACAAGGGTGGCGAAAAGGCCCTGAACCGCTACATGAACAAGACCGCTTCGGCGGCGTTGAAAGACGTCGACGTGGTGATCTTCGTGGTCGACCGCACCAAGTGGACCGAAGAAGACCAGATGGTCCTGGAGCGCGTGCAGTACGTGACCGGCCCGCTGATCGTTGCGCTGAACAAGACCGACCGCATCGAAGACAAGGCCGAGCTGATGCCGCACCTGTCGTGGTTGCAGGAACAGCTGCCGAACGCGCAGATCATCCCGATTTCCGCGCAGCACGGGCATAACCTCGAAGCGCTGGAAAAGGTCATTGCCGATCATCTGCCGGAGAACGATCACTTCTTCCCGGAAGACCAGATCACCGACCGCAGCAGCCGTTTCCTCGCCGCCGAACTGGTGCGCGAGAAAATCATGCGCCAGATGGGCGCCGAGCTGCCGTACCAGATCACCGTCGAGATCGAAGAGTTCAAGCAGCAGGGCAAAACCCTGCACATTCACGCGCTGATCCTCGTTGAGCGTGACGGACAGAAGAAGATCATCATTGGCGACAAGGGCGAGCGCATCAAACGCATCGGCACCGAAGCGCGCAAGGACATGGAGCTGCTGTTCGACTCCAAGATCATGCTCAACCTGTGGGTCAAGGTGAAGGGCGGCTGGTCCGACGACGAGCGTGCACTGCGTTCGCTGGGTTACGGCGACCTATAATCACCGATCCAGAGAACACCGATACCCACTGTGGGAGCGAGCTTGCTCGCGAAGAGGATGTAACATTCAGCATTGATGTTGACTGTCACACCGAATTCGCGAGCAAGCTCGCTCCCACATTGGTTTTTGGGGTGAATATAAAGCCGCGTTTTTATCAATGAGAGCTCCATGTCCTCAACACCACCTCCCGCCCAACCCGCCTACGTCCTGCACAGTCGGGCCTACCGCGAAACCAGCGCCTTGGTGGATTTCCTCACGCCCCAAGGGCGGCTGCGGGCGGTGTTGCGCAGTGCACGGGGCAAGGCCGGGACGCTGGCGCGGCCGTTCGTGCCGCTGGAAGTGGAGTTTCGTGGCAAGGGTGAACTGAAGAATGTCGGGCGCATGGAAAGTGCTGGCAATGCGACCTGGATGGTCGGCGAGGCGCTGTTCAGCGGCCTCTATCTCAACGAATTGCTGATCCGTCTGCTGCCGGCTGAAGATCCGCACCCTGGCGTGTTCGATCATTACGCGGCGACCTTATTGGCTCTGGCCGAGGGCCGACCGCTGGAGCCGTTGCTGCGCTCCTTCGAGTGGCGGTTGCTCGACGATCTCGGTTACGGCTTTGCCCTGAACACCGACATCCATGGCGAGTCTGTCGCGCCAGACGGTCTCTATCGTCTGCAGGTCGATGCCGGTCTTGAGCGAGTCTTTCTGTTGCAGCCAGGCCTGTTCAACGGCACCGAGCTGCTGGCCATGGCCGAAGCCGACTGGTCCGCCCCCGGCGCACTGTCTGCCGCCAAGCGCTTGATGCGTCAGGCACTGGCGGTGCATCTGGGCGGCCGTCCGCTCGTGAGTCGCGAACTGTTTCGCAAGCCCTGATCACCCCGTATGCTGTGCGCCGAATCTCTCATTTCAGGAGCGCACCCGTGACCACCAGCAATCGCATTCTTCTTGGCGTGAACATCGACCACGTCGCCACCCTGCGTCAGGCCCGTGGCACGCGCTACCCGGACCCGGTCAAGGCGGCACTGGACGCGGAAGAGGCGGGCGCCGACGGCATCACCGTGCACCTGCGCGAAGACCGCCGGCACATTCAGGAGCGCGATGTCTTGCTGCTCAAGGACGTGCTGCAGACCCGCATGAACTTCGAAATGGGTGTCACCGAAGAAATGATGGCGTTCGCTGAGCGCATCCGCCCGGCGCATATTTGCCTGGTGCCGGAAACCCGTCAGGAGCTGACCACCGAAGGCGGTCTGGATGTAGCGGGGCAGGAGGAACGCATCAAGGCAGCGGTTGAGCGTCTGTCGAAGATGGGGAGCGAAGTGTCGCTGTTCATTGATGCCGACGAGCGTCAGATTGCCGCGTCGAAGCGCGTTGGCGCACCGGCCATCGAACTGCACACCGGGCGTTATGCCGATGCCGAAACACCGACCGACGTCGCTGAAGAATTGAAGCGGGTGGCGGACGGTGTGGCGTTTGGTCTGGCGCAGGGCCTGATCGTCAACGCTGGGCATGGCCTGCACTATCACAACGTTGAAGCCGTGGCAGCGATCAAGGGTATCAACGAACTGAACATCGGCCATGCGCTGGTGGCACATGCGTTGTTCGTCGGCTTCAAGTCCGCTGTGTCCGAGATGAAAGCGCTGATTCTGGCTGCCGCCAAGCACTAAGCAACCACACACAACACCTGTAGGTGCGAGCAGGCTCACGCCTACAATTGATTTGGGGTGTTGGTTAAAGCGGGGCAGGCTCTTGAGCCGGTTTGGATTTGTCGATCCCCGGCACGTGCAGATTGCCCTCGGCCACCTGGTCGCCTTCAAGCTGCGGCTGGGTCACCCAGGTGAGGATGTCGTAGTAGCGACGGATGTTCGCCACGAAATGCACTGGCTCGCCACCGCGAGCGTAACCGTAGCGGGTCTTGCTGTACCACTGCTTCTGCGACAGGCGCGGCAGGATCTTCTTCACATCCAGCCATTTATCCGGGTTCAACCCTTCCTTGGCCGTCAGTTTGCGTGCGTCATCGAGGTGACCGCTGCCGACGTTGTACGCCGCCAGTGCAAACCAGGTGCGGTCCGGTTCCTTGATCGAATCGTCGAGCTGATCCTTCATATACGCCAGGTACTTGGCGCCGCCCATGATGCTCTGCTTCGGATCGAGGCGGTTGGACACGCCCATCGCCTGCGCCGTGTTCTGGGTCAGCATCATCAACCCGCGCACTCCGGTCTTGGATGTGACGGCCGGTTGCCACAGCGATTCCTGATAACCAATGGCCGCCAGCAGGCGCCAGTCGACTTTCTCTTTTTTCGCGTAGTTCTTGAAGTGTTGCTCGTACTTGGGCAGGCGCTGCTGCAAGTGCTGGGCGAACGTGGTGGCGCCCATGTAGCCGAGGACATCGACGTGGCCGTAATAACGGTCTTTCAGGCGCTGCAAGGTGCCGTTCTTCTGCACCTTGTCGAGGTAGGCGTTGATCTCGTTGAGCAGGCTGTTGTCTTCGCCGGCGGCCACTGCCCAGCTCTGGCTGCGCGCGTCGCCGAGGTCGAAGGCCACGCGGATGTTGGTGAAGTACACCTGGTTCATCGCCACTTCATTGGAATCGACCAGTGTCAGGTCGATCTGACCTTCATCGACCATGCGCAACAGATCGACCACTTCCACCGCGTCGGATTCTTCGTACTCGATACCGGGAAATTTCTTTTTCAGTTCGGCCAGTTGTTCGGCGTGGGTGCTGCCCTTGAGCACCATGATCTTCTTGCCGACCAGATCGCCGGGATCGGTCGGCCGCGACTGGCCGTTGCGATAAATGATCTGCGGGGTGACTTCGAGGTAGGCGTGGGAGAACCGCACCTGCTTCTTGCGATTTTCACTGCTGACCAGGCCGGCCGCTGCCAGTACCGGGCCGTTCGGTTTACCGATCTGGTCGAACAAGTCGTCGAGGTTGTCGGCGGTCTCGATCTTCAGCTCGACCCCCAAATCGTCGGCGAAGCGCTTCACCAGCTCGTATTCGAAGCCGGTTTCACCGCTGCGATCCTGAAAGTAGGTGGCGGGGCTGTTACGGGTAATCACCCGCAGCACACCATCCTCCTTTACGCGCTCGAGTGTGTTGGGTTTATCAACACAACCACCGAGCATCAGGAAGAGTCCGGTTGCGATCAGCCATTTGGCGTACCGCGGACGCAAAGCCGTTGGGAAAAACATCTGCGCAGTATACGCAAACGGCTGCGGGCGCCATATCTCGACAGTGAAGGGCTTGTCTGCTAGAGATCACAAAACCGGACGAAACCCCGCAGAAATGGGGCTCAAGGGCATTTTGTTACAGTAAAAATAAGCCGGCGTTGCCAAGTCGATAAATCTGACTTCAAAGGCAGAAACACAGATTGATACCCGAGTGCAACCGTGCGTAGCGTTTCGGGTGATGTTGAGGGCGGTTTAGGCTAGAATGCACGGCCTCAAAGCACACCCCTTCCCGAGGCTGTCCCGAAGATGTTGATCCTGCGCGGCGCTCCTGCCCTTTCTGCCTTTCGCCACAGCAAACTCCTTGAGCAACTGAGCCAGAAGGTTCCAGCTGTCAGTGGCCTGTATGCTGAATTCGCTCACTTCGCCGAAGTCACCGGCGTCCTGACCGGCGACGAACAGCAGGTGCTTGCGCGCCTTCTGAAGTACGGTCCAAGCGTTCCGGTACAAGAGCCGACCGGCCGTCTGTTTCTGGTGTTGCCGCGTTTCGGCACCATCTCGCCATGGTCGAGCAAGGCCAGCGACATCGCCCGCAACTGCGGCCTGAGCAAGATCCAGCGCTTGGAGCGCGGCATCGCGTTCTACGTGGCCGGCCAGTTCAGCGACACCGAAGCGCAGCAGATTGCCGACGTGCTGCATGACCGCATGACCCAGATTGTCCTGGGCAATCTGGAACAGGCCGCCGGTCTGTTCAGCCACGCCGAACCGAAGCCGCTGACCGCGATCGACATCCTTGGTGGCGGCCGCGCCGCGCTGGAAAAGGCCAACACCGAGCTGGGCCTGGCCCTGGCCGAAGACGAGATCGACTATCTGGTCAACGCCTTCAACGGTCTCAAGCGCAACCCGCACGACATCGAACTGATGATGTTCGCCCAGGCCAACTCCGAGCACTGCCGCCACAAGATCTTCAACGCCAGTTGGGATATTGACGGAGAGAGCCAGGAAAAAAGCCTGTTCGGCATGATCAAGAACACCTATCAGATGCACAACGAAGGCGTGTTGTCCGCTTATAAGGACAACGCTTCGGTGATCGTCGGCAACGTCGCCGGCCGCTTCTTCCCGGATCCGGAAACCCGCCAGTACGGCGCGGTGCAGGAGCCGGTGCACATCCTGATGAAGGTTGAAACCCACAACCACCCGACTGCGATTGCCCCGTTCCCGGGCGCATCCACCGGTTCCGGTGGCGAGATCCGCGACGAAGGTGCAACCGGTCGCGGCGCCAAGCCAAAGGCCGGCCTGACCGGTTTCACCGTATCGAACTTGCAAATCCCGGGCTTCGAACAGCCGTGGGAAGTGCCGTACGGCAAGCCGGAGCGCATCGTTACCGCACTGGACATCATGATCGAGGGCCCGCTCGGCGGCGCCGCGTTCAACAACGAATTCGGCCGTCCGGCCCTGACCGGCTACTTCCGTACCTTCGAACAGTCGATCACCACCCCGCACGGTGACGAGGTTCGCGGTTACCACAAGCCGATCATGTTGGCCGGCGGCATGGGCAACATCCGCGAAGAACACGTCAAGAAAGGCGAGATCGTGGTCGGCTCCAAGCTGATCGTGCTCGGCGGCCCGGCGATGCTCATCGGTCTGGGTGGCGGCGCCGCTTCTTCCATGGCCACTGGCACCAGCTCGGCAGATCTGGACTTCGCTTCCGTACAGCGTGAAAACCCTGAAATGGAGCGTCGCTGCCAGGAAGTCATCGACCGTTGCTGGCAGCTGGGCGACAAGAACCCGATCAGCTTCATCCACGACGTGGGTGCGGGCGGTCTGTCCAACGCCTTCCCGGAACTGGTCAACGACGGCGACCGCGGTGGCCGTTTCGAACTGCGCAATATTCCAAACGACGAGCCGGGCATGGCCCCGCACGAAATCTGGTCCAACGAATCCCAGGAGCGTTACGTTCTGGCGGTCGGCCCTGAAGACTTCGAGCGCTTCCAGGCGATCTGCGAACGCGAGCGCTGCCCGTTTGCAGTAGTCGGTGAAGCCACCGCCGAACCGCAACTGACCGTGACCGACAGCCACTTCGGCAACAACCCGGTGGACATGCCACTGGAAGTGTTGCTGGGCAAAGCCCCGCGCATGCACCGTTCGGTGGTTCGTGAAGCAGAACTGGGCGATGACTTCGATCCGTCGAACCTCGACATCAGCGAGTCCATCGAGCGCGTTCTGCATCACCCGGCCGTGGCGAGCAAGAGCTTCCTGATCACCATCGGCGACCGCACCATCACCGGCCTCGTGGCCCGTGACCAGATGGTTGGCCCATGGCAGGTTCCGGTGGCCGACGTTGCCGTCACCGCCACCAGCTTCGACGTCTACACCGGTGAAGCGATGGCGATGGGCGAGCGCACTCCGCTGGCTCTGCTGGACGCTCCGGCGTCGGGCCGCATGGCCATCGGCGAAACCCTGACCAACATTGCCGCTTCGCGCATCAACAAGATCTCCGACATCAAACTGTCGGCGAACTGGATGTCCGCTGCCGGCCACCCGGGCGAAGACGCGCGTCTGTACGACACCGTGAAAGCGGTCGGCATGGAACTGTGCCCTGAGCTGGGCATCACCATCCCGGTGGGCAAGGACTCAATGTCCATGGCCACCCGCTGGAACGATAACGGCGAAGAAAAAACCGTGACCTCGCCGATGTCGCTGATCGTGACCGGTTTCGCGCCAGTGGCTGACATTCGTCAGACCCTGACCCCGGAACTGCGCATGGACAAGGGCACCACCGACCTGATCCTGATCGACCTCGGTCGCGGCCAGAACCGTATGGGCGCCTCGATCCTTGCACAGGTTCACGGCAAGCTTGGCAAACACGCGCCGGACGTCGATGACGCCGAAGACCTGAAAGCCTTCTTCGCGGTGATTCAGGGCCTCAACGCCGACGGTCACCTGCTGGCTTACCACGACCGTTCCGACGGTGGTCTGCTGACCTCCGTGGTGGAAATGGCCTTTGCCGGCCACTGCGGTCTGAGCCTGAACCTCGACAGCGTTGCCGAGTCCTCGGCAGAGATCGCCGCGATCCTGTTCAACGAAGAACTGGGCGCCGTGATCCAGGTTCGTCAGGACGCAACGCCAGACATCCTCGCGCAATTCAGCGCGGCCGGTCTGGGCGACTGCGTGTCGGTGATCGGTCAGCCGATGAACAATGGCCAGATCAATATCACCTTCAACGGTGACACCGTGTTCGAAGGCCAGCGTCGTCTGCTGCAACGTCAGTGGGCCGAGACCAGCTACCAGATCCAGCGTCTGCGTGACAACGCCGACTGCGCCGAGCAAGAATTCGACGTGCTGCTGGAAGAAGACAACCCGGGCCTGAGCGTCAAGCTGAGCTACGACGTCAACCAGGACATCGCCGCGCCTTACATCAAGAAAGGCATCCGCCCACAGGTGGCCGTGCTGCGTGAGCAGGGCGTCAACGGTCAGGTGGAAATGGCCGCCGCGTTCGATCGTGCCGGTTTCAACGCGATCGACGTGCACATGAGCGACATTCTCGCTGGCCGTGTCGACCTGAACGAGTTCAAAGGTCTGGTGGCTTGCGGTGGTTTCTCCTACGGCGACGTGCTCGGCGCCGGCGAAGGCTGGGCCAAATCGGCACTGTTCAACAGCCGCGCCCGCGATGCGTTCCAGGGCTTCTTCGAGCGTAACGACAGCTTCACCCTCGGCGTGTGCAACGGTTGCCAGATGATGTCCAACCTGCACGAGCTGATTCCGGGCAGCGAGTTCTGGCCGCACTTCGTGCGTAACCGTTCCGAGCAGTTCGAAGCGCGTGTAGCGATGGTGCAGATCCAGGAATCGAACTCGATCTTCCTGCAGGGCATGGCCGGCTCGCGTATGCCGATCGCCATCGCTCACGGTGAAGGGCATGCCGAGTTCTCCAGCGAAGAAGCACTGCTGGAAGCCGATCTGTCGGGTTGCGTGGCGATGCGTTTCGTCGACAACCACGGCAAGGTCACCGAAGCCTACCCGGCCAACCCGAACGGTTCGCCGCGCGGGATCACCGGCCTCACCAGCCGCGACGGTCGCGTGACGATCATGATGCCGCACCCGGAGCGTGTGTTCCGCGCGGTGCAGAACTCGTGGCGTTCGGAAGACTGGACCGAGGATGCTCCTTGGATGCGCATGTTCCGTAACGCGCGCGTCTGGGTGAACTAAGGCCTGTGTACAAGCTGGCGTTTTTTGTTCCTGACAGTCATGTCGAGGTGGTCAAAGGGGCTGTGTTCGCTGCCGGTGGTGGGCGGATCGGTGACTATGACCACTGTGCTTGGCAGGTGCTTGGGTCTGGCCAGTTTCGACCGTTGGACGGCAGTCAGCCGTTCATTGGCGAGGCGGGGCAGGTTGAGCGGGTTGAGGAATGGAAGGTTGAGCTTGTGGTGGCGGATGAGTTGATCGTGGCTGTTGTGGCGGCGTTGAAGCTCAGTCATCCGTACGAGACGCCGGCTTATGAGGTGTGGCGGCTGGAAGATTTCTGATCTTTCTTGCTGCTTAAACAGGAAACCCGCAGATGAGTGATTGTCTGCGGGTTTTTTGTTGCCTGCGATTTGGAGGGCGACTTCATTCCACTGTGGGAGCTGGCTTGCCAGCGATGGCGCCCTTATAGGCGACCATGCTCTGGCTGACTCGGTGAATATCCGTTTCTTCGGGTGCTGCGGCTGGCGGTTCCGCCCTTACGGCGGGTCACTTTTTACAGACGCCTAAAAAGTAACCAAAAACGCTTGCCCCAACGTTCGGCCCACTCGCTGAGGCTCGGGGTTCCTTCGCTCCGGGATTGATCCGGGCGCATCGCCTCCGGTTTGCTTCGCTGCACCTCCTCTCGATGTGTTCGACTTCGTCGAACGGTCGCTGCGCTCCCACTCCCGGATAAATCCCTCCACTCAGCCTGCCGACGGGGCCGGTGGATCAAGATCAAGAGCAGGCGAGCTGACACTCGGCCTATTGAGTGGTGAAGAGCGGGTGTTCGGCGTTGGTTTTGTGGTGGATCCGCCCCTCATCGGAACGCCACCCCCCAGCCCTCTCCTGAGGGAGAGGGGGCCGATTTTTGGGCTTTTCAGGATCTGAATTCGACTCGGTATTTCACGTCGGCGTACATCCACCAAACACCTCGGTCAGTCCCCTCTCCTCTGGGTGAGGGGAGGGTGAGGGGCTTTTGATCTGTTTCAGAATCTGAATTCGACTCGGTATTTCACGTCGGCGTACATCCACCAAACACCTCGGTCAGTCCCTTCTCCTCTGGGTGAGGGGAGGGTGAGGGGCTTTTGATCTGTTTCAGAATCTGAATTCGACTCGGTATTTCACGTCGGCGTACATCCACCAAACACCTCGGTCAGTCCCTTCTCCTCTGGGTGAGGGGAGGGTGAGGGGCTTTTGATCTGTTTCAGAATCTGAATTCGACTCGGTATTTCACGTCGGCGTACATCCACCAAACACCTCGGTCAGTCCCCTCTCCCTCTGGGAGAGGGCTAGGGTGAGGGTTTGCTTTTGTCTGTTTAATCATGTGTCGAATAACCAGAACCTTCCCACAAAGTTTTCAGGTTGTCCGTCGGACGTCGGGTCTCTAGGCTTTGTCTGTCGCTGCCAATTCAGCGACCGGGCGTGAGATCCCCGGAATGCTTGCAACTAGCGCCAACACCACGATAATTGGCGCCAGCTCAATCTGCTGCCTGTTTTATGGCGGCTGTGTGCGGGCAGACTTCGGTCTGGCCGGTTGCCTGCTCCGGTGGATCTCACCCTGCACATAGCTGCCACCTCTTCGCCGCGTGAGATCCGGCGAACGATGGCATCGTCACTTGCAGTAGCAGGAGTTGAACTTTGGACAAGCTGATCCCCGACCCACCCCACGAAACCACCACCCCACTCGAAGAAGCCCTCCGCGCCGAAGACCTGGCCCGAAACCGCGAAGCCATCAAACGCGCCCTCGACTTCTACCTGTGCCCCGAACCCGCAAAGCCCTGCCGACCGAGCACCATGTTCATGGTCCGCCCAGAGGTCGACACCGAAAGCCTGCTCGCCCACGCCTGTGAGTCATTAGCCTCGGCAAGCACCGCCGCCAGCAACTTCGCCAATGAGCTAAGCGGTTCGCAGCGCAGCACGGTATTAGGCATCCAGCAAATCGTCATGCTCGCCGAACTGGCGGTAAATCGAGCGCTGGATCGAGTCGACCCACAAACCTGACGTCCGCGTCATCGTTCATCGCCAGCAGGCTGGCTCCCACAATTGAAACGCACTCCCTTGTGGGAGCTGGCTTGCCAGCGATGAGGCATTAACAGGCGTCAGACGAGTTTCAGAGCGCAATCAAACCGGGGAATTTTCCTACCACTCTTTCAGGTTGTCCCTCGGAAGTCGCATCCATACCTTGATCTGTCTCTGGCAAACAGCGAGCAGGGCAACAAGTTGCGTCGCTTTAGCCATCGACATGACTCTGAGGTTCAAAAATGGAATTGCTGCCCGTAGTCACTCCCCGTATCAACACGAATACTGCATTGGGGAAGGCATTGGTTTCGATGTTCAAATCAGTCGAAGCAGAATTGACGCAGGAAAATGCCGATCCGGGGGCAGTCAAAATCATCGTCTTTGGTGGTTGCGCCGTACATCTCTACACAAATCATCGTATTTCCATGGATGTCGATGCGGAGATTTATGAAGCTTGCCTTCCGCCAGGGTTCGACCTTCAAGCGCTTCTTGCTCAAGTTCCGGAGCCTTTTATCGACGAACGCTCCGCTCGAGTGATGGAGCTGAACTACGACCTTCAATACAACACTAGTTTTGGCCCGATCCATGAAGACTACTGGGTGCGAAGTATTCCCATGACTGAGTTTTCGGAGACGTCCCCGCTACAGATTCACATCGCTGCTCCGGTGGATATTGCAATTACAAAACTTGGCAGGGCTACCGATCACGACGTTGCGGACATCAAGGCGCTTCTTAGAGCTGGTTTCATTCTGACGAGTGATTTCCGGCGTCTGGCATTGCAAGCAATTGATGTATATGTTGGCAACAAAGAGCAACCTGCCTCAGTGCTCTTCAATATCTTGCAGGACTACCTGGAGGAACCAGATGTCGAACTCTCTTGATGATCATGTCCTTTCTTCGGCATTGGATACGTTGGTCAGAAGACCGCTGGATCAAGCGGATGGGACGGCGCTGGTCGATGCAGCCAAAGAGGTCTGGTATTCAAAATCCGATCTTGAGAGTGAGATATCAACATTTCTCAAGTTTCACAGCGATGAAGTCGAGCTGCGGCGAGCGGCTTATCTGCTGGAGCGATTTACGCGTTTCGCATGTGTATCGGATAGCCGCGTGTTGGAAACGCTCCATGCACTCGAGCTTTTCAACGCCAAAACACCCAAGCAACACGTCGTTTCTCAACCAGCTGTTTTATTACGCAATCGCCGCGACGAGTTGGCGGTTGCTTGGGGTTTGACGGAAAGTCTGGGTTTGAAGATTCAGGCGCTCATGTCGTACCAGACTCGGCATTACGAGGCGGAACAGCGCGCAAGAATGCCCTGAACTTGAGCAGCATGAAAAAACCCGGCCAACGCCGGGTTTTTTGTATCAGTTATTTCGAGTAGAGCCTGATGCAAAGGCTCAGACCTTGGCACTGACCTCACTGCGATTGACCAACACCTCAATCGCCCCGCTCAAACTCGCCGCCTTATCCCCCACCAGCAAATGCCAAACCCCACCCTCCAACTGGCTGACACCCTGACAACCCAGCTCTTTCAGTTGCGCCTCGGACAACGCCTTGCCATCCGCCAACAGCAAGCGAATCCGGCTCATGGCAATGCAATCCAGTTGCAGCACGTTGTCGCCACCACCCAGCGCATTCAGCCATTGCTGAGCTTCGGTGCCTGCGACCACAACCGCTTTCGGCTCTTCGACAACCGCAACAGGTTCAGCAAGAACCGCACGCCCCAAGGCCGGCATCGCCAGGCGAATCTCATCAGCAATGCTGTCGGCCAGCGGACCGACCACCACCTGCAAACTGCCACCCTTGCCCGGACGCACAACGGCCATCGCACCCAATGCTTTCAGGTCTGCATCGGACGCCTTGTTGCGATCCACCATTTCCAGTCGCAACCGCGTAGTGCAGGCACCGACAGTCACAAGGTTGTTTGCACCCCCGAGTGCCTTGATGTAAGCCCCGGCGCGTTCGTTTTCCGCGAAAACCGCTTTTTCAGCCGTCGCCACATCCTCACGCCCCGGCGTCTTCAAATTGAAGCGACGAATGCAGAAATCAAACACCGCGTAATACACCACGGCGTAAGCCAGCCCGACTGGAATCACCAACCAGCCATTGGTCGAGCGCCCCCAACCCAGCACCATGTCGATGAAGCCGCCAGAGAAGGTAAAACCCAAATGGATGTTCAGCGCATTGGTGATCGCCATCGACAACCCGGTCAGCAGCGCATGCAGCAGATACAGCAGCGGCGCCAAAAACATGAAGGCGAATTCGATCGGCTCGGTCACCCCGGTCAGGAATGATGTCAGCGCCATCGACAGGAAGATCCCGCCCATGACCTTGCGCCGCTCCGGCAGGGCGTTGCGGTACATCGCCAGACACGCGGCGGGCAGGCCGAAGATCATCATCGGGAACATGCCGGTCATGAACTGGCCGCCCTTCGGGTCGCCGGCGAAGTAGCGCGACAGGTCACCCGTCACCAGAGCACCGGTCGTTGGATCGGTGAAGTTGCCGAACACGAACCACGCCATGTTGTTGAGGATGTGGTGCAGGCCAGTAACGATCAGCAGGCGGTTGAACACGCCAAACACGAACGCGCCGATGCTGCCGCTTTCCATCATCAGCGCACCGAAGGCATTGATGCCGTGCTGGATCGGCGGCCAGATGTAGCCGAACACCACGCCCAAACCGACGGCGGCGAAGCCAGTGACAATCGGCACAAACCGCCGGCCACCGAAGAACGCCAGGTATTCCGGCAGCTTGATGTCCTTGAAGCGGTTGTACAGCGCGCCGGCCATCAGGCCGCTGACGATCCCGGCGAGCATGCCCATGTTGATGCTCGCGTCGAGCACCTTGAGCGTGGAGATCATCACCAGATAACCGATCACCCCGGCCAGACCGGCGGTGCCGTTGTTGTCCTTGGCGAAACCGACGGCGATGCCGATGGCGAAGATCATCGCCAGGTTGGCGAAGATCACTTGCCCGGCGTCGTGGATGATCGCGATGTTCAGCAGGTCGGTGTCACCCAGACGCAGCAGCAGACCGGCAATCGGCAGGATCGCGATCGGCAGCATCAGCGCGCGGCCGAGGCGCTGCAGGCCTTCGATGAAGAGTTGATACATGGTGCTTCTCCCTGCTCTTTATAGAGAGCTTGTTGTTAGTGCAGAGGCCAATGCTGGTGGCAGGCGTGACGCACCGCAGCGGCGCTGTTCAGTTTGAGCAGGTCATGGCTGAGGCGTTGGCATTCGGCCTCGTGCAACTGGCGCACACGGTCCTTGATTTCACCGATCTGCACCGGGCTGACCGACAGTTCCGTCACGCCCAGGCCGATCAGCACCGGCGTCGCGAGCGGGTCGGAGGCGAGGGCGCCGCACACGCCGACCCAGCGCTTGTGCACTGCCGCGCCTGCGCAGGTCATGGCGATCAGGCGCAGCAGCGCCGGGTGCAAGGCATCGACCCGGGCGGCGAGGCCGGCATGGTCGCGGTCCATGGCCAGGGTGTATTGCGACAGGTCGTTGGTGCCGATCGAGAGGAAGTCGGCGTGCTCGGCGAGTTGTTCGGCTTGCAGCGCGGCGGCGGGGACTTCGATCATCACGCCGATTTCCGGGCGCTGGCTGATGTTCAGTTCCAGGCACAACGCATCGACGCGTTGACGAATGTGCAGCAGTTCGTCGACTTCGGTGACCATCGGCAGCAGGATCCGGCAGCGGCGCAGCGGGCTGACTTGCAGCAGTGCGCGCAGTTGCTGATCGAGGATTTCCGGGCGCGCCTGAGCCAGACGAATGCCACGCAGGCCGAGCACCGGGTTGGCTTCAATTGGCAACGGCAGGTAGTCGAGTTGCTTGTCGCCGCCGACGTCGATGGTGCGGATGATCACCGAGTGTTCGCCCATCGCGTCCAATACGCCTTGATAGGCCGCACGCTGTTCTTCGACATCCGGCGCGGTCTGACGATCGACGAACAAAAACTCAGTCCGCAGCAGGCCGACGCCATCGGCTCCGTTAGCAAAGGCATCTGCCGCTTCACCGCTGGAGGCGACATTGGCGACGACTTCGATGTGCACGCCATTGCGGGTTTCGGCAGGCAGGTTAGCCTTGGCTTGTTGCGCGTCGCGACGTTGTTGGCGGTCGATCTGCGCCTGTTGAACTGCAGCCAAGCGTTCAGCGTTGGGGGACAGTTCCAGGCGACCACCGTCGGCATCAAGCACGACCGATTGACCTTGCGGCTGATCAAGCAGTGCCGAACCCAGAGCCACCATGCATGGCAAACCTTTGCCGCGAGCCAGAATCGCCACGTGCGACGTCGCGCCGCCTGCGGCCATGCACAAACCGGCAACACCCTGGGCGCTGAGTTGCAGCAGATCCGACGGCGTCAGTTCATGCGCAGCAACGATGGCGCCGGCCGGCACCTCGTAATGCCAGGCTTCGCCGAGCAGCGCTCGCAGCACGCGTTGCTTGAGGTCGCGCAGGTCATTGGCCCGTTCGGCCAGCAGCGCGCTGCCGGTGCGTTGCAGCACCTCGCACTGGGCATCGATCGACTGGCTCCAGGCGTGAGTCGCCGCTGCGCCTTGAACGATGGAATGCTGCGCAGCGTCGAGCAGGGCCGGGTCTTCGAGCAGCGCCAGATGCGCGGCGAAGATCGCCTCTTCGTCGACATTCTTGTGTTTTTTCGCTTGCGCGAGGGTGGCGTGGATTTCGCTGCGCACCTGATTCAACGCCGACTCAAGGGCTTGCTGTTGCTGCAGCGGATCATGATTGCCCGCATCCGCCGGCAAACTGATCGCGTTCAGGCGAAACAGCGGCCCTGCGACCAGTCCCGGCGCAGCACATACACCGTGCAACACGCCAGCCTCGGGCGGGCGCTTAAGAGTGGCAACACTGACCGGCGCCGCCGCATGATGATCATCCGGCAGCGCCGTAGCCAACGCGCTGAGCAACGCTTGCAACGCCGCTTCGGCATCCGGCCCCTGACAACTGACGTGCACCTCGTCCTGTTCGCCAACCGCCAGGCCCATCAGCCCGATCAGGCTGTTGCACGGCGCCGATTTGCCGGCGAAGTGCAACTGCGAGTGGCTTTTGAAACCTTGCGCAGTCTGCCGAATCAGCGCGGCCGGGCGTGCATGCAAACCGCCACGATGCGCCACCGACACCTGCCCATGCACCTCAGTCCCGCCAGGTTCCTCAACATTCGCTGTCGCACTGTTGCGGGCAATGATGTGCAGCAACGGGTCGCCGACCTTCACCGCTTTGAGGGTGATCGGGCGAACCTCGAAGTCTTGACTGTTGGTCAGGATCAACAGGCTGACCAGGCTTTTGCATTGCTGGCCGACCTTGTCCAGGTCGTAGCGCAACAACGGTTGGCCCTTGCTGACACGGGTGCCGTCCTTGACCAGCATCGAGAAGCCTTCGCCGTTCAGTTCAACGGTGTCGAGGCCCAGGTGCAGAAGGATTTCCGCGCCGTTGTCGGCGCGTACTGTCAACGCGTGCCCGGTGCGCGCGACGTGGATGATCAGCCCGGCGCACGGCGAATACAGAGTGTCGTTCAACGGGTCGATGGCGATGCCGTCACCCATCGCGCCACTGGCGAATACCGCGTCCGGGACTTTGGCGAGCGTGAGCACCGGGCCGCTGAGCGGGGCGCTGAGGGTCAGCTCTTTATTGTTGTTGTGCATGGCTCGGTCTCATCAGGTGTGCAGTCATTCGGACTTAGTGCGTGCGGGTCACTTTGCTCAGATGGCGCGGCTGATCCGGGTCCATGCCGCGGGCCACGGCGAGGCCGGCGGCCATCACGTAGAAACTCTGGATCGCCAGAATCGGATCGAGGGCCGGGTGTTCGGCGCGGCTCAGGGTCAGGTCGCGATCGAGGACGTCGTCCGGCGCGGCGAGCAATACACGGGCGCCGCGCTGGCGCATTTCCGCCGCCAGACTGATCAGACCGGCCTGCTCGGCACCGCGTGGAGCGAAGACCAGCAGCGGGTAGTGTTCGTCGATCAGCGCCATCGGACCGTGACGGACTTCGGCGCTGCTGAACGCTTCGGCCTGAATCGCCGAGGTTTCCTTGAATTTCAGCGCGGCTTCCTGGGCGATGGCAAAACCGGCGCCGCGGCCAATCACCATCAGTCGTTCGCAGTCGCGCAGTGCGTCGATGGCCACGCTCCAGTCCTGTTGCGCCGCTTCGCGCAGGCCTTCAGGCAGAGCGTTGCCGGCTTCGAGCAGTTCGCGGTCTTCTTTCCAGTGCGCGATCAGTCGGGCGCTGGCGCTGAGGGTGGCGATGAAACTCTTGGTCGCGGCGACGCTGCTTTCGATACCGGCGAGCAACGGCAGGCTGAATTCACAGGCCGCTTCCAGTGGCGAATCGGCGGCGTTGACCATCGACACGCTCAGTGCGCCACGCTTGCGCAACAGACGCAGGCTGTTGACCAGATCCGGGCTCTGACCCGATTGCGAAAACGCGAAGGCGACCTGACCGCTGACCTTCAGTGGCGCCTGCTGCATGGTCACCACCGACATCGGCAACGACGCCACCGGCACACCCAGTTGCTGCATCGTGAGGTAGGCGAAGTAGCTCGCCGCATGGTCGGAGCTGCCGCGCGCGACAGTCATCGCCACTTGCGGCGGCTGACGACGCAGGCGCCCGGCGATCTCGATCATCTGTGGGTCGAGCTGTTGCAGTTGGGCTTGCACGGCCTCGAACGAGGACAGCGCCTCTTCAAGCATTTTTGAAGTCAATGTCTTCTCCTTCGACCATGACGGCGGTCAGTGTGAGTGAGCGATCCAGCCGCACGCAGTCGGCCCAGGCGCCAGGTTCGAGGCGCCCGCGTTCAGTGATGCCGAGGTAGTCGGCGGGAAATTGCGACAGGCGCTGCGAGGCCTCGGCGATCGGCAAACCGATCTTCACCAGGTTGCGCAGCGCTTGATCCATGGTCAGGGTGCTGCCGGCCAGCGTGCCGTCGGGCAGGCGCACGCCGCCCAGGCATTTGGTCACGGTGTGGCTGCCGAGCTTGTATTCACCGTCGGGCATGCCGGCGGCAGCGGTCGAATCGGTGACGCAGTACAGGCACGGGATCGAACGCAAGGCCACGCGGATCGCGCCGGGGTGAACGTGCAGCAAGTCCGGGATCAGCTCGGCGAATTTGGCGTGGGCCAATGCGGCGCCGACGATCCCCGGCTCGCGGTGATGCAGCGGGCTCATGGCGTTATACAAATGGGTGAAACTGGTGGCGCCGGCATCGAGGGCGGCGACGCCTTCTTCGTAGCTGCCGAGGGTGTGGCCGATCTGCATGCGGATGCCGCGGCTGCTCAGTTCACGAATCAATCCGTCGTGGCCGGCGATTTCCGGGGCGATGGTGATCACCCGGATTGGCGCCAGCGCCAGGTATTCCTCGACTTCGGCCATCAATGCGGTGTGGGCGAAATTCGGTTGCGCGCCGAGTTTTCCCGGATTGATGTACGGGCCTTCGAGGTGTACGCCGAGGACGCGGGCGGCACCTTTCGGACGTTGTTCACAGAATGTTCCGACATCCTTGAGGACGCTGGAGATCTCCGCGCTCGGCGCAGTCATGGTGGTGGCCAGCAGCGAAGTGGTGCCGAAGCGCACGTGGGTGCGGGTGATGGTTTCGAAGGCGCTGGCACCTTCCATGATGTCTTTGCCGCCACCGCCGTGAACGTGCAGGTCGATAAAACCCGGCAGCAGATAGGGCAGGTCATTGTCGGCCGGATCGCAGGGCACGCCTTCGATCGACACGACTTTGCCGTGTTCGTGGATCAGCCGGCCGCGAACCCAGCCGTGAGCGGTGAGGATGTTGTCTTCGGACATTTCGGTTCTCGCTTTGGGCCGCTCTCAGCGGCGCAGCTCTTGATCTACGAAGCTTTTTATCGACGAAGCTCTGCAACAAAGTCGTAGTAGTCGTTGCGGCAATAGGTGTCGGTGACTTCGATCGGCGTGTTGTCTTCGAGGTAGCCGACCCGGGTCATCAACAACATGGCGGTGCCGGGTGCGATGCCGACCAATGCGGCGAACTCGTCCGAGGCGTTGATCGCCTGAATGTGCTGCAGGGCGCGGACGATCGGTTTGCCGATGCCGTCGAGGTATTCGTAGAGCGAATCACCGACCAATTGCGGCTTGGGCATGATCGAGGCGGGCAGGGTGCTCATTTCGATGGCCATCACGGTGTCGTCGGCCTTGCGCAGGCGTTTCATGCGCGCCACTTTGTCGTTCGGCGACAGGCTCAGGCGGATCAGTTCTTCGTGGGTCGGCAGGGTGATTTCGCGCTCCAGCCACTGCGAGCTGGGTACAAACCCCTTGAGGCGGAGCATTTCGCTGAAGCCCGAAAGGCGCGACAGCGGCTGTTCGAGGCGCGGCGTGATGAAGGTGCCGGAACCTTGCAGGCGGCGGATCAGACCTTGATCGAGCAGCACTTCCAGCGCCTTGCGGGCGGTGACCCGGGAGATACCGAGCTGCTCGCTGAGGTTGCGCTCTGACGGCATCGCCTGTTCGGCCTTCCACTGCCCGGCATGGATCGCAGCTTCCAGATTGCGCGCCAGCTGCAGGTACAGCGGCGTCGGCTGGGAGTCATTCGGGCGTAGGGCCTGGAGGTCATTCATGCAGGTCATTTCCGGTGCGAGTATTGGATTGTTGTGGCTCGCTTGTGGGGCGGAAATTAATACCACTTGAATACCATGTCAACGCACGGAATTGACCTGTGGCCCAATGAAATGGCGGGTTATGGCTGGGTTGTCTTGAAGTGGTATTAGAGGTGGCGTGCAAAAAGCAAAAGATCGCAGTCTGCGGCAGCGCCTACAGTGGGAAGTGGTATCAACCCTGTAGGCGCTGCCGCTGGCTGCGGTCTTTTGATTTATTTTTTTGTGGGTGACCAGCGGTTGCTGATTACGGGCGAATCTCGATCATCGTACCGTCCGGCACCAGGCCCCAGACTTCACGCATGTCCATATTGCGCATGGCGATGCAGCCGTCGGTCCAGTCCAGGGTGTGGAACAGGTCTTCGGGGGTTTCTTCCGAATCCGGGGTGCCGTGGATCATGATCATCCCGCCAGGCTCGACACCTTCACGCCGGGCGCGCGCCGAATCGCTGATGTTCGGGTAGGAGATGTGCATCGCCAGGTTGAATTTTTCGCTGACCTTGCG
Source organism: Pseudomonas sp. SC3(2021) (assembly GCF_019856535.1). Lineage (NCBI taxonomy): Bacteria > Pseudomonadati > Pseudomonadota > Gammaproteobacteria > Pseudomonadales > Pseudomonadaceae > Pseudomonas > Pseudomonas sp. SC3(2021). The sequence goes on along the minus strand of NZ_CP082236.1, from coordinate 484,510 downwards.
CCAGTCGATCCAATAGAAACCTTCCGGGGTGCGTTTGTCGCCTTCAATCAGCTTCGGACCCTTTTTCGCGCCCTTGCCCAGGGAAATGCGATAGGTCTTGATCGGCTTGCCGTCGGCAATCAGCTGCAGTTGATGCGCCGATTTGAGCACCAGGATTTTTTCGATCATCGGGCTATTCGACGGCGTCACGGTGGTCACGAAAGACGCTTGGGAGACTGAGACGAACGACAGGCAAAACAGAGCAAACAACCAGCGCATTGAAACAATTCCCCAAGGAGTGACGCAGATATTTTATTAATAGAAGCTCAGGTGATCGCAGGCTGAGTCAACGGCGGTATCGATTCGGAACGAACCGGGTAGGTTTCGGCGCGCCGATCAGCGAAGAAGCATTCTAAGGTACGCCCCACCGTGCGGAAAGCCAGCTCGTCCCAGGGAATGTCGGCTTCGTCGAATAGTTGCACTTCGAGGCTCTCGGGGCCGGCGGCGAAGTCCATATCCACCAGTTCGGCGCGAAAGAACACATGCACCTGGCTGATGTGTGGCACGTCGATCAGGGTGTAGATACTCAAGTTGCGTACCCGGGCGCAGGCTTCCTCGGCGGTTTCGCGGATGGCGGCCTGCTCGATGGTCTCGCCGTTTTCCATGAAACCCGCCGGCAACGTCCAGTAGCCGAGGCGCGGCTCGATGGCGCGGCGGCAGAGCAGCACTTTCGTGCCCCAGGTCGGTACGCACCCGGCGACGATATTGGGGTTCTGGTAGTGAATGGTCTGACAGCTGTCACAGACAAATCGCAGCCGCGAATCGCCTTCGGGAATGCGCTGGGTGACCGGGTTACCGCACTGGCTGCAAAATTTCATACTCGGGTTCCTGAATGCTGCGCCTATCTTGGCGTGCAGCGAGGCCGGTCGGCAAGTTGTCGTTTCGCGACATGGCGAGATTCGGGGGCTTGGGCACGCGCATTGATTGGTGCATGATGCAGGGTAAGGCACAGATCGAGAACACTCATGCTGGATGAGCTACTGCATAGGGTAAGTAACCACACACCGCGCACGCTGGAGACCGATAAACGTTTCCCCGAGGCCGCCGTGCTGGTGCCGATCACCCGCAGTGACGAGCCGGAACTGGTCCTGACCCTGCGGGCCAGCGGGTTGTCGACCCATGGCGGCGAAGTCGCCTTCCCCGGTGGACGCCGCGATCCGGAGGACCCGGACCTGATCTTTACCGCCCTGCGTGAAGCCGAAGAAGAAATCGGCCTGCCCCCCGGACTGGTCGAAGTCATTGGTCCCCTGAGCCCGCTGATCTCCTTGCATGGCATCAAGGTCACGCCCTATGTCGGCGTAATTCCCGACTATGTCGAGTACCTGGCCAACGACGCCGAGATTGCTGCCGTTTTCACTGTCCCCCTCGAGTTCTTCCGCAAAGACCCCCGCGAGCACACCCATCGCATCGACTACCAGGGGCGCAGCTGGTACGTGCCGAGCTATCGGTTTGGCGAGTACAAGATCTGGGGGCTGACGGCGATCATGATCGTCGAGTTGATCAACCTGCTCTATGACGCCAGGATCAGCCTGCATCAACCGCCCAAAACATTTTTGAATACGTGAAACACCCCTGAAGCCATCGCTCGAATGGCCCGGCCCTGAGGAAAAACACGATGAAATACCGCCTGGGCGACGCCCGTGTCGACACCCATCCACAGAGCTGGGTCGCGCCCAATGCCGTGCTGGTGGGCAAGGTCAGACTGGAAGAGGGCGCCAACGTCTGGTTCAACGCCGTGCTGCGCGGTGATAACGAACTGATCCTGATCGGCAAGAACAGTAACGTTCAGGACGGCACGGTGATGCACACCGACATGGGCTTTCCGCTGACCATCGGCACCGGCGTGACCATCGGTCATAACGCCATGCTGCATGGCTGCACCGTTGGCGATTACAGCCTGATCGGCATTAACGCGGTGATTCTCAACGGCGCAAAGATCGGCAAGAACTGCATCATCGGCGCCAATTCGCTGATTGGCGAAGGCAAGGAAATCCCTGATGGTTCGCTGGTGATGGGCTCGCCGGGCAAGGTGGTGCGTGAGCTGACCGAGCCGCAGAAGAAGATGCTCGAAGCCAGCGCCGCACACTATGTGCACAATGCACAGCGTTACGCGCGTGATCTGGTTGAGCAAGAAGAATGAACACACCCGAAAGACCCGTCGCTTCGCCATGTGTGAATATTTGTGCGCTGGATGAGGACGACATTTGTACTGGCTGCCAACGTACGGTCGCGGAGATCACTCGCTGGGGGCGCATGACCAATGACGAGCGCCGCGTGGTGCTGGGGTTGTGTCATGAGCGGGCGAAGGCGAGTGGCTTGATCTGGATGATTCCCGGAAAATCAGGCGCCTGACCGGCCGCCTTCGCGAGCAAGCTCGCTCCCACATTTGAAATGCATTCCACTGTGGGAGCGAGCTTGCTCGCGAAGAGGCCCGCACAGCCGCTACTTCTTATTGGCCCACAACAATCTCTGAAGTAACCTGTGCGCCAATCTGACAGGTCGCCCCCATGATTTTCCTCATCGCCTACATCAGCAGCGTCGTGCTGATCAATTTCGCCTTCTCCACCGCGCCGCACCTGGACATCATCTGGTCGGCCTGGGGTGGCCTGGTGTTCGTGTTGCGCGACATGGTGCAGGCCCGTTTCGGCCACGGCGCCCTCGTGGCGATGCTGGCGGCGCTGGTGCTGTCTTACGTGACGTCCGATCCATCCATTGCCCTGGCCAGCGCCACCGCGTTCGCGGTGTCCGAAATCATCGACTGGCTGGTGTTCAGCATCACCAAGCGCCCGCTGCGCGACCGCTTGTGGATCAGCTCGGCGTTGAGCATTCCCCTCGATACTTTCATCTTCTTCGGCATGATCGACCTGATGACTCCGCCGGTGATCATCACCGCGCTGGCCTCGAAGTTCGCCGGTGTCACCGCCGTTTGGCTGATCATGGCCTGGCGCGAGCGCAAACAGGCTGTCGCCAGCTGAAGCCAAACCCTCGGGTTCATGTAAAATGCCGCGCTTTCTCCCCATGGAAAGCGCGTCTGGCGTTGCTTTCCTCGATGATCCGCTTCTTTGAGGACCTGAGATGACCCGTATCGGAACTCCATTGTCGCCGACCGCGACCCGCGTATTGCTGTGTGGCTGTGGTGAGTTGGGCAAGGAAGTGGTGATCGAGCTGCAACGCCTGGGCGTTGAAGTGATTGCCGTCGACCGTTACGCCAACGCGCCGGCCATGCAGGTTGCCCACCGCAGCCACGTGATCAACATGCTCGACGGTGCTGCCCTGCGTGCGGTGATCGAGGCCGAGAAGCCGCACTTCATCGTGCCGGAAATCGAAGCCATCGCCACCGCCACCCTGGTCGAACTGGAAGCCGAAGGCTTCACCGTGATCCCGACCGCCCGTGCCGCGCAACTGACCATGAACCGCGAAGGTATCCGTCGTCTGGCCGCTGAAGAGCTGGACCTGCCGACCTCGCCGTACCACTTTGCCGACACCTTCGAGGATTACAGCAAGGCCGTTGAGGACCTGGGCTTCCCGTGCGTGGTCAAGCCAGTGATGAGTTCTTCGGGCAAAGGCCAGAGCCTGCTGCGCAGCGCCGATGATGTGCAGAAAGCCTGGGATTACGCGCAAGAAGGCGGCCGGGCCGGCAAGGGCCGGGTGATCATTGAAGGCTTCATCGATTTCGACTACGAAATCACCCTGCTGACCGTGCGCCACATCGGTGGCACCACGTTCTGTGCACCTGTCGGTCACCGTCAGGAGAAGGGCGACTATCAGGAGTCCTGGCAGCCGCAGGCGATGAGCCCGATTGCCCTGGCCGAGTCCGAGCGCGTTGCCAAAGCGGTCACCGAAGCACTGGGTGGTCGTGGTCTGTTCGGAGTCGAGTTGTTCATCAAGGGCGATCAGGTGTGGTTCAGCGAAGTTTCGCCGCGTCCGCATGACACCGGTCTGGTGACCCTGATTTCCCAGGACCTGTCGCAGTTTGCGCTGCACGCACGCGCCATTCTCGGCCTGCCGGTGCCGCTGATCCGTCAGTTCGGCCCTTCGGCTTCGGCGGTGATTCTGGTGGAAGGGCAGTCGACCCAGACTGCCTTCGCCAACCTCGGCGCCGCGCTGAGCGAGCCGGATACGGCGCTGCGTCTGTTCGGCAAGCCAGAGGTCAATGGTCAGCGTCGCATGGGCGTGGCCTTGGCGCGGGATGAGTCGATCGAGGCTGCGCGAGCCAAGGCGACCCGCGCTGCTCAGGCTGTTGTGGTAGAGCTGTAAACCGAGGCGCGTCTATCGCGGGCAAGCCCGCTCCCACAGGTTTTTTGGTTGTGCACAACATGTGCGATCAACTGAGAACCCTATGGGAGCGGGCTTGCCCACGATAGCGATCTGTCAGGCAACCTGATTCAGATCGTTGCCACGCGTTTCCTTCAGGCACAGCACCGCTATCAGGCTAAGCACTGCTGCCGCCGATACATACCCGCCGACATAACTCAAACCGCCCATCGCCACCAGTTTCTGCGCGAAGAACGGTGCCGCCGAGGCGCCGACGATTCCGCCCAGGTTGTAAGCGGCCGATGCGCCGGTATAACGCACGTGAGTCGGAAACAGCTCGGGCAACAGCGCCCCCATTGGCGCAAACGTCACGCCCATCAAGAACAACTCGATGCACAGGAACAGCGCCACCCGCCAGGTCGAGCCCTGAGTCAGCAGCGGCTCCATCAGGAAGCCAGAAAGAATCGCCAGCACGCCACCAATGATCAGCACCGGTTTGCGCCCGTAACGGTCGCTGGCCCAGGCGGACAGCGGCGTTGCTGCGGCCATGAACAGCACGGCAAAGCACAGCAATCCTAGGAACGTCTCGCGGCTGTAGCCAAGGGTGGACACGCCGTAGCTCAGGGAAAATACGGTCGAGATGTAAAACAGCGCGTAGCACACCACCATGGCCGCCGCACCGAGCAGGGTCGGCGCCCAATACTGGCTGAGCAGCTCGACCAGCGGCACTTTCACCCGTTCCTGACGGGCAATGGCGTTGGCGAACACCGGGGTTTCGTGGAGCTTGAGGCGCACGTACAGGCCGACCATCACCAGCGCCGCACTGAGCAGGAACGGAATCCGCCAGCCCCAACTGCGGAACTGCTCATCGCTGAGGGTCATGGCCAGTGTCAGAAACAAGCCGTTGGCGGCGAGGAAACCAATCGACGGGCCGAGTTGCGGGAACATGCCGAACCACGCCCGTTTGCCTTTCGGGGCGTTTTCCGTCGCCAGCAGCGCCGCCCCACCCCATTCGCCGCCCAGGCCCAGGCCCTGACCGAAACGCAGCACGCACAGCAGGATCGGCGCCCAGGCCCCGATGCTGGCGTAACCCGGCAGCACGCCGATCAGCGTCGTACAGACACCCATCAGCAGCAAAGAAGCGACCAGCGTCGATTTGCGTCCGATACGGTCACCGAAATGGCCGAACAGCGCTGAGCCCAGGGGGCGGGCGAGGAAGGCGATGCCGAACGTGAGAAACGCCGAGAGCATCTGCGCGGTGCCGGAGGTTTGTGGAAAGAACACCGGCCCGATCACCAGCGCGGCAGCGGTGGCGTAAACGTAGAAGTCATAGAACTCGATGGCCGTGCCGATAAAACTCGCCGTGGCCACGCGTGTGGCAGAGTTGGTCGGTTGGGCAGGCGCGGTGGCGCTGTAAGCGGTGCTGGTTGTCATGCGGTGATCCCTGACAGTCATGAGCTCCATTGGAGCGAATTATTATGGTCGAGCACCCAGGGATGTGGGATGAGGCGCGGTCGCTGTTTCAGGTAGGAACAGTCGCCGGAATGCAGAGGAAATGGCCGAAACCTTTCGGGTGCGGGGTAAGCACGAGGTTTGGCGGTGCTTGGGTAAGCGGCTTGATTATAGGAAGCGGGCTAACGATCAAACAAGAGGGATAAAAAATCACCGCAATCTGCAGTCCAGTGATTCTGTAGCGAGGTCGCAAGCTCCCTCGCCACAAAAGCTTTAAATCTTGGCCGGCACCAGGCTCGTATGCCAGATCAACACCTTGCTCACCCGGTTCTCTTCGGTCTCGAGAATCTCCAGGCGATAACGTCCGATCTTCAAGCAAACCGCGCTCTCGGGAATCGTCTCCAACGCCTCGGTCACCAGACCATTCAGCGTCTTCGGTCCATCGCTCGGCAAATGCCAGCCCAGGCATTTGTTCAGCTCACGGATTGACGCGGTGCCGTCGATCACCATCCGCCCATCCGCTTGTGGATGAATGTGCGGGTTGTCGAGGCTGTGCTCGCTTTCGAATTCGCCGACGATCTCTTCGAGAATATCTTCCAGAGTGACGATGCCCAGCACTTCACCGTATTCGTCCACCACCATGCCCAGACGGCGCTGCTGTTTGTGGAAGTTCAATAATTGCAGTTGCAGTGGCGTGCTTTCCGGCACGAAGTACGGTTCGTAACTGGCGGCCAGCAGCGCTTCGCGGGTCAGATCACCGTTGTTCAGCAGATGCCGGATCTGCCGGGTATTGAGCACCGCTTCGACCTGATTGATGTCGCTATGGAACACCGGCAGGCGCGTGCGCTTGTTATGCCGCAGTTGTTCGATGATTTCTTCGATCGAGTCGTCGAGGTTGATGCCGTCGACGTCACTGCGTGGCACCAGAATGTCGTTGACCGTGATGTTGTCCAGCGCATGAATACCCGCAACCGGGTGTGCCCGGACCGGATGTTCCGGATCGTCATAACGGTCGGCCGGCGCTTCATCTTCACTCTGTTGCACCACCTGGGCCTTGCGCACAAACGGCGTCATCAACAGGCCGCTGAGGCGGCTGAACAGCCAGGCGAACGGATAAACGATCTTCAGCGGAACGCCCAACAGGGTATTGCCGAAGGCGAGCACGGCATCGGGGTAGCGTTGGGCAACCGTACGCGGGAAGTAATCGGCAAACACCAGCAGGATCGCGCCGGCACCGAGGCACGCCGCCCAAGGGCCGTTTTCTTCACAGAGAAAAATTGCCAGCAATGTGGCAATGACCATCGCGAGGGCGCGGCACAGGGTGTTGCAGAGGATCAGGCTGTCGAGCGGGAAGCTCAGCTTCGCCAGTGGCTTATCGCTGGCACGCGAGGCGGCGCGTTGCGCGAGCAGGTGTTGCTGCGCGATTTCGACGGCGGTAAACAGCCCCGACCACAAAACCAGCAGGACAAATACCGCAAGCATCGGCCCTATGGGCAAACCGTCCATTTATGCCGCCCGTCAGATGTGCAGGATGTATTCACGAACCAGTTTGCTGCCGAAATACGCCAACATCAGCAGGCAGAAACCGGCGAGCGTCCAGCGAATCGCCTTGTGGCCACGCCAGCCGAGACGGTTGCGGCCCCACAACAGCACGCTGAACACCACCCAGGCCAGGCACGCCAGCAGGGTCTTGTGCACCAGATGCTGGGCGAACAGGTTCTCGACGAACAGCCAGCCGGAAATCAGCGACAGCGACAGCAGCGTCCAGCCAGCCCAGAGGAAGCCGAACAGCAGGCTTTCCATGGTTTGCAGCGGCGGGAAATTCTTGATCAGCCCGGACGGGTGCTTGTGCTTGAGCTGGTGATCTTGCACCAGCAGCAACAAGGCCTGAAACACCGCGATGGTGAACATGCCGTAGGCGAGGATCGACAACAGAATGTGCGCGAGGATGCCCGGCTCTTCATCAATGATCTGCACGGTGCCGGCCGGCGCGAACTGCGCCAGCAGCACGGTGACCGCGCCCAGCGGGAACAGCAGCACCAGCAGGTTTTCCACCGGTATGCGCGAGCAGGCGAGCAGGGTCAGGGCAATCACCGCCGCGGCTATCAGGCTGGAGGCACTGAAGAAATCCAGGCCCAGGCCGATCGGGGTCAGCAGGTGCGTGAGCAGGCTGGCGCTATGGGCAACCACGGCGAGTACGCCGAGGCTAACGAGCAGGCGCTTGTTAGCCTTGGCGCCGGTGGCCAGACGGGTGCTCTGATAAAGGGTCGCAGCGGCATATAGAAGGGCGGCGGCGAGGGTGGTCAGCAAACTGGGTGACAAGGGGAGCATAAATCCTGTTAGGCAAGCCCGAAAGGCGCTGAGTTTGGCATAGAACCGCCATGGCACGAAAGACTCAGGAAGCTGACAGCGAGGTGTCCGCCGGCCGCAGTCTTCGCTATAATCCGCGACCTGCCCACGCCGCAGGCTCGCCGAGCACAAGTTGAATCCGGTCTGGGCCGCCATTATCCCGGTCTACACAGGGCCTGAAAGGATCGCGCAATGTTTGAAAACTTAACCGACCGTCTCTCGCAGACGCTGCGCCATGTCACCGGCAAGGCGAAGCTGACCGAGGACAACATCAAAGACACCCTGCGCGAAGTGCGCATGGCGTTGCTCGAAGCCGACGTCGCCCTGCCGGTGGTCAAGGACTTCGTCAATTCGGTCAAGGAGCGCGCTGTCGGCACCGAGGTGTCGCGCAGCCTGACGCCGGGTCAGGCGTTCGTGAAAATCGTCCAGGCCGAACTCGAAAGCCTGATGGGCGCGGCCAACGAAGACTTGAACCTGAGCGCCGTGCCGCCAGCCGTTATTCTGATGGCCGGTCTGCAGGGTGCCGGTAAAACCACCACCGCCGGCAAACTCGCGCGCTTCCTCAAAGAACGCAAGAAGAAGTCGGTGATGGTCGTGTCGGCGGACGTTTATCGTCCTGCGGCTATTAAACAGCTGGAAACCCTGGCCAACGACATCGGCGTGACGTTCTTCCCGTCCGATCTGAGCCAGAAGCCGGTCGACATCGCCAGCGCGGCTATTAAAGAAGCCAAACTGAAATTCATCGACGTGGTCATCGTCGACACCGCCGGTCGCCTGCATATCGACGAAGAGATGATGGGCGAGATCAAGGCGTTGCATGCCGCGATCAACCCGGTCGAAACCCTGTTCGTGGTCGACGCCATGACCGGTCAGGACGCCGCCAACACGGCGAAGGCCTTCGGTGACGCGCTGCCGCTGACCGGTGTGATCCTGACCAAGGTCGACGGCGACGCCCGTGGCGGTGCCGCCCTGTCGGTGCGCGCCATCACCGGCAAGCCGATCAAGTTCATCGGTATGGGCGAGAAGAGCGAAGCGCTCGATCCGTTCCACCCCGAGCGTATTGCTTCGCGGATTCTCGGCATGGGCGACGTGCTCAGCCTGATCGAGCAGGCTGAAGCGACGCTCGACAAGGACAAGGCCGACAAGCTGGCCAAGAAGCTGAAGAAGGGCAAGGGCTTCGACCTCGAAGACTTCCGCGATCAGCTGCAACAGATGAAGAACATGGGCGGCCTCGGCGGCCTCATGGACAAACTGCCGAGCATCGGCGGCGTCAACCTGTCGCAGATGGGCAATGCCCAGAATGCTGCAGAGAAGCAGTTCAAACAGATGGAAGCCATCATCAATTCCATGACCCCGGCCGAGCGCCGTGACCCTGAACTGATCAGCGGTTCGCGCAAACGCCGGATCGCCATGGGTTCCGGCACTCAGGTGCAGGACATTGGCCGCTTGATCAAGCAGCACAAGCAGATGCAGAAGATGATGAAGAAATTCACCGCCAAAGGCGGTATGGCAAAAATGATGCGCGGCATGGGCGGTATGTTGCCCGGCGGCGGCATGCCAAAAATGTAAGGTGCCCCGTCTCACCGATTCTGCTCACTTTTGGCGAGTGAAATGGGTGAGACAGGACACTAAGACTTCGCCGGTCGTCGCACCGGCGCAGACCCTGCAAGGATGCAGGATCAACAGCAAACCCGCACTCGGCGGGAGCTGACTGGCCGTTTTCATCGACGGCTCTCTATGCAAATCTGCACGGCATGCCATAGGCGCCGGAAAAAGTCATTTGCAAAAGTCCGGATATTCCTTAGAATATGCGGCCTTTCGGGCACCCATGCCCGCTGTGCATTTAGATTTGCAGCACCGACTACAGGAACGATGTTCACATGCTAACAATCCGTCTTGCCCTTGGCGGCTCCAAAAAGCGCCCGTTTTACCACCTGACCGTAACCGACTCGCGTAACCCGCGTGACGGCTCCCACAAAGAACAGGTTGGCTTCTTCAACCCTGTTGCCCGTGGTCAGGAAGTCCGTCTGTCCGTGAACCAAGAGCGCGTTGCCTACTGGCTGAGCGTTGGTGCACAACCTTCTGAGCGCGTTGCTCAGTTGTTGAAGGAATCTGCCAAGGCTGCGGCCTGAGCAATATGAACGCGACGCCTGCTGTTGCCGATGATTTGATCGTTATTGGCAAAATTTATTCTGTTCACGGCGTTCGCGGCGAAGTGAAGGTTTATTCCTTTACTGATCCGACTGAAAACCTGTTGCAGTACAAAACCTGGACGCTCAAGCGCGAAGGCAATGTCAAACAGGTCGAGCTGGTCAGTGGACGCGGGAGCGACAAGTTCCTGGTCGCAAAGCTCAAGGGTCTCGATGATCGTGAAGAAGCTCGTCTTCTGGCCGGTTATGAGATCTGCGTGCCGCGCAACCTGTTCGCTGAATTGACCGAAGGCGAGTACTACTGGTACCAGCTGGAAGGTCTGAAGGTCATCGACACCCTCGGGCAATTGCTGGGGAAAATCGATCATCTTCTGGAAACCGGCGCCAATGATGTAATGGTAGTCAAGCCTTGCGCTGGCAGCCTGGATGATCGTGAACGCCTGTTGCCCTATACGGAGCAATGCGTGTTGGCTGTCGACCTCGCAGCGGGCGAGATGAAGGTGGATTGGGATGCGGACTTCTAAACGTGGCTAATTTGCGCGTAGAAGTGATCAGTTTGTTTCCCGAGATGTTTTCCGCCATTGGCGACTACGGCATCACCAGTCGTGCGGTCAAACAGGGGCTCTTGCAGCTGACCTGTTGGAATCCGCGAGATTACACGACGGATCGGCATCACACTGTGGACGATCGCCCGTTTGGCGGTGGTCCGGGCATGGTGATGAAGATCAAGCCCCTGGAAGATGCTCTGGTTCAGGCCAAGGCAGCAGCCGGGGAGGCGGCGAAGGTGATTTACCTGTCCCCCCAAGGCCGTCAACTGACTCAGTCGGCGGTACGCGAGCTGGCACAATCGGATGCACTGATCCTGATTGCCGGCCGCTATGAAGGCATTGACGAGCGCTTTATTGAGGCTCATGTCGATGAAGAGTGGTCGATTGGCGACTATGTACTGTCTGGCGGCGAGCTGCCGGCCATGGTCCTGATCGATGCGGTTACACGACTGCTGCCTGGAGCTTTAGGGCATGCGGATTCCGCTGAGGAAGATTCCTTTACGGATGGTCTGCTGGATTGCCCGCACTACACCCGACCTGAGGTGTATGCGGATCAGCGTGTTCCCGACGTGTTGCTGAGTGGCAATCACGCGCATATCCGGCGTTGGCGTTTACAGCAGTCCCTTGGTAGGACCTATGAACGACGCGCCGATCTTCTGGAAAGCCGCTCGCTTTCTGGAGAAGAGAAGAAGCTGCTCGAGGAATACATCCGCGAGCGGGACGATAGTTAACAACGTATCGATGGTAGATCCGACGATTTACCTTAGGAGCACAGCATGACCAACAAAATCATCCTTGCACTCGAAGCAGAGCAGATGACCAAAGAAATCCCTACCTTTGCCCCGGGCGACACCATTGTCGTTCAGGTGAAAGTGAAGGAAGGCGATCGTTCCCGTCTGCAAGCGTTCGAAGGCGTTGTAATCGCCAAGCGTAACCGCGGCGTGAACAGTGCGTTCACCGTGCGTAAAATCTCCAACGGTGTTGGCGTAGAACGTACTTTCCAGACCTACTCCCCGCAGATCGACAGCATGGCTGTTAAACGTCGCGGTGACGTACGTAAAGCCAAGCTGTACTACCTGCGCGACCTGTCGGGTAAAGCAGCTCGCATCAAGGAAAAACTGGCTTAAGTCCAGCTTCCGATGCAGAAAAAAGCAGCCTACGGGCTGCTTTTTTGTTGCCCGCAATTTATCCACAGCTTTTTTGTTTCAGGCCAGAACCATGACCACCCGTGACCAGGAAATCCAGCGCCGCACCGAACTCTCGGTAACCCGCGTGACCAAGGCTGTCTTCCCGCCGACCACCAACCACCACAACACCCTGTTCGGCGGCACGGCGCTCGCCTGGATGGATGAGGTGTCGTTCATCACCGCCACGCGCTTCTGCCGGTTGCCGCTGGTGACCGTGTCCACCGACCGCATCGACTTCAACCACGCGATCCCGGCCGGTTCCATCGTCGAGTTGGTAGGACGGGTGATCAAAGTCGGCAATACCAGCCTCAAGGTCGAGGTGGAAGTGTTCGTCGAGAGCATGAGTTGTGATGGCCGCGAGAAGGCAATCCACGGACAGTTCAGCTTTGTCGCCATTGATGATGACAAGCGGCCGGTGCCAGTGCTGCCCGGGTTTGCTGCCTGATCCCGATTAGAGTCGAGCCGTTCGCGAGCAAGCTCGCTCCCACAGGAAGTGTGTCGTTCACAGTTTTTATGTTCGACACGAACCCTGTGGGAGCGAGCTTGCTCGCGAAGGCGTCAGGTCAGGCGCCGCTGGCCTCAGGCTGAATCAACGCCAGCAGCGTCCACCCGGATCCTGGTTTCAAAGCAGTCTCCGGCGTCACCACATGCACCCACCCGCTGTCATCGCGCATAAACAGCAAAGTCGCACGATTACCATGCAGCGCCCGGTAATCCTCCCAGCCAAAACCATCGGTCAACGTCGTGCTGTACAGCTCGGCCCCCTGGCCCATCTGGCTGGCCAGTTTCGCGTAGGTCAACGCCTCACTGCCCAGTTGATTGCCACGATGTTCCAGACTCGCTCGGTGTTTGTCGCTGCGACGGCTTTCATGGCCGCTGGCCAGGCCAAACAGCCGCTGATGGCCGAAGTCGTGGCGAAAGCGCATCGCCGCCAGGGTGTTGAGTTCACCGGAGGGCGACAGCGCCAGCAAATGTCCCAGCCCGACCAGGTCCAGATGTGCGTCGGCGTGCTGCGAGGCCGGATTGCCGAAGTAGGTCGGCAGACCTTCCATGCGCGCCGCACGAATGTTTTCCCAGCTCGAATCGGTCAGCAGCACGCGGCTACCCAGTTGCTGCAGTGATTTGCCCAGCGCCCGCGCCGGGCTGTTGGCGCCGACGATCAGGAAACCACTCGGCGCCGGTTCTGCCACCTTCAGCAGGCGGGCCAGTGGCCGAGCGGTGGCGCTCTGCAGAACCACGGTGCCGATGATCACCGCAAACGTCAGTGGTACCAGCAGCAGCGCACCCTCGTGCCCGGCTTCGTCCAGGCGAATCGCGAAAATTGCCGACACCGCCGCCGCCACGATCCCGCGCGGAGCGATCCAGCACAGCAAGGCGCGCTCGCGCCAGCTCAGGCTGGAGCCAGCGGTACTCAGCAGTACGTTCAGCGGGCGCGCGATCAGTTGAATCACCAGCAGCAGGATCAGCACCAAAGGGCCGAGGCCGATCAGTGCATTCAGATCCAGACGGGCCGCCAACAAGATGAACAGCCCGGAAATCAACAGCACACTGAGGTTTTCCTTGAAGTGCAGAATGTGCCGCACATCCACGCCCTTCATGTTGGCCAGCCACATGCCCATCAGCGTCACCGCCAGCAGGCCGGATTCGTGCATCACTTGGTTGGCTGCAATGAAAATCCCCAGCACTGCCGCCAGCGACGCGAGGTTATGCAGATACTCCGGCAGCCACTGGCGACGGATGATGGTGCCGAGCACCCAGCCACCGACAATCCCGAACACGCTGCCGCAGAGAATCACGCCGCCGAAAGTCAGCAGGCTCTGCTTGAGCCCCTGGCCCTCGCCGCTGGCAATGATGAAGCTGTAGACCACCACGGCGAGCAGGGCGCCGATCGGGTCGATGACGATACCTTCCCAGCGCAGAATGTTGGCGATCGACGCTTTGGGGCGCACCACCCGCAACATCGGCACGATCACCGTCGGGCCGGTCACCAGTGTCAGGCTGCCGAAAAGGATGGCGAGCAGCCAGTCGAAACCGAGTAGAAAATGCGTGGCGACGGCGATCACTACCCAGGTGGCGAGGGCGCCGATGGTCACCAGACGATGCACGACGCTGCCGATCTCGCGCCATTCAGACAGATGCAGGGTCAGGCTGCCCTCGAACAGGATCAATGCCACCGCCAGTGACACCAGAGGCATCAGCAGCGGTCCGAACATTTCCTGCGGATCGAGCCAGCCGAGTACCGGTCCCGCGAGAATCCCGGTCAGCAACAGAAACAGAATCGCCGGCAGCTTCAAGCGCCACGCCAGCCACTGACAGCCCAGCGCAGCAGCGCCAATCCCGCCGAATGCCAAGAGAATTTGCTGCTCGTTCATTGAAGCTCCCTGTTCCTTGAAATAGCGGGCTATGAAAGACTAGCGCCCATTCCTACAGTTCACTCTACATTTGCGCGCAATCCCCGAGGTTGCGTGTCTTGAGCGCCCATGCCTGCTATTGACCATCCGCTGATTGACCAATTCCTCGACGCTTTATGGCTGGAGAAGGGCCTGTCGGAAAACACCCGCGGCGCCTACCGCAGCGACCTGGCGCTGTTCAATGGCTGGCTGCAGGAGAAAAACCTCGAGCTGATCAACGCCGGTCGTGAATTGATCCTCGACCACTTGGCCTGGCGTCTGGAGCAGAACTACAAACCACGTTCCACCGCGAGATTTCTCTCCGGTGTGCGTGGCTTTTATCGTTATTTGCTGCGGGAAAAGCTGATCAGTGTCGATCCGACATTGCGCGTCGACATGCCACAACTTGGCCGACCGCTGCCCAAATCCCTGTCCGAAGCCGACGTGGAAGCCTTGCTGAAGGCGCCGGATCTGAGCGAAGCCATCGGCCAGCGTGACCGCGCCATGCTTGAAGTGCTCTACGCCTGCGGGCTGCGGGTGACCGAACTGGTGAGCCTGACGCTGGAGCAGGTCAACCTGCGCCAGGGCGTGTTGCGGGTGATGGGCAAGGGCAGCAAGGAACGGCTGGTGCCAATGGGCGAGGAGGCGATCGTCTGGGTCGAGCGTTACATGCGCGATGGCCGTAGCGAGCTGCTCGGTGGCCGGCCCAGCGATGTGCTGTTTCCCAGCCAGCGCGGCGAACAGATGACCCGCCAGACCTTCTGGCATCGCATCAAGCATTGGGCCAAGGTCGCCGGGATTGGCAAGTCGCTGTCGCCGCACACCTTGCGTCACGCATTTGCCACGCACCTGCTCAATCACGGCGCGGATTTGCGCGTGGTGCAGATGTTGCTCGGGCACAGCGACCTTTCCACTACGCAGATCTACACTCACGTTGCCCGCGCCCGCCTGCAGGACCTGCACGCCAAACACCACCCGCGCGGCTGATGAAATCTCCAATGGTGGAGTGTGTACCTGTGGTGAGGGGATAAATCCCCTCGCCACAATAATGTGTGTCAGTTGGCCTTGAGTGTCTTGTGTCAGGCGCATTCGGCCACCGTGACCTTATGTGTTAGGCTTTGCCGGTTTGCACGATGGACGGTTATGACCCGGTGTTCCGGCACGGGCGTTCTGACCGCTTCATTTGTCCGCCTTCAGGAGTTCTCATGCGTCTGACCCAGATTTTCGCCGCCGCAGCCATTGCGTTGGTCAGCACCTTTGCCGTCGCCGATGACGCGGCCGACAAAGCCATTCGTCAAAGCCTGGAAAAACTCGAACTCGAGGTTCCGGTAGAAAGCATCAGCGCCAGCCCGTTGCCGGGCATGTATGAAGTCAAGCTCAAGGGCAGCCGCGTGCTGTACGCCAGCGCCGATGGCCAGTACATCGTTCAGGGCTATCTGTTCCAGCTCAAGGACGGCAAACCGGTCAACCTGACCGAGAAGACCGAACGCCTGGGCATCTCCAAACTGGTCAACGCCATCCCGGTGGCCGAGACTGTGGTGTACCCGGCCGTGGGCGAGACCAAATCGCACATCACCGTGTTCACCGATACCACCTGCCCGTACTGCCACAAGCTGCACGCCGAAGTGCCCGAGCTGAACAAGCGCGGCATCGAAGTGCGTTATGTGGCCTTCCCGCGTCAGGGCCTCGGCTCACCGGGTGACGAGCAGTTGCAAGCCGTGTGGTGCTCGAAAGACAAGAAAGATGCCATGGACAAAATGGTCGATGGCAAGGAAATCAAGGCCGCCAAGTGCGAGAACCCGGTTTCGAAGCAGTTCGCCCTCGGTCAGTCGATCGGCGTGAACGGCACACCGGCCATCGTTTTGGCCGACGGACAAGTCATTCCGGGCTACCAGCCGGCGCCACAAGTCGCCAAACTGGCCTTGGGCGCGAAGTAATTCGCATCGTCACGGTCAGCCGTTGACGATCATGGTCCGGCAGCAGCATTGCCGGGCCATCAATAGAGGGCCGCGAGCACGCGGTTGTTTTCCGGCCGACCCAGCGTCGGCCGTTTTATGGGGAGTTCACAGTGAATCCGGTCAAAGTAGGCATCTGTGGGTTAGGGACCGTCGGTGGCGGTACCTTCAACGTACTTCAGCGCAACGCCGAGGAAATTGCTCGTCGTGCCGGGCGTGGGATCGAAGTGGCACAAATTGCCATGCGCACGCCAAAGCCTCAGTTCCAGACGACCGGTATTGCGATTACCACCGATGTCTTCGAAGTGGCCACGAACCCTGAGATCGACATCGTCATAGAGCTGATGGGCGGCTACACCGTTGCCCGCGAGCTGGTACTCAAGGCCATCGAGAATGGCAAGCATGTGGTCACCGCGAACAAGGCTCTGATTGCCGTTCACGGTAATGAAATTTTCGCCAAGGCACGCGAGAAAGGCGTGATCGTCGCGTTCGAAGCGGCGGTGGCCGGTGGCATTCCGGTGATCAAGGCGATCCGCGAAGGCCTGTCCGCCAACCGCATCAACTGGGTTGCCGGGATCATCAACGGCACCGGCAACTTCATTCTCACCGAAATGCGCGAGAAGGGCCGTACCTTCGAAGACGTGCTGGTCGAAGCGCAGGCGCTGGGTTATGCCGAAGCCGATCCGACCTTCGACGTCGAAGGCATCGACGCCGCGCACAAGCTGACGATTCTGGCGTCGATCGCGTTCGGTATTCCGCTGCAATTCGACAAGGCTTACACCGAAGGCATCACCAAACTGACCACCGCTGACGTGAACTACGCCGAAGCGCTGGGCTACCGCATCAAGCACCTCGGTGTGGCTCGCAGCACTGCGGCCGGTATCGAGCTGCGCGTACACCCGACGCTGATCCCGGCCGATCGTCTGATCGCCAACGTCAACGGTGTGATGAACGCGGTGATGGTCAACGGTGACGCCGCCGGCTCGACCCTGTTCTACGGCGCTGGCGCCGGCATGGAGCCAACCGCGTCGTCGGTGATCGCCGACCTGGTCGACGTGGTTCGCGCCATGACCTCCGACCCGGAAAACCGCGTGCCGCACCTGGCCTTCCAGCCGGACTCGCTGTCGGCCCATCCGATCCTGCCGATCGAAGCCTGCGAAAGCGCGTATTACCTGCGCATTCAGGCCAAGGACCATCCGGGCGTACTGGCTCAGGTGGCGAGCATCCTCTCGGAGCGCGGCATCAACATCGAGTCGATCATGCAGAAGGAAGTCGAAGAGCAAGACGGTCTGGTGCCGATGATCCTGCTGACCCACCGCGTGGTCGAGCAGCGTATCAACGATGCGATCGCCGCCCTCGAGGCGCTGGCCGGCGTGAATGGTCCGGTTGTACGGATCCGCGTCGAGCACCTGAACTAAACAGAAGCAGCTGCAAGCTTCGAGCTGCAAGTGGCAAGAGAAAAGCGGTCTGGCTTTTACTTGCAGCTTGTAGCTCGCAGCTTGCAGCTCAAACCGAAGGTTTGAAAACATGCGTTATATCAGTACCCGCGGCCAGGCACCGGCCCTGAATTTCGAAGACGTCCTGCTGGCCGGTCTGGCCACCGATGGCGGTCTGTACGTCCCGGAAAACCTGCCACGTTTCACCCAGGAAGAAATCGCTTCCTGGGCCGGCCTGCCGTATCACGAGCTGGCTTTCCGCGTCATGCGCCCGTTTGTCACCGGCAGCATTCCTGACGCCGATTTCAAAAAGATTCTCGAAGAAACCTACGGCGTGTTCTCGCACAGCGCCGTCGCGCCGCTGCGTCAACTGAACGGCAACGAATGGGTGCTGGAGCTGTTCCACGGCCCGACTCTGGCGTTCAAGGACTTCGCCCTGCAACTGCTCGGCCGCCTGCTCGACTACGTGCTGGAAAAACGCGGCGAGCGCGTGGTGATTGTCGGCGCCACCTCCGGTGATACCGGTTCGGCTGCCATCGAAGGCTGCAAGCACTGCGAAAATGTCGACATCTTCATCCTGCACCCGCACAACCGCGTGTCCGAAGTGCAGCGTCGGCAGATGACGACGATTTTCGGTGAGAACATCCACAACATCGCCATCGAAGGCAACTTCGATGACTGCCAGGAAATGGTCAAGAACAGCTTCGCTGACCAGAGCTTCCTCAAAGGCACGCGTCTGGTGGCGGTGAACTCGATCAACTGGGCGCGGATCATGGCCCAGATCGTCTACTACTTCCACGCCGCCCTGCAGTTGGGCGGCCCGGCGCGTTCGGTGGCGTTCTCGGTGCCGACCGGTAACTTCGGCGACATCTTCGCCGGTTACCTGGCGCGCAACATGGGCCTGCCGATCAACCAGTTGATCGTCGCCACCAACCGCAACGACATCCTGCACCGCTTCATGAGCGGCAATCAGTACGTCAAGGAAACCCTGCACGCCACGCTGTCGCCGTCGATGGACATCATGGTCTCGTCGAACTTCGAGCGCCTGCTGTTCGACCTGCACGGTCGCAACGGTGCAGCGATCGCCGGGCTGATGGACTCGTTCAAGCAGGGTGGTGGTTTCAGCGTCGAGCAAGAGCGCTGGACTGAAGCCCGCAAGCTGTTCGACTCGCTCGCCGTGGATGACGCGCAGACCTGCGAAACCATCGCTGAAGTCTACGAGCAGTGCGGCGAAGTGCTGGACCCGCACACCGCGATCGGCGTCAAGGCCGCCCGCGAATGCCGCCGCAGCCTGGACATTCCGATGGTAATTCTGGGCACCGCTCACCCGGTGAAATTCCCGGATGCGGTAGAGAAAGCCGGTGTAGGAAAAGCACTCGAACTGCCTGCACATCTTTCTGATTTGTTTGAGCGAAATGAACGCTGCACCGTTCTGCCAAACGAGCTGAAAGCCGTACAGGCCTTTGTCAGCCAGCATGGCAACCGCGGCAAGCCGCTTTAAGCCAGTAAAAGCTGTCACATTTTGAAGCCCGTCTCCTGACGGGCTTTTTTGTTTCTGCTGCCACACTGCTCGGGTTTTCACCCACGAAGGACGGGTGAGTCGATCACGAAGGAAGTGGCAATGCTGTTTTATAGAGGTTTGAAACCGGCACTGGGCTGGATGTTGTTGTTTGGATTACTGGGGTTGATGCGTTGCAGCCTGGCGGCGCAGCTGGCGCTGCACGAAGAGGTCGCGGCATTCAATGTTCAACCTGTGGAACTGGACGCCCGCGAGCGCCAATGGATTCACGAAAACCCTCGGGTAACGGTGGCGTCGGTGCAATATCCGTTGTACCTGTTTCAGGATGAACACGGGCAATGGAGCGGTTTGAACAACGACGTGCTCAAACGCGTCAGTGCGATGACCGGGCTGCAGTTTGTGCATCAGGAGTCGTTCTCCACCGACCACCTGCTTGAGCGACTGGAGAGCGGGGCGGCGGACATCAGCACGACGTTGGCCATGAGCGACGAGCGCAAGGTGTTTCTGGATTTCAGCCATGCCTTCGGTGGCGCAGGCTGGGTGTTCGTCGGCCACATCGGCGCGCCGCGGGTGGAATCGTTCGAGCAGTTGGCCGGACGTGTCGTTGTGCTGCCGGCCCGGCATGCTCTGGAAGACCTGATTCGGCGCGATTTCCCGCTGATCACAGTGCGTTCGGTCAAGACGTACGCCGAAGCCCGCGCATTGGTCGAGAGCGGCGAAGCCTATGCCACCATCGAAAATGAAATCGGGGCGCAGCTCTATCCCTTGGGATTGCTCAGGGTGGGCGGGCTGCTGGAAGGCAAGTGGGAAGCTGATCATCTGGCGGTGCGCAAAGGCATGCCGGAGCTACTGAGTATTCTCAACAAGGCACTTGAGGCGTTTCCCGCGACCGAGTTACGGGCCATTCGCCTGAAATGGCTGGAGGGCGTTGCACCTGTCCCGGAGCAGTCGATCTGGCAGCGGATGATCGAATGGGGCTGCTGGGTGATGGGCGGGTGGAGTATTTTCGGTCTGTTGTCGCTGGTGTGGAACCGGCGCCTGACGGCGGTGATCAAGTTGCGCCGCGAGGCCGAGAAGGATCTGGGCGATCAACTGGCGTTTCAACACGCGCTGATCGACTCCATGCCTGACCCGATGTTCGTCCGCGATCTGCAAGGGCGTCTGATCATGTGCAACCGCAGCTATGAAGAAGCGCTTTCGGTTCGCCAGGATCAAGTGCAGGGCCGCTTGCTGTTCGAAGTCGATGCGTTGCCCGAAGCGACGGCCTCGATGCTGCACGACGAGTTCATGGTGCAATTGCGCACGCGCAAGTCACGTTTCAGCAAACGGCAATTGCAATTCAAAAATGGCCCGCGTGAGGTCTATCAGTGGACTGTGCCGTTCTACAGTGCCGACGGCCAGTTGCGCGGTCTGTTGGGCGGCTGGACCGATATCACCCAGCGTAGGACGGAAAGCGGATGCCGATGTCCGCACTGAGGATTAGGAAATGTCCTATAGGACGCGACTACTTTTCCGATGGGAGGCTTAAGACGACTGCCCTAGAGTGAACGACAACTGCGGTGAGAGTCCGCGATTGTCGCTTTAGAGGTCGCCTATGCGCTCGCTTAAAATCCTGATTCTTGAACCCAATCCGTTTCAACTGATGGCGTTGCATCAAATGCTCAACGCCATCGGCATCTATGACGTTCTGACCGCGCCGTCGCTGGCATCGGCCTTGTGTTCCCTGGGGCATCGCGGCGCGGTCGATATCGCCATCTGCGATCCGCAGCTCAAGGGTGGCGATGGCCTGGCCCTGATCCATCATCTGGCGCAGCAGGATCAAGCTCGGGCTTTGATCCTGCTGGGGGCGGTCGCATCGAGTGTGTTGGGCGATCTTGAACGCTTGCTGTGCGAGCATCGCCTGCGAATGCTGGGGTGCCTGCAAACACCGGTCTCGGCGGTGCTGATGAGAGGTTTGCTGGACCGTTATCTGCTCGCGCCCATGGCGGCGCGGGCCTGAAGCGTACGGTTATTTTTCTGTCATCTTCACCGTGCATGCTCTGACAGACCGGTAACGCTTCCAGGGATGGAGCAACCGGCAGGCAGAACTTTCTTCTCGGGCCGGTGGTCATTTACTGTGGACATGCCCCAGACACAATGTTTTCGGACTATTGAGTGGAGATCGAGATGGAAAGTATCAGTCTATTGCTCGGTGAGGCTCTGAGCCCGTATCAGGTTTCGTTGTCTGCAAGCGGCGCCCGTGGCGAATGCCGGGTGACCTTGAAGAACAGCAACGGCGCAATTGTGGTGGAACGCGAATTCAATCAGGCGCAGTTGAGCGACAAGCGCCTGCTGACGGATGTGGTCGATGGTCTGCACCGTGACGTTCTGATCGCCGAAGGGCGCCTGGAACCCTGTGTCATCGCGGCATTGCGCAACGCAGCACTGGACAAGCGTCCGGCGCTCTGAAGATGAAATATTTTTTGTGGGAACCTTCCTGCATCCCTGTCAGTCAGACCCCATAACAGCAGGATCAAGCATTGTGCTCCGGTGCTTGTCGCTTGCTGCTACGGGTCCTTTGTAGACCACGTTTAACCCCGAGTCGTCTCCCCACTTCTCGGGGTTTCTTTTGTCCGGCGTTTGCTTAATGGGTCGCCTGCTGCTCGAAAAAGACACGGGCCTGCTCCAGATAATCAGCCTGTCGCTCGGGATCGAGCCACGCCGCGTAGAGCTGATTCAAATGCGCGTGGGGCAGGGTGCGCAACAGTTGGTTGATTTCACCGATCGCCTGACGTCCCTGAGTCGTGTCGGAACAGGCGACGTAACCCGAGAGATATTTCCCGGTGCCCTGGATGGGGTAGAACGCCAGATCGTCCTCGGCGATCTTCGCCTGTTTCGCCTGATAGCGGATTTCCGGCCAGTAACCCAGCACCACCTGCAATCGGCCCAGACGCTGCATCGACAGCAGATTGCTCAGCGCCTCGTTACCGTAATGGGGGGTCAGCGCACCGCTGTGGGCTTGATGGAGTATGTTGTCGATGAACTCGCCGTAGCTGCGTTCAGCGACCACGCCGACCTTTCTGTCGGTGGCGGCCAACAGCGCCGACAGGTCGACCTCGCCGCCCACCAGATAGGGTTCGAGCAGCGAACGGTCTTGCTGACGAACCACCAGACCATTGCTCACCACGCGTATCGCCGGGATCGAATACACGACCCATTGCGCGCGGTCCTTGTTCCACAACAGCGCGGGGTCACAGGCAAAAGGGTTTTCGTGCAGCATCTGCAGGCCACGGGCGCGATTGACCCGCATCAGCGTGTGTTCGTATTGCGGCAGGCCGGCGATCAGCAGCGGCATCAATTGATCGATCACGCCCTGGTCCTTTTTCGGGCCTTCTAATATCGTCAGGGGCGGCAGGTCGCGCAACAACCAGATCAGCGTCGGTTTGGCCTGCGCTGCGGTCGACACGGCCAGCAGAAACAGCAGGCCGAACAGGCGCCACGTCCACCAGTGATGGGCGCGGTTGGCCTCAGATGTCTGCTGGCGCTTCAGCTTAAATGGCTCCGTCTTCGCGCAACCGGGCGATCTGTTGCTCGTCGTAGCCAAGGTCGTGGAGTACCTGCGCGTTGTGTTCACCGAGCTGCGGCCCGACCCATTCGGAAGAGCCCGGTGTCTCAGAGAGTTTCGGCACGATGCCCGGCATCTTGAAGTCCTTGCCGTCCGGCAGCTTGGCGTGCAGGAACATTTCCCGCGCCAGGTACTGCGGATCGTTGAACATGTCTTCGGCGCTGAAGATCCGGCTCGCGGGCACCTCGGCCTGATTGAGCAGGTCGAGCACCGTTTGCAGCGGTAACGAATTGACCCAGCGATCGATCACCCCATACAACTCGTCGCGACGATTGTCGCGTCCGTCGTTGCTCGCCAGTGCCGGGTCATTGGCCAGATCGTCCCGGCCAATGATCATCATGAAGCGCTTGAAAATGGCATCGCCGTTGGCGCCGATCTGCACATGCTTGCCGTCGGCACTGGTGTGAATCGACGACGGTGTAATGCCCGGCATGATGTTGCCGGTGCGCTCACGGATGAAACCGAACACATCGAACTCCGGGACCATGCTTTCCATCATGGCGAAGATCGCTTCATATAGCGCCACATCAACCACCTGGCCGAGGCCACCGTTGACCTCGCGATGACGCAACGCCATCAGTGCGCCGATCACACCCCACAGCGCGGCAATCGAATCGCCGATGGAAATCCCGGTGCGCACCGGTGGCCGGTCCTCGAAACCGGTGATGTAGCGCAACCCGCCCATGGACTCACCGACTGCGCCGAACCCCGGCTGATCCTTCATCGGTCCGGTCTGACCGAAACCCGAGAGGCGCACCATCACCAGTTTCGGGTTCAGCGCGTGCAGGGTTTCCCAACCCAGCCCCAGTTTCTCCAGAACGCCGGGGCGGAAATTCTCGATGAGAATGTCGGCTTCGCCGAGCAATTTCTTCAGGATGGCCAGGCCGTCGGGATGCTTGAGGTTCAGCGTCAGCGACTTTTTATTGCGCGCCTGCACGAACCACCACAGCGACGTGCCTTCGTACAACTTGCGCCATTTGCGCAAGGGATCACCGCCGTCCGGCGACTCGATCTTGATCACGTCGGCACCGAACTCGCCGCAAATGCGCGAGGCAAACGGCCCGGCAATCAACGTACCCAATTCAATGACTTTCACACCGCTGAGCGGTTTGTTGGCGAACGGCATACAGAATCCTGTAGGACAAGGCTGAGCAGATACAGCGTTTTAACATAGCCGGCTGTCAGACGCCGCAGCTTGATCGCCATCAATTCGATGATTGCCTACCGCATCGGTTAGACTTGCCGACTTTCCTCGTATCAAGAAGCCCGTTCATGGCCCAGCCTTCGACCACGTACAAGTTTGAACTGAACCTCACCGACCTCGACCGCAGCATCTACGAGAGCGTCAAGCAGACGATCGCCCGTCACCCTTCGGAGACCGAAGAGCGCATGACCGTGCGGCTGCTGGCCTACGCCCTCTGGTACAACGAGCAGTTGTCGTTCGGTCGTGGTCTGTCGGACGTGGATGAACCTGCGCTGTGGGAAAAGAGCCTGGACGACCGCGTCCTGCACTGGATCGAAGTCGGCCAGCCGGATGCCGATCGTCTGACCTGGTGCTCGCGTCGCACCGAGCGCACCAGCCTGCTGGCGTACGGCAGCCTGCGCGTCTGGGAAACCAAGGTGATCCCGGCGATCAAGAACCTGAAAAACGTCAACATCGCCGCCGTGCCGCAAGAGGTGCTGGAGACCCTGGCCAAGGACATGCCCCGCGTCATCAAGTGGGACGTGATGATCAGCGAAGGGACGATCTTCGTCACCGACGACCGTGGTCAGCACGAAGTCCAGTTGCAATGGCTGCAAGGTGAGCGCGGCTGATCCTGCGCCGCCACCGGATTAAACCCACGTATTCAAGAGAAGTCTCTGTCACCCCATGCGTATCGAACCTCGCCAGCTGCCTGCCACTCTGCCTTTTCTCGGTGATATTCCACCGCTGTTGACCCGCCTGTACGCCGCGCGGGGCGTGCAGTCCGAGGCCGAACTGGACAAGAGCCTGGCGCGCTTGATCCCGTTCCAGCAACTCAAAGGCATTGATGCGGCGGTCGACTTGCTGGTGACGGCACTGGAGCAGCGCCAGCGCATTCTGATCGTTGGCGACTTCGATGCGGACGGTGCGACCGCCAGTACCGTGGGCATGCTCGGGTTGCGCCTGTTGGGCGCGGCGCATGTCGATTATCTGGTGCCGAACCGCTTCGAATACGGCTATGGCCTGACCCCGGAAATCGTCGAAGTCGCCCTGACCCGCGAGCCGCAGTTGCTGATTACCGTCGACAACGGCATCTCCAGTGTCGAAGGCGTGGCCGCTGCGAAAAAGGCCGGGCTCAAGGTCTTGATCACTGACCACCACTTGCCCGGCGATGAACTGCCGCAGGCCGATGCGCTGGTCAACCCGAACCAGCCGGGCTGCGAATTTCCGAGCAAGGCGCTGGCCGGCGTGGGCGTGATTTTCTATGTCCTGATGGCCTTGCGTGCGCGCCTGCGCAGCCTCGGCTGGTACGAGAGCCAACCACAACCGAATATCGGCGAACTGCTCGATCTGGTGGCGCTGGGCAGCGTTGCCGACGTGGTGCCGCTGGATGCCAACAACCGGATTCTGGTGCATCAGGGCCTGGAGCGGATTCGCGCCGGGCGCGCACGGCCGGGGATCAAGGCGATCCTTGAAGTGGCCAAGCGCGACGCTGCACGTATTACGTCCACCGACCTCGGTTTTATCGTCGGCCCGCGCCTGAACGCGGCGGGGCGCCTGGACGACATGAGTCTGGGTATCGAATGCCTGCTGACCGCCGACGCCAACCGCGCTCGGGAAATGGCCGCGCAACTGGACGGCATGAATCAGGATCGCAAATCCATCGAGCAGGGCATGCAGCGCGAGGCGCTGGCCCAACTCAAGGACTTGCCGGTGGAGTCGATGCCGTTCGGTCTGTGCCTGTTCGATCCCGAGTGGCACCAGGGCGTCATCGGTATTCTCGCGTCGCGGATGAAAGAGCGTTATTTCCGTCCGACCATTGCCTTCGCTGATGCCGGTGACGGTCTGCTCAAGGGCTCCGGGCGTTCTGTGCAGGGCTTCCATATTCGCGACGCCCTGAGCGTGGTGGCGGCGCAACATCCGAACCTGATTGCCAAATACGGTGGTCACGCCATGGCGGCCGGCCTGACCTTGCCACAGGAGAATTTTGCGCTGTTCGCCGAGGCATTCGATGCTGAAGTGCGTCGGCAACTTCGCGAAGAAGACCTGACCGGACGCATGCTGTCGGACGGAACACTGGCGGTTGAGGAATTCCACCTCGAACTGGCCCGTGCCTTGCGCCATGCCGGGCCTTGGGGCCAGCACTTCCCGGAGCCGCTGTTCCACGGCGTGTTTCAGTTGGTCGAGCAGCGTGTGGTGGGTGAACGGCATCTGAAAGTGGTGCTGAAAAGCGAGTGCGGTTCGGTGAAGCTCGACGGCATTGCCTTTGGTATCGACCGCGATGTCTGGCCGAATCCGACCATTCAATGGGTTGAACTGGCCTACAAGCTCGACGTCAACGAGTTTCGTGGCAACGAGACCGTGCAACTGATGATTGCCCACATCGAACCGCGCTGACGCCATTCGCGAGCAAGCCCGCTCCCAACTGGTGTAGGAGCGGGCTTGCTCGCGAAGGCCGACTTTCACACACAGAATTACTCTGAACCCTGCCTCCTCCTCAGTTGTCGACTAGGCTCTAAGCACTGCTTGATTGGCCTTGTGACGTCTTGTCGAATGTTTTGCCCGCGGGGGCGGGTGTTGTACCTTTTTCCTGTCACTCGTCGACTATTCAAACAGAACCCTGGAGCCTGCCCACTGATTCGAGAGGTGCCCCATGAGTCTGCTGCTTGAACCCTTCACCCTTCGCCAACTGACCCTGCCCAATCGCATCGCCGTGTCGCCGATGTGCCAGTATTCCAGCGTCGACGGCCTGGCCAACGACTGGCATCTGGTGCACCTCGGCAGTCGCGCCGTCGGCGGCGCCGGCCTGGTCTTCACCGAAGCCACGGCGGTCACCGCCGACGGGCGGATAACCGCTGAAGACCTCGGTCTGTGGAACGACGAACAGATTGCACCGCTGCAACGCATTACCCGATTTATTACGTCCCAAGGCGCGGTCGCCGGCATCCAACTGGCCCACGCCGGGCGCAAGGCCAGCACCCATCGGCCGTGGATCGGCAAGCATGGCAGCGTCAAACCCGATGATGGCGGCTGGACTCCGGTCGGGCCTTCGCCGATTGCTTTCGACCCGCAACACACGCAACCGAAACAGCTGGATGAAGGGCAGATCGCTGATGTCATTCAGGCCTTTGTCGATGCTGCCAAACGAGCGTTGACGGCGGGTTTCAGTGTGGTTGAGGTGCATGCCGCGCACGGTTATCTACTGCATCAGTTTCTTTCGCCACTGAGCAATCAGCGCCGCGATCAATATGGTGGTTCGTTTGAAAACCGCATTCGCCTGGTGCTGCAAGTCACCGAGGCGGTGAGGGCGGTCTGGCCTGAGGAATTGCCGGTGTTTGTCCGCGTATCGGCCACTGACTGGGTGGAAGACGGCTGGAACCCGGATGAAACCGTGGAGCTGGCGCGACGGCTGCACACGCTTGGCGCGGATCTCATTGATGTGTCTTCGGGTGGCACCGCAGCGAATGCCGAGATTCCAGTGGGGCCGGGCTATCAGACGCGCTTCGCCGAACGTGTCCGTAAGGAGTCAGGCATCGCCACCGGCACCGTGGGCATGATTACCGAGCCGGCGCAGGCCGAGCACATTCTGCGCACCTGTCAGGCCGACATCATCTTCCTCGCCCGTGAGCTACTGCGTGATCCGTACTGGCCGCTGCACGCCGACGATGATCTGGGCGGGCGCAAAGCGGTGTGGCCGGCGCAATATCAGCGCGCCACTCATCGTGATCAGCCGATTCACGAGTCAGACTTGCGCGATTGAGTGAGTCGCAATAAAGCAAAAAGCCCCGGTCAGTGATGGCCGGGGCTTTGTTTTGTCTGTTTGTCTTTCGCTGCGATGCTGCCGCCATCGCTGGCAAGCCAGCTCCCACAGATTTGGTGGCGTACGCAAAATCTGTGATCAACACCCATCACTGTGGGAGCTGGCTTGCCAGCGATGAGGCCCGTGCAGGCGCCTCAAATCATCAAGGGTACTTGCGCTTGTCCGGCGCCGGCGGGAAGTACTGGTACAACCAGGTCTCGCTCAGCGTGCGGTCATTGGTGCGAATGAACAAACGCAGTTCCACCGGCTCCACGCTGTCATTGGTCGGGTACCAGTCGAACAGGATCCGGTAACCCTTGATGTCATCGAGCACCAGCACGCTGAAATCCTGCACCTTGCCGTTCGAGCACGTGACTACCGGTTCGATCCCGGTGCCCTGCGGCAAGCGCTCGAGACCGCCGCCAGTGAAGTCCACGGCAAAACGGCGGGCCCACACCGGCGGGTAGTGCTCGCCCGGTGCCCAGCCTTCAGTGAAGCCGCCCATGCCGGAACGGGTTGCATGCACCCGCGCCAATGGCGTGCCGACCGGCGGCAGTGCGCTCCAGTAGAGCTTGTAGCCGTAATTCAGCGAGTCGCCGGCCGCCACCGGTTTCTTCGGCGTCCAGAACGCGACGATGTTGTCCATGGTTTCGCCGGTTGTAGGAATTTCCAGCAGATCAATAGAGCCTTCGCCCCATGCTGTGGTCGGTTCGACCCACAGGCTTGGGCGCTTGCTGTACCAGTCGACGGTGTCCTGATAGTTGGCGAACTCATGGTCGGTCTGCACCAGACCGAAGCCTTTCGGATCCTTGTCGGCAAAAGCGTTGAACTGCAGGGTCGCCGGGTTGTTCAGCGGGCGGCAGATCCACTCGCCGTTGCCGCGCCACATCGCCAGGCGATCGGAGTCGTGGATTTGCGGGTGGATGGTGTCGCACATGCGGCGTTCGTGAGTGCCGCAACTGAACATGCTGGTCATCGGTGAAATGCCCAGTTGTTCGATGGCGGTGCGCGCATTGATGTGGGCGTCGACTTCCATCACCACGCGTTCGGCCTGGCAGTCGATGTCGAAGCGGTAGGCGCCGGTCGCACTCGGCGAATCGAGCAGGGCGTAGACGACAAAACGCGTGGCGTTCTGATCCGGCGTCTCGAACCAGAATTTGGTGAAGTCAGGGAATTCTTCGCGCTTCTTGGCGTAAGTGTCGATCGCCAGGCCGCGAGCGGAGAGGCCATATTGGCCAGTCGCATCCACCGCACGGAAATAGCTGGCGCCGAGGAACGACACCACGTCATGGCGATCCAGCTCCGGTGCCTTGAACAGTTTGAAGCCGGCAAAACCCAGGTCGCCCTTGAGCTGCTGGGTGTCGACCGAGGTGTTCTCGTAGTTGAACAGTGTCGGACGGAAATGCACCTCGCGGGCGGTGCGGGTCTTGGGATCGACGCTGTACATGCGCACCGGCTGACGGAAACCCATGCCGACGTGGAAGAACTGCACGTCCAGTTGACCCTTGTTCTCCTTCCACAACGAATGCTCGCCGTCGTAGCGGATCGCGTTGAAGTTTTGCGGGGTCATGGTCGCCAGTGTCGGCGGCAGCACCTGTTTGGTGTCCTGATAAGCGTTGCCGGCCAGTTGCTTGGCCTGGCGCTTCAGCGCTTCGAAGTCGAACGCCTGCGCCTCGCCATCGGCGGCGCCGCCATTGGCCGCCCACGCACGGGTGGCCAGCAGGCCGGTGGCCGAAAGACCGGTGTAAGCCGCAATGGCCATGGACGCTTTGAGCAAATTCCTGCGGTGCATAAATACAACCTGTCGTGTGCAATCCCGCGCCTTTCCTGGCACGTGCTGGATCAGAAATAACGGTTCGGACAAGCCTTCGGCCAAACGCAACGGACTATAAACAGATGCCGGCTAGCTTAAACGGTTCGCTCGCCGAGCAAAATTCGTTGATTCACTACGCCAGTGTGTCAATGAAACAAGACATGTCGGTTAAAAGTCTGACAGGGCGTTCTGATTTACACGGCATATCTGCTTTTTTCGACTAATTACTCTAAAAACTGCTTTTCAGCGCCGATTTAATTTCTATTCTATGGGCATGACCGGTGTGACCAGAAGAACCGGTGAGGCACACGACACTGCTGTAAGGGGCAGGGCGATGTGGTGGTTTAGCAGTTCTTTGACGTATTAGAGAAGGACATCGTCCATGGCAAAAATACAAGGCATCACCGAAATGTTGGGCATCTTTCCCTGCCTCGGCAGCGGCCGCAAAAGACGTCGGTTGAGCTCCGACGAACTGAAACTGGTGGAGCGTTATCGAGAGCTATCAGAAGGGGATCGGATTGCGATGCGCTATCTGGTGGATGCGATGCGGAGTGTTTCGCGGTTTTGAGTGGAAATAAACAGGGGCGGACTGAAAGGTCCGCCCCTTTTTTATTTGGATCAGCTACACGTTCCCAGTACTGGATACGGCCGCTGGCCGTGCATCAACTCCGGCACATCCCGCCATTTGACCCACGCCTGCTGGTGCCAGTGCAGCAACGGCACCGTGACGCCTGCCCAATGCATTGAGCTCAGGCTCGGGTGGTTTTCCACAGGGCTTGATTGGGTTTCGCGCAGCATCGGGATGACTTCATGGCTCAGCCATTGGCGCAGGTGACGGTTTTCCGGGACGAAGTGATGGACGAGCAGGGCAAACAGGCCGGACTCGCTGACCATCGCGCAATCGACGATTTCGCCGTCCCGACGTAGGAGGACATGGCGACGTTGGTCGGGATCGAGTTTCAGGGTGAGGCGTTCGTTCAGGGGGTAACCCATCAAGCGGCCGAGATCTTGCACGCAGAACCAGGCTTCGTGGTCTTGCATGAAGGCGTGGAGGAAGCGGTTGTGGCGGGTGAAGATTGTGGGGGTGAAGTGGGTCGACGATGAATTTTGGATTTGCGCAGACATGTAGTGACTTCCGATTTGAGTAGGAAAGTCGCCATCAACTCTTCGACAAGTTGGGTGGCGAACCGTGTGGCGTTCGAAGTCGGGATACTTCCAGTCAAACACGGAA
The DNA here is from genome assembly GCF_019856535.1 of Pseudomonas sp. SC3(2021). Taxonomy (NCBI): domain Bacteria; kingdom Pseudomonadati; phylum Pseudomonadota; class Gammaproteobacteria; order Pseudomonadales; family Pseudomonadaceae; genus Pseudomonas; species Pseudomonas sp. SC3(2021). The sequence goes on along the minus strand of NZ_CP082236.1, from coordinate 453,601 downwards.
AAGCCAGAAGGCCCGCGCCACACGGCCCGCCATAAAGCAAAACTGAAGCTGTGACAGCCACAGTTCAATGGAGGGCATGCAAGCACCGCGTTGACAGTTTCCGGCTTCGACCCCGGGTCGCTGAATTAGCAGCGACGGGATAAAGCCTATCGGTCAGGCGCTTGCGGCGACAAGTCTACCCTGTGGACGTGCAGCGTAGGAAACGGGGCTTTTTCAGGAAGGCTGTGTCTGTAGGAAATGCCTGTTTTTGCATTGGTGCCAGCGAATCGGCCCCTAACCAGTGTTTTTCCGTTATTTGTTTGAATCTTGCGCATCGCTGCAGATGCTCGGCCCTTGGTCTCAGGGTTCAAAGGATTGTGACGAATAACGGAGAATTCAATGAAGGTGTCTCTCAAGCAGATCAACGGCCCTTGGGATCAGGGCTGGGTGCTGGACAAACACATGGTAAGTAGTACCTTTCTTGGCAACGATGATCGCGGACACCCGTGCTTCGATAATCAGCGCACTGAGATTGGCGAGGCGACCTACCAGCTCAAATACCAGAAGGACTGGACTCAGGTCAGCCCACTTGCTCAGGCAGTAGCGACAAATGTGTTCCCAAAACTGGATCAGGTCGGGTTTGTAGTGCCTATGCCTGCTTCAAATATTCGTCAGCGACAACCGGTAACTGAGGTTGCCCTGGCGTTGGGACGAATTATCGGTCGGCCGGTTTTCTCGGATTTGCTTCGAAAAGCGACCACGGGAAAGTCGCTCAAGGATTTACATTCCAAAGCCGACAAGGTTGCCGCGATTGGAGACAGTTTCAGCGTCAATGATGAAATCACCACCGATGGGTGCTGGAATGTTTTGGTTGTAGATGATTTGTTTGATAGCGGGGCGTCCATGGACGCGGCCTGCGCTGTTTTGCGTAAATATCCGAAGGTAGGGAAAATTTACGTCGCAGCGCTAACTTGGAAGTGAACTCAATGACCACTGTATTTATTGCCGGCTCTATCAACATCAAGAACCTTGATCCGAAGGTTAAAGAGCGCATCAATAATATCGTAGCGTCAGATTTTGAGGTGGTGGTGGGTGATGCTGGGGGCGTCGATACCTCCATTCAGTTGCACCTGCTGAGTCTCGAACGATCCAGAACCACGGTGTTCTGCAGCGGTTCTGCTCCGAGGAATAACCTTGGACAGTGGCCCGCCAGAACAGTCGACTCCAAACATTCGAAAGGGTCGAGAGCTTTCTTCACCGAGAAAGACGTCGTCATGGCCGAAGCAGCCGACTACGGCTTGATGATCTGGGATGCAAAGAGCACCGGCACGCTCAGCAATGTCATTGAACTGTTATCGAGAAAGAAGAAATCGCTTGTTTTCGTCAACAAGGAAAAGGAGTTCAAAGTGGTCGGAGACGTCAGTCAGCTCGAAGAGTTGATTGCATTCATGTCCGATCACGCCAAGCAAAAGGCCAACGAAAAAATCAAACTGTTCGACCGTATTTCCCTGTTGAAGCACGATCAGGCAGAGCTTTCTTTTTGATGTTTTTTTCTGGGCTTTCCTGAACCCCGGCACCTTGACGGTACCGGGATCGCAGGCTCTTAGCGACTCACCTTCCAAGCATCCCCAGCCGGCGCCTTCCCATGGTCATACGGCTTGCCAATCCACATATAAACCAGCCCCAAGCCAATCACGATCGCGGTGCTCAACACCATCGCATAGTTCACGTACCACGCCGCATCCGGCGTACGTGGCCAGGCCATGTTGATGATTGCGCCGACGCCGTACACCAGCGCGCCGATGTTCACCGGCCAGCCCCAGGCGCCGAGGGTGAATTTGCCGCTCGGTTTCCAGCCTTTGCTGCGGGCGTACAGCGCGGCCAGGACGATCATCTGGAACGCGAGGTAGATGCCGATGGCGGCGAAGCTGACGATGGTGGCCACGGCGTCTTGCAGGAAGAAGCCGAGGGCGATGATCAGGGCGGGCAGGACGCCGGACACGAACAGTGCGGCAACCGGCACTTGAGTCGTAGGAGAAATCTTTTTCAGCAGGCGGCTGCCGATGACCATTTCGTCGCGAGCGTAGGAGTACAGCAGACGGCTCGCGGCGGCCTGCAGGCTGATGACGCAGGAGATGAAGGAAATCATCACCACGCCCATCACCACTTTCGAGCCGATTGGGCCGAAGGCGTTGTTGAGGATGGTGGTGACCGGGTCCTTGTCGGTGCCGTTGATCACTGCTTGCATGTCCGGCACGGCGAGGATCAGCGCGAGGCAGGCGAACATCGCCGCGATGCCGCCGATGTAGATGGTCATGCGCATCGCCACCGGGATTTTTGCGCTGGGGTTCGGGGTTTCTTCGGCGACGTCGCCACAGGCCTCGAAGCCGTAGTACAGGAACATCCCCGCCAGCGAGGCGGTGAGAAATGCCGGCAGGTACGAGCCGTCGACGCTGATGTCGAAGGTGTTGAACAGCACGCTCAACGGTTGGTGACGTTCGAAGATCAGCAGGTAAACGCCGACGATCACTGCGCCGACCAGTTCGCAGAGGAAGCCGAACATGGCGATCCGCGCCAGTGCTTTGGTGCCGCTCAGATTGACCAGCGTGGCGAACAGGGTCAGCACCAGGGCGATGATGATGTTGGTGTTGTTGCTCGGCTCAAAACCCATCATTGCCGCCAGGTATGGGCCGGCACCGACGGCGACTGCAGCGATTGTCACGCACAGGGCGATGGAGTAGATCCAGCCGACCATCCACGCCCATTTCTTGCCCACTAAACGGCGCGCCCAAGGGTAAACGCCACCGGAAATCGGGAACTGCGAAACCACTTCGCCGAAGATCAGGCACACCAGTAACTGGCCGCAACCGACCAGCAAGTAAGCCCAGAACATCGGTGGACCGCCGGCGGCGAGGCACAGGCCGAACAGGGTATAAACCCCTACAACCGGTGACAGATAAGTGAAGCCCAAAGCGAAGTTTTCCCACAGGCTCATGCTGCGGTTGAAGTTTGAGGTGTAGCCCAGCTGGCGCAGTTGTTCGGCATCGCTGTCGGCAACGGCGGCGAGATCGGGTGAGGCACTCATGTGTGTTTGCTCCGTGAAATCGGCAGATTTCGGATGGCCGAGGCCGTGGCGGGGCTGGGTGGGCGCCGCCCGGGTCGGTAGTTATTGTCAGGTGTTGAATCCTGGTGGTGCGCAGAGCCGGTTTCTGCCTTGAAGCCGGGGTGACGCCATCGCGAGCAGGCTCACTCCTACAATTTGGAATGCGGTCCCTGTAGGAGCCAGCCTGCTGGCGATGCTTTTAGTGCTTGAACATCACATGCCGAACCGTGGTGTAGTCCTCCAGCCCATACATGGACATGTCCTTGCCGTAGCCGGACAATTTCTGACCGCCATGGGGCATTTCGCTGACCAGCATGAAGTGCGTGTTGACCCAGGTGCAGCCGTACTGCAAACGGGCGGACAAGCGATGTGCGCGTCCTACATCCGCCGTCCACACCGAGGAGGCGAGGCCGTAGTCCGAATCGTTGGCCCACTCCAGCGCCTGCGCTTCATCGGTGAATTTGGTCACCGAGACCACCGGCCCGAACACTTCGCGGCGGACGATTTCGTCATCCTGTTGCGCGTCGGCCAGCACCGTCGGTTCGAAGAAGAAACCGTTGCCCTCAACAGCCTTGCCACCGGTGATCAAACGGATGTGCGGCTGCGCCACGGCACGTTCGACAAACCCGGCGACGCGGTCGCGATGCTGCGCAGTGATCAGCGGTCCCAGCTCGGTGGACGGATCATCCTGTAAGCCGTATTTGATGCTGCTGACCGCTGCGCCGAGCTTCTCGACGAACTGTTCGTAGATGCCTTGCTGTGCGTAGATCCGGCACGCAGCGGTGCAATCCTGCCCGGCGTTGTAGAAACCAAAGGTACGGATGCCTTCAACCGCAGCGTCGATGTCAGCGTCATCGAAAATGATCACTGGCGCCTTGCCGCCCAGTTCCATGTGCATGCGTTTGACGCTGTCGGCGGTGCTGGAAATGATGTTCGAACCGGTGGCGATCGAGCCGGTCAGCGAGACCATGCGCACTTTCGGATGCGTGACCAGCGGGCTGCCCACGGTAGGACCACGACCGAACACCAGATTGAGCACACCGGCCGGGAAGATGTCCGACGCCAGTTCGGCCAGACGCAGCGCGGTCAGCGGGGTTTGTTCCGACGGCTTGAGCACCACGGTATTACCGGCAGCGAGGGCCGGGGCGATTTTCCAGGCGACCATCATCAGCGGGTAGTTCCACGGTGCGATGGAGGCGATCACGCCCACCGGGTCGCGGCGGATCATCGAGGTGTGGCCGGGCAGGTATTCGCCAGCCGCCGAACCGCTCATGCAACGGCTGGCGCCGGCGAAGAAGCGGAACACGTCGGCGATTGCCGGGATCTCGTCATTCAGCGCGGCACTGTAGGGTTTGCCGCAGTTGGCAGATTCGAGTTTCGCCAGTTCTTCGCCATGGGCTTCGATGGCGTCGGCGAGTTTGAGCAGCAGCAGCGAGCGATCTTTCGGCGTGGTTTGCGACCAGTCGGCAAAAGCGCTGTCGGCGGCGCGTACGGCGGCATCGACCTGGGCCTCGGAGGCTTCATTGATTTTCACCAATACTTCACCGAGGGAAGGGTTGAGCACCGCTTGCGCCGGGCCTTCGCCGTTGACCAGTTGGCCGTTGATCAAGAGTCTGGTTTGCATGATTTTGTCCTCACTAACACTTTTATTGTTCTGGCCGAATCGAGAGCCCTGTGGGAGCGAGCTTGCTCGCGAAAGCGGTGTATCAGTCGACATCAATGTCGGGTGTGACGGCCTCTTCGCGAGCCGGCTCGCTCCCACAGGGGGATTTTGGGTGTCTGTTGGATGTTTATTTACCGCCACTGCCGGCGACGCTCTCGCCACCGCGCGTCAGGTAATACGCGCCGAGGATCGGCAACATGGTCACCATCATCACCAGCATGGCGACGACGTTGGTCACCGGCACATCCCGTGGCCGGCTCAGCTGATTGAGCAGCCACAACGGCAACGTGCGTTCATGCCCGGCGGTAAACGTGGTGACGATGATTTCGTCGAACGACAGCGCGAACGCCAGCATGCCGCCCGCCAGTAACGCCGAGCCGAGGTTCGGCAGGATGATGTAGCGGAAGGTCTGCCAGCCATCGGCGCCGAGGTCCATCGAGGCCTCGATCAAACTGTGCGAAGTCCGGCGCAGACGGGCGATGACGTTGTTGTAGACGATCACCACGCAGAAGGTCGCGTGGCCGACGATGATGGTGAACATCCCCGGCTCGATCCCCAGCGTCTTGAACGTCGCCAGCAAGGCAATCCCGGTGATGATCCCGGGCAGCGCAATCGGCAGGATCAGCATCAGCGAAATGCCCTGCTTGCCGAAAAAATTCCGGCGGTACAGCGCTGCCGAAGCCAAGGTGCCGAGCACCATCGCAATCAACGTGGCAATGGCTGCGATCTGCAATGAAAGCTTGATCGCCTCCAAAACGTCCGGCCGCGAAAACGCCACGCTGAACCAGTGCAACGTGAAGCCCTTCGGCGGAAAACTGAACGCGGCCTCTTCGGTGTTGAAGGCGTAGAGGAAGATGATCAGGATCGGGAAGTGCAGAAACACCAACCCGCCCCAGGCCGCGATTTTCAGGCCTGGAGAGGCTTTGTCCCCCTGCTTTTCTGAATTAGAGCGCATCGAAGGCCCCCAGACGTTTGACGATGGACAGGTAAACCGCGATCAACACAATCGGCACCAGCGTGAACGCCGCCGCCATTGGCATGTTGCCGATCGCACCTTGCTGCGCGTAGACCATGCTGCCGACGAAGTAGCCGGGCGGCCCGACCAATTGCGGCACGATGAAGTCGCCCAGGGTCAGCGAAAAAGTGAAAATCGAACCCGCCGCAATCCCGGGAATCGACAGCGGCAAAATCACCTGCATGAACGTCTGGCGCGGCTTGGCGCCGAGGTCGGCGGAAGCCTGCAACAGCGACGGCGGCAAGCGCTCCAGCGACGCCTGAATCGGCAAAATCATGAACGGCAGCCAGATGTAGACGAACACCATGAACCGCCCCAGATGCGAGGTCGACAAGGTGCTGCCGCCCACGCCGGGAATGCCGAGGATGAACTGCAACACCGGCTCCAGCCCCAGGTGCTGCACGAACCACTGCGCCACGCCGCCCTTGGCCAACAGCAACGTCCAGGCGTAAGCCTTGACGATGTAACTGGCCCACATCGGCATCATCACCGCGATGTAGAAAAACGCCTTGGTCTTGCCGGTGGTGTAGCGCGCCATGTAGTAGGCAATCGGGAACGCGACGATGGCGCTGGCGATTGACACAACGATGGCCATGCTCAGCGTGCGCAGGATGATGTCGAAGTTCGACGGCTGAATCAGCGCGGCAAAATTGGCCAGTGTCAGGTCAGGGGTGACCGCCATGGTGAAGTCGTCGAAGGTGTAGAAACCCTGCCACAACAGCACCAGCAGTGAACCGAGGTAGATCGCGCCGAACCACAGCAACGGCGGCACCAGCAGCAGCGACAAATACAGGTTGGGCTTGCGATAGAGCAGGTTGGAAAACCGGCGCAAGGGCGGCGATTGAGTCATCGCGAGCGTGCTCATCTCACACCTCGCCGGCAACGGTGTCGTGCAGTGCAACCATCGCTTCTCGCGCCCAGCGTGCGCTGAGGCGCTGGCCTGTCTGATGCTGCGCGCTGCTGTCGAGCCACTGATTGTTGGCGTGGCTGATGCTCAGGGTCTGGCCGTTTTCCAGCTTCAGTTCATAGCGCGTGGCACTGCCCTGATACTGGATGTCGTGGAGCAGGCCGCTGACTTCGATCTCGTGGGCGGCCAGCGGGCCTTCGGCGAAACGCACATGCTCCGGGCGGATCGAAAACGGCTGCGGATGGCCGCTGAGCTGGCGTGCCAGGTCGCCACGAATCACGTTCGAGGTGCCGACGAATTCGGCGACGAATGTGGTGGTCGGTTTCATGTACAGATTGCGCGGAGTGTCGACCTGTTCGATGCGGCCCTTGTTGAAGACTGCGACGCGATCGGACATCGACAGCGCTTCGGTCTGGTCGTGAGTGACGAAGATGAAGGTGATGCCGAGTTGGCGCTGCAGTTTCTTCAGTTCGCTTTGCATTTGCTCGCGCAGCTTGAGGTCGAGAGCACCAAGGGGTTCATCCAGCAACAGCACGCGCGGACGATTGACCAGCGCGCGGGCGAGGGCGACACGTTGGCGCTGACCGCCGGACAACTGCACTGGCTTGCGTGCCCCGTAACCGCCGAGGGCGACCATGTCCAACGCCTCTTCAGCGCGTTTATGGCGCTCGGTTCTGCTCACGCCTTTGACCTTCAAACCGTAGGCGACGTTGTCCAGTACGTTCATGTGCGGGAACAGCGCGTAATCCTGGAATACGGTGTTGACGTCACGTTGGTACGGCGGCAGACCCGCCGCCTCGGCGCCGTGGATGCGGATCGAGCCGGCGCTCGGTTGTTCGAAACCGGCAATCAGGCGCAGGCACGTGGTTTTGCCCGAGCCGGATGGGCCGAGCATGGAAAAGAACTCGCCGTCCTGGATGTCGATGGAAACCCGGTCAACGGCCTTCACTTCGCCGAACTGCCGGGAAACGTTGGTGAACTGGACTGCAAGCGTCATGGTGCGGTGCTCCAAAAAGGCGCGGGCCGTCGCAGCGGCCCTGCCTGGACTTCTGAAAAAACTGAAACATCTAACGGTGAATGCGATCCGCTCTTAGCACCCTCATGCGGCGAGCGAGATACGATCCGCTCTTAGCGCCCTCATTCGGCGGGCGAGATGCGATCCGCTCTTAGCGCCCTCATTCGGCGGGCGAAATGCGATCCGCTTTTAGCGCCCTCATTCGGCGAGCGAGATGCGATCCGCTCTTAGCTCCCTCTCCCTCCGGGAGAGGGCGGGGGGTGAGGGTGGCTTTATTGGCCATTGCCCTTCAATCAAGAGCAAAGTCAAAAGCTACCCCCTCACCCCAGCCCTCTCCCCCAAGGGGGAAAGGAAGCTCGACCGAGGTGCTCCCGGGCTTAGCGCCCGCCCATGATCGCGATGTAGTCCTGAGTCCAGCGGCTATAAGGCACAAACTTGCCACCCTCAGCCTGTGGGGTTTTCCAGAAGGCGATCTTGTCGAACTGGTCGAAACCGTTGGTCTTGCAACCTTCAGCGCCGAGCAATTCGCTCTCCTTGCACGCCGCTGGCACCGCTGGCAACGAACCAAACCACGCCGCCACATCACCCTGGACTTTCGGTTTCAACGACCAGTCCATCCACTTGTAGGCGCAGTTCGGGTGCTTGGCTTCGGCGTGCAGCATGGTGGTGTCGGCCCAGCCGGTGGCGCCTTCTTTCGGGATGGTCGAGGCGATCGGCTGCTTCTCGTTGATCAGACCGTTGACCTGATACGGCCAGGCGCTGGACGCGACCACGCCTTCGTTCTTGAAGTCGCTCATCTGCACCGTGGTGTCATGCCAGTAGCGGTGGATCAGCGGCTGCTGCTGGCGCAACAGTTCAAGCACGGCTTTGTACTGATCTTCGGTGAGTTGATACGGGTCCTTGATCCCCAGTTCAGGCTTGGCGGTCTTCAGGTACAGCGCCGCGTCGGCAATGTAGATCGGCCCGTCATACGCCTGCACGCGGCCCTTGTTTGGCTTGCCGTCGGGGAAGTTCTGCGCGTCGAACAGCACGTTCCAACTGGTCGGCGGTGTCTTGAACACGTTGCTGTTGTACATCAGCACGTTCGGGCCCCACTGGTACGGGGTGCCGTAGGTCTGCTTGTTGACCACGTACCACGGCGCATCTTTCAGGCGCGGGTCGAGGGTGTTCCAGTTCGGGATCAACGCAGTGTTGATCGGTTGCACGCGCTTGCCGACGATCAACCGCAGCGACGCATCGCCCGACGCAGTGACCAGGTCGTAACCGCCCTTGGCCATCAGGCTGACCATTTCGTCAGAAGTGGCGGCGGTCTTCACGTTGACCTTGCAGCCGGTTTCCTGCTCGAAACCGGTCACCCAGTCGTAGGCCTTGTCGCTTTCGCCACGTTCGATGTAACCCGGCCACGCCACGATATCCAGCTGACCTTCGCCGGCGCCGACGGCCTTCAGCGGCTCGGCGGCTTGCAGGCTGGCGCTGGCCAGCAAAGCCGTGGTGATTGCACTGAACAGTGCGGTCTTGTGCACGAACATGGTTGAACCCTCTTCTTTAAATTATGGTCGGGGCAGTTGTGAACGCGGTACAGCATGCCGTTGGCGGCTTGTTATTAGCGTAGTCAGAGATGCTGGCCGTGGCGGGCCATGATGTGCCGCACCACGCTGTAGTCCTGCAGCGAGTCGCTGGACAAGTCTTTGCCGTAACCCGAACGTTTCAGTCCGCCGTGGGGCATTTCACTGACCAGCATGAAATGGCTGTTGATCCACGTGCAGCCGTACTGCAAGCGGGCGGCGACCTGCATCGCCTTGTCCAGATTCTGCGTCCACACCGACGAAGCGAGGCCGTATTCCGAATCGTTGGCCCAGTCGACGGCCTGCGAAAGCTCGTCGAAACGGGTCACGGTGACCACCGGGCCGAACACTTCGCGCTGGACGATTTCGTCAGTCTGTTTGCAACCGGCGAGCAAGGTCGGTTGATAGTAGAAGCCGGCACCGGAATGCACCGCCGCACCGGTCACGCGCTCGATATGCGGCTGACCGAGGGCGCGCTCGACGAAGCTGGCAACGCGGTCGCGCTGGCGGGTGCTGATCAGCGGGCCGATCTCGTTGTCGGCATCGCGTTTGCCGGCGAAACGCAGGCTACCGACGGCGGCGCCGAGTTCGGCGACCAGTTTGTCGTGAATCCCGGCCTGCGCGTAGATCCGGCAGGCGGCGGTGCAGTCCTGGCCGGCGTTGTAGTAACCGTAGGTGCGCACGCCGTCGACCACCGCTTGAATGTCGGCGTCATTGCAGACAATCACCGGCGCTTTGCCGCCGAGTTCCAGATGCGTGCGTTTCAGGGTTTTCGCCGCAGCCTGCAGGATCTTCTGGCCGGTGACGATATCGCCGGTCAGCGAGACCATGCGCACCTTCGCGTGGCCGACCAAATGGCTGCCGACGCCTTCGCCACCGCCGCAGATGATGTTGATCACTCCACGCGGCAGGATTTCGGCCAGTGCTGGCGCCAGCGCGAGGATCGACAACGGCGTGTGTTCGGACGGTTTGAACACCAGCGTGTTGCCGGCGGCGAGGGCCGGGGCGATCTTCCACGCGGCCATCATGATCGGGTAGTTCCACGGCGCAATCGAGGCGACCACACCAATCGGATCACGGCGCACCATGCTGGTGTAGCCCGGCAGGTATTCGCCGCTGAGCTGACCGGTCTGGCAGCGCACGGCGCCGGCGAAGAAGCGAAACACATCGACGGTGGCGGTCAGATCGTCCTGACGCGCCAAGTGCAACGGCTTGCCGCAGTTCAACGATTCGAGACGGGCGAGGTGGTCGGCGTGTTTTTCAACGGCGTTGGCGATATCGAGCAACAGGTTCGAGCGTTGCTGCGGTGTGGTGCGCGACCATTCGGCGAAGGCGCGATGGGCGGCGAGGATGGCGGCTTCGACCTGCTCAGTGCTGGCCTCGGCGATGTGCGTAAGGATTTCTCCGGTGGCCGGGTTGAGGATCGGTTCGACAAAACCCTGCCCGGCGACCAGTTCGCCGTCGATCAACAACGCGGTACACATCGGGGTTTGCGCGCCAGCCATTTTCCGCGATCTCTTTTCTTGTGTGGCCATTGTTGCTCCCGTACCCGGGAGCCGACCGTCTTATAGATGCAGCAAGACTAGTGCGCGGCTCCGAGGTCGACAAATTCTAAATACTGAAGGTGGCATTCGATTAAATAGATGGCTTGCGTCCACCGTGGGGTTGTTCGCGGGCGACGGTGAGGAAGGGGTCTACCAGTGCCGGCCGCGCGGTGCCGCGACGCCAGGCCAGCCCGACGTCAAGGGTCTGGTTAAGGTCGGCGATTGGTCGCGCTTCGATGATGTCGCCCTCCAGTGACCATGGGCGATAGGTCATGTCCGGCTGAATCGACACCCCCAAACCGGCGGCGACCAGACTCCGCACGGCCTCGGTGGATGCGGTTCTCAGGGTGATCTTGGGTTGCAGCCCGGCGCCACGCCATAGACGTTGGGCATTGCGATCCATCTCGTCGACGTTGAGCTGAATCAGCGGCTCGCCGGCGACGTCGGCGAGGTTGATGCTGTCGTGTTCCAGCAGCGGATGCTGGGCCGGTAGCCACAAACGATGCGGTGAATGAGTCAGCACTTCCGTCTGCAAGGCATGGCGGTCTTCAAGGTTGGACAGGATCAGCACGCCGACATCTATCTCGCCGCTGACCAGCAAATGCTCGATGTAGGGGCGTTCATCTTCCATCACCCGAATCTCCACGTTGGGATAGGCACGTTGGAAACGGGTGAGCAAATCCGCCAGGTAATAACCGGCGACCAGACTGGTCACACCGACGATCAACTGTCCGGCGACCTGATCGGTGCTCTGTTGCAGGCTGCGCTTGGCATTATCCACGGTGGCCAGAATCAGGTGCGCCTGGCGCAGGAATTGATGACCTTGATGTGTAAGGGTCATGCCCTTGGCGTGCCGGCTGAACAGGCTGACGCCGATTTCCTCCTCCAGTTGCTGGATCGCTAACGTCAGGGTCGATTGGGAAATGAACGCGGTTTGCGCAGCGGCGGAGATCGAGCCGGTTTCGGCCACGGCGATGAAGTGACGGATCTGACGCAGGGTCATCATGAGAAGGGTACCCAGTGGGCGGTTTTTATAGATTGGCCTGAGTGTATATCTGTTTTTTAGATGCAGAGTGGGGCTGCTTCGCAGCCCAGCGGGAACAAGTTCCCTCGCCACAGAGGTGTTGAGCAACATCTGGAAGCACACTCGAACGCCGGGCGGAGGCACTTTCGATCTAGGCTGAGGGCCTTGTAGATCCGGATAACCCCTGTTTGGAGGCGGAACATGAACACCCGTGGATTACTCGATCAATTGCTCAAGTCTGGCCAGGATCTGTTGCAGAACAAGGCCGGCGCGGCGCAGAACAAATCGGCTGCCGGCGGTCTGGGCGGTTTGCTTGGCGGTTCTTCAGGCTCCGGCGGCCTCGGTGGCTTGCTCTCCGGCGCGGGCGGTGGTGCCTTGGCGGCGGGTGCCATGGGCTTGTTGATCGGTAGCAAAAAGGCCCGCAAGGTCGGTGGCAAAGTCGCGGTTTACGGTGGTCTCGCTGCGTTGGGTGTGCTCGCCTACAAAGCCTACGGCAACTGGAACGCGCAGAAAGGCCTGACCCCGCAACGTGAGCCGCAGACCCTCGATCGCCTCCCTGCGGCGCAAGCCGAGCAACACAGTCAGGCCATCCTCAAAGCCCTGGTCGCCGCCGCCAAGGCCGACGGCCACATCGACGATCGTGAACGCCAACTGATCGAAGGTGAATTCACCAAGCTCGACAACGACCAGGAACTGCAGCACTGGCTGCACGCCGAGCTCAACAAACCCCTCGACCCGACGGATGTTGCTCGCGCTGCCAGCACGCCGGAAATGGCCGCTGAAATGTACATCGCCAGCGTGATGCTGGTGGACGAGGAAAACTTCATGGAGAAATCCTATCTCGATGAATTGGCGCGCCAACTCAAACTTGAACCGGGGTTGAAAACCGAGCTTGAAAAGCAGGTGCGACAAGCGACCCAGTAACCTTTCAGGTTACATCGCGTTGAGGTCAATGCCGACCAGTCATTGACCTTCGCGAACGGGGGCTTGTTGGCTCAGCCTTTGTGATCCTCATCGCAGGATTGACCCCAGGCATCCGTTGGCGTCTTGCACTAAAAACCAGAAACCAGAAAACCGAGGCCATGAAGTGAGTCCTCGGATAAACGTCCGTCGCTTTTTTGGGGTTCTTCCGAATACAAGTTCGGGAAACTCGCTCAACGGAGCAACATCCACTGAAGAAGGAATCTTCAAGCAAAATGGTCAGCACCCATCGTTTGACTTACCTCGATTCTGTCAGAGCTCTGGCAGCATTGGCGGTGGTCATTTCTCACTATATTGAAAGAACACCGCTGTTCAATTGGGCGATTTTCGATTACTTCCGTCCCGGTCAGTTCGGCGTGGTGGTTTTTTTCATGGTCAGTGGTTTCGTGATCCCGTTCAGTTTCAAGGACGGTCCGGGCAAAACCAGGCGTTTCATACTTTCAAGATTTTTCAGGCTGTACCCTGCCTATTGGCTTTCAATAGTGCTGGCCTGTGTTGCCATTGCTTTTTTTGTTTCGGGCGAACTTGATCGGGCGAGAGTGCTGGCGAATGTCACCATGCTTCAAACGATGATCGGATACTCCAACTTGTTCGGCGTGTATTGGACTTTATTTGTCGAGTTGGTCTTTTATGGACTGTGTATTGCACTGAGCCTGGTCGGGTTGCTGGGGCATCTCAAAGTACGCTTCTGGTTGGCGATAGCGTTGCTGATGCTCTCGCTGGTGGGGGCAGCAGGTCGCTATTATTATGCGCTCCCGGCCCCCGTCGGAATCTTGTCATCGCTGTCGTTGATGTTGTTTGGGGGATTGTGGCGTAACTTTCAGATTGATCGGGATCCCAAGGCAGAACGCTACAGTTTCATCTGGATTGCTGTATTTGTTATCGCCTTTCCGATCATTGCGCTGTTGGCCTACGATGTTGATCAAGGGCTGCGAGAAAGTGCCTGGAATTTTATCGGCAGTTATTGGGCTGCACTGCTGTTCTTCATGTTAACTACCACGGTATTGAAGCTGGAAAACCGGATGCTCGCCTTTCTCGGGGCGATCAGTTATTCGGTCTACTTGACTCACCCGTTTTTTCTGGAGTTGGCTGACTCGAAAGTTAATCTGCAAAACGGTTTCAATCTTCCCGTCTTTGTTCTTTATTGCCTGAGCACGCTTGTCCTCTCATCGCTTTGTTATTTTCTGATAGAGAAACGCTCGATCGGATTGGGGCGGCAGATCAATGCGCACCTCGATGCACGGTTGACGCGCAGGAGTGCGATCAGCAGAGCGAAGGCATCAGCACTCGAAGCGGGAGTTCAAGTTGATTGAATACATTAACTTTCGCTGATAACGGGGCAGGAAGCCCACCGTGTCGACTGACGCATCTGGATGCCTTAAGGGGCATCGCTGCAATGTTGGTGGTGGTCGCACACTTCATTGAAAGAACCCCGCTCAAGGACACGTTTTTTTTCACCTGGGTGAACCTGGGGCAAGTGGGCGTGGTGATCTTCTTCTTGCTCAGCGGGATGGTCATTCCCTATAGCCTGAAGGAAGGGCGGCACGCGCTGGCGACTTTTGCCGTTTCCCGGTTTTTCAGGTTGTACCCGGCGTACTGGTTTTCCATTGCACTGGCGGTTGCGAGTTCGGACTGGTTTTTATCGACGCCTGTATCGCTGTCGACTGTATTGATCAACATGACGATGTTCCAGGCTGTTCTGAAAACACCGGATCTGTTCGGCGTTTACTGGACGCTGATCATCGAGATGTTTTTCTACGTGGCCTGCGCGGCGTTATTCAGCGTGGGACTTCTGGGCAAAGCCTGGGTGCGATTCGGCGTGGCAATCGGCCTGCTGGTCGTGGCGCTGATCTTTGCCATCGGCAGATTCTATCTGGCCAAAAAGATCCCCGTAGCGTTGCCGTTGTGTCTGTCAATCATGTTTTTTGGCAGTCTGTGGCGCGACGTCAGCCTTGGCGTGGCGGACTCACACGCTCGCCGATTGGTCGCTGTCTGGCTGGCATTATTTGTGGTTTTGCTTGTGCCTATATGCCTGCTGGCTTACACCACCGACCATGGGCATAAGGAAAATCCGTTCACTTATCTGATCAGCTACTTGATCGGTATGGCCTCTGCGCTTGTCGTGACCTTGTACCTGCGCAGAACCCTCAAGAGCGTGACTTTTCTGGGCACGATCAGTTATTCGGTGTACCTGATACACCCATTTTTTCTGGAGTGGGCGGCGTACGCGACAGACATGCGAGCCCAATTCAATGTGGGGGTTTTTCTGAGCTACCTGGTAGCGACGCTGGTGCTGGCCAGTTTCAGTTATGCCTTGCTGGAAAGGCCAAGTATCGGCATGGCAAGAGCGATCAATGCGAGATTGCAGGGAAGCTTCAGGCAAAGAGCGCAGGCCTGAGACAAATTGCAATTCCGGGTAAAAGTGGGCCTCGGTTTTTGTTTACAGCCCCAACACGCGATTACGCTTTCGGCCGCGCAGCACCCGCTATGGCCGATCCGTCGCCCCTTTTTGCCATTACCCCACTGGCACGCCAACCCCGGATTGGCGGACAGTCCCATTCCAGAGCCTCCCGTCAAACCCTGTCGGTGGGGCCCGAGGGTTGAAAAGCGTCTTATAAATGAAACACCGCCCTCGGCTATACTCCCCGCATTTCGACTTAGGCACGAGGAATCACTGTGAAGAACTGGACGTTGCGCCAACGCATTTTGGCGAGCTTTGCGGTGATTATCGCCATCATGCTGCTGATGGTCGTCGTCTCGTATTCACGCTTGCTGAAGATCGAGGCCAGTGAAAGCAGCGTACGTGACGATGCGATTCCTGGCGTCTATTACAGCTCGATGATTCGCGGTGCGTGGGTCGACAGTTACCTGCAGACTCAGGAACTGCTGGGCCTCAAGGAAGGGCAGGGCATCAGTAGCGAAGACGTGGCCGACTACAAGGCGTTCGAGAATCGCCTGCAAGAGCATATGGCCAGCTATCGCAGCACCATCACCACCGACGAGGACCGTATCGAGTTCGCGGCATTCGAAAAAGATCACGATGCTTACATGCAGATCCAGGATCAGGTGCTCGATTTGCACAAACGCAATCTGGAAGTCGAGGCGGTCAAGCTGTTCAGCGAGAAGCTGACCCCCGCGTGGTACACCGGCCGCATGAAACTCAATGACATCATTGGTGAGAACAAGAAAGTCGCTGATCAGGCCATGGCCAACATTGATGAAGCGGTGGCCGCGGCCAAGGTCAGTATGTTTGTCTCGCTGCTGGTAGCCGTCTTGGCAGCCGGTGCCTGTGGCCTGCTGCTGATGCGCGCGATCATGGCCCCGATGAACCGCATTGTGCAGATCCTGGACATCATGCGCACCGGCGACTTGAGCAGCCGCCTCAACCTTGAGCGCAAGGACGAATTCGGCGCAGTGGAAACCGGCTTCAACGACATGATGACCGAGCTGACCGCGCTGGTGTCTCAGGCCCAGCGTTCATCGGTGCAGGTGACCACCTCGGTGACCGAGATTGCCGCCACCTCCAAGCAACAGCAGGCCACCGCCACCGAAACCGCGGCCACCACCACCGAAATCGGCGCGACCTCCCGTGAGATCGCCGCCACCTCGCGGGACCTGGTGCGCA
The DNA here is from genome assembly GCF_019856535.1 of Pseudomonas sp. SC3(2021). NCBI lineage: Bacteria > Pseudomonadati > Pseudomonadota > Gammaproteobacteria > Pseudomonadales > Pseudomonadaceae > Pseudomonas > Pseudomonas sp. SC3(2021). Next base: position 437,180 of record NZ_CP082236.1, on the reverse strand, counting down.
CCATGACCGAAGTGTCGACCGCTGCCGATCAGGCCTCGGTGCTTGCCGGTTCCGGCCAGCAAGGCCTGGCGCGCATGGAAGACACCATGCACTCGGTGATGGGCGCGGCCGATCTGGTCAACGCCAAACTGGCGATACTCAATGAGAAGGCCGGCAACATCAATCAGGTGGTGGTGACCATCGTCAAAGTTGCCGACCAGACCAACCTGTTGTCGCTCAACGCGGCGATCGAGGCGGAGAAGGCTGGCGAATACGGTCGCGGTTTCGCCGTGGTCGCCACCGAAGTGCGGCGTCTGGCGGACCAGACCGCCGTCGCCACCTACGACATCGAGCAAATGGTCCGCGAGATCCAGTCGGCGGTGTCCGCCGGGGTGATGGGCATGGACAAGTTCTCCGAGGAAGTGCGCCGCGGCATGGCCGAAGTGCAGCAGGTCGGCGAACAACTGTCGCAGATCATCCATCAAGTGCAGGCGCTGGCACCGCGCGTATTGATGGTCAACGAGGGCATGCAGGCTCAGGCCACCGGGGCCGAACAGATCAACCACGCGCTGGTGCAGTTGGGCGACGCCAGCAGCCAGACCGTTGAATCGCTGCGTCAGGCCAGTTTCGCCATCGACGAACTGAGCCAGGTGGCCGTCGGGCTGCGCAGCGGCGTTTCGCGATTCAAAGTCTGATGAGCGAAATCACCGCCAAACGCGGCGCTGCGCCGGTGGCGAAACAGGCGTTGTTCCTGCTGTTTCGGATCGGCAACGAACGCTACGCCTTGCGCGCCACCGAGGTGGCGGAAGTGTTGCCGCGCCTGCCGTTGAAGCCGATTGCCCAGGCGCCGAACTGGGTTGCCGGGGTGTTTGCCTATCGGGGTGCGGTGGTGCCGGCGATCGACCTCAGTGCACTGACCTTCGGCCATCCCGCCGAGGCGCGCACCAGTACGCGGCTGGTGCTGGTGCATTACCGCCCGGATGCACTGCAACCGCCGCGCTGGCTGGGGCTGATCCTTGAGCAGGCGACCGACACGCTGCGCTGCAACCCTGAAGATTTTCAGCCGTATGGCCTGGACAATCGTCAGGCGCCGTACCTCGGCCCGGTGCGCGAAGATGCCCAGGGGCTGGTGCAGTGGGTGCGGGTCAACGACTTGCTGGATGACGCGGTGCGTAGCCTGCTGTTTCCGGCGCCGCTTGAGGCGCAGTCATGAGCAGCGACCAGCGGTTTTTCGATTTCCTCAAGGAACGCATCGGTCTGGATGTCACCTCGGTCGGGCCGGCGATCATCGAGCGCGCGGTGCGCCAGCGCACCACGCTCTCGCAAGCGGCGCACAGCGATGAATACTGGCAACTGCTGCAAGGTTCGCGTGACGAACAGCAGGCATTGATCGAGGCGGTAATCGTCCCCGAAACCTGGTTTTTCCGCTATCCGGAATCCTTCGCCACACTCGGCAAGCTGGCGCGCAAGCGTCTGGACGAATTGAACAACATGCGCGCGCTGCGCATCCTCAGCCTGCCGTGCTCGACCGGCGAGGAGCCCTATTCGATCGCCATGGCCTTGCTCGATGCCGGCCTCAAACCCCATCAGTTCAAGGTCGACGGCATGGATGTCAGCCCGCTGTCGGTGGACAAGGCGCGGCGCGCGCTGTACGGCAAGAACTCGTTTCGTGGTCAGGATCTGGACTTTCGCGAGCGTCATTTCACGGCCGAGCAGGACGGCCATCGGGTCAGCGATGCCGTGCGCGAACAGGTGCGCCTGCAGGCGGGCAATGTGCTGGATCCGACACTGCTGGCCAGCGAGCCGCCGTTCGACTTTGTGTTCTGCCGCAACCTGCTGATCTATTTCGATCAGCCGACTCAGCAGCAGGTTTTCGCCGTGCTCAAGCGTCTGACTCACGTCGATGGCGTGCTGTTCATCGGTCCGGCCGAAGGCAGTCTGCTCGGGCGCCTGGGCATGCGCTCGATCGGCATCCCGCAGTCGTTTGCCTTCAGTCGACACAATGATCCGGCACCGGAACCGCTGTCATTGCCGACCCCGACGCCATTACCCGTGCGTCAACCTTTGCGCAGTCCGCCACCACCGCCAGTGCGCCCGCGTCCGTTTGCCAGCGTTGCACCGTTGCCCGTCAGCAGCAAAAGCGCCAACCCGGACGCGGCGACCTTGCTCGCCAACATCGCTGCGCTGGCCAACGAAGGCAAGAGTGCCGAAGCCCGTGCGGCATGCGAGCAGTTCCTGCGCAGTCACGAACCGGTGGCGCAGGTGTTCTATTGGCTCGGCCTGCTCAGCGATGTTGCCGGCTCTGCACTCGAAGCCCAGAGTTATTACCGCAAGGCCTTGTACCTCGAACCGCAACACCCTGAAGCGTTGATGCACCTGGCCGCGTTGCTCCAGGCCCAGGGCGACAGCGCCGGTGCCAGACGATTGCAGGAGCGCGCCGCGCGCAGCGGCCGCACCGCCGACAGTGAGCGTAAACGATGATCCCGTCCGACACCTTGAACGTCACCCACGAAGACGCCCGGGCCATCGACGATTGCTGGAACCGCATCGGTATCCACGGCGACAAGTCCTGCCCGCTGCTGGCCGAACACATTCACTGCCGCAATTGTTCGGTGTATTCCGCTGCCGCCACGCGCCTGCTCGACCGTTATGCGTTGCAGCAGGACGAACGCGACCCGGTGGCGACCACCGTCGAGGCCGAACTGAAAACCCGTTCGTTGCTGATGTTCCGTATCGGCGAAGAATGGTTGGGCCTGGCGACTCGCAGTCTGGTGGAGGTCGCGCCGTTGCAGGCGATTCACTCGTTGCCGCATCAGCGTTCGCGGGCCTTGCTGGGTGTGGCCAATGTGCGCGGCGCGCTGGTGGCGTGCCTGTCGCTGGTCGAACTGCTCGATCTGGATGGCAACGCCGCACCGGCCAATGGCGCGCGGATCATGCCGCGCATGCTGATCATCGCCGCCCACGGCGGACCGGTGGTGGTGCCGGTGGACGAGGTCGACGGCATTCATGCCATTGATGAGCGGATCCTCGACGCCGCTTCGCAATCCGCTGCGCAAGCCAATGCCAGATACACCCGTGGCGTGCTGCAATTTCGCGGGCGCAGCCTGCGTTGGCTGGATGAAGAACAGCTGCTGTCCGCCGTGACCCGGAGCCTCACATGACCCCCGAGCAAATGCGCGACGCTTCCTTGCTGGAGCTGTTCAGCCTCGAAGCCGAAGCCCAGACCCAGGTCCTCAGTGCCGGGCTGCTGGCGCTGGAACGCAACCCGACCCAGGCCGATCAACTCGAATCGTGCATGCGTGCGGCGCACTCGCTGAAAGGGGCGGCGCGGATTGTCGGCATCGACAGCGGTGTCAGCGTCGCGCATGTGATGGAAGATTGCCTGGTCAGCGCGCAAGAAGGGCGCTTGCTGCTGCGCCCGGAGCACATCGACGCGCTGTTGCAGGGCACCGATCTGTTGATGCGCATTGCCACCCCGGCCAATGCTCCGCAACCCACCGATATCGAAACCTACGTGGCGCTGATGGCGAGCCTCGCCGACCCCTCGGCTGCACCGGCAACGTTTGCCGCTGCGCCGATGGCCGAGTTGCAACTTGAAGCGCCGCCGGTGCCTGCGCCCGCTCCCGAGGTTCCGTTCGAGCCCGCTGAACCCGCGCCGCGCAAGAACAAGCGCACCACCGAAGGCGGCGAGCGGGTACTGCGGGTCACCGCCGAGCGCCTGAACAGCCTGCTCGATCTGTCGAGCAAATCCCTGGTGGAAACCCAGCGCCTCAAACCGCATCTGGCGATCATGCAACGCCTCAAGCGCATGCAGAACAATGGTCTGCGCGCGCTGGAAAACCTCAACGTGCATTTAAAGGAACACGCGCTGAGTCTTGAAGCGCTGGAAGCCCTGGAAGATGCGCGGCGCCTGCTCGCCGAATCCCAGCAACTGCTGAGCGAGAAAAACGCCGAACTCGACGAGTTCGCCTGGCAAGCCAGTCAGCGTGCGCAGGTGCTCTACGACACCGCGCTGGCCTGCCGCATGCGGCCGTTTGCCGACGTGCTCACCGGTCAGGTGCGCATGGTTCGCGACCTGGGGCGCAGCCTTGGCAAACAGGTGCGGCTGGAAATCGAGGGCGAGAAAACCCAGGTCGACCGCGATGTGTTGGAAAAACTCGAAGCGCCGCTGACCCATTTGCTGCGCAACGCGGTCGATCACGGCATCGAAACCCCGGAGCAGCGCCTGCTCAAGGGTAAACCCGAAGAAGGCCTGATCCGCCTGCGCGCTTCCCATCAGGCCGGTCTGCTGGTGCTGGAATTGAGCGATGACGGCAATGGCGTCGATCTGGAAAAGGTTCGCCGCAGCATCGTCGAACGGCAGTTGTCGCCAGCAGAAACTGCGGCGCAGTTGAGTGAAGAAGAGTTGCTGACCTTCCTGTTCCTGCCCGGTTTCAGCCTGCGCGACACGGTCACCGAAGTCTCCGGGCGGGGCGTCGGCCTCGACGCGGTGCAGCACATGGTCCGCCAGTTACGCGGAGCGGTGGTGCTGGAGCAAACGGCGGGCGAGGGCAGTCGCTTTCATCTGGAAGTGCCGCTGACGCTGTCGGTGGTGCGCAGCCTGGTGGTGGAAGTCGGCGACGAAGCGTACGCCTTTCCACTGGCGCACATTGAACGCATGTGCGACCTGGCGCCGGACGACATTGTGCAGGTCGAAGGGCGTCAGCATTTCTGGCACGAAGGCCGGCACGTCGGGCTGGTCGCCGCCAGTCAATTGCTTAACCGCCCGGCCAGCCAGAACAGCGGCGAAACCCTTAAAGTCGTGGTGATCCGAGAGCGCGATGCGATTTACGGCGTCGCGGTCGAACGCTTCATTGGCGAACGCACCCTGGTGGTGTTGCCCCTCGACGAGCGTCTGGGCAAAGTCCAGGACATCTCCGCCGGGGCCTTGCTCGACGACGGTTCGGTGGTGTTGATCGTCGATGTCGAGGACATGCTGCGCTCGGTGGACAAGCTGCTCAACACCGGACGCCTGGAACGCATTGCGCGCCACGGCAATCAGGCGGCGGAAGCTGCGCGCAAGCGGGTGCTGGTGGTGGACGACTCGCTGACCGTGCGCGAACTGCAACGCAAACTGCTGCTCAATCGCGGCTACGACGTGGCCGTCGCAGTGGACGGTATGGACGGCTGGAACGCGCTGCGTTCGGAGGACTTCGATTTGCTGATCACCGACATCGACATGCCACGCATGGACGGCATTGAACTGGTCACCCTGTTGCGCCGCGACAACCGCCTGCAATCGCTGCCGGTGATGGTGGTGTCGTACAAGGATCGTGAAGAAGACCGACGCCGTGGACTGGACGCCGGGGCGGACTATTATTTAGCCAAAGCCAGTTTTCATGACGACGCTCTGCTCGATGCAGTGGTCGAGCTGATCGGAGGCGCGCGGGCATGAAGATCGCAATCGTCAACGACATGCCGATGGCGGTGGAAGCGCTGCGCCGGGCGCTGGCCTTCGAGCCGGCACATCAGGTGGTCTGGGTCGCCAGAAACGGTGCCGAGGCGGTGCAACTGTGCGCGCAAAACACTCCGGACCTGATCCTGATGGACCTGATCATGCCGATCATGGATGGCGTCGAAGCCACTCGGCGGATCATGGCGGAAACCCCGTGCGCCATCGTGATTGTCACGGTCGACCGCCAGCAGAATGTGCACCGGGTTTTCGAAGCCATGGGCTACGGCGCGCTGGATGTGGTCGATACCCCGGCCCTCGGTGCCGGCAATGCCCAGGAAGCCGCCGCGCCGCTGTTGCGCAAAATCCTCAATATCGGCTGGCTGATCGGCGAGAAAACCCCGCGCTCGCGTCCGGCGCCGACGCCCCCGCGCAGTTCGGCTTCGCGCCAGCGGCTGGTGGCGATCGGTTCGTCGGCGGGCGGGCCGGCGGCGCTCGAGGTGCTGCTCAAGGGCCTGCCACGCGATTTCTCGGCGGCCATCGTGCTGGTCCAGCACGTGGACCAGGTGTTCGCTGCCGGCATGGCCGAATGGCTGGCCAGCGCCAGCGGCCTCGACGTGCGCCTGGCCCGCGAAGGCGAGCCGCCGCAGGCCGGCGCGGTCCTGCTGGCCGGCACCAATCACCATATTCGCTTATTGAAAAACGGTACGCTGGCCTACACCGCCGAGCCGGTCAACGAGATTTATCGGCCGTCGATCGACGTGTTTTTCGAGAGCGTCGCCAGTTACTGGAACGGCGACGCCGTCGGGGTTTTATTGACCGGGATGGGACGCGACGGGGCGCAAGGGCTTAAGCTCATGCGCCAGCAGGGTTATTTGACCATTGCGCAGGACCAGCAAAGCAGTGCGGTGTACGGCATGCCCAAGGCCGCTGCGGCTATTGATGCCGCTGTGGAAATCCGTCCACTGGAAAAGATAGCGCCACGATTGCTGGAGATTTTCCCCACATGAACAGATTTATCCGCAATCCTGGCTCCCGCAGTACACAGGTGACCGCCCATGAGTGACTTACAGATCGACGACATTAAAACCGACGAAAACGCCGCCATGGTGTTGTTGGTGGACGATCAGGCGATGATCGGCGAGGCCGTGCGCCGTGGGCTGTCGAACGAAGAGAACATCGACTTCCACTTCTGTTCCGACCCGCATCAGGCCATTGCCCAGGCCGTGCGGATCAAACCGACGGTGATCCTGCAGGATCTGGTGATGCCCGGCCTCGATGGCCTGAGCCTGGTGCGCGAATACCGCAATCACCCGGCGACCAAGGACATTCCGATCATCGTCCTGTCGACCAAGGAAGACCCGTTGATCAAGAGCGCGGCGTTTTCCGCCGGCGCCAACGATTATCTGGTGAAGCTGCCGGACACCATCGAACTGGTGGCGCGCATCCGATATCACTCGCGCTCCTACATGACCCTGTTGCAACGGGATGCGGCCTACCGTGCGTTGCGGGTCAGCCAGCAACAGTTGCTCGACACCAACCTGGTGCTGCAGCGGCTGATGAACTCCGATGGCTTGACCGGGCTGTCCAACCGCCGGCATTTCGACGAGTACCTGGAGCTGGAATGGCGCCGTTCGCTGCGTGATCAGAGTCAGCTGTCGTTGTTGATGATTGATGTCGATTACTTCAAGTCCTACAACGACACCTTCGGCCATGTCGAGGGTGACGAGGCCTTGCGCAAGGTCGCCACGGCGATCCGCGACGCCAGCGCCCGGCCGTCGGACCTGCCGGCGCGTTATGGCGGTGAGGAGTTCGCACTGGTGCTGCCGAACACCTCGCCGGGCGGCGCTCGGCTGGTGGCGGAGAAACTGCGTCAGACCGTGGCGGCACTGAAGATTCCGCACAACACTCCGGCGGAAGGGGCGAGCCTGACCATCAGTATTGGTTTGGCGACGATGGTGCCGCAGGCGGGGAGCGATTGTCGGTTGCTGATTTCGGCGGCGGATCGTGGGTTGTATCTGGCGAAGAACAGTGGGCGTAATCAGGTCGGGATCGAGTAATGGCTGACCCTCACCCCAGCCCTCTCCCGGAGGGAGAGGGGGCCGACCGAGGTGTCCTTGGCCCTGCATCAACCAGGAAGACCTCGGCGATTCCGGATTCGGTAACGCCATTTCAGGTCGGCGTACCTCCTGAACATCCCCCAATCGGTCCCCTCTCCCTCTGGGAGAGGGCTAGGGTGAGGGTTGGCAATCTCCACTCAGACAGAAACCTCAAGCCATTCACCCCCCACACCCGCCAGACGGGCTGCCGTGACAGCGTGATTACGTTATACTCGCCGGCTTTCAAAAGTTCGCCAACGAGTGCTGCCCGTCATGGAAATCAACCCGATCCTGAACACCATCAAGGACCTGTCCGAGCGCTCCGAAACTATTCGGGGGTATCTTTGACTACGATCAAAAGCATGAGCGTCTGACCGAGGTCAATCGCGAGCTTGAAGATCCGAGTGTCTGGAACAAACCTGAATACGCCCAGGAACTGGGCCGCGAGCGCGCCGCGCTGGCGCAGATCGTCGACACCCTCGACGAACTGAACGGCGGTCTGGCCGATTGCCGCGACCTGCTGGACATGGCTGTCGAAGAAAACGACGAAGGTGCAGTGGGCGATGTCGTCGCCGAACTGGCCCGTCTCGAGGAAAATCTGGCCAAGCTGGAATTCCGCCGCATGTTCAGCCACGAGATGGACCCGAACAACGCCTACCTGGACATCCAGGCCGGTTCCGGCGGCACCGAAGCCCAGGACTGGGCCAACATCCTGCTGCGCATGTACCTGCGCTGGGCTGACAAACGCGGTTTCGACGCGACCATCATGGAACTGTCGGCCGGTGAAGTCGCCGGTATCAAAGGTGCGACCGTGCACATCAAGGGTGAATACGCCTTTGGCTGGCTGCGTACCGAGATCGGCGTCCACCGTCTGGTGCGCAAGAGCCCGTTCGACTCCGGCAACCGTCGCCACACCTCGTTCTCCGCGGTGTTCGTCTCGCCAGAGATCGACGACAAGGTGGAAATCGAGATCAACCCGGCAGACCTGCGGATCGACACCTATCGTTCCTCCGGTGCCGGTGGTCAGCACGTAAACACCACCGACTCGGCCGTACGTATCACCCACGTACCGACCAACACCGTGGTCAGCTGCCAGAACGAACGTTCCCAGCACGCCAACAAGGACACCGCCATGAAAATGCTGCGGGCCAAGTTGTACGAGCAGGAAATGCAGAAGCGCAACGCCGCATCCCAGGCCCTGGAAGACACCAAGTCCGACATCGGCTGGGGTCACCAGATCCGCTCCTACGTGCTTGACGCGTCGCGGATCAAGGACCTGCGCACCAACATCGAACGCAGCGACTGTGACAAGGTGCTCGACGGCGACATCGACGAATACCTGGAAGCCAGCCTGAAATCAGGGCTGTAAAAGACGCAATACAGCATCGGCTGATTCAACCCGATCCCTGTAGGAGCCAGCCCAGCTGGCGATCTCCGGGCCGCCAGGCCCGGGGGCAACGAACCTGATGGAATATCTAAAGACATGAGCGACCAACAACTCGACCCGCAAGCCCTGCAACAGGAAGAAAACTCCCTGATCGCCCTGCGCAAGGAAAAGCTGGCTGCCGAGCGCGCCAAGGGCAATGCCTTCCCGAACGACTTCCGCCGCGAAAACTACTGCGAAGATCTGCAGAAGAAGTACGCGGACAAGACCAAGGAAGAGCTGGCCGAGGCTGCAATTCCGGTCAAGGTTGCCGGTCGCATCATGCTCAACCGTGGCTCGTTCATGGTGATCCAGGACATGACCGGTCGCATCCAGGTCTACGTCAACCGTAAGACTCTGTCCGAAGACACCCTGGCCGCCGTGAAAACCTGGGACATGGGCGACATCATTGCCGCCGAAGGCACCCTGGCGCGTTCCGGCAAGGGCGACCTGTACGTGGAAATGACCAACGTGCGCCTGCTGACCAAGTCGCTGCGCCCGCTGCCGGACAAGCACCACGGCCTGACCGACACCGAACAGCGCTACCGTCAGCGTTACGTTGACCTGATCGTCAACGAAGACGTGCGCCAGACGTTCCGCGTGCGTTCGCAAGTGATCGCGCACATCCGCAGCTTCCTGATGAAGCGCGACTTCCTCGAAGTCGAAACGCCGATGCTGCAGACCATTCCGGGCGGCGCTGCGGCCAAGCCGTTCGAAACCCACCACAACGCGCTGGACATGGAAATGTTCCTGCGTATCGCGCCTGAGCTGTACCTCAAGCGTCTGGTGGTTGGCGGTTTCGAGAAAGTGTTCGAGATCAACCGCAACTTCCGTAACGAAGGCGTTTCGACGCGTCACAACCCTGAATTCACCATGTTGGAGTTCTACCAGGCTTACGCCGACTACGAAGACAACATGGACCTGACCGAAGAACTGTTCCGTGAACTGGCGCAGTTGGTGCTGGGCAGCACCGACGTGCCGTACGGCGACAAGGTGTTCCACTTCGGCGAGCCGTTCGCCCGTCTGTCGGTGTTCGACTCGATCCTCAAGTACAACCCTGAGCTGACCGCCGATGATCTGAACGACATCGACAAGGCGCGCGCCATCGCCAAGAAAGCCGGCGCCAAGGTGCTGGGCTTCGAAGGTCTGGGCAAGCTGCAGGTGATGATTTTCGAAGAGCTGGTCGAGCACAAGCTGGAGCAGCCGCATTTCATCACTCAGTACCCGTTCGAAGTGTCGCCGCTGGCCCGTCGTAACGACGAGAACCCGAACGTCACCGACCGTTTCGAACTGTTCATCGGCGGCCGTGAAATCGCCAACGCCTACTCCGAGTTGAACGACGCGGAAGACCAGGCCGAGCGCTTCATGGCGCAGGTGGCCGACAAGGACGCCGGCGACGACGAAGCTATGCACTACGACGCCGATTTCGTGCGTGCGCTGGAGTACGGCATGCCGCCAACGGCCGGTGAAGGCATCGGCATCGACCGTCTGGTGATGTTGCTGACCAACTCGCCGTCGATCCGCGATGTGATCCTGTTCCCGCACATGCGACCGCAAGCGTAAACGTTTCAGTTGAAAAGCCGCCTAAAACAGGCGGCTTTTTATTGCCTGTCTGGTACAAATGTATCAGTTGGTTACTTTTGAAATAGCAGAGGAAGTCCAGTCGTGATGGTTGCAATTGCTCAAGAAGGTGCAGCGGGTATCGCCACTGCGGTCGCTGAAAGTGTTCAGTACCAGGGCCGCAAGGCCAGCCGACAGGGCAGCGAGCAGCGTCGCCAGGACATTCTCGACGCGGCGATGCGCATTGTCGTGCGTGACGGCGTGCGGGCTGTGCGCCATCGCGCGGTGGCGGCCGAGGCGGGTGTGCCGCTGTCGGCCACCACTTATTACTTCAAGGATATCGACGACCTGCTCACCGATACCTTCGCCCAGTATGTCGAGCGCAGTGCGGCGTACATGGCCAAGCTGTGGATCAACAACGAAGGCCTGCTGCGCGAGATGGTGGTCAGCGGCGACGGCAGCCCCGAGTCACGCTCGCAACTGGCCGATAATATTGCGCGGCTGATGGCCGACTATGTGCACCGGCAACTGCTCAACCGTCGCGAGCATCTGATGGCCGAGCAGGCCTTCCGCCAGGAGGCGCTGCTCAACCCGCGTCTGGCGGATCTGGTGCGTTCGCATCAGCAGATTTTGCTGCAGGGCACCTGCCAGTTGTTCCAGGTGCTGGGCTCGCGCGAACCGCAGCAGGATGCCAAGGTGTTGACGGCGATTATCGGACGGATGGAATATCAGGGCCTGCTCAACGACGCCGAGCCTTTGGCCGAACAGGACATGCTCGGCATTCTGACGCGCTACATGCACCTGGTGCTCGCGTCGGTCTGACCCTCTGGGGGAAACACCTGACCCTGCGGGAGCGAGCTTGCTCGCGAAGACGGACTGACATTCAACATTAATGTTGGCAGTACCACCGCTTTCGCGAGCAAGCTCGCTCTCACAGGTTCAGTGGTGTATTCGAGGGCGGCGAATGTTCATAGGGAGTATTGAATGAAAGCCTGGCGTGGCGTGCTGATCGCCTTGTCGTTCCTGCTGCTCAGTGGCTGTCTGGTGACCTTCAAGGAGCCGCTGACCGCCAGTGACCCGGCGCCCAAGGGTCTGCTCGGCAAATGGTCGAGCACCAATGCCTGGGGCGAACCGATGAACCTTGAACTGACGCGCCTGGGCAACGACCGCTATCAGGCTGTCACGTACTTCAAGGCCAAGCCCCGCGAACGCGAAGCCTATGCGTTCACCGTTTCGCGCCACGGCAGCCGCTGGTATCTGTCGGCGAAAGTCCCGGCGCAGTACGGCGGCCATTACACCATCGCCGGTTTCGAGCTCACCGATAAACACGAACTGGTGATCTACAACCTCGATCTCGAACAGATCAATCAAGCGATCAAACAGAAAGCCCTCGACGGTCAGGCCTTCCAGACCGACGATGGCGACGGCGTGCAGGTCGACAGCAACCTGGACAAGGTCTTTGCTTACCTCGACGATCCGGCCAATTCCGATGTGTTCGTCGAAGCCGCGCGCTATCAGCGTCAGGCCCGCGCCAAATAATTCAGTTTTCTACAGGAGTTTCGGGTGGACGATTACCAGCAGACGATACGCACGCTGTCCGATCGCATTGTGCTGGCGCAGACACCGATCCGCGTCCTCGATGCGGTGAAGTGGGACGAAAACATCCGCAAGGGCTTTCTCAAGGCCAAGGGCAAGGAAATGCCGGCGGTGGATCGCGACTACTACCTCAATCGACCGCTGTCCTTCGATTCGAGCAAGGTCAAGCTGGAGTTCCAGAACATCGAGCGTGACATCACCCGTCAGCTCGGTCAGTTCAACCCGGTCGGGCAGATCATGCGCCGTATGTGCAAGGAATACCGCATGGTGGTGCGCATGCTCGAAGCGCGCGGCACCGAGGATTTCGGCCTGATCTCCCAGGAACTCTACGGCGCCGCCTCCGATGCGTTTCACGCCGGCGACCCGACCCTGGCCGACCTCGGCCTGATGATGTCCGACTACCTGAACAACATTGATGGCCGTGGCGACCTGAAGGACGAGCCGAAGATCCTCACCGCCAAGGATGCCGTGCACCTGCTGCAAACCCGTTTGAACAAGGTGTTCGGCGAGGCCGAGGAAACCATCCGCGTGTTCGAGTCCGACGGCATCGTGGCTGACGCGGCGGCAGGCGCCGACTACATCAAGATCCGCACCGACGCACTGTTCAACGATCGCGATGTGCGCGCACTGGAAGTCCACGAAGGCCTGGTGCACGTCGGCACCACGCTCAATGGCTTGAACCAGCCGATCTGCACTTTCCTGTCCAAAGGCCCACCGTCGTCGACGGTGACCCAGGAAGGCCTGGCGATTTTGATGGAGATCATCACGTTCGCCTCCTACCCGAGTCGCCTGCGCAAACTGACCAACCGCACCCGCGCCATTCATATGGTCGAGGAGGGCGCGGACTTCCTGCAGGTGTTCGAGTTCTTCCGCGAGCAGGGCTTTGAAATGGCAGAAAGTTACGGCAACGCCAGTCGCGTTTTCCGTGGCTCGACACCGACTGGTCTGCCATTTACCAAAGACTTGTCCTACCTCAAGGGCTTTATCATGGTTTACAACTACATTCAGTTGGCCGTGCGTAAAGGCAAGCTCGAGCAGATTCCGCTGTTGTTCTGCGGCAAGACCACGCTGGAGGACATGCGTACCCTGCGTCAGCTGGTGGATGAAGGACTGGTGGTGCCGCCGAAGTATCTGCCGGAGCAGTTCCGCGATTTGAACGCGTTGTCGGCGTGGATGTGTTTCTCCAACTTCCTCAATCACTTGAGCCTGGACCGGATCGAGGCGGATTACTCCAATATCCTCTGAGCCAGCATGCAAATCCTGTGGGAGCTGGCTTGCCAGCTCCCACAGGGTTATTTGTTTTTCTCTGGATCGTATTGCCAACTTCTGTTGCGAGGTTTCACCGGATGAGAATCCTCGGCATCTTTTGCCTGCTCCTGACCCTCGGCGGTTGCAGTTCGCTGTTGTTCTACCCCGAGCCCGGCCAGATCTTTACCCCGGAAAAAGCCAAGCTCGAATACCGCACCGTTACCCTGACCACCGCCGACGGCCTCAAGCTGAATGCCTGGTGGCTGCCGGCCAAACCCGGTGTCGAGGTCAAAGGCACAGTCCTGCACCTGCACGGCAATGGCGGCAATTTGCCGATGCACCTGGGTGGCAGTTGGTGGTTGCCGAAAAACGGCTATCAAGTGTTGCTGGTGGACTATCGCGGTTACGGATTGTCCGAGGGCGAGCCGAGCCTGCCGGCGATCTATCAGGACATCGACACCGCATTCGCCTGGCTCGACCAGGCGCCAGAGGTCAAAGGCAAACCGCTGATTCTGCTGGGGCAAAGTCTCGGTGGTTCGATGGCCGTGCATTGGCTGGTGCAGCACCCGGAGCGGCAGAAACAACTCAAGGCCTTCGTCCTCGACGGTGTACCCGCCAGCTATCGCAGCGTTGGCCAGTACGCCCTCAGTACCTCGTGGCTGACCTGGCCGTTCCAGGTGCCGCTGTCGTGGCTGGTGCCGGACGGCGACAGTGCAATCAATTCGATGCCGCAGCTCAAGGGCGTGCCAAAACTGATTTTTCACAGCATCGACGACCCGCTGGTACCGCTTGCCAATGGCATCCGTCTGTATCAGGCGGCACCGCCTCCGAGGGTGCTGCAGCTGACCCGTGGCGGCCACGTGCAGACCTTCGGCGACCCGGTCTGGCGTCAGGTGATGCTGCGCTATCTGGAAGATCCCGAACACTTCAATGGCCTGCGCCGTCTCGGCGAAATCCCGAATTATCCGCCACCTCCGAATTCTGAAGATGAGAGTCCGCAATGACTGAAGAACGTAACGCCATCCCGCTGATCATCACCGGTATCTGCAGCATCCTCGGCACCGTCGGGGCGCTGTGGTACTACGGCTACCTGCACTTCGCCAAGCCTGAGGATGCGTTGCTGCTCAACGAATTCACCATGCTCAAGACCGTGCCCGGCGAGGACTACAAAGTCTCGCTAGACCCGGCGCCGCAAGTCGCGCAGTGCATTGACGGGGTGCTGGTGCTGTTCGACACCGAGCAGAAAGGCCTGACCGGTGTGTTGATCAACGCGCAGAAAAAAGCCGTGCGCTGCATGGGCCAGGAGACGCCGCAGAAGCTGGAGCAGTGATTCTGCAGGTTCAGCCCTCACCCTGAGGCTGACCGAATTGTCTTTCGCTATACGCCGACCTGAAGGATTGTGTCGATTATGGATTCGGCCAGGCACTTTCAGGTCGATGTATTTCTGGGGCATCCCCCCTTCGGCTCCCTCTCCCTCGGGAGAGGGCTGGGGTGAGGGGCCGCAATTTCAGCTCCCACGAAAAAGCCCCGCCTGATCACTCAGGCGGGGCTTTTGCGTTACCGCGTGACGCTTAGTTCGAGCTGACCGCCGAACGTGGCATCACTGGCTGGTTGTCGTTGGAGATGGTCACCTCCACACGACGGTTCATCGCACGGCCGGAAACGCTGCCGTTATCGGCAACCGGGTATTCCTTGCCATAACCCTGAACCACGATGCGCGAAGGATCTACGCCCATCTTGATCAGCGCGACTTGTACCGAGGTCGCACGACGCTCGGACAGCGACTGGTTGTAAGAAGCCGCACCGGTGCTGTCGGTGTAACCCTCGACGATCACTTTGCGATCAGGGTTTTCCTGGAGGAACTGCGCCAGTTTATTGATGTTCACCAGACCGCTGGATTTCAGGTCAGCCTTGTTGGTGGCGAACAGCACGTCACCGAAGGTCACCAGGGTGCCGCGATCGGTCTGTTTGGCGTTGAGGCTGTCCTGCAGCTGTTTGATCTGCTGATCGCGAGCATCCAGACGCGCCTGGGCACGCTGGGCTGCGGCGTTCTTCAGGTTGTTTTCAGCGGTGCGCAGGGCGATGGTCTGCTTGGCCACTTCCACACGCTGGTTGGTCAGGTAGGCCAGCTGGTCAACCTTGGCCGCGTTTTCCTTGTCCAGGTAAGCCTTGTCGGCCTTGTCCAGGTAATCGCTGGCGTCTTTGGTTTCCAGGGCTGCGACTTTGCTGGCTTGTGGGTTGGCTTGCAGGCCGGCGTAGTTGGTGCGCGCCTGTTCCAGGTTCGGGTTAGGCGGGGTGGAGCAGGCAGCCAGGGCAACGCTTGCAGCCAGGAGAGCGGGGATCATCAGTTGCTTACGCATAATTTGTCGTCCTTTCTATCGTTAAAAGTTTCAGCTTTGCGATTCGGGATGCGCGCTTACTGCACGGTGCGCTGACTTTCCTGACGCAGTTCCTGAACACCTTTCTGGGAATCCTTCAGTGCCTGTTCGGCTTTCGCTGCCTGAGCCTTGCGTTCCGCTACGCGAGCGTCCCATTCGGCCTGCTCGGAGAGGGTGCGGGCTTCGTCATACTTCTTGTCGTGCATGGCGATTTCAGCTTGTTTCAGTTTGTCCTGCGCCTGCTTCATCTCGACGGCGGCGAATTCGGTACCACCGGCGCTCACGGCGCTGTTGACTGCCGACTGGGTCACGGCGTACTGCTCGGTCGGCGGGTTACCGGCGCAACCGGCCAGCACGAAGCTGGTGCCGATGGCCAGAGCAGCCAGTTTCAGACCGCGCAGGTGAGAGAACGAGGTTTGGGTCTTCATGGTCTTCAACTCCATTGTTTAACTCCTGATAAAACCGAAAATCCATCCTGGTCGAGGAGCCTAAAGCGTCGTATGAAAGCGCGTTTTTGAAACGCTCGTTCCAGGCGTGGTTACTCGTTCCGACCGGAGGCATTTTTCAAAAGTTCAGAAAAGATGGCCTATCGCCAAAAAAAACTTTGACCGAATGGACAAGGCCCTGGGACGGGAACTTTGGCGGAGGAGAGTGGTACGCGCGGGGGAAAACAACATGATTCTTGAGGGAAAATGCGGTTCTGTGGGAGCTGGCTTGCCAGCGATGGGGCCGTCAGATTCAACACGTCGGTGACTGAACGGACGCCATCGCTGGCAAGCCAGCTCCCACAGGTTTAACGCAATCGGGTGTCAGTGTTTCTGCTTGCCGGCAGTCGCCGAGAGGTCATGCAAATGACGGCGCGAAAGGGCCAGAAAACGCGGTGTAGGCCCGACATCCTCATACAGCGGATCACCTTCCTCATCTGTCGCCACCACTGTCGAACCCTTCACATAGGGCAGGCTCGCTTCAAACTCTTCGAGCGCCGCGCCGATTAGTTCGCCAAGCAGTTCTTCGACATGACGTTTGGGGTACATCTCGGTAATCGCTGCCAGACGCGCAGCGGCCTCAACGTCCAGATGAATCGCGTAGCCGGTGTCGGTCAGGCGACCTTTGGCGGTTTCTTCCCAATGCTGGGCGAGCTCACGGATTTTCATGATGACCTCATTTCGCACCTGCTCGTGGCAGGTCTGGGTGAGTGTCCGGCGTGGCCGGTGGCAAGCCGTTGTACGGCTTACTGTTGAGACTAGCTTTCGGTCACAAGGTTTAAAGTCCCTTCGTCGGCCTGCTTGTAAGAAGCGTCGCAGAGCGGCACTCTCTAGGTCATGCACTCGTTTCTAGGCCGCCCGGATTACCGCTGGAGAACTGCTGATGACCGATATTGATGCACGCTTGCGCGAAGATGTTCACCTGCTCGGCGAGTTGTTGGGCAACACCATTCGAGACCAGTACGGCGAGGCGTTTCTCGACAAGATCGAGCAGATTCGCAAGGGCGCCAAGGCCGACCGGCGTGGCTCGATGGACGCCGAGCTCAGCGCCAGCCTCAATCAATTGAGCGAAGACGAGTTGCTCCCGGTGGCGCGGGCGTTCAACCAGTTTCTCAATCTGGCGAACATCGCCGAGCAGTATCAGTTGATCCATCGTCGCGAGGAGTCGCAGCCGGCGCCATTCGAATCCCGTGTGCTGCCGGAACTGCTGGCGCGCCTGCGCAACGAAGGGCACAGCGCCGAATCCCTGGCCCGGCAACTGGCGCGCCTGGAAATCGAACTGGTGCTGACCGCGCACCCGACCGAAGTGGCGCGGCGCACGCTGATTCAGAAGTACGACGCGATTGCCGCGCAACTGGCCGCTCAGGATCATCGCGACCTCACCAGCGCCGAGCGCGAGCAGATCCACACTACCTTGCAACGGCTGATCGCCGAAGCCTGGCACACCGAAGAAATCCGCCGTACGCGGCCGACGCCAGTGGACGAGGCCAAGTGGGGGTTCGCGGTGATCGAGCATTCGCTGTGGCAGGCGATCCCCAACCATATGCGCAAGGCCGACAAGGCGTTGCATGAAGCGACGGGCCTGCGTCTGCCGCTGGAAGCTGCGCCGATACGCTTTGCCTCGTGGATGGGCGGCGACCGTGACGGCAACCCCAACGTCACTGCGGCCGTGACCCGTGAAGTGTTATTGCTGGCGCGCTGGATGGCTGCCGATCTGTACCTGCGCGATGTCGATCATCTGGCGGCCGAGTTGTCGATGCAGCAGGCCAGTGATGCATTGAAAGCCCGGGCCGGCGACAGCGCCGAACCTTATCGCGCAGTGCTCAAGCAATTGCGCGAACGCCTGCGCGCCACCCGCAACTGGGCGCAGGCCTCGCTGACCGCGCCGACCCCGGCCCCCGCCGACGTACTGCACAACAACCGCGATCTGCTCGATCCGCTGGAGTTGTGTTTCAACTCGCTGCACGAATGCGGCATGGGCGTGATTGCCGATGGCCCGCTGCTCGATTGCCTGCGCCGCGCAGTGACCTTCGGCCTGTTTCTGGTGCGCCTCGATGTGCGTCAGGACTCGTCGCGCCATAGCTCGGCGATGACCGAAATCACCGATTATCTGGGCCTGGGGCGCTACGAAGACTGGGACGAAGAGCAGCGCATCGGCTTCCTGACACGGGAACTGAGCAACCGTCGTCCGCTGTTGCCGGCGCATTTCAAACCCTCCGCCGATACGGCGGAAGTGCTCAATACCTGTAAGGAAATCGCCGCCGCACCGGGCGCGTCACTGGGGTCCTACGTGATCTCGATGGCCGGGGCTGCATCCGATGTGCTGGCGGTGCAACTGCTGCTTAAAGAAGCCGGTGTGCTGCGACCAATGCGTGTCGTGCCGTTGTTCGAAACCCTCGCAGACCTCGACAACGCCGGCCCGGTGATGGAGCGTCTGTTGCTGCTGCCGGGTTATCGCGCGCGCCTGCAGGGCCCGCAGGAAGTGATGATCGGCTACTCCGACTCGGCGAAGGACGCCGGCACCACTGCTGCCGCGTGGGCGCAATACCGGGCGCAGGAACGTCTGGTGGAAATCTGTCGGGAGCAACAAGTCGAACTGCTGCTGTTCCACGGTCGCGGCGGCACTGTCGGCCGAGGCGGTGGTCCGGCCCACGCGGCGATTCTCTCGCAGCCGCCAGGATCGGTGGCGGGGCGCTTTCGCACCACCGAGCAGGGGGAAATGATTCGTTTCAAATTTGGCCTGCCGGACATCGCCGAGCAGAACCTCAATCTGTATCTGGCTGCCGTGCTCGAAGCAACGCTGTTGCCACCACCACCACCGACGCCCGAGTGGCGGCATCTGATGGACGAGTTGGCGGCGGACGGGGTCAGCGCCTACCGTGCGGTGGTGCGGGAAAATCCGCAGTTCGTCGAGTATTTCCGCCAGTCCACGCCGGAGCAGGAGTTGGGGCGTCTGCCGCTGGGCAGTCGTCCGGCCAAGCGCCGTGCCGGTGGCATCGAAAGTCTGCGGGCGATTCCGTGGATCTTCGGCTGGACGCAGACGCGATTGATGTTGCCCGCGTGGCTCGGCTGGGAGTCGGCGCTGAGCAAGGCGCTGGAGCGCGGTGAAGGTCAATTGCTCGGGCAGATGCGCGAGCAGTGGCCGTTCTTCCGCACGCGCATCGACATGCTGGAAATGGTCCTGGCCAAGGCTGACGCGGACATCGCGCTGTCTTACGACCAGCGTCTGGTCGAGTCGGACTTGCTGCCGTTGGGCGCGCAGTTACGCGACCTATTGTCGCAGGCGTGTGCGGTAGTGCTCGGCCTGACTGGTCAGTCGCAACTGCTGGCACATAGCCCTGATACGCTCGAATTCATCCGTCTGCGCAACACCTACCTCGACCCGCTGCATCTATTGCAGGCCGAACTCCTGGCGCGTTCGCGGCAGCAGAATGTCGAGCAGGGCAGCCCGGTGGAACAGGCGTTGCTGGTGTCTGTGGCGGGGATTGCCGCCGGTTTGCGAAATACCGGCTAAGGTTTTTTCCGTAGGATGCGGCAGCCGATGCATGCCTCGGCTGTCGTTTGCTGCACAGGGGAAATGTGCCACCAGGCGACAGTTAATGATGGGGTTGCGACTTGGGTCACCGTGTCGCAAGGTCGCGGCGGGCGTCGGTTTCTCCGACTTTTGGCGTCTTGTGTGGGCGCAGCCTGCTGTGTATCTTGATCAGCCTTTGGCCGTTTGTGTGGCCACGACCCGTATTTTCAGGATTCGCCGCCAAGTAGCGAATCCTTTGTTTTGTAAAGCTTTTATATAAAAAATTGAGGAGCACATCGATGCGCGTCATTCTGCTGGGAGCTCCCGGGGCCGGTAAAGGTACTCAGGCAAAGTTCATCACCGAAAAATTCGGCATTCCGCAAATCTCCACTGGCGACATGCTGCGTGCTGCGGTCAAGGCCGGTACCGAGCTGGGCATCAAGGCCAAGAGCATCATGGATGCCGGTGGCCTGGTGTCGGATGACCTGATCATCGCGCTGGTCAAGGATCGCATCGCTCAAGCTGACTGCGCCAACGGCTTTCTGTTCGACGGCTTCCCGCGCACCATTCCGCAGGCCGAAGCGCTGGTGACTGCCGGTGTCGAACTGGACGCCGTGGTTGAAATCGCCGTTGAAGACGAAGAGATCGTGCAGCGTATCGCCGGTCGTCGTGTGCACGAGGCCAGCGGCCGCGTTTACCACATCGTCTACAACCCGCCGAAAATCGCTGGCAAAGACGACATCACCGGTGAAGAACTGGTACAGCGCAAGGACGACACTGAAGAAACCGTGCGTCATCGCCTGTCGGTCTACCATTCGCAGACCAAGCCGCTGGTGGACTTCTACCAGAAGCTGTCCGCTACCAATGCCGGCAAGCCGAAGTACAGCCACATCCCGGGTGTCGGTTCGGTTGAAGCCATCACCGCCAAGGTACTTGAGGCGCTGAGCTGAAAAAGCTGATTCTGCTGCATCATCCACGGCCCGCTTGCGGGCCGTAGTTGTTTATACTGACGCACCTTTTTCCCACCTGTTTTGGATACATCAATGAGCACCTTGCTGGCCCTGGACACCGCGACTGAAGCTTGCTCCGTTGCCTTGCTGCATGACGGCAAGGTCACGAGCCATTACGAGGTGATCCCGCGCCTGCATGCGCAAAAGCTGTTGCCGATGATCCAGCAACTGCTGGCCGACGCCGGCACCACGCTGCAAGCGGTGGACGCCATCGCGTTCGGTCGCGGCCCGGGTGCATTCACCGGTGTGCGGATCGCCATCGGTGTAGTGCAGGGGCTGGCGTTTGCCCTCGACCGTCCGGTGCTTGCGGTGTCGAACCTGGCGGTGCTGGCGCAACGGGCTCATCGCGAGCACGGCGTCAGCCAGGTTGCAGCGGCCATTGAT
Source organism: Pseudomonas sp. SC3(2021) (assembly GCF_019856535.1). Classification (NCBI taxonomy): domain Bacteria; kingdom Pseudomonadati; phylum Pseudomonadota; class Gammaproteobacteria; order Pseudomonadales; family Pseudomonadaceae; genus Pseudomonas; species Pseudomonas sp. SC3(2021). Next base: position 416,073 of record NZ_CP082236.1, on the reverse strand, counting down.
GCGCGGATGGATGAAGTGTATTGGGGCTGCTACCGCGAGACTGCCGGCGAGATGCGTCTGGTCGGTGCCGAAGCGGTGTTGCCACCCGAGGTTGCAGCGCTGCCGCAAGACGCCAGCGGCGAGTGGTTCGGTGCCGGTACCGGTTGGGGCTACGGCGAGCGTATTGCCGTCAAACCGAGCGGTTCCGATGCGGGCATGTTGCCCCATGCCGAAGACTTGCTGACCCTGGCGCGCTTCGCCTGGGAGCGCGGTGAGTCGATCCCGGCCGATGACGCGCAACCGGTTTACCTGCGCGACAAAGTCGCCACCCCCAAGGCTCGCTGATCAATCAAAACGGCGAGGTCCATTGTGGCGAGGGAGCTTGTTCCCTCGCGACAAAAACACTCACCCGCAATTCAGTGCCTTATTCCAAATCCTGCCAATCGTCAGTTTCCAACCCCATGCTTTAAACCTTTTGCGCTTTATGTGTTCTAGTTATCACTCGGCGATTTGCTAAGTCGGTCAGGTGCCGCTAAATTGCCATCATTGATACCGAGCATGAATTTATGCGTATAGACGGCGTTTCCTCTCAGTCCTATCCCATCAAGCGCAAGCCTCGCAAAGGCAATGTGGCGCTGGATGAATCCGTCGACGATATCGACGGCGAGCTGGAATTCCCGACTGAAGAGCAACTGGCCGCCCGTGCTGCCAAAGCCTCGGCACAACGCCTGAGCAATCTGCCTGCCCGTCAGCAAGACATGATTTATCACCGTGCGATGAAAAAGAGCGTAGCGATGGCCTTGGCCAGTTACCTGAGCACCGCCGGTTTTGTCGATTGGGATGCAGACGTGCTGGGCCTCGATTTGTACATCTGATGGCGCTGCCTTACTACCTCGGTTGCCCGTCCTGGAGCGAAAATGCCTGGCGCGAGTATCTGTACCCGGTAGACGCGAAAACCTCTGACTTTCTCGGTCTCTATTCCCAAGTGTTCAACGCTGTGGAAGGCAACACGACCTTCTACGCCAGCCCGTCGCCGGCCACCGTGCAGCGCTGGGCCGAGGTCATGCCCGAGCACTTTCGCTTCACCGCCAAGTTCCCCGGCGACATCAGCCACAGCGGTGACCTGCGCGAGCAACTGACCGCCGCCGAAACCTTTTTGCAGTTGATGCAGCCGCTGGGCGGACGCGTCGCGCCGTTCTGGCTGCAACTGTCGAAAAGCTTCACGCCGCAGCGTCTGCCGGAATTGGCGGGGTTCATTGATGCGCTGGATTGCCCGCTGGCGGTGGAAGTGCGTCACGAGCAGTTCTTCGCCAAGGGCGAGAGTGAGCGCCTGCTCAATCGTCTGCTGCTCGACCGTGGCGTCGAACGCATCTGCCTCGATCCGCGGGCGCTGTTCAGTTGCCTGTCGACCGAATCTTCGGTGATTCACGCGCAGTCCAAAAAGCCCCGTGTGCCGACGCGCCCGGCAGCCTTCACGCAGTCCCCGCAAGTGCGCTTCATCGGGCATCCCGAACTCGAAGCCAACGATCCCTTCCTCGTGCCGTGGGTAACAAAAATCGCCGAGTGGATCGAAGAGGGCCGCACGCCTTATATCTTTCTGCACACCGCCGACAACCTGCTGGCGGCGAAACTGGCGCAACGTTTTCACACGCAATTGATGCAACGTTTGCCTGGCCTGCCATCGCTGCCTGAGCTATACAGAGAACCCGCCGCCGAGCAACTTGGCCTGCTCTGAGGCGGTTTTTTCTGCCCAGGAGCCTGCCGATGGACGCCCAAGCCCGCGAAGAACAAGCCCGTAAAGCCCACGCTTTCAAAGCCCTGCATGAACGGCCGGGCATTTTCGTCATCCCCAACCCATGGGATGCGGGCTCGGCGAAGATGCTCGCCAGTCTCGGCTATCAGGCCTTGGCCACGACCAGCGCCGGTTACGCGTTTTCCCAAGGCAAGGCCGATGGTGCGTTGACGCTCGATGAGACCCTGGCCAACGTCCGGGCGATTGTCGCGGCCACGGATCTGCCGGTGGCGGTGGATCTGGAAAACGGCTTCGCCGATGACCCGCTCGAATCCGCCAACAGCCTGTTGCGTGCCGCCGAGGCCGGCGCAGTGGGTGGTTCGATCGAAGACGCCACAGGCCGCGTCGACGCGCCCATCTATTGCTTCGAACACGCGGTGGCGCGCATCGAAGCCGCCGTCGCCGCCGTGCGCACGCTGCCTTTTCCCTTCACCCTGACCGCCCGTGCGGAAAACTACTTGCACGGCCATCCCGATATCAACGACACCATCCGCCGTTTGCAGGCGTTCGCCGAAGCCGGTGCCGACGTGCTGTACGCGCCAGGTTTGCGCAGTGCCGAAGAAGTGTTGGCAGTGGTGCGTGCGGTGGCGCCGAAGCCGGTCAACGTGTTGATGTCCGGCGGTTTGAAGTTGACGGTGCAGGAACTCGAAGAAATGGGCGTGCGGCGCATCAGCACCGGTTCGGCACTGGCACTGGCCGCGTTCGGCGGATTCTTGCGCGCCGCTGAAGAGATCCAGCAAACGGGCACCTTCGGGTTTACTTCGCAGTCGATGCCCTACGCCCAGGCCAATCAGTTTTTCAAAGGCTGAACGTGGGACGCTGGTTTGCGCTGAGTGTGCTGCTGCTGATTGGCGGTGCGATGGTCAGTGTCTGGCGTGGCTGGCTGGATGTGCCAGCCGAGTGGAATCCGTGGGCGCCGCTGGATGTGAAGGCAGTCCCCAACTGGCTGACCGGCTACAAACTGATGCGCTTGCGCAGCGATCCCGAACTCTGTGCACAGGCGCTGAGCAGCTCTGGACTGCGTGTCACACGGCAATCCGACAGCCCCGGTGCCAAGTGTCCGCTGATCGGCGCCTTACGCGTGCAGGGCGGCGAGGTCGCGTTGAGCAGCAGTTTCCTCGCCAGTTGTCCGCTGGCGGTGGCCTACGCTTTGTTTGAGCGCCACACCCTGCAACCCGTCGCTCAAGCCGTTTACGGCGAGAAACTCAGCCGTCTCGATCACCTTGGCAGCTTCGCCTGCCGCAATGTCTATAACCGTGAGAGCGGCGCACTCAGCCGGCATGCCAGTGCCGATGCGCTGGATATCGCCGGATTTCGTCTGGCCAGCGGGCGCAGCATCAGCGTCCTCAAGGACTGGCCAGGGCAAACTCGCGACGCGCAGTTTCTACGCCAGGTGCGTGACGGCGCCTGTGAGGCGTTCAGTGTGGTATTGAGCCCGGATTACAACGCCGCTCACCGTAATCACTTTCATGTCGATGTCGGGCGCTGGAGCGTGTGTCGCTGAGGGTCAGGCGGCGAGGCGCAGGTTCTGCAGAACGATCGGGCGGGCCCAGCCGTTATCGAAGTCCAGCGCCTTCTGTTGCTCGGCGATTTCTTCTGGCGGGAATGGCGGGAAAGGCTTTTGCAGCAGATCCAGATCGAACTCGGCAATCGGCAGGTACAGCGGCTTCTTCTGCGGGGCCGGACCAGGCTCTGGTGTTGGCTGGCCGTTGTTGATCACGATCGGGCGTACCCAGCTGCTGTCGAAATCCTGCTGCTCTTGCTGAGCCTTGAGCTCTTCAGGCGGGAACGGCGGGAACGGCTTGTCCAGCAATTCCATTTCGAATTCGGCGATCGGCAGGAACAGCGGCTCCGGCGGACGCACTTCGGTTTCGACCACATCGCATTCGCGCTGGCTGATGATGTGCGCGTGCAGTTCGCTGCCCAGGGTCGGTTCTTCAGGGCTGCTCAGGTCAACCGGGGGGAATGTGCCGCAGGCGGGTACCACTTCACTCGTCTGTTCCGCCAGCGCCTGGGCAAAGAAATCCTGCCACAGGTGACTGACGCCGCTCAGTGCTTGAGTGTTTTGACGGCTGAAGTCGCCATGGGGCGAAATGTAGCCAATCGATGTGGGAAGAATGCCTGACATTTTTTTCGGTTGACGCTCAGCTCTGGCAAAATGCGCGTTGATTGGTTTATCGGCCACTTTTTGCCGATCCTTAACTTTTTTGAGCGTGTTTTCATGATTGAGCAACCCGCGGCCTGCCGCATCCATGTCCAGGCCCTCGGCCCGGCGTTTGAAGCGCAAGCCGAGCAGTGGGCCGAGCGTCTGGGCCTGCCGCTGGCAGTGGCCGACGGTGAGTTCGCCTTGCAGGTCGGCGAGCAGGGTTTGCAACTGCAGCAGTTGGGCCCGGATGCACCGGGGCCGGTACGCGTCGATTTTGTCGAGGGCGGCGCGGCGCATCGGCGGTTGTACGGCGGCGGCAGCGGGCAGATGATCGCCAAGGCCGTCGGCATCGCCCAGGGCGTGCGACCACGGGTGCTGGATGCCACGGCGGGGCTGGGCAAGGATGCGTTCGTGCTGGCCAGCCTCGGTTGCGAGATGAGCCTGATCGAGCGCCAGCCGCTGATCGGTGCGCTGCTGGAGGACGGTCTGGCGCGGGCGGCGGAAGATTTCGAGGTGGCGCCGATCGTGGCGCGGATGAAGCTGCTCAAGGGCAACTCCATTGAGGTCATGCGTAACTGGGAAGGCGAGCCGCCGCAGGTGATCTATCTCGACCCGATGTTCCCGCATCGCGAGAAAACCGCGTTGGTGAAGAAGGAAATGCGTCTGTTCCGGCCATTGGTCGGGGATGATCCGGATGCCCCGGCCTTGCTTGAAGCGGCGCTGGCACTGGCGACGCACCGGGTGGTGGTCAAGCGTCCGCGCAAGGCGCCGTGTATCGAAGGGCCGAAGCCGAGTCATGCGCTGGATGGCAAGTCCAGCCGATACGATATTTACCCGAAGAAAGCGCTCAAGCCGTAAAACCGAGTCGCTCCAATCGCTGGCAAGCCAGCTCCACAGGTTTTTGTGTCGTTCGCACGATGGGTGTTTACCACACTCCCTGTGGCAGCTGGCGTGCCGGCGATGGCATCAGCACAGACCCTGAATAATCAGGGCCGATACGCCCGCATGAACAACCCCACCACCTCCTGTACATGGATCTCCGCCGCCTCTTCACTCAGCGGCTCACCGCAGCAATACAGCAAGCGAAAATTCCCCGCGCCCTTGATCAGGCAGAAGAAGTGCTCGGCCGCGTTACGCGGTTGGTCGATGCTCAACGCGCCGGTCTCGTGGATGCGCTTCAGCAGCCGCTCCATGCCTTGCACCATGCGTTCAGGACCGGCCTCAAAGAAGATCAGCGAGAGCTTCGGATCCTGTGTGCCCAGCGCCATCATCAAACGGTGCAAATTCACCGACTCTTCGCTGTTGATCAGCTGATGAAAGCCTCGCGCAATGTTCAGCAACACATTTTCCACGGCGATGCCGGCAGGCAATTCGAAGAACAGCGGCGGTAACTGCTCCTCGCATTTGGCCATCACGGCGGAGGAGAACAGCGTCTCCTTGTCGTTGAAGTGGCTGTAAACCGTCAACTTCGACACGCCAGCCTCGGCGGCGACCGCGTCCATGCTGGTGTTGGCGTAGCCTTGACTCAGAAACAGGATTTTCGCCGCATCGAGGATCGCCCGGCGCTTGGCCGGATCCTTCGGACGGCCCGGGCCGTTTGGAGCTGAAAGATTGTTCGACATTCTTCGCTTTTAATACTGGACTGGTGAGTTTGCTATTAATACCATACCGGCCAGTATAAATATTCCAAGCACCATTAGCGAAAGGTCCGTCACCATGTTCCGCCATGCGTTGTCCTTTGCGTTGCCAGCCAGTCTGGCGTTTTTGTTGTCGGCGTGTGGTCAGGAGGAGGCGGTGCAAGTGACCGTGCGACCGGCCATGGTGGTGCAGCCAGAGCCTTCGACGCAGGCGATGGAAAGTTTCCCGGGCGAGGTGCGCGCGCGCTACGAGCCCGATCTGGCGTTCCGCATCGGCGGCAAAGTCAGCCGACGACTGGTCGATGAGGGCCAACGCGTCAAGGCCGACCAACCGCTGGCCGAGCTCGATCCGCAGGACGTCCGCCTGCAACTGGAGGCCACCCGCGCCCAGGTCGCTGCAGCCGAAGCCAACCTCAATCTGGTGCGCGCCGAACGCGACCGCTACAAGACCCTGATGGACCGGCAGATGGTCAGCCGCTCGGCTTACGACAACGCCGAAAACCTTTACCGCTCCGGTGAAGCCCGCCTCAAACAAATCAAAGCCGAATTCAACGTCTCGACCAACCAGGCCAGTTACGCGGTGCTGCGCGCGCCGCAGGACGGCGTAGTGGCCAAGCGTTCGGTGGAAGTCGGTCAGGTGGTCGCGGCCGGGCAAACCGTGTTCACCCTCGCCACCGACGGCGAACGCGAAGTGCTCATCAGCCTGCCGGAACAAAGTTTTGGCCGGTTCAAGGTCGGTCAGCCGGTGACCGTTGAACTGTGGACGCAACAGAACCAGCGCTTCGCCGGGCAGATCCGCGAACTGTCGCCTGCAGCCGATCCAAAGTCCCGCACCTTCGCCGCGCGCATTGCCTTCACCAGCGGCAAGGTGCCGGCCGAGCTGGGCCAGAGCGCCCGAGTGTTCGTGCAGTCGGCCGATGCCGTGCCGTTGTCGGTGCCACTCTCGGCACTGACCGCCGAAAACGGCGCGACCTATGTCTGGGTCGTCAGCGCCAACAACACGCTGAAGAAAACCCCGGTGCGCGTCGGTCCGTTCGGCGAAAAAACCGTGCCGGTGCTCGAAGGCCTCAACGCCAACGACTGGGTGGTTGCCGCTGGCGTGCATGTGCTGCTCGAAGGCCAGCAGGTGCGCCCCGTGGATCGCTCCAACCGTGTGGTCCATCTGGCGGACAAGGAGTAAGTCCCGATGCGCTTCAACCTTTCCGAATGGGCGCTGCGTAATCGCCAGATCGTCCTGTTCCTGATGCTGTTGCTGGCCATCGTCGGCGCCTTGTCTTACACCAAACTGGGCCAGAGTGAAGACCCGCCGTTCACCTTCAAGGCCATGGTCATCCAGACCCGGTGGCCGGGGGCGACCGCGCAGGAAGTCTCGCGCCAGGTCACCGAGCGCATTGAAAAGAAACTCATGGAAACCGGTGAGTACGAACGCATCGTCTCGTTCTCTCGCCCGGGTGAGTCGCAGGTCACCTTCATCGCCCGCGACTCCATGCATTCCAACCAGATTCCCGACCTCTGGTATCAGGTGCGCAAGAAGGTCAGCGACATCCGGCAGACCTTGCCGCCGGGGATTCAGGGACCGTTTTTCAACGATGAATTCGGTACCACGTTCGGCAATATCTATGCGCTGACCGGCAATGGTTTCGACTACGCCGTGCTCAAGGATTACGCCGACCGCATTCAGATCCAGCTGCAACGGGTCAAGGACGTCGGCAAGGTCGACCTGCTCGGTTTGCAGGACGAGAAGATCTGGGTCGAACTGTCCAACGTCAAACTCGCCACCCTCGGCTTGCCGCTGGCAGCCGTGCAGCAGGCATTGGAAGAACAGAACGCGGTGTCCACCGCCGGCTTCTTCGAGACCGGCAGCGAGCGTTTGCAGCTAAGGGTTACGGGGAATTTCAAGACCGTCGATGAGATAAAGAACTTCCCGATCCGCGTCGGCGATCGCACGTTCCGCATCTCCGACGTCGCTGATGTCCGCCGGGGTTTCAACGATCCACCGGCGCCGCGCATGCGCTTCATGGGCGAGGACGCGATCGGGCTGGCCGTGGCGATGAAAGATGGCGGCGACATTCTGGTGCTCGGCAAAGCACTGGAAGGCGAGTTCTCGCGGATCCAGAAAAACCTTCCGGCCGGCATGCAGTTGCGCAAGGTCTCCGACCAGCCGGCAGCGGTGAAAACCGGGGTCGGCGAGTTCGTTCAGGTGTTGGTGGAAGCGCTGGCGATTGTGTTGCTGGTGAGCTTCTTTTCCCTTGGCGTGCGCACCGGCATGGTGGTGGCGCTGACCATTCCGCTGGTGCTGGCGATGACCTTCGCCTGCATGTATTACCTGGGCATCGGCCTGCACAAGATTTCCCTCGGCGCGCTGGTGCTGGCGCTGGGCTTGCTGGTGGACGACGCGATCATTGCCGTGGAAATGATGGCGATCAAAATGGAGCAGGGCTTCGACCGTATTCGCGCGGCGAGCTATGCCTGGACCAGCACCGCATTCCCGATGCTTACCGGTACGTTGATCACTGCCGCAGGCTTTCTGCCGATTGCCACGGCGCAGTCCGGCACCGGCGAATACACCCGCTCGATCTTCCAGGTGGTGACCATCGCGTTGCTCGCCTCGTGGGTGGCGGCGGTGATGTTCGTGCCGTATCTGGGGGAAAAACTGCTGCCGGATCTGGCGAAGATTCATGCGGCCAAACACGGAACGGCTGATGGCCAGTCAGACCCTTACGGCACGCCGTTCTATCAGCGGGTGCGGCGGCTGGTGGAGTGGTGCGTGGTGCATCGCAAAACCGTGATCGTGATGACGCTGGGGCTGTTCATCGCCTCGGTGATGTTGTTCCGGTTCGTGCCGCAGCAGTTCTTTCCGGCCTCCAACCGGCTGGAATTGATGGTCGATCTGAAACTCGCCGAAGGCGCGTCTTTGGCCAACACCGCCGGCGAGGTCAAGCGCCTGGAAGCGCTGCTCAAGGATCACGCTGGCATCGACAACTACGTGGCGTATGTCGGCACCGGTTCGCCGCGTTTCTACCTGCCGCTGGATCAACAATTGCCGGCAGCGAGCTTCGCCCAGTTTGTGGTGTTGGCGAAAACCATCGAGGAGCGCGAGGTGCTGCGCACCTGGCTGATCGACACGCTCAACGAGCAGTTCCCGGCCCTGCGCTCGCGGGTGACGCGTCTGGAGAACGGGCCGCCGGTGGGTTACCCGGTGCAGTTCCGCGTCACCGGTGAACACATCGAGGAAGTCCGCGCGCTGGCGCGCAAGGTGGCGGCGAAGGTTCGCGAGAATCCGCATGTGGTCAATGTGCATCTGGATTGGGAAGAACCGAGCAAGGTTGTGTATCTGAATATCGATCAGGATCGCGCTCGGGCACTCGGGGTGAGCACCGCCAATCTGGCGAAATTCCTGCAGAGTTCGTTGACCGGCTCAAGTGTCAGTCAGTACCGCGAAGACAACGAATTGATCGAGATTCTGCTGCGCGGCACGGTGCATGAGCGCACTGAATTGTCGTTGTTGCCGAGTCTGGCGGTGCCGACGGACAACGGCCGCAGTGTGGCGTTGTCGCAGATCGCCACGCTGGAATATGGCTTCGAGGAGGGCATTATCTGGCACCGCAATCGCCTGCCGAACGTGACCGTGCGGGCCGATATTTATGGCAAGGAGCAGCCGGCGACACTGGTCAAACAGATCATGCCGACGCTGGATTCGATTCGTGCTGAATTGCCGGATGGTTACTTGCTGGATGTCGGCGGCACGGTGGAAGATTCCGAGCGCGGGCAGAAGTCGGTGAATGCCGGGGTGCCGATGTTCATCGTAGTGGTGCTGACCTTGCTGATGGTGCAGTTGCGCAGTTTTTCGCGCACGGCGATGGTGTTTCTGACGGCGCCGTTGGGCTTGATCGGGGTGACGTTGTTTTTGATGGTGTTCCGTCAGCCGTTCGGGTTTGTGGCGATGCTGGGGACGATCGCGCTGTCGGGGATGATCATGCGCAATTCGGTGATTCTGGTGGATCAGATCGAGCAGGATATTGCCTCGGGTTTGAAGCCTTGGCAGGCGATTATCGAGGCGACTGTGCGGCGTTTTCGGCCGATTGTGTTGACGGCGCTGGCGGCGGTTCTGGCGATGATTCCTTTGTCTCGGAGTGTGTTTTTCGGGCCTATGGCGGTGGCAATCATGGGTGGGTTGATTGTGGCGACGGCGCTGACGTTGTTGTTTTTGCCGGCGTTGTATGCGGCTTGGTTCAGGGTTCGTCGCGAGGGTTGATCTTTGGTTTGACGTGGCGGCCTTCGGGCCGGCCAGGTTCTTGGGGTTTTGGGTGAATATCCGTTGGTTTGGGGGTTGCGGCTGGCGGTTTCGCCCTTACGGCGAGTCCCTTTGGCAAACGCCCCAAAGGAACCAAAGGTCTTTGCCCCAACGTTCGGCCCGCTCGCTGGGGCTCGGGGTTCCTTCGCTCCGGGATTGTTCCGGGCGCATCGCCTCCGGTTTGCTTCGCTGCACCTCCTCTCGATGTGTTTGGCTTCGCCAAACGGTCGCTGCGCTCCCACCCCCGGATCAATCCCTCCACTCAGCCTGCCGACGGGGCCTGTGGATCAAGATCAAAAGCTGCAGCCGAGCTAACGCTCATCCTGTTGAGTGGTGAGAAGCGAGGCGGGACGAGGTGTGCGCGTTTTGCTCGTGCGCTTCTGTGGGGGCTGGCTTGCCAGCGATGGCGGCCTGACAGCCGACCTGTTTTTTTGCCGATGTACGCAATTAACTTTAGGAGCCAGCCTGCTGGCGATGAGGCCTGCACGGCCTCCCAATCTTTCTCTGCATGGACTCTTTCCAACCTGTGGGAGATCAAGATCAAAAGCCGCAGCCGAGCTAACGCTCATCCTGTTGAGTGGTGAGAAGCGAGGCGGGATGAGGTGCGCGCGTTGTGCTCGTGCGCTTCTGTGGGAGCTGGCTTGCCAGCGATGACGGGCCCCCAGCCGACCAGTCTCTAACAGATTGCTCACGATCCAACTGTAGGAGTGAGCCTCGATCAAGTCGATTCGCAACACTGGCGCCCACAAAAAAGCCCGCTGAGCCGGTGGAGGTCAGCGGGCTTTTTGTCGTTCGGGGTTTACAGCGTCCCGAACACTTTCTTCGCCAGGCTGGTCGCGGCAGCGGCCGGGTTCTGGCGGATGGTTTCTTCCTGTTTGCCGATCATTTCGAACAGGCCATTGAGCGCTTGTTCGGTGACGTAGTTTTCAACGTTGGCGCTCTTGGCGTCGACGACGCCGAAGGTGGCGGCCTGGCCGGCGAAGGCGTTGTATTTCTGGGCCACGCCGACTTTGTCAGTGGCTTGTTTGACGATCGGCAGGAACTTGGCGCGGATCTGTTCGCGACTGGATTTGTCCAGGTATTGAGTGGCCGAATCTTTGCCGCCGCTGAGGATGCCTTTGGCGTCAGCCACGCTCATTTTTTTCACGGCGTCGATCAGGATGGGCTGAGCCTGGGTCACGGCGGATTCGGCGGCCTTGTTCATGGCGGTTTCCAGTTCTTCGACCTGGGCACCCATGCCGAAGGCTTTCATTTTGCTGGCGGCTTTGCCGAGTTTGCCCGGCAATTCGATCTTCACGTCCGGGTTATTGCTGAACCCACCCGGGGTGCCGAGTTGTTTGACGGCGATTTGCGCGCCTTGAGCCAGCGCATCCTTGAGGCCGCCGGCGGCGTCTTGTTGCGACAGGTCGGTAAGCGACAGTGCCATCGCGTTGGCGCAGATCATCAGGCCTGCGCACAGGCCGGCGAAGCGAAGGGTAGGGCGGAGCATGGCGGCTTCCTTGTTGCAGAAAATGAATTAACGAACAGCGTCGACGCGGATTTTCAGCGGTTGCGGGTCGTTGCCGTCGAGTTGCACGGCGTGGTTTTCGGTGGTGATGAACATCAGTTCGCCGTTGACTTCAATGCGCGCGCTGACCGAGTAACGGTGGCCGGGTTTGACCTGGGCCGGATCGTAGCTCAAGTGGAACGGCAACGGAACCTGGCCTTTGACCGGGCCTTTCTGTTCATCAAGGACCACCGCCGGCGCATCGGCCAGCGACACGTCTTGCAGGCTCACGCTCAGGGTCGCGCTCGGTGGCAGGGCGATGCGTTGCAGGTAGAACACTTCGCCGTCGAGTCCGACTTTGCCGGCGGGGGTGGTCGACTGGCAGGCGCTGAGCAGGGCAGCGGCAGCGAGAACGGTGAGTTTTTTCATGGTAAATCTCCTTTCAATGTGGGGGCGGGCTTGCTCGCGAAGGCGGTTCAACATCCCTGTTGTCTGCCCCACCGCGAGCCGGCTCTCTCCTACAGGTATTGCATCAGGCTTCGGACTGGCTGGTCGGTTGGTCTGCTGCATCTTCACTGCGGTGCAACGCCACCTGGCGGATCGACAAGCGAATCTCCGCTGGCAGCACGCGTTTGGCCGCGCCTTCGGCCAGTTCGCCGAGCAGTTCGTGATAGCTCAGTTTGCCGGCTTCGTCGCGACGAAGAACGTCGAGGTCGAGCAGGGTCTGGATGAAGTGGCGGAACAGGCTCTTGTCGAAGAATTCCGGGGCATTGAGGCCGTGCAGGATCGACAGGCGCTGGGCCATGACCGTGCAGAGGTCTTCCAGCTCTTCGGCACTGATGCTGTTCTGGCCGGCGTTGAGCAGCAACGACACCGTCATGTAGAAGCGTTGCAACGTCTGCGCGATGCTTTTCGACAGCAAGGTCAGCAGCACGAAATGCCGCGAACTCGGTGCCGGTCGCAAGTACAGCTCTTTCTCGAAGCGCAGCAGCCCTTGTTCGACGAACGCTTCCAGCCACTGATCGACGACTCCGTCGAGTTCGTCCAGCGTCCAGCGAATGAACAGCTCCGATTGCAGGTACGGATACAGTGCGCGGGTGTAGCGCAGGATCTGTTCGCGACTCATGCGCGATGTGCTTTGGAAAAAGCTCGCCAGCAGTGCCGGCAGGGCGAAGATGTGCAGCACGTTGTTGCGGTAGTAGGTCATCAGGACGGCGTTCTGCTCGTCCAGGTAGAGAATTTTGCCCAGGGCGTCGTTCTGCTCGGACAGCAGATCCATGTCCTTCACGTGCTCGATCAATGCGCGGCCATCGCCTTCCGGCAAGGTCGTGTGTGGCGAGTACGGCACCTTGCGCAACAGGGCCAGGTACAGATCCAGCACCCGCGCCATCGCGCGATCATCCAGCGCCAGGCGGGTGGTCGACAACAATGCCAGCGCCACCAGATTGACCGGGTTGATCGCCGCCGCTTCGTTCAAGTGTTGCGCGACTTTGTCGCCGAGGCGGTTGGTGGTTTCGTTAAGCCATGCCGGTTTGTACTGCGGACCGAGTTCCTGCTGGCGCCAGCCCGGCTGTTCGCTGTCGAGGAATTCCGCGAGTTTGATCGGTTCGCCGAAGTTCACCGCTACCTGGCCGAAACGTTGCTTGAGCGCGCCGATGACTTTGAAAATGTCGAAGATCGATTCTTTCTTTTTGCTCGCGCCTCGCAATTCTCCGAGGTAGGTACGACCTTCCAGCACACGCTCGTAACCGATGTACACCGGCACGAAGACGATCGGCATCCGCGACGAACGCAGGAAGCTGCGCATCGTGATGGCGAGCATGCCGGTCTTCGGTTGCAGCATGCGCCCGGTGCGTGAGCGGCCACCTTCGACGAAGTACTCGACCGGGAAACCTTTGGTGAACAGGGTGTGCAGGTATTCGTTGAACACCGAGGTGTACAGCGGATTGCCCTTGAACGTGCGGCGCATGAAGAACGCGCCGCCACGGCGCAGCAGGCTGCCGATCACCGGCATGTTCAGGTTGATCCCGGCGGCGATGTGCGGTGGGGTCAGGCCGTTGCGGAACAGCAAGTACGACAGCAGCAGATAGTCGATGTGGCTGCGGTGGCACGGCACGTAGATCACTTCGTGACCCTGGGCGACCTTCTGCACGCCTTCGATGTGGTTGACCTTGATGCCGTCGTAGATCTTGTTCCAGAACCAGCTCAGCACCACTTCGAGGAAGCGGATCGCGGTGTAGGTGTAGTCCGAGGCGATCTCGTTGCCGTAGCGCAGGGCCTGGGCCTTGGCTTTTTCCAGGGAGATGTTCTCGCGCTCGGCCTCTTCGACGATCGCTTGCCTGACCAGTGGCTGGTTGAGCAGGCCTTTGACGAGGTTACGGCGGTGGGAAATGTCCGGGCCGATGACGGCGGCTTTCAGATTGCGGAAGTGCACGCGCAGGATGCGCTGGGCCATGCGCACCGTGCGTTCGTGGCCCTTGTTATGCTCGATCAGTTCGCGCAGGTGGATCGGCGCCGAGAACTGCACGCGGGTCTTGCGGCCGAGGACGATGATGCTCAGCAGGCGACGCAGGCGCCCGGTCACGGCCCAGCTGTCGGCAAACAGCAACTTCCACGGACTGTTTTCGCTGTCCGGCGACTGGCCCCAGAACACGCTGACCGGAATGATCTGTGCGTCTTCGGCGGCATTCTGGGTCAGGGCGCTGACCAGACGGGTCAGGGTTGGCGGTGCGCCGCGTTTATCCTGGCGACCGAGCCAATCGGGGTCCGGCGTCAGATAGAAAAACGCCGCCGGCTCGATCAGCGAACCGACCGACACCGGCAGCACCGGACGCGGCAGGCCAGCCTTGGTGCACTCGGTGTCGACCACGGCCAGATCGGTCAGCGAAGGGTTTTGCAGGACGTAGAACACCGGACGACTGCGGTCGAGGTTGAGGGTGAACGACGACTGGTTGATCGTCTCGGATCGCACCCAGAGATACAACAGTCGGCGCAAGGTGCCAAACACAAGACGGCGGAACGGGGAACGGGTCATACGGCTTCTGCGTGAGTTGATAAACCGAGCGTTTGCTCGGGAGGTCGACAGTTTGCCGTATTCACCGAAAATCGGCAAAAAAGCGGCGAAGTAATCTCCTGTTGAGACTTTTCGCACCTGTCATATACTCGGCGGTCTGTCGCCGGGGCCCTTTTATGGACGTCGGACGCAGGCTGACGTTCCGCGAAGGCTTTCCTGCGAAAAGCCTGTTCAATAATAAAAAAGGAGTATGAACAGATGGCAACACGTGAAACCGGCAATGTGAAGTGGTTCAACGACGCCAAGGGCTACGGCTTTATTCAGCGCGAAGACGGGGTGGACGTGTTCGTGCACTACCGCGCGATTCGCGGCGAAGGGCACCGGTCGTTGACTGAAGGCCAGCAGGTTGAATACGCAGTGATTACTGGCGAGAAGGGTTTGCAGGCTGAGGATGTAGTCGGCTTGTAACAGCGGTTTCAAGCTGCAAGCCACAAGCTACAAGCCGTTCAGCTTGAGACTTGCAGCTTGCAGCTTGCAGCTTGCAGCTGCTTTTATGCCGTTTTCCAGGTGATCTCTTCTTCACCGTCGGCGCTGATGCGAATCCAGCGATCCGCCGTCTCTTCACCTTCTTCTTCAACCCACGTCCCTGGCGCGCAACGCACCTCCACGTTCAACGCGGCAAAGGCGGCGCGGGCGCAGGCGATGTCGTCGTCCCATGGGGTCGCATCGCTTTCCAGGTACAGGCTGTTCCACTTGCCCACGGCTTTCGGCAGCCAGGTCACCGGGATGTTGCCGGCCTTGCATTTGTAAGTCTGGCCTTTCTGTACCCAGTCGCTGCACGGGCCCAGCGCGGCGCCGAGCCAGGCGGAAATGGCCTTGTGGTCGACGTCGGCGTCTTTCAGGTAAATCTCGATATCCGGTTGGCGCATGGATGTCCTCACTGCGGGTCTGAAAAATCCATTCGCGGATTTAGCCGGCCCCGGGCACTCGCCCGAGACCAAAAGTTATTGAAGAACGAAATAATCGTAGCGCATCGACACGGTGGTCACGAACGGCTCGGCCTGTTCGATCACCGCTGCACGACGCTCGGCACTGGCGCGCCAGCCGTGAGGTGTCATTGCCAGCAGGTTGGCGCGATCCTCGGGCTTGTCCAGCGTCAGTTTGAATTCCAGGGTTTCGCTGTGCGCCAGCGCCATGCCTTCGGGCACCAGGGCCAGATGCTTGTCGTCGGTGTATTCGCGCACTTCGTCGTACAGCCGTTCGCGCAGTTCCATCAGATGGCCGCTGGTTGGGCCGACCTTCATCAGGCCGCCGCCGACACTGAGCAGGCGCTTGGCCTCTTCCCAGTCCAGCGGGCTGAAAACGCTGGCGAGAAACTGGCAACTGCCCGACGCCAACGGCACGCGGGCCATGCTGGCGATCAACCAGGTCAGGGCCGGGTTGCGCTTGCAGGCGCGTTTGACGGCTTCGCGGGAGATGTCCAGCGCGTAGCCATCTGCGTTCGGCAAAGCCTCGGCGATCTGTGCGGTGTAGTAACCCTCGCCACAACCGATATCGACCCAGCGATCCGGGGCGTAACTCGCCGCCAGTTCGGCCAGGCGTTTGGCCACCGGCGCATAATGCCCGGCATTCAAGAAGTCGCGGCGCGCCTCGACCATGGCCTGGTTGTCGCCGGGATCGCGGCTGTTTTTGTGCTGCACCGGCAACAGGTTCAGGTAACCCTGACGCGCACGGTCGAAGCGGTGGCCGGCGGGGCAGACCACGCCGTTGTCCACGCTGTTCAGCGGTTCACTGCAGATCGGGCACGCGAGCATCAGGCGAGCAACTTGATCAGGGTCTGGTAGTAGATCTCGGTCAGTACGTCGAGATCGGCTGCCAGCACACGCTCGTTGACCTGGTGAATGGTCGCGTTGACCGGGCCCAGCTCAACCACCTGGGTGCCCATGGTCGCGATGAAACGGCCATCGGACGTACCGCCACTGGTGGACGCCTTGGTCTCGCGGCCAGTGATGTCGCGGATGCTCGACGACACCGCGTCGAGCAGCGCGCCCGGCTCGGTGAGGAACGGCAGGCCGGACAGCGCCCAGTCGATGTGCCAGTCCAGACCGTGTTTGTCGAGGATGTCGGCCACGCGCTTCTGCAGGCCTTCGACGGTCGATTCGGTGGAAAAGCGGAAGTTGAACACCGCCACCAGATCGCCCGGGATCACGTTGGTCGCGCCGGTGCCGGAGTTGACGTTGGAAATCTGGAAGCTGGTCGGCGGGAAGAAATCGTTGCCGTGATCCCAGTGCTCGGCGGCCAGTTCGGCCAGCGCCGGGGCGGCGAGGTGGATCGGGTTCTTCGCCAGATGCGGGTAGGCCACATGGCCCTGAACACCGCGAACAGTGAGCTTGGCTCCGAGGGAGCCGCGCCGACCGTTTTTCACCACGTCGCCGACCAGGGTAGTGCTCGATGGTTCGCCGACGATGCACCAGTCCAGACGTTCGTTGCGCGCTGCCAGACGTTCCACCACAGCCTTGGTGCCGTGGTGCGCCGGGCCTTCCTCGTCGCTGGTGATCAGGAACGCGACCTTGCCCTTGTGGTTCGGGTAGTCGGCGACGAAGCGCTCGGCGGCCACGGTCATCGACGCCAGGCTGCCTTTCATGTCCGCTGCGCCACGGCCGCAGAGCATGCCGTGTTCATCAATGACGGCGTTGAACGGGTCGATCTGCCAGGCGCTCACCGGACCGGTCGGCACCACGTCGGTGTGGCCGGCGAAGCACAGCACCGGGCCTTCGTCGTTGCCGTGGGTGGCCCAGAAGTTATCCACATCCTCGATGCGCATCGGCTCCAGGGTGAAACCGGCATCGCCCAGGCGCTGCATCATCTGCTTCTGGCAATCGGCGTCGACTGGCGTCACGGACGGGCGGCGGATCAGGTCGATGGCGAGTTGGAGGGTCGGCGAAAGGTCGGCGTGGGCCGTCATGGAAAACTCCGGGATCATGAATTTGAGCGAGGGCCAATGTGGGAGCGAGCTTGCTCGCGAAAGCGGTGTATCAGGCAACATAAGGGTTGAATGTTACAAAGCCTTCGCGAGCAAGCTCGCTCCCACAGGGATTGGGTTCGGTCAGTTACACCGCGTATCACGCCAAGCCCCGCAAAATGGCGGTTATCTTAAAGCAAAACGGCGACCATTGGCCGCCGTTTAGTGCTTCGTCGAGGAATTAGACGACAGGCGCCGGCTCAGGCGCCGCCGAAGGTTTCGGCAGCGACGAGAGGAACGCCATGATCAGCGCCGCGACGTAAGGCAGCGACTGCACCAGCAGCATCGCCACCCAGAAGCGCATGTCGTTGCTCGGAATGCCTTGCACCAGGTAGATCCCCAGCGCCGCGCCCCACAGCAGCAACATGATGAACAGCTCTTCCCGCGCTTCGGAAATCGCCACCCAGAAGCCATGGTTGTCGGCGTTTTTCGGTGTGCGGAAGAACGGAATGCTGCTGGTGAAGAAGCCGTACAGCACCGCTTTGGCGATGGTGTGCGACAACGCCAGCCCGGCCAGCGCCGCGCAGAACGCATCCTTGAGGTTCACGCCGACGGCGCGACGGTACAGGAAGATGATCTTGCCGACCTTGAACACGAACAGCGCCAACGGCGGGATCGCGAAAATCAGCAGCGGCGGATCGACCCGTTGCGGCACGATGATCATCGCCGCCGACCACAACAGCGCGCCGACGGTGAAGAAGATGTTCATGCCGTCCGCGACCCACGGCAACCAGCCCGCAAGGAAGTGGTAACGCTGACCACGGGTCAGCTCGGTGTCCTTGCCGCGCAACAGGCTGCCGGTGTGGCGTTTGATGATCTGGATCGCGCCGTAAGCCCAGCGGAAACGCTGTTTCTTGAAGTCGATGAAGGTATCCGGCATCAGGCCCTTGCCGTAACTGTCGTGGTAATACGCCGCCGACAGGCCTTTTTCGAACACGCGCAGACCCAGTTCGGCGTCTTCACAGATGCACCAGTCGGCCCAGCCCAGTTCTTCCAGAACCGAGCGGCGGGTCATGGTCATGGTGCCGTGCTGGATAATCGCGTCACGGTCGTTGCGGGTGACCATGCCGATGTGGAAGAAGCCTTTGTATTCGGCGTAGCAGAGCTTCTTGAAGGTGCTTTCGTTCTGGTCGCGGTAATCCTGCGGCGACTGCACCACGGCGATTTTCGGATCGGCGAAGTGCGGCACCATGTGCTTGAGCCAGTTCGGGTGCACGCAGTAGTCGGAGTCGATCACCGCGATCACTTCGGCGTCCTTGGCGGTGTGCGGAATCAGGTAGTTCAGCGCGCCGCCCTTGAACCCGGCCAAGGGCGAGACGTGGAAGAACTTGAAGCGCGGCCCCAGGGTTTCACAGTAGTCGCGCACCGGCTCCCAGACGGCGGGGTCTTTGGTGTTGTTGTCGATGATCAGGACTTCATAGTCCGGATAATCGAGGGCAGCCAAGGCATCGAGGGTCTGTTTGACCATGTCTGGCGGCTCGTTGTAGCAGGGCACGTGAATCGAGACTTTCGGTCGATAGTCCGAATCACCGATCACCGGCAGGAATTCGCGTCGCCGCTTGTGAATCCACACCGCTTCGGCCAGTTCATGGGCCTCGGTGAGCAGCACGATAAATACCCCGAGCGCACCCAGCGCCAAGAGGAAACCCACGGTCAGACTGAACCAGGTGCTGTATTGCTGGCTGTAGTCGTAGCCGATCCACACCAGCACCGAACCGCAGAGAAACGCGATAAAGGTCAGGAAGGTACGGCCGCGCTGACGCAGGGCCGAACCGTCGATCATCAGCAGGGTCAGCGACAGCAACGCCAGCACCACCGAACCGATGGCCAGTACGCGCCATTGCGGGATCGCCACCACCGGGCCTTCGAAGTTGAACTTCTGCTGACGCGCGGCATTGAATACGCCCCAGTAGGCGCCCACCGAACCTTCGTCACTGGCCTTCCACGGCTGGTCGAAGGCTTCGATCACGAAGTAGTTGAAGCCCTGACGGTTAAGTTTGTTGACCAGCGTGCGCAGGTAAATCGCCTGATCCGCCGGCGACGCATCGGCGCCACCGCGCATGCGACCGTTGCTCGGCCAGCCGACCTCGGACAGCAGCAGCGGTTTTTTCGGGAACAGCTTTTTCAGGTCGCGGGCGCGGTCGAAGACGAACTGCCCGGCCTTGTCCACGGGAATGAATTCCCAGTAGGGCAGGACGTGCGCCGCGATCAGGTCGACGTGCTTGGCCAGCTCCGGGTGTTCTTCCCAGACGTGCCATTGCTCGGAGGTGGTCACCGGCACCTTGACGGCCGCCCGCACGCGATCAAGCAGCACGCTCAGTTGTTCGGCGGTGATTTCCTTGCGGAAGATCGCTTCGTTGCCGACCACCACGCGAACCACGCTGCGCGAAGTGTTTGCCAGTTCGATGGCACGCTGGATTTCCCGCTCGTTGCGTTCCTGGTCAGGGCTGATCCAGATCCCCAGCGTCACGCGCAGACCGAATTCTTCCGCCAGTTTCGGGATGTCCTGCAGCGAACCGTCGACCGAGTAGATGCGGATGTTGTCCGTCAGCTTGCTCATGATCTCCAGGTCGCGGCGCATTTCATCGTCAGTCGGATACTGATCCTTCTGTGGGAATTGTCCCTGTTGGAATGGCGAATAGGAGAAACCGGAAATCTGCTCCGGCCAGTTGGGCGCGGAGACCGGGCGGTTGATCAGCGCCCAGAAACCGGTGAACAGGGCGGCGATTGCCAGAACCACCACCAGGTTGAGACCAAATTTACGCGATGACATAGCTATTTCGGGTTCCAAAGGCTGTGGAACGAAGGAACGGATCGGCTTACGCCAAAAGGGCGCGAATCCTACACCGGCACTCCACTAGTCGTACACCAGACAAGGAAATGCCGGATATTGGGCATCCGACTTTGACTTAAGTTCTTACACTTTTAGCTCGAAGGTTAAAACTTGTCGCTGCGTAGCCCTATAATGCGCGCCGGTTTTTGGGGTAATGGTCATGAGTACAGAAGATCCACGGTTTGCAGGCATCGCCCGTTTGTATGGCATCGAGGGTCTCGAGCGCCTGCGCGCGGCCCATGTGGCGATCGTTGGCGTCGGTGGCGTCGGCTCCTGGGCGGCGGAAGCCATGGCCCGCTGTGGTGTCGGCGAGATTTCGCTGTTCGACCTCGACGACGTCTGCGTCAGCAACGCCAACCGGCAGTTGCATGCGCTGGACAGCACCGTTGGCAAACCCAAGGTCGAAGTGATGGCCGAGCGCCTGCGCGGGATCAACCCGGACTGCACGGTGCACGCCGTGGCCGATTTCGTCACCCGCGAGACCATGGCCGAATACATCACGCCGAACATTGACTGCGTGATCGACTGCATCGACGCGGTCAACGCCAAGGCTGCGCTGATTGCCTGGTGCAAGCGGCGCAAGATCCAGATCATCACCACCGGCGGTGCGGGCGGGCAGATTGATCCGACGTTGATTCAGGTGTGCGACCTGAACCGTACGTTCAACGATCCACTGGCTTCAAAAGTGCGTTCGACCTTGCGTCGCGACTATGGCTTCTCGCGCACCGTGACCCGCCATTACAGCGTGCCGTGCGTGTTCTCCACCGAACAGCTGCGCTATCCGAAACCGGACGGCAGTATCTGTTTGCAGAAGAGTTTTGTCGGCGATGGCGTGAAGCTCGACTGCGCCGGCGGGTTTGGCGCGGTGATGATGGTGACGGCGACATTCGGCATGGTCGCGGCGACCAAGGCGGTGGACAAGATTGTGGCGGGTGTCCGGCGCCCGGCGGATCGGCTCAAGCCTCAGGTTTGATGTCGGGGCTTATGGCCTCATCGCTGGCAAGCCAGCTCCCACAGGTATTTGGTTGGTTCACTGCATTTGTGAAGACCATAGAACACTGTGGGAGCTGGCTTGCCAGCGATGGCGATTAACCTGCCAACTCATTCATCCGCTGAAGTACGGCATTGAGGCCATTAGTGCGCGAAGGCGAGAGTTGCCGCGAAAGCCCCAGTTCGTTGAACCAGTCCGGCAGATCCACTTGCTGCAATTCAGCAGCGCTCAGACCATTGACCCGCAACAGCAACAACGCCACCAACCCGCGAATCATCCGCGCATCACTACTTGCCAAAAACTGCCAGTGGCCGTCATTTAGCGAGCCCAGCAACCACACCTGGCTTTCACAACCATGCACGCGGTTGGCGTCGTTTTTATCTGCATCGTCCAGCGGTGGCAGGCGATCGCCAAACTGCATCAGCAACCGCGCACGCTGTTCCCAACCGGCGGCATTCTGAAAAGTGTGCAGCGCTTCGGCAGCGGCGGGCGGCAGACTCATCGCAACAACTCCAGCGCCTGATCCAGCGCTTCGAAGAAGCGTTCCAGATCCTCGGAATCGTTGTACAACGCCAGCGAAACACGAATCGCCCCGGCCAGCTCCAGGCTTTTCAGCAACGGCATGGCGCAGTGATGCCCGGCGCGCACGGCAATGCCTTGCTCGGTCAGCAGGTGCGCCAGATCGGCGTTGTGCACGCCTTCGACGACAAAACTGGCCAACGCCAGTTGCGGCTTGCCCAGCAGACGGATGCCATTGCGAGCGTGCAGGCCCTTGAGCAGATAGTCATGCAGCGCCGCTTCGTGCGCGGACACTGCGTCCTGGTCCAGGCCGGCCAGGTAGTCGAGGGTCGCACCGAGGCCGATCACGCTGGCGATCGGCGGCGTACCCGCCTCGAAACCCAGCGGAGCAGGGCGAAAACGTGAATCGTGATAATTGGCTTCCAGCACCATTTCGCCGCCGAACTGCCAGGGCTTCAGTTGCTCAAGCGCCTTGTTGCGCCCGAACAGCACGCCGAGGCCATCGGGGCCGTACAGCTTGTGGCTGGAAAACACATAGAAGTCACAACCCAGCGCCTGCACGTCGTGGCGACCGTGCACCACACCTTGCGCACCATCGACCACGGTCAGGGCGTTCTGTGCCTTGGCCATGCCCAATAGCGCTGGCAATGGCTGCCAGGCACCGAGCACATTGGATAACTGACTGACCGCCAGCAAACGTGTACGCGGCCCGATCAGATGCACGGCGGCCGTGAGGTCGATCAAACCGGCGTCATCCAGCGGCAGGATCACCAGTTTCAGGTCGCGCCGCTGCGCCAGTTGCTGCCACGGCAGCAGGTTGGCGTGATGCTCCAGGGCGCTGATGACAATTTCATCGCCCGGGTGGAAAAGATGCTCCAGGCCATAGGCCAGGAGATTCAGCGCACTGGTGGCGCCGTGGGTGAAGATGATCTGCCCGCTGTCACCGGCATTCAGCCACTGGGCCACCTTGAGCCGACTGTCTTCGAACGCCTGCGTCGCGTGAGCGCCGGGCAGGTGCTGCGCACGATGCACATTGGCCGCGCCGTTGGCGTAGTAATGCGTCAGTGCGTCAAGCAGGGCTTGCGGTTTTTGCGTGGTGGCGGCGTTGTCCAGATAGGTCTGGTCTTGCCGTTGCAGGGCGGCGATGGCCGGAAAGTCGGCGCGCCAGGGGGAGGGAATCATCATTTGTTCAGCCCTGTGAACTTGGGCGGGATGTACACAAGACACTGTGGGAGCGAGCCTGCTCGCGAAGGCGTTCTTGAATACGCCAAAAGCTTCGCGAGCAAGCTTGCTCCCACAGGAGGTCGATGTGCTGCTTAGTTGTGAGCGTGCAGCGCTTCGTTCAGCTCGATTGCCGATTTGTGGGTTTTGCACTCCACGGCACCGGTTTCCGAGTTGCGACGGAACAGCAGGTCAGTCTGGCCGGCCAGCTCACGCGCCTTCACCACCTTGACCAGGTTGTTGTGCTCGTCCAGCAGTGCCACCTTGGTGCCGGCGGTCACGTACAGGCCCGACTCGACGGTGTTGCGGTCGCCCAACGGGATACCGATACCGGCGTTGGCACCGATCAGGCAGCCTTCGCCGACCTTGATCACGATGTTGCCGCCACCCGACAGGGTGCCCATGGTCGAGCAGCCGCCGCCCAGATCCGAGCCCTTGCCGACGAACACGCCAGCGGACACGCGGCCTTCGATCATGCCCGGGCCTTCGGTGCCGGCGTTGAAGTTGATGAAGCCTTCGTGCATTACGGTGGTGCCTTCGCCCACGTAGGCACCCAGACGCAGACGCGCAGCGTCAGCGATGCGCACGCCGGCCGGAACCACGTAGTCGGTCATTTTCGGGAACTTGTCCACCGAGAACACTTCCAGCAGCTCGCCGCGCAGGCGGGCTTCGAGTTGCATCTCGGCCAGTTCGCTCAGGTCGATCGCGCCCTGGCTGGTCCAGGCCACGTTCGGCAGCAGCGGGAAGATCCCGGCCAGGCTCACGCCGTGCGGCTTGACCAGACGGTGGGACAGCAGGTGCAGCTTGAGGTAGGCCTCAGGTGTCGAGGTCAGCTGTGCGTCTTCGGCCAGCAGGGTGGCGACCAGCGGCTTGTGGCTCTCGGCCAGACGGGTCAGCAGCTTGCCTTGCACGGCGTCGATGCCTTTGACCGCTTCGGCCAGTTGCGCAGCCTGCGCGGTGGTGAAGGCGATGGCCTGGTTGCCTTCGGTGTAGCCGAGGATCGGCGCAACAGCGGCGACCAGTTCGGCCGACGGGTTGAGCAGTGGCTGGGCGTAAAACACTTCCAGCCACGCGCCTTGACGGTTCTGAGTGCCGACACCAAAGGCGATGCTGAACAGGGATTTGGACATGTGAATACCTCTAGCAATAAGTGACGGGCTGCTTACTGGAGTGCAGCCGCGTAGATGTCTGGCTTGAAGCCAATCAGGGTTCGGTCACCGAGATCGAGCACCGGGCGCTTGATCATCGAGGGTTGAGCGAGCATCAGTTCGATGGCTTTCGACTGGTCGAGATCGGCTTTACGTTCG
The DNA here is from genome assembly GCF_019856535.1 of Pseudomonas sp. SC3(2021). Lineage (NCBI taxonomy): Bacteria > Pseudomonadati > Pseudomonadota > Gammaproteobacteria > Pseudomonadales > Pseudomonadaceae > Pseudomonas > Pseudomonas sp. SC3(2021). The sequence goes on along the minus strand of NZ_CP082236.1, from coordinate 391,833 downwards.
TCGTCGAGTTTGCGAAAGGTCGTGCCTGCACGGTTCAACACCGTTTGCCAGCCGTGCTCGTCACACCATTGAGTCAGGTGCTCACGGTCGATACCGGCGGTTTTGTAATCATGAAAGTCGTAGCTGACAGCGTGTTCATCGAGCCAGGTGCGCGCCTTCTTCATGGTGTCGCAGGCTTTGATGCCGAAAAGGTGCAACGTTTTACTTGAAACGGTCAAGGAATCGCCCCCTTTACAGGTGCTGGAGAAAAATGGTGTCGGATTATGCCATGACCAAACCGGTTCGCGGCGCCTCAGGTCGATTTGGCAATGCAAAACCCTGTGGGAGCGAGCTTGCTCGCGAAGCGGCCGTGTCAGTCAAAATCTCTGTTAATGACACACCGTATTCGCGAGCAAGCTCGCTCCCACATTGGTGCGGCGTGTACGCGTGCGACATAGGTGCAAACGCCAGACGCATCCTAAGCGGCTAATATGGCAGTTCAACGCTGTCGATCGTCTGAGATTTCCGCTTTATGCAAACCGCTTATACCGTCCTGATCCTGCTGATGCTGGTCAGCGTCTCGCGGCTGGTCGGACGGGTCATCCCGCTGCCGCTTCCTCTGGTGCAAATCGCCGCTGGCGCCTTGCTCGCCTGGCCGACACTCGGTCTGCACGTGGCCCTTGATCCCGAATTGTTCCTGTTTCTATTCCTGCCGCCATTGTTGTTCTCCGACGGCTGGCGCATGCCCAAGCGCGAGTTCTGGCAGTTGCGCGGGCCGATTCTGACGCTGGCGGTCGGACTCGTTCTGTTCACCGTGGTCGGAGCGGGTTACTTCATTCACTGGCTGCTGCCGACGATTCCGCTGCCGGTGGCTTTCGCCCTGGCCGCTGTGCTGTCGCCGACGGATGCGGTGGCCGTCTCGGCGATTTCGCAGAACCGCTTGCCGACGCCACTGATGCACATGTTGCAGGGCGAGGCGCTGATGAACGACGCTTCAGGCCTGGTGACATTCAAGTTCGCCCTCGCTGCCGCAGTGACCGGGGTGTTTTCGCTGGCCAATGCCAGCCTGACGTTTGTACTGGTGGCGGTTGGTGGCCTGGCGGTGGGCGTTGCGCTGAGCTGGCTGGTCGGGCGCTTGCGTGCGTGGATGATCGCTCGCGGCTGGGATGATCCGGCCACCCACGTGGTGTTCATGTTACTGCTGCCTTTCGCGGCGTATGTGCTGGCCGAGCGGTTGGGCGCTTCCGGCATTCTTTCGGCGGTGGCGGCGGGGATGATGCAGAGCTGGCTCGATCTGTTGCCACGCCAGACCAGCACCCGCTTGCTCAATCGCAGCGTCTGGTCATTGCTGGAGTTTGCCTTCAACGGTTTGATCTTCCTGCTGCTGGGCCTGCAATTGCCGGACATCATCAAAGCCGTGGTCAGCCACGAGCCGACGTTGTGGCCGACGCTGTTCTATCGCTGCCTTGATGTTGTGGCGATTTTCCTCGCGCTGGTGCTGCTGCGGTTTATCTGGGTGCAGAGTATCTGGCGCTTGTCGGTGTTGCTGCGACGTTTGCGCGGCAAGGGCGAGCTGACGCAAGTGCCGACGGCGCGTTCCTGCTGGCTGTTGACTGTCGGTGGGGTGCGTGGAGCGGTGACGCTGGCCGGTGTGATGTCGGTGCCGATGCTGATGGGTAGCGAGGCGTTCCCCGAGCGTGACCTGCTGATCTTCATCGCCGCCGGGGTAATTCTGCTGTCGCTGATCTCGGCATGTATCGCGCTGCCACTGTTGCTGCGGGGCATCGAGAAAAGCCCGGATGACAAGCGCCGTCAGGAAGTGCGCGATGCCTGGCGCAAGACTGCCGAGGCGGCGATCCATGCGCTGGAAACCGAAGAGGTCGCCCCGCAGGACGCCGCTCAGGCGGCACTGTCGGCGGAACTGAAAGCGCGGATTATGTCCGAGTATCGCCATCAGCTTGAGGTTTTCAACGATTCCGCCGAAGCCCAGGCGCTGGCGTTTCAGATGGATCTGCTGGAGCGCCGGCTGCGTTTGAAGGCCCTACGGGCGCAGCGCCTCGAACTGTATAGCCTCAGTCGGCAGCATCAGATTGGCGATGACGTGTTGCGGGAGGTCTTGGGTGAGCTGGATTTGAGTGAGGCGAATCTGGGACAGGTCAAATAGCCTGCGGAGTTGCCCGCGCCAGAGCGTCTGGCGCGGGCAATCGGATGCTTACTTGTGCCGTGTGATGAAGGCGCGAATACGTTCCGCCGCTTCGACGCATTCAGCCAGTGGCGCAACCAGTGCCATGCGCACGCGACCGGCACCCGGGTTGACACCGTCTACGTCGCGGGACAGGTAGGAGCCGGGCACCACGGTCACGTGTTCTTCGGCAAACAGCTCCCGGCAAAACGCCGCGTCATCACCTTGCACGTTTGGCCACAGGTAGAAACTGCCATCCGGACGCTGCACATCCATCACCGGGCTGAGGATTGCCAGGACCGCGTCGAACTTCTCGCGGTACAGTGCACGGTTGGCGCGCACGTGCACTTCGTCGTTCCACGCGGCCACGCTGGCCAGTTGCGTTTGCACCGGCATCGCACAGCCGTGGTAGGTGCGATACAGCAGGAAGCCCTTGAGGATGTCGGCATCACCGGCAACAAATCCCGAGCGCAGGCCCGGCAGGTTGGAGCGTTTGGACAGGCTGTGGAACACCACGCAGCGCTTGAAATCCTTGCGGCCCAGTTCGACGCAGGCGCTGAGCAGGCCCGGCGGTGGGGTCTGTTCGTCGAAGTACAGTTCGCTGTAGCACTCGTCGGCGGCGATGACGAAGTCGTATTCGTCGGCCAGGGCGATCAGTTTTTTCAGCACATCGACCGGAATCAGTGCGCCGGTCGGGTTGCCCGGCGAGCACAGGAACAGGATCTGGCAGCGTTTCCAGATTTCTGGCGATACCGCGTCGAAGTCCGGGTTGAAGCCATTCTCGTCCAGGCATGGCAGGTAGTGCGGCTTGGCGCCGGCGAGAAACGCCGCGCCCTCGTAGATCTGATAGAACGGGTTCGGGCTGACCACCAGGGCGTCATCGCTACGGTTGACCACGGTCTGGGTGAAGGCGAACAACGCTTCACGGGTACCGTTGACCGGCAGCACATTACGCGCCGGGTCAATCCAGCCGCTCGGCACGCCGAAACGACGCTCGCACCAGCCAGCGATGGCTTCGCGCAGGGCCGGGATGCCGAGGGTGGTCGGGTATACCGCCATCTGATCCAGACTGTTGGCCAGCGCTTCGGCGACAAAGCTTGGCGAGCGATGTTTCGGCTCGCCGATCGACAGAGCGATCGGGCGTTTGTCCGGATTTGGCGTTACGGTGCCGAGCAGGGCGCGGAGCTTTTCGAACGGGTACGGCTGGAGCTGGTTCAGAGCGTTGTTCATTGGGGAAGGGTCTCTCGCAAAGCCATTTGAATCCGGGGCGCCATCAGATACTGATGCGCGACAATTTGATATCGGGTTCCTGATTGACGCTCAGTTGCTCAACGATCGCATCCTGCAGACGGCTGCACAGCAACGGGTCGGACAATGGTTGGTTGTGGGCGTCGGTGATGAAGAACACGTCTTCCACCCGCTCGCCCAGGGTCGCAATCTTGGCGTTCTGCAGCGACAGGTCGAACTCGAGGAAAATCCCGCCGATGCGTGCCAGCAAACCTGGCCGGTCAGGCGCGGTCAGTTCCAGCACGGTCACCGGACGCTGGGCGTCGTTATGGATCGTCACCTGCGGTGCAAAGGCGAAGTGCTTGAGCTGGCGCGGGACCCGGCGCTGAATGATCGTCGGGTAGTCGTCCGGGTTGCGCAGGGCTTCGGTGAGGCCTTCGCGTATCTGCTTGATCCGCGCCGGGTTGTCACCGATGGATTCCCCGTCGTTGTCGAGCACAATGTAGGTATCGAGGGTGAACTGGCTGCTGGACGTGATGACCCGGGCGTCGTGAATGTTCAGGTTGAGCTGGTCCATTGCCGCCACGGTCACGGCGAAGAAGTCGTGTTGGTCCGGAGCATAAATGAAGATCTGCGTACCGCCCTCGAATTCGCGCTGGGTGGTTTCCTTGATCAGTACCAGCGGCCCGCCATCGGCCGGCTGCTGCAGGATCGCATCGCTGTGCCAGGCCACGTCGCCGGCGGTGTGCCGCAGGAAATAGTCATCGCCCAGCTGCGCCCACAATTGCTCGACGTCGTCCGGATCGGTGCCGCCGCGCACCAGAATATCCAGCGCAGCGCTTTGGGTCTGGCGGATCTGTTCCTCACGATCCACCGGGTTCTCCAGGCCGCGACGCAAGGCGCGCTTGGTCTCGGTGTAGAGTTGGCGCAACAGGCTGGCGCGCCATGAATTCCACAGGGTCGGGTTGGTCGCGTTGATGTCGGCCACGGTCAGCACGTACAGGTAGTCGAGGCGGGTTTCGTCGCCGACGGCCTGAGCGAAATCGTGGATCACCTGCGGGTCGGACAAATCCTTGCGCTGGGCAGTGGTCGACATCACCAGATGGTTTTGCACCAGCCAGACAATCAGGCGGCTGTCCCACACCGGCAATTGATGGCGCTGGCAGAACGCCTCGGCATCGACCGCGCCGATCTCCGAGTGATCGCCATGCCGGCCCTTGCCGATGTCGTGGTACAGCCCCGCCATGTAAATGAGTTCGGGCTTGGGCAGCTTGGCCATGAGCTTGGCCGCCAGCGGGAATTTTTCCGACACCTGGGTGTACTGCAACTTACGCAGATGTTTGATCAGGTTCAGGGTGTGCGCATCAACCGTATAGATGTGGAACAGGTCGTGCTGCATCTGCCCGACGATAAAGCCGAATTCCGGCAGGTAACGCCCGAGAATGCCGTAACGGTTCATCCGCCGCAGATTGCGGTGGATGCCGATCTTGCACTTGAACAGCTCGATGAACAGGCTGGTATTGCGGATGTCGTTGCGGAAATTGTCGTCGATCAGGTGACGGTTCTCCCGCAGCAGGCGAATGGTGTCTGCCCGTACGCCTTTGATTTCCGGCTGCTGGGCCATCAGCACGAAAATCTCGAGCATGGCGAACGGCGTGCGGCGGAACACGTTGTCGTTGCGTGCTTCGATATAGCCGTCATGCAGTTGGAAGCGCGAATTGATTGGCTGCGGCGGTGCTTCATCTTCGGGGGCGAGGATGACTTCCTCGAAATGCTGGATGATCAGGTCGCTGAGTTGAGCGATGCTCATCACGACGCGGAAATACTGTTGCATGAAGTTTTCGACGGCCTGCTTGGCGTCGTCACCTTCAAACCCCAGCAAACCGGCGATGGTGCGCTGATGATCGAACAGCAGGCGGTCTTCGGCGCGACCGGCGAGCATGTGCAGGGCGTAGCGCACCTTCCAGAGAAATTCCTGGGAGGAGGCCAGCAGTGCGTTTTCACTCTCGACCAGAAAGCCTTCGCCGGCCAAGGCGCGCAGGTTGAGGGTGCCGTATTGACGACGGGCCACCCACAGAATCGTCTGGATATCCCGCAGGCCGCCCGGCGAGCCTTTGACGTTGGGTTCCAGGTTGTACTCGGTGTCGTTGTATTTGTGGTGACGGGCCTTCTGTTCGGCGCGCTTGGCTAGGAAGAACTCCTTGGCCGGCCACATGTGCGCAGTGCTGGTGACGTCGAGCATGCGCTGGCGCAGATGCTCGGGGCCGCAGATGGTGCGGCTTTCCATGAGGTTGGTGACCACGGTCAGGTCAGCACGGGCCTCTTCGGCGCACTCGTCGACCGAGCGAACGCTCTGACCTACTTCCAGGCCGATGTCCCACAGCAAGGTCAGAAAACGCTCAATGGAATCACGGAAAACTTCGTGATCGGCGCTGTCCAGCAGGATCAGCAAGTCGATGTCGGAATAGGGATGCAACTCCCCCCGGCCATAACCGCCGACCGCAACCAGCGCGATGTCGGCGTCCTCGCTCCAGTTGAACTGCTCCCAGGCCTTTTGCAGGATATTGTCGACGAACCAGGCGCGGTCTTCGATCAGCCTGCGGATATCGCGGCCACTGCGAAAGCGCGCGTCGAGCACTTCGCGTGCCTGGCGGATCGCCTTTTTGAACGCCGCGATAGGACTCGCTTTCAGAGCCAGTTCTGCCTGGAACTGGCCGCGGTCGAAGAGTTCGGGATCCACCTGCGGCATCGGTTGGCTTTCCTTCTATATAAGGCTGGGAGCGTTGCGGATCAGGCCGATACGCGCGGGATGGTGTCGTCGGCGCGCAGGGTGAAGATCTCGTAGCCGGTGTCGGTGACCAGCAAGGTGTGTTCCCACTGCGCCGAGAGTTTGCGGTCCTTGGTGATCGCGGTCCAGCCGTCACCCAGCACCTTGGTGTCGGCCTTGCCCTGGTTGATCATCGGTTCGATGGTGAAGGTCATGCCGGCCTTCAGTTCCATGCCGGTGCCGGCGCGACCGTAGTGCAGGATCTGCGGTTCTTCGTGGAACACCTTGCCGATGCCGTGGCCGCAGAATTCGCGAACCACCGAGAAGCCATTCTTTTCCGCGTGCTTCTGGATGATTTCGCCGATATCGCCGAGGCGGCAGCCAGGTTTGACGATCTCGATGGCCTTGTACATGCATTCCTGAGTGACTTGCGACAGGCGCTCGGCCCAGACCGGTACTTCGCCGACGTGGAACATGCGGCTGGTGTCACCGTGGTAGCCGTCCTTGATCACGGTCACGTCGATGTTCAGGGTGTCGCCGTTTTTCAGCGGTTTGTCGTTCGGAATACCATGGCAGACCACATGGTTGATCGAAGTGCAGATCGACTTCGGATAACCCTTGTAGTTGAGCGGGGCGGGGATGGCCTGCTGCACATTGACGATGTAGTCGTGGCAGATCTGGTTCAGTTGATCGGTGGTAACGCCCGGTTTGACGTGTTCGGCAATCATTTCCAGCACATCGGCGGCCAGTTTGCCGGCGACACGCATGCCAGCGATGTCCTCGGGGGTTTTGAGGTTGACGGTCATACAGGCTCTCTCTGCGCTCGGCGGCGCTTGTTGATACGTATTGGGTGGCACATGTGCGTTTTGCGACCCTGAAAAACCCGATTCTAACAGACGAAAGGAGCAAATCCGCGCCTGCGTGCATCGTGTCTCTCTATACAATGGTGCGCTTGAAGGCGATTCCAAGGGGGCTGCGTCCATGTCCCAGGTGCGATTACAGATTCCGGGTTCCGTTTCTGCGCACCCTGTGGTATAAAATGCGCCGCTTTCCGGGGATACCCCGAAAAGCTTAAATCCACACACGTGTCGACACGATGACCTGGGTGCTTTTGGCTTTATGCCACTGGTTGGTCATTGGGATACGTGGAGGCCAAACCCGACTTATTAAGGAACTATCATGTCCCAAGTCAACATGCGCGATATGCTGAAGGCCGGTGTGCACTTCGGTCACCAAACCCGTTACTGGAATCCGAAAATGGGTAAGTACATTTTCGGCGCGCGTAACAAGATTCACATCATCAACCTTGAAAAAACCCTGCCAATGTTCAACGAAGCTCTGACTTTCGTAGAGCGTCTGGCCCAGGGCAAAAACAAGATTCTGTTCGTCGGCACCAAGCGTTCCGCTGGCAAGATCGTTGCTGAAGAAGCAGCACGTTGCGGTTCGCCGTACGTCGATCACCGCTGGTTGGGCGGCATGCTGACCAACTTCAAAACCATTCGTGCTTCCATCAAGCGTCTGCGTGACCTTGAAGTTCAAGCCGAAGACGGTACTTTCGCCAAGCTGACCAAGAAAGAAGCGCTGATGCGCTCCCGTGACCTGGAAAAGCTGGATCGCTCCCTGGGCGGCATCAAGGACATGGGCGGTCTGCCTGACGCACTGTTCGTGATCGACGTTGACCACGAGCGCATCGCGATCACCGAAGCCAACAAGCTGGGCATCCCGGTCATCGGCGTTGTCGATACCAACAGCAGCCCGGAAGGCGTTGACTACATCATCCCAGGTAACGATGACGCCATCCGCGCTATCCAGCTGTACATGGGTTCGATGGCTGACGCTGTTATCCGTGGTCGCAACAACGTTGCTGGCGGCACTGTAGAATTCGCAGCTGAAGAAACTCAGGCTGCAGCTGAGTAATTGACGCTTTGGCGTTGACTCAGTAAGCAAAAAGGGGGCTTGGCCCCCTTTTTGCCACCTCGAAAACCATTTGTCGGCGGCGCAGCTACAGCATCTGTAACGTGCAGCGGCTACAAGCTGGTTCGGGAAGAATTGAACGCCCGTTCGATCGGGTGGAATGGTTGAAAACCTATCCAAGAGGAATTTGAAAATGGCAGCAATTACTGCAGCGTTGGTTAAAGAACTGCGCGAGCGTACCGGCGAAGGCATGATGGACTGCAAGAAAGCCCTGGAAAAGGCTGACGGCGACATCGAAAAAGCCATTGATGACATGCGTGCTTCGGGCGCGATCAAGGCTGCGAAAAAGGCTGGCAACGTTGCCGCTGAAGGCGCAATCGCAATCAAGGACGACGGTAAAGCTGCCGTTATCCTGGAAGTGAACTCGCAGACCGACTTCCTGGCCCTGCAAGACGACTTCAAAAACTTTGTTGCTGCCAGCGTTGAAAAAGCCTTCGCTGACAAGCTGACCGACGCTGCTCCGCTGATCGCTGCTCAAGAAGCCGCTCGCGAAGCACTGGTTGCCAAAGTGGGCGAGAACGTCAACATCCGTCGTCTGACCCGTATCGAAGGTGACGTTGTAGGTTCGTACCTGCACGGCAACAAGATCGGTGTTGTTGTGGCTCTGAAAGGCGGTGACGTCGAGCTGGCCAAAGACATCGCGATGCACGTAGCTGCCAGCAACCCTGAGTTCCTGCTGCCTTCGCAAGTTTCGGCTGAAGCGATCGAGCGTGAAAAAGCTGTGTTCATGCAGCTGAACGAAGAGAAGATCAAAGGCAAGCCAGAAAACATTGTTGAGAACATGGTCAAAGGCCGTATCAGCAAGTTCCTGGCAGAAGCGAGCCTGGTTGAGCAGGCGTTCGTCAAGAACCCTGAAATCAAGGTTGGCGAGCTGGCCAAGAAAGGCGGCGCAGAAATCGTTTCCTTCACCTACTTCAAAGTAGGCGAAGGCATCGAGAAGCCGGTCGACAACTTCGCTGAAGAAGTTGCTGCCCAGCTGGCTGCAGCCAAGCAATAAGACGGTTTTTCAACTGTCGCCCGAAAGAGGCTGCCCGCTCACGCGCGCAGCCTCTTTTCAGATGGGGTTACCAATTTTTAATTGGTTTCCACTTGGAACTGACTTACAAAGCCATGTTCCGATGGCGCTGAAGCAGCGCCAAGCTAGAGTGAACGCCAGCTGTAAACAGCTCGCAAAGAATTTTTAATACGCCGCAGGAGAGATTCGCAATGGCTCAGCAGGGCAGTGGTTATCAGGCTCGCTATAAACGCATTCTACTCAAGCTTAGCGGCGAGGCCCTGATGGGCTCGGAAGAGTTCGGGATCGATCCGAAGGTTCTGGATCGCATGGCGCTGGAAGTCGGCCAACTGGTCGGTATCGGCGTTCAGGTCGGTCTGGTGATCGGCGGTGGCAACCTGTTCCGTGGCGAAGCCTTGAGCAAGGCTGGCATGGATCGGGTGACAGGCGACCACATGGGCATGCTGGCCACTGTGATGAATGCCCTGGCCATGCGCGACGCGCTGGAGCGTGCCAATATCTCGGCCATCGTGATGTCGGCCATTTCCATGGTGGGCGTAACCGATCACTATGATCGTCGCAAAGCCATGCGCCACTTGAACTCCAAGGACGTGGTGATTTTCGCGGCCGGTACCGGCAACCCGTTCTTCACAACGGATTCGGCAGCCTGCCTGCGCGCCATTGAAATCGACGCCGATGTCGTGCTCAAGGCAACCAAGGTCGATGGCGTTTATACCGCTGACCCATTCAAGGACCCGCATGCCGAGAAGTTCGATCATCTGACTTATGATGAAGTACTGGATCGCAAGCTGGGTGTAATGGATCTGACAGCTATTTGCCTGTGCCGCGATCACAAGATGCCGCTGCGCGTATTCAACATGAACAAGCCCGGCGCCCTGCTGAACATCGTACACGGCGGCGCTGAAGGAACCCTGATCGAGGAAGTTCAACAATGATCAACGAAATCAAGAAAGACGCCAAAGAGCGCATGACGAAGTCCGTTGAGTCTCTGGCTCACAACTTCGGCCGTATCCGTACCGGCCAGGCGCACCCAAGCATTCTGGAAGGCGTGATGGTGCCGTACTACGGCGCGGACACCCCGATCAAGCAAGTCGCCAACATCACCGTCAAAGACGCCCGTACCCTGCAAGTGGTTGCGTTCGAGCGCAACATGCTCGGTGCTGTCGACAAGGCGATCGGCAGTGCAGGCCTGAACCTGAACCCGACCAACCTGGGTGAATTGCTGCTGATCAGCATGCCGGCCCTGACCGAAGAAACCCGTCGTGGTTTCACCAAGCAGGCGCGTGATGTGGCCGAAGACGCCCGTGTTGCCGTGCGCAACATCCGTCGCGATGCCAACAGCTCGCTGAAGGATCTGGTCAAGGAAAAGGAAATCAGCGAAGACGAAGAGCGTCGCGCCACTGGCGAAATCGACGATCTGACCAAGAAGTACGTGGCCGAGATCGACGCGAAACTGGCTGAGAAAGAAAAAGACCTGATGGCCGTATAAGGGTCGAGTTTTAATGGACAAGACCAAGCAGACTGCGCCGTCCGCGGTGCCGCGCCATGTCGCGATCATCATGGATGGCAACAATCGCTGGGCGAAAAAACGCTTTATGCCGGGTGTCGCCGGGCATAAAGCGGGCGTGGATGCTGTACGGGCAGTGATCGAGGTGTGCGCTGAGGCCAAGGTCGAAGTGCTCACCCTGTTCGCGTTTTCCAGTGAGAACTGGCAGCGCCCGGCCGATGAGGTCAGCGCCTTGATGGATCTGTTCTTCAAGGCGTTGCGTCGTGAGGCCAAGCGCCTCAACGACAACAACATCAGCTTGCGGATCATTGGCGATCGTTCGCGCTTCCACCCTGAGCTTCAGGCGGCGATGCGCGAGGCCGAAGCCATGACCGCCGGTGCCAACCGCTTCATTCTGCAGATCGCAGCCAACTACGGCGGTCAGTGGGATATCGCACAAGCTGCGCAGCGTCTGGCGCGGGAAGTCCAGGCCGGACACCTGCGTCCGGAGGACATCACGCCGGATCTGCTGCAGACCTGTCTGGCCACCGGCGACCTGCCGTTGCCGGATCTGTGTATCCGCACGGGTGGTGAGCACCGCATCAGCAATTTCCTGCTGTGGCAGCTGGCCTACGCCGAGCTGTACTTCTCCGACCTGTTCTGGCCGGACTTCAAACACGATGCCATGCGCAATGCGCTGGCCGATTTCGCTTCGCGTCAGCGTCGCTTCGGTAAAACGAGTGAGCAGATTGAAGCTGGAGCCCGGGTTTAATGCTTAAACAACGAATCATCACTGCGCTGATCCTGTTACCGATCGCCTTGTGCGGTTTTTTCCTGCTCGAAGGTTCCGGCTTTGCGCTGTTCATCGGGCTGGTGGTCAGTCTGGGCGCGTGGGAGTGGGCGCGGCTTGCCGGTTTCAATGGCCAGACGTTCCGTGTCGGTTATGCCGCCGCGGTCGCGCTGATGCTGTTCGTCATGTACATCTTGCCCGGCCTCGCGCCGTGGGTGCTGGGCGCGGCAGTACTGTGGTGGATGGTGGCGACCTGGCTGGTACTGACCTATCCGCAGTCGAGCGGGCACTGGTCCAGTGCGGCGACCAGGCTGGTGATCGGTCTGTTGATCCTGTTGCCGGCCTGGCAAGGCCTGGTGCAGATCAAGCAGTACCCATTGGGCAACTGGTTGATCATGGCGGTGATGGTGCTGGTCTGGGGCGCAGATATTGGCGCTTACTTCTCCGGTCGAGCTTTCGGCAAGCGCAAGCTTGCACCGCAGGTCAGTCCGGGCAAGAGCTGGGAAGGTGTCTATGGCGGTCTGGCGCTGAGTCTGGTGATTACCGCCATTGTCGGTCTGGTACGCGACTGGACGGTTGCCGAGCTGCTTAAAGGCCTGATCGGCGCTGCGCTGATCGTGTTCATTTCCGTTGTCGGTGATCTCACCGAAAGCATGTTCAAACGCTCATCCGGCATCAAGGACAGCAGTAATCTGCTTCCGGGTCATGGTGGCGTGCTTGATCGTATCGACAGCCTCACGGCGGCGATTCCGGTATTTGCCGTGCTGTTGTGGATGGCTGCACCGTGAGTCGCCCACAGCAGATTACCGTCCTTGGGGCGACCGGCTCGATCGGTCTGAGCACCCTCGATGTCATTGCTCGTCACCCTGAGCGCTATCAGGTGTTCGCACTGAGCGGCTTCACTCGCCTGAGTGAGCTGTTCGCCCTGTGTGTGCGCCATGTGCCGCAGTTCGCCGTGGTGCCGGAAGTCGCTGCCGCGCGCGGCCTGCAGGACGACTTGCGTGCGGCCGGTCTGCCGACCCGTGTGTTGGTCGGGGAGGAGGGCTTGTGTCAGGTGGCTGCAGCCCCTGAAGTCGATGCGGTCATGGCGGCGATTGTCGGTGCGGCGGGGTTGCGCCCGACGCTGGCAGCGGTCGAGGCCGGCAAGAAAATCCTTCTGGCCAACAAAGAGGCGCTGGTGATGTCCGGCGCCTTGTTCATGCAGGCAGTACGCAAGAGCGGCTCGGTGCTGTTGCCGATCGACAGCGAACACAATGCGATTTTCCAGTGCATGCCTCAGGATTTTGCTCGTGGCTTGAGCTCAGTGGGCGTGCGTCGGATTTTACTGACAGCCTCCGGCGGTCCCTTCCGGCAGACGCCGATGGCCGAGCTGGCGCATGTTTCGCCTGACCAGGCCTGCGCCCATCCGAACTGGTCCATGGGGCGCAAGATCTCCGTGGATTCGGCCAGCATGATGAACAAGGGGCTCGAATTGATCGAGGCCTGCTGGTTGTTCGATGCAAGGCCGTCGCAAGTCGAGGTCGTGATTCATCCACAGAGCGTGATCCATTCGCTGGTCGACTATGTGGACGGTTCGGTGCTGGCGCAATTGGGCAATCCCGATATGCGTACGCCGATCGCCAACGCCCTGGCCTGGCCGGAGCGCATCGATTCGGGCGTGGCACCGCTGGATCTGTTTGCAATCGCGCGTCTGGACTTCGAAGCTCCGGACGAGCAGCGTTTCCCTTGCCTGCGTCTGGCGCGGCAAGCTGCCGAAGCGGGTGACAGCGCGCCGGCGATGCTTAACGCGGCCAACGAAGTAGCGGTGGCGGCGTTTCTCGACGGACGGGTACGTTACCTGGAAATCGCGAGTATCATCGAGGAAGTCTTGAGTCTGGAGCCGGTGGTGGCCCTGGACGATCTCGAAGCCGTGTTTACTGCGGATGCGAAGGCGCGGGTTCTGGCCGGGCAATGGTTGCAGCGTCACGGTCGATAGATTTTGCTACAAAATGGCTACACGCGGCACTGAACGGGATTGCGGAGAAAATAGATGAGCGCGCTCTATATGATTGCCGGCACCCTGATCGCCTTGGGTGTGCTGGTCACCTTTCACGAATTCGGCCATTTCTGGGTCGCGCGTCGCTGTGGCGTCAAGGTTCTGCGTTTTTCCGTGGGCTTTGGCATGCCGTTGTTGCGCTGGCACGACAGGCAGGGCACCGAGTTCGTGGTTGCCGCGATTCCGCTGGGTGGCTACGTCAAGATGCTCGACGAGCGTGAGGGCGAGGTTCCACCCGATCAGCTCCATCAGTCGTTCAATCGCAAGTCCGTGCGTCAGCGCATCGCCATTGTCGCTGCCGGCCCGATTGCCAACTTCCTCCTGGCACTGGTGTTTTTCTGGGTGCTGGCCATGCTGGGCAGCGAGCAGGTGCGTCCGGTCATCGGTGCCGTCGAGTCCGGCAGCATTGCGGCAAAGGCCGGTTTGAGCGCGGGCGAGGAAATCGTCGCGATTGATGGTGAGCCGACTTCCGGTTGGGCTGCCGTGAATCTACAACTGGTGCGCCGCCTCGGTGAGAGTGGTTCCCTGCAATTGCTGGTGCGCGAACAAGGCTCGAGCGCCGATTCGCCGCGAACGCTGGCACTGGATAACTGGCTCAAGGGTGCTGATGAGCCCGATCCGATTCGTTCGCTGGGTATTCGTCCATGGCGTCCGGCCCTGCCGCCGGTGCTGGCCGAGCTTGACCCGAAGGGGCCGGCACAGGCTGCCGGGCTCAAGACCGGTGACCGGTTGCTGGCCCTTGATGGGCAGGCGCTCAATGACTGGCAGCAAGTGGTTGATACGGTTCGTACGCGTCCTGATACCAAAATCATGCTGCGCATTGAGCGCGACAGTGCTCAAATCGACGTCCCGGTGACTTTGGCGGCGCGTGGTGAAAGCAAGTCGCCAAGCGGCTATCTGGGTGCTGGCGTGAAAGCGGTCGACTGGCCGCCGGAGATGATCCGCGAGGTCAGTTACGGGCCGTTGGCCGCTATTGGCGAGGGTGCCCGTCGCACTTGGACCATGAGCATTCTGACGCTGGATTCGCTGAAGAAAATGCTGTTCGGCGAGCTCTCGGTAAAAAACTTGAGTGGACCGATAACCATTGCTAAAGTGGCGGGCGCTTCTGCCCAGTCGGGCGTCGCTGATTTCCTGAATTTCCTTGCTTATCTGAGTATTAGCCTGGGGGTTCTGAATTTGCTGCCCATCCCTGTACTGGATGGGGGGCATTTGTTGTTTTATCTGATCGAGTGGGCGCGTGGTCGTCCCTTGTCGGATCGGGTGCAAGGTTGGGGGATACAGATCGGTATCAGTTTGGTGGTCGGGGTGATGTTGCTTGCTCTGGTCAACGATCTGGGTCGACTGTAACGCTTCGCTGAATTGCGAATCTGCCGCATTTTGCGGCAGTTTGTTTATTGCCAGTTGGAATAAGAAAGGACTTCATGAAACGTCTGCTGCTAACTGCGGTTCTCACCGTATTGATGATCGCCGAAGTTCACGCCGAGTCCTTCACTATCTCTGATATTCGCGTCAACGGCCTCCAGCGGGTCTCCGCGGGTAGTGTCTTTGGTGCCTTGCCGTTGAACGTCGGCGAGCAGGCGGATGATCGTCGCCTGGTGGAATCCACTCGTGCGTTGTTCAAAACCGGTTTCTTTCAAGATATCCAGCTGGGCCGCGAAGGCAACGTTCTGGTAATCACGGTTGTCGAGCGTCCATCCGTCGCAAGTATCGAGATCGAAGGTAACAAGGCGATCTCTACCGAAGACCTGATGAAAGGCCTCAAGCAATCCGGTCTGGCCGAAGGCGAGATCTTCCAGCGTGCCACCCTCGAAGGCGTGCGTAACGAGCTGCAGCGCCAGTACGTCGCGCAGGGTCGTTACTCGGCTACCGTCGATACCGAAGTGGTGTCGCAGCCGCGTAACCGCGTTGGTCTGAAAGTGAAGATCAACGAAGGCACCGTTGCCGCCATTCAGCACATCAACGTGGTGGGCAACACGGTTTTCCCTGAAGAAGACCTGACCGACCTGTTCGAACTGAAAACCACCAACTGGTTGTCGTTCTTCAAGAACGACGACAAGTACGCCCGTGAAAAGCTTTCCGGTGACCTGGAGCGTCTGCGTTCCTACTACCTGGACCGCGGCTATATCAACATGGATATCGCTTCGACCCAGGTGTCCATCACCCCGGACAAGAAACACGTCTACATCACCGTCAACGTGACCGAAGGTGAAAAGTACACCGTTCGTGACGTCAAGCTCAGCGGTGACCTGAAAGTGCCTGAAGACCAGGTCAAGTCCCTGTTGCTGGTGCAGAAGGGCCAGGTGTTCTCGCGCAAGCTGATGACCACCACCTCCGAACTGATCACCCGTCGTCTGGGTAACGAGGGCTACACCTTCGCCAACGTCAATGGTGTGCCTCAGCCGCATGACGACGATCACACGGTGGACATCCTGTTTGCTGTCGATCCGGGCAAGCGTGCCTATGTCAACCGCATCAACTTCCGTGGCAACACCAAGTCCGAAGACGAAGTGCTGCGTCGCGAAATGCGTCAGATGGAAGGTGGCTGGGCTTCGACCTACCTGATCGACCAGTCCAAGACCCGTCTTGAGCGTCTGGGCTTCTTCAAAGAAGTGAACGTCGAGACGCCGGCCGTTCCGGGTGTCGACGATCAGGTTGACGTGAATTACGCCGTTGAAGAACAGGCTTCCGGTTCGATTACCGCCAGTGTCGGTTTCGCCCAGAGTGCCGGTCTGATCCTTGGTGGTTCGATCACCCAGAACAACTTCCTCGGTACCGGTAACCGCGTCAGCGTCGGCCTGACCCGAAGCGAATACCAGAGCCGCTACAACTTCGGCTACGTTGACCCGTACTGGACCGCCGATGGCGTGAGCCTGGGTTACAACGCGTTCTATCGCACCACTGACTATGATGAACTCGATGCCGATATCTCGAGCTACGCAGTAGACAGTCTGGGTGTAGGCGCTAACGTTGGTTACCCGATCAGTGAGACTTCGCGTCTGACCTTCGGCCTGTCTGCTCAGCAGGACAAGATCAATACCGGTAAATACACCGTTGACGAGATTTTCGACTTCGTTAACAAGGAAGGCGATCAGTACCTGAACTTCAAAGCGTCGGCCGGCTGGTCCGAATCGACGTTGAACAAAGGCGTACTGCCGACCCGTGGCCGTTCCCAGAGCCTGACGCTGGAAACCACCATTCCGGGCAGCGACCTGTCGTTCTACAAACTTGATTACCGCGGTCAGCTGTTCCAGCCGATCAGCGAGAACTACACCCTGCGCCTGCACACCGAACTGGGTTATGGCGATGGTTATGGTTCCACAGACGGCTTGCCGTTCTATGAAAACTACTATGCTGGTGGTTTCAACTCTGTACGTGGCTTCAAGGACAGTACGCTGGGCCCGCGCAGTACCCCGAGCCGTGGCACAAACCCGGGCACCGTGGCTGACCCGGATCAGGATCCACTGCCATTCGGTGGCAACGTCCTGATCCAGGGTGGTGTGGAAGTTCTGTTCCCGCTGCCGTTCGTGAAAGATCAGCGTTCCCTGCGTACCTCGGTATTCTGGGATGTGGGTAACGTATTTGACTCGCAGTGCAAGGACACTACCAATGCGAACGGCTCGTCGTCGAACACCAAGTGCAACGACATCAGCCTGAGCAACATGGCCAGTTCCGTGGGTGTTGGCGTGACCTGGGTCACCGCACTGGGTCCTCTGAGCTTCGCGCTGGCCATGCCGGTCAAGAAGCCGGATGACGCTGAAACCCAAGTGTTCCAATTCTCCCTCGGCCAGACGTTCTAAGCGTCTGACCCAAGATAACGACAATGGATTTTGTAGGAGTGCATCGTGCGTAAGTTGACTCAATTGGTTCTCCTGGCCTCCTTGATGGTGGCAGGCCCGGCATTTGCCGACATGAAAATTGCCGTTCTGAACTATCAGATGGCCTTGCTGGAATCGGACGCGGCCAAGAAATACGCCGTGGATGCCGAGAAGAAGTTCGGTCCGCAACTGACCAAGCTGAAGACGCTGGAAAGCAGCGCCAAGGGCATTCAGGACCGCCTGATGGCCGGCGGCGACAAAATGCAGCAAGGCGAGCGTGAGCGTCTGGAGCTTGAATTCAAGCAAAAGGCCCGTGACTTCCAGTTCCAGTCCAAGGAGCTGAACGAAGCCAAAGCCGTTGCCGACCGCGAAATGCTCAAGCAACTGAAGCCGAAACTGGATAGCGCAGTGGAAGAAGTCATCAAGAAAGGTGGTTTTGACCTGGTGTTCGAGCGTGGCGCAGTGATTGATGTCAAACCTCAGTACGACATCACGCGCCAGGTCATCGAGCGCATGAATCAGCTGAAGTAACCCATGACCGTGACTATCAAGCTCGGCCAGTTGGCCGAGTTCCTCGGCGCCACCTTGCGTGGCGACCCTGAGACGCAAATTACTGGGCTAGCCACTTTGCAAGAGGCTGGCCCAGCTCAGTTGAGCTTTCTGGCAAACCCTCAATATCGCAAATACCTGGCGGGCTCGCAGGCGGCAGCTCTGTTGCTCAAAGCGGCCGATGCCGAAGGCTTTGCCGGTAATGCATTGGTGGTGCCGGATCCTTATCTGGCTTACGCACGCATTTCTCATCTGTTCGATCCCAAGCCAAAAGCCGTAGCGGGTGTTCACCCGACAGCGGTGATTGCGGCGGATGCCGTGGTTGATCCAACCGCCAGCATCGGTCCGTTCGTGGTGATCGAGGCGGGCGCGCGGATTGCTGCCCACGTGACGCTGAGTGCGCATTGCGTAGTTGGCGCGCGCAGCGAAATCGGCGAAGGCGGCTGGCTTGCTCCGCGAGTGACGCTGTATCACGACGTGCGCATCGGCAAGCGCGTGGTGATTCAGTCCGGTGCGGTGCTCGGTGGTGAAGGCTTCGGCTTTGCCAACGAGAAGGGTATCTGGCAGAAAATCGCCCAGATCGGTGGCGTGACCATCGGCGACGATGTGGAGATTGGCGTGAATACCGCCATCGACCGCGGTGCGTTGGCCGATACCGTGATCGGTAATGGCGTGAAGCTCGACAATCAGATCCAGATTGCCCACAACGTTCAGGTCGGTGATCACACCGCCATGGCCGCGTGCGTGGGAATCTCCGGCAGCACCAAAATCGGTAAGCACTGCATGCTCGCCGGTGGTGTCGGCCTGGTTGGGCACATTGATATCTGCGACAACGTTTTCCTGACCGGGATGACCATGGTGACCCACTCGATTACCGAGCCGGGTGCCTATTCTTCTGGAACAGCCATGCAACCGGCGGCCGAATGGCGCAAAAGCGCGGCCCGCATCCGTCAGCTCGACGATATCGCGCGACGGTTGAAACAACTGGAAAAGCGCGTAGGGGAAGTGACCCCTGACGGTAATGCTTCATCAGATGGCTGATACCATTTCCATATCAAGTGTGCACAGCCTCTAGACTGCCTCCTTGATTTGCTAGAGGAGTGCGCGTCAGTCGCGCTCCCAATCTTTACATAGGCTTCCCCCCGAAATGATGGACATCAACGAGATTCGCGAATACCTGCCTCACCGTTACCCGTTCCTGCTGGTGGACCGGGTGGTGGAACTGGACACTGAAGGCAAGCGCATTCGCGCCTACAAGAATGTCAGCATCAATGAACCGTTCTTCAATGGTCACTTCCCGGCGCATCCAATCATGCCGGGCGTGCTGATCATCGAAGCGATGGCTCAGGCTGCCGGGATCCTCGGTTTCAAAATGCTTGATGTGAAGCCGGCCGATGGCACGCTTTACTACTTCGTCGGTTCCGACAAACTGCGTTTCCGCCAGCCAGTGCTGCCGGGCGACCAACTGATCCTGGAAGCGAAATTCATCAGCTGCAAGCGTCAGATCTGGAAGTTCGAATGCCAGGCGTCGGTTGATGGCAAGCCAGTCTGCTCGGCTGAAATCATCTGTGCGGAACGCAAGCTATGAGTTTGATTGACCCTCGCGCAATCATCGATCCGTCGGCCGTTCTGGCTGACGGCGTCGAGGTCGGCCCGTGGTCGATCATCGGCGCAGGTGTGGAAATCGGCGAGGGTACCGTGATCGGGCCGCATGTGATCCTCAAAGGCCCGACCCGCATCGGCAAGCACAATCGTATCTACCAGTTTTCCTCGGTAGGCGAAGACACGCCTGATCTGAAATACAAGGGTGAAGAAACCCGCCTGGTGATCGGTGACCACAACGTCATCCGTGAAGGCGTCACGATTCACCGCGGCACGGTACAGGATCGTTCCGAAACTACCCTGGGCGATCACAACCTGATCATGGCCTATGCCCACATCGGTCACGACAGCGTCATTGGCAATCACTGCATCCTCGTCAACAACACCGCGCTGGCCGGCCATGTTCATGTTGATGACTGGGCGATCCTCTCTGGCTTCACCCTGGTTCACCAGTATTGCCACATCGGCGCCCACAGCTTTTCCGGCATGGGCACGGCGATCGGCAAGGATGTGCCTGCGTTTGTCACCGTGTTCGGCAACCCGGCCGAAGCCCGCAGCATGAACTTCGAAGGCATGCGCCGTCGCGGTTTCAGCGAAGAGGCGATTCACGCCTTGCGTCGCGCCTACAAGACTGTTTATCGCCAGGGGCTGACGGTTGAACAGGCTTTGGCGGAACTGGCCGAACCTGCTGCCCAGTTCCCGGAAGTCGCAATGTTCCGTGACTCCATCCTGTCGTCGACTCGTGGCATCACCCGCTGATCATGGCCAATCTGCGTATTGCGCTGGTAGCGGGTGAGGCTTCCGGTGACATTTTGGGCGCCGGTCTCATGCGCGCCCTCAAGGCACAACACCCGGCGGTCGAGTTCATCGGTGTCGGCGGGCCCTTGATGCAGGCCGAGGGGCTGACGTCCTGCTTTCCCATGGAGCGCCTGTCGGTCATGGGCCTGGTGGAAGTCCTTGGGCGGTTGCGCGAATTGCTCAAGCGTCGCAAGGATCTGATCGCCACGCTGATCGCCGCGAAACCGGACGTATTCATCGGTATCGATGCCCCGGACTTCAACCTCAATATCGAACTCAAGCTGCGTCAGGCCGGAATCAAAACCGTGCACTACGTCAGCCCGTCGGTATGGGCGTGGCGGCAGAAGCGCGTGCTGAAGATTCGCGAAGGCTGCGACCTGATGCTGACGCTGTTGCCGTTCGAAGCCAGGTTTTACGAAGAGAAGGGCGTGCCGGTCCGCTTCGTCGGTCACACGCTGGCCGATACCATCCCGCTGGAAGCCGATCGCGCTGCGGCGCGTGCCGAACTGGGCCTGCCCGACGGTCCGCTGGTCGCGTTGATGCCGGGCAGTCGGGGTGGCGAAGTCGGCCGTCTCGGTGCACTTTTCCTCGATACGGCCGAGCGCCTGCGTGCCATGCACCCGGGTTTGCGTTTCGTCCTGCCGTGCGCCAATGCCGAGCGTCGTGCGCAGATCGAAGCGCTGCTGGTCGGCCGCGACCTGCCGGTGACCCTGCTCGACGGCAAATCCCATCTGGCCCTGGCGGCGTGCAATGCCGTACTGATCGCTTCCGGCACGGCCACGCTTGAGGCGCTGCTGTACAAACGGCCAATGGTGGTGGCTTATCGCCTGGCGCCGCTGACGTTCTGGATTCTCAAGCGCATGGTCAAGAGCCCTTATGTGTCGCTGCCAAACCTGTTGGCTCAGCGGCTGCTGGTACCAGAACTGTTGCAGGATGATGCGACAGTCGAGGCGTTGGCGCAGACTCTGTCGCCCTTGATCGACGGTGGCGAGGAGCAGACCCGCGGCTTTGACGAGATTCATCGCACGCTGAGGCGGGACGCTTCCAATCAGGCGGCGGACGCCGTCCTCAACCTGATCGGTCAATCACGATGAGCAAGAAAACTATGCAGATGGGCCTGGATTTCACCCTGGTCGCCGAAGTCGAGGAACTGGTCGCCGGTGTCGATGAAGTCGGTCGTGGCCCGTTATGCGGTGCGGTGGTCACGGCAGCAGTGATTCTCGACCCGAACCGGCCGATCCTTGGCCTCAACGACTCGAAGAAACTCACTGAAGCCAAACGCGAAAAGCTCTACGACGAGATCATCGAGAAGTCCCTGAGCTGGTGCATCGCCCGCGCCGAAGTCGAGGAAATCGACGAGCTCAACATCCTCCACGCCACCATGCTGGCCATGCAGCGCGCTGTGGCTGGCCTGCATGTGCAGCCGAAACTGGCGATGATCGACGGCAATCGCTGCCCGAAACTGCCGATGCGCGCCGAAGCGGTGGTGCAGGGTGATGGCAAGGTTCCCGCGATTGCGGCGGCGTCGATTCTGGCCAAGGTCAGCCGCGACCGTGAAATGGCCGCGTTCGAACTGATCTATCCGGGTTACGGCATCGGCGGCCATAAAGGCTATCCGACGCCCGTTCATCTGGAAGCGTTGGCCCGGCTCGGGCCGACGCCGATTCACCGGCGCTCGTTTGCCCCGGTGCGTCAGGCTTACGAGGCGCTGGAAGGCCTGACGCAGGTTTAGTCGCAAGGCTGATGTTTTGTTCGAGGCCCGGTACAATCCGGGCCTTGTTGTCTCTATGTAACTGGACAGGATCACTATGCCGGCTTCATTCGTTCATCTACGCCTGCACACTGAATACTCCCTGGTCGACGGGCTGGTGCGGATCAAGCCACTGGTCAAGGCCCTGACCGGCATGAACATGCCGGCGGTGGCGGTCACCGACCAGAACAACATGTGTTCCCTGGTCAAATTCTATAAAAACGCCATGGGCGCAGGCATCAAGCCGATCTGCGGCGCCGACCTGTGGCTGTCGAACAAGGATCCGGATGCGCCGCTGAGCCGTATCAGTCTGTTGGTGATGAACGCCAAGGGCTATCGCAACCTCACCGAGTTGATCTCGCGCGGCTTCATCGAAGGCCAGCGCAACGGCATGATCATCGTCGAGCGCGAGTGGGTCGCCGAGGCCAACGAGGGCCTGATCATGCTGTCCGCCGCCAAAGAAGGCGAGATCGGCATGGCCATGATCGGCGGCAACCCCGCCGAAGCCGAAGCGCTGGCGCGTGAATGGATGGCGGTGTTCCCGGATCGTTTCTACCTGGAAATCCAGCGCACCAACCGTCCCAATGACGAAGAACAACTGCACGGCGCCGTGGCCCTGGCCGACAAGCTCGGCGCGCCACTGGTGGCGACCAACGATGTGCGCTTCATCAAGCAGGAAGACTTCGCGGCCCACGAAACCCGTGTATGCATCGGTGAGGGCCGTGCCCTCGACGATCCGCGGCGTTCGAAGAATTACAGCGATCAGCAATACCTCAAAAGCGCCGAGGAAATGGTCGAGCTGTTTAGCGACATTCCCGACGCCATCGAAAACACCGTCGAGATTGCCAAGCGCTGCAACATTGAGGTGAAGCTGGGCACGCACTTCCTGCCCAATTTCCCGATCCCCGATGGCATGACCATCGACGAATACTTCCGCAAGGTGTCCTTCGACGGTCTCGAAGAGCGTCTCGCGGTGCTGCTGCCCAAGGACACCACCGAAGACTACGAAGCCAAGCGTCAGGTCTACGTCGATCGCTTGAATTTCGAGCTGGATATCATCATCCAGATGGGCTTCCCTGGTTACTTCCTGATCGTGATGGACTTTATCCAGTGGGCCAAGAACAACGGTGTGCCAGTAGGTCCTGGCCGGGGGTCGGGTGCCGGCTCGCTGGTGGCTTATGTGCAGAAGATCACCGACCTCGATCCGCTGGAATACGACCTGCTGTTCGAACGTTTCCTTAACCCGGAACGGGTTTCGATGCCCGACTTCGACGTCGACTTCTGCATGGACGGTCGTGACCGGGTGATCGACTACGTGGCCGAGAAATACGGCCGCAACGCGGTGAGCCAGATCATCACCTTCGGTTCCATGGCCGCCAAGGCTGTGGTGCGCGACGTGGCGCGGGTGCAGGGCAAGTCCTACGGCCTGGCGGATCGTCTGTCGAAGATGATTCCGTTCGAAGTCGGCATGACCCTGGAAAAAGCCTACGAGCAGGAAGAGATCCTGCGTGACTTCATCAAGGTCGATGAAGAAGCGGCTGAAATCTGGGAGATGGCGCGCAAGCTCGAAGGCGTGGTGCGTAACGTTGGTAAGCACGCCGGTGGTGTGGTTATCGCGCCGACCAAACTGACCGACTTCTCGCCGATCTATTGCGACGAGGCCGGCGACGGTCTGGTAACCCAATTCGACAAGGACGACGTTGAAGCCGCCGGTCTGGTGAAGTTCGACTTCCTCGGTCTGCGGACCCTGACGATCATCGACTGGGCGCTGAAAACCATTAACCGCGACCGCGCCAAGGTCAACGAGCCGCCGCTGGATATCGCGTTTATCCCGCTGGACGACAAACCGACCTACACGCTGTTGCAGAAAGCTGAAACTACAGCAGTGTTCCAGCTTGAATCCCGCGGCATGAAGGAGCTGATCAAAAAGCTCAAGCCCGACTGCCTGGAAGACTTGATCGCGCTGGTGGCGTTGTTCCGTCCGGGCCCGCTGCAGTCCGGCATGGTGGACGACTTCATCAACCGTAAGCACGGTCGCGCCGAACTGGCGTACCCGCACTCGGACTACCAGTACGAAGGCCTCAAGCCGGTATTGGCGCCGACGTACGGCATCATCCTGTATCAGGAACAGGTGATGCAGATTGCCCAGGTCATGGCCGGTTACACCCTCGGTGGTGCGGACATGCTGCGTCGGGCGATGGGTAAGAAAAAACCGGAAGAAATGGCCAAGCAGCGCGGCGGTTTCATTGAAGGTTGCGCGACCAATAATATCGACGCCGACCTTGCCGGTAACATCTTCGATCTCGTAGAGAAATTCGCCGGTTACGGCTTCAACAAATCCCACTCCGCCGCTTACGGCCTGGTCTCGTACCAGACCGCCTGGCTGAAAGCCCACTACCCGGCGCCGTTCATGGCCGCGGTACTCTCGGCGGATATGCACAACACCGACAAGGTCGTGACCTTGATCGAGGAAGTGCGCACCATGAAGCTGCGCCTCGACGCGCCGGACGTGAACACTTCCGAGTTCAAGTTCACGGTGAACGACGACGGCCGCATCGTGTATGGCCTCGGGGCGATCAAAGGCGTCGGCGAAGGTCCGGTTGAGGCAATTACCGAAGCGCGTCAGGAAGGTCCGTTCAAGGATCTGTTCGATTTCTGCGCCCGGGTCGATCTCAAACGCATCAACAAGCGCACGCTGGACGGTTTGATCCGCAGCGGTGCACTGGATCGCCTCGGCCCGTACTTTCACGACGAACAAAAGGCTTATCAGGCCAACATCGACCGTAACCGCGCCGTGCTGCTGGCGGCGATGGAAGAGGCGATCAAGGCCGCCGAACAAACCGCGCGTACCCACGACAGCGGCCACGCCGATCTGTTTGGCGGGCTGTTCGTCGAGGAAGATGCCGACGTTTATGCGTCCCATCGCAAGGCCAAGGAGCTGACCCTCAAGGAACGTCTCAAAGGTGAGAAAGACACCCTGGGCCTGTACCTGACCGGTCACCCGATCGACGAATACGAAGGCGAGATCCGCCGTTTCGCCCGGCAGCGCATCATCGACCTGAAGCCGGCCCGCGACACGCAAACCGTGGCCGGGATGATCATTGCCCTGCGGGTGATGAAGAACAAGAAGGGCGACAAGATGGGCTTCATTACCCTCGACGACCGCTCGGGGCGGATCGAGGCGTCGCTGTTCGCCGATGCGTTCCACTCCGCACAGTCGCTGTTGCAGACCGATGCAATGGTGGTGGTCGAAGGCGAGGTCAGCAACGACGACTTCTCCGGCGGCCTGCGCCTGCGGGTCAAACGGGTGATGAGCATGGAAGATGCGCGCACCAACCTGGCCGAGAGCCTGCGTTTGAAGCTGCAGACTCAGGATTTGAAAGGCGATCAGCTACGCTGGTTGGGGGATTTGCTCAAGCGTCATCGCGGGGCGTGCCCGATCACCATGGAATACACCAGCCCCGATGCGAAGACCTTGCTGCAGTTCGGCGAGACCTGGCGGATCGACCCGGCGGATGCCTTGATTCAAGCCCTGCGTGACCAGTTCGGGCGAGACAACGTCTTCCTCCAATACCGTTGACCGGCAGGTGCCATCATTGCGCTTGCCTGAAACCTGAATTTTTAATCTCGACCTCAGCGCGCCTCTCCCTTAAGGTAGGGCGCGAATAGACAACCGGCCGGCCCAAGCTCATTTGGGACACGACCCAAGACGGACGCCTATGAACCCGAATTTTCTAGATTTCGAACAGCCGATCGCCGACCTGCAAGCCAAGATCGAAGAGTTGCGCTTGGTCGGTAATGACAATTCGCTGAATATCGGCGATGAGATCTCCCGCCTGCAGGACAAGAGCAAAACGCTGACCGAAGACATCTTCGGCAAGCTGACCAGCTGGCAGATCGCACGCCTGGCGCGTCACCCGAAACGCCCGTACACCCTGGACTACATCGAGCACATCTTCACCGAGTTCGACGAACTGCACGGCGACCGTCACTTCTCCGACGATGCGGCAATCGTTGGCGGCGTGGCACGTCTGGAAGACCAGCCGGTGATGATCATCGGCCACCAGAAGGGCCGTGAAGTGCGCGAGAAGGTACGCCGCAACTTCGGCATGCCGCGTCCGGAAGGCTACCGCAAGGCGTGCCGTTTGATGGAGATGGCCGAGCGTTTCAAAATGCCGATCCTGACCTTCATCGACACCCCGGGTGCTTATCCAGGTATCGACGCCGAAGAGCGTAACCAGAGCGAAGCGATTGCCTGGAACCTGCGCGTGATGTCGCGCCTGAAAACCCCGATCATCGCCACCGTGATCGGTGAGGGTGGTTCCGGCGGTGCACTGGCGATCGGTGTCTGCGACCAGCTGAACATGCTGCAGTACTCGACCTACGCGGTGATCTCGCCGGAAGGTTGCGCTTCGATTCTGTGGAAAACCGCCGAAAAAGCGCCGGATGCCGCTGAAGCGATGGGCATCACCGCCGAGCGCCTGAAAGGCCTGGGCATTGTCGACAAGGTGATCAGCGAGCCACTGGGTGGCGCCCACCGTGATCCGGCAGCTGCCGCTGCGTCGATCCGCGCCGAGCTGAGCTCGCAACTGGCGATGCTGAAGAAGTTCGACAACGAAGCGCTGTTGAAGCGCCGTTACGATCGACTGATGAGCTACGGTCTCTAAGTCGAACGCCGATTCGGCTGACAATGCAAAACACTGTGGGAGCGAGCTTGCTCGCGAAGGCGTTATAACAAACAACGAAAATGTTGAATGTTGAACCGCTTTCGCGAGCAAGCTCGCTCCCACATTGGCTTTCCGTGAAGGTAAAAAATGAGTCCGCTTTCGATTGATTTGCCTTCACGGCTTTTGCGCAACCTTGAGCAGTGGCGCAACGCCGCGCATTGGCGCATCGCGTTTTCCGGTGGTCTCGATTCCACCGTCCTTCTGCACCTGCTTGCCGATCTGGCAAAAACCGAATCACTCCCTGCACTGAGCGCCATCCATATCCATCACGGTCTTCAGGCTGCGGCTGATGCGTGGCCGCAACATTGCCAGGCCGTGTGTGATGCGCTGGGGGTGCCGTTGCTGATCGAGCGGGTGAAGGTGCAGCCAGGCGCGAGTCTGGAGCGGGCGGCGCGGGATGCGCGTTACGCGGTATTCAGTGCCCAGACACTAGCCAATGACGTATTGCTCACTGGTCAGCACCGTGATGATCAGGCGGAAACGTTGCTGTTTCGGCTGCTGCGTGGCGCGGGAGTGCGTGGATTGTCGGGAATGCCGCAGCAAAGGCCTGTGGGGCAGGGCACGTTGATTCGCCCGTTGCTGGATGTCGCTCGCGCCGAGCTGGAACGTTATGCACAGGCTCACTCGTTAAGCTGGATCGAAGATCCGTCGAATCAGCATCGGCAGTTCTCGCGCAATTACCTGCGCCATCAGGTCATGCCGGCGCTGAGCGAGCGCTGGCCGCAAGCGCAGGCGAACATGGCCCGCAGCGCCGCGCATCTGCGTGACGCACAAGGCTTGCTCGATGAGCTGGCGCAGATGGATCTGGCTCAGGCCGGCACTGCCCACGATTTCGAGTGGCTGGGCCTGCCGTCGCTGACATTGGCGCCGCTGTCCGGGCTGTCTGCCGCCCGTCAACGAAACGCGCTGAGGCACTGGCTCGAACCGCTGACGCGACTGCCCGACACTGACCATTGGTCGGGTTGGGACGATCTGTGCCATGCCGCCAGCGATGCTTCACCGATCTGGCGTCTGGCCGATGGCGAGTTGCATCGCAGCGCCGGTCGATTGTGGTGGCTCAGTGGCAACTGGCTGCGCACGCCGGTGATCGGTGGCGAGTGGCAAGCCCCAACGTCAGCGCTACGCTTGCCCGATAACGGCCGTGTCATGCTCACGGGGCAGGCGCCTGCCGGGCCGCTGCGCATTGCCTATCGGCAGGGCGGCGAAGTGATGCGTCTGGCCGATCGCGGCCACCGCGATCTCAAGCGCCTGCTCAATGAGCGGGCAGTGCCGGCCTTCGTGCGTGGCAGATTGCCGCTGCTGTTTCGTGGCGCAGAATTGCTCGCGGTGGCGAACCTGCCGGGGCTTGATGGCGATGGGCGCGATGGCTGGAAATTGCATTGGCAGCCAACAGACGAAGATCAAGGTTTGAGCTGAAAGGAGCATTCCGGTAGACTACGCTCCCTTCTTGATACAACTTCTGTGGATTCGCCTGAATTGCAGGAGTTGCCGATTACCAAGCAGTCTTTGCTGGGCGATTCCAAAAAATGTGTAGCGAGCAACGTACCGGTGTTTCATCTGCCGGTCTGTCCCAACGCGGCGGTTTTTTTGAAAGGTGCACTGTGATTAATGCAGGTGATCGGGGGCTTCGGCCTTCCTTCGCTTTCCCCGGCGGCTCGTACCGCTTTAACGCAGACTTCTAGGGTTTTTCATGACGCGCTACATATTCGTCACGGGCGGTGTTGTTTCTTCATTGGGGAAAGGCATTGCCTCGGCTTCATTGGCGGCCATCCTGGAGGCGCGGGGGCTTAAGGTCACCATGCTTAAGCTGGATCCGTACATCAACGTCGACCCGGGCACCATGAGCCCGTTCCAGCACGGTGAAGTGTTCGTCACCCACGACGGCGCCGAGACCGACCTGGACCTGGGCCACTACGAGCGGTTCATCCGCACGACCATGACCCAGAACAACAACTTCACCACCGGCCGTGTCTACGAGCACGTGCTGCGCAAAGAGCGCCGTGGTGACTACCTGGGTGCAACCATTCAGGTGATTCCGCACATCACCGACGAAATCAAGCGTCGCATCATCAAAGGTGCCGGTGACGCTGACGTGGCAATGGTCGAAATCGGTGGCACCGTCGGTGACATCGAGTCGCAACCGTTCCTTGAAGCCATCCGTCAGCTGCGTTTCGAAGTCGGCGCCAAGCGCGCGATGTTGATGCACCTGACACTGGTGCCGTACATCGCCACCGCTGGCGAGACCAAAACCAAGCCGACCCAGCACTCCGTGAAGGAACTGCGTTCGATCGGCCTGCAGCCAGACGTACTGGTGTGCCGTTCCGATCACCCGATCGACGTTTCGTCGCGTCGCAAGATCGCTCAGTTCACCAACGTTGAAGAACGTGCAGTCATCGCTCTGGAAGACGCCGACACCATCTACAAGATCCCGGGCATCCTGCACTCGCAGGGTCTGGACGATTTTGTCGTCGAGCGTTTTGGCCTGCAGTGCGGCAGCGCTGACCTGTCCGAGTGGGAAGCTGTGGTTGATGCCAAGCTGAACCCGGAACACGAAGTGACCATCGCGATGGTCGGCAAGTACATGGAACTGCTGGACGCCTACAAGTCGCTGATCGAAGCGATGAGTCACGCAGGCATCAGCAACCGTACCAAGGTCAACCTGCGCTACATCGACTCCGAAGACATCGAAAACCAGGGCACTGCGCTGCTCGAAGGTGTCGATGCGATCCTCGTACCGGGTGGCTTCGGTCTGCGCGGCGTGGAAGGTAAGATCACTGCCGTTCAGTACGCTCGCGAAAACAAGGTTCCATACCTGGGCATCTGCCTCGGCATGCAAGTGGCGGTGATCGAGTTCGCCCGTAACGTGCTGGGCTGGAAAGACGCCAACTCCACCGAGTTCGATCGCGCCAGCGGCCATCCGGTCGTGGGTCTGATCACCGAGTGGGAAGACGCCACCGGCGCGGTTGAAGTGCGTACCGAAGCGTCAGATCTGGGCGGCACCATGCGCCTGGGCGCTCAGGAATGCCTGCTCGAGGCCGGCTCCAAGGTGCACGATTGCTACGGCAAGGATGTGATTGTCGAGCGTCACCGTCACCGCTACGAAGTGAACAACAACCTGCTGCCACAAATCATCGAAGCCGGCCTGAAAATCTCCGGTCGCTCCGCTGACGCCGCGCTGGTTGAAGTGGTCGAAGCACCGGATCATCCATGGTTCGTCGCTTGCCAGTTCCACCCTGAGTTCACCTCGACACCACGTGATGGCCATCCGCTGTTCAGCGGTTTTGTCAAAGCAGCATTGGCTCAACACCAGAAGAAGGCGTAACCCCGATGGCACAGAAGATCATCCGCGTCGGCGACATCGAGATTGCCAACGACAAACCCATGGTGCTGTTCGGCGGCATGAACGTGCTGGAAAGCCGTGACATGGCCATGCAGGTTTGCGAGGAGTACGTCAAGGTCACCGAAAAGCTCGGCATCCCTTACGTGTTCAAGGCCAGTTTCGACAAGGCCAACCGTTCTTCTGTGACCTCTTATCGTGGTCCTGGCCTGGAAGAGGGCATGCGCATCTTCCAGGACATCAAACAAGCCTTCGGCGTGCCGATCATCACCGACGTCCACGAGCCTGATCAGGCTCAGGCCGTCGCTGAAGTCTGCGACATCATCCAGTTGCCGGCCTTCCTGTCGCGCCAGACCGATCTGGTCGTCGCGATGGCCAAGACCGGCGCGGTGATCAACATCAAGAAAGCCCAGTTCCTCGCGCCTCAGGAAATGAAGCACATCCTGAACAAGTGCGTGGAAGCGGGTAACGATCAACTGATCCTCTGCGAGCGTGGTTCGAGCTTCGGCTACAACAACCTCGTGGTCGACATGCTCGGCTTCGGCATCATGAAGCAGTTCGAGTACCCGGTATTCTTCGACGTGACCCACTCGCTGCAAATGCCTGGCGGTCGTTCCGACTCCGCCGGCGGTCGCCGTGCACAGGTCACCGATCTGGCCAAGGCCGGCATGAGCCAGTCGCTGGCCGGTCTGTTCCTCGAAGCCCATCCGGATCCGGACAACGCCAAATGCGACGGCCCTTGTGCCTTGCGTCTGGACAAACTGGAGCCATTCCTGGCCCAGCTCAAAGCTTTGGACGAACTGGTGAAGAGTTTTCCGACGGTAGAAACCGCGTAAACCTCAATTCTCCGGTAAAGTACCGCACGATTTGTCGCTCATGCCCTCGGGCATGAGCGTTATCGTCTGCAAGTCTGCCCGCTGCACACCCCTTGCCGACGGTAAAAAGATTTCCTCTAGCTGCGTCGTTTTCGTCAACTTTGGAGTGTTTACAACAATGGCAAAAATCGTCGACATCAAAGGTCGTGAAGTTCTCGACTCCCGTGGCAATCCCACCGTGGAAGCGGACGTGCTTCTCGACAACGGCATCATCGGCAGCGCTTGCGCGCCGTCCGGTGCATCCACTGGCTCGCGTGAAGCGCTCGAGCTGCGTGATGGCGACAAGAGCCGTTACCTGGGCAAGGGCGTGCTCAAAGCGGTAGCCAACATCAACGGTCCGATCCGCGATCTGCTGCTGGGCACTGACCCGAGCGACCAGAAAGCCCTGGATCACGCGATGATCAAGCTCGACGGTACCGAAAACAAGGCAACCCTGGGCGCCAACGCCATCCTCGCGGTGTCCCTGGCTGCGGCCAAGGCTGCTGCACAGGATCAGGATCTGCCACTGTACGCACACATCGCCAACCTGAACGGCACCCCGGGTGTCTACTCGATGCCGGTACCGATGATGAACATCATCAACGGTGGCGAGCACGCCGATAACAACGTCGACATCCAGGAATTCATGGTGCAGCCGGTTGGCGCCAAGACTTTCTCGGAAGGTCTGCGCATGGGCACCGAGATTTTCCATCACCTCAAAGCTGTGCTGAAGGCTCGTGGCCTGAGCACTGCAGTTGGCGACGAAGGCGGTTTCGCACCGAACCTGGCGTCCAACGAAGACGCGCTGAAAGTGATCTCCGAAGCAGTGGCCAACGCCGGTTACAAGCTGGGCACCGACGTGACCCTGGCGCTGGACTGCGCGGCGAGCGAATTCTACGAAGACGGCAAGTACAACCTGTCCGGCGAAGGCCAGGTGTTCACCGCTGAAGGTTTCGCCGATTACCTGAAAGGCCTGACTGAACGTTATCCGATCATCTCGATCGAAGACGGTCTGGACGAGTCCGACTGGGCTGGCTGGAAGATCCTCACCGACAAGATCGGCGAGAAGACCCAACTGGTTGGCGACGATCTGTTCGTGACCAACACCAAGATCCTGAAAGAAGGCATCGATAAAAAGATCGCCAACTCGATCCTGATCAAGTTCAACCAGATCGGCACCCTGACCGAAACCCTGGAAGCCATCCAGATGGCCAAGGCCGCCGGTTACACCGCAGTGATTTCGCACCGTTCGGGCGAAACCGAAGATTCGACCATCGCCGACCTGGCAGTGGGCACCTCGGCTGGCCAGATCAAGACCGGTTCGCTGTGCCGTTCCGACCGCGTTTCCAAGTACAACCAACTGCTGCGTATCGAAGAGCAGTTGAATGGCAAAGCCAAGTACAACGGTCGCAGCGAGTTCCGCGGCTAAGTACAAACTGATGGAAGGACACCGGATTGTGTCGGAAAAGTCGTGACAGCGATGGATTTGCCACTAATCTGATGCCTTACATGCACAAGCCTGGATCTTCCAGGCTTCGTGCTATCAGACGTTTCAAAGTTTTGGCGTGGCTGTCTTTTTTCACTGGATACCTGATATTCGATGCGCAGTCCTTACTGGTTGTTTCTCGTTTTGCTCTTGCTGCTGGCCGGTCTGCAGTACCGCCTGTGGGTGGGCAATGGCAGTCTGGCGCAGGTCGCCGAACTGAAACAGCAGATTGCTGATCAGCACGCCGAGAACGAAGGCCTGCTGGAGCGCAACCGGGTGATGGACGCTGAAGTCAGCGAGCTGAAGAAAGGCATGGAGACCGTTGAAGAACGGGCTCGCCATGAACTGGGCATGGTCAAGGACGGTGAAACCCTTTACCAGCTGGCCCAATGATCGATTCTCTGCCGGCCTTCTGGGCCGTGATTCCTGCCGCGGGCGTCGGTGCCCGAATGGCTGCGGACCGTCCCAAGCAGTACCTGCAACTGGGCGGACGTACAATTCTCGAACACAGCCTTGGCTGTTTCCTTGATCACCCGAGCCTGAAGGGCCTGGTGGTCAGTCTGGCGGTTGACGATCCTTATTGGCCGAACCTGGCGTGCGCTACCGACTCGCGAATTCAGCGTGTCGAGGGCGGATCCGAGCGTTCAGGCTCGGTGCTCAACGCCTTGCTGCATCTGCATGCGCAAGGTGCCGATGATGAGGATTGGGTGCTGGTGCATGACGCCGCGCGACCGAACCTGGGCCGTGATGACCTCGACAAGCTGCTGGCTGAGTTGGCGGACGACCCGGTGGGTGGTTTGCTGGCGGTGCCGGCACGCGACACGCTGAAGCGGGTCGACAAGCATGGCCGTGTGGTCGAAACGGTCGATCGCAGCGTGATCTGGCAGGCCTACACGCCGCAGATGTTCCGCCTCGGTGCGCTGCATCGGGCGCTGGCGGACAGTCTGGTGGCGGATGCACTGATTACCGATGAAGCCTCGGCAATGGAGTGGGCCGGTCTGGCGCCACGTCTGATCGAAGGGCGGGCGGATAACCTCAAGGTCACCCGGCCGGAAGACCTGGAGTGGTTGCGTCAGCGTTGGGCTAACCGCCGCTGAATTTTTGTGGTGCCTGTTGAATCGCCATCGCGAGCAGCCAACGCAACACTCATTCCTGATACTCCGGCCGCTCAGCCAACCCTTCCTTCAAAAAATCCACCAACTTGCGCACCTTCGGCGACAAATGCCGCTGCTGCGGGTACAGCGCCCACACTGCCGTATTCGGCGGCTGATGGGCCTCCAGCAAGGAAATCAACGCGCCACTGTGCAAATGTTCAAGCACGTAATAGTCCGGCAACTGGCATAAACCGACCCCTTGCAGCGCTGCGTCCAGCACCGCTTGCCCACTGTTGCAGCGCCAGTTTCCCTGCACCCGCTGGGAAAATTCCCGCCCGTTCTGTTCCAGCTGCCAGATATCCGAACTGCCAATCAGGCAATTGTGCCGACTCAGTTCCGACAGGCTGTGCGGACGTCCATACCGTTCGAGGTAGGACGGCGACGCGCACAGATACATGCGCCGAGGCGCCAGTCGCGTGGCCACTAATCGTGAATCTTGCAATCGGCCCAGGCGGACCGCCAGATCCAGGCCTTCATGAACCAGATCGAGTGGGCGGTTGGACAGTTCAATATCAATGCGCAACTGCGGGTACAACCCCATGAATCGAGTGACCAACGGCACGATGAAACGCTCGCCGTAAGCCACGGCGCAAGTCATGCGCAGCATGCCTTTCGGTTCGCTGGTCAGGTCGCCGACCGCGCGCAGCGCTTCTTCGCGACCGTCCTGCAAGCGTTGGCAATGTTGCAGAAACGTTTGTCCGGCCTCGGTTAATGTCACGCGACGGGTACTGCGGTAGAGCAGGCGTGTCTGCAAACGCTCCTCGAGCCGTACGATTTGGCGACTGATGTGTGAGGAAGAAACACCCAGGCGTTCGGCGGCAGCGGTGAACTGGCTGCATTCGGCGACGGCGACGAACTCGTCGATGCCTTCCCAGCGGTTTTCGGACATCGGGATTATCCCTGTATGGCAATAATGTTTTGCTTTTGACCCGATTATTCATCACCTGGCGCTGAACTACACTGGCTGTCTGGTTTTTTATTCAATGGATTCACTGGAGAGTCAGCATGATCAAGTCGCGCGCCGCCGTAGCCTTCGAGGCCAAGAAGCCGCTGGAAATCGTAGAAGTCGATGTCGCCATGCCCAAGGCCGGTGAAGTGTTGCTGCGTGTGGTCGCGTCCGGGGTTTGCCACACTGACGCCTACACCCTGTCCGGCGCTGACCCGGAAGGGATCTTCCCGTCTATCCTCGGCCACGAGGGCGGTGCCATCGTTGAAGCCATTGGCGAGGGCGTGACCTCGGTAGCTGTCGGTGATCACGTGATCCCGCTGTACACCCCGGAATGCGGCCAGTGCAAATTCTGTAAGTCGGGCAAGACCAACCTGTGCCAGGCGATTCGCTCGACTCAGGGTAAAGGCCTGATGCCGGACGGTACTTCGCGCTTTTCCTACAAGGGCGAAACGATTTTCCACTACATGGGCACCTCGACTTTCTCCGAGTACACCGTGCTTCCCGAAATCTCCGTGGCAAAAATCGCCAAGGATGCGCCGCTGGAAAAGGTCTGCCTGCTCGGTTGCGGCGTGACCACCGGTATCGGTGCAGTGCTCAACACCGCCAAGGTCAAGCCAGGTGACACCGTGGCGATTTTCGGCCTGGGCGGGATCGGTTTGTCCGCCGTGATCGGCGCCGTGAAGGCCAAGGCCTCGCGGATCATTGCCATCGACATCAACCCGGCCAAGTTCGAGATCGCCAGACAGCTCGGCGCCACCGACTGTGTGAACCCGAAGGATTTCGATCGCCCGATCCAGGAAGTCATCGTCGATATGACCGACGGTGGCGTCGATTTCTCTTTCGAGTGCATCGGCAACGTGCAACTGATGCGTGCAGCCCTTGAGTGCTGCCACAAAGGCTGGGGCGAGTCGGTGATCATCGGCGTGGCCGGGGCCGGTCAGGAAATCTCCACCCGTCCGTTCCAACTGGTGACCGGGCGTGTCTGGCGCGGTTCGGCGTTCGGCGGCGTGCGTGGTCGTACCGAGCTGCCAAGCTACGTCGACATGGCGCAGAGCGGCGAGATCCCGCTGGATACTTTCATCACCCACACCATGGGCCTGGAAGACATCAACAAGGCCTTCGACCTGATGCACGAAGGCAAGAGCATCCGTACCGTCATTCATTTCTAAAAGCAGCCTCAAGTTACAAGCTTCAAGCTGCAAGTCCGGGCGCTTTTGCCTTTTCTTGAAGCTCGAAGCTTGCCGCTTGCAGCTGGGAGAATCCCCATGAGTCTGGAAAACATCTCCTGTCAGAAGAGTTTCGGCGGTTGGCACAAGCGCTATCGCCACCGCTCCGAGGTGCTCGGCTGTGACATGGTGTTTGCCGTGTATCTGCCACCGCAAGCGGAGCAGGGCGGCAAGCTGCCGGTGCTGTACTGGTTGTCGGGCCTGACCTGCACCGACGAGAATTTCATGCAAAAGGCTGGCGCGATGCGCATGGCGGCTGAGCTGGGGTTGATCATTGTGGCGCCGGACACCAGTCCGCGTGGCCCGGACGTGCCGGGTGATCCGGATGGCGCCTGGGACTTCGGCCTCGGTGCCGGGTTTTACCTGAATGCCACGCAGGAACCGTGGGCGCGGCACTATCGGATGCATGACTATGTCGTGCAGGAATTGCCAGCACTGGTTGAAGCGCATTTCCCGGCATCGGCAAAACGCAGCATCAGCGGCCACTCCATGGGCGGCCACGGCGCGCTGGTCTGTGCGCTGCGCAATCCGGGGCGTTACCAATCGGTGTCGGCGTTTTCGCCGATCAATAATCCGATGGATTGCCCGTGGGGCCAGAAGGCGTTCTCGCGCTATCTGGGTGAAGACCGTTCGAAGTGGAAAGAGTGGGATGCCTGCGCACTGATCGCCGAGGCCACTGAAAAGCTGCCGTTGCTGGTCGATCAGGGTGATCGGGATGACTTCCTCGCCACTCAGCTCAAACCCGAAGCCCTGCAACAAGCGGCAAAACAAGCGGGTCATCCGCTGACCCTGCGTCTGCAGCCGGGCTACGACCATAGTTATTTCTTTATCTCAAGCTTCATTGACGACCACTTACAGCATCACGCACGCGCCCTTCGGGCCTAATGCAGGTAGAATCACGCCCTGAAAAAAATCGGGGCGTTTTTTTATGCGTATTGGCCACGGCTATGATGTGCACCGTTTCGCTGAAGGCGATTTCATTACTCTGGGCGGCGTGCGCATTGCACACGGCTTCGGGCTGCTCGCTCATTCCGACGGTGACGTCCTGCTGCACGCCTTGAGCGATGCCTTGCTCGGCGCGGCCGCGCTGGGTGATATCGGCAAGCACT
This sequence comes from Pseudomonas sp. SC3(2021), assembly GCF_019856535.1. Classification (NCBI taxonomy): domain Bacteria; kingdom Pseudomonadati; phylum Pseudomonadota; class Gammaproteobacteria; order Pseudomonadales; family Pseudomonadaceae; genus Pseudomonas; species Pseudomonas sp. SC3(2021). The sequence continues at coordinate 355,022 of NZ_CP082236.1, read as the reverse complement.
TTCCGGACACCGACCCGCAATTCAAGGGCGCCGACAGCCGTGTGCTGCTGCGTCATGTGGTCGCGCTGATCCACGCCAAAGGCTGGAAAGTCGGCAACGTCGACAACACCATCGTCGCTCAGGCGCCGAAAATGGCTCCGCATATCGAATCCATGCGCGCGTTGATCGCCGCCGATCTTCAAGTTGAGTTGGATCAAGTGAACGTGAAAGCTACCACCACCGAAAAGCTCGGCTTTGTCGGTCGCGAAGAAGGCATTGCCGTGCATTCCGTTGCCTTGTTGCTGCGCGCATGAACGAACTGCAATTGCTCGGCCCGCGGGCCTGGGGCGAACCGCTCGGCACTGCGGTACTGAAAGCCATCGCCGAAGATTTTCAGGTCGATGAAGTGCTCGACATCCCGTTCAGCGGCGATGGCGAACACCTGTGGATCTGGGTCGAAAAACGTGGCCTGAACACCGAGGAAGCGGCGCGGCGTATTGCCAAGGCGGCGGGTGTGCCATTGCGTACCGTCAGCTATGCCGGGCTCAAGGATCGGCAGGCGTTGACCCGTCAGTGGTTCAGCGTGCAACTGCCGGGCAAGGCTGACCCGGATCTGTCGGCGGCGGAAAACGACACGCTGAAGATCCTCAAGACCACGCGCCACAAGCGCAAGCTGCAACGCGGCGCGCATTCGGCCAACGGTTTTACCCTGCGCCTGACCCAGTTCGCCGGCGACAAGGCGGCGATCGAGCAGCGGCTGCAACTGATCGCCAGGCAGGGCATTCCCAATTATTTCGGCGCCCAGCGTTTCGGCCATGATGGCGGCAACGTCGTCGATGCTCGTGCCTGGGCGGCGCGCAAGGCCTTGCCGGAACAGCGCAATGTGCGTTCGCGACTGTTGTCGACGGCGCGCAGTTTTCTGTTCAATCAGGTGCTCGCAGCACGGGTCGCCGATGGCACCTGGCAAACAGCCCAGGTCGGCGATCTGTTGGCGTTCACCGACAGCCGCAGTTTTTTCCCGGCCGGTGAAGCCGAGTGCAGTGACCCGCGTCTGGCGATTCTCGACCTGCACCCGACCGGGCCGCAGTGGGGCGAAGGTGACTCTCCGACCGCGGGCGCTGTCCATGAACTCGAACAGGGGATCGCCGCCCGTGAGGCGGATCTGCGCGACTGGTTGATTCACGCCGGCATGAGCCACGAACGTCGCATCCTGCGACTGCCCATTGGCGGGTTGTCGTGGCATTATCCCCAGCCTGACATTCTGCAACTGGAATTCGTCCTTCCGGCCGGATGCTTCGCCACCGTATTGGTGCGCGAACTCGTTGATCTGGTGCCGGTGGGGCAGACGGACAGCCCATGCGTATTCTGATTTCTAACGACGATGGGGTAACTGCACCCGGTCTCGCCGCGCTTTATGCTGCGCTGGCGGATTACACCGAATGCGTGGTTATCGCCCCGGAGCAGGACAAAAGCGGCGCCAGCAGTTCGCTGACGCTCGACCGTCCATTGCACCCGCAATACCTGGCCAACGGTTTTATCAGCCTCAACGGCACCCCGACCGACTGCGTGCATCTGGGCCTCAACGGCCTGCTGGAGCGCGAGGCGGACATGGTGGTGTCCGGCATCAATCTCGGCGCCAACCTGGGCGATGACGTGCTGTACTCCGGCACCGTGGCGGCTGCTCTCGAAGGGCGCTTCCTCGAGCGTTCGTCGTTCGCCTTTTCGCTGGTCTCGCGCCAGGTGGATAATCTGCCGACAGCGGCCTGGTTTGCGCGCAAACTGGTCGAGGCCCATGCCGGGCTCGATCTGCCGCCGCGCACGGTACTCAACGTGAACATTCCGAATCTGCCGATCGACCACATTCGCGGTATTCAACTGACCCGTCTCGGCCATCGCGCCCGGGCGGCGGCGCCAATGAAAGTGGTCGATCCGCGTGGCAAGGCCGGTTACTGGATTGCGGCTGCCGGTGATGCCGAAGACGGGGGGCCGGGCACCGACTTTCATGCGGTGATGCAGGGTTACGTTTCCATCACCCCGTTGCAGCTTGATCGCACCTTCAACGATGCCTTCAGAAGTCTCGACGGCTGGCTGGAGGGACTGCGCTGATGGCTCGTGAACACGAAGACAGAATGCGCAGCGGCATCGGGATGACGTCGCAGCGCACGCGCGAGCGTCTGATCCAGCGTCTATATGAAGAAGGCTTGTCCAACGCCAAGGTGCTGGAAGTGATCCGCCGTACGCCACGTCACCTGTTCGTCGACGAAGCGCTGGCACATCGCGCCTACGAAGACACGGCGCTGCCGATCGGCCACAACCAGACCATTTCCCAGCCTTATATGGTGGCGCGCATGAGCGAGCTGCTGCTGGAGGCCGGGCCGCTGGACAAGGTGCTGGAGATCGGTACCGGCTCTGGCTATCAGACAGCGGTGCTGTCGCAACTGGTCGAGCGAGTGTTCTCGGTGGAGCGCATCAAGGTTCTGCAGGACCGGGCCAAGGAACGCCTGGTCGAGTTGAACCTGCGCAATGTGGTATTTCGCTGGGGCGATGGCTGGGAGGGCTGGCCTGCACTGGCGCCTTATAACGGCATTATCGTCACTGCCGTGGCCACCGATGTCCCGCAGGCACTGCTTGATCAATTGGCACCGGGCGGACGCATGGTGATTCCGGTGGGCTCGGGTGAAGTGCAGCAACTGATGCTGATCGTGCGTGAAGAGCACGGCTTTTCGCGACACGTTCTGGGGGCCGTGCGTTTCGTGCCTTTGCTCAATGGTCCGCTGGCCTGAGCATTTATTCACGGGTGCTGAATTCCTTTCGTTCGCCTCGGTCTTACTCCGGCAACGAGAGATTAAACGCAGCAGACTGGTCACTTGCAAACGTGTGCGCGCAGTGATTTCGCTTCATTAAAGGTAAAGCCGGTGCGGCCCGTTATACTTGCGACACTTCGTGCCGAATCCGGCATGCCAACTTTTTCAGCCACCACAAAAGGGAGCGGCGGGTGAGTCTCACAGTCATTGCGCAGCGTATGGGTAACACGAGCTTTCAGCGCCTGGTGACTGGCCTTGTCTTGAGCACCTTGCTGGTGGGTTGCTCCAGCACCAAATCGAGCAACGTGCGGGTGGTCGATCGTAACAATGCGGTTGCGCAGCGTCCTACAGTGACGACCGGACAGTACGTAGTTCGTCCAGGCGATACGATGTTCTCCATCGCCTTTCGCTACGGCTGGGACTACAAAGCCCTCGCGGCGCGGAACAATATTCCTACGCCCTATACGATCCACCCGGGTCAGACAATTCGCTTCGATGGGCGCACGGGTTCAACGCCGACGGCAGTGGTCAGCAACAGCAGTTCTTCGCCTTCATCGTCGAGCAAAACCACGGTAATCCGGCGCCAGGCGAATGGCACGACGACCACGACCGTGACCGGGTCCGGTGCCGGTTCTACGGGGGCTGCACCGTCCGTCGCCAGCAAATCGGCCCCGACTCCACTGCCTCCTGCGGGTCCGGCCCCGACCGGCTGGGGATGGCCATCTAATGGCATTCTCATTGGAAAATTCTCTTCAAACGGTAGTTTGAATAAAGGAATTGATATCGCCGGAGATTTGGGACAGCCTGTTTTAGCTGCGTCTGATGGGACGGTGGTATACGCCGGGAGTGGCTTAAGGGGCTACGGCGAATTAGTCATCATCAAACACAGCGAAACCTACGTCAGTGCTTACGGTCACAACCGTCGGCTGTTGGTTCGGGAGGGACAGCAGGTCAAGGTCGGACAGACAATTGCCGAAATGGGGTCAACGGGTACAGACCGGGTGAAACTGCATTTTGAGATTCGCCGACAAGGTAAACCTGTAGATCCGCTGCAGTTCCTGCCAAGACGTTGATTTGTAAGCCAGCCTGTTCCGTCGCGTAGAGGGGACAGGCTCCAGCGCTGCCAAGGATAAAGGCGTCGCTTGAGCTTGGGGTCGAACTCACCAAAGGACTATAACAATGGCTCTCAGTAAAGAAGTGCCGGAGTTTGACATCGACGATGAGGTTCTCCTTATGGAGGCCGGCATCGATTCGGAATCTTCGATGTCGAATGATGAAGGGGCTGCTCCACCTTCCGTTCGTTCCAAATCCAAACACTCCGCTTCACTTAAACAACATAAGTACATCGACTACACGCGTGCACTTGATGCCACGCAGTTGTATCTCAACGAAATCGGCTTTTCCCCATTGCTCTCCCCGGAAGAAGAGGTTCATTTTGCGCGTTTGTCGCAGAGTGGTGATCCGGCCGGGCGCAAGCGCATGATTGAAAGTAACCTGCGACTGGTGGTCAAAATCGCCCGGCGTTACGTCAATCGGGGGCTGTCGCTGCTGGATCTCATCGAAGAGGGCAACCTCGGGCTGATCCGGGCGGTGGAAAAGTTCGATCCCGAGCGCGGCTTCCGCTTTTCGACCTACGCAACCTGGTGGATCCGTCAGACCATCGAGCGCGCGATCATGAATCAGACCCGGACCATCCGGTTGCCGATCCATGTGGTCAAGGAGCTCAACGTGTACCTGCGGGCTGCACGGGAGCTGACGCAAAAGCTCGACCATGAACCTTCACCCGAAGAGATCGCTAACCTGCTGGAAAAACCGGTGGGTGAAGTCAAGCGCATGCTCGGCCTGAACGAGCGGGTTTCTTCGGTCGATGTGTCGCTGGGTCCGGATTCGGATAAAACCCTGCTCGACACCCTCACTGATGATCGTCCGACCGATCCCTGCGAACTGCTGCAGGACGATGACCTGTCACAGAGCATCGATCAATGGCTGTCCGAACTGACCGACAAGCAGCGCGAGGTGGTCGTCCGCCGCTTCGGCCTGCGCGGTCACGAGAGCAGCACGCTGGAGGACGTAGGCCTGGAGATCGGCCTGACTCGGGAACGGGTGCGGCAGATTCAGGTAGAAGGCCTCAAGCGCCTTCGTGAAATCCTCGAGAAGAATGGCCTGTCGAGCGAGTCGCTGTTCCAGTAAGCGCTTCGATTGATCGCCCACAAAAAGCCCCGACTGGTTCGGGGCTTTTTGTTGCCTGCTCGAGTACGGAATGGAATTTCCTGTGGCGAGGGAGCAAGCAGCCTCGCCGCACCATTCATCACCAGACATACGGTCGGCATTTCCATCGTTTGTAGTCTCGCGGTGTAAGCCTCGGCTTACTCTTTCGTAAGTGTTCCCTATTTTTGCAAGACGGCAGACGTCGATTACCTTCGGTGTTATCTGTTAACTATATGATTTATATGCTTATTTTTTAATGTGAAGTGCTTATGACAGCGTTTTTCTGCCCTCAGGGCCGATTGCTCTCGGCAGGGAACTCTTTAGTATCAGCACTGTGTCGACGGACAGACACGCCCTTCAAGGATGAGGGGAATGGACATCGCAGGACGCGATTCATCAGGACGATGAAAAGGAACACAGGGAATAGGGAAAAAATGTGGGCGGGTCAAACCGCCCCTTTTTTATGCCTGCAGAAAAGCAAAAAGGCCCGCAAGGGGCCTTTTGGTAACGCGCGACAGATCAGCGTTCGAGGTCTTTGATCTTGCCTTTGACGCCATCCCACTCTTCGGCATCCGGCAGCGATTCTTTCTTCTCGGTGATGTTTGGCCAGACTTCAGCCAGCTCAACGTTCAACTGAATGAACTCCTGCATATCTTCCGGAACTTCGTCCTCGGAGAAAATGGCCACGGCAGGGCACTCGGGTTCGCACAGGGCGCAGTCGATGCACTCATCCGGGTGAATCACCAGGAAGTTCGGGCCTTCGTAAAAGCAGTCCACCGGACAGACTTCTACGCAGTCGGTGTACTTGCACTTGATGCAGTTGTCGGTGACGACGAAGGTCATTTCTAATTTTCTCCTCAGGCGGCGGCAGCGTTGCCCCTTCACGGTTGGGGTCGCCAGGTTCGGGAGCGATGTCTACTGGCCAGGCTATTAGCCAGCAGCATCCCAAACCGCGCGAGATTCTAACAGCTTGAAGCCGTTTGCGTTATATCCGGTTCGTTGGTGCTTAGATCCGGTTCTTAAGTGCATATAACAATTCGAGCGCCCGCCGCGGGGTCAGGTCATCCAGATCCACTTTGGCCAACTCATCGAGCACCGGATGCGGCAGGCTGGCAAACATGTCGCTTTGCTGCGGAGCGGCCGGCTTGCCTTTGACGGCAGGCTTTGGCGCTTCGTGCGGCAATGCGGTGTCTTCCAGTCGGCTCAGGTGCTCACGGGCACGCACGATCACTTCACTCGGTACACCCGCCAGTTGCGCCACCGCCAGGCCGTAGCTCTGGCTGGCAGGCCCCGGCAACACGTGGTGCAGGAACACGATTCGCTCGTTGTGCTCGGTGGCGTTCAGGTGCACGTTGGCCACCAACGGCTCGGCTTCCGGCAACACAGTCAGTTCGAAATAGTGCGTGGCAAATAGAGTATAGGCACGCAGATGCGCCAGACGCTCGGCGGCGGCCCATGCCAGGGACAGACCATCGAAGGTGCTGGTGCCGCGACCGACTTCGTCCATCAGCACCAGGCTGCGTTCGGTGGCGTTGTGCAGGATATTGGCGGTTTCGCTCATCTCGACCATGAAGGTCGAGCGGCCACCGGCGAGGTCATCGCTGGAGCCGATCCGGGTGAAGATCCGGTCCACCAGCGACAACTCGCAACTGGCCGCCGGTACGAAGCTGCCGATGTGTGCCAGCAGCACGATCAACGCGGTTTGGCGCATGTAGGTGGATTTACCACCCATGTTCGGGCCGGTGATTACCAGCATCCGCGTGTTGTCATCCAGGCTCAGGTCGTTGGCCACGAACGGCGTGGTCAGCACTTGCTCGACCACCGGGTGACGGCCCTGGGTGATGCGCATGCACGGCTCGCTGACGAAGCGCGGGCAGTTCAGGTCAAGGTTCAGCGCACGCTCGGCGAGGTTGCTCAGCACGTCCAGCTCGGCCAGAGCGCCGGCAGTGTCCTGCAGCGGTGGCAACTGGCTGATCAGGTCTTCCAGCAAGGCCTCGTAGAGCATCTTCTCGCGGGCGAGGGCACGGCTCTTGGCGGACAGCGCCTTGTCTTCGAACTCTTTCAGTTCCGGCGTGATGAAGCGCTCGGCGCCCTTGAGGGTCTGGCGACGAATGTAGTCCGCCGGAGCGGATTCTGCCTGCTTGCTCGGGAGCTCGATAAAGTAGCCGTGAATACGGTTGTAGCCGACTTTCAGGTTGGCCAGGCCGGTACGGGCCTTTTCCCGGGCTTCCAGGTCGATCAGGAACTGGCCGGCGTTCTCGCTCAGCGATTGCAGCTCGTCGAGTTCACTGTCGTAACCGGTTTTCAGCACGCCGCCGTCGCGGATCACCGCAGGCGGGTTGTCGATGATGGCTTTTTCCAGCAGCGCCGCCAGTTCCGGGTAGGTGCTGGTGGTGGTCGCCAGACCTTGCAGGTGTGGCGCTTCCAGATCGGTCATCGCCACTTGCAGTTGCGGCAACGCGCCGAGCGCATCGCGCAGACGGGCGAGGTCACGGGGACGGGCATTGCGCAGCCCGATCCGCGCGAGAATCCGCTCGATGTCGCCGATTTCCTTGAGCTGTGGTTGCAGCTTTTCGAAGCGGTAGCCGTCGAGCAGGCAAGTGATCGAAGTCTGTCGCGCCAGCAGCACGCTCAGATCGCGCAGCGGACGGTTCAGCCAGCGGGTCAGCAAGCGGCTGCCCATCGCGGTCTGGCAGCGATCGACCACCGATTGGAGGGTGTTGTCGCGGCCACCGGCAAGGTTCGTGTCCAGCTCCAGATTGCGCCGGCTCGCGCCATCGAGCACGACGGTGTCATCAAGACGTTCGTGACGCAGGCTGCGCAAGTGGGGCAGGGCGGTGCGCTGGGTTTCCTTGGCGTAGGCCAGCAGGCAACCGGCGGCGCCGATGGCCAGCGTCAGGGTTTCGCAACCGAAGCCTTTCAGATCCTGAGTGGAGAATTGCTGGCAGAGACTTTTCAGCGCCGAATCGCGCTCGAAATCCCACGGTGCACGACGCCGTACCCCACGGCGTTTTTCCGCCGGCAGGTCTTTCGGCCAGTCATCCGGGATCAACAGCTCCACTGGATTGACCCGCTCCAGCTCCGCCAGCAGGTTCTCCCAGCCCTTGATCTCCAGCACGGTGAAGTTGCCGCTGGTGATGTCCAGCACCGCCAGACCGAACAGGCGCTCGTCACCCAGCACGGCGGCGATCAGGTTGTCGCGACGCTCATCCAGCAGCGCTTCGTCGCTGACTGTGCCCGGCGTGATGATTCGCACTACCTGACGTTCCACCGGCCCTTTGCTGGTGGCCGGGTCGCCGACCTGCTCGCAGATCACCACCGACTCGCCGAGCTTGACCAGTTTCGCCAGGTAACCTTCCGCTGCGTGATAAGGAATCCCGCACATCGGAATCGCCTGTCCTGCCGACTGCCCACGGGCGGTCAGCGTGATGTCGAGCAGCTTGGCGGCCTTCTTCGCATCCTCATAGAAGATCTCGTAGAAGTCGCCCATGCGATAGAACATCAGCTGATCCGGGTGCTGGTTCTTCAGGCGCCAGTATTGCTGCATCATCGGGGTGTGGGAGGACAGGTCGGAGACGGCTTTATTCATCGGATTGTCGGGCAACTCGTTAAAAGATGTGGGGTAAAAGCGGGGCAAGGCCCAGGCTTTTCCGCGATGGGCGCAAGGTTACCATGGGCAGTCCGCTCGACGCAGGCATGACGGCTCACTGGCACTTTTCTCAGAAAATTGAGAATCATGCACGATTTATGCAAATCAGCATTTGTCTTCGCGAAAAACTTCAAGCACTATGCGCGTTATGCAAAAACGCAACGTATCCTCCGTCTTAAGAGCACTGCTCGACCAGCACGGGATCTCCCCTACGGAGCTCCACCGTCGCACCGGCGTGCCTCAATCCACTCTCTCGCGGATTCTCAGCGGGAAGATCGTCGATCCCTCGGATAAACATATCTCGAAGATCGCCGAGTACTTCAATGTGAGCACCGATCAATTGCGCGGTCGCGCCGATGTCGCGACCGCGACCGGTGGCGCGCGTGATGACGTGCATGCGGAACTCAAGGACATAAGCCTGTGGGACGACGATACCCCTGTCGATGACGACGAGGTGTCGGTGCCCTTTCTTCGCGAGGTTGAATTGGCTGCTGGATCAGGAAGATTCGTCATCGAAGAGAGCGAACGCTCCAGCCTGCGCTTCGGCAAGCGCAGCCTGCGCCATAACGGTGTGCAGTTCGACCAGGCCAAGTGCGTGACAGTCCGCGGCAACAGCATGTTGCCGGTGCTGCGTGACGGCGCCACCGTCGGTGTGAATGCCGGCAAGTGTGGCATCGGCGACATCATTGATGGCGACCTTTACGCGATCAACCACAACGGTCAGTTGCGCGTGAAGCAGCTCTACCGTCTGCCGACCGGTATCCGTCTGCGCAGCTTCAACCGTGACGAGCATCCGGACGAGGACTACAGCTTCCAGGATATGCAGGACGAGCAGATCGTCATCCTCGGTCACGTCTTCTGGTGGGGCATGTACGCCCGATAAAGCCACCCGCTCAGACAAAACCCGCCCATCGGCGGGTTTTTTTTCGCCTTCGAGAAAACCGTAGAAGCCTTGCCTGACGAGGGTTTCATGCGTCTGTGCATTTCCTGCGCATAAATAAATGCATTTACGCATTGACTGCATATGCATGAATGCATATTCTTGCCACCAAGCCGCTCGACAAAGCGGCTGAGCAAGACAGCTCTTTAGTTCCACAAGAACAGGCAGCGATGAACCGGCCTCAACGGTTCAGAGGGTTGGCAACTGACCCGGGTGTGCAGCGTAAAGCACCAGAAGCAGTTATCCGGCGGGCAGGGACCGCGGTCGGAAAAACAATCTGAATGGACTCGTACCGCGCCAGTAGCGCCGAAAAGTCAGCTTCCTTCTCGAACACAGGATTTGAAGGAAGGCGAAGGAGCGCATTACTGAAAAGCCCGGCAGATTGCCGGGCTTTTTGGAATGCCTACCTGGGCAGGATCTGAAATGCCGCAATGCCGGCAATCAAAAAGGAAGATGAACATGAAGAAGTACGCACGTGTCGTTGCTGGCAAGGTCGACAACATTTTTGAAACCGCTAACCCGATCACCGATGAGTTTCCGGCGGATCAAGTCTGGGTGGATGTCAGCGCACTGCCGAAGATCGATTACTCCTGGAACGCGGTAAACACCGACGGCGTCTGGACATTTACCGACAGCGATATGTGGGGCCAGCCGTCCTTGCTGGCTATGCAATTGCGTAACGCAAGAACCAATCGTCTCGATAAAGCCAACACCACGCTGGCGACGTCGGCCTTGGTGCAAAAGGTTGAGCTGGGGCTGGCCACGCCGGCTGAGGAAGCTGCGCTACTGGAATACAAGCAGTTCTTCATTGATCTGAGCAACGTCAACAAACAGCCTGGTTATCCGCTGACGGTCAACTGGCCTGAAGTTCCATAAACAGCGCTTCTTGCACCGCAACATCACTATTGAAATCCGCAGTGCAACGCTGAAGAGCCCGGTGCATAACCGGGCGATTCAACAGTGCCTGCGATGTTTACTCATAGCCTCAAGCCAATCTTCGCAATGAGTGCCAGCAGGAGAAACAAATGAACCGCTATGCTTTTGTTCGCTTCAACTATTCCAAACCCTTCAACAAAGTTTTGGTGATTGTCGACGCTGTCGAGAAGCCTACGGCCATGCCAGTAGAAGCAAAGTTGTCGAATGGTTTTTGGGTGGATATCACAGCAAACCCGGCAGTCCAGGTGGGATGGAAGGGTACGACGACAAATTATGTTGATTGGGAGTTCAGTGAACCCACCTCTCAAGAAATGGAGAAAGATGTAGCGCAGGAAGCTCTGGAGCTTCTTTCTGCGGCAGGGCAGTGGTTGATGTTGAATTCCCTGCACTACAAGCTCGACCTTGGTGTTGCCACTCCTGAAGAACAAGCGCTGTTGCTCGCTTACAAACAGTACTGCGTTGGTCTCAGCGACATGAACAAACAATCCGGCTATCCATCCACCGTCAACTGGCCGGTCGCTCCTTTCTGATTCGGTCATGACCGTCACACCCTCTATCGAGAGCGCATTACTGAAAAGCCCGGCCTCAGCGCCGGGCTTTTTGGAATGCCTGCCTCAAGAGAACGCGATTGATCCCAACACACACCACTCACCCAATACTTCCGGAGGCGTGACATGACAAACGAGCAACAAGCGTTGGCGGACATGCCGATCTGGCTGGTCATCCTCCTCGCCGTCGTCGGCGGGGTGTCCGGCGAAATGTGGCGCGCCGACAAGGAGGGCGCCCGTGGCTGGTCACTGCTGCGACGCCTTGCCTTGCGCTCCGGCGCCTGCATGATCTGCGGCGTCTCGGCAATCATGCTGCTGTACGCCGCCGGTCTTTCGATCTGGGCCGCCGGCGCATTCGGTTGCCTGACAGCGATGGCCGGCGCCGATGTCGCCATCGGGTTGTACGAACGCTGGGCCGCCAAGCGCATCGGCGTCTGCGAAGTTCCGCCTCGCGACCAACCTTAACTTTAGTACTTCTCCGTGCCGCCATTTTGGCGGCAGGGCTGCGCGTGGACGATTGAAAAGGAGGTCATGTATGCCCACACCGATCCAGCAGCCGTCGCAACTGTTCACAGCCATCGCGACGACACTGCGCAACACTGCCGGACTCAACCTCAACGTCGGCAATCACGATGATTTCACTGCGCCGGGCGATCAGGCCTGGGTGTTGATCAACTTTGAGCGGAATGGACCGGGAGAGCGCGCCGCGGACGGACGCATTGCTCATGTCATGACGGTGTCCCTGCACGTCATCCCGGCCCTTGCCGCCAGCGCATTTGCAGCGTGCGATCTGATCGCGGTGCTGAAAAACCTGATCACCGACAACCGCTGGAGCTTGCCCGGCGATCAATGCGATCTGCCAATGAACATTGATGGCCTGCCGTCATTGCTCATCCGCGGCGATCAGCAATACAAAGCCTGGACGCTGTCGTTCAATCAGACCCTCTACCTCGGCCCGACCTTGCTCGACGATCCGCTCGGCACGCCGAAATTCGCCCGTACCTGGGAAGTCAGCAACATCGACGACCCCGACCAATACACCGCGCTGGAGGCCTGAGATGTTCGACGGACTATTGCGCATGCAACTCGGCCCGATCATCGAGCGCCTGGCCGAGATGGAAGCGGAGATCGACGACCTGCACCGACGCGCCGAAAATTTCTGTCGCATCGGCATCTGTCAGGCCGTCGATGCCGCGAGCAACACCTGCCAGGTCAGCCACGGTGGTTTGCTGACGCCGGCCATCAAATTCTTCAATCCGAGTGCCGGCGCCCAGAGCGAATCGCGGATTCCGAGCGTCGGCGAACAGTGTCTGTTGTTTAACTACGGCAGTGGTGAAAGCGGCGCGCAAAGTGTGGCGCTGTTTGGCCTGAACAGTGATCGGTTTCCGCCGACGGCAACGGTACCGACGCTGACGCGACGGGTGCATGTCGACGGCAGCGAAAGCGGTTACGACGACGCCAGTCACACCCTGCACTGGCAGAACGGGCCGGCGGCCTTCACTGGCTCTCGCCAGGCGCTGCAACTGAGCATCGGCCCGGCGCAACTGGCGATGACGCCGCAAGCGATCAGCCTGCAACTGGGCGCCGTCGGCCTGACCATCGACGCCTCGGGCGTGCACTTCAGCGGCCCGTTGGTCGATCACCAGGGCCGCGTCATCAGCCCCTGATTCAAGAGCCTGAACATGATCGGAATTGATAGAGACAACGGGGCCACGGTCGACGACTGGCTGCAGTTTGTGCAGCGCGCGACCCGGGCCCTGACCACGCCGCTGGGCACCCGGCAAAAAAGGCCCCTTTATGGCTCGCTGATCCCCACGCTGCTGGGGCAGAACCTCGGTGACGACGTTCTGCTTCTGGCTCAGAGCCACGCTGCTCAGGCGTTCTACAACCCGCAGAACGGGATCAGCGATTTTCAGCCGCAAGTGATCGTCGCCACCCGCCAGGGTGCCGGCTTGCTGCTGCGCTTCGCCGGCACCTGGAAAAACCGTCAACAAACCTTCGAGGTCGTGACATGAGTATGTTGATCCCCGGCCAGAACCAGTTGGCCGAACCCGCGCTGATCACTGTCGAAGCGTTCGAAGAACTGCTCGCCGAGTTCAAGACCTTCGTCGTCGAATACGTCGGTGCGCGTTCGCCCGAGAGTGCCGCAAAGCTCAAGACCAGCCTGGAAAACGAGAGCGAATTGCTGACGATGGCGCTCGAAGCCTTCTGCGTTCGGCTGCAAACCCACGAACGCAAATACAACGCCCGCATCAAGCAGATGCTGGCGTGGTGGGCGACCGGCAGCAACCTCGATGCGCGGTTGGCGGACATGGGCCTGGAGCGGCAGTTGCTCGACCCGGGCGACCCGACAGCGTTCCCGCCGGTGCCCGCGATTTACGAAAGCGATGACGATGCACGCCTGCGTTATTACCTGGCGCCGCATGCCCCGGCGGCGGGTTCACGGATGCAGTATCGCCGTGAGGTATTCACCCTCGGCGAACGGCCGTCGGTGAAGGTCGAGTCCACCGATGCGGGTGTGGTCAACGTCACTTACACCTTCAACCCCGACGGCCTCGCTGCACAGGTCAAGGATGGTAATGGTCGTCGTACCGCGCCGGGGGAAGTGCAGGTCACCGTGTTGTCGCGAGACGGCGATGGCACGCCTTCCGCGGCGTTACTGGAAGGCGTGCGTCAACACTTCGCCCGGCCGGATGTACGACCGGAAACCGACCTCGTCACCGTGAAGGCGGCCGACATTCAGCGCTACAAGATCCGCGTCGTCGCCAAGATCAATTCGGGACCGGATTCAGGCCTGACCAAAGTCGCCGCGCAGCAGCAGTTGCAGGCCTACGCCGACAGTTGCCATCGCCTCGAAGGGCGGGTCGATCCGAGCTGGATCGACTTTACGCTGCACAGCGCCGGCGCCGTGCAACTGCAGATTCTCGAACCGCTGGCGCCGATCGTGACGACGGCGTTTCAAGCGCCGTATTGCACGGCGGTCGAGGTTGAGGTGCTGACGCTATGAGTGAAAAAACACAGCGCCCAACGCTGCTGCCGGCCAACAGTTCGGCGCTCGAACGAGGTCTGGATCTGGGCTTCGGCGCCCTGCTTGATCGCATCGCGCCGCCGTTCCCGGAGCTGATGAATCCCGCAGAAACACCGGTTGCCTTTCTGCCGTATCTGGCAGCGGATCGCGGCGTGGCTGAATGGAGCACCGCTGCGCCGGAGGCGGAAAAGCGCCTGACCGTCGAACTCGCCTGGCCCACGGCGCGTCAGGCCGGCACTCGCAAGGCGCTGGAAAACGCCACCAAGGGTTTGCAACTGCGCCCCGAAGTCCGCGCCTGGTACGAACAGACGCCGCCCGGCGCGCCTTACAGCTTTTCCGTACGAGCCTTCAGCGAGCAACCCTACAGCGAAGAAATCGATGCACGTCTCGACCGACGCCTGGCTGATGCCAAAAGCGAACGCGATGTGCTGACGGTCTCGGTGGGTCTCAGCGCGTTCGGCAATCACGTCATCGGCGCCGCAACGTTCTGCGGTGAGCTGACCACGGTTTATCCGGTGTTCATCGAGGGGCTTGAAACCTCTGGCGAGGCGTTCATGGCCGCTGCGTTGTACACCGTCGAAACATCCACAATTTATCCTCAGGGGGCCTGAATGGCTGACTATTACACCCTGCTCACCAATGCAGGGATTGCCTACGAAACGGCGTGCAAGGCCGCGGGCACACCGATCAAGCTGACGCAGATTTCCGTCGGCGACGGCGGCGGCACGGTCTACAACCCGGCGGCGACCGCCACCGCGCTGAAACGCGAAGTCTGGCGCGGGCCACTCAACGCACTGTTCCAGGACGAGAAGAATCCGAGCTGGCTGCTCGCTGAAGTGACCATTCCGCCGGATGTTGGCGGCTGGTATGTACGGGAAGCAGGGCTGTGGACTGACACCGGCGTTCTGTACGCCATCGTCAAATACCCGGAGTCGTTCAAACCGGTTCTGGCGACGTCGGGTTCGGGTAAAGAGTTCTACATTCGCTCGATTTTCGAGACGAGTAATGCGTCGCTGGTGACGTTGTTGATCGACGACACCGTGGTCAAAGCCACCCGTGCCTGGGTCATGAGTTATCTGGCTGAAGAACTCGGCAAACTCGATGGCAAGCAGTCGGTGCGTGTTGCGGCATCCACCAACATCGTGTTGAACGGTGCGCAGCAAATTGACGGTGTCGCAGTGATTGCTGGCGACCGCGTGCTTGTTGCGAACCAGACCCTGGCCAAGGACAACGGCCTGTGGATCGTTGCCAACGGCGACTGGGTGCGGGCGACCGATGCCAACAGCAGCGCCAAAGTCACGCCGGGCCTGACGGTGATGGTGGAGGAGGGCACGGCGAACGGAGATTCGTTGTGGCACCTGACCACTAATGCGCCGATCACCCTCGGCACCACGGCGCTGACGTTCAAGATGCTCGCGGGGCGTACCGGGATTGCTGCCGGGACATACAAAAGTCTCACGGTGGATGAATATGGCCGGGCGACGGCGGGTGCAAACCCCGAGACGCTGGCCGGATTTGGCATCAAGGATTCGTACACCAAGGCTGAAGTTGAAGCGCTGATCGCCAAGGCGTCGGCGTTGCCGGTGGGTTCGATTGTGGCGTTCCCGGTTGATTCGCCGCCGCCGGGTTTTCTGGAGCTGGATAACAGCGTCAAGAGCAGCGCGACTTACCCGGACTTGAGCGCTTATCTGGGCGGCAAGTTCAATAAGGGTGATGAAGGGGTTGGGAATTTCCGCTTGCCGGAAGCGCGTGGGGAGTTCTTGCGCGGTTGGGATCATGGACGTGGGGTGGATCTCAGTCGAGGGATCGGCGATTGGCAGCCTGATGAAGTCAAAGAGCATATGCACTACCTCATGGCCAAATACGGCGGAGGGACCGGTACATCTATAGCGGCAACGGTGCAGTTAGGACTTTCTGGGCAACCTGAAACCCATAGTAAAACACAGGGGGTCGAAGCTCTTGATGGCTCGGCTATGGGGGGAGGTGAAACCCGCCCTCGCAACATCGCCGTCATGTGGTGCATCAAAGCCTGGAACGCCCCGGTCAATCAGGGGACCATCGACGTAGCGGCGCTGGCCAAGGAAGTTGAACGTCTCAAGTCCGCCGTTCCGGTGGGTGCTGTTTTGGCATTCCCGACGGGGATCGTTGCGCCTGGTTATCTGGAGCTGGATGGCAGCGTGCAGAGCATTGCGACGTATCCGGATCTGGCGACTTTTCTCGGTACTACTTACAACAAGGGTAATGAGGGGGCGGGCAACTTCCGCTTGCCGGAGTCGCGTGGTGAATTTTTACGCGGTTGGGATCATGGACGTGGTGCGGACCCCGCTCGGGCAATTGGCAGTTATCAACTCGGTACTTTGGCGGCGTTCGACAGCAACACGCCCGGCGGTTCTTCGGTCGACACCTTGCGTTGTAGTCCTGCGCAAGCTCAAGCAGACGTTTATCGCTCGACCGATTATCCGGGCGTCGGAATTACCTATACGGCTTCCAACCTCAGCGTAGGCGAATACCCCGTCGAGGGCGGTGTCACACGCCCACGCAACCTGGCAGTGATGTGGTGCATCAAAGCGTGGAACGCGCCGGTCAATCAGGGAAACATTGACATTGCACCGCTGAGCGTTCTCGCGCAGCAAGCATCGGAAACCAATCAGGGTACGGCAAAGGTTGCCACCCAAACTCAAACGTTAGAAGGAACTGATGACTCTACAATTGTCACGCCCAAAAAATTGCGTCGAGGGTTTGCAATCAGCCTGGCTGTAAACGGTTATATCGCGTTGCCGAATTGGCTCGGTGGTTTGATCATTCAGTGGGGGCAAGTGAAAGGGGCCACTTACAACAGCGTCAATAACTTTGTCGCTACACCGGTTACATGGCCCATCGCATTTCCAAATGGTGTATTTGCTACGACAACCGGTATCGCGACCGGAATTACGGCGAATACATTTACTAATACATCACTTGAAAACAGAACTAACGTGGGCGCTCTCTGGATGTACGCGTGCGGTGTAACAGGTAACACCCCCGTGCTTTCATACATCGCAATAGGAAATTGATCATGGGAAAGTACCTTTATTCTGCAGCAACAGGCGGAGTCTACCTGAAGGGATTCCATGACGAGATTCCCCCAGACGCGCTGTCGATTGCCGATGAGCTCTATAGAGATCTTTTTGCCCAGCCGCTTCCGGCTGGAAAGGTTGTAGGGCCGAGCGCAGAGGGATTGCCTCAAATGGTAGATGGCCCGGGTTTGTCTGAAGAGGCGCTGGCTGCATCCGAACGAGCCTGGCGCGATAACAATTTATTGCATACGGACAATTTGGTGGCGCGTCACCGTGATGAGCAAGAACAAAGCATTCCGACAACGCTGAGTTCAGAGCAATATGTCGAATTGCAGGTATTTCGCAGCCGGCTCCGTAGCTGGCCAGAAGGGAAAGAATTTCCCCTTGCTGAACATCGGCCTGTCATTCCGTCATGGATGCTTGAAACTCTTCAATAAACGCCCCGCACCCCGGGGCGTTTTCTTATCCGCTTAAAACAAATCAACACCCGCCAAGCCCCTCCCCACGAGGGGCTTTCCCGTTTATGGAGAAACGAAAAATGGCAACCCGCCAAACCTACACCGTGCTCGTCCCATTCCCCACCGGCGGTGGGCACTGGTCGAGCGTCGGTCAAGACCTTGATCTGCTCGACGTCGAGGCCAGTGCCTTGCACAGCGCCGGTCGACTGGAACTGAAAACCCCCACCACCCAGGCCAAAAAGGCCGCTGCCAAGAAGGCTGACTAACTATGGCTGAGGTTCTGAACTTCGAGCACAACGGCATTACCGTCAATGCCACCGAATCCCCCGAGGCCATGGGTGGCCTGGGTGACAACGTCATCGGTCTGGTCGGCACCGCGCCGAAAGCCGATCCGCTGATTCCGCGTAACGCCCCGTTCCGCATCAACAGCTTCACAACCCATGCGCTGCTCGATCCGACCGGTTCGGAAGAGGGCACCCTGTACCACGCGGTTTACCAGATCCTCAAAGTGGTCAAGGTGCCGGTGTACGTGGTGATTGTCGAAGCGGGCGCGACCCCGGCTGACACCGTTAACGCGGTGATCGGCGGCGTCGATCCAGCCACCGGCCGCAAGCTCGGTCTGGCTGCGCTGGGCAGTGTCCCGGAAGACCTGACCATCATCGGCGCGCCGGGCTTCACCGGCACCAAAGCGGTGGCCAGCGAGTTCGCCTCGTTCGGCAAGCGCATCAAGGCCCGTGTGGTGCTGGATGGCAAGGATGCCTCGGTCGCCGATCAAGTGACCTACAGCCAGGAACTGGGCGGTGCGGATCTCGGTTTCGACCGTTGCCTGGTGGTGCACAACATGCCGGCCGTGTACTCGAAAGCAGCGAAGAAAAATGTCTTCCTCGCACCGTCCAGCCTGGCGATTGCCGCGCTGGCCAAGGTCAAGCAGTGGGAGAGCCCGGGCAACCAGGTGACCTACGCCGAAGACGTGTCGCGGGTCGTTGAATACAACATCCTCGACACCTCCACCGAAGGCGATCTGCTCAACCGCTACGGCGTCAGCTACTACGCCCGCACCGTGCTTGGCGGCTTCTCGCTGCTGGGTAACCGCTCGATCACCGGCAAGTTCATCAGCTACGTCGGCCTCGAAGATGCGATCAGCCGCAAGCTGGTCAAGGCCGGCCAGAAAGCCATGGCCAAGAACCTGACCAAGTCCTTCATGGATCAAGAGGTCAAGCGCATCAACGACTGGCTGCAGACCCTGGTCGCCGACGAAACCATTCCGGGCGGCAGCGTGTACCTGCACCCGGAACTCAACAGCGTCGAGAAGTACAAGAACGGCACCTGGTACGTGGTCATCGACTACGGCCGCTACGCGCCGAACGAACACATGGTTTATCAACTCAACGCCCGCGATGAAATCATCGAGCAGTTCCTGGAGGACGTTCTCTAATGTTTACCAACCGCAATCGCCAGGCCATCGCGGCCACCCTGCAAGGCCTGCCGTTGTCGGCGACCGTGGAGGAATTCACCCCGCCGAAAATCGAATTCGACATGGAAAACATGGCGGGCGGACGCTTCATTGTCGAAGAGATGGCCAAAAGCGCGAAGGCGCTTGGCGCCAAGTTGATCCTGCAGGGCGCTGGCCCGGAAATCATGCTCGCCCTGGGTGTGAAGCTCGGCGATGACATTCTGTTGAACGTGCGTGAAGCCGGTCAGGATCAGGACGGCAACACCTGGTTCACCTACCACACCGTCGGCGGCAAGCTGAAGATCCTCGATGAGGGCGTGATCAAAATGGGTGAGAAACCCAAGACCACCCTGGAATTGTCCTGCCGCACCTACACCCGCCTGGAAAACGGCATCCCGGTGATCGACATCGACGTGCGCACCCAGAAGTTCGTGCTCAACGGCGTCGACATCCTCGGTGATGCCCGTCGTGCGGTGCTGATGCCGTAACCCACGGCTGAAGGCAATCACCAAACCCTGTGGGAGCGAGCTTGCTCGCGAAGGCGTCAAGTCAGTCGACAGCAATGTTGCATGCCACTCCGCTTTCGCGAGCAAGCTCGCTCCCACAGTGGATCTTTACGAATCACCAAGGAATTCATACATGTCGTGGATGCCACCCCAGCATGACCTGCTGTCGCCGATCACCGGCGATGACGGCGCGCAGATCGAGCAGATCCAGCTCAAGCCACTGTTCTACGCCGCACAAAAAGAAGCACTGGAACGCGCCGGCGATGATGAAGACGATCAGTTCTTCGAACTGGCGCTGCTCGCCACTGGCCTGTCGGTCAAGGAACTCGATCAGCTCAAACGCCCGGATTACGTGAGCATTGCCCAGTACGTGCACGAGATGTCGACCCGTCCGGCGTCGTACTTTCTGGAGCAGGTCGAGGACGCGGAAAAGTCCGCCGATCCTGACCAGGTGCAACTGCTGCAACCGCTTGCCGTGACCGGCCGCACCGTGACCTCGCTGTCGCTGGAAATGCCCGCACTGCGCGCCACCAAAGTGATGAAAAAACTGAAAACGGCCAAGGAACGCGCCGAGTTCATCACCGCCCACTGCACCGGCCTGATGATCCCCGATCTGGCCCACTTGAGCGTCCCTGACTGGACGCAATTGCAGGTGCGCATCGACGATTTTTTAAACCAGCCGGCGGCCTACTTTCGGAACGCGACATCGAAGTAATCCTCGATATCGTCCCGCTCATTTACCCGGTAAGTGAAGCGGAGATTCTGGAATGGGACGCCGAAAAGGCGTTGCGCCGCTACGACATAGCGATCACTCGCCTTGGCGTGAAACAGGAGTAGAGCGGCATGGCAAACACATCGTTTTCGCTGATGTACGCCGCGCAAACGGGCGGCGCGGGTTCCGGTTTGTCGGCAGGGGGATCGGCCACAGACAGCCTGATCAAACCACTGTCCGAGCTGAAAGAGGCGCTGCTCACGGCCAGCCTGGACATCCGCAGTCTGGTGCGTGAACAGATCAAACTCGGCGCCGTTGTCCTGGGGCTGAACACGGCCCTGGCATCGTTCAAGGTGCCAATGGTAACTGCCGCGCCGGCGGCTGGCGGCGAGAGCAAGTCAAAGCTCAAGGCTGAGATTGAACAACGCTCGCCTCCGGCCTACCTGCAATCGGCCATGGCCCTGGAAACCGCCATGGCCCAGATCAAGCAGGTTCAAGGCCTGACTGGCGACCTCGACACAATGTCGAAAGCCAACCTCAAACTGGCCACCGACAAACGAGTTGCCGGCAGTGGGGCGACGGTCGTGGATCTGGTGCAGGTCGAAGTCGCGGCTGGCCGATCCGGGATTGGCGCGGGTCTCAAGGGCGCCGACAAGGAACAGGTGCTGCTGGACTTTGCCCAGGATGCAGCGGTCAATGCGGCGGCGTTCGGCATCAGCCTGAAGTCGGCCGGTGAAATGCTGTCGGCCTGGCAAGTGTCGATGAAACTGGATCGCACTCAAGGTCAGCTGCTGGCCGATGCGACTCAGCATCTGGGCAACAGCGGACTGAATGCGACGGCTGCCGACATCGGCTCGGTCGTGCAGCAATCCGGCGAGTCGGCCGTTGCAGTCGGGATCCTGCCCGAGCAGTTGGCGGCGCTGTCAGCCGCGTTGCTCAACGCTGATGTCGACAAGGCCGGTGCCGGCGCGGCGGTGAAAAGTATCAGCGCAGCCCTGGGCAAAGGCACCCAAGGCTCGGCGGCCGAGCAGTCGGCTTGGAAGGCGTTGGGCCTTGATCCCGGCAAGTTGACCGGAAACGTACCGGACAACCTTGTCAAAGCGTTGGTGGCATTGAAGCAACAACCGGCAGAGCAGCAAGCAGCACTGATCAAGACACTTTTCAGTGGCGACGACGGTGTACGCAAACTGCTGGCGAAACCCGAAGACCTGCAAAAAGCGTTTTCGCTGGTCGCGCCGGCCACACTGGAAGGAACGTCGACGCTTGTGTCCTCGCAAGCGAC
Source organism: Pseudomonas sp. SC3(2021) (assembly GCF_019856535.1). Lineage (NCBI taxonomy): Bacteria > Pseudomonadati > Pseudomonadota > Gammaproteobacteria > Pseudomonadales > Pseudomonadaceae > Pseudomonas > Pseudomonas sp. SC3(2021). Next base: position 333,463 of record NZ_CP082236.1, on the reverse strand, counting down.
CCAGAGCAGCCTCGTATCGCCATTCAAGGGTGAGGGGGGCGTGCGCCAGTGGATGGGCAAACCCGGCGAGGCACAGACGCCGCTTTCATTGCTCAAGCCCAATGATCCACTGACACCGGCTTACAGCGGCGCGATTGAACGCAGCGCCGAGCCTGCGGGCAAAGATCCTCAGCGAAGCTGGAATGCGTTCGATGCCAGTCTCAATCGTCTGATCACGGCGTTAGCGCCGGATGCGACCGGCACGCTGGACTCGCTGACGAATATGACTAATGGCGTGGCCGATATGGCTGAAGCCCATCCCAAGACCTCGACGGCGTTGGCCCTTGCGGGCGTTGGACTGTCGGCCATCGTGGTGGCGGTGATGGCCAAGGCATTCGGCAATTTCACCGACAAACTGCTCAAGGGCGTCGCTTCAAAATTGCCGCTTGGTCTTGGCGGTTTGATTGCCGATATTGAAGACCCGAAAGCCAAGAAAACGTCTGCCGGAAATGGCGCGGGCCATGACTGCTGCTGCAAACCGCTGGGCGGCGGGACGGGTGACAGACTCAAGCCTCGCCGGTCAAGCATCAAGCCTCGAGTCCGACGTGAACAAACCGGTCAAGGTGCGAAAAGCCCCCGTACGGTGACCCCTCGGCCACCACGGATCAGTGCACCATTGGCACCACCCGTTCTGCCCCGCATGTCCGGCACGTACTGGCCGGGAACCATGACGGCATTTGCAGGCTCATCAGCCGTCAGTCCTGCACCGGCTGCTTCACTGTCCGGTTCTTACGCCAGGGCAGGCAGACTGCTTGCCAAACGGGCACCGCCGCTGCGGTTGCTCAGTGCCGGATATGAAATGGTCACCGGTGTCATGAAGGGCGATAAGCGTGCCGTCGTGTCGTCCGGTGCCTCGTTGGCAGGGTCTTCTGCTGGGGCCGCCGTCGGTGCAGCACTTGGCACGTTGATTTTGCCCGGTGTGGGCACGGCAATTGGCGGGTGGCTCGGAAGCATGGCGGGGGGCGCGATCGGTGATTCCCTGGGCGACAAGCTAGGGACACAAGTCGATCGTCTCGGCTCACCTGCACAGGTCAGCAAAGACCTTATCGCGACCTCGGCGATTTCCACGATCCCCGGGGCATCTGCCACCACAGCCGCCAGCCAGCCGGTCACGTTCAACTCAACCATTAACATCAATGGTCAGGACCAGACCAGCGCCCAGGCACTGGCCAATCTGGTGGTGCAAACAACCATGGGGCAATTGGGCCAGATCATGCCGGTCAATCCCCTCGCCACACGACGTGACGCAGCCCTGACCGATGGAGTCGCCACATGAAACAACAAATGGCCCTGGGCAGTTTCATCTTTGGCCTGTCACGCGGCTTTGCCTACAGCAGTTTTCTGCGCAAGTCCGACGGCGGCTGGACGGAACTGCAGATTCTCACCAGCAAACCCAAGTCCCATCAAATTGGCCAGAAACCCGAAACCCTGACCATCACCGGTAAATCAATGTACGCGGTGGCCATGGATCGGCTGGATGAGCTGCGGGCGCTGCAAGCCCTTCGTGTGCCGCTACCGCTGATTGATGGCATCGGCCGTAATTGGGGCCTGTGGCGAATCACCATGGTTCAGGAAACCCAGACCTGCGTCATCGATGATGGTACGGCGATGGTGGTCGACTGGACCCTTGAACTGGCGGAGTTCAACAATGCGTAAGGTACGAAGCATGGCCGGCGATTCGGTGAATCTGTTGCTGTACCGCGAAACCGGTCGCAGCGATGACAGCGCCGAAGAAGCCCTGTGGAAACTCAACCCGACCCTGGCCGAACGTGGTCCGATTCTCCCGGCAGGTGTATGGGTGACGCTGCCGGAACTCGACAGCAAACCCGCCGCGATCAAACCGGTTCTGGCCTGGGACTAAGGAGGTTGCATGACACAGGGATTTACCCCGGCGATCGAAATCTACGGGGCCAACAAGGACCTGCTGAACCAGCGTCTGATCAGTTGGGAGCACGTTGATGCTGCCGGGATGGAGTCCGATCAACTGACACTGGTGATCGACCTGGAAGGCCTCGAAGGCTTGCCGACCCTGGGCGGAACCATCGGCCTGCGGGTGGGTTATCTGGAGTCCGGGCTGGTCGAAAAGGGCCAGTTCAAGGTGACTAGACTGACACCAACGCTGTTCCCGCTGCGCCTGACGCTGGTCGCTACGGCCGCGCCTTTCAGCGGCAAGGACGAAACCGGATTCAAGGAACGGCGTACGGCCAGTCATGGCCCCACCACCCTTGGCGCACTGTTTCGCGAACTGGTCTCGCGGCACGGTTTTTCGCCGCGCGTCGATCCTGAACTGGCGCTGATCCGGATTGCTCATGTCGACCAGTCGAACGAGACCGACATGAGCTTTATCACGCGACTGGCAAAGAAGTACGACGCGGTGGCCAAACCGTTCAACGACCTCTACGTGCTGGCGAAACCGGCGCAGCTGAAAAACCTCTCGGGCCAGGTGATACCGGACGTCAGGCTATCGGTGACCAGCAACAATCGACCGGGTGATCACGCCTTTATCAGCGCCACACTGGAAGAGACTGCCCGCACCCAGAATCAGGGTTGCAAGACCAGCTTCTGGGACGGTGCTCTTGGCAAGCTGCAGGAGGTGATCACCGGTTCCGCACCCTACAAGGTCATTCGCCAGAAACAGGCGAGTGAAGAAGAAGCCAAAGCCATCGGCGAAGCCGAAGTGCGCAAGATGCTGCGCGAAAAATACACGCTGAAGGTCACCTGCCCGGGCGATCCGCTGCTGGCCGCCGAAGGCCTGTTGGTGCTCGATGACACCTGGCCGGACTTCATGCGCGGTCGCTGGTCGATCAAAAAGGTCACCGCCAGCGGCAAGCGCGAGGAAAGCTATCGCTGCGTGATTGATGCCAGCTGTCTCGATCCCAAGGCTGAAGCCAAGGACTGACCACACATAGCCCTGTGGGAGCGAGCTTGCTCGCGAATGCAATCTGACATTCAAAGAGTCATCGACTGAAACACCGCTTTCGCGAGCAAGCTCGCTCTCACAGGTTTTTGCAGTGTTCTGCAGACCGCATTTCACTCAACTCTGGAACACCCTCATGAAGATCACCCCGATCCTCACGCAGTTGCGTGCGCAATGCCCAAGCCTTGCCAACCACATTGCCGTCGGTGTCGATCTGGCCTTGCTGCAAGGCAACACCGATCTGCCAACACCTTCGGCCCACGTGCTGCCAATCGCCGATGTGGCCAGCAACAGCACCGCGCAAAACCTCATCGCCCAACCAATCCGCGACCGCTTCGAAATCGTCCTCGCGCTTGACGCAGCCGACGCTACAAAAGCGCTGGATCTGTTGCATGACCTGCGCGCCGAGCTGTGGCGCGCACTGGTCGGGTTCAAGCCGGGCGACGGCTACGGCGCCATCGTCTATGACGGCGGCGAAATGGTCTCGATCAACAGCAGTCGCGGGTTCTACCGGCTGCGCTTTTTTGCCGAGTTCCAGCTCGGCCGCAATCTGCCGAGTCAGCCTGCGGAGAGTTGGCACGAACGCGAACTGGACGGTTTGTCGTCCTTTAGCGGGGCCACGGTTCGGGTCGATGCGATCGACCCGGCCGACCCCAACCTGAAACGCCCGGGCCCCGATGGGCGCGTGGAACTGACTTTCTCTGGAGACGTAACCCCATGAGCAAACGCATCACTGTGCTGCCGGTCATTGGCCGTGCCGTACCTGACCCGGAGGCGGGCGATCTGCTCCCGCTCGAAGGCCGTGAAGTGCTGGACAGCGCCTGGTGGCGCCGGCGTCTGGCCGACGGCGACATCACACTCAAAACCGCAAAAGCGGCTAAACCACAGGGAGCCAAATAATGGCGATCGGATTCAGCAACATCCCCGCGGACATTCGTGTACCGCTGTTCTACGCCGAGATGGACAACTCGGCCGCCAATACCGCGAGCTCGAGCATGCGTCGTTTGATCGTGGCTCAGGTCAACGACAATATCGCGCCGGCCGATGCTGGCAAACTGGTGCTGGTTTCCAGCGTGGCGCTGGCCAAAAGCATCGGTGGACAGGGCTCGATGCTCGCCTCGATGTACGAGACCTTCCGCAAGTCCGATCCGGTCGGTGAAATCTGGTGCCTGCCGCTGCACAACAGCGAAGGCAGCATCGCCAAAGGCGTACTGACCCTGACCGGTGCCGCTACGCAGGCGGGGGTGCTCAATCTGTACGTCGGCGGCGTGCGCGTTCAGAGTAGCGTCGTCACCGGCGCGACTGCCGCACAGGCCGCCACCGCGCTGGCGCTCAAAGTCAATGCCACGGCGGATTTGCCAGTGAGTGCCGTGGCCGCCGAAGGCGTGGTGACCCTGAGCGCCAAATGGACCGGCGATAGCGGTAACGACATCAGCCTGCAATTCAACCGTCTGGGCAAGAGCAACGGCGAAGAAACGCCGGCGGGTCTGGTCACGGCCATTACCCCGATGACCGGTGGCGTTGGCGTGCCGGATCAAATCGCTGCCGTGGCGGCACTGGGCGACGAGCCGTTCGAGTTCATCGCACTGCCGTGGTCCGATCTGTCGACCCTCAACACCTGGCAAGCGGTCATGGATGACAGCACCGGTCGCTGGTCCTGGGCCAAGCAACTGTTCGGTCACGTCTACAGTGCCAAACGCGGCACTGTGGGGACCCTGGTCGCTGCAGGCCAGGCACGCAACGATCAGCACATGACCATTCAGGCGCTGGAGCCGGGCGTGCCGCAACCGGTCTGGGTACAGGCCGCCGCACTGGCTGCCCGCACCGCCGTGTTCATCTCTGCCGACGCCAGCCGTCCGACGCAAAGCGGCAGCCTGCCGGGCGTTGATCCGGCGCCGGCCAGCGAGCGTTTCACCCTGACCGAGCGTCAGTCGCTGCTCAACTACGGCATCGCCACGGCCTACTACGAAGGCGGTTACGTGCGCATCCAGCGTTCGATCACCACCTACCAGAAGAACGCTTACGGCCAGGCCGACAACTCCTACCTGGACAGCGAAACCATGCACCAGTCGGCGTTCATCGTGCGTCGTCTGCAAAGCGTGATCACCAGCAAATACGGTCGCCACAAACTGGCTTCCGACGGCACCCGTTTCGGCGCCGGCCAGCCGATCGTGACTCCGGCGACCATTCGCGGCGAGCTGATCGCCCAGTACGCCAAGCTGGAACTGGAAGGCCACGTGGAGAACGCTGAGCTGTTCGCCGAGCACCTGATCGTCGAGCGCGACGTGCAGGATCCGAGCCGCGTGAACGTGCTGTTCCCGCCGGACTACATCAACGGTCTGCGCGTGTTCGCACTGCTCAACCAATTCCGTCTGCAGTACGACGCCGCCGCTTAAAAACAGCGTCTGAACGTGCGATTTCAGCCCACCTCGCGTGGGCTTTTTTATTGAAGGGAGTAACACCATGGGTCAACTGATTGCAGGCACCTGCTACGTCAAAGTCGACGGCGCACAACTGACCATCAACGGCGGCTGCGAAGCCCCGCTGATGGCGGTCAAACGCGAAACCGTCGTACCCGGCTTCTACAAGGAAACCGACATTGCGCCGTCGTTCAAAGTGACCGCGCTGCACACCGCCGACTTCCCGCTGAAGAAGCTGATCGAAGGCACCGACATCACCGTCACCTGCGAATTCAGCAACGGCAAAGTCTACGTGCTGGCCGGTGCCTATCTGGTCGAAGAGCCGGTCTCCAAGGGCGATGACGCCACCATCGAACTGAAATTCGAAGGCATCAAGGGGACCTGGCAATGAGCGGCGCCGTGAAGCTTCAGGTTGCGATCGAAGCTCACGGCGAGCCCCTGACCGAACTCGTCCTGCGCCGTCCGACGGTGCAGGAAGTACGAGCGATCAAGGCGCTGCCGTACAAGATCGACAAGAGCGAAGAAGTCAGCCTCGACATGGATGTGGCGGCCAAGTACATCGCGGTGTGCGCCGGCATTCCGCCGTCGTCGGTCAACCAGCTCGATCTGGCAGACCTCAACGCGCTGAGCTGGGCCGTCGCGAGTTTTTTCATGAGTGCGGCGTCGGCGCCATCACCGACCTGATCGCCGTCGCCTATGACCTGGCCTGGTTCTGGAAGGTTGACCCCGAACAGATGATGGCCAGGCCACTGGATGTGCTCCGCGAATCGCTGGAGCACGCGCAACGGATCAATGCGATGCAGCAGGTGCAGTGATGGCAGACGAAGACAAGAAAGTGAAAACGCCGGTGCTGATCACGGGCATTGATGAGCTGTCGCCCAAACTCGGCGCCCTCCGGGCCAGGGTCGAGAGTTTCAAGAAAAACCTCGAACAGACCGGCCTTGGCAAGCTGGATATCAGCGGGCTGTTCAAGGGCGGCAGCGTGATCACGCCGTTTGTGGACGGCATCAAATCGGCGGCAGCCTTTCAAGGCAAATTGACCGAGGTCAGCGAGACGGCGAAAACCGTCGACCTGCCCGCCGCGCCGAAAGTCGCTGCGCAGAACATGAACGTGTTCAGTGCGTCGATGGAAAAGGTGTCCACGGCAGTGAATGCCGCGCTGGTGCCGGCGGTGGGGGCGGTGGTGGTCGGGCTGGAACCGTTGATGACCGGGGTGGGCAACTTGCTCAATGACAACCCTGAACTGGTGCAAGGCCTGGCGGCAGGCGCGATTGCCTTCTCGGCGATGCAAACCGCCGTGACCGGTGCGACCCAGGTGCTCGACGTGATGAGCCTGGTGATGAAAGCCAATCCGGTCATGCTGATCGCTACCGGTATTGCCCTGGCGGCCGGTCTGATCGTGGCTTACTGGAAACCGCTCTCGACGTTTTTCATCGGGCTCTGGCAGACCATCGCGCCGGTGGTGGTGCCGATGGCCGAGTTCTTCAGAACGATGTTCAGCTACACGCCGTTGGGGCTTTTGATCAGCAACTGGGGGCCGGTCATGGCGTTTTTCTCGGCGTTGTGGGACGGCCTCAAAGCGATTGCGGCGCCGGTGATCGAGTTCTACAAGACCGTGTTCAACTATTCGCCACAAGGGCTGATTCTGAACAACTGGGGACCGATCGTCAGTCTGTTCTCTTCGATCTGGGATTTGCTCAGGGCGGTGTCGGTCCCCGTGCAGGCGTTTCTCAAGAGCTTCTTCGACTGGTCGCCGCTTGAAGTGATTCAGGCAATCTGGGGCGGTGTGGTCAGCGTGTTCACGGCGATCTGGGATTACATCAAGCTGCCGTTCCTCGCGACCTACGCGATTATTCGTGAGCAACTGGGCTGGTCGCCGCTGGAAAAGATCATCGAGAACTGGGCCCCCGTCACGGCCTGGATTGAAAAGTGGGCGCAGAAGTTTCAGGACGCCATCGCCCCGATCAAGGCGTTTTTCAACGGCGGTTTCGGTGAACTGATTGCCGACGCCAAGGCCCGGGTGGATGTCTTCACTCAGGCTCAGCTGAAAACCAATGCTGAAGGCAAAGGCGAGCTGGCGCCGGTGTTTTTCAAGGGCAACAGCGAATCGCCCTCGATCGAATTGTCGCCTTCGGGCAGCCTGCCGGCCGCAGTGCCGGTGCCAGAGAAGCCGGTGTTGCAGGGCGGCTCACTGGTGCAAACCTCGAACACCCTGATCCAGCAAAGCGCCGCCAACAACCGGACGCAACTCGAAGGCGGCCTGACCGTGCGCTTCGAAAATGCACCGGTCGGGCTGCGCACCGATCAACCGCACACCAATCAACCGGGCCTGGCGCTGTCGTCGCGCATCGGTTATCGCTCGCTGTCCGTGGGAGGTTCCAATGAACTGGCGTGACCGTTTGTTGCCGGCATCCTTTCGCGGTGTCGGGTTCTGGATCGATCAGGCGAAAACCCCGGTCGGTCGCAAAGGTCAGTTGCACGAATATCCGCAACGCGACCTGCCGTTTTTCGAGGATCTCGGCCAGCAGGCCAAGACCCACGATCTGACGGCCTTCATCGTCGGCGCCGATTGCCTGGAGCAGCGCGACAAGCTGCTCAAGGCGCTGGAGCAGGGCAGTGGCGAGCTGGTGCACCCGTGGCTGGGGCGCCTGCAGGTCAAGGTCGGCGAATGCGACATGACCCACACCCGCCAGGACGGTGGGCTGGTCACGTTCACGCTGAAGTTCTATCCCGACCAGCCGTTGCCGTTTCCGACCGCAAGCGTCAGCACCCAGAAAGTCCTGTTGGCCAAGGCCGACACGCTGTTGGGTTCGGCGGTGGCGCGCTTCGAACAGGCAATGACGCTGATCAAGGCAGCGCGGATCGGCATTGCCAATCTGCGTAACAGCCTGACCGGGGTCTACGAGGTGATCAAGGAACAGCTCCAGCCACTGATCGACCAGTACAAAGAGATCACTGAACTGGTCAAGGCGGTCAAGGAGCTGCCCAGGGAAGTGGCGGCAGAGTTCAAGGGCCTGCTCGGCGATATCAAGGAACTGAAAGCGTTCGCCAGGGAAGGCTACCGTGGCGTGATTGCCGACGTGTCGCAACAACTCGAAGCGATCCGCAAGGCCGATGCGCCGAAGCTCACCACCGGTAAGGACACCACGGCAGCGGCGCAAGCCATGGCCGATCTGGTGCAGGACACGATGTTGGTCAAGGTGGCGCAATGGGTAGCTTCCATGCCCGTGGCGTCGACACCGGTGAAGCTGTCATCGACACCGTCTCTGGATCATCAATCCAGGCAGCCGGTCAGCCGTCAGGAAGTACCGGTCACGGACGACATGCAGGCGTTGCGTGATGCGGTGGCAGTGGCGCTCGATCCGATGCTGGACAAGGCCGGACCAGCGCACTTTCAAGCGATCAATGACGTGAAGGATGCCTTGAATGCGCACCTCAAGGCTGTCGCCTCGTCTGGTGTGCGACTGGTCAGCAAGTCCTTCCAGGAAAGCCTGCCGGCGTTGGTGGTGGCTTACAAACAATTCACCGACGCCACGCGTGTCACTGAAGTGATCCAGCGCAATGCGGCTGCCCATCCCGGGTTCCTGTCGCCCAATGACGTGAAAGTCTCCAGGGAGTGAGCCATGAGCGAGATGGATAATCGCGTCACGCTGACCGTAGGCGATATGGAATACGGCGGCTGGAAAAGTGTTGAAATCACCGCCGATCTCGAGCGCCAGTTTCGTACGTTCAAACTCGATATCACCTGGCAATGGCCGGGCCAGACCGTGGATCAGCGCATCGCCGCCGGCGATGCCTGCGAGGTGCGCATCGGCAAGGATCTGGTCTTGACCGGGTATGTGTTCAAGGCGCCGATCCGCTATGACGGGCGGCAGATCAGTCTGAGCATCGAAGGCAGTTCCTGTACCCAGGATCTGGTGGATTGCGCCGCGATCAATCGCCCGAACCAATGGAAAAACCAGCCGATGCTGAGCATCGTCGAAGCGCTGGCGTCTTCCTATAAGGTCAATGTGGTCAGCGAGATTGCGGAGACGGCGCGACTCGGCAGCTACACCATCGTCCCGGGCGAGACGGTGTTTCAATCCATCGACCGTTTGCTCTCGTTGTTTCGGGTGTTCTCCACCGATGACGCGCAAGGCCGGCTGTTGTTGGCCCGGCCTGGCAGCAGTGGCCGGGCCAGTGATGTACTGGAACTGGGCAAGAACATTTTGTCGGCCAGTGCAGCGATGGATTACAGCCAGGTGTTTTCCGAATATCGGGTGATTGGCCAACAAAAAGGCAACGATCAGAAGAGCGGGGCGGCGGTCAGCGAGATCGAGTCGATTGCTACCGATCTGGGGTACAAGCGCCGACGCGTGACGGTGATCAACGAAGGCCTGCAGATCAATCCTGACCTGTCGTTGCAACGTGCCCTCTGGGAAAGTGCCACCCGTGTCGGGCGGGCCCAGACCACGACTTATCAGGTGCAGGGCTGGCGCCAGTCCAATGGTGATTTATGGCGCCACAACACCTTGGTCCGGGTCAAGGATCCGGTACTGGGGTTTGACGGCGACATGCTGATTTCCAAAGTGACGTATTCGCTGTCGGCACAAGGTTCGGTGACCACGCTGCAAGTGGCGCCACCGCATACGTTCGATCCTGATCCAACCCCACCGAAACAGGCTTGAGCCTGAACTGTTGTAAACGCCGTTGGACCCTGTGGGAGCGGGCTTGCCCGCGAAAGCGACGGTCGCCGCAACACATCTTTGCCTGACTCACCGCCAACGCGGGCAAGCCCGCTCCCACTGGGTTTGTCTGTGCCTGGCCGAGCCTTGAGGACAACATCATGAGCCTACTGACACGCCTGCTGGCGCGCGGCACCGTCGTGCTCGCCAACTCGGCATCCAAGCTGCAATCGCTGCAAATGCGCCTCACCGCCGGTGAACTGAACGACGACGTCGAGCACTTCGAACCGTACGGGTTCACCAGTCGTCCATTGGCGGGTGCCGAAGGTGTCGTCACTTTTCTTGGCGGCGACCGTTCCCATGCCATCGCGCTGGTCATCGCTGATCGGCGTTATCGCCTGCAAGCGCTGGCGGCCGGCGAAGTGGCGATCTACACCGACGAGGGCGACAAAATTCACTTCAAGCGCGGGCGGATCATCGACATCGAAACCGCCACGCTGAACATCCGCGCCACGAACGCTGTGAACGTCGATACGCCGGTGATCAACCAGACCGGCAAGATCGTCTCCACCGGCGACCAGCTCGCCGGTGGCATCAGCCAGATCAAACATGTGCACGTCGACGTGCAGCCCGGTAGCGGCAAGACCGGTGCGCCGGCAGGAGGCCAGTGATGTTTGTCAGCCAGAACCTCCACGCTGCACTGACCCGTGCCGTGCTCATCAGCCTGTTCACCTGGCGCCGTGCCGCCAATGACGACGCCCTCGACGACGATGAACGCTTCGGCTGGTGGGGCGACAGTTTTCCCACCGTTGCCGATGACCGTATCGGCTCGCGGCTGTGGCTGTTGCGCCGGGTCAAGCTGAGCCGACAGACCCAGATGGACGCCGAGTTCTATGCCCGCGAAGCCCTGCAATGGCTGATCGACGACGGGCATTGCCGTGCCATCGACATCATCAGCGAACGCCTCGACGCCCAGCGCCTGAACCTGCGCACGGTCCTGACCCTGGCCGACGGCGAACGTCTGGACATCAACCCCGATAACAGTTGGCAGGTGATCTATGCCGTTTGAAACCCCTTCGCTGCCGGTGCTGATCAAGCGCACCCAAAGCGACCTGGCCGGCGATTCGCTGCGCCAGTCCGATGCACAAGTGCTGGCCCGTACCCTCGGCGGCGCGGTTTATGGTCTGTACGGATATCTCGACTGGATTGCCCAACAGATCTTGCCCGACAAGGCCGATGAATCGACGCTGGAGCGCATCGCCACTTTACGTCTGAACCAGCCGCGCAAGCCTGCACAAGCGGCCACCGGCAGTGTGAGTTTTACTGCGACGGCGGGTGCCGTGCTCGATGTTGACACGTTGCTGCAATCCAATGATGGCCGCACCTACAAAGTCACCGCTGCGCGCACCACCAGCAATGGCAGCAACAGCACCACAATCGCTGCGCTCGACGCCGGCAGCCTCGGCAACGCCGACGCGGGTCTGACGCTGACGCCGGTGCAGCCTATTGCCGGTGTCGTCGGCAGCAGTTTTGTCGTTCTGGCGCCGGGGCTCAGCGGCGGTGTGGCGCGAGAAAGTCTGGAGTCGTTGCGCTCGCGAGTGATTCGCTCCTATCGCGTTATCCCCCACGGCGGCTCCTCCAGCGACTATGAAACCTGGGCGCTGGAGGTGCCGGGCGTGACCCGCGCCTGGTGCCGTGGCGGCTTGCTCGGCCCGGGCACGGTGACGGTGTTCATCATGCGCGACGACGATCCGCAACCGGTACCGAACGATGAGCAACTGGCCGAGGTTCAGGACTACATCGAACCGCTGCGTCCGGTGACTGCCGAGGTGCATGTGCAGCGACCGATTCAGGTGCCGGTGGTCTATCGCTTCAAAAGCGTCAACCCCGACACCACCGCCGTGCGCGCGGCGGTCGAAGCGCAGTTGCGCGATCTGCACAACCGCGAGGCCGATCTCGGCGTGCCGCTGCTGATCAGCCATATCCGCGAAGCCATCAGCAGCGCCGGCGGCGAATACGATCACACGCTCACCGCACCGGCGGCTGACGTGTCTGCCGGCAAGAGCGAACTGCTGACTTTCGGAGGTTGCGTATGGGGGGCATAAAAACCGCCGCGCAATATCAGGCGCAACTGCGCGCCTTGCTGCCCGCCGGTCCCGCTTGGGACCCGGAGCAAGTCCCGGAGCTCGAAGAAGTCCTGCAAGGCGTCGCCGTCGAACTGGCACGCCTCGACGCCCGCGCCGCCGACCTGCTCAACGAAATGGACCCCGCCGGCGTCAGCGAACTGGTGCCGGACTGGGAGCGGGTGATGGATCTGCCCGACCCATGCCTCGGCGCCACGCCACTGTTCGGTGATCGACGGATAGCAGTGCGGGAGCGGCTTACGGCAGTAGGCGCGCAAAACGCAACGTACTTCATCGAAATTGCCCGCAGCCAAGGGTATCCCAACGCATTTGTAACTGAGTTCGAAGTGCCTCGAATGGGGCGTTCACGTTTTGGCAGATCGTGTTTTGGCAGTTGGCGGTCGCAATACATATGGGTTCTCAACACGGGCGGACGCCAGAGCTTGGGGCGGCGTTTCGGGGCCAGCTACTGGGGTGAGCGCTTCGGGGTTAATCCGGGCAGTGCCCTGGAGTGCCTCATCCACCGCAATGCACCGGCGCACACGCTGGTATTTATTAATTACAACTAAGGGATCTAATAATGGATTTTCCAAAAAGCGTACCTGCTATCGGCCTGGTCGATGGCAAGTTTGTCGATGAAAACATCACTACCGGCACACCGGGATCGTTGATCCCTGCCGTGTGGGGCAACAACGTGACGAGCGAGATACTTAACGTCATCATTGAAGCCGGTATTAGCCCTGACGAAGCGGATAGTACTCAGCTGAAAAAGTCGATCGTCAGTCTGATCACCAATCAGACCAAGCCGGCAACTGAAGCTGTTCAGGGAACGGTGAAGATCGCCACCCAGCAGAAGATCAATGCTGCGACGGATGATGAAAGTGCAGTTTCACCGTTCAAGCTGGAGCAGCGATTGCTGACGGCTCTGCCGTTAGCGGGCGCAGCCACTAATCTGAGGATGTTTATTCCGGCAGACTCCAAGATCGCGACAATGACCGCTGATGAAATCATCGTCAGTACAGTTTTGGGACGCTCCTATCGGCTGACTAATTTCAACCGCACGATCAACCTGGGGGCTGCCGGTGCCGGTGGTACGGATAACGGCGCTGTCGTGGCAAACGGGTATGTAGCCCTGTACGTCATCTACAACCCCAGTACGGCTACCTCGGCATTGATGGCAGTCAACTCGACCGGTGTCGTCGCGCCACGCATCTACAGCAGCACCTCTATGCCTGCCGGTTATACAGCTTCGGCGCTGGTGAGCGTGTTGGCGACCAACGCCGCAGGTCAGATGCGTGTGGCGTATCAGTTGGGGCGTCAGATAACCATTGAAAACCGCTCGCTTTACAGCGCAACGGTTGGCAGTACTGTTATGACAGGCGTCAATATTGCCGGTCATATACCACCCAATGCCACCCACGTTGGCCTTTATATATCCTCGATGCAAAACCAGGTCGGGCTTGGTGTTGGTATTTCTGTTGCACCGCTGGCCAGTGTTGCATTCCAGGTCGCCACGGCATCGGCTGCTGTATCGAACCAGGTTTCCTACTCAAATACCTCGGTGATGATGCCGCTGCTGGTTCCGCAAACCATCTACGTAACTTTCGCCAACACCAATTCCGGCGCATTCAACATTGTCTCCGGCAGCTACTACATCTGAGAGGTCAGCCAAATGTCTGTTATCCACGTGCAGTTTTCCGATGAAAAAGAAACCACTATCCAGTCGATATTTTCATGCCCTCAGGACCCTGTCGTCTGGCCCGCACAAGGAAAGGTTGCCGACACCGACTCCCGATATCTCGCGTTCCTCGAACGCTGCCCCGGGATCGGTGTTCTGACGCCTTTACCTGAACAATGAACAGCGCAGAAAACAACACCTCTGCGTCGTGCCCCGCAAAGGATGCGCCAATGTTGCTTAATACTTTGACCCTGCAGGCCATCCTGCCCAACGCTCGCTCTCAAGCGGGCGTTTTTGTTTCTGTGCTCAACGCCGCCATGGCCCGGCGTCACATCGACAGCCCCAAACGCATCGCCGCGTTCCTCGCGCAGGTCGGCCATGAATCGGGGCAATTGCAGTACGTGCGCGAGTTGGGCAACAACCAATACCTGAGCAAATATGACACCGGCACGCTGGCCTTGCGTCTGGGCAACACCCCCGAAGCTGACGGCGATGGGCAAAGGTACCGTGGTCGCGGACTGATCCAGATCACCGGGCGCAGCAACTACCGCCAATGCAGCCTCGGACTGTTCGGCGATGAGCGCTTGCTGTCGTTGCCCGAATTGCTCGAGCAACCGCAATGGGCAGCCGAATCCGCGGCGTGGTTCTGGGAACTGAACGGCCTGAACGAACTGGCCGATCGCGATCAGTTCAACAGCATCACTCGCCGAATCAACGGCGGGTTGAATGGCCTGCAGGATCGCCTCGACATCTGGGCGCGGGCGAGGGCGGTGCTATGCCAATCCCCTGGCGAATGATCGGCGTTCTGTTGCTGGCCGCTGGCGCGTTTGCTGCGGCCTGGCAATTTCAGGACTGGCGTTACGGGCGACAATTGGCCGAGCAGGCGCGATTAAACACTGAGACCCTCAATCAACTGACGTTGACGGCTGCCACCGCGCAGCAGGCCGAGCAGGATAAACGTCTGACCCTCGAGCAACGCCTCGCGGCCAGTGAACAAACCCACTATCGAGCACTCAGCGATGCCCAACGTGATCAGGATCGCCTGCGCGATCGTCTTGCCACTGCTGATGTGCGCCTGTCAGTCCTTCTCGACGCCAGCGACGTTGCCAAAGGCTGCAACCTGCCAGCCGCCGCCAGCGCCGGCGGCGTGGATCATGCAACCGTACGCGCCCGACTTGACCCGGCGCATGCTCAACGAATTATCGCCATCACCGACACAGGCGACCGCGGACTGATTGCCTTGCAGGCGTGTCAGGCCTATGTCAGAGCGCTGGCGCCCGCACATTTTGAATGAGTCTGTGTATTGAAAGCGCAACCGGCTCGTGTACGGTGGTAGGCATTCCACCCGATCCGGAGCACGCCGTGAAAGACCTCACTCAACTGGCTGCCGAACTTGGCCGACGCCTGCAATTGCTCAACGCCCACGTCACCACCGCCGAGTCCTGCACCGGTGGCGGTATTGCCGAAGCGATCACCCGCATTCCGGGGAGTTCGGCATGGTTCGAGGCCGGCTACGTGACGTACTCCAACCGACAGAAAACCCAGCAACTGAATGTGCCCGCCGAATTGTTCGGTACGGTGGGCGCGGTCAGTCGCGAAGTAGTCGAGGCGATGGTGCGCGGCGCACAGAAACACAGCCGGGCGCGGTTTGCCGTGGCGGTCAGCGGGATTGCCGGCCCTGACGGCGGCTCGCCGAACAAACCGGTGGGTACCGTATGGCTGGCCTTTGGTGTCGGCGATGCGCTGAGCAGCGAAGTTCAGCACTTCCCCGGCAACCGCGACGAGGTCCGCCGACAAACGGTGAAGGCCGCGCTAGAGGGGCTCCTGCGACTAGCGGCACGAGAAATCGAAAATCAGGGGTAGGCGATCCGCGAACGCTGTGGAATAATACTGGCTACTTATACAGGTGTTGGCCGTCAGGCCTTATTGATTACGTGAGGACTTTAATGGACGACAACAAGAAGAAAGCCTTGGCTGCGGCCCTGGGTCAGATCGAACGTCAATTCGGCAAGGGTGCCGTAATGCGTATGGGCGATCAGGACCGTCAGGCGATCCCGGCCATTTCCACTGGCTCTCTGGGTCTGGACATCGCACTCGGCATCGGCGGTCTGCCAAAAGGCCGTATCGTTGAAATCTACGGTCCTGAATCTTCCGGTAAAACCACACTGACGCTGTCCGTGATCGCCCAGGCGCAAAAAGCCGGCGCGACCTGCGCATTCGTCGACGCCGAACACGCCCTCGACCCTGAGTACGCCGGCAAGCTGGGCGTCAATGTCGACGACCTGCTGGTGTCCCAGCCGGACACCGGCGAACAGGCCCTGGAAATCACCGACATGCTGGTGCGCTCCAACGCCGTTGACGTGATCATCGTCGACTCCGTGGCAGCCCTGGTACCGAAGGCTGAAATCGAAGGCGAAATGGGCGACATGCACGTGGGCCTGCAAGCCCGCCTGATGTCCCAGGCGCTGCGTAAAATCACCGGTAACATCAAGAACGCCAACTGCCTGGTGATCTTCATCAACCAGATCCGCATGAAGATCGGCGTGATGTTCGGCAGCCCGGAAACCACTACCGGTGGTAACGCGCTGAAGTTCTATGCCTCGGTTCGTCTCGACATCCGCCGTACCGGCGCGGTGAAGGAAGGCGACGAAGTGGTCGGCAGCGAAACCCGCGTCAAGGTTGTGAAGAACAAGGTCGCTTCGCCGTTCCGTCAGGCCGAGTTCCAGATTCTCTACGGCAAGGGCATCTACCTCAACGGCGAGATGATCGACCTGGGTGTGCTGCACGGTTTCGTCGAGAAGTCCGGTGCATGGTATGCGTATGAAGGCACCAAGATCGGTCAGGGCAAGGCCAACTCGGCCAAGTTCCTGGCGGACAACCCGGAAGTCGCCGCCAAGCTCGAGAAGCAACTGCGTGACAAACTGCTGTCGCCAGCCGTGATCGCCGATTCCAAGGCCTCTGCAGTCAAAGAGACTGAAGACGACCTGGCTGACGCTGATATCTGATTGCAGCGATGACCACCGCCGTACTTGATACGCTCGTCGCGGTGCGGCGAACCGCCATGGACCTGCTCGCACGTCGCGAGCATGGTCGAGTCGAGTTGACGCGCAAACTGCGCCAGCGCGGCGCTGAGGCGCAGATGATCGAGACAGCCCTCGACCGTTTGACGGAAGAGGGACTGCTGTCCGAAGCCCGTTACCTTGAAAGCTTTGTTTCCTACCGTGCCCGTTCCGGCTATGGCCCTCTGCGAATTCGTGAAGAGTTGAGCCAGCGTGGCTTGCAACGTGCCGATATCGAAGTCGCCCTGCGCGAGAGCGGTATCAGTTGGCAGGAGCAACTTCAGGAAACGTGGCAGCGAAAGTTCTCCGGGCAGCTACCCAACGATGCCAAGGAACGGGCCAGACAGGGCCGTTTTCTCGCTTATCGGGGGTTCTCGATGGAGATGATCAACCGCTTGTTCAGCGGCAGGCACATGGACGATTAACACGGTTAAATAAAAAGCGGCCCGCTATGGAAATAGCGGGCCGCTTTTTTTTTGCCTTCAAATAACCTTCGACGGTTCGCGACTGCGTTGCGCGATTTGTGGTGCGGACTGTGCCCAGTTTTCCGGCAGGTTGATGTAGTCCACCAACGCCCGCAAACGTCCGTGATTGCGGGCATTGAAGGCGAAGGCAAGCCGCACCAGATGACTGAACTGTGCTTCATCGTGTTCTTCGCCGCTGTAGGCGTGTTGATGAAACTGGTCGCTCAGGCACAAATCGGCGAAGGCTGACTGCATGTGCTCAAGCGCCTGATCGCTGAGCTTGTGATTCATGCGAATCACGAACTGACGCTTGAGCCAGCGGCTGGAGTGGAAGTTGCTGTAAAACTGATTGATCTCTTCTACTGCTTCTTCGACGCTGTAGACCAGACGCATCAGCTTCATGTCGGTGGGCAGGATGTAGTGGTTGTCCTCCAGTTGCTGGCGGATAAAGTCCATCGCGCCCTGCCAGAACGTGCCGCCCGGTGTGTCCAGCAAGACCACCGGGACCAGCGGGCTCTTGCCTGTCTGGATCAGTGTCAGTACTTCCAGTGCTTCATCCAGCGTGCCGAAGCCACCCGGGCACAGCACCAGCGCGTCGGCTTCCTTGACGAAAAACAGCTTGCGGGTGAAGAAAAAGTGGAACGGCAGCAGATTGTCGGTGCCGTTGACGGTGGGGTTGGCATGCTGCTCGAAGGGCAGGGTGATGTTGAAACCGAGGCTGTGATCACGGCCGGCCCCTTCATGCGCGGCCGCCATGATGCCGCCCCCGGCCCCGGTGATGACCATCATGTTCGAGCGAACCAGGGCGGCGCCGAGTTCTCGTGCCATGGCGTACAGGGGATGTTCGACTGGCGTGCGCGCCGAGCCGAACACCGTGACTTTGCGTCGTCCCTTGAACTGTTCCATCACCCGAAACGCCTGCTCCAGTTCACGCAGGGCTTGCAGGGTGATTTTGGCGTTCCAGCGGTTGTGGTCTTCCTGGGCCATGCGTAGCACGGTCAGGATCATGTCGCGGTAGATGGGAATGTTCGGGCTGTTGGGGGAAACACGGTTGAGTTGTTCTTCGACCTTGCTGATGAGGTCGGGGCCGTTTTCCTGAAAATGACGACTGAGCAGGTCATTCGGTTGGTAAGGCATTCAACGTCTCCTTATGCACAGAGCGAGTGGCCCTGACATGCGGCGTCAGTGCCGCGCTGCAATAACACTTCCGATCGGCAGGTCCTTGGCCGCCGTTTGCACGTGATCGGGAATACTCTGAATCTAGACCCTTGCGAGCATTTGCGCTGACTTGATCATTGCGCCGCAACGTTGTGCCTGGCAACCGCTAATGGAGGTAGGGGCCGATCTCGTCACCGCTCGTCCGAACGTACGCCGGCGGCCAAACGCTCTGATTAACTAACTTAAAGGCGCCGTACGACAACTTTGCGTCACGACCGTACGCAAGGTGCACGCTATTCAAGGATTAGCGGTTGGCAAGGAGGCGGGACACATGGCCAGAGTGATTCTGGAGATTGATGCGCAGTTGTATCGGATGTTGAAGGCATCGGCCGAGGCCAATCAAATCAGTCTCGAAGAGGAGTGCTGCCGCAGACTGGCAGGCGGGGAGCGTCGTTCACGCTATTTACAGGCCTTGCTGGCCGAACTGCGCGCCGAGGATGAACAGCGGCGCGCCAATTCACGATGATTACTTCTTCTTCGCCGGGGCCGCTTTCGGGCAATCCGATTCCTGATAGCTCGCGGAGCCGATCGCCTTGTTGGTTTTCACTTCCGTGAAGTCGTAACGCATGATCGCGCCCTTGGCCATCAGTTTGCGGTACGACGGGTTGTTGCACACCGAGGCGCCCAACTGGAAATACACGGCTTTGGGGTCGGCGCGCATTTTGTCGGCGTGGCTTTGTTGCACGCTCAGGTGGTTGATCAGTTGCGTGCCTTCGACGGTGTAGCCTTGATCGAGAATGTCTTCGTTGATGGCCCGTGGCGTGCCGACGCTGCTTTGAGCGGCGACGTTGCGCAGCTCTCTGTTCAGATTCTGCTCACTCAAGGATGCCGCTTGAGCGGTGAAGGACGACGCCAGCAGAATGGCAGCGGTGGGAACGATTAGGCGCAGCATGAAACTCTCCTGATTCGGTGACTGGTGGTTCGACCAGCCAAGGGGCTGTGCGTTCAGTGGCGGCGAATTATAGGGGAGCCGGTCTGGACGGTACAGGCTTGTGCCCGTCGCTCTGGTAAACTGCCGGCCTTTATTGCCTTGCCGAGTGCTGTTCGTGTCGAGTTTTCCTGTCTGTCGGCGTTGCCTGCGATGAATCACGCCCCCAATGCCGTAGCCCGCCTGCGCGATCAGCGCGAGGATGAGGGCATCAAACCGATTCAGGCCCGTGGCTTTCGTTCCGAACGTTGCCGCGATTGTCGGGTGATCAGCAGCCATTGCCTGTGTGCCTGGCGGCCAAGTGTAGAAACGCGCTCTGGCGTGTGCCTGATCATGACCGGCAAGGAAGTGTTCAAACCGAGCAACACCGGTTGGCTGATTGCCGATGTGGTGCGGGACAACCATGCATTCATCTGGTCGCGCACCGAGCCCGACCCGCAGATGCTGGCGCTGCTCAACGACCCGCAATGGCAGCCGTATCTGGTGTTCCCCGGCGAGTACGTCGAACCGTCGCGGGTGACCAACGCCGTTGCCGCCGATAGTCATAAGCGCCCGCTGTTCATCTTGCTCGACGCAACGTGGACCGAAGCGCGCAAGATGTTTCGCAAGAGCCCGTATTTCGACCGTTTGCCGATCCTGAGCCTGCTGCCCGACAAACTGTCGCGTTACCGCTTGCGCCGTTCGACCCGCAGCGAGCATCTGTGCACCGCCGAAGTGGCAGCGTTGTGCCTGGAACTGGCGGGCGACAGCGACGCCGCCTCGGCGCTGGATGCCTATTTCGACGTGTTCAGCCAGCATTATCTGGGCGCCAAACAGCAACGGGACGTCAACGAGTCGACGCCGGCCCATGCCGAGTTGCGACCCTTTATACGAAAGCCGCAAGCGGTGTTGGCCCAATAGTGGCCCATACTGTACAGCGCAGGGGCGGTGCTGCTTGACCACCCGGTTAACGCTGGGCATGCTTGGCGCCGTTTAGGGTGCGGCCAAGGTTTGAAACGCCGTGTTTGCTGGTTATTGGCGTTGAACGTGCCCCTGTGGATACCGCTTTCAAGCGGCATCTTGAGTTGCTTGGGTCAGGCCGGAATGCACCGCGTCTGCCATCAAAAACAGGATCATTTGAAAAATGGCCACATACGACATCCTGATTGCCGATGATCACCCCCTGTTTCGTAGCGCACTGCATCAAGCGGTGACGCTGGGCCTCGGCCCGGATGTACGGCTGGTGGAAGTGGCGAGTATCGCCGAGCTGGAAGCGCGTCTGACCGAAAAGGCCGACTGGGATCTGGTCCTGCTGGACCTGAACATGCCCGGCGCCTACGGTTTCTCCGGCCTGGTGCTGCTGCGCGGGCAATACCCGCAGATTCCGGTGGTGATGGTGTCGGCGCAGGAAGAAGCCTCGGTCATGGTCAAGTCCCGCGAGTTCGGCGCCAGCGGCTTTATTCCCAAGTCCAGCGACCTGAGCGTGATTCAGGAAGCGGTGCGCAAAGTGCTCGACGGCGATGTGTTCTGGCCACCGCAGGCCTTCGAAGCGGTCAGCGTGTCCGACGAAGCCAAGGCTGCCAGCGATGGCCTCGCCAGCCTGACGCCGCAACAGTTCCGCGTGCTGACGATGGTCTGCGAAGGGTTGTTGAACAAGCAGATTGCCTACGAGCTGAGTGTGTCGGAAGCGACCATCAAGGCCCACGTGACAGCGATCTTTCGCAAGTTGAATGTGCGCACCCGGACTCAGGCGGCCTTGCTTCTGCAACAACTTGAGTCAATTTCGAGCTGATAAAGCGCGCGACTTCACGCTTTTTTGACTTTTGTTGAACTAGCTTTCCCACTCCTTTTTGGTTGGTTTTCACTTTATGTCACCTTTCAAGGGCCAGACTGGCCTGAAACGCATCCTCAACGCTTCCGGTTATTCGCTCGACGGTCTGCGCGCGGCCTTCACCGGTGAAGCGGCATTCCGCCAGTTGGTGCTGCTCAATGTGGTGTTGATCCCACTGACGTTTTTCCTGAATGTCAGCCGTGTCGAGCAGGCGGTGTTGATCGCTGTCTGCCTGCTGGCGCTGATCGTCGAGTTGCTGAACTCGGCAGTGGAAGCGGCCATCGACCGCATCTCGCTGGAATTGCACCCGCTGTCGAAGAACGCCAAGGACATGGGCAGCGCCGCACAATTCGTGGCACTGAGCATGATTGCCCTGGTGTGGGCAGTGATTCTGCTTTAAGCGATATTTGGCAAGACGATCTCGTCGCTGCGCTGCACCCCGGCGGTGAAAGCGCGGCACAGTTCGAGAAACTCGCGCATGGCGGAAGTCTGGTATTTCTGCTTGTGCCAGATGAAGTAGAACTGCCGGGCCAGGTCCAGGTCCGGTGTCTCCACCGGCACCAGACTGCCGCGCCGAAATGCATCGCGCAGTGCCAGCCGCGAGATGCAGCCAATCCCCAGCCCCGATTCCACCGCGCGTTTGATCGCTTCGGTGTGTTCCAGCTCCAACCGGATATTCAGCGCACTGCGATGATGACGCATGGCCTGATCGAAGGTCAGCCGCGTGCCGGAACCCTGTTCCCGCAGAATCCACGCCTCGTGGGTCAATTCTTCCATGGTTGCACTGCCGCGTTTGGCCAGCGGGTGTTGCGGCGCGCAGAACACCACCAGCTCATCCTCGACCCAACTCTGCACTTCGATGTCCGGGTGGCTGCAATCGCCTTCGATTAGACCCAGATCAATTTCGTAATGGGCGACTTGTTGCACGATATTGGCAGTGTTCTGTACGTGCAGCTTCACCTGGCTTTCCGGGTGGCGCTGCATGAAACCGCCGATCAGCAGGGTTGCCAGGTAATTGCCGATGGTCAGCGTCGCCCCCACCGACAGCGAACCGAACCCGGATTTGCCGTTGAGCAGGTCTTCGATTTCCTTGGCCTGATCGAGCAGGGCCACCGCTTGCGGCAACAGTTGTTTGCCAAGGGCGTTGAGGCTCAGGCGTTTACCCGCGCGATCGAACAGCTGGCAGCTGGACTGGCGCTCCAGTTCGGTGATCGAGGTGCTGGCAGCCGATTGCGAGAGGTTGAGCAGACCCGCAGCACGGGATACGCTTTCCTGCTGGGCGACGGCGACGAAGACTTGCAGTTGACGGAGAGTAAATCGCATATCTATATAACCGATAACCCTTATCTTAATAATCCAGTTAACAGATATTGTCGTCGCTATTAGAATGCGATGCAATTGCGCACCGTCGGCCGTTTCCAGGCAAGCGCAGACCCAATATCCAGGAGTCCCACGTACATGAGCAACATGAACCACGAGCGTGTCCTCAGTGTTCATCACTGGAACGACACTCTGTTCAGCTTCAAGTGCACCCGCGATCCGGGCCTGCGCTTCGAGAACGGTCAGTTCGTGATGATCGGCCTGCAACAGCCCAACGGCCGCCCGCTTATGCGCGCTTACTCGATTGCCAGCCCGAACTGGGAAGAGCATCTCGAGTTCTTCAGCATCAAAGTGCCTGACGGTCCGCTGACTTCGCAACTGCAGCACCTGAAGGAAGGCGACGAGATCATCATCTCGAAAAAGCCTACCGGCACCTTGGTACTGGACGACCTGAATCCGGGCAAGCACCTGTATCTGCTGAGCACCGGTACCGGTCTGGCGCCGTTCATGAGCGTGATCCAGGACCCGGAAACCTACGAACGCTTTGAAAAAGTGATCCTGGTGCACGGTGTGCGTTACGTCAACGAAGTCGCCTACCGCGAATTCATCACCGAGCACCTGCCGCAGAACGAGTTCTTCGGCGAGGCGCTGCGTGACAAGCTGATCTACTACCCGACCGTGACCCGCGAGCCGTTCGAGAACCAGGGCCGTCTGACCGACCTGATGCGCAGCGGCAAGCTGTTCAGCGACATCGGTCTGCCACCGATCAACCCGCAGGACGACCGCGCGATGATCTGCGGCAGCCCGAGCATGCTCGACGAGACCAGCGAAGTGCTCGATAGCTTCGGCCTGAAGATCTCGGCGCGGATGCGCGAGCCGGGTGATTACCTGATCGAGCGTGCATTCGTCGAGAAGTAAGCCCCGCGCCCACAATTGGTGTTGTGGTGACACAGTAAAAGCCCGCGTTGCCTGAGAAGGCAGCGCGGGCTTTTTCGTTTCCGGGGATTACGCCTCGGCGGGGATCACTTCGAGCACGCGGATCTGCTCCGGTGTCGGGTAATGCCAGCGCACGTCCAGATCCCAGAATTGCGCGCCGTACTCGCGCTCGGGCAGCGGGGTTTGATACGCCGGGCGCGGATCCTGAGCCAGACACTGTTCAATCAGCTCAACCAACGGCTCGCCGAGGCGCTGAGCGTGCGTGTGCGCCTGTTGCAGCGCCGAATCCGTCCATTGCACGTCAATCAACTGTGGCGCGGCGCTGGCGATGCTGTTGGCGGCTTCGGAGATGATGTCGGCGTATGGCACGTAGGGTTTGATGTCGAGAACCGGCGTGCCATCAAGCAAGTCGATCCCGGAGATGAACAGGCGATTGGCTTCGACCTTGTCCAGTTTCACCACTGATTGGCCGATGCCGTTCGGTCGGTGCGTGGCGCGGGTGGCGAATACGCCCATGGATTTGTTGCCACCCAAGCGTGGCGGGCGCACTTTCAGGCGAGGTTTTTCTTCCAGTGCTTGATGAAACAGGAACAGCAGCCACACATGGCTGACCTGCTCCAGACCCTGCACGGCATCTCCCTGATCGAACGGCGCCACCAGTTCCAGCACACCACGGGCAGCGGGGGCCAGTTGCGGTTGGCGGGGGATGGCGAACTTCTCCTTGAAGCAGGAGCGCACGTAGCCGATGGGAGAGACGCTGTAAGTCATGGTTTGAATTCGAGGCGGGGCAGGGTGGGCATGATAACCCGTCCAACCTCAAGTCTGGTGGTGGCAGGGCTGGCCTATTCGCGAGCAAGCTCGCTCCCACAGGGATCTTGTGCACGCCATAGATCCAATGTGGGAGCGAGCTTGCTCGCGAAGGCCGCACCGCCGATGTCAGAGGCTGAACCCACCATCCAGCGGAATGATATTCCCGGTCATATAGGCGCCGGCCGTACTCGCCAGACTGATCGCCAATGCCGCCATCTCCTCCTCGCGCCCCCAACGTTTCATCGGGATCAGCGCCGTATCCTCGGCCAGCGCCTGCTCATCGTTGCCGATATGCCGGGTCATCTTGCTCGGAAACCGTCCCGGTGCAATCACGTTGACGTTGATGTGTTGGCTGACCAGCTCCCGGGCCAGAATCCGCGACAACTGATGCAGGGCGGCTTTACTCGGCCCGTAGGCATAAGCCTGCTCGCCAAAGGAGGAAATCCCCGCCACCGAACCGATATTGATAATCCGCGCCGGATTCGCTGCCGAACCGGCCTTGCGCAACAACGGCAGAAACTGCTGGATGCAACTGAACACTGATGTCACGTTGAGCTGCATGACCTTTTCCCAGCCCTTGACCGGGTAACTCTCCAGTGGCGCGCCCCAAGTGGTGCCGGCGTTGTTGACCAGAATATCCAGGTGAGTGATCTGCTCGCCCAGACGCGCGGCGAGTGCGTGCACGCCGTCTTCGCTGGCCAGATTCGCCGCCACGCCGTGACAAGTGCCCAAGGCACCGAGTTCTTCAGCGGTTTGATGGCAGGCTTCGGCGTCGCGGGAGCAGACGTAAACACGGGCGCCGGCCTCGACAAAAGCCTTGGCGATCATTTTGCCGATACCACGGGTGCCGCCGGTCACCAGAGCGGTGCGGCCTTGCAGGGAGAAGTACGGATGCATGGCGAGTCCTGAGGATTAGGGATCAGTACACCCTAGTCGTCAGCCACGAAAAGCGGAGCCACTATTTTTGCAGGGAATGGGGGGCCATGCGGCCAGCTTCGAGTTGCAAGCTGCAAGCGGCAAGTAAAAGCAGGGTGGCCACTTGCAGCTTGCAGCTTGGGGCTGCTTTTAAGCTCTGACGCGCAGCGTGAGCCCTTTGAGGAAATTGCGCAGCAACTGGTCGCCGCACGGACGGTAGTTGGTGTGGCCGACCTTGCGGAACAGCGCGCTCAGCTCAGGCTTGGACACCGGAAACTCGGCGGCCTTGAGGATCGCGTGCATGTCGTCTTCTTTCAGCTCGAAGGCCACACGCAGCTTTTTCAGGATGATGTTGTTGGTGACCGGGACTTCGATCGGCTGCGGCGGACGGCTTTCGTCCTTGCCACGCTTGAAGATCACCAGACCGTCGAGGAAGTGCGCGATGACTTCGTCCGGGCAACGCACGAAACCTTCTTCGTCTTCTTCTTTCTTGTCGAGCCAGGTCACCACGTCGGCAAGGGTGACGTCCATGCCGCCGAGTTTGATGATCTCGACCACTTTCTTGTCGCTGATGTCGAGCATGTAGCGCACGCTGCGCAGTACGTCGTTATGAACCATGTCGGTATTCCTGATAAGCGTTGTGGGCAGCACGCGGGCGTACTGCCGGAATGTGTGGCGGCAGCGGAAGCCTTAGAACTTCTCTTTGCCGGACAGATAGCGCCACTGGCCGACCGGGACTTTGCCGATCGAGACGCCGCCAATGCGGATGCGGCGGATGCCGATGACCTTCAGGCCCACCGCTTCGCAGAACTGGGCAATGATCCCCGGCTGCGGATTCTTCATGGCGAAGCGCAGGCGGTTTTCGTTCTGCCAGCTGGCCTTGACCGGCGGCAGCTCCTTGCCCTTGTGAGTCAGGCCGTGCTGCAAGCGGTTGAGGCCGTGGGCGACCATGTCACCTTCGACTTCGACCACGTATTCCTGCTCGATCTTGGCCGCATCGGCAGTGAGCTTGCGCAGGATCTTCCAGTCCTGGGTGAACACCAGCAGGCCGCTGGCCTTGGGCTGCAGGTCGGCGCTGGCGGTCAGGCGCAGGAAATGTCCGCGCAACGGGCGTTTGCCATAGCGGTGCTCCTCGCTGAGGGTCTCGGCGCTCAGCGATTGCATGGCGGTGTCGACATCCATACCCGCCGGCACGTTCAGCAGAATCGTCACCGGCTCCGGCGCGGTGGCCTTGGCGTCCTTGTCGAGCTCGACTTTCTGGTCGCCCACCTTGAATTGCGGCTCGTCGATGACTTCGCCGTCCACGGTGACCCAGCCGCCCTCGATGAACAGCTCGGCCTCGCGGCGGGAGCAACCCACCAGTTCGATGAGGCGTTTGGAGAGGCGAATCGGGTCAGTCATGACAGGGCCGTAACAAAAAAGGGGTGGGCATTGTACCTGTGTGGTGCCGGTTAAGTCCGGTTCCATTTACACGGTGTTCGTATTCCTTGTGGGAGCTGGCCATGGTGTGTCAGCCGTTACTGGAGCGCTGCTGGTTCTGCCGTAAACGCATATGCAACAACGGATACGGCTGGCCCATGCCATCGACTTCCGAGCGGCCGATCACTTCGAAGCCCTGCTTGAAGTAAAAGCCCAGCGCCTGGGGGTTCTGTTCGTTGACGTCGAGTTCATCGGCGTTCAGGTGTTGCATGGCGTAGGTGAGCAGTTTTTTGCCCAGGCCCTGGCCCCGATGGGCGGGATCAATGAACAGCATCTCGATCTTGCCCGCCGCGACCCCGGCGAACCCGGTGATGCGCTGCTGAGCGTCCTTGGTGCAGATCAGCATCACCGCATCGAGGTAGCGGGTCAGCACCAGATTGCGCAGCAGCTCGATGTAGCTGTCCGGCAGAAAATCATGGGTCGCGCGGACCGAGGCCTCCCAGACCCGGGTCAGTTCCTGATAATCGCTGAGTTTCGGCGTATGGATGACCGAATGCTGACGCATGCCCGTCTGCCTCTTCTAATGTGGATAAGCGGGAGTCCTTCCCCCAGCAAACGATAGCCGTAAAAAAGCCCCGCATCTCGTAAAAAAGAGCGGGGCCTTCTGTATTTGTTGCGGTGTCTGGCTGGCTATTTCTGTGGCCAGCAAGATCTCTCCCCCTCACCCCAACCCTCTCCCCCAGAGGGGGCGAGGGGGAAGGGAGCTGATCTTCATGCTGTTCAAAACCTGAGTTCAACTCGATATTTCAAGTCGCTGTCATTCTGAAGAGCACCTCGATCAGTCCCCTCTCCCTCTGGGAGAGGGCTAGGGTGAGGGGCTTTTGACGTTCAGATCAGATCTGCTCAGCCCACAAATCGTATTCGTCAGCATCAGTCACTTTGCACCAGACCTTGTCGCCCGGCTTGAGGTTGCTGCCGTTGTCGATGAACACGTTGCCGTCGATTTCCGGGGCGTCGAAGAAGCAGCGGCCCACTGCGCCTTGCTCGTCGACTTCGTCCACCAGCACTTCGATCTCGCGGCCGATGCGCATCTGCAGGCGTGCCGAGCTGATCGCTTGCTGGTGCGCCATGAAGCGCTCCCAACGATCCTGCTTGACGTCGTCCGGGACCACTTCCAGGTCCAGATCGTTGGCGGGTGCGCCGTCTACCGGCGAGTACTGGAAGCAGCCGACACGGTCGAGCTGGGCTTCGGTCAGCCAGTTCAACAGGTACTGGAAGTCTTCTTCGGTTTCGCCCGGGAAGCCGACGATGAAGGTCGAACGGATAATCAGGTCCGGGCAGATTTCGCGCCAGTTCTTGATCCGCGCCAGAGTCTTGTCTTCGAACGCCGGGCGTTTCATTGCCTTCAGCACTTTCGGGCTGGCGTGCTGGAACGGGATGTCCAGGTACGGCAGGATCTTGCCGGCGGCCATCAGCGGGATCAGCTCGTCAACGTGCGGGTACGGGTAAACGTAGTGCAGACGCACCCAGACGCCGAGGGTGCTCAGCGCTTCACAGAGTTCGGTCATGCGGGTTTTCACCGGCGCGCCATTCCAGAAACCGGTGCGGTATTTCACATCAACGCCGTAGGCGCTGGTGTCTTGCGAGATCACCAGCAGCTCTTTGACGCCGGACTTGACCAGACGCTGGGCTTCGTCGAGCACGTCGCCGACCGGACGGCTGACCAGTTTGCCGCGCATCGACGGGATGATGCAGAAGCTGCAGCTGTGGTTGCAGCCTTCGGAAATTTTCAGGTAGGCGTAGTGGCGCGGCGTCAGCTTGATGCCTTGCGGCGGCACCAGGTCGATCAGCGGGTTGTGATCCTGACGCGGCGGCACGACTTCGTGCACGGCATTGACCACTTGCTCGTACTGCTGCGGACCGGTCACGGCCAGCACGCTCGGGTGTACGTCGCGGATATTGCCTTCTTCCACGCCCATGCAACCGGTGACGATCACCTTGCCGTTTTCCTTGATCGCTTCACCGATCACTTCCAGCGATTCAGCCTTGGCCGAGTCGATGAAACCGCAGGTGTTGACCACCACGACATCGGCGTCCTGATAGGTGGACACCACGTCATAGCCTTCCATGCGCAGCTGGGTCAGGATGCGCTCGGAGTCGACCAGTGCTTTCGGGCAACCCAGAGATACGAAGCCAACCTTGGGATTGGCCGGCGCAGGAGTGGTGGACATGTCTAACCTCGGTGTTTTGTGACGTCGCTTGCCTGGTGTGGAAGCCGACGGATGGGCGCTTGAACGGCGCCTCTGATCAAAAAGTGCGCAATTCTAGCGGTGAGCAACGCACTTGACCAGCTTTATGCAGGGAAATACGACGAGTGCTGCGCTATGCTTCGCGCCGTTGAGCTTTACCAATTTTTTACAGTCAACAAAACGTCTGTAACAACGGGTAAAACAGCGCATGCTGCACCACAAAGCATAGTGCTTCATTCAAAGAAGCCGGTTCTGAGAAGTAGGAGTGTTGGATGGGTCAGGCAAGTAGTCAGGCGGCGGGCGCCGAGCATTCGGCTGCAAAACCGCTGAGCATGCTGGTCGCGGCAGTCGGGGTGGTTTACGGCGACATCGGCACGAGCCCGTTGTACACCCTCAAAGAGGTGTTCGCCGGTCATTATGGGGTGCCGGTCAATCACGACGGAGTCTTCGGGATTCTGGCGTTGATTTTCTGGTCGCTGATCTGGGTAGTCACGATCAAGTACGTGTTGTTCGTACTGCGCGCCGACAACCAGGGTGAAGGCGGGATCATGGCACTGACTGCCCTGGCGCGACGTGCATCGGGCCGCTACCCGAAATTGCAGGCGGTGCTGGTGATTCTGGGGTTGATCGGTGCCGCGCTGTTTTACGGCGACAGCATGATTACCCCGGCCATTTCCGTGTTGTCGGCGGTCGAGGGGCTGGAATTGGCGTTTGATGGTCTGGAGCGCTGGGTGGTGCCGATGGCACTGGTGGTGCTGGTCGGGTTGTTTCTGATCCAGAAGCATGGCACCGATCGCATCGGCAAGCTGTTTGGTCCGGTGATGGTGGCGTGGTTTCTGGTGCTGGGCGGTCTGGGTGTCAGCGGGATCGTCAGACACCCTGAAGTGCTGAATGCGCTGAACCCGATCTGGGGTGTGCGGTTCTTCATAGTGCATCCGGGCATGGGAGTGGCGATTCTCGGCGCGGTGGTGCTGGCATTGACCGGCGCCGAAGCGTTGTACGCCGACATGGGCCACTTCGGTCGCAAGCCGATTGCCCGCGCCTGGCTGGCGCTGGTGTTGCCGGCGCTGGTGCTGAACTACTTCGGCCAGGGCGCCTTGCTGCTGGAAAACCCGGAAGCGGCGCGTAACCCGTTCTACCTGCTGGCGCCGAACTGGGCGCTGGTGCCGTTGGTGGTGCTGGCCACCCTGGCCACGGTGATCGCTTCGCAAGCGGTGATTTCCGGTGCGTTCTCGCTGACCCGCCAGGCGATTCAACTCGGCTACATCCCGCGCATGCACATTCAGCACACCTCCAGTGCCGAACAGGGGCAGATCTACATCGGTGCGGTGAACTGGGCGCTGATGGTCGGCGTGATCCTGCTGGTGATCGGTTTCGAATCCTCCGGCGCACTTGCGTCTGCCTACGGTGTGGCGGTGACCGGCACCATGCTGATCACCAGCATTCTGGTGGCGGCGGTGATCCTGCTGCTGTGGAAATGGCCACCGCTGCTGGCCGTGCCGATTCTGCTCGGCTTCCTGCTGGTCGATGGCATGTTCTTCGCGGCCAACGTGCCGAAGATCATTCAGGGCGGTGCGTTCCCGGTACTCGCGGGGATCGTGCTGTTCGTCCTGATGACCACCTGGAAACGCGGCAAGGAACTGCTGGTCGATCGTCTCGACGAAGGCGCGCTGCCGCTGCCGATCTTCATCAGCAGCATCCGCGTGCAACCGCCGCACCGCGTGCAGGGCACTGCGGTGTTCCTCACCGCACGCTCCGACGCCGTGCCGCACGCACTGTTGCACAACCTGCTGCATAACCAGGTGCTGCACGAGCAAGTGGTGCTGTTGACGGTGGTCTACGAAGACATCCCGCGTGTGCCGCCATCGCGTCGCTTCGAAGTCGAGGCCCACGGCGAAGGCTTCTTCCGGGTGATCCTGCACTTCGGCTTCACCGATGAGCCGGACGTGCCGCTGGCACTGAAGTTGTGCCATCTGGATGACCTGGACTTCAGCCCGATGCGCACCACCTACTTCCTCAGCCGCGAAACGGTGATCGCCTCGAAACTCGAAGGCATGGCCCGTTGGCGTGAAGCGCTGTTTGCGTTCATGTTGAAGAATGCCAATGGCAACTTGCGCTTCTTCAATCTGCCGTTGAACCGGGTGATTGAACTGGGGACGCAGGTCGAGATGTAGCTCTGCATCTACTGATAGCCCCCGTCAGCCTTGTGGCTGGCGGGGGCTTTTTTGTGGCTTTGTATAAACCCCACATTCACCGCAGACCCCGTTCTCACAAAGGGCCGTGGTGTTACCTGCGATCAGGCATGTCTTCAGATTCGGCATTGGCCCGCACAGATCGTGGCATCAGTGTCTGAATCACATCATCCAGCAAAGCTTTGCCCATCACCGTCAGGTAATGCGCAGCCCAGGCATGGCGGTCGGTGTCTTTGATGAAGGCCGCGTCCTCGGCGAAGGATTTGGCGAGGTATAGCAAGTCGGAGGATTGGGACAAGGCATCAATGATCGGGATGCCGGAGCGGACGTTGAAAAACGCTTGATCCGAGTGGTAGAGGAAGGGGGTGAAGCCGATGGTTTTAAGGTGTGCGAGTCCGTACAGATCAGTTTCGGTCATCGTGTTACTCCTTGGTTCGAAGTGCCGCGACTTTCGTTACCTCGCGAAAGGGAGGCAGCTGTACGCAGGGTGATAAACCGGGAACCGAGGAAAGGGGCACGCCCGCAGGCGTCCCACGCGCAGCTGCCATGACTTGATGGACGCGCTGTCGCGCTGGTTGCTCCGGGTTACCACACCTGATCGCTGAATGAGCCAGCGACGTCCGCAGAGTATCCCGTCGAAAAACAGCCCAATAGTGGAGCTAGCCGTTCAAATATGAGATTCGGAGTTTGCCTACAAGGTCTGTGGGCGCCATCCGATATTGCGAGACCAGGTGCAAGCGAATCTAAACGTCAGGCACGAAATGAACCCAGTGGGGGCGGGCTTGCTCGCGAAGGCGCAATGTCAGATTTACGAATCTGCCGGTTGATCCACCTCATTCGTGAGCAAGCCCGCTCCCACATTGGTTTCTTGGTGTTCGGCGGCATGTAAAAAGCCCCCGCAACCGTAAGGCTGCGGGGGCTTTTCGTGTCGCCGGCTCGAATCACTCTGCCGGCTGATCCTTGCTCTGACGCTTCTCGATCAAGTCCACCAGACGCTTGGCCAGCGCCGGGTAGTTCTCGTCGAAGTGGTGGCCGCCGGGCAATTTCACCGCTTCGCCGACGGCAGTCTTGTCGGTGCAGCCGCTTTCATCGGTTTCTTCGGCGCCATAGATGCACACCACTTTGGCGGCCGGCAGCTTGGCCATTTCCGGACCGGTGGCGGCTTCCTTGCCGGCGTTGCCGAGCCAGCCTTCGACTTCGATTTCGAAGCTGCCGGTGCGGGCGAAGGCCAGCAGGATGATTGCGTCGACGCGCTGCTGCTCGGTGTCCGGCAGGCGGTTATAGATCGCCGGCAGGACATCGGCACCGAACGAGTAACCGGTCAGGATGAAGCGCTTGGTGCCCCATTTCTGCCGGTAGTGCTGCATCAGTTCGGTCAGGTCCAGCGCGCTTTGCTCCGGGCTCTTGTGCTGCCAGTAGTAGCGCAGGGTGTCGATGCCGACCACCGGGTAGCCGATCTTGGCCATCTCGCCGGCCACATCGCGGTCGAGGTCGCGCCAGCCGCCGTCACCGGAGAGGAACAGGGTCACGGTGTCTTTCGCCTGGCCTGCCGGCACTTCCACCACCGGAATCGCCAGGCCGCCGTTGGCCTTGTCGCCGCCGACGAGGATCTTGCGCAGTTCGTTGTTCAGCACTTGCGGCAGGTTGATGTCGTAGTCGCTGATGCTGGTTTCGGCGTTTGGTTGATCGCGCACGAAACCGGCGCTGGTGTCGTCCGGGTTGTCGTTCCACGCCACCAGCCAGTGGCCGTGAGCCGCAGATTTTGGCAGCAGGTGGGTGCAGCCGGGTTTTTCCAGCGCCAGGTCAACCGAGATGGCCTGGGCCTTGTCGTCCTTCTGCTCGGACAACCAGCGCCACGCCAGCACGGCGCCAGGGCCGATACCGCTGACCAGCGTAGCGGGGCCGTTCAGTTCGCGCAGGCCGGTCTGCAGGGCGCGGCTTTGTTGCAGGCAGTCCTTGGGCAGAATCACCTGAACGATCTGCGCCGAGGCGCTGCGGCTCAGGGTGCTCAGTTGGTTGTCGGTCAGCTTCTGGTCGTCATTGACCGCTACCAGCACCTGCGCCTTGGGCTGGGTGCCCGGGATCACGCGGGTCATGACGGTGCCGTCGGCGGCCGTCAGCGGTTGCAGGGTCGGTTGGGGGGCCGGACGTTTGAGGTACCAGTAACCGCCGCCGACAATCACGGCCAGCACAATCAATGCGGCCAGGATGTACTTCAGGGAGCGTTGAATCATCAGCGTTTCACCAATCCAGTCAAGCCGCCCGCGATCAGGGCAGCAGTGTCGGCCAGCGCCACCAGCGGATCAAGTCCCGCGGGCACGGCCATATAACGGGGTTCCCAGTCAGGCTGGAACTTGTCTTTGAAGCGGCGCAAGCCTTGGAAGTTGTACAGCTGCTCACCACGGCGGAAAACCATCGAGCCCAGACGCTGGGTCAGCGGTGCACCGCGCCGGGGTTGCAACCCTGACAACGGCACCATGCCCAGGCTGAAGCGCGCGTATCCGTGACTCTTATAGTGTTGAATCAGGCCGACCATCATGAATTCCATGGTCAGCTTCGGGGCATCCGGGTGCGCGCGCATCAGGTCGAGGCTGGCCAGGTCGTGGCTGTAAGTCTCGAGCAAGTTGGCGAACGCCACCGGACGGCCTTCGAAGCGAATCACCGCAATGCGGAAATGCTTCAGGTAATCGTCGCTGAAACGGCCGAGGGAGAAACCTTTCTCACGCACGTTCTTGCCGGTCAGCCACGCATCGGAAATCACTTTCAGCTCGTCCATCGGCGCCTGACCCGGCTCATGGATTTCCAGCGACAGGCCATCGCGGGTGCCACGGTTCCAGGTGTAGCGCAGATCCTTCATTTCCTTGCCCTTGGCTTCCAGGTCAAAGCGCTGCAGATTGACGCGGGCCTCTTCGCCGAGCTTGATCGCGGTCAGGCCGATGTCCATGTAGTAGGGCAGGTTTTCTGCGCGCACCTGATAGAACACCGGCCGTGTGTGATGGATGTCGCACAGGTCACGGAACTGCCAGATCATTTCAGCGCGTTGCTGACCAGGACCGATCGGGTCGTATAGCGCCACCAGGCTGCGGCCACGACGCGCGTACATCAGGAACGCCTCGTCGTTGGGGTGGAACAGCAGCGCCTTGTCACCGGTCAGCGCGAGGCCGCCGTCAGGTTGCGCCGAAGCCATGAGGATCTTTGCTGCGCGATCGAGTTCGTCCGGTGTCGGCAGATGAATGACCGGACGTGCGGTGCGCAACAGCCAGGTCAGGGAAATCACCAGCAACAGCACGGCGGCACCGAGCAGCGAACGCAGACCCCGTGGGGCGTCAGCGTCGAGGGTGAATTGCCACCACAGCTGATGGCTGTACGGTACGTCCTGATAGGCGAACAGCAGCAGCCAGGTCGAGGCGCCCAGCACGCAGAGGCTGGACACCAGATACAGCGGCGAGAAGGGCAGTTCGGTCAGGCGGCTCGGACGATAGAAGGAGCGACGGAACACCCCGAGCAGGGCCGCCGTCAGCGTCATCAGGGTCGCTTCTTCCCAGTCGAAGCCTTTGAGCAGCGAGAGCAGGGCGCCCACCAGCAACAGAATGGTGGTCAGCATCCACGCGGCCGACAGGCGCCGACGCAGGCCCTGGGCCAGCAACAGGCAGAGCACGCCGATCAGGCTGGCGCCGAAGTGCGAGGCGTCGACCAGGCGATGCGGGATCAGGAAACCGATGTGTTCAAGGCGAGTGTCGATTTCCGGTGTGGCGCCGGAGAACAGCAGCACGACGCCGGACAGGAACACCAGTACCGCCAGAATCGGCGCGGCCAGGCCAGACGCGGCGCGCATGGTCTGGGTCTGGAACAGGCGCTGACCTTCGTTGATCAGCAGCAGAACGCAGGCCACCAGCAGCGGCAGCACCACGTAGATCAGCCGATACAGCAGCAGCGCAGCAGCCAGAGGCGCGGCGCCGAGTTTATCGGCGAAGGCGGCGAGCAGAATCGCTTCGAACACCCCCACGCCACCCGGGACATGGCTGAGTACACCCGCCGCCAGGGCCAGCAGGTACACCAGCAGGAAGGCGCCAAACGGCGGTGCTTCCGGCAGCAACAGGTACAGAACGGTGGCAGCGGCAGCCACGTCGAGCGCGGTGATGACCAGTTGCAGGAACGTCAGGCGACGGCCCGGCAGGCGCAGTGTGCGGCGGCCAGCCTTGACCAACAGGTTGTCGCGGTAGGGTTGTTCCGGCAGGCGCCGACGATAGATGCCGATTGCGAGAATGGCGCCAGCCAGCAACACGGTCACCGCGACGGTGCCGAGCAGGCCTTGCGACAATCCCAGCGCCTGGGACGCGGCGGGCAGGTCGCTCAGCGTGGCGAGCGCAGCCAGCGGCGGCAACGCGCAGCCCAGCGACAGACTGGCAAACAGGGTCATGTGCGCGACTTCCGACGCCCCCAGTCCCAGTCGTGCGTATAAACGGTAGCGCACCGAGCCGCCGGACAGCAGCGACAGGCCGATGGCATTGCCGATCGCAAACGCGGTGAAGCCGCCCAGCGCCAGTGTGCGCGGTGGCAAGGTGACCCCGGCGTAGCGGCTGGCCGACCATTCGTAGCCCAGCAGAATGATGAAACCGACGACGGTGGCACCGAATGCACCGAGCAGGGCCGGTTTCGGCACGTCGAGAATCGAGTCGTGCAGCGCGTCGAGATCGAGTTCGACGAGCAGATGACGACAGGCAATCAGCGCAATCGTAAACAGCAGCAGCGTGACCACCAGACCGATGGGTTGACGGTATTTGCTCAGCCGATCCAGCAAGCGCAAACGCTCGGGTTTGATCGGATTTTCCGCTGTGACGGTGTCTTGTGGATCAGACGAGTTGGCGCGCATCAATCACCTCTTGGATTGTGCGCGACAGGATGGGGGTATCCAGCCAAGTTACCAATCCCTGTAGAAAAAAATAATCACAAAATACTACGCCTCTCACCGGGTATCGGCGAGGGCAGTCATGGATTGCAGACTGCTTGCCCGCGACGCAAAGCATAGTCGCAAGTGGGCGGGTCTGATGATCCTGGACGATTCACTGCACAGTGACAGATCATTGTTGCGAAAGGACTTTTTCAACAGATACAAAAAAGGCCACTCTTTCGAGTAGCCTTTTTTGATGTTTGGTTGCGGGAGCCGGATTTGAACCGACGACCTTCGGGTTATGAGCCCGACGAGCTACCAGACTGCTCCATCCCGCGTCTGTGTGGCGGCATTCTACAGGCGAACGGCTGAGTGTCAACCGCTAATCCCGAAAAGGGTCAAATAAGCGTGAAATCGCGGCAAACGGTCGCAGGTCATGGGTTAAGTTTCGGAAATACAACGAATTCCTGTTTGCCTGCAGCATTGTGGGCAGGTCGATCTGCAAAAACACACGTGCACAAAAAAGGCCACTCTTTCGAGTAGCCTTTTTTGATGTTTGGTTGCGGGAGCCGGATTTGAACCGACGACCTTCGGGTTATGAGCCCGACGAGCTACCAGACTGCTCCATCCCGCGTCTGTGTGTCGGCATTCTACAGAGGATCGCCGGAGTGTCAACCTGGATTTGGATAAAATCTCTTGAGGTTCAATCGGTTAGCGTTCCTTCACAGGTGCCTTGTCCTGCCGTAGGGCAGGTGGGGCAAGGCTTTCAGCTCTATTGGGTGCTCAGTTTCAATTGAAAAAACAAATTCAAAGGACTTTTCCTACCGCTGGGAAAGAACATTCAAACCACTGGTGCTATATACAGGTCTCAGTGAGATACTGCTGATCCGGTTCGCCACGTTCCCTTTTCTGACATGACTCAGCGAAAAATCATCCACATCGACTGTGACTGTTTCTACGCCGCCATCGAGATGCGCGATGACCCGCGGCTGGCGGGCAAGCCATTGGCAGTGGGAGGGTCGGCGGACCGGCGCGGGGTGATTGCCACCTGTAACTATGAGGCGCGGGCGTACGGCGTGCGCTCGGCCATGGCCTCCGGGCATGCCTTGAAGCTGTGCCCGGACCTGACCATCGTCAAGCCGCGCATGGATGCGTACCGGGAAGCATCGAAGGAAATTCACACGATCTTTGCCGACTACACCGACCTCATCGAGCCACTGTCGCTGGATGAGGCTTACCTCGACGTGTCTGACAGCGCGCATTTCGGCGGCAGCGCCACGCGCATTGCCCAGGACATCCGCCGACGCGTCTCCAATCAGTTGCACATCACCGTTTCCGCCGGCGTGGCGCCAAACAAGTTTCTGGCAAAGATCGCCAGCGACTGGAAAAAGCCCAACGGCTTGTTCGTGATCACCCCGGACCAGGTCGAGGACTTTGTCAGCGGTTTGCCAGTGAGCAAGTTGCACGGCGTCGGCAAGGTCACCGCCGACCGGCTGGGCAAGCTTGGTATCGTCGACTGCCTGCAGTTGCGTGAGTGGGGCAAACTGGCGCTGGTGCGCGAATTCGGCAGTTTTGGCGAGCGACTCTGGAGCCTGGCCCGCGGGATTGATGACCGGCAAGTGCACAATGACAGTCGGCGTCAGTCGATCAGCGTCGAAAACACCTACGACGTTGACCTGCCGGATCTGCGCAGTTGCCTGGATAAATTGCCCGAACTGCTGGAAACCCTGAAAACCCGCATGACGCGCATCGACAGCAGTTATCGACCGGGCAAGCCATTCGTCAAAGTGAAATTCCATGACTTTACCCAGACCACGCTGGAGCAGGCCGGGGCAGGGCGCGATCTGGGCAGTTATCAGTTGATGCTGACGCAGGCGTTCAATCGCGGCGGGAAACCGGTGCGGTTGCTCGGGGTCGGGGTAAGGCTGGAGGATTTGCGCGGCGGGTTTGAGCAGATGGAGTTGTTTGAGCGGTAGTTTTGCGACAAATTTCGGATGGTCATCGCGGGCAAGCCCGCTCCCACAGGGATTTTTGGAGTTCACACAATGTGTGTTTCACCATTAAACACTGTGGGAGCGGGCTTGCCCGCGATGCTTTTAGCTTTTAATTCGGTCCCGGATCCGCCACCAGGCGCCCGGCATCCTTGGTCAGCGACTTGAGAAACTCGGTCTGCAACTCAGGATCGTTACGGGTCAGTTCGATCAGGCTTTGTTCCAGCTCGCTGGCTTCTTCTTCCAGCCCCAGTTCCGACAGACGTTTGACCCGGTGGACCCACTGACTCACTTCGTCGTCTTCCAGATCGTCGTAAATCAGCCCGTGCGCTTCCAGCAACTTGCTGCGCAGGTGGCTGCTGATGGTCAGGGACGAGTCGCTGTGCACGTCATCCTTGCCGTCCTCGACGCTGATCTGCAGTTTGCCGACATGATTGAGGTCATTTTCGGCGAACGGACTGTCCAGCAGGTTCAGGCGCAGCACGCCGTTGCGGTCGGTGGTCATGTCGAAGGTCTGTTTGCCGGCCTTGACCTGCACCGGCCGCTCGCTCCACGGCAGGCTCGAATACTCCATGCGCTTGTCGCGCTGGACTTCATCTATGCCGGCCAGGTTCTGTTGCGCACGCCCATGGGACTGCACGTTCATGAACGGGTTGACCCCGGCAATGCCGTAGTTCAGCCAATCCTTGGTCACGCTGTCCGGCAGGTTACCCAGAGCGAAGACATTGACCACATTCGCGCCGATACCGGCCACCACGGCCACCGCGCCGAGCGGAATCTCGTAGACCTCCCGCCAGGGTTGGTAAGGCGTGTAACGGTCGTAACGACGGGTGACTTCGAACTCGGTGACTTCGAAGGTCTTCTGTTCGTTGATTTTCACGCGTCGCTGCGGCAGCTCAAGCTCCTTGGGCTCACCGACATCGATCTGCAGGCTGTGGTCGAGCAGTTTGCGCTCGACCCGCTCTTCGTGCTCGCTGCGCTGTGACATGTGATTGGCACAGCCGCTGACCAGCAGGGCACCGCACAGGGCGGTGCCACCGAGGCCCAAGGTGTTTCGCTTGAACATGAGGTCTCTATCTGGAATCAGCGGCGGATACGGGCCTGAAGGAAGGGCACTACATCGGCGACCGGCAGCGCTTGCGCTTCGGCCTCGGTACGGCTCTTGTATTCCAGGTTGCCTTCGGCAAGACCGCGGTCGCTGACCACGATCCGGTGCGGAATGCCGATCAGCTCCATGTCCGCGAACTTGATGCCCGGGCTGGTTTTCTTGTCGCGATCGTCCAGCAGCACTTCGAAGCCGGCAGCGGTCAGTTCCGCGTACAGCTTGTCGGTGGCTTCGCGCACCTGCTCGGTTTCATAACGCAGCGGTACCAGAGCGATCTGGAACGGCGCCAGGGTGTCGCTCCAGATGATGCCGTTTTCGTCGTTGTTCTGCTCGATGGCGGCGGCAACCACGCGGGACACGCCGATGCCGTAGCAACCCATTTCCAGGGTGACAGGCTTGCCGTTCTCGCCCAGCACTTCGCACTTCATCGCCTTGCTGTACTTGTTGCCCAGCTGGAAGATGTGCCCGACTTCGATGCCGCGCTTGATTTCCAGGGTACCTTTGCCGTCCGGGCTTGGATCGCCGGCCACGACGTTGCGCAGGTCGGCGACGGTCGGAACCGGCAGGTCACGCTCCCAGTTCACGCCGAAGTAGTGCTTGTCGTCGATGTTCGCGCCGATACCGAAGTCGCTCATCAGCTCGACCGAGCGGTCGATGATGATCGGCAATGGCAGGTTCAGCGGGCCGAGGGAACCGGCGCCGGCGCCGATGGCGTCACGCAGTTCGGCATCGGTGGCCATGACCAGCGGGCTGGCCACGCCAGGTTGCTGGGCAGCCTTGATTTCGTTGAGTTCGTGGTCGCCACGGATGACCAGCGCGATCAGCTTGCCTTCTTCTTCGGCGCGCACGATCAGGGTCTTGATGGTCTTTTCAATCGGCAGATTGAATTTCTCCACCAGCGCCGCGATGGTCTTGGTGTCTGGCGTATCGACCAGGCGCAGCTCTTCGGTCGGAGCGGCGCGCGAAGTTTCGCGTGGCACCGCTTCGGCTTTTTCGATGTTCGCCGCGTAGTCGGAACCGTTGCTGAAGACGATATCGTCTTCGCCGGATTCGGCCAGTACGTGGAATTCGTGCGAACCGGCGCCACCGATCGAGCCGTTGTCGGCTTCAACCGGACGGAATTTCAGGCCCAGGCGGGTGAACACGTTGCAGTACGCCTGGTGCATGCGGTCATAGGTGACCTGCAGCGATGCCTGGTCGGCGTGGAAGGAGTAGGCGTCCTTCATGATGAATTCGCGGCCGCGCATCAAACCGAAGCGTGGGCGGATTTCGTCACGGAATTTGGTCTGGATCTGGTACAGGTTGATTGGCAGCTGTTTGTAGCTGCTCAACTCGTTGCGCATCAGATCGGTGATCACTTCTTCGTGGGTCGGGCCCGCGCAGAAGTCGCGACCGTGGCGATCCTTGATGCGCAGCAGCTCAGGGCCGTATTCGTCCCAGCGCCCCGATTCCTGCCACAGCTCGGCCGGTTGGGTGCTCGGCATCAACACTTCCAGAGAGCCGGCGGCGTTCATTTCTTCGCGAACGATGGCTTCAACCTTGCGCATGACTCGCAGGCCCATCGGCAGCCAGGTGTACAGGCCCGAGGCAAGTTTGCGGATCATGCCGGCGCGCAGCATCAGCTGATGGCTGATCACGACCGCATCGGAAGGCGTTTCTTTCTGTGTGGCGAGCAAAAATTGACTGGTGCGCATGGTTGGCCGTTGTCGGTTGCTATGACTGGAAATGACGGAGCAGTGTACCGGCGAGTTTTGCTGACGTACAGAAGCGTGGCCGGCGGTGAGGTCCAACGGCGGGATTCCTCCCGCCGTGGGTGAAATGTCTTACGACTCTTCCGCAACCGGCGTCGGCACCGGCTCGGGGGTGGGCGTAGGGCCCTCGCGGCGATTTTCCTGGAACCAGTGCAGGGCAATCAGCACCAGGGTCGGTACGCCGAGCAACGCGGTGATCATGAAGAAGTTGTGGTAACCGAACTTCTCGACCATCACCCCGGAATAGCCGCCGATCAGGCGTGGCAGCAACAGCATGATCGAGCTGAGCAGGGCGTATTGCGTCGCGGAGAACTTGAGGTTGGTCAGGCTCGACAGATAGGCGACGAACGCCGAGGTGGCCAGCCCGGAACTGAAGTTGTCGAGGGAAATGGTCACCACCAGCATCTGCAGGTTCGGGCCCATGTCGGCGAGCATCACAAACAGCAGGTTGGTGCCCGCCGAGGCCGTACCGCCGATGAACAGGATCGGCAGGATGCCGAAACGCACGATCAGCAGGCCGCCCATGCCCGCGCCGACAAGGGTCATGATCAGGCCGAAAATCTTGCTGACACTGGCGATCTGGTCCTTGGTGAAACCCTGGTCGATGTAGAACACGTTGGCCATTACGCCCATCACGGTGTCGGACATCCGATAGGTGGCGATCAGTCCGAGCAACAGCAGCGCCTGCCAGCGGTAGCGCAGGATGAAGTCGTTGACCGGAGTCAGCACCGGCGCCAGGCCACGACGCCCCATCGCCGACAGGCACATCCAGGTGAGCAGCGTGTAAAGGATCGCACGCAGGAAGGCGCGGTCTTCGAGCAACAGGTCGAGCGGGCTCATGGTGCCAAACAACACTTCGGCGAAGTCGGTGTTGTAGAGCTGGGTGAACATCGCCGGTACCGACACCAGTAACACGATCAGTACGAATACCGACGCGAGTTGATGCACAAAACTGTAGCGGCCGGCCTGCAACTGCGTGCGCAGCGGTACGGGTGGTTCGCGCATCAGCAGCGAGGTCAGCAGGGCAGGGATCATCAGCACCCCGAACAGGGCATAGGTGCCGGTCCAGGCCGAGTGTTGATAGTTGAAGCCGGTCGAGCCGAAGCCTTCGGCAAAGAACAGTGCACCGGCCGTGGCCAGCAGGGCGGCGACGCGGTAGCCGGACATGTAACTGGCGGCCAGTGCGGCCTGGCGGCTGTCATCGGCGATTTCCAGGCGATAGGCGTCGACCGCGATGTCCTGGGTTGCAGAGGCGAAGGCGACGACAACGGCGATGGCGATCAGCCAGGACAGGTGTTTCTGCGGATCACAGAAGCCCATGCCGATCAGGCCGAGAATCACCAGTGTCTGCGACAGCACCAGCCAGGAACGTCGTCGGCCAAGTTTGCCCAGCAACGGCAGGCGCCATTGGTCGAGCAGCGGTGACCAGACCCATTTGAACGCGTAAGCCAGGCCGATCAGGCTGGCGTAGCCGATGGTTTCACGGGCGACACCGGCTTCACGCAGCCAGACGGAAAGCGTAGAGAACACCAGCATGTACGGCAGGCCGGCGGCGAAACCGAGCAACAACAGCACGAGCGTCGAAGGACTGGCATAAGCGGCTAGCGCGGCGCGCCAGGTTTTACGGGGCATGGGCTGAAGTCTGCCTCAAGATTGCGAAAACAAAGCGCGCACTCTAACCGCTGTGCTCTACCGGACGCCAGCCATGGCGCTGAATATCCACACGATTGTTCAGGACGGTGATGCCTTCCATGCGCAATCTTGCCCGTTGTTCATCGCCCGAAGGGCTGCCCGCCGGCAGGCTGATCCGACCGCCGGCACC
Source organism: Pseudomonas sp. SC3(2021) (assembly GCF_019856535.1). Lineage (NCBI taxonomy): Bacteria > Pseudomonadati > Pseudomonadota > Gammaproteobacteria > Pseudomonadales > Pseudomonadaceae > Pseudomonas > Pseudomonas sp. SC3(2021). The sequence continues at coordinate 290,742 of NZ_CP082236.1, read as the reverse complement.
CAGCACACGGTGCCAGGGCAGGCGCGTATCACCTGGCAATTGACTCAAGGTGCGGCCGACCCAGCGGGCGGCGCGCCCTAAACCGGCCAGTTCAGCCAACTGGCCATAGCTGACGACTTTGCCTTCCGGCACTTGGGCGAGGGTCGAGTAGAGCGCCGTGCGTCGGATTTGCGCTTCGCTTTCGTCTGCGTGGGTCGGGTCTGTCACGTACGCGGTTCCTGAGCATGCTCATGTTGATGACTCAAGCGTAATCCCTCGGAGCGCTATTGAGAAATGAACTCAATGGAAATCGCCCGGTCAGTCCTTGTCAGGGCATTATTCCTACGGATAATGCCGATCTTTTTTTGCAATCCTGAGCCCTCAGTCCGCTTATGTTGTCCAGAACCTTGCTGTGCCTTGCTGTCTTCAGCGCGTCTACGCCCTTGCTTGCCGATACCGTCTGGTTGAAGAACGGTGACAAGCTCAGTGGCAAAATTTCCCTGTTCGATGGCGGTAAATTGCTGATCCAGACCCAATATGCGGGTGCAGTCACGATCGACTGGAAACAGGTCAAGACCCTGGAAAGTGATCAAGAGTTGTTGGTCAAACAGGATGCTTATACCGGTGAAAAAGCCAAGTCACTGACCGCAGCCGATGACGGCAAGGTCACCCTGGCCAATGGCGAAGCACCGAAAACCGTCGAGCTGGCGAGCATTCAGCAGATTCTCAAGCCGAAACCGGTGGTCGAGGATCTGGTCTGGAAGGGCAACGTCGGCCTCGCCCTGGATTATCAGCGCGCGGAAAAGGACACCGACGACTATGACATCGACTTCAAGACCACTGCACGTCATGGTCGCTGGCGCCACACCGGCGAAGGCGAATACAACCGCGAAGTGCAGGACGAACAGGTCACCACTAACAATTGGCGCGCTGAATACGCCCTCGACCGCTTCCTGACCGACAAGTGGTTCTGGCAGGGGCGTCTGAATTACAAGCGGGATTACGTCGAAGAGCTGTCGCGTCAGCGCGTGGTCGGTACAGGTCCGGGTTACCAGTTCTGGGATGACGAACTGGGCGCGTTCTCGCTGGGTTCGCTGCTCAACCGTACCGATTACGAGTACAGCGATGGCGGCAAGGACAATTTCTACTCGGTCGCGATGAAGTGGGATTACAACCGCTACCTGATTGGCAAGAAAGTCGAGTTCTTCACCAGTGGCGAGCTGGGCAAGCCGCTCTCCGACGTCGCCAACTACGCGCTGGATGCCGAATTGGGCTTGCGCTACAAGGTCACCGACTGGGCGTCGCTCAACCTCAAGGCCGAGCGCGACATCATCAGCGGAACCCAGGATGCGGACCTGAACAAGACCCGCTATACCGCAGGGTTTGGCGTGGCCTGGTAAGGCACAGGCAAAAAGATCGCAGCCTTCGGCAGCTCCAGAGGATTAATGTACATCCTGTAGGCGCTGCCGAAGGCTGCGATCTTTTTTTACGCCTGGAAAACAAGCGCCCACAAAAAAGCCCCGCTTTTAAGGGCGGGGCTCTTTTCTAAAGAAGCTACAAGTTAGATAACTTGTACTTCTTCAGCTTGCATGCCTTTCTGACCGCGGGTAGCGATGAAAGAAACCTGTTGGCCTTCTTTCAGGCTTTTGAAGCCGTCGGATTGGATAGCTTTGAAGTGAACGAACAGGTCGTCACCGGATTGTGGAGTGATGAAGCCGAAGCCTTTTTCATCGTTGAACCACTTAACGGTACCGGTTTGGCGATTAGACATGGTGTAACTCCTTGAACAAAGATAACTGCGACTCAGGAAGAACCCTGGCCGAGACTGAGTGCAAAGAGCAGGAAAAATTCTTGTAGATGGTTGGATCGAAATTCAACATATCGTGTAGAGATTCTCAGTGACACAAGCAGCACAGTGGCGCCACCTTAACCCTTTTTCCGAGACGTGCCAATGCTTCTTGCACAGGTTTCTCTGTTTTAAGGATCGGCGGTGCGACGGTTCGTCGCCAGAGCCTGTCATTCCAGGGTGTTCGACGAGAATTGCACCCCGCACTTTGAACGCGGCGGCGCGCCCGGTAAGATGCCGGACAGAATTTTTCCACCTCGCTATTCAGGACACCCGCCATGAGCATCAAATCGGACAAGTGGATTCGCCGCATGGCGCAGGAACACGGCATGATCGAGCCGTTCGTCGAGCGTCAGATGCGCGGCAGCGACGACAGCCGTGTGATCTCCTACGGCGTGTCGAGCTACGGCTACGATGTGCGTTGCACCAACCATTTCAAGGTGTTCACCAACATCAACTCGGCCATCGTCGATCCGAAAAACTTCGATGCCGGCAGCTTCGTCGACATCCACAGCGATGTCTGCATCATCCCGCCGAACTCTTTCGCCCTGGCCAGCACCGTCGAGTATTTCCGCATCCCGCGCAATGTATTGACCATCTGCCTGGGTAAAAGCACCTACGCGCGTTGCGGCATCATCGTCAACGTCACCCCGCTCGAGCCAGAGTGGGAAGGTCACGTGACCCTGGAGTTCTCCAACACCACCAACCTGCCGGCGAAAATCTACGCTAACGAAGGCGTGGCACAGATGCTGTTCCTTGAGTCCGACGAGGAATGTGAAGTTTCCTACAAGGACCGTGGCGGCAAGTACCAGGGCCAGCGTGGCGTGACCTTGCCGCGTACCTGATCCGTCCATCCGACAGATCACGGGAATTCTTTGGCGGGCAGACACTCTATGGGGTGTACTGCCCGTTTTTGTTTCTGTCGAAACGGGCCTTCGCCGAGGAGTGCCCTATGAAGATCGATCCGCAAATCACTGCCGAACTGGCAAGGCTTGAGCCCAATCAGGTTGGCGTATTGGCCTGGTCATTGTTGGCGCACCCGCCTCTGAGCATGGCCGGTGGAATTCCCGGTCAGCCCGACCCCGATACCCCCAACGAACAACCAACCGAGCCGGGCGATCCTATCCTTCCGGACGAGCCGCCACCGGCACCGGTTGCCTGATCTGCGTTGAAAACCAATGGCCAGTCAGTCGAGGGCTGCGACGACTTCAACTGACTGGCCATATTTCGTTGTCACCGATGACGAAAATCCTGCAGCTTTTCTCCTTCTCGACCGGATAACCCCCGGTAAATGCGCCAAAGGCCGGTAGCAGGCTGATGCCTTCGCTGAGCCTGAAACACGCCAGGCGCAAACTTTGTCGACCCTTGCCATGCAGCCGATACACGGGATGCACATGACCGGCCAGCACGTGTCTTTCAGAATGCGGGTCCGGTTCATGCTGCAAAGCGAACGGTCCTATCAGCAGCGGTTCAGGCACGACCCGGATATTCAGCGAATCAGGCGGATCGCCCGCGCGTTTGTCGTGATTGCCACGGATCAGTGTCATCGGCAGTTCGGCGTGGCGCGCTCGCCATTGCGCCAAGGCGTTTAGCGTACCCGCTGCATGGGAGCCGGGCCCGTGCAGAAAATCGCCGAGAAATATCAGTTGCCGGCAGGGCAGTTTCGCCAGCAATCGATCAATCACCGCGATATTGCTTGCCGTGGTGCCTTGCGGGACCGGTTGACCGAGGCTGCGGTAAGCGGCGGCTTTGCCGAAATGCACATCGGCTATCAGCAAGGCTTGTTGCGCTGGCCAGTACAGCGCCTTCTCCGGCAGCAACCAGAGGTCTTCACCTGCCAACCGCACAGGGTAGGGCGCGCTCATCGGGATTTGCCCTTGTCGGCGGATTTTTCCAGGTCACCGACCATACGTCTGATGCGGTCAGCGAGTTTCTCTGAACTCATGCTTTCGCGCATGCGTTCCACCAGCAGTGGAAACCCCAGTGGCGTAGGACGCTTTATCTGATGCATGTCGAGTTTCATCCGGTTGATGTGCTCCAGTGTCTGTTCCAGACGTTGAATATCCAGTTCTTCTCGTAAGACTTCTTCCCCGGCCTGGGCCAGCAACAGGTTGTCGGCGTCGTATTGTTTGAACACTTCGAAAAACAGGCCGCTGGAGGCCTGCACCTGACGGGTGCTTTTCGGCGCGCCGGGGTAACCGGCGAACACCAGCCCGGCAATTCGGGCGATTTCGCGAAAGCGCCGCAGGGCCAACTCGCCCGCATTGAGACTGGCGAGCACATCCTTCAATAACTGTTCGGGGCTGAGCAACGCGGTATCGAGTTGCTCGGCCCAGTCCACAGGCGTGGCGCTGAGCAATTCCAGCCCGTAGTCGTTCACCGCGATGGAGAACGTCAGCGGCTGGCGCTGGCTGACGCGCCAGGCCAACAGGCTGGCGAGCCCCAGATGCACCTGACGACCGGCGAACGGGTAGAGGAAAAGGTGCCAGCCTTCGCGGGACTTCAGCACTTCTGCGAGCAAATTATCGGTGGTGGGCAGGCCAGACCAGCGTGTCTGGGTGTCCAGCAATGGCCGCAAGGCGTGCATTTCCGGGCCGGCGAACGCGCCCTCTGCGGCGGCGCTGAAGCGCCTGACCACGGCCTCGGCCAGTTCATTGGAGAGCGGCATGCGCCCGCCATTCCAGCGTGGCACGGCGGCTTTTTTCGCGGTGCTGCGTTTGACGTAAGCGGTCATGTTTTCCACCCGCACCAACTCCAGCAAACGCCCGGCAAACAGAAACCCGTCGCCCGGTTTCAGCCTTGCAATAAAACCTTCCTCGACGCTGCCCAGTTGTTTGCCGCCACCGCCCTTGCTCCAGAACTTCAGATGAATGCTTGCATCGCTGACGATCGTGCCGATGCTCATGCGATGGCGGCGCGCCAAGCGTGCATCGGGTACGCGCCAGACGCCGTGTTCGTCCGGTTCGACCCGACGGTAATCCGGATAGGCCGTCAGAGACATCCCGCCATGACGTACGAAAGCCAGCGCCCAGGCCCAATCCGCCGGGGTCAGGTCACGATAGGCCCAGGCCCCACGGACCTCTTCGTACAGCTCATCAGGAACAAATCCGCCGCCCAATGCCATGCTGACCAGGTGCTGCACCAGCACATCCAGTGGCTTGTGTGGTGACTGGCGCGGTTCGATGCGCCGTTGCTCGACAGCATCGCGGGCGGCGGCCGCTTCGATCAGTTCAAGGCTGTGTGTCGGTACCAGGGTCACCCTTGAGGTGCGTCCCGGTGCGTGGCCCGAGCGCCCGGCGCGTTGCATCAACCGCGCAACACCCTTGGCCGAACCGATTTGCAGCACGCGTTCCACCGGCAGGAAATCCACCCCCAGATCCAGGCTCGACGTGCACACCACTGCCTTCAATTGACCTTCCTTCAAGGCGTGCTCAACCCAGTCACGGGTCTCGCGGGACAATGAGCTGTGATGCAACGCAATCAACCCGGCCCAGTCCGGCCGCGCCTCAAGCAAGGCCTGATACCAGATTTCCGACTGCGCCCGGGTATTGGTGAACACCAGGCTGCTGGCGCAGGCATCGAGCTCGGCCACGACCTGCGGCAACATCTTCAGACCGATGTGCCCGGCCCACGGAAAACGCTCGATGGCGGTCGGGAGAAGGGTGTCGACTGTCAGCGATTTTTCGCTTTGCCCCTGCACACACACGCCGCCACCCTGTGGGATCAGCACCTGCTCGGCGTGGGATTGATTACCGAGGGTCGCGGAGATTCCCCAGACAATCAGCTCGGGTTGCCAATGACGCAAGCGGGCGAGGGCCAGTTGCAGCTGCACGCCGCGTTTGTTGCCGAGCAGTTCGTGCCATTCATCCACCACGATCATGCGCAGGGTCGAGAGCGCGGTGCGGGCGTCGGCGCGGGCCAGTAGTAAGGTCAGGCTTTCCGGAGTGGTGATCAGGGTTGTCGGCAGGCGTCGGCTCTGGCGGGCACGCTCGCTGCTGCTGGTGTCACCGGTGCGCAGGCCGATGCTCCACGGCAGGCGCAGATCATCGACCGGGCTTTGCAAGGCGCGCGCGGTGTCGGCGGCGAGGGCACGCATAGGCGTGATCCACAAGACGGTCAGCGGTTCGGCCGGTGGTTTGCGTTTGCGTGGCGTTTCAACGACGGCGGCGCATTTGGCAAAGCGATTGAGCGCGGCGAACCAGACCGCATAGGTTTTACCGGCCCCGGTGCTGGCGTGGAGCAAGCCGGATTCGCCGTTTTTGACCGCAGCCCACAGCTGTTTCTGAAAGGCGAACGGCTTCCAGCCACGGGCGCTGAACCAGGTTTTTGCGAGGTCGGAGGATTTCGCCATGCGGGCTGCGCGCGCTCTGGAGGTGTTCTTCCAGAGACCACGGGGCGGGCGGACAAGTTTGATTTTTGTAGGCTGCGGAGCTCCACTGTGGGAGCGAGCTTGCTCGCGAAGGCGGCGGAACATTCAAAATCAATGTGACTGACAGAATGCTTTCGCGAGCAAGCTCGCTCCCACAGGGTTTTGCACTAATGGCTATTTGAGGTTGCCGCTGAGGAATTGTTTGAGGCGTTCGCTTTTCGGGTTGCCGAGCACATCTTCGGGCGCACCTTCTTCTTCAACCAATCCCTGATGCAGGAACAGCACCTGGCTGGAGACTTTGCGGGCGAAGCTCATCTCATGAGTCACCATGATCATCGTCCGGCCTTCTTCGGCGAGCCCCTGAATCACCTTCAGCACTTCCCCCACCAATTCCGGATCGAGCGCCGAGGTCGGTTCGTCGAACAGCATCACCTCCGGCTCCATTGCCAGCGCGCGGGCAATCGCCACGCGCTGTTGCTGGCCTCCGGAGAGAAACGCCGGGTATTGATCGGCGACCCGCGCCGGCAAGCCGACCTTGTCGAGATAGCGCCGGGCACGGTCGTCGGCTTCCTGTTTGCTGCAACCCAGCACCCGGCGCGGAGCCATGGTGATGTTTTCCAGCACGGTCATGTGGCTCCACAGGTTGAAATGCTGGAACACCATCGCCAGACGCGTGCGCAGGCGTTGCAATTCATCGGCGTCGGCGACGTGCATGCCGTGGCGGTCGGTGATCATGCGGATCGCCTGGCCATCAAGGCTCATGGCGCCGTCGTTGGGTTGTTCGAGGAAGTTGACGCAGCGCAGAAAGGTGCTTTTGCCCGAGCCGCTGGCGCCGATCAGGCTGATCACGTCGCCGGTCTTGGCCTTGAGCGAAACGCCTTTGAGCACCTGATGGTCGCCATAGCTTTTGTGCAGGCCTTCAACGGTCAGTTTGTACATGGGACAGACATCCTCAAGGCGAAAGTAGGTAGCCGCTGCGATAGGCTTCAGCGCCCGCAACATGGGCGATGACCATGCCGGCAGTGGCCATGCGTCGCAGCGAGCGGGCGTACATCACGCCGGCGCTGGTGCAATGAATGGGGGTGACCCGGTCGTGAATCGGGTCGATGATTTCGGCGATCTGTTGCCCGGCTTCGAGGTATTGACCGGCCGTTGCGGTGTACACCAGCAGGCCGCCGACCGGCGTGGTCACCGGTTCGACGCCGGCCAGTGGCGTGGCCGGGAATGCCAAGGGCGGCTGCGGTCTGGTTTCGCCGACGATCGCATCGAACTGGATCAGGTAGTCGATCAAGGCCTGGCAATCGCGGCTGGCCATCGGGTGATTGACGTCACCCTGGCCGCGCAGTTCGACGGTCACCGAGAAACTGCCCAGCGGAATGTCGAAGTGTTCGCCGAAGCGCTCCTTCAGTTGCCACCACAGCAGGGTGAAGCACTCATCGAACGACTGGCCGCCGGAATCGGTGGCCAGCAGGCTCGCCTGTGACTCGATGTAGCGTGCCAGAGGCTCGACCTGCGGCCACGCTTCCGGCGTGGTGTACAGATGAACCACTGATTCGAAGTCGCAGTGCAAGTCCAGCACCATGTCGGCGTCACAGGCCAGCCGTTGCAGGGTCAGGCGCTGGGATTGCAGTTGCGTGCCGGCGGTCTGGCGGGCGAGGGCGTTGCGCAGGCTGGCGCGGATCAGCTCAAGGTTGCGTTGCGGGTCATCGCTCAGCTTGCCCTCGATGTCGTTGCCGATTTCTTCGCTGAGGTCGACAAACCAGCGATTGAAATTCTGCCCGCTCTCCAGTTCGTAGCGGCCCAGCGGTACGTCCATCAGCACTTGTTCGAGGCCGACCGGATTGGCCACTGGCACCAGCACGATTTCGCTGCGCAGGCGCCCGGCGGCTTCCAGCTCCGCCAGGCGCTGCTTGAGGTGCCAGGCGACGAGCATCCCGGGCAGTTCGTCGGCATGCAGCGACGACTGGATGTAGATCTTGCCTTTAGCCTGCTCCGGGCCGAAGTGGAAGCTGTGGATCTGTCTTGCGGTCCCCGGCAGCGGGGCCAGCAGGTCATGGATCTGGTGTCGCATTACAAGGTTCCTAGTGAGTCGGCCCGAGGAAGGCCAGCCATCGGCGTTCGGCGAGGCGGAACAGGCCGACCAGCGCGAAGGTAATGGTCAGGTAGATCAGCGCGGCGATGCCGAACGACTGAAAGGTCAAGAATGTCGCCGAGTTGGCGTCCCGCGCAACTTTCAGGATGTCGGGGATGGTCGCGGTGAAGGCCACGGTGGTCGAGTGCAGCATCAGGATCACTTCATTGCTGTAGTACGGCAACGAACGGCGCAGCGCCGAAGGCATGATCACGTAGGCATACAGCTTCCAGCCCGTCAGTCCGTAGGCCTTGGCCGCTTCGACTTCACCATGGTTCATGCTGCGGATCGCCCCGGCGAAAATCTCCGTGGTGTAGGCGCAGGTGTTCAGGGCAAAGGCGAGGATCGTGCAGTTCATCGCATCGCGGAAGAAACTGTCGAGCAAAGGCTGCGCTCGTACCGCCGCCAGGCTGTAGATCCCGGTGTAGCAGATCAGCAGCTGGATATACAACGGCGTGCCCCGGAACAGGTAAGTGTAGAACTGCACCGGCCAGCGAATGTAGAAGTGCGATGAAACCCGAGCGATCGACAATGGAATCGACACCAGGAAACCAAAGAAAATCGACGCGCTGAGCAGCCACATCGTCATCGCCAGCCCGGTTATGTTGTTGCCGTCGGTATAAAGGAAGGCCTTCCAGTATTCCTGCAGAAGTTCGATCATCGTACGGCCTCCCGGGCACCGGCGGCGTAGCGACGTTCAAGCCAACGCAAAATGAAGTTGGAAGCACTGGTGATCAGCAGATAGATCAAGGCAGCGAGAACCAGGAAGTAGAACAGTTGATAAGTGCTTTTACCGGCGTCCTGCGCGGCTTTGACCAGATCGGCGAGGCCAATGATCGACACCAGCGCGGTGGCCTTGAGCATCACCATCCAGTTGTTGCCGATGCCCGGCAAGGCAAAGCGCATCATTTGCGGGAACACCACGAAACGAAAACGCTGGCCACGCTTGAGGCCATAGGCGGTGGCCGCTTCGACCTGACCGCGCGGTACGGCGAGGATCGCGCCACGGAAGGTCTCGGTGAAATACGCCCCATAAATGAAGCCCAGGGTCAGCACCCCGGCGCTGAACGGGTCGATTTCGATGTATTCCCATTCCATGTAGTCGGTGAGCGAAGTCAGCCAGGTTTGCAGGCTGTAGAAGATCAGCAGCATCAGCACCAGATCCGGCACCCCGCGAATCAGCGTGGTGTAGAGCTGGGCTGGCAGGCGCACCAGTTTGACTTTGGACAGCTTGGCACTGGCGCCGATCAGGCCGAGCAACACGGCCACCAGCAGCGACAACGCCGATAATTTGATGGTCATCCAGGTGCCTTCCAACAGCAAAGGACCGAAGCCCTTGAGGCTGAAGGCGGAGAGCCCCAGATTTTGTAAGAGGTTTTCGAACATAAATCAGCAACCTGAGCGGATGGAAAAGGCGCCCATCGAGTGATGGGCGCCGGGGCATTATTTGCCGCTGTACAGGTTCAGATCGCCAAAGTGTTTCTTTTGAATCTCGGCGTATTTGCCATCATCGTGTAACGCTTTGATACCTTTATCTAAAAGGGCCTTCAGCTCAGTGTTACCTTTCTTAATACCGACAGCGGTCTTGGCTGGCAGCAATTCGCTGTCGACTGGCTTGCTGACGTCATAGTCGGCGCCCTGTGGCGACTTCAAAAAGCCCAGTTCGGCTTGCAGCATGTCCTGAATGCCCGCGTCGAGACGGCCGGAAGTCAGGTCGGAATACACCTGGTCCTGGTTCTGATAGGCCTGGGTTTTCACGCCGGCCTTGTCCAGCACGGCTTTGGCGTAGGCTTCCTGAATGGTGCCTTGCTCGTAGCCGACGGTTTTGCCTTTCAGGGACGCGACGTCTGCAGTGATACCGGAACCTTTCTTGAACACATAAGCGGTCGGGCCGGAGAACAGTTCGCTGGAGAAGTCGATGACTTTTTCGCGGGCCGGGGTCACGGTCATCGACGAGATCACACCGTCGAATTTATTGGCTTTCAGGCCCGGAATCATGCCGTCGAAGTCGCTTTCGACCCACTTGCACTTGACCTTCAGTTCGGCGCAGATCGCGTTACCCAGGTCGATATCGAAGCCCACCAGGCTGCCGTCGGCCGCTTTCGACTCAAACGGTGCGTACGAAGGGTCAACGCCAAAGCGCAGCTCTTTGTATTCCTTGGCCAGCGCGGAGCCGGCGGCCATGCACAACGCCAGTGCAGAAAGGGTCAGCAATGCTTTTTTCATTATTCAATCCCTAAGAACCAATATGAGCGCTTGTGGCGCAGAATTATTGTTACTGGAACGCGTACGACACATAGAAAGTAGCAATTTCCGAACCAGAGTCCCGAACAAGTGTTTTAAAAGGTGGCGCAAGGATGGCGAGGCGGGGATTGGTGCACGGAAACGGGCGCGGTAAATGCGTTGCACCAAGATGGCTCGTTTGCGCGGTTCACAGTGCTTTTGTGGCGAGGGGATTTATCCCCGTTGGGCGCGCTGCGCCTCCCCGACAGCCCGGTAAATGCGTGATCGGGATTTGCGACTGCTTCGCAGTCGAACGGGGATGAATCCCCTCGCCACAGATGATCTCTCGCTGGCGGTTATTTATTCCTACGCGTGTCGCTGTCCCGGAAAACCGGGTCACGCCAACAGATCCTGTAACGTCGCCAGGCTATCGGCCTCTTCCACGGTCTTGTCCTGGCGCCAGCGCAGCATGCGCGGGAAACGCACGGCAATGCCACTTTTATGTCGACGCGAAAGGGCAATGCCTTCGAACCCCAACTCGAACACCAGGCTCGGTTTCACGCTGCTGACCGGGCCGAACTTTTCCACGGTGGTCTTGCGCACGATGCTGTCGACCTGGCGCATTTCCTCATCGGTCAGCCCGGAATAGGCCTTGGCAAACGGCACCAGTGACCGCTCGCTCGACTCCGGCGGGCCGTCCCACACCGCGAAGGTGTAATCGCTGTACAGACTGGCGCGTCGACCATGGCCGCGTTGCGCGTAGATCAGCACCGCGTCGACACTGAACGGGTCGACTTTCCACTTCCACCACACGCCCATGTCCTTGGTGCGGCCGACGCCGTATAACGCGTCGCGGGCCTTGAGCATCATGCCCTCGACTCCCAGCCGTCGCGACGCTTCGCGCTGGCGGGCGAGGTCGAACCAGTCGGTGCCGGTCAACACAGGGGAGGGCAATAACACCGGGCTGTTGCACCGGGCGATTAGCGCTTCCAGTTGTGCGCGGCGCTCGACCTGCGGCCGGTTGCGCCAGTCCTCACCCTGCCATTCCAGCAAGTCGTAGGCGAGCACCACCACCGGCACCTCTTCGAGAATCTTCTTGTCGAGGGTCTTGCGACCGATGCGTTGTTGCAGCAAGGCAAAGGGTTGCACCGCCGGTGGTTCGGTCGATTGCGGATCGAAAGCGTCTTCAGTGCGCGGATGCGTACTTTTCCACACGACGATTTCGCCATCGACCACCGTGCCTTCCGGCAAACCGTGTACCAGCACATCAAGCTCGGGAAAACGTTCGGTCACCAGTTCCTCGCCGCGCGACCACAGCCACAAACGCCCTTCGCGCTTGACCACCTGCGCGCGGATGCCATCCCACTTCCATTCCACCTGCCAGTTGCTCACAGGGCCGATCAGTGCTTCGAACTCCTCGACCGGTTGCGACAAGGCATGGGCGAGGAAAAACGGGTACGGCTGCCCGCCGCGCAGGGCGTGCTCGTCGGCCGATTCTGCGGCGATCAGTTTCAGATAGCTGGCCGCGTTCGGCCGGTTCGACAGGTCGGTGTAACCCACCAGCCGCTGCGCCACGCGTTTGCTGTCGAGCCCGGCCATGGAGGCCAGGGCGCGAGTGACCAGCAGTTTCGACACCCCCACGCGGAAACTGCCGGTGATCAGCTTGATGCACAACATCAGGCTCGGTCGGTCCAGTTGCGCCCACAGCGCTGGCAACTGGCGGGTGAGGTATTCCGGGGTTTCACCGCGCAATGGCAGCAGTTTGTCTTCGACCCACTCGGCCAGCCCGGCCTCGGAGCTGTGCGGGTTTTCCGGCAGTACCAGCGAAATGGTTTCCGCCAGATCGCCGACCGCCTGGTAGCTCTCTTCGAACAGCCAGGGTGCAAGCCCCGAGACCTCGACGGCCAATTCGCGCAGGATGCGCACCGGCACCAGTTGCCGTGGACGACCGCCGGACAGAAAGTACACCGCCCAGGCGGCGTCCTGCGGTGCAGCCTGGGCGAAGTAATGTTGCATGGCCGCCAGTTTGGCGTTGCTGGACGTGGTGGCGTCGAGTTCGGCGTACAACTCGGCAAAGGCTTTCATGCTTGTACCTCGGCAATAACCGGGTCGGCGCCGATGTTCTCCTCTTCGTCATCGCCGTATTCGGTGCTGAAACCCTGCGCGTCCAGGCCCTGTTCGCGCAGATGACGCACCAGCACGCTGATCGAGCCGTGGGTGACCATCACCCGTTCGGCACCGGTCTGGTTGATGGCCCAGAGCAGTCCGGGCCAGTCGGCGTGATCGGACAGCACGAAGCCGCGATCCACGCCACGTCGCCGACGAGTGCCGCGCAGGCGCATCCAGCCGCTGGCGAAGGCGTCGCTGAAATCACCAAAACGCCGCATCCAGGTGCTGCCACCGGCCGACGGCGGGGCGATGACCAAGGCCTGACGCATGATCGGGTCGGACTTTTTCACATCGCCGGCGTAGATCGTCGGCGGCAGGTACACCCCGGCTTCGCGGTAGACCCGGTTCAGCGGTTCAACCGCGCCATGACTGAGGATCGGCCCGAGGCTGGCGTCGATGCCATGCAGAATGCGCTGGGCCTTGCCGAACGAATAGCAGAACAACACGCTGGCCTTGCCGGCGGCGATGTTCGCCTGCCACCACTGGTTGATCTCGCTGAACACCTGCGCCTGCGGCTGCCAGCGGTAGATCGGCAGGCCGAAGGTCGATTCGGTGATGAAGGTATGGCATCGCACCGGCTCGAACGGCGCGCAAGTGCCGTCCGGTTCGATCTTGTAATCGCCGGACGCGACCCAGACTTCGCCGCCGTACTCCAGACGCACCTGCGCCGAACCGAGCACATGGCCCGCCGGGTGAAAACTCAAGGTAACGCCGTGGTGGGTCAGGCGCTGGCCGTAGGCGAGGGTCTGCAGATTGATGTCCTGACCCAGTCGCGCACGCAAAATCCCTTCGCTGGCGCTGCTGGCCAGGTAATGCTGGTTGCCGTTACGGGCGTGATCGCCGTGGGCATGGGTGATGACCGAGCGTTCGACGGGACGCCACGGGTCAATATAGAAATCGCCTGCCGGGCAATACAAACCTTCGGGGCGCGCGATAACAAGGTCCATGTCGTTACCAGAATGGGGGGCTTGTTAGCTATGAGGCGGGCGCGAGTCCGGAAGTTCTATCGACTTTGAAAAGCCCCCTCACCCCAGCCCTCTCCCTGTATGTACCGGACACATGGTGGACAGGTGTTCGGAGACATGGTGGACACTTTTTAATAGGCACATTGCTCATCACTAAGGAGATGACCTGTGTCTTGGGAAGAGGTGTCCACTGTGCAGCTTCGTTCAGAATTCGTGCTTTTGGCTCGGCAAGAAGGGGCCAATGTCCGGCAGCTTTGCCGTCGATTTAATATCAGCCCAAGCACCGCCTATAAATGGCTTAACAGGTTTGAAAACCTGGGTGCAGAAGGACTGAACGATCAGTCTCGACGACCGAAGACATCACCCAAGCGATGTGCTGATGAGGTTGAACAGCAGATTCTGACCGTGAGTCAGGAGTACGCGGCCTGGGGCGCTCGCAAGCTCAAACGTGTGTTGGAAGACAATGGCTTAGTGATGCCTTCAGTCAGTACCGTGCATGCGGTTTTACAGCGTCATTCACGCGTTGATCCAAAGGCCGCCGAGATCAAACCGTTTATCCGTTTTGAGCATGAAGCGCCCAACGATCTTTGGCAGATGGACTTCAAGGGCATATCAGTCTGGGTCAGGGGCGTTGCCATCCGTTGACGATACTGGACGATCATTCGCGGTTTTCACTGTGCATCGCGGCGTGTATCAATGAGCAGCGCGACACCGTCCAGGAGCATCTGGTCCGGGCCTTTCGGCGCTATGGCCTGCCTTTGCGCATGACGATGGACAACGGCTCTCCATGGGGTGATCAGACAGGCGTTTATACCGCGCTGGAGGTCTGGCTGATGAGTCAAGGCATCAAGGTCGGCCACTCTCGACCTTATCATCCGCAAACCCAAGGAAAGCTGGAACGCTTCCACCGCAGTCTGAAAAATGAAGTTCTCCAGGGTCAGCACTTTAACGATCTCAACAGCGCGCAACGGGCGTTTGATATCTGGCGTGATATTTACAACCAGAAGCGCCCGCATCAAGCGCTGGACATGCAGGTTCCTGCTACTCGGTACAGCAGCAGCTCAAGGGAATATCAGGAGCAACCCGCAGCGCCGGAGTACGACGATGGTGATGTGGTCAGGAAGGTTCAGGTAAAGGGCGAGATCTACTGGAGGAACCGTGAATACACAGTCGGGAAAGCTTTTTACGGGAAGTCAGTAGCTATCCGGGAAACGACGGAGGACGGCATCCACGATGTCTACTGGAGTAGACATCGCATCGCCCGAATCGACTTGAACTTGCAGATCGTTACAGCAGGTAAGAAGATCTAAAACCGTCCACCATGTCTCCGAACATGTGTCCACCATGTCTCCGGTACATACACTCCCGGAGGGAGAGGGGGCCGACCGAGGTGTCTGGTGAATTACATCGACCTGAAAGACCGAGTTGATTATGGGTTCGGCAAAGCCCGAACCGAGTCGAATATGGGTTCGGCAAAGCCTGAACCGAGTTGATTCTGGATTCGGCAGTGCCCGTTCAGCTCGGCGCATGACTCCAGCAACCCCCCATCAACCCCTCTTCCGGAGGGAGAGGGGGCCGACCGAGGTGTCTGGTGAATTACATCGACCTGAAAGACCGAGTCGATTCTGGATTCGGCAGTGCCCGTTCAGCTCGGCGCATGACTTCAGCAACCCCCAATCAGTCCCCTCTCCCTTTGGGAGAGGGTTAGGGTGAGGGGCTCTTGATGTTTGGCTTATTTGCCGGGGGTGAGGGTCAGGCGGGTTTTGCCGTACACCCGGTCAAAGTTCTGCGGCTGCATCGGCAAACCGATGTACTGCCCCTTCAGCCATGCATCGACACCGTTGAGGTAGTTCGGGCTGACCGGGTTCCCCGACTGGCCGGTACCGTTCTGCCCCATCAGCGGTTCAGCCTGACCAAAGTCGACGATGAAGCGCATCGACGGCGCGCGGGTGGTAGTGAAGTCCTGGCCCCAGGCGAACGCGGCGGTATTCAGGGTGGTGTGATCGCCCCCGGCTGCCAGCGGTCCGCGAACGGTCTGGCCATTGGCGTTTTTCCACGCGTAGCTATGCAGTTTGCCCCACTGCCAGGCCCGGTGATCGCCACCCAGTTGACCGTCGCCAGCGCTGATCGCCGCCGCGAGACTGCGGGCGAGGATCACGGCTTTGTCTTCTTTCTGCGGCGTGCGAATGTCGTCCCAGAACGGACTGTCCTCACGGCCGAGCAAGTGATCGGCCTGGGCCGCGTAAGACAAGTCGCCGTTGGCGATGAACGCTTTCCACGCCGGGCTCGATTCAGGGCCCAGTTCGTCGAGGAAGATCTGTTTCATGCTTTCTTGCAGGAACAGTTCGTAGATCGCCGCATCGGCCGAAGTCGGGCTGAGTTTGCCGTCGAATGCCATCAAGCGGGTGAACGCCTCTCGGGCCTTGTTGCGCTGCGCTTCCGGCAGGGCGTCGATCGCCTGTTTCAGCGGTTGCTTCATGCCCGGCGCTTCGAACATTTTTTTCAGTTTGGCGGCAAACGTGGTGGTCTGGTCGTACTGCATGGCGATCACGCTGCGGCCGTCATGTTTGCCGCTGCCGGCCAGTTCCGCCAGACGCTCGCCACGTTCCGGCGCCGCCCAGGAGTTCGACAGTTGCATGCCGTAACCGTGAGGAATCACCCGCTGGTTGGCGGTGCCGAGCCAGCCTTGCGCCGGGTCCTGATCGTACGGGTGCAGCATCGGGTCGGCGTAACCGTCCCAATCGTAACGACCTTCCCAGCCCGGCGACGGCAGCAGGCCTTCGCCTTCACGGCGGTTGGGGAAACGCCCGGTGACTTGCCAGCCAATGTTGCTGGCGTCGGCGAACACCAGGTTCAGGGCAATGGCGCGGATCTCGCGGCTCGCGTCCGAGGCACGTTCAACGTTCTGCGCACGGGTCAGGTCAAAAAACGCGTCCAGCGACTTGTCGTCGGTGAAACTCGGTGTTTGCAGAGCCAGGCCAAAACCGTTGCCCTGTGCCGCGGCCTGGGCACTGTTGAGCAGTGCGCCGTGGCGGGTTTCGTACACCGCTTCGCGAATCGGCCGCTGGCCTTTGACGAAATAGGTTTCGTTGCGCACGCCCAGCGGCTGCCATTTGCCATTGACCTCGTAGGTCAGGCTGTTGCCCTGACGACGGATTTTTTCCAGGAACAGGTCCTGGTTGTCGCCGAGCACGCTGGTGGCGCTCCACGCAACTCTGCCGTTGAAGCCGCCGAGCACCATCGGCAAACCGGCAACGGTGACACCGGCGGCCTGATACTTCGGTGCGCGGATCTGCACGAAGGTCCACAGCGACGGCGCCGCCAGTGGGCCATGGCTGTCGCTGGCGAGAAGGCTCTTGCCGCTGCGGCTGCGTTGCGGGGCGATGGCCCAATTGTTCGACGAGGTGGTGCCGAGCAGGTTCAGCGCCGACAACTGTTGGCTGGCGTTGCTCAGTTCGCTCAGGCCGGGAATCTGTCCGTTCAGTTTCAAGCCTTGCAGCTTGTCGGCCTCAGCCAGCGGCAAATTCTCATCGGGGGCGGACGGCGTCAGCCAGGCGAGTTTGTCGCTGGTTACGGTTTGCGCGAGCACCAGGGATGAGATTTCTTCCGGAAGGTTGGCCGACTGGCTGAAATTCAACAGGGCGAATATCAGCGCCGAGTCTTCCGGTTTCCAGTATTCCGGCTTGTAGCCGCTGGAGGCCAGATCGCCCGGCAGTTTGTCGGCGTAGCGGAACAGGTAGGCGTTGACGCCCCGCGCATAGACTTCGAAGAAGCGCTTGAGCCGTGGCGACGAGGCCTTGTACAGCTCGCCGGCACTTTTCTTCAGGTTGACCGCGCGCATGTAGCGGTCGGCATCGAGCATTGACGCACCGGACATTTCCGCGAGACGGCCCTGAGCCAACAGGCGCAGGGTGACCATCTGGTTGATGCGGTCGCTGGCGTGCACGTAACCGAGGGTGAACAGCGCGTCATGGAAACTGTTGCTTTCGATCAACGGCATGCCCATGGCATTGCGTCGCACCGACACGTTCTGCGCCAGGCCCTTGAGCGGTTGCACGCCGGAGGTGGGCGGGAGGGTGTCCTGGGCGTTCCAGGTCTGGCACCCGGACAGGCCCAAAACACCGGCCACTGCTGCGGCAACGCCGAACCGGGGAAGAAAATGTGTAAGGGCTGGCGAGGCCATGGCAAAGCTCCTGCGGGGGTAGCGTCAGTAAAGGCGCTACGTTAGTGAGCAGGAGGGTGCCGCGCAAGCGGGGGCGGGGGTTATTTCTCGATTTGTCAGACGAACCTTTACCTGAGGACAACACAAGACCTGTGGCGAGGGGATAAATCCCCTCGCCACAATGAATTCAATCAGGCTTTGGGCGGGTTGATCTGCTGCACCAGGGCATACGCCTTGACCGTCGCCGGACGATCCTTGATGTGATTGAACCAGCGCAGCACATGCGGGAAGTCCTCAAGGTTCTGGCTCTGCCATTTATGCGAGACGATCCACGGGTAGATCGCCATGTCGGCGATGCTGTACTCGCTGCCGGCGACGAATGCGTGGTCGGCCAGTTGCTTGTTCAACACGCCATAGAGGCGCGCGGTTTCGTCGATGTAGCGCTTGATCGCGTAGGGGATTTTTTCCGCGGCGAACTGGCTGAAGTGATGATTCTGCCCCGCCATTGGCCCCAGCCCGCCCATTTGCCAGAACAGCCATTGCAACGCCGTTTGCCGACCCCGCAGATCCTTGGGCAGGAAGAGCCCGGTCTTTTCCGCCAGATACAGCAGGATGGCCCCCGACTCGAACAGCGACAGCGGCTCGCCGCCATCGGCCGGTTCATGGTCGACGATGGCCGGGATTCGGTTGTTCGGAGCGATTTTCAGAAAGTGCGGCTGGAATTGCTCACCCTGACTGATGTTGATCGGGTGCACGTTGTACGGCAGGTCGGCTTCTTCGAGAAACAGCGAGATCTTGTGGCCGTTGGGGGTGGTCCAGTAATACAGGTCGATCATGGAAAGCTCCAAATCAGAAATGGACTTGCGTGCAGCCAACGTCGGCGTCGAGTCGTCCCGTGTGCGTTCGATCGCTTGCCTAGCAGGAAGAGGTGATGCTGAACTAGGGGGAATTCAATGACCCCTCGTGAGAAAAATCGCCATGGAACTTCAGGCCAACGCTGCGCTGATCATCATCGACCAGCAACAAGGCATTCTGGAACCGCGTCTGGGGCGGCGGAACAATCCGCAGGCCGAAGAGCGAATCCTCGATTTGCTCGGATTCTGGCGTCGCAACGCGCGGCCGGTGGTTCATGTGCAGCATCTGTCGCATTCGCCGGACTCGGTGTTCTGGCCGCAACAGTCAGGCGTGGAGTTTCAGCAGCGGTTTTTGCCGCAGGATGGCGAGTGGCTGATACAGAAACGCGTGCCGGATGCCTTTTGTGGCACCGGGCTGGAGGCACGGTTGAATGAGGCGGGGATCGGGCAGTTGATCATCGTTGGCGTGGCCACCCACAACTCGGTGGAGTCCACGGCGCGCGCGGCGGGCAATCTGGGGTTCGACGCGTGGGTGGTGGAGGATGCGTGCTTTACCTTCGACAAGGCCGATTATTTCGGCACGTTGCGCACGGCTGAAGAGGTGCACGGGATGTCGCTGGGGAATTTGCAGGGGGAGTATGCGACGGTGGTCAGTGCGAAGCAGATTCTCGCGGCGGGCTGAAAATCTTTGCCCTGTGTACCGGCCCCTTCGCGAGCAAGCTCGCTCACACAGGGCGATTGCATTCCATCTGAAGAAACCCGCTCACCTGCAGGCGTGAGCCTGCTCGCGATAGCGGTCTGTCAGGCGCCAGCGATGTTGAATGTGCTGCCGTCATCGCGAGCAGGCTCACTCCTACAGTCAATTGCATTCCAACGGGAGGAACTCGATCACTGTCGGAGCTGGCTTGCCAGCGATGGCGGAGTATCAGGCGAAGGCGCTCTTCGCCTGGCGCATCACGCGCCGTGGCACTTCTTGAATTTCTTGCCGTTGCCGCATGGGCACGGATCGTTGCGGCCGACGTCTTTCAAGGCGTTGCGCACCGGTTCCTGGTGGGCGTGGCCGCAGTTCGGGCCGTGGACATGGCCATGATCGTGGTGATGGTCATGATCATGATCGTGGTTGCAGTCAGGGCCATGGACATGAGGTTGCTGGGTCATCGGTGTTGCTCCGGAATTAGATCGGCGGGGATTATCACGCCATTGCGTTCAAGGTGCACGTAGTGAGCGATGAATAAACCGGTTTCCATTTCGCCCTGTAACCGATAAGGAATCGGCTGGTTCGAATTTTTCAGCATTTTCACCACCTCCTTGACCTGCGGCCACAGGTTGGTGCGGATCGGCACCTTGAAGTAGGCGCTGCGTTTGGGCCCCACCGTGAACCAGTGTTCATGTTCACCCTCGGCCAGCAGCAGGTCGTCCAGATGAATGCGGTATTCCAGGCCGCGCACGGTCAGGTCGCTGTCGTTGGGGTTGTCGATGCGAAAGTGCAGGATGAATTTCTGTTCGAGCAGTTTTGCCCGTACCACCTCGACGTTCACCAGGTGCACCGCGGGGTCGACACTGTCGTCGCTGAACCACGAAGCGCAGCCGCCCAGACTCAGGGTCAGCATCAAGGTGAAGAGCTGGAATGTGCGCCAACGACCGAGCATGGTTGAACTCCTTTTGCTGCCAGTCTAGACGCTGAAAGATCGCCGCCTGCATGAGATGGCGTTCTCTGCAGGCGCTGCCGCAGGCTGCGATCTGTTGATCCTATACGCCGAAATACCCCGCACAGCACTTCTTGAATTTCTGCCCGCTGGCACAAGGACACGCATCGTTGCGTCCCAGTTTCAACTGCACGGTCGGGTCGATGAAGTACCAGCGCCCGGCGTTTTGCACGAACGATGAGCGCTCGCGGTGACTGTGTTCGCCCTGGCTGTCGTGCCAGCGTGCAGTGAAGGTGACGAAGGCGTGCTCCGGCTGGCCGCCGAAGACTTCCGAGCTTTCCACGTCGAGGCCGAGCCAGGTGCTCTGCGCACTCCAGGCACTGATTGCCTGACGATCCAGCCCCGCTTGCTGGGCGGGCAGGGTGGTCGCCACCAGATAGTCGATCAGACCCAGCACATAGGCGCTGTAGCGCGAGCGCATCAGCGCCTCGGCGCAAGGCGCCGGGTGGCCGGCGTGATAGTGACCGCAGCAGGCGTCCAGCAGATTACCGCTGCCGCACGGGCAAATGGCTGTACTCATTGCATTACCACCAGTATTTCCCGAAGTTTTCCGGATTGGCCCAGAACCGCGAGTTGAGCCAGTCGGGGACTTGTTTGTAGTCAAGCAGATCGTAAGTGAACAGGGTCAGCACCTGATCGTCACGCTGGAAGCGCTCGCTGGCCTGCAGTGCCAGCGAATAGAAATCGGTTTCCTGCCAGCCGCTGGCCGTCAGATCCGAGAGCACCGCGATGCGGCTGGCGTTGAGGTTACGAATGCCGCCCAACAGGTTCAGGCCATCGCGCTTGGGCAAATGTTCCAGGCAATCGACCACCAGCGCCAGGTCGAAACGCCGCGCGGCCAGTTCCGCTGGCAAGGCGCCGGGCGCGGCATGCGCCACGCAGGTGTCCGGGTGCGCTTGCTTGAATGCGCTCAGCGCCGGGAATTCACTGGCACCGATCAACAGCAGACGCGCCGGGGCGTAGCGATCCAGCAAAGCGGCCAACGCCTGTTGTGGTGTGCGGGAAGAAATGGCGACGTTCATCAATGCTCCTCAATCAGACTGCCAAGACTAGCCTGCCTGACTGCGCCGGCAAAGCGCGCTGCGACGCCGGTTTGCGGTAAATGCGGGGAAAGTCCTGTGAACACGGTCGCAAACAGCAATGGCCTATTGCTGGCGGAGATTAAAACTCCGGTCTTTACTCCCTGAATCGGTTCTAAGCCGATCCCTCAGGAGAAAACCAGATGAGCATAGTTCGGACAGCATTACCTTTGATTCTGCTAACCAGTGTGTTGACTGGTTGCGCAGGTTTACAGAAAACCGACTGGCCGACCTGTGCGGCGGTCGGTGGTGTTGTCGGTGCCGGTCTCGGCGCGACGGAAAGTTCGGCGTGGGCCGGCTACGGTGCGTTGCTGGTCGGCGGCACGGCAGCGGCCTATTGCTGGGTACATGGTGATGGCGACGAAGACGGCGATGGCGTGCCGGACAGTCGCGACAAGTGTCCGGGCACGCCTAAAGGCGTACAGGTCGACGCTGACGGTTGCCCTCCACCAGCCCCTGCGCCGGTGGTTGAAGAAGCGGTAGTGGTCAAGGAAGAAACCATTGTCATCCGTGATGTGCACTTCCAGTTCGACAAAGCCACGCTGACCGGCCCTGACAAGCAAGTACTCGACAAAGTCGCCACTCGCCTGAAACAGGAATCCTCCAACGCGCAACTGACCGTGACCGGTCATACCGACAGTGTGGGCAGCGATGCCTACAACAAGAAACTGTCGGATCGTCGTGCGCATTCGGTGGTGGAATACCTGATCCAGCAGGGTGTGCCACGCGCCAGCTTCGTTTCGGTGTCCGGCATGGGTGAAAGCCAGCCAGTGGCCGATAACAAAACCGCTGACGGTCGCGCGCAAAACCGTCGTACCGAAATCAAAATCGTCCGCTAGACCTCTCGCATCCGCGGCTTGTGCAGTCGCGGATGCGGGTCTTTACTCCTGTGTAACCGGTATGGGCCGGTGACACAGGAGCTTTCAAAATGACTGTTTTCTCAAGGTCCGTCTTGCCGGTGCTGCTGCTAGGCAGCTTGCTCACCGGTTGCGCTACTCACAGCGATGGCACTGCACCCCTCAATCAACGTACGTGGCCGATTTGCAGCCTGATCGGCGGGCTGGTCGGCGGCGGTCTTGGCGCCATCGAAAGTGGTGGCTGGGCTGGCGGTGGCGCAGCGCTGGGGATCCTCACCGGCGGACTGATCTGTTATGCCCAGGACGGCGATGAAGACGGCGATGGCGTGTTCGACCGCCGCGACCGTTGCCCGGACACCCCGGCCAATACCCCGGTCGATCACCGTGGTTGCCCGCTGCCGCAATACCCGGTCACTGTAAAAGCCCCCGAACCTGCGCCGCAATCGGAAGTCATCACCCTCAGCGATGCCGGCAACGTGCTGTTCGATTTCGACAAATCTGATCTGACGCCGGCCGCGAAAGCCCAGCTCGATACGCTGATGGACAAGCTGCGCAACGCCGATGTGGTCAGCATCAAAGTCATCGGCCATACCGACAGCAAAGGTTCGGATGCCTATAACCAGGCACTGTCGGAGCGGCGTGCCAGCAGTGTGGCGGCGTATCTGCTGAGCCAGGGCCTGGAACCGGGCAAGCTGACCAGTGAAGGGCGTGGCGAGAGCGAGCCGGTCGCCGACAACGCGACGGACGAGGGACGGGCGAAAAACCGTCGGGTGGAGTTGCATATCAATCGCTAGGACTTGTCTGTAGTCCGCAGGCTAGAGCTGCCGGGCGACGATCATCGTCGAACCGGCAGCGATCCGACGACTGACAAAAGTTTTTTCATTTTTCCCTCTGGCTTATCCCCCGTCTAAGCCGTTACTGTGCGCCCAAAGAATAATTCCGACACGGGGGAGCGTATGAAGGTTTTCTGGGGGCTGGGGCGCTTGTTGACCCTGCTGTTCTGGTGCGTGGTGGTGGTCAATCTGCTGGTGCCTTTTGTGCATCCGCTGCACTTGCTGGTCAATCTGGCTGGCGCCTTGTTGCTGGCGCTGCATGTTCTGCAGTTGCTGTTCTGTCGCCTCAAGGGGCGTCCCAACCCGTGGCGTGACCGTCTGCGGATCCTGTTGTTCGGCGTATTTCACCTGCAAACCATCCCGGCCCCGGCCGCTCCGGAGGCTTCTTCCCATGCGTAAACTCTGCTTGCTCGCTGCATTGATCAGTCCCTTGGCCTGTGCCCAGGTGGTCAGCGTCGAACCCAATTCCCTGATGCGTTTGCCCAATACCGTCAGCACTTTGCAGCTCGAACGTCTGGACGTGGCCGATTACGGTACTTTGCTGATTCCCGCCAACGTGACCGAGCTGACCGTGGGCCAATTGCGTCTTGGCCATGAAGCGCGCATTGCGATCGTTCCGGCTGAACAGGCGCTGGAATTGAAAGTGGCCCGTGCCGAACTGAGCGAAGGCAGCCAGATCACCGCGCGCGGGGCGCCAGGAACTTTTGAAAAAGCCGCCCGTGCGGGGCGCAATCTGAATCTGCAATTCAAGGCGTTGAACGCGCCGCAACTGTTGGTCGATGCCCGTGGCGGCACCGGTGCGCCGGGTTTTGTCGGCCTCGATGGCGGTAACGGCGAAGACCCGGGCTGCACCTATGGCGCGGCCGGGCACGGTTTCGATGGCAGTAACGGCAGCGATGGCCAACCGGGCGCACCGGGTGCGCTGGTGCGTCTTGAAGTGCCACGCGAGTTTCCGGCTGAGCTGATCAAGGTCAACGTGGCTGGCGGTGCCGGTGGCCCGGCGGGTGTTGGCGGCAAAGCAGGGAAGGGCGGCAAATCCAAGGGCTGCCTGGTGTATCGCGCCGATGGCGGCAAAAATGGCAAGGCCGGGGCTGATGGCCAGCCTGGGCCGGCGGGCGCGGCGGGTGCTGTGACTGTGCAACGTCTCTGAACGTTTTACCCTCACCCAGCCCACTCCCCGAGGGAGAGGGCTGGGGTGAGGCGACTCAGGCTATCCATCGACCTGAAAAACCGTGTCGATTATGGATTCAAAGCAGATATTTCAAGTCGGCGTAATTCTCCAATACCCCCCCATTCAGTCCCCTCTCCCTCCGGGAGTGTATGTACCGGACACATGGTGGACAGGTGTTCGGAGACATGGTGGACACTTTTTAATAGGCACATTGCTCATCACTAAGGAGATGACCTGTGTCTTGGGAAGAGGTGTCCACTGTGCAGCTTCGTTCAGAATTCGTGCTTTTGGCTCGGCAAGAAGGGGCCAATGTCCGGCAGCTTTGCCGTCGATTTAATATCAGCCCAAGCACCGCCTATAAATGGCTTAACAGGTTTGAAAACCTGGGTGCAGAAGGACTGAACGATCAGTCTCGACGACCGAAGACATCACCCAAGCGATGTGCTGATGAGGTTGAACAGCAGATTCTGACCGTGAGTCAGGAGTACGCGGCCTGGGGCGCTCGCAAGCTCAAACGTGTGTTGGAAGACAATGGCTTAGTGATGCCTTCAGTCAGTACCGTGCATGCGGTTTTACAGCGTCATTCACGCGTTGATCCAAAGGCCGCCGAGATCAAACCGTTTATCCGTTTTGAGCATGAAGCGCCCAACGATCTTTGGCAGATGGACTTCAAGGGCATATCAGTCTGGGTCAGGGGCGTTGCCATCCGTTGACGATACTGGACGATCATTCGCGGTTTTCACTGTGCATCGCGGCGTGTATCAATGAGCAGCGCGACACCGTCCAGGAGCATCTGGTCCGGGCCTTTCGGCGCTATGGCCTGCCTTTGCGCATGACGATGGACAACGGCTCTCCATGGGGTGATCAGACAGGCGTTTATACCGCGCTGGAGGTCTGGCTGATGAGTCAAGGCATCAAGGTCGGCCACTCTCGACCTTATCATCCGCAAACCCAGGGAAAGCTGGAACGCTTCCACCGCAGTCTGAAAAATGAAGTTCTCCAGGGTCAGCACTTTAACGATCTCAACAGCGCGCAACGGGCGTTTGATATCTGGCGTGATATTTACAACCAGAAGCGCCCGCATCAAGCGCTGGACATGCAGGTTCCTGCTACTCGGTACAGCAGCAGCTCAAGGGAATATCAGGAGCAACCCGCAGCGCCGGAGTACGACGATGGTGATGTGGTCAGGAAGGTTCAGGTAAAGGGCGAGATCTACTGGAGGAACCGTGAATACACAGTCGGGAAAGCTTTTTACGGGAAGTCAGTAGCTATCCGGGAAACGACGGAGGACGGCATCCACGATGTCTACTGGAGTAGACATCGCATCGCCCGAATCGACTTGAACTTGCAGATCGTTACAGCAGGTAAGAAGATCTAAAACCGTCCACCATGTCTCCGAACATGTGTCCACCATGTCTCCGGTACATACAGGGAGGAGAGGGCTGGGGTGAGGTGACTCAGACTATCCATCGACCTGAAAAACCGAGTCGATTATGGATTCAAAGCCAATCCTCCAGGTCGGTGTAACTCTTCAATATCCCCCATTCAGTCCCCTCTCCCTCCGGGAGAGGGTTAGGGTGAGGGGCTTTTGATTTTCAGATCATCGGTCTTGCCGCCGCAATCGCCACCAGCACCAACCCGACAATCAGATTGATCCCTACCACCCGGCGAATCCGCCCCAGGACCGCCGCACCCGCCGGCCAGTCCTTCGCGTCCACTGCTTTGCGCAGTTCCGGTAGCATCAAGCCCTGAATCCGGATGAACAGCGCGGTCATCACCACATACAAGCCCATCATCACCTGCACGTACTTCGGTGCGGTTTCGAACCCCACGTGCTGCAAATGCAACATGCCCACGCCGCTGATCGGCAGCAGGATCACCGCGACCCACACCCAGCGGAAAAAACCTTGAAACACTTCCACCCACAAGGTCAGGCGGGCTGGACCGTCGAGGGCCTTTACCGCCGCCGGGCGCAGGACCATCCAGGCGAAAAACATGCCGCCGACCCAGACCAGGGCGGACAGGACATGCAGCGGATAAACGAGGCTAAAAGGTGTCATTGGGGTACTCCGTTCTGCGCGGGATCGATTCGCGGGGTATGATAGCCGCCGAACCGAACCACTGAAAATTTATCCAGCATTTTTGCGCCCGACACTCAATGATCAGCACTGAACTCAAAACCACGATCCAGGGCGCCTATTCGCGTTTTCTTGAAGCCAAGAGCCTCAAACCGCGTTACGGCCAGCGCCTGATGATCGCTGAAATCGTCAAAGTCCTCGGGGATATCGACACCGATGACGAAGGCCGGCGCAGTGGCGACCCCGCGATTGTCGCGGTGGAAGCCGGCACCGGTACCGGCAAGACCGTGGCCTACAGCCTTGCGGCGATCCCGACGGCGAAGCTGGCCGGCAAGCGTCTGGTGATCGCCACCGCGACCGTGGCCCTGCAAGAGCAGATCGTCTACAAGGACTTGCCCGACCTGATGCGCAACAGCGGGCTGAACTTCAGCTTCGCCCTGGCCAAGGGTCGGGGCCGCTACATGTGCCTGTCCAAGCTCGACATGTTGCTGCAGGAAGGGCACGCGCAAACCGCCACTGCGCAGTTGTTCGAAGAAGAAGGTTTCAAGATCGAGGTCGACGAGGCCAGTCAGAAGCTGTTCACCAGCATGATCGAAAAGCTCGCCGGCAATAAGTGGGACGGCGACCGCGACAGCTGGCCCAATGCGCTGGAAGATGCCGACTGGGCGCGTCTGACCACCGATCACAGCCAGTGCACCAACCGCCATTGCCCGAACTTCGGCCAGTGCGCCTTCTACAAGGCTCGCGAAGGCATGGGCAAGGTCGACGTGATCGTCACCAACCACGATATGGTGCTGGCTGACCTGGCCCTCGGCGGCGGTGCGGTGTTGCCGGACCCACGCGACACCATTTACGTGTTCGACGAAGGTCATCATCTGCCGGACAAGGCCATCGGCCACTTCGCTCATTACACGCGCCTGCGTTCCACCGCCGACTGGCTGGAAACCACCGCGAAAAACCTCACCAAACTGTTGGCCCAGCATCCGTTGCCGGGGGATCTCGGCAAGCTGATCGAGCAAGTGCCCGAGCTGGCGCGGGAGATCAAGACCCAGCAGCAGTTCATGTTCACCGCGTGCGAGCAGATTGCCGATTTCAAACCCGGCGAAGACGTCGAAGGTCGCGAGCGGCCACGCCATCGTTTCGTCGGCGGGGTGATTCCCGAGCACATGCGCGAGATGGGCATCGAGCTGAAGAAGGGCTACTCGCGGCTCAATGACCTGTTCACCCGTCTGACCGACCTGCTCAAGGAAGGCATGGACGGCGAGGTCAATATCGGCATCGCCAGCAATCAGGCCGAAGAGTGGTATCCGCTGTTCGGCAGCCTGTTGTCCCGTGCCTCGGGCAATTGGGAGCTGTGGACCGCCTTCACCGCCGAAGACCCGGAAGACAGCCCGCCGATGGCCCGCTGGCTGACGCTGGCCGAAAGCGGTTCGCTGTTCGATATCGAGGTCAACGCCAGCCCGATTCTCGCCGCCGAGACCTTGCGCCGCAGCTTGTGGAACGTGGCTTACGGTTGTCTGGTGACGTCGGCAACCCTGACCGCGCTGGGCACGTTCGACCGTTTTCGCATGCGTGCCGGCCTGCCGAAAAAAGCCGTCACCGCTGTGGTGCCGAGCCCGTTCCATCACGCCGACGCCGGCGTGTTGCGGGTCCCCGACCTGAAGGCCGACCCGCGCGATGCCGCCGCTCACACCGCCGCGATCATCCGTGAGTTGCCGGATCTGGTCGAAGGCTCGCGCGGTACGCTGGTGTTGTTCTCCTCGCGTAAACAGATGCAGGACGTGTTCGACGGCCTCGACCGCGACTGGCGCAAGCAAGTGTTCATTCAAGGTAACCTGTCGAAACAGGAAACCCTGAACAAGCACAAGGCGCGGGTCGATGGCGGCGATTCCAGCGTGCTGTTCGGCCTCGCCAGTTTTGCCGAAGGGGTGGACTTGCCGGGCGCCTACTGCGAACACGTGGTGATTGCCAAGATTCCGTTCTCGGTACCGGACGATCCAGTCGAGGCGGCGTTGTCGGAGTGGATCGAGGCCCGTGGTGGCAATCCATTCATGGAAATCTCGGTGCCGGACGCCTCGCTGAAACTGGTCCAGGCCTGCGGTCGCTTGCTGCGTACCGAAGAAGACCGCGGCACCATCACCTTGCTGGATCGCCGTCTGGTCACCCAGCGCTACGGCAAAGCGATCCTCAATGCGTTGCCGCCATTCCGTCGTGAAATATCCTGAGACAACGGTGGGCAGTTTTGCCCGCCGCGCTGTCTATCTCTCTGCCATGCTTTTCCATTGGCCCTTTGGTCGTTAGGGAGAACTCCGTTCTTATGATTCGCCGCTCGTTGCCTGCCGTGTTTGCCTTGATCTTCGCCGCGCCGTTGTTGGCGGCGCCTGCCGGTCAGCAGACCCTGTTCAACTTCGTTCGCCCCGCCGACGTGGTGAAAGTCGTCACCGAAAACACTGACCTGCCACAAGCCAATGCCGAACAGACCCAGGAAGGTGAAGTGCTGCGCCGGGTGACGTTCAACCCGGTAGCCCGCCCGACCCTGCGCCTGACCCCGCAGACCGGTGCATGGGACTGGTCGCAGTCCGGGATGATGAGCCTGCGGCTGCAAAGCGCAATGAACTGGGCCGTGACGGTCTACGTGCAAATCCAGAGCAACAACGGGCAGACGCTGACCAGTCGCGTCGACCTGCCAGCAGGGCCGGCACAAACCCTGCTGGTGCCGCTGGTGGCGACCTCGCCGCTGAGCCAGGGCATGAAGGCCGGGCCGCCGATGCCGGTGACCGTCGATGGCCAGCGGATTCTGTTGGCCAGCAGCAGCGGCGAGCTGGATCGCAGCCAGGTGGTGTCGGTCAGTCTGTCGATGGATCAGCCGAAAGTGCCTCAAAGCCTGCTGCTCGAACGTTTCGGCGTACAGGACGGCGATGCGGTGACGCAGGCCGTGTACGGCAATCTGGTGGACGCCTACGGGCAGTCGACCCGTAGCAGATGGCCGGAAAAGGTCACCAGCGACGAACAACTCAAATCTGCTGCCGCCAAAGAGCAGCAACAGCTGAAAACCTGGCTGGCCGAACGCGCAAAGTCCTCGCTGGACAAGTTTGGCGGCTGGAACAAGGGCCCGACGTTCAAGGCCAGCGGCTTCTTCCGCACCGAGAAACGTGACGGGCGCTGGTATCTGGTGACCCCTGAGGGCCATCCGTTCTACTCCCTCGGCGTCAACACCGTCAGCCCGGACGTCAACCAGACATACGTGGCCGGTCGCGAATACATGTTCGAATCCCTGCCCAAACCCGACGAACCGCTCGCCAGCCATTTCGGCGAAGGCGATAACCGGGGCGGCAATGGTTCCGATCAGGGCCGCGGTTACGGCAACGGGCGCTGGTACGACTTTTATGCCGCCAACCTGCAGCGGGTCTACGGCGAACCGTGCAAATCGGCCAGTATCGGCGCATCCGGTGTCGCGGCAGCGGCGAAGACGCAAGCCGCCGAAAGCGTTGCCGCCAACACCGCAGAGCCTGCCGCTGTGCCGACTGAGCCGAAGGCCGGGGTTGCCGAAGCGGCGCAGACCGATGCTGCGCAAGCGACGAACGCCAACGCAGCCGCGCCCTGCACAGCCGCCCTCGATGAGCAGCAATGGGCCAGCCACACCCTTGATCGCCTGCAAGCCTGGGGCTTCAACACGGTTGGCAACTGGAGTGCGCCGCAGTTGGGCGACGCCGAGCGCGTACCGTACACCTTGCCGTTGTCGATCGTCGGCGATTACACCAGCATCAGCACGGGCAGCGACTGGTGGGGCGGCATGCCGGATCCGTTCGATCCACGCTTCGCCATGGCCACCGAACGTGCCGTGGCGATTGCCGCCCGTGATCACCGCGACGATCCCTGGCTGATCGGCTACTTTGCCGACAACGAACTGGCCTGGGCCGGCCCCGGTGACGATCCGCAATCGCGCTACGCGCTGGCCTACGGCACGTTGAAAATGACCACCGACGTGCCGGCCAAACGCGCGTTCCTCAAGCAACTGCGCGACAAATACCGTAATCAGGCGGGGCTGTCGAAGGCATGGGGCATTGATCTGCCGGCTTGGGAACTGATGGAAGACCCGGGCTTCGTGCCGCCGCTGCCGAACCCTGAACACCCGGAAATCGAGGCCGACTTCAAGTACTTCCAGAAGGTCTTTGCCGACACCTACTTCAAAACCATTTCCGACTCGCTGAAATGGCACGCGCCCAATCAGCTGCTGCTCGGCGGCCGTTTCGCCACCAGCACTCCGGAAGCCGTGGCCTCCTGCGCGCAGTATTGCGATGTGTTGAGTTTCAACATGTACACGCTCAAGCCACAGGACGGCTATGACTTCGCCGCGCTGGGTGCCCTCGACAAACCGGTCTTGATCACCGAGTTCAACTTCGGCTCGACCGATCGCGGCCCGTTCTGGGGCGGCGTGACGCAGTTGAGCCGGGAAGAAGATCGCGGACCGGCCTACGCCAACTTCCTCAAGCAGGCGTTGAGTGAACCGTCGATTGTCGGTGTGCACTGGTTCCAGTATCTGGATCAGCCGGTGACCGGGCGTCTGCTCGATGGCGAGAACGGGCACTTCGGACTGGTCGGGGTGACGGATCTGCCGTATCAGGGGTTTGTCGAGACTGTGCGCAAAAGCAACCTGCAGGCGCTTGATCAGTTGGGCAAGGAGGCTGAGAAAGCGGCCACTGCGGCGGGGCATGAAGCTGAAGGCGGACGCAAGGGCGAGGCCGGCAAGGGGCCGGGTGCCAGTCATGCGGGTGGGCATTCCGGGAATGGTCACTAAGGTTTAGACCGCGTTAGCGTTCTTCGCGAGCAAGCCCGCTCCCGCATTCAATCGCTGCTGCACTGAAGATCAGTGTGGCAGCGGGCCTGCTCGCGAAGGCGCCAGTAGCCTCACCACAGCATTTAACCGTCTGGCCCGCAGCTGTTCCCAAATCCCTCTAGGGCTGGAACAATGCGGGCCACTTTGTAGAGCGTTTTCGCGGGGGAGTTGCGGGTGCAGATTCAGGGACATTACGAGCTTCAATTCGAAGCGGTGCGCGAAGCCTTTGCCGCACTGTTCGACGATCCCCAGGAACGCGGCGCAGCCCTGTGCATCAAGGTCGGTGGAGAAACCGTTCTCGACCTCTGGTCCGGCACTGCCGACAAGGATGGTCGCGAGGCCTGGCACAGCGACACCATCGCCAACCTGTTTTCCTGCACCAAAACCTTCACCGCCGTCACCGCGCTACAGCTGGTTGCCGAAGGCAAGTTGCAACTCGATGTTCCGGTTGCGCGCTACTGGCCGGAGTTCGCCGCGGCCGGCAAAGAGTCGGTCACCCTGCGCCAATTGCTCTGCCATCAGGCCGGTCTGCCGGCCTTGCGTGAGTTGCTGGCGCCGGAAGCACTGTACGACTGGCAAACCATGGTCGACGCCCTCGCGGCCGAAGCACCGTGGTGGACGCCGGGCACCGGCCACGGTTATGCCGCAATCACTTACGGCTGGTTGATGGGTGAATTGCTGCGGCGCGCCGACGGTCGCGGGCCCGGGGAGTCCATCGTCGCCCGTGTCGCCAGGCCCCTGGGCCTGGACTTTCACGTTGGCCTGGCCGATGAAGAGTTTCACCGCGTCGCGCATATCGCACGGGGCAAAGGCAATGCCGGGGACGCCGCCGCTCAGCGTCTGCTGCAAGTGACCCTGCGCGAACCGACCGCGATGACCACCCGCGCCTTTACCAATCCGCCCTCGGTGCTTACCAGCACCAACAAACCGGAGTGGCGCCGCATGCAGCAACCGGCGGCCAACGGCCACGGCAACGCACGCAGTCTGGCGGGCTTTTACGCCGGTTTGCTCGATGGCAGCCTGCTCGAGAGCGAGATGCTCGAAGAGCTGACCCGCGAACACAGCCTCGGCGAAGACAAGACTCTGTTGACCCGTACCCGTTTCGGTCTGGGCTGCATGCTCGATCAACCGGACGTGCCGAACGCCACCTATGGCCTCGGCCCGCGGGCGTTCGGCCATCCGGGCGCGGGCGGTTCCATCGGTTTTGCTGATCCTGAGCATGATGTTGCCTTCGGTTTTGTGACAAATACCCTGGGGCCGTACGTCTTGATGGATCCGCGCGCACAGAAGCTCGCGCGGGTGCTTGCCACTTGTCTGTAAAGTTTCATTCGGGGTTCCAGGGCCGGAACCTCATGCGGTTTTTCGATTCAAACCGACTGTTTATCCGGGCGAAAGAGCTCTGATTTTTCCTTACTTCATTTTGTGGATTTTCAATGTCATCTAAAAAGACCCTCGCCCTGGCCCTGTGCGTTGCAATGACCGGTTGTGCACAGACTCCGAAAAACGATGCAGACGGCGGCAGTTGGTGGCCGTTCGGCTCTTCCGACAAAGTCGCGGCCAAAGAGCCAGCACCTGCTCCAGCCCCGTTGAAACCTGCCGCCACTGCACCGGTGGCCAAGACTGAAAGCAGCAGCCACTGGTACTGGCCGTTCGGCAGCTCCGATGATGCAGCGGCCAAGGCTGAGGTGAAACCTGAAGTAAAACCTGCAGCCAAAACCCCGGTTGCAGTGGCCAAGACCGATGCCGACACCGGCAGCAAGTGGTGGTGGCCGTTCGGCGGCAAGGATCAGTCCACTGCCAAAGTAGTGCCGATGCCTGACCCGAAAGTCACCCAGGCCTGGCTGGATGACTACGAGCCACGCCTGCGTGCGGCAATCAAGGACAGCAATCTGCAACTCGAGCGCCGTGACAACGTGCTGGTGGTGATCGCGCCGGTGGAGGGCTCGTTCAACCCGAAGCGTCCGGCCATGTTGCTGCCGGTGACACTCAGCCCGTTCACCAATGTTGCGAAAATTCTCGAAGCTGACCCGAAAACCGCGGTACTGGTGCTCGGTCACAGCGACAACACCGGCGCCGCGCCGGCCAACGTCAAACTCAGCCAGGAGCGCGCCCAGTCCGTGGCGGCGATCTTCCGTCTGAGCGGTTTGCAGCGTGATCGCCTGATGCTGCGCGGCATGGGCGGCGATGCCCCGCGTGCTGCCAACGACAGCGCCGAAGGCCGTGCCCTGAACCGTCGCGTCGAATTGCTGGTGACCCCGCAGAACACCATGGTTGCCCTGTTGAGCAAATACAACATGCCGGCACCGGCACCGACCACGATGATTGCCGCCCAGGACGTCAAGCCTGTAGCCAAGCCGGTAACACCGGCGCCGGCCGCTTCCAAAGCCGCCGTACCTGCAACCAAAAAGGCGCCAGCGAAGAAAGCCGCCGCCAAGGCTCCGGCGAAAAAAGCGGCGGCCAAGGCTCCGGCGAAAACGCCTGCCAAGAAAACCGCTCCAGCCAAAGCGGCGACCACTGACAAGAAAGTCGCCGCCACCGATACTTCCAAGCAGTGATCCGCTAACGAAAAGGAATGCGCCATGACCCAGGCTCTGGCAGATATGCGTCGTGATTACACCCGGGATGGCTTGACCGAGGCGCAAGCCCCGAACGAGCCGTTTGCGTTGTTTCACCAATGGTTTGCCGACGCGGTGAAAACCGAACAGGCGCCCGTGGAGGCCAACGCCATGACCCTGGCCACGGTCGATACGCACGGACGACCGCATTGCCGCATTCTGCTGCTCAAGGGCCTGGACGAGCAGGGGTTCACCTTTTTCACCAACTACGACAGCGCCAAGGGCCAGCATCTGGCGGCTAATCCGTTCGCCGCCATGACGTTCTTCTGGCCAACCCTTGAGCGTCAGGTGCGCATTGAAGGACGGGTGGTGAAAGTCACGCCTGAGGAGTCCGATGCGTATTTTCAGGTGCGTCCACTGGGCAGCCGCCTCGGGGCCTGGGCTTCACCGCAGAGCCGGGTGATCAACGGCCGGGGTGAGCTGGAAGAGTTGCTCAAGGCCACCGAACAGCGCTTCAGCGACACCCAGCCGCATTGCCCGGAACACTGGGGCGGCTACCGCCTGCTGCCCGAGCGCATCGAGTTCTGGCAGGGGCGTTCGAGCCGCCTGCACGATCGCCTCAACTACCGCCTGCAGGGCGCCGACTGGATTCTTGAACGTCTGGCACCCTAGGCAGTCTACCGAGCGCAATAGCTTGCCGCAGCGGCCTCCAGCCACTGCGGCAGATCCTTGCGCTTGATATTTTGCGCCTGCGCGTCCGCCAACCGTTCAAGCATGAAGGCGCGTTTACCTTCATCCTCGCCCGCCAGCGACAGTGCCAGGTCGCGATCCATCCAGCGTTTGATGCGCACGTAAAGCCACCAATGGAAGTACAGTCCCGCAACGGTGGTGACGAAAATGATGAAGTAATCCATGAAAATCCTTGGTGTCGGTGGCGCAGAATCGGTAATTTGGCGCTACTGTTGGAAAACCTTGCAGGCGTCTGTACCGCGCCTGAATGAAAGCCAATTTATCCGGGCTGTGCCGTGACAGGCGTCAAGCAGCGGAGTTTAATGAATATATGTTCCTTTGGAGTTGATGCTATGCGTAAGTCTGTTCTGCTGGTTGCTTCCTTTTCCACGATGGCGATGTTGCTTACCGGCTGCCAATCGAGCCTGACCGGTGACTCCTACTCCCGTGACGAAGCGCGTCGTGTACAGACGATTCGCATGGGGACCATCGAATCCTTGCGTCCGGTGAAAATCGAAGGCACCAAGACCCCGATCGGCGGCGCTGCAGGCGCAGTGGTCGGCGGTGTCGGCGGCAGCGCGATCGGCGGCGGTAAAGGCAGCATCGTGGCTGCGGTCATCGGTGCGGTGGCGGGTGGTCTGATCGGTTCGGCCACTGAAGAAGGTCTGACCCGTACCCAGGGCGTGGAAATCACCGTGCGTGAAGACGACGGCAGCATGCGTGCCTATGTGCAGCAGGTTCAGGAGAATGAAGTGTTCCGTGTTGGCGAGCGCGTGCGCATCTCCACCGTTGGCGGAACCAGCCGCGTTTCGCACTAAGCGGAATGTAGGGTAAAGAAAACCCCGATCAGGTGACTGGTCGGGGTTTTGTTTTTTGCTTTCAATTCGGTAGTTCAGTAATCAGCACAGGTGCCCACAAAGAACTCCCAGCCTTTCGGGAAACTTAGGCTTCGAAGAGTTCACAGCGCGGCTACTCAGATCTGAGTGGATAGATAAAGGTCAAGATCTCGAGGAAGAGTGATCGCGCATGATTTTTCAATTTCAATAATCTGTTGCTCTGTCAGCCTATAGTCATGCTGGAATTCTTCCTCATTCTCCCAGCCCATAACTATCTTCAGATCTGATGTAGCGATGGAAAGGGGTTGCTGAAAGAGGGGGAAATCTTCTCCTCTCTTTACTCCCATGACCTGATGTTTCATGGTTCTATCCTTCTGGTGGGATCTGCCGGTTTCGTTTGCTCGCCTGTTTCGTGGTTAAACTCCCCCAAATGTTTTCCACGTTTTGTATATTTTTCAATCGCTCCATGTCGAAAATCCCATTCATAAATTACGCCGTCTCTGTCTTTCCAGCGTGGGCGTAATCCCCCGCCACCTTTTATTGGCGTTTTTGGCGTAGCCCATCGGGCATCGGGATAAGCCGGCAAGTTTTCAGGCTTTTGATAGTAGTTTCCATGCGAAATGCTCGCTACAACATAGACCGGCCTGATTCCCGAGTTCACCGGAAAAACCAGAATAAAATCCCTGTACTCCGGCGGATAAACCGGATTAACCAGAATCCCGTCCGCCGCTTTCGTCGGCGGATAAACCCAGATGTGCGGTGCCTGCGGTGCAGCCTCCAGCGCGGGAATACCGAGGATGTCCGAGCCATCCACAGCAGGCGTCCAGATCAGCTCTACGCCTTCACCCAAGTCAGTAATGAACTGGCTGCCACGCAACTTGAACTGCACGACATCAACCATTTCCCAATCGCGATTCTTGCCGGTGTAGAAGCCGTAGCCCTTCAGGCTGCCGTCGGCCTGCTGTTCGACTCTCAACCGAACACGCGTTCGCGCCTGTTCAAGTCCACGCAGTTGCTCGTCGGTATAGAGCGCGCTGTCACCAAGGTTCGAGGGTATGAACAGCGCCACCAGGGTCACCAATGGCGTGATCACTGCGGTGGATATAACTGTGGGCAGTGCTTTGAAAGCTGAACCCGTCAACGCAAAACTGCCGAAGCCTGCCGGGATGGCCGTTGCGCCGATTTTCTTGAGAGGAACTGCGCCGTTTTCATCAGCCTCGCGAGCGCCCAGCAGGATCAGATCGCCGTAATCCTTCAGGCTGTCGGTCGGCACCATCCCCGAAGGACTCGAGTAATCGATAATCGCATCCGGCAATTTGCAGGACTTGGCAAATACGCAACCGGCACGCACGGGCTCGGCTTTTTTGGCCGCAACGTCACGGCTGCGCTCGAAAGCCTCCTGCCGCGCCAGCATGGCGTCGTAAGCGTTTTGTCTGGCGTCGCGCTCGGCCAGTTCAGTGGCCGTCATGTAGCGGTAGGTGACGTGATGCCCGTCGCCTTGCGGTGGGTTGGAAACCCGGGGAATGTCCTTGTTGCCAGCCACTGATCGTCCTTTCGTTCATCCGTCGACAGCCCTTCGCAAAGGGCTGCGCAACGTTAACGAAGCAGGAAAATCGTGGCTGTAGGACGCGTCTCTAAAGACGTGGCGATTGTTCGCTACGGCGATCCATGGCGTATCAGGAAGGCAGCGCGGTGTTCTTTTTGCTCGCCGCCGCCGTCACCGCATAACCGATCAACGCCGCCAGAATCGAACCGGTCAGAATGCCCATTCGGTCCATTCCGGCGTAATCGCTTACGCCCGGTTCAAAGGCCAGCGAGCCGACGAACAGGCTCATGGTGAAGCCGATGCCGCACAGGATCGCCACGCCCAGCACCTGGCCCCAATTCGCGCCTTGGGGCAGGGCAGCGATGCCGGCTTTCACGGCCAGCCAGGTCAGGCCGAACACACCGACAGTCTTGCCCAACAACAGGCCAATCGCGATGCCCATTGGCACATGGTGGGTAAAGCTTTCGACGGTGACGCCGCTCAGCGACAGGCCGGCGTTGGCGAAGGCGAACAGCGGCAGGATGCCGTAGGCCACCCACGGATGCAGCGCATGTTCGAGGGTCAACAGCGGCGAGGGCTCGGCGTTTTTCGTGCGCAGGGGGATGCAGAACGCCAGTGTCACACCGGCGAGCGTCGCATGGACGCCGCTTTTGAGTACACAGACCCACAGGATCAAACCGATGATCATGTACGGTCCGAGTTTGACCACACCCAGCCGATTCATCGCCACCAGCGCCGCGATGCACGCCGCCGCCAGGCCCAGCGACAGGGTCGAGAGTTCGCCGGAGTAGAAGATCGCAATGATCACGATGGCGCCTAGGTCATCAATGATTGCCAGGGTCATCAGAAACAGTTTCAGCGACACGGGCACCCGCTTGCCCAGCAGGGCCAGCACGCCGAGGGCGAAGGCAATATCGGTCGCGGTCGGGATCGCCCAGCCGCTCAGCGCGGGCGGGTTGTCGCGGTTGAGAAACCAGTAGATCAGCGCCGGTATCAGCATGCCGCCGATGGCTGCCGCGCCGGGCAGGACGATCTGCGAAGGCTTGGACAACTGGCCGTCGAGCACCTCGCGCTTCACTTCCAGGCCAATCAGCAGGAAGAACATCGCCATCAAGCCGTCGTTGATCCACAGCAGCAGCGGTTTAGCGATTTTCAACGCTCCGATCTGCGCCACCACCGGGGTGTCGAGCAGGCCGGTGTACAGCCACGACAGTGGCGAGTTGTTGATAATCAGAGCCAGGATGGCCGCAGCGATCAATAACAGACCGCTGGCAGCTTCCAACTGAAAGAAACGCGTGAAAGTGCTACGCAGAGGCAAGGTCGCTCTCCATCGAAAGGTCAAAAGGTGGAACACCCTAACCCGTACTGTTAGTTGTTAAAACAAAAGTTATATTCTTTTTTGTTATATGGCGTTACAACGCAGCTTTCCCGAGGCCACGCTGAGCCTAGCAGTTGCCTGACATATTGAGACTCAGCTGTATCTGTGCGCGTTTCGGGTTTTTTCCTAAGCTGATGGACAAGCCTTCAAAAGGAGGTCGATTTTCTGCCCGATTCAACGAGAACCCTCACCATGAGCGACAACCGACAGTGGGCCCGCGAAGCCATCCGCATCATCGAGGCGGACTTCCAGCGTAGCGCCGACACCCACCTGATCCCCTTGCCACTGCCGGGTTTTGCGGGCATCGAGCTGTATTTCAAGGATGAATCCAGCCATCCGACCGGCAGCCTCAAGCATCGCCTGGCCCGGTCGCTGTTTCTCTACGCGTTGTGTAACGGTTGGCTCAAACCCGGCGCGCCGGTGATCGAGGCGTCCAGCGGTTCGACGGCGATTTCCGAGGCGTATTTCGCGCGGATGCTCGGTTTGCCGTTCATTGCGGTGATGCCGGCGACCACCTCCAAGGAGAAGATCGCGCAAATTGCCTTCTACGGTGGCCAGAGCCATCTGGTGAAGGATCCGACGCAGATCTACGCCGAGTCCGAACGTCTGGCGTGCGAGCATGGCGGCCACTTCATCGATCAATTCACTTATGCCGAGCGCGCCACGGACTGGCGGGCGAACAACAACATCGCCGAATCGATCTTCCAGCAGATGCGCTACGAGAAACACCCGGAACCGAGCTGGCTGATTTCCAGCCCCGGCACCGGCGGCACCACTGCGACCCTCGGCCGCTATGTGCGCTATCGCCAGCACTGCACTCGCGTGTTGTGCGCCGACGCCGAGCGTTCGGTGTTCTTTGATTACTACCAGACTGGCGACGCCAGCCTGCGTCTGGATTGCGGCTCACGGATTGAAGGAATTGGCCGGCCTCGGGTGGAAGCGTCGTTTCTGCCCAAGGTGATCGATGCGATGGTCAAGGTGCCGGACGCCTTGTCGCTGGCGGCCATGCATTATCTGGCGCAGCGTCTGGGGCGGCATGTCGGCGGGTCGAGCGGCACCAATCTGATTGGCGCATTGATGGCGGCGCAGCAGATGAAAGCGGCAGGGGAGTCGGGGTCGATCGTGGCGATTTTGTGCGATGGCGGTGAGCGTTACGCTGACACCTATTACGACCAGGACTGGCTCAAGGCGCAGGGGTATGAGTTGAGTGGGTTGATCGAAGCGGTGGCGGCGAGTGCCGAGCGGGGTGAGCCGCTGCCTGACTCAGTCCTGCGCGCAAACATCTGATCAAGAGCAGAGACCAATGTGGGAGCGAGCCTGCTCGCGAAGGCGTCATCTCATTCAACATCATCGTTGTCTGAAATACCGCTTTCGCGAGCAAGCTCGCTCCCACAGGGTTTTGTGTTGGGTCAGCTAATGCTGATCAGGCTTCGAGGCCGAGAATGTCGCGTGCTACAGCCTCGGCAATCCGAATCCCGTCCACGCCTGCCGACAGAATCCCGCCGGCATAACCCGCGCCTTCGCCGGCCGGGAACAGGCCCTTGACGTTCATGCTCTGCAACGACTGGTTACGCGTGATGCGCAGCGGCGACGAGGTACGGGTTTCGATCCCGGTCAACACGGCGTCGTGCAACGAATAACCGCGAATCTGTTTCTCGAACGCCGGCAGGGCTTCGCGGATCGCTTCGATGGCGAATTCCGGCAAGGCCAACGCCAGATCACCCAGCGCTACGCCGGGTTTGTACGACGGCTCGACTTCGCCCAGTTCGGTCGAAGGCGTGCCGTTGATGAAGTCGCCGACCAATTGCGCCGGGGCCTTGTAATCGCTGCCGCCGAGGATGAACGCATGGGATTCCAGGCGCTCCTGCAACTCGATCCCCGCCAGCGGGCCGCCCGGATAATCGACTTCCGGGGTGATGCCGACGACGATCCCGGAGTTGGCGTTACGCTCGTTACGCGAATACTGGCTCATGCCGTTGGTGACCACCCGGTTTGGCTCGGAAGTCGCCGCGACCACGGTGCCGCCCGGGCACATGCAGAAGCTGTAGACCGAACGGCCGTTTTTGGCGTGATGCACCAGTTTGTAGTCGGCGGCTCCGAGTTTCGGATGGCCGGCGTACTTGCCCAGTCGTGCGCGGTCGATCAGCGATTGCGGGTGTTCGATGCGGAAACCCACCGAGAACGGCTTGGCTTCCATGAACACGCCACGGCTGTGCAACATGCGGAAGGTGTCACGGGCGCTGTGGCCCAGTGCCAGAATCACATGTCTGGAGTGCAGGGTTTCGCCGCTCGCCAATTGCACGCCGACCAGTTGGCCGTCTTCGATCAGCACGTCGCTGACGCGCTCCTGGAAGCGCACTTCGCCGCCCAGCGCGCGGATCTCTTCACGCATGGTCTCGACCATGCCAGTCAGGCGGAACGTACCGATGTGCGGCTTGCTGACGTAGAGGATTTCTTCCGGCGCGCCGGCCTTGACGAACTCGTGCAGGACTTTACGGCCAAGGAACTTCGGGTCCTTGATCTGGCTGTACAGCTTGCCGTCGGAGAACGTGCCCGCACCGCCTTCGCCGAATTGCACGTTGGACTCGGGGTTGAGCACGCTTTTGCGCCACAGGCCCCAGGTGTCCTTGGTGCGCTGGCGCACTTCGGTGCCGCGTTCGAGGATGATCGGCTTGAAGCCCATCTGTGCCAGCAGCAGGCCGGCGAAGATCCCGCACGGGCCGAAACCGACGACGATCGGGCGCTGGCTCAGGTCGCTCGGCGCCTGGCCGACGAATTTGTAGCTGACATCCGGCGCCACGTTGACGTTTCGGTCGTCGGCGAACTTGCCCAACACCTTGGCCTCATCGCGTACGTTGAGGTCGATGGTGTAGATGAAGCACAGTTCGGAGGACTTTTTGCGCGCATCGTAGCTGCGCTTGAACAAGGTGAAATCGAGCAAATCATCGCTGGCGATGCCCAGGCGTTGCACGATGGCGGCGCGCAGGTCTTCTTCGGGATGGTCGATTGGCAGCTTGAGTTCAGTGATTCGTAACATGGCGGGGATCCGGGTTCGCGGGGCGCACAACTGCGCCAAGGCGTTTGAAGGCCGCGATTATAAGCCGCAAAGGCCGGATCCGGTGAGGCTAAAACGCTCAGTCGTTGCGCGATCCGCCGAAATACCCGCAGCCGCGCTCGACCTGGCCGTCGATGCGCAACTCGGCGCTCATGTGCTGGACGCTGCCGGTGCTGCTGTCGACGCAACGTTGTGGTGCGACCCACAACTCGATGCGCTGGTTGTTGGCTTCGCTGCTGAGGTTGAAGCGGCCGTCGCCCAGTTGCTCTTCAACATAAGGCACGGCCAGCGGCGGCTGTCCGGCGCGGTCGATGACCATGCCTTTGCCGCTGACCTTGACGTTCCATTCCGGGCCATGGCCGGCGGCGCGCAGGATCAGCAGTTTGAAATTCGGGTCGTCACACGCCGTGCCGGAACGTTCGACGCGGTACAACTGGGTCAGGTCGAGACGGTCGCCGGCGATCTTGCCGCGTACATCGGCGAATAACTTGCCCTGTTGATCGGCAAGCGTGGCGGCCTCTTGCAGCACGCTGGTGCCGCCGATGTCGTTGACCGCGTACTGACGCTGTTCGCCACACGGCTGGAACACCAGTTTGCCGTCGGCCGCCGTCAATTGCCCTTGCATCCGGGATTGCCCGACGTGGGAAGCTCTCTGACGCGGGCCATCCAGCAATTGGCAGCCGGCAAACAACGGCAGCAGGGCAATAACGATCAACGAACGGGCAACACGCATCTTCGGCTCTCCAGACAAGTGCCGCCACGTTACTGAGGCTGGCTGCCGATCACAAGGTTTGTCTGGCCACTATTGAGTTGGGCACAGGGGCAGCACATAGTCTTGGGCCGGTTGGGTTCGATGGATCAAGGAGATCGCCATGCAATGGAAACATGCACTGTTGCTGTTGGCAGTCGCAGGCTGTGGGGCCAGCCAGGCTGCCGATATTGATTTTTCCTCCGCGGCAGATTTCACCCGGATGGAGATACTGCTCAAGGATGACCCAAGCGCCCAACCGGATCACGTCCGGCTTTCCGTGACCCTGTCTCCCGAGGCGACCATCAGGGCTCGAAGGATCAGTCGAGAGGCGCTGGGCCAGCCATTGAACCTGTCTATCAACGGCCAGCACATCTCAACGGCGACGGTGCATTCGGAGCTGGGTGCGCAACTGATGATCGTGATGTCGCGCCCTGTGGCCAAAAAACTGCTGCCGACTTTGATCGAGAAGTGAAAATCAACCCACGTGAAAGGTCTGACCGGTCTGCAGGCCTTCGACACTTTTTGCGTAGGCCAACGCCACGTCCGCCGCCGGAACCGGCTTGTAGCCACGGAAGTACGGGGCGTAGCTGCCCATCGCCTCAAGCAGTACGGTCGGGCTGACCGAGTTCACCCGCAGACCGCGAGGCAGTTCGATGGCGGCCGCTTTCACAAAACTGTCCAGTGCACCGTTGACCAGCGCCGCTGACGCACCGCTGCGAATCGGATCATGGCTGAGTACGCCGGTGGTGAAGGTGAACGACGCACCGTCATTGGCGAACTCGCGGCCGATCAGCAGCAGGTTGACCTGGCCCATCAGTTTGTCCTTGAGGCCGAGGGCGAAACTGTCTTCGTTCATCTCTCCCAGCGGGGCGAATGTCACGTTGCCGGCGGCGCAGACCAGGGCGTCGAATTTGCCGGTTTTTTCGAACAGCTGGCGGATCGACGCACTGTCACTGATATCGACTTGCAGATCAGCGCTGGTGCGACCGATGCGAATGACTTCGTGGCGTTGCGACAGTTCTTTGTCCACGGCTGAACCGATGGTGCCGCTGGCGCCGATCAACAGGATTTTCATTGTGCTGTGCCTCAAGTGATTGAACGAGGTTTCAGTCTAGAGTGGTTTTTTCTACGGATAAGCGCGCTAATGGGCAACCTTTGGTTTTCAAATGGAAACAATCCATGAGTGAAATGGATGATCTGGCGGCGTTCGCGGTGTTGATCGAGGCCGGCAGTTTTACCTTGGCGGCGCAGCAATTGGGTTGCAGCAAGGGGCAACTGTCCAAACGCATCAGCCAACTGGAAGCGCGATTTTCCGTGGTGCTGCTGCAGCGCACCACGCGCCGGCTGAGCCTGACTGCCGCGGGCGCAGCGTTATTGCCGCAGGCCCAGGCGCTTGTGGTTCAGGTCGAACGAGCGCGTCAGGCCCTGGCGCGGCTGAAAGACGACATGGCCGGTCCGGTGCGGATGACAGTGCCGGTGTCGCTGGGGGAAACCTTCTTCGATGGCTTGCTGCTGGAGTTTTCCCAGCAGTACCCCGAGGTGCAGATCGAGTTGGAGCTGAACAACAGCTACCGTGATCTGTCGCGCGACGGCTTCGATCTGGCGATCCGCAGTGAAGTGGCCAACGACGAGCGACTGGTGGCGAAACCCTTGTTGGCCTGGCAGGAGATGACCTGCGCGAGCCCTGCCTATCTCGAGCGGTTCGGCGAACCGCTGACGCCCCAGGCGCTGGCCGATCATCGTTGCCTGCTCAATAGCCATTACAGCGGTCGCGAAGAATGGTTGTATCACCAGCAACACGAATTGCAGCGGGTGCGGGTGTCGGGACCGTTCACCAGCAACCATTACAACCTGCTCAAGAAAGCCGCACTCAGCGGGGCCGGCATCGCCCGGTTACCTTCGTACCTGTTGCAGGCGGAATTGGCTGACGGGCGATTGCGCTGGCTCCTGCGCGATTTTCAGACTCGACGCATGCCGATGTACCTGGTGCACCCTTATCAGGGCGGTCTGCCGAAACGCACGCAAGTGCTGGCGGACTATCTGATGGGCTGGTTCAAGCGCAGTGGCGAGGCGCTGGATCGCCTGCCGAAATAGCTCTGCAATTCATTTCCAGTGGGATTCTGCTCAGCGCGAAAAGTGGCGGGCGATCAGATGATCAATCGACAGCTTGCCCGGCCCGGTCGTCATCAGGTACAGCAACACGGCCGCCCAGGTGCCGTGGGTCGGATAGGCATCTGGATACACGAACAGTTGAATGGTCAGGGTCATGCCCAACAGCGCCAGCGCCGAAAACCGCGTAGCGAAGCCGACCAGGATCAGCACCGGGAAGAAGTGTTCGGCAAACGCGGCCAGGTGCGCGGCAACATCCGGCGACAGTAACGGTACGTGATATTCACTTTTGAACAGCGCAATGGTCGAGTCCGCCAGGCGTGGCCAGCCGAATTGAAACGTGCCGTCGATCAGGTCAATGGCCAACCCTTCGACCTTGGTCTGCCCGGACTTCCAGAACACCGCCGCAATCGAGAAACGCGCAATGAAGGCGATCAGGCTGTGGGGGATTTTCTCCAGCAGGGCGATGGCGCGGGTGATGA
Source organism: Pseudomonas sp. SC3(2021) (assembly GCF_019856535.1). Lineage (NCBI taxonomy): Bacteria > Pseudomonadati > Pseudomonadota > Gammaproteobacteria > Pseudomonadales > Pseudomonadaceae > Pseudomonas > Pseudomonas sp. SC3(2021). Next base: position 246,042 of record NZ_CP082236.1, on the reverse strand, counting down.
GGTTGTTCATGGCGATTCCTTGTTTTTCAGGTGGACGATGGCGTTGCTGGCAATCAACAGCGCGAGGGTGTGGCTGAGGTCGAACGGCGGGCTGTTTTGTGCGGACAGCAACAGCGGTTGGTCATTGAGCAGGTGACGCAGAAACACACTGGCGCCGGGTTCGACGGCAAACACCTCGACGTCGAGGCCGTTGCGCAGCACCAAGGCGTGCTGCCCGTGCCGGGTGTCGATGCCGGTCAGCGTCGCATCACCCTGATGCGCAGCCCAGATCGCAACCACGGCGTAGTGCGAGTCCAGCAAGTGCAGCGACGGATGAAGCTTGAAGCGCAGGTCGCTCAGCGCAGTCGGATCGGCGAGTGCCGCGGTGATCTGCTCCGGGCGCACCGGCAGTGCATCGGCGGCGTGGTAGGCGCGGGTGCGCAGGCGTTCGAGCCGTGCGACGTCGGCCAGATACGGCACGCTCGCTGCCGGCTCGAATGCGTCGAGGAAGGCTGGCAGCGCTTCGCCGTAGCGACTCATCAACGGGGTTTCTGGCGGGTGTTGTTGTACGAAAACAGCGGCCATGGCGCGGAAAAAATCCTCGCCGACCAATTGCTGCACCACCGGATAGCTGTCCGCCAACGCGTTGATCAGCGAACTCTGCACATTGTTGCGATACACCGAAAACCGACTGGCCGGATCGGCCCCGTTGGCACTGCACAGCCCATCGGGGCAGGGCAATTGCGGGTCGAGTAGCGCGGCAGCAAAAGCCGCTTGATGACTCATGACCGGACTCCCGCACCGAGCAGTATTTCGTCGGCCTGCCGTGCCTCGGCCAGCAGCACATTGAAGGCCGGGACCTGATTGTCACGTTCGATCAGCGTCGCTACCGGGCCGATACGCTCCAGCGCTTGTCGGTACAAGGTCCAAACGGCTTGATCAACCGGCGCTCCGTGATCGTCGATCAGCAAGCGGTCACCGAGGCTGTCGCAATCTTCGGCGAACCCGGCCAGATGAATTTCACCGACGGCGTGCAGTGGCAGCGCGTTGAGGTAGGCCTGCGGATCGCGTTGATGGTTGATGCAAGAGACGTAGACGTTGTTGACGTCGAGCAGCAAGCCACAGCCGCTGCGACGGATGACTTCACTGATGAAGTCGGCTTCGTCGAGGGTCGAGTGTTGGAAGGCCAGATAGGTCGCCGGATTTTCCAGCAGCATCGGGCGTTTGAGGGTGTTCTGCACCTGGTCGATATGCGCGCAGACGCGGTTCAGCGTCGGCGTATCGTAGGCCAGTGGCAGCAGGTCATTGAGGAACACCGGGCCGTGGCTCGACCAGGCCAGGTGTTCGGAAAAGGATTGGGGTTGATAACGCTCGATCAGCCCGGCCAGACGCTTGAGGTGCTCTGTGTCCAGTGGCCCTTCGGCACCGATGGACAGGCCGACGCCGTGCAGCGACAGCGGATACTGTTCGCGGATCAAACCGAGAAAATGATGAAACGGACCGCCGTCCACCATGTAGTTTTCGGCGTGGACTTCGAAGAAGCCGAGGTCCGGTAGTGAGCCGAGCACTTCACGAAAGTGCCCGGTCTTGAGCCCCAGCCCGGCACGGGGCGGGAGCCCGGGGAGGGCTGCCTGAGTGCGGGGTGGGACAGGTTCGTCGAGGGTGAACATGATCGTCACTCAGGCAGGCCGCAGGTCAGGACTTGGCTTTGAACGCTTCCATCTGACCGAAGCCGGTCGGCGAGGTCTTGCTTTCGGTGGTGGCGCAGGTGCCTTTCGGAACCAGTTTCCAGGCGTTGGCCTGGTAGTCCATTTTCGACGTGCCGGCACAGGTGGTGCCTGCACCAGCGGCGCAATCGTTTTTGCCTTTCAAGGCCACGCCGAAGCATTTTTCCATGTCAGCGTCAGCGGCGTGGACGGTAGATACGGCGGCGATGCTGAGGGCGGAACCGAGGGCCAGAACCAGGGCGGTGGCGGACAGGGTGCGGGTGGTAGCAGTCATGATGTTTCTCCAGATTTGAACTTGGGTTTTGCAAGCAAAATTGCGCTTGCTTGTCCCTCTAGAGAAACGAGGTGGCGTTGCGTTACAGCTCACTCACAATCTTTTTGAAAAAACGCAAAACTCCTACAAGGGATTTTTGGAGGATCTGAAGATCGAGCAGGCACAAAAAAACGGCCCGAAGGCCGTTTTTTTGTTGGGCGAAACACATCAACCGCCGAGATACGCCTCGCGTACTTTCGGGTCGGTCAGCAGCGCTTCACCGGTGCCTTGCATCACCACCCGGCCGTTCTCCAGAACATAGGCACGGTCGGCGATTTTCAGCGCCTGGTTGGCGTTCTGCTCGACCAGGAACACCGTCACACCGTCCTTGCGCAGCTGTTCGATGATGTCGAAGATCTGCTGGATGATGATCGGCGCCAGGCCCAGCGAGGGCTCGTCGAGCAGCAGCAGTTTCGGCTTGCTCATCAGCGCCCGGCCGATGGCGAGCATCTGCTGTTCGCCGCCGGACATGGTGCCGCCGCGCTGGTTGAAGCGTTCTTTCAGGCGTGGGAACAGACCGAGGACCTTGTCCATTTGCTCCTGATAGTCGCCCTTGTCGGTGAAGAAGCCGCCCATGGACAGGTTTTCTTCAACGGTCAGACGGGCGAACACCCGACGACCTTCCGGCACCACGGCGATGCTCTTGCGCATGATCTGCGACGAATCCTGGCCGACCAGTTCCTCACCCATGTAGCGGATGCTGCCGCTGTGCGCCTGCGGTGAACCGCAGAGCGTCATCAGCAGCGTGGACTTGCCGGCCCCGTTGGCGCCGATCAGGGTCACGATCTCGCCCTGGCGGACTTCGACGTTGACGCTGTGCAGGGCCTGGATCTTGCCGTAGAAGGTGGAAACGTTTTCGAACTGCAGCATTTACGCTTCCCCCAGGTAGGCTTTGATCACTTCAGGATTATCGCGGATCTGTTCCGGCGTACCGTCGGCCAGAGGCGTGCCCTGGTTGATCACGACGATGTGGTCGGAAATGCTCATGACCAGTTTCATGTCGTGTTCGATCAGCAGCACGGTGACGTTGTGCTCTTCCCGCAACACGCTGATCAGCGCCTTGAGATCTTCGGTTTCCTTCGGGTTCAGACCGGCCGCCGGTTCGTCGAGCATGAGGATCCGCGGACGGGTCATCATGCAGCGGGCGATTTCCAGACGCCGTTGCTGACCGTAGGCCAGGGTTCCGGCGGTACGGTTGGCGAACTCTTTGAGGTTGACCTTTTCCAGCCAGTACTCGGCAAACTCCATCGCCTCGCGCTCGCTCTTGCGAAACGCCGGGGTCTTGAACAGGCCGGACAGGAAGTTGGTGTTCAAGTGACGGTGCTGGGCGATCAACAGGTTCTCGACCGCGGTCATTTCCTTGAACAAACGCACGTTCTGGAAAGTGCGCACCACGCCTTTGAGGGCGATCTTGTGGCCCGGCAAGCCCTGAATCGGCTCGCCGTCCAAAAGGATGCTGCCGCCGGTAGGCTGATAGAAACCGGTCAGGCAGTTGAACACGGTGGTCTTGCCCGCGCCGTTCGGCCCGATCAAGGCAACCACCTGTTTTTCCTTGACGGTCAGGGCCACGCCATTGACCGCCAGCAAGCCGCCGAAGCGCATGCTCAGGTTTTCGACTTTAAGAATCTCGCGGCTCATTTTCGCAACTCCATGTGTGGGCGTTGCATCGGCAGCAGACCTTGTGGACGCCAGATCATCATCAACACCATCAGGGCACCGAACATCAACATGCGGTACTCGCTGAACTCACGCATCATTTCCGGCAACAGGATCATCACCACGGCCGCGAGAATCACGCCCAGTTGCGAGCCCATGCCACCCAGCACGACGATGGCGAGGATGATCGCCGACTCGATGAAGGTGAACGATTCCGGGGTTACCAGACCCTGACGGGCGGCGAAGAAGCTGCCGGCGAAACCGGCGAAGCTCGCACCGAGGGTGAAGGCCGACAGCTTGATCACGGTCGGATTCAGACCCAGTGCACGGCAAGCGATTTCATCTTCACGCAGCGCTTCCCACGCACGGCCGATCGGCATGCGCAGCAGACGGTTGATGATGAACAGCGCCGCCAGCGCCAGCAACAACGCAACCAGGTAGAGGAAAATCACCTTGTTGATCGAGTTGTATTCGAGGCCGAAGTACTCGTGGAACGTCTGCAGACCTTCCGCCGCCTTACGTTCGAAGGTCAGGCCGAAGAACGTCGGTTTCTCGATATTGCTGATGCCGTTCGGGCCACCCGTGATATCGGTCAGGTTACGCAGGAACAGACGGATGATCTCGCCGAAACCGAGGGTCACGATCGCCAGATAGTCACCGCGCAGACGCAACACCGGGAAGCCCAGCAGGAAGCCGAACGTCGCCGCCATCAGGCCGGCAATCGGCAGGCAGATCCAGAAGCTCAGGCCGTAGTAGTGCGACAGCAGCGCGTAGCTGTAGGCGCCGACGGCGTAGAAGCCGACGTAACCGAGGTCGAGCAGACCGGCCAGCCCCACGACGATGTTCAGACCGAGGCCGAGCATCACGTAGATCAGGATCAGCGTGGCGATGTCCACCGCGCCACGCGAACCGAAGAACGGCCACACCAGCGCACCGATGATCAGCGCAATGATGAAGTAGCGTTGGGTGGTCGGCAGGGTCAGGAAGTTACTCGCCTTGGCCGGGATCAGCGGCAAGCCTGGCGAGGATTTCCACGCCTTGCTGATCTGCTGGTTGAACAGCACCCGCAGGAACATCAGCACCGAGCAGATGGCGATGGTCGCCAGAATCATCGGGCTGGTGTTATGCACTTCGAGGTTGATGCCGACGATGGTCAGTTTCAGACCGAGTACCGGGTAGGCCACGGCCCACACCAGCAAGGCACTGAACAGTGCCTGTTTAAGATTCCTAGTCATACTTTCTCAACCTCCGGACGGCCCAGAATGCCGGTCGGACGGAACAACAGCACCAGAACCAACAAGCCGAAAGCCACGACGTCCTTGTACTGGTCGCCGAAGATATCGGCACCAAAGGCTTCCGCCACCCCAAGCACCAACCCGCCGAGCATGGCGCCGGGGATGCTGCCGATGCCGCCGAGTACTGCCGCGGTGAAGGCTTTGAGGCCGACGAGGAAACCGGCGTTCGGGTTGATCACACCGTATTGCATGCTCAGCAGCACAGCCGCGATGGCCGCCAGCGCAGCACCAATGACGAAGGTCAGGGCGATGATGTTGTTGGTGTTGATGCCCAGCAGGTTGGCCATCTTGATGTCTTCGGCGCAGGCGCGGCAGGCGCGACCCAGGCGAGAACGGGAGATGAACAGCGTCAGGCCGAGCATGGCGACCAGGGTCACCACGAACACCACGATTTGCATGTAGGAAATCAGCACTTCATGTGCGCCACCTGGCCCGATGGAGAAGTTGCCGGGGATCAGGTTGGGGATGGATTTGTCCTTGGAGTCTTGCGCCAGCAGCACCGTGTTCTGCAGGAAGATCGACATACCGATGGCGGAGATCAGCGGGATCAGACGGTTGCTGCCGCGCAGGGGGCGGTAGGCGATCCGTTCGATGCTGTAACCGTAGGAACTTGTCACGACGATGCTCGCGATGAAAGCTGCGGTCATCAACAGCGGGACGTTGTCGATTCCCATCATGGCCAGCCCGGCGATGGCGATGAACGCCACGTAGGAGCCGATCATGTACACCTCGCCGTGGGCGAAGTTGATCATTCCAATGATGCCGTAAACCATCGTATAGCCGATGGCAATCAGGGCATACGTGCTGCCAATGGTCAGACCATTAACCAGCTGCTGGAAGAAGTGATAGAGGTCAGGCATTACAACGCTCCTAAAAACCTGATACGCATTTCACTGGTGGAGTCATTTTCCCGCCCGGCCCCGTGGATCTGTATCCACTTCGAATCCGGGTTTTGCCAGCGAACCGCTGATGACGGTTTTGAGATTTTCAGGTGGGGAGACTGGCGGATCACGCCAGCGCGGCCCATACATTCGTAAAACAAAGCCCACGGCACGCCGTGGGCTTTATTGGCAGTCAGTCAGGGCGCGCCTTACTGAGGCGAAGCTTCAGTTTTCGGTTTGCCGAAGTGCCACTCGTAAACCACAAACTTGAAGTCCTTCAGGTCGCCCTTGGCGTCGAAGCTCAGGTCGCCGGTCGGGGTTTTGAAGGTGCCGGCGTGAATGGCTTCGGCCACTTTGGCAGTGTCTTCGGATTTGGCTGCGGTGATACCGCCGGCAATCACTTCAACCGCCGAGTAGGAAGGGAACACGAACGGGCCGCTCGGGTCTTCTTTCTTCGCCTTGAATGCATCTGCCAGGGCGACGTTGGCCGGATCCTGGTCGAAGGATTTCGGCAGGGTTACCAGCAGACCTTCGGAAGCGTCTTTGGCGATCTGCGAAATGGAGTCGTTACCCACGCCTTCCGGACCCATGAACTTGGCTTTCAGGCCTTTTTCCTGGGATTGACGCAGGATCAGACCCAGCTCTGGGTGGTAGCCGCCGTAGTAAACGAAGTCGACGTTGGCTTGCTTGAGTTTGGCGATGATCGAGGAGAAGTCCTTGTCGCCGGCGTTGACGCCTTCGAACACGGCGACTTTCACGCCTTTCTTCTCGAGGGTAGCTTTAACGGCGGTGGCGATGCCTTCACCGTATTGCTGTTTGTCGTGCAGGACGGCAACGACTTTCGGTTTCACGTGATCGGCAATGTAGTTACCGGCGGCAGGGCCCTGGGCGCTGTCCAGACCGATAGTACGGAAGACCATTTTGTAACCACGGGCGGTGATGTCCGGGCTGGTGGCAGCCGGGGTGATCATGATCACGCCTTCGTCTTCGTAGATGTCCGAAGCCGGTTGAGTGGAGCTGGAGCACAGGTGACCGACCACGAACTTGATGCCGTCGTTGACGACCTTGTTCGCGACCGCTACGGCTTGTTTCGGATCGCAGGCGTCATCGTATTCAACGGCTTCGAGTTTCTTGCCGTCGACGCCGCCCTTGGCGTTGATCTGCTCGATGGCCATTTTCGCGCCACTGAACTGCATGTCGCCGTATTGGGCTACTGGACCGGTCTTTGGACCGGCGATACCGATTTTGATGGTGTCAGCTGCGAACGAATGGCTGGCAACCCCGGCCAGAACCATAGCGGCAAACAGTTTGGAAATCTGCTTAGTAGCCTTAGTCATAGTGCTCCACTCTTACTGTTGTATTTTTTTAGAGTCCTGGCGCCGTAGCAGCAGAACCGGGTCAGATATCTTTGCGATACCCTCCGGAAATGCCCCCGGCAACTGTACCGGTACAGTGTAGAGCGCCGGTTGTTAGCCTGGGAAGCGGGCGCCGAGGGGCAAAACTTGAGGGTGTCGCATTTTTGAATGAAAAAGACAGAATTGCGGCGGGGCGATCGTGGGCATATAGCTCAATCAGCAGCATTCCCTGGCGTTCCTGCTCTTTTCGTTCGGTGCAGCCCTTTGCAACCGGGTTTTTCTGGCGGACCACCGACGTTATCATTCGCGCCGATTTCTTTTCCGGACAGTTCCCATGAATCAAGAACCTAGCACCCTCTATGCCAAGCTGCTTGGTGAAACCGCATCTATTACCTGGAAAGAGTTGGAGCCGTTCTTTGCCAAGGGTGCCCTATTGTGGGTCGACCCTGACCTGGATTTGATCGCTGCCGCCGAGGCCGTGGCCTCGGACGATGGCGAGAAAGTGGCTGCCTGGCTGGCCGAAGACAAGGTCGGCAAGCTGTCTGAAACGCGGGCGCTGGATATTTTCGAGCGTGATCCCGAGATGTGGGCGGTGGTGGTTCGGCCGTGGATTCTGGTCCAGGAAAGGGCGCGCAGTTGAATGCGTGCACCTCGGTGGTGCGCGTTGCCGCCGGGGAAAAGTGTGTAGTGGAGTAGCGTGATGGCAGGTTGCCGTAGAGAAATGCCACAAGCGGGGGTGGCATCACGGTGACGTAAACGTAACGGGAACAGTTTAGTAAGCAGCCTAACGGCTGCTTAATTGTTTCTGGATGTTGGGAGGCGTGAGTTTTTGCGCTGTTGTCATGGCCTCATCGCTGGCAAGCCAGCTCCCACAGGGTCCGAGTGAACACAACTATTGTGAACACCACCAATCCTGTGGGAGCTGGCTTGCCAGCGATTGAGGCGACTCGGTTCTGGATCAGACCGAGTAAGTCTTCCCCGTATGGTTATTGAGGGAAATAACCTTGGTCTTGCCGATCCGGTGACGGTAGATCTCGCGCAGGTACTTGATCGACTTCTTCACGCAATCCCGTGACAGGCGAATGTCATTGATCGAGACAAACTTGTCCTTGTCGTTGATCAGCTCGCGGTACTTCTTCTCGTACATCGGTTTGATCGCGTACCAGTTGGTGTCGAGGATCTTCGCCGGGTTTTCGAACTCGTTGAGCAGATCGTCGATGCGGTCTTCGTCGAAATCCTCGTGGATGATGAAGTCGAGGATCGAGTTGTCGAGGGTCTCGTCGAAGCGGTACGGGTTCTTCGCGAAGCAACGCTTGATGAACGCCACGATCAACGTCAGGAAGTCGTCCGACAGGCACGGGCTCTTGGCGATCAGAGTGGTCAGCGACAGGTTGGCCGAGGCGCCGATCACCAGCGCGTAACGCTTGAGCGTGGTGTTGGGGAACAGGCTGTTGAGGTGGGTCTTCAACCGGTTCAGGTCCATGTACGACAGTTTGTAGTCTTTGGGCAGCGAGACAATCGAGACCACCGACGAGCAGTTCTTGAAGAAGTGCAGGTCGTGCAGGGCGGCGGCGTCGTAGCCGGAGTTCTTGTACTGCTCCAGCGACGCACGATAGCGCTTGGACTCGATCGGCAGCAGGCTGATGCCCTCGATCGCCTGGGTGACCTTGTTGAAATGCGGCAGGTCGATCGAGCGGAAGAACAGGTCGTCGATGTTCAGGCGCTGCGGCTCTTTGTCGAACACCTTGAACTTGTCGCTGCTCGGCGGCGGAGTTTCCGGCACTACCGATTCGGCGTAGGCGATCGCCACCGGGCCGGCCAGGCTCATGAACAGGTCGTTGGCGTCGAGGCGAATGGTTTCGCCGATGTCGATGCCGGCACGACGGAAGTAGTTCTGGTCGTAGTCGGTGGTCACCGCCTGCGCCGTCAGAATGTTGAAGATCTGCTGCGAGATGTACTGATTGGCGTGCTTCTCCATCGCATTGACATCAATGTTCTGGATGTTGCCGTCATCGCTTTCTTCGGCGTAACGCATGATGTCGTTGGAGATCAGCATCATCGCGTTCCATGGACGGATACGGCCCATGACGCTGGCTTCGCTGCTGTCTTCGTTGGCGAAGTTGTAGGAGAAATCCCATTCTTCCGACAGGTATTTGCACAGCAGGCGCCCGGCGTTGATGTGCAGCGCCTCGGACATTTCACTGCGGTGGTCGGAAATGTTCGGCAGCACGCAGATGCCACTGGTAAAGATCGGCTCGAACACAAACGAATGGCCGCTCTTGCCGTCATGCTCGTCCATCGGCTTGGTGTCGAACGTCTTGTTCATGTACGAGTGCTGCTGGGCCAGACCGAATTCCGAAGCCATGCCCGAACCGGTACCGCCGCCGGCGCTGAAAATCGAGAAATACAGGCGCGACTGGTTGGCCTTGATGCCGCAGCTGTCGATCAGGTACGAGTGGATCATTTTCCAGTCAGGGCTGGAGAAGCGCTGGGTATCCTTGTTGAGGATGATCTTCGCCAGGTACTGGCCGAGGATCGGCGCGTTACCGGCGCCACCGGCGTGGACTTCGGACAAGTCCATGATCTTCATTTTGCTGTAGTCGCGCAGGAAGCCGCTTTTCTCGCCCTTGCGCGAGAACCGGATACGCCCGGCGATGTCCTTGTCGAGGTCGCCGAGCATCACCAACGGTTCTACCAGGAACACCGGTTTGGTGGATTTGTTCGGGCCGATCCGCAGGTTCTGCTTGATCCACTGGGCCGGGCTGTAGCCCTTGTCAGCCAGACGCCGATCCGCCGCGCGGTCTTCGTTGTTGAATTCGTTGAGGTAGAACTTGCGCGCGTTGTACACCAGCTCCGCGACGTCGAGGGCAATGTTCGAGCCGCAGCGACCGAGGCCGATCAGGCACACCGAAGGGAATTCCTGGTCGTTGTGCTGTTCGTTGTCGCCTTCCAGGTGCGGCGGGCGCGGGAACACCAGGTCGCGCAAGCCGTCGAGGTTGTCGAGGATGCGGTCGGTGTTGGTTTCGGTGAAGTACAGGTATTGCTGGGTCGACAGCGGGCGCGACGGGACCGCTGGCTTTGACGATGACGGGCTGTTGGCAGCGGGGCTCAACGTCAGATCGGAGACCGCAGTGGCAGGATTGTTTTTAGAAGTCATTGGGCGCCATATACCTGGACTGGTTTGGCCCGCTGACCGATGTCAGCGGGCCTCACGGAATAAGATCTCGCGTCTTTTGTGCGCGAATTGAGCCCGAGCGTCAGGCTTCTGGCCTGACTGTCGCTGGGGGGAATCCTTTCCTGATCGTTGATGAATCGGCCATTATTCGGCGATCTTTAATCGAAAAGAGGCAAAGTGATGTCAACGCTACCTTCGTTGGGGTTCGCCGGAATCGGTCTGATGGGGCTGCCCATGTGCCGGCGTCTGTTGGCGGCGGGTTACCCGCTGACCGTGTGGAATCGCAACCCGGACAAGTGCGCGCCATTGGTTGAAGCCGGTGCGCGACAGGTAGCGAGCCCCGCTGAACTGTGCGAACACGCCGACGTGGTGATGATGTGTCTGGCCGATACGGCGGTGGTTCGCGCAGTGGTATTTGGCCCGGCGGGTGTCGCCGAAGGCGCGAAAAAAGGCCAGTTGCTGGTGGACTTTTCCAGCCTTGAACCGACCGCCACGCGCGAGATGGCGGCAGAGCTGGTGGAGAAAACCGGCATGAGCTGGCTGGACTCACCGGTGTCCGGCGGCGTGGTCGGTGCCGAGGCGGGCAGCCTGGCGATCATGGTCGGTGGCGCTGCGGCCGATCTTCAGCGCGTACGCCCGGTGTTGCTCAACCTCGGTCAGCGCGTTACGCACATGGGCGGCATCGGTGCCGGGCAGGTGACCAAGGCCTGCAACCAGATGATTGTCGCCTGCAACGCGCTGGTGATTGCCGAAGTGGTGGCGCTCGCCGAACACGCGGGCGTCGATGCGAGCCTGATCGCTGAAGCGCTGGCCGGCGGTTTTGCCGATTCGAAACCGTTGCAGATCCTCGCCCCGCAAATGGCGGAAAGCCGTTTCGAACCGATCAAATGGCACGTGCGCACGCTGCTCAAGGATCTTGATACCGCCGTCAAATTCTCCCGCGAACAGGGTTCGGCGACGCCAATCAGCGGATTGGCCGCACAACTGATGCGCCTGCATGGGGCGCAAGGCTATTTGGCGCAGGATCCAGCGACACTGGTGCAAATGTACCGCGCGCCAGAATCAGCGGATTGACCGCGTGGGGCGGCGTGCGTTGATTGATTTCCTCGAGCACCGGACGTAATTCGTCCAGCGGCACCGGGCGGCTGAGCAGGTAACCCTGAATGAAATCGCAGCCCGAGCGTTCAAGGAATTCGTACTGCTCCAGGCTTTCCACGCCCTCGGTTACCACCTGCAAATGCAGGGTGTGCGCCATGACAATGATCGCCTGGACGATCTCCATGTCGGCGGTCGCCGTGGGAATGTCGAGGATGAACGAGCGGTCGATCTTCAGCGTGTTGAGCGGCAGGCGCTTGAGGTAGGCCAGCGAGGAGTAGCCGGTGCCGAAGTCGTCAATCGACAGTGAGACGCCAAGCGCGCGGATCTGCCGCAGCAATACCAGGGTGTTGGCAATGTTGCCCATCAGGGCGTTTTCGGTGACTTCCAGTTCCAGCCGTTCCGGCGCCACCCCGGCGGTGCGTAATGCGCTTTCGATTTCCATGGCCAGTTCTTCACGGGCGAGGTTGAGCGGTGAGCAGTTCCAGGCAATTTTCAGTTCTTCGCAGCCATGCCGCGACAATTCACCCAGGTCCTTGCAGGCCCGGCGCAGCACCCAATTATCCAGCTCGGCAATCAGGCCATTATTTTCAGCGATGGAGATAAAGCGATCCGGGGTCAGCAAACCGTGCAGCGGATGCTGCCAGCGGATCAGCGCTTCGAGCTTGGTGACACGGCCAGTCTTCAGTTCGAAGATCGGTTGGTAATACAGGGTCAGGCCGTTTTCTTCGCGCAAGGCGTGGCGCAGTTCTTCTTCCAGTTGCAGCTCGAAGCTGGCGCGGGTCTTGAGGTTGGAACTGAAAAAATGCAGGCCGTTGCGGCCGGCGCCCTTGGATTGATACAACGCCAGATCGGCATGTTTGAGCAGTTCCTCGCAGGTGGTGCCATCCTCCGGAAACAGACTGATGCCAATGCTGGTGGTCATCACCATGCGGCGTCCAGCCAGTTCGATCGGCTCTTTCATCTTGAGCATGATGCGCTGGGCCATATTGCGCGCTTCTTCGCGATCACGAAGGCCGATCAGGATGCAGAACTCGTCGCCGCCAAAACGCGCAACCACGTCTTCATGGCTGCGCACCGAGCCTTTGATGTGCTGGGCGATAACCTTGAGCAGTGCGTCACCGGCGTCATGGCCGAGGCTGTCGTTGATCCGTTTGAAGTGGTCGATGTCGAGAAACATCACCGCGAGCATGCCGCCCTCAGTGGTTTTCTGGCAGAGCTTTTCGGCAAAGATCTGGTTGAAACCGCGACGGTTGATCAGGTTGGTCAGGGCATCGTAGTTGGCCGCTTGCTGCAGCGACATGCGCGCCTGATCGAGCTGGCTGAGCAGGGCGTTGAGCCGGCGCAGGTCCTCTTCCTTGTTCTGCAGTTTCTTGTCGGCCAGCGCCGCACTGATCGCACTGCCAAGGATCAGCAAGGTAATCAGCGCGACGGTGAGGCCCAGCTGCAGATGGTTGGTTTGGGCTGCCGGTATCGGCTGGCCGCTTTCGGGCAAGACCAGATTCAGCGCCGCCATGGCGGTGAAATGCATGCTGAAAATGCCGGCGCCGAGGAGCAGTGCCGCGCTGTACCTGAGCATCTGATGGAACAGGCCACTGCCTTCACGCAAATAACCGGCGACCCACAATGCGGCGAAACTGGCGCCGATGGCGATGGCGATCGACAACACGAACAGCGTCGGTTGGTAGTAGGCGGTGGCGTTCGATTTCATCGCCGCCATGCCGACGTAATGCATGCCGGCAATGCCCAGACCGATGAGGATGGCGGTTTTCAGATACCGCACCAGACTGGTCTGCGCTTCGCTCAACGTGTACATGGCCAGCCACGAGGCGAGCAGGGCGATCAGCAGGGAAAACAGGGTAATCGGCAGGTCGTAATGGATTTCGATCGGTGCCTGGAACGCCAGCATGCCGATGAAGTGCATGGCCCAGATGCCGCCGGCCAGGCACGTCGCGCCGATCCAGCGCCAAAGGCGTTGCGAGCGTGGATCTTCGGCATGGACGACGCGCTCGGCCATGTCGAGGGTGGCAAAACTCGCGGCGCTGGCGACCAGATAGGCCACCAGCACCAGCAGGGGATTATGTGTGCAATCGAGGATGACCTGCCCGCTCTCCGGCAGCTCGGTAACAAACTGCAAACCAAGCCACTCCATAGCATGCCCCGTCTCTGAAGTCGTCCCGAGTAAGCGTTGAACGCAGCTGAATGTCAGGAGTATAGAGGCCGATTTCGGGGTGCAAGCGGTAGTGGCACATTGGTGCTAATGATTTTGGCATTAGCGTCATAGCGATTAGCGCTAAAAGCTTAAGCGATCTGTTCGAAAGGGATTTGCGCCCAGTCGGGTTGCAGGGGCGGCAAGCCGAAACGCGCGCGGGCCTTATCGCAATCGACATTCTGCTCGCCATTTTCCCATGACGACTCGAATTCCCGGCAGGGGCTGGAGCGCAGTTCATAAATCGAGCACTTCACCTCGCTGCCGACTTCACCGACCAACGCCGTGCAGCGCGGCGATTTGCAGTCGGTGCCGTTCATCGCCACCCGACTGGGACTGATCTGTGTGACCAACTCATCAGGCACCGTGCCACCTGAAGATGAGCACTCACCCCAAAAGAACGACACGCGAAAATGGGAACAGCAGGCACCGCAATTCAGACACGGACTGACTTCAGACATGGGCGAGGGTATCAAAGGGATTGATCGGGAGATCCGGACGGATCCGGCGGCCATTCTAGGCTTTGCCACAAACTTGGGAAGGGGGGCGCGAAAGTATTTTTTTGTGCCAGGATTTTGCCGCAAAAGCCCCTGTTTTCGGGGGATTGCAGGCTTATCAAGGGCTTACGTTTCGTTACAGTGCCATGGCCCGATATCAGGCAGACGAATGATCACAGACAGGCCAGTCCGCGCTGACTAGATTGCAGGTTCCGGGCTCGGATGCGGTGGCAGTGAAGCCCTATAACAATAAAGAGACGGACCCATGCAGAACTCGACCCAAGCGGCGAATGCCTGGCGCATTCTGTTCCTGCTGTTCCTGGCCAACCTGTTCAATTTCTTCGACCGCACCATTCCGGCGATCATCATCGAACCGATCCGCATGGAATGGCACCTCAGTGACTTTCAACTGGGCATTGTCGGTACCGCATTCACCATTGTTTACGCGATTGCCGGGCTGCCGCTGGGGCGCATGGCGGACACCGGTTCGCGCAGCAAACTGATGGGCTGGGGCCTGGCGACCTGGAGCGCGCTGACCGCGGTCAACGGTCTGGTCGGCAGTTTCTGGAGTTTTCTGATCGTGCGCATGGGCATCGGCATTGGCGAGGCCAGTTATGCGCCGGCGGCCAACTCGCTGATCGGCGACCTGTTTCCGGCCCATCGTCGGGCGCGGGCGATGGGCATTTTCATGCTCGGTCTGCCGCTCGGATTGCTCTTGGCGTTCTTCACCATCGGCGCGATGGTCAAGGCGTTCGACAGTTGGCGCGCGCCGTTCTTTATTGCCGCCGTACCGGGGCTGATCCTGGCGATTTTCATGTTCTTCATTAAAGAGCCGAAGCGCGGTGCGGCGGAAACCGTGCAAGTTTCGCAGGAGAAAGTCGACAAGCCGATCCGCCGGATTCTGGCGGTGCCGACTTTTCTCTGGCTGGTCATGGCCGGGTTGTGCTTCAACTTCGCGACGTACGCCTGCAACTCGTTTCTGGTGCCGATGCTGCAGCGCTATTTCCTCATGCCGTTGCAGGAAGCGGCGGTGGCCACCGGGATGATTGTTGGCGTCACTGGGTTAGTGGGGTTGACGCTGGGCGGCTGGATTGCCGACAAGATTCACCAGCGCGTGGCCAACGGGCGGCTGCTGTTTGCGGCGTTCAGCCTGATCATCTCGACCCTGTGCACGGCGTGGGCGCTGCATGCCGGGCGGATCGAGATTGGTGTGTTTGTCGCGGTGTTCAGTGTCGGTTGGCTGTTTGCCTACAACTTCTACACCTGCGTTTACACGGCGATTCAGGATGTGGTCGAGCCACGTCTGCGGGCGACGGCGATGGCATTGTTCTTTGCCGGGTTGTATCTGCTCGGCGGTGGTCTGGGGCCGGTGGTGGTCGGCGGTTTGTCGGATCATTTTGCGCATACCGCGATGTTGTCGGCGGGGGCGGAGCAGATGACCGAAGCGTTCAAGGCAGTCGGCCTGCATGATGCGATGTACCTGATTCCGGTGGCGCTGTTCTTAACCATGGTGTTTCTGTTTCTGGCGGCGCGGTGTTTTGTGCGGGATGCGAAGCGGATGAAGGAGGGGTTGGTGGCGGTGGTTGAGCCAGAGGTTGCAGCAGCGACTGCCTGACCGCTATCGCTGGCAAGCCAGCTCCCACAGGTTTTGTGGTGTTTACAGATTATGTGAACGACCCGATCACTGTGGGAGCTGGCTTGCCAGCGATGAAGCCATCAGCATCACCGGATAAATAACAGGCAAACAAAAAGGCCCGCATCGCTGCGGGCCTTCTTGTTTTCAGCTAGGAGGAGGGGGTTAACCCGCCACCAACACCCGGATCGCTTCCAGGCGCAACGCCGCTTTATCGAGCATCGCCAGACCCTGTTCACGCTGCTTGCGCAACGCATCCAGTTCGCTGTCGCGCACGGACGGGTTGACCGCTTGCAACGCGGTCAGGCGCGCCAGTTCTTCATCGGTGTCGGCCGCCAGGCGGCGGCGGGCCTCGGCCACGCGCTCGGCGTGACGCGGGGCGATCTTGTCTTCACCGGCGTTGATCCGTGGCGTCAGCTGATCGCGCTGGGCCTGGATGAACTTGTTGGCGCTGGCGCGTGGCACGCTTTCCAGCTGATCGTTCAGGGTTTCGAACGAGACCCGTGGCGACAAGTCGTTGCCGTTGGCGTCGAGCAGGCAGCGCAGGGCCGCTGGTGGCAGATAGCGGCCCAGTTGCAGCGAACGCGGGGCAACCACTTCGCTGACGTAGAGCAGTTCCAGCAATACGGTGCCCGGTTTCAGCGCCTTGTTCTTGATCAGCGCGACGGCGGTGTTGCCCATCGAGCCGGACAGCACCAGGTCCATGCCGCCCTGCACCATCGGGTGTTCCCAGGTGATGAACTGCATGTCTTCACGCGACAGCGCCTGGTTGCGGTCGTAGGTGATGGTCACGCCTTCGTCGTCGCCCAGCGGGAAACTGGCGTCGAGCATCTTTTCGCTCGGCTTGAGGATCAGGGCGTTTTCCGAATGGTCTTCGCTGTCGATGCCAAAGGCGTCGAACAGGGTTTCCATGTAGATCGGCAGGGCGAACTGATCGTCTTGCTCGAGGATCGCTTCGACCAGCGCATCACCTTCGCCAGCGCCACCGGAATTCAGCTCCAGCAGGCGATCGCGACCGGTGTGCAGCTCTTCTTCCAGACGCTCGCGCTCGCTGCGTGCTTCGTCGATCAGCGCTTGCCACTCGCCGTCGTCGGCTTCTTCGAGCAGCGGCAGCAGGCGCGGGCCGAACTGATGCTGCAAGGCGTTGCCGGTCGGGCAGGTGTTGAGGAACGCGTTCAGCGCCTCGTTGTACCACTGGAACAGGCGCTCTTGCGGGCTGGTTTCCAGGTACGGCACGTGCAGTTCGATGATGTGCTTCTGGCCGATCCGGTCGAGACGACCGATCCGCTGCTCAAGCAGGTCCGGGTGCGACGGCAGATCGAACAGCACCAGGTGGTGCGCGAACTGGAAGTTGCGGCCTTCACTGCCGATTTCCGAACAGATCAGCACTTGCGCGCCAAACTCTTCGTCGGCGAAGTAGGCGGCGGCGCGGTCACGCTCGAGGATGTTCATGCCTTCATGGAACACCGTGGCCGGGATGCCGGAGCGCACGCGCAGGGCGTCTTCCAGGTCCATCGCGGTTTCGGCGTGGGCGCAGATCACCAGCACTTTGGTGCGCTTGAGCATTTTCAGCTGATCGATCAGCCATTCGACGCGCGGGTCGAATTTCCACCAGCGTTCTTCTTCGCTGGCGTCCGGCTGGGCCTGGAAGCTGACTTCCGGGTACAGCTCGGCGTGATCGCCCAGCGGCAGTTCGAGGTATTCATCCGGGCATGGCAGCGGGTACGGGTGCAGTTTGCGCTCCGGGAACCCTTGCACGGCGGCGCGGGTGTTACGGAACAGCACGCGGCCGGTGCCGTGGCGGTCGAGCAATTCGCGCACGAGGCGGGCGCTGGCTTCGGTGTCGCCATCGTTGACGGCGGTCAGCAGGGCTTCACCCTCGTTGCCGAGGAAGCCATGAATGGTCTTGTGCGCTTCTGGCGACAGGCGGCCCTTGTCGAGCAGTTCCTGGACGGCTTCGGCCACCGGGCGATAGTTGTCGCTCTCGGCGCGGAACGCGGCCAGGTCATGGAAACGGTTCGGGTCGAGCAGACGCAGGCGAGCGAAGTGGCTGTCCTGACCGAGTTGTTCCGGGGTAGCGGTCAGCAGCAGCACGCCCGGTATGGTTTCTGCCAGTTGCTCGACCAGGGTGTATTCCGGGCTGGCCTTGTCTTCGTGCCAGACCAGGTGGTGGGCTTCGTCGACCACCAGCAGGTCCCAGCCGGCGGCGAACAGCGCGTCCTGGGCTTTCTCGTCTTCGACCAGCCACTCCAGCGCCACCAGCGCCAGTTGCGTGTCTTCGAACGGGTTGGAGGCATCGCTTTCGATGAAGCGCTCTTCGTCGAACAGCGCGACCTGCAGATTGAAGCGGCGGCGCATTTCCACCAGCCATTGGTGCTGGAGGTTTTCCGGCACCAGGATCAGTACACGGTTGGCGCGGCCCGAGAGCAGTTGGCGATGGATCACCAGACCGGCTTCGATGGTTTTACCCAGGCCCACTTCGTCCGCCAGCAGAACGCGCGGGGCGATACGGTCGGCGACTTCACGGGCAATGTGCAACTGGTGCGCGATTGGCTGAGCACGAACGCCACCCAGGCCCCAGAGCGAGGACTGCAACTGGCGGCTGGTGTGTTCGAGGGTGTTGTAACGCAGGGAGAACCACGCCAACGGGTCGATCTGCCCGGCGAACAGACGGTCGCTGGCCAGACGGAACTGAATGAAGTTCGACAGCTGGGTTTCCGGCAGGGTAACTGCTT
Organism: Pseudomonas sp. SC3(2021); assembly: GCF_019856535.1. NCBI lineage: Bacteria > Pseudomonadati > Pseudomonadota > Gammaproteobacteria > Pseudomonadales > Pseudomonadaceae > Pseudomonas > Pseudomonas sp. SC3(2021). Next base: position 227,492 of record NZ_CP082236.1, on the reverse strand, counting down.
CGTTTTGCCCGTTGAGACCGTGATAGACCATCAACCCGTCGACGTCGTCGACTTGCTGTACGGTCATCTTCCAGCCTTCGAAGTGGGTGATGCTGTCACCCGGCGAGAACCGCACGCGGGTCAGGGGCGCATTCCGTAGCGCGTACTGGCGGGTTTCGCCAGTGGCCGGGTAAAGCACGGTCAACAAGCGGCCGTCCTGTGCCAGAACGGTGCCTAAACCAAGCTCTGCTTCGCTGTCACTGATCCAGCGTTGCCCCGGTTGATACTGCTGCGCCATGCTGCCTGACTCCCACCTTGAAAAAGCGGGCTATCTTAACGGAATGCGGGCTTAAGGGCCAAAGATTACTGGGTAGGCGCTGTGGCGGGCGGCGAATTTTTAATCGTTGGGAACACTTGAGTTTTGTGGTGTCCGATTAAAAGATCGCAGCCTTCGGCAGCTCCTGCAGGTGCCAAGCGCGTCACAGATTTACGACGAGTGGCTCAAGGCGCCTTTGCCACAGCCGATAGCCTGCTGACAGGAGACCCTTTATATGTTGCCACCGATGCTCCCCCTGAGCGCCGTGCCGATCACTTCCCAGCAGGATCCGATCCGCCAGCGACCGGACATTCCGCCAGTGGTACCGGTGCAGGAAAGCTCCAACGAAAGCACGATTGATCTGCAAAAACGCGATCCGGAAGAGGATGGCTTGCTGTTGCGCGAAGAACAGCGCCGTCAGCAGGAGCGTGATCGCCGTCGTCGCGAGGCCGACGAAGATCCGGAAGAACACCTTGCGGTGCCAGGCACCGAACTCAATGCCGACAACACCGTACCGGTGGTGCCGCTGATGGAAGACCAGCCGCGTCAGGGTTTGTGGGTCGATATCGAGATCTGAATCCGTCCATTTACATGAAATGTCTTAGAGCGGTGGCTGGTCAGCGCTGGCGTCAGGCGGCATGATTGGCGCAGTCCTGCCGGCGATGCGGCAGTTGTGATTTCTTCAAGCGATGCGCCGAACGCCATGAGCCAAGACGATAAACTGATTGACCTCAGCACCGAGCGCGCCAAGCGCGTGCATGACCTCAACGAGAAGCGCCTGAATGAAGTGCGCAAGGCCTTCGAGCAGGCCATGCCGTTGGGAAAAACCCAGAAAAAGCCGAAAAAGAAACCGAAAAAGCGTTGATCTCCCTCCGCATCCTTTGATGCAGGTCAGTTATTTTCCCGCCTTTGCCCTCTGTGTTGACCGGACTTGATCCTGGTCAATTTCTGCGCCTGCGTGATTGGTTAACTTAGCTCCATCGCAGCAAAGCAGGGGCCGGGAGGCCACAGTCATGTTTTTCGATAACGTGGTGTTTGCCGGGGTTCTGACCGTTGGGCTCATGGTTCTGTTTTTTGCAGGGTTTGGATTTTTTATCTGGAAGGATGCGAATAAGCGCAAGAAGTAGGTCTTTCTGGGTTTGATGAGCACGCAAGGCATTTTGGGCAACTTCGGTTGCCCTTTTTTTTGGCCTCTTGGCGGACTCTTGGCGGCCTTTGGGCCGACCAGGCTCCTGGGGTTCTGGGTGAATATCCGTTTTTGCGGGTGTTGTTGATTACGGTTCCGCCCTTACGGCGGGTCACCTTTTTCAAACGCCAAAAAGGTAACCGAAAAGGCTTGCTCCTACGTTCGGCCCTCGCAGGCTCGGGTTCCTTCGCTACGGGATCAATCCGGGCGCAGCGGCTCCGGTTTGCTTCGCTGCACCTCCTTCCGCTGTGTACGACTGCGTCGTACGGTCGCTGCGCTCCCACGCCCGGATCAATCCCTCCACTCAGCCTTCCGACGTCGCCTTACAGATCAAGATCAAAAGCAGGCGAGCTGACACTCGGCCTATTGAGTGGTGAAAAGCGGGTGTTCGGCTTTGGGTTTGTGCTGCTCTTGCCCCTCATCGGAACGCCGCCCGCCCAGCCCTCTCCCGAGGGAGAGGGAGCCGATGGTGGGCCTGTGAAAATTTGCGTTCAACTCGGACTTTCACGTCGGCGTAACTCTACCAAACACCTCGGTCAGTCCCCTCTCCCTCCGGGAGAGGGCTAGGGTGAGGGGCTTTTGATCTGGCTTCGGCTTTTGATCTTTTGCCCCATCGTAGCGAGGGAACACTGAGCCTCAGCGAAGTGCCGTACGCCGGGGCAAAGCCTTTTGGGTTATTTTTCGCTGGGCCGGCATTCCGGCGTTTGGAAAAATTGACTCGCTGTAAGCGCGAAACCGCCAGCAGCAACACCCACAGCAACGGATATGCTCACAAAACCAGACCCAAAAAAAAGACGCGATCCTCAAGAATCGCGTCTTTTCATCAAAGCTTGAAGCAGCCTATCAACTACCCAACGCCTTCGACGCCAGCCAGAACAAACCAGCCGACAGCGCCACCGTCGCCGGCAGGGTCAGGACCCAAGCCAGCAGGATGGTGCGAACCGTGCCACCTTGCAGGCCGCTTTTGTTGGCGACCATGGTGCCCGCCACGCCCGAGGACAGAACGTGAGTGGTGGATACCGGCAGGCTGAAGATGTTGGCCAGGCCGATCATGCTCGCGGCGGTGATCTGCGCCGACATGCCCTGGGCATAGGTCATGCCTTGCTTGCCGATTTTCTCGCCGATGGTCAGTACCACGCGTTTCCAGCCGATCATGGTGCCCAGACCCAGGGCCAGCGCGACCGCCAGAATTACCCAGAACGGGGCGTATTCGGTGGTGGTGGTCAGGTCTTTGCGCAACTTGTCGAGGTCAGCCTTTTCGCGGGCTTCAAGGCCTGGCAGCTTGGCGACTTTCTTCGCGGTGTCGTCCAGGCACAGCAGGTAGCGACGCACTTCGATGCGGCTTTCGGCCGGCAGCGAGTGGTAGTCCGCTACACCTTTGAGGGTGTGCAGCAGGGCGGAAATGGTCGGTTCGGTCTGCTGCGGGTTGCAGCGGAATTTCTCCGGCAGGTCGCCTTCCACGCTTTTGCCCAGGGCCAGGAACTCACCGAGGGTGGCGGAGTTGCGCTGGTAGAACTGGCTCAGGTGCAGGGTCGCGTCGCGGGTGCGTTCGATCTGGTAAGTGGTGCTGTTCAGGTCGAGCACGAACTGCGCCGGCACGATACCGATCAGCACCAGCATGATCAGGCCGATGCCTTTCTGACCGTCGTTGGAACCGTGCACGAAACTCATGGCCATCGCCGACATCACCAGCACCAGACGATTCCAGAATGGCGGGTGTTTCTTGTCGTCGATCTTGCGGCGCTGTTCCGGCGTCTTGTGCATCTTCGACAGTGGGCGCCACCATTTGAGGCCAATCAGCACCAGCGCCGCGACAAGGAAACCGGCCATCGGCGAGAACACCAGCGAGGCACCGATGTCGATCGCTTTCTGCCAGTTCACGCCGTCAGCCAGCGGAATGTCGTTGATCAGGGCGTTGGCCAGGCCGACACCGAGGATCGAACCGATCAGGGTGTGCGAGCTGGAGGCCGGGATACCGAAGTACCAGGTGCCCAGGTTCCAGGCGATTGCCGCGGCGAGCAACGAGAACACCATTGCCAGGCCATGGCCGGTGTTCACATTGATCAGCAGCTCTACCGGCAGCAGGTGGACAATGGCATACGCCACGCCAACGCCGCCCAGCAGCACGCCGAGGAAATTGAACACACCGGAGAAGAACACCGCCAGGTGAGGCGGCATGGCTTTGGTGTAGATAACAGTGGCTACCGCGTTAGCGGTGTCATGAAATCCATTGATGAACTCGAAGGCGAGGACAAACGTCAGGGCGAGCAAGAGGCTCACAAGCACCCAAGCATCCAGTCCGCTGAATAAATCGATCATGAAGGTTTTCTGACCCGGTCGTAAGGGGGCGCGATTATGCCAGAAAAGACTGGGAATCGATCCCCTACCTGCTCATTGGTAACAATGTTCTTCGATTTAATTTGTTGCAGCAGGTTAAAACCAAGCGTGGCGCAGGGTTTTTCAAGTCATTGATTTTGTTGCTAAAAGCTTTGCCTGGAAGGGGTTTTTCCAGGCGTGACAAAGCATCAAACGCTTGTCTGAAATATCTCTGAAACGTGTAGGAAGCTTCCTTCAGTCGGTCTGACTGAAAGAGAGCCGCTGCCCGCGGGTAGCGGGCGCGCAAGGCATCGTCGATACACCGCGCTGGTAACCGGTGCGCACGTTGACCTTCGAAATCGTCAAAACCCGTGGCTCATGGCTCTTCGGCTTTGAGTTCCTTTTCGATCTTTTCGATTTCCTGCTTGAAGACCTGATCCTGAACGGTAGGGCGTTTGCGCCATGCCTTGCGTTCCGGCTCGGGTTGAGCGGCGTAGGTGGTGACTTCCCCGCCGTAAACTTCCTTGTAACGTTGTTCCTGGCGCTCAAGTTCCGCGCGCAGTTCGTCTTTCGTCACAGTGCTACCTGTTTGAGTTGAGTTGAATGTCTGGTGAACACACTGCAACGAGTCGCTTGATCGGTCCCGTCGAGTGCTCAACGCCTGAACAGACATTGATATAAGAGCAGGGCGGGTCAAGGACTTCCATGTTACAGGTGGCTACGGCACCAGATTAAAACTGACGCAGCATCAGTTTCCTGTTTCAGCGAGCGCTGGCGTTGCATGAGGCATTGGTGTCAGGCGCAGGCCGGGGCGTCGGCGATGGACATCGCATCAGCCAGTGGCGACCCCGGTGATTAAAAACGCGGTGCCACTGAGGTGCATTATAGCGGTCGATTCGGGAATGACTATCTTTGCCAAGTTAAAAACGGTTCTGGATGTGTGATCGTTTTGTTGCTCGCAACTTTATTGCTAGTTAACGTCTGGAAAATACGTTATTGGCCTGGCGACCTGTTTTTGGCGTCATTTAGTCGAACAACTAAAGCGCTGTTCAGTGCGCTGGCGAAGTTGAGGCCTGGGCAAAAAAGCACCGAGCGAGGCTGCGCAGGTCGATTGCGATTATCGGTCGACGGTTCGATAATCGCCCAATGTTGGCGGTTCGACGCTTGTGCATCGGTTGCCAAGTCGTTTGTATAGCCGCTGAGCCGAGCACAAAAACAAGGACCCGACATGAACGATCAAATGCGCAACTCCTTTACCTCCGTGGCGCCGCCGATCGTTGCCTCGCCGGCCAAGCGCATTCAGGCCCTGACCGGCGATCCGGACTTCATGACCTCGCTGGCCCGGGGCCTGGCGGTGGTGCAGGCATTTCAGGAGCGCAAGCGGCACCTGACCATCGCCCAGATCAGCCACCGCACGGAAATTCCCCGCGCTGCCGTGCGTCGTTGCCTTCACACCCTGATCAAGCTCGGCTACGCCACCACCGACGGCCGTACCTATTCGCTGCTGCCCAAAGTGCTGACCCTCGGTCACGCCTATCTGTCTTCGACCCCGTTGGCGGTTTCGGCCCAGCCGTACCTCGACCGCATGAGCGAGCAATTGCACGAAGCCTGCAACATGGCCACGCTTGAAGGGGACGACATTCTCTACATCGCTCGCTCGGCGACCACGCAACGGCTGATTTCGGTGGACCTGTCGGTGGGCGGGCGCCTGCCGGCGTATTGCACGTCGATGGGGCGGATTCTGCTGGCGGCGCTGGACGACACATCCCTCGGTGAATACCTCGATCATGCCGAACTCGTGGCCAAGACCAGCCGCACGCTTCACACCCCGGAAGCCTTGCTCGAGTGTCTGCAAGAAGTGCGGCAGCAGGGCTGGTGCATTGTCGATCAGGAGCTGGAACAAGGCCTGCGCTCGATTGCCGTGCCGGTCTACGATGCTTCGGGGCAAGTGGTCGCTGCGCTCAACGTCAGCACCCACGCTGGCCGTGTCAGCCGTACCGAGCTGGAGCAACGCTTCCTGCCGGGCCTGCTCAGCGCCAGCCGCGACCTCAGTGCGCAACTGTTTGCCTGAGGAAGCTGTTCGATAAACGCACAGTGTTGCGTTTATCGAATTGACGCTAAAACCCTCGGATCATTAATGTCGCGGCAGCGTCATCCGGCGCTGATGTGAATGAGCTCGCCGGACTGCCGACTCCCATAATAATGACAAGAGGCAACTCCCCATGCGCACGTTCCCCGACTGTCGCCGCCGCTCCCCGTGTTGCCGGTTTCAACGCAACGCCTGATCCACACCTTCTATTCTTGTGACCGTGCCGCTCTCTGGCCGGCCGCCGTTCGACTGCGTTTTTTGCGTGGAATAAAAATAATGAACCAGCCTCAGTCCGCTGTGGGTAACTGCCTCGACGTGCAGACCTTCATCAATGCCCAACCGATCTCGCGCTATCAGTGGCGGGTGGTGATCCTGTGTTTCCTGATTGTGTTCCTCGATGGCCTTGATACCGCCGCGATGGGCTTCATTGCCCCGGCGCTGTCTCAGGACTGGGGCATCGACCGCGCCAGCCTCGGCCCGGTGATGAGCGCCGCGTTGATCGGCATGGTTTTCGGTGCACTGGGCTCCGGCCCCCTGGCTGACCGCTTCGGGCGCAAAGTCGTGCTGGTCGGCGCAGTGGTGTTGTTTGGTGCCTTCAGCCTGGCGTCGGCGTACAGCACCAATGTCGAACAACTGCTGGTGCTGCGCTTTCTCACCGGCCTCGGTCTGGGCGCCGGCATGCCCAACGCCACTACGCTGCTGTCGGAATACACCCCGGAGCGCAAGAAGTCGCTGCTGGTGACCAGCATGTTCTGCGGCTTCAACCTCGGCATGGCCGGCGGCGGTTTCATTTCCGCCAAATTGATTCCGGCGTTCGGCTGGCACAGCCTGCTGCTGATTGGCGGGATTCTGCCGTTGATCCTCGCGGTGGTATTGCTGGTCTGGCTGCCGGAATCGGCGCGTTACCTGGTGGTGCGTAACCGCGGCACCGACAAGGTGCGCAAGACCTTGGCACCGATCGACCCGGTCACCGTTGCCCAGGCGTCGAGTTTCAGTGTGCCGGAACAGAAAACCGTCAAGGCGCGCAATGTGTTCGCGGTGATCTTCTCCGGCACCTACAGCACCGGCACTTTGTTGTTGTGGCTGACCTATTTCATGGGGCTGGTGATCGTGTACCTGCTGACCAGCTGGTTGCCGACGCTGATGCGTGACAGCGGCGCGAGCATGGAGCAGGCCGCGTTCATCGGTGCGCTGTTCCAGTTCGGCGGTGTGCTGAGCGCGGTCGCGGTGGGCTGGGCGATGGACCGCTTCAATCCGCACAAGGTCATTGGCACGTTCTATCTGTTGGCCGGGGTGTTTGCCTATGCGGTGGGGCAGAGCCTGGGCAACATTACCTTGCTTGCGACCTTGGTGCTGGTGGCGGGGATGTGCGTGAACGGTGCGCAATCGGCGATGCCGTCGCTGGCGGCGCGGTTTTATCCGACTCAGGGCCGGGCGACCGGTGTTTCCTGGATGCTGGGGATTGGTCGCTTCGGCGCGATTCTCGGAGCGTGGATGGGCGCGACGCTGTTGGGCCTGGGCTGGAACTTCGAACAGGTGTTGACGGCGCTGGTGATTCCGGCGGCGTTGGCGACGGCGGCGGTGGTGATCAAAGGCATGGTGAGTCATGCGGATGCGACCTGAGTTTCACTTTCAGCATCGTCGGTGAATGTGATGGCCGCATCGCGAGCAGGCTCACTCCGACATTTGAGAATGCATTTCCCCGGTAGGAGTGAGCCTGCTCGCGATGCCTTTGGTTTTGATTGTTAGGGTGATAACAATCCGTTCGATAAACGAACACTCAGTCGATTATCGGATTGTTTGGCGATTTTCAGCGGCTTAATCTGCAGTGACTCCGGCGCTGAACCTCGCGCCTTTTTATCACTGGCGATTCATTATAAAAACGGGAGCCCGCTCCATGGCTGAGATCCTTTCGCTGCACGACGCGGTGAAGCAATTCGTCAACGACGGCGATACCGTCGCGCTCGAAGGCTTCACTCACCTGATCCCTACGGCAGCGGGTCATGAAATCATTCGGCAGGGCAAGAAAGACCTGACCCTGGTGCGGATGACGCCTGACCTGATCTACGACCAACTGATCGGTGCCGGTTGTGCCCGCAAGCTGATTTTCTCCTGGGGCGGCAACCCGGGCGTCGGTTCGCTGCACCGTCTGCGCGATGCGGTCGAGAAGCAATGGCCGCACGCTTTGGAAATCGAAGAACACAGCCACGCCGACCTGGCCAATGCCTATGTTGCCGGCGCTTCCGGCCTGCCGTTCGCCGTGTTGCGGGCTTACGCCGGTTCCGACCTGCCGAAGGTCAACCCGCTGATCAAATCGGTCACCTGCCCGTTCACCGGTGAAGTGCTGGCGGCGGTGCCGTCGGTGCGTCCCGATGTGACCGTGATCCACGCGCAGAAAGCCGACCGCCAGGGCAACGTGCTGCTGTGGGGCATTCTCGGTGTGCAGAAAGAAGCCGCACTGGCGGCCAAGCGCTGCATCGTCACCGTCGAGGAAATCGTCGACAACCTCAACGCCCCGATGAACGCCTGCGTGCTGCCGACCTGGGCCTTGAGCGCGGTTTGCCACGTACCCGGTGGTGCGCACCCGTCCTACGCCCACGGTTACACCGAACGCGACAACCGTTTCTATCAGGCGTGGGACCCGATCGCTCGCGACCGCGCGACGTTTACCGCGTGGATCAACGAATACATCCATGGCTGCGCTGACTTCAGCGAGTTCCAGGCCAAGTTGGCCGCTGCTTCGGAGGCCAAGTAATGACGTACACCACCAATGAAATGATGACCGTCGCCGCAGCCCGTCGCCTGAAAAACGGCTCGGTGTGCTTCGTCGGTATCGGCCTGCCGTCGAAAGCCGCGAACCTTGCGCGCCTGACCTCGTCGCCGGACGTGGTACTGATCTACGAGTCGGGCCCGATTGGCGCCAAGCCAAGCGTGTTGCCGCTGTCGATCGGTGACGGGGAGCTGGCGGAAACCGCCGACACCGTGGTCCCGACCGGTGAGATTTTTCGCTACTGGCTGCAGGGCGGGCGCATCGACGTCGGATTCCTGGGCGCGGCGCAGGTCGACCGTTTCGGCAACATCAACACCACCGTGGTCGGTGATTACCATGCGCCGAAAGTGCGTCTGCCGGGTGCCGGTGGCGCGCCGGAAATCGCCGGTTCGGCGAAAAGCGTGCTGATCATCCTCAAGCAGTCGGCGCGTTCGTTCGTCGACAAGCTCGACTTCATCACCTCGGTCGGTCATGGCGAGGGCGGCGATTCGCGCAAGCGTCTGGGCCTGCCGGGTGCCGGCCCGGTCGGGATCATCACCGACCTGTGCATCATGGAGCCGGAAGCGGGCACTCATGAGTTCGTGGTCACCGCGCTGCACCCCGGTGTGACCCGCGAGCAAGTGGTCGCGGCCACCGGCTGGGCGATTCGTTTTGCCGACCCTGTCGCCATTACCGCCGAGCCGACCGACGTCGAACTGACTGCGCTGCGCGATCTCGAAGCACGCACCGCCGCCGCCCACGGCCAGGCACCGGGAGAAGCATGATGCGTGACGTGTATATCTGCGATGCGATTCGTACCCCCATCGGCCGTTTCGGCGGTGGTCTGGCCGGCGTGCGCGCCGACGATCTGGCCGCCGTGCCGATCAAGGCGCTGATGGAGCGCAATCCGTCGGTGGACTGGAACGCCATCGACGAAGTGTTCCTCGGTTGCGCCAACCAGGCCGGCGAAGACAACCGCAACGTCGCGCGCATGGCGCTGCTGCTGGCCGGCCTGCCGGAAACCGTGCCGGGCGTGACCCTCAACCGTCTCTGTGCATCGGGCATGGACGCGATCGGCACCGCGTTCCGCGCGATTGCCAGTGGCGAGATGGAGCTGGCGATTGCCGGTGGCGTCGAGTCGATGTCCCGCGCGCCATTCGTGATGGGCAAGGCTGACGCGGCGTTTTCGCGCAACATGAAACTGGAAGACACCACCATCGGCTGGCGCTTTATCAACCCGTTGATGAAGGCCCAGTACGGCGTCGACGCGATGCCGCAGACCGCCGACAACGTGGCCGATGACTATAAAGTCTCGCGCGCCGATCAGGACGCTTTTGCTTTGCGCAGTCAGCAACGCACCGCCGCCGCGCAGGCTGCCGGCTACTTCGCCGAGGAAATCGTCGAAGTCCGCATCGCCCACAAGAAGGGCGAAACCGTGGTCAGCCAGGACGAACATCCGCGCGCTGAGACCACCATTGAAGCGCTGAGCAAATTGAAACCGGTCAACGGCCCGGACAAAACCGTCACCGCCGGCAACGCCTCCGGCGTCAACGACGGTGCTGCGGCGCTGATTCTCGCGTCGGCTGAAGCGGTGAAGAAACACGGCCTGACCGCCCGCGCCAAAGTGCTCGGCATGGCCAGCGCCGGCGTCGCGCCACGGGTGATGGGCATCGGCCCGGTGCCAGCGGTGCGCAAATTGACCGAGCGTCTCGGCGTGGCAGTCAGCGATTTCGATGTGATCGAACTCAATGAAGCCTTCGCCAGCCAGGGCCTGGCGGTGCTGCGTGAGTTGGGCCTGGCCGACGATGCGGCGCAGGTCAACCCGAACGGTGGCGCGATTGCCCTCGGTCACCCGTTGGGCATGAGCGGTGCGCGCCTGGTGCTGACCGCGCTGCATCAACTTGAAAAGACCGGCGGCCAGAAAGGTCTGGCGACCATGTGCGTCGGTGTCGGCCAGGGTCTGGCCCTGGCCATCGAACGCGTCTGACGCAGCGCGTCGACTGATAAGAACAGAGGAAAGCGAAATGACTGACAAGCCTGGCTACCGTCGTCCGCAGGAAGGCACCCAGCCCGAGTACCTGCACCCGACGTATCAATCCACCAACCTGCGCTCGCCGTCCAAGCCGTTGGTGTTTCTGCCGCATTCGTTGTCGGAGATCACCGGTCCGACCATCGGCGCCGAACGCGTCGCCGACAAGGACAACGACCTGACCGCCCAGCACGACGGCGAACCGTTGGGCGAGCGCATCATCATTCACGGCCGCGTGCTCGACGAAAACGGCCTGCCGGTGCCGGGGATTCTGGTGGAGATCTGGCAGGCCAACGCTGCCGGCCGCTACAACCACAAGCGCGATCTGCACGACGCGCCGCTGGACCCGAATTTTACCGGCACCGGCCGCACCGTGACCGATGCCGACGGTTGGTATCAGTTCCAGACCATCAAGCCCGGCGCCTATCCGTGGGGCAACCACCACAATGCGTGGCGCCCGGCGCACATCCACTTCTCGCTGTTCGGGCCGAGCATCCTCACCCGTCTGGTGACGCAAATGTACTTCCCCGGCGATCCGCTGCTGGCCTACGACCCGATCTACAACTGCGTGCCGGACACTTCTGCCAAGGAACGTCTGATCGCCGCTTTCGATCTGGAAAAAACCATTCCGTCCTACGCCCTCGGTTACCGCTGGGACATCGTGTTGCGCGGCCGTGAAGCCACGCCGATGGAGAAATAAGATGACGCTGACTGCGACCACGTCCCACACCGTCGGGCCGTACTACCACATCGGCCTGACCTGGCTGAACCGCGAGAACCTCGCGGTTGAACAAACCCTCGGCGAGCGCGTGGCGATCACCGGGCAAGTGATTGATGGCAATGGCGATGTCGTCAATGACGCCATGCTCGAAGTCTGGCAGGCCAACGCCGCCGGCAAGTACGCGCATCCGGAAGACGAGCAGGACAAACCGCTGGACCCGCATTTCGAAGGGTTCGGCCGGGTGCCGGTGGACGCCGAGGGGCGTTTCCGTTTCACCACGATCAAACCGGGCACGGTCGAAGGCCTGAAGGGCTCGACCCAGGCGCCGCATCTGGTGGTGCTGGTGTTTGCCCGTGGCCTGGTGAAGCATTTGCTGACACGGATCTACTTTGAAGGCGAGCCGGCGAACGTAGATGATCCGCTGCTGGAGTGTGTACCGGCCGAGCGTCGCGCGACGTTGCTGGCCAAGCCGGATGCGGCGGGGGTTTATCAGTGGAATGTGATTTTGCAGGGCACTGAGGCGGAGACGGTGTTCTTCGATTACTGATCGAAATCCCCTTCCAAGGGAGTGAGTTTGTGGTGAGGGGATTTATCCCCGACCGAGTGCGCAGCGCTCGCAAAACCGGTAAATGCGCCAGGTCTGTTGCTTCGTGATTATCCGTTTTGGGGCTGCTTCGCAGCCCATCGGGGATAAATCCCCTCGCCACATAGTTCACTCCTGCAAGGGAACTGTGTTGGATGTATCTGTGGAACGGGACTGTTGCAAAGTGTGTCTAGACTCTCACCTGTCCCTTCAGAGTAAAAAACAATGACAACTACCACCGCTGATTACACTGGCGAGGAGCGCAGCAAGCGCATCTTCGCGATTGTCGGTGCCTCGTCCGGCAACCTCGTCGAATGGTTCGACTTCTATGTCTATGCCTTCTGTGCGATCTATTTCGCCCCGGCGTTTTTCCCCTCCGACAATCCCACGGTGCAACTGGTCAACACGGCCGGGGTGTTCGCCGCCGGGTTCCTGATGCGCCCGATTGGGGGCTGGATTTTCGGTCGGCTGGCGGACAAGAAGGGCCGCAAGACTTCGATGATGATCTCGGTGCTGATGATGTGCTTCGGCTCGTTGCTCATCGCCTGTTTGCCGACCTATTCCAGCATCGGTGTCTGGGCGCCGCTGCTGTTGCTGTTTGCCCGTCTGCTGCAAGGTTTGTCGGTGGGCGGGGAGTACGGCACCACCGCGACCTACATGAGTGAAGTCGCGCTCAAGGGCCAGCGCGGCTTCTTCGCTTCGTTCCAGTACGTGACCCTGATCGGCGGGCAATTGCTGGCGGTGTCGCTGGTGGTAATCCTGCAGCAGTTCCTCAGCGAAGACGAACTGCGTGCCTACGGCTGGCGGATTCCGTTTGTGGTCGGTGCGGTGGCGGCGGTGATTTCGTTGTTCCTGCGTCGCTCCCTGAAAGAAACCAGCAGCAAGGAAATGCGCGAGAACGAGGACGCCGGCAGCATCCGCGCACTGTTGCGCGATCACAAAGCCGCGTTCATCACTGTGCTCGGTTACACCGCCGGTGGCTCGCTGATTTTCTACACCTTCACCACCTACATGCAGAAGTACCTGGTGAATACCGCCGGTATGCATGCCAAGACCGCCAGCTACATCATGACCGGCGCGCTGTTCCTGTATATGTGCATGCAGCCGCTGTTCGGCATGCTTGCTGACAAGATCGGTCGACGTAATTCGATGCTCTGGTTCGGTGCGCTCGGTACGCTGTTCACGGTGCCGATTCTGTTGAGCCTGAAAAGCGTCAGCAGCCCGATTCTGGCGTTTGTGCTGATCACCGTGGCGCTGGCGATCGTCAGTTTCTACACCTCGATCAGCGGCCTGGTGAAAGCCGAAATGTTCCCGCCGCAAGTGCGCGCCCTCGGCGTCGGCCTGGCCTATGCCGTGGCCAACGCGGTTTTCGGCGGCTCGGCGGAATACGTTGCCCTGAGCCTGAAAGCCGGGGGCATGGAAAACGCGTTCTACTGGTACGTCACGGTGATGATGGCGGTGGCGTTTCTGTTCAGCCTGCGCTTGCCGAAACAGGCCGCGTATCTGCACCACGATCTTTAACCCGATGGGCGCGGGCCGCCACGGCCCGCGCCGGCAAGGATTTTTATGACTCAGCGACCGGGCAATCAATTGTTCGATGCCTACTTCACTGCCCGCGATATGCGTGAGGTGTTCTGCGATCAGGGCCGCGTGCAGGCGATGCTCGACTTCGAAGCTGCACTGGCGCGGGCCGAAGCACGGGTCGGGGTGATTCCGGCGTCCGCCGTTGCCCCGATTGGCACTGCCTGTAACGCCGGTCTGTATGACTTCGCGGCGCTGGGTGAGGCCATCGCCACGGCGGGGAATTCGGCGATTCCGCTGGTCAAGGCGTTGGGCAAGCAGATCGCTGCCACCGACGCTGCAGCAGAACGCTATGTGCACCTGGGTGCCACCAGTCAGGACGTGATGGATTCGGGGCTGGTGCTGCAAGTGCGTCAGGCGCTGGAGTTGATCGAAAGCGATCTGGCGCAACTGGCGGATGCGCTCGTGACCCAGGCACAGCGTTACGCCACCACGCCACTGGCCGGCCGCACCTGGTTGCAACACGCGACACCGGTGACCCTCGGCATGAAGATCGCCGGCTGGCTCGGGGCGGTGACTCGCAGCCGCCAGCGTCTGCGTGAACTCAAGCCGCGCTTGCTGGTGCTGCAATTCGGCGGTGCGTCGGGGACGCTCGCGGCGCTCGGCGAGCAAGCGTTGCCCATCGCGCAAGCCCTGGCTGAAGAACTGCACCTGACGCTGCCCGAGCAACCGTGGCACACCCAGCGTGATCGCATCGTCGAGTTCGGTGCGGTACTCGGCTTGATCGCCGGCAGCCTTGGCAAGTTCGGCCGCGACATCAGTCTGTTGATGCAGACCGAAGCGGCGGAAGTGTTCGAGCCGTCGGCGCCGGGCAAGGGCGGTTCTTCAACCATGCCGCACAAGCGCAATCCGGTGGGCGCGGCGGTGTTGATCGGCGCGGCGACCCGGGTGCCGGGGCTAGTCTCGACGCTGTTCAGCGCCATGCCTCAGGAGCACGAGCGCAGCCTCGGTCTCTGGCATGCCGAGTGGGAAACCCTGCCGGAGATCTGCTGCCTGGTGTCCGGCGCGTTACAACAAGCGCAATTGCTCGCCGCTGGCCTGGAAGTCGACGCCGCGCGCATGGCGCGCAACCTCGAATTGACCCAAGGGCTGGTGCTGGCCGAAGCGGTGAGCATCGTGCTCGCGCAACGGGTCGGTCGCGACACCGCGCACCACTTGCTCGAACAATGCTGCAAGCGGGCGGTGGCCGAACAACGGCATTTGCGTGCGGTATTGGGTGACGAACCCAAGGTGACTGCCGAGTTGAGCCACGCCGAACTCGATGATCTTTTGAATCCCGCCCATTACCTCGGCCAGGCGCAGGTCTGGGTCGAGCGTGCGGTGGCTGAACACAACGCTTTGACTGTCTGAAGGAGAGGGCTGTGGCTTTCGTTCAACTCGCCGATGGCGAACTGCACTATCAACTGGAGGGCCCGGCCGAGGCGCCGGTGCTGGTGCTGTCCAACTCACTGGGCACCGACCTGCACATGTGGGACGCGCAGATGCCGGCGTTCACCGAACACTTTCGCGTGCTGCGTTTCGATACCCGTGGCCACGGCCAGTCGCTGGTGACAGCGGGGCCTTACAGCATCGAACAACTGGGCCGCGACGTGCTGGGTCTGCTCGATGCATTGCACATCGAGCGTGCGCATTTCTGCGGGCTGTCGATGGGTGGTTTGATCGGCCAGTGGCTGGGGATCAACGCCGGGCATCGTCTGCACAAATTGATCGTGTGCAACACCGCGGCGAAGATCGGCGACCCGTCGGTGTGGAACCCGCGCATCGAAACTGTGCTGCGTGATGGCCCGGCAGCGATGGTCGCCCTGCGTGATGCGTCGATTGCGCGCTGGTTCACCCCGGACTTTTCAGCGGCCGATCCGGCCGCAGCGAAGAAAATCACCGACATGCTCGCGGCCACCTCGCCTGAAGGTTACGCAGCCAACTGCGCGGCGGTGCGCGATGCCGACTTCCGTGAACAGTTGGCCTCGATCAACCTGCCGCTGCTGGTGATTGCCGGCACCGAAGATGCGGTGACACCGCCGTCCGGCGGGCATTTCATTCAGGCACATGTGCGCGGCGCCGAGTACGCCGAGTTCTATGCGGCGCATTTGTCCAACGTGCAGGCCGGTGCGGATTTCAGTGATCGCGTGCTGGCGTTTTTGCAGGCTCAGTGAGGAAGTGTTTGTGGACGAGAAACAACGTTACGACGAGGGCATGCAGGTTCGCCGTGCGGTGCTGGGCGATGCGCATGTCGATCGCAGCCTCACCACCCTGACCGAGTTCAACTCGGAGTTTCAGGAAATGATCACCCGCCACGCTTGGGGCGATATCTGGACACGTCCGGGGTTGCCGCGGCATACCCGCAGCCTGATCACCATCGCCATGCTGATTGGCATGAACCGCGAGGGCGAACTGAAACTGCACCTGCGGGCGGCGGCCAATAACGGCGTGAGCCGTAGCGAGATCAAGGAAGTGATCATGCAGAGTGCTATTTATTGCGGGATTCCGGCGGCCAATGCGACGTTCCACCTGGCCGAATCTGTTTGGGATGAGCTAGGCGTCGAATCCCGGGAGTAATGGCGCCATCGCTGGCATGCCGGCTCTCACAGGTTTTCGGGTGTACACAAAAATGGTGTTCACTGAACATGGCTGTGGGAGCTGGCTTGCCAGCGATAGCGTTAGGTGCCTTGATGAATTAAACCCTGGCCACAATGAAAATCCGCTTGAACGGAAACAGCGTATTGCCGTTTTTCTCCTGCGGATAATGCGCATGCACGCGCATCATGAAGTGGTAGATAAACCGCGCCTGTTCTTCTGAGTTCAGCGCCTGCATCACCGACCGCAGCGCCGACACCTTTACCCAGTCATAAATCGGCGACTTGCCGTCAACCACCTGCAGTTGTTCGGTTTCCCAGATATCCAGCGACGTGGTCAGTGGCGCCAGCAAGCGGTAGTAATCCTCCAGCGACAGCAACGGTCGCGCGGCCATGCGCTGGCGCAATTGCGCACTGCCCATGGGCGTGTGGCCTGGGCCTGAGTCCTCAAGCGTGTCGAGCATCAGGCGATACCACAACGCATCGCGCCAGTCCGGCATATGCGCCGCCAGACAGCCGCCGGGGCTGAGATGGCCCAGCAAACGGGGCAGCAACTGTTCGTGGTCACCGATGAAGTGCAACACCGCCGCCGCGAGTAGCAGGTCGGCGGGTTGTTCAGGTTGCCAGTCGAGCAGGTCGCATTGTTTCCACAGTGCGCTGATTGGCAGGCAACGCGCCTCTTCGAGCATCTGTGCGGAACTGTCGACGCCATGCAACTGCGCACGCGGCCAGCGTTCGGCCAGCAGTTGCGTGGCAATGCCGGTGCCGCAACCGAGGTCGTAAATGCGTTTGGGGTCGTCCAGTTCGACACGGTCGAGCAATTCGTTGACCGGGCGTTGCCGGTGGCTGGAAAACTGCTGGTACGCCTTGGCGTCCCAGTCGGGCACGGTGTAGAAACGGGTGATCATGAGGTGGTCCTCCGATGATCAGCAGTGTCTTCCGATGACAATCTGGCCAAATCTTGAGGACCAACAACTATGGGTAGCGGAAGCGGGTGAGTGTGGCGCCTGAGTCCTTCAGGTTTTTCTTACTTTATCCGAGGCCTCGCGATGTGCCACAGATCCTGACGGATGGCACCGACCCTGTAGGAGTGAGCCAGCTCGCAAGGGCGGTAGATCAGTCACCAACAGTGATGGCTGGTATGCCGCCTTCGCGCGCAGGTTCACTCCTGCAAGGGGTTAGAGCAGGCTGATCGGATAGCTGACGATCAGGCGATTCTCGTCGAACTCGTTGTTGCTGAAATCGCGACGCATGGTCGAGTTGCGCCACCGCACGTTCAGGTCCTTGAGCGTGCCGCTTTGCACGGTGTAACCGAGTTCCGATTCGCGACCCCATTCCTTGCCGTCGGTGATGGTTCCGGTGTGTACGTTGTCGCCGCTGATATAGCGGTTCATCAGCGTCAGGCCGGGAATGCCCATGGCGGCGAAGTTGTAGTCATGGCGCAATTGCCAGGAGCGTTCTTGCGCGTTGTCGTAGCTGGCGTTGTAGCTGTCGTTGGCCAGGGTGCCGCCACTGGTACCGTTGACGCGCATCCAGGCGCTGTCGCCGGTGAGTTTCTGCAGGCCGAGGTAAAAGGTGTTGCCGCCGTAGCGGGCCGAGAACATTCCGGACCAGGTTTTGTTATCGAGGTCACCGGCGCGGGCGCTGCCGTCATCCTTGCCATAGAAGAACCCGAGGTTGGCCCCCAGCGTCCAGTCGCCGAGTGGCTGGCTGTGAATCAGGTTGACGTATTGCTGGCTGTAGATGTCCTTGAGCTCGGCGTTCCACAGGCCGATCTGCGTGCGTTTGTCGTTGAAAACGTATTCACCACCCTGGAAGTTGAAGCGATCGGAAGTGAACGCCGCTTTGCCGGTCATCGACATGTCGCTCATGCTGCTGTCGTCGCGCGGACTGTTGGCGCGGAACTGCCCGCCGTAGAGGGTCAAGCCGTCGATTTCCTTCGAGGTGATCTGCCCGCCACGGAAGGTTTGCGGCAGCGAACGGCCGTCGTCGGAGCGCAGGATCGGCAGCACCGGCATCCATTCGCCGACCTTGATTTCGGTCTGCGACAGCTTGGCCTTGAACGCGACGTTGGTGCGACCGAAGTTGTCAGCCGGACGGCCGTCGTGATCCAGCGGCAGCAGTTGCGTGCCGCCGGTGCCTTTACCGCCATCGAGCTTCACCGAGTACAAACCGAGTACGTCCAGGCCGAAGCCGACGGTGCCTTGGGTGAAGCCGGATTTGGCGTCGAGGATGAAGCTCTGCGTCCATTCTTCAGCCTTGCCCTGGGCCTTGGTCGGGTTGGTGAAGTTGCGGTTGATGTAGAAGTTGCGCAGGTTGAGGTTGACCTTTGCCCCTTCGATGAAACCGGCTTCTTCGGCCGCTACGGGCAGGGCCGCGCCAGCCAGTGTCAGGGCGATCAGGCCGGGAATTGCATACGGCGCAATGGGATGGGTCATCGCAGGGTCTCTTGTTATTTTTTGGGGTCGAACGAAATCCGTTGCCGCCGTTCTCGGGGCAGTTACGAAGTTGCACTTTTGGGGATGAAGCGGCGAGCGATCAGCCGGACGGAGCAGGGCGCGGGAGCATGGTATCGAACCTGTTGTTATTGGTTTTGTGGAGCGAATGGTGCGGGGCGCGAAGGGCGGGTTTCAATCGGGGAAAGCGGGTTTTGGGCGATTATCGAACGCAAGATTTTGCCGGGTTTTGTGGGGGTTGATAAGGCCCCATCGCTGGCAAGCCAGCTCCCACAAGGATCTTCAGTGAACACACATTTGCAGACCCCCAGATAAATCTGTGGGAGCTGGCTTGCCAGCGATGGGGCCGGGTCGGACACCACAGCGTTTTGACAGGCAACAAAAAGCCCACCAATCGGTGGGCTTCCGGTTTTCACCTGAAGATGATTAGAACAGCTTCATCTTCGGTGCTTCTTCTTTCAGCGCTTCGTTCTGCGCGGTCTGCGCATTCCAGCCGCCACCCAAGGCCTTGTACAGGTTGACCGCACTGGTCAGCTGCGCGAGGCGGTCGGTGATCAGTGACTGTTGCGCACTGAACAGCTGACGCTGGGCATCGAGGAAGGTCAGGTTGCTGTCGACACCGATGCGGTAACGACGCTCGGCCAGGCGGTAGTAATCCTGGTTGGCCGCGACGAAGTCACGCTGCGCCTGCAACTGCTCGGTGTAGGTCTGGCGGGCCGCCAGGCCGTCGGCGACTTCCTGGAAGGCGGTCTGAATCGACTTCTCGTAGTTCGCCACGCCAATGTCCTTCTGGATCTTGGCGTAGTCGAGGCTGGCGCGCAGGCTGCCGGCGTTGAAGATCGGCAGGTTGATCTGCGGCTGGAACAGCCACGTCCCCGAACCACCCTTGAACAGACCGGACAGGTCCGGGCTCAGGCTGCCCGCATTGGCGGTCAGGCTGATGCTCGGGAAGAACGCGGCACGGGCCGCGCCGATGTTGGCGTTGGCCGCCTTCAGGTTGTACTCGGCTTGCAGGATGTCCGGACGACGTTGCAGCAAGTCCGATGGCAGACCGGCCGGTACGTCGCTGAGCAGGTCATCCGACAGCGGCTTCGCCCCTTGCAGGTTGGCCGGGATACCGGTGCCGAGCAGCAGGGTCAGGCTGTTTTCGTCCTGCGCGACCTGGCGGGTATAACGCGCCAGTTGGGCCCGGGCGTTTTCCACGGAAGTACGCGACTGCGCCAGGTCGAGTGCCGAGGCCACGCCGACTTCGTTGCTGCGGCTGGTCAGCTTGTAGCTTTCCTCGAAGGCACCAAGGGTGTCCTGCGTGAGCTTGAGCAGTTCCTTGTCCGCTTGCCAGGTCAGGTAGGCGTTGGCCACGCTGGCCACCAGACTGATCTGGGTACTGCGCCGTGCTTCTTCGGTGGCGAAGTATTGTTGCAACGCTTGTTCGCTCAGGCTGCGAACGCGACCGAACAAGTCGAGTTCGTAGGCACTGATGCCGACGGTAGCGGAGTAGGAGCTGCTGATCGACGCTTCACCGGTCTGCGAGGCACGGGCCGGAACCCGCTGACGGCTGCCGTTGGCATTGGCCGACACCGCCGGAAACAGATCGGCACGCTGGATGCGGTATTGAGCCGCATAGGCGTCGATGTTCAGCGCCGCGACACGCAGGTCGCGGTTGTTTTCCAGGGCGACCTGGATCAGCTGTTGCAGGGCCGGGTCATGGAAAAACTGCTTCCAGCCTTGCTCGGCAGCCGCTTGCGCCGGAGCCTGGGCCGGCGAGTACGCCGGGCCCTGCGGGTACTGGCCCGCAACCGGTGCTTCAGGCTGCTGATAATCGGGGATCAGCGAGCAACCGCTCAGCACGAAGGCGGCGACTGCGATGGAGAGTAGCGACTTGCTCATTGGCCAGCCTCTTTAGGGGTTTCAGTCGTCTCGTCCTGGTCGGCGATTTTACGCTGGCCGAGGGACGAAACCGTGACAAAGAACAGTGGGACCCAGAAGATCGCCAGGATCGTGGCGGTGATCATACCGCCGATTACCACAGTACCGATGGCATGCTGGCTACCCGAGCCGGCCCCGGTGGAGATGGCCAGTGGCACGACGCCCAGAATGAACGCCAGGGACGTCATGATGATCGGGCGAAGACGCATGCGGCACGCTTCGACTGCGGAGTCGATCAGGCTGTTGCCCTGCTCGTGCAGCTCCTTGGCGAACTCGACGATCAGAATAGCGTTTTTCGCCGCCAGACCAATGGTGGTCAACAGACCCACCAAGAAGTACACGTCGTTGGACAGGCCGCGCAGGCTGGTGGCGAGCAATGCCCCGATAATCCCCAACGGCACTACGAGCACAACGGCGATTGGGATCGACCAGCTCTCGTACAGCGCCGCCAGACACAGGAATACCATCAGCAACGACAGTGCAAACAGCGCCGGAGCCTGCGAGCCTGCCAGACGTTCCTCATAGGACAGTCCGGTCCAGGAAATACCGACACCTTTAGGCAGCTTGGCAGCGATTGCCTCGACTTCAGCCATCGCTTCACCGGTGGAGTAGCCCGGTGCCGGGGCCCCGAGGATTTCCATCGCTTCCACGCCGTTGTAACGCGACAGCTTCGGCGACCCGTAGATCCACTCACCCTTGGCGAACGCCGAGAACGGAACCATGGTGCCGGAGGCATTGCGCACGTACCACTTCTTCAGGTCTTCCGGGCTCATCCGCGAATCCGGCTGGCCCTGGACATACACCTTCTTCACGCGACCGCGGTCGATGAAGTCGTTGACGTAGCTACTGCCCAGCGCAATCGACAGGGTGTTGTTGATGTCGCTGATGGTGATACCCAGTGCACTGGCCTTCTCGTCATCGATTTCGAGCTGGAACTGCGGCTCGTCGTTCAGACCGTTTGGACGCACCTGCGACAGCACTTTGCTTTGCGCTGCCATGCCGAGGAACTGGTTGCGAGCAGCCATCAGTTGATCATGGCCGATACCGGCACGGTCCTGCAGGAACACGTCGAATCCGGTGGCGTTACCCAGTTCCAGTACCGCAGGCGGGGCGAAGGCAAACACCATTGCATCGCGGAAACTGAAGAAGTGCTGCTGGGCGCGGGCGGCGAGTTTGAACACACTGTTGTCGGCGTTCCGCTCGTGCCACGGCTTGAGCATGATGAACGCCATACCCGAACTCTGACCACGGCCGGCGAAGTTGAAGCCGGTGACGGTGAACACCGACGAGACCGCGTCACCTTCGCCGCCATCCTTGCTCGGACGCAGCAGGAACTCACGCATTTCATCCACGACCACCTGGGTGCGCTGGGCACTGGAACCGGCCGGTGTCTGCACCTGGGCAAACAGTACGCCTTGGTCTTCTTCCGGCAGGAAGGAGGACGGTATGCGCAGGAACAGCCAGATCATCCCTACGAAGATGATCACGTAAGCCAGCAGGTACGGGGCCTTGTGACGCAGGATATTGCCCACGCCTCGTTCGTAGCTTTTGACGCTGCGGTCGAATCCACGGTTGAACCAGCCGAAGAAGCCTTTTTTCGGTATGCCGTGCTCGCCATGGGGAATCGGCTTGAGCATGGTGGCGCACAGCGCAGGGGTAAAGATCAGGGCAACCAGTACCGACAACGCCATGGCCGAAACGATGGTGATGGAGAACTGCTTGTAGATCACCCCGGTTGAGCCGCCGAAGAACGCCATCGGCAACAGTACCGCCGACAGCACCAGGGCGATACCGACCAGGGCTCCCTGGATCTGGCCCATGGATTTTTTGGTCGCTTCCTTCGGTGACAGGCCTTCCTCGCTCATCACCCGTTCGACGTTTTCCACCACGACGATGGCGTCGTCCACCAGCAAGCCGATGGCCAGCACCATGCCGAACATGGTCAGGGTGTTGATGCTGAAACCGGCGGCGGCGAGGATGCCGAACGTACCGAGCAGTACCACCGGCACGGTCATCGTGGTGATGACCGTGGCGCGGAAGTTTTGCAGGAACAGGAACATCACCAGGAACACCAGCACGATCGCTTCGACCAGGGTTTCAACCACACCCTTGATCGACTCGGTCACCACCGGCGTGGTGTCGTACGGGAACACCACTTCCATGCCTGGCGGGAAGAACGGCTTCAGGCTGTCGATGGTATTACGCAGGGCCTTGGCGGTGTCGAGGGCGTTGGCGCCGTTGGCCAGTTTGACTGCCAGGCCGGAAGCCGGGCTGCCGTTGAACTGGGCGCTGATCGCGTAGTTCTCACCACCGAGGCCGACGTCGGCGACGTCTTTGAGGCGAACCTGCGAGCCGTCCTTGTTGACCTTGAGCAGAATCTCTTTGAACTGCTCGGCGGTTTGCAGACGGGTTTTGCCGATGATCGTCGCGTTCAGTTGCTGACCCTGCACGGCAGGCAAGCCGCCGAGCTGGCCGGACGAGACCTGGACGTTCTGCGCCGCGATGGCAGTCTTCACGTCGATCGGGGTCAGGTTGAAGTTGTTCAACTTGGCCGGGTCGAGCCAGATGCGCATCGCGTACTGGGCACCGAAGACCTGGAAGTCACCGACACCGGCGGTCCGCGAGATCGGGTCCTGCATGTTCGACACGATGTAGTTGGACAAGTCGTCCTTGGTCATGCTGCCGTCACGCGACACCACGCCGATCACCAGGAGGAAGTTTTTCACTGCCTTGGTGACGCGGATACCTTGTTGCTGCACTTCCTGCGGCAGCAGCGGGGTGGCCAGGTTCAGCTTGTTCTGAACCTGAACCTGCGCGGTGTCGGAGTTGGTGCCTTGCTCGAAGGTCGCGGTGATGGTCATGCTGCCGTCGGAGTTACTTTCCGAGGACACATAACGCAGGTTGTCGATACCGTTGAGCTGCTGCTCGATCACCTGGACCACGGTGTCCTGCACGGTTTGCGCTGAAGCGCCCGGGTAGGTCACGGAGATCGCGATGGCCGGAGGCGCAATGCTCGGGTACTGGTTGATCGGCAGTTTCAGGATCGAGAGTGCCCCGACCAGCATGATCACCAGGGCAATTACCCAGGCGAAAATCGGACGGTCGATAAAAAATTTCGACATGAGTTACTCCCCTTTGCCGCCAGCGGCTTTGTCAGCTGCCTGAGCGGGGGCCGGGTTTTTGGTGTCGACGTTGGTCGCTTCGGTCGGTTTGACCTCGACGCCCGGTTTGACGAATTGCAGCCCTTCGGTGATGAGGCGATCGCCGGCCTTCAAACCGTCTTCGATCAGCCACTGGCTGCCGACAGTGCGGCTGGCCTTCAACTGACGCAACTCGACTTTGTTGTCCGGGCCGACGACCAGTGCGGTCGGCGTGCCTTTGAGGTCACGGGTCACGCCTTGCTGCGGAGCGAGGATAGCCGCGCTGTTCACACCAGCCTGCAACTGGGCGTGGACGAACATGCCTGGCAACAGGGTGTGATCCGGGTTCGGGAACACGGCACGCAGAGTCACCGAACCGGTGGTCTGGTCGACCGACACTTCGGAGAATTCCAGCTTACCGTCGAGCTTGTATTGGCTGCCGTCTTCCAGGGTCAGTTTGACGGCGGCGGCGTTGTCGCCAGCTTTTTGCAGACGACCGCTTTCCAGTTCGCGGCGCAGCTCCAGCAGCTCCACCGAAGACTGGGTGACGTCAACGTAGATCGGGTCCAATTGCTGGATCACGGCCATGGCGTCGGTTTGACCATTGCTCACCAAGGCACCTTCGGTGACCGAAGAACGGCCGATTCGCCCGGAGATCGGCGCGTACACCTTGGTGTAACGCACGTTGATCTGTGCGCTCTGCAACGCCGCTTCCGATTCCATACGGTTGGACACGGCGGTGTCGTATTCCTGACGGCTCACGGCCTGCTCATCGACCAGTTGCTTGTAGCGGTCGGAGATCGACTTGGTCGAACGCAGGCTGGCTTCGGCGCTTTTCAGGGTCGCTTCATAGACCGCCGGGTCAATCTGATACAGCTGCTGGCCGGCTTTGACGTCGCCGCCTTCCTTGAACAGACGCTTGAGGATGATGCCGTTGACCTGCGGTCGAACTTCAGCAATGCGGTACGCACTGGTGCGCCCCGGCAGTTCGGACGTGAGGGTGAACGCTTGTGGTTGCAGGGTGACGACGCCGACCTGAGGAGGCGGAGCGGCTGGAGCCGCTTCTTCCTTTTTACATCCGCTGAGCAGCGATGCCAGGGCGACGGCAGTGACCAGAGCGGTAACAGCTGGCTTGAATTGCATGAAAATCCTCGGGTCAGGCGCGCGAAAAACGCACAAGAAGTGTGGAAGGGTAAAAAACGGCTTCCGGGTGGATAAGTAGCTTGCTAAGGAATATACTTACGTTCATGGTTGTTTGTAAACACCTTGGCGTTGTACCCACCCTGTTACAAAACGCGTCGCAAGGTTTGAAATTGTAGGCCGGGGAGCCGATTCACGAGAGATCGCCCCCTCTTTATTCAGCGGATATTCAGCCATCCCTGAAACATCCTGTTTGAGGTTTTACTGCCATGGTCCGTCGTACCAAAGAGGAAGCTCAAGAAACCCGTAGCCAGATTCTGGAAGCGGCGGAGAAAGCTTTTTATGAAAGGGGCGTTGCGCGCACCACCCTGGCGGATATTGCGGCGTTGGCCGGCGTCACGCGCGGTGCTATTTATTGGCACTTCAGCAACAAGGCCGATCTGGTACAGGCCATGCTCGACTCCTTGCGGGAGCCGCTGGATGAGCTGGCTCGGGCCAGTGAAAGTGAGGATGAGCTGGATCCGCTGGGCTGCATGCGCCAATTGCTGATTCATTTGTTTCATCAAGTTGCGCTGGACCCGAAAACCCGGCGTATCAACGAAATTCTGTTTCATAAGTGCGAGTTCACCGATGAAATGTGCGATCTGCGTCAGCAGCGCCGGGAAGTCAGTCTCGATTGCAATGAGCGCATCGCGCTGACCTTGCGTAATGCGGTCAATCGCGGCCAGTTGCCGGAAGATCTCGACACCGCCCGTGCGGCCATCAGTATTCATGGCTATATTGATGGCCTCCTGTATGGATGGCTTCTGGCGCCGGACAGCTTTGAGCTGCATGCCGAGGCCGAGCGTTGGGTCGATACAGGGTTGGATATGCTGCGCCTGAGCCCCAGCCTGCGCAAATGAAACAAAATGCGTAATTGGCACAGCCTATGTCAATTGGCCGGCTTTTATATACGTTCGCGGCAGGGAGTTTATACGTAGCGAGCTACGCATTTTGTAGGGAATTTGTGTCTTCTGTGTGAACAAGTGTTGGCTGCTGCCCTCACCCTAACCCTCTCCCAGAGGGAGAGGGGACTGACCGTGTTGTTTATTCGAGTTACACCGACCTGAGATATCAGGGTCGAACTCCAGATTTGAAAAGCACACAGATCGGCCCCCTCGCCCTTGGGAGAGGGCTGGGGTGAGGGGCCACGTACTCAGCCACCCAATCAATCTCCAGGCGAACAAAAAAGCCCCCGGCTCTCACGAGTCGGGGGCTTTTGTCTTCCAACGTTACGGCTTACAGCGTCGGGTAGTCGATGTAGCCGATCGGGCCTTTGGCGTAGAACAGCTCTGGACGCGCCTCGTTCAACGGCGCATCCGCCTTCAGGCGTGCCGGCAGATCCGGGTTGGCGATGAACGGCACGCCGAAGGCCACGGCATCTGCCTTGCCAGCCGCCAGCCAAGCGTTGGCGCTGTCTTTGGTGAAACGTTCGTTGGCGATGTACGGGCCACCGAAGGCTTCCTTCAGTTGTGGGCCGAGGCTGTCGGCGCCTTCTTTCTCGCGGGAGCAGATGAACGCGATACCGCGTTTGCCCAGCTCACGGGCGACGTAGGTGAAGGTTTCCGCCAGGTTGTCATCGCCCATGTCGTGGGAATCGGCGCGCGGTGCCAGGTGCACACCGACGCGGCCAGCGCCCCAGACTTCGATCGCCGCGTCAGTCACTTCCAGCAGCAGACGGGCGCGGTTTTCCAGGGAGCCGCCGTAGAGGTCGGTACGCTGGTTGGTGCTGCTTTGCAGGAACTGGTCGAGCAGGTAACCGTTGGCGCCGTGGATTTCCACGCCGTCGAAACCAGCCGCCTTGGCGTTTTCGGCACCGGTGCGGTAAGCGTCGACGATGTCGGCGATTTCAGCGGTTTCCAGAGCGCGCGGGGTTGGGTAGTCAGCCATTGGACGCACCAGGCTGACGTGACCTTTAGGCTGAATCGCGCTCGGCGCAACCGGGGTTTCACCGTTCAGGTACGACTCGTGGGAGATACGGCCAACGTGCCACAGTTGCAGGAAGATCTTGCCGCCGGCCGCGTGAATGGCCTTGGTCACGTTGGCCCAGCCACGCACCTGGTCATTGGACCAGATACCCGGGGTGTCCGGGTAACCGACGCCCATCGGTGTCACCGAGGTGGCTTCGGACAGGATCAGGCCGGCAGAGGCGCGTTGTACGTAGTACTCGGCCATCAGCGCGTTCGGCACACGGCCTTCGTCGGCGCGGCAGCGAGTCAGCGGGGCCATGATGATGCGGTTGGCCAGTTCGACGTCGCCGAGTTTGATCGGATCAAAAATAGTTGCCATGTCTACAACCCTCATAAGTAAAAGTTAATCAGTTGGTTGCCGGGGCCAGATCGGCGTTGCCGTTCTGACGGAAAGTAATCAGGGTCACCAGCAGGGCGAGCACTGCCAGCGCGGCGGCTGCGAGCGGCACGCTGGTCAGGCCGTAGCCGTGCGCGATGACGGTGCCGCCGACCCAGGCGCCAAGGGCATTGCCGACGTTGAACGCGCCGATGTTCAGGGTCGAAACCAGGTTCGGTGCCGCTTTGCCGAAGGTCACCACGTTGACTTGCAGTGCCGGCACGGCGGCGAAACAGGCGGTGGCCCAGAGGAACAGGGTGATTTCTGTCGGGATCAGCGCGACGCTGGTCCAGGTCAGCACGGTGGAGACCACGGCCATGGCGATGAATACGCCGATCAGCGTGGCGGCCATGCCTTTGTCGGCCAGCTTGCCGCCGATGATGTTGCCGACCGTCAGGCCCAGGCCGATCAGCACCAGCGTCCAGGTCACGCCACGGGGCGACACGCCGGTGACTTCGCCGAGCAGCGGCGCCACGTAAGTGAACAGGGTGAACACCGAGGCGGCGAACAGCGCGGTCATGCTCAGCGACAGCCAGATACCGGCGCCTTTGAGGGCGGCGAGTTCGGCGCGCATGTCGAGTTTTTCTTCGTCACGCTTGGCCGGCAGGAAGCGGATCAGGCCGATCAGTGCGATCACACCGATGACGGTCACGGCCCAGAAGGTCGAACGCCAGCCGGCTTCCTGACCCAGTGCGGTGCCCAGCGGCACGCCGAGGACGTTGGCCAGGGTCAGGCCGGTGAACATCAGGGCCACGGCCGAAGCGCGTTTGTTCGCCGGCACCAGATTGGCCGCCACCACCGAACCGATACCGAAGAAGGCACCGTGGCACAGCGCAGTGATCACGCGGGCAAACATCAGCACGTTGTAGTCACTGGCGATGGCGCAAAGCAGGTTGCCGACAATAAAGATGCCCATCAACGCGACCAGTGCAGCCTTGCGTGGCAGTTTTGCCGTGGCCAGAGCCATGAACGGTGCACCGATGGCCACGCCGAGGGCGTAGCCGGTCACCAGCCAGCCGGCGCCGGGGATCGACACACCGAGGTCGGCCGCCACATCGGGCAGCAGGCCCATGATGACGAACTCGGTGGTGCCGATGGCGAAGGCGCTCAAGGCGAGTATGAGTAGCGAGAGGGGCATGCAGGTTTCCTTGTCGGCTGGCTGACGTTAAGGGTCAGAGCTCTTTACTGAGGGTGCTGAGGAACGCCTGGATCACGTCCTCGTTACGTTTGAAAAAGTGCCATTGACCGGCCTTCTGGCTGCTGATCAGACCGGCGCGTTGCAACGTTGCCAGGTGTGCCGAGACAGTCGATTGCGACAGGCCGCAGCGCTGATCGATCTGCCCGGCGCAGATGCCGTACTCGTGGTTGTGCAACTGTTCCGGGAACTCGCCTTTCGGGTCTTTCAGCCAGTTGAGGATGTCTCGCCGTACTGGGTGCGCCAGGGCTTTTATTATTTCGTCGAGGTCAAGGTTCATGGCAGGGTGCTCGTGTGTGTACAACGCTATATCGCGATGAGGCGAACTTTAAATCGTTAGTTCGCGATACACCAATATGATTTTGATCTGAACTCAGCATAAATCGGTATATCGAGTTATAACGATACATGGGGTGTTGATTACAGGACGCAGTGCTAAGCTGCGCCCATGAACTATCTCGCACATTTGCACCTCGGTGGCCAGCGTCCCGGCCAATTACTCGGCAGCCTCTATGGCGACTTCGTCAAAGGCCGGCTGCAAGGGCAGTTCGCTCCGGAGGTCGAGGCGGCCATTCAACTGCATCGACGGATTGACGTATTTACCGATCGTCATCCGTTGGTGGACACCGCCCTCGGGCGCTTTACCCAGACCCGCCGGCGTTATGCCGGGATCGTCCTCGATGTGTTTTTTGATCATTGCCTGGCGCGGGACTGGACGCTGTATGCCGATCAGCCGCTGGAGCACTTCACCGCAGATGTGTACCGGGTGCTGTCCCGTGAACCGCAATTGCCCGAGCGACTGGCGAAGATTGCCCCGCACATGGTCGCCAATGACTGGCTGGGTTCGTATCAGGAATTTGAAGTGCTGGAGCAGGTATTGCGCGGGATCTCGCGGCGGTTGACTCGGCCGGAAGAACTGGCGGGGGCGATGCAGGAATTGCGGCGGTTGTATGAGCCATTGAGCGAAGACTTCCGGTTGTTCTACCCGCAACTTCAGGACTTCGCACGCTTCGACCAATAAACCTGGATCCCTGTGGGAGCGGGCAAGCCCGCTCCCACAGGGTCATTTGTCGATTTCGGGAAATGTGTTTCAGGCGGCGATCAGCTCGCCGGCACGACGTGGTTCAGCAGGTTTCGCCACCTCACCAAACAACGCCTTCTGCACCGCCTGCTGCGCTTCAAACGCCAATGCCGCACGCTCACGACCCTGGCAGGCAATGGGCTTGAGCAGGTGCACTTCTACGTCACCGCAATCGTGGCTGAACAGGCGCATCAGATGCGAGAGCAAATCGTCGTCACCAATGAACGGCGCCAGCGCGTCGATTTCGCCATCGCGCAGATAACGGATCGCCACCGGTTGCAGCATCACTTGCGAATCAATCGCTGCCGACAACAGGCGCCCATGGAAGGTCCGCAGCGAGCGGCCGTCGGTGGTGGTGCCTTCCGGGAACATCAGCAGCGCATGATCGGTTTGCAGGTGACGGGTCATCTGCTTGCGGATCAACTGGCTGTCGCCCGAACCGCGACGGATGAACAGGCTGCCGGCCTTAGCCGCCAGCCAGCCGGCCACCGGCCAGGTGCGCACTTCGGC
Source organism: Pseudomonas sp. SC3(2021) (assembly GCF_019856535.1). Lineage (NCBI taxonomy): Bacteria > Pseudomonadati > Pseudomonadota > Gammaproteobacteria > Pseudomonadales > Pseudomonadaceae > Pseudomonas > Pseudomonas sp. SC3(2021). The sequence goes on along the minus strand of NZ_CP082236.1, from coordinate 197,537 downwards.
TTTGGACAGAAACGACAGCGGCGTCAGCATGCCCAGCAAGGGAATGTCGGTCCACGACACATGATTGCTGACCCACAGCATCGGCTGCTTTGGCAGCTCGCCGTGCACGGTCACGCGAAAGGGCAGGGCATTGCTCAGACGCGCCATGAAAAAGCGCGACCAGCGCTGGCGACGCTCCATTGAATGCGCCAGGCCAATCCGTTCGAACACACCAAAGACGCTGGCCATGGTCAAACCCAGTGCCACCACCAGCAACACTCGCGCGATTCGCGCGTACACCCGCAGCCGGCTCATCACACCGCCGCCTTGAAGTGCTTGGCGTAGCGCGGGCAGAGTTCGTCGCGCTTGAGCAGGATAAACACGTCGGCAACCTGGAAGTCTTCGTCCCAGCACGGCTCGCCGCAGATCTTCGCGCCCAGACGCATATAAGCCTTGAGCAGGGGCGGCATTTCGGCGATCACGTTGGACGGGATGTCCAGCGTCGGCAGCGGGTTCTTCGGCTCGGCGCGCAGGTTTTCGGTGCACAGATAACGTTCGCGCAGGCGCTGCATGATCGCGTGGGCCTGGATACCGCCGTCCTGCATCGGAATGCTCGCGCAACCCATCAAGTAGCTGTAACCGCCCTGATTCAACACTTCCGCCAGTTCACCCCAGAGCACGGCGATGGTGCCGCCGTTGCGGTAGGCCGGGTCGACGCAGGTGCGGCCGATTTCCAGAATCGGGCCTTGCAGATGCGCCAGGCCATGCAGGCTGAATTCTTCTTCGCTGTAGAACTTGCCCAGGCTGCTGGCGGCGGTGTGATCGAGCAGGCGGGTGGTCGCGACCAAACGGCCGGTGTTCAAGTCACGCACACCGATGTGGCTGCAGTGAACATCATAGTCATCCATGTCCAGACCCAGTTCCGCGCCTTTCAGTTTGGCGTTGAACTCGCCGCTGAAAACGTTGAAACGCAGGGCCTGGGCTTGCTGCAGAGCCTCGGCGCCGATCAGGCGTTCGGCTTGCAGGCGGCGTTCATTGCCGGTGTCGCTGATGCGGGCGATCTGAGTCATTGTGAATCTCCGTACGGGCCTTTAACCCGTCGTGGGTTGCAGCCGATCGACTTTCTTTATGCAGCCGTGTTGTGCAAAGTCAGGCTATGTAGCCCCGGTGTCATCGCCATGAACGTTCGGTGATGCTTATATGACAGCCCACAAGGAGCCTCTTATGCCCTGGCCCGCTCTGCTGCAAAACCGTGAACGATTGCCCGCCGCCCCTGACCTTGCGGAGGGTTTTGCGACGTTGTTGCATCAACTGGGCAACGTCACACCGTTTGAATTGGCGGTGGCCGGCGCTCGGCGGATGGCGACGCCGGGGCTGGCGTTTCTGGTCGGATATCAGGCGGCGCTGAGGATGTTGTGGCCGAGCGCGCCACTGAGCCTCGGTGCATTGTGTGCGACCGAACAGCGCAGCCTGCGCCCGGCAGACATGCAGACCCGGCTGACGGATTTGCGCCTGAGCGGGCGCAAGGATTTCGTCACGGCCGGCGATGCTGCCGACTGGTTGTTGATCGCGGCACGCAGTGAGGAACCCGGTGAAACGCCGCGTCTGAGTCTGGCCGTGGTCTATCCCGGTGAACCCGGCGTGAGCGTGGAAAAACTGCCGGCGCTACCGTTGATGCCCGACATCAGTCATGGCCGTTTGCAGCTGGATGGTGCGTTGTGCGAGTTGCTCGCGGGTGATGGCTGGGATGCTTACGTCAAACCGTTTCGTACCCTTGAAGATGTCTATGTCCTGAGCGCGATGACCGCGTGGCTGTACGGCGTCGGCCAGGACAGCGACTGGCCGCAGACCCTGCAATTGCGCTTGCTGGCGCTGTTGGCCGGGTGTGCCGAAGCGAGTCGGCAGCCGCCGAACAATCCCGCCGGGCATGTGTTGCTGGGCGGGTTGTTTGCGCAGTTTGATGCGTTCAAACCCGAGATCGATCAGGCGTTGGCCGAGGGCAATCCGGAGTGGGCGCAGATGTGGCAGCGCGATCAGGGGGTGATGCAATTGGCGGCGGGGGCTCGGGCCAAGCGCTTGGCCAAGGCTTTGGCGGTGTCCTGACTGACCCCATCGCTGGCAAGCCAGCTCCCACAGGTTTCACAGGTGTTCACAAAATTTGTATTCACTAAAGAACCCTGTGGGAGCTGGCTTGCCAGCGATGGCGATCTCATGGACAGCAAAATCTCAAATTTGTCATGAGCCCCGACTAGTCTCAGCAGGTTCTCCCCAAGAGCCCTCGTCATGTGCAAAGGCCTGTCGCTGTTTCTGCTGCTGATCTGCTTCACCGTTCAAGCCGAACCATGGCCCGGCGAACAATGGCCAATCGGCCCGAAGATCACCGGCCCGGCCGTCGAGGCCTTGGAGCGTTACGCCTTCCCGCCCCGCGCTGACAGCACCCGCCAGGGCGTCCGCACCGATGCCTTGTTGATCGTCCGCGATGGCCAGATCATCTACGAACGCTACGCCGGCCCGACCACCGAACAAACTCCGCACCTGACCTGGTCGATCAGCAAAAGCCTGATGGCCACCGTCCTCGGCGTGGCGTACGGCGAAGGCCTGTTCAAACTCGAAAACCCGGCCGTGCAGTTTTACCCACCGCTGGAAAAACACCCGACGATCAAAATCGCCGACCTGCTGCACTGGGCCTCAGGCATCGACTGGCAGGAAGACTACGAGTACGCACCGCTGAAATCCTCGGTGGTGGCGATGCTCTACACCCGTGGTCATCAAGACATGGCGGCGTTCAGCGCCGATCACGCAGCCTATGCCGAACCGGGGCAGGCGTTCCGTTACTCCAGCGGCGACAGCAACCTGCTCGCCGCCGCCTTGAAAAACATCGTCGGCGCGCAACGTTATCCGGACTACCCGTGGACGGCGTTGTTCGAACCCCTGGATATCCGCCACGCCGTGTGGGAAACCGATGCCGCGGGCACGTTTGTCGCGTCGTCCTACGCTTATCTGACGGCGCGCGATCTGGCGCGGGTCGGTCTGTTGATGGCCCGCGATGGACGCTGGAAGGATCGGCAATTGCTGCCCAAGGATTGGCTGGCCTTCAACCGTCAACCCTTCAGCGGTTACAAGGCCCATCAGGACGAAGCCGTTCCCGGGGGCCAATGGTGGCTCAATCGCCCGGCCGATGGCGCCGCCTCGCCGTGGCCCGACGCCCCTCCCGACACCTTCGCCGCCCTCGGCCACTGGGGCCAGGCGCTGTACGTGATTCCCAGTGAAAAACTGGTGATCGTGCGCTATGGCGATGATCGTGATGGCAGTTACCGCCACAACGAATTGCTCAACCGTGTGTTGAAGGCGGTGCAGCCATGAAGCGCTTGTTGCTGGTGCTGCTGATCGCGTTGCTTGGGTGGATCGGCTACGAGCGTGAAAATCTATGGGCGTTCCCGGACATCATCAGCGCCTACACCGCCAAGGAATATTGTTCGTGCCGTTATGTGATGAACAACGACGTCGGGTATTGCCGTGGCTATGTGAAACAGTGGCTGCCGACCGGCCACTTTAGCGATGACGCCGCCAGCAAAACCATCACCGTCAGCGGCCTGGGTCGCAGCAACAGCGCCCGCTGGCAGGGCGAGCGCCAGGGCTGTCGCCTCGATCCCTGAAACCCTCGATCCGCCAGGCCGTAGATAACCCTGTGGGAACTGGCTTGCCAGCGATGACGGTGTTTCAGTCAACAGAGATATAGCCTGCCCTGGCGCTATCGCTGGCAAGCCAGCTCCCACAGGGATTTTCACCAACGGTTAGATTTGCTGCGATCAGTTTGCAATAACTGCGTGGGCGGTTAAGGTTCGTGCAGGTTTATTGCCCCCACGAGTCTTCAATGTTCAACCGCCCCCTCATTGCAACCGTGTCCAGCCTGTTGCTGGCCGCCGCCGCGTTACCGGCGCAGGCCAATTGGTACCTGGATGGCGAGTCGTCGCGGCTCTCGTTCGTCAGCACGAAAAACGCCAGTGTCTCCGAAGTGCAGCGCTTTCTGGTGTTGCACGGCAAGGTCGATCCGGATGGCCGCGCCGAAGTTGAAGTCGAGCTGGACTCGATCAACAGCGGCGTCCCGCTGCGTGATGAGCGTATGCGCAAAGAGTTGTTCCAGATCGAGCAATTCCCCGAAGCGACCATCACCACCCGGATCGACCTGCGGCCGATCAACGATCTGGCCCCCGGCGCGCAGCTGGAGTTGCGCTTGCCGCTGACCGTCAACCTGCACGGCAAACAACACGAATATCCCGCCGAACTGCTGGCAACGCGTCTCGATGACCGCCGGTTTCAAGTGGTCACGCTGGAGCCCTTGGTGATCAACGCCGAGGATTTCGATCTGGCGCCGGGGCTGGAGTCCTTGCGCAAACTGGCCGACCTGTCGGCCATCAGTCTGTCAGTGCCGGTGGGTGCGGTGCTGATCTTCACGGCGCGCTGACATGCGCGGTGGGGTGTTTCCGTGGCGTGACGGCAACCGGTTCGAGTTGTTGATCGACGGCCCGCAATTTTTCCCGCGCATGCTCGAGCAGATTGCCGGCGCTCAGGAGCAGATCGAGCTTGAGTTGTATCTGGTCGAGGCCGGCGCCTGTGCCGAAACCATCGTGCAAGCCCTGGTGCTGGCGGCCGAGCGCGGGGTGCGCGTGCGGTGCCTGTTCGATGATTACGGCAGCCTCGCGTTTACCCTGCATCTGCGTCAGCGCCTGATCCAGGCCGGCGTCGAGCTGCGTTTCTACAATCGCCTGAACTGGCGGCGCTGGGTCGGCAATTTCTACCGCGATCATCGCAAGCTGTTGCTGGTCGATCAGCGTCTGGCAGTGGTGGGGGGGACCGGTGTCACCGATGAATTCTGGACGCCGGGCCACGCCACCAGTGAATGGCATGAGGTGATGGTGGAAATCAGCGGCCCGCTGGTGATTGACTGGCAATTACTGTTCGACCGCCAATGGATCGCCAACCGCTATCGCCGCGCCTGGAGACCGGCCGCGCATTTCGGTCTGCCGCGTTTGCCACGGGTGCCGGACAAGGGCGAGGGCATGGGCCGCGTTGCGTATGCCGACGCCCGCCAGCATCGCGACATTCTGCAATCACTGTTCCGCGCCTTGAACAGCGGACAGCAACGCATCTGGATGGCCACGCCGTACTTCCTGCCCACCTGGAAAATTCGCCGCTCCCTGCGCAAAGCGGCCGCGCGTGGCGTCGATGTGCGCCTGCTGCTGACCGGCCCGCGCACCGATCACCCCTCGGTGCGCTACGCCGGGCATCGTTACTACCCGCGACTGCTCAAGGCCGGGGTGCAGATCTTTGAATACCAGCCGTGCTTTCTGCATTTGAAAATGGTGCTGGTGGACGATTGGGTGAGCATCGGCTCATGCAACTTCGATCACTGGAATTTACGCTTCAATCTGGAGGCGAACCTGGAAGCGCTGGATCCGGCGTTGACGGCAGCAGTGCAGGCGAGTTTCGTGAAGGACTTCGGGCTGAGCCAGCAGGTGAGTCTGGAAGAATGGCAGCGCCGACCGTTGTGGCGGCGGGTGAAGCAGCGGGTGTGGGGGTGGGTGGATCGGGTGGTGGTCAATATCCTCGATAGACGCGGCTAGTTGCAACACCCCAAAACACTGTGGGAGCTGGCTTGCCAGCGATGAGGCCATCACATTCAACATATCAGTTGACTGTCAGGCCGCCATCGCTGGCAAGCCAGCTCCCACAGGTTTTGTGTGTAGCTTCAGTTCTTACAGCAATTCAAAGCTCTGCTGCGTCACGTCCTGGGAGTCCAGGCCGATCTGCACGTTGAACTTGCCAGGCTCGGCCGCGTATTTGAGCTGGGCGTTGTAGAACTTCAGGTCATCCTCGGTGATGGTGAAGTGCACGACTTTCTGTTCGCCGGCCTTGAGCATGATTTTCTGGAAGTTCTTCAGTTCTTTCACCGGGCGGATCATCGAGCCGGTGACGTCCTGAATGTACAGCTGCACCACGGTTTCGCCGTCACGTTTGCCGGTGTTCTTCAGCGTGACGCTGGCGTCGAGCTTGCCGGTGGCGTTCAGGGTTGTCGACGACAGCGCCATGTCGCTCAGGGCGAAGCTGGTGTAGCTCAGGCCGTAACCGAACGGGAACAGCGGACCTGTGGTGTCATCGAAATACTGCGAGGTGTAGTTGCCCGGTTTGCCCGGCGTGAATGGCCGGCCAATGCTCAGGTGGTTGTAATAGGTCGGAATCTGGCCCACGGAGCGCGGGAAGGTCACCGGCAGTTTGCCCGACGGGTTGTAGTCGCCGAACAGCACGTCAGCGATGGCGTTGCCGCCCTCGGTGCCACTGAACCAGGTTTCCAGAATCGCGTCAGCCGACTGGTTCTCTTCGAGGATGGTCAGCGGCCGGCCGTTCATCAATACCAGCACCAGCGGCTTGCCGGTGGCTTTCAGTGCGCGGATCAGCTCGCGCTGGTTCTGCGGGATGTTCAGGTCGGTACGGCTCGAGGATTCGTGGGACATGCCACGGGATTCGCCCACCGCTGCGACGATCACGTCAGCGTCCTTGGCGGCTTTCACCGCTTCGTCGATCAGTACGTTGGCCGGACGCGGGTCATCGACCACTTCCGGCGCGTCGAAGTTGAGGAAGTTCAGGTAGTCCAGGACCTTCTTGTCGCTGGTGATGTTGGCGCCACGGGCGTAGATCAGGTTCGCCTTGTCGCCGATCACCGAACTCATGCCGTCGAACAGGGTCACCGACTGCGCAGGGCGCCCGGCGGCAGCCCAACTGCCCATCATGTCGATCGGCGCCTTGGCCAGCGGGCCGACCAGGGCGACTTTCGCGTCTTTCTTCAGCGGCAGGGTGTCGTTCTGGTTCTTCAGCAGCACCAGACTGCGGCGCGCCACGTCACGGGCCTCGGCGCGGTGCAGGCGGCTGTCGGCGTAGGTGTCGGCCGGATCATCTTCAGCCTTGCCGATGCGCAGGTACGGGTCTTTGAACAGGCCCATGTCGTACTTGGCGGCGAGCACTTCGCGCACCGCGTTGTCGATGTCTTTCTGTTCGATTTCGCCAGACTTGAGCAGCCCCGGCAGCTCTTTGCCGTACAGGGTGTCGTTCATGCTCATGTCGATGCCGGCCTTGATCGCCAGCTTCGCCGCTTCTCGACCGTCGCGTGCCACGCCGTGCTTGATCAGTTCGAAGATCGCGCCGTGGTCGCTGACCGCCAGGCCCTTGAAGCCCCAGTCCTTGCGCAGCAGATCGTTCATCAGCCAGGTATTGGCCGTGGCCGGGATGCCGTTGATCGAGTTCAGCGCCACCATCACACCGCCAGCGCCGGCATCAATCGCGGCGCGGTACGGTGGCAGGTAGTCCTGGTACATCTTCACCGGGCTCATGTCGACGGTGTTGTAGTCGCGACCACCCTCGACCGCACCGTACAGGGCGAAGTGCTTGACGCTGGCCATGATGCTGTCGGCGGCGCTCGGGGTGTCGCCCTGATAGGCCTTGACCATGACTTTGGCGATGCGCGAGGTCAGGTAAGTGTCTTCACCGAAACCTTCTGAGCTGCGGCCCCAACGTGGGTCACGGGAGATATCGACCATCGGCGCGAAGGTGATGTCGAGGCTGTCGGACGCGGCTTCCCTGGCGGCAACGCGCCCGGACTGGCCGATGGCGTCCATGTCCCAGCTCGAGGCGAGGGCCAGTGGAATCGGGAAAATCGTACGGTGACCGTGGATCACGTCGTACGCAAAAAACATCGGAATCTTCAGGCGACTGCGCATCGCCGCGTCCTGCATCGGACGGTTTTCCGGGCGGGTGATCGAATTGAACGTACCGCCGATGTTGCCGGCGGCGATCTCTTTGCGGATCAGCTCGCGAGGCATCTCCGGGCCGATGCTGATCAGGCGTAACTGGCCGATCTTCTCGTCGAGGGTCATTTGCTTCATCAGGTCGCTGATGAACGCGTCCTTGTTTTCCAGGGGTACCGGGGTCGTGGCGGCCAATACTTGATGACTGGCCAGGCTGACGAACAGACCCAGCAAACACAGCTTCTTCATGAATGTTTTTCTCTAGGGCCCAAACGGCAATGCAATGCCGGCCAGCCAAAATTTAGGGAGCGACTATTGTTGTTCGGGTGCAGGCTCGAAAAGTCAGAGCCGGAAAACGGCAGCCGACGGTTGGCAGCGTGAGCGCGCAGGGCACTTTTTAGCCCATTGGCCCGTCGCAATCCAGTGGCGCCGCCGATTATGCCCCAACAGCCGGCGAGAATGTTTCGCGCTCGGTTTTTAAATGAAATGTGCCAGGGAGCATCATTTTGATGAATGTCAGTCCGATCCACCGTTCGCGTTTGCAGGTTGTCACGTTACTGATATTGGCAACGCTGCTGACTGCGTGCGGCATCAACAATATTCCAACCCTCGACGAACAGGCCAAGGCCGCCTGGGGCCAGGTGCAGAACCAGTATCAGCGTCGCGCGGACCTGATTCCCAACCTGGTGGAAACCGTGAAGGGTTACGCCAAGCATGAAGAGGCAACCCTGACAGCGGTCGTCGAAGCCCGGGCCAAGGCGACGTCGATCCAGGTCGATGCCAGCACCCTCGACAATCCTGAGAAACTCAAGCAGTACCAGCAGGCGCAGGATCAACTGAGCGGCGCGTTGAGTCGCTTGATGGTGGTCTCCGAGCGTTATCCGGACCTGAAAGCCAACCAGAACTTCCTCGCCTTGCAATCGCAGCTCGAAGGCACGGAAAACCGTATTGCCGTGGCGCGGCGCGATTTCATTCTGGCGGTGCAGAAGTACAACACCGAGATCCGCACGTTTCCCGGTCGCCTCTGGCACAGCGTGATGTACAGCGATCTGCCGATTCGCGAAACCTTCGAAGCCACGACCCCCGGTGCGGAAAAGGCCCCGGAAGTGAAGTTCTGACCCGAGGTAATTCATGCGTGTGTTGAAGATAGGCCTGGTGCTGATGCTGTGGCTGTTCGCCGTCAGCGCCCGGGCCGAGTTGACGTTCCCGGCGCTGAGCGGACGCGTGGTCGACGAGGCGCAAATGATCGAGCCGTCGGTGCGTGCGCAACTGAGCCAGCAATTGCAGGCGCACGAGCAGACGACCGGCGAGCAACTGGTGGTGGTCACGGTGCCGGACCTGCAAGGCACCACCATCGAGGATTATGGCGTGCAACTGGGCCGGCACTGGGGCATCGGCCAGAAGGACAAGAACAACGGCGCGCTGCTGATCGTCGCCCGGGACGAGCGCAAGCTGCGCATCGAAGTCGGTTACGGGCTGGAGGATCGCCTGACTGACGCCCAGACATCGGTGATCATCCACCAGGTCATCACTCCGGCGTTCAAGGCCGGCAATTTCAGCAAGGGCATCAGCGACGGCGTGGCGGCGATGCTGGTGGTGCTCGGCGGTAATCCGCTGGACGAGCCGTCGACGGTGTATGAGTCGAGCGGTGATCCGCAAAACGATTTTGTCTCGCGCCATCCGCTGTTGTTCGTTTTTCTGGTGATGTTGTTCATCCTGACGGTGTTTGTCTGCCAGATGCTCGGTATCCTTCCCGCCGGCCGTGGCGGCACCGGTGGCGGGGGCGGCTTCGGCGGCGGTGGATTTGGCGGCGGCGGCGGAGGCGGGGGCTTCAGCGGCGGCGGGGGCAGTTTCGGCGGCGGCGGTTCGTCCGGCGGCTGGTGACATTAAAAGAATAATGAGCAGGCACTTTCGACATGGCATTACTGACTGAACACGAACAGCGCAAAGTCGCCGAGGCGATCGCCCGGGTCGAACGCGACACTGACGCCGAACTGGTGACGGTGCTGGCAGCCCGCGCCGACGACTATGCGTACATCCCGTTGCTGTGGGCCAGTCTGCTGGCGTTGCTGGTGCCAGGCATCGTCCACTACCTGACGGGCTGGTTGACCATGCGCAGTCTGTTACTGGTGCAGTGGGGGCTGTTCATTGTCCTGTGCCTGCTGTTTCGCCTGCCGAAAGTCACCACTCACCTGGTCCCGCGCCGCGTGCGCCACTGGCGTGCATCGAACCTGGCGCGGCGGCAATTTCTCGAACAGAACCTGCACCACACCGTCGGCAGCACCGGCATGCTGATCTTTGTCTGCGAGGCCGAGCGTTACGTGGAGATTCTGGTGGACGAGGGCATTTCCCGGCGGCTGGACAACAAGAGCTGGGATTTGATTGTTGCGGCGTTTACCGAGCAGGTCAGGCAAGGGCGCACGCTGGAGGGGTTTGTCACCTGTATCGAAGCGTGTGGGGAATTGCTGAAAGTGCATGTGCCGGTGACGCAGGTGAGGAATGAGTTGCCGAATCGGTTGATTGTGCTGGGGTGAGACAAACCCTCACCCCAGCCCTCTCCCGGAGGGAGAGGGGGCCGACCGAGGTGTCTTGCGCTCGACATCGACCTGAAAAACCGTGTCGATTATGGATTCAAGGCAAATCGTTCAAGTCGGTGTATCTCGTCAATATCCCCCAATCAGTCCCCTCTACCTCTGGGAGAGGGCTAGGGTGAGGGCCGCTTTAACCAACCGTTCGGCAAATAAGAGCGTGTCCCCAACCCCCATCCCCCCTAAAATACCCGCCATTCCCGATTTCGCCCGTCCGAGGCCGCTTTTTCATGTCCGTTACCGCCCCATCCATCAAGCCTGCGCCCGATCACCACGCCCAGTTCATCGAACTGCTGCAAACCAGCCTCGAACAGAACGGCTTCATCAAACTGGTGCTGGCCAAGTACGTGGGCGAAGAGGCGGATCTGCAGCGGATCATCATCAAAGCGGTGACGGTCAAGGCCCAGCCGAACCTGTCGTTCGTCTATCGCTACAAGACCCGTGACATCACCAAGAATCTGGCGCTGAGCGAAGGCGTGGCGGTGATTGCCGAGCTGTTGCCGGCCGCGTTCAAAAATGCGCATTTGCTGACCGTGACCGACGAAGCCCAGCTCGAATACAGCAAAAAGGGCAAGTCTTCGCTGTTCAAGAGCAAACCTCAGCAATTGCGTGAAGCGCCGTCCGCCGAGCACAACCGCGAGAAAAACCGTTTTCTGGAGCTCAGTCGACCGTTCCTCAAGGACCTCGGCGTGACCAACGCGCAACACGAGCTGATCCCGGCGATGTCGCGCAAGTGGAAGCAGATCAACAAGTTCATCGAAGTGTTCAGCCACGCCCTGACCTCGTCACCGCTGGCGCTGGACAAACCGGTGCGGGTGGCGGACTTCGGTTCGGGCAAGGGTTACCTGACGTTTGCCATCCACGATTACCTGCGCAACACGCTCAAGGCCGAAGGCGAAGTCACCGGCGTCGAATTGCGCGAGGAAATGGTCAACCTGTGCAACGCCGCCGCCGCGAAGCTGGAACACCCGGGGCTGGTGTTCAAGTGCGGTGACGTGCGCAGCGTGGCGCCGAGCGAGCTGGACGTGATGATCGCCCTGCATGCCTGCGACATCGCCACCGACTATGCGATCCACACCGGCATCCGTTCGGGTGCCTCGATCATCATGTGCTCGCCGTGCTGCCACAAGCAGATTCGTCTGCAGATCCAGAGCCCGGCACTGCTCAAACCGATGCTGCAATACGGTCTGCACCTCGGCCAGCAGGCGGAAATGGTCACTGACAGCTTGCGCGCGCTGTTCCTCGAAGCCTGTGGTTACGAGACCAAGGTGTTCGAGTTCATCTCGCTGGAACACACCAACAAGAACAAGATGATTCTGGCGGTGAAACGCGCCGAGCCGCTGGACCCGGCTCAGTTGTTGGTGAAGATTCAGGCGTTGAAAGACTTCTACAATATCAGCGAGCACTGCCTGGAAACCTTGCTGCGCGCAGACGGTTACCTGGCCTGACCTGGATCCTTTGGAAGCAAGCCTGCTCGCGACATCATTGTGACGGTCAGTCGGCCTTCGCGAGCACGCTCGCTCCCACATGGGGTTTGATGACGGTCTTGCGACCGAGCATCACCGTCGCAATTACCCCGCAGGCAAATACCCAGGTGATCGGCTCCACATGTTCGCCAAAGAACAACGCTGAAAACGCGATGGTGAAGAAGATCTGCAGCAACTGGATCTGACTGACCCGCGCAATCCCGCCCATCGCCAGCCCGGCGTACCAGGCGAAGAACCCGAGAAACTGCGAGAACAGCGCGACGTAGCCAAAAGCCCACCAGGTCCTGGCCGACACTGCGCCGTGATGTTGCAGCGCCAGGTACAGCACCGGCCCGATCAACAGCGGCGTCGACAGCACCAGCGCCCAGCAGATCACCTGCCAGCCGCCCATCTCCTTCGCCAGTCGCCCACCCTCGGCATACCCCAGGCCACCCACGGCAATTGCGCCGAGCATCAACAGGTCCCCGGCCTGAATGCTGCCGGCACCGGTGTACAACGCGTAACCGAGCACCAGCGCACTGCCCAGCGCGGCGCAGGCCCAGAAGGCTTTCGACGGCCGTTCATGGGACAGCCACGCCGCATACAGCGCCACGCACAGCGGCTGCAAACCATTGACCAGTGCGCCGTGGGACGCCGGCAAGGTCTGCATGGCCCACGCCGACAACACCGGGAAGCCGAGGATCACCCCGGCGATCACCAGGCTCAGGCCTTTGATCTGCTGCCAGGTCGGCCATTTTTCCCGGCGCCACAACAACAGCAATGCTGCCGGGATTGCCGCGAACAGCGCCCGCCCCAGGCCATTGAGCAATGGATGCAGTTCCTGCACCACGATCCGGGTGAAGGGCAGGGTGAGGCTGAAAATCACAACCCCGAGCAGGCCGAGGGCCATGCCGGTGTTTTCGCGCGAAGACATAGGAAGACCGAAATTGAGGGTGGCAGGGAGCGAGTCTCATAAAGCCATAAACCGTGGACTTCTGGCTGTTACAGCTAGGCACAGACTTAGGCGTACAGTTCGAGTTTGCCATCGCTGGCAAGCCAGCTCCCACAGTGTCCGAGTTGAGCGCCAACAAATGCGTGATCGACACAGAACCTGTGGGAGCTGGCTTGCCAGCGATGAAGTCAACTCGGTAGTAGCCGGTTGTTACCCGCCCGAACGGATAAGGTCTACCTTGAATACTCCCAGGCATTTCCCAGAGGAGTCCTCCCCATGGCCGCGAAAAAAATTCTGATGCTGGTCGGCGATTACGTCGAAGACTACGAAGTGATGGTGCCGTTCCAGGCCCTGCAAATGGTCGGGCATACCGTGCACGCCGTGTGCCCGGACAAAGCTGCCGGCAAAACTGTGCGCACCGCGATCCATGACTTCGAAGGCGATCAGACCTACAGCGAGAAACCCGGTCACCTGTTCGCCCTCAACTTCGACTTTGCCAAGGTCGCCGAAGCCGACTACGACGCCCTCCTGATCCCCGGCGGTCGTGCGCCGGAATACCTGCGCCTGAACGAAAAAGTCCTCGAACTGGTGCGCGCCTTCGACAAGGCCGGCAAGCCGATTGCGGCGGTCTGCCATGGTGCGCAACTGCTGGCGGCGGCGGGCGTTCTCGAAGGGCGCGAGTGCAGCGCCTATCCGGCCTGTGCCCCGGAAGTGCGCCTGGCCGGTGGTACGTACATCGACATCCCGGTGACGGACGGCCACGTTCAAGGCAATCTGGCCACTGCACCGGCCTGGCCGGCGCATCCGAACTGGCTGGCCGGTTTCCTCGGCTTGCTTGGCACCAAAATTACCCTGTAACGAGGATTCGTCCATGTGCGAGCTCTACGTCAAGGCCGATCCGATTCTCTACGAATCCCGCTCGCGCTCGCTGCGCATCTGCGGCGTGGTGACGACGCTGCGCCTGGAAAACCAGTTCTGGGACATCCTCAGCGAAATCGCCGAAGTTGACGGCATGACCACCAATCAACTGATCGCCAAGCTGTATGAAGAGGTGATGGACTATCGCGGCGAAGTGGTGAATTTCGCCTCGTTCCTGCGGGTGAGTTGTACGCGGTATCTGAGTCAGCGGCGGGTGGGGGCGCCGGAGCTGTCGGTGGTGCGGGCGCTGGTGAAATAGCCCTGACCGAGTTGACCCCATCGCGGGCAAGCCCCCACAGTTTTCTCTGGTGCTCACAAATTTTGTGTTCGCTGAAGAACCTTGTGGGAGCGAGCTTGCTCGCGAAGGCGCCGCTTCAGGCGACAGAAGTCTGAGGCTGGTCTTTACTTCGAAGCGCGGAACCTCTCAACCGCCAAGGAGAATCGAGCATGTCCGGATGGTACGAAGTGAGCAAAAGCAGCAACGGTCAGTTCAGGTTTGTGCTGAAGGCCGCCAACGCCGAAACCATTCTCACCAGCGAGCTCTACACCACCCGTGCGGCCGCCGATAACGGCATTGCTGCGGTGCAGGCCAACAGCCCGCTGGACGAGCGCTACGAGAAAAAGACCACCAGGGATGGCCATCCGTACTTCAACCTCAAGGCTGCCAACCATCAGATCATTGGCAGCAGCGAGTCGTACACCAATGACGCTGCGTGTGCCAAAGGCATCGCCAGCGTCAAGGCCAACGGGCCGAGCAAAACGGTCAAGGACAAGACCTTGCCGGTGCTCTGAATTCCCTCTCAAATTTCACACAGCTCCTGTGGGAGCGGGCTTGCCCGCGATGAGGGCCTATCATTCAGCATTGATGTTGACTGATACACCGCTATCGCTGGCAAGCCAGCTCCCACAGGTAATTGTGTGTGTGAGATCAACGCAGGGTCTCGAGGATCGCTTGCAGCTGACCTCGCCCAGCCTCGCTCAACGCAAACACCGGCAAGCGCGGATCGCCAACCTCCAGCCCTGTCTCGCGCAACCCGGCCTTGATCGTCGCCGGTAAACCACCCTTCAAGATGAAGTCCAGCAGCGGCAACTGGCGGTAGAACAACTCGCGCGCCCGTTCCAGATCACCGGCCAGCGACGCCGCGTATAAATCCAGATTGAGCTGGGGGATCAGGTTCGGTGCGGCGGTGCACCAACCCTTGGCCCCAGCGGCAAACGCTTCCAGCGCCAGCGGATTGCAGCCGTTGTAGAAGGGCACCTGAGCGTCGCCGAGCAGTTGCAGCTTGTGCATGCGCTGGATGTCGCCGGTGCTCTCCTTGACCATGGTCACGTTTTCCACCTCGTTGACGATGCGCAGAATCAGTTCCACCGACATGTCGGTGCCGCTGGTGGCCGGGTTGTTGTAGAGCATGATCGGCACGCCGATGCTGTCGCCGATGGCGCGGTAGTGCGCAAGGATTTCCGCTTCGCTGAGCTTCCAGTACGAGGCTGGCAGCACCATCACCACGTCGGCGCCGTGGGCTTCGGCGAAGCGTGCACGGCGTATGGCTTTGGCGGTGGTCAGGTCGGACACGCTGACGATGGTCGGCAGCCGTTTGGCCACGTGTTTGATGCTGAACTCGGCAACCTGATCCCACTCGGCGTCGCTCAGGTAGGCGCCTTCGCCGGTGCTGCCCAGCGGGGCGATGGCGTGGACGCCGCTGTCGATCAGGCGATTGATAGACTGGCCGAGCGCCGGTAGGTTGAGGCCTTCACCGTTGGCGCCGAACGGGGTGATGGTGTAGCCGATGATGCCGTGAATGTTGGACATGATGAGTCTCCGGAAAAAGCTGAAATCAGTTCAGGCAATCGGCGTGCTGGCGCAGGTTCTGCCGGGCGTAGTAGTTGAAAGCGGCGGCGTGGCGTTTGGGTTTCGACACCCAGTCATGGGCCTCGCGGCCCAGCGCCGGGATGATCGGTTTGATGGTGCCGGCTGCCATCGCCAGCAGTTGCAGCCTGGCGGCGCGTTCGATCAGTTGGGCGATGACACAGGCCTCTTCGATCGTGGTGCCGGTCGACAACTGGCCGTGGTGCGAAAGCAGAATCGCGCGCTTGTCGCCCAGCGCGCCGGCAATCAGCTCACCTTCTTCATTGCCCACCGGCACGCCCGGCCAGCCTTCGAGAAACGCGCAGTCGTCGTACAGCGGGCACAGGTCCATGTGGGAAATCTGCAGCGGTACTTCCAGCATCGACAGCGCGGCAATGTGCGCCGGGTGGGTGTGGATGATGCAGTTCACGTCTGGCCGGGCGCGGTACACCCAACTGTGGAAACGGTTGGCCGGGTTGGCCATGCCGTGCCCTTCGAGGACTTCCAGGTCTTCATTGACCAGCAGCAGATTGCTCGCGGTGATTTCATCGAACCCCAGGCCCAGTTGCTGAGTGTAATAGGTGCCGGGCTGTGGACCACGGGCGGTGATTTGTCCGGCCAGACCGGAGTCGTGGCCATTCTCGAATAGAATTCGGCAGGTCAGTGCCAGCTTTTGCCGGTCAGTCCACGTATTATCCGCCAGGCTTTTTTGCATCTGGGTCAGCGCTTGCTTGACCAGTTGTTCTTTGGGTAGTGCTAATGTCTTGGCCATGTGTGTGTCCTTTGGGTGAGAGCAAATGACACGAAAGAGGCTATATGACACAAAGTGTCATTGGCAAGTATAAATCGTCGCTTCCTTGCTGGAATAACCGCTGCGCATGTCTATCCGTTTGAAATTATTGAGAAAAAAACTTGGGGTGACGCTTGAGGCGCTGGCCGAAAAATCCGGCATGACCAAGAGTTACCTGTCGAAAGTCGAGCGCGGGTTGAACACGCCGTCGATCGCTGCCGCGCTGAAACTGGCGAAAGCGCTGAACGTGAAGGTCGAGGAATTGTTCTCCGAGGACAGCGTCAGCCTCGACAGCTATAGCCTGGTGCGCAGCCACGAACGCCAGTCCCTCGCGGCCAACGATCAGAGCCCCGGGTATGCGGTGCTGGCGCATCAGGTCAGCGAACGCAACCTGCTGCCGTTCATCATTTACCCGGCGAAGGAATTCACCGACAAGACCTTCAAGGAGCATGTGGGCGAGGAGTTTCTGTTCGTCCACGAAGGGCAGGTGGAAGTCGATTTCATGAACGAGAAGGTGCTGCTCGAGCGTGGCGATGCGCTGCACTTCAATGCACAGAAGCCACACCGGATCCGCTCGGTGGGCGAGGTGCAGGCGCAGTTGCTGGTGGTGGTGCACAGCAGCGAAGAATCAACGTGAGTTGGATGGACAGGGTAGTGGCGCATTAGTATCTTACTTGGCAATGTGACCGCCCTACAGTTTGACGGTCATTTCTGAACCCACTGAAGGGTCGGTGAAAAACGGAAGGGACCTGGTGAAGCGGGTTGCTTATTAGACTAGACGACCAAGTAGCGTGATATGAGCAAGCAACCCATTGGCTTCATGAGTTACGTACGTTTTGACAATGAACATGATGAAGGGCAACTGACAGAGTTCTGTAAGCGTTTGGCCGGCGAAGTTCGAATCCAGACAGGCGAAAAATTCGAGATTTTTCAGGATCTGAAGGACATCACATGGGGGCAGCAATGGGCTGAGCGCTTGGATGAGTCGATCGACGGATCTACGTTCCTTATTCCGATTATCACACCTGGCCTCTTCAAGAGTGCAGCCTGCCGCAAGGAACTGGATCGCTTCCTCCTGCGGGAAAAGGCCAGAGGTCGTGCTGATTTGATCCTTCCTGTCTATTACGTCGATTGCCCTGCCATGAGTCGACCGAACAAAAAAGATCCGGATTCGCTCGCGCAAGTCATTGCCAGCCGAAATTATTATGATTGGCGAGAGCTGCGGTTCGAGCCTTTCACTAAACCGGAAATGCGCCGCGCGCTGGCCGACATGGCCAAACAGATTGTCCAGGCAATGGAGCGAGAGCCAGAGCAGTTAGAGAATGTCGTTGCACCTGCCAGCGAGATTGGTACGCAGGATCCTCCGGAGCCAAAGAATGATGCGGACGGAGCTCAAATCGTCCTGAAGAATCAAAAGCGATCATCACCTCCCAAGAGTCATGTCGTTGACTCATTCCATCGTGGTGACTTTCTGAGTATCAGCGAGGCTCTCTGCGCAGCATCACCTGGTGATCGTATCTTGGTTCGTCCTGGGCTGTATCGTGAGGGACTTGTCATTGATAAACCGATAGAGATTATCGGAGAAGGTGAGCTCGGTGAGGTTGTCATCGAGGCGGAAAACAAAAACGCCGTTCGCTTTATGGCGAGCATGGGGCGTATAGCAAATCTCACATTACGCCAAACCGGGGACAGTAGATTATTTTGTATTGATATCGGTCAAGGTCGTCTGGATATCGAGGACTGTGATATCTCAGGACATAATTTATCGTGCATTGGTATTCATGACGGTGCCGATCCTCGCCTGCGTCGCAACCGTATCCATAATAGCTTGCAAAGTGGAGTGCTTATTTATAAAAACGGCTTTGGAACGCTTGAAGACAATGAAATTTTTGATAATGCCGCCTCTGGTGTTGTTATGCGAGAGCAGGCTAATCCAACCTTGCGTCGCAACCGAATTCATGACTGTGGGCAATATGGGATTTATGGGCAGGAATGTCGTGGAGTGATCGAAGATAATGAGATTTTTTCCCACGGAAAATCGGCGTTACTCATTCGCTCGGGTGCCAATCCATTTGTCAGGCGTAATCGTATTTATGAGGCCAAGGGCAGTGGGATTTTCATCCATGACGGCGGTCTGGGTGTCATTGAAGACAATGAGATTTTCAAAAACGCTCTCGCTGGAATAGCCGTGGATAATCTCAGCAACCCGGTCGTGCGTCGTTGTAATGTACATAGCAACATAGAGGGTGGCATCATGGTTTATGACAAAGGGATAGGTGTTTACGAGGAAAATCTGATTGTTGGAAACGGTCTTGCGGGTCTCGAAGTTCGTAGTGGGGCCGCTCCATTATTTCGGCGTAATACCATCCGCGACGGGAAGCAGGGTGGTATCTATGTTCATAACCGTGGCAAGGGCCGACTGGAAGGAAATCATATTATCGGTAACGATCATTCCGGTATCCTCATCGCGGGCTTCAGTTCCCCGATCGTGTCCGGCAACGAAATTGTCAGTAATAAGATTTACGGCATAAAGGTCATGACCAAAGGACGCGGTGACTTTCAGAAAAATGATTTGCGCGGCAATGGCAAAGGCTCATGGGACATCCCTCAAGACTGCCTCGCCGCGGTGAAAAGGAAAGATAACCTTGTAGATTGATCCGCTTAGCCTAGCGCTCTACGAGGACCGATAACTTCGGATTGCCCAGTGCATGGCTCTTCGAGTCAAAAAAACGCAACGCAACCCCGGTCCCTTCAAACACCTTCGCGTAATGCCGCTTCTGATGCTGAATGAACGCCGCACTGCGCGGATAAACCGAGATCGCCACAGTCGCAGGTTTTGCCAGACGCAGGGCCCGCACGATGTGGCTGTCCTGCTCGCCCAAGGCATGGCCGAAGATGCACAGGCTGTCGCCGTGGCCCAATAACTGCGCGTAGCAGAACGACAGGTAATCGGAGCTGCGGATGGTCCTCAGTTTCTCCGCACTCGGCCCTTCGTTGATGAACAGCGGCACGTCATCCAGCGTCTTGAGCGTGTTGTTGATCGCAAAACTGCCGAGCAACGTGCCCTCGGTCGAGGTCAATTTACGCGCGGTACCGTCCTGATTACGTACCAGATGCAGGCCGCCGTGCAGGTACAGCAGACGTGGTTTGCCCGTGGCGGTTTCGCTCAAATCGAACCTAGCGTTGGGGCCATTGAACAGATCGTCGATGGCCTCGCTGCGGTGCTGGAGCGCCCAGTAATTGAGCAAGTCGTAGTTGGTGGTGAACACCGTGCGATAACGCGCCAGTTCTTCGTTGAGCGTCGCCAGGGTTGAGGCCTGCACCAGCCGCCACGGAATGTGCACCGCGTGCACGGTATTGATCAGCGCTTCCTTGATCGCGTAGTAGCGGTTGCGCGGTGCCGCCGAACTGACGGCCAGCGCCTTGTTCACCCGGCTGGTGGTTTTCAGCGCGCCGAGTACCTGCTCGAAGCTGCGCGTCTGCATCGCGTCGAACACGCTCAGTTCCGACGGGCTCAGCGGTTTCTCTTCCACGCTGCGGGCGTTTTCGAACAGCGAGTCGTAGCCGAAGTCGTCCCACACCGCGCGGCTGGCACCGTTGCCCACCAGCAAGCCTGTGAAGTCGGTCGTGGCGCGCAGGGCGTTCCAGTCTTCGAGGGTCGCGTCGACATCCAGAAAATCGCTCATTGCTTGGCACATCTCAAAACTTAGGGGCTGATGGGCGGCGACTTTATCACGAGCGGGCATTGAGCCAGATCAACATCGGCCGTGACCGATCGGTCGATCCTGTGCACATCCGCCGTATCGGAGCAGTCGATTCGGCCTCAGTCAGGAGACGCGCATGAGCAGCACATTTTTCATTCCGGCCGTAAACATCATGGGCAACGGATGCCTCGACGAGGCCATGATTGCGATTCGCAATTACGGTTTCCGCAAGGCGCTGATCGTCACTGACGCGGGGCTGGCCAAGGCCGGTGTGGCGACGATGGTCGCCGAGAAACTGGCGATGCAGGACATCGACTCAGTGATCTTCGACGGCGCCAAACCGAACCCGAGCATCGCTAACGTCGAGTCCGGGCTGGCGCTGCTCAAGGAAAGTCGCTGCGATTTCGTTGTATCGCTGGGCGGCGGTTCGCCCCACGACTGCGCCAAGGGCATCGCCCTGTGTGCGACCAACGGCGGGCAGATCCGCGACTACGAAGGCGTCGACCAATCGAGCAAGCCGCAACTGCCGCTGATCGCCATCAACACCACCGCCGGCACGGCCAGTGAGATGACCCGCTTTTGCATCATCACTGACGAATCGCGTCACGTGAAAATGGCCATCGTCGACCGTAACGTCACACCGCTGCTGTCGGTCAACGATCCTGAACTGATGGTCGCCATGCCCAAAGGCCTGACTGCCGCCACCGGCATGGACGCCTTGACCCACGCCATCGAAGCCTACGTGTCGACCGCCGCCAACCCGATCACCGACGCCTGCGCGCTGAAGGCCATAACCCTGATCAGCAACAATCTGCGCCTGGCCGTGCGCGACGGCAGTGACCTCGCCGCGCGGGAGAACATGGCGTATGCACAGTTCCTTGCCGGCATGGCCTTCAACAATGCGTCCCTCGGCTATGTGCACGCGATGGCGCATCAATTGGGCGGTTTCTACGACTTGCCTCACGGTGTGTGCAACGCCGTGCTGCTGCCCCACGTGCAGACGTTCAATGCGCTGGTGTGTGCCGATCGTCTGACCGATGTTGCCCATGCCATGGGCGCGGACATTCGCGGCTTCAGCCCGGAGGAGGGCGCGCAAGCGGCGATCAACGCGATCCGTTGCCTGGCCAGAGATGTCGATATTCCAGGTGGCCTGCGTGAGCTCGGCGCCAAACTCAACGACATTCCGGTGCTTGCCACCAATGCCTTGAAAGACGCTTGTGGCCTGACCAACCCGCGGGCGGCGGATCAGCGGCAGATCGAGGAGATTTTCCGCAACGCGTTTTGAGTCGGTAGCGTGCCGATCTAGATGAGCTGACCTGACTGCCCCCTTCGCGAGCAAGCCCGCACCCACATTGGATTTGTGTTGTTTGCAAATCCCCTGGAGAGCGGACTTGCTCGTGAAGACGGCTTCGCCAACACCACAAAATCAAGGATTCTCACATCGGCCAACAGCCACCACATTCCTCTCGCCCCCGCCAATCTGAATCAACACCCCCCCTCCAGTGCAGCAACGTCTCCAACACGTGTGGCACGCGTGCGTGAGAGCGAGCGGCGGGCATGGATCGTGGTGCCACTGTTAGAGATTCCACCCGGCACGTTTGTGTTGGCGCGGCACAGGCGCCTGGGAGGGAACGGGTTGAATCGTGGGATTGAGGATGGGATATGTGCCTGACCACTTACCAAGTCTTGGGCGGGAGTCGGCGAGTATGGAAAATGCGTAAAACCTGTAACCGGCTCTGGCGAACACGGTACGGAATCAAATAAGGGCGACCGGGGACAATCCACTCACGCGTTCCGGGTAGGCGCCCTTCGCGTCCCGAGGCGGGAAATCGGGTGAGGTGATCAACATTGTCGAGAATGGTCTGAACAAAGTCAGAGGCAGCCTTGGGATTTTCAAGGGCGATGTACGCGGCTTCCTCATCGAGATTCTTTAACGCGGTTTTCAGCCACTCAATGCGCATTGGCATTCCATTTTTCAGCAATGGCCCTGACTTCATCAGCCGACGCGAAGTCCCCCGCATCGGCCTCTTTCAGCGCTTGCTGGATTTGTTCTATTTGCCAGGCTTCCCGCGCGAGGTACTCGCGTAATGCATCCACCGCCAAGTAAGACTTGCTGCGGCCAGTCGCTTTGGCGAGGCTGGCGAGTGTGTCGGCGATTTCATCTGGGATGCGCAGTGACATGATGGACATGACAATCTCGAAGTAGTGATTTGTAGTGCAACATACTACAGCGTCATACTCGCGGCGATTTGCCGTTCGTCTATCGAACGGTCCAACTGATTTTTTCAAGGAAGAACAATGACCATCAGACAAACTTTTGTCCTTGCCCTCGGTTTCCTGTCAATCACCACTCAAGCTCAGGCCGCCTGCACCACCCAGAGTTTCGACGGCACATCCATGTCGCGCTGCAACGTCTGGCCGGCCTTCCCGAGTCAGGCGATCTCGGTGAAATCCACCTACCTTGCCGATTCCGGCGGCGATGATGCCGGGGTATTCGACCTGGACCTGTCGATCGTCAATGCCAGTACTTACAACCCCATCGCCAGTTACCGTAAACCGGGCGCTTACAACTCCGATGCTGTGCGCTTGGATGATCTGCGTATCGACACCGCCCGTTATCGACTGGCGCCGCAGGTTCGGGCTTTTGGTCTGCGTTCAATGTTCGCGCACAGTTCCCACGCCATTCCCTACGAGAAAACCGATCTGGCGCTGTACGTGCGCGAAGGCAATGAGTTGCGTCCGGTGCTGGAGGGCCTGGTGGTCGCCAAGAACAACGGCGAGTTCATCAATGATTGCGAAGGCTATACCAAGACCATTCGCCGAACCGTCGAGATCGGCCCTTCCAGCCATCATGGTCTGGCCGATTTGATCGTCACCACCAACGGCAGCAAGATGAAAAATACGCAGTCGGGTAAGGAGTGTCTTTCCAAGACCACCCGTCTGAAGCAAAAACAGATCACCCTGACCTACGACGGCCAGCAATACATCGTCCCCGAAGACCTCAGAGGTTACTGAACCGATGCTCACCGGCCTCAACCACCTGACCCTGGCGGTCAGCGATGTGGATCGCAGCCTGGCGTTTTATCACGAGCTGCTGCAACTGCGCGTCGAAGCGACATGGGACGCCGGGGCCTACCTGTCGCTGCCGGGGCTGTGGTTGTGTCTGTCACTCGATCCGCAGCGCCTGTCAGCGCCCGCCGTCGATTACACCCATTACGCGTTCAGCCTCGGCGAGGTGGATTTTCCGCACTTCGTCCAGCGGCTAAAAGCGGCCAACGTGCAGCAATGGCGGGACAACCGCAGCGAAGGTGCATCGTTCTACTTTCTCGACCCTGATGGCCACAAGCTCGAAGTCCACGTCGGTGATCTGGCCTCGCGACTGGCAGCGTGTCGGTTCAAACCGTACTCCGGCATGCGTTTTTACGACGAGTCATGATCAGACACATTTGTCTGTTATAGACTGGCCACCACGTGTAATGGCCCCGTGCAGGTTTTCCATGACTCCATCGTTGTTACTGGCCGTGCTGGCCTCGGGTTTCATCTATGGCATCACGCCGGGTCCTGGCGTGCTGGCGGTGTTCGGTATTGGCGCGGCCCACGGACGGCGGGCCGGGGCCGGGTTTCTCTGCGGGCATCTGCTCGGCGATGTGGTCTGGTGCAGCACCGCGCTGATCGCCATTGTCGGCGCCCGGGAAATCGGCAGCACTGCGTTCGATGTGCTCGGCGTGCTCAGCGGTTTGTACCTGTTCTGGCTTGGCTGGCGTGCAGTGCGTGCTCAGCGTCGCAGCGGTGACGAACCGCAAGGCGCGGCGCGCCAGCCGTTCTGGCACGGTATTGTGTTCGGTCTGACCAATCCCAAGGCGTACCCGGTGGCAGTCGCGACGTTCACCGCGCTGCTGTCGAGCCGCGCTGAATTGCTGAATTGGTCGATGCTGCCGGCGCTGATCGCCCTGAGCTTCCTCGGCGGACTGCTGGCCTACGCTATCCTGATTGGCGTGGTCGGCGCGCAGCGCGTGCGGAGGCTGTATCAGCGTCACGAATTGCTGATCACGCGGTTGTGTGGCGTGATGTTCATCGGTTTCGCCATCAACGCGCTGATGCATGCGCTGCCGGGGCTGATGCCGAACAAGGCTTGAAGGTGTGTGCAGGGATGCGCAATCAAGAGGTCACGGATGGTTGATCAGTGCTGCATTACCCGGACACCCACGCTGAACCATGGAAAGCCGAAATTCCGCGCCGTTGGCGAGTTTTATTGATTTATTGCTGGATGCCGTTTGCGCGGTCGACAAGCAGGGCCGTTTCGTTTTTGTCAGCGCTGCTTGCGAGCGGATCTTCGGTTACACGCCTGAAGAGCTGATCGGCCGGGAAATGATCGAACTGGTGCACCCGGCCGACCGTCAGCGCACCCTGGCCGCCGCCCATGAAATCATGGGTGGCGACCCCAAACACAACTTCGAAAACCGCTACGTGCGCAAGGATGGCAGCGTCGCCCATATCCTCTGGTCGGCACGCTGGTCGGAAGTCGATCAACTGCGCATTGCCGTGGCCCGCGACATCACCGAACGCAAGCAGGCCGAATCCCGGCAGGCGGCGTTGTATGCGATCTCGGAGGCGGCGCACGTGGCAGAGGATTTGCTGGCGCTGTTCAAGCGCATCCACCTGATCATTGGCGAATGGCTACCGGCGCTGAATTTCTCCGTGGCGCTGTACGACGAACATTGCGCCAAGCTGAATTTCCCTTACCACGTCGATGACCACGAATTGCAGCCCGAGCAACCGGGCACGGTCACCGGACGTCTGTGCACGCAAGTGATCCGCAGCGGTCAACCGATCCTGCTGACACCGGACAGTCCCGATGCCTCTCCCGAATTCGCTGCGCTGGTGGCCGGGCAGGATTCACCCTGCTGGCTCGGCGTGCCGTTGCACTCGAAAAACGGCACCATCGGCGCACTGATCGTAAAGAGCCTGCCCGGCGGCGAGCGCTACACCGAACAGGACAAGGAACTGCTGCAATACGTCTGTGCCCAGGTCGCGACTGCCATCGAGCGTCAGCAATTGCATGCACGGCTCAAGCGCATGGCGCAGTACGACCAACTGACGCAGTTGCCCAATCGCGAATTGCTCCGGGATCGCCTCAAATCTGCGCTGGCCAGCGCCCGGGACGCGTCGGGCAACATGGCGCTGCTGTATGTCGATCTGGATCGCTTCAAGCAGGTCAATGACACCTTTGGTCACGCCGTTGGCGACATGCTGTTGCAAACCGTGGCCAACCGGTTGAAGGGGTGCGTGCGCGAGACTGATACCGTCGCGCGCATCGGTGGCGATGAGTTCATCGTGCTGCTGCACAGCGTTCACGTCGCGGAAGATGCCGACAGCGTGGCGCAAAAAATCCGCCAGGTGCTGGTACAACCGATGCGTCTGGACGGTCACAACCTGCACATCGAACCGAGCATCGGTGTCGCCCGTTACCCGGAACACGGCAGTGAAGAACAACAACTGTTTCGCCACGCCGATCAGGCCATGTACACGGCGAAACGCTTGAACCATCGGGCGCTGGATATCTGATCGGCGGCGCGCCGTTCGTCGCGACATCGGTAACTTTTCTAAACCTTTGCCAGCCAGAAAATTCTCAATTCAGGTGGGCAGTTGCTCGCGACGATCAATACCAAGAGGTAGAGAATCATGCCTAATTCAAGAAACTCGAACTCGGGAAACTTTGCTAACGATCGAACGAAGGCGTCTGAAGCCGGTCGCAAAGGTGGGAAAACCACCACCACGACCGTCGATAAAGAGCCTGCGAAAACCGAAATGGGCCGCAAGCCCGCTCAAAAATCGAAGTAAGTGAAGGTTGTTTTGATTGAGAGGCGGGGGCGTAAGCTCCCGCTTGAATTTCGAATGAAGGAGGGCGCGACCATGAGCCGGATGGCCACCCGTATACGTAACGCTGTTTTTGCACCTGTGTCGGGCCTGCTGTTGAGCGTGTGTGCCACTGGCGTTTTTGCCCAGTCGCCCACCGATTTCATCAACGATGCCTCCGCCAAAGGCATGGCCGACATCGAGGCCAGCCGTCTGGCCCACAGCAAGGCCGAATCGAAAGAGGTCAAGGACTACACCATCGTCGTCATCAACGACCGCACCACGGCCAATCAGCACCTGGCGAAAATCGCCAAGAAGCTTGATCTGCCGGTGGCGCCCCGTGAAGAACTCGCAGACAAGGCCAAGGAATTGATGCCGCAGGTGACCGACGGCCCTTCTTTCGATCAGGCCTATGCCGCCAGCCAGGTCAAAGCCACTGAAGAGGCCATCGAGCAGATTCAGCAGGAGGCACAAAACACTGACGTGCCGGAAATCAAAGCCTTCGCGGATGAAACGTTACCCAAGCTGCAAAGCCATCTGCAAATGGCTCGCCAATTACAGGCCAGCCGTTGATCAAGATATAAAGATCGCAGCCTTCGGCAGCTCCTGCACTCTTCCTTCAGGAGCTGCCGAAGGCTGCGATCTTTTGCTTTTATCTGACCATCAGCACTCATTCAAATCCTGTTTCGACTTGCTCTTCTCGCCCAGCCCCTCAAGATTGAACACTTCCCCTTCGCCCAACGCACGGTAATGCCTGCGTAGCGCTTCCAGTTGCTTCAAATCCAGCGCCTCCAGCCCGAGCATCGCGTTCTGCGCCTCTTTGGTCACCAACAGCAACTCGTCGATCTTCAAATGCAGGATGTCGGTGTCGCGGTTTTGGGTGTTCTGGATCAGGAACACCATCAGAAAGGTGATGATGGTCGTCGAGGTATTGATGATCAGTTGCCAGGTGTCGTTGTAATGAAAAATCGGCCCACTCAAGCCCCACAGTCCAATCAGGATCAGCGCCCCCATAAACGTCTTGGGGCTACCGGCCCAAAGGGCGAGTTTCTGAGAGATTTTCGCGAATTTCATTGCCGTGTTCCTCATTGGGAATGCCTGAAATTCAGACAGTGACGGCGGGATGAAAATTCTACTTGCAGCCTTAGCTCTGAGATAAACGTTGTGAGTACGTCAGCGTTTCGCTGCGCATGGAGGCGAAACTTTCATTGTGCTGGTTTGTGTCTAGTATCAAGTGGCAATCAAACTGCCATTAGCGCACAACACGGATAGACAACAACGCAAGAGGCCACTCATGGAATTCTTCGAAAAGTTAGCCAGCCTAGCCGCCAAAGTCCGGTTGCAAAGCGCTGCCATCCAGACGGAAGAAGCAACGAAAAATGCTTTTGTAATGCCTTTTATCAGCACTGTTCTGGGCTACGACGTTTTTGACCCGACTGAGGTGACCCCCGAGTTTGTCTGTGACATTGGTACGAAGAAAGGCGAGAAAATTGATTACGCCATCATGAAGGAAGGAGAGGTACAGATTCTGATCGAGTGCAAAAAGATCGGTGAGCCTCTGCATATCAATCATGCCTCTCAGCTGTTTCGCTATTTTCACGTGACCAGTGCTCGCATCTCCATCCTTACCAATGGTCAGGTCTACAAGTTTTTTACGGACTTGGATGCGCCTAACAAAATGGATGAAAAGCCATTCCTGGAGTTGGACCTTCTAGATATTGATGAATACTCGGTGCCCGAGTTGGTCAAGTTGACGAAGTCGGCTTTTGACGTTGACTCAATCATCAACGCGGCTGGCGAACTGAAATATGTCAGCCAGATAAAGAAGGTGATCGCGGCGCAGGTCAGCAAGCCGGACGATGACTTCGTCAAGGTTTTCGCTTCTCGTGTGTACGACGGTGTGATTACGCAAAAGGTACGTGAACAGTTTCATGAGTTGACGAGGAAAGCCGTAGTGCAGTTTTTGAACGATCAGATAAACGATCGCCTAAAATCTGCAATGAGTGGTGCAATCCAGCCCGCGTTGGCGTCCTTGCCATCGGCTTCAACTGGAACTGACCCAGTTGATCCACGAGACGAATCAGACGATAAGGTGCTGACAACGCTGGAAGAGCTTGAGGGTTATCACATTGTCCGTGCCCTAGTCAGATCAGTGGTTGACGCCAAGCGAATTGTTCAACGTGATACTCAAAGTTATTTTGGCATCTTGCTGGATGACAACAATCGTAAGCCGATCTGTCGCTTACACTTCAATCGCTCTCAGAAATACATTGGTATCTTTGATGGAGAAAAGAACGAAACGCGACACCCGATTAGTTCGGTTGACGAAATTTATGAGTATTCAGAGCATTTGAAGAAGACGGTCGGCTTTTACGATTGATAGAGAGAACCGGCCCAGGAGGCCGGTTTTTTTATAGGTCATTTTGTGATTTCTATTTTCGTCGACCAATCGAAATACCCCACGGCCTCACACTGTTGATTGACCAGCATGAAGCTCAAGTGGCAGTGGGCAGTGCCGCTGTTTTTCGGTGTGCAGATCCAGAGGTGATCATCGGCGTTCTTGCTGCCCGGTTCAGCCGGGTTGTCCG
Source organism: Pseudomonas sp. SC3(2021) (assembly GCF_019856535.1). Classification (NCBI taxonomy): domain Bacteria; kingdom Pseudomonadati; phylum Pseudomonadota; class Gammaproteobacteria; order Pseudomonadales; family Pseudomonadaceae; genus Pseudomonas; species Pseudomonas sp. SC3(2021). The sequence continues at coordinate 169,051 of NZ_CP082236.1, read as the reverse complement.
GATTGGGGGCGGGCACCGTCAGGTTGGTGTGGACCTCCAGCCGCGGATCGGACAAGGCGTCGCCATCAGCGGTCAGGGCGTACATGACAATGCTGTGTTCAGCGATCAGGCTGACGGATCTTGCGCGCACATGCAGGTCACGATCAATGACCCACCTAATCGTAAATTTGCTGTCATTTGTGACTATTTCTTTCGAGTTATTATCCGTGACGAAAAAGATGAAACCGTCGGCAATGCTTGTCGGCGCAGTAGCGTCCAGACTGGGATTCGGATACCGGGAAAGCACGGATTCGGCATCGACGATCAGCAGCACATTTTGTGCGCTGGTGGCGCCGGAGGAGGGGGAAGGGATCGGTTCGCTGGTCATCATGGATTCCTTTCATGATGGTGGCTCAAGGCGACAGCCGCTTCGGTCAAGGCAACGCATCCTGTTCCGGCCGGGGCGGCGACGGATCGGTAAAGCCCCTCGTTGCCAAGGGGCTCGACGCATCATCAGTTGTGGATCGAGATGAACGGGTCCCACGAGCAGCAGCCGATGATCTGGCAGTTGCGGTCTACGATCAGGAAGTGGAAGTGATAGGTCACGCGACCGCAGTCCAGGGTCTCGGATGACCAGTAATGGTTATCGACTTTCTGGCAGCTCGGCACGGATGGATTGCTGGTGTTCGGCACCGCCACACAGGCGCTGGCCTTGCGTGGCGAGGGTGGGGAGATCAGGTCGGCGCCGGCGTTGCCAATGAATTTGTAGAAAATCACCGCCTGTTCGAAGCTCTGCGACAGACTGGTTTCACGCCAGCGGATCAGGTCGCCGACCTGCGCCTTGAGATCCAGTTCGCCACCGGCCTGACCGCTGACGACGTTGTCCTGATTGGTAACCATGTACACATGTTTCCAATCGATCAGCGTCGGATTTTTCGGGTCCTTGCTGATGTTTGGATACTTTTTCAGAATGGTTTCGGTGTCGATGGAAACCAGAATATCCGTCACTCGAGACATGGTAATGCTCCTTTTTCATAGTGAACGCCGGCCCGCAGTCCAGGCACGACGACGCTTGCTTGCCGTATGGCATTTGCGAGCACACTACTGGGGGGAACCCACCGGTCACGAGAGGTGAGCAGGCCGTGCTCCTTGCACGAAATCGTCTGATCGGGTTCCTTCCGATTGCCGCCACTTGACTATAGGTTTGTTTTTTTAGCTGTCAAAATCGCTTTTATACGACTCGACGGACGGTCGCAGCATTCATAACGACCAATCGGTCGGCGATAAGTCGGTGCGGTGATCTGACATCGTTTGCAATCAGTCGCTGTGGAACTGCCCGCTGCGCTGCCTGTATCGTGACGAACCGCTGCCATGCCCCCGACAGGAGAACGCAATGAGTTGGTCCGCCAGACAATACGTCGCTTTCGAAGATGAACGCACCCGCCCGGCCCGCGATCTGCTGGCGGCGATTCCCACGGCACAGGCACGAACGGTGGTCGATATCGGCTGCGGTCCCGGTAACTCGACAGAACTGCTGGTGCAGCGTTTTGCGCAAGCCACGGTCAGCGGCCTGGACAGTTCCTCCGACATGATCGAGGCCGCGCGCAAGCGCTTGCCGCAGTTGCAGTTCGACGTCGCGCACATCGATAAATGGGCCGATGTCGGCCCTTACGATGTGATCTTTGCCAACGCCGTGCTGCAGTGGCTGCCGGATCATGCGACATTGTTACCGGCACTCGCCGGCAAGTTGTCGGCCGGTGGCAGTCTGGCGATCCAGATGCCGGACAACCTCAACGAGCCGTCCCACCGCTTGATGCGTGAAGTCGCTGCGAATGGCCCGTGGGCGAGCAAGCTCAGCGGCGCAGCGGGGCAACGTACCGACATGGCGAGTGCGAGCGATTACTTCTCCATGCTGCGACCGCACTGTGCGCGGGTCGATGTGTGGCGCACGACCTATCACCATCAGCTGTCTGGCGGGGCGGCGGGGGTGGTGGAGTGGTTCAAGGGCAGCGGCTTGATTCCGTTTTTGAGTCCGCTGACCGAGGAGGAAAAGACGCAGTACCTGGAGCAGTATCTGGCGGAGGTTGAGCGGGCTTATCCGGCGTTGGCGGATGGCTCGGTGTTGTTGCCGTTTCCCAGGTTGTTTATCGTCGCGACCCGATAAAATCAATTGGGCCTGTTGTCCGGCTTGAAATTTTGTCTGCACTTTCGGACAGGCCCCTCACCCCAGCCCTCTCCCGAGGGAGAGGGAGCCGAGTGGTGTCGTTTCCAAAACCTGAGTTCGCCTCGATTTCGCACGTCGGCGTAGCTCGTACTGGCACCGCGGTCAGTCCCCTCTCCCTTTGGGAGAGGGTTAGGGTGAGGGGGCTTCTCAAGTTGTAAACCCGCTCAGCGCTGCACCGCCACCAGCATCATCATCGGCCGCTCCCGTTCTTCCGCCAGCGCCGGTTGCGCCGCCACCTCTGCATCGCTCGGGCCCCATTCATTGACATGGCGAATGGCGAACCCTGCATCGATCAACGAATTCAGCAGCGTTCCTACCGTCCTATGCTGCTTGATCACTCCCTCGGCCAACCAGTTTGTCACCCGTTCACCCTCCAGCTGATAGCTGTCCAGCGGCCAACGCTTGTTGCCTTCAGCATCAATCAACCAGCCCGGATTACGCGGTGCCATAAAGATTGGATGCTCAATGGAAAATACAAAATGCGAACCCGGTTTCAGTGCCGCGTATAGATGCGCAAACAGCCCCGGCAAATCCTTGATGTAATGCAGCGCCAGTGAGCTGTAAGCCAGATCGAAACTGCAGGCGGGCAAGTCGAGCTGTTCCAGATCGGCGCGCTCATAGCGAATGTTCGCCGCCGCCGTGGTCGCACGCGCGCGCTCCAGCATCTTCTCCGAAACATCCAGCGCCAACACACTGGCCGCGCCATGCTCGACCGCCCAACGGCTGAACCAGCCATAGCCGCAGCCCAGATCCACCACGTTCAAACCATGCATGGAAGGCAGCAATGCCTTGAGCGCCGGCCACTCCGGCGCCGCGTCGAGGCCGCCGATGGAGCGATTCATCTGGCTGTAGCCCTGAAAAAATTCGGGATCGTCGTAAATGTTTTGCGTCATGGTGAAGTGCTCTTTTGAGTTCGATCGTCAGCGGCAAAGTGGCCGCGATTGGAATCCCTCGAAAGTGATGGCGCGTATTCGTCGATGGCCGCGCAGGGGGAGGGTGGTGGGTGATGGGGAAATGCTAGTCGGTCGGGTGGGAGGTGAAAACCGGTGGAGTGTTGTGAATCTGTAATGTGAAGCGCCAACCTCAATTCCCGGACACAAAAAATCGGTTCTTTATGCGCGTTTTTGCTGTGCCTTCATTCCCCGTCAAAAAATCACGACGTGAGACCAATGTTTGAGTGAAGCGGGTAGAGGGATGATTTCTGGCATCCAATCCATTTACGAGTAATGCATTTTTGTCTGCCTTCGAACGGAGGGCAGGGCTACATCGAGATCAAACTAGCTAGGGGCATCAAGCGATGCCTCAGTGGCTACCGGCTTGAAACCAGAAGGGGTCGTTCATCAACGGCTGCTGTCGGCCAAAAGCGGAAGTTCGAAATTAGCTATTACCAATATTCATCGCCTTACTTTGTGTCTCTCACGAATATCGGTGCGCACCATTGTCCTCCAATATTGGCAATTGCCAGCGGTGGGAAATTTCCTACAGCTGAGAGGGAAGACGCCTACGGGAATGCTCTCTCCAAAAGACCAGGATTGTCTCGTCGCCCAGCTAGATGGCTTGTAAATCACGACGCATTCCGCGCCGGACAACCGTCCAGACTTACGCGACGGGTTCGTATCTTACTTTTGGAGTTGTCCCATGAATCGCAAAGCTCTCGCTATCGCTGTGCTGGTTGCCGCCTCTGGCGCTCAGTTCGCCAACGCCGCTGACGGCACCATCAATTTCAATGGCGAGCTGGTCAACCAGACCTGCACCATCTCCGTTGACGGCGTGGTTTCACCGGCTGTCGCAACCGTGACCCTGCCAACCATCTCCACGGGCCTTTTGACTACCGCTGGGCAGGTTGAAGGCCAGACCGGTTTCAACATTCAGTTGAGCAGCTGCGTCGGTACCGCGACTACTGCGGCGGCGTTCTTCAACGCCGGTTCGACCGTTGATCCGGTCAGCGGCAACCTGAACAACATGACCGGCACCGCAAACAACGTGCAACTGCAACTGGTTGACCAGCAGGGCGGCGCAGTGATTCAGGCGGGTAACACCAACCAGATCACCAAAACCACCCGCAACACCATCGATGGCACTGGCGCGGCCAACATGCCGTACGCCGTGCAATACATCGCCACTGGCGCAACCACGCCGGGCACCGTGGTCAGCTCCGTGACCTACAACGTCGACTACCAGTAAGCCGATAGCCCTCTGACGTGCCCTGAACCAGGGGGAAGGGCGCATCAGAGTGCGGCAAAAGAGGTGCGTCATGCGTTACGCAAGTCTGTTTCGAGTCAGTGCAGTGTTGCTGCTGTGCATGCTGATGCATGCGCAAGCCAAGGCCGGTGTGGTGATCACCGGGACGCGTCTGGTGTATCCGGCGAGTCAGAAAGAAGTCACCGTCAAATTGAACAACAACGGCGCGCGTCCCGTGCTGGTGCAATCGTGGGTCGACAGCGGTGATATCCAGTCGAGTCCTACCAGCTCCAAGTCGCCGTTTGTGCTGTCGCCGCCGGTGTCGCGTATCGACCCGAGCAAGGGCCAAAGCCTGCGCCTGATGTTCACCGGCGCAGCGTTACCGACCAACAAGGAGTCGGTGTTCTGGCTCAACGTGCTGGAGATCCCGCCGAAGGCCGAAGGCCCGACGGATCTGAACATGCTGCAAATGGCTTTCCGTTCACGGATCAAGATTTTTTATCGCCCCGACGGTCTGCCAGGTAATCCCAACGAGGCGATGCAGCAGGTGCAATGGAAAGTCGTACCGGCGGACAAGGGTTTTGCCTTGCAGGCATTCAATCCGAGCGCGTTCCACCTGTCCCAGGTCGAACTGGCCCTGACAGTTGGCGCACAACGTTTCGAGAGTGAAAACGGCATGGTCGGCCCGGGTGAAACCAAGACATTTGCCTTGCCCACACTCAAGTCGATGCCCGGTGCTACGGCGCAGGTCGAGTTCAACGCCATCAATGACTACGGCGCTCTGGTGCCATTAAAGCAACCACTCAAGCCCTGACTTCCCGCGAACGTTTTTAGCGCACCGCACGAGTAACCTATGAAGACTCTTCCACGCCTGGGCGCGTGCCCGCAGGCTCGACCTCGCTTTGCCCTGAATCGGCTGACCGCTCTGGTTCTCCAGACGCTGGCCGGCGTATCAGGTGCGTTCGCCACCCAGGCATGGGCCGAAGACGTACAGTTCAACGACGCGTTTCTGCCTGAGGATTCGCGCAGCCTCGATCTGGCTGCTTATCAGCAGGGCAACCCGGTGTTGCCCGGCGAGTATCGTGCCGACATCGCGGTCAACGGTAAACTGATGATGCGTCAGGACATCCGCATCAATGCCGAAGCCGATGGCAGCCACCCGACGGTGTGCTTCAGCCGTGGCTTGTTGGAATTGATCGGCGTGGATTTTCGTCGCCTGTCCGCTGAAGCCATGGCGAGCGTTGAAAGCGGCGCCTCATGCCTGGATATCGTGCAGTTGATCGAAGGCGCGAGTGCGACGTTTTCACCCTCCAATCAGCAACTCGACATCAGCATTGCACAGGTTGCCTTGCGCCGCGATGCGCGTGGTTATGTCAGCCCGGAATTATGGGATCGCGGCGTGACCTCCGGGACTTTGAGCTACAACTTCAACGCCACCCACAACAAGACCGACAGCGGCAATTACGACTCGGCCTATTTGGGGCTGAATGCCGGGTTGAACATCGGTGACTGGCGGCTGCGCCACAATGGTTCAGCGAGTTGGGACAAGTCCAACGGTCAGAGTTATCAGGTGCTCAACACCTACGCCCAGCGCGATGTCACCTCGCTCAAGAGTCAGTTGACGGTGGGCGAAGCCAACACCAGTGGCGAGATTTTCGATACTTTGGCCTATCGCGGTGTGCAACTGGGCACCGACGATCGCATGCTGCCAGAATCGCAGCGCGGCTATGCGCCGGTAATCCGTGGCATCGCCCGCACCAGTGCGCGAGTCGCTGTGCGGCAGGCCGGCAATCTGCTGTATGAAACCACGGTGGCGCCGGGCGCCTTCGTGATCGATGACCTGTACTCGACCGGTTATGGCGGCGACCTCGAGGTGACCGTCTACGAAGCCGACGGTAGCGAGCAATCGTTCATCGTGCCATTTGCCTCGACTGCGCAATTGCTGCGTCCGGGGACCTCGCGTTTCAGCGTGACTGCCGGGGAAACCCGCAATAACTATATCGACAGCCAGGCGAAGCTTTTTCAGGGCACCTATCAGCGTGGTTTGAGCAATATTTTCACCGGTTACGGTGGATCGCAACTGAGCGACGACTACCGTGCGGCACTCGGTGGCGTGGCGTTCAGCACGCCGGTCGGGGCGATGGCGGTGGACGTCACTCATGCGCAGACCGACCTCAAGAGCGGCACCGCCAGTGGCCAGAGTGCGCGTTTGAGCTACAGCAAAAACATCCTCAGCACAGGCAGTAACTTCGCCGTGGCAGCCACCCGTTTTTCCACGGAAAACTATCTGGATTTCAGCAACGCCGTGCAGTTGATCGATGCCGAGCGCAATGGCCTCGACACCAGCCTTTACGGCCGCCCGCGCAGTCGTCTGTCGCTGACCGCCAACCAAAGCATGGGCGACTGGGGCCAGGTGGCCTTCAACGGTTTTACCCAAAACTACTGGAACCTGCCAGGTCGTGATGTGCAGTACCAGTTCAGTTACAACAAGCAGCACGGTTCAGTCAGTTATGGCGTCAGCGCCAACCGGGCGCGCATGGGCATGGGCGAAATGGACACCAGCTTGCTGTTTACCGTGAGCATGCCGCTGGAGTTCGGCTCCTCGGTCAACCGCCCGCAACTGTCGGCGCGGGTCATGCGTGACACCCGTGGTGCTTACAGCGAGCAAGCGACGCTCAGCGGCACCGCCGGTGAAGACCGTCAGTACAACTATGGCGTGACGGCCGGCCATGACGGCGCAACTCGCACCAACAGCACCTCGGTCAATGGTCAGTACATCGGCCCCAAAGCCATCGTCGGCGCCACCGTCAGCCGTGGTGAGGGCTACGACAGCCTGTCGCTGAACGCCAGCGGCAGCGTGGTCGCGCACCCGAACGGCGTGACGCTGACCCCGTATCGCGGCGAAACCATGGCGGTCATCACTGCTGAAGGCGCCGAGGGCGCGAAAGTGGTGGGCTTTCCGGGCCTGCGTCTCGATAAACGTGGCAACGCGGTGGTGCCGTACTTGCGTCCTTATGAGCTGAACGAAGTGGCGATCGATCCGTTGGGCACCGACATGAACGTCGAATTTAGCGAAACCAGTCAGCAAGTCGCGCCGCGTGCCGGCGCTGTGGTGGCGCTCAAATACGGTACGCAAAACGGTCAAGCGCTGTTGCTCAACGTCACGTTGGCCGACGGCAGCAGCCTGCCGTTCGGCGCCAGCGTGGTCGATGACCGTGGCGTGTCGGTCGGGGTGGTCGGGCAGGGCGGTCAGCTCTACGCTCGGGTCAAGGACAACGCGCGCCGACTGTTAATCAGTTGGGGCACTCAGGCCGGTCAGCAATGCGCATTGCCATTGCCGTCAGTGAAAAGCGCAGGCAAGCAACTGCAGCAAGTGGATGCAGTGTGCTCGGTCGCTCAAACAGATAATCGCGTTGCTTCTGTGAACAGCGCCCAAGAGTATAAGTAATGAAGACAAAGCGTTTGATCAAGTCCGGTTTGGCGGTGGCGGTACTTTCATTGATGGCGAGTGTGGCAATGGCTCAGTGTGACTACACCGACGGCACCACCAACATGATCCGCACGCAGCCTTTGTTAGGTGGCAATCTGACCGTTGGACGGGATGTTCCGCTGGGCGCGGAAATCTATCGTCAGACGTTCAATGCGACAACGGTCGTGCGCATCCTCTGTAATGCAGGTATTTACAATATAGAAACCCGGCGCTGGCTTCCGACCACACCGCTGCCATTGTCCAATTGGGCTGGTACACCTTGGGGCGGGCATGTGTACCAAACCGGTGTTCCGGGTATTGGGGTTGCATTGTGGTTCAGCGGTACTCCTTTTCCTTCATCGCTCAACTCCACGAACTGCGGTAACGGGACGGCCAATTGCATCGTGTCGATTCAAGCCCCGCTGTCATTCGACCTGTCGTTGATCAAGATCGGTGACGTCTTGCCGGGCACCATTCAGGGCGCGTCGTTACCGACAATGGCTCAGTCGCGGGTCAGCAGCAATAGCGTTGAAGTTCAGCGCGTCAACTTCTCCGGGAGCATTAACATCGTCTCGCGCACCTGTTCGACACCCGACGTGTCGGTGCCGATGGGCACGTACAGGCTCAACGAATTTTCCGGCAAGAACTCGTTCACGCCGTGGAAGGATTTCTCGATTGCCCTGAACAACTGCCCAGCGTTCCACGGCTATTACCAAGGCACCGGTCCGCGCTGGTTAAGCGACGGCAGCAGCAACAATCTCGACTCGCGCAAGAATAACGTGCTGCAGGTTCGCCTGGATCCGACCCGTGCGGCAATCACACCCAGCCTCGGTATCATGGGCCTTAACCCCAGCGCCCCCGGGGAAGATCCGGCGGCTACCGGCGTCGGCCTGCAAGTGGCCGATAGTCATGGCACGCCATTACCGCTGGCCACTTTGCGCACCAGCGGCATAACTCCGCGTGCCGTCGAGGGTGCCAGTTACACTATTCCGTTGAAGGCCCGATACATCCAGACCGAGGACAGAATCACCGCCGGTCCGGCCAATGCAACAGCTACCTTTACCATCAATTACTACTAACAAGCCTTATTTGCATATGGAAATGTTTAAGCCATAAATTTCTACTGAAATATACCCGTCCCGCTTTACGCTGTTCTCTTAAGGGCGCTAATCCTCCGCGCAGCTATTTTGGGGGCACTGATGGCCGAACGCTGCCGTTCGCGAATGGTAACCAGTGGAATACGATAATCGGCAGATGAGAGATGGGGTTTTCGATGGAATGAAATAGCCCGGCAATCGGTCGGGCGTTTTTGAAATTCAATATCGTACTCAGGCCTGCTTTTCGCGCGCCGCCAACATCACTTCATTCTGTTTCTTGGTAGCTTCGGTCAGCACTTCACTGTAAACGCGCTTCTTTTCTTCCGATTTCGCATTTCGAATGAAGTCTGCGAATGGACTCCTGGACTCCTTTGTGGATCCGAATTTCATGGGGTTGCTTCGTCATTGATCCCAAGCATGGTCATCAGGTCGTGTCTTGCTTCTCGGGGATAGGGTGGTCAAAGCCCCTGGGTGCGGATCATTGCCTTGAGCAGACTGCACTTGTTGTCATTAGAGAAACCGAAGCGGAGAGGGGGGACTGGCGAATCTGCAATCTACGGTGTGTTGCTGAATGGTTCTGCGCTGTCGAAGCGGCCAACCTCAAATCCCAGCCACAAAAAAACCGGCCCTGTAGGCCGGTTTTTTCTATTCCTGCATCCCTCGTCGAAAAACACAACGTGAGACCAAAATTCGAGTGGAGCGGGTAGAGGGAATCGAACCCTCGTCGGAAGCTTGGGAAGCTACTGTTCTACCATTAAACTATACCCGCTCAGAGCGGCTGACTTTGTACCAGACTCGGCCACGGATTTGAAGTTTTTCTTTTACTCATGAACGCTTTAAATCGCTGAAAACGGTCAATCGCGGGCGAGCACTGCGGTGCGCAAAGCAAAATCCCAACCCTGCAGCCTCGCTCGCGACGACGCTTTTTCAAATGGCCAGTGCATGTTGATCCTGAACAAACGAGTAACGCGTTCGGCTGGCCTGCTGCGCCGGTTTCAGAAAGCCGAGCAAGGCGTTCTGGCTATCGCGGCAGGCGGCCTTGTGTTCCATGTCGAGGAAGTGCCCGGTGGCTTGCAGCGTAGTGAAGGTGCTGTGTGCCACGTGGTTGCCGAACAGGCGAGCGTCTTCAGCGGCGGTGTATTCGTCCCATTCGCCGTTTAGAAACAGCACCGGCACGTTGATCTTTTTCGCTGCATTCAGATAGCACTGCCGATCGCTGTGCAGCACGTCGCTGATGTGGAAGTGCATCTGTCCGTATTCGTGTTCCGCCAGGCTGCTGACGTGGCGATAGTTGAAGCGTTTGAACAGTGACGGCAGGTGTTTGCCGATGGTGTTGTTGACCAGGTGCCCGACGCGATCGCCGTCGCGCTGCCCGAGGTAATCGACGCCGCGCTCAAGGTAATCGAGCATGTGTGCGTTGATCACCGGCGAGAACGAGCTGATCACCGCTCGTTCGATGCGCCGTGGCTGTTGCGCGAGGGCAACCAGCGTAGCTGCGCCGCCCCAGGAAAAAGAGAGCACGTGTTCGGCGGCGAAGTGGTCGATCAGCTCGAGCAGGATCTGCCCTTCGACTTCCTTCGTCAGATGTTTCTCGTGTCGGTTGTGGGCTTTTGACCGGCCCGCGTAGGGCTGGTCGTAGCAAACCACGTTGAATTGCGGGTGCAGGTTTTTCACAGTCTGTGCAAACGACGCAGTCGTGGCCATCGAGCCGTTGACCAGGATGATGGTCTTTTCTGCGGCGTCTGCGCGATAGAACTCCGTGTAAACCCGATACTGACCCTGTATATCCAGCACAGCGATTTCTGGCCTCATGTCATAAGACTCCTGGCAAGCAAGCGGGTATGCGCGCAAATAGAGATTGCACGAGCTTTGTGACAGGTAGGCATACGCCTGGAATTTGCTTGGCCCATGTCGATCCATGACTGCGGTCGACGGGTATTGTTATTGGCGGGCAGTCTGCCGGCTGAGGCGGAGCCTTGAAGGCTCTCTACCGGCAAAAAGTTTCTTGGATGTATGTTGTGACTCATCGGTCACAATCTGGCCGACGTCCTGATTCAAGCAGGGGGATGGGGATCGCGCAAGTGCCATTGGTAAATTGTTCGACAACTTCTGCTGAGCGGTCGCGGGCTTAGAACAAATGGATCTCTTCGGTGCGCAAAGCACGGTACTCGCCCGGTTTTAGCGCGTTATCGAGCAGTAGCTGGCCCATGGATTCGCGGTGCAGGCGCAGGACTTTGTTGTTGAAGAACCCAAACATGCGCTTCACCTGATGGTAACGACCCTCGACGATGCTTAACCGTGCCGAGCGTGGGCCGAGCCGTTCCAGATGCGCCGGTTGTGTGGTCAGGTCCTCGAAGGCGAAGTAGATGCCCTCGGCGAAGGTGATCGCGTATTCCGGCCCGATCGCCTCTTCGGTTTCGACGTAATAGACCTTCGGCAGCTTGGTCTGTGGCTGGGTCAGACGGCGCGACCAGGCGCCGTCGTTGGTGATCAGCATCAGACCGGTGGTGTTGAAGTCCAGACGCCCGGCGATGTGCAGATCGTCCTTGTCGGGTTCGTCGATCAGGTCGAGCACGGTCGGGTGCTGCGGGTCGCGGGTGGCGCTGACGCAGCCCGGTGGTTTGTGCAGCATGAAGTAGCGCGCCGGTTTACCGACCTGCAACACCTCGTCGTCGACTTCGACTCGGCTGAAGTCGAGTACTTCGCTGTGGGGATCGCTGACGACTTTTCCGTCAATCCGCACACGCTTTTCCACCAGCAACAGACGAACCTGCTGACGGTTGTAGCGGGGCAGGTTGCTGAGGAAACGATCGACACGCATGTTCAGAATTCGCAGGGTGAAAGGCCGCGCATCTTACGGGATCGACGGACGGGTCGCTTGCAGTTGCGCCTCGACCTGCGCGCAACGCGGGCACAGGCAGGATTGGTTGCGCAGTTCTGGCGGCAGCGCTTGGAGCACGGCCGGGTCGATAGTCACGCCATAGCACCAGCATTCGCGGTCGGCGGTGCGCGGGTCGGCGAGGCTGCAGTCGTTGCGGGCGCCGCAAGCCGGGCAATGGTCGGGTTTAACGTCAGATTCAGGCATAAGTCGAGTGAGGCATTTCCACGCAGATTCGGTTGCGGCCGGTTTGTTTGGCCCGGTACATCGCATGATCGGCCCGCGACAGCAGGCTGTGCAAGGTGTCATCGCGTTGCAGGGTGGTGACACCGATGCTCACCGTCAGGTTGAGGCTGTGGCCGTTGTAGGCATATTCGTGCTGTTCCACATGTTGGCGGATCTTCTCGGCAATTTTCTGAGCGGTGTCGCCGTCGGTGTCCTTCAGCAAAACGATAAATTCCTCACCACCCCAGCGGCAGACAATGTCGGCGTGGCGTAGGCAGCTTTGCAGATCGCGGGCAAAACCGATCAACACCTGATCGCCGGCCATGTGTCCGTAGGTGTCGTTCAACACTTTGAAGTGATCGAGGTCGAGCAACAACGCGGTCAGTGGTTTGGTCTCGCGTTGCGCTTCGTGCAGGGCCTGTGCGGCGAGAATGTCGAAGCCTCGGCGGTTGGGCAGTTCGGTGAGGCTGTCGAGGGTGGCCTGAGCGTGGATTTTGCGCTGGAAACGTTTGATCACACGGTTGAGCAACGCCAGGACAATCAGCGTCACCAGCAGGCAGATCAGCAGATTCAAGTACAGCGACTGACGGATTTCACTCAGTGCGCCGTCCTCGCGTTTATCGACGAACAGGTACCAGTTCAACTCCGGAATAAACCGCACGTTGAGAAAATGCCCCTGACCATGGGTGGCATATTCGTAGCTGCCGCTGTGCGGTTTGGGCAATTGACTGACCAGGCCTTTCAGGCTTTCGAGTTCACCGAGACGCTGGCCGATGTGCGCACCTTCCGGGCCGCCGTCGGCACCGGTCAACACCAGCCGGCCGAAGGTATCGACGAAATACACGCTGCGTTGATAGCGCTGTTGATACTTGTCGATCAGCTTGATCACCGCGTCCACAGTCAGGCCGACGCCCGCCGCGCCGATGAAGCGGTTGTGGTAGTCGTAGACCTTGTAGTTGATGAAGAACGTCAGGTTGTCCTTGTTGGCCAGATCCGGGTCGACGTTGATTTCGTACGGGTCTTTCATGTCGCGCACGCGGAAGTACCAGGTGTCGCGCGGCTCATCGACCTTGACCTGCTTGAGCACGCCTTTGGCGTGGTAATAGGTGTGGGTGCTGTCGGACACGAAAAACGCCGTGTAGGCGCCGTAATGGGTCATGACCTCGTCGAGGTAGCGGGTCATCTGCTCGGGGTTCTGTTCACCGTTGACCACCCAGTCGCGCATGAAAGTATCGCGGGACATCATCGAAGAAATCAGGATCGGCCGGACCAGGTCTTTCTGGATTTCCGAGTAGACCGTGTCGGAGGTCAGCGGCAGTTCGGTGTTGACGATGCTGTCGCGGATCGATGCGCGGGAGGCGTAGTAGCTCAGCAATGACGTGGCGAGGAACCCGGCGCCGAGGAGGGCGATCAGCGTCAGGACCAGCGAGCGTTGCGAGTACAGGGGAGAACGAAGCGGCATGGCGGTTCCGTTGGCAGTGGCCCGATGGCATGCATTCTAGTGGGATGGCCGGGAAAAGACTGCGGGATTTATGCCTGAAATGGCAGGGGATATGGCGCAGAGGGTGTGCCAGGAGGATCGCTCCCCTCACCCCAACCCTCTCCCGGAGGGAGAGGGGGCTAAATTGTGATGATTTCAAAAGTTGTGTTCGGCTCGGTATCACCGAATGGCAACCACCTCGGTCAGTCCCCCCTCTCTCCGGGAGGGCGAGGAGGCTAAATTGTGGTGATTTCAAAAGTTGTGTTCGGCTCGGCATCACCGCATGGCAAACACCTCGGTCAGTACCCTCGCCCTCCTGAGAGGGGGCTAAATTGTGCTGAGTTCAAAACTTGAGTTCGACGGAGTATCACTGAATGACAACCCTCTTACAGACACCTCGGTCAGTCCCCTCTCCCTCCGGGAGAGGGCTAGGGTGAGGGTTGGTTTTTGGATCAGCTCCGAGTTTCAAGATACGCCCGCCACCCGCCCAAATGGCTGATGTCCAGCGCACCTTCCAGACCATACGGCTCGCAGATAAATCCGCTCTCCCAACGCCCATCCGCCAACTGCACCTTGCCCAGTCCAAGCGGCGCGGGAATCCCGGTCAGGAACGAGCCCAATTCGCTGCTCGGCAACTCCCACACTTCCACCGCAATCGCCACGCCGCCATGCTTGACTCGTACCATCCCCGGACGCAGTGGTGGGCCGCCGGCCAATGCGTACAGTTGATAGTCCGGCGAGCTCAATGTCGTTTCCAGCAAGCGCCCACCCCGCTGGGTCAGTTGCCAGTTCAACGCCAACCCCTGCAGATGCGCGCCACACACCACGATGCGTGCGCGATCATGGCGAGCTGCGTTCACCGGTGTCGGCAGGTCGCAATCCAACTGACGCTGCAGCGCATCGGCCACGCTCAGCAGGTATTGATCGGTAAACACCCGGCCAAACAACGTCACGCCCCACGGCAAACCGTTGGCCATGAATCCGCTCGGCACGGCGACGGCGGCGTAGTCGAGCAGGTTCATGAAGTTGGTGTAGTAACCCAGTTCGGAGTTGCGCAGCACCGGTTCTGCGTCCAGTTCGGCCAGTGTCACCGGGCGGCCGATGGTCGGGGTCAGTACGCAGTCGAGCCCTTCGAGTGCCTGGTCGCACAGGGCTTTCAGGGCTTGCAGCTGATACTGCGCGCGGAAGGTCTGCACGCCGGTCACCGCTGGCGCCTTGGCCAGCACGGCGCGGATCACCGGCAACACCGCTGCGGGATTCTGCTCCATCAGTTCACCGGCGACGCTGTAGCGCTCGGCGACCCACGGCCCTTCGTAGAGCAAGCGTGCGGCTTCGAGGAATGGCGACAGGTCCAGTTCAACCGCTTCGCCACCCAGCGCCTTGAGCCGGTCGATGGCATCGCCAAACAGCAGCGGACCTTCGACGCAGCCGAAAAACTCAAGGTCTTGCGCGCGCGGCACACCGAAACGAAACGCCCGTGGCGCACCAAACGCCGAGCCGTCATTCCACGATGGATTGCGGCGGCTGTACTCATCACGCGGATCAAGTTTGGCGGTCAGCGCCAGCAATTGACTGGCCTCACGCGCAGTGGCGGTGAACGTGGTCACGCAATCCAGCGTGCGGCAAGCCGGCAGCACGCCGGCCGTGGAGATCAGCCCTTTGCTCGCCTTCAACCCGACCAGATTGTTCAGCGCCGCCGGCACCCGACCGGAGCCTGCGGTGTCGGTGCCCAGGGCAAAACTCGCCACGCCCAATGCCACCGCCAGCGACGAACCGGCGCTGGAGCCGCCGGACGGATACTCCGCCAACACGCTGTTGGGGCATGCGCCATAAGGCGAGCGACTGCCATTAAGGCCGGTGGCGAACTGATCGAGATTGGTCTTGCCCAGCGGAATCGCCCCCAGCGCCAGCAATTGCTCGACGATGGTCGCCGAGCGCTCGGGCACGTAAGAAAAGTCCGGGCATGCGGCGGTGGTGGGAATGCCGGCCAGATCAATGTTGTCCTTGATCGCGAAGGGCACGCCGTACAGCGGCAGACTGTCGAGGTCACGACCGTCGAGGGCGGCGAGGTACGGCTCCAGTTCTTCGGCGCTGAGCAGATGAATGAACAGGTGATAATCCGGGTTCAGCGCGGCGGCTTTTTCCCGCAGCTTCGGCAGCAGCTGACGCGGTGTGGTGGCGCCGGAGCGATAGGCCTGGCGCAGAACATCGAGTTGCAGATTCATGAGTTGATCCTTATCCAATTGGCTTCAGTCGAGTTCGAGTACCACGAGCCGTTGCCCGGCGCGCACCGCCGAACCGGGCTGCACGCGAATCTCGCGCACCACCCCGGCCATCGGCGCGAGTACCGGGATTTCCATCTTCATCGACTCGAGAATCACCAGCACATCACCTGCCGCAACGCGGCTGCCGGCCTCGACCTGCACCTGCCAGAGGTTGCCGGCAATGTGGCTGTCAACGCTGTGTTCACCGTCGACCAACGGCGAATCCTCGCTGCACGGCGCCAGGGCTTCTTCGCTGTCGAAATGTGCCTGGCCACTGGTGATCCAGCGTTCGCGCTCGGCATTGAAGGCGCCCTGTTGCTGAGCCCGAAACGCGCTGATGCGCTCGGCTTCACGGTTGAGAAACGCCTGATAATCGGCAAGGTTGAGCTGGCTGTGTTCGATGTTGAGTTCGAAGCGCCCGAGCGGAAAATCCCGGCGGATACGCAGCAGCTCGTCGGCGCTGACCGGGTAGAACCGGATCTGGTCGAAGAAGCGCAGCAGCCACGGTTTGCCATCGAACGCGGCGACTTCGCGATAGCGATTCCACATCTGCAACGTGCGCCCGACAAACTGATAACCGCCGGGGCCCTCCATGCCGTACACGCACAGGTAGGCGCCGCCGATGCCCACCGAATTCTCCGCAGTCCAGGTGCGTGCCGGGTTGTATTTGGTGGTCACCAGACGATGGCGCGGGTCCAGCGGGGTCGCCACCGGGGCGCCGAGGTAAACGTCGCCAAGGCCCATCACCAGATAGCTCGCGTCGAACACTGTGCGCTGCACTTCGTCGAGGTTCGGCAGGTCGTTGATGCGGCGGATGAACTCCAGATTGCTCGGGCACCACGGCGCGTCCTTGCGCACGGTGGTCATGTATTTTTCGATGGCCAGCTGGCAGGCCGGATCGTCCCAGGACAGCGGCAAATGCACGATGCGCGACGGCACTTGCAGATCGTTGGCCGCACACACCGCGTCCCATTCGCCGGCGATGATGCCGAGCAGATCGGCCAGTGGCAGTTGCTCGGGCTGGTAGTGGATTTGCAGCGAGCGAATGCCGGGCGTGAGGTCGATCACGCCGTGCAGGGTTTTGCTTTCCAGCGCTTGCATGAGCGCGTGGGCGCGGAAGCGCAGGACGAGATTGAGTTCAGGCTCGCCGATTTCCAGCAATAGGTGAGTATCCCCGGAGACCCGCGCAACAAGCCGCCGATCCCCCTGACCCAACGCCAACACCACAGGCGATACCAGACCCTGTGGGAGCGAGCTTGCTCGCGAATGCGCTGGGTCAATCAATACTGATGTTTCTGAAACACCGCTTTCGCGAGCAAGCTCGCTCCCACAGGGGGCAGCCCATTTCAGGGCGAGCTCGCGGGCGTTTGAGAGAGAGACAGGGATGAACTGGATTTTATCGCCCGCCTTGAGCTGCCCCAGTTGCCAAAGGTCCGCCTCGATCACCGTCACCGGGCAGACAAACCCGCCAAGGCTCGGGCCGTCCGGGCCGAGGATCACCGGCATGTCACCGGTAAAGTCCACTGCACCGATTGCATACGGATTGTCGTGAATGTTCGATGGATGCAACCCGGCTTCACCGCCATCGGCGCGCACCCACTCCGGCTTCGGCCCGATCAGACGCACACCGGTGCGGCTGGAATTGAAATGCACTTCCCACAAGGTGGTGAAGAACGTGCCGATGTAATTTTCGGTGAAGTATTCCGGCGCGCCGTGCGGGCCGTAAATCACCCGAATCTGCCGCACCGCCGGCAACGCGGTGATGTGGTGCTCGTCCAGTTGTTGCCCTGCGCTGCGATCGGTCAACGCAGGCAGGTGCAACACGTCACCGGCACGCAATGCTCGACCACCATGGCCACCAAACTGGCCAAGGGTGAAGGTGCTTTTGCTGCCCAGATAATCCGGCACCTGCAAGCCACCGCGCAGGCACAGATAACTGCGTGCCCCGGCGCCGCTGATGCTGCCCAGATGCAGTGTCGCGCCCGCGGGGATCAGCAGGGCGGTATTCATTGGCGCGCTTTCCCCCTCAAGCGTCAGGCCAATCGGCGCACCGGTCACCGCGATCACCGCTTCACAGTTGAAGCGCAGCAGCGGCCCGCTCATGGTTATTTCCAGTGCAGCCGCGCCTTCAGCGTTGCCGAGCAGGCGATTGCCCAGGCGCAGGGCGCGACTGTCCATCGGCCCCGACGGCGGCACACCGACGGCCCAGTAACCGAGGCGACCGGGGTAGTCCTGCACGCTGGTTTGCGTGCCGGCGCCGAGCACTTCGAAAGTGTTGGCGCGGTAGACCAGATGCTCCAGGCAACGGGTCCACGGCTCACCGCTGGCAAACGGCGTGTCGAGCAGAATCTGCCGCAGGTAATCGCGGTTGGTTTCCACGCCATACAACAGACTGTCGCCCAATGCTTGATGCAGCTCGGCACGCGCCTGTTCACGGGTCGGCGCCCAGGTGATGACTTTGGCAAGCATCGGATCGAAGTAGGGCGGGATCTCGCAGCCGGCTTCGACCCAGGTATCAATGCGCAGTTGGATGCCGTTGGCCGGCGGGAATGCCACTGCCGTCAGCAAGCCCGGACTCGGCTGGAAATCGCGCCCCGGATCTTCCGCATACAGCCGCGCCTGAATCGCATGGCCTTCGGGTTTCAGCGCGCCATACAACGTGCTCAGCGGCGGCAGATCACCGGCCGCCAGTTCGATCATCCAGCGTACCAGGTCGACGCCCCAGACCTGTTCGGTGACGCCATGCTCCACCTGCAGCCGTGTGTTCACTTCGAGAAAATAGAAGCGCTGCGCCTCGCTGTCGAAGACGAATTCCACGGTGCCGGCGCTGCGGTAGTTCACCGCTTGCGCCAGTTTGATCGCCGCCGCACAAAGCGCTTCGGCCATGCCGTCCGGCAGGTTCGGTGCCGGGGTTTCTTCAAGGACTTTCTGGTTGCGCCGTTGCACCGAGCAGTCGCGTACGCCGAGGGCGATGACCTCACCGCGACCGTCGCCGAACACCTGTACCTCCAAGTGCCGGGCGCGCTGGATGTACTTCTCGATGAACACTCCGGCGTCGCTGAAGTTGTTCTGGCCGAGGCGTTTCACCGCTTCGAACGACTCGCTCAGTTCGCTGGCATTGCGACACACACGCATGCCGATGCCGCCACCGCCGGCGGTGCTTTTCAGCATCACCGGATAGCCCACCTGTTCGCCGGCGATCAGCGCGGCGTCGAGGCTGTCGAGCAGCTCGGTGCCTTCGAGCATCGGCACACCATGCTGTTTTGCCAGCGCGCGCGCGGTGTGCTTGAGACCGAACACCCGCAGTTGTTCGGCTGTAGGGCCGATGAACGCGATGCCGTGCGCTTCGCAGGCCTCGGCGAAGGCGGCGTTCTCGGACAGGAAACCGTAACCGGGATGAATGGCAGTCGCGCCGCTGGCCGTGGCAATGGCGAGGATTTTGTCGACCGCCAGATAAGTGCCGGCGGCGGCCCCTTCACCGAGGCTGTGGGCTTCAGCGGCGTGCAGGATATGCAGGCTGGCGGCATCGGCTTCGGAATACACGGCGACGCCTTGCACTTGCAAGTCACGCAGCGTGCGCAGGATGCGGCAGGCGATGGCGCCCCGGTTGGCGATGAGGATTTTTTCGAACATGGCATAACCCCTGAAGGGGAAGCGGGCCGTCCCGCCGTTTTTCGACAGACATCCGGGCCGTCCCGGATGAAAAAACACCGACTTCAAATCACTACAGATCCCTGTGGGAGCGAGCTTGCTCGCGAATGCGATGTGTCAGTCAGCATTGATGTTTCTGATGCGACGCCTTCGCGAGCAAGCTCGCTCCCACATTTTGATCAGGGGTGTCTGGGGGATTTCAGGCACTGCCCGGAACGCGCCTGGCACAGTGCGAAAAACCAACGGCGCAATCGGCTCATGGTCAGTTCCATACCAGCAGCTGCGCAGGTGTCGGGTTGTAGGCGTTGCACGGGTTGTTCAATTGCGGGCAGTTGGAAATCAGCACGATCACATCCATCTCCGCACGCAAATCGACGTACTTGCCCGGTGCCGAAATCCCGTCCTCGAAGGTCAGCCCGCCATCCGCCGTCACCGGCACATTCATGAAGAAATTGATGTTCGGCCCGATGTCACCTTTGCCTAGCCGCCCGTCGTGGACGCAGGCGCGCAGGTAGTTGTCGCGGCAGCTGTGCATGTAGCGTTTTTCCAGGGCGTAGCGCACGGTGTTGCTCTCTTGTGCGCAGGCGCCGCCGAGGGTGTCGTGGCGCCCGCAGGTGTCGGCGACGATGGTCAGCATCGTGTGGCCGAGATTGGAATACAGCACGCTGCCGGTGCTCAGGTAGACGCTGTTTTGCCGACGCAAGGTGCGTTGCACGTCGTAGCGCTCCTTGGGATTGGCGAGGCTGTAGAACAAGGTGTCGATGGCCTGATTGCCTTCCAGGTCGAGGATGCGCAGGGTCTGGCCGGCCTTGACCTCCATCAGCCAGGGTTCACCGGCCGGGATCGTGGCGCGGTACACCGCTGTGTCGGGTTGTTTTTGCGAAGTGGCGATAGCAACGGACATGGCAGCGATCCTCAGGCGAACAAACGGTCGGTGTTGATAAAGCCGCGCTCGTTTTCCGGGCGCGAAGTGCGGCAGTGTTCGGCGACGCTGGCGTCGGCGTTCATCCAGCTCAGCTTCAAGGGTTTTGGCGCGTATTCCAGTGCCGGATCCATCGGGTGTTGCAGGGCGGTGAGGACCACCAGCGTGTCCATCGGCGCGTACAACTCGATGTAGTCGCCGGCCCTGGAGTTGCCCTCGACGAAGTGGAAGCGTCCGGCGTCATCGACGTTCACGCGGCTGAACAGGTTGAGGGTCATCAGCAGGTCGGACAGGCCCAGCCCCCACTTGCCCAGTTCCACCAGCAGGTTGTCGGTGCCGTTGCGGAAGAAGCCGTTGCGCAGTTCCTGGTAACGGCCCTGGCCGTATTTCTCCGCCACTTCCGCGGCGCAGAGCACGCCGCCGAGGCTGTCGCTCCAGCCGCAGGTGTCGGCGGTGATCGCGGCCAGTACGCGGCCCATGTCCGAATACAGGCAATGGCCGGCGGTGAGCTTGGCGGTGTGTTGGCATTTGAGACTGTCGGGGAGGTTCAGCCGTTCGGTTTTTTCGTTGGCGTTGAGCAGGGTCAGGCTGACGTTGGCGCCGCCGCGCAGATCAGTCAGGCGCAGCAATTGGCCGCGCTTCAATACGAAGGAACGGTGGCCGCCGCCGGGGAGCATTTCTTCGGCAAACGGTGGGAACAGTTGAGTCGAATCGGTCATCGGCTTATTCATTGAAGAAGTCCTCTCAAGCGGTGCGAAGGGCGCCTGCCAGTGGCAACGGCAGGGCGTCGACGGCGGCGCGTTGGGCGCGGCGGTCGCTGTTCAAAGGGATGTCGTAGGTGATGCGCGCGCCATAGGCGCCGGGGGCATGTGGGTCGAGGCGAACCTTGTCGAACACCAGCAGCCGGGTGCCGAGGCTGAAACCTTCCGACAGGTCATGGGTGACCATGAACACCGTCAGTTTCGTCTCGCGCCACAACTCCAGCAGCAAGGCGTGCATGTCCTTGCGGATGCCTGGATCGAGCGCGCCAAACGGTTCGTCGAGCAGCAACACCCTCGGTTTCATGATCAGCGCCTGGGCAATCGCCAGCCGTTGCTGCATGCCGCCGGACAGCTGCGCCGGGTATTTGTCGAGCGCATGGCCGAGGCCGACTTTGTCGAGTAATGCCGCGGCCTGTTCGCGCGCCTCACGTTTGGCGCTGCCGAACAACCGACCGAACAACGGCGAGCAAGGCAGTTCAAGGCCGAGGGCGACGTTGTCGAGCACGCTCAAATGCGGGAACACCGAGTAGCGCTGGAACACCACGCCACGGCTGGCATCCGGTTCGTTGGCCAGTGGCCGGCCGTCGAGCAGGATCGTGCCGCGACTGGCGGTTTCCTGCCCCAGCAGCAGGCGCAGGAAGGTTGATTTGCCGCAACCGGACGCGCCGACCAGGGTGCAGAATTCACCCTCGTTGACGCTCAGGTTCAAGCCTTCCAGCACGACCTGATCGGCGTATTGCTGCCAGACGTTTTTGACCGTGATGAAGCTCATTTGGCCGCCCCCTCATACCAAGGGAATGCGCGGCGGGTCAGGTATTTCAGGCCCCAATCCATCAGCCAGGCGAGGAGGGTGATCCACACCACGTACGGCAGGATTACGTCCATCGCCAGATAACGCCGGACCAGAAAGATCCGGTAGCCGAGACCGTCGGTGGAGGCGATCGCCTCGGCGGCAATCAGGAATAGCCACGCCGAGCCGAGCATCAGCCGCAGCGAGATCAGCAAACGCGGCAGCAGTTGCGGCAGCACCACGCGCAGCATCAGCGTCCAGGTCGAGGCGCCGAGGGTCTGCGCCTTGATCAGCAGTTCGACGGGGATTTCCCGGGCGCGCTGTTCCAGATCCCGGGCGAGGGCCGGAGTGATGCCGATCACGATCAGCATGACTTTCGACAACTCGCCCAGACCGAAAACGATGAACAGGATCGGCAGGATCGCCAGCGGCGGCACCATCGACAGCACCGTCAGCAACGGCGACAACGGTGCGCCGAACAACGGCAAGGTGCCGGCAGCGATGCCCAGGCACAGCCCGGCCAGCGCAGCGATGCCGAGGCCGATGGCCAGACGCCGCAGGCTCGACGCGGTGTCCTGCCACAACAGGTAATCACCGGTGCGGCTGTCGGCATTGAAGGCCAGACGCTTTACCGCGTCGCTCATCTGTACCGCGCTGGGCAGCAGTTTGTCGTTGGGGTTGTCGGCCAGGCGCTCGGCCGAGCCCATGAAGTAGGCGAACAGCACCAGGGCGAACGGCAGGATCACCAACAGCAGGCGACTCGGGCGATCCGGGTGGCGATTGATCAGGCGCATGGCCAAATCCTCCGTGGCTTACAGCTTGGCGTCGGCGGCCATCTGCACGTAGGTCGGATCGAAACGCAGCTTGAGGTTGCCGGTATCGCCACTGGTCACGCCGTTGGCGAAGGCCATGCCGACCGCGCTGGTGTCCTTCGCGCCTTCACCGAGCAGGCCGTGCTGGAACGAGAACTCGGCGACCTTGCGCATGGTTTCCGGCAGTTGTTTGCTGGTGGCGAAACTCAGGGCTTCCTTCGGTGTGGCGAACAGTCGGGTGGTGTCCAGTTGTGCCTGGAATCCGCCCAGATCAGTGCCCGAGGCCTTGGCCATGTGCTCCAGCGCGCTTTTGCTCGCGGCGTTCTTGGCGTTCATCAGCTCGACCACTTCGAACCACGCACCGGTCAGCGCTTTGCCCAGCGCCGGGTTGTCTTTTAGGGTGGCGCTGTTGACCACCATCATGTCCATGATCTCGCCGGGGATCTGGCTGGAGTTGAACACTTCGGTCACGCCCGGCTTGGCCTTGATGTCCGAGAGCATCGGGTTCCAGGTGGTCGCGGCATTCACCTGATCGGTGTTGAATGCAGCGGAAATGTCGGCGTCGGAGGTATTGACCACTTTCAGGTCTTTTTCGGTCAGGTCGACCGAGTCCAGCGCGCGGGCCAGCAGGTAGTGCGAGACCGACAGTTCGACCAGATTGACGTCCATGCCCTTGAGGTCGGCGACTGTCTTGCCTTCACCTTTGAGGACGATGCCGTCATTGCCGTTGGAGAAGTCGCTGACGATCAGTGCGGTGCTGTCGACGCCGCCGGCGGCGGGAATGGTCAACGCATCCATGTTGGTCATGGTGCAGCCGTCGAACTGGCCGGCGGTGTACTGGTTGATCGATTCGACGTAGTCATTGAGTTGCACGACGTCGATCTTGATTCCGTATTTCTTCGCCCATTTGTCGACGATGCCCTGGCTGCCGGCATATTCCCACGGCATCCAGCCGGCGTAGATCGTCCAGCACACGCTGAAGTGTTCTTTCTGGGCGGCTGGGGATTGCGTGCTGATGAGCGCGGCGAACGCAGCGGCGAGCAGGGCGGGCAAACGTAGTCGGGACATGGTGGGTTCTCCAGTTGATCAAGGGCGGACAGGAAGGCAACGCGGCACCGCGAACGGTGGCTTGTCTCCCGGGCTTTTGTCCCGCCGTGTAACCTCAACTGGAGGTCGCCAACTCTCGGACCAGCCACTCGCGAGTGCGAGCCGGAACCCTAGTCAGCCATTGCAAATTGTGGTGCCGCGAACCTGTGATGACTCCTGCACGGGTTTGCTAAAGCGAGAGGCGTGCCAAGTCGCGTCAGGCGCTCTGGCGCGGGCTCACGGCGTGGATCATCGCTGATGCGCAGCGGAGCGGCGCTTTGTGTTGGTGCGCGACTGCACCGTGATGCAGCGTGTCTGCCGCTGATCTGGTGCTGATGCAACGTTGGCACTCGGCCCTGATTTGTCAGTCAAAGCAGATGTCAGCCGGTCTGTGCCGACTGCTGTCGCAGGTCTTTCAGGAGGCCGCCATGCTTATTCAGAAAACGTTGCGTCGGGTGCTGCTGGGAGCGGTGCTCGGTCTGGGCTTATCCGGCTGTTATTACTACGCCGGCCCTTACGATGCTTACCCTTCTACTTACTACTCTCCGGGCTATTACTCGCCTTATTACTACGGCGGTTATTACGGTCCGCGCTACTACGGCGGCGGGCGCTACTACTACGGTGGCCACGGTTATCGGGGTGGCTATGGACGGGGTTATCACGGCGGTGGGTACCACGGTGGTCACCATTGATCAGTCGCTGAATGACAGCGTTTTCCAAATGAACAGGATTTCATTAATCACTTGTTTCAACTTGTTGCTGGAACGCACCAGATGCCGAAAACGCTGTCTGATTTCTCGTCAGTCACCGAATAAACGACTGACGCCTGCCAGCGTCGCTGGCGAGGCTACCCGCGGTCCAGGAGGCCGCCATGTATAGACGAATTCTTCTGCTTGCTGCGTTGATGGTTTCCGTTGCCGGTTGCGTCCCGTACTCTTACGCGGACTCGTATTACAGCTCAGAGGTCTACACGTCACCCGCACCGGCCTACTACAACACGGGCGGCACCTATTACCGCGGTGGCAGCACGTATTACGCGCAGCCTCGCTACTATCAGCCAGCCCCGCGGTATTACCAGCAACCGCGTTATTACCAATCGGCGCCGCGCTACTACCAACCGGCACCACGTTATTACGAAAGTCGTCGCTGGCACGGCAACGATCGCGGGCGCTGGGATGGCCATCGTCGCGGCGGTTGGGATAACGATCACCGCGGTCGTGGCAACTATGACCGACACAGTGGACGCGGTGACCACAACGGACGTGGCAATCGCTGGTAATCATCCGCAAATGAAAAGCGGCGCTTAAAGCGCCGCTTTTTTTGTACGCGGATTTTGTCCTGGACACTCAATACTGCGTCAGATCCGCCAACGGATGGCGTCCCTCCCAGACCTTGTGAAAGTGCGCCTCGACCACCGCATCCGGCACGCTGCTGACGTCCGGCCAATGCCAGTGCGGCTTCTGATCCTTGTCGATCAACCGCGCCCTGACGCCTTCGCTGAATTCCGGATGTCGGCAGCAATTGAGGCTCAGGGTGTATTCCATCTGAAAGACTTCCGCCAGCGACAGGTGCCGGGCGCGGCGGATCTGCTCCCAGACCAGATGCGCGGTCAGCGGTGAACCTTCGCTCAGGGTTTTCGCCGCTCGGGCGATCAGCGGATCGTGGCTGTCGCGTTGCAGGCTGATGGCTTTCCAGGCGCAGGTTACGTCGCTCACGTCCAGTAACTCATCAATCTGTTGCCGACGCGGCAACCACTGTGCTTCAGGCATTTGCGCCACGGCTTCCTGCTGCAAGGCCTTGAGCAGACTGTTGAGCTGCATGTCGGTCTGTTCCTGCCAATTCAGTTGCAGCAAGCCTTCGATCAGCTCCGGTTGCTGTTCGTCGAGCAGGAAGCGGTCGGCCAGATCCAGATCAATCGCATCGCGGCCGTTCATGTGCGCGCCGGTCAGGCCGAGGAACAAACCGAGCTTGCCCGGCAGGCGCGCGAGAAACCAACTGGCGCCGACATCCGGATATAGACCGATGGTGATTTCCGGCATCGCCAGACGGCTGCTCGGCGTGACGATCCGCGTGCTCGCGCCTTGCAGCAGGCCCATGCCGCCGCCCAGCACGTAACCGTGGCCCCAGCCGATCAACGGTTTCGGGTAGGTGTGCAGGCTGTAATCCAGGCGGTATTCCGCCGCGAAAAACTGTGCGGCCAGCGGCGGTACTTCGCCAGGGTGGGCGCGACAGGCTTCGACCAGACTGCGCACCTCGCCGCCGGCGCAGAACGCCTTTGCGCCATTGCCGCGCAGCAGTACGCAGACGATTTGCGGATCCTTGGCCCATGCGTTCAATTTGTCGCTCAGGGCGTTGATCATCGGCAGCGACAGCGCGTTCAGGGATTTTTCAGCATCCAGGCTGGCGATACCGAGGCGGGCACCGTCGGTGCCGGTGAGTTCTTCGAAGTGCAGATTCATCGTGACCTCGATCGGGAGTTTGAACGATCAGTATGATCGTTGTGTGGGAAAGTGCCGGATCTGCGTCAGATCAATTGACAAGCGTGGTCGGCTTTCCTAGGGTTCGCCCCATTGTTTTTGCCGGGTATGACCATGACTGCTGACGACCGTATCAAACTCGAACCGAGCTGGAAGGAGGCACTGCGTGCTGAATTCGACCAGCCTTACATGGCAGAGTTGCGCAACTTTCTGCAGCAGGAGCGGGCGGCCGGCAAGGAGATTTATCCGCCGGGACCGCTGATTTTCAATGCGTTGAATTCGACGCCGCTGGATAAAGTCAAAGTGGTGATCCTCGGCCAGGACCCGTATCACGGCCCGGGTCAGGCCCACGGCTTGTGCTTCTCGGTGCAACCGGGCGTGCCGGCGCCACCGTCGCTGGTCAACATCTATAAAGAGTTGAAACGCGACCTGAACATCGACATCCCCAACCACGGTTACCTGCAGAGTTGGGCCGATCAGGGCGTGTTGATGCTCAACACCACCATGACCGTCGAGCGTGCCACCGCCAATGCGCACAAGGACAAGGGCTGGCAGTTTTTCACCGACCGGATCATTGAACTGGTCAGCGAGCGCCAGCCGCATCTGGTGTTCATGCTCTGGGGCGCCCATGCGCAGAGCAAGCAGAAGCTGATTGATGCCACCAAACATCTGGTACTGACGTCGGTGCATCCGTCGCCGTTGTCGGCGTATCGTGGCTTCCTGGGCTGCGGGCACTTCAGCCGGACCAACAAGTTTCTTGAGCAGAATGGCGAGACGCCGATCGAGTGGCGGCTTCCTCCGATCTGATGGCGGTCTGAAGGGCCCCATCGCTGGCAAGCCAGCTCCCACAGGTTTTTGGAGGGGGGCACATAGTCTGTGGCAGCCACAAGAACCCGTGGGAGTTGGCTTGCCAGCGATGAAGTCGACTCGGTGCTACTCGGGATTACGGTTCCAGTACTTGAACAACGGCTCCGCCAGAAACAGCACAAACAACAGCCGCATCACCTGCATCGCCGTCACCAGCGGCACCGACAATTGCAGGGTTTCCGCCGTCAGGCTCATCTCGGCAATGCCGCCGGGCATCATGCCCAGGGTCAGCGAGCGCAGATCCAGATGGGTCAGCGCACTCAGGCCCAATGCGGCCAACGTGGCGATCAACATGGTCAGAGCCGTGCCGATCAAGGTACGGCCCATGAACGACGGTGCACGGCGGAAGAACTGCCGGTTGAAGTGGCAACCCAGACCGCTGCCGATCAGCCACTGGCCAATCTGACTGCCGCCATTGGGCAAACCGATGTGCAGGTCCCAGCCAATACTCACCGCCGCACTAACCAGCAACGGCCCGAACAGCCACGGGTTGGGTTGACGCAGACGTTGCCAGAGCCACGCGAGCAGGGCGCCCGCCGGGAACAGAATCGCCAGCCAGCGCCAGTCGACGCTGCCGGCGTGAGCG
The DNA here is from genome assembly GCF_019856535.1 of Pseudomonas sp. SC3(2021). NCBI lineage: Bacteria > Pseudomonadati > Pseudomonadota > Gammaproteobacteria > Pseudomonadales > Pseudomonadaceae > Pseudomonas > Pseudomonas sp. SC3(2021). The sequence goes on along the minus strand of NZ_CP082236.1, from coordinate 141,302 downwards.
ATCGGCGTGCCATCGCCGAGCAGGTACTTGAATGCGGCCGGCACACACAGCACCACCACCAGTACCCGCAGACTCTGCCCCGCCGCGACATGGCTGAGCATCGCGCCATTGCGCGCGCCGAGGTTGACCATCTCCCCGGAACCGCCGGGCATGCTGGAGAAGAATGCCGTGGCGCGATCTTCGCCGGTGCGGCGCATCAGCCAGACGCCGACCACCGCCGACAGACTGGTGACCAGCGCACCGAAGAAGATCAGACCGAAATGACTGAGCACCTGCTCCATCACCACCGGGGTGAAGTGCAGGCCGATACCGATGCCGACGATCCATTGGCCGCATTTGCGGCCTCCGGGGATTTCCGTGAGCTGCCAGGGCGTCAGGCAGCGCACCAGGATGATCGCCAGCAACGAGCCGACCATCCAGGGTAGCGGCCAGCCGATCTGGCTGGCGAGATAACCGCCGAGCAGACCGACCAGCGGGGTGCCCCACCAGGATTTGAGCGCGGAGCGATCAAACATCGGCAATGGCGCGTTGCGCAGCCGCACGCTTGCGCCAGATACGGATGATCGGCATCAACAGCATGATCCCCGTCAACACCCAGCAGCCGACGGTGATCGGGCTCGACCAGAGGATTTCCAGCGCACCGTTGGAGATCGACAGGGCGCGACGCAGGTTCTGCTCCATCAGTTCGCCAAGGATGAACCCCAGCAGCAGCGGCGACAGCGGGAAGTCCAGCTTGCGCAGGATGTAGCCGAAGATGCCGATACCGATCATCAGGAACAGGTCGAACGTGGTGGCGTGCACCGCGTAGACGCCAATCCCGGTGATGATCGCGATGACCGGCACCAGAGCCCAGTTCGGCACGGCGAGAATGCGGGTGAAGATGCGGATCATCGGGATGTTGAGGATCACCAGCATGATGTTGGCAATGAACAGCGAGGCGATCAGGCCCCAGACGATGTCCGGTTGTTGCTGGAACAGCAGCGGGCCCGGGGTGATGTTGTACAGCGACAGGGCGCCGATCATCACCGCCGTGGTACCCGAGCCGGGAACGCCGAGGGTCAGCATCGGCACCAGAGCGCCGCAGGCTGCGCCGCCGATCGCGGTTTCCGGCGCGGCGAGGCCACGGGCATCCCCTTCACCGAACTTGCCGCTGGCGCCGGCCATACGTTTCTCGGTCATATAGGCCACGGCACTGGCGAGGGTCGCGCCGGCACCCGGCAATACGCCCATGATGAAGCCCAGCACGCCGCAACGGACGTTGACTGCGAACACCGACGCCGCTTCCTTGAAGTTGAACATCATCCGGCCGGTGGCTTTCACCGCTTCCTGGCCGTGGTGGGTTTTTTCCAGCAGCAGGAGAATTTCGCTGATCGAGAACAGGCCCAACACCAGCACCACGAACTGAATGCCGTCGGTCAGGTGAATGTTGTCGCCGGTAAAGCGGTAAACACCGCTGTTGGCATCAATGCCGACCGTTGACAGGAACAGACCGATCAACGCCGCAATGAATGTTTTCAGCGGACGGTCACCGGCCATGCCGCCGAGACAGACGATCGCGAACACCATCAGCACAAAATATTCCGCCGGGCCAAAAGCAATCGCCCATTTCGCCAGCAACGGCGCGAAGAGGACCATGCCGCAGGTGGCGATGAACGCGCCAATGAACGAACTCCATGCCGACAGTGACAGCGCCACACCGGCCAGGCCTTTGCGGGCCATCGGATAGCCGTCGAGGGTGGTCATCACGGTGGAGGCTTCGCCCGGAATGTTCAGCAGGATCGAACTGATCCGGCCGCCGTATTCGCAGCCCAGGTACACCGCCGCCAGCAGGATCAGTGCCGATTCCGGTGGCAGGCCGAGGGCAAATGCGATCGGTATCAGCAACGCCACGCCGTTGATCGGGCCCAGGCCCGGCAACAGGCCGACGACGGTGCCGATCAGCGTGCCGCACAGCGCGGTCACCAGGTTGTATGGGCTCAGCGCGACGCCGAAACCCTGACCCAAATAGCCAAGAGTATCCATATCAGTTCTCCAGAACGCTGAGCAGGCCAAGGGGCAGCGGAACGTCCATCAAACGGTCGAACAGCAAGTAAAGACCGATGGCCATCAGGCTGATGATCACCACGCTCGGTACCCAGCGGCCGCCGTACAGGCGAGCCATCGGAACACCGGTGATGATGCTGGCGATGATGAAACCCAGCGGTTCGAACGTGCCGGCGAACACCAGCAGCAGGACGACGCAGATCGCGATCTTGATCAGGGTTTCGCGATCCAGAGGCGGCTCGTCTTCACTGTGTTTGATCGGTGCCGGGCGGAACACCATGTACAGCAGCGCCAAGCCCATCAGGCCGAGCATCAGCAGAGGGAAGGCGCGCGGGCCCACCGGTTCGTAGGAAAAGGCCGCCTGGTACGGCCACGCCATCAGGGCCAGGCCGGCACAGACCAGCAACAGCACCGAGGCGAAAATGCGTTGAATAAGCATGGGAGCTCCTGTGCCGCGTCCCCGCAACCGGGAACGCAGCCGCTAGACAGAGGCGATCACTGGATCAGGCCGAACTCTTTGGCCAGCACTTTGTAGTCCGCGACCTGCTTCTTCACGTAGGTGTCCAGTTCCTGGCCGGTCATGGCGAACGGGAACAGTTCACGCTGATCGCGCAGCTTGGCGAAATCCTCGGAGGCCAGCAGTTTGTCGAACGCGTCTTTCCACCAGGCGTAGTCTTCGTCGCTGACTTTCGGCCCGAGGTAGAAACCGCGCACCACTGGCCAGACGATGTCGTAGCCTTGCTCGCGAGCGGTCGGAATGTCTTTCATTTCCGGCTCGTCGAGGCGCTTGTCGGCGAACACCGCCAGCAGACGCATGTCGCCGCTCTGGATGTGCGGCATGGAGTCGGAGATGTCGGTACTGCCGACCTGAATGTGACCGCCGAGCAGGGCGGTGGCGATTTCGCCGCCGCCTTCGAGCGCGACGTAACGCAGGTCGCGCGGGTTGATCCCGGCAGCCTTGGCGATCAGTGCGGTTTGCATCCAGTCCTGGCTGCCGACGGTGCCGCCGGAACCGATCACCACCGAGCTTGGATCTTTCTTCAGGGCCTGAACGAGATCGTCGAGGGTCTTGTAGGGCGAATCGCTTTTGACCGCGATGGCGCCGTAGCTGGTGCCGACCGCTGCCAGCCAGCGCACGTTGGTTTCATCGAAACGACCGAACTTGCCCTGCGCCAGGTTGAGCAACGAGCCGCTGGACCACGCCACCAGTGTGCCGGCGTCGGCCGGACGCTGGGCGACCACGGCGTTGTACGCCACCGCGCCGACACCGCCGGGCATGTAGGTCACGCGCATCGGTTTGGTCAGCAGTTTTTCGTTGACCAGCGCGCTTTGCGCCAGTTTGCAGGTCAGGTCGAAACCACCGCCGGGGGAGGCGGGGGCGATGCATTCCGGACGTTTCGGTTCGGCCATGAGTTGGCCGGCGAACAGCATGACGCCAGCGGCTAGAGCAACTTTACGCAGTGATAAGTTCATCTATGTCTCCTTGGGAGTTGTTGTTATGGACGTACTGAATTACCAAAGGGCAACGCTATAGCTCACCAGCAAACGCACTTCGTCTGCATCGCGAGCGGAGTAGTTGGAGCGGTAGGTGGCATTCCTCAAACGCACGGCGACATCCTTCAAGGCGCCGCTTTGTACTACGTATTTGATCTCGGTATTGCGCTCCCACTCTTTGCCTTCTTCGCCGTTCTTGAGCTTGATGTTGTCACCGCTCAGGTAACGACTCATGAAGCTCAGGCCAGGAATGCCGAGTTTGGCGAAGTCAAAGTCGTAGCGCGCCTGCCAGGAGCGTTCTTCAGCGCCGGCGAAGTCGTTGATCTGCACGAAGTTGACCAGGTACGGGTCGCTGCCATCGACATACGGGAAAGCGCTGTCGCCGGACATGTGCTGGTAGCCGGCGCTGAGTTTGTGGCCACTCAGGGCGTAGCTGACCAGACCGTTGAGCGAGCGGTTGTCGATCTTGCCGCCACGGGCCGCGCCCTGATCATCGCTGACCGCAAAGCGCAGGTCGGTGGCAAACGTACCGGGGCCCATCGGACGCGAGGCGACCAGGCCGAAGAAGTGCTGGTTGTAGACTTCGTCGAGTTGGGCGAAGTGGTAACTGCCGGTGATCTTGTCGGTGAACTTGTAATCGACGCCGCCAAAATCGAAATGTTTGCCGACCGCAGTGCCGGCGAAGCGGCTGTTCTTGTTGTTGAGGGCAATGTCCTCGAAGTCGGTGCTGTCACGGTCCTTGGCTTTTTCCAGGCGGCCACCGGTGAACGTCAGGTTCTTGATCTCTTTAGAGGTCAGCAGGCCGCCTTCAAAGGTCTGCGGCAGGATGCGCCCGTCGTTCGGCTTGAGGATCGGCAGCTCAGGAATCAGGCTGCCGACTTTCAGTTCAGTGGCAGAGATTTTCATTTTCCCGGTCAGGCCGACCTTGGAGTATTCGTTGGCGGCGCGCCCGTCATCGTGGGTCGGCAGCAGGCCGGTGCCGGTGCGGTCCGGGCTCGAATCGAGTTTGACGCCCAGCATGCCCAACGCATCGACACCGAACCCCACGGTGCCGTCGGTGTAACCCGACTGCAGGTTGAGCATGAACCCTTGTGCCCATTCATCCCGTTTGCTTTGCTGGGCACTGGTGCCGTCGCGAAAGTCGCGGTTGAAGTACATGTTGCGGGTTTCGAAAGTGGCGGAACTGTCTTCGATAAAGTCGGCGTAGCTCAGCGGCGAAAAACCGGCGAGGGCGGCGGCACTGGCGAGGGTGGCGTGGCTGAAGCGGGAAGGGCGAACAGGCGTGGACGCCTGAGGCTGCACGGACTGCATGCGGGTGTACTCCGTTTATTGTTCTTATTGGTCGAAAACGCTTCGAGGCGTTTTTCTTTGCGCTGTGTGGCATCAGCGACGGCAGTCGGGACTGTCCGTAGCACGACTCTAACGGGCTAACCTTTCACTAACCTTTCAGCTGGCTTTCACGGTTTTCGGGCTTCACAGCGGCGGTGGCGGCTGTAAACTCCGCGGCAAAGCGTGGCGTCGGCCATCCCTGAACGAGGTAAAAAACCATGCGTGTTCTGCTCGTCGAAGACCATCTGCAACTGGCCGAAAGTGTCGCTCAGGCGCTCAAGAGCACCGGTCTGACCGTGGATGTGTTGCACGATGGCGTGGCCGCCGATCTGGCGCTGGGCAGCGAGGAATACGCGGTCGCGATCCTTGATGTCGGCCTGCCACGCATGGACGGTTTTGAAGTGCTGGCGCGTTTGCGGGCACGCGGGAAAAATCTCCCGGTGCTGATGCTGACGGCGCGCAGCGATGTGAAGGATCGCGTGCACGGGTTGAATCTAGGCGCTGACGATTACCTGGCCAAACCGTTCGAACTGACGGAACTGGAAGCACGGGTCAAAGCCCTGTTGCGGCGCAGTGTGCTCGGCGGCGAGCGGCAACAGCGCTGCGGTGTGCTGGCCTATGACCTCGACACCCGGCGTTTCACCCTCGGCGAAGAGTTGCTCACGCTGACCTCCCGCGAGCAGGCCGTGCTGGAAGCCCTGATCGCCCGGCCGGGCAGGGTGATGAGCAAGGAACAATTGGCCGCGCAGGTGTTTGGCCTTGATGAAGAGGCCAGCCCCGATGCCATCGAAATCTACGTGCACCGGTTGCGCAAGAAACTCGACGGCCAACCGGTGGCTATCGTGACCTTCCGTGGCCTCGGCTACTTGCTGGAAAGCCGCGATGCATAAGCCCAGCAGCCTGCGCTGGCGGTTACTGTGGAACCTCGCGTTGCTGCTGGTGGTGCTGATGCTCGCCAGCGGCTTGAGTGCTTACTGGAATGGTCGCGAAGCCGCCGACACAGCGTATGACCGCACATTGCTGGCTTCGGCGCGCACTATCGCGGCGGGTTTGTCGCAACGCGACGGCACCCTGAGCGCCGATGTGCCTTACGTGGCGCTCGACACGTTTGCTTACGACAGCGCCGGGCGGATTTACTACCAGGTCAATGACATCCATCAGAAGCTGATTTCCGGTTATGAAAACCTGCCAGGCCCGCCGCCCGGCACCCCCAGAACCGATGATTATCCGGCTCTGGCGCGCTTCTATAACGCGACCTACCGCGGGCAGAACGTGCGTGTGGTCAGTCTGTTGAAAGCGGTCACCGAGCCGAACATGAATGGCATGGCGGAAATCCGCGTGGCCGAAACCGACGAAGCCCGGGTCAGCATGGCCCGCAGTCTGGCGGCCGACACTTTGTTGCGCCTGGGCATGCTGGCGATCGGTGCGTTGCTGTTGGTGTGGTTTGCGGTCAGTGCCGCGTTGCGTCCACTGGAGCGTTTGCGCACCGCGGTGGAGGAGCGTCAACCCGACGATTTACGTCCGCTGCCATTGGTGGAAGTGCAGCATGAACTGTGGCCGCTGGTGCGCGGCCTCAATCATTTCACCGAGCGCCTGCGGGGCCAGTTCGAACGGCAGGCGCAGTTTATCGCCGATGCCGCCCACGAATTGCGCACGCCGCTGGCGGCGTTGAAGGCGCGGCTGGAACTGGGCCTGCGCTCGAATGATCCGCAAACCTGGCACAGCACGCTGGAGTCGTCAGCGCAAAGCACTGACCGTCTGACCCATCTGGCCAATCAATTGCTGTCGCTGGCGCGGGTCGAAAACGGCGCGCGGGCGATTGCCGAGGGCGGTGCGCAGTTGCTCGATCTGAGCCAGTTGGCCCGCGAGTTGGGCATGGCCATGGCACCGCTGGCGCACAAACGCGGGGTGGCGCTGGCGCTGGAGGCGGATGAACCGGTGTGGCTGCGCGGTGAGCCGACGCTGCTGAATGAATTGCTGAGCAATCTGGTGGACAACGCACTGGCCCACACGCCGCCGGGCGGTAATGTGATTTTGCGGGTGACGGCGCCAGCGGTGCTTGAGGTCGAGGATGACGGACCGGGGATCCCGCTGCAGGAGCGCGATCGAGTGTTCGAGCGCTTCTACCGGCGCAATCAGCAGGTGGCCGGTTCAGGGCTGGGGCTGGCGATTGTCGGGGAAATCTGTCGCGCGCACCTGGCGCAGATCACGCTACATGATGGCGAGCAGGCGGGGCTTAAAGTGCGGGTCAGTTTTATTGCCGGCTGAGTTGCTGTGGTTTGTCATGACTTCTTCGCGAGCCAGCCGGCTCCCACAGACGAATGCTGTCTCCTGTGGGAGCGGTTTGCTTGCGAACGGGGCGTCTCGGTTTCGGATCAGTAAAACATCGTCCGCGATTCTTCCAGATCCGCGCACAGCGCCTCGTTCTCCGGATCAATCCCCAACTTGCGAAATGCCGGAACGCTGAGCGGATCAATCCGCCCAAACGGATGGTCGGTGTCCTTGTGGCAGTACAGGCTCGCCACTTGCACCAGATCGACATAGTCGATGGTCGTCGAATCGCGCTTGAAGTCCTGATAACGCCCAGGCAGTTCCACCAGCCGTTCCGGAAACTCCCAGACACGCAGCAACTTGTCGCCCAGCAGCGGGTGAATGTGATCAATCACATGGTTGAGGCTGACAGGATCTGACAGCAGTTCGTAATGGTCTTCGGCGTAGGTCAGAATCGGCAGTACGCCAATCTGATGCACCAGCCCGCCCAACGCGGCCTGATCGGGCTTGAGCTGGGTGTAGCGCCGACACAGCGCGTAGCTGACACCGGCGATCTCCAGACTCTTGCGCCAGACTTCACGCATCTTCTGTTCAACCACCTCGGAGCGGGCGTGGAAGATTTGCTCCATCACCAGCCCGATTGCCAGGTTGCTGCTGTAGTTGATACCCAGGCGGGTAATGGCGGTGTGCAGGTCGGTGACTTCCTGTGCGGCTCGCAGCAGGGGGCTGTTGACCACTTTGATCAGGCGCGCCGACAGCGCCGTGTCTCGGCCGATCACTTTACTCAGGTCGCTGACGCTGATTTCCGGGTCTTCAGCGGCCTTGCGAATCTGCAGGGCCACTTCCGGCAACGTTGGCAGAACCAGGTCATCGTTATCGATGGCCTCAACCAAATCCTGTTGGACCTTTTCCGCCAGTTCGCTCATTTAGACTCTCTAAGGTGTTGCAACCAACCGCTGCGATCAGCGCTGGATTTCGCGGTCGCGATCCAGTTCGTAGGGCAAATCGAGCAAATGCAGGGCGGGCCCTTCGAGGCTGCCCACATGCAGGTCGCCCGCTTCGGCAGCTTCGGCCTGCAGCACCGCCAGTAGTTCAATGTTTTGCCCGGTGTGGGCAGCCAGCACCACTTCACCGATGGAGCTGTTGTGGCTCGGTGCGAACAGCGGGGTGCCAGGCTCTGGCAATTGGGCAGTGTCGAGGCTCAGTCGATACAGACGGCGCTTGAGTTTGCCCAGGTACTGCATGCGCGCGACGATTTCCTGGCCGGTGTAGCAGCCTTTCTTGAAACTTACGCCGCCGACGGCTTGCAGGTTGAGCATTTGCGGGATGAACAGCTCGCGGGTGGTCGACATGACCTGGCCGATACCGGCGCGGATCTGGCCCAGCAGCCATTGATTCAGCCCGGCTTCGGGCAGGGCTGCGGCCAGTCTGGCTTTGCTCGCATCAGCCTGATCGGCCGGCGCCCAGAGTTCGGCGCGCTGCGGCGAGACGCGAATGGCGATCAACCCTTCGTTGCGCACGACGCTGTCGGTTTCGGCTGGCAGATCGAGGCCGAGGCTGGTCAGGGCGGTATCGCCATGCTCCAGGCCAAAGCGCACCCAGGCCGCGCTTTCGTCGGTGAGTTTCGATTTGGAGAACACCGCATACTTTTTCAGGTCCGCCAGTTGCGGCTCCAGCAACTCGCTGGCCATCGCCAGCACCACGCCGTCACCCTCGAGCAGGATGCGGAAGCTCGACTGCATCCGGCCTTTCTGCGTGCAGCGGGCGCCGAGGCTGGCCCGGGTGTCGCTCAGGTAATTGATATTGCAGGTCAGTTGGCCTTGCAGGAATTTTCCGGCATCCGCGCCGCGAACCGCGAGAACGCCTTCATGAGACAGGGTGCAGAAAAAAGCAGAATCGGCCATGGGTCATCGCAGGGTAAATAGACTGGGGCACATCATAAGGGCGCGTTGTTGAAATGGGTAGTTGATAAAGGATCGGTAGTGCCCGACCAAAGCCGACTGTGCGGCCCGCGCCGGGCCTGTATACTTGCCGGCAAATTTGAGGAGGGCCCCATGGTCGAACAAGTTGAACTGAATCGCCTCTTTTGGCACAGCCGCCGCGGCATGCTTGAGCTAGACGTGTTGCTGGTGCCGTTCGTGAAAGAGGTTTATGCCGATCTGAACGAGGTCGATCGCGCATTGTACGTTCGCCTGCTGGAGTGTGAGGATCAGGACATGTTCGGCTGGTTCATGGAGCGCAGCGAGTCTGAAGATCCTGAGCTGCAGCGCATGGTTCGCATGATTCTGGACCGTGTTCAGCCCAAGTAACTCGTTCGAATGCCGCTGGCACGCCTCAAGGCAGTTGCTGGCGGTGTATCTGTTGGCCCAGGCGTTCGCACTGGGTGCCTTGTTTCTGCTTTCGATTCCGCTCTGGGCCAGTGTGCTCGGGGCTTTCGCCTGTCTTGCGCACGCTTTTCGGGTACTGCCACGGCAAGTTCTGCTGAGCCATCCAAGGGCGTTTCGAGGGTTGCGTCGGGATGCCGATGGCTGGCAACTGTGGAATCAGGCCGATGGCTGGCAGGCTGTACAACTGCGCCCGGACAGCCTGGCGCTGCCACTGATCGTGGTGCTGCGCTTTCGTTTGCGTGGGGAATGGCGGGTCAGATCGGTCTGCGTACCGCGTGACTCGCAGGCGGCGGACTTGCACCGACGCCTGCGGGTCCGGCTCAAGTTCAGCCGACGTAGGTGGGCGGCACCAGAATAGTGTCGAGCGCCTCGGGCAGAAGGTCGGGATAGTCGAGGGTGTAATGCAGGCCGCGACTTTCCTTGCGCTCCATCGCTGAGCTGATCATCAGTTCGGCGACCTGGGCCAGGTTGCGCAGCTCAATCAGGTCGCGGCTGACTTTGTAATTGCTGTAGAACTCGTCGATTTCGTCCAGCAGCAGGCGCACACGGTGCTGAGCCCGTTGCAGGCGCTTGTTGGTGCGCACGATACCGACGTAGTCCCACATGAACCGCCGCAATTCGTCCCAGTTGTGCGCGATGATCACGTCCTCGTCCGAGTCGGTCACCTGGCTGGCGTCCCATACGGGCAGGGTGCTTGGCGCGGCGACATCATCCAGTTGCGCAACGATGTCGGCTGCAGCCGAGCGCGCATACACGAAACATTCGAGCAGCGAGTTGCTGGCCATGCGGTTGGCGCCGTGCAGGCCGGTGAAGCTGGTTTCGCCAATGGCGTACAGGCCCGTGACGTCGGTGCGGCCATTCTGGTCGACCATCACCCCGCCGCAGGTGTAGTGCGCGGCGGGTACGACGGGGATCGGCTGTTTCGTCATGTCGATGCCGAAGCCAAGGCAGCGCTCGTAGACGGTCGGGAAGTGGCTCTTGATGAAGGCCTCGGGCTTGTGGCTGATGTCGAGGTAGACGCAGTCGATACCCAGGCGCTTCATTTCATGGTCGATGGCCCGGGCGACGATGTCCCGTGGAGCCAGCTCGGCACGCTTGTCGAAGCGGTGCATGAAGCGCTCGCCGTTCGGTAATTTCAAATGCGCGCCTTCGCCACGCAAGGCCTCGGTGATCAGAAAACTCTTGGCCTGCGGGTGATACAGGCAGGTGGGGTGGAACTGGTTGAATTCCAGGTTCGCCACCCGGCAGCCGGAACGCCAGGCCATGGCAATGCCATCCCCGCAGGCGCCATCGGGGTTGCTGGTATAGAGGTAGACCTTGGCGGCGCCCCCCGAGGCGAGGATCACGAAACGGGCGCCGTAGGTATCGACCTCGCCGGTGGCCCGGTTGAGCACGTAGGCACCCAGGCAACGGTCGCCATCCAGTCCCAGACGACGCTTGGTGATCAGATCGACGGCAACCCGCTGCTCGAGCAATTCGATGTTGGAACGTTCCCTGGCCTGGGCCAGCAGGGTTTTGAAAATGGCTGCACCGGTCGCGTCGGCCGCGTGGATGATGCGCCGATGGCTGTGGCCGCCTTCGCGGGTCAGGTGGAATTCGAATCCGCCGTCTTCGGTGCCGGACTGTTCATCGCGGGTGAACGGCACGCCTTGGTCGATCAGCCACTGGATCGCTTCACGGCTGTGCTCGACAGTGAACCGGACGGCATCTTCATGGCACAGACCGCCGCCGGCATTGAGGGTGTCATCAACGTGGGATTCGACAGTATCGGTATCGTCGAGCACGGCGGCGACGCCGCCCTGGGCCCAATAGGTTGAACCGTTGGCGAGATCGCCCTTGCTCAATACGGCAATGCGCAAATGACCCGGCAGGGTCAGCGCGAGACTCAAACCGGCAGCACCGCTGCCAATGACCAGAACATCGTGTTGGAACTGTTGGCTCATTTCAGGATTCCGCTCAAAGCGACCCGGATCGGGGTTGGCGCAAGACAGCTGGGTCGGCGAGTCAAGGCAGCCACACAGCCCACTAGTATATAGAGGGGTGGGGCGGCACAATAGCCGCGCCGATATGGCATTGTGAAACTACTGTGACGAAAAAAGCCGGGTGCTTCGTCGGAAGTTTTTTTCGCCGGGTTCGCGAAAAGACGACTGTATCGGCGTTGAAACAGGATTTTTCAGCGCAGGGTTGCCCAATGTCGGATCGGTCCGGCTATAAATAATTGGAACTTTTGCCAAAGGCCCAAGATCAATAGTCGGTGCCAGAAACAAGGGACGTGTCGGCTTCAGTGCGGAATCTGCAGTTAGATTCCTGCCGGCGAAACCGATGACAAGATTATTCGCGCAGCCGGTTTATCCCGAGCTGCGTTTTTCGTGCGTGCCAAATCAGAGCCCGCAGGAAACTTGCTTGGAGGGGGAGAACTTTTGCGAAAAGCCCGAGTCTATGTTTGCAAGTCTGGTCGTTTAGTTGTGCAAGCCTCCTCCGGGCTTATCGAGGAGTGTTCATGCTAACCCAGGAAGAGGATCAGCAGCTGGTCGAGCGCGTTCAGCGTGGCGACAAGCGAGCTTTCGATCTGCTGGTGCTGAAGTATCAGCACAAAATTCTCGGGTTGATCGTGCGTTTCGTGCACGACACCCATGAAGCCCAGGACGTGGCTCAGGAAGCCTTTATCAAGGCGTATCGAGCACTTGGAAACTTTCGCGGCGACAGTGCGTTTTATACGTGGCTGTACCGTATTGCCATTAACACGGCGAAGAATTACCTGGTTTCACGCGGCCGCCGGCCGCCGGATAGCGATGTCAGTTCCGAAGATGCAGAGTTCTACGATGGCGATCACGGCCTCAAGGATCTCGAATCACCAGAACGAGCACTGCTGCGGGATGAGATCGAAGGCACCGTCCATCGAACCATTCAGCAACTGCCAGAGGATTTGCGTACGGCTTTAACTTTACGTGAATTCGATGGTCTGAGTTACGAGGACATTGCGAGCGTCATGCAATGCCCGGTGGGTACCGTGCGCTCCCGGATTTTCCGCGCTCGGGAGGCCATCGATAAAGCCCTGCAGCCGTTGTTGCAGGAAAACTGAGACAGCGGCGACAGCCAAGAGAGGAACGCCATGAGTCGTGAAGCCCTGCAGGAATCGCTGTCCGCAGTGATGGATAACGAAGCGGACGAACTGGAATTGCGTCGAGTGCTCAATGCACTGGATGATGTGGATACCCGTGAGACCTGGGCTCGTTACCAGATCGCTCGGGCAGCCATGCACAAGGATTTGCTGCTTCCACGTCTGGATATCGCTGCGGCAGTGTCTGCTGCGCTGGAAGACGAAACGGCTCCGGCCAAAGTATCCCGCAGCCCATGGCGCAGCCTTGGTCGTCTGGCTGTTGCAGCCTCGGTGACCGTTGCCGTGCTGGCGGGTGTGCGTCTGTACAACCAGGACGAAATCGCTGGTGCCGAACTGGCTCAGCAATCCAATCAGCCAACCCTGGCCACTCCACAGGTCAAAGGCCCGGCTGTTCTGGCAGGCTACAGTGAGAGTTCCGAAGCGACTGGCCCAATGGCCAATGGCGTATTGCAAGGTCAGCCAGGCTGGCATGACCAGCGTCTGCCAGGCTATCTGCGTCAGCACGCTCAGCAGGCTGCACTGAAAGGTACTGAAAGCGCACTGCCTTATGCGCGTGCCGCAAGCCTGGAAAACCGTTAAGGAGGATCATGCGCGCCATACCTCTACTTTCGCTTCTGCTCAGTGGCTGGTTCATTGTTCCAGCCCACGCTGATGACGCCCAGGACTGGTTGACCCGGCTGGGCCAGGCCGAGCAGCGGCAAAGCTTTCACGGCACCTTCGTTTACGAGCGCAACGGTAGTTTTTCTACCCACAACATCTGGCATCGTGTCCAGAATGGCCAGGTCCGCGAGCGTTTGCTCCAGCTCGACGGTTCGGCACAGGAAGTCGTGCGCATTGATGGACATACTCAATGCGTCAGCGGCACCCTGATTGCGGGGTTGGGAGATTCTCCAAACTCTACTGCTCGTTCTCTCGATCCCCAGAAGCTGAAAAACTGGTATGACCTTGCCGTCATTGGCAAATCGCGCGTGGCCGGGCGGGACGCAGTGATCGTATCGCTGACGCCTCGCGATCAGCATCGCTACGGCTTCGAGCTGCATCTGGACAAACAGACCGGCCTGCCGCTCAAGTCGTTGCTGCTGAACGACAAGGGGCAGTTGCTGGAGCGATTCCAGTTCACCAGCCTCAATACCGACGAAGTTCCTTCGGACAAGGATTTGCTGGCTGACGCCGACTGCAAGCCAGTCACGCTGGACAGTGACAAGGCTTCAGCCATGAAGACCGCTCAGGTCTGGCATTCCGACTGGTTGCCACCGGGTTTCGAACTGATCAGCAGCACGTCGCACAAGGATCCGGAAACCAAGACTCAGGTCAACAGCTTGCTGTATGACGACGGTCTGGCGCGTTTCTCGGTTTTCCTCGAGCCTTTGAATGGCGCTACGGTCACCGATACCCGTACGCAATTGGGCCCGACCGTTGCCGTGTCCCGCCGCCTGACGACGCCACAAGGCGAAATGATGGTGACGGTGGTGGGCGAGATTCCTATTGGCACAGCCGAACGAATTGCGCTGTCGATGCGTAACAATGATGGCACTGCAACCAGCAAGCAGTGAGCTGATTTCAGTCATTCCCACTTCGTCGCCGAGACGTAGAAATGTTTGCTGAGCATTTTCATTTGCAAAACACCTGAAAATTTTTTATAGGTCAGAGCCTCACGGCTCTGGCCTTGTTTGTTGTTCCCGGAACAAAAATGCCGGTCGGTGGTTTCCGGTGTTCCTTGCTCCATATCGCTTAACCCTGCTCGTCGTAACGGGAGCTGTATGTCGATACCAAGTTTGAAATCTTATCTCTCCATTTTCGCCACCGTGCTGTTGCTCGGTCAGGCTGTACCTGCTGCGCAAGCAGCTGATCTGCCTGACTTCACCCAATTGGTCGAACAAGCTTCGCCAGCTGTGGTGAACATCAGTACCACGCAGAAACTGCCGGATCGCAAGGTCAACCAGCAGATGCCAGACCTGGAAGGCTTGCCGCCGATGCTGCGCGAGTTCTTCGAACGTGGCATGCCGCCTCAACAGCGCTCGCCGCGTGGTGATCGTCAGCGTGAAGCGCAATCGTTGGGTTCGGGCTTCATCATCTCTCCGGATGGCTACATTCTGACCAACAACCACGTGATCGCCGATGCCGACGAAATCCTCGTCCGTCTCGCCGACCGCAGTGAAATGAAAGCCAAACTGATCGGCACCGATCCACGTTCCGACGTGGCGCTGCTGAAAATCGAAGGCAAGGATCTGCCAGTGCTGAAGCTTGGCAAATCCCAAGACCTGAAAGCCGGCCAGTGGGTCGTTGCTATCGGTTCGCCGTTCGGCTTTGACCACACCGTGACCCAAGGCATCGTCAGCGCCGTGGGCCGTAGCCTGCCGAACGAAAACTACGTGCCGTTCATCCAGACCGACGTGCCGATCAACCCGGGTAACTCCGGTGGTCCGCTGTTCAACCTGAATGGTGAAGTGGTCGGGATCAACTCGCAGATCTACACCCGTTCCGGTGGCTTCATGGGCGTGTCATTCGCCATTCCGATCGACGTGGCGATGGATGTGTCCAACCAGTTGAAGAGCGGTGGCAAGGTCAGCCGCGGCTGGCTTGGTGTGGTCATTCAGGAAGTGAACAAGGATCTGGCCGAGTCGTTCGGTCTGGAAAAACCGGCCGGTGCGCTGGTGGCACAGATCCAGGATGACGGTCCGGCGGCCAAGGGCGGTCTGCAAGTCGGTGACGTGATTCTGAGCATGAACGGCCAGCCGATTGTCATGTCCGCTGACCTGCCGCATCTGGTCGGCGCACTGAAGGCGGGCGCGAAAGCCAATCTTGAAGTGATTCGTGAAGGCAAGCGCAAGAACGTCGAGCTGACGGTGGGTGCGATTCCGGACGAAGACAAGGCGCTGGACGCGCTGCCGAAGTCGGGCACTGAAAGCACCAGCAATCGCCTTGGTGTTTCGGTAGGCGAGCTGACCGCCGAGCAGAAGAAAACCTACGACCTTAAAGGTGGTGTGGTGATCAAGGAAGTGCAGGATGGTCCTGCGGCCCTGATCGGTCTGCAGCCGGGTGACGTGATCACTCACCTGAACAACCAGGCCATCGGCTCCACCAAGGAGTTCGCCGACATCGCCAAGGCACTGCCGAAGAACCGTTCGGTGTCGATGCGGGTTCTGCGTCAAGGTCGCGCGAGCTTCATCACCTTCAAGCTGGCTGAATAATTCAGCGCCGAAGGCAAAAACAAACCGCCTCGAAAGAGGCGGTTTTTTATGCCTGAAGCTTTTTGCCGAAAGACAGAATCAGCCCATCATGTCCTTGATCATGCGCTCCTGCTCCATCAGCTCGCGCTGGCGGGCATCAATACGCGACGACAGCGGGAAGTTGCTGCCTGCCTTGCGCTTGGCAAAATCCAGTTGCTGGATCGCCTGACGGTAATCGCCGACCAGTGCAAAGTACTCGGCGCGCGCCTGATGCAAACCGATGATGTTGCCTGACAAGCCCCGGGTTTCAGCGACCTGATACCAGACGTCCGGATCATCCGGGCGCGACTTGAGCAAGCCTTCCAGGGCCTTCTCGGCATCGGCTGTGCGGTTCTGCTTGAGCAGTAGATCCACGCGCACCTGATTCAGTGGATAGTTGCCCGGATACTGCGTGAGCATCCGGTCCACCCGCGATTGCGCATCTGCCAGGCGATTATTGGTGATGTCCAGATCGACCTGCGCAAGGTTGTAGATGATTTCGTTCGGCGCCGCTGCCAGCAGTGGCTTGAGATTCTCCCGAGCCTCGTTCAACTGGCCGCCCTTGATCTGGGCGATTGCCAGACCGTAGCGTGCGACGTTGTTCTTCGGGTTCTCATCCAGTTGTGCACGGAAGCGTTTGGCACTCAGCCCCGGGGTTTCTTCGTAGATCAGTTGCACGCGCGCGCGGATCAGTTGATAGCGCAGGCTGTCTTCGATGCCGCCGGGTTTGGCCTGTTCGGCACGGTTGCGGGTGTCGGCGATACGCGATTCAGTGACCGGGTGAGTCAGCAGGAACTCCGGCGGCTTGGCGTCGAAGCGATACTGGCGCATCAGGCGTTCGAACATGGTCGGCATCGAGCGCGGGTCGTACCCGGCCTTTTCCAGATTGAGGATGCCGATGCGGTCGGCTTCCTGTTCGTTCTGACGGGAGAATGTGCGTTGTGACTGAATCGCCGCCGCCTGGGTGCCGGCGATGGTCGCGATGCCGGCGTCACCGCCGCCGGCTGCGGCGATGACGATCCCGGCCAGCAGGGCTGCCATCATCGGCACCTGCATCCGCTGGGACGCCTCGACGCCGCGGGCAAAGTGACGTTGCGACAAGTGAGCCAGTTCGTGGGCCAGTACCGAAGCGTATTCGCCTTCGGTCTGTGCATTGAGGAACAGGCCGCCGTTGACCCCGACCACGCCGCCCGGCGCCGCGAAGGCGTTGAGTTGCGGGCTGTTGATCAGAATGAATTCAAGGCGGCGGTCGGTGACCTGACTGGTTTCCACCAGCTTGTAGACGCTGGATTCGACGTAGTCCTTGAGCTGCGGATCGTTGAGCTGTGCAACCTGGCTGCGCAGCATGGCCAGCCAGGCCCGACCGAGCTGGTATTCCTGTTGCGGCGAGACAATGGCAGAACTGGCGTCGCCAAGTGACGGCAGATCGTCGGCAAAGCCCGGTGAGGCGAGCAGGCAAGCGAGCGTCAGCAGGGTAGGGCGCAGAAAAGTCATGCACAAAGCCTTAGAAGACAAAGACCTTACTGTAGCCGGACACCGGGCTTGCGACCAGATATTCTAGGCAGCTCGAATGACCTGATCCGGAGTGACGCAATGACTGACGCTGTAGCCCATGACGTGGAACTGGACGCCAGTGGCCTTAATTGTCCGTTGCCGTTACTCAAGGCAAAAATGGAACTCAACAAGCTCCCGAGCGGTGCGGTGCTCAAGGTGATCGCCACGGATGCGGGCTCGCAACGCGATTTCCGCACCTTCGCCCGCTTGGCCGGTCATGCGCTGCTGCGCGAAGAAGACGACGCCGGTGTTTACCGTTACTGGTTGAAAAAAGCCTGAAACCGACAGCGTAAAAGCCCTGAGGATTATTGATGTTCAAAGTGTTACGCGACTGGATTCAGCGCTACTTTTCCGATGAAGAGGCGGTGGTGCTGGCGGTGCTGTTGATTCTCGCCTTCACGGCTGTGCTCACCCTCGGCGGAATGCTGGCCCCGGTGTTGGCCGGGATGGTGCTCGCTTATCTGATGCAGGGCCTGGTGGTGACGCTCGAGCGACTGCGGGTGCCGGGTGGTGCGGCGGTGGGGCTGGTATTTGCGCTGTTCATGGGCGTGCTGATGCTGTTTATCGTCGTGGTGCTGCCGTTGCTCTGGCATCAGGTGATCACGCTGTTCAACGAACTGCCGGGCATGCTTGCCAAGTGGCAATCGTTGCTCCTGCTGCTGCCAGAGCGGTACCCGCATCTGGTCTCCGATGAGCAGGTGCTGCAGGCCATCGAAGCGGCGCGTGGCGAGATCGGCAAGTTCGGGCAATGGGCGCTGACGTTTTCGCTATCGAGCCTGCCGCTGCTGGTCAACATCATGATCTATCTGGTGCTGGTGCCGATCCTGGTGTTCTTCTTCCTCAAGGACCGGTCGATGATCGGCGAGTGGGTGCGCGGCTATTTGCCCCGCGAGCGCGCGCTGATCACCCGGGTCGCGCAGGAAATGAACCGGCAGATCGCCAACTACATTCGCGGCAAGGTGATCGAAATCGTAATTTGCGGTGGCGTGACTTACATCGCCTTCGTTGCGCTGGGGCTCAATTACGCGGCGCTGCTGGCGTTGCTGGTGGGTGTCTCGGTGGTGGTGCCTTATGTCGGCGCTGTGGTGGTGACGGTGCCCGTGCTGTTGATCGCCTTGTTCCAGTGGGGCTGGAGCGATCAGTTCATCTATCTGATGGCGGTCTACGGGATCATTCAGACGCTGGACGGCAACGTGCTGGTGCCGCTGCTGTTTTCGGAGGCGGTCAACCTGCACCCGGTGGCGATCATTTGTGCAGTGCTGTTGTTTGGCGGGCTGTGGGGCTTTTGGGGGGTGTTCTTTGCGATCCCGCTGGCGACGCTGTTCAAGGCTGTGCTTGATGCCTGGCCGCGCAAGGAACCGGTGGTGGCGCCTTTGCTGTAAATCGGGCTGAGGCTTGGGGTCTCATCGCTGGCAAGCCAGCTCCCACAGGGTTTCAGGCGCATACAAAACCTGTGGTGGCCGGCTTGCCAGCGATGGCGTCAGTGAGAGCGACGCCAAAACATCAGGCTTTATTCAAATCCTGAGCCGCTGCCAGCACCGCATCCACATGCCCCGGCACTTTCACGCCGCGCCATTCCTGGCGCAGTACACCGTTCTTGTCGATCAGGAACGTGCTGCGATCAACGCCCAGGTATTCCTTGCCGTACAGCTTCTTCAACTTGATCACGTCGAACAGCTGGCAAACGGCTTCGTCCTTGTCGCTGATCAGCTCGAACGGAAACGCCTGCTTGCACTTGAAGTTTTCGTGGGACTTCAGGCTGTCGCGGGAGATACCGAAAATTTCCGTATTGGCTGCCTGGAATGCCGCGTACTGATCACGAAAACCCTGGCCTTCAGTGGTGCAGCCCGGAGTGCTGTCTTTCGGGTAGAAGTAGATCACCACTTGCTTGCCTTTCAGGGCAGACAGGCTGACGGTCTGCCCGCTGGTGGCAGGGGCTTCGAAATCCGTAACCGGTTGGTCGATGACAACGGCCATGAAAGCTTCCTTACATTGGGTTTTGTGGGCGCCAGGGTTCGATCAGCGCATCCAGGTTCATCGCGTCGGCGAAGTCGAGGAACTGATCGCGCAGCCAGCTGATCTGTGTGCCGGCCGGCAGCGTCACGGTGAACGTGGCGTTGAGCATGGTGCCGCCGGTCTGGGGTGCCTGATACGTGTCGCAGGTCAGGTTTTCCAGCTCGACGTTGTGATCCATGAAGAACTGGCACAGCTCATTGATGATGTCAGGGCGATACGCCGAGCTGACATAAGCCACGTACGGCAACGCTTGCGGGCGGTTTTCCAGCGCCGCACTGCGCACCACGTTGACGGTGAAAGCGTGCCGTTTGGCCAGAACCGGCAGGCTGCCTTCGAGGCGGGCCAGCGCGTCCCAGCTACCGGAAATCTCCAGCACCAGCGCACTGCATTCGCCGTGGCGGGTCAGGCGGGAGGTGACGACGGCGCAGCGATTTTCATGGCTGGCGCGGCACAGGACGTTAGTCAGCTCCATGGGGTTGGCGCCAAGGGCACTGATGACAAGGAATTGTTCGCGAACTGTGGGGGTGGACATGCAGCATTCCTAAAGCGATGAGCGGTCGGTAGGTTGACGGGCGTTGGTCGTCGGAGCGGGCCTGCGTGCCTGTTCAGGCTGTCCGTTCAAAAGGCCCGGCCAGCGCTCGCGGCTCGCTCCACTATAGCGGGAGCGCGTCGATGCGACGCAGGAACGGGGCCTGGGAGGCCGAAAAGGGAGGCTGGAACCCGGCGTACAAGCTGATCAGTACCGATCAAAGTCTGAAGGGTAGCGAAAAGCGACGCCAAGGGGAATGGCGGCAGCGCAGTACTTCGCTTGTGCAAGCATCTTGGCGCCAGTACCATTACCGCTCTCTTTTTCCGGCAGGAGCGGTTTCATGATTGCGGGCAGTATGGTGGCACTGGTCACTCCCATGGATGCACAAGGGCGTCTGGACTGGGACAGCCTCAGCAAACTCGTGGACTTCCATCTCAAGAACGGCACCCATGCCATTGTCGCGGTCGGTACTACCGGCGAGTCGGCAACCCTTGATGTAGAAGAACACATCGCCGTGATCAAAGCCGTGGTCAAACAGGTTGCCGGGCGCATTCCGGTCATCGCCGGTACTGGCGCCAACTCCACCCGCGAAGCCGTCGAACTGACCCGCAACGCCAAGGAAGCCGGCGCCGATGCCTGCCTGCTGGTTGTTCCTTACTACAACAAGCCGACTCAGGAAGGTCTGTACCAGCACTTCAAGCACATCGCTGAAGCGGTCGACATTCCGCAGATTCTCTACAACGTTCCCGGCCGCACCTCCTGCGATATGCAGGCCGAGACCGTGATTCGCCTGTCCAGCGTGCCGAACATCGTCGGCATCAAGGAAGCCACCGGCGACCTCAAGCGCGCCAAGGCCATCATCGACGGCGTGAGCAAGGACTTCATCGTGCTGTCCGGCGATGATCCGACCGCCGTCGAATTGATCCTGCTGGGCGGCAAAGGCAACATCTCGGTAACTGCCAACGTCGCTCCGCGCGAAATGGCCGACCTGTGTGAGGCCGCGCTCAAGGGCGACGCCGACACCGCACGGGCCATCAACGAAAAACTGATGCCGCTGCACAAAGACCTGTTCATCGAAGCCAACCCGATTCCGGTCAAGTGGGCTCTGGTTGAAATGGGCCTGATGCACGAAGGCATCCGCCTGCCGCTGACCTGGCTGAGCGCACCTTGTCATGAAACGCTTCGCTCGGCCCTGCGCCAGTGCAGCGTCCTGGTTTAATTGAGGAAGTACAACGCATGAAGCGAATGGCCGGACTTTCCGCACTTGCCTTGATTATCTCCAGCACCAGCGGCTGTGGATGGGTCTGGGGGCCGGAAGGTTATTTCCGCGACCGTGGAAGCGATTACCTGCAAGCGCAACAGACTGCACCGATGCAACTGCCACCGGATGTCAGCACCTCCAAACGTCTGGATCCGCTGTTGCCGATCCCGCGCAACGTCGCTGACGACACTGCCAAGGGTGAGTACATCGTTCCACGTCCTCAACCGTTGTCGGCCGTTGCCGATGCCAGCGATTACTCGCTGCAGAAGAGCGGTGACTCACGTTGGGTCGTGGCACAGCATCCGCCGGCCGAAGTCTGGCCAGTGGCTGTGCAGTTCTTCCAGGACAACGGTTTCCGTCTGGATGAACAGCGTCCGCAAACCGGTGAATTCACCACCACCTGGCAGCATTCCGATGAACTGTCCGCCTCCATGGCCAAGCGCCTGAGCGCGGCCGGTATCGCCAGCGACAGCGAAACCCGCGTTCGTGTGCGTATCGAGCCAGGTGTGCAGCGCAACACCAGTGAAATCTACGTGGTCAGCGCCGAGCGTCCTGCCGGCAGCACCGCCGACGTGGCCTTCACCAACCGTTCGGTCAACACTGGCCTGGACGCAGCGCTGGTCGACGACATGCTGGCGAGCATGAGCCGTATCTCCGAGAAGGGCGGTTCCGTGTCGATGCTTGCTTCCCGTGACTTCGATACGCCGAGCCGTGTCAGCCTCAGCGAAGACGGCAGCGGTAACCCGGTGTTGAACGTCGGTACCGATCTGGACCGTGCCTGGTCGAGCGTCGGCCGTGCACTGGAACAGGGTGAATGGCGCGTTGAAGACATCAACCGCAGCCTGGGCCTGTACTACATCAACCTGGCCGAAAAAGCCGAGAAGAAAGATGAAAAGCCTGGTTTCTTCAGCAGCCTGTTCGGCAGTGCGCCGAGCAAGGAAGAAGTGGAAGCCCGCGCCGAGCGCTATCAGGTTCGCCTGAGCAAGGTTGGCGAGAGCATTCAGGTGACCGTCGAGAAAAACATCAACACCGTCGCACCGGCTGACGTGGCGCGCAAAGTGTTGAGCGTGATTCAGGACAATCTGGGCTGATCACATGCGTTTTGCCGTTCTCGGCAGCGGTAGCCAAGGGAACGGCACGCTGATCGCCAGTGCTGATACGTATGTGCTGGTGGATTGTGGTTTTTCCCTGCGGGAAACCGAAAAACGCCTGTTGCGCCTGGGTGTGCACCCGGCGCAACTGAGCGCGATACTTGTGACCCACGAACATGCCGACCACGTGCATGGCGTGGGTTTACTGTCTCGGCGCTACAATCTGCCGGTCTACCTCAGTCGCGGCACACTGCGCGGGATGCGCAAACCGATTGAACCCGCAGGCTATCTGGCCGGCGGCGAGCAACTGCAGATCGGTGCTCTGAACATCGGGGTCATTGCCGTGGCCCATGATGCGCAGGAACCGACCCAGTACGTCTTCAGTGATCAACAGCAGCGGCGCTTCGGCCTGCTGACCGACCTGGGTTCCTACTGCGAGCGGGTGCTGGACGGTTATCGGGATCTCGATGCGTTGATGATCGAGTCCAACCATTGCCGCGACATGCTGGCCCGTGGTCACTATCCGTACTTTCTCAAGCAGCGGGTGGGCGGCGAGCTGGGACATTTGAACAACCATCAGGCGGCATTCCTGGTGGCCGAGTTGGGCTGGCAGGGCCTGCAACACCTGGTCCTGGCCCATCTGAGCAGCAAGAACAACCTGCCGCAACTGGCCCGGCAATGTTTTGTCGACACCCTCGGGTGCGATCCGGACTGGCTGCAACTGGCCGATCAAGATTCAGGGCTCGACTGGCGCCACATCGCCTAGCCCACCTACTTAGCAAGCGGAGCCCATCATGGAAAAACGTGAAGAACTCTACCGCGGCAAAGCCAAATCGGTTTACAAAACCGACGACGCTGACCGCTTGATCCTGCTGTTTCGCAACGACACCTCGGCGTTCGACGGCAAGCGCATCGAGCAGCTCGACCGCAAAGGCATGGTGAACAACAAGTTCAACGCCTTCATCATGCAGAAACTCGAAGCGGCCGGCATTCCGACCCAATTCGACAAACTGCTGGGCGACAACGAGTGCCTGGTGAAGAAGCTCGACATGATTCCGGTCGAGTGCGTTGTGCGTAACTATGCCGCTGGCAGCCTGGTCAAGCGCCTGGGCGTTGAAGAGGGCATGAAGCTCAACCCTTACACCTTCGAACTGTTCCTGAAGGACGACGCCAAGGGCGACCCGTTCATCAACGAATCCCACGTCGTGGCATTCGGCTGGGGCACCACCGAACAACTGGCGCGCATGAAAGAACTGTCGCTCAAGGTCAACGAAGTCCTGAGCAAACTGTTCGATGACGCCGGCCTGCTGCTGGTCGACTTCAAGCTTGAATTCGGCGTGTTCAGCGACGGCTCGATCGTCCTGGGCGACGAGTTCAGCCCGGACGGCTGCCGTCTGTGGGACAAGGACACCAAGAAGAAGATGGACAAGGACCGCTTCCGTCAGGGCCTCGGTGACGTCATCGAAGCCTACGAAGAAGTCGCCAATCGTCTGGGTGTACCGCTTTAATCGACGCAAGCATCTGATAGCACGGAAAAAATTTCGTTTGGGGGGTTCGCAACCAGCGAAAGTGTTGTTATGATGCGCGCCGTTGGAGAGATGCCAGAGTGGCCGAATGGGACGGATTCGAAATCCGTTGTACCTTCACCGGTACCTAGGGTTCGAATCCCTATCTCTCCGCCATTACATAGAAAAAGCCCCGTAGCTGAGAAGCTGCGGGGCTTTTTTGTTTCCTGCGATCAATCTGGCAACGCGTGACCAGGTCTTGCCTGTTCCAATCTCTGCAGAGCCGGAACAAAGCCCCGCTGAATCAAACCAGCGGGGCTTTGTTGTTTTGCAGGCGTTAACTTACACCTGCATCAGACAGTCATGACCGCGAGAGCGCCTGTTCGCGTTTGATCAAGTCAGGCGTACCGTTGCGCGCTTAAATCTCCTTTATCGGTGTTTCCCCTCGCGCTGCTTTGATCAATTCGATCACATGTAAGCAATCCGCCTTGTTCACATACGACTCGCCACTGGCGATGGTCTCGTGGTTTCCCGCCCTCAGCCTCCAGCGCCATTGCCCTTTGCCGGTGCTCGGGGTGCCTCTGGATTGCCTGTAAATCTCGAAATACATTCAGTTCGCTCCATGCGATAGACGTGTGCGCCAGCCTGTGTGGCGCATCGACGCAAGCCTAGCGCAGGCGAGGTTTTTGGCTATTGGGCAATTGTTTCCAATGGTTGGCGGATGTTTCTGAAAGGTGCGACCCAGAAACCTCGAAGTGTTAGACAGTGAGCGGATCCATCGTGGCGATGGACGCCGCCCCCAAGGCCTTTCTACACTGCCGGCTATCTGGGGATCGGGGAGCAAGGGATGAATCGCAATGAACTACGCAAGGCCGACATCAACCTGATGGTGGTGTTCGAGACCCTGATGCTTGAGCGCAATGTGACGCGGGCGGCGGAGAAGCTGTTTCTCGGCCAGCCGACCATCAGTTCGGCGCTCAACCGGCTGCGTACGATGCTCAACGATCCGCTGTTCATCCGCGTGGGGCACCGCATGGAACCGACGGCCCGTGCAGAGGATATCTTTCGTCATCTGAAGCCTGCGCTGGATTCGCTGTCGGTAGCGCTGAGCCTGACGCGCAACTTCGATCCGGCCGTCAGCACCATGACCTTTCGCATTGGCCTGTCCGATGATGTCGAGTTCGGCCTGTTGCCGCCGCTGTTGCGCGCGCTGCGTCAGGAGGCGCCGAATGTGGTGTTTGTCGTGCAACATGTCGATTACTGGCGAATTCCCGATTTGCTGGCTGCCGGCGACATCACCGTCGGCATCAGTCAGACCCGTGGCCTGCCGGCCAACGCCAAGCGCAAATTGTTGCGGCACATTCAGCCGAGCATTCTGCGGGCCGACGCCTCCGATACGCCGCTGACTCTCGATGAATATTGCGCCCGCCCGCACGTACTGGTGTCTCACACCGCCAACGTCAGCGGATTCGCGGACGAATGGCTGGCGGAGCTCGGGCGTACCCGGCAGGTGGTGTTGTCGGTGCCGCAGTACAGCGCCTTGCCGGCATTGCTGGCCGGCACCGACCTGATCGCCAGCCTGCCGGATTACACCGCCGAGGCCATGGCCGCGTCGGGGTTGCTGTTCAAGGAGCCGTTTCCGTTCAAGACGCCGACGCTGGACCTGTCGATGGTCTGGCTCAGTCACGTCGACAGCGACCCGGCAGAACGCTGGCTGCGCTCACGGCTGGAGGCCTTCATGAGCGAGCGGCCGCTCAGCGTGTCCTGAGGGCGAGCGCTTTTCCGCAGGAGCTGCCGAAGGCTGCAATCCTTGCCTTTTATGTTGAAAGCAAGATCAACAGATCGCGGCCTCCGGCGGCTCCTGCAAGGGTAGGGGCGACAGATTGCCGAAAAGTCGCGCAGGAGAGCAGGTCGCCGCTGTGATATATGTACGACCTTTCTGTCGCCACACTGGAGTCTTGCGATGCCACACCTGCATATGGAATACACCGCCAATCTGCCGCAGCTCAATGCCGACGTTGCATTGATCCGGCTCAACAACACATTGGTGGGGTCCGGTCAGTTCGCGGCGGAATTCGATATCAAGAGCCGGGCGATCAAGGTCGAGACCTTCAAGGTCGGCACGGTCATGGGCGAGCGTGCGTTTGTGTATGTGAAACTGGCGATGCTCAGTGGCCGTTCGCCGGAGATCAAGAAACAGTTGTCCCAGAGCCTCCTGGCGGTGTTGCAGGACCTGTGCGAATGGCCGGCCGGGGTTGAGGTGCAGCTGTGTGTCGAGCTGCTCGACATTGATCGCGAGTCCTACAGCAAAACGGCCATCGGCGTGTAAGGCTCAGGCCACTTCCAGTTCGCTGCACACCTTGATCACCTGCTCGCGCAGCCAGACGTTGGCGCTGTCCTGATCGGCGTTCTGGCTCCACTGCATGTCGAGGGTGAAGCCCGGCAGACCATTCGGCGCCTCACAGTGTTTGAACACCGCATCGTTGGTCAGCAGGCGTTGAATGCGGCGCGGCAGGGTGAGAATGAAGTCGGTGCCGGTGATCATCTTCAACGCCGCGCTATAGCTATTCGAGCGCGCAACAATCTGACGTTTCTGCGCCTGGCGAGCGAGCCAGCCGTCGACCATGTTGGTGGTGGACGTCCACGGTGTCGGGAACACATGCCGGCGTTCGGTAAAGGCTTGCAGGCTCAGGCGTGGTTCCAGTGGCGTGGCGCGCTTGTCGAAGACACAGACCAGATCATCTTCCAGCAGCATCCGTGACTTGAGGTCGGCGTGAGAGCGATGGAAGTTGGGGCCGAAACTGATCACCAGGTCGAGGCTGCCGTCGCGTAACTCGTCGGCCGGTACGTCGGTTTCGAACTTGTGCATGTTGACCATCACCGGCAAATCATCGAAGTCGAAGCGCTTCAACAGTCGCGGCAGGATCAGTTGTTCGAAGTATTCCGGAGCGCAGATGTTGAAGGTGACCGCTTGCCGGGTCGGATCGAAGGCCGCTGCACCGGCATGGCACAGGTTGATGCTTTCGAGGATCTTCTGCACATGGCTGTACATGCTGCTGGCCTTGTAGGTCGGGCGCATGCCGGTGCGGGTATTGATGAACAGTTCGTCTTCGAAACTGGTGCGCAGTTTTTTCAGGCAGTAACTGACTGTGGACTGACTGACAAACAGCGTTTCCGAGACATCGGTGACGCTGCTTTGCTCATACACGGCGATAAACACCATGAGATCCTGCATGTCGAGCTTTCGAAGCAAGTTACTGTTCAGCATCCGTTCCGTCTCGCTGTGCTCCTTGCGCTGAATCCGCGCAAACGTGTGCGAATGATCCTAACGGAACGATGGTGCCAGGAGAAACCCCCGTGGGACAATTCACGGTCAGTTGTGGGACAGAAACTTTTAGCAATACGACGTCGTCCGGCAAACCGCGAAAAGATGGCCAGAAGCCTCTAGCTTGCTCAATGGAACTGGCGTGCGTAGTGGCGCGGATCGAAGATGCCGGGATCGACCTGATCTGGCACGACAACCAGTCCGGCTGTAAAGGCACTTGCGACCGGTGTCACCCTGCAAGACGTCAGCAATATGAAAGACCCTACTTGGTGCGCCAACCGCGAATGCCGCGATGACATTCTCCTGCAAGGTCTGCAGGGTTTTATCGAGCATCTGGACAAAGACACCGTGCTGGTGCTGCACCAGATGGGTAGCCACGGTCCGGAATACTTCAAGCGTTATCCGAAGGCGTACGAACACTTCACGCCGGTGTGCGAAAGTAATGCGCTGAACAATTGCAGCCGCGAAAGCATCGTCAACGGTTACGACAACACGCTGGTCTATACCGACCATGTGCTGTCTCTCTGTCAGACTATTCTTTTTCCTTGGCAGGACATTTCGTTACAGCTCTTGCCCTTCGCAGGCGCGTAAATCGCCGGTGGCGATATATACTGCGCGCCATTCTTCAAGGGAGAGCCGTGTGGCTATCGATATTCACTGGATTCGCGACAACGAAAGCCTCGCGCAGTTTTGCGCCGAGTGGCAGCAGCTGCCGTTCGTTGCCCTCGACACCGAATTCATGCGGGTCGACACCTTCTACCCGATTGCCGGTCTGTTGCAGGTCGGTGACGGCAAGCGCGCCTACCTGATTGATCCGCTGACCATCAACGCCTGGCAACCGCTGGCTGCGTTGCTGGAAAACCCGGCAGTGCTCAAGGTGCTGCACGCGTGCAGCGAAGACCTCGAAGTCCTGTTGCGCCTGACCGGCAGCCTGCCGGCACCGCTGTTCGACACCCAGTTGGCAGCCGCTTACCTGAACATCGGTTTCTCGATGGGCTATTCGCGGCTGGTGCAGGAAGTGCTCGGCATCGAACTGCCCAAGGGCGAAACCCGTTCCGACTGGTTGCAGCGCCCGTTGTCCGACACGCAAATCAGCTACGCCGCCGAAGATGCCGTGCATCTGGCGGAGGTTTTCGTACAACTGCGGCCCAAACTGTCTGACGACAAATTCGCCTGGGTGTTGGAGGACGGCGCGGAACTGGTCGCCAACCTGCGCCGCGAAACCGACCCTTATGAGGTTTATCGCGAGGCCAAACTGGCGTGGAAACTGTCCCGTGCGCAACTGGCGGTTCTGCGTGAGCTGTGTGCCTGGCGGGAAAAGGAAGCCCGCGCCCGTGATCTCCCGCGTAACCGCATTGTCCGCGAGCATTCGCTGTGGCCGCTGGCCCGCACACAACCGGACAACCTCGCGGCGTTGGGCAAGATCGAAGACATGCACCCGCGTACCGTGCGTCAGGACGGCCAATTTCTGCTTGATCTGATCAAGCGCTCTGGCAGTGTGGGGCCTGATCAATGGCCGCCCGCCGTACCGGAGCCATTGCCGATCGAAGCCGCAGCATTGATCAAACAACTGCGCGCATTGGGGCAGGCCGAGGCCGAGCGTCTGGGCATTGCCCCGGAACTGATGCTGCGCAAGAAAACCCTCGAGGCGCTGGTCAAAAGCGGCTACCCCGAGGGGCCTTACCAATTGCCTGATTCGCTGCGTGGCTGGCGCCGCGAATTGATGGGCCAGAAGCTGCTCGACAGCCTGGCCACCGCCGGAGAACAGCCTTGAAACGTATTTGCTCCATTTACCAAAGCTCCAAACGCAGCGGCATGTACCTTTACGTGCTCAAGAGCGATGCGCTCGAGCGCGTGCCGGAAGCATTGATGCTGGCCTTCGGCAAACCGAAGCACGCCTTCGATCTGGTGCTGTCGCCCGAGCGCAAGCTGGCCAGCGAAGACATCGTCGTAGTGCTGGAAAACCTCGACAAGCAGGGCTATCACCTGCAGATGCCGCCGGCCGAGGACGAATACATCGAACACTTGCCCGAAGAGTTGCTGCGACGCAACGATCCGGTCTGATCTGCCAGGCCCTGTTCTGGGCCTCGGGTAACCCTGGAACTGTTTTTACCGCGATGGCCACCCTTACTCCGGTGGCCGTCTGCACGGTTTGCGAAAGGTTTGAAGATGCGCGTTCTGATTGCTGAACACGACCACGCGATATACGCCCGGCTGCTGCGTCAGGCAGCTCCGGAACTGGAAGTATTGACCAGCGGCGACTCCGCCGAACTGGCCCGACAGGCTGCCGATTGCCCGGTGTGGCTGGGGCAGCCGGATCTGCTCGCGACCCTGTTGCGCCAGGGGCATCAACCGCAATGGCTGCAGTCGACCTGGGCCGGCATCACGCCGTTGCTGGCCGACGGTTTGCGCCGCGATTACCGCTTGACCCGTGCGGTGGGGATTTTCGGTCAGGTGATGGCCGAATACGTCCTGACCTACATGCTCGGTCATGAACGTGAAGTGCTGGCGCGTCTGGTCAGCCAGGTCGAGCGCAAGTGGGATAACCGCACCGGTCAGAGCCTGGTCGGGCGCAAGGTGCTGATCGTCGGCACCGGCGACATTGGCCAGAGCGTGGCGCAGTTCCTGCTGCCGTTTGGCGTCGAGTTGTACGGCATCGCCAGCAGCGCCCGCGAACAGGCGCCGTTCGTCGAAGTCGGGGCGCTGGCGGATCTGCCACGGCTGGTGGGCGAGGTGGATTACGTGGTCAATCTGCTGCCCAACACCGAGCACACCCACGATATCTACGACGCGGCACTGTTCAAGCAATTCAAGCCGACCGGGTTGTTCATCAACGTCGGGCGCGGTGTGGCTGTAGTGGATGCGGATCTGGTCGAAGCATTGAAAGAAGGCCATCTGGCCGGTGCGGTGATCGACGTCTGCCGCCAGGAACCGCTGCCACAACGCCATCCGTTCTGGACGGCCTGGGGTCTGTTGCTGACCGGCCACAGTTCGGCGCCGACTTCGCCTTCGTTGATGGTGCAGCTGTTTGTCGACAACCTGAAGGCGTATCAGGCCGGCGAGGCGTTGCGCGGCGAAGTGGATTTCAACCGCGGATATTAAATCCACCGCTCACTTGAATGATGCACAAAACCTGTGGGAGCTAGCCTGCTGGCGATCAGGGAGTGTCAGTCAACATGGATGTTGTTTGACACACCGCAATCGCTAGCAGGCGAGCTCCCACAGTGGTTTTTGCAGTATGGCTTAAAGGGTGAAGTCGCCTTCAGCCACTAGCTCGCTCAGCGGACGACGCGGGCTCGGCTCTTCACGGGCCTGCAGGTACTCGGCCAGCGTCGCCTTGTCACCCAGCTTGCCAACTGCGACTGCTGCATGCAGCGCATAACCTTCCGGGATATTCAGCTCCTTGCGCGTGAGTTCCTGATCGAAACCGGCCATGCCGTGGGTGTGCCAGCCGCTGATGCTCGCTTGCAGTGCCAGATGGCCCCAGGCCGAACCGGTGTCGAACGTGCTCCACAGCGCCGGCGTCTCTTCACTGGCGCCGGGTGCGGTGAACGTGGTTTTGGAAATCACGATCACCAGCGCCGAAGCGTGTTGCGCCCAGCTGCGGTTGAATTCATTGAGCAGACCCAGATAACGCGCCCAGTTCGGCGTATCGCGACGCGCGTAGAGAAAACGCCACGGCTGCGAGTTATAAGCCGATGGTGCCCAGCGTGCGGCTTCGAAGAAGCTCAGCAGGGTTTCTTCCGGGATCGCTTCGCCGGTAAACGCGCGCGGCGACCAGCGGTCGGTGAATTGCGGGTGAATGGCGTAATCGGCAACGCGAGGGTTGGCACTCATCAAAAGATTCCTTGCTGTGTTTGAGTCATGAATTCGTGACAGAACCCTACTGGGCGGTGATTTGCCTGACAAGCGGGATTTACCGACAGTCGCCAGCGCTTGGCCCGCAAGGCCGGGGGCACTAGACTGGCGGCCTTTTCACCACCTGATGTTGATGCTTGAGCCATGGCCGCCAAAGTCGAACCGTTCTGGAAACGCAAAACCCTCGATCAACTCGATCACGAGGAATGGGAATCGCTGTGCGACGGCTGCGGCCTGTGCTGCCTGCAAAAGCTCGAGGATGAAGAAGACAACAGCGTCTACTACACGCGCATCGCCTGCAAACTGCTGGACCTGAAAACCTGCCAGTGCAGCGATTACCCGAACCGCATCAAGTTTGTCCCGGACTGCATCCAGCTCACCCCGGGCCAGGCCGAAGAATTCAAGTGGTTGCCGCCGACCTGTGGTTATCGGCTGGTCAGCGAAGGCAAGGACCTGCCGTTGTGGCACCACCTGGTGTGCGGTGATCGCGACGCGGTGCACCACGAACGGATTTCCCAGTCCGGGCGCATGCTCGCCGAAGGCAGCGTGCCGGAGGATGACTGGGAAGATCACCTGATTTTCCGGGCCGGTTAAGCGCCCGCAGATTCACCTTTCACCAAGGAGTGTGTATGGCTGGGGGATTGCGGCGGGCGCTCAGTGTGGGCTTGTTGGCGTTGAGCGCGCCAGTGTGGGCAGCGAAGAAAGTCGATCTGGACTATCACGTGCGCCTGTTGCCGCAAAGCGATCAGGCCGAAGTGCGCCTGACCCTGGCCAAAGGTGAAGCGGTGCGCAGCCTCGACTTCGACCTCGGTGATGGCAGCCATTACAGCGACTTCAAGGCCGACGGCCAGTGGCAGCTGACCCCGGGCAAACAGGCCCGGGGCATCTGGCGTCCGACGGGCGACAAGGCCAGTCTGACCTACCGCGTCAGCGTCAGCCACGGTCGCAAGGGCGGCAGCTTCGACACGCGCATGACCCCGAGCTGGGCGCTGCTGCGCGGCGAGGATCTGGTGCCACCGGCCAAGCTCGATCAGCAGGATGGCGTCGAGCTGGTGTCGCGTCTGCAATTCGAACTGCCCGGCGGCTGGCAAAGCGTCGAAACCGCCTGGCCGCGCATCGGCAAGTACAAATTCCGCATCGATAACCCTTCGCGCCTGTTCGACCGCCCTACGGGCTGGATGCTGGCCGGTCATCTCGGCAGCCGCCGCACGCGCCTGGGCGAAACCGAAGTTACCGTGGCCTCACCGCAAGGGCAGGGCATGCGCCGCATGGATGTGCTGACCTTGCTGACGTTCGTCTGGCCGCAGGTGCAAGCGGTCTACCCCCGGCATCCGAAAAAACTGTTGATCGTCGGCGCCAACGACCCGATGTGGCGCGGCAGTCTCGGCGCGCACGAATCCATCTATATGAACACGCGGCTGCCGCTGGTCAGCGAGAGCGGCAGCAGTGCACTGGTGCGTGAGTTGGCGCAGGTGTTCGGGCGGATCAACGACGCGCAGCGCAGCGACTGGATCAGTGAAGGATTGGCCGAGTATTACGCGATCGAACTGGTGCGCCGTGCGGGTGGCATGAGCGATGAGCGTTATCAGGCGTTGCAGGCGAAGTTGGCCAGGGACAGTCAGAAGGTGACGACCTTGCGCGGCGAGCAGATCAGCCCGGCGCAGCTTTCAAAAGCAGTGATGGTGCTGCAGGAGCTGGATCGCGAGATTCGCCTGAAGACGCGTAACAAGCGCTCGCTGGATGATGTACTGCGCGGGGCAATGCATCTGGGGACGGTGGATACCAAGGGTTTTGTGCAACTGGCCGAGAGTGTTCTGGGCGAGTCCTCCAAGGTCCTCGATACCGCGTTATTGCAGTGACATCGCTATCGCTGGCAAGCCAGCTCCCACAGAATTCGGGATGTTCATCAAAATGGTGAACGACACAGAAACTATGGGAGCTGGCTTGCCAGCGAAGAGGCCAGAAGCCTCAGCGCAAATCCTTGATCAAACCCCGGCTTTCGGCGACTTCACCGAATCGTTGCCGGTCACGGTGGCGGTGCTGGTCGCCGCCTCGGCATTGGCCTTGAGTTTGTTCAATTCTTCCCCGGCGCGCTCGATCTTGGCCCGTACATTGTTCATGTCCTGACGACTCTTCTCGATCAGGCTTTTCATCGAACTGTGCCCAGTGATCCCGCGGGCCATCGCCACGCCGCCAATTGCCACCTGAATCAGGCCGAACACGCCGCCACGGCGCAGCCCCTTGCCGACCATGATCACGCCACCGGCCAGCGAGCCGATGCGCTCCCAGCCTTCGACGTTCTGTTCGGAACGGCTCTGGAACGGGGTGGATTCGATACGTTCGACGCGTTTGAGCTCGGCCATGATCTTTCTCCAGGCAATGAGTAATGGATAAACAAGCTGACTGCCGCAGCGCTCAGCTCGTTCCATCGGA
Organism: Pseudomonas sp. SC3(2021); assembly: GCF_019856535.1. Taxonomy (NCBI): domain Bacteria; kingdom Pseudomonadati; phylum Pseudomonadota; class Gammaproteobacteria; order Pseudomonadales; family Pseudomonadaceae; genus Pseudomonas; species Pseudomonas sp. SC3(2021). Next base: position 107,876 of record NZ_CP082236.1, on the reverse strand, counting down.
TGTGCGACGTTTCAGCGGAATTTTGGTCCGGAGCGGGTATTCAGACCCTTGGCCATGCGGTCGTAGAGCACGACGTTGACCGTGGCGGCGAGGTTCATGCAGCCAGTGGTCGGGATGTACACGACGTCTTCGCACCAGTCGCGGATCTCTTTATCCAGCGAGCCGTCTTCGGGGCCAAAGATGTACAGCGCGCGGTCCGGGTGGGTGTATTCGGGGAGCGGGCGGGCGCCTTCGACCAGTTCCACGGCAACGGGTACGCAGTTGAGCGGCAGGATTTTTTTCAGGTCGTCGATGCCGATCAGCGGGATGTCGTAGTGCACGCGCTTGGTGTCGGTGACGAAGTCGGCGGCGCGTTCATAGCGCTTGCCGGTGTAGAACACCGATGCCACGCCGTAACAGCCTGCGGCGCGCATCACCGAACCGACGTTCTCCGGTGATTTGGGGTTGTACAAACCAATGCAGCTGTAACGTTTGTCTGCCACGAGCGGGGTGCCTTCGGGAAAAAGAGGGCGATTATACGGGGATTGGGGGAGGGCGGGCAGATTCGAGATCTGCGGTGTCTGCTCTGGCCCTATCGCTGGCAAGCCAGCTCCCACAGGTATCTCGGGTGTTCACAAAATTTGTGAGCGACCAAAAATCATTGTGGGAGCTGGCTTGCCAGCGATTGGGCCTGTTCAGGCGCTGAAGATCTTCAGTCTTCTTTTTTCATCAGGCCGGCCAATGCAGCAAACGGGTTGTGCGTGGCCTTGGCGATCTTCGGCGTGCTCAGCGAGCCTTCGCTGAAATACTGCTGATCGGTGTAGCGCGAGTGTTCGTTGTCGTGGCAATACAGGCACAACAATTCCCAGTTCGAGCCGTCTTGCGGGTTGTTGTCGTGGTTGTGGTCGCGGTGATGCACGGTCAGTTCGCTCAGGCGCTTGCCGGAAAATTCACGGGTGCAGCGGCCACAGACGTGCGGGTACATCTTCAGGGCCTTGTCGCGGTAGCCCATTTCCTTGTCGCGCTGGTTGTCGGCAAGGATGCGATCGAGCTTCGACGTGTTGGTCGGGGTGGACGAACTCATGGGTTCACCTTTGTAAAAAGACTAATGACGGATATGTGCAGAGTTTAGCTCAGCCCTTGAGCTTCTCGGCAATCCAGATCGTGTGGCGGGTGCCCTTGTTGCCGTGGGCGAACACCTGGACTTCTTCGGCCTTGAAACCGGCCTTCTTCAATTTGTCGGAAAACTGCCGGTCGGCGCTGGCTGACCATACGGCGAGCACGCCTTTGGGGCGCAGGGCCTTGGCGCAGGCGTTAAGGCCGGCGGCGGAGTACAGCCAACTGTTGGCCTTCTGGGTCAGGCCTTCAGGACCGTTATCGACGTCGAGCATGATCGCGTCGAAGCCGTTCGGCTCGCTTTGCAGCACCTTGGCCACGTCGTCCTGACGGATCACCGTGCGCGGATCGAGCAGCGTCCGCCCGGACTTTTCCCCCAGCGGCCCACGGTTCCATTCGACGACGCCAGGGACCAGTTCGGCGACCACCACTTCGGCACTTTTGCCCAGATGCTTGAGCGCCGAGGCAAGGGTGAAGCCCATGCCCAGGCCGCCGATCAACACCCGCGAGTGCGGCCGTCCGGCGACTTTGCGGCAAGGAATCTCGGCCAGCGCATCTTCGGAACCGTGCATGCGCGTGTTCATCAATTGCCCGCCGTCGCCGCCCTGGATCTTGATGACGAAATCCTCGCCATACTCGAACAGGCACAGGGCGCCACCGTTGTCAGGGATCGGCGTGGTGTCGAGCAGAACGAAACGTTTCATGGAAATCTCTACAAGGGGGAAGGCAAGCAGGCCCGTTGGGAGTAGCCTGAGCGCAGACTAGAGGCCAAACGGAGCCCTTGATGAAGCGCACCATTCTAACGGTCATTGCCCTGGCCGCGCTCTCGATTACTGCAGTGCAGGCGCAGCAGACCATTCCGGTCAGCCCGACGCCGTCACCCGGTTCGCCCGGGACTGCAACACCGACGCCGTATCCGCAAATCACCCCGATCAACATTCCCAAGTCGGGTGCCGGCAGTGGCAGCCCGCCGCTGGTACCGATCGAAATGCCCAGTCCACCGGGCAAGGATCAACCGGTGCCGGGCATCGAACCGAGCGGCACCAAGGCGAAATCCCCTGGCGGTTAAACCTGTTGCGCCGCCAGTTGGCCGTCGGCCATGCGCAGGCGTTTCGACAGGGAAACGGCGAGGGCGCGGATGATTTTCGCGGCGATCTTCGGCGCGTCGTTGAGCATTTTTTCCAGCGAGTCCTTGCCGAGGTTGAGCAATTGACAGTGGCTCGCGGCGATGCAGGTCGCCGAGCGTCGTTCACCATCGAGCACCGCCATTTCACCGAAGGCGCGGCCGCTGCGCAGGGTGGCCATGGTGATGACCTGGCCGTCGGCGCCGGTTTTCTGCACGGCGACCTGCCCGGTGTGAATGATGCACATGAAGCTGCCGGCATCGCCTTCGTGGAAAATCGCCTCGCCTTGCGCCACGGTGCTGATGCTGAAGTAGCCGGAGGCCGCGGCAAAGTCCGCCAGCTGCAATTGATCGAACAGGCCGCAGTCCATCAGCCAGTCACGGATTTCGTTGTTCAGTAGAGTGGGTTCTGACATGTCATTGCGGTCTTTTTGTTTTCACATTTCAAGGCCTCACACGGATCCCGTGTGAACACGCTTTTGTGGCGAGGGGATTTATCCCCGCTCGGCTGCGCAGCAGTCGCAAATCCTGCCAATACGGTACTTCAGGGATACCGAATTTGCAGTTCTTGGGGCTGCTTCGCAGACCAACGGGGATAAATCCCCTCGCCACAAGGGTCTGGAATTAAGACCCAAGTGACCGACGGAGTTCCTCAGGCCAGCCCCAGAACCTTGAAAACAAATGCGTATTCGAGCGCTACGTCACGTAATCCCTGATAACGCCCGCTCATCCCGCCGTGCCCGGCGCCGAGTTCGGTCTTGAGCAGCAGCACGTTATCGTCGGTCTTGGTCGCCCGCAGTTTCGCCACCCATTTGGCCGCTTCCCAGTACTGCACGCGGCTGTCGTTGTAGCCGGCGATCACCAGTGTTGCCGGATAGGCCTGCGCGGTGACGTTTTCGTACGGCGCGTAGGCCTTGATCCGCTCATAGACGTCCGGCTCTTCGGGGTTACCCCATTCGTCGTATTCGGTGACAGTCAGCGGCAGCTCCGGGTCGAGCATGGTGTTGAGCACGTCGACGAACGGCACTTCGGCAATCGCCACGCCGAACAGGTCCGGGCGCTGATTGAGCACCGCGCCGATCAGCAGACCCCCGGCACTGCCGCCGCTGATCGCCAGTTTCTCGGCGGTGGTGATGCCGTTGAGGATCAGGAATTCGGCGCAGGCAATGAAATCGCTGAAGGTGTTGTGCTTGTGTTCCTGCTTGCCGGCGCGGTACCAGGCTTCGCCCAGCTCGCCGCCACCACGCACGTGGGCGATGGCAAACGCCATGCCGCGATCAAGCAGACTCAGGCGCGCGTGGGAGAACCACGGGTCGAGGCTGGAGCCGTAGGCGCCATAACCGTAAAGGTACAGCGGCACTGGTTTGCCGACCATTTCGCGCTTCATCACCAGGCTGATCGGCACCTGCGTGCCGTCCGGCGCGGTGGCCCACAGGCGTTGGCTGACGTAGGCGTCGGCGTCGAACGGGCCGAGCACCGGGGTTTCCTTGAGGACGGTTTGCTCGCCGGTGGCCAGCAGCAACTGTCGCACCTGCGCCGGACGGTTCAACGCCTCGTAGCGCAGACGAATGCGATCGCTGTCGAACTCCAGGCTGTTTTGCACATAGAGGCTGTAGGCCGCATCCGGCAGTTGCACGCGATACGAGGGCAAACCCTGTGAGTGCACCTCGATGATCGGCAGGCCGCCTTCGCGCAGGCTCAGGGTCATGGCCTCGGCGTTGAGGGTGACGCCGTCGAGCATCACCGTGTCGCTGTGCGGGATCAGGTTCTGCCAGTCGGCTTCGCTCGGCGCGACCCTGGTGTCCGGCGCCTGATACAGGGCGAAGTTGATGCCGTCGCGGTTGGTGCGGATGAACCAGGTCCATGCGCCATCGAGCATGCCGTGGTCGACATCGTATTCGTGATCTTCGACCCGTGGCGCCAGGCAGGTGAAGGCCAGGTGCGGCTGATGCGCGTCCAGAGCCCAGACTTCAGTGGTGGTCTTGCTGCCCAAGGTCAGCAGCAATTGCTGTTCGGAGCTGGAGCGATAGCAATGCAGGAAGAAACGCCCGTCCGGCTCGTGGAACACCTCTTCGGCGGCGGTACCGTCGAGGCGGTAGCGAAACAGTTTGTGCGGGCGGTGGGTGTCGTCGAGTACCCCGAAGAACAGGGTCAGGCTGTCGTTGGCCCAGGTCATGCTGCCGTCGCAGTCTTCGAATTCCAGTTCGCTGACCTTGTCATTGGTCAGTTCCTTGACGAACAGCGTGTAGATCTCGTCGCCCGACGCGTCGACGCTGTAGGCCAGGCGCTGGTGATCCGGGCTGATGCTGAATGCGCCGAGAGAGAAAAAGCCGCCATTGGCCAGCACGTTCGGGTCGAGCAGCAGTTGCTCGCGGCTTTCGTCGAGGGTCAGGCTGTCGTCCGCCGGACGCGGGCAGCGGTAATGCCGGGCGTATTCGTCGCCAGCGGTGGTGCGCGTGTAATACAGATACGGACCCCACGGCGAGGGCAGGGACAGGTCGGTCTCGAGAATCCGGCCCTTGATCTCTTCGAACAGGCTTTCGCGCAGCTTGGTCTGGTCGGCGGTTTGTGCTTCCTGATAAGCGTTTTCAGCCTTGAGGTAGTCGAGCACCGCGTCGGTGTCGCGCTCCTGCAGCCAGGCATACGGGTCGGCACCGGGCGCCTTGTGGGCAATCGGAGCAGTGATGGCATGGGCGGATTGGGGCATGGAAGGCTCTCGGACAATGTTCGGAAATAAGGGGGCGCCGCTCTTGAGACCGCCACCGACCCCTGTGGGAGCGAGCTTGCTCGCGAAGGCGTCGTGTCAGATGACATTTGTTTCACTGACCCACCGCTTTCGCGAGCAAGCTCGCTCCCACAGGTTGGCTGCTGGCCGTCTGGCATTGGGACAAGCCTGGCGGACGAAAAGTCGTTACTATAAGCGCCTCTTTGCCTGCCTTGCCATGGACACCATGACCGAGAACGACTATCTGATCGCCTGGGGCCTCTACGCCTTTGCCGCTGTAGGCTGCCTGTTGGTATGGATGCGCCTGACCCGCTGGATGTGGCGCTGGCTGCGCGAGCCTCTGCGGGTGCTGATGGCGGTGTTGCTGTTCAGCCCGACCATCATTGACCCGGTGAAAGCCAAGGTTGCACCGTCCATCGCCATCACTGCGCTGGATCTGGCCTTCAAGGTCGGCAACAACGCCTGGCGGGCGATTTCCGACCTGTTCATGTACGGCATGATCGCCTTTGGCATCTACCTGATTTTCGTGTTGATCCGCTTCCCGATCGAACGCGCCTCCCGCGCACGTCGCGAGCAGGCCGAGGCCGCCAAAGCGGCGGCGCGTGCCGATGACCGTGACGACGATCAACCGTTCGGCGCTGCCGGTGATGACCGCTACGGTCGTCCGCCGGTGCCGAACAATCCGCAGCGCATGCGGGTCGAGCCGCGTCTGTAATCCCGAGAGTCCGCACATGTGTGAATTACTGGGCATGAGTGCCAACGTGCCGACCGATATCGTGTTCAGCTTCACCGGCCTGATGCAGCGCGGCGGGCGTACCGGCCCGCACCGCGACGGCTGGGGCATCGCCTTCTATGAAGGTCGCGGTTTGCGCCTGTTTCAGGACCCGGCCGCCAGCAGTGAGTCGGAAGTCGCCAATCTGGTACAGCGTTATCCGATCAAGAGCGAAGTGGTCATCGGCCATATTCGTCAGGCCAACGTGGGCAAGGTCTGCCTGTCCAACACCCACCCGTTCGTGCGTGAACTGTGGGGGCGCAACTGGTGTTTCGCGCACAACGGCCAGCTCGCCGATTTCACCCCGATCAAGAGTTTCTACCGCCCGGTGGGCGACACCGACAGCGAAGCGGCGTTCTGCGATTTGCTCAACCGCGTGCGTGCAGCCTTCCCGGAACCGGTCGATATAGAAGTGCTGTTGCCGGATCTGGTCGCCGCGTGCGCCGAATACCGCAGCAAAGGCGTGTTCAACTGCCTGCTCAGCGACGGCGACTGGCTGTTCTGCTATTGCTCGACCAAACTGGCACAGATCACCCGACGCGCGCCGTTCGGTCCGGCACGGCTCAAGGACGTCGATGTGATCGTCGATTTCCAGGCCGAAACCACGCCCAACGACGTGGTCACGGTGATCGCCACCGAGCCTTTGACCGAAAATGAAACCTGGACCCGCTACGAACCGGGCCAATGGAGCCTGTGGCGACGCGGCGAATGCGTCAGCCAGGGCACGACCGAATAAGGATTGCACCCCATGTTGCTCAGTTATCTACGGCTGGTGTTGTTTGCGGCGGGCCTGTTGATCGGTGTCCAGGTGCCGGGGTTCATCAGCGATTACGCCAAACGCGTCGAGGCGCATCTGATCGAGGCGCAGACCGGTCTGCGTGGTTTCCAGGGTACTGCCGAGCAGTTCTTCAAGGGCGACTTGCAGGCGCTGGTCGCGCATTACCGTGCCAGTGAAGACCCGGTGTTTCGCAGCGATGCCGACAGCCTGAGCACCTTGCTCAACCGGCAGATCGCGCTGGACAAGCAATACCAGGCGATGCAAGGCCCGTGGTACATCCGCTTTCTGCAGGTGGTGCTGGCGGCAGATCCCGACATTCGCAAGGAAACCTGGAACGGTTACAGCTACCAGATCCTGCTGACGCCAGAGGCGATGATCTGGGGCATGAGCGGGGCGTTGTTGCTGTCGTTCGGCATCGAGTGCCTGATTCGTCTGATTGACTGGGTGGTGCTGGGCGGCCGGCGTTTGCGCCAGAGCCGGCCGATCGAAGACCGCGACGTGCGTGGCTTGTAAGTTCTGCACAATCCCTTGAAGTGAGGGGATTTTGTGGTGAAGTGATTTATCCCCGATGGGGCGCAAAGCGGCCCCTTATGGTGTGTCAGATAAACCTGATGCTGCAGGTTTAAGGGCCGCTACGCAGCCCATCGGGGATAAATCCCCTCACCACAGGTGTGATCAGTCAGTGAGGGTGATGTAGTTATCGCCCACCTTGCGCGCATAGTCCCCCAGCACCTGCTGACACAACGTCACGATCTCCTCGACCCACTCAACCCCCACCCGCCAAGACACCACCACCTGCAGATTTGGCGGTCGCTGATCAATGTCCAGCAAGGTCAATTCGCCTCGCGCCAACTCCTCGGCGACCAACACCGGTGGTAGCACACCGATGCCAAATCCATCACGCAACAACCGCGTGATCGCCGACACCGAATTCACGCAGTTCAAGCGTGGCGTCAGCACGCCGTTGGCCTGCATCAGCGCCAGGAGGTCCTGATGCGGCCGGGAGTTTTTCGAGTAGGTGATGATCCGTTCCTGCGCCAGTTCGGCCAGGTCGGCGTAGTCGCGGTTGTAGATTGAGTTACTGGCGACGATCCAGCCCAGCGGATGACTGGCCAGCTCCAGACTGCGCACGCTTTCATGGCGGATCAGGTCAGTTTGCAGGACGATATCGAGAAAGCCTTTTTGCAACTGATCGCAGAGGTTCAACGACGTATCCGCCACCAGCTCGATTTCCACCCGTGGATACAGATCAGTCATCTGCGCCACCAACGGGCTGAGCCAGGTGTGGATCACCGTGTCCATCACCCCGATGCGCACCCGGCCGACCTTGCTCGAACGGGTCTCGATCGAGTGCTTCAGCGCCTGCATGGTGTCGAGCATCTGCTCGGCATAGTCCAGCACCTTCAGGCCTTCGGGCGTCAGGCTGACGCCGCGTGAATCACGCAAAAACAGCTTCACCCCCAGCTCGCCTTCGAGCACCGCGATGCGGCTGGAAATCGACGCCTGGGTGGTGAACAGCTTGTCGGCGGTCAGGCGAAAACTCTTCAGCCGGGCGACCCAGACAAAGGTCTCGAGAAACTTCAGATTCATGGCAACGGCTCGGGTGACAAATTTTTCTTATGCCTAAGGCGGGTTTTTATTCGTTGGACGCAGCCGGGCGACGCGCCCAAAAATCGGCGTATCCGGCCCCCACGATAGGCGTCGTCGGGGCTACGAACAAGACCAATAAAAAACCTGCGGAGATAAGCCATGAGTGCTCCCGACACCCTAGAAGCATCCACGGCAACGGCGCGTCCGGGGCCGTTCGACTGGTATCGCAACATCAATCAGCAAGAACGTCGCACGTTCTGGAGCTGCAAGATCGGCTACGGTCTGGACGGCATGGACACGCAGATGCTCAGCTTCGTGGTGCCGACCCTGATCGCCATGTGGGGCATCAGCACCGGGCAGGCCGGGCTGATTCACACCAGCACCCTGATCGCCTCGGCCATCGGCGGCTGGGTGGCCGGGATTCTCTCCGACCGCATCGGCCGCGTGCGCACCCTGCAACTGACGGTGCTGTGGTTCGCCTTCTTCACCTTCCTCTGCGGCTTCGCCCAGAACTATGAGCAACTGCTGATCGCCCGCACCCTGATGGGCTTCGGTTTCGGCGGCGAGTGGACCGCCGGCGCGGTGCTGATCGGTGAAGTGATCCGCGCCAAGGACCGCGGCAAAGCGGTGGGCATGGTGCAATCCGGCTGGGCCCTGGGCTGGGGGCTGACGGCGATTCTGTATGCGCTGCTGTTCTCGGTATTGCCGCCGGAAGACGCCTGGCGCGCGCTGTTCATCCTCGGCATCGTGCCGGCGATTTTTGTGATTTTCGTCCGTCGCCTGGTGAAAGATCCGGAGATCTATCGCGAGGCCAAGGCTGCGCAAACCCCGGAGAATTCGGCGAAGTTCTACGAGATTTTCGCCCCCGGCATGCTGTTCACCACGTTCCGCGCCTCCCTGTTGACCACCGGCGCTTTGGGCGGCTACTACGCGATCACCTCCTGGCTACCGACATTCCTCAAGAATGAACGCGGTTTGAGCGTGCTCGGCACCGGCGGTTATCTGGCCATGGTGATCGTCGGTTCCTACGTCGGTTATGTGATCAGTGCTTATCTCACCGACCTGTTGGGGCGTAAAAAGAATTTCATCCTGTTTGCGGTCGGCTCGTTCACCATCGTCTTGCTGTACACGCAGATGCCCGTCAGCAACGGCGTGATGCTGTGGCTGGGCTTTCCGCTGGGCTTTTTCGCTTCGGGAATTTTCAGCGGCATGGGCGCGTTTCTCACCGAGCTGTTTCCCACGCGGATTCGCGGTTCGGGCCAAGGGTTTTGCTACAACATCGGCCGGGCGCTGGCGGCGCTGTTTCCGCTGCTGATCGGCTTGCTCAGTCAGAAAGTCCCGCTGAGCGTGGGTATCGGCGCGTTCGCTGCGGTGTCCTACGGGGTGGTGATCCTGGCGGCGTTGAGCCTGCCGGAAACCCGCGGCAAGCAACTGGATGCGCAGTAACTGATAACCTGCGGGGGCAGTGCCCACCGGGCATTTGTCCTACGGATAGAAAGACAAAAAGCTACAGGAGTGTTGACCGTGAGCCGCCTGTTATTGAATTGCGACATTGGCGAGAGTTTCGGCAGCTGGACCATGGGTCTGGACGCCGAAGTCATGCCTTTCATTGATTGCGCCAATGTGGCCTGCGGTTTCCATGCCGGTGACCCGGGCATCATGCGCAAAACCGTCAGCCTCGCCTTGAGCCACGGCGTACAGATCGGTGCGCATCCGGCCTATCAGGATCTGGTCGGTTTCGGCCGCCGCTCGATGGCGTATTCGGCGCAAGAACTGCAAGACATCCTGCATTACCAGATCGGCGCCCTCGACGGCATTTGTCGGGCACAGGGCGGGCGAGTCAGCTACGTCAAACCCCACGGCGCGATGTACAACGACATGATGGCCAACCCGGCGCAATTGCGTGCGGTGATTCAAGCTGTCGCCGCTTACGATCGCAGCTTGCCGCTGATGCTGATGGCCACCCGCGACAACGCGTTGGCGCAACAGCTCGGTGACGAGTACGGCGTGACCCTGTGGTTCGAAGCCTTCGCCGACCGTGCCTACGACAGTGCCGGCAGACTGGTATCGCGGCAACAGCCGGGCGCAGTGCATCACGATGCGCAAACCATCATCGAACAGGCCCTGACCATCGCCCGTGGCGGCGACCTCGTCGCCAGCGACGGCAGCGCGCTGCATCTGCAGGCCAACACCTTGTGCGTGCATGGCGACAACGCCAGTTCGGTGGCCGCCGTGCAACGCATTCGTGAGGCCCTGAACCAGCAGAGCGCGCCATGAACCCACGGATTGAAGTGGTGGCCCTGGACTGCCTGATGCTGCGCCTGTTCGATGAAATCGCCGAAGCCAACATGCCGTGGATGCTCGCCGCCAGTGAACGCCTGCGGGCCACGTTTGGCGCGCAGTTGATCGACCTGGTGCCGTCCTACACCACGTTGATGGTGCATTACGACCTGACCGCGCTGAGCCCGAATCAGGCCCGTGAATTGATCGCGCAAGCCCTGATCGAGCTGTCGCCGAATGCCCGAACGGCCGGCCAGTGTCATGTGCTGCCGGTCTGGTACGACCTCAGTGTCGGCCCCGAGTTGAGCCTGTTGGCGCAACGCAGCGGCTTGTCGGTGGAGGAGGTGATCCGGCGTCACAGTGGCCGGGAATATCAGGTCTTTGCGCTTGGGTTTGCCCCGGGTTTTGCCTTCATGGGGCTGGTGGAAGAGGTGCTGGCAGCGCCACGTCTGGACACCCCGCGCAAGAAAGTCGCCGCCGGCAGCGTCGGTATCGCCGAGCGCCAGACCGCCGCGTATCCCGTGGTGTCTCCCGGTGGCTGGAACCTGATCGGGCGCACCCCGGCCAAACTGTTCGACCGCCATCGCGACGGTTACAGCTTGATGCAGCCGGGTGACACGGTGCGATTCGAAGCGGTCGGTCACGCCGAGTTCATTAATCTTGGCGGCGACGACACCCCGCTGGAGGCGCTGACATGAGCCGACTGATGATAGAGGCGAGCACGCCCCTGTGCTTGTTGCAGGATGCCGGGCGTTTTGGCGTTCGCCATTTGGGCGTGACCCAGGGCGGCGCGGCGGATTGGTGTTCGATGAGCTGGGCCAACTGGCTACTGGGTAATCGACTGGACCTGCCGGTGATCGAAATCACCCTCGGCGGGTTTGCCGTGGTAGCGCAGGAGGATTGCTGGCTGGCGTTGGCCGGCGCTGATCTCGATGCACGAATCGACGGTCAGCCATTGGCGCCATGGCGCAGTTTCAAACTGGGCAAAGGGCAGCAACTGCAGTTCACCCAACCGTTGCTCGGGGCCCGGGCTTATCTGGCAGCCCCCGGTGGTTTTGATGCGCCGAAGGTGCTGGGCAGCAGCGCCACCGTGGTGCGCGAAGAACTCGGTGGTCTCGAGGGGCTGGGATTGCCACTGGCCAAAGGCGCGACGCTGAGTTACCACGCAGACGTGCTGCCGGTGCGTGAAATGTCGCAGGAGCATCGACCTGATTTGCGGCTGAATACGCCGCTGGACCTGGTGCTCGGCGCACAGATCGGCCAGTTCAGTGGGCAAAGTCTGTTTGATGTCTTCAACAGTCGTTGGACGCTCGACAGTCGCGCCGACCGCATGGGCATTCGGCTGCTGGGCAAAGCGTTGCAGTATCAGGGCCAGCCGATGATTTCCGAGGGGATTGCGTTGGGTGCGGTGCAGGTGCCGCCGGACGGGCAGCCGATTGTGCTGCTCAATGATCGGCAGACCATTGGCGGCTATCCGCGGTTGGGGGCGTTGACGCCGTTGGCGCTGGCGCGTCTGGCGCAGTGTCTGCCGGGGGCGCAGGTGCGGTTGAGACCGGTGGTGCAAGAAGTCGCGCACCGGGAGCATGTCGAGTATTTGCAGCGCTTTTCGATTCGCTAAAAGCATCGCGGGCAAGCCCGGCTCCCACAGTGTTCAGTGGTGTTCACAAGATTTGTGTCCAACTCGAGAACTGTGGGAGCGGGCTTGCCCGCGATGGCGTCCGTCCAGACAGCAGCAATTATTTGGACAGAAACCGCATCCCTTCTTCCAACCCGCGCAGGGTCAGCGGATACATCTGATCCTCGATCAAATCACGCACGATATTGGTCGACGAGGTATAGCCCCACGTGTCCTTTGGATACGGATTGATCCAGATGAGCTTCTTGTACTTCTCCATGAAGCGCTGCATCCACACGTAGCCCGGCTCTTCGTTCCAGTGCTCGACGCTGCCGCCGGCCTGGGTGATTTCATACGGCGCCATCGCAGCGTCACCGATGAAGATCACTTTATAGTCGGCACCGTACTTGTGCAGCAGGTCCTGGGTCGAGGTGCGCTCAGAGGTGCGGCGCATGTTGTTCTTCCACACCGATTCATAAATGAAGTTGTGGAAGTAGAAGTACTCCAGATGCTTGAACTCGGTCTTGCAGGCCGAGAACAGTTCCTCGCAGATCTTCACGTGTGCATCCATCGAGCCGCCGATGTCGAACAGCAACAACAGCTTCACCGTGTTGCGCCGTTCCGGACGCATCTGGATATTCAGCAGGCCGGCGTCCTTGGCGGTGTGGTCGATGGTGCCGTCGATATCGAGCTCTTCCGCCGCCCCCTGGCGGGCGAACTTGCGCAGACGACGCAGGGCGACCTTGATGTTGCGCGTGCCCAGCTCCACCGAATCGTCGAGGTTCTTGTACTCGCGCTGATCCCAGACCTTCACCGCTTTGCCCTGGCGTTTGCCGGCATCGCCGACTCGGATGCCTTCCGGGTTGAACCCACCGGAGCCGAACGGGCTGGTGCCGCCGGTGCCGATCCATTTGTTGCCGCCGGCGTGGCGTTCCTTCTGTTCTTCCAGACGCTTCTTGAACTCTTCGATCAGCTTGTCGAGGCCGCCGAGGGACTGGATCTGCGCGCGCTCTTCATCGGTCAACGAACGCTCGAATTCCTTGCGCAACCAGTCTTCGGGAATCAACGCCTGCAAGTGATCGTCGAGTTTTTCCAGGCCATTGAAGTAAGCGCCGAACGCGCGGTCGAACTTGTCGAAATGCCGTTCGTCCTTGACCAGGATCGCCCGCGACAAGTAGTAGAACTCGTCCATGTCGGCGAAGGTCACGCGCTGTTTCAGCGCGTTGATCAAGTCGAGCAGCTCGCGCACCGACACCGGCACCTTGGCTGCACGCATTTCATTGAACAGATTGAGCAGCATGACGATGCCCTTATCGAGAGCCGCGACGGCTCATGAACGCCAGACGCTCAAGCAGTTGCACGTCCTGCTCGTTCTTCACCAGCGCACCGGCCAGCGGCGGAATGGCTTTGGTCGGATCGCGCTCGCGCAGCACCGCTTCGCCGATGTTGTCAGCCATCAGCAGCTTCAGCCAGTCCACCAGTTCCGAGGTCGACGGCTTCTTCTTCAGGCCCGGCACCTTGCGCACGTCGAAGAACACGTCCAGCGCTTCGCTGACCAGATCCTTCTTGATGTCCGGGTAGTGCACGTCGACGATTTTCTGCAGGGTGGTGCGGTCCGGAAAGGCGATGTAGTGGAAGAAGCAGCGGCGCAGGAAAGCGTCCGGCAGCTCTTTCTCGTTGTTGGAGGTAATGATGATGATCGGGCGCTTTTTGGCCTTGATCGTTTCGTCGATCTCGTAAACGTAGAACTCCATCTTGTCGAGTTCTTGCAGCAAGTCGTTAGGGAACTCGATGTCGGCCTTGTCGATTTCGTCGATCAGCAGAATGACCCGCTCTTCGGACTCGAAAGCTTCCCACAGCTTGCCCTTCTTCAGGTAGTTGCGCACGTCGTGGACTTTTTCGTTGCCCAGTTGCGAGTCGCGCAGACGACTGACCGCATCGTACTCGTACAGACCCTGGTGGGCCTTGGTGGTGGACTTGATGTGCCAGGTGATCAGCTTGGCGCCGAACGATTCGGCCAGTTGCTCGGCGAGCATGGTCTTGCCGGTGCCCGGTTCGCCCTTGACCAGCAGCGGCCGCTCCAGGGTGATAGCGGCGTTGACCGCCAGCTTCAGGTCATCGGTGGCGACGTAGGCCTGGGTGCCTTCGAACTTCATCTGCTAATCCTCGAACGGTAACGCCGACCTGCACGGGCAGGGCGGGGGCGAATAATCGGATGCCCCGACTATAACGCGCAGCCCGGTCGACTGTGAACGCAGACGGCTTATTCAGTCTCTGAATGGGGCGTCACATGGTGACTCGGTTTCGGCGCGGGGCCAGTATTCGAGTATCGCCGATTTGGCGATAGCCGGTCGGGCATGACGACTCAATACCGATTTCGCGACAAATACCGCATTCAGTTGCGTGAGAAGGATCATCCTCCGCCCTATGTTCACCTGACCGGTGGTGTGGACGTGATGCTGAGCCTGGAAACCATCGAGGTCATGACGGGCAAGGCACCGCCGCTGATTATCAAGGAAGCATTGGCTTGGGTTGCGGCTCATCAAGCGCGACTGCGGGAGGACTGGAAACGATGTTACCCATGAAAAGGCCTCGTTTGTCGGCTGTACAGGCACTGTCGGATTTTCGATTGAAACTGACTTTTATTGATGGTCAGGATCTGACGCTTGATCTGAGCCGAGATATCCACGCTTATCCAGGTCTGCAACCATTGCTGGATCCCGGACTGTTTGCGACTGCGACCCTGGACGACCATGGCTGGACTGTCGAATGGCTCGAGCCCGATATACAGATTGGCGCAGACACGCTTTATATGGAGGCACTGGCTCAAAACACTGCCGATGAAAACACCCGTATTTTCATCGGTTGGCGCGCACGTACCGGACTCTCTCTGAATCAGGCAGCCGAGGCGCTGGGTGTCAGTGCCCGCAGCATCAGCCGATACAGTAACGGGCGGGAGACGGTGCCAAGGTCATTAGCCTTGGCTTGTCTCGGTTGGGACTCATTGCAGCAAAAGTCTACGCTGGCAGCTGAGGAGTCTGGTCGATATGTGGTCAATCGTAAGTCTTAGCCCGCATCCGGCTTCGGCCGTTCATACCGCGCATTGAAGGCCTGGATGAAACCATTGCGCAAAATCTGCAAGAACGCTTCGAATCCATTGATGTTTTGCTGATGCACGTTGCCACTGAGTTCGACCTTGGTGGCGAACTGGTTTTTGGCCTGGTTCTTCAGCACGGTTTCCGAGCCGCCGACGATGGCCTCCCAGACTGAGCGGAAGATGCTCTTGTCCTTGTTTTCCACGTCCTGTTGCCAGTTGAACACTTCGACGTCACGCAGCAGTGGCTTGATGTAGCCGCTGACCTGAGCTTTTTTCGCCTGGGCTTCGATGACCACATCGCCGTGGCCGGCGTTGAAATCGAACTTGCCGTAGGCCGAGGCGAAGTCGTTCATGCGCTTGAGTTCGATGTCACGGGCACGCAGGCGGAACTGGAAGTCTTCGAAATTGCTCAGCGGGTCGAAGGTGGCGGTGGTTTCCAGTGGTGCATGCCCCAGCAGCAGGGCCTTGCCTTCGAAGCGGGCATCGCGCTTGCCCTGCTTGTCGACCACGTTGGTCAGGTTGTAGACGCTGGCCTCGACCTGGGTGGCATTCATGTTCACCGGTGGGCTGGAGCTGAAGTTGCGGAAGCTGATCTTGCCGTCGTGGATCTGCACCTCGTCGAGGGTGATCGGCAGCAATTTACTGAGTTGCGCTTGCCAGTCGGTGCCTTTACCGGTCTGGGAGTTCTGCTTGTTGGCCCCGCCATCGACGAAGTTGACCTCGGGATTGAGGAACTGCACCTGCGCCACCACGGCATGGTCGTACCACAGCGAGTGCCAGCTGACCGCCAGATCAATCACGGGTGCGTTGACGAACGGCACCGGTACCTTGCCGTCGACCTTGACGATTTTCAGCCCGTTGATCTTGTACGCGCCGCGCCACAAAGCCAGATCAACGTCGGTAATCTGGCCCCGATAATCGCCCATGTCCGCCAGTTTGCCGTTCAGGTAGTCGCGCACCATGTAGGGCAGGGCGATGTGCAGCGCGATCAGCAACACAACGACGACGGCAAAAATCCCTAATGGCCAGCTGTAGCGACGCTTCATGACGGTAATTCCCTGACGATGTAAGCGATTGACTGTTGTGTGCCGCAGACGTTCGACCTGACTGGACTGCGCTGGGCAACAGGCTTACCTTGGGCGTTGAATTCAATGCTGCATAAGGACCCAGCCATGAGCCGTATTTTTGCTGACAACGCCCATTCCATCGGCAACACACCGCTGGTGCAGATCAACCGTATCGCGCCGCGCGGCGTCACCATTCTGGCCAAGATCGAGGGGCGTAACCCCGGTTATTCGGTCAAGTGCCGGATTGGCGCCAACATGATCTGGGACGCCGAAAGCAGCGGCAAACTCAAGCCGGGGATGACCATTGTCGAGCCGACTTCGGGCAACACCGGCATCGGCCTGGCCTTTGTCGCGGCCGCCCGAGGCTACAAGTTGATGCTGACCATGCCGGCCTCGATGAGCATCGAGCGTCGTAAAGTACTCAAGGCGCTGGGCGCCGAGCTGGTGCTGACCGAACCGGCCAAGGGCATGAAAGGTGCGATCGAGAAGGCCGCCGAAATTGTTGCCAGTGATGCCGACAAGTACTTTATGCCGTCGCAGTTCGACAACCCGGCCAATCCGGCGATTCACGAGAAAACCACGGGGCCGGAAATCTGGAACGACACCGATGGCGCAGTCGACGTGTTGGTGGCTGGTGTCGGAACCGGCGGAACCATCACCGGCGTTTCGCGGTATATCAAGAATACCCAGGGCAAACCGATCCTGTCGGTGGCGGTGGAACCGGTGTCCTCGCCAGTGATCAGTCAGGCGCTGGCGGGCGAAGAGATCAAGCCGAACCCACACAAGATTCAGGGGATTGGTGCCGGTTTCGTGCCGAAAAACCTCGATTTGTCGATGGTTGATCGGGTGGAGCAGGTGACCGACGACGAGTCCAAGGCCATGGCGCTGCGATTGATGCAGGAAGAGGGGATTTTGTGCGGTATTTCGTGCGGCGCGGCCATGGCGGTAGCGGTACGCCTGGCAGAAACGCCGGAGATGCAGGGCAAGACCATCGTGGTGATTTTGCCTGACTCCGGCGAGCGCTATCTGTCGAGCATGTTGTTCAGCGATCTGTTCACCGAACAGGAGAATCAGCAGTAAACCCATTGATTCAAATCAGCCGGGATTCAGGATCGTTATGCTAATAAATGCTTTGTTGCGCAATTCTTAACACTGAATCTTGGCTTGGGCGGGTTTTTCCCGAGGCCGGTAGTGTTTATCATGGCCGGCTGCCATGCCGAGTAAAGGGCCTTGCGCAGCGTTGTCTTTATTCAAGGAGTCGTTGATGACCTTTTCGTTAGCCGCCAAGGTGTTGGTGTTGCTGCTGTTCGTGGGCAGCATCCTCTACGTGCATTTGCGCGGTCGGGCGCGTTTGCCGGTCCTGCGTCAGTTCGTCAACCACTCGGCGCTGTTCGCTCCGTACAACGCCCTGATGTACCTGTTCTCCGGTGTGCCGTCCAAACCGTATCTGGATCGCAGCAAGTTCCCGGAGCTGGACGTGCTGCGCGACAACTGGGAAACCATTCGCGACGAAGCCATGCACCTGTTCGACGAGGGCTATATTCGTGCCGCCGAGAAGAACAACGATGCCGGTTTTGGTTCGTTCTTCAAGAAGGGCTGGAAACGTTTCTACCTCAAGTGGTACGACAAGCCGCTGCCATCGGCCGAGGCCCTGTGCCCGAAGACCGTAGCGCTGGTCAGTGCGATTCCCAATGTCAAAGGGGCAATGTTCGCGCTGTTGCCGGGTGGCAGCCACCTGAACCCGCACCGTGATCCGTTTGCCGGCTCCCTGCGGTATCACTTGGGCCTGTCGACGCCAAACTCTGACGATTGCCGGATCTTCGTCGATGGTCAGGTCTACGCCTGGCGGGACGGGGAAGACGTGATGTTCGACGAGACCTATGTGCACTGGGTCAAGAACGAAACCGAGAAAACCCGCGTCATTCTGTTCTGCGACATCGAGCGTCCGTTGAGCAACCGTTTGATGACTCGCATCAACCGCTTCATCAGCGGCTGGCTGGGGCGCGCAACGGCACCGCAGAACCTTGACGACGAACGTGTCGGCGGGATCAACCAGGCCTATGCCTGGAGCAAGAGCTTCAGCGACAAGTTCAGCGGCGTGGTCAAACAGTGGAAACGACGCAATCCCAAGGCCTACCGCATCATGCGCCCGATTTTGGCGGTGGTGGTGCTGACATTGCTGGGGTATTGGTTGTTTGGTTGAGGCTGAACGCAATCACTAAAAAAACCGCTCCTTGTGAGCGGTTTTTTCATGAGGCGAAGGTGAATGAGGCGCCGGCGAGAACACCTCCCGGCTCCTCACTGGCGGGCTTTGCCAATGCTTCTGTAATTCGGCGCAACTCTTTTTCAGACAACTCCCCAGAACAGCGCTTGCTGTTGGTCGATTTGACGTCTGGCGCTTTGCTTTCTACGAGATTTTTCATGGCGCCTCCGAAATTGATCATTAAATGAGCAGTTGAGCTGATACTAGACGTAGTCGACAGGCATCACAAGCCGCCCCTCTGAGTCGAAATCGAAACCCAGTTGCCGGTAGAGAGGAATAACCCCTGCTAGAGGCTCCTGAATTTCGATCTGCTCACTGCCAATGATTCGCGCGAAGTGAGTAACAGCTGTCAGGGCAAACGTCGCGATCCGACTCTTGAGCGGGTGATCGTTGCCAGGCTTGCCTTCCAGTCGCACGATTTTCACGCGTAACCGACTCTGATTCGGGTTTGCAAAGCACAGCCCGCAGAGCTCATGGTCAAACCAGATAGCCAAATCAAAACCCATCGGTTCTCTGGATTTCCACCTGACAATTTCTTGCCATGAAAAATGAGGGTCGAGCCATTCTTCATAGGCATTCAGAGCCAGCGCATCGACAGCTTCAAATCGGACTCTGGAGTGGTCGACATCGACGATCCCCTTCTGCTGCAAATCTTTCTGTAGTTTTGCAAAAGTATTGGCCGCCTGCTTCCTCGCCTCTGACCGATACAACTGATACCGCAAATTCGTCCGTTCCCTTGGCATGTGATTTCGAGCATTCCCTGTCTCCCCATCAATGGGCCTATCCGTTGCTCATCAGCCTATGCGCCTGCCTTCGAGCTGTCCCTGCTGGCCCTTTGTCCAAATCGTTGCAATCCATGTTCCGCGCTGGTTATAGTCGGCGCTCGTGAATCAGGCGATTCACCTCCAGACCCTCAACAAAGATCAGCCCCGATGCCTGCATCCCTCATCAACGCGGTAGTCGATTCAGCGGTCAACGCTGGCGTCGTGCCGTGCGGGAATCAGCCGCCTGTGCAGATCAGTCATTACCCTCCACCTGTCAGTAGCACGCCGGTGTGCGCAGTCGTATCACCGCCGGGCGTTGGCGTTTCGGGCTGATCGGCATCCTCTGCTGACCCCTGCGCCCGCCAGAAAAACCTACTGAACTTCAGCTTCGGCTGAGTTGGCTTCTTGCCTGACTACAGGTGGTATTCATGTTTGTCCTTTCGAAAAAAACCGCGCTCGCGGCGACGTCCACGAGCCTGTTCGTTCTGCTGTGGAGCAGCGGGGCGATCTTCTCCAAATGGGGCCTGGCCCATGCGTCACCCTTTGCCTTTCTGCTGATTCGCTTTGTGATTGCCCTGTGCGGGCTGTTGCTGCTGGCGCCGTTGCTCAAGTTGAAGCAGCCCAAGGGCGGCAGGCCGATGCTCTATGCAATCGCCACCGGGGTGGTGCTGTTGGGGGCTTATCAGATTTTCTATCTGCTGGCCCTTAACACCCGAATCACTCCGGGAGTGATGGCGACCATCATGGGCGTGCAGCCGATTCTCACCGTTGTATTGATGGAGCGGCAGCGCTCGGCGAGCCGCCTGTTCGGGCTGGCGCTGGGGCTGGCAGGGCTGATCATGGTGGTGTTTCAAGGGATCGGTCTGGCCGGTATGTCCTGGGCCGGGATGCTCTTCGGTCTGCTGGCGCTGGCGAGCATGACACTGGGCTCGATCATGCAGAAAGGCATCACTGACAATCCCCTCGGCACGCTGCCGGTGCAATACCTGGCCGGGCTGTTGCTGTGCGGGATCTTCGTGCCGTTCCAGCCGTTTCATTTCGAACACAGCGCAGGGTTTATCGTGCCGGTGTTGTGGATGGGCCTGGTGGTGTCGGTGCTGGCGACGCTGTTGCTGTATCGGCTGATCGCGCGGGGCAATCTGGTGAATGTCACCAGCCTGTTTTATCTGGTGCCGGCGGTGACAGCGGTGATGGACTATCTGATCTTCGGTAATCGTCTGGCCGCGTTGAGCGTGCTGGGGATGCTGTTGATCATTGTCGGTCTGGCGTTTGTGTTCCGTAAATCCAGCTGATAGCCAGTTGAGGTGGCGGCTGTTCGGTCGCCATCGCGGGCAAGCCCGCTCCCACAGGGTTTTGTGTCGAGCCGCAGGATGTGGACGACATCAATCACTGTGGGAGCAGGCTTGCCCGCAAAGACTGAATCAGCGAGCCGCCACCTCGGCAGGCTTCACCACCGCAGGCTTCAACACCAGCCACAACGCCAAGGCAATCAACACCCCGCCATACAGGTGCGCCATCGACAGCGGCTCATCCAGCAACAATGCGCCCCACAGCACGCCGAACGCCGGAATCATGAAGGTTACGGTCATCGACTTCACCGGGCCAATCGAGCTGAGCAGGCGGAAGTAAATGATGTAGGCGAATGCCGTGCAACCCAGGCCCAGGCCGAGCAGCGACAGCCAGACATTCCAGCCACCCCAGCTTGCCGGTGGTGCGGTGATGACGCTGTAGCCGAACAGCGGCAAGAGAAACAATGAGGCACCGAGCATGCTGCCCACGGCTGACAGTCGGCTGTCGAGCCCACCGGTATGGTCCAGCCAGCGACGGGTGAGGAATCCGGCAAAACCGTAGCAGGTGGTCGCGAGCAGGCAGGCGAGGGCGCCCATCAACAATTCCAGGTCGAAGGCCACGGGCCCTGCGCGGGTGAGCACGCCGACACCGAACAATCCCAGGAACACGCCCGTCAGTTTGGCGACGGTGAGCCTCTCGCTGAAGAACAAGCCGCCAATCAATACGCCCATCAGCGGCGTGGTGGCGTTGAAGATCGCCGAATAACCCGCCGGCAACACTTGCGCCGCGACCGAATACAGGGTCGCCGGAATGCCCGAGTTGATCACCCCCAGCAACATCACGGTTTTCAGCTTGCCCTTGAAATCCCAGTTGATGCGCATCAGGCCGAGAATCACCAGCAGCCCGACAGCCGCAATCGACACCCGAAAGAACGCCGTCGGAATCGTGCCGATCACCGGCGCAATAATGCGCATGAACAGGAAGCTCGCACCCCAGATGGCGGCCAGCGACAGCATGCGGAAAATATCGACAGGGCTCACGACAACACTCCTTCCTTGATCGGGACGAGAGTGTTGCCGAGCGCCCCGGCGATGGCAACCGCTATCGGGGCATTTAATTTTTCCCTCAGATCACGAAGCGCGTGACCAGACCATTGAGGTCTACCGCCAGCCGCGACAGCTCCTGGCTGGCGGCCGACGTCTGGGTGGCGCCGGCCGCGGTTTGCGTCGAGAGATCGCGAATGCTGACCAGATTCTGGTCGACTTCGCGCGCCACCAGCGCCTGCTGCTCGGCGGCGCTGGCGATCACCAGATTGCGCTGGTTGATTTGCCCAATCGACGCGGTGATCTTCTCCAGTGCCTGCCCGGCGCTGTTGGCCCGACGCAGGGTGTGACTGGCCTGCTCGGCGCTGCTTTGCAACGCGCCGACCGTCGCGCCGGTGCCGTGCTGGATGCTGCTGATCATCAACTCGATTTCTTCGGTGGAGTTCTGCGTACGCTGCGCCAGCGAGCGCACTTCATCGGCGACCACGGCAAAACCGCGCCCGGCCTCACCGGCCCGCGCAGCCTCGATGGCGGCGTTGAGCGCCAGCAGGTTGGTCTGCCCGGCGATCCCGCGAATCACCTCCAGCACCTTACTGATGTCCTGGGCCTGGGTGGCGAGGCCTTCGGCCTGTTCCGAGGCACCGAGCACGGTGGTGACCAGTTCTTGAATCGAACGGATGGTTTCACTGACCTGGACGTGGCCATGCTTGCTGTCTTCGTTCGACGCTTCGGAAGCCTCGGCACTGGACACGGCGTTGGCGGCGACCTCATCCACAGCTGTGCTCATCTCGGTGACGGCGGTGGCGGCCTGTTCGATCTGGTCATTCTGCTGTTGCAGGCCGCGGGTGCTTTGTTCCATCACCGAGCTCATTTCTTCGGCGGCGGAGGCCAGTTGCTGCGCCGACTCGCTGATGCCGCGAATGGTCGAGCGCAGATTGCCCTGCATTTGCGCGAGGGCATCGAGCAATTGCGCGGCCTCATCGCGACCGCTGCTGACGATCTCGCCGCTGAGGTCGCCGACGGCGATGCGCTGGGCCACCTTCAGCGCCTGATTGATCGGCGTGGTAATGCTGCGGGTCAGTTGCCACGCCAGCAACAGCGTGGCAATCAACGCGGTGACGATAATCGTCGCAACGATCCACAGCGCCCGCTGGTACATGTCGGCGGCGGCCTCGGCGGCGGCGTCGGCACCTTGCTGGTTGAGGCTGATCATCTGCTCCAGGGTCGTGTCGAGCACTCTGCCCTGTGGCGCCAGATCATTGTTCAAACGGGTGTAGGCCTGTTCAGTTTGCCCGGCGTCAATCTGGCTGATGATCTGGTCGAGGATGCTCATGTACTTGCCGATGTCGGCACTCAAGCCTGCGAGCATGCCCCGTTCCTGATCGCTGGTGAGCAAGGCTTCATGGTCTTTGAGACGCTTGAGCAATTCTTCGCGCTGCACCTTGATCAGGCCTTTGCTTCTGTCACGCACGGCTGGCTGGGTGCTGGTGATCAGGCGCAGGGATTCGAGGCGGATGCTGGCAATGTTCGCTGCAGCGTCATGAATGCTTTCGATGCCCGGCATCCACGACTCTTCGATGACCGCAGCGCTTTCACGCAGGGTTTTCATCTGACCCAGGCCAAACAGGCCGACGATCACCAACAGACTGGCCAGCACGGCAAAACTCAAACCGGCGCGCAAACCGATGCGCAGATTGCGGATAGACATCAATGTGCTCCTTGATCTTTGAGGGGGAGAGGTCGTCCCCGTCAGTCGAGGATCTTGTTGTGAAGAGGGTGATGGCGGCTTGTATATCAAAGTGCCACTATTTTGGTAAGACCAATCTGCGCACGTTATGCCGAGTGTTGCTGCAGCACGAGTAACAGAGGAAGAGATGCAGGCTAGAGCGCTGGGGCGGCTATTGGATCCGCAAGCCAATGAATACGCGGCTCCGCGCCACGTGGTTGGCGGGCGTTGTCCGCGACTGCCCGGTGGCTTTGCTGACCGAACGGTCGACTAAAAAAACTTTGATAAAAACTGTGTTGTTGTACAACCCTGCCGCGCATTTGGCAGAAATTGCACTTCTCCTGCCGGTGCATCCATGGCTAAGCTCTGGCACGGATTCCCACTTGCACGCCGAGGTCTCATCTATGCCGCAGCCATGGCCAGCCACCGACATCGCCCGGATGATTCTCGAAGGCTTTGACGATTACCGCGAGCATTTCCGGCGCATTACCGACGGCGCCCGGGAGCGTTTCGAACAGGCTCGCTGGCAGGAGACGCAAACCGCATCTGCGGCGCGAATCAACCTCTACGAAGAGAAAGTCGGAGAAACCATTGCCCGCCTGCGGGAGTGCTTCGATGACGAAGCACTCATGAATGTCAGTTGCTGGCCACTGGTGAAAAGCGCCTACATCAGCGTCATCGACCTGCGCTTCGACGATGAATTGTCCGAGACCTGGTACAACTCGATCTTCTGCGGACTGTTCAGCCATGACCTGATCAGCGATGGCTGCATGTTCATCCACACCACGCGTCCGAGCCTGCGCCGCGCACGGGCCGCGCAGACCCGCACCTACAAGCCGCAAGGCCAGCTGAGCGCGATGCTGGCGAGCATTTTTGCCGATTACCGCTTCAGCGAAGATTACGCCGATTTGCCCGGCGACTTGCGCCGCCTTGAAGCGCAACTGCGCGAGAACCTGCCGGACTGGGTGTGCAAGGACCCGGAACTGAGCGTCGAGCTGTTTTCTTCGGTGCTCTACCGCAACAAGGGGGCCTACCTGGTCGGGCGCATCTACACCCGTGACGAACAGTGGCCGCTGGTGATTCCGCTGCTGCACCGTGAAGGACGCGGGATTCAGATTGACGCGTTGATCACCGACGAAGCCGACGTGTCGATCATCTTTTCCTTTACCCGCTCGTATTTCATGGTCGATGTGCCGGTGCCGGCGGAATTCATCGGTTTTCTGCGACGCATACTGCCGGGCAAGCACATCGCCGAGCTGTACACCTCAATCGGTTTCTATAAACACGGCAAGTCCGAGTTCTACCGCGCGTTGATCAACCACCTGGCCAATACCGATGACCAGTTCATCATGGCCCCGGGCGTGCGCGGCATGGTCATGAGCGTGTTTACCCTGCCGGGCTTCAACACCGTGTTCAAGATCATCAAGGACCGCTTCTCGCCGTCGAAAAACGTCGATCGCGCCACAGTGATCGAGAAATACCGGCTGGTGAAAAGCGTCGACCGGGTCGGGCGCATGGCCGATACCCAGGAGTTCGCCGACTTCCGTTTCCCGCTGAGCAAGTTCGATCCGGCGTGCCTGGAAGAACTGCTGGAGGTGGCGCCATCCACCGTCTCGGTCGAAGGCGACACGGTATTGATCCGTCACTGCTGGACCGAGCGCCGGATGACCCCGCTGAACCTCTATCTGGAAAACGCCAACGATGCACAGGTGCGCGAGGCGCTGGAAGACTATGGCCTGGCGATCAAGCAATTGGCGGCGGCCAACATCTTTCCCGGCGACATGCTGTTGAAAAACTTCGGCGTCACCCGACACGGGCGGGTGGTGTTCTATGACTACGACGAGATCTGCTTCCTGACCGAAGCCAATTTCCGCCACATCCCCGCACCGCGCACGCCGGAGGACGAAATGGCCTCCGAGCCGTGGTATTCGATCGGGCCGCTGGATGTCTTTCCTGAGGAGTTTCCGCCGTTTCTGTTTGCCGATTCGGGGCAGCGCAAGTTGTTCGATCAGTTGCATGGCGAGTTGTATAACGCGGATTACTGGAAGAGCCTGCAGGAGGCGATTCGCGCCGGGAAAGTGATTGATGTCTTTCCTTATCGGCGTAAAGGGTTGGATAACGAATAGCCCTCTTAAAAACTCCCTCACCCCAGCCCTCTCCCGGAGGGAGAGGGCGCTGACGGAGCAAGCATCGACCTGAAAGGCCTTGGCGATTATGGATTCGGTGATGCACGTTCAGGTCGGTGAAGCTGGCAAAGTTGACTCGCTCGGTCCCCGCTCCTTTTGGGAGAGGGCCAGGGTGAGGGCCGCAATCCCCCAGACACGCCACAAATCCGCCAAATCTGCGACAATCCGCCCCCTGCATAAATAGACGACCGAATTGCGTACCCGATGACCGACGAATCGCCCTCCATCGACAAACTGCTGAAAAACCTCGATCACGCCATGCTCGCCGACCGTCACCGGCTGCGGCGGCAGTTGCTTGAGCTGCGCAAGAAACCCGACGAGGCCAAGCTGGCCCAGTGGGTGGCGCGGATGCAGGCGTCCTGCGATCAGGTGCTGGCGCGCAAGGCCAGCCTGCCGGTGATTCGTTATGACGACAGCCTGCCCATTGCGGCCAAGCGTGACGAAATCAAACAGGCCCTGGAAAAGCATCAGGTGCTGATCATCGCCGGCGAAACCGGCTCGGGCAAAACCACTCAGTTGCCGAAAATCTGTCTGGAAATCGGTCGTGGCCAGCATGGCTTGATCGGCCACACCCAGCCGCGCCGAATTGCAGCACGCAGCGTCGCAAGCCGGGTTGCCGAAGAGCTCGGCACGCCGCTCGGCTCGCTGGTCGGCTATCAGGTGCGATTCGAGGATCAGAGCGATTCCAACACCCTGATCAAACTGATGACCGACGGCATCCTGCTGGCGGAAACCCAGAACGACCGCTATCTGGAACGCTACGACACGATCATCGTCGACGAAGCCCACGAACGCAGCCTGAACATCGACTTCCTGCTCGGTTACCTGAAAACCCTGCTGCCGCGTCGTCCGGACCTGAAAGTCATCATCACGTCGGCGACCATCGACCTGGAGCGCTTCTCCAAACATTTCGATGACGCACCGATTGTCGAAGTCTCCGGCCGCACCTTCCCGGTGGACACCTGGTATCGCCCGCTGACCCTGGAGCAGGACGAAGAGGGCAACCGCGTCGAAGACGACCTGACCGTGGATCAGGCGATCCTCGCCACCCTCGACGAAATCGCCGCCTACGAGCGCAGCGAGCGCCGCAGTCCTGGCGATGTGCTGGTGTTCCTGCCCGGCGAACGCGAGATTCGCGACGCCGCCGACATGCTGCGCAAGGCTCAGCTCAAACACACCGAAATCCTGCCGCTGTACGCGCGCCTGTCGCCGGCCGAACAGCAGCGGATTTTCCAGTCGCACCCGGGGCGTCGCGTGGTGCTGGCGACCAACGTCGCCGAGACCTCGCTGACCGTGCCGGGCATCCGTTACGTGATTGACAGCGGCACCGCGCGCATCAGCCGTTACAGCTACCGCGCCAAGGTCCAGCGTCTGCCGATCGAGGCGATTTCCCAGGCCAGCGCCAACCAGCGTAAAGGTCGTTGTGGCCGGGTCGAGCCGGGCATTTGCGTGCGCTTGTACAGCGAGGAAGATTTCCTCGGTCGCCCTGAATTCACCGACCCGGAGATTCTGCGCACCAACCTTGCCGCTGTTATCTTGCAGATGCTGCACTTGCGCCTCGGCGAGATCACCGCGTTCCCGTTTATCGAGCCGCCGGATGGCAAAGCCATCAGCGACGGTTTCAATCTGCTGCAAGAACTCTCGGCGGTGGATCGCAACAGTCAGTTGACCCCGCTGGGACGCCAGTTGGCACGCCTGCCGGTGGACCCGCGCATGGGCCGCATGCTGCTCGAAGCGGCCAGGCTCGGCAGCCTGCAGGAAGTGCTGATCGTCGCCAGCGCGATGTCGATTCAGGACCCGCGCGAGCGTCCACCGGAGCGTCAGCAAGCCGCCGATCAGGCCCACGCGCAATGGAAAGACAGCGATTCGGACTTCGCCGGGCTGGTCAATCTGTGGCGTGGTTTTGAAGAACAGCGCCAGGCGCTGACGGCCAGCCCGCTGCGTAACTGGTGCCGCAAGAACTTCCTCAACTACCTGCGTCTGCGCGAATGGCGTGATTCCCATCGCCAGTTGAGCCTGATCTGTCGCGACATGCAGCTGAGCCTCAATAAAGAGCCGGCGGATTACCCGAAACTGCACAAAGCGGTGCTGGTCGGTCTGCTCAGCCAGATCGGTCAGAAAACCGAGGACGGCGATTACCTTGGCGCCCGTCAGCGGCGTTTCTGGATTCACCCGTCGTCGGGGATCGGCAAGAAGCGTCCGCAATGGCTGATGACAGCCGAGCTGGTGGAAACCACCAAGCTTTACGCGCGCATGGTCGCCAAGATCGACGCCGACTGGATCGAGCCGCTGGCCGGGCACCTGATCAAGAAGAACCACTTTGAACCGCACTGGGAGAAGAAGCGTGGCCAGGTCGTGGCTTACGAGCAGATCACCCTGTTCGGGCTGATCGTCGTTGGCCGTCGCCCGGTGCATTACGGTCCGGTGGATCCGGTGGTGTCCCGCGAGCTGTTTATCCGCGAAGGCCTGGTGCGCGGCGAGATTCAGTCGAAAGCCAAGTGCCTGACGGCCAACCAACAGTTGCTCGAACAGCTCGACGAGCTGGAGGCCAAGGCCCGGCGCCGTGACATCCTTGCCGACGAAGAAACCCTGTACGCCTTCTACGATGCGCGCTTGCCGGCAGAGATTCACCAGACCGTGACCTTCGACAGCTGGTATCGGGTCAACAGCCAGAAGAACCCGCAACTGCTGATCATGCGCGAAGAGGACGTGCTGGCCCGCGAGGCCAGTGAAGTCACCGCGCGCGACTACCCGGATACGCTGCACATCGGTGACCTGGAACTGGCGCTGACCTATCATTTCGAACCCAATCACCCGCGCGACGGCGTGACCTTGCGCGTGCCGGCGCCGCTGTTGCCGATGCTGCCGCCGGAACGCCTCGAATGGCTGGTGCCGGGGATGATCGAAGCCAAGTGCATCGCCCTCGTGCGCAACCTGCCGAAGGCGCTGCGCAAGAACTTCGTACCGGTGCCGGACTTCATCAAAGCGGCATTGCAGCGCATGACCTTCGCCGAAGGTTCGTTGCCGCAAGCGCTCGGTCGCGAGTTGCTGCGCATGACCGGTGCGCGGGTCAGCGATGAGGCGTGGGCGGAAGCGGCGCAGCAGGTCGAAGGGCATTTGCGGATGAACCTGGAAATCGTCGACGGCCAGGGCAAGTTCCTCGGCGAAGGTCGCGATCTGGCCGAGTTGACCGCACGGTTTGCCGAAGCCAGTCAGGCTGCACTGGCGGTGCCGCAGAGCGCAAACAGTCAGCAACCGGTGGAGGCGAAAGTCTTTGCACCAGTGGCGGAAAAGACGCAGCAGAAGATCGCCGGGCTGTCGATGACGGTGTATCCGGCGCTGGTGGAAGAGGGCGGCGCGGTCAAGGAAGGGCGCTTCTCGACTCCGGCCGAAGCCGAGTTTCAACACCGCCGCGCGTTGCAGCGTCTGCTGATGCAGCAACTGGCGGAACCGGCCAAGTTCCTGCGCAGCAAATTGCCGGGGCAGACTGAACTGGGCCTGCTCTATCGCGAGTTGGGTCGGGTCGATGCGCTGGTCGAAGACATTCTGCTGGCCAGCCTCGACAGCTGCATTCTGGAAGGCGAAGACCCGTTGCCCCGCGATGGCGCCGGGCTGGCAGCGTTGGCCGAGCGCAAGCGCGGCAGCTGGACCGAACACGCCGAACGCGTGGCGCGCCTGACGCTGGAGATCCTCAAGCTGTGGCACGGTCTGCAAAAGCGTTTCAAGGGCAAGATCGACCTTGCGCAAGCGGTGGCGCTGAATGACATCAAGCAGCAGATCAGCCAGTTGGTGTACCCCGGTTTCGTCCGGGAAACGCCGATGCAATGGCTCAAGGAATTGCCGCGTTATCTGAAAGCGGTCGAGCAGCGTTTCGAAAAGCTCGGGGCGCAAGTGCAGAAGGATCGTGTCTGGAGCGGCGAACTGGCCGGCCTCTGGGCGCAATACCAGACCCGCGCCGCCAAGCATGCCCAGGAAGGCAAGCGCGATCCGCAGCTGGATTTGTACCGCTGGTGGCTGGAGGAATACCGGGTATCACTGTTCGCCCAGCAGTTGGGCACCAAAGTCCCGATTTCCGACAAACGCCTGAACAAGCAGTGGACGCAGGTCGAACCTTGATTGCCAGGCCTGCACAACCCCCTGCAGGAGTGAGCCTGCTCGCGATAGCAGAGTGTCAGTCAACGCAATAGTGACTGATACGACGCAATTGCGAGCAGGCTCACTCCTGCAGGGAAGCAGCGTCGATCTTGAGAAAGGCGCCAAAACCTCGGGTTTATGGCAAACTTCGCGACCATAAACGCCCGTTTCGCGACCCAGAGCCCTCGGTAAGGTCGCGAACCGGAATAAAGCGATGCCAGGTCAGCGTCCCCCGGATGGGAATAGACCCTTTGTGTGTTGGTACGACGGTTCCAGCACTTTCTGCCTGAACAGATTAGAGAAACGACCATGCATAATGTCGTCATCAGCGGCACCGGC
This sequence comes from Pseudomonas sp. SC3(2021), assembly GCF_019856535.1. NCBI lineage: Bacteria > Pseudomonadati > Pseudomonadota > Gammaproteobacteria > Pseudomonadales > Pseudomonadaceae > Pseudomonas > Pseudomonas sp. SC3(2021). The sequence goes on along the minus strand of NZ_CP082236.1, from coordinate 77,989 downwards.
CTTTACACCCCGGCCAACAGCATCTCCAACGAAGAGCTGGTGCAGTCTTTCAACACCTACGTCGCCCAGTTCAACGCCGATAACGCCGAAGCCATCGCCAACGGTGAAGTCCAGGCCCTGACCGAATCCAGCGCCGCGTTCATCGAAAAGGCCTCGGGCATCAAGAGCCGCTTTGTCATGGACAAGGACGGCATCCTCGACCCGCTGCGCATGGCGCCGCGTCTGCCGGAGCGTTCCAACGACGAATGGTCGGTGCTGTGCCAGATGGCCATCGGCGCAGCCGAGCAAGCCTTGCAGCGCGCCGGTAAAACCGCCGCTGATATCGACGGCGTGATCGTTGCCTGTTCCAACCTGCAGCGCGCTTACCCGGCCATTGCCATCGAAGTCCAGGAAGCGCTGGGCATCCAGGGCTTCGGCTTCGACATGAACGTGGCCTGCTCCTCGGCTACCTTTGGCATCCAGGCGGCGGCCAACAGCGTGCAACTGGGTCAGGCCCGGGCGATCCTGATGGTCAACCCGGAAGTCTGCACCGGTCACCTGAACTTCCGTGACCGTGACAGCCACTTCATCTTCGGTGATGCCGCGACTGCAGTGATCATAGAGCGTGCCGATCTGGCGACGTCCAAATACCAGTTCGACGTGGTCAGCACCAAACTGTTGACCAAGTTCTCCAACAACATCCGCAACAATTTCGGCTTCCTCAATCGCGCCGCGGAAGAGGGCGTCGGCGCCCGCGACAAGCTGTTCGTGCAGGAAGGGCGCAAGGTGTTCAAGGATGTCTGCCCGATGGTCGCCGAACTGATTGGTGAGCATCTGCAAGAGAATCAGCTCAATGTCGGCGACGTGAAGCGTTTCTGGCTGCACCAGGCCAACCTGAGCATGAACCACCTGATCGTGCGCAAGCTGCTTGGCCGCGAAGCGACCGAAGAAGAGGCACCGGTGATTCTCGACACCTACGCCAACACCAGCTCCGCCGGTTCCGTGATTGCCTTCCACAAGCACCAGGATGATCTGGCTGCCGGTTCGCTGGCTGTATTGAGTTCGTTCGGTGCAGGCTATTCGATCGGCAGCGTGATTCTGCGCAAGCGTTGAAAAGAGGTTTAGTTTCCTCTTAAACACGTCGACTTTTCCTACATCCGAATCGGCTCAAACGCTGTAATTTTTCGGAAATGGCGGCAGGCGAAGTCCTGCCGCTATCATTTCGGAATCGGCACAAGGAGATTTTTGGATGGCTGACGACACCCAACTGCTTGAGCGCCTGCTGGCAGGTGAACAACGGGCTTTCAAGGAACTGGTGACTACGTATCAGAGCGCCATGCGTGCCGTGGCGTATGCGATTGTCGGCCAGCGTCATGTCGAAGAAGTGGTGCAGGACGCCTGGCTTTCCGTGGTGCGCCACATCGCCAGTTTCGAAGGTCGTTCCAGCCTCAAGACCTGGCTGCTGACCATCACCGCCAACTCGGCCAAAAGTCGTTACAAGCTGAATCGCCGCGAAGTGCTGATGGATGACTTGCCATCGCCCCACGGCACCATTGATGACGACCGCTTTTCTCCCGGCGACGGCCATTGGTTGATCGCCCCGTTCGCCTGGCACCAGGACACGCCCGAAGCCTTGCTGACCGAAAGTGAATTACGTGACTGCCTGGAGCATACGCTGCTCAGTCTGTCGGAATTGCAAAGCAGTGTTCTGCTGTTGCGTGAGCGTCAGGGCCTGGAGCTGGAAGAGATCTGTAATCTTCTGGAGATCTCGCTCTCCAATGTCCGTGTGCTGCTGCATCGTGCGCGGCTGAAAGTCTTCGCGACCGTGGAGCATTTTGAGGAGACCGGGGAATGCTGACCTGTAAGGAACAAGTGGCGCGCTCCAGCGATTATCTCGATGATCAGTTGAGCTTTCGCGAGAAGCTGATGGTGCGTCATCACCTGATGTTCTGCCCGAACTGTCGGCGTTTCATTCGGCAGATGCGTTTGATGCAGGCGACCTTGAAGGCGATGCCGGAGAAACCGGAGGAAGGGGTGGATGCCTTGGCGGAACGTTTGGCGGCGCAACGGCGGGACGATAGCCCGTGAAAAAACACAGCCCGGTGAAGCACCAGCGAACGGATGATGGGGATCGCTGTTGCTGCATCGAGCTGCAGGAAAATCAACTTCGATCGGCAAGTCGCAAGGGGAGCGGTGACTTGCAACTTGTCGCTCGAAGCTTGTCGCTGTTTTCTTAGAACTTCGCTTCCGCGTCCAGCTGCAGGGTGTTGGTGTCTGCATCACGCTGGGTACGGCTGGAGAAGTCTGCTTTGGTCAGGAAGTACGTCGCGCCGATGGCAAAGTTCTTGTCGATGTCGTAACCGACCTTGAACTTGTGACCACGCGAACCGGTGGTGCCGTTGGCGAAGTCGGAGTCGGTGAAGGCGCCGACCACGGCGTCACGCTGGACGTCACGATAGTTGTAGTCGAGGTTCAGACCGAACACTTTCGACTTGGCGCCGACCAGCCAGGCGGTGTCTGCATCGGTCACGGCATCGTTGTTCTTCACGTACTGACCGTAGAACGACAACGGCATTGGCAAGCCACCGATATCGATCTGGCTGAAGCCCTCGTACAGACGGAATTCGTTGTTGGCCGAGTTGCCGTTGACCGCCAGGGCGCACGGGGTGGACGTCCCGGTGCAGCGGCTGTCTTTGTCGTTCTGGTAGGCGTAGACGCTGCCGCCCAGGGTCAGTTTCAGGTTGTCGGTGATCGCGAAGCGGCTACCCAACTGGCCAGAGGTCAGGCGCAGGTCGTGACGGAATTGCACGCCGTCGCCGTCGACGTTGTCCTTGAGGTTGTAGTTACCCAGGCTGCCGAACAGCTCGGCGCTGCTGCCCAACGGGTATTTGTAGGTAACGGCCAGACCTTCCGGGTTGATGTCGCTGTCCCAGATCACGTCACCCATGCTGACCCACGGTTGCAGCATTTTGCCGCCGATGACGTGCAGGTTCTTGATCTGATCGGGGTGGTAGTCGATGTAGCCCAGGTCGAGCCAGATCTGCTTCTTGTCGAAGTAGTTGTCCTGATCCTGGTTGGTCGAACGGGCGTCGTCGCCGCCGCCGGTGGCGATACGGATGCCGGTGTCGACTTGCGGGTTGATCTCGGTGTAGGCGCCCAGGCGGGCACGGATGCGCTGGCGATCCTTGTCGCGGCCGCCGTTGTTCGGTTCGCCGTCGATCTTGATGGTTTCCTGGCGGATACGCACGTCACCCTTGAACTGGGTCTTGGCAGCCCAGGCCAGTTTCTGGTCGAAGGAGCTCAGCTCATTGGTTTTCTTCGCGGTTGCCGCGATTTGCTCGTTAGTCTCTTGCTGCGCCTGCTGCGCGATTTGCTGAGCCTTCTGATCCTTGGCCAGTTCAGTTTGCAGTTCAATGTACTGCGCCTGGGAAATCGAACCGTTAGCCTTGAGCATGTCGAGCAGTTTGGCGTCGACTGCAGCACTGGCCGGAACACTCATGGCCAGTAACAGGCCACCGCACAGGGCCGCCGCAGTTTTCGTGGAAGCAAGACGCATAGCAATCTCCGAAGATGAGAGGGGATGGCTGAACCATCCTGGGCACAACCGACGTGAAGGTCGGAAAACAGTGTCCGGGTAGAACCCGGCGCTCTAAAAACAGGCGCCAGTATCGCGATGGTTTATGACAGAGCAGTGGCACGATGATGGCAGGTTGATGACGATCCAGATGCGTCGTGAACTATTGATCTAGAGCGCTGTCGCCCGATTGAACGTGTGCAATGGCCGGCGATAGGCGATACTCGCCGGGCGCTGAAACCCGCTTGTGGAGACTCTGTTGATGCCGTTGCAACGCCTGCAAAACCTGTCAGAAATCGCCCCGGCCACCTGGGACGCACTGGTGCCGGAGAATCAGCCGTTTCTGCGCCATGCCTTCCTCAGCGCCCTGGAGGACAGCGGCAGCGTCGGCCCTCACACGGGTTGGCAGCCGGAACATTTGTTGCACATCGAGGATGATCGACTGATAGCGGCACTGCCCAGTTACCGCAAGTGGCATTCCTACGGCGAGTATGTGTTCGATCATGGCTGGGCCGACGCCTGTGCCCGCGCCGGAATCGACTATTACCCCAAGCTGTTGACGGCCGTGCCGTTCAGCCCGGTCAGCGGCCCACGCTTGTTGGCGGCGAAGGTCGAAGACGGCTTCGAGTTGCTCAAGAGCCTGCCGGGGTATCTGGAAATCGAAGGGCTTTCCAGCGCACATATCAATTTCACCGATCTCTTCACCGATACCGCCATGGCTGAACAACCAGGCTGGTTGCAGCGCATCGGCTGTCAGTATCACTGGCAGAATCGCGGTTACCGGGACTTTCAGGACTTTCTCGATGTGCTCAGTTCGCGCAAGCGCAAGCAGATGCGCAAAGAGCGCGAGCAAGTGGCGGGGCAGGGCTTCGAGTTTGAATGGTTGCAGGGGCGGGAGCTGGACGAGGCACAATGGGATTTCGTTTACGCCTGTTACGCCAATACCTATGCGGTGCGACGTCAGGCGCCATACCTGACGCGCGAGTTCTTCAGCCTGCTTGCCGAACGCATGCCGGAGTCGATTCGCGTGGTGCTGGCCAGACAGGGTTCACGCCCGGTGGCGATGGCCTTCAGTCTCGTGGGTGGCGATAGCTTTTACGGACGCTATTGGGGTTGCCTGGCGGAGTTTGATCGGCTGCACTTCGAAACCTGTTTTTATCAGGGCATGGATTACGCGATTGCGCAGGGCTATCAACGTTTCGACGCTGGTGCCCAGGGCGAGCACAAGTTGATTCGTGGTTTCGAACCGGTGATCACTCATTCGTGGCATTACCTGCGCCATCCCGGGTTGAAAGCGGCGGTGAAGGATTTCCTGCAACAAGAGCGCACCGGAGTCCTTGCGTACGCCGAAGAAGCCAGAACAGCCTTGCCCTACCGCCAAACCTGAATCCCCTGTAGGAGTGAGCCTGCTCGCGATAGCGGTCTCGTCAGAGCCATGGATGTTGACTGACACACCGCTATCGCGAGCAGGCTCACTCCTACAAGGGGATTTGTACAGGCTTCAGGTTTCTTCTTTGCCCAGCCAGCGATAGACCCCGCCACCGACCACCGCGCCCAACAGCGGCGCGACCCAGAACATCCACAACTGCGCGATCGCCCAGCCGCCGACCATCAGCGCCGGGCCCGTGCTGCGGGCCGGATTGACCGAGGTGTTGGTCACGGGGATCGAGATCAGGTGGATCAGTGTCAGGGCCAGGCCGATGGCAATCGGTGCGAGGCCCGCCGGAGCGCGTTTATCGGTGGCGCCGAGGATGATGATCACGAACATCGCGGTCATCACCAGTTCGCACACGAACCCGGCCGCCATTGAGTATTTGCCGGGCGAATGCTCGCCATAACCGTTGGAGGCCAGGCCGGCGGCGATATCAAATCCCTCCTTGCCGCTGGCGATGTGGGCGATCAGCGCGGCCGCGAGAATCGCGCCCAGCACCTGGGCGATGATATAGGCCGGTAGCTCTTTGGCCGGGAACCGGCCGCCAACGAACAGACCGACCGAGACGGCCGGGTTGAGATGACATCCGCTGATGTGGCCGATGGCAAACGCCATGGTCAGCACCGTCAGACCAAACGCCAGGGCGACCCCCAGCACCCCGATTCCCAACGGTGAAGACGCGGCGATCACCGCACTGCCACAACCGCCCAACACTAACCAGAACGTACCCAACAACTCAGTAACTGAACGTTTGAACAGAGACATGAGAGTGTCCTTGATAGGCGTGCTATCGAGACTGCATCGAGTGAGGCCTCCATGCCGATTTACGACAGGTTCCGTGCCGGAGCCTTGCCTGAGTACAGCAGGCTTTGAACGGATTTCCAGCAGGCGCAAAAAAACCGCCAGCGCCCGTAGTTAGCGGGCTGTGGCGGTTTTCTCTGTCACAGATTTCGCACATCCCCTGTAGGAGTGAGCCTGCAGAGTTTTGTAGTGACGGAAAAAGTCAGTCGATTCCGACAAACCCTCCGGTCTGATGCGCCCACAACCGCGCATACAAGCCACGATGGGCCAACAGTTCGGCATGGGTGCCGCTCTCGGCGATCTTGCCGTTCTCCAGCACCACCAGCCGGTCCATGCGCGCGATGGTCGAGAGGCGGTGGGCGATGGCGATCACGGTCTTGCCCTGCATCAGGGTTTCCAGGCTTTCCTGGATCGCTGCCTCGACTTCCGAGTCCAGCGCCGAGGTCGCTTCGTCCATGATCAGGATCGGCGCGTCCTTGAGCAGCACGCGGGCGATGGCGATGCGCTGACGTTGACCGCCGGATAGTTTCACCCCGCGCTCGCCGACATGCGCGTCAAAACCGGTACGGCCTTCAGCGTCCGACAGCAAGGGAATGAACTCGTCGGCGCGGGCCTTGTGGGCCGCATCCCACAACTCTGCATCGGTGGCGTCGGGTTTGCCATACAACAAGTTGTCGCGGATCGAGCGGTGCAGCAGCGAGGTATCCTGAGTGATCATGCCGATCCGCGCGCGCAGGCTCTCCTGACCGACTTCGGCGATGTTCTGCCCATCGACCAGAATGCGCCCGCCCTCGACGTCATACAGGCGCAGCAGCAGGTTGACCAGGGTCGACTTGCCGGCGCCGGACGGGCCGATCAGACCGATCTTTTCCCCGGGTTTGATGGTCAGATTGAGGTCGCCGATGATGCCGCGCTTCTTGCCGTAGTGAAAATCCACATGTTCGAAACGCACTTCGCCACGGGCCACGGCCAAGGGTTTGGCCTGCTCGCGATCGGTGACACTGACCGGTTGCGAGATGGTTTGCAGACCGTCCTGGACCATGCCGATGTTTTCGAAAATGCCGGTGACCACCCACATGATCCAGCCGGACATGTTGACGATGCGAATCACCAGACCGGTGGCGAGAGCGATAGCGCCGACCGTGATCAGCGATTGTGTCCACAACCACAGCGCCAGCGCCGTAGTACCGACGATCAGCAGGCCGTTCATGGTGGTGATCGCCACGTCCATGCTGGTGACCACACGGCCGGCCATTTGCGCCTTGACCGTCTGTTCCTCGATGGCTTCCCTGGCGTAGTGCTGTTCGAAGTTGGTGTGGGCGAACAGCTTCAGGGTGGCGATGTTGGTGTAGCCGTCGACGATCCGCCCCATCAGTTTCGAGCGTGCGTCGGAAGCTTCCACCGAGCGCTCTTTCACCCGTGGCACGAAGTAGCACAGTGCGCCGATGTAGGCGGCGATCCACGTCAGCAGCGGGATCATCAGGCGCCAGTCGGCTTCGGCGAACAGCACCAGCGAACTGATCGCGTAGATCACCACGTGCCACAGCGCGTCCACCGCCTGCACTGCCGAATCACGCAGCGAGTTGCCGGTCTGCATGATGCGCTGGGCGATGCGCCCGGCGAAATCGTTCTGGAAGAAATTCAGGCTCTGTTTGAGCACATAACTGTGGTTTTGCCAGCGGATCATGCTGGTCATCCCCGGGCTCAGGGTCTGGTGCACCAGCAGGTCGTGCAGGCCGAAAAAGATCGGTCGCAGCACCAGGGCGACCACCAGCATCCACGTCAATTCGAGGGCGTGATCGCTGAAGAAATTCGGGTTGGGCGTGCCTTGGGCCAGGTCAATGATGCGGCTCAGGTAACTGAACAGCGCCACTTCGATCAGCGCGGCAAACAGGCCGACCACCAGCAGGGCGGCAAAGCTCGGCCAGACCTGCTTGAGGTAATAGGTATAGAAGGGGAGAACGCGGTCCGGCGGAGACGCCGTCGGGGCGTCACGGAATATGTCGATCAGTTGTTCGAAACGGCGATAGAGCATCAGATAACCGCCCGGAGCCGGGCTCTCCTTTTATCGGTGTGAGCGGCGTAGGGTAGAACTCACGCCGCTCGATACGCCCTGTACAGCTTAGTTGATGACTTTGGCCGACTTGATGATCACAGGGTCGACGGGCACGTTTTGCATGCCTTGTTTGGTGGTGGTTTGCGAGTTGACGATGATGTCGACGACGTCCATGCCCTTGACCACTTTGGCGAACACCGCATAACCGGCGTCGCGGCCCGGATCGAGGAACGCGTTGTCAGCCACGTTGATGAAGAACTGGCTGGTGGCCGAGTCTGGATTGGAGGTGCGCGCCATCGACAAGGTACCGCGAACGTTATGCAGGCCGTTGCTGGCTTCGTTCTTGATCGGCGCTTTGGTGTCTTTCTGTTGCATCTGCTGGGTGAAACCACCGCCCTGCGCCATGAAGCCCGGGATCACCCGATGGAAAATGGTGTTGGTGTAAAAGCCGCTGTTGACGTAGTCGAGAAAGTTCTGGGTACTGATCGGCGCCTTGACCGGGTCCAGTTCGATTTCGATCTGACCGTTGGTGGTGTCCAGCAGCACGTGTGGCGCTTTGGCCGGGGTGGCAGCCATCAGGTTGGCAGCAAACAGCACAGTGCCGGCGGCGAGGGCGAGTTTTTTCAGCATGGGTCAGTGATCCTGAGATTGAGTATCGGCTGCGGCAAGAAAATCCAGCAGCGTTTGGTTGAAGCGTTCGGGTTGATCGAGCGGGGTGGCGTGGCGCGAATCGGCGATCACCACCAGCCGCGCATCGGGCAGCAGTTTTACATAGGTTTCTTTCAGCGAGACCGGCGTGTAGTCACGGTCGGCGCTGACGATGAGGGTTGGACAGGTCACCCGGGAAAGTCGTTCCTGAACGCCCCAGCCAACAATTGCATCGAAGCTGGCGAGATAAGCACGTTTGTCGTTTTTTGCCCAGCGTTCGGCCATTTTCTGCCGCAGACCGGCCTGTTCGGGTTTCGGAAAAAGCTTGCCGCCCAGCGCTTTACCGATGGTCGCGAGGCTGAGCAGGCGCATCAGGCTCCAGCGCTTGAACCACTGCCAGTAATCGTCGCGGCTGCGGATTTTGACTTCGGGCGCGCTGTTGACGATGGTCAGGCTTTTCAGCATTTGCGGTTGATCGACGGCGAACTGAAAACCGATCATCCCGCCCATCGACAGCCCGACGTAATGCACCGCGCCGAGGTTGAGGTGTTCGATCAGCGCCAGCAGGTCGGCGCTGAACCCGGCGATGCTGTAGCGCTCGCGGGGTTTGTCCGAGCGACCGTGACCGCGAACGTCCGGGACGATCACCCGGTAGTGCGCGGCCAGGGCCGGGATCTGCATTTCCCAGTCAAGGGTGCTCGAACCGAGCCCGTGAACCAGCAGCAACGGCGTGCCGTGGCCATATTCTTCGTAGTGCAGGTTGCAACCTTCATGTTCGAAATAGGCCATCGGTGAACTCCGTGTCAGGCTTGTTCGGGGGCGGCGTACGACGCATCCAGAGGCAACGTATCGAAGGTGCGCAGCAGTTCGATGAGAATTTGCGTGGCCGGGCCCAAGGGTTTGTCCTTGTTCGAGTACAGGTAAAAACTCGGGTTGCGGCTGCCGCCCTGATCCAACGGTAGCAGCTTGAGCGTGCCTTCCTTCAATTCCCGCTCGATCATGTGCCGCGGCAGCCAGGCAAACCCCAGGCCGCTGCTGACGAAGGTGGCGGCGGTGGCGAGGCTGCCGACGGTCCAGCGCTGTTCGGCGCCGAGCCAGCCGACGTCGCGCGGCTGCTGCCGGCCGGAATCGCGGATCACCACCTGCATCTGGGTTTCCAGATCCTGAAAGCTCAGCTCGCGATTGAGCCGATGCAGGGCGTGGTCAGGGTGGGCGACGGCGACGAACTCGACGTCGCTCAACTCGGCGCCGAGGTAGCCGGGAATGCTCAGGCCGGTGATCGCCAGATCGGCGACACCTTCGAGCAGCACTTCTTCGACCCCCGACAACACTTCTTCGCGCAGACGTACCCGGCAACCACGGCTCTGCGGCATGAACGCGGTCAGCGCGCGGACGATGCGGGCGCTCGGGTAGGCCGCATCGACCACCAGCCGCACCTCGGCTTCCCAGCCTTGCTCCATGTGGTGGGCGAGGTCTTCCAACTGGCTGGCCTGCTTTACCAGTTGGCGCGAGCGCCGCAGCAATACGCCGCCGGCTTCGGTGAGTACCGCCTTACGCCCGTCGATGCGTAACAGCGGTACGCCGAGCTGGTCCTGCATGCGCGCCACGGTGTAGCTCACCGACGATTGCGAACGGTGCAGGGCCTCGGCAGCCTGGGCGAATCCGCCGTGGTCGACCACAGCCTGCAGTGTTCGCCATTGATCCAGGGTCACGCGGGGCGCTTTCATCAATAGCTCCTCTTGTCCTAAGCTGGCTGTCCCTCATGGAGACTGCCGAATGAAAAAATTCTGTTGTGTGCTGCTGGCGCTGCTTCCGCTGACTGCTTTTGCTTATCCGATTGATGTGCAGAAAGATCTCAACGGCATGAAGATCGACTACGAGACTTTCGATACCGACAACGACATCGGCTCCATTCGGGTAGCCAACTACGGCGATGTCGATGCCGTCTGCAAGGCTGTGTTTACCAATGGCCCGGAAGCACCGCGCACCCGTAACATCGAAGTGGCAGCCGGCAAACATAAAAACGCCACGGCCAAATTCACCCGCGAGATCATCAAGCTGCGTATCAAACTGACCTGCACCCCGAAATAACACCTGTTCCTGTAGGAGTGAGCCTGCTCGCGATAGCGGCGTGTCAGTCAATAATGATTGCTCTGACACACCGCTATCGCGAGCAGGCTCACTCCAGCAGGCTATGGATCAGCATCTAAACTAATTATTCGATATTTTGCAGCAATTATTTGCGCTTTTTCATCGATTAGACACTGTTTAACCTTCACTCCATCGACCTACAACATTCTCGGATGGAGGCTACACACCATGTCCCGCGTTCTGATCATTGAAAGCAGCGCCCGCCAGCAAGACTCGGTATCCCGTCAGCTGACCCAGACCTTCATCAACCAGTGGAAAGCGGCGCATCCTGCTGATCAGATCACCGTGCGTGATCTTGCCGTGAACCCGGTGCCGCACCTGGACAGCAACCTGCTGGGTGGCTGGATGAAGCCTGCCGAGCAGCGTAACGACAGCGAACAAGCCTCGCTGGATCGCTCCAACCAATTGACCGATGAGCTGCTGGCAGCCGACGTGCTGGTGATGGCCGCGCCAATGTACAACTTCGCCATCCCGAGCACCCTCAAGGCCTGGCTCGACCATGTGCTGCGTGCCGGTGTGACCTTCAAGTACACCGAAACCGGCCCGCAAGGCCTGCTCAGCGGCAAGCGTGCCTACGTGCTGACCGCTCGCGGCGGTATCTACGCCGGCGGCCCGGCCGACCATCAGGAACCGTACCTGCGTCAGGTGATGGGCTTTATCGGCATCCACGACGTGACCTTCATCCACGCCGAAGGCATGAACCTGGGTGGCGACTTCCAGGAGAAGGGCCTGAATCAGGCCAACGCCAAACTGTCCCAGGTCGCTTGATATGTTAATCGCCAGATAATCGCCGATTGTTCTAGTGACCTGGCGCAACCCCTTCAAGGCTCTACGCGCATCGAACCTCCCTTTGCACTTGTTGCTCCTGAGTGCTGTAGCCCGATTGAACGCATTAGCGAGATCGGGCTTTTTTTTGCCCGCGATTTACCAGAGCACCAAAAATCCCCAGTTGGAGCGGGCGTGCCCGCGATTGCGGAGTGTCAGTAGGCACACGTTCGCGGTCGGGCCAAAAAACCGCTATCGTCGCCGCCATTCGAAACAGAGGCGACCATGGGCTATCTACTTTTTGTCACGCTGATCCAGGCGTTTTCCTTCAGTCTGATCGGCGAATACCTGGCCGGTCACGTCGACAGTTACTTCGCGGTGTTGGTGCGCGTGGTGCTGGCCGGACTGGTATTTATCCCGCTGACGCGCTGGCGCTCGGTGGAACCGGCGTTCATGCGCGGCATGCTGTTGATCGGCGCGTTGCAGTTCGGCGTGACCTACGTCTGCCTGTACCTGAGCTTCCGCGTGCTGACGGTGCCGGAGGTGTTGCTGTTCACCATTCTCACGCCACTGCACGTGACCCTGATCGAAGACGCACTGAACCGCCGCTTCAATCCATGGGCGCTGATCGCCGCGCTGGTCGCGGTAGGGGGCGCGGCAGTGATCCGCTTCGACCGGATCAACCCGGACTTCTTCATGGGTTTCCTGCTGTTGCAACTGGCCAACTTCACCTATGCCGCCGGGCAGGTGCTGTACAAGCATCTGGTGGCGAAACACCCCAGCGACCTGCCGCATTACCGGCGTTTCGGCTTCTTCTACCTCGGCGCACTGGCGGTGGTGTTACCGGCGTTCCTGCTGTTCGGCAAGGCCAACTTCCTGCCCGAAGCACCGCTGCAGTGGGGCGTGTTGCTGTTCCTTGGTCTGGTCTCGACCGCATTGGGCCTGTACTGGTGGAACAAAGGCGCGTGCATGGTCAATGGCGGCACGCTGGCAGTGATGAACAATCTGCATGTGCCGGTGGGGCTGCTGTTGAATTTGCTGATCTGGAACCAGCACGAAGAACTTGGGCGGTTGTTGCTCGGTGGGAGTGTGATCCTCGCCGCTGTATGGATTAGCCGGTTGGGGATCAAACGCACCGCATGACCCCCTGGGAATTTTGTTGTCAGCGCAGGGCCAGTTGCGTCACCAGAAACTCAATGAACGCCCGGGTCTTCTGCGGCACCCGCCGCGCCGAGGAATACACCGCGTTGATGCTGATCGCCGGTGCCTGCCATTCGCACAGCACCGGTACCAGTCGACCCGCCGCCAAGGCTTCTTCGACGATGAAGTCCGGCAGCAGCGCAATTCCCATTCCGGCCTCGGCCGCCTGCGCGAGCAAGTCGCCATTGTTCGCGTGCAACGGCCCGGTGACGTTGACCCGCTGGGTCTCCTTGCCATTGCACAGTTGCAGACTCACACCGCTTTGCAGATAGCCGTAGTTCAGGCATTGGTGTGTGCGCAAATCCTGTGGCGTCTGCGGAATCCCGGCACGTTCGAGGTAGGCCGGGGAGGCGACCATGATTCGCGGTGCCGGCGCCAGTTGCCGGGCGATCATGGTCGAGTCGGGCATGCTCGCAATGCGGATCGTCACGTCGAACCCGCCCCTTACCGGATCGACCTGTTGATCGCTGAGCACCAGTTGCAGCTCGATGTTCGGGTGTTGCTCATGGAACAGCGGGATCAGTTTGCCCAAGCGCCGCAAGCCGAACGACATCGGCGCATTCACGCGCAACACGCCGCGTAACTCGCCAATCCCGTCACGTGCGCGCTGCTCGGCCTCGTCCAGGGCGGCAATGACCTCGCGCGCCGCTTCAAAATACTCGGCGCCGGCTTCGGTCAGGTGCAGGCTGCGCGTGGTGCGTTGCAGCAGTTGCACGCCGATGGCTTCTTCCAGCGCCTGGATCTGTTTGCTGACTTTCGAGCGCGGCACATCCATGGCGCGTGCCGCGGCGGCGAAGCCGTTTTCGCCGACTGTCACCACGAAGGCGCGCATGCATTCGATGCGATCCATGATTGTCCCTTTTTTAGAATCAATGATTCTCGATTTTAGGGAATTGTCCCTTTATCTGCCAGCCCCTAAAGTGACATCCAAGCCGACAACAACGCCGACCCCGGCAGCGTCGACCAACCCTTACTGACCCGACATCATCGACATCAAAAGGAACGCGCCATGTCTATTCGTGAACTGCTCAACCCAACCAACTCCGCTCTGATCCTGATCGACCACCAGCCACAAATGGCCTTCGGCGTGCAGTCGATCGACCGTCAGACCCTGAAGAACAACACCGTGGGCCTGGCCAAGGCGGCGAAGATCTTCAACGTGCCGACGATCTACACCTCGGTGGAAACCGAGAGCTTCAGCGGTTACATCTGGCCTGAGCTGTTGGCGGTTCATCCTGAGCAGAAGCCGATCGAGCGCACCTCGATGAACTCCTGGGAAGACAAGGCGCTGGTCGACGCGGTCAAAGCCACCGGGCGCAAGAAGCTGATCATTGCCGCGCTGTGGACCGAGGTCTGCCTGACCTTCCCGGCCCTCGAAGCCCTGGCGGAAGGTTATGAGGTGTACATCGTGACCGACGCGTCCGGCGGCACCAGCAAAGAAGCCCACGACATGTCGGTGCAACGGATGATTCAGGCGGGCGCGGTGCCGGTCACCTGGCAGCAAGTGCTGCTCGAATTCCAGCGTGACTGGGCGCACAAAGAGACTTATGAAGCGGTGATGGAGCTGGTGCTGGAACACAGCGGCGCGTACGGCATGGGCGTCGATTACGCCTACACCATGGTGCACAAGGCGCCGCAACGGCAGGCCAAATAACCCTGGGCAGAAAAAAACGCAACTTCGGTTGCGTTTTTTTTCCTGCGGCAGTTCCTGCACGGATCGTGCGTTACATGAGGTGTTTTTCAGGCACGGGAATGTGCGCGGACCCCAACACCGCCGGCAACAACCCCGAGCGCAAATCCCCGCCACTCGGTTGCTGATACAGGCTCAAGCCAAACTCCGGCAGCACTGCCAGCAGGTAATCGAAAATATCCCCCTGAATCCGCTCGTAATCGGCCCACGCCGTGGTGCGGGTGAAACAGTAGATTTCCAGCGGAATGCCCTGCGCCGTGGTCTGCATCTGGCGGACCATGCAGGTCATGTTCGGTTGAATCTCCGGATGACTCTTCAGATATGCCAGTGCATACGCGCGAAAGGTGCCGATATTGGTCATCCGCCGACGATTCGCCGACATTGCCGCGACATTACCCTGCGCCTCGTTCCATGCCTTGAGCTCGGCTTTCTTGCGGCTCATGTAGTCGGTCAGCAGGTGCACCTGGGAGAGTTTTTCTTCTTCATCGTCGCGGATGAAGCGCACGCCGCTGGCGTCGATGAACAGGCTGCGCTTGATCCGCCGACCGCCGGACTGCTGCATGCCGCGCCAGTTCTTGAACGACTCGGACATCAGGCGCCAGGTCGGGATTGAAACGATGGTCTTGTCGAAGTTCTGCACCTTGACCGTGTGCAGGGTGATGTCGACCACGTCGCCATCGGCGCCGACCTGGGGCATTTCGATCCAGTCACCGACCCGCAGCATGTCGTTGCTGGTCAGTTGTACGCTGGCGACGAACGACAGCAGGGTGTCCTTGTAGACCAACAGAATCACCGCCGACATCGCACCCAGACCGGAGAGCAGCAACAGTGGCGAACGGTCGATCAATGTGGCGACGATGATGATCGCGCCGAACACGTACAGCACCATTTTCGCCAGTTGCACATAGCCCTTGATCGAGCGGGTACGGGCATGTTCGGTGCGCGCGTAGATGTCCAGCAGCGCATTGAGCAGGGCACTCACCGACAGCAGCAGGAACAGAATGGTGAACGACAACGCCACGTTGCCGAGAAAGGTCATCGCGGTTTTGCTCAGTTCCGGCACCAGATGCAGGCCGAACTGGATCACCAGCGACGGTGTCATCTGCGCCAGGCGCTGAAACACCTTGTTGTGGCGAAAGTCGTTGATCCAGTGCAGGGCCGGTTGGCGTCCGAGCATGCGGCTGGCGTGCAGGATCAGATAACGCGCCACTCGTCCGAGGACCAGTGCGATCACCAATAGCAGCATCAGCGCCAGGCCGGATTGCAGGAACGGGTGCTGTTCGAGGACACCCCAGAGGTCTTGGGCTTTGAGCCAGAGCTGTTTGAAATCCATGTGAGCAACGATTCTTCTGTAAGACGCGATGGGCGATTAGAGCATTTAAGACGCCGTGTATTACCGTTGGAGACAAATCGAGCAACAAAAAAGCCACTGATTACGCCCGTTTGTATAAAGAAACTCGGCCTGAGCGCTCGAAACCGGTAACCTATGCAGCTGTTTTTTTGCATATCTTCGAGGTAGCACCCGTGTTTTCCCAATTCGCCCTGCACGAACGCCTGCTCAAAGCCGTGGCCGAGCTGAAATTTGTCGAGCCAACGCCTGTGCAAGCTGCGGCCATTCCGCTGGCGCTCCAGGGGCGTGACCTGCGGGTGACGGCGCAAACCGGTAGCGGCAAGACCGCCGCTTTTGTCCTGCCGATCCTCAACCGCCTGATCGGTCCGGCCAAGGTCCGCGTCAGCATCAAGACCCTGATCCTGCTGCCGACCCGCGAACTGGCCCAGCAGACCCTGAAGGAAGTCGAGCGCTTCTCGCAGTTCACCTTCATCAAGTCGGGCCTGATCACCGGCGGTGAAGACTTCAAGGTCCAGGCTGCCATGCTGCGCAAGGTGCCGGATATCCTCATCGGTACGCCGGGGCGGATGATCGAGCAACTCAACGCCGGCAACCTCGACCTCAAAGAAGTCGAAGTGCTGGTGCTCGACGAAGCCGACCGCATGCTCGACATGGGTTTCGCCGAAGACGTACAGCGTCTGGTCGACGAATGCCCGAACCGTCAGCAGACCATGCTGTTCTCCGCCACCACCGGCGGTTCCGGCCTGCGCGAGATGATCGCCAAGGTCTTGAACAACCCTGAGCACCTGCAGCTCAACGCGGTCAGCCAGCTGAACTCGACCACCCGTCAGCAGATCATCACTGCCGACCACAACCAGCACAAAGAACAGATCGTGAACTGGCTGCTGGCCAACGAGACCTATCAGAAGGCCATCGTATTCACCAACACCCGTGCCATGGCCGACCGCATCTACGGCCGCCTCGTGGCTCAGGAGTACAAGGCGTTCGTGCTGCACGGCGAAAAAGACCAGAAGGATCGCAAACTGGCGATCGATCGTCTGAAGCAGGGCGGCGTGAAGATTCTGGTCGCCACCGACGTCGCGGCCCGTGGTCTGGACGTTGATGGTCTGGACCTGGTGATCAACTTCGACATGCCACGCAGCGGCGACGAATACGTACACCGTATCGGTCGTACCGGCCGTGCCGGCAACGATGGTTTGGCGATCTCGCTGATCTGCCACGGCGACTGGAACCTGATGTCGAGCATCGAGCGCTACCTCAAGCAAAGCTTCGAGCGCCGCACGATCAAGGAAGTCAAAGGCACCTACGGTGGACCGAAAAAGGTCAAGGCCTCGGGTAAAGCCGTTGGCGTGAAGAAGAAAAAGACCGACGCCAAGGGCGACAAGAAAAAAACCGCCGCCAAGACGCCGACCAAGCGCAAGAGCGTCAACCGGCCGAAACCGGACTCGCTGGTGAGCAGCGATGGCATGGCCCCGCTCAAGCGCCGCAAGCCGGCCGCGCCTGCCGCTGAGTAAGGCTTTTCAGGCACGCAGAAAAAACCCGGAACGATGTCCGGGTTTTTTTTCGTCCAGCGTTTATCAGTTTCCTAACAGACCGCTGGTGTCGGCGTCGAAGCGGCGTTTTGCCTGATCTGCCGCCGGTTTCAGCGCGGCGAGCAGGGCGGCCTCGCTGTATAACCGGGTGGCGGCCAGGTCCTTGGGTGTCGGCTCGATCGGGATCAGCACGTCTTCGTCATCAGCGTGCAGCCAGATCGCCACAACGTTGAGTGCCGATACGAACAACACCCGCAGCTCAACGGTCTTGCCTTGCAGGTGCGGCGCTTGCTCCGCCAGTTTCAGCGCCCCTACCGTGGCGGCGGCGAGGTTGCCGTGGTTCAACGAAGCGAACTCGACGTGACCCCGGACTTCGGCCAACTGGGCATCGGCGATCGTTACGTCATCGGCGAACACCAGGTAGTGCCAGTCGCCGATCCGCGCGTTGCGCAGACCTTTGCCGGCGCTCAGGTCATCCAGGCTCAGCGAATAGCCGCGGTAGGCCTCGCTGAGGCTGATCTTCGCCGCTGCGGCGTTGGCGAACTGGCGGTTGGCGCCAAAGCCCCGGGTTTGCAGCGCGGCTTGCAGCGCCGGGCGCAAAGTCTGTACGCCGTTGGAAGGCGCCTTTGGATACGTCAGTTGCATGATGTCGCCCTCCTCAGTTTTTCACGGTGAAATAAGTGTTGGTCCAGTTACCGCCACCGTTGTACGAACGGGGGAAGGCATTCAGTGCACGAGTCGAGTAGCCGTAGATCGAATCCGCCACCAGCACGTAGTCGCCGTTGGTGCCATAGATCGTCAGGAAGTGCGCACCGCCGCCGTACCAGGCGCAGCGCAGGCCGACCGGGCGGCCCATGCTGATCTGGTTCCGAATGGCTGACATCTGCAACGAGCCCTGATTCATGCCGTTGTAACTACGGGTGATCCGCAGCGCGGTGTCCAGATAGCCGTAGACGTTGCACGGGCCGGGTTGATTGCAGCAGTTGCGATCCAGCGCCGCGCTGGCCACCCCGCACTGGGTCCAGGACCCCGTGCCGTAATAGTTGCCGACCGAGGCGGAAACGGCAGCCCAGCACCAATTGGTCTGAGTTTGCTGCTGCATGTTGAAGTTGAGACTGGCGGCCAGGGCGCTGACCTGTTCAGCGGCTTCGGCTTCGACCAGTTGCGGGTCGAGCAAAGCGCCGATAAGGCACCTTGGCAGGGTTTCGCCGGTAAATCGGGTTGCTTCAGTGGTTAACATCTTTCAATCCTCCATGAGTGAAAACAAGCGTCCAGCTTGTGTGGTGTCGCGATGTTGCCGAGCAATCGGTGGCTAACGGTTTTCATCTTCGATGAATGGTGCCGATCTCCTTGCTCAATGTAACCTTAGCCTTGATATGCATTTTCGCAAGAAAATAAATGCATTTATGCATTTTCGAAGGCAAAGAATCGCAGCCTGTGACAACTCCTACGATGATCTGGGTAGGTGCTGTTGCAGGCTGCGATCCTTGTTTTTCAGCTCTCGGCTTTTTTCTCGGCGGTGCCCAACTCTTTCAACCGCTGATCAATCAACTGGCACTTGTCCGGCAAATCCTTGCTGGCCGTACCCAGGTCCATCTTCTGTAACTCGGCGTTGATCTCCTTGGCCTTGTCCGGATTCTGCTCAGTGAGTTTGGCGACTTCCTTGGCCAGTTGTTCACGCTTGGCAGTGGCTTCTTCCGGCGTGCAGGCCCAGACGGGCAGGGCGCAGGCGAGGGTGGCGGCGAGGGTGAGCTTGATCAGGTTTTTCATGGGGGCGGGCCTCCGGTCCGGGTAAGGCGGGTTAACCGGTGGAGGCCTCGCTGCGATGAAAAGTTCAGTCTGCGCAGGCTTTCAGCTCGTATGGCAGCAACTTGAAGGGGGTTGTCCCTCATACCGATCATGATGCCGCACCCATTCCATGATCTCGTCTTCATTCCTGCCCTTGGGCGTGAGGTCGAGGTAGTGATAGGCGCCGACCAACATGTCCAGCCCACGGGCATAGGTTGAATAGGTGTGGAAAATCTCTCCTGCCTGATCGCGATAGAACACACTCAGCCCGGGCATTTCTTCTTCGCAGCTGTCAGTTTTTTCGTAGTTGTACGTAGCTTTTCCGGCCTCGGCGTCTTCGGCCCGAGCGCAGACAGCAAAGTCGTAGTTGAAATCGGAGCCGTCTGACGACACCCAGGCGAATTTCCAGCCCATCCGCCGTTTAAAGTCTTGAAACTCGCTGAACGGTGCGTGTGAAACGGCGACCACGGAAATGTCGTGATGGGCCAGGTGCTGGTTGGCGCCGTCGATATGGTCGCTGAGGAACGAGCAGCCCTGGCAACCTTCTTCCCAGCCCTTGGCGAACATGAAGTGGTAAACCACCAGTTGACTGTGTTGGCCGAACAGGTCGGCCAGTTTCAACTCGCCGTCCGGGCCCTGGAAACGGTAGTCCTTGTCGATTTTCACCCACGGCAATGCGCGGCGCTTGGCGCTGAGGCGATCGCGCTCCCGGGTGAAGGCCTTTTCTTCCGCCAGGTGCTGCTTGCGGGCGGCGAGCCATTCTTCGCGCGACACCACCGGATGATTCTCAACGTTCATGATGATTTCTCCTGCGGGGTTGAAACCGTGTGTTTCAGACTAGTCGTTCAACCCTGGCAGCAATCGACAGACCGCCGGTCGGTCGGCGCGGAAAATGCGGCTGAACGGCTGCGGACGGCCTCGGTCACAACCTATGAACGCGCCAATAATCACGCGCACCGGAGGTTGAATCAGGATGACGACTTATAACTGGGATTTGATTGAGCGCTTGCTGCACGAAGTGCAGAACAGCGCTGGCCACAGTTTCGCCCCGCGGGCCTATGCCGAAGACTATGCGGCGGAGAAAGCCGGCGCCGGCGAACCGATCGAGAATCTGGATCATCTGAAAACGCTGGCCTGCGAGTATGAAAGGTTGCTGCTGTTGCGTGGCTACATCGCACCGCGTCCGGATGAGGAGGGCAGCACGGGGAACAATTTTGTGCTGACGCCGCGCGGATCGAGCCTGTTGAGTCTGATCGACAGCAGCATTCCCGGTAATGACCATCCGCGCCAGGTGCTGGATGAGCAGGAAGATGCGCTGGCTGAGGCGACGTTCGATGTCGTCGCGTCCAAGGCACAGATCGCCTGAAGGTCTTGTGTGGGAGCGAGCGAGCCCGCTCCCACATCGGGTCTCTGTTTTTTCAGTTTCTCTGTGCGGCCTTGAGACACTTGAGGTCGTTGAAATCCTTGCGCACTCCCTCGATCTTCTTCAGCAACCGCTGGCGCTGTTGCGGCGTACTGTCGGCCATCAGATCCACAAACAACGCACGCGCCTGGGCTTCGGTATTGGCGTAAGCCTTCTGGTACTCCGGTGTCCATAAACGTTCGCGATTGACCAGAAGCGTTTCGATGCGCTGTGGGAATTCGGCACTGTTGCGCTGGGCCACGGCGGCGCTGAATTGCTGCTGCCAGTGCGCGCGGTTGGCGATCCACTGGGCGTTTTGATCGCCAAGTGCGGTCGACCAGGCCATCACCCGTTGTTCCTGGGTAACGCTCAGCGGGCCCAGCCAATCGGTCAAGCGCTTGTCCATGCGTGCGCCGCGTTCGGCAATCTGCTGGGCCAGCGGGGGTTTGACGTATTCCCGTTCCCGTTTGCGCAGGTCCTTGGCAAAGGCGTCGTTCATTTCCGCGACCTGTTTATCGTCCAGCCCTTGCAGCAGTTCAATGGCCGACGGCGTGATCTGGCGCGCGGTATCGGCGATGGCCTGTCTGGCTTCTGCGGTTCGCGCTTGCAGTGCCGCGTCGCTTACCTGATTGGTTTCAACCATGGTCTGCAAGCGATCCAGCCAGTCGAGATAGCCGGGCAATTGCGTGGTGCAGTGCCAGCTCAGGTGTGTCTTGAGGCGTTCGTTGAACCAGTCTTTCTGCTCGCCATTCATGTCCACGTAGTCGCTGAGCGACCATGGAATGATCACGTCGAGGTTGCGGTACGCGAGGCCGACGCGGCTGCAGGCGCCAAGGGCGAGGGTGAAGATCAACAGTGCGGTAATGTGCTTGAACCAGCGAGACATGGGCGAATCCTTGCGATGGCCAGCCTGGGGAATCTGATTCTTATGTGAACGCAGAATGAACCCGGCAGTTCAGCCGATCAATAGAACGCGCGCGCAGCCTTGAGGGTGACGAGGCCGTCGCACTGGCTGTTGTGCCCGGAATAAGCCGAGCAATCGCTGCCGCTGAGACTGGAGTTGCTGTAGATCAGATCGAGATCGACGCCCATGAACGGCCGGGACAGTTTCACTGACCAGTCGGTAAAACTGCTGACATACCCACCGTCGACGGCGACCGGCGTGTTCAGTTGGTGGGTGGTGTATTTCATGCTGACACCAATGCCGAACGGTTGATTGCCGCCAAGATCGGCAAACAACGTGTTGTTCTGTTTATCCGGATCGTTGCTCAGGGCCACGCCGAAACGACTGCCGAGCAGCGTCAGGCCACCGAACAGCTCCTGGCTGTCGAGGGTGTCCACTTCGGGATAGCTGTAGTGAATCATCCCGACTTCGTAGCCGAGCGTCTGGTCGAAGGGTTGTTTAAAGCCGATGTAGGAATCGACTTCGAGGTCTTTGCCCGGGGTGATACCCATGCTGGGTGCATATTGGCCGAAATAGAGACCGCTGTTGTGGCTCAGGTCGAGGCCGCCGTGGAACGAGCCGACCGCCGCCGGTTTGACCAGGCCTTGCGCCATACTGCGGGCGGGAGTGGTGCCCAGTTTAAGGTCGAAATCGCCGAGTTCCCGCTGGAAGATCTGCGCGTGCACGGTCGAGCAGACCAGCAGGCCTGCAAGCAATAAACGGGAAGATGTGCGCATGCGTCACTCCATGAACAGCGAGCGCAGGCGGCGGGCCTGCTGAAACGCTTGATCTAGACGCGTGCAAGGATACCGGCGAATGATCGGCATTGATGGCCGTTCGTCGATTACTGAATATTTGCTGTGTGATTTGTTTAAAGCGAGGAGGGTCTGATGCGGTGCCAGTCCAGGCGCTTCGAAGCTCAAAGCGCCTCTGGACGGGTGTAAAACCGGGTGTTACTTCTTGCCCAGGCTGATCTGCTTGGACGGACCGAACGTCTGGCCACTGACGCCTTTGGCAATTTGCTGAATTTCGCCGCCGGACTTGAGGAACGCTGCGATCTGATCGTTGATCGATTCGCTGGTTTCAACGGCTGGAGCTGGCTTTGCTTTGCTGGTGGATGCTTTTACACGCATGGCGGCCATTAACCTGTAGAAAAGTAACTCGGCCAGGCATCGTACAGGAATAACTTGACAATTGCTTGGTAAATATCCCCCGGAATAACCCACTGGGTTACTGCATTATTGTCGATTAATTACTTGGGATATCTGCCTAACCTGCTGTTTTAAATAAGAACATTGATGCTTTGGGGCACGCTGATATCACGCGGGCATGGACCGCACCCGACTGACGAGCGGCACCTGGCGTGTGCGCAGCCAAGGAAAATCAAGACTCCGCGCAGATTTTGCGCAACGCGCCGATCTGCCGCCCGACGTTGCCGGTAAAACCGGGTAGAATGCCGCCCACGCAATGAGGGTTCTGGAAATGGCTTTAGTCGGGCGTTACAACAGTTTGCAAGTGGTTAAACACACTAACTTCGGTTTATATCTGGACGGCGGTGCCGACGGCGAAATTCTTTTGCCCAACCGTTATATCCCCAAAGATATTCCCAGCGAAGATGAAGACTGGCTCAACGTATTTATTTATCTGGACAGCGAAGACAAACTTCTCGCTACCACGGAAAAACCAAAAGTTCAGGTCGGTGAATTTGCCAGCCTGAAAGTTGTTGAAGTCAACAGCATCGGTGTGTTCCTCGATTGGGGCTTGCCGAAGGATCTGTTGCTGCCGTATTCCGAAGAAAAACGGCAGATGACGGCTGGCGAGTACTGCGTGGTGCACGTCTACCTCGACAAGCACACCCGGCGCATCACCGCCACCGCGCGCCTGGATCGTTACCTCGACAAAACCCCGGCCAACTACAGTGCCGGGCAGGAAGTCGATCTGCTGGTGGCCGAAGCCACCGACATGGGCTTCAAGGCGATCATCAACAACAAGCACTGGGGCTTGATCCACAAGAATGAGATCTTCAAGTTCATGCGTTCCGGCATGCGCGAGAAGGGCTTCATCAAGGAAGTGCGCGCCGACGGCAAAATCAGTCTCAGCCTGCAACCGGTGGGTCAGGAAGCGGCCAGCAGCCTGAGTTCGAAGATCCTCACCAAGTTGCGCGAAAACGACGGCACCCTGGCGGTCAGCGACAAGAGCGATCCGGCACTGATCAGCAGCCTGTTCGGCGTCAGCAAGGGCAACTTCAAGAAGGCCATCGGTTCGTTGTACAAGGATGGCAAGATCGTCATTCATGCCGATCGCATTGAACTAACCTGAGCCTTTCGGAGCCCATGTTGCATGGGCTCATTCGAGGTCGGGTAAATGAAAAAAACGCTGCTTGCTTATATCTCCACGCTGTTGGCATTTCTGCTGCTCGACGGTATCTGGCTCGGCTTGTTGATGGCGCCGACCTATCGCGAGTTGCTCGGTGCGCTGATGCTCGAAAAACCGTTGCTGGTTCCGGCAGCGGTTTTTTATTGCCTGTATGTTTTTGGCTGCGTGGTGTTTGCGGTGTTGCCGGCGGCGACATGGCAATGGGCGGCGAAGCGCGGGGCTTTGCTGGGGCTGGTGGCGTATGGCACCTATGACCTGACCAATTGGGCGACGTTGCGCGGGTGGTCGGTGCAGGTGACCCTGATGGATTGGGCGTGGGGAACGTTTGCCACGGCTGTGGCTTGTGCTGTCGGGTTTTTGCTGACCAGACGACTGCTCAATTCAGCTTCTTGAACTGGGTTGATTGAGCTGACGTCATCGCTGGCAAGTCAGACTCCCACAGGGTTTTGTGTCGAACAAAAGCTCAGTGAGCAACCCGGTCATTGTGGGAGCTGGCTTGCCAGCGCCTGGCGGCGCAGCCGACAACCATTCACCGCTGACGCAACAGACAAACTGAATGTCTTTTCCAGACGGCTTTTTCTGTCTGGCTGATTGATAATCCCCGACATTGATTTGTGACCATTGGATGGCCTGCCATGTTGTGTGTAATCGAGGTGTTGCCGTGAGTGTCGATCGGCGCAATGCCGATCGTTTTGCCCTGCAGGTGATGATCGGCCTATGCCTGATCTGGGGCGTGCAGCAGGTGATGATCAAGTGGGCTGCAGCGGACATTGCCCCGGTGATGCAGGCGGCGGGGCGCTCGGGGATTTCCGCGCTGCTGGTGGGCTTGCTGATTTGCTGGAAGGGCGGTTGGGCGCAGGTCGGCAACACCTGGCGTGGCGGCTTGCTGGCCGGTGCGCTGTTTGGTCTGGAGTTCTTCTTCATCGCCGAAGGCTTGCAGCTGACCACCGCGGCGCACATGTCGGTGTTCCTCTACACCGCGCCGATTTTCACCGCACTGGGCGTGCATTTTCTGTTGGCCAGCGAACGCCTGCGGCCGTTGCAATGGTTGGGCATCCTGCTCGCGTTCATCGGTATTGCGATAGCCTTCGCCGGCGGCGTGTCGTGGGATAACCTCGACCACCGCATGCTGCTCGGCGATGCCTTGGGTGTGCTCGCGGGCGCCTGCTGGGGGGCGACCACCGTCGTGGTGCGTGCCTCGCGGCTGTCGGAAGCGCCGGTCACCCTGACCCTGTTCTATCAGTTGATCGTCGGCTTCCTCGGCCTGTTGTTGATCGCGCTGTTCAGCGGCCAGATCAGCCATGTCAGCCTGACACCCGTAGCAGTGGCCAGCGTGCTGTTCCAGGGCCTGGTGGTGTCGTTCTTCAGTTACCTGATCTGGTTCTGGCTGCTGCGCCGTTATCTGGCGGCCAACCTCGCGGTGTTCTCGTTCATGACGCCGCTGTTCGGCGTCACCTTCGGCGTGTTGTTGCTCGGCGAACCGCTGAGCGTGAACTTCGTCATCGGCGCCGTGCTGGTGTTGCTCGGCATCACCTTTGTCAGCGCTGAGCAGTGGGTGCGTCGGCGTTTGCGCAAAGCGCTCGGCCAGGGTTAGTCGAGTGCATGGCCAATCCGCCGGCGATCAGCAAACCGCTGCCGGCGATCACCAGCGCGGGATGCAGGCTGGCGCTGAAATGTGTGCTCAGCGCCGCCAGTAACGGACCGCTGAGCTGACCGACGGCAAAGCAGGCGGTCAGCAGGCCGGCGTTGCGCTGGGTCGCGTGGGGCGCCAGTTCCCGCGAGCGCTGCATGACCAGTTGCATGCACGCCAGAAACGGTGTGCCGCAAAGCATCACCCCGAGTGCCAGGCCGAGACCGCTGCCCAGCAGACAGGCAAACACCCCGGCGGCCTGCAGCCACAACGTCGCCATCAACCAGTGCCGCGTGGTCTGCGGATCGTGCCGGCGCAAGCTCACCAGTACCACGCCGATCGCGGCGCCGAGACCGAAGCACGGCCAGAACAGATCCGCCTGCCACTGTCCGTGAAACTGCGCGTTGGCCATCTGCGAAAGAAACGTCGCCGGGATGATGTAGCCGATGCCGTACAGGGCGTAGATCACGCCCAGACGCCCGATGCCGCGATGTGAGGCGCTACCGCTCGCCGCAGTGACCGCTTGCGCCGCGACCGGCTGCGGCAGAAGCCGCCAGACGCCCAGCATCATCAGCAGTGCGGCCGCTGCGTATATCAGCCACAACGTCGAAGATGTTTGCTGCAACAGATGTGAGATCAGTGCCAGCAATCCCGTCAGAAAAATCCCCAGACCCGGCCCGGCAAAAACCAGCGCTCCGAGACGTGGACGACCCGCTGCCGCCGCCAGGGGCTGACTCAGTGAAGTGATCATCACCAGCACCCAGGCACTGGCCACCCCGGTGCCAAAGCGCAACACCAAGTGTGACCAGAAACCATTGGCCCAGAACGATGCCAGGGTCAGCAACACGCACAACCACAAGCCGCCGTGCAGACGCCGCTGCACCTGTTGCGGGCGATGGGCGAACATCGCATCCACCGCACCCAGCAGATAACCAAGGTAATTGGCCGCCGCAATCAGACTGGCGGCTGTCAGGTCGATCTGGCCTTCGCTGAGCAGGTGCGGCATTTGCGGGGTGAGGGCAAAACGGCCGATGCCCATGGCCATCATCAGGGCGACGAAGCAGGCGGATAAGCGAATCAGTGGCGACATGGTCGGGATTCCGTTGAAGGATCAATGACCGTCAGGCTAGGACTGATTGACTTTCTTTAAAATTGAATAATAGTGAGTAACTTGTTCAGTTAAGGAGAGGGCTTGTGGAGTTCAGCCAGCTGCGGATTTTTCAGGCGGTCGCCGAAGAAGGCTCGATCACCCGCGCCGCCGAACGCTTGCACCGAGTGCCGTCGAACCTGTCGACGCGCCTTAAACAGCTGGAAGAACAGCTGGGTGTCGAACTGTTCGTGCGTGAGCGTCAGCGTTTGCAGCTGTCACCTGCGGGAAAAGTCCTGCTGGACTACACCGGCAAGCTGTTTGCCCTGCGCGATCAGGCCAGTGCAGCGGTGATGGGCGGGCAACCGGCCGGCGACTTTGTCCTCGGTACCATGTACAGCACGGCGGCGATTCATCTGCCGGCCCTGTTGGCGCGTTATCACAAGCAATACCCGGCGGTGAACCTGCAGGTGCAATCGGCGCCGAGCGGCGAATTACTGGAAGGTTTGCTGACCGGGCGCCTCGACGCCGCGCTGGTGGACGGCCCGCTGGAACTGGCCGGGCTCGATGGCGTGCCGCTGTGCGAGGAACGTCTGGTGCTGATCACCGAAACCGATCACCCGCCGGTACGCAGCGCCAAGGATGTGGAAGGGCGCTCGGTGTTTACCTTTCGTCGTGGCTGTTCCTACCGCATGCGCCTGGAGGCGTGGTTTTCGCACTATCACGCGACGATGGGCCGCGCGATGGAGATCGAGTCCTACCAGGGCATGCTCGCCTGCGTGATTGCCGGCAGTGGGGTCGCGCTGATGTCGGAGTCGATGCTCGCCAGTCTGCCTGGGCGCGAGAGTGTCGCCGCGCACCTGTTGGCCGAGCCATTCGTGGGTGCGACAACATGGCTTATGTGGCGCAAGGGCATGGTCGGCGCCAACCTGAATGCGTGGGTCGAGGTGCAGCAGGCTGTCTATCCTGCGGCTCAGATTGAAGCGCGAGAAACGGCGTGAACCCATGCCCGCGAATTCTGTTCAATTCAGTAACAGATCATTGCGGATTTGCCCGAGCATTGCGTAGGACTTCGGACTATTATCAGTGCGAAGCGGCCTCAGAATTCCGGCCGCTCAGCACCACCCTGAAGGGGGCATGACGATGAAAGAGAAAATTCAAAACTGGCTGCACGACTTGGGTGTCGCCCTCGGCTTGATCGAACCGCCTCTGCAACCTGTACCGATTCGCACCGATGACGAGCAGCGCCGCCGTCAACAACGGCGCCGGTAGGTAAATCAGCCTGTGAGTGCCACTAGTTGTGGCGAGGGAGTTTGCTCGCGCTCGGCTGCGCAGCAGTCGTAAAGTCAGTGAGCAACGTCTGTCAGGCACAATTGGCGGCTGCTGCGCAGCTCGGTGGGATCCAGTTCCCTTGCCACAGGGTTTTATCTCAGCCCTGTGGACGTGTTTGGCAAATCCTCTCAATGCCTGCCAATCTCCAGCAAAAACCGGCTCAAGTCCTTCGCTGTTTTCGCGGTCTTGAGCATCCGGTCTTCCTCGGCGGTGAATGCCGTCAGTCCGAATTCATCCTCCAGATGAAAGATCAGATCTTCGATATCCGCCTTTTCCAGGCCCAATTGCACCAGGCTGGTGTTGTCGGTGAATTCACGCGACTCCAGCAGGCGCCGAATGTATCGGTGCACAGCGGCACGCACGGCAGCTTTTCTCATGGCAGATATTTCTAGTTGTTTTCTTGCTTGAGTACAGCAGGCCTCACGCGTGGCCGCGCAACCATTCGTCAATCATCGAGTGCAAATGCTCACCGGAAAAACTGCCGAAATGTCCGCCATGAACGGTACGGACCGGTAATGCCTGCAAGCGGCGCAGGCTGGCGGCGTAATCGTGCAGATTGGAGTGGTAGGCGTCTTCGATCAACGGCCCGTTGTAGATGATGTCGCCGCTGAACAGGGTTTGCGTCGCGGCTTCGTACAGGCTGATTCCGCCCGGTGAATGCCCCGGTGTGTGCAGCACTTGCAGCGTGCGATTGCCCAGGTCCAGCACGTCGCCGTCCTCGACCCATCCGGTGGCCGGCGCAGCCTTGACCCGGTATTCGGCGTAGCACAACGGGCAATCGGGATGCGCCTCGAACATGTCATCGCCGACGAAGGCGCGGCTCAAGTCGTTCTCGCCATCCGGCGCGGCGAGAATATCCGCCTCGGCCGGATGCACCAGACGTTCGGCGAATTCGTGATGCCCGGCAATATGGTCGAAGTGGCAATGACTGGCCACTGCCACCAGCGGCCGCTCGGTGATCCACGGCAACTGCTCGCGCAGGCTGACCAGCCCCGAGCCGCTGTCCAGCAACAAGTCTTTGTCGCGGCCCTGAACGAGCCAAAGGTTGCAGCGATAGAACGGGCGAATGTACGGCTCATGAATCAGCCGGATGCCATCGCTCAACGTCTGCACTTCAAACCATTGATCGCGGGGAACGATCTTCATATTCACTGTTTCTCCAGACCCAAAAAAACGGGTGTGGCAACCGACGCCACACCCGTCGAAGAAAGCATCAAGTCGTTACATCGAAGCTTAGATCGCGCTCGCCGCGGTTGCCGGACGAGGGGAGACCAGGCTGACCACTACAAAACTCACCAGGCCGACCGCCAGGCTGTAGTAGATCGGCGTGTTGGCATCCAGACCGTCCTTGAACATGAACAGCAGCGCGGTGGCGAAACCCAGGCCCATGCTGGCGATAGCGCCGGCGGTGGTCGCACGTTTCCAGAAGATCGCGCCGATCAGCGGGATCAGCATGCCGCCCACCAACAGGTTGTAGGCGAGGGTCAGGGCGCTGATCACATCGTTCACCACCAGGGCGATACCGAGAACCACGACACCGGTCAGCAAGGTGAACAGGCGGTTGATGCCCAGGCTCGATTGTTTGCCGCCACGCAGTTTCGGCAGCAGGTCTTCGGTCAGGGTGGTGGCCGCCGCGAGCAGGCCGGCACTGGCGGTGGACATCATGGCCGCCAGCGCAGCGGCGATCACCAGGCCCCGGATACCGTCCGGCAGCGACAGTTTGACGATGGCGGCGAAGGCGTTGTTGACGTTGTCCAGATCCGGGATCAGCACGTGCGCAGCCATGCCGATCAGCGCGCAGGCCAGACCGTAGAGGATGCAGTAGATACCGGCGAGGCTGCCGGCGTATTGGGCGACTTTGGCGGTCTTGACGGTGAACACCCGTTGCCAGATGTCCTGACCGATCAGGATGCCGAAGAAGTAGATCATGAAGTAGGTGATGATCGTGTCCCAGCCGATGGTGGTGAAGTTGAACGCCGCCGCCGGCAGCTTCAGCACCAGTTCGTCCCACCCGCCAACGCGGTACAGGCAGATCGGCAAGAGGATGAACATCAGGCCGACGGTCTTGATGATGAACTGGACGATGTCGGTCAGGGTCAGTGACCACATCCCGCCAATCGCCGAGTAGATCACCACCACACCACCGCCAAGCAGCACCGAGATCCAGAACGGCAGGCCGAACAGTACTTGCAGCACGGTGCCGATCGCCAGGATCGAGGTCACCCCGATCATCAGCGCGTAGGCCAGCATGATCGCCGCGCTCGCCGAGCGGGCCATCGGGTTGTAGCGTTTTTCCAGGACCTGGGTAACGGTGTAGATCTTCAGTTTCAGCAACGGTTTGGCGAGAAACAGGTTCAGCGCGACGATGCCGCAGCCCAGTGCCGCGCATAGCCAGAAACCGGAGATGCCGTGCACATAGCCCAGACGCACAGTGCCGACGGTGGACGCGCCACCGAGTACGGTCGCGGCCATGGTGCCCATGTACAGGCTTGGGCCGAGGTTACGCCCGGCGACCAGAAAGTCCTCGTTGGTCTTGGCCTTGCGCATGCCGTAGTAGCCGAGCAAGAGCATGCCGGCGGCGTAGATGAGGACGACGAATAAATCCAAAGCCATGATGGCGTGTCTCCGATTGTCTTTTTTATGTGAGGCTGAATTCAGTCTCCTGTGGGAGCGAGCTTGCTCCGGGCGGCGATCCGACGAAGGCGTCGGCACATTCAAAAGTGATGTGACTGAAAGATCGCTTTCGCGAGCAAGCTCGCTCCCACAGGGGATAGGTGTTTACTCAGGCGGCTTGCGCTTTAGTCGACGGTTCCCCGACTTGGCTGCGGGCATCCTTCGGGCCGAACACTTCCCGTGGTTCCGGGAACAGGCTCAGCAGCGTCAGGTACACCACCGACGCCAGGCCCAGGGTCACCGGCAAGCTGATGTCGATGCCACCGGCCATCTCGCCCAGCGGGCCGACGAACTGCCCCGGCAGGTTGACGAAGCACAGGCCAACCGCCGCGCTCGGGATCCACGCGCCCAGACCACGCCAGTTCCAGCCGTGGTTGAACCAGTAGCGGCCGCCCTGTTCGCCACGGGTGAACACTTGCAAGTCATCCGGGCAGTAGAAGCCGCGACGTACCAGCAGGCCGATGATCATGATCACCATCCACGGGGTGGTGCAGGTGATGATCAGCACAGCGAAGGTCGACACGCTTTGCACCAGATTCGCCGCGAAGCGCCCGATGAAGATGAAGGCAATCGACAGCACGCCGATCAGCAGCGTCGCCTTGACCCGCGACAGCACGCGCGGGAACACGCTGGACATGTCCAGCCCGGTGCCATACAGCGAAGTGGTGCCGGTGGACATGCCACCGATCACCGCAATCAGGCACACCGGCAGGAAGAACCAGCTTGGCGACACCGCCAGCAAACCGCCCACGTAGTTGTTCGCCGCGATGTAGTCCGGCGCCTTGATCGCGACAATGGTCGCGGTGGCCAGACCGAACAGGAACGGGATGAACGTGGCGATCTGCGACAGCACCACGGCGGCCATGATCCGTTGCTTGGAGGTGTCACGCGGGATGTAGCGCGACCAGTCGCCGAGGAACGCACCGAAGGAAATCGGGTTGCTCATCGCCACCAGCGCAGCTCCGATGAACGCGGCCCAGAAGCCCGATTGACCGAGGCTCACCGTGCCGGCGTAATTCACGTCGAAAGGACCGGCAAAGGCGAAGATGCCCAGCAGGAACAACAGGCTGGCGCTCCACACCGCGATCTTGTTCACCCACAGCAGAAAGCGGAAGCCGTAGATGCACACGGTCAGCACCAGAATCGCGAACAGACCGTAGGCCAGGCCTAGGGTCAGGTCGGTTTCCGGCAAACCGATCAGGCGTTTCGCACCACCGATCAGCGCATCCCCCGAACTCCACACCGAGAGCGAGAAAAACGCGATAGCGGTCAACAGCGACAGGAATGAACCGACGATCCGCCCGTGCACGCCGAAGTGCGCACCGGAGGACACGGCATTGTTGGTACCGTTGATCGGGCCGAACAGGCCCATCGGTGCGAGGATCAGCGAACCCAGCAGCACGCCCAGCACAATCGCCCAGACGCCAGCCTGAAAAGACAGGCCGAACAGCACCGGGAAACTGCCGAGCACGGCGGTGGCAAAGGTGTTCGAACCACCGAAGATCATCCGGAACAAGTCCGTCGGGCCTGCGGTGCGTTCGTGGTCCGGGATCTGCTCGACCCCGTGGGTTTCGATTTGCGTAAGGCTTTGGTCGTTGTTGTTGTTATTCATGATCTGCTCCGATCATAAAGGCGCGCCTCATCGTGCGTGTGGCGTCACCTGTTTGGCTAAGGGGATGGCAGCCCTTCCGGCATTGCGGACAAATGTTCGTGGCAGGCCAGCCAATGGCCTTGTTGTTCTAGGCTCGACGCTTGTTTCCTGAAAACAATCGTCTCGCGCTCCTGGCTGAAGTGTTGCTCCCCTTGCATGCGCAGCTCGGTGGCCACGTCATGGATGAAAATCGCCACATCACCTTGCAGGCTGACGAAGGCGTTGCTCGACGTGCACGACAGCACTTCAAAGCCATCCTCGGTGCGCCAGCGGTCCCACAAGGCCTGATAGGCATCGCGCGACAGCAGGGGCTGTTCGAGGGTGTAGAACACGAAACTCGCATCGGCGCTGAACGCGCCGAGGTAAGCTTCGCGATCGTTGCGGGCGAAGGCGGACACCAGATCGGCAGCCGCTTTCAGAACCTGATCACGTTCGTTCATGGCCGAACCCTCAGCGGTGGACCACGCCAGGCAGTACGCAGAGCATTTCGTACAGCAGGTTGGCGGCCAGCAGCGAGGTGTTGCCGGTCGTGTCATAAGCCGGCGAGACTTCTACCAGATCGCAACCGATCAGGTCGAGGCCCTGGCAGCCACGGACGATTTCAATCGCCTGAATGGTCGTCAGGCCACCGATTTCCGGGGTGCCGGTGCCCGGTGCCCAGGCCGGGTCGATGCCGTCGATGTCGAAGCTCAGGTACACCGGACCGCCGCCGACTTTCTCGCGCACTTCGGCCATCAGTGGCGCCAGCGACTTGTGCCAGCACTCTTCGGCTTGAACAACGCGGAAGCCCTGATCGCGGCTCCAGTTGAAGTCGTCAGCGGTGTAACCCTGCGCACGCAGACCAATCTGCACCACGCGGTCGCAGTCCAGAAGGCCTTCTTCGACGGCGCGACGGAAGGTCGTACCGTGGGCGATCTTCTCGCCGAACATGTGATCGTTGACGTCAGCGTGCGCATCAATGTGCACCAGACCGACCTTGCCGTGCTTCTTGTGAATCGCCCGCAGGATCGGCAGGGTGATGGTGTGGTCGCCACCCAGGGTCATCGGGATCACGTTGTGCTCGAGGATGTTGTCGTAGGCTTCTTCGATGATGCGCACGGCGTCGAGCAGGTTGAAGGTGTTGATCGCTACGTCACCGATGTCGGCGACCGACAGCGAGTCGAACGGGGCGGCGCCGGTGGCCATGTTGTACGGGCGGATCATCACCGATTCGGTGCGGATGTCGCGTGGCCCGAAGCGGGTGCCGGGGCGCAGCGACGTGCCGATGTCCAGGGGCACGCCAACGAAGGCCGCGTCCAGGCCGGCAGCAGTCGGTACATGGGGGAGTCGGAGCATGGTGGCGATGCCGCCGAAGCGCGGCATTTCGTTGCCGCCCAGTGGTTGGTGAAGAATCTTGTCCACGGGTAGGGCCTCATCGTCTTTGTTTTATTTATGTCGGCGCGCCGTGCAGGGGAGGTCCGGGCGCCGTTGTGGGACCGATTCTGCGAAATGTAGTGCGGCGGAAGAATCGCTACGGGCAAAAACTTAGTTCAGATTTTTCTAAACTAATGGCGACGCCGGGATTAGACTTTGCGGTCTCGGGATTCTGGCCAGGCTGAACATTGTTGCCCTCACCCCAGCCCTCTCCCGGAGGGAGAGGGGGCCGACCGTGTTGTTAGCGGAATTTGTATCGACCTGAACAATCGAGTCGAACTCAGGATTTGAAAGCCATGGAGATCAGCCCCTCGCCGGGAGGGAGAGGGGGCCGAGCGTGTTGTTAGCGGAATTTGCATCGACCTGAACAATCGAGCCGAGCTCAGGATTTGAAAGCCATGGAGATCAGCTCCTCGCCGGGAGGTAGAGGGGGCCGAGCGTGTTGTTAGCGGAATTTGCATCGACCTGAAAAATCGAGTCGAACTCAGGATTTGAAAGCCATGGAGATCAGCCCCTCGCCGGGAGGTAGAGGGGGCCGAGCGTGTTGTTAGCGGAATTTGCATCGACCTGAAAAATCGAGTCGAACTCAGGATTTGAAAGCCATGGAGATCAGCTCCCTCTCCCTCCGGGAGAGGGCTGGGGTGAGGGAAGGTTTTATCAGGCGACACATCTCTAAAGCCCGGAGTAGACATGGCCAACGCTTTACCCGACCTGAAACTGTTGCGCATCTTCGTCAGCGTCGTGCGCCATCAAGGCTTCGCCAATGCGCAGCAGGAACTCAACCTGTCGACGTCGGCGATCAGTACTTACATGAGTCAGCTCGAAGCGGCGCTGGGGCTGGTGCTGTGTCATCGCGGACGCGGCGGGTTCAGCCTGACCAGCAAGGGTGAACTGTTCCATCAGGAAACCCTGCGCCTGCTGGCCGAGCTCGAAGGTTTCGAGCAATACGCCGCTGCGCTCAAGGGCGAACTGCGCGGTACGCTCAACCTTGGGGTGATCGACTCCACCGTCAGCGACAAGGCCTTGCCGTTCGCCGAAGCCATCGGCGCCTACAGCCAGGAACACCCGGCGGTGCATTTGCACCTGTCGGTGATGAGCCCGTACGAACTGCAGCTCGGCGTGCAGGACAACCGTCTCGATCTGGCCATCGGTGCGTTTTCCACGCGCATGAGCGGTCTGGTCTACATGCCGCTGTACCGCGAACAGCATTGGCTGTATTGCAGCAGCCGGCATCCGTTGTTCAACGAGCGGCGCATTCCCGAACAGGTCATCACCCAGCAGCGCATGGTCGGTCGTGGGTACTGGAGCCAGGCGGAACTGGCGCGCCACGGTTTCAAACACAGCGCCGCCACGGTGGAAAGTATGGAGGCGCAGCTGATTCTGGTGCTGTCCGGCGCCTACATCGGTTATTTGCCGGAACACTACGCTCAGGCCTGGGCCGACAAGGGCGACTTGCGCGTGTTGCTGCCGGCGACTTTCGGTTACCAGGCACCATTTTCGATGATCATGCGCCGGGGCCGCAGCCGCGAGCCGCTGATCCAGACCTTTCGTGATTTGCTCAAAGCACAGCTCAATCAGGCTTAAGAATGTCCAGACCTCAATGCCCGCGCTGCCTGCGCCCCCAAACCCATTGCCTGTGCCCGCTGATCCCGCGCCTCGACAGCCGCACCCGGGTCTTGCTGTTGCAGCATCCGAGCGAGGTCAATCACGCGCTCAACACCGCACGATTGGCGGCGCTGGGTTTGACCAATGCCGAACTGATTGTCGGTGAAGTTTTCGAGGATCTGTCGACGCTGTTGAACCGGCCGGGGTATCAGGCGCGGTTGTTGTTTCCCGCCGACGATGCGCAGCCGATGCAGGTTTACCGCGAATCTGATCAACCGTTGTTGCTGGTGGTGCCGGATGGCACCTGGCGCAAGGCGCGCAAGATGCTCCATCTCAATCCGCTGCTGGCGGCGCTGCCCCGGGTGACGCTGGCCGAGGGCGGAGTGTCGCGTTATCGCTTGCGCAAGGCGCCGGGGCCGGGGGCGTTGTCGACCATCGAGGCGATTGTGCAGGCACTGGAAACCCTCGAAGCGCCGGCGACGTTCGCGCCGTTGCTCAAGCCGTTCGAGGCGTTGATCGAGGGGCAGATTGCGGCGATGGGGGAGGAGACCTTTCAGCGCAATCATGCTGAAAAATGATCGGTGCTTCTGCTGGCCTCATCGCTGGCAAGCCAGCTCCCACAGGTTTCTGTGGTATTCACAGGTTTGTGTTCGACACGGACACTGTGGGAGCTGGCTTGCCAGCGATGAGGCCAGTCAATTCACCACAAAATCCAGACATCTCTAGCGCTCGCGCATCGCCTCGGTCCGCGCCTTCAGCACGGGTTTGAGCAGATAATCCAGCACGCTTTTCTCCCCGGTAATGATGTCCACCGTCGCTACCATTCCCGGAATGATCAGCAACGGCTTCGCATCCCCGCCCAAATGGTTTTTATCGGTGCGCACCTGAATCAGGTAGAAGCTGTTGCCTTTGTCATCGGTGATGGTGTCGGCGCCGATCAGTTCCAGTTTTGCGCTCAGCCCGCCGTAGATCGTGTAGTCGTAGGCGCTGAACTTGACCATGGCTTTCTGGCCCGGATGCAGGAACGCGACGTCCTGCGGACGAACCTTGGCCTCGATCAGCAGGTTGTCTTCCAGCGGCACGATTTCCACCATGTCGCTGCCAGGCTGCACCACGCCGCCGATGGTATTGATCTTGAGTTGCTTGATCACCCCGTGCACCGGCGAGGTCACGGTGGTGCGGCTGACGCGGTCGTCGATGGCGATGCTCGACGCGGTGATTTTCGACAGGTCGGTGCGTTTCTGATTGAGGTCCTTGGCGGCGTCGGAGCGGAAGGTCTGTTCCGATTCGTCGATCTTGCTCTTGATCTCGTTGATCGCCGATTCGGCCCGGGGGATGGCCAGCGTCGTCGCGTTCAGCGAACCGCGAATCTCCACTGCGCTGCGCTTGAGCCGCAGGATTTCCACCGGCGATACCGCTCCGGTGCCGACCAGCGGCGCCGACATGTTCATCTCTTGCTGCAGCAACGCCAGGCTGGAGCTGTACTGGCCCTGTTTGGAACGGAACTCCGCCAGTTCCTGAGTCTTCTGCCGCAGCTGTTCGGTGAGGGTCCGTTGCTCGCTGGCCAGCCGCCGTTGGCGCTGGTCGTACAGTGCCCGTTCGTCTTCGGCGACCTGTGGCGCCTTGGCGATCACCTCGTCAGACAGCTTGAACGGGCGCCCCTCGGCTTCGGCGGAAAGGCGTTCGACTTGCGCGGTCAGGGCGTAACGGTCGGCCTCGCTCTCACCCTTGTTCGACAGGAAGCGCGTGTCATCCAGGCGCAATAGCTTGTCGCCCTTGTTCACCATCTGCCCTTCACGCACGAAAATCTCGGTGACGATCCCGCCCTCAAGGTTCTGGATCACCTGGATCTTGCTCGACGGAATCGCCTTGCCTTCGCCCATGGTCACTTCTTCGAGCACCGCGAACTTGGCCCAGACCAACGCACTGATCAGCAGCGCTGCGGCCAGCCACACGGTAATCCGCGACCAGCGTGGCGAATCCTGCAAGGAGGCGCCGGCGGTTTCCGGCATGAATTCGGCTTCGGCGCTTTTGCCGAAACTGTCGAAGTAGCCGCGTGATTTGCCATCGGATGCAGCTGACATGGGTAACTCCTAGACCGCCGCCGAGCCGACGCGGCCCTTGCGCAGTGCGTCAATGACCGCTTCTTTCGGACCGTCGGCAACGACCCGGCCGTTGTCCAGCACCAGCAGCCGGTCCACCAGACTGAGCATCGAGGTGCGATGGGTGACCAGCAGCAGCGTCTTGCCTTGCACCCAGCCGTGCAGCTTCTGGCGCAGCAGGTCTTCGCTGCTGTTGTCCATGGCGCTGGTGGGTTCGTCGAGCAGCATGATCGGCGGGTCGAGCAGCAACGCCCGGGCCAGCAGCACGGCCTGACGTTGGCCGCCGGAGAGCAATTGCCCACGCTCGCCCACGGGGCGGTCGAAACCTTGCGGGTGCTGGCGAGCCAGTTCGGTGACGCCGGTCAGTTCAGCGACTTCGAGCATGCGCGAATCGCTGATATAGCGCGCGCCGAGGGTCAGGTTGTCACGCAGGCTGCCGGCCAGCAGTGGCAGGTCGTGGGCGACGTAACCGATCTGCTGGCGCAGGTCGGCGACATCCAGTTGTCGCAGGTCGAGCCCGTCGAGCAGTAGCTGGCCTTCTTCCGGTTCGTAGAAGCCCATCAGCAATCGCGCCAGGGTGCTTTTGCCCGAGCCGCTGCGGCCGATGATGCCGACCCGTTCGCCGGGTTTGAGGCTGAAGCTGACGTTGCTCAGCGCCGGCGCATTCTGGCCGTTGTAGTGAAAGGTCACGCCACTGACGTCCAGCGCACCTTGCAACTGGGTGCGCTCCAGTGGCCGTTGCTTGCCGTCGCGCTCCTGCGGCAGTCCCATCAGCGCATCGGTGCTTTTCATGGTCAGTTGCGCTTGCTGGTAGCGGGTGATCAGCCCGGCGATCTGCCCCAGTGGCGCGAGTACGCGACTGCCGAGCATGTAACTGGCGACCAGTGCACCGACGCTGAGGTTGCCGGCGATGATGCTGTAGACCCCGGCGACAATCGTCGCCATCCCGGAAAACTGCTGAATGAACAGCGTGCCATTGGTCGCCAGCGCCGAAAGGTTGCGCGCATGGCTGTCGAGGCGGGTGAGGGCGCCATGGGTGCTTTCCCATTTGTGCTGGCGCTCGCTTTCGGCACTGCACGCCTTGAGGGTTTCCAGGCCGCCGAGGGTTTCGATCAGCAGCGCCTGGCGTTCGGCACCCAGGCTCAGGCTCTTCTGCACGGTGTCGCGCAGGCGCACCTGAATCGCCAGGGCAAAGATGATCGTGATCGGAAACGCCAGCAGCGGAATCACCACCAGCCAGCCGCCGAGCAGGCCGATCACCACCAGCATCAACACCACGAAAGGCAGGTCGATCAGGCTGGTCAGGGTTACCGCCGTGAGGAATTCGCGCAGGCCCTGAAAGTCATGAATGCTCTGGGCGAATCCGCCGATGGTCGCCGGGCGCGCCTTCATCGACATGCCGGTGATGCGTTCGAATAAAGTCGCAGAAAGGATTACATCGGTTTTCTTGCCGGCAGTGTCGAGCAGGTGCGCGCGCACTACCCGCAGGACCAGTTCGAATCCGGTGCCGATCAGCAAACCGATCGACAGCACCCACAAGGTCGAAGTGGCCTGATTCGGCACCACGCGGTCGTAGGTCTGCATGACGAACAACGGCACCATCAGGCCTAAAAGATTGATCAGGAAACTGGCGAGAATCGCATCGCTGTAGAGCCATTTCGACAGCTTCAGGGTGTCACGAAACCACGCATGCACCCGTGGCACCAGCGGCGAACGCAAGTCTTCCAGTTCGTGGCGCGGACGGGCGAACAAGGCCTGGCCACTGTAGTGCTCGGCGAGTTCTTCGCGACTGACCCATTGTTCGCCGCCTTCGGCTTCGCTGGGCAGGATCAGCGCTTTGCCGTCTTCAGCGAAGCGCCGCAACACAGCGGTGCGCCCGTCGTTGAGCAGCAACAGGATCGGCAGGTTCAGCGAGGAAATATCTTTCAACTCTCGGCGCAACAGGCGCGCCTGCAACCCGGCCCGGGCGGCGGCGCGAGGCAGCAGGTCGAGACTCAGGCGTT
Organism: Pseudomonas sp. SC3(2021); assembly: GCF_019856535.1. NCBI lineage: Bacteria > Pseudomonadati > Pseudomonadota > Gammaproteobacteria > Pseudomonadales > Pseudomonadaceae > Pseudomonas > Pseudomonas sp. SC3(2021). Next base: position 38,805 of record NZ_CP082236.1, on the reverse strand, counting down.
GCTTGTTCAGGGGCAGCCCGGCACTCAGGCTGGCGCGGCTGACGATTGCGCCGTGGAGTTTGCAGAGGATCAACAGACCGTCGAGTAACGGATCATCGAAGCTCAGCCGCGGATCGACCCCGGAGTGGCCGGGTTCCATGCTGGTCATATTGATCGCCCCTGTAATGACTGGTCCAACCTGTGGCGAGGGGATTTATCCCCGATGGCTGCGCAGCCGTCCCATGGATCTCATTGCTGCTCAAATCTTTGGGATTGCTGCGCAACCCAGCGGTAGCAAGCTCCCTCGCCACATGGTTTTTCGTTTACTTCAGCTCAGGCAGGCGTGCTTCGTTTTTGACTTCGGTCGCCGCAATTGCATCCGCCGGCAGCACCACCCGTTGTTTGCTCAGCAACTGGCCCATGTTTGCCAGTACGCGGTACATCGAAAATTCCTCGGTGTAGCGGATTTCGGTATAGCGGCGGTTGGCGTTGTAGAGCTCGTTTTCACTGTCGAGCAAATCGAGCAGGGTGCGTTGGCCGAGGCCGAACTGATCCTGATACGCCGCGCGCACGCGTTTGGTGGTCTCGGCGTATTCGCGGGCGGTCGGGGTCTGCTTCTTCGCGTTTTCCATGGCGTTCCACGCCAGGCGGATGTTCTCGTTGAGCTGACGCAGGGCGTTATTGCGGATATCCATTGCTTGATTGATGTCGTGGGCATTGGCGGCCAGTCGCGCCTTGTCGCTGCCGCCACGGAACAGGTTGTAGTTCATCACCACGCCGACCCGCCATTCGTTGTCGTGGCCTTCATCGCCTTGCACGTTGTTATTCGCGCCGACGGCGGCTTCGGCATCGAAGCGTGGGTAGAACGGCGATTTGGCGACTTCGTACTGGCTCTCGGCCGACTGGACATCAGCCTGGGCGGATTTCAGATACGGGTTGTTGTCGACCATGCTCTGCTGGGCTTCACGCAATTCGGTCGGCAGTTCGCCACGGGTCGAGGCCGGCGTTTCCAGCTCGTCGGGCATGCGCCCGACCACGCTGTAGAAGTTGGCTTCGGCGTCAGACAGATCGACTTCGGCGGTATCGAGGTTGTTCTGCGCCAACGCCTTACGCGCAACCGATTGATCGGAGTCGGCGGTGCTGCCGACGCCGCGTTCGGTGCGCAGGCCGATCTGGTCGTTAACCCGCAAGTGCGCTTGCAGGTTGTTGCGGGCCAGTGTCACCAGCTCGCGGCGCTTGAGCACTTCGAGGTAGACCTCGATGGTGCGCAGGGCCAGATCCTGAGCGGTGCCTTGCGCGTAGTAAGCGCGCGAATTGGACACGCCTTTGGTGCGCTCGACTTCGTTGGCGGTGTTGAAGCCGTCGAACAGCATCTGCCGCAGGCGCAGCTCGGACTGGGTGTAATTGAGGATGGCGGTGTGGTGATTACCGAGGGCCCGGGTGTTGGTGTTGTCGCTGTAGCCGCGACCATAAGCGGCGTTCAGATCGACGGACGGATAGAAGCCGCCCTTGGCGACTTTGACTTGCTCATCAGCAGACAGGCGGGCGTCCACGCGCGAGGCCAGTTCCGGATGAGTGGCGATGGTGCTTTGAATCGCCTCGGTGAGGTTCATTGCCTGGGCTTGAGAAGTGCAAGCCATGGCCAGCAAAACCGCGCTGCAGAGGGGGGTTAGAACGCGCATGGGTGCATCTCCCTGAGTCCTGATGGTGTGTTACTGTCGCCAAATATTTGACGAATTTTTAAGGTGTAAGCGTTTCACTCTTGTAACAACAGAGCTAAGAACATCCTGAAGCGTAGCTAAGAAAAAATTTTCATAAGGCTTATGCCGAAAAAAACTTATGCGCTTGGCGAAAACCGGCACATTGTTCAGGGCGAAAGCCTTTGTTTCATGCGCTTTAGGGAGCACAAAAAGGCTTGAGGAAAGTTCCATTCACTTTGCGACATACGGCGAAGTAATGCTGAAGGGGAGGGACGCGTAGCGGCAGATGAGCGACAGTTTTTTGTCACTCCGGTGATTCACCACCGTTACGTAGCGTTAGTGGGCGTATGGCTTTGATCAGGATGCGGAAGTGCTTGATAGCACTGATGTTTCCGAAAAAAGCCACCTGCGAAACGAACTGTTGAAGGTGCGAGCGTCGCCTCCAACAACCCGATTGAGCCATGGGCTGCTTCGCTTACCAGTGCCGACGGTGGTCGGCAGCGGAGGATTTCACATGGCAACGCTCATTGGCACAGTCACTAAAGTCATTGGCCAGGTTTTCGCTCAGTCGGCCGACGGTACTAAGCGCGCACTGGTTGAGGGGGATCGCCTGTTTGTCGGCGATCAACTGATCACCGGCGCGGAAGGCGCCGTCGCCGTTCATCTGCAAAACGGCCAGGAACTGACCCTCGGACGCGGCAGCAGTATGACCATGACCGGTGAACTGCTGGCGGGTCAGGCGGCGCATGTAAATGCCGCGGAGGCTGTGACACCGAGCGACGCGCAATTGACCGACGTCGAGCAGATCCAGAAAGCCATTGCCGCCGGTGACGACCCGAGCAAAACCGCTGAAGCCACCGCGGCCGGTCCCAATGCCCCGGGGGGCGCACCGGGAGAGGCGGGCGGCGGTCACAGTTTTGTCTTGCTGACCGAAGTCGGCGGACGCGTCGACCCGATCATCGGTTTCCCCACTGCCGGGTTCGGCGGTATTCCTGAATTCCCCGAAGAACGCCGCAACGCGGTGATCGACAACGGTGACAACACCCCGGCAGTCGTAGTGCCGCCACCGGTGAACAATCCAGTGACCCTTACCGGCCTGAATGTGGCGGGCGGCGAACTGAACCTCAGTGAAGCCAATCTGCCTGACGGTTCGTCGGCCAACCCGGGCGCACTGACGCAAAGCGGCAGCTTCACGGTGTCGGCGCCGGACGGTTTGACCAGCCTGAGCATCGGCGGCATCAACCTGATCAATGGCGGCGTCGCGGTCGGGTTCCCGCAATCGGTCACCACGCAACTGGGCAACACCCTGACCATCACCGGTTACAACCCGGCGACGGGCGTGGTCACTTACAGCTACACCCTCAACGGCAACGAAAGTCACGCGGCCGGCGACGGCGCGAACAACCTTAGCGAACAGTTCACGGTGATTGCCGGCGACAGCAACGGCGATACCGCGACCGGCACGCTCGACGTCAACATCACCGACGACGTGCCGAAAGCGTTCGATGACAGCAATGGCACGGCGTCAGAGACTCAACTGACGCTGACCGGCAACGTCCTGACCAACGACGTGCAAGGTGCGGATCGCGTACCGACCGGGCCGGTAACCCCAGGCACTTTCACCGGTACTTACGGCACCTTGGTGCTTAACGCCAACGGCACGTACACCTACACGCTGAACCCGACCGATGCTGACTTCAAAAACCTGCACGGTGGCGGCAACGGCACGGAAACCTTCGCCTACACCATCACCGATTCCGACGGTGATACCAGTACGGCGAATCTGGTTTTGCAGATCCACAACAACGACGATCCGGTAGTCATCAATGGCCTGAACGTCGAAGGCGGCGAGCTCACCGTTTACGAAAAAAACCTCAGCGACGGCAGCGCACCGGATTCCACCGCACTGACCCAGAGCGGCACGTTCACCATCACCGCACTCGATGGCGTCACCACCCTGACTGTCGGCGGCATCACCGTCGTCACCAACGGCGTGGCCGCAGGTTTCCCGCAATCGGTCACCACGCCGTTGGGCAGCACGTTGACCATCACCGGTTTCAACGCGGCGACCGGCGTGGTCAGCTACAGCTACACCCTGGTCGATACCGAAGCCCACCCAAGCGCCAACGGCGCGAACAATCTGCCTGAGCAGTTCGCCGTCACCGTGGTCGATGACAACGGCACCACCGCCAATGCCACCCTCGATGTGAACATCGTCGATGACTTGCCGAAAGCCGTGGATGACAGCAACGCCAGCACCGCGTCGGAAACCTTGCTGACCCTGACCGGCAACGTCCTGACCAACGACGTGCAAGGCGCGGACCGCGTACCGACCGGGCCGGTAACTCCGGGCACTTTCACCGGGACGTACGGCACCTTGGTGCTTAACGCCAACGGCACGTACACCTACACCCTGAACACCACCGATGCCGACTTCAAAAACCTGCACGGCGGTGGCAACGGCACGGAAACCTTCGCCTACACCATCACCGATTCCGACGGCGATACCAGCACCGCGAACCTCGTCCTGAACATCCACAACAACGACGATCCGGTGATCATCAACGGCCTCGATGTGAATGGCGGCGAACTCACCGTCTACGAGAAAAACCTCACTGACGGCAGCGCACCGGACGCCAACGCGCTAACCCAAAGCGGCACGTTCACCATCACCGCACTCGATGGCGTCACCACGCTGACCGTCGGCGGCATCGCTGTCGTCACCAACGGCGTTGCCGCAGGTTTCCCGCAATCGGTCACCACGCCGCTCGGCAGTACGTTGACCATCACCGGTTTCAACGCGGCGACCGGCGTGGTCAGCTACAGCTACACCCTGGTCGATACCGAAGCCCACCCAAGCGCCAACGGCGCGAACAATCTGCCTGAGCAGTTCGCCGTCACTGTGGTCGATGACAACGGCACCACCGCCAATGCCACCCTCGACGTGAACATCGTCGACGACCTGCCGAAAGCCGTGGATGACAGCAACGCCAGCACTGCGTCGGAAACCTTGCTGACCCTGACCGGCAACGTCCTGACCAACGACGTGCAAGGTGCGGATCGCGTACCGACCGGGCCGGTAACTCCGGGCACGTTCACCGGGACGTACGGCACCTTGGTGCTCAACGCCGATGGCACGTACACCTACACCCTGAATACCAACGATGCCGACTTCAAAAACCTGCACGGCGGTGGCAACGGCACGGAAACCTTCGCCTACACCATCACCGATTCCGACGGCGATACCAGCACCGCGAACCTCGTCCTGAACATTCACAACAACGACGATCCGGTGATCATCAACGGCCTCGATGTGAATGGCGGCGAACTCACCGTCTACGAGAAAAACCTCACTGACGGCAGCGCACCGGACTCTGCTGCGCTGACCCAAAGCGGCACGTTCACCATCATCGCACTCGATGGCGTCACCACGCTGACCGTCGGCGGCATCGCTGTCGTCACCAACGGCGTGGCCGCAGGTTTCCCGCAATCGGTCACCACGCCGCTGGGCAGCACGTTGACCATCACCGGTTTCAACGCGGCGACCGGCGTGGTCAGCTACAGCTACACCCTGGTCGATACCGAAGCCCACCCAAGCGCCAACGGCGCGAACAATCTGCCTGAGCAGTTCGCCGTCACCGTAGTCGATGACAACGGCACCACCGCCAATGCCACCCTCGACGTGAACATCGTCGACGACCTGCCGAAAGCCGTGGATGACAGCAACGCCAGCACTGCGTCGGAAACCTTGCTGACCCTGACCGGCAACGTCCTGACCAACGACGTGCAAGGCGCGGACCGCGTACCGACCGGGCCGGTAACTCCGGGCACGTTCACCGGGACGTACGGCACCTTGGTGCTCAACGCCAACGGCACGTACACCTACACCCTGAACACCACCGATGCCGACTTCAAAAACCTGCACGGTGGTGGCAACGGCACGGAAACCTTCGCCTACACCATCACCGATTCCGACGGCGATACCAGCACCGCGAATCTGGTGCTGAACATCCACAACAACGACGATCAGGTCTACCTCAACGGCCTCGACGTCAATGGTGGAGAACTCACCGTCTACGAGAAAAATCTCAGTGACGGCACCAGCCCCGACACTCCGGCGCTGACCCAGAGCGGCACCTTTACCGTGACCGCCCTCGATGGTCTGCAAACCCTGACCGTGGGCGGCATCAACGTGGTCACCGGTGGCGTGGCCGCCGGTTTCCCGCAATCGGTCACCACGCCGCTGGGCAGTACCTTGACCATTACCGGTTACAACCCGGCCACGGGGGTCGTGAGTTACAGCTACACCCTGGTCGACAACGAAACCCATCCGAACGCCAACGGTGCCAACAGCATCACTGAGAACTTCAACGTGGTGGCGACGGACACCGATGGCAGCACGGCCAGCGGCCAGATCAACGTCAACATTGTCGATGATTTGCCCAGCGCCCATCCTGACGCCGCGTCTGTGGTGGAGGGCGGCACCGTCAGCGGTAACGTTCTGGACAACGACATCGGCGGCGCCGACGGCCCGGCCGTAACCGGTGCGGTGGTCGGCGTGCGTGCCGGCGCAGACACCTCGACTTCGGCCATCGGCGGCCTCAACAGCAACATCAACGGCACCTATGGCTACCTGACCCTGGACGCCAACGGCAACGCCGTCTACCACAGTAATCCGAATGCGGTGAATGGCCCGGGCGCGGTGGATGTGTTCACCTACACCGTGCGCGATTCCGACGGTGATGAAAGCACCACCACCATCACCATTGATGTCGCCAACAGCAAACTGTATGCAACCAGTGACACCGACGTCACTGTCTACGAAAAAGCGCTGGACCTGACCAAGGACGGCGCGGACCTGGCCGCCGGTACGGTCACCGGCAGCGATCCGGCCAGCACCGGCGAAACCGCGTCCGGTACCTTGGTCGGCTCGGTCACCGGTGCGGTCGGCGCGATCAGCTATGCCTTGGTCGGCAGCGCCACCGGCAACTACGGGCAGATCGTCCTCAACCCCAACGGCACGTACACCTACACACTGACCTCAGCGGCCACCACTACACCGCATGCCGACGACGGCGCCAACACCCTGACCGAAACCTTCACCTATCAGGCCACCGATTCGCTCGGCAACATCGTCAACAGCACCATCGTCGTCAGCATCGTCGATGACGTGCCAAAAGCCGTGAACGACAGCAACGCCAACAGCGCCTCGGAAACGCAACTGACCCTGACCGGCAATGTGCTGACCAACGATGTGCAAGGCGCCGATGTGGTCGCGACCGGCCCGAATGCCGGGCCGATCACTCCCGCCACTGTCGTCGGGACGTACGGCACCTTGGTACTCAACGCCAACGGCACGTACACCTACACGTTGAACCCCAACGATGCCGACTTCAAAAACCTGCATGGCGGCGGCAACGGCACCGAGACGTTCACCTATACCCTGACCGATGCCGACGGCGACACCAGCACCGCCAACCTGGTGCTGAACATCCACAACAACGACGATCCGGTGCTGCTCAACGGCCTCGACGTCAATGGCGGCGAACTCACCGTCTACGAGAAAAACCTCAGCGACGGCACCAGCCCCGACACCCCGGCGCTGACCCAGAGCGGCACCTTCACCGTCACCGCTCTCGATGGTCTGCAAACCCTCACCGTCGGTGGCATTGCCGTGGTGACCAATGGTCTCGCCGCAGGCTTCCCGCAATCGGTGGTTTCGCCACTGGGTAGCACCTTCACCGTCACCGGTTACAACCCGGCCACCGGTGTGGTCAGTTACAGCTACACCCTGGTCGACAACGAAGCCCACCCGACCGGCAGCGGTGCCAACAGCCTCACCGAAAACTTCAACGTGGTGGCGACGGATACCGATGGCAGCACCGCCAGCGGGCAGATCAACGTCAACATCATCGACGACTTGCCGACCGCCAAACCCGACACCGGTTCGGTGGCGGAGGGCGGTACGGTCAACGTCAGCGTGCTCGGCAATGACATCAGCGGGGCCGATGGCGCGGCCACGGTGGTCGGTGTGCGTGCCGGCAGCAATACCGGCACCTCGGCCATCGGCGGTCTCAACAGCAACATCAATGGCAACTTCGGTTACCTGACCCTCGATGCGGCCGGCAACGCCGTCTATCACAGCAACCCGAACTCGGTGAGCCCACCAGGCGCCACCGACACCTTCACTTACACCATCCGCGACAGCGATGGCGACGAAAGCACCACCACCATCACCATCAACGTCGCCGACAGCAAACTCGTGGCGTCGGTGGACCAGGACGTGACGGTCTACGAAAAAGCCCTCGACCTGACCAAGGACGGCCAGGATCTGGCCCCCGGTACGGTCACCGGCAGCGACCCGACCAATACCGGCGAAACCACCACCGGCACGCTGGTCGGTGCAGTCACCGGCGGCAGCGGCGCGATCACTTACACCCTGGTCGGCAGCGCCACTGGCACGTACGGTCAGATCCAGCTCAACGCCGATGGCACTTACACCTACACCCTGACCTCGGCACCGAAAACCACACCGAACGCCAACGACGGTGCCAACACCCTGAGCGAAAGTTTCACCTACAAAGCCACCGATGCGCTGGGCAACAGCACCACCAGCACGATCGTGGTCAACATCGTCGACGACGTGCCCAAAGCCGTAGCCTCGGATCGCTCGGTGGCGGCGGTGGAGATCGACTCCAACATCCTTATCGTCCTCGACATCTCCGGCAGTATGGCCGACGCCTCTGGCGTACCGGGCCTGTCGCGGCTGGCCTTGGCCAAGCAGGCCATCAGCGCCTTGCTCGACAAGTACGACGACCTCGGCGATGTGAAAGTGCAGCTCGTCACCTTCAGCAGCAACGCCACCGACCGAACCACGGTATGGGTCGATGTGGCCACAGCGAAAACCATTCTCGCCGGACTCACCGCTGGCGGTGGCACCAACTACGACGCTGCCGTGGCGACCATGTACAACGCGTTCAACACCTCGGGCAAACTCACCGGGGCGCAGAACGTCGGTTACTTCTTCTCCGACGGCAAACCCAACGAGGGCGATATTGGTACTGCCGACGAAGCGACGCTCAAAGCCTTCCTCGATGCCAACAACATCAAGAACTACGCGATCGGCCTCGGCAGCGGCGTGAGCAACGCCAACCTCGACCCGCTGGCGTATGACGGCATCAGCCACACCAACACCAACGCGGTGGTGGTCACCGACCTCAATCAACTCAACTCGGTGCTGTCCGGCACCGTTGAAGGCGCGCCGGTTACCGGTTCGCTGCTGGGCGAGGGCGGGACGTTCGGCGCCGATGGCGGCTTCATCAAATCCATCGTGGTCGACGGCACCACCTACACCTATGACCCGCGCGCCAACAGCGGTCAGGGGTCGCTGACCGCAAGCGGCGGCACCAACCACGGCACGTTCAACACGGTGAACAACAGCCTGAGCATCGCCACCAATAACAGCGGCACGCTGGTGATCAACCTCGACACTGGTGACTACAGCTACACCTCACAGAAAACCACGACCACGGTGATCACCGAGAACATCGGCTTCACCCTCAGCGACAACGACGGCGACCTCGCCAGCTCGACCCTGACCGTGAAAGTGATCCCCAACGCGCCGCCAGTGGCGATGGACGACCACGTCATCACCAACGTGTTGTCTGGCAACATCGTGGTGCCCGGCGAGTTGCTGCTGGCCAACGACACCGATCCGAATGGCGATACCCTCAACGCCACGCCCACCAGTTTCAATACCGGTTGGGTGTCAAAAGCGGCGGACTTCACCGGCACCGGGGCGATCAACTTCACCGGCACCAACGTCAACACCGCCGCCAACCAGAACCTGGCCAACGTGCGCAATGCGTTCAGTGCCAATGCCGCGACCATGACCGCCGTGCTGGTGGTCAGTGGCTATCTCGGTGCAGTGACCAACAGCAACGCTAACGATGAAGACCGCATCACCGTCAATCTGCGCCAGGGCGAAACCCTCAACCTGGATCACAACCTGGCGGCCGGTTACGTCAGCATGGAGTACTCGATCAACGGTGGCGCCTACATCGCGCTGGCGGATGGGCAAACTCTCACCGCGACGTCGGACGGGGTCTACCAGATCCACATCACCAACATCTCCAACCCCAGCGGCGGCGGTAACCCCAACGCGGCAGAAAACTATCAACTGACCATGACCCTCAACTACGCCGGGGCCCACGACATCACCCCGGACTTCAACGGCACCTACACCGCCAACGACAACCACGGTGGCAGCGACACGGCCAATGTGACCATCAGCTATCAGGACGGCCACACCCTCACCGGCACCTCTGGGGATGACGTGCTGGTGGCCGGCACTGGCAACAACATCCTCAACGCGGGCGATGGCAACGACGTGCTCACCGCAGGCTCAGGCAACAACGAGCTGCACGGCGGCGCGGGTAACGATTTGCTCTACAGCGGCCCAGGCAATGATCTGCTCGATGGCGGCACCGGCATCGACACGGTCAGCTACGCCCACGCCACCGCCGGGGTCACGGTCAACCTCGGCCTGCTCGGTGCGCAAAATACCCTCGGCGCCGGCACCGACACCCTCAGCAACATCGAAAATCTGGTCGGCTCGAACTTCAACGACACCCTCACCGGCGACAACAATAACAACGTGATCAACGGCGGCCTGGGCAACGACATCCTCAACGGTGGCGGTGGCGATGACCTGCTGATCGGCGGCCTGGGCAACAACACCCTGACCGGCGGGCCGGGCGCGGACACCTTCCAGTACCTCAAGGGCAACAGTGGCCACGACACGATCACCGACTTCACCCCCGGCACCGACAAGCTCGACCTGTCGCAACTGCTGCAAGGTGAAAACGGCAGCACCGCGTCGCTCGACGACTACCTGCACTTCACCGTCACCGGCAGCGGCGCCTCGGTGCTTACCAGCATCGACGTCAGCGCCCTGGCTGGCGCCACGCCGAACCAGACCATCGACCTGGCCGGTGTCAACCTCGCCAGCCATTACGGCGTAACGCCGGGGGCGGGCGGGGTGGTCGCTGGCGGACACGACACGGCGACGATCATCAGCGGGATGCTGAATGATCATTCGTTGAAGGTGGATACGGTGTAAGCAAAGTCCGAAACGAAAAAAACCGCCGCTCCGATGATCGGGGCGGCGGGTTTTTCATGCTTTACGCCAGGGCGCTCGTCCTTGCTGACATCATGGCGGGTATCAAAAAACAGAATCTATGATTGCCCGCTATCAGAGGCCACTCACGACGGCTGGGGCAACACGATTGTCTGCAGTGCTCCGGTGTAGGGTGGCAGTTCATTGAGGGTTTCCATCGCGCCATTCACATTTGTGCTTCCTTTGCTCAGGCCGATGGTGAAGATGCCAAAATCGTTACCGATGCCATTGTCCTGGTGATTGACGATATAGAGCCTGACAGATTGACGAGCGGCAACCGTGAACGTAAGCGAGAAGTCATATTTGGTGCCGTTTTTAGGAAGTTCACGAACGACTTGCGGGCTATTCGGCAAGCTGGTGGTGAGTGCCAGAATCGGATTGACCAGATTGGTGTTGGGAAACTCGCGGATGTGACAAGCCTTCATTGTGAACGTGTAGGTGCCGGGCGCCAGTACAAAGTCCTGGTAAAAAATGGCACCCGAATAGCCTGTGGAGGGGGCTACGTCAGTGAAGTTGAAGAACGCCCTCTCGCCTGCATGGACGCGAATTGATCCGCTTCGGGCTCCCGTGTAGAGGTCCCAGCCGTTGTAGGTGCTGTCCTGAAAGTCGGTCATGTGCGAGAGGGTCAGCGTTCTCGCCGAAGACTCTGGAGTCGAGCCATCTGCTGACCTGACCGTATAGCGATGGTCTCCAATATCCTGATCAGTCAGCGTACGACTCCAGTCGCCTTGAGGGTTTACGTCGAATGTGACTATGGCAATACCATTGTCACGCAGCGTGATTGCCTGATTGGCAGTGCCCTTGCCCGTGAGCATGAGGGTGGTTGCGGTGGTAGTCGCACCGTCGGGGATTTCCGGGCCGCTGGCGGAATGACCTTTCACCGAGATGATGGTCGGATCCACCTGTTCGACGGTTCGGACGCTATAGCGGCGCACCGGAAACCCAACCGACGTCGCCGCGTTCGCCACCCCATCAAAATTAACCTTGAACGTCACCTTCAACTCGCTGCCATCTTTCAAGTCTTTCAACCAGTCCAGCGGCACCGTCCGGCTCAAGCCTGATGCACCCACGCCCACTTCACCGCGAAGGTCGTCGAAGGTCACGGTCTGGTCCTGATTGTCCTTGCCTTCGTACTGCAACCACAGCCGCTCACCTTCGACGTGCGGCCATGCCGCAACGGTAAGCTGGGCGGTGGGCTGTAACAGCGCCACGTCGAGTTCATTGCCGGTATTGCCATCAATGAGCGGCGTCGGCAAACGCGTATCGCCCTCGTTAATCTTCGACACGCTCAGGTTCAGCTCAAGCGATTGGGCAACCTCTGCATTATTGCGATTCAGGTGCCAGCGAAACACCATGGGCTTGCCTTGTCGTGCGATCAGAAAAGCCTGGCTCAACAGGGTGTTGGTGCGTTTATTGGCGTTGAATTCCACCAATGGAAACCCTGGTGCACCTGCGGGGGGGTTAACTTCCACCAGCCGCGCTTTGTCGCCTGGCAGAGCGCCCAGATATTCGACCCGGATGGTCACGCCCTGCGGATAGGCCAGAACGTCGATCGGATTCACCGCCTTCAGCAGCACCGGCGGCAACAACTCGATAGCCTCTGAGCCGGTAACTTCGGCCACGGCATTTTTCGAAGTGGCGAAGACGTTGCCATTTCTCAGCAATTCGTACTTCGCCCGCACCACACTGCCGGCGATCACTTTGGCGTTGGGCACCATCAGTTTGTAGGTGAACGGGATGCGCACGACGTCCTGTTCCACGCTGTGCAGGGTAACGGTGCCGTTCGACGAGGTGGCGCTGTAGCTCACGCGGATTTTATCGTTGGGTTGCCACAACGGAGCAAAGGTGTGGACCAATACGGTCAGGTCCTTGCCGGCGAGTTTGTCCAGATCGATGGTGCTCGGATCGTCGGTCGGATCGTCCGGATCCTCGGCCAGATCGGGGGCGGCCAGGCGGGTTTCCCGAAGATGCACATCGACCTCCACCGTGCCGGAGTAGGGCGAATCGGTGTCCGGCCCGTTGCCGAGCTGGTCGGTGACGGTGTAGGAAAAGATGAACTTCGGGTTGTCCCCGGCGCTCAGGAACACCGCTTCGTCGACCATCAAGCAGACCCTGGTCGGCTCGGCCGAGGGAATGGGCGGGGCCTCGGCGGCGGTCACGGTGTGCGTGACATCCTGACCGTTGCAGTTCAATCGGATCTGGTCGTAGGCGCGGCAGTAAGGGTAGGCGAAACACACTTGCACGCCCTGTTTGGCGCGGTCGGCGTCGATGCCGTCGTCGAGCACATCCTGGGGCAGGATCAGTTGCAGTTCCGAATGAGCGCTATCGCCGGGCGAGCGGTCCTCGATGCCGGGGCGGATGCTGTTGTACAGCAGGGTCAGCTCCGGCGTGGAGGTGCCTTTGTTCTGGCTGATGCGGGTGATGGTGTAAACGAGGGTATTGACGCGATCGGTCAGCAGCAGGCCCTTGGGCAGGTACAGGGTGTGACGGGAATTTTCTTCGCCAGCCAGGACGGTTTTTGTGGCTTCGGTATCGGCGCCGTTGAGCCGCAGCCGAATGACATCGCCTTCTTCCAGCAAGTCGTCTGGCGGCGGGTCGACGACGATGGTCAGGCCCATGGGCTTGAGGTCGTAGGCATGCTTGGGCACACCATAGACAGCACCGACCACCGGGGTGGTGGCGTCTGGAGCGTGAGGAGGGAATAGCGCCAATATGGTGTTGTCGCTGGATTTGGCTGTGGCCATGTTTACGGCTCCTGGACGGTGGGCGGGCAGGAGTTATCAGAGCGCGTTGTGGGGGAAAGCGCACCTGTCAGATCTGACAGGTGCGTTGGGGTTTTCGACGAGTGGTCAGAGTGCGGCTAACTGTTAGCGGACCGGTTCGAATCGGGTAAGTCCTCAACAGCAAAAGATGCAGCTTTCGGCAGTTCCTGATTTTTGCAGGAGTCGCCGAAGGCTGAGATCTTTTGCACTAAAAAACGGGAAAATGTGGTTTGGCTCCGTTCAGCTCCCTAGTTGAATGGCTTCAATGCCCAAGCCCCGTTTGGACCTCCTTTATTTTCACATCGAGAAATGCGGGGGGATGGATCAAAAAGAAGTGCAGCGTTTCCGGAACATCCAGCGGTTGTGCACCACCAGGCGTTCTGCCCAAAGAAGGTATAGGGAGTCTGGTAGACGCGTAAGAAATCATTGACTGCTTCTTGCGTCATTGGCGAGGCGCCGAGGCTGTTCATCCACGCCACTGCCCCATCAAAATTTACTGCACCCACATTTTTTACGTGCATTTGCCACACATTTTCCAGCCTGACCGGATAGCTCACAGAATTTCTAACGGCGTCGTACACCGTAATGGTGACGTTGCCGTTTTTCAGGCGTTTAACTTCGCCCTGATTCGAAACAGTGGCTACAGCTGTATTGCTAGACTCGTAGCTGTACGGTTCAAGTCCGCCGGTGGGGGTTCTTGTTTTTGAGTTACCTATTGATTCAAGCCCGGTGGTTGGCCAGTTGTATTTTACGGAAACGCTGTTGATGAGCATTGTCGATGTATCTATAACGAATGGTGGCGCTACTGTCAGTGTTCTGGCCGGCGACGATGCGCCAGAGCCGTACAGCGCTTTGGCAGTAAAACTGTGACTGCCCAAGTCCAGATCTGTAACAGTCAGCCTCCATTCTCCATCTGTCGGACTTGAGAAGGGCTCACCTTTAGATTCGTCACCATCCACTACATCAACTTGTTGGCCCCTTGCGGCTATACCGATGAGAATCACTGAAGTTTCTACTGTGTAGCCGTTGTCCGGGATTTCGATGTTGCTCGGTGGTAAGCCTTTGATTGAGTCGATTGTCGGTTTCACATCCTCCACGGTGCTGACGGTGTAAATGCGCCGAGGAAACCCAACCGCCGTCGCCGCATTCGCCACCCCATCAAAATTAACCTTGAGCGTCACTTTCAACTCACTGCCATCTTTCAAGTCTTTCAACCAGTCCAGCGGCACCGTCCGGCTCAAGCCTGATGCACCCACGCCCACTTCACCGCGAAGGTCGTCGTACGTCACGGTCTGGTCCTGATTGTCCTTGCCCTCGTATTGCAACCACAGTCGCTCACCTTCGACGTGCGGCCATGCCGCAACGGTAAGCTGGGCGGTGGGCAGCAACAGCAGAATGTCGAGTTCATTGCCGGTCTTGCCATCAATGAGCGGCGTCGGCAAACGCGTATCGCCCTCGTTAATCTTCGACACGCTCAGGTTCAGCTCATGCGATTGGGCAACCTCTGCGTTATTGCGATTCAGGTGCCAGCGAAACATCAGGGGCTTGCCTTGTCGTGCGATCAGAAAAGCCTGGCTCAACAGGGTGTTGGTGCGTTTATTGGCGTTGAATTCCACCAATGGAAACCCTGGTGCACCTGCGGGGGGGTTAACTTCCACCAGCCGCGCTTTGTCGCCTGGCAGAGCGCCCAGATATTCGACCCGGATGGTCACGCCTTGCGGATAGGCCAGCGCGTCGATCGGGCTCACCGCTGGTTTCAGCAGTACTGGCGGCAACAACTCGATAACCTCTGAACCGATGACTTCGGCCACGGCATTTTTCGAAGTGGCGAAGACGTTGCCATTTCTCAGCAATTCGTACTTCGCCCGCACCACACTGCCGGCGATCACTTTGGCGTTGGGCACCATCAGTTTGTAGGTGAACGGGATCCGCACGACGTCCTGTTCCACGCTGTGCAGGGTAACGGTGCCGTTCGACGAGGTGGCGCTGTAGCTCACGCGGATTTTATCGTTGGGTTGCCACAACGGAGCAAAGGTCTGGACCAATACGGTCAGGTCCTTGCCGGCGAGTTTGTCCAGATCGATGGTGCTCGGATCGTCGGTCGGATCGTCCGGATCCTCGGCCAGATCGGGGGCGGCCAGGCGGGTTTCCCGAAGATGCACATCGACCTCCACCGTGCCGGAGTAGGGCGAATCGGTGTCCGGCCCGTTGCCGAGCTGGTCGGTGACGGTGTAGGAAAAGATGAACTTCGGGGTATCCCCGGCGCTCAGGAACACTGCTTCGTCGACCATGACGCAGATCGTTGTCGGCTCGGCCGAGGGAATGGGCGGGGCCTCGGCGGCGGTCACGGTGTGCGTGACATCCTGACCGTTGCAGTTCAATCGGATCTGGTCGTAGGCGCGGCAGTAAGGGTAGGCGAAACACACTTGCACGCCCTGTTTGGCGCGGTCGGCGTCGATGCCGTCGTCGAGCACGTCCTGGGGCAGGATCAGTTGCAGTTCCGAATGGGCGCTATCGCCGGGCGAGCGGTCCTCGATGCCGGGGCGGATGGTGTTGTACAGCAGGGTCAGCTCCGGCGTGGAGGTGCCTTTGTTCTGGCTGATGCGGGTGATGGTGTAAACGAGGGTATTGACGCGATCGGTCAGCAGCAGGCCCTTGGGCAGGTACAGGGTGTGACGGGAATTTTCTTCGCCAGCCAGGACGGTTTTTGTGGCTTCGGTATCGGCGCCGTTGAGCCGCAGCCGAATGACATCGCCTTCTTCCAGCAAGTCGTCTGGCGGCGGGTCGACGACGATGGTCAGGCCCATGGGCTTGAGGTCGTAGACATGCTTGGGCACACCATAGACAGCACCGACCACCGGGGAGGTGGCGTCTGGAGCGTGGGGCGGGAATAGCGCCAATATGGTGTTGTCGCTGGATTTGGCTGTGGCCATGTTTACGGCTCCTGGACGGTGGGCGGGCAGGAGTTATCAGAGCGCTTTGCGGGGTAAAGCGCACCTGTCAGATCTGACAGGTGCGTTGGGGTTTGCGACGAGCGGTGGCCTTGGTGCTGTCTGTTGTATCTTCAGAGGTCGATCGAGTGGAGGGTATCAGGGCTTTTGCAGCGTCTTCTGTCGAAGAATATAAACCGTCACCAACACCGCACTGGTCAGCATGAACCCCCGTGCCCACGGCATCGGTACCAGGTAGCACGAGAACAGAATGCTCGCCCACATCAGCCCGATCGCGTAGACCTTGCCCTTGAGCGGAATGCCGTTGCCGTCGAGGTAGTCGCGAATCCACGGACCCAGTTTCGGGTGTTCGACCAGCCAGCGATAGAAACGCGGAGAGCTGCGGGCGAAACAGGCGGCCGCCAGCAGGAGGAAAGGAGTGGTAGGCAGTACGGGCAGGAAGATCCCGATCACCCCCAATGCCACGCTGAGCCAGCCGATGGCCAGCAGGATGTAGCGCAACATCAGGGGGCGGTTGCCTATGGGGTTGTCCATAGGCCGGAGCTTAGTGGTGACGTGGCTTGAGGATCGCCGGTTTTTCGTCAGGCGCCTGGCACAGCAGGTACAGCGCAGTCAGGGCTTCCGGAATTTGCACGATCATGTCGTCCATCAGGTTGGCGTCCTTGGCGATGTCTTCGAACTCTGGCTGTTCGTCGAACAGACCCGAACCGACCATGATCGGCAGGAGCATTTCGCTGACCTCTTCTTCGGCGGTTTCGAACCAGGCCGCTTCACGCAGGAACACGCCTTCCATGAAACCGATGCACCAGCCGCGCAGTTCGGAGTCGTCCGGCTCGTCGCCCAGATCCAGTTCGCATGGCAGCTCGAATTCTTCGTCGGACGCCAGTTGACGGGCGATGTGTGCCTTGAGGCCGATCAGGGTGGCTTCGATCTCTTCGCGCTGGGCGTCGCTGCTGTAATGCGGCTCTTCAGCGAACAGGGCGTCGATCCACTCACGCTCCGGTACCTCTTCTGCGCAGATCGACAGCGCGGTCAGGTACCCGTGGGCGGCCACGTAATCCAGCGCCTCGTCATGCAGCTCGTCGGCATCGAGGAAAACTTGCAGGCGGGTCAGTTGCTCAGCGAAGGACATTACGGGGCTACCTTGGGGGAATAAACAATGCGGGAATTCTAGGCCTTCTTGCGCGCTCAAGCCAGCCGCACGGCAGATTTGCCGTAATTACAGGCAACACCAATAACCCTGTGGGATTTATGTGACAGGTTTGAGGGTGTCTTCTCAGCGGCACCCCCTGCCGGGGAGGGCTCGGGTATACTGCCGCGTTTTGCGCTCCCTGCTCGTATTGCGGTTGTCTGGCAATGCGCTCTTACGTTTTGTTTAAGCAGCCTTGGCTGTCCTGAACCAGCCTGTGCAGGGATGTTTCGGTAGATTTTTGGAGTTTTTATGCTCGAACAGGCTCAACGCGTCCTCAAGGACATCTTCGGCTACGACAGTTTCCGTGGCCGTCAGGGTGCAATCATTGAGCGCGTGGCCAGCGGCGGTGATGCGCTGGTGCTGATGCCTACCGGTGGCGGCAAGTCCCTGTGCTTCCAGGTGCCGGCGCTGCTGCGCGAGGGGCTGGCGGTGGTGGTGTCGCCGTTGATCGCCTTGATGGACGATCAGGTCGCCACCCTCGAAGAACTGGGCGTAGCGGCCGCCGCATTGAACTCCACGCTCAGCGCCGAGCAACAGCGCGACCTCGCAGCCCGTATCAAGCGTGGCGAAGTGAAGATGCTCTATCTGGCGCCCGAGCGTCTGGTGCAGCCGCGCATGTTGTCGTTCCTGCAAGGGCTGGACATCGCGCTGTTCGCTATCGACGAAGCGCACTGCGTGTCGCAATGGGGCCACGATTTCCGTCCGGAATACCTGCAACTGGGCCAGTTGGCGGAAATGTTCCCCGACGTGCCGCGCATTGCCCTGACCGCCACCGCCGACAAGCGTACCCGCGAAGAAATCGTCACCCGCCTGCATCTGCAGAACGCCGAGCGTTTCCTGTCGAGCTTCGACCGGCCGAACATCTTCTATCGGATCGTGCCCAAGGAGCAGCCGCGCAAGCAGTTGCTGGCGTTCCTCGCCGAGCGGCGCAGCGATGCCGGCATTGTCTATTGCCTGTCGCGCAAGAAGGTCGAGGAAGTGGCGACGTTCCTCAGCGAACAAGGCTTCCCGGCGCTGCCCTATCACGCCGGCCTGCCCAACGATCTGCGTGCCTATCACCAGAAGCGTTTCCTCAATGAGGAAGGCTTGATCATGGTCGCCACCGTCGCGTTCGGCATGGGTATCGACAAGCCCAACGTGCGCTTTGTCGCACACCTCGATCTGCCGAAATCCCTTGAGGCGTATTACCAGGAAACCGGGCGTGGTGGCCGTGACGGTCTGCCGGCGGATGCGTGGATGGCTTACGGTCTGCAAGACGTGGTGATGCTCAAGCAGATGCTGCAGAACTCCGAAGGCGATGAGCGGCACAAGCGTCTGGAGCAGCACAAGCTCGACGCCATGCTTTCGCTGTGTGAAGAAACCCGCTGCCGTCGCCAGACGCTGCTGGCCTACTTCGATGAAGACATGCCCGAGCCGTGCGGCCATTGCGACAACTGCGTCGATGGCGTGCAGACCTGGGACGCCACCGAGCCGGCACGTCAGGCGTTGTCGGCGATTTTTCGCACCGGCCAGCGTTATGGCGTAGGTCATCTGGTGGATGTTTTGCTGGGCAAGGACAACGAAAAGGTCCGCAGCTTCGGCCATCAGCATCTGTCGGTGTACGGCGTCGGCAAGGCGCTCAGCGAAAGCGAATGGCGTTCGCTGTTTCGCCAGTTGGTCGCACGCGGGCTGGCCGATGTCGATCACGAAGGGTATGGCGGGCTGCGTCTGAACGACAGCTGCCGACCACTGCTCAAGGGCGAAGTGAGCCTGGAGTTGCGCCGCGATCTCAAGCCGCAAGTCACCGCCAAGACCACCAGCAAGAGCCCGGCCAGCCAATTGGTGCGCGGCGAGGAGCGCGAACAGTGGGAAGCGTTGCGCGCCCTGCGGCGCAAACTGGCGGAAGAACACGGCGTGCCGCCGTACGTCATCTTTCCCGACTCGACCTTGTTGGAAATGCTGCGCAGCCAGCCGACGTCCCTGGCGGAGATGGCCCGGGTCAGCGGCGTCGGCGCGCGCAAGCTGGAACGCTATGGCGAGGCGTTCCTCGAAGTGCTCGGCGGCGAGGCCGAGGCACCCAAAGCGGTGGCCGACGTGCGCCATGAATTGATCACCCTGGCCCGCGCCGGCATGACGCCGTTGCAGATCGCCGGGCAGTTGCAGTGTTCGGAGAAGAACGTCTACGCCATGCTCGCTGAAGCCATCGGCAAGCAGCAGTTGTCGCTGGAGCAGGCGCTGGATTTGCCGGAAGACTTGATGGGCGAAGTGCAGGATGCCTTCCTTGATGGCGAGGGCGAGTTACCGTCGGTCGCCGAGGTGGCCGAGCTGTTTGCCGGGCGTGTGCCGGAGGGCGTGCTGTACTGCGTGCGGGCTGCGCTGCAATCTGAATTTGAAATGTGAGAGGGCGATTGCGCCAGACGCCAGACAGTTGTAACGATTCAGTACAGGTCGACTCTTGCCTATAACTGCAGGCCATGCTTAGCTGACTAATAATTAGTTTTTCTCTATTTGTCAGTCTAACCATGAGTGTTTTATGCCGTTAACCGATCAACACCGCTTTGGCATGCAACTGGCCCAGATGTCCCGTGGCTGGCGTGCCGAACTGGACCGCCGCCTCGCGGGGCTGGGCCTGTCCCAGGCACGCTGGCTGGTGCTGCTGCACCTGGCGCGCTTTGAAGACGCGCCGACGCAACGTGAGCTGGCGCAAAGCGTCGGTGTCGAAGGGCCGACCCTTGCACGCTTGCTCGATAGTCTGGAAAGCCAGGGCCTGGTGCAACGCCAGTCCGTGATGGAAGACCGTCGGGCGAAAAAAATCGTGCTCTGCGCGCCCGCCTTGCCGCTGATCGAACAAATCGAAACCATTGCCACGCAACTGCGCCACGAATTGTTCGAAGGCGTCGACGAAGCGGATCTGAAGGTGTGCATGCGCGTTCACGGGCACATTCTGGGCAATCTGGAAAAGTCTTGAGGCATAACCGCGTGCCGGTTTTTTGAGGGATCGCGCTGAGCAGACTATAAGAACTACTGGGCAATATCGTGTTCGTACCGGATGTGCGAACGCATAGAAACCGGTTTTGCTTATTTAAGGGATGCTCATGCTCGCAAGTTGGCACGTGGTACTGCGCGGTGGCGCCAAAAGGTTGCTGGTCGCTGGCGTATTCAGCTATTCGACCGCGTCGGTGGCCATTGGGCTGGGTGACATCACGGTTCATTCAGCCCTCAATCAGCCGCTCAAGGCCGACATCGCGCTGGTGGATGTCGGCGCGCTCACCCAGAGCGATCTGTCGATCAGCCTGGCGACGGCGGATGAGTTCGGTCGCGCCGGGGTCGAGCGGGTGTTCTTCCTCAACGACCTCAAATTCACGCCGATTCTGCACGGCAGTCGCCAACTGGTCCGAGTGACCTCGAGTAAACCGGTCAACGAACCTTTTCTGAATTTTCTGGTGCAGCTCAATCAGCCCAATGGGCGCCTGCTGCGCGAGTACACCGTGTTGATCGACCCGCCGGGCTCGCCCGGTATCGTACCGGCCACCGATGAGCCGGATCCGCGCCCGCAATCCTCTGAATTCCCCACGGTCGAACCGACCACCGCGCCGACTCAGGCAGCCCAGGGCAAACGCGCAGTGGCGCCGGTGCCGCCACCGCCGCCGCCCACCGCAGCGGCCAGCGATGCGCTTGCCGAACAGCTGGCCGCCAGCACCCTGCAAAACCAGCAGTTGCAAAAAACCGTCGATGAATTGAACGCAAAACTGCAGGAACAGCAGGCGCTCATCGCCGATGGCAAGAAGCAGTTGGGTGAACTGCAGACCCGACTGACCGAACTGCAGAAACCGCCACCGCCTGCGGTGGTGACGCCGACGCCGGCCCAGGTGGCTGCGCCGGTCGCCGCGGCTGACGACTCCCCGAATGGCTGGTGGCTGGGTGGTTTGTTGCTGTTGCTTGGCGGACTGATTGCCGGCGTGGTTATTCGCCGTCGTCGTCAGTCAAAACAGGATGAAACACCGCTGCCATTGTGGCCGTCCGGCAACGACACGCAAATCGAGGAAGTGACCGACAGTCATCCCGTCAGGCCCGACGCTACAGCCGAGCATCGCGAAGAACCCGCGGCGGGCGATGTGCTGGAAGCGGTGGGGATTTATCTGGCGTACGGACGGCTGGGTGAAGCGGTTGGCCTCTTGCGCGAGGCTTTGCACAAAGAACCGCAACGCATCGACCTCGGCCTGCAACTGCTGGAAGTGCTCGGGCGTCAGGGTGATAGTGCCGCGTTTGAGCAACAGGAACAGCACCTGCGTGAACTCGGTGTAGAGGCCGCGCAGCTGCAGGCCGTGCGCGAGCGTCATCCGAAACTGCTGAGTGCTGCGCCATTGGCGGCTGTTGCGCCGGTGGCTGCCAGTGTCGCGCCGGTGGTTGTCGCTGAGCCTGAGCCGGCAGCGCCCGAAGATCATTTCGAGCTGAATCTGGATGAATTGTCGACGGCCGCCAGTTGGGATCTGGAGGACAGCCGTGCGGCGCCGCCGCGATCAACGCTGGACGAAGCACCGCAGGGTAGTCGTCTGCAAGTGCTGCCGCAGGACTTTGAGCTTCCGGCGGCCAGCGAAGAAGCGGAGCTGGAATGGATCCCCGAGCCCGAAGCTCAGCCGCTGGACGATGACTTTCTCAACGAGTTTGCTGATCCGCCGCCGTCGCTACCCCTGGAAACGCTGGAGCTGCAGATGCCGGAAGAGGAGGGCGATGCAGGTGCCGGCAAGCTCGAGCAGGCACAGACCTGCATTGATGACGGAGACATCGACAGTGCGATTGCGTTGCTCAATGAATTGCTCAAGGAGGGCGACGAACCCCTCAGGCAAACCGCTCGAACCTTGTTGGCGGGGATTCGTTGATTGTTGAGTCACCGGTATTTTCAGGGGCGCTGGATGATTGCTTTCGCGAGCGAGCCCGCTCCCACCGTTGAAAAGCATTCCAACGGTGGGAGCGGGCTCGCTCGCGAACACGGCCTGTCAGACCTGATTGATCAGAAGGTCTGGCCGAGATTCAGGTACACCGCCTGCTCGTTGGCATCATTCAGCCCGTAACTGAAATTCAACGGCCCCAATGGTGTATCGAACCCGATAAACACACTGGCGGCGTTGATGTAGCCACTGTCGAACTCATTGTCGTTGTTCCATGCCCGGCCACGCTCCAGCGAAGCACCGGCGTACAGCGGGAAATCCAGCGGCAGGTAGGCGCGTGGGGTCAGGCGGCGGTAATACACCGCCCGCAACAGACTGACGTTCTGTCCCGAAATCGCATCCTCACGGAAGCCCGACAACTGCCGCGCACCGCCGAGCAGGAAGCTGGAAGTGACCACGTTGGTGTCGTCGAGTGTGCGCCCGTAACGCCCGCCGAGTATCAGCGTGTCCGGCCCGCGGCTCATGGCTTTATCGAGTTTGAATTCCCATTGCCGGTAGCGTGTGTCTGACCCCAGGCTCGGTTCGAATTGCAGCAGTGTCAGACTGATGTCCTTGCCTTCGTGCGGGTAGTAGACGTTGTCCAGCGAGTCGTAGGAGTACTTCAGCGAATAGAAGCCTTCGTTGAAATGCTCGCTGGGCAGGTCCTGATCGCCAATGCGCACGTCAGCCTTGCCCCACGCCTCGCCGACGCCAAAGCGCACTTCACCGTTGTTGCCGATCTGCCGGCCGACATTCAGCGCCATGCCATAGCGTTCGACGCGGTACTGCGCGATCGGATCGTTATCGAGCACGGCATCGACGTTCTGCGCTTCGAACACCACCGACGGGGCGATGAAGTAGCGCGAGCCGACGTCCAGCGGCTGGTAGAACTCGCTGTACAGCTCCTGTTTATCGCCAATTTGCGCGCGGGTCAGCCATTCCGCGCCGAGCCGATTGATGCCGTTGACCCGGTAACTGGCACCGAGGTTGAAAGCGCTGTCGCCACGCATATCGTCCGACAGGTTGAGGCCGACCCGCAGGTAATCGGTGCCGCTGCGCTTGCCACGGGCACTGATGACCAAGGTGTGATCCTGCCCCTTGTGCACGACGCGGTATTGCACCTGCTCGAAGTAGTCGAGGCCATACAGGGTGCCCATGTCCGAGTGCAGGCGCCCCAGGTCCAGCGGTTCGCCGATGTGCTGGCGGATGTAGTAACGAATGACATCGTCATCGACTTTCGAATTGTTCTCGACCTTGATCGCGGTGATGATCGGTGTGCGCTGGCCCGGCGAGCGGGCAGCGTTGAGTTCGACATCCTGGGGTTCGGCGGATTTGAGCACGGCGAGGCGGGCGTCGAGAATTCGCGTCGCGCGGTAACCGGCGTCGATCATGTCCTGCGCCTTGCCGAAGTCGGTGACGCCGAACGCCGCCAGCGCCGGCTGGATAAGGACATCCGACGGTTTCAGGGCCGCGAGTTGCTCTTCGGAGTTGCGCCGGGTCATCAGGGTGATCGACTGGTTCAGTACGTCGACCACGGTGGTCAGCTGCTTGCTGTTGCGCAGGGGCGTTCCGATATCGACGACGATGGCGACGTCGACCCCCATTTCCCGCGCCACGTCGAGGGGGATGTTGTCGGTCATGCCGCCGTCCACCAGCAACCGGCCATTGAGTTCCACCGGGGCGAACACCGCCGGGATCGACATGCTGGCGCGAATCACCTGGGGCAGGTGCCCCTTGCGGAACACCACTTTTTCGCCATTGGCGATGTCGGTGGCGACGGCGCGGAACGGGATCGGCAGCTTGTCGAAATCCCGTGTATCGCTGGTATGCGCCAGCAGGCTCTCCAGCAACAGTGCGAGGTTCTGCCCCTGAATCACCCCCAGCGGCAGGCCGAGGCTGCCGTCGTCGCGAAAGCTCAGTTTCTGTTTCACCAGAAAGTCGCGGTCATCCTGCTTGCGCCGAAACGGCACGTCTTCCCGGGGCGGGGCGTCGGACAGCGCCTGTTGCCAGTCGATGTTCAGGGCGAGTTTTTCCAGCTCGTCGATCTTGTAGCCCGAGGCATACAGGCCGCCGACCACTGCGCCCATGCTGGTGCCGGCAATCGCGTCGATCTTGATGCCTTGCTCTTCCAGCGCCTTGAGCACGCCGATGTGCGCCAGGCCACGCGCAGCGCCACCGGACAGCACCAGGCCGACCTTTGGCCGCGTGGCTTCGTTGGCAGGGGCGCTGGCGTGAACGAACAAGGGCAGGAAACCAAGCAGCAGGCAGAGCAGCAAACGGCGCATTGTGAGTCTCGGGGCAAACTGTAAAGCCGGCTATTATAGCGGCGCCCTCTGTCTCAGGAGTTTCAGCGAACATGACCACCGCAAAAGCAGAAGTTGTCATCACCTATTGCACGCAATGCCAATGGCTGTTGCGCGCCGCATGGCTGGCGCAGGAGTTGCTCAGCACCTTTGCCGACGACCTCGGCAAAGTCTCGTTGGTGCCGGGCACCGGCGGGGTGTTTCACATCACCTGCGCAGGTGTGCAGATCTGGGAGCGCAAGGCCGACGGTGGCTTTCCCGAGGCCAAGGTGTTGAAGCAACGGGTGCGCGATCAGATCGACCCTGACCGCGACCTCGGCCACAACGACCGCACTCAGTGAGACGCGGCCTCGGCGGCGACGGTTTTCTTGTCCGCATGGCCTGACATCCGCGCCGACACGACGATCGCGACGATGATCAGCGCACCACCGAGCAACATCCGCAGTGTCGGGTTCTCATCAAACAGCAGCCAGGCGACGGTGATGCCGTAAACCGGCTCCATCGCAAACACCACCGCTGCCGTGCGCGCCTTGATCACCGCCAGACTGGCCACGAACAGGCTGTGGGCCACCCCGGTGCAGAACACCCCGAGCAGGCCGATCCACAGCCAGTCCAGTGCGCGCACTTCGCTGAGTTGCGGCGCCGCGACCGGCAGCAGGCACACGGCGACCACGACGTTCTGACACAGCGCCGCCTGCACCGCCGGGATGCGCCCGGAGCTGGCGCGATTGGTCAGTGACAGCAGGGAAAACAACAGGCCGGAGAGCACCGCCCAAAGCAGGCCGGTGGTCGCGCCACTGGCCAGATCGAACGCCGGCGTCACCAGCACCAGACCGACCGTGACCAGCACCACCAGCACGATCTCGTTGGCGCGGATGCGTTCGCGGAAGATCAGCCCTTCGAGAATCACCGTGAACGCCGGGAAACTGGCAAAGCCCAGCGTCGCAATCGCCACCCCGGCGATTTTTACCGAAACGAAAAAGCTCACCCAATGCCCGGCCAGCAACACACCGCTGAGGGCGAGGCGTCGCCAGTCCACAGCCTGGAGTTTTTGCCAGCCGTTCTGGCTGGCGAAACGGGCAAAAAAAGCCAGGGCGAGCACGGCGAACGCGGCACGGCCGAACACGATCACGGCAGGTGATGCCGCAGCGAGTTTGCCGAGCACACCGGTCAGGCCGAACATCAGGGCGCCAATATGCAGGGCGCCAAGGGCGGTACGCGGGGTCATCGCAATCCTTAATTCAGGCACATATTCAACGGTAGGCGCAGCCTTCGGCGGCGCCTGCACATTGAATCGTATGCAGGCTGATAAGTCTGTCGGCAGACTAGCGTCTTTTGTTGCAGGACTCGCGCCGAAGCTGGCCGGGTGATGAACCGAACTCACGCAGGACTGCGGCTGAAAAAGCACTTTGCGAGCTGTAGCCTACGCGGCTGCCTACTTCGCCGATCGGCAGTGCAGTGTCGCGTAACAGTCGCACCGCCAGATGCAGGCGCCGGCTGCGAATGTAGTCCATCGGCGTCTGTCCGCATTCGGCCATGAACCGCGCATGCAGGCGCGCGCTGGACAGGCCGGCGATGCGCGCCAGGTCGGCGACTTGCAGTGGATAGGCGGCGTATTGCTCGATGTGCGCGTCCAGCGCTGCGTAGGGCAGGCGGCGCGCGGCGAGTTCGGCCGGCCTGGCATGATTGAGGCTGGCCAGCAGCAACACGGCACCCTGGCGAGCGATCAGCGGATCACTGATGGGGCTGCTGGCCAGCCAGCTGACCAATTGGCTTTGCCCGGTATCCAGTGTCCGGCGTGCCGGATTGTCGAGCAGGCGGCGACTGGCCTCGGCATGCTCGCCCAATGACTCTGTTACCCACGGCCCCTCAGGGATGTCGAGCACCAGGCAGCGACTGCCATCAGGGCTGCCGCAGGCATGATGGGCGCCGGACGGGACGACCACGAAACTCTGCTGGCGCACCTGACTGCCCTGGCCCTCGACCTCGAAATCCAGCGCGCCCGATAACCCGAACACCAGTTGAGCGTGCTCGTGGCTGTGGACGATCAGATCATGGGTGTAGTCGCGCAGGGTGAGGATCGGTCGCATCGCAGTTCGTCTCCGAAGTGATCGCCAGTCTACACCGGCCCGCGCCGGATGCGTTGTCACAGGACTGACTCGCGCCTGTCATGGTCGATTAACCGGACGGGCGCACTCTGGCGAAAACATCGTAGAGGGTTGCCCATGACCAGCGCCGAGCTTGCCAAACCCAGCCGTAAACAGCGAGTGCGCACCTTGTGGATTTCCGACGTGCACCTGGGCACGCGGGATTGCCAGGCGGAACACTTGTCGACGTTTCTCAAGGGCTATCACGCCGACAAGATCTACCTGGTCGGCGACATCATCGACGGTTGGAAACTGCGTGGCGGCATGTATTGGCCACAAGCGCACACCAACGTGATCCGCCGCTTGCTGACCATGAGCAAGCGCGGCACCGAAGTGATTTACGTCACCGGCAACCACGACGAATTCCTGCGCCGCTATTCGAAGCTGATTCTGGGCAATATCCAGTTGGTCGACGAGGCGGTGCATGTCACGGCAGACGGGCGGCATTTGCTGGTGATTCACGGCGATCAGTTCGATGTGATCACCCGCTATCATCGCTGGCTGGCCTTCCTCGGCGATTCGGCCTACGAATTCACCCTGACCCTCAACCGCTGGCTCAATCACTGGCGTGCGCGGTATGGCTACGGGTACTGGTCGTTGTCGGCGTATCTCAAGCACAAGGTAAAAACCGCGGTGAGCTTCATCAGCGACTTCGAAGAAGCCATCGCCCATGAATGCGTGAAGCGCGAGCTGCATGGTGTGGTCTGCGGGCACATTCACCATGCCGAGATCCGCAAGGTTGGCGAGGTCGATTACCTCAATTGCGGCGACTGGGTGGAATCGTGCACGGCGTTGATCGAGCATTGGGACGGCACGATCGAGTTGTATCGCCTGGCGGATGCCCAGGCGCGCGAAGCGCAGCTCAAGGCGGCCAAAGTCGCGGAACTGGCCTGAGTCTCGGGTGGTTTAGAGGGGCTCATCGCTGGCAAGCCAGCTCCCACAGGTTTTGTGAACGGCACACAATCTTGTGGGAGCTGGCTTGCCAGCGATAAGGCCAGTACAAACAACATCAAGCGGTGGTGGTGTGTTCTTCCATTGCGGCTTTGTAAATCGAGTTCTTCGGCTGCGCAAACAGCCTTTCCACCATCGGTTCGAAGAAACTCAGCGGCAGGGTGTCATAGGCTGGATCAAACGCCGCCGCATCGTACTTGGCACAAAATTCGGCGGTCGCCTGGAACTGCGGGTGCTCTTTGAACTGCTCGCGCAGATGTCGATCCATGCCCAGGTGATGGAAGAAATAGTAGCCCTGAAAGATGCCGTGCTTCTCGACCATCCACAGGTTCTCGGCACTGACGAACGGCTTGAGGATCGCTGCGGCAATGTCCGGGTGGTTGTAGGAGCCCAAGGTGTCGCCAATGTCGTGCAGCAGCGCGCACACCACATATTCCTCATCGCGCCCGTCGCGCAAGGCTCGGGTTGCGGTTTGCAGCGAGTGGGTCAGGCGGTCCACCGGGAAGCCGCCGAAATCCCCTTCGAGCAATTTCAGGTGGGTCATGATCCGCGCCGGCAATTGTCTGGCGTAGGCACTGAAATCCGCCGCAATGATTGCCCAGTCTTCCTGGGTACCGTCTTTCATGTGGGTGAAACGGGCATTGGCGTTCATTGGCCATCCTCGTCGGGTTGTTCAGAACGCCACGCGACCCAGAATCATGTCGCGGTACATGACGAAGTCGCCGAGCAGGCTGTACAGCGGATGCTGAAACGTCGCCGGGCGGTTTTTCTCGAAAAAGAAATGCCCGATCCAGGCGAAGCTGTAGCCGGCCAGCGGCAAGGCCAACAATAGCAGCCAGGCGCCTTTGGCGAGAGTCAGGGCCAGAATAAGGATCACCAGTGTCGTGCCGATGAAATGCAGGCGCCGACAGGTGCTGTTGCTGTGCTCGCTGAGGTAATACGGATAGAACTCAGCGAAGTTGTTGAAATGCTTTATGTTTTCCACGACCGCGTTCTCTGTGGTTATTGTTCTGGCGACGAGTTGTTCTGCGGGTAGCCTATTTGAGTCTAGAGTGATCATGGGGGTGGGCCAGTGACAATCGGCGCCACTTTAGTATCCTTCGCAAATCGGGCCGTAGCATGCGGGCCATCATGTAAAAGAAAAACGCCATGAGCGAACGAACGACTTCTGCAAGCTGGGCGATGGGGATTGTCAAAGCATTGGAGATGGACGGCCTGGATTGCCGGGCTCTGTTCAAGCAGCTGGGGCTCGATTATGCGGCTCTGGATGATCCGGATGCACGTTTCCCGCAAGATTCCATGACCCGCCTGTGGCAAAGGGCGGTCGAGTTGTCCGGTAACCCGGCGATCGGCCTGAACATGGGCAAAGTGGTGCGGCCGGCGTCGTTTCATGTCGCCGGCTACGCGTTGATGTCGAGCAACACGCTGGCCGAAGGCTTTCAACGCTTGGTGCGTTATCAACGGATCATTGCCGAAAGTGCCGACCTGAGTTTTCGCCTGCTCGATGAAGGTTATGCGCTGATTCTGACCGTGCATGGTGATCATCTGCCGCCGACCCGACAAAGCGCCGAAGCCTCGCTGGCCTGCGCGCTGGGCCTGTGCGGCTGGTTGACCGGGCGCACGCTGCACCCGGTCAAAGTGTTGGTGCAGGGCGATCAGCCCGCCGATCTGGAGCCGTATAAACAAGCCTTTCACGCGCCCCTGGTGTTCAACGCACCGTATGACGCGCTGATCTTCGAACGCGCGGATATGGAAGCGCCGCTACCGACGGCCAATGAAGCGATGGCGCTGCTGCACGACCGGTTTGCCGGGGAATATCTGGCGCGCTTTTCCGAAAGCCGCGTGACCCACAAGGCGCGGCAGGTATTGTGCCGGTTGTTGCCACAAGGCGAACCGAAGCGCGACACCGTGGCGCAGACCCTGCACCTGTCGCAACGGACCTTGCAGCGCCGCTTGCAGGAGGAGGGCACCAGTTTTCAGCAGTTGCTCGATGACACCCGCCGCGAACTGGCCGAACAGTATCTGGCGCAACCGAGCATGACCCTGCTGGAAATCGCTTATCTGCTGGGATTTGCCGATCCGAGCAATTTCTTCCGCGCCTTCCGCCGCTGGTTCGACACCACGCCCGGCGATTACCGGACGCGGTTGTTGCAGGCGCCGAACGCGGTCAGTGACGCCAAAAGGCCGGAATGCACAGCACAAACACCGTAATGATTTCCAGGCGGCCGAGCAGCATGCCGAACGACAGAATCCACTTGGCGGCATCCGGCAGGGTGGCGAAGTTGCCCGCCGGGCCGATGGTTTCACCCAGGCCCGGGCCGACGCCGGACACGGTACTCGCGGCGCCGGTCAGCGCGGTCATCCAGTCGACGCCGAGCAGCGACAGCAGCAGGGCAATCACGCAGATGGTGATGGCGAAGAAGAACGAAAAGGTCAGAATCGAGCGCACGATCTCTTCGTCGAGGCGGTGGCCGTTGTACTTCTGCTTGATCACCGCGCGTGGGTGAATCAGCTGGTTAAGGTTGGCCTTGAGCAGGATGTAGGCGACCTGGAAGCGGAAAATCTTGATCCCGCCCGCTGTCGAGCCGGAACAGCCACC
This sequence comes from Pseudomonas sp. SC3(2021), assembly GCF_019856535.1. Lineage (NCBI taxonomy): Bacteria > Pseudomonadati > Pseudomonadota > Gammaproteobacteria > Pseudomonadales > Pseudomonadaceae > Pseudomonas > Pseudomonas sp. SC3(2021). The sequence continues at coordinate 8,136 of NZ_CP082236.1, read as the reverse complement.
GACAAAACCCAGATAGAAGAACAGCATCAACGAGAAGTTGCCCCACAGGCTGTAGTCGCCCAGGGCAAACCCGGTGGTGGTGACCACCGAGGTCACGTTCAGCGCGACATGCCGCAACGCCTCCAGCCAGTGCAGTTTGGTCGTCCACCAGTACCAGGTGCCGAGTACCAGCCAGGTCACCAGCAACATCGCCAATAAACCCTGCACCTGCTGATCCCTGATCAACGCCTTGCGGTTGCCGCGCAATGTCGCCACGTAGAGAGTGAACGGCAGGCTGCCGAGGATCATGATCACGATCGCGACCCAGTGCACGGCCGGTTGTGTCCACTTGGCCAGGGACTGGTCGGAGGTCGAGAACCCGCCCGTGGAGATCGCCGACATCGCATGGTTGATTGCATCGAACGGGCTCATCCCGGCCCACCAGAGCGCCAGGCTGCCGAGGATGGTGATGCCGACATACGCTGCCACAATCAGCCGCGCCACCATGTGCGAGCGCGGCATGACCTTTTCCGAACGGTCCGAGGATTCGGTCTGGAACAGGCGCATGCCGCCGATGCGCAGCAACGGCAAAATTGCCACCGCCATGCCGATGAAGCCGATGCCGCCGAGCCAGTGCAGCAGTGAGCGCCACATCAGAATCCCCGGGGACATGGTGTCGAGCCCGCTGAGCACGGTCGAACCGGTCGCGGTGATGCCGGACATGCTTTCGAAAAACGAGTCGGTGTAGCTGATGTGCTGGGTCAGCAGAAATGGCAGTGCGGCGAAAATACACACCACCAGCCAGCTGCTGACGGTCAGCAAATACATGTCGCGGGGGCGCAGATGAATGTGTTCCGGCCGGCCGGGAATCACTAGCGCGAGGCCGGCGACGAAGGTGATCATGCTCGCCCATAAGAACGACGGCAGGTCGCTGGTGCGCTCGAAAATCACCAGGGTGGCCATCGGCACGACCATGGCCACGGCCAGGGTGATCAGGAAGATGCCGATGATGAAACCAATGATCCGTAAGGTCGGCAACGCCATGAAGTCCGCTCGGGCTGATGTGGGAAGGGCGCCATTCTACCCGTGGGGGCAGGCATGTAAACCGGCACCCGGTTGGCAGATACCGCTAGAATAGCTGCACATTTTTCTCAGGAGGTGGCCGATGCAGGCTCTCGACGCTTTGCTCAACCGTGTTTCCGTTCCACGACTGGTCGAACCGGCCCCCACCGCCGCACAGCGCGAAGCGTTGTTCTCCGCGGCCCTGCGTGCGCCGGATCACGGGCACTTGCAGCCTTATCGTTTCCTGACCGTCGAAGGCTCGGCGCGCGAGCAGATGGGCGAGTTGCTGGCCGAAGCCGCGCAAATGCAGGAAGGCGAAGTCACTGAAGCGATGATCGACAAGGCACGCAACGGTCCGCTGCGTGCTCCGTTGGTGGTTGTGGTGATTGCGAAATTGCAGGATCACTCCAAATACCCGAAAGCCGAGCAGTTGCTGGCGGCCGGTTGTGCCGCCCACGGGATTTTGCTGGCGGCGTATGCGCAGGGGATTGGTGCGGTGTGGCGCACCGGTGATCTGGCGTATTCCAAGCATGTGGCCCAAGGGCTGGGGCTGGCGGAAGGGGAAGAGGTGATCGCGTTCCTGTACCTCGGCACCCCGCAGAAAGAGCCGCGTGTGGCGGAGAAGGCTGACCTGGCCGAGTTCGTCAGCGCCTGGCCGGGTAAAGCCTGAAGATCAAAAGCCCCTCACCCTGACCCTCTCCCGGAGGGAGAGGGGACTGATTGGGGGATGTTGTAGAGATACGCCGACCTGAACGCCCTTCGCTGAATCCATAATCGACTTCGGTTCAATTCGAATACAGAGTTGATTACGGATTCAGCATCCATAATCAACTCGGTTTGTCAGGTCGATGCAGGTTGCCAGCCACCTCGTTCGGCCCCTCTCCCGGAGGGAGAGGGGGCTGATTGGGGGATGTTGCAGAGACGCGCCGACCTGGACGTGCCTGGCTGAATCCAGACCCGATCACGGCTTGGAGTCCATAATCGACTCGGTGTTTCAGGTCGATGCAGGGCGCCAGACACCTCGTTCGGCCCCCTCTCCCTCCGGGAGAGGGCTGGGGTGAGGGTGGCCTTTAGGGTTGGACGACGGCGCCGGGTACAAGCGGCAATTCCAGACTCGCAATAAACCCGCCCTGCGGATGATTGGCCAGCGTCAAACTCCCACCATGGCGTTCCGCCGCTCGCCGGGCAATCGCCAGGCCCAGGCCATGTCCCGCCGCCGTCTGCCCCGGCGCCCGGTAAAACGGTTCGCCCAACTGGCTCAAATGCTCAGCCTGCACCCCCGGGCCATGGTCGCGCACGCTCACGACAATTTTTTCGCCCTGACGCGAGGCCTGCATTTCAATGGCTTGACCTTCCGGGTTGAAGCGCTGGGCATTGCGCAGCAGGTTATCGACGGCGCGCTCGATCATGGTCGGCCAGCCCTTCAGATTCAGCTGCGGTTCGGCATCAAGACGCACGATCTGCTCGGGCGATGCCAGTTTCGCGTCCTTCTGCAACGTGCCGAGCAACGTATTCAGATCCACCTCTTCAGCACTGGCGTTGTCGGCATCGACTCGCGCCAATACCAGAATTTCACTGATCAACGCTTCCAGCCGATCACACTCGCGTGTCAGTCGTGGCCAGAGTTTCTCGCGTTCCTCTGGGTTGGCCCGTTCCGCCAGCGCCAAGGCAATCCGCAACCGTGCCAGCGGTGAGCGCAGTTCGTGGGACACATCACGCAGCAATTGCCGCTGACTGCCGATCAGGCTTTGCAGGCGCGCACCCATGCGGTTGAAGTCGGTGGCGAGTACGCCGAATTCGTCGCGGCGGTTGGCCAGTTTCGCCAGGCTGTTCTGCTGATAGGTGGTCTGCCCCAGATCATGCACGGCGCCGCGCAAACGGCTGAGCGGGCGGGTGATGGAGAACGTGACCAAGAGGCTGAACAGGGTCAGTACCACCAGCGCAATACCCAGCGCACTGAGCGGCCAAAGCAGGCTATCGCGGTGCCAGGCGTCGAGTTCCGGGTGCGGGATACGGAAGATGAACAGGTAGGTGTCGCCGGTTTTTTCGCTGGTGAACTCGTCGGTCAGGCGCCGCCAGGGCAGGCGGCGGTCATCGTTGTTCTGGCGGGCTTCGAAGGCGGCGGCGCGGCGCGGGAAGGTGCCGCGGACCACCGGATCACCGCTTTCGTTGAGCACCTGAACGTCGATGTGGTACTGGCGTTTGCGTTGTTCGAGGATCGTCTGGGCGGCTTCTTCGCCCTGGGCTTCGTAGGTTTGCGTCCATTCACTGGCCAATGTGTTGAGGCCCGGGTGACGGCTGAGGATCCACGCGTCCTGGTTGAGCATGTGCCCGAGCAGAATGGACAACCCGGCCACCAGAGCGATGGCCAGCCAGAAGCTCGCGAGAATACGCCAGAACAATGAACGCACAGAAATTCCTCAGAACAAACACAAAACCCCTGTAGGAGTGAGCCTGCATTTGGATCGGTAAAAACAGGCCCGACGGAATATACCGCCGGGCCTGTGATTAGAACATTATTGCGCTTTTTGCGGCTGTTGCGCTTTCCACGCCTTGAACTCGGCCCATTCGGCGCGGCGTTCAGCCTGTTTCTTCTGGATCTCGTCGAATTTCTTCTGTTGATCCGGCTTCAGCAGGTTGCGTACGTAGGCTTCGGCTTTCTTGTGGTTGGCCGCCATCTCGTCCTTCATGGCTTTCTGGTCAGCCGGCGAGAGTTTTTCCAGGTACTTCTCGACCACTTGCTTACGCTCGTGCATCTGCTCGCCCATGATCTTGCGGATCTGCTCGCGCTGTTCGCGAGACAGGTCGAGTTGGCTGTACGGTCCTTTGCCGTGCATGCCGTGCATCTGACCGCCGTGGCGAGCGCCATCCATTGGGTCACCCATCGGGCCACCATCCTGCGGCATGGCCATGGCGACGGTTGGCAGAGCGGCAGCGAACATCAGAGCGATAAGAGTCTTGCGCATGGTGTATCTCCTTGTCTCGTTCCCGGTACGTTCCGGATGAGTACAGATTACGGAGATCAAGGTCAGCGGCGGTCAGCGCTGCGTAAAGCTTGGGTAAAGACGCTTTGTGTCCAACCTTACAAACACACCCCTATAGGCGTGAGCCTGCTCGCGATAGCGGTGTATCTGGCAAGAAAGTGTCGACTGACACACTGCCATCGCGAGCAGGCTCACGCCTAAAGGGGGTGGCAGGTTCAGAGGCTATAGAAGTAACCGCGGCTACGCAGGGCGACGATCCGTGGACGACCGTCCGGGTGCGGGCCGATCTTCTTGCGCAGGTTGCTGACGTGCATGTCCAGGCTGCGGTCGTACAGGGTCAGCTTGCGGCCGAGGGCCAGTTGCGCCAGTTCCTGTTTATCCAGCGGCTCGCCGGGCTGCTTGAGCAGGGCTTCGAGCAGGCGGCTTTCGGACACGGTGAGGGTCAGTTCTTTCTCGTCGATGCTGACCACGCCACGCACCGGGCTGAAGCTCAGGTCGCCCAGTTCCAGTTGAGTCGACACCGCTGCCGGATGGCTGCGGCGCAACACGGCGCGCAGTCGGGCGGTCAGTTCACGGGGATCGCACGGCTTGGCCAGGTAATCATCGGCGCCGAGTTCCAGGCCGAGGATGCGGTCCAGCGGCTCGCCTCGGGCCGAAAGCATCAGCACCGGCAGATCGGCGTGATCGTTGCGCAGTTGCTTGAGCAGTTCCAGGCCGCTGCCGTCGGGCAGCATCACGTCCAGCACCACCGCCGCGGGCGACGATTCGGCCAACGCCTTGCGCGCACTCTGGCCATCGTGGCAGGCGCGCACCTGGAAGCCTTCCTGGCTCAGCCAGCTACTCAGGAGTTCGCACAACTCCTGGTCATCATCAATCAGTAACAGCTCGCTCATGACTCACTCAATTTAGCCATTGCCGACGTTTTCGGCTTGCTCCACTGGCAAAGATACCGCAGAGCAGCGCCAATAGCGCTACTCCGGCACCGGTGACGAACCACTGCTGCTGTTCGGTCAACAGACGCGGGAGCGGGCTGGCCTGGGCTTCCTTGAGTTGCAGCTTGAGACGCTGGTTCTCCTGGCGCAACCGGGCGAGCTGGGCGCTTTCGCGGGTGTTGTCGGCATTTTGCAATTGTTTGCTCAGTTCTTCCCGCTGCTGTTCGCTGACCTTGAGGCGCTGTTGCAACTCGGTGATCTGACTGCCGGCACTCAATGACAATGGCGTGGAGCTGCCGCCTTCGGTGGTTTCCTCACCATGGGCGGGCGCCATGATCGACAACGTGACCAACATCAGACACAACGGACCCTTGCGCATCGCGACACCTGCTTCCAAATGGATATTGGGCAGGTTGTCGGCAGACAAACGAGAATAATGAGCGATTGAGAGCAGCAAGAACCGAGAAGGTTCAGTGCCGGGGAAGACTGGTTTGTAGTGCAGGTGACTTTGTGGCGAGGGGATTTATCCCCGATGGACAGCGAAGCTGTCCCAATAACAGGGACTGCGGTGTGACAGGCACACCGCATTGGATGGCTTTGGGGCGGCTTCGCCACCCAACGGGGATAAATCCCCTCGCCACTGGAGCCTCTGGTCTTTTACGGGAGGACTTGCTTGAACGGTTTGACGATCACATTGGCATACACGCCAGCGGCGATGTACGGATCGGCATCGGCCCACGCTTGCGCGGCGCTCAGCGAATCGAACTCGGCGACGATCAGGCTGCCGGTGAAACCCGCTGCGCCCGGATCATTGCTGTCGACCGCCGGGTGCGGGCCGGCCAATACGATACGGCCTTCGCCCTTGAGCGCTTGCAGGCGTTCCAGGTGCGCAGGGCGCGCGGCCAGGCGGGCTTCCAGCGAGTTGGCGACGTCGGTGGCAATGATGGCGTAGAGCATGTCAGTCCTCGGTTTTTGGTGTTGTGGTATCGGCGTCGTGCAGGTGACGAGACAGGTAGATGCCCTGAGCGACCAGGAACAGCACGGTCATGCCCAGGCTGCCGAACACCTTGAAGTCCACCCAGATGCTCTGGAAGGTGAAGGCGACGAACAGGTTGGCGGCCCCGCAAAACAGGAAAAAGCCGATCCAGGCGATGTTCAGGCGGGTCCAGACCGGATCCGGCAGGGTCAGTGCGTGGCCCATGATGCGTTTGATCAGCAGGCGGTCACCGATGAAGTGACTGCCGATGAAGGCCACGGCGAACAGCCAGTTGACCACCGGCGCTTTCCACTTGAGGAAGGTCTCGCTGTGGAAGGCCAGCGTCAGGCTGCCGAATACCAGGCAGGCGATCAGGGTCAGCCATTGGCTCTTTTCCAGCTTGCGCTGTTTGATGAACAACGCACCGTACACCACGAGGGAGCTGATGATCAGCATCGCGGTGGCGCTGTAAATACCGCCTACAGTCACTTCATGGCCAGCGATGTCGACGACCCGTGGATCAAGTTTGTAAACGATGAAGAACAGCAGAAGCGGGATGAAATCGATGAATTGTTTCACAGTAAGAGCCAGAAGCTGGATGTGGCGGCATAATAACAAACATATGGGCGCGCGATAGCGTCAGCTGATTTGAGGTTACAACTCCCCGTGAATGTTGATTTGCACTGCCATAGCACGGCCTCCGATGGCGCCCTGGCGCCTGCGGTTCTGGTTGCGCGTGCGTTCGAAAACGGCGTGCGAGTCCTGGCGTTGACCGACCACGACACCCTTGAAGGCCTCGCCGAAGCGCGCGCGGCCGCCGATGAATTGGGCATGCAACTGGTCAACGGCGTCGAATTGTCCTGCACCTGGGGCGGCGCGACCATTCATGTGCTGGGCTACGGTTTCGACGTCAACGCCGCGCCGTTGGTCGAGGCAATTGCCAAATTGCACGATGGCCGCTGGCTGCGGTCGGAAGAAATAAGCCGCAAGCTCGCGCTCAAGGGCATGCCCGGCGCCCTCGATGGCGCCCGGCAGATTCAGCAGGAACTGGGCGATAGCGGCAATGCGCCGGCCCGTCCGCATTTCGCTGACTGGATGGTACGTGAAGGTTTTGTAAAGGATCGCGCCGAAGCCTTTCGCAAGTGGCTCGGCGCTGGCAAGTTGGGCGACGTCAAGTTGCATTGGCCGACACTGGAAGACACTGTCGACACGTTGCGCGCCGCCAATGCGTGGGTCAGCCTGGCGCATCCGTGGCACTACGATTTCACCCGCAGCAAGCGCCGAAAGCTGATTGCCGACTATATTCAAGCGGGCGGGCACGCGATTGAAGTGGTCAATGGCTTTCAGCCCGCAGAACAGGTGGGCAGCCTGGCGATCCTTGCCCGTGAGTTCGGTCTGCTGGTCAGCGCCGGCAGTGATTTCCATGGCCCTGGAGGCTGGTCCGAGATCGGCCAGTACCGGCCGGTTCCCGAGGACCTTCCACCCCTGTGGTGTCGGTTCAAACATGACACAGTTATTGCCGCCGTCTGAACAGGTAGAGAATGTGAGTCAATTTTTCCAGATTCATCCGGAAAACCCGCAAGCGCGCCTGATCAAACAGGCGGTCGAGATCATCCGCAAGGGCGGGGTGGTGATTTACCCTACCGACTCTTCCTACGCCATTGGTTGCCAGATCGGCGACAAGACCGCGATCGAGCGGGTTCGGCGCCTGCGTCAGCTGGATGAAAAGCACAACTTCGCGCTGATCTGCAGCGACCTGTCGCAACTGGGCAATTACGCCAAGATCGACACCGGCACGTTCCGCATTCTCAAGGCGCATTTGCCGGGGCCTTACACCTTTATTCTCAACGCTACCCGCGAAGTGCCTCGGCTGCTCCTGCATCCGAAGAAGCGCACCATCGGCCTGCGCGTGCCCAGCCATCCAATCGCCCTGGCGCTGTTGGCCGAACTCGGCGAGCCGCTGATGAGCGTGACCCTGATCATGCCCGGCGACGAAGACCCGCTCAGCGATCCATACGAAATGCGCCAGTTGCTCGAACACCAGGTGGATTTGATCATCGACGGCGGTTTCGGCGGGATCAAGGCGTCCACGGTGATCGACCTGACCGGCGACGATCCGGAAGTGATCCGCGTCGGTTGCGGCGACCCCGCGCCGTTCATGGTCGAGGCCTGAATGTCCGCAGTGGAAACCGTTGTCGATCCC